>NZ_JAAGOW010000001.1 GCF_010499245.1 Variovorax sp. WS11
AGTACCCGCTGAACTCGCTCTTCTCGTCGTCGAACTTGGCATGCGCCTGGTCGGCCTGCTGCTGCGCATCGAGCGGCCGGTCTCGCACGTCCTGTACCGACAGCGCGCTGGCGATCACCAGCACCTCCTCGAGTGCGCCGCGGCTGCGCGCCTCCAGGATCATCCTCCCCACGCGCGGATCCAACGGCAGCTTCGCCAGCTCCGCGCCCATCGGCGTGAGCTCGTTCGCATCGTCGACCGCGCCGAGCTCGTTGAGGAGCTGGTAGCCGTCGGCAATCGCACGCCGCTGCGGCGCCTCGAGAAAGGGAAAGCGCTCCACATCGCCCAGGTGCAGCGACTTCATCCGCAGGATCACGCCGGCCAGCGAGGAACGCAGGATTTCCGGGTCGGTGAAGCGCGGCCGCCCCTCGAAATCCTTCTCGTCGTAGAGCCGGATGCAGATGCCGTTGGCGACCCGCCCGCAGCGCCCCGCGCGCTGGTTGGCCGCGGCCTGGCTGATCGGCTCGACCAGCAACTGCTCCACCTTGCTGCGGAAGCTGTAGCGCTTGACGCGCGCCGTGCCGGCGTCGATCACGTAGCGGATGCCCGGCACCGTCAGCGAGGTCTCGGCCACGTTGGTGGCCAGCACGATGCGCCGGCCGCTGTGGCTGTCGAAGATGCGGTCCTGCTCGGCCTGCGACAGCCGCGCGAACAGCGGCAGCACCTCGGCGTTGCGCAAGAGCGGTTGGTGGCTCAGGTGCTTGCGCAGGTGGTCGGCCGCCTCGCGGATCTCGCGTTCGCCGGGCAGGAAGACCAGGATGTCGCCGCCATCGCGCGGGTCGCGCCAGAGCTCGTCGACGCCGTCGGCGATGGCGTCGTTGAGGTCGAAGTCGCGCGACTCCTCGAAGGGACGGTAGCGCTGCTCGACCGGGTACATCCGCCCCGACACCATGATGGTCGGAGCCGGACCTTTGGCAGACGCGAAATGCTGCGCAAAGCGCTCGGCATCGATGGTTGCCGAGGTCACGATCACCTTCAGGTCGGGCCGCCGCGGCAGGATCTCGCGCAGGTAGCCCAGCAGGAAGTCGATGTTGAGCGAGCGTTCGTGCGCCTCGTCGATGATCAGCGTGTCGTAGGCCTTGAGCAGCGGGTCGGTCTGCGTCTCGGCCAGCAGGATGCCGTCGGTCATCAGCTTCACGGAGGCATCGCGCGACAGCCGATCCTGGAAGCGCACCTTGTAGCCCACCACCTCGCCCAGCGGCGTCTTGAGCTCTTCCGCAATCCGCTTGGCGACGGACGACGCGGCGATGCGCCGCGGCTGCGTGTGCCCGATCAACCGGCCCCGCCCCGGCGGCGCGTTGAGCTTGCCCCGGCCCATCGCCAGCGCGATCTTGGGCAGCTGCGTGGTCTTGCCCGAGCCGGTTTCGCCGCAGACGATGACCACCTGATGGCCGGCGATGGCTTCCGCGATTTCGTCGCGCCGCGCCGAAACGGGGAGCGACTCGGGGAACTCGATGACAAGCGGCGCGCCCGCGCGGACCGGATCGGATGGAAGGGAACTCATGAAGCGCCGCATTATCTCACTTCACGAGTTCACGTGCTACACTTGTTCACGTATCGCTGCAGAGGCCATTCGAATGACCAACCTGACCATCGCCATCGACGAAGCCATCGTGCGCAAGGCGCGGGTACGTGCCATCAACGAGGGCACGTCCGTCAGCGCCCGCATCCGCGAGTTCCTCGCCGACTACGCCCAGGGCAACGACCGCCAGCAGATCGCCGGCCAGGCCTTCATCGCCGCGGCTCGCCGCAGCAAGGCGAACAGCGAGGGCGCGAAGTGGTCGCGCGACGACGCACACGACCGCCCCTACCCTTCCGAATGACCACCTTCTTCGACACCAACGTGCTGGTCTACGCGGTCGACGCGGGCGATCCGGTGCGCAAGGAAATCGCGATCGACCGCTTTGCCCGGGCCATCAAGGACGACTCGATCGCCCTCAGCACCCAGGTGCTGCAGGAGTTCTACAACATCACGACGCGCAAGCTGAAGCCGCCGCTCAGCGCGCGCGAGGCCACAAGCCAGATCAGCCAGCTGTGCGCCTTTGACGTGGTCGGCGCCACGGCCGACAGCGTCCTGGCCGCGGCCGAGCTGGCGCAAAAGCACCGCCTGCAATGGTGGGACGCGCTGATCCTCGAAGCCGCGCTGCGCGCCAACGCCGACGTCCTGGTCTCGCAGGATGGCCAGCATGGCCAGCGCTTCGGCAAGCTCGTCGTCGAGAATCCATTCCATCCCGGCTGACGCCGGCCCTCCTCACGGCTTCCTCCATGTCCACCGTCTTCAACTTCACCTTCGTCCCCTGGTTCCGCTCGGTGGCGCCCTATATCCACATGCATCGTGGCAAGACCTTCGTGGTCGCCATGGCAGGCGAGGCGATCGCGGCCGGCAAGCTGCCGAACATCGCGCAGGACCTCGCGCTGATCCAGAGCATGGGCGTCAAGGTGGTGCTGGTGCACGGCTTCCGGCCGCAGGTCAACGAACAGCTGCGCGCCAAGGGCCACGAGGCGAAGTACTCGCACGGCATCCGCATCACCGACGAGGTGGCACTCGACTGCGCACAGGAGGCCGCCGGCCAGCTGCGCTACGAGATCGAGGCGGCCTTCAGCCAGGGCCTGCCGAACACGCCCATGGCCGGCTCGACGGTGCGCATGATCTCGGGCAACTTCATCACCGCCCGGCCGGTCGGCGTGGTCGACGGCGTCGACTTCCAGCACTCGGGCCTGGTGCGCAAGGTCGATGCCGCGGGGATCCGCCGCGGGCTGGACTTCGGCGCCATGGTGCTGATGTCACCCTTCGGTTTCTCGCCCACCGGCGAGGCCTTCAACCTGACGATGGAGGAGGTCGCGACCAGCGTGGCCATGTCGATCCAGGCCGACAAGCTGATCTTCCTGACCGAAGTGCCCGGCATCCCGCAGGATCCCACCCAGCCCATCAGCGAGGACAACCCCATCGACACCGAGCTGCCCCTGGACAGCGCAAGGAAGCTGCTGGCCTCGCTCTCGTCGCCGCAGAAGCCGACCGACACGGCCTTCTACCTGCAGCACTGCGTCAAGGCCTGCGAAGCGGGCGTGGAGCGCAACCACATCATTCCCTTCGCGGTCGACGGCTCGCTGCTGCTCGAGGTCTACGTGCACGACGGCATCGGCACCATGGTGATCGACGAAAAGCTCGAATCGCTGCGCGAGGCGACGGCGGACGACATCGGCGGCATCCTGCAGCTGATCGAGCCCTTCGAGCGCGACGGCACCCTGGTCAAGCGCAGCCGCACCGAGATCGAGCGCGACATCGGCCAGTACACGGTGATCGAGCACGACGGCGTGATCTTCGGCTGCGCCGCCCTCTACCCCTACCCGGAAGCGAAGACCGCCGAGATGGCGGCGCTCACCGTGTCGCCCCAATCGCAGTCGCAGGGCGACGGCGAGCGCATCCTCAAGCGCGTCGAGCAGCGCGCCAAGGCCAGCGGGATCGAGAGCATATTCGTGCTGACCACCCGCACCATGCACTGGTTCCTGAAACGCGGCTTCCAGCAGGTCAACCCCGACTGGCTGCCCGAGGCACGCAAGCGCAAGTACAACTGGGACCGCAAGAGCCAGGTGCTGGTCAAGAAGCTCTGAACGACGACGCCATGAATCCCCTGCTTTCCAAGCTGCAACCCTACCCCTTCGAGCGGCTGCGCCGGCTCTTCGCCGACGTCACGCCGAATCCGGAATTCGCGCCCATCAGCCTGGGCATCGGCGAGCCCAAGCACCCGACGCCGGAATTCATCAAGCAGGCACTGTCGGCTGGTCTGGGCGCGCTGGCGGTCTATCCGGCGACCGCCGGCGACCTGAAGCTGCGCCAGTCCTTCACCGCCTGGCTGCAGCGCCGCTATGCGCTCGAACTGGATCCGGCGACGCAGGTGCTGCCGGTCAACGGATCGCGCGAGGCGCTGTTCGCGCTCGCGCAGACGGTGGTCGATGCATCGAAGACGCCGGCCCCGGTGGTGCTCTCGCCCAATCCCTTCTATCAGATCTACGAAGGCGCGGCCCTGCTGGCGGGCGCCGAGCCCTACTACGTGCCCAGCGTGCCGGCGCGCAACTTCGCCGTAGATTGGGACAGCGTGCCGGCCGCGGTCTGGGAACGCACCCAGCTGGTCTTCGTGTGCTCGCCCGGCAATCCAACCGGCGCGGTGATGCCGATGGAGGAGTGGCAGAAGCTCTTCGCCCTGTCCGACCGCTACGGCTTCGTGATCGCGTCCGACGAGTGCTACAGCGAGATCTACTTCCGCGACGAGCCGCCGCTCGGCGGCCTGGAGGCCGCGGCAAGGCTGGGCCGCGGCGACTTCCGCAACCTCATCGCCCTCACCTCGCTGTCCAAGCGCAGCAACGTGCCGGGCCTGCGCAGCGGCTTCGTGGCGGGCGATGCCGCGATCATCAAGTCCTTCCTGCTCTACCGCACCTACCACGGCAGCGCCATGAGCGGGGCGGTGGCAGCGGCCAGCATCGCGGCCTGGGGCGACGAGGCGCACGTGGTGGACAACCGCGCCCAGTACCGCGCCAAGTTCGCGGCCGTGACGCCCCTGCTCGAAAAAGTGCTGGACGTCCGGCTGCCCGACGCGAGCTTCTATTTGTGGGCCGGCATCCCCGCGGCGTGGCAGGGCGACGACGCCGCCTTCGCCCGGGCGCTCCACGCTCAATACAATGTCACGGTGCTGCCCGGCAGCTACCTCGCGCGCGAGGTCAACGGTGCCAACCCGGGCCACGGCCGCATCCGCATGGCACTGGTGGCCGACACCGCCGAATGCACCGAGGCCGCGCAGCGCATCGTGAACTTCATCCAGAACCGAGCCCATCCATGACCCAGCAACTCCAGCAGACCATCGACGCCGCGTGGGAAGACCGCGCCAATCTCTCCGCCACCAGCGCCCCGAAGGAAGTTCGCGATGCGGTCGAGCACGTGATCGCCGAGCTCAACAACGGCCAGTTGCGCGTCGCCACCCGCGAGGCCGTGGGCCAGTGGACCGTGCACCAGTGGATCAAGAAGGCCGTGCTGCTGTCCTTCCGCATCAAGGACAACGAGCAGATGCAGGCCGGCTCGCTCGGCTTCTACGACAAGGTGCCGACCAAGTTCTCGCACCTCTCGGCCAACGAGCTCAAGGAAGCCGGCGTGCGCATCGTGCCGCCGGCCGTGGCACGCCGCGGCAGCTACATCGCCAAGGGCGCGATCCTGATGCCCTCCTACGTGAACATCGGCGCCTACGTCGGCGAAGGCACCATGGTCGACACCTGGGCCACCGTCGGCTCCTGCGCCCAGATCGGCGCCAACGTGCATCTCTCGGGCGGCGTGGGCATCGGCGGCGTGCTGGAGCCGCTGCAGGCCGGCCCGACCATCATCGAGGACAACTGCTTCATCGGCGCGCGCTCCGAAGTGGTCGAAGGCGTGGTCATCGAAGAGAACTCGGTGCTCTCGATGGGCGTGTACATCGGCCAGAGCACCCCCATCTACGACCGCACGACCGGCGAAGTCACCTACGGCCGCGTGCCCGCGGGCTCGGTGGTCATCAGCGGCAGCCTGCCCAAGGACAACGGCAAGTACAGCCTCTATGCCGCGATCATCGTCAAGCGCGTGGACGCGCAGACGCGCGCGAAGACCTCGCTGAACGACCTGCTGCGCGACTGAGCCGGCGAGCCGCCACCTTTTTCACAACCACGCTGGAGGAGAGAGCCGATGAAGACGATGGAGCGAATTCTGCGCCTGATGGCCGAGCGCAAGGCATCCGACATCTACCTGTCGGCCAACGCCCCGGCACTGATCCGCATCAACGGCAACTGCGTGCCCATCAACGGGCAGGTGCTGCCGCCCGAGGCGCCGCTGGCCCTGCTGGCCGAGGTGGTACCCGAGCAGCGCATCGCCGAGCTCGAACGCACCGGCGAGCTCAACATGGCGATCGCCCTCGAAGGCGCCGGCAACTTCCGCGTCAGCGGCATGCGCCAGCGTGGCAGCTATGCGGTGGTGGTGCGGCACATCGCCTCGGTGATCCCCTCCTTCGACGAGCTGAACCTGCCCGAGATCCTCAAGACCCTCGTGATGGAGAAGCGCGGCCTGATCCTGATGGTGGGCTCCACCGGCGCCGGCAAGAGCACCACCCTGGCCTCCATGCTGGACTACCGCAACGAGCACGCCAGCGGCCACATCCTCACGGTCGAGGAGCCGATCGAGTTCACCTTCACCAACAAGAAGTCGATGGTGAACCAGCGCGACGTCGGCAGCGACACGCAGTCGCTGCAGATCGCCCTGAAGAACGCGCTGCGCCAGGCGCCCGACGTGATCCAGATCGGCGAGATCCGCGACCGCGAGACCATGACGGCCGCGATCGCCTACGCCCAGTCGGGCCACCTGTGCGTGGCCACGCTGCACGCCAACAACAGCTACCGCGCGCTCAACCGCATCCTGAGCTTCTACCCGGTGGAGGTGCGCTCCACCCTGCTGAACGACCTGGGCGGCGCGCTGCGCGCGATCGTTGCGCAGCGCCTGCTGCGCACGCCCAACAGCAGCCGCGTGCCGGCGCTGGAGGTGATGCTCAACACGGCGCTGGTCGCCGAGCTGATCGGCAAGGGCGACTTCTCCGGCGTCAAGGAGGCCATGGAGCAGTCTATGGCCGAAGGCTCGCAGACCTTCGAGGAAGACATCGCCCGCCTCATCACCGAGAACCGCATCACCCGCGAGGAAGGCCTGTCGCAGGCCGACTCCCCGACCAACCTGATGTGGCGCCTGCAGAACCGCAACGCCTCGCCGGCGCGCAAGGAAGAGCAGGCCTTGCTCGACCAGGTCGACGAACCTTCCTTCACGGACATCACGCTCGACGTCCGCCACTAGCTTTTTTTCATGTCCCGCACGCTGCAACTCGCCGAACAACTGATCTCGCGCCCCTCGGTCACTCCCGACGATGCGGGCTGCCAGCAGATCCTCGGCGAGCGGCTGGCGCGGCTGGGCTTCAGGCTCGAGACTCTCGAAAGCGGCCCCGCCGACTTCCGCGTGACCAACCTGTGGGCCGTGCGTCCGGGCAGTGCGGGCGCCGAGGCCGCACGCACGCTGGTCTTCGCCGGCCACACCGACGTGGTGCCCACCGGCCCGCTGGAGCAGTGGAAAAGCCACCCCTTCACGCCCACTCACCGCGACGGCCGGCTCTACGGCCGCGGCGCCTGCGACATGAAGACCTCGCTCGCCGCCTTCGTGGTCGCGATCGAGGACTTCCTGGCCGTTCGGCCCGACCCGCGGCTCACGCTGGCCTTGCTGCTCACCAGCGACGAGGAAGGCCCCGCCGTCGACGGCACGGTGGTGGTGTGCAAGGCGCTGGCCGCGCGCGGGGAACGCCTCGATTACTGCATCGTCGGCGAGCCGACCTCGGTCGAACGCTGCGGCGACATGATCAAGAACGGCCGCCGCGGCACCATGAGCGGGCGGCTCACCATCCAGGGCGTGCAGGGCCACATCGCCTACCCGCATCTCGCGAAGAACCCGGTCCACGCCTTCGCGCCGACGCTGGCCGAGCTGGTCGCGATCAACGACGCAGGCGCCTGGGACGCAGCGCCCAATGCGTATTTCCAGCCGACCAGTTGGCAGATCAGCAACATCCACGCGGGCACCGGCGCCAGCAATGTGATCCCCGGCAGCGCGGTGATCGATTTCAACTTCCGCTTCTCGACCGAGGCCACCCCCGAGTCCCTGCAGGCGCGGGTGAAGGCGGTGCTCGATGCGCACGGGCTCGACTACACCCTGTCGTGGACCGTGGGCGGCCTCCCCTTCCTCACCCCGCCCGGCGAGCTGGTGGCCGCGGTGCAGCAGGCCGTCCGCGACGAAACCGGCATCGAGACCGAGCTGTCGACCAGCGGCGGCACCAGCGACGCGCGCTTCATCGCGAAGATCTGCAAGCAGGTGGTGGAACTGGGCCCGGTCAACGCCAGCATCCACAAGATCGACGAGCACATCGCCGTCGCCGAGATCGAGCAGCTCAAGAACATCTACCAACGCACGCTGGATCGGCTCGAAGCGCTGGTTTCGGTATGAGCGCCGCCCGGCCGCCCGAAGGCGCTCGCACCGCAGCCGAAGGCGAAGGTTTTCCAATGAGCACCGTGATCGAATTGATCGAGGCCGGCGAAAGGCAGCTGGCCGAGGCTGGCGTCGCTTTCGGCCACGGAACCACCAACGCCTTCGATGAAGCCGCCTGGCTGGTGCTGTGGCGCCTGGGCCTGCCGCTCGACGGCCTGGACGAGGCGGCCGAGCGCCCGGTCTCGCCGGCGGACGCCGCACGCGTGGCCGAGCTGCTGGCGGCCCGCATCGCGACGCGCAAACCCGCCGCCTACCTCACCCGGGAGGCCTGGCTGCAGGGCGTGTCCTTCTACGTGGACGAGCGCGCCATCGTGCCGCGCAGCTTCATCGCCGAGCTGCTGGCCGACGGAACCATCGATCCCTGGCTCGGCGAGCACACGCAACGGGTGCTGGACCTGTGCACCGGCAACGGCAGCCTCGCCGTGCTGGCGGCGCTGACCTATCCGGACATCCGCGTCGATGCGGCCGATCTTTCGACCGAGGCCCTCGAGGTCGCGGCCATCAACGTCACGCGCCACCAGCTCGACGATCGCGTCACGCTCGTTGAATCCGACGGGCTCGCTGCCCTGCGCGGCCCCTACGACCTGATCCTCTGCAACCCGCCTTACGTCAATGCGCAGAGCATGGCCGCCCTGCCCGCCGAATACCGCGCCGAGCCCGAGCTTGCGCTGGCCGGCGGCGCCGACGGCATGGACTTCGTGCGCCGGCTGTTCGCCGACGCGCCGTCCCGCATGAGCGAGCACGCCGTGCTAGTGCTGGAGATCGGCAACGAGCGCGCGCATTTCGAGGCGGCGTTCCCGAAACTCGAGGTGGTGTGGCTCGCCACCAGCGCTGGCGACGACCAGGTGCTCCTGGCGACCCGCGAATCCCTTCTTTCATGATCACCCTCAAGAACGTCATCCTGCGCCGCAGCGCCAAAGTCCTGCTGAACGGCGCCAGCGTCACCATCAATCCCGGCGAAAAGGTCGGGCTGGTGGGGCGCAACGGCGCCGGCAAGTCCACCTTGTTCGCTCTCTTCAATGGCACCCTGCACGAAGACGGCGGAGATTTCTCGGTGCCGTCGTCCTGGCGCCTGGCCCAGGTCGCCCAGAACATGCCCGAGACCGCGGAGTCGGCCACCGACTTCGTGGTCGGCGGCGACACGCGGCTGGTGGAGCTTCGCGAGGCGCTCGCGCTTGCCGAGGCCGGCCACGCCGCCGATCCCGACGATGCCGAAATCGGCATGGCCCTGGCCCACGCCTACACCGACCTGCACGACGCCGGCGAGCACGACGCCGTGCCGCGCGCGCAGGCGCTGATCCTCGGCCTGGGCTTCAAGGTCCACGAGCTGGACCAGCCGGTCAACAGCTTCTCCGGCGGCTGGCGCATGCGCCTGCAGCTGGCGCGCGCCCTGATGTGCCCGAGCGATCTGCTGCTGCTCGACGAACCGACCAACCACCTGGACCTGGACGCCCTGGTCTGGCTCGAGTCCTGGCTGCAGAAGTACGCGGGCACCATGATCGTCATCAGCCACGACCGCGAGTTCCTCGACGCCGTGACCGACGTCACCCTGCACATCGTACACGAGCAGCTCACCCGCTACGGCGGCAACTACAGCGCCTTCGAGACGCTGCGCGCCCAGCAGCTCGAACTGCAGCAGTCGGCCTTCGCCAAGCAGCAGGACAAGATCGCCCACCTGCAGAAGTTCATCGACCGCTTCAAGGCGAAGGCGAGCAAGGCCAAGCAGGCCCAGAGCCGCGTCAAGGCACTGGAGCGCATGGAGAAGGTGGCGCCGCTGCTGGCCGAGGCCGACTTCAGCTTCGAGTTCAAGGAGCCGGGCAACATCCCGAACCCGATGCTCACGATCAGCACGGCGAGCTTCGGCTATCTGCAGGACGGCGAGCCGCCCAAGACCATCCTGACGGGCGTCAACCGTTCGGTGCTGGCCGGCCAGCGCATCGGCATCCTGGGCGCCAACGGCCAGGGCAAGTCCACGCTGGTGAAGACCATCGCCCGCGAGATGGGCGCGCTCGCCGGCACCGTGACCGAGGGCAAGGGCCTCAACATCGGCTACTTCGCGCAGCAGGAGCTCGACGTGCTGCGCCCGCAGGACACGCCGCTGGAGCACATGGTCCGCATGGCACGAGAGCTCGGCCCCAATGCCCGCGAGCGCACCGGCGAGCAGGACCTGCGCGGCTTCCTCGGCAGCTTCAACTTCAGCGGCGACATGGTGAAGCAACCCGTCGGCACCATGAGCGGCGGCGAGAAGGCGCGCCTCGTGCTGGCCATGATGGTCTGGCAGCGCCCCAACCTGCTGCTGCTGGACGAGCCGACCAACCACCTGGACCTGGCCACGCGGGAGGCTCTGGCCGTGGCGCTCAACGAGTTCGAGGGCACGCTGATGCTGGTGAGCCACGACCGGGCCCTTCTGCGCTCGGTCTGCGACGAGTTCTGGCTGGTCGGCCGCGGCCGCGTCGCCGACTTCGACGGCGACCTCGACGACTACCAGCGCTATCTGCTGGACGAGGCGAAGCGCCTGCGGGAAGAGGCCAGGCTGGCCACGCGCGAGGCGGCCGAGACCGCGGCGGCCATCCCGGCCGCCGCCCCCTCGCCGCAGGCAGTGGCGCAGGAGCGCCAGCAGCGCAGCAACCAGGCCAAGCCGCTGAAGCGCGAGCTGGCGCAGATCGACGAGCAGCTGGCCGCCGCCGGCGCAGAAAAGACCTCGCTCGAGGCGCGGCTATCGACCCCGCTGCCGGCCCCCGAGATCGCCGAGACGGGCCGGCGCCTCAAGGCCTTGAACGATGAAATCGGGCGGCTCGAGGAGCGCTGGCTGGCGCTGTCGGACGAGATCGAAACACTGGCCGCCACCTGATCGGACGTGGTAGCCTGCGCCGAACCATGCATTCGGCCCTCGAACTTGCCCGCGGCGATCCGCAGCTGATCGCGGCCATCCAGCGCAGCCGGCGCATGCTCGGCCGCAAGGCGCTGATTGCGGCCGCCGCCAGCGCGATGCCCATTCCGGGGCTCGACTGGGCCGCCGACGCCGCCCTGCTGTCACGGCTGATCCCGCGCATCAGCGCCGAATTCGGGCTCTCCGTGACTCAGATCGAAGGGCTGGCGCCCCACCAGCGCGAACGCATCCAGCACGCGGCCACCGCGGCCGGCGCCCTGCTGGTGGGCAAGCTGGTGACGCGCGAGCTGCTGATCACGCTGGCCCGCCATGCCGGCATCCGCATGACGGCGAAGCAGGCCACCAAGTACGTGCCCATTGCGGGCCAAGTCGTCTCCGCGGCGATCGGCTACGCCGCCCTGCGGGCGCTGGGCGAGCTCCATATCCGCGATTGCGTCAAGGTGGCGCAATCGGTACGCCACTTGCTCCCGTCGCCCGAGGCCGAAGAAAAAGCGCACCAAATTGGCGCGCCAGGTGCCTCCCGCCGCCGCTTCGGGTGGGCACGCCTGCGGCCCAATTGAGCCGACGCGGCCGTCAAGCGTCGGTTTGCCCCCACGCGCTGATGGCATACCATCTTACGAAATCTGGTCTGGCCGACTGTCAAGCTCATAATGCCTGGCAAGAGACCGAGAAAAATGGCGGCCTAGTGTCAAGTCAGGGATCGAGGTGAGGAGTTAACAGATGAATGAGACAGATCTCGCAGCATCGTTGGAACGGCTCATGGCTCGGGTCGACTACTACCTGCATTGCGAGTTGGACGAAGAGTACGACCACGACCGGCCCGACACCGCGCGCCGTCAGCTGGAAGCGGCCCTTCGACAGGAACTGCTTCGCGCGAGCGCCGTCGGCCTCGTCTCCGCGATCGCAGGTGGCCAGCCGGTGACGGGCGGCAACGACCCCGACTGAGCGTTTTCTCACTGATTTCGCCCAGACCCGGCCGCGTTCCAGGGCCGCCGGGAATTTCGCATTCCGGATCCGTACCCCCGTCGAGCAGCTCAGCGGCGCAACAATCGGGCGGCCTGTCGCAGCGGCGCCCAGGCGCGTCGCGCCGCCAGGACCCGGTCACGCGCAGCCGCTGCGGCGCGGCGCTGACGCACCACCGACTCGAGGGCTTTGGCAACCGCCGAGCTCGTGGCATCTCCCTCCTGTGCGCGCTGCCGCCACGACCGCGCGAGTTCGTCCAGGTCGTCGATGCTCAGACGCGCGAAATGGAGGTCTTCCTCCCATTCCTGCGTCATCACAAGGTGCTGATCAGGCGGACCAGGATCGGAATGGAGACGAAAAGAAAGCCGAGCATCACATTGCGGCGCCAGGCCACAGCGTTCTCGGTGCGTTGGGCGGAGCGGTAGGAAGCCAGGAAGGCGCGCTGCTCGGCAGGATTCGCCTCGTCCTTCCACCACTCATGGGTTGTTGCTTGGGTGTCGGTCTTCATGTAGACCATTGTGCTTACTTCAGGCAGCGCGACCTAGGTAGAAATGCACGCTTTGGTTTACAGATTCGACCTACATCAGGGTGAGGAGGGCTGTGATATCCAGTTGCACTTACGCAGGAGCAATCGCGCTAGAGTTTTTTCCGTGGACGCCTGGCAACCCAACTTCAACTGGATCACCGAGCTGCTGGCCGTTGGCGGCAGCTACCCCTCCGAATGCGCGGAGCTGCTCGCGCGCGAGCATCGCATCCAGGCCGTGATCGACCTGCGCGGCGAGGCCATGCCCGACGTGCAGCTGTTCCGGCGGCACGGCATTACCCTCCTGCACCTGCCCACCTCGGACATGCATCCGGTGGAGACGCCGGACCTGGAGCACGGCATCCGCTTCGCCAACGAGTTCCTGGATCAGGGACAGCGCGTGCTGATCCATTGCGAGTACGGCATCGGCCGCTCCGCGACGCTGGCGCTGTGCGTGCTCGTGCATCGCGGCCACGCCCCGCTCGACGCGCTCGCCCTGATGAAGAAGCAGCGCCCTGTCGTCGCACCTTCGCCGCCCCAGTTTGCCTGCTGGTCGGCCTGGTTGGACAGCTACCGCTTCTCGAGCGATGTGGAGTGGGAGCTCCCGAGCTTCGAGGACTTCAAGGCGCTGGCCTACGTCCGGCCCAAGAAGCGTTGAGCTCCGCGTCGGGCTGGATCGGCATCCGAAGCCCCCTCGCCTCACCCTCATTTTTCGGCTGTTCGCCTACAGACGAGGCTTGACGCATCCTCGATCCTGGAATTAAAACTTAAGCACTCAATTCAAGGCGAGGTCATGGAAGCACCCGACCATGCAGAGTTGGAAAGGCTGCGCTCGAAGATGGCGAGCAGCAGGGCCGCCACCGTGGCCTGGCGCGAATTGCTGATCGAATCCCTGGGGGATCGCCTGTGCGGGAGCGGCGAGGGCCCCACGCCCGACCAGCTCCAGACCCTGGCGTCTCTGGAGCGAGCGGAGCAACAAGCCTTGGAGCGCTACCTGCTGTGCCTCGTTTCAGCCTCGATGAAGCGAGACCGGCAGCCGCGTTGACCATCCTCGTCCCCTACACCGAAGAGCAAATCCGGAAGACTCGCTGGCTGGCCTACCGCTGAGCCGTGACGCACTCCGGCGTTGCGCGATCGAGCGCCTTCACCAGCTGCTCGGCGAGGCGCCTGCTATAGGCTTGGGCGGGGTGCAGTCCGTCCTGCAGATCGGCAGGCGTCATGCCGACGGCACCCCAGTCCGCGAAGATCGCGCCCTCCTCGGTCGCGATGCGCCGCGCCATGGCGTCGTAGGCGTCGCGGGCGCCGACCTGCGAACGCGACAGCCCCGTGACGATGGGCGTCTTGCCCAAGGTCTTGATGCGCCGGATCATCTTGCGCAGCGGCTCCGCGTAGTCGAAGCGCTGGCTGGCGTCGTTCATGCCGTGCTCGATCACCACAAGGCGGGTCATGATGCGATCGCGCAGGAACTCGCTGGAGCGGTAGACGACGAAGTCGCCCGGCACCGTCTTGTCGACCACGAAGTAGGCGGGGCGCAGGCGCTCGATCACCTCCGCCGGGTGCTCCTCCAGTCGCACTTTGCCAGCCGAATCCGCGACCCCATGCAAGATGCTGTCTCCGTAGAGGGTGACGCTGCAATCGTGGCGCGGCTTCTGAGCTGCCGAGGGCTGCGGCAGGTCGACGATAGGGGCGAGTGGTCTGGAAGCGCTGCAGCCGGCCAGGAGGACCGCAGCGGCCAGCGCGAAAGCGCGCTCGAGGTATGTAAGGTTCATCCAGGCGGCACCATACATTCAGATGCCGGGGATCGCAATGCAGTGCCGCTGGAGATGCGGGCCTGCAAGAAGTGCGCGATGGTAGGACGTACAAGATTCGAACTTGTGACCAACGGATTAAAAGTCCGCTGCTCTACCAACTGAGCTAACGTCCCACGCTTCTTCTTTTGCTCTGCCGGCGTCGAATCCGGCAAAGCCCGAAATTATAGCGTCCCGCCGCGCGCGATCCGATCGAGCACCCAGCCCGCCGCGCATTGCCCGAAGGTGGCCGTCACGCTGACCACGGAGCCGTAGCCATGGCAATTGAGCGAGCCGTCGCCCGCCTCGATGGCGCAAGAGGCATCGGGCGGCGCGACGCTTTCGCGGCTGAAGACGCAGGTCACGCCGATCTTGCGGCCTTCGCGCGGCGCGCCGTGTTCCTTGCGCAGCCGCTGGCGCAGCTGCGCCAGCAGGGGGTCGTGCGTGACCGCGGCGAGGTCGTCGATGTCGACCTTGTGCGCGAGCCGCTTGCCGCCCGCCGCGCCCACGGTAATGAAGCCGGCGCCGGTCTCGCGCGCCCATGCGGCCATGGTCAGCTTGGCCCGTACTTGGTCGCAGGCGTCGATTACGGCTGCAACCGGGCCGTTCGCAGCCTCGGCGCTCGCGAGCTGCGCCAACCAGTTGCCGGGCTCGACGAAGTCATCGATGGCCAGCACCTGGCAGCCCGGATGAATGTGCGCGATGCGCTCGCGCATCGCCTCGACCTTGGCTTGGCCCACCGTGTTGTCGAGCGCGTGGATCTGGCGGTTGATGTTCGATTCGGCGATGTGGTCGAGGTCGATCAGCGTCAGCCGCCCCACTCCGCTGCGCGCCAGCGCTTCCACGGCCCAGGAGCCGACGCCGCCGATGCCGACGACGAGCACATGGGCGCCGCGGATGCAGGCCGCGCCCGGCACGCCATAGAGCCGCTCCAGGCCGCCGAAACGGCGGGCCAGGTCGGTGTCATCCGGCTCGACGACGGGGGCGACAGCGCTCACGTTCGCGAGCCCCTGCTTCAGCGCAGGCGCGAGAGGCGCTCGCGCCCGGCCTGCGCGGCCTCGGACTGCGGATAGGCCTTGGTCAGGTCTTCCAGCGTGCGGCGCGCCGCACGCGTGTCCTTCAACTCGATCTGGCAGTTCGCGATCGACAGCACGGCCTCGGGGGCCTTCGCATGGTCAGGCGCCAGCGACAGCATCGAACGGAAGTTCGCGATGGCCTCGTTGTAGTTGCGCGTGGCGTACTGCGCATTGCCGAGCCAGAACAGCGCCGAGGCGTTGTAGCCGCTCTGCGGATAGCGCTTCACGAATTCGGCGAAGGCCGTTTGCGCCTGCGCGAACTGGCCGCCGCGGAAGACACCCAGCGCAGCTTCAAAGTCGGCCTTCTCGCGCGGATCGGCCGAGAACTCGCGCCCGTCGACCGAAACCTTCGAGGGCTCGCTCTTCTTGAGCCGGTCGTCGATCTCGCCCTGGCGCTGCTGCATCTCGGTGACCGTGCGCGTGAGCTGCTCGTTCTGACCGGTCATGCGCTGCAGGTCGCCTCGCATCTGCTCGATCTGCGTCTGCAGTTCGAGCAGGCTGCGCCGCAGCTGCGCGTTCTCCTCGTTCTGGCGCTGCTCGGCCTGCTGGCGCATCGCCTCGACCCGCTGGCGCAGATCGAGGATGGCGCGCCGCGCCTCGTCGTCCTCGAACAGCGCAGCCTGCGCGCCGAGCGAGGCGCAGAGCAGGGCAACGGCAAGCGCCGCGCCACGCAGCGGGGAAGCGATTCGCATCATCGACGGTAGGTGATCTCGGCGCGGCGGTTCTGCGCCCACGCGTCTTCACCGCTCCCCTGCGCGGCCGGCTTTTCCTTGCCGAAGCTCACGGCTTCGATCTGGTTGTCCGACACGCCGAGCAGGGCCAGCGCACGGCGCACGGCCTCGGAACGCTTCTGGCCCAGCGCCAGGTTGTACTCGCGGCCGCCGCGCTCGTCAGTGTGGCCTTCGATCGAGATGCGGCGCTGCGTGTTCGCCTTCAGGAAGCGGGCGTGGCCGTCGATCAGCGACTGGAACTCGGGCTTGATGGTGTAGCTGTCGAAGTCGAAATAGACGATGCGCGCCACGCCCACCGGTCCCTGCGCGGTCTGCGCGTTCGGGTCGATGGTGACCGGCGCCACGCCGCTGGCTGCACCGCCGGAGCCCGTGCCGCCTGAGCGATCCACCACCGGCGCATCGTTGAGCTTGGTGCCGGACGAGCACCCGGCGATGAGCGCCACGATGGCCAGCGAATAAATCGTACGTCTTAACATTTCGAACTCCTCAGGTTGATCATTCATTGCTTTTGAAACGGACCCCAGTCCGGTTCGCGGATGTCTCCTGCCTGCCCGGCAAGTCGCGCTTTTATTTTTCCGTCGAGCGTGGTCGTCATCAGCGCCTCGCGGCCTCCCAGCCGGGTGGCGTAGACGATCAGCTTGCTGTTGGGGGCGAAACTGGGATTCTCGTCGGCGGTGGTGTCGGTGAGCGCGGCCACGTTGCCAGTCGCCAGTTCCATCACATGGAGTTTGAAGGCACCGCCCACCCGCGAGATGTAGGCCAACCACCGGCCATCGGCGCTGACGGATGGAGAAATGTTGTAGGCGCCGCTGAAGGTTACGCGCGCGGGGTTGCCGCCGCCCGCGCTCATCTTGTAGATCTGGGGCGCGCCGCCGCGGTCGCTCACGAAGTAGATGGTGCCGCCGTCGGCAGAGTACACCGGCTCCGTGTCGATGCTGTTGCTCTGCGTGAGCCGGCGCGGCTCGCCGCCGCCCGAGGGGATAGTGAAAAGCTGCGAGCCACCGTCGCGGCTCAGCGTAACGGCCAGGGTGTTGCCGTCGGGCGCCCAGGCCGGCGCGCTGTTGTTGCCCTTGAAGTTGGCCACCAGCCGGCGCTGCCCGCTGGCCACCGTGTGCACGTAGACCACCGGCTTGCGGGACTCGAAGGACACGTACGCCAGTTGCCCGCCGTTGGCGGACCAGACCGGCGAGATGATCGGCTCCGGGCTCGCGAGCGCGGCCTGAGCGTTCTCGCCGTCGGCATCGGCCACCCACAGGGTGTAGCGAGTGCCGCCCTTGGTCACGTAGGCGATGCGGGTCGAGAAGATGCCTTTCTCGCCGGTGAGTTTTTCGTAGACGTAGTCGGCGATGCGGTGCGCCGCGAGGCGAAGGTCGCCCTGCGGCACGGTGTAGCTCTGGCCACCCAGATCCTGCCCGCGCACCACGTCCCAGAGGCGGAACTTCACATCGAAGCGGCCGTCGGCCAGCCGGGTCACGCTGCCCGCCACCAGCGAATCGGCCGTGCGCTGGCGCCACAGGCTCAGGTCGGGCCGCGAGCCCTCGTCGAGCGACTGCCCGCTGGCATCGACGCCGCGGAACTGGCCGCTGCGTTCGAGGTCGGCCTGCACGATGGCCGAGATCTTCTGCGGCGAGGCGTCCTCGCCCTTGAATGGGACGAGCGCGATCGGCAGCTGCGTCAGACCCACACCCGACACTTCGACCCGGAACTGGGCAAAAGCGGGAGCGAGGGGGGAGGCAGCCAGAGCCGCGATCAAGGTGCGGCGAACGGAGAACGATGAAGAAGGGGTTGGGGAGATTTCTTGCAACTGCTTTTTCATGCGGTTCGGAGAGCTTTCCGGGAATTTAGTTTCCTGCCCGGATGAAACGAGGCCACATGGTACACACTGCGATGCGCCGGCCGTCACAAAACGTGTATGTGCCGGCGCGGTCCTACAGCAAGGCGCCATCTTAGAATGCGCCGCCATGCAGCCTTCCCCCGCCGCCGAGTCCGCGCGCCCCCCTCTCACGCGCCGACTCGCGCGACTCATGACCTGGTTCGGAGGCTCGCGCCACTGGTGGGCGCTGGGCCTCGTCTGCGCCCTCATCGCCGCCGTGACCGAACCGCTGATGGCTGCCATGCTGAAGCCGCTGCTCGACCGCGGCTTCACGCGTGGCCAGCTCCCGCTGTGGGCCATACCGGCCGCCGTCATCCTGCTGTTCGCGGTGCGCGGCCTGGCGCAGTTCATCTCGCAGTACGCGCTCGCGCGCATCGCCAACGAAGGCATGCAGCGGCTGCGGCGCGTGCTCTTCGAGCGCCTGCTGGCGGCCGAGCTCGCCCTCTTCTCGCGCCAGTCGGCCAGCTCGCTGTCGAACACCGTGGTATACGAGGTGCAGACCGGCGCCATGCTGCTGGTGCAGGCCTTGCTGGGCCTGTCGCGGGACGGCTTCACGCTGATTGCGCTGCTGCTCTACCTGGTCTATCTCAACTGGAAGCTGACCCTGATCGTCGGCGTGCTGGTGCCGGGCGTGGCCTGGATCATCAAGGCCTTTTCCAAGCGTCTCTACCGGCTCACCCTGCTCGGCCAGCAGGCGACCGACGAGTTGGCCTACGTGGTCGAGGAGAACGTGCTCGCCCACCGCATGGTCCGGCTGCACAACGCCGAGGCCAGCCAGACCCGGCGCTTCGACCGGCTGAGCCACGACCTCAACCGCCTGGCCGTGAAGTCCACCATCGCCTCGGCCGCGACCACGCCGCTGACGCAGATCGTCGCGGCGGTCGCGCTCTCCGCGGTGGTCATGATCGCCCTCTGGCAAAGCGGCAAGCAAGGCTTCACGGTGGGCGGCTTCGTGGCCTACATCACGGCCATGCTGATGCTGATCGCGCCGATCCGCCGCCTGGCCGACATGACCAGCCCGATCACGCGCGGCCTGGCGGCGCTGGAGCGCGGCCTCGCGCTGATCGACGAGGTGGCGCCTGAATCGCAGGGCAGCTTCGAGTCGCCGCGCGTGGCCGGCCGCATCGAGCTGCGCGCGGTGCGTGTGAACTACCGCGGCGCGGAGGAGGCCCGCGCGCTCGACGGCGTCAGCCTGACGATCGCGCCCGGCGAGGTGGTGGCCTTCGTCGGCCCCTCCGGCTCCGGCAAGACCACGCTGGTCAACCTGTTGCCGCGCTTCGTGCTGCCCAGCGCGGGCCAGGTCTTGCTGGACGGGCATGAAGTCGGCGACTGGCAGCTCAAGAACCTGCGATCGCAGTTCGCGATGGTCAGCCAGGACGTGGTCATGCTCAACGACACGCTGGCCGCCAACGTGGCGCTCGGTGCCGAGCTCGACCGCGAGCGCGTGCTCAGCTGCATAGAAGCCGCGAACCTGGCGGCACACGTCGAGGGCCTGCCGCAAGGCATCGACACGGTTCTGGGGCATAACGCGACCCAGCTCTCCGGGGGCCAGCGCCAGCGCCTCGCCATCGCGCGCGCTCTCTACAAGGATGCACCGGTGCTGCTGCTCGACGAAGCCACCTCCGCGCTCGACACGGAATCGGAGCGCCTGGTGCAGGAGGCGCTGCAGCGGCTGATGCGCAACCGCACCACCCTGATCGTCGCGCACCGCCTCTCGACCATCCAGCACGCCGATCGCATCGTGGTCATGGAGCACGGCCGCATCGCCGAGCAGGGCAGCCATGCGCAGCTCATGGTGCTGGAAGGGCTCTACGCGCGGCTGCAGGCGCATGCAGTGCGCACGGCACCGGAAGGCGGCGAGCCCAGTCTCTGACAAGCCTTCGGCATATTGCGCCCGCCTCATCAGGCGAGCAGAATTTTTCCTTCGACCCGGCCCTGCAACTCGTCGGGCGGCGCGGACAACGCGGCGCCTGCCCGACCTCGGAGAAGAAGGAAACGCCATGTCGTATCGAGTCCCCTTCCGGCACCGGCTGCCCGCACTGGCCGCCTGCGCCCTCGCTTCGTGTGGCCTGCTCGTTGCCGACGAGGTCGGTGCCGGCCGCGACCGAACATCGGATTTCGACCCCCTGCTGTCTGAACCGGGCCGCGCCTGCGGGCCGGTCGTGGCCGGCCAGCCCGCGCTGCTGAAGGCGCTGGTGCGCGTCAAGACCGAGACCGCGCCCTTCCAGCCGCAGCCGATGAAGGCCGCGGCCGGGGAGGTGCCGCTCTACAAGGACCTCGGCTCGCTGGCCTTAAGGATCAGCACGCGCTCGCCCAAGGCCCAGGCCTATTTCAACCAGGGGTTGCGCCTGTCCTTCGGCTTCAACCATGCCGAAGCCCAGCGCGCCTTCCAGACCGCGCAGAAGCTGGACCCTGCTTGCGCCATGTGCTTCTGGGGCGAGGCGCTCGTGCTCGGCCCCAACATCAACGTGCCGATGATGCCGGAGGCCAACGCGCCGGCATTTGCCGCGCTGGCCAAGGCGGTCGAGCGCAAGGCCGGTGCGACCGAGCGCGAGCAGGCGCTGATCACCGCGCTCGAGAAGCGCTACGCCGCGCAGCCGCAGGCCGACCGCTCCGGGCTGGACGCCGCCTATGCCGACGCGATGAAGGCGGTGGCCGAGCGCTACCCGGCCGAGGACACGATCCAGGCGCTGTTCGCCGAAGCCGCCATGGACACGCAGCCCTGGGACTACTGGGAGGCCGGAGGCGCCAGGCCGAAGGGGCGCGGCGCGGACATCGTCGGCGCGCTGGAGACCGTGCTCAGGCGCAACCCCACGCACCCCGGCGCGATCCACCTCTACATCCATGCGGTGGAAGCGTCCACGCAGCCCGAGAAGGCCCTGCCCTATGCCAACCGCCTCGCGGCGCAGATGCCCGGCGCCGGGCATGTCGTGCACATGCCGGCTCACATCTACTACCGGGTGGGCATGTACCGCGAGTCGCTCGAGGCCAATCGCAAGGCGATCCAGGCCGACGAGAAGTACTTCAAGACCTCGCCCTCCGACCCGCTGTACAAGACTGCCTACTACCCGCACAACATCCATTTCGTGATGGTGTCGGCGCAGATGGGCGGCGATGCGAAGACGGCCATCGGAGCCGCCGCGAAGCTCGACGCTTCGGTGCCGGCCGAGCTGGTCAAGGCCTTCCCGATCCTCCAGCCCATCAAGGCTTCGCACTTCACCACGCATGCGCAGTTCAGCGATGCCGACACCATCCTCAAGCTCGCTGCGCCGCCCGACGACGCGGTGATCGTGACCACCATGTACCACTACGCGCGCGCCGTCGCCTTCGCGGCCCGCAAGGACAAGGCCGGCGCGCAGCAGGAGATCGACGCCATCGCGAAGATAGAGCAAAGCGCCGACTTCAAGCCCTTCGAGGCTTGGCAATTGCCCGCCAAGGAGATCGTTCGCACCGCGGGCCTGGTGGCGACCGGACGGCTCGCCGATGCGAGCGGCGACCTCGATGCCGCCGCCAAGGCCTACGAGGAAGCCATCGTGATGCAGGACAGTCTCAGCTACACCGAACCGCCCTACTGGTACTACCCGGTGCGCCAATCGCTTGGTTCGGTCCGGCTGCGCCAGGGCAAGCTCGACGAGGCGCAACAGGCCTTCAGAGACTCGCTGGTCCGCGTGCGCAACAACGGATGGGCGCTTGCGGGGCTGGCCGAGGTCGAGCGCAAGCGGGGCGATGCCAAAGCCGAGCGCGCGGCGCGGCAGGCCTTTCAGCGTGCCTGGTTCGGTCCGCGGGAAGGGCCGGCGCTCGCGAAGCTCTGATCAGAGCAGGACGATGTCGTACTGCCCCTGCCCCATCGCCGGCTCCGCCTGCAGCGAGATCGGCTTGCCGATGAAGTCGCTCAGCCCCGCCAGGTGCTGGCTTTCCTCGTCCAGGAGCAGCTCGATCACCTGCGGCGAGGACACGATGCGGAACTCGCGCGGCGTGAACTGGCGCGCCTCGCGCAGGATCTCGCGCAGCACGTCGTAAGCCACGCTGCGCGCGGTCTTCACGATGCCCTGCCCGCTGCACGCCAGGCAGGGCTCGCACAGCATGTGCGCAAGCGACTCGCGGGTGCGCTTGCGCGTCATCTCGACCAGGCCCAGCTGCGAAAACCCGCCCGCGGTGGTCTTGACCCGGTCGCGTGCCAGCTGCTTTCGGAACTCGCCCAGCACCTGCTCGCGGTGGTCGTCGCGCACCATGTCGATGAAGTCGACGATGATGATCCCGCCCAGGTTGCGCAGGCGCAGTTGCCGCGCGATGGCCTGCGCGGCCTCCAGGTTGGTCTTGAAGATGGTGTCGTCGAAGTTGCGCGCGCCGACGTAGCCGCCGGTGTTGACGTCGATGGTGGTGAGGGCCTCGGTCTGGTCCACCACCAGATAGCCGCCCGACTTGAGGTCCACGCGCCGGCCCAGGGCCTTGGCGATCTCCTCGTCGATCGAATAGAGGTCGAAGATCGGCCGCTCGCCCTTGTAGAGCTGCAGCTTGCCCGCCGCCTGCGGCATGAATTCGAGGCCGAACTTGAGCAGCGCATCGAACTGCTCGCGCGAGTCGATGCGGATGGTCTGCGTGTCCTCGATGGTCATGTCGCGCAGCACGCGCTGCAGCAGGCTCAGGTCCTGGTGCAGCAGCGACATCGGCGGCATGCGCGACGACAGCTCGCGGATGCGCGACCAGGTCTTGCGCAGGTAGGCGATGTCTTCCGCCAGCTCGGCATCGCTCGAATCCTCGCCGTTGGTGCGCAGGATGAAGCCGCCGGTGGCCTCGGGCACCACGCCGCCGCTGCCGGCCGCGGCGGCTGCCTCGATCAGCACCTGCATGCGCGCGCGCAGCGCATCGCGCAGGTCGGAAGGGATCTTCTGCGACACGCCCACATGGTTGTCCTGCGGCAGGAAGACCAGCAGCCGGCCCGCGATGCTGATCTGCGTCGACAGGCGCGCGCCCTTGGTGCCGATCGGGTCCTTGATCACCTGCACGAGCAGCGACTGGCCCTCGAACACCTGCTTCTCGATCGGCACCACGCCGCCGCCGTTGCGCGCGTCGCGATCGGCCGCCGCGGCGCTCGGCCGCGAGCCGGGGGTGAAAGGCGCCACGATGTCGGCCACGTGCAGGAAGGCCGTGCGGTCCAGCCCGATGTCGATGAAGGCCGACTGCATGCCGGGCAGCACGCGCGAGACCTTGCCCAGGTAGACGTTGCCGACCAGCCCGCGCTCCAGCGTGCGCTCCACGTGGAGCTCCTGCACGGCGCCGTGCTCGACGACCGCAACGCGGGTCTCCTGGGGAGACCAGTTGATCAGGATGTCTTGCATGTTTTTTCTACAGCGCGAAGCCGGCCTGGCGCAGCAGCTGGGCAGTCTCGAACATCGGGAGCCCCATGATGCCCGAATGCGAGCCGCTGATGTGCTCGACGAAGGCCGCCGCCCGCCCCTGGATGGCATAGGCCCCGGCCTTGCCCTCGGGTTCGCCGCTGGCGACGTAGGCAGCGATGCGCCGCTTCTCGACGGCGGCGAAGCGCACGCGCGACACGCTCAGCGCCGCGTGCCGGCGCCTGCCGTGCTGCAGCGCCACGGCCGTCAGCACCCGGTGCGTGCGGCCGGAGAGCATGGCCAGCATGCGCTGCGCGTCCTGCGCATCCGCGGGCTTGCCCAGGATGGCGCGGCCGAAGGCGACCGTGGTGTCGGCGCACAGCACCGGGGCCGGCGGCAGGCCCAGGCGGCGATGGCGCGCCACCGCCGCATCCAGCTTGAGCGCGGTGACGCGCTGCACGTAGGCGGTGGGCGATTCGCCGGGCTGCACGTGTTCCAGCGCCTCGGCGTCCTCCTCGGGGCCGGCCAACAGCAGCTCGTGGCGAACGCCGAGCAGGCCCAGCAGCTGCGCGCGGCGCGGGCTCTGCGACGCGAGGTAGATGAAAGCGTCCTTCATTCGCGGTGGTAGGGATGGCCTGCGTTGACCGACCAGGCGCGGTAGAGCTGCTCGACGAGCAGCACGCGGGCCATCGCGTGGGGCAAGGTGAGGTCCGAGAGCCGGATGCGTTCGTGCGCGGCGGCCTTGAAGGCGGGGTCCAGCCCGTCGGGGCCGCCGATCACCAGGGCGACGTCGTCGCCCTCGCCCTGCCAGGCCTGCAGCCGCGCTGCGAGCGCCTTGGTGGTGAGCGCCGTCCCGCGCTCGTCCAGCACCACGATGCGCATGCCTTTGGCGATGGCCGCCTCGATGCGCTCGCGCTCGGCGGCGTAGAGCGTCTCCAGGGTCTTGGAGCCGCGCGGCTCGGTCTTGACGGCGCGCAACTCGAGCTTGAGCTCGGGCGGGAAGCGCTTGGCGTAGTCGTCCCAGGCGGTCTGTGCCCAGTCGGGCATACGCTGCCCGACCGCGACCACCAGCAGCTTCATGCGCGCGCCGTGGCGGTCTTGCGCGGCGCCTTCTTCGCCGGGGCGGCCTTCTTCGCCGGAGCCGCCTTCTTGACAGCGGCCTTCTTGGCAGGCGCCTTGTTCACGACCACGGTCTTGACCGGCGTCTTCTTCGCCGGCGCCTTCCCGGCTGCCGTTTTCCTGGGCGCCGGCTTCGGCTTGGCGGCGGCGTCCGCCGCGCGCTGTGCGGTCTTGGCCGCGCTGGAGCGCCTCAGCGAGGGGCTGGGACTCTTCGCGGCCGGCGCCTTCTCCTCGGCCGATCGGGCCGAGATCGGCTTGGGGGCGCCCAGCTTGGCGCGCACCGGCTTGTCGCCCCAGATCTCTTCCAGGTGGTAGTACTGGCGGATGGCCGGCTGCATGATGTGCGCCACCGCGGCGCCGCAGTCGACGATGATCCACTCGCCGTTCTCCTCGCCCTCCACGCGCGGCTTGTTGAAGCCGGCATCGCGCACGGCGTCGCGCACGCTGGCGGCCAATGCCTTGGTCTGGCGGTTGGAGGTGCCCGAGGCGACGATCACGCGCTCGAACAGCGGCGAGAGGTGCTCGGTGTCGAAGACCTGGATGTTCTGCGCCTTGACGTCCTCGAGGCCATCGATGATGGCTCTCTGGAGTTTCTGGGTGTCTTTCTTGGCGGCGGCTTCAGTACTCATCAGGTGGAACGGTAAAGGTGGTGTTGGTCAATATAGCGTGCAACCGCCGGCGGAACCAGTTCAAAGAGGTCCTGTGCCTGCGCGGCGCGCTTGCGGATCTCGGTGGCGCTGGTGTCCATGGGCGCGAGCGCGAGCGTCTCGAAGCGCGCGCCGGGCGGGAGGCCCGGCAGCGCCTGGGGATCGAAGGGCCCGGCGCCGGTGGCACCGGGACGGTGCGCGACCGCGACGACGGCAAGGCCGAGGATCTCGCGCCAGCCGTGCCACCGGGGCAGCGACGCGGCCTGGTCGGCGCCCATGATCAGCACCCGTTCAGCCTCCGGCCGCTCCTGTTGCAGCTCGCGCAGCGTGTCCAGAGTGTAGGTGGGTCCGGCGCGCCGCAGCTCCCGGGCGTCGACGACGGCGCCCGGCAGGCCCTCGAAGGCCAGCTGCGCCATCGCGAGGCGATGCCCGCCGGCGCTCAGCGCGCGCTCCTTGTGCCAGGCGTCGCCGGTCGGGAAGATGCGCAGCTCGGCCAAGCCCAGCTGCGCCAGCGCGGCCTGCACCAAAGCGACATGCGCGTTGTGCGGCGGATCGAAGGCACCGCCGAAAACGCCGACTCGAGGCCTGTTCAGAGCCATTCGCGGCGCACGATGAAATCGCTGTAGAGCGCCGCTTCGGGCGTGCCTGGCTCCGGCTCGCGGCGGTAGGCCCAGCTGGCCTGCGGCGGCATCGACAGCAGGATGGATTCGGTGCGCCCGCCCGACTGCAGCCCGAAATGCGTGCCGCGGTCCCAGACCAGATTGAACTCCACGTAGCGCCCGCGCCGGTAGAGCTGGAAGGCGCGCTCGCGCTCGCCCCAAGGCATGGCGCGGCGGCGCTCGACGATCGGCAGGTAGGCCGGCAGGAAGGCGTCGCCGACCGAACGCAGCATCTCGAAGCTGCGCTCGAAGCCCAGCTCCGCGAAGTCGTCGAAGAAGATGCCGCCGATGCCGCGCTGCTCGTTGCGGTGCTTGAGGAAGAAATACTCGTCGCACCAGGTCTTGAAGCGCGGGTACTTGTCCTCGCCGAAGGGCGCCAGCGCGTCGCGGCAGGCGCGGTGGAAATGCACCGCGTCCTCCTCGAAGCCGTAGTACGGCGTCAGGTCCATGCCGCCGCCGAACCAGCACACCGGCTCGCCTTGCGCCGGCAGCGCGGCCAGCATGCGCACATTCATGTGTACCGTGGGCACGTAGGGGTTGCGCGGATGGAACACCAGCGAGACGCCCATCGCCTCGAAAGGCGCGCCGGCCAGTTCGGGCCGGTGCTGGGTGGCCGAGGGTGGCAGCTTCGGGCCGCGCACCTGCGAGAAGCCGCAGCCCGCGCGCTCGAACAGGGCGCCGTCCTCCAGGATGCAGGTCAGGCCGCTGCCCTGCAGCGGCTCCTCGGGCGCCTTCTGCCACGCGTCGCGCACGCAGGCCTGGCCGTCGGCTGCCTCGACCGCGGCCACGATGCGCTGCTGCAGGCCCCGCAGGTAATCGCCGACGGCTTGGGGATCGTCGGGCATCAACCGTGGGGCGTGCGCGCCTGGACGGCGCGATACCCGATGTCCTTGCGGTACTGCGCCCCATCGAAATGGATGCGCGCCGCCACCGCGTAGGCGCGCTGCTGCGCCTGCTTGACGCTGTCGGCCAGCACGGTGACGCACAGCACGCGCCCGCCGCTGGTCTTCAGCTCGCCGTTCTCGAGCGTGGTGCCGGCGTGGAAGACGACGGCATCGGGCGCCTCGGGCGAGATGCCGTGGATGGCATCGCCCTTGCGCGGCGACAAGGGGTAGCCCTGCGCGGCCATCACCACGCCGAGCGCGACGCGGCGGTCCCAGTCGAGCTCGATCTGGTCCAGTGTGCCGTCGGTGGCGTGCCAGAACACCTCGAACAGGTCGGACTTGAGCCGCATCATGATCGGCTGGGTCTCGGGGTCGCCCATGCGGCAGTTGAATTCCAGCGTCTTGGGGTGGCCGGCGGCGTCGATCATCAGGCCGGCGTAGAGGAAGCCGGTGTAGGGGATGCCGTCCTTCTCCATGCCGCGGATGGTGGGCAGGATGATTTCGCGCATGGCGCGCGCATGCACCTCGGCCGTGACCACCGGTGCCGGCGAATAGGCCCCCATGCCGCCGGTGTTGGGGCCCTGGTCGTCGTCCTGCAGGCGCTTGTGGTCCTGGCTGGTGGCAAGCGCGGTCACGTTCACGCCGTCGCACAGCACGATGAAGCTGGCTTCCTCGCCCTGCAGGAACTCCTCGATCACGACGCGCGCGCCGCCCTCGTTGTGCGAGATGCCCAGCTTGTTGTCCACCAGCATGAAGTCGATGGCCTCGTGCGCTTCCTGCAGCGTCGTTGCCACCACCACGCCCTTGCCCGCCGCCAGGCCGTCGGCCTTGATGACGATGGGCACGCCCTTGGCGTCCACGTAGGCATGGGCTGCCCCGGGGTGGGTGAAGGCCTCGTATTCGGCCGAGGGGATGTTGTGGCGCTTCATGAAGGCCTTGGAGAAGGCCTTGGAGCTCTCCAGCTGCGCTGCGGCCTTGGTCGGGCCGAAGATGCGCAGCCCGTGCGCGCGGAATTCGTCCACCACGCCGGCCGCCAGCGGCGCCTCGGGGCCGACCACGGTGAGCGCGATCTTTTCCTTCAGGGCCCAGGCCCGCAGCGCGGCGGGCTCGGCGATGTCGATGCATTCGTAGCGCGAATCCGCACGCGTGCCGCCGTTGCCCGGCGCCACGTAGACGCGGCTCACGCGCGCGGCCTGGGCCAGGCGCCACGCCAGTGCGTGCTCGCGGCCCCCTCCCCCGATCACCAGTACCTTCATTCGCAGGCTTTCATGGGCACCCTCATTCGGAGAGCGCAGCGTTGTGATAGACATCCTGCACGTCGTCGAGGTCCTCGAGCGCGTCGAGCAGCTTCTGCATCTTGGCGGCGTCCTCGCCGGCCAGCTCGATGGTGTTCTCGGCCCGCATCGTGACCTCTGCCACCTCGGGCTTGAGGCCGGCGGCTTCCAGCGCATCGCGCACCGCCTCGAAGTCGCCGGGCGCGGTCAGCACTTCGATCGCACCGTCCTCGTCTGTCACCACGTCTTCGGCGCCGGCCTCCAGCGCGACCTCCATCACCTTGTCCTCGCTGGTGCCGGGCGCGAACACGAGCTGCCCGCAATGCTTGAACTGGAAGGCGACCGAGCCTTCGGTGCCCATGTTGCCGCCGTGCTTGCCGAAGGCGTGGCGCACCTCGGCCACGGTGCGCACGCGGTTGTCGGTCATGGTGTCGACGATGATGGCGGCACCGCCGATGCCGTAGCCCTCGTAGCGGATTTCCTCGTAGCTGACGCCTTCGAGGTTGCCGGTGGCCTTGTCGATGTTGCGCTTGATGGTGTCGGCCGGCAGGTTGACCGCCTTGGCCTTGTCGACCGCCAGCCGCAGGCGGGGGTTGGCGCTCAGGTCGCCGCCGCCGGCCTTGGCCGCGACCATGATTTCACGTATCGCACGGGTCCAGAGCTTGCCGCGCTTCTCGTCCTGCCGGCCCTTCCTGTGCTGAATATTTGCCCATTTGCTGTGTCCGGCCATGGCAGTCGTTCTCGCTATCTCGTGTTTTCAAAGCAGGTAGGGAGTTTACTTGTCCGCCGCGTACAACGGCCCCGCGTCCTACAGCGGGAGCACAGATCCTTTTTGGGATAATCCGCCGCTGATGCGCCAGGCCAGCTCGGGCATCTCCGGTTTCCATCCCTCACAGCGCATGAATATTCCTCCAACAACGAATGCCGAAGCCGCAGCACCTGCACCGGAGCACTGCGACGTGCTCGTGATCGGCGGCGGCCCGGCCGGCTCCACCGCCGCGGCGCTGCTGGCACAGCAGGGCCGCAAGGTGGTGCTGCTCGAGAAGGAGCACCATCCGCGCTTCCACATCGGCGAGTCGCTGCTGCCCGCCAACGTGCAGCTGTTCGACCGCCTGGGCCTGCGCGAGGACATCGAGCGCATCGGCATGCCCAAGTTCGGCGTGGAATTCGTCTCCCCCGACCACGACCACGTCGCCATGGTCGAGTTCGCCGACGCCTGGGACAAGACCATGCCCTACGCCTGGCAGGTCCGGCGCTCCGAGATGGACGAGATCCTGTTCCGCAACGCCGGCGCCCGCGGCGCGCAGACGATCGAAGGCTGCCGCGTGCGCGATGTCCAGTTCGACGCCGAGGGCGCCACGGTCAGCGCCCGCCTCGACGACGGCGCCGCGCGCAGCTGGCGCGCCCGCTTCGTGCTCGACGCTTCCGGCCGCGACACCTTCCTGTCGAACAAGCTCAAGGCCAAGAAGAAGAACCCGAAGCACAACAGCTCGGCCCTCTTCGGCCATTTCCGCAACGCCGACCGGCTACCGGGCAAGCTCGAGGGCAACATCACCATCTTCTGGTTCGCGCACGGCTGGTTCTGGTACATCCCGCTGGCCGACGGCACCACCAGCATCGGCGCCGTCTGCTGGCCCTACTACCTCAAGTCGCGCAGCAAGCCCCTCAAGGATTTCTTTGCCGACACCATCGCGCTCTGCCCGCAACTGTCCGCG
Organism: Variovorax sp. WS11; assembly: GCF_010499245.1. Lineage (GTDB taxonomy): Bacteria > Pseudomonadota > Gammaproteobacteria > Burkholderiales > Burkholderiaceae_C > Variovorax. The sequence continues at coordinate 29,603 of NZ_JAAGOW010000001.1, forward strand.
CGCCTGTCCCAGGCCACGCTGGTGGACGATGCGGTCTACGCCACCGGCAACTATTCGTACACCAGCACGCATTGCAGCGGCGAGCGCTACCTGATGCTGGGCGACGCCTACACCTTCATCGACCCGGTGTTCTCCTCGGGCGTCTACCTCGCCATGTACAGCGCCTTCGAAGGCGCCGAGGTGGTGGCCGCCACGCTCGACCGGCCCGCCGCTGCCGCTGCGGCGCGGCAGCGCTTCGAGCGCGACATGCGCAGGGGCCCGCGCGAGTTCTCCTGGTTCATCTTCCGCGTGACCAATCCCACCATCCGCGAATTCTTCATGTACCCGCAAAACCCGTTCCGCGTGAAGGAAGCACTGCTCTCGCTCCTGGCCGGCGACATCTACGGCAAGACGCCGATCTGGCGCTCGCTGCGGCTGCTCAAGGCCCTGTACTACCTGGTGTCGGCCGGCCATCCGCGCCGCACCTGGCTGTCCTGGCAGCGGCGGCGCCGGAACATCCGCGACCTCGGGCCGCTCGCCGGCGAAAACGTGGGCGAGGCCAGGTGAGCGCCGCCCGGCCGCCCGAAGGCGCGAAGGCCCCCTCGGGGGGCAGCGCAGTACACGAAGTGACAAGCGTGGGGGCACTATTGAGCGCCGCCCGGCCGCCCGAAGGCGCTCGCCCCCTCCTTCAGGAGGGGGTGCGCGAAGTCCACGAAGTGACAAGCCTGGGGGAGGTTCTCCAGTGAGCGCACGCGACTTCAACGGGGTGCCGCCCTTGCGCGTCGAGCGACTGTCGCTGTCCCAGAGCCTGGCGCTGCCCCTGAGCGGGCAGGCGCCTTTCGGCGCGCTGGGCTACGGCACACCCGCACACCTGTCCTGGATGCCCACCGTCAACGCGCGCGTGCTGTCCGAGGCCGGCGCCATGGCCGACGTGTGGCATGCCAGCGAGCACGTCGAATCCGGCATCACCGGCGCGGTGCGCTGGCGCTGCGACGGCCACTGGATGCTCGGGGCCATCGACCTCGACGAGACGAGCGAAGGGGCCGACCTCGCCGAGCCGGCCCACCGCGCCTACCGCGACCTCTTCCAGTCGCTCGCGCAGACCGGCTGCACCCACCTGCTGCGCGTCTGGAACTACCTGCCGCGCATCAACGCCGACGGCGGCGGCCTCGAGCGCTACCGCCAGTTCAACCTCGGCCGCCAGCAGGCTTTCGTCGAGGCCGGCCAGGCCGCCTTCGAAGGCGCGCCGGCCGCCTGCGCCCTGGGCATTCACCAGGGCGCCCTGAGCATCCGCTTCCTGGCCGGGCGCGTCGCGCCGCTGCCGGTGGAGAACCCGCGGCAGGTCTCGGCCTACCACTACCCGCCGGCCTACGGCCCGCGTTCGCCCACCTTCTCGCGCGCGGCGCTGGCCGAGCTCGGCGGCGGCGACGTGGCGCTGTTCATCTCGGGCACGGCCAGCATCGTCGGGCACGAGACGGTGCACCCGGGCGATGTGCGGGCCCAGACCGAGGAGACGCTGCGCAACCTCGAGGCCGTGATCGCCGCGGCCAACGAGTGCACGTCCGCACGCTTCGGCCTGGATTCGATCGATGCCGTGGTCTACGTGCGCCATGTTGCCGACACGCCCATCGTGCGCCAGGTGCTCGAACGGAGGCTCGGCGCTCACTCCCACATGCTGCGCCACGCGGTCTACCTGGAGGCGGACATCTGCCGCCAGGACCTGCTGGTGGAGATCGAAGCCCATGCCGTCGCCGCCGGCTCGCTGGGCGCCTGACGGTACGGGCTCGCCATGAAGCGCCTCTTGCGCTGGATCGTCTCCATCCCGCTCGCCCTGCTGCTCTACGCCCTGCTAGCGCTGCTGGGCGGCATCTCGCTGGCCTGGAACCTGGTCGCGATGCTGCTCTACCCGGTGCTGCCCGCGCGCACCGGCCGCGCCCTGGGCCGCCGCGTGATCGCGCTGGCCTACCGCGCCTTCTGGGCCACCGCCTCGGCCGTGGGGATGATGCGCATCGATGCCAGCTGCCTCGACGCGCTGCGCGACGAGCGCGGGGTGATCTTCGTCGCCAACCACCCCACCATGCTCGACGCCCTGCTGCTGGTGGCACGCCTGCCGCGCAGCGCCTGCATCATGAAGGCCGACCTGATGCGCAACATCTTCCTCGGCGCGGGCGCGCGGATGGCGCGCTACATCCGCAACGACTCGGCGCGCACCATGGTGAAGCTCGCGGTCGAGGACCTCAAGGCCGGCGGCCAGCTGGTGATCTTCCCCGAGGGCACGCGCACCGTGACGCCGCCGCTCAACGCCTTCCGACCAGGCGTCACGCTGATCGCCAAGCTGGCACAGGCGCCGATCCAGACCGTGTTCATCGACACCGAGTCGCCGTACCTCGCCAAGGGCTGGCCGCTGTGGCGCGTGCCGCCGCTGCCCATCGTCTTCACGCTGCGGCTGGGCCGGCGCTTCGCGCCCCAGCCGGACAGCAACATGTTGCTGCACGAGATCGAACAGTATTTCCGACACCCCATGGAACAGCGCGCCACCGACGCGCAGCCCGCATGCCAGCAGTCTCGCGCACCCACCTTGTCCTGATCCCCAGCTACAACACGGGCGAGCGCCTGTTCTCCACCGTCAGCGCGGCCCGCGCGCAATGGAATCCGGTGTGGGTCGTGGTCGACGGCAGCACCGACGGCACCGGCGAGCGGCTGCAGCAGATGGCCGCCGCCGATCCCGGCCTGCGCGTCTGGCTGCTGCCGCACAACCAGGGCAAGGGCGCGGCCGTGCTGCACGGCCTGCGCGCGGCGCAGGAGGCCGGCTACACGCATGCGCTCACCATGGATTCGGACGGCCAGCATCCGGCCGACCTGATCCCCGCCTTCATGCAGGCCTCGCAGGCCCGGCCCGAGACCATGGTGCTGGGGCGGCCTGTTTTCGATGCCTCGGCGCCGCTGTTGCGGGTGCGCGGCCGCAAGGTCTCCAACAGCTGGACCCAGCTCGAAACGCTGTTCGCCGGCATCGGCGACTCGCTCTACGGCTTTCGCGTCTACCCGGTGCCGGCACTGATCGCGATCATGGAACGCCAGCCCTGGATGCGCCGCTTCGACTTCGACACCGAGGCCGTGGTGCGCCTGGCCTGGCGCGGCGTCAAGCCGGTCAACATCGACGCGCCGGTCAAGTACCTCACGGCCGAGGAAGGCGGGGTCTCGCACTTCAACTACTTGCGCGACAACGCCTTGCTGACGTGGATGCACACGCGGCTGATGATCGAGTTCGTGCTGCGCTTGCCGAGTCTGCTGCTGCGCCGGGTGCGGCGGGCGCCGCCCTTTCAGCGCTGAAGAAGGCGGAGTCCGCCTTCAGATCATCCCACCGTTGATCGAGATGATCTGCCCCGTGATGTAAGCCGCCTCCTCGCTCGCCAGGAAGCTCGCCAGCGCCGCCACCTCCTCCGGCCTGCCGGCCCGCTTCACCGGCACCAGTTGGTCGATCATCGCCTTGTCGAAGGCGCCGTCGGCCATGGGCGAGGCGATGATGCCTGGGGCGATCGCATTGACTGTCACCCCGCGCGCCGCGACTTCGAGCGACAGCGCCTTGGTCGCGCTGTTGAGCGCGCCCTTCGCCGCCGCGTAGTTGACCTGGCCGCGGTTGCCGGTGAGGGAGGCCACCGAAGACATGTTGATGATCCGCCCCCAGCGCGTGCGCAGCATGGGCAGCAGCAAGGGCTGCGTGACGCGGAAGAAGCCGTTGAGCGAGACGTCGATCACCCTGTGCCACTGCGCCGCGCGCATGCCGGGCAGCACCGCGTCGTCGTGCACGCCGGCGTTGTTGACGAGGATCTGCACCGGCCCGCCCGCCAGCATGCGCTCGCAGGCGGCGCGCGAGGCCTCGTCGCTGCCGAGGTCGAAGACATGGCACTCGGTCTGGCCGCCGGCAGCCGTGATGGCGGCCGCGAGCTCTTCGACGGCCTGCGGCCTGGAGTTGGCGTGCAGCAGCACCGTGGCGCCGTCGCGTGCCAGGCGCTGGGCGACAGCCGCGCCGAGGGCGCCGCTGGCGCCGGTGATCAATGCGCGTTTTCCGTTGAGGCTCATGAGGATCAGGCTTCCATGGCAAGCGGCGTGTTGAGCACGACCACCGCGCGGCCTTCGGCCAGCGCGCGCCCTGCTTCGTCCTTCACCGCGAATTCGTAGAGGATCTGGCTCGCATCGCCCGAAACGCGCTGCGCATGCACATGCAGCACGCCCTCGACCTCGTCGAGCCGCGGGACGGCCAGCCGCACATTGCGCGCACTGGCCAGGAAGCCGGCCGAGGGCTCGCTGCCCTCCGGTGCGATCAGGCCGCCGTGCAGAGCCATCGCCTGCGCCGCGTATTCGATCGCATTGGGGGACAGCAGGCCGCCGGCCGTGCGCAGCGGGTTGTCCGCGCGACGGTGCGTGCCGGTCGTGCAATGGATGGTGTGCGCATCCCAGGACTCCAGCCGCTCCAGCAGGCACATGCTGCCGCTGTGGGGGATCAGGCGCGCGATGCCGGTCTGATCGAGCTGCTGCGTTGCACTCATGACGACGAAGACTCCTTGCCGCGATCGGCCACCAGCAGCACGTTGGCGAAGGGCGTGCCCGCGCTCATCGGGATGCTCTGCACCTTGGAAAAGCCCAGGCGCTGCAGCAGCGAGGTCCATTCCGACAGCGGGCGCCCCCAGGTCGGCGAGACGCGGTGCCCGCGGATGCGGGTGACGGTGCGGTCCACCCACTGGCTGATCGCGAAGCCGCGCCGGCTGCCCGCGTCGCCCACGCGCAGCAGCAGCCGGCCGCCCGGCTGCAGCGCGCCGTGCACGCGGCGCAGCACGCCTTCCTGCGCGGCATGGTCCACGTAGTGCAGCACGTCGAGGATCACGACCAGGTCGCAGGCCGGCATCGCGGCCTCGCACATGTCCTCGCAGACGAAGCGCGGCGTCGGCTTCAAATGGCCGATGGAGGCCTCGGCGCGCGCCACGTCCTTGGGCATCAGCTCGATGCCGGTGTACTCGGCCGCGGCCGGCGTGGCGGCCCAGGCAGCGGGCCAGCGCCCGGGCTGCGCCTGCATGTCGGCCATCGCCGCAAGCAGGCTGGCGAACAGGCCCTGGCCGCAGCCGATGTCCACCACGCGGCGGCGGCGCTCGCCGATCAGGCTGCGCTCGATCAGGCCGCGGAATACCGGGTCGCGCCCCAGCTTGCCGCGCGCGAAACGCCAGGCGAAGTTGCCTGCCTTCTTGTAGGGCTGGGTGGTGGCTTCATGCAATTGACGCCAGGCGGCGTCGGTCGAGGGGCGGTCGTTCATGCAGGAGTAGTCAGGGCTTGCGGCAGCGTGACTGCGTGCAGGCCGTCGGTGCGAAGGCGTTCGAGCAAAGGCGGCAGGACCTCGAGCACCACCGGCCTGCCCGCTGCCGAGCGCGCAGCATGGCCATCGTGCAGCAGCAGGATGTCGCCGGCCTTCAGGTCCTTGGTGAGGCGCGCCAGCACGACGGCCGCATCGCGCTCGCGCGTGTCGAAGCCACGGCGCGTCCAGCTCACCAGCACCAGGCCCAGGCGATGCAGCACCGGCGCGAGAAAAGGATTGCGCAGCCCGGCCGGCGCGCGAAAGCAGATGGGGCGCTGGCCCGTCACTTCCTGCAGCAGCTGCTGCGCCCGCTGGATCTCGGCATGGAAGCCGCGCGGCCCGAGGAAGGAGAAGTTGTGGCGATGCCGTGCCGTGTGGTTCTGGATGCTGTGGCCGCGCGCGACGATCTCGCGTGCGAGCGCCGGGTGCACCAGCACGCGCTCGGCGATGCAGAAGAAGGTGGCCCGCTGGCCATGGGCGTCGAGCAGGTCCAGCACCTGCGGCGTGACCTCGGGGTCGGGCCCGTCGTCGATGGTGATCGCGATCTCGCCGCGCGCCGCCGAGGCCGCCGGCAGCCGCGTGATATTCGGCCCCAGCAGGCTGCTGCGCGGCGTCAGGCCGGCGGCGGTGATCAGCACATGGTTCAGCACCACCGCCCCGATGGCCCAGGGCAGCGCCCCCGGCACGAAGAGCGCCGCCGCCAGCGCCAGCAGATGCCAGCCGACGCTGGCGCGCACGACGGGCGGCCAGGGCCACGATCCGGAGGCAGGAAAGGCTTGGGACATCGCCGCCGATTCTCCCATCAGCCGCGCGGGGCGGAGGCGCGTGCGGGCCCGCGCGCGAAGGCGGCCGACAGCAGCAGCGCGAGCAGCGCACCGGGCGCGACCACGCGGCCGATGGCCGACAGCGCCGGAATGTCGGAGATCGCGATCAGCGTGAAGGACACCACCGTCGTCAGGTTGGCCAGCATCAGCGAGGCCAGCGTGTCCTCGTCGGCGCGGCCGGTCTCGCGCAGCTGGTCGAAGAAGAGCGCGTAGTTCGAGCCCACCGCCACCACCAGCAGCAGCCCCACCAGGTGCAGGATGCCCAGCGGCACCTGCAGCAGCGCCAGCCCGCCCAGCGTCAACAGCACGGCCACCAGGAGCGGCTCGCATACCGCCAGCAGCCGGCGCCCCGAGCGCAGCCACGCGCCCAGCAGCAGGACCACCGCGAGCGCCCCCAGCATCACCTGCACGAAGGCCTCGTGCAGGTAGCGCCGGTAGAGGCTGCGCAGCTCGTCGCCCACATTGACCACCTGCACCTCGGGCACCTCGGCGAGCGCGGCCTCGAGCCGCTTCGCATCGAAGCGCTCGCCCGGATGCAGCGCGATCAGCGTCGACCAGCCGCCGCCCGGGCGCTCGAACATCAGCGCGCTGACCACCGCGCCCAGCGGCCCGCCGGTCAGGTCGGAGCGGCGGATCATGGGCTGGCCGCGCGCCGTCTCCACATCGGCCAGGAAGGGCCCGAGCCGGCTGGCCGGCAAGGGCAGGCCCTGGGTGGCCTCGGCCAGCCGCGTCTTCAGGGTCGCGGCATGGGGCAGGCTGGCGATGCGCGCCGCCTGCGCGGCCTCGCTGGGCAGCACGCGGGTCACGCTCTCGAAGCCGGCGAGATCGCCCTGATCTACCAGCGCCTCGAGCTTCGCCCCGGCGGCTTCGGTATTGCGCAGGGCCGCCTGCTCGTCGGCGCCGCGCACCACCACGAGGGTGCCGCCGTCGCTGGCGCCGATGTCGGCGCGCAGTTCCTCGTCGAGCTGCTGTGCGGACTTGGGCACCGGGCTCATCGCGCTCAGGTCGGCGCGCCACAGATGGCCGCCCTGCCAGAGCACCAGAGCCAGCGCGGCAATGCCGAGGCCGACGAAGACCAGGCGCAGCCGCGGCAGCGCCCGCACGACCAGGCCCGCGATGTGCGCCATCTGGCGCCGCATGCCCATGCCGGTCGCGCCGTCGGGCGCCAGCACCGGCAGCACGAAGCGCGCAACCAGCGCGGCGGCGATCAGCCCGGCCAGCGAGAACACGCCCAGCTGCGCCAGCCCCGGGAAGCCCGAGAACACCAGCGCCGCAAAGCCGCAGACCGAGGTCAGCAGGCCCAGCCGCACCGTCGGCCAATGGATCTCGCGCCAACGCATCCAGCCCGTGCCGGGCACTGCGGCGCCGCGCGCCTGGATCAGGTAGTAGATCGCGTAGTCCACGGTCTCGCCGATCAGCGTGCTGCCGAAGCCCATCGTGAGGCCATGCACCTCGCCGAACGCCAGGCTCACGGCCGCGGTGCCGCCGACCACGCCGGTCGCGACCGGCAGCAGCGCCACCACCAGTGCGCGCGGCGAGGCGAAGGCCAGCAGCAGCAAGGCGCCCATCACGATGCCGCCGATGGTGGCGAGCTGGATGGCCTCGTGCTTGATGCGATCGCGGCTCTCGACCGAGAACACCGGCGCGCCGGTCAGTTGCAGCCGCGGGCCGGCGTCCTTCATCTCGCGCGTGGCGGCGTCGAAGGCCTGGTGGATGCGCGCGATCGCCTGCGCCTGCGCATCGAGGTCGCTGCCGGCCGCATGGGTGGTGGCCAGGATCAGCGCCCGCGGCGCGCTGCGCGAGACCCACACGCCCTGCTCGCTGCGCGGCGAGCTCGCGGGGATCAGGCCCTCGGCGATGCGCTGGGTCTCGCCGGTGGGATCGCGCTCCAGCAGCGGCTTGGTGATGTTGCCGGCCGGCGTGCCCAATTGCGAGAGCGTGTCGACGAGGGCGTCGCGCAGCCCCGCGGCGGTGAAGCGCTCCGGCCTGACATCGGGCGCCAGCTGGTAGCGGTGCTCGAAGAGCCAGGTGCCGGCCTCCTTCCAGTCGCCGGTCTCGCCGTTCTGCACCTGGTCGAAGAGCTTGCTCTCGCGCATCGATGCCGCCACGCCGCGCGACACCGCCGCGCGCTGCTCGGCATCCTTGCCGCCCTCGATCCCGATGAAGAGCGTGCGCGAGGCGATGCCGCTTTGCAGCTGCTCGATCAGCACGCGCTGCCGCTCGTCCGGGCTCGCGGGCAGAAAGGCCGAGAGGTCGGCGCTGAAATGCGTGCGCGCAATGAGCGCCATGCCGGCGGCCAGCGCGAGCAGCCAGACGACGATGGCCAGCGCGTGGCGCCCCCGGCCTGGCGCTGCTGCCTCGGGCCGGCTCACGATGCGCCGCGCACCGGCGTGATGACCATGACCGAGCGGTCGCCGCCGATGAATTCCATCTCGATGCCGAGCACTTCGCCTGCCTTGCCCGTCAACCGCAGCGAGCGCACCTGAGCGGCGAGCTTCTCGTCGATGGGCGCCAGATCCAGCGTCCACTTGTCTGGCGTACCGGTGAGCGTGCTGCGGAAGTAGCGCTGCAGGGTCTGCGCGTTGCCGTTCAAGGTGCTGCGCATGGCTTCGACCATGCCCAGCAGCTCGGGCATGCTGTCCAGCGTCAGCGTGCGGGTGCGGCCGCCGCGCGACAGGGTCAGGGTGTTGCCGTCGACCGTCATGGTCTCGGGCCGCGGCGCGAGCGTGCGCCGCGTCAGCCGGTCGGGCGCCTGGAAGCTCAGCGTGCCGCTCGCGTCCAGCGGGCCTTCGATGCCGCGCACGAAGCGCTGCTCGGTGAAGCGCGCCTCGCCGTTCTTCTGCCGGGCGAGCAGGCCCATCAGCTCGGGCAGGTCGAAGGCCCAGGCGGACGATGCAGTGAGGCAGAGGGCGGCCACCAGCCAGCGGCACCAGCGCTCAATCCGAATCTTCGAGCCAGAAGTCATGGAAGTTGAACCAGTTGTAGGGGTAGGCGCGGCACAGGGCCTCGAGCCGCTCGACATAGCGTTCGAGCGCGCCGCGGATGCGGCGTTCACGCTCGGCCGGATCGGACACGCGTTCGCTGAAGTCGGCCAGCGGCTCGAAATGGACATCGTAGCGCGCACCCCCCACATAGAGGCCGGCCATGAAGAACACCTTGCGACGCAGCAGCGCGGCCAGGCGGAACGGGCCGTCGTTGATCACGGCCGGATGACCGAGAAAGGGCAGCCTGATGCTGTTGCCGCGCTGCTGGCCTGCTTCTTCAGGCCCCGGCAGCGTGCGGTCGGCCAAGAGGCCCGCGAGGCCGCCGCCGTCCAGCCAGTCGCGCAGGTCCAGCATGGAATGCGGCCGGCCCAGCGCGATGATGTGCGGCCGCAGCCCGGGCTTGGCGATGGCCTCGAGCACTGCGGTGATCTGCTGCGCGTTGTCCTGGTACATCAGCATCGCGAGCCGCAGCTCCTTCGGTCGGCCGCTCTGGTGCTTGCAGGCGCCCATGGCCTCGAAGCTGCCGATGTGCGCACCGAGCAGGAAGGCGCCCCGCCCCGCGATCACCTCGGCCTCGACCGGCACGTTGCCATGCACGCGCACGTCGAACAGGTCCATGCGCCCGCGCAGGAAGTAGATTCGGTCGAGCACCGTGGACGCAAAGGCATGCAGCAGCCGGTAGCCATCGGCCCACCCGGCGTGCGGGCCGATGGCGCGGAACAGGTAGCGCTTGATCTGGCGGCGCGGCGTGGGCGAGAACAGCAGGAAGTACAGGCTGATCGGATGCAGCACCAGCCGCGCCAGCGGACGCCCGCAGCGGATCGCGATCCAGCAGATGACGCGCAGCGCCAGCATGTTGCTGCGCTCCGGCGTGCGCGACCAGTCAGCCTGGCGCGATTTCGCGCTGCCGGCTTCGGGGGGCTGCGCGAGGCTCATGGTGTGCTGCCCGGCGTCCAGCGGCCGCTGGCTGCGACCACCTCCGCCACCCGCACCTCGAAGCGCAGCCCGCGCGAGGCGCCGCTCTCGGGGTTGAGATCGATGCGCAGCGTGCTGCCTGGGCGCACCGGCGCCAGGAACTTGGCGGCCGCAAGCGTGGGCCGCGGGCCCAGCCGGGCCGCCAGCGCGGGGACGCCCTGTGCGGCCTCCAGCACCTCGGCCAGCAGCAAGGCGCCGGGAAGCAGCGGCTGGCCCGGGAAATGGCCTGCGAAGGCGGGATGGTCCACCGGCACCTCGTGTGTGAGCTGCACCGGCGTACCGTCGGACGCGAGCTGCGCCAGCGCGAACTCGCGCAGGGCGCGCGCCGTCAGCTTGCCGGTGCCCTCGCGCGGGAAGGCGTGCACATGCACCACGCGGCGCGGCACGAAAACCGCTTCGAGCCGCTCGCGCAGCGCGGCGATGATGGCGTGGGCGTCGAGCGCGGGCGCCACCACGAAGGCGACCGGGCGCACCACGCCGTCGGTCACGTCGTCGGGCAGCCAGAAGGCGCCGTCCTCCACAGCGGGAATGCTGTTGAGGTGGTGGTTGAGGTAGCCCAGCGAGCTGCGCCGGCCGGCGACGTGGATCAAGTCGTTGGCGCGCCCGAGCAGGCGGAAGCGCCGGTCGTCGACCAGCTCCAGCACATCGGCCATCGGCGTCGGCTCGGGCACGAAGTCGCCCGCGAAGACGAAGCGCTCGGCGCCCTCGGCATCGTGCTCGGCATGCACGCGGATCTCGCCGAAGGTCTCCCAGACCTCGCTGCGGGTCGGGCGCCGGGTCGCGACCTGGCCTGACTCCGTACTGCCGTAGATCTCGATCATCTGGCCGCCCATGGCCTGCTCGGCCTGGGCCGCGAGTTGCGGCGAGAGCGGCGCGGTGGCCGAGAGGATGAGGTCCACCGGCGGCAGCGCGATGCCCGAGAGCAGCAGCGTCTTAAGGTGAAAAGGCGTGGTCACCAGCGCGCGCGGCTGCGGCACCGAGGCCAGGGCCTGGGCGACGTCGGCCGGGAAGAAGGGCCGGCCGCTGTCGAAGGCAGCGCCGCCCAGCATCGCGAGCAGCGCCGAGGATTCGAGGCCGTAGCTGTGCTGCACCGGCACCGTCGCCACCAGCGTCAGCCCTGCCAGCGAGCGGCGCCCGAGCAGCTCGGACAGCCGGCCCACGGCGGCGGCCACGTCACCCACCAGCGTCTTCCAGGACTTGGCGTGCGGCTGCGGCGTGCCGGTGGAGCCGGAGGTCAGCAGGCTCACCGCGTGCAGGCTGCCGGCGATCGCAGGCACGGCCTGCGGGGCAGCGCCGGCGGGAGGCAGCCGATGCTCGATCTGGACGCGTGGCATGCCGGGCGTCTCGATGCCGGTGTCGTCCAGCACCGCATAGGTGCGGGAGCCCGGTTCGACGAGGCGCGCCAAGGTGTCGGGCCGCGCGTCGGGCGGCAGCAGGCTGGTCTGGCCGCGCACCAGCGCCGCCGCCAGGCCCAGTGCGAAGGCGTAGCGGTCGGTGCAGAGGTTGACCACGGGGCCGCCATCCGGCAACTGCGGGGCCAGGCGCGCCACGTCGGCCAGGAACGCGCGCGCGCTCACCGGCACGCCCGCGCGCCAGGCGAGCGGCGCGTCCGGATCGCGGTCGGCCAGGAGCGGAAGAAGTTCAGGGCTCAAGCTGGGATCACATTCATTGCCGTGCCGCCGGATCGGCCGGCGCACTGTAGAAGGCACGCACCGTGTCGATCAGGCGGGTGCGTTCGAATTCGGGATGCAGCCGGTAGCGCAGCAGATACTCGCCCACGAAGAGGACGCCCACCATCAGGGGCGTCAGCAGGTTGGCCAACACCGACCAGGCGGCGAAGGACATCGTGGCATAGACCACGATCGAGGCCAGCACCAGCAGCGCGAAGTACACGGTCCAGACGCGGGTTACGCGCCATGTGTAGTCGCGCATCGCGGGCGACAGCGGGTGGATGCGCTGCGCGAACTGGCCGATCAGCGAGAGCCGCTCGCGCCGCAGCGTGCCGCCGAACCAGCCGCAAAGCAGCGCGTTGATGCCCACGTGCTGCAGCATGTAGAGCCGGTTGGGGTCGCCCGCTTCGCCGCGCAGCACCAATGCGAAGCCCAGCACGCCGGCCACCCCTGCGATCGCCAGGCCCCATCTGCCGAAGCGGCTACCCGCGAGCCCCAGCGCCGTCAGCCACAGCGGGCCGAGCAGCACCCCCACCGCCCAGGGCTCGGCGGCGTGGAAGAGCATCATCCAATGGGAAACGCCGGCATAGGCCACCCCCGCGAGCAGCAGGAGCGCCATGCGCCATCGAGACATGGGTCAGGAGTCGCCGCGATTCTGGGCGACGTGGGCTGCGAGGCTGCGCAGCGACTGGAAGATCTGCTGGTTGCGCTCGTCGTCCGAGCGCAGCTGGAAACCGTACTTGCGCGAGACCTCCAGCGCGACTTCGAGGATGTCGATCGAATCGAGCCCCAGCCCTTCGCCGTACAGCGGCGCCGACGGCACGATCTCGGAGGGTGCGATCTCCAGATTCAGCGACTCCACCAGAAGCACGGCCAGCTCGGTCTCCAGAGCGGTCTGTTCGGGCGCATCGCCAAGGGCGGAAATGGGGGGCTGGGTCGATGACAAATGAGGGCTCCGAGAACTTTTGAATGAACTATCGCACGGGGTCGGAATTATAGGAGGCGGCCCTGGGCGGCTTGGATAGACTGCGCTCAGTACTGAAACACCCGGAGCACCCATGGCCGACCCTCTCCTGATCGCCCGCCACGACGGCATCGAATGCAGCCTCCTGCCGGGGCTTGCGAACCGCCACGGCCTGATCACCGGTGCCACCGGCACCGGCAAGACCGTTACCCTGCAGACCATCGCCGAGAAGCTCTCGGCCATCGGCGTGCCGGTGTTCATGGCCGACGTCAAGGGCGACCTGACCGGCGCCAGCCAGCCGGGCAGCATCGGCGAGAAGATGGCCGGCATCCTGAAGGAGCGCGGCCTCGAGCAGCCCCCGCCCCTGGCCTGCCCCGTCACCCTGTGGGATGTGTTCGGCGAGCAGGGCCACCCGGTGCGCGCCACCATCTCCGACATGGGGCCGCTGCTGCTGGGCCGCATGTTGAACCTCAACGAGACCCAGGCCGGCGTGCTCAACCTCGTGTTCAAGATCGCCGACGACAACGGCCTGCTGCTGCTCGACCTCAAGGACCTGCGCGCGATGCTGCAGCATGTGGGCGAGAACGCGAGCCAGTTCACCACCGAGTACGGCAACATCAGCGCCGCCAGCGTGGGCGCGATCCAGCGCGGGCTGCTCCAGATCGAGAGCCAGGGCGGCGACAAGTTCTTCGGCGAGCCCATGCTCAACATCTCGGACTTCATGCAGACCGAGGGCGGCAAGGGCGTGGTCAACATCCTGGCGGCCGACAAGCTGATGAACTCGCCCCGGCTCTACGCCACTTTCCTGCTGTGGCTGCTGTCGGAGCTGTTCGAGCAGCTGCCCGAGATCGGCGACCCGGAGCAGCCCAAGCTGGTGTTCTTCTTCGACGAGGCGCATTTGCTCTTCAACGAGGCGCCCAAGGCGCTGGTCGAGCGCATCGAGCTGGTGGTGCGGCTGGTGCGCTCCAAGGGCGTCGGCGTGTTCTTCGTGACGCAGAACCCGCTGGACATTCCCGACACGGTGCTGGCCCAGCTCGGCAACCGTGTGCAGCACGCGCTGCGCGCCTTCACGCCGCGCGACCAGAAGGCAGTGAAAGCCACGGCCACCACCATGCGACAGAAGCCGGGCCTGGACATCGAGACCGCCATCACCGAGCTGGCGGTGGGTGAGGCGCTGGTGAGCTTCCTCGATGCCAAGGGGCGGCCCAGCATCACCGAGCGCGTCTATGTGCTGCCGCCGGGCAGCCAGATCGGGCCGATCACGCCGGCGCAAAGGCAGGCCTTGATCGCGAATTCGCTGGTGGCTGGCGTGTACGAGAAGGCCGTGGACCGGGAGTCGGCCTACGAGAAGCTCAAGGGGCGGGCCGAGACGGCGCCGGATGCGCCTGCGTCTGCTGGGAAACCGGGTGGCGCAGCGCCGGCCGAATCGGGCGGCGTCATGGGCAGCCTGAACGAAATCCTGTTCGGCTCGACCGGCGCGCGGCGGCAAGCGCGATGGGCTGGCGCAGACCATGGCGAAGTCGGCGATGCGGACGATGGGGACGCAAGTGGGAAGGAGATCCTGCGGGGGGTGCTGGGGGGATCTTTGGGGCCAAGTCGCGGCGGTGAGTGCGCCCTAGAATACAGAAATCTGTACGATTGCCTCAAAAAATCATGAAGACCACCCTCGATTTGAATGACTCGCTCTTGATGGAAGCCAAAACTTTGGCCGTCCAGCAGCACACGAGCCTGACGCGCTTGATCGAGGAAGGGCTCCAGATGCGCTTGCGTGCGCAGAGGGCGCCCGCCAAAGCCGTGCGCTTGCCCGTCTACCGGGGCAAAGGAGGGCTGGCTTCGGGACTGGATGGACTCAGCAACAAGGCCATGCTGGACGCCGCCGATTCGTGACACCTGATGTCAACATCCTGGTCGCCGCCTCGCGAAGCGACCATCCGCATCATGCGACCGCCAGTGCGTGGCTCGAACAGGCCCTGATCGACGCGAATCGAGGAACACCCCTGAAGCTGCAGCCCATGGTGCTTGCGAGCTTTCTGCGACTGGTGACGCATCCCAAGATCTTCATCCATCCCACACCCATGGCCAATGCGCTGCGTTTTGTCGACGCGCTGCTGGAAGCCCCAGGCGTGGAGCAGCCCGCGCTCGGACCCGAGTGGCCGCAGATGCGCAAGCTGTGCTCCGACCTGACTCTCGCCGCCAACGATGTGCCGGACGCCTGGCTGGCTGCTGCGGCTATCCATCAAGGCGAGCATGTAGTCAGCTTCGACGGCGACTTCAAGCGTCTGCTACCAAGAGCGAAATTCACAAGACTCGCGACCGGCCCCTGAAAGCCAACACGCTACGAGAAGCCCGCGAAGCAGTTCCAAGGCCCAAGGACCCAGACAACATGGCCAGTTGCCACGCGACATGTCCTATTCCTTCTCTCCTTGCGCTTTTCGTGAAACCGGCCCCAGGGTGTCGACCCGCGTCGCAACAAGCCGGCACGCAGCAACCAAGTCAGTGACGATGCGCTCGTCGACGTTCAGATCGCCCTCGTACTCGCCGAGATTGCGAATGTCGTGACACTTCGACAGGACGCGCCAGACTTCGGGGCCGAGTCCGAGGGTGTGCGGCAGCAGCTGGAACACGATGTATCGATTGGTGGAGCGATAGCCGCTCCACCGGAGCGCCGCCAGGCACAACGCACGCGCGGCGTTATAGGCCAGATCGAAGCGGCTCTCCAATGAGAGAGAGACATTGAGCGCGTCCTGCAATCTGGCGCGTCCCGAGCGCTTGAGGCCGGCAAATTCCTTGGCGTCGGGCGGCTCTGCCTTCAAAGGCTTGCCCGGGCCACTCAGGTTCTCAAACGGCGAGGTCACTGTCGCCCCCGATGATCCAGATCTTGGGCTGTTCGAGCACCCGGGTCAGGAACGAGTCTTTCGCGTTCATGCGTTTCGCGAGTTCCCTGCGCGTGAGGATCGTCGGGTTCACGACACGGCCGAGCTTGTCGCTCGCCGCTTCCAACGCGGTGAAAATGTCCCCGTAGCTCACTTCATCACTGATCAGCATGAGGTCGATGTCGCTGCGGGCCGTGTCGGCTTTCTTGGCGACTGAACCATAGACGAATGCGGCGACGATCCGCCCTACCAAAGGCGCCAATGCTTCCCGCAGCGGCTCAGCCAGCCCGACGGTCTTCTGCACGATCCCGCACAGCTCCTCGAAGAGGGGCGAGTCGGCGTTGGCCTGATAGTGCTTCTGATTGCCGACCGCTGTCACGTTGACCAACCCGCTCTGTGCCAGACTGGCCAGTTCACGCTGAATTGCGCCCGATCCGCTCCCGGTCAACCCGATCAACTCGTTGGCATAGAAGCTGCGCGAAGGTTGGCCGAACAGCAGTCCGAGAACCCGTTGCTTCGTGCCGGAAAAAAGCGCGTCCGCGAGGCTGCTGTGCTGAGGGGAACCCAAATGCCTTGTGCCCATATTGGGCATGACTATACCCAATTTGGGCATGACCGTGCCCATATTGGGCATGATCGCACTGCCTGCCAGCTGTCTCACCACCGCAGCAACCGGTGCCCAATGAGCGCCCCCGCCACCACCGGCAGCGTCATCCCGATCACATACCAGATCGCCAGGAACGGCGCCGCCAGTTCCTGGCAGTGCAAGGCATAAACGGCGGCCCCCGCCCCCGCTGACATTGCGCCCGCCGCAGCCCCGGCCAGCGCAGGCTGGGTCGGCGCGAGACTCTTGAGCGCCACCAGCGAAGCCACGAACACCGGCACCGCGATCAGCGCGATGTTGAAGACGCAGGTCCGCCAGGTCTGCCCCCACACCATCGCCGCGCGCTCGTCGACCGGTGCCATCAGCCAAGTCACGAACCCCAGCGCCCACACCAGCAGCACCGGCACGGCCAGGCCGAGCCATGCTGCTCGCACGCGCACCCCGGGCCGCGCCAGGCGCTGCACGATCACGAAGCCGGCGACGGCGATGCAGGCCGGGAACAGCAGCTTGACCCAGAACATCGGCCAGAACAGGGTCTGCACCAAGTCGCGCCGCACACCGTACTCGAGGGCCATCACGGCAATCGACAGCGGAAGGCCGACTGCAAGCGCGAACGCAAAGCGCCGCACGGCAGCATGCCGCGGCGCCGGCTCCGCGCGGGCCGCAAGCAAGGCCACGAGTTCGTGTGTTTTCATGATGAGGACTTTCCGATCTTCAGTGCCAGCGCCTTGAGCCCCCGATGGATGCCCACCTTCACCGCCGACTCCGACATGCCGGTCAGGCGTGCCGTCTCGGCCACCGACAGGCCCTCGAGCTTGACGTGCACGATCGGCAATCGATGCCGGTCCGGCAAGGTGTCGAGCAGTCCGGCCAGATCGCGGCGCGCATCGCTGGCCTCGGTGGCCGAATCGGCGAACACGGCGAGCTCGTCATCGAGCGGATCGTGCAGCGCCTCGCGCCCGGCCTTGGACCGCAGCAGATCGATCATCTTGTAGCGCGCGATCGCATGCACCCAGGCCGTCAACGGCTGGTCGCTCTGGTAGGTGTGGCGCTGGTTGTGCATGGCGAGCAGGCATTCCTGGACAAGGTCTTCCACTTCATCGGGCCAGCCGAACAGGCGCCTGGCCAGAAAGGCGCGCAGGTGTGCGCTGAGCTTCTGCAGGAAAGCCCGGTAGGCCGCGGCATCGCCGTCCAGGCCGCGCACGAACAACTCGTGCAGCACCGTCTCCGCATCGCTCTTTGCCATCGGGCTCCCATGGATCATTCGTGCGCCGGCCCGCTCCGGTTACGGCGACGGGCAAAAAAAGAAATCCGGCGGATTGTGCCGTGCGTTGTAACCCCGCCGCCGCGGACCGCGAAGTAGAAGCGACCGTGCCAAATGCGCGGTTGCAAACTTCACTCAACCACTGGAGCACTATCCATGATCACTCGTCCTCTCGCCATTACCGCCCTCGCCCTCGGCGCCCTCGCCGCCGGTTCCGCCATGGCCCAAGACACGAAGCCGATGGCCGACAAGATGGCCACGATGGAGAAATGCTATGGCGTCTCCATGGCCGGCAAGAACGACTGCGCCGCCGGCCCCGGCACCACCTGCGCCGGCACCTCGAAGGTGGACTACCAGGGCAACGCCTGGAAGAACGTGCCGGCCGGCACCTGCGCCGCGATCAAGACACCCAAGGGCATGGGCTCGCTGACGCCGATCAAGTCCTGATCGATCCCACAGGCCCCTGCGCCACCATGCCCTCCCCGCCTCACCGCCGGCCTCGGCCTCAAGGCCGAGCACTACGACGCTGCCGTGTCGGCGCGGGCCTGCGGCCTGTGGTTCGAAGTGCGACCGGAGAACTCATGGTGGCGGGCGGCTGCGCTCGGCTGGCTCGAGGCGGTGCGCGAGCAGCATCCCGTCTCGCTGCATATGCGTGTCGCTCTCGCTTGCGGGAGAGAGCGAGCCCGATGCCGCGCACCTGCGGCGGCTGGCAGCGCTCGCCGTGCGCATCCGGCCCGCGCTGATTTCCGAACATCTGGCGTGGTCGGCCTGGAACGGCCACTACTTTCCCGACCTGCTGCCCTTTGCCCGCACCACCGAGGCCCTGCACCGCATCGCGGCGAACATCGGCCGCGCGCAGGACGCGCTGGGCACGGCGATCGCGATCGAGAACCCCTCCCACTACCTGCGCTTCGACGGCCACGCCTGGGACGAGATCGATTTCCTCGCCGAGCTGGCGCGCCGCACCGGCTGCACGCTGCTGCTGGACATCAACAACGTCCATGTGTCGGCGCGCAACCTGGGCTACTCGGCCGAGGCCTGGCTCGATCGCTTTCCGCAGGCGCTGGTGAGCGAGATCCATCTCGCCGGCCATTCGCAGGACCCGGCGCTGGGCGAGTCCCTGCTGATCGACTCGCACGATGCACCGGTCGCGCCGGAGGTCTGGGCGCTCTATCGCCGCTTCATCGAGCGCGCCGGCGCGCGGCCCACGCTGATCGAGCGCGATGGCAACGTGCCGGCCTTCGACGCGCTGATGCATGAGCGCAGCATGGCCGAAGCCACGCTGCGCGAGGGCACGCCAACACGTCAGAGTAGGAATGCCAGTCACCCAGCACCCCCTCCACAGATCCGTACGTGCGGAGCTACCGCATACGGCTCCTGCCTTGGGTCATGACGATCAGACGCTGGTTCGGGTACGGGTGGCAGATGTTCGGAACAGGCAGCCAATGCGCCATCAAGCGATACATGCGTCGCCAGGGCAGGTCGCGGCTCTGGCTGCGGCGGCACAGCGTGCGATGCCACAGCCCGACGACCTGATGGCGGAATGTCCTCAGCCGCGCGCCGTTGCACGGCACGCCGAAGTAGCGCGCATGCCCAGTCACCACCGCCCGCAGGTACTGGCCCTGCTCCGGGATGGGTTGGTGCATGCGCCTTCTGAGTTCGAGCTTGATCACCTGCAGTTTGGCGCGCAGGCGTTTGGCACTGGTGAGTCGCAGGACCATGAACTTGCCCTTCCTCGTCGTCCCGCAGCAATGCGTGAACCCCAGGAAGTCGAAGGTCTGCGGCTTGCCTTGTCCCTTGCGGCGTCGGTTCTCGCGGGCGAAGCCGCCGAACTCGATCAGCCGCGTCTTCTCGGGGTGCAGCTTCAGCCCGAACTGGCTCCAGCTGCTCGGCCACCGCGCGCTGGAAGCGCTCGGCATCGTCGCGGAACTGGAACCCGGCAACCCAATCGTCGGCGTAGCGCACGACGATCACGTCGCCTCGGCATGGCGCCCCTCCACTGCTTGACCCACAGGTCGAACGCATAGTGCAGGTAGATGTTGGCCAGCAGCGGGCTGATGCTCCCACCCTGAACCGTACCCAACTCACTTTGCGTCAGCCTGCCGTCTTCCAGCACGCCCGCGTGCAGCCATTTCTTGATCAGCCGCACCACGCGCGCGTCAGCCACGCGGTGTTCGATGAACTTCACCAGCCAGTCCCTTTCGATCGTGTCGAAGAACTTGGCTATGTCCGCATCGAGTATCCAGTTCACTCGTCTGCTGCCACATTCCACCGCCACGGCATCCAGCGCGTTGTGCGCGCTCTTGCCGGGCCTGAAGCCGTAGCTGAACCCGAGGAAGTCCTGCTCGTAGATGGCGTTCAACACTTCGACCGTGGCGCGCTGGACGAGCTTGTCCTCCAGCGCCGGCACGCCCAGCGGGCGCTTCGCTGCCGTCGGCCTTGTCGATGTACACCCTTCTTGACAGGCTGGGGCCGGTAGCCCCTCGGGCCAGCCGCTCGGACAGTTCCAGGAGGTTGCCCCCAGGTCCTGCCCGTACGTTCGTCGCCAGGTCTGGCCGTCCACCCCGGCGGCCGCATCGCGCTTGAGCGCAAGGTAGGCCGCCCGCAGGCGCTCGACCGCGTAGATGTGATGCAGCAGTCCAGTGAACCTGCACCACGACGGCCCTTTGCCGTCTGTCGTATCGCCATCGAGCGCGGTTCCCATGTCATAGACCCGCACCGATCTGCGGGACATGTGCGCCGCGATGGCATTGCCCTTGGCCTGCCGCCTTCCCTCCACCGCCTCCGCCGCCGCAGGAGCTCCCCGCAGCCTTGTTCGGCAGCTTCTTCGGTACTACGCAGCAGTCCGACTTCCCGCGCCCGTGGCTCATCGTCGTACGCCCTGGCTTCACGATGCGCTTCTGCAGCCAGCGCTTCCCAGCGCTGCGCAGAAGGACGCGGGATCTCCGTTCCCGTGCGAGGTGTTTCCGCGCGTGCGCGGGTCTCTGACCGCGCGGGGTCCGATGCCGCCTCGCCAAAGCGGCAGCATCGGTGTGGCCTTCGGCTTTCTCCGACAACCTCGGCACCCCGGACCACCCGCAACTCTCGCCGCGGGGCATGTATTACGCGGCTCGATACCCGGCCCGCGCGTACCCCTGTCAACGCTTCGCCCACACCCTCACGAATGTGTACGCATGACTCGGGGCCGCCGTAGCTGGCTAAGCCTTCAACGTATGACTCTTTCATTCACAACACCTCGCCGGTTTTGACCGGCGCACCGGAGACCCTGGCATGAGCTTTCAGGACGCCTTCGCCCAGGCCCTCTTCGCGCCCGATGCGGCGACGGACCCGGCCGTGCGGCAGCTCGCGGCGCAGCCCGCCTTCGAGGTCTATCGCAACACGGTGATGAAGGGCTGCATCGACGCGCTCGAAGCCAACTTCCCGGCCGTTGCGCGGCTGGTGGGCAGCGAATGGTTCCGCGCCGCCGCTGCGCTGCATGTGGCGGCCAGCCCGCCGCGCGATGGGCGGCTGCTCCACTACGGCGAAGGCTTTGCCGATCTCCTGCAAGGCTTCGAGCCGGCCGCCGAGCTGCCCTACCTGCCCGATGTCGCACGGCTCGATGCGTTGTGGCGCGAGGCCCATGCGGCCGAAAACGCGCCGCTGCTCGACACGGCATGGCTGTCGCGCCAGGCGCCCGAGCGGCTCGCGGCGCTGGTGCTGCCTCCGCATCCGGCGACGCGCTGGGCCTGGTTCGACGCGCAGCCGATCTATAGCATCTGGGCGCGCAACCGTGGCGATCGCAGCGACGAAGAAGAGCTTGACTGGCACGGCGAAGGCGCACTTCTCACGCGCCCTGACGACGCCGTGACCTGGCGTCCCATCAGCCGCGCGGCCTGCGCCTTCCTGGATGCCTGCGCCAACGGCTTGCCGCTGGGCGACGCCGCCGAGCAGGCCTTGGCCCTCGATGCCGATTGCGACCTCGCAGCGCTGCTCGAAGCCCTGCTGCGCGCCGGCGCCTTCGCCCACCCCACCGCTCCTTCCACCGAAAGCACCCCATGAGCTCGAACACCGCCACCTCCGCTCCCCTCGCAGCCGATGGCGCGCATGGCCTTCGCGCACGTTGGAACCGGCTGGCCGGGCTGCTCACGCGCCTCGTCTCGCACGACCTGCTGGCGCTGGCCACGCGCGTGGGCGTCGCCGCGATCTTCTTTCTCTCGGGGCGCACCAAGGTCGAAGGTTTCCTCACGCTGACGCCGAGCGCCTACGAGCTGTTCCGCACCGAGTACAAGCTGCCGCTGCTGCCACCGGAGCTCGCGGCCCATCTCGCGGCCTACGCCGAGCACCTGTTCCCGGTGCTGCTGGTGCTGGGCCTCTTCACACGCCTGTCGGCCCTGGCGCTGCTGGGCATGACGCTGGTGATCCAGCTCTTCGTCTACCCCGACGCATGGCCCTCGCACCTGTCGTGGGCGGCGCTGCTGCTCTATCTCGTCGGACGCGGCGGGGGCACGCTTTCGCTCGACCGGGTGTTGCGCATCGCCTAATCGCCCACGGTGCGCGGCTTGCCAGCCGCAGAAGCCCTCGCTACATTGTGTTTTTGAGGGCCTGCAATGTCCGTTGACGCCGTTCCGACTCCTTCCACGCCGACGCTTTCCCGGAATCCTTCCGAGCTCCCCCTCCGCGCCGGCCTCCACCACGCCGGCCTCTGCATCCCCGCAACGGCCGCACATCCGCCTGACTTCGCATGCCGGCGGCATGGGCGCGCTGCCCATCCAGTGGGGCGCCGCCAACGCCGCCGAGCGCGGGCCGGTGGTGGGCACCACCACCAAGCGCGCGCATCGCAACGTGATCGGCACGCACAGCGGCTCCTACAGCGTCTATCGCGCGCTGGCCGTGGCGGCCGGCGCGCTCAAGCGCGAGCACAAGGCCGACCTGACCAACACCGCGCCCACCGACGTGGTCGGGCCTTACCCGCAATGGGGCGAGCCGGGCCGCATCGTCTCGCTCGACCCCTGGGGCGCGGTGGTGGCCGATGCCTTCGCGGCCGAGCTGGCGGCCGGCTACGACATCCGCCCGACCATCGCGATCACCAAGGCGCATGTGATCCTGCCCGAGGTCATCGAGGGGCTGCAGAAGGGCCGGCTGGTGGCCGACGGCAAGTTCCTCACGCCCGGCGGCGCGGCCGTCGTCACCAAGGCGGCGATCGAACCGGTCTGGTATCTGCCTGAGGTGGCCCGCCGCTTTGGCTGCTCCGAGACCGACCTGCGCCGTGTGCTCTTCGAAGAAACCGGCGGCATGTACCCCGAGCTCGTGACCCGCTCCGACCTCGAGGTCTTCCTGCCGCCCATCGGCGGCCAGACGCTCTACATCTTCGGCAACCCTCGCGACCTGGCCAACCCGGAGGTCGAGCTCACGGCGCGCATCCACGACGAGTGCAACGGCTCCGACGTCTTCGGCTCCGACATCTGCACCTGCCGCCCCTATCTC
Organism: Variovorax sp. WS11; assembly: GCF_010499245.1. Classification (GTDB taxonomy): domain Bacteria; phylum Pseudomonadota; class Gammaproteobacteria; order Burkholderiales; family Burkholderiaceae_C; genus Variovorax. The sequence continues at coordinate 52,547 of NZ_JAAGOW010000001.1, forward strand.
ACGCATGCGATCGAGGAGTGCATCCGCGGCGCGCAGCGCGGCGGGGTGGGCCTCATCGCCTACTCGCGCAAGGAAGGCCGTGCGCTCGGCGAGGTGACCAAGTTCCTGGTCTACAACGCGCGCAAGCGCCAGGTGGGCGGCGACACGGCCGACCAGTACTTCGCCCGCACCGAGTGCGTGGCCGGCGTGCAGGACATGCGCTTCCAGGAGCTGATGCCCGACGTCTTCCACTGGCTCGGCATCCGCAAGATCCACCGCCTGGTGTCGATGAGCAACATGAAGTTCGACGCCATCGCCGGCTCGGGCATCGAGATCGGCGAGCGGGTGAACATCCCCGACGAGCTGATCCCCGCCGACGCGCGGGTCGAGATGGACGCCAAGATGGCGGCCGGCTACTTCACGCCCGGCGTCGTGCCCGACGCCGAGGAACTCAAGAAGGCCAAGGGAAGGACACTCGATCCATGAGCAAAGACAACTACGGGCTCGACCCCGACCGGCCCACTTCGAATGCGGCTGTTCGCCATGCCGACGCCGACGGCCATGTCGACCCCGCACTCGAGTTCGTCGAAGACACCGCCCACCCCGCCGGCGCCGTGGCCTTTCTGCGCACCACGCGCGCGATCCGCATCCGCGCCGCCGCGCTGCTGGCGCATGCGCGGCGCGGCGAATCGGAGTGGTTCACCATCGGCGACGAGGCGGCGCTCGAGGAGACCGCGCGCGCCGTGGCGGGGGTGACGCACGAACGCTATCCCTCCGGCCCCATCCCCTTTCACAGCCGCTGGCGCCACTTCGAGGCTGGCGACGTGAACCGGATGGAAGAGCTCGACCGCCTGCTAGGCCATCTGAACCCGACGGAGCGCGCCCGCGCCCATATCGACCTGGTGCTGGTGAGCGTGCTGCTCGATGCCGGCGCCGGCCCCTACTGGCACTACACCGAGCCTGCCACCGGCAAGCGCTTCACGCGCTCCGAAGGGCTGGGTGTCGCGAGCTTCCATGCCTTCACCGGCGGCCTGTTCTCCTCCGACCCCGATCGCCCGCTGCAGGCCGATGCCGCAGGGCTGCGCGGCCTGGTGACCGACCGGCTGGGCGATGCCTTCCAGGTCAGCGACATGAACCAGCTGGTGGGGCTCTCCGGCCGCGCCACCCTGCTGCGCCGCCTGGGCGAGGCCATGAGCGAGCAGCCCGAGACCTTCGGCGACGACGGCCGCCCGGGCGGCATCTTCAACGCGCTGGTCAGCCCCCTCGGCCCCACCGCGCCGCCGACGGCCGAAGTCACCGCACACGACATCCTTTCGCTGCTGCTCGAATCGCTGTCGGGCATCTGGCCCGCCGCCAACTTCATCGACAGCCTCGCGGCCGACGGCAGCGACGCAGCGGGCGGCATCCCCTCGGGCGATCCCGCGCTGGCGCTAGGCGACTGCTGGCGCCACCGCGCCGTGCGCGGGCCCGGGCTGACCAACGGCTGGATGCCCTTCCACAAGCTCTCACAGTGGCTCACCTACTCGCTGATCGAGCCCTTCGAATGGGCAGGCGTCAGGGTGCGCCACCTGGAGGCGCTCACCGCCCTGCCGGAGTACCGCAACGGCGGGCTGCTGCTCGACAGCGGCGTGATAGTGCCGCGGGACCCAGCCCTGCTGGAGCGCACCTGGAAGACCGGCGACGAGTTCATCGTCGAATGGCGCGCGCTGACCATCGCACTGCTCGACGAGCTGGCGCCGCGCGTGCGCAAGGCGCTCGGCCGCAGCGAGGAAGAGCTGCCGCTGGCTCGCGTGCTGGAGGGCGGCACCTGGGCCGCGGGCCGCGTGCTGGCACAGCGCTTGCGTGGCGGCACACCGCCTCTGCGCATCGAAAGCGACGGCACGGTCTTCTAGACTCCCTCCTTTCGAAAAACGCCAGGAAGCCCTTTCTCATGAGCAACGTCCACCTCGTCGATCATCCCCTCGTCCAGCACAAGCTCACGCTGATGCGCCGCAAGGAGGCCAGCACCAACAGCTTCCGGCGCCTCCTCAACGAGATCAGCATGCTGATGGCCTACGAGGTCACGCGCGACATGGCGATGCAGGACATCGAGATCGAGACACCGCTCGAGACCATGAACGCCAAGGTGATCGACGGCAAGAAGGTGGTGCTGGTGTCCATCCTGCGCGCCGGCACCGGCATCCTCGACGGCATGCTCAGCGTGGTGCCCGGCGCGCGCGTGGGCCACATCGGCCTGTACCGCGACCCGAAGACGCTGACCGCGGTCGAGTACTACTTCAAGATGCCCGGCGAGATGGGCGAGCGCGACTGCATCGTGGTCGACCCGATGCTGGCCACAGGCAACTCGGCGGTCGCGGCGGTGGAGCGGCTCAAGGAGCTGAACCCGAAGTCGATCAAGTTCGTGTGCCTGCTGACCTGTCCCGAAGGGATCCGCAACATGCAGGCGGCGCACCCCGATGTGCCGATCTACACAGCCGCGATTGACCGCGAGCTCAACAGCCACGGCTACATCCTGCCTGGCCTAGGAGATGCAGGCGACCGCATCTTCGGCACCAAGTAAACAAACAAGCTTCCATCAACGAGGAGAGAGTTCGTGCCCCTACGCCGTCACCTGATCGTCCGTTCCGTCGCCATCGCCGCAGCGCTCGCGGCCGGCGCGCCCTGCCTTGCGCTCGCGCAAGCCAAGCTCAAGGTGGCGGCGGTCTACACCGTGCCCTTCGAGCAGCAATGGGTGGGCCGTATCCACAAGGCATTGAAGGCGGCCGAAGCGCGTGGCGAGATCGAGTACAAGGCCACCGAGAACGTCTCCAACGCAGACTACGAGCGCGTGATGCGCGAGTACGCGCAGGCCGGCAACCAGCTGATCCTCGGCGAGGTCTTCGGCGTCGAGGCCGCGGCGCGCAAGGTCGCGAAGGACTTCCCGAAAACGGCCTTCCTGATGGGCTCCTCGCTGAAGCCGCAGGCGCCCAACTTCTCGGTCTTCGACAACTACATCCAGGAGCCGGCCTATCTCTCCGGCATGGTGGCCGGCGGCATGACCAAGACCAACAAGATCGGCATGGTCGGCGGCTTCCCCATTCCCGAGGTCAACCGGCTGATGAACGCCTTCATGGCCGGCGCAAAGGAAACCAACCCCAAGGTGGAGTTCAGCGTGAGCTTCATCAACAGCTGGTTCGACCCGCCCAAGGCCAAGGAGGCCGCCTTCGCGATGATCGACAAGGGCGCCGACCTGATGTATGCCGAGCGCTTCGGCGTCAGCGACGCAGCCAAGGAAAAGGGCAAGCTCGCCATCGGCAACGTGATCGACACGCAGGACAAGTACCCCGACACCGTGGTGGCCTCGGCACTGTGGAACTTCGAGCCCTCGGCCGACCGCGCGATCAAGCTGGTGAAGGAAGGCAAGTTCGCCGCCGAGGACTACGGCCCCTATTCGATGATGAAGCACAAGGGCTCCGAGCTGGCGCCGCTCGGCACTTTCGAGAAGAAGGTGCCGCCGGAGATCTTGGCCAAGGTCAAGGCGAGAGAGGCCGAGATCCTCTCCGGAAAATTCACCGTCAAGGTCAACGATAGCCAACCGAAATCCACCGCCAAGTAAGCGCGATGGATGGTTCCTGCTCCCTCTCCCGCTTGCGGGAGAGGGTTGGGGTGAGGGCACCGGGCCGTGGATAGCGCTCAGCCTCAACAACCGCCCGCTGCCCTCACCCCCGCCCTCTCCCGCAAGCGGGAGAGGGAGCAAGAGAGCGTCCTCTCGCTGCGCGGCATCAGCAAGCGCTTCGGCACCTTGGTCGCCAACGACGCGATCTCGCTCGAACTGAAGGCCGGCGAGGTGCTGGCTCTCCTGGGCGAGAACGGCGCCGGCAAGTCCACGCTGATGTCGATCCTCTTCGGCCACTACACCGCCGACGAAGGCGAGATCGAGGTCTTCGGCCGGCCGCTGGCGCCCGGCCTGCCCAAGGCGGCGCTGGCCGCAGGCATCGGCATGGTGCACCAGCACTTCACGCTGGCCGACAACCTGAGCGTGCTAGACAACGTGATGATGGGCACCGAGCCCTGGTGGCAGCCCTTCTCGCGGCGTGCCGCCGCGCGCGCCAGGCTGCTCGAGGTCTCGCAGCGCTTCGGCCTGCCGGTGCAGCCGGAGGCCCGGGTCGGCAGCCTGTCGGTGGGCGAGCGGCAGCGGGTGGAGATCCTCAAGGCGTTGTACCGGGGCGCGCGCATCCTGATCCTCGACGAGCCCACCGCCGTTCTCACCCCGCAGGAAAGCGAGGCGCTGTTCCACACGCTCGCGCAGATGGTGGCCGGCGGGCTCTCGATCATCTTCATCAGCCACAAGCTGGACGAGGTGCTGCGCGTCTCGCACCGCATCGCGGTGCTGCGCGGCGGCAGGCTGGTGGCCGAGGCGCCCACGCGCGAGACCACGCAGGCGCAGCTGGCGCTGTGGATGGTCGGCCATGCGGTGGAGGGCGTGATGCGGACGCCGGCGCGGCAGGTGGGCGATGCGGTGTGCGTGCTCGACCACGTGCGCACCGCCGGCGAGGGGCACGACCGGCTGCTCGATGTCTCGCTCGCCCTGCGCGCCGGCGAGATCACGGCCGTGGCGGGCGTCTCCGGCAACGGGCAGGTCGCGCTGGCGGAGCTGCTTTGCGGCACGCGCCGCGCGACCGGCGGCAGCGTGCAGCTGATGGGACGCGCCCTGCCCGCCTCGCCCGCTCGCCTGGTCCGGCGCGGCGTGGCCCGCATTCCGGAGGACCGGCACGCAGTCGGCGTGGTGGGCGACCTGCCGGTGTGGGAGAACGCGGTCTCCGAGCGGCTTCGCAACGCCGGCTTCTCGCGCTGGCTCTGGGTGCGGCGCGCGGCGGCGCGTGCCCATGCACGCCGCGTCGAGCAGGCCTTCGACGTGCGCGGCGCCGGGCTGGACGCGCCGGCGCGCGCGCTCTCGGGCGGCAACATGCAAAAGCTCATCCTCGGCCGTGCGCTGCTGGCGCCGGATGCGGCAAAGAACAAGACAGCGCGCCTGATCGTCGCGCACCAGCCCACATGGGGCCTGGACATCGGCGCGGTCGCCTACGTGCAGCAGCAGCTGATCGCGGCACGCGATGCCGGCGCCGCGGTGCTGCTGATTTCCGATGACCTCGACGAGGTGCTGGCGCTGGGGGACCGGGTCGCCGTGATGCACGGCGGCCGGCTGGGCGAGCCACGCCCCGCTTCGGCTTGGACGCGCGAAGCCATCGGGCTGGCGATGGCAGGCTCTCCAGGATGAGACTGGAGCGTCGACACGAAGCTTCGCGCGCCGCGCTGCTGCTGGCGCCCGTCGGCGCGATCGGCTTCACCCTGCTGGTCAGCGCGCTGCTGGTGCTGTGGGCCGGCGCGCCGGTGGGCCGTACCTATGCGCTGCTGCTGCAGGGCGGCTTCGGCTCGGTCTTCGCCTGGAGCGAGACGCTCACGCGCGCCACGCCGCTGATCCTCACCGGCCTGGCCGCCACCGTCGCATTCAAGGCCCGGCTCTTCAACATCGGCGCCGAGGGGCAGTTCTACGGCGGCGCGCTCGCTGCCGTGGCGGTGGGCGGCATGCATGGCGGCACCGGCTTCGCGCTGCCGATCTGGCTGCTCTTCCCGCTGATGATGGCGGCCGCCGCCTGCGTCGGCGCCCTGCTGCTGCTGGGCCCCGCGCTGATGAAGAACAAGCTGGGCGTGGACGAGGTGGTGACCACGCTGCTGATCAACTTCATCGTGCTGCTCGGCGTCTCGGCGCTGCTCGACGGGCCGATGAAGGACCCGACGGCGATGGGCTGGCCGCAGAGCGTGTCGCTGCAGTCCGAGCTGGAACTGGGCCGGTTGATTGCCCAGACCCGCGTCCACACCGGCCTGATGTGGGCCGGCGCGCTGGCCCTGCTGGCCTGGGTGCTCTTCAAGTACACGGTGATCGGCTTCGACATCCGCGCGCTGGGCGCCAATGCGCGGGCGGCGGCCTTCGCCGGCGTGCCGGTCACGCGCACCGTGGTGCTGGTGGCCTTGATCTCGGGCGCGCTGGCGGGGCTGGCCGGCGCCATCGAGGTGGCGGGCCGCACCAGCTACGTCACGCTCGACATGTCGCCCGGCTACGGCTACAGCGGCATTGTGATCGCGATGCTGGCCGGGCTGCATCCGCTGGGCGTGCTGGCCGCGGGCGTGTTCGTGGCCGGCGTGCAGGTGGGGGCAGACACGATGAGCCGGGCGATCGGCGTGCCGACCTATATCGCCGATGTGATCGTGGCCGCCTCGCTGATCGCAGTGCTGGTGGCCACGCTGCTCACGCAATATCGCCTGCGATGGAAATAGCCGACATCCTCTCCAACCAGGCCTTCTGGGTGGCGGTGCTGCGCATCGCCACGCCGCTGATCTTCGGCACGCTGGGCGTGCTGCTGTGCGAGCGCGCGGGCGTGTTGAACCTCGGCATCGAGGGCATCATGGTCGCGGGCGCTTTCACCGGATGGCTCACGGTGTATGCCGGCGCGCCCTTGTGGGCGGGCGTGGCGGTGGCCGCGCTCACGGGTGCGGTCTTCGGCTTGCTGCATGCCCTGCTCACCGTAGGCCTCGCACTGTCGCAGCACGTGTCGGGCCTCGGCATCACGCTGCTGGCGACGGCGCTCAGCTATTACGGTTACCGCGTGAGCTTCCCGAAGGTCAACGCGCCGCCGACGGTCACGCCCTTCGCGCCGATGGAGTGGCTGCCCATCCCCGTGCTCGACGCGCAGACGCCGCTCACGCTGCTGGCGCTGCTGCTGGTGCCGCTGCTGGCGTACTTGCTCTACCGCACGCCGCTGGGCCTGGCACTGCGCATGGTGGGCGAGAACCCGCAGGCGGCCGAGGGCCAGGGCGTGTCGGTCGCGGCCACACGCACCGGCGCCATCGTGGCCGGCTCGGCGCTGATGGGCGTGGCGGGCTCCTTCCTCACGCTCTCGGCCTTCAACGCCTTCTTCTTCAACATGGTCAACGGGCGCGGCTGGATCTGCGTGGCACTGGTCGTGTTCGCCTCCTGGCGGCCGGGCAAGGCCCTGCTGGGTGCCTTGCTGTTCGCCTTCTTCGACGCACTGCAGCTGCGGCTGCAACAATCGGGCGACGCGCTGCTGCCCTACCAGCTGTACCTGATGCTGCCCTATGTGCTGTCGATCGTGGCGCTGGTGCTGGTGGCGCGCAAGGCCGGCTATCCGCAGGCCCTCATGAAGCCCTATCGCAAGGGAGAACGCTGACGCCATGCTCGACCTACTGGTTCACAACGCCACGCTGCCCGACGGCCGCACCGACATGTCCATCGCCGTGCAGGACGGCCGCATCGCCGAAGTGACGGCGGGCCTCGATGCACCGGCGCACGAGAAGCTCGATGCCCAAGGCCTGCTGGTCGCCCCGCATTTCGTCGATCCGCATTTCCACATGGACGCCACGCTGAGCTACGGCCTGCCGCGGGTCAACCAGAGCGGCACGCTGCTCGAAGGCATCGCGCTATGGGGCGAGCTCAAGCCACTGCTCACCGCCGAGGCGCTGATCGAGCGTGCGATGGCCTACTGCGACTGGGCGGTGGCCAAAGGGCTGCTGGCGATCCGCAGCCATGTCGACACCAGCGATCCGAGCCTGCTCGCCGTCGATGCGCTGCTCGAGGTCAAGAAGCGGGTCGCGCCCTACCTCACCCTGCAGCTCGTCGCCTTCCCGCAGGACGGCGTCTTGCGCACGCCGGGCGGCGTCGACAACCTGAAGCGCGCGCTCGACAAGGGCGTGGACGTGGTCGGCGGCATTCCGCACTTCGAGCGCACCATGGCCGACGGCGCCGCCAGCGTGAAGCTGCTGTGCGAGCTGGCCGCCGAGCGCGGCCTGCCGGTGGACATGCACTGCGACGAATCGGACGACCCGCTCTCGCGCCACATCGAGACCCTGGCCTTCGAGGCGCAGCGGCTCGGGCTGCAGGGGCGCGTGACCGGCTCGCACTGCACCTCCATGCATTCGATGGACAACTACTACGTGAGCAAGCTGCTGCCGCTCATCGCCGAAGCCGGTGTCGGCGTGGTGGCCAATCCACTGATCAACATCACGCTGCAGGGCCGGCACGACAGCTACCCCAAGCGCCGCGGCATGACGCGCGTACCCGAGCTGATGGCCCAGGGCGTGAACGTCGCCTTCGGCCACGACTGCGTGATGGACCCGTGGTACGGCATGGGCTCGGGCGACATGCTGGAAGTGGCGCACATGGGCCTGCATGTGGCGCAGATGACCAGCCAGCAGGGCATCCGGCAGTGCTTCGACGCGGTGACGACGAATGCCGCGAAGGTCTTCGGGCTCGAAGGCTACGGCCTGGAGGCGGGTTGCGATGCGAGCTTCGTGCTGCTGCAGGCGCGCGATCCCATCGAGGCGATCCGGCTGCGCGCGTCGCGGCTCAAGGTGTATCGCAAGGGCCTCCTGCTGGCGCAGACGCCGCCGGCCACGGCCGCCCTGCATCTCTCCGGCCGCCCGCCCACGACCGGCTGGATGATTCCCAGGCCCTGATCAGCCCTCCAGCGCCACGCTGAAGCCCACCGTGGTCACGCCGCCGTCGGAACGCGCGAACACGGCGCCGGGATTGGAGAAGCTCACCTCGGCCGGATGACGTTGCTATCAGCTTCGGAGCTTCAAGCGGGCGGATCCAGCGAGCGCCACATGTGGATCTTGCCGAGGAAGACGCCGCCGACCGCGACGGCAAAGGGCTCGACACCGAAGGACGCGAAGCCGCACTGCACATAGAGCGCCTGCGCCGCCGCGTTCCCTTGCGTCACGGTCAGTTGGACCAGCTTGACGCCGTCACGCGCCGCCGCCTGCGCCAGGGCAGCCAGCACCAGTTGCCGGCCGAAGCCGGCGTGCCGCGACGACGGCGCGACATACATGCCGAACAGGCTTGCCTTGTGCCGCGACTTCTCGCGCGTCTCGAACAGGAGGCCGGCGGTGCCGGCGAGCCGATCGCCGTCGAAGCCGCCCAGCACGACCTGAGCGGCCTGGGGCGATGCATCGAGCCGCGTCTCCCACCAGGACAGCGGCAGCGCCGCACGCTCCGTGGCGGTGGAGGTGAAGGCCTCGGGATGACGCTCGTAGGCCTCCAGCATCAGGGCCCGGTAGGCCTGCGCGTCATCGGGAACAAGGCGGCGGATCTGCATCCGTTCACAGGCTCTCAGAGCGGCAGGGGCCGGGCCTCGTAGATCTGCAGCGTCGGCGGCTGCGCGGCCAGGCCGCCCACCGCCTTGGCGAAGCTGCGCGACGCCGGCACCGCGAAATGTGCGAGCAAGGACTCGCGATCGGCCCATTGCTCGACGAAGACCAGGCGCAGCGGGTTCTCTTCGTCGCGATGCACCGCATGGGAGCTGCAGCCGGGCTCGGCGCGCGAGCGCCGGACATGCTCGAGGCTGAGGGCCAGGACTTCGTCCAGGGTGTCGGGTTTGGCGACGATGTCGCCGGTCACGAGAATCATGGCGTCTCCTGTTCTTCAAGCCGAGGGAGCGATGGCCTCGGCATATTCGTAAAGCGCGCCGAGGATCTCCTCGCCGCGCTCGTCGGCCGTCTCGGCCAGCACGTCGATCGCGGCGAAGAGCTGGTCGACATTGCGCGCCCCGCCCTCGCCTTCGAGCAGGCGCGCCACGCGATGCGCCTCCCAGCGCTCGACCTGCTCGGCATCGAGCGTATCGGGAAAGTTGCGCGCGCGGTAGCGGAACACCAGCTCCTCCAGCCGAGGGTCGTCGAAGCCGGTGCGCGAACGCGCCAGCTCGGCGGGCGACAGGCCGCGCAGTTGCGTGAGCCGCCGGCGGTCGCCGTTGCCGACGAAGCCGCCGTAGAGGTCCTCGTCGACATCGAGCGTCTCTGCGCGCGGCCGCTCGTAGACCTGCGGCCAGATGGCGCTCATGTCGGGCAGCGCCGCCGCCAGTGCCGCGTGGCGCATCGCCGCATCGAGGTCGATGCCCCAGCGCGTGGCCATGGCCGGCGCCAGGGTCTTGAGGTTGCCGACCACCATCGGCGACTTGTTGAGGTGCACGCCCTTCAGCGGCAGGCGCAGCACGCCTTCCGGCAGATCGGCGCTGCGGGTGAAGAGGCGCAGGCGCAGGGTCGCGACGTCCAGGTCGCGCAGCTCGCTGGGGTCGTGCGCGAGGTCCCAGGCGAGCAGCTCGTTCTTGTTGCTCGGATGGCTCGCCAGCGGCCACATCACGGCGAGGCATCCGCGCTCGGCCGGGAACATGCCCGAGACGTGCAGGAAGGGCCGCGCCGTCTCGCGCGTGGCCGGCAAGCCCAGCTCGCCGGCGACGCGGTCTTTCTTGTGCAACCCCAGCGCGAAGTCGAAGAGCTTGGGCTGGCGCGTGCGGATGAGGCGCGCCAGCGCGATGGTGGCGCGCACGTCCGAGAGCGCATCGTGGGCCGCCTCGTGCAGCAGCCCGTTGGCGCGCGCCAGGTCTTCCAGCTTGAAGCTCTGCGAGCCGTCTTCCTTCTTCGGCCACTCGATGCCCTCGGGGCGGAGCGCAAAACACAGGCGCACGACATCGAGCAGGTCCCATCGGCCGCAGTCGTTCTGCCACTCGCGCGCGTAGGGGTCGATGAGGTTGCGCCAGAACAGGAAACGCGTCACCTCGTCGTCGAAGCGGATGGTGTTGTAGCCGACGCCGATGGTGCCGGGCTGCGAGAACGCGGCCTCGATCTGCGCGGCGAACTCATGCTCGGGCAGGCCGCGTTCGAGGCACAGCTGGGGCGTGATGCCGGTGATCAGGCAGGACTCCGGGCTCGGCAGGTAGTCGGGCGCGGGCTTGCAGTAGATCATCAAGGGCTCGCCGATCTCGTTGAGCTCGGCGTCGGTGCGAACGCCCGCGAACTGCGCGGGCCGGTCGCGCCGCGGCACGACGCCGAAGGTCTCGTAGTCGTGCCAAAGAAAAGTCTGCTTCGTCATCAAAAGTGATTTCTCCCTCTTATTACTTTTGCGCCCTTCGCGAAAGCCTCGCGTCCGGCAATTCGATCCCGATCTCGTTTCAGAGAAGCGGTGAAAACAGCCGCGCGGTCGCATCCCCGAGCCGGCGCGCGAAAGCCTGGCGCCGCAGCGCACGGACCGGCGAGGCGCTGTGCAGATCGGTCTCGAACTGCGCCGCGAGCGGTTTGGCGAGCGCCGGGCCGTAGATCACGGCGCACACCTCGAAATTGAGCCGGAAGCTGCGATTGTCGAAGTTGGCGGTGCCGATCATCGCGCAATGGTCGTCCACCACCAGCGTCTTGGAGTGCAGCATGCGCGCCTTGTACTCCCAGATCTTGACGCCGGCGGCGATCAGCTCGTCGTAGTAGGAGCGCGCGGCGGCGCTCACGACCAGCGAATCGCTGCGCCGCGGCACCAGCAGGCGCACGTCCACGCCGCGCAGTGCCGCGCTGGTCAGTGCCATCAACGCCGGCTCGCCGGGCACGAAGTACGGCGTGGTGAGCCATGCGCGATGCGAAGCCGAGTGGATGGCAGCGACGTGGATGCGGTGGATGGCTTCGAGGGCGCTGTCGGGCCCGCTGGTGACGATCTGCACCGGGATATCGCCCGCGCCATCGTTGCCGGGCAGCCGCGGCAGCAGGGCATCGAGCGTCTTGTTGATGCGGCGCGGGTCCTCGCCGGTCGCGTAGGTCCAGTCCTCGAGGAAGGTGGTCTGCAGCCAGCGCACCGCGCTGCCCTCGATGCGCAGGTGGGCGTCGTGGTAGGCGTCGGGTCGGATGCGGCGGTCTTCCGCGTCGGTGATGTTGACGCCGCCGGTGAAGCCGACGCGCCCGTCGCACACCACGATCTTGCGGTGGGTGCGGTAGTTGATCACGGGCCGCAGCCGCCGGCCGATGCGGGTGTCGTGAAACAGCGCGACTTCGATGCCCGCCTCGAGCATGGGCGCCATGAAGCGGCGCCCGATGCGCTTGGAGCCCAGGGCGTCGAGCAGCAGGCGCACGGTGACGCCCTCGCGCGCGCGTTCGATCAGCAGGTCGCGCAGCGCCGTACCGGTCCTGTCGGGCTCGAAGATGTAGTACTCGAGGTGGACGTGGTCGCGCGCCTCGCGGATCGCCTCGAAGATGGCGTCGAAGGTGCTGGCACCGCCGGACAGCAGCTCGGTGGCCGTGGCGCTCGAGACCGGCAGCCCGCAGGCCGCCGTGCCGAGCGCAGCCATCTGGCGCAGCGCCGGCGGCGCGCGCTCGGCCGCCGCGCGCAGGCTGGCCACGTCGGCCGGCGCCTGGGCGATGGCGCGGCTGCGCAGCCGCTTGAGGCGCTGCTTCTTCAACCGCTGCGGCCCAAGGAAGTAGTAGATGAGGAATCCCGCGAACGGCAGCAGCGCCAGCGAGAGGATCCAGCTCATCGTCGAGACCGGCGCGCGCTTCTGCATCACGATCCAGACGGAAAGCACCGCGATGTAGCCGCTCCACGCGAGGGAGAGGCCGGTCTTCCATTCCTGGCTGAGCTCGGGGAGGATCAAAGGGCGAAGAGAGGTTCGTGCAAGAAAAAAGGCCGGTAGCGCGAATGCTACCGGCCTTGGGACTGGCGTCGCCCAGGATCGCGGATCAGCCCGTGGCGGCCTCTTCGGCTTCGGGCTTGGCGCGGCCTTCCTTCTTCGGCAGGGGCTGGATGTCCAACTGCACCTCTTCCTTGTCGTCGAGGTCCACCGTGAGACGCCCGCCTTCCTGCAGGCGTCCGAACAGCAGCTCGTCGGCCAGGGCGCGGCGGATCGTGTCCTGGATCAGGCGCTGCATCGGGCGCGCGCCCATCAGCGGGTCGAAGCCCTTCTTCGCCAGGTGCTTGCGCAGCGTGTCGGTGAAGGTGACGTCGACCTTCTTCTCGGCCAGCTGGGTTTCGAGCTGCAGCAGGAACTTGTCGACCACGCGCAGGATGATCTGCTCGTCCAGCGACTTGAAGCTCACGATCGCATCCAGGCGGTTACGGAATTCCGGCGTGAACAGGCGCTTGATGTCGCCCATCTCGTCGCCCGCCTGGCGCGGGTTGGTGAAGCCGATGGTCGCCTTGTTCATGGTCTCGGCGCCCGCGTTGGTGGTCATCACGATGATCACGTTGCGGAAGTCGGCCTTGCGCCCGTTGTTGTCCGTCAGCGTGCCATGGTCCATCACCTGCAGCAGCACGTTGAAGATGTCCGGGTGCGCCTTCTCGATCTCGTCGAGCAGCAGCACCGCGTGTGGCTTCTTCGTGATCGCCTCAGTCAAGAGACCGCCCTGGTCGAAACCGACGTAGCCGGGAGGCGCGCCGATCAGCCGGCTCACCGCATGGCGCTCCATGTATTCGGACATGTCGAAGCGGATCAGCTCGATGCCCATGATGTAGGCCAGCTGCTTCGCCGCCTCGGTCTTGCCGACGCCGGTGGGGCCGCTGAACAGGAAGGAGCCGATCGGCTTGTCGTCGCGACCGAGGCCGGAACGTGCCATCTTGACGGACGAGGCGAGCACCTCGAGCGCCTTGTCCTGGCCGAACACCACGCTCTTGAGGTCGCGCTCGATGTTCTGCAGCTTGCCGCGGTCGTCGTTCGAGACGTTGGCCGGGGGAATGCGCGCGATCTTGGCGACGATTTCCTCGACCTCGGTCTTGCCGATGGTCTTCTTGCGCTTGTTCGCCGGCAGGATGCGCTGCGAAGCGCCGGCCTCGTCGATCACGTCGATGGCCTTGTCGGGCAGGTGGCGGTCGTTGATGTACTTGGCGCTCAGCTCCGCCGCGGCCTGCAGCGCGGCCACGCCGTACTTCACGCCATGGTGCTCCTCGAAGCGGGACTTCAGGCCCTTCAGGATGTCGACCGTTTCCTGCACGGTCGGCTCGACCACGTCGACCTTCTGGAAGCGGCGCGACAGGGCCGCATCCTTCTCGAAGATGCCGCGGTACTCGGTGAAGGTGGTGGCGCCGATGCACTTGAGCGCGCCGCTGGACAGCGCGGGCTTCAGCAGGTTCGACGCATCCAGCGTTCCGCCCGAGGCGGCGCCGGCGCCGATCAGCGTGTGGATCTCGTCGATGAAGAGGATCGCGTTGGGCTTGTCCTTGAGGGACTTGAGCACGCCCTTCAGGCGCTGCTCGAAGTCACCGCGGTACTTGGTGCCGGCCAGCAGCGCGCCCATGTCGAGCGAGTACACGTGGGACTCGCCCAGGATCTCCGGCACGTCGCCCTGCGTGATGCGCCAGGCCAGACCCTCGGCGATGGCGGTCTTGCCGACGCCGGCCTCGCCCACCAGCAGCGGGTTGTTCTTGCGGCGGCGGCACAGGATCTGGATCACGCGCTCGACCTCGTACTCGCGGCCGATCAGCGGATCGATCTTGCCGTCCTTGGCCATCTGGTTGAGGTTCTGCGTGAACTGCTCGAGCGGGGACGACTTCTCGTTCTTCTCGCCGCCGCCCTCCTCGCCCTCGGAGGACGATTCGCCGCTGCTCTTGGTGGCCTCCGGCGGGTCGCTCTTCTTGATGCCGTGAGCGATGAAGTTCACCACGTCCAGGCGCGTCACGCCCTGCTGGTGCAGGTAGTAGACGGCGTGCGAGTCCTTCTCGCCGAAGATCGCGACCAGCACGTTGGCGCCGGTGACTTCCTTCTTGCCGTTGCCGGTGGACTGCACATGCATGATGGCGCGCTGGATCACGCGCTGGAACCCGAGCGTGGGCTGGGTGTCCACATCGTCGGTGCCTGCCACCTGCGGGGTGTTGTCCTTGATGAAATTGGTAAGCGACGCGCGAAGGTCGTCCACGTTGGCCGAGCAGGCGCGCAGAACTTCGGCGGCGCTCGGGTTGTCCAGCAAAGCGAGCAGCAAATGCTCCACCGTGATGAACTCATGGCGTTGCTGCCTGGCTTCCACAAAAGCCATGTGCAAGCTGACTTCCAGTTCCTGGGCAATCATGTTATTTCCTTTGGCTTTGCTGTAAATGAATTCTCAGATGGGTTGGAGCGCGATTTATTCAACCGGTTCACTGACGCACTGCAGCGGATGCCCGGCCTGGTGAGCCGCTTCCATCACCTGATTGACCTTGGTGGCTGCCATGTCGCGGGAATAGACGCCGCAGATGCCGCGGCCGTCGAGATGGATCTTGAGCATGATCTGGGTGGCGGTTTCCCGGTCCTTGTTGAAGAACTCCTGGATCACGACGATCACGAACTCCATCGGCGTGTAGTCGTCGTTGAGCATCACTACCTGATACATCTGCGGCGGCGCGGTCTTCTGCGGACGCCGCTCGATCACGACCGCATCGCCGTCGTCCCGCCCCGGCTTCACGGCCGGCGGCGTTGGGGGAGTCGAGGGGATTTTGGTAGCCATGAAAATCATTTTATCGAGCCGACCGGCGCTTGCAGCGCCCGTGATGGCACAACTGGTGGCAGCTTTGTGACATTCAAGACGCGGGCGGCCGGATTGCCCCGGAAAGCGTATGCAAGCGGCGTGCCTTCCCCCGGCGAATCCGGCACGCTGCGGCGCAAGGAAAAAAGCCCCGGCGCCTTGCGGAACCGGGGCTTGGCGCGGAAGGCATCCGTCGACGCTTCGCGGGCCGCTTTTACATGTTGTCAATCATGACCTGGCCGAAGCCCGAGCAGCTCACCTGGGTCGCGCCCTCCATCAGGCGGGCGAAGTCGTAGGTCACCTTCTTGCTGGCAATGGACTTTTCCATCGAGCGGATGATCAGGTCGGCAGCCTCGGTCCAGCCCATGTGGCGCAGCATCATCTCCGCCGAAAGGATCTCGGAGCCGGGGTTCACGTAGTCCTTGCCGGCGTACTTCGGCGCCGTGCCATGCGTGGCTTCGAACATGGCGACCGTGTCGCTCAGGTTGGCGCCCGGGGCGATGCCGATGCCGCCGACCTGGGCGGCCAGCGCGTCGGACACATAGTCGCCGTTCAGGTTCAGGGTGGCGATCACGCTGTACTCGGCCGGACGCAGCAGGATCTGTTGCAGGAAGGCGTCGGCGATCGAGTCCTTGACGGTGATTTCCTTGCCGGACTTGGGGTTCTTGAACTTCATCCAGGGGCCGCCGTCGATCAGCTCGGCGCCGAACTCCTTGGCCGCCAGGCCATAGGCCCAGTCGCGGAAGCCGCCCTCGGTGAACTTCATGATGTTGCCCTTGTGCACGATCGTCACGCTGGGCTTGTCGTTGTCGATCGCGTACTGGATCGCCTTGCGCACCAGGCGCTCGGTGCCCTCGCGCGACACAGGCTTGATGCCCAGGCCCGAGGTGTTGGGGAAGCGGATCTTCTTGACGCCGAAGTCGTCCTGCAGGATCTTGATGAGCTTTTTGGCTTTTTCGCTCTCGGCCTCGAATTCGATGCCGGCGTAGATGTCCTCCGAGTTCTCGCGGAAGATCACCATGTTGGTCTTGTGCGGCTCCTTGACCGGGCTGGGCACGCCCTCGAAATACTGAATGGGGCGCAGGCAGACGTACAGGTCGAGTTCCTGGCGCAGCGCAACATTCAGCGAGCGGATGCCGCCGCCGACCGGGGTGGTCAGCGGGCCCTTGATCGACACCACGTAGTCGCGCACCGCGTGCAGGGTTTCCTCGGGGAGCCAGACGTCGGGGCCGTAGACCTTGGTCGACTTCTCACCGGCATAGACCTCCATCCACTGGATCTTCTTCTTGCCGCCGTAGGTCTTGGCGACCGCCGCGTCGACCACCTTGATCATCACCGGCGTGATGTCGAGCCCGGTACCGTCACCCTCGATGAAAGGAATGATGGGTTGGTCAGGCACATTGAGCGAATTGTCGGCATTGACCGTGATCTTCTGGCCGTCGGCCGGGACTTTGATGTGCTGATAGCTGGACATGACAGCGGGCTCCGGGGATGAATTGAAGGCAGGAAGACACTATGTTTCCAGCCGGCTGAATAGCCGTAGAATTTTAGACGCAACCGGAGGAGCGGAAGGCTCTGTCAACCGCGGTCATATAGCCCTCGTTGTTGACGGACCTTCTGCTGGCCGGGAGGCATTTTCAAACCATTTCCACAGAGGATCCTGTAATGAGCAAAGTTCTCGCAGTCATGATGGCCGGCTTGTTCGCCACCGCCGCATTCGCGCAGACCCAACCCGCCGAGATCAACCCCCAGGGTCAGGGTAAGGCCGCTGACCGGGCCGAAGCCAGGAAGGCCGCCAAGCCTGCCGGCCAGGTCAAGGCTCCCGGTGGAGATCAGTCCAAGGTGGCAGAAGGCAGCGGCGGCGTGACCGCCACCGGCGCCGACAAGGCCGCCCAGGCCCGCCGCGATTCGCGCGATGCTCGCCGTCCGGCCAAGGGCGGCGGCAAGAAGGCGGTTCCCGTGCAAGGCGGCACGCCTCAGTAAGCCGTCCGGCACTGAGTCAATCAAAAAAAGCGTTCTTCGGAACGCTTTTTTTTGCCCGCACGCAGCAGGCCGTGTCAACTGACCATCTCCAAAGTCGTTGAACGCGGGCGCCCTCGACGAGGAACGCAATCCATATTTACGATTTCAAAGGATTTTTCATGAATAAGCTGCTCGCCGCGTTGGTCGCCGGTTTCTTTGCCGTCGGCGCTTTTGCCGCCCAGGACGCTTCGGCGCCCGTGGCCGTCCCCAGCGCCTCCGTCCATGCGGTGAAGACCACCCAGAAGGCGGCGAAGAAGAAGGTCCGCCACGTCGCTCACAAGCCGCACGCCGCGAAGAAGGTGTAAGCTCCCCTACCCATCACCCATGCCCGCCTGCGCGGGCATTTTTGTTTGCGCCGTCCCTTGCATCAGAGCCGTCCCATGTTCAAGCGTCCTATCGTCCTGCTCGCACTGTTCGCCTCGTTGATGGCATCAGCGCTCGCCCAGCAAGCCCAAACCGATCTCCAGCGCGTCAAGCTGTCCGCGGGCATGTACCAGATCGATGCCCAGGTCGCCCAGACCCCGGAGCAGCGGCAGATCGGCCTCATGTTCCGCAAGGAGATGCCCCAGACCGAGGGCATGATCTTCGTGTTCGAGCAGCCCGCCACCCAGTGCTTCTGGATGCGCAACACCCTGCTGCCGCTGACCGCCGCCTTCGTCGCCGACGACGGGCGCATCGTCAACCTGGCGGACATGAAACCGCAGACCGACGAATCCCACTGCTCCGAGGAGCCGGTTCGCTTCGTGCTCGAGATGAACCAGGGCTGGTTCGCCCGCAAGAACATCAAGAAGGGCGCGAAGCTCGGCGGCGAGTTGTTCGCGAACAGACGCTGAGGCACATCGGCGAGCCTCAAGAAAAAAGCCGACCCGCGGGTCGGCTTTTTTCTTTGCGGCAGCAGGTCGGCTCAGCCGAAGTTCTTCGCGGCGAAGTCCCAGTTCACGAGCTTGGCCAGGAAGGCCTCCACGTACTTGGGACGCAGGTTGCGGTAGTCGATGTAGTACGCGTGCTCCCAGACGTCCACCGTCAGCAGCGGCTTGTCGCCCGTGGTCAGCGGCGTGCCTGCGGCGCCCATGTTGACGATGTCCACCGTGCCGTCGGCCTTCTTCACCAGCCAGGTCCAGCCCGAACCGAAGTTGCCCACCGCCGACTTCACGAAGGCTTCCTTGAAGGCTGCGTAGTTGCCCCACTTGGCGTCGATCGCCTTGGCCAGCGCCCCGGTGGGCTCGCCGCCGCCGGCGGGCTTCATGCAGTTCCAGAAGAAGGTGTGGTTCCAGATCTGCGCGGCGTTGTTGTAGATGCCGCCGCTGGACTTCTTGACGATCTCCTCGAGTTCCATGTTCTCGAACTCGGTGCCCTTCTGCAGGTTGTTCAGGTTCACCACATAGGCGTTGTGATGCTTGCCGTAGTGGTACTCCAGCGTCTCCTTGGAGTACTCGGGCGCCAGCGCGTCCAGCGGATATGGCAGGGGTGGAAGGACGTGTTCCATGTCTTTTCTCGCAGGTTGGTTGTGGGACAAGGCATTCTAGAAAGGAATCAAGGCACTCGCGTCGGACGTGGTCTCGACGTGCCCGTTCCGACGACCGTCATGTCGGCCGTGCCGTCGGCCAGCCTCGCCTGGACGGCATCGCCGGGCGCCAGGTGCTGCGCACGGGTGATCGCTTTGCCGTCCGCGCCGGTGAGCCATGCATAGCCACGCTCGAGCACCAGCGCCGGATCGAGCAGCTGCAATCGCAGCGCCGCCCGTTCGAGCCGCTCCCTGCGCTGCGCCAGCGCGCGGGCGAACTTGAGCGGCAGCTCGGCCTGCAAGGCTTGCTGCGTCTGGGTGAGCCGCTGGGTCCGCGACAGCGCTGCATGGCGCAGGCGCTGCGCATGCTGCGCCAGCCGCAGTTGCTGGCGCAGCACCAGCGTGGAGGGGCGGGCGAGCCGGGAAGCCGCATCGTCGACGCGTTGGTCCATGGCATCCAGGCGCCCCGAAAGCGCTCGACGCAGCCGCTCATCGAGCAGGGCCAGCGCGGCCAGCCACAGCTCGCGCGGCGCGGCAACGAGCTCGGCCGCGGCGGTGGGCGTCGGCGCACGGAGATCGGCGCAGAAGTCGGCGATGGTGAAGTCGGTTTCATGGCCGATGCCGCTGACGACCGGCACCGGGCTCTGCACGATCGTGCGCGCCAGCGCCTCGTCGTTGAAGGCCCAGAGATCCTCGATCGAGCCGCCGCCGCGCACCAGCAGGATCACGTCCACCTGCGGCCGCAGCGCGTAGAGCGATTGCAGCGAGCGCACCAGTTCCCCCGGCGCGCCGGCGCCCTGCACGGCGGCCGGCGCCAGCACGACGGGAATGTGCGGCACGCGCCGCCGCAGGGCTGTGACCACGTCATGCAGCGCGGCAGCGCCCAGCGAGGTCACGATGCCGATCGCCCTCGGCATGGCGGGCAGGGCCCGCTTGCGGGCGGAGTCGAACAGGCCTTCGGCCTCGAGGCGCGCCTTGCGCTGCAGGAACTGCTCGAACAGCGCGCCCTGCCCGGCCCGGCGCAGGCTCTCGACCACCAGCTGCAGATCGCCGCGCGGCTCGTACACCGCCAGGCGACCGCGAACCTCGACCTGGTCGCCATCGCGCGGCGAGAAATCGAGCAGGCCCGCGGCGCGCCGGAACATGGCGCAGCGCAGCTGGCCGCTTTCGTCCTTCAGCGCGAAGTAGCAGTGGCCGCTGGCTGCGCGCGAGAAGCCGCTGATCTCGCCGCGCACCGCGACCGGATTGAAGCGCGCTTCGAGCGCATCCGCGACGGCGCGGCACAGGGCGCCCACGGCCCACACACGGGGACCGGGGGCCTGCGGCGCGTCAAATTCGCTCATAGGGCGAAAGCATCACAAGCTGACAGTCGTCCACAAGCAGGGAGATGGCCCCCAGTACCTGCGGGGCATTGGCCCGGCATGCACGAGTTCCCGTACAAGCCGTTGATTTGATTGGAAAAAGTGCTGCTCAAAATTCGGTCGATCCAGCGCGAGGCCGGTGAAATGAGGCTGGTGGCAGGTTGCGCGGTGGGTTAGCCACAAAGTTATCCACAGAAGTTGTGGGCCGTGGCCGACAGGCGAAACAAATCGGAACATCTGCCGCCGACGGTGGATAATCGCCGCGCATTTGCAGTCCACGGGCCGGAGGATTTCTTCTTGTTTTCGATCATAGTTGCTGCGGGCTGGCCGATCTGGCCGCTGCTCGCCTGTTCAGTGGTGGGGCTCGCACTGGTCATCGAACGATTCACCAGCCTGAAGACCTCCAAGATCCTGCCTCCCAAGCTGCTCGACGAGGCCATCACGGTTTCGCGCAACGCCATTCCGGGGCCCGACGTGGTGACCAAGCTGGAAAAGAATTCGGGGCTGGGCGAGGTGCTGGCGGCCGGCTTCCGCCACCTGAATACCAACCCTCAGTCGACCGAAGACGACCTGCGCGCCTCGATGGAAGCAGCCGGACGCATCGTCGCCCACCGCCTCGAACGCTACCTGCCGGCGTTGGCGACCATCGCATCGGCGGCGCCGCTGCTCGGCCTGCTGGGCACGGTGATCGGCATGATCGAGATCTTCGGCTCGCAGTCGCCCAGCACCGGCGCGGTCGGGTCCGGCAATCCCGCGCAAATGGCGCACGGCATTTCCATTGCGCTCTACAACACGGCCTTCGGCTTGATGGTCGCGATTCCGGCCCTGATCTTCTGGCGCTACTTCCGCACCCGGGTCGACGAATACCTGCTCAATCTCGAGCTCGCCGGCGAACGCTTCGCCCGCCACCTGAACACGCTCCGGTCATGAACGCCCCCACGCTTGCCACTTCGTGTGCTGCGCTGCCCCTCAGGGAGGCTCCAGCCTCCTTGGGGCGGCCCGGCGGAGGCTGGGTATGAGGCGGATGCACTTCACCCATGGCTCGAAGGAAGAGCCCGAGATCAACCTGATCCCCTTCATCGACGTGCTGCTGGTCGTCCTCATCTTCCTGATGCTGTCGACCACCTACAGCAAGTTCACCGAGATGCAGCTGCGCCTGCCGGTGGCCGATGTGGAGGCCCAGCGCGACTATCCCAAGGAGGTGATCGTCGGCGTCTCGGCCGACGGGCGCTACTCCATCAACAAGACCGTGCTGCCCGAGCGCAGCGTGGAAGCGGTGGCAGAGGCCCTGGGTGCCGCGGCCAACGGCGGCAAGGACAGCATCGTGATCATCAGCGCCGATGCCAGCACCGCCCATCAGTCGGTCATCACGGTGATGGAAGCCGCGCGCCGCGCCGGCCTCATGCAAATCACCTTCGCCACCCAGTCGGCCGCCCGGGCGGGACGCTAGTCTTGGATCTGCAGCGGGCCTGGCTGCAACGCGGCGTGCTCGCGGGGCTGTTGTGGCCCTTCTCCCTTCTCTACGGCGCGCTGGCGGCTGCCCGCCGCGCGCTCTACGGCCTCGGCATCCTGGCGACCGAGCGCGTCGGCGTTCCGGTGATCGTGGTCGGCAACGTGATCACCGGCGGCTCGGGCAAGACGCCGGTCGTGATGGCGGTCGTGCGCCATCTCCGGGCTCGTGGGCTGAAGGTGGGCGTGGTGTCGCGGGGCTACGGCCGGGCCACCGACGACTGCCGCGAAGTGCATGAGGACAGCGACCCGCGCGAGGTCGGCGACGAGCCGGCCCTGATCCGCCGTTCGACCGGGGCACCCGTCTTCGTCGCGCGCCGCCGCATCGAGGCTGCGCGCGCGCTGCTGGCGCGCCATCCGGGCACGCAGTGCATCGTGAGCGACGACGGCCTGCAGCACTTGGCACTGGCGCGCGACGTCGAGATCTGCGTCTTCGACGACCGCGGCACGGGCAACGGCTGGCTGCTGCCCGCCGGTCCGCTGCGCGAACGCTGGCCGCGCCGCTGCGACTTGGTGCTCCACACCGGCATGCGGCCCGCCTTCGCCGGCTTCACCGCGCGGCGCTCGCTGGCCGAGCAGGCCTTACGGCTGGACGGCACGCCGGTCCCGCTCGCATCGCTCGCCGAGCGGCCGCTGGTGGCGGTCGCCGCCATCGCGAAGCCCGAGGCCTTCTTCCAGATGCTGCGCGAGCGCGGACTGCAGCCGCAGCAGTGCATCGGCTTGCCCGACCACCACGATTTCACCGACTGGCAGCCTCCGCCGGACACAGGCTACACGCTGCTGTGCACCGAGAAGGACGCGCTCAAGCTGTGGCGCCGCGCGCCCGATGCGCTGGCGCTGCCGCTGGTGTTCGAACCCGAGCCGGCCTTCTTCCGCGCACTCGACGCAAAGCTATCATCGCTCGATGGACACCAAGCTGCTTGAACTGCTCGTCTGCCCCGTGACCAAGGGACCGCTCACCTGGCACCCCGAGAAGCAGGAGCTGTGCTCGCGCAGCGCCCGCCTCGCCTACCCGGTGCGCGACGGCATCCCGGTCCTGCTCGAGACCGAGGCCCGCACGCTGTCCGACGAAGAACTGGGGCTCTGAGCTTGCGCTTCTCCGTTCTCATCCCGGCGCGGCTCGCCTCCACGCGGCTGCCCGACAAGCCCCTGGCGGACATCGCCGGCGTGCCGATGGTGGTGCGCGTCGCGCAGCGTGCGCGGCAGTCCGGCGCCGAGCGTGTCGTGGTGGCCGCCGACGACGCCCGCATCGTCAGCGCCTGCGAGGCGCACGGCGTCGAGGTCCTGCTGACCCGCACCGACCACCCGAGCGGCAGCGACCGGCTCGCCGAGGCCTGCGTGCAGCTCGGCCTGGCGGACGACGAGATCGTGGTCAATGTCCAGGGCGACGAGCCGCTGATCGATCCGGCGCTCATCGATGCAGTGGCCGAGACCCTCACCTCCCACCCCGATGCCGCGATGAGCACGGCGGCGCATGCGATCGACTCGCTCGAGGACTTCCTCAATCCCAACGTCGTCAAGACCGTGCTCGACGCCCGGGGCAATGCGCTCTACTTCAGTCGGGCACCGATCCCGTGGTGGCGCGACGGCTTCGCGAAGAACGGGCCGACGGCCTTGCCGACCTCCCCGGCGCCGCTGCGCCACATCGGCATCTATGGGTATCGTGCGGCCTTCGTGCGGCAGTTCCCGAGTCTCCCGCCGGCACCGGTCGAGGCCACCGAGGCGCTGGAGCAGTTGCGCGCGCAGTGGCACGGACACCGCATCGCCGTGCACGTGAGCGCGCATGCACCCGGCCCGGGCATCGATACGCCCGAAGATCTCACGCGGGTCCGCGCCCTGTTCGGCACTGCCTGATCGCCCGCAATCGTGCGGGTTCGCCCGAGAGCGCGTGCTATCCTCGAAGCAACTCCGCCCATGCAACGCCTTTGCCGGCATGCGGGGGCGCGACAGAAGATCGAAGAACCGTCCGAGGACACCATGAGACTGATTTTGTTGGGCGCCCCCGGGGCGGGCAAGGGCACGCAGGCTGCCTTCATCTGCCAGAAATACGGCATTCCTCAAATCTCGACCGGCGACATGCTGCGCGCCGCCGTCAAGGCCGGCACGCCGCTTGGCCTGCAGGCCAAGGCGGTGATGGCCTCCGGTGCGCTGGTGAGCGACGACCTGATCATCAACCTGGTCAAGGAGCGCCTCGCGCTGCCGGACTGCGCCAACGGCTTCCTCTTCGACGGCTTCCCACGCACCATTCCGCAGGCCGACGCCATGCGCGCGGCCAACGTCAAGCTCGACTACGTGCTCGAGATCGATGTGCCCTTCGCCGACATCATCGAGCGCATGAGCGGCCGCCGCTCGCACCCGGCGTCCGGGCGCATCTACCACGTCAAGTTCAACCCGCCGAAGGCCGAGGGCAAGGACGACGTGACGGGCGAAGACCTGATCCAGCGCGACGACGACAAGGAAGAGACCGTGCGCCACCGGCTCGATGTCTACAGCCAGCAGACCCGGCCGCTGGTCGACTACTACGCGGCCTGGGCCAAGGCCGAGCCCGCCGCCGCGCCGAAGTACCGCGCGATCAGCGGCGTCGGCACGGTCGAAGAAATTACCCAGCGCGCGTTGGCCGCCCTCACGAGCTGATCGATCCTCAGGCCGGGCTGGAGCGCAGCCCGTAGACCTTGCCGTCGACGAACAGGTACTCGACGCGCATCACGGCCTCGCCCTTTTCCTCCTTGAAGGTGAACCCCACCGCCGAGACGGTGGTGCCGGGCTTGATCTCCGCGACCTTCCAGGCCTCCATGCGCGTCAGTGGCGCGAGCTCGAGCTCCCACTGGCGATCGATGCGCCGAGGCACCGTGGTCCGTGCGAGCAGGGCCGGCCCGTCGACCGGTGCGCTCTGTGCCGGCAGCGTCCGCTTCGCCAGGTCGGCCGGCACCTTCAGCCCGGACGGGATATCGACCAACAGTTCCACATGCGGGTTCTGCCAGCGGGCGCTCGCCACCGTCCCCTCGAGGTAGATCGGACGGTCCTGATCGAAGCTGCTCCAGCCATGGTGCGCAAGGGCGAGCGGGGTGGCCAGCGGCAAGGATGCGGCGGCGATGACGATGTGGCGACGTTTCATCGGACAAGCTCCTTCTTCAGTACGCGATCCATCGGCCGCAGAACACGACGGCCAGCCAGATCGCAGTAGACAACAGCATCTGTACCCGCGCCAGCGCATCGAGTTTGCGCAGCGACCCGCGCGCATGGAACCACCCGGCGTTGAAGCCGGCGGCCAGCAGCAGACCCATCTTGACCAGGAAGGCCCGGTTGGCCAGCAGTTCCGCCGGCTGGGTGGCGAACATCAGCGAACCGCTGGCGGCCGCGAGCCCGAAGCCGCCGATGGCGAGCGTAAGCGACAGCCTGGCCATGGCCTGCATCGGCAAGGCGGCAGCGCGCCCGAACACCCGCATCTCGAGCGCCACCAGGTTGCCGAGCAACAGCGCGATGCCGACGATATGCACCACCTCCAGCGCCGGGTAAACCCAGGCATGCGAGCGCAGGGCCTCGAACATGCCTTCAGCCGCCGGGCTGGGTCGCCATCAGTTCCAGCGCCAGCGCGATGCGCGCCTTCACCGGCGTCAGCGCCCCGGCATCGCGCAGCACAGCGCCAGGGGTCGGAAGAATGCGGCCCTGCAGGCAGCGGGTAGCACGCACCACCGCAATGCCCGCCGCCTGCGCCCGCAGCGCGGCTGCTTCCAGCGATTCGTGCAGGGTGCCGTTGCCGGTGGCCGCGAGCACCAGGCCCTGGACCGGCTCGGCAGCGCCTGGCTGTCGCTCCTGGATCAAGACATCGACGATGCTGCCGCGCGCCTCCGCGTGGCTCAGCACGATCTCGACGCGGGGCCAGCGCTCGGCCTGCTGCATCAGCTCGAAGCAACGGCGAGCCGGCTCGGACGGGGAGGTGGGCCAGCTCCTGAGTTCGCGCAAGGCGCCCTCCTCCACATAGGCCACCGGTCCCGCATCGCCGGAATCGAAGGCGTCGACCCGGTAGGTGTGCACCTTCTGCACATCGAAGGCACTGTGTACCGCGCCCGCGCAGGCCGCCACGACGCCCCGCGCACCGGGACTCGCCGCGACAGCAACGGCATCGCGAACGTTCTGTGGGCCATCGGGCGTCAGCGCCGTGGCCGGCCGCATGGCGCAGGTCAGCACGACCGGCTTGGAAGGCGCCAGCACCGATTGAAGGAAGAAGGCGGTCTCCTCCAGCGTGTCGGTGCCGTGGGTGACGACCAGGCCCGCGACATCGGGCTCGGCCAGCCAATGGGCGCAGCGTTCGGCCAGCCGGCGCCAGATCGAAAAGCTCATGTCCTTGCTGTCGACCTGCGCCACCTGCTCGGTCTGCAGCACGATGCCCGGGGGCGCGGCGATGCCCTCCAGCAGTTCGGTCACGCCCACCTGACCGGCGGTGTAGCCCACGTTGTCGCCCGCGCTGGCGGCGCGGCCCGCGATCGTGCCGCCCGTGCCCAGGACGATCACGCGACGCCTGATTTCGCTGTTGTTGTCGGCCATGGCTTGCCAAAGCTCCGGAAACTGGTTAAAAATACAGGTACTGGATATGCAGCCAGTGCCGCAAGGAGTCGTCAATGCAGTTCGCCGTCAAGCTTACCGCCCGCCAGCAACAGATTCTGGACCTGATCCAAAGCGCCATCGCGCGCACCGGTGCGCCGCCTACGCGCGCCGAGATCGCCGCCGAACTGGGCTTCAAGTCCGCCAATGCGGCCGAGGAACACCTCCAGGCCCTGGCACGCAAGGGCGTCATCGAACTCGTGAGCGGCACATCGCGCGGCATCCGCCTCAAGGGCGACGCGCTGCGCTCGCTGAACGAATCGCGCAACAACCAGTTCTCGTTGTCGCTGCCCGGCATGGCACAGCTCGCCCTGCCGCTGATCGGCCGCGTGGCAGCGGGCTCGCCCATCCTGGCGCAGGAGCACGTGGACCAGACCTACTACGTGGAGAACACGCTGTTCCAGCGCCAGCCCGACTACCTGCTCAAGGTGCGCGGCATGTCCATGCGCGACGCCGGCATCATGGACGGCGACCTGCTGGCCGTGCAGGCCACCAAGGAGGCCCGCAACGGCCAGATCGTCGTGGCCCGGCTGGGCGACGAGGTCACGGTCAAGCGCCTCAAGCGCAACAAGCAGGTCATCGAGCTGCATGCCGAGAACCCCGACTACCCCACCATCATCGTGCAGCCCGGCGAGCCTTTCGAGATCGAAGGCCTCGCTGTCGGCCTGATCCGCAACACGATGCTGATGTAGCCCCGCACAAGGCGGCATGGGCGAAATCGGCCCGTGCCCCACCGGCTGCGACAGGTGGCGGGCGTATGGCCGAGGGTCATCACCCTGTCGCGGCCGATGACAGCAATCCTGCCTGTGTTCAATCTCTGACCTTCATGGAGTTCACATGGGAATCGCTCTGCTCAGCCTCGTCGACCTGTTCACGCCCCTTCAATCGCTGGCCAGCCGCTGGATGCCGTCGCGCCGCCGCAGCGCCTCCGGCCTGCGCTATGTCGGCATCCAGCCCAGTTGCGCCGCGCGTCCTGCTGCGCCAACGTCCCACTTGTCGGCGCCGGCCCGTCCGTTGCGCGTGGTGCGCATGGTCGATGCGCAGCCCAACGGCCCGGGCACGGGCCGGGTCGTGATCTCCGGCCGCATGGCCGATGTCTGCGCCGAGCTCGACCGGCTGGCCGCATTGGAAGCCGCTGGCGCAATGCCGTCGTCCGGCCGCCTGCATTGAGCACCGCGCCCCGCCGCCAGGCGCGCTGAGCGCCCGAGGCACGGGCACATCCGCGGGCGCATCCGCGGGCATTGAGCGGGCATATCCCAGAAGCGCCCTGCGCTTCTGGCGCACGGCATGCAACCCTGCGGATAGTGCGAGGCACAATGGCACGCCATGAACATCGTGATCCTCGACGACTATCAGGACGCAGTGCGCAAGCTGCGCTGCGCCTCCAAGCTCGACGCGTATGCCGCCAAGGTCTACACCAACACCGTCAAGGGCATCGGGCAGCTCTCGGTGCGGCTCAAGGATGCGGACGTGATCGTGCTGATCCGCGAACGCACCCAGATCTCGCGCCAGCTGATCGAAAAGCTTCCCAAGCTCAAGCTCATCTCGCAGACCGGGCGCGCCGGCCAGCACATCGACGTCAATGCCTGCACGGAGCACGGCGTGGCGGTCGCCGAGGGCTCGGGTTCGCCGCTTGCACCGGCCGAACTCACCTGGGCGCTGATCATGGCGGCGATGCGCCGGCTGCCGCAGTACATCAGCAACCTCAAGCACGGCGCCTGGCAGCAGTCGGGCCTCAAATCCGCTTCCATGCCGGCCAACTTCGGGCTGGGTTCCGTCCTCAAGGGCAAGACGCTCTGCATCTGGGGCTATGGCCGCATCGGGCAGCTGGTGGCGCGCTACGGACAGGCCTTCGGCATGCAGGTCGTGATCTGGGGCCGCGAGGAAAGCTGCGCGCGCGCGCGCTCCGACGGCTTCCAGGTGGCGCCCAACCGCGAAGCCTTCTTCGCCGCGGCCGACGTGCTGTCGATCCACCTGCGGCTCACCGAGGAGACCCGCGGCTTGGTCACGCTCGAGGACCTCTCGCGCATGAAGCCCACCGCGCTCTTCGTCAACACCTCGCGCGCCGAGCTCATGGAGCAGGACGCCCTGCTCGCCGCGCTCAACCGCGGCCGGCCCGGCCTGGCGGCCATCGACGTCTTCGAGAGCGAGCCGCCCCTGCAGGGCCACGCCCTGCTGCGGCTGGAGAACTGCATCTGCACGCCGCACATCGGGTACGTCGAGCAGGACAGCTACGAGATGTACTTCGGCCAGGCCTTCGACAACGTCGTCAGCTTCATCAAGGGCAATCCGACCAACATCGTCAATCCGGGCGCGCTGCAGGTGCGACGTTGAAGCGCCCCGGCCTGCCGGCGTCCCTCTGGGCGCTGCTGGCAGGCAACTTCGTGATCGGCACCGGGGTCATGGTGGTGCCCGGCACGCTCAACGAGCTCAGCACTTCGCTGCAGGTCAGCGCGGCCACGGCCGGCCAGCTGATCACTGCCGCGGCGGCGGTGGTGTGCTTCGGCGCACCGCTGCTGGCCGCCGTGGTCGCGGGCTGGGACCGGCGGGTGTTGCTGGCCTGCACCATGCTCTGGTATGCGGCCGGCCACTTGGTCGCGACGCTGATGCCGAGCTTCGGCGGACTGCTGGCGGTGCGCATGCTGACCGTCATTTCGCCCGCCATCTTCACGCCCCAGGCCGCGGCCTGCGTCGGCCTGCTGGTGCCGCTGGAGCAGCGCGGCCGCGCCGTGACCTTCGTCTTCCTCGGCTGGTCCATGGCTTCGGTGCTCGGCCTGCCGCTGGGCACCTTGATCGGGGGCCATTTCGGCTGGCGCACGGCCTTCGTCGCGATCGCCGTGCTGTCGGTGCTGAGCGCCGTCTGGATCTGGCGCCAGTTGCCGACCGGCATTCGCCCGCCGGCCCTGACGCGCGCCGGCTGGGCGCAGGTGCTCAGGAGTCCGCTGCTGATGGGCGTGGTGGCCGTCACCGCGCTGCAGGGCTCGGGCCAGTTCGTGCTGTTCAGCTACTTCGCCCCGGTGTTGCGCGAGACCGTCGGCGCCGATGCCACCTCTCTCGGCCTCGTGTGGGGCTGGTTCGGCGTCTGCGGCCTGCTGGGCAACATGCTCGTGAGCCGGAGCATCGACCGCGTCGGCGC
Organism: Variovorax sp. WS11; assembly: GCF_010499245.1. Classification (GTDB taxonomy): domain Bacteria; phylum Pseudomonadota; class Gammaproteobacteria; order Burkholderiales; family Burkholderiaceae_C; genus Variovorax. Next base: position 81,954 of record NZ_JAAGOW010000001.1, read on the forward strand.
ACCACGCATGGTGCTCGTCACCACCTCCTTGATCGCACTGAGTCTGTTGCTGTGGCCGCTGGGCGTCACGCTCGCCGGGCTGGCGCTGATCCTGGTGCCCTGGGGCCTGGGCTGCTTCGCCACCAACTCGGCGCAGCAGGCGCGCCTGGTGTCGATGGCGCCGGCGCTCGCGCCGGGTTCGGTCGCGCTCAACAGCTCCGGCATCTACGTGGGGCAGGCCGTGGGCGCCGCGGCCGGCGGCTGGCTGCTGGCCCATGACGCGATCGTCTGGATGAGCTGGGCCGGCTTCGCGATGCTGGTGTGCGCGCTGCTGCTGAGCCTGGCCGTCGACCGGGCCCAGGCCCGCAGCGCCGCCTTCAGCGCTTGATCGGCTTGGGCGCGATCTCGGCTTCGGTGTCCGGATCGAAGAGCTCGAAATCGATCACATTCGGATCGGTCGAAGGCGCCGGCGGTGGCTTGGGCGTGTCGATCGGCGCGCGCATGGTCTCGAAGGCCGTCCTGTCGAAGTCGGCCAGGTCCAGGCTGGCGCCGGGCTGGACGCGCGCCGACTCGCGGCTTGGGGCATCCGGCGCCGGCGTGGGGCTGTCCGGAACCAGCACGGTCTCGTGCTCCAGCGAGTCGTCGATCCCGCCGTAGATCGAGGCCGGCAGCGTCGGCCCGTCCTCGACCGGCTCGGGCGGACGCTCGGCTTCGAGCGGCGCGGGCGTCGTGGCCAGTTGCTCGTGGCCGAAGGTGTCGACGAAGGAATGCGGCGTGACAGGCGCAGGGGGCGCGCTGTCTGGATCGATCACCTCCTTGGCAACCGAATAGAGAAGCAGCAGTTCCTGGTAGGCAGCGAGGTCGAAGGCCTCGTCTTCACCTTCATTCACCCCGGGCTTGCGGAAGATCAGTTCCTCGATCAGCGCCAGGGTGCCGGGCGCCGGCCATTGCGATTCGATGCGCGCGAGCGCGCTGCGGTAGTGCTCCAGGCCCTTGCCCGTCTGATCGAACTGCTCGAACTCGGGCACGTAGGCATTGAAGGCCCGCTCGAATTCGTCGGCCAGGCGCGCATAGTCTTCCTTGCGGTCGAGCCCGTGGTAGATGCGCAGCAGGTCCAGGTAAGCCAGCGCGCTGGTGCCGGGATTGGTGGCGATGTGCTCGCGCAGCACCGCGATCGCCTGGTCGTGCTGGCCCAGCGAGAGGAAGAAGTCGGACTGCTGCTGGACGTCGAACAGCTCTTCGGTATTGACCGGCCGCAAGGGATGACCGTCGGGGGCGCGCGCGGGATGCGGCGGATGGGACTCGCCGAAGCCGCTGTCCTCCTCGGGCTCCAGGCCCGCGAAGGTGGCCGCACCGAAGCTGGTGGCGTTCGCGCTGCGCCGTCGGGCGGGAGGCTCGATCTCTTCCTCGTCATCGCCGAGCAATTCGCCCAATTTGTCCGGCCGCGTGGGCCCCTCGTCGCCCTTGGGCGCCGGCTCGCGCCACCAAGCCCCCTCGGCCCGGCGCGCGGCGAGGCGCCAAAGAAGCAGGATGGCGATCAGCGCGAGCAGCAGCAGGCCGACCAAGGCGTAGACCAGCGGGTTGCGGTAGCGCTCCTCACGCGCCTGCACGAGCTCGGTGCGCAGTTCGAGCAGGGCGCGCTGGTTCTGCGCCGTCTGCTCGCGCAGCGCGTTCAACGTGGCCTCCAGCGCCTGCATGCGCTGAGCTTCGCGCTGCGCTGCTTCGGGCTCGGCGTTGAGGGCTCGCCATTCTGCGGCGGCAGCGCTGCGGCGGGCCGGGTCCTCGGCAGCGGGCAGCGTCAGCTGGGGCGTGGCCTTGAGGCCCGGCTGCGCGACCGGGACCGGTTCCATCGCCTCGAGTTGCAGGCGCGATCCGCTCGGCGCGGCCGCACGTGCCGGCGCCGGCGCTGGCGCCGGTGCGGCTGCAGGGGCAGCAGGTGCGCGCGGCGCAGCAGCACGCGGGGCTGCAGCCGGCGGCCGCACCGCCGCAGGCCGTGGCGCCGGCGCGCTTCGGCGCGGCGGCGGCGCCTCGGCGTCTTGCGTGCCTGCACCGGACGCAGCAGCACCGTTGCGGCGTGAGGATGCCCCGCCCTCGAAGCCGGAAGAGGAGCCCGCCCCAGCCACGCGCGAGGACGCGCGCGGCGGCTCGGCGGCCGGGCGCGGCATGGCCACGCTCGGCAAGGAGGCTTCCGTCGGAACGTCGGCGAGCAGCACATAGCTGCGCGTGGAGCGCGTTTCGCAACCGGCGCGCACGTTCACGTTGACCACCGGCTCGTCGATGATGGCGCTGGAGCGGATGCGCATGCGCGAGCTGGCGGGGCTGGACCCAGGCTCGAGCGATATCGACACGTTCCGGTCCGGGATGCGCAAGTCGCCCTGCACCACCTCGGCTTCCAGGCACAGTGCGCCGCTGGTCTCGGCCTCGTCCAGCGAAAGCGGAACCACCAAGTCCAGAGGCTTGCCGATCCAGACAGCGCCCTGAGGCCGCCCGATCGTCAAGGCAGACGATTCAAGTGCGAACCCGAGTAGAAACAGGGCCGCAGCCAAACGTGGTGGTTGCAAAATGGGTAGAGCTTAAGAAGTAATCGAAAGTAGACACATTCTGGCACGCTCATTGGCGACACCAGATTTAGCGAGAGACAATTATCAAATGACTGTGCAGTTTTCCAATGTAGGGATCATCGGGGCTGGCGCGATGGGCCGCGGCATTGCCCAGATTGCGGCCCAGGCCGGCAGCCAGGTGCTGCTGTTCGACAGCTTCGAGGGCGCCGCTGTTCGCGGCCGTGACGCCATCGTGGCCCAGTGGCAGAAATTGCGAGAGAAAGGCAAGATCGACGAAGCGCAGCACGATGCCTTGTCCGCACGCATCCACGCGGTCGACTCGACGCAAGCGCTGGCCGGCTGCGATCTTGTAATCGAGGCTGTGGTCGAGGATCTGGAGATCAAGCGCAAGCTGTTTCAAGAGCTCGAAGCGGTGGTCGCGCCCTCGGCCACGCTGGCGACCAACACCTCCTCGCTCTCGGTCACGGCCATCGCCGCCGCCATGGCGCAGCCTCAGCGCATGGCAGGCTTCCACTTCTTCAACCCGGTGCCCCTGATGAAGGTGGTCGAGGTCGTGGCGGGCTTCAAGACCGATGCCGAGGTGTGCCGCCAACTCGCTGCCTACGCCACGCAGATGGGCCACGCCGCCGTGCAGGCCAAGGACACCCCTGGCTTCATCGTCAACCACGCGGGGCGGGGCTATGGCACCGAGGCGCTGCGCATCGCCGGCGAGGGCGTGGCGGACTTCGCCACCATCGACCGCATCCTCAAGGACCAGGCGGGCTTCCGCCTCGGCCCCTTCGAGCTGCTGGACCTGACGGCGCTCGATGTCTCCCATCCGGTGATGGAGTCGATCTACCGCCAGTACTACGAGGAGCCGCGTTACCGGCCCAGCGTGATCACGGCGCAGCGTCTGGCGGCCGGCGCGCTCGGGCGCAAGACCGGCGAAGGCTTCTACCGCTACGTCGACGGCGTCGCGCAGCAGGCGCCGGAGCCGCCCACACCGGCGTTCGAGGGCAATCCGGCGGTCTGGGTCTCGCCGCGCGCGGCGCGGCGGCCGGAGCTGCTGAAGCTGGTGCACGCGCTCGGCGCTCAGCTCGAAAGCGGAGCGACGCCCTCCTCCGCAGCGCTGATCCTGGTCGCGCCGCTGGGCTTCGACGTCACCACCGTGGCCGCAGTCGAGCGGCTCGATGCCACGCGCACGGTCGGCATCGACCTGATGGTGGACGACGCCGCTACCAAACGCCGCGTGCTCGCCACCAATCCCGCGACGCGCAATGACGTGCGCGACACCGCCCATGCCCTGTTCGCGCGCGACGGCAAGGCGGTGAGCGTGATCCGCGACAGCGGCGGCTTCGTCACGCAGCGCGTGATCGGCACCATCGTGAACATCGCGACGGACATGTGCCAGCAGCAGGTCTGCTCGCCTGCCGACCTCGATCTGGCCGTGAAGCTGGGCCTGGGCTATCCGCAGGGCCCGCTCGCGATGGGCGACCTCTACGGCCCCACCAATGTGCTGGAAGTGCTGTTCAATCTGCAGACCGTGTACGGCGATCCGCGCTATCGCCCGAGCCCCTGGCTGCGCCGCCGTGGCGCGCTGGGCCTGAGCCTCACCCATCCCGAAGCGTAAGAGACAGGCATTCGAATGACAGCAGAACTGAAAAGCACGACCGAGGGCGGCACCATGGTGCTCACACTCTCCAACCCCTCGCAGCGCAATGCGCTGGGCCCCGAGATGTACGCCGCGGGCATCGAGGCGCTCAACGGCGCCGAGAACAGCGACGAGGTGCGCAGCGTGGTGTTCGTAGGCGAAGGCGCATGGTTCTGCGCCGGCGGCTCGCTGCAGCGCCTGTCGGCCAACCGCGAGCGCGAGCCCGCGGTGCAGGCCGAGAGCATCGAGGCGCTGCACAACTGGATCGACTCGATCCGCACCTTTCCCAAGCCGGTGATCGCCGCCGTCGAGGGCGCGGCGGCCGGTGCCGGATTCTCGCTCGCAGCGGCCTGCGACTTCATCGTCGCGGCGCGCGATGCGGTGTTCGCGGCCTCCTACAGCAGTGTCGCGCTCTCGCCGGACGGCGGGCTGAGCTGGCACCTTGGACGGTCCCTGCCGCGCCAGATCGCCAGCGAGTGGCTGATGCTGGGCGGCCGCATCGACGCAGCTCGCCTGCATGCACTCGGCATGGTCAACGAGCTGAGCGAGAGCGGCCAGGCCCTGTCGGCGGCGCTCGCGCTCGCCAACCGCCTCAATGCGCGTGCGCCGAACTCGCTGGCCAGCATCAAGGAACTGCTCAGCGAGGCGCGCGGCGCTACGCTCGCCTCGCAGCTGTCGCAGGAGCGCGACCACTTCGTGCGCAATCTGCACCACCCCAACGCCGGCATCGGCATCGCCGCCTTTCTCGCCAAGGAGACGCCGCGCTACGAATAGCAGCGCGTCGCTCGGGCGACAAGCCCGGGCAATTCAGTCACACACAGGACAGTTCATGGACGAGCCCATTCTTACCATCGAAGAACGAGAGGCGATCAATGGTGGTCGCTGGTTCTCTTCTCTTTCCCCATCCCTGCGTCACGACATTCTTCGATGCACCTTCGTCAAGCGCTACAAGGACGGCGACCTGATCTGCGCGCGCGGCGATCCGCCCGAGCAGTGGATCGCCTGCGCCAAGGGTGCGGTGCGCGTGAGCTCGACTGCGGTGTCGGGCAAGCAGGTGACGCTGACCTACGTGGAGCCGGGCATCTGGTTCGGCGACGTCGCGATGTTCGACGGGGACCGGCGCACGCACGATGCCTATGCGCATGGCGACACCACGATCGTCTGCGTGGCGCGCGCCGATTTCCAGAAGATCCTCGCCAGCCACGTCGAGCTCTACGAGGCGCTGATGCGGCTGCAGGCGCGGCGCATCCGGCAACTGTTCGGCCTGGTCGAGGACCTCAACACCCTGCCCCTGCGGGCCCGGCTCGCCAAGCAGCTGATTCACCTGGTGCGCAGCTACGGCGTGCCCAACCTCGCGGACGGCAGCCAGATGCGCATCGGCCTGCACCTGGCGCAGGAAGAACTGGCGCAGCTGCTGGGGGCCTCGCGCCAGCGCGTGAACCAGGAACTCAAGGCCATGGAACGCGAGGAGGTGATCCGCATCGAGCCGGGCGGCCTGGTGGTGCTGGATCGCGCCGCGCTGATGCGCATCTCGGAAGCCGACGACCAATAACAGCAGACCCCAGAGACATGACCCAGGACTTCGACAACTTCGTCGGCACCCGCGCCGTTTCCAAGCAGCACCTCTTCGACGTCGACGCGCTGACCGCCTGGCTCGAGAAGAACCTGGGAGGCTTCAAGGGCCCGCTCACGGTCGAGATGTTCAAGGGCGGCCAATCCAATCCGACCTACAAGCTGCTCACGCCCACGCAGAGCTACGTGATGCGCGCCAAGCCGGGTCCGGTCGCCAAGCTGCTGCCCTCGGCGCACGCGATCGAGCGCGAGTTCAAGGTCATGAGCGGGCTGGCCGGCACCGATGTGCCGGTGCCGCGCATGCATTGCCTGTGCGAGGACGAGAGCGTCATCGGCCGCGCCTTCTACGTCATGGAGTTCATGCAAGGCCGGGTGCTGTGGGACCAGTCCCTGCCCGCCATGAGCAACGCGGAGCGCTCGGCGATCTACGACGAGATGAACCGCGTCATCGCCGCGCTGCACACCGTGAAGTTCGCCGAGCGCGGCCTGGCTGACTACGGCAAGCCCGGCAACTACTTCGAGCGCCAGATCGGGCGCTGGAGCAAGCAGTACGTGGCCTCGATCACCCAGCCCATTCCCGAGATGGACCGGTTGATGGAATGGCTGCCGGCCCACATGCCCCAAAGCGCGCGCGACGAGAAGATGACGTCCATCGTGCACGGCGACTACCGCCTGGACAACCTGATGTTCCACGCCACCGAGCCGCGCGCCATCGCCGTGCTCGACTGGGAGCTCTCCACGCTGGGCCACCCGCTGGCCGACTTCAGCTACCACTGCATGTCCTGGCACATCGCGCCGGGCGCCTTCCGCGGCATCGGCGGACTGGATTTGAAGAGCCTGGGCATCCCGACCGAAAGCGAATACATCCGCAAGTACTGCGAGCGGACCGGCCTCACCACGCCCGAGGCGCTGGCGCCCGACTGGAACTTCTACCAGGCCTACAACCTGTTTCGCATGGCGGCGATCCTGCAAGGCATCGCCAAGCGGGTCGAGGCCGGCACTGCATCGAGCGAGCAGGCCGTCGCCTCGGGCCGCGGTGCGCGGCCGATGGCCGAAATGGCCTGGCAGTTCGCGCAGCGCGCCTGAAGCGCACTCCCCTTACCCCACAGGAGACTCCATGGATTTCGAATACTCGGCCAAGACCAAAGACTTGCAGAAGCGCGTCACCGCCTTCATGGAAGACCACATCTACCCCGCCGAGGCCGAGTACACGGCCGAGCTGGCCGCCAACACCGCGGCAGGCAAGCGCTGGACCGCGCTCCAGACGGTCGAGAAACTCAAGCAGAAGGCCAAGGCGAAGGGCCTGTGGAACCTGTTCCTGCCGGTCGACAGCGCCGAAGTCTCCGGCTACAAGGGCGCGGGCCTCACCAACCAGGAGTACGCGCCGCTGGCCGAGATCATGGGCCGCGTGCCATGGGCCAGCGAGGCCTTCAATTGCTCAGCGCCGGACACCGGCAACATGGAGACCATCGCGCGCTACGGCTCCGACGAGATCAAGGCGCGCTGGCTGAAGCCGCTGCTGGAAGGCGAGATCCGCTCGGCCTTCGCGATGACCGAGCCCGAGGTGGCCTCGAGCGACGCCACCAACATCGCCACCCGCATCGATCGCCAGGGCGACGAGTACGTGATCAACGGCCACAAGTGGTGGATCTCCGGTGCGGCCGATCCGCGCTGCAAGGTTTACATCACGATGGGCAAGACCGATCCGGATGCGCCGCGCCACTCGCAGCAGAGCATGGTGGTGGTGCCGGCCGATGCCAAGGGCATCCGCATCGTGCGCCCGCTCAACGTGATGGGCTACGACGACGCGCCGCACGGCCACGTCGAGATGTACTTCGAGAACGTGCGCGTGCCGGTGAACAACATCCTGTTGGGGGAAGGCCGCGGCTTCGAGATCGCCCAGGGCCGCCTCGGCCCGGGACGCATCCACCACTGCATGCGCCTGATCGGCCTGGCCGAGCGCGCGCTCGAGCTGATGTGCAAGCGCGCCTCCTCGCGCGTGGCCTTCGGCAAGTCCGTGGCTTCGCAGACGGTGACGCAGGAGCGCATCGCCGAGGCGCGCTGCAAGATCGACATGGCGCGCCTGCTCACCCTCAAGGCGGCCTGGCTGATGGACGTGGCGGGCAACAAGGTGGCCAAGACCGAGATCGCGATGATCAAGGTGGTGGCGCCCAACATGGCCTGCCAAGTGATCGACTGGGCCATGCAGGTGCATGGCGGCGGCGGCATGAGCGACGACTTCCCGCTGGCCTACGCCTACGCCGGCGCGCGCACGCTGCGTTTCGCCGACGGCCCGGACGAGGTGCACCGCAACGCGATCGCCAAGTGGGAGCTGGGCAAGTACGCTGCCGACAAGGGCGATGGCGAGATGCCGGTGACGCGCTTCTGATCGAGCGCCGGATGTGCCAAACCGCCGTGCGCCTCATGCGCCGGCGGTTTTTTCTTGGCTAGAGCTTCTTTTGCAGGAACATCGCCTGGCCGAAGGCCGGGTCGAGCTGGAAGTTGGCGAAGCCTTCGCGCACATAGGCGCGCAGCGCGCTGTGGTTGGCCGACAAAACCTCCAGCGTGAGCTTGCACGCGCCCCGTGCGCGGGCCTCCTGCTCCACGCACGCGAACATGTGCTGCGTGATGCGGTGCCCGCGATGACTCGGCAGCACGACCACGTCATGTACGTTCACCAGCGGCTTGCAGGCAAAGGTCGAGAAGCCCTCGATGCAGTTGACGAGGCCGACGGCCTGCGCGCCATCGTAGGCCAGCACGCTGAAGGCCTGCGGTCGCGCGGCCAGCGCGTCGGGCAACTCGGCCAGCACCTCCGGCGCCAGCGCCGTGCCGCCGCCGGCTGGGTCGCGCGCGTAGCTGTCCAGCAGATCGACCAGTGCACGCGCGTGCACCGGATTGCGGTAGTCCGCGAGCAGGACCTCGATCATGCAGCCGAACCCGTTTCCACCGCCGCCACCAGGCGCCGCGCGCAGGCCTCGGCCTGCGCTGCGTCGCGCGCCTCCACCATCACGCGCAGCAGCGGCTCGGTGCCACTGGGGCGGATCAGTACGCGGCCCGCGTCACCCAGCTCCGCTTCGCTGCGCTTGATCTCGGCGGCGAGCGCCTTGTTGGCCTTCCAGTCCTGGTCGCCGCGGAGGCGCACATTGATGAGCGTCTGCGGGAACAGCGTGAGATCGGCCAGCAGCTCGCCGACCTTCTTGCCGCTGCGCTGGCAGGCCTGCAACACCTGCAGCGCGCTCACGATGCCGTCGCCGGTGGTGTGACGGTCGAGCGCCAGCAGATGGCCCGAGCCTTCGCCGCCGAGCAGCCAATGCCGCTTCTCGAGCTCTTCCAGCACATAGCGGTCGCCCACGCGCGCGCGCACCAACTCGATGCCTTGGGCGCGCAGCGCCATCTCGACCGCCTTGTTGGTCATCAGCGTGCCGACCACGCCGGCCAGCTTCTCGCCGCGCGCGATGCGCTCCATCGCCATCAGGTAGAGCAGCTCGTCGCCGTTGAACAGGCGGCCGCTCGCATCGATCAGTTGCAGCCGGTCGGCATCACCATCGAGTGCTATGCCGTAGTGCGCGCCGTGGGCACGCACCGCGTCGATCAGCGCCTGGGGATGCGTGGCGCCCACGCCCTTGTTGATGTTGAGTCCGTCGGGCGCACAGCCGATGCTGATCACGTCCGCACCGAGCTCATGGAAGACGTTCGGCGCCACCTGGTAGGCCGCGCCGTGCGCGCCGTCGACCACCAGCTTCAGGCCGCGCAGCGTGAGGTCGTTGGCAAATGTGCTCTTGCAGAACTCGATGTAGCGGCCCGGCGCGTCGTTGAGGCGGCGCGCCTTGCCGAGCTGTGCCGAATCGGCCCACACCGGCGCCTCTTCGAGTGCCGCCTCGACCGCCAGCTCCCATTCGTCGCTGAGCTTGGTGCCGTGGGCACTGAAGAACTTGATGCCGTTGTCCGGGTAGGCGTTGTGGCTGGCGCTGATCACCACACCGAGGCTGGCGCGCTGGGCGCGCGTGAGGTAGGCCACGCCGGGCGTCGGCAGCGGCCCCAGCAGCACCACGTCCACGCCGGCGGAATTAAAGCCCGATTCGAGCGCGGATTCGAGCATGTAGCCCGAAATGCGGGTGTCCTTGCCGATCAGGACGGAGGGGCGCGCCTCGGTCTTCTTGAGCACGCGGCCGACCGCATGCGCGAGGCGCAGCACGAAGTCGGGCGTGATCGGTGCCTGGCCGACGGTGCCGCGAATGCCGTCGGTGCCGAAATACTGTCTTGTCATGCTTGCTTCTCCTGTCCCCGTTGTTCGGAGCGCATGGTCCGCCAGACGGCCAGCGCCGCGACGGTTTCGCGCACATCATGCACGCGCACGATCGCTGCCCCGCGCTCCACCGCCAGCACTGCGGCCGCAACGCTGGGCGCCAGGCGCCCAGCCGCCGCCTCGATGCCGGTGACCGCGCCGAGCGAGGACTTGCGCGACCAGCCGACCAGCAACGGCCAGCCGGCGGCGAGCAGTTCCTGCTGGCGAGCCAGCAGGGCGAAATTCTGCGCCACCGTCTTGCCGAAGCCGATGCCCGGGTCGAGCGTGATTCGCTCGGGCGCGACCTTCAGCGCCAGTAACGCCTGCGCCTGTTGTTCGAGGAATGCGCGCACGGCGGGAACGACATCGCCTTCCATGGGCGCCGCCTGCATGGTCTGCGGATCGCGGTGCATGTGCATCAGGCAGATGCCGCAAGCCGGGTGTGCCGCCACCGCCTCGCGCGCGCCTGGCCGGCGCAGCGCCCAGATGTCATTGACGATGTCGGCGCCGAGCTCGAGCACCGCGCGCATGACCTCGGGCTTGTAGGTGTCGACCGAGACCGGCACCTGCAGCTTGATCGCCTCGCGCACCACCGGCACCACGCGCGCCAGCTCCTGGTCCAGTGGCACGGCCGGGCTGCCGGGCCGGGTGGACTCGCCGCCGATGTCGAGGATGTCGGCCCCCTCTTCCACCAGTTGGGCGCAATGGCGCAGCGCGGCTTCGGTCGAGGCATGCGCGCCGCCGTCGGAAAAGGAATCGGGCGTGACGTTGACGATGCCCATCACCCGCGGCTGTGCGAGATCGATCTCGAAGCGCGTGGTGCGCCAGGTCCTCGTCATGCGAGCCTTCCGGAAATAGAAAACGGGGCCAGAGGCCCCGTCGATCGCCCGAGCATCTTGCTCAGGCCGCAGTGGGCGCCGGGTCGGGATTCACCGCCGGCGTGCCGCCGCTGCCGCCGCTGCCCGAAGGCGGGGTGCGCGGCGTCCAGTCCTTGGGCGGACGCGGCTCGCGGCCGGCCATGATGTCGTCGAGCTGCTCGGTGTCGATGGTTTCCCATTCGAGCAGAGCCTTGGCCATCGCGTGCATCTTGTCGCTGTTTTCCTCGATCAGGCGACGCGCCAGGGCGTACTGCTCGTCGATGATGCGGCGCACCTCGGCGTCGACCTTCTGCATGGTCGACTCGCTCATGTTGGTGGTCTTGGTGACCGAGCGGCCCAGGAAGACCTCGCCCTCGTTTTCGGCGTAAACCATCGGGCCCAGCGACTCGGTCATGCCGTAGCGCATCACCATGTCGCGCGCGATCTGGGTGGCGCGCTCGAAGTCGTTGCTGGCGCCGGTGGTCATCTGGTGCATGAACACCTCTTCGGCGATGCGGCCGCCGAACAGCATGCTGATCTGATTCAGCATGTACTCGCGGTCGTAGCTGTAGCGGTCCTGCGCCGGCAGGCTCATGGTCACGCCCAGCGCACGGCCGCGCGGGATGATGGTGACCTTGTGCACCGGGTCGCACTTGGGCAGCAGCTTGCCGATCAGCGCATGGCCGGACTCGTGGTAGGCCGTGTTGCGGCGCTCTTCCTCGGGCATGACCATGCTCTTGCGCTCGGGGCCCATGAAGATCTTGTCCTTGGCCTTCTCGAAGTCCTGCATCTCGACGACACGCGCGTTCCGGCGCGCGGCCATCAGCGCGGCCTCGTTGCACAGGTTGGCCAGGTCGGCGCCCGACATGCCCGGCGTGCCGCGCGCGATGATACTCGGGTTCACGTCCTGGCCCAGCGGGACCTTGCGCATGTGCACGTTGAGGATCTGCTCGCGGCCGCGGATGTCGGGCAGCGTCACGTAGACCTGACGGTCGAAACGGCCCGGGCGCAGCAGCGCGGCGTCCAGGATGTCGGGGCGGTTGGTGGCCGCGACCACGATCACGCCGAGGTTGGTCTCGAAGCCGTCCATCTCGACCAGCATCTGGTTCAAGGTCTGCTCGCGCTCGTCGTTGCCGCCGCCCAGGCCGGCACCGCGCTGGCGGCCGACCGCATCGATTTCGTCGATGAAGATGATGCAGGGGGCGTTTTTCTTGGCGTTCTCGAACATGTCGCGCACACGGGCCGCGCCCACGCCGACGAACATCTCGACGAAGTCGGAGCCGGAGATCGAGAAGAAGGGGACCTTGGCTTCGCCGGCGATGCCCTTGGCGAGCAAGGTCTTGCCGGTGCCAGGGGGCCCCACCAGCAGCAGGCCGCGCGGGATGCGGCCGCCGAGCTTCTGGAACTTGGCCGGATCCTTCAGGAAGTCGACGACCTCCTTGACTTCCTCCTTGGCCTCGTCGCAGCCCGCGACGTCGGCGAAGGTGACCTGGTTGTTGTTCTCGTCGAGCATGCGGGCCTTGCTCTTGCCGAAGCTGAAGGCACCGCCTTTGCCGCCGCCCTGCATCTGCCGCATGAAATAGACCCAGACACCGATCAGCAGAAGCATCGGGCCCCAGCTCACGAGCAGCGTCATGAGGAGCGAGCCTTCTTCGCGGGGCTTGACGTCGAACTTGACGTTGTTGGCGATCAGGTCGCCGACCAGGCCGCGGTCGAGGTAGGTGGCGGTTGTGCGGATCTTGCGGTCGTCGTTGGTGATCGCGACGATCTCGCTGCCGCCCTGACCTTCCTGGATGGTGGCGCTCTTGATGCGGTTGCTGCGGACTTCCTCGAGGAAGTCGGAGTAACCCACACTGCCGGCGCCGGCGACGCCGCGGGTGTCGAACTGCTTGAACACAGTGAACAACACCATCGCGATGACCAGCCAGACGGCGACCTTGGAAAACCACTGATTGTTCAAACGAAGCTCCAGTCGAAAGCGCGTGGGGACAAAAACAAAAAACGCGCTAGGGCACGCAATTGGCGCCCATTTTAGGCTTTTCAACCTGCGAAATGCCGGAATTTCCCTATAGCAGCCATAGGACGCGCACGGTTTTGGGCCCTAATGCCGGGCCGGCGTGCGGTATCAATTCGTATCGACCGGCTTGAGGCCGATGCCGACCATGAAAGTCTCCGCGGATTTGTCGCGCGAAGCCTTGGGCTTGATCGGTTTCACGACTCGAAAATTCGTCCTGAAAAGCTGGGTCAGTTCGGCATAGCCGCTGCCATGGAAAAGCTTGGCGACCAGCGCACCTTCCGGCTTCATGTGGTGGCGGGCGAACTCGATCGCAAGCTCGATCAGGTGGCTGATGCGCGCCGCGTCGGCCGAGGCGATGCCCGACAGGTTGGGCGCCATGTCTGATACGACCACGTCGGCCAGCCGGCCTGCCATGGCCTCCTCCAGCCGCGCCAGCATCTCGTCCTCGCGGAAATCGCCCTGCAGAAAGGTCACGCCTTCGATCGGCTCCATCGGCAGGATGTCGAGCGCGATGATGCTGCCCTCCAGCTGCCCGGCCGCGGCGCCGCCCGGCGACAGCTTGCGGCGCACGTACTGGCTCCAGGCGCCGGGCGTCGAGCCCAGGTCGACCACCAGCTGGCCCGGACGGATCAGGCCCAGCGCCTCGTCGATCTCCTTGAGCTTGTAGGCCGCGCGCGCCCGGTAGCCCTCCTTGGTGGCCAGTTTGACGTAGGGGTCGTTCACATGGTCGTGCAGCCATGCACGATTGACCTTGCTGCTCTTGGGTTTGGGGTTCATCGACACTCGATAATACGGGGATGCCCGCCATTCAACTGACCCCTGCCCAGCGCAAAGTACATCGCGCAGAAGCGCACCATCTGGACCCGATCGTCATGGTCGGCGGCGACGGGCTGACACCGGCCGTCAAGAAGGAGGCCGACGCCGCCCTCAAGGCCCACGGCCTGATCAAGATCCGCGTCTTCTCCGACGATCGCCCCGCACGTGAGGCCATGCTCCAGTCGCTGGCCGAGGAGCTGAGCGCCGCGCCGATCCAGCACATCGGCAAGCTGCTGGTGCTCTGGCGCCCCATCCCCGAGAAGGAGCGCGCGATCGACGAGGACCGCATGCCCGGCCCGCGCGACGTCAAGGTCATCAAGTACAGCAAGCGCGGCGGCCAGCGGCCGGAGATCAAGACCCTGCGCGTGCTCGGCAACCAGCGGCTCACCCCGGGCGGCAACATCAAGCGCGCCAAGGCGAAGAAGAGCCTGTCGGTCAAGAAGCGCCGCCAGGCGGATTGAAGGATGCCGAGCCAAGAACAGGCGGCCCTCCCACAGCGCCACATTCTCTGCATGAAATGGGGCACGAAATATGGCCCCGAGTACGTCAACCGCCTCTATGCAATGGCGCGCCGGCACTTGTCGGGCGACTTCAACTTCGTCTGTCTGACCGACGACCCGAAGGGCATCCGCAGCGAGGTGCAGTGCTTTCCGATCCCCCCGCTGGCCCTGGAGCTGGCGCCGGGCCAGGTGGACCGGGCCTGGAAGAAGCTGACCACCTTCGAGGAGAAGCTCTACGGCCTGCACGGCCGGGCGTTGTTCATCGACCTCGACGTGGTCATCGTCGGCAGCCTCGATGCCTTCTTCGAGTACCCGGGCGAATTCCTCATCATCCACGACTACGCCCGCCCCTGGCGGCGCCGGCGCATCACGGGCAACTCCTCGGTCTACCGTTTCGAGATCGGCGCCCATCCGGACGTGCTGGCGCATTTCCGCCAGAACATGGACGCGGTGCAGGCCAAGTACCGCAACGAGCAGACCTACCTGTCGGCCTTCATGCACCGCAAGGGCACGCTGGCCTACTGGCCGGCCGAGTGGTGCCCGAGCTTCAAGTACCACGGCATCCCGGCCTGGCCGACCAACTACTGGCGCGAGCCCTTCGTGCCGGAGGGGGCGCGCATCATGGTCTTCCACGGGGAATGCAATCCGCCCGATGCACTGGCCGGCCGGCGCAACCGGCGCTTTCGCTTCATCCGGCCGGCGCGCTGGATCACGCAGTTCTGGAACGCCTGATCAGCCTTCGCGGCGCCCCATACGCCACAGCAGCACGCCGGTGCACAGCCATTGGCCCAGGTACATGGCGCTGCCTAGCGAGTGCCAGAGCCGAAGGTTCTCGCGCGCCAGGATGCGCGGCGCGACGGCGTATTCCTGCAGCAGGGCCAGCAGCAGGGCCGCGAGGATCCATGCGATCGACATGCGGGTCCGTGCGTCCACGCGATCCAGGACCTTCGACCTGAAATAGGTCAGCAGCACCAGCCCGCAGGCCAGGGCCACCCAGCTCTGGGCCGAGAACAGCCGACCGGCGAAGTTGCCGGCCATGGCGGGGTTGCCGAGGTGGGCGAAGAGCATCGGCACGATCAGGAACCCGATGGTCGTCAGGCTGCCCCACCAGAGGGCGGCCACCAGCAGCGCGACGCGGTCCTTCAGCACTCGGGCGGCTTCAGAGGTAGCTGACGCCCACGATCTCGTAGCGCTTCACGCCACCCGGGGCCTGCACCTCGGCGGTGTCGCCCTCCTCCTTGCCGATCAGCGCGCGGGCGATCGGGCTGGAGACGTTGATCAGGCCCAGCTTCAGGTCGGCCTCGTCCTCGCCCACGATCTGGTACTTGAGCGCCTCGCCGGTGTGCTCGTCCTCGAGTTCCACCGTCGAGCCGAAGACGACCTTGCCCTCCGCGTCGAGCTCGGACGGATCGATGACCTGCGCGTTCGACAGCATGCCCTCGATCTGCTTGATGCGGCCTTCGATCCAGCCCTGGCGCTCCTTGGCAGCGTCGTAGTCGGCGTTCTCGCTGAGGTCGCCCTGGGCGCGCGCATCGGCGATCGCGGTGATGATCGCGGGCCGGTCGACGGTCTTCAGCCGCTGCAGTTCGTCGCGCAGCTTCTCGGCGCCGCGCTTGGTGATCGGAATCGTGGTGTTGGCCATGTTTTGCGTCTCCAGAAAGCGAAACCGCCGAACGCTGCCGTTCGGCGGTTCATGGAAGAAAAAATGATCAGACGAGCGTGCGTCCGGTCAGCCGGCTCAGGATGGCGAGCGGGCTCGAATCGGGATTGTATTGCCTTGCGGCGGGCAGGTGCAGGGTCTGCTCCAGCATGTACTGGCCGGACATGACGGCGTGCGAGGTCTGGTCCGAGAAGCACACCCATACCGATCCAGCCGGGAAGGGCACGGTTTGCTGCTGTGCGTTCTTCTGGTAGTCGAGGTCCGACTTCATGCCGTCGTGCAGCTGCAGCATCAGGTGGTCGTATTCGCTGCGGAAAGACTTGGTCACGTGCAGGGTCTGCAACAGCCGGGCTTGCCAGCGCGAATAGGGCTTCGCGCGGGGCAGGAAGCGCTTCGCCACGGTCTCGAAGGGCTCGCCCACCCGCCAGACGCGCGGCGCGCCCTCCGGGTTGACGTTGGTGAAGACGCGCAGGATGCGTTCGCCGTAGTTGGGTCGCGAGGGGAAGGAGTCGATGTGCAGCCGGCGGTCGTCGGCGCGCCAGGACTGCACGCGCGTCTCCACCTGCGCCGGCCGGTAGCTGGTCGGCGCCAGGCGCAGCGCGGACGTGTAGTGCGGCAGCAGGCCGTGGATCAGCTGCGTTGCCTGGGCGCGGAATCGCCCCACCATCGCGCTCACGGCCTGCTGCCGGGCCTCATCGCCGGCCACGCCCTTGATGCGGCCGTTGGAGTCCAGGCTGATGTTGCGCACGTCGGGCGACAGCACCGAGGGCGTCAGCAGCTCGCGCTCCTGCGGCCGCAGCTCGAAGCTCAGCCGCGGGAAGTACAGCACCTTGCCGGCCTCGAGCGCGGCGATCCACGCCTCGTTGGGCGCGGCGCCGGCCCAGTCGGCCAGGTCGAGTTCGACGAGCTGCGTGTCCATGGCCCTCAGGCTCTTCAGGCCGACGCGAGCTGCGCGTGCATCTCCTGGACCGAGATCACGTCGAGGTCCTTCATGTAGCGCATGCCTTCCACCGCCGCCTCGGCACCGAAGATGGTGGTGAAGGTGGTCACGCGCGCCAGCAGGGCCGAGGTGCGGATCTGGCGCGAATCGGTGATCGCGTTGCGGCGCTCTTCCACCGTGTTGATGACGAGGGCGATCTCGTTGTTCTTGATCATGTCCACGATGTGCGGGCGGCCTTCGGTCACCTTGTTGACCACGGCGCAGGCGATGCCCGCCGCGTTGATGGCGGCGGCCGTGCCCTTGGTCGCGATCAGCTCGAAGCCCAGCGCGGCCAGCCCGCGCGCGACCTCGACCGCACGCGGCTTGTCGTTGTTCTTGACCGAGACGAAGACGCGGCCCGACTTGGGCAGGTGCGTGCCGGCGCCCAGCTGCGACTTCACGAAGGCCTCGCCGAAGGTCTTGCCCACGCCCATCACCTCGCCGGTGGACTTCATCTCGGGGCCGAGGATGGTGTCCACGCCCGGGAACTTGACGAAGGGGAACACCGCTTCCTTCACGCTGAAGTAAGGCGGCGTGACTTCCTTCGTCACGCCCTGCGCCGCCAGCGTCTGGCCGGCCATGCAGCGCGCCGCCACCTTGGCCAGCTGGATGCCGGTGGCCTTGCTCACGTAGGGCACGGTGCGCGAGGCGCGCGGATTCACTTCCAGCACGTAGATCACGTCCTGGCCGTCCTTCTCCTGGATCGCGAACTGCACGTTCATCAGGCCGACCACGTTGAGCGCCTTCGCCATGGCCGCGCTCTGCCGCTTGAGCTCGGCGATCGTCTCGGCCTTGAGGCTATAGGGCGGCAGCGAGCAGGCGGAGTCGCCCGAGTGCACGCCGGCCTGCTCGATGTGTTCCATCACGCCGCCGATCAGGGTGGCGCCGTCGGCATCGCGCAGGCAGTCGACGTCGCATTCGACGGCGTCGTTGAGGAAGCGGTCGAGCAGCACCGGCGAATCGTTGCTGACCTTGACCGCCTCGCGCATGTAGCGCTCGAGGTCGCGCTGCTCGTGCACGATCTCCATCGCGCGCCCGCCCAGCACGTAGCTCGGGCGCACCACCAGCGGATAGCCCAGTTGCGCGGCCTTCTCCAGCGCCTCGGGCTCGGTGCGTGCGGTGGCGTTCGGCGGCTGGCGCAGCTTCAGCTCGTTGAGCAGCTTCTGGAAGCGCTCGCGGTCCTCGGCCGCATCGATCATGTCGGGGCTGGTGCCGATGATCGGCACGCCGTTGGCCTCCAGGTCGAGCGCGAGCTTCAGCGGCGTCTGGCCGCCGTACTGCACGATCACGCCGGTGGGCTTTTCCTTGTCGACGATCTCGAGCACGTCCTCCAGCGTGAGCGGCTCGAAGTAGAGGCGGTCGCTGGTGTCGTAGTCGGTCGAGACCGTCTCGGGGTTGCAGTTGACCATGATGGTCTCGTAGCCGTCCTCGCGCATCGCGAGCGCGGCATGCACGCAACAGTAGTCGAACTCGATGCCCTGGCCGATGCGGTTCGGGCCGCCGCCGAGCACCATGATCTTTTTCTTGCTGCTCGGGTCGGCCTCGCACTCGTCCTCGTAGGTCGAGTACATGTAGGCGGTGTTGGTCGCGAACTCGGCCGCGCAGGTATCGACCCGCTTGTAGACCGGGCGTACGCCGAGCGCGCGGCGCTTCTCGCGGATCGCGGTGTCGGTGGTCTTCAGCTGGCGCGCCAGGCGGCGGTCGGAGAAGCCCTTCTTCTTGAGCGCGAGCAGCGTGTCGCGGTCGATGTCGTCGAGCGACTTGGTTTCCAGCTCGAGCTCGATCTTCACGATCTCCTCGATCTGCACGAGGAACCAGGGGTCGATCTTGGTCAGCGCATGCACTTCGTCGACCGTCAGGCCCATGGCGAAGGCATCGCCCACGTACCAGATGCGGTCGGGGCCGGGCTCGCCCAGCTCCTTCTCGAGCACTTCGCGGTCCTGCGTCTTCTCGTTGAGGCCATCCACGCCGACCTCGAGCCCGCGCAGCGCCTTCTGGAACGATTCCTGGAAGGTGCGGCCCATGGCCATCACCTCGCCCACCGACTTCATCTGGGTGGTCAGGCGCGAGTCGGCCTGCGGGAATTTCTCGAAGGCGAAGCGCGGGATCTTGGTGACCACGTAGTCGATGCTGGGCTCGAAGCTCGCCGGCGTGGCGCCGCCGGTGATCTCGTTGCGCAGCTCGTCGAGCGTGTAGCCGACGGCCAGCTTGGCCGCGACCTTGGCGATCGGGAAGCCGGTGGCCTTGGAGGCCAGCGCCGAGGAACGCGAGACGCGCGGGTTCATCTCGATCACGACCATGCGCCCGTCCTTCGGGTTGATCGAGAACTGCACGTTGGAGCCGCCGGTGTCGACGCCGATCTCGCGCAGCACGGCCAGCGAGGCGTTGCGCAGGATCTGGTATTCCTTGTCCGA
Source organism: Variovorax sp. WS11 (assembly GCF_010499245.1). GTDB lineage: Bacteria > Pseudomonadota > Gammaproteobacteria > Burkholderiales > Burkholderiaceae_C > Variovorax. Next base: position 101,224 of record NZ_JAAGOW010000001.1, read on the forward strand.
AAGCGTTTGCGCCGGGGCGACGGTGATCGAGTCGCCGGTGTGCACGCCCATCGGGTCGAGGTTCTCGATCGAGCAGACGATGATGCAGTTGTCCGCCTTGTCGCGCACCACTTCCATCTCGTATTCCTTCCAGCCGAGCAATGATTCCTCGATCAGCAGCTCGTTGGTCGGCGAGGCTTCCAGGCCGCGCTTGCAGATGGTCTCGAACTCTTCCGGGTTGTAGGCGATGCCGCCGCCGGTGCCGCCGAGCGTGAAGCTGGGGCGGATCACGACCGGGAAGCCCACGGTCTTCTGCACCGCCCAGGCTTCGTCGAGCGAGTGGGCGATGCCCGAGCGCGCCGAGCCCAGGCCGATCTTGGTCATCGCGTCCTTGAACTTCAGGCGGTCCTCGGCCTTGTCGATGGCCTCGGGGGTGGCGCCGATCAGCTCGACCTTGTACTTGTCGAGCACGCCGTTGCGCCAGAGGTCCAGCGCGCAGTTCAGCGCGGTCTGGCCGCCCATGGTCGGCAGGATGGCGTCGGGCCGCTCCTTGGCGATGATTTTCTCGACCGTGGGCCAGGTGATGGGCTCGATGTAGGTCACGTCGGCCGTGGCCGGGTCGGTCATGATCGTCGCGGGATTGCTGTTGATCAGGATGACCTTGTAGCCCTCCTCGCGCAGCGCCTTGCAGGCCTGCACGCCGGAATAATCGAACTCGCAGGCCTGGCCGATGATGATCGGGCCGGCGCCGATGATGAGGATGCTCTTGAGGTCGTTGCGCTTAGGCATTCTTCTGCCCTTCTTTGTGACTTTGCATGAGCGCGGTGAAGCGGTCGAACAGGTAGCCGATGTCGTGCGGGCCCGGCGAGGCTTCCGGGTGGCCCTGGAAGCAGAAGGCGGGCTTGTCGGTGCGCGCCAGGCCTTGCAGCGTGCCGTCGAACAGGCTGACGTGGGTGGGCCGCAGATTGGCGGGCAGCGTCTTTTCGTCGACCGCGAAGCCGTGGTTCTGGCTGGTAATGCTCACGCGGTTGTTGTCCAGGTCCTTCACCGGATGGTTGGCGCCGTGGTGGCCGAACTTCATCTTGAAGGTCTTCGCGCCGGAGGCCAGCGCCATGATCTGGTGGCCCAGGCAGATGCCGAAGACCGGGATGCCGGTCTCGATCAGCTCGCGCGTGGCCGCGATCGCGTAGTCGCAGGGCTCGGGGTCGCCGGGGCCGTTGGCCAGGAAGATGCCGTCGGGGCGCAGCTTGAGCACGTCGGCCGCGGGCGTCTGCGCCGGCACGACGGTGATGCGCGCGCCGCGCTGCGCGATCATGCGCAGGATGTTCTTCTTGACGCCGTAGTCGTAGGCCACGACGTGGAACTTCGGCGTGATCTGCACGCCGTAGCCAGGCTTGCCATCGACGTGGACGAGCTTCCACTCGGTCTGCGTCCACTCGTAGGTTTCCTTGACCGACACCACCTTGGCGAGGTCGAGGCCGGACATGCTGGGTGCTGCCTTGGCGGCGGCGATCGCCTTGTCGATCAGCGCCTGCGTGACGCTCTCGCCCGGCGCCAGGCCCAGGATGCTGCCGTTCTGCGCGCCATGCGTGCGCAGGTGGCGCGTGAGCTTGCGGGTGTCGATGTTCGCGATGGCGACCGTCTTGCCGCGCACCAGGTACTCGGTCAGCGTGGCGGTCTTGCGGAAGTTGGATGCCAGGAGCGGCAGGTCCTTGATGATCAGGCCAGCGGCATGGATCTTGTCGGCCTCGATGTCTTCCTCGTTGACGCCGTAGTTGCCGATGTGCGGATACGTGAGCGTCACGATCTGCTGGCAATAGCTGGGGTCGGTCAGGATTTCCTGGTAGCCGGTCATGGCGGTGTTGAACACCACTTCGCCGGTGGTGGCGCCTTGGGCGCCGATCGAGTTGCCGAGAAAGACCGTGCCGTCTGCAAGCGCCAGGATGGCGGGCGGGAAATTTCCCTTGAGAGACAAAAGCACTGGGATCTCCGAATGGATGACGCCCACGGCGGACCCAAGATGCGGCTCTTGGTCGCGACTTTCGTCGAGGAGTTGGCTTGCGTGCGCTATGGGCGAGGTGTGAGCGGGAAAGCCCTTGATTATAGCCCGGGCCGCCTTATCCCTCGGCCGCGGCGGCGCTTGCGTGCAGGCAGATCGCGGCCGCGGCGGCGACGTTGAGCGACTCCTCGCCGCCCGGCTGCGCGATGCGCACCTGCAGGCTCGCGCGGGCTCCCAGAGCGGCCGAAAGGCCCTGCCCTTCGTGGCCCATCAGCCAGGCGCAGGGATGGGGCAGCCGGGCCCGGTGCAGCCATTCGCCGTGGTGCGAGCTGGTCGCGATGCAGGGGACGGCCAGCGCCTCGAGCGCCTCGGGCTCGGCGCCTTCGACCAGCCGCAACCCGAAGTGCGCGCCCATGCCGGCGCGCAGCACCTTGGGCGACCACAGCGCCGCCGTGCCCTTGAGCGCGATCACCTGGGCGAAGCCGAAGGCCGCCGCGCTGCGCAGGATGGAGCCGACGTTGCCGGCGTCCTGCAGCCGGTCGAGCACCACCGTGGCCGCATCGGCGGCGATCGGCGGCGGTGCAGACAGGTCGAGAACGAAGCCCATCGCCGGGGGCGATTCCAGGCCGCTCACGCCCGCCAGCAGCGCGTCGTCGACCACCACGGTCTTGTCCGCCGCGCCGGCCCATTCGTGGCGTGCCGTCGGCCAGGCGGACTCGGAGAAGACGGCGATCGCCGCGCGCACCCCGCGCTCGCGCGCCGCCCGGCACAGGTGGTCGCCTTCAAGCCAGACGCGGCCCGCCCTGCGGTAGGCGCCCGGGTCGTGCGCCAGCTTGCGCAGTTCCTTGAGGAGCGGGTTGTCCCGCGAGCTGATGTGGCTCGGCTCGGCCGCAGTCATGGCGCGGGGCGCAGCTCGACCTGCACCGTCTCGACGTGCAGCGTCTCGACGAGCAGCTCGCCCGCGACGAGAGCGAGCGGGATCTCCTCGCCGGCCGCACGCGCCAGCGCCGCGGCCACCGGGCTGAAAGAGCGGCGGTGGTGCACGCAGGCGCCATGGCGCAGCAGCGCCTCCAGATGCTCGGGCGTGCTGTAGCCCTTGTGCGCGGCGAAGCCGTAGTGCGGAAACTCGGCGTGCAACTGCTCGCACAGCCGGTCGCGATGCACCTTGGCCAGGATCGAGGCGGCCGAGATCGATTTGACGATGGCGTCGCCGCCGACGACGGCCTCGGCCAGCACGTCCAGCCGGGGCAGCCGGTTGCCGTCGACCAGCACCTTGGCCGGCTTCAGCCGCAGGCCCTCGACCGCCCGCTTCATCGCCAGCATGGTGGCGCCGAGGATGTTGTGCTCGTCGATCTCCTCGACGCTGGCCTGGGCCACCGAGCAGCACAGGGCCTTGGCCAGGATCTGGTCGTTGAGCCGCTCGCGTTGCAGGGGCGTGAGCACTTTCGAATCGGCCAGGCCGCGGATCGGCCGCTGGTCGTCCAGGATCACGGCCGCGGCCACCACCGGCCCGGCCAGCGGGCCGCGCCCGGCCTCGTCGACGCCGGCCACCAGGCCCGGCGCATCCCATGCGAGCTTGGCCTGTTCAGCCTTCAAGAACTTTCTGGATCGCATCGGCGCACAGTGTCGGCGTATCTCGCTGCAATTCGGCGTGCAGCGCGCAAAAACGTTGTTGCAAGGCGTGAACCTTGTCCGGCGAGGCGAACCAGGCCAGCGTCGCTTCGGCCAGGCCCTGGGGCGTGGCCGCCTCCTGGATCAGCTCCGGCACGACGAATTCGCCGCACAGGATGTTGGGCAGGCCGACCCAGGGCTGCAGCTGCTTGCGGCGCATCAGAGCCCAGGACATCGCGTTCATGTTGTAGGCGATCACCATCGGCCGCTTAAGAAGCGCAGCCTCGAGGGTGGCGGTGCCGCTGGCGATCAGCGTGACGTCGCAGGCGGTGAGCGCGGCGTGCGAGCGGCCGTCGATCAACTGCACCCGGCCCTTCATCGCGCTCGCCACGAGCAGTTGCTCGATCTCCCCGCGCAGGCTCGGCAGCGCGGGCAGGACGAAGCGCAGCTCGGGCCGTGCCTGCTGCATCAGCGCCGCTGCCGCGAAGAAGCGATCGGCCAGGTAGCGCAGCTCGGATCGCCGGCTACCCGGCAGCAGGGCCACCACCGGCGCCTCGGCGTCCAGGCCGAGCGCGGCGCGCGCGGCGGCCCGGTCCGGCGCCATCGGGATCACATTGGCGAGCGGATGGCCGACGTAGCTGGCGGCGATGCCCTGCTTCGCCAGCAGGGCGGGCTCGAAGGGGAAGATGCACAGCACGTGGTCGACGGCTGCGCGCAGCTTTTGCACGCGCTCCGGCCGCCAGGCCCAGATCGAGGGGCAGACGAAATGGGCGGTCTTCATGCCGCGTTCGCGCAAGCCCGCTTCGAGATCGAGGTTGAAGTCCGGCGCATCGACGCCGATGAAGAGGCCAGCCCCTTCGCGCAGCAGCCGCGCTTTGAGCTGGCGCCGGATGCCGGCGATCTCGGCGTAGTGGCGCAGCACCTCGACATAGCCGCGCACGGCCAGCTTCTCCTGCGGCCACCAGGTCTCGAAGCCGCGCCTCAGCATCTGCGGACCGCCGATGCCGACGGCCTGCATCTGCGGCCAGCGGGTTTTCAGGCCATCCAGCAGCAGCCCGGCGAGCAGGTCGCCCGAGGCCTCGCCTGCGACCAGCGCAAAGCGCCGCTGTGTCTCCTGTGCCATGCAGACCTCAGCGCGCGATGCCGCGCGTGGCGCTGGCCAGGAAGGCTTTCATCAGGTCAACGTCGGCCGCCGCTTCGGGCACCTCCGCGGCCAGGGCCTCGATGGCGGCGCGGGCTTCCTCCAGGGTCTTGCCCTGGCGGTAGAGCAGCCGGTGCATCTGCTTGACGGCCGCGATGCGCGCAGCCGAGAAATCGCGCCTGCGCAGGCCGACGACGTTGAAGCCGCGCACTGCGAGCGGATTCCCGTCGACCAGCATGAAGGGCGGCACGTCCTGCGCCACCGCGCTGGCGAAACCGATCATGGCGTGGGCGCCGACCGAGACGAACTGGTGGATGCCGGTCAGCCCCCCCACCGTCACCCAGTCGGCCAAGTGCACGTGGCCGGCCAGCGTCGTGTTGTTGGCCAGCGTGGTGTGGTTGTCGACCCGGCAATCGTGCGCGATATGCGTGTAGGCCATGACCCAGTTGTCGCTGCCCACGCGCGTGACGCCGCCCGCTCCCGGCACGCCGATGTTGAAGGTGCAGAACTCGCGGATGGTGTTGCGGTCGCCGATGACCAGCTCGGTGGGCTCGCCCGCGTACTTCTTGTCCTGCGGGATCGCCCCCAGCGAGGCGAACTGGAAGATCCGGTTGTCGCGGCCGATGGTGGTGCGGCCCTCGATCACGCAATGCGATCCGATCGTGGTGCCGGCGCCGACCCGCACGTGCGGGCCGATCACGGAATACGGACCGACGCTGACCGTCGGGTCGAGCTGGGCCTGGGGGTCGACGATGGCCGTCGAATGAACCTGGGTCATGCCTTTTCGAGCAGCATCAGCTGATCTGGCGCATCGCGCACATCAGGGTGGCCTCGCAGGCCAGCTCGCTGCCGACCAGCGCCCGCCCCTTGAACTTGGAAATGCCGGCCTTCATGCGCTCGATCTCGACCTCCAGCGTGAGCTGGTCGCCCGGCTCCACCGGGCGCTTGAAACGCGCGCCGTCGATGGCCGCGAAGTAGTACACGGTGTTGTCGTCCGGGACGATGTCCAGCGAATGGAAGGACAGCAGCGCCGCGGCCTGCGCCATCGCCTCCAGCATCAGCACGCCAGGCATCACCGGGCGGTGCGGGAAGTGGCCGTTGAAGAACGGCTCGTTCATGGTCACGTTCTTGAGCGCCTTGATGCGCTTGCCCTTTTCCATCTCGAGCACGCGGTCCACCAGAAGGAAGGGGTAGCGGTGGGGCAGTAGTTTGAGGATCTGATGGATGTCGAGCTTCATGATGGCTTGTCCTGCATCGCCGATTTTTCCAGCGCCTTGAGGCGCTCCCGCAGGGCGTGCAGTTGTTTGAGGGTCGCGGCGTTTCTCTCCCAGGCGGCATTGTCGTCGATGGGAAACATGCCGGTGTACTGGCCCGGCTTGAGGATGGAGCGCGTGACCACCGTCGCGGCCGAGATGTGCACCCCGTCCGCCATCTTCAGGTGGCCCAACACGATCGCACCGCCGCCGATGGTGCAGTTCGCGCCGATGTCGGCGCTGCCCGCCACGCCGACGCAGCCGGCCATGGCGGTGTTCTTGCCCACGCGCACGTTGTGGCCGATCTGGATCAGGTTGTCGAGCTTGACGCCGTCCTCGATCACCGTGTCTTCGAGCGCGCCGCGGTCGATGCAGGTGTTGGCGCCGATCTCCACGTCGTCGCCGATACGCACCGCGCCGAGTTGCTCGATCTTCACCCAGGCGCCCTGGTGCGGTGCGAGCCCGAAGCCGTCGGCCCCGATCACCACGCCGGGATGCAGCAGGCAGCGCGCGCCGATGATGCAGTCCTCGCTCACGGTCACCCTGGACTTGAGCACGGTCTGCGCGCCGATGCGCGCGCCGCGCTCGATCACGCACAGTGCGCCGATGCGGGCCGTCGGGTCGATCTGCGCGTCGGGGTCGATCACCGCGCTCGGATGGATGCGCGCGCCTTCCGGCTTCGCATGGGATTGCTTCCAGAGCTGGGTCAGCCGGGCAAAGTACAGGTAGGGATCGGGCGTCGCGATGAACGCGCCGCGCCCCGCCGCCGCAGCGCGCATTGCCGGCGACACGATGACGCAGCCGGCCTTCGAGACCGCGAGCTCTTTCTGGTACTTGGGGTGGCTCAGGAAGCTGAGCGCATCGGCCTGCGCGGTCGCCAGCGGCGCGAGGCGCTCGATCGACAGCGCAGGATCGCCCTGCAGTTCGCCCCCGAGGGCTTCAACGATCGCGCCTAGCCGCAGTGCCACACGAGTTCACTGGCGTCACTTGCCGCCGGCAACGGACGCGTTCAGCGCCTTGATCACCTTCTCGGTGATGTCGTGCTTGGGATTGATGTAGATCGCTTCCTGCAGGATCGCGTCGTACTTCTCGGCCTCGGCCACCTGCTTGACCACGCGGTTGGCGCGCTCGTAGACCTGCTGCAGCTCTTCGTTCTTGCGGGCGTTGAGGTCTTCCTGGAACTCGCGGCGGCGGCGCTGGAAGTCGCGGTCCTGGTCGACCAGGGAGCGCTGGCGCGTGGTGCGCTGGCTCTCGGACAGGGTCGGCGCCTCGCGCTCGAACTTCTCGGAGGCGGCCTTGAGCGCTTCGCCCTGCCCCTGCAGGTCTTTCTCGCGCTTCAGGAATTCCGACTCGAGTTTTGCTTGTGCGGCCTTGGCAGGCTGCGCCTCGCGCAGCACGCGATCGGGATTGACGAAACCGATGCGGAAGGTTTCCTGCGCCTGCGCGGGCGTACCCACGAGCGCGAAAACGGGGATGAGCAGCGCACCGGCGGCACGAAGCAAAGGAGTCATTAGAAGGAGGTTCCGATCTGGAATTGCAGGCGTTGGATTCTATCCTTCGGGATCGGATTCAACGGGTCGCTCAGGTCTTCCTTCTGCTGCTTCACCGGGATGGCGTACGCCAGGCGCAGGGGGCCCAGCGGCGAGATCCAGCTGATGCCCAGGCCGACCGAGGCGCGCAGCTTCTTCTGCGCCTTCCATTGCGCGTCCGTCAGGGTCGGGGCGCGGGAGTTCGCGAATACGTTGCCGACGTCGAAGAAGCCGTAGAGGCGCAGCGTGCGGTCGTTGCCGGCACCCGGGAAGGGTGTGCTGAGCTCCATGTTGAAGATCGCCTTCTTGGTGCCGCCGAGCGCAGCGCCCTCGGTCTGCCCGAACAGCGGCACGTCGCGCGGGCCGAGCGAGTTCTGCTCGAAGCCGCGCACCGAACCCAGGCCGCCGGCGTAGAAGTTCTTGAAGATCGGGTAAGGCTTGCTGCCATAGGCCCTGGCGTAACCGACTTCGCCGTTGATCGCGAAGGTGTACTGCTTGCTGATCGGGAAGAACTGCTGGTACGAGTAGCTGGACTTCCAGTACTTCATGTCGCCGCCGGCACCGACCTCGAGGTTGGCGCGCTGAAGCTTGCCGCGGGTCGGCACCAGCGCGCTGTCGCGATCGTCGCGCGACCAGCCCACGGACAGCGGCACGCCCCAGACGCTGTCGTTGGTGCATTCGGTGACGAAGCCCTGCGCGTTGGTGGCACAGCCGAAATAGGTGCGGTACGACTGCGGGGTCAGGTAGGCGACGTTGCCGCCCGGATCGAAGCGGTAGCGTTCCAGGCCGATGCCGAAGAAGACGGTATCGACCTCGCTGAAGGGCACGCCGAAGCGGACCGAGCCGCCCTCGTTGACCAGCTTGTAGTCGCCATCGACGCTGTAGTAAGGGCGCGTCGTGGTGTGGAACACGGCGAAGGTTCGGGAGATGCCGTCCTTGGTGAAGTACGGATCGGTGGTCGTGAGCGAGAGCGTGCGGGCGTACTTGCTGGTGTTGACCTGCAGGCCCAGGTAGTTGCCGGAGCCGAACACGTTCTCCTGCGCAATGCCAAAGGTGAGGGACACTTTCTCGGCGCTCGAGAAGCCGGCACCCAGCTGCAGCGTACCGGTGGGCTTCTCCGCCACATTGATCGCGAGGTCCACCTGGTCCGGCGAGCCCGGCACTTCCTGCGTCTCCACGTTCACGTCGGTGAAGAAGCCCAGCCGGTCCACCCGGTCGCGCGACAGCTTGATCTTGTCGCCGTCGTACCACGAGGCCTCGTACTGGCGGAACTCGCGCCGGATCACCTCGTCGCGCGTCTTGTTGTTGCCCCCGACCGCCACCCGCCGCACGTACACCCGCCGCGAGGGCTCCGCCTTCAGGGTCAGCGCGACGCGGTTGTTCACCCGGTCGATCTCCGGCTCGGCCTGCACCCGCGCGAACGCATAGCCGAAGGTGCCGAAGTAGTCGGTGAAGGCCTTGGTGGTCTCGGTGACCTGCTCGCCGTTGTAGGGCTCGCCCGGACGGATGGTCACCAGCGACTTGAACTCGTCGTCGCGCCCCAGGTAGTTGCCCTCCAGCTTGACGCCGGAAACGACGAACTTCTCGCCCTCGGTGAGGTTCACCGTGATGCTCAGGTCCTGGCGGTCCGGAGAGATGGCCACCTGGGTGGAGTCGATGCGGAACTCCAGGTAGCCGCGGGTGATGTAGTAGGAGCGCAGGGTCTCCAGGTCGGCGTTGAGCTTGGCGCGCGAGTACTGGTTGCTCTTGGTGTACCAGCTCATCCAGCCGCCGGAGTCCTGGTCGAACAGATCGAGCAGGGTGCCCTCGCTGAAGGCCTTGTTGCCCACGATGTGGACCTCGCGGATGCGCGCGGCGTCGCCCTCGGTGACGGTGAAGGTGAGGTTGACGCGATTGCGCTCGATGGGGGTGACGGTGGTCACCACCTGGGCGTTGTAGAGGCTGCGGCTGATGTACTGGCGTTTGAGCTCCTGCTCGGCGCGGTCGGCCAGGGCCTTGTCGTAGGGGCGGCCGTCGGCCAGGCCCACTTCGCGCAGGGCCTTCTGCAGGGCCGCCTTGTCGAATTCCTTGGTGCCGACGAAGTCGACGTCGGCGATGGTGGGACGCTCTTCCACGATGACCACCAGGACATCGCCGCTGACGTCGATGCGCACGTCCTTGAACAGGCCCAGGTCGAACAGGGCGCGGATGGCAGCGGAACCGCGCTCGTCGTTGTAGGTGTCGCCCACGCGTAGGGGCAGCGAGGCGAAGATGGTGCCGGGCTCGACGCGCTGCAGGCCTTCGACTCGGATGTCACGCACCGTGAAGGGGTCGATGGCCCAGGCGGCGGTGGCCGAGAGCGCGCTGGCGACCAGCATGGCAACGCTGCGCAGGCGAAAGCGACTGTATTTCTTGTTCATCTGTGAATTGCGCCGGCGCGGAAAGGGCCGACAGATAGTTAACCAAAGAGTCGAGTCACATCGTTGAAGATGGCGATCGACATCATGACCAGCAGCAACGCGACACCGCCGCGCTGGAGCCGTTCCATCCAAGCGTCGGAGACGCTCCTGCCGGTCAGGCCCTCCCAAAGATAATACATCAGGTGTCCTCCATCGAGGACCGGCAGCGGCATGAGGTTCAGCACCCCGAGACTGACGCTGATGAGTGCCAGAAACACCAGGTATTGCGTGAATCCGAGGCTGGCGGACTTGCCCGCGTAGTCGGCAATGGTCAGCGGCCCGCTCAGGTTCTTAAGCGAGGCTTCGCCGATCAGCATCTTGCCCATCATGCGCACGGTGAGCGCCGACACTTCCCAGGTGCGCACCACGCCGCGCCAGACGCCGTCCACCACGCCCTGCCGCACCGTCACCATCTCCGGCGGCGAGCCCACGTAGGCGCCGACGCGCCCGAACTTGCTGCCGCCCTCCTCGCGCACCTCGGGCGTGACCTCGATGCGCTCCTGCTGGCCGCCGCGCTCGATCTGCCAGACCTGGGTGCGCGGCTGGCCGTCGTCGACCGAGGCACGGATCACCTCGCGCAGCTGCTGGCCGTCGACGATGGCGGTGGACCCGACCGCGCGCACCAGATCGCCGTTGCGCAAGCCCGCGCGCTCGGCCGCGCCGCCCGCCACGACTTCGCCGATCTCGGGCCGAGTCAGCGGCGCGACCAGGCCGATCTTGCGGAACATCTGCGCGTCGGCATCCTTGGCAGCGATCCGGCTGAGCGGCAGCACGATCTCGCGCGCCGGCCGCCCACCCTCGCCCGCAATCTCGAGCGTGAGGTCGCGGCCGTCGAGCGCGCCGCGCGTGATGCGCCAACGCAGGTCTTCGAAGGACTGCACCGGCTCGAGTTCGCCGTCGAAGCCGGCACGGGCGACATGCTCGCCGCCGTGCAGCCCGGCCTGCTCGGCCAGCGAAGCGGCCACTGGACGGGCGAGCTTGGCGACGGGCTCATCGACGCCGATCCAGTTGACCGCCGTGTAGAGCACCACGGCCAGAAGCAGGTTGGCGATGGGCCCCGCGGCCACGATGGCCGTGCGCGAGCGCAGCGGCTGCGCGTTGAAGGCGCGATGCCGCTCCTCCGGCGCCACCGGCGCCTCGCGCTCGTCGAGCATCTTCACGTAGCCGCCGAGGGGAAAGGCCGCGATCACGAACTCCGTGTCCTGCCCGGGGTGCTGGCGCCTGGGCTTCCAGCTGAAGAGCGTGTGGCCGAAGCCGATGGAGAAGCGCAGCACCTTGACGCCGCAAGCCACCGCCACGCGATAGTGGCCGTATTCGTGCACGGCAATCAGCAGGGCCAGGGCGACGATGAATGCGACGACGGTGAGCATGGAAGTCCCCTGGTTCTAGGAGCGTCAGGCTGTAAAGCGCAGCGCCGCCGCATTGGCCGCGGCCCTCGCGCTGGCATCCAGGTCCAGCAGATCCGCCAGCGATGCCGGATTGGAGGGCAGCACCGCCTCCAAAGTTTCCATGTTCACGGCATGGATGCGGTCGAAGCGCAGGCGATGGTGCAGGAAGGCGTCGACCGCGACCTCGTTGGCTGCATTGAGCACCGCGGTCGTGCCCGGCGCCGCGCGCAGCGCATGCCAGGCGAGCCCCAGGCCAGGGAAGAGTTGGGCGTCCGGCGCGTCGAAGGTCAGCGCGGCCAGTTGCCGGAAGTCGAGTGTTGCCGCGCCGCTCTCGATGCGCTCTGGCCAGGCCAGCCCGACGGCAATGGGCACTCGCATGTCGGGTGTGCCGAGCTGCGCGATCACCGAGGCGTCGGTGAACTGGACCATCGAATGCACCACGCTCTGCGGATGGATCACCACCTCGATCCGCTCCGGCGCCACGCCGAAGAGATGGCGCGCCTCGATCACCTCGAGCGCCTTGTTCATCATCGTGGCCGAGTCCACCGAGATCTTGCGGCCCATGACCCAGTTCGGATGGGCGCAGGCCTGTTCCGGCGTGACGGCCGCGAGCGTTTCCGGCGCGCGCGTGCGGAACGGGCCGCCGGAGGCAGTCAGGATGATCTTGTCGATGCGTCGCGGCCAGGTGGCCGGATCTTCCGGCAGCGACTGGAAGATGGCGGAATGCTCGCTGTCGATGGGCAGCAGGGTCGCCCCGCCCTCGCGCACCGTGCGCATGAAAAGCTCGCCTCCGACCACCACGGCCTCCTTGTTGGCGAGCAGAAGCCGCTTGCCGGCGCGGGCTGCGGCCAGGCAGGGGCCGAGGCCTGCGGCGCCGACGATGGCAGCCATCACGGCATCGCAGTCTTCGTGCGAGGCGATGGACTCGATGGCGCCCGCGCCCTGCAGCACCTCCGTGCGCAGCCCGCTGTGCCGGAGCTTGTCGACCAGCAGCCGGGCATGCGGCGCACTGGCCATGACCGCGAACTTCGGCGCGAAGCGCTGACACTGGGCCAGCAGTTCGTCGACCTTGGTGGATGCCGACAGCGCGAAAACCTCGAAGCGCTCGGGATGCCGTGCGATCACGTCGAGCGTGCTGACGCCGACCGAGCCGGTCGAACCGAGCACGGTGATGCGTTGTCGTTTCATGCCATTCATAGGAAAGCCAGCATCATCGCGATGGGCAGCGTGGGCAGCAGCGCGTCGACCCGGTCGAGCACGCCGCCATGGCCCGGCAGCAACGCGCTGCTGTCCTTGGCGCCGGCGCTGCGCTTGACCAGCGATTCGACCAGGTCGCCGACCACGCTCATCGCAGCCAGGAACAGGACGCCGATCAGCAGCAGCCACCAGCCGCGCTCGGCCAGGCGCGTGTAGAGGCTGGCCACGCCGGCGCGCGCAGCCGCGTCCGCCCAGACCCAGGCCAGCGCCAGCACGACGACACCGAGCATGCCGCCCCAGACGCCCTCCCAGCTCTTGCCGGGACTGATGCTGGGCGCGAGCTTGCCCCGGGTGAATCGAAGGCCGAACGCCCGGCCGGCGAAATAGGCGAACACATCGGCCACCCAGACCAGCACGAGGATCGACAGCAGGAAATTGACGCCCTCCATGCGGGCCTTCACCACCGCGAGCCAGGCCACCCAGAGCACCAGCATGCCGCCCACCAGGCGCAGCCCGCGAGGCACTCGCGGCCAGCCTGGCACCGCGGCGCGCAGCAAGGCCGCGCCGCCCAACACCCAGGCCGCGCTGGCGATGATCCAGACGATCAGCAGCGGCCGCTCGAGCAGGCCGAGCCACCAGGACAGCACGCACAGCAACGCCATCTCGACACCGAAGAAGAGCGACATGCGCGAGGAGTAGCCGTTGAGCCGCCCCCACTCCCAGGTCGCAGCCGCGATCAGCACCAGCATCACGCAGCCGAAGGGCAGAGGCGAGGGATAGAAGAGCGCAGGCAGCAGGATCGCCAGGAGGACGACCGCAGTGATGATGCGTTGTTTGAGCATTGCGCTCAGGCGGCCTGGGGATCGTGCCGCGCGCCGCCCATCAACTGCGCAGAGGTCTGGCCGAAGCGGCGCTCGCGGCGCCGGTAGGCTTCGATGGCCTCGTCCAGCGCGGCCTCGTCGAACTCGGGCCAAAGGCGATCGCTGAAGAAGAGCTCGGCGTAGGCGCTCTGCCACAGCAGGAAGTTCGACAGCCGCTGCTCGCCGCCGGTGCGGATGAAGAGGTCGGGGTCGGGCACGTGCGACAGCGCCATCGCCGCGTCCAGGCTGGCCTCGGTCAGCGGCTCACCGCGCGCGGCGAGTTGTGCCGCGGCGCGCGCGATGTCCCAGCGCCCGCCGTAGTTGAAGCAGACATTGAGCACCAGCCGCGTGTTGTGGGCGGTGGCGGCTTCCGCCTGCACCAGGCCTGCGGCAATCTTCTCGGACAGCCCCCCGCGCTCGCCGACGAAGTGCAGGCGCACGCCGTCCTGGCACAGCTTCGGGACCTCGCGGCCGAGCGCGATGACCATCAGGTCCATCAGGCCCGACACCTCCTCGACCGGACGGTTCCAGTTCTCGGAAGAAAAGGCGAACACGGTCAGCACGCCGACGCCGCGATCGGCACAGGCCTTGACGCAACGGCGCAGCGATTCGACGCCCTGCTTGTGGCCGGCCACCCGCGGCAGGAAGCGGCGCGTGGCCCAGCGTCCATTTCCGTCCATGACGATGGCGATGTGGTGGGGCACGGCGGCGCTTGGATTGCTCATTTCAGACGGCCATGATCTCCGCCTCTTTGGCCGCCACCAGGCGATCGATCTCCGTGATATGGCGATCGGTCACCTTCTGGATCTCGGCTTCGGCGCGCTTCTGGTCGTCTTCCGACGCCAGCTTCTCCTTGACCAGCTTCTTGATCGCGTCGTTGGCATCGCGGCGCAGGTTGCGCGTCGCGATCTTGGCGTTCTCGCCCTCGGTGCGAACCAGCTTGGTCATTTCCTTCCGGCGTTCCTCGCTCATCGGAGGCATCGGCACGCGGATCAGATCGCCCATCGAGGCAGGGTTGAGGCCCAGGTCGCTCTCGCGGATGGCCTTCTCGATCTTGGCGCCCATGCCCTTTTCCCAGGGCTGGACGCTGATGGTTCGCGAGTCGATCAACGCCACGTTCGCCACCTGCGACAGCGGCACCGAGGAGCCGTAGTAGTCGACATGGACCGAATCCAACAACGCAGGGTTGGCACGGCCGGTGCGGATCTTCGTCAGGTTGTTCTGGAATGCAGCGAGCGACTGGTCCATCTTGGCGTCGGTCGCGCTGCGGATATCGGCAATGGTCATCTTTTCTTGCTCCTAGGCATGCACCAGTGTGCCTTCGTCCTCGCCCATCACGACGCGCTTGAGCGCGCCGTTCTTGAAGATCGAGAACACCTTGATCGGCAGGTTCTGGTCGCGGCACAGCGCGAAGGCCGTGGCGTCCATGATGCCGAGATTCTTTGCAATGGCCTCGTCGAAGCTCAGGCGCGCGTACCGCTTCGCGTCCAGGTCCTTCTTCGGGTCGGAGGTGTAGACGCCGTCCACCTTGGTGGCCTTGAGCACGAGCTCCGCGCCGATCTCCGCGCCGCGCAGCGCGGCGGCGGTGTCGGTCGTGAAGAAGGGGTTGCCGGTGCCGGCCGCGAAGATCACGACCTTGCCCTCTTCGAGGTATTGCAGGGCCTTGGGGCGCACATAGGGCTCCACCACCTGCTCGATGGCGATGGCCGACATCACGCGGGCGATCAGCCCTTGCTTGTTCATGGCGTCGGCCAGGGCCAGCGCGTTCATCACGGTGGCCAGCATGCCCATGTAGTCGGCGGTCGCGCGGTCCATGCCCACCGAGCCGCCGGCCACGCCGCGGAAGATGTTGCCGCCGCCGATCACGACGGCGACTTCCACCCCCATGTTCACCACCTCGGCCACCTCTTCGACCATGCGGACGATGGTCGCGCGGTTGATGCCGAAGGCATCGTCACCCATCAAGGCCTCGCCCGACAGCTTCAACAAGATTCGCTTGTGGGCCGGGCGGGTTTCGAGCATGGGGGTTTCCTTTGAGGTGGGCGTGGCGAGTGTAAAACGTGCGTGTGAAGAAGCGGCAGCGCGCTGCGCGCGCCGCCGCCCGGTGGCGCCGATCAGGCAGCCGCCGCCTTGGCAGCCGCGACCTGGGCCGCCACTTCGGCAGCGAAGTCGTCGACCTTCTTTTCGATGCCTTCGCCGACGACGTAGAGCGTGAAGCTCTTGATCGAGGTGTTGGCGGCCTTGAGCATCTGCTCGACGGTCTGCTTGTCGTTCTTCACGAAGGGCTGGTTGTGCAGCGAGACCTCCTTGAGGTACTTCTGCACGCCGCCTTCGATGCGCTTGGCGACGATGTCGGCCGGCTGCGGCTGCTTGCCGGCCGCCTCGGCCGCCTTGCGGTCTTCCTCGGCCTTGCCGGCGGCCACGGCGCGCTCTTTCTCGATCAGTTCGGCCGGCACGTCAGAACTCGCGATCGAGACGGGCTTCATGGCGGCCACGTGCATCGCAACGTCCTTGGCTGCCGTGTCGTCGCCTTCGAACTCGACCATCACGCCGATGCGCGTGCCGTGCAGGTAGGAGGCCAGCTTGCCGTTGCCGGCGAAGCGCTTGAAGCGGCGGAAGCTCATGTTCTCGCCGATCTTGCCGATCAGCCCCTTGCGCACGTCTTCCAGCGTCGGGCCGAAGCTGTCCTGCTCGTAGGGCAGCGCGGCCAGCGCGGCTAGGTCGGCCGGGTTGTGCTTGGCGACCAGCATCGCCGCGGCGTTGGCCAGCGCGAGGAAGCTATCGTTCTTGGAGACGAAGTCGGTTTCGCAGTTGATCTCGACCATGGCGCCGACGCCGCCTTCGGCAAAGGCAGCCACCACGCCCTCGGCCGTGATGCGGCTCGAAGCCTTGCCGGCCTTGTTACCCAGCTTGATGCGCAGCAGCTCTTCGGCCTTTTCCATGTTGCCGTCGGCCTCGGTCAGCGCCTTCTTGCACTCCATCATCGGGGCGTCGGTCTTTGCGCGCAGTTCGCCGACCATGCTTGCGGTGATTGTTGCCATCTTGTTTCTCCGTTCGGTTTAGCAGTTGCGGCGGCCCGCACCGGGCGCCGCGAAAATCAGGTTAAAAAAAAGGGGCATCGAAGCCCCTTCTTCAGGCGCTCGCGAGCGCGAATCAGGCCGAGGCGCCCTCTTCGACCTCGACGAACTCATCGGAATTGCCTTCGGCCACGGCCTTGACCACATCGCTGGCGGCGCTGGAACGGCCTTCGATGATCGCATCGGCGATGCCGCGGGCGTAAAGCGTGACGGCCTTCGACGAGTCGTCGTTGCCCGGGATCACGTAGTCGATGCCTTCGGGCGAGTGGTTGGAGTCCACCACGCCGATCAGCGGGATGCCCAGCTTCTTGGCCTCGGCCACGGCGATCTTGTGGAAGCCCACGTCGATCACGAAGATGGCATCGGGCAGCGCGCTCATGTCCTGAATGCCGCCGATGTCCTTCTCGAGCTTCTCGATCTCACGGGTGAAGGTCAGCTGCTCTTTCTTGCTGAGGTTGTCGAGGCCGGCTTCCTGCTGGGCCTTCATGTCCTTCAGGCGCTTGATGGAGGTCTTGACGGTCTTGAAATTGGTCAACATGCCGCCGAGCCAGCGGGTGTCGACGAAGGGGACGCCGGCGCGGCGCGCCTCGGTCGCCACGATCTCGCGGGCCTGGCGCTTGGTGCCCACCATCAGGATGGTGCCGCGGTTGGCGGTGAGCTGCTTGGCGTACTTCATCGCTTCCTGGAACATCGGAAGCGTTTTTTCCAGATTGATGATGTGGATCTTGTTGCGATGGCCGAAGATGTACGGGGCCATCTTGGGGTTCCAGAAGCGCGTTTGGTGGCCGAAATGGACACCGGCTTCCAGCATTTCGCGCATGGTCGTCGACATAGGAATAACTCCAAAGGTTGGGTCTAAAATCCAGCCCGTTTTGCGGACCTCTCGCGAGGGCCGCAACACCTCGAATGGGCTGGTTTGCGGATGTGTTTTGCGCTGGGAAAGACCCAGAGTGAAACCCGCAGAGTATAGCACCACCACCCTTCCGCCTTGCCCGCAGCCACTCCACACCATGCGCCCTGACCTGCACGCCACCCGCCTGTCCCTGCTGGCCGGCGCCTCCGACGCGCGCACCGAGATGGAGCATTCCATCGCCGCGGCCAGCTCCCCGGCTTGCGAGCACGTCTTCACCCGTCCGATGTTCGAAGAGGCGCGCCAGGCGGCCGCGCTGGCGCAGCCCGAGCAGCGCCTGGCCGGGCTGGCCTTTTCGGCGAAGGACCTGTTCGATCTCGCCGGCCAGCCGACGCCGGCCGGCTCGGTCGTGCTGGCCCACGCCCCGTCGGCTCGGGCCGACGCCCCCGCCGTGGCCCGGCTGCGCGCCGCGGGCGGCAGCCTGCTGGGCCGCACCAACATGACCGAGTTCGCCTTCTCGGGGGTCGGCGTCAATCCGCATCACGGCACGCCCGCGAACCTGTGCGATCCGGGCACGCCACGCATCCCGGGCGGCTCGTCCTCGGGCGCTGCGATCTCGGTGGCCAGCGGTGCGGCCTTCATCGGGCTGGGTTCCGACACGGGCGGCTCGATCCGCATTCCGGCGGCGCTGAACGGCCTCGTCGGCTTCAAGAACACGGTGCGGCTGGTGCCGACGGAGGGTGCCCTGCCGCTGTCGACCACGCTGGACACGGTCTGCGCCATGACGCGTTCTGTGCGCGACGCTATCACCGCCCACGAGATCCTGGGCGCCCGGCGCGTCACCGCCGGCACCGCACCGCTGTCCGCCTACCGCCTGGCCGTGGTCAAGGACCTGTTCTTCGACGAGATCGAGCCGGCCGTGGCCCGCGCCTTCGAGCGCACCCTGCGCACTCTGCGCGCCGCCGGCGCCCGCATCGACGAGATCGCGCTGCCCGAGTTGGCCGACCTGCGCTCGATCAACGCCACCGGCGGCTTCTCCGCCGCCGAGGCCTATGCCTGGCACCGCCTGCTGCTGGAACGCAGCGGCGCCGGCTACGACCCGCGGGTGGCGCAGCGCATCCTCAAGGGCGCGACGATGAAGGCGCACGAATACATCGACCTCATGCAAGCGCGCCGCGACTGGATCGCCCGCATGGAACGCGCGCTCGCCCCCTTCGATGCCCTGCTGTCGCCCACAGTGCCGATCATGGCGCCGGCCCTGGCCGAGGTGGCACCCGGCGCCCAGCGCGACGAGGCCTTCTTCCGCATCAACGCGCTGCTGCTGCGCAACCCGTCGGTGGTGAACATGCTCGACGGCTGCGCCCTTTCGCTGCCCTGCCATGTCGAGGGCGAACTGCCCGTCGGCCTCATGCTCTGGCATGCCGCGCTGCACGACGATGCGGTGCTGGCGCTCGCGCTGCAGGTGGAACGCGAGTTGCAAGCGACGCACTAGGGCATCGCCCGCGGGCGCCGCCTCCTATCTCACCCCAAAGAACCGAATGAAAATCGCGATCGTGGGCGCCGGCATCATTGGCGTCACCACCGCCTGGGAGTTGGCCTCGGACGGCCATGAAGTCATGGTCTTCGAGCGCCGCGGCGCGGCCGCCGAGGAATCCAGCTTCGCCAATGCCGGCGTCGTGGCGCCCGGCTATGTCACGCCCTGGGCCGCACCCGGCATGCGTGCCAAGGTGCTGCGCTCGCTGCTCTCCACCCACGGCGCGGTCAAGCTGCGCTGGCCGCTGAGCCGACGCGACCTGGGCTGGATGGCGCACTGGCAACGCGCCTGCCAGCTCGAAAGCTACCTGGCCAACCGCGCGCGCATGCAGCGCCTCGCCTTCTATAGCCGAACCCGGCTGCACGAGATCACCGAGGCGCGGGAGCTCAGCTACGAGCGCAGCGACGGCTACCTGGTGCTGCTGCGGTCCAAGCGCGAGAAGAAGCTGGTGCATGCCGGCCTCGAGGTACTGCGCCAGGCCGGCAGCAGCTTCCGCGAGGTGGACGCCGACGAGGCGCGCCGGATCGAGCCCGCGCTCAACCCCGACACTCCGCTGGCCGGCGCCATCCACCTACCGGACGACGAGGTGGCCAACTGCCGCCAGTTCGCCCTGCTGCTCAAGTGGGAGGCCGAGGCGCTGGGCGCGCAGTTCCATTTCAACTGCGACCTCGCGCCGCTCAGTCGCGCCGCGCCGACCGAAGTGCGGCTGGCGAGCGGCTCCGAAGGCCACCGCTTCGACGCCGTGGTGGTGTGCGCCGGCGTGGACTCGGCCAAGCTGCTGCGGCCGCTGGGCCTGCGCATCCCGCTCGCCCCGGTCTACGGCCACTCGATCAGCGCCAACATCCGCGAACCGCTCAATGCGCCGCGCAGCGCGGTGATGGACGAGCGCTTCAAGGTCGCGATCTCGCGCCTCGGCCTGCGCGTGCGCGTAGCGGGCAGCGCCGAGCTCGGCGGCTCGCTGGACAGCCTTCATCCCGACGCGCTGCGCACGCTCTACAAGGTGCTCCAGGACTGGTTCCCGGGCGCCGTCACCCTGCAGGCCGGCGTCCAGCAATGGAAGGGCGCGCGGCCGATGCTGCCGGACGGCCCGCCCATCATCGGACCGAGCGGCCTGCCCGGCGTCTGGCTCAACCTGGGGCACGGCTCCAGCGGCTGGGCGCTGTCCTGCGGCAGCGCGCGCGTGCTGGCGGACATGATGGGGGGGCGCGATCCGGGCATCGATCTCGAAGGGCTGGGCATCGAGCGTTTGCTGCAACACTAGGGGTTCCGCCGCCGTCAGGATGGAAGGGCCCTCCATGCAACGCATCACTGCCGCCATCACTGCACCGCTGTTCGGCGTCGCGGCTTCGCGCCGGATCGAACAGACGGCTGCGGCCAGCCTGCCGCCACACACGCTGATGCAGCGCGCCGGGCTGGCGGTCGCGCGGCTTGCCATGGCGACCGCGCCGCACGCGCGCACGATCTGGATCGCCTGCGGCCCCGGCAACAACGGGGGCGACGGCTTCGAGGCAGCAGCACAACTGCGGCAGCGCGGCTTCGCCCCAGTCGTCACCCGCATCGGCGATGACGCTCGCCTGCCGGCCGACGCAGCCGCCTCGCTGCAACGCGCGCGCGATGCCGGCGTGCGCTTCGCGGACGCGCCACCGGCGCATGCCGATCTCGCCATCGACGCCCTGCTCGGCCTGGGCGCTGCCCGCGCGCCGGAGGGCCCCATGGCCGATTGGTTGCGGCGCATGCACGCCGGCCCTGCGCCCGTGCTCAGCGTGGACACGCCTTCGGGCCTGAATGCCGACACCGGCGTGCTGTCGCTGGACTTCCTGGCTTCTGCTGCCGGGCAGGCGCATGGGGTCCGCCGACTGTGCCTCAGCCTGCTGACGCTCAAGCCCGGCCTCTTCACGGCGCAAGGGCGTGACGCGGCCGGCGAGCTGTGGTTCGATGACCTGGATTCAGCGCCCGGGGCCGAGCCGCCCACCGCCCGGCTGCTCGGCGAGCCTCCCGCCGCGACGCGGCCGCATGCCTCCCACAAGGGGAGCTATGGCGATGTCGTGGTGATCGGCGGCGCCCCGGGGATGGCGGGAGCCGCCCTGCTCGCGGCCACGGCGGCGCTGCACGCCGGCGCCGGCCGCGTCTATGTCGCGCCGCTCGATGCCGGGCTCGCGCCGCTCGACCCGACGCAGCCCGAGCTGATGTTCCGGCGCCCGGAGGCGCTCGACCTGGCGGCCATGACCGTGGTCTGCGGCTGCGGCGGCGGCGCGGCGGTGCGCGATCCGCTGCCGCGCGTGCTCGAGGAAGCCCGGGCGCTGGTGCTCGATGCCGACGCGCTCAACGCCATCGCTGCGGACGGTGCCCTTCAGGCACTGCTCGACGCACGCGCGCGCACGGGACGCGCCACGGTGCTCACGCCGCATCCCCTTGAAGCTGCGCGCCTGCTGGGCACCGGCACGGCCGAGGTGCAGGCCGATCGGCTGCGTGCGGCCCAGCGCCTGGCGGAGTGCTTCGGCGCAACGATCGTCCTCAAGGGCTCGGGCACCATCGTGGCCGCGGCAGGAGAGACGCCGGTGATCAACCCCACCGGCAACGCACGTCTCGCGACCGCAGGCACCGGCGACGTGCTGGCCGGCATGATCGGCGCCGCGCTGGCAGCCGGCCGGCCTGCGATGGCGGCCAGCCGCGAGGCGGCGTGGCTCCACGGCGACCGTGCCGACCGCTGGCCCGAGAGCCTACCGCTCACCGCCTGTGCGCTGGCGCGCGGCTGAAGAAGAACTCGTCTAGCCCGAGATTCCCCCAAGCGCGAAGCGCGTTTGCCTTTGCACGACAAGGACTTGGCGTGAGATCGGGGTTCCGACTTCTGTCTACAGGCGGATCTGCTGGATGAGGTCGAGCGCGCGCTGCTGCTTGGCGTTGGGCGTGGTGAGGACCTCGAAGGTCGGTGCCTCGGGGCCGGCCTGTGGGGCTCGGCAGGTATTGCGCGCGATGGTGGCGAGCTCGGCCATCAGGGTGGAGAAGCTGTGCACGGGCGTGCCGTCGTCCAGGGTGTGGCGGGCTGCCTTGGCCAGCGCCGCCTTGGAACGCGTGGCCGGCGCCACCGGGTCACGCGTGGCCTTGGCGCGCCGGTCGGTGTCGGCGAACATCAGCGGCGCCCAAGCCTCGCGCATGTGCCACTCGACGTAGTAGGCCAGCATGCACAGGAAGATGTGAGCCCGTACCCGATCGGCGGTGCGGTGGTGGATCGGGCGCACCTTTAGGTCGATCGTCTTGAGCGAGCGGAACGCGCGCTCGACGTTGGCGAGCGCCTTGTAGTTGCGCACGCAGTCGGCCGAGTCCATCTGTGTGGGCGGCACCGACGTACGGATGATGTAAATGCCGTCCAGCGCCGCCTCGGCGGCAATGGCGTCTGTCTTGCGCGCGAAGGTAAAGGCGGTGTCGCCGATGGCCAACTCGAAGTGCTTGGCCATCTTGTACTGGTTGATCACCTTGCCCACGCGCAAGCCGATCTCATCCTTCCCGGCGAGCTTGCCCGCGTCCACGCGGGCCTTGATCTTCTCGAGGTTGGCCTCGGTGGCCGCCAGTAACTCCTCGCGCTTGTGCGTGCGCAGCTTGGCAAGCTCCGGATTGCGGCATGCCACCAGGCGCTCGCCCGGATAGTCCGGCGAGCTCAGCTCGAGCAGATTGCGCTCGTCGAACAGGTCCAGTTGCAGCTGCCCTTGCTCGACCAGCGCGCGGATCGAGACGCTCTTCAGCGCCGTGATCCAGGCGATGCCGTCGCTCTCGCGCATCTCGTCAATGGCCTTGTTCGAGATCATTCCGCGGTCGCCCACCATCACCAGCTGCTCGATGCCGAAGTCCTCGCGCAGCCGCTTGACCTCGGGCATCAAGGTCTGGCTGTCGGCGACGTTGCCCTCGTGCACCGACACGGCCAGCGGGCAGCCGCGCGCATCGGTGAGCAGGCCGTAGTTGACCTGCAGCAGGCCCTTCTTGCCATCGCGGCTGTAGCCAAGCTTGGCCAGCGGACAGCAACTGCCCTCGAAGTAGCTGGAGGACAGGTCGTACAGCACCAGGCCACCGGGGCTCAGATGGCGCGAGGCGAGCTTCTTCTGGATGCGATCCTGGCGCTCGAGCAGCCAGTCCATCGCCGCATACAGATCATCCTCATCGGCGTCGGCGACACCGAAGTCCTCGGCCAGTGTCGTGGTGTGCCACCAGCGCGTGGTGGCGAGCTTCGTGTGCGGGGCGACGATGCGCGCGGCCACCATGGCCAGCACCAGCGCACGCTCGGCGCAGGGCTTGGAGGCCAGCAGCGAGGCCATCTCCAGGCTGGCCATCGCGGCGCCTGCTGCCTGCACATGGCCGTGGGGACGCGAGCGCGTGATCTGGAACGCCGAGGACACGGGCACGAAGGTCTCGCCCTGCAGCGAGCGCCGGATGATCTCGATGAGCTCATCGGGCAGGTGCGACAGGTTGCCCAGGGTCTCGTTCTTGACCTTGCCGTCCTCGCGGTAGCTGCGGCGCAGCAGATGGGTGCGATAGACCTGGTCCTTGTAGGTGCGCGTCGTAGTGACGACATGAGCGGTACCGGTTCGGGCTGCCATGGAAACAACTCTAGTCACATATCATCAAACTTCAAGTCAATTTAGTGACTACATGTATCATCCAAAAAAATCCTCCAGAGAGGAGGATTCATCAGCAGCGACAAGCACTTGCCGTAGTTGGAGTAACTACAGAGGGCGGGAACTTCGGTCTAGCCCCGCCCGACGAAGGGCATCTTGGTCGCCATCACCGTGTGGAACAACACGTTGGCTTCCAGCGGCAGGTTGGCCATGTAGAGCACCGACTGGCCGACGATGGACACATCCATCACCGGCTCGATCGCGATCTCGCCATTGGCCTGCGGCACGCCCTTGGTCATGCGCGCCGCCAGCTCGGTCATCGCATTGCCCACGTCGATCTGGCCCACCGCGATGTCGTGCTTGCGGCCGTCGAGCGACGCAGTCTTGGTGAGCCCTTCGACCGCATGCTTGGTCGCCGTGTAGGCTATGGAATTGGGCCGCGGCGCGGTTGCGGAGATCGATCCGTTGTTGATGATGCGGCCGCCGCGCGGCGTCTGCGCCTGCATGGTGCGGAAAGCCTGCTGGATGCAATAGAACATCCCGTTGAGGTTGATGTCGACCACGCCGCGCCACTGCTCCGGCGTCCATTGCTCGAAGGGCCCGGGCGGATTGCCGACGCCGGCGTTGTTGAACAGCAAATCGACCCGGCCGAAGCGCTCCACCGCAGCTGCGAACAGGGCCTGCACCGACTCGGGATTGGCCACGTCCGTCGGCACCGCGAAGGCACGCGCGCCGGCGCCCGATTCGTCGGCCACCTGCTCCAGCGGCTCCAGCCGCCGGCCCGCCAGCACCACGCTCCAGCCGTCGCCCAGCAAGGCCAGCGCGGCGGATCGGCCGATGCCGCTGCCCGCGCCCGTGACGATCGCGATGCGGCTCTTCTTCTCTGCATTCATCTTCGCTTCTCCTTCAACGGCGCGGCTTGCGCCCTTTCATCTTGTTGGCGGCCTTCTTGACGGCCGAACGGAAAGCCTGCATGGCCGACTGCGGCGCCGCACCGGCGGCGTGTTCGCTGTGCTCGACCGAAGCGGTTTCTGGCTTCTTGCGCGCGCTGCGCTTGGTCGAGGCCTTGGCGGGAACGCCGCCGGTCGCGATGCCCTTGTCCTTCAAGGCGCGCGCGCTCAGTTCCTCGCCCTCGCGTACCAGACGGAAATCGATCTTGCGGCCATCGAGATCGACGCGGCTCACCTGCACGCGCACGCGGGTGCCGATGGCGTAGCGAATGCCCGTGCGCTCGCCGCGCAGCTCCTGACGTTGCTCGTCGAACTTGAAGTATTCGCCGCCGAGCTCGGTGATGTGCACCAAGCCCTCGACATACATCGCATCGAGCGTGACGAAGATGCCGAAGGTGGTGGCCGCCGTGACCACGCCGCCGTACTCCTCGCCCAAGTGCTCGCGCATGTACTTGCACTTGAGCCAGGCCTCGACGTCGCGGCTGGCCTCGTCGGCGCGCCGTTCGTTGGCACTGCAATGCAGACCGGCCGCCTCCCAGGCCAGGACCTCCTTGCTTGGCGCGACGGTGGCCTTCTGCGGCTTGGCGGTCGGCGCCTTCACGCGCGACGCCAACCGCTTCGCGAGCTTGGCATGCGCCTCGCCCGGCGTCGGCAGCATCGGCAGCTGGTACTTGGTCTTGCCCAGGATGGCCTTGATCACCCGATGCACCAGCAGGTCGGGATAGCGCCGGATCGGGCTGGTGAAGTGCGTGTAGGCCTCGTAGGCCAGCCCGAAGTGCCCGCTGTTGATCGGCGTGTAGATCGCCTGCTGCATCGAACGCAGCAGCATGGTGTGGATCTGCTGCGCGTCGGGCCGCTCCTTGGTCGCCTGTGCGATGGCCTGGAACTCGCCGGGCTTGGGGTCGTCGGTGATCGACAGACCCACGCCCATGGCCTTGAGGTAGCCGCGCAGGATCTCCTTCTTCTCGGGCGTCGGGCCTTCATGCACGCGGTACAGGCCGGGATGCTTGCCCTCGGCGATGAAGTCCGCGCTGCAGACGTTGGCCGCCAGCATTGCCTCTTCGATCAGGCGGTGCGCATCGTTGCGGGTGCGCGGCACGATCTTCTCGATGCGGCCGGCCTCGTCGCAGATGATCTGCGTCTCGGTGGTCTCGAAGTCGACGGCGCCGCGCTTGCTGCGCTGCGAGAGCAGTGCGCGATAGACGTCGTGCAGGTTCAGCAGGTCCTTCACACGCTCCTTGCGCTTGGCCGCCTCCGGCCCGCGCGTGTTGCCGAGGATCGCGGCCACCTCGGTGTAGGTGAAACGCGCATGGCTCCACATCACGGCCGGGTAGAACTGATAGGCGTAGATCTCGCCATCGGCCGCCACCAGCATGTCGCACACCATGCACAGGCGCTCGACCTCGGGGTTGAGCGAGCACAAGCCGTTGGACAGCTTCTCGGGAAGCATGGGGATCACGCGGCGCGGGAAGTAAACGCTGGTGGCGCGGTCGTAGGCATCGATGTCGATGGCCGAGCCCGTGTGCACATAGGCGCTGACGTCGGCGATCGCGACCAGCACGCGCCAGCCCTTGCCGCGGCCCACCTTGGCGGGCTCGCAGTAGACGGCATCGTCGAAGTCGCGCGCGTCCTCGCCGTCGATGGTGACGAGCGGCACATCGGTCAGGTCGACGCGGCCCTTCTTGTCGGCCGCGCGCACCTTGTCTGGCAGCGCCTTGGCCTCGGCCAGGCAGGACTCGGAGAACTCATGCGGCACGCCGTACTTGCGCACGGCGATCTCGATCTCCATGCCGGGGTCGTCGATCTCGCCCAGCACTTCTTTGACGCGGCCGACCGGCTGGCCGAACAACGCGGGCGGCTCGGTCAGTTGCACGACCACCACTTGGCCGACCTTGGCGGTGCCGGTCGCGCCCTTGGGGATCATCACGTCCTGGCCGTAGCGCTTGTCCTCCGGCGCGACCAGCCAAATGCCGCCTTCGTGCAGCAGGCGGCCGATGATCGGCTGCTCGGGCCGCTCGATGATCTCGACCACGCGGCCCTCGGGCCGGCCGCGGCGATCCTGGCGCACGACGCGCGCCTTGACGCGATCCTTGTGCAGCACCGCGCGCATCTCGTTGGGGGGCAGATAGATGTCGGCTTCGCCATCGTCACGCTGCACGAAACCGTGCCCATCGCGATGACCTTGCACCGTGCCTTCGACTTCGTCCAGCAGTCCGCCGGAGTGGCTCAAATTTTTGATATATACTCTCTTTCTTTCCTGAAATTCAATACCTGTTGCGAGGGGCTAGCCTCCAAGCAGCAAGTGGGCCCAGATGGCGGAATTGGTAGACGCACTAGTTTCAGGTACTAGCGAGTAACATCGTGGAGGTTCGAGTCCTCTTCTGGGCACCAAGTTTAGATAAACCCTCTGGGTCATCTTCGATTCAAGCCACCGGCCTCCGGTGGCTTTTTTCTTGCCTGTCGAAAACTGCATCAGACAGGCAGCGCGACCAGGTCGTGCCCCTCGGCACCGACGATGCGCGCACGCGTGAACTCGCCGACCTTCAGGGTCTTGCTGATCTTCTCGGGCGGCAACAGCCGCACGGTGCCGTCGATCTCGGGCGCATCGGCATAGGACCGACCGACACCACCTTTGCGCCCCAGTGCCGGCGCTGAATCGACCAGCACCTGCATGGTGGCGCCGATGCGCCGGCGCAGCTTGGCGATCGACACCGCCTCGGCCACTTCCATGAAGCGCGCACGCCGCGCCTCGCGTTCCGACTCCGGCAGCATGCCCGGGATCTCGTTGGCGGCTGCGCCCTGGACCGGGCTGTAGGCGAAGCAACCCGCACGGTCGATCTCCGCCCCGCGGATGAAGTCGAGCAGGTGCTCGAACTCCTCTTCCGTCTCCCCGGGAAAGCCGGCGATGAAGGTGCTGCGGATCACCAGTTCCGGGCACACCTCGCGCCAACGCGCGATGCGCTCCAGGTTCTTCTCGCCACTGGCAGGCCGCTTCATGCGCCGCAGGACCTCGGGATGGCTGTGCTGCAACGGCACGTCGAGGTACGGCAGCACCCGGCCGCTCGCCATCAGCGGGATGATCTCGTCGACGCTGGGGTAGGGATAAACGTAGTGCAGCCGTACCCATGCGCCGTAGGGCTCGGCGATCTCGCCCAGCGTGCGCACCAGCTCCAGCATGCGCGTCTTGACCGGCTTGCCGTCCCAGAACCCGGTGCGGTACTTGACGTCGACGCCGTAGGCGGAGGTGTCCTGGCTGATCACAAGCAGCTCTTTGACGCCGCCCTCGAACAGGGCCTTCGCCTCTGCGAGCACATTGCCCACCGGCCGCGACACCAGGTCGCCGCGCATCGAGGGGATGATGCAGAAGGTGCAGCGATGGTTGCATCCCTCGCTGATCTTCAGATAGGCATAGTGCCGCGGCGTCAGCTTCAGGCCGGCGACGCCGAAGGCCTGCGGTACCAGGTCGATGAAGGGGTCGTGCGGCTTGGGCAGGTTCGCATGCACCGCGTCCATCACCTCCTGCGTCGCATGCGGCCCCGTGACGGCCAGCACGCTGGGATGCATCTGGCGCACCAGGTTGCCGCCGCCTTCGCCAGCCTTCGCCCCCAGGCAGCCGGTGACGATCACGCGGCCGTTCTCGGCCAGCGCCTCGCCGATGGTGTCCAGGCTCTCCTTGACCGCATCGTCGATGAAGCCGCAGGTGTTGACGATCACCAGGTCGGCGCCTTCGAAGGTCTTGGAGGTCTGATAGCCTTCGGCGCTCAGCTGGGTCAGGATCAACTCGGAATCCGTGAGTGCCTTGGGACAGCCCAGGCTCACGAAACCGACCTTGGGGATGGCCGGTGCGGCAATATGTTCAGGGGAGGCTACTTCGCTCATAACCCCCTATTGTCCCCGCTAACGCTCCGTCTGGCCGCCGGGGGGTCGCTTGAGG
Source organism: Variovorax sp. WS11 (assembly GCF_010499245.1). Classification (GTDB taxonomy): domain Bacteria; phylum Pseudomonadota; class Gammaproteobacteria; order Burkholderiales; family Burkholderiaceae_C; genus Variovorax. The sequence goes on from NZ_JAAGOW010000001.1 coordinate 129,571, forward strand.
CCGAAAGCGCCCAGCACCTGCTCGGTGTTTTTCTGCATCTGCTCCTGCATCTGCAGGAACACGTTCTTCGACTGCTCGACATAGTTGCCCATCAGTCCCTGCAGCATGGGCGACTGCAGGGTCATGAAGCGCGCCCACATCTCGGGCGTCAGCACCTGCGCCTTCTCGGCCAGTTGCGCCTGCACCTCGGCCATGGCCTGGATGTTCTTCTCGAGATAAGGGCCCATGTAGCCCTGCATCGCATGACCGTAGAAGCGGATGATGTTGGCCAGCACCTCCTCGGTGAACATCGGCGCGCCGCCGGCCTCCTCCTCGAGAATGATCTGCAGCAGGATGCTGCGTGTCAGATCGTCGCCGCTCTTGGCGTCGCGCACCACGAAGGGCGACTTGCTCATGACCAGCTGCTTGACCTCGGTGAGCGTGATGTAGGCGGAGGTTTCCGTGTCGTAGAGCCTGCGGTTGGGATATTTTTTGATCACCCGCTGCGTCGGCTTGTCGCCGGCGGACTTCTTGCTCTGCACTAAGGACTCCTTGAGGTTTCGCGCCTTGACGCGCGAACCATTCTAGGGAGCGGTTTTGCTGCACCGCGCCAAGGTTTACCCTGACCGGAAATTGCCGTCAATCCAGCGCGGTGGCGTACTCGGCGCCGCACACCTTGCAGACCGCCGACTCGGGGCGTTCGTCGGTGACATCACGGAAGTGCAAGGGCGTCTTGACCCCGTTGAAGACCCAGCAGCGCGGGCAATGCTCGTGACCCGCCAGCGGCAGATAGCCGCGCGCACGCTGCTCCGCGCGCTCCCTCGTGACGGGGGACCCCTGGCGCACCGTTCGCGCGACGTCCTCGGCCGCCATGGTGCCGGCACGCCCGTTGGCGCGGTCGTTGAGTCCGTAGACCACGCGCGCGAACTCCAGTGGTGCCTGCCGCAGCAGGGCGGCGAGGCGGAGCTCCTCGAGTGCCGGACCGGTCTCAGCCTCAGGCGTGGTCATCGTTTCCCTGGGTCAATGAAGTGGTGATGGTGGATGGCCAAGTTACCACAACTGTCGGCGTATCTGCCAGTCGACGAAGGGACTAGACCATGCGGGGGTACATGCTCCCGACCGGTGCGGCAGCGCACGGCGAAGGGCCGGAGCCGCGAGGCAGCCGCTTGGTTGGTGCGGCTGCTGCGATCGGGAAAAGAAAGATTGGTAGGCGCGATTGGACTCGAACCAACGACCCCCACCATGTCAAGGTGGTGCTCTAACCAGCTGAGCTACGCGCCTGTGAGTTTGTTCGAGAGGCCGAAGTATAGCAGCCCGCGAGAGCGCATTTTCCGAGCGCCTCAGCGGCGTCGCGCGGAACGCACGCCGGTCACCGCACGGACCACGCCGAGCACCTGCGTCAGCCGCGCCGCATCGGTGATCTCGATGGTGAAGGTCATCCAGGCCGTGCCCTTGACGGACTGCGTCTGCACGCCGATGACGTTCATCTTCTCGCGCGCAAACACGTCGGAGATGTCGCGCAGGAGGCCCTGACGATCGGCGGCCTCCACGGCCACGTCGACTGCATAGACCGAGCCGTCGCCGCCGCGCCGTTCGCCCCATTCCACATCGATCACGCGCTCGGCATCGCGCCCCGCCATCATGCGGAAATTGCTGCAATCGGCGCGATGGATGCTGACGCCATGGCCGCGCGTGACGAAGCCGCGGATCGCGTCGGGTGGCGCAGGCTTGCAGCACTTGGCGAGCTGCGTCATCAGCGAAGAGACGCCGACCACCAGCACGCCGCCCTTGCCCGAGCTTTCGCCGGCCCGCGCCTTCTTGATGATCACGCCGTCGTCCGGCCCCGGCGCGGGCTCGGGCGGGCGCAGCAGCATCTCGATGTTGCGCAGCGAGAACTCGTCCTTGCCCACCACCTCGAACAAGTGGTCGGCCGACTTGAAGCCCAGCTGCGACGCCAAGTCGTCGAGCTTCAGCGCGGTCTTGCCCTCGCGCTGCAGCACCTTCTCGACCGCCTCGCGGCCGCGCGCCACGGTCTCGTGCGTGATCTGCGCGTTGAACCAGGCGCGCACCTTGGCGCGCGCGCGATGGCTCGCGAGGTAGCCCAGCTCCGCATTGAGCCAGTCGCGCGAAGGACCACCCTCTTTCGCCGCGATGATCTCGACCGTCTGCCCGTTCTGCAGCGGCGTGTTCAGCGGCACCATCGCGCCGTCGACGCGTGCGCCGCGGCAGCGATGGCCCAGGCTTGTGTGTACGGAGTAGGCGAAATCGACCGCCGTTGCGCCCTGCGGCAGCTCGACGATCGCGGCATCGGGCGTCAGTACGTAGATGCGGTCGTCGAACAGGCCCTGTCCCTGCGAGCCGCCCGACAGGTCGCGCTCCCACGCCAGCAGCTGGCGCAGCACCGCAATCTTGGCGTCGTACTCGCCGCTCGCCCAGACGCCGGCATAGCCCTTGTGGCCCGCTTCCTTGTAGGCCCAGTGCGCAGCCACGCCGTGCTCGGCATGGTCGTGCATCTCCTCGGTGCGGATCTGGATCTCGATCGGCTTGCCGGCCTGTCCGTTCACCACTTCGCGCACCACGGTGTGCAGCGACTGGTAGCCGTTGGGCTTGGGACGCGCGATGTAGTCGTCGAACTCCTCGTCGATCGGCTGGAAATGCGAATGCACCCAGGCCAGCGCGGCATAGCAGTCCTTGACGTCGGCCACCACCACGCGCAGCGCCAGGATGTCGAAGACCTGCGCGAAGTCCAGCGACTTGCCGCGCATCTTCTTGACGATGCTGTAGATGTTCTTGGGACGCCCTTGCACCGTGGCCTTGACGCCCTCCCCGGCCAGCTCGCGCTCGAGCCGCGAGCGCAACTGCTCGACGTAGCCTTCGCGCTCCACGCGCTTCTCGTCGAGCAGGCGCGCGATGAGCTTGTAGGTCTCGGGCTCGAGGAAGCGGAAGGACAGGTCCTCGATCTCCCACTTGACCTGCCAGATGCCGAGGCGGTTCGCCAGCGGCGCGAACACCTGCAGGGATTCGCGCGCCACGCTCTCGGGCACCGGCTTCTTGGAAGCCGCCGCGTAGCGCAGCGTCTGCAGTCGCGACGCGAGGCGCAGCATCACCACGCGCAGATCGCGCGAGAACGCGAGCAGCATCTTGCGCACGTACTCGGTCTGCGTGCCGGCGCCATCGCCGATGTGCGCGCTGGCCGTGACCGAGCGTGCCTGCTTCTGCACGTGCACGAGCTTGGTGGTCTCGACCGCGAGCAACGCAAAGTTGTCGCCGAAGACCTTGGCGATCACCTCCAGCGGCCGATTCAGGTGCTGGCAGGAATAGACCAGGTAGCTGGCCGCCTGCATCGCCTCCGACCCGCCCATCGCCGACACGATCGCGGCCACGGCGTCGGCGTGCGAGAGGGTGTTCTCGCCGGTGTCCAGCGTCTCGTCGGCGATCAGGGGCTCGGCGAAGGCTCGTGCTCGCGCGAGCATGTTCTCCTGCACCGGCGTGCGCTCCGCGGTCGCGGCCGAGAGCGGATAGTCGACCACGGAAGCACCGGACATCGAGAGGCCGGGTTGGTCACGCTTCACTCGATCACCCCCTCCCAGGTGGTGCGATGGACGACAGACTCGATCATGGAAGGCGGGCGCTACGGTGAAGATAATGGGCTCGTTGCATCCTAATTCATCCGGAGATTGATCATCATGCTCAAAGGCAAAACCGCGCTTGTCACGGGGTCCACCAGTGGCATCGGGCTCGGCATCGCGAAGGCGCTGGCGCAACAGGGCGCCAGCATCGTGCTCAACGGTTTCGGCGACGCGGACAAGCCGCGGGCGGAGATCGAATCGCTGGGCGTGAAGGCCGACTACCACGGCGCCGACATGAGCAAGCCGTCGGACATCGAAGACATGATGAAGTTCGCAGCCGCCAGGTTCGGCCGCGTCGACATCCTGGTCAACAACGCCGGCATCCAGCATGTCGCGAAGGTCGAGGACTTCCCCGTCGAGCGCTGGGACACAGTGATCGCCATCAACCTCACCAGCGCCTTCCATACCACCCGCCTCGCCGTGCCCGCGATGCGCGAGGCCAACTGGGGCCGCATCGTCAACATCGCCTCGGCGCACGGACTCGTGGCCTCGGCGCAGAAGTCGGCCTATGTGGCGGCCAAGCATGGCATCGTCGGCCTCACCAAGGCGGTGGCGCTCGAGACCGCCACCACCGGCGTCACCTGCAACGCGATCTGCCCGGGCTGGGTGCTGACGCCGCTGGTGCAGAAGCAGATCGACGACCGCTCGGCGCGCGAAGGCATCTCGGCCGCGCAGGCCCAGAACGACCTGCTCGGCGAGAAGCAGCCTTCGCTGCAGTTCACCACGGTCGAGCAGTTGGGCGGCCTCGCGGTCTTCCTGTGCTCGCCGGCCGCCGACCAGGTGCGCGGCGTGGCCTGGCAGGTCGACGGCGGCTGGACGGCGCAGTAGCAGCGCCGCGCCACCGCAGCCCTACTTGAGCTGCACCGATCCCGAGACGTTGACGACCACGCTGGTCTTGCCGGCCTCGACCGGCACCGCGGCGTCATACGACATCTTCGACGAGGCCTCCGCCGCCATCATGCGCGGCCGGATCGGCGGGCCCTGGTTGGCGTTGACCGACACCTCGCGCAGCGTGTAGCCGCCGAAGCCGAAGCCCTTGGCCAGCTCGGCCGCCTTCTGCTTGAAGTTCTCGATCGCGATGGTCTGCGCCTCGGCCTCGACCTTGGCGCGCTGCTCGCGGCTCAGGCCGAAGCCGATGCCGCCGACGGTGAGCGTCGAGATGCGGCCGGCCGTCTGCGTGATGCGCGGAAAGTCCTTGCCCTCCAGCACCAGCTCCGTCGTGCCCTGCCAGCCGGAGATCTTGCCGTCACGCGTGTAGCGCGGCACTAGGCTGAAGTTGCCGGTGCGCACGTCGAGCAGCCCGGGCTGGGCGTTCTTGCGCGCCTCGGCCAGCGCGGCGTCCAGCGCGGTCTTGAGCTGGGTCTGCACGCTGGCCGCATCGGCCGCATCGCGGCTGGTGCTGAGGGTCATGGACAACAGGTCCTGCTGCGTTTCGACCGTGCCGGTCGCCGACAACTGCAGCACGTTCTGCGGCGGGGTCCATGGCGCGCTTTGGGCCATGGCTGCCCCGGCACACATCAATGCGGCACAGGCCGCTAGCTTCCTGATTTTTTTCAAGGCGAGCAATTCCATCGAGAAAGAAAAAACGCATCATGCCCCGTGGGGCCGTGCTCACTGACGTTGGCTGCGCGGCGCTGTCAGCAGGTTGCCTTTCGGCGCGGGGCCGGGCACCAGGCGCTCGGCCGGCTGCGACTCTGCCGAATGGATCAGCTCCGTCCGGAGTTCCGGCCCGGGATCCGGCCGCGGCACCCACTGCTGGCGCACCTGCTGCCGAAGCTCGGCCAGCTCGGCCGGGGTAAGCCGGCGACCGGCCGCCGCTTCCTGGCGCCGCACCTCCTCGCGCTTGGCCGCCCGGTGCGCCTCGACGGCGTCGCGCACTTCGTTGCGCCGCTGGTCGCTCACCCGGACGAAGCCCCAGGACGGCTCCGCGGCCGCCGGCAACGAGCCGCACAGCGACAGCACAAGGGACGAGGCGAAAAGAAAGAGTTTCATGGCAAGGAGTCGAGCTTGGAACGACTGTGCCACCGCTACCCATGGCGCAAACGTCTGGACGGCTAGCGCCCGCAAGTTTTGTAACTTAGTGTCAAACCATTGTGAAAAGCGCCTCAATGGGCCTGCAACACCCTCAAAATTGGCGTTGTTACAAATTCGGCGTTGTAGAAATGAATCAAGCACCAGCCCGCACAGACAAGATCGTGATCGTCGACGACGACGCGCGCATCCGCGACCTGCTGCGCCGCTACCTGACCCAGGAAGGCTTCGAGGTCATCGTGGCGGAAGACGGCAAGGCCCTCAACCGCATCCTGCTGCGCGACACGGTCGACCTGATCGTGCTCGACCTGATGATGCCCGGCGAGGACGGCCTCTCGGTCTGCCGACGACTTCGCGCCGCCAACGACCGCACGCCGATCATCATGCTGACCGCCAAGGGCGAGGACGTCGACCGCATCGTCGGCCTGGAAGTCGGCGCCGACGACTACCTGGGCAAGCCCTTCAACCCGCGCGAGCTGCTGGCGCGCGTGCACGCGGTGCTGCGACGCCGCCCGCCGCTCGAAGCGCCTGGCGCCCCCTCCACCGACAACGAGACGGTGAACTTCGGGCCCTTCAGCTTCGACCTCGGCTCGCGCACGCTCAGGAAGGACGGCGAGGAACTCTCGCTCACCACCGGCGAGTTCGCGATGCTCAAGGCCCTGGTGCGGCATCCGCGCCAGCCGCTGTCGCGCGAGAAGCTGGCCCAGCTGGCGCGCGGCCGCGAGTTCGAGCCCTTCGACCGCAGCTTGGACGTGCAGATCTCGCGCCTGCGCAAGCTGGTCGAGTCCGATGCCGCGGCGCCGCGCTACATCCAGACGGTCTGGGGTGTCGGCTACGTGTTCGTGCCGGACGGCACGACCTGAGGCGCTGAACTTTCGTGGCCGCCACTTTCGGCCCCAAGACCACAGCACCCAGCCCCCTAGGCGAAGACGGCCCCCAGGTCACCTTGCCGAGCCCGCTGGAGGGCCTCGGCCAGTCTCGGCGCAAGCCGCGGCTGCAGCTCGGCCTGAGTCTGTTCTGGCGCACCTTCTTCCTGCTGGTGCTGCTCTTGGTCGGCTGCACGGTCGCCTGGCTGCAGACCTTCCGCGCCCTCGAGTACGAGCCGCGCGCCATCCAGACGGCGCACCAGATTGCCTCGCTGGTCAATCTCACGCGCGCGGCGCTGGTCTATTCCGACGCCATCACCCGCGTCTCGCTGATCAAGACCCTGGCCGACCAAGAGGGCGTGCGCATCCTGCCGCGCGAGCCCAACGACCGCTTCCTGCCCTACACCACCGGCGCCCTCGACGCGCGCGTGACCGAGGAGCTGATCGACCGCCTCGGTGAAGGCACCACCGTGGCCAGCCGCGTCAACGACGAGCCCGGCCTCTGGATCGGCTTCACGATCGAGAGCGATGCCTACTGGCTGCTGCTCGACCCCACGCGCTTCACCCGTTTCGGCGGCCGCACCTGGCTGATCTGGCTGGTGACGACCATGGCCCTCTCGCTGGCCGGCGCGGCGCTCATCACGCGCCTGATCAACCTGCCGCTCAAGCAGTTGTCGCGCGCCACCATGCAGGTGCGCGAGGGCGAGTACGAGGCGCACCGCCTGGACGAGCGCGCCCGCACCAACGAGATCCGCGCCGTGAACGTGGGCTTCAACCGCATGGCCGACCAGCTCGCCAAGATCGAGCAGGACCGCGCCGTGATGCTGGCCGGCATCTCGCACGACCTGCGCACGCCGCTGGCGCGCCTGCGCCTCGAGACCGAGATGAGCGTGACCGACGAGGACGCGCGCGAGCACATGGCGGCCGACATCGCGCAGCTCGACGCCATCATCGACAAGTTCCTCGACTACGCGCGCCCCGACCACGTCGACTTCAAGCCGGTGCTGCTGCGCGACGTGATCGACGCCTGCACCTACGCCGTGCAGGACCACGAGGACATCAAGATCACGGTCGACGTGCCCGCCGACCTGCGTGTGATGGCCGACGAGGTCGAGCTGCAGCGCGTGATCTCCAACCTGGTCGAGAACGCGCGGCGCTACGGCAAGACGCCCTCCACCGGCGTGGCCGACATCACGATCCAGGCGCAGGCCCACAACGACGCCGTGCTGATCAAGGTGCGCGACCACGGCGCCGGCGTGGCGCCGGCTCTGCTCTCGCAGCTGAGCAAGCCCTTCTTCCGCGGCGACGTCGCGCGCACCTCGGCGGCCGGCGCGGGCCTGGGCCTGTCGATCGTGACCAAGAACATCGAGCGCATGGGCGGCACCTTCGCCTTGACCAGCACGCCGGGCCGCGGGCTCGCCGCGCATATCCGCATGCCGCGCGCAGCTTCGATCAAGCCCGAGGCTCCCCCGGCAGGCAAGACCCAGCAGGCGAACAAATAAGCCGTCTAGCGGCGCAGCAGCGCCACCGCGCGCGCTTCCATCGCTCGGCCCTCGCCCACCGGGCCGAGCTTCTCCGCCGTCTTGGCCTTGACGTTCACCCGGTCGGGCGCGAGCTCGAGCGCGGCCGCGATGCGTGCGCACATGGCCGGGATATGCGGTGCCAGCTTCGGTGCCTGCGCGATCACGGTGCTGTCGATGTTGCCGATCTGCCAGCCCGCCGCGCGCACGCGCCGCGCCGCCTCGGCCAGCAGCACCGCCGAGTCGGCGCCGCGGAACTGCGCATCGGTATCGGGGAAGTGGCGACCGATGTCGCCCAGCCCGGCCGCGCCCAGCAGGGCATCGGTGATGGCATGCAGCAGCACGTCGGCGTCGGAATGGCCCAGCAGGCCCGTGCTGTGCGGAACCTCGACGCCGCCCAGGATCAGCTTGCGGCCGGCGACCAGCTGGTGCACATCCCAGCCCTCGCCGACGCGGATGTCGAATGCGTTCATGTCTTTGCGCCGCGCCGGCTGTGCAGGAGCGCTTCGGCCAGCGCGAAGTCCTCGGGATAGGTGAGCTTGAAATTCTGCGCGCTGCCCGGCACCAGCAGGGGCGCGAGGCCGATGGCTTCGATCGCGCTGGCCTCGTCGGTCACCGAATCGCCGGCACGCTCCAGTGCATCGAGCAGCATGCCGATGCGGAACATCTGCGGCGTCTGGGCCAGCCACTTGTCGGCACGGGTCAGCGTGCTCGCGACGCGGCCCTCGGGCGAGGCAACCTTCAGGGTGTCCGGCAGGCGGTGGGCCAGCAGGCCGCCGATCGCATCGTGCTCGCAGGCCGCGATCAGGGCCTCGATCTGCGTCGGCGTCACCAGGCAGCGCGCCGCGTCATGCACCAGCACCCAGTCGTGCGGGCCGGCGCCTGCCGTTTGCCGGAGCGCCAGCAGCCCGTTGCGCACGGTGGCCGCGCGCGTGGCGCCGCCGACCTGCAGCAGGTGCTCGCCTTCAGCCGGAAAGCGCGGCAGCGCGGCCGCCACCTCGCGGTCCTGCGGCGACACCACCAGCGCAATGCCGGCAAAGCGGCCCGCCAGCGCGCGGAAGGCCTCCAGCGTGTGGCGCACCATCGGCCGGCCGGCCAGGCGCTGGTACTGCTTGGGGCCCGTACCGCCGGCGCGGCTGCCGGAACCCCCGCAGGGAATCAGGACGAAAAGACGGGAAGGAGTCATGGGGTCCGGCCGGAGCCAACGGCGAAGGGGCAGCCATTCTAGAATCGGCTCGACCCTCACACCCCTCGCCGGCCGGCGCGGGGTGTTCTGCATTTCATTGGCACTTCATGGACCTCCCCGCTCTCACCGCAGGCAAGCGCTTCACGCTGCCCCGCCCTCCTCTCTCCGCCGATGCGCTGCTGCTGGCGCAGCTGGCCGAGCGCGAGAAATCGGCCGGCCGCGCGAGCGCCGTCTTCACCGCCGACGCCAACGATGCGCAGCGGCTGATCGACGAGCTCGCCTTCTTCGCGCCCGAGCTGCGCTGCGCCCTCTTCCCCGACTGGGAGACGCTGCCCTACGACAGCTTCTCGCCGCACCAGGACCTGATCAGCGAGCGCCTCGCCACCCTGTGGCGCATCAGCCAGAAAGAGGCCGACGTGGTGCTGGTGCCGGCCACCACCGCGCTCTATCGGCTGGCGCCGCCGGCTTTCCTGGCGGGCTACACCTTCCACTTCAAGACCAAGCAGAAGCTGGAGGAATCCAAGCTCAAGGCCCAGCTCACGCTGGCCGGCTACAGCCATGTGACGCAGGTCGTGAGCCCCGGCGAGTACGCGGTGCGCGGCGGGCTGATCGACCTGTTCCCCATGGGCTCGCAGGTACCTTTCCGGGTCGACCTGTTCGACGACGAGATCGATTCGATCCGGACCTTCGACCCCGACACCCAGCGCAGCCTTTACCCCGTGCCCGAGGTGCGCCTACTGCCCGGCCGCGAGTTCCCGATGGACGACGAAGCCCGCGCGCGCTTCCGCAGCCGCTGGCGCGAGCTGCTGGAGGGCGACCCCACGCGCAGCCGGCTCTACAAGGACATGGGCAACGGCGTCGCGACCGCCGGCATCGAGTACTACCTGCCGCTCTTCTTCGAGGAGACGGCCACGGTGTTCGACTACCTCGGGGCGGACACGACCGTGGTGCTGCATGGCGAGCTCGAACCGGCGTTCCAGCATTTCTGGCAGGACACGGGGGAGCGCTATCGGCTGGTGCGGGGCGATCCGGAGCGGCCGGCGCTACCGCCCGAGGCCTTGTTCTTGAGTGCGGAGCAGTTCTATCAGCGGGCGAAGCCGCACGCTCAGTTGGCGATTCGAGGCGGGGGGCGCCCTCACCCCAGCCCTCTCCCAGAGGGAGAGGGAGCCAAAGCGGACTTGCCCCCTCTCCCTTTGGGAGAGGGCGGGGGTGAGGGCTCCCCGTATGTGGAATTCACTCCCCTCCCCCCCATCGCCGTCGTCCGCGGCGCCGACGATCCGCTGGTCAAGCTCAAGGCCCACATCGCCGCCACCCCGCACCGCGTGCTCGTTCTCGCCGAAAGCGACGGCCGCCGCGAGAGCCTGCTCGACTTCCTGCGCGCCAGCGGCGTGAGCCCGCCCGCCTTCGACTCGCTGGCCGAGTTCGAGGCCTCGCCCGACGAGAAGATCGGCATCGCCACCGCCGCGCTGGTGGCCGGCTTCGCCTGGACCGAACAGGGCATCGACTTCGTCACCGAGACCGAGCTCTTCGCCACCGCGCCCTCGGCCCGCCGGCGCAACCGCAAGCAGGAGCAGGTCAGCGACGTCGAGGCGCTGATCAAGGACCTGAGCGAGCTGGCCGTCGGCGACCCGGTGGTGCATTCGGCGCACGGCATCGGGCGCTACCGCGGCCTGGTCCACATGGACCTGGGCCAGGGCACCGATGCCGAAGGCAAGCCGATGCTGCAGGAGATGCTGCACCTGGAATACGCCGACAAGGCCACGCTCTACGTGCCGGTCGCGCAGCTGCACCTGGTCAGCCGCTACACCGGCGTCAGCGCCGACGAGGCGCCGCTGCACAAGCTCGGCTCGGGCCAGTGGGAGAAGGCCAAGCGCAAGGCCGCCGAGCAGGTGCGCGACTCGGCCGCCGAGCTGCTCAACATCTATGCCCGGCGTGCCGCGCGCGAGGGCCATGCCTTCCGCTTCTCGGCCGCCGACTACGAGGTCTTCGCCAACGACTTCGGCTTCGACGAGACGGCCGACCAGAAGGCCGCGATCCACGCCGTCATCCAGGACATGATCTCGCCCCAGCCGATGGACCGCCTGGTCTGCGGCGACGTGGGCTTCGGCAAGACCGAAGTGGCCCTGCGCGCCGCCTTCGTCGCGGTGACCGGCGGCAAGCAGGTGGCCTTCCTCGCGCCCACCACGCTGCTCGCCGAGCAGCACCACCAGACGTTGATGGACCGTTTCGGCAAGTGGCCCGTCAAGGTCGCCGAGATGAGCCGCTTCCGCTCGACCAAGGAAATCAATGCGGCCGCCAAGGGCCTGGCCGACGGCAGCGTCGACATCGTGGTCGGCACGCACAAGCTGCTCTCCGGCACCGTGAAGTTCAAGAACCTCGGCCTGCTCATCATCGACGAGGAGCATCGCTTCGGCGTGCGCCACAAGGAGGCGATGAAGGCCCTGCGCGCCGAAGTGGACGTGCTCACCCTCACCGCCACGCCGATCCCGCGCACGCTGGGCATGGCGCTGGAAGGCCTGCGCGACCTCAGCGTGATCGCCACCGCGCCGCAGCGGCGCCTGGCGATCAAGACCTTCGTGCGCAACGAGGGCACGGGCGTGATCCGCGAGGCCGTGCTGCGCGAGCTCAAGCGCGGCGGGCAGGTCTACTTCCTGCACAACGAGGTCGAGACCATCGAGAACCGGCGCCAGAAGCTGGAGCAGATGCTGCCCGAGGCCCGCATCGCGGTCGCCCACGGCCAGATGCCCGAGCGCGAGCTGGAGCGCGTGATGCGCGACTTCGTGGCCCAGCGCTACAACCTGCTGTTGTGCTCGACCATCATCGAGACCGGCATCGACGTGCCGAGCGCCAACACCATCGTGATGAGCCGCGCCGACAAGTTCGGCCTGGCGCAGCTGCACCAGCTGCGCGGCCGCGTCGGCCGCAGCCACCACCAGGCCTATGCCTACCTGATGGTGCCGGACATCGAGGGCCTGACCAAGCAGGCCGCCCAGCGTCTCGACGCCATCCAGCAGATGGAGGAGCTGGGCTCCGGCTTCTACCTCGCGATGCACGACCTGGAGATCCGCGGCGCCGGCGAGGTGCTGGGCGAGAACCAGAGCGGCAACATGATGGAGATCGGCTTCCAGCTCTACAACGAGATGCTGGCCGAGGCGGTGCGCTCGCTCAAGGCCGGCCAGGAGCCCGACCTGCTGGCGCCGCTGTCGGTCACCACCGAGATCAACCTGCACGCGCCCGCCCTGCTGCCCGAGAACTACTGCGGCGACGTGCACCTGCGCCTGTCCTTCTACAAGAAGCTCGCGACCGCGAAGACCTCCGACCAGATCGACACCCTGCTCGAGGAGATCGTCGACCGCTTCGGCAAGCTGCCGCCGCAGGCGCAGACGCTGATCGACGTGCACCGGCTGCGCGTGCTGGCGCGGCCCTACGGCGTGGTCAAGGTCGACGCCGCGCCGGGCGTGATCCACATCAGCTTCAAGAAGGACCCGCCGGTCGATTCGATGGCCATCATCCAGCTGATCCAGAAGAACAAGCACATCAAGCTGGCCGGCAACGAGAAGCTGCGCATCGAGCGGGAGCTGAAGGAGCCGAAGGAGCGAGCGCAGATGGTGCGGGATGTGCTCAGGAGCCTCGGGCAGCCGAAGGTCGCAGAGGCGAGCGCCGCCGTATAAGTGTGCGCACTTATATAATTCACGACGGTTGTCAGCAAAGGAGGCCTGGTATGTCTCAAGTCACGATTTATCTGGAAGACGACGCCCTGGCGGCTGCCAAGGAAGCAGCAGCGCGGGCCCACATGTCGCTGAGCAAATGGTTCGCTCAGTTCGCCGAGGCGGAGAAGCGCAAGCCCAAGAAGAGCTGGGACGAGTTCTTTGTCGAGGTCGACAAGCGGCCCGAACTGTGGGCCGATTTCCCACTGACCGAGGAAATGAACAAGGACCTGCCGCCGGACACGCCACGCGAGGCGTGGTGATGTACCTGTTGGACACCAACACTCTGATCTACGCCTTCCGCCGCGCTGGCGGAGTTCGCGAACGGATGGCCACCGTGCCGGACGAACTCATGGCCTTGAGCGCGGTGAACCTGTTCGAACTGGAGTTCGGATTCTCCAAATCCATCGATCCCACCACCCAGCGCACCCAACTGGCGGAGTTGACCATGCGGTTCGCCGTCCTCGACTTCGATACGGACAGCGCGCGCAGGGCGGGCCAGATCAAGGGTTATCTGCAGAACAAGGGCACGCCCATCGGACCCTACGACCTTTTGATGGCCGGCATCGCTCTTGCCCACAACCGTATTGTCGTCACGCGCAACGTGCGCGAGTTCTCCCGGGTCCCCGGATTGCGCGTCGACAACTGGTACTCTGAATGAAAGCAACCCAAGAGATTTCGCCTGGCCTTGTGGTCCAGCGCTTCACCCCTCCCCTGAAGCTCGCCGACTTCAAGCTGATTGCCTTCGACATGGACTCGACGCTGATCAACATCGAGTGCATCGACGAGATCGCCGATGCAGTCGGCAAGAAGGCCGAGGTCGCCGCGATCACCGAAGCAACGATGCGCGGCGAGATCATGGACTTCAAGGAAAGCCTGCGGCGCCGCGTGGCTCTGCTGCAGGGCGTGCCGGTCTCGGCGCTGCAGGAGGTCTACGACCGGCGCCTGCGCCTCAACCTCGGCGCCGAGGCGCTGGTGTCGGCCTGCAAGGCGGCAGGGCTCAAGGTGCTGCTGGTCTCCGGCGGCTTCACCTTCTTCGCCAACCGCGTGAAGGAGCGCCTGGGCATCGACTTCGCGCGCTCCAACCTGCTCGACGAGGCTGAGGGCAAGCTCACCGGCCGCGTGGCGATGCAATCCTGGGGCGACATCTGCGACGGCGCGGAAAAGCGCCGCACCTTGCTCGAAGTCGCCTCGCTTCTCGGCATCTCGCCCGCCGAATGCATCGCGGTCGGCGACGGCGCCAACGACCTGCCGATGATGCGCGAGGCCGGCCTGTCGGTGGCCTACCACGCCAAGCCCAAGGTGCGCGAGGAGGCCATGGTGGCGATCAACGACGGCGGCCTCGACCGGCTGCTTGAAGTCCTGCGCTGAGGCGCCGGGAGAAACCGGTTTCTCCCCTAAGGCAAAAAGGACCTGCGCGGTCCTAGGGTTATCTTCAGTTTCGCTTGCGGCGCCCCGGGTGCTTGAATGCCCGGGCAACAACGTAGGAGACGAAATGAAGCGCCGTCAGTCTCTGGCCGCACTCGGTGCCGCCGCCACCGCCCTGGTTCTTCCCGGGCTCGCCCACGCGGCCTACCCCGAGCGCCCGATCACGATGATCGTGCCGTGGGGCGCCGGCGGCGGCACCGATGCCGTGGCCCGCATCATCGCCGCCGAGCTCGAGAAAGAGCTCAAGCAGCCCATCAACGTGGTCAACCGCACGGGCGGCAGCGGCGTGGTCGGGCACCAGGCCATCGCCTCGGCCGCGCCCGACGGCTACACGCTGGGCATCGTCACGGTCGAGATCGGCATGATGCGCCACGCAGGCCTCACGCAGCTCTCGGGCGCCGACTACACGCCGCTCGCGCTCATGAACTTCGACGCCAACGCAATCTTCGTGCGCGAGGACTCGCCCATCAAGAGCGCCAAGGAGCTGCTCGACGCCGCCAAGGCCAGCCCCGGCAAGCTGAAGGCCAGCGGCACCGGCCAGGGCGGCATCTGGCACCTGGGCCTCGCGCAATGGCTGGTCGACAACAAGCTGCCCGGCAACGCGATCGCCTGGGTGCCGAGCCAGGGCGCCGCTCCGGGCCTGCAGGACCTGATGGCCGGCGGCGTCGACGTGGTGTCCTGCTCGCTGCCCGAGGCGCGCTCGCTGATCGACGCCGGCAAGGTGCGCCCGCTGCTGCTGCTGGGCTCCAAGCCCGACGGCATCTTTCCCAAGGTGCCGCTCTACACCGACGCCGCGGGAAAGATGTGGAATGCCGGCGCGTGGCGCGGCATCGCCGCGCCCAAGGGCCTGCCGAAGGAGCAGACCGATCAGCTCGCCGCCACGCTCAAGAAGATCTTCGACGGCAAGGGCTACCAGGACTTCCTGGCCTCGCGCGGCTTCGGCGCCCTCTATGCCGATCGCGCAGACTTCGGCAAGTTCATGGCCGAGAAGGACGCGGGCTTCGCCGTCGCGATGAAGGCCGTCGGCATCGCCAAGTAGAGCCTGACCAGCCCTGTCGATGCGCATCCATGACAGCCTGATCGGCGCCGCGCTGCTGCTGCTTTCGCTGGCGGTGCTCTGGCACATCCAGGGCTTTCCGCCGGCGGCTGGCCAGAACTTCGGGCCGGCGCTGTTCCCCGGGCTTGCCGCGGCGGGCCTTGCGCTGTGCTCGCTGGCGCTGACGTGGCAAGGCCTGCGCAGCGGGCAGCCCTTGCTCGTGCTCGGCGAGGGCCTGCGTTCCCCGCGGCGCCTCGCGGCCTTCGCGATCGTCATCGCCAGCATGGCCTTCTACATCCTGCTGGCCGACCGGCTCGGCTTCGTGCTGTGCAGTTTGCTGATACTGACGTTGTTGCAATGGGCCTGCGGCGTGCGCCTGCCGGTCGCGCTGGCGGTGGCGGTCGCGGCCACGCTGGTGATCCACACCTGCTTCTACAAGCTGCTCAAGGTGCCGCTGCCCTGGGGCGTGCTGCAGCGCTTCGCGTGGTGAGGCAAAGCTGATGGATTCGGTCCTCCTCGCCCTGCAGACCGTCGCCACGCCGACCGTGCTGTTGGTGATGCTGCTGTCGGGCCTTTTCGGCATGTTCGTCGGTGCGGTGCCCGGGCTCACGGCCACCATGGCCACGGCCCTGCTGGTGCCCATCACCTTCTTCCTGCCGCCGGTGCCCGCCGTCGCGGCCATCGTCACGGCCACGGCCATGGCGATCTTCGCGGGCGACATTCCGGGCGCCCTGCTGCGTATCCCGGGCACGCCGGCCTCCGCCGCCTACACCGACGAGTCCTATGCGATGACGCGCAAGGGCCAGGGCGAGACGGCGCTGGGCATCGGCCTGGTGTTCTCCTGCATCGGCGGCCTGTTCGGCACGGCCGTGCTGATCGTGGCCGCGCCGGCGCTGGCCGAGGTGGCGATCAAGTTCAGCTCCTTCGAATATTTCTGGCTGGTGCTGCTGGGCCTGACCTGCGCGGTCTTCATCACCAGCGACACGCCGCTCAAGGGCCTCATCACGCTGTTCCTGGGCCTCCTGATGGGCTGCGTGGGCCTGGAGAATCCGGCCGGCCATCCGCGCTTCACCTTCGGCAACGCGGACCTGCTGGGCGGGCTCACCCTGATCCCCGCGATGATCGGCATGTTCGCCATCTCCGAGATCCTGCGCTTCACGGTCACGGCCGAGGAACTCGCGCGCTTCAAGAAGCAGATCGGCTCGGTCTTTGCCGGCATGGGCGGCCTGATCCGCAAGTACCCGATGCAGACCCTGCGCGGCAGCGCGCTGGGCACCGCGGTCGGCATCCTGCCCGGGGCGGGCGCCGACATCGCGGCGTGGATGTCCTATGCGATGAGCAAGAAGCTCTCGAAGGAGCCGCAGAAGTTCGGCACCGGCCATCCGGAAGGCCTGGTCGAGGCCGGTGCCGCCAACAACAGCGCGCTCGCCGGCGCCTGGGTGCCGGCGCTGGTGTTCGGCATCCCGGGCGACTCCATCACGGCCATCGTGATCGGCGTGCTCTACATGAAGAACATGAACCCGGGCCCGATGATCTTCATGAACAACCCGCACAACGTCTACGCGGTGTTCATCGTCTTCATCCTCGCCAACCTGCTGATGCTGCCGCTGGGCTGGGCCTGCATCAAGGCCTCGGCGCGCATCTTGCGCATGCCGCGCACCGTGCTGATGCCGATCATCCTGGTCTTCTGCCTGGTGGGCGCCTTCGCCATCAACAACGCGCTGTTCGACCTCTGGATTCTGCTCGGCTTCGGCGTCGCGGCCTGGCTGCTGGAGGAGAACGGATTCCCGGTCGCGCCGGCCATCCTCGGCATGCTGCTGGGCAAGATGCTGGAGGAGAACTTCATCACCTCGATGATCAAGTCCGACGGCAGCTGGCTGGCTTTCGTCGAGCGGCCGATCGCTGCCGGGCTCGCGCTGGCCACGCTGCTGGTCTGGTTCGGCTCGACCGCCCTGGCCTGGCGGCGCCGGCATCGACGCCTGCAGACTGCCGCGGCACACTGAACACATGAACACCGACACCTCTCCCCGTTACGACGCCTCTGCCCTCGCCCGCTACGCGGCGCAACTCCTGCAGCACGCAGGCCTGGCCGAGGCCATGGCCGGCACGGTGGCCGACACGCTGGTGCAGGGCGACCTGCTGGGCCACGACACGCACGGCCTCGCGCTCCTGGCCGGCTATGTGAAGGAACTGGAGGCCGGCCGGATGCGGCGCGAGGGCGCTCCGATCTTGGTCTCCGACCGCCCTGCCGCCGTGCTGTGGGACGGCCAGCGCCTGCCCGGCCCCTGGCTGGTCCACCAGGGCCTGAACCTGCTGCTGCCGCGGGCGCGCGAGCTGGGCACCGCTTCGCTGGTGATCCGCCGCAGCCACCACATCGCCTGCCTCGCCGCCTACCTGCTGCGGGCGCTGGAAGAAGACATGCTGCTGGTGCTGGCCTGCTCCGACCCCAACACCGCCAGCGTCGCGCCCTTCGGCGGCACGCAGGCGGTGTTCACGCCCAACCCGCTGGCGCTGGGCTTCCCGCTCGGCGACGGCGGGGCGATGGTCGACATCTCGGCCTCCATCACCACCAACGGCATGAGCAACCGCAAGCACCACGCGGGCGAGACCTTCGAGCACGAAGTGCTCATCGACGCGAAGGGCCGGCCCTCGAAAAACCCGGCGGTGCTCTTCGACCAGCCGCCCGGCACGCTGCTGCCGGTGGGCGGCCTGTCCCATGGCCACAAGGGCTACGGCCTGGCGCTGCTGGTGGAATCGCTGACCGGCGGGCTCTCCGGCCATGGCCGGGCCGATCCGCCCGAGGGCTGGGGCGCGACGGTGTACCTCACGCTGCACGACCTGAATGCCTTCGGCGGCAAGGCGGCCTTCCTGCGCCAGATGGACCACGTGGCCGCGCAGTGCCGCGCCAACGTGCCCGCCGACGCGGCGAAGCCGGTGCGGCTGCCGGGCGAGCGCGGCCTGCAGCGGCGCGCCGAGCAGATCGCAGCCGGCGTGCGCCTGGCGCCTTCGATCCCACCCTCGCTGCAGGCTGCCGAGCAGCGCTACGGCCTGAAGCTGGCCGACGCGCTGCGCTGAGGGCCAGGAACGGCTCAGAGCGCTGCGCCCAGGCGCGCGATGCCTTCCTCGATCTTCTCGACGTTGGCGGTCGCGAAGCTCAGCCGCAAGGTCGCCAGATCGGGCTTTTCGGCGAAGAAGGGCGCGCCGGGCACGAAGGCCACGCCCTTCTCGATCGCCCGCTTGGCCAGCGCATTGGCATCGGCCAGCTTGCCGTTCGCGCCCGTCAGCCGGGCCCAGAAGAACAGCCCGCCGCCCGGCTGCGTGAACGCGATCGCATCGCCGAGCTCGCGCTTCAGCGCCGCGCCCATGGCGGCGGCTCGCTCCGCATAGACCTTGCGCACATGCGCCAGCGTGTCGGGCATGCGCCCGCTCTTGAGGTACTGCGCGGCGGTGGCCTGCGCGAACGTGCTGGTGTGGGCATCGCTGAACTGCTTGCACATGGTGGCCTTGGCCAGCAGCTCCGGCGGCGCGATCATCCAGCCGATGCGCAGGCCCGGGCTCAGCACCTTGCTCAGGCTGCCGCAATGCACCACCAGCTCGCGGCTGCCCGGGACCTCGGCGGTCAGCGACATGATCGAAGGCGGCGGCGCCTTGCCGAAATAGAGGTCGCCGTAGGGGTCGTCCTCCACGATCACCGTGCCGTGCTTCACCGCCAGCTCCAGCACCTTCTTGCGGCGCTCCAGGTTCAGCATCGCGCCGCTGGGGTTGCCGAAGGTGGGGATCAGGTAGACGAACTTGGGCTTGTGCTCGGCGATCAGCTGCTCCAGCCGGTCGACCTGCACGCCCTCGGCATCGATGGGCGCGCTGATCAGCTCGGCCCCATAGAGGCGGAAGCACTGGATGGTCGCGAGGAAGGTCGGTCCCTCGACGATCACCTTGTCGCCGGGCGAGATGAGGGTCTTGCCCAGCAGGTCGAGTGCCTGCTGGCTGCCGGTGGTCACGATCAGCCCCTCGGGCGCGACCTCCACGCCCTTGCCCTTCATGAAGGCCGAGAGCTGCGCGCGCAGCGGCTCGTAGCCCTCGGTGGCGCCGTACTGCAGGGCGCCGCCGGGCTCTTCGGCCAGCGCCTTCGAGCTCGCCTCCTTCAGCCCCTCGACGTCGAACATCGCGCTGTCCGGAAAGCCGCCGGCGAAGCTGATGATGCCGGGCTTGCCCAGCAGCTTGAAGAGTTCGCGGATGGCGGAGGTTTCGACGTTGTCGAGGCGGGTGGCGAATTGCATGGGAACCTGCTGCGAATGACGGAAGGGGTGCCATTGTCGCAAGTTCGGGCCAGGCCGCCGCCGGGCGGGGGCAACATGCATACACTGCCGGCCACGATGAAAAAAACAGCGATCGAGCCCTTCTTCGCCACCCTGCAGGCGGCCAATCCGGAACCCGAGACCGAGCTGGAGTACAGCACCCCCTTCGAGCTGCTGGCCGCCGTGCTGCTCTCGGCGCAGGCCACCGACGTGGGCGTGAACAAGGCCACCCGCAAGCTGTTCCCGGTCGCGAACACGCCGCAGGCCATCCTCGAGCTGGGGATCGAAGGGCTGGAGGGCTACATCAAGACCATCGGCCTCTACCGCAGCAAGGCCAAGCACCTGATGGAGGCCTGCCGCATGCTGATCGAGCGCCACGGCGGCGAGGTGCCGCGCACGCGCGCCGAGCTCGAGGCCCTGCCGGGCGTGGGCCGCAAGACCGCGAACGTGGTGCTCAACGTGGCCTTCGGCGAAGCCACGATGGCGGTCGACACCCACATCTTCCGCGTCAGCAATCGCACCGGCCTGGCGCCCGGCAAGACGCCGCTGGAGGTCGAGCTCAAGCTCGAGAAGCGCGTGCCGCCGGCCTATCGCCTGCATGCCCACCACTGGCTGATCCTGCACGGGCGCTACGTTTGCGTGGCGCGCAAGCCGATGTGCTGGAAGTGCGCGGTGGCGCCCTGGTGCGACTACAAGCCGAAGACGCCGGCGCCCTGAGCGCCTGCCCGGCCGCGCGAACGGCTCGCGCTGCGGCCCCTACGAGCCGCGGACTCGCTCCCTTGCGGCGCCCGCGGCGCGGCGCCATCATCGTGATTGCCATGCAATGCCGCTTTCGCCTTTTCCTGGTGTGCGCCCTGGGCGCGCTGGCCCTGCCGGGCTGGGCGCGCGACCAGCTTGGGGGACCGGCGCCGCCCCCATCGCCGGCTCCACGGTCACCGTCCGCGGCCAAGGACAAGCCGGCGAAGCTGCTCACCGATGCGCGCTTCCGCAGAACCTGGCGCGGCCTGCTCGGCGCCCACGCGCGCGAACCCTGGCTCGCCCAGATGAATGGTCCCGCTCCGGAGCCGCGCTGGGTGTACGTGGGCGGCAGCCGCTACGTGCTGCATGCCTTCTGCAAGCCGCACGACTGCCACGACAACAACGCGGTGATGCTCTACAGCCCGTTCGACCTGCGCATCCACGCATGGGTGCATCGCGGGCAAGGCAACATGCTGATCGGCACTTCATCGCCTGCCATGGCAGGCGAACTGCAGCGGCTGTGGCGCCGCGAATGGCGGGCGCCGTCGCGCTAGCCTTTCTTCAACCCTCGACCACCACCCACTCGCCGAACGCGATCGGCCGCGAGGGCCATTGGTCGGCGCGCTCCACGCAGCGCAGGCCATCTCGCAGCAGCCAGACGGCGCGGATCACGCCGGCATGCGTGATCCACAGCGCATCGCGCCCGGCAGCGCGCCATTCGTCGAAGGCTTCGCCCACCCGCCCCATGAACTCGCGCGTGCTCTCGCCATGGCCGCCCGGCCGCGCATCGGCGAAGGCGCCGGTCCAGGCATCGAGCTCGGCGCGCGCGATGCTGCGCCAGTCGCAGCCTTCCCAGGCGCCGAAATCCATCTCCGCGATGCGCGGGTCGACGCGCAGTGGCAGCTCCGGCCGCAGCGCGGCGATGGCCTGCGCCAGCAGCGCGCAGCGCTGCAGGGGCGAGCTGACGAGCTCGGTCTGCGCCGCGAGCGCCGGCGCGATCCGCTCGGCGATGGCGCGCGTCGCTTCCGGCGGCACGCCCACGTCGGAACGGCCATAGCAGGAGCCGGCCACCGCGGTGGTCTGGGCGTGACGCACGAGTCCCAGCTTCATGCCTGCCAGGCGAGCGCCAGGTAGAGGGCCAGCTCGCACAGTTGCTGGGTGGCGCCCAGCCCGTCGCCGGTGAAGCCCTGCAGCCGGCGCGCGAGCAGCCAGGCCATGTACGACGCCGCGAGCACGCAGGCGACCATGGCAGCCACGGCCTGCGCGAGCGGATGCGTGAACAGCAGCAGCAGGACGGCCGGCAACGCATACAGCACGCCCACCAGCAAAGCCCCGCCGCCGATCGCATCGGCCAGCGGCTTGGACTTGCTCGCGCTGCCGTCGTCGCCCACGTAAGGCAGCCATCGGATCAGGAACAGCGGGGCCAGCCTCGACAGCACGTGCGCCCCCAGCAAGGCGGTCGCGACGTTCATCGCGCCCTGCCCCGCCAGCGTGGCCAGCAGCGCGGTCTTCAAACCCAGCGCCAGCACCAGCGCCAGCGCGCCGAAGGCCCCGATGCGCGAGTCCTTCATGATCTGCAGCGCACGCGCCCGATCCAACGAGCCGCCCAGGCCATCGACCACGTCGGCCAGCCCGTCCTCGTGGAAGGCCCCGGTCAGCAGCACGGTCGCGATCGTCGACAGCAGCGCTGCCGCGACCGCGCCGGCCATGCCGGGCAGGCCCGATTGCGCGAGCAGGAACACGCCTGCCCCGACCGCGCCCACCAGCCATCCCACGCCGGGAAAATGCGCCGCGCTCGCACGCAGCATCGCGGGGCTGAAGCCCACCCAGGCCGCCAGCCGCCCCGTGACCGGCACGCGCGTGAAGAACTGGAGCGCCAGCAGGAAATGGCGCACGCCGTGCATCATGGGGCGAGCTGGATGCCCTTCATGGCTTCATCCCATCGTCGCTGTGGTCTTCATCCCCAACGTCCTGTCGCACGGCATGCAGTTGCTTGAGTAACTCCGGCAGCGCCGTTTGCACGGTATCCCACACCACTTCGAGGTTGATGTCGAAGTAGCCGTGGGCGATGCGGTTGCGCATGCCGCGCATGCTGCGCCAAGGCACCTCGGGATGCGCGTCGGTGAACTGGGCGTAAGCGTCCATCACTTTCGTGGCAGCCTCGCCGATGATGATCAGGCTCATGATGACGGCCTGCTGGGTGCGTTTGTCCGCAAGAAAGTCATCCTCGGCCAGCCCTTGCACGAAGCCGCACGCATCCGCCGCCGCCTGCTGCATGTGGTCGATGTAGTCGGCCAGACGGTTCTCGCTCATACCGGCTGCGCCTCGGCGAGCACCTTGGCCCGGAACTTCGGGGGCAGGTCACCCGGAGTCCGCAGATCGACATGGATGCCGAGCAGCGATTCCAGTTCGTCTTGCAGACCTCCCAAGTCGAAGAGCGTCGCGCCGGGCAACGCATCGACGAGCAGATCGAGGTCACTGCCGTCCCGGTCGGTGCCATGCAGCACCGATCCGAAGATGCGCGGGTTCGCCGCACGGAAGCGGCTTGCCGCTTCGCGCACTGCACTTCGCTTCATGTCGAGCACAACAGACGGTCGCATAGGTATCCATTCTTATCGAAACTCGTTGGGATGATAGGCAGACGCGCAATCACCATCACACCTCCCGCTGCGAGACACCGGCCGATTCAAAGCTCGCCATCTCGCGCAGGATTCGGCAAGCCGATTCGAGCAAGGGCCAGGCCAGCGCGGCGCCGGAGCCCTCGCCCAGGCGCAGGTCCAGCTTCAGCAAGGGCTCGAGCCCGAGCGCCTCCAGCAGCAGCCGGTGCCCCGGCTCGGCCGATTCGTGCGCCGCGACGCAGCGCTGCACCACGTGCGGCCGCAGGGCTTGCGCCACCAGCACCGCCGCGCTGGCGATGAAGCCATCCATCACGATCACCCGCCGCTCCTCGGCCGCCTGCAGCACCGCACCGACGAGCGTGGCGATCTCGAAGCCGCCGAAAGCCGCGAGCGCGGCCAGCGGCGTGCCCGCATCGGCGTGCAGCGCCAGCACCTCGCGCAGCAGACCGCGCTTGCGCGCCAGGCCCGCGGCATCGAGGCCGGTGCCGCTGCCGGTGCAGGCATCGATGTCCTGCCCCGTGAGCCGCGCCAGCAGCAGCGAGGCCGCCGAGGAATTGCCGATGCCCATCTCGCCCAGCAGCAGCGCGTTGCCCGGTAGCCCGCGCACCAGCGCCATGCCGTTGGCGATGGCGGCCTCGCATTGCGCCACGCTCATGGCAGGGCCGCTCGCCGCATCGGCCGTGCCCGCCGCGACCTTGAGGACGCGCAAGCCCTCGCGCGGCGCAAAGTCATGCCGCACCCCGCAGTCCACCACCGTGAGCGCCAGGCGATGCTGTCGCGCGAGCACGCTGACGGCCGCGCCGCCGGCGAGGAAGTTCTCCACCATCTGCCAGGTCACGTCGCTCGGATAGGCCGAGACGCCGCGTGCCGCGAGGCCATGGTCGCCCGCGCACACCAGCATCTGCGGCGCCGCGAAGGCAGGCGTTTCGCTGCCGAGGATCAGGCCCAGCCGCAGGGCCAATGCCTCGAGCCGGCCCAGCGCGCCGAGCGGCTTGGTCTTGTGGTCCAGCAGGTGTTGCACCCGCGCGGCAAGCGCGGAATCGTCAATGGATTCGACGGCGGGGAGTTCAAGCTTCATTCGATCAGGGAGCGCAGCGCGCCCGCTTCAAAGTGGGAATCGATGTGGTCGGCCAAGCCGTCGAACACGGCCTCCAGCGTGCGCGCACGCGCGCCGAAGAGCGCCTGCAGCACGGCAGGGTCCTCGAACAGGCCATGCAGATAAAGGCCCAGCACATTGCCCCGAGCGTTCTGCCAGGCCAGGTCCTCCGGCATCACGGCCCGCGCGCGATCGCCGGCGGCGGCCATCGCCGGATGCTGCGCGGTCTGGCCATGATGGATCTCGTAGCCGCGCACCGGCACCTCCGACAGCGCGGCCCACGGCCCCTTCAACGCGCCGAAGCGTGCCTCGCGCAGGCGCACGGTCTTGTCCTCCTCGAACACGGTGACCAGCGGCAGCAGGCCGAGCCCGGGTCCATTGCCATCCACGCCATGCGGATCGATCAAGGCCTCGCCCAGCATCTGCAACCCGCCGCAGATGCCGAGCACCGCGCCACCGCGCGCCGCATGCGCCGCCACCGCGCGGTCCAGCCCCTGCGCACGCAGCCAGGCCAGGTCGCCGCTGGTGTTCTTGGAGCCCGGCAGCACGACCCAGTCCGCATCGGCCAGCTCGGCCGGGCTGCGCACCCAGCGCAGCCGCACACCCGCCACGTTCTTGAGCGGCTGGAATTCGTCGAGGTTGCTGATGCGCGGATAGGCGACGACGGCGACCGTCAATCGGACTTCACCGCCGGCCGTGCTGCGCTCGTCGAAGACGCCATCCTCCTCGGGCAGACCGTGCTGCCACCACATCGGCAGGGTCGCAACCGTCGGCACCCCGGTCAGCCCACGCAGGCGCTCGGGCGCTGGTGCGAGCAGCGCTGCATCGCCGCGGAACTTGTTCAGCACGAAGCCGGCCAGCAGCGCGCGGTCGGCCTCGGGCATCAGGGCCCAGGTGCCGTAGAGGTGCGCGAAGGCGCCGCCGCGATCGATGTCGGTCACCAGCAGGCAACGCGCATCGGCATGCCGCGCCACGCGCAGGTTGACGATGTCGCTGTCCATCAGGTTGATCTCGGCCGGCGAGCCGGCGCCTTCGATCACGACGATGTCGTGGTCGGCCCGCAGCGCATCGAGGGCCTGCGCGATCTGCGGCCAGACCCGTTCGCTGCGCCCGCGCCAGGGCAAGGCCGTGAGCTCGGCGCTCACCCGCCCCATCAGGATCACCTGGCTGTGCGTGTCGCGCTCGGGCTTGAGCAGGAGCGGATTCATTCGCACATCGGGCAGCGCGCGCGCCGCCAGCGCCTGGAAGTACTGGGCGCTGCCGATCTCGCCGCCCGCCACCACGCGCGCGTTGTTGCTCATGTTCTGCGCCTTGAAAGGCGCCACCTTGAAGCCCTGGCGCGCATACCAGCGGCACAGCGCGGTGGCCAGCCAGCTCTTGCCGGCACCGCTGGTGGTGCCCAGCACCATGACGCAACGGGCCTTGTCGCGCCCGACCTTCTGATTCATCCGCGGATTGTCGTCGACGCCCGGTCGAGGCGACACGCAACCGGCGGCAAAGGCTCAGCGCGCTGCCACCTGCGCCTTCGCACCGGCCGCGGGTGCTGCATCGGCCGTGGCCGGGTCACTCCAGCCTCCGCCCAGCGCGCGAATCAACCCGACGGTCGACTGGTATTGCGCCGACCTCACCTGCAGCGCCTGGCGCCGGTTGCGCAGCTCGCTGCGGCGTGCGTCCAGCAGGTCGAGCTGGCTGATGTAGCCGTTGCGATAGCGTGCGTCGGACAGCTGCGTGGCCCGGCTGGCCGAGGCGACCGCCTTGGCCTGCACCCCCGATTGCGAGTCGAGGATGCGCAGCGCGGACAGCTGGTCCTCCACGTCCTTGAAGGCGGTGAGCACCTGGTCGCGGTAGCCCGCGAGCGCGCCGTCGAGCTGGGCGTTGGCGCCCTGCACGCCGGCCTCGCGCCGGCCGCCATCGAGCAGCGGCAGCGACAGCAGTGCGCCGATGCCCCAGGAACGCGCCGACCACTTGAACAGGTCGCCGATGTCCGAAGAGGCATAGCCCGCGCCGCCGGTCAGTGCGATGTTCGGGAACCACGCCGCCTGCGCCACGCCCACGCGGGCCTGCGCCGCCAGCACGCTCCGCTGCGCGGCCGAGACATCGGGCCGGCGCGTCAGCACGGTGGCCGGCACGCCGGCGGGAATCGCGGGCAAGGCGGTGGCCCACTTTTCGGGCTTCATCTCGAAGCTGGAGGCGGCCTCGCCGGTCAGCACCGCGAGCGCATGCTCGAGCTCGGCGCGGCGCCGATCCAGCGTCAGCGCCTCGGACTCGGTGGAGGCCATCTCGGTCTCCACCCGCGCCACGTCGAGCTCGGCGATGTCGCCGGCCTGAAAGCGCTGCTGCGTGAGCCGCAGCGTGTCCCGGTAGGCCTCGACGGTCTCGCGCACCAACTGCCGCTCGTCGTCGACGGCGCGCAGCGAAAGGTAGGTCTGTGCCGTCTCGGCCTGCACCAGCAGGCGCGTGCTCTGCAGCAGGCCGGCGCGCGATTCGGCGTCGAGCCGGGCCGCATCGCTGGCCTTCGAGAGCCGCCCGAACAGGTCGAGCTCGTAGGAAAAGTCGAGGCCTGCCGTGATCAGTGTGGAAGGCGTGGTGCTCTGGTTGCGGTCCAGCCCGCGCTGCCGGCTCGCGCCTGCGCCCAGTCCGAGCTGCGGCGAGCGGTCGGCGTCGGTGCTGCGCGCCAGGGCGCGCGCTTCGGCCAGCCGCGCCGCCGCGGCCTGGATGCTGTTGTTGCTGGCGTCGGCCCGCGCGACCAATGCATCGAGCACCGGGTCGTTGAAGGCGCGCCACCACTCGCCGCGCGGCTGCGCCTCGGCGGGCTTGGCCTGCGTCCACTGGCCTTCTGCCGGTGCCGCGGCCTGTTCCTTGAACTGGGCCGGTGCCTGGAAGCTCGGCGCTTCGGGCGTTGCGGTCGCACAGCCGGCCAGCACCAGGGCCGCCAGGAGCGGCACCAGCGCTGCGCGCCAGGGCCGGGTGAAAGTGCTTCGATCGAGTTTCATGATCTGCTTTCTTGTAGTGAGGCGCGTTGCGCCATCAGTCGTGCGTGCTCAGGGGCGCAGCGGGTTGGGGCCGCAGGCCACCGCCGCCGCCGGCACCGGAACCGCTGTCGTGGGGCGCGCCATGCGGCGCCGCCGGATGCTGGGCCGAGACGAAGCTGTCGTCGTCCGCCACGTGCGGCACTGCGCCGTGCAGCTTGAGCGGCCGGTTGCCCGTGAGCTTGCGCAGCGTGACGTAGAACACCGGTGTCAGGAACAGGCCGAAGGCCGTCACGCCGATCATCCCGGCGAACACCGCCACGCCCATCGCCGAGCGCATCTCGGAGCCCGCGCCCGTGGCCAGCACCAGCGGCAGCACACCCATCACGAAGGCCAGCGAGGTCATCAGGATCGGGCGCAGCCGCAGGCGGCTGGCCTCGATCGCGGCCTGTATCGGCGTTCGCCCGGCGAACTCGAGCTCGCGTGCGAACTCCACGATCAGGATGGCGTTCTTCGCGCTCAATCCGACCAGCACGATCAGCCCGATCTGCGTGAAGACGTTGTTGTCCCCGCCGGAAATCCACACCCCCGTCATCGCGGCCAGCAGGCCCATCGGCACGATCAGGATGATCGACAGCGGCAGCGTCAGGCTCTCGTACTGCGCAGCCAGCACCAGGAACACCAGCAGGATGGCGAGCGGGAACACCAGCAGCGCCGAATTGCCGGCCAGGATCTCTTGGTAGGTCAGCTCGGTCCACTCGTAGCTCACGCCCTTGGGCAGGGTCTCGGCGGCGATGCGCTCGATCGCGTCCTGCGCCTGGCCCGAGGAGAAGCCCGGCGCGGGACCGCCGTTGATGTCGGCCGCGAGGTAGCCGTTGTAGCGCATCGCGCGCTCGGGGCCGAAGCTCGAATTGACCTTCATCAGCGCCGAGAGCGGCACCATCTCGCCCGTGTTCGAGCGCACCTTGAGCAGGCCCACGTCCTCGGCGCGCGCGCGGTACGGCGCATCCGCCTGCACGCGCACGGTGTAGGTGCGGCCGAACTTGTTGAAGTCGTTCGCATACAGGCTGCCGAGGTAGATCTGCATGGTGTCGAAGATGTCCTGCACCGGCACGCCGAGCTGGCGCGCCTTGGTGCGGTCGATGTCGGCGTAGAGCTGCGGCACGTTGACCTGCCAGCTGGTGAACATGCCGGCCAGCTCCGGCGCCTGGCGCGCCTTGGTCATGAAGGCCTTGACCGCCGCGTCCATCTGCTCGTAGCCGACCGAGCCGCGATCTTCCAGCTGCAGCTTGAAGCCGCCCGTGGTGCCCAGGCCCGCCACCGGCGGCGGCGGGAACATCACGATGAAGGCGTCCTGGATGCCGGCGAACTGCTGGTTGAGCTGGCCCGCCACCGCCCCGCCGCTCTGGTCGGCGCGCTTGCGCTCGTCAAAGGGCTTCAAGGTCGCGAACACGATGCCCGAGTTCGAGCTGTTGGTGAAGCCGTTGATCGACAGGCCGGGGAAGGCCACCGCGTCCTCGACGTTCGGGTTCTTCTTCGTGATCTCGCCCATGCGCTGGATCACCTCTTCCGTGCGGTCCAGCGTGGCGCCGTCGGGCAGCTGCGCGAAGCCGATCAGGTATTGCTTGTCCTGCGCCGGCACGAAGCCGCTGGGCACCGCCTTGAAGAGGCCGAAAGTCACGCCGATCAGCGCGAGGTAGATCACCAGCATCAGCGTCTTGCGCGAAATCACGCCCTTGACGCCGCCGCTGTAGGCCTCGGCACCGCGATGGAAGAGCTTGTTGAAGCCACGGAACAGCCAGCCGAACACGCGATCCATGCCGCGCGTCAGCGCATCCTTGGGCTCGTCGTGGCCCTTGAGCAGCAGCGCAGCGAGCGCCGGCGACAAGGTCAGCGAGTTGATCGCCGAGATCACGGTGGAGATCGCGATCGTCACCGCGAACTGCCGATAGAACTGCCCAGTCAGCCCGCTGATGAAGGCCAGCGGCACGAACACCGCCACCAGCACCAGCGCGATCGCGATGATCGGGCCCGAGACCTCGCGCATGGCGCGGTAGGTCGCCTCGCGCGGCGTCAGCCCGGCCTCGATGTTGCGTTCGACGTTCTCGACCACCACGATGGCGTCGTCCACCACGATGCCGATCGCCAGCACCAGGCCGAAGAGCGACAGCGCGTTGATCGAGAAGCCCAGCACGTGCAGCACGGCGAAGGTGCCGATCACCGACACCGGCACCGCCAGCAGCGGGATGATGGAGGCGCGCCAGGTCTGCAGGAACAGGATCACGACCAGCACCACCAGCAGGATGGCCTCGAGCAGCGTGTGCACCACCGATTCGATGGAGGCACGCACGAACTGCGTCGGATCGTAGGCGATGCGGTATTCCACGCCCTCGGGCATGTTCTTGTTGATCTCCGCCATCGTCTTGCGCACGTTGGCCGAGATGTCGAGCGCGTTGGAGTTCGGTGCCTGGAAGACGCCGATGCCGACCGCCGAATCGTTGTTGAGCAGCGAGCGCAACGAATAGTCGGCCGAGCCGAGCTCGAGGCGGCCGATGTCGCGCAGCCGCGTCACCTCGCCGTTGGCACCCGTCTTGACGATGATGTCGCCGAACTCCTCTTCGCTCTGCAGCCGGCCCTGGGCGTTGATGGACAACTGCATGTCCACGCCCGGCAGGCCCGGCGAGGCGCCGACCACGCCGGCCGCCGCCTGCACGTTCTGGCCGCGGATCGCCGCCACCACGTCGCTGGCCGAGAGGCCGCGCTGCGCCACCTTCTGCGGGTCGAGCCAGACGCGCATGGAGTAGTCGCCGCCGCCGAAGATCTGCACCTGGCCCACGCCCTCGATGCGCGCCAGCCGGTCCTTGACGTTGAGCACCGCGTAGTTGCGCAGGTAGGTCATGTCGTAGCGGTCGTTGGGCGACACGAGGTGCACGACCATCGTGAGGTCCGGCGCGCTCTTGACCGTGGTCACGCCCAGGCGCCGCACTTCCTCGGGCAGGCGCGGCTCGGCTTGCGAGACGCGGTTCTGCACCAGCTGCTGCGCCTTGTCGGGATCGGTGCCGAGCTTGAAGGTGACGGTCAGCGTCATGACGCCGTCGGTGGTCGCCTGGCTGCCCATGTAGAGCATGCCCTCGACCCCGTTGATCTGCTCCTCGATCGGCGTGGCCACCGTCTCGGCGATGACCTTCGGGTTGGCGCCCGGGTACTGGGCGCGCACCACCACCGAGGGCGGCGCGACTTCGGGGTATTCCGAGATCGGCAGGCCGCGCAAGGCGATCAGGCCGGCGATCAGCATCAAGAGCGAGAGCACGCCCGCGAAGATCGGCCGATCGATGAAGAACTTGGATAGATTCATGATGTTGTTTCCCTCGGGGATGCCGCCTTCACTCAGGCGCTCAAGATTTGGCGGCGGTGGCCACGCGCTGTGTCTGCGCGTCGGCCTTGGCGTCCATGGTCACCGTCGCCGGTGCCACCAGGGCGCCCGGACGGATGTGCTGCAGGCCGTTGACGACCACGCGCTCGCCGGCCTTCAGGCCCTTGGTCACGACGCGCAGGCCGTTGACCGGCGCGCCCAGCGTGACCTCGCGCCACTCGGCCTTGTTGTCTTCGCCGACCACCATCACGAACTTCTTGTTCTGGTCGGTGCCGACCGCGCGCTCGCTCACCAGCAGCGCCGTGTCGCTGCGCGACTGGCCCATGCGGATGCGGGCGAACTGGCCGGGGATCAGCGTGCCGTCCTTGTTGTCGAAGGCGGCGCGCACGCGCACCGTGCCGCTCTTGGCATCGACCTGGTTGTCGATCAGCTGCAGGCGACCTTCGTAGGGGGTGCCCTCGAGGCCGGCCGTGCCCATCTGCACCGGAATGCCGTCGAGCTTGCCGCGGGCGCCGGCGCCGGGCGGCAGGTCCTTCAGGGCCTTGACCACCACCTGCTCGTCGGCGTCGAAGCTGGCGTAGATCGGGCTGACCGACACCAGCGTCGTCAGCACCGGCGCGCCGGGGCCGGCGGCGACCAGGTTGCCCACGGTCATTTCCAGCTTGCCGACACGGCCCGACACCGGCGCCTTCACCTGCGTGTAGCCCAGGTTCAGGCGCGCGCTCTGCAGCTGGGCCTGCGCGGCGCGCAGGCTGGCCTCGGCCTCGCGGCCGGCATTGACGCGCTCGTCCAGCTCGCGCTGGGCGATGGCCTTGTCGTCCCACAGGCGGCGGGCGCGCTCCTGCTCGCTGCGCGTGAAGGCCGCGCGGGCCTGGGCCGAGGCAACCTGCGCCTCGGCGCGCTCGACTTCGGCCGCATAGGGCGCCGGGTCGATGGTGATCAGCAGATCGCCCTGCTTGACCAGTGCGCCTTCGCGGAAGTGCGCCGCCAGCACCGCGCCGGCAACCCGCGAGCGAACATCGACCCGTTCGACCGCTTCGAGCCGGCCCGAGAACTCGTCCCAGGTGTTGACCTGGGTCGCGGCCACCACGGCCACCGACACGGGCGTGGCCCGCGGCTCGGAGACCGCAGGCGCATTGTTGGCCTCGGCCTTGAAGCTGGGCAGCCCGAGCAGGACGGCCGAGGCGATCGCCACCAGGGCGGTGATGCCGGTCACGGCGGGCCAGATGCGGCGGCTGACATTCGACTGCTTGTTGTTCGTTTGCATGATGAAGGTCCTCGTTGATAACTTTGAAAAGCAACAGCCCGGCCCGCAGCCCCATGGCAGCAGGAAGGCGAAATCCGGCACCGCCGGTCAGGCCGGCGGATCCAGGAAGGTTTCAGAAAAGGTCGACCGGCGAAGCCGGCTGGGGCCTAGGCCGGGGGTGGCACCGGCGGCACCGTGGCAGCGAAAAATGCGCGCAGATGCCCACCCACTGTCTCCGAGCACGCGCAATCCCCTGAGGTGGGGTCATACAACTCGTCCGGACACTTCGCGGCCGAAGGCAGCAGCGCCTTGGTGACCGGGATGCCCGCCTCATGCAGCCGCCGCGCGAAGCTCAAGGCCTCGTCGCGCATGGCGTCGTCTTCACCGACCAGCACCAGCGCCGGCGCCAGCTCGGCCAGCCTGAGCGATGCACCCGGCACCGCGTAGGGATGCGTCGCGTTCATCGGGCTGCTGAGGTATTCCTGCCAGCCCGAAGCCCAGCGGCAGCGGGTGACGTCGCCCGAGGCCTGGCGCAGCGACAGCGTGCCGGCGCAGGGGTCGAGCATCGGAGACAGCAAAATCTGGCCGGCCAGCGGCGGATGGGCGCGATCGCGCGCCATCAGCGCCACCGCGGCCGCCAGGTTGCCGCCCGCCTCTTCGCCGGCGAGGTACACGCGGGCACCCTTGCCGGCCAGTTTGACGCGCTGCTTGTAGAGCCACTCCAGCGCAGCGAAACCCACTTCGATAGGTTCGGGGAAAGGCTTCAGCGGATAGGCCACCGACAGCACCACCGCGCCGGCGGTTGCCAGCAGCCGCGCCACGTTGCGGCCGTCGTCCAGGTTGCCGCTGGTGAAGGTGCCGCCATGGAAATGCAGCACCAGCGGCACCGCCGCCCCCTTGGCCCGCTGGCCGTAGAGGCGCGCCTGGACCGGCTCGCGCTCCGGCAGCGGAACGCTGATGTCGGTCTCCGTACCCGGCGCAGCGGCGCCCGCCGGGGCCTGGGCGGCTTCAGCAGGACGCGGGATGGGACGGGATGACATTGGAACAACCTCGATGGGTGACGATGGGTTGAATATTAAGGGCCTCATTGGCGACTACAACAAGTTGCGCAACCTCACTCTGTTTCCAATCGGCTAACAATCGCCTAAGACGGCACATGTCAGAATCCGCCCCCCGCCCCTTCACGCGGGTTTTTCCCTAGGAGCATCGATGGACCAGATCCAAGGCATGCGGATCTTTGTCCGCGTCGTGGAAGCCGGCACCTTCACCCGTGCCGCCGACTCGCTGGGCCTGCCCAAAGGCACGGTCACCAAGCAGATCCAGGCGCTGGAGTCTCGTCTGCATGTGAAGCTGCTGAACCGCACCACGCGGCGCGTGACCGTCACGCCCGACGGCGCCGCCTATTACGAGCGCACGGCGCGCCTGCTGAACGACTTCGACGACATCGAAGCCGGCATGACCAACGCCCAGGCCAACCCGACCGGGCGGCTGCGCATCGACGTGGGCTCTTCCACGGCGCGGATGATCATCCTGCCGGCGCTGGCCAGCTTCAGCGACCGCTACCCCGACATCCAGCTCGACCTCGGGGTGAGCGATCGCCCGGTCGACCTGATCAGCGACAACGTGGACTGCGTGATCCGGGCCGGCGACCTGACCGACCAGTCGCTGGTGGCGCGGCGCATCGGCACCCTCGCCTTCGTCACCGTGGCCTCGCCGGCCTATGTCAAGCGCTACGGCATCCCGCAGCATCCGAGCGACATCGAGAAGCGGCACCATGTCGTGAGCTATTTCGCGGCCGGCTCGCGCCGCGTCTATCCGCACGAGTTCCAGAAGGGCGACGAGCACATCGAGATCGCGGGGCCCTACCGCGTCTCGGTCAACGAGGCCAATGCCCACCTGGCCGCCGTGCTGGGCGGCTTCGGGCTTTCGCAGTGCATCACCTTCATGGCCGACCCGCACATCGAAAGCGGCGAGCTGATCGAGCTGCTGCCGGAATGGACGCGGCCGCCGCTGCCGGTGCATGTGGTGTATCCGCCCAACCGGCACCTGAGCGCCAAGGTGCGGGTGTTCGTGGACTGGGCGGCGGATCTGTTCGCGAAGAATCCGAAGCTGCAGCGGCGCTGAGGCTCAGGGCTTCGCGGCTTGCCAGGCGCGGCGCAGTGCCGCCTGGCTGGCCGGCGGCAGCACGGCGAGGCGCACGTGGCCCGGCAGGCCGAAGGAACGGGCATCGCGCAGCTGGACGCCCGCCTCGCGCAAAGAAGTCGAACGCGGCGCATACGGGAGATCGGGGCGGGCGCAGAAGTAATTGGCGACGCTGCGCAGGACGGACCAGCCCATCGCGGCGCACAGGGCCTGCTGCTCGCGCTTCCAGTCGCGCAGCCGGTCGCGAGTGCTCGCAAGCCAGTCCTGCGTTTCGGACAGCGTCCAGGCTTCGAGCAGCGCCACGCCATGCGCACCCAGCGGCCAGGAGGGCGCGAGTCGCGTCAGGCGCTGCACCATCCCAGTCGCTTCCAACGGGGCGATCGCATAAGCCGCGCGCACGCCGGTCAGGCCCAGGGCCTTGTTGGGCGTCCAGAGTTGCCAGACGCGGTCCTTCTGCGCGGCGCTCAAATCCAGCCGGCCTTCGAGGCGCAGCGGTTCATAGGCCAGGTCGAGCACGCAGGGGGTCGTGACCGCCAGCGCGTCGACCAGGGCCCCCAAGCCCGGTTGAACCTGGCCCAGCGGACTCGACGGATCGCAGCACCAGGCCAGCGCGCTGCCGGCCGGCGACTCGGGTTCGCGCCGTACGTCGAGGCCCCAGGCTGCGGCGGCCCGCCCATAGTCGCCATAGCTGTGCCGCGGCAGCCAGACCCCGCGACCGCCCTGCTGCGCGACTGCGGCCGTGATGCGCGCGATGAACTCGCTGGCGCTCGCGGCGATCACGATGCGTTCGGGGGCGACGGCGTGGAAGCGGCCCAGCGTCTCGCGCAGCGCGGTATGGCGGGGGTCGGGGTAGCGGCCCGCATCGGCTTGCGCCAGCGCCTGCAGGGCCCTCGGACAGGGGCCGCAGGCATTGGCGTTGGTCGAGAAGTCGTGCAATCCCGCGCCGCGGGCGTCGGGGCCGCCGTGCAGGGCTTCTTCGGCGGCGTCTGGAGCGGGGATCATGCGCCGGGCCATGTTGCCTGAAGGACGAAGGCGAGCGCCGCGAGGGCGCCCGTCATCCAGACCACCCTGGCGCCCAACGCTGCCGCATGCCGGGTATCGGCGGCCGTGGGCTCGCGGCCTGCCGGGTTCAGCACGTAGACGCCGGGTTTGGCGAGACGCACGTCCAGGCGCAAGGCCATGGCGGCCATGGGCCAGCCGCTGTTGGGGGATGGGGTCAGGCGGGCCTCGCGGGGAAGGGATCGGAGCACCCTCACCCCAGCCCTCTCCCGCGAGCGGGAGAGGGAGAGAGAGCAAGGCAGGGTGAGGAGCAGGGCGGTGATGCGCGCGGGCAACCAGGAGAGCACATCGTCGGCGCGCGCGGCCCATTTGCCGGCCCAGTCCCAGACATGGCCGTGGCACTCGCCGCGGTAGCCCCACATTGCGTCGGCGGTGTTGGCGAAGCGGTAGAGCGCTGCGCCGGGCAGGCCCAGCAGCAGGAACCAGAACAGCGGCGCGACCACCGAGTCGTTGAGGTTCTCGGCCAGCGACTCGATGGCGCTCTCGCGCACCGCGCCTTCGTTCAGCGTGCGGACATCGCGGCTCACGAGGTGCGTGAGGCGGGTGCGGCCTTCGGCGAGCGAGCAAGCCAGTGCGGCTTCGACCGCCAGCACCTCGTCGCGCAGCATGCGCCAGGCGAGCAGGGGCTTGAGGGCAAGGCCGAGCAGCAGCGCGGCAGCCCAGGATGGCAGGCGGGCGGCAGCGGCGGTCAGGGCAGCGGCCGCCAGTACGACCGCTGCGGCGCCGACGCACCAGGCCAGCGCACCGGCAGCGAAAGGTCCGGATCGGGCGGGCGGTGCGACGTCGATCCGGGGCGCGATCCATCGTCCGGTCCGGCCGAGGTAGCGCCCCATCCAGACGACGGGGTGCCAGCGCGTCGGGGCCTCCGCCGAGCATGCGGTCGATCAAGAGGGCGAGGACGAGGCCGCTGCGTGGACCAGAGGCGGGTGCCCCTGATTCCTCAGCCTCCCCAGAGGGGAGGGAGCAGGTGTTCAGGGCATCTCAATCCCGATGCCGCGCTGGGCGGGGATGCCGGCCTTGGAAGGCGTGCTTGATCATCTGCATTTCGGTCACGGTGTCGGCCAACTCGATGATTTCCGCGGGGCAGCGGCGGCCAGTCAGCACCACGTGCACTTCGCGCGGGCGCGTGCGCAGCGTCTCCAGGACCCCCTCGAGCGGCAGCCAGCCGTAGATCAGCGGATAGGTGATCTCGTCCAGCACGACCAGGAAGTGCTCGCCCGACAGGATCGCCGCCCTCGCCTTCTCCCAGCCTTCGCGCGCGAGTTGCGCCGAGCGCTCGAGGTCCTGGCTCTTCCAGCTGAAGCCGTCGCCCAGGCCCTCGATGGGAATGCCGATCTGCTCGAACATGCGGTGCTCGCCGAAGCGCGCGCTCGGCACCTTCATGAACTGGAAGATCTTCACCGCCTTGCCGCGGCCGTGCGCGCGCAGCGCCAGGCCGAAGGCTGCCGTGCTCTTGCCCTTGCCGTCGCCGGTGTTGACGATCACCAGGCCGCGGCGCTCGCCCTCGGGCTTCTCGTAGGGCTTCTCGCTGGGCGGGGTTTCGATTTGCATGGAATGTCCTTGTCGATGTGTCAGTGCGGTATCGCGATCCATTGATCCGCCACGCGGTGCACGACGACGCGGCCGTCGAACACCGACTCCAGCGCCTGGTGGGTCGCCGGGTCATCGCAGCCGCCCTGGTGCAGCACGCGCCCGCCGGCCATCACCACCATCGCATCGGCGGCGAGCGCGACGTTGAGCTCGTGCAGCACGCTGATGACGGTGCGGCCCTCGGCCACCAGGCCGCGCGCGACCGCCATCCAGTCGGCCTGGTGCGGCGGGTCGAGGTTGGCCAAGGGCTCGTCCATCAGCAGCAGTTCGGCCTCGACGGCGAGCGCGCGCGCCAGCAGCACGCGCTGCCGCTCGCCGCCCGAGAGCTGCCCCAGTGGACGCTCTCGCCACTCCCAGGCCTGGGTGCTGCGCAGCGCGCGCTCGACCGCGGCGCGATCGGCCTCGCTGGGGGCCGCCAGCCAGCGCTGGTGCGGCAGCCGGCCGAGCATGGCGACGTCGTAGACCATCAGGTCGTCCGCACTGTCCTCGCCCGGCCCGCCCTGGCCCAGCCAGGACAGCCGACGCGCGCGCGCACGGCCCGGCAGGGCCGAGAGCGGCTCGCCCCCCAGCCGCACCTCGCCGCGATGCGCCAGCAGCCCGGCCAACGCTTTCAGCAGCGTGGACTTGCCGGCGCCGTTGGGCCCGACGATGCTGGTCCAGCGCCCAGCCGCCAGCGCGAGGTCGATCGCATGCAGCACCTCCACGCTGCCCAGCGTGGCGCTCAAGTGCCTGGCTTCCAGTGCCGTCGCCTGCATCAGAAGCCTCCGCGCGCGCTGCGCCGGTGCATGAGCCATAGCAGGTAGCTGCCGCCGAGGACGGCCGTCAGCACGCCGACCGGCAGTTCCTGCGGCGCGATCAGCCAGCGCGCGAGCAGGTCCGCCGCCATCAGCAGCAGGCCGCCCATGGCGGTGGACAGCACGAGCAGCCGCGCATGCGTGGTCTTGACGGCCGAGCGCACCAGGTGCGGCGAGGCCAGGCCGACGAAGGCGATCAGCCCGGTCTGCGCCACCGCGGCGCCGGTGGCCAGCGCCAGCACCACGACCAGCGCGGCGCGCATCGCGCCCAGCGGCAGGCCCAGGCTGGCCGCGGTGGATTCGCCGAGCGCGAGGCCGTCGAGCAGCGGCGCCAGCATCCAGCCCAGCAGCAGGCAGGCCGCGCCCAGCGCACCCATGACGGCGCAGGCGCTCCATCCGACCAGGCCGGTGCTGCCGAGCATGAAGCCCACGATCGCCTGAAGGATGTCGGCCGAGGCGATGGTGATCAGGTCCTTGGCCGCCCCCAGCACCACGCCGACGATCACGCCCGCGAGCAACAGCCGCAGCGTCTGCTGCACGCCGCGCGCAAGCAGCAGCGTCAGCAGCACCGCCAGCACCGCGCCCAGGAAGGCCGCGCCGGTCAGGCCCAGGCGCACCACCCATTCGGTGCTGGTCGGCGAGACGCCGAACATCGCCAGCGCGATGGCCACGCCCAGCGAGGCGCCCGAGGCGCTGCCGAGCAGATACGGGTCGGCCAGCGGGTTGCGGAACAGGCCCTGCGCCACCGCGCCCGCGAGGCCGAGCAGCGCACCCGCGAGCCAGGCGCCGAGCGTGCGCGGCAGGCGGATGTCCCACACGATCTGCAGCGCGACCGGGTCGTGGCGCGCATCGAGCACGCTTTCGAAGCCGGTGCTGCCAATGCCCGCACCCAGCACCAGCAGCGCCGCGCCCAGCGCCAGCAGCACGATGCCCAGCGCCAGCGCGCGGCGGTGCTGGCTTCTCACCCGGCGGCGCCTCCGCGCGCCTTCTGCCGGAGGCAGCCCGCCATCAGCCGCGCGGCCTCGCCCATGCGCGGGCCCGGGCGCACCAGCACGTCGGACTCCTCGGCGGTGAAGCGGCAGACGCGGCCCTCGCGCACCGCGCGGATGCCGCTCCAGCCCGGCCGCTGCTCCAGCCCCTGGGCGCTGCGCGCGCCGACCATGATCAGGTCGGGATCGGCGCGCACCACGTATTCCGGGTTGAGCTTGGGAAAGGGCCCGAGCGAGGCCGGTACGATGTTCTTCACGCCCAGCCGCGTGAGCGTCTCCCCGATGAAGGAGCTCTCGCCTGCCGCATAGGGCGCGTTGTTGACCTCGAAGTACACGCGCGTGCGCGCGGCGCCGGCCGGCAGCGACTGCGCCGCCGCCGAGACGCTGGCATCGATGGTGCGCCACACCTGTTGCGCATCGCCGCTGCCCAGCACCTGGGCCACCGCGTCGAGCACGCGCCGCACGTCGACATGGCTCTTGGGCTCGAGCACCAGCACCTTGAGGCCCAGCGCCTCCAGGCGCCCGGTGACGCGCGAGGACTTGGCGAGTAGCACCACGTCGGGCTTGAGCGCGACGATGGCCTCGACGTTGGGATCGATGCCGCCGCCGACTTGCGGCAGCGCACGCACCGACTCGGGCCAGTTGGAATAGCGGTCGACGCCGACCAGCCGGTCGCAGCCGCCCAGCGTGCAGACCGACTCGGTCAGCGAAGGCAGCAGCGTCACGATGCGCTGCGGCGGCCGCGGCAGCTCCACGCGCATGCCGCGCTCGTCGGTCACGACGACGGCGTGGGCCGCGAGCGCCCACAGGGCCAGCAAGCCGGCGAACAGGCGCCTGGCGAAGGAGTTCATGAAGGATCTTTCAGGCTCAGCGGGAGGCCGGCCGCCATCAGCGTCACGCGATCGCAGGCGGCCGCCACGGCCTGGTTGAGCCGGCCCAGCGCATCGACGAAGGCACGCGTCTCGCGCCCCATCGGGATCACGCCCAGGCCGATCTCGTTGCTCACCAGCAGCACCGGGCCGCGGGCCTCGTGCAGCGCGTGCAGCAAGACGGTCTGCGCCGTGTCGGCAAGCGACGGCGCTGCGCAGCCGGATTCGGCGGGCATCAGAAGATTGGTCAGCCACAGCGTGAGGCAGTCGACCAGCACCAGCGTGCCGGGCTCGCTGTGCCGGGCCAGGGCGGGGCCGAGCTGGATCGGCTCTTCCACCGTGACGAGCCCGGGCACGCGCCGTGCCCGGTCGGCGCGATGGCGCGCGATGCGCTCGCGCATCTCCTCGTCGTGCGCGGTCGCGGTCGCGATCAGCACCGCACGATGCGCCGGGTCGAGCGCCAGCCAGCCGGCCGCGCGCTGCTCGGCGCGGCGCGACTTGCCGCTGCGCTGACCGCCGAGGATCAGCGCGCGCTCACGGGGCGTCAGGTCTTCGGTTGCCACCGCAGCGTCAGGTAAACGGCGCGTCCGCGCTGGTTGTAGCCAAAAGCGGTCTCGTAGTTGACGTCGTTGAGGTTCACGATGCGGCCTTGCACGGCCCAGTCCTTCGACACCTTGTATTCGCCATAGAGGTCCACGGTGGTGAAGTTGCCAAGCCGCATGGTATTGCCGCTGTC
This sequence comes from Variovorax sp. WS11, assembly GCF_010499245.1. Classification (GTDB taxonomy): domain Bacteria; phylum Pseudomonadota; class Gammaproteobacteria; order Burkholderiales; family Burkholderiaceae_C; genus Variovorax. The sequence continues at coordinate 169,467 of NZ_JAAGOW010000001.1, forward strand.
GTCGAAGCGCCGGCCCACGTGCAGCGCCGAGGCACCGAACTTCCAGGGACCGACCGCATAGTCGACGCCGACCGAGGCCTGGTTCTTCGCGCGGCGCGGCAGCTGCCTGCCGGTGAGCTCGTTGCGCGGGTCGAGCGAGTCGACGCTGGCGCGCAGGGTCCAAGGCCCGAACTGGCCATCGTAGCCCAGCGTCCAGCCCTCGATGCGCGCACGAGGGATGTTCTCCGGGCGCGTGGTGCTGGTGATGAAGCCGCGGATCTTGTTGTCGTAGCGCACCAGCTTCACGCTGTGGCCGTCCTGGCTCCAGGTGATGCCCACGTCGGTGTTCTTGCCCTCTTCCGGCTGCAGCGCCGGGTTGCCGAAGTTGGGGTAGTAGAGCTGGTTGAACGAGGGCGCGACGAAGCTGGTCCCGTGCGACGCATGCACGCGCCAGTTCGGCGAGATGCGATAGCCGTAGCCCGCGAACCAGGTGTTGTTGTCTCCGAACTGCGAGTTCTGGTCGTGCCGCGTGTTGAGCTGCCAGCTGTGGTTGCCGGCGCTGCCGTTGAGCCCGACGAAGGCCGAGTCGATGTCGCGCTTGGTGACGGTGTAGGCCGTGTCGCTGTTCACCTCCTGTACGCGGCGCTCCAGGCCGGCGACCACGGTGCCGATCGGCGTCGCGATGTCGTTCTGCCAGAGGTACTCCTTCTGCGTGGTCTCGAACAGGCCCGGCAGGTTGAACGGCTCCGCGACGATGTTGCGCGTGTAGTCGCGGCTCTGTGCATAGCGCAGCTGCGTCTTCCACCCCGAGGTCACGGCACCGCTTACGCCGAGGTAGGCGGTCTGCGTGCGCGCCCGGTTGCGCGTGTTCCAGTCCGGGCCGTCGTCGTAGTGGTTGATCCCCTCGGAATACAGCAGGCCGCTGTCGATCTTCCAGTCGGGGTTGATCTGGAAGCCCAGGGAGGCATTGAGCGCGCTCTGCAAGAAAGGATCGCGGTCGGGATTGAAGTTGCCGAAGGGCACCCGGCGGTTGGTCGAGGAGAAGCCCTTGTCGATGGTGCGCTGGGCGTCGAGCGAGTAGGTGAAGGGTCCCGAGGCGCCGCTGAAGCCGCCCGTGATCTGCTTGTAGCCCTCGCTGCCGAAGGTGGTCGAGGCGCGCGGATTGAAAGAGTCCTCGCCCGGCTTGCCCTTGCGCGTGAAGATCTGCACCACGCCGCCGACGCCGTCGCTGCCGTACAGCGCCGAGGCCGGGCCCTTGACCACCTCGATGCGCTCGATCATGTCGACCGGGATGTTCTCCCAAGCCGGCGCGCCGGCCGTGGCCGAGGCGTAGCGCACGCCGTCGATCAAGAGGATGGTGTGGCGGGCCTCGGCACCGCGGATGAACACGCCGCTGGCCTTGCCGGCGCCACCGTTGGAGGTGATCTGCACGCCCGCGACGCGCTGCAGGATCTCGGGCAGCGTGCGGCTGGCCTGCTGCTCGATCTGCGCGCGGTCGATGACCACCGTGTCCGACACCAGCTCGTCGGCGCGGGTGGGCGTGCGGGTGGCGGTTACCAGCGTTTCGGCCAGCGCCGGCGAGGATTGCGCCACGGCGAGTGTCGGGGTGCCGGCGAGGCCACCGAGCATGGCTGCGATGGAGAGGGACAGGAGGCTGGGCGCCGGACGGGGGCGCGGCAGGCCGCGACCATCGGCATGCGCGGAAGAAACGCAGGAAGTCATCATGGGAACACAAGAGATCATCAATGCCCGCCACCGGCTTCCCCGCCGGTGCTTGGACGTCATGGCTGCCGCCTGCTCGCGCATGCGGCAGCCGCCTCGTTGGCCGGTATCCGGGCTGACAACGCGGCCCCCGCCGCCTTCCCAGGCACCTGTTTCAGGGCGCCCAGTGGCTTTTCGACGAGGGTGGCACCGAGGGGTGCCGGCTGTTTGACCGTTGCGGGGGCAGCGCAGGTTGGCTGGGCCCTGAAGGGCTTCGACTCCTGCTTCCCGTTGAACTGCGGCGCGTGAACCACGTCGCGAGCACCAACGCGCGGGATTTTATGTGTAAACGCAGGCTTGGCCGGAAACTACAATCGCCCCCCATGCCTGCACCGAGCCGAATTGATCAGATCGCCGAGCGCGTCGAACGTTTGCTCGTGCGCCACGAGGAAGTGCAGCGCACCAACGCGCTGCTGCAAGACCAGGTGAATGCGCTCACGCGCGAGCGCGATGCGCTCAAGTCGCGCCTGGCCGCGGCGCGCACTCGGCTCGATGCGCTGCTCGAGCAACTGCCGGCCGATCCCTCCCAAGACGCCTCAACGCCCCGATGAAGCAAATAGAAGTCCAGATCATGGGCCAGAGCTACCTGCTCGGCTGCCCCGAAGGCGGCGAGCCGCAGTTGCGCGAAGCGGTCGATCGCGTCGATGCCGCGATGTGCAAGATCCGCGATGCGGGCAAGGTCAAGGCGCGCGACCGCATCGCGGTCCTGGCCTCGCTGAACCTGGCCTTCGACCTGGCCCAGCGCGAGGCCTCGCTCGCTGCCGTCGCAGCACCGGCGGCAGCGGCGGCACCGGCGCCCGCTCCTGCCGCGGGTTCCGGCACCGACGACATCGACGATGCCCATGCAGCGCAATTGATCCGACGCCTCGACCAGGCCCTGGCCGGCGACGGTCATTTGCTCTGAGGCGTGCCCACCGGCGCCCGGGGGGCGTAAAATCCGCTTCGTCTGCGGTGTGCGTCGGGCTCTATATGTCCTTGTTCCAATGCTCTACGGAGCAGGGCTTGGTATATCGCTCGGTGGGTGTGATCATCTCGCGTCAGATGAACCCGAAGCCTTGCTGCCCTCGCCCACCTGAACCCCGGTTCAGGATGCGAGTCCGGCCCCACTCGCAGACACCTTTCATCGACGGCCACGGCCCCGCTTTCGGGGCCGTGGTTTTTTTAAGAACACCAAGACCTCTCCGATGACGATCGCCCCCCTGCTGGTTGCCGAACTCGCCGCGCTCGGCGTCGGCACCGGCTTCCTCGCCGGCCTGCTGGGGATCGGCGGTGGCATGCTGATGGTGCCCTTCATCACCATCATCCTCGGCCACCGGGGCGTACCGGCCGACCTGGCGGTCAAGATGGCGATCGCGACTTCGATGGCCACCATCATCTTCACCTCGATCTCGAGCGTGCGCGCGCACCACAAGCGCGGCGCCGTGCGCTGGGACATCGCCCGGCGGCTCGCGCCGGGCATCGTGATCGGCAGCCTGGTGGGCAGCCTGGGCGTGTTCGCGCTGCTCAAGGGCCAGGCGCTGGCGGTCTTCTTCGCGCTCTTCGTCGGCTTCTCGGCCACCCAGATGTTCCTCGACAAGAAGCCCAAGCCCACGCGCCAGATGCCGGGCACCGGTGGCCAGCTCGCGGCCGGCGGCGCCATCGGCTTCATCTCGGGCCTGGTGGGCGCGGGCGGCGGCTTCATCAGCGTGCCCTTCATGACCTGGTGCAACATCGCGATCCACAACGCCGTGGCGACCAGCGCCGCCCTGGGCTTTCCGATCGCGGTGGCCAACGTGGCCGGCTACGTGGCGAGCGGCCAGGCGGTGCAGGGGCTGCCCGAGGGTTCGGTGGGCTACATCTGGCTGCCGGCGCTGGTCGTGATCGCGGCGTGCAGCTTCTTCATCGCACCGCTCGGCGCCAAGGCCGCGCACAGCCTGCCCGTGTCGAAGCTCAAGCGCGTGTTCGCGAGCATCCTGTACGTGCTGGCGGCCTACATGCTGTGGAAGGGCCTGCGGGGCTGAAATCCCTGCATCCGCTCGGCTTCTCTGTACGCACGCGGCGCCGCGCCGTATAACCCTGTCATGCGGCGCCTGGCCGCAGGCCAAGCAAACGAGAGGCTGTGCATGAAGATCCTGGTCGCCGTCGACGGCAGTTCCCATACTCAGAAGGCGCTCGACTACCTGGTCGCCAACCGCGCCATGTTCGTCGAAGGCAATGAGCTGATCATGGTGCACGTGTGCACCGGCGTACCCGGCCACGTGGCGCGCCACCTGAGCCGCGAAGTGGTGGCGGACTACTACTCCGAAGAGAACGCCAAGGTCCTCGAGCCCGTCAAGGCCTTCTTCGAGAAGCAGGGCGTCACGAGCTTCAGCACGCAGGGCCGCCACGGCCACGCCGCCGAGGAGATCCTGAAGGCAGCGACCGAATCCGGCGCCAAGCTCGTCGTGATGGGCACCCACGGCCACGGCATCCTCGGCCGCGCGCTGATGGGCTCGGTGGCGACCAAGGTCGTCTCGGAGACGGACATCTCGGTGCTGCTGGTGCAGTAGCCGTCCGCCCCGCGGGGCGCCGGTGGGCCTTGAAGAACGGCTAGTGCCGCAGCCGCCACTCGCGCGGCGAACATCCGAAGCGCTCGCGAAAAACGCGGCTGAAATGCGCCGCGTCGTTGAAGCCGCGGCCGAAGGCGATCTCGCTGACCGTGCGGCCGGCCAGGCGCGGCTCGCGCAGGTCGCGACTGCAGGCCTCCAGCCGGCGCTCCCAGATGTACTGCGCGGGCGTCAGCGGCTCGCTGCCGAACACGCGATGGACCTGGCTCGCCGACAGGCCGAGCTGCGCCGCCAGGCTGCTGACCGACAGCGCCGGGTCGGCCAATTGCTCGTCGATGCGGCGCTTGATGCGCGCCAGGTGGAAGGCCGCGAGCTGGCTCAGCCCCGGCGAGCGGGCCGCGGGCAGCGTCTGCAGCCCGGCCACGAGGATGTTGAGCACGCCGTTGGCGACCGCCAGCGCCGACGCGGGCTGCAGCGCATCGATGTCCTCGCGCAGGGTGCGGATCATGCTGATCAGCAGATGGCCGGCGCCCTCGCGCCCCGACACGGTGGTGGCCGTCAGCGCCTCGGTGTCGCGCAGTTCGCTGCGCAGGCGCTCGCCCGGCAGCTTGAGCACGATCTGCTCGAAGGCATCGTCGAACAGCAGCTGGTAGGGCCGCGTGCTGTCGTAGAGCGCGAAGTCGCCGACCGAGAGCACGGCATCGCGCCCGTCCTGCCGCACCACGCCCTGACCTGCGGTCTGAATGCCGACCAGGAAGTAGGCGTCGGTCGAGCGCGCAATGTGGCTGGGCGTGCGCATCACGCTCTGCGCACCCGAATTCACCACCGATATGTCGAGGCTGGGCAGCGTGTGGCGGCGGATGCTGCCGGTGAAGTCGCCCGGCGAGCCCTCGCGCACCGGATCGCATCCGAGCTGCACGTAGATGTTGCAGATCATGTCGGTCCAGTAGGCCAGCCGCTGGTCGCAGGGGACGGCATCGGTGCTGAGCAACTGTGTCATGGGAGTCCTCCCGGAGGCGGCGCGCAACGCAGGGACAAGAACGCCGCGAGACCGGGACAAGATGAATGGCGGGGTCGAACTTACGCTTCAAGCAACCCGCATGCCACAGCGCTAACCCGATGCGCGCGCTGCCTGCGGAGCCCCTTTCTTCCACCCTTCGGAGCCCACCATGGCCAGCAAGACCCATCCCCGCCTTCGCGTCGCCGCCGTCCAGGCCGCGCCCGTGTTCCTCGACCTCGACGGCACCCTCGACAAGACCGTCGACCTGATCGCCCAGGCGGCGGCCCAGGGCGTGCAGCTGCTCGCCTTTCCCGAAACCTGGGCGCCGGGCTATCCGTGGTGGATCTGGCTCGATTCGCCGGCCTGGGGGATGCAATTCGTGCAGCGCTACCACGACAACTCGCTGATCGTCGGCTCGCCCGAGTTCGACCGTGTGCGCGAGGCCGCGCGCAAGCACAAGGTCTGGGTCTCGCTCGGCTACAGCGAGAAGGCCGCGGGCAGCCTCTACATCGCGCAGGCGCTGATCGACGACCAGGGCAAGACCGTGCAGACGCGCCGCAAGCTCAAGCCCACGCACGTGGAGCGCACGGTGTTCGGCGAGGGCGATGGCTCGGACCTCACCGTGTGCGAAACGGCGATCGGCAACATCGGCTCGCTCTCTTGCTGGGAACATCTGCAGCCGCTCAGCAAGTACGCCATGTACGCACAGAACGAGCAGATCCACTGCGCCGCCTGGCCCAGCTTCTCGCTCTACCGGGGCGCGGCCTACGCGCTCGGCGCCGAGGTCAACAACGCGGCCAGCCAGGTCTATGCGGCCGAAGGCCAGTGCTTCGTGATCGCGCCCTGCGCCACCGTCTCTGCGGCCATGAGCGAGATGCTGTGCACCGATGCAGGAAAGCAGCAGATGCTGCGCGTGGGCGGCGGCTTCGCGCGCATCTACGGCCCCGACGGCGCGCCATTGGGCACGCAGCTGGCCGAGGACCAGGAAGGGCTGGTGGTGGCCGACATCGACCTCGGCATGATCTCGCTGGCCAAGGCGGCCGGCGATCCGAGCGGCCACTATGCGCGGCCCGACGTCACGCGGCTGCTGCTCAACAAGGCGCGGCGCGAGCCGGTCGTGTTCCAGCGGCAGACGGACGCAGAGGCCGGCGCCTTCGAGGCGGTGGTCGCCAAGCCCGAACCCGCGCCCGCCGGCGCGCAACTGCCGCTGGCCGCCTGAGCCGGGAGATCGCGCAATGGAATCCGCCATCGCCGAGCACCTGAAATGCCCGCGCACGCGGCATCGCCGCATCGAAGACGACTACGTGCCGCCCTACCCCGCATGGTCGGCGCGCGCCGCGGACGTGGTGTCGCAGGTGGTCATGGGCTATTTCGGCGTGCAGTCGCGCGGCGCCGAAATGCAGGGCCGGGCCTGCGCCGCGCTGGCGGGCATCGCGCGCAGCTTCGGCCTGCCCGACGGGCCCGGGCACCATGACCTCACGCACTTCGTCGATGCGGACGGCTTCGACAACATGATCGCGATCGCCTACTGGAACGATCCTGCACCGTTCGCGCGCTGGTGCGCCACGTCCGAGGTCGACGACTGGTGGCGATCCGACCAGCGGCTGGACGAGGGCCTGGGCTACTTCCGCGAGATCGTCTCGCCGCGCCTCGCGCACTACGAGACGCTGTTCAACACGCCCGATCGCTTCGAGGGCGTGGGCGTCGTGATGGGCGGCGCGAGCGGCGACATCCAGGAGCACGCCTACTGGGGGTCGATGCGCGACCGCATCCCGCTGTCGCAGACCGACGCGATGGTTCCTTCGGGTGCGCGCGCCATCGTCGCGCCCGCGCAGCCGGGCCGCCGCGTACACGTGGCCGGGCACGAGCATCTCGCGATGATCCGCTCCGGCCAGGAGTGGGCCGACACGCGCGGCCAGGAGCGAACGCTCTATGTCGACGAGATGGAGCCGGTGCTGCGCGAGGGCATGGATTTTCTGCGCGATCAGGGCCTGGGCATCGGCTGCTACAGCAACCGCTACATGCGCCACCTCGATGCGGCGGGCGCACCGCTCGAGAAGTCCTTCGGCCTGAGCTTCTGGCGCTCGCTCGCCGACCTGGAGCGCTGGGCCGAATCGCACCCCACGCACGTGGCGATCTTCGGCGGCTTCATGCGCTACGTGCAGGCGCTGAACTTCCAGCTGCAGCTGCGCGTGTACCACGAGGTGTCGGTTCTGAAGACGGACGAGCAGCGCTACGAGTACGTCAACTGCCACCCGCGCACGGGGCTGCTGAACGGCCTGGCCTAGGCCTTCGCGCTCTTGAAAAGCCCCTTGTGCTGCTCCCGCAGCAGCGCCTTCTGCACCTTGCCCATGGTGTTGCGCGGCAGCTCGGGCACGACGAAGCAGCGCTTGGGGATCTTGAAGTTGGCCAGCCTGGCCTTGAGCTCGGCGATGACGGCATCGCCGTCCACCGCCGCTCCCGGCTTGGGCGTGACGATCGCGACGCCCACCTCGCCGAAGTCGGGGTGCGGCACCCCGATCAGCGCGCTCTCGGCCACGCCGGCCATCTCGTTGATGTAGCCCTCGATCTCGGCCGGGTAGACGTTGTAGCCGCCGCTGATGATCAGGTCCTTGCTGCGGCCCACGATGGTGACGTAGCCCCGCCCGTCGACCTTGCCCACGTCGCCGGTCTTGAAGTAGCCGTCGGGCGTGAACTCCTCCTTGGTCTTCTCGGGCATGCGCCAGTAGCCCGCGAACACGTTGGGGCCCGCCACCTGGATGTGGCCGATCTCGCCGTTGAGGCACGGCTCGCCGGCGTCGTCGCGCACGCGCAGCTGCACGCCCGGCAGCGGGAAGCCCACCGTTCCGCCGCGCCGCTCGCCCTGCACCGCGCTGTACGGATTGGAGGTGAGCATCGCGGTCTCGCTCATGCCGTAGCGCTCGAGGATCGTGTGCCCGGTGCGCTCGCGCCAGGCCTCGAAGGTCTCGAGCAGCAGCGGCGCGGAGCCGGAGATGAAGAGCCGCATGCCGTTGCAGGCCTCGCGCGTGAGCGTGGGCTCGGCCAGCATGCGCACGTAGAGCGTGGGAACGCCCATGAACACCGTCGCATCGGGCAACCGGGCCACCACACGCTTCGAATCGAAGCGGTTGAGCCAGATCATCTGGCTGCCGCTGATCAGCGCGCCGTGGATGGCGACGAAGAGGCCATGCACGTGGAAGATGGGCAGCGCATGGATCAGCACGTCGGCACGCGGCCGCCAGCCCCAGTAGTCCTTCAGCACCTCGGCGTTGGACTGCAGGTTGCGGTGCGTGAGCATCGCGCCCTTGCTGCGGCCGGTGGTGCCGCTGGTGTAGAGGATGGCAGCCAGGTCGTCCGGCTTCTTCTGGGCCACCTTGTGCTGGTCGCTGCACTGCGCCGCGACCTCGAGCAACGTGCCCTTGCGGTCGTCGTCGAGCGTGAACACGTGCCGCGTGCCGGCCGCGGTGGCCAGCGGCGCGACCCAGCCCGCGTTGGCGCTGCTGCACACCACGACGGCAGGCCCGGCATTGCCGATGAAGTACTCGATCTCGGCCTCGCGGTAGGCGGTGTTGAGCGGCAGGAACACATAGCCGGCGCGCAGGGTCGCGAGGTAGAGCATCATGGCCTCGACCGACTTCTCGACCTGCACCGCGATGCGGTCGCCCGCCTTCAGCCCCAGGGCCTCGAAGAGGTTGGCGATCATCGCGCTGGCGCGGTCCAGGTCGCGCCAGGAGTAGTACAGGCCGTCGTCGGTCTCGACCGCGATGGCGTCCAGATCCGTGGGGAAGGCGGCACGCAGCGCGGCGAAGAGATTGGCGTTGGTCGGATCGATCATGGCGTCGGACAGGTTCAGAAGACGGGCGGGCGCTTGGCGAGGAAGGCGGCGATGCCCTCGCGGTGCTCGGGCGAGTCGGCGTAATCGTAGGCGGTGGCGAGCAGACTTTCGGTGGACGCCGCCGCCAGGGTACGCTTGTTGGCGCGGGCGGCCTCGGGCGCCAGCTCGGCGATGCGTGCGGCGTGGGCCAGCGCCTGCGGGGCGAGCTCGGCGTCGGGCAGCACGGCCAGCAGGAAGCCGGCCTCGTAGAGTCGTTGCGCGCCATGCACGCTCGCGGCCAGCAGCATGTCGCGCGCCAGCGTGTCGCCGACGGCGCCGCGCACCAGGGCCGCCTCCCTCGGCGCCATCGGGAAGCCCAGCTTCGCGATCGGCGCGCCGAACTTCGCGCTCTCGCCGGCCAGGCGGATGTCGCAGCAGCTCGCGATCTCCAGGCCCGCGCCCATGCAGGCGCCTTCGATCTGGGCCACGAGCGGCAGCTCGCAGGCCCGCATCGCGGCAAGGGCGGCCCAGACCTCGTTCTCGTGGAATTCGCGCAGCAAGGCTTCGTCGAAGCGGAACGAGGGGTACTCGGAGATGTCGCCGCCGGCGCAGAACTGGCCGCCTTCCCCGCGCACGATCACGCAGCGCAGGGAGGCGTCGCGCGCCAGCTCGTCGTCGAACACGGCGCGCAGCGCGCGCCACATCGCGCGCGACATCGCATTGAGCCGGCCCGGGCTCGCGAGCGTGACGAAGGCGACCGCGCCCTCGCGCTCCAGCCTGACGGCCCCCTGCCTCATTCGATCTTCGCGCCCGAGGCCTTGACCACGCTGGCCCAGCGCTTGATCTCGGAACTCACGAAGCCGCCGTAGGCCGTGGTGACGAGGTTGGGGATCTCGGCGCCGTTGTTGGCCCAGATCGCCTTCAGCTCCTCGGTGGCCAGCGCCTTCTTCATGTCCTCCACGATCTTGGCCTGCACATCGGCCGGCGTGCCCTTGGGCGCCCACAGGCCATACCAGGTGGTGACGGTGTACTCCGGCAGGCCGACCTCGGACGCGCTCGGCACATCGGGGAAGGCAGGGTTGCGCTTGCCGCCCGCCATCATCAGCGCCTTGATGCGGCCGGCCTTGATGTGCTGCGCGGAGGAGCCCAGGCCGTCGAACATGCAATCCACGTTGCCGGCGATCAGGTCCTGCAGCGCCGGGCCCGCGCCGCGGTAGGGGATGTGGGTGATGAAGGTGTTGGTCTGCAGCTTGAAGAGCTCGCCGGCCAGGTGGTGCGAGGTGCCGGCGCCGGCGGAGGCGTAGTTGAGCTTGCCCGGGTTTTTCTTCGCCTCTGCGACGAAGTCCTTCAGCGTCGTGGCCGACACGCGCTTGGGGTTGATCACCACCACCTGCGGCACGCTGGCCAGCAGCATCAGCGGCACGAAGTCCTTCTCGATGTCGTAGTCCAGCTTGGGATAGACCGAGGGCGCGATGGCGTGGTGCACGGCACCCATGAAGAGGGTATAGCCGTCGGGCTGCGCCTTGGCCGCGATGCTCGCGCCCAGCGTGCCGCCGGCGCCGCCGCGGTTGTCGATCACCAGCGTCTGGCCGGTGACCTTCGAGAACTGGGCCGACAGCGGCCGCGCGAAGGCGTCGGTGCCGCCGCCGGCCGGGAATGGCACGATCAGCGTCACCGGCTTGGCCGGCCAGGCCGATTGCGCGTACGCGGCCCCGCCGAGCGTGGCGGCGGCGGCGCCGGCCGCGGCCAGGCGCAGGACGTCGCGCCGCTGAAAGCTTGAGCTCATTGCTGTGTCTCCTGAGGTTTAACTGCTTGCGAATGCGCCGGGGCCCACGGCGCGCCACACACGGCCCCTCCAGGGATCAACCCTTGAGAAAGAGATCGTCCACGTCGCCCGACACCGCCACCTTGCCCTGCGCGAGCAGGGCGCGGTGCTTGTCGAGCCGCTTGAGATCGTAGAGGTAGTTGACCATGAGTCCGTAGGACTGCTTCAGGGCCTTGGGCGAGGGGTCGCCGGCCCAGTTGAGGCGCTCCACGCGCGCACCGTTGCCCAGGTGGAAGCGCGCCACCGGATCGACCGGCTTGCCCTCGGCGGTGGCGCGGCCGAGGTACTCGGCGGCGGCATTCATCAGCAGCTGGCGCACCGGCGACTTGGCATCGAGCGTGCTCGACTCCTCCGCCGCGGCGAGCACGCGCTCGGCCGTGGGCGGCAGCGAGCCGACCACGCGGCCCAGCTCGGTCTGGCGCTTGTCGTCCAGGCGCGTAAGCAGCGAGCCGGCGTTCTTCGCGAACCAGCCGCGAAAGCCGGGGATCGGCGACAGCGTGGCGAAGGTCTTGAGGCGCGGCAGCTCCTGCTGCAGCGTCTCGACCACGCGCTTGATCAGCGAATCGCCGAAGCTCACGCCGCGCAGCCCGTCTTGCGTGTTGCTGATCGAATAGAAGACAGCCGTGGCGGCCCGGTCGGCCTTGACCGGCGCCGCCGCCTCGTCGAGCAACGGCACGATGCCTTCGCTGATGCGGTCCACCAGCGCCACCTCGACGAAGATCAGCGGCGTGTTGGGCAGCCGCGGGTGGAAGAAGCCGTAGCAGCGGCGGTCGCTGTCGAGCCGGTTCTTGACGTCGGCCCAGCTCTTGATGTCGTGCACCGCCTCGTACTGGATCAACTTCTCGATCAGCGAGGCCGGCGAGTCCCAGCTGATGCGGCGCAGGTCCAGGAAGGCGACGTCGAACCAGGTGGAGAACAGGTGCTCGAGCTCGGCATCGAGCGGCAGCAGGCGGCGGTCCGCCTTGAGATGCGGCAGCAGCTGCGCACGCAGGTCGACCAGGAAGCGCATGCCCTCGGGTTCGATGGCGAAGCGCTGGAGCAGCCGCAGGCGCGGCGAGACCAGCGCGCGGCGCAGGTGCACCTCGGCCTGCGCCTCCTCGGCCGTGCCCATGGCGGCCTGGTGGCTGTCGCGGGCGCTGCTGACCTTCTTCACGTCGGGCGCGAAGCGCTCGCTCATCAGCAGCCAGACGTCGCGCCGCTCGTCGAGCTCGCGCCCGGCGTACCACTGCACCACCGCATGGGCGCGGCGGCCGGCCTCGACCTCGCTGATGCGCGGATCGGTCACCGCTTCCAGCTCGGCCAGCGCGCGGCGCAGCGCGCGCGGCGCCAGCGCCTCGCCGTTGCGGCGCAGCGTGGCCTCCAGCCGCTCGGCCAGCGGGCGCGGGCCGGCGCCCCTGCTCTTGGGCTCCGCGGGCGCCTTGGCTGCGCCGGCCTTCTTGCCCTCGGCGTCGGAGCCGGGGCGCAGTCGGGAAACGTTGCGCGTGATCCAGTCGGAGGCATTGGTGATCATGAAATCAACTTCGCTTTCTGTTGCGCGGCGACGGCCCGCAGGGCCTCGCGCTGGCGGTTCAGGTGGGTGCGCATGGCCGCCTCGGCGCCGTCGCTGTCGCGCGCCTTGAGCGCGGCAAACACGGCCAGGTGTTCCGAGAGGCTTTGCTCAAGCCTACCCGGTGCGTGCAATTGCTGCAGGCGCGCGAGTTTGAGGATCTTGCGCAGATCGCCGATCACCTGCGCGAGCCAGCGGTTGTCGGCCAGCATGATGATCGCCTCGTGGATGGCGTAGTTGGTGGCGTAGTAGTCGTTGATGCGCTTGGCCCGTGCGTGGCGGGCCAGCTTGTCGTGCAGGGCCTCCAGCGCGGCCAGCTCGGCATCGCTGGCGTTGCGAGCAGCCTCCCAGGCGCAGCGGCCCTCGAGCAGCGCGATCACCGGGAAGATCTCGTCCAGGTCCTTCTGCGTGACCTCGGCCACGAAGCAGCCGCGCCGCGGCTCGTGGCGCAACAGGCCCTCCGCCGTCAGCACCTTGAGGGCCTCGCGCAAGGGCGTGCGGGAGATCGACAGGCGTTCGCACAGCGCCGCCTCGTCGACGAAGCTGCCGGGCGCCAGCGTGCCCGAGAAGATCTCCTCGCGCAGGGTGGCGGCGACTTCGTCGTGCAGGGAGTTGTGGACGATGCGCATGGGTGCTGTTGTAACAGGGCTGTGCGGCTGTGATTATTGGTAATTACGCGAAATTATGTTTCTGGCGATCGGCTCGGAATGTCGTCCGAACTCGTACGTGGAACCATCCGCATGCAACGGCCACTCACTGAGCCTCTTGCATTCGCAGAGGATGTCTACGACCAACCAGTGAAAGCGCCATGACCCCCACAAATGCGAAGCCATATGCTGTTCCTGCCTACAAGGAACGCACTGATGTCAATACCCGGAAGAGCAACTTCTGCCAGCCAGGCGTCACCCTGACGCAGGACGGCATCTGGACGCTCCGCATCGAGAGCCCTCTCAAAGCTGCCGAGTGGCGGGAATTGCTCGACGCCTTGACCAAATCCCCAGACTTGCAGATCAGCGAGTTGGTCGTGTCTAGGCAGACATTCGACACGGAAAGCAGCGCCTTGTTTGCAAGGTGCATCGGTCAAATGCCCGGACTGCAGTCCCTGCACCTCACTTTGTGCAGCATGCCTGCCGACAAGGTGAATTGGCCTCCCCTGACGAACCTGCAGAATCTGCATCTCGATTGGGCGGTTCAATCCTACGCTCTGTTGATGCACGTCCTGGAGACGTCGGCATTGACCAGGCTCTTCTTCCGGGGCGCGAGAGCTGACATCGGCATCGAAGGGCACGGCAATATCGCAAAGACTCTCGGGAGGCAAGACAAACTTCGCGACCTGACACTCAGGAACTTGCCGGCTGGTGCAGCGCTCGCGCCTGTTCTTAACACTTATGCCAGCAGCTTTCTAGAGCACCAGACAACACTTGCATGCTTGGATCTTTCCGACAACCCGCTGACTCAGAGCGAGTGCACGAGACTATGGGAAGTTCTTCAGAAAAAGACCGCGCTGACCAGCCTCTCACTTGCAGGGTGCTGGATGTACAACCGCGACGCATCGGATGCAGAGGCACTCGCACGCCTCGTCAGTCTGGAAAACCTTGTCAGCCTTGATCTCTCGGAGAACGATTTTCCTGAGTCGGTTGTACCAATGTGTTCAAGGCGCTGGCCGCCCATCCTAAGCTGGAACACCTCGACCTCCACGGTGTTTACATGGGCGACCCGCTCATCAATGCACTAGCCACCGTTCTTGAAAGTAGCGCGACCCTTGTTTCTCTGAAACTGGACATCACCACAGACTGGGCCTTCGAGGACTTGACGGAGGCAATGGAGCACAACCACTCACTTCGAACTCTTTCCAATCCGCGTCTTGAGACCCTCCGCTCCACGAACCCTGACGACTTTGGCGGCCTCTATCCGCACTATGTGGCTCTCACAAATTGCGTAGAGCGCAATCGGCGAGAATGGGAAAGATGGGAAAACTCAGCCCCATTCATCGAAGGCGGCATGAGGGTAATTTTGGGCAGAATGGCGGCATCTCAACTTCCGAAATATGCAATATCTGTCGAGCGGGTTCACAACGACATTGCAGGCTATGCAACTCAGATCGCGAAGAAAATGATTGGCAAGGACGCCATGGCCGTGACCCTTCTCAACAAATTGGCCCATGAAGAAGGCATGCGAGTGCTGAAGCCCAAGAATGAGCCAGAAAAGACTCAACCAGACGCGAGCTAATCACGCTCCAATCGAGGCGGTATTGACCTCGTCCCGGCCGCCGCCCTCACGCGCAATCAGCCCGGGCGGCCCGCTCCATAGGCGGACCGCGCCGCACCAGGCCTCACGTAAAGCCAAATGCCGAACAGCACCATCGGCACGCACAGCCACTGCCCCATGCTCATGTTGAGCGCCAGCAAGCCCAGGAAGTCGTCCGGCTCGCGGAAGAACTCCGCCGTGAAGCGCATCACCCCATACCCAATCAGGAACACCGCGGAGACGCGGCGCTCGCGCCGCTCCTTGCGCGCATACAACCAGAGGATCACGAAGAGCAACAGTCCTTCGAGCAGGAACTGGTAGACCTGCGAGGGATGCCGCGGCAGCATCGAGCCGCTCTGCGGGAACACCATACCCCACGGCAGGTCGGGGCTGCTGAAGCGCCCCCACAGCTCGCCGTTGATGAAGTTGCCCACCCGCCCCGCTGCCAGCCCGGTAGGCACGCAGGGCGCGACGAAATCCATCACCTGCCAGAACGGCCGCGAACGCGAACGCGCGAACCAGCCCATCGCGGCGATCACGCCGATCAGCCCGCCGTGGAAGCTCATGCCGCCCTGCCAGACGAAGAAGATCTCCAGCGGGTGCGTGAGGTAGTAGCCGGGCTTGTAGAACAGGCAGTAGCCCAGCCGCCCGCCGGCGATCACGCCCATGACGCCGAGGAAGAGGATGTCCTCGAGGTCCTTGCGCGTCCAGGCGCCCGGCCCGGTGATCGAGCGGAAGGGTTCGTGCCGCAGGCGGCGCGTGCCGAGGAAGTAGAACAGCGCGAAGGCGGCCAGGTAGGTCAGGCCATACCAGTGGATGGCGATCGGCCCGAGCTGCAAGGCCACGGGGTTGATCTGGGGGTACATGAGCATCGGGCTATTGTGCCGCGCGGTCCTTGCGCGCCCGTGGCAGCGGCGGCCGCATCCATGGGGTCATTGGCGTGCGGAGCCATTCGCAGCGATGAACTGCACGAATCGCGCGAGCGCAGGGTTGGCGCCGGCGGCGGGCCAGACCAGGCTGGTCTCGCAGGCCGGCAGCACGAGCGGCCGCCGCCGCGCAGCCGGCGCGAACTCGGCCGCCGCGCGGTAGACCACGCCGGCGCGCCGGAACTGCGTCACGCTCTCCGGCACCCAGGCCAAGCCCAGGCCGCCCCAGACCAGGTTGACGATGGTCTGCATCTGGATCGCCTCCTGCGCCACCTGCGGCGCGCGCCCGGCCGCGTGGTAGAGCCCGAAGATCGCGTCGTGCAGCGAGGGCACGATGCGACGCGGAAAGATCACGAGCGGCTCGGCCAGCGCCTCCGCCAGCGGCAGTTTCGGCCGGCGCGCCAGCGGGTGCCGCGCCGGCAGCGCCAGCACCAACGGCTCTTCCGTCACCGCCAGCCGCTCCAGCCCCGGCGGCGCGAAGCCGGGCGAATGCAGCATCAGGCCGGCATCGATCTCGCCGCGCGCGAAGGCCTCGAGCTGCACGTCGCCCGTGGCCTCGACCAGTTCCAGCGCGACCTCCGGGCACTGCAGGCGGAACTCGCGCACCCAGGCCGGCAGGCGCTCGAAACCGATGGTCGAGACGAAGGCGAGCCGCACCCGCCCCAGCTCGCCCGCTGCCGCCGCGCGGGCGCGGCCGGGCAGCGCCTGCGCGCGCGCCAGCAGCTCGCGCACCTCGGGCAGCAGCGCCTCGCCGGCCGGCGTAAGCGCCACGCGGCGGCGCGTGCGGTCGAAGAGCACGACGCCCAGCGTCTTCTCCAGCTGCGCGATGCCCTGCGTGACCGGCGGCTGCGTCATGTGCAGGCGCTGCGCCGCGCGCCCGAAGTGCAGCTCCTCGGCGACGGCGAGGAACTGGCGCCAGGCGCGCAGCTCGATGGAGGCTTCTCTCATACGCCGAGCATATCAATGGGCCCTTAAAAACGGATTGGAAGCAATCAGTCAATCGTCCGATACTTGCATTCCCCGATTCCCCCACGAGCAGAGACACGATGGACACCAAAGCTATCCAAATCAACCGCCGCAGCGCCAACATCGTCGAAGGCAAGTCGCGCGCCCCCAACCGCTCGATGTTCTACGCGATGGGCTACCAGGAAGGCGACTTCAAGAAGCCGATGGTCGGCGTGGCCAACGGCCACAGCACCATCACGCCCTGCAACTCGGGCCTGCAGAAGCTGGCCGATGCCGCCATCGCCGGCATCGAGGAAGCCGGCGGCAATGCCCAGGTCTTCGGCACGCCCACCATCTCCGACGGCATGGCCATGGGCACCGAGGGCATGAAGTACTCGCTGGTGAGCCGCGAGGTGATTTCCGATTGCATCGAGACCTGCGTCGGCGGCCAGTGGATGGACGGCGTGCTGGTCGTCGGCGGCTGCGACAAGAACATGCCCGGCGGCCTGATGGGCATGCTGCGCGCCAACGTACCGGCCATCTACGTCTACGGCGGCACCATCCTGCCGGGCAGGTACAAGGGCCAGGACCTGAACATCGTGAGCGTGTTCGAGGCGGTGGGCCAGAACGCCGCCGGCAACCTGAGCGACGAGGACTTGAACGAAATCGAGAAGCGCGCCATCCCCGGCACCGGCTCCTGCGGCGGCATGTACACCGCCAACACCATGAGTTCGGCCTTCGAGGCGCTGGGCATCTCCCTGCCCTACTCCTCGACCATGGCCAACCCGCACGACGAGAAGGCCAACTCGGCCAAGGAATCGGCCAAGGTGCTGATCGAGGCCATCAAGAAGGACCTCAAGCCGCGCGACATCGTGACCAAGAAGGCGATCGAGAACGCGGTGGCGGTGATCATGGCCACCGGCGGCTCGACCAACGCGGTGCTGCACTTCCTGGCCATCGCGCACACGGCCGGCGTGGAGTGGTCCATCGACGACTTCGAGCGCATGCGCAAGAAGGTGCCGGTGATCTGCGACCTGAAGCCCAGCGGCAAGTACCTCGCGGTCGACCTGCACCAGGCCGGCGGCATCCCGCAGGTCATGAAGATCCTGCTGAACGCGGGCCTGCTGCACGGCGACTGCATCACCATCAGCGGCCAGACCATCGCGGAGGTGCTGAAGGACGTGCCGGACCAGCCGCGCGCCGACCAGGACGTGATCCGCCCGATTTCGAATCCGATGTACGCCGAAGGCCACCTCGCCATCCTCAAGGGCAACCTGTCGCCCGAGGGCGCGGTGGCGAAGATCACCGGACTGAAGAACCCGGTCATCACCGGCCCGGCGCGCGTGTTCGACGACGAGCAGTCGGCGCTGCAGGCCATCCTCGACGGCAAGATCGTCGCCGGCGACGTGATGGTGCTGCGCTACCTCGGCCCCAAGGGCGGCCCCGGCATGCCGGAGATGCTGGCCCCGACCGGCGCGCTGATCGGCGCCGGCCTGGGCGAGAGCGTGGGCCTGATCACCGACGGCCGCTTCTCGGGCGGCACCTGGGGCATGGTGGTCGGCCACGTGGCGCCCGAGGCCGCGGCGGGCGGCACCATCGCCTTCGTCAAGGAGGGCGATTCGATCACCATCGACGCGCACCAGCTCAAGCTGGAGCTCAACGTGCCCGAGGCCGAGATCGCCAAGCGCCGCGAGGGCTGGAAGGCGCCGGCGCCGCGCTACACGCGCGGGGTGCAGGCCAAGTTCGCCTTCAACGCCTCGAGCGCGAGCTCGGGGGCGGTGCTCGACAAGTACTGATCCGGTCTCGGCGGCGGCAGGCCTACAATGGCCGCTGCTTCGCCAGACCGACTGAAGCAAACGCTAGGGGTGCCAGCCCGCGGCCCAAGGGTCGCAGGCCGGCTGAGAGAGTCCCTTTGAACCTGACTGAGGTAATCCTCGCGCAGGGAAGCTGGTCCGGCGGCCGCCGCGTCTTTGTCTCCTCTCGCGCGGTGGTCCTGCCGCCGTGGCCTCGCCCACCTGCCAAACACTTTGCAATGGAGCAAATGGATGGCAATCGAAACTCAAGGCAATGAAGCGCTGACGCCGCTCGCCGCAGGCAGCCGCGTGTTCCGCTGGCACGACCACCTGTCGCTGTGGTTCAGCCTCGGCGTCGGCCTGCTGGTGATGCAGATCGGTGCCTACCTAGTGCCGGCGGTCGGCACGCGCGATGCGCTGCTCGCGATCGTGCTGGGCTCGTGCATCGGCGCCGGGCTGCTGGCCTGGACCGCACGCCTGGGCTGCGAAAGCGGCCTGGCCAGCGCCGGCCTCATGCACGCGACCTACGGCAGCGCCTTCGCGCCGCTGCCGGTGGTGCTCAACATCGTGCAGCTGATCGGCTGGACCACCTTCGAGCTCGTGATCATGCGCGAGGGCACGCAGGCCATCGGCAAGCAGGCCTTCGGCTGGTCGCTCGATGGCAGCCTCGGCAGCCTGCTGACCACGCTGCTGTGGGGCGCGGTCCTGCTGGCGCTGCTGGCTGGTTCCATGGTCAAGCTGGTGCGGCGCTTCGTCAGCCGCTTCGGGCTGCCGCTGGTGCTGCTGTCGCTGCTGTGGCTCAGCTGGCAGTTCGCGATCCAGTTGCAGGCCAAGGGGCTGGACGCCTTCTGGTCGCGCCCGGGCAACGGCAGCATGGGCCTCTTCAGCGCGCTCGACCTGGTGATCGCGATGCCCGTCTCCTGGCTGCCGCTGGTGGCCGACTACGCACGCCACGGCCGGCGCAGCACCGGCGGGCTGGGCGGCGCCTTCTCGGGCACCTGGCTGGGCTATGCGCTCGCCAACATCTGGTGCTATGGCCTGGGCGTGATGGTGGCGAGCGCGGCCGAGCCGGGCAGCAACCTGGCGACGGCCCTGCTGCTGGCGCAGGGCGGCCTGGTGGCGCTGGGCCTGATCCTGATCGACGAACTCGACAACGCCTACGGCGACGTCTACTCCGGCTCGGTCTCCGCCCACAGCCTGAAGCCGCGCTGGAGCGTGAAGCGCTGGGGCCTCGTGCTCGCCGTGCTGTGCATCGGCTTCGCGCTGGTGCTGCCGATGCACACGCTGGAGCCCTTTCTGCTGCTGCTCAGTTCGGTCTTCGTGCCGCTCTACGGCGTGATCCTCGGGCGCCTGGGCACCGGAGAAACGCCGGCGTCGGTGGACACGCGCCGCGTCGACCTGGGTGCCGCGCTGATCTGGATCGCGGGCATCGCCGTCTACCACGGCTGCGCCAAGTGGGCGCCTCAGCTCGGTTCGGCCCTGCCCACGCTGGCCTTCACCTTCCTGCTGGCCTGGTTCACGCGCCAGGCAGCGGCAGGCGGACCGTCGGCACTGGCGCAAAGCCGTGGTTGAGGGGTCCATGGCCCGCACCGACCTTCACATCCGCACCGGCTGCCATCGCGGCCACCACGTAGCCGCGCGCGCGTTCGACGGCTTCCGGCAGCGCGTAGCCGAGCGCCAGGTGCGCCGCGATGGCCGAGGACAGGGTGCAGCCCGTGCCGTGCAGGTTGCGGCTCGCGATGCGCTCCGACGCCAGGCGCAGCCGCTCGCCATCGGCTTCGGCCAGCAGGTCCACGACGTCGTTGCCCGGCAGGTGGCCGCCCTTGAGCAGCACGGCGTGCGCGCCCAGCGCGAGCAGCTCGCTCGCCGCATCGTCGAGCGCGTCGACGCCGTCGATGGCATGGCCGATCAGCAGCGCCGCCTCGTCCAGGTTGGGCGTGACCACGGTCGCGCGCGGGAACAGCTCGCGCACCAGCACCTGCACGGTCTCGGCGGCGATCAGCCGGTCGCCGCTGGTGGCGACCATCACCGGGTCGAGCACCACCTTGTCGAGCTGGTAGTGGTCGATGGCCCAGGCCACCACCTCCACCACCTCGGGCGCATGCAGCATGCCGAGCTTGACCGCGTCGACGCCGATGTCTTCCACCACCGCCCGGATCTGGGCCTTGAGGAATTCCGGCGGCACGCCGTGGATGCCGGAGACGCCCAGTGTGTTCTGCGCGGTCAGCGCGGTGATGGCCGTCATGCCGTAGCAGCCCAGGGCCGAGAAGGTCTTGAGGTCGGCCTGGATGCCGGCGCCGCCGCCGCTGTCGGAACCGGCGATCGAGAGCACGCGCGCATAGCGGGAAGTTGCTTGGGTCATGCCGAAAATTATGGGCCACGCCATCGCGGCCCCTGCAGGAGGATATGCCGATGACCGCGCGCAGCGCACTTCCTTTCGCCTCGGCCGCGATCCTCGGCGCCGGGCTGATGGGCCGCCTGCTGGCCGTGGCGCTGGCCCGCGCCGGCTGCCGCGTCGAGCTCTTCGATGCCGGCGGACCGCAGGCCGATGGCTCGGCCGCCCGCGTCGCGGCCGCGATGCTGGCGCCGCTGGCGGAGTCGGCCGTGGCACCGCCCTCGATCGTGCGCATGGGGCACTACGGCCTCACGCGCTGGCCCGAGCTGCTGGGCGAGCTGGCGCAGCCCGTGTTCTTCCAGCGCGAAGGCACGCTGGTGTTGTGGCACCGGCAGGATGCCGCCGAGGCCGCGCGGCTGGCGCGCATGCTGGCGCGGACCGGTGAGCTGGTGCCCGAAGTGGCCGTGATGAAGACGGTGGACGCCGCCGGCATCGCCGCGCTGGAGCCCGCGCTGGGCCGCCGCTTCGCCCAGGGCCTGTTCTTGCCGCAGGAAGGCCAGCTCGACAACCGCGAGCTGCTCGCGTCCCTGCTCGCCACGCTGGAGGCCCTGCCGAACGTCAAGCTGCATTGGCACGCGCCGCGCAGCCTCGACGATTTCCAGCCCGGCGAGGGCGAGCGTGTCATCGACTGCCGCGGCCTCGGCGCCCGGCCGCAGTGGGGCGCGCTGCGCGGCGTGCGCGGCGAGGTCATCCGCGTGCATGCACCCGAGGTGGCGCTGACGCGGCCCATGCGCGTGGTGCATCCGCGTTACCCGCTTTACGTCGTGCCCAAGCCGAACCAGGTGTTCGTGATCGGCGCCACCGAAATCGAGTCCGAGGACATGTCGCCGGCCAGCGTGCGCTCCACGCTGGAGCTGCTGAGCGCGGCCTACGCGGTGCACAGCGGCTTCGCCGAGGCGCGCATCCTGGAGATCGCGACCCAGTGCCGCCCTGCCCTGCCCGACAACCTGCCGGCCTTCAGCCAGCCGCGCGCCCGCGTGATGCAGATCAACGGCCTTTACCGACACGGCTTCATGATTGCGCCGGTCATGCTCGACGTCGCGCTGGAGCTGCTGCGCGAAGGCCGCTCGGCGCTCGCGGGCCGCTTCGCGCTGGCGCCCAGCCTGGAGAAGATCGCAACATGAACGTCCTGATCAACGACAACCCGAAGACCCTGCCCGACGGCGCCACGCTGGCCGACGCCATCGCCCTGATCGAGGCGAAGCCGCCTTTCGCCGCAGCCGTGAATCGCCAGTTCGTGCCGCGCTCGAACCACGCGTCCCACGTCCTGCATCCCGACGACTGCATCGAAGTGATCCGCCCCGTGACGGGCGGCTGAAACCGGAGACCCACCCATCATGATGAACACGAACGCCGACGATCCCCTGGTGCTCTACGGCCAGGCCTTCCAGAGCCGCATGCTGCTCGGCACCTCGCGCTACCCCTCGCCCGACGTGCTCGAAGCCGCGGTGCGGCGCGCCCGGCCCGCAATGCTGACCGCATCGCTGCGCCGCCAGACCGGAACGCCCGGCAACGGCAGCGATGGCAACGGCTTCTGGGAGCTGCTGCGGCGCCTCGATGTGCCGGTGCTGCCCAATACCGCCGGCTGCCACAGCGTGCAGGAGGCCATCGCCACCGCGCAGATGGCGCGCGAAGTGTTCGACACGCCCTGGATCAAGCTCGAGCTGATCGGCGACGACTACACGCTGCAGCCCGACACCCTCAGCCTGGTCGAAACGGCCTCCCAGCTGATCCGCGACGGCTTCCATGTGCTGCCCTACTGCACCGAGGACTTGGTGGTCTGCCAGCGCCTGGTGGACGTGGGTTGCCAGGCCGTGATGCCCTGGGCCGCCCCCATCGGCACGGGCCGCGGGCCGGTCAATCCCTATGCAATGCAGGTGCTGCGCGAGCGGCTCTCGGTGCCGCTGCTGGTCGACGCCGGGCTGGGGCTGCCCTCGCATGCCTGCCAGGTGATGGAATGGGGCTACGACGGCGTGCTGCTCAACACCGCCGTGGCGCTGGCGCAGGATCCGGTCGCGATGGCCGGCGCATTCGCCGACGCGGTGCAGGCCGGACGCAGCGCACGGCTGGCGGGCGCGATGACCGCGCAGGATTCCGCGCAGCCCAGCACGCCGGTGCTGGGCACGCCCTTCTGGCATCACGCGAACTCGCAATGACGGCCATGAACGACCAGAACGACCAGAACGACATCGGGCGCGCGATCGTGGCGGCGCACGCGGCGCGCTTCGGCGAGACGGGCGACCGCCCGGCCTCCTTCTCTTCCGACGACGCGGTGTACCGCGGCGCCAAGACCGCCTGCGCGGCGCTGGGCTTTATCGAGGTCGATGCCGAGTGCCTGGCCCGCGCCTGGCAGGCGCAGACGCAACGCACCGGCGCCTTCGATGCGCAGGCCTGGCCCGAGCATCCGGCCGATTTCGGCATGCGCCCCTTCCCGCCGTCGGCGCGCGCCGATGCATTCCCGCCCTGCCCCGAGAAGCTCGGCCTCTACGCCGTGCTGCCCGATGCCGCCTGGGTCGGCCGCATGGCGCGCGCCGGCGTGCCGACGGTGCAGCTGCGCTTCAAGTCCGGCGATGCGGACGCGGTGAAGCGAGAAGTGCATGCGGCCGTGGAGGCCGTGCGCGGCACCAACGCCCTGCTCTTCATCAACGACCACTGGCAAGCTGCCATCGAGGCCCGCGCCTACGGCCTGCACCTGGGCCAGGAGGACCTCGACGCGCTTGACCCGCCGGAGCTCCAGGCCATCCGCGCCTCCGGCATCCGCCTGGGCGTCAGCACCCATGGCTACGCGGAGATGGTGCGCGCCGACGCCGTGAGCCCGAGCTACCTCGCCATGGGCGCGGTGTATCCGACCACGCTGAAGCAGATGGTCACCGCGCCCCAAGGAGTGGCGCGGCTGGCCGCCTACGCGCGCCTCATGCGCGGCTATCCGCAAGTGGGCATCGGCGGCGTCGACGCAGTACGGCTGCCCGACGTGCTGGCCACCGGCGTGGGCTCGGTGGCGGTGGTGCGGGCGTTGGTGGCCGAGGCCGATCCCGAGGCTGCGGCGGCTCGACTGATGAAGGCGATGGCCGCCGCTTGAGAATTTTTTCGCGATCCGCGCCAGGTGGTGCGGACCGGTAGGAAGGGCCAAAAAGTCACGCTATAATTTGAGGCTTGTTCCTCGATAGCTCAGTCGGTAGAGCGCCGGACTGTTAATCCGTAGGTCCCTGGTTCGAGCCCAGGTCGAGGAGCCACCTACAAGCCGCAAAGGCAATGGAGGCCCTGCTATCAAACTGGTAGCAGGGCCTTCTTCTTTGGGCGGCGATATTGGACAGTTTTTTGGACATGTCCAATATCCAGTGTTCCAAACGATGAATACGAGGAAGGCGCGCAGCTCAATATGCAGGTTCACAGCAGCATCCGGGAGTGCTTCGAGGCGGCTTGCGCCGATCTTCAGAAAACCATTCAGAGCGCCGTCCGCACGCTTCTGGAAGACAAACACCTCTACCAATCCGTCGTGGTGGAGGCAGACAAGGCCGTGGGCGCGCACAGGCTAAAAGTTGCGAGTGAAGAAGCGATCCGGGTCAGGCACTTTGCTGATGTTAAGAATTGGGCTTGGTACGCAGAGGAAGTATCGACACAGTTCGGCCGACCGGGAGATGACGCCTTTGCAGACCAGTCACTTCAATGGACTGCGCCAAGCATCAGAAGCTACTGCTCGACCTGTGATCGACGTGAACCTTTCAACCTGGCATCTGCTTTGAACTTGTTCAACCGTGCCAGCGGCCACGTCGGTGGCGTCGTGACAGCGGCAGGGAAGACGGAAGTATTCTCCATGTCCTACATCTGCCAAGGGTGCAAGGGCCCGCCAGAAGTGTTCACAATCCGCCGGGTCGGTCCCAAACTGACGCTTTGTGGACGCGCGCCGATGGAACACGTCGAGGTGCCTCGAACCATCCCGGCTTCGATCTCTCGTTTCTTCTCAGGAGCAGTCATTGCACACCAGTCAGGCCAAACCTTAGCCGGGCTGTTTCTGCTCAGGACCCTTTGCGAACAGTGGGCGCGCTTGTTCGCGTCGGCCTCTGACCGAGCAGACGCTGCTTTGGACGCGTACATGGACGGATTGCCGGTCGACTTCAAAGGCCGCTTCCCATCGCTGCGAACGATGTACGGCGAACTTAGCGAAGCGATCCACAGCGCGTACGCAGACACCGCCTTGTTCCAAGCTACCGCTCAGGCGATCACAGAACATTTCGAAGCGCGAAAGCTCTACAAGCTTTCTGATGCCACCCCTCAAGTCATCCGCGCCTGAACCGCTCCGCGGGCACCGCCCCCTTGCGCTTCACCTTCACCCAGTCGCGCGAGCGCTTCCCAGGCGTGTAAGGGCTGGTTGCCCACTTCGCCACCAGGCCCTCGAGCTTCAGGGGCAGCACGGCCTCGTGGAAGAAGCGATGGCCGTCGCTGTCGAAGTGCCCGACCACCAGGACGTTGGGTGGCGCAGGGTCCAGCAGGTCGGCCAGGGCCTGTTTGCGCTGCAGGAGGGGCACGGCGGTGATGTCCTTGCCGCCGTCGACCAGCAAGTCGAACACGCAGTAGGCGACTGGGTCGGCACCCTCGTACCACCGCCGGCGCCGCGCGCGGTCCTGGAGCCGATCGAAGTCGCTGCGCCCCAGTTCGTCGAGCACGCAGACCTCGCCATCGGTGACGTACGGGCCGCCAGGCACGGCGGCGAGGCTGCGCGCGACCTCCGGGAACCAGTTCGTCGCATCTGCGCCGTTGCGCGTGCGCAGCTCACATGCGCCCGTGCCGAACTTGGCCATCATCCGGTAGCCGTCGTACTTGAGCTCGTAGATCCAGCCGGGCTCTTCCAGGTTGAGCGGCCGCTCGTCGAGCAGCATCGGCCTGAGGGCGGCGAATTTGACCATGCCGACATCCTTGGGCCGGCGCCGCAGGTTGGCAATCCGAAGAAGCCGACGCGAGATGATGATCGGGGCCTACACACCCATCAGTCTGGCGCGAGGACGTTGTGCCTGCCAACTGGGAGAACGCCATGCCTGACGACACTAGCAAGACCGGCAGTGATCGGAAGTTCATCTCGCTCGAGCAGTACTACGAGCTGCGAGATTGGGCGGAGAGCCTGGGCTGCACGCCTGAGCAGCTGCGCGACGCCGTCAAGGCCGTGGGCAACTCGGCTGACAAGGTGCGCGAGTACCTCTCGGCGAGGCGCGCCAAACGTGCGGTGCGCTAAGTGCCGTGATTCGGGTTGGGTCTGCGAAGACCACCCGGACCGCCCCTCCGACGTGGTCACCGAGGGCGGATGCGACTGCGGCGGCGCGGCCGCCCCCTGCACCTGCAATCCCGGTGCGATCTTCGAGGGCTGGGTGGAGGTGTTCGCAGTGAACGATCCCGAGCAGGTGGAACCGTCGGTGCACTGAGGCGCGCGCCACCGCTGTCCGGCGGGCGCTAGAACAGAGAAGGCTCCTCGGCCGCCGGCGGCTCCTTCGGCCTGGCCCGCTCCGGTTTAGGTTTCGGGGCACGCGGCGGATCAGGCGGCGCGGGCCCGGCGTCGAAGATCTCGGCCGGCGCCAGCTTGAGCAGCTGCTGCGCCTGGTCGACGGTCCCCTCGAGCCACTGGTCGAAGTCGCCCGCCTCGATCGGGATCACCGAGCGCTTGTCCTGCAGCTCGAGCGGCAGCTTCACCTTCGTCTTCGGGTCCACCTCGGGCTTGTGCATGCGGCCCATGAGCGGGTGCGCGTCCGCGTTGAGGGTGAGCATGGTGTAGCTCTCGAACTCGTCGCCCGTGGCCTTGTCGGTCCAGACGTTCCAGAGCCCGGCCAGGCCCCAGGGCGCGCTGTCAGCGCGGCGGAAGCGCCACCACTCGCACCTTGGGAACGGCTCCTCGTACGGCCCCCAGTACGGCTCGTCGAAGCTCGCGGCGGGGATGATGCACCGCTGGCCACGCTTCCACGGGTCTTTGTAGCTGGCCTTCTCCGCCAGCTCCTCGCTGCGGGCGTTGTTCGTCGGGTACTTGAGCTTCGGCTCCTTGGCGAACCAGGGGATGAGCCCCCACTGCCCCACCACCAGCTCGCGTTCGTAGCCCGTGGCGTCGCGCCGGCGGCGGATGAAGGGGCCAGGCGCCCTCGGGAAGATGTCTCGCGTCCACGGAGGCGTCTGGCGCGCGCCGACGTGCCAAAACCGCTCGATCTCCTTGATCTCCGGGCTCTCGTATCGATTGCACATCCGCGCGATTCTGCGTCAAACTATACTGGATGCATACACAGTATGAGAGTCCGAGTTTCTCTGATGCGCAACGCCGGGCGGTGGCTCACCTGGAACCAGAAGCCGCGCGAGTTCACGGGCGCGCTGCTGAGCAGCCGAGCCGGGAAGACCGACGAGCAGGGGATCACCTACCTCTACCTGGGGGACGACGGACCGAAGCTGTACGACGCGAGGTTCGTGTCCGTGCTCGGCAACGAGTTGCGGCTCGTAGGCGTCGAAAAGTTCGAGTCAGCCTGGGTGGTCCAGGAGTGGAACTGCGAGATCCTCGCAGTGGAGTAGCGGCCCTGCCCAAGGAAAACTGTGGCTCAGGGCACGTTCCCCATCGAGTAGGACAGCATCGGGCCCGCCACCATGAAGCGCCCGCAGCGCTGCGCCCCTTCCGCAGGAAGCGGATAGGCCTTGCCGCGGTAGGAGAACGGCAGGATGCGGAAGCTCTTCAGGAAGCCTTGCCCGTCGCACACCGCCAGGCTGCCGGTCCGCTGGTCGTAGGAGTCAGCCAGCTCGGCCCACATCGGATCTAGGTCTTTGTCGCGGAGGCTGAAGCGCTCGAACGCCGTCTTGCCACCGTCCAGCAGGCTGAACTGGTAGAAGCGCACTGCGCGACTGCCTCGGGCGCAGAACATCAGCATGTGGCTCATCGCATGCGGCTTGTTGTCCCCCTCCTCGGGGCTCCAGGCGATGCCTTGCAGGTCGATGGGGTAGTCCTTCACGTTGCCCGCATGCGTGATGTTGCTGCCCAGCCCGGTGATGCGGTTGATCTCCTTGATCTCGGAGGCGGCCGGTGTCCCCAGCACCTCGGTGATCGGGGTGGTCTGGCGCACCGGCTTGCAGCCCGTGACCCACTTGCCCACCTCGCGCACGATCACGGTTCCGCTCTCCAGCACGGTCCACAGGGCTGGCACACGAGCGTCCGCCCGCCAGCCCGTGAAGGTCGGCGTGGGGTTGCGGCGCTCGTTGTACTTGTTCCAGTAGCCGTAGCCGATGGTGCTGACGATGGCGCGGACGCGCCCGCCTCCGGCCTCGGTCTTGATGACCTTGGGCAGGTAGGGAGAGCCCGCCGCCAGCAGGTACGGCCACTGGTTGTCGGCCATGCCGACCATCGGCAGCTGGGTCTTGGCGTTGTTGTCGGCACTGCCGAAGTACATGTCGTTGAAGTAGCCGATCAGGGGCTTCAGGTCGATGAAGCACTCCCGCTGCTCGGGATAGCTGCCCACCGCCAGGAGGCCATCCTTGGCATAGGTCTCGTACCAGACGCCGCCCGGCTGGAACTTGGCAAGGTTGTCCTTCAGCGGGTAGCTGTTCTCCGCGACGTTGCCGGGGTCGTTGCCCTGCGCCACGATCTGATTGAAGCCCGTCACGCCCGTCATCACCCGGCAGCAGGTCGGCGCCTTCATGTCGTCGGGCAGCGGCACGTAGCCCACGATCTTCATGAAGCCGATGTTGCCCTGGTTGAACAGGCCCGGCTTGACCCCGCACAGCCATTCGTTCCACCACTCGTGCCAGGGCAGCGGGCCGTCGATGGGCTGGCCAGGGCGCACGCAGCCGAGCGCGATCACCACGACCTCGCCCCGGAAGGTCTTCCAGTTCATGAGGGTGGCGTAGACGAACTCGTTGCAGTCGCTCACGTCCATCGAGGTGACGGAGTAGCCCACCGGGAGCTGCACGTAGGCCAAGCTGCCTGGCGCGGTGGCGGTGCCGATGTTGAAGATCACCGCGCCACGGTCCTCGGTGCCCTGGGTGGCAAGGATCGAGTTGCGCGTCACCCCTGTGTCGCCCGGGCCGGCATGGCGGATCTGGTAGACCACCTTGTCGGTGTTCCTGAGGATGCCCTTGGCGATGTAGTCGCGCAGTTGCTGCGGCACGGGGTCGCGGCCGTCCTGCCAGAAGACATCGGGGTTGAGCGAGATGCAGCCACGGTCCTTCGCCATCGTGGTCAAGCGCACGATCGAGGTCAGCAGGGTGGCGCCCAGCACGAGACCTGCGCCCGAGTTGTTCACGTAGTCGCCCATCGCCTTGTTCTCGGGGCCGCCGAACTGGTACAGCGAGCGCCCTCCCCCATAGCCATCGGTGATGGTCCCAACGATGGGGGCCAGGGGCAGCTCGGGAGAATCGTTTACCGACGAGGCCTCGCCGTAGCGCATCTTCATGGCGCGCGGTCCGGTCCAGTCCTTGGCAACCTCGTCGTAGGCGCTGCGGACGATCACGCCGCTGGCATCCACGATGTCACCCTCGATCGCGCTCGGCGCCGGGGCCGGTGGGGGCGCTGGAGGTGCAGGCGGCGGCTCAGGATCTGGCGGAGGGCCGGAGGCGGTTCCGGGCGCCGGAGGTGGAGCGGGTGGCGGCTCCGGTGCGAGGCGCCGGAGGGGGTGGCTCGGGGGCCGGGGCGGGCGGTTGCGGCGCAGGAGCTGGGGGCTCAGGTGCGGGTGCTGGTGGCTCTGGTGCCGGGGGCCGGTGCGGGAGGCTCGGGCGCCGGCGGTGCCGGAGGCATCACGATGCCGAGCGCGTCGAGCAGGAAGGTGACCGGCTCGCCGTACTGGCCGTTCTCGTCGGCCTGGCTGATGGAGATCTTGACGAGGCGCATGAGAGGTCTTCCTTGCGGTGATAGACCTCCGCAATTCTTCGCGCGCGCCCTCGCGCGGTCGAACTCTACTGGGGTGCCCCAGGCTTCCTCCTTCAGAATGGTGTCTTGATGCGCCTCACCCTCCTGTGCCTCGCGCTCCTCCTGCCGGCCGCCGTCGAAGCGCGCATCCCGCGCGACCGAGCTGAGGTTCGGGCCTTCCGAGCAGAGAACCCCTGCCCCTCCACCGGCCTACGGCGCGGCCGTTGCGATGGGTGGCAGGTTGACCACGTGGAACCGCTGTGCGCCGGCGGCGCGGACAAGCGCGCAAACCTGCAGTGGATCTCGACCGAAGATCATCGCTTCAAGACCTACGTCGACGTGCGGGAGTGCCGGAAGCAGCGCCGGGCGAACACTCAGCCCTGACTTACCGCTCAGGGCTTTTTTTTGGGCGGCGCGGGCACCTCGATTCGGGTCCGCTTGCGAATCTCGACGGTCCGACCGTCTGCCAGTTTCACGCGCACCTTGCTCGGCGGCGGCGCAGGGGGAGGAGTAGCTTCCACGGCCTGCGCAACGCGTTTTGCAGATGGCGCGCTGCCAACGTCCCGAAGCTGATCGATTTGCATCTTGATCTCGTCCGAGCGCTGGTCGAGCGCCTGCAGTTGCTCCCGAATGCGCCCTACCCTGCCCGCATGCTTCTCCACTGCAAACGAATCCTCGCCCTTGTGAGCGGCGTCCAAGTCTTCCAGCGCGTCCGCGAGCGGGTTGTGCAAGGCCGTGATTTGCGACTGCAAGCCGAGTAGTTGCCCTTCAAGCATGGCAATGTTCGACTGCCGTTGGCTTTCGAGCATAGAGCGCATCACTGCTTCCTGCTTCGCGAGTGCAGCCGAAATCCTCTCTTCGGTTGGATCCGCCGCGGCTGCAGCATGGGGAAACGTAGCAGCCCATTTCTCAGGAGCTCGCGTGCGTGGCTTTTTCTCCGCCCTGACGACCTGCGCCCTGACATATTCCGTGAGCTCTTCGAAAGTCATGTCCACAGATGACCCATCTCGCTTCAGCGATCTTATTGGCCCGGCTAGCTTGAGTTCCACCTGCGTAGGCATTTCAGCCAGAGAGCGCTCAAGCCTCTCGACGATTTCGCTGTTCATCGATCGCTTGTTCTTCGCCGCAGCCTCGGCAATACGGTCGCGCATGTCCCCGGGCAGCCGCACCATGAATTTCGCGGCTGCGTCACTGGGGTACTTTTCTTGTTCCATTTGCGCAATCGTACTGTCAAGTCGACACCTTTCTGATGTGGCGACTTGACACTAGTAGCGACTCGACATACATTTTTGCTGTCGTATGGACAAACATAAGGAATCAAGATGGCACGACTGAAGGTCGACACTTGGCGCGGCGCGATCAGGATGCCGCTGCCTCTTGCTCAATGGTTGCAGGCCCGAGCAGATGCCAACTACCGCTCTTTGAACGCGGAGTTGGTCGAGATGGTGCGGAGGGCCAAGGAAGACGAGTCGACGTCGGCTCCGATGCCGTTGGAGCCGACGAAAGGATCACCGTGAGAAATTGGCAGGCTGACCTTGCGCGATGCCAAGCCGCTTCCATAAGCTGTGCGCAAAGAAAGAAGCCCGACTGCGTCAACAGCCGGGCTTCGAATGACAGCCGAACGTACTACAGAACGGATATCTAAATGAACAATAGCACACAGCGTGCCACGCACGCAAACGTCTTCGCCCTGCCCACAGCGGCTGCCTCGCTCGTCGTGCAGCATCCGCGCCACGGCCGCTATCCCAGCAGCATTGCGAGCATCGCTCGAGCGAGAACGGCGCGCGCCGCGCGCTTGGACAGTCAGAAGGTCCTCGCTCGAGAGCGCGATCACCTGATCGGCGCCCTGCTCTACAGCCAAGCCCGTCTGCGGGAAATCAACGCCGAACTGCACATAGGAAAGACGGGGGCACGCTAAGAGGGTAGGGCGTCGCCAGCGCCAGGTGATACGACACCAAATCAGTGGGTGAGAAGGCTGGGTTGAGCCAGGGCTTCCAGAGTCGCGCGCGCTTCGGCGAATTCCGGTTTCTCTCGGCGGCGCTCGTTCATCAGCTGCGAGCCGACCTGGCCCTTTACCTTCGAGGGCATTTCTCGGCGCTCCAGTTCGAGCAGTTGCTCGGTGATGGACTTTTCGGCCCTGGCCAGCCGCTCCGCTACCTCCTCGAAGGCGTTCAGGAAACGGATGCGGACCTCGCGGGCGTCGTCGCCCGAGAAGCCCATGGCCAGCTCAGACAAGCCTTTGGCTGTCATCCTGAACATCGCCAGCCGCCGGCCGGTCGAGTCGAAGTAGACGCTGGGCTGAAAATTCAGCCGAGCATGCTCAGCAATGAGCTCGCGGCCGCTCCTTAGCATGCGGTCGATGGTTTGCAGCACGTTCTTGTGCCGCTTGCCGAACGCAAGCGCGACGGCGCGGGTGTCGGTGACAAGCTCCGCGCCGTCGCGGGCGATGAAGACGGTCAGGTCATCGATGTAGCTCATCGCTCAGCCCTCCACGCCCATCAAGCGCTTGATATCGGCGACCGGCCATGCCAGTCGGCCATTCACGCGCAGCGGCTTGAGCGGACCTTCACCTTTGCATGCCCAGAGGTGCAAGGTCTTAATCGATCGGCTGAGATGATGGGCAGCTTCTGCAGACGGTATTGCGGAGCGGGTTTCACGCTCCAGAGGAATGACAGCCCTGGCTACCATGATGCGCACCCTTGAGTGGTTGAACATGGTTTCTCATTCTTCGCATGGGTCGCATTTCTCCAATCCATACGGGGGGTATCGGCTGGCAACAGCGACAGCGCTTGCGAAGTATTTGGCTCCTGAAGCAGGCCCCTGCTACATTCCGGGCTGTGACGACCTACCTCTTCATCAAGCTTTTGGCCTTCGGCGTAGGTGCGTTCTGCTGGGGATGGTGGTGCTCGGTTAACGGTCGCGATTTGTCAGGCCGACGGGTAGGCCAGCGGCCGCCAAACGAGCCACCTCCGACTCAGCGGGGCGACTGAGGCCCAGCCTCGGGCCGTCGACCGTCGGCGCCTTTGTGATCCCGCGCTGCATGGTTTGCGAAAGCGCCGCGGCCCGCGCAAGCGGGCGCGCAACCAGGTGCAGGGCTGCCGCCGGGCCGAATGCGGCGGACCCCAATGCCGCACCTCCAAAATCTAGCGGGCTGATGCCGGGCTGAGAGCCGATCTGCTCGACTGCCTGCGTTGCTTTCGGGAACGCGGCTGAAAACTCTGCGGCCTTCTTCAAGTCACCGGTCAGGCGGCCCTTCTTCAAGGCGGCGACCAACTTGCGCCCATCGATGGTGCCGGTGCTGGGATTCGTCGCCCGCTCGACGTCATACACCCGCGCGAGCGTCTGCCGCGCGTTGCGATAGCCGGCGAGCAATTCAGGCTTGCCCTGGGCGGTGAGGTTGCGGTCGATCAAATCTTCGAGCGCGCCGGACACCTTGTTTTGCACTCGTCCAAGTGCCTGCTTCTCCGGGTCGCTGAAGGCGGACTTGTTGGCGTTCGCGCTCGCACGCAAGCGCTTGATCGCCTCGATTGCGCTCTGCGCATCGAAAGCGGTCTTGCCTGCGAAACTGTCGACCAGAGCCTCGACATCCTTGTGGATCACTTCGGGGAAATCGGCCTTCAACTGCTTCGAGCTCGCTCCGACTTTTTCGAGTGCGCCACGGAACGCGTCGTCGGCAGTGAAGGTGCCGGCGCGGCCGAGAGCGTCGTATGCTTGATTCGCGCGAGCACGGACAGCTGCCAGGCCTTCCGGTGTCAGATCTTCTGCGCCGATCGCTTCTCGCGCGATCTTGTTGAGGAAGCCCTGATTCCTCGAACTCGCCTGTTGCGCGACGCTTGCTTTCCCCGCGTAACCCTCGACCGCTCGATTCACCAGGGTCGGCTTGACCATCGATGGCGGCACGATCAGTCCACTTTCCGCTCCTGCAGCGGCGGCGTCGCGGAGGCCCGTCGGCACCTCTGGCCCTCGCATTGCTTGCTGCGCCCGAAAGCCAGCTACGCCAAGGCCGCGCACAACAGCCGGCAGTGCAGCACCAATCGCGGCACCCGTCGCGGCATCATTCGGATCCACGAGCGCAGTGGTCGCCGCGCCGCCGATGGCGCCACCGGCAACGCGGGTGGCCAAGCCAGCGCCATCTGCGCTCAACCCGCCTGTTTCGATCGCCCGCCCCAGGGCTGCAACTCGTGGTGCAGCGCTGGCGACGCCAGCAGCCCGCACTCCCGCGCCGAGGGCAGCACCCGCAGGGGCAGCGATGGCGACCTGGCCAGCGATGCGCCCCACATCGGCGGCCGTGCTGTCGCTGTACGTCTTGTCGAAGTCGGACTTGCCGGTCTCATTGAGGGCGGCGACTCGATCGCCCTCTTTCGAGCTGAATGCGTTGGCCAGCACCTGCGCCGGCTTGTCGATCACGTCTCGAACTCCGCGCACGAAGCCAGCGCCCAGGCCTTCGATCGTGCCCACTGCGGGCGCCGGCGCAGCGTATTTCGTCCAGGGCCCCGCCTCAGCCGGCGGCACAGCGGCGGCGGCCGGCGGCGCTGCCTGGTACTTCTCCCACGGGCCGGCCATTACGACTTCCTCCAGCTCTTCGGGTCAGCCGGATCGCCGCCGAGGAAGGTGTACCCGCCATCCTGGGCGCCGGCCTGCGGTGCCGACGGGCGAGTGCTCGCGGCCGCAGGGTTGGCGGCCGCTGCAGGCGTAGGAGACAGCTGGGCAGCAGCCGGGGTCTCCGGCCCTCGCACCTGCGCCACACGCTTGTCGGAGTCCGGTACCTCGGCGAGGATGCCGCGCGTGGCCAGCAGCCGGTTCTGCCGCTTCTGCTCGATGACCTTCTCGCCATCGCCAGGCTGCGGGAAGTACTGCTTCCGGGCATTGTCGAACTCGTGATCGGCGATGGCCGCGCCCGACTCGCGACGCAGTGCGGCATTGATGAAGTCGCGCTGCGCCTGCTCGACCTGCTGCTGCTCGGCGCTCTGCGTGAAGTTGGCGAGGCCGCCGGCACCCACCGTCTCGGCCGCGCGCTTGATGAGCCCAGGCTGGTTGACCCCCTTCGACGCCAGGCTGTCCAGGAGGTCGCCAGCGGTCTGCATGCGCGTGCCGAACTGCAGCGCCTTCGCCTGCGTATCGTTCAGCGGCGCGCGCGAGCCGCGCACCGAAGGATCGGCCGGACCGCCTGGAACGAACTCGAGGGTGCCGTCCGTTTTTCGCCGATAGCCTGCGGGCGACTCGCCCGCGACCTTGGCTGCCTCGATCTCCAGCCGCTTCCGCGCGATCGCGTTGGTCTCGGCGTTCTGCGCGTCAGCGATCCTCGCGCGCGCCTCGGTGCCGCGCTCGGCGATCAGTGCGCGAGCTGTGTCGCCAGCTTCGGCCTGCGCAGTCCTTGCAGCTTGCGCGCGCAGCTGGATGGGCGTCAGTGCCGCCTGCACCGCGGCCTCATCTCCCTGGAAGCCACGGCGCGGAGACCAGGAGCCACGTGCGGCCGCGGTGCGCAGAGCCGCGCCTTCGTTGAACTCGGCGTTCCGGTTCGCATAGTCGGCACCGATCACGGCGACGCCCGGCGTCGGGTCGCTGGGTTTGCGCACCTTCTGCAGATCTTGCTGGTGGGCGATGTCTCGGTTCAGTTGGCCGAGAGTATCCGTCGAGCCCGGCAAAGCGGTGACGCTGCCGGCGGCCGGGTAACTCGGTGCCGCGGCTGCAGGCGCAGCGACAGGCGCAGCAGCAGCCGGAGCGGGCTCCGCAGCAGCCGCCGGAGGCGCTGCAGGATCTTGGTAGGCGCTGCTGCGCGGATCCGTTGTGGCATTGAGGCGCTGCGCGGAAGGTGCAGCGGCCGGCGGCGCGGGGGGTGCGACGGTGACCGCGGGCGCGAACGTCTGGCCTTCAGGGCCGCTCGTGGCGGTGACGCCCTGGCGTAGCCGATTCGCCAGCCCGTAGGTGCGCGCGTCGCCAGCCAACTGCGGATAGAGGCCGAACGCAGCCCCTCCGCTCTGTGGCGCTGCTGCCGCCGCATCGCGGCGTCGCTGCTCTTCGTCATCGACCAGACCACCATCGGCATAGCCCGCGCGCTTCTTCTTCAGCCCTAAGCCGCCAGGCGCAACACACGAGCCATCGACCACACCGCCGTCGCGATAGGCCACGAACTGGCCCCCAGTGCGGTTCGAGTACGGCGCCGGCGGCGGAGGGAGCGGTACCGGAGCCGCGGCGGCCGGCGCAGCTGCTGGTGTCGCCGCGGGTGCAGGAGCAGCAGGGGGCGGAGGCGTCGAAATGCCGCCGTAGGCCGCAAACGTCGGCTGGCTGGCCGGTCGCTGCAGGCCGAGCCCCGGAGCCGGCGCCGTCGGCGTGGCGGGTGCCGCTGGTGCTGCAGCTGGCCGCAAGCCCAACCCTGGCGCCGAGTTGGACGCCTGCAGGCTGGCAATCTGCGCCTTCGTGTCGGCCAGGCTGCCAAGCGCATTCGGTCGGCCGATCCCCGACGCAGGATTGAAAGTGCTCGGCGGTTGCGCAGGTTGTGGTTGAGGTGCGGCTTGGCGCCCGAGGTCGTACGTGCGCAACACCTGCCCGCCCACCGAAGGCGCTGCAGGCGCTGGCGCGCCGGATAGGCCAACCGGCGGCGCGCGGTATGGCGCGGCGGCCGGCGCCGGCACGCCAGTCGGCACCACCGTGACGGAAGGATCGCTCGCTGCCGCCGCTGCGTCGCCGAAGCTACGCGGACGGCTCGGGTCATCGATCAACCCGCCATCGGCGCGCCTGGTCAGGCCGAGCTTGGGACCATCGTCAGCAGGCTTGTGCGTGATGTCCTTCAACGCGGTGAGCACCGCGGCGCCGAGGCCATGAACCTTCTCTGGCGTCACTTCGAATTCGCCGTTGCTGACCATCGCCGGAACGGTGTCGGGCAGCCGCTCGAGGTTCTGGGCGCCGAGCGTTGCGGTCGAATCGGCCGGCATGATGAACGCACCCAGGGGCAGATCGCGGGGGATCGAATCGGAGGTGCCGGTACCGGGGCCCCTGACCATTCCCCCGTCCTTCAGGCCTGCTGCCTTCATGCGCCGATCCAGCGCAGTGTTGCCGGCATAGTTGCTGACGTTGCCCAGGCCACCAGGCGCAGCAGGCGCTTCCGCTGGAGCCGGTGCCGGCGCGGGGGCAGCTGCAGGCGGCGACGTGTTGCCGTAGATCCGGTCGGTGATCCGTCGCACGATCCCGCCGTCGGCGTAGTGCTGCACCTCCGTGTGCCGCGTGCGCGCCAGAGAGGCGCCGGCGTTGCCAGGCTGGGAATCGGTCATGTGCGGGGGCCTTTCAGGATGCCCGGCATTCTTCGCGCGCGTGCGCGAGCGGCCAAACCTTGGTGGGGGGCCTCAGGGCTTGGCGATAGGAGCGATGCACTCATCGAGCGCAGCGACCAGCTTCTCTTCGTAGCCGTCGCGCTGCAGCCGTTCTGCGCGTGCGGCGCGCACGTACTGATCGACGTCCGACCCCTTGCGAAGGGCCTCGGTCGCGAAGACCGGCCGCTCGGGCTTCTGCGCCTTGCACTCCACGCCCACGGCTGTCTTCACGGTGAAGGCACCGCCGGTGGCGCTGCAACCCACCAGGGTCGACGCGGCCAGGATCACCAAGGCGAGGCGTTTCATGGCGCTCTCCCTGCGAGCTCTTCGTCGACCTCGGCCTGCGCGCTGGCGCACACGTTGCCCGGCACCTTCGGCGGCGAGGTCAGGATGCCCTGAGCTAGCTTCTGCCAGCTGGCCGCCTTCTTCTCGGCGGCCTGGCGCGCGGCCTCGCCCTGGTCGTGGCGCTTGTTCGACAACTCGGCCAGCGCCTCGGTCGCGTCGCTGCAGGCGGTGGCCGCGCCGCGCGCGCTGTCACGATCGGCAA
The DNA here is from genome assembly GCF_010499245.1 of Variovorax sp. WS11. GTDB lineage: Bacteria > Pseudomonadota > Gammaproteobacteria > Burkholderiales > Burkholderiaceae_C > Variovorax. The sequence goes on from NZ_JAAGOW010000001.1 coordinate 206,934, forward strand.
TGGCCTGCGTCTTCGCATCGCGGGCCTTCAGGTAGGCCTTGGTCAGCCCGATGTTCGTCAGCGCGCTCAGCCCCAGCAGGATGCCTAGGCCGATGATGAGCCACTTCGTGACCGGGATCATTGCTCGAGCTCCGCGGGCCGCGAGCAGACGTGGCACGTGACGCGAGACGGCAAGCCGCGAAAGACGTTGTTGCAGGCCGTGCAGGTGTTGAGGCTCAGGCCGCCCGGCTTGTCCGCATCCTGCGGGTGGTCGTACGGCGTGGGGTGCGCCACCGCTTCCGCCAGGAAGTACGGCAGGGGCACGCCGGGATGCATCGAGGTGATCACCACCAGCCCCAGGGGCGCCACCACATCGCCCACCAGATCGAGCTGTAGATCATGAGCTCACCGCCTTGCCGATCGCGATGGCCACCAGGCCGCTTTCGCCGTCGAACAAGGCGCGCTCGGCGGCGCGGCGTCGCTTCAGGCCCAGCATCACCTTGCCGCCCGCCTTGTTCCAGACCAGGAACTGGGCCGATGCGGTAGCAATGTCGCCGAGATTGAACCTTCGCAGCAGCGTGGAACTGCGGAAGTTCGGCAGTCCGATGTTGTAGGCCAGGCAAACGAGCGCATCGAACTGGCGCTGCGTCATCTCCTGCTGCACGCAATCGAGCACGCCCGGCTCGAACTCGTGGCCGAGCCGGAGCTCGAAGCGCACGTCTGCCTCCTCCTGGGTGATCTCAAGTCCCGGCACCACGTCGGGCCCGGTGTCGCCCCAGCCGATCGTCCATGGCCTGCCGCTCAGGTGCGCCAGGTCGGGCGGCACGGCAGTGAGCCCGTAGGGATAGATGCCGGCACGGACCAGCGCTGCAAAGAGGGGCGAGCCGGGATCGGGATATGCGCACAGCTTGCACGTCTCGAAGTAGTGCATCACGGCAATGCCATCGGGTCCGGTCTTCATGGTCGCCTCACTTCTCGGAGAGCGGAACAGCCGCGGAACTCGGTGGTTCGATCGGCGCGCCGTCGCGGGCCTTCTGGTTCACGCTGTCGAGCTTGCTGCTGACGATCTGGTCGAGGCGCTTGAAGATCGAGGCCCGCGACCAGCCGGCGCCGATGATCACGAGCATGCGGATCTCGCGCGTGATCAGGTCCGGATACTTCGAGGCGATGGCGATCAGCAGCAGGTACGCCAGGGCCCCGGCCATCAGCGCGACCACCAGGTCCTTCCGCGATTCCTTGAGGATGCTATAGACCACGCGGTTGTCGTTGGCCAGCGTGAAGATGGTGCGCAGCGCGCCGCCGAGCAGGCCAGCGATGGCGCCCCACATAAGCGACTCATAGTCGAACCCGAGCAGGTCCTGGGTGAAGGTCGCAGCGTAGACGACGCGCGTCGCGCACAGGCACCAGAGTGCCATCAGGATGTGAACGAGGGCTTTGTGCTTCATGGGAAGAGCTTTTCCGCGAGGTTGCGCAGCTGCTGCGCGTTGAGCGACATGCCGAAGATGCCGGCGATGACCAGTGCTCCCAGGCCACTGCAGATGTAGAGGAGCGTCAGCGGCCCGGCGTCGAGCGGCCTGGCCAGCGCCGAGAGGTAGAACCACAGCACGGCCGTGCCCATCGCTGCGAAGCACGCCATCTTCCGAGGCAGGCGATGCGCCAGGAGGCGCGGCAGGAAGAGAAGCGAGACGACGTGCGGCAGCGTTGCCAGTGCGGCGGAAGCGAACAGCACCGCCACCAGCCACGATGCATGCGTCATGGCGGCAACTCGATGCAGCGTCGAGGTCTCGATCGCGAGGATGTAGATAGTCCCCTGCAGCAGGTTGCCCATGAAGAAGCCCGTCAGCATCAGAGTGAGCATGCGGACCTCGATCCGATCCTGCTCGATCGGGCTCGGGATCTTCGCGACGGCCAAGGTCTCGACGAGCTCGTCGCGATGCCCAGCCTCGGGGAAAGTGGCGTTCATGGGACGTTCCTCGAGTCTTCGCCGACGTCCAACAGGACCTCGCCGGCCGGCGCCAGGTTGAACTGCTTGATGAGCCGCGCCGCGATGCCCGCCAAGCCGATGAGGAAGAGCAGCACGCCGAGCATCCAGTCGGGCAGCAACCACGACAGGAACGGCATGAAGGTCTGCACCACGCCCATCGCGCTGATGAACATGAAGACCCAGTTGCTGTACATGCGCCACCAGGCGCTGGCGTTCTCGACGAGTTGGATGTTCATGGTGGGCTTCCGGGATGTGGTCTTGATCAGCTGAGGGCGCGGCGTCAGAAAGTGATGGAGCCCGATCCGACCCACACGTAGGTGCGGTAGCCGCCCGAGACCGTGATCGCCGGGCTGCCGGTGGTGGCAGCCGCCGCCGCGTAGCTGTCTGGGTAGCGGATCACTACGGTGCCCGACCCACCACTAGCGCCTGTCGTGTTGTATCCACCACCGCCACCGCCGCCAGTGTTCGCGGTGCCGTTGCTAGGGGGCGAATTTCCGCCGCCGTTGCCGGTTGCGCCTTGCCCGGCGCCGTGCGTCGCTAGGCCGCGCGTTGTGTTGCCACCTCCGCCACCGCCGCCCGAGTAACCGACAGAAGACCCGGAAAGCGAGTTTGATAGTCCTGCACCGCCATCGCCACCCGTAAGCGCCGCGCCTGCTGCGCCGGCTGTCGATGCACCGCCACCGCCGCCGAATCCGGACGCGCCCGACGCCTGTGCGGCGCCGCCATTGCTGCCCTGCCCGCCTGTGCCTGTACCTGCCGCCCCGGTGTTGTACGGCGACGTAGCCGAGCTTCCGGCGCCCCCACCGGAACCACCGTTTAAGCCGTCTTGGATCGTGTCCGAGAAACCGCCGCCGCCGCCGCCGCCGATCGCGGTGATTGAACTAAAAACGGAATTGCCGCCGGAAGACCCTTGCGACCCTGCGCCGGAACCGCCAGAGCCGCCGCCGCCGACGGTCACGGTGATTGGCGAGCCCGGAGTTACGGCAAAACCAGAGGCCGTCAGAAACCCGCCGCCGCCGCCGCCGCCGCCCGAACCGCCGCCGCCGCCGCCGGCGACTACGAGGTAATCGACCGGAATCGAAGAGGCCGGGGCGCCAAACCGGTAGGGGTTCAGCATCATGTGGGGTACCCGATCAGGTAGACCTTCAACCCGGCGCCGGCGATCGTGGAGCCGATCGCGTCGATGTCGATGGTGATCTCCGCATCGTCAGCGAGAGAGGCGTCGCTGATCACTGCAGGGGTCGCGGCCGTGGTGCTGGTCTTCTCAGTGGCGTCGATCGTCAGCTTCGTCGAAAGGATGGTCGTTCCGGCTTCGTTGATGTCCACCGTCAAGACCGATCCTGTCGGCGCAGTGGTCGCGCTGGACCGCACGCCGGTCAACGTGAATGCGAACGGCATCCTGAAGGTGACTTTGGCAGTGCCGGTCGTCAATGCGGTCGTCTCGTCGCTACAAGCGATTGCGATGCACTGGAGCGCCCCACCCCATTCAGCAGCCGTTGCGCCGCTGTTCATGCGCAGCAGCTGGTAGGCAGTTCCCTTCGCGAGACGCGCTGCCGCACCAGATGCACCGCCTACGATCAAGTCGCCGGCCGTCGTCATCGGGTTGACGAACGTGCTGTACAGCGTGTCGAAGTAGGTCTTGAGCGTAGCCTTGATGTTGGCCCACGTCACCTTCTTCAGCACGTTGCTCGCCGCGCTGTCGGCCAGCGGCATCACATCGGCGTCGACTGGCGTGGTCTTGCCGGTGGCTGCCACCGTACCTGGCGCAATGACCGTGATGTCGGCCGTGCCGTTGAAGGCCTGGCCGTCGATATTGCGCGAGGTCGCGAGTGCGGTCGCCGTGCCGGCGTTGCCCGTGACGCTGGTCTGGTCGCCGGTGTTCGAGCCGCTCAGCGTCAGGCCGCTGTCCTTGAGCAGCTTGCCGGTCGTGCCGTCGAAGAGCGCCACCCGGTTGTTGACCGAGGAGGCTGGGCCGACGACGTCACCGCTACCGCCGCCCGCCGGCGCGTTGAAAGTACCGTCAGCGCGCAGGAAGTTCGTGGTGCCACCAGGGAAGCCGACCAGGTCGTTCACGTCGCCGGAGGTCGCGACAGCGGCGAGGTCGCCCGGCTGCACCGCGCTGTCGGCCTTCACGCCCTGGGCCGCCGTAGCGTAGGCTGCCGCGGCGGTCGTAGCAGCAGTGCCGAGGCCGAGCGTCGTGCGCGCGGCGGCCGCGTCGGCATCGTCAACCAGCGTCAGGCCGAACGCGCTGATCTGCGAGTCGTCGACCTTGGCATCGAGCGCCGCCTGCAGGCCGCTGACCGTGCCGATCGCCTGGCTTCCGGTGTGCGTCGCCCGATCGCGCAGCTGGGCGTCCGTGGCGTTTGCCGTGGCTCCAGCAGCGATGCCGTCGAGCTTCGTCTTGTCCGCGCCGGTCATGAAGCCGGCTGCGCCGGCCGCCACCGCATTCGCGTGGGCCGTGCCGCCGGCACCGACGTGCGAGGCTGGCGCGCGGGAGGTGTCGACCGGGTGCACGTGGTCGCTGCGCGATGCCTCCTCGGCCACGCCGGGGCCGGCCGTGCCGTTCATCAGCGGCGTGGCATCCGAGAGGTCGCCACTTCCGCCGCCGCCTGGCCCGCGCGGGCCCGTCTCGCCGACGGTGACGACGGTGAACTCTTCCGGGCTCTCGACAACGACGATATCGTCCATGGCTCAGTCCGTTGTCACTTCGGGTTGCACGGTCACCGTGCCGGAGAGCAGCGTCTTCACCACGCCGGTCGAGCTCACCATCTCAAGGTCGAAGACGCCGTAGGTCCAATCGAGCGCCGCGGTGTCGGCGGCGCTGACGTCCAGCGTGATCTTGAAGCCCGTCGCGTCGATGACGATGCCGCCGGCCGTGGTGTCCAGGCGCAGCAGCTCGGTGCCGCCGACCCGATCCTTCACCGACATGCGCGCCGTGTAGCCCGTGAGCGGTACCGGCGTGTTGTAGCGGAGGTAGCCGCCGCTCTTGTAGGCCGAGAAGCCCGCGGAGTTGATGCCGTCGAACTGCACCGTGTCGGCGGTCAGCACCTTGGCCTTGAAGTAGTCGCGGCTGCGCGGCGGGTCGTTCTGCGCGTTGATCTGCCGCATGCCCACCACCGAGACGATGGCCACGCGCCAGCCCTCGGGAATGTCGTGGTCCACGCACGTGACGACCGTCGGCGCGGCCTTCGGGATTCCAGTGATAGGTTTGTAGACCACCGGGCCCGACTCCCAGCGCAGGATGCGCGAGAAAGTCGAGCCCTTGCGGATCACGAGATTGGTGGGGGACGCCATGGGCCGAGATGGTGTCGGCCCCCTGCCCGCCCGCCAAACCTTGGTGGGGGGCTGGCGCGAGCCCCGCCAGGGTTCAGCTGGAGGTCGAATCCGACCCGCTGATGCCAGCAGAGGCGTTGATGCCGTTCAGCGAGGCCGCGGCAGCCGAGGCGACCATCTGGGCGTTTGACAGCGCCGCGCGCGCCCGGTCCTCGATCGCCTGGCTCTTCGCCCGCAGGTTCGCCTCCTGGCCGCGCAGCTTGATGTCCGCGTCCTGGATGGCCAGGCGCACGCGCGGCTCCAGCGCTGCTGTTTCCGCGCTGTAGAGCGCCACCAGGCTGCGCGCGAGGTCGGTGCGCAGGCCCACCATCGAGGTCGCCAGCTGCATCGCCGTCTGCGGCCCGAGGACCAGCGTGCGGATGTAGTCGCCGGCCGCGGCAATCGCCTTCATGCGCAGGTCGATCGCGTGGGTGACGGCGAAGCGCGTGTTCTCCAGTTCGGCGCGGAAGGCCTCGATGCTGATGTCCCGGCTCTGCTCGGCCAGCTTGTCGCGGCGGTCCTGGTCGATCAGCTTGACCTGATGCACCAGCGCGCCGGGCGGCAAGGGGAAGCCGCGATTGGCGAAGCCCTGCAGCGCGTCGTTGGTCGCCCGGTCGGCCTCGATGCCCAGACGCGAGCGGGCGCGCTCCCACAGCTGCTGCTCGACACCCACGTTGATGCCGGTACCGCCGTCGACGATGGCGCGCTCCAGCCAGGCGAGCGCCGCAGTGTAGTACGGCCCGTCGGGGAAGTAGGTGTTCAGGAAATCGACGTAGCCGCCCTGGATGAGCGCATCGATCTCCAGCCGTGCATCGTCGTAGATGGCCTTCGCGTCGGCCGGGTTGTTCTCCGGCAACTCCGGCTTCAGCGCTGGCAGGTAGGTGGTGTCGAGCACTGGCGCTGTGAGCTGCGGCGCGGGGTCGGCAATGTTGATCGCGTCATCGCTCAGCACGAAGGCGCGGTTCAGCAGGCTGATGCCGTTCGCCCAGTTCGCATTGATGATCTGCGAGACGATCGTCGGCGCGCCGGCGCCGCCGGTGACCGGATCCGGTACCGAAACGATGCCGCCGGGTGGGATGGGTGCTGTTGCCATGGTCAGGTCTTTCGCGACAGGGTTGCGACCGAGAATTCGAGGCTGTCGATCTCGAAGTCCTCACCGTTCTGGTTGTAGAAGACGGGTGTCAGGTAGTTGGCCTTCAGGCCCTTGCCGAGCTTGAAGCGGTGCTGCTTGAGCTTCTCGCTGTAGCTCTGCGCGACGTACAGGTACTCGTCGCCGTCCTCGCCGGCCGCGATCTTGAGCGCCATGCAGCCTTCGGACGCGGCCCCGATGAAAGCCTCGGAGATGGTCTTCTCCTGCGGGCTTCCGAAGTCCAGCGTGCCTGGGCAGATCGCTGCTTGGATGGGCGCGCCGGCATCGTCGTCGCCGCCGAGCAGGAACAGGCCATCGAGCTTGGCGCCGTAGTACCGATCGCCGATGCGCGCGAAGCTGTTGAAGGGGTAGCCCGCGTAGGTGGTGCTGCCGAAGCCGTCGAGGTTGACCGCGTGCACCTCCAGGTCGGCCCCCGGGGCCGTCATCACGACATCGATCAGGAACGAGTCGCGCACGTCGACGATGTCGACCTCCGTGGTGGCGAAGGCCACGTCGAACCCGAAGTCGTCCAGGACCTGCACGGTCTCGACCAGCGTGGTGGCGATCTCGACGTCGACCTCGATCACATCCCGCACTTCGATCGTCTCCACCTTGGCGACGGTCATCGCGAAATCGAAGGTCACCGTCTCCAGCATGAAGGCCATGCTGGGGTCTTCGTTGTAGCTCGACGCGTTCAACGGCTTCAGCGTCGCGAAGCTGCCGCCATATGGGCGATCGGCGGCCAGCCCGAGCAGGGGCTTCAGGGTGGCGGTGCTGGTTCCCGTTTCCCCCACCAGCAGCAGCGAGGCGGCCACCATGCCCGACAGCTGCGCGTAGGACGACGAGTTCGGCAGGACGATCACCGTCCCACCGTAGGAGTCGGCGTCGATCGGCGAGAGCGTCGCCTCCGACCCGCCGTGACCGGCCAGCTCGCCGGAGAACGCGCGCAGGCCACCGAGCAGCGCCGTGCTGGTGTTGCGCATGCTCGTGGCTGCCGTCAGAGGCGACATCGATGCGAACGACACGGCCTTGTCGCCCTCCCCGCCGAACGCGGCCAGGGGCGTGAGCACCGCCGACGACGATCCGAACTGCTGCTCGTCGAGCGTCGGCTCGTCGACCGCGTCGCCGGCGCCATAGAGCACTGCCGACAGGTACAGCGGCTCGCCAGGCGTCACGAGGCTGGGGTCGGTGCCGATCTCCGAGCCATCGTTCGTGAAGCTGAGCGTCGAGCTCCGGAGCTGGATGCCGAGCACGTCCGCCGCGTCGTAGCTCCCGAGCGAGGCCCCGGTGCGGAGGTTGCGCACGGTGCCGCCCGACAGCAGCAAGCCATTGCGGATGTGGCCGTAGCCGTGTGTCGGGTTCGGCACCGCGGAGAAGCCGATGGCCACGCCGGAGACGCCCGGCAAGGCCTTGAAGGTCGCCAGCCCGCCGCCGTGGATCGCGGCAATCGAGTGCGCGAACGACGTCCAGCCGAGCGGCGGCACGTCCATACGCGTGGCACCGGAGCCCAGTACCTCTGGCGTGGCAGGATGGTGCACCAGCTGCGTCGTGTAGTAGGTGGTCCCGAAGCCGGTGACGCTGCCAGCGCCATTGCCGGTCCAACGTGGAACCCCGCGCTGAACCACCGTGCCATCTTCCAGCGTGGTCGGCACCAGCACGTAGACCCAGCCCGGCGCGAGGCCACCGTCGGGCGTGAAGTTCTGGCTGCCTGACACCAGCACCGTCTCGTAGCTGTCGTAGGCCGGGCGCGCCGGCTGGTACGCAACCGCGGGCGTGGTGTAAGAGTAGCCGGAGCGCTTGAGCGTGTTAGTCATGGTGTCGCCGGTTTCTCGAATTCAGGGTAGCCGGGCCGCACCAGCGGCTTGAAGCGGCTGTTGGCCTGCTTGTTGCCCACGTACACCGGGCCCGGCATGTAGCCGGGGGGCGGAAAGGTGCCGAACGGCGCGGCCAGGGACGTGTCTGCCAGGCGGTTGGTCGCCACCTTCTTGAAGCTCGAGAACGTCGCGTCGGTGCGGTACACGTTCTGGACCCACTGGTAGCCGTCGACGGGCGGGACGAGAGGCACCAAGCCCTCGATGTAGAGCGCGCCGTTGCTCTCCGGGGTCAGCGGCTTGGCCACGGCAACCTTGGGGATGCTGAAACTGGTCTGACCCGAGGGGTTGAACGGCTGCGGGTTACGGCTGATGGCATCGTCCGGCACCAGATCGGAGAGCGCCCAGGTCGCGCCGTAGTCCGTGGTCCACAGGAAGCGAACCGCGTTCTCGTCGAAGTCGGCATAGTCGCCGCTCGCGTTGGTCCACTGGCCCACGCTCATGAAGAAGCTGCCGGGCCCGGCGGACATCGGCGCGCCGCCCAGCCCAAGGCGCGCGAACTCGACCGCAGGGTGCAGCCCGCTGAAGTCGATGCCTGCGGTACCGCCCGCCTCGCGGCCGAGACGGATGCCCGGGCTGGCGTCGAGCGGCCACGGCACGTTCTCGTAGTTTGCGCCGGTCTCGTCGCTGAGGAAGAATCGCCAGCAGGTCAGGTCGCCGAGGTAGGGCTGTGCGGCCGCGACCTCCGCATTCGTCCAGGTCCGGCCCTCCTCCTTCGAGCACAGCAGCACGAGCGCGATGCGACCCTCGCCGATGGGCGACATGCAGGCCCGATCGCTGGCGCTGAGATTCACGTGGTTCCAGCGGTCATCGCCTGCGCCGTTGAGGTAGTGGAAGATCCAATCCTGCAGTTCGGGCAGGTTCTGAGTGCTCCAGGTCGCGCCGTGGTCAGTCGTCACCTTCAGGCCCACCGCATTGGTCACCACCGCGGCCTCGGGCTGCAGCCGCAGCATCGCGACCTTGCCATGGCCAACCGTCCACGGCCAGAAGATGCGGGTGTTGGTCGGGTTGAGCGTCTCCACCACCGATTCGCTGACCGTGCGCGTGGCCGTGCTGCCGTAGTAGCAGCGCGCCTCGGGCGCCGCGAGCTCACCGCTGCTCTCGGGCACGCGCCAGCCCGTCCAGCCGAAGCGGTAGCCCTCGGTCGCCGCATCCCAGCCGCTGGCGAAGGCGCCGCTGGCGTTGATGGTCAGCCAGGTCTTGTCGGAGAAGGTGATGTCCTTGCCTGCCGCGTTGTCCGGGCTGAGCGACGGAACTTGCTCGATGACCTCGCGCGGCCGCACCCAGGTCAGGTAGGCGAACAGCCGGCTCGTGTCGTTGCCGAACCAGAAGGGATGCTCGTCGAAGAGGCGGTAGTTCAGGCGCGACAACCGCAGCGCGTAGTCATCGCCGACATAGAGCTGGGCCGGGTACCAGAAGGGCTCTTCGACGAACGGGTACGGGTCCCCGGTGCGCACCTGGAAGCCCCAGGCCTTGGCCCGCGTGCGCTGATTGGGCGCGGTGATCGTCTGGAGGCCGAAGGCGTAGACATTGCCGAGGTAATTGACCTCGAACGCCGTCCAGAGGTACGGGTCATCGAGCCCGGTGGTGGGATCGACCTGGACGTAGAGGAACTCGCCCTTCTTGATCGCCGTCGCGCCCGGCACCTTCTTGCGCAGGAAGGCGACCTCGATGTTGTCCAACTCGCCGGCCTTCGCGCGCCCAAGCCCGCTGAACCCGCCGCGGTTCTTTGGGAACTTGAAGGGGTCGCGGATGGTCATGGCGTCTCATAGGTGTTCACGAAGCCAGTCCAGAAGGGCAGAGCCGGCGGCAGCGTGCCTCCAGGGCCGAACGCATTGAGTCCACCGGACGCGGCGGCCACGAAAATGCCGGCGCCATATGCCATCGACTTCCAGTTGCCAGCCGGCATGACGTCATCGTCGAAAGTGGAGAAGTCGGCCGTGGAGTAAGACGCCTCCCCAGGCACACCCGTGTCGTCGTCGGCGAAGGCCACCGTGCCGCCGCCAGCTGCGCCGCGAGACATCGTGCGGCCATCTGCCGGGCCCATGGGGACAGTGGCCCAAGAGAGGCCATTGGCCGAGCGAGCGAGTTCAGGGCCACTGCGCAGCACGTAGAAGTAGCCGTCGCCGCCGTACAGAAGATCGTCGTTGGACGACGTCGGCAGCGCGGTCTGCTCGGTCCACGTGTCCCCGTCCGGAGAGGTGAAGACCGACCCATCGAAGCAGGTCGCCAGGAAGAGAGAGCCGCTGCAGGCTAGGTGCTTGAAGTTCGAGCCGGTCCCCGTGGGCATGAAGCGCAGTGCCCACGTGGCCCCATCCGTCGACACGTAGGGCACGCGATTTCCGTTGATGATGACGTAGGTGGTCCCGTTCGATGCGAGGCAGCGCGGCTGGTTGTCGAAGCCGCCCAGGGTGGTCCCGGTCTGGGTCCACGTCTCGCCATCCGCCGAATGGATGATGTAGTCAGTGGCGATAGCGACGAACCCAGCCGTCGCGTGCGCGAGCGCCGAAAGCGCTCCCGAGAGCACGACGGGGACGGTGCGCTCGACGAACGTCTCCCCGTCGGTCGAGGTTGCGATCTTGAAGCCGACGAAGACGAACTTCCCGGCCGCGTAAATGCCAGCGACCTCGCTGCCGACTGGCATCCCCGCACCGCTGGCCCACGTGATCGCCATGACTTAGATCGGCAGTGCGACGGCGTGCGAGTCGAGGGTCTGGGTCGCGCCGCTGGTGAGCGTCGAGCTCGTCAGGTTCATGTCGGCGCCGGCGACGGCGACCGTGCCCTGGTAGCGCGGCGCCGTGGTGCTCAGCGCGCCCGTGTCGGCGGTCAGCACGTGGCGGTAGAAGGTCGGCGTGCCGGTGGCGGCATTCACGCCGCTCCAGGTCTCGGCCGCGTTCTTCTCGAGAATGCCACCCGAAGGCGCTGCCTCGAAGGTGATACCACTGACGCCGTTCTTGATCGTCACCAGCAGCGTGGCGGCGCCGATCGATGCATCGGCGTCTGCCGGCACGGTGCCGGCGTAGATGCGGATCTCGCTGCCCGCATCGAAAGTGGCCTTGAGGGAACCGGTGCCGAGCAGGATGTCGCGCAGGCCGGTCGAGGACTTGATGGTCATGAGGGTGCTCCTTAAGAGGCAGAGATGGCCGAGGGGCCGGCGAACACGCGCAGGATGGAGCCCACGTCGTATGTCTTGGGGGAAGGCAGGCGCACCACGCTCAGCAGCGTGCCCGCGGTGCTGCCCTTGGCGGACGCCGAGGACATGGCGACGCAGCGCACGGTCTTCTGCGCGGTGAAGGTCATCTCGGCGAGGCTGGCGGCGTTGCTGACCGAGCCGGCGGCCACCGCGCCCTCTACGAACTCCGGCCGCGTGCTCGGCGTGTAGGCCGTAATCTCGGTGGCCAGGCCCGGCAGCGTGGCGGCCGTGACGTCCTCGTCCGGCGTGTAGTCGGCTTCGTAGATGCTGAGGTACCAGGTCGGCACCTGTGTCACGCTCTTGAAGGCGATGCCGAGCAGGAAGTTCAGGCCCTCGATCGGCACGAGGTTGTGGGCGTGGAACTTGTCGAGGAGGATGCCGCCAGGGCTGCGGACCTCGAAGTCGTAGCGCAGGCCGCGGTGTGGGGTGTTCATAGGTCGGTGTCCTTGACGATGGTTTCGACGGGGAAGAAGGCGTCAGCGGCGGCCGCCGCGGGGCGAGCTGCCTCCTGCCGCGCGGCGAGGATGTGGTGCGCGCCGTCCTGCTCGCGGAAGAGCGTGGCGCCTGCGCGCGCTGCGCCGAACTTGAGCGCGTGCTCCTGCACGTTCGAGGCGTTGCCGCTGGGCGTGCCGATCACCAGGCCGCGCGGTGAAAGCCAGAACGCCTGGGTGACAGCATCGGCGCCATCGGCGGTGCGCACGGATCCGCCGGAGCCCTGCAGGCCGCCGTACGGAAGCACTGCGACCGGAGAGGTGTCGAGCAGGCCGCCGGCCAGCCAGTAGGTGCGGTCCGCGCAGACGAACACGCCGCTTTCGCAGGGCTCGACAACGGTGATCGGCGCAGGGAAAGGGATGTAGCCCTTCGAGGGATTGAACAGGCCGTAGTAGTAGGGCTCGGAGAAGCACAGCAGCCGGCCAGCGGCCACCAGCAGCGAGCCTTTGTAGTGCCGCAACACCTGCCCGGCCGGCATGTCCGCCAGCAGCAGCGAGCGCAGCGTCGGCCCGTTGTTGGCCAGCGTGACGATGTCGCCGGCGTCGGTGAAGGTGGCGTTGAACACAGAGCCGTTGGGCCCGGTCATGTAGACCAAGGTGCCGGCGCCCAGGCCGGTGACGCGGATGCCGCCGTTCTCAGGCACCTCCACGGCGACCGGCACCGTGGATCCGGATTCTCCGAGCGCGCCCACCTCGGTGAAGGCCAGCTGGTACCGGCCCGGCGGCAGTGCCCCGGCGATCAGCGAGACCGAAGGCGAGACGCTCGGGCGCGGCGTGGCCAGCGGCAGTGCGCTCGCGCCGCGCAGGCGGCCGATGCGCCGAGCGTTCGACCAGATGACATCGCCGTCGGGCATGCGCACATAGCTGATGGCGGCCAGCTCCGGCAGATCGTCGAGCACGCTGGTCGGCACCAGGTCATCACCGTCCGGCTGCAAGTGCAGCAGGTCGTTGCCGATCGCGAGGTAGCCCTCGGTCTCATCGCCCCAGACCGAATGCGCGGCGGTACCGGACTGTGCGAGGGTGAAGCCGCGGCGGCGCTTCAGGTAACCGCGGCCCGTGATGTCGATGTTCTCGCCGGCGTAGAGGTAGGTGGCCTTCGAGCGGTCAGGCAGCGTCCGGCCGAGCTGCGTCGGCTCCAGGCGGTTGTTGACGCCTGGGGACATGGAGCCGAGTTTGCCGGTACTCAGGGCCATGGCCTCACCAATACGCCTTGTTGCGGTGCGGGCGGTTCGCTTGCTCGTCCTTCCGCAGATCTGCGTCGGGCCGCAGGCCGAAGTACTGCTCGAAGGCGCTCAGTGCCTTCTGGGCCTTGTCCGGATTGAAGATCTCGGAGTCGGGCTTGCTGTACGCGCGGTGCAGCACCCAGTGCACGAGGAAGCGGTGGTGCGGCCGCCCGATCTCCGGCGTGTCCGCGTCGTCTTCCATCTGCTCGAGCGGCAGCCGGTAGCCTTCGAGCTTCAGCGTGTAGTCCGCGCGCACGATGCACGGCAGGTAGAGGCGCGTGTCTTCCTGGATGAAGAACTCCGGCGTGCAGCGATCGGTGCGCCAGTCCGGCCGGATCCGGTCCATCTCCACGCGATCGGTGGGCATGAGCCTCGTGGCGCAGGTCGATTCCGCGTTGTGCAGGAACGCCGCCGTGATCTCGAACAGCGCCGGGTGCAGCGGGTAGCCGGAAACGCCCTCCTGCACCGCGATCTGGCAGACCTCCGGCGTCGTCTCGTCGAAGAGCAGGCGCTTGCGGATCGCCGCCTCCTCCTCCGCCTCATTGAACCAGCGCGCGAGATCCTCGTCCGCGAAGAGCTGCGGCTTTTCGAGGTCGTCGGCGTCGACTCGGAACGAGCCGATGAGGGCTTCGAGGTCCATCAGGTGCCGAACTGGTCGATGAGCTGGACAACCTGGGCGCGCGTGTCAGCGAGCGACAGGCGCCCGTCGATCTTCATTCGGAACTGCGACATCGCGAGATCCCTCAGCGCAGCCTTGTCCATGTTCTGCACCTGGTCGCGCAGCTCCTGCGAGAGATCGTCCTGGGTCTCGCCAGCCTTGCGCTGCTGCACCACTGTCGAAGCCGCAGCGGGCAACGGCACCTCGATGAACACATCGGCGTGCTTGAGCAGCTGCCTGGCCAGGGCTGCCGTGACGGCCTTGACCTGGTTCTTCGCCCACGAGCCCGAGCCGTAGAGGGTGTCGGCATGCGGATCGCGCCGGCCCACGTACTTCACGCCGACGGCAGCGACAGGCAGGGTCAGCACCGCAGCAGGCGCGCCCTTGGCATCAGGCTCGGCCGGCAGTGCGGCCAGCGCATGCACGACGCCACGGAAGAGGAAGTCCTTCGCGCGCTGATCGGGCGGCAGGTCCTCGTAGGGGACCATGCAGGGATGTTCCTTGGCCTCGAGGTTCTTCACCGGCCCGTGCACCCAGCCGTCGGCGAGCTTCGCCTCGAACCATGCCAGATGCGAGGCCGCAGGCTCCACGTCGGGATTGGCGAGATGCATGTCCACGCCGGCGAGGATGCTTTCGCGCTGGTGGTCAGACGCCGCGGACCATTCCGGCACCGTGTTGTCGCCCATCGACTGGCAGTAGGCCCGGTTCACTTCGTGCGCGACCTGCGCGATCTGCTCTCGATTCATGTTTTGCTCCGGTGGATCAAAAAGGGGGCGGACCGAAGCCCGCCCCCGAACGGGACTTTCCCAAGGAGAGAGGCTTACTGCGGACCGCGGTCTTCACCGTCGATGAAGATGTCGGCGCGGCCCACCGAAGCGTGCGCGGCGACCTCGTTCGTCCAGGTCAGGTACGCATCCTTCGGCAGGGTCACGGGCTTGACCGCAGTGGTCTGGCGCGTGCGCGCGGCGGTGATGGCCACGCTGGCGAAGAAGTAGTCCGGATCCTGCGGAACGGCCGAGTCGTCCACGCCGTCCACGTACTCGAAGCCAATGTCACCGGTGATGGTGGCAGTGAAGGCGTCCGAGATGATGAGCAGCGAGTCGTCCAGGCGAAGGCCGGCCGGCAGCACGCCGAGAATGACCTTGTCCGTTGCACCGATGGCGGCCGTGGAGTTGCCGCCGACGAGTGCGCCAGAGGCGTTGGTCTCCAGCACGAAGTGCCGGCGCGAGAGGTTGCCATAGGGCGTACCGCCGAAAGCGGAGGTGCCCAGGTTCTTTGCAGTGATGATGGCCATGAGAGGCTCCTGAATGAAGTTGAGGGTGTTGCGTCAGGGGCGAGCCGGCCGGAGCCGGCCCATCCGCATCACTGGCCAGCGATGGCCACCGCCGTGTCGATGGCAATCACGCCGTTGTCGGTTGGCTGGAACGCGTCGCCGTAGTTCACGTCGAAGCGCACCTTGCTCTTGCCGCCGACCGAGCCGATCAGCACTTCCAGCTTGTCGCCGTGGTCCAGCTCCTTCTCGCTCCAGAAGAACGGGTTGCCCGAACGGCTGTTCTTGCCCCAGGCCTCGGCCAGCGCCTGGCCGCCCAGCAGGATCGCGCGGTCGACGGCGAAGCCGGTACCGAACGCGGCCGGCACCAGGTCGGTCGCGGTCTCCGTCTCGCTGGTGATGTCCGCGCACCAGCGCAGACTGTTGCCCGCGTAGAAGCGGATCGGCTTGGGCATCTTGACCAGCAAGATGTTGTTCCACAGGCCCGCGTCGCCGGTGAAGAGCGGGTTGCCCTTCGCCTGCTGCGCGCGCGCCATCGCCGAGGCCTGGAGCGTGCGGAAGTTGCCCGACCGCACGAACGAGGTGTACTGCTCGGCCGAGACCAGCAGCACGCGCAGGGGCGCGTCGTCGGCCATGGCGTCACCCTCGAACTTCACCGGGGGCGGCGGCAGCGGGATCGACGCGATGACCGTGGCGATGGCATCCACCACATCCATGTTCATCAGGTCGGTCGTGGCGATGGTGATCTCGTTGCCCGAGGCGGCGATGCGCTCGATGCCCGTGCCCGTCGACATGTAGTGGCGGTTGCGGGTTGGCGCCTTCACCGGGTTCACCATGATCTCGGCGTGGTCCGGGTCGCTCGCAAGCGGCACCGCCCACTCGATGTTGTCGTGGAAGCCGCGCGCGCCGGCGAGGTGCACCAGGGTGCGCTGATCTTCCAGGCGCAGCATATAGCCGTTGGCGGCCGCACGCGCGAGTTGGCGCAGCTGGTGGGGCGTGCGCTGTTGCGTCATCGTGTCGCCGGCCGAGATCGGCTTGCGCGACTGGTTGATGCGCAGCTTGTCCTGTTGGAGGTCGAGCTTCTCGCCGCGGCCCTCGGCCATGCGCCCGCCCATGATCGGCTTGCCGCCGATCGGGTTGACCAGGTCGAACGTCACTTCGTCGCCCGCGACCTTCGTCAAGTCCATGCAGCGCACGATGGGCATGTCGGTGCTGGATTGCACGCGAAGCTTGCTCTCGGCGTCTGCCTGGGTCGGCATCTGGCCGGTCAGGCGGTTGAGCTGGGTGAGGCGCTGCATGGTGGCAGCGAAGAGGCCTACCGACTGCGCCTTGTTGGCGAGCGGCGAGCCGTAGGGGATGTTGGTGGTTGGCATTCAGGACTCCGTGGCGGTTTGGTTCACACCAGCCGGCGCATCAGGGCTTCGATCTGCGAGGGCGTCTTGCCCTCGAACTTGCCCATCAGGTCCAGCGGGCTCATCTCGGCCATCGCCGCGGCTTCGTCGTGAGGCGACGCGGTGCCTGCCGGGATGTCCGACAGGCTCACGGGCGCCCTGGGCTGCACGTTGGCGATGATCTGGTCGGCCTTCTTCAGCGGGTCCACTGCAGGTGCTGCAGCAGGTGCTGGCGCCGGCGCGGGCGCGAGAGTGGCAGGAGCGTGAGCAACCTTGTAGGTGTCCAGCAGTTCGTTGATCTGCGCCGCGCTCCCGCTCTTGATCACGGATTCGTACGACTGGCGCACGAACGACGGTTGCGCAGCGAGCCATTTCTCGTACTCGGCGCTCTCGACGATTGAATCCGCATCGGGGTGCTTGGTGTAGATCGTCCGGAAGTGCGCTTCGGCAGCGGTGTCAGCCGACTGCTTCTTCACCGGCTCCAGCTCGGCGGTCAGTTCGGACTTGAGCTTGCCCACCGCTTGCGCGACGAGCGTGTCCACGCCCTTCCTGATCGATTCGTCGGAGTAGTCGCCGAAGATCTCCGCGGCCGGGGCCGCAGCGGTCGACGGTGCCGGCGCAGCAGCTGGAGCCGGTGGCGCGGCGGGGGCCGTGCTCCGTTCTGCCAGTTGCGTCTTGAGGGCCTCGGCTTCCGCCTTGGCCGTGCGCGCTTCCTCCCGCGCGTCCACCAGCTTCTGGTAGGGGATGGTGTGCTTGCCATCCTTCGCCAGGATCACCGCGTCCGACTCGGCGGGTGCTGCGCCTGCAGGTGCAGGAGCGGCGGCCGGGCTGGGTGCGGGGGGTGCTGGTGCCGCAGGCGGAGCGCTGGCCGGCGGGGTTGCCGCTGGTGCGACCGCTGCGGGCGCGGGTGCTGGTGCAGCCGGGGCAGATGCGGGTGCTGGGGCCGGTGCGTCGGTGCCGGCGTCGGGCGCGCCGGTGTCCGCAGACGTTGCCGCCGCGGTATCGCCCTCGACAGCGCCGCCCGTCAAAAGGCGCGCCATCGCTTCGTCGCTCACGTTGCCATCGGCATCCGCGTGCTGTTCCAAAAACTGCTCGATGTTTCCTGCCATGTTTCCAGTTCCTTGCCACATCTCGCCGTGGCCGCCAAAGGTCTTGGGTGCTCAGCCGGGATGGCTTTGCTGGCGGCGATGGTGTCGATCGAGAACTAGTTGGCAAAACCTTAGTGGGGGGACATTGCGAGAGAAGCTATAAAGCCAGCAGACCCAAAGAACGGAGCGAGGATGGACTTTCCTGAGTACAACTTCGACGCGATGAACGAAGCCGATGTCCGAGAGGAGATCGTCGCGCCACTGATCAGACACCTTGGCTATCGAGCCGGCACGGAACACGACGTCATCCGCGAGCAGGCCCTGAGCTATGACAGGTCCCAACTCGGGAGGACCAAGTCAAATGACCCTCCCCTTCGCGGCCGGGCGGACTACATCTGCGTAGCAGGTGGGCGAGTTCGTTGGGTCATCGAGGCAAAGCCACCGACAGACCCCCTCGATCAGGTGGCGGAAGCTCAAGCCTGGTCCTATGCGAACCACCCAGAGGTGCGCGCCGTCTTTTTTGTCGTGACGAATGGCAGGGAATTCAAACTCTATGAGACGAATCGCGGGCCAACCTCAGATCCGCTGATGCAGTGCACCTATGCCGATCTGCAGGCGAAGCTGCTGAAGATCGAAAACACGCTGAAGCCCGAGAACATCCTCAGGGATCACCCAGAGGCGATCGTGGACCCTGGCGAGCCGTTGGCTCCGGGGTTGCGGTCGTTCGCACGCATCGTGAGTGGACGGATGAGGGCGACCAGCATTACGCCGGCTATGGGACCTATCACCGAGCTGGTGATCTCGATCACGAGCGGCTCCGTGGAACGCAGTGCCGACGGCACCCTTCTGGTGAATTACGCCACCCTCGCACCACTCCAATCGCTGCAGCAGGCGAATGTCCAGCTCGGCCTGAGTGAGGTGCAACTGGTTTCCACTGATCGCGTGATCTCTGTCGACAAGGACCGTCCAACGGTTCTGTCGGGAGCTCGAAGCATCGTGATCCCACGGGGCATGCCGATGCTCAACATGTTGGATTGGAAGACCAACTTGACGCCCGTTGATCTGCTTACATCCGTCACCATAGGTGCAAGCGGATACATCTCCGGGCACACGTTCGCAGGCTCCTACGATTCAACCCTCACGATGAGCGGTGGCCCCCGCCTCTTCCAATTTCGACTGCTCGGCGACTTCGAGGTGCAACTCACCTGATCTCTAAGGCGCGTTGTCCGTCACGCGTTCGGTCTCGATGCCCTGCATGCCGCCATCCAGTGGCGAGGGTGGCGCCTGCGGCACCGGCGGCTGTGTCGGGCTGGTGTTCTCGGCTACACCAGGCGTGCCGGCCACGTCGACCACACCGGCCGGCGGTAGGCCTGCGGGCACAGGCAGGTTCGGATTCTGGCCCACCGGGTTCGGCGGCTGGTAGCCGGCTGCCTGCGCCACCACATCCGCGACCGGCGCGATGGCCGGATTCATCGCGATCGTCGCGGCCGTCTGGTTCGCCGAATACAGGGCCTCGACGTTGGTCTTGAACGCGTCGGCGATCAGCTTGCCGATCTCGGCCTTGAGCTTCTCTTGCGGGTAGCGCATCGAGAGTTCCTGCAGCTTGAGGTCTCGGGCGTCCTGCATGCGCGCCTGCGCCACAGCCTGGTCGATGCGCTCCTGGATCTGCTCGGGCGACATCTGCGCCGAGGCCTCGCGCACGGCCTTGATGATGTCCTCGCGGTTCGGCAGGTCCATCAGCGCGATCAGGTAAGGCATCGCCACCTGCTGGTACTGCACCGGCATCGCCTTGAAGGCTTCGGACATGGCCGTGAGCTGCTGGCTGCGGTAGCTCGGCGTGCTGGGCACGTCGTTGAGTGCTACCTTGAGCTTCGTGCGCTCGACGTCGTTGTCCAGGTAGGTGTAGCCGCCCTCGTCCTGCGTTGGCACGTTGAGCTGCACTTCCTTCTCGTCGCGCAGCGGATCGCCCTTGATCTTCACCGTCTCCTCGCGACCGATCATGTCCTCGACGATCAGCGACAGCAGCATGTCGCCGACCTCGGCGCGCGCGGTCGCGAAGTTGTCGTTGATCTCGGCCAGGGCCTGGGTGCTCTGCTCGAGCTGGGTTGCTTCCTGGACGCCCGATGTGGCATTGCCACGGCCGCCCTGCAGGCTGTCGGTGATGCCGCTCACGCGCTGGATGCCGGCGCGCGAGTCCTGCAGCATCTGGTACTGCTGCTGGTTCAACTCGAAGTCGCGCTCGACCTTGAAGGTGGCGCCCTGCTTGGCCATGTGCTCCTGGCTGAGCACGATGTCCGCATCCACCCGAGCGATCTCCTGCCGGAACTGCTCGTCCGTCCCGGCGATGGCGCCCTTCGTGCGGGTCGTGCGTACAGCCGAGAGGCCCCAGCGCAGCTTGCTGTTCGTCGCGTTGACGTTGTCCTGCATGTAGACCATGCCGCGCACCAGACCGTAGGGCACGCCCGTGCGATCCTCCTTCTTGCCCCAGAACGGGATGTAGGGGAACTTCTGGTGCCGGTAGGGCGTGGGCCCGTCGTCCAGCATGTGCGGACCCATCCACATCGAGCGGCGCATCTTCGGCACGATCGCCCATTCCGGGACCGTGGCGCCGACCGCCACCAGCTGCACGTGCACCGCGTTCTTGCGGTCGTACTCCACGACCCGGCCGTCCGGCGTCTTCAGCACCAGCACGCGCTTCCAGCGTCGGTACCAGGTCTCGAACAGGCAGACGCGCTTGCCCGTCATGTCGCGCCACTGCTGCTCCTCGACGCTCCAGCCGCGCTGCTGGTCCCACGCACTGGCCAGATCGGTGGAGGTGCCGCCCTCGGTGGTCCCGAGGCCTTCGTAGATCGGCCAGCCGCTGACCGCCTGCGTGATCAGGTCCTGCTTGCCCGGGAACAGCAGCTTGGCCTGCGAGGTGGGCGTCCAGCGCCGGCGGATCAGGTAGCGAGCATCGCTGAGGTCGGGCTCGACGCTGAGCATGTCCCACCAGATCTCGTTGCGGTGGATCGCCCTGCAGCGGTACTGGTACTGGAAAGGGTTGGGGTTGCGCCCGACTTCCACCCAACCGAGGCCGACCGCCACCTGCGGCTTGAAGGCGTCCGAGCAGGCCTGATCGGCTTTGCTCTGCCGCTCCGCCTGGTTGAGCTTGTAGTTCAGCGCCTGCGCAACGTCGTCGCCCTCCTGGTCGCCGTCGGGCAGCACGCGCCAGTCCGCTCGCGTCTTCGCCTCCAAGCCCAGCACCGCATCGATCGCCGGGCCGATCAGCGGCTCGATCGCCGGCGGCATGCCGATCTGCTGCTGCTTCTGCAGGATCTCGGCGCTGAGTTGGTTCCCGTCGTAGTACTCCATCTCCCGGTCGGCCTTGGAGCGCCAGGCCGGCTGTTCCTCGACCTCGTGGAAGAAGTCGGAGAACTCCGATAGCGTGAGCCTGTCGGCGTCGTCGGCTTGCGCGTTGGGCTTCGGGCCGTTGAGCTCGGTGGTGAGTGCGGTCATGGTGGTTCTCAGAGGCGCCAGTCGGGTGCAGCGCGAGACCTCGAGGTCTGCGCCACGACGGCAGGGATGTCGGAAACGAAAGTCATGGCGACCGCGTCGCCCTTGTCTGGCGAGCGGCCGAGCACCTCGCGGATCTCGTCCTTGTCACGGATCAGGATCGCGGCGAACCGGCCGGCCTGGACGATCTTGTAGCGAACGGCGCAGAGGTCGCCCTCGAGCTCTTGGTCGGGCGGCAGCGCGATCGGGTTCTCCGCCGTCGGGTCGAGCGCCTCGCGCAGCAGCCAATACATCTCCGCTCGCTTGTTGCGGAAGTGCAGGTTGCCGGTCTTGTCCATCATGTCGCTCTTCTCGGAGCCGACGACGGGCACGCACGAGATGTTGAGGCCCTTGATGAAGTCCAGCGCGGCAGTGCCGACGCCGATCGCGTCGATCGCCACGGGCGCGCCGTTGCGGATCAGCGGCGCGACGAAGCCGGCGGCCTGGGGGCCATCCTTCGTGGCCACGCCAGGGACGGTCACGAGCTCGTCGAACCAGCTGCCGTGCCGGCGGGCCGCCGTGGTCTTGTCGATGCCGCCGCGCGCGATGTCCAGGCCTACCGCGGACATCGGGCCCTTCACGTCCCGCGCCCGCCAGCGCGCCTGCGCGGCCTTCACCCACTCGGTGGGGATCAGCTGCCACACCGGATCGGCGCGGCCAGCCTGGAAGTCGCCCCGCAGCATCTGGCTGCGCAGCGGCTCGGGCAGCGCCTGCAGCGTCGCCTTGTAGCCGGTGAGGGTCAGGAACAGGTTGTCGTCGACCGAGCTCGGGATGAACGTCCGGCTCTTCGGCGTCATCAACTCCTTGCCGACCAGCACCGGCTCAGGCCCGGGCACCTCCATGTCCTTGCCGGTCTCGTCCGTGACGTACCACCGCAACTCTCCGGGCTTGGCCTTGTTCGGGTGGTTCGGATCGAGCCAGGGCGCCCAGAAGCGAATGACCCATTCACCCTCCGAGCTGGTGGGCGGGTTGCCAGCGCAGATCACGCGCTGGCGCACGTTCGGATTGTCCGTGCGCATCCACCCGATGAGGGTGCGGAACTGGAGCTCCAGGAAGTGGGTGATCTCGTCGAAGCCCTTGAGGTCGTGCGGCCGACCCTGGTACTTCTGCCAGTCGTCGGGCTCCTTGACCGAGCCGAACTCGAGCACGCGGTCAGCGGGCAGGCGCCAGACGCCGGACTGGCTGTTGTATCCAGCGCGCGTGCCCAGGATCGTCGTCATCCGCTCTTCCAGGCCCACGAGCTGCACGGCCTCGCGCCGGAAGATGATGCTGTGCTCCTGCTGCGTCAGCGCCGCGCCCAGAAGCAGGTCGGTCTTGCCGCCGCCGGCGGAGCCACCGTAGAAGACGATGTCCGCCAGCGACTCCAGCGCCATGGTCTGCGGCCCGATCTGCGCCATCCACAGCGGCAGGCCATCGGTGAGCAGCGAGTCCAGCTCGGCGCGCTCGTCCGAGCTCAGGAAGGGCATCAGCTTCGCCAGATCGGCGGGCGCGAGGTTAGGCAGCATCGGGCTGGGCTCGCTTCTGGGCGGCCGCGAAGATCGCAGCCAGGCGGCTGGCGCGCTCGGCGTCGGTCAGCTTGCTCGCGATGCCGCTCTCGTCCGGCACGAACTTGTCGATGCCGTAAGCCTCGCGCTCGCCGCGGCGGATCTTTTCGTCGACCTCGGACAGCTTCTTCAGGGACTCGATGCGGGCCGGCAGAGACAGGCCTGCTGCAGGTGCGGCTTCGCCTTCCTGCTGCGCGCCAGCGTCTACAACTGGCGGCGCAGTCTTGCCAAGCTCGTCCAGCAGTTGATCCTTCAGGTCAGTGAGCTTGGTCAGCCCGGTGCGGT
Source organism: Variovorax sp. WS11 (assembly GCF_010499245.1). GTDB lineage: Bacteria > Pseudomonadota > Gammaproteobacteria > Burkholderiales > Burkholderiaceae_C > Variovorax. The sequence goes on from NZ_JAAGOW010000001.1 coordinate 229,883, forward strand.
GGCCGAGTTGAACCTTGTAGACGGCGGTGGCGTTGGCGTCTACGACGATCTTGTCGGGGATTCGGTTCGCGGTGCGAACCTCAGTGCGAACCGCATCCATGCGAACCATCTCGTCGGCCTTGGCCTGGATGGCGGCGGAGAGGTCACGGGCCCATTGCTCGGCCTTCGCGCGCTTACGGATGGCTGTCTCGGAAATGCCGTGCTCGCGGGCGATCTGCCGGATGCTCTTCACGCCCGCGCGGTAGTCGGCCTCGATCGTTGGCCAGTGAGGTTGGGGCTTCTCGGTATTTGGTTCGCACGCGGCTGTCATGGCGCCGGATGATTCCGGGCGCGAACCGGGTTGGCGAACCCTACGGGGGGGACGGTGCGCCCCAATGCAAACGGGCCCCGAAGGGCCCGTTGCTGCGTGTGCGTGGGTCAGGTCAGATCGAAGGGCACATGCGCCACTGAGGCCGTACCTGCGGGCGCTCGCGCTTGGCGATCCGCAGGGCATAGGCACAGGCCTGGACGAGCTCGACCGGGCGGGCCACGAGGCGCAGCGCTGGGCTCTCGAACTTCGCCGTCACGTCCTTCACGAAGTCCCACACGAAGGCGCGCACTGCGGTGCAGGTGCGCGCCACGTGGTACGTCACGGTGCTGAAGGCGCTGGCGCCGGCCAGGATGCAGGCCGCGGCCGCGAAGGCCAGGGTGGACAGGAAGCTGCGGGATCGGATCATGGGATGCCCTCTGGATGGTTGGATGGGTGGTAGCAAGGGCCAGGCTCGAACTGGCGACCTTCGGGTTATGAGCCCGACGAGATACCGACTTCTCTACCCTGCTGGCGGGGATTGTTGGCGCCGGGGCGCGCCCGGGCCAATCCCTACTGGGGGCACGCTCAGATGATGCGCGCCTTCATCATCGACTCGGCCTTCAGGTAGCGGATGCGGGCCTCGGCGTCGCACCACCAGGCCATGGCCTTCAGGTCGTTGCCCTCCCAGGTCGGCGGCTGCTCGCCCATGACGGCGACCGCGCTGCGGGCCTGGATGTTGCCCTCCGCGTCGCGACCGATCGCCGCGGTGGTGGCGAAATGGTCGCGCAGCGCCGCGTCCTGGGTGGCGAGGTCGATGTGGGAGCCGATCCACTGGAGGGCCTGGTCTTGGGTGCACTCGCCCTTGGCGAGCATGGCGATGATTTCCTCGATTGCCGGGATCATTGCTGCCCCGCGAGTTGCGACTTGAGCGCGTAGCCCATCAGGGGCCAGATCTTCTGGACCGCGTTCTCGCGGGCGATGCGGCGGCCGATCTCGGGGTCGAAGTTCTCCGGCCTGGCAGGCGCACTCTCACCGGTGACGGTGAAGCCGTTACGCAGCACGAGGACGCAGAAGGTCAGGACCTGCATCGAACCGAGCAACCAGCCGGCGTCGCCATGCACGTGGACGGCATTCTCGTGCTGCGCGCCGTCGGATGCAGTGAAGTAGTGCTCTTCTACGATGTTCGCCCTGATGTCAGCCGGCGTGACGCGCGGCGCGACCGCCTTTGCTGCCAGTTCGCCCTCGGTCACGACAGTTCGCGCGCTGCTACCGATCGGCGCGTAGCCAGACTCGAAGGCCTGGGCCGGCGAGAACGACTTGTAGCCATCGTCGTAGACGACGTAGTAGCCGCCCGCCTTGGGGTTGTGCTTGCACACGTACTCGGCGTCGACCTCGAACGCAGCGAAGCCCTCGTCCGCCGGGACGATGCGCGCTCCGTACGAGGAAGCGGCGCTGCGCCCGGTCGGGTCAGGGTTCTCCTTGGGCACGATCCCGGCGATCTTCAGGGCCCAGACCTTCTTGTGGCACTGGTATTGGGGCATCTCGCAACCGACTTCTGGCATGGTTTTCTCCTGGTGGGTGGGGCTCTCGCCCGGGGTTGTGGGCTACCGCCCGAATTGAAGTGCGACGCCGGCGGTGGCCATGCCGACCATCCGGGTCTCGCGAAGGGTGAGGTCGATGCAGGTGTCACCGATCTCCAACTTGACGCCGCCACCCGGCAAGTGCGTGACGGAGACCGCCCGGTCCTCCGGGGCGTCCGGCACCGGCTCGAAGATCCCGTTGACCACCCGCCGCACGCGGCCGTCGTCGATCATTCGCTTCACGTGGTCATCGACCACGCTGTAGGTCAGGCCCGTGATGTCGACCAGGACCTGCCGGCTGGCGATGCGGTTGCTGTTGTGCAGGTCGACCAGCGCCTGGTAGATGACCGAGCTGACGGGGATGCGCGCGGGCGCCGGCGGTGGTGGCGCGGGCGGCAGCACCGCGGCGGGGGGTGCGGCGTCGTGGCCGTTGGCCGCGCGTGCGGCGCGCGCTGTGTTCTTGAATCGCTTGGCGGGGACGCTGATGGATGGCTGGGTCAGCATGCGGGCTCCTTGGAAACTGATGGCGCGGTACCGCCGTAGACCTTGACGCTCGGGTGCGCTGAGCGGATGCGGTCCGCCGTCTTTTTGATCGCGCGGAAATAGGTGCTGCGGTCCACGCTCTGCCTCTGCAGGTCGTGGAACTCGAAGAGATCACGCATGGCTTTGAGGCCCTGGCCGGTGGTGCCCAGGCGCCCGGTGGCCAGGAAGCGCGCATTGGCCTCGCCGAGCGCCTCCTCGACCTGCTCGGCCGCCGGCAGCGCCTCCGGGCCCACGCCCATCTCGCAGAGCGTCTGGGTCAGGTTCGAGAGATCGGCGAGCGTTCGCCAGTCGTCCAGGCTTGCAGTGCCAGTCGTCCAGGCTTGCAGTGCCAGTCGTCCAGGCTTGCAGTGCTGAGAGCTCGAGCGTGCGCAACTGGTCGAGCCGGGCCTGGTCGGTGATGCTCGCGCCATCGATCGCGAGGGCGATGGGATTGGTCAAGCCCCAGTGCTTGCGACGGGTGTGCTTCCTGCTCATCGTTCGATCTCCCGAGTCGGCTTGACCGGACGCTCGAACCGCCAGAAGTGCACCGGGTCCTTGCCGTGCGCGTGCCAGTTGAAGGCAAGCGCCAGGCCGCGGGCGTGGCGGGCATGCTGCACCACCTCGACACGCTCAGTCGGAGGCACCGGGCATGGTCCGCCGTACCACTCCTGCCAGTCGTACAGGGCTGCCGGCGCGTTCACAACGGACTCTCCAGGCCCACCGGCGAGGCGTTGAGGTGATCGAGCGCCCATTGCGCTGCGGCGCGGTCTCGGGCCGGCTGGCCAGGGTCAGCGACGATCGCGCGCCAGACTTCCACCTGGCGGAGGTGGCCGAGCATGAACGCGGCTTCCTTCTCCTCGGCCGTGGCGTGCGCGTAGGCGTCGGTGTAGTGGTTGCAGCGGTAGCAACCTGCGGCCGTGAAGTGGTCCCCGACCTTGTAGCCCATGCCCTTGCCGTTGCGCACGCCGGCGCCGTGGCACGCGACGGTGGTCTCAGGATCGCCGCAGCAGATCGGGCTGCGGATCAGGCACGGCTGGCCCTGGGCCATGTCGAGTAGGTGCCGGTTCTCGGCGCGCGGCTGCTTTGCGATGGTCTGCGCCGGCGCCGCGCAGGTGGCCAGCACCGCGGTGCGCGTGGCGCGCGTGGTCGGCGGTGCCGGCGGCGGCGTGTAGACGTGGCGCTTAAAGCCTGTGCGACGCAGCATCAGCCCTCCTCCTCTTGTTCGGTGAATTCCACGCCCAGATCGACAACCGCGAAGGCCTGGACCTGGGTCAGGAAGATCTGGAACTCGTCGTCGCTGAGCTGCTCGGTGCTGCGTCGGCACTCGCGCACCTTCAACTCGCCGGTGCTCTTCACCGTGAACTCCTCGAAGGTGGGCTCGATGAACATCTGGGCGAAGAGATGCTTCCAAGCGGCCGGCGCGTACCGCACGCGGCAGCCGGTGATCGGGTCGCGCACCCAGACCTGCTGGGAGATGTCGCGCAGCACTGGCCCGTGAAAGAGCTTGCGCAGCTGGTGCCGGTAGTACTGGCTCACCGTCTCCCAGCGGATGAGGCCGCGGGCGCCCTTCGCCGTGTGGGGCTTGATGTCTTGCTGGTACAGCTGGTTCAGCACCTCGTTGGCCTGGCGCGGGCTGGCGACGATGTAGCTGCGGCTGGTCAAGGCCTGACCTCCGCCACACGGAAAACCACGCCGCCGATCGTGATGCGCTGGCCAACGGTAACGAACAGTGGAGGCACCCGCCGTTCGTCGATCTCGATGGACATGGGGCGCCACTTCCCGCGGCCGACGGGCTTGAGCACGAGCATCACTCGAGCCCCCGCATTCCGAAGTGGCCGATCAAGATCGACTCGGCGCGGTTGTGGTCCTTCACGCGAGCCACCGGCGCCGAGTTGTACAGGCGCAGGCACACCTCGCGCGATGCGGCCTTCTCAGTGCTCAGCCCAAAAGACTTCTTCCAGTCTCGTGGGTTCACGTAGTGCATAACGCCGCGGCGCGCGAGCTGGGCACGCAGCACCCCAAACGTGTCGAACTGACTGGCGATGGTTTGTGCCGGCAGGCTCGGCATGGGAATTGGCCGCTCAATGAACACCGTCACGCCCTCACGCGCAAAGTCGTGTCGGTCGGACCATCCCTGCAGCAGCCGGCTGAACGCCTCAGCGTCGAGCCAGCGCTTCATGCTGCCGCTGGCCGTGCCGTTGTCGCACGTGGGAAGGTCCTGGCAGTCGAGCAATGCGCGGCGATCGGCGCTGAGCAGAGAGATGGCGCCAGTGAGGCCAGGGTCACAACCGATGATCAGCATGTGGTTCTCCCGAGGTCGAACACGCTTCTCGGCGTGCGCAGTGCGTTGCCAACGATTGACCCGTCGGCAGCGAAGGGCATGGCCTCGGCGGCGCTGGCCAGCATCTCCGCCCTGGTGCGCGCGGCGCCGGCGAGGCGGTGCACCACCGGCTTCTGGCCGCCGTACACGTACTCCAGCTGCTCGCGCTCGCGAAGCCGTGCCGTGTAGGTCGCAATGACCGTGATGCAGTAGCCAGTGCGGTCGCAAAGCTGGCGGTTGGTGAGTTCTTCGTCCACGCCGAAGACCTTGAGGATGGTGTCGGCGATGCTCATGCGCTCACCGCCTCTCCAGGTGCGGGCACTTCGTCGGCCTCCGGCGCGTCAGGGTTGCGCCATGGCACCAAATATTTGTCGGCGATGTAGCCCTGCGCCCTGTCGGACCAGGTCACTTCGCCGCACCAGCACAGCTTCAACGGCCGGCTTTCCTCGACGAAGCGCCACATGGCCGGGACACCATCGACCTCGATCGCTTCGACCACCTTCAGCGTCGCGCCGATATTGCAGAGGCAGTCTGGGTCCTCGCCGACCACCACCGCCATCTCATTCGGTTTGCAGTTCACAGGTCACCTCCGGTGGTGGTGGGTTTGCCGGCGCGCGCCACGCGCACCTGGTTGGTGGGGATCGGCGTCTCTTCCGGCCAATCCATGAAGCGGGTGTTCTCGCCGACGTACATCAGGTCAAGGAAGCCGGGCTCGGCGTCGCGCGCCTTTGCCACCGAGACCTTGGCGTAGTACTTCCACTCGGGCGCGAGATCCGGCTTGGACTTGATCGGGCGGTGCACGAAGACGACGATGTCGGCGTCCTGCTCAATCGACCCGGAGTCGCGCAGGTCGGCAAGGATGGGCATTGGGTCCGGGCGTTCGTCGACCTTGCGGTTGACCTGGGCCAGCAGCAGGATGGGCGTGGCCAGCTCCTTGGCCAAGGCCTTGAGGCCTTTGGTCACCTCCTCGAGCTGGTAGACGCGCGGCATCTTCGGATCCGTGCCGTCCATCAGCCCGAGGTAGTCGACGATCAGGCAGCCGAGCTTCCCGTGGCGCCGGCGCAGGCCGCGGGCCCGGGCGCGCAGCTGGTTGATGTTCACGCCGCTGCGGTCGCTAACGTGGAAGTTGATCTGGCGCAGCTTCTCGACGGAGCTGGTGATGGCTGGCCAGTCGTAGTCCTTGAGCCGCTCTGGACGTTTGATGCGGCTGAGGTGGATGTGCGAGACCAGGGACATCGCACGGTTCATCACCTGCGCCTTGGGCATCTCCATCGAGAACATCCCGACCACGAGCCCCTCGTTCAAGGCGACGTTGACGCCGATGGTCAGCGCCAGCGCGCTCTTGCCCATGCTCGGGCGGGCGCCGAGCACCCACAGCTCGCCGGGCCGCATGCCACCGTCCAGCTGCTCGTCCAGGTCCTTGAGGCCCGTCGGGATGAAGTCCGGCGGAGCCGTGCCGTCCGAAGCAGCCTGGATCCGGTCCAGCAGCTCGACCATGCCGCTGTCCATGCCCTCCCAGTCGTCGCCAGACGCATCGGGGCTGATCCCCATCACCTTCTGCATCGCGGCGTCGAGCACAACGTCGACGCCCTTCCCCTGGGTGTTGAAGGCTGTGGTGGCGATCTCGTCCGCAGCGGAGATCAGCTTGCGCAGGATGGAGCGCTCGCGCACGATTTCGGCGTAGCGCCGCAGGTTGCCAGGGCCAGGCGTGTACTGCGCCAGGGAGTGCAGGTACGCCATCCCGCCGACGTCCGTGGCCTTGCCGGCGCGCTCCAATTCGGAGAAAACCGTCACGACATCGGCGGCCCTCATGGAGTTGACCAGGCTGCCTATCGCGGCGTAGACCAGCTTGTGCTCGTGACGGTAGAAGTCGCTGTCGAGCAGCAGATCGGCCACGCGATCCCACCCGCCGTTGTCCAGCAGCAGGCCGCCCAGCACGCTGGACTCGGCCTCAATGGAATGCGGCGGCACCCGCAGCTGTGCGACCTGGCTGTCGAGGTCGAAGTCGGGGAAGTTGGCGCGGTCGTTCATGCGGCCTCCGTGGTCTGTTCGATGACCTTCTGCATGCCCTTGGCCGACAGCAGCCATTCAAACGGGCAGCGCCAGTTCTCGTGCCCGGGCGAACGCGCTCCGCGGCCCATGATGAAGTCGTTGTGTCGCGCACGCTCGAAGTAGTCGCGTGTCCAGGCAAGGAACTCCACGTCGTCATTTGCTCGGGGGGTTCCATCGCGCCGCGGTGTGGTGAGCACCCAGTGCCGGAAGTCCTTGGCCGCCTGCTCGCGCTCGGCGTTCATCACCACTACGCCGGGCAGCTCCGGCAACACCTCGTGCCAAAGATCAATCAGCGCCTGCAACCAGGTCGGCAGTCCTGCCGACGTAGGAGCTTTAGCTCCTCTCTTCTTTCCCTTCCCTGTCCCTTTACTGTCCCTTCTCTTATTAGCTGTCTCTGAGTCATCTACCAGAGACGCTTGTGTAGACGCTTCGGTAGACGTTTGACCGTCTACATGGTTGTCTACATGTAGAAGAACGAGACGCTCCAGTTCGGCGAGTGAAGCGTTCATCGGAGGTGTCACGTTGACGCTCCGCAGGAGCTCCGACATCTCCTTCACCTTCTTCCGCCAACGCGCCTGGCGCTCGTTGCGGCTCTCGTTGGTCTCGCGGTGGTCGACTCGGCTCTCCCATGCTTGGATGGCGTTCTGTGCGACGACCGGGTGATAGAGCCGGCCATCCGAGCACTTGACCCAGCCGCGCAGTGCCATCTCGCGCACCTTCTTCCAAACCTTGGACCCGGACAGCGCCTCCAGAATCTGGTCGTTGTCCGGCAGGCTGCCGCCGGGAATCTGGTTCCAACTCTTGCACCAGAGCGCCACTGCGGCCTTGAACTGATCGCCCGAACTGAGGATGAAAAGGTCCGAGTCGAGCAACCGCACGGTCTCCAGCGGCATGAACGGCATGCCGCGCAGGTCGCAGTCCGCGGGTGTCATCGGATCGGGAAGATCAGCCAAGGCTCGTCCCCCCCTCTGCCGCCTGCCGTGCCAGGTCACCCTGCTCTGCGAAGTAGCAGCCTTCCATGCGAGCCACCTGCCGCGGCGTGCGGGCCTTGATCGCCTCGTTCTGCAGCGCCAGCCAGTGCTTGGCGCCCTCGACGTCACCCTCGCGGTGAGCCTTGAGCAGCAGCAGGCCGCAGCTCTTGATGTGTGCTTCGCGCTCTTCGTCGGTCATGAGGCTTCCTCCGCACTGAACAGCAGGGGCTGCACGGCGCCGTTCTGGTAGACGATGGGCATGACGGTCTCAGCGGAGGGCTCGTCGCCTTCCCACCCGTCAGGCCAGGTGCCGGCGGCAATCAGCTCGCGGATGCGGGCCTCCTCCTCGGCGTTGATCAGGCTGATGCGGGGCCGGCCCTGAGCGTTCGCGGCGGCGTTGCAGGCAGCCTGGATGCCCAGCACGCGCTCCAGGCCCATGAGCCGGGCTTCGAGCGTCAGCGGGCCCATGCGCTGAGGGTTCTTGGCGATGCTGCCGTCCTTCAGCCGCTCAAGGCCGGCCTTCTTGATCCGATTCTTTGGCTCGCGAAGTTCGCGCCACAGCACCCGCAGGCCGAGCAGCGGCGACAGGTAGGCCCAAGCGGGATTGCGCAGCAGCGTGTTAAGCGCCGTGTCCTCGGCAGCCAGCGGGCAGCCGATGCAGCCGGTCCGGGCATTGATCTCTTCGGCCTCGTCGCCACCGTAGGCATCCGCGATCATGGCCGTGGACCAATCGCCGAACTCGACCAGGGGCGCCCAATGCTTCAGCCACTCCCACACGTGGCAGACGCGCATATGCAGCAGCGGCGCCAACGTGGCCAGGATGCCGCTCAGGCCCTTGGCGTCGGGCAGCACCTTCTGGTACCAGCCCTGCCCGCACTCGGCGCCGTCCTTGCCACACGACATCTCGATGCGCTGGTCGCGGATGGCGCTCTCGCCCTGCCGCACACCGGTGATCATGAGGAACTTGCCGTCGAACTCGGCGATGCGCTCGGTCAGCGCGGCCTGCATCGGGTCGATCTTGATCTGCCGCGTGCACCAGCGCAGCGTGTTGTTGTTCGGCGGCGGCACGCCGCGGCCGAGGATGTAGACCATGAAGCGCTTGTCCATCGGCGCGGTCACCACCTCGACGCGGATGCCGCGCTCGCGCAACTCATCCATGATCTGCTCAGCGGCGATGGCCAGCGGCGGGAGCTCCTGCCGCGTGTCGGCGTAGAAGACGGTCAGCGAGCGCGGGCGAGGAATCTTCCTGCTCTCGATCAGCCAGACGATCATGGTCAGCGTGGCGGTGCTGTCCTTCCCGCCAGACCAGGCGATGCCCACGTCCGGGTGGTCCGGCAGGTAGGCTTGCAGCGACTGGATCGTGAGCTCGATGCTCTCCGTCATCTGCAGGCGCTTGCCGCCGTCGAAGAAGCTGGATTGGTGTGCCTTCATGCAGCGAGCTCCTCGAGGTCGAAGTGATCGCCATGGTTCTTGGGGTCGATCAGGCTCATGCCACCGCCCGCACGGCCTGCCGGGCCTTGAGTTGCTCGAGCGTCTTCATGGCGCGGTTCAAGGTGTTGGCCGCACCGTTAATCACCTCGACCAACTTGACTTCCTCGTCCGCCGGCGTCTTGCGATCGGGCCGCGCGTGCAGTGTCTCGTCGCAGGCATGCATCAGTGGGTCATAGGCTTCGCAGAAGACCATGAGCCGGATCACCTGCCCAAAGGTCAGGCGCTGGTCGCCGGTGGGGCTGGCGCAGACCTTCAGCTTCGCGTAGGCGCTGTCGGGCTTCATGTCGGGGAAGATGTGCGCCGCGACTTCCTTCCAGCTCTTGCTGGAGTCGTTCACCGCCTGGGTGATCGCGTCGAATTCGTCGTCGTAGAAGAGCTTCATTGAGACTCCCATAAGAGTTATGGGTGGTTAGGGGAGACGGGCCGGGCCAAAAAAAAGACCATCGGTCCATGTTTCAAAGCCTTCACGAACTAGCCCTTGAGCGTTTCGGCCCCCTGCTCGCGGCGCGGGCGCAGGTCCAGCGCACCAGCGAAAGCGACGCATGCCCAGCCGAAGCCGAAAGTGGGGGGAAGGAGATAGCCGGCGGCGTCGAGCGCCCCGGTGACGATCAGGAAGGCCGCGCTGTAGATGCAGACCAGGAAGAGGACCGCAGAGAGTCGGAACTCCCAGTGCGCAGCGAAGCGGCGGCGGAGCGGCATTCAGGCACTCCTGGCGAAAGGTGTCCGCCCACCCGCGGGGTAGAGTCCGAGCTTCCCAACTTGGACCCCGCGAGGGGCGGACGACATGGAATTCCTTGGACAACCGTTTGGCATCCAAAACACATCGGAGGGATGGCTGGTCACCTGGAACGACGCGGTGCTGCACGGTCCGAAGGGAGCGCCGGACGAATCGGTTTCGTTCACAGTGCTGCTCCCAAGGCGGGCCGATCTGACGATTGCGGAAGTCCAGACGTACGCCCTAAAGCGGGCTGCGGAACTTCTTCAGCACATGATTCAGGCGAAGACGACGCCCGGCCAGTAGCGCCGCACCAGCAGTACTGCTCGAACGCCATGTCAGGCGGCCTTGGGCTCGGGCTCGCCGGCACTCTCAGAAAACTCTTCGACCAGATCTGCGACCTTGAGCCGCGCATCCGCGTCAGCAAGCTTGGCCAACAGGTCTACGGTGGGCTTTTTCCCCTTCCACCGAGTCGCCAACTGCCAGAGGTATCCCGGTGAAATGCCGCAGCGTTTCGCCAGGTCGGCGCGCTGTTCGCGCGTCAGCGATGGGTGAAGTTCGGATAGGCGCATCCGTGAATGATAGCGCCGCGCTAAGCAATTGCAATAGCGCTGCGCTACGCCACATGATCAGCGGCGCGCTATTCAATGCGGGGATGAAGACAGTAGAAGAGGTTCGGCGCGTCCGCCTTCAGGAGTTGAAGGCGACGTTCGGTTCGTTCGCCGCCATCAACAAGGCTCTCAACCGCACCCCGACAGACTCGACGCTCAGCCAGATCGCCAACCAGGCGTCTGGGAGCAAGACCGACAAGCCCAAGACGATGGGATCGCCTCAGGCCAGAGCAATCGAAGCTGCGCTGAAGCTCGAGGCCGGTTGGATGGACACAGACCCCCAACTGGTCGCTGCTGCCGCGAATGCACCACGGTCCTGGCCATTTCCAGGCATCGATATGGCCAAGGTGGCCGCCCTCGATGCCGATTCGATCAATCGACTCGAGGGAGCACTCCTGCTGACCGCCGCCCAATTGGGCAAAGACGTGGCAGCCCAGCGCCCAGAAAACCGCAAGGCCGCGTGAGCGCCCCCGCCCCAATCTACGTGCTGCAGCGAACCGAAGGTATTAGCCTTGCGTCCCGGCTAGGGTGGGTCCGGGGCATTTGCGTGAAAAATTCCTCGTGGTGGTGTGCGCGCGTCAGCCCAGAATCCGCTTGGGGGTCTTTGCCAGAGACGTGCGGCCACGCGCGCAGGCGCTAGCAAGGAGCGAGGGAATGCTGAAGGTGTTGTTGTGGCTCGTGGCGCTGCTGCCGATAGCAGCCTTCGCGCAGCCGCGTTGCTACTGGACCGACATGATTGAACCCCAGCCATTCCTCGGTACGGAGAACGAAGTCATTGTTCTTGCCGATGGCAGCGTCTGGAAAGACATCAGCTACCTCTACCTGTACCTCTACGAGTACTCGCCGAGGGTCGTGATCTGCCCTGATCAAGGCCGGATGATCTTGGAATCGGGTGGCAGGCGCCATGTCTTCACGTTGATCCGTCTGAGATAGCGCGCTCTCTCAACCTCCTCTCCTCAGCCCGCCGCGCGCGGGCTTTTTCACGCCTTTAGATGCCGCCCAAGAGCGATACTTAGCGCTGCGCTATTGACAATGCATAGCGCGGCGCTATTATTTGTCCATCCAAACAGGAGATGGACATGGACAACAGAGGACTTCGGGAGCACGGCAGCGAGCTGCAAAAGCTCCACGAACTGCGCCTTGAGACCACGACGGTCGCGCTGACGCAGGAAGAGTTTGAGGCGCACGCCGCCGAAACGGCCGCGGCCCTCCTGCAACTGATGCGGGTGTTCCAGGTGCGCAGCGTCCGTCGCCGCGCGAAGGCAGAAGCGATCCTCGCCACGTTTGAAGGTCGTCGCGCAATTGCCAGGGCTTCGGGAGCCGCATCGTGAACGGCGCCCTCTTCCCCAACGTCGAGCGCCGCGACAGCGGCCCGGCCAGCCAGGACCGCACGTCCGAGGAGTGGTTCGAGAACAGCGTCGAGTCGACCGAGGCGCGCGACTGCGACGACCTGACCGATGACATGGTGGACGCCGCCGATTCCATGTTCGGAGTCGCGGCATGAAGGTGCTCGACCGCATCAGCAGCGCTGTTGCGCTTCCTGACCGCGCAGCAGCGCAAGGAACACGCGCCGACGGCTTCCGAGGCCGCCATTAACGATCTCGCGCGCCGCATGGGCGTGCGCCTGCCGGGGAGCGCATCGTGAGCCACGTCACGCACGAATTCCCGCGCGCCTACGAAGCCGCGACGAAGGTCGACCCGCTGATCCTGGACCAGGCGCTGGATCACATCGCCCGCACCGCGGCGCGCAGCCGTAGCCAGACCCGGCGCCTGCGCTGGATCGAGCAGCGCGCACTGATCGCCCTGCGCGGCGATGAGTTCCGCGACCTCGACATCGAGCTGCCCAAGAGCGCCGGGCCTGACACGCACGAGAAGCTGCAGCGGCGGATGGCGTACCACATCGCTGTCAAGCACGAGATGCTCGAAGCCCTACAGGCGCTGCACGCCAACATGCTGGCGCAAGGCCTGGAAGACGAAGCCAAGCGACCGACCGAAGACGAGTTCCAGCAGTGCATGCGGCAAGCCGCGGCCGCCATCGCGAAAGGCGGTGAAGCATGAAGTGCCGCCCTGGCGACCTCGCCCTCACCTACGGTGCGCCGACGGACAACGGCCTTCTGGTGGAAGTTGCCGAGGTCGGCGAACTGCCGCCGAGCCTCAAGCTGGAGTGGGGCCCGTTCTGGCGGGTGACCTCGCTTGGCTCGCCCTTCCACATGGAGCCGCACCAGCGCTCGCAGACGGCCATCTGGCCAGACCGACTGCTGCACCCCATCCGCAACCCCGGCGACGACGCGATCGACTGGGCCAGCCATCGCACGCCGCGCAGCGCAGATCTGCGCCAGGAGCAACTGGCCCGGGCCCGTCACCAACTGCTGGAGGTGGCGTCCTCATGATCTTCGCGCCGCTCTCCCCTGAGAAGGTTGTCGCTCAGCAGCTGTACGAGGCGCGCCGGCTGGCGCTCGAGCATCGCGCTGCCGCCGAGCACCACGCCGCCCTGGCCGACATGTACGACGGCCGCGTCGAGCGACTGGAGCCCCTGAGCCCACCGCTCTCGAAAGGCAAGCCATGAGCCGAGCACATCCGCACGGCTTCCCCGATGACACGCCGGAGCCGCTCGCCCAGCCCTACAGCGCTGCCAGCGCCTTCATCGACCGGGTGCTCTATTGGTCCGTCTTCGCCGGCGTGCTGGTGCTGGGCGCCTCGATCGGCGGCCTGGTCGTCTGGCTCTCTCGCGTCCCCGTCAACAGCTGAAAGGACTCGCCATGGACTCCGATGACCACGACCTCACGTCCACCGAGGACCTCGACTTCATCGTCTCCGCGGCATTGCTGTGGGCCGGTGTCCTGCTGCTCGCGCTGTACGGCGACCGCGCCGCCCTCTTCCTCAACTCCCTCTTCCTCAACCTCTGAGAGCTTCATGAGCAACGTACTTGCAATCCAACAGCAACAGGGCGGCGCGCTGGCGCAGTCCGCAGCCTCCGGCCGCATGGCAGTGGCCGACATCATCAGCCACGTGGCGATGGTGCAGGAAGTCATGCGCGCCGTCATGAAGCCCGACGTGCACTACGGCGTCATCCCGGGCACGGATAAGCCGACGCTCCTGAAGCAAGGTGCGGAAGTCCTGTGCATGGCGTTCCGGGTCGCCGACTCCTATCAGGTCGAGGACCTGTCTACGGGCGAAGTCGTGCGCTATCGCGTCACCTGCACCGGCGTGCATCAGACCAGTGGCCTCGTGCTCGGCACCGGCATGGGCGAAGCCTCGAGCGGCGAGGAAAAGTACAAGTGGCGCAAGGCCTACAAGGAAGAGTTCGAGGCCACGCCTGCGAACCTGCGCCGCGAGAAGAAGGGCTTCAACAAGGCGAAGAAGGAAAGCTACTCGACTTTCCAGGTGCGCACGGAGCCGGCTGACCTCGCGAACACCATCCTGAAGATGGCGAACAAGCGCGCCAAGATCGCCATGACCATCAACGTCACGGCGTGCGGCGACATGTTCGGCCAAGACCTGGAAGACATGGAAGAGACGTTGCGCGACCACCTGACGCGGCACGGCGGCGAGGGCGGAGCAACTGATCAAGACGCGCCGGCGGCACCCACCTACTACCTGCAGGCCGACTTCGATGCGAACCTCGCAATCTGGAAGAAGGTCATCGCCAAGGGCGCGAAGCCGGATGACGTCATCGCCAAGATCAACTCGGCGAACCAGAAGACGCCGCTGAGCGACGCTCAGAAGGAAGTCATCCGCGGCCTGGCCCAAGCCTCGCAGGCGGCGCCCGCGCCAGCACCAGCGCCGGCCCCTGCCGCCGCCGCAGTGCAACTCTCGCACGCCGACGTGCTGGAGAAGTTGCGCGCAGCCAAGGACGAAGACGCGCTCAATGCCGCGCTCGACCTCGCCAACTCCGTTACGCGCACCGATGAGGAGAGCGCGGCCGAGGAGGCCTGCTACGACGAGTGCCTCGCCAAGCTGCGCGGCTGATCACCGACCGATACCAAGGATCACCATGGAAAGAATCGTTCACGATCTCGTGCAGGGCGTGCCCGCATGGGATGAGTTCCGACTGACCCACTTCGGCGCCAGCGAGATCGCTGCAGTCTTGGGTCTGTCGAAGACCACAACGCGCACCGAGCTGCTGCGCGCCAAGAAGACTGGCATCGCGAAGGAGTTCGGCGACTGGCTGCAGCGCAACGTGCTGGACCGCGGCCACGAGATCGAAGCACTGGCACGGCCGCTGGCTGTCGAGTTCGCAGGGGTTGATGGCTTCTACCCTGCAACTGCATCGATCGGCCGCATCAGCGCCTCCAGCGATGGCCTCGACATGCTCGACGAGACTGCGTGGGAGTGCAAGAGCCTGAACGCCCAGAACGGGCCCATCGTGCGCGCCGGCCAAGTGCCGGAAGAGCACATGCCGCAATGTCAGCAGGTGTTGATGGTCACGGGCGCCGACCGCCTCCTTTTCACCGTCTCTGACGGCACGCGCGAGAACACCTTCCATGTCTGGGTGGAGCCCGACACGACCTGGTTTGACCGCATTCGCGCGGCTTGGGCGCAGTTCGAGATCGACCTCGCCGCCTATGTGCCGGTCGAGATCAAGGAGCGCCCTGCGGCCGAGGTCACCCTCGCGTTGCCGGCGCTGGTGATCCACGCCAAGGGCGAGATCACGACCAGCAACATGAAGGAGTACGGCGACGCCCTTACCCGGCGCTTGGCGGAGGTCCGCGCGATCCAGTTGGTCACCGACCAGGACTTTTCCAACGCGAAGGAATCGGCCAAGCTGTTGCGCGAGAACATCCAACAGGCCAAGCACGCGAAGGAAGCGATGCTCGCCCAGACGGTAACGGTCGGCGAGGCCGCTCGGATGATCGACAGCTGGTGCGAGGACATGCGCCAGACGGCGCTGAAGCTGGAGCAGGACGTCGAGCGCGAGGACAGGGTCAAGAAGGCCGCCATGCTCGCCAAGGCGAGGACTGACTATGAGGCGCACATCGAAGCGCTGAAGGTCGACACCGGCGGCCCCTGGATTGTCCTCCCCTCCCCGGATTGGCCCGGCGCGATCAAGAGCAAGCGCAGCTTCGCCAGCATGCAGGACGCGCTCGACACGATGCTGGCGAACGCAAAGATCGTCGCCGACGAGTCGGCTCGGAAGATTCGCGCATCGCTGGCATGCATGGCGGAGGAAGGCAAGGGCTACGAGTTCCTGCTGGCCGACCGGCTGGCGCACATCGGCAAGCCGGTGGAAGACGTGCGCATTCTGGTGCGGGCTCGCATCACCGAGCACAAGGCGACCGAGGAGCGCCGCGCCGCAGAACTCGCCGAGCGGGAGCGCGCACGCATCCGCGCCGAGGAGGAGGATCGCGCGCGCGCACAGGCGGCCCGCGAGCAGCAGGATCGCGAAGCGGCGGAGCGCCGCGAGCGTGAGGAAGCCGAAGGCCGAAAGCGCCAGCAGGAGCAGGAGGCGGCGGCGCGCGAGCAGCAGGAGCGCCAGCAAACCCTAGCGCGCACGGAGCCGCAGCGCGAGGCACCCGTGGCGCCCGCCGCCGCACCGGCGCCAACCGTCATTCCCATGCCAGCGCGCCCCGCCGCTACACCCGCCGGCAAGCCGACGCTCAGCCTGGGCCAGCTCAAGGAGCGGCTCGCCCCAATCCAGATCACCGCCGACGGCCTGGCCACCTTGGGCTTCACGGGCCTGAAGGACCGCGGTTCCGTGCTGTTCCACGAGGCCGAGTACCCGCACATCTTGGCCGCGCTCGTCGCGCACGTGCAGGCCATCCAAGCCAAGCAGGCCGCCTGACCCGATCAACCCCGAAGGACCAACCATGCCCAAGCAGTACACCCCGGCCGCTCCCTTCAACGACATCGCGGAGTACATCGAGATCCCGATGACGTCCGTGGAGAGCCATCAGGTCGCCGCCATCGGCTACGACCCCGAAAGCAAGACCCTGGCCGTGACCTTCACGCGCGGCCCGGGCCACATCTACCAATACCCCGGCGTCGAGCCGGAGGTGCACGCCGCCTTCATCGCGGCTGAGTCCATCGGCAAGTACTTCGGCGAGCACATCAAGCCGCTGCCCTTCAAGAAGTTCCCGGCGCCCGTCGCCGCCTGACCCAGTTCGGGCCGGCGAGGGCACGCGGAAGTTATTCAGCCGCGCGCCTGGCGTTTTAGTAGTCGCCTGCCGGCCCTCCTCCTTCTCCACCAACAGCAAGACCAATGAAGCAAACCATCATCGCCCTGGCCATCTTCGCCGCGTCCGGCGTCCATGCAACCGGCCATCCGCCGCCGCCCAGCAACCCGGCGCCGAACGCCAGCTCGAGCGCGCAAGCTGGCGCAGTTGCCGGTGCCGCGGCGGTGGCCGGCGTCAAGAACCGCGTCAGCGTGCGCAACACCGCGGCCGGCGGTGCCGGCGGCTCGGCGACCATCACCGGCCTGACCGGCATCGCGGGCGGCCAGTTCGGCGGCGCTGGTGGCGCGGTGGGCAATGTCATGGCCGGCGGCCTGGAACTGGCCGGCGCGCGCATCGGCTCGGACGTGAAGGTCGAGCGCTCGGCGCCGAGCCTCTACGGCGCCACACCCACGCAGCCGACCCAGCCCTGCGCTCGGCCCGGCTTCAGCATCGGTGGCTCCGGTCGCGACGGCAGCGGCCTGCTGTCGATCCCCACCGGCACGGACGTCACCTGCCGCGTCGACAACGCGCTGACCATCATGGCCCGCAATTCGAAGCTCTTCAGCGACGACGACCGCCTCACAGTCTCGTGCAAGCAGGAAGACATCGCCGAGACCCAGACCTGCAAGGACTTGGCGCGGCGCAAGGCCAGCGCCGAGCGCGCGGCCGCTGTCTTGGAAGACCGGCACACGCGCGCCTACATCGCTGCCCGCGACTCGTCGCTCCTGCCCTGATCAACAACAACCCCGGAAGGCCCAACTTCATGTTCGAACTCAAAGACCAGACCACGATGAAGCTCAAGAAGGCGAGCACGCACGTGGAGAACCATGGCGACGAAGAACGGATCGCGCTCGACCTGCGCGTGATCTGGACCACGAACAATCGCAATCTCAATCTGATCAAGAAGGGATTGCGAGAGGCCTTCTTCTGCGACCTGCGCGCCCAGCAGCAGGGTGACCAGGAAGAGATGGACTTACCGGTCGACGAGTTGCCGAATGTGCGCTTCCCCGACCTCGACTACCCGATCAAGATCAAGGACTTCCAGCTGATGGGCGCGCGGGTCGAGGTCGCCTATGGCATCGACGACGCGAGCGCCGTGGTGATGCAGTTGTGCAAGGCGCACAAGTTCGAATTCACGCCCATCGAAGGCGGATCGGTGCTCATCGAATACTCGATCTCTTCGTCGGCCGACATCGATCGCGACATGATCGGCACGACCTCGATGCTGCAAAAGCATGAGATCTCGATGAAGCAGACCATGCCGGAGGTCGAGCAACCGACGCGCCCGCTCACCGAAGCGGACGTGTTCACGAATCCGGTGCCGGACAGCACGGAGCCGCCCCTCACTCCCGAGGATGTTTTCATCAACCAGTCCGCCGAGACCACTCCGGCCGCCACGGTGTCGGTCAAGGGCAAGGGCCGCAAGCCCAAGGCGGAGGCCTGACGCGATGGGCTTCACCGTCATCCCCATCGAAAAGGTGCGAGCGGCGCTCGCGCGCGCTGAAGAGCTCGGCGCCGCAGGCATCGAGGAAGCGTGTGCCGCCGCCGCGCAGTCGCTGGGCATCGCCGTCGAGTCGGTGCGCGAGGTGGCGTACGAGCTGGCTGATCAGGATGCAGGGGGCGACGCAGCATGATCTCGCCGCAGTTCGTGCTCAACCTCGCCGCGAAGCTGGTGATCGTGCTGTTCGCCGGCTCCGGCGGCAGTTGTACCGGCATCGAGCAAGCGATCGGCCGGCACGTCGACATCGCCGTGAACCACAACGACGACGCCGTCTCTTGCCACGCGGTGAACCACCCGCAGACCCGCCACTACCGCAAGGACGTGCGCGAGCTGTGCCCGCGCGCGTTGACCGGCGGCCAGCCTGCAGGCTACTTCCATGCCAGTCCCGACTGCACGCACTTCAGCCAGGCGCTGGGCGGCCAGCCTCGCGACACAGAGATCCGCTCGCTGTCCTGGGTGGTGGTGCGCTGGGCTGGCCAAGCGCTGCCCGACGTCATCACCCTCGAAAATGTTGAACAAATTCGGAAATGGTGCCCGCTGATCGCGAAGCGCGACAAGGCGACCGGCCGCGTGATCAAGCTCGACGGAACTGTCGCCGGGCCCGGTGAGCACACCCCGCGGCGGCTGCAGCACTTGGTGCCCGACCCGAAGCGCCTGGGCCAGACCTGGGAGCGCTTCCTCGCGCTGCTGCGCCTGCAGGGCTACGTCATCGAGCACCGGCTGCTGAAGGCGGCTGACTACGGCGTGCCGACCACCCGCACGCGCCTGTTCATGGTCGCGCGCCGCGACGGCCTGCCCATCCAGTGGCCGGAGCCCACGCATGCGCGCAAGCCCGGCAAGGGTCTCAAGAAGTGGCGCCCGGCCGCCGAGTGCATCGACTTCAGCCTCCCGACGCGGAGCATCTTCGACCGACCAAAGCCGCTGGCGGATGCCACATGCCGGCGCGTGGCCCACGGCATGAAGAAGTTCGTGCTCGACAGCGGGGACCCTTTCATCGTTCCGATCGCCAACTGGTCGCGCGAGGCGGTCGACTCGGTGCAGCAGCCGATGCGGACCATCACGGCCTGGCCGCGGGGTGGCGCTCTCTCCGTTGTCACGCCCGTGCTCATCCAGACCGGCTACGGCGAGCGCGCCGGGCAGGCGCCGCGTGCGCTCGACATCGACCAGCCGCTCGGTACGGTCGTCGCCGGCGGCGCGAAGCACGCGCTGGTGACTGCCTTCGTCGAGCAGGCCAACGGCTTCGGCAACGCGCTGCCGGCGCACAGCCTCGACAAGCCGCTGTCCACGATCTTGACGAAGGGCGCGAATCAGCGGCTGGTGACCGCCCACCTGGCGCACCTGCGTGGCAACTGCGACGCGCGGCCGCTGGATGAGCCGCTGCGCACCGTCAGCGCAGGCGGCCAGCACCACGGGCTGGTCGAGTACCACCTCGCACCCGAAGCCGAGGCCGGCGCGCTGCGCTGCGCGGCGTTCCTGATCCGCTACTACGGCGAGGGCGGCCAGTGGGGTGACCTGCGCGAGCCGATGCACACCATCACCACGAAGGATCGGCTGGCGCTGGTCACCGTCTGGATCCGCGGCGAACCGTGGGTGGTGGTCGACATCTGCCTGCGCATGCTGGTGCCGCGCGAGCTGGCCAACGCCACAGGCTTCCCGCGTCAGTACGTCATCGACCGCGGCCACGACGGCCGCATGTTCACCAAGACCCAGCAGGTGGCCATGATAGGCAACGCCGTGCCGCCTGGGCTGCAGCGCGCCGTCACCGCGGCGAACTTCAGCGACCTGTGGGACCAACCGCAGCGGAGGGCCGCCTGATGTCAGTGGTTCACCATCAACCGCTTCCGCAGCCAATCCCTCGCTGCTGCCAAGCCAGCGTCGGCGGCCTCAAGTTCTGTGTCGAAGATCTCGCCGGAGTAGTGCTTCAGTGGCACTTCGCCGTGCCACTCGTTCTCGATAACGGCAAACATCATCTGGTACTTGCCACCTTCCGTCGGCACCGGATGACTGCGAAGCGTGAACTGGCCGCCGTGTGGGGATTCAACTTTTTCCATATTCCATCTCGGTCGATCGGAGATCGCAGCATGACGGCGCTCATCGCCACCGCTGTCAGGACTGGTGGCACTTTGAATGTAGGAGACCGCGACACGAACCGGCTGTCCGAGCCGAAGAACGCAGGCGAACGTATGCATTCCGCGCGAATCGTGTGCGACATGCCGCGCCGAGGTTCCGCCCGTCCGCTTCGCCCAAGAGGCGCAGAACTACGGGAGGGCCGCAGCGTGATGTCAGCCGCCCGGAAATTCGAACTTGGTCTTGCAGGCCTCACACCGGACCGCCCCGATCTCGCCCGCGCTCTTAAGCGGCATCAGACGTTGCACACGGCCATCAAGGAAACAGCTGGGACAGGGCAATGGCTCCCCCGGGAAGTTCTGCGCTTGCCACCAGAGGTTCTCCCAGGATTCGATCGTGAATTGCACCGCCCCTTGTGCCTTCAGGTAATCCAACAACGCGTCGTGCATGCCTTCCAGTGCCATGGCCACCCCCGTCAATCGGAGCCCGCAGTATGCCCAGATGCGCGGGCGGAGTCAGCCCAGCCTGTGCCTCACGAAGTTGTCCATCTCGATGGCCAGCTTCGCAGCCGTGCGCTCGAGTTCCTCGACAGCATCGATCTCGGAGGCCGAGGGGTCGGGTCCCGTCCCCTTGACGCATGCCATCTGCTTGCTGGTGAGTTCGGCCCGACCAGCGAGCGCCCTCTCCTGGGTCTCCTGCCACTGGTCGTGCAGGGCTCGCCAGATCTTCAGGCCTTCGGGATCTTTCGGCATTTCAACCTCCATCAATCGGAGCCCGCAGTATGCCGATAAGAGCCCGACCCTCTGAACCACAAAAGGCGCTAATACGTCATCCTTTGATCCGCATTCGTAGCGCGGTCAATCTCGACCTTGCACGCTGCCAACGCTTCGTCAATCTCTTGTTTGCGGTCCTCGATCACCTCCAGAGCTTCTTTGTCCTTCTCAGGTCTCTTCGAATCAGCGTGCACTCGGGGCAGCGTCGCCAATGCCCACAAACTGCGATCGACACGCCCGATGTGTTCAACCATGGTAGGGCTTGGCAAGTCGAAAATCGGCAGCCGCTCTATCATTCCGCGGACGCGGTTCACCTCTTCGGTCAACCACCCCCAGTGGGTGGGCTTTTTCGCTTCGACAGCCGCCACTGCCATGCCGCAGCAACGCCGTGCATGTTGCAAGATGCTGTGCAAAGCGCGCAGTTTGGCTTCGTTTCCCTTCCTCGCTTCGCTAGTACGGACGCGCTCGTTGCGTCCAGCTTGCCATCCTGCGGTGGCGGCTGTACCGACGATAGCCAAGATCGAGCCTATCGCTTGTACCCACGACGACAGGCCACTATTCGCGTTCGCCCAAATAACGAGTTCGGACCAGCCGACGATCACTGCAATCACGGCGGCGGTTGCACTCCAAAGCCCCAGAACGATAAGTCCGCTCATCTTCAACTCCTCCGGAGCGAAGTATGAAGGAGCAACCCATCCTCTTCAGCGCGCCAATGGTTCGGGCGCTGCTCGCCGGCACGAAGACGCAGACGCGACGGGTGCTGAAGCAGGCGACTGGCCCGAGCCTGAGCATCGGCATCGAGAACGAACCCGGTGTGGCCGAACTCTCCTGGCTGTGGGGAGATGGCCCTAGCCACGATGTGCACGAGACGGTGATGAAGGTGCCGTGCCCTTACGGAGTGCCCGGCGATCGGCTGTGGGTGCGCGAGGCGATCCGCCTGGTGCCCGACCAGGAGCCCGATGACGGCACCGGACGCGTGCTCTCCACGTATGGCGCCGACGGCTCACTGACCGTAGCCGACGCCTGGCCGTGGAAGCGCAGCTACCTGCCGCCGATGCATTGCCCGCGCGGCCTATCGCGCATCACTCTGGAGGTGACCGGCGTGCGCGTCGAGCGCCTGCAGGACGTCAGCGAGGCCGACGCCATCGCCGAGGGCATCGAGAACGATCCCCGCCTGGACCCCGCCGGCACGTGCCACTGGCGCGTCTACGGCCGGGAGCACACCGGCACCAGCTCGCCCGAGAGCTCCTACGAGTCGCTCTGGGAATCGATCAACGGCGCCGGCAGCTGGGCGGCTAATCCGTTCGTATGGGTGGTCGAGTTCCGGAGGGTCAGGCCATGAGCGACGACACCTACACGCCCGCGCCGAACGGCTGGTGCTGCTTCCACTGTGGCGAGACGTTCCCATTCACGAGAGGCGGCTACCGCGCCGCGCGCGTGCACTTCGGCGTCACGCCCGACTGGGCCCCGGATTGCATCGAGCGCCGCACGAAGCCCGACAGCATCCTGCTCGACGAGGCGCGCCGCGCGCGCATTGCCAGCCAGCAGTTCTTGAAGGAGCGCGACGAAGCGATCCAGGCCGAGGAGATCGCCGCGTGCACGTTGGCATCCTGGAAGCGCGCGATCAAAGGCGCCCCCACAGAGCACGAGGCGCGCTGCGCGTTCGATTCGATGGAAGGTCGCGCACTGGCCGCCGAGGCCGTGCTGGCCGAGCTGCAGCGCACGGCCCCTGATGCGTTGACGGCCGCGAGGATTGCGGTGGCTGGTCCCGGCACCTACTACCCGCTCACCCTCCCGAGCTCTGGCGACAGGAGCGCTGTGCAATGACCGCTGCACCTGAAGAGCGCGACTTGGCGCACGAGGCCGACATGGAGCGCCTGCGCCGCGAGCAGCTGCGCGCCGACATCAGCCCGGAGGAAGCGGCCGAGGAGTGCGTGGAGATCGAGGCCCGCGCCGCTTGGATGGAGGGCGCCGACCTTGACGATGGCGAGGATCTGATGGGCGACCCGGACGAGTACAGCGAGGACTACTGCGTTTGCTCCGTCGAGCACAGCATCGAGGAGATGGACAGCAACCAGTGCGACTGCTGCGGGAAGGAGATCTCGTGACCACGCAGCAATTCGCCGCCCTGGTCGGCGCTACCGCTCGATCGATGGCACAAGCCCGCTCCCGCGTTGATCCCTCACAGGAGGTGCGCGGCTCCTTCCCCTGCCTGAAGTGCGGCAGCTCGCTGCACTTTCGCGCCTACCCCAATCAACAAACCGAAGGGCGCTGCAGTGCGGCGCGCTGCGTCAACTGGAGCCGGCAATGACCACCACCGACAAGACCTCCCTCCCGGGTGCGGCCGACATCCTCTCGCTGGAAGACTCCGATGGTGGATGGAGCATCTACCGAAAGGGCTGGGGCTGCGTTGCCAAGATGCCGAGTTGGAAGCTCAACCCGGAGGCGCGCGCCCTGCAAGAAGAGCACATGCGAATCATCGTGGCCGCCCTATCCGCCCCTGCTGTCGAGGCACCGAAGCACCACCCCGGCGCCGCCGAGAAACTGGACAAGCTGCTGACTGCACACATCAATCGATCCGTGTATGTCGAGCAAGAGCTTTTCAACATGGCTGCGGGCAAGAAACCCATGCCGGATGCAGCGAAGTTGCGCGAGTTGGCGAACAAGTTGGGAATTCCCTCTGCTGTCGAGCCTGTGGCAGTGATGGAGGCGGACACGCTCCGGAGCCAACTGCAAAAGCAATGCTCTGAGTGGGGCACCTACTGGCGGGCTTCGGACTCGCACGGCGTAGAACTGACGAAGCCGCAGGCCATCGAATTGCTCGGGAATGCGCTCGGCGTGGAGGTCGAAATCAAGGACAACGGCTGCGCAACGTGCGACGGGACTGGAATGATCGGCGGCGAGCCGTGCCCCGATTGCACTCCCCCTGCCTCCCCAGCAGAGCAAGCCGCGACGCAGGCAGAGGCGCCCATGTGGCCGGAGATGCGCGCAGACTTGAAAGCTGTTCTCTTGGAGCTTGACGTGCCAGTGATTGGCTACGTCTCCAGCCATTCGGGCACGTTCCACAGAAGTGCAGATGACGTGGACAACTCGGAAAGTGCCGTTGCGCTGATTCGAGAGAGCGACCACCGTCGCGCATGCCAAAAGATTCGAGCGTTGATTGCCACCCCCAATGCCTCCCCTGCACCCACAGGAGCGCAGGCCGAGCCGACAGAGGGAGAGCAATCGTGAGCACGATCAATCTGCGCCGCGAGAACGGCAAGCGCCTCACCATCCAAGGCCGAGGCGCCATCAATAATCCGTCGCTCCAGTGCGTGCAGTCAATCTTGTGGCGTAAGAATGGGTCGCCGCTGCAAACCCTGGAGATGACGCTCGACGAAGCTGAGCAGTTGGGCACGGCGATCTTTGCGGCCATCTACGATGCCAAAAGCACATCCGCCCCCGCCGAGCAGGCAGCACCGAAGGCCGAGCCGCTGACGCGCGAGGACGCGAAGAAGATGGTTGCTCGCTTTGGCAACGCTGCAATTGCGCTGGACAAGGGTGAAGGCACTATTTCCGGCTTCGTGCAGTTGTCGAATGAGCTGATCGACGCCCTCGCCACTCCATCTACAGACAGTGGCCGCGCAAAAGGGGAAGACTGATGGACGCGATCAAGAAACTCCGCAGTGCTTACGAAAAGCTCGAAGCCGCGCAGTGCTGCCAAGAGGACGGCATGCAAGGCGCCTATCGAATCATCATGGCGGCCGAGAAAGAACTGGCCGGCGCAGTGAGGGCGTTCCTTGCAACGCAGTCTCCTGCGCCACCGCCTATCGTAGACAGTGGCCGCGCCACCGGAGAGGACGAGTTCGGTGTCTTGAAAGCTTCGGCTGCCGCCATCAAGGGCTGGATGAAAGACTCTGAGCGGCTCGATTGGGTCATGCGGGTCTACAGCGTGCCGGGCGGACGTGACGCCATCGATGCCGCTCGTGCCGCCACCGGAGCCGAGTCCACTCCCCCTACAGGGGTGGAGGGAGCACCGAATTTCGAGCCTACCGGCATCCCTCTTCTTGCCGAGAAGCACCAGGGCATGCGCGTGGACTACTCGGGTCTGCTTGGGCAGTGCCAGCGCGGCCTGCGCGGCGCTGGGGGCCATGCGGCCAATGCGGAGATGCTGCGCCAGTTGCAAGGGCACCTGAAGGAACTGGGGCAACGCTGGTATGCCGGCGACACGGCCGTGGTGGACGAAATCTTGCAGCTTTACTGCATCGAGAAAGAGGCGCGTGACGCTCTCGCCGCTCAGCCTGTAGCGGGGCACCAGGGAGGCGAGGCATGACTGAACACAAGCCAGGATGCGAAGCCTTGGGCGGCTATGGCCATGGAGTGGGGCCATGCACTTGCGGTGCTGCGACCAGGGAGGGGGCTGGCTGTGCCGCATGCGTGACGTGCGGTCAGCCGTGGCCTGAGGACACCACTCCCCCAGCACCCACCACGGAGCCGACAGCGAAGCCTATTACCGGTCTCACGGAGGAGGAGATCCGCAAGGCGGTACGTCCGCTCTATTGGGACGACAGGGCCTGCGATATGGGTTTGGACGATGACATCGAGACAGCCCAAGCCATCACCCGTGCTCTCGCAGAGAAGAACGGCCTGGCAGTGCAAGGAGGTGAGCATGGCAATTGAGCGCAACTACAAGTGCAACCTCTGCGGGGATCGAGGCTCTGCCTTCGACTTCCCCCGGCTGGTTGGCCTGCACTTCAAATCCTGGCCGAAAGGCTGGATCGAGAAGCCGGCGCATGAGTGCGAGAACCACATTTGCGCCTCCTGCCTGTCGTCGCTTCAGGGGTTTACGCCTCGATGTGGCCAGGGCCATGACTGTCTCGGCGGCCCCAACTGCGGGAGCGATCACAAATGAACGACGCCCAGTTGATCGAGCACCTGCATGCGCGGGGCTACAGGATAGAGATCACCGATGTCCCCATGATCCGCGAAGCATGCGCAGCTCTCGGAGCCGAGCTCGGCGCTCCAGACATCCCGCTTGGCTGCGAGATGGCCCGCGGCTGGGCCGTCGAGGTGACCGCCAACGGGCAGCAGGTCCTGCTGCTCTCCGATCGGGGCTACAGCGGTTTGCCCGACCTCGAGCCCTGGGCCAGCACGATCCGTGGCTGCGCGGAACACCTGCAGGCGTTCATCGGGCCGGCCGAGGGTCGCCCGGCGTTCGACCCCAACGATGAGTCGACCGGCGAGGCCGATGCGATCGATCTAGCGCCACCGCTGCAGAATCCGCCCAGAGGTGATCGATGAGCACCAGCCCGTTCCTTTCCGATGCCGAGATCGCCGAGATCTGCGCGCCGCTCGAGCAGCCGGCGGCCCAGGTGCGCTACCTGTGCCGCCAGGGGCTGATCGTGAAGCGCAAGCCGAATGGCAAGCCTCTGGTCGCCCGCGGCGAGTTCGAGCGCGTTCTGGTCGGCCGTCAGCCCGAGCAAGGGCAGAATGCCGGCTCCGGGCAGCCAGACCGCGCCGCCCTGCTGAAGCTCATCCGAGGAGGCAAGCGTGGGGCGCAAGCGCAAGGACGATAACCAGGGCCTGGCCGGCACCCGCCTCTACCTCCGCCGCGGCACGTTCTTCTACGTGCACCCGAACGGCAAATGGGAGAACGTCGGCAAGGACCTTGGCGCTGCCAAGAAGCGCGCTGCGCACTACAACGATCCGACCGGGGCCTATGGCACCATGACTTGGTTCCTGGACCAGTTCCTGATCCACTTCCGCCAGTTGGTCGCCGCGAATGAGCGCTCGGCCAGGACCCTCGAGGACTACGAGGCTGACGTCATCCCCCTGAAGGCCTTCTTCGGCCCCATGCTCCCCTCCGAGGTGGGGCCGCATCATGTGTCCGACTACCTGGACATCGGGGCCAAGGAAGGCCGCGGCGTCCGGGCCAACCGTGAGCGGGCATGCCTCTCCTCCTGCATGAGCTGGATGCTGCGCAGCAACATAGGCGCCCTAAAGGTGAACCCGTGCATGCGTGCGAGCGGCGTAGTGCGCAACGAGGAGACGGAGCGCGACCGCTACGTGACGGACGAGGAGTACTTGGCCGTATTCAATGCGGGCAATCGAGCGGTTCGGCTGATGATGGAGCTGGTCTACCGCACGCTGCAGCGGCCTGAGATCGATGTCTTAGCCTGGACGCCGGCGAACGTCGTGAAGAAGGCCGGCAAGCCCGTCCTGCGCTTCATCCAGAGCAAGACCAAGCGGCAGATCGACATCGGCCTCGAAGGCCGTCTGCTCGACATCGTGCAGGAAGCCATAGGAGAGGTTCCGGTCCTGCGCCAGCCCATCGTGCACACGCTCAAGGGCGAGGCCTACACCTACGACGGGATCTCGGCCATGCTCAAGCAGGCGCAGGACAAGGTGCGCGCGAAAGTCCCGGTGCTCAAGGGCATGCCGTCGTTCGGCTTCCGCGACCTCAAGGGCAAGGGCGCCACGGATATGTGGCTGGCCCAGCAGCCGATCGAGCGCATCCAATTGCTCTGTGGTCACAAGCACAAGGCAACGACTGAGAAGTACATCAAGGCTCGGTGGCGCGAAACCGCGACGCCGAACACCCTTGTGATCGGGCAATAACTAAGCAGCGCGCAGAAGGTTCGATACGCCCTTCAGAAGGCCTGCCGCCTCGCTCAATTCATCGAGGCGGGCCTTCAGATACTCGTCCGAAGGGATATCTTGGTACGCTGCATTGGGTGAGATACGAGCTTGACTTACCGCAGCCGCAATGCGAACAAGTTGAGCCTCAGATGTAGTTCCCCTCGCGACGTCTTCGATGCCTTGACCGTATGCCTCTAGCTCGGCGCAGAGGTCCACCGCTGGCTTACCAGCAGAGCGTCTTTCTACAATCTGTGAAAGTGTGGCCGAGATTGAATCGAGCAACGTCGCCACGCGCACTCTCTTGTCGGCGCGGATACCACGCAGCGTGACCGCCGCTTCCAGCAGCGCCTTCGCGGCACTCAACAGCACCCCCATTTCGAGCATCGGCTTCCCCTCTCGGCGTGAGGCTGCATGTTCGCTTCGGCTCGACCAAATTGCAAGCTGACCGAGACGTCCAATATCCAGCCTTTCCTCCGGCAACTTCCCTCTGACCAATTTGGCGCTCGGAGCGCGAAATATTGGACAGCGCGGGGACGAAAGCTAGATTTCACGCGGGCTGCAGGCCGATTTGACGTGCAGCCTGTTAATCCGTAGGTCCCTGGTTCGAGCCCAGGTCGAGGAGCCAAAACAAACCCTCGTGGTTCTTGGAAGCCCTGCTATCTTTTCGGTAGCAGGGCTTTTTCCATGGCGGTGTAGC
Source organism: Variovorax sp. WS11 (assembly GCF_010499245.1). Lineage (GTDB taxonomy): Bacteria > Pseudomonadota > Gammaproteobacteria > Burkholderiales > Burkholderiaceae_C > Variovorax. Next base: position 258,242 of record NZ_JAAGOW010000001.1, read on the forward strand.
CTTCTTCCGTGTCCGAAGATCGCCGGACGATTCACACTGTGTTCGAAAGCACGACGAGCCCGCGACACACATTGTCATGACAGTGGCGCAGCCTTGGCGCTGCAGAGCCGGCGCCCCGTTGGCACGGATTGTGATAACCGAAGCACGACGCCGGTCAGTGCAGGCCGGTGTCCTACATCGTGATCCGATTCACCTTAGACCCTTGCAGGGAGACCTGGAGACATGGCACATAGCGATCTGACGCCGGCGGCGCAAGCGCGCGTCGGCGAGTGTGGCGAAGTGAAACAACATGCCGGCCGAGCCGAAGGCCCGCGTTACGAACTGCGTTTTCGATCGCTGTTTCAAGACGGCCGCGGCTGGGCCTTCCCCTGCGACGCTGCCGGGCGCGTCGACATGGACGCCATGAGCGAGCGAACGCGCAACAACTACATGTTCGCGCGCGCGGTCATCGGGATCGAGGTCGACACCCCTTGCGTCCTGGCGACGCATTGACGAACGGTCGGGCTCGGCACGAGCCCGCAGCTACGGCGCCGCCGGCTTGATCCTGGCCGCCATGCCGGCGCTGCCGAAAGCCTGGAAGCGATCGACGCAGAGATCGCGGGCGGCGGCGGTGGCGTCCTTCAGGAATTTCCGCGGATCGAACTCGCTGCGATCGCGGCCCATGGCGCGGCGCATCGCGCCGGTCATGGCCAGCCGGATGTCGGTGTCGATGTTGATCTTGCGCACGCCGTGGCGGATGCCCTCCTGGATCTCCTCGACCGGCACGCCATAGGTCTCCTTGATCTCGCCGCCGAACTCGCGAATGACGGCCAGCCACTCCTGCGGCACCGAGGAGGAGCCGTGCATCACCAGGTGCGTCTGCGGAATGCGCGCATGGATGTCCTTGATGCGCTCGATCGCCAGGATATCCCCCGTCGGCTTGCGGCTGAACTTGTAGGCGCCGTGCGAAGTGCCGATGGCGATCGCCAGCGCGTCGACGCCGGTCCTGGCCACGAAGTCCGCCGCCTGCTGCGGGTCGGTCAGCAACTGGTCGTGCGAGAGCACGCCCTCGGCGCCGCCGCCGTCCTCCTCGCCGGCCATGCCGGACTCCAGCGAGCCGAGGCAGCCCAGCTCGCCCTCGACCGAGACGCCGACCGCATGCGCCATCTCCACCACCTTGCGGGTCACGCCGACGTTGTAGTCGTAGCTGGCCGGGGTCTTGGCGTCTTCCATCAGCGAGCCGTCCATCATGACGCTGGTGAAGCCCGAGCGGATGGCCTGCATGCACATCGACGGGCTGGCGCCGTGGTCCTGATGCAGCACAACCGGGATCTCGGGGTACATCTCCACCGCCGCCTCCACCATCTTGCGCAGGAAGGGCTCGCCGGCGTATTTGCGCGCGCCGGCGGAGGCTTGCAGGATGACCGGGCTGTCGGTCTTCCTGGCCGCCTGCATGATGGCCTGGATCTGCTCCAGGTTGTTCACATTGAAGGCCGGCACGCCGTACCGATGCTCGGCGGCGTGGTCCAGCAGTTGGCGCAGCGAAATCATGGCTATGCAGGCTCCTCTTGGAAATGGGATTGGGAATGCGGCTTCAGCGCTGCCGGAGGTCGAGCGCTTCGACCGCCCTCGGACTCGTTGCGTCGGCCTTCGCGCCGGCCTGCGAGGCGCTCGCCAGCAGGCGCCGCGCGCGCTCGGCCACCGCCTCGGCGGTGAATCCGAACAGCTTGAAAAGCTCGCCGGCCGGCGCCGACTCGCCGAAGCGGTCGAGCCCGATCACGTCCCCGTGCTCGCCGACGAACTTCCACCACAGGCCGGAGCTGCCGGCCTCCACCGCGAGACGCGGCAGATGGCGCGGAATCACCGCGTGGCGCCAGTCCGCGGGCTGGCGCTCGAACACATCCATGCACGGCACCGACACCACGCGGGCCGCAATGCCCTCTTGCGCCAGCAAGTCCGCGGCGGCCCGCGCAATGGCGAGCTCCGAGCCGCTTGCCAGCAGCGCGACGCACTCCGCGTGCGGGCGCTGAAGCACATAGGCGCCGCGCGCGATGGATTCGATGCGCTCGTCGTCGCCACCGGCGTGCGGCAAGGCCTGGCGCGTCAGCAACAGGCAGCTCGGCCCGTCGAGGCGGCGCAAGGCCTGGCGCCAGGCCACGGCCGTCTCCGTGGCATCGGCAGGACGCCAAACATCCACACCCGGAATCAGGCGCAAGCTGGAGGCATGCTCCACCGGCTGGTGCGTCGGGCCGTCTTCGCCGAGCCCGATCGAGTCGTGCGTGAAGACGTAGATGACCGGCAGCTTCATGAGCGCCGACATGCGCACGCCGTTGCGCGCGTAGTCGGAGAAGGTCAGGAAGGTACCGCCGAAGGGCCGCAAGCCGCCGTGCAGCGCCAGCCCGTTCATGATCGCCGCCATGCCGAACTCGCGCACGCCGTAGTGCACGTGATTGCCGGTGCCGGTGCCCTTGAGCGCGCGGTGCCCTTTCCAGTCGGTGAGGTTCGAGCCGGTGAGGTCGGCCGAGCCGCCGATCAGTTCCGGCATCGCGGGCCCGACCTCGTCGAGCACCTGCTGCGAGGCCTTGCGCGTGGCGACCGCCGCCTGGCGCTGTTGCGCAGCCGCTGCCGCCGAAGCCAGCGCCGCCTCGGCCCGCGCCGTCAGCGGCGCATCGTTGCGATGACGGCGCAGCACCTCGCGCGCAAGCGCCGGATGTTCCTGCGCATAGGCCTCGAAGCGCGCCTGCCACGCCGCGTGCCGCGCCGCGCCCGATTCGCGCGCCGACCAGGCCTGCACGACGCGCGGCGGCAGCTCGAAGGGGGCCGCACTCCAGCCCAGGGCCTGCCGCGTGAGCGCGATCTCGGCCTCCCCCAGCGGCTCGCCGTGCGCCTTCGCGGTCCCCGCCCGATTCGGCGAGCCTTGGCCGATGCGCGTCTTGCAGCACACCAGCACCGGCCGGTCGGCGGCCGCGGCCTGGGCGATGGCCGCGTCCAGGGCTTGCACGTCATGGCCGTCGACATCGCGCAGCACGGTCCAGCCGTAGGCCTCGAAGCGCCGCGGCGTGTCGTCGCCGAACCAGCCGCGGACCTCGCCGTCGATGGAAATGCCGTTGTCGTCGTAGAAGGCCGCCAGCTTGTTCAGTCGCCAGGTGCCCGCCAGCGAGCAGGCTTCGTGACTGATGCCCTCCATCAGGCAGCCGTCGCCCAGGAACACATAGGTGCGATGGTCGATCACCGTGTGCCCGGGGCGGTTGAACTCCTCGGCCAGCAGCTTCTCCGCCAGCGCCATGCCCACGGCGTTGCCGATGCCCTGCCCCAGGGGCCCGGTGGTGGTCTCGACGCCGGGCGTGACGCCGACCTCCGGATGCCCGGGCGTGCGCGAATGCAGCTGGCGAAAGCGCCGCAGCTCCTCCATCGGCAGCGCGTAGCCGCTCAGGTGCAGCAGCGCATAGAGCAGCATCGAGCCGTGCCCGTTGGAGACGACGAAGCGGTCGCGATCGATCCACCGCGGGTGGGCGGGATCGTGCCGCAGGCGATGCCGCCACAAGGCCTCGGCGATGTCGGCCATGCCCATCGGCATGCCCGGATGGCCCGAGTTGGCGGCCTGCACGGCGTCCATGGCCAGCACGCGGATGGCGTTGGCGCACTGCCTGCGCAAGACAAGGTTTTCGGCTGTCATGGCGAGTCTCCTAGATCGCATACGCCTTCTTGCGGCGCTCCATGAGGCGCAGGATCATCGGCGTGAAGATCAGCTGCATGGCCAGGTCCATCTTTCCGCCCGGCACCACCAGCGTGTTGGCGCGCGACATGAAGGAGTCGTGCAGCATGCTCAGCAGGTACGGAAAGTCGAAGCCCATCGGATTGGCGAAGCGGATCACCACCATGCTTTCGTCCGGGCTCGGAATGGTGCGCGCGATGAACGGGTTGGAGGTGTCGACCACCGGCACCCGCTGGAAGTTGATGTGGGTGCGCGTGAACTGCGGGCAGATGTAGTGCACGTACTCGTGCATGCGCCGCAGGATCACGTCGGTCACGGCCTCGGTGGAATAGCCGCGGGTGCTCTTGTCGCGGTGCAGCTTCTGGATCCACTCCAGGTTGATCACCGGCACCACGCCGATCAGCAGGTCGACATGGCGCGCGATGTCGACCTTGGCCGTGGTCACGCCGCCATGCAGGCCTTCGTAGAACAGCAGCTCGCTCGCCGGCAGCGTTTCCCACCGCGTGAAGGTGCCGGGCTCCTGCTCGTAGGGCGCGGCCTCCTGCGCATCGTGCAGGTACTTGCGGCTGCGGCCGACGCCCGCCTCGCCGTAGTCGCGAAACAGCGCCTCCAGCTCCGCGAACAGGTTGGCATCCTCGCCGAAGTGGCTGAAGTTCCGGTTGCCGGTCTCCTCCGCCTCGACCATGGCCACCTTCATCGCGTTGCGGTCGTAGCGATGAAAACTGTCGCCCTCGACGATCGCCGCCTGGATGCTCTCGCGGCGGAAGATGTTCTCGAAGGTTCGGGTGACGGAGGTGGTGCCGGCGCCGGAGGACCCGGTGATGGCAACGATCGGATGTTTGGCTGACATGGTGGCCTCGGAAATGATGAATTCGTGCGGGCGCCGCGGCCTCGTTCAGGCGGCGGTCGCGAACAGGCCGCGCTTGCCGAACAGCGGCGCCTGGTAGGTGTCCTGCGGCGCCTCGGCGTGGTAGGCCTCCACGCGCGCCACCTCGTCGGAGGAGCCGAAGACCAGCCCGATGCGCTGATGGATGGCCTCGGGCTCGACCGTCATCAGGCGCCGGCGGCCGGTGCTGGCCATGCCGCCGGCCTGTTCGATCAGGAAGGAGATCGGGCAGGCCTCGTAGAGCAGGCGCAGGCGCCCGGCCCGGCCCGCCTCCTTGCTGTCGCGCGGATACATGAAGACGCCGCCGCGCATCAGGATGCGGTGCGTCTCGGCCACCAGCGACGCGATCCAGCGCATGTTGAAGTCGATGCCGCGCGCGCCTTCCCGGCCGGCCAGGCATTCGTCGACATAGCGCTTCACCGCCGGTTCCCAGAAACGGCTGTTCGACGCGTTGATCGCGAACTCGCTGGTGCGCGCGGGAATGCGCAGGTTCGGATGGCTCAGCACCCATTCGCCCAGCTGGGGATCCAGGGTGAAGGCATGCGTGCCGTTGCCCAGCGTCAGCACCAGCATCGTCGAGGGGCCGTAGATCGCGTAGCCGGCGCCGACCTGCTGCGTTCCGGGCTGCAGGAAGTCCTCCGGCCTGGCATCGCGCTCGGTGGTCGGCGCGCGCAGGATCGAGAAGATGCTGCCCACTGCCACGTTGACGTCGATGTTGGACGAGCCGTCCAGCGGGTCGAACAGCAGCAGGTACTTGCCGCGCGGCGACTGCTGCGGCGGCACGTAGGGCGCCTCCATCTCCTCCGACACCATGCCCGCCACATGGCCGCCCCACTCGTTGGTGCGCAGGAACATGTCGTTGCTCAGCACATCGAGCGTCTTCTGTTCCTCGCCCTGGACGTTGCGGCTGCTGGCGCTGCCGAGCATGTCGGCCAGCGCGCCGTGCGCCACCTTGCGCGATATCGCCTTGCAGGCGAGCGAAACGTCCGTGATCACGGCATTGAGCGCACCCGTGGCGCCCGGATGCCGGCGGCGTTCCTCGATGATGTACTGGGTCAGCGTGGCCTTGCCTGCAATGGGCATGTCGATCTCCTGGTTCTAGTCGTTCGTCATTGCCTCGCTGCGCGGGGCGCGCGAGGCGAGTGCGGTCAGCAGCAGCTGCTGCGGCGTCGCCAGGCGCCACGCCGGCGCTGCTGCCGCCGCGGCCGCGCACTCGCCGTAGCCCCATGCCACCAGCGCGGCCGGACAGCCGGCCGCCCGCGCGGCGAGCACGTCGGCCGGCCCGTCGCCGACCATCAGCAGCCGCTCCGGCGCCACGCCCAGGCGGTGTGCCGCGGCCCGCAGCAGGAAAGGTGCCGGCTTGCGCTGGGCGGCGGCGTCGGCGCCGTGGACGGCGCTCAGAAACGGCAGCAGCCCCGCCGCATCCAGCACGGCGCGTGCCAGGGGCGTCGGCTTGTTGGTGACCACCACCAGCGGCAGCCTCCGAGCCAGGCCGGCGACCAGCTCGGCGATGCCGTGGAAGACTCTGCCCGATTGCAATGGGGCGGCCAGCGTGGCGGCATCGAAGGCCTTGCGCAGCCGGGCGCGCGCTGCCTCGTCGGCGTCCAGGCCGTGCCCGCACAAGGCACAAGCGATCAGCGCGTCGGGGCCATCGCCGATCCACGCGCGCACGGTGTCCAGGTCGAAGTGCTCCAGCCCCGCCTCTTCGAGCGCGGCATTCAAGGCATGGCGGATGTCCGGCGCGCTGTCCACCAGCGTGCCGTCGAGGTCGAAGGCGATGGCGTCGATCTCGCTCAGATCCTTCATCGCGCGCACCCCGCCAGCGCCCGCGTTCGAATGGCATCGATGGCCTCGCGATAGCGGCCACCGGCGAACACCGCCGAGCCGGCCACCAGCGTGTCGGCGCCCGCGGCGCCGATGCGCTGGGCGTTGTCGGGCTTCACGCCGCCATCCACCTCGAGCCAGATCTCCCGCCCGCCGGCGTCGATGCGGCGGCGCACGGCCTCGATCTTCGGCAGCACGCTCTCGATGAAGCTCTGCCCGCCGAAGCCGGGGTTGACCGACATCAGCAACACCAGGTCGAGCTGGTCCAGCACATGGTCGAGCACCTGCAGCGGCGTCGCCGGGTTCAGCACCAGCCCGGCCTTGCAGCCGCTGGCACGGATCAGCCGGATCGTGCGGTCCACATGCTCGCTGGCCTCGGGGTGAAAGGAAATGATCGAGGCGCCGGCCTCGGCGAACATCGGGATCAGCGCGTCGACCGGCTTGACCATCAGGTGCACGTCGATGGGCACCGTGGCGTAGGGCTTGATGGCCTGGCACACCAGCGGACCCACGGTCAGATTCGGGACATAGTGGTTGTCCATCACGTCGAAATGGATCAGGTCGGCACCGGCTTCGACGACCGCCCTCACCTCCTCGCCCAGGCGCGCGAAATCCGCCGACAGCAGGCTGGGCGCGATGCGCATCGTGCTTGCTTCCTTGTGCATCTCATTGGCCTCGGTAAAGCGCCTGCACCGCGTTCGGCGGCGCCACCGCGGTGGCCCGGCGCGTGAGTTCCTCGACGCCGAGCCCACCCAGGCTGGGCAGCACCAGTCCCGCGCCGCTGAAATCGCCGCCGTCTGTCCAGAAGGTGGGCGTGACCAGCGTCCACAGGCCGGCGCCGAGCGCCGAGCGCAAGCCGTTGGGCGAGTCCTCGACGGCGATCGCCCGCTCGGGCGGCACGCCCATGGTGTCGAGCGCGAGCCGGTAGATGTCGGGTGCCGGCTTCTTGGCGCGCACCTGGTCGCCGCAGGCGATCACGTCGAACAGCGACAGGCCGCGCACGCCCAGCGTTGCCTGGAGCAAGGCATCGATGTTGACGGCGGTCGTGGTGCTGGCGATCGCCAGGCGCAGGCCGGCGCGCTGGGCCTCGTCCAGAAGACGCGCAACGCCGGGGCGCAGTTCGATGTCGCCGCGGCGCGCAATCTCGGTGTAGTGCCGCGTCTTCGCGGCGTGCAGCTGCGGCACCCGCTCGTGCAGTCGCTTCTTCTCGGAGGTGCTCAGTTCCAGCGCGTCGATGTAGGCCCCGAGCCGCTCCTTGCCGCCGGTGACCGCGAGCAGGGCCCGGTACTGGGAGCGCTCCCAGCGCCAGTCCAGGCCATGCTGCTCGAAGGCCAGGTTGAAGGCCCGGCGATGCAGCTCCTCGGTGTCGGCCAGCGTGCCGTCGACGTCGAAGACGAGTGCTTCAATGCTCATGGGTGGGCTCCCTCTGCCGCCACGGCCTCCAGCCGCGGCTCGAAAACGCGGCTCGCCAGGATGTCCTGCGCCTGCAGCGTGCACAGCTGCTCGCGCGTCAGGGCCTGGTCGCTGCCGAACAGCCGCGTGGCATGGCGCAGCCGGATGCGGTCCAGCGCGTTGCGCACCGACCGCGCGTTGGCGAAATGCGGCTGCCGCCGGCGCAGGCTCACGTAGCGCGCAAAGGTGGATGCCGCGCCCTCGTCGAAGCTGTAGTTCAGGCGCACCAGCATCAGCTGCGCGATCTGCATCAGCTCGGCCTCGCTGTAGTCCGGAAAGTCGATGTGATGCGCGATGCGCGAGGCCATGCCCGGATTGCTGCCGAAGAAGGTCTCCATGCGGTCCTTGTAGCCCGCCAGAATCACCACCAGGTCGTCGCGCTGGTTCTCCATCACCTGCAGCAGGATCTCGATCGATTCCTGGCCGTAGTCGCGCTCGTTCTCCGGCCGGTACAGGTAGTAGGCCTCGTCGATGAACAGCACGCCGCCCATCGCCTTCTTGATCACTTCCCGCGTCTTGGGCGCCGTGTGGCCGATGAACTGGCCCACCAGGTCGTCGCGCGTCACCGCCACCAGGTGGCCCTTGCGGACGTAGCCCAGCTGCTTGAGCACCTCCGCCATGCGCATCGCCACCGTGGTCTTGCCGGTGCCGGGATTGCCGGTGAAGGACATGTGCAGCGAAGGCGGCTGCGACTGCAGGCCCTGCGCCTGGCGCAGCCGGTCGATCAGCAGCAGCGCCGCGATGTCGCGGATGCGGCTCTTGACCGGCGCCAGCCCGATCAGCTCGGCATCGAGCTGATCGAGCAGGGCCTTCACGCCCGAGGACTCGAAGAGCTGCCTCGGCGCCTCGGCGGTGGACTGGGCGGTATCCATGCATGTGCCTCGCGTCTGGCCCGGGCTCAGTAGCGCGCGCCTTCGGGGCGTGCCTGCACGGCGTAGCTCTCGATGCTGTAGCGGATCGTGCGGCCCGCCTCCTCGGTGCGGACCAGGCGGAAGCCCGGCTCGTCGGCCGGCCGGTTGACGATGAAGGACATCACCACCGACTCGGTGCCGTGGGTCGAGTCGAAGGCCGTGACGCGGATGTACTGCTGCGCGAAGGTCTTGCGGCAGGCCGCCAGCTCGAGCATGACGCCGGCCGCATCCTGGATGTCGAACATCGGGTTGCCGAACATCTCCCAGAAGGTGTTGCGCGGGTGCGGGTCGTCCGTGTATTCGATGCCGATCGCCCAGCCCTTGCCGAGGCAATATTCGACCTGGCGCCGGATCTGCTCGTCGCTCAGGTCGGGCAGGAAGGAGAAGGTGCCTTGTGTGATTCGCATGTCTGTCTCTCCGCGTGGACGGGTTCAGGCCACCGACGGCGTCGGCACATAGTCGGACGTGTCGGTGGAGGCGTAGTTGAAGGTGATCTCGCCCCAGGTGTCGAGCGCCGCCGCCAGCGGCTTGCACCACCGGGCCGCGTCGCGCAGGATCTGCGGCCCTTCGTTGGCGATGTCGCGGCCTTCGTTGCGCGCCAGCACCATGGCCTCCAGCGCCACGCGGTTGGCCGTCGCGCCGGCCTGGATGCCCTGGGGATGCCCGATGGTGCCGCCGCCGAACTGCAGCACCACGTCGTCGCCGAACAGGTCCAGCAGCTGGTGCATCTGGCCGGCGTGGATGCCGCCGGAGGCCACCGGCATCACCTTGCGCAGCGCGCCCCAGTCCTGGTCGAAGTAGATGCCGCGCGGCAGGTCGACCTCGGTGTGCGTGTCGCGGCAGATGTTGTAGTAGCCCTGCACCGTCATCGGGTCGCCTTCGAGCTTGCCGACCGCGGTGCCCGCGTGGATGTGGTCCACGCCGGCCATGCGCATCCACTTGGCGATCACACGGAAGCTCACGCCGTGGTTCTTCTGCCGCGTGTAGGTGCCGTGGCCGGCACGATGCAGGTGCAGGATCATGTCGTTCTGGCGGCACCAGTTGCTCATCGACTGGATCGCCGTGTAGCCGATCACCAGGTCCACCATCACGATCACCGAGCCGAGCTCCTTGGCGAACTGCGCCCGGCGGTACATCTCCTCCATCGTGCCGGCCGTGACGTTCAGGTAGCTGCCCTTGACCTCGCCCGTGGCCGCGCTCGCCTTGTTCACCGCGTCCATCACGAACAGGAAGCGGTCACGCCAGTGCATGAAGGGCTGCGAGTTGATGTTCTCGTCGTCCTTCATGAAGTCCAGGCCGCCGCGCAGGCCCTCGTAGACCACCCGCCCGTAGTTGCGTCCGGACAGGCCCAGCTTCGGCTTGGTCGTGGCGCCGAGCAGGGGGCGGCCGAACTTGTCGAGCCGCTCGCGCTCCACCACGATGCCGGTCGGCGGCCCGGCGAAGGTCTTGACGTAGGCCACCGGGAACTTCATGTCCTCCAGCCGCGCCGCCCGCAGAGGCTTGAAGCTGAAGACGTTGCCGATGATGGACGCCGTCACGTTGGTGATCGAGCCCTCTTCGAAGAGCGACAGGTCGTACGCCACGTAGCAGAAGTACTGTCCGGGGTTGTTGGGCACCGGCTCCACCTTGTAGGCCTTGGCGCGGTACATGTCGCAGGCGGTGAGCCGGTCGGTCCACACCACGGTCCAGGTCGCGGTGGACGATTCGCCGGCCACCGCCGCGGCGGCCTCGATCGCGTCCACGCCTTCCTGCGGCGTGATGCGGAACAGCGCCAGGATGTCGGTGTCCTTGGGCTGGTAGTCGCCGTCCCAATAGCCCATCTGCGCGTACTTCAGCACACCGGCCGAATAGCGCTTCTTGGCGTCGGTGATCTGCATTGCCTCGTTCATGTTGCCCATGGGGTTCGCCTCTCGGAAGGAATGGATTCGTGTGGCCGGTGAGGAGAATGTAGGCCGCTCGATCGATTAGGAAAAATTAAATCTTTTGACATTGACATTACGCAAATCTAATATCACGAGATGCCTCTTTCCAAACACGCGAGCTTTCGACAACTCGCCACCTTCCACGCGGTGGCCCGGCTCGGCAGCGTGTCGCTGGCGGCCGACGAGATGCATCTCACGCAGCCCGCGGTCTCCATCCAGATCGGCACGCTCGAGGAATCGGCCGGCACGCCGCTCTTGCAGCGCACCGGCCGCGGCATCCGGCTGACCGAAGCGGGCGAGCTGCTGGCCGGCTATGCGGGGCGCATCCTCGACCTGTGGCGCGAGGCCGGCGAAGAGATGGCCACGCTGCAAGGCGTCTTCTCCGGCACGCTGCGCGTCGGCGCCATCACCACGGCCGAATACCTGCTGCCGCCGATCCTGGTGAACTTCGCCAAGGAGCATCCGAAGGTGAAGGTCAAGCTGCAGGTCGGCAACCGCGACGAGATCGTCCGCCTGCTCGCAGGGCAGGAGATCGACGTCGCGATCATGGGCCGCCCGCCCGCCGAGCTGAAGACCGATTCGAGCGCCTTCGCCAAGCACCCGATGGCCTTTCTCGCGGCACCGGGCCATGCGCTGATGTCGGCACCCAAGCCCAGCCTCGCCCTCCTGTCGGACACGCGCATGCTGGTGCGCGAGCGCGGCTCGGGCACGCGCACCACCGTCGAGCGCTTCTTCAAGGACAACGGGCTGCCGCTTCGCATCGGCTCCGAGCTGTCGAGCAACGAGGCCATCAAGCAGATGTGCGCCGCGGGCTTCGGCATCGCCTTCCTGTCGATGCACACCTGCGTGCTCGAGATGAACGCGGGCCTGCTCGCCCTGCTGCCCGTGCCGGGCAATCCGATCGTGCGCGACTGGTACGTCATGCACCTCGCATCCCGGCAGCTGCCGCAGGTCGCGCTCGCCTTCGAGGACTATCTGCGCAAGCACGGCCAGGCCCAGATCCAGCAGCAGCTCGGCCCGCTGCCGGCGGCGCGCAAGCGCAGCGCGCGGCGCGCCTGAGCCCGCCGGCCGAGCGGGCAGCGAATCCGCGCTCAGGCCCCGAGCTGCACCCGCATGCCGAGCCAGACCGCGCGCGGCGCGCCCGGGGCCACGAACTGCTCGTTGCGCCAGGCGTCAGGCGGCAACACCGCGCCGCTGGCGTCGAAGCCGTTGCGGCCGAGCTGGCCGGCGCTGGCGTAGCGGCGGTTGAACACGTTCGCCACCTTGGCGAAGAGCTCGACGCGGCGGTTCATCTTCCAGCTCGTCGTCAGATCGAGCAGCGCATAGCCGCCGAGGTGGCCGCTGCCGTTGAAGTCGAGGCCATCGGGCACGTGGGCGCCGTTCTCGTCGCCGCGCACGGTCTGCCGGGAATAGGCCCGGTACTGGGCGCCCAGGGTCCAGGCCGATGTGACCCGCCAGTCGACGTTGAACTTGAGCTGGTGCGCCGGCAGGCCCGGCAGCCGGTCGCCGCGCCGCACCGCGATCTCGCCTTCGCCGGTGCAGGCGGGGCCGGTTTCGGCGCTGCTGTTCGACTCGGACACCAGGCATGCCGGCGAGTCGTAGCGCGCTCGCAGGTAGCTGTACGACAGCGACCAGTCCAGCTCCTTCGTCTGCTGCCCCACGCCGAGCTCCACGCCCTGGCGCAAGGTGCGCCCGAAGTTGCTGAAGTAGCCGCGCGACAGCCCGCTGCTGACGAACAGCAGGTCGTCCTTGTTCACCGTGCGGAACACCGAGGCGTTCCATCGCAGTCCGGGATCGAAAGTACCCCGCAGCCCGGCCTCGAAGGTCTGCGACACCACTTGCTTCAGCGGCGGATCGGACTGCAGCGCGTTGGGCAGCACGCAGGGGTTCAGGGGATCGGAGCAGCCCAGCTCGATCGGGCTGGGCGCGCGATTGCCCTGGCTCCAGCCGCCGTAGGCCGTGAGCCGCGGCGTGACCTGCCAGGTGAGGCCGGCGGCCGGATTGAACTTGCGGTAGCGGCCCTCGCCGTCGAGCGTCGTGGAAAGGCCGAGCAAGGCGCGCCCCTCGTCGCGGGTCGTCACGCGGGTGTCGTTGTAGCGCCCCGAAAGGGTCAGCTGCAGGTCGGGCCTGAGCGTCACCAGGTCGTGGAAGTAGATGCTGGCCGTGCGGCTCTTGCCCGCCAGCAGCGCATCGACTTCGGCGGCCTCCTGCGGCACCACCGCACGGGTGGGGTCGAGGAAGCCCTCGGCCTCGGTCTGCGTGAAGCGCGTGCGCGCCCGGTCGACGGAAGCGCCGAAGGTGAAGCGATGAATCCCCGCGGTGAAGCTCGACTGCAGCGCCAGGCCTTCGCCCTGCTGCCGGGTCTTCGTGCGGTTCTCCACGCCCGCATTCCCGTTTTCCGCCGGGTCGAAGTCGTCGTTGAGGTCGCCGTTGAGCGTCGAATAGCGCGAGCGCCGCGTGTACGCCGTCATCGAGATCGTCTGCTGGTCGCTCACCTGGTAGCTGGCATTGAGCGTCAGCATCGACATCCGGTTGGTGGTGCGGTCCGGCCGCGTGTAGACCTGCTCGCGGTTCTGCAGCAGCATCGACTCAGGCAGCAGTCCGTTGCCCACCAGCTTGTTGTCGCCATGGGTGAAGCTCAGGTCCCAGGAGAGCTTGCCGCGGTCTTGCCCCACCTTGGCGAAGAGCTGGCGCACGCGCGACGGCGAGTGGTCGCGCCAGCCGTCCTCGTTGAGGCCGCCGAGCGCCAGGAACAGATGCCCGTCTTCGCCCAGCTTGCGGCCGTGCGTGAGCTCGGTGCTCACCCGGCCGAAGGAGCCGGCCTGCAGTTCGAGCTCGGTGCCCGGATGCGTGTCGCCGCGCTTGGTCTGCAGCGACAGCGCGCCGCCGAGCGTGTTGAGGCCGAACAAGGGATTGGAGCCCGGCAGCAGCGTGATGTTGGCGATCGCCGCCTTGGGGATCAGGTCCCAGTTCACCACGTCGCCGAAGGGCTCGTTGATGCGCACGCCGTCCTGGTACACCGACAGGCCCTGCGGCGTCCCGAGCAAGGGGCTGGCAGTGAAGCCGCGGTAGTTCACGTCGAGCTGGTAGGGATTGCCCTGGATCTCGTTGACGCTGACGCTCGGCAACCGGGTGGCCATGAAATCCGGCAGGTTCAGGCTCTGCGCGCGGCGAAACTGCGCGTCGTCCGCGGTCTGCACGTTCGACGGCATCTGGTCCTTGGGCACCTCGGTGCCCGGCACCGGCATGGCCCCGACCACCTCCACGGTCGCCAATGTGGCTGCCGGCGCAGCCTGCTCCTGCGCTTGCGCCGGACAGGCCGCGGCAGCGACGGCCAGCCCGATCAGGCGGTGCTTCGTTGTTGTCTTCTTCGATAGTCTCACTCGCATGGCTCCTTTTCAGCTGCCGGTACGGCCGAGGCCAAGCTTGTCCACCATGGCGCGCTCCTGCGCGAAGATCTCGCGGCAGGCCTGCGCGTAGGCATCGGGTCCGAGGTAGTCGACCTCCTGGTCGTACTTGGCCAGCTCGGCCCCGAAGCGCGGGTCGAACATGGCCTTCTTGAACGCGTCGTGCAGCACGGTCACCACCGCCTTCGGCAGGCCGCGCGGCCCGGCCAGCCCGTAGGGCGACTTGGCCACGATGTCGAAGCCGAGCTCGCGCAGCACCGGCACCTGCGGCCAGCGCCTGGAGCGCTCCCCGGCGAAACTCGCCAGCAGCCGCAGCGTGCCCGCATCGACCGCCGGACCGAAGCCGGTGGAGTTGACGCCCGCCATCACCTGCCCGGAGGCGATCGCGTTCAACTGCTCGGCCGTGCCCTTGTACGGCACGTGCACGTAGCGCAGGCCGCGGGCGGTGAACAGATCCTCGAGCACCATGTGCGGCGTGGTGCCGATGCCGTTGGTGGCGATGGTCAGCTCGCCCGGATGCGCGCGGGCGAATGCGAACAGGTCCTCCAGCGAACGCACGCTGCTGCCGGCCGCCACCAGCACGCCGAAGGTGACGCTGGAGACCTGGATGATCGGCGTCGCGTCGCGGATCGGATCCCACAGCACCTTCTGCGTGTGCGGCGCGCGAAACACCGGCTGCGGCATCTGGGCGATGGTGTAGCCGTCGGGCCGCGCCTGCTGCAGCACCGGCATCGCCAGCGTGCCGCCCGCGCCGCCGCGGTTCTCGGTGAGCACCGGCTGACCGAGCGTGACCGAGGCCAGTTCGGCGAGCAGCCGCAGCGACACGTCGGTGGCGCCGCCGGCAGGCCACGGCACCCACAGCGTGACGGCTCGCGAAGGGAAGGGCTCGGTGGATGCCATCGCGCCGCCCAACGGCAGCGCGCCCAGTGTCAAGGCGGCGGCCTGCTGCAGCCAGCGGCGCCGATCGAGGCGAGCGTGTGCGCTCATGCCCCGCCCCCGCGCTTGGTCAAACCGCCGAAGCCGCGCTGCGGGTCGTAGCCCCAGCAGGCCAGCCCGAAGAAGACCACCAGGCAGCCGAGCACAACGTAGGGCGCGAGCCCCGGGTCCTTCCCATAGAGCGCGAAGCGAATCCACTCCACCGCGTAGGTGAAGGGATTGAAGCGCGCCAGCTGGTACACCCACTCGGCCCCCGACTCCTGCAGCTTCCACAGCGGATACAGCGCCGTCGACAGGAAGTACATCGGGAAGATGACGAAGTTCATCGTGCCGGCGAAGTTCTCCAGCTGCTTGATGTGCACCGACAGCAGCAGCCCGAGCGCACCCAGCATGAGCGCACCGGCCGCCAGCGCCGCCAGCGCATGCAGGCCGGCGAGCGACAGCAGCGGCAGCTCGGTGCCGATCAGGGCAGCCACCACCACGAAGGCCAGCGCCTGCAGCACCGAAAGCAGTGCGGTCGCGCACAGCTTGGAGAACAAGAGCCAGGGCCGCGGCAGCGGCGCGGTGAGCAGCAGGCGCATCAGGCCCATCTCGCGGTCATAGACCATCGCGAGCGACGACTGCATGCCGTTGAACAGCAGCACCATGCCGACGAGGCCGGGCACGATGTACACGTCGTAGGGGATGTAGGTGTCGTAGGGCTCGGCGATCGCCACGCCGAAGACGTTGCGAAAGCCCGCGGCGAACACGGCCAGCCACAGCAGCGGGCGCACCAGCGCCGACACCAGCCGCCCGGTCTGCTGCGAGAACTTGTACAGCTCGCGCAGCATGATCGCGCGCATCGCCTGCAGCGCGTGAGCCAGCCCGCGCCGCGCCATCGGCTCGGCGCTCGTGCGCTCCGGCGTGTCGTCCGGCGCCTTGTCCGGGGTTTTCAGCGTGCGCTCGAACATAGTTTCTCCGGTGCATCGGCACCCAGCGTGTCCAGCACATCGCGCGGATGCAGCACGCCTTCGGCCGGTGCCTGCGCGATCACGCCCTGCCCGTCGCTCAGCAGCATGGGCTGGCGCAGCTGACCATCCCAGGCGCGGAAGCTCAGGCCGGTGCCCTTGGAACCGTCCAGCGCGGTCTTCGCCACGGCCTGCGCCCAGGCCGCCGCCGGCCCCTTGGGCGCGGCGATGGCCGCGGCGGTCAGCGTCTTGCCGCCCATCCACGCGGCCCAGTCGAGTGCCGTCATCGGCCGCTTGGCGGCCTTGGCGAAACGCCGCGACACCTGCGGCGCGCCGTAGCGCTCGAACTGCGCGTGCCAGGCCAGCGCCACCAGGCCGCCGTCGCCCACGACCGGGCGCGGCAGCACGGTGCGATAGGGCAGCATGCGGGCGAATTCGCCGTCGCTGTCCACCACCCAGACCGCGTCGTAGCTGCTGCCGGCCGTCAGCAGCAGCGGGTTGGCCAGGTCGCGTTCGCGCGGATCGGCCGACAGCTTGAAGGCCTTGCTGCCCACGACCTGCAGCCCGTAGCGCTTGATCGACGCCTGCGCGGTCGCCGCGCGCGCGGCATCCTGGGGGCTGCCGCCCACCAGCAGCAGGAGCTTGCTCCACTTGCGCGCCACCAGCGTCTGGGCCAAGGCATCGCTGCGCATGCGCTCGCTGGGAACCAGGTGGAACAGGCGGGCGCGGCAATCCTGCTGGCGCAAGCGGTCGGAGGCGTCGCTCACGTTCAGCACCGGCAGCTTCACCGCATCGGCCACCGCCAGCGTCCAGTCGGCAGGCAGGTCGGTCAGCAGGACCGCGGCGCCGCCCTTCTCGGCCGCCACGGCCGCCGCGCGCGCTGCCTCGACGGAAGCGGCCGGCGCGCTGGCCAGCGCCACCTCCGCGCCCGCGGCCTCCAGCTCGAACCTGGCTTCGTCGATGGCCAGCGCGACACCGTCGGCGAGCGGGCCTCCGGGATGCCCGAGGTAGGCGCGCTCGATGCGCGAACGTTCCATGCGGGCATCGTCCGCGGGCGTGATCAGCGTGGCCTTGAGCACCGCCGCGGCCGCCGGCACGGGCGCGGCGAGCAGCGCCGCCAGCCCTGCGAGCGAAAGCCGGAGGAGCGGCGTGCGCTTCCTCATTCCACGATCACGAGCCCATAGGGCACCCGTCCGACCGGCACGCTCTTGATCGCCTTGGCGCCCGCCACGTCGACCACGGTCACGTCGTCGCTCAGCCCGTTGACGACATAGAGCCGCGCCTCTGCCTTGTCCAGCGTGACATTCCAGGCGCGCTTGCCGACCAGCACCAGCGAGGCGACCTTGCGGCTGGCCACGTCGATGAAGGCAACGTGGTTGGCGCGACCCAGCCCGACGAAGGCCCGCTTGCCGTCCTTGGTGATCTGGACGCCCACCGGCGTGATGTCCTCGGCGCGCGCGCCCTTGAGCTGGAACTTCACGGTGTCGATGACCTCGTGCGTGGCGGTCGAGACGATGCTGACACTGGCGCCCAGCTCGTTGGTGATCCACAGCTCCTTGCCGTCGGGGGTGAGCGCCATGCGCCGCGGCCGCTTGCCGACACGGATGTTCTTGGTGAGCTTGCCGCTGGCCGTGTCGATCACGTGCACCAGGCTCGCCACCTCCGAGGTGACGTACAGGGTCTTGCCGTCGGCGCTCACCTTGACGCCTTCCGGCTCCCCGCCCACCTTTACCGAGCGCAGCTTCTTGCCGCTGGCCGCATCGATGAAGCTGGCCTCGCCCGCGTCCTCGTTGGAGACATAGATGACCTTGCCGTCGGGCGACAGGTCGAAGGCCTCGGGCTCGTCGCCCAGCGGAATGCGCCGCACCGACTTGCCGCTGGCGGGGTCGATCAGGTCGGCCTCGTTCGAGTCGGTGCAAGCGACCATCAGCTGGCGCTCGGGCGTCAGCTGGACATGGCGCGCGCGCTTGCAGGTGGGGATCGTGCCCTTCACGGCGAGCGTGCCCAAGTCGATCACCGTCAGGGCGCTGTCCTTCTCGCTGGACACGTAGGCAGCGCCCTGCGCCAGCACGGCCGGGCTCGCGGCCGCCAGCGCCAGCGCCAAAAAGAAAAATCTCGGCATGCATGTCTCCATCTCTTTGTTTTCAGGGGTTTCACGTTTCAGGCGGTACGCGCGATAAAGCCCTCCTCCAGCGTGGCGCCGCCCAGCAGCCGGCTCACCTGCGCGGGCGTGCCGTCCGCGAGCAGTGTTCCTTTGTGGAGCACCAGCACGCGGTCGGCTGCCTCGGCCTCGTCCACCCGGTGCGTCGCCCACAGCACGCACACCCCGCGCTCGCGCACGTCCGCGCGCAAGGCGGCCAGCAGGTCCTGGCGCGACTTGGGATCCAGCCCGACCGTGGCCTCGTCCATCAGCAGGACGGCCGGCCGATGCAGGCCCGCGCGCGCGAGCTCGACCTTGCGCCGGTTGCCGCCGGAGAGTTCGCGCACCTTGCGGTCCAGGTCGGCGTCGATGTTCAGGCGTTCGCAAGCCGATGCGATGCGCTCCTGCGCCAGGCGCCGCGGCAGGCCATGCAGGTCGGCCTGGAACAACAGGTTGCGCCGGATGCTGAGGTCGAGATCGAGCGACATCTGCTGGAACACCACACCGATGTGCCGCAGTGCAGCAGTCGCGGAACGCCGCAGCGAATGGCCGGCCACTTCGACCTCGCCCTCGTCGGCCGCGAACATGCCGGTCAGGACCTGGAACAGCGTCGACTTGCCCGCGCCGTTGGGCCCCAGCAGCGCGACGAACTGACCGACAGGCAGATGCAAGGACAAGGACTGCAGCGCCGTGCGCGCGCCATAGCGCTTGGTTAAGTCGATGGTTCTCAGCATGGCGGCCGAAGGGTGGTTGCGTCGTTTTGTCTCAGTGTGCTTGCCGTTCGCTATGAGTCCGCAAATTCCGTGCCTCTGCCCGTCGAGGGTTTTCACGGTGATCCATCCCTGCAAACGACCCGTGCGAGCGCCTGTGCAGTTCATCGGCGTTGGACGTCTTTCCCGACGCGAGACACTTTGCGTCAAATTTGGATGCGTTCACTGCGAACTGCCGGCGCGAGAACGGGACGCGCGGCACGGCGAGCAGCTCAAACGCTCGGGATTTCCCTAGGTCCGATCGTCATCACGCGACCCGCGCGCGTCCTGTGCACGCGACCGCTTCAAACGGCATCCACCGAGGGAGCCGCGCACCCTCCGCGCGTCGAGGCGGCCCCGGCACGCCGGCGCGCACATGGACACAGGTGGGCATGGATGTTGCGGTCCGCAGCCCTCGCCAAAGCGATCGAAAGATCCGAAAGGCTGCTGCCAAGTGTTCGTTACCCACTGTCGAATGTGAGGAGACATATATGAAATTTTCCAGGCAGATCGTCGGCCGTCTCGCACGGGTCGTCGGTGTCGCGATGCTGGCTCTTCCGGCCTTGGCTTTCGCCAACGCCGATGTAGAGAAAAACACCGCCAACCCGAAGAACTGGGCGATGCAAGCGGGCGACATGTTCAACCAGCGCTACAGCAAGTTGAACCAGATCAACAAGGGCAATGTCGGCAAGATGCAGGTCGCGTGGACCTTCTCCACCGGCGTGCTGCGTGGCCACGAGGGCTCGCCCCTGGTGGTCGACGGCACGATGTACCTGCACTCGCCGTTCCCGAACAAGGTGTTCGCGGTCGACCTCGAGACCCAGAAGATCCTCTGGAAGTACGAGCCGAAGCAGGACCAGTCGGTGATCGCGGTCATGTGCTGCGACACCGTCAACCGCGGCCTCGCGTACGCCGAGGGCAAGGTCTTCCTGCAACAGGCCGACACCAACCTGGTCGCGCTCGACGCCAAGACCGGCAAGGTGGTGTGGACGGTGAAGAACGGCGACCCCAAGGTCGGCGCCACCAACACCAACGCGCCCCATGTCTTCAAGGACAAGGTCGTCACTGGCATCAGCGGCGGCGAGTTCGGCGTGCGCGGCTTCCTGGCGGCCTACAACATCAAGGACGGCTCGCTGGCCTGGAAGGGCTTCAGCACCGGGCCGGACGAAGAGATGCTGATGGACCCCGGCAAGACCATGACCTGGACCGACGGCAAGCTCGCCCCGGTCGGCAAGGACTCTTCGCTGAAGACCTGGAAGGGCGATCAGTGGAAGATCGGCGGCGGCACCACCTGGGGCTGGTACAGC
The DNA here is from genome assembly GCF_010499245.1 of Variovorax sp. WS11. GTDB lineage: Bacteria > Pseudomonadota > Gammaproteobacteria > Burkholderiales > Burkholderiaceae_C > Variovorax. Next base: position 278,417 of record NZ_JAAGOW010000001.1, read on the forward strand.
TACGACAAGGCGACCAACGCCGTGTACTACGGCACCGGCAACCCGTCGACCTGGAACCCCTCGCAGCGCCCCGGCGACAACAAGTGGTCGATGAGCATCTGGTCGCGCGACGTGGACACCGGCAAGGTCAACTGGGTCTACCAGATGACGCCCTTCGACGAATGGGACTTCGACGGCATCAATGAAATGATCCTGGCGGACATCAACGTCAAGGGCAAGCCGACCAAGGCGCTGGTGCACTTCGACCGCAACGGCTTCGCCTACACGCTGGACCGGGTGACCGGCGCGCTGCTGGTGGCCGAGAAGTTCGACCCCAAGGTGAACTGGGCCACGCACGTCGACATGAAGACCGGCCGGCCGCAGGTGGTGGCCAAGTACTCCACGGCGCAGAACGGCGCGGACGTCAACACCAAGGGCGTCTGCCCCGCGGCGCTGGGCAGCAAGGACCAGCAACCGGCCTCCTACGACCCCAACACCAAGCTCTTCTACGTGCCGACGAACCACGTCTGCATGGACTACGAGCCGTTCAAGGTCGAGTACACGGCCGGCCAGCCCTACGTGGGCGCCACCCTGTCGATGTATCCCACGCCGGGCAGCCACAGCGGCATGGGCAACTTCATCACCTGGGACGCGGGCACCGGCAAGATCGTGCAGAGCAAGGCGGAGAAGTTCTCGGTGTGGAGCGGCTCGCTCAACACCGCGGGCGGGATCTCCTGCTACGGCACGCTGGAAGGCTACCTGAAGTGCGTCGATGCCAAGGACATCAAGAAAGAGCTCTTCAAGTTCAAGACCCCGTCCGGCATCATCGGCAACGTGTTCACCTATGAGCACAAGGGCAGGCAGTACATCGGCGTGTTCTCCGGCATCGGCGGCTGGGCCGGCATCGGCATGGCAGCGGGCATCGATCCCGAGAAGAGCACCGAGGGCCTGGGCGCCGTCGGCGGCTACAAGGAGCTGAGCCAGTACACCGAGCTCGGCGGATCGCTGACGGTGTTCGCGCTGCCGAGCAAGTGAGCCGCACACTGCGGCATGCGCACCGGGAGAGCACTCGCGGGAGGGCTCTCCCCTCTACTTCCCCAAAGATACGGAGACTCAGGAGCCATGAAATTTCGTTCGTCAGCGTTGCTGCCCTCTCTTGTGCTGATCGCGGGCGTGGCCTGCACCCTGGCTGCCGCCGCGACCGATCCGGCGCCCTACAAGGTCACCGAGGGCTACAAGGTCGACCCAGAGACCATGAAGGGATTTCGCACATGGCGCTCCGCCGCCTGCGATCGCTGCCACGGTCCCAATCAGGAAGGCATGGTCGGCCCCTCCCTCATCACCAGCCTGAAGACGCTGAAGAAGGATGAGTTCATCAAGATCGTGCGCGACGGACGGCTCGACAAGGGCATGCAGAGCTTCGGCAACAACCCGGCCGTGATGGAGAACATCAACCAGCTCTACGCCTACCTCAAGGGCCGGTCCGACGGCGCGATCACCCGCGCCCGGGTGGAAGAAGCCAAATGACCGCCGGGCAGCCCGCCGGCAGGCGCCGGCGCTGGGGCGCCCGCCTGCGCGCGGGGCTCCTCGGCGCCGCCTGCTGTTGCGCGCTGATGCCCGCCATGGCCGAGGAGGCGCCGGCGCGCAAGGCGCTGCGCGTGTGCCAGGACCCGAACAACATGCCCTTCTCCAACACCAAGGGCGAGGGCATCGAGAACCGCATCGCCGAGCTGTTCGGCAAGGCGCTCGGACTTCCGGTGACCTACTACTCCTTCCCGCAGCGGATGGCCTTCTTCCGCAACACGCTGCGCTTCAAGCTGCCGGGGCAGGACTACCCCTGCGATATCGTGATGGGCGTGCCCGTCGGGCTCGACGAGGTGTCCGTCACCAAGCCTTATTACCGCTCGACCTATGCGCTGGTCTTCCCCAAGGGCAAGGGCATGGACCATGTCGCCTCGGCCGAGGATTTCCTCAAGCTCGATCCGGCGAAGCTGAAGTCGCTGCGCATCGGCATCTACGACCGCTCGCCGGCCTCGCAATGGCTCGGCCGGCACGGCCTGCTCGAACAGGGCGTGCCCTACAAGATCATGAACGCCGACCCGGCGCAGTATCCCGGCGAGATCGTCGAGCGGGACCTAGCCCAGGGCAACCTCGACGCCGTCGTCGTCTGGGGTCCGATCGCGGGCTACTTTGCCCAGCGGGTCAAGACCCCGGCCCTGGTCGTGGTGCCGCTGAAGTCCGAGAAAAGCATCCGGCTCGACTACCAGATGGCCATGGGCGTGCGCTACGGCGAACGCGAATGGAAGCAGCAGGTGGAAGGGCTGATCGAATCGAAGGCGTCCGAGATCCAGGCGATCCTCAAGGAATACGGGGTACCGCTGGTCGATGCATCGTTCGGGGTGCCCAATAACTAGGGACGAGTCCATGCGCCTCGCCATCGCCGCCTCGATCTGCGCCCTGCTCGCCGCGCCCCTGGGCGCCCGGGCCGAGGGCGACAAGGCCGACTTCTCGCCGGCGGAGCGCCTGCTGTTCATGACGCCGCAACTGCAGGGCCTGCAGCCGCCCACCCTGCTGCGCTACACCTTCAGCAGGACAGGCAGCCTGGACGAGGCTTTTGTCGACAGCGTCACCGTGGCCCTGAGCGCCAAGGCCGACGGCAGCTGCTGCGATGCCAAGGGCGCTTTCCTGAGCGGTGCGCACAAGCTGCAGGTGGCCGATGTGCCGGCGGCCGAAGGCAACCCCGTGATCCTCTACTTCCTGGAGCACGAGGTGCGCGAGATGAAGCGTCTCACGGGAGGCTCCGAGAATCATTTCCGCAAGCGCCTGCGCATGGCGATCTTCCAGGGTGCCGAAGTGCGCGACGTGACGCTGCGCTACCGGGGGCGCGCGGTGAAGGGCCAGGAGATCGCGTTCAGCCCCTTCCTGGACGACCCGAACCGGCCGAAGTACGAGAAGTTCGCGCGCAAGACCTATCGCTTCCAGCTCTCGGCCGCCGTGCCGGGGGGTGTTTACGGCATCCGGACCCACGTCCCGGGCGAAGGCCCGACGCCCAAGCCTCTGCGGGTGGAGGAACTGCTCATCGACGGCGCCCAGGCGCCGGCACGCTAGAACGAAATCCATGAAGAACACCCTGCGCCTTCTCTGCTTTCTCGCCCTGCCGCTGGCCGCGCAAGGCGCCACGCACGCGAACGACTTTCCCACCGTGGACCGCGTGCTCTACGTGCAGGAATGCATCGCCGCGCATCCCGGCACCAGCACCTTCGAGATGACCAACAAGTGCTCGTGCGCACTCGATGCGCTCGCCAAGGAAGTCACGTATGCGCAGTACGTGGACCTCAGCACCGCCAGCAAGGCGACCACGATCGGCGGCGAGCGCGGTGGCTACATCCGCGATTCGGAAAAGCTGCAGGCCGACGTCAAGCGCTACCGCGCGCTCCAGGCCAAGGTGACCAAGGGCTGCTTCATCGGCCCCGCCGACGGGCGCTGAACGGCGCCCTGGAAGCGCAGCGATGACAGGCACCGCGACACCTGTGCGCAACACGCGGCCCGCCGGCGCCGCGCGCCACGGATGGATCGCCGCGCTGCTGCTGTGCAGCACCCCGGCCTGGGCCTCGCCCTTCGCCTACATCACCAACCAGGGCAGCCACGACGTGTCGGTGATCGATCTCGCATCGCAGCAGGTCGTGGCCACCGTCGCGGTCGGCCGTTCGCCGGCCGGTGTGGTGGCGTCCGGCCGGGCCGGCCGCGCCTTCGTGTCCAACCCCGACAGCAAGACCATCTCGGTCATCGACATGCGGCAGCAGAAGGTGGTGAACACGCTCCCGGCCGGCGACGGCCCGGTGGGCCTGGACATCTCGGACGATGGCCGCCACCTGTACGTCGCCGACTGGTTCGGCGCCCGCCTGCTGATGTTCGACGCGCGCGCCACCGCCGCCACGCCGCCCCTGGCCGCGATCCCGGTGGGCCGCGCGCCAGCCGGAGTGGTCGCGCACACCGACGGCGCGACCGTCTTCGTGGCCGAGCGCGACGACGACAGCGTGGCCGTGGTCGACACCGCCGCGCGGCGGGTGCGCGCGCGCGTGCGCGTCGGCAGCCACCCCTTCGCCCTGCTCTACGACGCGCCGCGCCAACGGCTCTATGCGCTCAACGTGCAGAGCGACGACGTCTGCGTGATCGACATGCGCGACCTGCGCAGGCCCACCGTCATCGCACGCGTGAAGGTGGGCAAGGCCCCCTACGGCGCGGCGCTGGCGCAAGGCGGCGCGCTGCTGTACGTGACCAACCAGCACGACGACAGCGTCAGCGTGGTCGACGCCGATTCGCTGCGGGTGCTCCGCACCCTCCCCGGCTTCGGCTATCCCGAGGGCATCGCGGCGCACGGCGACCGCGTCTATGTCGTGAACTGGATGGACGACAACGTGCAGGTGCTGGATGCCGCCAGCGGACGCAAGCTCGCCACCATCGCCACGGGCAAGAACAGCCGCGGCTTCGGCGCCTTCATCGGCGCGCCGGCCGAGCCCTGAAGACTTCTTCGACGCCACCCCTTCCTCAACCCATCGCAGCCCCTCCATGCCGACCCATGCTTCCCGCCGACGCGCTGTCCCGATCCTCGCCGCATCCCTGCTTCTTGCCGCCTCGGCCTCCAGCCTGGCCCACGGACCGACGCGCCAGAAGGTGACCGAGAAGGTCACCATCGAAGCGCCGGCCGACGCCGTCTGGGCCAAGGTCAAGAACTTCAACGGGCTGAAGGACTGGCATCCCGCCGTGGCGGACAGTCCGGCCGACAAGGGCAACGCCGAAGGCTCGGTGAGGACCCTCAAGCTCAAGGACGGCGGCACGCTCGTCGAGGCGCTCGAGAGCTACGACGACGCGCACAAGAAGTACAGCTACCGCGCCAAGGACGGCGGCGCCCTGCCGGTGACGAACTACACCTCCACCCTCTCCGTCGTCGCCGATGGCGGCAAGTCCGTGGTGGAGTGGCGCGGCGCCTTCTATCGCGGCTATCCGAACAACGACCCGCCGCCGGACCGCAACGACGAGGCCGCGCTGAAGGCCGTCACCGGGGTCTACCGCGGGGGGCTCGGCAACCTCAAGAAGATGATGGAATCGAAGTAGCGGCCCGCCCGCACCACCACCATGGACTCCCCGGAAAAACTCGAAGACTGGCGCCATCTCGCGCTGCGCGTCGAGGCCGAAGTCGCGAAAGCGGTGATCGGCCAGGCGCAGACGATCCGCCTCATCAACGTCGCGCTGTTCGCGCGCGGCCACGTGCTGCTCGAGGGCGATGTCGGCGTCGGCAAGACCACGGTGCTGCGCGCCTTCTCGCGCGCCATCGGCGGCGATTTCGAGCGCGTCGAGGGCACGGTGGACCTGATGCCCGGCGACCTGGTCTACCACACCTACGTCGACGCCCAGGGGCGGCCGCGCATCGATCCGGGGCCCCTGCTGCGCCACGGCGAGCGCCTGGTCACCTTCTTCTTCAACGAGATCAACCGGGCCCGGCCGCAGGTGCAGTCGCTGCTGCTGCGCGCCATGGCCGAGCGCACCGTCTCCGCCTTCGACCGCGAGTACAGCTTTCCGCACATGACGGTCTTTGCCGATCGCAACAAGGTCGAGCGCGAGGAGACCTTTGAGCTGGCCTCGGCGGCGCGCGACCGCTTCATGTTCGAGCTGAACATGCCCAAGCCCGCCGACCGCGACATCCGCCGCGCGCTGGTCTTCGACACCGCCTTCCACGACACCGAAGGCCTGATCGACAAGGTGGCGCCCGAGCTCCTGCCCTGGGACCGGCTGAACGCCATCGGCGCGCAGGTGCAGCGCAGCGTGCGCGCGAGCGAGACCATCGAGCGCTACGTGCTCGACCTCTGGGAAGCCAGCGAGAAGCCGCAGAAGTTCGGCATCCGGCTCGATGGCGTGGACATGGACCGCCTGATCCTCGCCGGCGCCAGCCCGCGCGGCATGAGTGCGCTGCTGCGTGCGGCGCGCACGGTCGCCTGGCTCGAGGGGCGCACCCACGTGGAACCCGCCGACCTGGCGGCCGTGCTGCCCTCGGTGCTGGGGCACCGCATCTTCTTCACGCCGGTCTACGAGCTGCGCCGCGCCGAGCTGTCGGAGGCGCTGGTGGCGCAGATCATGGACAAGATCGCCGCCCCCTGAAGCACCGAGGCAGCGATGGAGCGCATCGACGAATTCCACTACCAGCTGCCGCGCCGCTTCGCCGGCTGGCGCCCGGGCGCGCAGCGCGGCCTGAGCCAGGGCAGCGGACAGGAATTCGCCGCGCACCGGCGACTCTTCGACCATCCCGATCCACGCCGCATCGACCTGCGCGCCAGCGTTCGCGAGGGCCGCGGCGACTGGCTGGTGCGCCTGCATCGGCTGCGCGTGGCCATCCCCGTGCACCTGGTGGTGGATGTCTCGGCCTCGATGCATTTCGGCGCCGAGAGGCGCAAGCTCGACGTGGTGGCCGATCTCGCCGAGGCCTTGGGCTACAGCGCATTCCGCACCGGCGACGCGGTGGGCCTGCTGGCTTTCGATCACGGGGCGAGGGACGATCTGTTCGTGCCTGCGCGCCACAGCCGCGGCAACGGCAGCCTGATGGCACGGACGCTGCGCGACTGCCGTGCGGCCCGCGCCACGGCCACGCAAGGCAGCGCGCTTGCGGGCTTGCGTCGCACGGCGGAGCGGCTGGTCGGCCGCGGCGGCCTGGTCTTTCTCGCCTCCGATTTCCACTGGCCGGTGGATGCCCTCGGCGAACTGCTCGATCAGCTGGTGCCCGCCTGCGTGGTTCCCCTGGTGGTCTGGGACCCGGCTGAAACCGAGCCGCCGCAAGGGCGTGCGCTGGTCGCCCTCAGCGATGCCGAGACGGGGGTGCGGCGCAGCCTGTGGATGCGCGAATCGCTGCGCACGCGATGGCGCGCAGCCGTCGCGGCACGGCGCGCCGAGCTCAAGACCTTGTTCGATGCGCACGGCATGCCGCCCTTCGACCTGCACGGCCGTTTCGACGCCGAAGCACTCACCCGCTATTTCCTGGAGAGCGCAGCATGAAAGCCGTCCGGGCTGCGCTGCTGGCGGTGGCGCTGGGCGCCAGCAGCGGCCCCGCTCTGAGTGCCAACCCGGCCACGCCCGCGGATGCCACGGTTGCCGCCACCGTCGAGCAGCCGCGCAGCTTCGGCCATGTGCTGGGCGATGTGCTGACGCAGCGCGTGCTGCTCGAGCATGCGGGCCGGCCGCTCCAGCCCGCCGCCCTGCCGGCCGCGGCGCGGGTCGATCTCTGGCTGGAGCGCAGGCCGCCGCGGATCGAGACCGATGCGCAGGGGCGGCGCTGGCTCGCCGTCGACTACCAGTTCATCAACGCACCGCGTGCGCTGAGCGCCATTGCGCTGCCGGCCATGACGGTCGCCACGACCACGGGCCCGACGCTCGCACTGAGCGCATGGCCGGTGAGCGTCGCGCCGCTGACGCCGCCGGACACATTCGGCCAGGGCGAACTGCAGGCGCTGCGCCCGGACCGGCCGGTCGCCGCGCTGGCGACCGGCGCCATCGAGCGGCAACTGAGGCTCTCGCTCGCCGCCCTGCTGGCCGTGCTGCTGGCCTGGCTTGCCTGGTGGGCGTGGCGCAACGCGCTGGAAGCGCGGCGCCTTCCCTTCGCGCAGGCCTGGCGCGAACTCCGGCGCATCGACGACCCCGCCAGCGCGCAGGCCTGGCGCGTCGTGCATCGCGCGCTGAACACCACGGCCGGCCACGTGGTCCACGGCGCCAGCCTGCCGCGGCTGCTGGCCGAGGCGCCCCATCTGCGCCCGCTCCAGGCGCGCCTCGAAGATTTCTACCGCGAATCCACGCAGCGCTTCTTCGCCGGCGACGCCGCGGCAGCACCGGGCGATCCTGCCTACCCGCTCGGAGCGCTGTGCCGAGCCTTGCGCGACGCGGAGAAGCGCCACCGGCGCTGAAGCGAACCATGCGCCTCGACTTCGCCCAGCCCTGGATGCTCCTGCTGCTGCCCCTCGCGCTGCTGCCGCTGCTGCGCAGGCGCAGCGATACGCTGGACTTTCCGTCGCTGGCCTGGTTGCCGCCCGACCGCATCGGCCGCGTCGCGGGCTTCCTCTGGCGCGGCTTCGCGGTCGCGGCCATGGCCTTGATCGTGCTCGGCCTCGCCGGCCCCGGGCAGTCGGGCGCGCAGGTGCAGCGCACCGGGCGAGGCGCCGAGATCCTCATCCTGATGGACCGCAGCAGCAGCATGGATGCCACGGTTCACACCAACGGCCTGCCCATGGCGGGCCGCATGTCTCAGGAGCCCAAGGCCAAGGTCGTGCGCGACCTGCTGAGCGACTTCGTCGCCAGGCGCCCCGACAACCGCTTCGCCTTCATGACCTTCAGCACGGTTCCGATCGCCGTCGTGCCCTTCACGCAGAAGACCGACACGGTGCAGGCCGCGCTCGCCGCCAGCGCCATCGGCCGCGGCCTGCCGGAAACCCGCATGGGTGTCGCGCTGCTGGCCGCCATCGAGGAATTCGAGCACCGCAGCTACTCGGGAAGCCGCGTGATCCTGATCGTCTCGGACGGCGGCGCGCAGCTCGACGAGGCGACGCGCCGAAGCGTCCACGCCGGACTGGCGCGCGAGAAGATCGGCCTGTACTGGATCTACGTGCGCAGCGGCCCGAACTCACCCAACCTCAACACCGAGACGGCGACGGCCTACGGCCTCGGCGAGGAACTGGCGCTGCACCAGTTCTTCAAGACGCTGAGCACGCCCTACCGGCTCTACCAGGTGGACGACTCCAACGCGATGGCCGCCGCGATGGCCGAGATCGACCGCCAGCAGAACTTCCCGCTGATCCTGCACGAGCGGGTGCCGCGGCGCGACCACGGCGGCGCCTTCTACCTGGCCGCGATGCTGTGCTGCGTGGGCCTGCTCGCCTGCCGCGCGCTGCAGCTCCAAAGCTGGCGGACAAGTCCATGAAGCGGCGCACCGTTCACCTGGTCTTTGGCGTCCTCAGCCTGTGCTGCGCGGGCGCGGCCGTGGAACGCGGCTTGCGCCTGCGCCAGACGACCGGCCTCAATGCCGAGATCGCCCGCATCGCCGCCGCGCCGGTGGGCAACGAGACCACGGCTCTGCCGCCGCGCTCCGCGCGGGAACTGCAACTGGCGCAGGCGCTGGCCCTGTCGCAAGCGGGCCATCACGAGGCCGCACTCAAGGGCTATGCGGCCCTCCTCCAGAGCGGCGAGCGCGACCCGGTCGCGCAGCAGGCACTGTTCAACCTGGCCAACATGTACCTGCGCCAAGGCATGGCGCAGCAGGCCGGCGCCGCGCCGCTGTTCGAACTGGGCAAGCAGCGCTTGCGCGACCTGCTGCGCACCGCGCCGCAGGACTGGGATGCGCGCTACAACCTGGAGCGCGCCCTGCGCCTGGCGCCGGAAGAGCAGGAAGCGTTTTCCGCCGAGCAACAGCAGTCGGTCGAGCAGCGCCGGGTCCGCGTGCCCGGCTTCGTCGCCGGGGACTTGCCGTGAGCGCTGCGGCGCCGCGGCCCCGGCGCTCCGCCTGGCTGCGCGCAGGCGGCAACGGGCGGCTGGCGCTGGCCCTGCTGCTGCTCGCGCTGGCGGTCTGGCCGCCGCATGTGCAGCTGCAGCGCCCAGTGTTCGACTGGCAGGTCAGCTTCGACATCACGCAGAGCATGAATGTCGAGGACGTCGAGCTCGATGGCGCGGCGACCAGCCGGCTCGCGCTGGCGCGCGCCGCGATGCGCGATGTCCTCACGGCCTTGCCTTGCGGCTCCAAGGTGGGCTGGAGCGTCTTCGCGGACTATCGCTCGCTGGTGATCCTCGCGCCGATCGAGGTCTGCAGCCACTACGAAGAGCTGCTCGCCTCGCTCGAACGCATCGACGCCCGCATGCGCTGGGCCAACGCCAGCAACGTCGGCAAGGGCGTGACCTGGGCCGTGCGCGGCGCCCGCAGCATCGGCGCGCGCACCGGCTTCGTCTTCATCAGCGACGGGCAGGAGGCGCCGCCGCTGCGGGCCAACGAGTCACCGCCGATGAGCGACATCATGCCCGGCGAGGTGCAGGGCTGGCTGATCGGCGTCGGCGGCGATGTGCCGGTGCCCATTCCAAAGACCGCCAGCGACGGCCGGAGCGCCGGCTACTGGCAGCCGGAGGACGTGGTGCAGGGATCGGCCATCGGCGGCATGGACAACCACGAGCATCTTTCGCAGCTGCGCCAGGACCATCTGCAGTCTCTCGCCAAGCTCGTCGGTGTGAACTACCGCCGCCTGAACACGCCGGACGCGCTGAAGACGGCCATGCTGGATCGCCGCTTCGCGCGCAGCCAGGCAACGGATGCGGAACTGCGCTGGATTCCGGCAGTGCTGGCCCTGCTTCTGCTGGCCTGGCGCTTCGCGCCGGACATCAAAGCGGGCCGCGTGCCCAAGGCCCCCAGATCGCGAATGTGATGCCGGGCTGTTGCACGTTCACAAACAGCACCTTGCCCGCCGGATCGAAGCAGGCACCGCAGAACTCGCTGCTGCGGTAGTCGCCCGGCGCGACCATCTTGCCGGCCGAAGCGATTTGCTCGGCGCCGAGCTTCACGTTGTGGCGCGCGAACACGAAGCTCGCGCCGTCGGAGGTCAAGCCGACCAGGCGCTCGATGCGACCCTGGCCTTGGTCGTCGACGCCGCCGCCGTCCTCGCAGAGCAGCACGCCGCCGCGTGGGCTGATCGTGATGTTGTCGGGGTTGTTGGCGGCCACCGCGTCGAGCGACACGAAGACCGCTTTGAGCATGCCCGTGGCCAGGTCGTACTCCCACACCGCGCCTTCGCCGTTGCCGCCCACGCCCGCGGCGTTCACTCCCGTGGCGGTGTCGACGATGAACAGCTTCCCGTCGCGATACCAGATGCCTTCGCCGCGCGCCATGCGCAAGCCGCCTTGTGCCCAGCCCTGCGCGAATGGGCCGGCCACCGGCGTGGCGCCCACGAAGCCGGGCAGCGCAATCGACGCCGGGTTCGCATCGGGATCGGCGATGTCCACCCATTCGAGGCTGTACGTGTCGCCGGTCGAAGCGACATTGAGGTCGACGTTGGCCTTGCCGACCACCTTGGCCATCTGCAGCTTGCCGCCGGCTTCGTAGCTGCCCGGGCGGCCGCTCGCATCGTTGGGGATGAAACGATAGAAGCCCGACTTGTTGCGGTTGTCCTCGGTGAGGTAGGCGAAGCGCGTCTTCGGGTCGACGGCGACGGCTTCGTGGCTGAACCGGCCCATCGCGACGATCGGCTTGCCCGTCGTCTCGGCCGCGTTGGCGCGCACCTCGAACACGTAGCCGTGCTTCTTGCCGCCTTGCGGCTCGAGATTGCTGCCGGTCTCTTCGCAGGTGAGCCAGGTGCCCCAGGGCGTGGGGCCGCCGGCGCAGTTGGTGAGGGTGCCGCCCAGGCTCGCCTCCATGCCGAGCCACTGGCGGCCCTTGAAGCGCAGGTTGGTGGTTCCGCCGCCGGAAAACTGGCCGTTCACGCTGCTCGAGGCGGTGTCGTACATGGCCGGCGCCTGGATCCGCTTCGTCGATTGGCCCCGCTCGTGATTGCGCACCAGCACCACGTCGACGCTGTTGCCGCGACCGTAGGAGGCGATCACCGCCATGCCGTCGTGGTTGCTCGGGCAGGGTTGGCCGTCGTTCATCGGATCACCGCTCCAGCCGTAGGAACGGTAGGCGAAGCCTTCAGGCAGCTGCAGCAGCGGCAGGCCCGTGGCTTCGTCGAGCGCCGGCGCGACTGGGCCGTACGGGCTGGCGACAAGGCCGGTGCTGCCAGTGGCGGCGTTGGCATTTCGAGCCTGCAGCGCCTGCATGGTGCCGATGAACGAGAGGGCGGCGATCGAGGTCGAGCCGCGCAGAAAGCCGCGGCGGGAATCTAGGGACATGAGAGCTCCTGGGGACGTGGGGTGTCCCCATTGGAGAGTGTCGCAGTGTCAGCGCGGTTACAGCGCAAGGCGGCGCGAATTGGCGGGATCGCGAAACACCAGGGGATGTTCGATTGGGTCACCGGGCTCGCGTGCAGCCGCGCGCTGCACTGCCTCCACCACCCGCTGGTGGTCGGGACTCTTGGCGCACACCGGATCGGCCGCGGCCGCGTCCTGCGCCAGCAGGTAGGCCTGGCAGCGGCAGCCGCCCAGGTCCTGCTCGCGCTGGTCGCAGCTCGCGCAGGGCTCCTTCATCCAGCCGGTGCCGCGGTAGCGGTTGAAGCCTTCGGAATCGAACCAGATCTCGCGCAGGCTGTGCGCCTTCACGTTCGGAAATTCCAGGCCCGGCAGCATCTTGGCCGTGTGGCATGGCAGCGCCGTGCCGTCCGGCGCCACGGTGAGGAACATGCTGCCCCAGCCATTGACGCATTTCTTGGCCCGGCCCTCGTGGTAGTCCGGCGCGACGAAGAAGATGCGCATGCGCTCGCCCAGCCGGGCACGCCAGGCATCCGTCACTTCTTCGGCATGGCGCAATTGTTCATGCGTAGGCAGCAGATGGTCGCGGTTCACGAAGGCCCACGAGTAGTACTGCGTGTTCGCGAGTTCGAGGTACTCGGCGCCCATCTCGTGCGCCATCGCGATGATGCGGTCGATGTGATCGATGTTCAGCCGGTGGATGACCACGTTCATCACCATCGGCCAGCCCTGGTCCTTGATGATCTTCGCCACCCGGTTCTTCAGCTCGAAGGTCTTCGTGTGCGAGAGGAAGTCGTTCATCTCCCGCGTGGAATCCTGGAACGACAGCTGCACATGGTCCAGCCCCGCGGCCTTCAGGGCGGCGGCGCGCTCCGCGTTCAGGCCCACGCCGGAGGTCAGCAGGTTGGTGTAGTAGCCCAGCCTCCGGGCCTCGGCGACGATGATCTCCAGGTCGTCGCGCAAGAGCGGCTCGCCGCCCGAGAGGCCGCATTGCACCGCGCCGAGCGCCCGGCCCTCGCGCAGCACCCGCAGCCAGTCCTCGGTGTCCAGCTCGCTGTCCTGCTGCGCGAAATCGACCGGGTTGAAGCAGAACACGCAATGCAGCGGGCAACGGTAGGTCAGCTCGGCCAGCAGCCAGAGCGGGGGGCCGGGCCGTGGTGCCTGCGTCATGCGTCCCAGCGCAGCCAGTTCTGCTGGCCCGCCATCTCGACGAAGCCGCGCACCTCGGGCTCGAGCCCGGTGGTGTCGAAGGCCTGTTCCAGATCGGCCACGATCGCGGCCATGCTGCTCTCGCCGTCGCAGCGCTTCATGATCTCGCCCGCGCTGCCGTTGAGCTGGACCATGCCCTCGGGGTAGAGCAGCACGTGGCGCTCCTGCGCGGGCTCCCATTGCAGGCGGAAGCCGGGGCCGATGCGGGGCTTGCTCTCGGAGCTCAGCACGGTCTTGCTCGCGTTCATCAGGCAGTCACCCCGTAGCGCGTCGCCATGGCGTCGTTCATCGCCCACAGGATGTCGAGCTTGAACTGCAGGACCTCCAGCGCCCGCTCCTGCAGCGCGCGCGTGTCGAAGTGGTCGAGCGTGATGGCCAGGCCCTGCTCCACGTCGCGCCGCGCCTGGCTCACGCGGTTGCGGAAGTAGTCCAGGCCTGCCGGCTCGATCCACGCATAGTGCGCCGGCCAGGTGGCCAGGCGCTGCTTGTGGATCTCGGGCGCGAAGAGCTCGGTGAGCGACGAGCACACCGCCTCCTGCCACGGCGCGCGACGCGCGAAGTTCACGTAGGCGTCGACTGCAAAGCGCACGGCGGGCACCACGTGGCGCAGGTCGCGCACTTCCTCGCGTGTCAGGCCCACGGCCTCGGCCAGGCGCAACCAGGCCTCGATGCCGCCCTCGTCCTTGATCCCTCCGAGCTCGAAGCCGTCGTGGTCGAGGATGCGCTGCACCCAGCCGCGGCGCACCTGCTGGTCGGGGCAGTTCGAGAGCACCGCCGCGTCCTTGATCGGGATCGCGATCTGGTAGTAGAAGCGGTTCGCCACCCAGCCGCGGACCTGCTCGGGCGTGGCCCGGCCGCTGTTGAGCATGACGTTGAAGGGGTGGTGGATGTGGTAGCTGCGCCCGCGCTCGCGCAGCAGGCGCTCGAACGCTTCGCGGCTCCATGCCGGCGCGTTCTTCTCGCTGTCGCTGGCCGGGCGATGCGGGTCCTGGATCCTGTCGGCGTGCATGGCGTGTGGGCTCTCAGAGCTGGATCGTCATCCCGTCCTCGCAGGCCTCGATGCCGGCGCGCCGCAGCGCTGCGTGCTCATCGGAGTCCTCGTCGAGGATGGGGTTGGTGTTGTTGATGTGGATCAGCATCCGCCGCGTGCTCGCGGGCAGGCGTGCGAGCCATTCGATCATGCCGCCCTCGCCCGATTGCGGGAGATGGCCGATCTCGCGTGCCCGCTTGGCGCTCACGCCCAGGCGGACCATCTCGTCGTCGGTCCAGAAGGTGCCGTCCACCATGACGGCGTCGGCATTGGCCATGGCGTCGAACACGGGCGGCGTGATCGCGCCCAGGCCCGGCGCGTAGAACACGCTCCGGCCGCTCTTGCGGTCGCGGATGGTGATGCCGATGTTGTCGCCCGCCACCGGGTGCTCGCGGTGGGGCGAGTACGGCGCTGCCTTGCCGGTCAGCGCCAGCGCACGAAAGACCAGGTCCGGCACGCCGGGCACCTCGAAGGCGCTGCCGTCGATCGCGACCGGGTGGCGCGCCACGCCGCAGTAGTGCGACAGCACGCCCAGCACCGGATTGCCCTGGCTCAGGTCTTCCGCCACCGGGTCCGTGCACCACAGCGGCAGCGGTGTGCCGCGCTCGCGCAGCATGAAAAGGCCGGTGGCATGGTCGACCTGTCCGTCGATCAGCACCACGCCGGCAATGGCGCTGTCGCGCAGCGCGCGCGCCGGCTGCAGCGCGGGGTTGCTGCGGATCTGCTCCAGGATGTCGGGCGAGGCATTGAAGAGGACGCCGTCGTCGCCCTCGTCGGGCCGCACGAAGATCGAGGACTGCGTGCGCGGCCTGGCGCGCAGCGTGCCCGCGCGCACGCCTGCGCAATTGCGGCAGTTGCAGTTCCATTGAGGAAAGCCGCCGCCGGCTGCCGAACCCAGAACCGTGATGCGCATCGAGAAGAAGGAAAAAGTGAAGGGTCGAAACAACCCGCCCCGGGGGTGCCGGGGCAGGTTGTCACGAGGCGCGCAAATCAGCGGGCGCTGACGTACATCGTGATCTCGAAGCCGAAGCGCAGATCAGTGGCCGTCGGGGTTTCCCATTTCATCGATATGTCTCCTGCAAGCGTTGCACGGCGCCGGTCGGCCGCCGCGGGGATTGGTGAATCTCCCTGACGCATACTGGACTGCCGGGCCGCTGCGCTCCAGCCATGAAATCATGAATCTCACTTCATGATTTTCATGAATGGCAGCGCAGGAGGCGCCGCTTACCATACCCCTCGTGCTCCCTTCCGGCCTGTACTCCGATTCACCGCCCCGGCGCACCCATGCCATCCCGGTGCCGCACGGCCATGTGCTGCATGTGGAAGAAAGCGGCGATCCGGCGGGCCTGTGCGCCCTGGTGCTGCACGGCGGGCCCGGTTCGGGCAGTTCGCCGCTGCTGCGGCGCTTCTTCGATCCGGCGCGCTTTCGCGTGATCAGCGTCGACCAGCGCGGAGCCGGCCGCAGCCGGCCGCGTGGCGCGACCGCGCACAACTGCACGAGCGACCTGCTGGAAGACCTGCGCATCGTGCGCGAGCAGCTCGGCGTGCCGCGCTGGCTGGTGGCCGGCGGTTCCTGGGGCGCCACGCTGGCGCTCGCCTACGCGGGCTTCGAGCCGCAGGCCGTGGCGGCACTGCTGCTGCGCTCGGTGTTCCTGCCTCGCGCCGAAGAGATCGAGGCCTTCTTCCAGGACACGGCCGGCCGTGCGCCCGCCGCCTGGGCGCGCTTCGCGGCGGTGGCGCCGGCCGACCAGCGCCACGACATGCTGGGCTTCCTGGCCCGCAGCCTGCAGCAGACGCCCAGCAGCGAGGACCCGGACCGGCATCGGCGGCTCGCACTCGCATGGTGGCGCTGGGAGCAGACGCTGGCCGGCGGCGCGGCCGCGCCAGCAGCCGGGATCGAGCCCGACCGGGAGACGCTGGACGCGCTGGTGGACCGCTACCGCGTGCAGAGCCACTACCTGGTCCACCGCTGCTGGCTGGACGCGCCCCCGCTGCTCGATCGCCTCGGTACGCTGCCGCAGGTGCTCACCTTGCTGCTGCACTCCCGCGACGACCGCGTCTGCCGGCCGGAGGGCGCGCAGGCGGTGCATGAGCGCATCGCGCACAGCCAGCTGCGCTGGGTCGATGGCGCAGGCCACGATCCGGCACACCCCGCGATGGCCTCTGCGATGGTCATGGCGCTGGACAGCTACGCGCTGCACGGCCGCTTCGCCAGGGCCTGTTGACGCCATGACGCTGCGCCTGAAGATCAACCTGATCGTGAGCCTGCTGACCCTGCTGTTCGTCGCCGCCATGCTCGGCCTTCAACTGCGCGCCATGCGCGAGTCGGTGCAGGAGGAGGTGGTGGCGGCTAATCGCGTGGCAGCGCAGTTGCTCAACCGCACGGCCTGGCTCTACGCGGCCCAGGGCACGGCGGCGATGCTGGCCTTCCTGCAGGGCGTCGGCCGCGTGCGCTCCAACGACATCACGCTGCTCGATGCCAAGGAAGAGGTGCTGTACAGCTCCCCGACCTCCGTCTACAAGGCCGGCCGCGATGCGCCGGACTGGTTCGACCGCCTCGTCTCGCCCTCACCCAACGAGATGTCCATCGCCTTCCCCGGCGGCAAGCTGATCGTGCGTTCCAACGCGTCGCGCGCAGTGCTCGATGCCTGGGACGACGCCGTGCTGTTGGCGCTCAGCGCACTCGGCCTGCTGCTGGTCGTCAATGCGCTCGTGTTCTGGCTGGTGGGGCGCGCCACGCGGCCCTTCGCGGACATCGTGCATGCGCTGAACCAGCTCGAGAGCGGGCGCTTCGACGTCGCGCTGCGCGCCCTGCCCGGCACCGAGGCGGCGGCCATCGGCGCCGCCTTCAACCGCATGGTCGGCATGCTGCAGCAGCACATCGAGACCGAGCGGCGCGCCGTGCGGGCGGAGAGCCGCCTGTCCGAGAGCCGCGAACTGGGCCGCTGGGTCGACCAGAAGATCGAGCAGGAACGGCGCCTGATCGCGCGCGAACTGCACGACGAGCTGGGGCAGTCGGTCACCGCGATGCGCAGCATGGCCCTGTCGATCGCCAAGCGCATGGAGGCGCTCGACCCGCAGGCCGAGCAGGCGGCGCGCGTGATCGCCGAGGAATCGGCTCGCCTCTACACCGCGATGCACGGCATGATCCCGCGCCTGACCCCGCTGGTGCTCGACAAGTTCGGCCTGGTGGCCGCGCTCGAGGACCTGGTCGAGCGCACCCGGAACAGCCACGCCGACGTGCAGGTCGAATGGCAGCGCGAGCTCGAGCCCGACCGCGTGCCGCTGGACACCGACGCGGCGCTGGTGCTGTACCGTGCCGCACAGGAGGGCATCACGAATGCCCTGCGGCACGGACAGGCCCATCGCATCGTGCTCGCCTTGCGGGGCGACGAAAGAACCGTGACGCTCTCGCTCACCGACGACGGGCGCGGCCTGCAGGGCGCCGAAGCCGCCGGGCAGATGGGCGCCGGCCACTACGGCCTGCGCTGGCTCGCCGAGCGGATCGACAATCTGGGCGGCGAATTGCGACTTGAACCTGCGCTGCCCAGCGGTGCCCAATTGACGGTACGCCTGCCCTTGCCTGCGACCATCGCGGAGAACCCATGACCCCAGCGACCCCGACGAACCCACCTGTTCCGGCGACGCCATCGGCCCCGCCGATCCGGGTGATGCTCGTCGACGACCATGCGCTGGTGCGCATGGGCTTTCGCATGCTGCTCGCGGACGCGCAGATCGAGGTGGTGACCGAGGCCGACACCGGCGAACAGGCCTGCCAGGACTACCCGCAGGCACGGCCCGACGTGGTGGTGCTGGACCTGTCGATGCCCGGCATGGGCGGCCTGGAAGCCTTGCGGCGCCTGCTCGCCCACGATCCGAAGGCGCGCGTGCTCGCCCTGTCGGCGCACGAGGACACCGCGCACCCGCGCCGCGTGCTGCGCGCGGGGGCCCTGGGCTACCTGGCCAAGCGCAGCGCGCCGGAGGCGCTGATCGCCGCCGTGAAGGCGGTGGCGCGCGGCGAACGCTACGTCGACGCCCATACCGCACAGGCGCTGGCGACCGCGCAGATCGAGGGCGATGCCAGCCCGGCCGAGCTGCTCAGCGAGCGCGAGTTCTCGGTCTTCATCCAGCTCGCGCGCGGCATGACCGTGGCGCAGATCGCCGCCACGCTGAACCTGTCGATCAGCACGGTCGGCTCGCACCTCTACCGCGTGAAGCAAAAGCTGGGGGCCAGCAACCAGGCGGAGCTGACCTGGGTCGCGCTGCGCTGGGGCCTGATCCAGGTGTAGCGCGGCCGTTCAGGCCCGCTCGAGAATCGGCCAACCGGCCTGCAGGGCCTGAGCGCGCAAGCGATCGTCGGGGCACACGGCCACCGGATCGGAGACCGCGCCCAGGAGCGGCAGGTCGTTGATCGAGTCGGAATAGAACCACGACTGCTCGAGCGCCTCCAGGCGCAGGTCGCGGGCAGCCAGCCACCGGCTCACATGCACCAGCTTGTGGGCGCCGAAGCACGGGTCGCCGTCGATCGCGCCGTCGAGCGCATCGCCGACCACCAGCGAAGGCGTCGCGATCACGTCGGCGACGCCGAACAGGCGGCCGAAGGGCTCGGCGATGAGCCAGGTGGTGGCGGTGACGATGGCGCAGAGATGGCCCGCGTCCTGGTGCCCGCGCACCAGCGCACGCATTGCCGGCGGCACCTGCGGCGCCATCGCGGCCTCGAACTCGCTCGCCCATTGGCGCAGCACGGCGAGGCCGAGGCCAGCGAGGGGCGCGACGCTGACGCGGTGCAGCTCGCGGATGTCCAGCGTGCCGGCCACGTACTGCCGGCAATAGCCCAGGTAGACCGACTCCGCATCCGCAGGCAGCACGCCGCGCGCCATCAGGAAGCGGGTCCAGGCCATGCCGCTGTCGAACGGAATCAGGGTGTGGTCGAGGTCGAAGAGCGCCAGCTTCATCGCAAAGGCCGAAGTCGGCACGCCTCACGCGGCCGCGGGCTCGTACGCCTGCAGCTGCGCCAGCAGCGCGCCGCGCAGCGCGTTGCACACCACCAGCGCCTGCGCCGACTGCAGGTCCTGCAGGCGCAGCGTGCGTTCGCCGGCCTGCCACGCGGGATCTTCGAGCAGCGCCTCGCGCATCACGCCGGGCAGCGCGCCGTCGGCGACCGGCGGTGTCCACCAGCGCCCGTCGATGCGCGCGAACAGCGTGCTGCGCCCGCCTTCGGCGAGCCGCCCGTCGGCCGTGAAGAACAGGGTGTCGAAAGCGCCGGCGCGTTCGGCCTCGCGCACGCCGGCGTCGTAGTGCTGGCGCAAGGTGGTCTTGTGCGCGGCCAGGGGGTTCGCATCGGGCAATCGCTCGCCGGCAATCAGCAACTTCACCGCGCCGGCCGGCAAGGGGGCCAGCGGCGCGTGCGTGAGGCGAAGCCGCCCGTCATGCGCCAGCGCCAGGCGCAGGCGCGAGGGCTGGCCAGGCGCAAGGCCCGGCAACGCGTCGTGCAAGGCCTGGAGCGCCGCATCGCGCTCGAACGCGAAGCCCAGCGTTCGGGCGCTGCGCGCCAGCCGCGCCAGGTGCCGATCCAGGTGGCGGATGCCGCCAAGCCGCGTGGCATGCATGGTCTCGAACAGTTCGAAACCTGGATCGAGGCCGGTAAGAAAGCGCGCCTTGAGCAGGCATTCCTCGAACTCGTCCGCGGCGCGGCTGTCCTGCACGATGCCGGCGCCGATGCCCAGCCGCAGCGGGCGCAGGCCGCCGGCTTCGGCGCCGAGCGTGAGCGTGCGGATGGCCACCGAGAGGCAGAAGTCGCCGATGCGCGCACCGGGCGCCGACGCATCGATCCAGCCGATGGCGCCGCAATAGAGGCCGCGCGGCGTGCTCTCCAGCGCGGCGATCCATTCCATCGTCCGGTGCTTGGGCGCGCCGGTGATGGAACCGCAGGGAAAGACCGCGCGCAGCAGCTCGGGCATGCCGACCTCGGCGCGCAACGTCGCCTGCACGGTCGAGGTCATCTGGAACACCGTGGCGTAGGACTCGACGGCGAACAGCGCCGGCACCTTCACCGAGCCGATGCGCGCCACCCGGCCGATGTCGTTGCGCAGCAGGTCGACGATCATCACGTTCTCGGCGCGGTTCTTGATGTCCACAGAGAGCAGGCGCGCCGTCTCGCTGTCGCCCTCGGGCGCGCCGGCGCGCGCGGCCGTGCCCTTCATCGGACGCGCGGTGAGCACACCGGCGTCCTGGCGCAGGAAGAGCTCGGGCGAGCACGAGAGCACGTGCGTGACTTCGCCCTCACCCCCCTCCTCGCGCTGCGGCAAGGCGATCAGCGCGCCGTAGGCCACGGGCTGGCGCGCCCGCAGCCGCCGGTACAGGCTCACGGGCGAGCCGTAGCCACGGCCCTGCAGGCGGTAGGTGAAGTTGACCTGGTAGGTCTCGCCGGCGGCGATGGCCTGGTGAATGCGCGCGATGGCCTGGGTGAAGGCGGGGGCGTCGATGCTGGGGACGAGGTCGATCACGCCGGCAGCCTGGGGCGACTCGCCGCCACCCGCACCCACTTCCTCCAGCTCGAGCTTCGTGAGCCAGCTGCCGACCTCCTCGGCCGAGAGCTTTGCGCATTCGCGGAACATCAGCACCCGCAGCGCCGAGGCATCGTCCGATGCGAGCCGGGCCTGCCCGGCCTGCATCAGCTTGGCGCCCCATTCGTAGTCGGCCAGCAGCACCGCGTGCAGGCCCTGCCGCAGATCGGCATCGACCTGCGCCCAGACGGCGTCGAGATCCGCCGGGTCGATGCACCGGTGCTCGCGCGCGAAGCCGGTGTGCAGCCGGCTGGTCCGCCGCTGCGGCGTCGAGGCGCAGTCGTCGAGCAGCGCGAAGCCAGGCATCAGGTCCGGTCGTCCAGGTCGTGCGTGCTTCGATGGCGGTTGGCCACCGGCGTGGGAGAGATAGGGATGCGTCACAAGGACCCCGGATGTTAGAGGAGCTCTGGGTCAGGGCTTCACGAAGATCAGCTCGCCCTTGCCGTCGGCCGACAGATCGCCCAGATGGCGCTCGATGCGGCGCGCCGGCAACTCGCCGAAAGCGCCGCCATGGCGTGCCAGGTCGCGCGCCAGCAAGGCCCAGAACACCGGGGTCGCGGTGTGGTTCGCCACGAAGGTCGGCAGGGTCCCGAGCTCCGCCGGCACGCCCGCGCCGGGCCCCGCGAACACCACGCTGCCGCGGCGCATGCCATGGCCCACATGGGCGCCGACGCGGCCACCGACGGCGATCGTGCCCGCCACCATGCGCGAGGCGAGGAAGGCCCCCGCGTCGCCATGGACCACGGCGGTGCCGCGCCGCATGCGGTCGCCGAAGCGCTCGCCCGCGCTGCCGCGGACCACGAAGGTGCCGCCCCGCATGCCGTCCATGCTGCCCGGCAAGGTGCTGGCGGCGAAGTCGCCGACATCGCCCGCCACGTTGAGCGTGCCGCCGGCCATTTCGCAGGCAGCGAGCAAGCCTGCACGACCCTCGATGTGCAGCGTGCCGGCGCGCATGCAGCCGCCCGCATAGTGGCCGGCGTGGCCTTCGACGCGAATGCGCCCGCTGTCCATCTGCCAGCCGATGCGGTCGAAGCGTTCGAGATTGCCTTCGAAGTGCAGCACGCCCTCCTCGTGCGGCGCGATGTCGAAGAACTCGGCCAGTGCCAGTGTCGCGTTGCCATGGCCGACCGGCAGTTGCCCGACCTGGTCGATGGAAAGCCCCGCGAGCGCGGCCGGCGTGATACCGCGCAGATCGACCCGCAGCGCGGGCGCCTGCCGCAGGCTGAAGCGCCACCCGTTCATGAGGCTTCTCCCGCGCCGAACAGCTTGCGCAGGTGGAAGTGATACGGCCCCAGCTTGCCGCCATAGTTGCCGGCCGAAATGCGCAGCAGCCCGCCGGCCCGCCCCATCGCCACGGCCGCCTCCATGCCCACGCGCATGGCTTCGCCCACATCGGCCTCGGTCAGCCCGTCGATCACGATCTCCATCACGCAGCCGATCTCCTCGCCCGGCGTGCTGCCGCCGCGCACGAGTTCGCTGTGCGCCACCAGGCCCACGAGGCTGGGGCAGAAGGCATCGTTGGTCGAGGCATGGAGGTTCGCATAGCGGCTGCCCACCTTCGAACCCGAGCGCACCACGCCGCCGGGAAAAGGCATGACCACGTTGGGCAGCCGCTTCATGGCCGCCACCGCGGCCTCGGCCACCGCCAGTGCCGCGTCGGTGTCGCGCGCCAGCAGCAGCAGGTTGCCGCCGCCCACGGCCTTCACCACGGGCGTGTCTTCCTGCGCCACGAACTCGCCGTCCATCACCGGCACGCGCCAGTAGCGAACGCCGTCGATCATCTTGGCGATCTGCCAGCCGTCGCCGAAGAAGCGCAGGTTCTTGCCGAGCGCGGCCGCATCGCTGCCGGCCGGCCCCGGCGCCAGGCCGGCGAAGACGGCGGTGGTCGGACAGGTCAGCACGCACTGGCCGACGCGGCGCTCCAACTGCTTGGCGAGTTCCTTGCCCGACATCGAGAAGAGCAGCACGCTCACGCCCGGACGGCCGTCGGGCGTCTCCCCGGCCTGGATCTCGCGCTCGATGCCGGCTTCGCAGCCGCAGGCGATCACCGAGGTCGCGAAGCCGGTGGCCGACACCGCCGCGTGGCGCGCCCAGACGATGTCGTGCGCGGTGATGACGATGCGCGTGGCCTTCATCGGAAAGGCCTCCGCGAAGGTGTCGTCGATGAGGACGCCGTTGCGATTCAATGCGCCTCCTGGAAGCAGGCCGCCGGCAGCAGGCGCCCGCCGTGGCAGCACTGGCACAGCTCGTCGTGGCCGATCGCGAGATGGTCGAAGTTGACCGACCCTTGCTCGGCGAGGTGCCTGCGCAGCCGTTGCTCGATGCCGCGGTCGTACTCCGGCGCGACGAAGTGGGTGCCGCCCACGGGCACCGCCGTCACGCGGCCGGCGCGCGACACCAGCACGCCGTCCTTGAACACGTATGCGGGCGTCGCGAACATGGCCTCGCGGTTGTGCTCCTCGCGGTACACCGCGATGTCGGCGGCCGCGCCCGCGCCCAGGTGCCCGCGGTCGCGCAGGCCCAGCAGCCGCGCGGGACCGGCCCGCGTCATGATCGCGATTTCGTTGAGCGACAACTCGCGCTGGATGGAGCGCAGCGCCGCATTTTCCGCCACCTCGGGGTGCAGCTTTGCCAGTTGCTCCTCGCGAAAGCCACGGTCCATCAGCAGGCGGATCAGGTGCGGATAGCTGGTGAACGGCCCTCCGTTGGGATGGTCGGTGGTCAGCACGACGCGCCACGGATCGTCCACCAGCAGGAAGAGCTCCAGCCCGATGACCCACTGCAGCGCATTCACGTAGCTCTGCTCGCGGTAGCGGAACGGCACCACGCCGCAGCCGGCCTCGCATTCGATGTCGGCCCCGATCCATTTGCGCGGGTGGGCCAGGCCGGACTGCGCATGCTGGCGCATGGTGTCGCCGGAGGCGGTGACGGTCTGCCCGAACATGATCTGGCCGATGTCGATGCTGACGTTCTTGTGCGCGTTCACGGCCTCCGCGAGCTGCAAGGCGGCCGAGGAGAACTTCTTCGGCCCCTCGGCACCGTAGGCATGGAACTGGATGTGCGTCAGGTGGCCGGGCAAGCCTTCCAGCGCGGCGATGGTGTCCAGCGTGGACTGCACATTGCCGGCCACGCCGAGGTTGCTGCCGTGGATGTGCAGCGGATGCGGCACGCCCAGTTCGCGCAGCGCGCGCGCCAGCGTGTGCACCACCTGCTTGGGCGTGACCTGCCAGTGCGCATGGTGCTCGTCGACGTCGAGCTTGCGCTGGTTGAACTTGAAGGCGGAGATGCCGCCCGGGTTCACCACCTTCACGCCCATCGCCTTGGTGGCATTGATCGTCCAGCCCGCGTAGTCGCGGATGCGCTCGAAATCCCAGCGCTCGGCCAGCATGCGCAGGAACAGCTCGTCGTTGCCGAGCATCACGTAGGCGCCATGGTCGAGGATCGGCGTGTCGCCCATCTCCATGTGCGTATGGCGCGCATTGCAGGCCATCATGGCCGGCTCGAAGGCAGCCGTGTAGCCCATCTCGACATAGCGGTAGCCGGTGGCCAGCGTGCCGGGCGTGCAGGTGCCGCAGGAAGCCATCTCGAGCGCGCCGGCGGGCAACGCCGGCGGGTTCGCGTCGAGCCGATGGTCTTCCGGCATCAGCAGGCGCGCGAGGTTGACCTTGCCGCCGCCGATGTGGGTGTGCATGTCGATGCCGCCGGCCATCACCACGCAGCCGCTGACGTCGATCACCTCGGCCGCGGCGTCGTGCGGATCCGGCGCCACGATGCGGCCGTCGCGCACATGGAGATCGCGTACCTCGTCGCAGCCGTTCGCCGGATCGATGACGCGGCCGCCGCGCAGGCAGATGCCGGTCATGCCGCCACCCCCGGCCGCAGGGCCTGGACCGCCTGGGTCAGGCGCCGCGCGACCTCGCTCACGCCCGGCAGTCCGTCGTCGTAGAGGGGCCGCAGCGGCAGCAGCACCGAGCCGTCGGTGCGGAAAAGATGGCCGCCGGAGCCGATGCCGGGCGTCGACACCGGAATGAACACCCGCCCGTGCGCAGGCGCCTTCGCTTCCCGCATCCTCGGATGGCCGAGGACGATGCACGGCAGCTTGGTCGGCGGCGGCGCAGGCTCCTGGCCGAAACTCGACACCCACAGCAGCGCATCCACCGCGCCATCGGCCAACAAGCGCTCGGCATCGAAGCACAGGGGCTCGTGCTCCAGTCCCGCGGGCCCGGCCCGCGAGCGCAGGGGCAGTCCGGACAGCCAGGCGAACACCTGGTTCACCGTCGCGGCGCCGTCGTCGCCGCCGAGGGCCAGCGAGGCTGCGCGGGTGCTGCGGTTGAGCGTGGCGACGATGCGCTGGATGGCCTCGATGATCAACGCGCCGTGCGTGGGCAGCCGGCCGGGCTCGTACACCAGCACCGCATAGCGGGCCGAGTGCAAGCGCGCCGACAGGGCTGCCAGTTCGGCCGGCACGCGCTCGTCTTCCGCCGGGACACGGCCGGCCACCAGGGCCGCAAGCAGGGCCACGGTGTCGAACAGGTCGCCGCACGGGGGCAGCATGGCGATGCGCGCATCCTCCGGCTCTTGCACCGCGCAGCGGCGGAAGAATTCCGGATAGCGCTGCGTCGGCTCCCCCGTCATGCAGACGATCAGGTCGGCCCGGGTTCTCGCTTCGGCCAGCGTGGTCGAGAAGCCGCCGCGATCCTGCAGCGCACGCAGGCCATGCATCAGCGCCGCCCCGCGGGCCGGGTCGCAGATGGCCCCCGTTTCGCAGGCCAGCGCATAGAGGGCCCGGGCGCCCGCTACATCGGTGCCGAGTCCGCCGAACAGCGGCTGGCGGCTGGCCGCGAGCAGCGATGCGGCGGCGGAAATCGCGTCGTCGAGATCGCAGTCGCGTCCGTCGACGCGTGGGCGCTCGGCGCCGGCCGCGCCGGCGAAGGTGGCCAGCGCACTGCGCGCACGCGGGCACTCGCTGCCGGTCAGCGCCAACGGCGTGCCGGGAGGCCCGATCTCCACGCCGAAGGTGTCGCACAGCAAGGAGCAGAAAGGACAGGTCCATGGAGATTGGCCGTGCTGCCCGGCTGCGTCGACTGGGTTCATGGTCGGGCAACCACGCAAAGCACGTGCCACTTACCCGCCCGGCGGGCCGCGCCTGGACAGGGCCCGGATGACACACCTGTGTGAGACACAGTGTTGCGCTTTCGGCGGTGCAGGCGCGCCCGCGGCGGGCCGCCGGCGGGGGCGCAAGCCGGTTGCGGGATGGCACGGTTCGTGAGTACACACCGCCCATGGCGTGCCCCCGAACCCTCCTCGCACGAGCGCCGATGGATCAGCGGCGCATACGCGGCAGCTGCTTGTCGTGCAGCGCGCTGGCCACCAGCCAGGCATCGGCGCCCGCCGCGGCGGCGCGCGCCAGATCGTCCTGGCTGCGGATGCCGCCTGCGCCGATCACCATGGCGCGCGGCGCCAGGCGCCGCACTTCCTGCAAGGTCTCCAGGTCCGGTCCGGCGCCGGAGCCGACGCGCTCCAGCGTCATCACGATCAGCCGCTGCGGCCACAGGTCCACGGCGTCCCAGCAGCCGGCGGCGTCGAGGCGCTGGCCGTCACGCCGGTCCAGCGAGAGCGCGGCCCGGATCTCGTCCGCACCGGCGCCATCGCTCGTGGCCGCGGCGGGGGCGAAACAGCGCTCCAGCGCCGCGCGCGAGCGCAAGGATTCGCTGCCGAACACGAAGACGATGCGCGAGGCGAAGGGAGCCAACCGGCTGCGCAGCGCCTCGCCGGCCGATGCATCCGCCAGGCCGGCGTCCAGCCAGAGCTCGATCTCCGGCAGCGCCTGCAGCAGATCGACCAGCACCGCGATCTGCGTGGCCCCGCCCTGCAGCGCATCCAGGTCGGCCACGTACAGCTGCCGCGCCGCACAGTGATCGCACAGGATGCGCGCCACCGTCACCGGATCGCTGCTGCCGCACAGCGCCGACACGATCGGCCGGTATGCCTGCCGATCGCCACGCACGGCACGCACCACCTGGCCTTTGAGCAGGTCGATGACGGGAATCAGGTTCAGTTCGGAGGTCATGGCCAAGCGCCCGGAGAGAGGATGAAGATGATGAAACGCGTGTTTGTTTACGAGTATCTCAGCGGCGGCGGCTGGAGCGACTACGGCGACGATACGGCGGCCGACGAGCTGCTGCCGCTGGGCCTGTCGATGCGCGATGCCATCGTCGCGGACCTGCTGCGCGTGCGCGATTGTTCCGTCTCGGCGGCCACCTGCGTCCCCGTGAACACCCTGCCCGCGGGCGTCGTGCCGCTGCGGCCGCTGGCCGGCGAATCGGCCTTCGCCTTCGTGGCGCGGCAGAGTGCGCTGCATGACCTGGTCTGGCTGGTCGCGCCCGAGACGGACGGTTTGCTCTCGCGCTTCCAGCGCACCGTCGGCGATGCGCGCTGGCTCGGCTGCAGCGCCGAGGCCATCGAGCTCACCGCCGGCAAGCACGCCACGCTCGCGCACCTGGCCGCGCACGGCGTGCCCACGCCGCTGGCCTTCGAGCATGCGCCCGAGGTCCAGCGCTGGGTGGTCAAGCCCGACGACGGCGCGGGCGGCGTGGCCACCCACGTCCACACCAGCCGCGCGGCGGCTGTCGAGGAACAGACCCGGCGGGCACAGGCCGGTGCGGCCGTCACGCTCGAGCCCTGGATCGAGGGCGAAGCCCTGAGCCTGTCGCTGCTGTGCGTGGCGCAGAATGCCGAGATGCTGAGCGTCAACCGCCAGCGCATCGCGCTCGATGCGCAAGGCAGGCTCTCCTTCGAAGGCGTGACGGTCGACGCGCTGGGCCGCGACGATCCGCGCTGGCACGCCCTGGCGGCCCTGGCCGCGCAAGTGGTGCGCGCCATCCCGGGCCTGCACGGTTTCGCCGGCATCGACCTGGTCTGGCATCCCCAGCGCGGGCCGGTGGCGATCGAGGTCAATCCGCGCGTCACCTGCGCCTATGTCGGGCTCTCGGCGGCGCTGGGCCGCAACCTGGCGGCCGAACTGGTCGCAAGCCGCCTGCACGGCGACGCCGAAGATGGAGAGCTTGCACGTGCCCACGCCTGAACGCACCACCATCGGGTGGGACATCGGCGGCGCGCACGTCAAGGCCTGCCTGCTGCAGCGCGGCGAGGTGGTCGACGTGGCGCAATGGGGTTGCCCGCTCTGGCAGGGCCTGGATCATCTGGTGCGCGCCTTGCATGCCGCCTGCCAGCGCTGGCCCGGCCTCGAGGCCGCGCAGCATGCCGTGACCATGACGGGCGAGATGGTCGACCTGTTCCCCGAGCGCGAGGACGGCGTTCGAAGCATCGCTGCCACGCTGGCCGCTTCGCTGCCCGTGCCGCCGAAGGCGCTGCACTTCTTTGCCGGCGACGCCGGCTGGTGCAGCGCCGCGGAGGTTGCCGGGCATTGGGAGCGCGTGGCCTCGGCCAACTGGCTGGCGACCGCGCGCCATGCCGCCCTTACCTTGCCGCAGGGCGTGCTGCTCGACATCGGCAGCACGACCACCGACCTGATCGCGTTCGGCCAGGGGCGCGTGCTGACCACGAGCCGCAGCGATGCGGAACGCCTGGTCAGCGGCGAGCTGGCCTACCATGGCGTGGTGCGCACGCCCTTGTGCGCGCTGACCCAGCGCATCCGCTGGCGTGGCCAAGAGAGCCAGGTGATGAACGAATTCTTCGCCACGACCGCGGACATCTACCGGCTCAATGGCGAGCTGGATCCGGCGCACGACCTGCACCCCAGCGCCGACAACGCCGCCAAGAGCCTGCCGGCGACGCGCCAGCGCCTCGCGCGCATGGTGGGACTGGACGCACGCGATGCCTCCGCCGACGAATGGCTGGCCCTGGCCCGGGCCTGGCGCGGCGCCCAGCTCGAGGCCCTGGCCGCGCAGTTGCGCCGCGTTCTGGCCGCGCATGCGCTGTCCCATGAAGCCGTGATCGTCAGCGCCGGCTGCGGCGCCTTCCTCGCGCCCGAGCTGGCAGCCGCCGCCGGATCGGCCCTGCGGCTCGCCGCCTATGGCAGCGACGTGGCCAAGGTGGCCCGCGATGCGGCGGCGGGCACCGCCGGCTGGGCGCAGGTGTGCGCTCCGAGCGTCGCGGTGGCGGCGCTGTTCGAACGGGAGCACGACTGATGTGGGTCGTCAAGATCGGCGGCAGCCTCTGCGCCGACCCGGTGCTGCTGCACTGGCTGGATCTGCTCACCCAGATCGGCGGCGGCCGCGTGACGATCGTTTGCGGGGGCGGCAGCTTCGCCGACGAGGTGCGGCGCGTCCAGGCGCAATGGCAGTTCGATGACCTGGCCGCGCACAACATGGCGGTGCTGGCGATGGCGCAGACCGCCTACCAGTTGCACGCGCTGAATCCCGCACTGCGGCTGGCCGCGCGCAGGAGCGACATCCCCGATCTGCTGCACCAGGGAAAGACTGCGCTGTGGCTGCCCCTCGAGCTGCGGCGCGACAAGCCGGATGGGCGCACCAGCTGGGAAGCCACGTCCGACACCATCGCGCTGGACCTGGCGAAGCATCTCAACGCCGAGCAACTGGTGATGATCAAGTCCTGCGCCATCGACCCGCAGCTGACGCTGGCCGAGCTGGGCGATGCCGGCGTGGTCGACCCGCAGTTCGCCGAGCTGTCCGACGACGCCGCCTTCCCGATCACCTTGCTCCACAAGAGCCAGGTGGACACCATGCGGGCGCTGCTGCTGGGCGAAGCCAACTACGCTGCGCGCTGAGGGCGCCGGTTCAGGCAGCCAGGGGCTCGACGGCCTGCCCGCGCAGCAGCGCGGCCAGCGCCGCCAGGCGCTGCGGGCACAGCGCCGTCGCGCGGTCGCCGACGCAGACCGCACTGCGAAAGCCCGCAAAATCGGGCGCCAGCGCCTGCAGCAAGGGAACATCCGCCGTGCGCAGCGCACCCGCCAGCCCGACCAGTTGCCCCGCGGCGCGCACGTGCGCCAGGAAGTGCCGCAGCTGCGCCATCGGCACCGCATCGAACAGGCTGCCGGCCTGCTTGTCGGCGGTGTCGGCCATGAGCGCGGGAAAGGGCAACCCGCAGGCATGCGCGACCAGCGCCGCATCGAGACCGCGGTCGGCCACGAAGACCGGCACCACCGGCCGGTCGCAGGCCGCCAGCGCGTCGAGCACGGCGAAGGCCTGCGGCCCCCGCTCGATGCCGACCTTCACATAGTCCACCCCGCAGGCGCCGACGGCCTCGACCTGCGCACGGATGCGCTGCAGCGCGTGCATCGGCAGGTCGCCGATGGTCGCGCTCACGGGGCGTGCGATGTGATGCGCGCGCAAGGCACGCACGATGGCGGCAATCGTCGCCACCGGCAAACCGCCCAGTGCGCCTTCGCCGGGCTCCTTGAGGTCGATGAAGTCGGCTCCGCCGCCTGCCGCGAGCAGGGCCTCCGGCACGCTGCGGACACTGACCAGCATGCGCATCACGATGTGCCTTCCTGCGCTCGGGCATGGTGCTGCGCCACCGCGGCGCGCAGCCACTCCCACGCTTCGCGTTCCTCGGGTCCCGCGGTCTTGTCGATCGCGATCTGCAGGTAGCTCATCTCGGTGTTCACTTTCTCGGGTGGCAGCATGTGCAGGCGGCTGACCAGGACGGCACCCTCGATCACCGCGGCCTGGGCGCGGTTGAAGCCGGTGAAGGGTGCATGCGTGGCCTCGTGCACGGCCGCCAGGCGCAACACCGGCCGCTGCACGTCGTCTCGGCGCTCGACCAGCTCCAGCTCGACGTGGCGCAACGCGCACGCGAGGCGCACGCCCTCGATGCGTTCGGCCGCCAGCGTGGGCCAGAGCTTGCGGCCTGTCACGCAGCCGGCGAACACGCGGGTGTCGCACACGATGTTGAGCACCGCCCGACCCGTGGCCACGATGTTGTCGTGCGTGACGGAGGGCTTGAACGGCATCAGCACGATGCCGCCGCCTTGCTGGTAGCGCACGCCCATCGGCGCCACATGCGATGGCCCGCCCGGCGCCACGGTGGTCACCACGGCTTCGAAGATCTGGTCGTTCATGGGGTCGCCTTGTTTCTCGACGCCTTCATGGTGGTGCCCGGCGCGCACCAGCGCGCCAGGTCCTCGGTGACCCGCGGTGCGGCGCAGCCCCATTCCAGCGGCTGGTCCTGCACGTAGCGCTTGCCCAGCTGCCAGGCGATCTCCGCGCGCGCCAGCTCCACGCCCATGTAGAAGGCATGGTCCGCATCGTCTTCCAGCTTGAGCTGCGGCCAGAGCTCGAAGGCGCCCTGCCCCAGGCGCATGCCGTCGCGGTTGTACACGTGCAGGCCCAGGGGCGAGATCTGCACGCGGAAGTTCGGGTCGCGCACCTGCGCGGCGATCTCGCCGATTTCTTCGGGCGTGTCCGGAAAGGGGTGCTTCGCATGCACCGTCATCAGCGCGTCGCTCATGCCCTTGGGCAAGGTGCCGTGATGAGCCGCTGCATGCATGATGCGGCGCGCCCAGTCGGCCTCGCGCACGGCGCGGCGGGCATGCTGGCTGACCTGGGTCGTGAGGACGGCCGCGACATCCAGTTCGGCCGCGATGCCGAACAGCACCGCGTTGATGCCGCTCGTGTCGGCCTCGGTGAGCTCGGTGAGGTTGCCGATGCCGAGCATGATCGGCGCATCCGGAAACCGCGCGCGCAGCCGGTGGTAGCGCACGATGGAGGCGGTCAGCCCGAAGGGGATCGGGTCGAGGATCGAATCCGCCAGGAAGGCACGCCCGCGGCGCTGCAGCTGGGCCACGGCCTGGTACAGCGACTCCTCGTCGGCCGGAACGCGCGGGATCAGTACCGGTGTCGCAGCCACCTCGTCGGCGATCCACAGGCTGTCCAGCGTGAGGCTCAGCAGATAGTCGGCACCGGCCTTGCCGCCGCGCAGCAGTTCCTGCGCATCGCTCGAATCCACGCTGACCTCGAAGCCGGCGGCCTTCAGCGCCTGCACGCTCTCGGCCAGGTGATCGAAGCGCGTCTCGGGCAGGCAGCCGAGGTCGATGACATCGGCGCCGTCGGCGGCGAGCTGGTGCGCGCGCTCGACGATCTGGGCCACCGACAGCCGCGGCGCATCGACGATCTCGGCAAAGATCGCGACCCGGTACTCGCTCAGGTCGACAGGCCGCGCGCTGCGGTTGAAGTGGCGCGGCAGGTCCTTCAGTTCCTGCGGACCGCGCTCCACCGGAACGCCGTAGTGCAGGCTCAAGGCGTCGACATCGCCGCGGCAGCGCCCCGGCACGATGATGCGGTCGGCCCGCCGCGGCTCGCCTTCGGGTTCGGCGTCGCTGAACACGGGCGCCGCCACGCGCCGGCGGATCAGGTCGGTCGTCATGAGCGCGGCCACCTGCAGCCCGATCTCCCGCACTTCCCATGTGAACGGAGCCGCCTCGATGCCGGCCAGCACCCGCGTGAGGCTGGCTTGGGCGAGGCGCCCGGTCAGGAAGACGATGTGTTCCATGCGAGAGAGAGTTCCTTCAGGCGTGCATCGAGCAAGGCTTCGAGTTCGGCCGGCGAGCAGACCACCCGGCAGAAGTCGATGCCGCGCAGCCGCTCGACGTTGTCCAGCTCGATCCGCCGCGGACGCAGCGTCACCCAGTCGTGGGGCGACTTGGTGACCACCACCGGCTCGGTATCGCATGCAAACACGATGCCAGGAATGCCGAGCTTGCCGGCCTGGGCGAACATGTTGGTCGGCAGCGTGTCGCTGATGCCGAACGCGCACTTGGCCACCGTGTTGCTGGTCGCCGGTGCCACCACGACGGTGTGATAGATGTCGTCGTAGAGCATGCCCACCGGCACGCCGCTGGCCGTCTTGTCGCGAAACACGCGAAAGCGCGGTCTCAACGCGTCGATGTGCAGCTTGTAGATCGGCAACACCTCCTCGGCCGCCGCCGAGAGGAACAGGTCCACCGCCGGCAGCCGCGCGGCGATCGCCAGCGACTCCTCCAGGAAATGGCCCGACCCCGTGATGCACCAAGCGAGGCGCGAGCGCGGCGGCGCTTCGGGCAGCTGCGGCTCGCCGTCTTCGAGAGACGGGCCCGCACCGCGCGGGTCGATGGCGCCGGCATCGGAATGCCCCGCGCCGGCCAGCCCCGACGGCACCGCGGACTCAGTCCGCCGGGGAGATTTCGATGTGGAGCTTGTGGAGTTTTCGGTACAAGGTGTTGCGGCTGACATCGAGCGCCTTGGCGACATTGCTCACGTTCCAACGATGTTGCTCCAGCATCTGCAACAGGACCTGCCGCTCGTTGGCCTGAATCGGGTTGAGTTTGATCGCGGGCGCCGCATCGGCGTCGCTCGCCCCTGCAGCCACTGCCTCGGCGGCGGCGGGCAGCGCAGCAGGCGCATGCGCCGCCGAGGGCGCCGGCCGCGGCGCGAGCGAGGGCAGGTGCTCCCGCGTGATGGTCTTGCCGTCGGCCAGCGCCGCGGCGCTGCGCAGCACGTGGCGCAGCTGCCGCAGGTTGCCGGGCCAGGGATGCGCCATCAGCAGGCGCTCGGCCTCGTCGCCCAGCCTGCATGCGCTGCCGCCTTCGTCCGCCAGGATGGCCTGGATCAGCTCGCGCTTGTCGCTGCGGTCGCGCAAGGGCGGCAGGTCCAGCTCGATGCCGGCCAGGCGGTAGTAGAGGTCCTCGCGGAAGCGTCCGTCGCGCACCAGGCTCGGCAAATGGCGGTGGCTCGCGCTCACGAGCTGGAAGTCCACCGGATGAGTCTCTTCGGTGCCCAGGGGCGTGACCTGCCGCTCGTCGAGCACGCGCAGCAATCGCGCCTGGAGGTCCAGCGGCATGTCGGCGATTTCGTCGAGGAACAGCGTGCCGCCGTCGGCCTGCAGGATCTTGCCGCGCCGCCCGCTGCGCTGCGCGCCGGTGAAGGCGCCGGCCTTGTAGCCGAAGAGCTCGGATTCGATCAGGGTCTCGGGCAGGCTCGCGCAGTTGACGGCGACGAAGGCGCCGTCGGCATGCGGGCTGGTTTCGTGGATCGCGCGCGCGAAGACCTCCTTGCCGGAACCGGTCTCGCCGCACAGCAGCACGGGGGTGCTGCGCGCCACCACGCGCCGCGCGGTGTCCAGGTGGGCGACGAGACGCGCGTCCTTGAAGGTGCGGATGCTCGGCGCGTTGCGCGGGCGCGAGCCTTCGGCCCCCGCCTCGCCCAGTGCGCCCGCACCCACGGCCGTGCCCGTGCTCACCAGGCGCGCCCGCGAGGGCGCGGCAGCGTCGGACGCCGGTCGGCGCGCCACCGCGAAGAAGCGCAGCGCCGCCTTGGCGCGGTAAGCCACGACCGGATGGAAGGACGAGGACAGGCTGCGCTGCAGGATGTCCTCGAGCGAGGTCTGGAACAGGTCGTCGATGCGCTGGCTGCGGATCTCGTCCATCGATTGCATGCCGAGCTGGAACAAGGCGCTGCGGTTGGCCGCCAGAATGCGGCCGTCATCGCCCACTGCGAGCTTGCCCTCGTGCAGCGTGTAGACGAACTCGGGCCGGCTGTGGAAATGCATCGGATGCGCGTTCGAGAAGCGCTTATCGATGAGCCGGTTCTCGATCATGCGCGACGTCATGCCCAGCAGGACCAGCACATGCTGCTGCATCAGGCTGGAGCGGCTGGTCACGTCGAGCACCGCGATGATCTCGCCGGTCGGATCGAACACCGGCACCGCCGAGCAGGTGAGCTGCGTGAACTGGCTGAAGAAATGCTCCTCGCGCCGCACGGAGATCGGATGCGCGGCCGCGAGGCAGGTGCCCATGCCGTTCGTGCCGGCCTCGGCTTCGCCCCAGACGCCGCCGGCATGCAGGCCCATCGGCTCGACCTCCGCCGCGAACTCGGGCGAGGACACCATGTGCACGATGACGCCATCGGTGTCGGTCAGCACCACCGCGGACTCGGCGTCCGCGAGTTGCTGGTAGAGCGTCGTCATCTCGTAGCGCGCGCATTCGATGACGTCGGCCTGCCGGTCGCGCCGGGTCTGCAACGCTGCTGCCGTGATCACGGCCGGCTCTCGCGCGCGCCCCGGGTCGAGCTGGTACTGGTTCACGCAACGGCTCCACGAGCGCGTGACCAGGTCGTTGCCCTCTTCGTGAAAGCCTCGCCTGACGACGTCGAACACGCGATCGGCGTGCCGATCCCCTTGCCGCGGCATCAATGTCATTGGAGTTCTCCGGCGCGTTCCATCGTGTCTCCTTCAGCTCATTGTGGTGTGCTTGCCGGCATTGCGCACACCCGGTGAAACACCGAGCCCGCACCCGCCGCAGCAGCTTCGCTCACTGGCCTGCATTTTGCGTTGATGCATCCCGCCCTGCGAGTCCGCCTCGCAAGAGGACACACTTTCAAACACATTCGACTCACTTGGAGACACCACTTGAACAACAGCTTGCGTCCTTCCACCGGCCAACCTTCCCATGTGTCCCAAGTCTCCGCTGCCGACGCCGCCGAGGTCCCCGCACCGATGGATCTGATCTTCATCGAAGGCTTCCGCGGCGAGACGGTGATCGGCATCCACGAATCGGAACTGCACCACGCGCAGCCGCTCCTGATCGACGTGCATGCGGGTGTGCCCCGCGCTCGCGCCTGCGACACCGACCGCATCGCCGACACGATCGACTACGGCGTCGTGCGCGAGCGGCTGCAGCGGCTCCTGGTCGAGCACCGCCTGCAACTGCTCGAGGCTTTCGCAGAGGCGATCGCCGACATCCTCATCCACGAATTCGGCGCGAGCTGGGTTCGCGTCAAGGTCGTGAAGCCACGCAAGTTCGACGACGTGCGGTCCGTCGGCGTCCAGATCGAGCGCCACGCGCCGGCACACCCCCTGTCGAAATCGGCCCACGGCGCGACGGTTCTGAAGTTTCTCGCCAGCGGCATGGTGCCCGCCAAGCACTGAACGCACCGTGCCAGAAGGAGCCGGCCCAACGGGCCGGCTTTTCTTTTTTTGCAGGCCTATAGATGCGCGGCAAAGGGATGCGCCATCGTGCCCTTCTTGTCCACCACTTCGGCGGCCGTGGGCGAGCCCGCCACGGCGCGCTGGATCGCCTCGCGCGTCGCCTGGTAGTTGTAGTCCTGGATCTTCTTGTCGTCGTCGGCCTGCCAATGGATGAACACGCCGACGCACAGGAACAGGTTGTCCGCCTCGGCCATGGGGATGGTGCCGTCCTCGACGCTGTCGGCCACCGCCAGTGCCACCGCGCGCTGCGCCGGCCCGAACATCTGCACCGCCTGCTTGGCGCCCTTGATGGTCACCTTGTTGAACATCACGGTCGGCGGCTTGGCCAGCAGATTGGGGGCCACGACGGCGAGCAGCGAGGTGAAGCCATCCTTGTTGTTGGTCAACGCGTTCGCGAATGCCGTTTCGGCAGCGCTTCCGCGCGGGCCGATGATCAGGTCGATGTGGGCGACTTCATTGCCCTCGCCGACGAGCGATTCGCCCACCATCAGTCGATCGATTTTTGCCATGGTCACGGGTCTCCTCAAAGGGTGAATAAGGTCGTTGCGACACCGGCCAGAACGACCAGCGCAAGGTCATGGGTATCACGATCCGTGCCATCCATGAGCCGCGTCGCGCACGGGCGCCGCGCACGGCCCGATCCAGCCGGCCAGCAGCAGTGCCGCGACCGTGAAATCGGCGCTGGTTCCCGGGTTGATGCGCCCCGACTTCAGCGACAGGTCCCAGGCGGCGAAGCCGGGGTCGGCATCCAGCACCGCGCCTGCGCGCTCGCGCTCGCGCCAGGCCTGCGCCGCCGCCATGACAGTCTGTGCCACCCCCTCGCCGTGAATTCGAACAATGTGTGAATCGGCCACGCCGCTCAAACAGGCCAGGTAGAGGCGTTGCACGCAAGCCACAGCGGCGGCATCGGGCGGCGCATCGGTGGCGCCCTGCTGCCCCTCGCCGCAGGCCATTGCGCAGACCGGCGCCTCGAAGGCCAGCGCGAACAAATCAGCAAAGCCGTCGCGGTACTGCCGCGCGATGAGATCGCGGTCGGCGGCCAATGCCATCGCGGCGCGCAGGTCCACGCTCGGCGCCTCGCGCACGTCTTCGGCCGGCGCGCTTCCCAGGCCGCCGGGGTGCGCGCGCGCAATCGCGCGATAGGCCGCGCGCGCGTCGTCGATGTCGAGGCCGGTCAGCACGGACTCGACGGCCGCATGCAGGTCCGTGCGGGTCGCAGCGCCGGGGTGTCGCTCCACGGCCAGCGCGATCGGCGCGCACAGCAGCAGGATGCCGAGGTTGGTGTTGCATCCGGCGACCGCCCAGGTCGCGGCCACGGCGCCCTCGATGCGCGCGCCCACGCCCAGGCCGGGCTCGAACAGCGGCCCCGCCGCGGCCTGCGCGCTGGCGATGAACATCGAGGCCTGCATCCCGTGCCCCGGCGAGGCCAGGCTGACGTTGCCGGGCTTGCGCACCGCGACATCGAGCCAGCAGGCCCGCAGGAACGCGGCCCGGGCGCGCTCGATCGCCGCCTGCTGCGCGCTCATCAGGCGCGGCGCTCCGGCGGCATGCCCTCCTGCTGGCGGCGGCGTGCCTGCGCCATCTTGCGGTCCAGCAGGTCGTCGACGATGGCGCCGGCGATGTTGAAGCGCGTCACGCGCTGCAGACCTTGCCAGGCGGCGACGCCATTGACTTCCAGCACCTGGATGCGAGGCCCGCTCGCCGCTGCGATGAGGTCCACGCCGGCGTAGTCCATGTCCAGCGCGAGCGCAGCGCGTTCGGCCAATTGCGCGAGCGGGTGCTCCAGTTCGGCCGGCTCGCAGCGCGCGCCCTGCGCCACGTTGTGCACCCAGTGCG
Source organism: Variovorax sp. WS11 (assembly GCF_010499245.1). Classification (GTDB taxonomy): domain Bacteria; phylum Pseudomonadota; class Gammaproteobacteria; order Burkholderiales; family Burkholderiaceae_C; genus Variovorax. The sequence goes on from NZ_JAAGOW010000001.1 coordinate 315,893, forward strand.
CGCTCACGCGCCGCATCGCGGTCAGCGCGCGCCCGCCCACCACCAGCACGCGCCAGTCGAAGCCCGGTGCGGCCACCGGCGGCACGAAGCGCTGCAGATAAGCCAGCCCCGCATAGCGCGTGTCGATGTCCGGCATCGGGTGGTGCACGCCGTCGACCTCGCCCACCAGCTGCAGGTCCTTGCCCTGCGAGCCGAACAAGGGCTTGAGCACGAGCGCATGGCCCGCGGCGGTTTCGCGCATCGCGATGCGCCGGGCCTGGGCGGCGGACTCCGTCGCCCAGGTGGCGGGAGCGGGAATGCGCGCGGCATGCAGCAGCAGGCTGGTCATCGACTTGTCCACCGAACGCTCGATCGCGCGGGCGTCGTTGTAGACCGGCACGCCCAGCTCGCGCAGCGCATGCAGCACGCCGAGACGCTTCGTCACCTGCTCGAAGCTGCCGCCGGCAATGCCGCGCACGAGCACCGCGTCGGGCAGCTCGCGCCCGTAGCCGGGAAGGACCAGGCCATGCCAGGCCGCCGTGGTGTCGATCTGGCAGGCCGCCAGGTCGACGCAGCGCCCCAGCGCGCCGCGCGCGCGCAGCGCGGCTTGAAGCTGGCGCGTGTGCCAGCCGGTCTCGTCGCTCATGATGGCCACGCGAAGGGTCATGGCCTCACCTGCGCCTGCGATCCATCGTCCGAGGCCTCCTGCAGCCACAGGCGCCGCAGCAGCGCCATGTCGGAGGCCCCGCCGTGCCAGGTGCGGCCGCTGGCCAGACTGCTGACCCACACCTCGGCCGGGGCGAACAGCGCGCCATCGATCTTGTAGAAGTCGAACGCCGCCTCCTTGAAGATCTCCGCGAACGAACGCCCGTAGTCGCGCGAGTTGCGCGAGGGCAGCGCACGCGCCAGCGCGCGGGCCGCATCGTCGTCGCCGCGCACCGTCAGGTGCACGCGGCCGCCGTAAAGGATGGCGTCGTTGGTGCGCCCCATGGCCTCGACGCCATCGCTGCTGGGCGAAGGCAGCGGCGCGGTGGCCGCACCATCGACGATGTCCGCCAGCGCAAAGCCCAGCGCATGCGCCTTGTGCAGCGCCACTTCGAGCACGCGCGAGACCACCTGCGTCGTGCCCGCGAGGCTGGTGGTGGGCGTGAGGATCAGCGTCAGCGCGTGCGCAGGCAGGTCGCAGTCGCGCAGCAGCTTGTCGATCACGATCTTCGGCGGCGGGCGGTCGACTTCCAGCACCAGCACGCCGAATTCCGCGCGATCGCGGTAGCCCAGTTCGGCAAAGAGTTCTTCCTTGACCGCCAGCGCGCGCGCCGGACCGGAGCCGAGCGAGAAGAACTTCTTGTCGCCGGTCTCCTCCTTGCTCGCCGACAGGCTCCAGCCCGCGTACTGGCTGCCCAGGCAGGCCAGGACCGGCTGGGAGCTGCGCACGTCGAGCCAAGTGGGCCAGCCTTCGGCGCTGCCGCCGCTGCGCAGCTTCACCTGCCCCAGTCCGCCCATGCAGATCTCGCCCACCTGCAGGCCGGCCGCCACGCTGCCGCGCGCTTCGATGCCGGCATCGACGATGTGGACGCCGGTGTCGTCGCGGCGCAGCTGCACGGCCAGTGCATCGGCATCGGCCAGCAGGCGCTCGACCAGGGGCCGCGCCAGGCGGTTGACGCTCAGGCCCGCGACGGCCGCCGGCGAAGAGGTGTTGCTCATGCCAAGGTCTCCAGTGATTGCAGCAGCCGTTCGCGGCCTTCGTTCAAGCGCATGCGCACCTGCCCGGCGTCGGTGCCGCCGGCGCTCAGGGTGCACACGGGGTCGTCGATGTCGAAGCGCTGGCCGGCATCGGGCAGGTCGTGGATGCCGGGCCATGCCGCCAGCCGGCGCGCTGCGGCTGCATCGAGCTGCAGCGGTCGCCGCGCGAAGACGATCTCCATGCCTTCGATGTCCTGCGCCTGGGCGGGCGTTGCCGGCGGCAGCGCGCCTTCCAGGCAGGCACGCACGTGCGCCTGCATCAGGCCCGAACCGAATGGCCGACGGTAAAGGCTCATGCTCGCCGGTGGCCTCGGGTTGACCTCCAGCACGCCGATGGCGTCGCCGTCGCGCATGAAATCCAGGCTGCACAGGCCGCGCAGCTCGAACTCCGCGCTGAGCGCCTGCGCGATGGCCGTCACGCGGAGTGCCATGTCGGCCGCGATGGGGATGGGACCGACCGCGCCGCAGAAAACGAAGGGCCGCGTGCCGAAGCGACGCACGCCGAGTTCATTGAAGCCCAGCACATGCACGTCGCGGCCATTGGCGATGAAGGTGGCCGACATCGGCAGCCCCGCCATCTCGCGCTGGTAGTAGTGCTGCGCTGGGAGCCGCTCATCCTTCGGCCAGGGCGGGCGGCGAACATGCCAGCCGCCGCAGCCGTGCGCATCCTTCATCAACCACCCTTCGGCATCCTCGGGCGGCTCGAAGCTCACCGGCGGATGCGGAATGCGCTCGCCGGCGAGAAAGCCGAAGAACAGCGCCGGATCGCGCAAGCGGCGCACCGCGGCCGCCGCAGTGCCGATCAGCGGCAGCACGGCGGCGCCCTGCGCGAGCAGATCGGGCTCTCCCTCGAAGCCACTGCCCGCCACCCATCCCACGAGCGGCGCCCCGCCTTCACGTTCGCGCGCCAACTCGCGCAGCGCGGCCAGGACCTGCGCCGCATCGATGTGCAGGCTTCCCGGCGCGCCGATCGGCAGCCAGCGCGAGGCGGTGCGGCGCGTGTCGACGTCGCCGAACAGATCGAGCGCCACCACGTCGAAGCCGTCGTGCGCCGCCGCCTGCGCCATGGCGCGCGCGGACACGGCGGCGACGGCGAGCGTCTGCATCGCGCGCGTTTGCCTCACGCCGTGTTGCCGGCCTGCTCGGCCAGGAAGGCGCGGGCGACCTCGAAGGCCTCGGGAAAGCTCAGCACCTGCGCCTTCTCGGCCTCGCACATCTGCACCAGCAGGCGATGCTGCGTCTGGTACTTGACGTTGCCCACCGCCAGCGCGCCGATGCCGACGGCCTGCGTGCCGGCCAATGGCTTGGCGTTGTCCATCACCCCGACGCCGGCAATGCCTTCCGGCGGCACCGCATTCACGTCGGCCGCGACCTTGAGGCGGGTGGCGGCGCCGAGCGCCTCGCTCGACACCACCTGGACGCCTGCCGCGGCGCAGGCGAGCAGCACATCCGCCTCGGCGATGGACCTTCGCACGGCAGCCGGGTCGCCGCCGGACAGGCCGTGCAAGCCGACGCCGAAGCGCTGTCCGGTTTCGTGCGCGGCCTGCTCGGCGGCATCGATGCCATTGCGGCTGGACAGAAAGACCTCGGCGCCGGCCTGTGCGGCGATCACGCCGGCCACGCGGCCCACCGGGCCGGTACCACCCAGGATCACCACGCGCTGGCCCTCCAGGCCTTGGGACTGCCGGCGCTTCAACGCCGCCTCGACGCAGGCGACCATGGCCGCGGCCGTGGTGTAGGCGCCGCTCGGGTCGGCCATCAGCGAGACGATGAAGGGCTTGACCATCGAGGCCCTCGCGCGCTCGAGCATGTCGGCGGCCAGCTGCGCATCGCGCCCGCCGATGAAGATGCCGGTGCGGGCGACGCCCTTCGGCCCGCGCGAGAAGATGGTGTCCTGCGTCAGTGCGGTGACGCGGTCCAGGTCCACCTCGCAACAGGGCGCGATGATCTGGTAGCCCGCATCCGCCGCCATGTTGATGTCGAAGGGGCTCATCTGGCGGCCGGGCGTGAACATGTGGAGGATGCGGGGACGTTCCATGGATGCCTTCGGGTGGAGAGGGTTGTCGTGGGGTGGACTGCGCGGGCGGCGCGTTCAGTCGCCGAGCGGCTCCGAAGTGCCTTCGCGCACCGTGGCCGGGTGGTTGCGGCCGGAGACGATGCGCAGCTTCAGCCGGGGGTCGACCTGGCCCGCGGCCCGCGCGGCTTCGACCACGATCTCGGCGCGCGCCTGCGAAGGCAGGATCGCGAAACCGGTCGGCCCCCACGAGCTCTGGCCGATCGCCGCGCCGTGCTCGCGGCTCGCGTCGGCGATCCACTGCATCAGCCGGCCGATCGGGGGACTCGTGAAGGCACCGCCCTGCGCCGGCCCGAAGTGCTCGCCGAGCAGCTGCTGCATTCGATGGACGCCTGCTGCGAACGGCGCGAACTCCGCGCGCGCCGCACCCGGCAGGATGCGCATCAGGACCTGGTGGCAGATGTCGGCGGCGCTGGCCTGCGGCAAGGGCGGCAAGGTGGCCATCGCCTCCTTCTCGGCGCTGCCCGACAGGCCCCGATGCGAAGGGTCCTGGACCACGACGATGCGCCATGCCTCGGGGAAGGCCACGCGCGACAATAGCGGCGCGGGCAGGCCGTCGGTGCCGGGGCCGCCGTCGACGAGCAGGCCTCCGGCGTCGAAGCCCGCGATGCCGACGCCCGAGCGCAGGCCACGGCCGAGCCACTGCGCCAGCGTGGCGGTCGTGAGGTCGAGCCCATGCCACTGGGCGAAGGCGCGACCGATGGCGCAAGCGAGCTGGGTGCCTGAACCGAAGCCCGCGTGAGGCGGCAGCACTTGCAGCAGCCGCAGGGACAAGGGTGCATGGCGGCCGGTGCGCTCGCGCAGCTGCTGCAGCAAGGTGACTGCGCGGCCGCGTTCCTCGTGGGCGGCCAGCGTCTCGGCGGTCACGCAGTCCGAGGTTGCCGCTGCCAGCTCGACCTCGGTCGTGAAGCCGTCGATCACCAGCCCCACGCTGCCGAACGTGCGACCCAGCGAGCCGGCCGGATCGAGAAAGCCCAGGTGCAGGCGCCCGGGCGCGCTCACGCGCACGGTGCGCACGGTTTGCAGGTGCAGGTTGCGCATGGGAGCAAGGGCAGCGTCGGGTACGGTCATGGCGGCGTTGTGAAGGCTGGACCTGCTCGTCAAAGCAAGGGCCGTTCCGCCGGCGCGCCCAGAGGGCCACACCGCACTTGGACTCGTGGCGCGGGCCGCCGATGTCCCAGGACCGGAACAATGTGTCACATCCAGGCGCCTACGGCAGCCGGTCGATGCGTCGGCTCAGGGAAGCTCGACAAGCCGCGCAAGCGATGAAGGCCGCCCCATCGAACGATCAGCGCGGCCTTCCTCCTTGGACGGCTTGCGCTTGAGCTTGACCCATTCGCTGGTCCGCACACCGGGCAGGTAAATGCTCGAGCGGCGCTTTGCGATGAACTCCTGGCCCGGACGACCGGCCGCCTGCTTGAACAGCTGCCCGCGCCCTTGTTCCGAGTACGGCACCACGAGGATGCCCCACGGAGGCTCTCGGAACAAGCGCGCGAGTGCGTCCTTGCGCAGCATCAGCGGCTCGGCCGTGACGTCCACGCCGTGATCGACGAGAAGGTCGAACACGCAATAGTCGACCGACTTGGCCCCCGGGTACCAGCAGCGATGGCGAGCCCGCTCCTGAAGCGCCTCGAAATCGCTGCCACCTTCGTCGTCCAGCACGCACACCTCCCCGTCGGTGATGCACAGACTGCTGGCCACACCGGCCAAGCTGTCGCTGATCTCGGGAAACCACCGGGTCGCGTTGGCTCCGTTGCGCGTCCTCAGTTGAACAGCGCCACGACCGAATGCGGCCGTCACGCGATAGCCGTGGTATTTCAGCTCATAGACCCACCCGGGCTCATGGAGGCCCAGCGCGCGCTCCGACAGCAGCATGGGCTTGAAATCCTCGAGACGGACCATGGCATGCGCACGACCGCCTCGCCTACTGGGGCGGCGCGGCCGGCTTCTGCGGCGCCTGCTGGGTGGTGGGCTCCTGCGGGGCCGGAGAGCGCTCCCTCGATTGCGAGAGCAGGCAGGAAGCCAGGAGGGCGAGAACCACCAGGACGGCCACCGCGATGGCGCCCCACCGGAAGACGCGCTTGTCGTCGCGGTCGTCGCTCCTGGCCTGTGCTTGTCGATGAGTAGCCATGGTCGATCCTTCCATCCAATCGGATCAACGCTACCCACCGCGCCCGCCGCCGCCTCGTCGGACAGGGGCGCAGAGCCCTGTACCGAAAAGCCAGAAGAACTTGCGTGACGATCGCCTTCCGCTTTGCCTGCCAGTACAGGGGCCCCGCGAGCGAGTGCCTACAGCACGACGGCCAGCCGCCCGATCAGTCGAAGACCTCGCGCGCGAGATACCTCGATCGCTGGGCTTTCGAAGATGAGGCCGGCATCCCCAGCCGTGTCGGCGATCTATGGAGAAATGGAATGACCACGACAACTTCCACACACGACGTCATCTCGTCCGATCGCGTCGAAGGAACCACGGTCTACAACACGGCAGGCGAAAAGCTCGGCTCGATCGACGACCTCATGATCGACAAGATCTCGGGCCAGGTCCGCTATGCCGTCATGGAGTTCGGCGGCTTCCTGGGAATGGGTACCGACCGCTACCCGATCCCCTGGAACATGCTGAAGTACGACACCTCGCAGGATGGTTATGTGGTGCCGCTGGACAAGGCGAAGCTGGAAGGCGCGCCGAGCTACGCGGGGGATCGCGTGCCCGACTACGACGACACCTACAGGGCCACCGTGGACAAGTACTACGGGCTCTATTGAGGCCAGGCGGCTACTGCGCGCGCACGCCCCGCTCCCCGATCTCCCCGTACGCCGCTGCGCCGCTGGACGTGATCGCCCGCGCGCCCGCCCGGACCATGGCGCGGTCGGCCATGCCCGCCGGCGCGGCGACCCCCGTACCGCCGTTGCTGATCTGCACGGGCCGCAGCGCCTGCGCCTGAATGGCTGCACGCGATTGAGTCGACTGGAAGGGCTGCGGCGGCAGCGGGTTCTGCTCGCCCTGAAAGGCCTGCGCACCGAAGGCGGCCATGCTCGCGAAGCCCGCAAGGGCGAGGGAAAGGAAGCGACGGGAAGGACTTTGCATGACGATGCTCCTGGGGTTGAAAGTGGCCGCGACCGCGCCGCGACTGTCTTCCCATACGCAGCATCACGCACAACGGATTCGCTCCCGCGCGCGGCGCGGCCGGTCCAATGCCGACGCCGCGAGCATCTTCCGGCCGTCCCCCTTGTCAGCCGCCTTCCCGCAGTGCCTTGCGCCCGCGTCTGTCGCCAGCACTTTTGCCCCGCGCCAACACTCCAAGTACAGAAACGCGCAGGAGACACAGCATGCCCGACGACTTGAGCAACCGCGGCCCGCAGGATCGGTCGCGCATCAACGTCAGCGAGACGCACGAGCTTCGCTACTGGACGAAGGAGCTGGGCGTCAGCGAGGCGCAATTGAGGGCGGCCGTGGCCGCCGCAGGCACTTCGGTCGAGGCGGTCCGCCAATACCTCGGGAAGTAGCAACAAGCAAGGATTGGCGGCAGGAGCCGATCATGTCCAGGAACGTCGTGTTCGTGTACCGGGGCTATCACTTCCTCTGCGGTGCCGAGAAGGAGCGCCCGGGCCAGTTTCGGCCGGTCGTGGTCCGGCAGCTCGGATTTCCCAGCGAGAAGCAGGTGCCGCTCATGAACGATGCCGACCTCTGCCGAACCGAGGCTGAGGCGCTTCGGCATGCGGAGCAGCAGGCCATCCATTGGGCGGACAGCCGGACCGAGTTGCACGAAGTCTGAACGAGCCCTGCAGCGAGGCTTTCGCTGCACCGCAGCACGGGGGCGGGCCGGTGCGACCATCGGCTGCGCCGCCCCGTCGCTTGCGCAGAATGAATCGCCCTTCATGAAAGGAGATCCCTCCATGCCGATGGAACTTCTTCGTCAAATCGCGCAGCAGCCGCTGCCCTGCACGGTCTACGCACCGGCCGAAATCGACAAGCTGCGCGTGCTGCGCGCCGCGGAACTGGTGAGCGCCTTCATCCCGCCCGCCGAGTTGCTCCCCAGCGGCTGCGAAAGCCACAAGCCGGCCCAGGTGCTGGCCATCACCCCCAAGGGGCAACAGGCCCTGGAAGGCCAGTTGCAGGACGCCCTCGGCCCCCTGAGCGCACCCCGGCCGCCCATCCCTGCTTGCTCAAACTAGGGAAGTCACTGATCAATCAGTGCATCGAAGTATAGAAATTGGCATTTCACGTACCAATTCCGCAAGCCAAGGTCTCCAAAATCGGTTGAAGCGACTGCCTCGTCGCCAACCACAAGGAGACATCGAGATGAAGCGTTTTCTGAAGGCGGGACTGGTGCTCGCGCTCACCGCCGCAGGCCTGGCCGCCCATGCCGCGACCGACCTGGTCATTGCCACGGTGAACAACGGGCACATGATCGAGATGCAGAAGCTCACGCCCTTCTTCGAGAAGGCGTACCCCGACATCAAGCTCAAGTGGGTCACGCTCGAGGAAGGCACGCTGCGCCAGCGCGTCACCACCGACATCGCCACCAAGGGCGGCCAGTTCGACGTGATGACCATCGGCATGTACGAGACGCCGATCTGGGCCAAGAAGGGCTGGCTCAACCCCATCGCCACCGACGCCGCCTACGACATCGACGACCTGCTGCCGGCGATGCGCACCGGCCTGTCGGCCGACGGCAAGCTCTACGCCGCCCCCTTCTACGGCGAGAGCTCGATGCTGATGTACCGCAAGGACCTCGCCGACAAGGTGGGCTTCAAGATGCCGGACCAGCCGACCTGGGTGCAGGTGAAGGAGCTCGCGGGCAAGGTGCACGACCCGAAGGGCGGGGTCTACGGCATGTGCCTGCGCGGCAAGCCGGGCTGGGGCGACAACATGGCCCTGCTCACCACCATGGTCAACACCAACGGCGGCCAGTGGTTCGACATGAGCTGGAAGCCGCAGATCGACACCAAGCCCTGGAAGGACGCGATCAGCTTCTACGTCGACCTGATGAAGGCCTACGGCCCGCCCGGCGCCTCGGCCAACAGCTTCAACGAGAACCTCGCTCTCTTCAACGAAGGCAAGTGCGCCATGTGGGTGGACGCGACCATCGCGGCCTCCTTCGTGAGCGATCCCAAGCAGTCGAAGGTGGCCGACAAGGTGGCCTTCGCGCAGGCGCCTACCGCCGTCACGCCCAAGGGTGCGAACTGGCTGTGGGCCTGGGCGCTGGCGGTCCCCGCCGGCTCGCAGAAGGTGGACGCGGCGCAGACCTTCATCAAGTGGGCGACCTCCAAGGACTACATCAAGCTGGTCGCCAAGGAACATGGCTGGGGCGCAGTGCCGACCGGCACGCGCAAGTCGACCTATGCCACGCCCGAGTTCATGAAGGCGGCACGCTTCGCGGAAGCCGAGAAGAAGGCGATCGATACCGCCAACCCGAACGACAGCACGTTGCCCAAGTCGCCCTACGTCGGCGTGCAGTACGCCGCCATCCCCGAGTTCCAGGCCATCGGCGTCGCGGTGGGCCAGCAGATGAGCGCGGCCCTCTCGGGCAAAACCACGGTCGACCAGGCGCTCAAGACCTCGCAGACGGCGGCCGAGCGTGAGATGAAGAAAGCCGGGTACTACAAGTGAGCACCCTCACGCCCTCCCCCGCCGGGGAGGGCCGGGCCCCGGGCGCGGAAACTTCCGCCCCGCTCCCCGGCTTCTCCCAGAGCGGGAAGAAGAACAAGAAGACCGCAACCGACCGATTCCTGCCCCGGCTGCTGATGGCGCCGGCGGTGCTCACGCTCTTCCTCTGGATGATCGTGCCGTTGGCGATGACGATCTATTTCTCCTTCGTCAACTACAACCTGATGCAGCCGGGCGACCACCCCTTCGCTCGCCTCGAGAACTTCGAGTACTTCATCACCGACCCGGACTTCTGGCCCGCGGTATGGAACACCCTGCTTCTCATCGGCAGCGTGATCGTGTCGACGGTGGTGCTGGGCGTGCTGCTGGCGCTGCTGGTCAACGAGCCCTTCCCCGGCCGCGGCATCGTGCGCGTGCTGCTGATCTCGCCCTTCTTCGTGATGCCCACGGTCAACGCGCTGCTGTGGAAGCACATGATGATGAACCCCATCTACGGCGTGCTCGCGGACCTCTGGCGCTTCTTCGGTGCCGAGCCGGTGGACTGGCTGACCGACGTGCCGCTGCTCTCCGTGATCATCATGGTGGCGTGGCAGTGGCTGCCCTTCGCCTGCCTGATCTTCATCACCTCGCTGCAGTCGCTGGACCGCGAGCAGATGGAGGCTGCGCGCATGGACGGCGCGAGCGCGGTGCAGCGCTTCGGCTACCTCACCATCCCGCACCTCGCCAGGCCGATGGCGGTGGTGATCATGATCGAGATGATCTTTCTGCTCTCGGTCTTCGCCGAGATCGCGGTCACGACCAACGGCGGGCCGGGCAACGAGAGCACCAACCTCACCTACATGATCTTCAAGCAGTCGCTGATGAACTTCGACGTGGGCGTGGCGTCGGCCGGCGCGCTGTTCGCGGTGATCCTGGCCAACATCGTGGCGGCCTTCCTGATCCGCATCATCGGCAAGAACCTGGATTGAGGGGAAGCACATGCAAACCGATAGCGTTGTCCCCCTCGTCCTGCGCACCGCCGGTGCCTGGGCCATCTCGCTGCTGCTCTTCTTCCCGCTGGGCTGGCTGGTGCTGACCTCCTTCAAGACCGAGCTGCAGGCGATCCACGTGCCGCCGCTCTTCGTCTTCGAGCCCACGATGGACAACTTCGCCGAGGTGCAGCGCCGCAGCGACTACCTGCTGTTCGCGAAGAACTCGCTGATCACCAGCATCGGCTCCACCATCCTCGGCCTGCTGATCGCGGCGCCGGCCGCCTATTCGTTTGCCTTCTTCCGCACCAAGCGCACGCGCGACATCCTGATGTGGATGCTCTCCACCAAGATGATGCCGGCCGTCGGCGCGCTGGTGCCGATCTACGTGCTCGCGCAGACCGCCGGCCTGCTGGACTCGCGCACCGCGCTCGTCATCGTCTTCACGCTGTCGAACCTGCCGATCATGGTGTGGATGCTCTACACCAGCTTCAAGGACATCCCGGCGGAAATCCTCGAAGCCGCGCGCATGGACGGTGCCAACCTGTGGACGGAGTTTCGCAACGTCGTGATGCCGCTGTCGGTCGGCGGGCTCGCCTCCACGGGCCTGCTGTGCCTGGTGCTGAGCTGGAACGAGGCCTTCTGGGCACTCAACCTCAGCTCGGCCAAGGCGGGCACGCTGGCGGTGCTGATCGCTTCTTACTCCAGCCCCGAAGGCCTGTTCTGGGCCAAGCTCTCGGCCGCTTCGCTGCTGGCCATCGCGCCGATCGTGGTGTTCGGCTGGTTCAGCCAGAAGCAGCTCGTGCAGGGCCTCACCTTCGGCGCCGTCAAGTAAAGGACTTCTCCATGGCCTACCTTCAACTCGACAACATCAAGAAAAGCTTCGGCGACACCCACGTCATCAAGGGCGTGGACCTGCAGATCGAAAAAGGCGAGTTCATCGTCTTCGTCGGTCCCTCGGGCTGCGGCAAGTCGACGCTGCTGCGCCTCATCGCCGGGCTCGAGCCCATCACCAGCGGCACGCTCTCGCTGGACGGCAGGGACATCACGCGCACGCCCTCGGGCAAGCGCGACCTCGCGATGGTGTTCCAGAGCTATGCGCTCTACCCGCACATGAGCGTGTTCGACAACATGTCCTTCGCGCTCAAGTTGGCGAAGGTGTCGAAGGACGTGATCAAGACCAAGGTCGACCACGCGGCCAAGACCCTGAACCTCACGCAGTACCTGCACCGCACGCCGAAGGAGCTCTCGGGCGGCCAGCGCCAGCGCGTGGCGATCGGCCGCGCCATCGTGCGCGCGCCCAAGGTCTTCCTGTTCGACGAGCCGCTGTCCAACCTGGACGCGGCGCTGCGCGGCAACACGCGCGTGGAGATCAGCAAGCTGCACCGCGCGCTCGGCGCGACCAGCATCTACGTGACGCACGACCAGGTCGAGGCCATGACATTGGCCGACCGCGTGGTGGTGCTGCGCGACGGCCTGATCGAGCAGGTCGGCACGCCGATGGAGCTCTACGACCGGCCCGCCAACCAGTTCGTGGCCCAGTTCATCGGCATGCCCTCGATGAACATGGTGCAGGCCCGCGCGATCCCGAGCTTTACCGCACAGGTCAATGGCCGCCTGCCCACCGACGGCTTCCTGGGCGTGCGGCCCGAGGGCCTGCGCGTGCATCCGGGCACCGCGCACGGCGCGCCGGCGCGGGTCGAGCTGATCGAGGCGCTCGGCGCCGACACGTTGATCCACGTGGACGTGGGCGGCGTACCGCTGGTGGCGCGCCAGAACGAGCGCACGCCGCTGCACCCGGGCGATCCCGTGAGCGTCGAGCTTGATCCCTCGGTGCTGCATTTCTTCAACAGCGAAGGCCGCACTGTCGCCGCTTGAGCCTTCTTTTCGCGCCATGTCCGTTCCTGCTCTCTCGGAGTTCGTGATCCTGCATCTCGGACTCGGCTCCTTCCATCGCGCCCACCAGGCGGTCTACCTGCAGCAGCTGATCGAGGCCGGCGACGCACGATGGTCGCTCTCGGGCGCCAACCTGCGGCCCGACATGGCCGATCTGCTTGACACCCTGCGGGCCCAGGACGGCTGCTACACCGTCGAGACGGTCTCGCCGGCCGGCGACTACCGCTACCAGCGCATCGACGCCATTCGCGAGGTGCTGCCCTGGGAGCCGTCGCTGGCGGCGGTGGTCGCGCGCGGGGCCGATCCGCGCACGCGCATCGTGTCCTTCACCGTGACCGAGGCCGGCTACTACCTCGACCCGCAGGACCGCCTCGACACGAGCGCCGCCGAGCTGGCCGAGGACCTCGCGCGCGCCCGGCGCGGCGAGGCCGGCCAGACCATCTACGGCGCGGTCTGCGCCATCCTGCGCGCCCGCAGCGCGAGCCCGGATGCGGGCGCGGTGACGCTGCTCAACTGCGACAACCTGCGCCACAACGGCGAGCGCTTCCGCCGGGGCCTGCTGGAATTCATCGAGCAGGCCGGCCTGCCCGCGCTGGCGGCCTGGGTGCGCGAGAACACCACCTGCCCCAACGCGATGGTCGATCGCATCACGCCGCGCCCGCCGCCGGAGCTGCGCCAACGCGTGCGCGAGGCGACCGGCTGGGACGATGCCGCGCCGGTCACGGCCGAGCGCTTCACCCAGTGGGTAATCGAGGACGACTTCATCCATGGCCGCCCGGACTGGGCCCGCGTGGGCGTGGAGCTGGTCAATTCGGTGGCGCCCTACGAGGAGGCGAAGATCCGCATCCTCAACGCCGGCCACAGCTGCATCGCCTGGGCCGGCACGCTGGTCGGCCTGCAGTACATCCACGAGGGCACGCACACGCCGGCGATCCGGCAGATGGCCTTCGACTACGTGACCGAGGACGTGATTCCCTGTCTGAATGCGCCCGGCCATCCGAGCCCGGTGGACCTGCCGGCCTACCGCGACGTGGTGCTGGAGCGCTTCGGCAACCCGGCGATCCGCGACACCAACCAGCGCGTCGCAATGGACGGCTTCTCGAAGATCCCGGGCTTCATCGCGCCTACCGTGCGCGAGCGCCTGGCGCGTGGCGAGGGCATCGCCGGCGTGGCGGTGCTGCCCGCCCTCTTCCTCTTCTTTCTGCGCCGCTGGCATGCCGGCACCCTGCCCTACGTCTACCAGGACCAGGGCATGGACGAGGCGGGCGCGCATGCGATCTGCGATGCGCACGACCCCGTCGAGGCGCTGTGCAGCGACGCCGGTCTCTGGGGCGACATCGCAGGCGATCTGCGCCTGATCGAAGCGGTGCGCGCGGCATCTGCGCGCGTGCGCGCCTTCATCGAGGAGAGAAGTTCATGAGCAGCCGTCTCGCACATCGCCATGTGCTCGTGACCGGTGCCGGCGGCGGGATCGGCCTCGCCATCGCCGAAGCCTGTCTGCAACAAGGCGCGCGCTGCACGCTGGTCGACCGCTCACCCGCGCCCTCGGACGGCGCGGCGCTGCTGCAGCGCGGCCATCCCGGCCGCGTGGTCTATCTGCCGGCGGATGTCACCGACATGCAGTCGGTCACGCATCTGCTGGAGGCGGCGCAGGCGGCCGCCGGACCGATCCATACCCTCGTCAACAACGCCGCGGTGTTCGACATGGCGCCGCTGCTGGAGAGCGACGAGGCCTCTTACGATCGGCTCTTCGCGGTCAACGTGAAGGCCCTGTTCTTCGTCATGCAGCGCGTGCTGCAGCACATGGTGGCCCACGGCGAGGCCGGCTGCTCGGTCATCAACATGGCCTCGCAGGCCGGCCGCCGCGGCGAGGCGCTGGTGTCGCACTACTGCGCGACCAAGGCCGCCGTCATCAGCTACACGCAAAGCGCCGCGCTGGCGATGGCGCCGCAGGGCATCCGCGTCAATGCCATCGCGCCGGGCGTGGTCGACACGCCGATGTGGGCGCATGTCGATGCGCTGTTCGCCCGCTACGAGGGCCTTCCACCCGGCGAGAAGAAGCGCCGGGTCGGCCTCGAGGTGCCGCTGGGCCGCATGGGCACGCCGGACGAGATCGCCGGCGCCGCCGTCTTCCTCGCGAGCGACGAGGCCCGCTACATCACGGCGCAGACGCTCAATGTCGACGGTGGTAACGTCATGAGCTGAGACAAGGTGCGAGGAATCCGTTCATGACATCGGCGCGCCAACGCCACCTGCCCCGCCACCGCGAGCCCGAGTTGGAGCGCGACATCACGCGCTCGCCCTCGCTCGGCTACGAGGCGCCCGAGGAGACCGGCCTGGTGCGCTGCCTGGCGCACGGCTTCCCCAGTCCGCTGGTGCGCTGGCATTTTCATGACGAGTACGAGCTGCACCTGATCACCGAGACCTCGGGCAAGGCCTTCATCGGCGACTGGATCGGCCCCTTCCAGCCCGGCCACCTGGTGCTGTGCGGCCCGCGCCTGCCGCACAACTGGATCTCGCTCGATGCGCCCGAGGGCGGCGCGGCCGGGCGCGACCGCGTGATCCAGTTCAGGCACGAGCCGATCGAGCGGGCGGCGGAGGAAATCCCGGAGTTGCGGGAGGTGCTGCAATTGCTCGAGCGCTCGCGCCACGGCATCGAGTTCTTCGGCCTCGCGGAGCGCGCGCTGGCGCACTGGGACGCGGTCAAGGGCGCGCGCGGGCTGCGCCGCTTCGCGCTCTTCTGCGAGTACCTGGCCGACCTCGCGCAGTGGACCGACTACCGGCTGCTCTCGAACGTGCAGATGCAGGGCGTGGAAGGCGAGGCCGGCGTGGACCAGATCAATGTCATCGTGGACCGCATCACCTCCAACCTGGCCGAGCCGATCGTCATGGCCGACATCGCCACCGAGCTGGGCATGAGCGAGAGCCGCTTCAGCCGCTTCTTCAAGCGCTCGACCGGCAACAGCTTCACCGACTTCGTAAACCGCGTGCGCATCAACAGCGCCTGCCACCTGCTGATGCAGACCGACCACTACGTGACGGACATCTGCTACCAGGTCGGCTTCAACAACGTCGCCAACTTCAACCGTCGCTTCCTGGAAATCAAGGGCATGACGCCGACCGAGTTCCGGCGCCAGAGCGACCACCGCTTCGGCGGCGGCTGAAGAAAGGCCAACACTTGTGTACCTCGGGCTCGATCTCGGCACCTCGGAGCTGAAGGCCCTGCTGCTCGCGCCGGACCACCGCATCGTCGCGCTGGCACGGGCGCCGCTCACGGTCGAGCGCCCGGCGCCGCTGTGGTCGGAGCAAGCGCCCTCGCAATGGTGGGAGGCGCTGGAGGCGGTCATGGCCGAGCTGCGGCGCGCGCAGGCATCGGCGCTCGCGGCCGTGCGCGCCATCGGCCTGTCGGGGCAAATGCACGGCGCCGTCGCCATGGATGCGCAGGACCGGGTGCTGCGCCCCGCCATTCTCTGGAACGACGGCCGCAGCGCCGCCCAGTGCCGCACCCTCGCCGCGCGCGTGCCGCGGCTGGGCGAAATCGCCGGCAACCTGGCGATGCCGGGCTTCACCGCGCCCAAGCTGCTGTGGATGCGCGAACACGAGCCGGAGCTGTTCGCGCGCATCGCCCACGTGCTGCTGCCCAAGGACTGGTTGCGCTTCATGCTGAGCGGCGAGTTCGCGAGCGACATGTCGGACGCCTCGGGCACGCTGTGGCTGGACGTCGGCGCTCGCGACTGGTCCGACGAACTGCTGGTCGCCTGCGGCCTGTCGCGCGCGCAGATGCCGCGGCTGGTGGAGGGCAGCGCCGTGGCCGGGCAACTCAAGCCCGAGCTGGCGCAGCGCTGGGGCATGACCGCCGACGTGAGCATCGCCGGCGGCGGCGGAGACAACGCGGCCAGCGCCGTGGGCATGGGGCTGGTGGAAGCGGGACAGGGTTTCGTCTCCCTGGGCACCTCCGGCGTGATCTTCATCGGCGGCGAGCGCTTCGAGCCCCGCCCCGAGGCTTCTGTGCATGCGTTCTGCCATGCGCTGCCGGGCCGCTGGCATCAGATGTCGGTGATGCTGTCGGCCTCCAGCGCGGTGAGCTGGGCCGCGCGCAGCTTCGGCCTCGGCAACGAGGCGGCGCTGCTGGCCGCAGCCGCCTCGCTCGACGCCGAGGCGCGGCAGCACGCGCCGCTGTTCCTGCCCTACCTGTCGGGGGAGCGCTCCCCGCACAACGATACCGACGCCCAGGGCGTGCTGTTCGGCCTCACGCATGCGCACGGCCCGGCCGACATCGCCTTCGCAGTGGTGGAGGGCGTGAGCTTCGGGCTGCGCGACGGCCTCGACACCCTCGCCCGGCCGGCCGGCGACCTGGTGCTGGTCGGTGGCGGCGCGCGCAGCACCTGGTGGGCGCAGCTGCTGGCCGATGTGCTGGAGACGCCGCTGGTGATCTGCGAAGGCAGCGAGGCCGGCGGAGCGCTGGGCGCGGCGCGGCTCGCCTGGTTGTCGGACGGCGGCGCCTTGGCCGAGGTCTGCCGCCGCCCCGTGCTGCGGCAGCGCTTCGAGCCAGCCGGCTCTTCCGCCGATCCGCTTCGCGCCCGGCATGCACGCTTCAAGGCGCTCTACGCCGGGCTGCGCCCGCTCTTTGCCCCTCAAGGATGAATGACATGTTCGTGGTCTGCGGCGAAGCCCTGATGGATGTCTACGTGCTGGGGACGACGCCCACCGGCCTGCACCTGGACGCGCGCATCGGCGGCTCGCCCTTCAATGTGGCGGTGGGCCTGGCGCGGCTGGGGCGCCGCTCGGCGCTGCTCACCGGCCTGTCGCGCGACGCGGCGGGCGAGCGGCTGACGCAGGCGCTGGCCACGGAAGGCGTGGACACGCGCCTGGTGCTGCGCAGCGATGCGCCGAGCACCCTGAGCGTGGTGAGCGTCGACGCGGCCGGCGTGCCGCACTACGCCTTCTACGGCCACGGCGCGGCGGACCGGGAGATCGACGAAGCCAGCCTGCCCGCGCTGCCGCCGGAGGTCCGCGTGCTGCAGTTCGGTTCCTACGCGCTGGTGGTGGAGCCGGTCGGCAGCGCGCTGCGTGCCCTGGCCGCGCGCGAGCGCGGCCGCTGCCTGGTGGCCTACGACCCGAACGTGCGGCTCAACGTCGAGCCCGACCTCGCGCGCTGGCGCACCACGGTCGAGGCCATGGCGGCGCTCTCGCACATCGTGAAGGTGAGCGACGAGGACCTGGGCTTGCTGTACCCGGAAACGGCGCCTGCCGAGGTGGCGCGGCGCTGGCTGTCGCTGGGCGCGCGCCTGGTCGTGCTCACGCGCGGCGCCCGCGGCAGCGAGGCGTGGGCGCCGGGTGCGCACGCCGCCGAGGCTGCAGTCACGGTCGAGGTGGTGGACGCGGTGGGTGCGGGCGACACCTTCCAGGCCGCGCTCCTGACCTGGCTGGACGAACAGCAGGCACTGAATCTTGCGGGACTCGAGGCGCTCGATGCGCGGCGGCTCTCGGCCCTGCTGCGCTTCGCCGCCCGGGCCGCCGCGATCACCTGCTCGCGTCGCGGCGCCGACATGCCGCGTCGCGACGAACTGCCGGCCGGCTGACAGCGCTTGCGGCGCAGGCCGCCTACAGGATCGAGTGATCGGTGGTGAACAGGCAGGAGTCCTCGTCCGACCCCGGCTCCTGCGTGTCGCGCACGGCAGCGTGTCGCGTGACCGGCGGCGCCTCCCCATCGCCGATGCCCACCGGCGTCGGGGGCTTGCCGAAGGGGGCCAGGCCCTGAATCACGCGCAGTGCCGATGCGCCCTGGATCAGCGCTTCGGAGTAGTCGGGCAGGCCCCGGGTCGAGGAATCCACCGGGCGATAAACCAGGCAATCGTCGGAATCCGCCTGCACTGCTTCCATCAATACCCAATGGAATTCATTGGGTTCGAGTTCGAGAACCGTCAGGGCAAGATCACGTAGCGACATGGGGAAACCTCTTATTCAATGTCGCGAATTGTTACAGCCGGTGCAATATCGGCCAAGGCACTTTTGCACGATGCCTCCTCAAGCTGGGGTAGGCCGGTGGAGATAGCGTGAAGGGCGCCGCAGTGGCACGGCGCCCGCCTTTCAGCCCAGGCGAACCGGCACGAAGATCCGGTCGCCGTCGCGCTGGATCAGCAGCGCGACCGACTTGTCGGCCTTCGCCGCCACCTCGCGTACCTGCTCCACGCTCCTGGCGGGCGTGCCGTTGATGGCCAGCAGCACGTCGCCGGCCTGCACGCCGGCCTGGGCCGCCGGGCCGCCTGCATCCTCGATCAGCAGGCCGGCTTCCACATGGGCGTCGCGCCGCTCCTGCGGCTGCAAGGGCCGCAGCGCGAGGCCGAGCTTGCCGTGGCCGGCGCCGGCGTCGTTCCTGGCCACGGTGGCGATCTTCTCGCCGGCATCGCCGAGCCGGGCGCTGATCTCGTGGCGCTCGCCCTGGCGCCACACGTCCAGCGTGATGCGGCTGCCGGGCTTCCTCTGGCCGATCAGGGCCGGCAGGTCGCCCGAAGCGACGATGGGCTCGCCGTCGACCTTGCGGATCACGTCGCCCGAGCGCAAGCCGGCCTGCTCGGCCGGGCCGCCCTTCTCCACGTTCGACACCAGTGCGCCTTCGGGCTTGTCGAGCTTGAAGGAGTCGGCGAAGGCCTGGTTGACCTCCTGCACCGCCACGCCCAGCCGTGCATGGCTGGCCTTGCCGGTGGCGACGATCTGGTCCTTCACCTGGACGGCGACGTCGATCGGAATCGCGAAGGACACGCCCTGGTAGCCGCCGCTGCGGCTGTAGATCTGCGAGTTGATGCCCACCACCTCGCCGCGCGTATTCAGGAGCGGCCCGCCCGAGTTGCCGGGGTTCACCGCCACGTCGGTCTGGATGAAGGGCACGTAGCTGTCGTCGGGCAGCGAGCGGCCCTTGGCGCTCACGACGCCGGCCGTCACCGTGTTCTCGAAGCCGAAGGGCGAGCCGATGGCGAGCACCCATTCGCCGACCTTGAGATCCTTGGTGTTGCCCAGCGTCAACGTCGGCAGGTTCCTGGCGTCGATCTTGAGCACGGCGATGTCGGTCTTGGCGTCCGAGCCCAGCACCTTGGCGCGGAACTCGCGGCGGTCGGTGAGCTTGACCGTGACTTCGTTGGCATCCTTCACCACGTGGGCGTTGGTCATGATGATGCCGTCGGGGCTCACGATGAAACCCGAGCCCTGGCCGCGCACGGGCACGTCGCGCTGCGGGCCGCGCTGGCCGAACTGGCCTCCGAAGCGGCGGAAGAACTCGAACATCGGGTCGTCCGGATCGATGCCGGCCATGCCCTCCATCGCGGTCTTGGTGGTGCCGGTGACGCTGATGTTGACCACGGCCGGCCCGTCGCGCGAGGTGATGGTCGAGAAGTCGGGCATGGTGACCAGCGGCGCCGCCGCGGCGGGCGCCGCGGCCGGCGTGCCCACGGCAATGGCACTGGTGTAGGCGCCCGCGCCGACGGCGCCGATCACCCCGGCGGCCACCAGAGCAGCAGCGAGGGCACGGGGCGAGTTCAGACGGACATTCATGGAAGTTCCTTTCGAGGTGTCAACGGGAAACACGATGAAAGGGAATGTCCGTCACATCGCTTAGGCCCGCCTTAAACGATCGAGGGAAAACGCAGCCTCACTCGCAGGCCCCCGAGGCCCTCCGAATGCCCGATGTCCAGCGTCGCGCCATGCTGGTCGGCGATGGACTTGACGATCGCCAGCCCCAGGCCGCTGCCCGGCGCCTGCGACTCGCCCGAGCGGTAGAAGCGGTCGAGCACACGCTCGCGCTCCTCGGCCGGCAGGCCCGGGCCGCTGTCTTCCACGGCCAGTTCGGCGCCGTCCGCCTGCTGCGCGATGCGGATGTCGACGCGCCCGCCCTCGGGCGTGTACTTGACGGCGTTGTCGAGCAGGTTGCGCAGCAGCGTACGCAGGGCCTCCGGCCGACCCCGGACCCGGGCCGCGTCGGCGCTGGCGATGCCGATGTCGATGCGCCGCGCCTGGGCGGCCGCGATGGCGTCGGAGAGCGCGAGCCGCGCGACCTCCTGCAGTTCCACCGCTTCCGGCGGCATGTCGGCGCTGGCGCTGGCCTCCTGCCGCGCGAGCGCCAGCATCTGCTCGACCAGCCGCGTCGCGCGGTCGATGCCCGCGGCCAGGCGGTTGACGGCCAGCTCGCGCGTGGCCTCGTCGGGCGCGCGTTTCAGGCTCTGGACCTGCAGCTTGAGCGCGGCCAGCGGCGATCGCAGCTCGTGCGCGGCGTCGGCCACGAAGTGCTTCTGCGCCTCGAAGGCGTGGCGCACGCGCTCGAACAGCAGGTTGAGCTCGTGCACCAGCGGGCGCACTTCCTCGGGCAGGCCGCTCTCGCTCACCGGCGACAGGTCGTCGGCCTGCCGCGCCGCGACCTGGCCGCGCACCCGCGCCACCGGGGCCAGCGAGCGGCTCACCACCCACCACACCACCAGCATCAAGAGCGGCGCCGCGAGCGCGATCGGCCCGACGGTGCGCAGTGCCAGCGTGCCGGCCATGTGGCGGCGCGCCGCCATGTCCTGCGCCACCTGGATCACCAGCGTGCGGCTCTGCAGCGAGAACACGCGATAGGTGGTACCGCGCGCCCGGACGTTGGAAAAGCCCAGCACTGCGCGCTGCGGCAACGCGGCCTGCGCGGCCGATTCGAAGATGCGCTGCCCGTCGATCGTCCAGACCTGCACGACGAACTCGAAGTTCTCGTCGCCGTCGCTGAGCCCGCTGACGGCCGCGCTGGGCGGCAGGCCGGCGCGCAGCGAGAGCGCCATCTGCTGCATGTGGTAATCGAAGATCTCGTCGGCTTCGTTCAGCACCGTGCGGTAGGCGACGAAGGCCTGGGAGCCGGCGGCGAGCACGATGGCCGCGAGCAGGAACCACAGAAGACGCGCGCGTAAAGACTTCATTCCCTTGGCACCATGTACCCCACCCCCCGCACGTTGCGGATCAGGTCCGCGCCGAGCTTCTTGCGCAGCCCGTGCACATAGACCTCGACCGCGTTGCTGCTGATTTCGTCCTTCCAGCCGTAGAGCTTTTCCTCGAGCTGCGCGCGCGACAGCACCATGCCGGGCCGCGCGATCAGCGGCTCGAGCACCGCCCATTCGCGCGCCGACAGCACCACCGGCTGGCCGTTGACCGTGACCTCGCGGGTCGTCGGGTGGATGCTCACGCCCATGTGCTCGTAGACCGGCTCGGCCCGGCCCGAGGCGCGGCGCAGCAAGGCGCGGATGCGCGCCAGCAGCTCGTCGAGGTCGTAGGGCTTGAGCACGTAGTCGTCGGCGCCGGCATCCAGGCCCTCGATGCGCTGCTGCACCGAGTCGCGCGCGGTGGCGATCAGCACCGGCATGCGCTGCTTGCGCGCACGCAGGGCGCGCAGCACCTCGAGGCCGTCGCGGCGCGGCACGCCGAGGTCGAGCAGCACCAGGTCGTATTGCTGGGTGCGCAGCGCGGTGTCGGCGGCCTCGCCGTCCTTGACCCAGTCGACCGCGTAGTTCTCGGCCCGCAGCAGGTCCAGCACGGCCTCGCCGATCATCACGTCGTCTTCGAGCAGCAGCAGTCGCATGGTGGAATCATCCGGCAAAGGATCGTTCGAGATCGTAGCTCGGACGAAGTTCAGAGCAGCGAGCGCAGCTCGCGCGCCGCCTCGAACAGCAGCGGCAGCATGTCGCGGCGCAGCGCCTCCTCCGGGTGACGGCCGCCGGACAGCACCACGTTGAGCGCCGCCACCGTGTGGCCCTGCATGTCGCGCAGCGGCACTGCCAGTGCCTGCACGCCCAGCTCGTGCTCCTCGCTGGCGAAGCAGAAGTCGTCCTTGCGGACCTGGGCGATGCGCTGGCGCAGCACGCGCGCCTGCGTGATGGTGTGCGGCGTGATGCGCGGCAGCACGCGGCCCTTGAGCCATTGCGCGAGCTGCGCCGCGCTCATCGACGCCAGCATGACGCAGCCGGTCGAGGTCGCGTGCGCGGGCAGGCGCGCGCCGAGGTGCAGGCCGTAGGCGAGCACGCGGGTCGGCGTGACGTAGGCGCCGCTGCGCGCGATGATCACCACCTCCTCGCCGTCGAGCACCACGGCCGAGAAGGATTCGCCGGTCTGCGCCGCGAGCCGGTTCAGCGTGGGCTGCAGCGCGCGCGGCAGCCGCGAGGAAGCCAGGTAGCTGCCGGAGAAGCGCAGCACTTTCGGCGACATCCAGAAGTAGCTGCCGTCGGTCTCGAGGTAGCCCAGATGGGCGAGCGTGAGCAGGTGGCGCCGGGCGGCGGCACGCGTCAGGCCGGCACGCTCGGCCGCCAGCGTGGCATTGAGGCGCTGGCGCTCGGTGTCGAAGCTCTCGAGCACGGCCATGCCCTTGGCGATGCCCTCGATGAAGTCCGGCTTGGCGATGGTCATGACGGCGGCGGGATTTCAGGTGTTGCGCGATCATCGCGCAGGCGACCTCATCATCGCACAGAGGATCGTCCGGGGTGATGCCATGACGGCCGCTTCGCCCTACGCTTGGCCCAACATTCCAGGAGACATCCATGCGCACCCAGGTCGCCATCATCGGCGCAGGCCCCGCCGGCCTGCTGCTCGGCCAGCTGCTCTTCAAGGCCGGCATCGACAACATCATCATCGAGCGCCAGACCGGCGCCTACGTGCTGGGCCGCATCCGCGCCGGCGTGCTGGAGCAGGTCACGATGGACCTGCTGGCGCGGGCGGGCGTCGATGCCCGCGCCAAGGCCGAGGGGCTGCCGCACGAGGGCATCGAGCTGCTGTTCAAGGGCGCGCGCCACCGCATCGACCTGCATGGGCTGACCGGCGGCAAGCAGGTCACGGTCTACGGCCAGACCGAGGTCACGCACGACTTGATGAACGCACGCGAGGCCGAGGGGCTGACGACGATCTACGGCGCCTCGCCGGTCAGCCTGCACGGCTTCGACGGCGAGCGCCCGACGGTGCGCTACGAGAAGGACGGCGCCACCCACGAGATCGAATGCGACTTCATCGCCGGCTGCGACGGCTACCACGGCGTGAGCCGCGCCAGCGTGCCGGCCGGCGCCATCCACACCTACGAGAAGGTCTACCCCTTCGGCTGGCTGGGCGTGCTGGCCGACGTGCCGCCGCTGTCGCACGAACTGATCTACGCCAACACGCCGCGCGGCTTCGCGCTGTGCAGCATGCGCAGCGCCACGCGCAGCCGCTACTACGTGCAGGTGCCGGTGGAGGAGCGCGTGGAGAACTGGAGCGACGAGGCCTTCTGGAACGAGCTGCGCCTGCGCCTGGACCCCGAGGCCCGCGAGCACCTGGTGACCGGCCCGTCGCTGGAAAAGAGCATCGCGCCGCTGCGCAGCTTCGTCGCCGAGCCGATGCGCTTCGGGCGTCTGCTCCTGGCCGGCGATGCGGCCCATATCGTGCCGCCCACGGGTGCCAAGGGCCTGAACCTGGCCACCGCCGATGTCGGCTACCTGTCGCGCGCCCTGGAGGTCTTCTACCGCGAGCACAGCGCGTCGGCGCTCGACCGCTACTCCGAGCTGTGCCTGCGCCGGATCTGGAAGGCCGAGCGCTTCTCGTGGTGGTTCACCTCGCTGATGCACCGATTCCCGGACACCGGCGAGTTCGGGCAGAAGATCCAGGAGGCCGAGCTCGACTACCTGGTGCACTCGCGCGCCGCATCGACCTCGCTGGCCGAGAACTACGTCGGGCTGCCGCTCGAGGACTTCTGAGCCTCAGGGGCCGGGCTGCATGAGCTGCCAGATGCGTGCGGGCGTCAGCGGCATGTCCAGGCGCGGCGTGAGGCCGGCCATGCCGTTGCGCGCGAAGGCATCGGCCACCGCGTTGACCACGGCCGGCGTGGCGCCGATGGTGCCGAGCTCGCCCACGCCCTTCACGCCCAGGGGGTTGTTCAGGCAGGGCGTGTTCTGGTCCATCTCGGTCTTGAACATCGCGGCCATGATGTCGGCGCGCGGCGCGGCGTAGTCCATCAGGCTGCCGGTCAGCGGCTGGCCGGTTTCGGCGTCGTAGACCACGCGCTCGCACAGCGCCTGGCCGATGCCCTGCACGGCGCCGCCCTCGAGCTGGCCGCGCACGATCATCGGGTTGATCACCCGGCCGACGTCGTTGACCGACGCATAGGCCGCGACGCCGATCTCGCCCGTCGCCGGATCGATCTCCACCTCGCAGATGTGGCAGCCGTTGGGCCAGGTCGGGCCGGCGACGGTGCTGGTGGAGTCGACGAAGATCTGCCCCTCGGGCTGGCGGCCGGCGAGCGCGAACAGGTCCAGCGACAGGTCGGTGCCGGCCACCTTGAAGGCGCCGGCCTCGTAGCGGACGTCCTCCGGTGCCACCTCGAGCTCCTGCGCTGCCAGCGCGCGGGCCTTGTCGATGGTGCGCTCGGCGCCCACCCGCACGGCCGAGCCGCCGGTGAAGATGGAGCGCGAGCCGGCGCTGCCGAAGCCATCGCCGCGGTCGGTGTCGCCCAGCACGATGCGCACTTTCTCGATCGGGACGCCGAAGGCATCGACCACCAGCTGCGCCAGGGTGGTCGCGATGCCCTGCCCCATGGCGTTGACGGCCGAGAACACCTCGATGACGCCGTCGGCCTGCACCGCCACCGTCACGCGCTCCTCGAACACGTTGCCGCCGGTCCACTCCAGGAAGGTGGCGATGCCCAGCCCACGCAGCCGTCCCTGGCGCTTCGATTCGGCGGCCCGCGCGTCGAAGCCCTGCCAGTCGGCCAGGGCCAGGGCCTGGTCCATGACCGACTCGAAGCGGCCGGTGTCGTAGGTCTGCTGCATCGGGTTGGTGTAGGGCATCTGGGCCGGCTGGATGAAGTTGCGCCGGCGCAACTCGATGCGGTCGATGCCGGTCTGACGCGCAGCCTCGTCCATCAGCCGCTCGATGGTGTAGATCGCCTCGGGGCGGCCGGCGCCGCGGTAGGCGCCGGTCGGCGCGGTGTTGGTGAGCACTGCCAGGAAATCGAAGTCGATGGTCTGGATGTCGTAGACGCTGGTCTGCACCCAGGGGCCGATGAGCAGCTGGATCACGACACCGGTGGCAGTGGCGTAGGCGCCCACGTTGGCCAGGGTGCGGATGCGCAGCGCGAGGACCTTGCCCTTGGCATCGAGCGCGAGCTCGGCCCGCGCCTCGATGTCGCGGCCGTGGGAAGTGGAGAGGAATTCCTCGCTGCGGTCGGCTACCCATTTCACCGGGCGTTGCAGCGTGTGCGCCGCGAAGGCCACCACGATGTCTTCCGGGTAGGCGCCGGTCTTCATGCCGAAGCCGCCGCCGACGTCGCCCACCACCACCCGCACCTGCTCGGTCGACAGGCCGGTGGCCTCGCAGACCGAGTTGCGCACGCCCGAGGGCATCTGGGTGCTCATCCGGATCGTGAGGCGCCCGGAGGCCGGGTCGACATCGGCCAGCACCGAGCGCGGCTCGATCGTAAGTGCGACCACGCGCTGGTTGACGACGTCCAGCGCGACCACGTGGTCGGCGCGGGCGAAGGCGTCGCTGGCCGCCTCGGCGCTGCCGTGGCGCATCTCGGCGGCGATGTTGTCGGTGGCTTCGCCCCATACCAGCGGCGCGCCATCCGCGGCGGCGGCCTGCGTGTCCACCACCATCGGAAGTTCCTCGTAGTCGATCATTACCGCCTCGCCCGCGTCGCGCGCCTGGGCTGCCGTTTCGGCAATCACGGCGGCCACCGGCTCGCCGACGAAGCGCACCGTGTCGATCGCCAGCACATGCCGCGGCGGGGAGGCGCAATCGGATCCGTCGGCGCGCTTGAAGGCCACGGCCCCCGGCATGGGCTTGACGCCGGCCTGCTGCAGATCGGCGCCGGTCAGCACGCGCAGGACGCCGGGCATCGCCGCCGCGGCAGCGGCATCGATCGCTGCCACGCGCGCATGCGGATAAGGGGAACGCACGAAGTACAGATGGGTCTGACGCGCTAGCGCGACGTCGTCGGTGTAGCGCCCGGCACCGGCCAGGAGGCTCTCGTCCTCGAGCCGCCGCACGGCCTGGCCGCTGCCGAAGCGCGTGGGATTCGTTGTTTCTGCTGTCACCATGGTTCTCTTTCCATTTGTGTTGGCCGCAACTCAGCTTCTCAGGGAGGGACACTATATGGGCATCCCGCGCATTCGGCTTCCGATGACATCGCGCCCCACCGAAGCCGTGTATACCTCCGACCATGCAACTGCCCTGGCTCGCACCCGGTGACCCGCTGCCCGACGCTGCATCGGCGTGGGGCGAATCCGACCCCGTTCCCGGCTTGCTGGCCGCGGGCGGCGGTCTCGACGTTCCGAGCCTGCTGCAGGCCTACTCGCACGGCATCTTCCCCTGGTTCAGCGAAGGCCAGCCGATCCTGTGGTGGAGCCCGGATCCGCGCATGGTGCTGGAGGTGGCGCGCTTCAAGCTGCACCGCTCGTTGCGCAAGACGCTGGAGCGCTTCCTCGCCAGCCCGGGCTTCGAGATCCGCATCGACCACGGCTTCGAGACGGTGATCCAGGCCTGCTCCCAGGCCCCGCGCGTCGGCCAGACCGGCACCTGGATCCTGCCCGAGATGGTGCGCGCCTATGCGGCCTTGCACCGGGCCGGACACGCCCACAGTGTCGAGACCTGGATCGACGGCGAACTCGCCGGCGGCCTTTACTGCGTGGGGATCGGGCGCGCCGTGTTCGGCGAATCGATGTTCGCGCGCCGGCCCGATGCCTCCAAGATCGCGCTGGCCGCGCTGGTCAGCTTCTGCCGCCGGCACGGCATCGCGATGATCGACTGCCAGCAGAACACCAGCCACCTGGCGAGCCTGGGCGCCTCTGAAATGCCGCGCGCGCGCTTTCTCTCACACGTGGCAAGGGCACGTCATCTGGCGGGGCCGCAGTGGCGTTTCGAGCCCGTATACTGGTCCGAACTCCTGCCTGCGCGAACCTCTCTTTCGACGTGACGCACCTCAAGGATCTTCCGCTCCACACGCTGCAGTTCTACGCGACGGCGCCCTATCCGTGCAGCTACCTGCCGGACCGGCAGGCCCGCTCGCAGGTCGCGACGCCCAGCCACCTGATCCACAACGACGCCTACTCGGACCTGGTGCTCAGCGGCTTCCGCCGCAGCGGCATGTTCACCTACCGGCCCCATTGCGACGGCTGCAGCGCCTGCGTACCGCTGCGCGTGCTGGCCGACGCGTTCAAGCCCAACCGCAGCCAGCGCCGCGCCCTGGCGCGCCACGCCGACCTGCAGGCGCGCGTGCTCAAGCTCTGCTTCGTGCCCGAGCACTACCAGCTCTACCTGCGCTACCAGAACGGCCGCCATGCCGGCGGCGGCATGGACCACGACAGCATCGACCAGTACACCCAGTTCCTGCTGCAGAGCCGGGTCAATTCCAGGCTGGTGGAGTTCCGCGAGACCCGCCCGGACGGCAGCGCCGGCGCGCTGAAGATGGTGTCCATCCTCGACGTGCTGAACGACGGACTGTCGGCCGTCTACACCTTCTACGAGCCCGAGCCGGGCGCCGGCTACGGCAACTACAGCGTGCTGTGGCAGATCGAGCAGGCGCGCAAGCTGGGCCTGGCGCACGTCTACCTGGGCTACTGGATCAAGGGCAGCGCCAAGATGAACTACAAGGCGCGCTTCACGCCACATGAAGTACTGATCGGGGGCCGCTGGCAAGCGCCGGCCGATTTCACCAAGTAAAATCGCAACCGGTTCCCTCCAAACCGCGTTGCCCATGAGAAAACCCCAATCAGATATTCCGGCTACGCCTGTCATCCAGGTGATCGAGCGCATGTTCTCGCTGATCGACGTGCTGGCCTCCCGCGAGGAAGCCATCTCGCTGAAGGAGATCAGCGAAAAGACGGGCCTGCACCCCTCCACTGCCCACCGCATCCTGAACGACCTGGCGGTCGGCCGCTTCGTCGACCGGCCGGAAGCCGGCAGCTACCGGCTGGGCATGCGCCTGCTGGAGCTGGGCAACCTGGTGAAGGGCCGGCTGAACGTGCGCGACGCCGCGATGGTGCCGATGCGCGAGCTGCACAAGCTCACGCAGCAGCCGGTCAATCTCAGCATGCGCCAGGGGGATGAGATCGTCTACATCGAGCGCGCCTACAGCGAACGCTCCGGCATGCAGGTGGTGCGCGCCATCGGCGGGCGCGCCCCGCTGCACCTGACCTCCACCGGCAAGCTGTTCCTGGCGGTGGACGAGCCCCAGCGCGTGCGCAGCTACGCCACCCGCACCGGCCTCGCTGGCCACACGCGCAACAGCATCACGCAGCTGCCGGCGCTGGAGCGGGAGTTGTCCAAGGCGCGGCAGTACGGCATCGCCCGAGACAACGAGGAGCTGGAGCTCGGCGTGCGCTGCATGGCCGCCGGCATCTACGACGATCAGGGGAAGCTGGTCGCGGGCTTGTCGATCTCGGCCCCGGCCGACCGGCTCGACGACGGCTGGCTGCCGAAGCTGCAGGCCACCGCCAACGAGATCTCCAGCGCGCTCGGTTACAACGCCGCCGGTGCACCGCCGGCCGCCTGAGGCGCCGCCGGGCCGGCGCTACGGCCGGCTGTAGACATCGGGGAGATCAGCTCGCGACGTGGGCCGCGGCGAGGGAGGGCTGCCGCGTCGCCGCGGCCGGGTTGATCATGTGGTGGTTGGCTTCGACCCAGCGCCGCACGCGCTCGGCATCGGCGATGCGGCCGAGCTTGCCGGCGGAATCGAGGAACACCATGATCAGCTTGCGGCCGGCGATCCGGGCCTGCATCACCAGGCACTGGCCGGCTTCGGAGATGTAGCCGGTCTTCTGGAGGCCGATGTCCCAGTCGGGGCTCTTCACGAGACGGTTGGTGGTGTTGTACTGCAGCACGCGGTTGCCCACTTCGACCTGGTACTCGGGCGAGGTCGAGAGTTGGCGCACGGTGGCGTCGGCATAGGCGGCGTTGACGAGCAGGGCCAGGTCCTGCGCGCTCGACTGGTTGCGGCTCGAGAGGCCAGTGGGTTCGACGTAGCGCGTGTCCTTCATGCCGAGCATCTTGGCCTTGGCATTCATGACGCTCACGAAGGTCGCCAAGCCGCCAGGATAGGTGCGGCCGAGGGCATGCGCGGCGCGGTTCTCGCTGGACATCAGCGCCAGGTGCAGCAACTCGCCGCGCGGCAGCGTGCTGCCGACGGTCAGGCGCGAGCGGCTGCCTTTTTCGGTATCGACGTCGTCCTGCGTGATGGTGATCAGCTCGTCGGTAGGCAGGTGGGCTTCGCTGATGAGCAGCCCGGTCATGAGCTTGGTGAGCGAGGCGATCGGCAGCACGACGTTGTCGTTCTTGCTGAAGAGCACCTCGCGCGTGTCCTGGTCGATCACCAGGGCCACGCTGGACTTCAGGTCCAGTGCATCTTCCGTGCCGTGCAGGCCGGCGAGCTGGCCGAAGGACTGACGCGCCGCGATCTCGGGCACGCGCACCACAGAACGCCGCTGCACCGCCACCACTGTCTTGCCGCCCCGCTTGCGGATCGAAGCCACCACGTTGCGCCCGCCGCTCACCACCTTGTCCGCCTGCTCGCCCTTGACGCTGCGCTTGGAGGCCGTGCCGCGCTTCTTGCTCTCGCTGGCGACCTCGGTCTTCTTGCCGGCCGGCGCCTTCTTGGCGGCCTGGGCTGCGGGCAACAAAAACGCCGTGGCGCAAAGCGCAACGGCGACGAGGCGAAGAGCGGGAAGGAACCGCTGGCTGGACACTCGGCAGGAAGGGGCATCGGGCATCAAAAAACTCCAGCGGCGATTAGCAGGACCGCAGTGTATCGAAATCAAAAAAGACACGCAATATCAGTTACTTGCATCCTTTTCTTCATTCGAAACAAAGGACCCCCCAAACAACTAACCTTGTGCTGCCACTCTCTCAGCTTGACTCTGTAACTTGTTGAGCGCACTCAAATAAGCCTTGGCCGAAGCCACCACGATGTCCGGATCGGCACCGACGCCATTGACGACCCGGCCCGCGTTCTGCAAACGGACCGTGACCTCGCCCTGGCTCTCCGTCGACCCGCTGATGGCATTCACCGAATAGAGCACCATCTCCGCCCCGCTCTTCACCCGGGCCTCGATGGCCTTCAGCGAAGCATCGACCGGGCCATTGCCATCCGACTCGCTCGTAACTTCCTTGCCATGCACCGTGAAAACGATGCGCGCCTGGGGGCGCTCGCCGGTTTCGCTGTGCTGTGACAAGGATACAAAACCAAACTGCTCCGCAACGTGCGAATGCTCCTCGTCGCTTACAAGTGCAAGGATGTCTTCGTCAAATATTTCACTCTTTCTGTCGGCAAGCTCTTTGAAGCGGGCGAAGGCGGCGTTGATGTCGACCTCGCTTTCCATCGCCACGCCCAGTTCCTGCAGGCGCTGCTTGAAGGCGTTGCGGCCGCTGAGCTTGCCCAGCACGATCTTGTTGGCGCTCCAGCCCACGTCTTCGGCGCGCATGATTTCGTAGGTGTCGCGCGCCTTCAGCACGCCGTCCTGGTGAATGCCCGAGGCATGGGCGAAGGCATTGGCGCCCACCACCGCCTTGTTGGGCTGCACCACGAAGCCGGTGGTCTGGCTGACCATGCGGCTCGCCGCCACGATGTGACGGGTGTCGATGCCGAGTTCCAGCCCGTAGTAATCCTTTCGTGTCTTCACCGCCATGACGATCTCTTCGAGCGAGCAGTTGCCGGCGCGCTCGCCCAGGCCGTTGATGGTGCATTCCACCTGCCGCGCCCCACCGATCTTCACGCCGGCCAGCGAGTTGGCGACCGCCATGCCCAGGTCGTTGTGGCAATGCACGGACCAGACGGCCTTGTCGCTGTTCGGGATGCGCTCGCGCAGCGTCCTGATGAAGTTGCCGTAGAGCTCCGGGACCGCATAGCCGACGGTGTCGGGCACGTTGATGGTGGTCGCCCCCTCGTTGATCACGGCCTCGAGCACCCGGCACAGGAAGTCGACGTCGCTGCGGTAGCCGTCCTCCGGGCTGAACTCGACGTCGCCGACCAGGTTGCGCGCAAAGCGCACGGCAAGCTTGGCCTGCTCGAACACCTCGTCGGGCGTCATGCGCAGCTTCTTCTCCATGTGCAGCGCCGAGGTTGCGATGAAGGTGTGGATGCGGCTGCTGGCCGCGCCCTTCAAGGCCTCGGCGGCGCGGGAGATGTCGCGGTCGTTGGCCCGCGAGAGGCCGCAGATCGTGGACTCCCTGATCGCCCCGGCGATCGCCGCGACGGCGTCGAAATCACCGTTCGAACTGGCCGGAAAGCCGGCCTCGATGACGTCGACCCGCAGACGCTCCAACTGGCGCGCGATGCGCAGCTTCTCGTCCTTGGTCATCGAGGCGCCCGGCGACTGTTCGCCGTCGCGCAGGGTGGTGTCGAAGATGATGAGTTTGTCGGCCATCGCGGGTCTCCTTGGTCCTTGAATTAGGCGGCTTCAACCGCCGATTGTGCGCTGCGGGCGCCCTGCGCTCGCGCCCGCTCGAGGCCTGACACGATGGCCTTGAGCGAGGCCGAAACGATGTCGGCGTCCTTGCCGACGCCGAACAGCGTCCGGGTCTCGTCGACCCGCAGCTCGAGATAGGCCACGGCCTGCGCATCGGCACCGGCGCCGATCGCATGCTGGTGGTAGTCGATCACGCGGATCGAATGCCCGGTGGCTTCGGCCAGCGCGTGGATGAAGGCGTCGATCGGCCCATTGCCGCGGCCCTCGATGCGGCGCATCTCGCCGGCCCAGGGCAGGTCGGCGCGCAGTATCACCGAAGCGCCGGCGCCCTCGCCCCGCTCCTCGAGCACGCGGTGCTGGGGGCCTGCCTTGTCGCCGATGCGGTACTCGCGCTCGAACAGTTGCCAGAGATCGGCCGCCGTGAGCTCCTTGCCTGCGACGTCCATCACGCGCTGCACCACCTGGCTGAACTCCATCTGCAGGCGGCGCGGCAGCTCGAGCCCGAACTCGCTTTCGAGCAGGTAGGCGATGCCGCCCTTGCCAGACTGGCTGTTGACGCGGATCACGGCTTCGTAGCTGCGGCCCACGTCCTTGGGGTCGATCGGGAGATAGGGCATCTCCCAGATGTCACTTTCCTTGCGGGCCGCGAAGGCCTTCTTGATCGCGTCCTGATGCGAGCCCGAGAAGGAGGTGTAGACCAGGTCGCCCACATAGGGATGACGCGGGTGCACCGGCAACTGGTTGCAGTGCTCGACCGTGGCGCGGATCTCGTCGATGTTCGAGAAGTCCAGGCCGGGCGAAACGCCCTGCGTGTACAGGTTGAGCGCGACGTTCACCACGTCGAGATTGCCGGTGCGCTCGCCATTGCCGAACAGGCAGCCCTCGATGCGCTCGGCGCCTGCCATTAGGGCGAACTCGCCGGCGGCCGTGCCCGTGCCGCGGTCGTTGTGCGGATGCACGCACAGCACGATCGAATCGCGTCGCGCCAGGTTGCGGTGCATCCACTCGATCATGTCCGCGAAGATGTTGGGCGTGGAGTGCTCGACCGTCGAGGGCAGGTTGACGATGCACTTGCGCTCGGGCGTCGGGGCCCAGACCTCGGTGACTGAGTCCACCACCCGTTTGGAGAAGGCTAGGTCGGTGCCCGAGAACATCTCGGGCGAGTACTGGAAGGTCCACGTCGTGGCCGGCTGCCTGGCCGCGAGCACGTTGAACATGCGAGCGTGGGAGGTCGCCAGTTCGACGATCTGGTCCTCGTCCATGCCCAGCACCACGCGGCGCATCACGGGCGCGACCGCGTTGTACAGGTGCACGATGGCGCGCGGCGCGCCCTGCAGTGATTCGAAGGTGCGCTCGATCAGGTGATCGCGCGCCTGCGTCAGAACCTGGATCGTCACGTCGTCGGGAATGCGGTCTTCTTCGATCAGCTTGCGCACGAAGTCGAACTCGATCTGCGACGCCGAGGGGAAGCCAACCTCGATCTCCTTGAAGCCAATGGCCACGAGGGTCTCGAACATGCGCATCTTGCGGTCGATGTCCATCGGCTCCACCAGCGCCTGGTTGCCGTCGCGCAGGTCGGTCGACAGCCAGATCGGGGCCTGGGTCAGCACGGCATCGGGCCAGGTGCGGTCCTTGAGGCCGATGGGTGCAAAGGCGCGGTACTTGCGGTCGGGTTGCTTCAACATCTGTATTTCTCGCTGTGGTTGGATGGACAACCAGCAACCCCAAATGAAACGGCCCGTTGCTGGTGCGAACGGGCCGTGTGATGGAATCGCTTGCGCGCGCTACCTTCTCCGCCCGTGGGGGATCAGTAGTAGGGCCAGCGAAATCTTGTTCATGGGAGTGGCGAATGTAGCACAGGCCGAATTACTTGTGCAGGCCCCGCTCGTCGGGCTCCTCGGTCGAGGTGCTGATGACGCTCACGTGCTGCCCCTTGGCCTTGCGCCAGCCGTAGACCACGTAGCCACTCAGGCCGTAGGCCACGAATACGCCGAACAGCACCGTCGGCGGATGGATGTTGATCACCGCGATGGCCAGCGCGATCAGCACGATCACGGCGAAGGGCACGCTCTTCTTCACCTGGACGTCCTTGAAGCTGTAGAAGGGCACGTTGGTCACCATCGTGAGGCCGGCATAGAGCGTGAAGCCGAAAGTGATCCAGGTGATCTGCTGCCAGGACAGGTACAGCACCTCACCGCCGCGCTTGCCCCACTCGGTCATCAGCCAGATGAAGCCGGCCACCAGCGCCGCGGCCGCCGGCGAAGGCAGGCCCTGGAACCAGCGCTTGTCGACCACCCCGGTGTTGACGTTGAAGCGCGCCAGCCGCAATGCGGCGCAGGCGCAGTAGACGAAGGCTGCGATCCAGCCCCACCGCCCCAGGCCCTTGAGCGACCATTCGTAAGCGATCAGCGCCGGTGCGGCACCGAAGGACACCATGTCGGACAACGAATCCATCTGCTCGCCGAAGGCGCTCTGCGTGTTGGTCATGCGCGCCACGCGGCCGTCCAGGCTGTCGAGGATCATGGCGGCGAACACGCCGAGTGCTGCCAGGTCGAAGCGCCCGTTCATGGCCATCACGACCGAGTAGAAGCCCCCGAACAGCGCCGCCAGCGTGAACAGGTTGGGCAGGATGTAGATGCCCTTGCGGCGCTTGCGCGGCGCTAGATCTTCGGGGAGCGTGTCGTCATGCATGGATCGGCGCAGTGTAGTTCAGCCGCTCGCGCGGCATCAAAGAAAAGGGCCACCCAGAGGGTGGCCCTTGTCGCATTGGAAAGCCTGATCAGTTGCGAGTCTGATCGACCAGCTTGTTCTTCTTGATCCAGGGCATCATGGCGCGCAGCTTCTCGCCCACCACCTCGATCTGGTGCTCGGCGTTCAGGCGGCGGCGGCTCATCAGCGTGGGCGCGCCTCCTGCGTTCTCCAGCACGAAGCTCTTCGCGTACTCGCCGGTCTGGATGTCGTGCAGGACCTGCTTCATGACCTTCTTGGTTTCCTCGGTCACGATGCGCGGACCCGTCACGTACTCGCCGTACTCGGCATTGTTCGAGATCGAGTAGTTCATGTTGGCGATGCCGCCTTCATAGATCAGGTCGACGATCAGCTTCAGCTCGTGCAGGCACTCGAAGTAGGCCATCTCGGGCGCGTAGCCGGCTTCCACCAGTGTCTCGAAGCCGGCCTTGATCAGCTCCACAGTGCCGCCGCACAGCACGGCCTGCTCGCCGAACAGATCGGTCTCGGTCTCCTCGCGGAAGTTGGTCTCGATGATGCCGGCCTTGCCGCCGCCGTTGGCCGTCGCATACGAAAGAGCCAGGTCGCGCGCCTTGCCGCTCTTGTCGGCATGCACCGCGATCAGGTGCGGCACGCCGCCGCCCTGGGTGTAGGTGCTGCGCACGGTGTGGCCGGGGGCCTTGGGCGCCACCATCCACACGTCGAGGTCGGCGCGCGGCTGCACAAAGCCGTAGTGCACGTTGAAGCCGTGCGCGAACACCAGCGAGGCGCCTTCCTTGATGTTGGGGGCGACGTCGTTCTTGTAGACGTTGGCGATCTGCTCGTCGGGCAGCAGGATCATGACCACGTCGGCCGACTTCACGGCGTCTGCCACTTCGGCGACCTTCAGGCCGGCCTTCTCGACCTTGGGCCAGGAAGCGCCGCCCTTGCGCAGGCCGACGACGACCTTCACGCCGCTGTCGTTGAGGTTCTGCGCGTGCGCATGGCCCTGGCTGCCGTAGCCGATGATCGCCACGGTCTTGCCCTTGATCAGGCTCAGATCGGCGTCCTTGTCGTAATAGACCTTCATGGTGTGCTCCTTCGTAGATTCGGTGGATGTGGGGGTGAGGCTTCTCAAACGCGCAGGATGCGCTCGCCGCGGCCGATGCCGCTGGCGCCGGTACGGACGGTCTCGAGGATGGCGCCGCGATCGATGGCCTCGAGGAAGGCATCGTTCTTGCCGTGATCGCCGGTGAGCTCGATGGTGTAGCTCTTGTCGGTCACGTCGATGATGCGGCCGCGGAAGATCTCCGCCATGCGCATCATCTCCTCGCGCTCCTTGCCGACCGCGCGCACCTTCACCATCATGAGCTCGCGCTCGGTGTAGGCACCCTCGGTCAGGTCGACGACCTTGACGACCTCGATCAGGCGGTTGAGATGCTTGGTGATCTGCTCGATCACGTCGTCGGAGCCGGCCGTCACGATGGTCATGCGCGACAGGCTCGCGTCCTCGGTGGGAGCGACGGTGAGCGATTCGATGTTGTAGCCGCGGGCGGAAAAAAGACCCACGACGCGGGAGAGTGCACCGGGCTCGTTCTCGAGCAGCACGGCAATGATGTGTTTCATGTCAGGAAGGGATTCCTCTTTTCGCCGCCCTCCCCCGTGCACGGTAATGCGCGGGCTCGGCGGACAATAGATTCATCCGCAAAAAAAGTTGATCAAGGAGCCGGCCCGCATCGCAGGCCGGCTTGTCGTCCGTTACAAATCCTCGGAGCCCAGCAGCATCTCGGTGATGCCCATCCCCGCCTTCACCATCGGGAACACGTTCTCGGTGGGGTCGGTGCGGAAATCCATGAACACAGTCCGGTCCTTGAGCTTGCGCGCCTCGCGCAGCGCGGGCTCGACGTCTTGCGGGCGTTCGATCAGCATGCCCACATGGCCATAGGCCTCCGCCAGCTTCACGAAGTTGGGCAGCGCGTCCATGTAGCTGTGGCTGTAGCGGCCGGAGTATTCGATCTCCTGCCACTGGCGCACCATGCCCAGGTAGCGGTTGTTGAGCGAGCAGATCTTGATCGGCGTGTTGTACTGCAAGCAGGTCGAGAGTTCCTGGATGCACATCTGCACCGAGCCCTCGCCCGTGATGCAGAACACCTCCGACTGCGGCTTCGCCAGCTTGATGCCCATCGCATAGGGGATGCCCACGCCCATGGTGCCCAGGCCGCCGGAGTTGATCCACCGGCGCGGCTCGTCGAAGCGGTAGTACTGCGCCGCCCACATCTGGTGCTGGCCGACGTCCGAGGTGATGTAGGTGTCGGTGCCCTTGGTCATGTTCCACAGGGTTTCGACCACGTGCTGCGGCTTGATCACGTCCTTGTTGCCGCGGTCGTACTTGAGGCAGTCCTTGCTGCGCCAGCCCTCGATGGTGTCCCACCAGCCGGCCAGCGCGGTCGCGTCAGGCCTGGTGCTGCTTTCCTTGATCATCGAGATCAGCTCGGTCAGCACTTCCTTCACGTCGCCGACGATCGGAATGTCGACCTTCACCCGCTTCGAGATGCTCGAGGGGTCGATGTCGATGTGGATGATCTTGCGCTCGTTCTGCGCGAAGTGCTTCGGGTTGCCGATCACGCGGTCGTCGAAGCGCGCACCCACGGCCAGCAGCACGTCGCAGTTCTGCATCGCGTTGTTGGCCTCGATGGTGCCGTGCATGCCCAGCATGCCGAGGAACTTGCGGTCGGAGGCCGGATAGGCGCCCAGGCCCATCAGCGTGTTGGTGACCGGGTAGCCCAGCATGTCGACCAGGGCGCGCAGCTCGTTGGTCGCGTTGCCGAGCAGCACACCACCGCCGGTATAGATATAGGGGCGCTTGGCCGAGAGCAGCAGCTGCAGCGCCTTGCGGATCTGGCCGCCATGGCCTTTGCGCACCGGGTTATACGAGCGCATCTCGACCTTGTCGGGATAGCCGCTGTAGCTGACCTTCTTGAAGGAGACGTCCTTCGGCACGTCCACCACGACCGGGCCCGGACGCCCGCTGCGCGCGATGTGGAAGGCCTTCTTCATCGTCATCGCCAGGTCCTTGGGGTCCTTGACGAGGAAGTTGTGCTTGACGATCGGGCGGGTGATCCCGACGGTGTCGCATTCCTGGAAGGCATCCAGGCCGATGGCCGCCGTCGGCACCTGGCCCGAGATGATCACCATCGGGATGCTGTCCATGTAAGCAGTCGCAATACCGGTGACGGCATTGGTCAGGCCCGGGCCCGAGGTGACGAGTGCCACGCCGACCTCGCCGGTGGCGCGCGCATAACCGTCCGCCGCATGCACGGCCGCCTGTTCGTGGCGCACCAGCACGTGCTGGATGGTGTCCTGCTTGTAGAACGCGTCGTAGATATAGAGAACCGCGCCGCCGGGATAGCCCCAGACGTACTGGACGCCTTCGGCCTGCAGTGCCTTGACCAGCACTTCGGCGCCCATGAGTTCTTGCGTTTGACTGCCGGTGACGGCTGCTGCGGAAGCGAGTTCCGCCTTTGACATTTCCATGATCAACCTTTGCGTTTTTTCGGGAACGAAAAACCTTGGGTGCCTCTTCGCAAGCTCTTGTGAAGCCGCGTCGAAACTTGAGGCCAAAGCCATGAGCGGACTTGTCGTACCGCCGGACCGTGACCCGTTTGCCTTTTGACTTGCAGCGCGGATTATGACATCGGAAAACCGGCCGAGGCCCGAGGCACGGCTGTAACAGGCGCACAGGCATAATCCGCGGCGACAAAAACCAGCATCTCGTCCCCGAGACACCTCCCACGCGGCGCGCCCTGTGCCGGACTCGCTTGGCCACTGAACAAGAACTCTCCGATTTCCTGAAAGGCGTCGAACGACGCGCTTTCAAGCGCACGATCTACCACGTGCGGGACGAGGAAGCCGCACTCGACATCGTGCAGGACAGCATGATGAAACTGGCCGAGCACTACGGCGACAAGCCGCCCAACGAAATCCCGCTGCTGTTCCAGCGCATCCTCTCCAACTGCACGCTGGACTGGTTCCGGCGCCAGAAGACCCGGCGGGCGCTTTTCTCCAACATGAGCGACTTCGAGGCCTCGAACGAGGACGGCGAATTCGACCTGCTCGAACATTTCGCGGCCGGCCCGGACACCCGGGAAAGCGAGAGCGCCGAGGACAGCACCCGGCGCGCACAAATTTTTCATCAGATCGAGGAACAAATCGCCGCCTTGCCGGGTCGTCAACGCGAGGCCTTTTTAATGCGTTACTGGGAAGAAATGGACGTCGCCGAGACGGCCGCTGCGATGGGCTGTTCCGAAGGTAGCGTCAAGACCCACTGTTCGCGCGCCGTTCACGCCCTGAGCAAGGCACTCAAGGCCAAGGGAATTTCGCTATGAATACAACGCTTTCGACCACCTCTGCCGCGACCGAGGCGCAGTTCGGCCGCCGGGTGGCCGCACGGCTCTCGGCCGGCACCCAGGATCTGCCGCACGAGATCGGCGAGCGCCTGCGCGCCGCGCGCATGCAGGCCCTGGCACGCCGCAAGGTGGTGCGGGTGCTGCAAACGGCCCCTGCCGTGGTGCCGAACGGCGGGACCGCGGCACTTGGCGGTGGCTGGTGGACGCGCATCGGCTCCGTCATCCCGCTGATCGCGCTCGTGGCCGGCCTCATCGTCATCACCACCCTGCAGGAGGACAACCGGACCGACGAGCTGGCCGAAGTCGATGCCGCCCTGCTGACCGACGACCTGCCGCCTGCCGCTTATACAGACCCCGGTTTCGCCCAGTTCCTGAAGACCGAAGCCACCGCCCAGCG
Source organism: Variovorax sp. WS11 (assembly GCF_010499245.1). Taxonomy (GTDB): domain Bacteria; phylum Pseudomonadota; class Gammaproteobacteria; order Burkholderiales; family Burkholderiaceae_C; genus Variovorax. Next base: position 355,094 of record NZ_JAAGOW010000001.1, read on the forward strand.
TTAAGCCCACTTCCTTTCGCCCGCTCGCATGCCGCAACGCCCTCGTTCCAACGCGCCCATTCCGCTGCGCCGGCTGTTGCCGGGCGCGGCCGGGAGCGCGTGCATGCTGCTGGTGTTCGCGCTCGCCGGCGCGGCCATGGTGCCCGCCGGCGCCCAGGTCCAGGCCCACGGTACAACCCCGGCCGCCTCCGTGACCACGGCGAAGCCGGCAGCCATCTCCAAGCCCTTGTGGCGCGACCTGAGCGCCCGACAGCAGCGCGCCCTGGAGCCGCTCGCGCTGCAATGGGACAGCCTGACCGAACCCCACAAGCGCAAGTGGCTGGCCCTTTCGCGCAACTACGCCAAGCTGTCGCCGGCGGAGCAGGAGGTCCTGCACAGCCGAATGACCGAATGGGCCACGCTGAGCAACCAGCAACGCTCGCAGGCTCGCCTCAACTTCGCCGAGGTCAAGCAGGTCCCGGTCGATGAACGCAAGGCCAAGTGGGAGGCCTATCAAGCCCTCAGCGAGGAAGAAAAACGCGAGCTGGCCGCGCGCGCCAAGCCCCGCCCTGGCGCTGCGGTGTCGATCCGGCCGGTGCCGGCCCAGAAGCTGGTCCAGTTGCCCGCCGCGACGCCCGACGCACCACACACACCGCGAATCCAGCTGGCGCCGCCGGCACCCATGGCGCAGCCGCCTTTCGCACGCCTGCCCGCCGCGGGTTCGGCGGCGGGCCCGGTCATGCTCCCGGCAGCCGGCCCGCCCGTCACCGCCGAAGCGCAGGTGCCGCCGCCTTCCGCCACGGCTGCCCCGGCCGACACCTCGGTCTCCGCCACGCCTCAGACACGCACCAGCGATCAGCCCTCCGCAGCGCCGTGATACAAGCTGCCCGATGGCTTCCAGTCCCCCGACAGCGCCGGTACCCGCGCCACGTCCCTTCCTGATCCCTCCGCCCCCGCCGCTCCTGCCGGCCTGAGCGCGCCCGGCCTGTGGCGGCGCATGGCCTGCTGGCTCTACGAGGGCATGCTGCTGTTCGCCGTGGTGTTCGTCGCCGGCTGGCTGTTCAGCACGCTGGGCCAGATGCGCGACGCCATGGACTCGCGCCGGCACCTGCTGCAGGCCTTCCTGTTCGTCGTGTTCGGCGTCTATTTCGTCTGGTTCTGGTCCAAGGGCCAGACACTGGCCATGAAGACCTGGGGCATCCGCGTGGTCGACCGGCTCGGCCGCCCGGTCACGCAAGGCCGCGCGCTGCTGCGCTACCTGCTCTCCTGGATCTGGTTCCTGCCGCCGCTGGCCGCCATCGCGCCCTTCAAGCTGGGCGGCGGCGAGTCCGCCGTGCTGATCTTCGGCTGGGTGATCGTCTGGGCGCTACTCTCGCGCTTTCATCCCGAACGCCAGTTCTGGCACGACGCCTGGGCCGGCACCCGCCTGATCCCCTCCATACCCATGAGCCGCCGATGAGCACCGTCAACAATCCCGTCAATCCGCAGAAGTCGCGACGCGGCCTGGACCGCATCTGGCACGCCACCCTGATCTCGCTGGACGGCTTCCGCGCCGGCTGGGGCGAAGCTGCCTTCCGCCAGGAGGTCCTGTGCGCCATCGTCATGCTGCCGGCCGCCTTCTGGATCGGCCGGACCTGGGTCGAGACCGCGCTGCTTGCGGCGGTGGTCGTCCTGGTGATGATCGTCGAGCTGCTCAACACCGGCATCGAGGCGGCCATCGACCGCGTGGGCCCGGAATGGCATTCCTTCTCGAAGAGCGCCAAGGACGTGGGCAGCGCCGCGGTGCTGCTGTCCATCATCCTGTGCTGCGGCGTGTGGTTCGCCGCGCTGTGGCACCGCTTCGCGGGATAGGCCCTGCGCCCAAGACCTGCCGGCGTGCAAGCCGCGCGTCATTCGATGGCGGCATGATCGGGGCATGACCCCTACTTTTTCGATGTGCGTCTATTGCGGCTCGCGCCCCGGCGAGCGGCAGGAATTCTCGGCGGTGGCCCAGGCGGTCGGCCGCTGGATCGGCGAACGCGGCGGCCAGCTGGTCTACGGCGGCGGCCGCACCGGCCTGATGGGCACGGTCGCAGAAGCCACGCGCGCAGCCGGCGGCCGCGTCGTCGGCATCATCCCCAAGGCCCTGGTCGACAAGGAGCTCGCGAACCCGCTGTGCGACGAGCTGCACGTGGTCGACACCATGCACGAGCGCAAGGCCATGATGGGCGAGCGCGCCGACGCCTTCGTCGCCCTGCCCGGCGGCATCGGCACTTTCGAGGAGCTGTTCGAGATCTGGACCTGGCGCCAGCTCGGCTACCACGACAAGCCGATCGGCATCCTCGATGTGGCGGGCTACTACGCCGGCTTGCTCGACTTCCTGGCGCATAGCGTGCGCGAGGGCTTCATGGGCGAATGGCAGATGGGGCTGATCCGGTCGGGGGACCAAGCGCCGGCCCTGCTCGAGGCGCTGATCGAGGAAGCCGGCCGCCACCCCCGCGGCGACAAGCTCGCCGAAGTACTCTGAAAGCCTAGACGGCCTGCTCGTCTTCCTCGCCGGTGCGGATGCGCACCACGCGCTCGACGCTGGTCACGAAGATCTTGCCGTCGCCGATCTTGCCGGTGCGCGCGGCGCTGACGATGGCGTCGACGCAGCGGTCCAGGTCGGCTTCGTTGACCACGACCTCGACCTTCATCTTCGGCAGGAAGTCGACCACATACTCGGCGCCGCGATAGAGCTCAGTATGCCCCTTCTGCCGGCCGAAGCCCTTGACCTCGGTGACGGTGAGCCCGGTGACGCCGACTTCGGCCAGCGCCTCGCGCACGTCGTCGAGCTTGAACGGTTTGACGATGGCGGTGATTTGCTTCATAGGTCTCTTTCTTCCGGCGGTTTCGTTGAACTTGCTCGCGATAGGGTAGCGCCAATCGGCGCCGACGCTGCGATGGCCTACCCGGATGCCCGCGATGCCTTCGTCGCCGAGCATGTTGCGTGCCAGGGGGTCGAAAAGATTATGTCATTCGCCCCCGCGCGCCGATGGCTTGGGACGCGCGCCGCACGTCCGATCGCAGGGGCTGCTACGCTCGGCGGGCCATGCGCCCAGGTTCTTCCTCCCCCGGCTTCTTTTCCTCCTTCTTCCCCTGGCTCCACAACCAAGCCTACGTGCTGCTGGTGTTCACCACGCTGATCTGGGGCGCCAACGCGGTAGCCGCCCGGCTCGCGGTGGGCGAGGTCTCGCCGATGATGCTGACCTTCTCGCGCTGGATCGTCTGCTGCCTGGCCCTCGGCCTGTGCGCGCGACAACAGATCGCCCGGCACTGGCGCGCCCTGCTGCCTTCGTGGCGCTTCATCGCGCTGATGGGCACGCTGGGCTTCACCGGCTTCAATGCGCTGTTCTACGCCGCGGCGCATCACACGACGGCCATCAACATCGCGATCATCCAGGGCACCATTCCGGTGCTGGTTCTGCTCGGCAGCCTGCTCTTCTTCCGCACCCACATCGGCGGGCTGCAGCTGCTGGGCGTGGCGATCACGCTCGCGGGCATCGTGGTGGTGGCCTCGGGCGGCCACCCGGCGCAGCTGGCCGCGCTGGGCTTCAACATCGGCGACGTCTGGATGATCGTGGCCAGCTTGCTCTATGCCGCCTATGCGCTGGGCCTGCGACGCCGGCCGGACGTGCCGGCCATCGTCTTCTTCGCGGCGACCGCGGCGGTGGCCTGCCTGGTGTCGGTGCCGCTGCTCGCGGCGGAAATCGCCATTGGCGACTTCTTCGTCCCCACGCCCAAGGGCTGGGCGCTGATCCTGTTCGTCGGGCTGCTGCCCTCCTTCATCTCGCAGGTCACCTTCATCCATGCGGTCGGCCTGATCGGCCCGGCCCGGGCGGGCGTCTTCCTCAACCTGGTGCCGATCTTCGGGCCGCTGCTGGCAGTGCTCGTGCTCGGCGAGCCGCTGTCGGCCTACCACGCGGTGGCGCTGGCCCTGGTGCTGGGCGGCATCTACATCGCTGAGACCACCGGCCCCCGCAGCCGCTGACGGAACGCACGCCCTTGACCGACCCCGTCGTCCGCATCCACGGCGCCGCCTCCGAGATCGACGCCGCCGCCTGGGACAGCCTGCTGGCCGCGCAGGCCGCGCCCTCACCCTTCATGCGCCATGCCTACCTGGACGCCATGGAGCAGAGCGACAGCGCCTCGCCCCAGAGCGGCTGGGCGCCGCGCTTCCTCACGCTTTGGCGCGGCCGCGAGCTGATGGCGGCCTGCCCGATGTACCTCAAGGGCCACTCCTACGGCGAGTACGTGTTCGACTGGGCCTGGGCCAACGCCTACCAGCAGCATGGGCTGGCCTACTACCCGAAGGCCGTGGTGGCGGTGCCCTTCACCCCGGTGCCCGGGACTCGCCTGCTGGCGCGCGACGCCGCCAGCCGCGCCTTGCTGGTGCAGGCGCTGGTCGCCTGGTGCAAGGAAGAAGAGCTGTCGTCGCTGCACCTGCTCTTCGGCGCCGACGAGGACATCGAGGCCTGCGCCGATGCCGGCCTGATGCTTCGGCACACGGTGCAATTCCACTGGAAGAATGTGGCCCCCAAGCTCGGCACTGACGTGTCCTCGCTGCCCCCCGAGGGGGCGCGTTTCGCCTTGGGGCGGCCCGGCGGCGAAATGGCCCCCACGCTCGGCACTGACGTGTCCTCGCTGCCCCCCGAGGGGGCGCGTTTCGCCTTGGGGCGGCCCGGCGGCGAAACCTCCTGGTCCGATTTCGAGGCTTTCCTGGCCAGCCTCTCCCACGACAAGCGCAAGAAGATCCGCCAGGAGCGCCGCAAGGTGCATGACGCCGGCGTGCGCTTCCGCTGGTCGCGCGGCGCCGACATCCGCGAAGCCGACTGGGCCTTCTTCTACCGCTGTTATGCCCGCACCTACCGCGAGCACGGCAATCCGCCCTACCTGAAGCCCGAGTTCTTCGGCCGCATGGCCGAGGACCTGCCCGAGGCCTGGCTGTTGTTCATCGCGGAGCGCGGCGGCAAGCCCATCGCCAGCAGCCTGATCGCGCTGTCCGCCGATGCCTCCGTTGCCTACGGCCGCTACTGGGGCGCACTCGAGCGCGTGGACTGCCTGCACTTCGAGGCCTGCTACTACCAGCCGCTCGCCTGGTGCATCGAGCATGGCGTGCAGCGTTTCGAGGGCGGCGCACAGGGCGAGCACAAGATGGCGCGCGCGCTGATGCCGGCGAAGACCACCAGCGCGCACTGGCTGGCCCACCCTGCCTTCGCCGACGCAGTGGAGCGCTTTCTCGAGCGCGAGGACGAGGGCATCGCGAACTACCTCGACCACCTGGGCGAGCGCAGCCCCTTCCGTCACGCCGAGTAAAAAGCCGCACCTATACTCGTTGCCCATGCTCCGATTCCGACGCTTCTGGTTCCTGCTGGCGCTGCTGCTGCCCCTGCAGTTGAGCTGGTCCGTCGCCAGCGCGTACTGCGCGCACGAGAGCAACCAGGCCACGCCACGCACATCGGCCACCATGAGCACTGTCCACAAGGCGGAGCTGAAGAACACCACCGCGAGCCAGGCTCGCCTTCGACGCCGATTCAGCAGCTGCCACGCCTCCTGCGTGCCTCGCTGCTGTCGCCTGCCCATTTCCTCCCGCAGCGGACTTCACGCACCTGCACGTACGCCGCCGCCGCAGCACTCACCTCTCCGCGCAACCGCGCGCCCCCGACCGGCCTCAGTGGCCGCGTCTCGCTTGACCGGCGAGACGCGCAACACCTTCCCCTCGTTCCCGTCTCGCCGAATCCCTGGTTCAACCCTATGAGATTCGATGCGAAGACTTCCTCTATGGCCGCTCGGACTGGCGGCCGCCCTGTTCAGTCCATTCGCCGTCCAGGCCCAGCCTGAGACTTCCGCAACCACGACCTCGGCCAGCGCAGCGGCCCCGCTGTCGCTGGCCGCCGCCACCGCGCTCGCCGAGGCGTACAGCCCGAGCGTGTCGGCCGCCCGTCGCGAGCTCGAGGCCAGCGAGGCCGAGGTGCGCCAGGCCGACCTGCCGCCCAACCCGGAACTGGCCGTGCTGCTCGAGGACGAGCGCCGCGCCACGCGCACCACCACCGCGCAGCTGAACATCCCGCTCGAGCTCGGAGGCAAGCGCGCCGCGCGCGTGGCCGAGGCCCGGCGCGCGAGCGAGCTGGCGCAAGCCGGCCTGCTGGGCGCGCAGGCCGAGCTGCGGGCCCAGTTGCTGGCCGCCTTCTTCAGGGTGTTGGTGGCGCAGGAACGCGTGAAGCTCGCGGACGCCTCGACCCAGCTCTCGACGCGCGGCGCGGACGCGACCGCGCGCCGCGTGGCGGCCGGCAAGATTTCGCCGGTCGACGAGACGCGGGCCCGGGTCGAGCAGGCCAACGCCGGGCTGGAGTTGGCCGATGCCCGGGCCGAGCTGCAGAGCGCGCGCCAGGCCCTGGCTGCGTTCTGGGGCAGCCCCGAACTCGGCCAGGCGCAGGTCGAGGGCAAGCTCGACGCGCTGCCCGTGCGCGCCGATGCGCAGCAGCTGCTCGCCGCGCTCGAAACCGCGCCCACACTGGAAGCCAGCCGCCTCGAGTGGGAACGCCGCAAGGCCGCCGTCGAGGTCGAGCGCAGCAGGCAGACCCCGGACCTGACGCTGAACGTCGGCGCCAAGCGCTCCAACGACACGCGGATCACGCAGGCCGTGATCGGCGTGATCGTGCCGCTGCCCCTGTTCGACCGCAACGAGGGCCGGCTGCAGGCCGCGCTCAGCCGCGCAGACAAGGCGGAGGACGACTACCGTGCGACGCGCATCCGCCTCGCCAACGAAGCCCGGCAGGCCGCGTCCCAACTGGCGCTCGCCCGCGCTTCGGCACAGACGCTGAAAACCACCATCCTGCCCGCCGCGCAGCAGGCCCACGACGCGGCCACCCGCGGCTTCGAGGCCGGCAAGTTCGGCTTCCTCGACGTCCTGGACGCGCAGCGCAGCCTGCTGCAGGCGCGCGTGCGCTATCTCGGCGTCGTCGCCGGCGCCTACCAGGCGGCAGCCACCCTCGACCGCCTGCTCGGTCGCCAACCTCATCACGCACAGGCAGCAACACCATGACCTCCCCGAACAAGAAGAAGGCAGCGATCGCTGCCATCCTGATCCTCGGACTGCTCGCAGCCGTCGCCATCCTGACGACCGGGCGCTCGCCGGGCAGCGCGGAGCACGGTCACGAAGAAACCGAGGCCCACGCGGACCACGACCACCACGGCGAGGAATCGGGCGGCGGCCACAAGGAGCCCGAAGAGGCCCACGCCCATGGCGAAGCGAAGAAGGACAAGGCCAAAGCGTCCACCCACAAGGACGAGGCCAAGGTCGCGCTGACCGAAGCCCAGATCCAGGCCGCCGGCATCACCCAGGAAAGCGCCGGCAGCGCCCGCGTGCAAGCCACGCTCCAGCTGCCCGGCGAGATCCGCTTCAACGACGACCGCACCGCCCACGTGGTGCCGCGCCTCGCCGGCGTGGTCGAGAGCGTGCCGGCCAGCCTGGGCCAGCAGGTGCGCAAGGGACAGCTGCTGGCAGTGATCGCCAGCACCGCGCTCTCGGAGCAGCGCAGCGAGCTGCTCACCGCCGAGCGCCGGCTCGCGCTGGCGCGCGCCACCCATGCGCGCGAAGAGAGCCTCTGGAAGGACAGGATCTCCGCAGAACAAGACGTCCTGCAGGCCCGCGCCGCACTGGAGGAGGCGCAGATCGCGGTACGCAACGCGCAGCAGAAGCTCCGGGCCGTCGGCGCGGGCGCATCGGCCGGCGCGCTCAACCAGTTCGAACTGCGCGCCCCCTTCGACGGCACCCTCGTCGAGAAGCACATCTCGCTCGGCGAGGCGGTGCGCGAGGACGCCAACGTTTTCACCCTCTCCGACCTGTCGACGGTCTGGGCCGAGATGGCCGTGCCCGCGCAGGAGATCGGCCGCGTGCGCGTCGGCGAGAAGGTGATCGTCAGCTCCACCGCCTCGCAGGAGAAGGCCGAGGGCACGATCTCCTACGTCGGCGCGCTGATCGGCGAGCAGACCCGCACCGCCAAGGCGCGCGTGACGCTGGCCAACCCGCAGCTCGCGTGGCGCCCGGGCCTGTTCGTCACCATCACCGTGCTCGCCGAGGAGGCCGAGGTGCCGGTGGCCGTGCGCGCGGAAGCGATTCAGACGCTGAGCGACAGGAGCGTGGTCTTCCTCGCCGTGCCCGGCGGCTTCGTCGCCCAGCCCGTGAAGCTGGGCCGCGCGGGCGGCCCCTTCGTCGAGATCGTCGAGGGCCTGCAGCCCGGCGCCCGCTACGCCGCCGCCAACAGCTACGTGCTCAAGTCCGAGCAGGGCAAGGCCGGCGCGAGCCACACCCACTGAGGCGAGCGATCCATGTTCGAACGACTCATCCGCTTCGCCATCGAACAGCGATGGCTGGTGCTCCTGGCCGTGCTCGGCATGAGCGCCCTGGGCATCTACAACTACGGCCGGCTGCCCATCGACGCCATCCCCGACATCACCAACGTCCAGGTGCAGATCAACACCCAGGCGCCCGGCTACTCGCCGCTGGAGACCGAGCAGCGCGTCAGCTACCCCCTCGAAACCGTGATGGCCGGCCTGCCCGGCCTGGAGCAGACCCGCTCGCTCTCGCGCTATGGCCTGTCGCAGGTGACGGTGATTTTCAAGGATGGCACCGACATCCACTTCGCGCGGCAGCTGGTCAACCAGCGCATCCAGGAGGCCCGCGACCGGCTGCCCGACGGCCTGACACCCGCGATGGGCCCGATCTCCAGCGGCCTGGGCGAGATCTACCTGTGGACCGTCGAGGCCGAGGATGGCGCGCGCAAGCCCGACGGCACGCCCTACACCCCCACCGACCTGCGCGAAATCCAGGACTGGATCATCAAGCCGCAGCTGCGCAACGTGCCGGGCGTGACGGAGATCAACTCCATCGGCGGCTTCGACCGCCAGTACCAGGTCGCACCCGAGCTGGAGCGCCTGGCCGCGCGCGGCCTCGGCCTGCAGGACGTGGTAGCCGCGCTGGAGCGCAACAACGCCAACGTCGGCGCCGGCTACATCGAGCGCCGCGGCGAGCAGTACCTGGTGCGGGCGCCGGGCCAGGTGCAGTCCATCGAGGACATCCGCGCCATCCTGCTCGGCAGCGCGCAGGGCGAGCCGGTGCGCATCGGCGACGTGGCGCAGGTCTCGCTCGGCCAGGAGCTGCGCACCGGCGCGGCCACCGAGAACGGCCGCGAGGTGGTGCTTGGCACGGTTTTCATGCTGCTGGGCGAGAACAGCCGCGCGGTCTCGCAGGCGGTCGACCGGCAGATGGCGCAGATCAATCGCAGCCTGCCGTCGGGCGTGAAAGCGGTAACGGTGTACGACCGCACGGTGCTGGTCGACAAGGCCATCGCCACGGTCAAGAAGAATCTGCTGGAAGGCGCGGCGCTGGTGATCGCGGTGCTCTTCCTGTTCCTCGGCAACATCCGCGCGGCCATCATCACCGCGCTGGTGATCCCGCTGTCGATGCTCTTCACCTTCACCGGCATGGTGGGCGGGCGCATCAGCGCCAACCTGCTGAGCCTCGGCGCGCTGGACTTCGGCATCATCGTCGACGGCGCGGTGGTGATCGTCGAGAACTGCGTGCGGCGCCTCGCCCATGCGCAGGCGCACCACGGCCGGCCCCTCACGCGCGCCGAGCGCTTCCATGAAGTGTTCGCCGCCTCGCGGGAAGCGCGGCGGCCGCTGATCTACGGGCAGCTGATCATCATGATCGTCTACCTGCCGATCTTTGCGCTCGGCGGCGTCGAGGGGAAGATGTTCCAGCCCATGGCCTTCACGGTGGTACTGGCGCTGCTCGGCGCGATGATCCTGTCGGTCACCTTCGTTCCGGCCGCGGTCGCGCTCTTCATCGGCCAGCGCGTCGCGGAGAAGGAGAACCGGCTGATGGAATGGGCGCGCCGCTGGTACGCGCCCGCCCTGCGTGGCTCGCTGGCCAACGCCTCGGTGGTGCTGACGGCCGTGGTCGTGCTGGTGCTGCTCTCGCTGCTGGCGGCCAGCCGGCTGGGCCGCGAGTTCGTGCCCAACCTCAACGAGGGCGACTTCTCGATCCAGGCGCTGCGCATCCCGGGCACCAGCCTCTCGCAGTCGGTGGAGATGCAGCAGCGGATCGAGACGCGGCTCATGCAGAAGTTTCCGGAGATCGAGCGCGTCTTCGCGCGCACCGGCACGGCCGAGATCGCCTCCGACCCGATGCCGCCCAACATCTCGGACGGCTACATCATGCTCAAGCCCGAGTCCGAATGGCCTGCGCCGCGCCGCACGCGCGATGCGCTGCTGGCCGAGGTGCGCGAAGAGGTGGCCCGGCTCCCGGGCAACAACTACGAGTTCTCGCAACCGATCCAGCTGCGCTTCAACGAGCTGATCTCGGGCGTGCGATCCGACGTCGCGGTCAAGGTCTTCGGCGACGACAACGAGGTGCTGAAGGCCACCGCCGACCGCATCGCTTCGGTGCTCCAGTCCGTGCCCGGCGCCACCGAGGTGAAGGTCGAGCAGACCACCGGCCTGCCGATGCTCACGCTGCAGGTGGACCGCACCCGGGCCGCGCGCCACGGCCTCAACATGAACGAGGTGCAGGAGGCGATCTCGATCGCGATCGGCGGCAAGGCCGCGGGCACCTTCTTCCAGGGCGACCGCCGCTTCGCCATCGTCGTGCGCCTGCCGGAAGCGGTGCGCGGCGACCTGGAGGCGCTGCGCCGCCTGCCCATCGCGCTGCCGCGGGACGCGGCGGGCCGGACCGCCTTCGTGCCCTTGTCGGAGATCGCGACGCTGGCCATCGCGCCCGGCCCCAACCAGGTCTCGCGCGAAAACGGCAAGCGGCGCATCGTGGTCAGCGCCAACGTGCAGGGCCGCAGCATCGGCAGCTTCGTGCCCGAGGCCGAGGCCGCCCTGCAGGCCCGGGTGAAGGTGCCGGCCGGCTACTGGACCACCTGGGGCGGCACCTTCGAGCAGCTGGAGTCGGCGACCGCCCGGCTGAAGCTCGTGATCCCGCTCGCGCTGCTGCTGGTCTTCGTGCTGCTGTTCGCGATGTTCGGCAACCTCAAGGACGGGCTGCTGGTCTTCACCGGCATCCCCTTCGCGCTCACGGGCGGCATCCTTGCGCTGTGGCTGCGCGGCATCCCGCTGTCCATCTCCGCGGCAGTGGGCCTGATCGCGCTGTCGGGCGTGGCGGTGCTCAACGGGCTGGTGATGCTGTCCTTCATCCGCAACCTGCGCGAGGCCGGCCGTTCGCTGGACCAGGCCATCCACGAAGGCGCGCTGACCCGGCTGCGTCCGGTGCTGATGACGGCGCTGGTCGCATCCCTGGGCTTCGTGCCGATGGCGCTGGCCACCGGCACCGGTGCCGAGGTGCAGCGGCCGCTGGCCACGGTGGTGATCGGCGGCATCCTCTCGTCCACGGCGCTGACGCTGCTGGTGCTGCCGCTGCTGTACCGGCTGGCCCACCGGCGTGACGAGGACGAGCCGGCGGTCGCCGCAGGCGCCGTCGCAACGACGACAGGCGCGAGCTGATGGTGCACGGAAGGCTCAGCCTCGCGAGGCGGCGGAGGCGCGAGCACGACCCAGCCTGCGCTTGCCCCCGCTGCCGATGGCGGCGACCAGCTGCTGCACCAGCGCACGCGCCAGCAGCGACAGCGTGCGCCCCTCCAGCGACAGCACCTGCAGGCGGCGCTGCTGCATCTGCGCTTCCACGAAGGGCCGCGCGACCAGCGTGCCGTTCTCGATCAGGTGCACGGCCGTCAGCAGCCCCGCCAGCACGATCTCGGGCGTGCGCACCAGCGGCAGCAGCACGGAGGAGAAATTGCTGACGAAGGCAGGCTCGTAGCCGAGCCCCTGCACGCTGCAGCTCAGGTCGAAGAGCTGGCGCGCGGTGACGCCGCGGCTGCCCACGGCCAGCGGATAGCGCACCACCTCGGCCACGCTGACCGCGCGCTGCCGCGCCAGCGGATGATCAGGCGCCATCAGCGCGAACACCGGCGCCGGCGCCGAGTGCTCGATGCGGCAGCCCGGCTCGGGCGCGACCGCGTACTTGAGCGCGATGTCGGCATCGCCGCGGGCCAGCAGCGCGCTGACCTCGTCCGGCGCGCCGACGTGCAGCTGCATCCGGCTTTGCGCATGCGCCGCGCGAAAGTTGCGCATCACCTCCGGCATGAAGCCCACCGCAAAGCCCTCGGTGCAGGCCACGCGCACACGGCCCGCCTCGCGGCCGCCGATGCCGCGCACCTGCTCGATCACCTGCTCGGTGTCCGTCTGCGTCGTGCGCAGATGCGCGGCCAGGCGTTCGCCGGCCTGCGTCAATGTCATGCCGCGCGCCTTGCGCTCGAACAGCGGGGTCTGGAGCGAGTCCTCCAGCTTGGCGATCTGCCGGCTGACCGCCGAGGGAGCGACATAGAGCCGCGCCGCCGCCTGGCTGACCGAACCGCGGGTCGCCACTTCCATGAAGTAGCGCATCGGGATGCTGAGGATGGAGGTGGCCATGAGGTGCGGTGCCAGCGTTGCCTTGAAGGCAATGGTAGCTTGCGAAATCGATGGTTCTCGCAACGACGATCTGGCCTTTTACTTGCAACCCTCTCATCACCCGAACACGAGACCCCATGCAACGCCACGATTGCCTCTGCGCGGCTGCCGCCTATTTCGACGACGGCCGCTTCCTCGCCGACCTGCAGCGGCGCGTCGCCTTCCGGACCGAGAGCGACACCGGCACCGCACCGCCCGCGCTCGGCGCCTACCTGCGCGAGGAAATGACCCCGGCGCTCACGCAGCTCGGCTTCGAGTGCGAGGTGATCGACAACCCGGTGCCCGGCGGCGGCCCCTTCCTGATTGCGCGTCGCGTCGAAGGCGCCGGGCTTCCCACGGTGCTGAGCTACGGCCACGGCGACGTGGTGAGCGGCCAGGACGCGCAATGGCGCGAGGGCCTCGCGCCCTGGACGCTCACAGTCGAGGGCGAGCGCTGGTACGGCCGCGGCACCGCCGACAACAAGGGTCAGCACAGCATCAACCTCGGCGCGCTGGCGGAAGTCATCCGCGCCCGCGGCGGCCGGCTCGGCTACAACGTGACGCTGCTGCTCGAAATGGGCGAGGAAGCGGCATCGCCCGGCCTGCACGAAGTCTGCGCGCAACAGGCGGGCAAACTGCGCGCCGACCTGCTGATCGCCTGCGACGGGCCGCGCGTGAGTGCGCAGCGGCCCACCCTCTTCCTCGGCTCGCGCGGTGCGGTCAACTTCAGCCTGCGGCTGCGCGCGCGGCCGCGCGGCTATCACTCGGGCAACTGGGGTGGCGTGCTCGCGAACCCGGCCACGGTGCTGAGCCACGCGGTGGCGACGCTGGTGGATGCGAAGGGCCGCATCCTGGTGGAAGCGCTTCGGCCGCAGGGCATCCCGGCTCCGGTGCGCGAGGCCCTGGCCGACATCGCAATCGGCGGCGGCGCCGACGATCCCGCGCTGGACGCAAACTGGGGCGAGCCCGGCCTGAGCCCCGCCGAGCGCCTGATGGCCTGGAACACGATCGAGGTGCTCGCCCTCGGCGCGGGCTCGCCGCAGCGCCCGGTGAATGCGATACCGGGCCAGGCGGTGGCGCATTGCCAGCTGCGCTTCGTGGTGGGCACGCCGTGGCGCGATCTCGCGGCCATCGTCCGAGCCCATCTCGACGCGCACGGTTTCGAGCAAGTCGAGGTTCAGGTCACGCTCGAAGGCGCGGCGACGCGCCTGGACCTGGCCAACCCCTGGGTGAGCTGGGCCCGACGCTCCATCGAGGCCAGTACCGGCCAGCGCCCCGACCTGCTGCCGAACCTGGCCGGCTCGCTGCCCAACGACGTCTTCGTCGACCTGCTGGGCCTGCCCACGCTGTGGGTGCCGCATTCGTACCCGGCCTGCGCGCAGCATGCGCCCAACGAACACCTGCTGGCGCCGCTGGCGCGGGAAGGGCTGCAGATCATGGCCGGTCTCTACTGGGACCTCGGCGACGCGGCGGCCCACACGCCGTGGCAGGCCGCTTCTTCCACCGCTCCCACCTCTCCCCGTTTCTGAAAGCCACCCTCCGCATGAAGCCCGTCGCCCACGCCCTTGCCGCCGTCGCCCTCCTCTCGGCGGCCTGCCTCGCACAGGCCAACGACGCATGGCCAGCCAAGGCCGTCAAGCTCGTCGTTCCTTTCCCGCCCGGCGGCGGCACCGACATCGTGGCGCGCGGCCTGGGCCAGAAGCTGGCCGAGCGGCTGGCCCAGACGGTGGTGATCGACAACAAGCCCGGCGCGGCCACCCTCATCGGCGCCGACGCGGTGGCCAAGGCAACGCCGGATGGCTACACGCTGCTGGTCTCGGGCTCGTCCACCTACAGCGTGAATGCGGCGCTGCGCGCCCGCCTCCCCTACGACCCGTTGAAGGACTTGGCGCCGGTGGCAATCATTGCCAAGGCGCCGCTGGTGCTGGTGGTCAACACCAGCTCGCCCTGGCGCAGCGTGGCGGAGCTCGCCGCTGCCGCCAAAGCCAAGCCCCAGGGCATCCGCTACGCCACCTTCGGCAGCGGCTCCGGCCCGCACCTGGCCGGCGAGCTGTTCGCGATGGCAGCCGGCGTGAAACTCCAGGACGTGCCCTACAAGGGCAGCAGCCAAAGCACGGTCGCCCTGATCGGCGGCGAGATCGAGATGGGCATCGACACCGTGGCCGCGGTTGCGCCGCACGTGCGCGCCGGCAAGCTGCGCGCCCTGGCCATCGTGGGCACGACGCGCTCCAGCATGCTGCCGGAGGTGCCGACGATGACCGAACTCAGGTTGCCGGACGCCACCTTCGACGCCTGGTACGGCCTGGCCGCGCCTGCGGGCACGCCGGCGCCCGTGCTGCAGAAGCTCACGGCTGCAGTCGGTGCTGCAATGGCAGACAAGGCACTGCAGGACCAGTTCCGCGCGCAGGGCATGGAGCCCGTGATGATCGGCGCGGCGCCGTTTCGCAGCCTGATGGGGTCGGAGATCTCGCGCTACCGGGCGCTGGCCCACCGTGCGGGCATCGCTGCCGAGTGACTGGTCCGCGGTGCGCCGCCCCGCATCAAGGCAGCAGCTCGAACTTGAGCTCCGACAACGGCGTCACCTTCTCGTCGCGCGTCATCTTGTACTCGGTGTTCGGCCCCAGCCACTTGGCCCAGATGCGGTCGATCTCGCCGGACTTGTCCAACGCCACCAGCGCCGCATTGACCTTGCCCAGCAGCACCGGCTCGTCCTTCTTCATGCCTACGCCGATGGGCTGCAGCACCATCGGCTCCTTGATCATCTTGAGCTCGACGCCGGAGGTCTTCGACTGGTTGACCAGCTTGGTGATGGTCATCGTGTTCGCCACCATGCCCATCGACTTGTTCTGCTGCACGGCCATGAAGGCCGAGCCCGTGTCCTGGAAGGTCACCGGCTCGGAGCCGTTCATCTTGATCGACAGCTCCGAGGTCGAGCCCTTGGTGGAACTCAGTCGCTTGCCCTTGAAATCGGCCTTGGTGGTGCCGGGGTCGGATGCCTTCACCGCCAGCATCTCCTTGGCCACGTAGTAGGGGTCGCTGAACTGGATCTGCTCGCCGCGGCTCTTGGTGTAGGCCAGATTGGCCACCGTCACATCGACACGGCCGAGCTTGACCTCGGGCACGCGGGCCTCGACCGACAGCGGCGTGACCTTTGCCGCGACGCCCAACTGCTTGGCGAGCGCGTTGCATAGATCGATGTCGAAGCCCACCATCTCGCGCGTCTTGGGATCGGGCGCAGCGAAAGGCGGCACGTCGGCGAAGGTGCCGCACTTGAGCTCCTTGCGCTGCTGGATTTCATCCCATTGGTCCGCATGGGCCAGCAGGGGCAGGGTGGCAATGCAACCACCGATGGCGGCGAGACGGAACACGGTCTTCTTCGACATGATGAACTCCTGGTGAGGTGCTGTTGGAAAAGGGGTGCCCGGCTTCAATGCGCGCGCAGATCGGACAGGAAGCGCTGCGCACGCGGGTGCTGCGGGCTGCTGAAGAAGGCCGCCGGTTCGGCCTTCTCGAGGATGCGGCCGGCGTCCATGAACCACACGCGGTCGGCCACCTCGCGGGCGAAATTCATCTCGTGCGTGACGCACATCATGGTCATGCCGTCGTTGGCCAGGCCCCGCATCACCTGCAGCACCTCGCCCACCATCTCGGGGTCGAGCGCGCTGGTCGGCTCGTCGAACAACATGGCCGGCGGCTCCATGGCAAGGGCGCGCGCGATCGCCACCCGCTGCTGCTGTCCGCCCGAAAGCTGCGCCGGATAGGCGCCGGCCTTGGCCGCCAGGCCCACGCGCTCCAGCAGCTGCATCGCCTTCGTTTTCGCCGCGGCGCGCTTGACGCCCAGCACCCGCATCGGCGAGAGCATGATGTTCTCCAGCACCGACAGGTGCGGGAACAGGTTGAAGCTCTGGAACACGAAGCCGATGCGGCTGCGCAGCTTGTTGAGCGCCACGCTGCTCATCGGCGCGTGGATGTCGTGGCCGTCGAAGAGCAACTGGCCCGACTTGACTTCCTCGAGGCGGTTGACGGTGCGGATCAGCGTCGACTTGCCCGAGCCCGAAGGCCCGCAGACCACGACCACCTCGCCCTTCCGCACTTCGGCGTTGACGTCGGTGAGCGCCTGGTAGTCGCCGTACCACTTGTTGATGTTGGAAAACAGGATCATGGGAACGTCCTCGGCGTTCGTCGTCGGGGTGGGCATGGTTCTGTCTCCTTGTGTGGTCGCCGGCCGTCGCATGCGGCCGTGTCAGGGGTTGGCCGCCACCGGCGGCGGCAGCGATCCGCCGCCTTCGGTGGCCGCAGCCGGCGCGACGCCGAGCCGCTTGTAGGCAATGCGCCGCTCCAGCCATTGCGCCAGCTGCGTGAGGCTGAAGCACACCACGTAGTAGGTCATCGCCAGGATGAAGAACACCTGGAAGGGCTTGGTCAGCAGCTGGTTGTTGATCTGGTTGGCCGCGAAGGTGAGCTCGTTCACGTTGATCACGTAGCCCAGCGTCGTTTCCTTGATGGTCGAGATGAACTGGCTCAGCATGCTCGGCAGCATGTTGTAGAGCGCCTGCGGCAGGATCACGTACCACATGGTCCCGAGGTGGCTGTGGCCGAGCGCACGCGCCGCCTCGCTCTGCCCCTTGGGCAAAGCCAGGATGCCGGCGCGCACCACCTCCGACAGGTAGGCGCCCTCGTAGATCACCAGCGTGCACAGCATGGTCGTGAAGCCCGAGATCTCACGGCCGATCAGGAGCGGCACCAGGAAGTAGACCCACAAGATGACCATCAGCAGCGGCACGCCGCGCACCACGTAGACCAGCACCGTCGCCGGCCAGCGCAGCACCTTCCAGGGAGACAGCCGGGCCAGTGCCATCAGCACCGAGAGCGGGAAGGCCAGCACGATGCCCAGCACCGACAGGATCAGCGTGGCGACGATGCCGCCCATGGGGCCGTTGGGGTACTGGCCGATGAGCAGCAGCAGCCAGTTGTCGCGAAGGATCTCGAAGACGCTGAACATCGCTCACCTCGCTCCGGCAATGCGGTAGTGCCGCGCCACCCAGCCGCCCGCGGCCATGATGAGCAACGAGAAACTCAGGTACAGCACCGTCGCGACGCTGTAGGCCTCGAAGGCGCGGAAGCTCTGGCTCTCCACCTCCTTGACGGCGTGCGTCAGCTCGGCCACGCCGATCGCCATGGCCAGGCTGCTGTTCTTGAACAGCGACACGCTGTGGTTGACCAGCGCGGGAATGGCGTTGCGGATCGCCTGCGGCAGCATGACGTGGCGCATCGAGCCGATGAAGCTGTGGCCGAGGGCACGTGCGGCCTCGGCCTGCCCGCTTGGAATGGAGCGCAGGCCCGATCGCATGTCTTCGCTGAAGTAAGCCGCCTGGCACAGCCCCAGTGCGACGATCGAGAGGATGGCCTCCGCGTTGTGATCGGACAGCCAGCCCTGCAGGAACTGGGGCAGCAGGCTGAAGATGCCGAAGTACCAGAGCATCAGCTGCACCAGCGTCGGCACGTTGCGGTGGTAGGAGACGTAAGCCGCGACCACGCGCTCGGCGATGCGGTTCGGCGTGAGGCGCACGGTCAGCAGCACGAGGGCCAGGCTCATCGCGAGCAGCCAGGAGCCGGCTGCGATCTTCAGCGTCATCTCCACGCCGTGCAGCAGCATGGCGCCGAACTCCGGCTTCAGCAGAACGGCCAGCAGGTCGAAGTCCTTCATGCCAGTTCCTTTGCGCGTCGCGTGGTGGGGGCCGCTCAGCCGCGGGGCGTTTCCGGGCGGGTGGTGGAGAGCCCGCCGGGCACCTGCAGCGTCGGCGTGATCTCCATGTGACCCACGTTCACCGCGATCGGCGCGGCGATGGCGAAGGCGATGGCGTCGGCGATGTCCTCGGCCCGGGGCAGCTCGAAGCCCTCGATGAAGCGCTTGTGCATTTCCTCCGCGTTGCCGTGTACGTGCGCGAAGATGTCGGTGGCCACCCGCCCCGGGCAGATTTCGGTGACCCGCACGCGCTTGCCGAAGACATCGATGCGCAGTTGGCGCGACAGCATGCTCACCGCGGCCTTGGTCGCGTGGTAAGTGCTGTTGCCGCCGAAGTTGTAGGCCCCGGCGATCGAGCTGATGTTGATCACGTGGCCGCGGTCGCGTTCGGCCATGCCCGGCACGACCAGGCGGCACAGGTGCAGCACGGCGCGCAGGTTGACGTCGACCAGCAGGTCGATGCCTTCGGCGTCGGCCTTCAGGATGGAGCCCGGGCGGTCGACGCCGGCGTTGTTGACCAGGACGTCGAAGGGGATCTCCCGCGCGAGGCGGGTAACGCCTTCGAGATCGCTCACGTCGATGGCGTGCGGGATGCAGCCCGTGCGGACGGCCAGCTCGGCCAGCTTGTCGGCGCTGCGTGCGAGCGCATGGACCTGCAGGCCCTCCTTGCAGAGGCGCTCGACGACCGCGGCGCCGATGCCCGAGGAGGCCCCCGTCACCAGCGCGGTCTTGTAGTCGGAGAAAGGCATCTTTGGCTTCTTTCGTTGGGACGAATTCACTGTATAGAGCGGGGCCGCGCGGCGCCAAGACGGAATGGCTGTGTAGAGATAAGCCGTCCTTATGTCGCCCGGCCGCCCGGCTTCAGGGCGCCATCTGCCGCGAGATCGGCAGCACGCGCCCCGCCGCCTCGACCACGCCGCGCACGGCCCGCGCCAGCTCCACCGCGCCGGGCGTATCGCCGTGCACGAGGATGGAGCGGACGTTCATCGGGATCTTGCGGCCGGCATGGCTGGTGACCGTGCCCTCCTCCAGCAGCTGCCGCACGCGCGCCAGCACGGCCTCGGGCTCGTGGATGACGGCGCCGGGCAGCTTGCGCGGCACCAGCAGGCCCTCGTCGTCGCAGGCGCGGTCGGCGAGGAAGGTGCGCGCCACGCGCAGCCCGCAGCGCTCGGCCGCGTCCTCGATGGCGCGGCTGGCCGAGGAGCTGATGATCAGGCCGGGGTCGAAATCCGCCACCGCGCGCACCAGCGGGCCTGCCAGCGCCGCATCGGCGGCCGCCATGTTGCCCAGCGCGCCGTGGAAGCTCATGTGCGTCATGCGGTGGCCGACGGCGCGCGCCATGCCCGCCAGCGCGCCGAGCTGGTAGGTCACGTAGGTGGCGAGCTCCGCGACGTCGATCTGCATCGGGCGGCGCCCGAAGCCGAGCAGGTCGGGAAAACCCACATGCGCCCCCACGTCCACGCCCCGCTCGCGAGCCATGCGCACCGTGCGGTCCATGATGACCGGGTCGCCGGCATGGAAGCCGCAGGCCACGTTGGCGGAGGACACGATGTCCAGCAGCGCCTCGTCCTCGCCCATGCGCCAGGGGCCGAAGCCCTCGCCCAGGTCGGCGTTCAGATCGATGTCCATCGCGATGTACTCCTCATTCGTCGGCCTGCAGTTCGACCAGCGGCGTGCCCCAGCCGACGGCTTGGCGGTCGGGCACCAGAAAGGCGATCAGCACGCCGGCCTGCGGTGCGTGCACCGGCAGCAGCAGCGGGCCGATCCGAATCACGCCCACAGGCTGTCCTGCCACCACGTGCTCGCCCGGGCGCGCCAGCGGCGCGGCATGCAGCGGATGGGCGTGCAGGAAGACGCCCACGCTGGGCGCAACGGCGACGAGGGCCGCAGGTGCCTGCGGCGCCTCCTCGTCCTGCGCATCGAGCTTCTCGATCTCGCCTGCGGGTCCGCGCCCCAGGCGCAGCACCCCATCGGGCGTGCGCAGCTCCAGCAGGCCGATGTCGGTGGCAGCCAGCCATGCGGCGAGCTCCTGGACTTGTGCAGGGCTTTTCATGTCAATTCACGCGCGGCGAACTGCGGTGGAGGTCCACCATGCGCCGCACCCTGTCGAGCCAGGCTGCGATCTCGTCCTGTGCAGCCACGGCCTCGTCCCAGCTGGCCTCGACGAAGCGGATGCGGCTGCCGATCGGCGCCTGGCCCAGGCGCCAGAGGTCGGCCTCGATCACGGTGCCGAACTTGGGGTAGCCGCCCGAAGGCTGGGCATCGCGCATCTGGATGATGGGCTGCCCGCTGTGCGGCACCTGGATCACGCCGGGCACGATGCCGTGCGAGCGCATCTCCATCGGCGCGATCGGGCGCAGCGCCTCGCCTTCCAGGCGAAAGCCGTAGCGGTCGCTCTGCGCCGTGATCTTCCATTCGCCGGCCCAGAAGGCGGCGCGCGAGGCTTCCTCGAAGCCCAGGTACTCGGCGGCGGGCAGCACCCGCACGGCAGGCAGGCCGTCCACCTGCAGCGGCAGGCTCAAGGCCGGCGGCACCAGGCCGAAGCCGGTCCTGCAGGACTGCCCCTCGCCCACCGCGCGCAGCGCATCGCCGCGGCGCAGCGCGCGGCCTTCGTGGCCACCGAAGGCGCCGCGCAGCTGGGTGCTGCGCGAGCCCAGCACCTCGGGCACGTCCACGCCGCCGGCCAGGCACAGCATGGCGCGGCTGCCGCGGTGCATGCCGCCCTGCGGCAGGCCCAGCGTGAGCGTCTGCCCGGCGCGCGCCTGGTGCACCCACCAGGGCAGGAGCGGCGCGTCGTCCAGCCGCGCCGCACAGTCGGCACCGGTCAGTGCAAAGGCGCAGTCGGCATCGAAGCGCAGCTTGAAGGGAAACACCGGGATCTCGACGGCCGCCGCATTAGCGTCGTTGCCCAGCAGCAGGTTGCCGGCCGCCAGCGCCAGGTTGTCCATGGCGCCGGCCGTGCCCACGCCCCAGCGCAGGCTGCCGGTGCGCCCCATGTCCTGCACGGTGGCCAGCGCGGCGGACGAGAGCACTTCGATCATCGGATCACCCCCTGGACCCGGAAGCGGATCATGTCGCCCGGCTGCAGGATCGCCGGCGGGTCCTGCGCCGGGTCGAAGAAGGACATGGCGGTGCAGCCGATCGTGTTCCAGCCGCTCGGGCCGGCCGAGGCCGACACGCCGGTCTGCGCCCCGCCGATCGACACTGCGCCGCCCGGAATGCTGAGCACCGGCACCTTGCGGCGCGGCGTGGCGATGCGCGGGTCCATGCCGCCCAGGTAGCAGTAGCCCGGATGGCTGCCGAGCGCATACACCGGATAGACCGGCGTGCTGTGCAACTCGACGATCTCGTCAACGCTCAGCCCGGTGTGCGCCACCACGTCGGCCATGTGCGGGCCGCCCTCGCCGCCGTAGACCACCGGCAGCTCGACCACGCGGCCTTCCAGCGGCAGCGGCGCCGCAGCATCCCAGGCCGCCTGGAGACGGGCCTCCAGCGCATCGAGCGCCGCGGCGCTGCGCGGCAGCCGCTCGAAGGTGAGCATGAGGTTGTTCATGCCCGGCACCGCCTCGCGCACCTCCGGCCAGGCCTGCGCCTCGCGCGCGAGGGCCCAGATGCGCTGCTGCGAGGGCAGCGCGAGCTCGCCGGGCGCCTCGAACAGCAGCGCGGTGGTGCCCAGCAGGCTGACGGATGCCGTTGGGGCGACCATGGAAGTACCTCCGCCGGCGGCTGCGGTGCGAGCCCCCTTCGGAGCGGCCGGGCGGCGGCTCATGCGGCGCTCCTTTGCTGCAGCCAGCGCTCGAGGTGGTGGATGTCGACGCCGCCGGCGGCGAAGCCCGCATCGCGCAGGATCTCGCGGTGCAGCGGCACGTTGGTCGAGATGCCCTCGACGCGCATCTCGGCGAGCGCCAGGCGCATGCGGTCCAGCGCGTCCTCGCGCGTGCGGCCCTGCACGATCAGCTTGGCGATCATCGAGTCGTAGTACGGCGGCACGCGGTAGCCGGCGCTCGCGTGCGAGTCCACGCGCACGCCGAAGCCGCCCGGCAGTTGCCAGCCGCTGATGCGCCCCGGCGAGGGCGCGAAGGTGTCCGGGTTCTCTGCGTTGATGCGGCACTCGATCGCATGGCCTTCGCAGCGCACGTCGGCCTGCGTCAACCCCAGGCGCTCGCCGCGCGCCACGCGCAGCTGCTGTTGCACGATGTCGATGCCGGTGGTCATCTCGGTCACAGGGTGCTCCACCTGCAGGCGGGTGTTCATCTCGATGAAGTAGAAAGCGCCCTGCTCGTACAGGAACTCGAAGGTGCCGACGCCGCAGTAGCCGATCTGCCGGCAGGCCGCGGCGCAGCGCTCGCCGACCTCGGCCAGCAGTGCCTCGTCGATGCCGATCGCCGGCGCCTCCTCGATCACCTTCTGGTGGCGGCGCTGCAGCGAGCAGTCTCGGCTGCCGAGCCAGATCGCGTGGCCATGGCTGTCGGCCAGCACCTGGATCTCGACGTGGCGCGGATGCAGCAGGAACTTCTCGATGTAGACCTCGGGGTTGCCGAAGGCGCGGCGCGCCTCCTCGCGGGTGAGCGACATGGCCTCCGGCAGCGCGGCTTCGTCATGCACCACGCGCATGCCGCGGCCGCCGCCGCCGCCCGCGGCCTTCACGATCACCGGGAAGCCGATCTCGCGCGCCAGGGCGAGGATCTCTGCCGGGTCTTCCGGCAGGCTGCCGTCGGGGCCGGGCACGCAGGGCACGCCGGCGCACCGCATCGCGCGCTTGGCCGCCACCTTGTCGCCCATGGTGCGGATGCAGGCGGCGCTCGGGCCGATGAAGGTGAGCCCGGCCCGCTCGACGCGCTCGGCGAAGCTCGCGTTCTCCGACAGGAAGCCGTAGCCCGGATGGATGGCCTGCGCGCCGCTGACTTCGGCGGCGAACAGGATCGCGGACTGGTTCAGGTAGCTGTGCCCCGGCGCGGCCGGGCCGATGCACAGGGCCTGGTCGGCCTGCGCGACGTAGCTCGCCTCGCGATCGGCCTCGGAGTACACCACCACGGTCCTGAGCCCGAGCCCGCGGCAGGCGCGCTGGATGCGCAGCGCGATCTCTCCCCGGTTGGCGATGAGTACGGTGTCGAACATGTCGCGCTCCTATTCGGCATCGAAGCGGAACAGGGGCTGGCCGGCTTCGACCTCCTGCCCCGAGCGCACCAGCACCGCCTGCACCGTGGCGTCGCGTTCGGCGCGCACCTCGTTGAAGACCTTCATGGCCTCGATCACGCACAGGATCTGGCCGGCCCGGATCGCTTGCCCGGCCTGAACGAAGGGCGGCTCGTCGGGCGTCGGTTGCAGATGCACCACGCCGTAAAGCGGCGCCAGGCATTCGGTGGAGACAGGCGCCTGCGCTTGCGCCGGTTGCGGCGCGACCCGCTCCGCCGCCGGCACGCGCGCCTGCCGCCCCGCAACGCCGGCGCGCCGCGGCGCCCGCGCCGCCAGCGCCGCCTGCTTCACCAGCCGCAGCGTGGAGCCGTTCTCGCTGAACTCCAGTTCGGCGAGCTCCGACGCAGCCAGTGCGTCGATGAGCGTCTTGATCTGTTCCTGATTCATGCTGGCATGAACAGTAGCGGCGCGCGGCCGCAAAGCCCAAGACGGATTGGCTGTGCCGCAATAAGGGCGGCTTATGACAAGGCGCTGAGCTCGGGTTCGGGCGTGGCGGCGACGTGGGCGGCCAGGTCGGTCACCAGCTCGAGCAGGATGTCCTTCACCGCCTGCGCGGGCTCGGACAGCGGCAGGTGGTCCGACTGGCACAGCGCCAGCGGCGCCTCGATCACCGGATCGACGATCTGGAATTGCCAGGCGCCGCAGGAGGCCACCACCTCGCGCGCCATCGAGGCCGGCAGGACGGTCGCGCCCAGCCCGTCGGCGACGGCGGCCGTCAGCGTGAAGGCCGATTCGATCTCGGCCGCCACGCGCGGCACCATGCCGGCACGCTGGAAGGCGGCATCGACCAGCTTGCGCACCACGTTGTAGGGCCGCGGAAGAAAGAGCTCGATCTCGCGCAGGTCGGCGAGCTTCAAGGGCTGGGCGGGCGCGGGCATCGAGGCCGGCCCCACCAGGAACAGGGGCTCCTTGAGCAGGGGCAGGAACGTGAGGCCATGGATGGCCTTGTCGCCGTACAGCACGGCCAGGTCCATGCGGCCGTTCATGATCAGCTCGCTCAGCGTGGTGCCGTAGTTCTCGTTGAGGTAGAGCAGGATGCCCGGGTGGCGGGCGCGGACGGTGCGCAGCAGCGGCAGCGACAGCGCAGAGGCGGCAGTGCCGGGCGCGAGGCCCACCGATACCTGGCCCGAGAGGCCGGCACCGGCCGCTTCCATGTCGACGCGGGCCTGCTCGCACTGGCGCAGGATGATCTGGGCGTGGCGATAGAGCACCTTGCCGGCCTCGGTGGGCGTCACGCCGCGCTTGGTGCGCACGAGCAACTGCTGGCGCACTTCGCCTTCGAGCGTGGCGAGCTGCTGGCTCAGCGCCGGTTGGGCAATGAAAAGAACCTCGGCCGCCTGCGTCAGGCTGCCGATGTCCACGATCTTCACGAAGTATTTGAGGCGCCTGAGGTTCACGCCTTGTCTCCTAGCAAAAGCCGAGCCTAGCACCGCGCTTGGCGGGGGCGTACCCGGGCTCACCATAAGCTGCGCCTATAGAACCAGAGCGATCTCGTCTTGGCCTCGGGCAAGCGATGTGCGTACCGTAGCGTCCATCCATCCTCGCCATCCAAGGAAGAGACTCGTGACCACCTCCCGCATCGCCGCCCGTGTGCGGCGCATCAAGCCTTCGCCCAGCACCTCGGCCGCAGACCGCGCCAACGAACTGCGCCGCCAGGGCAAGTCGATCGTCAACCTGGTGGTGGGCGAGCCCGACTTCGACACCCCCGCGCACATCCGCCGCGCCGCCGCCGAGGCCATGGACAAGGGCGCGACGCGCTACACGCTGATGGCCGGCACGGTGGAGCTGCGCCAGGCCATCGTCGCCAAGCTGGAGCGCGAGAACGGCCTGCGCTATGCGCTGAACGAGATCATCGTCACCAACGGCGCCAAGAGCGCGATCTACAACGCCCTGGCCATCACGCTGGAGCCGGGCGACGAGGTCATCATCCCTGCCCCCTACTGGGTCTCCTATCCCGACATGGTGCTGGCCTGCGAAGGCACGCCGGTTACCGTCGCCTGCCCCGAGGCCAACGGCTTCAAGCTCACGCCGGCCCAACTGGAAGCGGCCATCACGCCGCGCACGCGCTGGCTGCTGATCAACTCGCCGAGCAATCCCACGGGCGCGAGCTACACCGCCGACGAGTACCGCGCGCTGGCCGAGGTGCTCGCGCGGCATCCGCACGTGATGGTGATGACGGACGACATCTACGAGCACATCCGCTTCGACGGCCAGCCCACGCCGCATCTGCTGGCCGTCGCGCCGGTGCTGCGCGAGCGCACGCTGGCGATCAACGGCGTCTCCAAGACCTATGCAATGACCGGCTGGCGCATCGGCTGGGCCGCGGGGCCGGCGGACCTGGTCGCGGCCATGGACACGCTGCTGTCGCAGTCCGCGGGCAATTGCTGCTCGATCAGCCAGGCAGGCGCGGCCGCCGCGCTCAATGGCGACCAGGGCTTCGTGGCCGAGAGCGTGGCCGTCTACAAGAAGCGGCGCGACCGCACGCTGGCGCTCGTCAATGCGATCCCGGGCCTGAGCTGCGCCACGCCGCCCGGCGCCTTCTACCTCTACATCCGTTGCGCCGGCCTGATCGGCAAGACCACGCCCGCGGGCAAGACCTTGAACGAGGACGGCGACGTCGTGATGTACCTGCTGGAAAGCGCCGGCGTCGCGACGGTGGCCGGCACGGCCTACGGGCTGTCGCCCTACTTCCGCCTGTCCATCGCCACCGCCATCGAGACGCTGGAAGAAGGCTGCGCGCGGATCGCCCGCGCCGTGGCCGAGCTGCGCTGAGCACCACGATTCATCGCCCCCAACCAAGGACCCGCACGACATGCCCTACAAAGCCCTCCGCAAGAACCCCTCGGCTCCCCAGGTCGACGCCAAGATCCTCGCCGCGCTGCGCGAGATCCCGGTCGCTGCGCTGAGCGACAACATGCACCGCAACATCGGCACGACGGGCCTGCAGCCCTACCACCGCCCCGTCGCCGGGACCATGGCGGGCACGGCCGTCACGGCACGCTCGCGCGGCGGCGACAACCTCACTTATCTGCGTGCCCTCGAGTTCTGCCGCCCCGGCGACGTGCTGGTGGTCGATGCCGGCGGCGACCTCGCCAACGCGGTGGTCGGCGGCATCCTGTCCTTTTACGCCGCGCACATCGGCGTCGTGGGCGTGGTGATCGACGGCGCGGTCCGCGACGTGGCCGAGATCCGGGCGCGGGAGTTCCCGGTGTATGCACGCGGCGTGACCCATCGCGGTCCCTACAAGGACGGCCCGGGCGAAATCAATGTGCCGATCTCGGTCGGCGGCATGGTTGTCAATCCCGGCGACATCGTGGTCGGCGACCAGGACGGCCTGATGGCCTTCGCGCGCAACGAGGCCGAGCTGCTGATCGAGAAGGCGCGCGCCCACCTGGCGACGGAGGCGGAGACGATTCGGGCGATGAAGGAAGGCCGCTGGGACCGCGCCTTCATCGACGCGCTCGAGGCGCGCTGCGCCAACTGAGCCGTTCCGCTCACGGCGCGCAGCAAGGCGGTGCTACGCTGACGCCGCCTGACCTCACTCATCCCAGGAGACCTCGTTGCAATCCGTCCTCAAGAACTTCGACCTCAGCGGGCGCACCGCGCTCATCACCGGCTCCAGCGCCGGCATCGGCTTTGCGCTGGCGCGCGGACTCGCCGGCGCCGGCGCGCGTGTCGTGCTCAACGCACGCAGCGCCGACAAGCTCGAGCAGGCCGCCGCGCGGCTGCGCGAGGAAGGCGCCACCGTCTTCACCGCCGCCTTCGACGTGACCTCGGGCGAGGCCGTGAACCCGGCCATCGAGCGCATCGAGGCGGAGATCGGCCCCATCGACATCCTGGTCAACAACGCCGGCATGCAGCGCCGCGGGCCGCTCGACCAGTTCGAGGAAGCGCAGTGGCACGAGCTGATGAAGACCAACCTCGACAGCGTGTTCCTGGTCGGCAAGGCCGTCGCAAAGCACATGATCCCGCGCGGGCGCGGCAAGATCGTCAACATCTGCTCGGTGCAGAGCGAGCTGGGGCGCCCCGGCATCGCGCCCTACACCGCCAGCAAGGGCGCGGTGAAGATGCTGACGAAGGGCATGGCGATCGACTGGGGCCAGCACGGCATCCAGGTCAATGGCCTGGGCCCGGGCTACTTCAAGACCGAGCTGACCGATGCACTGGTGAAGAACCCCGAGTTCACCGCCTGGCTCGTGGGGCGCACGCCCTCGCGCCGCTGGGGCGACGTGGAAGACCTGGTGGGCGCAGCGGTGTTCCTCGCGAGCGAGGCCTCCAACTTCGTCAACGGCCACATTCTCTACGTCGATGGCGGCGTGACCGCCACCCTCTGAGCCCGCCAAGGAAGCACGTCATCATGGAAGCACTCGTCATCCACGCCCCCGGCGACCTGCGCGTCGAAGAAGTCCCCACGCCCGAGCTCGGGCCCGGCCAGCTGCGCGTGCGCGTGCGCTGCGGCGGCATCTGCGGCTCGGACCTGCACTACTACCAACACGGCGGCTTCGGCACCGTGCGCATCAAGGAACCGATGGTGCTGGGCCACGAGGTGGCCGGCATGATCGAGGCCGTGGGTGCCGGCGCGGGCAGCTTCGCGGCCGGCGATCGCGTCGCCATCAGCCCGAGCCGCCCTTGCGGCCTGTGCCGCTACTGCCAGCAGGGCCTGCAGAACCACTGCCTGGACATGCGTTACTACGGCAGCGCGATGCGCACGCCGCACGTGCAGGGCGCCTTCCGCCAGGAGATCGTGGTGGAGCACTGGCAGGCGCATCGCCTGGCCGACAGCGTGAGCGACGGCGAAGGCTCGATGGCGGAGCCGCTGTCGGTCGCGCTGCATGCGGTGCGCCGCGCGGGGCCGCTGCTGGGCAAGCGCGCGCTGGTCACCGGCTGCGGGCCCATCGGTGCGCTGGCGATCATCGCGGCGCGGCGCGCGGGGGCCACGCACATCGTGGCCACCGATGTCGGCTCGCACACGCTGGGCAAGGCGCTGAAGGTCGGCGCCGACGAGGTCGTGAACGTGGCGGAGGAGCCCGAGGGCCTTGCGCGCTTCACGGCCGACAAGGGCAGCTTCGACGTGCTGTTCGAAGCCAGCGGCAATCAACGCGCGCTGGTCGGCGCCTTCGATGCGCTGCGGCCGCGCGGGGTCATCGTGCAGCTGGGACTGGGCGGGGAGATGACGCTGCCCGTCAACACCATCGTGGCCAAGGAGTTCGACCTGCGCGGCGCCTTCCGCTTCCACGAGGAGTTCGCGGTCGCGGTGGAGCTGCTCAACAAGGGGCTGGTGGACGTGAAGCCGCTGATCTCGGCCACGCTGTCCTACCGCGATTCGGCGCGCGCCTTCGCACTCGCGGCGGATCGCTCGCAGGCGATGAAGGTCATACTGAACTTCGATTGAGCGCGAGCGCAAAGGCTCGGTACCCTCACCCCAGCCCTCTCCCAGAGGGAGAGGGAGTCATACCGCCTGCGCGTCGAGCGTGCCCAGTCAGCCCTTCTTGTAGTTCGCGATGCCGTCCACGATTTCCTTCTTGGCGGCATCGATCCCTTCCCAGCCCAGCACCTTGACCCACTTGCCCTGCTCCAGGTCCTTGTAGTGCTCGAAGAAGTGCGTGATGGCCTTCAGGCGCATCGGGTTTACGTCCTCGACCTTCTTCCAGTGGCTGTAGATGGGCAGCACCTTGTCGGTGGGCACGGCCAGCACCTTGCCGTCGACGCCGGCCTCGTCTTCCATCATCAGGATGCCGATCGGCCGGCAGGGCACGACCACGCCCGGCACCAGCGCCCAGGGGGTGATGACCAGCACGTCGACCGGATCGCCGTCGCCCGAGAGCGTCTGCGGCACGTAGCCGTAGTTGGTCGGGTAGTGCATCGCTGTCGTCATGAAGCGGTCGACGAAGATCGCGCCGGACTCCTTGTCGACCTCGTACTTGATCGGGTCGGCGTTCATCGGGATCTCGATGATGACGTTGAAGGCTTCGGGGGCGTCTTTGCCGGGGGAAACTTTGCCGAGGGACATAGGGTGGTCTGTAGTGGATAAGTGTTAGAGGGATTCGGACAAACCCGAAGTTTACTTTCCGTGTCACGGGCCGGTCGCACCAAACGAGACTTTTGCCTGTAAATTGGCTCCGTTGGCCAATCGGCTCCACCTTTTCAGGGAACGGGGCTTCGAGGAAGCAACGCGGCGGAAGCACAGACCCGTACGCGTTGCGCGCAGGGCCAAGTGCTTTCGTCTCCACAAGTCACAACGTACGAATGGAGAAGCAAGGCATGATCGGCAACACCCCACTCGTCCTCGCCATCGTCTGCGGCCTCGTGGCCGTGGGTTATGGCTTCTGGGCACGCAGTTGGATTCTTTCGAAGGACCCGGGCAACGCCCGAATGCAGGAGATCGCGGCCGCGATCCAGACCGGCGCGGCGGCCTACCTGGCCAAGCAGTACCGCACCATCGCGATCGTGGGCCTCGTGCTCGCGATCCTGATCGGCGTCTTCCTCGACGTCACCACCGCGGTCGGCTTCGTGATCGGCGCGGTGCTCTCGGGCGCCTGCGGCTTCATCGGCATGAACGTCTCGGTGCGCGCCAATGTGCGCACCGCGCAGGCCGCGACCCAGGGCATCGGCCCGGCACTCGACGTCGCCTTCCGCGGCGGCGCCATCACCGGCATGCTGGTGGTGGGGCTGGGGCTGCTGGGCGTCACCGTCTTCTTCTGGTTCCTGGCAGGCAACGGGCAGCTGACGCCCAATACCAAGCTGGCCACCCTGCTCAATCCGCTGATCGGCTTCGCCTTCGGCTCCTCGCTGATCTCGATCTTCGCGCGGCTGGGCGGCGGCATCTTCACCAAGGGCGCCGACGTCGGCGCCGACCTGGTGGGCAAGGTCGAGGCCGGCATCCCCGAAGACGATCCGCGCAACCCGGCCGTGATCGCCGACAACGTGGGCGACAACGTGGGCGACTGCGCCGGCATGGCGGCCGACCTGTTCGAGACCTATGCGGTGACGCTGATCGCGACCATGGTGCTGGGCGCGCTGATGGTGACGGCGGCGCCGGTCAATGCGGTGCTGTATCCGCTGGCGCTGGGAGCCGTGTCGATCATCGCCTCGATCATCGGCTGCTTCTTCGTGCGCGCCTCGCCGGGCATGGTCAACGTCATGCCGGCGCTCTACAAGGGGCTGGCAGTGGCGGGCATCCTGTCGCTGATCGCCTTCTGGTTCGTCACGCAGTGGCTCATTCCGGACAACGCGATCGCGGCCTCGGGCAGCCAGCTCAAGCTCTTCGGCGCCTGCTTCGTCGGCCTGGCGCTGACGGCGGCGCTGGTGTGGATCACCGAGTTCTACACCGGCACGCAGTATTCGCCGGTGCGCCACATTGCGCAGGCCTCGACCACGGGCCATGGCACCAACATCATCGCGGGCCTGGGCGTGTCGATGCGCTCCACCGCCTGGCCGGTGCTCTGCGTCTGCATCGCGATCATGGCTTCCTACTGGCTCGGCGGCCTCTACGGCATCGCGGTGGCGGCCACGGCCATGCTGAGCATGGCGGGCATCGTGGTGGCGCTCGACGCCTATGGCCCGATCACCGACAACGCCGGCGGCATCGCCGAGATGTCGGAGCTGCCGGCCAGCGTGCGCGACATCACCGATCCGCTGGACGCGGTCGGCAACACCACCAAGGCCGTGACCAAGGGCTATGCCATCGGCTCGGCCGGCCTGGCCTCGCTGGTGCTGTTCGCCGACTACACGCACAAGCTCGAGACCTACGGCCAGGCCATCAGCTTCAACCTGAGCGAGCCGATGGTGATCGTGGGCCTCTTCATCGGCGGCCTGATCCCCTACCTGTTCGGCGCCATGGCGATGGAGGCCGTGGGCCGCGCGGCCGGCTCGGTGGTGGAGGAAGTGCGCCGCCAGTTCCGCGAGATCCCCGGCATCATGGAAGGCACCGGCAAGCCCGAGTACGGCCGCGCGGTGAGCATGCTGACCGGCGCCGCGATCAAGGAGATGATGATCCCCAGCCTGCTGCCGGTGGTGGTGCCGATCCTGGTCGGCCTGCTGCTGGGACCGAAGGCGCTGGGCGGGCTGCTGATGGGCACCATCGTCACCGGCCTCTTCGTGGCGATCTCGATGTGCACCGGCGGCGGCGCCTGGGACAACGCCAAGAAGTACATCGAGGACGGCCACCACGGCGGCAAGGGCTCCGAGGCGCACAAGGCCGCCGTCACCGGCGACACCGTGGGCGACCCGTACAAGGACACGGCCGGCCCGGCGGTGAACCCGTTGATCAAGATCATCAACATCGTGGCGCTGCTCATCGTGCCGCTGGTGGTCAAGTTCCATTCAGGCGATGCCGGCGCGATGACCGCGCCCGCGGCCTCGCCTGCCCCGGCGGTCGCTCCGGCTCCCGCTCCGGCACCGGCACCGGCCGCGGCGCCGGCGGCGGCCGGCGACACGGGCGCCTCGATCAAGACCGATGGCGGCGTGGTCAAGTTCTACTTCGCCTCTGCCAGCGCCGAGGTGCCGGCCGGCTCCAGCGCCGCGCTGGCCGACATCGTGAAGTCCGTGCAGAGCGGCGGGCGCGTTCTGGTGAGCGGCTACCACGATGCCACCGGCGACGCCGAGAAGAACGCCGAGCTCGCCAAGCAGCGCGCCATGGCGGTGGGCGCCGCCCTCCGGATGGCGGGCGTGCCGGACGACAAGGTGGAGCTCGCCAAGCCGGCACAGGCGCAGGCAGACGGGCCGCCGGCCGAGGCGCGGCGCGTCGAGGTGAAGCTTCAGTAAGTGCGCAGGCGCGGCGGCCTGGCCGCCGCCGCGCTCAATTGAGACTGGCGCCGTGGGTCGGCAGCGCGCCCTGCTCGGTGCGCAGCGGCACGCCCTGCAGCGTGTCGAAGTCGGACGGCGACTCCGGGGGGCGCGTCTCTTCTATCTCGTGCAGCGAGGCGACCCAGCGGCCAGCCGCGGAGTTGGCAGGCTCGTCGTTGGTGAAGATGCCGTCGCGGATGTAGAAGGTCTCGCCGGCGGGCCGCTCCGTGTGCAGCTCGATGAGGCGCGCGATCGGGAAGGTGTAGGTGACCAGCTTCTCCTTGGTCTTGCGGTCCTTGCCCCCGCAATTGAAGAAGCCCTCGGCAGCAATGACGATGCAGGAGCCGTCCACCTGCGCAGCCTCTTCGCCGCCGAGGCGCCACACGGCGGTGGGCAGCCGCACACGCACCTTGTCGATCACGAGATCGCGCTGCTTGTTGAGGGCGGTGAGCGGCGGCACCAGCGAGCGCAATTGGCGCAGGCGTTCAGCGAAGTTGTCGTCCATGATGAACTCCACGTGGTGCGTGGCACCACCCGAGCGCTTGACGACCTGCATGACGACATGACGGGCTGGGCGGCTCATTGCAAACCGCCCTTCCCCATGTCGTGGACGCGCCTCAACCAATAGCAGTGAATGGTTTTAAGCGGATACATTTATTCGACCGTGAATTAGAACTTTGGTATTGAGGCAAATATTTGCATCAATTGTTTCCAACTGTAGATCGAATTCGACGCTTTTGGTAGTCGATTTACAGAGCCAAATCGACGTGCAAGGTCTTGAAAATGTCACAAAACGGCCGCGCGCCTTCGCACTCAGCGCCGGCCGTACGGGCGATTTACTCCGAAGCCGCCTCGGCTGCCTCTGCTTCTTCCAGCGCCTTGCAGGAGGGTGCGCAGACCGTCTGCGACTTGCCCAGGAACTGCCGCGTGCGCATCTGGGAGCGCACACGATGCTTGCCGCACAGGAAGCAGGACATGGTCGCCCCGCTGAAGGAGGCCGAGGCGCGGAAGGGGGAGCCCGAGGCCTTGGCCTTGTAGCGCAGGCCATCGGCGACGATGGCGGTCTTGGTTTCAGCCTTGGCCATGGGCGGCGTCCGGCTCGGCAGGGCGCGTGGCGCGCCCGATCTTGGGCGCCGGAGATGGGGTAGCGTTCATGAGGGGCATATAGGGCGGTGGCGCGGGATTACAAGTGACCGCCGGCGGCGCCAGCCTCCCGGGCAGCACGGAACTTTACCAGCAGGCTGTGCAGCATCTCGGTGGAAAGACCATGAATCACCAGCCGGTGCCCGGCCCGCAGGGTCGACAGCGGCACCAGCGGATGCTTGTTGTTCACCAGGATGAGGTGCTCGGGCGCGTCCAGCAGCGTGGCGGCGTAGATGCCGATGGTCTCGTCCAGCTGCAGCGAATTGGCGGCGCGCCAGAAGTCGTTGTCGGTGAGCATCAGCTGGTAGAGGGGCGTGAACAGCTCGATCGCGCTTTGCAGGTCCAGGAAGTTGAGCGGCCCCTTCGGCATGTCCTCCAGCCGCACTCCGGGCTCGCGGATCATCGAGAAATCGACGGTCTGGGCCTTCTTCAGTTCGAGCCCCTTGGCACGTAGCGCCTGGTTGAGGCGAATCACGAAATTGAAAAGGTTCAGGTCGTGCTTCAGGAACATGTCGTCCTTCAGCGCGTCGAGGTCCTCCGGCTCCAGGGGCGAAGTCTCCACCGGCACCGGCGAGTTGGCGCCGATGAAAGCCAGCACCTGCGAGCCCAGGTGGAAATGGCGCAGGATCAGCCAGTTCGCCTCGGGCGAGACGAAGCGCTTCAAGCCCCAGGCCAGCAGGCGATGCAGAAGGCGCGAGTGCGACCAGTTGCGCGGCACGAAGACCTTGCACACCTGGAACAGCACGATGGCCATGCGCGCCAGCGGCCGCAGGAAGGGCAACAGGTACTGCCGCGAGCCCGAGCTCGAGTCGGCCAGCCAGGCCGCCTTCACCGGGTCGGGCAGCGGCGTGCTCTGGTCGAGGTAGAGGGCGAGCCAGGGGCTGGGGTCGCGCGGGTCGTGCGCCTGCGCGAGGAAATCGAGCGTCGGCTTCATGCGCGCTTCGGCTGCTGCTGCGTGACGTGCTCGAACTGCATCAGGTAGAGCGCGGCGGTGTGGCGCGCGGTGTCGATGATGCGGCGCGCCGCGCCACCCTCCTCGTCCAGCGCCATCGCCATCTCGACGGCGGCCAGCCAGCGGTTCAGGTGGTTCTCGTCGTTGTGGCCGTGGTACTCGAGGAAGCGCAAGGCCTCGGGCGGCAGCTTCACGCCCGCCTTGATCAGCGGCAGCAGCGCCGGCACGATGCGCTGGCCCGTGCCCTCGATGATGTAGATCGCGCCCAGCAGGCCGATCGGGTTCGGCGTCGCGGCCAGGCCATGCAGGTAGGCGTTGAGCGCCTCGCCCCCGGGGTTGCGGCGCAGCGCGTCGATGTCGGCCACGCTGCCGCCGGCCTTGCGGTAGTCCTTGAACAGGATCATGAAGTCGTCCTGCTCCTCGCGGGCATGCACGCCGATCAGGGAGGCCAGGGCCTCGTAGGGCTGGCCCAGCGAGGCGGCGCCTTCGCGCATCCACTTGCTGCCTTCGCGCACCTGGGGAATCCAGTTTTCCATCCAGTTCAAGTAGTCCGGCAGCGCGAAGCGCCGCTCGCGGATCTGCCGCACCAGCGGCGTGCGCCAGACGCGCGAGCGGTAGTCGTGCCAGATCGAGGCCAGCTCGGTGAGCAGCCCGCCCAGGGCCCCGGGCGCGCCGGCCGGGTCGTGCGGCGGGGCGATGGCCTCGGCATCGGCATCGGCCGGCGCTGCCGCTGCCGCGCGCACCGGTACCGACGCAACGGCGGCATCCACCGCTTCGACCTCGAACAGCATGTACGCCGCCATGAAGCGCCCCGACTCCGGCACGTAGCAGAAGATCTGCTCGCCGGGCTCGAGGCGGCGGGTCTGCAGGAACTCGGCCAGCATGATCATGATCGAGGCCGCGCCGGTGTTGCCGCGCCAGGCCAGGTTGCTGTACCAGCGCTCGCGCGGGATCGCGAGGCCGGCCTTCTGCATCAGGCCGTCGACCACGGGGATGAACTTCTCCGACGAGTAGTGGCACAGGAAATGGTCGACCCGCGCCGGGTCGAGCCAGCCCTTGCGCACCAGCCCCGCGTACTCGTGGATGCCGATGTCGAACAGGTGCGGCAGCAGCCGGATGTCCTGCCGCAGCGACAGCGCGCCCGCGGCCTCGGCCTCGGCCCAGGAGGCGAAGTCCAGGTGCCCACGCGCGCGATCCTCGGTCAGGCCCAGCTGCATGCACACCGGGTAGTCGCCCGAGAAGGCGCGCTGGTGGATCCACTTCAGGCGCAGCCGAACGCCAGGTGCGCCAGGAGTGCCGGCCAGCGCCGGCGCACCGTCCGACAGCAGCAAGGCGCCGGCGCCATCGGACAGCATCCAGCGCAGGAAGTGCGAGTCGAAATCGCAGTCGTAGCCCCGGGCCGCGAAGCGCGAGCGCTTGAAGAGGCGCGAGGGCATTTCGCTCGCCACCGCCAGCGCCGAGCGGTGCGCCCCCATCTCCACGCCCTGGGCCGCCGCCTGGATCGCCGACACGCCGGCCGCGCAGATGCCATGCACCGACAGCGTCTCCATGGGTGGCGCCGCGAGCTCGCCCTGGATCATGTTGGCGAAGCCCGGCATCAGCGTATCGCCGCCTGAGGAGCCGCTGGCCAGCAGCGAGACGCGCGAGAGCTCGGCCGCACCCTGCTCGAGGCAGTGGCGGACGGCGCCCGCCGCCAGCTGGGCATTGCTGTGCACGGTGCGGCCTTCGGCGTCGATCGCGTAGTAGCGCTCGCGGATGCCGTTCTCGGCCAGGATGCGCCGCTTGATGCGCTCCGACATCCGGTTGAGCGGCGCGATGTAGGCATCCATGCCTTCGTTGGACACCGGTTCGCCGGGCATGAAGTAGCCGGCGCTTTCAAGGTAGACGCGTTGGAATGGGACGGGCATGGGATCAGGGCGGTGGAAGAGAACTCGGAGGCATCAGCGAGCGGCTGCGAAAGCGCGGCACCAGCGCTCCCAGCAGGAACACGCGCGCCATGTAGGGCAAGAGGCCGCGCTCGTTGAGCGCCGGGTGCACCAGGTGCCGGTAGCGCTCGCGGTGCAGCCGCGCGAGCTCCGACCAGTGGGCATGCGAATGCTCGTGGTGCGCCGTGTGCAGGCCGATGTTGAAGAGCAGCGGATTGACCAGCCCCTCGAAGTTGCGGGCGTAGTCGAGGGACCGGCCCTTCGCTCCCGGCCGGCCATCCGCATGCGCATGCTGCAGGTAGTTGGTGGCCAGCAGCCAATGCAGGCCGTGCAGCTGCGGCAGGATCACGAACAGCAGCGCGCGGCGCCAGTCGAGCGCCAGCAGCGCCACCCAGCTGCCCAGCCACAGCACGTACTGCGCCATGCAGTAGCGCCATGCGCCGGGCCAGTGGCGGCGCAGGGTCGCCAGCCAGGCGACGAACATCGGGTAGAGCACGGTCGCCGCCTGCAGCGGATGCACCAGGTAGCCCCAGAGGTGATTGGTGTCCCCGCCGAAGCGATAGGTGCGCGCCGCGTCCTGCGGCCCGTGCCGGAAGCGGTGGTGATTGGCCATATGCGCCGGCCAGAACACGAAGGTAGGATGGCCCTGCAGCAGGGTCAGCCAGAAATCGGTGAAGCGGTTCGCCCGGCGGCTGCGCCACAGGCGCAGGTGCGCATGGTTGTGATGGATCACGCTGACGCCGAGGGTGAGAAAGAGCATCAGGCCGTAGAGCAGCCAGTGGAAGCCGTGCACCCATTGCCAGGCCGCAAGCGCCGGCAGCAGCGCCAGGTAGGCGAGGCTTTGCCAGTCGCGCCAGTGGTGCAGCCGCGGCAGGCGCGGCGCGCGGTCAGGCCGGGGCGCCATGGCTTTTTTCTTTCTCGCGGTAGGCGCGCAACTGCGGCTCGGCCGCGTCGGCGGCGATGCGCGTGCGAAACAGCCGGTCCATGAAGGTGAACTGGAAGCCGTAGTTGCCGCTGTGGCAGGCGTGGTGCAGGTGATGCCGGCGGCTGGCGGCGAACCAGTGGTTGTACGAGACCGCCGGGAAGAAGTCGTAGTTGGAATGCCCCACGTTGTTGAAGAAGAGGCTGAACAGCGGCACCGAAGCCAGCGCCCAGAAGCTGAAGTCGTGCACCAGCATCGGCGGCAGGATCACGTTGCCCAGCAACAGCGCCTCGAGCGGATGAAAGCTGTAGGTGGCAAAGGGCGTGGTCACCGTGGAGCGATGGTGCGGGCCGTGGAAGCGCCGCAGCAGCCGCGTGTGCAGCAGTCGGTGGTTGAGCCAGAAGTGCACGTCGTTCCAGACTGCCAGCGCGAGGATCTCCAGCGCGATCTGCAGCCCGCCCGCGGCCCCGTCGAGCCTCGCCCAGCCCAGCTGCAGAAAGCCCCAGGGGAACACCATGCCGAGGCCGAAGACCGCCACCGACACGGCCGACTGCCCGATTTCCCTGCGCAGCTGCTCGGGCCGCACCGGCCGCGGGTCGAGCCGGCGGCCGATGCCCAGTGCCGGCAGGAGCTTGTGCGTCAGCAGCCAGTTGATGGCACCGAAGGTCAGGTAGATGCTGCCGAAGAAGGCCACGCCCCACAGCATGACCTGCAGGGCGGACAGGGATTGGAAGGTGGCTGCCACGCGCGGACGGCTACAACAGCATTTCCGGCACGATCGGCGCGATCAGCCTGTTGTAGAAGCGCTGGAAGAAGGTCGCCTCCGGCTCGGATGTGAGGACCATCTCCTTCTCGCCGTCGGTGGTCAGCCATTCGAGCCGGCCGGTGTCCTTGGCCAGCCGCAGGCGGTAGGAGTTCTGGACCCGGCTCACGCTGATCACCCGCAGCATCTCGCGTGCCAGCTGCGGGCTGTCGATGAGCATGCCCATCTCGGTGTTCTGGGTGGCCGAGCGCGGATCGAGGTTGGCCGAGCCGATCATGATGCGCGAGCGGTCGATGGCCGCGGTCTTCGCGTGCAGCCGCCCCAGCGAGCTGCCGAAGGAGCCGAAGCGCTTGCTCGCGGTGGTGCGCTCGGGGCTCAGCTCGTAGAGGTCGGCGCCGGATCTCAGCAGGCGCTCGCGATAACGCATGTAGCCCGTGTGGACCAGCGGCTCGTCGTTGGCCGCCAGCGAGTTGGTCAGGAGCACGAGCTTGACCTTGCGCTTGCCCAGCGACTCGAAGGCAGCCATGCCCTTCTCGCCCGGCACCAGGTAGGGCGAGGTCATCTGCACCTCCTGCTTGGCGTCGAGCAGGTTGCTCCAGATCCGCATCGTGACGCTGGTGGCCAGGGCCTCGTCGGCGGTCATGGTCGTGGGCTTGGTGGGCGGGTCCGCCACGGCATGGGCCACGCCCCACAGCAGGCCCATGCGCCCCTCGTCGAGCTCCTCGGAGATCGGCCCGTAGCCCAGGATATCGTTGGGCGGCAGCACGATCTTGGGCGCCGGGGCGGCCATGTCCACCCAGGAATCGAACTCGGCGGTGCCGGGCGTCTTCCCGCCCTGGCCGCGCACGATGTCGGCGATGGGCCAGACCTGCTCGCTGTTCCAGTAGGTGTCGAAGATGGCTTCGAGCTGCGGCAGCACCTTGCCCACCACCACCGCGTCCATGTCGATGAAGTTCTGCGCCTCGCTTAAAACGAAGTACTCGTCGGCAATGTTGCGCCCGCCGACCACCGCCATCACGCCGTCGGCGATGAACAGCTTGTTGTGCATGCGGTGGTTGAGCCGATAGATCTCGCCCGGCGAGGCGACGAAGCGCGACAGGAAGCCGTCTCGCCCGCAGCAGAAGGGGTTGAAGAGCCTCACCTCGACATTGGGCGTCTGCGAAAGCGCCAGCAGCAGGTACTGGCTCTTTTCGGTGTAGAGATCGTCCACCAGGATGCGCACCTTGACGCCGCGAGCCGCAGCCTCGCGCAACGTGCGCATCAGCAGCCGGCCGACGCCGTCGTTCTCGAGCTGGTAGTACTGCACCACCAGCGAGTGCTCGGCCCGCCTGGCGAGCTGGATGCGGGCGTCCAGCGAATACACGCCCAGCGGCATCAGGCGGAAGCCGGAATGCTCGCCCGGCGGCGTGGACGCGGCCACGACCTTGGCCAGCGTGGTCGACGAATCGGGAGGCGCCGCAAAGGCCATGGGCCGCTCCTTCGCCGGCGGCAGCGAGCCGCAGGCCGCGAGCCCGGCGGCGAGGACACACAGCAACGCGACGCGCAGCAGATGGACCCATGCGTTCATGATCTTTCCTCTCTCTGATCGTTTTACGGATACGGCGCCGGTCGCTTGCCGGTTTCACCCCTGCCGCACAATCCATTCGGGTTCTAGAATTTCGCGATGCCTCTTCCCGGAGTTACACCATGACCCGACGGATTCTCGCGCGTATCGCCGCCTTTGCAGTCGCAGGCATCGCTCTTTCCCCGGCCTTCGCGGCCCTGGACATCGGCGATCCGGTGCCCAAGTTCACGGCCACCGCCGCGCTGGGCGGCAAGACCTTCAACTATTCGCTGGCCGACGCGCTGGCCAAGGGCCCGGTGGTGGTGTATTTCTTCCCGGCCGCCGGCACCACCGACTGCAACATCGAGGCCCACGCCTTCGCCGAGGCCATGGCCCAGTTCGAGGCGGCGGGCGCGTCGGTGATCGGCGTCTCGGCCGACGATATCGACACGCTGAAGGATTTCTCGGTCAAGCAGTGCCAGAGCAAGTTCCCGGTGGCGGCCGACCGCTCGAAGGTCGTGATCGAGGGCTTCGACGCGGTGATGCAGACGCGCCCCGATTTCGCCAACCGGCTGTCCTACGTGGTCGCGCCCAACGGCACGGTCGCCTACTACTACCAGAACCTCAACCCGGACAAGCATGTGGAGCGCATGCTCAATGCGCTGAAGGCGCTGCCGAAGGCGACGGCGTCGAAGTGACGTAACGGGCGCCCTGGCGCCACAATTCACGCCATGCAGCTCCACTACATCGCCAACGAAAGCGTCCCCTCCTCCTCCGGCCGAACCCTCCCCGTTCTCGACCCGTCGGACGGCCAGCCCTTCGACGACCTGCAGCGCGGAAATGCCGCCGACATCGACGCGGCCGTGCGCGCCGCGCGCGACTGCTTCGAGGGCAGCTGGCAGAAGCAGAGCGCGGCCGAGCGCGGCCGGCTGCTCTACAAGCTGTCGCAGAAGATCGCCGAGCACACGGACGAGCTCGCGCTGCTGGAGCAGCGCGACTGCGGCAAGCCCGTCAAGCAGGCGCGCGCCGATGCGCTGGCGCTGGTGCGCTACTTCGAGTTCTATGCCGGCGCCTGCGACAAGCTGCACGGCGAGACCATCCCCTACCAGGACGGCTACAGCGTCTTCACCTGGCGCGAGCCGCACGGCGTCACCGGCCACGTCATTCCGTGGAACTACCCGATGCAGATCTTCGGCCGCAGCGTCGGCGGGGCGCTGGCCGCGGGCAATGTCTGCGTGGTCAAGCCTTCGGAAGACGCCTGCCTGTCGCTGATCCGCGTCGCGCAGCTGGCGGCGGAGGTCGGCTTCCCGCCCGGGGCGATCAACATCGTGACCGGCTACGGCCACGAGGTGGGCGATGCGCTGGCGCGGCACCCGGGCATCGACCACATCAGCTTCACCGGCAGCCCCAAGGTGGGTACGCTGATCCAGCAGGTGGCGGCGGAGCGCCACTGCCCGGTCACGCTGGAGCTCGGCGGCAAGA
The DNA here is from genome assembly GCF_010499245.1 of Variovorax sp. WS11. Lineage (GTDB taxonomy): Bacteria > Pseudomonadota > Gammaproteobacteria > Burkholderiales > Burkholderiaceae_C > Variovorax. The sequence continues at coordinate 396,039 of NZ_JAAGOW010000001.1, forward strand.
GCCCGCAGATCATCTTTGCCGACGCCGACCTGGGCGCCGCCATCCCGGTGCTGATCAACGCCATCGTGCAGAACGCCGGCCAGACCTGCTCGGCCGGCTCGCGGGTGCTGGTCGAGCGCGAGATCTACGAGCTGCTGCTGGAACGCCTGGGTCAGGCCTTCGAGGCGCTGCGCGTGGGGCCCGCGGCCATGGACCTGGACGTCGGCCCGCTGATCCGCCAGACCCAGCAGCAGCGGGTCTGGGACTTCCTGTCCGACGCCCAGCATGCCGGCATCCCGATGGTGGCCCAGGGCGTGGTGGTCGACGAAGCGCCGCAGACCGGCTTCTACCAGGCGCCCACCCTGCTGCGCGACGTGCCGGTGACGCACCGGCTGGCGCAGGAGGAAGTCTTCGGCCCAGTGCTCGCCTCCATGTCCTTCCGCGACGAGGACGAGGCGGTGGCACAGGCCAACGCCACCCAGTTCGGCCTGGTCGCCGGCATCTGGACGAAGGACGGCGCGCGCCAGTTCCGCATGGCCAAACGCGTGAGGAGCGGCCAGGTCTTCGTTAACAACTACGGGGCCGGCGGCGGCGTCGAGCTGCCCTTCGGCGGCGTCAAGTCCTCGGGCTATGGCCGCGAGAAGGGCTTCGAGGCGCTCTACGGCTTCACCACGCTCAAGACCGTGGCGGTGCGCCACGGCTGAGCATCAACCGAGGGCCGTATCCAGCAACATCATCAGCACAAAGCCCACCATCAGCCCACCCGTCGCGAAGGCCTCGTGGCCCTTGCGGTGGGACTCCGGGATGATCTCGTGGCTGATCACGAAGAGCATCGCGCCGGCCGCGAAGCCCAGGCCCCAGGGCAGCAGCAGCGCCGAGTGGCTGACGATCACGGCGCCGAACACCGCCCCCAACGGCTCGACCAGGCCGGAGGCCATGCCGATCGCCACCGCGAACGGCCGGCGATAGCCCGCGGCCAGCAGCGCCGCGGCGACGACCAGGCCTTCGGGCACGTCCTGGATCGCAATGCCGGTTGCCAGCGCGCTGCCGCGCAGCGCGTCCCCGCCGGCAAAGCCGACCCCGATCGCCAGGCCTTCGGGCAGGTTGTGCAGTGCGATCGCGAACACGAAGAGCCAGGTTCGCCGCAGCGCGCGCGTGTCCCGCCCTTCCACGCCCTTGATGAAATGCTCGTGCGGCAGCACCCGGTCCAGCACCAGCAGCGCCAGACCGCCCAGCAGGATCGCACTGCCGACGATGCCGCCGGCACCCCAGGCATCCGCACCCGAGGCGCGCGCCGCGGCAATGCCCGGAATGATCAGCGAGAAGGCGCTGGCGGCGAGCATCACGCCGGCGCCGAAGCCGAAGAGCGTGTCCTGCGTGCGGTCCGACAGCCGCTGCGAGAACACGATGGGCAGGGTGCCCAGCGCGGTCGCGAGCGCCGCGACCGAGCCGCCGGTCAGCGCCTGCAGCACCACCGGCCGGCTGGCAACGTACTGCCAGAACTGCACGCCCAGCACCAGCACGCCGGCCAGCACGATGGCGATCCCGAGGGCCTGCCGCAAGGGCCAGGAGGGGCGCCCGGCGGCGCTGGCGAGGGATGAGCTTGGGTTCATGATTCAGATGATAGTAATTCTCATCTGGATCGTGGTTCGGGAATTTCAATGCTCCCGATAGAGGCAGCCCAGGACGGCGACGAGCTGCCTACACTTGCCCGTTTCTTCCCTCATCCCTGGAGACTCAAGCATGCGCGTCAAGGACAAATCCATCATCGTGACCGGCGCCGGCGGCGGCATCGGCGAAGGCATTGCCAAGCGGCTGGCGGCCGAGGGCGCGCAGGTCATCGTGAACGACATCAACACCGCGCTCGGCGAACAGGTGGTCGAGGCCATCCTGCGCGCCGGCGGCAGGGCCTCCTTCTTCGCGGCCGATGTCACGAAGTCGGCCGAGATGCAGGCCCTGGTCGCCGCCGCGGTGCAGCGCCACGGCAAGCTGGACGTGATGGTCAACAACGCCGGCTGGACCCACCGCAACCGCCCGGCCCTCGAAGTCAGCGAGGACGAGTTCGACCGCTGCTACGCGGTCAACATGAAGAGCATCTATCTCTCCACGATCCACGCGGTGCCGGCTTTCCGCGCCAATGGCGGCGGCGCGTTCATCAACATCGCCTCCACCGCCGGCGTGCGCCCGCGGCCCGGCCTCACCTGGTACAACGGCTCGAAGGGTGCGGTGATCACCACCAGCAAGTCGCTGGCGGCCGAATTCGGCCCGGACAACATCCGCGTCAACTGCATCAACCCCGTGTTCAACCCCGACACCGGCCTCGCGGCCGAGTTCGCCGGCGGTCCGATCACCGAGGAGCGCAAGGCCAAGTTCCTCGCCACCATCCCGCTCGGCCGCTTCTCCACCGCGCTCGACGTGGCCAACGCGGCGCTCTACCTGGCGAGCGACGAGGCCGCTTTCATCAGCGGCGTCTGCATCGAGGTCGACGGCGCGCGCTGCGTCTAGTGGACCGTAACAGTCGGTCCACTATTGCGGCAGCGCAACATGCTCTACGCCGCCGTGGTCAAGTAGTTTCCGAGGGGGCGCCCGGCCCGGCAATGGGTTAAATTGGTCCTTCCCCATGAGCAACAAGCACATCGTCCCCGTCTCCCAGATCGGCCGCGCCCGCCGCGCCGCGCCGTTGCCGGCGCACGCGGTGCCGGCCACCGGAGTGCTGCTCGACCGGCTCGCGCGCCCGCTCACCGACCTGCGCATCAGCGTCACCGACCGCTGCAACTTTCGCTGCAGCTACTGCATGCCCAAGGAAGTCTTCGACAAGGACTACCAGTACCTGCCGCACAGCGCGCTGCTGAGCTTCGAGGAGATCACCCGGCTCGCGCGCATCTTCGCCGCGCATGGCGTGCACAAGATCCGGCTCACCGGCGGCGAGCCGCTGCTGCGCAAGAACCTCGAGCTCCTCGTCGAACAGCTGGCCACGATCCGCACGCCCGAAGGCAAGCCGCTGGACCTCACGCTGACCACCAACGGGTCGCTGCTCGCGCGCAAGGCCGCCGCGCTCAAGGCCGCGGGCCTGCAGCGCGTCACCGTCAGCCTCGACGGCCTGGACGATGCCGTGTTCCGCCGCATGAACGACGTCGACTTCCCGGTGGCCGAGGTGCTCACCGGCATCGATGCGGCACACGCTGCCGGGCTCGGCCCGATCAAGGTCAACATGGTGGTCAAGCGCGGCACCAACGAGCAGGAGATCCTGCCGATGGCGCGGCGCTTCCGCGGCACCGGCGTGGTGCTGCGCTTCATCGAGTACATGGACGTCGGCGCCACCAACGGCTGGCGCATGGACGAGGTGATGCCCTCCGCCGAAGTGCTGCAACGCATCGCCGAGGCGTTCCCGCTCGATCCGCTCGAGGCCACGGCCCCCGGCGAGACCGCGCAGCGCTGGGCCTACCGCGACGGCGGCGGCGAAGTCGGCGTGATCAGCAGCGTGACCCAGGCCTTCTGCCACGACTGCACCCGCGCGCGCCTGTCGACCGAAGGCAAGCTCTACCTCTGCCTGTTCGCGACCAGCGGCCACGACCTGCGGCCGTTGCTGCGCGGCGACGCCGACGATGCGCAGATCGCCTCCGCGATCGGCCACATCTGGCAGGGCCGGGCCGACCGCTACTCCGAGCTGCGCGCGCTGCGCGGCCCCGACACGGAGGCGGCCAGCGGCGCGCGCCGTGTCGAGATGAGCTACATCGGCGGATGAGCGCGCCCACCGCCATCGCTGCCGGCGAGATCAGCGGCCTGATCCTGGCCGGCGGGCGCGGCTCGCGCATGGGCGGCGTCGACAAGGGCCTGCAGAACTTCAACGGCACGCCGCTCGCGCTGCACGCGCTGATGCGGCTTTCGCCGCAGGTCGGCGAGCTGATGATCAATGCCAACCGCAACCTCGCGGCCTACGAATCCTTCGGCGTGCCGGTCTGGCCGGACGGCCTGGCCGACTATGCCGGGCCGCTGGCCGGCTTCCTGACCGGGCTGGAGCGCTGCGAGACGCCCTACCTGCTCACCGTTCCCTGCGACACGCCGCTGTTCCCCTTCGACCTGGCGCAGCGCCTGGGCGAGGCGCTGCTGGCGCAGGACGCCGAGATCGCAATGGTCAACGCCCCCGAGGCCGCGGCCGAAGCGGATGGCGCCTCGGCCCTGCGCCCCCAACCGGTGTTCTGCCTGCTGCGCGCCACCCTGCTCGAAAGCCTGGTGCGCTTCACGCAGGAGGGCGGCCGCAAGATCGACCGCTGGACCGCCCAGCACCGCACCGCGCTGGCGGCCTTCGACCGCCCGGGCGATGCGCCCGATGCCTTCTTCAATGCCAACACGCTGGCCGAGCTGCACACGCTCGAAGCCCAGCGACGCTGACCGTGCTTCCCTCATGAGCCGCATTGCCGAGATCGCCGCCGAACTGGCCGGCTACGACCCCAAGGCCCTCGGCGTCGAGGCGGTGCAGGACTTCCTGGCGCGCCTCGCGCAATCCGCCGTCGTCACGCAGACCGAGCGCATCGCGCTGCGCGACGCGCTGGGCCGCGTGCTGGCCGAGGACATCGTCTCGCCCGTAAGCGTGCCGCCGCACGACAACTCGGCCATGGACGGCTTCGCCTTCGACGGCGCCTTGCTGCCCGCCGACGCCGCCAGCGACGCCTCGGTGAGCCTGCGCGTGGCCGGCACCGCGCTCGCCGGCGCGCCCTGGCGCGGCACGCTGGCGCCGGGCGATGCGGTCAAGATCATGACCGGCGCCGTGATGCCCGCCGGCCTCGACACCGTGGTCCCGCAGGAGTTCTGCTTCGTCGAGGGCGAGCAGGTGCGCTTTCCCGCCAAGGCGCTGCGGCGCGGCGACAACCGCCGCCTGGCCGGTGAGGACCTGCAGCAGGGCCAGCCCGCGCTGCTGCGCGGCGAGCGCCTGTCGCCCGCCGCGCTGGGCATGGTGGCCAGCCTCGGATTGCCGATGGTGCCGGTGCTGCGCCGGCTGCGCGTGGCGTATTTCTCCACCGGCGACGAGATCCTGAGCCTGGGCGAGCTGCCGCGCGAAGGCGCGGTCTACGACAGCAACCGCTACACCGTGCTGGGCCTGCTCACCCGCCTCGGCTGCGAGGCGATCGACCTGGGCCTGGTGCGCGACGACCCCGCCACGCTGGCCGACACGCTGCGCCGCGCCGCAATCGAGGCCGACGCCATCATCACCAGCGGCGGCGTCAGCGTGGGCGAAGCCGACCACACCCGCGCCGTGATGCAGCAGCAGGGCGACATGGCCTTCTGGCGGGTGGCGATGCGCCCCGGCCGGCCGATGGCGGTCGGCCTGATCCCCAAGCCGCGCGAAGCCGGCGGCTCGGCCGTGCTCTTCGGCCTGCCCGGCAACCCGGTGGCGGTGATGGTCACCTTCCTCGCCTTCGTGCGGCCGGCCCTGCTGCGCATGATGGGCTGCCACGAACAGGGCTGCGCGCCGCCGCCCCTGCTGCGCGCCAGGAGCGTCGATGCGATCCGCAAGAAGCCGGGCCGCACCGAATACCAGCGCGGCCGCGTCGAGCCTGTGCCGGGCTCGCTACCCGATGTGCGCATCGCCGGCAACCAGGGCTCCGGCGTGCTCAGCTCGATGGTCGAGGCCAATGGCCTGGTCGTGCTGCACCATGCGCAGGGCAGCGTGGCGGCGGGTGACCTGGTCGACGTGATGATGTTCGAAGGCGTGATCTAGGATCGCGACCTCAGCCCTGCGCAGGAGGCGCGCATGCTCGCAGCCAGAATCGAGTTGATGCAGCAGATGCCGATCTTCGGCGCGATCGATGCCGCGACCATCGAGTTCCTGCTCGAGCCCGCGCCGGTGATGGAGGTCGCCGCAGGCGACTATTTCTGCCGCGAAGGCGACATGGCCGACGGCATGTACGTGCTCGAACGCGGCTGCGTGACTGTCTCGAAGAGCTGGGAAGACCAGCGCCTGCTGCTGCGCCGGCTCGGGCCGGGCGACTGCTTCGGCGAGATGGCGCTCCTGGACCTGTTCCCGCGCAGCGCCTCGATACGCGCGGACGAAGACTGCACCGCCATCCGGATCACGCCCGACAACCTGCTGCGCCTGTTCGAGCACGACGCCGTGCAGTTCGCGCTGATCCAGATGAACATCGGCCGCGAGATCAGCCGCCGCCTGCGCCACACCGACGAACTGCTGTTCCGCGCCCGCATGGGCGAGGTGCTGGAGGCGCCGGAGCGCCTCGTCACCCGGCCGGCCGCACTCTAGAGGCTAGAGCCGCCCCAGCGCCCGCTCCACGCCCTTGTTGGCCAGCATGTCGGCGCGCTCGTTGCCCACGTCGCCCGAATGGCCCTTGACCCAGCGCCATTCGATCTGGTGGCCGCCCTCGGACACCAGCTTGTCCAGTTCCTTCCAGAGCTCCACGTTCTTCACCGGCTGCTTGGTCGAGGTCAGCCAGCCCTTGGCCTTCCAGCCGCGGATCCATTCGGTGATGCCCATGCGCACGTACTGGCTGTCCAGGTAGAGGACCACCTTGCAGGGCCGCTTGAGCGCCCTCAGGCCTTCGATCACCGCCTGGAGCTCCATGCGGTTGTTGGTGGTGTTGAGCTCGCCGCCGAAAAGCTCCTTCTCGGTGGCGCCCGACTTAAGCCAGGCACCCCAGCCGCCGGGGCCCGGGTTGCCCTTGCAGGCGCCGTCGGTGTAGATTTGTACTTCGTTCAAGAACCGTTTCCTTGTCGTTGTCGTGTCCGGTGATGGTGATGGCCGCGGTGTACCTTGCCGGCGATCGGCACCGGCGCGCTCGCGCGCTGCGCTGCCCGGCGCCAGTCGGCCGACAGCAGCCGCATGCCGCGCACGCGCTTGACCGCGACCAGGAAGTACACCGCGCCGAAGATCGGCCACCAGCGCTCGCCCAGGGTGTCGAACCAGCGGCAGCGTTCGAGCCACGCCTCGCTGCGCACCGCCGGCCGGTAGATGCCGAAGTCGCCCGATTCGACCTCGAAGCTCAGGAGGCGCAGCCAGTCGCGCATGCGCCGGTAGCCGATGAAGTCGCCCGAGTCGGGCAGGAAGAGCTCGCCGAAGCCCAGCCGCTGATACAGGTGCGCACGCCACTGGCGCATGCCCCACAGGCTGGTCGGGTTGAGCCCGCAGATGACCACGCGGCCCTCCGGCACCAGCACGCGCTCGACCTCGCGCAGCGTGCCGTGCGGGTCGTGGCTGAGTTCCAGCGCATGGGGCAGCACCACGAGGTCGAGGCTGTTGGCCGAAAAAGGCAGCGCCGTGAAGTCGGTGACCAGCGCGCTCCTGGCCGCCACCGCCGGATCGTCTACCGCCAGCCAGCGATGCGGCATGCGGTTGGCGCGCAGGCCCTCGACCTCGGCCAGGCCCAGCTGCAGCGCGTGGTAGCCGAAGACGTCGGCCACCGCCTGGTCGAAGCGTGACTGCTCCCAAGCCAGCAGGTAGCGGCCGGGAGGGGTCTGGAACCACTCGTGCAAACCTATAATTTGACCGCTCATGAAGCTCGTCCCACTGCCCGCCTTCGCCGACAACTACATCTGGATGCTGCAGGATGGACGCAACGCGATCGTGGTCGACCCGGGAGATGCCGCGCCGGTCTTCGATGCACCCGCTCGCGGCAATCTGCAGTTGGCCGCGATTCTAGTCACGCGCCATGATGCCGATCACAGCGGCGCACTGCGCCAATGGAAAAACAACTTTCGATGAAATTCATCCTTGCTGCCTGCCTTGCCGGCTCGCTGCTGCTCGCGGGCTGCGCGAGCACCACCGGCACGGGCTCCTCTTCCTCGACCACCCCCGACACCGCTTCCACCGCATCGAGCACCGCCGCGGCACCGGTCTATCCCGGCGGAGCGCTGACCCCCATCACCTCCGGCACCACCCGCTCGCGCTCCGTCGTCACGCTCGCCCCGCCGGTCGACATGTGGGATCGCATCCGCCGCGGCTTCAAGATGCCCGACCTCGACAACGAGCTGGTGCGCGACCGCGAGCAGTGGTATGCGAGCCGGCCCGACTACATGCAGCGCATGACCGAGCGCTCGAGCCGCTACATCTTCCACATCGTCGAGGAGCTCGAGCGCCGCGACATGCCCACCGAGCTGGCACTGCTGCCCTACATCGAAAGCGCCTTCAATCCGCAGGCCGTCTCGAGCGCCAAGGCCGCCGGCATGTGGCAGTTCATGCCCGCCACCGGCACCGACTTCGACCTCAAGCAGAACATCTTCCGCGATGACCGCCGCGACGTCGTTGCCTCCACCCGCGCCGCGCTCGACTACCTGCAGAAGCTCTACGGCATGTTCGGCGACTGGCACCTTGCGCTGGCCGCCTACAACTGGGGCGAAGGCAGCGTGAGCCGCGCCATCGCCAGGAACCAGCGCGCCGGCCTGCCCACCGGCTACACCGACCTCAACATGCCGGCCGAGACCCGGTACTACGTGCCCAAGCTGCAGGCGGTGAAGAACATCGTCGCCAACCCGGAGCGCTTCAACGCCGACCTGCCGGTCATCGCCAACCACCCCTACTTCCAGACCGTCACGCTCAAGCGCGATCTCGACGTCGCCCTGGCTGCCAAGCTGGCCGACGTGAAGATCGAGGACTTCCGCGCCCTCAACCCCTCGGCCCACAAGCCGGTGCTGCTGGCCGCGGGCACGCCCGAGATCCTGCTGCCCTGGGACAACGCCGCCGTGTTCCAGCGCAACTTCGAGGCCTACACCCAGGGCCAATACGCGAGCTGGACCGCCTGGACCGTGCCCAACACCATGACCGTGGCCGACGCCGCCCAGCGCTCGGGCATGAGCGAATCCGACCTTCGCGCCATCAACAGCGTGCCCCCGCGCATGATGATCAAGGCCGGCTCGACGCTGATCGTGCCGCGCGGCGCGCGCGTGCAGGAGGACGTGCAGGCCACCGTCGCCGACACGGGCCACCTGAGCTTCCAGCCCGAGATCGTCACCCGCCGCACCGTGGTCAAGGCCGGTCGCAACGACAACGTGGCGAGCATCGCGCGCCGCTACAAGCTCAGCCCCGCCAGCGTCGCCGAATGGAACGACGTGAAGACCGGCCATGTATTCCAGCGCGGCGGGCAAGTGGTGGTCTACCTGCCGGTGCGGGCCGCAGGCGCCGAGCGCGTCGGCCGCGGCCTGCGCGGCCGTCATGACAGCACGGTGGTCGTGACCAGCAAGCGCGGCGGCGGCGTCGTCAAGACCAGCACCGCCAAGACCGCGCCGGTCGCCAGGTCGGGTTCCTCGGGCAAGATCGTGCGCGAAAAGCGCGGCGGCGCGCCCTCGAAGAAGAAGCGCTAGCCGTCGATGGCGCGGCGGGGCGAAGCACCGGCGCTCAGAGCTTCTCCGTCTCGCCGCTCTTCGGCTGCCATTTCATGAGCCGCCGCTCGATCAGGCCCACCAAGCCGTCGAGCACCAGCGCGAAGGCGGTGAGCACCGCAATGCCGGCGAACACGGTGTTGACGTCGAAGGTGCCTTCGGCCTGCAGGATCAGGTAGCCCACGCCGCGCGCCGAGCCCAGGTACTCGCCCACCACCGCGCCGACGAAGGCCAGCCCCACCGAGGTGTGCAGGCTGGAGAACACCCAGCTGGTCGCGCTCGGCAAATAGACCGTGCGCAGCAGCTGCCGCCGGCTGGCGCCGAGCATGCGCGCATTGGCCAGCACCTCCGGGCTGACCTCGCGCACGCCCTGGTAGACGTTGAAGAACACGATGAAGAACACCAGCGTGACCGCCAGCGCCACTTTGCTCCAGATGCCCAGGCCGAACCACAGCGCGAAGATGGGCGCCAGGATCACGCGTGGCATAGAGTTCGCTGCCTTGATGTAGGGGTCGAGGATCAGGCTGGCCGTCGGCGCCAGCGCCAGCCAGAGTCCGCAGGCCAGGCCCAGCAGCGTGCCGATGCCGAAGGCCAGCACGGTCTCGAGCAGGGTGACGCCGAGGTGCAGGTAGATGTCGGCGCGGCCCGCCAGGCCGTCGGGGAAGAGCGCGTTCGGCGCGATGGCGATGGGCAGGAACCAGCTCCAGATGCGGCCCGCCACCTTGATCGGCTCGCCGAGGAAGAAGGCGACCTGCGTGTCGCGCGACACCAGGTGCCACAGCACCAGCAGCACGACCAGCAGCGCAAGCTGCCAGCCGCGCGCATTGCCCTCGTTCGGCCGCAGCGCCATCAGGCGGCCTTCTTCAGCTGCTGCGCATAGCCCTTCAGCACCTCGTCGCGCAGCACGCTCCAGATCTGCGCGTGCAGTTCGACGAAGCGCGGATGCGTGCGCACCTCGACCACGTCGCGCGGACGCGCGAGGTCGATGGCGAACTCCCCGATCGGATGCGTGCCCGGGCCGGCCGAGAGCACCACCACGCGGTCGCTCATCGCGATGGCCTCGTCGAGGTCATGCGTGATGAAGAGCACCGCCTTTCTCTTCGCGGCCCAGAGCTCGAGCACCTCGTTCTCCATCAGCTGGCGCGTCTGCACGTCGAGCGCGCTGAAAGGCTCGTCCATGAGGATGATGTCCGGATCCAGCGCCAGCACCTGGGCCAGCGCCGTGCGCTTGCGCATGCCGCCCGAGAGCTCGTGCGGATAGCGGTCGCCGAAGCCCACCAGCCCCACGCGCGCCAGCCACTGCTCGGCCAGCGCCCTCGCCTCCTCGTCCGGCATCCCGCGGTACTGCAGCCCCAGCATCACGTTGGCGAGCGCGCTGCGCCAGGGCATCAGCGCCTCGGTCTGGAACATGTAGCCCGCGCGCGTGTTGATGCCCGAAAGCGGCTGGCCGAAGACTTTCACCGTGCCCGAGGAAGGCTCCAGCAGGCCGGCACCGACGTTGAGCAGCGTCGACTTGCCGCAGCCCGTGGGACCGACCACCGAGACGAACTCGCCCGCGCGCACCCGCAGCGAGGTGCCGGCCACCGCCGTGTAGCGCTGGCTGCGCTCGTCCTTGGAGCGAAAGGTGCAGCTGATGTCGAGCAGTTCGAGCGCGTGGTCGGAGTCGGCGGACATGAACGGAAGAAAAAAAACCCGGCCGGAGCCGGGTCGCGAAAACGGGCAACTCAGGCTTTGAAGCGCTCCTTCGCGCGACGCGCGAAGTCGTTCGTATAGGTCTTGGCCAGGTCGATCTTGTCGGCCTTCACTGTCGGGTCGAAGCTCGCGATCGCGGCCAGCGCGGTCTTCGGCCCCTCGGCCGGCACGATGCCGTCGGTCGCGATCGCCTCGCGCACCTTGTCGAAAGAGGCCAGGTACAGCGCGCGGTCGCCGAGCAGGTAGGTCTCGGGCACGGTCTTGATGATGTCGCCCGGGCCGGCGGTCTGCAGCCACTTGAGGCCGTGCACGATCGCGTTGGCCAGTGCCTGGCAGGTGTTGGGATGCTTGTGGACGAATTCCGCCGGCGCATAGAGGCAGGCCGCCGGCATCGGGCCGCCGAACACCTCCTGCGTGCCCTTCAGCGTGCGCGTGTCGCTGATGATCTTCACGTCGCCCTTCTGCTCGAGCATGGTCATCACCGGGTCGGTGTTGCTGATGGCGTCGATCTGGCCCGAGCGCAGCGCCGTCAGCGCGCCGGCGGCCACGCCCACGCCGATGAAGCTCACATCGCTGGCCTTGAGGCCGCCGCGCGAGAGCACCAAGTTGGCCACCATGTTGGTGGACGAGCCCGGCGCCGACACGCCGATCTTCTTGCCCTTGAGATCGGCGATGCCCGCGTAGCCCGCCATGTTCTTGGTCGACACCCCGATCGCGATCTGCGGCGCGCGGCCCTGCAGCACGAAGGCCTGGAAGACCTGGTTCTTGGCCTGCAGGTTGATGGTGTGCTCGTAGGCGCCCGAGCACACGTCGGCCGAGCCGCCCACCACCGCCTGCAGCGCGCGCGCACCGCCGGCGAAGTCGGAGATTTCGACCTCCAGGCCCTCGGCCTTGAAGTAGCCCAGCTGCTCGGAGATGGTGAGCGGCAGGTAGTAGAAGGCCGCCTTGCCGCCGACGGCGATGGAGATCTTCGGCTTCTCGAGCTTGGCCTGCGCACGCACCCACAGCGGCACGGCGATGGATGCGGCTGCACCCAAGGTCGCGGCGACGGTGAAGCTACGGCGGTGGAGCATGCGTTGTGGCCCTGGGGCTCTCTGGGATCGTTGTTCGAATCGAGCTTAGGGGCGCGCACCATCTGCCTGCATCGGGAACATCCCGTGCGGGTTTCCACGTAAACATGAAGGCCTCTAGCGGCCGGCGAAAAGAATCGCGATGTTGGCTGCGAACGCGAGCGCCCAGACCGTGCTGCGCGCAGTGCCGAAGCCGCGGATGTAGAGCGCGATGTAAACGATGCGCAGCAGCACGTAAGCCGCGGCCAGCATGTCGAGTCGCGCCTGCGCGGCGCCGAGCTGGTGCGCGATGACCACCGCGCCGATGAAGAAGGGAAGGCCCTCGAAGCTGTTGTTCTGTGCGGCGAGCGCTCGCGCGCGCCAGCCGGCCTGGCGCCCCATCCAGTCGCGTGGCGCCTGGTTGTCGCGCAGCCTGAAGCTGCCGATCTTCGCGATGTAGGCCGCGAGGTAGGGCAAGAGCGCCGCGACCAGCACGCACCAGTAGGCCAGCGTCAACGCGGGCAGGCGCATGCTCAGCGTCGATCGACCAGCGCGTGCGCGATGGTGCCGAGGTCCACGTACTCGAGCTCGCTGCCGGCCGGCACGCCGCGCGCGAGCCGCGTCACGGTGAGCCCGCGCTGCCGCAACGCCTCGCCGATCACGTGCGCGGTGGCCTCGCCCTCGGCGGTGAAGTTGGTGGCGAGGATCACCTCGCTCACCGTGCCGTCGAGTGCGCGATCGAACAGCTTCGAAAGGCCGATGTCCTTGGGGCCGATGCCGTCGAGCGGGCTCAGCTTGCCCATCAGCACGAAGTAGTAGCCGCGGAAGGCGCCGGTGCGCTCCAGGGCTGCCTGGTCGGCCGGGGTCTCGACCACGCACAGTTTGGTGGCGTCGCGGCGCGCATCGAGGCACACGCTGCACACCGGCGCCTCGGTGAAGGTGTTGCAGCGCTCGCAATGCCGCACCTGCGCCGCGGCTTCCTGCAAGGAGCGCGCCATCCGCTGCATGGCCTCGCGGTCGTGCTGCAGCAGGTGGAAGGCCATGCGCGAGGCCGACTTGACGCCGACGCCGGGCAGGCGGCGCAAGGCCTCGATCAAGCCATCGAGCGCGCTGGAATCCGCCATGCGGACGCTTAGAAGGGGAGCTTCATGCCGGGCGGCAGGCCGGGCATGCCGGCGGTCAGCTTGCCCATCTTCTGCTCGCTGGTTTCCTCGGCCTTGCGCACCGCGGCGTTGAAGGCGGCGGCCACCAGGTCTTCCAGCATGTCCTTGTCGTCGGCCAGCAGGCTGGGGTCGATGGTGATGCGCTTGACGTCGTGCTTGCAGGTCATCACGACCTTCACGAGGCCGGCGCCCGACTCGCCCTCGACCTCGATCGTGGCCAGCTCTTCCTGCGCCTTCTTGAGGTTGTCCTGCATTGCCTGCGCCTGCTTCATGAGGCCGGCCAGTTGTCCTTTGTTGAACATCGTTGGTCCTGTGGTCGTTGAATGAATGGAAGAAGGATAAGTCGGATCAGGCAGGCCGCAGCGTGCCCGGCACGATCCGGGCGTCCCAGTCGCGCATCATGGACTGCACTTCGGGGTCGTTGCGGATCGCTTCCTCGGCCTCGCGCTGGCGCGCATCGGCCGCCTGCTTGTTGCGGCGCGCCGGGCTGTCGGCCACGGAGCCGATCTCGATGGCGAGTTTCACGCCATGGCCCAGCGTCGCCAAGGCCGCCTGCAGCTTGTCGCGGCTGCCCGCCTGGTTGAGCGACTCGCGCTCGACGCGCAGCAGCCACTGGTCGACGTCGCGCGCCACCAGCTGCGATTGGAGCGCCAGCTCGCGCGCCAGCGCGGTGATCGCCTCGGCCGCCACCAGCTGCGTGACGGTGGCATACCAGAAGTCGCCCTCCTCGCTGGGCTCGATGGGCGCCGGCGCGCTTTCGCGCGCGAGGTCGCGAGCGCCGGGCGGGGGCTGCACGCGCACCTGCATGGCCAGCACCTGGGCTGCTGCCGGGGCGACTTCGGGCGCGGGCGGCGCGGCGGCGAAGCGGCCCTCCTCGCGCACCGGCAGGCGGTGGCCGGGGGGCGCGGCGCTCGTCGCCCCAGGTGGCGCGGCGATGGGCGTTGTCTCCGCAACCGCGGCGGGTGCAGGGGCGGCAACCGGGGTCCGGGGCGTCTGCGGGCGCTCGGGCGCGCCCGCGGGGGCTTCATTCAGAGTTTTTTTTTCCGCGCCGGCCGCAGCCGCAGGCTTGAAAGCCAGCAGGCGCAACAACACCATGGTGAGCGCGGCGTACTCGTCGGGCGCCAGGCCCAGCTCGCCGCGGCCGTGCAGGCACAGGCTGTAGAGCAGCTGCGTCTCGTCGGCCGGCATCGCGGCGGCGAGGCGCGCGGTCTCGGCCGCATCGGGGTCGCCCGCATCGGCGGCCTCGGCGCGCGAAGGCACGGCCTGCAGCACGGCCATGGCTTGCAGCACGGCCGTCATTTCCTCGAGCGTGGAAGCGGCCGACAGGCCGTCGCGGCGCAGGCCCTCGGCGGTCTCGACCACCGTCCGGCCGTCGCCCTGCGCCAACGCCTCGATCAGCCGGAACACATGGCCGCGGTCGACGCTGCCCAGCATCTGGCGCACGCCGCCTTCGGTCAACTCGCCGTTGCCGAAGGCGATGGCCTGGTCGGTCAGCGACAGGGCATCGCGCATCGAGCCGCGGGCGGCGCGCGCGATCAGGCGCAGCGCATGCGGCTCGGCCGGCACGGTTTCGGTCTGCAGCACGCGCGTGAGGTGCTCCAGCACCGTCTCGGGCGCCATCGGCCGCAGGTTGAACTGCAGGCAGCGCGACAGCACCGTGACGGGCACCTTCTGCGGATCGGTGGTGGCCAGCACGAACTTGAGATATTCCGGCGGCTCCTCCAGCGTCTTCAGCATCGCGTTGAAGGCATGCCCGGTGAGCATGTGCACCTCGTCGATCATGAAGACCTTGAAGCGGCCCTGCACCGGCTTGTAGACCGCCTGCTCCAGCAGGGCCTGCACCTCGTCGACGCCGCGGTTCGAGGCCGCGTCCAGTTCGGTGTAGTCGACGAAGCGGCCCGAGTCGATGTCCTTGCAGGCCTGGCACACGCCGCAAGGCGCCGCGGTGATGCCGCCCTGCCCGTCGGGCCCCTGGCAGTTGAGCGACTTGGCCAGGATGCGCGAGACGGTGGTCTTGCCGACGCCGCGGGTGCCGGTGAAAAGGTAGGCATGGTGCAGCCGCTGGGAGGTCAGCGCGTTCTCGAGCGCCTGCACGACATGTTCCTGGCCGACCATCTCGCTGAAGGTCCTGGGGCGGTGTTTGCGAGCGAGAACGAGATAGGCCATCGGCGCATTTTAGGTGGTCACCCCGGGGGGCCTCTCCGGGTGGGCATAGGCCTTTTTACTTATAGATTTTCACTGTTTCGCTCCTAGCATGGCATGGTCTTCCAAGGAGACAGACATGCCCACTGCGCATCCCAGGGCGGCGGCGCGCGCGCCCGCGGCCAAGGCCAAGTCCCAGCAGCCGACCGGCGCGCGCCGCTATTGCATGCAGCCCGTGCAGGCGCCGCGCCAGTTCGACAACAGCGTCTCGGCCGGCCGCGCCTCTGCCATCCTGGCCGCGAGCAAGAAATGGGTGAACGGCACGCAGCTCAGCTACTACTGCTACAAGCGCGGCGACGGGGTGCCAGCCGCCTGGCAGGGCAACAACGCCGACACGGGCGTGGTGGACGAGGCTTTCGAGGCCTGGGCCAAGCTGGGCATCGGCATCAGCTTCCGCCGCGTCGAGACGCCCGAGGATGCGATGGTGCGCATCGGCTTCGATCCGCAGGACGGATCGTGGTCCTACGTGGGCCGCGACGTGCTGACCGTGCGCGACCCGCTGCAGCGGACGATGAACTTCGGCTGGCCGCTCAACACCGACTACGGCAACGACACCGCGCTGCACGAGATCGGCCACACGCTGGGCCTGGAGCATGAGCACCAGAACCCGAACGCCGGCATCACCTGGAACCGGCAGGCGGTCATCGACTACTTCTCGGGCCCCCCCAACCACTGGCCGGAGCCGCAGATCGAGTGGAACATCCTGCGCAAGATCCCGGCCTCGGAGGTCAAGGGCACGACCTGGGACCCGGACTCGGTGATGGAGTACCACTTCGAGCCCGGCCTGATCGACGCGCCCGCGCAGTACCGCGAGGGCCTGGTGCCCAAGGGCGGGCTTTCCTACGCCGACAAGGCCTGGGTGGTGGAGTCCTATCCCGGCGTGCGGGCGCCGGCGGTGGGCACGCTCAAGGTCGGGCTGTCGCAGCTGCTCAAGCTCAAGGCCGGCGAGACCCGCAATTTCGAGTTCGTGCCGCCGCGCACGCGCACCTACCAGCTCGGCACCTTCGGCACCTCGGACACGGTGCTGGTGCTGTTCGAGGTCACGCCCGCCGGCAACGTGCAGATCGCGGGCAACGACGACAGCGGCACCGACCTCAACGCCCGCGTGAGCATGCGCCTGCAGAAGGGCCGGCACTACCTGGTGGGCGTGCGCCTCTACTACGCCGATGCGGCCCTCGAGACCTCGCTGATGGCCTGGTGAGCCGGGGGGCATCGGGGCGTCGCCTACAATCGCCGCTGACGGGCCTCCCCGCATGGTGAAGTGGCCAAACGGGTCAGGTGGGGAACCAAGCAGCCCTAACTGCGTAGCCAGTGCCGGGGGTAAGGCTCGTCAACCTCACATCAGTAAAAAAGCCGCGTGGACCCACGCGGCTTTTTTTATCGGCCTGCAAGACCGGCCTCAGGTCGCGGCCTCGACGCGCTCCAGCTTGGCCAGCAGCGTGTGTGCCAGCGCCACCGTCTTGTGCTCCATGCTCGCCACGCGATAGCAGCCCAGCGCCCGCCCCTCGTAGCTGATCGCCGCCACCGGGAAATGGTGGCCGAGCGCCGTGGCCGCATCGTGCAGGCATTCCGCTATCGACCGCAGGCCCTGGCGCAGGTAGCGCTCGTCGGCCGTGCCGATGCTGACGCTGTAGTTGAAGTACCTCTCCCGGATCTTCTTGATGTCGACGTTCGGATGCATGGATGGTGGGCGGCCTCAGGGCCGGCGATTGTCTGCCGATCCGCAAACAAATGCACTTCAGCCAGAAGTATGCAATTTCATGATTCGGCACCACTCCGGCCCAGCCGCCGCAGCACGCCACGCGCCGCCACCACGCCGCTCGCCATCGAGGCGGTCAGCAGGTAGCCGCCGGTGGGCGCCTCCCAGTCGAGCATCTCGCCGGCGCAGAACAGGCCGGGCAGCGCCGTGCTCATGAGGTGCGCATCGAGCGCCTCGAAGCGCACGCCGCCGGCGCTGCTGATCGCCTCGTCGATGGGCCGCGGCGCAACCAGCCGCAGCGGCAGCGCTTTGATCGTCTCGGCCAGCTTCTCGGGCACATGCATCTCGTCGCGCGTGAGCACCTCGTGCAGCACCGCGGTCTTGATGCCTTCGAGGCCGAGCCGGCTCTTGAGGTGGCTGGCCACGGAGCGCGCCCCGCGCGGATGCAGCACGGCCGCACGCACCTGCTCGGGTGTGCGATCGGGCAGCAAGTCGAGCCACAAGGTGGCGCTGCCCTGCGAGGCGATCTCGTCGCGCAGCAAGCCCGACGCCGCGTAGACCAAGCTGCCTTCGATGCCGGTCGCGGTCGCGACGAACTCGCCCTTGCGCGCGAAGCGGCGGCCCTGCGCATCGCTGCAGAAGACCGCCACCGACTTGAAGGGCTTGCCCGCGAAGCGCTCGGCGAAGTACGGCGTCCAGCCGATGTCGAAGCCGCAGTTGGCCGGCGCGAGCGGCGCCACCTCCACGCCGCGCGCGACCAGCCAAGGTACCCAGGCGCCGTCGGAACCCAGCCGCGACCAGCTGGCGCCGCCCAGGGCCAGCACGGTGGCCTCGGGCGTTACTTCCAGCTCGCCTGTCGGCGTGGCGAAGCGCAGCGCACCCGCTTCGGACCAGCCCAGCCAACGATGGCGCATGTGGAGGTGCACGCCGGCCTCGCGCAGCCGATGCAGCCAGGCGCGCAGCAGCGGCGCCGCCTTCATGTCGGCGGGAAACACGCGGCCCGAGCTGCCGACGAAAGTCTGGACACCGAGCCCGTGCACCCACTCGCGCAGCGCCTCGGGCCCGAAGGCATGCAGCAGCGGCTCGACCTGCGCGCGGCGCTCGCCGAAGCGGCTGGCGAAGTGCTCGAAGGGCTCGGAATGCGTGAGGTTCAAGCCGCCGCGGCCCGCCAGCAGGAACTTGCGGCCGACCGAGGGCATGGCGTCGTAAAGATGCACGGCCAGACCCCTCGCGCTCAGCACCTCGGCCGCCATCAGGCCGGCCGGCCCGCCGCCGATGACGGCGATCGTCTTCATGTTTTCGTTGCTCATTCGACACCCACCAGTTCGCCCTGCCCCGTCAGGAAGGCGGCCCGCACCGTCTCGCCGGGGCAGGCCTCCTGCACGGCTTCGCGGTAGCGCCTCATCTGCGCGATCAGCGCCTCGTCGCGCTCGGGACGTGCCGCCGACTTGTAGTCGAGCACCCACCAGACGCCGCTCGCCCGGTGCCGCACCAGGCGATCGATGCGCAGCACCTCGCCGCCGTGGACCAGCGTGACCTCGTTGCCGTGCCAAGCCAGCGCGCCCGCATCCCAGGCCCAGGCGCCCGCACCCGCACGGATGCGCTGGGCCATCGCTGCCGCGACTCGAGCGGTGTCGGTGTCCAGCCCGAACTCGCGGCCCGCGGCTCGCACATGGGCCGGTGCCGGTGGCACGCCGGGCTGCGCCCACTCGAGCAGACGGTGCATGGCCTGGCCCAGGGCCGAGGCGCGCGAATCGGCGCTCCTTGCCGCGACGCGCGCAGCCGTGCGCGCAAGGCCGGCCGGCACCGGCAGCTGGAGCATGCCGAAGCTGTCGAGCGCCGGCGACGAGCCGCCCGCGGAGGCGCCAGCGGCCGACGCCGCATCGATGGGCTCGCAGAGCACTTCCAGGCGCGCCCACCAGCTGCGGCCATCGGGCCGCGCGGCCGGCACCGCCGACAGCACCAGCTCGCCCCGCGCCCGCGTGGTCGCCACGTAGAGCCCATTGATCTCCTCGCGGTGCCGCGCGGCCTGCTCCTCGGCCATGTCGTCGGTGGTGCAGGCCGGCGGGGTCTTCTCGCTCGCGACGAACACGAAGCGCTCGGGCGCCGCCGCCTGGCCCGGCCACTTGACGAGGACGCCCATGGTCTGCGCGCGCTGCGCCGAGGCGTCGGTGTCCAGCATCAGCACCAGGTCGGCCTCCAAGCCCTTGGCGCCATGCACGGTGAGCAGTTGCACTGCATCGGCCGCCGCGACCGTGGGCGCGCGGGTGCCGCCGCGGCGCAGCGCGCGCACGAAGGCGTAGGGCGTGGCGAAGCGCGCACCGTCGAGCTCGAGCGACGCGGCCATCAGCCCGCGCAGGTTGCCGAGCACGCTGGCACGCAGCGCCGCAGGCGCGGCGGCGGCGAAGCGGCCGAGCACATCGGCGTCGTGATAGATCGCGCTGAGCGCATCGTGCGGCGGCCAGTCGGCCAGCCAGCGCTGCCACTGGCGCAGGCGCGGCCCGATGCCTGCGAGCGGCGGCGCCAGGTCCGGCGCCTGCAGCAGCTCGAACCAGCTCGCGCCGTGCTCGCGCCGGCGCAGCGCCAGGCGGACCAGCGCATCGTCATCGAGGCCGAAGAGCGGCGAGCGCAGGGCACGCGCCAGCGAGAGGTCGTGGTCCGGCGAGACCAGCGCATCGAGCAGCGCCACCATGTCCTGCACCTCGGGCGCGTCGTGCAGCTCGTTCTTCTCGGGCTGCTGGACCGCGATGTGCAGCTTGCGCAGCTCGTCCTGCAACGCCGCAAGCCGGCTTCGGCGGCGCGCCAGCACCATGATGCGGCTGGGCGCCAGGCCCTGCGCGATGCGCCCGGCGATCCAGCGCGCAGCCTGCTCGCATTCCTTTTGCAGCAGCTTTTCCTCGGGCAGCACGCGCGGCGTGACCAGGCTGTCGCGCCACAGCAGCATGCCCTCCTCGTTGGTCGCGCCGCCCTGCTCCTTCGGCGCGATCGCATCGCGCGGGATCGGCGGCAGCTTGCGCACCCGGCCCGCTGCGCGCGATTCGGTGGTGTGATCGCGGAATCCGCTGAACTCGCCGGCGCGCTGCGCATCGCCCATGGCCGCATTGACCAGGCCCACCACGGCCTGCGCATTGCGGTGGGTGTGGTCGCAGTTGAGCAGGTCCCCGTCGAGGCCTTCCTTGACGAAATGCTTGGCCGCGATGAACACCTGCGGCTCGGCGCGCCGGAAGCGGTAGATGCTCTGCTTCGGATCGCCCACGATGAACACGCCCGGCCGCCGCCCGCCCGCGCCCGCATAGCTGCCGAGCCAACCGTGCAGCGCTTGCCATTGCAGCGGATTGGTGTCCTGGAACTCGTCGATGAGCAGGTGCCGCACGCGCGCATCGAGCCGCTCCTGGACCCAGCCCCACAGTTCGGCGTTGCCGAGCAGCAGGTGTGCGGCCTGCTCGACGTCGTTCATGTCGACCCAGCCGTGCGCCGCCTTGACCTCGGCGAAGCAGCGGATCAGCAGGCGGGTCAGTCGCGCCATGCGCTGCTGATAGAGCCAGGCGGCATGCTGGGCCTGCGCTTCGCAGTACTGCTGCACGTAATGCTGCGCTGCGCGCACGTCCTCGATGCCGGCGAGCTTGTCGCTGAACTTGCGCGGCTCGCCCTTGAGCGTGAGCAGCGCGTCGAGCACCCCGGCGATGCGGCCCTTGGCCACGGCGTGCTCCAGCTTCACGCCCTTCTGCGAGAAGGTCGGCGCGCCGGCGCGGCCCAGCGCGCGCGCCGCGGCGAGCAAGGCGGCGCGGCAGGCCGGGTCGTGCAGCAGCCTGTCTTCGGGCGTCTCGGCGCCCGCGAAGGCGGGATAGAACTCGCCCATGGGCACCACGGCATCGTCGACCGCGCCGTGGGCATCGGCCAGCCCGAACTCGACGCGCCGCGTCAGCGCCTCGTCCAGCGCCTTGGCGGTCTGCGAGCGGCCGTAGTGCGCGACCAGCGCGCGGTAGTCGGCCGCGGCCTCGGGGTCGTCCGCGACGGCCGCGAAGAAGGGGCGCCAGACATGCGCGCGCGCCTCGGCATCGTCCTCGAGCAGTTGGTAGTTGGCCGGCAGCCGCAGCCGCTCGAGCACCGCGACCGGCGCGCTGCGCAGGAGACCGGCGAACCAGGCGTGGAAGGTACGGAACTGGACCGGCCGGCCGCCCGCGAGCAGCTCGCGGTAGAGGCCCTGCAGCCGCGGCGCGCGAGCCTCGGCGGACGCGCGGTCCATGCCGCGCATCACGAGTTCCTGCACCAGCGCCTCCACGGGCTGCGCCGCGAAGGCCTCCAGCCATTGGTCGAGCCGCTCGCGCATCTCGCCGGCGGCTTTCTTGGTGAAGGTGATGGCGAGGATCTCGTGCGGCGCGCAGGCGCTCTCGCCTTCCTCCAGCAGGGCGCGCAGGATGCGCGAGACCAGCATCCAGGTCTTGCCGGCGCCCGCGCAGGCTTCCACCGCCACCGAGCGGCGCGGGTCACAGGCGATGGCGTAGAAGCGTTCGCGCGAGACGCCGGCGCCGTTGTGCTCGTAAGCCGCGGCCTTAGTCAGAGCTGCCGGCATGGGCGGGACCGGCGCTTCGACGGGCGCCGCCGTGGGCGCAGCAGCCGCAGCAAGCGGCGAGGGCTCGTCGCTCCAGAAGTCCTTGCGGCACAGGCCGCGCGCCGAGCAGTACTCGCACACCGCGCCTTCGCCCAGCGCGGGCAGCGCCGCGCCGCGCCCGATACGGGCGAGATCGTCCATCACGCCGGCCACGAGGGCATCGCGCGCGGCGATCACATCGGTCTGCTCGACGGTGCGCGTGCCCGACGCCTTTTCCCCGACGTTGACGTAGGCCGCGCGCAAGCCGTCGTCGGGGAACAGCGCGGCGTAGAACGCGAGCTGGGTGTCCTCGGTCGGATCCTTGACGCGATCACGGGTCTTGTCGACCGACTCGGTCTTGTAATCGATCACGAAGGCGCGCCCGTCGGCCGTGGCATCGACGCGGTCCAGCCGGCCGACCAGCTTCACGCTGCCCAGCGCCAGCTCCTTCCAGGGCTCGGACTCGACGAACACGGCGTGCTCGTCCTGCTCGTGGGTGGCGAGCCAGGCCAGGTAGCCGTCGCGCACCGCGGGCCAGGCCGCGGCGAAGGGGAGGAACTCGGCTTGCGACAGGCCGAACTCGCGCGTCGCCTCTTGCTCGGCGGTGGCCATCAAGGCGAGCCGCGCATCGAGGTCCGCGTTGGGCTGCTGCTTCAGTGCCTCGTGGAAGTGCCCGAGCAGCGCGTGCAGCCAGTTGCCGAAATCGCGCTTGTCGACCTCCGCGTCGAGCTCGTCGCTGCTGCGCAGGCCGAGCTGGCGCATGGCGAAGAAGCGGTAGGGGCAGCGGCGCAGGTCTTCGTAGGCAGTGGAGGACAGCGTCGTGGGCAGCAGCGCATCGCCATGCGGCTGCGGCCGGGGCGTCGGCCGCGCGGCCACCTGCACCGGGATGCGCGGGTCCGCGGCCTCGGCCGTGGCGTGCTCCAGCTGCAGCATCTGCAGCAAGGCGCTGGGACGCACGGGTTCGCCGCTGGCGTCGAAGCGGCGCCACAGCAGGTCGCAGTGCGGCGCGCGCAAGGCCATGGCCCACGCCGCACGCTGGGCCTGCTCCAGCGCCTCGCGCGCAGGCAGCGCGAGCGCGAGGCGCTGCGCCGGCGTCCAGTCGCCGGGCGGCTCGGGCGATGCGGGCAGGCGCTGGTCGTCGCAGCCCGGCAGCACGACGGCGCCGAAGGCCCGGCCCAGCAGCTGGTGCAGCGGCAGCACCACCACCCGCGGCAGTTCCTCGTCGGAGGGCAGGCGCACGCTCGCGGCCTCGAGCACGTCGCGGACCCAGGCGGTGAACTCCGCGAGGGTGCAGCGCGTGCCGCGGATTTCGCCCTCTCCGGCGTCCAGGTAGAGTGCGCCGATCACCTCGGCACCCACAACGTCCTGGTGAAGCGAAGGCCACTGGCCGCCGGTCTCGAGCAGCGCACGCGTGGCGTCGAGCCACTCGGCCAGCGGCCTGGCGCGGGCCAGCGTCGCGCGCAGCGTCTCGATGTCGTTGGTGAAGGCCAGCAGGTCCTGGTCGCGCGGGTGTTCGCTGGCCGCGGCGAAGAGGCACCAGCTGCGCCAGTCACGCATGCCACGCTCGCGCAGGCGCGCCTCCAGCGCGCGGATCGCACGGCCGTCGAGGGCGGCGGCGCTCTTGAGCCAGTCCAGCACCTCGTCGCTGGAGACATCGTGGGCGCAGGCGCGCAAGGCGCTCATCAGCGTGGCGGCCGCGCGCGTGGTCGAGAGCTTCCAGCCGGTCTCGTCCTGCGGCTGCACGCCGTGGGCGATCAGCTGGGCGCTGATGCGGCGCGTCAGCGCGCGGTCGGTGGCCACGAGGGCCACCGGCGCGCGGGCCTCGGCCAGGTGGCGCAGCACACAGGCGGCGGCGCGCTGGGCTTCGTCCTCCGGGTCGTCGCAGGGGTGCAGGTTCGCGATGCAGGCAGGGGCGGCCTGCGTTGCCAGCGGCAGGCGCAGCGCACGCTCGCCGAACAGGGCCGCGAGCTTGTTGACCAGCGGATCGCTCTGCAGGCCTTCGAGCACGACCAGCTGGTCGACCCGGTCCAGCGCGCCGCCGGCGAGCAGCACGTCGGTCGCATAGCCGGAGCTGGCGGCCCAGGCCAGTGCGATGCCGTTGAGCGCACTTTCGGTGTCGAACCATTCCGAACCACGGCCGGCCACCAGGGCCTCGCGGACCCGCTGGGCCCAGGCGGCGCGCTCGTCAGGATGCTCGGCCGCGGCGAGCGGCGCGAGCTGCAAGGCGATCTCGACCACCCGGCCCGCCAACGCATTGCGGCCCGCGCCGAAGCCGGCGCGGGCCAGCAGCGACTGCGCGGTGAGCAGGTCGCGCGCCATGTCGAAGGCGATGTCGTCCACGCCGGGCACGAAACCGCCCACGCTGCGGGCCCAGTTGCGCGTGGTCTCGAAGCGCGGCGCAAAGCCCGGCGCGCCGCAGCCGGCCCACATGGTGCGCGCCGTCTGCATCAGCTGCGCGTACGGCACCAGCACCACGGTGCGCGCGGGATGCCGTTCGCGCTCGGCCAGCAGGCGCGAAATGCGGGCGACCAGGCCTTCGGCCGGGTCGCACCAAAGGGCATGCGCGGGGTGGCGCTCGGAAGAGTTCATCAGGGGTTCTTGTAGGGCTTTGGCTATCGGGGCCATAGCGTGGGCGCCGACCACGACATCACTTGGTTTCTGTCACAATGGCCCGCACTTTAGCTGCACCATCATCCAGCGCAGAAGGACCCATCCCATGGCCAGCGAACTCATCAAACACATCTCCGATTCTTCTTTCGAAGCCGACGTGCTCAAGTCCGGCAAGCCCGTGCTCGTGGACTACTGGGCCGAGTGGTGCGGTCCCTGCAAGATGATCGCCCCCATCCTGGACGAAGTCTCCAGCACCTATGAAGGCAAGCTGCAGGTCGCCAAGATGAACGTCGACGAGAACCGCGACATCCCCGCCAAGTTC
This sequence comes from Variovorax sp. WS11, assembly GCF_010499245.1. Classification (GTDB taxonomy): domain Bacteria; phylum Pseudomonadota; class Gammaproteobacteria; order Burkholderiales; family Burkholderiaceae_C; genus Variovorax. Next base: position 420,670 of record NZ_JAAGOW010000001.1, read on the forward strand.
GGCATTCGCGGCATCCCCACGCTGATGCTGTTCAAGGACGGCCAGCTGGCGGCGACCAAGGTCGGCGCGATGAGCAAGGCTCAGCTGACGGCCTTCATCGACCAGCAACTCGCCTGAGTCTTCGTCTCCCGGGGCTGCCGGCGTGCAACGCGCTGGCAGCCCTTGTGGTTTTTCCTGTCATAATCTTCGCAGTTCACCGGCTCTTTCTTTCTGGCAGCCGGTTCGAGTTCCCCGGTTTGTGAGGCCTCCTCGCCTCTTCTCAAACCTCCCCCCTGGTTCTTTCCGACAATTTCCCCGCACGGGGTTGTTCCATGCACTTAAACGAACTCAAGGCACTCCACGTGTCTGAAGTCTTCAAGCAGGCTGAAGCACTGGAGATCGAAAACACCGGCCGCATGCGCAAGCAGGAGCTGATGTTCGCGATCATCAAGAAGCGTGCAAAGGCCGGAGAGCAGGTCTTCGCCGATGGCGTGCTCGAGATCCTGCCGGACGGCTTCGGCTTCCTGCGCAGCCCGGACACCAGCTTCACCGCCAGCACCGACGACATCTACATCAGTCCCAGCCAGGTGCGGCGCTTCAACCTGCACACCGGCGACCTGATCGAGGGCGAGGTGCGCATCCCCAAGGACGGCGAGCGCTACTTCGCACTGACCAAGCTGGACAAGGTCAACGGCGGCGCGCCCGAGGCGAACAAGCACAAGGTGATGTTCGAAAACCTCACGCCGCTGTTCCCCAAGGAGCTGATGCGCCTGGAGCGCGACAACTTCAAGGGCGAAGAGAACATCACCGGCCGCATCATCGACATCATCGCGCCCATCGGCAAAGGCCAGCGCGCCCTGCTGGTGGCACCGCCCAAGAGCGGCAAGACGGTGATGATGCAGCACATGGCGCACGCGATCAGCGCCAACTACCCCGAGGTCCACATGATGGTGCTGCTCGTCGACGAGCGGCCCGAGGAAGTGACCGAGATGCAGCGCACGGTGAAGGGCGAGGTCATTGCCTCCACCTTCGACGAACCCGCGGCGCGCCACGTGCACGTGGCCGAGATGGTGATCGAGCGCGCGAAGCGTCTGGTCGAGCTCAAGAAGGACGTGGTGATCCTGCTGGACTCGATCACCCGCCTGGCCCGCGCCTACAACAACGTCGTGCCCTCTTCCGGCAAGGTGCTGACCGGCGGCGTGGACTCCAACGCGCTGCAGCGCCCCAAGCGCTTCCTGGGCGCCGCGCGCAACGTCGAGGAAGGCGGCTCGCTGACCATCATCGGCACCGCGCTGATCGACACCGGCAGCCGCATGGACGAAGTGATCTTCGAGGAGTTCAAGGGCACCGGCAACTCCGAAATCCACCTGGACCGCCGCCTCTACGAGAAGCGCGTGTTCCCCTCGATTCAGCTCAACCGCAGCGGCACCCGCCGCGAAGAACTGCTGCTGCCGCCCGAGATCCTGCAGAAGACCCGCATCCTGCGCCAGCTCATGTACAACATGGACGAAATCGAGGCGATGGAGCTCATGCTGAAGAACATGAGGGCGACCAAGACCAACGTCGAGTTCTTCGACATGATGCGTCGCGGGGGGGGCTAAGCTCTCCCCCAGGCTCCCCCAACCGGCAAAGCGCGGCCCTCGGACGCGCTTTGGCGGCCGAGGTCCAGGAGCTCCATGAGTTCGACCGCCTGCTCGGGCGGAACAGGGTTCTCGCCCTTGCCGAGGATCGCGTCGCGCACCGCGGCGTAGTAGGCCATGTAGTTACCGGCCAACGTCGGCACACTCCTCCGCCGGGATTGGCCGTCGTCGGACGGCAGGGTCAGCTCGCCGTCCAGGTCGTCGGCGCCCCACCCTTCGCCGCCCGGCTTTCCGCCGGCGCGCAAGGCATCTTCCTGCGGATCGACACCGCGCTTGACGTAGCTGCCACTCGTGCCGTGCACGATGTAGCGCGGTGCGGCATGGGCGGCCAGCGTGGTGGCGTGCAGCACCACGCGCAGCGGCGCATGCGTGCCGCTCTCATAGCGCAGCACGGCGTGGAAGTAGTCCTCGACCAGCGCCCCGTCGCGCAGGGCGGCGGTGTCGAGCTGCAGCGTATCGGGCCGCCCGAAGAGCTGCACGGTCTGGTCGAGCAGGTGCGAGCCCAGGTCCACCCAGAGACCCGCCCCCGGCACCGGCTGCTCGCGCCAGCGCTCGCGCACCTGGGGCCGGAAGCGGTCGAAGTGCGACTCGAAGTAGACCGGCCGGCCCAGTTCGCCGGCGGCGAGCAGTTCCTTCAGCGTCAGGAAATCCGAATCGAAGCGGCGGTTCTGGTAGACCGACAGCAGCCGGCCCTGCCGCTGCGCCAGCGCCGCGAGCTCCCGCGCCTGGGCCGCGTCGAGCGTGAAAGGCTTGTCGACCACCACATGCTTCCCCGCGGCCAGCGCGGCCTTGGCCACCGGATGGTGCTGCGCATTGGGCGTGGCGACCACCACCAGGTCGATGTCGCCCCTGCGCAGCAGCGCGTCCACATCGGGCACCACGTCGACGCCCGGCCATTCCGCGTGAACCTTGTGGGGCTGGGAGCTGGCCACTGCCCCCAACTGCAGGCCCGGGACGGCCGAGAGCACGGGCGCATGGAAGGTCTGGCCGGCGAAGCCGAAGCCGACCAGGCCGGCGCGCAAGAGGCTTGAATTCATGGTTGAATGGCGCTAGCGCCCAAAACGCCCAGTATGCGATAATTGAGGGCTTCGCGAAAAGTGCAGCCCGGCGCCGTGCCGGATGAGCTGGGGATGACTGAATAGGCAGGACATCACCCCGTTCAAGCTCGTGGCTCTCGCATCGACCAAGGAAATACTATGAAAGAAGGCATTCACCCGAACTACCGCGAGGTCCTGTTCGTCGACCTGTCGAACGGCTTCAAGTTCGTCACCCGTTCCTGCGTGAACACCAAGGAAAAGGGCCAGACCGACGACGGCCGCGAGCTGCCGCTCTTCAAGCTCGACACCTCGAGCGAATCGCACCCCTTCTACACCGGCACGCAGAAGTCGGTGGACAACATGGGCGGTCGCGTCGAGAAGTTCCGCAACCGTTTCGGCAAGACCGGCGGTGCCGCCTCCAAGTAAGGCAGGCGCTTCCGAGTCGAGGGCAGCCCGGTTTACCGCGCTGCCCTTTTTCTTTTAGTCCTCTTCCACCCAGCCCCTCTTCCCGTTGAACCAGCCGACGCCAGCGATCGTTGCCCAGAGTGCCGTGCGGCGCCTGCCGCGCATCGCCCTCATACTGCTGTGCGCGGCCTACCTGATGCCCGGCCTGGTGGGGCGCGGCCCCTGGAAGAGCGCGGACATCGTCTCCTTCGGCTACATGGCCGAACTCGCGCGCAGCACCGAGGGCCTGGCGCGCTGGCTCGATCCGATGCTGCTGGGCCTGCGGCCCGAGACGCCGGCCCTGATCCCTTACTGGATCGGCGCCTGGGCGATCAAGATCGCGCCCGCCTGGGTGCATCCAGACCTCGCGGTCCGCATCGCCTTCGCGCTGCTGCTGTGGGGCACCTTCGCAGCCACCTGGTACGCGGCGTACTACCTCGCGCGCACCACCCAGGCACAACCCGTGGCCTTTGCGTTCGGCGGCGAGGCGCGCCCCACCGACTACGCCCGCGCCATCGCCGACGGTGCGCTGCTGGCGCTGATCGCCTCCCTGGGCCTGGCCCAGTTGGGGCACGAGACCACGCCGGCGCTGGCCCAGCTCTTCTTCACCTCGCAGTTGTTCTACGGCGTCGTGGCCCTGCCCTACCACCGCGTCGGCCCGATCATCGCCCTGGTGGTCGGCGCGGCCGGCATGACGCTCAGCGGCGGCCCCACCGTCGGCTTGGCGATGGGCATCGGCTGCGTGATCTTCCTGGCCGTGGAGCGCCGGCGCCGCGCCAGGGAGGAAACGTACGACGAGGAACCCGACTACTCCGCAGCGGCGATCGGGACGATCTTCGGCGCCACGCTGCTGGCCGGGCTGCTGGCCGCCTGGCTCGGCCTGCTGCAATGGAAGATCGAGCTGCCGGGCAGCCAGCCCGGCACGCGCGTCTGGAGCGAGCTGCGCAGCCAGGCCAGGCTCCTGCTGTGGTTCACCTGGCCGGCCTGGCCGCTCGCGCTGTGGACCCTCTGGCGCTGGCGCCGGCAGCTGACGGCGCGCCACGTCGCGCTGCCCCTGTGGTTCGCGGTGGTGCCGCTGGCTGCGACCTGGACCACCAGCTTTTCCGAGCGCTCGCTGCTGCTCGCCCTGCCGGCCTTCGCGACGCTGGCGGCCTTCGCCCTGCCGACCTTCAGGCGCAGCGTCGCCGCGCTGATCGACTGGTTCACGCTGCTCTTCTTCAGCGTCTGGGCCATCGTCTTCTGGGTGATCTGGGTCGCGATGCAGACCGGCTTTCCGGCGAAGACGGCCGCCAACGTGGCGAAGCTGGCCCCCGGCTTCGTCCCCCACTTCTCGGCCACCGCGCTGGTTTTCGCCATCGCCGCCACGCTGGCCTGGGCCTGGCTGGTGCGCTGGCGCACCGGCCGGCACCGCGCCGCGTTGTGGAAGACCCTGGTGCTGCCGGCCGGCGGCGCGGCCCTGTGCTGGATGCTGGTGATGACGCTGTGGCTGCCGCTGCTGGACTACGCACGCAGCTACGCGCCGCAGGTGCGCGCCATCACCGAACGGGTCGGCCAGCCGAGCTGCGTGTCCCAGCTGGCGCTCGGCCGGCCCCATATCGCGGCCCTGCGCCACCACGGCCAGATCAACCTGCAGCCGCTGCTGGGCGGCCCGAGCTGCCCCTGGCTGGTGGTGAGCCCGGAGGCCATCGGGCGCCTCCACACGCTGGTCAACCTCGAGGGCTGGCGTCTTATCGGCACCCTGCGCCGCCCCACCAGTCCGAGCGACGACCTGCTGCTCTACCAAAGAACCGCGCCTTGAGCAGCGAACGGCGGGTCATTGCGCGCCACGCGGCGACGGTGCTTGCCGGCCAGTTGGCCGTGATGGCCTTCGGCGTAACCGACACCATCGTGGCCGGCCGCTACGCAGAGGGTGCGCTGGCGGCACTTTCGGTAGGCTCGGCCATCTTCGTCAGCGTCTACGTATCGTTGCTGGGGGTATTGCAGGCGCTGTTGCCCATCTGGGCCGAGCTGCACGGCGCGCAGCGCACGGACGAGGTCGGCCGCTCCGTGCGCCAGGCGCTCTACCTGTGCGGCTTCGCGATTGCGCTCGGCATGGCGATCCTGTTCTTCCCCGCGCCGCTGCTGCGCTGGGCCGAGGTGCCGCAGGCCATGCGCGCCGACGTCGAAGCCTATCTGCAGGTGCTGGCCTTCGCGCTGCCGCCGGCGCTGCTGTTCCGCCTGTTCAGCACGCTCAACCAGAGCCTGGGCAAGCCGCAGCTGGTGACCTGGCTGCAGGTGGCCTCGCTGGCGCCGAAGCTGGTGCTGTCGATCTGGTTCACCTTCGGCGGCGCCGGCCTGCCGGCGCTGGGCCTGGTGGGCTGCGGCTGGGCCACGCTGGCGGTGAACTGGGCGATGCTCGCCTGCGCGGCCTGGCTGCTGCGCAGCCGGCCCTTCTACCGCGACTACCACATCTGGCGCCGCATCGAGGCGCCCGACTGGCATCAACTCGGCCAGTTCGCCCGGCTCGGCGTTCCAGCCGGGCTCGCCGTGCTGGTCGAGGTCACCTCCTTCACGCTGATGGCGCTGTTCATCGCGCGCCTGGGCACCGCCGCCACTGCGGCCCACCAGATCGCATCGAACCTCACGGCCGTCGCCTACATGGTGCCGCTGTCGCTTTCGATCGCCACCAGCGCGCGCGTGAGCTTCTGGCTCGGCGCCGGCGACGCCACGCTGGCACGGCGCGCCTGTGCCCGCGGCTTCGAGCTGGCCGTGCTCGGCGCCTTGCTGTTCGCCGCCGCCATGGCGCTGCTACGCTGGCGGCTGGCAGCCATCTATTCCGCCAATCCCGCCGTGGTGGCGCTCGGCGCCACGCTGCTGCTGGCAACCGCCGCCTACCACCTGGCCGACGCCGTGCAGACGCTGTGCGTCTTCGTGCTGCGCTGCTACCGCGTGACGGTGATGCCGCTGGTGCTGTACTGCACGCTGCTCTGGGGCGTGGGACTGGGCGGCAGCTACATGCTGGCCTATCGCGGCATCGGGCCCTGGCCGGCGATGCAGTCGCCGTTGGCCTTCTGGCTGATGAGCGCGCTGGCCCTCGCGTTGGCGGCCGCGCTGCTGCTGGCGGTGCTGTGGTCGACGCTCAGAAGGCGGGAATGAATCCGGCGTGCCCGAGCAGCCTGTCCGGGCGTGCCCAATCAAGCGCAAAGCGCAGCCGTAGCTTCCGCTACGGCGAGCATTTGCAACGCAGAGTGGGTGCGCCTGGGCAGGATGAGCGGGCATGGCGGGTTCGTTCACGCCTTCTCATGCGACGGCGCTGAGCACGGCGGCCTGCCGCAGCCGCGTGACCGGAAAGATCAATGCAAAGCGCGAACCCTTCCCCACAGTGCTCTCGATGCGCAGCTCAGCCCCGTGGCGCTGCGCCACGTGCTTCACGATCGCCAGCCCCAGGCCGGTGCCGCCGGTCTCGCGCGACCGGCTGCGATCGATGCGATAGAAGCGCTCGGTGAGACGCGGGATGTGCTCCGCCGCAATGCCCGGCCCGCTGTCGCGCACCGCGTACTCGCCGCGCCCGTCGGGCAGGAGGCGCCAGCTCACTGCCACTTCGCCGCCGCCGGGCGTATAGCGGATGGCATTGCTCAGCAGGTTGGACATCGCGCTTTGCAGCTCGGTGGCCGCGCCGGCGATCTCGGAATCGGCATCCATCTCGAAGCTCAGCCTGTGCCCCTGCGAGGTCAGACGGGTCGACAGCCCGCGGCCTTCGTCTTCGCACTGCGCCATCAGCGCCCGCATGCGGGTCCAGCGATTGGCGGGCGGCGCGGCGCTGCCCTCCAGGCGCGACAGGGTGAGCAGATCGTTGACCAGCGTCTCCATGCGGTGCGACTGCTGTCCCATGAGCGCCAGGTAGCGGGACCGCTCCTCGGCATCGAGCGGCAGGTTCTGCAGCGTCTCGACGAAGCCGGCGAGCACCGTGAGCGGTGTGCGGATCTCGTGCGAGACATTGGCGACGAAGTCGCGCCGCATTGCCTCGGCCTGCTCGAGGGCTGTGATGTCGCGCGTCAGCAGCATGCGGCGATTGCCGGCGTACGGATGCACCTGCACCGACAGCCGCACCGGATGGCCGCGATGGGAGTGGATCTGCGAGGGTGCATCGATCACCACGTCGCGGCTGTAGTTCCAGGAGGCCAGGTAGGCCACGAAGGCGGGATCGCGCACCAGGTTCGAGAGATGCTGCAGCAGGTCGCGCTCGGCATCGATGCCGAATTGCCCGGCCGCGGTCTGGTTGCACCACTCGATGCGGCCCTGCTCGTCGAGCAGCACCACGCCGTTGGGCGAGGCCTGGATGGCCGCCAGGAACTCCTGCAGCCGGTCTTCGGCCTGCCGGGCCTGCTGTTCACGCGTGCGCAACAGTTTGCGGATGCGCTCGGCCAGCTCGCCCCAGACGCCGGGACCGCGCGACGGCAGGCCGTTGGCGTCGTTGCGTAGTACGTGCAGCAGCCGCTGGGCGCGCCAGGCATCGAGTCCGAGCCACAGCACCGCGCCCAGCCAGGCGCCCAGCCACAGGTAATGAAGTCCGGCCACTGCCGCGACCGCGGCGCCCCCGAGAAACGAGGCTGCCAGGAAAGTTGCTATACGAAACGGCATGCCCGCCCATTGTGCCGCGGGGCCCCCGCCGGCGAGCCCTTCACACCGTGACCTGGGACGTCAGCCTGTAGCCAGCGCCGCGCACGGTCTCGACCATCGGCGCCGCGGGGCCGAGCGATTCGCGCAGGCGCTTGACGTGCACGTCGACCGTGCGCTCCTCGATGTAGACGTGATCGCCCCACACCTTGTCCAGCAGCTGGGCGCGGCTGTGCACGCGCTCGGCGTGCTGCATCAGGTAGCCCAGCAGCTTGAACTCGGTCGGCCCCACCTTCAACGGCATGCCCTGCCAGGTCACGCGGTGCGTCGCGGTGTCGAGGGCCAGCTCGCCGATCTCGACGCGCTCGGTCACCACTTCCGGCGCGCGGCGCCGCAGCACGGCGCGGATGCGGGCCAGCATCTCCTGGGTGGAGAAGGGCTTGGTGATGTAGTCGTCCGCTCCGGCGTCCAGTCCGGCGACCTTGTCGGGCTCGTCGCCGCGCGCCGTCAGCATGAGGATCGGCATGCTCTTGGTGCGCGGGTCCTTGCGCCACTGGCGTGCCAGCTGCAGGCCGCTCTGGCCCGGCAGCATCCAGTCGAGCAGCACGAGGTCGGGCAGGTAGGCATCGATCTCGCGCTGCGCTGCCGCTCCGTCCTCGGCCCAGATCGGCTCGAAGCCGTTGTGACGCAGGTTGACGGCGATCAGCTCGGCAATCGAGGATTCGTCTTCGACGATCAGGACGCGGGGTTTCTTCATTGATCGGAATGAAAGCCTATTGAAGGGCCGACTCGATGTCCTGCATCGAAGTGTGCCGCACGTCGGCACCCTTGACGATGTAGATGATGAACTCGGCGATGTTCTTCGCATGGTCGCCGATGCGCTCGATGGCCTTGGCCAGGAACAGCAGGTCGAGGCTGGCCGAGATGGTGCGCGGGTCTTCCATCATGTAGGTGACCAGCTTGCGCACGAAACCGTCGAACTCCTTGTCGATCAGGTCGTCGTCCTTGAGGATCGACAGCGCGGCGGCGGTGTCCAGGCGCGCGAAGGCGTCGAGCGCCTTGCGCAGCAGGCCCGAAGCCAGGTCGGCCGCGATGCGCAGCTCGGTGGAAGGCAGCGCACGCGCCGAGCCGCTCTCGATGATCGACTTGACCATGCGCGCGATCTTGTTGGCCTCGTCGCCCACGCGCTCGAGGTTGGCGGTGGTCTTGGAGATCGCGATCAAGAGGCGCAGGTCGCGCGCCGTCGGCTGGCGCCGCGCGATGATCGAGGACAGCTCGCGGTCGATCTCGATCTCCATCGCGTTGACGCGAACCTCGGTCTCGATCACCCGGTCGGCCGACTCCGTGTCGAACTGCGCCAGCGCATACACGGCCTGGCTGATCTGGGACTCGACCATGCCGCCGAGCTCCATCACCCGCGAGGAGACCGCGTTCAGCTCGCTGTCGAACTGGCTGGAAAGATGTTTTTCGGTCATGACGCCCCTTTCAGCCGAAACGGCCGGTGATGTAGTCCTCGGTCTCCTTGCGCTTCGGCTTGAAGAATAGCTCTTCAGTGGCGCCGAACTCGATCAGGTCGCCCAGGTACATGTAGGCGGTGTAGTCGCTGCAACGCGCCGCCTGCTGCATGTTGTGGGTCACGATGACCACTGTGTATTCGTTCTTCAGTTCGGCGATCAGTTCCTCGATCTTGGCCGTGGAGATCGGGTCCAGCGCCGAGCAGGGCTCGTCGAGGAGCAGAACCTCGGGCTTGATCGCGATGCCGCGGGCGATGCACAGGCGCTGCTGCTGGCCGCCCGAAAGGCCGGAGCCGCTCTGCTGCAGCTTGTCGCGCACCTCGGTCCAGAGCGCGGCCTTCTTGAGCGCCCACTCGACGCGGTCGTCCATCTCGGAAGAGCTCAGGTTCTCGAACAGCTTCACGCCAAAGGCGATGTTGTCGTAGATCGACATCGGGAACGGCGTCGGCTTCTGGAACACCATGCCGATCTTGGCGCGGATCAGCGCCACGTCCTGCTTGGAGGTCAGCAGGTTCTCGCCGTCCAGCGAGATCACGCCCTCGGCGCGCTGCTCGGGGTAGAGCTCGAACATGCGGTTGAAGGTGCGCAGCAGGGTCGACTTGCCGCAGCCCGAAGGGCCGATGAAGGCGGTGACCTTGTTCTCGGGGATCTCGAGGTTGATGCCCTTGAGCGCGTGGAACTTGCCGTAGTAGAAGTTCAGGTCCTTGACCGAGATCTTCGCGCGGGACGGCTGTGCAGCGATGGTGGAAGGCATGATGTTCAGAGTTTGTTGCGCGTCAGGACGCGAGCGAGGATGTTGAGTGCCAGCACCGCGACGGTGATCAGGAACACGCCGGCCCAGGCCAGCTGCTGCCAGTTCTCGTACGGGCTCATCGCGAACTTGAAGATGGTCACCGGCAGGCTGGCCATCGGCTGCGTCATGTCGGCGGTCCAGAACTGGTTGTTGAGCGCCGTGAAGAGCAGCGGCGCGGTTTCGCCTGCGATGCGCGCCACCGCCAGCAGGATGCCGGTGACCACGCCGGCGCGCGCCGCGCGCAGCGTGATGCTCATGATCACCTTCCACTTCGGCGTGCCGAGCGCGTAGGCGGCCTCGCGCAGGCCGGGCGGGACCAGCTGCAGCATGTTCTCAGTGGTGCGGATCACGACCGGGATCACGATCAGCGCCAGCGCCATCGCGCCGGCCAGGCCCGAGAAGGACTTGAAGTAGGCCACCACGATCGCGTAGACGAACAGGCCGATCACGATCGACGGCGCCGACAGCAGGATGTCGTTGACGAAGCGCGTGACGCTCGCGAGCCAGCCCTTGGGGTTGTACTCCGCCAGGTAGATGCCGGCCATGATGCCGATCGGCGTGCCGACGAAGGTCGCCATCGCCACCATCGCCAGCGAGCCGAAGATCGCGTTGGCGATGCCGCCGGCCTCGTTGGGCGGCGGCGTCATCTCGGTGAAGGTCGCGATCGCCAGGCCGCCGACGCCGAGGCGCAGCGTTTCCCAGAGGATCCAGACCAGCCAGAACACGCCGAAGGCCATCGCGGCGAGCGACAGCGACAGCGCGATGACATTGACCCGCTTGCGGCTGGCGAACCTGGCCGCGCGCGTCTCGTTGAGCGCCTGGGCGCTGAGAAGCTTCTCCGCGGTGCTCATAGAAAAACCTCCGCGCTGCGCGCTGCGGTATTCGCCTTGGGAACGGCCCGGCGGCTCATGATTTTTTGCCCTCGCTCTTCTGCATCTGCTGCAGCAGCAGCTTCGACAGCGACAGCACCACGAAGGTGATGAAGAACAGCACCAGGCCCAGGTACATCAGCGAGGCCTGGTGCAGGCCAGCGCCGGCTTCGGCGAACTCGTTGGCCAGCACCGAGGTGATGCTGTTGGCCGCCTCGAACATCGAGAGCGAGTTCAGCTGGTTGGTGTTGCCGATCACGAAGGTAACTGCCATGGTTTCGCCCAGGGCCCGGCCGAGGCCGAGCATGATGCCGCCGATGACGCCGGCCTTGGTGTAGGGCAGCACCACCTTGGACACCACTTCCCAGGTCGTGGAGCCGAGGCCGTAGGCCGACTCCTTGAGCAGCGGCGGCGTGACCTCGAACACGTCGCGCATCACCGAGGCGATGAACGGGATGATCATGATCGCGAGGATGATGCCGGCCGACAAAATGCCGATGCCCACCGGCGGGCCGGACACCAGCGCGCCCAGGTAAGGCACCCCGTCGAACAGCCTCTGCAGCGGCTGCTGCACGTAGGTCGAGAGGATCGGGCCGAACACCAGCAGGCCCCACATGCCGTAGACGATCGAGGGCACGGCCGCCAGCAGCTCGATGGCGGTGCCGAGCGGCCGCTTGAGCCAGGCCGGCGACATCTCGGTCAGGAACAGCGCGATGCCGAAGCTCACCGGCACCGCGATGATCAGCGCGATCAGCGAGGTGGCGAGCGTGCCGTAGATCATCACCAGGCCGCCGTACTCGTTCTGGACCGGATCCCACACGCTGCTGGTGAGGAAACCGACGCCGAACTTGGCGATCGCGGGCCAGGCACCTGCCAGGAGCGACAGCAGGATGCCGATGAGCATCGCCAGGGTCAGCAGCGCGGCGCCCTTGGCCGCCAGGCCGAACAGGCGGTCGGCGATGGCGCCGGTGCGCGGCTTCCTGACAGGGGGCGGACTGGTGGATGTGCGCGCACCCTCGGCCGGGAGGTCGAGGGGGTTGGCGGCAGCGGGGAAAGTGGATGACACAGGTCGCTCCGAATTCGGCGCGTGCTCGAGCGGGGTGCTGCTCATGACGCGCCGGCTCGCTTTACTTGGCGACGACGGGCTTGCCCGACGCGTCCTTGATCTCGCCCCAGGCGGTGGCGATGGCGCCCTTCACCTTCTCGGGCATCGGCACGTAGTCCAGGTCGCCGGCGGTCTTGTCGCCGTTCTTGTAGGCCCACTCGAAGAACTTGAGCGTGGTGGTGGCCTGGGCCGGCTTGTCCTGGGTCTTGTGCATCAGGATGAAGGTCGCGCCGGTGATCGGCCACGACTGGTCGCCGGCCTGGTTGGTCAGCACCTGGTAGAAGGTCTTGGACCAGTCGGCGCCCGCGGCGGCCGCCTTGAAGGCGTCATCGTCCGGGGAGACGAACTTGCCGGCAGCGTTCTGCATCTGCGCATAAGTCATCTTGTTCTGCTTGACGTAGGCGTACTCGACGTAGCCGATCGAATTGGGCAGCTTGCTGACGAACTGGGCGACGCCTTCGTTGCCCTTGCCGCCCGCGCCGGTGGGCCAGTTGACGGCGGTGCCGTCGCCGACCTTGGCCTTCCAGTCGGGGTTGGCCTTGCTCAAATAGTTGGTAAACAGGAAGGTGGTGCCGGAACCGTCGGCGCGGCGCACCGGGGCGATAGCGGCGTCGGGCAGCGCGAGGGAGCCGTTCAGCGCCTTGATCGCCGGGTCGCTCCACTTGGTGATCTTGCCCAGGTAGATGTCGCCGAGCACCTGGCCGCTGAGCTTGAGCTCGCCGGCCTTGATGCCCTGGATGTTGACCACGGGGACCACGCCGCCGATGACGGTCGGGAACTGCAGCAGGCCCTTGGCCTTGAGGTCTTCATCGGTCAGCGGCATGTCGGAAGCGCCGAAATCGACCGTCTTGGCGTCGATCTGCTTGATGCCCGCGCCGGAACCGACCGACTGGTAGTTGATCTTGGCGCCGGTGGCCTTGTTGAAATCGGAAGCCCACTTGGAATACAGCGGAGCCGGGAAGCTTGCGCCTGCGCCCGTGGCTTCCTGGGCAAAAGCGGGGACATGGGCCAGGGCCGCGGCAATGAGGCCGGCGGCTGCAAACTTGAACGTCGTTTTCATGAAGCTTCCTTCTGGATGTGCAAAGAACCCCCTTGCCGGGGACTTGGCAGCGACTCTAGGAAGCTTGTGTGACATCAATGTGACACCCTCTCCAGAGGGAAAACGGCCGTGCTGGGCCGCGGATTCTATGACGATGTCACACAACCGTCATGGTCCACACCTAGCCTCGGGAGCGTGCCGCGGCGCCTGCCTACGCGGCGCCGGCCGGCCGCGACGTTACGATCAGGCCCCGGCCTCTCCCATCTCGACATGCAAAACGGAACCCGCCTCGCCGCGGTCGATCTCGGTTCGAACAGCTTCAGGCTCGAAATCGGCCGCGTCGACCACGGCCAGATCCAACGCGCCGAATACCTGAAGGAAACCGTCCGCCAGGGCAACGGCCTGGACGCGGCCCGCAACCTGACGCCCGAAGCCATGCAGCGCGGCTGGGACGCCCTGGCGCGCTTCGGCGAACGGCTGGCGGGCTTCAAGCGCTCGCAGGTCCGCGTGGTGGCCACCCAGACCCTGCGCGAAGCCCGCAACCGCGACGAGTTCCTGCTGCGCGCGCGCACCATCCTGGGCTTCGGCATCGACGTCATCACCGGCCGCGAAGAAGCCCGCCTTATCTATCAGGGTGTGGCGCACCTGCTGCCCCATACCGATGCTTCGAGCCGCGAACGCCGGCTGGTGGTGGACATCGGCGGCCGCTCGACCGAGATGATCATCGGCCAGGGCCTGGAGGCCGAGGTGATGGAGTCGTACCGGGTCGGCAGCGTCGCCTGGTCGATGAAGCATTTTCCCGAGGGTCAGTTCGCCACCGCCGCCTTCCGGGCCGCGGAGGTCGCGGCCAAGGCGGTGCTGGACGACGCGCTCGGCACCTACGTGCCCGACCAGTGGGACGTGGCCTACGGCGCCTCGGGCACCATCGGCGCGGTCGGCGACGTGCTGGCCGCCGCCGGCGGCGAGCCGGGCCTGATCACCCGCGAAGGGCTGGACTGGCTGGTCGAGCGCCTGCTCAAGGCCGGCAGCGCCGATCGCCTGCGCATCGAGGGCATGCGGGAAGACCGCAAGGCGGTGATCGGCGGCGGCGTGAGCGTGCTGCGGGCCGTTTTCGACCTGCTCGAGATCGAGGAGATGCGGGTGGCGCAGGGCGCCCTGCGCCACGGCGTGCTGTACGAGCTGCTGGAGCGCGACGAGAGCGTCGCCGACCTGCGCGCCAGCACGGTGGCGCGCCTGGCCAGCCGCTTCGTCGCCGACACCGCCCAGGTGCGGCGGGTCGGCGAGACGGCCGCGGCGCTGTTCCTGCAGCTGGAGCCGGCCTCGCGCGGCGCCAGCACCACCAGCCGCGCGGGCCGGGCGCTGCGCAAGATCGGCTGGGCCGCGCAGCTGCACGAGATCGGCACCCACATCTCCCACAGCGAATACCACAAGCACGGCGCCTACATCCTGGACAACTGCGACGCGCCGGGCTTCGCGGTCAACGAGATGCACTGGCTCAGCCAGTTGGTGCTGGGCCACCGGGGCAAGCTGCGCAAGCTCGAAGGTTCGCTGGACGACGAGACTTTCGTGCCCCAGCTGCTGGCACTGCGGCTGGCGGTGATCCTGTGCCATGCCCGGCGCGACCCTGACCTGGACGGCCTGCGTCTCGCGCGGGCGGACAGCCGCTTCTTCGTGCTCGGCTGCCGCAGCGGCTGGGCCGAGAGCTATCCGCAATCGGCGCATCTGCTGCGCGAGGAAGTGCTGGCCTGGCAGAAGACCCCCTGGCGGGTCCAGTTGGAAGGCTGCTGAGCGCCCGCCAGGGCGGTGGGCGCCGCCCGCCCGCCTAAAGCAGCTCGGGCGACTGAACCGTCACCACCACGGTCTGGACGTCGCCGTCGCGCTCGCGCGTGCGGATCCACCAGACGGCGCCCTTGCGCACCGGGCAGCTGTCGTGCTTCAGCCCGAGCAAGAGCGAGATCGCCTCGCCGAGCGAGGGTTGGTGCCCGACCAGCAGCACCACCGACTTGCCGTTGGGCCAGCCGGCCGCGCCCAGCAGCGCATCGGGCGTGGTGTCGGGCGCGAGCTCGCTGCGCAGCTTGTACTTGCGACCCAGCGCCAGCACCGTCTGCTCGCAGCGCCGCGCGGGGCTGCAGACGACGCGCGTGCCCTCGGGCAGCTGCCGGTCCAGCCAGGCCGCCATGCGCTTGGCCTGCTTTTCGCCGCGCTGGGTCAGCGAACGCTGCATGTCGTCGCAGCCTTCGGTCCAGTCCTCGGCCTCGGCATGGCGCCAGAAGATCAGGTCCATGCGCGCCTCATCCTCGCGTGGCGGCGCGGCTGCGGCCACGCGACGAGTAGCGGACCATCAGCGCGGTCTGCGCACCGTGCGCCTGGACGGCACGCGGCGCGCCCTCCTCGCCCTGGTGCGTGTCGTGGTGCACGCGGCGGTAGGCGCCATCGGCGCCGAGGTCCCAGGCATCGCGCCCGTCGTGCAGATAGGCCACCAGGCATTCGTCGATCAGGCGCTGGCGCAGCACGGGGTCGGTCACCGGCCAGGCCAGCTCGATGCGCCGCATCATGTTGCGGTTCATCCAGTCGGCGCTCGACAGGTAGAGCGCCTCGTCCTCGCCCTCGCGGAAATAGAAGACTCGCGAATGCTCGAGGAAGCGGCCGATCACCGAGCGCACGCGGATGTTGTCGGTCAGGCCCGGCACCAGGGCCGGCAGCGTGCAGGCGCCGCGCACGATCAGGTCGATCTTCACGCCCTTGCGGCCCGCGGCGACCAGGGAGGCGATCAGGGCCTCGTCGGTCAGTGCATTCATCTTGGCGACGATGCGCGCGGGTACGCCGCGCGCGGCCGCTGCGCCCAGCGCGTCGATGCGCGCGGCCAGGTTGCGGTGCAGATCGAAGGGCGCCACCCACATGCGGTTGAGCTTCGGCAGCCGGCTCTGGCTGGCCATGTGCACGAACACGGCCTCCATGTCGGCCGTCAGCGCCGGATCGGCCGTCAGGTGGCTGATGTCGGTGTAGAGCCTCGCGGTGCGCGGGTTGTAGTTGCCGGTGGACAGGTGGCCGTAGCGCCGCATCTGCTTGCCCTCGCGCCGCGTCACCAGCAGCATCTTGGCGTGGGTCTTGAGGCCGACCACGCCATAGACCACCTGGGCGCCGATCGACTCGAGCATCTCGGCCCAGTTGATGTTGGCTTCCTCGTCGAAGCGCGCCTTGAGTTCCACGATCACCGTGACTTCCTTGCCGCGGCGCACCGCCTCGCGCAGCAGCTCCATCAGCTCGGAATCGGCGCCGGTGCGGTAGATGGTCTGCTTGATCGCGAGCACCTGCGGGTCCTGCACCGCCTCGCGCAGGAAGGCAAGCACGCCCTCGAAGCTCTCGAAGGGCTGGTGGATCATTGCATCGCCGGCCTGCAGCCGCTCGAAGAAGGACTGCCCCGGCGACAGCGAAATCGGGTAAGAGGCCTGGTAAGGGGCGAAGCGAAGCTGCGGCTCCTCCAGCAGGTCGATCAGCTGCGTCAGCCGCGCCAGGTTGACCGGCCCGTGCACCCGGTAGAGCGCCTCCGGCGGCAGATCGAACTGCGCGAGCAGGAAGCTCGCCAGCGACTCGGCACAACTGGCCGACACCTCCAGCCGCACCGCCTGCCCGAAGTGCCGGTGCTGCAGCCCCTGGCGCAGCGCGGTGCGCAGGTTCTTGACGTCTTCCTCGTCGACCGCCAGATCGGAATGGCGCGTGACGCGGAACTGAGAGAAATCGCCCACCTCGCGCCCCGGAAACATGCTCTGCAGATGCGCCCGCACGATGCTCGACAGCGCGACGAAGAGCCTCTTGCCGCCGGACACGCGGCCCGGCATCGCGATCATGCGCGGCAGCACCCGCGGCACCTTGACGATGGCGATCGGGTTCTCGCGGCCGAAGGCGTCCTTGCCGCCCAGGCGCACGATGAAGTTGAGCGACTTGTTGGCGACCTGCGGGAAGGGATGGGCCGGGTCCAGCCCGACGGGGATCAGCAGCGGCCGGACCTCGCGCTCGTAATAGTCGCTCACCCATTTGCGCTGCGCCGCATTGCGCTCGCCGTGCGAGATGACATGGACGCCTTCCTTCGCGAAGGTCGGCATCAGTTCGTCGTTGTAGAGCGCGTACTGCCGGCCCACCAAGGTATGCGCCGCCTCGGCCAGGCGAGCGAAGGAGTCGACCGTGTAGTTGCCCTTGCGGTCGCCGGCGGTATTGGCGGCCAGGTGAGGCGCCATCCGCACCTCGAAGAACTCGTCGAGGTTGGACGAGACGATGCACAGGTAGCGCAGCCGCTCGATCAGCGGGACCTCGGGTCTATAGGCCCAGTCGAGCACACGCTCGTTGAAGGCCAGGATGCTGTGGTCGCGATCGAGCAGCGTCAGCGAGGGTTCCGCGACGACAGGCGGGCTGTCGGCGAGGACGGGAGGAGAAGCGAAATTGTCTGGAACAACGGGCACAGGAATGGTCGCATGCGAGAACATGACAGTGTCAAACACCTTCGTGACACTTGCATGACAACTGTGTGACGCTCTTTCCCGGCTGTCAATCGCCCAGGAAATGCTTGCGATAGCGCGCCGGCAGGTCGTCGATGCGCATCAGCATGGGCAGGTCGGCGGTGTTGAAGTCCGGGTCCCAGGCCGGCGGGCCCAGCACCTTGGCACCCAGTCGCAGGTAGCCCTTGATCAGGGCCGGCGGCTCGATGTCCAGGTCGCCGTTGAGCCGATGCACCGGCAGCGGCAGCCGCGGCTGGACCTGGTACTGGATCGGCGCCATGTGCGTGCCCGAGAGCTGGCGCCAGATGCTGGCAGCGGCATCGCCGCTGGTCACGCCGTTGTGCCACATCGGGATGCTGGCACAGCCGATCATGGTGTCGAGCTTGTTGCGGTTCATGAAGGCCGCGAGCGCGCCCCACAGCGCAAGGATCACGCCGCCCTGGCGGTGGTCGGCATGCACGCAGCTGCGGCCCAGCTCCACCATGCGTTCGCGCAGGTCGCGCAGGCGCGTCAGGTCGAACTCGGTGTCGCTGTAGGTGCTGCCCACGCGCCGGGCCTGGGCCGGCGTCAGCACGCGGTAGGTGCCGATGACCTGACGCGTGGCCTCGTCGCGCACCAGCAGGTGCTCGCAGAAATCATCGAACAGGTCGACGTCGTGGCCTTCGAGCGTGGTGTTCAGGCGCGCGCCCATCTCGCCGGCGAACACTTCATGGCGCAGGCGCTGCGCGGCGCGCACGTCGTCCTGGTGGCGCGCCCAGCTCACGCTGATGCCGCCGCGGCCGGGCTCGATCGCCTCGGGCAGCGTGACGGGTGCGGCAGGAACGGGAACGGTCGCCGGCGTGCGAACCGGGGCGGGCCACAGGGCGGCACGCAATCCCAGTTGCGAGAACGGAAACGTCGGCGTGGGCAGTTCTTTCATGCGGGGACCCTTTCTGCCGACGAAGTCTGTGAGCACGCAATGAAACACGCGTGTCACTCCGATGGCAGTTGCATGACGTGTCGCTCAAGGGCCAAACTTTGGGCGTCTAATGCCGAACGGCTGAACCTTGCAAGCGATGGAGTTCCACCCATGTCCGTTGAAATGACGGCCGACGCCCCCGTCGGCATCGCCGAGACCCGGCGCGACCAGATGTTCCCCACGCTGACCGCCTGCGACATCGCACGCGCCCGGCGCTTCGGCAGCGTGCAGCACTACGCGCGCGGCGACTGCCTTTTCTCTGCCGGCGAGCCGGGCCCCGGCATGTTCGTGGTGCTCGAGGGCATCGTGGCCATCACGCAACGCGACGGGCTGGGACGCGTGGTGCCGATCCGGCACCAGGGCCACGGCCAGTTCCTCGCCGAAATCGCGCAACTCTCCGGCCGCCCTTCCCTGGTCGACGGCCACGCGGAAGAGGCGGTCACGACCCTGCTGGTGCCGCCCGAGCAGTTGCGGGCCCTGATCATCGCCGAGGCCGACCTCGGCGAGCGGCTGGTGCGCGCGATGATCCTGCGCCGCGTGGCGCTGATCGAATCGGGCAGCAGCGGGCCGGTGCTGATCGGCCGGCCGCAGTCCACCGCCCTGCTGAGCCTGCAGAACTTCCTGACGCGCAACGGCCATCCCTACCAGGTCGTCGACGCCACACAGGACAGCGATGCCCGCGCCCTGTTGGAACAGTATCCCGACGCGGAACTGCTGGTCACCTGCCCCAACGGCTCGGTGTTGACCGATCCCAGCGAGAGCGCCCTGGCGCGCTGCCTCGGCATGATCGATTCCGTCGAGCACGACGAGCTGTTCGACGTGCTGGTCGTGGGCGCCGGCCCGGCCGGCCTCGCGACCGCCGTCTATGCAGCCTCCGAGGGCCTGCGCGTGATCGTCCTCGACTGCCGCTCCTTCGGCGGCCAGGCCGGCGCCAGTGCGCGCATCGAGAACTACCTGGGCTTTCCGACCGGCATCTCCGGCGGGGCGCTGGCGGGGCGCGCCTTCGTGCAGGCCCAGAAGTTCGGCGTCGAGATGATGATCCCGGCCCAGGCCGCGTCCATGGATTGCAGCCAGGCCGACAGCAAGGGCGAGCTGATCGTCCGCCTCTCGGACGGGCGGCGCCTGCGCGCGCGCACGGTGGTGATCGCCAGCGGCGCCCGCTACCGCCGGCCCGAGGTGCCGCGCCTGAGCGAATTCGAAGGTCGTGGCATCTGGTACTGGGCCTCGGCGCTGGAGGCCAAGCTGTGCGCCCAGCAGGAGATCGCCCTCGTCGGCGGCGGCAACTCGGCCGGCCAGGCGGCGGTCTTCCTCTCGCAGCACGTGGACAAGCTCAACCTGCTGGTGCGCGGCCCTTCTCTCGCGGCCACCATGTCGCGCTACCTGATCGACCGCATCGAGGCCACGCCGAACATCGAGCTGCATCCCCACACCGAGCTCATCGACCTGCATGGCGAGCCTGATTCGGGACTCAACGGCGCGAGCTGGCGCTGCAGAACGAGCGGCGAAGAGTTCACCTGCCCGGCCCGCAACATCTTCCTGTTCATCGGTGCGGTGCCCGAAACCGACTGGCTGGAAGGCTGCGGCGTCTCCGTCGACAAGCATGGCTTCGTGCTCACGGGCGAGGCCGCGAGCCGCGGCTTTCCTGCGCGCCCTTCGACCGCGCTGGAAACCAGCGTGCCGGGCGTGTATGCGGTGGGCGACGTGCGCTCGGGCTCTGTCAAGCGCGTGGGCGGCGCCATCGGCGAAGGCGCGCAGGTGGTCGCGCTGATCCACAAGCACCTGGCCCCCAGCGCCGTGGTCGCCTGAAATCCGGCAAGGCGGCTGCCGGCATCCGGGGAGCGCCCTGCACGAAAGACCACCGGCCGCTATGCTGGCCGGCCGTCTTTCATCCGTGGAACCCTACGCATGTCCCAAGCGCCCATCGACGTCTATTCCTGGCCCACCCCCAACGGCCACAAGATCCACATCATGCTGGAGGAGTGCGGCCTGCCTTACCGCGCGCACCCGGTCAATATCGGCAAGGGCGACCAGTTCGAGCCCGGCTTCCTGAAGATCAGCCCCAACAACAAGATTCCGGCCATCACCGACCCCGAGGGGCCGGACGGCAAGCCGATCTCGCTCTTCGAGTCCGGCGCCATCCTCGTCTACCTGGCCGGCAAGACCGGCCGCTTCATGCCCAGGGACGACCGCGGGCGCTACGAGGTGCTGCAGTGGCTGATGTTCCAGATGGGCGGCGTCGGCCCGATGCTCGGCCAGACCCATCACTTCCGGCTCTACGCGCCGGAGAAGATCGCCTACGCCATCGACCGCTACAGCAACGAGGCGCGGCGCCTCTACGGCGTGATCGACAAGCAGCTCGCCAACCACGCCTTCATTGCCGGCGACAGCTACTCCATCGCCGACATCGCCATCTTCCCCTGGCTGCGCAACTGGGAGGGCCAGGGCATCGTGCTGACGGACTTCCCGCACCTGAAGAAGTGGTTCGAGGGCATTGCCGCGCGACCGGCCGTGCAGCGCGGCGTCAAGGTGCTGGCGGACCTGCGCCAGCCCATCACCGGCGACAAGGAGCGCGAGGTGCTGTTCGGCAAGACGCAATACGAGCGACGCTGAGGGCCTGCCCCGCCGCGCAGGCTAGAATCGCAGGCTCGTCGGGGTGTAGCGCAGCCTGGTAGCGCATCTGCTTTGGGAGCAGAGGGTCGAAGGTTCGAATCCTTTCGCCCCGACCATCAAAAAGTGAACGCCGGCATGGACGCAAGTCTGTGCCGGCGTTTTGCTTTGCAGAGAACTTCCCTGCGTTCTCAAGCCGTCCTTGCGCGCTCGACCACTCGCGCGGCGCGAGGCGCGCGCCGCGCCGGCTTCCTGGGCCCGAAGAGGCGGGCTGCAACGGGCGCCGGTGCCGCCTGGAGCACCCGATCCATCCCGCGGGAGAAATCTTGGCAAGCCAGGTTGAACTCGGCAACCGCCTGAAGGTACTCGCGACGCGCAGCCTTGGTGCTCATGAGCGGAAGGTACTCCAATTGCCGAGCCGCCACCACAGCCACTCAACTGACGGGCAACTGCTCCGGCATCGGCTCCGGCGGCGGCGATGACGGCTCCTTCTCGGCCGGCTCGCGCCCACCCAGCTCCTCGATCATCTTCTCGCCGACGGGATCCGGGCCGTCCAGGGGGATCGATTCCTCGAAGCCGATCTCCGGCTCCTCGCTGGGGGTTCGGGTGGTGTTGGTGCTCATGAGGTGAAACTCCATCTGAAACCGCCACCTTGGCGCCCATAGATGCGCGGCTGTCTCGGGCAAACTCCCCACCCGATGTCGGCGGCCGCCGACGCCGCGCGGCCACACCGTAAAATCGCGCACCTTCCTCACTGCCCGTAGCTCAGTTGGATAGAGCATCGGCCTTCTAAGCCGAATGTCGGGGGTTCGATCCCCTCCGGGCAGGCCACCGCCTCGCCGACGCGGGAAGCCTCTACCTCGCGGTCGCACCAACGGCTTGAAATCGTCCGACCCGCACCCTCACCACTGCAACGTCGGATCCGATTGTCCGCGAAGCCACCTATATCGAGGCTAGAATCAGCCTCGATCCAGGCTTCACCAATGAACACCACTCACACTCTTCGCCAAGCATCCAAGCGGTCCGGGGCCGTCAGGCCTCCAGCAGTCTCCCTCGTCTACAAGGGACTCGACAGCTTCGTGCGAGTGATCGCGGGCGCCACGCCGTACCAACTGGTTGAGTACGAGCGACACGGTGTAGATGGCAAGTTCCTGCGAGATCTGTCAAAGCGCATGGAGATTCCCCAACTTCATGTGTTCGAGATGATCGGGGTGCCCAAGGCCACCGCGGAAAAGAAGGTTGCCGCGGGTGAGGTCATTTCAGGTAGCGGTGGACAAGCCGCCATCGGCGTGGCCAAGCTCATCGCAAAGGCCGAGGAAATCGTTGCCAACTCGACGTCGCCGGCGGCGAAGGACTTCGATGCGGCAAAGTGGCTTGGGCAGTGGCTTGAAATCCCGCAAGCAGCACTTGGCGGTCGCAGGCCTTCTGCCCTGCTCGACACGCCCACGGGACTTGATGTGGTCCTTAAGCTCTTGGGCGCCATCGAAAGCGGCGCATACCAATGATCTTGTGGCGAATTGCCGCGGAGACGCGGCAATACAAGGCTGATGATGTGAGTGGTGGCGGTGCCGCGAAGAACCCCGGGCGGTGGAATGAATCCGGACAGGCCGTTCTATACACCGCCCCGACCATTGCCATCGCTGTCCTCGAGACGGCCGCTCACATCGATGACGGCGGATTGCCTCTCAACAGGTTCCTCGTTAGCCTTGACGTCCCGCTGGCGGTCTGGCGCAAGCGCACCGAACTGGATCCCAATGCGCTTGCGCCCACATGGAGTGCGATCCCCGCGGGCGCCACAAGCGCGGGAATCGGCTCCGATTGGCTCAAGTCCCTGCGCAGCGCGATCCTGATGGTGCCGTCAGTCATCGTTCCTGAGGAGCGGGCGACCTTGATCAACCCGGCGCATCCGGATGCTGTCAAAGTCAAGGCCAAGGTCGTTCGTCCCTTCGAGTACAACAAGCTTTTCCGGCCCCGTTGATCCCTCTGATCGCGCGTTGCCGCCCGCGATGCACCGAAATCTACGTGTCAGACATGCCGAAACTCGATCTGAAGCGAGATCCGCGGCACCTCGCAGTCCCTCGGTGCGTAGCAACTGCAAACGACGGCCCTCTCGACCTGCAATGACCCTTCGTCGAGTCTTGCGGCCCAGCGGTCCTTGTGGCTTGCCTTGACGTAACCGATCCTTCTCCAGCGAGGCAACAGCCCGAACAGCGATGGGCACCGCAACCATGCTGCGATGGCCTCCCCATCGTGTGGGTGATCCCGTTCCCGTCGAAGGGCAACCGTCGAGCCGACCCGGCAGTGCCGCTGGATCAGTTGCGAGCGGTCCTCGTAGCCGGTTGCTGCCAGCAAGACCCAAACGGTGTAAGGCGTGCCGGTCGAAACGGGCACCGCCGAAGCCCACGAAGACGCCGCTCCCGATGGCGCCCGGAAGGCTTCTGCTTTGCGTTTCAACTCGCCTCCTCCGCGATGTTGCACTGCGGCAGATTGTAGGTGCAAAGTATTATTCAAAGCCGGGACGTCGTGCGCAGTTTGTCGCGGAACAGACGCTGCTCCGTGTCCTGGCCACCGGCGGCTACCATGCGGCAACGCAGAAGGAGTGCCGGAATGCGCGCGCAAATCCAGACGACGGTGAACACCGATGCCGCCGACCGCCTCGGCCATGGCGCGGCGGAGAACATGCCATGACGGCCGCAGCCCAAGCGAACTGGCGCCCCACCAGCTGGCGCGACCGCCCCGCGCTCCAGATGCCGGCCTACGGCGACCCTCGCGCACTCGCGCAGGTCGAGCAACGCCTGGCGTCGCTGCCGGCCCTCATCTTCCCGGGCGAGATCTCGCAGCTGCGCGAGCGCCTCGCTGCCGTGGCGCGCGGGGAAGCCTTCCTGCTGCAGGGCGGCGACTGCGCCGAAAGCTTCGAGGAGTTCGGGCACGAGCCCGTGGAGTCCACCTTCCGCGTGATCCTGCAGATGGCAGTCGTGCTGACCTATGCCGCCGCATGCCCCGTGGTGAAGGTGGGACGCATCGCGGGGCAGTTCGCGAAGCCGCGTTCGTCCGACGTCGAGACCATCGACGGCGTGACCCTGCCCTCCTACCGCGGGGACATCATCAACGCCAGCGAGTTCAGCCCGGCAGCCCGGCATCCCGATCCCGCCCGGCTCCTCACCGCGTATTCGCATTCCGCGGCCACGCTCAACCTCCTGCGTGCGCTGGCCCAGGGCGGCTTCGCCGATCTCCACGAAGTGCATCGCTGGACCGCGGACTTCGTCCGCTCCAGTCCCCAGGGCGAGCGCTTCGAGGAACTCGCCGAGCGGATCACGCAGTGCCTCGCCTTCATGGAAGCCTGCGGTTTCGACGCCACGCGGGCGCCGCAGCTGCACGCGGTCGAGTTCTACACATCGCACGAGGCGCTGCACCTCCACTACGAGGAAGCCCTGACCCGCCTCGATGCGCGCCAGCAGCGCTGGTATGGCGGCTCGGCCCACATGCTGTGGCTCGGGGAGCGCACGCGCAAGCTCTCGGGCGCCCACGTGGAGTACCTGCGCGGCGTGCAGAACCCCATCGGCGTCAAGCTGGGGCCCTCCGCCACGGGGGACGATGTGCTGCACCTGCTCGACGTGCTGGACCCGGACCAGGAACCCGGCCGCGTGGTGCTCATCACCCGCATGGGCAGCGACAAGGTCGCCGAAAGACTCCCACCGCTGCTGCACGCGGTCAGCCGCGCCGGGCGCACGCCGGTCTGGTGCTGCGACCCGATGCACGGCAACACCGTCAGCGCCTCCACGGGCTACAAGACGCGCGACTTCGATCGCATCCTCGGCGAGGTGCGCGGCTTCTTCGCCGCGCACGCGCAGCAGGGCACGCATCCGGGCGGGCTCCATTTCGAGATGACCGGACAGGACGTGACGGAGTGCCGCGGCGGCGCGCAGGCGCTCACCGACGCGGGCCTGTCCAGCCGCTATCGCACCGCGTGCGATCCACGCCTGAACGGATCGCAAAGCCTGGAGCTGGCTTTCCTCATCGCCGACGTGCTCAAGCGCTCGCGCGCCTAGCGCGAAGGCTGCCGGGCGGCGATTGGTGCTCGCCATGAAACACCGTGCGCCCCACTGCGACCCTACCGGCGGCGCACGCCCGACCCTACGATCCATTCCGGCGCCCACTCCCAACTCAATGCCCCTCGAGGCGCCTGAAGGACCCACATGAAGATCGTCGCCATCGGAGGCACCGGCCTCATCGGCAGCAAGCCCGTCAACCTGCCCAAGGCGCCGCGCTGAAATGACCACGACGCCGCTGGAACCGCCGCCGGTCGAGCTGCTGGACAAGTTCCGCGGGCCGGACTTCCTCCCGCTCTACACCACCACGGTGAGCGTCAGCGGTGGAGAGGCAAGGCATGGGCGTGCCTCCGGCGAGGTCCGATCCGATGACGGCAGCCTCGCACTGTCGCTCCGGCTCCCGCCCGAACTGGGTGGCCCCGGCGGCGGCACCAACCCGGAGCAGCTCTTCGCAGCGGGCTATGCGGCCTGCTTCCATGGGGCGCTCAGCCTGCTGGCCGAACGCTTGCAGATCCCCGTTCAAGACTTCGTGGTTCGCGTCAGCGTCGCCTTCGGGCGCGACCCGGTCGACGGCATGTTCATGGTGACGGCCGATATCCGGGTTCACTTGCCGGGGCTCGAGAAGCATGTGGCCGAGGAACTCGTGCGCAGCGTCGAACGCATCTGTCCGTACACCAAGCTGGCGCGCCAGGGAATCCAGAGCACGGTGGCGCTCGCACCATGAACCGCGCGTGGCCGCCGCGGCGGCATCGGGCTTGCCAGCATCGGGCCGGATACGGGATCATGGGGCATGCTGCGCCTCTACGACAGCCGCTACTCGGGCAACTGCTGGAAAGTCCGCATCCTCCTGAGCCAGCTCGAGCTTCCGTTCGAGCGCGTGACGCTCGATCTCGCCAAGGGTGAAGCCGCCGAGCCGGCCTTCCGCCGGAAGAGCCGCTTCGCACGCGTGCCGGCGCTGGAGCTCGAGGACGGCCGCACCCTGGTCGAATCCGGGGCCATCCTGCTCTACCTGGCCGAGGGCACCCGCTTCATCCCCGAAGACCCATTCCTGCGCGCGGAAATGCTGGGCTGGATGTTCTTCGAGCAGGCAGACATTCAGAAGCCCATCGCGGTACCGCGCGTGTACCACCTGCGCGGAATGGCCGCCGCCATGACGCACGACATCGCTCGATGCCACAAGGAGGGCAACGCCGTTCTCGAAAAACTCGAGCAGTGGATCGCCCCGCGCACCTGGCTGGTCGGCGAAGGCTACACGCTCGCCGACCTTGCCGCTTCATGCTATGTGTCGCTCGCCGGCCAGGGCGGCTACGACATGGCGCGCTATCCGGCCATCCGCGCCTGGCTGGGGCGCGTCGCCGCGCAGCCCGGCTGGGTGCCGCTGCTGCCCGGCGAGTAGGCCGCGCGGCTCAGCCCGCGGCGTCGCCTGACGAGCTCGCGGGTTCGAAGATCGCGCTCATACCGAGATCGCCTCCAGGCGGCCCAGCAGTTCGTCCTTGCGATCCCGCAGCCACGGGGGCAGCTGGAACTCCTCGCCGAAGTGACCGGGCTCCTCGTCGATGGCAAAGCCGATGTCGGTGGTCGCGGCCTCGAAGATCACGCCGCCCGGCATCTTGAAGTACATCGAGCGGAAGTAGTTGCGGTTGACCGACTCGGAGGCATCGATGTAGCCCATGCTCATCAACTTGTCCTTGATCTGCATCTGCTGCTCCTGGCTGTCGACCGCGAATGCGACGTGGTGGATGGTGCCTTCGCCGTAGATGGACGATCCCTGCAGGCGATCCGGCTCATGGAGGAACTCGACGATGGTCCCGGGTGCGCCGTCGCTGGTCTCGAAGCGGTGGTATCGGCCCGATTCGCCCGCGTAGCGGAAGTCGATCGCTTCCTGCATGAAGGTGATCGACTCGGCCACCTCCCGCAGCGACAGCGTGATGCTGTGCACGCCACGGATGGCGAAGGCCTCGGGAATGTCGTCGGCCAGGCACGGCACGCGCGGGTCGCGGTCCGAGGCGACCAGGTCGAACTCGATGCCGCAGGGGTGATGGAAACGCTGGCGCTCTTCGCCGAAACGCTCCACCACCTCCTTGTCGAAGGCGATGCCGTGCGCGGCGAAGCGCGCACGCCAGAAGTCCAGCGAGCCCTTCGGCACGGAATAGTTGATGACCCGGATCTGGCCCGAGCCGCGCCGCCCCTGCACGCCCTTCTGCTTGAAGGGAAAGGAGGTGACGAGCGTGCCGGCATCGCCCTGCGGGTTGCCGTAGTAGAGGTGATAGATCGGGTCCTCGCCGTCCAGCAGCACGGTCTTCTTGACCAGGCTCTGGCCGAGCAGCTTGACGTAGAAGTCCACGTCCTCCTGCGCACCGCTGACGCAGGCGGTCAGGTGATGAAAGCCTTTGATGATCGACATTCGGGGTCCTTGTTGGTTGGGTGTCTTGATTGGCGGTATGCCCATTCAGGCGTCGATGAAGGTGGTGAACTCCTCCACCTCGAGCTTGTGCAGCGCCATGCGGTTCTCCGGCATGCTGTTGTCCGCATAGCCGAGCGACATGCCGGCGATCACCATCTCGCCCTCGGGAATCTGAAGCTCGGCGCGAAGCACGGGGTGTTGCAGCGACCAGATCTGCTGCGGACAGGTGTCGAGGTCCCGCCCCTTGGCCGCCAGCATGATGTTCTGCAGGAAGCAGCCATAGCAGATGAAGCTGGCCCATTCCAGGCGGCGGTCCATCGTGAAGATGATGCCGACCGGCGCATCGAAGAAGAGAAACTGCCGCTCCACGTCGCGCATGCGGCCCGCCTTGTCGCTTCGGTGCACGCCCTGCGCATCGCCGAGCTGGCCGCGGAAGGTGTTGAAGCGCGACGAGTACGGGTCGTGCAGCGGCTGGGGGAAGAAGGGGTACTCGGGCGCGAGCTTCTCGGGCCCGGCGCGGAAGGCCTCGACGGCCGCCGTGGTCACGCGCTCGCGCGCCTCGCCCGTGACCACGTAGCAGCGCCAGGGCTGCGTGTTGCTCGAGCTGGGGGCGTACTTCGCGACCGAGAGGATGTCTCTCACGGTCTCGGGCGGTACGGGGCGGTCGAGGAAGCCGCGCTTCGTGCGGCGCTCGCAGATCAGTTCGTCGATGAGCGAATTCATTGCAGTGTCTCCATCCGTGGTGGTGGGGTGGCGGTCGTTGGCGGGTGCGTTGACCTGGCGAGGGAATCGTAGGAATGGCGACTGCGCTTGAGAAGCCGGCGCGCCTTGCACGCAAGGTTGCGGATTCCTGGACGATGGGCGAGAGCGGCACGCCACGGCGTATGCTCGGCACGATCCCCCTGACACGCACCGATGCTCGACCTCAAGGACGTCTACTACTTCGTGCAGGTCGTCGACCGCGGCGGCTTCACCTCGGCCGGCCAGGCGCTGCGCCTGCCCAAGTCCACGCTGAGCCACCGCGTGCAGGAACTCGAGGCCTCGCTGGGCGTGCGGCTGCTCAACCGGACCTCGCGCCAGTTCGGCATGACCGACATCGGCAAGGAGTTCTACCAGTACGCCATTGCGATGCTGCGCAGCTCCGACATTGCCGAGGAGGCGATCCGCCAACGCCTCGCCGAACCGAGCGGCGTCATCCGCATCACGACGGCCATCGAGATCGCGCAGTTCGCGCTGCGCGACCTGCTGCCGGTCTTCCTCAACCGATACCCCAAGGTCCAGATCGTCGAGATCGCGACCGACAGGCTCGTGGACATCGTCGGCGAAGGTTTCGACCTGGCCATTCGAGGGCATACGACGCCGCTGCAAAACTCGACGCTGGTCCAGCGTGCCATCGCGGGCGTGCCATGGTTCCTGTTCGCCAGCCCGGCCTACCTGGCGAAGACGAAGGAGCCCCAGCATCCGGAAGACCTCCTGCACCACGCGAGCATCTCGATCCTGCGAAACGGGCCGGTGCAGTGGCAGCTCAAGGGCCCCGGCGGCAAGGAGTTCGTCGTGCCGATGGCGCCGCGCTTCCAGAGCAACAACCTGGTGTCCCTCAAGGAAGCCGCCTGCGCCGGCCTCGGCATCGCGGCGCTGCCGGGCTACATCTGCCGCAGCGAACTCGCCGCGAACTCGTTGCGGCAGATCCTGCCGGGGTGGATGGCGGCCGATGCCCGCCTGTCGGCGCTCATTCCCTATCGCACCGGACTGCTGCCCGCGGTGAGATCGCTGGTGGACTTCCTGGCTGTCGAGATCCCGAAGGTCACGGACTTCGGCGGGCACTGAAGACATCGTCCAATACGCTGGACGCAGAGTCCCTGCAAGGGTAGCCCCAGCCAGGCCGGATCGGCCTTATCGTCGCGCTCCTCCGACTCCACCGGATTCAGGACCGCTGACATGAACCATCTGAACTGCCTGCCGCAAGACGCGGTGTTCTGGGGCGAGAACACCCTGGCCACCGCCCTCCCCCGCCTCGAAAGCTACGGCATCGAGCGACCGATCGTCTTCACCGTCCAGCCCCTCGAAGCGCTGGCTCGCACCCATGTCGAACCGCACCTGAAGGACGCGGCCGGCTACTTCACCGGCCTGCCCGCGCATGTGCCCGACGTCGCGGTGCATGCGGCGCTCGAGGCCTGCCTGCGCTCGGATGCGCGTGCCATCGTGGGACTCGGCGGCGGCTCGGTGCTCGACGCGGCCAAAGCGGTCTCTCACCTGCACCACGGCCGCACCGGCAGGCACCTGCCCATCGTGGCATTGCCGACGACGCTTTCGGGCTCGGAGTTCTCGCACTACTTCGGCATCACCGAAACCGACGGGCCGCAGAAGTTCAAGCGCAGCTACGCCGTGCGCGAGACCACGCCGAAGCTCGTGCTCATCGACCCGCTGCTGGTGCGCGACACGCCGCGGGCGCTGCTGCTGTCCTCCGCCATCAAGGGCATCGACCATGCGGTCGAGGGCATGCGCAAGGTGGGGACCAGCCACCCCCACGCGATCATGGCGGCCAGCGGCGTGGACCGCTTCCTCCGGGTGCTCGAGAAATGGCCCGCGAAGCTCGAGACGCGGCAGGCCATCGAGGCGGGACTCGTCAGCGACGACGACCTGTTGCAACTGCAGCTCGGCGCCTGGCAGTGCTACTTCTCGCCGGCTTCCGTCATCTACGGGTTGAGCCACCGCATCGGCCACATCCTGGGCGGCAGCTTCGGCCTGCCGCACAGCGCGACCTCGTGCATCACGCTCGCGCCGGTCATCCAGGCATGCGCCGCCTTCTACGGCGACAAGCTCGAAGCCCTGTCGCCCGGCGGACCCGGCGCCGCGGCGCGGCTGGCCGAGCGCATCGCCGCCGTGGTCGCGAAGCTCGGCCTGCCGAGCCGCATCGGCGCCTTCGACCTCGACCGGGCGAAGCTGCCCGAGGTCGCCGCGCTGCTCAAGGCCAACTACGCGGAAGAAGTCTCAGACCTCGGCGAGGACGCATCCGCGCGCCTGGATGCGCTGCTGGAGCGCCTGTGGTAGCCCTCGCGCCACCGCGCGCCGCGTCGCTGCGGCAGTCGCTGGCCGAACTTGCCGGCGGCCGCATCCGGGCGAGCGAGCTCGTGCAGCGCACGCTCGACAAGGCCGACGATACGCAGCGCCGGCTCAATGCCTTCGCCACCATCGCGCGCGAGCAGGCCATGGCGGCCGCGGCCGCGAGCGATCGCCGCTATGCGGAAGGCACGCAACGCCCGCTCGAAGGCCTGCCCATCGGCGTCAAGGACCTCATCGACACCCAACGCATCGAGACGCGCTACGGATCGCCCGCCTTCATCGGCCACATCCCTTCCGCCGATGCCTGCGTCGTGCGCACGCTCGTGGAACAGGGCGCGATCGTGGTCGGCAAGACGACCACGCACGAGTTCGCCTGGGGCGTCACCACGGCGAGCGCCGCCTTCGGCGACACCCTCCACCCGCAGGACCCGCAGCGCATCCCCGGCGGCTCGAGCGGCGGCGCGGCCGTGGCGATCGCCGACGGCGTGATGGCCGCGGGGCTCGGCACCGACACCGGCGGATCGGTACGCATTCCCGCCGCGCTCTGCGGCGTCACCGGCTTCAAGCCGAGCTACGGCGCGCTGCCGACGCAGGGCGTCTTTCCGCTGGCTGCCAGCCTCGACCATCCGGGTCTGCTGGGGGCCGGCGTCGACGACATCCGCGTGCTGGCGGATGCGCTGGGCATCGGTGCCGGGCCAGGCGCGACGGAGGATCTCGGTGACGCGCGCGTGGGCGTCATCTGCGCGATCGGCCCGGTGCCCGCCACGTGTGAAATCGCAAGCGCCTTTGCGGTGGCTGCGGATTCGCTCGCATCGGCCTTCCATCTCGAAGAGCTGGACACGGCGGACCTCTTCAGCGACAGCTTCGACGCCTTCGCGCGCATCGTGCTGGCCGAAGGCGCGTTCGTCCATTTCGCGCGGAACGACCCGGACTGGATTGCGGCGCACTACGGCGCCGAAACCGTCGAGCGCCTCGCGCGCGCCAAATCGATCCGGATGGAGGACTACGCGCTGGCGCAACAGGCCCGGCGAAAGGTCGCCGCGGGCCTGGCCCGCCTCATGGCCAGGCACCGCTTCATCGTGCTGCCCACCACGCCCTGTGCCGCCCCGTCCATCGGCGAGGCGGAGCTGACGATCGGCGCCTGGACAGGCAGCGTGCGGCAAGCCTTGATGGCCTACACGGCGCCCTTCAACCTCGCGGGCTGCCCGGCCATCTCGATCCCGCTGCCCCGCGGCGCCGGCGCGCTTCCGGCCGGCCTCCAGATCGTTGCCCGCCCCGGCGACGATGCCGCGCTGCTGCGGATGGCCAACCGGATGGAGCAACGGCTGCACCCCCGCATCGGGCGAATGCATTGACGCGACATCCCGTCGTCCCCGCCACTCGGTGACCTGAGCCGGCAGCCTGAGCGCCGGAGGCCCGCGCCGCTCGATTGGTGAGCGAACGGCAACGCCGTGATCCCTTCCACATGCCTACTGCATCGGGCGATGCAAACCTAGGATCTGGTCGTGCGAAATGAGTGGCGCACACATCCCCAGAGTTTTCGGAAACGAAAGAGGTGAAAGCCATGAGAAGTATTGCAAGACACATCGTCGCGGCACTGCTGATCGCCCCGCTGGGCGCGACCGCGCAACACGCGAGCGGGCAACATGCGGGCACGCCGAACGCGGCACAAGACATCGTCGTCAAGCAGCTGATGACCAAGCTGCCCCCGGACATTCCCGGCAAGGAAGTCCTGGCGATCACCGTGGACTACGCGCCGGGCGCCGGCGACCCCGTCCATCGCCACGATGCGCATGCCTTCGTCTACGTGCTCGAGGGCTCGATCGTCATGGGCGTGAAGGGCGGCAAGGAAGTCACCCTGAAGCCCGGCGAGACTTTCTACGAAGGCCCCGACGACGTTCACACGGTCGGCCGCAATGCCAGCAAGACCCAGCCCGCGAAGTTCCTCGTCGTGATGGTGAAGAACAAGGGCGTCGATTTCTTCATGCCCGTGAAGTGACCGTTCCGTCCCCATGACTGCCATCGACGAAGCCGCCGCCATCCTCCGCGCCACGGGCGTCTGCCAGCGCGCCGTGCACGAAGGCGATATGGCCCCCGATGCCACTTTGCTCGACGCCTCCGGCGCGCCGGTGAAACTGTCCGCGCTGTGGCACAGCGGACTGCTCGTCGTGATCTTCTATCGCGGCGGATGGTGCAGCTATTGCAATCTTCAGCTGCACGAATGGCAACGGCACATGGATGCGTTGAAGCGGCTGGGTGCCGAGCTGGTCGCAATATCCCCGCAGACGCCGGACCATTCCCTCGACACGGTCGAACGCAATGCGCTCGCCTACACGGTGCTGAGCGACTCGGGCCTGGATGCCGCCAATGGCTTCGGCATCGCCTTCACGCTGCCGCCCGAGCTGATCGACCTGTACGCGTCTTCGGGCACCGACATCCCGGTGCTGAACGGCAACGGGCAGTGGGTGCTGCCGATCCCCGCGACCTACGTGGTCGACCGAGCGGGACGCATCCGCTTCGCCCACGTCGAGATGGACTATCGCGCGCGCATCGACCCCCAAAGCGTCATCGCCGTCCTCGAGCAGGCCCACATCGGCGAGCACGGCACAACAGCGTGATTCCCGAACCCCACCTCCCTGTCGCACCATGCCGAACCTGCTGCTGCAAACCACGATCGAGGGCGATCACGACGACTGGCACATCGAGCGCTTCAGTCTCCTGAAGGCCTATCTTCTGAGCCTGCGAGACGGGGATGGCCGCTTCGCTTTCCAGGTGACCGCTCGCAACCGCACGAAGCGCGGCGAGCCCGATCCCGTACTGTCGAAGCTGCATGAATCGCAGTTCGATCAACTCTGGCTTTTCGCGGTCGACGTCGGCGATGGCCTCACGCCCCAGGATTGCGAGGGCATCGGCCGCTTCCGGCGTCGAGGCGGCTCGCTCATGGTCACGCGCGACCACATGGACCTCGGCAGCTCGATCTGCAACCTGGGCGGGGTCGGGGCTGCACACCACTTTCACAGCCTCAACTGCGAGCCCGACGAGGAGCGCCATTGCGTCGACAACCCGTTCGCCGCGAACATCTCCTGGCCCAACTACCACTCGGGCGCGAACGGCGACTACCAGCGCGTCCGGGCCGTGGGAAGCGTCCACCCGGTGATGCAGGACCAGGAGGCGGCGGACGGCGCCATCCAGTACCTGCCCTCGCATCCGCACGAAGGCGCCGTCAGCGCGCCGCTCGACGATCCGAGCGCGCGGGTCGTGGTGGAGGGGCAGAGCTCGGTGTCCGGCCGGCGCTTCAACCTGGCGGTCGCCTTCGAACGCTCCGCGCAGGGCGGACGGGCGATCGCGCAATCGACCTTTCATCACTTCGCCGACTACAACTGGGACCCTTCTGCCGGCGCTCCCTCTTTCGTGTCGGAACCCGCCAGCGACGGCATTGCCCGGTTCCCCGAGGCGCTTCGCTCGACGAAGCAATACGTCCGCAACCTGGCCTTCTGGCTCGGCGCCTGATTCCCAGCTTGCCCGCCCTGCCTCGGCGTCGATGACGCCGGGGCTTTTTCGCGTGCGGCCCGCACACCTTGTTGCGGCAGCGATCGTTCGGATTTTCCGGACCGTGCGTACAAGCATTGGCGTCTTCTCAAAGCACCGGCAAGGTTTCACCATCGGGCTGCGTTCAACCCATTCGAACGCCAACCGTTCACTGATCGATGTGGACCTGCCCGGCAGGTCGAGAAGAGGAATCCGATGACGAATCATGCCCCCCTGATGGAGATGGCCGCCGCCGCCCGCGCTGCCATCCTGGACCCGAGCCGCATCACCCTCGTGGGTGAGCAGGCGAATCCCCGCTTCGAGCTGTTCCACGCAGCGAGCTCGCTGTGCTCGCAAAAAGTGCGCACGGTGCTGTTCGAAAAGAGGCTGTCCTACCGCTCCAGCGAGATGCTCATCCTGGGTTCGATGGGGCGCGACGGCGTGATCCCGGCCGAACACTACAGCCCCGCCTACATTCGTCTGCGCCTGATCGCGGCGCGCGACTCGGGCCGGCAATACGTCAACGGCTACAGCGGACGGACGTCGGTCGAGACCGAAGGCTTCGATCCCTGCGTGGTGCCCTTGCTGGTCGACTACGAGACAGGCCGGGTGGTCGCGGATTCGCGGCAGATCTGCGGCTATCTCGACGCCGTGTCGCTCCAGCCGATCCAGCTGGTCCCGGACGATCCCGACACGCGCAGCGAGGTGATGCACCAGGTCGACATCGTCGACCGTATACCGAACGGCGCCTTGCTGTACGGCTTTCATCCGGATGCCGACTTTCGGCCCGGTCCCCTCAAGCTGTCGATGGAGACGGTCTATGACATCAAGATCATGGCCCTGGAGCAGCTGATCGCCGCCAACGCCGGCGAGCCCGAGCTGGTGGCTGCGTATCGCGCCAAAATCGTGAAGGAAAGCGCCGGCAGGAAGCTGCGCCATGACCCGGCGTTCCAGCGTGCCGCCCGCGATCGGCTGGGCGAGCTCTTGCAAGATCTCGAGCGCGATCTGGCTGCGAAGTCCTTCTCCTGCCTGAACGGGAACGCCTTCTCGCTCGCCGATGCGTTCTGGGGCGTCAACCTCGTTCGCCTGAACTATCTCGGCCTGTCCTCGATGTGGCGCGCGCTTGCGCATGTGCAGCGCTACTTCGAGGCGCTCGCCAGGCGGCCCTCCCTGTGCAAGGAAGTGATCCAGGCATCGGTGAACTCGATGCCGCCCTCGACCTACATGAATGCCATCTCGGAATGCCCCGCCGGGGTTGCCGCGTGATGAACGTCCACACAACCAGGAGACATGACATGAGCGAAACCCTTCAGGCCCACGAGAGCACGGCAGCCGGGCAGACCCCCTACAGCGCGTGGATCCAGACAGACGTGCTGCACTCGCTGCAACGCACGGTCAGCGATCATCCCGGCGAGCATGCCTGGATCGTTCACGTGCAGGTGTCGGAGCTCTACTGGATGCTCATCATCAAGGAGATCCAGACGGCGCAGCGCTGCCTTCGCGCCAACGACCTGCCCCAGGCCTTGCGAACCTTGCTGCGCGTCGTTGCCCATCAAGCGCCGCTCGACGCGATCTGGCGCTCGATCGCATGGATGACCCCCAACGACCTGCTGGCCATTCTTTCGCGTGCGGCCGCCACGCACGGCAAGGACACGGCCCTGCAGGGATGGACGTACAGGCACATGGCCTACCTGCTGGGGATCAAGCAGGCGGAGCATCTGCAGCATTTCGTCCCGCAGCCCCAGCGCTGGGCGCAGCTCAGCAAGGCTCTGGCCGAGCCCAGCCTTTATGACGACGTCCTCGCCTATCTCGGCCGCATCGGCATCGCCGTTCCGAGCGCCGTGCTCGAGCGCGACCTCGGCGCGCCCTATAGCCCCAGCAAGGAGATCGAGCAGATCTGGCGCGACATCTACGCGGAGCCGGACGCCAACATCGAGCTCCAGCAGCTCGGCGAAACGCTGGCCGACATCGCGGAAGGATTCGCCCACTGGAAGTACCGCCACCTGATGGCCACGCGCCGGACCTTCGGCGCCAGGCCGGCGTACTTCGGCACCGAAGGCGTCGCGTGGCTGCTGCCCACGATGGACGAGATTCCGTTTCCCGAACTCTGGTCGGCCCGCACCTTCATCGGCAATCCGGCGTCACCTTCGCAGCCGGCGGTTTGCCCGCACATGCACAAGCGCTGACGCATCGAATGGTGCGCGACGCGCAACACGGCGGCGCCTTCCAGAGGGCTACCGGCGCGGAGGGCCGAAACCTACGATGGATCCGCTATCGCGATCTTCGCCAGCGAGTCCCTCGGCCGCTCTGAGGCCGGTCACCGGAACCATCCAGGAGTCATCACCATGAAGCCACGTCTCAACTACATGCAGCAGTCGCCCGAGCTCTTCAAGAGGTTCGTCGGGTTCAGCCAGGCCGTGCACGACGGCACCATCGAGCCCGCGATCCAGGAGCTCATCGCGCTGCGCGCATCGCAGCTCAACGGCTGCGCCTTCTGCGTCGACATGCACGTCAAGCAGGCCAGGATCAACGGCGAGCGCGAACTGCGCCTGCACCATATCGCCGCCTGGCGCGAGTCGACCCTGTTCAGCCCGCGCGAGCGCGCCGCGCTGGCATGGACCGAGATCCTCACCAAGCTGCCCGAGCAAGGCGTGCCCGACGACATCTACGACCGCGTGCGCACGCAGCTGTCCGAGAAGGAGCTGACGGACCTGACCTTCGTCGTGATGAGCATCAATGCATGGAACCGCGTGAACATCGCCTTCCAGATGGTGCCCGGATCGTCGGACAAGGCCTTCGGCCTCGACAAGGCGCAGCTGGCCTGAGCACTTCGAAAGGTCAGGCGGCCGGTGGCTTCAGCCGCGGGCCGCTTCGGCGTTGAAGTCCGTCAGGCACTGAAGGTCGGACGCGCGGATCTTCGTCGTCATGAAGTCGATGAAGACGCGCATGCGCGAAGGCAGGTGCTGCCGGCTCAGGTAGCAGATGTAGTGGCCGCAGTCCTCGGGTGCATGCTGCGCGAGGCAGGAAACGATCGCACCCGACCGGAGCGAATCGCAGGCCAGGTAGCCGGCCACCTGGGCCACGCCGTGGCCGTCGAGCACGGCCTGCAGCACCAGGTCGGGGTCGTTGTAGCTGACCTTGGCTTGCGGCAGGAATCTGCGCAGCTGCCCGTCCACCTTGAACTCCCACTCGAAGATCCGGCCCGCCGAAGAGCGGTAGTTGATGCATTGATGATGGAGCAGCTCTTCCACCGTCTGGGGGAGTCCATGGGCTTCCTGGTATTGGCGCGAGGCGCAGACCAGCATCTGCATGGGGATGATCTGCTTCGCGATGATCTGGGCGTCTTCCATGCGTCCGTTGCGAAACGCGATGTCCACGCCGTCCGAGATGAAGTCGGTGGGCTTGTCGTCGAGCAGCAGGTCGATCGACACCTCCGGGTATTCAGAGCGGAACTCGCCGAGCAGCGGCGCCACCACCCTCCGGCCGAAGCCGACCCCCGCACTGATGCGCAGATGCCCGCGGGGCGGCCCCTGGCGGAGGTCCCGGATTTCTTCGAGGGCCCGAACGATCCGGTCCACGCCCGTGTGGCAGTTGGCATAGAAAAGGTCGCCTTCGCGGGTCAGGGTGGTGCTGCGGGTGGTCCGCAGGAAAAGCCGGACGTTCAACTGGTCCTCGAGCTTCTGAACGCTGCGGCTCACCGCGGAGCGGCCGACACCCAGGCGCTCGGCGGCCCGGGCGAAGCTGCCTTCCGTGACCACGGCAATGAAGGCGACGACCCCCGCATAGCTCGTGGCGAAGCTGGAGGCCAAGCCGTCCGCGCGCAGCGCGAGGGGAGCGGAAGCAGAGCAGCCGACGGTAGAAGATGTCATGGGAGCAGATCCTTGATGGGAAGAGGTGTCCCGCCCGGAACGTGGCCGTGCGACGCAGCACCACGCCGGGCGATCGTGGTAGGCGTGCCGCGGATCACGCGATGAGCTCGACGCGCGGAAACGCGTACTCGCGCCCCATCAGCGCACGGGCGAAGAAGTAGTTGTTGCGCGCCCGTTCGCTGAGGCGGTCGAGATCGACCTCGCCTTGCGCATTGCAAGGGAAAGCCCATCCGCGGCCCTGCCTGTGCAGAGACTGGAAGTGCAACTCGTAATGCGCGCCCCGGATACTCATGATGGCTTCCATGTTCTGCTCCTGCAGCTCGATGAGACTTCAGTGTCTGCCCCGGATGTAGCCACACGATGTCGGGATGGCGACCGCGCTTGTCAGGTGTCATGACTGCATGGCGCGCGCCCCCGGGGCAGCGGCCGGCCGCCCTGCCGTGGCGCGCGCATTCGTGTCCGTTGACACACAGCGTGGCGGCACTGACACATTGCCGTGCGCCGCCCGGGATGCAATGGTCTCGGGCTCAATCTGACGAAAGCGCGGCGGCCGGCCTTCCAGCCATGACCACGGACAGCACTTCGAGCAGCAGGCTGCTCTTGATCATCGAAACGGATGACCTCATCCGCGAGTTGCTCGTGCGCTGGCTGACCGAGGCGGGCTACTCGGTCGCGGCGAACGATTCGCGGACGAACGGCGTCGCGCTGGTGATCGCGGATGTCCCGAACCCGGCGCAGGCCGGTGCTGCGTTGCGGGAGCTCCATGGCCGCTACGGCGCCCCCATCCTCGCCACCTCGGGCCGCTTCAGGCGTGCCCCCGCGGCCTCGGAGGGCGCGGCGCGGCGGCTCGGCGTCGCCAAGGTGCTGCCGAAGCCCTTTACCTGCGCGGAACTTCTCGCGGCGGTCGGCCAGTGCCTGGACGGCCGCTGAGTGGCTCGCCCTAACGCAGGATCTCGACCTTCGGCAGGAAGGTGTAGCCGGCGCCGCGTTCGGTGCGGATCATGGGAGGCTGGCCCTCCGGCTCCAGCTTGCGGCGCAGCCGGCCGACCTGCACGTCGATGGAACGGTCATAGACCTCGTCGTCGTGAAGGCGCGAGAGCTCGAGCAGCTGGGCGCGCGTCAGCACGCGCTGCGGCGCACCCAGAAAGGCCGTGAGCAGGTTGTACTCGCCGTTGGACAAGCTCACCACGTCCCCTTGCGGCGAGGACAGCCTGCGCAAGCCCACGTTGAGCTCCCAGCCGGCAAAGCGGTAGGCGCGGGTACCGGCCTCGCGCCTGGCCCCGTCCGCATGCATCTTCGTGCGGCGCAGCAAGGCACGAACGCGGGCCAGCAGCTCGCGCGGCGAGAAGGGTTTGGTCAGGTAGTCGTCGGCGCCGAGTTCGAGCGCCATCACGCGGTCGGCCTCGTCGCGCCTTCCGGTGATCACGATGATGGCCAGGTCGGACTGCTCGCGCAGCCGCCGCGCGATCTGGATGCCGTCCTCGTCCGGCAGGCGGACGTCGAGGACCAGCAAGTCGATCGCGGTGCGGGTCAGGACTTCCGTCATTTCAGCGCTGGTGGCAACCGCGCTGACCTTGTAGTCGTAGTCGCCGAGAAAGTCGACCAGCATCTGGCGTATCGACGGATCGTCGTCGACCACGAGCACATGCGGTGCCGCTCCGGGCGTGGGCAGTTCCATACGCTTTCCTTCGTCGTCAGGCGCTGGCCCAGAGGCCGGATCGGCAGTTTAATTGCCGGCATCGGGCCTGTCACGATACCGCTGGTCAGCCTCCTTGCGCCACGGAGACGCCTGCCGCGGCCTGGGGCCGCTCGGCGCTCGCTTCGGCGGGATGCGCCGACGCCGAGCGATCATGGTTGACGAACAGCACCGCGACCATGCCGATGACGGCAGGAATCGCGATCGCAATGAAGTTCTGCTGCAGCGGCAGGTTCATGCCCACCAGCGTGCCGATCAGGATCGGCGCCAGGATCGCGCCGCTGCGGCCGACGCCCAGGGCCCATCCGAGACCGGTGGAGCGCACCGCCATCGGATAGAACTGCCCGGTGTAGGCGTTGGCCACGATCTGCGTGCCGATCGTCGATGCGCCGGCCAGGCCCACGAGGACGAACAGCACCGGCGTCGGCATCTTGTAGCCGAGCAGCGTCAGCGAGACGGCGGCCAAGGCATACATCGCCGCCAGCACGTACTTGATGTGGAACCTGTCGGCGAGCCAGCCGCCGATGATCGCGCCGGCCATGGCGCCCACGTTCAGCACCAGCACGAAGGTCAGCGCCGAACCCAGGCTGTAGCCGGCGGTGGCCATCAGCTTCGTCAGCCAGGAACTCAGCGCGAACACCATGAACAGGCACATGAAGAACGCGATCCAGAACATGACCGTGCTGAAGCCCCGGCCTTCGCTGAAGAGATGCTTGATGGGTGCGCTGTCGGCCTTGTCTTCGGCAGGCACCGCGAAGCGGTCGCTCGCGAGCGGCTTGTAGCTCGGGTCGAGCTTCGCGGCGATCGTCTTCAGCGCTTCGGTTCGGCCCTTGGCCAGCAGGAAGGGCATCGACTCCGGAAGCGACTTCAGGATGACCGGAATCAGGAGCACCGGCAGGCCCGCCGCGAAGAAGACCGATTGCCAGCCGTAGGCCTCGATGAGGCTCTTGCCCAGGATCGCCGCGATGATGCCCCCGACGGCATAGCCGCTGAACATCAGCGTCACGAGCGTGGCGCGGATCTTCCTGGGCGAGTACTCGGTCATGTGCGCGACCACGTTCGGCATCACGCCGCCGATGCCGAGCCCGGCGAGGAAGCGCATCGCGCCGAAGGTCACGGGATCCTTGGCCAGGCCGGCGGCGGCCGTGAAGATGCTGAACAGCGCCACGCAGATGACGATGGCCCAGCGGCGGCCGATCCGGTCGGCGATGGTGCCCAGGAAGATGGCGCCGAACATCATGCCGAACAGCGCCGAGCTCACCATGAAGCCCGCATGGGTCGCATCGACGCCCATGTTCTTCATGATCGACGGCAGCGCGATGCCCACCACCGACAGGTCGTAGCCGTCGAACACGATGATCAGTGCGCACCAGAAGAGCACGAGCCCGTGAAAGCGGTTGAAGCGGGCATCGTCGGCCAGCTTGTGAAGGTCGATTTGGCGCATGGCTCTCTTGTCTCCGGTCGAATGGGGGAAGAACGCCTTCGATGATGAGAAGCTTGGCCAGCCGGGTCCAACGCATTTTTCGGATAGGGCCTATGAGGCCTGTGAATGTTGGGGAGGGTCTTCCACCACGCCTGCCGTGACGGCCCGCTCCTCCATGCGCTTTTCGAATGCGCGCTATCACCGATCTTCGTTGGACCGTGCCTCCAGGCCTTCGTAAATTCACCGACGAGGCAAGCGCCGATGTGGCGCTGCCATGAAGACGAAGGAAATGGACATGCAAGGAAAGATCGGCCTCGAGGAGCACTTCGCGATTCCCGAGACGTTGCAGGATTCGGCCGGCTTCGTGCCCGGCGACTACTGGAGGGAGCTGAGCAGCCGCCTCCTCGACATCCATGAAGGCCGCCTGCGCCAGATGGATGCGCACGGCATGGAGATGATGATCCTCTCGCTGAACGCGCCCGCCGTCCAGGCGGTGCCCGATCCAAAGAAAGCCTGCGAGCTCGCCGTCCGCGCCAACGACTTCCTGGCCGAGCAGGTGGCAAGGCGGCCCGATCGCTTCCAGGCCTTCGCCGCCTTGCCCATGCAAGACCCCGATCAGGCGACCCGGGAACTCGAGCGCTGCATGACCGAGCTCGGCTTTCGCGGTGCGCTGGTCAACGGGTTCTCGCAGGTCGGCACGCCCGACAACGCCGTCTACTACGACGCGCCACAGTACGCCTCCTTCTGGGCTGCGGTGGAGCGGCTCGACGCGCCCTTCTACCTGCATCCGCGCAATCCCCTGGCGAGCTGGGCGCAGATCTACGAAGGCCACCCGTGGCTGCTCGGGCCCACGTGGGCCTTTGCGCAGGAGACCGCCGTCCATGCCCTGCGCCTCATGGCGAGCGGCCTCTTCGATTGCCATCCGGGTCTCAAGATCATCCTGGGCCACCTGGGCGAAGGCCTGCCCTACAACATGTGGCGCGTCGATCACCGCAATGCCTGGGTCCAGGCGCCCAAGGGCTATCCGGCCAAGCGCAAGCTCTGCGACTACTTCCACGAGAACTTCTACCTCACCACCTCCGGCAACTTCCGCACCCAGACGCTGATCGACGCGATGCTCGAAGTGGGATCGGACCGGATTCTTTTCTCGACCGACTGGCCCTTCGAGAACGTCGACCATGCATCGGACTGGTTCAACGACGCGAGCATCAGCGAGGCCGACCGGCGCAAGATCGGCCGGACGAACGCGCTGTCGTTGTTCAAGCTGGATCGGTCCTGAG
Organism: Variovorax sp. WS11; assembly: GCF_010499245.1. Lineage (GTDB taxonomy): Bacteria > Pseudomonadota > Gammaproteobacteria > Burkholderiales > Burkholderiaceae_C > Variovorax. The sequence continues at coordinate 463,056 of NZ_JAAGOW010000001.1, forward strand.
CGGTTCCGGGCGCGTGCCTTCTGCGCCCTGTGCCTCGGGCGTGCGCCGCGATCGTTCGTGGAACAGGCCGAAGATCAGCTCCCGCAGCCAGCGATTGCCGCTGTCCTGATGGAATCGCTCGTGCCACTGCTGGCGAATCTCGAAGGGCGCGACCTCGAAGGGCGCATCGACGGCATGCAGGTCCACGCGTGACGCGACCATCGCCTTGGCGAGCCGCGCCGGCACGGTCAGCAGCAAGCCCGACGCGGCGACGATCGCCGACAGGCCCAGCGAGTGGGCGGCCGTGAGGACCACCCGGCGCTGATCGAGCGCACCCGCGCGATTCAAGGTCTGCTGAAGCTGCGTATCGGTCGTTCCGTGAGGCCGGTACGCGATGTGTTCCGCCGCGAGGTAGTCGCCCAACTCGATGCGCTCGCGGGAACCCAGGCGGGACGCCTTGGACATCAGCACGACGAAGGTCTCGTCGAACAGCCGCTGCTGGTAGAACGCGGGGCCCATCGGCTCCCAGCTGCCCAGCGCAATGTCGATCTGGCCGTGGAGCATGCGCTGCCGGGCATCGGCCACGGAGACATCCACCGTTTCGAAGCGAACGCCGGGCGCGATGCCGCGTGCGACCGAGAGCAGCTCGGGCATCATGACCAGCTGCCCGATGTCGTTGACGGCGATGCGGAAGATGCGGTTGGTCGTCTCCGGCTCGAAGCTCCGGCCCTGGTCGACGGCCTGCATCAGGCAGGCGATGCCTTCCTCGATGGGCGCGACCAGGCGCTCGGCCACGGGCGTGGGGACCATCCCGTCCGCCGAGCGCACGAACAGCGCATCGTTGAAGCGTTCGCGCATGCGCTTGAGGGCGTTGCTCACCGCGGACTGCGTCATGCCGAGGCGGTCGCCGGCGAGCGTGACGCTGCGCGTGGCGTAGATCGCCTGGAACACCAGGAATAGATTGAGGTCGATGGAGTTGATGTTCACCGCGCCGTCTCCGTTCTTCTCTTTCGCCGACCCGATGCGGATCGGCGGTGCGCGAGTTCACTCGCGGTCCAGCACCGCCAGGTTGTCGTAGACCATCCGGAGCATGTCGCGCAAGGACTCGGCTTGCGCAGGGCTCAGGCCGGACAGCGAGACGCGCTCGTACAACTGCGCCAGGGGAATGATGCGCAGCGTCAGATCGCGCCCCGCCTCGGTCAGGCTCAGGGCGAGCGCGCGCGCATCCGCGTCCGATCGGTCGCGCACCAGCACGCCGCGCTGCAGAAGACCGTCGACCACGCGCGACAGCGTGGAAGCCTCGGTCGATGTGTGCAGCGCCAGCTCGGAGAGCCGCTGATGCGCCTGGTGGTGCAGCGCGACGCAGACCCGCCACTCGGTGAGCGAGAGGCTGAACTGCTTGAGCTCCCTGCTGAAGGACTGCCCCATCCGCGTGCCTGCGCGTGCAAGCAGGTACGGGATGGCCCGCTCAAGGTCGTGATTTGCAATTTTGTCTGCAACTGCAGGCGATTCAGGGGACTCCTCGGCGCGTGCCCTGCGCTGCTCCAGGGACACCACCGCGGATGTTTTTCGCTTGGCCATGACCGATCTTACAAGCGAACAATGTCACCGATATGGCGTAAACCCTAGGCATTTATTAATTGCATTTGCAAATGTATTGCGCTTCAATCTGGACTCCAGAGCCAGACCAACCCTTGGAGACCCCATGACCGATGCCGCGAACCTGTTTGCCCGCCTTCAGCACGTCGACCTGCCCGCCGCAGGCCGGAAGTCACCGGTGAAGGACGCCCCTTCGATCGAAAAAATAGTTGCATGCGCAACCGAATTGGTGCCGATGCTTCGTGCCCGGGCGCAACGCACCGAGCAGGAACGCCGGGTCTCCGAAGAGACGACGCGCGCCTTCCATGGCGCGGGCTTCTTCAAGCTGATGCAGCCGGCACGCTACGGCGGCTACGAGTACGGGTTCACTGCCTTCATCGACGTCGTGAGCGAGCTCGCGCGCGGCTGCACGTCTTCGTCTTGGGGCTGCTCGCTGGGCGCCATCCACCAGTGGCTCGTCGGGACCTTCCCCGAGGAGGCGCAGGACGACGTGTGGCGCAAGGACCCCAGCGCGATCGTCTGCGGCTCCTATGCGCCGGCCACGATGGCCGAGAAGGTCGACGGCGGCTACCTTGTGCAAGGCAAGTGGCTCTTTGCCTCCAACGTCGACAACTCCCAGTGGGCCTTGCTGGGCGTTCAGTTCCCCGCGGAGGAAAAGGGCGCGCCGCCCAGCGCGGGCTTTCTGCTCGCTCCGCGCTCGGACTGGGCGATCGAGGACAACTGGCATGTGGCCGGCCAGTCGGGAACGGGGTCCAAGGCCGTCGTCATCGACAAGCCGACCTTCATTCCGCAGCACCGCAAGCTGAGCTTCGCGGAGGCTTCCTCGAACTGCCCGCCCGGCAGCCGGGTCAACACGAATCCGATCTACCGCATCCCCTTCCTGTCCGCGGTCCCCGTGTGCCTGGTGTCGCCCATCATCGGGACGGCACAGGGCGCGGTCGACGAGCTGATCGAGCTGGCGGGCACGCGGGTCACCCGCGGCGCCGTTGCCGGCGGGGGCAACCGGCTGAGCGAGTTCTTCCCGGTGCAGTCGCGCCTGGCCGAAGCGTCGGCGAGCGTCGATGCGGCGCGCCTGCTGCTCTACCGCGACACGGCGCAGGTGGAGCAGATGGCGGCCGAGGGCCGGATCATCAGCGTCGAGCAGCGCATTCGCAATCGCCGCGACCATGCGTTTGCCGCACGGCTGTCGCGCGATGCGGTCGAGGCGGTGTTCGCCAGCGTGGGCGGCGCGGGCCTGGCGCTCGACCAGCCGATCCAGCGCATGTGGCGCGACGCGAACGCGATTTCGCGCCACATCAGCCTGAACTGGGACGCGGTCTCTTCGATGGTGGGGCAGTACCTGCTCGGCCTCGAGCCGAAGGGCCAGTACTGATCGAGGCACCGGCGATGTACTCCTGGGCTCTGATCACGGGCGATGCCGCCGACACGGTGGATGCGCGCCAGCTGCGGCAGGCGCTGGGCGCCTTCCCGACGGGGGTGTGCCTCGTCACCACCACAACGCCCGATGGCAAGCGCGAAGGCATGACGATCAACTCCTTCGCTTCGGTGTCGCTGGATCCGCCGCTGATCCTGTGGAGCATCCGCGACGACACCCGCAGCGCCGAAGCGTTCCTGGCGTCGCGCTCGTTCAACCTCAGCGTGCTGAACGCCGGGCAGCGCGAGCTGGCCTGGCATTTCGCAAAGCCCGCCGCGGACAAGTTCGAGCGCTATGCCGAAGCCTTCGAGGCCGGCTCCAACGAATGCCCCCGGCTCGTCGACAGCGTCGCGACCTTCGAATGCTCGACCTACTCGCGCCACCAGGAGGGCGACCACACGATCATCCTCGGGCGCGTGGACCGCTTCTCGAGGACCGAGACGCCGCCCTTGCTCTTTCATTCGGGGCAGATGGGTTCGTTATGGGAGCTCGCGGCAACGCTGGCGCAGCCCCGGTGAGGCCGAGGGTAGGCGTCGCGCCTGCGTGCCGACGAGCCGGCCTCCGACCGACAAACCCGGAGCGCCGCGGATGATCGGCCCATGGCCGATCTCGCCGCCCTCTTCTCTCTCGACTACCCGCCCTGGCAGATGGTCCTGCGGGGCACGGTGATCTACTGGTTCCTGCTCGTTGTCTTCCGTTTTCTGCTGCGACGGGACGTCGGAACGATGGGCGTGGCCGACCTGCTCTTCGTGGTGCTGGTGGCCGACGCGGCCAGCAATGCGATGCAGGGCGAGTACAAGACCATCGGCGACGGCCTGGTGCTGCTGGCGACCCTCATTGGCTGGAACTTCCTTCTCGACTGGCTGAGCTATCGCTTCGAACTCGTCTCGCGGCTGCTGGAGCCGCCGGCCGAAGTCGTGGTGAAGCATGGCAAGCCGGTGCATCGGGTGCTGCGGCGCGAGATGATCACGCTCGACGAGCTGGCCGGCAAGCTGCGCGAACAGGGCGTGGAGCACATGGCCGACGTCCGCGTGGCGCGGCTCGAGAGCGACGGCCAGCTCAGCGTGATTCGGTATGCGCGGCGCGACGGTGACGCTGCCAGGCCGCCGCCACACAGGAGTTCCCGGCCCGGCGACACTCGCTGAATGAGCACGAGCACGATCGACCTCCAGGACGCCGCCGTCGGCCTGGCCGTGGCGCTGGGCGTCGGCCTGCTGATCGGCATCGAGCGCGAACGCCGCAAGGGCGAAGGCGAGGATCGGGCCGCCGCCGGCCTGCGCACCTTCGCCATCGCGGCGGTGACCGGCGCGCTGGCGCAGGTGCTGCCCGTGCCCGGCCTGGTGGCGCTCGGCGCGGGCGTCGCCGGGCTGCTGGCCGCGCTCTCCTACTGGAAGAGCAGTTCGGAGGACCCCGGCCTCACGACCGAGTTCGCGCTGTTTGCCACCTTCCTGATCGGCGTACTGTCGGTGCTGGCGCCCGCGCTCGGCGCTGCCTGCGGGGCCGGCCTGGCCCTGCTGCTGGCCGCGCGCCGCCGGCTGCACCGCCTTGCGACCCAGCTGCTGAGCGAGCAGGAACTGCACGACGGCCTGCTGCTCGCCGCCCTCGCGCTGATCGTGCTGCCGCTGATCCCGTCCGGCCCCATCGCGCTGCTCGGCGGTATCGACCCACGGCCGCTGGCGGCGATGGTGGTGCTGATCCTCGCCATCCAGGCCGCGGGCCACATGGCGGTGCGCTGGCTGGGCGCACGCGCCGGCATGCTGGGCTCCGGCTTCGTCTCGGGCTTCATCTCCAGCACGGCGACGGTGGCCTCCTTCGGCAGCAAGGCCAGGGCGCAGCCGGCGCAGGCGGGCGTGCTGGCGGGCGGCGCGGCGCTGTCGGGCGTCGCCACCTGGGTGCAGGCACTGGTGATGAGCGCGGCGCTCTCGCCGGCCGCGGCGGTCGCGCTGTTGCCGGCAGCGCTGGCCGGTGCCGTCGGGGCGGCGGCTGTCGGCTTGCTGCCGCTGCTGTCGCGCAAGGGGAAGACCCCGATCGATCCGCCTTCCAGCACGCGCAGCGCACTGCGCCCGCGCGAGGCGCTGGCGGTGGCCTCGGCCCTGGCGATCGTGGCGCTGCTGGTGAGCAATGCCCAAAGCCGCTTCGGCGATGCCGGGCTGCAGATCAGCGTCGCGCTGGCGGCCCTGGCCGACGCCCACTCGCCCATCGCTTCCATGGCCTCGCTGCATGCGGCGGGCAAGCTGACGGCGGAGCATTTCGTGCGCGGCGCCTTGATCGCGGTCAGCGCCAACACGCTGACCCGCTGTACGGTGGCCGTCATCGCCGGAGGGCCGGGCTATGCGCTGCGCGTGGGCGGGGCGCTGCTCCTCAGCCTGGCGCTGGCGTGGACGGTCGCGCTGCTGCTCGGCGCGGGCCGGTTCGGCTCATAACCTGGCCGAAGAAGCCATCAGGTCTCTCGGAAATCGCTTCATCATGCTGCGCCCCAGCGAGGTGATGGCGATGACGGTGGCCGGCGGCTGGCCATAGCCGTCGATGGTCCGCACGGGTTTGGGGATCGTCGCCCGCACGTGGCCGGCGAGGCTCAGCACGCGCAAGGCGTCGACGTCTGCGCCGTCGTTGACGGCGATGGGCAGATCATGCTCTGCCAGGCGGTGAAGCAATGAGATGGGCACCCCGCGAGTATGCCGGGTCCGGTTTGGACGACTGCCCAGCCCGACTCGGCTAGGGCTGCGGCTCGAAGCGCGGCGCGCGCCGCTCGATGTTCGCGCGCACGGCCTCGGTCTGGTTGGCGCTGCCGATCAGCGCCTTCTGCTCCACCGACTCGGCCAGCAGCAGATCGGCCGCGCTGTGCGCCATCGCGGCGTTCAGCAGCCGCTTGCCAGCGCGGATGGCGTCGGGGCTCTTTTGTGCGATCTCGTGCGCCATTTGCAGGGCATCGGCCAGCGGGTCGGCCGACACGCGCGTCGCGAAGCCCAGCGCCACGGCCTCCTCGCCCGAGAAGATGCGGCCGGTGAACGTGAGCTCGCGCACGACGTCGGTCCGCGCCAGCTCGCGCATCAGCACCAGGCCGCCCATGTCGGGCACCAGGCCCCACTTGATCTCCATCACCGACAGCTTGGTGTCGGCTGCGACCAGCCGGATGTCGGCGCCCAGGGCCACCTGCAGGCCGCCGCCGAAGGCGACGCCATGCACCGCGGCGATCACCGGCACCGGCACCTCGCGCCAGACCATGGCCACCTGCTGCGCCGCGTTGGCGATGCCGTGGGTGCGCACGAGCAGGTCGGCCGCAGCGTGCCGGCCGATGACCCCGCTGCCGGCACCCTGCTCCATGCGCTGGAAGGACTGCATGTCCAGCCCCGCGCAGAAGGCCTTGCCGCGGCCTGCGAGCACCACCGCGCGCACGCGAGCGTCGTCGCGCAGCTGCTCGCCGGCATCGATCAGCGCGTCGAACATCGCCGGGTCCAGCGCGTTCATCTTGTCGGCGCGCGCCAGCTGCAGCTCGACCACGCCGTCGGCGTGGCGGATCGATTCGATGCGGTCGTTCATGGCATGTCTTTCGGTTTCTTCGATGCGGGCGAGTATCGAGGCTCGGCGATGATCGCGCCTGTCGCCCAAACAACAGTGCATCGACAGTACATTCCGTCCACGAGGAGACAGCCATGGCCATTCGCATCGTCCGTCTCGGCACCGAGCGCGCCTCCGGCGAAGGCTTGCGCATCGGCACCGTGCGCCGCCCGCCGCGCGGCGTGCCCAAGACCGAATTCGCGTCGCAGAACTGGTACGACGTCTGGTACCCCAACCTCGCGCCCTCGGTCGAGACCATGAAGACCGCCCAGGCGGCCGAGACGCCGGCGCAGTGGGCGGCCTTCGGGCGCAAGTTCAAGGCCGAGATGGCCGACCCCGACGCCAGCCGCAGCCTGGACCTGCTGGCGGCGCTGTCGCACCAGAGCGCCTTCTCGATCGGCTGCTACTGCAAGGATGAGTCGCATTGCCACCGGTCCTTCCTGCGCGAGCTGCTGAAGGCGCGGGGGGCGAAGATCGTGGACTAGGCGCCCGAGCCTCCGTGGGGTGAACGCCTGGGGGCCTTATCTTTGCGCCTTGTCCTTCTGGTTCTGCGCCTCGATGCGCTCGCGCGCTTCCTGCCACTGCGCGTCGCTCCACTCGCGCAGCTCGTAGAAGTTGCCGCCGGTGGCCAGCGCGTGGCCGCCGTCCATCATGATGCTCTGGCCGGTGAGCCAGTCGCACTGGCCGGGCGCCATCAGGAAGGCGGCCAGGTTCTGCAGCTCGCTCATCTGGCCGGTGCGGGCCATCGGGTTGCGCAGCTTGCTGCGAGCGCCGGGCTCCTCGCCGGGGTTGAGGCGCTTGCTCATGCCCTCGGTCGGGATCTCGCCCGGCCCGACCGCGTTGAGGCGAATCCCGTAGCGCGCCCATTCGGTGGCCAGCGACTTGGTCATTACCTCCACGCCCGCCTTGCTCATGGCCGAGGGCACCACGTAAGGCCCTCCGTTGTCGACCCAGGTCACGATGATGCTCATCACGCTGCGGTACGGATCACCCGCCTTCCACTGCCCCGCCCTCGCCTCCCCGACCCAGCGCTTGCCCACCGCCTGGGTGACGTAGAAGCTGCCGTGGAAGACGATGTTGGCGACGGCATCGAAGGCGCGCGAGGACAGGCTCTCGGTCGGCGCAACGAAGTTGCCGGCGGCGTTGTTGACCAGGCCGGTCAGCCCGCCGCTCTGCCAGAGCGCCTCCACCATCTCCTCCACGCTCTGCGCGTTGCGAATGTCGACCCCGAAGGCATCGACCTTGCGGCCGGGGAACTGCGTGCGCCATTGCGCCGCCGTCTCCTCGACCACCGACTGGCGCCGGCCGCAGATCGCGACGTCCGCGCCCAGGCCGAGGAAGCGCTCGGCCATCGCCTTGCCGAGCCCGGTGCCGCCGCCGGTGACGAGGATGCGCCGGCCGGCCATGAGATCGCTCTGGTACATGTGGGTCTCCTTCCAAATTGGCTGTTACGGTCCACCTAGTGGATGAGCTTGCGCAGCCACATCGTAGAGCGAGGCGGCCGAGCCGGTAAGCTCCAAAGGTGACAGCAGCGCCCAAGGACTCCCCCATGTCAGCTTCTTCCACCCCCGCCTTCGCGCCCCTTGCCGGCGTGCGCGTGCTGAGCCTCGCGCTCAACCTGCCCGGCCCCGCGGCGCTGATGCGCTGCCGCGCCATGGGCGCCACCTGCCTGAAGTTCGAGCCCCCGAGCGGCGATCCGATGGCCCACTACAACCGGGCCGCCTACGCGGCGCTGCACGAAGGCGTGCGTGTGGCAACGGCCGACCTGAAGAGCGAGGCCGGCCTGGCCCAGCTGCATCAGGCCCTGGACCAGACCGAGGTGCTGCTGACCTCCTTCCGCCCTTCCGCGCTGGCCAAGCTGGGTCTGGGCTGGGAGGCCCTGCAGGCGCGCCACCCCGCGCTCTCGCAGGTAGCGATCGTCGGCGCCCCCGGCGAGCGGGCCGAGGAACCGGGCCACGACCTCACCTACCTGGCCGAGTGCGGCCTGGTGACCGGCACCGAGCTGCCGCCCACGCTCTATGCCGACATGGGCGGCGCGCTGCTGGCAAGCGAGGCGGTGCTCCAGGCCGTGTTCCACGCGCGCACCAAGCCAGGAAGCGGCATCCACCTCGAGGTCGCGCTCAATGCCGCGGCCGACTGGCTGGCGCTACCGCGCAGCTGGGGCCTGACCCAGCCCACGGGCGCGGTGGGCGGCGCCCATGCGGGCTACCGCGTCTACGCCTGCGCCGACGGGCGCGTGGCCATCGCCGCGCTGGAGCCGCACTTCGCGGCGCGCCTGTGCGAGGCGGCGGGCCTCGGCGTCCAGGACATGATGGCGCCGGCCACGCGCGAGGCGCTGGCCGCCTGGTTGCAAACCCGCACGCGCGCCGAGCTCGAAGCCGTCGCGCGCGAGCGCGACGTACCGCTGCTCACGCTCGCGGGCTGATCAGGTTCAGAGCTTGATGCCCGCGCCCCTCACCGTGGGCCCGAGCACGCCGACCTGGTCCTTCACGAAGCTCTCGAAGCGCGCCGTGCTTTCGGGCTTGCCGACGATACCCAGTTCGAGCATCTTCTTCTGCACCTCGGGCATCACCATCACCTCGTTGCACGCGCCGTTGAGCCGGGTGACGATCGCCGCCGGCAGCTTCGCCGGCCCGCTCAGGCCGAAAAAGTTCTCCAGCACCAGCTTGGGCTGGCCGACTTCCACCACCGTCGGCACCTCCGGCGTGAGCGGCGAGCGCGCCTGGCCCGTCACCGCGATCGGCACCAGTTGGCCGCTCTTGAAGAAGGGCACGAAGGCCGTGAGCACGTCGATGCCGACCGGGATCACGTTGGCGATCAGGTCGGTGGTCATCGGCGCGCCACCGCGGTAGGGCACATGCACCATGTTGGCGCCGGTGATCTTCCGGATCAGCTCGCCGTGGATGTGGCCGACCGAACCCGGCCCGCCGGAGCCGAAGTCGAGCCGGCCCTCCTTGCGCGCGCGGGCTTCGAGATCGGCAAAGGTCTTGATGCCAGATTCCTTGCTGGCCATCAGCACCAGCGGCGCCGAGCCCAGGTAGGCAATGTGCGTGAAGGCCGCGATCGGATCGTAGGGCTGCTTCTCGAGCGCGAAGGGGCCGAGCGCGATCGGTGTCGTGTTCGAGAGCATGAGCGTATAGCCATCGGGCGCCGCAGCCGCGACCTGCGCGCCCCCGATGGTGCCGCCCGCGCCGGGCTTGTTGTCCACCACCACCGGCTGGCCCAGCTTCTTGCCGAGCTGCTCGGCCATCACGCGGGCCAGGATGTCGCTGGCGCCGCCGGCCGGAAAGGTGACGATGATCTTGATCGGCTTGTCGGGCCACTGGGCGAGGGCCGGCAGCGCGAGCGATGCGGCGCCGGCGGCAAGCAGCTGGAGCGCGCCGCGGCGCGTGGGGCGGGTGAAGGTCATGGCGTCTCAATGCAAGAGCGATGCCCGTTGCCTCGCATCATGCGAGCGGCGACCGCGATCACAAGCCCCGCTCGCCCGCCCCACCGTGCCGGACGGCAGCCGCAGACTCAGGACGCCGGCAGCCGCAGCTCGGCCAGCTTGCGCTCGAAGCGCAGCAGCCAGATGCGCGTCAGCCGCTCGGCGTCGCTGCCGCGCGTGATGCGCGCGCCGACCACGCCAGCCGGGCAGCCGCTGACGATGGCGCCCGCGGCATCGACCGTGCAGTCCTCCATGCTCCTGCCACGCGCTGGCCGGCAGCGTCGAACAGCATCGTGCCCAGGCCGAAGTCGTTGTCGTTGACCAGCGCCAGCGTGTTCTCGTCCACCAGCGTCAGGCCCTCGGCCTTCTCGGCCAGCCAGCCCAGGGCGTTGAGGTCGAGCAGCTCGGTCTTCTTCATCGGCACCACGGTCGACCAGTCGGCGGCGCCCGAGACGGCCTGCGTGATGTTGCTGATTTCGAGGTTGTGGTCGAGCGCGGCAATGTCGGTGGCATTGGCGGGGATCTCGACCAGCATCAGCTTGTTGAACACCTTCGCATCGCTCTTGCGCGCGCCCTGCTCGATCACGATGAAGCGGCCGCCGCCCAGGCTCACCATGTCGCCGAGCTTGGCGTTGCCGGTGCGGTCCTTGTCGTACTGGCTGCCGTCGATCGGGTAGGCATACATCTTCGAGCGCTCGGTCGCCGGGTCGAACTCGAGCCAGCGCGCGAACTTCGCAATGTGGCGCACGTCGGTGTTGCTGCCGCCGGGCGGCTTGGCCTTGATGGACTTGCCCGCGCCGTCCTTCGGATCGATCGGGCTTTGCAGGAAGCCGTGCAGCCTGCCGCTGGCCGCGTCGAGCGCCAGCCCTTCCATGCCGCGGTTGGGCCGCCGCTGCGCCAGCACCAAGGGCAGGTCGGCCGCGCCGGCGCCGGGGCCGTACTTCTTCTCGACCACGCCGGTGGCGATATCGATGCGGGCGATGAAGGGGCCGTACTCGTCGCTGGTCCACAGCACGTTGCGGGCCTTGTCGAGCACCATCGTCTCGGGGTCGAGGCCGTTGGCGTCGAAGCCGGCCTTGGCGGCATCGAAGACGTACTGCTCGGTCAGCGGCGTCTCGCCGGTCGAGCCCACGCCCGACTGGGGCGGCAGGCCGGTGAGCTTCTTCGAGGCGTCGAGCCGCAGCGCGGTGCTCGACTGCAGCACCGCACCGTTCTTGCCGACCGTGACGACGCCGAAGCTGGGCGCGAAGGAAGGCGCCGGGAACACCTTGCTGATGTTGGTGGCGCCGGCGCCGCCCGGCACGGGGGCCGTCGGGCCATCGCCGTTGGGGCCGCGGTCGGTGATGGCGTAGAACTCCAGCGCGCCGTCGGCCGCCGTGCCCTTGAAGGCCAGGCCCGAGCCGTAGGCCGGAAGGAAGCCGTCCGGGAAATCGGCGCGGGTCTTCTCGTTGCTGCCCTCGTAAGGCACGTAGAACTTCTTGTCGGCCTGCAGCTGGTGGCGCGTGAGGCTGAGCACGATGCTGCCCAGCGCGTTGGTCTGCGTCGCGGACTCGGTCACCGCGGTGCCGAGGCTGGACGCCAGGGTGCTCTCGAAATGCTCGCGTGCCAGCTGGCGGCGGCCCGCATCGACGGTGCGGCTGCCGTAGGGGCTGGGCAGCGACGCGAGCAGCGTGCCGAGCTGGGTGTTGAAGGCGTCGGCCTGGGCGTCGAAGTCCAGCGCGCCGGCCACCAGCGCGGCCTTGAGCGCGGCCGTCAGCTTGATGCCGTTGGACGGGTCGCCGTCCTCGTCGAGGCTCTGCAGCGCGAGCAGGCGGTTGAGCACCTTGTCCGCCTTCACGCCCTCAGCCGTGGCCTGCAGGTTGGCCAGCGTGAGCGGGGTGATGGTGGCGCCGCAGGTGGCGCTGCCGAGCGCCAGCGCGCCAGGCTGAAGCGCACGGTGTCGCCTTCCTGCAGACGAACTCGCCCTTGGCGTTGGTCTGGCCTGGCGGCGGTGCCGGCTTCGTAGTCCAGGCCTTCGACGGCGGCATCGAGGAACACGCCGGCGACGTTTGCCGCCGGCGGCGGCGTACCCCCTCCCGTGGTGGGCAGCGTGATGCCGCCCTCCTCCGCCGCCGCACGCCGGCCACCATCACTCACGCCGGCAGCCATCGCCGCCAGCCGCCCCATCCTCGATCGCTCGTTCATTCTTGTGCCTCTGTCGAATCAATGCCCGCGCACCATGCCCGGGCCCCGGGCATTAGTGCGAGAGTTTGTGACGAGGCCGTGAAACGACGGCGCGACCAGAACAGGGTGCGCGCCGGTCAGGCGCCGACGCGGCGCTCCAGGCGCATGCGCGTGATGAAGCCGATCTGCCGCAGCGCCTCGGCCAGCTCCTGCCCCGGCTCGCGCGCGGTGCGCGAGGCCAGCTCGGCGAAGATGCCGGCCCGGGTGTAGTGCCGCACGCAGGCGATGAAGGGGAAGCCGTGCCGCTGGGCGTAGGCCTTGTTCCTGCGCGCCAGCAAGGCTTCCTCGCCGGCGGACAGGGCGCCCAGGCCGGCGCTCTTCTGCTCGTCCATCGAATCGGCCGTCAGCCCGCCGGCGCGCACCGCGCTGGCCGAAAGCTCGGGATGGCCGCGCAGGAACTCGATCTGGCGGCCGCGACCGCAGGCGTGCACCGCCGCCATCATCGCGTCGTGCAGCGCCTGCACCGTGGCGAAGGGGCGCTGCGCCCAGGCCGCCTCGGCGACCCAGGGCGAGTGCTCGAAGGTGTCGCCCAGGGCGGCGGTGAAGGCGGCGCGGTCCATCGCATTGAGGGCGCGCAGATCGTGGGTGGTGGCGTGTTCTGAGGACATGGCCGGCAGTGTAGGAAGCCGGTGCCGCGGGTTGAAGCAACGCGCTGTTATACGGCGCATAGGAGGCCGCGTACGGCCTTCATTGCGAGTCCGGATCAGTCAGCACCTGCGAGGCCGCCGTGAGCAGACCGCGCAGCCAGACGTGCGGCGCCGCCCGGTGCTGCGAGGCGTGCCAGAGCTGGTAGAAGCGCATGCGCGCGAACTCGATCGGCGACGGCCGGATCGCCAGCGGCAGGCGCCTGGCGTAGTAGTCCGCGAAATGCCGGCTGGTCGTCATGATCAGATCGGTGCCCGGCAGCAGGTTGGGCGCGAGGCCGAAGTACGGGCACTGCACCCGGCGGTCGCGGCTCACGCGCAGGGTGGCGAGGCTCGACTCCACCACGCCGCGCTGGGCGATCGAATAGGGCATCGGCACCACGTGCGCGGCGCGCAGGTAGCGCTCGGCGCTGAGCTCACCGTCGGCGGCCCAGGGATGGTCCTCGGCCATGAGGCAGACGATGTCGTCCTCCAACAGCGTGGAGCTGTGCAGGTGCTCGGGCGGCTCGGGCCAGTTGCCGATCACGATTTCGATCGCGCCGTCCTGCAGGGCCAGCTCGTAGTCGTACTGCGGCCCGAGCGGCTGGGCGACCAGGCGCGCATTCGGCGCCTGCGCGCGGAAGCTGCGCACCACCTGCGCGAGGAAGGGCGGCGCCAGGTAGTCGGGCATGGCGATGGTGAAGCTGCGCTCCGTCGTCGACGCATCGAAGCCTTCGCCGGAGTTCAGCAGACCGTCGAGCAACCCCAGCGCGGACTGCGCCTGCGCGGCCGCGGCGAGCGCGCGCGCCGTCGGCACCATGGTGTTCTTGTCGCGCACCAGCAGAGGGTCGTTGAAGATCTCGCGCAGCCGCTTGAGCGCCGCGCTGATGGCGGGCTGCGACTGGTTCATCCGGATCGCGGTGCGCGAGACGCTCTGCTCGGCGATCAGCGCGCACAGCACGCGCAGCAGGTAGGTCTCGAAGGGATCGTCGGCGCGGGACACGGCTGGATATCGACTTTGCTATGCGCCCTATTGCGCCTGCCCAGTTTCGCACAGGGCCCCGACTCGCGACCATTGGCGCCACCCCGTTGCACGGGTCCGAGAAGCACACACGAGAGACAAAGGAACCGACATGAGTACACCTTCCGCGGCGCTACCGGGCGCCATCGCCCAGCCCGACCGGGTCGACGCCACCTACAGCAAGATTTCCTGGCGCCTGCTGCCCTTCCTCGGCGCGCTCTGGGTGCTGGCGTGGCTGGACCGCGTCAACATCGGCTTCGCCAAGCTGCAGATGCTGGACGACCTGCGCTTCAGCGAGGCGGTCTACGGCCTGGGCGCCGGCATCTTCTTCCTGGGCTACTTCTTCTTCGAGGTGCCCTCGAACATGCTGCTGCAGAAGATCGGCGCGAAGAAAACGGTGATGCGCATCACCATCGGCTGGGGCCTGATCTGCATGCTGCAGGCCTGGGTCACGACGCCGACGCAGTTCTACATCCTGCGCTTCCTGCTGGGCGCCTTCGAGGCCGGCTTCTATCCCGGCGTGATCCTCTACCTGACCTACTGGTATCCGTCGCAGCGGCGCGCCAAGGCTTTCGGCACCTTCATGTCGGCCTCCGCCATCGCCGGCGTGCTGGGCGGGCCGCTGGCGGGCTGGATCATGAGCTCGATGGGCGGCGTGCAAGGCTGGGCCGGGTGGCAGTGGCTGTTCGTGCTCGAAGGCATCCCGTCGGTGATCGCGGGCGTCGTCGCCTTCTTCTACATGACCGACCGGCCCGAGCAAGCGCACTGGCTCAGCACCGACGAGAAACGCATCGTGCGCGACGAGCTCGAGCGCGACCACCGCGCCCAAGGCGAGCGCGGCAGCGACTGGCGCACGCTCTTCACCAACCCCAAGGTGTGGCTGCTGATCGGCATCTTCTTCTGCCTGCTGTGTGCCAACTCGACGCTCACCTTCTGGATCCCGACCGTGATCAAGGAGACCGGCTTCACCACGCCGATGGTGGTGGGCTGGATCGCCGGCGCGGTCTACATCTTCGGCGCGGCGGGGATGATCCTCAACGGCCGCCACTCCGACCGCCACGGCGAGGTGCGCTGGCACTTCAGCGGCGCGGCACTCTGCGGCGCGACCGGCATGGCCCTGCTGGCCATCACGCTCGCGATCCCCGGCCTGCCGCCCGTGGTGCCGCTGCTCGCGATGGGGCTGGCCCTGGTGGGCACCATGAGCGCGATCCCGGTGTTCTGGCAGCTGCCGAACATGTACCTGGCCGGCGGCGCGGCGGCGGTGGGCGTGGCGCTGATCAACTCGATCTCGAACCTGGCGGGCTTCGGCGCGCCCTACCTGATGGGCCTGATCAAGAACGCGACCGGCAAGGTGGGCCCGGGCCTCTACCTCGTCGCGGCAATCGAACTGCTGGCGGCGATCCTCGTCATCGCGTTCATCGCTCGCAAATCTCAACGCAAGGAGATCTGAATGAAAGCCATCCAGCAACCCGCTCGCCGGCGCTTCGCGCTCTCCGGCCTGGCCTTCGGGGCTACGGTGCTTGCCGCGCGCGGCGCACAGGCTGCCGATGCGCCCGCCGCACCGGCCCGCGCCAGCGGCCCCATCGTGCTGCACGGCGTGAGCCCGCGCCTCACGGTCCACGCCCTGGACACCTTCCACGGCGCGGCGGCCGCCGGCCTGCGCATCGACTTCTCGGCCTTCGACGGCGAGGACTACGCGCTGCTGCGCTCCGTCACCCTCAACGCCAACGGGCGCTCGGACGAGCCGCTGCTCATCGGAGACAGCTACCGCCCCGGCCGCTACCAGTTGCTGCTGCATGTCGACGAGTATTTCGCGGCGCGCAAGGCCGCGCTGGCCTCGCCCGCCTTCCTCACCAAGCTGCCGGTGCGCTTCCAGGTCGCGAATGCCGGCGAGCGCATCCACCTGCCGATCCAGTTCGGGCCCTGGGCCTACACCTATTCCCGCGGCAGCTGAACCGCACGCAAATTCACGACAAGGAGCCCCTCTCATGGCAGGCATCACCACCCATGTGCTCGACGTCCGCACGGGCCGCCCGATCGGCGGCATGCAGGTCGAGCTGTTCGATCTCGCGACCACCCCGCCGACGCGCCTGCACGCGACGCGCACCAACCCCGACGGCCGCACCGACGTGCCGATGCTGGCCGCACAGGCCGCCCGCACGGGCCGCTTCGAGCTGCGCTTTTACGTCAACGCGCATTTCAAGGCGCCGGACGCGCTGGCCGAAGAGGTGCCGGTGCAGTTCAGCGTGTTCGACGCTGCCCAGCATTACCACATCCCCCTGCTCTGCTCGCCGTGGTTCTTCTCCACGTACCGCGGCAGCTGAACGCCCTCACCCTCACGAGGAACGAAGCGAATGACCCAAGACCAAGACACCGAGAAGTACCTGCTCGATTCGATCCGCCTGGCCATGGACAACGTGCGCGAGCGCAAGACCTGGCCCTTCGGCGCGGTGCTGGTGCGCAACGGCCAGGTGCTGGCGCGCGCCGTCAACGAGGTCGAGGCGCTGTGCGACCCCTCGGCCCATGCCGAGATGCAGGCGGTGCGCGCCGCCAGCCGCGCGCAGAACAGCACCGACCTGAGCGGCAGCACCGTCTACGCCAGCGGCTACCCCTGCCCGATGTGCCTCACCGCCATGTACCTCGCGGGGGTGAAGTCGGTCTACTACGCCTACTCGAACGAGGACGGCGCGCCCTACGACCTGTCCGCCGAGCGCGGCTACGTGGAAATCGCCCGGCCGGTCGAACAGCGCGAGATGAAGCTCGCCGGCCTGCGGGTGCGGCCCGAAGGCCAGGACCTGTACGAAGCCTGGCGCGAGGCGCAAGGCTAGGAGTCCGCGCGGCAGAAGTTTTTCTGCGCGGAGGTGAGCCCCGCGTTGAGTTCGTGCACGGCGAGGAAGGGTTGGCGCTGCGCCTTGGCTGTTCCTGAAGCTCCCGGACAGGGTCTATTTGGCCTGCCGGAGGCGAGGGGCACGCGTGTGCCCCCACTGTGGACCTTATCTGACCATCAAGGTGCTCATGCGCCGCAGGTTCAGCGCCAGGCACACGAGCTTGAACTCGGCCTTGACCTTGTTCAATCCCCGCAGGCTGAACTGCCGGAAGCCCAGCACGCTCTTGATCCACCCGTTGGGCGCCTCCACGATCCACTTCCTCTTGCGGTAGGCCGCTTGGCCTGGTGGCGTCTTCAGCCTGGCATCCATCGCTGCAGTGCGCGGGTATTGTTCGGCGTCGATGTCCAGCGCCTGCTTGCCCTCTCGGCCCAATGCCACGATCAGCTCGCTCGGGCTGTCCTTGAGCTGCTCGAACACGGCCTCCGAGCGGAATCCCGCATCCGCCAGCACCTGTCGGGCGTCCTCGCCCAGGTTGGCCTTCACCGCCGCCAACAGCACCGGCAGGCGGTCACTGTCGGCGGCGTTGTTGCTCAGTTCCGCGGCCACCACGAGTTGCGCGGCCTCGTCCACCGCGGTGTGGGCGTTGTAGCCGTAGTCGTAGCCGCCACCTGAGCGTTTCATGATCCGACTGTCCGTGTCGGTGAAGCTCTCCTGGGCGCTGTCCTTGGGAACACCGAAGTCGCGCTTGTAGCGCCCGCCCTTGGGCTTGCCGTCCTTGTCGCGGGGTTTGCGCTCGTCGTCGGCGCTGCGCCCGCGGGCCGCATCGGCCTCGCGCTGGCGTTGCTCCAGGCGCAGCTTGGCCTCGGTGATCGCCTTGAGCCGGTCCTCACGGCGCTTGATCTCCCCGGGGATGTCCAGGTCGGGTTCGTTCTTCTCCAGGTCGTCGGCGGCACACGCTCGGTTGAGCAAGCCATCGATCTGCGCCTTGAGTTCGCCCTCGGCCTTGACCATCCTGTCATAGCTCATGGCCTTGTGGCGGCTCGCGTTGGCCTTGAGCTTGGTGCCGTCCACCGCCACGGTGCCCAGCTTGACCAGGCCGCACTCGCGCGCCAGGCGCACCACCTGCACGAACAACGCCGCCAGTTCCTCCAGGTGCAGTGCCCGGAAGTCCGAGAGCGTGCGGTGCGCCGGGTAGTTCTCTGCACCCAACACCCGCAGCGCAACGTCTTCGTGCAGCTTGGCCGCGAGCTTGCGCGAACTGAAGGTGCCGGTGGCATAGCCGTAGATCAGCACCTTGACCATCATGGCCGGGTGGAACGGCTGATTGCGCGGCCCACCCTTGGCGTATCGCGCATGGAAGGCGCTCAGATCCAGGCTGTCGACGCTGTCGCTGATGAAGTACGCCAGGTGCCCTTCGGGCAGCCAGTCTTGAAGTGCGTCAGGAAGCAGTCTTTGCTGCTGAGGCTCGTAGGGCAGGTAGCTGATGGGCATGCGCCCAAATCTATCAAGCATCTGCGCGCTCGTCACGCTTCTGCCGCGCAGGCTCCTAGTCTTACTGTGTTAGTAATTTGAGTGAAATCAAGGCATTATGCGCACTTCTTCAGGAGAAGGGCGAACCTTGATGGAAGACTTGCAGGAATTCGAGCGGTACATGGCCCATCTGAGCGAAGGCCTGGGACATTCAGATCGGCACGCCGGGCTGCGCGGGTACACCACGGGGCTGATGTCGCCGCTGCAGCGCAAGAGCGTGGAGCCGATGGCGGCACATATGGACCCGCTGAATGTGCGTTCGCGCCACCAGTCGCTGCACCACTTCGTGGCCGACGCGAATTGGTCGGATGAGCGCATGCTGCTGGGGATATGCCAGTGGGTCGTGCCTCTGATGGATTTCAGCGACGGCGGTTGGTGGATCATCGATGACACAGGATTTCCCAAGCAGGGGCGGCACTCGGTGGGCGTCGCGCGCCAATACTGCGGGATGCTGGGCAAGCAGGACAACTGCCAGGTGGCGGTGAGCGTGTCGCTGGCCTGCGCGGCGGCCAGCATTCCGGTGGCGTGGCAGCTGTACCTTCCCCAGGAGTGGGCCGACGACCAGGCCAGACGCGAGAAGGCCGGCGTGCCCGAGGCAATCGAGTTCGCCACCAAGCCTCAAATCGCGCTGCAGCAGATCGAGCACCTGGTGGCTCAGGGGGCGCCGAGGCACTGCGTGCTGGCCGACGCGGGCTACGGCGTGGACACGGCGTTTCGCGAACGCCTGGACGAGCTTGGATTGCGCTACGTTGTGGGGGTGACGGGCAGCGTCACGGTATGGCCGCCCGGGCACGAACCCCTGCCGCCCAAGCCTTACAGCGGTAGGGGCCGCGTGCCACGGCGGCTGCGCCGCGGCGACGCCACCGCCCCCGAGCACCGGCCCCGCACGGTCAAGGACGTGGCCTTCGACATCGAGCCCGACGACTGGCAAGAAGTGACCTGGCGCGAGGGCACGAACGCCGCGCTGCGCTCGCACTTCACGCGCGTGCGGGTCCGTGCAGCGCACCGCGACCAGCGGCGCAGCGAGCTGCGCGAGCCGCAATGGCTGCTCATCGAGTGGCCCGAGGGCCACGAAGAGCCGCTGAAGTACTGGTTGTCCACGCTGCCCGAGGACACGTCGCTGGAGCGCATGGTCTACGAGGCCAAGATGCGCTGGCGCATCGAGCGTGACTACCAGGATCTCAAGCAGGACCTGGGCCTTGGACAGTACGAAGGCCGGGGCTGGCGCGGCTTTCATCATCACGCCAGTCTCAGCATTGCCGCCTACGGCTTCCTGCTGGCGCAGCGGCTGCAGCACCCCGACGAGGTCGGGGGTAAAAAAAACTCCGCACGCCAAGAGCCTGCCCTACCCACGCATTACAAACCTCGGGGAAGCCCAGAGGGCGCAGCGCCACGTCCCATCCTCCATCACGAGCTTGCGATTGCGTATCGGCGCACTGCTGGCTCGTAACCTGCCCCGATGTCCCTGTTGTCTTCGGCACCAACGAGCCCTAAATATTTAACACAGTAAGACTAGGGCGCGTCGCCTAGAACCGCGCTGCGCGCCTTGTTGCGCCTGCGGCACAGCGCTAATCTGGCACCGGGGACGGGCGTTCCCGTCCCGGGAGAGCGCCATGTATGAACGCATACTCGTCGCCACCGATGGTTCCGAGCTCTCGGAACTGGCCGTGACCGCTTCGATCGACCTGGCCCTGTTGATGAACGCGGAGCTGGTCGCCGTCAAGGTGGTCCACCACTACCCCACCGGCTACTTCGAAGGCTCCCTGCTCCTGAGCCAGATGGAAGTCCAGCGCATGCAGGAGCAGGCCGACGCCGAAGCGCAGCGCGTGGTCGACGCCGTGAAGGCCAAGGCCGATGGCCGGGGCGTCAAGAACACGCGCGCCGTGGTCATGAAGTCGGAGCTGGTCTCCGAGGCCATCATCGAAGCTGCCCGCGTCCACAAGAGCGACCTGATCGTGATGGCCTCGCACGGGCGCCGCGGCATCTCGCGTCTGCTGATGGGCAGCGAGACGCTGCATGTGCTGACGCACTCGCACACGCCGGTGCTGGTGCTGCGCTGACGCCGGTCCGGTGGGCTACGGCTTCACGGCGTCCCGCCGCCGGTCGCTGCGCTTGTGCTCGAGGTAGGTCGCGAGATCGATCTCGTGGAGTTGCACGGGGTAGCGCTCGACCTCCTCGAACCACCGGCGCATGCGCTTGTCGGCGCGCTCCGGCGGCGGGATGTCGAGCCCGGCCAGGTAGGCATCGAGGGTGAGGAAGTAGCGCATGGCGTTGCGCTCCATCAGGCCCCGCAGGCCGCGGATGTAGTCGGGCTCGCCGTTCGGCGTCTTGCCGATGACGGTGAACCCCACCTTGTGGCTGCCGAAGGTCGCGAGGTACGCCATGGTGGCCAGCCGCGCGATCATGTTGTGGTCGTAGGCGTAGCCGAAATGCAGGAAGGTCTGGCGCTCGCCCAGCGCCACGGCCTCGAGGGTCACGCGGTAGTTGCTGGTGCCCATCGGCCCGCTGTCGGCCGACAGCTTGACCGCCAGGTAGTCCTTGCCGTCGCTTGCCGTGCGGTGGACGAAGGGCAGCTCGAAGGCCTGGTCCACCGGCTTGTCGTAGCGCTGCACCACGCTGAGCGTGAGGGTCTCGCCCTCGGGCTGCCGGCTCACGCGGCAACGGCGGTTGTTGATGTGCAGCAGCAGCATCTCGCACCACTGCGTGCCGTCGGCGAGCGCGGCGCGCACCTGCTCCAGCGGATGGTCGACCACCGCATAGACGTCGCCCTGGAGGCCGCCGTCCGTCTCGGTGGACTCCAGGTGGATCGGCCGGCGCAACGGACTGCGGGCGAGCTGGCCGGCCAGCTTCTGGTGCTGCTCGCGCAGGGCCGGAGCCGAGCCGGCATCGGGCGGGGCAGCCTCGCCGACGAGTGCGCAGGTGACGAGGAACAGCCCCAGACCCATGCGGGACGCGAGTTGCAGGAAAGAGGCTGGGTGCCGGTTCATCCACCACACCATACAACCACCGGGCCAACGGCGCCTGAACGAGCCTGTCGCGCCAGCAGCGCCAGCAGCGCCATCGCCGGGCCGAGCAGCGCGGCGTCGGCCGGTGGTGCGCTGCCTAGCGGCTTGGCGACCCGCCCGGCGCGCCGGCGTGCTCAGCGACTCTTGCGCGCCGGCTTGGCACGGCCGGTTCCGGTCTCGCGCGGCGGCAGCCCGGTGTGCTGCGTGAGGATGCGGCCCTGGACCGGCTGCACCGGCTTCAAGACCACGGGCGTCGAGTTCTTGCGCCGCGCGCTCTGGTAGCTGCCATCGGTCAGCGGCTGGTAGGTCGGGATGAGGTGGTGCTTGCCGTTGCCGATCAGGTCGGCGCGGCCCATCTTCTTCAGGGCCTCGCGCAAGAGCGGCCAGTTGTTGGCGTCGTGGTAGCGCAGGAAGGCCTTGTGCAGGCGGCGGCGCTTGTCGCCGCGCACGATGTCCACCGTCTCGCTCTCGCGCGTGATCTTGCGAAGCGGGTTCTTGTTGGTGTGGTACATCGCCGTGGCCGTGGCCATGGGCGAGGGATAGAAGGTCTGCACCTGGTCGGCGCGAAAGCCGTTGCGCTTGAGCCAGAGCGCGAGGTTCATCATGTCCTCGTCGCTGGTGCCCGGATGGGCGGCGATGAAGTACGGGATCAAGTACTGCTTCTTGCCCGCTTCGGCGCTGAACTTCTCGAACATCTGCTTGAAGCGGTCGTAGCTGCCGATGCCGGGCTTCATCATCTTCGTGAGCGGGCCCTGCTCGGTGTGCTCGGGCGCGATCTTCAGGTAGCCGCCCACGTGGTGCTGCACCAGTTCCTTCACGTACTCGGGCGACTGCACCGCCAGGTCGTAGCGCAGGCCGGAGCCGATCAGGATCTTCTTGATGCCCTTGAGCGCGCGCGCACGGCGGTAGATCTTGATCAGCGGATCGTGGCTGGTGTTGAGGTTCGGGCAGATGCCCGGGTACACGCAGCTGGGCTTGCGGCAGGCGGCCTCGATCTCGGGGCTCTTGCAGCCGATGCGGTACATGTTGGCGGTGGGGCCGCCGAGGTCGGAGATGGTGCCGGTGAAGCCCTTGACGCTGTCGCGGATGGCCTCGACCTCCTTGATGATCGAGTCCTCCGAGCGGCTCTGGATGATGCGCCCTTCGTGCTCGGTGATGGAGCAGAAGGTGCAGCCGCCGAAGCAGCCGCGCATGATGTTCACGCTGAAGCGGATCATCTCCCAGGCGGGGATCTTGGTGGCGCCGTCGTGGCTGCCGTGCTCGTCCGCGTAGCGCGGATGCGGGCTGCGCGCATAGGGCAGATCGAACACGTGGTCCATCTCGGCCGTGGTCAGCGGGATGGGCGGCGGGTTGATCCAGACGTCGCGCGCGGTCGCGCCCTCGCCGTGGGCCTGCACCAGGGCGCGGGCGTTGCCGGGGTTGGTCTCGAGGTGCAGCACGCGGTTGGCGTGGGCGTAGAGCACCGGGTCGGCGCGCACCTGCTCGTAGGAAGGCAGGCGGATCACCGAGCGGTCGCGTGGCGGAACCTTGACGCGTACCTCGGGCTTTGCTCCCCCCCGCTGGGGGAGGGTTGGGTGGGGGCTCGGCACCTCTGCGCAGGCTCGGATTAGGGATGAAATGGGGCGGCTTCGCCGCGCCCTGGGGGGAGAACAAGGGCCTTGTGCCTCGGCTGCCAAAATGCGCCTCCTCTTCCTTCGTGCAGGTCGCCCCATTCGCCTTCGCCTGCTCCGACACCATCAGGTACGGATTCACATGCGCCTCGACCCGTCCCGGCAGGTCCACGCTGGTGGAGTCGATCTCGAACCAGCCCTCCGGCGTCTCGCGCCGCACGAAGGCCGTGCCGCGCACGTCGCTGATCTGGTGCACCGGCTCGCGCGCGGCCAGGCGATGCGCGATCTCGACGATGGCGCGCTCGGCGTTGCCATAGAGCAGCAGGTCGCACTTGGCGTCCACCACGATCGAGCGGCGCACCTTGTCCTGCCAGTAGTCGTAGTGCGCGATGCGGCGCAACGACCCCTCGATACCGCCGAGCACGATCGGCACGTCGTTCCAGGCTTCCTTGCAGCGCTGCGAATACACGATGGCCGCGCGGTCGGGCCGTCGGCCGCCGACGTCGCCGGGGGTGTAGGCGTCGTCGCTGCGAATCTTCCGGTCCGCCGTGTAGCGGTTGATCATCGAATCCATGTTGCCGGCGGTCACGCCGAAGAACAGGTTCGGCTTGCCCAGCGCCTTGAAGGGATCGGCGCTGTGCCAGTCCGGCTGCGCGATGATGCCCACCCGGAAGCCCTGCGCCTCCAGCATGCGGCCGATGACCGCCATGCCGAAGCTCGGGTGATCGACGTAGGCGTCGCCGGTGACGATCACGATGTCGCAGCTGTCCCAGCCCAGCGCCTCCATCTCCGCGCGCGAGGTGGGCAGGAACTTGGCCGTGCCGAAGCGGGCCGCCCAGTACTTGCGGTAGCTGGTCAGCGGCTTGGCGGCGCGCGCGAAAAAGGAGACGTCGACGGGGGCGTTCATGTGGGAGGTGGCGGCAGGCAGGCCGCGGTGGCCCGGTTTCGGGCAACCCGTGATTTTACGGGTTCAGGCGCCGGCCGTCGCCTCTAAAGGCCATGCCGCCCGAGCGGTGGGACTTTCAATTGCTTGCCTGAGTCAACCAATCAATTGACAATGGCAAGCATGTCCGCCGAATCGATTACCGTGTCCGACGTCGCCGCAGTCAAGGCCGTGCGCCAGTTCAACCGCTTCTACACCCGCCGCATCGGGGCCCTCGACCCCTACCTGGGCAGCGACATGTCCCTGACCGACGTGCGGGTGCTTTACGAACTGGCGCACCGCGAGCAGGCGGTGGCCAGCGAGATCGCGAAGGACCTGGGCCTGGACGGCGGTTACCTCAGCCGCATCCTGCGCCGCTTCGAGGGCGCAGGCTGGCTCGTGCGTGAGACGCACCCGCGCGATGCGCGACAGAGCCTGTTGCGCCTGACCGAGGCGGGCCACGCCGCCTTCGCGCCGCTGCAGCAGAAGTCGCGCGACGAGGCGAACGCCCTGCTCGCCCCGCTCTCGGCGCCGCAACAGCGCCGGCTGATCGATGCGATGCACACGGTGCAGGCGCTGATCGAGCCCGAGGCCCACGCGCCGGCCAGGCCGGGCACCGCGGTCCTGCGCGACCCGCAGCCGGGCGACATCGGCTGGGTGGTGCAGCAGCACGGCGAGATCTACGCCCGCGAGTACGGCTGGAGCAGCGAGTTCGAGGCCCTGGTGGCCGAGATTGCCGGCGAGTTCCTGCGCAAGTTCCAGCCCGAGTGGGAGCACTGCTGGATGGCCGAGCTCAACGGCGAGCGCGTGGGGGCCGTGTTCCTGGTGCGCAAGTCGCCCACGGTGGCGCAGCTGCGCCTCTTGATCCTGGCGCCGCGAGCTCGGGGCCTGGGGCTGGGCGCACGGCTCACCGACGAATGCATCGCCTTCGCCCGCCGCAAGGGCTACAAGAAGATGGTGCTGTGGACCAACAGCTGCCTGCTGGCCGCGCGCGGCATCTATGCGGCGCGCGGCTTCGAACTGGTGAAGTCCGAGCCCTACGAGGGCTTCGGCCAGCAGCTGGTGGGCGAGACCTGGGAGCTGAAGCTCTAATAATAAGCCCTATTGCATGAACCAGCCGTGGCTCACCACCAGCGACTGCCCGGTGAGCGCATTGGTCGGGAAGGCCGCGAACAGCAGCGCCACGCGCGCCACGTCGTCGGTGGTGGTGAACTCGCCGTCCACCGTCTCCTTGAGCATCACGTTCTTGATCACCTGCTCCTCGGTGATGCCCAGGGTCTTGGCCTGCTCGGGGATCTGCTTCTCGACCAGCGGCGTGCGCACGAAGCCTGGGCAGATCACGTTGGCGCGCACGCCGTGCTTCGCGCCCTCCTTCGCGACCGTCTTGGCCAGCCCGATCAGGCCGTGCTTGGCCGTGACGTAGGGTGCCTTCAGCAGCGAGGCTTCCTTGGAGTGCACCGACCCCATGTAGATCACGCTGCCGCCGCGGCCCTGCGCGTACATGTGCTTCAAACAGGCTTTGGTGGTGAGGAAGGCGCCGTCGAGGTGGATGGCCAGCATCTTCTTCCAGTCGGCAAAGCTGAACTCCTCGACCGGGTGCACGATCTGGATGCCGGCATTGCTGATGAGGATGTCGATGCCGCCGAAGGCCTTGGCGACCTCCTCGACAGCCGCGTCGACCTGCTCTTCGCTGGTGACGTCGACGCCGACGCCGATGGCCTGCGCACCGCCTTCCTTCAGCTCGGCGGCGGTGGCGTCAGCTGCCTGCTTGTTGAGATCGGCGATGACGATCTTGGCGCCTTCCTGCGCGAACAGGATTGCGATTTCCTTGCCGATGCCGCTGGCCGAACCGGTGATGAAGGCGACCTTGTCCTTGAGTTGCATGGGATGTCCTTTGGATGAGGGGTGGGAGATGATGGCGCGTGCAAGCTGCGTGCCGGTGACGGAGCGTGGCTCGAGAATCTTGGGCCAGGCTGACCACCGCCGGCCTCAGAGGCCTCTCATTGCGGCGCCGCCTGGACCGCTGGCACCCGCATCGGGTGTCGAACGCGCGGCTTGTGGGCCTCGGTGAGGTCGAAGGTGGTGACGCCGTTGACCTGCGCGGCGGCGCGCAGCAGCTCCGGATGCTCCAGCGTGTTGCGGATGTCGCGCAGCCCTGCGTCCCAATGCTCGTCGACCGAGGTGCGCGAGAACTCGTAGTCCTTGGAGTCGAGCTCGTAGGGCTTGTCGCGGTAGATCAGGTGCACGATCTCGACCGGCTGGTGCGTGAGCTGCGCACACACCGCGGCCACGCTGGCATCGTTGCGCAGCGAGGCCGGCAGCTTGGCGATCAGGTCGGCCACCGCCTGCTGCAGGTTCATGTTGGAGGCCAGCGCATCGGTGTTCATGCGGGTGCGGCTGGAGTAGGTGATGTCCTTCTGCCGCTCCAGGGTCTCGGCGAGCGTGCGCGGCATGCTGCCGCGGGCGCTGAACAGGTCCACCTGCAGCACCAGCAGCGACTCGGTGCGCGGATGGGTGTCGAGCACGTACTGCAGCGGCGTGTTGGAGACGATGCCGCCGTCCCAGTAGTCCTCGCCGTCGATGTGCACCGGCGCGAAGCCAGGCGGCAGCGCGCCGCTGGCCATGATGTGCTCGGGCCCGATGCGCTGTTTCGTGTTGTCGAAGTAGACCGAGTTGCCGCTGCGCACGTTGACCGCGCCCACGCTGAAGCGGATGTCGCAGTGGTTGATGCGGTCGAAGTCCACCAGGCGCTCGAGCGTGGACTTCAGCGGCGAGGTGTCGTAGTAGCTCAGCAGCGGCGCTGCGCCGCCGAGCAGCAGCGCGGGGTCGCGACGCGGCCTAAAGAAGCCCGGCACGCCGAACATTGCGGCCGAGTTCGCGCTCCACTGGTTGAAGAGCGCGCGGTCGCCCCAGCCGGGCGGCAGCCGCTGCGCAGGGCCCGAGGACACGAGGTCCCAGAACTCGCGCAGGCGCGCCACGCGCATGTCGGGCGGGTTGCCGGCAATCAGGGCGGCGTTGATCGCGCCGATCGACACGCCGGCCACCCAGTCGAGCGCCTTGTGCTTCTCGTACACGCCGGCATAGACGCCCGCCTGGTAGGCGCCGAGAGCGCCGCCGCCTTGCAGCACCAGGGCCTTTCTGGCAGCCGTGATGTCGACGCGCGGGATGGAGGAGCGAGAGGTGGAACCGTTGAGCTTTTTTCTTGGGGTGGTGGTACGCATGGATCGATTGGACACCATGCCCCCACCCCGAAGTTCCAGGCCGAAGCCTTACATCTTGGGCAGCAGCTGCCCCCGGATCTCACCGTTCGGATTGGCCGCGGTGTGGATGTTGGCGTACCAGCGCCCGGCCATCAGGTCGGCCGCTTGCGTCGTGGTCAGCGTGGCCTGGCCCTCGATCGGGCTCTCGGGGCTGGCGAAGGGAAGCACCACGCCCGCATTGGCACCGGCGGCCGCGGGGCCGTGGAAGTGGGCCGCCGTGGCCGGGCCGCTCAGGCCGGTGTAGACGATCTTGTACTTGAGGACATTGGTGTCCTTGTTGAGCCAGGCCTCGGCCAGGCCGCTGCCGCGTGTCATGTTGGGCGGCACCTGGCTGGCTGCGTTCATGCTGCCGCTGAAACTTGCCGTGTTGGACCTCGACATCATGCCGCAGCCCGCGAGGGCGGCGGTCGCCACGCCGGTCACGAGGGCGGCGCGCAAGAGGGTGGCAGGTCGGTTCATGAGCGGATCTCCATAGTTGCAACAGCGAACAGCATAGACAGCACGGGACGCCCCGCGTGTCGGCCACGAGCCCGTTTTTCGGGGGGCGTTGCGATGGCATCATCCGGCGCATGACGACTGCTCCCCTGCCCTCCTCCCGCGAGGTCGCCGCCTTCTGGCGCGACGCCGGCCCCGCCCGCTGGTTCGCGAAGGACGAAGCCTTTGATGCCGAGTTCAAGTCGCGCTTCGAGGCTGCGCATCACGCTGCCGCGAGCGGCATGCTCGATGCCTGGGCCAACGAGGCCGACGGCGCGCTGGCCCTGCTGGTGCTGCTCGACCAGTTCCCACGCAACGCATGGCGCGGCAGCGCCCACATGTTCGCCACCGACGGCAAGGCGCGCGCCATCGCGCGCGCCGCCATCGCGGCCGGCCTCGACCAGCAGGTGGAGAGCACGCTGCGCCCCTTCTTCTACCTGCCCTTCATGCACTCGGAGTCGCTGGCCGACCAGGAGCGCTCGGTCGAGCTCAATGCCGCGCTCGATGCCAACACGCAGCGCTTTGCGGTCCTGCATCGCGACATCGTCGCGCGCTTCGGGCGCTTCCCGCATCGCAACCCGATGCTCGGGCGCGAGACCACGGCGGAGGAACAGGCCTTCCTGGACCAAGGCGGTTTCGCCGGGTAGCGCCGGGTCACTCGCCGCGAACAGGCCTTGGCTAACGCGTCGGCGAAGTCGGCGCCCCCGGTCGCTCGACATGCCGCAGCGACCCGTACTTGTGCGCATACACCCACGTGAATTCCGCCCCCAGCAGGAAGATCTGCGCCGAGTAGTAAACCCACACCAGCACCACCACCAGCGAGCCCGCGGCGCCGTAGCCCGAGGCCACGCTGCTCTTGCCGATGTAGAGGCCGATCAGGTGCTTGCCGACGGCGAACAGCAGCGCCGTGACCGCCGCACCCACCCACACATCGCGCCATTGCACGCGCACGCGCGGCATGATCTTGTAGATCATCGCGAAGCCCACGGTGACCATGACGAAGCTGAAGAGGAAGTTGACGCCCTGCGCCAGCGCGGCCCAGCCGCCGAAGACCGGCGCCCACCACTTGCTCAGCGCCGCCAGCGCGGCACTCGCCACCAGCGACACCATCAGCAGGAAGCCGAGGCCCATGATCATGCTGAAGGACAGCAGCCGCACGCGCAGCAGCTTCAGCCAGCTCTTGCCTTCGTCGCGCGCCGGCGCGCGCCAGATGCGGTCCAGCGCGTCCTGCAGTTCGCCGAACACGGTGGTCGCGCCGACCACCAGCAGCGCGATGCCGATCACCGTCGCGACGATGCCCTCCTTCGGCTTGTTGACGGCCTCCAGCATGCCCTGCACCGCGCGCGCCCCCTGCTCGCCCATCAGCCCCGAGAGCTGGATCATGATCTCGCCGCGCGCGGCCTCCTGGCCGAAGACCAGGCCCGCGACGGAGATCACGATCAGCAGCAGGGGCGCCACCGAGAACACGGTGTAGTAGGCCAGTGCGGCGCCCATGCTCGGGGCGTAGTCGGCCTTCCAGGACAGGACGGCCTGCTTGAAGAGATCGAAGAGTGCGCGCGGCTGCATGCCCGCGAGTGTCGCAGCATGGGCGCAGCCGCGCGTCGGCGCCAGCCCCGA
Organism: Variovorax sp. WS11; assembly: GCF_010499245.1. Lineage (GTDB taxonomy): Bacteria > Pseudomonadota > Gammaproteobacteria > Burkholderiales > Burkholderiaceae_C > Variovorax. The sequence continues at coordinate 492,146 of NZ_JAAGOW010000001.1, forward strand.
GCAGCGGCCGGACCGCGCTGCGAACATAATCGCGGGCGATGCATCCGGCCTCCTCCATCGCGGCGCCCTCCGAGCGCCCGCAACCCCGCTCCGTCCGCGACCTGTTCTTTTCCTTCACCTGGCTGGCGCTGCAGGGCTTCGGCGGCGTGCTCGCCATCGTGCAGCGCGAGATGGTCGAGAAAAAGCGCTGGCTGACGGCCGACGAGTTCCTCGAGGACTGGGCGGTCGCCCAGGTGCTGCCGGGGCCGAACGTGATCAACCTTGCCCTGATGATCGGCGACCGCCACTTCGGCCTGCGCGGCGCGATCGCCGCCGTGGCCGGCATGCTGACCGTGCCGTTGGGCGTGATCCTGGTGCTGGCGCTGCTCTACGCCCACTTCGCCGGCAACCCGCAGGTCGCCGGTGCGCTGCGCGGGATGGGCGCGGTGGCCGGCGGGCTGATCGCGGCGACCGGCATCAAGCTGATCCCGGCGTTGCGCCGGCATCCGCTGGGCTTCGGCGTCTGCCTCGGCATCGTGGCGCTCGTCTTCAGCGCCATCGCCTTCGCGCGCATTCCGCTGGGCTGGGTGCTGCTGGTCGTCGGCGGCGTTGCCTGCGTGTGGACCTGGAAGAGGATCCGAGCATGAGCATCGCTGGGCCGCCCCAAGATGCGAAAGCCCCCTCGGGGGGCAGCGAGGACACGCCAGTGCCGAGCGTGGGGGCCTTATGACCATCGCGATGCACTGGCATGACTGGCTGGCGCTCTTCGCCCAGTACCTGATGCTCTCGATGCTGTCGATCAGCGGCGCCATCACCACGGTGCCCGACATGCATCGCTACCTGGTCGACCAGAACGGCTGGCTGACCGACGCGCAGTTCAGCTCCTCGGTCGCGATCGCCCAGGCGGCGCCGGGGCCCAACGTGCTCTTCGTCGCGCTGATGGGATGGAACGTCGGCATCAACGCGGGCGGCGGCATCGGCGCCGGGCCGCAGGCCTGGGCGCTGGGCCTGTTCGGGCTGACGGTCACCATGGTCGGCATCATGCTGCCGAGCACCACCCTGACCTATTTCGCGACGCGCTGGGGCCACCGCAACCGCGAGCGCCGCGAGGTGCGCGCCTTCAAGCAGGGCATGGCGCCGGTGGTCGTGGGCCTGCTGATCGCCACCGGCTGGGTGCTGGCCGCCGGTAACCATGCCGGCAACGCGCCTGCCTGGCACCTCTGGCTGCTGACCGGCGTGGCGGCGCTTATCGTCTGGCGCACTCGCCTCCACCTGCTGTGGCTGCTGGGTGCCGGCGCCCTGCTGGGCGCCTTCGGCTTCGTCTGAAATTTCCCGGGAAGACATCCATGCAACTCCGCCCCCTCGGCCGTTCCGGCCTTCAAGTGTCGCCGCTGGCCTTCGGCGGCAACGTCTTCGGCTGGACCGTGGACGAGAAGCTCTCGTTCCGCCTGCTCGACGCCTGGCTCGACGCCGGCTTCAACTTCGTCGACACCGCCGACGTCTACTCCAGCTGGGTGCCGGGCCACAGCGGCGGCGAATCGGAAACCATCATCGGCAAGTGGCTGCGCCAGGGCGGCAAGCGCAACCAGGTGGTGCTCGCGACCAAGGTCGGCAAGCCGATGGGCGACAACAAGAAGGGCCTGTCGCCGGCCTACATCCGCCAGGCCGTGGACGCCTCGCTCAAGCGCCTGCAGACCGATCACATCGACCTGTACCAGTCGCACGACGACGACGCCGACACGCCGCTGGCCGACACGCTCGGCGCCTTCGCCGAGCTGATCCAGGCCGGCAAGGTGCGCGCCATCGGCGCCTCGAACTACAGCGCGCCGCGGCTGGCCGAGGCGCTGGACGTGGCCGAGCGCCAGGGCCTGCCGCGCTACGAGAGCCTGCAGCCGCTCTACAACCTCTGCGACCGCGCGGTGTTCGAGGAGGCGCTGGAGCCCCTGTGCCTCGAGCGCGGCGTGGGCGTGATCAACTTCTATGCGCTGGCCGCCGGTTTCCTGACCGGCAAGTACCGCAGCGAGGCCGACGCCGCCAAGAGCGCGCGCGGCGCCAGCACGACGAAGAAGTACCTCAACCCGCGCGGCCTGCGCATCCTGGCCGCGCTCGACGAGGTCGCGAAGACACGGGGCGCGACGCCGGGCCAGGTCGCCCTCGCCTGGCAGATCGCCCGCCCCGCCATCACCGCGCCGATCGCCAGCGCCACCTCGGCCGGCCAACTCGACGAGTTGGTGGCCGCCGCGCAGCTCTCGCTGGACGCTGAGGGGATCGCCCTGCTCGACGAAGCAAGCGCCGAGGGCGCACAGCAACGGTAGGTGCCGGCCGACACGCCTTGGCGGCCGACGCCGCATGGAACGCGCGTCATGGCATGAAGAGACTGGTTCGATCCTCACGTCGGAGAGAAAACCATGTCTTTTGCGCTCTACATGATCGGCTTCCTGCTCTTCCTCGCCGGCCTGGCCTGGGGGGCCTCGGTCATCGGCATTCCGACGCTCTACATCGGCATCGGCGCTTTGATCCTGCTGGGCATCGGCATCTTCAGCGCCGTGGGCCGCACGCGCAGCAAGGACCCTTCGTAGCGCGCACCGCAAGCCCGAGTTCACGCCGGTGACTGCGGCGGTCGATGCACATTCAGGCAGTACGCGAAGAACTCCTCGAGTTCTGTGGACTTGTCGAAGATCGCGTCGGCGCCGGCCTGTTTGGAGGCGGTCCGCATGGCCTCGGTGGCCGAGTTCGTCAACACGACGACGCGTTGGCGCGGTTCCCGTCCCAGGGCCCACTCCAGGACGCCAAGGCCATGCCCTTCCTTCAGGAAGAGATCCACCACCGCCAGGTCCCATTCACCCTTGTGCTTGGCAAGCCAGTCGATGGCCTGCGCTTCCGTCTCGGCTGTCGCCATGACGCTCGCGGAACCGAGATCCGCCAAGGCTGGCACCAGATGCGCACGGATCCTCGGGTTGTCTTCGACGAGGAATACTGAAAGCGCAGCCATAGAGGGGTTCTCTTCGCTTTGGCAAACCACCGTAGTGATGCCGGCTCCGACGCAGGTGAGCACCCATGACATTGCGGGGTAGGAAGGCTTCCTAAGAGGCGGTGCTCTTGGCGCATGCCGTACACGACGACGGGCTCAGGGGGCATGCCACCGAGACCCACGCGAGTGGAGGTATCGCGTCCGTTCCACGAACTCGCAGCCAAGGTACGGGAACGACTGGACCTTTGAGAGCTCCCCGCCTCGCTGTCGAGCCAACCCCTCAGTTCATTGAAATGCAGTCGGCAAGCGGCACCTGCTACGGCTTTCTGAAGAAACTCGTCCAATCGAGCGAGTGAGCCTCGTTGGCGCCAGGCTCTCCGCGTGCAACCGCCACGGCCTGCAACTCGGGGACAAGGGTCAGAAGCCGACGCGTGAGCCAGTAAAGATCCGAGGCATCGAGCGGGTCCGGCAATCTCAGCGCCTTGATCAACAGTTGCGGGCGTCCGCCCAAAGGAAGAGCTGTCAGCGGCTCGAGGATCGAAGCCAACTCGTCTCGTACCTCTGTGTTGGCGAGGACATGCTCGTCCAGACTTCTCCAGATGGCCAGCACTGCGCGTTCGCATTGCTTGGCATCCGATAGCGGCGTCGTTTGCGCGAGAACACCGGAAGGCATGCGGCGCAAGGGGACGAAGCCTTTATGCATGGTCATGGCACTAATAGTTTAGTACTACGTCCGAGCAATGCAACACCGCACTGCTGCTGCAAGGCTTCGCCTACCTGTCGCCCGGGCGCAGCTGACCTTGGCGGAGCAGGTCCTCCTCTGGGTGACCGCGGCCACTCGCCTTCAACGGCAAACGGCATAGGCCGTTGAGTTGCTTGCGACTTCCAATGGTTTTCGCTAAAACTTAACCATTACATCGAAACAACTGCCGGTAGAGACACTCCGCCAGCAGTGAGAGGTGGAACGAGCACGCAGGTACGGATGCGGTACCAAAGGATGATCTATGTTTACTTGGATCATTGGCTCAAGTCTGCGATTTCGCTTCCTGGTGCTCGCCATGGCCGCAACGCTGTTGGTGTTCGGAACCCAGCAACTGCGCCGGATGCCGGTGGATGTATTCCCGGAGTTCGCTCCGCCCAAGGTCGAGATCCAGACCGAGGGTCCCGGCATGACCGCCACCGAAGTCGAGGAACTCATCACGATTCCCATGGAGGACCAGCTGCGCGGCGTGCCGGGCGTCGAGTACGTCCGCTCCTCGTCGGTGACGGGACTCTCGCAGGTGGTGCTCCTGTTCAAGATGGGCACCGACCTCATGGATGCGCGGCAGCGCGTGCAGGAGCGCTTGAAGCTCGCCATCGCCGAGTTGCCGAAGTCTTCGGGTATGCCGGTCATGCTGCAGCCTCTCTCCTCGACCAGCCGCGTCATGAAGATCGGCCTGTCCTCGAAGGTCTACGACCAGATGGACCTGTCGATGATCGCCTATTGGACGGTCAAGTTCCGGCTCATGTCCGTCCCCGGCGTGGCCAACATACCCATGTGGGGCGACCGGATCAAGTCGCTGCAGGTTCAGGTCGACCCGAGCCTGATGCGCGCCCACAACGTCACGCTCAACGAAGTCATGGAGACGACTTCGGACGCCCTGGACATCGGCATGCTGTCGTACAGCTCCGGTGCAAAGGCGCGCATCGACGGGATGGTCGACACGCCCAACCAGCGCTTCGCCATCCACAACGAGTCGCCGGTGTTCTCGACCGAACACCTGGCCGCAGTGCCGCTGACCCTCAAAGGCAGGCGTGCCGACCCGCCGCGGCTGGGCGATGTCGGCAAGGTGGTGTGGGACACCTGGCCCATGGTCGGCGACGCCGTCATCAACGACGAGCGCGGCCTGATGATGATCGTCGAGAAGCTGCCTTGGGCCAATACGCTGGAAGTCACGCGCGGCATCGAGGATGCCCTGGCTGCGTTGAAGCCGGGGTTGCCGGGCATCGAGATCGACTCCACGATTTTCCGGCCGGCGACCTTCATCGAGCTGTCGATGAGCAACCTGACGCAGGCGCTCATCATCGGTTGCATCCTGGTGGTCCTCGTGCTCGGCGCCTTCCTTTATGAATGGCGAGTGGCGCTGATCAGCGTGGTCGCCATTCCCCTGTCGCTGGTGGCAGCCGGAGTCGTTCTGTACCTGATGGGCGCCACGATCAATACGATGGTGCTGGCAGGATTCATCGTCGCCCTCGGCGATGTGGTGGACGACGCCATCATCGATGTCGAGAACATCGTGCGGCGCCTGCGCCAGCACCGCCAGGCAGGCAGCGGCAAGTCGACGGCGCGCATCATCCTCGAGGCCTCGATCGAGGTGCGCTCCGCCATCGTTCACGCGACGGTGATCGTCGTGCTGGCGGTGACGCCGGTCTTCTTCATGGGCGGACTGTCGGGGGTGTTCTTCGAGCCGCTGGTCCTCGCCTACCTGGTGGCGATGCTGGCTTCCATGGTGGTGGCGCTGACGGTGACCCCGGCCCTGTGCCTGCTGCTGCTGGATCGCACACGCGTCGAGCGCAGGGAGTCTCCGCTGGTGCCGTGGCTCAAGCGCCACTATGCGGCAGCGCTTTCGCGGGTCATCGACACGCCGCGCGCCGCCTTCGCGGCCGCCATCATTCTTGTCGTCGCAGCCATCGGCGTGTGGCCTTTCCTGGGAGCGTCGCTGCTCCCCGAGTTCAAGGAACGGGACTTCCTGATGCACTGGGTCCCGCCCGAGGGCACCTCGCACCCGGAGACCTTCCGCATCACCCAGGCGGCCAGCCGCGAGTTGCGCGCCATCGAGGGCGTGCGCAACTTCGGCGCCCACATCGGGCGCGCCGTCGGCGGCGACGAGCCCTATGGCGTGAACTTCACCGAGAACTGGATCAGCGTCGACCCCAAGGTGGACTACGACAAGACCCGCGCGAGCGTGGAGGCGGCGGTGGCCGGCTACCCCGGGCTCTACCGCGACGTGCAAACCTACCTGAAGGAGCGGATCAAGGAGGTGCTGACCGGCGCGGGCGAGTCCATCGTCGTACGCATCTTCGGTCCTGAGCTGTCGGTCCTGCGCGAGAAGGCGCACGAGGTGGAAGACGCGCTGAAGGGCATCCCCGGACTCATCGATCTCCACCTTGAACAGCAGGTCGATGTGCCGCAGGTGCAGGTCAAGGTGAATCTGGACAACGCTGCCCGTTACGGGATCAAGCCCGGGGACGTGCGGCGGGTGGTGAACATCCTGATGTCCGGCATCGAGGTCACGGACATCCACAAGGGTGGCAAGGTCTACGATGTCTTCGTCTGGACCGACCCCTCGTCGCGCCGCAACGTGGACGACATCCGCGAGTTCATGATCGACACGCCCTACGGCGGTCGTGTGCGGGTGGCGGACATCGCCGACATCAACATCCTGCCGACGCCGAACAAGATCAAGCGCGAGAACAATTCGCGGCGCATCGACATCCACGCCAACGTCAAGGGACGTGACCTGGGCTCCGTGGCCAGCGATGTCGAGCAGCGGCTCGAGAAGCTCCAGTTCCCCATCGGGTACTACCCGCAGCTGCTGGGCGAATACAAGGAGCGCCAGGCGGCACAGCGCAATCTGCTGGTCGCCTCCGTCGTCGTCGTCGTGGCGATCTTCCTTGTCCTGCATGCGACGTTCGGGAATCTGCGGCTCGCCACCCTGGTCTTCCTCGCTCTCCCGGCCGCGCTGGTCGGCGCCGTGTTGGCGACCTTCGCCGCCGACCGCGTCATTTCGCTCGGCTCCCTGGTGGGCATCATCACGATCCTGGGTCTGTCGGCGCGCAACGGCATCATGCTCATCGAGCACTGCCGACACCTCGAGCGAGAGGAAGGCATGCCCTTCGGCACCCCATTGGTCCTGCGCGGCGCCGGCGAACGCCTGTCGCCGATCCTGATGACCACCCTGTGCACCGCGCTGGCACTGCTGCCGCTGATCGTGCCCGGCAGCATTCCCGGCCATGAGGTCGAGCACCCGATGGCCGTGGCCATCCTGGGCGGCATCATCACCTCGTCCCTGCTGAGCCTCTTCGTGATACCGATCCTGTATCTCCGGTATGGGGCAAGCGTGCGCGAGCCCTTTGCGGCCCCGCCTCTCCGGACGGCGTCGCCCTAGCGTCGCGTGACGACGGCCGCATCGAGTCGAAAGTCCAGAGAAGAAGAGAGGCAGTCATGGTTCGCTTGCTCAGATATCTCGGCGTCATCGTCTCGACCATCGCCTTGACGCTGGGCGCACCGGCACGCGCGCAGGATCCCGCACCGAATCCCGCACCGAATCCCGCACCGGATCAGCAGGTCCCAGCTCGTTCGCAGGCCAAGGACGCGGCGGCGGATGGCCATACGCCCAAGCCCGTGGAGGACGCGGCGGAGCCGGACCATATCCGCGGCCAGGTCACCCTGGTCGAAGCATCCCTGATCGCCGTGAAGACCCGCGAGGGAAAAACGTTGAGCATCGGACTGCACGACAACACCACGGTCATCGGCCTCAGCAAGGGCAGCTTCGCGGAGGTGGACTTCGGCATCTACGTCGGAGCCGTCGCAGTGAAGCTGGAGGAATACAGCCCCATCGTGCGCGATTCGGCAGTTTGGCTGCACAAGGGTTTCGAGCTGCGGATCATCGACGACAAGCTGCGCGGCATCGCCCTGGGCCACAGGAAGTGGGACCTGACGTCCGACAGCATCATCTCCCACGGCTGGGTGGACGACCTCGAGGTCCGTGTGCTCTCGATCAAGTGGGGGCCAACCGACTACGACGAAACGGACGTGGAGGTTCCCCGCGACGTGCCGATCCACAAGATGTCGCTGGCCGACAAGAGCCTGATCAAACCGGGCATGTCCGTCTTCGTCGGTGCGCTCAAGGGGTCGGACGGCAAATACGCAGCCCTCTTCGTCATCGTTGGCAAGGACGGCCTCGTCCCGGCGTTGTAGCAAGCGAAGTCTGAGACAAGGAGCACTCCCATGAAAACCCAGCACCTGGCCGCGGTCGCAACCCTTCTGTTGGTGCCAGCAGCAGCACTCGCGGCGGGTCCCGATCCATCGAAGCCGACGGGGAAGAATGCCGCGGTCACGCTGGAGACGATCGCGGGGAGCAACGTCAAGCGCGTTGTCCTGAGCGCGAAGGCGGCAGAACGCCTGGGGATCGAAACCGGAAAGGTGGGCGAGCAGTCGATCGTCCACAAGCAGATGGTCAGTGGGCTCGTCACCGCGGCGGCCGACAAGCCGCCCGCCGCGAAGCCCGGTGGCGGCGGCATCTTTGGCGGTTTCGCGCAAACCGGCAGCACCGCTGCAGGCGCTGCTGCAGTGGCTACGGTGGTTTCTGCCACGCACGCGCAGCAGCAACCCGGAGGTGGACCCGGCCTGGGGAAGGTCGTCATCGAATCGCCGCAGCCGCCGACGCCTGCAACGCCATCGGCGCGGACCAACATCCCCATCCTCGGCGACGCCTGGGTGGTGGTGAGCCTGTCTGCCGCGGAGTGGGAACGGCTCGCCAAGGACAAGCCGGCACGCCTGCTGCCGCTTGCCACCCGTGACACCTTAGGTGGCGACTTGCTCGCGCAGCCGTCCGGCGTCGCGCCGCTCGAGGACACGAAGCGCTCGATGCTTTCGCTCTACTACATCGTGCCCGGCGCGAACCACGGCCTGACGCTGAACAGTCGCCTGCGCGTCGAGCTGCAGATTTCCGGCACCGAGGACAAGCGCAAGGTCGTGCCGTACAGCGCCGTGTACTACGACGGCAAGGGCGCCGCCTGGGTCTACGTCAACACCAAGCCGCTGACCTTCGAGCGGCAGCGCATCAACGTGGAGCGCATCGTCGGCGACGTGGCGATCCTTTCCGGCGGTCCCGCCATCGGAACCCCGGTGGTCACCGTGGGTGCGTCGCTGCTCTTCGGGACTGAGATCTTCGGCAAGTAGCACGCATCGGTAGGCGTTGGGCGAAAGGAGGCGGGTATGTTTCGCTGGATCATTGGCTCGAGCTTGCAGTTTCGCTACCTGGTGCTGGGCATCGCCGCGGCGCTGATGGTCTTCGGCACGGCTCAGCTGCGCAAGGCGCCCGTCGACGTGTTTCCGGAGTTCGCGCCGCCGGTGGTGGAGGTCCAGACCGAGGCGATCGGTCTGTCGGCCGACGAGGTGCAGAGCCTCATCACCCTCAACCTCGAGGAGCTGCTCTCGGGCGTGCCCTGGCTGGAGTCGATCCGGTCGCAGTCGGTGACCGGCCTCTCCTCGATCGTGCTCACCTTCAAGCGAGGGACCGACCTCATGAAGGCCCGGCAGATGATCCAGGAGCGCCTGACACTGGCCTATACCCTGCCGAACATCGCGCAGCCGCCCGTGATCCTGCAACCGCTCTCGGCAACCTCTCGCTTCATGATGGTCGGGATCACGTCGGACAAGGTCGAGACGACCGAACTGTCGCTGCTCACGCGCTGGACGATCAAGCCGCGGCTGCTGGGGATTCCCGGGGTCGCGAACGTGGCGATCTGGGGCCAGCGCCTGCGTCAGATGCACGTCCAGATCGACCCCGGCCGGTTGCACGACGCCAAGGTGCTGCAGGAAGACATCATCGCCGCCGCCGGCGATGCGCTGTGGGTGTCGCCGCTGACCTTCCTCAAGGGATCGGCACCAGGCACCGGCGGGTGGATCGACAACAAGAACCAGAGGCTGGGCGTCCAGCATACGATGCCGATCGAGACGCCGGAAGACATGGCGAAAGTGGCCGTCACGACGCCGCATCTGCTGCTCTCGGGCAAGTCGCTGTCGCTGGGCGATGTCACCGAGCTGACCTTCTCCCATCCGCCGATGATCGGCGACGCGGTGGCCAAGAACGGCAACGGCCTGATGCTGGTCATCGAGAAGTTCCCCTCCACCAACACGCTGGAGGTCACACGCGCGGTCGACCGCGCGCTGGCGGAGCTGAGTCGCGGCCTGCCGGGCGTGCAGATCGATACACGGGTCTACAGACTGGCGTCCTATGTCGACGACTCGATCGCCCATCTGGCGCAGGCGATCCTCCTCGGCGGCGTGCTGGTGATCCTGGTGATCGGCGCGTTCCTGAACAGCTGGCGCAGCGCCCTGATCAGCGCGGTGTCGATCGCCCTCACGCTGCTGGCCGCCTTGACGGCGCTGCAGCTGACGGGCGCGACGATCAACACCATGATCCTGGCCGGCCTGATCGTTGCGCTGAGCGTGGTCATCGACGATGTGGTGGTCGACACGCAGATGCTGCGCGAACGATTGCGCGCGCACGGCCCAGACAGCGGCACAACGGTCACGTCGGTGGTCTTCGCGACAACCCTTGCATCCCAACGCAACGCACTCTACGCGACCCTGGTCGTCGTGCTCGCCGTCCTGCCGATCTTCTTCATGGGCGGCGTGGCGGGCTCGTTCTTCGAGCCACTGGCCATCGCGTATCTGTTGGCGGTGGCCGCATCGATGGTGGTCGCTCTGACCGTGACCCCCGTGCTCAGCCTGATGCTGCTGGGGCGCGCGGCCGGCCGGGAACGCGACTCGGCTTTCGCCGTCTGGCTCGGCGAGAAATACGACTCGGGCTTGCGCAAGCTCATCGCCGCGCCGCGCAAGGCGCTGCTGGTGGCCGGCGTCGCAGTGCTGGCCGGCGTCGGCATCTGGCCGCTGCTGGGCCAATCGCTGCTTCCGACCTTCAAGGAGCAGGTCCTCTTGGTGAACTGGTCCACGCCTCCAGGGACCTCCCACGCCGAGACGCATCGCATCACTTCGCGGGTCAGCAGCGAGCTGCGATCCCTGCCCGGTGTGCGCTCGGTCGGCGCCCATGTGGGTCGCGCGGTGACCGGCGACCAGGTGGTGGGCATCAATGCGAGCCAGATCTGGATCGGCCTCGATCCCAAGGCCGACTACGCCAAGACGGTCGCAACGATACGCGAGACCATCGAAGGCTATCCAGGCATCGAGCACAGCGTGCGTTCCTATCTGCGCGACAAGGTCAGCGAGGTGCTCACCGGCGCGGGCCATGCGATCGTCGTGCGCATCTACGGCCAGAAGATCGAGGTGCTGAACCAGAAGGCCGAGGAGGTCCGGCAGGCGATCTCCGGCATTCGGGGAATCGTCGACCTGCAAACCGAAGGGCAGGTGGAGGAGCTCCAGTTGCAGGTCAAGGTGGACCTCGACGCTGCGGGCCGCGCCAACGTCAAGCCCGGTGATGTGCGGCGCTCCACGGCAACCGTGTTCGCCGGCCTGGTGGTTGGCTACCTGTTCAAGGAGCAGAAGATCTACGAGGTGGTGGTGCACGGTGCGCCCGAGGCTCGGCACAGCGTGACCAAGCTGCGCGATCTGTGGGTCGACAAATCGGATCGCACGCAGGTGCGCCTGGGCGATATCGCCGAGGTCAGCCTGGTCTCGACACCGACGGTCCTGCGCCACGAGCGCATTGCGCCCTATGTGGACGTCGTGGCCAACGTGTCGGGGCGCGATGCGAGCTCGGTGGCAGAAGAAGTGGAGGACCGGCTGGAGAAGATCCGCTTCCCGCTCGAGTACCACCCCGAGCTCCTGGGCGAATCGGCCGAACTGGAAAGCGCCCAGCAACACATGCTCGGGGTTGCGCTGGCGGCGCTGGTCGGAATCTTTTTGCTGCTGCAAGCCTGCTTCGGAAGCTGGCGACTGGCGACGATGGCTTTTGTGGGCCTTCCGGCGGCGATCGCAGGGGGCGTGCTGGCGGTGCTGGTCACCGGAGGCGTGACCTCGCTGGGTTCGATCGTCGGGTTCCTCGCGGTGCTCGGCATCGCGGCGCGCAATGGCGTGGCCCTGCTCGATCACTACCAGCACCTGGAGGCACGAGAAGCGGTGCCCTTCGGTCTCGAGCTCGTGGTGCGCGGAGCGCGCGAGCGGCTGTTGCCCATCCTGGCGGGCTCCGTCGCTATCATCGCCGCGCTGCTGCCGATCATCGTCTTCGGGCAGCGCGCCGGATTCGAAATCGTGCAGCCCACGGCCATCGTCATCATCGGCGGCCTCGTCGCATCGACCCTCGTGACGCTGTTCGCGATGCCGGCGTTGTACCTGCTTCTGGGAGCGGGAGCCCAGCGCCACTCCGACCTCGGCCTGGCCGATGGCTAACCTCGACATGAAAGAGAGACTTCCCATGAAGACGAAGACCTTTCGATGCCTGCTGGCTGCCGCAGCAATGTTCGCGTGCGGCGCGGCAGGTGCGCAAGCCACGGGCACGGTATCGGGCTGGCAACAGGATTTCCGCATCGCGAGCTGCAATCTCGTGTCCCAGGGGAAAAATCCCTACTTCGTGCTGGAACCGGGTTATCAGCTCGTCCTCGAAGGCGGTGACACCAAGCTCCAGATCACCGTCCTCGACGAGACCAAGTCGGTCGCAGGGACCACGACGCGCGTCGTCGAGGAAAGGGAGTGGAAGAAGGGAGAGCTGTATGAAGTCTCCAGGAACTACTTTGCCATGTGCGAGCAGACCAAGGACGTCTTCTATTTCGGCGAGGACGTCGAGTTCTACAAGAAGGGCAAGGTGATCAAGCACGACGGGAGCTGGCATGCGGGCGTCAACGGCAACAAGGCCGGCCTGATCATGGCGGGAACACCGAAACCGAAGATGAAGTACTACCAGGAGATCGCGCCCGGCGTGGCGATGGACCGGGCCGAGATCGTGAGCCTCGACGAGACGTGCAAGACCCCGGCGGGCACCTTCTCCGGCTGCATGAAGGTGAAGGAAAGCTCGGCCCTCGAACCGCTCGTGAGCGAGTACAAGTACCACGCGCCGGGCATCGGGCTCGTGCGGGATGAGGATTTGCGGCTGATCCGGTACGGTTTTGTCAAGAACAAGTGACAGCGCGTTTCCCCTCGGTACGGCGGCATTGCCTTGCAGACGTTGCTACGCAATGATTCGTTGCAGTGAGGCAGGAGTCCGCTACAACGATGAAGATCAGCAATGGATTGAATCGAGCATGTCGAGGCTCAACGCGGTCCCTGGCGTGTTCCCTCTTGCTCGCTGCCGCGCAGGAGGCGATGGGGGCTGAGGCCGGGCAGGCTTCAGTCACTCCGATCGAACAGGCGGCCGGCAGCACCGATACGCAGCCGCCGGTTCCCGACGAGTCCATCTCGAATGTCGACACAGGCATTCAGGTGGCGCAGTTCCAACTGCCCCCACCCCAGTCAGGCGAACCGGCCATTCCGGGGGACCCTGTGTACTCGCGCTATCCGGAAAGGCCGTTGATCTCTCGCCTGGAGTATCAGTTCTCGTATGGCAGCGAATCGGACGTCACGTACCGACGCAACCCGGATCTCGACCGGCGCCTGAAGGACACCTCGCTGATCCTGTCGCCCCAAATCAACGGGGCCATCATCTACCGGCCTAACGATCGTGTGGAAATGATGCTCGAGGCGATCCTGCAGAGAGACATCGCTGTGAAGGAACAGGACATCGTCACCCTTCCGAGCGGGCAGACGCAACTTGCGCCGCGCCACTACAACTCGCTGCCCATCGACCAGGCCTGGGTGACGTTCAAGAATCTGGGGCCGGCCGACTTGACGTTGGGACGGCGCAATTTCGAAGACGACCGGCATTGGCTGTACGACACCTCGCTCGACACTGCGCTGGTCAAGCTCAAGGGAGGTGCCTTTCAAGCCGAACTGAGCTATTCGCGCAAGGATAGGCTGGACCTCGACCTGCTCGCTCCTGTTCAGAAGACGCGCAGAGATATCTATATGGCCTACCTGAGCTACCGCGGCATCGAAGACATGAGGTTGTCCGGCTACACGATCTACAGCGAGGATCAGGCAGGCAGGGAAGGACAACCTCTGCTCCTCGGATTGCGGGCCCTCGGCAACCCGTCCGACCGATTCAACTACTGGACCGAACTAGCGCTTCTGCGCGGCAAGGATGAGACCAAGAAGAACTTCAAGGGCTATGCCGTCGATATCGGTGGCACTTACCGGTTCCCGGATCTGCCGTACGCCCCCAACATCACGCTGGGCTACGCGCTCGGGAGTGGCGACGGAAACCCGAACGACCGCAGGAATCACGAATTCCGGCAGACGGGCCTGCAGTCGAACGAAGCCAGGCTGGGCGGCATTCCCAAGCTGAAGTACTACGGCGAGGCCCTCGATCCGGAATTGAGCAATCTGCAGATCCTCACGGTCGGGCTCGGCTTCAGGCCGGCGCCGAACATCTCGGTGGACCTTGTCTATCACCGCTACAAGACGAACAAGCTAGCGAGCGATCTTCGCAACGCTGCCCTGACGGCGGAGATGAACCAGGACAGTTCGCGGCCGAGCAAGGAAGTGGGGGACGCGCTCGACGTCGTGATCGGCTTTCGCAACCTGTTCGGCGTGCGGCGGCTCGGACTGGACCTGAGAGCGGGATTGTTCTTTCCCAAGGGAGCGTATCGCAACGAAGTGCTCTTCAACCATCCCGTCACCAGGAGAGAGATCAGCACCTTCCGCAAGGCAGACAAGGGGATCAGCATTGTTGCCAAGTTCTGGTACTAAGGCGCTCCCGGTTGCCCGACAGCATCCTTGACGGCCATTGCGCTCGATCTCGCGGCGGACGGCGAGAGGCGCTCGCCCTAGTTCCTGCGCGGAATGGGCTGGTTCGGTGCGCAAACGACGCGCACGGTGAGCCGCCAGCGACGCTCCGCACCAATTGCCGCCCATGCTTGGGCGATCACGCCATCCTTTCCTCCAAGAATGCAATCAGAACAGGGCAGCGAGATGCCAACGAGGCCAAACTCGTCCAACTGCTGGCCGGGCAGGCGGCAGAGCATGCGCGCCTCTTGAAATCCTCAGGATCGGCTCCTAAATCCTCCCCGGAAGCGCCGGAGGCGTCTCCGGCGCTCCGTCTGGTTCAACCGTATGGAGGTTTTCGCCATGTATCGATCCTTGTTCCCGCGCGACCTGTTCGCCGAGATGGATCGCCTGCAACGCGAAATGCAGCAGGCCTTCGATCTGTCTCCAAGCATCCGGGGTCTCGGCCGCGGCGGTTTTCCCGCCCTGAACGTCGGCGGCACGCCGCAGACAGTCGAAATCTACGCCTTCGCCCCCGGCCTAGACCCAGCCACGATCGACATCCAGCTCGACCGCGGCCTGCTGACCGTGGCCGGCGAGCGAGCCTCGAAGCTGCCGTCACAGGAGGGCTCGAAGTCCGCCGTCCACATCAACGAGCGCTTCGCAGGCAGCTTCCGGCGCATGCTGACGCTGCCCGACGACGCCGACCCGGACGCGATCCAGGCCGACTATCGCGACGGCGTCCTGCACATCACGGTCCAGCGGCGCGCGTCGGCCCAGCCCCGCCGCATCACGATCCAATGAAAAGGAGCAGCGACATGAACGACGTTGACACTGTCCGCTCGACTTCTCCCTCCACCGTTGCACGCAAGGACAGGGCGGGCTACGGCGAGGCGGCACTGACGCCGCCCGTCGACGTGGTGGAGGACGGCACCGGCATCACGCTGTATGCCGACCTTCCCGGCGTTTCGAAGGACAAGCTTCACCTCCAGGTGGAGTCCGACACGCTCACCATCGATGCCGACTCGAATCTGAGCGTGCCCGAGGGGCTGCAGTCGAGCCACACGGAGGTCGGCCTCGCGCGCTTCCACCGCGTCTTCACCTTGAGCAAGGAGCTCGACACCGAGAAGGTCTCGGCCGAGCTGGCACAGGGCGTGCTCACATTGCGCATCCCGAAGGTGGCGCAGGCACAGCCGCGGCGCATCGACGTCAAGGTAAGCTGAAGACCGCTTGACCCTTTGGCCGGCGCGGTCGGCCCGGAGGGTGATCCACGCGAAAGCGTACGCTTTCGCGTGGATCGAAGCGGCCTGAAGAATTGAACCGAGCGAGGAAGAAGTGATGAACGATGACGGCGAGGTCAAGCGCTTCGTCTATGAGGCGTGGGAGATCCGCGTTTGCCTGGGCACGGTGGCTACCGAAGGACAGGCCTCGGGCCATGCGGACCTGTGGCGCGATGGCGAGCACAGGTGCCGCGTCGCCCTGACCGGGCGGTTCCAAGATTCCGAGAGCGCCTGCGATGCGCTGGAGCGCAAGGCAAGGGCCTGGGTCGACGACTGGGAGGCACGCGATCACTCGGGCGAGACCGGCTTCGCCAACCTGCCCTAGGCTGCGCCGCTGCGCTGCCGCATCGCCTCGTAAAGGCACACCCCGCTTGCGACGGAGACATTGAGGCTCTCGACTGCACCGGCCATGGGAATGCGCACCAGTTCGTCGCAGGTCTTGCGCGTGAGCTGGCGCATGCCCTCGCCTTCCGCCCCCAGCACCAGCGCGAGGGGCCGCCGCAGGTCGCTCTGGTAGAGCGTGCCCGGCGCATCGTCGCTGGTGCCGACGCACCAGATGTTGCGTTCCTTCAGCTCGTTGAGCGTGCGCGCGAGGTTGGTCACCATGAAGTAGGGCACCGTCTCGGCGGCCCCACTCGCGACCTTGGCGACAGTCGCATTGATGCCCGCGGCATGGTCCTTGGGCGCGACCACCGCGTGCGCGCCGGCGCCATCGGCCACCCGCAGGCAGGCACCGAGGTTGTGCGGGTCGGTGACGCCGTCGAGCACCAGCAGCAGCGGCACCGTGCCGGCGGCCTCGAGGCCTTCGAGCAGCTCGTCGAGCGAGTGGGTCTGCGCAATCGGCTGCACCCGCGCGGCCACGCCCTGGTGGCCGTGGCTGCCGGCGAGCTTGGAAAGGCGCAGGCCGTCGGCCTCGATCAGGCGCACGCCGGCCTCCTGCGCACGGGTGACGAACTGGCGCATGCGGGCATCGCGGCGGCTGGCGTCGAAGAGCACCTCGATCACCGATTGGGGCGCGGTCTTGATGCGCACGCCCACGGCATGGAAGCCGAAGATCACTTTGGGGGAAGACATGGCGGGATTATCGAGCCCGCTTCGCAGCCCCCCGGGTCAGACGCCCTGGTCGTCGAAGCCCACGCGCCCGGCCTCGATGGTGATGCGGCGCTCGCACTGGGCGGCGATGCCGCGGTCGTGCGTCACGAGCACGAGGGTGGTGCCGAGTTCTCGGTTGAGGTCGAACATCAGGCGCATCACCTGCTCGCCGGTGGCGAAGTCCAGGCTGCCCGTGGGCTCGTCGGCCAGCAACAGCGCGGGCTGGACCACGAAGGCGCGGGCCAGCGCCACCCGCTGCTGCTCGCCGCCCGACAGCACCTTGGGATAGTGGTTCAGGCGCTGGCCGAGGCCGACGCGGCCCAGCATCTCGGTCGCGGCCTTGCGCGCGTCGCGGCGGTCTGCCAGCTCGAGCGGGAGCATCACGTTCTCGAGGGCGCTCAGGTTGCCCAGCAGCTGGAAGCTCTGGAACACGAAGCCGACCTTGCGCGCCCTGAGCGCGGCGCGCTCGTCCTCGTCGATGGCGAAGAGGTCCTCGCCGGCCAGCTTGACGGTCCCGCGGGTGGGTGTGTCCAGCCCGGCGACGATCGACAGCAGCGTGCTCTTGCCCGAGCCGGAGGCGCCGACGATGGCGGCGGTCTCGCGCTCGCCCAGCGTGAAGTCGATGTCCTGCAGAATGTCCAGCGTGCCGGCGGAGTCGGTGACCGACTTGAAGACATGTTCGACGGCGACAATGGCGGCGGGTGGTTTCGAGGACATTGAAAAGGGTTTTGCGCGTGGTGAATCGACGTCACTTTATCTTGGCCGGCGCACTGGCCGGTTCCTCCGGGTATTGGACCGCGGCCCAGGCCCAGGCCGCCGCCGGCAAACCGGTGATCCTGGTCGTCGGCGACTCGCTGTCCGCCGAGTACGGTCTCAAGCGCGGCGAAGGCTGGGTGCCGCTGCTGGAGAAGCGCCTGGCCGAGCAGAAGATCGCAGCCACGGTGATCAATGCCAGCATCAGCGGCGACACGACTGCCGGCGGCCGCGCGCGGCTGGCGGGCCTGCTGTCGCAGCACAAGCCGACGCACGTGGTGCTCGAACTGGGCGGCAACGACGCCCTGCGCGGGCTCTCGCTCGCGGGCACCGAGGACAACCTCACGCAGATGACCAAGGCCGCCCAGGCGGCCGGCGCGCAGGTGCTGATCGTCGGCATCCAGGTGCCGCCCAACTACGGCAGCGACTACACGCGGCGCTTCGAGGCCTTGTTCGCCAAGGTGGCCGGCGCCACCAAGGCCGCGCTGGTGCCCTTCCTGCTCAAGGGCGTGGCAGACAGTCCCGAGGCAGCGGCGCTGTTCCAGGCCGACCGCATCCACCCGACCGCCGCCGCCCAGGCACGCATGCTGGACAACGTGTGGCCGGCGCTGCGGAAGCTGCTTCCGGCCAAATGAGCGATTGAGCGATTGAGCGATTGAGCGATTGAGCGATTGAGCGGCTGAACGAAAAGGCGCAAAAAAAGCCGCTGCAGGCCTCGCCCGCGGCGGCTTTCTTCTTGCACTGATCGGTGTAGCGAGCCGTTTGGCAGCGGCTCAGCCGTCTTTGGTCGGCAGCTCCGGCACGGTGGGCGGATCGCGTTCCAGCGAGGCGACATCGGTTTCAGGGTCGCCTGGCGCGAGGCCTTCGCTGCTGGGGCTCAGCTTGCGAGCGGCTTTTTCTCGTGCCTTCTCTTCCTTCTTTTTCTTCTTGGCCAACTCCTTCTGACGTTTCTCGTAGCCGTAGTTCGGTGTTGCCACGTTCACTCCTTCCTGAAAGGCAGTCCCGGTGACTGCGCGTGCCTCACTGTACGCGATAACCGGGCCGGTTCAGAGCGCGGCGAGGGCTTGTTCGAGGTCGGCGCGCAGGTCCTCCGCGTCCTCCAGGCCGATCGAGAAGCGCACCAGCGTGCCCTTGTGCGGCCAGTGCGAGACGCCCGGGTCGCGCATCAGACCGATGTCGTAGGGCACGACCAGGCTGATCGGCCCGCCCCAGGAGTAGCCGAGCCGGAACAGCTTCAGGCCGTCGCAGAAGCGGTCGACCTGCGCCGCGCTGTAGCGGGCGTCGAACACCACCGAGAAGAGGCCGGCCGCCAGGTCGGTGGCGCCGCACAGCCGCAGCCAGTTCGCGTGCCCCGGCGAGCCTTCCAACGCGGGATGCAGCACCTGCGCGATCTCGGCCCGATCGGCCAGCCAGAGGGCCAGCTCGCGGGCGCTGCGGTCATGCGCCTCGTAGCGCAGCGCGATGCTGGGCAGCGAGCGCAGCAGCGCTTCCACGTCGCCAACCGCGCTGCCGAATCCGATGCGCATGTGGCTGAGCTTGAGGGCGCGGTGCAGCCGCTCGTCGCGCGTGATGACGCTGCCCATCAGCACGTCGCCGCCGCCGCTCGGATACTTGGTGAGCGCCTGGATCGAGATGTCGACGCCCTGCCCGCTGCCGTTGAAGTCGAAGGGAGCGAAGGCGAGGCCGGCGCCCCAGGTGTTGTCCAGCGCCGTGAGCACGCCGCGCGCGCGGCAGGCCGCCACCAGCGCGGGCAGGTCCGGGAACTCCATCGTGACCGAGCCGGCCGCTTCCAGCCACACCAGCCGGGTGCGCTCCGAGAGCTTGGCCGCAAGATCCGCCGGGTTCATGGGGTCGTAGAGCCGGTGCGTGATGCCGAAGTTGGCCAGCTCGCCGTTGCACAGCGCCTTGTTGGGGCCGTAGGCGTTGTCGGGGAGCAGCACCTCGTCGCCGGTCTTGAGGAAGGCGAAGGCCACCAGCGCGATCGCCGCCAGGCCGCTGGGCGCCAGCAGGCATTCGGTGCCGCCTTCCAGCGTCGCCAGCCGCTCCTCGAGGGTGAAGGTGGTGGGCGTGCCGTGCAGGCCGTAGGTGTAGCCGGCCTTGGTCTTCCAGTCGCGCGCGCGCATGGCGGCGACGTCGGCGAAGAACACGGTGGACGCCTTGTAGACGCCCGGCTGGGGTGCGGCGAAGTTGGCGGGGGGCTTGTACGGGTGGTGGATCAGGTCGGTGATGGGCTTGGGCATGTCGCCATGCTAGTCGACGTGCCGGAGCGTGCGTCCGACAATGGGGCATGCTGCTGACGCGTTCACCCGGTCCCCGGCTGCGGCCCTACGTCCGCTCCCTGTGGGTGTCGGCGCCTGGCCGCAGCGCCGGCAGCCTCGCCACGCCGCCGCGCGAACATGTGCTGCCGACCGGCGACATGCATCTGGTGCTGCGCCTCTCCGGCCCGCCACTGCGGCTGTTCGCCGGGGCGGCGGATACGGCGGGCTACACCGTGGGTTGGGCGATCGTCGGCGGCGCTCGCTCGGCCTTCTATGCGCGCGACGTCTCGGTCGCGACCGGCTCGGTGGGCGCGCAACTACGGCCCGGCGCGGCACGGGCGCTCTTCGGCCTGCCGGCCGGCGAGCTGGCCGAACGCCACACGCCGCTGGAAGCACTCTGGGGCGACCGCGCCGCGCAGGAGGCGCTGGAGCGGGTGCACGCGGCCGGCAGCCCCGAAGCCCGGCTCGCCGCCTTCGAGACCCTGCTGGCCGAGCGCCTCGCGCCACAGCCCCAGGCCATGCATCCGGCGGTGGCCCGGGCCCTGGCCGGGCTGGGCGGCGGCGTGCCGATCCGCGTGCTGGTGCAGGCCAGCGGCTACAGCCACCGGCGCTTCATCACGCTGTTCCGCGACGCGGCGGGCCTTGCGCCCAAGCAGCTGCAGCGGGTGCAACGGCTGCAGCGTGTGATGGCGGCCGGACCCGGCACGCGCGCCCTGCCCTGGGTGGAATTCGCACTGGAGGCCGGCTACAGCGACCAGTCGCATTTCAACCGTGATTTCCTGGAGATCGCGGGCATGACGCCGCAGGCCTACCGCCGCGCTGCGCCGGCCTCGCCGAATCATGTGCCGGCCGGGTTCAATTTCGTCCAAGACGGTGGGGCCGGGCCTTCGCAGAATCGCGGCCAGACCCACCATCCCAAAGGAGTCCTCGATGGCCATCCATGAATTGTTTGCCTACCTTTGCGTGAACGACACCGCCAAGGCGATCGCCTGGTACGGCGAGGTGTTCGGCGCGACCGAGAAATTCAGGCTGACCGAGCCCAGCGGGCGCATCGGCCATGCGGAACTCGACTTCGGCGGCACCACGCTGATGCTGTGCGACGAGTTTCCCGAGTACGGCATCCGCGGCCCCTTGAGCACCGGAGCGACCTCGGTCACGATCCACCTGCACGTGGACGATGCCGATGCGATCGTCGAGCGCGCGCAGAAAGCCGGCGCCACGCTCGAGATCGCGGTGCAGGACCAGTTCTACGGCGAGCGCTCGGGGTCTTTTCGCGATCCCTTCGGTCACCGCTGGAACATCGGCCACAGCATCGAGCAGCTGTCGACCGAGGAGATGCAGCGCCGCTACACCGAGATGATGAAGCCGAAGTGAGGCTTCGGACGCCTCAGCTTTTCAGACCGACCACTTCTCGATCAGCTTGTCGGCGCCCATCGAGTCGTAGCCCTCGAAGGGCTGGTGGATCCAGGGGTTGGTGGCCAGGTACTCGACCGAGTAGTCGGGCGTGAAGGTCGAGATCGCCTTGGTCCAGATCACGGCGCTGCGCAGCTCGGTGATCGGCTGGTAGTTGCTCTTGAGCATCTCCACCACCGCGTGCAGCGTGTGGCCGGAGTCGGCCAGGTCGTCGACCAGCAGCACCCGGCCCGCGATCTCGCCCTTGGGCGTGGTGATGTAGCGGGCGATGTCCAGGTGCCCCTGGATCGTGCCGGCATCGGCGCGATAGGAGCTGGTGGACATGATGGCCAGCGGCTTGTCGAAAATGCGCGACAGCACGTCGCCCGGCCGCATGCCGCCGCGGGCGAGGCACAGGATGGTGTCGAACTGCCAGCCCGACTGGTGCACCTTGATCGCGAGCTTTTCGATCAGGTTGTGGTACTCGTCATAGCTCACGTACAGGTGTTTGCCGTCTTCGGTCAGCATGGGAAGCCTTCTCCTCGGGGGGTGGTCGTTCGTCAGTCAGTCGGCCAGGTAGGGGTGCCGCATCATGATCGTGTGATCGCGGTCCGGGCTGGTCGACACCATGTGGATCGGCACGCCCGTGACCTGCTCGATGCGCTGCAGGTAGAGCCGCGCATTGACCGGCAGCTTGTCGTACTGGGTGATGCCCACGGTGCTCTCGCTCCAGCCTTCCAGGGTTTCGTAGACCGGCTTGCAGCGCGCGATCTCGTCGGCGCCCAGCGGCAGGATGTCGGTGTACTCGCCGTCGAGCTCGTAGCCGGTGCACAGCAGCAGCTCCTTCAGGCCATCGAGCACGTCGAGCTTGGTGATGCACAGGCCGGAGAGCCCGTTGACCTGCGCCGAGCGCTTGAGGAGCGCGGCGTCGAACCAGCCGCAGCGGCGGCTGCGGCCAGTGGTCACGCCCTTCTCGGCGCCCACCGTGCTCAGGTGCCAGCCGACGGTGCCGGGCTTGTCCCATTCGAGCTCGGTCGGGAAGGGTCCGCCGCCGACGCGCGTGCAATAGGCCTTGGTGATGCCCAGGATGTAGTGCAGCAGGCCCGGCCCCACGCCCGCGCCGGCCGCGGCGTTGCCGGCCACGCAGTTGCTGGAGGTCACGTAGGGGTAGGTGCCGTGGTCGACGTCCAGCAGCGTGCCCTGCGCGCCCTCGAACAACAGGTTGGCGCCTGCACGATGGGCGTCGTTCAGCTCGCGCGAGACGTCGGCCATCATGGGCTTGAGCAGTTCCGCGTGGCGCATCGCCTCGTCGTAGACCGCATCGAACTCGATCGCCGGCGCACTCAGCACCTGGGTGAGCACATGGTTGTGCAGCTCGAGCAGCACGCGCAGCTTGGCGGCGAAGCGTTCCGGGTGCTTGAGATCCTGCACACGCAGCGCGCGGCGCGCGATCTTGTCCTCGTAGGCCGGGCCGATGCCGCGGCCGGTGGTGCCGATCTTCTCGATGCCGCCCTTCTCGCGGTAGGCCTCGCGCGCGATGTCCAGCGCGGCGTGGAAAGGCAGGATCAGCGGGCACGCCTCGCTGATGCGCAGGCGCGAACGCACCTCGACGCCGGCCTTCTCCAGCCCCTCGATCTCCTCGAAGAGCTTGGCCGCCGACAGCACCACGCCGTTGCCGATGTAGCACTTGACGCCGGGCCGCATGATGCCGCTGGGGATCAGGTGCAGCGCCGTCTTCACGCCGTTGATGACCAGCGTGTGGCCCGCGTTGTGGCCGCCCTGGAAGCGGACCACGCCCTGCGCGCTCTCTGTCAGCCAGTCGACCAGTTTGCCCTTGCCCTCGTCGCCCCATTGGGTGCCGACGACGACCACGTTTCGTCCGGTGGTAACGCTCATGATGTTTCGCTTTTGAAGATTCAGATGGCTTGGACTTTCCACTGCCCGCCGTGCTCGACCAGCTCGCGGTCGCAGTGGAATTCGTCGATCTCGCTCTCGTGGCCGGGCAGTGCGCAAACCACGGTCTCGCCCTGGCTGCGCAGCGCGGCAATGGTCTGGGCGAGCCCCTGGGCGTCGCTCCAGGGCGCGCGGATCGCGGCGCGCAAGGGCCGCGCCGGCAGCACGCCCACCAGCTCGCGCACGTCGAGGCTGAAGCCGACGGCCGGGCGGTTGCGACCGAAGATCGCGCCCACCTCGTCATAGCGGCCGCCGCGCACCAGCGCGTCGCTGGCGCCTTCCGTGTAGATGCCGAAGCGCATGCCGCTGTAATAGGCATAGCCGCGCAGGTCGGCCAAGTCGAAGCTGACGCGAGCGCCGGCTAGGCGCTGGGCCAACTGCTTCAGATCGGCAAGCGCCTGGCGCATGCCGGCCGTATCGGGCAGGGCCTTGGCCGCCTCGTCCAGCACCGCGGCGTCGCCATAGAGATGCAGCAGCGCGAGCAGGCCCTCGCGCGCCGCGGCGGGAAAGTCCGCCGTGATCTCGCGCAGGCCGCTGGGGTCCTTGGCGGCCAGGGCCGCGTGCACGCGCGCGATGCTCGCCGCATCGACCGGCACGCCGGCGAACAGCGCACGCACGATGCGCGCATCGGCCAGGTCGACGATGACGGGGTGGCGCACTCCGGCCGCGCGCAGGCAGTCGAGCGCGAGGCGCAGCACTTCGGTGTCGGCCTCCAGGCCGGCATGGCCGTAGATCTCGGCGCCGAACTGCAGCGGCTCGCGGGTCGCGTGCGGGCGGTCGGGCCGGGTGTGCAGCACCGGCCCGCAATAGCAAAGGCGCGCGACGCCGCGGCGGTTGAGAAGGTGGGCGTCGATGCGCGCAACCTGAGGCGTGGTGTCCGCGCGCAAGCCCATGCTGCGCCCGGAAAGCTGGTCCACCAGCTTGAAAGTCTGCAGGTCCAGCGCTTCGCCGGTGCCGGAGAGAAGGGACTCCAGATGCTCCAGCAGCGGCGGCATCACCAGCTCGCAGCCGTAGCCACGGGCGGTGTCGAGCAGCTGGCGTCGAAGTTCTTCGATGTGACGCGCCTCGGAGGGCAGCACATCGGCAATGTGATCCGGGAGGACCCAGGCGGACATGGGGATCGGGGGCGTGGTTAAACCCGGATTCTACCGGGCCATCGCGGCCCGCCTTCCCGCGTCGAAACCGGCCTCAGGCGAGGACCCAGAGCAGAAAGAGGCCCAGCAGGATGCTGCAGAGCCCGAAGAAGCGCAGCTGCCCGTCGCGCAACTGCATGAGCTGGCCGAAGCCGCGCCGCCAGCCGCCGGGCGAGACGAAGGGCAGGATGCCCTCGATCACCAGTACCAGCGCCAGCGCGCTCCAGAAGGTCTCTGCGCTCACGCCCGAACGCTGCGCCTAGCGGCGCCCCGCTGCCGCCGCTCCACCCGAGCTCTGCATCGCGCGGAAGAAGTCCGACGAAGGGTCCAGCACCATCACGTCGCTCTTCTTGTTGAAGCTCTGCTTGTAGGCATCGAGGCTGCGGTAGAACTGCGCGAACTGCGGGTCGCGGCCGAAGGCCTCGGCATAGGCCGACGCGGCGCGCGCATCGCCCTCGCCCTTGATCTTCTGGGCGTCGCGGTAGGCATTGGCCACGATCACCTCGCGCTGGCGGTCGGCGTCGGCGCGGATCTTCTCGCCCTCGGCGAAGCCGGTGGAACGCAGCTCGTTGGCCACGCGCTTGCGCTCGGCCTCCATCCGGCGGTACACCGACTCGGTGATCGCTTCCACGTAGTCGACGCGCGTGACCCGCACGTCGATGATGTCGATGCCCCAGGGCTTGGTGCCCTTCACCACGGCCAGCATCTCGCGCTGCACGTCGTTCATGAGGGCTTCGCGGCGGGTGGAGATCAGGTCGCGCACGGTGCGCTTGTTGACGTTCTCCTGGAAAGCGTTGCGCACCACGCGGTTGAGCTGCACGGCGCCCGCGTTCTCGTCGAGGCCGACGTTGCGGATGTATTCCGAAGGGTTGGTGATGCGCCATCGCACATACCAGTCGACCACCACGCGCTGCTTCTCGAGCGTGAGCATGGGCTCGGGATCGAGGCTGGACAGCGTGAGCAGGCGCTTGTCGATGTACGACACATTCTGGAAGGGCGGCGGCAGCTTGAAGTTCAAGCCCGGCTCGGTGATCACTTCCTTGATCTGGCCAAGGGCGTAGACCACGCCGAACTGGCGCTGGTCGACCACGAAGAGCGTGGAGCTCAGCAGCGCGAGCGCCACCAGGACCGACGAAACGATGAAGCCAAGTCTGTTCATTGTTGTGTTGCTCCTCAGCGCACGTCGCGGTCACGCGAGCGGCCGTCGCGCGCACGCGCGTCGTTGGGCGGGACGACCGGGATGACCGACGACTGCGGCGGCGCGGTGCCGGCCACGTTCGGGCTGGCGCCATCGGCGGGCGCGCCGGCCGCGCTCTGGGTAATCAGCTTGTCGAGCGGCAGGTACAGCAGGTTGGAGCCCTGCTTGGAATCGACCAGCACTTTGGTGGTGTTGGTGTAGATCTGCTGCATGGCGTCGGTGTACATGCGGTCGCGCGTGACCTGGGGCGCGCGCTGGTACTCGGCCAGCACCGCGCTGAAGCGCTGTGCGTCGCCCTGTGCCTGGGCAACGATCCGGGCTTTGTAGGCCTCGGACTCTTCCTTCAGGCGCGAGGCGGTACCGGTGGCGCGCGGCACCACGTCGTTGGCATAGGCTTGGGCCTCGTTCTTGGCGCGCTCGCGCTCCTGGCCGGCCTTGAGCACGTCGTCGAAGGCGGCCTGCACCTGCTCCGGCGGACGCAGCCCGCCCTGCTGCAGGTTGATGCCCACCACCTCGACGCCCACCTTGTAGCGGTCCAGGATGGTCTGCATCAGGGTGCGCACGCGCGGCGCGATCTGGTCGCGCTCCTCGGCCAGCGCCGCATCCATCTTCATCTTGCCGACCACCTCGCGCACCGCCGTCTCGGCCACCTGCACCACCGCATCGGTCGGGCTCTTGCTCTCGTAGAGGTAGGCGCGCGCGTCGCTCAGGCGGTACTGCACGGCGAACTTGATCTCGACGATGTTCTCGTCCTCGGTGAGCATGGCCGACTCGCGCAGGCCGGTCGATCGCACGATCGAGTCGCGGCCGACGTCGATGGAGCGGATCTGCGTCACGACCACGACCTCGTGGCGCTGGATCGGGTACGGCAGGCGCCAGTTGAAGCCCGCTCCCACGGTCGTCTTGTAGCGGCCGAACTGGGTGATCACGGCCTGGTGGCCTTCGTTGACGATGAAGAAGCCGGTGCCCAGCCAGATCAGCACGGCGACCGCCGCCACCAGGCCCAGGCCGACGCCCGCGTTCTTCATGTCGGGTTTCATGCCGTTGCCGCCATTGCCGCCGTTCGGACGGCCGCCGTTGCCACCGCGGCCGCCGCCGAACAGGCCGCCGAGCTTTCGGTTGAAGTCGCGCCAGAGCTCGTCGAGATCCGGCGGCCCCTGGTTCGGCCCCTGGCCGCGGGGGCGGTTGTTGTTGCCGGAAGATCCGGAGTCGTCGTCGGGGCGGTTGGCATTGGGGCGGTCGTCTTTCGAGGACGGCTCGTCGCCCCGGCCCCAACGCCCGTCATTCAGGTTGAACATGCCCTGAAACCGTCTCCACACTGGCTTTGCATTCATTCGATCTCTTCTCTGGTCAGTGAGGGGATTGTGCCAATCCGCCGGCGGCATCGTGCAATTCGGTGTCCGGCTCTGGGGTCATGGCTCCGGAGACCGACGGTGCGCGCCGCGCGAGCTCGGCCCGCAGCGCCGGCACGCCCTCGCCCGTGTGGGCGCTCAGGAAGATGCGCGACACCTGCGCGCCGTCGAGCTCAATCTCGTCGGCGAGCGCGAGCGGCCGCTGCGCAGCCTCGAGCGCGTCAAGCTTGTTGAAGACCAGGAGCTGCGGCACGGTGTCGGCGCCGATCTCGCGAAGCACCGATTGCACCTCGGCCATCTGCTCGGGATGGTGCGGATTGGAGGCGTCCACCACATGCAGAAGCAGGTCGGCGTCGACCGCCTCCTGCAGGGTGGCCTTGAAGGCGTCGATCAGGCCGTGCGGCAGGTCGCGGATGAAGCCCACGGTGTCGGAGATCGACACCTTGCGGGCCGCGTCGCCCAGGTACAGGTGCCGCGTGGTGGTGTCCAGCGTGGCGAAGAGCTGGTCGGCCGCATAGGCGCGCGCCTTTACCAGCGCATTGAACAGCGAGGACTTGCCGGCGTTGGTGTAGCCGACCAGCGAGATGTTGAAGGTGTCGCGTCGCTCGCGCTGGCGCCGCTGGGTGCCGCGCTGGCGCTGCACCTTGGCGAGCCGGTCGCGCGTGCGCCGGATGGCGTCGCCGATCATGCGGCGGTCGAGTTCGATCTGCGTCTCGCCCGGGCCGCCGCGCGTGCCGATGCCGCCGCGCTGGCGCTCCAGGTGGGACCAGCGCCGCACCAGGTGCGTGCTCAGGTATTGCAGCCGCGCCAGCTCGACCTGCAGCTTGCCCTCGTGGGAGCGCGCACGCTGGGCGAAGATCTCGAGGATCAGGAAGGTTCGGTCGTACACCGCGACCCCGAGCTCGCGCTCGAGGTTGCGTTGCTGCGCCGGGCTCAGGGCTTGGTCGAAGATCACCTCGCCGGCGCCGTGCAGGTCGGCCAGTTCGCGGATCTCTTGGGCCTTGCCGCTGCCGACGAAGAGCGCCGCATCGGGCGCCCGCCGCTTGGCGATCAGGCGCGCGACCGGTGAGAGGCCGGCGGTCTGCGCGAGCAAGCCGAGTTCCTCGAGTTCGCCGTCGAAATGGGGCAACCCGAAATCGACGCCGACGAGAACGACGGCACCGTCTTTCCGGGAATTCAGTTCAGACAAGCGGAATCAATGGGGAGAAAGCGCGGCGGGCGAGCCGCCGCGCTCCGTGCACTCAGGCAGCAGCTTCGTCGCTCTCGTTCGCCGAGAAGTTGACGGCCCGTCCCGGCACGATGGTGGAGATGGCGTGTTTGTAGACCATCTGGGTCACCGTATTGCGAAGCAACACGACGTACTGATCGAAAGACTCGATCTGCCCTTGCAGCTTGATGCCGTTGACCAAATAAATGGAAACCGGCACGTGCTCTCGACGCAAGGTGTTCAGAAAGGGGTCTTGTAGAAGTTGCCCTTTATTGCTCACGATATTCTCCGTGTTCAAGAGTAGTTGTTGGACCGGTCACCTTAACACAGCACTTCCGCACTGCAGCACGAAACCCTCATAGCCCCCAAAAAATAACGGCACTTCAGAGGTGGAACTTCGGGCGCCGGCACTGCTCGCGCCGCCCGACCGCGCCCCGGAATGCGGCACGCGCTGCACCACTCACAGCCTCTCAGCCTTCCTTGTCCGCGTACGGATTGTGCGAGGTCTTGAATTCGATGCGCAAGGGCGTGCCGACCAAGTCGAACTCCTTGCGGAAGCGCCCCTCGAGAAAGCGCCGATAGGCCTCGGTGACATGCTCCAGCGAGTTGCCGTGGATGATGATCACCGGCGGGTTCATGCCGCCCTGGTGCGCATAGCGCAACTTGGGGCGGAACATGCCCGACTTCTTGGGCGTCTGGAACTGCACGGCCTCCAGCAGCAGACGCGTGAGCACCGGCGTCGACATCTTGCGGGTGGCAGACTTGTGGGCCTGCGCAATGGCCTGCCACAGCGGGCCCAGGCCCTGGCGCCGGGTGGCCGAGATGAAGTGCAGCGAGGCGAACTTCAGGAATGCCAGCCGGGTCTCGATCTGGCGCTGGATCTGCTCGCGCTGGTAGCTGTCGACCGCGTCCCACTTGTTGATCGCGATCACCACCGCGCGACCGCTCTCCAGGATGTAGCCGGCGATGTGGGCATCCTGATCGGTTATGCCCAGGGTGGCGTCGATGAGCAGCAGCACCACGTTGGCCGACTCGATGGCCTGCAGCGTCTTGACCACCGAGAACTTCTCGATCGCCTCGAACACTTTGCCCTTGCGCCGGAGACCCGCCGTGTCGATCAGCTCAAAGCGCTGGCCGTTGCGCTCGAAGGGCACCGAGATCGCGTCGCGCGTGGTGCCGGGCAGATCGAAGGCGACCAGCCGCTCCTCGCCGAGCCAGGTGTTGATGAGGGTGGACTTGCCCGCATTGGGCCGGCCTGCGACGGCCAGCTTGATCGGCTTGTTGACGTCGTCTTCCTCGTCCTCGTCGTCCGGCTCGGGCAGCGCCAGCGGCTCGAGCGCGAGCTCGACCAGACCGCGGATGCCCTGTCCATGCGCGGCCGAGACGCCGTGCACCTCGCCGAAGCCCAGCTCGTAGAACTCGGCAAGCCGTGCGTTGTCCTTCATGCCCTCGGCCTTGTTGGCCGCCAGCACACAGGGCTTGCCGAGGCGGCGCAGCTCGTTGGCAATGTCGTGGTCCTGCGCCGAGACCCCCTCGCGCGCATCGACCACGAAGATCACGACATCGGCTTCGGCCACGGCCTGGCGGGTCTGCTTGGCCATCTCCTTGAAGATGCCGCTGCCCGCGTCGGGCTCGAAGCCGCCGGTGTCGATGACGATGAACTCGTGCGGGCCCTGGCGGCCATTGCCGTAATGGCGGTCGCGCGTGAGGCCGGCAAAGTCGGCGACGATGGCGTCGCGCGTCTGGGTCAGGCGGTTGAACAGCGTCGACTTGCCGACGTTGGGGCGCCCGACCAGCGCAATGACGGGTTTCATGGTCGAGCGCTCGCTGCGTTATTCAGGCCGAAAGCCGAAGACGCCGCCGTTGCGCGTGACGACCACAACCGTGTTGCCCGAGAGCACGGGCGCCGCGGCGATGGCCGAGCCATCGGGCGTCAGGCGGTTGAGCGGTGCGCCGTCCTCGCGCGAGATCACGTGCACGAGGCCCGTGCTGTCGCCGATGACGAGCGAGCGCCCGACCGCCAGCGGCGAGGTCAGCACGCGGTACTTGAAGCGGTCGATCTGCCAGGCGCGTTCGCCGTCGTTGCGGCGCCAGGCCACCACGTTGCCGTTCTCCTCGGTGCCGTAGATGAAGCGGTCGTCGCCGGCGACGCCGTCGGCGCCGTTGGCCGGCTTGCTCCACAGCAGCGTACCGCGCGAGGCGTCGACGCAGCCGACGCTGGCGTAGTAGGCGCGCGCGCAGACGGAGTCGCCGACGCGGCTCACGCTGCCGGTCAGGTCGACCAGGCGCTCCACGTCATTGGTGCCGCGCGGCGCGGCGATCGGCGATTCCCAGCGCGACGTGCCGTTGGCCGGGTTGATGCCGACCAGCCGGCCGCCGACGCCCGCCACCAGCGTGTCGCCGACGGCGATCAGCACGCCGGAGCGCTTCAGCACCAGGTTCTCGGCGGTGCGCGTCTGCGACCACAGGCGGCGGCCGGTCTGGCCGTCCCAGGCGCTGGTGGTGCGGTCCGCGGTCTGCACGAAGACGCGGCGGCCGGCCACCAGCGGCGCAGTGAACGACTGGGCAGGGAGGCGCTGGCGCCACAGCACCTTGCCGCCTTGCAGCGCGACGAGTTCGTTGCCGTTGGTGATCACGGCCACCAGCGAGCCGTCGCTGCCCACGCCGGCCGACAGCGGTGCGCCCACGCTGGCGCGCCAGGACTCCTGGCCCGAGCGGGCGTCGATCATGACCACCGTGCCGTCGCTGCCTGCCACCGTCACCATGTCGCCGCTCACGTCGGTGGTGAGCGGGAACTCCACCTTCGGGATGCGAATGTTCCAGGCCTGCCGCACGCCGAGCACCGCCTGGTTGGGCGCCAGCTCGGCGGGCTTGGGCTTGGGCGTGCCGGAGCAGGCCGCAAGCGCGGCGGCGGCGAGCGCGGCAGCCCCGGCGCGCAGGAGGGAGGCAGGAAGCATCGAACGCTGGCTGAAATTCATGGTGTGGTCTTGGCGGGAGATGCGGTGCCGGCCGAGGCCAGGCTCTTGGGATCGACGCCGACCGCGTTGAGCTTGATCTCGACCAAGCGGCGGTACTCGTTGCCCGGCGGGAAGGCGGTCCAGGCCTTGCGGTACTCGGCCTTGGCCTCTTCGCGCTTGCCTTGGGTCATGTAGATGTCGCCCTTGCGGTCGGCCGCGAGGGCCTCGAATTCCTTGGGCATGCTGCCCGAGAGCTGCTTGAGCGCTTCGTCGTAGGACTTGGCCTCCAGCAGCTCGCTGGCGAGGCGCAGCCGGGCGACGGCTTGGTAGCCGGCGTCTTCGCCGTGCTCCGCGACCCAGGCGAGCGCCGCGCGCGAGGCCTCGGCATTGCCCTTCTCGTGCAGCACGCGCGCGGCCAGCAGGCCACCCTGCTGGCCATAGGCGGTGCCGGCGAACTTGCTCTTCATGTCGGCGAGTGCGCGCTCGACACGCGCCGTGTCGCCGGCCTGCGCGCCGCGCTCGAGCTCGTCGTAGAGCGCCGAGGCGCGCGCCGACTGCTCGCGCTGCCAGTACTGCCAGCCGGTCCAGGCCAGGAAGGCACCGGCCGCCAGCACCACGACCCAGGTGATCAGCGTGCCGTAGGTGTTCCAGAAATGCTTGAGCTGGTCGAGCTGTTCCTGTTCTTCGAGATCGAGATGGGTGGCCATGCGCTGTCAGTTGTTGGGAGCCGGGGATTGTAGGGTGGCGGCCCAGGCGCCCGGATCGGCCAGCGGGCGGGCGACCTGGGCCCCGGTGCCGTCGCGCAGCGCCTTCACCGTGAGTTCGCCGCGCGCCAGTTCGTCGGCGCCGAAGATCAGCGCATAGGTGGCGCCGCTGCTGTCGGCCTTCTTGAACTGCGACTTGAAGCTGCCCATGCCGTCGGCCGTGGCGGCATGCATTTGCACCCGCACGCCGGCCTCGCGCAGTTGCTGCAGCGTGCGCAGCGCGACCGGCATCGCGGCCGCGTCGGGCACCACCGCATAGGCGTCGGGCGCCGGCACGGGGATCGCGGTGCCCTGCTCCTTCACCAGCTCGAGCACGCGCTCCACGCCGATGGCCCAGCCCACCGCGGGCGCGGGCTTGCCGCCGAGCTGCTCGAACAGGCCGTCGTAGCGCCCGCCGGCGCACACCGTGCCCTGCGAGCCGAGCCGGTCGGTCACGAACTCGAAGACGCTGAGGTTGTAGTAGTCGAGGCCGCGCACCAGGCGCGGATTGACGGTGTAGGCGATGCCGTTGGCATCGAGGATGGCCTTCAGCCCGTCGAAGTGCGCCAGCGACTCGGCGCCGAGAAAGTCGATCAGCTTCGGCGCCGCGTCCACCATCGCCTTCATCGCCGGATTCTTGGTGTCGAGGATGCGCAGCGGATTGCTGTGCAGGCGGCGCCTCGCGTCCTCGTCGAGCTGGTCGGCGTGCGCCTCGAAGTGCGCAATCAGCTGGGCCCGGTGCTGCGCGCGCTCGGCCGGCTGGCCCAGGCTGTTGATCTCCAGGCGCACGTCGGTCAGGCCGATGGCCTTCCACAGCGCGCTCGCCAGCAGGACCAGTTCGGCATCGACGTCCGGCCCGGCGAAGCCCAGCGCCTCGACGTCGATCTGGTGAAACTGGCGGAAGCGCCCGCGCTGCGGCTTCTCGCGCCGGAACATCGGCCCGATGGCCCACAGGCGCTTGCCGCCGTCGTAGAGCATGTTGTGCTCGATCGCGGCGCGCACGATGCCGGCGGTGTTCTCGGGGCGCAGCGTCAGGTGGTCGTTGTCGCCGTACTTGTCGGAGCGGTCGTGGAAGGAGTACATCTCCTTCTCGACGATGTCCGTGACCTCGCCGATGCCGCGCACGAACAGCGCCGTGTGCTCCAGGATCGGCGTGCGGACATTGCGGTAGGCGTAGCGCAACATCAGCTCGCGCACGACGCCCTCGAGCCATTCCCAGCGCGCCGATTCCGGCGGCAAGGTGTCGTTCATGCCTTTGACGGCATTCAGTTTGTCAGCCATGGGTGTGAATGCTCAGGCGGGTTGCGCAGCAGGCGCGCCGCCGAAGCGTTTCTCGACGTAGTTTTCGACCAGTTGATGGAACTCGGCGGCGATGTTCTCGCCGCGCAGCGTGAGCGCCTTCTCGCCATCGATGAAGACGGGCGCGGCCGGCGCCTCGCCGGTGCCGGGCAGGCTGATGCCGATGTCGGCGTGCTTGCTCTCGCCGGGGCCGTTGACGATGCAGCCCATGACGGCCACCTTCATCGTCTCGACCCCCGGATACTTGGTGCGCCAGACCGGCATCTGCATGCGCAGGTAGTCGTCGATCTGCTTGGCCAGTTCCTGGAAGGTGGTGCTGGTGGTGCGCCCGCAGCCGGGGCAGGCGGTGACGCTGGGCACGAACACGCGCAGACCCAGGGCCTGGAGGATTTCATTGGAAATCACCACCTCCTGCGTGCGCGATTCGCCGGGCTGCGGCGTGAGCGAGACGCGGATGGTGTCGCCGATGCCTTCCTGCAGCAGGATCGACAGCGCGGTCGCCGAGGCCACCGTGCCCTTGGTGCCCATGCCGGCTTCGGTCAGGCCCAGGTGCAGCGCGTAGTCGCAGCGCTTGGCCAGCTCGCGGTAGACCGAGATCAGGTCCTGCACGCCGCTCACCTTGCAGCTCAGGATGATCTGGCTGCCCGCCATGCCCATCGATTCGGCGAGCTGCGCCGAGCCGATGGCCGAGCTCACCAGCGCTTCGTACATCACTTGCTTGGCGTCCCAGGGCTCGGCACGGCGGCTGTTCACATCCATCAGGCTGGCCAGGAGCTCCTGGTCGAGGCTGCCCCAGTTCACGCCGATGCGCACCGGCTTGTTCCAGCGCATGGCGGCATCGATCATCTGGCCGAACTGGCGGTCGCGCTTGTCGCCCTTGCCCACGTTGCCGGGATTGATGCGGTACTTGCTGAGCGCCTCGGCGCAGGCCGGGAAGTCGGTCAGCAGGCGGTGGCCGTTGTAGTGGAAGTCGCCGATCAGCGGCACGTCGACGCCCATGCGGTCGAGCTGCTCGCGGATGTAGGGCACCTGCGCCGCGGCCTCGGGCGTGTTGACGGTGATGCGCACCATCTCCGAGCCGGCCTGCGCGAGCTCCTTGACCTGGATCGCGGTGCCGATGGCGTCCACCGTGTCGGTGTTGGTCATCGACTGCACCCGCACCGGCGCATCGCCGCCGACGGTGACGGTGCGAGGGCCCCAGACCACGCTGGCCTGGCGGGAGCGGCGCGCACGCGGCGCGGCCGACTCGATGGGGAGGCAGTTCTGGTCCATCACCGTGTCATCGTTCATGGCTTCACCTCGAAACGGGCCACACCGCCGCCGCGCGTTACCGGCTTCAGGTCGAAGGCCTTGCCGCGCACCTGCACGTCAACGCCCGAAGCACGGCCGACGACCACCGACAGGGGCAAGGCGCCGCCCAGGCCGACGGTCTCGCCGGCCTGCACCGTGCGGCGCAGCAGAGATTTGCCGGTGGAATCGTTCACCGTGATCCACGAGTCCTCGCGCGCGACGAAGACGATCAGGTCCGCGCCGGCGCTCGCCGGGGCCTGGACCGCCGGTGTCGCCGCAGCGGGCGCCGGCACCGCCGGGGTCGCGGGGGAAGGGGCTGCCGCCAGCGGGACCGCAGGCTGAACCGCCTCGACGACACTGCCGACTTGGCCACGCACTGCCGGCGCCTGCGAGGCTGGCACGGAAGCCTCGCTCGTCTCGGAACGGCTCATGATCTGCGAGATCGCCTCGCCGACGCGGTCGAAGATCGATTGCGGCAGCCAGAACAGCACCGCCGCGCCGATCAGCAGCAGCACGACCACCGTCAGCAGCGCACGCGACGGAAGGCCGCTCGAGGCGTTGCCGGCGCGCACCTGCGAAGGCAGGGCCTTGCTCATGGTCCGGTCTGCCTGCGCCAGGCCCGCGGGCTGCGCGCCGGGCAGCTTGGCCAGCACCGGCGCCGGATCGATGCGCAGCGCGCGGCACACGCTGGCGGCCAGCGCGCGCGCGAACACCGGATCGGGCAAGGCCTCGATGTCGTCGGACTCCAGCGCGGCCAGCTTCTGCGGCGTGACCTTGAGCGCGGCGGCGACCATGTCGAGGTGCAGGCCGTGCGCCTCGCGCGCCTGGCGCAGCATGTCCCCGGCGCTCATGTGGGTGCTGTCGCCGGACATCAGGGGTACCGCAGCGGAGGCCCCGAACTCGCTCGCCTTCTCAATCATTGAAGTTGCCGCGCTCATAGGCACCAGCCTCGCGCGATTGGGGGAAGCGCCGCTGCAGCTGGCCGGCGAGCTGGGTGACCGCATCGCGGTTGTTGAGACGGCGCTCGACCTTGATGCCCAGCCACAGCGTCTCGGCGCTGGCCGAGGGCCCGTTGTTGATGCGGCGGATATAGAACTGCGCACGCGACCAGTCCTCGCGCTGCGCCAGCAGCGAAGCCAGGTTGTAGCCGATCACCGGGTTGCCGGCGTCGAGCTCGTAGGCCTGCGTCAGGCTGCGCTCGGCCTCGGTACGCTGGCCGGCGCGCACCTGGCACACGCCCTGCGTCATCAGGGTCTTTGCGCGGTCGCCGTAGCTGGGAATGGCGAGGGCCGCCGAGAACTGCTGCTGCGCATCGCCGAAGCGGTTCTGCTGGCACAGAAGCCAGCCGTAGTTGTGCAGCGCGTTGGCGTCGCGCGGGTTCAGTGCAATCGCACGGCGGAAGCTGTCCTCGGCCAGGCCGGCATCGTCCAGGCGCATGTAGACCAGGCCGCGCAGGTTGTAGGCGTCGGCGAAGGTCGGATCGGCGGCCAGCGCCTGCTTGATCTCGTCCAGCGCGACCGTGGGCTGCCCCTGCTCGAAGTAGCCGACGGCCAGCTCGATGCGCAGGCGGGCGCGCTTGCGGGCATTGCCTTCGTCCGAGTCCGTCATGATGCCGGCAGCGTTGCCGGCCGTGCTGGCCACGCCGGCATCCTTGGTGGCGCAGGCGGCGAGCAGGACTGCCGCCGCAACGCCGAAGAGCGCTTGCATCATCCGCTGCTGCGCGGTCGAAGGGGCCTTGATCATCGATTC
The DNA here is from genome assembly GCF_010499245.1 of Variovorax sp. WS11. Lineage (GTDB taxonomy): Bacteria > Pseudomonadota > Gammaproteobacteria > Burkholderiales > Burkholderiaceae_C > Variovorax. The sequence goes on from NZ_JAAGOW010000001.1 coordinate 528,273, forward strand.
ATCGCTCCTGGGCGGTGGAAGGGGCGGGTTTCTTGCGCGCCGGGTGCAGCACCACGGTGCGCCGCTGCGCCATGCGCTGGGCGGCGTTGGTACGGTCCCTCACGTCGCCGGCCAGTTGGCCGCAGGCCGCGTCGATGTCGTCGCCGCGGGTCTTGCGCACCGTGGTCACGATGCCGGCTTCGCTCAGGAGCTTGGCGAAGGCGAGCACGCGCGGCTGCGGCGAGCGCAACAGTCCGGAGGCCGGGAAGGGGTTGAAGGGGATGAGGTTGAACTTGCAGGAGATGCCCTGCGAGCGCACCAGCTCGACCAGCTGGCGTGCATGTTCGGGCTGGTCGTTCACGCCGTCGAGCATGCAGTACTCGAAGGTGATGAAGTCGCGCGGCGCATGCGCCAGGTAGCGCTGACAGGCCTCCAGCAGCTCGACCAGGGGGTATTTGCGGTTGAGCGGCACCAGGTCGTCGCGCAGCGCATCGTTGGGCGCATGCAGCGACACGGCCAGCGCCACCGGGCAATCGGCGCCGAGCCGGTCGATCATGGGCACCACGCCGGAGGTCGACACCGTCACCCGCCGGCGCGACAGCCCGTAGGCGTTGTCGTCGAGCATGGTGCGCAGGGCCGGCACCAGCGCTGCATAGTTCTGCAGCGGCTCGCCCATGCCCATCATCACGACGTTGGAGATCACGCGTTCGTCGCGCTTGAGGTGCTTGCGCAGGAAGTGCTCGGCGAACCACAGCTGGGCCACGATCTCGCCGGTGCTCAGGTTGCGGCTGAAGCCCTGGTGGCCGGTGGAGCAGAAGCGGCAGCCCACGGCACAGCCGGCCTGCGAGGACACGCATAGCGTGCCGCGGTCGTCCTCGGGGATGAACACGGCCTCGACCGCATTGCCGTCGCCGACGTCGAACAGCCACTTGATGGTGCCGTCGGCCGATTCCTGCTGCGTGAGGACCGGCAGGGCCTCGACGCGCGCGCTGCCCGCGAGCTTTTCGCGCAGCGACTTCGCGAGGTCGGTCATCTGCGCGAAGTCGCTCGCGCCGCGCTGGTGGATCCAGCGGAAGAGCTGGGTGGCGCGGAAGCGCTTCTCGCCGAGCTTTTCGCAGAACGCGGCCAGCCCCTCGAGATCGAAGTCGAGCAGGTTGGCCGTGGTCATTGCGCGGGGGAAGGCTCCGCCTCAGCGGGCCTTGAGCTCGGGGAAGAAGAAGGCGATTTCAACCTTCGCGGTTTCGACGGCGTCCGAACCGTGGACGGCGTTGGCGTCGATGCTGTCCGCGAAGTCGGCGCGGATGGTGCCCGGGGCGGCCTTCTTCGGGTCGGTTGCGCCCATCAGGTCGCGGTTCTTGGCGATGGCGTCCTCGCCCTCGAGGGCCTGCACGAACACAGGGCCCGAGATCATGAAGCTGACCAGGTCCTTGAAGAAGGGGCGCTCCTTGTGCACGGCGTAGAACTGCTCGGCGTCGGCCTGCGACAGTTGCACCAGCTTGGCGGCGATGATCTTGAGGCCGGCGGCCTCGAAGCGGGAGACGATCTTGCCGATGACGTTCTTCGCCACGGCGTCGGGCTTGATGATGGAGAGGGTGCGTTCGATGGCCATTGAAGTGCTTTCTTGAGTGCTTGGATTTCGATGAGTTCCGTCAAGCCGCAGCGACACGCTGCGCTCCCTTGACAAAGCCTCTGATTTTAACCGGCGCGGCCATCACCGCCCGTGACGGGCGGGTGAACAAGCCGCAGCCGATCGCGGATTCAGCGGCCGCGGCGGCGACCGCCGCCTTGCCCGCCGCCCTGCCCGCCGCCTTGCCCGCCGAAGTTGCCGCCGGAGGCCTCCCCCCGCCACCGCGCCGCGGGCCGGAGCGCTGCTCCTTGCGCTGGCGCGAGAAGTCGGCACCGATGTAACCCAGCGAGGTCTTCATCGGATCGGGCTGGTTGCCGCCGCCGCCGCCCGGCGCCCGGTCGTCGCGCTTGCCGCCCTGGCGGTTACCGCGTCCCTGGCCCTGGCCCTGCCCCCGTTGCCCTTGCGGCATGCCGCCGTTGCCGCCGCGGCCACGGGCACCCGGCCCGCTGGTCAGCGGATTCGGGATCGGCGGCTCGCGGCCCTCGGCCTGCGCGCCGCCGCCGCCGCCGCCGTTGCGGTTGCCGCGGCGCTTGCGGTTCCGGTTGTTGCGGCCGCCGCCTTCCTGGCCAACGTTCTTTGGGCCAGGGCCGCGCGCGGGACGCTCGGCACCCACCGCCTGGAACAGCGCGCGGATGTCGCGCTCGTCCAGCTCCATCCAGGCGCCGCGCTTGAGCCCGCGCGGCAGCACCATGGCGCCGTAGCGGATGCGGATCAGGCGGCTGACCGCATGGCCCACCGATTCGAAGAGGCGGCGCACCTCGCGGTTGCGGCCTTCGGAGATGGTGACGCGGTACCAGCAGTTCGAGCCTTCGCCGCCACCGTCCTCGATGGTGCCGAAATGCGCCATGCCGTCGTCGAGGCGCACGCCTTCGAGCAGGCGCTGCTTCTCGTCGTTGCTCAGCGCGCCCAGCACCCGGACCGCGTACTCGCGTTCCAGGCCGAAGCGCGGATGCATCAGCTGGTTGGCCAGCTCGCCCGAGCTGGTGAAGAGCAGCAGGCCCTCGGTGTTGAGGTCGAGGCGCCCGACCGACTGCCACTTGCCCTGCGGGAGGCGCGGCAGCTTGCGGAACACGGTGGGACGGTTCTGCGGATCGTCGTGCGTGACGACCTCGCCGACCGGCTTGTGATAGGCGATCACGCGCGCCGGCGGCGGCGCGATGCGGTAGCGGATCGGCTTGCCGTTGAGCTTGACCTGGTCGCCGAACTGGATGCGCTGGCCGATGTGGGCCGGCTCGTTGTTGACCGAGATGCGGCCCTGGAGGATGAGCTGCTCCATCTCCAGCCGCGAGCCCAGCCCGGCCTGCGCCAGCACCTTGTGCAGCTTGGGCGAGTCGGCTTCGGGCAGCAGCACGCGCTTGAGCGGGGGCACTTCCGGGCTGTCCTCGTCGGCGTCGAACTGGCCGGAGACGACGTCGACGAAACGGATCGGCTCGGGCGGCGGCGCGTTGCGCTGCTCGCGCTCGGCGGCACGACGGGCGCGGTCGAGGTCGTCTTCCTCCTCGTCCGGCTCTTCCTCTTCGTCCTCTTCGTCCTCTTCGTCCTCTTCGCGCTCTTCTTCCTCTGATTGGGCGACCACCGGCGCCTGGGCCTCGGTCGGCTCGACCGGTGCGACCGGTTCAATCGGTGCCGGTGCAACGGGCGCGGCCGGCACCTCGGCAGTCTCGACCACTGCCTCGGGCGTCGCGGCATCCTCGACCGCCACCTCAGGCGCCGCGGCCTCCTCGGTCACCGCCTCCGGTGCCGGGTCGGCCGGCTTGCTGCGGCGCGGCCGGCGCTTGCGCGGCGCCTCGCCCGCGGGCTGCGCGCTGTCTTCGGTCGGCTGCGCGGGCAAGGCCGCCGCCTCTTCTTCGGACACGGGTGCGGCCGGCAGCATCGCTGCGTCTTCAGGATGGGATGGGCTCATGGTCGGGTTCCGGAACGAACAGCGGGGGTGTCTTCCTCGTCGGCCTCGACGTCGGGTGTGGGGGTGAACGAGGATTGGAGCTCGGGCTCCGGCTCGGGCTCGGGGTCGGCGGCCACGACTTTCGCGGCGTCGTCGAGCTCGGGTTCGGGAGGCGCTTCGGGGAGGCGGGAATCCTGGGCTTCAGGCTCCGCCTGGGCTTCGGGCTCTGCCGGGGATTCAGCCTCCGCCTGGGGTGCAGGCTCGTCAGCAGGCTCGGGGACCGGCTCCGCCGAGGCCTCGGGCTCAGGCCCTGCTTCATCGACCGCAGGCGCAGGCTCGTCGATCGGCAGGCCGGGCTGCCGGTCGGCGGCCGCCGCCAGGGCATTGACCAATCCGGCCTGCTGGGCCGGCGTCTCGATCACCGGCAGCTGGTCGAGCGACTCCAGGCCGAGATCGTCGAGGAACTGGCGGGTGGTCGCATAGAGCGCCGGACGGCCCACGGTCTCGCGGTGGCCGATCACCTCGACCCAGTTGCGGTCTTCGAGCTGCTTCAGGATCAAGGAGTTGATGGTGACGCCACGGATGTCTTCCATGTCGCCGCGGGTGACTGGCTGACGGTAAGCGATGATCGCCAGCGTCTCGAGCGCGGCGCGCGTGTAGCGCGGCGGCTTTTCGGGGTGCAGGCGATCGAGGTGGTCGCGCAGCTCGGGTCGGCTCTGGAAGCGCCAGCCGTTGGCCACGCTCACGAGTTCCAGGCCGCGCTGCGACCAGTCTTCCTGCAGTTCGTGCAAAAGCGTCTTGATCGTGTCGGCGCCCAGCTCGTCGTCGAACAGCACGCGCAGTTCGCGCACCGGCAGGGGCTGGGTCGAACAGATCAAGGCGGTTTCGAGAATGCGCTTGGCATCCGCCGTATTCATGGTTCGCGGTATCCGGGAAAAGGCGCCTTGCAGACGCTTGTTTTTCAGAAGGATGGAAGAAGGCGCTGCCGGCACTCGGGCGATGGACAGCGAAGCCGGCATCGGTCGCCGGCGCGGCCCTCGGGGCCGTCAGGCGCGATTGTAATCCAGCCCCCAGGCCTGCATAGCCTGTACCAGATCGGGCGGCGGGGCGGCCAGGAACTTCATGGGCGCGCCCGTGACGGGGTGCACGAAGGCGAGCCTGAAGGCATGCAGGGCCTGCCGCTCCAGGCCCGCCGCAGCGGCCCCGCCGTAGAGCGCGTCACCCACCAGCGGATGGCCGATGGAGGCCATGTGCACGCGGATCTGGTGGGTGCGCCCGGTCTCCAGCGTGCAGCGCACCGTACAACCCTGCTCGTTGCTGTCCAGCGACTCGATCAGCGTGCGCGCGGGCTTGCCCGGGTGCCGCTCGAGGTCGACCGCGGCCATGCGCAGCCGGTTGCGGGGGTCGCGCCCGATCGCGGCGTCGACGTGGCGCGCGGCGGCGCCCTGCCAGCCGCGATGCGCGAGCGCGAGGTACTGGCGCTTGACGTCGCGCGCAGCGATCAGCGCCACCAGCGCATCCATCGCGGCGCGGCTGCGCGCCACCACCATCAGGCCGCTGGTGTCGCGGTCCAGCCGGTGCACGATGCCCGCGCGAGGCAGCAGCGCGGCCCGCGGGTCCAGCGCCAGCAGGCCATTGAGCAGCGTGCCGCTCCAGTGGCCCGGCGCGGGGTGGACCACCAGGCCCGCCGGCTTGTCGATGATGCGCAGGTGCTCGTCCTCGTGCACCACCGTGATCGGCATAGGCTCGGGCTTGAAGGCCTGGCTCTGTGGCGTGGGTCGCAGCTCGATGCTGCCGATCTCGCCGGCATGGACTGTGGCGGCGGCCTTGGTCAGCACGCGGTGCTGGAGCTCGACCGCGCCGGCCTCGATCAGCTGCTGCAGGTAGCTGCGCGAGAATTCGGGCACCAGCGCGGCCAGCGCGCGGTCCAGCCGCTGCCCGTGCTGCGCCTCGTGAATGAGGAAGCTGCGGGTCTCGCTGGGCTCATGGGGCTCGGCGCCCTCGTCGTGCTCGACCCCGTCCGGAAGTTCGCCCAGGGGGGTGGCCGATATAATTGAAGGCACTGTTTTCACGAAAGCCTGATGTAATGCGTCGCGTCAAATTATCGGTTGTCCCCGCCTGGCTGGCCTTGTGCTCGGCCGCATGGCTGATGGCCGGCTGCTCGTCGACCTCGGTCGACAAGACCGCGAACTGGAGTCCCAATCGCATCTACTCCGAAGCCAAGGAAGAAGCGAGCTCCGGTGCCTACGACAAGGCCGTGCCCCTGTTCGAGAAGCTCGAAGGCCGCGCCGCCGGCACCCCGCTCGCCCAGCAGGCGCAGCTGGACAAGGCCTTTGCCCAATACAAGTCCGGCGAGAAGGCGGCCGCCATCTCGACCCTCGACCGCTTCATGAAGCTGCACCCGGCCAGCCCGGCGATGGACTACGCGATCTACCTCAAGGGCGTGATCAACTTCAACGATGACCTCGGCATGTTCGGCTGGCTGACGCGCCAGGATCTGTCGGAGCGCGACCAGAAGGCGGCCAAGGAATCCTTCGAGTCCTTCAAGGAGCTGGTCAATCGCTTCCCGGAGTCGCGCTACACGCCCGATGCGCGCCAGCGCATGAACTACATCGTGAACTCGCTGGCCCAGTACGAGGTGCACGTGGCGCGCTACTACTACACGCGCGGCGCCTACCTGGCGGCCATCAACCGCGCGCAGCTCGCGCTGGCGGACTACCGCGAGGTGCCGGCGCTCGAAGAGGCGCTCTACATCATGGTCCAGTCCTACGATGCGCTCGGCATGACCGACCTGCGCGACGACGCGAAGCGCGTGCTGACCACCAACTACCCGAAGAGCGAATACCTGACGCGCGGCTTCCGTGGCAAGGACGACCCCTGGTGGAAGCTCTGGTAACGCAACGAAAAAAAGGCCCGATCCGGGCCTTTTTTTATTTCAGCGCGTGAGTTCGAGCAGCGCGGCCTCGAAGGCGCCCTCGTCCTCCAGCCGCCGCATCGGCGGCAAGGCGGCCAGCAGCCGGCGCCCGTAGCCCATGGTCGCGAGCCGGGTGTCGCAGATCGCCAGCACGCCGCGGTCGGTCTCGCGCCGGATCAGCCGGCCGGCACCCTGCTTGAGCGACACCGCCGCCTCCGGCAGCGAGTAGTCGCCGAAGGCGCTGCGGCCCTGCGATTCGAGGCGCTGCGAGCGCGCCTCGACCAGCGGATCGTTGGGCGGCGGAAAGGGCAGCTTGTCGATCACCACCAGCTGCAGGGCGTCGCCGGGCGCATCGAAGCCCTCCCAGAACGAGGCCGAGGCCACCAGCACGCAGCCCGCGCGCCCGTGGGCTGCCCCCTCGCGGAAGCGCTCCATCAGCACCCGCTTGGGCAGCTCGCCCTGCACCAGCACCTCGGGCCTGCGCGCGGCGTCCATGGGCTCGAAGTGCTGGCGGATGGCGTCGCCGATGGTGCGCAGCGCGCGCAGCGTGGTCGTCAGCACCAGCGTTCGCCCGCCCAGCACGGCCGCACCCTGCGCGGCGAGCCGGGCGACCTGCGCGCTGTGCGCCGGGTCGTTGGGCTTGGGAAAGGCGCGCGGGACGTAGAGCGCCGCCTGGCGCGCGTAGTCGAAGGGACTGTTCACGCGCAGCACCTCCGCGTCCTCGAGGCCGCAGGGCTCGGTGAACCAGCGCAGCTTCGGGTCGTCGCCCAGCGTGGCCGAGGTGAAGACCCAGGCGCGGCCCTGCTCCTGCGCGTCGCCCTGCCCGGTCTTGAGCACCCGTGTGCGCACCGCCTCGGCGATGTCGAGCGGCGACTCGACCAGCCGCATCTGCGTGCCCACGTCCACCCAGCGCACCGACTCCGGCGCGCAGGGCTTGGCGAAGCGCGCCGCACGCTCGGCGAACTGTTCGGCGCGCTCGTGCAGCCGCACGAAATCGGGCGAGAGCTCGCTGACCGTGTCCAGCCCGCGGGCCGCCTCGACGAAGGCGTGCTTCAGCGCGTCGAGCGCCTCCTGCCATGCATCGGCCGGGACGCCCTCCGGCGCCGTGCCGGCCCAGCGCAGCTTGGCCCCCGGCCATTGCTTGCCCACAGCCAGCCGCAGTTCCCGGGCGCCGCGCTCGGTCGCGGCGACCAGTTGCTGCCAGTCGACCAGGCCGCGCGCGTGCTGCAGGCCCGCCGCGAGCATGTCGCGCGCGAAGTCCAGCGCCTGCCCGCTGCCCAGCTGCACGCCGAGGAACTGCACGCCGGTCTCGTTGAGCTGGTGGGCCTCGTCGAAGACCACCACGCGCACGCTCGGCAGCAGCTCCGCCATGCCCGATTCGCGCACCGCCAGGTCGGCGAAGAACAGGTGGTGGTTGATGACCACCACGTCGGCCGCCATGGCCTCTCGGCGGGCCAGGTTCACATGGCAGGGCTTGAACTGGGGGCACTGGGCGCCGAGGCAGTTCTCGCGGGTGGAAGTGACCAGCGGGATCAGCGGCGAGCGCTCATCCAGGCCCGGCAGCTCGGCCAGGTCGCCGGTGCGCGTGGCCTTGGACCACTGCTCGATCTTTGCCAGCGTGCGCAGGCTGCTGCGCTCGGGCAGGGAGGCGTCATGGCGCGCCTGGTCGAGCCGGTGCAGGCACAGGTAGCTGGCGCGGCCCTTGAGCAGCGCGGTGCGCAACGGCAGGCCCAGCGCCTCGACAAGCCGCGGCAGGTCGCGGCCGAAGAGCTGGTCCTGCAGGGTCTTGGTGGCGGTCGACAGCAGCACCCGCTCCCCGCTCAGCAGCGCAGGCACCAGGTAGGAGAAGGTCTTGCCGACGCCGGTGCCGGCCTCCACCACCAGCACGCCGCCCTGGTCGATGGCGCGGGCCACGGCCAGTGCCATCTGGGTCTGGCCCTCGCGTTCGCGAAACTGCTCGGCGGCCTGCGAGAGCACGCCGTCCTGGGCGAAGGCGGCCTGGACTTCGGCCGCCAGGTGGCCGCTTTCCCGCGGCGCGCGGCCGGGCTCGACGGATGCAGCGTCCGCCTCGAAGTCCTCGGGCCAGTCGACGATGGACATCAGGCGGGCTCTTGGGGGTCGAGCAGGCACTCCAGCCGCACGATGCGGTCGCGCAGGGCCAGGCGCTTCTTCTTCAGCCGGCGCAGCAGCAGCTCGTCGCGTGGCTCGATGACTTCGGCCAGCCGGTCGATGGTGGCATCCAGGTCAGCATGCTCGATGCGCAGTTCGATCAGCTGGCGGGAGAAGGAATGGAGATTGGAGTCCAAGGGATGACGCAAAGACGTGACGGAGTGCTCTCCGGCTTCGCTCGGGTTGACTCGATAATGTACGTCCTCGTTCCACTCGCCAGACCCCATGCAGGACTTCGCCGACGCAGCCGCGCCCCAGACCCGAGGCTTTCGACTCGCAGCCGCCACCGGCCTTCACAAAGGGGACCGTCCCTACCAGCAGGACCAGGTTTTGGTAATGAACCACCCGCGCGCGGCGGGCTGCGTGCTCGGCGTGGTCGCCGACGGCATGGGTGGGCGCAGCGGCGGACGCAAGGCCTCCGACCAGGTGCTGATGACGGCACGCCAGCTGTTCGCGCGCTACAAGCCGGGACGTGACGAGGGGGTGCATGTGCTGCGCCAGCTGCTGGAGGACGCCAACACCGTCATCAAGCTCACCGCGCTGTCCAGCGAACAGGAGCCGCACAGCACCCTGGCCGCCTTCTTGATGAACCCCGATGGCGACTGTGCCTGGATCCACGCCGGCGACTCGCGCATCTACCACTTCCGGCGCGGTCAGCTGGTCAAGCGCACCAAGGACCATTCCTACGTCCAGGCGCTGGTGGACCGCGGCGAGATCAGCGAGGAGGAGGCCAACTTCCACCCGCAGAGCAACATCCTGCTCGGCTGCCTGGGCATGAAGTCCACCCCGCCGCCCGTCGACATCCATTTCGTCCCCAAGCTGGAGCCCGACGATCTCCTGATGGCCTGCAGCGACGGGCTGTGGCACTACTTCAAGCCCGAGGAAATGGGCCGGGTGCTGGCTGAGCAGCCGCCGCGCGTCGCCGCGGAGCTGCTGGTGTCGGAGGCGCGCCGGCGGGCGCGCGGGACCGGCGACAACATCTCGCTGGCCATCCTCAAGCTGGAAGCCCTGCCCGAGCCGCAAGAGGTGGAAGAGCCGAACGCGGCCTGAGCCAGGCCTCTTCAGGGCGGGGTCGGCAGCGGCGCCGAGCGCGGCTTGGTGTTCTCGGCGTTGCGCCGCTCGCGTTCGGCGCGATGCTTTTCCGCCTTCTCCAGCTTGCGCTCGTGGGCCTCGCGATTGGCAGGCGCCTCGGCGCGCCGGTTCGCGGCCTTGGTCTGCTCCTCGGCATGGGCTCGCTGCTTCTCTTCGAACTGGCGCTGCTTCTCGGCGGCCTCGGAGGCCATGCGGGCGCGATCCTGGGCATGGTCGGCGGAGCGCTGCTCGCGTTCCTGCTGCGACTTCTGCGCCTTTTCCTGCTCCGCCGGGGTGTCCTGCGGGCGCGGACCCGCCTTCTTCTGCTCGAGCCTGTCGAGCTCGGCCGCGCCGCGGCGCTTGCGCTCGATGTCGTTCATCGCCGCCTCCTGGCGCTTGATGTTCTCGGTGCCAGCGCGGCGGCGGCGGCGGCTTTCTTCCAGGCAGCCCTCGACCGCAAACTTCTGGTAGCAGGCGGCCTGCTCGGTGGCGAAGCGCTCCTCGATCACCTTGCGCTCCTGCGCCAGGCGCGCGCGCTCGGCCTCGAAATCCATGGTGCCGGTGGTGGCGGTGCTCTGCGCCCACAGCGGCGCGGCGCCGAGGCCGATCAACAGGCAGACAAACAGTTTCTTCATGTGAGGCGGGTGTCGACGACGCGACGCTCCAGGGCGAGGAACTCGGCCGACTGCATCTCGTTCAGTCTGGACACGGTGCGCGGGAATTCGTGGGCCAGGGGCCCTTCGGTGTACAAGGCCTCGGGGGCAACCTCGGCCGACATGATGAGTTTCACGCGCCGATCGTAGAACACGTCGACCAGCCATGTGAAACGGCGTGCTTCGGAGGCCATGCGCACCGGCATGTAAGGCACGTCGGACAGCAGCACCGTGTGGAACTGGCTCGCGATCTCGAGGTAGTCGTTCTGCGAGCGCGGGCCGCCGCACAAGGTCTTGAAATCGAACCAGACCACGCCCCCGGCCTTGCGCCGCGCATGGATTTCGCGCGCCTCGATGTGCAGCACCGGGTTCTCGTCGGCGCTCTCGGCGAGCCGCTCGAAGGCGTGGCGCATCTCCTTGTCGGCCGCTGCGCCGTTGGGCGTGAGGTAGAGCTTGACCTGTTCCAGCGTGCGGCGGCGGTAGTCGGTACCGTTGTCGACATTGACCACCTCCAGGCGCTGCTTGAGCAGCTCGATGGCCGGCAGGATACGGTCGCGGTGCAGGCCGCCCGGATAGAGGTCGTCGGGCCTGAAGTTCGAGGTGGTGATGAATCCCACGTCGTTGTCGAACAGCGCCGTCAGCAGCCGGTGCAGGATCATCGCGTCGGTGATGTCGGCGACGTGGAACTCGTCGAAGCAGATCAGCTTGTAGCGCTTGGCGATGCGGCGTCCGAGCTCCTCCAGCGGGTTGACCGTGCCCTGCAGGTCGGCCAGTTCGCGGTGCACCTCGCGCATGAACTCGTGGAAGTGCAGACGGGTCTTGCGCCGCAACGGCACGGCGTTGAAAAAGCAGTCCATCAGGAAGCTCTTGCCGCGCCCCACCCCGCCGTACATGTAGACGCCGCGCGGAATCTCGGGCCGGTTGATCAGCTTCTTGAGGGCGTTGGAGCGCTGCGCCTTGTACTCCGCCCATTCGGTGGCGCAGCGATCGAGCGCCTCGACGGCGCGCAGCTGCGCGGGGTCGCTCTGGAACCCCCGCGCAACCAGCTCCGCTTCGTAGGCCTGTTTGACGCTCAAGGGGTCAGAAGTTGAGCGTGCGCTTGTCGACTGCAAGCGCCGCTTCCTTCGTCGCTTCCGAGAGCGAAGGATGCGCGTGGCAGATGCGTGCGATGTCCTCGGCGCTGGCCTTGAACTCCATGGCCACCACGGCCTCGGAGATCAGCTCGCTGGCCATCGGCCCGACGATGTGCACGCCGAGGATCTCGTCCGTCGCCGCATCGGCCAGGAACTTGACCATGCCCGTCGTGTCGCCCAGCGCGCGGGCGCGCCCGTTGGCCAGGAAGGGGAAGGTGCCGGCCTTGTAGGCGCGGCCCTCGGCCTTGAGCTGCTGCTCGGTCTGGCCGACCCAGGCGATCTCGGGTGAGGTGTAGATCACCCATGGGATGGTGTTGAAGTTCACGTGGCCATGCTGGCCCGCGATGCGCTCGGCCACCGCCACGCCCTCTTCCTCGGCCTTGTGCGCGAGCATCGGGCCGCGCACCACGTCGCCGATGGCCCACACGTTGGGCAGGCTGGTGCGGCATTCGTCGTCGACCACGATGGCGCCGCGCTCGTCGAGCTTCAGGCCCACCGCCTCGGGGTCGAGGCCGACGGTGTTGGGCACGCGGCCGATCGACACGATCAGCTTGTCGACCTCGAGCGTCTGCGCCTCGCCCTTGGCGTTGGTCCAGGCAACGGAAACGCCCTTCTTGCCGGTCTTGACCTCGCCGACCTTGACGCCGAGCTCGATCTTCAGGCCCTGCTTGACGAAGGCCTTCTGCGCCTCCTTGGCGATCTGCTCGTCCACCGCGCCCAGGAAGGTCGGCAGCGCTTCGAGCACCGTGACTTCCGAGCCGAGGCGGCGCCAGACCGAGCCCATCTCGAGGCCGATCACGCCCGAGCCGATCAGGCCCAGCTTCTTCGGGACGCCGGGGATGCGCAGCGCACCGTCGTTCGAGAGGATGTTCTCCTCGTCGAAGTCGGCACCCGGCAGCGCGCGCGCGTTGGAGCCGGTCGCGACGATGACGTGCTTGGCTTCGATCGTTTCCTCGGCCGCGCCCGTCACCTTGATCTCGTAGCCCGCACCGCCGGCCTTCGCGAAGGAGCCGCGGCCATGGAAGAAGCTGATCTTGTTCTTCTTGAACAGATAGGTGATGCCTTCGTTGTTCTGCTTCACCACCGCGTCCTTACGGCCCAGCATCTTGTCGATGTCGAGCCCCAGGCCTTCGACCTTGATGCCGTGGTCGGCGAAGTGCTTGCCGGCATGCTCGAAATGCTCGGAGGACTGCAGCAGCGCCTTCGAGGGAATGCAGCCGATGTTGGTGCAGGTACCGCCCAGCGCGGGGCCGCCCTTGGCGTTCTTCCACTCGTCGATGCAGGCGACGTTGAAGCCGAGCTGCGCCGCGCGGATGGCCGCGACGTAGCCGCCGGGGCCGCCACCGATGACGATGACGTCGAATTGCTTGTTGGACATCGGGTCTCCTTAGATGTCGAACAGCAGGCGAGCGGGATCTTCCAGCGCTTCCTTCATGGCGACCAGGCCCAGCACGGCCTCTCGGCCGTCGATGATGCGGTGGTCATAGGACATCGCGAGGTAGTTCATCGGCCGCACCACGACCTGGCCGTTCTCGACCACGGCACGGTCCTTGGTCGCATGCACGCCCAGGATGGCCGACTGCGGCGGGTTGATGATGGGCGTCGACAGCATCGAGCCGAACACGCCGCCGTTGGAGATGGAGAAGGTGCCGCCGGTCATCTCCTCGATGCCCAGCTTGCCGTCGCGCGCCTTGGCGCCGTATTCGGCGATCTTCTTCTCGATGTCGGCGAAGCTCATCTGGTCGGCATTGCGCAGGATCGGCACCACCAGGCCGCGCGGCGAGCCGACGGCGATGCCGATGTCGAAGTAGCCGTGGTAGACGATGTCGTTGCCGTCCACCGAGGCATTGATCACCGGGTACTTCTTGAGCGCATGCACCGCGGCCTTCACGAAGAAGCTCATGAAGCCGATCTTGACGCCGTGCTCCTTCTCGAACTTCTCCTGGAAGCGCTTGCGCATTTCCATGACGGGCGCCATGTTGACTTCGTTGAAGGTGGTCAGGATGGCATTGGTCGACTGCGACTGCAGCAGGCGCTCGGCGATGCGGGCGCGCAGGCGGCTCATCGGCACGCGTTCTTCCGGGCGATCGCCGAGGTCCGGCGCAGAGGCCGGCGAAGCCACTTGCGGCAGTGTCGTCTTGGGGGCGCCCGTGGGGATGGCCACCGGCGCGGCGACCTTGGCGGTAGCACCGCCTGCGACTGCGGCCAGCACGTCGCCCTTGGTGACGCGGCCGTCCTTGCCGGTGCCGCTCACATCGCCCGTCGTCAGCTTGTTGTCGGCCAGGAGCTTGGCCGCGGCCGGCATGGCGACGTCGGATTTGGAGCCGCCCGCAGAGGAGGCTGCGGCAGCCGCTGCGGGTGCAGGCGCAGCGGCGGCAGGTGCTGACGGTGCCGCGGCGGGCGCAGCCGCGCTCGCCTTGGCATCGGTGTCGATCCTGGCGATCACCTGGTCGGCCACGACCGTGGCGCCGTCGCCGGCGACGATCTCGGCCAGCACGCCGGCGGAAGGTGCCGGCACCTCCAGCACGACCTTGTCGGTCTCGATCTCGATCAGGATTTCATCGATGGCGACTGCTTCGCCGGGCTTCTTCTTCCATTGCAGCATCGTGGCCTCGGCCACGGACTCGGACAACTGGGGGACTTTGACTTCAACGATGGACATTTTTGAGCCGCTTCGTGTTTCTTGAGTGGGATTGTTTTACTTGGTGAGCACGAAGCCCTTGAGCTTGGCGAAGGCGCCATCGACCAGTGCCTTCTGCTGCTCCTGGTGCAGGTGCGAGTAGCCGACCGCGGGCGACGCCGAGGCGGCGCGGCCCGAGTAGCCGAGCTTCTGGCCTTCCTGCAGGTTCTCGTGGATGTTGTGCTGCACGAAGAACCAGGCGCCCTGGTTCTGCGGCTCGTCCTGCGACCACACCACGTCGACCAGATTCGGATACTTCTTGAGCTCGGTGGCGAAAGCCTTGTGCGGGAAGGGATAGAGCTGCTCGACACGGATGATCGCCACGTCCTCGCTGCCCTTCTCCTCGCGCTTTTTCGCCAGGTCGTAGTAGACCTTGCCCGAGCAGGCGATCACGCGCTTGACCTTGTCGGCCTTGAGCTCCTTGTTGTCGGGAATGACGGTCTGGAAGCTGCCCTTGGTGAACTCCGACAGCGGCGAGGTCGCGTCCTTGTTCCGCAGCAGCGACTTGGGCGTCATGATGACCAGCGGCTTGCGCAGGTTGCGCACCATCTGGCGGCGCAGCACATGGAAGATCTGGCTCGCCGTGGTGGGCTGCACGACCTGCATGTTGGCGTCGGCCGACAGCTGCATGAAGCGCTCCAGGCGCGCCGAGCTGTGCTCGGGGCCCTGCCCTTCGTAGCCGTGCGGCAGCATCAGCGTGATGCCGTTGACGCGGCCCCACTTCACCTCGCCCGAGGCGATGAACTGGTCGATCACGACCTGCGCGCCGTTGGCGAAGTCGCCGAACTGCGCTTCCCAGATCACCAGCGTGTTGGGGTCGTTGGACGCGTAGCCGTATTCGAAGGCCAGCACCGCCTCTTCAGACAGGATGGAGTCGATGACGACGAAGGGCGCCTGGTTGTCGGCCACGTTCTGCAACGGCACATAGGTGCCTACGTCGAACTTCTCGCGGTTCTGGTCGTGCAGCACGGCATGGCGGTGCGTGAAGGTGCCACGGCCGCTGTCCTCGCCGGAGAGGCGCACCGGGTAGCCGCTGGCCACCAGCGAGGCGAAGGCCATGTGCTCGCCCATGCCCCAGTCGACGTTGATCTCGCCGCGCCCCATGGCGGCGCGGTCGTCCAGGACCTTCTTGACCAGCGGATGCACCGTGAAGTTGTCCGGCGCCTTGGTGATGCGCTCGGCCAGTCGCTTCCATTCGGCGGTCGGAATGGCCGTGTCGCCGGCATCGGTCCACTTCTTGTTGAGGAAGGGGCTCCAGTCGACCGCGTACTTGCTCTTGAAGTTGGTGAGCACCGGGTTGGTGGTGTTCTTGCCGGCGTCGAAGGCCGCGCGCTGCGCCTTCACCAAGTCGTCGCCCAGCGTCTCGCCCAGGCCCTGGGCGGCGAGGCGATCGGCGTAGAGCCTGCGCGTGCCGGGATGGGCGGCGATCTTCTTGTACATCAGCGGCTGGGTCAGCGAGGGGGTGTCCTGCTCGTTGTGGCCCAGCTTGCGGAAGCAGACGATGTCGACCACCACGTCCTTCTGGAATTCCATGCGGAACTCGAGGGCCAGCTGGGTGGCGAGCACCACGGCCTCGGGGTCGTCGCCGTTCACGTGCAGCACCGGCGCTTCGTTCATCTTGACGATGTCGGTGCAGTACAGCGTGGAGCGGCTGTCGCGCGGGTCGCTGGTGGTGAAGCCGATCTGGTTGTTGATCACGATGTGCACCGTGCCGCCGGTGGAGTAGCCGCGGGTCTCGGCCAGCGCGAGCGTCTCCATGACCACGCCCTGCCCTGCGAAGGCGGCGTCGCCGTGCACGATCACGGGCAGCACCTGCTTGCCGAGCGGGTCGGCGCGGCGGTCCATGCGGGCGCGCACCGAACCTTCGACCACCGGGTTCACGATCTCCAGGTGCGAGGGATTGAAGGCCAGGCTCAGGTGCACCGGGCCGCCAGGCGTCGACACGTCGGAGCTGAAGCCCTGGTGGTACTTGACGTCGCCGCTGGGCAGTTCCTCGGGCGCCGTGTGGTCGAACTCGGCGAACAGGTCGGCCGGCATCTTGCCCAGCGAATTGACCAGCACGTTGAGGCGGCCGCGGTGGGCCATGCCGATCACGATCTCCTGCACGCCCTTGGTGCCGGCCTGGCTGATCAGCTCGTCCATCGAGACGATGAAGCTCTCGCCGCCTTCCAGCGAGAAGCGCTTCTGGCCGACGTACTTGGTGTGGAGGAAGCGCTCCAGGCCTTCGGCGGCCGTCAGACGCTCGAGGATGCGCTTCTTCTGCTCAGTGCTCAGCTTCGGGTTGGTCCGGGCGCTCTCGAGCTTTTGCTGCCACCAGCGCTTTTGCGCCTGGTCGGTCATGTACATGTACTCGGCGCCGATGGTGGTGCAGTAGGTCTCGCGCAGCGCGTTGAGCAGGTCGCGCAGCGACATCGTGTCCTTGCCGAAGAAGGTGTTGCTCGTGTTGAACACCGTCTCGAGGTCGGCATCGGTGAAGCCGTAGAACGAAGGCTCCAGCTCGGGAATCGGGGGGCGCTCGGCGCGCTTGAGCGGATCGAGGTCGGCCCAGCGGGCGCCGACGTTGCGGTAGGCGGCGATCAGCTGCTGGACTGCCGTGCGCTGGCGGCCGAGCTCGGAATCGGCACCGCTGGCCTGCACCACCTTGGTCGTGCCCTGCTTCGCGCGCTCGGCGAAGGCATTGATGACCGGCTGGTGGGGGACGTCGCGCGTGGTGCTGCCGTCGGTGGCCGGCACGTTCTGCAGCGCGTCGAAGTAGGAGCGCCAGTTGTCGGGCACGCTGCCCGGGTTGGCAAGATAGTTCTCGTACATCTCTTCGACATAGGGGGCATTGCCGCCGAAGAGGTAGGTGTTGCCTTGGTAGGCGTGATAGATGGACGCGGAGGACGTCGAATCGCTCATATTGCGCTGACCTTCGCTTCCCTGGGGGAAGCATTAGCTGGTTTAGGAAACCTTCCGCGACACGGCTGAACCGATTGGCGGATGCGACTGTGGCTGGGGAAGGGCCGGAGTACCTTGGCATTGTGCCATGGCAGCTATGTGACGCCGGAAACCGGCTCCACAAGCCCTTCCGGAGCGGGACGGCCTACCCCTGGGGCGAAAGCGTTTGCCTGATCTGCTGGAGCGCGCCCGGGTCCTCGATGGTGGTCAGGTCGCCGGGATCGCGACCCTCGCACACGGCCTGGATCGCCCGGCGCAGCAGCTTGCCGCTACGGGTCTTGGGCAGCGCACCCACGAAGTGCACGCGCGCCGGCCGGGCCAGCGCACCGAGCTGGTCGGCCACCTGCTTCATGACCTCGCCTTCCAGCGCCAGGGCGGCCTGGGCGTCGCCGAGCACCGCCCCGTCCCTCGGCACGACGAAGGCCATGGCCACCTGGCCCTTGAGCGCATCGGCCACGCCGACCACCGCCACCTCGGCGACCTTGGCGTGGCCGGAGATGCTCTCCTCGATCTCGCGCGTGCCGAGGCGGTGGCCAGCCACGTTGATCACGTCGTCGGTACGCCCCAGGATGTAGTAGTAGCCGTCCTCGTCGCGGATGCCCCAGTCGAAGGTGGAATACACCAGCTTGCCCGGCACGGTCTTCCAGTAGGTGTCGACGAAGCGCTCGTCGTCCCGCCACACGGTCTGCATGAAGCCGGGCGGCGTCGGCCCCTCGATCACGACCACGCCCTTTTCATTGGGGGCCGTCAACTCCTCGCCGGTGGACTCGTGCAGGATCTTGACCTTGTAGCCGTACATCGGCACGCCCGGGCTGCCGAACTTGCTTCGCGTGGTCTCCACGCCGTTGGCCACCGTGAGGATGGGCCAGCCCGACTCCGTCTGCCAGTAGTTGTCGATGATCGGCACGCCCAGGCCCTCGCTGATCCAGCGCGCCGTGGGCTCGTCCAGCGGCTCGCCCGCGAGGAACAGCGCACGCAGGCTCGACAGGTCGTATTTCTTCAACAGCGCCGGGTCCTGCTTCTTCAATACGCGTACGGCTGTCGGCGCGCTGAACATCACGGTGACCTTGTACTTCTCCACCAGCTGCCACCAGATGCCGCCGTCGGGCTGCCGGTCCAGCCCCTGCGTGGGGAGGCCTTCGTACATGAGGGTCGCCATGCCCGCGATCAGCGGCCCGTAGACGATATAGCTGTGCCCCACCACCCAGCCGATGTCGCTGGTCGAGAAGTAGGTTTCGCCGGCCCGCCCGTCGAAGATGTGCTTCATGCTCGCGGCCAGCGCCACCGCGTAGCCTCCGGTGTCGCGCTGCACGCCCTTGGGCCGGCCGGTGGTGCCGCTGGTGTAGATGGTGTAGCTGATGTCGGTGGCGTCCAGCCAGGTGCAGGGCACCTGCGCGTCGCGGTGCTTCTCGACCAGCGGGGCGGCGAGATGGTCACGGCCCTCGCTCAGGTCCATGGGCGCCAGGCCGCGGTCGAACAGCAGCACCGCGTCGGGCTTGTGCATCGAGAGGCGGATCGCCTCGTCCAGCAGCGGTTTGTACGCGATCACCTTGCCGCCGCGCGATCCCGCATCGGCGCTGACGACCACCTTGGGCGTCGCATCCTCGATGCGCGAGGCCAGCGACGCGCTCGCGAAGCCGCCGAACACCACGCAGTGGATCGCCCCAAGCCGCGCGCAGGCCAGCATGGTGAAGGCGGCTTCGGGAATCATCGGCATGTAAATCAGGACGCGATCGCCCTTCCCCACCCCGAGCTCCTTGAGGGAGGCGGCGACGCGCTGCACCTCGGCATGCAGTTCCTTGAAGCTGTAGCTCCTCTCGGTGCCGGTCTCGGTGGAGACCGCGATCAGCGCCGGCTGGTCGCCGCGGGTGGCGAGATGTCGATCGACCGCGTTATGGCAGAGATTCGTGGTGCCGCCGGCGAACCAGTGCACGAAAGGAGCCCGCGTCGTGTCGAGGATCTGGCGGGGCGGGGTTTTCCAGTCGATCAGCTCGGCCTGTTCGGCCCAGAAGGCCTCCGGCGTTTCGATGGAACGGCGATAGAACTCTGCATAGCGGCTCATGGGCTTTGTCTCCTGCTGGGGCGCGGCTCTGGGGCGAAACTGAATTCATAATTATGAGTTGGTGGCTTGCGGGGAGCTGACAGCATCAGCAACACAACACAACACAACAACAACCAACAACGACGACGCGAGACCTCGCACGCGAGGTCTGGCCTCTATTCCGGCGCAAGCCCTGCAACTCTCGCCCAGCGTCCCCATAGGCTGATCTGCTCTTGTACGTAGACGCGCAGCTGTGCGGGTGCGGGCGACGTCACGGGGATGATGCCGGCAGACGCCGCAAAGGTCTGCATGGCGGAATCGGCCATCACCAGCGTGAAGACCTGATGCAGCTTGCGCGCGATGTCCGCCGGCAAGCCTGCGGGCGCGAACATGGCCGACCATGATGCGTATTCGTAGTCGGGCAGCCCCTGCTCTGCCAGCGGGGCCACATCGGGAAACAAGGGGATGCGCTGGCGCGAGGTGACGCCCAGGACACGCAGTTGCCCCGTCTTCACGAAAGGCGCGGCCACTACGGGATCGTTCATGATGAAGTCGATGCGCCCGGCAAGCAGATCCGTCGTGGCCGGGGCGGCGCCGGGATAGTTGACGGCCAGCGCGTCGATGCCCGCCTGTGTTGTCAGCAGTTTGGCGGCGACCAGCATGCCCGAGTTGCCGGTGGCGTAACTCAGCTTGCCCGGCCGGTCCCGGGCGTACTGGATGAACTCCTTCACCGTGCGCACCGGCAGGCTGGCCGGAACCACCAGCATCAACGGGTTCAGGCTCAGCTGCGTGATCGGCGTGAAATCAGCTACGGGATCGTAGCCGGCGTTCTTCAGCGTATGGACGTTGGCCGCGTGCGAAGAGTTGCCGCCCATCATCAACGTGTAGCCATCCGGGGACGCCCTGGCAACGATGCGGGCCGCAATGGCGGCCTGCGCGCCCGGCTTGTTCTCGACGACCATGGCCTGGCCCAACAGCTTGCCCGCGGACTCGGTGACCCGGCGCAGCAGCGTATCGGCCGCTGCCCCGGCCGTGAACGGGGCCACCACCTTGATGGGTCGACTGGGATAGCTGCCTTGCGCCAGGGCGCTGCGCCAGCAAAGCAGGGGTGCCGAAGCCACCATCAAGGATCTGCGCGTCATGGTCATCGACCTGTCTCCTTCATTTACTGGTGTGAAAACATTGCAAGTCCGTCCGCAAAGCCTCCGGCCTTGAAGACCATGGCGCCGCCTCCCCCCACCTCGTCGCGTGCGACGATGAACAGGTCGCGCGATCCAGGCATCAGCGCCAGGCTCGTGCAGCGCAGAAAGCGGTTCTTCTCGCGTCCGGGCAGCAGGATCTGGCCGATAGGGATCCCATACGGACTGAAGACGAGGACGCGACCTTGCCGGTTCAGCGCCACGTACACATTGCCCTGCAAGTCCGTGCGCATCGAATCGGGCCCCGGGCCGATGAAGTGGTAGGGGATCGACGTGCCCGTGTGCGAAATCGTGGCGGGCGCGCTCAGGTCGGCGCGGTGCAGCCGGCAAGCGCTGAACTCGGTGGCCCACAGAACCCCGTCATCGGGCCCGAGCGCCACGCCATTGGCGCCGCACAGATCCGGCAAGACGGGCCTGAGCGTGCTGCTGTCCGGCGGCATGTAGTACACACCGCCCAGCGGCCGCGTCGACGATCCCCGAAAGTCCGTCATGTAGAAACCGCCTTGCCGGTCGAACACCAGGTCATTGACGGCATGGCCGGCACTGGGCGGCACGACGGTCTGCCGGCCGCCTCCGCCGGGATCCAGTGCGAACACCCCACCCGCATCGAACAAGCCCTGGCTGTTGCGCGGGCCCACGGCAGCGACGAAGATGCGTCCGTCCTTGTGCACTGCGAGGCCCGATGGGTTCTGTCCCGGATCCGAATACAGGGTCGTCAATCGCCGCTGCTCAAGAGAGAGGCACAGCACCCGGCCGCCGTAGATGTCGACGAACAGCAGGTTTCCCTGCCGGTCGAATGCAGGGCCTTCCAGCGGCAGCGGTTCTTCGGCCACCTGGAAGAACGGCTCGGCCGTCACGGACACGATGTCGCGCTCGCTGGCAGGGATCGGCGCCAACCCGCAGGTCGCACCGGTATGGCCAAGCGTGTTGGCAGGCTCAGTTGCCATGCGGCAGCAGGATCTGCCGCACCACCCCGCCTCCATGCAGCAGGTCGAACGCTTCGTTCAGCTTGTCGAAGCCGATGTGCTCGCTGCGCAGACGGTCCACGGGCAGCCGCCCGCGCAGGAACATGTCCACGTAGCGCGGTACGTCTTCTTGCGCCACGCCGCCGCCCATGAAGGAGCCCCGCATCACGCGCTCCTCGCAGACCCAGGACAGATGCGGCACGCTGAACGTGGCGCTGGACTGCCCCACCCCCACGCCGATGACTTCGCCGCCGCGCACCGTGATGGACTGGGCCATCTGCAACGCCGATGGATGGCCAGAGATCTCGAACGCGTAGTCGACACCGCCGTGCGTGAGATCCAGCACGTGCTGCACGGCCTGGGGGTCGCGCGCGTCGATGCAGTCGGTCGCGCCGACCGCGCGCGCCAGATCGAACTTGGACGGCAGCACATCGATGCCGACGATGCGCGCCGCGCCGGCTTCGCGCGCGGCCATCACGGCGGTCAGGCCGACGCCACCCAGCCCGATGATGGCCACGCTGGCGCCCGGCTTCACCTTGGCGCTGTTGAACACGGCCCCCGCGCCGGTGACAACGGCGCAGCCGAACAGCGCTGCGACATCCAGCGGAACGGCCGGGTCCATCTTGATCAGCGACTGCGGCGCCACCACCGCGTACTGTGCGTAGACCGAGATGCCGCTGTAGTGGTTCAGCCGCCCACCATCCGCCAGATGCAGCCGCCGCGCGCCGGTCGCCAGAAGGCCTTCGGAGCGCGCCGCGCTGACAGCCTGGCAAATGCCTGGCCGCCCCGCCAGGCAAGTGCGGCATTGGCCACAGCCTGCCACGCCCGCCATGGCCACGTGGTCGCCCGGCTTCAGGCCTTGCACGCCCTTGCCGACCTCGCGCACGATGCCAGCGCCCTCGTGGCCGCCCACCACCGGAAGCGGCCGCTTGCGCAGCCCTTCGATGACGGACAGGTCGGAATGGCACAGGCCTGCGCCACGCACTTCGACAAGCACCTCGCCGTCACCCGGACCGTCGAGCTCCACTTCCTCGATCCGGAAGGGCCTGCTTTGCGCGTAAGGGGCCGGCAGGCCCTGCTCGTACATCACTGCTGCCGTCATTCGCATGTCTTGTCTCCCATCGTCTTCTGCACTTTTCAGCCGTGCGGCCGCAGGACCTGCCGCAGCACTTCGCCATGCTCCAGCCGATCAAGGTTCAGGTTCAGTTCGTCGAAGCCGAAGCTGCCGCTCATCAGGCGCTCGACCGGCAGCCGGCCCTCCTGGTAGTAGCGCATGTACAGCGGCAAGTCGCGCTGAGGCAAGCAGCTGCCCATCAGCGAGCCGCGGATGACCTTCTCCTCGCCGACCAAGGCGGTGTGCGGATACGGGTACTGGTCGCCCGATGCACCCATGCCCACGCAGATGATCTCGCCGCCCTTGCGCGTGATCGCATAGGCCGTCGCCATACCGGCCTTGCTGCCCGACATCTCCAGGGCGAAGTCCACGCCGCCGCGCGTGAGGTCGCGCACGGCCTCCACCGCGTTCTCATCGCGCGCCGAGACGGTGTGCGTGCAACCGAGCTCCCGTGCGAGCGCGAACTTGGAAGGATTGATGTCGATGCCCACGATGGTCGAGGCGCCGGCGATCCGTGCGGCCATCACGGCGTTGAAGCCCACGCCGCCCAGGCCGACCACCGCCACGCTCTGGCCCGGCCGCACCTTGGCCGCGTTGAACACGCAGCCGGCACCGGTCACGACGGCGCAGCCGAACAAGGCCGCCACATCGAACGGAATCGCCGGATCGGCCTTGACCAATGTGCCCGGCACGGTTACCGCGTATTGAGCGAACGAGGACACGCCGCTGTGGTGGTACAGGCCCAAGCCCCCGCGCGTCAGACGCCGCGCGCCGGTCATGAGAACACCCTTGGCGCGCGAGGCAGCGACCAGGTCGCACAGCACGGGGCGGCTGTTCACGCAGTAGTCGCACGCGCCACAGCCCGAGCCCACGGTCATGACGACGTGGTCCCCCGGTTTGAAGGCGGTGACGCCGCGACCGACCTCGCGCACGATGCCGGCACCCTCGTGGCCCATCACCACGGGCAGCGTGCGCTTGCGCAGGCCAGCCACCTGGGACAGGTCGGAATGGCACAACCCGGCCGAGCGCACTTCGACCAGCACCTCTCCCTCGCCCGGCCCTTCCAGCTCCACTTGCTCGATCTTCAACGGCTGGCTGTCGGCATAGGGCGCCGGCAAGCCCTGCTCGTACAGGACGGCGGCAGTCATCTGCATGTCGTGTCCCTCCCGATCAGTTCAGAACGAACAATCGTTCTTCGGTCATGTCGCGGATCGAGAACTTCGGCCCCTCGCGGCCGATTCCGCTGTCCTTCACGCCGCCGTAGGGCATCTGGTCCGAGCGCCAGCGCGACGTGCCGTTCACGATCACGCCGCCGGTGCGGATGGTGCGGATCGCCGACAGCGCCAGGTCCAGCGAATTCGTGTAGATGCCGCATTGCAGGCCGTAGGCGCTCTCGCTGATCGCCGCGAACAGCGGTGCGATGTCTTCATACGGCTGGATGCTGAACGCCGGGCCGAAGATCTCGTCGGACACCACGCGCATGTTGGGGTTCACCTGGCTCAGCACAGTGGCGCCGAGTTGCGCGCCGCGGCGCTTGGCCGCGCGCAGGGCGCAGGCGCCCGCCTCCACGGCCTCGGCGACCATGCCTTCCACGCGGATCGCGGCCTCTTCGTCGATCAGCGTGCCGACCTCGGTCGCCATGTCCAGCGGATCGCCGAAACGGATGGCGTCCACCTCCTGCAGCACCGCGTCGACGAAGCGGTCGTGCATGCGCTTGTGCACGTAGACGTTCTGCACCGACACGCAGCTCTGGCCTGCCAACGCCACGCCATTGCGCGCACAGGCCTTGGCAGCTGCGGCGATGTCGGCATCGTGGTGCACAAAGGTGGGCCCCACGCCGCCCAGCTCCAGCGCCACGCGCTTCATGCCCACGGCATCACGGATCAACTTGCCGACGCGAATCGAGCCCGTGAAGCTCACGAAGTCCACGCGTGGATCGCTGACGATCCTCGGACCCACGATGTCGCCATAAACGGTGTTGATGGCACCCGCAGGAAAGCCCGCCTCCAGCACCGTCTCGACCAGCTGATGCACGCACAGCGGCGCCTTGGGCGAAGGCTTGAGCACCAGCGCGTTGCCGGCCGCAAGGGCCGGGCCGAGCTTGTGCGCGCTCAGGCTGATCGGGCCGTTGAAGGGCGTGATGGCAGTCACCACGCCGACCGGATAGCGCATCAGCATCGCGATCTTGCCGGCACCGATGGTGCTGGCGTCCATCGGGATGTGCTCGCCCTGGATGCGCACGGCCTCTTCGGCGCACAAGTGGATCAGCTCGGCTGCACGCTGCGTCTCGACGATGGAATCGCGCAGCGCCTTGCCGGTCTCGCGCGCCATGGTGCGGCCGATCTGCTCGGTGCGCGCCGCCACCAGGTCGGCAGCGCGGTGCAGCAGGCGGGCACGCTCATGCCCCGGAAGCGCCGCCATCGCGGTCTTGGCCCTGCGCGCTGATTCCAACGCGTCCTCGCCGTCCTGCAGTGACGAGATGGGGGCCAGCGCAATGACATCGCCACGATAGGGGTCGCGAACATCGTGTGTCTGCTCGGCTTCGCGCCATTGGCCGTCGATATGCATGCGGATGCGCACAGGCGGGGTGCTCGAGTGTTCTTCGGTGCTCATGAGGTCTCCTTTGCGGGGCAGTGTAGGAAGCGCTCCGCGCCGCAGTCCATGGCGAATTGCGAAAGCTCGTGTCCCGGTTTTCCGCACAGCTGGCGCGCCGGCGGCGGCGCGCGTGATGTTCGAGAAACGAGCACACCGCATCCCGAAAACAGGCATGGACCCGCGGCGGTACCGCTTCCTAAACTGCGCCATCGACACCCCAACGCTTGCAGCAGGCACCATGACGGCAACCGCTCACCACTCCCCGGAGACACCGCCCAACCAACCCGACCTGGTGCTCGACCTGGCAAGCTTCGCCGCCAACATCGACACCGCGCGGTTGGACCGCAATGTTGTCGAAGCCGTCAAGACCAACATCCTCGACACGCTGTCGTGCGCGCTGGCCGGCTCCTCGGCCAAGGCCATCGCCGAGGTCTCCGGTCTGGTGCAGGAATGGGCCGGCACGCCCCAAGCGGACATGTTCGTGTTGGGCGGCAAGTTCCCGGCCCATCACGCGGCCCTGATCAACGGTGGCATGTCCCATGCGCGGGACTACGACGACACGCACGACGCTGCCATCCTGCACGCCGGCGTCACGGCCGTGCCGGCCGCCATAGCGGCCGCGCAGCTGCGCGGCGGCGTATCGGGCAGCGAGCTCATCGCGGCCGTGGCCGCCGGCCTGGAGGTGACCTGCCGCCTGGGCGTGGGCGTCAAGGTCGACATCGTCGAGAGCGGCTTCATCTACACGTCGCTGCTGGGGTACTTCGGTGCCACGGCAGCAGCCGGCCGCGCGCTGGGGCTGAACGACGAACAGATGCGCAATGCATTCGGCATCGTCTACAGCTCGGTGGCTGGCAACCACCAGGTCACGCGCGACGCCTCCCTGATGAAGCGGCTGCAGCCCGGCTTGGCGGCGCAGGCGGCGGTGCTGGCGGTGCAGCTGGCGCAGCGCGGCATCCGCGGCGCACAGGAGGTCTTCGATGGCGCCGACGGTTTCATACGCGTGTACCTGCAAGGCCGCGTGGACCGCGAGGTCGTGCGCAAGGACCTGGGCCAGCGCTTCGAGCTGTTGAACCTGAGCTACAAGCCCTACCCCTGTTGCCGCGATACGCATTCCGCGATCGACGCGGCGCTGGAACTGCGCGCAAAAACAGGCCGACCCGCGAGCGACATCGAGGCCATCCGGGTCGGTGTGACGGCACCCGGCTACCAGATGGTGTGCGTACCTGAAGCAGTCCGACTCGCGCCGCGCACCATCGTCGAGGCGCAGTTCAGCATTCCCTACACCGTGGCGGCCGCCTGGATCGACGGCCGCATGGGCATCGGCCACTTCTCCGACGAAGGTCTTCAGCGCGAGGACATCCTGGCGCTGACCACGCGCGTAAGGCCCTATGTGGACGCCGACATCGAACGCGACTGGAGCCGCTTCGTGACGCCGGCACGCGTGGTCGTGGAGTTCCGCGACGGGCAGACCGTGGAGACACGCATCGACTACCCCAAGGGGCACCCCAGGAACCCGATGCTGCCGGCCGAGTTCACCGCCAAGACAGCCGACTGCGCGACCTTTGCCGCACGGGCGCTTCCGGCCGACACGGCCGTGCGGCTGACTGAAACCGTCGGTCGGCTTGAATCGGTCGCCGACATCGCCGAACTGATGCGCACCATCACCTGACCCAAGGGCGGGCCGCGGCCCAGGCGCCTTGCGCGTGCCGCGATCGTCGCGGCCGCCCCTTCACTCACAAACGATAAACGGAGACTGCATGGACAAGAGAACGCTTCTGAAAGCGGCCGCACTGAGCCTGGGCCTGCTGGCCGGCACTGCCATTGCGCAAGGCGGTGGAGATCCCATCCGCATCATCATCCCGCTGAGCCCCGGCACACCAAGCGACTTCGCCACGCGCATCGTGGCCGCCACCATGGCCGAGAACTTGAAGCGGCCCATCATGATCGACAACAAGCCCGGCGCCAACGGCGTGCTGGCCATGCAGGAGCTGATGCGTTCCAAACCCGATGGCAACACGCTGATGCTGGGCGGTATCTCGCCGATGGCGCTGAACGTATCGGTCGTCAAGAACCTGCCTTACGACCCGCGCAAGGATGTCACGCCCATTGGCGGCATCTACAACGCCTTCCAGGGCTACATCGCCTCGAACCAGCTGCCCGTGAACAGCTTTGCCGAGCTCGTCGCCTATGCCAGGAAGAACCCGGGCAAGGTCTCGGTGGGCCACTACTCGGCACTGACCAAGATCCAGTTTGCAGCGCTCGGCCGTCTGGCCAAGCTCGACCTGCTGATGGTGCCGTACAAGTCGACCACCACCACCGCCACCGACGTGATGGGCGGCACGCTGGACGTCAGCATCGTCGACTCGGCCACCGCGATCACGATGGCCAAGGGCGGAAAGCTGAAGGTGCTGGCCATATCGCTGCCCGAGCGCAGCGAGCTGGCGCCGGGGCTACCGGCCGCCGCAGAGACGGTGCCTGGCCTGTCGGTACCGGCCTGGTCGGGTCTGATCGGCCCGGCCAACATGCCGGCCGACGTCGTGCAGAAGCTCAACGCAGGGCTGAACGCAGCGCTGCGCGACAAGGCAACCATCGCCAAGCTGGCCGAGAGCGCTGTGCAGCCGTGGCCCACCACGCCGGAGCAGTTCGCCAAGCACGTCGAGGCGGAGACCGCGCGCTGGAAGAAGGTCGCGCAGGACGCCGGCATCCAGCCCGAATGAGCGGACGCCTCCTGTCGACAGTGAATCAGGAATCGAGATGAGCTATACGCCCCCCGTGAAGGACATGTTGTTCGCGATGCGCCACCTGGCGCAGCTCGACCGCGTGGCCGCCCTGCCCGGCTTCGAGGACTTTGGTCCCGACACGGCCGAGGCGGTCCTCGAAGAATCCGCCCGCCTGTGCCGCGGGGTCATCGCGCCGCTGAACGCGGTGGGCGACCGCCAACCTTCGCACTGGCACGACGGCGAAGTCACGGCCACGCCGGGCTTCAAGGAGGCGTACCGGCTGTTCGCGGAGGGCGGCTGGCAAGGCCTGGCCCATCCGCAGACCTACGGCGGCCAGGGCGCGCCCAAGCTCATCTCCGCGGCCTGCGCCGAGATGCTGCACGCGGCCAACGTCTCGCTGGGTCTGTGCCCCATGCTGACCGACGGCGCCATCGAGGCGCTGCTGACGGCCGCGAGCCCGGCCCTGCGCGCCAGGTACGCGCCGCAACTGATCGCCGGCAACTGGACCGGCACCATGAACCTCACCGAGCCGCAAGCCGGCTCTGACCTTGCAGCCGTGCGCACGCGCGCCGAGCCGCAGCGAGACGGCAGCTACCGCATCTTCGGCACCAAGGTCTTCATCACCTGGGGCGAGCACGACATGGCGGACAACATCGTCCACCTGGTGCTGGCCCGCCTGCCCGATGCGCCGCCGGGCGTGAAGGGCATCAGCCTGTTCGTCGCGCCGAAGTTCCTGGTCAACGAAGACGGCAGCCTGGGCGCGCGCAACGACGTGCAGTGCATCAGCATCGAACACAAGCTGGGCATCAAGGCCAGCCCGACGGCGGTGCTGCAGTTCGGCGGCGCGCAGGGCGCGACAGCCGAACTGGTCGGCGAGGCCAACCGCGGCCTGGAGTACATGTTCGTGATGATGAACGCCGCGCGCTTCGCCGTGGGCCTGCAGGGCATCGCCGTGGCCGAGCGCGCCTACCAGCAGGCACTGGCTTTTGCGCGCGAGCGCGTGCAGGGCCGCGCGCTCGGCAGCAGCGATGCGGCGCCGCCCATCGTCCAACACCCTGATGTGCGGCGCAAGCTGCTCACCATGAAGGCATCCATCGAAGGCGCGCGGGCACTGGCCTACGTGGCCGCGGCGGCCGGCGATGTGGCACACCATGCGGCGGACGAAGCCGAGCGACGCGAGAATCAAGCGCTGTACGAATTCCTGGTGCCGGTCGTGAAGGGGCACAGCACGGAGATGGCGGTCGAGCTCGCCAGCCTGGGCGTTCAGATTCACGGCGGCATGGGCTTCATCGAGGAAACCGGCGCCGCGCAGCACTACCGCGACGCGCGCATCCTCCCCATCTACGAAGGCACGACGGCGATTCAGGCGAATGACTTCCTGGGGCGCAAGACGGTGCGTGACGGCGGTGCCGCGGCCAAGGCCGTCTGTGCGCGGGTCGCAGAGACCGAGCACGCGTTGGCGGAGACGCAGGGCGAGGATTTCCGCGTGATGCGTCAGGGGCTGCATGCCGGAAGGATGGCGTTCGAGTCCGCGGTGGATTACGTGCTGGCCAACGCGAAGGAGCGGCCCGTGCAGGTCTACGCGGGGGCGGTGTCGTATCTGCGGCTGGCGGGTGTGCTGCTGTGCGGCTGGCAGATGGCAAGGACGATGCTTGCAGCGCACGCGAGGCGCGAAGAAGACCTGGCATTCTGCGAGGCCAAGATGGCGACAGCGCGGTTCTATGCCGAAGCGGTGATGCCGCAGGCGTTGGCGCTGGAAGCGGCGTTGCTGCGTGCAGGGGGAACGGTGGAGCGGGTCAGGTCGGAAATGCTGTGAACATGCCCGTTTGCCTTGACCACGTCACCGTCCCCTCGAGCAACCGGGTTGCGTCTGCCAAGCTGCTCGCAGAGCTGCTCGGTGTCCCATGGGCAGAACAAGGGGCCGTCGGCGCGTACTCTCCGGTGTACGTCAATGCCGGTCTGACGCTCGACTTTGCGCAAAGCGACGGCGCTTTTCCGAAGCAACACCTGTGCTTCCGAGTCGGGCAGGAAGACTTCGACGTGATCGTGCAGCGTATGCGAGCCGCAGGCGTTCCGTTCCGTAGCCTGCCGCACGGTCCGGATGACAGCAAGGTCGCTTCGGTGTACGGAGGCCGTCGCATCTACTGGAACGAACCCGATGGTCATGTGTGGGAGCTGCTGACAGTCAGCTACAAGCGTCAGCCTCCCGCGGATTGTGAGCTTGGGGCGCCTGATCAACCGGCGTAGTGGATCGACAGAGATCACCGCCGCGCCAACGGCGCCATCCTCCGCATGTCCGGCCAGGCCTCGGCCGCCGCATCCACGAACGCGCGGATCAGCGGATCGTTCCCACGGCTTGCCACATGCGCGATGAACTGCGGGTACTCCGCGCGTGCCAGCGGTGACAGCGCCAGATAGCCTTCCTGCTCGCCCTGCAATGCGTACTCCTCGCGCATCAGCAGCATGCCCACACCCGACTGCACGAGCGCACGGGCCAGCGCGGAGTTGTCGAAGCGTACGACGCTGTTCAACTCCAGGCCTTTCTCTGCAAACAGCTTCTCCATCATGAACGCGTACGAGAGGTTGGTGTCGCTGGGCGTGATCCATGGCAGCTCGGCCAGTTCGGTCCAATCGGCGGATTCGATCTTCTCCTTCCAGGCCACCGGCCCCACCACACGGAAGTTCACCGTCGCCATCTCGTAGTAGGTGAAGCCGGCGTCGACCGCGCGGCCGAGCAGCATGCCGATGTCGATCTCGCCTGTCTTCAGCGCCTGCCGCGTGCCGGCGGACGCACGCGCCCGCAGGTCGACGGTGATCAGCGGGTGTTTGGCACGCAGTTCGGCAATCACGGGGCCGATGCGGCTGGAGGTGGGGTCGCTGCTGGCGCCGACGATCAGGTTGCCTTCGACCTTGCCACGGATGTCGCGCGCGAACGATGTGAATTCGGCCGCGCCATTCAGCAGCTCCTTGGCCTGGCGCATCAGCATTTGCCCCGCGCGCGTGAGTTCCAGGCTGCGGTTGGTGCGCACGAACAGCTGCAGGTCCAGGTTCTCTTCGATCGCGCGCACATGGGCGCTGGCGGCCGATTGGCTCACGTGCAGCCGCTCGGCCGCACGCGTGAGATGCTGCTCCTCCGCCACGGCGACGAAGGTGCGCAGCTGGACCAGATCGATCATCATGGTTCGTCGGGCCCTTGTACGAGAGTTGTCGAGGCCAACGATTTTCGTGCGATACCGCACGCTGGCGCAGCGGGGTTTCCCGCGTGCGCTTCAAGGGGCCGGCGGACGCGTGCGCTCGAAGGCAGGCTCATGGACGGCAAAGGCGGCCAACCAGCTCGCCAGGCCGGGACTGGACGGGCGCCATGCCACGGGCTGGCGTCGGTCGAGAAATCCCAGCGCGCAGGCCAGGCCGATCGTCACCGCATCGGTCTTGGTCGGGTCCGGCGGCGCGGCCTCGAAGAACGCGAGCGCGCGCCGGATCTTGCCGCGCTGGTGCTCCAGCCATTCGGACGAACGCCGCTCGGTGTCGTGGTAGCGCTCCTCGTAGATGATCAGCGCGCCGGCATCGATGATGCCGTCCGCCAGCCGTGTCTGCGTCAGCATCGCGATGCGCTGCGGCCCTGCGTTCGGCAGCAGCCTGTCGGTTGCGGCCACCCATTGCAGGAACTCGAGGATCACGCTGCTGTCGTAGATCGCCGTGCCATCCTCGCGGACCAGGCAGGGGTATTTGCCCAGCGGGTTCTGTTCCCGCAGCCTCTCGTCCGCCGCGTCGGTCGGCGCCAGCGTGACGCGGTCCGCCAGCCCCAGCACATCGATCGCCATGCGCACCTTGCGCACGAACGGCGACGTGGGCGA
Organism: Variovorax sp. WS11; assembly: GCF_010499245.1. Taxonomy (GTDB): domain Bacteria; phylum Pseudomonadota; class Gammaproteobacteria; order Burkholderiales; family Burkholderiaceae_C; genus Variovorax. Next base: position 559,806 of record NZ_JAAGOW010000001.1, read on the forward strand.
GGACCGCAGCACGAAGGTTTCGCCAGTCAATGTCATCGGCGCCTTTCAGTGGAAGGACCGCCCGCCGTCCACGGCCAGCGCGGCGCCGGTCACATAGGACGATTCGGAACTGGTCAGGTACAGGATGGCACGCGCGATCTCCTCGGGCTGCGCCAGGCGCTGCAGCGCGTAGTTGCTCACGTTCGCGCGCACGCCGTCGGCCATGGGCGTGTCCACCAGACCGGGACACACCGTGTTGGCGCGGATCGCGGGGGCCAGTTCGGCCGCAAGCGCACGCGTGAGATTGAGCGCGCCGCCCTTCGACGCCGAATAGGCCGTGCGGTTGGGCGAGTTGGGCAGCAGCGCTTGCCCGGATCCGACATTGACGATGGTGGCGTCCGCCGCCTTCTGCAACCACGGCAGGCAGCAACGCACGACGATGTAGCCGCCCGTCAGGTTGATCTCCAGCACGCGGCGCCATTGATCCACGCTGACTTCGAGCACGGAGCCGCGCAGCATGACGCCGGCGGCATTGACCACGCCGTCGATGCCGCCCATGCGGGCTGCGCCGTCTGCGACGGCACGCGCCACGGAGGCTTCGTCCGTGACATCGGCCTCGCAGGCATGCGCGCCGGTCTGCTGCGCAGCCTGCCGCAAAAGATTGGCGTCTCGGTCCAGCAAGGTCAGTGCCGCGCCTTCCGCAGCGAACAGTGTGGCGGTCGCACGGCCGATGCCAGATGCCGCGCCGGTGATCAGGATGCGGCGGCCATGCAGGCGTTTGACAGGGTCTTGCACGGGTGTCTCCTTCATTTCTTGGGTAGGCCGGCCAGTTCCACGAGACGGCCCCAGCGCTGGATCTCGGCATGGACGAAGCTGCGCAACTGGCTGGGCGTCATCGGCATGGGGTCCATGGCCATCTTCTGGATGGCGACCTTGGTCTCGGGGCGAGACAGGCTCTTGGCGACTTCAGCGTTCAGCCTGTCGACGATGGCCGCATTCGTGCCGGCAGGCGCGAACAGTGCCGCCCAGGTCACGACCTGCACGTCCTTGTAACCGGCTTCGCCCATGGTCGGCACGTCGGGCAGCAGCGGGTGGCGTACCTTGCCTGTCACGGCCAGCACCTTGAGCTGACCGTTTTGCACGAAGCCCATCGACGAAAAGGGATCGACCAGCAGCGCGTCGATCTGCCCGCCCACGAGGTCCGTCAGGGCCTGCGGCGTTCCGCGATACGGCACGTGCGTGATATCCACGCCTGCCACGGATTGCAGCAGGGCCGCTGCGATCTGGCTGGACGTGTTGCCGCTGCCGAAGCTCAGTGGTCTGCTGGCCGAGCGCGCCTTGGCCACGGCAATGAAGCTCGCGACGTCGGACGCCGGAAAGTCCTTTCGCACCAGCAGGGTCAACGGGATGCTGATCAAGCCCGCCACCGGCTCGAAGTCTTTCTCGGGGTCGAAGGCCAGGTTGGCATACAGCGTCTTGTTCACGGCATGCGCGGAGTTCGTGCTCATGAACAAGGTGTAGCCGTCGGGGGCCGCCCGCTTGGCAGTCATGGCTGCGATGTTGCCGTCCGCACCGGCCTGGTTCTCGATCACGATGGGCTGGCCCAGGCCCTTGCGCAGGTCCTCGGCGATGACGCGTGCTGTCCCGTCCGTCGCGCTGCCGGCGGGGAACGGCAGGATCAGCTTGATCGGCCGGTTGGGAAAGGTCTGTGCCAGAACAGGGCCTGCGGCCACGCCAAGGCAGGCTGCCGCCAACAGCAGCCATCGCCGTGCGATGTTCATCACGCGTCTCCTTGCTTCTTTGTCTTTTCGTGGAATTTCGGCCACAACACGCGTACCAGTTCGCGCGTCGCGCCATAGGCGTAGCAGCTGTCGATCTTCAGCGGCCGGCCGTTCGCGTCCACGCGCTCGGCGCGTCCGCGGTTCACCTGGCTCAACGACTGGAATGCCGTCGTCGCCATCGGGATCAGCAGCTCCATCAGGTGCGTGCAGGCACGCTCGCCACCCAGGCGGCTGCGGACTTCCCTGCTCCAGCCGCTGGCCATGCGCAGGCCGACCAGCGACTGCAGCGCATTGCCACCATCGGGGCACGCGTCGTAAGGCGCGGCCTCGGTAAAGGTCGCCACGGCGTGGATGGTGAGATCGCGGTCGTACACCAGGCGAACACCCATGTCGTGGACCGCTTCACCGGCCGGAAAGCGCTTGTCGCCATTTGCGGGCACGAAGTCGTAAGGCTTGCGATCGGTCACGCGGCCTTCGAGCTCGAACAGGTCGTCGCTGCGCCGCCAGGCACGCATGTCGATGCGGCGCCAGTGCAGTTCCTCTTCGCGGGTTGCGGCGGAGTTCATGACGTCAGCCGAAAATCGGTGCGCGCTTTTCGAGGAAAGCGTTCACGGCCTCGCTGTGATCCGGCGTCTTGTGGCACACGGCCTGGTACACGGCGGACAGTTCCAGCACCTCGCTCAGCCGCGCATGAATGGCCTCGCGCAGCAAACGCTTGGTCAAGCGGATGCCGTGTGCGGCGTTCACGGCGATGCGGTCGGCCATGGCGCGGGTTGCGGGCAGCAGTTCCTCGGGCGCCACCACGCGCGACACCAGGTTCCAGTCCAGCGCCTGACGCGCATCGATGGTGTCGCCCGTCAGCGCCATCTCGGCCGCGCGCGACATGCCGACGATGCGCGGCAGCAGCCAGGCGCCGCCGTCGCCAGGAATGATGCCCAGCTTGATGAAGCTCTCGGCGAACTTGGCCTTCTCGGACGCGATGCGGATGTCGCACATGCAGGCGAGGTCCAGCCCGGCGCCGATGGCATGGCCGTTGATGGCGGCCACCACCGGGACCTCCAGGTTGAACAGCGACAGCGCCAGGCGCTGGATGCCGCGCCGGTAGTCCTGGCGGATGTCCATCTCGCTGACCTCGGGCGAGGCCTGGCGCTTCATCTCGTGGATGTTGCCGCCGGCGCAGAACGAGGGGCCGTTGGCCGCCAGGATCGCGCAGCGCACGCTGCGGTCGTCGTGGATGCGCTCGATGGCGGCCAGGAATTCGGGGATGGCCGTGTTGCCGGTCAGCGGATTGCGCTGCTCGGGCTGGTTCATGGTCAGCGTGACGACGGGGCCGTCTTGTTCGTAGAGCAGGAAGTCGGGCATGTCAGAGGTCTCACAGGGTTTGGTTGTCGATCACGAAGCGAAAGCGCACGTCGCCGGCCAGCAGCCGCCGGTAGGCTGCGTCGATGTCGTCGGCCGCGATCACCTCCACCTCGGCGGCGATGCCGTGCTCGGCGCAGAAGTCCAGCATCTGCTGCGTCTCGGCGATGCCGCCGCTGCGCGTGCCGGCAATGGAGCGGCGGTTGGTCAGCAGCGCGGCGGCCGGCACGCTGAGCGGCACGGCGGGCACCGCCAGGTTCACGTACACGCCATCGAGCGCCAGCAGGCCGAGGTAGCGGTCCAGGTCGGCATGGATGGGCACGGTGGAGACCACGATGTCGAAGCTGCTGTCGAGCGCCGTGAAGGTGTCGGGTTCGTTGCTGAGCCGGTAGTCGTCGGCCCCCAGGCGCAGCGCATCCTCGCGCTTGGCCGGCGTGAGGTCCAGCACCGTGGTGTGCGCACCCAGCGCGCGGCTTATCTGCACGCCCACGTGACCCAGGCCGCCGAATCCAAGGATGGCCACGCGCTTGCCCGGCCCCGCGCCCCAGTGGCGCAGCGGTGAATACATGGTGATGCCGGCGCACATCAGCGGCGCCGCGTTCTGCAGCGCGATGGAGTCGGGGATGGCCACGACAAAGGCCTCGTCCACGACCACCTCCTCGCTGTAGCCGCCAAAGGTGGGCTGGCCGTCACGTCCGATCGCACCATAGGCCAGCGTTCGGCCGCCGCTGCAGTACTGCTCCAGGCCGGCACGGCAGTTGTCGCACCGACGGCAGGCATCGACCATGTTGCCTACGCCCACGCGGTCGCCGACGCGGTGGCGCGTAACCTCGCTGCCCACCGCCAGCACGGTCCCGGCCATCTCGTGACCCGGCACCAGCGGATAGATGGTCTTGCCGCGCGTGCTGCGTGCGTGCTCCACGTCGGACTGGCAGATGCCGGCGTAGGCGATGGCGATGTGCACGTCGCGCGGCCCCGGTGCGCGACGCTCGATGGTCGTCGGCACGAAGGGCTGCCGCGGGCCGCAGGTGCAGCGGGCCTTGACGCGAAACATCACTCGGGCCGGATGTTGGCCTCGCGCGCGAGGCGAACCCAGCGCGTGGTCTCCGAGTCGATCATGGCCTTCAGTTTGTCAGGCCCCATCTCGAGCGGCGTCGTGCCATGGTTGGCGTATTTCTGGATCAGGTCCGGCATCTTCTGCGCCTTCAGCACGGCATCGCTCACGAGGGTGACCAGTTCGCGCGGCAGGCCGGCCGGCCCGACCAGTGCGTTCCACGACGGGAAGTCGAAGCCCGGCAGCGTCTCGGCAATGGCGGGCCAGTCGGGCGTGGTCGGGTTGCGCTTCAGGGAGGACACGGCCAGCGCGCGCAACTGCCCGGATTTGACCTGGGCCTGCGCGTTACCCGGGTCGGTCAGCGTGGCGAACAGCACGCCGCCGATCACGTCGCTGATGGTCGCGGGGCTGCCCTTGTAGGGGACGGGCAGCAGCTGGATGCCGGCCATGTGGCTCATGGTGGCGATCTGCGTTTGCACAGAGGTGGTCGAGAAGCCCACGCTGACCTGGCCGGGCCGCGACTTCGCGTAGGCGATGAACTCGCCGAAGGTCTTGATCGGTGAATCGGCCTTGACCATGAGCACGTGGTTCGTCAGGCTCACGCCCGCGATCGGTGTCAGGTCCTTGCGCGGGTCGTAGCCCATGTTCTTCACGAAGGCCAGGTTGGCCGCCAGCGGCGAGTTCGAGCCGCACAGCAAGGTCTTGCCGTCCGGAGCGGCGCGGACCACTTCGAGCGTGCCGATACCGCCGTTGCCGCCCGCCTTGTTGTCGATGAAGTAGTTCTGGCCGTTGATCGCGCCGACCAGCGGCAGCAGCATGCGCGTGGCGTAGTCGTTGGAGCTGCCGGCCGGCAGCGGCACGATGACGCGCACAGCGCCGCCGGGGCCCTTGGCCTGAGCCCAGGTCTGCCCGGCGGGCACCGCCAGGCCCAGGGCCGCCAGCGCTTTCAGGATGTCTCGTCTTTCCATTTTTCAGTCTCCAGCCGTGTCCTGAGCGTTCAGCCCAGCACGGATTTGTATTCCATGAATTCCTCGATGCCGAAGCGGCCCCACTCGCGACCCACGCCGGACAGCTTGAAGCCGCCGTGCGTGCCACGCTTGTCCAGTGGCGCGCCGTTGATGCGGACGCGGCCCACGCGCAGCCGCGCGGCGACGGCACGGGCGCGATCCGGATCTGCAGACCACACGCCGGCCGCCAGGCCGTAGACCGAGTCGTTGGCGATGCGGATCGCGTCTTCCTCGTCGTCGAACGGGATCAGCACGACCACCGGGCCGAAGATTTCCTCGCGCGCGATGCGGCTGTGGTTGTCGCCCGAGAAGATGGTCGGCTGCACGTACCAACCGCGCGCCAGACCCTCGGGTGCCTCGGCGCCCCCCGTCAGCATGCGCACGCCCTCCTCCCGCGCCTGGCGGATGTAGCCGCGCACGCGCTCACGCGCGGCCGCAGTCGACACCGGGCCCAGCGTCGTGCGCTCGTCGAGCGGGTCGCCCAGCACATAGCTGCGCGCCTTGCGCACGGCCAGATGCTCGGCTTCGCCCAGGCGGTCGCGCGGCACCAGCATGCGCGTGAGGCCGCCGCAAACCTGGCCGGTGTTGCGCAGCGCGTCCTCGATGCCGCCTTCCACGGCGCGCGCGAAGTCGGCATCGCCCAGGATGATGTTGGGCGACTTGCCGCCCAGCTCCAGGTGCACGCGCTTGATCGATTCGGACGCGACCTCCATGACGCGGCGGCCCGAGCGCACCGAGCCCGTGATGGACACCATGTCGACCAGCGGATGCGCCGCGATGGGCTCGCCGACCTCTGGCCCCGTGCCGCAGACCAGGTTGAACACCCCCGCCGGCAGGCCGGCTTCAGCGCAGAGTTCCGCGAACACAAAGGCGGTCAGTGGCGCGACCTCGGAAGGCTTGAGCACCACAGTGCAGCCCGCCGCGATGGCCGCGCCGGCCTTGGAGATGACGGAGCGCAACGGCGCGTTCCAGGCCGTGATGGCGCCGACCACCCCCGACGGTTCGCGTTGCACCCGGGTGCTGCCGACCTGGTGCACCCATTCGATCTGGTCGAGCGATTCGGCGACGATGTCCAGCTCTTCGACCGCGCCCTGTACTTGCGTCTTGCGCAGCGCCGTGATGGGGTAGCCCAGCTCGCCGACCAGCGTCTGCGCGATCTCCTCTGAGCGCGCCTCGGTCAGCCGCGCCAGCCGTCGAAACAAGGTCACACGGGTCAGGGTGCTGCTGCGCGACCAGTCGGGGAAGGCGCGTACGGCCGCCTGCACGGCGCGGTCCACGTCGTCGGCGGTGCCGCGCGGCACGGTAGCGATCACCTGTTCGGTGGCTGGGTTCACGACGGTCAGAACTTCGCTGCCGGTGGACGGCACCCAGGCGCCGTCGATGTAGATCTGGTTGCGTTCGATCATGGTCTCACCACGCTTCTTCAAGGATCTGTTGCAGTTCGGCGGCTTCGCGCACCGGGCGCGGATTGCCTTTGAGGAACCAGTCGCCCATGGCCAGCGCGGTCGTCTCGGGCAGTGACTCTCGCGGCACGTGCACGTCGCGCAGGCGGCGCGGTACGGCCAACTCGTCGAACAGGCTCGCGAGGGTCTCGACCACGCGCTGCTCGGGCGTCTGCGTGGCGCTGCGCTGCAGGTCCAGCGCGGCAGCCACCTGCGCCATGCCGGCAGCAGCGGCCTCGGCGTTGAAGCGCAGCACGTGGGGCAGCACGATGGCGTTCACGGTGCCGTTCTCGATCTCGTGGCGCGCGCCGATCGCATGGCCCAGCACCGTGGTGATGCCGGCGGCCGTGTGGTCCGTCCCCTGTCCGCAAAGAATCGCCGCCAGCACGAGCTGTCCGCGCACGGCCGCATCGTCGGCGCGCGCGGCCTGCGGCAGGTGCTGGGCCAGAAGGCGCAGCGCCTGCATCAGGGCGCCTTGGGCAATGGCGTCGTGCGAGCGCGAGGTCAGCCCCTCGATCGCCATCGACAAGGTGTTGATGCTGGCGCTGGCGACCAGGCCGCGCGGTGCCGAGAGGATCATCTCCGGGTCGATGAACACCGACTGCGCACGGGTCTTGGGGTCGAACATCGCCAGCCGCTGGCCGCTCGCGGGGTCGAACACGGCGCTTCCGGCTTTGACCGTGGCCGTGGTCGGCGTGGTTGGCACGATGAACTGCGGCAGCTTGGGCGCTGCGAGCTTGGGGCTGCGCAGGCGGCCGCCGGCTTCGGTCACGGTGCACAGCTCGGACACCGGCTTGCCCTCGGCCACCAGGATGCTGGCCGCACGCGCCGTGACGATGGCCGAGCCGCCGCCGACCGCGATGACGGCATCGGCCTCGACGCGGCGCAACAGCGCGGCGGCGTCCTCGACCGAGGCGACTGGGCTGTGGCCGAGCACCTCGCCGTAGACGCCGGCGCAGCGCGCGCCCAGGGCTGCGCGGATGCGCTCGAACAGTGGGCCTTTCGCCAGCCAGTCGCCGCAGACGACGACGGCCCGCTGGCTCTTGATGCGGTCCAGCTCCCGGCCCAGGTGCGTCAGGCTGTCGGGGCCGTGGTACAGCCGCAGCGGCGGCGTGATGTGTTGGAAGTTCTGCATGGCACTCAGCTTTCGTTCTGCAGTTCGGCCCGGACTTGGGCGCTGATGGCCGCCTTGTCCACCTTGCCGGTGTGATTGGTCGGAAGCGGCTCGCGCTGCAGCCGCCATTGACTGGGCACCGCGAACGAAGCGATCTGGCCGCGCAGCTGGTCCTGCAGTTGCTGCGGCGTGAAGTCGGACTCGGTCACGACCACAGCCATGACTTCCTCGCCCAGGTCGCGGTGCGGCACGCCGAACACCACGCTCTCGGTCACGCCCGGAATGTTCAGCAATGCGCGCTCGATCGCAGCGGGCGCGATGTTCTCGCCGCCGCGGATGATCATGTCCTTGCAGCGGCCAGTGATCCACAGGTTGCCTTTGTCGTCGAGCCGGCCCAGATCGCCGGTGCGCAGCCAGCCCTCCTCGTCGATCGGCGATTCATCGAGCCCGAAGAAGCCGGACATCTGCGTTGGCGAGCGCAACAGGATCTCTCCGTCGGGCAGGCCGGGATGCGGGAGGAAGCGAATCTCGACGCAGGGCAGCGGTTTGCCGGCGGAACCCAGCTCGTCCAGAGCCTCCGAGCCGGCGGCGGCCGTGGCCTGCCCGCCGTTCTCCGTCAGGCCGTAGCCCGTCGGAATTCTGGGACTGACACTGGGCAACTGGGTGCGAATGCGCTGCATCAGTTCCGCATGCACCGGCGCGCCACCGATGCTGATGGACTTCAGGCTGCTCAAGTCCCGGCGCGGCACATCCGGATGGTCCAGCAGCCGCATGACCATCGTCGGCACGGCATTCCAGCGCTTGACCTGGTTGCGTTCGATGGACGCAAGCACCTCGGCGGGGTCGTACCGTCCCTCCGACAGCACCAGCGTATCGCCCACGACGACAGCCCGCATCAAGGTCTGCATGCCGCCCACGTGGAACAGGGGACCGGTGATCAGCGTCACGTCGCGCGCCGTCTCGTCGATCTGGTGCGGCAGCTTGCGCGTGATGTGCAAGGTCATCTGCAGGCGCGCCAGCAGCGCACGGTGCGATAGCACCACCGCCTTCGGTTGGCCCGAAGTGCCCGAGGTGAAGATGATGAGAGCGGTCTCCTCCTCGTTGCCTGGGGTCTGCGAATCCGGGACAGCGGGGCTGCCTTGGCCGTCCTGCAGCATGGGGATGCCCCAGGGGCCGCGGCGCGCGCTCGCCGGCACGCGGATGGCGCAGCGCTCGTCGGCCAGCGTCATGGCGGGTTGCAGGGCCGCCAGGCCGTTGCCGACCTCCATCGAGCTCCACCAGGCGTTGGCCAGCACCGGTACGGCGCCTGCGAGGAAGCAGGCCCAGAAGTTGACCACCCACTCCGGACCGTTCCAGCCGAGGATGAAGATGCGGTCCCCGCGGCGAATGCCCAGTTCGGCGAGCTCGCGGGCCTTGGCGACGGCGCCACGGTGCAGGTCGTCGAACGAGAGAACCCGCTCGCCCTGGATGAGGTGGGGCCGCGCGCCCCAGCGCCCGGCGAAGGCCAGCACGTGCTCGACCCGGCGTGGGCGCTCGGTGTACATCCGGTACGGGATCCCGCCGACCGTTTCGATCGAGATCTCCTTGCCCCATGGCTGCGCTGCTGACGACATCGATGTCTCCATGTTGGTTCTCAAGGCTTGCGGTAGCGATCGAGCATCGCGTTGTCCTGGCCGAGCGCCGGCGCAGGCTTGGCGGGGCACCACTCGCCGTCGAACTTGATCGGGATCCGAACGCTGCGGATGGTGCCGACCTGGCCCGGATACTCGACCTCGGCGATCGCGCCGGAGCCGCTTGCGGCCTCGACTTCCAGCGCCTCGCCGAGACTGCGCACCACGCCACAGGGAATGCCTGCCACCTGCAGCCGCTGCACGATGTCATCGGAGGTGAACCCGGAAAACACCTCGCCGAGCAGTGCGTCGCATGCGTCGCGGTGGACGACGCGTGAAGCGGCGGTGACAAAACGCGGATCGTCGGCAAGCTCAGGGCGGTCCATGGCCTGGACGATCTTCTTCCACGAACCATCGCTGAACGTGGACAGCAGGATGTTTCCATCCGAACCTGCGTACTGGCCGTATGGCACCACGCCCGGATGTCGGGACCCCATCCGCTTGGGTGTTTCGCCGGTCACGAAATACCGCGTGGCGTTGTAGACGGAGAGCGACAGCAGCGAGCTCATCATGCTGACTTCGACCAGGCTGCCTTTGCCGGTCCGCGATCGCTTGAGCAGTGCCGCAAGAATGCCGTGCACCGCGAACATGCCGGAGGACAGGTCGGCCACTGGAAGCCCCAGCTTGCTGGGTGGGCTGTCGCCTTCTCCGTTCAGGCTCATGACGCCGGATTCGGCCTGCACGATCAGATCGAAGGCGGCCCGCCGGCTCTCGGGTCCGGTCCCGCCGAAACCCGAGATCGAGCAATAGACAGCCCGTGGATTGATCTTGGAGATCACGTCGTAGCCGATGCCGAGGCGCTCGGCGACGCCGGTGCGGAAGTTCTGGATGAAGACGTCGCAATCGGCAGCCATCGCGAGAATGAGCTCTCTGCCCTCCTCGGACTTCAGGTCGAGTTCCACCGATGCCTTGCTGCGATTGATGGTGGAGTGGTAGAAGCTCACGTCGCCCTGCAGGGGTGCGATGTGGCGGGTGTCGTCGCCGGCCTCGGGCACTTCGACTTTGATCACCTCCGCGCCCATCTCCGCGAGCAGCAGCGTCGCGTAGGGGCCGGAGAGATAACGCGTCAGGTCGAGGACGCGCACGCCGCTGAGCGGGAGCGCCGCGCCCTCTGCTTCACTGGCGCCATCTTTGTGCAGCGGCTCGGCAAACAAGGTGTCGATGGATTTGGTCATGGTCGTCTACGTCCCTGCTTCGTTCTGCGAAGGTCCGGTGGCTCAAGCGGCCGGGCGCCTGGGCAGGACCACCACCGCGGTGCCGGGCATGCATTGCTGGCCACGCTGGTTAGTGGCCCAGGTGGTCAGGCGAACGATGTGACGGCCTTCGGTGTCGACCTCCTTGGCATCGACGCGCCCGCCCAGGCGCACGACGTCGCCCAGATACACATGCGAACGGTACTGACCGGTCAGCGCGAGCAGCTGGCCGGCATCGCCCATCCAGTTGGTCAGCGAATGGATCTGCCAGCAGGTGCGCTGAATGCCCACGTCGTAGGCGATCTGCGCGCCTTGCAGCTGGGCCGCGTAGTCGTTGTAGTGCACCGAGTAGACCGGCTCCAGGGCATGGGTGCGCGGGTCCCGGAAGGCCCATTTGGGATGCTTGTGGTAGCGCTTGAGCGCCACCGAATGCGCGGCCACTCGCGGGATGGGCGCGGCGCCGGCGGCGATGAAGGCAATGAAGTCCGTCAGGCCCAGCGGGCCCTTGGTGATGACGTCCATCTCTTCGCCGACCTGTACATCGTCCCAGTAGCGAGGCGTGGCGCCACGCGGCTTCTCGGCCAGGATCTGTTCCTCGATCGCGGCGATCTCTTCTTCCTTCCAGGGATGGGGCACTTCGATGGCCCGGCTTTCGCGGCGCGCCTGCATCTCGCCGCGTTCGAAGCGCATGCGCGAGCAGATGAAGGTGGCCTTCAGGTCGCCCTCGTCGTTGCGGTACTCCTGGCGCAGGTAATCCTTGATGCGGCGGCCGCCGAAGTTGCTGTCGGCAATCGGGCCGTCGAAGCCGTCGAAGACGACCTTGGCGGTGATCTTCTCGCCCACGCGGATCGGCGCGCCGAAGGTCATCTTGGTCTCGGCGTGGAAGCCGCCCAGGCCCGGCCAGCCCACCTGCACCGAGCCCAGGCAGGCGAAGATGAAGCTGGGCGGCGCTACCAGCGTGCCGTGAGGGCCTTCATTGGCATAGGCGCTGTCGGTCCACAGCGGGTTGTCGTCGCCAATGCCTTCGCAGAACCGCATGACGGCGAGGCGCGTGGCGTACTCGTTGTTCAGGCAGGACTCGGTGCGCAGCTCGGTGCCGATCAGCGCGCGCATGTCGGCCAGCATCTTGTCGGTGAACTTTCCCAGGGCCAGCTCCTTGGTGATGCCGGCGTCGGTTGTCTCTTGGGTGGTCATGTGTGCGGTTCCAGGTTCGTGTTGGCGATGACGAACTGTAGGTTTGCGAGGGGCGCGGCGTCCATGCGTCTTTCCTGCAACCGGCATGCAGAAAAGCCGGTCACAGATTGCGCGCGTTCGCCAAAGCAGGACGCGGGGTCGCGAAGTTCGGCATGGACGTGGCGGCTTCCCCGTTCCTAGACTGCCCGCCAGACCGGAGCGCCGTCCGCGCGAACCCGGCCACATCGTCAAGGAGACTCATGGGCAGCACGCATTCCTCAACGCATGACGGGCCGCTGGCGCTCACTGCACAGCTCGCACGTTTCGTGCACCAGGCACGCTGGCAGGACCTGCCGGCCACGGTGCAGCACGAAGCCGTACGCGCTGTCGTCAACTCGGTCGGCTGTGCCCATGGCGGGGCCTCCAGCCCAGCCGTGACCCACGCACTCGCAGGGCTCAAAGGCCTGCAGGCCGGCGGCGCCTGCACGGTACTGGGCACGCCGCACCGGCTGGACCCCTTGAATGCGGCGATGGTCAATGGCCTCAGCATTGGCGCGCACGCGTTCGACGATGCGCACCTGGCGACCGTGGCGCATCCCGGCGCGCCGGGCGTCGCGGCGCTGCTGGCCCATGCCGAACGGCATCGGGTCGCGGGCACCGACTTCCTGCTGGCACTGGCGCTGTCCAGCGAACTGCAATGCCGGCTCAGCTGCGCGCTGGCGGTGGGGCCCGCACAGTGCGAGCTCGGCTGGTACATGACCGGTGTGACCGGCGCCGTGGGCGTGGCGGCTGCCGTGGGCAAGCTGATGGGCCTGCCGGAGCGCCAACTGGCCTGGGCCATGGGCCTGGCCGCCTTGCAAGCCGGCGGCCTGCGCGCCTCGCATGGCAGCATGAGCAGTGCGCTGATCCCCGGCCATGCTGGCCGCGAGGGTCTGCTGGCCGCGCACATGGCCGCCGCGGACTTCAGCTGCCACGACGACGCGCTGGGTACCACACACGGCCTGCTTCAGCTCTTCGGCCGCCCGGCGAACGCCGAGGCGCTGACGCAGCGGCTGGGCCAGCACTGGGAATGCATGAACGTCTCGCTCAAGCCTTTTCCCGCGGGCTGTCTGACGCATGCGGTCATCGACGCCTGCCTGCAGCTGGTACGGCTGCACGAATTCGCCGCCGACGACATCGAGCACGTGCAGTTGTGGGTGCACCCGCTTGCGGAAGGCCTGACCGGCCGCCGCCAGCCGCAGCACAGCTTCGACGCGCAGGCCAGCATCTACCACTGGGCAGCAGCCGTGCTGCGCCACCGGCGCGCCGGCCTGGTCGAGGCTTCGGACGCCTGCGTGCATGAGCCGCAGGTGGTGGCGCTGCGCACGCGTGTGGTCGCGACGGTGGACGAGACGCTGGCCCTGGACGCCGCGCGGGCCGCCGTCACACTGCGCGATGGCCGGCGCCTGGAAGCCGCCGTGGGGCCCTGCATCGGCTCGGCCGCGCGGCCCATGACCGACCAGGAACTGGACGCCAAGCTGCTGCGCCAGGCCGGCGACGTACTGGGGCAGGACCACGCCATGCAGCTGTCGCGCCACTGCTGGCAGATCGCAGAGGCCGCCGACGTGGCTGGCGCCGCACCCGGCTTCTGGGGCCCCGCCCCCTTGCTCACCACCCTGCTCGCCAACAAGGAAACACGATGAAACCCATTGTTCGCAGCCTGGCCGTGATGAGCCTCGCAGGCCTGATGGCCCACCCGGCCGTGCACGCCCAAGCCCAGGCTTACCCGACCCAGCCGATCCAGCTGGTCATCCCCTACGTGCCGGGCGGCGGCAGCGACAGCCTGGCGCGGGTGCTGGCGGAGACCATGAGCGCGCGCCTGGGCCAGCGCATCGTGCCCGAGAACAAGCCCGGCGCCGCGACGATGCTGGCAGCCGCCCAGGTGGCGCGTGCCAACCCGAATGGCTACACGCTGTTGATCAGCACGCTGGCGCATTCCCTGAACCCGAGTCTGCAGCCGCAGCTGCCCTACGACCCGGTCAAGGACTTCGAGTTCATCGGCAAGATCGGCAGCTTCGGCTTCCTGCTCGTCACGACGCCCAAGATGGAGGTCAGGAACCTCCAGGACTTGGTCGCCCGCATGCGGGCGCAGCCCGGCCAGCTGCAGTTCGGCTCGGCCGGCATCGGCTCGCCCATGCACCTGGGCGGCGAGTACCTGAAGCACCTGACCAAGACCGACGCGATCCACGTGCCCTACAAGGGCGAAGGCGCGGCGCTGACCGATCTGCTGGGCGGCCACATCAGCTTCATGCTGTGCACGGTGGCGACCTGCGCCGCGCGCGTGCAGGACGGCTCGCTGAAGGCGCTCGCCGCACCTTCGCCCGCCCGGCCGGCGCTGCTGCCAACGGTGCCGACCAGTGCCGAGGCCGGCTTGCCGGGCTACGAGATCTACACCTGGATCTTCCTCGCCGCGCCCAAGGGCACGCCCGCGCCCGTGGTGCAGCGGCTGGACCGCGCGCTGAACGAGGTGCTGGCCGACGAGAAGTTTCGCGCCCGGGTGACCGCCATGGGCGTGGACCTGGAAACGCGCAGCTCGCCGGCCGCCACCAGGCAGCTGGTGCAGGCCGAGATCGAAATGGCGGCCTGTGATCAAGGCCTCCGGCATCACCCTCAATTGAACGGACAACGCATGAACACCTCAGCTTCCGCCCACCCACGCCGCCCGTCCCACCCGCCGCGCCATCCTCGCCGCCGCCCTGGCTGCGGGCAGGGGCCGGCCTCGATGCCAAGCCCTGGCGAACGCCTCCACCGATGCCCATCCCTACCTACCGCGGCAACCAGCACCGCCCACCACGGATCTGCTGGCCTGGCAGGCCCGCGCCGACGCCGAGCCTGCGCTCGAGCCCGGCCTGCCCATCGTCGACCCCCACCACCACCTCTTCAACGGCACAGCGGACAAGCTGTACTACCGGCGCGAAGACATGGAGCAGGACCTGTCGACCGGACATCGCGTGCTGGGCACGGTCTACATCGCGGCCTATGGTGCAGGCTGGCGCAGCGACGGGCCACAGGCCATGCGCTCCATCGGCGAAGTCGAGCGCATCGTGCGCCTCAGCGCCCAACCGCTCGCGACAACCCAGGGCCCGTGCCGGCTGGCGGCGGGCATCGTCTCGGATGTGGACATGATGCTGGGCGAAGAAGCGGCCGGGGTGCTCGAGGCACACGTGGCGGCCGGCGCCGGCCGTTTGCGCGGCGTGCGCCACTACACGACCTACCACGACGGCCAACTGGCCAAGTTCATTCCGAATGCGCCGCGCCACGCGATGGCGGATGCGCGCTTTCGCCGGGCGTTCGCGCAACTCGAACGCCACCGGTTGAGCTTCGACGCCCTGGTCTATCACACACAGCTGCGCCAACTCGCCGAGCTGGCGGACGCTTTCCCGCGCACGACCATCGTGCTCAACCACCTCGGCATGCCGGTCGGCGTGCTGGACTTCGCGTCGCAGCGTGCAGAGGTGCGCCGCGATTGGGAGCGCGATCTGCGGGCGCTGGCCCAGCGGCCGAACGTGGTGGTGAAGGTCGGCGGCATGGGCATGCCGATCTTTGGTTTCGGCTTCGAGCACGGTGATCGGCCGGCCACGACGCAGGCATTGGTGCAGGCCTGGCAGCCGCTGATGCAGGTCTGCATCGAGGCCTTCGGTCCGGCGCGCTGCATGTTGGAGAGCAATTTTCCGGTGGACAAGCAGTCCTGCGGCTACGGGCAACTGTGGAATGCGTTCAAGCGCGCGACGGCCGAACTGTCGGTCGCCGAGCGCAAGGCTCTGTTCTACCGGACCGCCTGCCAGACTTATCGCCTGCCGGAGCTGCAGGCCGAATGCGATTCGGCGTGGCCCGCGGCCTGAAGGCCCTGCGCAGGGTGCGGGAGGCCGCTTGCGGCCTTCCCGATCAGCTCAGGAAATCACGCCCGCCGCTCGCAATGCCACCAGTTCCTCCGCGGACCGGCCGAGCCAGCCGCCATACACCGCCTCGTTGCAGGAACCCATCGGCAGGCTGGGCGCGATCGGGCGCCGCGCCGTGCCCTCGAACACCAACGGCGAATGCATGAGCACCACGCGACCCAGGTCAGGATGCTCGACCCACTGCAGTTGGCCGCGCGCATGCATGTTCTCGTCGACCATCACTTCTGCCAGCTCGCGCACGGGCGCGCAGGGTACCTTGGCGGCCAGCATGCGGCGCGCCACGTCGTCACGTACTTGCCCGCGGGTCCAATCCTCGATCAATGCGTCGACGGCCTCCACGTTCTGCACGCGCGCTGTGCGCGTTGCAAAGCGCGGGTCGTCCTTCAGGTCACCGCGGCCCATCACGTCGAGGATCGCGCGGAAATGGTGGTCGCCAGGCGCGTTCAGCACCACGTGGCCGTCGGCCGTGGCGTAGACGTTGTAAGGCGACACGCCCAGGCCGCCATGGCGATTGCCGGTTCGTGCGGGCGCTTCTTCGCCCCGTGCGTGCAACATGCCAAGGTTGGAGGCGAGCGAGGCATAGGTCGCATCCTGCATGGAGACCTCGACGACTCGGCCCTCACCTGTCCTTTCGCGTTCGTACAGCGCGGTCATGATGGCTCCGTACAAATGGATGCCGGCCATGAAATCGCAGAGCGCGGCGCCGGACTTCACGCCGGGCTGGTCGGGGTGCCCCGTGGAACTGATCACGCCGCACATGGCCTGCATCACGAGGTCCATCGCCGGGTAGTTTCGGTACGGGCCGTCCTTGCCGTAGCCGGAACTGGAGCCATAGATGAGGCGCGGGTTGATCTCGTGCAGCGCGGCAGCGCCAAGGCCCAGGCGGTCCATCACGCCGGGTGCGAAATTTTCGACCAGGATGTCGGCGCGCTCGACCATCTCACGCAGCAGCTGGCGGCCCTGCTCGGTCTTCAGGTTCAGCGTGACGGGCTGCTTGTTCGAGTTGAGCATCGCGAACGGCAGCGCCACGCCGCCCAGGTCGCCGCGGCTGCGCAGATTCTCTCCGCTCAAGGGCTCGACCTTGATGACTTCCGCGCCGGCCATGGCCATGAGGAACGTGGCGTACGGGCCGTTGTAGATGTGCGAGAGGTCGATGACGGTGATGCCGGCAAGCGGCAAGGGTTTCGTGGGCTCGGTCATGAGGGTCTCCGGGTGAAGATCAACGCGCGAGCAAGCGCTGCGCGGCGAGGTGGTGCGGTCGGTCCAGCATGCGGCCGTCCAGTGCTAGCGCGCCCGCCGTGGGTGCTGCGTCGAACGCGGCAACGATGCGGCGCGCCTGCGCCAGCGCGGTCTCGCTCGGCGTGAAGGCGGCATGGATGGGCGCGATCTGGTCGGGGTGAATGGCGACCTTTCCCGAGAAGCCGTCGCGCTCGGCATCGTCCGCCTCCGCGCGCAGGCCGTCCGGGTTGCGGAAGTCCGTGTAGACAGCGTCGTAGGCTGGCACGCGCGCCGCGGTGGCGCCCAGCAGCGTGAGCGCGCGGGCCATCGCGTAAGGCGCGGTGTAGCGCTGCTGTGCGTCGCGGTTGGCCTTGGCGCCGATGTCGGCTGCCAGGTCCTCGCCGCCCCAGAACAGGCCGCATAGGCGCGGGCCGGCGTCGGCCGCATAGCTGCCCAGGTGGAACAGGCTGGCTGCAGTCTCGGTCACGATCGGCAGGATGCGCAGCGGTTCGGGCGCGGCCTCGCGTTCGGCAATCAGGGCGGCCAAACGGGCCACGTCACGGCCGCTCTCGCATTTGGGCAGCATCAGGCCATAGGGAGCTGCGGGCACGACGGCATTCAGGTCGTCCAGGACTTCGCCGGTCGACAGCGCGTTGACCCGTACGAACAGGCGCATGCGCTCGCGGTGGCGGGCCACGAAGTCGGCGCAGCGCCGGCGTGCCAGCGCCTTCTCGGCCGGCGGCACGGCATCTTCCAGGTCGAGAATCAGCGCATCGGCACCGCTGACTAGAGCCTTGTCGCACTTGCGGTCGTCTTGCGCGGGCACGAAAAGCAAGGATCGCATCGCCATGTCCTTCTTGGGCGCGCCTACCAGGCGCTGTCGAGCACACCGAGCAGGTCTGCCGCATCCCGCACAGGTCGCGGGTTGTCGCGCACGAACCAGTCGTCCATGGAGACCTCAGCCAATTCCGGCAGCGACGCCCGCGTGACGCCGATGTCGCGCAAGCGCTTGGGGCTCTCGAGCTGCGCGAACAGCTGCTCCATGCCATGCACGACGGCATCGGCTGCCGCGGCACCTCGTGCGGTCCGTCCGAAGGCCAGGGCCAGTTGCTCAAGACCCGCGACGGCGTGCTGGGCGTTGAAGCGTACGACATGCGGCAATACGATCGCGTTGGCCAGCCCGTTGTCGACATGGAAACGCGCGCTGACCGCATGGCCGAGCGGAATCGCGATGCCGGCGCCGGTGTAGTCCGTGCCGTGGCCGCACAGCAGCGATGCAAACATCAAAGCCTCGCGGCCCGCGGGCACCTCGGCATGAGGCAGGTGCTCCACGATCAGCCGCGTCGCATGCACCAGAAGTCCGTCCGAGAACGGATCGCCACGCAGGGACATCAGACCCTCGAGCGCCATCGCCAGCGTGTTCAGCGTCGCGCTGACGACCAGTGCGAGAGGCGGCGTCTGCAGCAGCGCAGGATGCACGAAGACCGCCTTGGCGCGCGTCTTCGGGTCGAACAGCGCGAGACGGCCGCCATCCGTGGGATCGAGCAGTGCACTACCCGCCTTCAGGGTTGCCGTGGTCGGCGTGGTGGGCACGACCAGCTGCGGCAACTTGGGCGCCAGCAGGCGCGGGCTGCGTAACACGCCATCGGCGCCGCGCTGCGTGCAGAGCTGCCGAGCGTCCGCCTGCTCGGCCAACAGAATGCTGGCGCCGCGTGCCGTGACCACCGCCGAGCCGCCACCCACGGCCACGACGGCGTCGGCGCCCAGGGCCTGCAGGTCGGCCGCCGCTGCCTGCACCGCATCCAGCGGACTGTGCGCGCGCACACAGGGCAGCACGCCGGCACCACGCTCGCCCAAGGCCTCTTGCAGCAGCGCCATCGCCGCCCCGTCACGCGCCAGCGATGCACCGCAGACGACAACCGCGCGCGTGCTGCCCAGTCGTGCCAGCTCGCCCTGCAGCGCATCGAGGCTGTTCGTTCCGTGGAACAACCTCAGCTCTGGCACCAGGTGCCGCAAGGGACTCGCCGTTGTGCCTGCGGTGCGAGCTTCTTCGGGCGGTTGGGCCAGGCTCATCAGAACGTGCCCTGCGACAGAAAGCCGTCGACGGGGTCGAAGCTCTCGACCAGCTTCTTGCCGACCAGGTCCTTGAGTGCCTCGGTCGCACCCCCGCCCAACGTGCCGTAGCGCACGCCGCGGTAGATGCGCGAGATCGGGTAGTCGTCCGTGAAGCCGTAGCCGCCATGTACCTGCAGAGCCTCGTTCGTCACACGGATCGCCATCTCGTTGACGAACATCTTGGCGATGGCGGCCTCGTGTGGGTCGGGGAAAGGGTTGGCCGTCAGCGCCGCGCGGTACAGCAGGCTGCGGCCAGCTTCGATGTCGCGGTACATGTCGGCCAGCTTCCACTGGATGCCCTGGAACTCGGACACGTGCTGCCCGCGGATGGTGCGCTCGCGCACATAGTTGATCGCCTCCTCGAAGGCAGCTTCGGCCATGCCCAGCGAGATGCTGGGGTTCAGGCAGCGCTGGGTGTTGAACGCGGTCAGCAGCTTCTTGAAGCCGCCTTGGCGCAGCAGCACGTTTTCGACCGGCACCTCGACCTGGTTGAACTGGATCTCGGCCAGGTACTCGCCGCCCATGGTGTGATAGCGGGCCGTGACCTCGAATCCAGGGCTGTCGCGGTTCACGAGCACGCAGCCGATGCCATCCCGGCCCGGCGTGCCGTCGATGCGCGTGAACACCACGAACCACTGCGCCTCGTTGGCTTTGCTGATGAGCGTCTTGACGCCCTGGACGATGGCGCGGTCTCCCTTGATGACGGTGTTGGTCCTGTAGTTCGGAACGTCGGTGCCGGCGTGCGGTTCGGTCATGCACACGGCCAGCGCGATCTCGCCGGTCGCAACCTTGGGAAGGATGTCCTGCTTCATCGGCTCGGGGGCATAGGTCGCGATCACGCGAGTCTGCACGCCCAGGCTGCTCATGACGCCCATGGCCGTGGGGTAGCAGTTCTTGGCAATTTCTTCCAGCACCAGTGCGGTGTCGAACACCGGCAGGTTGGAGCCGCCGTACTCCTCGGGAATCGACATGCCCAGCACGCCGATGGCGGCCAAGGCCTTCAAGTTCTCGGCCGGGTAGGTGCCGTCCAGGTACTTGATCGAGTGGCCTTTGAAATCCTTGGCCTTGCACAGGTTGCGCACGGCACCGATCAGGGCGCGCTGGTCTTCGGTCAACATCAATCTTTGGCTTGGCATGAGGGGTCCTTGGGGTGTCTGAACGATGCCCGCAGTGTCGAAGCTGGCCGCCGCCGCGTCCATGGCGATTGCCGAGAGCGTCTATGCTCGATTCGTGAAGCATCACAATCGACCGCTTCCACCGATGGAGACAAGCCCGTGATGATCGATCTCGTGCAGCTGCGCACATTCGTCGCCGTAGCCGAGGAGCGGCACCTGACGCGTGCCGCCGAGCGCCTGCACATCAGCCTGTCGGCCGCCAGCGCGCATGTGCGCGCGGTCGAGTCCACGCTGGACACGCAGCTGTTTGTACGCGCCAGCCGCCGGCTTGAACTGACGCGCGCAGGCGAACTTCTGTTGGGCCGGGCGAAGGCGGTGTTGAACGAAGCAACGCTGTTCTCGTCGTTTGCACGCGAACTCGGCGGCAAGGTCGAGGGACGCATCGTGGTGGCGTCCAGCAGCGACCCCTCGGCCAGCCGCATCGGCGAGGTGGCCAGTGCGCTGCGCGAACGGCACCCGCTGGTCAGCGCGGACCTGCGGGCACGCCCCTCCTCCGGCGCGCGCGAGGGCCTGAAGACCGGCGAGCTGGACATCGCGCTGCTGCTGGGCCGGCCGACCGACCCCAGCTTCAGCTGCTATGCATTGCAGACCTTCGCGTTCCGCGTGGCCGGGCCGGCCGCGTGGAAGCAGCGGATCGAAGAGGCCGACTGGCCGCACTGGCCGCCCTCCCCTGGGTCACGCCGACGGAGGGAAGTGCGGCCTACACCACCATGCTGCAGCAGATGTTCGGCGAGCGCGGGCTGGTACTGAATTCGGTAGCGACCTTCGACAACGCGCTGCTGGGCCGAGCGATGTTGGAGGCTGGCGTGGGCCTCGGTCTGGTGCGCGAAGACTACGCCCTGCAGGCCGAACGCCAAGGCAGCGTGGCGCTGTCGCCGCTGGCTCACGCGCAATACCCGAGCTACCTGGTGCACCTGGCGAGCCGGCGCGATGACCCGCTGATCCGTGCATTCCTGGAAGCGACCACCGACGTCTGGCCCGAACTGCGGCTCGCCAAACCGCTGGCCTGACCTGCGATCTGCGGCAATCGCGTAGCGATGGTCCCGCAATCGCGCATGGACTTGGCAGAGGGCCTGTTTTTAGACTGGCTCGTATGCAGCAGTGCCAACTTGAGCAACTCGATTTCGCCGACCTGGTCCGGCCCGGCGAAGTCATCGCCTGGCCGCAAGGTCCGGGCGAGCCGCTGGCGCTGACCGAGAGGCTCGCCGCACAGGGGCCGACGCTACAGCGCCCCACTCTGCTGTTCGGGCTGACGTACTCCGACACGCTTCAGCCCGCCCTGGCGCGTGACTTTGGTCTGCATGCGCTCAACGGCGCCGGCAACAGCCGCCGTGTGACCGCGCTGGCCGAGATCTTTCCGGCGCACCTCAGCGCACTGCCCGGACTCTTTCGCAGCGGTGGGTTGCGCGTGGATGTGTGCCTGGTGCAGGCCAGGCCGCTAGCCGACGGACGCTTCACGCTGGGTGTCATTTGCGACTTCACACGGGCCATGCTGCAGAAGGCGAGGCTGGTCGTCGCATTGTTGAACCCCGGCCTGCCCGCCTTGGAGGGTGACGCCATCGTCTCGGTGCAGGACATCGATCTGCTGGTCGACGGCGACGCCCGCATCCTTGACCTGCCGGACCCGGAGCCGTCGGCGGCAGAGCACGCCGTCGCACAGTGTGTGGCCGAACTGATCCCCGACCAGGCCACCGTGCAATTGGGCGTGGGCACTCTGCCGGCTGCCGTGGCACAGGCTTTGCGTGGCCATCATGGCCTGGGGCTGCACAGCGGCGTCGTGTCCGATGCGGTGATCGACCTGATCGAGCGCGGCGTGGTCACGAACGCGCACAAGGGGCTCGACGCTGGCCGCATCGTGACAGGCGGCCTGTTCGGCACGCAGCGCTTGCGCAGCTTCGCCGAACAGTCAGGCCTGTTCGACATGCGAAGCGCCGACTACACGCACCAGCTTTCCGTGATGGCCGGCCTCTCGAAGTTCCACACCATCAACTCGGGCATCGAGATCGACCTGAGCGGGCAAGTGAATGCCGAGGTGGCCGGCGGCCGCTACCTGGGCGCTGTCGGCGGCTACGTGGACTTCGTCCGCGGCGGCCAGGCCTCGCCCGGTGGCCGGTCCATCATCGCGTTCCCATCGACCACCCCCGACGGCCGGCATTCACGCATCGTCGCGAGCTTGGGCGAACGGCCCGTGACAGCGGCCCGGAGCGACGTGGACATCGTCGTCACGGAGCACGGCGTCGCACATCTGCGCGGCTGCTCGCTGGCCGAGCGCGAACGCCGCTTGATCGCCATCGCACACCCTGAGCACCGTGACGCACTGAAGCGCATCACACACCAGAAGAAGGACTCACTCCCATGAGCGAACAACGGGACGTAACCCTGGAGGACATGGACAACGGCATCTACCGCATCCGGCTGAACAGGCCAGAGCGGCTGAACGCGCTGGGCATGGACAGCGTCGTGGCGCTGAAAGCATGCGTGGCCGAGGCAGCGGCGCGGCACGCACGCGTGCTTCTCGTGCAAGGCACGGGACGAGCCTTCAGTGCCGGTGCCGATCTCAAAGAGCGCAAAGGCATGGACCTGGCAGGCAAGCTGGAGCACAACGCGCACATCCGCGCCGCGATCGATGCGCTGGGTACTGCGCGCTGCGTGACGGTGGCCGTGCTGAACGGCCTGGCCCTGGGCGGCGGCACCGAGCTTGCGCTGGCCTGCGACCTGCGCATTGCCGCCGCAGGCATCAGTCTCGGCTTGACCGAAAGCCGCATCGGTGCGTTCCCCGGCGCTGGCGGCACGCAGCGCTTGCCGCGCATCGTCGGGGTCAGCCGCGCCCTGCAGCTGATGCTGACGGGAGAGGCCGTCAGCAGCGAGTACGCCCTGTCGATCGGCCTTGTCAATGAGGTGGCCGCGGCAGAGGAACTGGACGCGCGTGCCGAAGCGTTGGCTCGTCTGCTCGCGGGCCGCTCCGCCACTGCGCTGGCGGCGATCAAGCGGCTCGTGCACCAGGGCATCGAGCTGCCGTTGCAGGCGGCATTGCAGCTGGAACGCGCCGCACTCCCCGAGATCCTGGGGTCGGCCGACTATGCGGAAGGGCTCGCCGCGTTCGCGGAGAAACGTGCACCGGTGTTCACGAGCGTGCTGCCGTAGCCGTTGCGTTCGTTCGCAAAAAGAGGTCGCCGCATCCCGAAAACAGCGATGGACTCTGGGCGTGCACCGTTCCTAGACTCGATTCGCAACACGCAAAACGAAGGAGACATTCATGACGCAATCAACCCAAACCCGACCCTGGCGGCGCACGATCCGGCTCTGTGCCGTGACCGCCGTCGTCACGACCCTGACGGCATGCGCAGGACCGCAAGGGACCCTGGGCAATGCCCTCGTCTACCGTCCAGGCCTGAAGGGTCTGGCGGCGATTCCACTGCCCGAACGCGATTTGCCGACTGCCGTGGCCGAGCCTTACTTCAAAGTTGGCGAAGGCGGCAACATGGCCCTGGAAGGGCCGGCCTTCGACCGGCAGGGCAACCTGTATTTCCTCGACATCTACGCGGGCAGAGTGCTGCGGCTGACGCCGGACCGTCAGCTGACGACGATCTACACGGAGAAGGACCTGCATCCGGCCGGCCTCGCGATCCACAAGGACGGACGCATCTTTGTCGCAGGCCTGGGGCCGATCGGCGCGAGCGGCACGTTCGAAGCCGGCACCGTCATCGCGCTGGATTCGAATGGCGGCAATCGACAAGTCATCGTGCCGCCTGCGAGCAAGTACCTGGCCGACGATCTGGCCTTCGACAGCGCGGGGGGCATCTACTTCACAGACTTCCGTGGCACTTCGACGCAGCCGGATGGCGGCGTGTACTACGTGCCTCCGAGTTCCCAGTCTGTCAGCGTCGTCATTCCCAAGCTCGGCGCTGCAAACGGCGTCGCCGTCAGCCCGGATGGCAAAGTGCTGTGGGCCTCCGAGTTCGCGACCGGACGCATCCATCGCGCCGACATGGCATCGCCCGGCGTGGTCGGGCGATGGGGGACGTCCATCCCGTACCAACTCATCGGCCGGGCGCCGGACTCCATGCGGACGGACGCGGACGGCAACCTGTACGTGGCCGCCTACCACCAAGGAAGACTGCTGGTGCTCAGCCCCGGCGGTGTTCCGATCGGGCAGATCCTCGTGCCGGGACGTGAGGACGACAAGTTTCTTAAAGTGACCAGCATGGCCTTCATTCCGGGGACCAACGAAATGGTCATCCTGGCGCGAGATGAACTCAAGAAGACGGGCGCGATGATCTTCAAGGCCAGAGGGTTCGCGAAGGGGCCGACCCTTTACTCTCACCAATGAGACATCGCGCCCTGGCGATGAAGAAAGGCCGCTCTTCGATCGTCCACGAAATCAGCAACTCGTGTCCAAGAAATGCCGATGGACCGCGCGTTTGCGAATTTCTAGACTGCATCTCGTGTACGAAGAGATCGGCTTCGTACCACTGCACTGGGTCAATGGGTTCGACCAGAACGTAAGGCCACTCAGAGCAAAGCCGGCCAATGAAAGCCGGAAGCTGAAGAAGACGCGGGGGTCGCCACGCCGGCGATCTCGAACGCACCGTCGCGAGTGCTGCCACCTTCCATTCTGGAACAAACCGGAGACATAGATCCATGAAAAAAACGCTGCTGGTGCTCGCCCTGCTCGGAGCGGTCACCACCACCCATGCCCAGTCGTCCGTGACGCTGCAAGGAACCGTCGACGTCGGACTGGCCTACTCCAAAGGCTCGCTCACCAGTCGCAAAGGATTGATCAGCGGCGGCAACGCGACCAGCAAGCTGATTTTCCGGGGCGTCGAAGACCTGGGTGGAGGTCTGTATGCCATGTTCTGGCTCGAGTCCGGACTCAACGCCGACGATGGTACCGGCCAGCCAACGAACATCAACAATCAACCGACGGGTGCGACCGCCAGTGGCTTGATGACCTTCAACCGCCGGTCGATCGTCGGGCTCGGTGGATCCTGGGGCGAGATGCATCTTGGACGCGATTGGTCGCCCAGCTACGAGACATTCGTCAGCAAGTTCGATCCGTTCGCATTGGCAGTGGGACTCGGCATCAATTACTCGGGCAGCATCAATCCGAACCAGATTCGGGCTTCGAACACCATCTCCTACCTCACACCCAAAGTCCTCGGGGGGTTCGGCCTCAATGTCCAGCACTGGTTCGGCGAGAACACCAGCGGAACACCCACCGAACGCAACGGCACGGGCAGCGGGGTGCGATTGACCTACGACAGCGGCCCGATCAATGCAGCCGCGACGTTCATGCAGACTTCGTATGCCACCGGGGATGCCATCTACCGCAATATCGCTGGTGCGTATGACTTCGAGGTCGCCAGGCTCTCCTTCAATGTGAACCACGACCAGCAAGGCCAGCTCAAGCAATCCGGCTGGCTGGTGGGGCTGACAGTGCCGGTGGGGGTGACGCTGCTCAAGGCGTCCTATTCGACGATCCGGACCAAGCAAACGGGCCAGGACCCCGAAGGCAGGAAGCTGGCAATCGGAGCGGTCTACAACCTTTCGAAGCGAACTGCCCTCTATTCGACCATTGCGACGATCCGCAACAGCGGCGGTGCGAGGTACGCCACCGTCAACGCCACCACAGCGCCCAACCGATCCTCCACCGGCATCGACCTGGGAATTCGTCACAACTTCTGAGGCCCCACGGGCCGTACACACCACCTCGAAGGACCTTTGCACATGCATCGCAGCAGCAGGGAAATCGGCCGGCAGATCATGAACGAGCTCATGGGAGAGGGCTACGTGGAAGGCAAGGACAAGAAAGCCAATGCCTTCACGGCCGTGCTCAACGAGTATTCGGAGGAGGTGTGCTTCGGAAGGATATGGGCACGCGAAGGCATCGATCGGAAGCTGCGCAGCATTCTCAACATCGCCATGCTGACAGCGCTGAATCGACCCGTGCAGCTGCGTCACCACCTGGAAGGTGCCCTCAACAACGGTGTCACAGTGAACGAGTTGCGCGAAATTCTCCTGCACACGGCTGTGTACTGCGGGCTACCGGCAGCAGGCGAGGCGTTCAAAGTGGCTGAAGAGGTCTTGAAGAGCCGCCAACTCATCGACTGAAACGTCGTTGACATGCCTGCCTCCGGCTCAACGCCCTACGCGCGCCTGCAACGCTGCCAGATAGCGGTCGGCCTGGATTTTCACTTCGTGCAGTGCGCCCGCAATCCTGCTCAGGTCCGCCTCGAATAGCTCCACCGAAGCGGCGCCCACGTTCTCTTCCAGCCGATTCAGCTTGGTGGTGCCCGGGATCGGCACGATCCACGGCTTGCGAGCCAGCAGCCAGGCGAGTGCGATCTGTGCGGCCGTCACGCCCTTGTCTTTGGCAATCTGGCCGAGCAGGTCCACCAGGGCCTGGTTCGCCTTGATCGCCGCCGGCGCGAAGCGCGGCACCTTGCTGCGGAAGTCGTCACTGCCGAAGGTTGCGCCCTCTTTGATGGCGCCCGTGAGGAAGCCCTTGCCCAAGGGACTGAAGGGCACGAAGCCGATGCCGAGCTCCTCCAGAGTCGGCAGGATCTCGCCTTCGGGCTCGCGCCACCACAACGAGTATTCGCTTTGCAGCGCGGTAACGGACTGCACCGCATGCGCGCGCCGGATGGTCTGTGCACCCGCTTCGGACAATCCGAAATGCTTGACCTTGCCCTCGGCGATCAGGTCCTTGACTGTGCCCGCCACATCCTCGATCGGCACATCGGGATCGACGCGATGCTGGTAGAGCAAGTCGATCACGCCGGTTCTCAGGCGCATTAGCGAGCCTTCCACCGCCCGCCTGATGTGTTCCGGCCGGCTGTTGAGGATCTGCTGCCGGTTGTCGTCGCCGAAAGTGAAGCCGAACTTGGTGGCGATCACCACCTGGTCGCGCACCGGGGCGAGCGCCTCGCCGACGACTTCCTCGTTCAGGTAGGGGCCGTACACCTCGGCCGTATCGAAGAATGGCCTCTCTTGAATTTCGAGTGGGTAAGATTTCGCCTGGCTGAACTCTGCGAGGGGTTGTGCGATGACTGCCAAGCTGTTCGAAGCGGCGCTCGGGATTGCTGCGCCCTGGTCGGTGAATTCGGTTGAGTTCGACGAAGGCGCCAAGCTGCTGACCGTGTTGGTCGACTTCGAACCCGGAACCCACTTCGCAGTTGCCGGGTATGAGGGTACGCACCCCGTGCATGACACGGTGGCAAAGACCTATCGACACCTGAACTTCTTCCAGCACGAGTGCCACCTGCACGTGCGCACGCCACGCGTCAAGCTGCCCAACGGCTCGGTTCGCCTGGTCGAGCCCGATTTCGCCGGACGCCTGTCGGGCTTCACGCTGCTGTTCGAGGCACTTGTCCTGATGCTGGCGCAGCAGATGCCTTTTGCGGCGGTTGCACGCATCGTGGGCGAGTCCGCCTATCGGGTCATGGAAGTTTGCAATCGCTACGTCGAGATGGCGTTGGGGCTGGCCGACTTCAGCGATGTCACTGCGCTGGCCATCGACGAGACCTCGCGTGCCCGGGGGCACGACTACGTGACCTTGGCCGCCGACGCAGTCGCCCGCCGAGTGCTCTTCGTCACCGAGGGCCGCGACGCCCAAGCCATAGCGGCACTGGCCTGCGATCTCGAGGCTCATGGCTGTCCGCCGCAGCAGATCAGCTCGGTGAGCATCGACATGTCCCCGGCCTTCATCAAGGGCGTGAGCGAGGAGTTGCCCAACGCTCAGATCACGTTCGACAAGTTCCACGTCATCTGGCACGCCAACACCGCAGTGGACAAGACACGGCGCATCGAACAGCGTACCGACAGGTCCCTCAAGGGCATGCGCTGGACGCTGCTCAAGGCAGCGCAGCTACAGCCTCACGCCCGAGGCCGCCGCCGATCTCTACGCATTGATCACACAGCCGAGCCTCAAACGCACGGCCCGAGCTTGGCTCTACAAGGAGCAGCTGCGAGAGATCCTGGAGCGCAGGCAGGTCAACGTGATGCGCGCCATGCTTCGGTACTGGAGCACCTGCGTCATGCGCTCGAAGGTCCAGCCGATGAAAGAAGTTGCCGCGCTCGTGCGCCGCCACATGGACGGCATCGTGGCCTGGTCGCAGACGCGTCAGACCAACGGCTTTCTCGAGGCCATCAACGGCCTGTTCCAGGCTGCCAAGCGTCGCGCCCGCGGCTTCGTGCGCCTGTCCACTATCAAGACGGTCATCTTCCTGATCGCCGGCAAGCTCGACTTCCAAGCCATCAACCCTCACGCTGGGCAACCCACTTGATTTTTAACAGAGCCGAAGAATGTGACGCCTCGATCGACTGCAGTGCGAATCAAGGCGATCGCCTGCCGGCTGTCCGTGGCCGGGCCGTAGCCATGGCTCAGGCCCATGCACCCCAGGCCGAGGGCCGAGACTTCGAGATTGCTTTTTCCAAGTTTGCGTTTTTGCATGGCTCAATTCTGGTGATCGCCCCCCGCTACGACTAGATGGCAGAATTGGCAAAGACTTGTGAGGAGCCCTCATCAATGAGCATATTTGTAGGCCAGAGAGCTTGGCCCGCCCAAGAACCCTTCGCTCCGGGGGCCTTC
Source organism: Variovorax sp. WS11 (assembly GCF_010499245.1). Taxonomy (GTDB): domain Bacteria; phylum Pseudomonadota; class Gammaproteobacteria; order Burkholderiales; family Burkholderiaceae_C; genus Variovorax. The sequence continues at coordinate 588,614 of NZ_JAAGOW010000001.1, forward strand.
GCAGCGCGTTCCGCCTCTATTGGATCTCACCAAGCGTCGAGCCCTACGCGAACCGCCTCGATGGCCTGTTCGGGAAACGCGCTTGAGCCACGAAGCAAGTTGACGGTACGCACCGTCCGGCCCCGCTCCTGGCAAGGCACATTGAGCGCGAAGAACAGGTCGAGCGCCTCCAAGGTCTTGTAGTCCTCGAAAGCCGAACGGAACTCCGCTCTCGTCTGCGAACGGAACACTTGGCCGCCAAAGATCACGTGGTTGGCCCACGAACTGCTCATCAGGCGCTTGACGCCGGCGCTTGGATAGTTCGTCTCGTCTGTGGAAAAGCTGCGCCTGACCAGGTTTTCGCTCCAGTCCACTTCGAGAACCGTCATCAGATCGAAGTCCAATCGCAGCGCCAAGCGCCTGGCGAAATCAGACCAGTCCCGCTGGGAAGTCATGCGCGGCTCGCCAGAACGTTTGATGACGGCTCCGACTCGGCAGCGGCACTCGCCTTCGCGCGTCGCGGGGCAGAGTCCGCTCGCGCCTTCTGATTCACGCTCTGAAATGCACCTTCCGGCCTGAGCTGCATGATCGCGATCAAGCTGATCGCGATGACGAACTCACGCAGCGAAGCGACCTGCACGGCGGTCAGGGCGGGAACAACGGCCGCAACGAATCGTGTCGACTCCAGCAAGGCGACGACGGCCAGCGAACCGACGATGGCTCCGATCACGCGCGTGTAGCCGCCGGCCGTCGCCGCGAGGAAGATGTAGATGGTCAGGAGCGGCACGAAGCCATCGGGCGCGATGTAGCTGGTGAGGTGGGCATAGATGCCACCCGCGATGCCAGACAGCGCAGCGCCCACGAAGAAGGTCTTGAGCTTGAGTTGCAACACCGCCTTTCCCGCCACAGCCGCCACCTGTTCGTCGTCGCGCACGGCCCTGAGCGCACGCCCATAGGGCGACCTGAACAGCCGGGTGAGGCAGAGCGCGGTGGCGCCAACGATCGCCCAGACCAGAAGCAGATAGAACCAGGGGTGTGCTGCACCGAGTTCGAACTTGAGCGGCGAACGGATGCCCGAGAGACCGTCGCTGCCTCCGGTAAGCCATTTTTCATTGGTCGCCACGAGCCGGATAACTTCGGCGAAGCCCAGCGAGACGATCGCCAGGTAGTCCCCGCGCAGCGGTCGCGTCACGTACGACAGGACGACTCCGACCGCGCCGGCCATCAGGGCCGCACACACGAGAGAGATGCCGATCGGAACGCCGGCGCTCGAAAGCAACGCGGAGGTGTACGCACCGACGGCATAAAAGCCGACCAAGCCGAGATTCACCATGCCGCCCTGCCCCCAGATCGTCACCAATCCGAGGGATAACAGGGCATAGATGCCGGCCAGGGTGGCCATGAACACGAGGTATGAAGTCATTCGCGAACTCCAGACGCGCCAGCGAACAGTCCGCTGGGACGCACCAACAGAACCAGCAGGATCGCCACGAACGCCGTCGCCGACTGGTAGACCGGAGAAATGGCCAGCAGCGCAAGCTCGCTGACCACGCCGATGAGGAGCGCCCCAAGCACTGCGCCGGTGAGGCTCGTCAGCCCACCGAGCACGCTCGCCGAAAAGATGATCAACAGAAGGCGGGAACCCGTGGACGGGTCGACACTGGTGTCTATGGCGAGCAACGCCCCACCCGTGCCGGCAAGCCCCATGCCGATGAACGTCGCGAGGTTTGACAGCCTTGCCGGATCTATCCCCTTGAGGCGGGCCAGATCGGGGTTGTCGGCCACGGCGCGCATCGCCTTCCCGACGCGCGTGACGGTGAAGAACACCGCCAGCACCATGGCAATGGCCAGGGCGATGCCGAGGTTGTGCATCTGCTGCGGACCGATCCGAATGCCACCGAACTGCACATCGCGTGCGATGGGCATCTCGAAGCTGTTCAGGTCGCTGCCGAAGCCGAAGCGCAGTGCGTTTTCCAGCGCGAGGTTCAGCGCAATAGACACGATGGCCACCATCAGCGGTGTATGAGCCGACACCTTGCGGCGCATGGGAACGAGTGCCAGGCGATCGCCGACGACGCCCACCAGCCCGGCCATCGCGAATGCCACCACCAGGACGGGAACGAGGGGCCAGTGCAGATGGCTGTTGACCAGCCACCCTGCGTAGGCGCCCACCGTCATCTGAGCGGCGATGCTGAAGTTGATGAAACCAAGCACGCTGAAGATGAGCGTCAGGCCCAGGGCGGGCAGGGCCACGACCGCCCCCATCACCAACCCATTGGCCAAGTGCTGAACGATATCGGAGAACATCTCGATCCTTTGGCTAGCCTCAAGCCACCTTGGTCACTGCGAGCTTGCCCTTCTGGATCTGCTCGTAGCGGAAGAAGACGCCCTTGACGTCACCGTTGTCGGCGAAATCGAGCGGCCCGCTGGCCCCATCGAAGTTGATGCGGCCTCCTGCGCTCAGAAGCTTCAGCCCGTCGGCAGCGTTGTCGACAACCTTGCCCTGAGGCGACTGGGAGACGCCGCGCAGGTTGTCCCGCACAGTGGTTCCGTTGGCCTCGCCGGACGGTGCGCTGGCGAGCGCGAGCGCGACGAGATTTACGTGGTCGTAGACTTGACAGGAATAACTGTCGAGCGCGTCGATCTTCATCTTCGCGACCAGCCGCTTGTAGGCACCTGCAGCAACGGCCGCCGACGGGACCAGCGAGTAGGCGCCCTCTCCGACTTCGGCGGGCACCGCCTCCACGAGCTTTTGGTTGATGCCGAAAGAGAAGCCGATGCGCTTGCCGTCGTAGCCGGCACGATAGAGGTCCTTCAGCACGACCGACGTGTCGGGGACATAGCCGCCGAGCACGATCACATCCGGCTTGGTGCGCAGCGCCTGGTCGACTTCGGAACGGTAGCTGGACTTTTTGTCTTCGTAGATCAGACCCGCGCCGGCGCCGCCGGCGCGCGAGAAGATGCCCGAGATGATGTCGATATACGACTGCGCAAACGGCGTTTGGGGCCCAAGGAAGAACATCTTCTTGCAGCCGAGTTCCACGCCGAGGTCGCCCACCCGCGTGCCCTGCAGCGTCACGGTCGGTGAAGTGCGGAAGACATAGCCCTGATGAGGAAGCTTCGTGATGCTGTCTGCGCCCGACGCGGTGGCCAGGACAGTCCTGCTCTCCCAGCACAAGGGCGCGATGGCCGAGGTCACCGAGGACGCATAGGATCCGCCGATGGCCACGACCCGGTCGACGTCGATCAGCTTGCGTGCAGCGCGCACGGCCGCCTCCGGGTTGCTCTGATCATCCTCGATGACGACTTCCACGCGGCGTCCGTTGACGCCACCGGCTGCGTTGATCTCCTCCGCGGCGATCTGGGCCGCCCGGCTCATGGTCGCGCCGAACTGACTCGTGGCACCGGTTAGAGGGATCAGGATGCCGATCCTGATCGGCTCCTTGTTCTGAGCCCAAAGGAGCGGGTGAGCCGCCCCCAGGGCTGCCGCGGCGCTTGTACATAGGAAAGATCTTCTGCTAGTCATGGACATGCTCCAGGAAAGTTGAATCAGTGAATCTGTGCGCCGCCGAGAAACAGATGACGAACCTCGTCATCCGCCAACAGCTCCGCGGCACTAGCGTCCCTGAGCTTTCGCCCAGCGACAAGAACAAGGCCCCGCGTGCCGTACTCGAGGGCAAGCAACGCGTTCTGCTCGACCATCAGAATCGCGAGGCCTTGGCCCGCCAGCTCGCGGATCAGGTCGAAGACTTCGTCGGCTGCGGCGGGCGAAAGCCCCGCTGTCGGCTCGTCCAAGAGCAGCACGTGCGGCTGCGTCATCAGGGCGATCGCCATCGCAAGCACCTGTCGCTGGCCTCCAGACAGATTGCCGGCCTTGTGCTTCAGGCGCGGCTTCAACAGCGGAAAGCGCTCGAGCTGCGCCTCGACCCGGGACTTGAGTTCTGCGCGCACCAGGTAGCCGCCCATCTCGAGGTTCTCTCTGACTGAAAGGCTCTGGAAGACGTTGCGCTCCTGCGGCACGAAACTGAGGCCGTGTTCGCAGGCGTCCTGTGCGCTGCCCGGCACAAGATGACGGCCATCGATCTCCACATGGCCTGTCTTGGGCTTGAGAAGACCCGCAACGAGCTTCAGGAACGTCGACTTGCCAGCACCGTTGGGGCCGATGATCACGGCAAGATCGCTTGCCTTCACTTCGAGATCGATGCCCTTGACGATCTCATCCGCGCTGCCGTAGCCGCCGCGGATATCACCGACATTCAGAGTCGTCATGCGCGGCTCCTCCCAAGGTAAGAAGATTGGACGCGGCGGTCCGACGTGACCTGGTCGAAGCTGCCGTGCGTCAGGTACTTGCCTTCGGCCATCACGATCACTTCTTCGCAAAGCCGCTTGATGAGCGCCATCTCGTGTTCGATCAGAAGGATCGCGATGCCTTCGGCCTTCACCGCTTCGAGCTGGTCCGCGATTTCACCCACGAGCGTGGGATTGACGCCGGCCATGGGCTCGTCGAGCAGGATCATCTCGGGCTCGGCCAGCAGCGCTCGCCCGATCTCCAGAAGCTTCTTCTGGCCACCGGACAATGCCGGCACGAGGTTGTCGAGAACGCCGTTCAGGCGAAGCCTGTGCGCCATGGCCCACACCTTTTCCCGCAACTCTTCCTCATGCGCCTTGACCGCTGCACCACTCACGAGTCCTGCCAGGAAGCCCTCCCCCGCCTGCCTGGGTCCGTAGAGCATCAGATGCTCGAAAACCGTCATGCGAGGACAACCACGCGCAAGTTGGAAGGTGCGGATCAGTCCGGCGCGGGAGATGCGCTCGGGTCGCTTTCCGGCAATGTCCACGCCGTTGAAAACGATGCGTCCGGTCGCCTGGGGCAGCAGGCCGGTAACGGCATTGAAAAGGGTGGTCTTGCCCGCGCCGTTCGGCCCGATCAGGCCGGTGGTCTTCCCGCGCGCTACGTTGAAACTTGCGCCAGCAAGCGCATGCAAGCCGCCGAAGGTCGCACGCAGGTCGGAAATTTCGAGGAGCGTCGTCATGTCAGGCAACCAGTGCCGCGCTGGTCCGCGCCTGGAGTTCGTTCTTGACGAAACGACCATCCTTCATGATTGCGGCGAGGCCCTCCCCCTGCCCGGTCAGCACACCGATGTCATTTAGCGGATTGCCCTTGACGACCAACAGGTCGGCGATTGCACCTGGCCGGACCACGCCCAGGGTTCCCGCCCGCTGAAGGATGTCGGCGGCCACGGTCGTCGCGCTTCGCAGCGTCTCGAGGTTGCCCACGATCTCGCAGCGGATGCGAAGCTCCTCGCTTTGATGCTTGTGCGACTCTCCCAACAGATCGCTGCCGAAACCCATTCGGACGCCGAGCCTGTGAAGCATGGCAATCGCCTCACGGCCAACCAGACGCACGTCGTCCACCTTGGCAATCGATTCCGGCGGGAGGCCCAACGCTGCGCCTTCGCTGGAGAGCATGTCGAAGGTGATCAGCGTCGGGACCACGAAGACGCCGGCCTCCTTGACAAGTCGAGCAGTTGCCTCATCGATGAGATTGCCGTGTTCGATCGTGCGCACACCCGCCTCCACGGCGCGCTTGATGGCCTTTGGCGTGTAGGCATGCGCCATCACATAGGTTTGCCAGGCGGCAGCCTCGTCGACGATGGCTCTCAGCTCATCCATCGAATAGCCCGTATTGCCGATCGGGTCGTTGGGCGATGTCACCCCGCCGCTTGCCATCACCTTGATCTGCGTCGCGCCCTTGGTCAGCTCGTCGCGAGCGGCGCGGCGCACGTCATCGACGCCGTCGACCACGCGTGCGATGTTGCCGATGCGGAAGGAACAGGCGCATGGCTCGAGCTGATCGCTTCGTGCGCGAAAATCGCCATGGCCACCTGTCTGCGACAGCGCCTTTCCCGAGGGAAACAAGCGCGGCGCTTCGATCAGGCCATCCTGGGCCGCTTGTGCAAGGGCCCAGTCCCCGCCCCCCGCGTCTCGAACGCTGGTGAATCCACGGAACAGCATCCCCCTCAGGATCGGCAGTGAGCGAATCACTCCGAGCGCGTTCGGTAGTTTTGCTGCGAGGCCCAGGTTGACGTGGGATGCCGTCACGTGGACGTGGCAGTCAATCAGACCCGGCATGAGCGTGAGGCCCCGCAAGTCGTAGACGGCGTCGGTCCCAACGGGATCCACCAAACCACGGCCGATGTCGGCGATCTTGTGATCGACCACCACAACGTCCATTCCATCCAAGAGCGCGCCTTCCTCGAGATCGAGCAGGTTTGCATTGCGCAGAACAAATATCGACATGAAACCTCCAACACCTAACGTGCTAAGAGTCTAGGTGCCGTATACTCCTACGACAATAGGTGTCGAGCACTTAAGTGTTTTTTTGGAAGGCGGTCCTCAATGAGCAAGAAGGCAAGCAGCACGTCCGTCGCAATCGACTACCAACGCGCATTCCAGGATGCACCCGTCGGCCAGGCGCTCGGCCGCAACCGCGTCATCCTCGATTGCAATCGCGCATTCGCCATGATCTTTCGCGGCAGTGTCGAGGATCTCGTCGGCACGACCTTCGAACGCCTCTATCCGACCCAGGCGCACTTCGAGCAGACCGGCAGCCGGATCGCCCCGGTCCTGGCCAAGGACCTGACCTTCTCCGACGACCGAGTGATGCGGCGGCTGGATGGCGAGTTGTTCTGGGTCCATGTCAGCGGCTTCACGAATACGCCTGACGACCCTCATCGGGACACCATCTGGGCATTCACCGACCTCTCGACGGGGCGCAAGGTCAACTCGGCCCTGCGGGGCTCGATGACGCCGCGGGAGCGCGACATCGCGGCTCTGCTGATTGAAGGCAAGACCGGCAAAGAGGTCGGGAAGGCGCTGGGAATCAGTCCGCGCACGGTGGACATCTACAAGACGCGGCTTCTGCGGAAGTACAGCGTGAGCAGCACACCCGATCTCGTGCAGCGTCTGCTTGCCGGCTAGGAGCCTGCGCGGCAGAAGCGTGACGAGCGCGCAGATGCTTGATAGATTTGGGCGCATGCCCATCAGCTACCTGCCCTACGAGCCTCAGCAGCAAAGACTGCTTCCTGACGCACTTCAAGACTGGCTGCCCGAAGGGCACCTGGCGTACTTCATCAGCGACAGCGTCGACAGCCTGGATCTGAGCGCCTTCCATGCGCGATACGCCAAGGGTGGGCCGCGCAATCAGCCGTTCCACCCGGCCATGATGGTCAAGGTGCTGATCTACGGCTATGCCACCGGCACCTTCAGTTCGCGCAAGCTCGCGGCCAAGCTGCACGAAGACGTTGCGCTGCGGGTGTTGGCTGCAGAGAACTACCCGGCGCACCGCACGCTCTCGGACTTCCGGGCACTGCACCTGGAGGAACTGGCGGCGTTGTTCGTGCAGGTGGTGCGCCTGGCGCGCGAGTGCGGCCTGGTCAAGCTGGGCACCGTGGCGGTGGACGGCACCAAGCTCAAGGCCAACGCGAGCCGCCACAAGGCCATGAGCTATGACAGGATGGTCAAGGCCGAGGGCGAACTCAAGGCGCAGATCGATGGCTTGCTCAACCGAGCGTGTGCCGCCGACGACCTGGAGAAGAACGAACCCGACCTGGACATCCCCGGGGAGATCAAGCGCCGTGAGGACCGGCTCAAGGCGATCACCGAGGCCAAGCTGCGCCTGGAGCAACGCCAGCGCGAGGCCGATGCGGCCCGCGGGCGCAGCGCCGACGACGAGCGCAAACCCCGCGACAAGGACGGCAAGCCCAAGGGCGGGCGCTACAAGCGCGACTTCGGTGTTCCCAAGGACAGCGCCCAGGAGAGCTTCACCGACACGGACAGTCGGATCATGAAACGCTCAGGTGGCGGCTACGACTACGGCTACAACGCCCACACCGCGGTGGACGAGGCCGCGCAACTCGTGGTGGCCGCGGAACTGAGCAACAACGCCGCCGACAGTGACCGCCTGCCGGTGCTGTTGGCGGCGGTGAAGGCCAACCTGGGCGAGGACGCCCGACAGGTGCTGGCGGATGCGGGATTCCGCTCGGAGGCCGTGTTCGAGCAGCTCAAGGACAGCCCGAGCGAGCTGATCGTGGCATTGGGCCGAGAGGGCAAGCAGGCGCTGGACATCGACGCCGAACAATACCCGCGCACTGCAGCGATGGATGCCAGGCTGAAGACGCCACCAGGCCAAGCGGCCTACCGCAAGAGGAAGTGGATCGTGGAGGCGCCCAACGGGTGGATCAAGAGCGTGCTGGGCTTCCGGCAGTTCAGCCTGCGGGGATTGAACAAGGTCAAGGCCGAGTTCAAGCTCGTGTGCCTGGCGCTGAACCTGCGGCGCATGAGCACCTTGATGGTCAGATAAGGTCCACAGTGGGGGCACACGCGTGCCCCTCGCCTCCGGCAGGCCAAATAGACCCTGTCCGGGAGCTTCAGGAACAGCCAAGGCGCAGCGCCAACCCTTCCTCGCCGTGCACGAACTCAACGCGGGGCTCACCTCCGCGCAGAAAAACTTCTGCCGCGCGGACTCCTAGCGCTGCCAAGCAGCGTCCTGACGCACGACAGTTCCGTTTGACCACTTCTTCCTGAAGCCGCCGACCCGATCTCCGTTCGGGCGCGCGGGACCTTCAGGCAGCACGACGCGCCCGCTCGGGGCGCCGTCGCATCGACCCGCGCGGTCGCCTCCCACAAAAAACACTTAAGTGCGCGGCACCTATTGCCGTAGGCGTTTACGTCTCCTAGACTCTTAGTGCATTAGGTGCTGGCCACGACGCCTGCCTGATCTCTGACAAAGCATTGATCGCCGACGAGCGAAGAACTCATGGACAACGTCACGCACATCAAGAACCTGTCGGCAATCGTCGGTGCGGCGCATTGCCTTGACGCAGAACGCGACACGCGCAGCTACGCCACGGACTACCGCGGCGTTTTCATCGGCAAGGCCCTGGCAGTGGTCCGCCCCGCGGACACCGCGCAAGTAAGTCTCGTGATGAGCTACTGCCATGCCCACGACGTGCCCGTCGTGCCGCAAGGCGGCAACACGTCGCTGCTCGGCGGCGCCGTTCCGGACGACACGGGCAACGCGGTCATCCTCAGCCTGTCGCGCCTCAACCGGGTGCGCACCGTGGACGCGGTCAACGACACCATGGTGGTCGAGGCGGGTGTCACGCTGCAGGAGGCTCGCAGCCATGCCGAGGTGGCGCGGAAGCTGTTTCCCTTGCGAATCGGTTCCGAAGGCAGCTGTCAGATTGGTGGGAATCTCTCGACCAACGCCGGCGGCACCGCCGTGCTGCGCTACGGCAACATGCGGGACCTGATCCTGGGTGTCGAAGTTGTGCTGCCGTGGGGCGAGGTCTGGAACGGTCTTCGCGCGCTGCGCAAGGACAACACAGGGTACGACTTGAAGCAGCTGTTCATCGGCGCCGAAGGAACGCTCGGCGTCGTCACCGCAGTGGTGCTGAAGCTCGTTCCCAAGCCGCGTTCTGAATCGACGGCCTTTCTCGGCTTCAAGAGCCCGCGAGGCGCACTTTCGTTCTTCGGTGCCCTGCGCAAGCGGCTAGGCCAGGATGTCACGGCCTTCGAACTGATCTCGGCCGCTGCACTCGAGCTCGTGCTTGATCACCTCCCGGATGCTCGCTCGCCGTTGTCGGTGCAGTCTCCCTGGTATGTCCTTGCGGAGATGGCGTCGGGACGCGCACAGGAAGACCTTGACAACGCCTTCTACGAGGCGCTGCAGGCCGGCTTGGAGGATGGAACGATCGAGGATGCGGCTATCGCAACGGCAGATTCGCATGCGGCTGAATTCTGGCGCCTGCGCGAAGAGATCTCAGACACGCAGACGCGAACCGGCGGCAGCGTGCGTTGCGACATCTCCGTTCCCCTTTCGCAGATTCCGGCATTCATCGAACGCGCCACGGAAAGCGTGCTGCGCATCGCGCCCCAGACGCGCATGGTGATCTACGGGCACATGGGAGACGGGAACGTGCACTTCAATCCACTGCGGCCAGCCGACGTTCCGCCCAAGGAGTATCTCGCCTTGGCCGGCGCGCAGATCAACAAGGCGGTTGATGAGATCGCCGTTGCGATGGACGGTTCCATCTCGGCCGAGCACGGCGTAGGCGTTGGCAAGCGCGACGAACTGCTCACCGTGAAGTCGGCCACTGAACTCGAGATGGCGTGGCGTTTGAAGCGTGCGTTCGACCCGAAGAACCTGCTGAATCCCGGCAAGGTGCTCCCCCTCTTGCACACGGCGGAAGGCTGACTCCACGCAGCGAGACGGGCGCTCCCGTGCTGCTCGCGCCCGAACGCGACGTTCCACTCGGCGCGCAATTTTTTTTGACCACCCTACCAGCGAACCTCCATGAAAAACGACACCGACTTCGCCGAACTGAGCGAGATTGACCGCCGCCACTGGCTCCACCCCGTGGTCGCGTTGCAGCAGCACGAGGAGCGCGGCGCAACCATCTGGACCGCCGCCGACCGCATTCACCTCATCGACGCCGACGGCCGTCGTGTGCAGGATGCGTTTTCCGGCTTGTGGTGCGTCAACGTCGGCTATGGCCAGGAATCCGTCGTCCGTGCGGCCACGGAGCAGATGCGAAAGTTGCCCTACTCGACCGGCTACTTCCACTTTGCAAGCGAGCCCGCAATTCGGCTCGCGGGGCGGCTCACGGCACTGGCGCCCGAGGGTTTGACCCGCGTGCTCTTCGGCCAAGGCGGATCCGACGCCGTGGACACCGCCATTCGTACCATCCGCTATTTCTTCAACGCCACAGGGCGACCGACCAAGAAGCACTTCATCGGCCTGCAGCGCGGCTACCACGGCAGCTCCGCGGTCGGAAGCGGCTTGACGGCACTGCCGTTGTTCCACAAGCACTTCGACGTGCCCGGCCCGCAGCAGCACCACATTCCGTCGCCGTATCCGTATCGCCACGCAGACGGTCCGGACCCGGCCGCGGTTCTCGCGAGCACCGTGCGGACGCTCGAGGCGAAGGTCGCGGAACTGGGCGCCGACAACGTGGCCGCCTTCATCTGCGAACCGATCCAGGGATCGGGCGGCGTGATCATTCCGCCTCCAGGCTTCCTCGCCGCCATGCGAGCGACCTGCGACCGACTCGGCATCCTTCTCATCGTCGATGAGGTCATCACCGGCTTCGGCCGTACGGGTCCGCTCTTCGCCTGTGCGGCCGAAGGCGTCACGCCCGACGTCCTCACGCTGGCGAAGGGCCTGACGGCGGGGTACGCGCCAATGAGCGCGACGCTGATCACGGAAGAACTGTATCGGGGCATCGCCGGGGCCGGCCGCGACGGCACGCCCTTCGGCCACGGCCAGACCTACGCCGGCCATCCGGTCAGTGCGGCAGTTGCCAATGCCGTGCTCGACCTCTATACGGATGGCGGTCTGATCGAGAACGGCCAGCGTGTTGGACGCTACTTCGAGTCGCGACTCAAAGAGCTCGAGGCCCTGCGATGCGTCGGCGAGGTCCGCGTGCGCGGCCTGCTCGGCGCCGTCGAGCTGGTCGCCGACAAGACCACGAAGGCCAAGCCCGATCCGGCGCTCAAGATGGGCCAACGCGTGCTCGATCATGCATCCCAGAACGGACTGGTCTTCCGCGCCTTCGGCGACGACATCTTGGGCTTCGCACCCTCCCTGAACTACACGGAAGCGGACGTCGACGTCCTCATCGAGCGCTTGCGCGCTTCCATCGCTCACGTTTTCTCTTGAATCAACCACCGGGACTCACCATGAAACTCTCCGACTTCAAAGTACTCACCTTCGATTGCTACGGCACCCTGATCGACTGGGAATCCGGGATCTACAACGCGCTGGAGCCGCTGCGTGCAAAGGCGGGCAACGACAAGACGCGCGACCAGGTTCTCGAGAACTACGCACGGCACGAGTCCGCCCAGGAAGAAGAAGCGCCGGCGATGCTCTACCCGCAGCTTCTGGCACTGGTCTACAAGCGCCTGGCCAAGGAATGGGGTGTCGGCGTCAGTGACGAGGAAGCCAACATATTCGGCGCATCGGTGCCGGACTGGCCCGAGTTCGCGGATTCGGTCGAGGCGCTGGCGTATCTCAAGAAGCACTACAAGCTCGTGATCCTTTCGAACGTCGATCGGCTTTCGTTCCGCTCGAGCAACGCGCGCCTGCAGGTGGTGTTCGACGCCATCTACACGGCGCAGGATATCGGCTCCTACAAGCCGAGCCCGCGCAACTTCGAATACATGCTCAAGCGCCTGGAGACCGACTTCCGGTTTCAGAAGAAAGACATCCTTCACACGGCCCAGAGCCTTTTCCACGACCATGCGCCGGCGAACACCTTTGGGCTCGCTTCTGCCTGGATCGATCGCCGTCATGCCAACAAGGGCTGGGGCGCCACCATGCCTCCGCCCGGCACGCCCAAGCTGGATTTCACCTTCGAAAGCATGATCGCGCTGGCCAAGGCGCATCAGGCTGAAGTCGGCGCCTGAGGAAAACCGCGTCATGCATGTGCAGCTCCAGGACATGGCGCTTTGGCGCCGGCAGGCGTACATCGACGGTCAGTGGCGAAATGCGCGATCCGAGGGCACGCTCGAAGTGGCGAATCCGGGCAACCGGCAGGTGCTTGGAACCATCCCCTCGTGCGACGGCGTCGACACGCGGGATGCCATCGAGGCGGCGCAAGCCGCGTTGCCGGCGTGGCGGTCCCTGACTGCCCAGGATCGCGCGACGCTGCTGCTCAAGTGGCACGACCTGATGCTGGCGCATGCCGACGATCTCGCGCTGCTGATGACGCTGGAGCAAGGCAAGCCCTTGAGCGAATCGAGAGCCGAGATCCTCTACGGCGCTTCCTTCGTGCAATGGTTCGCCGCAGAGGGCGTCCGCGCCTATGGCGAAACCATTCCGGCGACGCCATCGAACCGGCGGATCTTCGTGCGCAAGATGCCGGTGGGCGTCTGCGCGGCGATCACGCCTTGGAATTTTCCAAACGCGATGATCACGCGCAAGCTGGCACCTGCCCTTGCCGCAGGTTGCACGGTCGTCGTCAAGCCCTCGGAGCTGACACCCTACTCCGCACTGGCACTCGCCGAGCTGGGCGAGCGCGCGGGTTTTCCAAAAGGCGTCCTGAACATCGTGACTGGCGCCCCCGAAGGCATCGGCGCGGAGCTCACGAGCAACCCCACGGTGCGCAAGCTGACGTTCACCGGATCGACGGCGGTGGGCAAGAAGCTGTTGCGCCAGTGTGCCGACACGGTCAAGCGCGTCAGCCTCGAACTCGGCGGCAATGCGCCCGTGATCGTGTTTGACGACACCGACCTCGAGATCGCGATCGCCGGCGTGATGGCGAGCAAGTTCCGCAACAGCGGCCAGACCTGCGTGTGTGCCAATCGCATCTACGTTCAGTCGGGCATCTACGAACAATTCGCTGAGCGCCTGGCCACCGAAGTTGGAAAACTCCACGTCGGCGTCGGCACCGAGCCTGGCGTTTCGATCGGTCCGCTGATCAACGAGGCTGCCCTTCGAAAAGTCGAGGCGCACGTCGAGGATGCGCAGGCCAAAGGCGCATCCATCGTGTCTGGCGGGAAGTCTTCCAGCCGTGGACCGCAGTTCTTCGAACCAACGGTGCTGACGGAAGCGGACGACACCATGATGCTGGCGCACGAAGAGACTTTCGGGCCGGTCGCCGCGCTGCTCCGCTTCTCGACTGAATCCGAGGTGCTGCGCAGGGCCAATGATTCCCCCTATGGACTTGCAGCCTACGTCTTCTCCAATGACGTGAGCAGGCTGTTCCGCGTCAGCGAGTCGCTCGAATGCGGCATGGTCGGGATGAACACGGGCGCGATCTCTACAGCGGTTGCCCCGTTCGGTGGCGTGAAGGAGTCGGGGCTCGGACGGGAAGGTTCGCGTCATGGCATCGAGGAATTCCTCGAAATCCAGACCTTGCACCTGGATCTGGGCAAGGAAGCGTAGTCAATGCCCCTGCTTGCCGCGCTGACTGCCATCCTGATGTGGTCATCGCTGGCCACCCTCACGGTGTCGCTTGCAGGGGTCCCGCCCCTGTATTTGACGGGAATGAGCCTGTTCATCGGCGGCGCGCTGTCGCTCCCCTGGGCGATGCGCTGGTCGCTCGATTGGCGCTCACTGGCGGTTGGCATCTATGGCCAGTTCACCTATCACGTGCTTTACATCGTTGCCCTGCGCTCGGCACCGCCCGTCAATGCCAATCTCGTCCACTACGCGTGGCCGCTCCTCATCCTGCTCATGGCGCCGCTGACGGGGCAAGGACTGAAGCTCGGATGGATGCACATTCTCGCGGCAGCGGCTGCGTTCTCGGGCGTGGTCCTGGCGACCAGCGATGGTGTCGAGCTCTCGTTGCGCTGGCACCCGGGCTATGGATTCGCGCTGGCCGCGGCCTTCGTGTGGGCGACCTATTCCATCGCAGAAGCACGTAGCAAATCCTCATCTACTGTGGATGTCGGCCCGGCTTGCATGGTGTCGGGTTTGCTTGCGCTGGCCGGCCATGCGGCTTTCGAGCCGCCCGCATCTCTCGATGCCTCGCAGTGGATGCAGATGATCGCGCTGGGCGTCGGCCCGACGGGTGGCGCCTTTTACCTCTGGAGCGTCGCCATGCGGCGCGGCGATGCGCGGATCATCGGCGTCCTGTCCAACGCAACCCCCATCCTCTCGACACTCATGCTTGTGGTCCTGGGAAGTCGATCGATGTCTCTGACCACTGTCGGCGCTGCGCTCCTCGTTACCGCATCGAGCATTGCTGTCTTCCTCGCAAGCAAGCGCTCTTGCCGGGGGCACACTATCTCGCGTGATCAGCCGCCGCTGCTCAGCCCGCCTTGGCGGCGCTCACCGACACCCCCCACAGCCGCGGCTTGCCCTCCCACACCGAGAAGCCGCTCAAGCGCTTGCGCGAGGCCCAGGCGTCGATGCCGTTGAACAGCATGATCAAGGGCACCTGCTGGATCATCTGCGCATGGAGCTGGTCGAACAGCGCCTGGCGCTTCTTCGGGTCCGACTCGGCAAAGCTCTCGTCGAGCAGCTTCAGCGCCTGCGGGTCTTCCCAGACCTTGCGCGCCTGCTTGTCCTTCGGGCCGGAGAACTGCTCATAGCTCAGCGCGGGGTCGAGGCGCGACGAATAGGTGAACGAGCTGATCTGGTAGTTGCCGCTGTTGTAGCGGTCGAGCTGGGTCGCCCATTCGAGCACCTCGATCTGCGCGTTGATGCCCACCGACTGCATCATGGCCTGCGCCAGCACCGCCACCGTGTAGCTCGGCACATGGGCACGCTTGTTGGTCTGGATGGTGATCTTCTCGCCCTTGTAGCCGGCTTCGCGCAGCAGCTTCGCCGCCTGCGCCGGGTCGTAGTGGTAGCCCTTCTTTTGCGCCGCGCCGTGGAAGGCCGAAGCCTTGTAGATCGCCGAGTTGTTGACCTTGCCCAGTCCTTCGGAGGCGGCCGCCACGATCTGCTCCACATCGAGCGAGGCCGCGATGGCTTGCCGCAGCTTCTGGTTCTTCAGCAGCGGGTCGCGCGTCTGGATCAGCAGCACGTTCTTGGTGGCCTCGGTGGGCGTCTGCACGACGAGGTTGCGATCGGCCTTGAGCTCCTGCGCGTCGCTCGAGGTGATCTGGGCGGCGTCGATGGCGCCGGACTTCAGGCCCGCCGCTGCCGTGGCCGCGTCGGGCACGACCAGGAAGCGCACGCTGTCCACCAGCGGCGCCTTCAGGCCCACGAAGCCGTCGGCCTTGGTGGCGCCGGCCGCCGAGCTGTACTCCTTGAAGGCCGTGAGCGTGACGTACTCGCCCCGCTTCCACTCGCCGAGCTTGAAGGGGCCGGTGCCCACCGGCTTGTCCCAGCTGCCGTCGGCCTTCACCGAGCTCTTGTGCAGGATGGCCGTCATGCCGCAGTCGGAGCGCGCCAGCGTGTCCAGGAACACGGCCGAGGGCTTGTTGATCTTCATCACGAAGGTGGCGTCGTCAGGGGTGGCGGTCTCGACCACCTTGAGCCCGTTGCGGCCATCGAACTCGCTCATGCAGCGCCATTCGGTCTTCGGGTCCATGTAGCGCTGCCAGCTCCAGGCCACATCGGCTGCACTCAGCGCGGCGCCGTTGTGGAACTTCACGCCCTTGCGCAGCTTGAAGGTATAGGTCAGTCCATCCTTCGAGGTCTCGACCGATTGCGCGAGCATCGGCCCCACGCTGCCATCCTGCCGGTAGCCGACCAGGCCTTCGACCATGTTCAGCACGACGCCGTCGGTGGTGTTGTCGCGGTTGACGCCCGGATTGGTCGAGCGGATGTCGGCGGGTTGCGCGACCGTGACGACGGCGGTCTGGGCCAGAGCGCCGGTGCCGCCGAGACAGGCGAGGCAGGCGCCGGCGAGCGTGGTCAGTCGGAAGAGATGGCGGGGCATGAAGTACTCCTGCGGGCTAGATGCAAAGACAGATCGGAAAAGGTCAAGCGGCGAGGGGAAGCTCAGCGCCGAAGCGCCAGCGCAGACGCACGCCGCCGGCCTGGGTCGGCTCCAGCGCCGGGATCGCCGACAGCAGCTTGCGTGTGTAGTCCTGCTGCGGCGCATCGAAGACGGCATCGCGCGAGCCCTGCTCGACGATGCGGCCATCGTGCATCACGATCACGCGGTCGGCCACCTGCTCGACCACGCCGAGGTCGTGGCTGATGAAGAGGCACGAGAAACCGTGCCGCCGCTGCAGCTCGGCGAACAGCTCCAGCACCTGCGCGCGCACCGTCACGTCGAGGGCGGACACCGGCTCGTCGGCGATCACGAAGGCGGGCCGGCGCACGATGGCGCGGGCAATCGCCACGCGCTGCCGCTGCCCGCCCGAGAGCTCGTGCGGATGGCGTTGCGCGAAGCCCGTCCCGAGGCCGACCTCGTCGAGCACCTCGGCGACGCGGTGCGCCTTGTCGTTCGCCGACATGCCCTTGACCAGCCGCAGTCCTCCGCCGACCAGCTGGTCCACGGTCATCCGCGGGTCGAGCGAGGCGTACGGGTCCTGGAACACCATCTGGCACTGCATGCGGTAGTCGAACCAGCCCGCGTCCGAGCGCGCGATCGGGCGGCCGCGGAACCGGATTTCGCCGCCGCCGGGCTCCAGCAGCCCGGCGATGGCGCGGCCCAGCGTGGTCTTGCCCGAGCCGGAGCCGCCGACCACCGCGACCACTTCGCGCGGGCGCACCACCAGGTCGATGCCGTGCAGCGCGCGCTTGGGCACGGGCCTGGAGAACAGCCGGCGGCGGCCGGGGTAGTCGATGACGAGGCCGCGCACCTCGACCACCGGCGCCTCGTCCGCCACGGCGCGGGCGGGCTGCCGGCGCGGCATGGCGTGCAGCAGTTCGCGCGTGTAGTCGTGCTTCGGGCGCTCGAGCAGCGTCTCGGTGTAGCCGGCCTCCTTCACCTCGCCGTGGCGCATCACGATCACGCGCTGCGTGAAGCGCGCCACCATCGGCAGGTCATGGCTGATCATCAGCACGGCCGTCATGTGTTCGCGGGTCAACCCGAGCATCAGCTCCAGCACGTCGCGCTGCACCACTGCGTCGAGCGCGGTGGTGGGCTCGTCGGCGATGAGCAGCGCGGGCTCGAGCAGCATCACCGAGGCCAGCATCATGCGCTGGCGCATGCCGCCCGAGAACTCGTGCGGCCACGCGTCCAGCGCGCCCTTCGGGTCACGGATGCCCACGCGCGCCAGCATGTCGAGGATGCGCGAGCGCCGAGCCTCGGCCGATAGTGCGCGCCGGTGCAGCGCCAGCCCCTCGTCGAGCTGGCGGCCGATGGTCATCGACGGATTGAGGGAAGTCATCGGCTCCTGGAACACCATGCCCACGCGCGCGCCGCGCAGCTCGCGCAGCCGTGCAGGCTTGGCCTGCGTGAGGTCTTCGCCCTCGAACAGGACGCGGCCCGCGGTGCGCACCAGCGGCGGCGGCGTCAGGCCCATGATGGCGCGCGCGGCCTGCGTCTTGCCGCTGCCCGATTCGCCGACGATGCCCACCATCTCGCCCGGCGCGATGTCGAAGGACACGTTGCGCACGATCTCGCGCCCGCCCTCGCCCACCGCCAGCGTCAGGCCTTCCACGCTCACCAGCGGCCGGTTCTTGGTCGTCGTCATTGCACGCCCTTCATGCGCGGATCGAGCCAGTCGCGCACGGCGTCGCCCAGCAGGTTGATGCCCAGCAGCGTCAGCGCAATGCACAGGCCCGGAAGAATGGAAAGATGGCTGGCCTGCGCCATGAACGGGCGGGCCGAGGCGAGCATGTTGCCCCAGGTGGGCGCCGGCGGCGGCACGCCCAGGCCGAGGAAGGAGAGCGCGCTCTCGGCCAGGATGGTCCAGCCGAACATCGAGGTGGCCAGCACCGTCAGCGGTGCCGTGCAGTTGGGCAGCACGTGGCGCACCATGGTGTAGAGCTCGGAGTTGCCGAGCACCCGCGAGGACTCGATGAACTCCTTCTCGCGCAGCGACAGCACCGTGCCGCGCACGATGCGCGCCACCGAGGGCGTGTAGGCCAGGCCGAGCGCCAGGACGATGCCGTATTTGTTGGCGCCCACCACCGCCAGCAACCCCAGCGCCAGCAGCAGGCCCGGAAAGGCCAGCAGCGCGTTGTTGAAGGCCATCACGATGCGATCGGTCCAGCCGCGCAGGAAGCCGGTGAGCACGCCGACGATGCTCCCTGCCACGATCGAGAAGCTCACGGTCAAGAGGCTGATCCACACGCTGGTCGAGGCGCCGGCCATGAGGCGCGACAGCTCGTCGCGGCCGAACTCGTCGGTGCCCAGCAGGTAGGCGCCGTCGGGCAGCTTCAGGCGCGAGCCGAAGTTGATGCGCAGCGGATCGTGCGGCGTCCACACCGCACCGGCGATGGCGGCCAGCACGATCACGCCGACGATCAGCAGGCCCAGCGAGGCGTTGAGGGGAATGCGCTTCTTGCGCTTCATCGTGCTCATTCGACGGCCACCCGCGGATCGAAGAAGGGATAACAAAGGTCGATGACGAGGTTGACCACCACGTAGATCACCGCCACGCACAGCAGGCAACCCTGGATCACCGGATAGTCGCGCGCGAAGATCGCGTCGACCAGCAGGCGGCCGAGGCCGGGAAGGGTGAACACCGTCTCGACCACCGCGATGCCGCCGAGCAGGTTGCCCAGCACCAGGCCGATCAGCGTCCAGGTCGGGCCGAAGGCGTTGCGGAAGGCGTGGCGCATCAGCACCGCGCGCTCCGACAGGCCCTTGGCCCGCGCATGGGTGATGTAGTCGAGCCGCAGCACCTCCAGCGTGCTGGCGCGGGCCATGCGCATGAGCACGCCGATCTCGTGCAGGAACAGCGTGAGCACCGGCAGCACGAGGTAGAGCAGGCCTTCCTTCCAGTCTTCGGCGATGCCCACGTAGCCCACCACCGGCAGGCAGCCCAGCTTGAGCCCGAACAGCAGCAACAGAAGCAGGCCCAGCCAGAAGGTCGGGATCGACACCAGCAGCGTGGCCGAGCCGACCAGCAGCAGGTCGGGCGCACCGTTCTGCTTCCAGGCGGCGATCATGCCGGCGGGCACCGCCACCAGCGCGGCGAGCACAACGGCCACCAGCACGATGCGCCCGCTGATCAGGAAGCGATCGGCCACCAGCGGCAGCACCGGCTGGCCGCTGTTGATGGAGTTGCCGAGGTCGCCCTGCAGCACGTGGCCGAACCAGATGCCGAACTGCGCCGGCAGCGGGCGGTCGAGGCCGAGCCGGGCGCGCAGGTCGGCCAGGCTCGCGGGGGTGGCGAGATCGCCCAGCAGCAACTGCGCGGGGTCGCCGGGGATCAATCGAATCAGCACGAACACCGCCACCGCCACGATGAGCAGTGTGGGGATCGCCATCGCGATGCGTGCCGCTGCAAAACGGAACATGGCTTTCCTTCTTGGACGGGTGGCGCGCGCCTGGTCAGGCCGAGGCCGGCGTGCCGCGCAGCGCGGTCAGCGCGCCCGCGAAGAAGTCCTGCACCCGGCCCACGCAGGCCAGGCCGTTGTGCGGCACGTTGTCGAGCAAGTCGAACGTCACCTTCACGCCGACGGCCTCGAAGGAGCGGCGCAGGGTGTCGAGCCGCTCGGGCCGGGTGCGGCCGGCGTCGTTGGCGCCGGGCATGTAGAACTTGCCGCCTTCGCGGTGCGTGATCTCCCAGGTCTCGATGTCGGCCTTGCCCGCGATCATCTGCACCGGCACCTGGCGCAGCGCCGCCAGGTTCATGGGCTTGCCGAAGCGCTCGGCGAAGTCCTGCGTGCCGACCCACCAGCCGCGCTCCGGATCGATCAGCGTGACCGAGCCCGGCGCGCCGATGGACACGGCCCACAGGCGCTCGGGATGGAGCATGGCGAAGCGGTTGGCGAACTGCCCGCCGCCCGAGTAGCCGGAGAGCGCGAAGCGGCTGAAGTCGCAGTCGAACTTCTCACCCACCTCGGCCACCATGTCGAGCAGGATCTGGTCGTAGCGGATGTCGGCCTCGATCAGCTGCTTGAACCCGTCGCGGTTGCCGTCGCCTCGCACGCCGACGGGGAAGAGCGGGCACAGCACGATGCAGTCGTTCCACTTCGCGAAGCCGCTGAAAGCCTCGCGGTAGTTGACGAAGGCGCGGCCGGTGCCGTGCATCACCACCACCAGCTGCATGGGGCGCGCGCCGGGCTTGCCGATGTGGTGCGGCACGTAGGTGCAGTACGAGAAGCGCGGATCGCTGCGCAGGGCGTAGATGGTGCTCGGCCCCAGGTCGTAGAGGGCGCGGGCGCGCTGGTCGGCAAGGGCTGCCGGGGCCAGGGAGGAGGCTTCGAGGGTCTTGGTCATGAAGGAGTGGATCGCGAAAGGATACGAAAAGGCAAAGCGCTAGAGCGTGTATTCCTGGAAGCTGCGCCCCTCGTAAGGCTTGCGCGCCACCCACATCACCCGCTGCGCCGCGTCCATGATCGTGGTGGCCACGGTGGCCGAGATGCTGCTGAAGTCGGCCGGCTTGGGCGTGCGCAGCACGCCGTCGGGCTTGCCGAATTCGTCGGCCAGCGCGGCCTTCACATGCGTCCAGCCGATGGGACCCTCGACGCGGCCGAGCGCGTTCTCCACGCGGTGCTGGCGATAGATGCTGTCGGGGCGCTGCGGCAGGCCCGGGTCGCGCAGCTTCATCAGTGCGGCCGGCGACATCCAGTGGTTGGCGTGCACCAGCAGGTCATCCTCCGGCAGGGTCCAGAAGATCTCGCCCGGCGAGGTCTCCAGGCTGATGCCCCAGCCGTCTTCGGCACCGGCCTGTGCCAGGATCATGTTGTTGGCGCAGTAGCGCTTGGAGGCCCAGATGGTCCGCATCGCCTGCGCCAGGTTGGCGGACTCCAGCACACGGCGGCGCAGCAGCACCAGCGGCACGCCGGGGCCTTGGCGGAAGTCCTCGTTGCTGGTCAGCGAATTGCCGGTGAGCGACACGCCGTTGGCGTTGAAGCCGTGCCGGGCCAGCGCGCCGGCCTCGGTGAAGGTCAACATGTCGGGGCCACCGTCTTCGCTGCGAATGCGCAGCACGATGCCGGTGTCGACGCATTCCTGGCGCCAGTCCCAGTTGTGGGCGTGCATGAGCCGGCCGGTGGCCGCGCGCGCGGGCAGCACGAGCAGGCCGGTGCAGTCGCCGTCTTCGGACGAGGCTGCATCGGCAGCCGCCTGGTCCCTGGACTTCAGCTCGGCATAGCCGAACAGCATTTCGGTACGGCAGTTGATCATCACCACGTCTTCGAGCGCCACGCCTGCGCCTTCGGCGATGCCGCGCATCTCCTCGAGGTAGCGCGCGTCGTAGGCCTCGATCACCGGCAGCATGGACTGGGCCAGGCGCCGGGTGGTGGCCGCGTCGAGCCCGCGGCGCTCGAGCTGGGCGCGGTACAGCGCGATGCCGCCGGCCACGCGCTCGGGCACGGCGCGCCCGTGCTGGACGCCGCGCGCATGGGGCGGGCCGGAAACATCGACGAGGGGAAAGTGTTCTGGGGTGGTCATGAAGGTGCGGAGCTTGTCATCGGCCTGCCGCGAGAAGGCGGTAGTGCGGTGGCGATGGTCCGCATTGTTTTGCAAACACAGGAAAAAATAAATTTAAAAATCATTTAGAGTTGCTAAACAAATTGTTTTGTTTTCTTCCCTGTGAGCACCATCCGCTTCCTGCGCACCTTCGTCGCTGCCGCCCGCGGAGGCTCCTTTGCCGCCGCGGCCGACCAGATGGCGCTCACCCAGGCGGCCGTCGGCCAGCAAATGCGCGCGCTCGAGGCCGAGATGAAGAAGAAGCTGTTCGACAAGACCGGCCGCACCATGACGCTGAGCCCGGCCGGCCATCTGCTGCTGCCGCGCGCCGAGGAGCTGCTGGCGCAGTACGAAGCGATGCGCCGTGACCTGCAGGACCAGCGGCAGATCGCCGGAACCGTCAAGCTCGGTTCGCTGATTTCGGCCATGGGCCTGCTGTCGAGCACGCTGGCGGTGCTCAAGTCGCTGCATCCGGACCTCGAGGTCGAGCTGCGCGTGCGGGATCAGACGCAGCTGACGCAGGACGTGGTCAGCGGCGCGCTCGATGCCGCGATGGTGGTCGAGCGGCAATGGCCCGAGGTGTCCGGCTTGTCCTGGACGCCCTGCTACGACGAGACGCTCACCCTCATCGCCCACGCCAGCATCGCCTCGCCCGATACAGGCATTGCGAGCCTGTTCGCCACCCAACCCTTCATCCGCTTCGACCGGCGCACGCCCACCGGCGCGCGCATCGATCGCATCCTGCGGCGGCTACAGCTCATCCCGAAGGAGTTCCTCGAACTCAACTCGCTGCTCGCCATTGCCGAGCTGGTGCGAAAGAACGTGGGGTTCGCCGTGGTGCCTCTGCTGAAGAACTTCGACTGGGAGAACGATCCCGCGCTGCGGGTGCTCCAGCTGCCGGGCAGGCCCATCGCACGGCGGTTGGGCCTGCTGGAGAACGGGCGCCGCAGCCACATCACCGGCGTGGTGCGCGAAGAGATGCTGGCGCATCTGCGCCGCATGAAGCCCAGCGGTGGTGCGCGGTGATACCCGCGCGTCGAGTACGCCTCTACTCCGCTACTCCGCTACTCCGCCCGGATGCCGTTGCGCAGCACACCGATGGCGTCCACCTCGATCTCCACGATGTCACCGGCCTTCATCCACACCGGCGGATTGCGCTTGGCACCGACGCCGCCCGGCGTGCCCGTGACGATCACGTCACCAGGCGACAGCGGCGTGAAAGCCGAGATGTGCGCGATCTGGCGCGGGATGCTGTGGATCAGCTTGTCCGTGGTGGTGCGCTGCATTTCCTCGCCGTTCAGGCGCGTCACCAGCGTCATGACCTGGTCGTCTCGGATCTCGTCGCGCGTGACCATCCACGGCCCGAAGCCGCCGGTGCGCCAGAAGTTCTTGCCGGCCGTCCACTGCGGCGTGGCCGTCTGCCAGTCGCGGATGCTGCCGTCGTTGTAGCAGGCATAGCCCGCGATGTGCTCCCAGGCGTCGGCCTCGGCGATGCGGCGGCCGCCCTGGCCGATCACGATGGCGATCTCGCCTTCGTAGTCCAGCCGGGACGACTCCGGCGGCAGCACGATGTCCTCGCCATGGGCGAGCTGGGACTCGGCGACGCGCAGGAACAGGGTCGGCTTCTCGGTGATCTCCCGCCCGGTCTCCCGCACGTGGTCGCCGTAGTTCAGGCCCACGCAGACGATCTTGCCGGGGTTGGGGATCACGGGCAGCAGGCGCAGCTCCGCCAGCGCCAGCGTGGCGCGGGCCGAGCCCAACGCGGCGGCCGCCTCGCCGAGCAGGCCCGCGGCGATGAGTGCCTTGAGGTCCGGGGCGCGCGCGCCGAATACTTCGCGCAGATCGACGACGCGGTCGCCGAGCACTGCGCCGTAGCTGTCCTGGCCGTTGTTGTGTTGGAAGCTGATGAGTTTCATGGTCCGTCCGTGCTGAGGGTTGAAGTAAAGAGAAGCTGGGCGCCCGGACGGCCGAAACCTTTCTTCCGAACGCCTAACCGAGCCGCCTGCCGATCCGCTCTGCGGCCTCGGTCACCAGGTGCACGGTCTTGTCGATGTCGACGATGGCAAGGCGCGAGGTCTCGAACACCAGCGAGATCGCAGCCCAGGCACCGCCCTCGGCCTTGAGGATCGGCGCCGCGACGGCGGCCAGTTGCGGCTCCAGCTCGCCGATCGAGACGTAGTGGCCGGCCCTGCGGATCGCCGCGTAGTGCCGGCGGAACTCGCTCCAGTCCGGCGGCAGGCCATTGCGCACGATCTCCTCGTGCCGGGCATCGAAGACCTTGCGCAGTTGCTGCGGCGTGAAGTTGGCCAGCAGCACCTTGGGTGCGCCGCCCTGGAACAGCGGGCGCGGCCGTCCGCGCCCATACGCCAGCGCGGCCGGCGCGCCGCCCATCTCTCGATGGGTGTCCAGCACCTGCGTGCCGAACAGGCTGGTGAGAACGCAATCGAATCCGGTCGCCGCCACCAGTTCGCGCATCACCGGAATGCCTTCGCGCAGCACCGGGTCCGCCTTGCGGATGTAGTGGTCGAGCAGGATGATGCGCGGCCCCAGCGTGTACCGGGAGTCCTCCACCCGCTGCAGCAGGCCGGCCTCCAAGAGCATCCGCACATAGCGATAGCCCGTGGGCAAGGAAACGTCGAGCGCATTCGAGATGTCCTCGGCCGTGCGCGTGAGCCGGGTATCGTCGAACAGGTCGAGCACCCCCAGCATGCGCCCCAGGCTGGACAGGGATTTTTCCGGCACGCCAATTCCTCCGATGTGTCATGGCGCGACGGGGAGGTATTGCGAGATGCGATCCAGATCGGGCCCCGTGCGCGCGACGCCGACGATATACCGGTCGGGCCGCAGCACCACCGCGCGCGCCGCGTGGGCGTCCAGCCAGTTCGCCAGCGGCGGCTCGGGCCGATCGATGACGATCGCGCCCGCGCGCTGCCAATGCTCGAGCGTGGCCGGCGACGCAGAAGCGATGGCCTCGGCGCTGCCGATCACCGCGCTGCGGCGGCCCAGCAGCTCGTCGAGCAGACGGCCATCGGCCAGGCGCGGCTGCGGGAAGGGCTGGCCCGCGGGCGTGCCGCAGGCGGCATCGAAAGCCCCTGCCCCCAGCATCTGCGGCGGCAGCTCGAAGATCTCGGGCCTGCCGGCGCGGAACTTCGCGTCGCGCTCGGCGGCCAGCGCCGGATCGGTGGTCTGGATGATGTTGCCCAGCCGCACGGCCAGCTCGATCAGCGAGCGCACATGCGGCGAGCGCTCGGTTTCGTAGGTGTCGAGCAGCGCGTCCGGCGCCTGCCGCGACAGCACGGCTTCCAGTTTCCAGGCCAGGTTGGCCGCATCGCGGATGCCGGCGCACATGCCCTGGCCGAGGAAGGGCGGCGTCTGGTGGCAAGCGTCGCCGGCCAGCAGCAAGCGGCCCTGGCGCCAGCCCTGCGCGATGACCGAATGGAAGGTGTAGATCGCGGCCCGTTCGAGCCGCGCCTGCTCGGGCTTCACCCACGGGGCCACCATCTGCCACAGCGAGGCGGGATGCACGAGGGCTTCGTGATCGTCGCCGGGCATGACCATGATCTCCCAGCGTCGCCGCGGACCGACCACGTTGCAGTAGGTCATGGGCCGGGCCGGGTCGCAGTACTGCACCGTGTGGTCGGGCAGCGCCATCGGCTGCTCCAGGACCACGTCGAACACCAGCCATGGCTGGCGCAGGCCGAGGTCCTGCATGGGGCTGCCCATGTGCTGGCGCACGGGCGAGCGGGCGCCATCGCAGCCCACCACGTAGCGGGCGCGGGCCGTGCTCTCGCGCCCGCTCTGCGTATCGCGCACGGACAGCGTCACGCCCTGCGCGTCCGTGACCAGCCCTGTCAACGCGTGCTGCAGGCGCAGCTCGACGCGCGGGAAGCGCGCGAGCCCCGCGCGCAGCACGGCCTCGAGCTGCGGTTGGTGGAAGTAGTAGTTGTTCGCGCAGCCGTGCGGCCCCAGGGCCGAGGTGCCGCCGCGGATCAGCATGGTGTCGCCGGCGGCATTGACGAAGTGCATGCCCTGTGTGCCGGCGCGCGCGATGGCCAGCACCTCGTCGCGCAGCCCGGCGCCTTGCAGGATGCGCAGCACCTCGCCGTCGAAGTGGATGGCGCGCGGCAGCGGGAAGATGCCTGCCTCCTTCTCGATCACCAGCACCGACAGGCCGGCGGCGCCCAGCAGGTTCGCAAGCGTCGCGCCGGTGGGGCCCAGGCCGACGATCGCGACGTCGTAGGGAGAGATCGGCTCAGCCACGCTGCTGGTCTTTCTGCATGCGCCGCGCCACTTCGGCCTGCCATTGCGCGCGGCTCATGAACCGGGCATGGCGCTTGGCGATGGCTTCGGCCTGGGCCAGGATGGCTTCGTCCGGCTGCCCCAGGTCGATGGGCTCGCGCAGCGGCTGCTCGCAGTACCAGGGCGTGTCCATGAACAGCTCCAGCCGGTTGCCTTCCGGGTCGCGGCAGTAGACGGACACCGCGTTGCCATGCGTCACCGGGTGCATGTCCTGGGCACCGTGCTCCAGCAGCCGATCGTGGAACTCGCGCAGGGTCGCGATGTCGGGCACCCGAAAGGAAATCTGGTTGACCACGTTGAAGCCCGGCTCCGCAGGCCGGCCCGTCGCCAGCACGAGCTGGTGGTGCTCCGCCGGATCGCGGCTGAGAAACACCAGCTGCACCGTCCCCAGGTCGCCGGCGTCGGTCTGCGTGAAACGCAAGGCCTGCTTGTAGAAGGCGGCCATCCGGGGCAGGTCGCTGACGTACAGGCCGATGTGGCTGAACTGCAGCTTCGATGAACTTTCCATGGTCATTGCAATGTCTCCAAACGAGAAGCCGCATGGCTTCCTCGGCAGTTTCGCGATTAATTTGTGCTTTGATTATCGTATTTTGACAAAACAAGTCAAATCATTATCATGAAGGCTCGTGCAAGTGGCACGGATTCCCACCAGGAGACAACAGATGAATGATTTGAAGAAGGCGGCCCGCCGCTGGCTGGCGGCCGCCCTGACGGCCGCCGTGGCGGCGAGCGCGAGTGCACAGGCCGACTATCCGAGCAAGCCGGTGCGCATCATTGCCCCCTTCCCCGCAGGCAGCGGCCCGGATGCGAACGCCCGCGAGATCGCGGCGGAACTGACGAAGATCATGGGCCTGTCCTTCTTCGTCGAGAACCGCCCGGGTGCGTCGAACATCATCGGCACCGAAGTGGCGGCCAAGGCACCGGCGGACGGCTACTCGCTGTACATCGGCACGACCAGCTCGCTGTCGGTGGTGCCGCATCTGTATTCGAAGCTGCCCTTCAACGCCGAGAAGGACTTCGCGCCGGTGAGCCTGCTGGGCGTGCTCAACACCGGCCTGGTCGCCACGCCCGGCGTGCCGGCCAAGGACGCACGCGCGCTGATCGCCGAGCTCAAGGCCAGGCCCGACTCGGTGACCGTGGCGACTGCGGGCATCGGCAGCTATTCGCACCTGTCGGCCGTCTGGTTCAACAACGCCGCCGGCGTGAAGACCAATCTCGTCCCCTACAACAGCAACAGCCCCTACACCGACCTGATCGCGGGGCAGGTGCAGCTGATGTTCGACGGCCTGCCCGCGGCGGCGAGCAACATTCGCGCGGGCAAGCTCAGGCTGCTGGCCATCACCGGCAAGGAGCGCCACCCGAGCTTCCCCGACACCCCCACCTTCGCCGAGTCGGGCCTGCCGGACTACGCACCCATTGCCTGGCAAGGCATCCTCGCGCCGGCAGGCACGCCCAAGCCGATCCTCGAAAAGCTCAGCGCCGCGATGCAGAAGGCCTGCCAGTCACCCGACCTGGCCCGGAAGTGGCGGGAGTACGGGGGTGAATTGCGCTGCAACAGCCCGGCGGAGTTCACGGCCTTCATCGACGCGGATCGCGCCATGTGGGGCAAGGTCATCCGCCAGGCCAATGTGAAGCTGGATTGAGCCGTGTTCGGTCAACGTCGAAGCCTGGAACGCTGTTGCCCCAACGGCTGCGAAAGCCCGCGCGCCACGCGTGCATACGATGTGAGCATGGCCGCCAGCGTCTGCGCCTCGCGGGTCAGAGGACGCGACGCCTTGCGCAGCAGCGCCACAGGGTACTGGCCTGGTGCCTCCCTCAATTGCAACGCAACCAGCTGGCCCGCCACCAGCGGATGATCGAGAACGGTCCTCGGCAGGCGGGCCAGGCAGTCGGACGCGACGAGCGTTGCCACCGCCCCGAACAGCGAGTCCGTGACTGCAGCGATGCGCGGGCGCCCGAGCGAATGCTCGTCGAACAGCTCGCGGATGCTGGCGTCGTTGGCGCCCGGCTGCGAAGGGTCGCCGACCACGATCCAATCGCAGCCGCCCAGTTCGGACAACGACGCCGCTCGGGCGAGGGGGTGCCCTTTGCGCGCGGCAACCACGGGCTCCGATTCGTACAGGGCCTCGATCTTCAGGTCGATCGCATGCAGGTCCGCCGGCAAGCGGGACACGGCGAGTTCGAGCCGGTTCTCGCGCACGCCCGCAATGAGTTCCGATGAAACACCGTGGGTCATGCGGATCGTGACATCGGGCAGTACGCGACGATAGTCTTCGAGGACCGACGGCACGAGCTTGAGCGAAGGCTCGATCGACACCCCCAGCGAGACGCTGGCCGCGCGACCCCGGCGCGGCGCCTGGAGCCACTGCTCTGCGCGATCCGCCTCCAGCAGGACGGCCTGCGCGTAGCGGGCGAACTGCTCGCCGTCGCCGGTCAGCGAAGCCCCCAATCCGCCGCGGTCGAAGAGCACGATCTCGTGCTCCCGCTCGAGCTTGGCCACGCTCTTCGTGAGGCCGGCCTGGGATCGGGTCAGCGCGCGCGCTGCGGAGCGATAGCCGCCGTGGGTAATGACCGCGACCAGGTCGCGCAGTTGCTGGAGCGTCATGGCAGGGTGATCGCCAAATGGAATCGCGATTGTCCGGCAGCTGTGGCCAAGCGCGGCGCGGGCCGGCACATTCGCACCACACCCCATAGTTCAACGGAGCCTTCATGCGCCGCCTTCATCTTCTTGCCCCGATCCTTGCCGCACTGGCGCTCCTCGGCGTTTCGCCTGCGCAGTCTCAGGTGCCCCCGACCATCAAGCTGGTGGTGGGCTATCCGCCCGGCGGCAGTTCCGACACGCTCGCACGGCTGCTGGGGCAGGCGCTGCAGGATTCGCTGAAGACCACCGTCATCGTCGACAACCGCCCCGGGGCCGGTGGGCGGCTCGCAGCAGCGCAGTTCAAGAGAGCGCCCACCGACGGCAGCGAGATCATGATCGCCCCCAACGCGCTCACCACGGTCCAGAGCCTGGTCTATGCCGACAAGCTCGGCTACAGCGTGCTCGACGACTTCGTGCCGGTCGCCAAGCTGGCGAGCTATCCGATCGCGCTGTCCGTGCCGGGCTCCTCGAGCATCCGTACCGCGAGCGAGCTCAGCGCATGGGCCAGGGCGAAGCCTGCGCAGGCCAGCTATGGATCTTCCGGTGCCGGCGGCATGTCGCACTTCGCCGGCTTGATGTTCGCCGAGGCTGCTGCCATCCAGTGGGACCACGTCCCGTACAAGGGTGGCGCACCGCTCATCAACGACCTGGTCGGGGGCCACGTCGGCGCCGGGGTGGACACGGTGATCGATCACATCGAGCACGCTCGCGCGGGCAGGATCCGCATCGTCGGCATCTTCAGCCAGAAGCGCTATGCCTTGGCGCCCGAAGTTCCCACCTTGGCCGAACAGGGAATCAAGGGCCTGGACATCGAAGGATGGTTCGGGGCTTTCGTGCCGGCCGGCACGCCGCCGGCGGTGGTCGCCCGGCTGGACGATGCGATCGGCAAGGTGCTGGCCGACCCGTCCTTCAAGGCCCGGCTGAACAAGCTGGTCATCGAGGTCAGCTATCTGCACAGCAACGACTTCCGCAAGCTCCAGGCCGCCGAGTTGCAGGCCTGGGCGCCGGTGGTCCGCGATTCGGGCTTCAAGCCGGAGTGACGAACATGGCCGACGATCAAACGATGTTCCCGCAACACATCCGCGCCCTGAAGCCCTATGTCCCGGGGCTGCCGATCGAGCAGGTGGCGCGCCGGCTGAAGCTGCCTGTGACGCAGATCGCGAAACTCGCATCGAACGAGAACCCGCTTGGCGCGAGCCCGCTTGCCTTGCGCGCGTTGGCCGAACAGCCGATCGACCCCTCGCGCTACCCCGACGCCGATTGCACCGATCTCACCCACGCGCTGGCCGCGCACCTGGACGTGCCGGCCGACTGGGTGGTGGCTGCCGCCGGCTCGGAAAGCATATTGGGAATCGTGGCAAGCATGCTGCTCGCTCCCGGTCGCAGCGCGGTGTATTCGCAGTACTCCTTCCAGGCCTTCGTCAACGCCGTCCAGCGCGTGGGGGGCAGCGCGCAAGTGGTCCCCTCTCCCGGCTTCACGGTCGACCTGGAAGCCGTGGCCAATGCCATCGGGCCCGACACCTCGCTCGTCTACATCGCGAACCCCGGCAATCCCACAGGCGCCTGGCTGGCGCCGCAGGCGCTGGAGGCATTCCTCGCGCGCGTGCCATCGAAGGTCGTCGTCCTGCTGGACGAGGCCTACCGCGAGTACATGCCGGCCGAACGATGCGGCGATTCGCTGGCCTGGCTCAGGCGGCATCCCAACCTGATCGTCACCCGCACCTTCTCCAAGGCCTACGGATTGGCCGGCTTGCGCGTCGGCTACGGCGTCGCGCAGCCGCATCTCGCCGACGTGATGCGTCGGCTGCGCGCGCCCTTCTCCGTGACGCAGAGCGCGCAGCTGGCCGGCGCCGCGGCACTGGCCGACAGCGAGTTCCTGCGGCGCACGGCCGAAGCCAACCGTCAAGGGCTGGCACAACTGGGCGCAGCCTTGCAGCGCATGGGCATCGAGGCATTGCCTTCTTCGGCCAACTTCGTGCTGGCGCGTGTCGGCGACGGCGCCGACATGGCGCAGCGGTTGCAGCGCCGCGGCCTGATCGTGCGGCCGGTGGCCAACTATGGGCTGCCAGAGTGGGTCCGCCTGTCGGTGGGACGAAACGAGGAGAACGCCCGGCTCATCGACGCGCTGGAGACGGAACTTCAAGCGCTGACCGACAGCAAGTAGAACGGCGAAGCGCTGATCCACAGCGCTTCGCCGGTGGCGATGGGCGATGGGTTGCAGCAGCTATTCCACCTTCGCCCCGGTCGCCTTGACCACCTTGCCCCACTGCGCAGTCTCCGAGCGGATCCACGCGCCGAACTGCTCGGGCGTGCTGGCGATCACGTCGAACTGCATGGCGCGCAGCTTGTCGCTCATCTCCCGCGTCTTGAGGATCTTCAAGATCTCGCGGTGGTAGCGCTCGATCACCGGGCGCGGTGTGGCCGCGGCGGCGAGAAAGCCCACCCACCCGGTCGCTTCCATGTCCTTGTAGCCCAGCTCGATCAAGGTGGGGATCTCGGGGGAGTCCCCGAAACGCTTCTCGCCGGTGGTCGCCAGGAGCTTCAGCTTGCCCTCCTTCACGAACTGCTGCACGTTGCCCGGAACCATGAAGGCCGCATGCACATTGCCTGCGAGGAGGTCCGTGACCGCGGGCCCGGCGCCCTTGTACGGCACGTGGGTCAGCTGGACGCCCGCGGCCGACTTGAACATCTCCATCGTGAGATGGGAAGCGCTTCCCATGGCCACGGACGCATAGGAAAACTTCGAGGGCTGCGCCTTCGCCTTCGCCACCAGTTCGGCGACCGACGACACTCCCGCTGCGGGGTTCACCACCAGGTACTGAGGCGACTTGACCGCGAGGGTGATCGGCGCGAGATCCTTCACCGGGTCGTAGGGCATTTTCTCGAAGAGCGAGACGTTGATGGCGAGCGGGCCGTTGTAGCCGACCAGCAGCGTGTGGCCATCGGGCGCGGCTTTCGCGACGAAGTCGGCGCCGATGTTGCCGCCCGCGCCGGGCTTGTTCTCCACCACGACCGGCTGCCCGAGGGCTTCCTGGAGCTTGGGCGCCACCAGGCGCGCCAGGACGTCGTTGGTGCTGCCGACAATCGGGACAATGATGCGAACCGGCCGGGTGGGACTCCACTCGTCGGCGGCAAACACCGCCGGTGCCACACAGGCGGCCGCGGCCGCTGCCGCGGCCACGAAAGATCTTCTGGAATTCACTTGGGTCTCCGTTCATCGACAAGGACTGCCCACTTCTTCGACTCGGCGGCGATGAACTCGCCGAAGCCCTTGCCGTCCAGGTAAACAGGCTCCGCGGCCAGGGCAACCAGTTGCGACTGGACCTCCGGCCTGGCCATGATGGCCTTCAGCGCATCCGACAGCCGCGTCGTCACCGCGCTCGGCGTCCGGGCCGGGGC
Organism: Variovorax sp. WS11; assembly: GCF_010499245.1. Classification (GTDB taxonomy): domain Bacteria; phylum Pseudomonadota; class Gammaproteobacteria; order Burkholderiales; family Burkholderiaceae_C; genus Variovorax. Next base: position 620,930 of record NZ_JAAGOW010000001.1, read on the forward strand.
GAACAGGCCCATCCAGGCGGGTGCGGCATAGCCGGGCACGCCCTCTTCCGCGATGGTGGGGATCTCCGGGGCGATCTTGCTGCGGCTCGTACTGGTCACGCCGAGGGCCACCAGCTTGCCGGCCTTGACGTGGGGGTAGGCCGAGGTCAGGTCCACCACCGCGGCAGGCACCTGGCCGCCGAGCAGATCGGTCACCGCCGGCGCGCTTCCACGGTATGCCACGGCGGTCATCGGAGCCTTCGTCATCGACGCCAGCAGTTCACCGGACAGGTGCTGCGCGGTGTACTGGCCCGGCGTGCCGTAAGACAGGCCGCCGGGCGTCGCGCGCGACTGGTCCAGGAAGGCCTTCAGGTTGGCAAAGCCGGAGCTTGCATGGGTGACCAGCACCAGCGGGATGTCCGCCACCTTGGCGACCGCGACCAGGTCCTTCTCGGGCTTGAGCGGGGGCGCATCCGGCAGATGCGGATTGATCGCGATGGCGCCCGTCGCGCCCATGCCGATCGTGTAGCCGTCCGCGGGCGCCTTCGTGACCGCGATCAGACCCAGTGCACCGCCGGCGCCGGGCTTGTTGTCGACCACCACGGGCTGGCCGAGCGCTTGCGAAAGCTCCCGCGCGACGATGCGTGCGATGCCGTCGGCCGATGCGCCCGGCGCGAACGGGACGATGAGCGTCACGGGCTTGCTCGGAAAGCCTTGCGCGCAGGCGCCTGCGGCAGCGAACGCCGCGAGCGCAAGCACGCCCAGCGCGCGCGAGTACGAAGGGAACATCCGAAGTCTCCTTTTGACCTTATTCGGCCTTGATGTTTGCGGTCTTGGCGACGCTGCTCCATCGCTCGATGTCGGTTGCGATGCGGCGCCCCAGCGCGGCCGAATCGGCATCGCCCGGGTCGAGGCCGAGCGCGTGCATCTTCTCGACGGTGTCCTTGTCCTTGAGGATTTCCCCGACCGCCGAGCGCAGCCTGACGAGCACGGGTGCGGGCGTGCCCTTCGGCGCCATCAAGGCCGTCCAGATCGGGGTGTCGTAGCCGGGGTAGCCCGATTCCGCGATGGTGGGCACATCCGGCAGCGCCGCGGACCGCTTCGCGGTCGTCACCGCCAGGGCCTTGAGCTTGCCGGCCTTCACCTGCGTGACGACCGCGGGACTGTCCAGCACGCCGACCTGGATCTCGCCCCCGAGCAGACCGGTCACGACCGGACCGGAGCCCTTGTAGAGGATGTGGTTGAACTTCAGGCCCGCGGCGGCCGTGAGGGTTTCCGCCACGAGCACGAACGATGTGGTCGGCGTCCCGTGGTCGAGCCGGCCATCCTTCGAGGTCTTCGAGAACTGCACGAGCTCCGCGAAATTCTTCACCGGCAAGGACAGGGGGACCGTCACGACCAGCGGGAAGGAGCCCAGCAGCGCAATCGGCTCGAAATCCTTCAGCGGGTCGTAGGGCAGGTTCTTCATCAGGATCGGGTTGGTCGTCAGGCCGCCGCTCGACGACACGAGCAGCGTGTACCCATCGGCCTGCGCCTTGGCCACGAAGTCGTTGCCGATCGCAGAGTTCGCGCCGGGCTTGTTCTCCACGACCACCCCCTGCTTCAGCTTGTCCTGCAGCTTGGCGGCGACCAGCCGCGCGAGGATGTCGTTGGTGCCGCCGGGCGCGAAGCCCACCACGATCTTCACGGAGCGGTCCGGATACGCCGCGTCGGCAAAGGCGTTCGTGCAGGGAATGGCCATGAAGGCCGACGACGCGAGCATCGCCAGCAGGCGGCGGCGGGACGATCGAACAAGATGAATCATGGGGGTGTCTCCGGTAGGCAGTGAGATCCGACGCGCGGGTGCGGCCGCTGGCGCCTTCTTTGTTGCTTGTCCGTGTGTCGGACTATGAGTTCATTATATGGACACACGCCGACAGCCGTCAACACGAGGGCAGCGCGAGCACGGAGCACAACGCAGAGTTCGGCACACGCAGGCGAAAGCAGCCCGCGCGGCAGGCATGGCCGCGCGGAGCACTTGAAGAAGAGAGTGGCGCAGCAGCGCGCGCCGCGCTGCGGACTACGCGGCCCAGCGCGCTGCGTCGCGGACGCAGTTCAGGCGAATGAGCAAGCGAGTGTCAGGCCGAGGCGCCGCTGAAGCCAAGGGCCTCGGAGAGCTTGCCCGACTCTTCCACCAGGATGCGCGCGATCTGCTGCTGACGCGCGGCGCTAAGCCGGACCTCGGGGCCGTAGACCCCGATGGACCCGGCGACCTGGCCCGACCGGTCGAAGAAAGGCGCCGCCACCGCCACCGCGCCATCGATGAGCTCGCTGCGGCTCGTCGCATAGCCGCGCTTGCGGGTCTGCGCGAGTTCCGCTTCCAGCTCCTTCATCGACACCCCGCTGCCCTGGGCGTACTTGCGAAGCTCCGTCGACGTCAGGTTCCAGAAGGCAAGGATGGCTCGACCGGTCGCCCCGCGAACGATTTTTTCCGTGTAGCCGACGCCGCGCCTGAAGCTCAGCGGTTGAGGGCTGGGAAGCTCGGCAACGCAGGTCCGAAGCTCTCCGCGCGGCACGTACAGCGATACCGATTCGCTGGTCTCCTGCCAGATCCTGCGCAGCACCGGCTCCGCGATGCTCGAGAGGTCGACGCCCGCCGTCCAGACGTGCGCCAGCTTGGCCACGGCCGGCCCCAGGCGGAAGCGCTGAGGATCGCCGACGGAGGCGAGGAAGCCGTGCTCCTGCAGCGTGTAGAGCAGTCGATACAAGGTCGGGCGCGACAGGTCGACCCGCTTCAGCAGCTCGGCCGCCGACAGTTCGGAATCCTGTGGCGTGAAGGCCAGCAGGATCTCCAGCGCTCTCCCCACGGCGCGGACGTTCTCGCTTTTTTCCGTTTCGCTCATTCAGACGATCCCGTGATTCGAACTCGAAGCCTCGATTGTCCACCACATGGACACGTTGACATGATTTGGTTCGAGTCCGTACAATGGATTCACAGTCCACGATACGGACAACAACACCCGGCCCTTTCACTCTCAGCTCAGCGAGGTCCCGCCTTGACCACGACCATCCCAGTGACGCTGCTCTTTTCCGACGGCGTCTCACGCCGCCTCCAGGTGCCATGCGGCCACAACCTGGTGGAGTCCGCAGCCGCCGCCGGACTCAACCTGCTGACCGATTGCTCCAACGGCCAGTGCGGCACTTGCACCGCGCAGCTGGTGTCCGGCAAGTTGGACCTGCAGGAGTACGACCCCAGCGTGCTGCCTGACGAGGACCGGGATGCGGGCGTGGTGCTGCCCTGCGTATGCAAGGTCACAGCGCCGTGCGCGGTCGAGTTCCCGTACGACTCCACCGAAGCCCTGAGCGAGGAGCCGGCGCCGATGCCGGCGCAAGTCACGGCCGTCGAGCCGATCGCCAGCGAGATCGTCCGCCTCGAACTGACCGTCGGCGAGCAGATCGTCTTCGAGCCCGGCCAGTACGTGCGCATCCATCCGCGCGGCACCGAGGTCTCGCGCTCCTATTCGATGGCAAACGTTCCCGGCACGGACCGGCTCGAGTTCTACATCCGGATCGTGCCCGGCGGCGCGTTCTCGTCCTGGCTGGCCGAGGCCAAGACCGGTGACATGGTGGACATCAGCGCGCCCCACGGCACCTTCTTCCTGCGGCACGAAGACCGGCCGCGCCTGTTCGTTGCCGGCGGCACAGGGCTGGCGCCCTTCCTGTCCATGCTGCGCGCCGTTGCCGCCGAGGCCGCTGCGCACCAACCGCGCACCACCGTCGTCATCGGCGCCCGCACGCCGGGACACCTGATCGCAATGGACGAACTGGAGCAGCTGCGTGCCAGCTTGCCCGGCGTGAGCATCCACCTCGCCGTCGAGCAGGGCGATGGCGCCACGGCCCACCGCGGCTTCCCGACCGACCTCATCCCACGGCTGCAACTGGATGCCGACACGCGCGTGTACCTGTGCGGACCGCCCCCCATGGTCGAGGCCGGCCGTTCGGCCGCCGAATCCGTCGGACTGCCTCGCAAGGAAGTCCTGTGCGAGCGCTTCACCTGAACCTTGATCAAGAGAGAAAGACGATGATCCCCATCACCACCGAGTCCCGCTACAACGCGATGATCAACCTGCGCAAGGGCCTGATCAGCCGCGAGATCTTCTCCAGCAAGGAGGTCTTCGAGGAAGAGCTCGAGAAGGTCTTCACCCGCTCCTGGCTCTTCGTCGGCCACGAGAGCCAGATTCCCAACCCCGGCGACTACTTCACCTCGCGCATGGGCGCGGAGTCGGTGATCCTGGCGCGCGACAAGAAGAAGAAGGTGCATGTCTTCCTCAATTCCTGCCGGCACCGCGGGATGAAGGTGTGCCAGTACGACCACGGCAACACCCAGCTCTTCACCTGCCCGTACCACAGCTGGAGCTACACCACCGAAGGCAAGCTGTTCGGCGTGCCGCAGTTCAAGAGCCTGTACGAGGGCTGCCTGGACAAGGAAGACTGGTCGCTCATCGAAGTGCCGAAGATGGAGATCTACAAGGGCACGGTGTGGGCCAGCTGGGACAAGGACGCGCCCGACTTCATGACCTATCTCGGGGACGCCAAGACCCACCTGGACCTCGCGCTGGACGCACGGGATGGGCGCGAGGGCGGCTCGGAGGTGCTGTTCGGCGTGCACAAGTGGATCATCCCGTGCAACTGGAAGTTTGCCGCGGAGAACTTCCTGGGCGACACGTACCACAACGTCAGCCACCGCTCGGTCGACCTCATCGGCATCGGGCCGAGCGCGGAAGCCGGCGTCAAGGGCCGGCGCGACAACGAACTGGAGAAGGCGCAGCACGTCTGGGTGAACTTCCCCGGTGGCCACGGTGTGCACAGCGCGCTGATGCCCGAGAACACCGAGTTCGTCGACACCTACCGCGACAACCCCGTGATCGCCGAGTACTTCCGTCATTGCCACGAGGAGCGCAAGCGCCGCATGGGCGCCGAGCGCAACCGCCTGGTGCCTTTCGTGGGCACGATCTTTCCGAACGTGTCCTTCCATGGCACGCAGCCGCGCAACCTGTGCGTCTGGCACCCGCATGGGCCGGAGGCGACGGAGGCCTGGCGCTTCTTCCTCGTGGATGCCGATGCGCCGCAGGAGGTGAAGGACTTCCTGCGCAAGTACTACATGCGCTACTCCGGCCCTGCCGGGATGACCGAGCAGGACGACATGGAGAACTGGAACTACGCGACCGCCGGCAGCCGCGGCGTGATCGCCAAGCGCTATCCCTACAACTACCAGCAGTCGCTGGGCAAGGTGCAGGCGGACCACCTCATGCCGGGCAACGTCAGCACGCAGGTCAGCGAAGAGAACCCGCGCCAGTTCTACCGCCGCTGGCGCGACTACATGAACGGTGCCGACTGGAACACGCTGCTGGGCCGCCACGACCAGCAGCCGGCCAGCTTCGCCGAGTGAGCCGCCCATGAGCGTCATCATCGTCACGGGCGGCACCTTCGGGCTCGGCCAGTCCATCACCGTGGAGCTGGCCCGCCGCGGCCATCGGGTCGTCGCCTTCGGCCTGTCGCAGGCGCAGGTGTCCAGCACGGCCCAGGGCACCGACGGCCTCCTGGCCGAACTCCGCCAGGCCGGATGCGAGGCGGACATCCTCGAGGCGGACGTCTCCCGGGCCGGCGACGTCGAGCGCATCGTGCAACACACGCTGCAGCGCCACGGTGCCATCCACGGCCTGGTGAACAACGCCGCGATCGGCCCGCTCGGCACCGTGCTCGACACGTCCGAGGAACTGTTCACGCGCATCGTCGACGTGAACCTGAAGGGCACCTACCTCATGAGCCGCGCGGTCATCCCGCACATGAAGCGCCAGGGTGGCGGCGCCATCGTGAACATCGGCTCCGGCGCCGGCTACGGCAAACCGAACATGGCCGCCTACGCGGCAAGCAAGGGCGCCATCCTGGCGCTCAGTACCGCGATGGCCTACGACCATTTTCACGACCGCATCCGCGTCAACGTCGCCATCCCGGGCGGCGGCGGCATCGTGTCGGGAATGAGCGTCGGCCGCGTCGGCGGCGACGTGAAGACCTTCACCAGCCGGCCGGTGCCCGGCACGGCCGCCGGCCGGCCCGCGACGGGCCGAGACCTCGCGCACGCCGTCGCCTTCCTGCTGTCCGACGAGGCCGAGACGATTTCCGGCACCGTGCTGGACGTCGGCTGCTTCGCCAACCAGGGCGGCCCCATACCGGCCATTCCGTCCAAGACCTGACAACGAACATCACTGGAGAGAACAATGTCCGAGATCGCTGAAGTTGCCGTGCAGACGCCTGCGCGGCTGGCCCGGGGCGCGCGGTACTACGAGATCAAGCGCGAAGTTGAGGAATTCCTTTTCGACGAGGCCAACCTGCTCGACGAACGCCGCTTCAAGGAATGGGTGGATACGCTCGCGGAGGACCTCGAGTACTTCATGCCGATGACCTTCAACGTCAAGTTCGGCGAGCACGTGGCGCGCGAGAACACCACGCGCGAGAAGCACATGAGCTGGTTCAACGAGGGCAAATGGACGCTCACCAAGCGCGCCGAGCAGATCCTCACCGGCGTGCACTGGGCGGAGGAGCCGCTGTCGCGCGTCTGCCGCCTGGTCACCAACGTGCAGCTGACCGGCATCGCGACGAACGAGGCCGGCGAGGAAGAGGTCTCGGTGTCGAGCCGCTTCCTGATCTACCAGAACCGCTGCGAGCACGAGCAGTACTTCTTCGTGGGCGACCGCCGCGACGTCATCCGCCGGACCGCATCCGGCTGGCAGCTGGCCAAGCGCGAGATCCAGATTCACCAGAACGTGCTGCTGGCCAAGAACCTCACCGTCTTCTTCTGAAGGAAAGCTTGAAATGATCAACCTCATGACCGTGGAGCCGGGCCAGAAGCTTCGGCTCAAGGACGGCACCATCGCCGAAGTGGTGGAAAACATCGGCGACGGCATCTGGGTGCAGGCGCGGCGCGTCGGCGACAGCAACGAAGAGCTCATCCACTGCGAGGAGATCGTTGGCGCAGCGGAGGACGCATGAAGCCCGAGATGCACCCGCAGGAATGGCAGGCCCGCCTCCAGCTCGCCTCCTGCTACCGGCTCTTCGACTGGCTCGGCTGGACGGAGCTGATCTTCAACCACATCACGGTGCGGGTGCCGGGCACCGGCGACGTTCCGTCCCAGTACCTCATCAACCCATTCGGCCTGCACTACGCCGAAGTCACGCCGGACAACCTGGTGAAGATCGGCATCGACGGCACGGTACTGGACGGCAGCGCACACGAAGTGAACAAGGCCGGCTTCGTGATCCATTCCGCCCTGCACGCGGCACGCCCCGATGCGCACTGCGTGATCCACGTGCACACCACCGCAGGCTGCGCGGTCGCGTGCAAGGAAGACGGCCTTCGGCACGACAACTTCTACAGCGCCATGCTGTACGGCGACCTCGCCTACCACGACTACGAAGGCGTCACGACCGATCTGGGCGAGCAGCCGCGGCTGGTGCGATCGCTCGGGGAACGCAACCATCTGATCCTGCGCAACCACGGGCTGCTGGCGCTGGGCCCCACCCTGCCGACGGCCTTCAACCGGTTGTGGGTGCTTCAGCGCGCATGCGAAGTTCAGCTGGCCTCCGATGCCGGTGCCGGCCCGAACCGCCCCATCGCCGAAGACATCTTGCGCAAGGTGCCGCAAACGCGGGTTGCAGGGCAATCCACCACCCACCTATCGATTTTCGATGCCATGCTTCGACGGGCAGGCATCCAATGGAGCACCTGACACCATGCTGCAAGCGAAGAATGCGGAACTGAAAACGCAAGTGCTGGTCGTGGGCGCCGGCCCGGTCGGCCTGACCCTCGCGATGGACCTCGCGCAGCGCGGCATCGAGGTCCTCGTTGCCGAAATCCGCCACCGCGGAGAGGCGCCCAACGTCAAATGCAACCATGTCTCGGCGCGGTCGATGGAGATCTTCAGGCGCCTGGGCGTCGCCAAGGCGCTGCGCGAGGCGGGTCTGCCGGCCGACTATCCGAACGACGTGGCCTACCGCACCAGCGTGACGGGCACCGAGCTGTCGCGCATTCCCATCCCCGCGCGGAAGGATCGCTACACGGCAACCGGCGGCCCCGACACCGGGTGGCCGACGCCCGAGCCGCCCCACCGGATCAATCAGATCTTCCTGGAGCCGGTGCTCTTCGCGCACGCCGAGGCCATGAAGGGCGTGCGCATCCTGAACCGCACGCAGATCGACGACTTCGAGCAGGACGATGCAGGCGTCAGCGCCGTGGCCACCGACCTCGAGTCGGGTGCGACGCAACGCATCCGCTGCGCGTACATGATCGGCTGCGACGGCGGCCGCTCCATGGTGCGCAAGAAGATCGGTGCCACGCTGAGCGGCACGGACGTCGTGGGCCGCGTGCAGTCCACCTACTTCCGCGCGCCGGCCCTGCTCGGCCTGCTGAAGCACCCGCCCGCATGGGCCACCTTTGCACTGAACACCCGCCGCTGCGGCAACGTGTATGCCATCGACGGCAAGGAAACCTGGCTCGTGCACAACTACCTCGGGCAGAGCGAGGACTTCGAGTCCGTGGATCGCGATTGGGCACTGCGCCAGATTCTCGGCGTCGGTTCGGACTTCCGCTACGAGATCATCTCCAAGGAGGACTGGGTGGGACGGCGGCTGGTGGCGGACCGGTTCCGCGATCGCCGCGTCTTCATCTGCGGCGACGCCTCGCACCTGTGGATCCCGATGGCGGGCTACGGCATGAACGCGGGCATCGCCGACGCCATGGACCTGTCGTGGACGCTCGCCGCCCGGCTGCAGGGCTGGGGTGCCGAAGGCATCCTCGAGGCGTATGAAGCCGAGCGCCTTCCGATCACCGAGCAGGTGTCGCAGTTCGCCATGAACCATGCATTGGCGCTGCAGGCGCAGCGCGAAGGCGTGCCTGCCGACATCGAGAAGGAAGGCGCGGAAGGCGACGCCGTCCGAGCCGCGGCCGGCCGCGCCTTGTATGAGCTCAACGTGCAGCAGTATTGCTGCGGCGGCCTCAACTTCGGCTACTTCTACGACAGGTCGCCCCTGATCGCCTATGACCACGCATCTGCGCCCGGCTACACGATGGCGACTTTCACGCCGTCCACGGTGCCGGGGTGCCGCACGCCGCACCTGTGGCTGCGGGACGGCCGCTCGCTGTACGACGCGCTGGGCAGCGGCTACACGCTGATCCGGCGCGATCGCTCGATCGATCCGGCTCCCCTGCTCGCTGCGGCCGCGGCGCGCGGCGTCCCCATGCAACTGATCGACCTCGAAGCCAGGGAAAGCGCGGAGGTCTACGACTGCGGGCTCGTGTTGTCGCGGCCCGACCAGCACGTGGCATGGCGCGGCGATGCGTGCCCGGACGACTGCGATGAACTGGTGGCGCGCATCCGCGGCGCCAAGGTGGGAAGCCGCAGAATCGCGTCCGACGCGCCGGCCGCGCTCGCCGCCTGAGTTCCACCAACTTTTCGACAGGAGACATGACATCACAGAACAAGAGCCCAGTCCCCACGCCCCGCCGCTGCGCCGCTTCCGCGATCCCGCCTATGTGCCGCTGGCGGACAACCTGGCGCAGGTGCGTGAGCGCATCGATGCGCTCGACGCGCAGATCGTCGTGCTGCTGGCCGAGCGCGGCCGCTACGTGAAGGACGCGGCGCGCTTCAAGCGCGATGCCTTCCAGGTCTCGGCACCGCAGCGGCAGCAGGAAGTGATCGACAAGGTGAAGCGGCTGGCCGAGGAAACGGGCGCTTATCCCGAGGTTGTCGAGGCTTGCTACCGCGCACTCATCGCGGGCTTCATCGCACGCGAGCAGCAGCACCATCAGGACATGATCGATATCGATGAGGGGCAGCCATGAGCGGGATTCGCATCGGGTCCTTCGCCGCGCTCGCGCTGATCGGCGTCCACGCCACGGCACAGGACTGGCCGCAGCGTCCGGTCCGCATCGTCGTCCCCTTCGCGGCCGGCTCCTCGCCCGACATCCTGGCCCGGATCGTCAACGAGAAGCTCGCAGGCCGCATCGGGCAACCTTTGATCGTGGACAACAAGCCGGGCGCCGGCGGCAACAGCGGCACCGACCTGGTGGCGAAGTCCCCAGGCGACGGCTACACCTTCCTGCTGTCGGTCAACGCGCCGCTGGTCTACAACACGGTGCTCTACAAGAGCCTGCCTTATGACCCCTTCCGTGACCTCGTGCCGGTCTCGCTGGCGGCGACCACCCCCAACGTCTGCGTGGTGTCGCCCCAGATGGGCGTCGACTCGGTCAAGGGCTGGCTGGCGGCCATGCAGCGCAATCCAGGCAAATACAACTTCGCCTCCACGGGCAACGGCTCGATCTCGCATCTGGGCGTCGAGCTGATCAAGCTCAAGACAAAGTCCTTTGCGGTTCACATCCCCTATGCATCGTCGGGCCAGGCGACCACCGCGATCATCCAGGGAGACGTCCACTACGCCTGCCTGCCGCCGGTGGCCGTGATGCCGCAAGCCAAGGCCGGACGCCTGATGGCGCTGGCAGTGACCTCGGCCGAACGCTCGGCACTGCTGCCCGAACTGCCGACCCTGCGCGAATCGGGTGTGCCCGACATCCAGGCCGTGCCGTGGTTCGCCTACATGGCACCCAAGGCCACGCCGCACGACGTGGTTCAGCGCATGAGCAGCGAGATCGCCGCCGTGCTCAAGGACCCCGACACAAAGCGCCGGCTGCAGACCGCGTACTTCGACGCCGTTGGGAGCACGCCGCAGGAACTCGCGGCCTTCATGAACGAAGAACTTCGCCGCTGGAAGCCGGTGATCGAACGCGCCGGCCTGAAACCCGACAACTGAACCGTACACGCAAGCGCTGGAAGAAATTGCAGGGGCGCCCGCAGCGAGCCGCTATTCCAGGAACAAGTCGGAGATGACGGACCGCAGCCATCGGTTGGCGGGGTCTTGCTGGTATCGCTCGTGCCAATGCTGCTTGATCGCAATGCCGGGCAGTTCAAAGGGTGGTGGCAGCGTCTTGACGGCGGCGATCCGCAGCAGCGCTTCTGCGACCCGTTGCGGAACCGTGACCATCAGGTCGGTGCTGGCCACCAGACCCCCAAGGCCGAGGAAGTTCGGCAGGCGCAGCGCGACGTTGCGCCGGACGCCGAGGCGTTCCAGTTCCTGCTCCACCAAGGTGTGCCCCGTGCCGGCCGCAGTGACCACCACATGGTTCTCGCGCTTGAACATGTTCTGGGTCAGGCGCGAACGAACCCGCGGATGGTCTCGGCGCACCACACAGGCAAAGTCCTGGTCGAAAAGCTTCTGCTAGTAGAAGCCGGCCTCGAGCTGAGGCATGAAGCCGACGGCCAGGTCCGCTTCCCCGGCTTCGAGCATCTTGGGCGTCTGAGCGGAGATGTGCGTGATCTCGACGTTGATGGAGGGCGCGATGTCGCGCAGCCGATTGATGAGCGCCGGCAGCAGGACCAGATGGCTGATGTCGGTCATGCAGATTCGGAATGTTCGATGCGCCTCGGCGGGCTCGAAACCCGCCTGCTGCCTCGTGATGCCACGCAGCAGCTCCAGCGCCTGCCGGATCGGCGCTACCAGCGTCGTGGCGTGCGGCGTCGGTTGCATGCCCTCTGAAGTACGCACGAAGAGCGGATCGCCGAAGTGGCGTCGCAGCCTCCCCAGCGCGATGCTGATCGAGGACTGCGCCATGTCCAGGTTCTCGCCCGATCGCGAAACGCTGCGCGTCTTGTAGACCTCGTCGAAGACGGCGAGCAGCTTCAGATCCATTATTTAGATTTCCGTTTTCTGGTATTGATCGCATGGCATTGTCGAAATAGTGGGCCAAACCTAGCATCCACGCAATCCCGAAACCTACCGAGACCTGCCGATGCAAACCCCCGCCCATGCCACCCTGACCGAACCCAGCCGCGAGACGCCCATCTGGGGCGAATTCGATGTCGTCGTGCTTGGCGGCGGCCCTGCGGGAATCGCCGCAGCCGCGGCCGCGGCGCAGGCAGGTCAATCCACCCTGCTGATCGAGTCCTATGGTTTCCTGGGGGGCATGGGGACTGCGGCCGGCGTGACGAACTTCTGCGGCTTGCACGCCAATGTGCACGGCACCATCGAACAGGTCGTCCATGGCGTGGCCGGCGACTTGCTGGACCGGATGCGCGCGCTGGGGGGCCTGAACGAGCCCCACATGCTCTTCGGCAAGAAGATCGCGGCACAGGCGTATGACAACGCGGCCTTCAAGGTCGCGGCCGATGATCTGGTGCTGGCCAGCGGCGCGAAGCTGCTGTTTCACGCCAACGTGGTCGGCGTGCTCATGCGCGAGCCCGGCGTCATTCGCGCGGCCCTGATCGAGACGAAATCAGGCCGCCACGCGGTGCTTGCCAAGACCTTCATCGACTGTTCGGGCGACGGAGACCTCGCGGCATTTGCGGGAGCGCCCTTCGAGAAGGGCACGAGCGGCCACGACATGATGTACCCGTCCACGATGTTCCGGGTCAACGGCGTGAACGCGGCACTGGCGGGCGATGTGTTCGACAAGTTCGATCACCTGATGCAGGAAGCCGAAAAGGCCGGGCGCAAGTTCCCGCGCAAGACGCCCATCATCCGGCCGCAGAAGAACCCTGCCGAGTGGCGCGCCAACGTCACGCAATTGGCCAACGCGGATGGCGGTCCGGTCGACGGCACCGATGCCGCGCAGCTGAGCGATGCCGAGGTGCAGGGACGCCGGCAGATCGTGGACTTCTTCCAGTTCCTGCGCGAATGGGCGCCGGGCTTCGAGGACTCGTACATCCTGGAGATCGCGCCACAGGTCGGTGTGCGCGAAACGCGCCGCGTGGTGGGTGAGTACCAGTTGACCGAGGACGACGTCCTGCAATGCGCCAGCTTCGAGGACACCATCGGTGTGAACGGCTGGATGATCGAAGAGCACGTGGCGGGCAACATCGCCTTCAAGTGGCAGGACATCCCGCACTGCCGGGGCTTCAATCACCTGCCCTATCGCATGCTGCTGCCGCTGCGGGTGGACAACCTGCTGGTTGCCGGCCGCTGCGCCTCCATGACGCACATGGGCCAGTCGGCGGCGCGCGTGTCAGGCGGCTGCTTTGTCATGGGCCAGGCCGCCGGCGTGGCCGCCGCGCTGGCCATCGAGGCGAATGTTCGGCCACGCGATCTGAATGTTCAAGACCTGCAAGCCCGGCTGGAGGCCGCCGGTGCTTACCTGGGGCGCGAGACGGCCTGAGCGCACATCCTCTTCGATCCAACCTGGAGACAAACTTGAAAAGACGCAGCCTGAACATCGTGGCATGGGCCGCCCTGAGCGCTATCGCTCCCTTGGCCTCGGCGCAGGCCGGCAACGCCGGTACGGCGTGGCCTTCGAAGACGGTGCGCATCCTGGTCGGCTTCCCCGGTGGCTCGACCCCGGACATCGTGGCGCGCAGCCTCGCCGAACCGCTGTCCAAGGTCTTGGGGCAAGCCGTCATCGTCGAGAACAAGGCAGGCGCGTCGGGCAACATCGCCGCAGACCAGGTGGCGAAGGCCAACGACGATCACACCTTGGGCGTGGTCATCAACGGCAACCTGACCTCCGCCAGGATGCTCTATCCAAAGCTCCCGTACGACCCCGCCAAGGACTTCAGCTGCATCTCGCTGCTCGCTACGGCGCCTCTGGTGCTCGTGGCGCCGGCCAAATCCCCGGAGGGGGCCGCATTCTTTTCGGCGGCCGCCCAGAATGGCGACAAGTGGTCCTATGGATCGGTCGGCAATGGTTCGGTGGCTCACTTGGGCATGGAGGTACTGAAAACGAAGGTCAAAGGCCTCGCGCCGGTGCATGTGCCGTTCAAGGGGAATCCCGAGGTCATCACCGCCCTGCTCGGCGGGGAGATCCAGATGGCCCTGGTACCGCCGGGTATTGCCATGCCGCACGTCAAGGCCGGCAAGCTCAAGGCGATCGGACTCACGAGCGGTCGCAGTGCGGTCGCGCCTGAAGTGGCCCCGTTGGCCGATGCAGGCGTGCGCGATTTCACCCTGGAAGTGTGGACGGCCCTGGTGGGCCCAGCCAAGCTATCCAAAGCCGCGCAGGACCGTCTGAACGCCGAAGTTCCGAAGATCATCCGCGACGCCGACACGCGCCAGAAGCTCTTGAACCAGGGCTGGCAAGCGGTGGGCTCTTCGCCGGATGGGTTGAAGAGCCGCATCGAGGACGAGGCCGCGATCATGAGCGACATCATCTCTGCCCGGGGGATCAAGCTGGAATAGGTGAGCTTCCATTCGCCTCGCCGATCAGATCCACCGAATGCAGCACCCGCCGCAATTCCGGATCGTCCGACGCCTGCCAGGCCGGCAACTGCCCGAGAAAGTGCGCAACGAATCGCGCCGCGGCGTGCGAAGGTGCCTCCTGGGCCCGGCGCACGATGCCGACCACGTTGCTGCGGAAGCGCTCCCGCAGCTGCAGCGTCACCAGCGTGTGGCGCAGGCCGTCGGTTTCGACCAGAGGCCAGGGGCAGAAGGTGAGCATGTCGGTCTTGCGCACGAGGCCCAGCATCAGCGAGGCCGAATGCGCAAGCTGGATGCGGTGCGCGGGCGCCGGCAGGCCATGCTGGCCGAAGAGGTTGTCCAGGAAGGCAGCGCTCTCGCCGGGCGTGAAGTTGAGGATCCAGTCGTCCTGCAGCAGCTCGGACATCGACTGCGCGCCGGCTCGCGGGTGGCCGCGGCGTGCCACCACCGTCATGTCGTAGCGGAACAGGGGCTGCGCCTGCAGGCCCTGCATGGCCTCCTCGGGGCCGATGCGGCCGATCATCAGGTCCAGGCTGCCCTCGCGCAACCTGTGATAGCTGAGCGCGGACAGCCCATCGAACATCTCCAGTTGCACGTGCGGCAGCTCCGCCCGGAACGACGGCACCACGCGCGGCAGCAGCGTCTGTGCGACCCAGGGCGTGATGGCGAGGACCAGGCGCTCCTTCCCGCCGGCATCCCGGTGACGCGAGAGTGCGCTTTCGGCCTGGCTCAGTTGTGCCAGCACGCGCTGGGCATGTTCCAGCAGTTCCTGGCCGGCAGGCGTCAAGGCGATGCCGCCTCCGTGGCGCGCGAAGAGCGCCACCTGCGCGTGCGCCTCCAGCTCGCGCAGGCCCTGGGTGACGGTGGCCTGGGTGACGCCCAGCGCCCGCGCTGCTGCCCGGATACTGCCCTCCGAGGCGACGGCGGCGAGATAGCGTAGCTGGTGCAGCTTCATGGCTGCCGATTATGGGCAGCGACAGGCGCTGCCCGACGCTGAATGGCGGCGCCTGTCTGCCTCCGTGGGCACGGAATTCCTAGACTCGCCGCGAAGGAATCCCGCCATGTCATTCGCCATCGAAAACGCTGCCGCCGCCGACAAGGTGCTGCCCGCCGTGCGCGAGCTCGCCCCCGAAATGGTCACGCTGCGGCACCAGATCCATGCCCATCCCGAGCTCGCCTACGAGGAGCATCTCACCAGCGAGCTGGTGGCCGCGCGCCTGTCCGAGTGGGGCTACGAGGTGCATCGCGGCCTCGCCGGCACCGGCGTGGTGGGCACGCTGCGCCTGGGCCAGGGCCAGCGGCGCCTGGGCATTCGCGCCGACATGGACGCCCTGCCGATCCAGGAGGCGACCGGCCTGCCCTACGCCAGCAAGGTTCCGGGCAAGATGCACGCCTGCGGCCACGACGGCCACACCAGCATCCTGCTCGCGGCCGCCCGCGCCATCGCACGGGAACGCGGCTTCGACGGCACGCTGCACCTGATCTTCCAGCCGGCCGAGGAGGGCCTGGGAGGCGGCCGCCGCATGGTGGAGGAAGGCCTGTTCGAGCGCTTCCCCTGCGACGCAGTCTTCGCGTTGCACAACATGCCCGGCTTCCCGGCGGGCAAGTTCGGCTTCAAGGAAGGCCCGTTCATGGCCTCCTCCGATTCCGTCACGGTCACGGTGGCCGGCCGCGGCGGGCACGGCTCCGCGCCGCACCTGGCGGCCGACCCGGTGGTCGCCGCGGCGCACATCATCGTGGCGCTGCAGACCATCGTGTCGCGCAACGTCGACCCGCGCGAGATGGCGGTCGTCTCCGTGGGCGCCATCCACGGCGGCGACGCGCCCAACGTGATTGCCGACAGCGTGCAGATGCGGCTGACGGTGCGCGCCTACCGGCCGGAGATCCGCGCCATGCTGCGCGATCGCATCACCCAATTGGTGCAGGCCCAGGCCGTCACGCTCGGCGTCACGGCGGAGGTGGACTACCACTGGCGCTATCCCGCGCTGGTCAACGACGACGCCTCCACGCGCCTCGCGCGGCAGGTCGCGCTCGACTGGCTGGGCGAGGACGGCCTGCTGCCGCCGCTGGCGCCGCTCACCGGCAGCGAGGACTTCTCCTTCATGCTCGAGCGCTGCCCGGGCAGCTACCTGATCGTGGGCAACGGCGAGGGCGAGCACCACCGCACGGGCGGCTGCATGGTCCACAACCCCGGCTACGACTTCAACGACGCGATCCTGCCGATCGCGGCCAGCTACTGGGTGCAACTGGTCCGGCGCTTCCTGGCGCCGCAGGCCTGAGCACCTTTTCCATTTCCACTTCCTCCACTCGCACCGCCATGGACCATCTTCTTCCTTCCGTTTCGCGTCGTGCCGTGCTGGGCGCCCTGGGCGCCGCGGCTTTCTCCCTCGCTGCGCCCGCCTTTGCGCAGGGCGGCTACCCGGCCAAGCCGATCAAGCTGCTGGTCGGCTACGCGCCGGGCGGCTCGGTGGACATGGCCGCGCGCGTGGCGGCGGACATCCTGTCGACAAAGCTCGGCGCGACGGTGGTGGTGGAGAACGTGACGGGCGCGGCAGGCGTGGTCGCGGCGCAGCGCGCGGTGAGCAGCCCGGCCGACGGCTACACGCTGCTGGCCGGCTCCAGCAACGAGATGGCGGCCACGGTGCTGGTGAACCCGGCGCAGCGCTACGACCCGTTGAAGGACCTGGCGCCGGTCGGCGTGATCGCCACCGCGCCCGTGCTGCTCGTGGCGGGCCCGAAGACGGGCGTCAAGAACCTCGACGAGTTCATTGCGCTGGCCAGGCGCGATCCCGGCAAGTACAGCTATGGCAGCTCAGGCGTGGGCTCCACGTTGCACTTCGCCGGCGAGCTGGTCAAGCAGCGCGCCGGGATCTTCCTGACGCATATCCCCTATCGCGGCACCGCCTCGCTCACGAGCGATCTGGTGGGCGGCTCGCTCGACTTCGCGCTCGTGTCGCCCACCGCTGCGGCGCCCTTCATCCAGGGGGGGCGGATCGTCCCGCTGGGCGTGTCGTCGGCCAAGCGCTTTCCCACCCTGCCGCAGGTACCCGCGCTGGGCGAACATCCGCAGTTGAAGGGCTATGAGCTCAGCGGCTGGTTCGCGCTCGCCGGTCCCAAGGACCTGCCCGCCCCCATCGTCCAGAGCCTGCGTGCGGCGCTGCAGGCCGGCTTGGCCGACCCGGCGATCCGCCGCCGGCTGGAGGAAGGCGGCTCCATTCCCGCAACGGGCAAGGAAGACCTGGCGCGCATCATGCGCGAAGACACGGCGAAGTACGCGTCACTGGTGAAGTTCGCGAACATGCGCGAGTAAGACGCGTCTGCGTGCCGGGAAAGAGCACGACCTTCTGCGGGTCAGTCCCCTTTTATTCGGCGCATGGATTGACGATATTCCCGGCGGAGGGGCTTCTTGCGCTCCGGCTGGAAGCGATCGAGGACCGACGGGTGTCACAAACGCCCGCGTCAGAACGTCTTGTAGACATGGACAGCCGCACGGGGCGGCCATCCGGCAATCACCAGACAAAAACTGGACGGAAAGGAACTCATATGAAGATCGTCGTCATCGGCGGCAGCGGGCTCATCGGATCGAAGCTGGTGCCCAAGCTTCGCCAAAAAGGACACGAGGTCGTCGCCGCCTCGCCGTCGACGGGCGTCAATGCCCTCACGGGCGAGGGATTGGCCGAGGCCCTGAAGGGCGCGCAGGTGGTCGTGGATGTCTCCAACGCACCCTCGTGGGAGGACAGCGCGGTCCTGAACTTCTTCGAAACCTCGGAACGCAATCTCTCGGCCGCCGAACAGGTGGCGGGCGTCAAGCACCACGTCGCGCTGTCGGTCGTCGGCACCGAACGGCTCCTCGCCAGCGGCTACTTCCGCGCCAAGATGGCGCAGGAGAAGCTGATCGAGGCGTCGCCCATCCCCTACACCATCGTGCGCGCGACGCAGTTCTTCGAATTCGTCGCCGGCATCGCGCAGTCGGGCGTGGAAGGCGACACGGTCCGGATGTCCACCTCGCTCATCCAGCCCATCGCGGCTGAAGACGTCGCGCAGGCGCTGTCGGACATCGCGCTGGCGGAGCCGGTCAACGGAATGGTGGAGGTTGCCGGACCCGTGGCGCTGGGCATGGACAAGCTGGTCGAGCAGTTCCTGCGCGGCACCGGCGACGCTCGCCGGGTCGTGCCCGACCCCGAAGCCTCCTACTTCGGCACGCCGGTCAACGACCAGTCGCTCACGCCGGGCAAGAACCCGCGCCTCGGCACGATGAGCTTCGCGAAGTGGCTCGAGACCGCGGCCAAGAAGCAATAGGAACCGCGCGGCGTCCGTGGCTGCCAAGGAGAAAGCGCAAATGAAAGTCGAACGCACGGAGTTCCCAGGCGCTCAAGGCCATCGTCTCGCCGCGCGTCTGGACACGCCGGACTCGGAGGTGCGGGCCTACGCACTGTTCGCTCACTGCTTCACTTGCGGCAAGGACATCTTCGCGGCAAGCCGTATCGCGCAGACGCTGACGGAGCACGGCATCGGGGTCTTGCGCTTCGACTTCACGGGCCTGGGTGCCAGCGAGGGCGAGTTCGCCAACACGAACTTCTCCTCGAACATCGCCGATCTTCTTGCGGCTGCGGCCTACATGCGCGAAACCGATCGAGCGCCGCGGCTCCTGATCGGCCACAGCCTCGGTGGCGCCGCCGTGCTTGCTGCCGCGCAACACCTGCCGGAAGTGCGCGCGGTGGTCACGCTGTGCGCCCCCAGCGACCCCGCGCACGTGACGGGCCTGTTTCGAACGAGCCTGGACGCCATCGAGGCCGAAGGCGAGGCAGAGGTGCAGCTGGCAGGCCGTCCCTTCAGGATCAGGCGCGAGTTCCTGACGGACGTCGCCGAGCACCGGCTGACTCAGCAGATTGCGCAGCTCGGCAAGCCCTTGCTCGTGATGCACGCGCCGCTGGACGCGACCGTGGACATCTCCAATGCCACGCGCATCTTCATGGCAGCCAGGCATCCGCGCAGTTTCATTTCCCTGGACGATGCAGACCACCTCCTCGCGCGCAAGCGGGATGCGGCCTACGCGGCCAACCTGATCGCGGCGTGGAGCGAGCGATATCTGGTCGACGCGCCTTGAAGGCCCCTCACTCGCGCGACGCGAGTTCGTCGCGCACCGCGGTCACGTGATCGCCGACCTTGGCGATCGCATCCCGCAGCGTCGCCTCGTTGCATCGAAGCTGCATGCACCAATACTGCGCCTCCACCGGATCGTCGACGTGAATGCGGCCAGGGTCGATCGGCTTGAAATGACTCAACAAATCTTCGGACATGCGGTCTCCTCGGTCGGTACGGGCGGACCTTTATAGGCTTCGGCGAGCCGATCTGCAAGGCAGCAACGCAGCCGAGGTTTTCGTTCTGTTACGGCCCACTAGGGTCGGCGGAAGTCGAGCTCTTTCAGCAGCTGCGCCGTCCCCCGCGTCAGGCGCGTTGCGGGTCGCGCCATGGGCGTTGCAAGAACCAGCCTGTTCCAGATGCTCGGCGGCCCGATGGGCGCGCATGGCAAGGGTTCATCGCTGCTTGCGCCGAGCGCGCTCTCCGGAAGAATCGTGCATCCCACGCCCGTCGCGACGAGCTGGAGCACCGTCCGGACGGCCCCGACCTCCGCCAGCACCTGCAGCTCGACGCCACGCGGCGCGAGAACGGAATCGAGCAGGTGGCGGATGGCGTTCGGCGCGCTCGGCAGCACCATCGGAAAGTTGGCGAGCTGTGCCAGGCCCACACGGGCGGGCAGCGTGCTGCCGGGCGGCGCGGCCAGCAGGAGCTTCTCCCGCATCAGCGGATGGAACGCCAGCTGCGGCGAGGCCGCAGGATCGAAGAGCAGTGCCAGGTCCAGCCTCCCGGCGATCAGCGATTCGCGCAGCGACACGCTCAGGCCTTCCAGCACGGTGATCACCGCGCGCGGAAACTTCTCCCGGAATCGCTGGATGAGCGGCGTGCTGAGCCCCAGCGCCACCCGCGGCGGCATTCCGACCACGATGCGCCCGCCCGGGCTTTCATCCATCTCCAACAGTTCGTCCCGGGCGCGACGGGCGATGTCGAGCATCGCGCGCGCATGAACGAGAAGCGCCTGGCCCGCTTCGGTCGGCGCAACGCCGCGCCCCGTCCTTACCAGCAGCCGCTGGCCGAGATCCGCCTCGAGCAACGCAATCTGCCGGCTCAAGCTGGGCTGCGCCAGGTTCAGCGTCACGGCCCCGCGGCTGAAACTGCCCGCGTCGACCACGTTCACGAAGTAGAGAAGTTGCCGCAGCTCCATAGCCATCGAGCATAGCTGTTATAGCGGCGGCGCCCTTACGTCCTGCCATTGGCCTCGCGACACTTCCGCCATGCCCTTCGACCTTCCCGCAGGCGCCTGCAACGCCCACTGTCACGTCTTCGGACCAGGCGCACGCTTCCCCTACGCCGCCGATGCCACCTTCGTTCCGGAACAGGATGCACCGAAGGAGACGCTGTACGCGCTGAACGACAGGCTGGGCCTGGAGCGCTGCGTGGTGGTGCAGTCGACCTGCCACGGCTTCGACAACCGTGCGGCCGAAGACGCCATCGCCTCCCGCCCTTCGAGCTACCGCGGCATCGCGCTGCTGCCGACGGACGTCGACGATGCCGAGCTGAAGCGGCTCGACGCCGCGGGCTTCCGCGGCGTGCGCTTCAACTTCATGGGACATCTCGGGCGGCAGGTGCCGATCGATCAAGTGCTGTCGCTGGCAGCGCGCTTCGCGCCGCTCGGCTGGCACCTGCAGATCCACGGCGATCCCGCCTTGCTGACCGCGCTCGGGCCGGCGCTGCGAACGTCTCCGGTGCCCGTGGTGATCGACCACATCGGCCGCATCGACGCCGCGCTCGGACTCGGGCAGCCGGACTTCCAGGCCCTGCTCGGGCTCATGGCCGACGAGCGCTTCTGGGTCAAGGTGAGCGGCATGGACCGGATCACCCGGCTTGGGCCGCCCTACGCCGACGCCCAACCCTTTGCCGCGACGCTGATCGCCGAGTTCGGCGATCGCGTGCTGTGGGGCAACGACTGGCCACACCCCAATCACGCCGGCCCGATGCCCGACGAGGCGCAACTGGTCGAGCTCATCGCAGCGATCGCGCCGACGGAGGCCGCGCGTCATGCGCTGCTGGTACGCAATCCGCAACGCCTCTATCGATTTGGAAACAACACATGAGCCTTCGCTTCGACAACAAGATCGCCATCGTCACCGGCGCCGGATGCGTCGGCGCCGGCTGGGGCAACGGCCGCGCCATCGCGGTCCGTCTTGCCGAGGAAGGAACCCGGGTCCTGGCGGTCGACCGCGACCGCGCCCGCCTCGACGAGACCCTCGAGCTCGCCGGCGACGCGCGTGCTTCGATCACTCCCTGGGTCTGCGACGTGACGAGCAGCAGCAGCGTCGCCGCCATGGCGGCCGCCTGCATCGAGACCTACGGCAGCATCGACATCCTGGTCAACAACGTCGGCGGCTCGGCCGCCGGCGGGCCGGTCGAGCTCGCGGAAGAAGTGTGGGATTCGCAGGTCGACACCAACCTCAAGAGTGTCTTCCTGGCTTGCAAGCACGTGCTGCCGACGATGCTCGCCAAGGGCGCCGGCGCGATCGTCAACATCGCCTCCACCTCGGGCCTGCGCTGGACGGGCAGTGCGCAAGTCGCCTACGCCGCCACCAAGGCGGGGGTCATCCAGCTGTCCCGGGTGGTGGCGGTCCAGCATGCCGCGCAGGGCGTGCGCGTCAACTGCGTGGTTCCCGGCCAGCTGCACACGCCGATGGTGGAGACGCGCCTGGCGAAGCAGCGCGCGGGCGGCGACGTCGATGCCCTGCTGGCGCAACGCCAGAAGCGCATTCCGATCGGCTTCATGGGCGACGGCCGCGACACCGCCAGTGCGGTGCTCTTCCTCGCGAGCGACGAGGCCCGCTTCATCACGGGGACGGAACTCGTCGTGGACGGCGGCATGACCGCGCGCTGCGACTGAGCGTTCACGCCCTGCAACAAGAGAGACATCCATGATCAGACACTTCCTGCTCACTGCGGCGCTCGCCGCCAGCCTGGCAGGCGCTGCCGGCGCCCAACCGAAAACGACGAGGATCGTTGTTTCGTTCACCGCCGGCGGCCCGGTCGACGCGGTCGCCCGTGCCCTGTCGGAGCAGCTCGGCAAGGAGCTGGGCCGCACCGTCGTCATCGACAACAAGCCGGGCGCCAACGGTGCGATCGGCGCCGTCGACGTCATGAAGTCGGCCCCCGACGGCAGCACGCTCTGGTTCACGAGCGTCGGCGCGGCGGCGATCAACGCCTCCCTCTACGACAAGCTGCCCTACGACATGCAACGCGACTTCGCGCCGGTCTCGCTGGTCGTCAACAACATCGAGCTGCTGGTGACCCAGCAGGGCAACCCGGTCAAGGACGCCACCGAGTTCGTCGTAGCGACGAAGAAGAAGGCCGAGCCGACCGCGATGGGTTCATCCGGCACCGGAAGCATTCCGCACCTGGCCATCGAGCAGCTGGCCGATTCGAGCGGCGCCAGGTTGCTCCACATCCCCTACAAGGGTGCCGCACCCGCCATCACGGACCTGATGGGCGGCCAGATCAGCGGCTTCTTCGGGGATGTGCCCGGCTTGCTGGGGCATCTGCAGGGCGGACGCCTCAAGGCGCTGGGCGTGGCCTCGAGCCAGCGGCACCCTGCGCTGCCGGATGTGAAGACGCTGGAGGAGCAAGGCATCAAGGGCGTGGACACCAACAACTGGTACGCCCTCTTCGCCCCCGCCAAGACACCGCCGGCGGTCATCGAAGCACTCAACAAGGCAGTCCGCAACACCCTCGCCAACCCGGCAGTGCGCGACAAGCTGCTGAAGACCGGCACCGAGCCTGCCGGCTCCACGCCCCAGGAACTCGCCACGATCCAGAAGCGGGACACCGAGAAGTGGGCGAATCTGATCCGCGCCAAGAACATCAAGGCCGACTGATGACGAACACTCCTGTCCGCGTGCCCCTCGTCCAGCCCGGCACGCGTCCCGAACTGGCCGAGGTCGAGGCCCGCATCATGGCCGAACGAGGCCGCGTGTCGCTGCTCTACCAGGTGCTGCTCAACAGCGCACCGATCGCATCGGGCTGGGAGCGCATGCTCACCGCCGTGCGCAACCAGACGGGCGTGCCTGCGGACCTGCGCGAGCTGATGATCCTTCGCGTCGCCGTGCTCAACGGCGCCGTCTTCGAGTACGACGCCCATGTCCCGCATGCGCAGAAGGCGGGCGTCGGTGACGGGAAGATCGATGCCGTCCGCAGCGATGCGCTGCCGGACGTGTTCTCGCCGCTGGAGCGCCTGGTGCTCGAACTCACCGATGCCATGACCCGCGAGGTCGTGGTCCCGGACGCGCTCATGGCCCGGGTCCAGCAGCACTTCGATGCCAAGGGCGTGGTGGAGGTGGTGGCCACGGTGGCGGCGTACAACATGGTGTCGCGGCTGCTGGTGGCGCTCGACGTCAGGCACTGACGGGAGGCGGACATGCAGGACCTTTGGCTGCTCAAGCACGACGCGTCGATCGCCGCTCGCGATCCGCTGCGCGACGGCGCTCGCCCGGTCGCCGCTTGGCGAGCTTGGAGATCGGTGGAAGGCGGCTTGAGCTATGCCTACGCATCGGGCGAGATCCCCCCGTTCATCGATGCGTCCGGTGACGGCGTGTCTTGCCACCGGCTGAGGTGTCTCCAGGCGCTCGACGGCGCCTCCGCGGGCCAGCTCGCCGCGTACCACTACGTCGTCGAGACCGATGTGCTGCCCGAGTACGAGGACGATCTCAACGCCTGGTACGCGCAGGAGCATCTGCCTGGCCTGGCCTCCGTGCCCGGCACCGTGCGCGCGGCACGCTACATCGACGCCGCGGGCTCGCCGCGCTACTACGCCTGCTACGACCTCGCGAGTCCGGACGCCCTGGGCAGCCCCGCATGGCTCGCGGTCCGCGCCACGGCCTGGAGCGCGCGGGTCCGGCCGGCCTTCCGGAACACGTGGCGCACGATGTTCCGCGCGGTCTGACGATAGCGGCGCGCGGCCCGGTCCGGGCCCAGGCTGCTCACGCCTCGCGATCCCGCACCCGCACCCGCATCTGCAGCGGCCGTCCGTCCTGCCAGGCCGCCAGGTTGTCCAGGAACAGCCGCGCCACGCGCGCCGCGTTACCGTCGGAAAAGCCGGCGCTGTGCGGCGTGACGATGACGCCGGGCAGCTCCCACAGCGGCGAATCCGCCGCCAGCGGCTCGTGCGCGAACACGTCGAGGAAGGCGCCGGCGAGCCGGCCGGCCTGCACTGCGGCAATCAGTGCGGGCTCGTCGACGCACTCGCCGCGCGCCACGTTTACCAGATGCGCACCCGCGGGCAGCAGGGCCAAGGCACCGGCATCCACGAGGTGGCGCGTGCGCTCGCTCAGCGGGCAGGCCAGGATCAGCCAGTCGGCGCGCGGAAGCACCGTCGCCAGGTCCTCGAAGGCCACGGTCTCGATACCCGCCCCCGCCGCTGCCGCGCTGCTGCGCACCACCACGAGCCGCAACCCCAGCGAGCCCAGCAAGGCCCCGAGCTGCCGGCCGATCGGCCCCCAGCCGACGATGACGGCCGTCTGCCCCGCGAGGTCGCGCGGCAGGCCGCTGCCGATCAGCGGCGCCCATCGGCGCGCCTGCTGTGCCGCCATCAGTTGCGGGAAGCGCCGGGCCAGCGCGAGCAGGCCGGCCAGCGCCGTCTGCGCGACGATCGCGGCATTGGCACCCGAGGAGTTGGTGAGCGCGACGCCCCGGCGCAGCAGCTCGACGAAGACCGGCCGGTCGGCGCCGGCCGAATGCAGGTGGACCCAGCGCAGACTCGGCGCCCCCAGCAGCGCGTCGTAGAAGACCTGCGTCGCCGGCAGCACCGCATGCTTGGTGGAAAGCCCCGTGACGTCGCGCGAGACGAAGGCGATGTCGGCATCGACGCCCGGCTGCGCCGCCACGAAGACATGCGCCCTGCCCCCCAGCACCTGCGCGACGGCCGGCGCGAGCTGCTCGCGCGCCGGCCCGGACAGCAGGATGCGCAGCGGCGCGCTCACTCCGGCGTGGCCCCCGACTCGCGCACGATCACCTTCCACTTCTCGTACTCCTTCTGCGTGAACTGGCCGAACTGCGCCGGCGTTCCGCCGACCGGATCGGCGCCCTCGCGCACCATCTGCTCTTCCAGCGAGGGCAGGATCTCGTTCACCGTCTTGTTCAGCAGCGCGATCACCGGCTCGGGCGTGCCCTTGGGCGCGAAGAATCCGAACCACGAGCCCGCCGAGAAGCCCGGGAAGCCCTTCTCCGCCACCGTCGGCACGCCCGGCAGCGAGCGCGACGGCCCGAGGCTGGACACTGCCAGCGCCCGCAGCTT
Source organism: Variovorax sp. WS11 (assembly GCF_010499245.1). GTDB lineage: Bacteria > Pseudomonadota > Gammaproteobacteria > Burkholderiales > Burkholderiaceae_C > Variovorax. The sequence continues at coordinate 646,575 of NZ_JAAGOW010000001.1, forward strand.
GCCGGCACGGATGTGCGAGATCACCGACGGAATGGTGGCGAACATGAACTGCAGCCGCCCGGCCAGCAGGTCGGTGAGCGCATTGGCGCCCTTGTAGGGGACGTGCAGCGTGTCCGCGCCGATGCGCTGGCTCAGCATGTAGCTCGACAGGTGCGAGGAGGTGCCGACGCCGGTGGAGCCGTAGCTCAGCTTGCCGGGGTTGGCCTTGGCGTGGGCGATGAAATCCTCGAAGCTCTTCGCCGGCACCGAGGGGTTCACGACCAGCACGTTGGGCACGTCCGCGATCTGCACGATGGGCACGAGGTCCTTCAGCGGATCGTAGGAGAGGTTCTTGTAGAGCGTCTGGTTGACGGCCATCGGACCCACCGAATTGACGATCAGCGTGTAGCCGTCCGGCGCCGCGCGGACCACGCTCTCGGTGCCGATGTTGCCGCCGCCGCCGGGCTTGTTGTCGATCACGAAAGGCTGCTTGAGCCGTTCCGACAGCTGCTGCGTCACCGCGCGCGCGAGGATGTCGGTGGTGCCGCCGGCGGTGAAGGCGACGACCACCCGCACGGGCTTCGCGGGCCAGGCGGGGGCCTGAGCCAAGGCCGGTGCGCCTGCGCCGCAGGCCAGGAGGGCAGCGGCGCACACCAGCCGGCGGCGCCCCGGCTGCGGGGCCGAAGAAACATCTGCATCGAAGCGCGTCGTCATGTCTTGTCTCCTTATCGTTCGTCGCGAATCGCTTCAGTCGCGGTAGCTCGGATCCATGCGGTCCAGCTTGCGCAGCAGCGCCGGCCACTCCATGAGCCCGTAGGGCCGGCGGGTGCCGGGCTGGTAGTTGTTCCAGGTTTCCTCCAATACCGGCTGCGGCACCGAACGCAGCGGGCTGTTGCACGACATGGCGCCGATCTGCGCGCGGCAGGCCAGTTCGAGCCGGTGCATCCAGTTGAAGGCCTCGCCCACGCTGCGCCCGACCACCAGCGCGCCGTGGTTGCGCAGGACCAGCGCCTCGCCCTGCCCCAGGTCGGCGATCAGCGAGGCCTGCTCGGCGGTGTCGAGCACCACGCCCTGGTAGTCGTGGTAGCCGACCTTCAGGAAGCGCATGGCGGTCTGCGTCAGCGGCAGCAGCCCGCATTCGAGCGAGGAGACGGCCATCGAGGCCCAGCTGTGCGTGTGGATCACGCAGGCCACCTCGGGCCGCGCCTCGTGCACCGCGCTGTGGATGACGTAGCCGGCCTTGTTGACGCCGTAGCCGAGTTCGCCGAAGTCGGGCTTCGACAGGATGGCGCCCGAATGGTCGACCTTGATCAAACTGGAGGCGGTAATCTCCTCGTACATCATCCCGTAGGCGTTGATGAGGAAGGCGCCTTCCTCGTCCGGCACGCGCGAGGTGATGTGGTTGGCCATCATGTCGGCCATGCCGTAGTGCTCGATGAGCCGGTAGCAGGCCGCGAGGTCGATGCGCGCCTGCCACTCGGCCGCGGAGCAGCGCTCTCTCATGGAAGGGATGCGCAGGATTCCATCGTGGGACATGTCGTGGTCTTCCTTTCTTTCTTGAATGCGGGTGGAGCGCGCCGGCCCTCAGTCGTCGCCGAGCTGCAAGCCGCTCGGCCGGCGCTTCTCGATCGCGAACTTGAGCAACGCCGCCGAGCGGAAGATGCCGTGCGCGAACTTGCCGTAGGGCAAGGTGAGGAACAGCGCCATCACCACCCCGAGGTGCACCGCCAGCAGCAGGGCCATGAAGCGCGTGTCGCGCCAGGCCAGCAGCGCCAGTCCGGTGAGGCTGGTCAGCAGCAGCAAGGCAATGAAGCCGCGGTCCATCGGCCGCTGGGCCGTGTCGCCATGCGCCGGGTCGCGCCGCAGGTTCATCCACAGCAGGCCCAGCGGGCCGATCACCAGCCCGATGCCGCCGGCCGTGCCCAGCAGCACCGGCAGGCTGATGAGCGCATAGGGCGCCTCGAGCCCCAGCAGGTAGTGGTAGAGCGTCGCCACGCAGGTGGACGCGAAGCACAGCAGGAAGCCGTAGAAGGTGAAGTGATGAAAGCGCCGCCGCCAAAGCGTGAAGCGGTCGTCCTCGTTGTTGCAGCCCTCGCCGTGGCCGCCGTCGAGGTACTTGAGGCGCAGCGCGTCGCGCGTGGCTTCGGCAGCCGCGCCGTTGGCCGGCGATCCATCGCGACCCGGCGAGACCTCGCGCCAGAAGCGGCGCAAGCCCATGCCCAGCGCGAAGACGACAAAGAGGAACACCACGCCGAACACGCCCGCCAGGAAGTTGTGCGGAAAGATGGCGTAGAAGTTGCCGGCCAGGGGCTCGTGCAGCAGCGAGCCGGACAGCGCCACGGCCAGCACCAGGAACAGTGCCAGCCCGCCGGCCAGCGCCATTGCGACCGTGAGGCCGGCGCGGCCATAGAGCGCGCCCAGGGCCGGCGGCCACGCGTAGTCGTGGTAGGTCTGCATCCGCACCTGCGCCATCGCCCGCGGCACGTTGACCGCAAACTCGTGGGGCGGCGCGTACTGGCAGGCGTGCAGGCAGGCGCCGCAGTTGTGGCACAGGTTGGCGAGGTAGTGCGTGTCCGCCTTGCCGAATTCGAGCCGGCGCGTCATCGCGGGGAACACGGCGCAGAAGCCTTCGCAGTAGCGGCAGGCGTTGCAGATCTGCAGGATGCGGGAGACCTCCTCCTCGGTCGCCGTCGGCGGCAGCGCGGGCCGGATCGGAATGACGCGCGGGTTGGCTGTTCCAACGCCGTCCGCATCCAACCTGGCGCGCGCGACGAGTTCAGTGAGCGGCTGCAACGGCGGTCTCCATCGATGTTCTTGTCTTGTCGTTCAATGCGCAGCGCGCGGCCTGCGTACCGGCAAAACGGCCGAAGGCCGTGCCGATGCTCATGCCCACGCCCGCGGTGTAGCCCTGCCCCAGCACGTTGCCGGCCATCATCTCGCCGGCCACGAAGAGGTTGGGGCTCGGCCTGTCCGCAAAGCGCACCGCCGCGGTCTCGTCGACCTTCAGGCCGAGGTAGGTGAAGGTGATGCCGGGCCGCAGCGGGTAGGCGTAGAAGGGGGCGGTGTCCAGCGGACGCGCCCAGTGGGTCTTGGCCGGCGACAAGCCTTCGGTATGGCAGTCGTCCAGCGTCGTATGGTCGAAGCTGCCGGCGCGGCAGGCAGCGTTGTAGTTGCCGATGGTCTGCAGGAAGGTGGTCTCGTCGAGGCCGATCTTCTTGGCGATCTCGCCCAGCGTGTCGGCCTGCGTGCCCGGGAACACCGGCGGCATGAATCGGCCCACGGCCTTGCGGTCGATCACCGACCACGCGATCTGCCCCGGCTGCATCGCGACCAGGCGACCCCAGATCGCATAGCGCTTGGGCCAGAAGTCCTCGCCTTCGTCGTAGAAGCGCTTCGCCTCGCGGTTGACCACCACGCCGAGCGACACGCAGTCGATGCGGGTGCAGATGCCGCCGTCGTAGAGCGGCGCGCGCGCATCGATGGCGACGCAGTGCGACTGCGAGGGGTCGCCCACGGTGTCGGCGCCGGCATCGATCATGTGCTTCAGCAGCACGCCCGTGTTGAAGCGCGTCCCGCGGATCAGGAAGTTGTCGGCGGGCCATTCCCCCCGCTCGTTCTGGCCCCAGGCCTCGCGCAGCCATTCGCGGTTGGATTCGAAGCCGCCGCAGGCCAGCACGCAGCTCTTCGCCTCGATGCGCTCGCCGGCGGCGGTGCGCGCGGCAACGAAGCGCTCGCCCTCGAGCTCGATGGCAAGCACGGGCGTGTCGTAGCGGATCGCCACGCCCAGCCGCTCGGCGCTGCGGTAGTAGGCGTTGACCAGCGCCTTGCCGCCGCCCATGAAGAAGGCGTTGGTGCGCGCCACGTGGAGCGCGCCCGAAAGCGGCGGCTGGAAATGCACGCCGTGGCTGCGCATCCAGTCGCGACAGTTCGAGGAAGCGCGGATCACCAGCCGCGCGAGCTTCTCGTCGGTGCGGCCGCCGGTGACCTTCAACAGGTCCTGCCAGTACTCCTCTTCGGGATAGGCGTCGACCAGCACATCCTGCGGCGCGTCGTGCATGCAGCGCAGGTTGCGCACATGCTGCGAGTTGCCGCCGCGCCAGGCCCGCGGCGAGGCCTCCAGCACCAGCACCGACGCACCGGCCTCGCGCGCCATCAGCGCGGCGCACAGCGCGGCATTGCCGCCGCCGATCACCAAAACATCAAGGGGAGCCATGCACTGCGTTCTCTTGTCTTCATCGAGGGAAGCAGCAACTGTAGGAAGGGTGGCGCCCTCTGCCCAGGGGGCGCATCGCATGGCCCCTTCACGAATCGTGATGGGTCTGGAGGCTAACGCGCGCCGTCCGCCAGCGATGCGCCGGGCCAGTGCCCGGCACGCACCAGCGCCTGCGCGGTGTCCGTCAACACGATGCGCACCGCCAGTGCCGCGGGCGTGAGCTCATCGTCCGACAGGCTGCACACCGCATTGCGGCGCCGGGCCTCGCGATCGGCCAGCGGCGCCATGTGGAAGCGCTCCGCCGCATCCGGCCACCGCCCGACCGCCGCGCCGGGCTGCACGGTCGCGCCGAAGCCGGCGTCGACGGTGTCCATGAGCATCGCCAGCGAATCGATCTCGGCCACCAGATGCGGCACCACCCCTTCGCGCAGAAAGGCGGCATCGATCACGCTGCGCAGTCCGTGCGTGCCGGTGGGCAGGATCAAGGGCAGCCTGGCCAGCCGGGCGGTGGAGATGCTGCGCGTGCTCGTCGCTGCGCTGGCCGACATGTGGCGGCGGGCGCGGATCAGCAGCAGCTTCTCCTCCAGCAGCGGCATCACGCTCCAGCGCCTCGCGGCCTGGGTGTTGAAGAGGACGGCCAGGTCGAGCTGCCGGGCATTGAGCATCGCCGTCAGGTGGCCCGAGAGGCTTTCGACCATGTGCAGGCGCACGTCCGGATAGCGCTCGCGCATCGCGCGCATGAAGGGCATGGCCAGCACCGCCGCGGTGGTCGGCGCGAGTCCGACGCTGACAGTGCCCGTCAGCCGCGCATGCTTCGCGACGCGGGCGGCCTGGTCCGCGTGCCGCAGCGTCAGCTGCGCTTCGCGGAAGAAGGCCAGGCCCGCTTCCGTGGGCACCGCGCCCTTGGCCGTGCGTTGCAGCAGGCGCGTCGCCAGCTCGCTCTCGAGCCGGCTGATCTGCTGGCTGAGCGCCGATTGCACGAGGTCGAGGTCGATCGCCGCGCGGCCGATGCTGCCGAGCTCGACCGTGCGAACGAAGTAGCGGAGCTGGCGCAGTTCCATGTAGGGCTGATCGAAGGAAGCAGCGGCGATCCTCGCATACCTTCACGCGGCAAACTCGGGCGACCGGGCCACCACCGCGCCGATCTCCTGCATCAGCGCCCGCGCGCCCGGCGAGGGGAAGGCACCCTGGCGCTGCGTGAGTCCGATCCGGCGCTGCGTCTTGTCGAGGGGAAAGTTCAAGACGACCAGGCTGCCGTCGCGAATCTCGTAGCGCAGCTGGTGCGCCGAGATCGCGGTCAGCATGTCGCTCTCCAGCAGCAGGCCGCGCAGCACCGCGAGGTCGCCGGTCTCGACCGCAGGCACCGGCGCGGCCTGCTTCGCTTCCGAGAAGAAGCGCTCCAGCAGCTCGCGCGACGGCGAGCCCGGCCGTGAAAGCACCCAGCTCGCCTGGCGCAGCGCGTCGAAGTCGATGCTGCGCGCGGCGCGCGCCAGCGGATGTCCGGCGCGCGCGATCACTGAAATGCGGTCCTCGAACAGCGCTTCCTGCTGCAGGTCCTTCGCCTCCTCGTCGCTGCGCAGCGCGCCGAGGATGAAGTCGATGTCGCCGCTGCGCAGCGATGCCGCCAGCGCGTCGTACGGGCTCTCGACCGTCGCGACGTGCAGCCCCGGATGGCGCGCGAGCAGCGAGGCGATCGCGAGCGGCAGGATCTGCGTGCGCCCGAGCGGCAGCGCACCGACGTTCACGCTGCCCTGCAGCGTCCCCTCGCTGGCCGCGATGTCCGGGCCGATGTGGCGCAGCTCGGCCAGCACCCGCTTGAAGTGGAAGGCGGCGATCTCGCCGGCCGGCGTCGGCGACAGCCCGCGCGCGGTGCGATCGAAGAGCGCGACGCCGAGTCCGGCCTCCAGGTCCTTCAGCGCGCTGCTGATGGCCGGCTGCGTGATGCCGAACTCGCGCGCGACGGTGAGCATGCTGCGCTTCTCCACCAGGCTCGCGACCACCGCGAGACGCCGGCCGTTCAGGATCGACGCGAACAGCGAGTGGACGTCGGCGGAGGCGCCGATGCCGCCGCGCGCCACGAGCTGGGCCCGCGCGTCCTCGAACTCGCGCTCGATGCGGCGCGCACGCACCAGCACCAGCTCGCCGTAGGAGTTCAGCGCCATGCCGCGTGCGCGGCGCTCGAACAGCGGGCGGCCCAGCTCGCCCTCGAGTTCGGAGATGGCGCGCGTGACGCCCGAGGCCACGCGGTACAGCGATTCCGCGGCGCCGGCGATGCTGCCGGCCGCCGCCACCGCCGAGAAGGCGCGCAGGTGCCGCAGGTTGATGCCGAGGGCGGCAGCATGCGCCCTGCCTATAACTTTGTGTCGTTCGCGTTCGGGGGCCATCGTCTACGTTCCTTCCCGGGCAGTCAGCCCTGAGGGCTCCGGGGGTAAACCCTAGCACATAAGAAAGTCTGAGGGCATAGCAAGGCGAACTCACCCCACGCCGCGGCATGCGCAATCACACTCTCGGCATGCCCGATTCACTGCATTTCCCCCGGCCCTCGCGCCGACTGGAGGCCCGATGATCATCGACTGCCACGGCCACTACACGACCGCCCCCAAGGCGCTGGAAGACTGGCGCAACCGGCAGATCGCCGGCATCCAGGACCCGTCGGCGAAGCCCGCGGTGTCGCAGCTGAAGATCAGCGACGACGAGCTGCGCGAATCGATCGAGAGCAACCAGCTGCGCCTGATGAAGGAGCGCGGCAGCGACCTCACGATCTTCAGCCCGCGCGCCAGCTTCATGGCGCATCACATCGGCGACTTCGAGGTGTCCTCCACCTGGGCCGCCATCTGCAACGAGCTGTGCTTCCGTGTGAGCCAACTCTTTCCCGAGCATTTCATCGGCGCAGCCATGCTGCCGCAGTCGCCGGGCGTGGACCCGCGCTCGTGCATCCCGGAGCTGGAGCGCTGCGTGAGGGACTACGGCTTCGTCGCCATCAACCTCAACCCCGACCCCTCCGGCGGCCACTGGACCAGCCCGCCTCTGTCCGACCGCCACTGGTATTCGCTCTACGAGAAGATGGTGGAGCACGACATCCCGGCGATGGTGCATGTGAGCACGAGCTGCAACGCCTGCTTCCACACCACCGGCGCGCACTACCTGAACGCCGACACCACTGCCTTCATGCAGTGCCTGACCTCGGACCTCTTCAAGGACTTCCCGACGCTGCGCTTCGTCATTCCGCACGGCGGCGGCGCGGTGCCCTACCACTGGGGGCGCTTCCGCGGCCTGGCGCAGGAGCTGAAGAAGCCGCTCCTGAAAGACCACCTGCTCAACAACATCTTCTTCGACACCTGCGTCTACCACCAGCCGGGCATCGACCTGCTGACGCGCGTGATCCCGGTCGACAACATCCTGTTCGCCAGCGAGATGATCGGTGCAGTGCGCGGCATCGATCCGGAGACGGGCTTCAACTACGACGACACGCGGCGCTATGTCGACGCCACGCCGATGCTCGACGACGACGCCCGGCACAAGGTGTTCGAAGGCAATGCTCGCCGCGTGTACCCGCGCCTGGATGCCGCGCTCAAGGCCAGGGGCCTGTGACGAACTCGACCAAAAGGAGCTGACCATGTACGAACTCGGAGTCGTCCACCGGAACATCGAACGCGCAGAGAGCGCCACGGCCGACGCACTGGCTGCGCTGGGCTCTGCGACCGTGCACGAGGCCATGGGACGCGTGGGCCTGCTCAAGCCCTACATGCGCCCGATCTATCCTGGCGCGCAGGTATCCGGCACCGCCGTGACGGTGCTGCTGCCGCCCGGCGACAACTGGATGCTGCACGTGGCGGCCGAGCAGATCCGCCCCGGGGACGTCGTGGTGGCGGCCACCTTTACCGACTGCACCGACGGCTACTTCGGCGACCTCCTAGCCACCAGCTTCCAGGCGCGCGGTGCCCGGGCACTGGTGATCGACGCGGGCGTGCGCGACGTGCGCACGCTGGCCGAAATGAGCTTTCCGGTGTGGAGCCGCGCCATCAGCAGCAAGGGCTGCGTCAAGGCCACGCTCGGCTCCGTCAACGTGCCGGTGGTGTGCGCAGGCATGCTGGTGCACCCCGGCGACGTGATCGTGGCGGACGACGACGGCGTGGTGTGTGTGCCGCGCGCCCTGGCTTCGCAGACGCTCGAAGCCGCCAGGAAGCGCGAGGCCAACGAGGGCGAGAAGCGCACCAAGCTGGCTTCCGGCGTGCTGGGCCTCGACATGTATTCGATGCGCGAGCCGCTGGCGAAAGCCGGCCTGCGCTACATCGACTGACTGACGCCGGACAAGGAGAAGCATCATGGCTCGCATCATCGGCGCGGTCGCCTGCTCCCACACGCCCACCATCGGCTTCGCCTTCGACAAGAGCAAGCAGCAGGACCCGGTGTGGGCCCCCATCTTCGAGGCCTTCGCGCCGGTGCAGCGCTGGCTGGAAGAACAACGGCCCGACGTGCTGTTCTTCATCTACAACGACCACGTCAGCTCCTTCTTCTTCGACCACTACTCGGCCTTCTCGCTCGGTGTCGGCGAGCGGCACGAAGTGGCGGACGAAGGCGGCGGCGCGCGCGACCTGCCCGCGCTGGCCGGGCACCCGGCGCTGGCGCGGCACATCGGCCGCTCGCTGGTGGCCGACGAGTTCGACATGTCCTTCTTCCAGGACCGGGCGCTGGACCACGGCGTGTTCTCGCCGCTGTCGCTGCTGTGCCCCCACGAGCCCAACTGGCCGATGCCGGTGGTGCCGCTGCAGGTCGGCGTTCTCCAGTCGCCCGTGCCTTCCGCCCGGCGCTGCTGGCGGCTGGGCCAGGCGCTGCGCCGCGCGATCGAGAGCTACCCGGAAGACCTGAAGGTGGCCATCGTCGCGACCGGCGGCCTCTCGCACCAGGTGCACGGCGAGCGCGCGGGCTTCAACAACCCGGCCTGGGACGCACAGTTCCTCGACCTGATCGAGAACGACCCGGTGCGGCTCACCGAGATGACGCAGGCCGAGCTGGCCACGCTGGGCGGCCTGGAAGATGCCGAAGTCATCATGTGGCTGGTGATGCGCGGCGCGCTCTCGTCGAACGTGCGCAAGACGCACCAGAGCTACTACCTACCGTCGATGACCGGCATCGCGACCGCGATCTACGAGAACCTGGCGAGCCCGCCGGTCGCTGGAGAGGCAGACCGCCATCGCCGTCACATCGACGCGCAATTGGCCGGCGTGGAAGCGCTGGAGGGCACCTACCCCTTCACGCTCGAGACCAGCGTGCGCGCCTTGCGGCTCAACAAGTTCCTGCACGGGATGACACGGCCCGAGCACCGGGCCCGCTTCCTGGCGGACGAGGAAGCGTCGTTCGAAGACGCGGGACTGAGCGCGCAGGAGCGCGAGCTCGTGCGCCGGCGCGACTGGCGCGGGCTGATCCACTACGGCGTCATCTTCTTCATGCTGGAGAAGCTCGGCGCAGTGGTCGGCGTGTCCAACCTGCACATCTATGCCGCCATGCGCGGCCAATCGCTGGAAGCCTTCCAGCAAACACGCAACGCGCCCGGCGCGCTGTATTCGGTGGCCGGCAAGGACGCGGCACCTCAAACCTGGAACAAGTCATGAAGAAGATGTTTTTTCGCCGCCACCTGCTCGCCGCAACCGGCCTGCTGGCGATCGGCATGCCCTTCGGCGCCAGTGCCGCCGATGCCTATCCGAGCAAACCGATCAAGATCATCGTCGGCTACAGCGCCGGCGGCGCGGTGGACCTGATTGCACGCTCGGTCGGCCAGCGCATGAGCACCCTGCTCGGCCAGCCGGTCATCGTCGAGAACAAGCCGGGCGCGGGAACCAACATCGCGGTCAAGGCGCTCATCGCCAGCCCGCCGGATGGCTACACCCTGATGCTCGCAGCCAACGCACTGGCCGTGAACCCCGCGCTGTTCCAGCCCGCCCCCTACGACCTGGAACGCGACCTGACGCCGGTGTCCCTGGTCGGGCGCGTGCCCGTCGTGGCCGCGGTGCGCGAGGGTTCGGAGTTCAAGACCCTGCCGCAGCTGGTGGCCGCCGCCAAGGCGAAACCCGATACGCTGGGCGTCGCCACCCCGGGCAATGGCTCCACGCCGCACCTGGCCATCGAACTGTTCCAGCACACCGCCGGCGTCTCGATGCGCCACGTGCCGTACAAGGGCGGCGCGCAGGCACTCACGGATGCGGTGGGCGGCCACGTGGACGTGGTCGCGGTCAACGCCCTCGAGGCGGCGCCGCTGGCCAAGGGCGGCAAGCTGCGCGTGCTGGCGCTGATGAGCCCCGAGCGCGCGGCCGTGCTGCCGGGCGTGCCCACCGTCGCCGAGTCGGGCTATCCGGGCTTCGAAGCCAGCGTCTGGTACGGCTTCGTCGCGCCGGCGGGCTTGCCCAAGCCGGTGCTCGCAAAACTGCACGAGACAGTGCAGAAGGCGATCGAGTCGCCCGAAGTGCGCGACCAGCTCGCCGCGGCCGGGGGCGTGCCCTTGCCCGGACCGACCGAGCGATTCGACAAGCTGCTCAAGAGCGAAGCGGCCCGCTACGGCAAGTTGATCCGCGAGGCCGGCATCAAGCCGGACTGACATGGAACGCAGACAATTTCTTGCGGGTGCCGGGGCAACGCTCGCGGCGCTGGGCGCGGCGCCGATGCGCGCCCGCGCCGCTGCCTACCCCGACAAGCCGATCCGCCTGGTGGTGCCCTTCGGCGCCGGCGGCGTGGCCGATCTCACGGCGCGCGCCGTCGGCCAGGCCCTGGGGCAGCGGCTCGGCCAGAGCGTGGTGGTGGACAACCGCCCGGGCGCCGGCGGCGTGGTCGCGGGCGACGCGGTGGCCAAGGCCGCGCCGGACGGCTACACGCTGCTGCTGATGAGCAACGGCACCGCGGTGAGCGAGGGCCTGTTCAAACGCCTGCCTTTCGATGCGCGCAAGGACTTCGCCCCGATCTCCCTGCTCGGCCGGTTCGACCTGGCGCTCGTCGTGCCCGGCAGCTCGAAGTTCAAGAATCTGCAGGAACTGCTCGACGCCGCGAGGCAGCAGCCGGGCAAGCTCAACCTCGGCACCGTCAACGTCGGGAGCACGCAGCATCTGTCGGCCGAGCTGTTGAAGCTTTCCGCGCAGGTCGACCTGCAGGTGGTGCCCTTCAACGGGACGCCGGCCGTGCTGACCGCGCTGCGCGGCGGGCAGATCGATGCGGCGATCGAGATCCTGTCGCCGCTCATGCCGCAAATCCAGGCGCAGGGCGTCCGCGCCCTGGCGGTGCTGGGCGACGGGCGCTCGCCGCTGCTGCCGCAGGTGCCCACGGCGGCGGAGAGCGCCGGACTGAAGGGCTTCGAGGTGAGCTCGTGGAATGCCCTGGCCGCCCCCGCCAAGACACCGCCCGACATCGTCGCGCGCCTGGCGAGCGAGGCCCGGCAGGTGCTCGAATCGGCGGCGCTGAAGAAGCAGCTCGCCGACCTGAACGTGCAGGCCCGCGCCAGCAGCCCCGAGCAACTGGCGGCGCTGCTCGACAGCGAGATCAAGCGCTGGAGCGATGTGATCGCGCGAGCCAAAATCCCGCGCCAATGAACGTCTCGTTGCACGGACCATGACCTACCCTCCTCTCCGGATCATTTCGTCCATGGCCACGCGGGCGCTGCTCGAAGAGCTCTCGGCGGCCTACGCGCAACGCACCGGCGCGGCCGTCGCCGTCGAATCGGCGGGCGGGGTCGAAGCCGCGCGCCGCGTGTCGGCCGGCGAGCCTTTCGACGCCGTGACGCTCGCCTCCGACGCGATCGACAAGCTGGCCGCGGCCGGCAGGGTCGATGCCGCCGGCAAGGTCGATCTGGTCCGCTCGGGCGTCGGCGTGGCGGTGCCCGCAGGTGCCGCGCGGCCGGACATCGCCACGGAAGACGCGCTGCGCCGCGCCGTGAAGGGCGCGGCCGGCATCGGCTACTCGACGGGTCCCAGCGGCGTCGCGCTGATCGCGCTGTTCCAGCGCTGGGGCATCGCCGGCGAGCTCGAAGGCCGGCTGGTGCAGGCACCGCCGGGCGTGCCGGTCGGCTCGCTGGTGGCGCGCGGCGACGCGGCCCTGGGCTTCCAGCAGATGAGCGAACTGTTGCATGTCGAGGGCATCGATCTGCTGGGGCCCTTGCCGTCGTCGATCCAGATCACGACGGTGTTCTCCGCTGCGCCGTGCCTCGGGTCGGCCCGACGCGACGCGGTGCGTGCACTGCTCGATTTCATGGCCTCGCCGGACACCGCCGAGGCCAAGCGCCGCCACGGCATGGAAGCGGCATCATGAGACGCCGAGCCTGTCCCCAATCGAATCGCACCGCAGCACGTCGCGCGGAGGTTACCGAATGACCCACTTCACCAAGACGCCAGGCTGGCTCGACTGGCATCCCGCCCCATCGTCACCGCGCTTTCGCGTGCCGCCGGGCAGCGTCGACGCGCACTGCCACGTCTTCGGCCCCGGCGATCGCTTCCCCTACGCGCCCGAGCGCAAGTACACGCCTTGCGATGCCTCGAAGGAGCAGCTGTTCGCCTTGCGCGACCACCTGGGCTTCGAGCGGAACGTGATCGTCCAGGCCACCTGCCATGGTGCCGACAACAGCGCCCTCGTCGACGCGCTGCAGGCCTCGAACGGCCGTGCAAGGGGCATCGCGACGGTGAAGCGCAGCGTGAGCAATGAGGAACTGCAGGCCCTGCACGCCGCCGGCGTGCGCGGCGTGCGCTTCAATTTCGTCAAGCGCCTGGTCGACTTCACGCCCCGCGACGAACTGATGGAGATCGCCGGCCGCGTCGCCGGGCTGGGCTGGCACGTGGTGGTCTACTTCGAGGCGGTCGACCTGCCCGAGCTGCAGGACTTCTTCATCGACCTGCCGACCCCGGTGGTGGTCGACCACATGGGCCGGCCCGATGTCTCGCAGCCGGTCGACGGGCCGGAGTTCGAGTGCTTCGTCCGCTTCATGCGCGAGCACGAGAAGGTCTGGTGCAAGGTCAGCTGCCCCGAGCGCCTGTCGGCCAGCGGCCCGCCCGCGCTGGACGGCGAGCGCTCGCCCTACCGCGATGTGGCGCCCTTCGCACGCCGCATCGTCGAGCTGTTCCCCGACCGCGTGCTGTGGGGCACCGACTGGCCGCATCCGAACCTGAAGCAGCACATGCCGGACGACGGGCTGTTGGTGGACTTCATCCCCCACATCGCGCCGACGGCAGAGCTGCAGCAGAAGCTGCTGGTGGACAACCCGCGGCGCTTGTACTGGGCAGGCGATTGATCGCGTGCGCACAGCAAAGACCGTGTCCTGGGGCAAATCGACCCCCGAGTTTCAGTCCATTTGTCCCTTGAGCGAAGATCGCGATGCCGGTGTACTCACCCTCACGAACGGGGGTGCTTGCTATGACCGGAATGTTGAACTCGATGGCAGAGGGCTGGCGCCGCGGCAGGACAACTGCTGCTGCTGTCCGGCTGCTTGTGTTGGTCTACCGTGTTCCGTACGACGCGCGGTTGAGCCAGCGCGTGCAGGCCATCGAGGCAGAGTTGCCGCACTATCCGGCGACCGACCACGACATTGCCTTGAGCTATGTCGTCGAACTGCTCAAGGCCATGCCGACAGAAGAGTCCTGGCGGTTCAGAAGGGTCGTTGCCAAGTACCTCGCCATCGCCGAGACGGCAGAGGAGCAGTTCCTGTACGAAGTTCCGGCGCCCTTGATAGAGCTGAGACGGCTTGCCAAAGACCAGTTCAAGCTGGGTGCTCCCGCGGGCGAACGAATGGTCTTGCCTTGCCCGATGTGTTCGCAGCGGGTGCGTGCTCCACTCGGTAGAAAATTGCACATCACGTGCCCCAAGTGCAGCCATTCCTTCGACGCGGATCTGGGCTGAGATGGGTGTCGACCCAATCAGCCGGCTTTACCGCGGCCGGACTTCCTCTGCCCCTCGGCGCGCGGGGCCTCCGCACCCGCCGAAGCACTGCCGGCATTCGCCCGGTCGAGCCACAGCAAGGCATCGACATGCGACATGAAGCGGTGGAGGTACTCCGGCGACAGCTCGCGCATCAGCATGAGTGCGCGATGCACGAGCTGGTGCGAGTTGAGCGGGCCCGCATTCTCCGGCACGGCCGCCAGGGTCTGGGTCAGCCGCCGATCGGCACTGAGCCTGGACCAGGTGCTGCGGAAATAGCTCAGCGTCTTCAGTTCCTGAGAGGAGGAAGAGGACAAGCCGGGCACGCTGGCACCTGTGATTGCACCCTCCCCCTGTGACGACGCCGGCCGGGCGATGGCGTCTACGAGTTCCGCAAGCGGCCCGCGAGGGGCCTGGCCTTTCTGCGCCGCGCCGGAAGTGCCTTCTGCGGCGGGGATCTTGCCGAGATCCTCGGCATACGCGGCCAGCAGTTCCCGCACCTTGGTGTCCAGGATGTGCCGCGTTTCGCCGTGGTGCGTGGCGGCCCGCCTCGCCAGCGCTTCGATGAAACGGAAGCGCACGGGGTCGCGGCGATGATCGCCCCGCGCGCGGCATGCGTCGATCATCGCGCCGGCGTCCATAGCCGAGGCCGTGGCCGCCGCGCCGCCTCCCGAGTTCAGCGCACTACTCACGAGACTTCGAGTCGGCATGGGACTGCCTCGGTGCCGGCGCCATCTCCACACGCCGGTTCTTCGACCGCCCCTCGGCATCGGCATTCGACGCCACGGCCTGCTCGGAACCGAAGGCGGCGGCGAAGACGGAGGACGATGGAATGCCCTCCTCGATCAAGGCCCGGGTCACCGTCAGCGCCCGCTGTGCAGACAGCTCCCAGTTGTCGGCGAAGCGGCGATTGCCGTCCCGCAGCTGCCGGTCGTCGGTGAAGCCGCTCACCATCAGCACCTCGTCGCGGGCCTGGAGATAGGTGCCCAGCGGCACGCTGAGGCTCTTCAGCAGTTGCCGGCCTTCGGGCTGCAACTCCGCGGAGCTGGAGGCAAACAGCACGCTGCCGCTGATGCCGATGCGCCCGTTGCTGAGCGTCACCCGGCCCGCGGCCAGAGGGACCGCCAGGGCCTTCTCGAGGGCCTGCAGCCGCTGCGCCTGCGCCTCGCGCTTCTTGATCTCGTCCTGCAGCTGGGTCGTGAGTTCGAGCTGCATGCCGATCGCAAACACCAGGATCAGCACGAAGGCGCCCAGCAGCCCCGACATCAGGTCGCCGAACACCGCCCAGACCGGCACGCTCGGCTCCAGGCCGGCGTCGTCGACGTCCTCCCGCATCACGCCTCGCTGCCCGCGGAAGCCCGCTCGCCGGCGAGCCGCTGCAGATCCTCGACGATCTGCTTCTGCGACATGATGCTCAGGTCGATGACCTCCCTCGCCTGCGCGACGTAGTAGGCCAGCTGCTCGTCGCTGCGCGCGATGGACTTGCCGAGCGCGCCTTCGATGCGTTGCAGGTGGGCCGCCATCTTGTCGTTCGATTGGCTGAACAGCTGCACGGCGAAGCCGAAGGCCTCGCCCAGGCTCGCCACTTCGACGGCACTGCCGGTGAGCTGGGCGGCGACCTCGGCCATCTTCCCGGCTTCTGCATCGACCCTTTCGGTGAAGCGCGTGCCGACGCGGTCCAACAGGTCGGCCGATGCGGCGACCAGCGCGTCGATCGCCGAGCGCTGCTCGGCGGAGGCATGGTTCATGGCGTCGAGCAGGGTGCCCAGCGTTTCCAGGATGCGGCTGCGTTCTTCCAGCATCGCGTTGTCGCGCGCCATGCCTTCGGAGACCTTCTGGCGCAGCTCGGCGATCACTTCGGCCGCGGCGCGCGGGGCTTCGGAGGCGGCCTGCACGAGCTGGGCAATCTCGGCGATGGTGTTGCTCGCCTGCGCCTCGGTGCGGGCAGTGATGTCGCGGGCGGTCTCCGCGAGTGTGTTGCAGATGTCCTGCTGCTGGCTCTCGGCGCGCGCGCCGGCCTGCTGCCATTCCTGCCGGAGCGAACCGGCCATCGATTCCAGCGCCTGGGTCCAGGCCGCCAGCCGCTGCTCGTCGCGCGACGCCATCTCCGTCTGCAGGTCCACATGCGCCTGGTCCACGGTGCGCAGCAGTGAAGCCGCGTGCTGCTCGAAGGTGGCGGCGGCCGAGCTCAAGGCCCGGTGCGTGTCGCCCGAGAGCTTCTCGCTGACGCGTTCATGCTGCGCGAGCGCGCCGCGCCAGCTGTCCGACACGCTGCCGACCGTGCTTTCCAGGCGGGCGGAAACACCCTCTACCAGGGAGGCGGAACGCTGCTCGAAGGTCTGGGCGAACTGGTCGAGCGCGCTGCGCAGATCCTGCGACAGCGCCTCGCTCTCGCGCCGGTGCCCGGCGAGCGCGCTCTGCCAGAGCTCCGCCACCGTCGCGGTGGAGGACTCGAAGCGGCTCGACAGCCCGTCCAGCTGCCGCTGCACGCTGTGCTCGATCGTGTCGTTCAAGGACGCCGCCTCGCGCGCGATCCCGGCCATTGCGGCTTCGACGACAGGCTGGAAGGTCGCGCCGGCGATGCGGGCGCTTTCGGTGAGGCTCTCGTTCAGCGACCGGCCGACGGAAGAAGCCAGCTCCGCGTACGCGGCTTCGGCCTGGCTGTGGAACCGGTCCTGGCTGGAGACCAGGCGCTCGTTCAAGGCCTGGCTCTGCCGTTCCATCATCGCCATCATGGCCTGCAGCCGGTCGACCACGGCGGGCATGCCCTCGACCTGCTGCTGCAGCAGCCTGAAGGACTCGTCGCGCTGGTGGGCTCGCGACCAGGGGCGCAAGGTGGTGGCGATGCGCGTGTCGAGCATCTGCCCGGCCTGCAGCCGCTCGCGCCTGCACAGGGCGGAGGCGAGGCCCAGCATCGCGGACGCGGCCACGCCCGCCACCGAGGTGCCGAAGGCCAGGCCCAGGCCCTTGACCGGTGCGGACAAGGAGGCGCGGATGGCCTGCAGGTCGCTCGCGTTTTCCAGTGCCATGCCGGTGCCGTTCAGCGTCACCACCATGCCGACGAAGGTGCCCAGCATGCCCAGCAGCACCAGGAGGCCCGCGAGGTATGGCGTCAGCGCTGGGCCGGGCAGGCCGACGCGCTCGCCCTCGATGCGCAGGCGCACCGCGTTGCGCAGGGAGGGATGCAGCTGGTCGAGCCACTGGCCCAGGCTGGCCGGGGCATCGGGCAGGTCCGTCACGGCCCGTTCCAGAGTGGTCGTGGCCTGGTGGAAGCGGTGCAGCTCCAGCGCGCCCATCAGGTAGAAAGCACCGACGAGCACCGTGATCGCCAGCGCCAGCGGGTTCGAGCCGATGTAGCCCGCGCCGACCCAGCACACGGCGGCCAGGCCCACGAAGAAAACGAAGTAATGAAGTGATCTGTTCATGAGCTCTTGCGAAGGGCTTCGAGCAGCCCTTCGACAGGTTCGAATCGAAGTTCCAGTTCGGCGAGCAGCACGGCCTGCATGTCCTTGCAGAACACGTCCTGCCACGCCAGGGGCGGCGGCCCGCCCTCGGGCTCGTCCGGCAGCGCCAGGTGGGCCTGCCGCAAGCGCACGAAATGCTTTTCCAGCAGCCCGGGCACGGCCGACAGCAGGTTGTGCTCCTGCGCACCCAGGGCCTGCTCCATCACGGCATCGACGGCGGCGAGCTGCGCCATCGCCGGCGATCGGGCCGCCAGGCTCGCCCGCAGACGCTCGCGCAGGGGGCCGATGGCCACCTCCATCGTCTGTTGCCGGGCGAGGTAGTGCCGGCGGTAGGGCGAGAAGTTGGCGGCCGTTTCCGCGCGTTCCTTCTCGGTGGCCAGCGCGCCATCTTCGGCGATGGCCTTCGCCAGCACGCCGCGCAGGCGAATGCATTCGCCTTCCTCGCTGCCCCGCCCGGCGCGAACGCCCGCCGGCACCGCCGCCGGACTGCCGCTCAGCACCGAGGACAGCGAGATCGCATCGGCCCAGCCGAGCCATTGGCTCAGCCGATCCGCGAAGGCATGCCTGGGCTCGGAAACGTCGATGTCGGCCAGTCGGGCGAGCAAGCGAGTGAGCGCCGAGCCGGTGAAAGCTGTGCGCCTTGAAACTTGCACCATACGCGGGGTGAAAAACCCGGCAGTCTACACTGCCCGCCCATCCGGACCGGTCCGCGCGCCCTGCGTCACAGCGTCCCAGAAGCGTTCCGCCGCCCTGGGGAGCTTGCCCGGCGTGCGAAACAGGCGGATCTCGAGCGCTGCGTTCCATCGGCCCTCCCCGACCGGCAGGAGCGTGCCTTCCGCCAGTTCGGCCTGGATCAGGCTGGCCGGCAGCCAGGCAATGCCGCGGGCCTCGAGCGCCATGGTCTTGAGCACCGTCGCCAGGTGCGCGGTGAGGACCACCTGGGTCGCCAGCTCATCCAGCCTGGCGCCGAGCACGGCGCGCACGATACGGCCCAGCCCGGACTCGGTGCTGTAGGCGAGCAAGGGAATCCGGGACGATGCCGTGCCGCGCAACGAATGGGCTGGTCGGTTCCGTTCACCCGGCGCGCAGACCGGCATCAGCACGTCGGCGCCGACCACGCACGAGGGAAAGGCGCCGGCCTCCAGGCGCCCGGGCGCCTGCGCGTGCCCGTGGCACAGCAGGAACTGCGTGCGGCCCTGCAGCATGAGCGCCTCGCACTGCTGCATCACGTCGGACACCAGCTGCATCGGCCCGACCGGGGCGCCCGATTCCAGGCCGCGCAGCCAGGCCGGCATGAAGGTCAGCGACAAGGCGTGCGTCGCGGCGATCCGCAGCGTGGCCGAGCTCGCATCGGCGACGGCGCGCGCCTCGTCGGGCATGCGCGCCACGCGTGCCAGCAGTTCCTGCGCGATGGAGCGGAACCATTCGCCGGGCTCGGTCAGCGTCGCCGGATGGGTGGTGCGATCGATCAGCACGACGCCCAGCCATTCCTCCAGCGCGCGGATGCGCCGGCTGAAGGCGGGCTGGGTCATGTGCCGCTCTTCGGCGGCGCGGGAGAAATTGCCCGTGGCAGCCAGGGCGAGGAAGTCTTCGAGCCACAGGAAGTTCATCGGCGGTGCTTTGACGGCATACAAGAAGAGAAAACGGGCATTGGCCTTCGGCGCGCGGCGCGACGACCATCGAGCCACTCGGATACGCCCTGCCCGGGCGATCCAGGAATTTTCAACCCAGGAGACATCATGCCGACCATCCAGAACTACCGCGGGATCATTCCCGCCATCGCCTGCCCGTTCACGCGCGACTTCCGCATCGACGAGGCGGAGCTTCGGCGCCATGCGTCCTGGCTGGCGGAGCAGCCCGGCGTGGTGGCGGTGATGACCAACGGCCACACGGGCGAGGTGTTCTCGCTGACGGCGAAGGAGCGCGCCCAGGTCACCCGCATCGTCGCCAGCGAGCTCGAGGGCCGGCTGCCGGTGATCTCCTCGATCGTCTGCGAGGGCCTCCTGGAAGCCAAGGAGCATGCCAGCATGGCGCGCGACGCCGGCGCCCGCGCGCTGGACGTGATGCCGCCGCACCACTGGCTGCGCTTCGGCTTCCGCGCCGGGCACGTCACCGACTATTTCGAAGCCATCTCCGAGGCCGGCCTGGATCTGGTGGCTCACGTGTACCCGGCCTGGACGCGCGCCGCGTATTCGTCCGCCACGCTGGCGGAACTGGCGAAGCTGCCCTACGTGCAGGCCTTCAAGGTCGGCCAGCGCGACATGAACAAGTACGCCAGCGACATCAAGGCGATCCGCGAGGCAGACCCCTCCAAGTCCATCCTGACCTGCCACGACGAGTACCTGCTGGCCACCATGGTGCAGGGCGTGGACGGTGCGCTGGTCGGCTTCGCGACCTTCATCCCCAGCCTCATCAACGACCTGTGGGAAGCGGTGAAGGCCGGCGACCTGAAGAAGGCGATGAAGGTGCAGGCCCTGATCACACCGCTGAAGGACGCGGTGTACGGCGGCGGCGAGCCCACGGGCGAGGCCCACGCGCGCATGAAGGCGGGGATGTACCTGGCCGGCGTGATCAAGGACCCGACGGCGCGCCCGCCGACCGAAGCGCCGAGCGAGGCCGAGATGCAGGCCCTGCGCGCGGCCCTCGACAACGCCGGCCTGCTGCAGCGCTGAGGACGACCGCCATGCAACGCAGGACTCTCGCGCACTGCGCGCTCTCCGCCGTGCTGCTCGGTCTGGCCGGCGCCGCCGGCGCCCAGGCCTGGCCCGCCAAGCCCATCACGATGATCATCCCCTTCCCGCCCGGCGGCACGCTCGACACCGTGGGCCGCATGCTGGCGCAGAAGCTCGGCGAGCAGTTGGGCCAGAGCGTGGTCGTCGACAACCGCGCGGGCGCCGGCGGCGCCATCGGCTCGGCGGCCGTGGCCCGCGCGACCCCCGACGGCTACACGCTGCTCTTCAGCCCCTCAACCTTCACGACGACGCCGATGGTGGTCAAGTCCACGCCCTACGACGTCAGCAAGGACTTCCAGCCGGTCGCGCTGGTGGCGAAGGCGCCGCTCTCGATCGCGGTCAACAAGAACCTGCCGGTGAACGACCTCAAGGGGCTGATCGCACATGCGAAATCCAACCCGGGCAAGCTCACTTTCGCCATCGGCTCCTCGGCCTCGGCGGGCCACCTGTCGACCGAGCTGCTCAAGCGCGCGAGTGGCATCGACTACCTGATCGTGCCGTACAAAGGCTCGGGCCCGGCGTACCAGGACCTGATCGGCGGGCAGATCGACGGCTTCGTCGATCCGGTGCTGGGCTCGGCGCAATACGCGAAGAGCGGCATGCTGAAGGTGCTGGCCGTGACCTCGAAGTCGCGCATCGCGAGCATGCCCAACACGCCGACCGTCGGGGAGACGCTGCCGGGTTACGAGTTCTACAGCTGGTACGGCCTGTGGGCGCCGGCGAAGATGCCGCAGGAGATCGCGCAGCGCCTGAATGCCGAGGTCAACAAGGCGCTGGACGCGCCCGAGATCAAGGACAAGCTCACCGTCCAGGGCCTGCTGCTGACGCCGGGCAGCATCGCCGACTTCGCCGCCTTCCAGAAGGAGGACATGGCGCGCTCGGCCAAGATCATTTCCGAGGCGAGCATCCGTGCCGAATAGCCCGCACGCCCTGGTGACCGGCAGCAGCTCCGGCATCGGCCTCGCCATCGCCCAGGCCTTGCTGGCGGGCGGATGGCAGGTCACGGGCTTCGACCGCTCGGCGCCGGCTATCGCGCACGCCGCCTTCGCGTCCGTCGAGGTCGACCTCTCGAACGCGGTGGCGACCGACGAGGCGGCACGGCAGACGGCTGGCGTCACGGCCTTCGTGCATGCGGCCGGCGTGCTGCGCGTCGGCGCCGTGGGCAGCCTCGACCTCGCCGACGGCGAGCTGATGTGGCGTCTGCATGTCGACGCGGCCACGCGCATCGCCAACGTGCTGCTTCCGGCGATGGCGCAGGCCGGGCAAGGCCGCGTGGTGCTCGTCGGCAGCCGCGTCGCGCAGGGCAAGGCCGGGCGCAGCCAGTACGCCGCCTCGAAGGCCGCACTGGTGGCGCTGGCGCGCAGCTGGGCGGCGGAAGTGGCCGCGCGCGGCGTCACCGTCAACGTGGTGTCGCCGGCGGCGACGCAGACCGCGATGACCTCCGACCCGTCGCGCGCCGCGGAAGCGCCCGTGCTGCCACCCATCGGCCGGCTGATCCAGCCGGACGAGATCGCGGCGCTCGTCGCCTTTCTCCTTTCATCGCAGGCCGGCGCCATCACCGGCCAGGACATCCAGATCTGCGGCGGCTCCTCGCTGCCGCGCTAACCCATCGAGTGCCACCATGAAGATCATCGACATCAAGGAAGAGACCAAGCCCATCAAATCCAACATCCGCAACGCCTACATCGATTTCTCGAAGATGACCCTGAGCCTCGTGGCCGTGGTCACCGACGTGATCCGCGACGGCAAGCCGGTGGTGGGCTACGGCTTCAATTCGAACGGCCGCTACGGCCAGGGCTCGCTGATCCGCGAGCGCTTCCGGCCGCGCATCCTGGAGGCGGATCCGGCCTCGCTGGTCGACGACGAGCGCGACAACCTCGATCCGCACAAGATCTGGGCCACGATGATGACCAACGAGAAGCCCGGCGGGCACGGCGAGCGCTCGGTCGCGGTCGGCACCATCGACATGGCGGTGTGGGATGCGGTGGCCAAGATCGAGCAGAAGCCGCTCTACCAGCTGCTGGCCGAGCGCTACGGCACCGGCAAGCCGGACCGCAAGGTCTTCGTCTATGCGGCCGGCGGCTACTACTGGCCGGGCCAGGGGATCGAAGGCCTGGAGCGCGAGATGCGCAGCTACCTGGACCGCGGCTACTCGGTGGTCAAGAAGAAGATCGGCGGCGCCTCGCTGGCCGAGGACTGCAAGCGCATCGAGGCGGTGCTCAAGCTGCTCGGGCCGGGCCAGAAGCTGGCGGTGGATGCCAATGGGCGCTTCGATCTGAAGACCGCCGTCGAGTACGCAAAGGCGCTGTCGGCGTACGACCTGTTCTGGTACGAGGAAGCCGGCGATCCGCTGGACTATGCGCTGCAGGCCGAGCTCGCCCAGCATTACAGCGGCCCCATGGCCACCGGCGAGAACCTGTTCTCGATGCAGGACGCGCGCAATCTCATCCGCTACGGCGGCATGCGCCCGGACCGCGACTACCTGCAGTTCGATTGCGCGCTCAGCTACGGCCTCGTCGAGTACCTGCGCACGCTGGAGATGCTCAAGGAGAACGGCTGGTCGCCCTCGCGCTGCGTGCCGCACGGCGGCCACCAGATGTCGCTGGCGATCGCGGCCGGGCTGGGGCTGGGGGGCAACGAGTCCTACCCCGACCTGTTCCAGCCCTACGGCGGCTTTCCGGATGGGGTCAAGGTCGACAACAGCTACGTCGTGCTGCCCGAGCTGCCGGGCATCGGCTTCGAGGGCAAGGCGGACCTCTATGCGGAGATGAAGCAGTTGGCATCCTGAGGCGCCGCCGGGGCGCCATCGATCGGCTGCCAAAGACCGTTCAGCCGGCGTCGGATTTGGATGACACCACGCCGGCGCTGTCGGGCGCATCGTCGAGTCTCGTTCACTCGCGCGAGGTGATGCCATGCCTGAGCACCCTGGATCCGGAAGAGCGCTGCGCCGCATCGGCGCGCAGGTGGCGATGGCGCTCGGCGTCGTGGCCGTGCAGCCGGCCTCGGCAGAACCCATCTTCAAGTGCGGGAAGGCCTATACCAACGTGCCGGCCGATGCCGGACCCGCAAAGACGCGCTCCCGCGACTGCGTCCTGGTCGAGACCAGCGGCCAGCCCAAAGGCAAGAACGAGAACATCTCGGTCGATGGATCGAAGCAGATCACGGTGCCAGTCGGGCAGGACGGCCGGTTCTGGATTCGCGGCACGGTCAACGGCTTCCCGGTGCAGTTCGCGATCGACCGCGCTGCGACGGTCAACGCCGGCGTCGCCGTGACCGAGGACTTCGCCGCCCGTGCCAACCTGATCGGCGGTACGCCGGCCTACATCCAGACCGCTGGAACCGGCACGGATGCGCGCCGCATCGAGCGCGTGCCCATGACCTTCGGGCCTTTCCGGGTGCCGCAGGCGACCGTGGTGATCGGCCCCCTCGGCGGCAAGTCGACGGATGCCGTGCTCGGTCCGGAACTGCTCTCGCTCTTCGACGTGACTGCCAACGACCGCGAGCTGACGATCGTCGGCAAGTAGCCGCGAGGAGACGCCGCCCGCTCAGCCGTTGGCGATCCGGCTCACCAGCGCCTGGGTGAAGGCCGCGGTCCCGGCGCTGCCGCCCAGGTCGCCGGTGCGCACCTTGTCGATGTTGAGCGTGTCGTCGATGGCCTTGCGCAGGCGCGTCGCCAGCGCCGGCAGCTGGACGTGGTCGAGCATCAAGGCAGCGGCCAGCAGCAGCGCGGTGGGATTCGCGATGCCCTTGCCGGTAATGTCCGGCGCGGAGCCGTGCACCGCCTCGAAGATGGCGGCACCGGCACCGATGTTGGCCCCGGGCGCCATGCCCAGGCCGCCGACCAGCCCGGCGACCAGGTCGGACAGGATGTCGCCGAAGAGGTTGGTCGTGACCAGCATGTCGAACTGCCAGGGGTTGAGCACCAGCTTCATCGCGCAGGCGTCGATGATGACCGTGTCGAGCTCGAACTTGCCCTTGTAATTGCGCTCGTAGAGCTCGAGGCCGGTCTCCAGGAAGATGCCGGTCAGTGCCTTCATGATGTTGGCCTTGTGCACGATCGTGACCTTCTTGCGGCCGGTCGCGACGGCGGTCTCGAAAGCGAACTCGAGCAGGCGCCGGCTGCCCTGGCGCGTGTTGATGCCGGTGGCCATCGCCACCGCGTGCGGATCGCCGTCGATGGGCACATAGTGCTCGTGGCCGATGTACAGGCCCTCGAGGTTCTCGCGGACCACCACCAGGTCGATGTTGTCGAAGCGGCCACCCGGAACGATGGTGCGCGCGGGGCGCAGGTTGGCATAGAGCTGGAACTCCTCGCGCAGGCGGACGTTCGAGGAGCGGTAGCCGCCGCCGGAGGGCGTTTCCAGCGGGCCCTTCAGCGCGAGGCGGGTGCGGCGGATGCTCTCCAGCGTGGCTGCCGGCAGCGGGTCGCCCGCCTGCTGCACGCCGGCGAGGCCGGCGACCTGGCGCTCCCATTCGAAGGGGGCGCCCAGCGCGTCGAGGGCAGCGAGCGTGGCGTCGACGATCTCGGGACCGATGCCGTCCCCGGCGATCAGAGTTGCGGGAATGACAGCGGACATGGGGGTGCTCCAGGGGGTGAAAAAGCGCTCGACTCGGTGGCGCGGACCGGTCGATTATCGGCGGACAATCCAGGCCCTCTCCCCTCGAACGAGCCGCTGAAAACGCCATGACCAGACTTGACGACCCTCTCCACGATGCCGAGATCGGCTCCCGCGACAGCACGCTCGACACCACCCGCATCGACGACGTGCGCATCGGCGCCGTCCGCCCCCTGATCACACCCGCGCTGCTGCAGGAGCGCGTGCCGGTGCGCGACGACACGCTCGCGCTGGTCGAGGCCAGCCGCGCCGCGATCGCCGACGTGCTGCACGCCCGCGACGACCGGCTCGTGGTGGTGGTCGGGCCCTGCTCGATCCATGACCATGACCAGGCGCTCGAATACGGCCACCAGCTCAAGGCCGTGGCCGACGATCTGCACGACGACCTGCTGATCGTGATGCGCACCTACTTCGAGAAGCCGCGCACCACGGTGGGCTGGAAGGGCTACATCAACGACCCGCACCTGGACGGCAGCTTCGCGATCAACGAAGGCCTCGAGCGCGCGCGGCGCCTGCTGCTGGAGCTGACGACGATGGGCCTGCCGACCGGCACCGAGTTCCTCGACCTGCTGAGCCCGCAGTTCATCGCCGACCTGATCGCCTGGGGCGCCATCGGCGCGCGGACGACGGAGAGCCAGAGCCACCGCCAGCTGGCCTCCGGGCTGAGCTGCCCGGTGGGCTTCAAGAACGGCACCGACGGCAGCATCAAGGTCGCGGCCGACGCGATCCTCGCCGCGCGGGCGCCGCACGCCTTCATGGGCATGACGAAGATGGGCATGGCCGCCATCTTCGAGACCCGCGGCAACGACGACTGCCACGTCATCCTGCGGGGCGGCAAGACGCCCAACTACGCGGCGGCGGACGTGGCCGCGACCTGCGAGGCGCTGCGCGCGCTCGGCCTGCGCGAGCAGGTGATGATCGACGTTTCCCACGGCAACAGCAGCAAGCAGCATCGGCGGCAGGTCGAGGTCGCCGACGACGTGGCCGGGCAGATCGCAGGCGGCGAACGGCGCATCGCCGGCGTGATGATCGAGAGCCACCTGGAGGAAGGCCGGCAGGACCTGGTGCCCGGCGTACCGCTGAAGCACGGGATCTCGGTCACCGACGCGTGCATCGGCTTTGCGCAGACGGTGCCGGTGCTGCAGGGGCTGGCCGCAGCCGTGCGCGCGCGGCGGCGGGTCTAGCCGCCCCTTCGATTCGCAGCTAGCGGATCAGCGCCAGCACATCCTTGAAGCGAGGGTGCTCGGCGCTGCGCACCCACTCGAAGCCGACCATCTCGGCGGTCACCAACTCGGCGCCGGCGCCGGCCAGGCGGTCGAAGGCGGCGTCCCGATTGCGCTCGGTGCGCGAGCCACAGGCGTCGGTCACGACCCAGACCTCGAACTCGTCCTCGAGCAGGTCCAGGGCGGTCTGGAGCAGGCACACATGGGCCTCGCAGCCGGCGATCACGACCGTGTTGCGCTCCTCGGCGGGCTTCTGCGCCTTCTGCAGGTGCTTCGGCAGGCTGCGCGCATTGCCTTGGGGAGCCTTGGACGGCGCACGCAACCAGTCGGCCAGGCCTTCTTCCACGGCGCTGAAATGCATCTTGGGCAAGGTGCGCTGGCACAGGGCACGCAGCTCGGCGACGTTTTCGCCCAGCTTCGAGGGGTTCTCCTCGGTGCCCCAGACCGGGACCTCCAGCAGGCCCGCCATGCGGCCCAGCCGCACCGCATTCGCGAGCACCGCCTGCGACTCGAAGATGGCGGGCATGAGGCGCTGCTGGTAGTCGACCAGGACCAGTTGGGATTGCGAAGCGTCGAGCAGCATGGGGAGCGGGTCTTTCGGGGAAGCGGGGATCGGAAAGCCCTAGACCGTACCACCGAACAGGCGGGCCCGCGGCAGACGCATTTGCCGCCACCTGCCGAAACCGATTCAATCCGGCAGCAGGCGGATGAGCTTGCCGTCGGATTGATCGGTCAGTAAATAGAGCAGGCCATCCGGCCCTTGCTTGACGTCGCGGATCCGGGCCCGGCCGTCTTCCAGCAAGCGATGCTCCGCCACCACCTTGCGGTCGCGCAGCTCGATGCGGTCGAGGTAGCCGAACTTGAGCGAGCCCACGAACAGGTTGCCCTTCCAGGCCGCGCCGTAGCGGTCGCTGGTGAGAAAGGCCATGCCCGAGGGCGCGATCGAGGGCACCCAGTAGTGCAGCGGCTGCTCCATGCCCTCCTGGCGCGTGAGGCCGTCGCCGATCTTTCCGCCGCCGTAGTTCTCGCCGTAGGTGATCACCGGCCAGCCATAGTTGCGGCCGGGCTCGGGGATGTTGATCTCGTCGCCACCCTGCGGGCCGTGCTCGTGCATCCACAGCTTGCCGTCGGGCGCCAGCGTCGCGCCCTGGCCGTTGCGGTGCCCGTAGCTCCAGATCTCGGGCAATACGCCAGGGCGGCCGACGAAAGGGTTGTCCGCCGGTGCCGTGCCGTCCTTGGCGACGCGCACCAGCTTGCCCACGTGGTTGTCGAGCTTCTGGGCATCCTCCTTGCGGCTGAAGCGATCGCCCAGGGTGAGGAACAAGGTGCCGTCCCTGGCCTCGACGATGCGGCAGCCGAAGTGGTGGCGGCTGGCCACCTTGGGGCGCTGGCTGAAGATGACGCGCAGGTTGTCAAGGCGACTGCCGTCGGGCGAGAGCTGCGCGCGCGCCAGCGCCGTGCCGTTGGCCGAACCACCCGCCTCGGGCTCGGAGAAACAGAAATAGAAGGTCCGGTTCCTCTCGAAGTCGGAATCCGCCAGCACGTCCAGCAAGCCGCCCTGCCCGCCGGCCGCGACTGGGGGCACGCCGGTCAGCGGCGCGCCCAGCTTGCCGTCGGCGCCGACCACCCGCATACGGCCGGCCTTCTCCGTCACGAGGAAGCGGCCGCCGGGGAGAAAGGCCACGCCCCAGGGATTTTCCAGACCTGAGGCAAGCACCTCCGGCCTGGGTGCCGCGGCGGCAATCCCGGCCGCAGCCAAAATGCCGAGAGCCAGAAGCGCTGTGCGCAAAGACGGTGACTGCATGGCAATCCTTTCGTACTCGGTACTAGAAAAAATTCGTACAACCCGCCGGGATCAATTCAAAACTTTTGGATTACAGAGTCGCAGAAACTTATTACCCATAACTTGAACTTTACAATCCAAGTAATTCGCGTCTTTAAAAACCTCAACAGTGACAATGAGTTACATGCATAATCATGACTTCGCATGAAATTGACACCGCTTTTTGTCATCCATATCCTACGCGCCATGCGATTTTTCATTCTCCCCGCCTGCCTCCTGCTCGCCTTCGCCGCTCACGCCGCGCCGCAGCTGGATCGCCATGAAGAGATGGACGCCCAGCCCGCCGACAAGGGCCTGATCAGCCAGCTCCATCAAGTTCGCCAGACGGTGGTGGCTCGCACCTCCGACCTCGTCGTCACCGCCATCGGCTTCCTGGGCGTGCCCTACAAGCGCGGCGGCAATACAGTGGAAACCGGCTTCGACTGCAGCGGCTTCGTGCGCGCGATGTACAACCAGACGGTGGGCCACCTGCTCCCGCGCCGCGCCGAGGAGCAAGCCGCCGCCACCCAGAAGATCGACCGCAGCGAGCTCAAGCCCGGCGACCTGGTCTTCTTCAACACCATGCGCCGCGCCTTCAGCCACGTTGGGATCTATGTGGGCGACGGCAAGTTCATCCACGCGCCGCGAACCGGCGCCGAGGTGCGGGTCGAGGACATGAACGGCAGCTACTGGCAGCGCCGCTTCAACGGCGCCCGCCGTGTGCTGTCGGCGCAGGACGAGGCCAAGACCGTCTCCGGCGAATAGCCCTTTCGCGCTTTCCAACAAAAAACCCGCCTCGGCGGGTTTTTTGTTGTGCGCGCGGTCGCGGGCTAACTGCGCTTGACCGGCGGCAGGTCCGTGCAGTGGCCGTGCGCCGCCTCGGCTGCCAAGCCGATGCTCTCGCCGAGCGTCGGGTGCGGGTGGATGGTCTTGCCGATGTCGAAGGCGTCGGCGCCCATCTCGATCGCCAGGGCGATCTCCCCGATCATGTCGCCGGCATGCGTGCCGACGATGCCGCCGCCGACGATGCGGTGCGACTCCTTGTCGAACAGCAGCTTGGTGAAGCCTTCGTCGCGGCCGTTGGCGATCGCCCGGCCGGAGGCGGTCCACGGAAACAGGCCCTTCTCGATCTTCACGCCCTCGGCCTTGGCCTGGTCCTCGGTGAGGCCGACCCAGGCCACTTCGGGGTCGGTGTAGGCCACGCTGGGGATCACGCGGGCGTTGAAGGCCGCGCTCGCGAGCTCCTTGTCGCCCTTCTGCTCGCCGGCGATCACCTCGGCCGCCACGTGCGCCTCGTGCACCGCCTTGTGCTCCAGCATGGGCTGGCCCACGATGTCGCCGACGGCAAAGATGTGCGGCACGTTGGTGCGCATCTGGATGTCGACCGGAACGAATCCGCGGTCGCTGACGGCCACGCCGGCCTTCTCGGCGCCGATCTTCTTGCCGTTGGGGCTGCGGCCCACGGCCTGCAGCACCAGGTCGTACAGCTGCGGCTCCTTCGGGGCCTGCTCGCCTTCGAACATCACGCGGATGCCGTCCTTGGTGGCCTCGGCGCCGACCGTCTTGGTCTTGAGCATGATGTTGTCGAAGCGCGGCGCGTTGAGCTTCTGCCAGACCTTGACCAGGTCGCGGTCGGCGCCGGTCATCAGCCCGTCCAGCATCTCGACCACGTCGAGCCGCGCGCCCAGCGTCGAGTAGACCGAACCCATCTCGAGGCCGATGATGCCGCCGCCCAGGATCAGCATGCGCTTGGGCTCGATGCCCAGCTCCAGCGCGCCGGTCGAGTCGACGACGCGCAGATCCTTGGGCATGAAGGGCAGGTGCACCGCCTGCGAGCCGGCCGCGATGATGCAGTGGCGGAACTTGACGGTCTTCGCACTGCCGCTCGCGTCCTTGCCGTCGCCGGAGGTTTCCTGCACCTTGACGTGGTATGGGTCGACGAACTCGCCGATGCCGCGCACGGTGGTCACCTTGCGCATCTTCGCCATCGCGGCCAAGCCGCCGGTGAGCTTGCCTACCACCTTGTTCTTGCGCGCCAGCAGCTTGCTGCGGTCGATGACCGGCTCGTTGTAGGCGACGCCGAAGTCGGCGAAATGCTTGACCTCGTCCATCACCGCCGCGACGTGCAGCAGCGCCTTGGAAGGAATGCAGCCGACGTTGAGGCAGACGCCGCCCAGGGTGGCATAGCGTTCGACCAGGACCACCTTGAGGCCCAGGTCGGCCGCACGGAAGGCGCCGGAATAGCCACCGGGGCCGGCGCCGAGCACCAGCAGGTCGCATTCGAGGTCGACCGCGCCGGTGTAGCTGCCGGCAGGCGCCGGGGCCGGCGGGGGCGCCGCGGCCTTGGGTGCCGAGGCCGCCGGCGCAGAAGCCGGTGCGGGCGCTGCGGGCGCAGGTGCCGGCGCAGCGGCGCCGGCTTCGGCCGCATCCACCGTCAGCACGACCGCGCCTTCGCTCACCTTGTCGCCGACCTTCACCGCCAGCGACTTCACGACGCCGGCGTGCGAGGACGGGATCTCCATCGAGGCCTTGTCGGACTCGACGGTGATCAGCGACTGCTCGACCTTGATGGTGTCACCCGGCTTGACGAGCACCTCGATGACCGCGACCTCCGCGAAATCGCCGATGTCCGGAACCTTGACTTGCACTTCGCTCATGGTCGGCACCTCAGAGAAGGACACGGCGGAAGTCCGCGAGGACCTGACCGAGGTAGGCGTTGAAACGCGCGGCGGCGGCGCCGTCGATCACGCGGTGGTCGTAGGACAGCGACAGCGGCAGGGTCAACCGCGGCACGAACTGCTTGCCGTCCCACACCGGCTTCATCGCGCTCTTCGAGAGGCCGAGGATCGCGACCTCCGGCGCGTTGATGATCGGCGTGAAATGCGTGCCGCCGATGCCGCCCAGCGAGCTGATCGAGAAGCAGCCGCCCGTCATGTCGGCCGCGCCCAGCTTGCCGTCGCGCGCCTTCTTCGCGAGCTCGCCCATCTCCTGGCTGATCTGCAGCACGCCCTTCTTGTCGGCGTCTCGCAGCACCGGCACCATCAGGCCGTTGGGCGTGTCGGCGGCGAAGCCGACGTGGTAGTACTGCTTGTAGACGAGCTGGTCGCCGTCCATGCTGGTGTTGAACTCGGGGAACTTCTTCAGCGCCGAGACCACGGCCTTGATCACGAAGGCCAGCATGGTCACCTTGACGCCGGACTTCTCGTTCTCCTTGTTGGTGGAGACGCGGAAGGCCTCGAGCTCGGTGATGTCCGCGTCGTCGTTGTTGGTGACGTGCGGGATCATGACCCAGTTGCGGTGCAGGTTGGCGCCGCTGATCTTCTTGATGCGCGACAGGTCCTTGCGCTCGACGGGGCCGAACTTGGTGAAGTCGACCTTGGGCCAGGGCAGCAGGCCCAGCGCTTCGCCGCCGCCGCCCGCGGGCGCCTTGGCGGCCCCGGCCTTGGTGCTGGCCGCGCCGCTCATCACCGCGCGGGTGAAGCTCTGCACGTCCTCCTGGGTGATGCGGCCCTTGAGGCCGGTGCCCTTGACCTCCTCGAGCGGCACGCCGAGTTCGCGGGCGAACTTGCGCACCGAGGGCGAGGCATGGGGGAGCTTGCCGCTGGGCGCAACGGTCGGATCGTGCGCGGGGGCGGCGGCCGGCGCGGGCGCCGTGGCCTGCGCCGCGGAAGGTGCCGCAGCCGCCGCGCTCGCCGCTGCAGGCGCCGATGCCGGTGCAGGCGCTGCAGCCGCAGCCCCGGTCGCGGAACCTTCGAGGACCGCGACCAGATCACCGATGTTGACCTTGTCGCCGACCTTGACCTTGAGCTCCTTCAGCACGCCGGCGGCCGAGGACGGAATCTCCATCGAGGCCTTGTCGGACTCGACCGTGATGAGCGACTGCTCTTCCTTGATCGTGTCGCCCGGTTTCACCAGGACTTCGATGACGGCGACGTCCTTGAAGTCGCCGATATCGGGCACCTTGACCTCGACCGGTCCCGTCGCCGCGGGCGCGGCGGCAGCAGGTGCCGGTGCGGGTGAAGCAGCGGCAGGCGCCGGTGCCGCGGCAGCCGGCGCAGCTGCCGGCGCCGGGGCAGCAGCCGCCGCGCCCTCACCTTCCAGCACCAGCACGACCGAGCCTTCTTTGACCTTGCTGCCGACGCCGACCTTGAGCTCCTTCACCACGCCGGCCGCGCTCGACGGGATTTCCATCGAGGCCTTGTCCGACTCCACCGTGATCAGCGACTGCTCGGGCTTCACCGCGTCGCCGACCTTCACCAGCACTTCGATCACCGCGACTTCGTCGAAATCGCCGATGTCCGGCACCTTCACTTCCACTGTAGCCATGTCGTCTCTCCCGCCCTAGAGGCGCAGTTGGTTGTTGGTTGTTGGTTACGCGTAGAGCGGGTTGATCTTGTCGACGTTGATGCCGTACTTCTTGATCGCTTCCGCCACCTTCGCGGCCGGCATCGCGCCATCGTCGGCCAGCGCCTTCAGGGCAGCGACCACGATGTAGTGGCGATTCACCTCGAAGTGCTCGCGCAGCTTGTTGCGGAAGTCGCTGCGGCCGAAGCCGTCGGTGCCCAGCACGCGGTAGCTGCGGTCCTTCGGGATGAAGGGACGGATCTGCTCGGCGTAGGCCTTCATGTAGTCGGTCGACGCGACCACCGGGCCGGTCGTCTTGGACAGCTGCTCGGCCACGAAGGACACGCGCGGCGCCTCGGTCGGGTGCAGCAGGTTCCAGCGGTCGGCGTCCTGGCCGTCGCGCGTCAACTCGTTGAAGCTCGGGCAGCTCCACACCGAGGCGGCGACGCCCCAGTCCTGCTCGAGCAGTTCCTGCGCGGCGAAGCTCTCGCGCAGGATGGTGCCGCTGCCCAGCAGTTGCACGGCCGGCGCTTCCTTGCCCTTGGCGGCCTTGATCGCGGGCGCCTGCTTGCACAGGTACATGCCCTTGATGATCTGCTCCTCGGTGCCGGGCTGCAAGCCGGGCATCGCGTAGTTCTCGTTCAGCAGCGTCAGGTAGTAGTAGACGTTGTCCTGCTTCTCGACCATGCGCTTCAGGCCGTGGTGCAGGATCACGCCGACCTCGTGCGCGAAGGTCGGGTCGTAGCTCACGCAGTTCGGGATGGTGTTGGCGAGGATGTGGCTGTGGCCGTCCTCGTGCTGCAGGCCCTCGCCGTTGAGCGTGGTGCGCCCGGAGGTGCCGCCCAGCAGGAAGCCGCGCGCCTGCATGTCGCCGGCCGCCCAAGCCAAATCACCGATGCGCTGGAAGCCGAACATCGAGTAGTACACATAGAACGGCACCATGATGCGGTTGTTGGTGCTGTACGAGGTGGCCGCGGCGATCCAGCTCGCCATGCCGCCCGCCTCGTTGATGCCTTCCTGCAGGATCTGGCCGGCCTTGTCTTCCTTGTAGTACATGACCTGGTCCTTGTCGACCGGGGTGTACTGCTGGCCATCGGGGTTGTAGATGCCGATCTGGCGGAACAGGCCTTCCATGCCGAAGGTGCGCGCCTCGTCGACCAGGATCGGCACCACGCGCGGGCCCAACGCCTTGTCGCGCAGCAGCTGCGTGAGGAAGCGCACGTAAGCCTGGGTGGTGGAGATCTCGCGGCCCTCGGCCGTAGGCTCCAGCACCGCCTTGAAGGTGTCCAGCGCCGGCACGGTGAAGCTCTCCTCGGCCTTGGCGCGGCGCGACGGCAGGTAGCCGCCCAGCGCCTTGCGGCGCTCGTGCAGGTACTTCATTTCCGGCGTGTCGTCGGCCGGCTTGTAGAAGGGCAGGTCGGCGAGCTGGCTGTCGGGGATCGGGATGTTGAAGCGGTCGCGGAAGCCCTTGATGTCTTCTTCGCCGAGCTTCTTGGTCTGGTGGACCGTGTTCTTCCCCTCGCCGATCTTGCCCATGCCGAAGCCCTTGACGGTCTTGATCAGGAGCACCGTCGGCTGGCCCGTGTGCTTGACGGCCGCGGCGAAGGCCGCATACACCTTTTGCGAATCGTGGCCGCCGCGGCGCAGGCTCCAGATGTCCTCGTCGCTCATCTTCGAGACCAGCTCCAGGGTGCGCGGATCGCGGCCGAAGAAATTCTTGCGCACATAGGCGCCGTCGTTGGCCTTGAACGACTGGTAGTCGCCGTCGTTCGTCTCCATCATGATCTTGCGCAGCGCGCCGTCCTTGTCGCGCGCGAGCAGCGGGTCCCAGCCGTTGCCCCACAGCAGCTTGATCACGTTCCAGCCCGAGCCGCGGAACTCGCCTTCCAGCTCCTGGATGATCTTGCCGTTGCCGCGCACCGGACCGTCCAGGCGCTGCAGGTTGCAGTTGATGACGAAGACCAGGTTGTCCAGACGCTCGCGCGCCGCCAGGCCGATGGCGCCCAGCGACTCGACCTCGTCCATCTCGCCGTCGCCGCAGAACACCCACACCTTGCGGTTGGCGGTGTCGGCGATGCCGCGCGCATGCAGGTACTTGAGGAACCGCGCCTGGTAGATGGCCATCAGCGGGCCCAGGCCCATCGAGACGGTGGGGAACTGCCAGAACGCGGGCATCAGCTTCGGATGCGGATAGCTCGACAGGCCCTTGCCGTCGACCTCCTGGCGGAAGTTGAGCAGCTGTTCTTCTGTCAGGCGGCCTTCGAGGTAGGCGCGGGCATAGATGCCGGGGGAGACGTGGCCCTGGATGTAGAGGCAGTCGCCGCCGTGGTTCTCGCTCTCGGCATGCCAGAAGTGGTTGAAGCCGGCGCCGAACATGTTGGCCAGCGAGGCGAACGAGCCGATGTGGCCGCCCAGGTCACCCCCCTCGGGCGGATGGTGGCGGTTGGCCTTCACCACCATGGCCATGGCGTTCCAGCGCATGTAGGCGCGCAGGCGCTCTTCGATCTCGAGGTTGCCGGGGCAGCGCTCTTCCTGGTCTGCCTCGATCGTGTTGACGTAGGCGGTATTGGCCGAGAAGGGTTTGTCGATGCTGTGCTGGCGCGCGTGCTCCAGCAGCTGTTCGAGCAGGAAGTGAGCGCGATCGGCCCCCTCGCTCTGAATCACGGCGGACAGGGCGTCCATCCACTCACGGGTTTCTTGGGCGTCCGTGTCGTTCGCAGCGGAACCGAACCGGTTCTCGGGAATTGCCGACATGCTTGTCTCCTTTTTGAGGGGGTGTGGCTGGGTAATTTAGTGCCGGAACCGGCAGCGCGCGGAGTTTCTCACAGAAATTTCGTAATTTCAAATAGTGCGTGACGATTTCTTATAGTGAAATTCATCGACGTTCATAAATGGAGAAATGAACCTCATCGCCTCTTTCGGAGTCATGTCACTGCCCCCCGTCCACATGCCCGTGGAGAGGCCTTCCCCTACACTTGCTCGATGCCCTTCTCCTCCCCGATCGCGGTGGCGCGCGGCGCCGTCAGCGCGTCGCCGCTTTCATGGTGGCGGCGCTGGTGGCGCCGGCAGACGCCGATGCTGCAGGACGCGGTGGCGATGCTGGCTCCGCTGGCGGCGGTGCTGCTGTTCCTGGCCGCCATCGTCTCCGCCTTCTGGTACCTACGCGCGGAGGAGGTGGAGCGCGAGCAGGAGTCGGTGAAGCGCGACGTCGAGTACGCCCAGCAGCGCGTGCGCCTGCGCCTGCTGGAGCGCCAGGAGCAGCTGATGCGCCTGGCGCGCGACGCCTCCAACCGCGAGATCGACGCGACCGAGTTCTCGAGCCGGGCGGAGTCGCTGGTGAGCCAGTTCCCCGAGCTGCAGGCCATCAGCTGGATCGACGACCGGCGCCGCTTCAAGGCCGGCTACGCCGCACCCAGCGTGCACCCGTCCCAGCAGCATGCGGTGGGCGACGTGCTGCGGCCGGGCGACATCGAAAGCAACTACGCGCTGGCGCGCGAACTACGCCAGCCGGTGTTCTCGCAGCCGGTGGCGGGCGGCGATCCGACGGCGATGCTGCAGTTGCACGTCCCCTTCTTCGACCAGGGCCTGTTCGCGGGCGAGGTGCTGGGCGAGTTCTCGATCGACGGCATCTTGCGCTACGGCATGCCCTCGGAAGTGTCGGCGCGCTATGCGGTGTCGCTGCTCGACGCCAAGGGCGGGCTGATCGCCGGCAACACGGTCGCCAGCCCGCGCGAGGCCGAGACCCGCCTGCTGCCATGGAGCGAGCAGACCAACGAATACGAGGTCCCGGTGTCGCCGGTGGGCAATGCGCTGGTGCTGCGGGCGCAGGCCTACCGCACCTCGCAGGGCGTGGTCGGCAACGGGCTGTTCTGGCTGGTCGGCGCGCTCAGCGTGCTCACGAGCTGGATGCTGATCGGCACCTGGCGCCACACGCGGCGGCGGCTGCAGGCCCAGCAGGCGCTAGTGGCCGAGACCAACTTCCGGCGCGCGATGGAGAACTCCATGCTCACCGGCATGCGCGTGCTCGACCTCGAGGGCCGCATCACCTACGTCAACGCGGCCTTCTGCGCGATGACCGGCTGGGACGAGAGCGAGCTGGTCGGGCAGACGCCGCCCTTCCCCTACTGGCTGGAGTCCGACCGCGAGATCATGAACGAGCGGCTCGAGGAAGAGCTGCACGGCCGCGCCCTGCCGGGCGGCTTCCAGGTGCGCGTCAAGCGCAAGAACGGCAGCGTGTTCAACGCCCGCCTCTACGTCTCGCCGCTGATCGACGCGCGTGGCCACCAGACCGGCTGGATGACTTCGATGACCGACATCACCGAGCCGACCCGCATCCGCGAGCAGCTCTCGGCCTCCTACGAGCGCTTCACCACCGTGCTGGAAGCGCTGGACGCCTCGGTGTCGGTCGCGCCGCTCGGCAGCGAGGAACTGCTCTTCGCCAACAAGCTGTACCGCCTCTGGTTCGGCTCCGACACCGTGGGCCACCTGGGCATGGTGGCGCAGGCCGGCGTGCCGGCCTCGCATGCGCACGACGATGCGCTCGACGACGTCGACCCCTTCGCCGGCCTGCCGATCGACCAGCTGACCGCCGCGCAGCCGGCCAACAACGAGATCTTCGTGCCCGAGCTGGGCAAGTGGCTGGAGGTGCGATCGCGCTACCTGACCTGGGTCGACGGGCGCCTGGCGCAGCTGGTGATCGCGACCGACATCACGCCGCGCCGCATGGCCGAGGACCTGTCGGCCGCGCAGGCCGACCGAGCCCAGGCCGCCAGCCGGCTCATCACGATGGGCGAGATGGCCTCCAGCGTGGCGCACGAGCTGAACCAGCCGCTGACCGCAATCACCAACTACTGCAACGGGATGATGTCGCGCATCCGCGGCCAGCAGATCGATTCGGATGCCTTGCTCGCGGCCCTGGACAAGACCTCCAAGCAGGCGCAGCGGGCGGGCCAGATCATCCAGCGCATCCGCTCCTTCGTGAAGCGCAGCGAGCCCAACCGCACGCCGGCCGAGGTCTCGACGATGGTGAGCGAGGCGGTCGAACTCGCCGGCATCGAGCTCAGGCGCCGCAACGTGCGTCTCAATCACTACGTGGCGGCGCGGCTGCCGGTGGTGCGGGTCGATCCGATCCTGATCGAGCAGGTGATGGTCAACCTGCTGAAGAACGCGGCCGAGTCCATCGACCTGGCCGACCGGCCGCTGGCGCGCCGCAGCGTCGAGCTGCGCGTGCTGCCCAAGGTCATCGACGGCCAGAACGCCATCGAGTTCTCGGTGCAGGACACCGGCATGGGCTTGGCGCCGGAAGTCATGGACCGGCTCTACGAAGCCTTCTTCTCCACCAAGCCCGAAGGCATGGGCATCGGGCTCAACCTCTGCCGCACCATTGTCGAGTCGCACCGCGGCCGGATGCGGGCAGAGAACATCTACAATGGCCCGGACGTGGTCGGATGCCGTTTTTCCTTCTGGATTCCGGTGTTGGACGCTATTGATTCCGTAGCAAGCAACGAGGCGAAAGTACCCGCATGAGTTTGATTCCGAAGAAGGGCACGGTCTATGTCGTCGACGACGACGAAGCAGTCCGCGATTCGTTGCAATGGCTGCTCGAAGGCAAGGACTACCGGGTCCGCTGCTTCGATTCGGCCGAGTCCTTTCTCTCGCGCTACGACCCGCGCGAAGTCGCCTGCCTGATCGTCGATATCCGCATGGGCGGCATGTCGGGCATCGAGTTGCAAGACCGCCTGATCGAGCGCCGCTCGCCGCTCCCCATCGTCGTCATCACCGGGCATGGCGACGTGCCCATGGCGGTCGACAGCATGAAGAAGGGCGCGATGGACTTCATCCAGAAGCCCTTCAACGACGAGGCACTGGTGGCCCTTGTCGAGCGCATGCTCGAACATGCACGCGGCGCCTTCGCCCAGCACCAGCAGTCGGCCAGCCGCGATGCGCTGCTGTCCAAGCTGACCGGCCGCGAGGCCCAGGTGCTCGAACGCATCGTCGCCGGCCGGCTCAACAAGCAGATCGCCGACGACCTCGGCATCAGCATCAAGACGGTGGAGGCGCACCGCGCCAACATCATGGAAAAGCTCAACGCCAATACGGTGGCCGACCTGCTCAAGATCGCACTCGGGCAAGCAGCCCCCGCCAAAGCCTGACGGCCATCGCGGCCATAGCCACAATCAAATCCGACGCCTGCGCAAGCGGGCGTTTTTACTTGGAGAATCGAAAATGATGACAGCTCAACTGATCGACGGTAATGCACTCGCGGCGCGCACCCGGGCCGATGTGGCGCGCCGGGTGCAGGCGCTCAAGGCGCGCGGCATCGCGCCGGGGCTCGCCGTGATCCTGGTGGGCGAGGACCCGGCCAGCCAGGTCTATGTGCGCCACAAGGTCAAGGACAGCGAAGAGGCCGGCCTGCATTCGGTGCTGGAGCGCCACCCGGCCACGCTGTCCGAGGCCGAGTTGCTGGCGCGCATCGACGCGCTCAACAAGGACCCGGCCATCCACGGCATCCTGGTGCAGTTGCCGCTGCCCAAGCACATCGACGCGGCCCGCGTCATCGAGTCGATCTCGCCCGCCAAGGACGTGGACGGCTTCCACGTCGCCAGCGCCGGCGCGCTGATGACCGGCCAGCCCGGCTTCTGGCCCTGCACGCCCTACGGCTGCATGAAGATGCTGGAATCCATCGGCTACGAGCTGCGCGGCAAGCATGCGGTGGTGATCGGCCGCAGCAACATCGTCGGCAAGCCGATGGCCATGATGCTGCTGGCCAAGAGCGCCACCGTGACCATCTGCCACAGCGCCACGCAGGATCTCGCCGCCTTTACGCGCCAGGCCGACGTGGTCGTCGCCGCGGTCGGCAAGCGCAATGTGCTCACGGCCGACATGGTCAAGCCCGGCGCCGTGATCATCGACGTGGGCATGAACCGCAACGACGAGGGCAAGCTCTGCGGCGACGTCGACTTCGAGGGCGTGCGCGAGGTGGCGGGCTGGATCACGCCGGTCCCCGGCGGCGTCGGCCCCATGACCCGCGCGATGCTGCTCGTCAACACCCTGGAAGCGGCCGAACGCTCTTGAACTCCTTCGGCCCCACCGCCAACTGCCTCAGACCATGACCAATCCGCTCCTCGACTTCAAAGATCTCCCGCTCTTCGACCAGATCAGGCCCGAGCATGTCGCCCCCGCGGTCGACGTGCTGCTGGCCGATGCCGACGCGGCCCTGCAGACGGCCACGGCGCCCGAGTTCCCGGCCGACTGGAACGCGATCGCCAAGGTGCTGGATGTTGCCTCGGAGCGCTTCAGCCGCGCCTGGGGCGCGGTTGGCCACCTCAACGCCGTGGCCGACACGCCCGAGCTGCGCGCGGCCTACAACGAGGCCATGCCGCGCGTCACCGCCTTCTGGACGCGCCTGGGCTCCGACGAGCGGCTTTACGCCAAGTACAAGGCCATCGATCCGGCAACGCTGAACACGGAGCAGCGCCAGGCGCATCGCAACGCGGTGCGCAACTTCGTGCTCGGCGGCGCCGAGCTGCAGGGCGAGGCCAAGAAGCGCTTCGCCGAGATCCAGGAGCGCCAGGCCGAGCTGAGCCAGAAGTTCAGCGAGAACGCGCTGGACGCCACTGACGCCTTCGCCTACTTCGCGCAGTTCGGCGAGCTCGAAGGCCTGCCCGAGGACGTGATCAGCGCCGCGCGCGCGGCGGCCGAGGCCGAGGGCAAGCAGGGCTACAAGCTCACGCTGAAGATGCCTTCCTACTTGCCGGTCATGCAGTTCGCGAAGAGCAGCGCGCTGCGCGAGACGCTCTACCGCGCCTACGTCACGCGCGCCAGCGAGTTCGGCGACCCGGCGCTCGACAACACCGAGCTCATCCGCGAGATCCTCGCGCTGCGCCAGGAAGAAGCGAAGCTCCTGGGCTACCCCAACTTCGGCGAACTCTCGATCGTGCCCAAGATGGCCGAGTCGGCCGACCAGGTCATCCGCTTCCTGCGCGACCTCGCCACCAAGGCCCGCCCCTTCGGCGAGCGCGATCTGGCCGACCTGCGGGTCTTCGCCTCGCAGCAACTGTCCATCGGCGATCCGCAGCCCTGGGACTGGAGCTACATCGGCGAAAAGCTCAAGGAAGCGCGCTACGCTTTCAGCGAGCAGGAGGTCAAGCAGTACTTCACCGCGCCGAAGGTGATGGCGGGCCTGTTCAAGATCGTCGAGACGCTGTTCGAGGTGTCGATCCGCCGCGACAGTGCGCCGGTTTGGCATTCGAGCGTCGAGTTCTACCGCATCGAGCGCCAAACCCCGGAAGGTCGCCAGAAGGTCGGCCAGTTCTACCTCGACCCGTCGGCCCGCGCCGCCAAGCGCGGCGGCGCCTGGATGGACGACGTGCGGGCCCGCTGGCTGCGCCCCGACAACGGCACGCTGCAAACGCCGGTCGCGCAGCTGGTCTGCAACTTCGCCGAGGGCGTGGACGGCAAGCCGCCGCTGCTCACGCATGACGACGTGACCACGCTCTTCCACGAGTTCGGCCACGGCCTGCACCACATGCTCACCCAGGTGAACGAGCGCGACGTCTCCGGCATCAGCGGCGTCGAATGGGATGCCGTCGAACTGCCCAGCCAGTTTATGGAGAACTTCTGCTGGGAATGGGAGGTGCTCGCGCACATGACGGCGCACGTCGACAGCGGCGAGCCGCTGCCGCGCGCGCTCTTCGACAAGATGATCGCGGCCAAAAACTTCCAGAGCGGGCTGCAGACGCTGCGCCAGATCGAGTTCTCGCTCTTCGACATGCTGCTGCACACCGAGCACGACGCCGCCAGCGCCAAGCCTGGCGACGTGATGGCCCTGCTCGAAAAGGTGCGCGCCGAAGTCGCGGTGATGCCCTCGCCGCCCTTCAGCCGCACGCCCAACACCTTCAGCCATATCTTCTCGGGCGGCTACGCGGCCGGCTACTACAGCTACAAGTGGGCCGAGGTGCTGAGCGCCGATGCCTACGCGGCCTTCGAGGAAACCGCCGGCGCCAATGGCGAGCCCAGCATCGAGACCGGCCGCCGCTACCGCCAGGCCATCCTCGAGGCCGGCGGCAGCCGCACGGCGATGGAGTCGTTCAAAGCCTTCCGCGGCCGCGAACCGCAGCTCGACGCGCTGTTGCGCCACCAGGGAATGACCGAGGCGCAGCCGGCCTGAGCCGCCGGGCCGCTCCCAAGGCGATACCGCAGCCGAAGGCGAAGGTACTCCAGTGATCTGGCCTTCTGCCGGTCGGGCCTGAGATACTCCGCGGCATCGGATCACGAAAGCCATCGATGAAGATTCACTCGCGTTTCTCGGCCCCCGCCCTCTTGTTGCTGCTCGCCGCCGGAGCCGCCTTTGCGCAGCCGGTCTATCGCCATGTCGACAAGAACGGCAAGGTGACCTTCTCCGATCAGCCGCCGGCGGCCGATGCCCAGGCGGCGGCGCCGCGCGGCGGCGCTGCAGGCGGTTCCGGCCCCGCGCTCCCCTACGAATTGCGGCAGGTGGCGCAGCGCTACCCCGTCACGATCTACACCGGTGACGAGTGCGGCCCTTGCGGTGCCGGCCGCTCGCTGCTGGTGACGCGGGGCATTCCTTTCGAGGAGCGCACCGTGAAGAGCAACGAGGACATCGAGGCGCTGCAGCGCCTGAGCGGCGGGCAGCCCTCGTTGCCGCTGCTCTCCATCGGCTCGCAGCAACTCAAGGGTTTCTCGGACGCGGAATGGTCGCAATACCTGGACGCGGCCGGCTACCCCAAGAGCGCCCAGTTGCCGGCGGGCTATCGCAATCCGCCGGCGCAGCCGCTGGTCGCGATCCAGGCGGCGCCTGCCAGGCCTGTCGCCGCACCCGCCCCGGCGCCGGTGCCTGCGCCGGCTGCCGCCAACGGGCCGACGCCGAGCAACCCGGCGGGCATCAAGTTCTGAAGTTTTGAAGTTCTGAGTTGGGCGGCCGCTGCGCTCAGTCGAAGCGCAGCGTCTGCACGCCCGAAGGCGTGCCCAACAGGCAAAGATTGGCGCGCTGGTGAGCGAAGACGCCGACGGTCACCACGCCGGGCCATTGGTTCACTTCCGACTCGAAGCCCAGCGGGTCGGTGATCCGCAGGCCCGTCACGTCGATGATGTGCTGGCCGTTGTCGGTGACCAGGGCGGCACCGTCCTTCTCGCGCACTTGCGCCATGCCGCCGAGGCGGGCGAACTGCCGGATCACGCGCTGCGCTGCCATCGGGATCACCTCCACCGGCAGCGGGAAGGCACCGAGGGTGTTCACGCGCTTGGAGGCGTCGGCGATGCAGATGAAGCGCCGGGACTGCGCCGCGACAATCTTCTCGCGCGTCAGCGCCGCGCCGCCGCCCTTGATCATGTAGCCGCGGCCATCGATCTCGTCGGCGCCGTCGATGTAGACAGCGAGCTCTTCCACCTCGTTGCTGTCGAACACCGGGATGCCCAGTGCCCGCAGGCGCTCGGTCGATGCCAACGAACTCGACACGGCGCCCCGGATGTCTTCCTTGATGGTGGCCAGGGCATCGATGAACTTGTTGACGGTCGAGCCGGTGCCGACGCCGACGATGTCTCCCTTCGCGACATGGGCGAGTGCGGCGCGGCCGACCTGCGCCTTCTGCTCATCCTGGGACAGCGCCGGAACGGAAGGGGGGGAATTCATCGGGGACAATCCTTATGACGAAGCCCGCAATTATCCAATGTCCCTGCTGCTGCCCTCCTCGCTTTACACGCTCGCCCGACCTTTCCTCTTCGGTTTCGACCCCGAGCACGCCCACGAGCTGACGCTCGACGCGCTGGCGCGCACACAGAACACGCCGTTTGCGTGCGCGTACGCCGCTCCCCGGGTCGACGACCGGCTGACGCTGGCGGGCCTGCGCTTTCCGAACCGGATCGGCCTGGCCGCAGGGCTGGACAAGAACGCCCGCTGCATCGACGCTTTCGCCGCCATGGGCTTCGGCTTCGTCGAGGTCGGCACGGTCACGCCCAAGGCACAGCCGGGCAATCCCAAGCCGCGCATGTTCCGGCTGCCGCAGCGCAACGCCCTCATCAACCGGCTGGGCTTCAACAACGAAGGGCTGGACACCTTCCTGGCCAACGTGCAGCGCGCACGCTTCAGGCGCGACGCCGGCAAGGCGCCGATGCTGCTGGGCCTCAACATCGGCAAGAACGCCGCAACGCCGATCGAGCGGGCCGTGGACGACTACCTGGTCTGCCTGGACGGCGTGTATTCGCATGCCGACTATGTGACGATCAACATCTCCAGTCCCAACACCGCGAACCTGCGCTCGCTGCAGAGCGACGAGGCGCTTGACGCGCTGCTCGGCCCGGTGGCGGACAAGCGCGAGGCCCTGGCGCAGCGCCACGGCAAGCGGGTGCCGCTGTTCGTGAAGATCGCGCCGGATCTGGAAGAAGCGCAGGTCCAGGTGATTGCCGCCACGCTGCGACGACACGGCATGGACGGCGTGATTGCCACCAACACGACGCTGGCACGCGACGCGGTTGCGGGCCTGCCCCATGCGAACGAAACGGGCGGCCTCTCGGGCACACCAGTGCGGGAGGCGAGCAACCGGGTGATCGCCCAGCTGCGAGCGGCCCTGGGCGCCGATTTCCCGATCATCGGGGTCGGCGGCGTGCTGAGCGGGGCCGACGCGCAGGCCAAGGTCGACGCCGGCGCCGACCTGGTGCAGATCTACACCGGGCTCATCTACAAGGGACCGGCGCTGGTGCGCGAAGCCGCGCAGGCATTGCGCCGGCGCGGACGCTGAGCAGCAGGCACGCCGCTCAGCGCATTCGCCACAGCACGGGAACGATCACCGCCGCCCAGCGCAGCAGACGGCGCGGACCGATCACCGCCACAGCGGCAGCCGCCACGGCACCGGTCGCGACCGGATGCTCGCGTGCGATCCGCAGCGCGGCGGCACTGGCGGTCTCGTCGGCAGGTGCAGGCCCCGCGGCCTTCGATGGCGCGCCCTGGAGGGTCGCGATGCGCTCACGCTGACGCGCGATGCGTGCCAGCAGTTCCTCGCGGCTGCGTGGCCGGGGCTCGCGCGAAGACGCTTCGTCCTCGTCGCCCAGATCGAATCGCGCCTGCACCCATTCCCAATCGCGCTCGAACTCGCGGCGAGCCGGCTCGAAGGCGTCCGAAGCGCTCCGCAGCGTGTTCATCAGGGCCACGACGGCGACCACCCAGAGCGCGATCCACACCACCGCCACCGACCAGGCTGCGGCTACGCGGTTGGGCGTATCCCAGAAATGCACGACGACTGCG
This sequence comes from Variovorax sp. WS11, assembly GCF_010499245.1. Taxonomy (GTDB): domain Bacteria; phylum Pseudomonadota; class Gammaproteobacteria; order Burkholderiales; family Burkholderiaceae_C; genus Variovorax. Next base: position 691,112 of record NZ_JAAGOW010000001.1, read on the forward strand.
ACGGACAGCAGCGCCACGGTGACGGTGGTGAGCCCGATCACCGCGACCACCAAGGCCAGCACCAGCCGCAGCCGCTGCCGTTCCTCTTCCCAGGCCAGCTTCAGCAGCTGGACACGGTCCTCGGCCGCCAGGGCGCCCTCCCCGGCCGCGATGCGCAGCCGGCGCAAGCGCGCATCCAGCCCGAGCAGGGACAGCAGCCTTTTCATGCGCGCCGCCTCCGGCGCGCGCCGGACCGCTCGCGCTCAGCGGCGGCCAAGCAGCAGACCCACCAGCACGCCCACCGCCAGGGCGGCGCCGGCGATCTGCCATGGCTCGTCGTGGGCGTAGGCGTTGGCCGTGCTCGCCGCCTCGCGCGCCTTCTTGGCCGCGAGCTTGCTCTTCTCGGCAGCGAGTTCGCGCGCGATCGCCAGCTTGCTGTCGATGCGCTGGCGCAAGGCCTTGATGTGGGGCAAGGTGTCGAGTTCCTTGCTGGCAAGCACGCCGCGGACGTCGCTGGCGATATCTTCCGCCACGGCATTGGCCGCCGCTTCGAGGTTTGAGGATGCAGTCATTGAAATCTTCCCTCCGGGATTCCCACCGGCACCGCGCCGGCGACTTCACGCCGGACTGCGGCGTGGCATCCCATGGTACATGGCCGAATGGGGCTAAGGCAGCAAAGCCGCTACATGTCTTGCGATGGCGAGGCTGCTGGTGAGCCCGGGCGACTCGATGCCGAACAGGTTGACCAGCCCCGCGACGCCGTGCGCTGCGGGACCTTCGATCAGGAAATCGCGGGCCGGCTCTCGCGGGCCGGAGATCTTCGGCCGGATGCCGGCATAGCCCGGAACGAGTGCGTTATCGGGCAGTGCCGGCCAGTACTTGCGCACTTCTGCATAGAAGCCCTCGCCGCGCCGGGGATCGACCACCAGATCGCCGGGCGAATCGACCCATTGGACGTCCGGACCGAACTTGGCCTGGCCGCCGAGATCGAGCGTCAGATGCACGCCCAGTCCGGCGGCTTCGGGCACCGGGTAGATCAGCCGGCTGAAAGGTGCGCGGCCTGTCAGGGTGAAATAGTTGCCCTTGGCGAAATGGGCCGTCGGGACCGCACTCGCGGGCAAGCCCTCGAAGCGCCGCGCGAGCGCCGGTGCGCCCAGGCCCGCGGCGTTGACGACGCTGCGGCATCGCAGCGCGGTGCCGTCCTCGGCGATGAGAACGATGGCACCGTCCGTGCACTGCGCGCGCGCCACCGGCGATTTCAGCGCCAGCATGCCGCCCGCACTTTCCAGGTCGCCTTGCAGGCTCAGCATCAGCGCGTGGCTGTCGACGATGCCGGTACTCGGCGAATGCAGGGCAGCCACGCATTCCAGTTGGGCTTCCATCGCCCGTGCCTGCTCGCGCGTGAGCAGGACCAGATCGTGCACGCCGTTGGCCCGGGCCTTGGCGGCGATCACGTCGAGCTCCGGCACCTGTGCCGGCGTCGTGGCCACGATCAACTTGCCGCAGCGGCGATGTGGAAGGCTGCGCTGCTCCAAGTACTCGTAGAGCAACTGCTTGCCCTCGACGCACAGGCGCGCCTTCAGCGAGCCCTCGGGGTAATAGATGCCGGCGTGGATCACCTCGCTGTTGCGAGAGCTGGTGCCCGTGCCGATGGCACCCTCGGCCTCGAGCACGATGACCTCGCGTCCCGCGAGCGCAAGCGCCCGGCCCACGGCCAGGCCCACCACACCGGCGCCGATGACGGCGCAATCGAATTCGTCCATGCCGCGAGCTTAGCGGGCCCGCGCGCTCACTTCGGCTGGGACGAGAAGGGCTTCTCCGGATCGGTAGGCTCGGGCGGTGCGGAGGGGCCTTCGTCGGGCTCCACCGGCAGCTCCGGCACGTCGGGCGGGTCGGAGGTGATGGGCGTCGGAAGATCGGGGCTGGTGGCCATGACCGTTTTCTCCTTTCAGCGCCGTTCTACAAGATTGGGAACGTGCAACAACCGGCGCAAGACCGCAGTTTGCGTCGGCACGGGCCGACAACGCCAGCAGGAAGGGAAAAGGAAGTTGGTGGGCGGTGGAGGTTTCGAACCTCCGACCCCAGCAGTGTGAATGCTGTGCTCTACCCCTGAGCTAACCGCCCCTCCCGACACGACGACGGCGATTTGCGCATCGCATCGGTTGGATTCTTTCAGCGCCACTTGGCGCGAAGCCTGCGATTATGCCACAGCATTTTCGGCTGCCTGCCGAAAAATCGTCCGGCCGTTGCTGGCCTTGTCGAGCTGCAGCAGCAGCTCTTCGTGCGCGGCGAGTTCGTGGTCGGCCGCCGTCAGCACCGGCAGGACGAAGCTGCGCAGATCGACCGCCACCATCGCGCGCCCCTGCACCGGCTCATTGGCCGCGATGTCGATCAGCAGCGCATCTTGGCCGCGCGTCAGGTTGATGTAGACATCGGCCAGCAGTTGCGCGTCCAGCTTGGCGCCGTGGAAGGTGCGGTTCGAGCGGTCGACGCCGAAGCGGTCGCACAGCGCATCGAGCGAATTGCGCTTGCCCGGGTACACCGTCTTCGCGAGTGCCAGCGTGTCGGTGACATCGCCCACGAAACTGCGCAGCGGCGGCAGGCCGGCGAGCTCGAACTCCTTGTTGAGGAAGCCGACGTCGAAGGCTGCGTTGTGGATGATCAGCTCGGCGTCGCGCAGGTACTCGACGATGTCGTTCGCCAGCGTCGCGAACTTCGGCTTGTCGCGCAGGAAGTCGCTCGTCAGCCCGTGCACCTTGAGCGCATCCTCATGGCTCTCGCGCCCCGGATTGAAGTAGATGTGCAGGTCGTTGCCGGTGAGCTTGCGGCTGAACAGCTCCACGCATCCCAGTTCGATGATGCGGTCGCCGTTCTCGGCCGAAAGGCCCGTGGTTTCGGTGTCGAGAACAACTTGGCGCGTCATCAGTGGTTTTCTTTGGCGTGATTGATCGAGTACTTGGGAATTTCGACCGTGAGATCGGTTTGGGCGAGTATCGCCTGGCAGCTGAGACGCGATTGCGGCTCCAGGCCCCAGGCGCGGTCGAGCAGGTCTTCCTCACCCTCCTCAGCCTCGTTGAGCGATTCGATGCCCTTGCGCACGATCACATGGCAGGTGGTGCAGGCGCAACTCATCTCGCAGGCATGCTCGATGTCGATGTGGTTCTCGAGCATCGCCTCGCAGATCGAGGTGCCGGCGGGCGCGCTGATCTCGGCGCCCTCGGGGCAGTACTCGGCGTGGGGAAGGATCTTGATCGTGGGCATTGAGGCTTCTAGAGGGATTCGATCTGCCGGCCGGCGAGCGCGCGTGCAATGCCCGCGTTCATGCGCTGTGCGGCGAAGGCTTCGGTGCCGTCGGCCAGGGCCTTGGTCGCGGCCTCGATGGCGGCGGCGTCGTCGGCCGATCGCGCGGCGTGCAACGCGCTCATCAGCGCCTCGATGGCCTCGCGTTCCTCGGCGTCGAGCAGGTCGCCGTCGGCATCGAGGGCGCTCCGCGTGGCCAGCAGCATGCGGTCGGCGTCGACACGCGCCTCGACCAGCGCGCGCGCCTGCATGTCCTGCTGCGCGGTGGAGAAGCTGTCCTGCAGCATCCTGGCGATCTGGTCGTCCGAAAGGCCATAGGAAGGCTTGACCGTCACGCTGGCCTCCACGCCGCTGCCCTGCTCCCTGGCACTAACGCTGAGCAGCCCATCGGCATCGACGGTGAAAGTGACTCGGATGCGCGCTGCGCCCGCGACCATCGGCGGGATGCCGCGCAGCTCGAAGCGCGCGAGGCTGCGGCAATCGGCGACCAGGTCGCGCTCGCCCTGCACCACGTGCAGCGCCAGCGCGGTCTGGCCGTCCTGGTAAGTCGTGAAGTCCTGCGCCATCGCGGTCGGGATGGTCTGGTTGCGCGGCACGATGCGCTCGACCAGGCCGCCCATGGTCTCGATGCCGAGCGAGAGCGGGATCACGTCGAGCAGCAGCAGGTCGTCCGTGCCGCCGTTGCCGGCCAGCTGGTTCGCCTGGATCGCGGCGCCCAGCGCGACGACTTCATCGGGATTCAGGTTGATCAGAGGGTCGCGGCCAAAGAACTCGGCCACGGCGTGCCGGATCTGCGGCATACGGGTCGCACCGCCGACCAGCACGATGCCCTGCAACTCGGCCGGCTGAAGGCGGGCGTCACGCAGGGCCTTGCGCACGGCGGCGATGGTGCGCGCGGTCAGGGCTAGGGTGGCGGCTTCGAACTGTGCGCGCGAGATGTCCAGTTGCAGTGCTCCGGTGGCCAGGGCCGCTTCGAAGATGGCCGTGTCCGCGGCGGACAAGGCTTCCTTGGTGGCGCGTGCGGCGACGAGCAGTGCGGCCTTATCCGCATCGCCGCGGGCCTCGAAGCCGGCCTGCGCCAACGCGAAATCGGCCAGCGCGTGGTCATAGTCATCCCCGCCGAGCGCGGAGTCGCCGCCGGTGGCGATGACCTCGAACACGCCCTGCGTCAGGCGCAGGATCGAGATGTCGAAAGTGCCGCCGCCCAGGTCGTAGACCGCATAGACGCCCTCGCTGGCGTTGTCCAGCCCGTAGGCGATCGCGGCGGCCGTCGGTTCGCTGATCAAGCGCAGCACGTTGAGCCCGGCGAGTTGGGCCGCATCCTTGGTCGCCTGGCGCTGGCCCTCGTCGAAGTAGGCGGGCACGGTGATCACGGCGCCGTAGAGCTCGTCGTCGAAGGTGTCTTCGGCGCGGTAGCGCAGCGTCGCGAGGATCTCGGCGCTCACCTCGACCGGCGACTTGACACCGGCCGCCGTCTGCACCTGGACCATGCCCGCATCGCCGCCCAGGCGATAGGCCATGGCCCCGCGGTTGGCGACGTCCTGCACGCCGCGCCCCATCAGTCGCTTGACGGAGGTGATGACGTTGGACGGATCGGCCGCGCGTGCGGCCAGCGCGTCGAAGCCGATCTGGCGGCGGTCCTTGTCGAGGTAGCGCACGACCGAGGGCAGAAGGACACGCCCCTCGGCGTCGGGCAGACACTCGGCCACGCCGTTGCGCACGGCCGCCACCAGCGAATGGGTAGTGCCGAGGTCGATGCCCACCGCGATGCGGCGCTGGTGCGGGTCGGGCGCCTGGCCGGGTTCTGAAATCTGAAGCAATGCCATGGCGCTATTGTCCCAACGCTTCGGATTTGGCCTCGATGTCCTCGGCAAAGCGCTCGATGAACATGAGGGCTCTCACCTGCCTGGCGGCGCCGGCGTAGTCGGCCTTCTCGTCGATCAGGCAGTCCAGCGACGACAAGGCGCGGGCGCGGCCAGCTTCGACCTCCGCGCGCAGCTTGTCGAAGGCGGCGGCGTCCCGCGCCTCGTCGAGCTCTTCCCGCCATTCCATCTGCTCCATCAGGAAATCGGGAGGCATCGCGGTGTTCTTCTCCGCGTCGATGGGATGGCCGTTCAGTGCGCACAGGTAGCTCGCGCGCTTGATCGGGTCCTTCAGCCGCTGGTAGGCCTCGTTGATACGCACCGACCACTGCATGGCCACCCGCTGCGCCGCGGCGCCCTGGGCGGCGAAGCGGTCGGGGTGCGCTTCGCGCTGCAGTTCCTTCCAGCGCGCGTCGAGTGCGGCGCGGTCCTGTGCGAAGCTCGCCTGCACGGCGAAGAGCTCGAAATCGGTGTCGTTCAGGTTCATGGCGTCAAAAAGCCGCCAGCCCATGACCGGGTGGTGGCGGCTTGGACGGGAAGCCGGTGAAAAGTCAGATGCGGAAGCTTTCGCCGCAGCCGCAGCGGTCGCGCTCGTTCGGGTTGTTGAACTTGAAACCCTCGTTCAGCCCCTCACGCACGAAGTCCAGCTGCGTGCCGTCGATATAGGCAAGGCTCTTGGGGTCGACCAGCACTTTCACGCCGTGGTCCTCGAAGATGACGTCCTCGGGCGTCATCTCGTCCACGTACTCGAGCTTGTAGGCCAGGCCCGAGCAGCCGGTGGTCTTGACGCCCAGCCGAACGCCCAGCCCCTTGCCTCGCTTGCCGAGGTAGCGGGTGACGTGGCGCGCGGCCGCTTCGGTCAGCGTCACAGCCATTTCAGTGAGCGGCTTCCGTCGTGGCCGAGGCCGCGCCGTGCTTGGCCTTGTAGTCGTTGACGGCCGCCTTGATCGCGTCTTCCGCGAGGATCGAGCAGTGGATCTTGACGGGGGGCAGCGCCAGTTCCTCGGCGATCTGCGCATTCTTCAGCGCAGCCGCTTCGTCGAGCGTCTTGCCCTTGACCCACTCGGTCACCAGCGAAGAGGAGGCGATTGCCGAGCCGCAGCCGTAGGTCTTGAAGCGCGCGTCCTCGATCACGCCCGTTTCGGGGTTGACCTTGATCTGCAGCTTCATGACGTCGCCGCAGGCCGGCGCGCCGACCATGCCGGTGCCCACCGAGTCGTCACCCTTCTCGAAGGAGCCGACGTTGCGGGGGTTCTCATAGTGGTCGATGACCTTGGATGAATAAGCCATGGGGTACCTCTCAGTCTTTGTTCAATGCGCCGACCACTGGATCGTGCTGATGTCGATGCCGTCCTTGAACATCTCCCACAGTGGGCTCAGTTCGCGGAGCTTGGCGACGTTGTGCTTGATGGTTGCGACCGCGTAGTCGATCTCTTCCTCGGTCGTGAAGCGGCCGATGGTCATGCGCAGGCTGCTGTGTGCGAGCTCGTCGCTGCGGCCGAGCGCACGCAGCACATAGCTGGGCTCCAGGCTGGCCGAAGTGCAGGCCGAGCCGCTGGACACAGCGATGCCCTTGATGCCCATGATCAGCGACTCGCCCTCGACATAGTTGAAGCTCATGTTGAGGTTGTGCGGGACGCGGTTCTCGAGGTCGCCGTTGATGAAGACCTGTTCGACGTCCTTGAGGCCGTCGAGCAGGCGCTGCTGCAGGGCGCGCGCCTTGGCGATGTCCTGCTTCATCTCGAGCCTGGCGATGCGGAAGGCTTCGCCCATACCGACGATCTGGTGCGTGGGCAGGGTGCCGGAACGCATGCCGCGCTCGTGGCCGCCGCCGTGCATCTGGGCTTCCAGCCGCACGCGCGGCTTGCGACGCACGTACAGGGCGCCGATGCCCTTGGGGCCGTAGGTCTTGTGCGAGGCCAGGCTCATGAGGTCGATCGGGAGCGTCTTGACGTCGATCTCGACCTTGCCGGTGGCCTGCGCTGCGTCGACGTGAAAGACCACGCCCTTCTCGCGGCAGATGTTGCCGAGCGCCACGACGTCCTGGATCACGCCGATCTCGTTGTTCACGAACATCACGCTCGCGAGGATGGTGTCGGGACGGATCGCGGCCTTGAAAGCCTCCAGGTCGAGCAGGCCGTTGTCCTGCACGTCCATGTAGGTCACCTCGAAACCCTGGCGCTCGAGCTCGCGCATGGTGTCTAGCACCGCCTTGTGCTCGGTCTTGACCGTGATCAGGTGCTTGCCCTTGCCCTTGTAGAACTGGGCCGCGCCCTTGAGCGCCAGGTTGTTCGACTCGGTGGCGCCCGAGGTCCAGACGATCTCGCGCGGATCGGCACCGATCAGATCAGCCACCTCGACACGCGCCTTCTCCACCGCCTCTTCCGCTTCCCAGCCCCAGGCGTGGCTGCGTGACGCCGGATTGCCGAAATGCTCGCGCAACCAGGGGATCATCGCGTCGACCACGCGCGGGTCGGCCGGCGTCGTGGCACCGTAGTCGAGGTAGATCGGGAAATGGGGGGTGACATCCATGGCTGGCTCGGGCTGGCGTGGGGTTGACGTTCTCTGGGAATATTCGACGCGGCGCCTTGGGCGCCGCCGGGATCAGGACTTGGCGAAGGCGTTGCCGAGGGCGAATACCGAATTGGGCGCATTGACCCGGATCGGCTTCACCACCGGCTGGCTCGAGATCGCCCGCTTGACCGCCGGCTTGTTCTCGATCTGCACGCCCTTGGCGATCTGGTCGTCCACCAGCTTCTGCAAGGTGACGGAATCCAGGAACTCGACCATGCGCTGGTTCAGCGAAGCCCACAGCTCGTGCGTCATGCAACGGCCGGCCTCACCCAGGCAGTTTTCCTTGCCGCCGCATTGCGTGGCGTCGATGGGCTCATCGACGGAAACAATGATGTCGGCCACGGTGATCTCCGATGCCTTGCGGCCCAGCGAATACCCGCCGCCAGGGCCGCGTGTCGACTCGACCAGCTCGTGACGGCGAAGCTTGCCGAACAGCTGCTCGAGGTACGACAGGGAAATCTGCTGCCGCTGGCTGATTGCGGCCAGCGTGACCGGACCGGAGTTCTGGCGCAGGGCCAAGTCGATCATGGCTGTGACCGCAAAACGGCCTTTGGTAGTGAGACGCATCGCAAGCTCCTTTGAGTGCTTACCGTTGAAAAGACACCTCAGCGTTGTGGGCTTTGGTGACGCCGTCTCCGCCCTTCCCGGCCCGCTTCCGTTGGTGATCCCATTGGTAGGAGCCGGTCTTTCATCGCGAAGTTCGTTTTTCCTGACTATTTCTGTCAAGTATAGCAGAAGGCCCTCCGGCCTGCTCGGGTAAACCCGATTGCAAGCTGAGAGGGCCGCTGGCGGTGCGCTATTCGCCAGATCAGAGAGGTGCGATGTTGTCCTTGCCCGGGGCGCCGAAGGCCTGCTCGCGCAGCTGCGCCAGCTGGTCGCGCACGCGGGCCGCCTTCTCGAACTCCAGGTTGCGTGCGTGCTCCAGCATGAGCTTTTCCAGCCGCTTGATCTCGCGGGCCATGTCTTTTTCGGACATGTCCTCGACCTTGGCGCGCTCGAGCTCGCGCTTGGCGGCTTCCTTGCCGCTCTTCTCGCTGTAGACGCCGTCGATCAGGTCACGCACCTGCTTGACGATGCTGCGCGGCGTGATTCCGTGGGCCTGGTTGTAGGCGATCTGCCGTGCCCGGCGCCGCTCCGTCTCGCCGATGGCCTTCTTCATCGACTCGGTCATGCGGTCGGCGTAAAGGATGGCCTTGCCGTTCAGGTTGCGGGCGGCGCGGCCGATGGTCTGGATCAGCGAGCGCTCGGCGCGCAGGAAGCCCTCCTTGTCGGCGTCGAGGATCGCGACCAGCGAGACCTCGGGAATGTCCAGGCCCTCACGCAGCAGATTGATGCCGACCAGCACGTCGAAGGTGCCCAGGCGCAGGTCACGCAGGATCTCCACCCGCTCGACCGTGTCGATGTCGCTGTGCAGGTAGCGCACCTTGACGCCGTTGTCGCCCAGGTAGTCGGTCAGTTGCTCCGCCATGCGCTTGGTCAGCGTGGTGATCAGCACGCGCTCGCTCTTCTCGACGCGCAGACGGATCTCCTGTAGCACGTCGTCCACCTGGTGGGTGGCGGGGCGGACCTCGACTTCGGGATCGATCAGCCCGGTCGGCCGCACCAGCTGCTCGACCACGTTGCCTGCATGGTCCCGCTCGTACTGCGCCGGCGTCGCGGACACGAAGATGCATTGCCGCATGCGGGTCTCGAACTCGTCGAACTTGAGCGGGCGGTTGTCCAGCGCCGACGGCAGGCGAAAACCGTACTCGACCAGCGTGGTCTTGCGTGCCCGGTCGCCGTTGTACATGGCGCCGAGCTGGCCGATCATCTGATGGCTCTCGTCGAGGAACATGATCGCGTCCTTCGGCAGATAGTCGGTCAGCGTGGCCGGCGGATCGCCCGGCGCGGCGCCCGACAGGTGCCGCGTGTAGTTCTCGATGCCCTTGCAGTGGCCGATCTCGGCCAGCATCTCGAGGTCGAAGCGGGTGCGCTGCTCGAGGCGCTGAGCCTCGACCAGCTTGCCATCGCCCACCAGTTCCTTGAGCCGCTGGTCGAGCTCGATCTTGATGGTCTCGACGGCGGTCAGCACCTTGTCGCGCGGCGTGACATAGTGACTGGACGGATAAACCGTGAAGCGCGGGATCTTCTGCCGGATGCGCCCTGTCAGCGGATCGAAGAGCTGCAGCGTCTCGATCTCGTCGTCGAACAGCTCGATGCGGATCGCCAGCTCGCTGTGTTCGGCTGGGAACACGTCGATGGTGTCCCCCCGCACACGGAAGGTGCCGCGCGCGAAATCCTGCTCGTTGCGCGTGTACTGCATGCGGATCAGGCGCGAGATCACGTCGCGCTGGCCGATCTTGTCGCTCGTGCGCATGATGAAGCGCATCTGCGTGTAGTCCTCGGGCGTTCCGATGCCGTAGATCGCGCTCACGGTGGCGACGATCACCGTGTCGCGCCGCTCCAGCACGCTCTTGGTGGCCGACAGGCGCATCTGCTCGATGTGCTCGTTGATCGAGCTGTCCTTCTCGATGAACAGGTCGCGCTGCGGCACGTAGGCCTCGGGCTGGTAGTAGTCGTAGTAGCTCACGAAGTACTCGACCGCGTTCTTCGGGAAGAACTCGCGGAACTCGCTGTAGAGCTGCGCGGCCAGCGTCTTGTTGGGGGCGAACACGATGGCCGGTCGGCCCAGCCGGGCGATCACGTTGGCCATGGTGAAGGTCTTGCCGGAGCCGGTCACGCCCAGCAGGGTCTGGTAGACCTCGCCGTCGCGCAGGCCCTCGACCAGCCCATCGATCGCGCCGGGCTGGTCGCCCGCCGGCGGATAGGGCTGGTAGAGCTCGAAAGGCGAGTCCGGAAAATGGATGAATTCGCCCTGCTTGACGGGGCCCACGGGCTCGGCTCCTGGCCGATCCGGAATGACTTCGGTGATTTCAGGCATGGCGTCCAGGGGAGGTGCGGCTCGGCCGGTAAAATTCAAGCGAACTCGTGAGGCTAACCGACCCGCGAGCCATGGCGCAAACCCGGATGCAGCCGGGGGCGAAACGCATCACCCAAAGGACTTTTCTCCATGTCAATGTTCACCGCCGTCGAGATGGCGCCGCGCGACCCGATCCTGGGCCTCAACGAGCAATTCGCCGCCGACAGCAATCCCAACAAGGTCAACCTCGGCGTCGGCGTCTACTACGACGACAACGGCAAGCTCCCCCTGCTGCGCTGCGTGCAGGCGGTCGAGGAGGACATGATCAAGGCGCCCAAGGCGCGCGGCTACCTCCCCATCGACGGCATCGCCGCCTACGACGAAGCGGTGAAGGGCCTGGTCTTCGGCACCGGCAGCGAGCCCGTGAAGTCCGGCCGCGTCGCCACCATCCAGGGCATCGGCGGCACCGGCGGCCTCAAGGTCGGCGCGGACTTCCTCAAGAAGCTCGATCCGAACGCCAAGGTGCTGATCAGCAACCCGAGCTGGGAAAACCACCGCGCCCTGTTCACCAACGCCGGCTTCGTCGTCGAGGAGTACCCCTACTACGACGCCGCCAAGCGCGGCATCGACTTCGACGGCATGCTGAGCGCGCTGAACGCCGCCTCCGCCGGCACCGTCGTCGTGCTGCACGCCTGCTGCCACAACCCCACCGGCTACGACATCCGCGCCGACCAGTGGGACCAGGTGGTCGCCGCCGTCAAGGAGAAGAAGCTGGTCGCCTTCCTCGACATGGCCTACCAGGGCTTCGGCTACGGCATCCAGGAAGACGGCGCCGCCATCGGCAAGTTCGTCGCCGCCGGCCTGAGCTTTTTCGTTTCGACCTCCTTCTCCAAGAGCTTCAGCCTGTACGGCGAACGCGTCGGCGCCCTCTCGGTGCTGTGCGAGGACAAGGAGGAGGCCGGCCGCGTGCTGAGCCAGCTCAAGATCGCGATCCGCACCAACTACAGCAACCCACCCACGCACGGCGGCGCCGTGGTCGCGACCGTTCTGGGCACGCCCGAGCTTCGCACGCTGTGGGAAAAGGAACTCGGCGAGATGCGCGACCGCATCAAGCTGATGCGCCACAAGCTGGTCGACGGCCTGGCGGCCGCCGGCGTGAAGCAGGACATGCACTTCATCACCGACCAGATCGGCATGTTCAGCTATTCCGGCCTGAGCAAGGACCAGATGGTGCGCCTGCGCCAGGAGTTCGGCGTTTACGGCACCGACACCGGCCGCATGTGCGTGGCCGCCCTCAACAGCAAGAACATCGACTACGTCTGCCAGAGCATCGCGAAGGTGCTCTGACAGCTGACTGGCAGGCGGCAACGTTCATTCAATTTGAGCGTTTCGCCTACATTCGGCCCGGCGCTGCTGATATATTGCATCGCAACAACACCACCCGCGGAACTCGATGCTTTATCAACTCTACGAAGCACAGCGCTCCCTCATGGAGCCCTTTGCCGATTTCGCGCAAGCTGCTTCCAAGCTCTATGGCCAGGGCGGCGTCTTCGGCCAAACCCCGTTGGCGCAGCGCATGGCGGCCGGCTATGACCTGCTCTACCGACTCGGCAAGGACTACGAAAAGCCCGAGTTCGACATCAAGACGGTGAGCGTCGACGACGACGATGTGGTCATCCAGGAAGTCGTCGAGATCGACAAGCCTTTCTGCCATCTGCGCCGCTTCAAGCGCTTCACCGACGACCCGCACACCCTGCAGACGCTCAAGGCCCAGCCCGTGGTGCTGATCGTGGCGCCCCTGTCCGGCCACTACGCCACCCTGCTGCGCGACACCGTGCGCACCATGCTGCAGGACCACAAGGTCTACATCACCGACTGGGTCAACGCCCGCCTCGTCCCGCTGTCCGAAGGCGAATTCCGCCTCGACGACTACGCCAATTACATCCAGGAATTCATCCGTCACTTGCAGGCCGAGTACGGCAACTGCCATGTGATCAGCGTCTGCCAGCCCACCGTGCCGGTGCTGGCGGCGGTGTCGCTGATGGCCAGCCGCGGCGAGAAGGTGCCGCTGTCGCTGACCATGATGGGCGGCCCCATCGATGCCCGCAGATCGCCCACCGCGGTCAACAACCTGGCGATGAACAAGAGCTACGAGTGGTTCGAGAACAACGTGATCTACCGCGTTCCGCAGGGCTTCCCGGGCGTTGGCCGGCGCGTCTACCCGGGCTTCCTGCAGCACACAGGTTTCGTCGCGATGAATCCGGACCGCCATGCGAGCAGCCACTACGACTATTTCAAGGACCTGATCAAGGGCGACGACGCCAGCGCCGAGGCGCACCGCAAGTTCTATGACGAGTACAACGCCGTGCTCGACATGGATGCGGACTACTACCTGGACACCATCCGCACCGTGTTCCAGGACTTCGATCTCGTCAACGGCACCTGGGAAGTGAAGAGCCCCGACGGCACACTGGAGCTCGTGCGCCCGCAGGACATCCATTCGACCGGCCTGCTCACCGTCGAGGGCGAGCTGGACGACATCTCCGGCGCCGGCCAGACGCGTGCCGCCCACGAGCTGTGCACCGGCGTCCCGTCGACCCACCAGCGTCACTACGAGGTCAAGGGCGCCGGCCATTACGGCATCTTCAGCGGCCGCCGCTGGCGCGACAAGGTGTACCCCGAGGTGAAGGCCTTCATCGCCGCGCACGACACGCCGCAGAAGCGCGCCGGCCGGCCCACCGTGTCGGCGGAGGACACGATCAAGGCCGCAGCCGCCACCAAGACGACCGCCGTCGCGCGCAAATCAGCGCCGGCGCGCCGCAAGCGCGGCGCCTCGCGCTAGCGCGAGGGTTCTCCCGTGAACGCGCTGGCCGGGCGCATCCTCGACGCACTGCCGCAAACGCAGTGCACGCGCTGCGGCTATCCCGATTGCGCGGGCTACGCGCAGGCCATCGCCGCCGGTGAGGCCGGCATCCACCAATGCCCGCCGGGCGGCGCCGAGGGCGTGGCGCGGCTGTCGCAACTCACCGGTCAAGCGGCGCGGGCGATCGACACGCAGTTCGGCACCGAGGGCCCGCGTGCGATGGCGGTGATCGACGAGGCCTGGTGCATCGGCTGCACGCTGTGCCTCGATGCCTGCCCGACCGATGCGATCCTGGGCATCCACAAGCGCATGCACACCGTGATCGAGGCCCACTGCACCGGCTGCGAGCTTTGCATCCCGGTCTGCCCGGTGGACTGCATCTCGCTCGAAGCGGCCACGCCGGGAAAGAGCGGCTGGCAGGCCTGGTCACAGGCGCAGGCCGACGCGGCGCGCAGCCGCTACGAGGCGCATCGCCGCCGCCACGACAAGGACGAGCCAGCCCCGGCCGAGCCGCCCGAGGCCGCCGCGCCCGACCGCAAACGCGCTATCGTCGAAGCGGCGCTGGCGCGGGCGCGTGCTGCCGCCGCGTCGCGCAACGATCCCAAGGCACGCCCATGACCCTCGACACCCTGCTGCTCTTCATGATCGCCTCCGTCGCCCTGGCGATCACGCCCGGCCCCACCATGCTGCTGGCCATGTCCAACGGCATCGCCGGCGGCATGCGCGCCGCAGTCTGGGGCATCGCGGGCGCTTCACTGGGGGCCGCCATCCTGATCGCCGTGGTGGCGCTGGGGCTGGGCTCCCTGCTCGCGGCCTCGGAAAGGCTCTTCAACGCCATCCGCGTGGCGGGCGTCGCCTACCTGGTCTGGCTCGGGGTCAAGATGTGGCGCAGCCAGCCGGTCGACATCCACGCGGCACTCGCCGCGTCGCCGGCCGACGTTCGCCGCGTCCGCACCGCTTTCCTGCGCAGCCTGACGGTGGCACTGTCCAACCCGAAGACCCTGCTCTTCTTCGCGGCCTTCCTGCCACAGTTCGTCACCACCGCGAGCCCGCAGATTCAACAGTACGTGGTGCTGGGCACCATCTTCATCACCATCGACACCTGCGTCATGCTGGGCTACGCCGCCGCCGGCACGCAGGCCGTGCGCTGGCTGTCGCGGCGCAGCCTGCGCATCGTCAACCGCGGCTGCGCTGCAGGCATGTGGCTTCTGGCCGCCACCCTGGCCGTCTGGCGCCGCCCCGGCGCCTGAAAGCCCTCAGCCCGCGGCCAGCGCCGCGAAGGCCTTCACCACTTCCGGCGGCGCCTGCACCAGCTCGATCAGCACCCCTTCGCCGGCAATCGGGAACTCCTCGCTGCCCTTGGGATGCAGGAAGCAGATGTCGAAGCCGGCCGCGCCCTTGCGGATGCCGCCCGGCGCGAAACGCACCCCCTGTGCCGTGAGCCAGCCGACCGCGGCGGGCAGGTCGTCGATCCACAGCCCCACGTGATTGAGCGGCGTGGCATGCACGGCCGGCTTCTTGTCCGGGTCCAGCGGCTGCATCAGGTCGACCTCGACCTTGAAAGGGCCGCTGCCGATCGCGCAGATGTCCTCGTCGACGTTCTCGCGTTCGCTGCTGAAGGTGCTGGTCACCTCGAGGCCCAGCATGTCGACCCACAGCTTGCGAAGCCGGGTCTTGTCCGGCCCGCCGATCGCGATCTGCTGGATGCCGAGCACCTTGAAGGGACGCTGTTGCGGCGTGTTCATGCGGCGGTCTCCTTCAGGCAAATTCCATGATGACCTGGTCCACGGCGAGCGACTCGCCCTTGGCAGCCGAGATGTTGCCCACCACGCCGTCCTGCGTGGCGAAGAGCACGTTCTCCATCTTCATCGCCTCGATCACCGCGAGCTTCTCGCCGGCCTGCACCTGCTGGCCAGGCTGCACCGAGATCTCGACCAGCAGCCCCGGCATCGGCGACATCAGGTACTTGCTGAGATCCGGCGGCGCCTTGTACGGCATGAGCTTGAGCAGCCGCGAGCCCCGCGGCGACAGCACCATCGCCTCGATCTGCTTGCCGTTGTGCGCGATGCGCAGCGCCAGGGGGTTCTTGCCGACGCCGCGCTCGACCTGCGCAATGAAGCCGCGGCCGTTGACGCGGCCCTCGACCCGTGCGCTGCCCAGCGGCGCCTGGCTCTCGATCTTGTAGGTATTGGCGCCCACCGTCACGGCGCTCGAACCCGTGGGGCCCTGGTAGTCGGTGACCGTCACCGGCTGGTGCACGTGTTGCCCGTTCGCGTCGAGCACGACCACCACGAACTGCTCGCCCACCTTCACGCCATGCCCTTCCAGCTGCCCGCTGATGCCCGAGGCGCGCGCGCGGTAGCGCCGATGCATGCAGGCCGCCAGCGCGACCAGGAAGTCAGGATCGTCGTGGGGCACGTCCTCCGCATGGAAGCCCTTGCCGTAGTGCTCGGCAATGAAGCCGGTGTTGAAGGCCCCGCGCACGAAGCTGGGGTGCGCCAGCAGCGCGGCCTGGAAGGGGATGTTGCTGCTGATGCCGCGAATCACGAAGCCGTTGAGCGCCTCTCGCATCATGGCGATCGCATGCGCGCGGTCGCGCCCATGCACGATCAGCTTGGCGATCATCGAGTCATAGAACATCGGGATCTCGCCGCCGTCGTAGACGCCGGTATCCACCCGCACGCCGAAGAGATGCTCCGTGTCGGCGGAGAACATCGTCTCCTTCGGCGGCTGAAAGCGCACCAGCCGCCCCGTCGAGGGCAGGAAGTTCCGGAACGGATCTTCCGCGTTGATACGGCACTCGATGGCCCAGCCATCGCGCTTCACATCCTGCTGCGCCAGCGGCAGCTTCTCGCCGGCGGCGACGCGGATCATGAGCTCGACCAGGTCCAGCCCCGTGATCGCCTCAGTCACCGGATGCTCCACCTGCAAGCGCGTGTTCATCTCCAGGAAGTAGAAGCTCTGGTCCTTGCCGACCACGAACTCCACCGTGCCCGCGCTCTGGTAGTTGACCGCCTTGGCCAGCGCCACCGCCTGCTCGCCCATGGCCTTGCGCGTGGCCTCGCTGATGAAGGGCGACGGCGCCTCCTCGATCACCTTCTGATGGCGGCGCTGGATCGAGCATTCGCGCTCGTTGAGGTAGATCACGTTGCCGTGTGCGTCGCCCAGCACCTGGATCTCGATGTGGCGCGGCTCCTCGACGAATTTCTCGATGAACACGCGGTCGTCGCCGAAGCTGTTGCGGGCCTCGTTGCGGCAGGAGGTGAAGCCGTCGAAGGCATCCTTGTCGTTGAAGGCCACCCGCAGGCCCTTGCCGCCGCCGCCGGCCGAGGCCTTGATCATCACGGGGTAGCCCACCTCGCGCGCGATCTCGACCGCCCGCTCGGCCGTCTCGATGGCATCGTTCCACCCCGGGATGGTGTTGACCTTGGCCTCGTTGGCCAGCTTCTTCGAGGCGATCTTGTCGCCCATGGCCGCGATCGAGTAGTGCTTGGGGCCGATGAAGACGATGCCCTCCTCCTCGACCTTCTTCGCAAAGCCCTCGTTCTCGGACAGGAAGCCGTAACCCGGGTGGACCGCCTCGGCGCCGGTCTTCTTGCAAGCCGCGATGATGCGATCGGCCTGCAGATAGCTCTCGCGGCTCGGCGAAGCGCCGATGTGGACGGCCTCGTCGGCCAACTCGACGTGGCGGGCGTCCTTGTCGGCGTCGGAATACACGGCGACCGTCCGGATGCCCATCTTCTTCGCGGTCTTGATGACACGGCAGGCGATCTCTCCACGGTTGGCGATCAGGATTTTCTTGAACATGTTGTCGACTCCCGTCCTCAAAGCGGAATGTTCCCGTGCTTGCGCCACGGGTTGTCCAGTTTCTTCCCGCTCAGCATCACCAGGCTGCGGCAGATGCGCTTGCGCGTCTCGCTGGGCAGGATCACGTCGTCGATGTAGCCGCGCGTGCCGGCCACATAAGGATTGGCGAAGCGGGCCTTGTACTCGGCCTCGCGCGCAGCCAGCTTCCCGGGGTCGTTCTTGTCCTCGCGAAAGATGATCTCCACCGCACCCTTGGCGCCCATCACCGCGATCTCGGCGCGCGGCCAGGCCAGGTTGACGTCGCCGCGCAGGTGCTTGGAGGCCATCACGTCGTAGGCGCCGCCATAGGCCTTGCGCGTGATCACCGTGATCTTCGGCACCGTGCACTCGGCATAGGCGTAAAGCAGCTTGGCGCCGTGCTTGATGATGCCGCCGTACTCCTGGCTGGTGCCGGGCATGAAGCCGGGCACGTCGACGAAGGTGACGACCGGGATGTTGAAGGCGTCGCAGAAGCGCACGAAGCGCGCCGCCTTGATCGAGGACTTGATGTCCAGGCAGCCCGCCAGCACCAGCGGCTGGTTGGCGACGATGCCCACGCTCTGCCCATCGAAGCGGGTGAAGCCGATCACGATGTTCTTCGCATAGTCCGGCTGCAGCTCGAAGAACTCGCCGTCGTCGACCACCTTCGCGATGGCCTCCTTGATGTCATATGGCTTGTTCGGGTTGTCGGGGACCAGCGTGTCGAGCGAGAGGTCGGCGCGGTCGGCCGGGTCGCCGCTGGGCCGCACGGGCGCCTTCTCGCGGTTGTTGAGCGGCAGGTAGTTGTAGAGGCGGCGCAGCATCATCAGCGCCTCCACGTCGTTCTCGAAAGACATGTCGGCCACGCCGCTCTTGGTGGTGTGCGTGGTGGCGCCGCCCAGTTCCTCGGCCGTCACGTCCTCGTGCGTCACCGTCTTCACCACCTCGGGGCCGGTGACGAACATGTAGGAGCTGTCGCGCACCATGAAGATGAAGTCGGTCATGGCAGGCGAGTAGACGGCGCCGCCGGCGCAGGGCCCCATGATCATGCTGATCTGCGGCACCACGCCGGAGGCCATCACGTTGCGCTGGAACACCTCGGCATAGCCGCCGAGCGAGGCCACGCCTTCCTGAATGCGCGCGCCGCCCGAATCATTGAGGCCGATGACGGGCGCCCCCACCTTCATCGCCTGGTCCATCACCTTGCAGATCTTCTCGGCATGGGCCTCGCTGAGCGCGCCGCCGAAAACGGTGAAGTCCTGGCTGAAGACGAACACCAGGCGGCCGTTGATCATGCCGTAGCCGGTCACCACGCCGTCGCCCGGGATCTTCGTGTCGGCCATGCCGAAGTCGCTGGATCGGTGCTCGACGAACATGTCCCATTCTTCGAAGGTGTTGTCGTCGAGCAGCAACTCGATGCGCTCGCGCGCCGTCAGCTTGCCCTTGGCGTGCTGCGCATCGATGCGCTTCTGGCCGCCGCCCAGCCGAGCCTGGGCGCGCCGCTTTTCGAGTTGTTCGAGGATCTCTTTCATGGGTCCTGTTCCGGAAGTGATGTGAGTGTGTTCTTCGGAGCGCTAGGCCTGTCCGGCCTGCGCGGAGAGCAGATTGCGCGCCGCCGTCGAAGCCGGCAGCGTACCGGCCGCGACCTGGGCCAGGGCCTGCGGCAGCAACTCGCGCACCTTCGGATGGTGGCGGAAGGCGTGCTTGAGGCCCGCGTCGATGCGTTCCCACATCCACGCGAGCGCCTGTTTCTCCCGGCGCGCGCCGAGCTTGCCGTTCGCGGTCTGCACGGTCTTGAATTGCTTCACGGCCTCCCAGAAGGCGTCGACGCCAGTGCCCTGGAGGGCGCTGGATTGCATCACCCTGGGCTGCCATTGGTGGTGCACCGCTTCTGCGCCGTGCACCGCATGCGCATGCGCCGGATTGCCATGGTGGCCAAAGAGCCGCAGCGCCGAGGTGATCTGGGCCTGCGCGCGCGTCGCCGCGTCGGGGTCGATGTCGGCCTTGTTGATGACCACCAGATCGGCCAGCTCCATCACGCCCTTCTTGATCGCCTGCAGGTCGTCGCCCGCATTGGGCAACTGCAGCAGCACGAACATGTCGGTCATGCCCGAGACCGCGGTCTCGCTCTGACCCACGCCCACCGTCTCGACAATCACGATGTCGTAGCCGGCGGCCTCGCACACCAGCATGGCCTCGCGCGTCTTCTCGGCCACGCCGCCCAGCGTGCCGCGCGAGGGGCTCGGGCGGATGTAGGCACGCTCGTGGACCGAGAGCTTTTCCATGCGCGTCTTGTCGCCGAGGATGGAGCCCCCGGAGACCGTCGACGAAGGGTCGATGGTGAGCACCGCCACGCGATGGCCGCGATCGATCAGGTACAGGCCCAGCGTCTCGATGAAGGTGGACTTGCCGACGCCGGGCACGCCCGAGATGCCGAGGCGAAACGATTTGCCGGTATGCGGCAGCAGTGCCGTCAGGAGCTCGTCGGCCTGTGCGCGGTGGTCGGCCCTGGTGGATTCGAGCAGCGTGATGGCCTTGGCGATGGCGCGGCGCTGCCGCGGACCCTCGGCCTCGGCCAGCGCTTCGGCCGTCACCACGCTTCGAGCCGCAACAGGCATGTTCAAGCCGCGACCGCCGCGCGAATCTGTTCCAGCACATCCTTTGCGCTGGCCGGAATCGGCGTGCCCGGCCCGTAGATGCCCTTGACCCCGGCTTCATAGAGGAACTCGTAGTCCTGCCGCGGGATCACGCCGCCGACGAAGACGATGATGTCGTCCGCGCCCTGCTTCTTCAGCTCCTCGATGATGGCCGGGACCAGCGTCTTGTGCCCTGCCGCCAGCGTACTGACGCCGACCGCATGCACGTCGTTCTCGATCGCCTGGCGCGCGCATTCCTCGGGGGTCTGGAACAGCGGGCCCATGTCGACGTCGAAGCCCAAGTCGGCGAAGGCGGTGGCGACGACTTTCGCGCCGCGGTCGTGCCCGTCCTGCCCCAGCTTGGAAATCATCACGCGCGGACGGCGGCCCTGCTCCTCGGCGAAATCGGCGATCTCCTTCTGCAGCGCCTCCCAGCCCTCGGCCGAGTCGTAGGCAGCGGCGTAGACGCCGGTCACCTTCTGCGTGTCGGCGCGGTGGCGGCCGTAGATCTTTTCCAGCGCGTCGCTGATCTCGCCCACCGTCGCGCGCAGGCGCACCGCCTCGACGCTCAGCGCCAGCAGGTTGCCTTCGCCGCTCTCGGCGGCCGCCGTCAATCCATCGAGCGCGGCCTGCACTTT
The DNA here is from genome assembly GCF_010499245.1 of Variovorax sp. WS11. GTDB lineage: Bacteria > Pseudomonadota > Gammaproteobacteria > Burkholderiales > Burkholderiaceae_C > Variovorax. Next base: position 711,688 of record NZ_JAAGOW010000001.1, read on the forward strand.
GGCGCCATCGCGCTTCTCGCGCACCGACTTGAGCCGCGCGATCTGGCTGTCACGCACCTTGACGTTGTCGATCTGCAGGATGTCGTGCGTGTCCTCGTTCTGCAGCTTGTACTTGTTGACGCCCACGATCACGTCCTGCCCCGAGTCGATGCGCGCCTGCTTGTCGGCCGCGGCCGCCTCGATCTTGAGCTTGGCCCAGCCGCTGTCCACGGCCTTGGTCATCCCGCCCATGGCCTCGACCTCCTCGATGATGGTCCAGGCCGCATCCGCCATGTCCTGCGTGAGCTTCTCCATCATGTAGCTGCCGGCCCAGGGATCGATCACGTTCGTGATGTGGGTCTCTTCCTGGATGATGAGCTGCGTATTGCGCGCGATGCGCGCGCTGAACTCGGTGGGCAGGGCGATCGCCTCGTCCAGCGCATTGGTGTGCAGGCTCTGCGTGCCGCCGAAGACCGCGGCCATGGCCTCGATGGTGGTGCGCACCACGTTGTTGTAGGGGTCCTGCTCGGTCAGGCTCCAGCCGGAGGTCTGGCAGTGGGTGCGCAGCATCAGGCTCTTGGGGTTCTTGGGGTTGAACTCCTTCATGATCCGGCACCACAGCAGGCGCGCCGCGCGCATCTTGGCGACCTCCAGGTAGAAGTTCATGCCGATGGCCCAGAAGAAGCTCAACCGCCCGGCGAAGCCGTCGACGTCCAGCCCCTTGGCCAGTGCCGTCTTCACGTACTCCTTGCCGTCCGCCAGCGTGAAGGCCAGCTCGAGCGCCTGGTTGGCGCCGGCTTCCTGCATGTGGTAGCCGCTGATAGAGATCGAGTTGAACTTCGGCATCTTCTCCGCGGTGTACGCGATGATGTCCCCGATGATCCGCATCGAGGGCTCGGGCGGGAAGATGTAGGTGTTGCGGACCATGAACTCCTTGAGGATGTCGTTCTGGATGGTCCCCGAGAGTTGGTCCTGCGCCACGCCCTGCTCCTCGGCCGCGACGATGTAGCCGGCCAGCACGGGCAACACCGCGCCGTTCATCGTCATGGAGACGCTGACCTTGTCCAGCGGGATCCGGTCGAACAGGATCTTCATGTCCTCCACGCTGTCGATGGCCACGCCGGCCTTGCCGACGTCGCCGGTCACGCGCGGATGGTCGCTGTCGTAGCCCCGGTGCGTGGCCAGGTCGAAGGCCACGCTCACGCCCTGCCCGCCGGCGGCCAGCGCCTTGCGGTAGAAGGCGTTCGATTCCTCGGCGGTGGAGAAGCCCGCGTACTGCCGGATGGTCCAGGGGCGCACCGCGTACATCGTGGCCTGCGGGCCGCGCAGGTAGGGCTCGAATCCGGGCAGCGTGTCGGCGTACTTCAGGCCCTTGAGATCGGCCGCGGTGTAGAGCGGCTTGACCGCGATGCCGTCGGGCGTGAGCCAGTTCAGCGCCTGCAGGTCGCCGCCGGGGGCGGACTTGGCTGCAGCCTTGGTCCAGGCTTCGAGGGTCGCGGTTTGGAAGGTCGGTTCGGGTTTGCTGCTCATGGCGCCGGCTTTTGCGAGTGGAGGGAGTGTCCGCGCAGGCGCGTCACAGTTCAATGCGAGTCTAACCCATCCGTAATTATTAATTCAAATACTTTGGGTTGAGGTACATTTCGGGCATGTCCGCCCTCACCCTCACCCCGCGCGCCCTCTACGAAGAGGTGGCGGAGCTGCTGCGCCAGCGCATCTTCAACCGCGAGCTCGAGCCCGGCAGCTGGATCGACGAGCTCAAGCTGGCGGAGGAATACGGCATCAGCCGCACGCCGCTGCGCGAGGCGCTCAAGGTGCTGGCGGCCGAGGGCCTGGTCACGATGAAGGTGCGGCGCGGCGCCTACGTGACCGAGGTGTCCGAGAAGGACCTGGCGGACGTCTACCACCTGCTGAGCCTGCTTGAGAGCGACGCGGTCGGCGTCGTGGCCGAACGGGCCTCCGACGCGCAGCGGGCCGAGCTCGAAGCCCTGCACGCCGAGCTCGAAGCCGCCGCTGCGCCGGGCAAGGTGGATCGCTCCCATTTCTTCGCCATCAATGAGCGCTTCCACATGCGCATCCTGGCGATGGCCGACAACCGCTGGCGCGACCAGATGGTGGCCGACCTGCGCAAGGTGATGAAGCTCAACCGGCACAACTCGCTGCTCAAGGCCGGCCGCATCGCCGAGTCGCTCGCGGAGCACCGCGCAATCATGGCCGCAATCAAGGCGCGCGACGGAGCCGGTGCCATGGCGCGCATGCAGGAGCACTTCCGCAGCGGCCTCGAGGCAGCGAACTGATTCCGCTCAGTCGGCGGGCGATGCCATGCCGATGTCGGCATTGATCTGCTGCACGGTCTCCAGCAGCTTCGGCGCGACGCGCGCCACCATCGTCTCGCGCGGCAGCAGGTAGGCCGGCCCGCCGCAGCTGCAGGCATAGCGCTCGCCGCGCGGCCCGCGCAGCGAGAAGCCCAGCGCATGGATGTGCGGGTGCCATTCGCCGAAGGAACTGCAGTAGCCCAGGCGCGCATGCTCCTCGAGGCCGGCCATGACGCGCGGCTCCAGCGTGGCCCAGTTCTCGCCGCTGGCCAGGCGGATCTGTTCCAGCAACTCGGCCTGCTCGATTGACGGCAGCGCCGCGAGGTACGCCCGCCCGGCGGCCGAGGTGGCGATGGTCATGCGCGAACCCACGTCGATGCGCGAACTGATCATGGCCGTGCGCGGACGCATCGAATCGATGATCAGCATGTCCAGTTCGTCGCGCACGCCCATGTGGACGCTCGCGCCGGCGAACTCGGCCAGCGCCAGCAGGTGCGGCCGGGCGACGCCACGCAGGTCGAAGTGCCGCAGGTAGCGGTTGCTCATGTCCAGCAGCGCCGGCCCGAGGCTGAAGCGCTCGCTGTCGGGCGCCTGGCGCAGGTAGCCGCTGGCGACCAGCGTCGCGGCCAAGCGCGAGACGGTCGGCTTCGGAATGCCGGTGGCGTCGGCCAGCTCGCGGTTGCTCAACGGGCCGGCTGCATCGCCCACCGCCTTCAGCACCGCGAGGCCGCGCGCCAGCGCGCTGACTTCGGATCCCGCCCCTTGCTCAGCCATGGAACTCATAATTTTTAAAAACGATGTTTCATATTTTCGTTGACTTGCTCATTGTGATCTATATTATTTCGAAACGATGTTCCATTAACAAGCACACGCGATGAGACAAACCCCTTCCGCGACCCGCCGCCAGGTTCTGCTGGCCGGCGCCATGATCACCGCCGCCGGCCTGGGCGTGAGCTTCGAGGCTACGGCCCAAGACTTCCCCAAGGGCCCGGTCAAGATCATCATTCCCTTCGCCCCCGGCGGGCCGACCGACACGGTCGGCCGCCTCATCGCGATGAAGCTCCAGGAGATCTGGGGCCAGCCGGTGATCGTCGACTACAAGCCAGGCGCCGGCACCGCCATCGGCGTGGACTTCGTTGCCAAGGCGCCGCCGGACGGCCTGACCTTCGGCATGGTGAACTCCTCTTTTGCCGTCAATCCTTCGCTGCGCAAGAGCCTGCCCTACGACACGGTGAAGGACCTCGCCCCCATCACGCAGATCGCGAACCTGCAGCTGGCGATGGTCGCTCGGCCCGACGCGCCCTTCAACACCGTGCCGGAACTGATCGCCTACGCCAAGAAGAACCCGGGCAAGCTCACCTACGGCACGCCGGGCGCCGGCAGCACCACGCACCTGGGCGCCGAGCTGCTGAAGCGGGAGGCCGGTTTCGACATGCTGCATTCGCCCTTCAAGGGCAGCGCGCCGGCGCACACCGAGTTGATGGGCGGACGCATCGACATCGTGGTCGACCCCTTCCTGTCGGTGCTCCCGTACGTGAAGGCCGGCCGCATGAAGATGATCGCCACGCTCGGCGACAAGCGGGTGCCCGGCTACGACTACCCGACGCTGGCCGAGACCCTGCCCGGCTTCAGCGTCAACGCGCTGCTGGGATTCGTCGCGCCGCACGGCACGCCCAAGGCCATCGTCCAGAAGATCCAGGCCGACACGGAGAAGGTGCTGCGCACGCCCGAGATCCGCAAGCGCATCGAGGAGCAAGGCATGGAGGTGGTCGCCTCCCGGCCCGAGCAGTTCGAGGCCTTCGTGCAAGCCGAGATGAAACGCTGGGCCCGCGTGATCAACGAAGCCGGCATCCAGGCCGAATAAACCTTTCCCGAGACTCTCATGTCCCTCCGACTCAAGCCCCTGCACTCCCTGTTCGTCGCCGAAGCCAGCGGCATCGACATCACCCGCCCGTTGTCCGACACCGAGGTCCGCCAGATCAACGCCGCCATGAACGAATACGCCGTGCTGGTGTGGCGCGGCCAGCCCCTGACGGGCCAGCAGCAGATCGACTTCGCCAAGTCCTTCGGCCCGCTGGACCTGGGCCTCAAGAAGGTCTTCAAGCGCAAGGAAAGGCTGGAGGACGAGCGCCTGATCGACATCTCCAACGTCGATGCCGAAGGCAATGTGGCCCGCCGCGACTCGCCCAAGAACCTCTCGAACTTCGCCAACCAGCTCTGGCACAGCGACAGCTCCTTCCAGGACCCGCGCGCCGCCTACTCGATGCTGCATGCGCTGGTGCTGCCGAGCTGGGGCGGCAACACCGAGTTCGCCGACCTGCGCGCGGCCTACGACGCCCTGCCCGATCGCACCAAGGCCGAGATCGAGGAGCTGCGCGCCGAGCACTACGCGCTGCACACGCGCATCCTGCTGGGCGACGAGGCCTACACCGACGAGCAGAAGAAGACCATCCCGCCCGCGGTCTGGGCGCTGGTGCAGACGCATCCCGGCTCCGGCCGCAAGCTGCTCTTCGTCGGCGTGCATGCGCGCCAGGTCATCGGCTGGCCCACGGCCGAGTCGCGCATGTACCTGCAGGACTTGCTGGAGCATGCCACGCAGCGCGAGTTCGTCTACCGCCACGAATGGCAGGTGGGCGACCTGGTCATGTGGGACAACCGCAGCACCCTGCACCGCGGCCGCCGCTACGACATCGCCGAGCGCCGCGAGCTGCGGCGCACCACCATCGAGAACGTGCCCGAGGCGCGGCTGATGGCGGCTTGAGCCCGATCAGGTGGCCTGCGCCGCCGGCTCGTGCGCGAGCGCCATCACCTCGTGCGGTGGTAGCGCCTTGTGCCTGTGGTCGCTCCAAACCTGGCGCCAGCGGCGCGCGCCCGCCAGCCCGTTGCGCAGCCCCAGCATGTGGCGCGCGATGTTCGACCACGGCGCGCCGTGCTCGACGGCCTCGCGGGCCATGTAGTCGCACATCTTCAGCTCCACGTCCTCGCGCGTGAGCGTGGAGGGCGGCTCATGGAAGAACGCCGCGTCCCACTCGGCCAGCGACCACGGGTTGTGATAGGCCTCGCGGCCGATCATCACGCCGTCCAACAGCCGAAGATGCGCCTGCATCTCGGCGATGTCGTCGAAACCCCCATTGATCGAGATGCGCAGCGCCGGAAAATCATGCTTGAGCCGGTGCACCAACTCGTAGCGCAGCGGCGGGATCTCGCGGTTCTGCTTGGGCGAGAGGCCCTTCAGCCAGGCGTTGCGCGCGTGGACGATGAAGCTGCGGCAGCCCGCTTCGCTCACCTGGCCAACGAAGTCGCGCACGAATTCATAGGACTCGGTCTTGTCGATGCCGATGCGGTGCTTGACCGTGACCGGCACGCTCACCACGTCGACCATGGCCTTGACGCAATCGGCCACCAGCTGCGGCTCGTTCATCAGGCAGGCGCCGAAGGCGCCGCGCTGCACCCGCTCGCTGGGACAGCCGCAGTTGAGGTTGATCTCGTCGTAACCCCACTCCTCGCCCAGCTTCGCGCAATGCGCGAGCTCGGCCGCCTCGCTGCCGCCGAGCTGCAATGCCACCGGGTGTTCCTCGGCGTTGAAGCGCAGATGCCGCGGCACGTCGCCGTGCATCAGCGCGCCCGTTGTCACCATCTCGGTGTAGAGCAAGGCACGGCGCGTCAGCAGGCGGTGGAAGTACCGGCAATGACGGTCGGTCCAGTCCATCATCGGCGCGCAGGAAACGCGGCCGGCCCAGGTGTGTTCTGTGTCCATCGATATCAATGACTTGCCGGCCGATGCCCCTCGATCAGGTCGCATTTTCAGGCGCAAGGCGCGCACGGCAGGTGCCTGCATTTTGCCTGCGCCGGCTCGACTCGCGCCGGGTCGCAGCGGCATGCGGCAAATCAACGCTCGCGCGCGGCGCGGCGCAGCACCTGGGTGATGGGCTCCAAAAGGTACTGGAGGGCGGTGCGCTCGTCCCCCTGCAGGTAGATCTCGGCGGGCATGCCGGCCAGCAGCTTCAGGCCCCCCGCCGTCGCGAGCGAAGCCGGATCGGCCTCGACCAGCACCGCGTAGTAGGGGGCGTTGGTCGCACGGTCGATCAGGCGGTCGCCCGACACATAGACCACCTTGCCATGCACCAGCTGCGTGGTGCGGTACTTGAATGCCGTGAAGCGGATGTCGGCCGACTGGCCGCGGTGAATCCGGCCGATGTCCTCGGGACGCACGCGCGCATCGGTCATCAGACGGGTATCGTCCGGCACGACGTCGGCGATGGTCTCGCGAGGGGGGATCACCGCGCCGGGCGTCGAATACTTCAGATCGATGATCTCGCCGCTGGCCGGTGCCGTGATCACCTGGCGCGCCGAGGCGTCGGCCGACTTGCGCCGCTCCTGCTCGATCTCGGCCAGCCGCGCCGCGGTGACCTTGAGCTGGTCGCTCGCCTGCTGGCGGTAGTCGCTCTCCAGCGAGCGGATGCGCAGATCGGCATCGACCGTGCGCTGCTCGGCGCGCGCCAGCTCCGCGCGCCGCTCCTCGATCTTCACGCCGTAGTCGGCCACGGTGCCTTCGAGCTGCGCGATGCGCGCGGCCGAGACGAAACCATCCTTGAGCAGCTTGCGGTGGGTCTCCAGATCGTTCTTCTGGAACTTCATCGACTCGCTCGCCTGCATGACCTGGGCGCGCAGGGCGACGATTTCCTCGGCCACCTTCTCGCGCTGCGAGCGCAGCAGGCGCACCTGCCCCACCAGCGCATCGCGCCGCGCCTCGAACAGCGCGCGCTCCTTGTCCATCTGCGCGGCCAGACGCGGGTCGGCTGCCGCGGTCTCGACCACATCGGACGGGAAGGCGATCGCGCGCGCCATGGTCTGCTCCGCGTCCAGCCGCGCGAGGCTGGCCCGCTCGGTCTTGACGCGGTGGTCCAGCCGGTTCCGGTCGGCATCGACCGAGACGTCGCCCAGCACCAGCAAGGGCTCCCCCTGCCGCACATGCTGGCCGTCGCGCACCAGCACCTCGCGCACGATCCCGCCTTCGGCATGCTGCACCGGGCGCCGATTCAGGTCCACCTTCACATGGGCCTGCGCCACCACGGCGGACGACAGCGGCGCGAAGCCCAGCCACGCAGCGGCCGGCAGCAGTCCGCAGACCACCACGGCCACGCCCCAGCGCGTCAGGCGACGCGCTTCGCGCACATGGAGCGCAAGAGGGTCGTTGGCCGCAACAAGATGGGCTGTGGGGTTCATGACACTTTCTCCACAGGTCGGGGCATCATCACCACTTGCGCCCCGCCCGGGTTCTGGCCGGTTCGCTTGATCGACTGCATGACCTCGGCCACCGGTCCGTACTGCTGTACCCGCCCGGCCTCCAGCACCAGCAGCTTGTCCATGTGCTGCACCAGCGTGCTGCGGTGCGTGACGACGATCACGGTGACTTGCCCGCGCAGCGCCTTCAAGGCCTCTGCCAGCGCCAGTTCGCCTGCCCCGTCCAGGTTGGAATTGGGCTCGTCCAGCACCAGCAGTTTCGGATCTCCGTAGAGCGCCCGTGCCAGGGCGATGCGCTGGCGTTGGCCCGGCGACAGCATCACGCCGAGGGTGTCGATCACCGTGTCATAGCCCTCGGGGAGCCCCAGGATCAGCTCGTGCACGCCGGCGCGCTGCGCCGCCTGCACGACCTTGTCCGCGTCGACTTCGCCCAGCCGTGCGATGTTGTCGGCGACGGTGCCGGCGAACAGCTCGACGTCCTGCGGCACATAGCCGAGCCAGGGGCCGAGCGCTTCGCGCGGCCACTGCGAGAGGTCGACGTGGTCCAGCCGCACGGTGCCGGCGTTGGGCTTCCACAGGCCGGTCAGCAGGCGCACCAGCGTCGACTTGCCGGCACCGCTCGGGCCGGTGATGGCCAGCGACTCGCCGGGCTCCAGGCTCAGCGATACACCGGCCAGGATGATCCGCTCGCTCTGCGGTGGCCGGAACACCAGGCCCTGCGCATGCAGCCGGCCGCTCGGGGCCGGCAGCGTCATGCGCTCCGGCTGGCGCTCGGCGGCTCCCAGCAACTCGGACAGGCGCGCGAAGGCGAGCCGCCCCTCGGCCAGCACCCGCCAGCCCCCCACCACCTGTTCCACCGGCGCCAGCGCCCGACCCAGCAGGATGGTGCAGGCCACCAGGATGCCCGGCGTGCCTTCGCCGGTGATGACGAGGTAGGCGCCGAGTGCCTGGAGCAGAACCTGGACCGCCTGGCGCGTGGTTCGCGTGAGTGCTGCCATCGCCACCGACTTGCGGGCGGTCGGGCCCTGCAGCGCGGTGACGCCGGCGTTGAGTTGCCGCCAGCGCGCGATCAGCGCGTCACCCATCCCCAGCGACTGCGCGAGCTCTGCGTTCTGCATCGAGGCTTCGAGGTAGCGCGTGGCCCTGGCGGCCTCCTTCTGCAAGGCTTCGATGTCGCGGCGCGTGGCACGGTCGTTCACTACCGCAAGAGCGAGCATCAGCACGGATGCGGCGGCGGCCGCCATGCCCAGCAGCGGATGCGCCAGCCAGATGACGGCCACGTAGACGAAGGCCCAAGGCATGTCGAACAGCGCCAGCAGCCCCTGCGCGGAAAACAGGTTGCGCAGCGCCGCCACATCGCGCAGGCCTTCGGACGGCGCGCGCTCTGCGCGGCGCGCCGTGTGGGCCAGCATGAGCTTGGCCACGGTCGGGGACAGCTGTTCCGCGATCAGATTGCCGGCGACGCCCTGCAGTCGGCCACGCAGGTAGTCCAGCATCACCATCAGGCCGAGAGCCACGCCCACGCCGAGCAGCAGCACGAGCAGTGTCTCCTGGCTTTGGCTCGTCAGCACGCGATCGAAGACCTGCAGCATGAAGAGCGCGGGGGCGAGCAGCAGCAGGTTCACCAAGAAGGAGAAGCCCGCAACAAAAAGAAGCGGTCGCTTGAGCTGTTGGAGAAGAGGCTTCATCGCGGTCTCTCTGGTGTGCCGCCACCCGCATCGGCGGGCAGCAGACGCAAGCTCACAGGCCCGCCTTGATGTCGTTGTAGTCGAAGGTGTCGCCCGGATCGCTCAACGTCAGCGTCGCCACCAGCGTGCGGTTGGCGGCGCTCGAGCCGTCCGCGTCGTAGTACAGGTTGCCCGTCGCGCTGTCGTAGATCACGCGCACGCCCGCACCCACCGAGTCTCCGGCGCCACCGCCGTCCAGCGACGCGAACTCGGTCGCCGACAGCGTGCTTCCGCTCGCGGTCGAGAGCGCCGTGAAGGTGCCGCGCGACAGCTCGACCAGGTCGCCGCTCGCCGCCGACCCCGAGGCATTGAAGTCGGTGACCGAGTCCACCGCGTTCGGTGCCGAGTCGAAGACGAAGGTGTCGTTGTCGGTGCCGCCGGTGAGGATGTCGGCGCCAGCTCCGCCGACGATGCGATCGTCTCCGGCGAGGCCGTTGATCACGTCGTTGCCGCCGCCGCCGCGCAACTGGTCGTTCGACGCCGAGCCGGTGAGGGTGTCGGCGAAAGCTGTGCCGATGACGCCTTCGAAGTTTCTGTAGCTGTCCGTGCCGAGCCCGGCGGCGCCGGTGTTGAAGTTCGTCGCGCTGCTGCTTTGCGTCAGCGTGAACGTGAGCCCGGCCGTACCGTCCGAGAAGTCGAGCAGGTCGCCGGTGCCGCCTGCCCCATCGAGCGTGTCGTTGCCGGCGCCGCCGCGGATGATGTCGTTCGAGGCGCTGCCGATAAGGGTGTCGGCGTTGGCAGTGCCGATCACCCCTTCAATGTTCTGGTACGTGTCGTTGTTGCCGAGCCCGGCGGTGCCGTTGGCGATGCTGGTCGATGCCGCACTCTGGACCAGCGTGAAATTGATCGCAGCGGTCCCGTCGGAGAAGTCGAGCAGATCCTCGCTGCCTGCGCCGCCATCCATCGAGTCGTTGCTGCCAAGGCCGCCTCGCAGCACATCGTTGCCGGCACCGCCCGACAGCGTGTCGTTGCCGTCGCCGCCGATCAGGAGGTCGTTGCCCGACGAGCCGAGCAGCGTGTCGGCCCCGTTGCCGGTCCCTCCGATGAAGACATCGCCGGCCGCACCGCCGGTCAGGTTGTCGGCGCCGCCGCGGCCATCGATGAAGGAGGCTTGGTAGGTGCCGGTCGTGCCGAGATCGATCGTGTCGGCTCCGTTGCCGCCGGACACGGCCCTGATGTCGATCGTCGCAGTCGCCGTCGCGGTGCCCCCGGCGGCGTCCGATACGGTGTACTGGAAGCTGCCGGCCGTGGCACCCGCGGTGTTGCCGCTGGAGAAGCTGATCGTGCCGTTCGTGGAATCCAGGGTCAGTCCGGAAATTCCGACCGCGCCGCCGACGCTCGTGATCGTCAAGGCGAGACCATCGATATCGGTGTCGTTGCCGAGCAGCGAGCCCACCGACACCGTGACGGCTGTGTTGTTCGACACGATGATCCTGTCCGCCACAGCGACCGGGTTGTCGTTCACCGCGTTGACGGTGAGGCTCGCCGTGTCGATGGCGTTCGAGTACGCGGTGCTGCCTCCATTCGTGACAGTGCTCACCGTCGTTCCCGCCGTGCCGCTCGACTGGTCCCAGGCGCGGAAGGTGATGGCGTCGCTTATCGTCCCGCTGAAGTTCGAATCCCCCTGGAAATAAACCCGCGTGTTCGCGTCCGCAGCCAACAGCAGTGCGGACGAGTTCGTCACCGCACCCACCGTCGCCCAGGTGGCACCGCCATTCATGGAATACCACCAGCTTCCGTTGGCAGCATTCACGCCCGTCAACGCGATGCCGGTGATGGCGCCGTTGTCCGCATCACTCACGTTGTCGAGGCCACCGGCCGGAGGGTTCAAATTCACCAGGCTCGATACCAGCGTCCCGACGGCCCCGACCGGTGCGCCGGCATCTTCGTTGACCGAAGCCAGGACAGGTGTCGCGGCAGCGCTCAGGACCGGCGCATCGTTGGTGCCGGTGATGGTGACGGCCACCACCTGGCTGCCTGTACCGTCGGACGAGACGGCAGTAAAGCTGTCGCTGATCGACTGGCCGGCGCCCAGCTGCTGGATCGCCGCTTGGCTGTTGTTGGCCGTGTAACTCCAGTTCCCATCGGCCGCCAACGTGAAACTGCCGTAGCCGTTGCTGCCGGCGGTGCTCGCCTGCGGCGTGAAGTTGGACTGGCCTTGGTCGACATCAGCGATCGCCAGCGCACCGCTGGTGCTCAGGTTCGGCGTCGAGGCATCCTCGCTTACCGTGCCACTCGCCACACCGCCAATCACCGGAACGTCGTTGGTACCAGTGATGGTCACCGTCACCACTTGGCTGGCTGTCCCATCAGAGGACACCGCCGTGAAGCTGTCGCTGATCGTTTGACCTGCGCCCAGCTGCTGGATCGCCGCTTGGCTGTTGTCGGCCGTATAGCTCCAGTTGCCATCGGCCAGCAAGCTGAAGCTGCCGTGGTCGTTGCTGCCGGTGGCGGCGACCTGGGGCGCAAAGTTCGACTGGCCTACATCAACATCCGCAATCGTCAGCGCACCGCTGGTGCTCAAGTTCGGTGTCGAGGCATCCCCGCTCACCGCACCGCTGGTCACGCCGCCGATCACCGGCACGTCGTTGGTGCCGGTGATGGTGACGGCCACCACCTGGCTGCCTGTACCGTCGGACGAGACGGCAGTAAAGCTGTCGCTGATCGACTGGCCGGCGCCCAGCTGCTGGATCGCCGCTTGGCTGTTGTCGGCCGTGTAGGTCCAGTTTCCGTCGGCTGCCAGCGTGAAGTTGCCGTAGCCGTTGCTGCCGGTGGCAGCGACCTGGGGTGCGAAGCTGGACTCTCCTGCATCGACATCGGCAATCGTCAGCGCACCGCTGGTGCTCAGATTCGGCGTCGAGGCATCCTCGCTCGTCGCGCCACTCGCCACACCGCCAATCACCGGCACGTCATTGGTGCCGGCAATCGTCACGGGCACGAACTGGCTGGCTGTTCCGTCGGAGGACACGGCGGTGAAGCTGTCGCTGATCGATTGACCTGCGCCCAACTGTTGGATCGCCGCCTGACTGTTGTCGGCCGTGTAGGTCCAGTTGCCGTCGGCTGCCAGTGTGAAGCTGCCGTAGCCATTGCTGCCGACGGTGCCCGCCTGAGGCGCGAAGTTTGACTGGCCTTGATCGACATCGGCAATCGTCAGCGCACCGCTGGTGCTCAGGGTCGGTGTCGTGTCATCCTCGCTCACGGCGCCACTGGCCACGCCGCCGATCACCGGCACGTCGTTGGTGCCGGTGATGGTCACAGTCACCACCTGGCTGGCCGTGCCGTCGGACGACACCGCGGTGAAGCTGTCGCTGAGCGACTCCCCCGTACCCAGTTGCTGAATTGCCGCTTGGCTGTTGTCGGCCGTGTAACTCCAGTTCCCATCGGCCGCCAGCGTGAAGCTGCCGTAGCCATTGCCTCCAGTCGTGCTTGCTTGGGGCGCGAAGTTCGACTCACCTTGGTCGATATCGGCGATCGTCAGCGCACCGCTGGCGCTCAGGTTCGGGGTCGAGGCATCCTCGCTCACCGCATCGCTGGTCACGCCGCCGATCACTGGCATATCGTTGGTTCCGGTGATGGTCACCGTCACCATTTGGCTGGCTGACCCGTCAGAGGCCACAGCGATGAAGCTATCGCTGATCGACTGGCCGGCGCCCAGTTGCTGGATCGCGCTTTGGCTGTTGTCGGCCGTGTAGCTCCAGTTGCCATCCGCCAGCAAGCCGAAGTTGCCGTGGCCGTTGCTACCAATCGTGCTTGCTTGGGGCGCAAAGCTGGACTGGCCAGCATCCACATCGGCAATCGTCAGCGCGCCGCTGGTGCTCAAGTTCGGTGTCGAAGCATCCTCGCTCACGCCAGCGCTGGTCGCGCCGCCGATCACCGGCACGTCGTTGGTTCCGGTAATGGTCACCGTCACCACCTGGCTGGCTGTCCCGTCGGAGGAAACTGCGGTGAAGCTGTCGCTGATCGTTTGACCTGCGCCCAGTTGCTGGATTGCGCTTTGGCTGTTGTCGGCCGCATAAGTCCAAGTGCCGTCAGCCGCCAGCGTGAAGCTGCCATAGCCAGTGCTGCCGGCAGTGCTCGCTTGGGGCGTGAAGTTCGACTGCCCCACATCCACATCAGCAATCGTCAGCGCGCCGCTGGTGCTCAAGTTCGGTGTCGAAGCATCCTCGCTCACCGCGCCGCTGGTCGCGCCGCCGATCACCGGCACGTCGTTGGTTCCGGTGATAGTCACGGTCACCACTTGATCGGCCGTCCCATCGGACGACACCGCAGTGAAGCTGTCGCTGATCGATTGGCCGGCGCCCAGTTGCTGGATCGCGCTCTGGCTGTTGTCGGCCGTGTAGGTCCAGTTGCCGTCGGCCGCCAGCGTGAAGCTGCCGTAACCATTGCTGCCAGTCGTGCTTGCTTGGGGCGCGAAGCTGGACTCGCCCGCATCGACATCGGCAATCGTCAGCGCACCGCTGGTGCTCAGGTTCGGAGCTGAGCCGTCCTCGCTCGCGGTGCCGCTGGCCACACCACCGATCACCGCCACATCGTTAGTTCCAGTGATGGTCACCGTGACTTGCTGATCAACCGCCCCCCCATGACCGTCGCCGATGCGCACGGTGAAGTTCTCCGTGACCGTCTGGCCCGCAGCCAAGTGCTGCGTGGCCGCGTTGGAGACGCTGTAGTTCCAGCTCACGGTGCCGTCGCCCGCACCCGTGGCCGCGTCGCCAACGACGGCAGTCAGCACCCCGCCGAGGGTGTTGCCCGGATCGACCGCCACGCTGACGCCGTGCGCGTCGCTCAGGTCCACGTCGTCGAAGCGGATCGTGCCGCTGTCGCTCAGGGTCGGCGTCGCCGCGTCCTCGGTCACTGCCCCGCTCGCGTCCGCCGCGCTGATCGCCGGCACGTCATTGGTGCCGGTGATGGTCACGTCGATCTGTCGGGTGATGAGGCCGCCGTGCTGGTCGTCCAGCGTGATGGTGAAGCTCTCGACCCGTGTCTCGCCTGCAGCCAGGTACTCGACGGCCGTCGCGTCCACGGTGTAGGTCCAGGTGAGCTGGCCGCCCGTACCGGTGCCTGTGCTGTCGCTGTCCATGACTGCCGTCAAGCTGCCCAGCACGCTGCCGACCGGCGTGCCCGTGGCGCTCACCAGATGAACATCGCTCAGGTCCGCATCGCCGAAGCCGATGACGCCGCTGTCGCTCAGCTGGCCCGCCGGCGCAAGCCGCTCGCTCACCGCGCCCGCCAGGTCCTGCGCCGTGATCACCGGACCGTCGTTGGTGCCGGTGACGGTGACGGTCACCGTGGCCACACTTGTGCCTCCGTCGGCATCCTTTACCTCATAAGTGAAGGTATCGGTCGCGGTCTCGCCCGCCGCCAGGTGCTGGAAATCGGCCGAACGGGGCTGATATTGGAAATACCAGGTCGATGGATCGTCCATCGCCGGCTGGACGAGCGTCGCTGTCCCGTGGGCCGGAGCCGAGGCCAGCGTCAAGCTCTTGACCAGGTCAGGGACCACGTCGTTCTGCAGCACGTGGACCTGCACCCCAGGGCCATCTTCAGTCGTCGTTCCCGCATCGCCCAGCGCCCTCACCGCCTCGTTGGCCGGGTTCAGCTGGACGCCGTCCACGAGGACTCTCAGGACTTCCGTCATCTGCAGCGTCAGCGTGGACGACCCGAACCTGAAAACGAAATCGCTGGCGGAGCCATTGGAAACCTCACCGGTCCTGGCATTGGTCACTGCCGCAAGGTGAGCCAGATAGGCGGCGATCTGCGTCTGGTTGGCAGAGTCCAGCCACTGCGCCCGCGTGAGCTGGAGCTCGAGCGTATCCACACCCGCCCCGCCCGTGTACACGTCCTTGGTGCCCGCCGCGATGTTTTCGCTCACGTTGTAGACCAGCGTGTCGTTCCCCGATCCTCCGTTGAGCTGGTCGCTGCCGCTGCCGCCATCGAGCCTGTCGTCTCCCGCGCCACCATTGATTGAATCGTTGCCGGCTCCGCCGCTAACGCTGTCGTCCCCGTTGCCGCTGTTGATGGTGTCGCTGCCGGCCGTGCCGGTGAGAAGGTCGTTGCCGTTAGAGCCGGTGATCGCGGTCATGTGCTTCCTTGGTGAGCGCCGGAAAGCCGGCACATGCCGAGCTCGACGCTGTATTCCTTTTGTTTGCAAATTGGAGCGCACCAGCGACGCGAGCACATGGAAGGAATGCCCTTTCCTTTCCGATCGATAAGTACCGGGACGACCCTGAAAAGCTTGGTACTTTTGTCCTGCCGAAGTTGTGCACCTGGACGAACGGGACCGGCGTGGGCCTGGCCCACATTGCGTCGGCCGCACAAAAAAAAAGAGCTCGCCGAAGCGAGCTCAATGATTGCCTTTGCAGCAATCCCCCAGAGAAACCATGCACGTAGTTTGCGCCGATTCCGCCGGGAAGCGCGTGAAGAAATAGACGGAACGCTGACCAGAAGCTGATGCTTTGTCACGGCGATGGCAGATCGCGTGGTTTTTTGCGCGGCGGCAGGCAAGACCATGCTCGCAGTGCTGGTTGAGATCCGCGCCGCAGGCCCGATCTCACACGGATCGCAGACTTCGCCGCAGCCGCGTAACATGCTTCGGCAGCGGCCGCCGTACGGCCGCCCTCACTCGCTCTCCGCCCGTGCCCCTCGCCGATTTCCACCCTGCCGTCAGCGGCTGGTTCAGCCGCAGCTTTCCCGCTCCCACCGAGGCGCAGAAGGCCGCCTGGCCGCCCATCCGCGCCGGGCGTCACACGCTGGTCGCGGCCCCGACCGGATCGGGCAAGACGCTGACCGCTTTCCTCGCCGCACTCGACGGACTGGTGCGCCAGGGCCTCGCACCCGGCGGCCTGCCCGACGAGACCACGGTGGTGTACGTCTCGCCGCTCAAGGCGCTGTCCAACGACATCCGCCTGAACCTCGAAGCGCCGCTGGCGGGCATCCGTGCCGAGCTGGCCAAGCTGGGCCTGCCGGACGTGCATATCCGCAGCGCCGTGCGCACCGGCGACACGCCCTCCAAGGACCGCCAGCAGAGCCTGCGCCAGCCGCCGCACATCCTCGTGACCACGCCCGAGTCGCTTTACGTGCTGCTCGGCTCGGCCTCGGGCCGGGGCATGCTGTCGACGGTGCGCACGGTGATCGTCGACGAGATCCACGCCATCGCCGCCGGCAAGCGCGGCAGCCACCTCGCGCTCTCGCTGGAGCGGCTGCAGTCGCTGTGCGGCCGGCCGCTCACTGGAGCACCTTCGCCTTCGGCTGCGGATTTCGCCTTGGGAGCGGCCCGGCGGCTCACGCGCATCGGCCTGTCGGCCACGCAAAAGCCGGTCGACGAGGTCGCGCGCTTCCTGGTGGGCGCGGGGCACGTGCATGACGGCGTGGCCGACTGCGAGATTGTCGACATCGGCTACGCCATGGAACGCGACCTCGCCCTCGAGCTGCCTCCGCAGCCGCTGGGCGCGGTGATGACCCACGAGCAATGGGACCAGGTCTACGCGCGCGTGGCCGAGCTGGTGCTGCTGCATCGCACCACGCTGGTCTTCGTCAACACGCGCCGCATGGCCGAGCGCGCCGCGCGGCACCTCGGCGAGCGCCTGGGCAAGGAGGCGGTGGCCGCGCACCACGGCAGCCTCGCCAAGGAGGCGCGCCTCGATGCCGAGCAGCGCCTCAAGCGCGGCGAGCTGCAGGTGCTGGTCGCGACCGCCTCGCTGGAGCTGGGCCTGGACATCGGCGACGTCGACCTGGTGTGCCAGCTGGGCTCGCCGCGCTCCATCGCCACCTTCCTGCAGCGCGCCGGGCGCTCGGGCCATGCGGTGGGCGGCACGCCCAAGGCGCGCCTCTTCCCGCAGTCGCGCGACGAGCTGGTCGAGTGCGCGGCCCTGCTGGACTGCATCCGCCGCGGCGAGCTCGATGCCCTGCACGTGCCGGCCGCCCCGCTGGACGTGCTCGCACAGCAGATCGTGGCCGAGACCGCCGGCCGCGAGTGGGACGAGGATGCGCTCTTCGCCCTCGTGCGCCGCGCCTGGCCCTACGCGCAACTCGCGCGCGAGCGGTACGACGCCATCGTGCGCATGCTGGTCGAGGGCTTCGCCACCCGCAACGGGCCGCGCGCCGGCTATGTGCACAAGGACGCAGTGCACCACCGGCTGCGCGAGCGCCGCGGCGCCCGCCTCACGGCCCTGACCTCCGGCGGCACCATCCCCGAGACCGGCGACTACAGCGTGGTGCTCGAGCCCCAGGCCCACCAGATCGGCACGGTGAACGAGGACTTCGCGGTCGAGAGCCTGGCCGGCGACGTGTTCCAGCTCGGCAACACCAGCTACCGCATCCTGCGCATCGAGCCGGGCCGCGTGCGCGTGGAAGACGCGCAGGGCGCCGCGCCCAACATCCCCTTCTGGCTGGGCGAGGCGCCGGGACGCAGCGAGGAGCTGTCCTTCGGCGTTTCGCGGCTGCGCGAGGCGCTCGGCGAACGCATTGCCGCGCACGGTGCCGACGACGCGGTGCGCTGGCTGCAGGCGGCCATCGCGCTGTCCGAAGACGCCGCGCGCCAGCTGGTCGATCATCTCGCGCGCACCCTCGCCGTGCTGGGCGTGCTGCCGAGCCAGCGCCAGATCGTCTTCGAGCGCTTCTTCGACGAGTCGGGCGGCATGCAGCTGGTCATCCATTCGCCCTTCGGCAGCCGGCTCAACCGGGCCTGGGGCCTGGCGCTGCGCAAGCGCTTCTGCCGCAAGTTCAACTTCGAGCTCCAGGCCGCGGCGACCGAGGACGCGATCGTGCTGTCGCTGTCGACCAGCCACAGCTTCGCGCTCGACGAGGTCGCGCGCTACCTGCATTCGGCCACCGCGCAGGGCGTGCTGGTGCAGGCCCTGCTGGACGCACCGCTGTTCGGCGTGCGCTGGCGCTGGAACGCAACCACCGCGCTGGCGCTGCCGCGCTTCGTCGGCGGCCGCAAGGTGCCGCCACAGCTGCAGCGCATGAAGTCCGAGGACCTGCTGGCCAGCGTGTTCCCCGACCAGGTGGCCTGCGCCGAGAACCTGGCCGGCGAACGCGAGATTCCCGACCATCCGCTGGTCGCGCAGACGCTGGACGACTGCCTGCACGAGGCGATGGATGCCGAAGGCTGGCTGCGCCTGCTGCGCCGCATGGAGGCGGGCGAGGTGCAGGTGACGGCGCGCGACCTGCCCGCGCCCTCCCCGCTGGCGGCCGAGGTGCTGAACGCGCGGCCCTATGCATTCCTCGACGACGCGCCGCTGGAAGAGCGGCGCACGCAGGCCGTGCAGAGCCGGCGCTACACCGATCCGGAAAGCGCGGACGACCTGGGCCGCCTCGACGTGGAGGCGATCGAGAGCGTGCGGGAGGAAGCCTGGCCTCGCCCGCGCCACGCGGACGAGATGCACGAAGCGCTGAACGGCCTGGCCGCGCTCACCGACGAAGAGGTCGCGCGCAATGCGGGCTGGAAGCCCTGGCTCGCAGCGCTGGCCGACGCCGGCCGCGCGACCCGCCTCCTGCCGGCCGACGGCACGGGCGCGGGCCTGTGGGTGGCGGCCGAACGCTTGTCGCTTGCACGCGTGCTCTACCCTTCTGCCGGCCTGCAGCCTGCCATCGAGCCGCCCGCCGAGTACGCGCAGGGCCCGTCGACGCGCGACGAGGCACTGCGCGAGCTCCTGCAGTCGCGGCTGGGCGGCCTGGGGCCGGTGTCCACGCGCGTGCTCGCGCAACAGCTTCAACTGCCCGAAGCCGAGCTGGAAACCGCGCTGCTCGGCCTGCAAAGCGAAGGCCTGCTGTTGCAGGGCCGCTTCACGCCCGGCGCCGCGGAGCCCGAATGGTGCGAACGCCATCTGCTGGCCCGCATCCACCGCTACACGCTCAAGCGCCTGCGGCGCGAGATCGAGCCGGTCGAGCCGCGCGACTTCGCGCGCTTCCTCTTCGAATGGCAGCACGTGAGCGCCGCCTCCAGGGTCAGCGGCCCCGACGCGCTGGCCGGCGTGCTGGCCCAGCTTGAAGGCTATGAGGCGCCGGCCGCGCTGTGGGAGGCCGAGCTGCTGCCGGCTCGCGTCAATGACTACGCGAGCGCCTGGCTCGACGATCTCTGCACCGCCGGGCGCGTGATGTGGACGCGCCTGCGCCCGAGCGCGCCCGAGAGCCGGACCGGCCGCGCCGGCAACTCGCTGCGCGCCACCCCGATCCTGCTGCTGCCGCGCCGCAGCGCCGCGCTGTGGACCCAGCTCGCGCCGGTGCCCGCCGACGATACGACGCTCGGCTCGCGCGCGCAGCGTGTGGCGGCCTGGCTGGGCGAGCATGGCGCCTCCTTCTTCGACGAGATCGCGGACGGCGCCCGCCTGCTGGGCACCGAGCTCGAGGACGCGCTGTCCGAGCTGGTGGCGCGCGGCCGCGTGCGCTGCGACAGCTATGCGGGCCTGCGGGCCTTGCTGGTACCCGCCTCCAAGCGCTCGCCGTCCCACGCGTCCCATCGGCGCCGGCGCGGCGCCCTGTTCGGCATCGAGGACGCCGGGCGCTGGTCGCTCGCGCGGCCGCCCTCGGCGGGCAGCGAGAACGCCGCTTCCAGCGCCATCGAGCAGGTCGCGCGCGTGCTGCTGCGGCGCTACGGCGTGATGTGCTGGCACCTAATCGAGCGCGAGGCCGCGTGGCTGCCGCCCTGGCGCGAGCTGGTGCGAACCTACCGGCGGCTGGAGGCCCGCGGCGAGATCCGCGGCGGCCGCTTCATCGCCGGCCTGTCGGGCGAGCAGTTCGCGCTGCCGGAGGCCATCGGCCTGATGCGCAACGTGCGCCGGCAACCGCCGGATGCCAGCCTGATCTGCCTCTCGGCCGCCGACCCCGCCAACCTGCTGGGCAGCGTGCTGCCGGGCAACCGGGTGCCGCGCGTGCCGGGCTCGCGCGTGCTGTACCAAGGCGGCGTGCCGATCGCGACCAGCGTCTCCGGCGAGATCCAGTTCCTCGTGCAGCTCGACGCGGCGCTGGAGAAGGAAGCGCGCAAGGCGCTGACACTGGATCCGGCCTGGCGCTCGATGTCCGTCGCCACGCAGGCCCTGGGCTGAAGACGCGCGCCGCTGATCGGCGCCGGTGACCCCGACAGTGGCCACGCTCAGCGGATTGCGGCGCGCTCCTACACAGCGTCCTTCGGTCCACGCCAATGCTCGCGGGTCTGTGCAGACTCGGAGGATCCCCAGATGACCAGCGACGCCGCATGTTCACCCAGCGCATGCTGCAGTTTGCGCGTGCTGGTGGTGGAAGACGACCCCGAGGTTTTGGAGGCGTCTCTCGAAGCACTCGAGTTGCTGGGTCACTGGGCCACGGGGGTGCGCAGCGCCGAAGGCGCGCTCGATCGCTTCCTCGAAGGCGCCTTCGATGTGCTGATGGCCGATATCGGGCTGCCGGCCCTCTCCGGTCTGGAGCTCGCCGACAAGCTGCAGGCTCGCTGTGCGCTGCCGATCATCTTCGCGACGGCGAGCCAGGAGCCGGACAGGCCGATCGCCGGCTCCGTCTGGCTGTGCAAACCCTTCGGCCTCGATCAGCTGGCCGAGGCCTTGCGGCAGGTCGCCCAGCGACGCACGGCCGTATCGGCATTGGCGCCAATGCAGGCGCCTGTGCCGCCTTTGACCCAAGAAGCTCAGCCCACCTGGCAGCGCGCATAGGCCAGCGACAGATAGTCGGCGTGCCTGCGGAGGCTCTCGAGTTGTTGCAGCGTGCTGCCGCGAATCGGATCCTTCGGATCGAGGCGCAGCTCGCCATCAGGCATCAGGATGAAGTGCGTCTTGCCGGCCGGACCGCCGCGCGGGTCCGACGCGCTGACGTAGCCGCAAGCCGTGCCGGTCTTCTTGTTGTAGACGACGCCGGAGAAGCTCGCGGTCGCCGGTTCGGGCAGCCGGCTCTTCACCCGGGCCTCCACCTGCCAGACTGGCCAGTAGAACCACCAGCCGCCGAGGCAGGCGGCGAAGACCATGACACTGACCAGCAGGCAGAGAAAGACTCTCATGGCATCTCCTTGTCGTCGGGTTGCACGAACTGCATCGCGAACCGGCCCAGCGGGGTCAGTTCCGTCACCGTCGCCGTTCCCTTGCGGCCTGGCGGCGCCGAGAACGAGGCCTTGACCCAGCCGCCATCCTTCAGGATCCGCAGCGCCTCGATGTCCTCCATCGAGGTGAAGGTCATCGGAAGCGGTCCCTTGGCCACGCGCTGGAGCACCCTATAGGACAAGAGCGCCTCCGCAGCAGGCCCGGCAGGGCGGCGGGTTTGACTTCGTCTCGGGACGTGAATGCATGTAGCCAATTGTAATTACATGTAGTACTTACAGGCTACTATTCTGTGTGTTGCATTTCACGAAAAAAGCACGGGACACCACTGGAGGTGCGGCTGGCGTCCGGCGCTGCCGGCCCGAATTTCGACAGTCGTCAAAACCGGGAAGAAGTTGCAGAAAGCAGCCAGCATTTACCCACCCCTGCCATCGCCATGCGCTGCCGCCTTGTGTAGTCTTTGGCTTCGCAGCTTCGCGAGCGTCGATGCCAAGGCCTCGCAGAATTGCGAACTGGAGGCAACCATGCAGGACTCGCTGACGCCTATCGACACATCGTTCGAACGATGGACGAAGCTGTCGGACGCCTTCGAGCAACATCTCGCGCGCATGAAGCAAGGCGACGAGAAAGCACGCGCCGAAGCCCTGCGCCTGGCCCGCGAGCTCGATGCGCTCACCCGCCTGATCAGTCGCGACCTGAACACCGCCCGACAGGGCAACGGCGCCTGAGCTCAGCCCCATCCTCCTCATTCGGCACGCCGACCGCCTCCTGCCCCTTGTGAAGCGGGCTGCAGCGCGGCGCTCGGAACCCGGGCCATCCGGCTCGATTGTTTCCGTCACGAAAACGCCGTGATTCCCAATGGCTAGGGTTTTTACTTAGTTTTGAAGGCAAACTTCATCCCACAGAGCAGCCATTCACTGTTCTGAGTGAACAGGGCACCGAGCGAGGTGGCCGCCCCCTCCGGGGCGACGACCCCACCCAAGACCGGTTCGAAATCAATCCAAGTCACTGCAAGGAACTGAAATGAATACCTCGAAGATCATCGCTGCCGCCGCTCTCTCGCTTCTCGCCGCGGTCGGCGCCCAAGCCGAAACCTACGAAGGCGTGCATGCGCCGGTGTCGGCCAACAGCCGCTCCGAAGTGCGTGCCCAGGCCGTCGTCGCCGCGCGCAGCGAGAACCCCTATGCCGAAGCCGTCTCGTCGCGCGTCACGCCTGTGCTGACTGCCTCGACCGACCGCGCTGGCGCGCGCAACGAGGCCGTCGCAGCCGCACACAGCGCCGATCCCTACGCCGAGGGCTACGGCCAAGGCGTCGCTCCGGTGCTGGCCAGCACGGTCGACCGCGCCACGGTGCGCGCCGAAGCCCGCGCCGCCGCTCGCGGCCAGCAACTCGCGCTGTAAGCACCACGCGCTCGACGCGCGAGGCCGGGGTCATGCGAAATGCATGGCCCCGGCTTTTTTTCTTTCTGTCGCGAGGCGGCACCTGGCTGGAGAATTGGAATGCTCTGCGCCCGCGAGCGCGGCACAATCTCGTTCAGCATGACGCAGAAATTGCCCCACCCTGACGACCTGAGCGATGCGGAACTCGCAGAACAGGCCCATGCCTGGAGGCGCCTGGCCCTGCGCGGCGACCGCAGTGCGCGGGCGCCCGCGCACGCGTACGAGACCGCCCTGCGAGAACGCGTACGCGCCTCGATGGCCGCCGAACTGATCGCCAACGCCTCCGCCGCAGCCCCCGAACCCAAGCGCCCGTGGTGGCGCCGCTGGTGGCCCCTTTCACCGGACGAGCGCGTCACCTCCTGAGCGGCGCGCCGACGCTGCTGCCGGCCTGTCGCTTCAAGTGCGCGGGCCGTCCTTGCCGAACAGCTTTCGCATGGCCGCGACGCCGGCCACCAGCGCGTTGGCGTAGCTCGCCTGCGGATCGCTCGCCGCGTCGAGCGGCAGATAGGGAAGCGCATCATCCATCGCGTAGTCGGTGCCTTCCATCAAGACCCAATAGAACTCCCCCTCTTCGAGTTCGTGCACGGTGAGCGCGATATTTCGCAGTTGCGACATGAGGTTGGGAGAGAGGTTGTCCAAGTGAGCGCTTCGATCCTATTCATCGGGCCCCGCCCGAGCCAGTCACAATTTCACGCTTTGTCTCAAATGTGACAAAAAGTAGTAACCTGGCGAATCCCAAATAGGTCGCAGCAGTCAAATGTGTTCCATCGGCAGCTACGGGCTTTTCCTACAGCATGCAGTTGCGGCGAAGCCTAAGCTGGTTTCTCCAGCAATAAACGTGATTGAGGAGGCACCATGAAGCACTTCGTCCTCGACTCCCACATGTGCGCAGCCTTCGGGGGCGCCTTCTACCCGACCGGTCATTCGATGGTGATGTTTCCGAAAGCCGAGGACGCGAACCTCGTCGGACATCAATTGATCGACAAGGGCTTCAGCGGCGACGAGGTCTACCTGATCCCGCCCAAGACGATGCTGGCCCAGATCTCGCCAACGGTCCGGGACGACTCCGACACCCCGCTGCCCTCCGCCGGCACGGACGGCGCGACCGTGCGGGTCTACACCAAGCTGGCGCAGGAGGGACACACCGGCCTGCTGGTCAAGACCGAGAACCGGGCCGCGGCCGAGCGCCTCATGGAAGTGGTGCGCACGGTGCCCTACTCGGTGGCCGAGCGCTATTGCCGGCTGGTCATCGAAGACCTCTGACGCCGGCCCTCAGGCGGGCGCGGCAGCACGGCTGAGCACTGCGCGCGCCATCGATTGCGCCAGTTCCTGCTCGCCCAGGAAGACGGTGGCCGCAACCTCCTGCGTCAGCAGCCGCGCCTCGTCCTCGTTGTGGCTGCGGATGACCGTCTGGATCGCCGGATTGAGGGTGCGCGCCGCCTCGATCATCTGCCGCACGTTGATCGCGTCGGCGGTGGCGACCACCAGCACGCGCGCCCGCGCGATGTGCGCCTGGATCAGCACCGCGGGATCGGCCGCATCGCCCCACACCGCCGCCATGCCCTCGCCCCGCAGCTTCTCGACCAGTTCGCGGTTCTGCTCCGCCACCACGAACGGGAGGTCGTGAGCCACCAGTTCCGCCGCGATGCGCCGGCCGACACGGCCATAGCCGACCAACACTACCTGGCGCGACAGGTATTTCTCCTCGGTGCTCATCGGCAGCTCGGCCAGCGGATCCTCGCGCTGGGCCAGGCCGCGCGCGAGGCGCGAATGCGCGTGCAGCCATTTCTGCAGCGGCCCGATCAGGCTGAACCACAGCGGGTTGGTCGCGATGGAGATCAGCGCGCCCGCCAGCAGCAGGCTCTGGCCCTCCTCCGGCAGCAGGCCCAGCGAAGCCCCCAGCGCCGCCAGGATGAAGGAGAACTCGCCGATTTGCGCCAGGCTCGCGCTCACCGTCAGAGCCGTGCCCAGCGGATAGCGAAGCAGCAGCACCAGGACGCAGGCCGCAACCGACTTGCCCACCACGATCACCAGCACCACGGCCAGCACCTGCAGCGGCCGCTCGATGAGCACCGCGGGGTTGAACAGCATGCCGACGGACACGAAGAACAGCACCGCGAAGGCGTCGCGCAGCGGCAATGATTCCTGCGCCGCCCGATGGCTGAACTCGGACTCGCGCATCACCATGCCGGCGAAGAACGCGCCGAGCGCGAAGGACACGCCGAAGAGCGCCGCCGAGGCGAAGGCGATGCTCACCGCCGCGGCCACCACGCACAGCGTGAACAGCTCGCGCGAGCCGGTGCGCGTGACCTGCCACAGGAGCCATGGGAAGACGCGCCGTCCCACCACCAGCATCAGGACCACGAAGCCGCCGACCTGCAGCAGCGTGAGCCCCAGCGTCTGCCAGAGCGGCGCCGCATCCGCACGCGCCGCGCCGCCGCCGAGCGCCTCGGCCAGCGGCGGCAGCAGCACCAGCACCAGCACCATCGCGAGGTCTTCCACGACCAGCCAGCCCACGGCGATGCGGCCGGTGAAGGAATCGAGCAGCCCCAGGCTTTCGAGCGCGCGCAGCAGCACCACCGTGCTCGCCACCGAGAGCGCCAGCCCGAAGACCAGCGCGCCGCCCGGGCTCCAGCCCCACCAGCTTGCCAGCGCCGCGCCCAGCAGCGTGGCCACCACGATCTGCACCAGCGCGCCGGGCAGCGCGATCTTGCGCACCGCGAGCAGGTCATCGAGCGAGAAATGCAGCCCGACGCCGAACATCAGCAGCATCACGCCGATCTCGGCCAGCTGCGCGGCGATGCTCGCGTCAGCCACGAAGCCCGGCGTGAAGGGGCCGATGATCACGCCCGCGAGCAGGTAGCCCACCAGCGCCGGCAGGCGCAGCCGCGCCGCCAGGAAGCCCAGCAGCAGGGCCAGGCCCAGGCCTGCCGCGACGGTGTTGATGAGGGAAACGCTATGGGGCATCGCCTTGCATTGTGCAAGAGCGAGGCCCCGGGCCGCCTCAATGCCCCGCCATCTTCTCGGTGCGCGCGTCGCCAAGAAAAAAAGACCCGCCAGGCGGGTCTTTTGGGGCGGGCGTCGGACGCGCTTCAGTGCATGTGCAAGCCGCCGTTGACCGAGAAGTCAGCCCCGGTCGAATAGCCGCCCTCGTCGGTCGCGAGCCAGGCGATGATCGAGGCGATCTCGCTGGGCTCGCCCAGCCGCTTGACGGGGATGGTGCCCACGATCTTGTCGAGCACTTCCTGGCGGATGGCGCGGACCATGTCGGTGCCGATGTAGCCCGGGCTCACGGTGTTCACCGTCACGCCCTTGGCAGCCAGCTCCTGCGCGAGTGCCATCGTGAAGCCGTGCATGCCGGCCTTGGCGGCCGAGTAGTTGGTCTGGCCGGCCTGGCCCTTGGCGCCGTTGACCGAGCTGATGTTGATGATTCGGCCCCAGCCCTTCTCGACCATGTCGCTCACCACCTGCTTGGTGACGTTGAACATGCTGTTGAGGTTGGTCTCGATCACCGCGCTCCAGTCCTCGGGCGTCATCTTGAGGAACATGCGGTCGCGCGTGATGCCGGCGTTGTTGACCAGCACGTCGATGCTGCCATGCTCGGCCTTGGACTTGGTGAACGCCTCCACCGTGGACTCCCAGTCGCCGACGTTGCCGACCGAAGCGTGGAACTCGTAGCCCAGCGCCTTCTGCTCCGCCAGCCACTTGGCGTGATCGCGCGTGGGGCCGCAGCCTGCGATCACCGTGAAGCCATCCTTGTGCAGGCGCTGGCAGATCGCCGTACCGATGCCTCCCATGCCGCCGGTGACGTATGCAACTCTTTTGCTCATGATTTTTCCCTCGATGTTGACGCGCCTGAAGAGGCGCGATTCACTGTAGCGAAGTTTCTCACGGCTCCCGGCTCAGGAAAACACTGACCCCTCAATGCAACGGGGTGTCACAGGCCTAGCTCATATACCGAGTTCGAGATCAAGGAAGGCAGGCATCCTATGAAACTCGTGACATGGAACACGCAATGGTGCCGCGGCCTCGATGGCCATGTGAGTACCAAACGTATCGTCGACGGCGCGCGCGCGATGGATGACTTCGACGTGCTGTGCCTTCAGGAAATCGCATCGGGCTACGACGGCATGCCCGGTGCGCCCGGCGACCAGCCGGCCGAGCTGCAGGCGCTGCTGCCGGGCTTCCGGCTTTTCTTCGGTGCGGCGGTCGAGGAATTCGACCGCGAGGGCCGCCGGCAGCGCTTCGGCAACCTGATCGCCACCCGTCTGCCCGTGTCGCTGGTCCGGCACCATCCCCTGCCCTGGCCGCCCGATCCCACCGTGAGCACCATGCCCCGCATGTGCACGGTCGTGACCCTGACCAGCCCCGAGCTGGGCACCGTGCGCGTGATGACCACGCACCTCGAGTACTACTCGTCGGTACAGCGGAGGGCACAGGCCCAGGCCCTGCGCGCCCTGCACATCGAGGCCTGCGAGCAAGCGGCCGCGCCGCCGGCCGCGGAGTTCGACGACTCGCCCTTCCAGCCCAAGCCGCACACGCAGCAGGCGATCCTCTGCGGCGACTTCAACATGGAGGCCAGCGAGCCGGCCCATGCCGAGATCCAGGAGCCTTTCACGGCCCCCTCGCTGCCGGCCGGCGGGGCGCCCGACCAGCGGCTGCAGGACGCCTGGCCGCTGGCGCATCCCGAACGGCCCCAAGACCCCACCTTCAAGCTGTTCGACAAGACCTACGGCAAGGACCCCGCCGCCTTCGACTTCGTGTTCGTCAGCAACGCGCTGGCACCGCGCGTGCGGCGCATGGAGGTCGACCTCCAGACGCAAGCCTCGGACCACCAGCCCGTGCTGATCGAGTTCGGCGACTGAGCGCTCTCGCGCCCACGCGATCTACTCCGCCTGCACGCCCGCCGCGCGGATCACCTTGCCCCATCGGGCGACCTCGGCCGCGAGGTGGCTGCGCAGCGCCTCGGGCGTCACCTTGTGCATGGGAACGATCTCCGAGCTCAGGTCGGCCAGGCGCTGCTTGACCGTCTCGTCCTGCAGCGCCGCCCGCAGCGCCACGTTGAGCTTCTGCGTGACCGCCGCCGGCGTGCCCTTGGGCGCGTAGATGCCGTGCCAGACGCGCACGTCGAAGCCCTTGAGCCCCTGCTCGTCCAGCGTCGGGATGTCGGGCATGCTCGAAAGCCGCTTGGGCGTGGTCACGCCGAAGACCTTGACCCGGCTGCCCTCCTTGATGACCGGCGCCGTCTGCGTGGTCTGGTCGCACAGCAGGTCCACCTGCCCGCCCATCAGGTCGTTGAGCGCCGGGCCCGCCCCCTTGTAGGGCACGGTCGTGAGATCGACGCCGATCTGGCTCGTGAGCAGCAGCCCGCACAGCTGCGACACCGCACCCACCCCGGCATTGGCCAGCGAGACCTTGTCCTTGTTGGCCTTGACGTAGCGCAGCAGCTCCTGGAAGTTGCTGGCCGGAAAGTCCTTGCGCGACAGCAGGGTCATCGGCACGTCCATCACCTGCCCGATGTACTCGAAGTCCTTGAGCGGGTCGTAGGGCAGCTTCTTGTAGAGCGCCGGAGCGGTGGCCATGCCCATGTGGTGGATCAGGATGGTGTAGCCGTTGGGCTGCGCCCTGGCGACGCGCGCGGGCGCGATGGTGCCGCCCGCGCCCACCGTGTTCTCGACCACCA
Source organism: Variovorax sp. WS11 (assembly GCF_010499245.1). Taxonomy (GTDB): domain Bacteria; phylum Pseudomonadota; class Gammaproteobacteria; order Burkholderiales; family Burkholderiaceae_C; genus Variovorax. The sequence continues at coordinate 740,090 of NZ_JAAGOW010000001.1, forward strand.
CGGTCTGGCCCAGCGACTTGCCCATGGGAATCGCGAGCATGCGCGCCACCACGTCGGTGGGGCCGCCAGCCGAGTACGGCACGACCAGCGTGACGGGCTTCTCGGGCCAGGCCGACTGGGCCGCCACGGGCGATTGCACGGCCAGCGATGCGGTAAGCATCGAGGCCCAAATCAGAACCTTGGTCTTCATTTTCATGTCTGTTGTCTCCTTGATGGGTTGGTTCACGCGCCGACGCTTTGCTTCGACCCCAGCAGCATGCCGACGGCAGGCGCACGCGCCACATGCCAGAGCCGCTCCAGAGCCGCCTGCATCTCCCCCTCGCTCGCACCGCCGCTGAAGGCGGCGAGGCGCAGGGCCTTGGCATCGATCTCCTCGCGGCTGAGCGTGTTGCCCGGGTCGCCCTTGGGCTCGTCGACGCGGCCCTTCAGCACGCGGCCGTCGCGGGTGTGCACCGTGACCTTGCCGATCCAGCGTTTCGGATAGGCGGCATCCACCTCGGCGTCGAGCTCCATCTGCACGCGATCACGCAGGGCCTGGGTCTCGGCATCGCGGAAGTGCGCGTCGAACTCGGCGAGGCCGGCCTGGCCGAAGCGCGCCGCCAGCGCGAGCACCGTGCCCATCGAGAACTTCGACTGGTGCACCGTGGCCGGGTCGACCACCGGCCCCAGCACGTCGATGGCACCCTGGTGCACATGCGTGCTCACCTGTTCCAGGTCCTCCGCGCGCAGCCCGTGCTCGCGCATCACCAGCAGCAGCGCATCCGCAGCCGGGTGCGTATGGCGGCAGGAGGCGTGGTACTTGAAGGAGGTTTCCGCCAGCGCCCAGCGCGTGCCCAGGCCATCGACCAGGCGCTGCGGATCGGCGTCCTGCGACATGCCCGCGGCCAGGCCCTGCGGTCCCTCGAGGATCTGCTGCGCCCCGGTGAAGCTGTCGCGCGCCAGCGTCGCGGCCATGAGCCCGGCGGCGGCCGCATGCGCCGTGTGCAGTTGCTTGGAATCGGCCGCGGTGCGCAGGAACTCCCACAGCCCCGCCGCCTGCGTGCCGGCCGAGCCGAAGGCGTGCTGCATGCGCGCCGCGTCCAGCCCCAGCAGATGCCCGGCGGTGGCCGCTGCCGCGATCGTGCCGGCCGTGCCGGTGGTGTGGAACACCTTGTAGTGCGAGCGCCCGAGGAATTCGCCGACGCGGATGCCGACCTCGTAGCCCGCGACCGCCGCCGCCAGCAAGCGCTCGCCGCTCGCGCCCAGGGCCTGGGCCAAGGCCAGCGCGACCGGGAACACGACCGTTGCGGGATGGAAAACCGAGCCATTGTGCACATCGTCCTGCTCGGCCACGTGGGAGGCCGCGGCGTTGACCAGGGCCGCGAAGTACGGGCTGCTGCGCGTGCGACCCACCAGCACTTCGCTGGGCCCGGCCGCGGGTCCCATCTCGCGCGCGAAGGCGGCGATGGTCTCGACCGGCCGAGCGCCATGCCCGGCGATGGCCGAGCCGAACCAGTCGACCAGCAGGTCCTCGGCACGGCGCACGACCGGCGCCGGGATATCGCCGAAGCGAAGGCCCGCGGCGAAGCGCGAGAGAGTTTCGGTGGGTGATGTCATGGGAGCCATTTCAGATTGCTTTCGTTGCGCGCAATGCGGCGATGTCCTTTTCGCTGCATCCCAGCGAACGAAGGATGGACCCGGTGTGTGCGTCGACCTTAATGGGCGCTTCAGGCAAGAGCGGCGCTGGCCTGCATCGCCAGCCAGCCATTGGCGTCTTCGGCCCACAGGCTGAAGTGCTTGTCGGCCTCGGGCCGGCCGTGAACGCGCAGCCGCGTGCCGTCGAAGACGGGCCGCAGCGCGCGGAACTCGAAGCGCGCGAGCGAAGCCCCGGGCTTCTCGCGCCGCAGCAGGTCGACCAGCAGCGTGGCAATCAACGGGCCGTGCACGATCAGGCCCGGATAGCCCTCGACCTCGGTCACGTAGCGGCGGTCGTAGTGGATGCGGTGGCCGTTGAAGGTCAGCGCCGAATAGCGGAACAGCAGCACGTCGTCGGGCGTGAGTTCGCGGCTGAAGGCCGCGTCCTTGAGCGTCGGCGTGGGGGCTGCAGGGGCCTCCCCGGGTGCCGGCGCGGCGCGGTACACGATGTCATGCTCCTCGGTCAGCGCCAGGCCGCGCGCGTTGCGGACTTCGTGCCGCACCAGCACGAAGACCAGCTCGCCGCTGCGCCCGGTCTTGTGCGAGACCGAGGCGATGGTCGATCTTCGCTCCACCGCATCGCCGACCACCAGCGGGTTGCCCGTTTCCCAGTTGAGCCGGCCGCCGGCCCACATGCGGCGCGGCAGCGGCACCGGCGGCAGGAAGCCGCCGCGCTTCGCGTGGCCGTCGGGGCCGATCTCGGATTGCCGGTGATGGGGCAGGAAATAGAGCCAGTGCCAGAGCTCGGGCACCCGCGTGCCCGGCTCCGGCGCAGGGTCGTTGCGGTCCAGCGTGGCGGCGAGCGCGCGCACCGGGGCGGCGCTGATCTGATCGGCCAGCGTCTCGCTGCGCCCCTGCCAGGCTTGCAGGCCGGCCAGTGCCGCGGCGTCGATGCCGGGAGAAGGGTTCGTGGGTGGGGTCATGTCGCCAGGTGTCTCCGATGCAAGCGGCGCTCTTGCCGCGCCCTGCCCTGCATGGTGGCCGCGGCCTGGCTCGCGCGCAATCTGCGATTTCGAGATCGAGCCTTCAGGAATTCCGAAGCCTTGCTAGGATGCTCCTGCCATGCAATTCGACCTGACCGATCTGCGCCTTTTCGTCGCCGCCGCCGAGCTGGGCAGCCTCACGCGCGCGGCCGAGCGCCAGCACCTGTCGCTGGCCGCGGCAAGCGCCCGCATCAAGGCGCTGGAGACGCAAGCGGGCCTTGCACTGCTGGCGCGCGAGGCCCGCGGCGTGCGCCTGCTGCCGCCGGGCGAGGCCTTCCTCCACCATGCCCGCCTGGTGCTGCACCAGGCCGGCCAGCTCGGCGCCGAGCTCAAGGAATACGGCGGCGGCCTGCGCGGCCATCTGCGGGTGTTCGCCAACACCACTGCGGTGAGCGACTTCCTGCCCGAGATCCTGCCCGGCTTTCTGGCGCGCCATCCGCGCATCAACATCGACCTTCAGGAGAAACCGAACGCACAGATCCCGCACGGCGTGCTCGACGGCCGCGCCGACATCGGCATCGTCGCCGGCCTCATCGACACGCTGGGCCTGGAGGCGATCCACTTCAGCACCGACCGGCTGGTGCTCGTGACCGCGCGCAAGCACCGCTTCGCGCGGCGCCGGCGCATCGCCTTCGCCGAGACGCTGGACGAGGACGCGGTGGGCATGCAACCGGGCAGCACGCTGCAGGCCTTCCTGGCGCAGATCACCGAGAGCCTGGGCAAGAGCCAGAAGCTGCGCATCCAGCTCGGCAGCTTCGACGCCATGTGCCGCATGATCGGCAGCGGCGTCGGCATCGGCGTGGTGCCGGAGTCGGCCGCGCGCCGCAACCTCGAGAGCATGAAGCTGGCGCTGATCGAGCTCAGCGACCCGTGGTGCGTGCGCGAGCGCTTCCTGCTGGTGCGCGACCGCGCCGCGCTGCCCACCTATGCGCAGGCGCTGGTCGACACGCTGTGCGCGCACTATGCGGAGCGGGCGGCGCGTGCGGGGTGAGGCTAAGCGCAAAAAAAAGCGCCGCGCATGAACGCGGCGCTTTCGCAAACAGCAGGACGTCTCAGCGCTCGATCGTGAGTGCGACCCCCATGCCGCCGCCGATGCACAGCGAGGCGATGCCCTTCTTCGCGTTCTGGCGCTGCATCTCGTGCAGCAGCGTCACCAGGATGCGGCAACCCGAGGCGCCGATCGGGTGGCCGATGGCGATGGCGCCGCCGTTCACGTTGACCTTGTTGATGTCCCAGCCCATCTCGCGGTTGACGGCGCAGGCCTGGGCGGCGAAGGCCTCGTTGATCTCGAGCACGTCGAGGTCCTGCGGCTTCCAGCCGGCGCGCTGCAGCGCCTTCTGCGAGGCGGGCACCGGGCCCATGCCCATGAAGGCCGGGTCGAGGCCGGTGCTGGCGTAGCTGGCGATGCGGCCCAGCGGCTTCAGGCCCAGCGCGGCCGCCTTCTTGGCGGTCATCACCAGCACGGCAGCAGCGCCGTCGTTGAGGCCGGAGGCATTGCCCGCCGTCACGCCGCCGGCCTTGTCGAAGGCGGGACGCAGGCCGGCCAGGCCTTCGGCGCTGGTCTTGCGGTTGATGAACTCGTCCTGGTTGAAGACGACCGGGTCGCCCTTCTTCTGCGGAATGTTGACGGCGACGATCTCGTCCTTGAACTTGCCGGCGTCCTGCGCGGCGGCGGCCTTGGTCTGGCTGGCGAGCGCGAGCTCGTCCTGCGCGCTGCGGCTGATGTCGTACTTCTTGGCCACGTTCTCGGCCGTGATGCCCATGTGGTACTGGTTGTACACGTCCCACAGGCCGTCGATGATCATCGTGTCGACCAGCTTCCAGTCGCCCATGCGCTGGCCGTTGCGCGAGTTGGGCAGCACGTGCGGCGCGAGGCTCATGCTCTCCTGCCCGCCCGCCACCACGATCTCGCTGTCGCCGGTGGCCACGGCCTGCGCGGCCAGCATCACGGCCTTGAGGCCCGAGCCGCAGACGGCGTTGATGGTGAGCGCGGGCGTTGCGTTGGCGATGCCGCTCTTCAGCAGCGCCTGGCGCGCCGGGTTCTGGCCGCTGCCTGCCGTGAGCACCTGGCCCATGATGACTTCGCCGATCTGGTCGCTGCCGACCTTGGCGCGCTCGAGCACTTCCTTGATCACGATCGAGCCGAGCTCGGTGGCCGCGATGTTGGCCAGCGATCCGCCGAACTTGCCCACGGCCGTGCGTGCGGCCGAAACGATGACGATGTCTTCCATGGTGTTTGCTCTCCGAGGCTTGAACAAAAAAGGTGAGGTGAAGGTCAGGCTCGCGCCTTGACGTAGCGGCCCGGCGCGGACTCGATCGCCTTGTAGGCGCTGCCCTTGCCGTAGGACTTCGGGGCAGGGATCTGCTTGCCCGCGTGGGTCTTGAGCCAGGCGGACCAGTCGGTCCACCAGCTGCCGGGATGCTCGGCGGCCCCGGCCAGCCATTCGGCCTGGGTCTTCGGCAACTTGCCGTCGGCACGAATCCAATGGCTGCGCTTCTTCTTGGCCGGTGGGTTGATCACGCCGGCGATGTGGCCCGAGGCCCCCATGACGAAGCGCTTCTTGCCCTTGAGCAGTTGCGTCGACGCATAGGCGCCGTCGATGGGCACGATGTGGTCTTCGCGCGAGCCGTAGAGGTAGACCGGCGCCTCGATGCGGCCCAGGTCGATCTGCTCGCCGGCCACGGTGAGCGCGCCGGGCACGGCCAGCTTGTTCTCGTGGTAGGTGTTGCGCAGGTACCAGCAGTACATGGGCCCGGGCAGGTTGGTGGCGTCGCTGTTCCAGTACAGCAGGTCGAAGGGCGGCGGGGTCTCGCCCTTGAGGTAGTTGCCCACCACGTAGTTCCACACGAGGTCGTTGGGGCGCAGGAAGCTGAAGGTGGAGGCCAGCTCGCTGCCGGCCAGCAGGCCTCCCGCGTTCATCTGCATCTCGCGGAAGCGCACGAAGGCCTCGTCGATGAAGATGTCGAGGATGCCGGTGTCGCTGAAATCGAGCAGCGTGGTCAGCAGCGTGACCGAGGACGCGGGCTGCTCGCCGCGCGCCGCCAGCACCGCCAGCGCGGTCGACAGGATGGTGCCGCCGACGCAGAAGCCCAGTGTGTCGATCTGGCCGCCCTTCTTGTCCTGGCCGGTGATCTCGCGAGTGACCTGGATCGCCTTGATCGCGGCGTCCTCGATGTAGTCGTCCCAGGTGTACTGGCTCATCGAGGCATCGGGATTGCGCCAGCTCACCACGAACGTGCGGTGTCCCTGCTCGACCGCATAGCGGATCAGCGAGTTCTCGGGCTGCAGGTCGAGGATGTAGAACTTGTTGATGCAGGGCGGCACCAGCAGCAGCGGCCGCTCGTAGACCTTGGCCGTCAGCGGCTTGTATTCGAGCAACTGGAACAGATCGTTCTCGAACACCACGGCGCCCTCGGTGGTGGCCACGTTGCGGCCGACCTCGAAGACGCTCTCGTCGGTCATGCTGAGGTGACCCTGCTGCACGTCCTTCAGCAGGTTCTGGATGCCCTTGGCGATGCTCTCGCCCTGGCTTTCGAGCGCCTTCTTCTGCGCCTCGGCATTGAAGGCCAGGTAGTTGCTGGGCGACGAGGCTGCCACCCACTGCTCGACCGCGAAGCGCAGGCGGGCGCGGGTCTTGGCGTCGCCCTCGACGGCTTCGGCCATGCCGAGCAGCGTGCGCGTGTTGAGCAGGTAGACCGCCGCCGAGAAGGCTGCCACCGGATTGCTGCCCCAGGCCTCGGCCGCGAAGCGCCGGTCGCCGCGGGCGCGCGCCGCCATGTCCTCGCGCCACAGCTCGGTGGCCTCTTCGATGTAGTGCCGCTGCAGTTCCTGGAGCCTGGAGGCGGAGAAGGAGAAGCGGGGCATGTCCCAGGGCATGTCGGCCTGAGGGGCCTTGCCGAGCGACTGGAAGGACTCCAGTGCCTTCTCCCAACCCTGCGTCAGCGCCTGTTGAAACGGCGCGAAAGTGGCATCGGCCGCGGTCTGTTGTTCTTGTCTCATGTCGTCTCCTGGTTCCTCACCTTGTCGTATCGGCTTTTGAGTATGCTGCATCCGGCAGGGCCCGGCCAGCAAAAGCCCGCTATACCTTCCTGAAAACCTCGCCTATGCATCTCGTCGTCATCGCCTGGCTGTATGTCGCCCTCATGATGGCGGTCGCCGAGGCCACCAACACCAACGGCACGGTGCTCGGTGCGGTCTTCACCTTTCTACTCTATGGCTTGGCGCCGGTGGCACTGGTGGTTTACCTGATGGGCGCACCGGGGCGCCGCAAGGCCATCCGCGCACGCGAGGCGGCCGAGCGAGAGGCCGCCATGCGAGCGGCGGCACCACCTTCAGTCGCGCCAGATGCAGGCAGCGAAACGGCCGCTGATGCGGTCCCGCCGGTGCGAGAAAAAACGTAACGGGTTGTTCACGGTGCACCAGGCGGCGCTGCCGTCGTTGCCGTAAAGCTGCACGACGCCAGCCGCCTGCAGGCGCTGGCGCGCCAGGCCCGCGAGATCCGCCAGCCATTTGCCGGGCGCCGGGCCGGGCTTGAAGCACCGGGCAGCTTGCGGCGCGGCCGCTTCGAAGGCCACCCGGACCTCGTCCCCGACCTCGAAGGCCTCGGGCCCGATGCAGGGGCCGAGCCAGGCCATGAGTTCCCCGGAACCGGCCTCGGGCGCGAAGGCGCCAACGGCCTCCTCCAGCACCCCGGCGGCCAGGCCGCGCCAGCCGGCGTGGGCGGCGGCCACGCGGCGGCCGCGGCCATCGGTGAAGAGCACCGGCAGGCAGTCGGCGACCATGATGGTGCAGGCGATGCCGCTCGCAGTGGTGGTGCAGGCATCGGCCGTGCCGCCGTCGGGCGTGTCGGCTTGCAGCGCCAGCAGCCGGGTGCCGTGCACCTGCTGAAGGAAGACGGGGCGCGCGCCGATCGCATCGCGCAGCAGTGCACGGTTGGCCGCCACGTCGGTCGGCACATCGCCCACGTGATCGCCGAGGTTGAGGCTTCGCCAGGCGTCACCGGAGACCCCACCCTCGCGCGTGGTGCACAGCGCATGCACCCCAGCCGGCGCCGGCCAGTCGGGCACCAGCCGCTCGGCCGGCAGCATGCTCAGTAAGGTACCTTCGCCTTCGGTTGCGGTGCTATTCGCCTCGGGAGCGGCCCGGCGGCTCACTGGAGTACCTTCGCCTTCGGCTGCGGTGCTATTCGCCTTGGGAGCGGCCCTGCGGCTCATGGCTCCGCGTCGGGGCAGCGCGAGGGCTGGGCGCGCTGAAAGGCGTCGAGCTGCATGCAGGCCTCGAAGGCGGCCATGGTGCGCGGCAGCCCGCTGAAGTCGCAGTCGAAGCGCTGGCCGTTGAAGACCTGCGGCACGAGGCAGCAGTCGGCCAGCGTGGGCGTGTCGCCCCAGCAATAGAGGCTGGCCGGGCGCAGCGCGAGCTGGCGCTCGAAGGCCAGCATGCCCTCGCGCACCCAGTGGCGGTACCAGGTGTTCTTGGCATCGTCGCCGAGCTTGAGTTCGCGCACCAGGTACTTGAGCACGCGCAGGTTGTTGAGCGGGTGGATCTCGCAGGCGACCGACTGCGCCAGCGCCCGCACGTGCGCACGGCCCACGGGATCGTGCGGCAGCAGCGCGGGCTCGGGGTGGATCTCGTCCAGGTACTCGATGATCGCCATCGACTGCGTGAAGCGCTCGCCCTCGTCTTCCAGCAACGGCACCAGCATGTCGGGCGAGATGGCCGAGAAGGACCCCGTCTTGTGCTCGCCGCGGGCGATGTGCACCGGGAGGTAGTCGTAGTCCAGGCCCTTGAGGTTGAGCGCGATGCGGACCCGGAACGAAGCGGAGGAACGGAAGTAGTTGTAGAGCTTCATCATGGCCCCGAGCATAGCGCCGGCGCCCCGGCGGAGCCAAAAGCCCGGCGGTGCCCCGCGCCCTCTGGCAAACTGCCGCTTTCGCTCGAAAAGGACTTTCTGCGCCATGGCTTCCGAATACGTCTTCACCCCGCCGGCACCGGTGTCCCTGCCGGTGGTCGGCCAGGCTGCCCGCTTCCCCGTGCACCGCATCTACTGCGTCGGCCGCAACTACGAAGAGCACGCCAAGGAAATGGGCTTTACCGGCCGCGAGCCGCCCTTCTTCTTCATGAAGCCGGCCGATGCCGTGGTGGTGGTCGATGCCGGGACGACCGGCACCATGGCCTACCCCACCCTGACCAAGAACCTGCACCACGAGATCGAGCTGGTCGCGGCGATCGGCACCCGCGGCAAGAACATCAAGGCCGCCGATGCGATGAAGCACATCTTCGGCTACGCCGTGGGCCTGGACATGACGCGCCGCGACCTGCAGGGCGACATGAAGAAGCAGGGCCGCCCCTGGGACATCGGCAAGAGCTTCGAGCAGAGCGCCCCCACGGGCCCGATCGTGCCGGCGGCCCAGGCCGGCGACATCGAGCACGCCGAGATCTCGTTGCAGGTCAACGGCCAGGACCGCCAGCGCAGCAACGTGAGCAAGCTGATCTGGAACATGGCCGAGACCATCGAGCACCTGTCGGCCGCCTGGGAGCTGCAGCCCGGCGACCTGATCTTCACCGGCACCCCGGAAGGCGTGGCCGCGGTGGTGGCCGGCGACACCCTGGTCGGCCAGGTCGCCGGCCTGCCCACGCTCACCGTCAAGGTGGCCTGAAACCAACCCGCCGGCCCACGCCCGATGCTCCTGCGCGTCCCCATCAAGCACTGCAAGAACTGCGGCACCGCCGTGGTCTACCGCATCCCCGACGACGGCGACACGCGCGAGCGTGCCGTCTGCCCGGCCTGCCACACGGTGCACTACGAGAACCCGCTCAACGTGGTCGGCACCATCCCCGTGCTGGGCGACCGGGTGCTGCTGTGCAAGCGCAACATCGAGCCGCGCTGGGGCAAGTGGACGCTGCCGGCCGGCTTCATGGAGCTCAACGAGACCACCGAGCAGGGCGCGGCGCGCGAGACCGATGAAGAGGCCGGCGCCGAGTACGAGATGGAAGGCCTGTTCGCGGTGATGAGCGTGGTGCGCGTGGGCCAGGTGCACTTGTTCTACCGGGCGCGCCTCCTGAGCGACAAGTTCGACCCCGGCCACGAGACCATCGAGGCCCGCCTCTTCACCGAGGAAGAAATCCCCTGGGACGAAATCGCCTTTCGCACGGTGCGGGAGGCGCTCACCCATTACTTCGAGGACCGGCGCCGCGGCAGCTTCGACCGCGTCCATACGCTCGACATCGTATGAAGCACCTGCGCGCGACGCTTTGCTGCGCCGCCCTGCTGCTGGCCGCGCAGGCGCAGGCCGAGCAGGTGGGCGAAGTCGACACCGCCTTCAAGCTGATCGGCCCGGACCACAAGATCGTGGTCGAGGCCTACGACGATCCCAAGGTCGGCGGCGTGACCTGCTACGTCTCGCGCGCCAGGACCGGCGGCATCTCCGGCGCCTTCGGCCTGGCCGAGGACAAGGCCGAGGCCTCCATCGCCTGCCGCCAGGTCGGGCCGGTGCGCGTGACCCAGCCGCTGCCCAAGCGCGAAGAGGTCTACAGCGAGCGGCTCTCCATCCTCTTCAAGCGCCTGCGCGTGGTGCGCATGGTGGACGCCTCGCGCAACACGCTGGTCTACCTGACCTACTCCGATCGCCTGGTCGAAGGCTCGCCCAAGAACAGCATCACCGCGGTGCCCATCGACCGCGCGATGCCGATCCCGCTGAAATAGATGAGCGCGCCTGCATCGCGCAAGCCGCGCGGCGCAGGCACCGCAGGGCCTTCAGCCCTGAAAAACCGCCGCGGTCCTACGCGCGAGCGGGAACCACCGCCGCAAAATCGGTTCGAAAAAGCGCCATGCAATCCAAGACCTACGTTCTCCGCGCCGGCCTCATGGTCGTCGCGGCCGCCGGCCTGGTGGCCTGCAGCACCACGCCTCTCCCGCCCCAGCGGCCGTTCCCCCGGCCCCGCGCCCACCGTCAAGCCGCCACCGCCCGCGCCGGCCGCCTTCATCCGGCCCGCCGCCGGGCCCACGCTGTCGCGCTTTCGACGCTTAAAAAACAACAAGGGCTTGGACATCGCGGGCAGCCCGGGCGATGCGATCCTCGCCGCGGCCGATGGCCGCGTCGTCTATGTCGGCGGCGAGCTGCGCGGCTACGGCAACATGGTGATCGTGAAGCACAACGACACCTTCCTCAGCGCCTACGCGCACGCGCAGCAGATCCTCGTGAAGGAGAAGGACGTGGTGCGCCAGGGCCAGAAGATCGCCGAGATGGGCAGCAGCGGCGCCGACCGCGTCAAGCTGCACTTCGAGCTGCGCAAGCAGGGCGTCGCGGTCGACCCCGAGCCTTACCTCAACGGCCAGCTGCGCTGATGCACTGAGCTAGAGCAGGCTCTCCGGTACCAACGGAGCGAGCAGCTCCAGCTTCAGGCGCGAGCCGAAGTCGGTCTCGGGCTCGGTGTGCTGCACCACGTCGGGCCCGCCGTCTTCCGATGGGCTCACCCATTCGACATCCCCGTGCGGCCCGAGGCGCACGCGGTAGGCCGCATCCATGGTGATGAAGCCGACCAGGCTGGTGAGCTGCGCCGCGATCTGCGGGCTGTGGATGAACAAGCCCAGCTCGGTGTTGTGCAGGTCCGAGCGCGGATCGAAGTTCAGCGAGCCGATGAACACCACCTTGCCGTCGACCACCGCCGACTTGCCGTGCAGCCGCCCGCTGGCCGAGCCGAAGATGCCGAAGCGCTGCGTCTGCTCGACGCGCTTGGGGCTCAGCTCGTAGAGCTCGACGCCGAGGCGCACCAGCTCGGGCCGGTAGCGGCGGTAGCCCAGGTGCACCAGCGACTCGTCGGTGGCGGCCAGCGAGTTGGTCACCAGCGTGAAGCGCACGCCGCGCTCGCGCAGCTGGCGCACGGACTCCATGCCGCCGCGCCCCGGGATCAGGTAGGGCGTGGTCACCAGCGCCTCGCGCTCGGCCGCGCGCACGTAGCGTCGGACGTTGAAGAGCACGCCCTCGGGCGAATCGGCCGCCACGCGCGGCCGCTCCTCGCGCGGGCCCAGCGCCTTGTGCGGCGTGTCGGCATAGGCCTCGGCCCGCGCCCAGATCAGCGACAGCTCGCCCGCGTCCAGGTCCTCGGCAAGCGCCTGGTAGCCCAGCAGGTCGCGCTCGATCGGTGTCTGCGGCGCCCAGATCGCGGCGTCCCATGTCATCTCCTCGAAGCGCTGGCGCAGCTGCCCGGGCGTGCCCTGCACGTGCGCAAGCGACTCGATCGGATAAACGAAGGGGCTGTTCCAGTACATGTCGAACAGCGAGGACAGCCGCGGCACCACGGCACCCGTTACCAGGGTGTCGATGTCGATGAAGTTGGAGCCGGCATTGCGCATGAAGTATTCGTTGGCGATGTTGCGCCCGCCCACCACCGCCATCGCGTTGTCGGCGACGAAGAGCTTGTTGTGCATGCGGCGGTGGATGCGGTCGATGTCGAGCAGCGAGGCGCCCAGCCGCGTGAGCAGCCGGTCGCGCCCGGCCGGGAAGGGGTTGAAGATGCGCACCTCCACGTTCGGATGGGCCGCCAGGCTCGCCAGCAGCGTGTCGGCGCCTGCCGTGTAGAGGTCGTCGATCAGCACGCGCACGCGCACGCCGCGCTCGGCCGCGTCGCGCAGCGTGCGCAGAAGGTAGCGGCCGGTCTCGTCGTTTTGCACCAGGTAGTACTGGATGTCGATGCTGCGCTGCGCGCGCCGCGCCAGCTCGAGACGCGCATGCATCGAGTAGGCCGGCATGGGCAGCAGCCGGAAGCCGCTTTGCTGCGCATCCGGTGCACCGGCCACGGCCAGGCGGCCGAGCGCCGTGTTCGCGGTGTCGGCGACCGCGTACGAGGGCGGGCGCTCCACCTCCCTCGGCAGACCCGCGCAGCCGGCCAACAGCAAAAACAGCGCCAGTGCGGCGAGCCAGCCGATTCCCCTGTCCCAGCTGCCAAGGCGCATCGCGCGTTCAGCCCCCATCGCTGCCTTCGATCCGGGACAGCGTCCCGCGATCGGGCCGGCCGCCGAAGTACTTGTTCAGGCAGTCGCGAAAGACCGGATCGGACGGATCGGCCCTATCGAACAGGGTCATGGACGACCAGAACTTGATATCGTCCGGCGCGCCGAAGATCTGGTGGACGCCGCGGCCCTCGACCGCGAGCATCAGCGCGCTGCAGTCGCGCAGCCGCGGCCCGAGGAGCGGATGGGCCAGATAGGCGCGGGCCTCCGCGAGCGAGGCGATGGCGTAGCGCTGCGCCATCGCGCTGTGGCCCAGACCCGCCAGTTGCGGGAACACGAACCACATCCAGTGGCTACGCTTGCGGCCTGCGCGCAGCTCGCCGCGGACCTCGTCGATCACGGGGTCTTGCGCATCGACGAAGCGCTGCAGCTCGAAAGGGTCGTCCATGGGCGAATGTGTCTCTGTAGGCGCCGTCTTTCCTCGGCTCGCGAAGTATGCCGCGCCGCGTGGCCCGCGCGTCAGCGTCAAATCGCGACGCGAAAAAAGAGAGGCTCTGACAAGAGAACACAATGATCTGCGAAGCGATCCATTGCCCCGAGACGAAAACCGTCCGGTTTGCCATTTATCCCGACGGCCTCGACGGCCCCCGCATCGTGGCCCATGTCTCCGACGCCGCGCTGCGCGGCCTCTGCGACAGCCCGGATGAGGACCCCGACCTGACCAATACCTGCGAGGCCTACTTCGACTGCATCGAGGCCAGGGCCGTGGAACGCTACCGGGCAGCGCCTTCCATGCCCATCCTGCTGGGGCCTGCGGACCTCAGGGCCTGCGCCCTGCTGCACTGACGGCCGCAGCCGCTCGTCAGGCCGCCGGGGCGAGCACGAAGTCGAAATCCAGCGTGTAGAACGACACCTCGCTCATGCCGCCGTCCGGCGTGCGGCCGGGCGGATGTTCGACCCAGTCGGCGATCAGCGAGCGGCGCACGCCGAACACGGCGTCGGAGTCCAGGTACTCGTCACCGTTGCGGAACACATGCGTGATCAGCCGCTGGAAGCGCGGCGCCGTGATCATGAAATGCAGATGCGCCGGCCGCCAGGGATGACGCCCCAGCGCCTCGAGCATGCGGCCCACCGGCCCGTCGTGCGGGATCGGATACGCCTCGGCCCGGATCGACTTGAAGTGGAAGCGCCCCTCCGCATCGGCATGCAGCGTGCCGCGGGCGCGGTGCTCGTGGTCCCCCTTGTACTGCACGTCGTAGAGGCCGTCGGCATCGGCCTGCCAGACCTGCAGCTCGGCGTTGGGCACCGGGCTGCCGTCCGGCGCCAGCACCCGGCCGCGCACGTAGCAGGGCTCGCCGCGCGCGCCATTGGCCACGTCGGCGCCCAGCGGGTACTCGGGCGAGCCCTCGACGTGGAAGGGCCCGAACACGGTGGCCTCGGTGCACTCGCGCGGCTTGCGGTTGTTGAGCGCCGTGACCAGCATCGACAAGCCCAGCGTATCGGACAGCAGGATGAACTCCTGGCGCTTGTCGTCGGTGATGTGACCCGCCTCAGTCAGGAAGCGGATGCCCTCGAACCACTCGGCCTCGGTGAGCCCGACGTCGCGCGCGAAGGCGTGCAGGTGCTGGACCAGGCTGGTCATGATCTCGCGCAGCCGGGCATCGGGGGCGCCGGTGTGCCGGGCCAGCACGGCCTGGGTGATGGTGTCTTCGTCGAGGTTGCGCATGTGGGGTCTCCTTGGAATCTCAGCCGGGGACTATGGGACCGCCGCGCGGGCGCGGACAGGGGCTCCAGCGGAAAACTGTTTTGCGCAAAGGCAGGCTCCGGGCCCTGGCGGCTCGCGGGGGCTTCGGCCTACCATCGGCGTCATGCGCTCCACCTCCTCCTTCGTTTACACCAGCCAGCCGCAGCGCGTGGTCTTCGGCGCCGGCAGCCTTGCCCACCTGGGCCGCGAGATCGAGGCGCTGGGCGCAAGGCGCGCCCTGGTGCTCTCGACGCCCGAGCAGCGCGCCCAGGCCGAGCGCGTGGCCGAGCTGCTCGGCCCCCAGGCCGCCGGCATCTTCGACCGGGCCGTCATGCATGTGCCGATCGAGACCGCCCGCGAGGCCCGTGAAGTCGCGCGCAAGCTCGACGCCGACTGCGCCGTGGCCATCGGCGGCGGCTCCACCACCGGCCTGGGCAAGGCCATCGCGCTGGACTCGGGCCTGCCCATCCTGGCCATTCCCACCACCTACGCCGGCAGCGAGATGACGCCCATCTACGGCCTGACCGAGGCCGGCCTCAAGAAAACCGGCAAGGACTTCCGGGTACTGCCGCGCACCGTGATCTACGACCCCGAGCTCTCGCGCACCCTGCCCGTGGGCCTGAGCGTGACCAGCGGCATCAACGCCATCGCCCATGCGGCCGAGGGCCTGTATGCGCAGGACAGCAACCCGGTGATGGACCTGATGGCCGAAGAAGGCATCGCCGCCATCGCGCGGGCGCTGCCGGCGATTCGGCGCAGCCCCGAGGACATCGAGGCGAGGTCCGATGCGCTCTACGGCGCCTGGCTGTGCGGCAGCGTGCTGGGCAACGTCGGCATGGCGCTGCACCACAAGCTGTGCCACACGCTGGGCGGCAGCTTCAACCTGCCGCATGCGGAGGTGCACACGGTGGTGCTGCCGCATGCGATCGCCTTCAATGCCGAGGCGGCGCCGGGCGCGATGCAGCGCATTGCAAGAGCCCTCGGCACGGCGGACGCGGCGCAGGGCCTGCAGGCGCTGGCGCGCGACAACGGCGCGCCGATTGCGCTGAAGGACATCGGCATGAAGGAGGCCGACCTGGACCGCGCCGCCGATCTCGCGGTGAGCAACCCTTACTGGAACCCGCGCCCCTTCGGCCCGGCCGAGCGCGGCGCCATCCGCGCGCTGCTGCAGCGCGCCTACGAGGGCGCGCCGCCGCGCTGATCAGCGCCCCCCTCCCCGCTCGCCACCGGATCGAAGCTGGTCCACTTGCGCTCGTAGTCCATGCGCTCGAAATGCGCGGCCAGGAAGTCGATGAAGGTGCGCACCTTCGCCGACATGTGCCGCCGGCTCTGGAAGGCGATATTGATGCGCAGGCGCGGCAAGTCCCAGTCGTCGAGCACCGGTATCAGGCGGCCGGCGACGATGTCCTCGTAGACGATGTACTTGGGCTGCACCAGGATGCCGAGGCCGTCGAGCGCGGCCGCGCGCAGCACCTGGCCGTCGTTGGACTCCAGCAGGCCCTTGACCTTGATCGTGCGCTGCTCCTCGCCGCGCCGGAAGGCGAGCGCGTCGGGGTTGTTGCTGTAGGTGTAGAGCAGCAGGTCGTGCGCGGCCAACTCCTCCACCGTGCGCGGCGCGCCGCGCCGGTCCAGGTAGCCTGGCGAGGCCGCGAGGACGCGGCGGGTCTCGGCCAGGCTGCGGATGGTGATGCCGGAGTCGCTTTCGTACTCGCGGGTGCGGATCGCCACGTCGATGTTGTTGTCGATCAGGTCGAGGTAGCGGTTGGCCGCCTCCACATGGACCGTGACCTTGGGATAGCGCTCGGTGTAGGCGCGCAGCAGCGGCGCGATGTGCTGCATCGCGAAGGACAGCGACGCGGTGACGCGCAGCGTGCCCATCGGGTCGAGCGCCGTCGCGTTGACGGTCGCGTCGGCGTCGCGCAGGTCGGCCAGGATGGTCTTGCACCGGCCGTAGTAGCTCTCGCCCATCTCGGTCAGGGCCAGGCGCCGCGTATTGCGCTGCACCAGCTGCGCGCCCAGCCGCGCCTCGAGCGAGGCCAGGTGGCGGCTGGCCGCGGCATTCGACAGGCCCACCGCCTCGGCGGCACGCGACAGGCTGCCGAGCTCCGCGGTCTGCACGAACAGTTCGATTTCGGTCCAGCGATCCATGTGTCTGCGTTGCCCGTTCCGGACCGGCATCTTAGGGTCTGCGCGTCCGGCGGGCTCCGGCGTCGTCAGGACCGCGCCCAGAGGCTCAGCCCTTGATGAAGGCCAGCAGGTCGGGGTTGATCACCTCGGGATGCGTGGCGCACATGCCGTGCGGCAGCCCCGGGTAGACCTTGAGCTGGGCGCCCTTCACGAGCTCGGCCGACAGCAGGGCCGAGGCGCCGATCGGGACGATCTGGTCGTCGTCGCCGTGCATGATCAAGGTCGGCACGTCGATCTTCTTGAGGTCCTCCGTGAAGTCGGTTTCCGAGAAGGCCTTGACGCAGTCATAGTGGGCCTTAATGCCGCCCATCATCCCCTGTAGCCACCAGTGCTGGCGAATGCCCTCGGAGATCTTGGCGCCCGGCCGGTTGTAGCCGTAGAAGGGCAAGGTGATGTCGCGATAGAACTCGGCGCGGTTGCCGGCGACGCCGGCACGGATGCCGTCGAACACGTCGATCGCCAGGCCGCCGGGATTGGCGGCGGTCTTCACCATGATCGGCGGCACGGCGCCGATCAGCACGGCCTTGGCCACGCGCCTGGAGCCGTGGCGCCCCAGGTAGCGGGCCACCTCGCCGCCGCCGGTGGAGTGGCCGACATGGATCGCATCCTCGAGGTCGAGCGCCGCGGTGAGTGCGGCCAGGTCGTCGGCGTAGGTGTCCATCTCGTTGCCGGTCCAGGTCTGCGTCGAGCGGCCGTGGCCGCGGCGGTCGTGCGCGATCACGCGATAGCCCTGGGCGAGGAAGAACAGCATCTGGTTGTCCCAGTCGTCGCCGGAGAGCGGCCAGCCGTGGGAGAACACGATGGGCTGGCCCTGGCCCCAGTCCTTGTAGTAGATGGTGGTGCCGTCCTGCGTGGTGATGGTGGGCATGATGAGGTTTCCTTGGGGTGGGTCGGAGCAGGGAGTGTGGTGAAAAGCCGCGAACCACGCAACGATCGACGCCTTCGACGGCTCAGCGCAGATAGCGCTGCAGCCGCTGCCCGTCCTCCGCGAGCTGCTGGCGCATGACGGACAGGAAGCCCCGGGCCATGGTCGACAGCACCTTGCCGGCGGGCAAGGCCAGCAGGCAGGCGAAGGGCACGTCGATCGAGAGCTTGCGCACGACCAGCCCGCGCTCGGCATAGTCGAGCGCGGTGATCGGATTGACCAGGCCGACACCCAGGCCTTGCAGGGCCATCTCGCAGACGCTGGCCGCGTAGGGCGTCTGCGCAGCCAGCCGCAAGGCGATGCCCTGCGATGCCATGGCCGCCTCGAGCCGGCGATGCGCCGGGTCTTCGGGATTCAGGGCAAGGAACGGAAGCTCCGCGAGCTGCTGGGGCTTGACGGTCTTGAAGCGCGCCAGCGCATGGCCCTGCGGCATCACGATCACGCCGGGCATCCGCGCGAAGGTCGAATGCTCGATGCCCTCCAGCGGCAGCTCGTCGGCCATGAGGCCGAAATCCGAGATGCCCATGGCCACGCGGTCGCGCACGTCCTTCGAGCTCAGTACCTGCAGCGACACCTGCGGCCATGCGCCTTCGCCGCGCTGTGCCTTCAGCCGCGCCAGTGCGCGCGGCATGAAGCCGAGTCCGAAGGCCGGATAGCAGCTGAGCTGGAGCTGGTTGACGCCGAAGTCGCGCAGGCTGCGCAACCGATGCTCGATGGCGTCCATGCCGATGAACACGCGCTCCACCTCGGTCCAGAGCGCATGCGCTTCCGGCGTGGGGACCAGCCGCGCGCCGATGCGCTCGAACAGCACCATGCCGGACTGGGTCTCCAGCCGCTTGAGCGACTGGCTGACGGCGGGCTGGGTCACCTGCAGCTGCGCCGCGGCCTTGCGCGTGGTGCCGCTGCGCATCAGCGCCCGGAAGGTTTCGATCTCGGTGAAGCGCATTGATAAGTTGTGTTATCGGATGAGTAGATGGGGCGCTTTCATTTTATTTGTCCGCGCCTAGGATGAGGACATCGATTCACGCAGCCACGAAAGCAAGCCCAAGCAATGAGCACCGCGCTTTGCGCCCACATGCAGCCGACCCGGCCGACCAGGAATCCGCTCCTGCGCGGCCTGCAATGCCTGCGCTGCAACGCCCCCTACCCGATCCGCCTGGCGCACGAGGGCTGCCCGGCCTGCCGCGCCGAGGGCGTGCACGTGAGCCTGCGCGCGAGCTACGGCTACGGCGCGGCCGACACGGCCGGCGCCTCGGTCCCGTTGATGCCGTACATGCAAGGCTTCACTCTGGGCGAAGGCGACACGCCGCTGCTGGCCTTGTCCGAGCTGGCGCGCCGCTTCGGCATCGCGCACCTCGCGCTCAAGGACGAGTCCTGCAATCCGACCGGCTCGCACAAGGATCGGATGACCGCCGTGGGCGTCTCGCAGGCGCTGGACTTCGGCGCCCACACGCTGGTGCTCGCCTCCTCGGGCAACGCCGCAGTCTCGGCGGCGCACTACGCGCAGCTCGCCGGCCTGACCTGCGAGGTCGCGACCTACGAAGACATGCCGGCTGCCTACGCGAAGGCGCTGGAGATCGCGGGCGCCCGGCGCTTCGCCTTCGCCGACAACGCCGGCCGCTGGGCCTTCGTGCGCGAGCGTGCGCAGCGCGCAGGCTTTTTCGCGCTCACCAACCACAGCCTGCCGGCGCTCGGCAGCGCGCCGCTCGCGATCGAGGGCTACAAGCCCATCGCCCACGAATGCCTGGAACAGGGCGGCCTGCCCGACCATGTGATCGTGCCGACGGCGCGCGGCGATCTGGCCTGGGGCCTCTTCGCCGGTTTTCGCGACCTGCTCGCCGCCGGCCGCATCGCGAAGCTGCCGCGCATCTGGGCCGTCGAGCCCTTCGCCCGGCTCTCGCGCGTGCTAGAGGGCGGCGCGCTGGAGGCCGACTATCCCGGACGCACCGCGCAGTTCTCCACCGCCGGCGCCACGGTGACCTTCCTCCAATGGCAGGCGGTGGTGGCCAGCGGCGGCGGCGCGGTGGTGGTGGGCGACGACGAGGCCCGTGCGGCCCGGCGCCTGCTCACGCAGGCGGGCGTCAGCGCGGAGCTTTGCGCGGCGTCCGGCCTGGGCGCACTGCAACGCCTGCGGGAGCGCGGCGCGATCGCCGGTGGCGACCACGTGGTGCTGATGCTCACCGCCGATGCCTCGCGCGATCCGAGCTGGCCCGACCCTGTCTAAGAGCTTCAAGGAGTCTTCATGTCACCGATGCATCGCCGCACCTTCCTGAGCGCGGCCGCGCTGATGGCCGCCGCGCCAAGAGCCTGGGCCGCCTTTCCCGACCGGCCGATCAAGCTGATCGTGCCCTGGGCTGCCGGCGGCAGCACCGATGCCATCGCACGCGCCATCGCGCAAGGCATGAGCGGCGCGATGGGGGTTTCCGTCGTCGTGGACAACCGGCCCGGCGCCGCCGGGCAGATCGGCACGGAGGCAGCCGCCCGCGCCGCGCCGGATGGCTACACGACCGCCATCGTGGAGCTCCCGCATGCCATCGCGCCGGCGATGATGACCCGCCTGCCCTACGACCTGCTGCGCGACTTCACGCCGGTGACGATGATCGGCACCTCGCCGCTGGTCTTCTTCGGCGGCACCGGGGCCGATGCGAAGGACTTCAGGAGCTTCATGAAGGCAGCGGCTGCCGCTGCCTCGCCGCCGGCCATCGCGCACAGCGGCGCCGGCACCGTCAGCCATCTCGCCGCCGAACTGCTGGCCACGCGCAGCGGGATCCGCTTCAACATGGTGCCGTACCGCGGCTCGGCGCCCGCGCTCAACGACGTGGCGGCCGGCCTGGTGGCCGGCCACTTCGCGACGCTCGCCAGCGGCGCCAGCCTGCTCGCGTCCGGCAAGATCCGCGCCCTGGCCGTGGCCAGCCCGCGGCGCGTACCGATGCCGGCGTTGAAGGACGTGCCCACGCTGGCGGAGGCCGGCATCAAGGGCGTCGAGATCGACCAGTGGTGGGCCATGGTGGCGCCGGCCACCACGCCGCTCGAGGTGGTGGAGCACCTGCGCAAGGAGGCCGCGGCGGCCCTGGCGCAGCCGGTGGTCAAGGAGCGGCTGTCGGCACTGGCCGTGGACCTGAAGTCCTCCAGCAGCGGCGAGTTGCGCAGTTTCATGCGCGCGGAGGCCGAGCGCTGGCAGAAGGTGGCGAAGGAGATTGGGTTGCAGCCGCAGTAGTGGTGGGCTGTCGCTGCGTCCGCCGCCCGCGGCACGAAGGCAGTGCCATGAAGCCGTGCGGGGTGGCCCATAAAAAAACCGGTCAGCGATTGCTGACCGGTTTTTTCTTTCTGTCGTTTGGTCGGTGTGAAAGGATTCGAACCTTCGACCCCTTGCACCCCATGAGGTGGTCAGGATTGGGCTAAGTACTTGTCGCATAAGCGCATTTGCTTCGGTCGCCTGACAAACCGAATCGCCGAAAATGATAGAAATCGGCATGGCTGTCCGAGGGAGGTACGTGCGTTTGTCAGGCCCTACTAGCCCCGGGAAATGCGAATGGAAGCCCACTGATCGACGCCCATTTCCTCCAACGACGGTGCCGCCCGCATAGGGTCGGCAACCATGTACGGCGTCCCCGCGACAACCGCGAAGCCGGCCCTGCCGTAGTAGACGCGAAGCTTCTTCAGGGCCTGATGAAACTCGGTGTCGAACAGGTCTAGGCGCAGCCGGACGAAGGCAGGCTTGCCCTTGTTCTCCTCGGGAGTACCGCCCTCGAACTGCAGCGGGAAGGGCTTCATCACCACGATCCCGCATCCCATGCTGAACTGCATCCGCAGCCATCGAAGCACGCGCAGTCCGACGGCCTGGCCACGGAATTTGGGCAGCACCTCAAGGCGGTCCAGGATCAGCATGCCAGGTGCCCAGCGGTCTTCGCCGCCCAACGCCTTGAGCACCCTGGGTTTGAAATCAAGGTCTGCCGCGTACAGGCTGAAGTAGTCGATGGTCTTGGAGCTGAAGTCGAAGACGTCGAAAACCGACTCACGTTCGTTCACGGCAGATTCGACGTCGATGATGATGACGGAGAAGTTGCCCGCCTTCACCTTCCTCTCCCCGTCCGTGTAGAGGTAGATCTTGCCGTCGATGAACTTGATGAAGCGCGCGGGTTCGTCGTCCTCGACGGCGAGCTCGAGGTGGAATTTCAGTGCAAGCATCAGGACCCTTCTCAAAGGGCCGCGAGTCTAGGCAGGGGAACGTCGCACGCCAATCCTGACCCCTTGGAGCAAGGGTGGATGGTGATGCCGATGGATCGCCCCGCCGTGGTCGGTCGTTTGTCACGTTCGGCGGTTCTTCGGAGCGATCGCTGCTGCCCACGGAACCGTTGCTCGCCCTACCATCTGGGCCGCATTTAACAATAGAGCGAGGGAAGCATGAGACGACTGATTCTGCTGGCGATCGTTGCAGCGGCGAGCGGCGCACAGGCCGCCGGGTGGGATTATCAAAGTGACACTGACAAGATGAGTGGCAAAAAGAACACCGAGGCGCAGGTCCAGAGTGACAACCGGCTCAACTTTGGGTTTCCGTACAACGGGTCGAATGGGGGGCACCTGGTTGTCCGCCAACACCCACAGTACGGACTCGACGTCACCGTGGGAATCGACCAGGGGCAGATGCTCTGCAACACCATGGAATGCAGGGTGACGGTCAAGTTCGACGACGCCGCGCCCGTGGCGTTCGGGGGGAGCCCCCCTGCCGACCACAGCAGCACTGCAATCTTCCTGAGCAACGCCAGCCGATTCATCGCAAGCGCCAAGAAGGCGAAGAAGATCCTGATTCAGTTCACGGCGTACCAGAACGGTAACCCCGTGCTCGAGTTCAGCACACCTCAGCCGCTCGACTGGCCACGGAAGTGATCCGACGCAAACTGCGCCACGCCCTCGAAAAAACCCACTGACGACATCATGACGATTTTTCTCTATTGCCTCACCCTGCTCGCCTCTCTTGCTGCCGGCGGCACCCTTTTCCTTACCTTTGCTTCTTCTGGCTCAGCACCGCAACAGGCGGCGGGCGCCGCCATGGCAGTAGCCATCGCGATCATTCCCTACGTGTTCAGCCGTTGCGTCCAAATCTGCGTGAGCGAGAACAACAGGCGCAACGAGAATCAGCGCCTCCTGGACAGGCTGGATTCGCTTGAGCGGGCGATCTCGGGTAAGGCTTGACGCCTCTCGGGGAAGAATCGGGAAGGACGAACTCCTAAGGATAGCCGCTACCGCGGTTCGAACACTGGGGCTGATGCCGAGCCTGTAGCTCCTTGGCAATGTCGAAGGGCACGGCGCTGGAGCCGACGCTCGTGGGACTCAGGGAGCGCGGAGCCCGATGCCCTGGTCAGCGGACACGTTCAATTGTCGACGTCGAGGCCGTGATCCTGGATGAACTGGTCCACCTCAGCCTTGGTTGGCTTGGGTGAATTGAGAACATCAGCTTCCTCGTGAATCCGCTTTCGGAGTTGCCGGTTCTTCGGCGGTGGATCTTCACTTTGCGCATCGAGAATGACCCCCTCAAGGATCAACTCGTGTTTGGCGTCCATCACTGTGCTCGTGCCGGTGCCATCTGAACATCGGCCTCGAGCAGCGTATCCATCACCCGTGCAGCCTCAGCCTCACCCAGTTCAGCGGTCAGCACCGTGCGCAGCCGCCTGTTCGCATTTTCGAAGATGGAATCAACTTCCGCAGACTGTCGGCGCAGCACATCTGCCGGCTGACCATGCTGCATCAGGACGTTTTTCACTTGCACTTTGAGCGTGCTGTCTCGCCGCTTGATGAAATTAGCAACCTTCATAGATGCGCTCCTAAGCAAGACGACCTGATAGAGACCCCAGACGAAACCTAGTACGACGCCCGTGTTGAGCAGAACATGCACCCAAATCGCCGTCGTGAATGCAATACAACTATCCCGCGGCGAAGTAATCTTTGTCTGATCAGGCCATGTCGCCCATGACGAACCCGTAAAAAATTGTATCCAAAAATGCCAGTGCTCAAGCCGATCATCGTCCGCTTTTCGTGTGGTTTCATCCAGCGATAGGCGTACTACCGTGCAGTCCTCAAGTACTAGTAGCCCAAAAAACAACGCGATCGCAAGCCCGCCCAACAACATGTACGGTATGAGCTTCCTATCTAGCTTGGGGCTTTGAGCCATTTACGTACTCCAGGCGCGAGCCTCGCAAGAACCATACCGAGCAAGTGGTTTTGTAGTTACTTTGTCTTACCATCATCAGTGCAGCCATCCGTACTAACCCTGCGCCTCAGGCTGGAGCCGTCTTCATGAAGCTCAATGACCTGATCGCCCTGCTGCGCCGGGGCTGGAGCCCGCGGCCCGATCAGCCACCGGCCGCTGAGAAGCGTGGATGACTTGCTCGACGGCTCGCTGCGAAGACCGGCAAGGCCGTCTATCGCGGGATCGGTTCCCGGGTCGTGCGCTCGGCGATTGGCGCTCGAGTTGCCGATCGCTGTCGGCGTTCCACGACGGCTTTCTAGGCGATGGTGCTGCGCTCTCCGCGATGCCAGCCACGCGCTCGAGTTCAACGAGGGTCGAATAATCAAACGCCGAAAGCCCCGCACAGGCTTTGTCGGCGTGGCGCCGGTGGTTGCAGCGACGGCAGGCTGCGACGATATTGCCCTTCCGATCGGTGCCACCGTCCTGGCGCGCACACAGGTGCTCCGCGGTGGCATCGCGGCCCATGGGCTGGCGGCAGTAGATGCATCGGCCCCGCTGGGCCTGGATCGCTGAAGTACGGTATTTCTGAAGTCGGCTCTTCATATCGAGGACCTCCAAAGGTTGAACCTGGGATCCCCGATGGCCATCACGGCTCAGAGCGGGCACCGGCGCACGCGCTATCCGGCGGTGTGCAGCCGTCGCGGCTTGCACGGTCGGGCGATCAAACCCGAGCCGCGCCAAATCTATCGGCTCGGCGCACCGAAGTCAATGGCGAGTCTGGTAGCCTCTGCAGTTCGGCGAGCGTCGCGCGGCACTTTTTCCAAGCGCCTGCACGGCCGCTACAAAGCGCCAGCGAGGCCTAGCATTTGATGGTAGGCGCCGAAGAAGCAGAGCCAACAAGTCACTCATGTTCTACAACACTCGCGCTACTTACACGCGCCTGAAGGCCAAGTGCCTGCTGTGTTCTGTGCATTTCATTGTTTGCACCTTGCAGCCAGAACGCCATAGCGCGGCGACTCTTTTCTGCCCGGAATGCGGCCAGCATGAAGGCGCATTCATGCTGTGGTCCGAAGATGTTGTTGGCGGCATTGCCCAAGAGGTCCCCGGCAACGCAACCCCAACGTAGCGTAGTCGGCGTGAAGCCATCGGCGCGACGATCCACAGTGTTGGCGCGCCATGTACGCCCATCCCTTTTCTGCTGTGATGTCCTGATACGACGACTCTTACGTGCGTCCCCCAGGACCAGGCAATAGCCGCGAACTCATGAGCCGACGAAATCTGCTCAGGGACTATTTGCGTCCTTGCCAAGCTCATTTGTAAGACTGGCCGAAGCACCCCGGTCGATCAAGAGCCTTGCGACGGCCTCATGTGCACCTCTACGCGCATAGTGCAGAGGAGTGTTTCCGAGATCGCCTCGCAGATTTGCGTCCATGCCGGCGTCGAGAAGTAGCGCTACTGCTTGTAGATCACCACGTCCAGCCGCAATGTGCAAACAAGAGTCGCCCTCTGGTGTCCGATATGCGAGTGGATCAATCAACTGCAGAGGATCCTCGGCCTCATAGTTAATCAAGTCGCTAAATGCGGCTTCAAGATAACGCTTTTCAATTGAGTCCATTAGTCACATCCTCCGCACTTCTGACGGATTCGGTCTTTGAGTTTATCGATGCCATTCATTCGCTGGCGAATGGCTTCATCATGTCGACCTGGCAGCCACTTCGCATCCCAGGCCTGCATTCCTGCCACAACGTCTTGCTCGCGCTTCAAGAGCCATTTCAGCCGTTCGCACTCGTTTTGGTCCGGTGGAGGGGTCTCCAGTGAACGCTTCTTGTAAGCATCATGCTCTATTTGAGCCGCGGGGTCATCCACTCGGCCAGCCAAGTAGAGACCCGCACCAGCTAGTGCCCCGGGAGCAATCCAGGTCAGCAAGTCTGCAGCTACGCCACCGATGCAAATCGGGTTGGGGCCTAATGCACAAGCTGCTTCGGCCGGATTGGGTACGAGGCCCTTCGAATCAGTGAATTCCAGTGGATTGCCGTGTGCATACCCTGATCGATTCCACCCACCATCGAGCCCGCTAGGATCGGGCTGCGTGTAGCGCCCGGTGCTCGGGCTATAGCTGCGGAAGTAGTTGTAGAACAACCCACTTTCCTTATCCGCCGTCTGCCCCGGATACCGCAGGTTGAACTCGAAGTCCCCAGATGTATGCGCCACGTTCGCGAACTTCCGGCCCTCCACCGTCGGCTGCGCGTCCCCGAAGGCCGAGTAGGTCCATTGCCAGGCCAGCGCGCCGTTCCACTCCGTGAGGCTCCTCGGCGTATTCAGGTGATCGGCGTGGATGGCATAGCGCGACGTGGCCGAGATCGTCATGACCGGGATCGGGCCGGTGGATGTCGGCATCCAGAGGTAGAACGCCTCGCCGCTGCTGTTCGCCCCGCCCGTGCCGCTCTCGCCCAGCAGCGTGCCGTCCTCGTCGTAGGCGTAGAAGAAGCCGAGGTTCTCTGCAGGCGCTGCCGCCGGGTTCCACAGGCTGGTGAAGAAGGCGATCAACGACGCCATGAAGCCCTGGTCGCTCTCGTCGCCTTCGGCCGGCGGGTACAGCGGCTCGGTCTTGAAGACCCGCTGGCCGAGCGCGTTGTGCACATAGCGCGTGGTCGGGGAGGCATCGGTGGCGCCCGTGGTCACGGCGCTGAGGCGCCCCTCTGCGTCGTAGCTGAAGCTGCGCAGGCCATCGCTGGTGAGGTCGCCGTTGGCGTTGTAGCCGTAGCTGACGGCAGTGTTGGCGCCGCCCACGCTTTGGGTGAAGCCGGTGAGCCGGTTGCCCAGGCCGGCCACGGTGTAGCTGCGGCTGGTGGTCTGCGCCCCCATCGTCTGCGTGCTGCTCAGGCGGTTGCCATTGGCGTCGTAGCCGAAGCCGGCGCTGTTGTCCGGCGCGTTGAAGCTGGTGACTCGCCCTGCGGCGTCGTAGCCGACGCTCCAGGTGACGGGCGCGATGCTCACGGGGGTGTTGGGATCGGCCGGGTTGTCCGGCTTGGCAAGCTGCTGGGTCAGCGAGTACACCCGGCCGGCCGCGTCATAGGCGTACTCCAACAGGGTCTGACCGCCGGCGGTGACCCGGGTCAGCCGGCCCGCGGTGTCGTAGCTTCGGCTCGTACCCACATCCGCGGCGCTCTGGCCGAAGAAACTGGTTCCGAAGGCCCAGGTCCAGCCCGTGGGCTGGCCCATGGGGTTCCAGGTGATGTTGGTGAGCTGCGGAACGCCGCGGAAGTTGATCTGCACCAGCCTGCCAGTCCCGTCGTAGAGGTACTGGGTGGGATATCCCCCAGGATTGGTCATCGACTCGCGCAGACCCTGGGCGTTGTAGCTGTACCCGATGCTGCCGCTGACGCCGTTGGGGAAGACCTGGGTCTTCTGCACCACGCGACCGAAGGCATCGCGCTTGTAGCTGGTGATGCCTGAACGGTCCTGCATCTCGGAGAGGTAGCCCTTGCTGGCGTTGGGTGCGCCGCTCGCGTTGTAGCTGCTGCCGCTGAGGTCGTAGCGCAGGTAAGTCGACTTGCCGTCGGCAAAGCTCAGCTGCGTCGGGCGGCCGAGGGCATCGCGCTGGATCTGGGTGGCCTGGCCCAGGGCGTCGACGATCTGGCTGGGCAAGCCCAGGGCGTCGTACTGGGTGCTGCGCGGGCCGGCGTCGGCGCTGCTCTCGGCGGTGGCGTTGCCCTGGGCATCGCGGCCGTAGCTGGTCACCGCGCCCTTGAAGTCGCTGGCGCTGGTCACGGCATCGAGGGCATTCCAGGCCAGGCCGGCCGTGGCGTTGGCAGCGTTGGTGATGGTCTTGATCCGGCGCAAGGGGTCCAGGCCGTACTGGGTGCTCTGGTTCAGGCCGTTGGTCTCGGTGGTGAGTTCGCCGTTGGCGTCGTAGGCGAAGCTGTTGGTCTCGTTGGGGCCGTCGGTCTTGGCGGAGAGGCGGTTGAGGTTGTTGATGGTGCGCGCGGTGGTCCAGGCGATGGTGCCGGCGCTGTTCTTGATTTGCTCGCCCACCCGATTGCCCATCGCGTCGAGCGTGTAGGTGCCGGATTCGCCGCGGTTGTTGCTCCAGCCGGTGAGGCGGTGGGCGGCGTCGTAGGTGTAGCTCAGGACCAGGCCGGTGGGGAGCGTCAGGGTGTCGACCAGGCCGGTGGGCTTGTAGGTCAGGGTGGTGGTGTGCTGGCCGCCGACGGTGCGGGTGAGCAGGCGGTCGCGGGCGTCGTAGGCGTAGGTGGTGACCAGGCCGTTGGGGGCGGTGGTGCTGATGACGCGGTTGGCGGTGTCGTAGCTGTAGAGGGTTTCGTGGCCCAGGACATTCACTGCTTTGGTCAGGTTGCCGAGGGTGTCGTACTCGAAGGTGGTGACGGCGCCGTTGGGGGCGGTCTCGGTGGCGGCCAGGCCTTGGGGGTTCCAGGTCCACTGCCAGGTGCGGGTGGTGTTGGGGGAGGAAGCCGTGTCGGTGACGGCACGCGAAAGGACGTTGCCTTTGTCGTCGTAGGTGTAGGCGGTGGTGCGGCCGGACTCGGTCACCAGCACCGGCAGCGAGAAGGTGGCGTGCCATTGCGTCGTGACAGTCTGGGACTCGGGAGTGCCGACTGCACGGGTCACCGACAGCGGCAGGCGACGTGCGACATCCCACGTCGTATCGGTCTTGATGCTCTTGAAGTCGGTCTCGCTGGTGATCAGGCCGTTGGCGTCCTGCACCCGAGAGGCCGCATCGGACTCCCCAGTGCCGGAAGGCAGAGAGCCGCCCGTGACGGCCAGCTTGCCCTTCGTGGCGCTGTAGCTGAAGCTGCGGCTGGTGCTCAGCGGGTCGATGACGGTCGCGGTGCCCGCGGCGGGATAGCTCACCTGGTAGCGATTCACCGCTCCGGCCAACTCGGTGCTGGTCGCCCGGCCCTGTGCGTCGTAGACAAAAGTGCCCCAGCGAGCGCCGCTCTCGTCGAAGATGCCGGTGAGGGCCTGAGGAAAGGATGCGTTCTCGTAGGCGAAGCTGCGGGTCTTGCCATCAGGGTACGTGACGACAGAGAGGCGACCCGCGCTGTCGTAGGCATAGCCGATCACGCGGGCATCGGAGGTGGTGACCGTGGTCAGTTGGCCGCTGCCGTTGTACGCAAGGACCAGACTGCGACCGAAGCCATTGCCGATGGTGGCGAGTTGGCCGAGCGCGTTGTAGGCATAGGTATGGGTCCAGCCATTGCGCGCCGAAGCCGACAGCAGCTTGCCCGACGCGTCGAAAGTCAGGGTGCTGTTGTCATCGGCACGGCGGTAGGACCAGCCTCCACCTGTGATCTGCAGCAGCGTATCGGCGCTGTTGGTGGCGGACCAGTTCGAACTGCCCGCTGGCAGCACGAAGGTGCGCACGTAGCCTTCGGCGCTGGTGATGGTGACGGCATTGGGGGTGGTGCTCGGCGTGGCCTTGAGAACACTCCCGTGGTTGTGCGTCCAGACCTGTCCCAAGCCCGTGGTGGCGTGCGACGGATCAGACGCCCAGGTACTGCGGTAAGTGCGCGCAAACGACAGGGCATCGGGGCCGCTGCCGGCATAGTCGAGTTCGTCGCGGTACTTCTCACCGGTGGATGGAAGGATGGGTTGTCCGGCGCCATAGCCCGACGGCGCACCGCGCTGGCACATGCTGCCCTTGGATGACGAAGCGAGCAAAGGATCTGCGGGGGCAAGCAGACAGGATGTTTGGAAGCCGTCCTCTTGAGAGCCAAAGTTGCATTGGCAGCCACCGGTCACCGAAGTGCTGTTGGGAGGACAGCTTGCAATCGGTGACCTGATGGTATTTGAATAGTTGGCGGAGTTGTTCGGCCCGTAAGAGAACTGGCAGAGATACCAACCGGGGTTGAAGCTGTCAGGCGTCAGTGTCACGGCAGAACCGCCAAAAGCAGCGCGCATCTGCTCGCACACATTCTCAAGCGACGGGCCGGAATACTCACCGTTGCCGCCGCCGACATACGTGTAAGTAGGGGGCACGAGCGCAAGCGCCTGACCAGCAATCATCAACAGGCCAAGCGCAACGGCCATGAAATGACGATGCAAGAAGCCGAGCCCATTTGACGGTGTCATGAATTCCTCCCGATCTCGATGACTTGTTGGTGGCGCGGACCATAGCCGCGCATTACATATTGTAACAGAGGAGAAAGTTCCAACCATCTGCACAGCTCAGCGAACCAGCCACCCCTCCCAACAGCTCAAAGCTCCGGGGCCTTGTTGTTTCAACGCAGTACACGTTGATCAGCGCCCAGACTGCTCTGCGATCTTGCGCACCGCATCGCCGCTGACCTTGCTGCCGCGGCTCGAGCCCACGAAATAGGCGATGGCAGTCAGCAGCACGCCGTCGATCGTGCCAAAGGCGCGCGTGACAAGAGCTCGAGTGAATTCGTCAGCGGGCATCGCGCCGTAGATGAATAGCAGGAACTGGCCCACGTAGGCGATGAAGGCCAGGAAGAAGATCACCTGCGGCATGTAGTCGCCGGTGTGCACTTGTCGCGCTCGCGCATCCTGCACGTCGCGCAGGTAGGCGTCCTTCGATGCCTGATTGATCTTGAGCACGTCGATGTCGAGCTCGCGCATGCGGATGGCCAGCGCGTTCGCAGCCTGCTTGATGGCGACGATTTGCTCCGGGCCCAGCCGGCCGGTGAACAGCGCGGCAGCCAGGTCGCCCTCAGTGGCGTCTCGGTTGCCCAACAGGGCGGCGCCCAGTTCCGCCACGGCAGCGCCCACTAGCGGGCCGCCGAGAGCGGTCCCAAGCACCGGCGCTATGCCGGCTACGAGTTTCTTCCAGTCGAAGTCAGCCATGGAGGACTCCTAGAGCGCGGCACGCGGCCGCATGGTTGCCCGGCCACTTCTCCGGATGCGGCTTGCCAGGCTTCCATGTGCGCTCGGCGTAGAGTTCCCAGGCCGCATCGACATCGTCGAGCGCCGGCAGCGGCCTCGGGTCTGAGAAAAGCAGCAGCCGGGCGAAGCCGCAGGCCAGCAGGTCGTCTGTCTCCAGCTTTGCCCAGATGGTCGCTGAGTCCCAATCCACACCGCGCTCGGCGCACAGCCGGTGCGCGTGGCCGGTGGTGGCGTGGTGGTTCATCACGCCCTTGACCCCGCCGCCTCGCTCGAATTGCCAGAGGCCGCGCGCGGGCCCCTTCCCCCCGCCGTTGAGCACCTGCGCGCGGTGCTCGAACTCCGATTCCTGCAGCCCGATCGCGAGCATGAGCACGCGCGCCTTGGGCGTGTCCATGGCGAGCGGCAGCTGCGCGAGGCCCGGATTCAGGATCTGGACGATGACTTGGTCAAGGTTCATCACAGATCCCCCGGCTTGGTGAAGTAACCCCGGGCCCGGCGCTTGAGCTTCTGACCCCAATCGGTTTCCTCCCTCCACCACTTGCGCAGTAGGTAGAGGATCTGCAGCACGCCCAGCGTGATCGCGATAGCCGTCGTCAGGCTAAGTTGCTGCCACCAGGCCACAACGCTTGCGGGCGCCTGATAGACGATGTTTGCTGCGATGTCCTTGATTTCTTGTTTCATCCGTTGGCGCCTTTCATGCGGGCAAAGAAAAACCCGCCGTAGCGGGTTGGATGGTTTGGATGAGCGCGCGCATCACCCGACCTCTAGCGACGTGAGTTCCGCGAGCCAATAGACCGTGTGCCCCGCGGTGCCGGTCACATTGATCTGAACCACGTCGTTCGTATCGTCTGCAGCGATGGCGAGCGTGTACCCGGTAGCGCCTCCATCACTGCCGACGTTCGTGACCGTCGGAGTGCCAACGATGGATGTGGTCGTGCCGACGCGCTTTGCGATGAACGAAACATCCCAGGCCGACACCGACCCGTCGCTGCGCATGCCGATGACTTGGCCGCGCACCTTGAACGACAGGGCGCTCGGAAGATTCAGCTGGTTCGCCGTGCTCGGCGTCGAGCCATCGGCCGTCAGGGCCGTTGTGGTGCCATCGCTGGTGGTGCGGAAAAGCACAACCGACCGCCTTTGGGCGTCACCGGTGGCGGTGCGCCGCCCAGGAGCGAAGGCGTCAGCCCCGCGCACGCCGCGCGCAGTAGCAAACTGCCCGAACGCCCTGGAGCCCACGCCATCTGCCGTGCTGGTGAAGCCGCCAGCCTCCGAATAGTCGGCGCTGGCCGTGCAAGTGCTGCCATAGGCAAGCGTGTAGTTGGCGCTCGCGACGCAGTTGAGGCCGCCCGGGATGGTCGAATAGCTGCCGCTTGCAGTGTTCCCGCCACCGCCCCCGATTACAGATCGGCTGCCGGCCCCGTTGGCTGCGTTGCCATCACCGCCGGAGACGGTTCCATAGTTCTGAAGCGAAGTGTTGTTTCGACCGCCGCCAATCACGGCATTCGTTCCGGAGGCTACTTGCGCGGCTGCGGATCGTTCGGTCTGAAAGTCAACGGCCCGGGTTCCCCGCTTATTGCCGCCGGGCGTCCCGCTGTCCGGCACATTGGCCAGGATGGAGCCAGTCCCCTTGGCCGCGATCACGGCGTCCACGTTCGTTGCAGCGTTCGTCGCCGTGAAGGACACGGCCGGCACGACGTTGTTAGGTGCGGCCGTGCTCACGGCCTCAGTCCAGTTGGTCAGCGAGCCGCCGCCGGCCGGCGCATACACATAGGCTTGATAGTTCGTACCGTCCGAGACGATCACCGCCCATTGGCCTGTCGTCAGAACGAGAGTCGCCACCCCGTCGATGGTCGAAGTGGTCGGCGTGATCGTCAGCGTGCCGGCGCCCTTGTTCTTCACGCGCATGAACCAGCCAGAGCCGAAAGTCGAGGTAGCCTGAGGCAGGGTGCCGGCGATTGCCGAGGCGTTGCTGTGCGTGACCAGTTTCCCGCGATCGCCCGTCACGTAGGTGTACGTGGTGCCGGTCTGGGCATTCACCAGCGTGCTCGCGCGAATGGTTCCGGTCGCAGTGATCGGCGATCCGCTCGCAGTCTCAACGCCGCCGGATGCATCGACGCTGGTTACCGTGCCCGATCCACCACCAGCCGACAACTGCGCAAAGGCAAGCGATGTGCTTCCGACCGTGATCGGGGCATTCGTGGTGCAGGTCCATTGCGTGTCGGCAAGAGTCGAGCCCTCGCTAACGTAGACCGTGGCGTTGACAAGCTCCGCTCCTGTATTGGCATCGGTCGCACGAGTCGGAGCGCCTGATGCGTTGACCGTGTAGATGCCGTTCTCATACGTCGTTGCTTGGTCCTTCAGCAAAATCCGGTCACCGGTCGCCAGTGTCACGCCGTCGATGGCGTCGCCGTTTTCAAAGCTAGAGGCGAGCGTCCCATTCGCCGTCGTCGCGGCTCGAACCGCCTTCTTCCAACTCAGCCCCTGTACCAGGTTGTCGACGTAGCTCTTGACGGCATGCTGGGTCGGTACGTTGACGCTGCTGTCAGCGGCGAGCGTGGTGTCGTTGTCTGTCGTGATCGAGGTGACCCCGACGAACTCGCGATAGTCTGTGGCGCTCGTGATCGTCGAAGCACCCGTGGCGATCAGGTACAGGCGCCAATAGTTCGTCGCGTCGTTCCAGTTGGTGAGGCTGGTTGAGACACTGACGGCACCTGTCGATCGGTTGGCAACGACGTAGTTCGTCGTGCTGCTCGTGAGCGCCACAGTCCCATCGGCGATGGAGTTGCCAAAGCCGCGCCCGCCGTAGTAGCCCCAGGTCAGCCCTGAGGTAGCCGGCGCGCGCTTGCCGTACATGCCGGCCGGCGACACCGCGTCGAAGTTCTCGTTCAGCTGCTGGAAGACGTTGGTATTGGCGGTGAGGTTCTGGAGTATGGTCATTGCTTTCGCCCATGAAAAAAGCCGCCAGGGTTAGGGGCGGCCTTCGATGAGGTGTGGGTTTCTTAGACGGTGGCCTGCAGTTCGTGTCCGCGGCCGACGGCGTCGCTGACCTGATAAACGCGCACATTCAGCGTGGTCTGGTTCGAACCGAAGTCGGCGATCTGCTCGGCGCTCGTATAGACGCCGGAGGCGGCGAACACAGAGAGCACGCGCTTGATCGTGGTGAAAGTGCCGTCGCTGTAGATCACGATGTCATAGCGCTCGACCGACTCCCCGAGTGGGATCACGCCCGTGGCCAGCACGTTGTCGACCAGACGCGAGCGCCGGCCCCAAGTCAACGTGATGTTGTTGCTTGAGATGCTCTTGCGCAGATCGACAGGGCTGAAAGGCTTGAGGCCCTCCGCGGTGTTCGCATAGGAGATGGGGAAGGCCGACTCAGCGCTCCGGCCCTTGGACCGAGCCTTATATATCTTGGTCTGGCCGATCGAACCGGGATCAAGGTTCGGGCGCAGTGTGCCGGCCAGGCCGATCAGGATGAACCTGTCCGCGACCTGATGCAGCCCGGTAGCCCATTCGGTGCCGCGCAGGCCGCGCAGCAGCCCGGACAGAATGTACAGGCCGCTGCCCAGGCTGTCAGCGCGCTGGAACTTGATGATCTCCCAGCGGCCATTGGCGCCCACCGCTGCAACGTTCGAAGTGCCGGCGAGCAGGACATCGCGCGTGATGCTGGAGAGCGCGCCCTCCCCGATGTTGACCGTCACCAGGTTGACCTCGTCGACGACGTTGCGAGTGAAGTTGCCGAGCGCGGTCTGCGTGGAGCCGATGACCGACTCGTTGCTGACCGTGCCGACCGACTCCAGCAAGTTGACGGAGTTGCCCATGAGCAGCTCGGCACCGGTCCAGCCGGCGCCACGGCTTTCCATGACCGCATACAGGCCGGCATTGTTGTCTGCGTCCTGCATGATGGGCCCGTCCAGGATCTCCAGCGCGGTCGGAGGCGGCAGCGGGTCAACGCCCTGGCGCACGTAGCCGCTCCCGCCCGTGGCGAGTTGCGTGAACAGTTCGGCGTCGCCCGGCTCGAGCGTCTGCTCAATGATGGTGCCGGTGTCGGTCTGGCTCATCACACGCCAGAGCCTGAACGTGCCTCGCGGGTATTCGTAGGTGCCGCCATCGCCCGGGCTCATGAAGGCGAACTTGCGCGACAGCTTGACGCTTCGGGTGTTCTGCTGGCGCCAGCGAGCGAACAGCACCATCTGCGCCACGCGAGCCGCGCGGTCTGAGTTCGTTGCGATCGGCAGTTCGATCAGCATGTCCTCGTTGGATTCGGTGACCTGGCGGATGGCCGTCTCGGTTGCCGTCTGGTAGTCGAAATCCTGATTGATGTAGCTGACCGAGACGCTGCGAGGGAGGTCGATCTCCTGCGTGCGGCTCAGCGGCATAGGGTCAGGCGACTGCGATGCATCTTCCGACTGCCCGAGCTCGCTGTACCGGATCGTCGCTTCCGAGGTGATGTCCTCGTACTTCTTGAACTTGATCAGCCCGTCTTCGTCGACTATGTAGATCGCGAATGCCGTGAGCAGCGGGTCGATGTTGCTCCGAGCGCTCGCCGGGTTCTGGATCTTGTAGCCGTGGATCGTGTCCCCGTCAGGAACGCCAGTCACGTCGTAGCGGTCCTCGCCAGCACGCTCGCACTGGTCAGCGATGATGTCCTTGACGCGCACATCCGAGATGCTGATCGCCGGCCGCACAACCTCATACTTCCGATCAGCCGACGAGGGTCCGACGACCGACATGTTCCCATCGGTGTAGAAGTTCGCGCTCGCGCTCGCGAACTGCTGCAGGATGTCGGCGGTGTAGATCAGCTCCCACGCCGAATCGGTCACTCGGAAGAAGCGCGAATCAACACCATTGGTCGTCGGCACGCTCACGAACACACCCTGGCTCGAGCAGAAGATCGCGGCTTGCGCGAACACGGCCGAGACACCCAATGCGGGGCCGACTACCGGGACCGCCAGCACTGCGCCGGTGGTCGCGTGCCGGGTCTCCATCTGGAGGTTTCCGCCGGCCACGGTGACGACGTAGACGACATCGTTGTAAATGCCAACCGGCCCAACGGTCGTACCAGTCACTGCATCGCAAGTGATGATCGTGCCGTCGTCGATCACCGCGGGCTTGGTTTGCAGGTCAGCTGTGCCGCCGCCCAGCATGACGTACTTTTCGCTCTGCGGGTCGTAGGCAGCCGTTGCATAGGGACTGCTCAAGAAGGGATAGTCCAGCGTTCCCTTCGTGTAGGTGAAGATGGGCGTTTGCGTGCCCTCGTTCAGATCGATGATGTCGATGTACGTGTCCATCTCGTTCGCGTCGGTGCGCGTTCGGATGACGCTCGGGCTCGGCGTGCCGGGGCATGGGATCGGAACGAATGTCGTCAGGGAGCCGACTTCGCAGAACAGGAGCGGGATCGTCCGCTCCAGAGTCATGGCCGCGCCCGAATGGCTGAAGTACACCTCCAGTTCACCATTGCCGTCCGAGTTGGCATCGGTGTAGTTGGTGTGCCACACCGCGCCTTTGATGTACTGGCCGTGATAACTGGTGACCCCGGCCGGCGCGTCGGCGAGCTCGTTGACCTCGATCACAGTCTCAGAGCTGGTCGACAGCACGAACGAGAACTGAGGCACCCGGCCGCCAGGGCACTCGATGGCCTTCATGGAGATCGAGACAACACCACGGTAGGCTGGCACCGTGCCCGGGCCGCCCTGATAGATCTCTTCGACCGGATCAGGCAACTGGTCAGAGTGGCCCTGGTACAGCGTGAAGAACGCGAACAGGTTTTCTTCGCTGGCCAGGGCTGTCGCGACCGGAAGGCCTGACCGCGCGTCCCACTTGAGTTTCCCGTCCTGGAAGATCTGCACGATCGACACGATGGAGCCATCGCGCGGAGTCTCCTGCAAGACGACCCGCATATGCACGAAGTAGCGATAGTCGGTGTGCTCTGCGCCGCCGCCTTTGCCGACCTCGGTCGTGCTCTCGGTCTCGATCTTGTCGGTTGACCAGACCACGTTTCCGCCGATGCGTTCGGTCCCGTGCATTTGCGGGATGCCGGCGCCGTATGTGCTGACCTGCACCTTGAGATCGTCGATCCGCGGGCCTTCGGTCTTCTCCTTGGGCGTGAGCAGTCCGCCGACCAGCGAGCCGACCACGAAGCCGAGCTGCGGATAGCCAAAGAATGACCCGACGATGCCGCCGACCAGGCCAAGCGCTGATTGCATGCTCATGCGGCCATCCCGGGAAAGCGGAAGACGGCCAGCAGCGAGGCGCCATGCCCCCGCAGCCAGTCGTCAGAGAAGCGGTGCTCGACCACCTTGCGCGGCGCTTGCGAAAACGCATGGATCAGCGACAGGCCGCCATGCACATAGTCGCCGAAGATGCCGATATGGCGGTTCGTGCCAAAGCGCATCACAGGCACGTCGCCGGGCCGGGCGGCGGCGCGCGGGATCTCGACCAGGTGCTCACGGCACTGCTCGAGCATCGATTCGTCCTCGGCCTGCCGGGCGTAGTCGCGGGTGTCGAAGTCGGTCAGCGCGAGCTCGTGCGCGACCAGCAGCACCAGCCCGAGGCAGTCGATGCCCTCGCGGCTGCGGCCTTGGTGGCGCCAGGCAGTCCCGAGGTGCGCGCGAGCCGCGGCGACGATGTCGGCCCCAGAAACAGGAAGGGCGCCCTGAGGCGCCCCGTTGAGGAGTTCGGCGGTCGTCACAGGTTCGTCCCTTCCGTGCCGCCCAGGCCGAGCACCTTGTCAGAGCCAGGCACCAGCGGGAAACCGCCGAAGTTGTTTCCGTTCGCCCACTTGGCGACGCAGTCCTCGTCGAATCGCTTGCGGCATCCAGGGGTCAGCGAGTAGGTATCGCCCACCGCGGGGTTGTATGGCAGGGGCAGATGCAGCACGAAGGCACCCGAAGCGAAGGAATAGATTTCCGTCGCGACGTTCTCGTTCTCGCCGCTCGTGAAGGTGATCACGCCCGCGCCGAAGTAGTCCGAAACCTCGGCACGCGTGCTGTCCGCGAACGCGCGCAGGCTGGTGACGCTCGTCAGCGAGCCGGTAACGGTCAGCGGGCCAAGCGCCTTGTTGCAGGCCGGGGAATAGGTCGTGCCGATCGATCCGAAGACCCACTGGCAGCCCTTCGTGAAGACGCGGCCGACCACCTTCTGCAGCGACTGGGTAACGCCGCGCACCTCGGCCGTGAAAGCCGATCGACCAGCCTTGACGTCGCCGATGTTCCCGCTCTGCAGGGTCAGGATGCCCATCGACAGGTCGCGATAGTTCACCTCGAACACAGTCACGAAGGCGCCATCCCACAGGCCGGCGAACAGTTCGTTTTCGTCGACGCTCTCCGCGGCCATCGTGCCGTTGACCTCGGAGTTCGCGACGGCGGCAGTCGCCTCCTGGCTGATGGCGGTCGGGTTGACGCCTTCCTTTGCGCGATAGACCTCGCTGTTGATCAGCAAGTCGCGCGCGCAGGCGGTGACGCGCACCACCTCGCCATCTCGGCGCTCGAAGCGCCAGCAGCGGGCGATGGTGGTGGAGTTCAGGGCGTAGTGCGCCTTCAAAGCGACGCCGATGGTCTTTGCCATGCCCTACGCCTCCCGGATCTCGTCGAGGTAGGCGGATGGCACCGACACCTTGCGGGCGTCGCGCTGGCCGGCGGCGGCAAGGCTCCAGCCCAGACGGTCGTCGCGGAACTGCACGGGCACATAGAAGTTGCCCGACCAGGTCAGCGCCTCGTCCGGCTGCGGGTACTTCTTGCCGGTGCCGGCCGCCGTGATCGTCTTGCCGGCGGTGTTCGTGGCCAGCGTGTAGACGTTCAGGCTTCCGCCCGTGATGGCCGTGATCTCGTGGCTCATGCCGTTGAGCAGCGATGCATGCGTGCCGGTCAAGTCCTGCAGCCAGAGCCGACCGCCGACCACCAGACCCGACAGCGCCGCGGCGAGCGTGACCTGCGTCGTCGCGCCCACCGTGACGGCGCTCACGTTCTGCGAGGCGTCGGCGACGAAGGTCACATAGACCGGCGCGGCGCTCAGCCCCGCATTGCCAGCCGCGACGCCGATCGTCACGGGCGAACCTCCGCGCAGCAGAGCCGGCGTGCCGTTCGGTCGCGTGAGTGCGCGCGCCTTCTTGCGGCTCGAGCCGCGCGCGGTGTAGAGCTTGCGGAGGCCGTAGGTCGGGCAGCCATTGCCGAAGCCCACCGTCCCGAACTCCACGCCGGCCATGTAGCCCTGCAGGGCGCCTTGGGTGGACAGGACAACGGAGTCGATTGGGTCGGCCAGCAGCACGCCGTACGCGCCAGCGTCCGACACCTCCCAGATGCCGAGAACATCCTGAACGCTCAGGACGCTCATCGGTTCGACGCCGATCTGCCAGGAACGCAGCGTGACGTCGCGGATGACGTTGACAGTCGCATACCCGCCCTGGTTCCGGGTGCGGTCGTTCTCGCGGCCCAACTCCCCATCCAGGCCAGCCAGGAGGACGCTCGTCGGGATGATCACGTCATCGAGTACGACGATGCCGGTCATGAGTTCCTCCGTGCGCGTTCAATGGCCCGAGATGCTTGCTGCGCGGCCTGGTCGGTCGTCTTGCGGTTCGTGCCCTCGGCGAAGGTCTGATTGATGGTCACGGCCATGCCGCTGCCATCCCCTCCTCCGGGCATGACCTTGCCATCCTGGCCAGGCATGAACCACTGTTTGCCGCCGGCCTCGAAGACCTCCCCGGCGCCCTTCTCGTTGATTCGGTACATGCTTCCTGCCGTCACCGGGCCGCCGATCGCACGGCCGGCGAAGTTGTTGGTGAACTTGAATAGGTCGTCCAGCCCGCCGCCCGAAGCGTTCGCAAGGGTCGTGGCCGCGCCGTTGGAGAAACCACCAAAGGCGCCAGCCGCGAGCCCAGCGATTGAACTCAGGAGGCCGCCGCCGCCACCCCCGCCGCCGGTAGCGCCGGTAGAGCTCAGGGCCGCGGCGGCCTCGGTCGCGGCGAGCGTGAGTTTGTCCAGGGCCGCCGAGCCCGTCGCAGCGCTGGTCGACAGCGAAGAGACGCCATTCGCGCCCTTGCCCTTGCCGCCGCCGAGCAAGCCACTCAATAGGCCGCCAGCCTCCCCGCCGATGGAGTCCTTCAGGAAACCGGCGAGCGGTCCCGTGATGTTCTCCTTGACGAAGTTGCGCGTCAGGTCTTCCTGAATCGATTTGAGGAATGACTTGGCATCGAACTTGCCGCCCGTCAGCAGGTTGGTCAGTTGGTCCTCGAGCCCCTTGAGGCCATTGGTCACGACCTCTTCGAAGTTCTTGGCCTTGTTCTGGGCTTCGTCGTAGTAGTTGGTCAGGGCTTCGGTCGCGCCGACCGTCCAGTCCTTCTGAAGCTCGAGCTTCTTGGTCCAATAGTCCTCATCGGATGCGAGCGCGCGGTCGTGCGCCTGCTGCTCGATTTGGAGGTACTTGTCGTACTCCTCCGACGTGATCTGGCCCGCGCGGCGCTGCTGGTCGAGCGAGTCGCGGCGCCCCTGCAGTTGGTCTTCGCGCTGGTTGCGTCGCGAATCCTGCTCGCGTCGCAGGTTGCCCTTGCCGAGCCCGGCGAGGTCGCGCTGGTTCTGCTTGGCGATGGTGTCGACGTAGGACTGAGCGGCTGCGGCGGCCTGCTCGTACTTGATCCGAATTTGGTCGAGCGCGTCGGCCTCCTGGATCGCCAGCACCTTGAGGTTGGCCGTGGAGTTCTCGCGCAGCTTGGCTAGCTTGGCCTGTGCGTCCAGAATCTTCCGGTCGTTGTCGATTTTTTCCTTGCCGGTCAGCTTCTCCTGCTGCAGGCGCTCGATCTGCTTTTCGACGGCGGCCTGTTCGACGCGGTCGTTCTCCTGGATGAACGCGCGCTTCTTGGCGTAGTACTCGGCCTCGCTCACCAGGTTGGCGGAGCGCTCTGCCTGCAGGATCTTCTCGCCGTTGGAGATGGTGTTCGAAAGGGCTTCCTGCGCCTTGCGAATCTCCTCCAGATCGAAGGCGAGTTGCGCCTTGGCCTCTTGAACGGCGCTGTTGTCCGTCTTGCCCTTCGGCGTCTTGTCCTGGTTCAGGCGGCTGGTGTTGAGCTTCGGCTTCGCGGCGGCGGCGATGGTGTTCGCCTGCGAACGGGCCTGCAGGCGCTTGACCTCGTCGTCGACGAACGGCTCCTTGCCGATCGCGAGAACACGGGCTTGGAACTTGTCGAGCTCGGCGCGGGCGCGCTGCGCGTCGTCCTTGACGGCGTCGCTGATGGCGTTGAAGCCGTTGAAGTCCAGCGAGGCAAGCGCCGCCA
Organism: Variovorax sp. WS11; assembly: GCF_010499245.1. GTDB lineage: Bacteria > Pseudomonadota > Gammaproteobacteria > Burkholderiales > Burkholderiaceae_C > Variovorax. The sequence continues at coordinate 780,865 of NZ_JAAGOW010000001.1, forward strand.
GTTGCGCAGCAATGGCGCCGATCTCGCGGCCCACCGCCTTGAACGTGAAGATCACATCCGAGGCAACGATGGTGATCGCCTGAAAAACGACGACAGCACCGTTCAGCGCGCCCTTCAGGATGTCGGTCGCCGCGCTGGTGCCGTCTTCCTCCTTGGCGATGGACTTCATCAAGTCCGTGATGTCGTTCAGGATCGGAATCGCGTTGACCGCGGCGACCTGAAGGAATTGCTGGACCTGCGATTGCAGGCGAGCCTGCGCGTCGCTGAAGTCGTCGGCGGCCTTCCCTTGCTGCTCGGTGATGTAGGCAGCGTTCGTGCCCTCGACCGCGTATTCCTTGAGGAAGGTCAGCAGCTCGGCGCCGGACTTGCCGAACAGGGCAACGGCATAGGCGGTCTTCTCCGAGCCATCGGCGAAGCCATCCATTGCGCGCGCGACGGCCTGCAACTGCTCGACGGGCGAGAGATCCTTGAACTTCTTGAAGTCCAGGCCCAGGCCGGTGATCGCATCGCCGACGAGTTTCGATTCGTCATCGGTCTTGGACAGCGAAGCGGTGAGTTTCACCGAAGCCGCGGCGATGGTGTCGATGGAAAGGCCAGCGACGTCGGAAGCCGTCTTCAGCGAGGAGAGGTTGACGGCGGTGTCGCCGATCTTCTCTGCGAGGTCTTGGTACTTGCCGACCTGGCCGATCAGGGCGTTTGCGCCGGCCGCGGTCGCGACAAGGGCGGCGCCGGCAGCAGCGGCAAGCGCGATGAAGCCGACGCGGAGACGGTTGCCCATCTCCACGCCGCGCTCGTAGCCCTCGGACAGCTTCAGGGCCGAATCTGCCGCCTCGAGCTGCGCCTTGGACGCGCCGCGCAGAGCCAGCGAGTACAACTCGGTTTCGCGCGCTGACTTGCCCTGCGTCGCCGCGGCGGTCTGGAGCTTCTTGACGTAGTTGTCGATCGACTTCGACGCGCGCGCCGACGCCGTGCCCATCGAGTCGCCAATGTCCTTGCCGAGGCTCTTGATGGAGCGCTTGGCATCGTCGACCCCCGCCTTCAGCTTGGTAGCGTCGGCAGAGACCTCGATGACGCCACGCCCGATGACATCAGCCATGTGTTTTTGCTTTCGGTTTGGAGCGCATCTGATCGAGGGCCGCGAGTTCCATCACCTGAAGGCAATCGAACACTTCATCGCGGTCGTCTATGGGCGTTTTCGTGCGGCGCCAGATCTCAGGCAGGACGCCGTAATCCAGTCCGGTCGGGCCATTGCTGCCCCGCCACTGGGTAGACATGGCCGTGAAGACCATCAGCGGGCGCCAGTTCTCCGGCCAAACCTCGGTCGGGGCGCGGTCGCACGCCTCCTCCACAGTCAACCCGAACGCCGCGGCCTCCTCGGCTGTCGGCGGCTCAGGGTCGGGCGTGTAGAAAGCGCGCGCGACCGCCCTCAGTTTTTTAGCCGGCTCTGCGTCAGTTCTTCGAGGTATGCGCGGTACACCGCCAGGGCCACGCCGATGTGGTTCTCCAGCAGCAGCACGACGTTTTCCTTGTTGAACTCGTCGTCCAGGCTCCAGCCGACGACCATCTCCAGGAAGATCTCGTCATCGCCCTTGCCAGCGCGCCACTCGATGAACTCGGCCAGGGCCTTTTTCGTGCGGTGCTTGAACGTGACCAGGACATCGACCGTCTCGCCGCCAGCGGTCGGAAAGCCGACCTTGGCAGCGAAGGTCGGGCTTGCCTTGAGGCTGAACTTGGCCATTACGACGTGTACCGGACGGGCTCAGCCAGGAACGACAGCGTGACCTCGACGGCCATGATTTCGTTCACCGTCAGGGTCGGCGTCTTGTTGAGCGAGATGTAGGCGTTGTAGAAGATCAGCGCGCCGGAAGGCAGCGTGATCCGCACGGCGCGCGCCAGGCGGTCGTCGTTCGCGGTCGATGCGAGTTGGTAGCCGGCGAGCGACGGATCGTCCGCCACCTGCAGGGTCAGGCCGCCCGCAGACTTGACGGTCGGGATGCGCTTCTGTGCATCGGCTTCGAGCAGTTGGTACTCGAGGAACTGCTGTTCGCCGCCCTGCGAGCTCGATCCCAGGATCTGGGACAGTTGCGTCCAGCCGGTGATCTCGCGCACAGAGCCAATGCCGCTTCCTGCCGGGTAGATGGCGGTGCTGGTGCTGACCACGCCTTCCAGGGTCACATCGTTGGTCGAGACCACGCTGGCGCGGACGATCTTGTCCGTCAGGCGCGACCAGCCCGAGGTGACTTCGAGGATGTCGCCGACGATGACGCCGTGCGAGGCCTCGAGCGTTGCCACGGCGGCGGCGGCATTGGTCAGCGCCGACATCGTTTTGGAAGCGCCGTAGCCGGAAGCGATGGCGATGAGTGCGCCATTGGGGAGCGAGATTGCCATGATGAACCTTTCGGGAAATAAAAAAAGCCGCTCGATGGCGGCTTGGTTGCAGTGCCCGGAAAGGGCGGGAGGGAAACGGGAGGGCTTAGCGGTCAGCCCAGATCGAAAAATCCTGGCGGGTGCCGAACAACTTGGTCTCTTCTTCCTGATCGGCCACGAAGGCGCCGAGAGGCTTGGCTTGGATACCGGCTGCGGCCACAAGCGCGGCCTCGACTTGGATGGCCAGCGAGTTCGCCTCGGCGCGCGTCAAAGACCAGACGTTCACTTGCATGCGGGCGTTGCGCTTGCTCGGGACCGTGGCCTCGAGGAACGTCGGCGCGTCGCCGCCGACTTGCTGATAGGTCATGTACGGCTTCGTCACGCCGAGCGGCGCCACGTCGGGATAGACGCGGTTGCTGACCAGCGTCTTCAGCGTGTTGAACACGGTCGATTCGAGGCTCATGAGGTCACCGCCAATTTCTCGGCCATCCGCGCCTTGCCGGCCGCGATGGCTTCATTGACCGCAGAAAACGCGGGCCGCAGGAACGGATGCGCGGGCGCGTTGGAAGTGCCGAACTCGACCATGTAGCCGTAGGGCGCATCCGAATGGTTCCAGCTGATCCGATAGGTCTTGGTCGTTTGGCTGGACTTCTCCGGCGAGTACGCGCGGTAGATCGACTTCTTCAGCGTGCCAGGCAGGAACAGATACTTGACCCCGGATTTCTTGGAGTTCGACCCGTAGAAGTAATGAGCCTCTGTGGAGACCGGGCAGCGCGTCTGCGCCTCCTCGTAGAGCACCTTCGCCATCGCCGCGGCGCCGGACATGACGATGCCGTCCTGGATGTTGGCGGCGAACTTCGCCAGGCCTTCGTCGATGTCGCTCTTGAACTTGGCCTCGATGAAGTTGCCAGCCATGACTACCCCGCGTTCGCGCCGGTTTCGCAGGCCAAGTCAATGCGCTCGCGCGTTTCCTGATCGTCCAGAACCGACCGAATGTCGAAGATCGTCGATCCGAGCACCGCGCGCATGCCGGCAGTCACGTCAGTCCGGCGACGGACGCGGATGGAGGCGCGCGCCACGCTCACGGGCGCGTCACCCTTCACCGTCTCGACGCCGTTCAGAAAGCGGACGTTCGCCCAGACCGTCGCAACATCCACCCACCCGGCCACCGGCTCCCCGATGTCGTCCTGCACCGTGCCCGGCTGCTGAATCGTCACCCGGCGGTTGAGCTTGCCGATTTCCACGTCACTTGCTCCAGATCTTGATCGTGTCGAGCAGAGAGCGGGCGCCCATGGGGATCTCGTTCAAGCTGAGCGTGCTCACGGCCTGGCGGTTCTCGTACAGGTGCCCGATCAGCAGCAGCAGGCCGGCGCGCGCCGCCTTCGGGAGCGTGGTGTAGCCGGTCACATAGCGGATGCGGACAGCGTCGGGAACGTCCTGCGTCGTCGGCCAGTAGTTGCCGTAGGTCGGCGCCAAGCGGCGCGCTTCCCCGTAAAGGCTGAGCGCGTATGCGCTCCCGGTGATCGTCTGCTCAACGCCTGCGGTATCGGTGTACTTGACGCTCGTGATCGTCGCGACCGGCGGCAGGTCCAGGTCGATGTAATCGTCCTCGTAATCGGGGAAGCAGTGCAGCGCCATCTCGAGCGTCTGGGTCGCGAAGGCGCGGCCGGTGTAGTGCTCGGCGAACTCGCGCGCAACCGTGATCAGCGCCGTGATGATGGTGTCGTCGGCGGTCTCGGCCGTCTCCACCCTCAGATGCAGCTTGGCTTCGGCCAGCGTGACCGGCTCCGTCGCGACCGCGGTAGTGACCTTGTACGCCATGCTCAGACCTCGCCGGCTTCGACCAGTTGGTTCGGGTGGCGGCTGTGGTCATAGGCCGCCTCGATCTCTTCTGCCGTGGGCAGCGTCGCGCGCTCGACGAAATCCACGTTGACCCGCTGCCCGTCGTGAGTGATGTTCAGGTCGACGCAGTCGTACCCGTAGAAGCGCTGCGCCTGCGGGTTCATGGCGTCCATGAGGCTCGTGGTCTTCGGCAGGGAGAGTTCGACCCCGCGCGCCGCGGCGATGCCAAGCCAGAACTCGACGCAGGCCCGTCCCTTCTCGGCGTCGTGCGCGTCGGGATAGGTGAAGTCCATGCCAAAGCAAGTGATCTTCTTGGCGCCGACGTGCAGCGCGTAGGCCACGGCATAGGCCGCGGTGCTGTTGAAGTAACCCAGCGGGTTCGCCGTCAACACGTCAGCCAGCGGAAACTCGACCAGGCAGGGGTAGTCAGGGTGCGCGCGGCTGGTGATGACCGGGCCCTGGTAGGACTTCAGCCACTTCAGCATGTGCGCGATGTTCGAATCGGGCTTGGCCGCGGCGCGGATCTCTTGAATCCGGACGTCGTCGAGGTGGAAGACCTTGTCGCAATCAAAAACATTGCCGAGGGCGTTGATGCACCATGTCTCGTCACAGAAAGCCTTGCGGCCGCCCATCCGCTTCGTGATCTCGAGGTATTGGCGCACCGATGGGCCCATGCCAAGGATGGCGACGTGGAAAGGCTTGCTCATGCCGCCAACCTCGGGCGCGACGCCTGGTGCCAGGCGCTCATCTTCGCCCTGGTTTCGTCCGTATGAGGAATGCCCTTGTTCCAAGCGACTTGCCCCTTGCCGGCTCCGTTCGCGCGCTTGGTTTCAGAAATCTTTCGACGCGTCTCCTCGGAAACGGTCTTGCCGATCTGCCATGAGGACATCTTGGCCCGCGTCTCTGCCGATGGGGTCTTGCCGAACCGAACGGCGGACATTTTCCGCTTCGTCTCATCGCTCAGCTTCACGCCGAGTTGGCTGCCAGCCGTGCGAGCGATGTTGTAGAAAGGCGCCTCCGAGTCCAGCCACTTTTGCTCCACAGCGACGAGATTCAAGTCGGCAGGAGCGCGGTCGATAACCGAAAACGCGAAGGCCGTCTCGCCGTACTTGTTCCACGAGCGCTGCAGTTTGATGTTGTGGTGCATGTTGCGTCGCAGAAGGCTCAGGTGGAGATCCCATCGCCGCTGAAAATTGATGGCGCTGCCGATGTAGGCCTTGCCGTTGACCGTGTTGACGATCTTGTAAATGCCTGAATTCATCTTTTCCTCATCCGAAAAGGTCGGGGTGCCGAGTTGCACGGCGCCGCGCGGGATGAGCGCGCGACCTTGAAATGAAAAAGGGGCGCCGGATGGGCGCCCCTTTCGGTGCTTACTTCGATCAGGCCGGGTTGGCGACCGGAACCAGCGACGGGTTGAACAGAATCGCCGTGGCCGACAGCGCGCCGACCGACGTGGTGCCGGTCTGCACTGCGCTCAGCTGCACATAGCGCTTCGTGCCCTTGTAGCCCAGGCGCTTGGACACTTCCTTGCCGGTGCCAGCCACGCGGGCGCCGGCAAGCAGGGAGGCCAGGGCTTCGGTGCCCAGCATGTCGGCGTCGGCGACGCTGGTCAGGGTGCCGGTCACGTCGCCCTCTTTCAGGACCAGGGTGACGATGGAGCCGGTCGTGGTCACCGAGCCGTAGTCGACGACGAACTCGACGCCGCCGTAGCCTTGGCGATCGATGATCGCGCCGGTCTTGGTGGCGTTGGCGCCGATGGCGGCCGGGATGATGGCCAGCTTCTGCTGAATGTTGCTGTGAAGATCGTTCGATTTCATGATGGTTTCCTTTCGTGGTGTCAGTGCCCCGGGTTGCCCCGTGGCGTGTTCATCAGGTCGAGAACTTGAGGAACTTGACCGCTTCGAAGTTCACGGCACCGCCGCCCGTGCGCTTGGTGCTGTAGAACACCACGTAGGGCTTGGCAGTGAAGGGGTCGCGCAGCGTGCGGATGCCCATGCGATCGACGATCGTGTAGGCCTCGCGGATGTCGCCGAAGGCCAGCGACAGGGAGCCCGTCGCGATGGCCGGCACGTACTGGTCGACGCGCGCCGGGTAGCCCAGGAGGCGATCCGGCTGGCCGGCCTGCAGGCTCGGTTCCCACAGGTAGCGGTCGCTGGTCGCTTCCTTCATCTTGCGGATGGCGGTGCGGACTTCGCGGCGCATGAGCCAAGTGGCGTTCTGCAGGTACTGGTCCTTGAAGGCGCCGATCATGTCCTGCAGCGGGTCAGCCTTGGTCGTGTGGAAGGCGCCGTTGGCGCCGGTCACGACGTGCTCGAACGTGCCCCAGGTGCGGGTGTCGTCCGCCGTCGCCGCCGTGGCGTAGGCAAACAGGCCGCGCGGCTGGCCGACGCCCGTGCCGGTCGTGAAACCAGCGCCTTCGACGCGCGCGAACTTGTCCGCGACCTTGCCGGCGAGCCAGCCTTCGACATCCGTCGCGGCGTCGTCGAGGATCTTCTGCGAAGCCTTGGGCATCGCATACATCTCGTGCGCCTGGATCTCGTACTTGCCCACTTGCGGGGTGCTGGTGTCCGAGCGGGTGCCCAGTTCCGAAACCCAGCCAGCATCGGCCTCGTTGTTGTCGACGATGCCCTCGAGCTTGTCGGTGCTGATCGACTGGACGTTGGCCAGTTGACGCATCGTGGACTGCTCGTAGATCTTCGACACCATGCGGCCCACGGTCGACGGGGGCAGCAGATAGCCGCCATCCGGATCCGAGCCGGCTTGCATGGCCTTGCGCTCGTCGCTGGACAGCGAGTCCATCGGCGTACCGGTCATGACGCGGAAGAACGCGTTTTTGTACTCGGTGTAGCCCTTGGCATCCACTTCGGCGGGGGCAGACTTGCCCTTGCTTTGGAAGTCGGCGCGCAGCATCAGGTTGAACTGCTTGACTTCCGAGGCCAAGTCGGCGGCGGCCTTTGCCTCGGTGTCGTTCTGCGGGCGGCCGGCCTTCTTTTGCAGGTCGTCGATCACGGTCTTGAGTTCGTCGAACTTGTCGAGTTCGTCGCTCAGTTTCGCAACCTTGGCCTCGAGGTCGGCAACTGCCTTGCCCTCAGCTTTCGCCTTGATCAGTTCATCGTTGGCCTTCTTGAATTCTTCGAACGCTTTGCCCTGGCCTTCCAGGACGTTCTTGACTTCGAGCAGGGTGACTTCGCCGGAGCCGACGAACGGCACGGCGCCCGCGGCGGCGAGGCCTGCGAGCACTTCAGGCGGCAGGTAGTTGACCAGCGGGAAGCCGGCGACGGCAGCGACGGCGGCGATGGCGGCCAGGGCCAGAAGGCCGATGGTCAGGTGTTGACGGGAGAGTTTCACAGCGATTCCTTTCGAATCAGGGTTGCAGGAGGTTTTGATTGCGCTTTGAGAGCGCGATGAGTTCGCCCAGCTCCCCGGAATCACTCCGGCCACTGACGCTCTTGATGCGGGAGACCAGAGTGGTCGCCTCGCTCTTCGACATGCCACAAGCATCACGCAGGTGGCGTTCGATTTCGGACAGGCTGTCAAGCTCCTCGATGGTCTTGACTGCCGAGACGCGCGAAGCGTCATTCATGGGGAAAGTGACCAGACTCAACTCGACCAGGTCAACCTTTTTGAGAGAGCGAACGCCGGTCACACGGTCGTAACTGTCATCGCGCGAGCGGTAACCGATCGACATGCCGGAAAGCGCGCCCATCTTCATGAGCTCGTATGCCTCGGCGCCGCGCGCGGTCTTCAGCGCGAGTTGGCCCTTCACTTTCAGGCCGACCGCGTCCTCCTCCATGCTGGTGTAGACACCGATCGGCTCGGCCTGGCGGTGCTGCCAGAGCATCGCAGGCATGCGGCCGGCGGCCTTCTGGGTGGCCAGGGTTTCGGTGAATGCACCAGGCACGACGATGTCGCCGCCCTTGTCGGTGATGTTGAAAATCGACCCGTAGCCCTCGAAGGTGCCGGTATCGCCGTTTGCCTTCAGCTCGCAGCTGAAATCGAGAGTTTTCGTGGTCATTTCTTTCCCTTTCAGACCGCTGCCGGCACAGGTGCAGGCGTGTTCGTCGCGATCGGCAGGACTGCCGCGTCGCCGCCGAACGGATTGAGTTCCTCGAGGCCGCGGACTTCGTCTTGCGTCATCCACGCGGGCGAGCCGCCGGAGCCGAGAGCCTTCGCGTAGTACTCCGCGCGATCTTTCGCCGCGCCGCGCAGCAGGCCGCCGGCCATGAACTTGAAATACAGGCCGGACGCGCGCTCTTTCTTCGTCAGAAGGTGCAGATCGGCCGAGTTTTCGACCCGCGCATACCAGGGCGACAGCGTGTGGACGACGTGCGAGAGGAACATCTGCTCCGCGCTCGCGTAGGTCGCCGCCTTGTCCGAGTAGCCCACCATGATCGGCATGACGCCGAAGAAGCGGCAAACCTCCTCGATTTGGAACTTCCGGGTCTCCAAGTGCTGCGCATCGAGGCCCGACATCGCGGTTGCAAGCCACTTCGCGCCGCGGTCAAGGATCATCGGAGCACCAGCGTTCTCGGCGCCGGCCATTTCCTTCTCAATCCAGGCCTTCAGCGCCTTGTACTGGTCGGGGCTCAGGTTGCCGTCAACCGAATACGTGCCCGACGTCCGAATTCCCTTTGCATGCAGCTTCGCGTGTGATTCCTCGGTCGCAATGGCCAGGCCAAGCGCCTCACGCGCGACGTTGAGCACCTCCATGCCAAGCAGGCCGTTCCAACTGGGCCCCTTGACGTGCCAGATAGATTCGCTCGGGAAGATCCGAACGGCGCCGCTCTTGCCGGTCACCTTGTATTCGATGCTGTAGTCCTCGTTCTGGACCTTCTCCACCTTGCCCGGGTCCAGCAGGATCATCTCGAGGATCTTGCCGCCGACGCCGCGGTTCAGAAACGCGAAGGCGTTGCCCATCGCCGCATGCAGGATCAGGGTCTCACGGAACTCGAAGGACGTCGTCCAGTCGTTCGGCGCCGTTGCAACCAGGTCGTACAGCGAGTGATCTTTCGCCGCCTGGATCTTCGTCAGGCCGTCGACGTCCGCCTCCCGGAACAGCTTGAACGGAACCTGCGCGCCGCCCTGCGACAGCACTTTCAAGCAGGCGAACGCGACCGAAACCTTAAACGCGGTCTCCAGGTTGATCGTCTGCCCGGCCTTGGACGCACGACCGCCATAGATCTCGCGGAATAGCTCGAGCGAGTTCGTCGCCTTTCGCGAAAATAGACGGTCGAAGAATCGCATCAGGCGGTTTCCCAGAATGAACGGCCAGAAGCGACCGGATTGAGTGCCATCAGCGACACAGCATCAAAAAGCGCCATGACCGGATCGATCTTGGCCTTGCCAGACGCCTGCTTCGTGATCGAAATCGCGTTGCCGTTGTCGACAGTCCTTGCATTTCCGACACACCAGGCCATCAGCGGCCGGGACCCATGCACCAACTCGCCGCCGGCCACCTTGCGCTCGGTGGTTTTCACCGCGCCGTTGAGCTTCCAGCCCTGCTGAATCGCGACGATGTGGTCCTCGTTGAAGTCTCTGGCGACCAAGGCGTCGACGATGTCCGTGATGCCGGCGCCATCGACTCCGATTCCCAGTTTTTCCGGGAGTAGACCGGCTTCTCGGACCTTGCAAACGATGCCGACGACCTGGGAAACGTCTAACCCGGGCCGCTGCACGATCGTCAAATCCCGTTCCTTCTGGAAGTCCAGTAGCCGAGGCGCGATCTCCTTGCGCCGCTCGAGCGCTATCTCATGCACCCAAGCATGACCCCAATGGAGCCAACGCTTGCGATGGACCGTATGCGCCGCTACTAGCTCGCCGGTATCCGGGTCGTTCTGCTCCGGCACTTGAATCTCTGTCGCCTCGGATTCGCGGCCGACGACCGCGACACCCAGCATGTCGTCCAGCCCGCCGCCGTCGATGCCGATAACAGCAACCTCGCAGCGCTTCAGTAGCGCCTGCAGCGTCAACCCCGACTCGCCTGACGCCTCCCAGAAATCCGCGCCGGCCCATCTGTCGCTGCGGAGGTTTAGGCCGATCTCGACGTTGAGGTGCTTCGCGAGGAACTTCTGGAACGACCCGTCCTGCTTGGCCTGGTGCTTCTTGAGGTTGTCCTCGAGCCATTCCTTGCTGACCGACCGCCCCATGTTCGGGTTGGTCACGTAGAAGTTCTCGGTCAGCATGTAGCCCTTTGAGGCCAGCATCGCTGGCGGGAACTCATACAGCACGCCGAGCGACTTCTTGTCCTCGATCTTGCCGTCCCGCACATCGCGGTAGTAGTCCAGCTTCTCCTTGAACACACCGGCCGGCGGCTCCTCGCTCTGCGTGGACAGGTAGATGACCCATCCCTCCTCGCGAGACACTTGGCCGCCCGTCGCCTCCATGAACATGCCGCTTGCATTGGCCCGGCTGCCGAAAATCCAGTGCTCGTCGACCAGCACCTTGCCGGACTTCTTGCCCGAGACCGTGTCGGTGTCCGCAGCCACCACCTTGAGCGACGCCTTGGAGACCCGGTGCGTGATCGTCCGGATGTGGTCCTGGACGTGGAACAGGGCTGCGAGCTCCTCGTCGGCGCGCACCATGCCGGCGGCCGGCTTGAAACTGTTGTCCGCAACCTCCTTGGTCGGCGCCAAGATCAGGTGCTCCTCTTCCTCGCGCCAGCACAGGATGACCGCCGTCAGCATGATCCCGGCCGCGATCGTCGATTTCGTGTTCTTCTTGCTGATCAACAGGAAGAATTCCCGGATCAGCTGCTTCCCCGCCTCCGCGTCATAGGCGCCGAAGATGGCGCCGACGAAGTCAAAGACCCATTGCTCGCTGCACTCGCCGAACGTCGGCTTGCCCGGAAGGTCCGTGACGCGCAGCTGTTTGAAGATCGCAAGCGCCTGCTCAGCCTGGTCCGGGAAGATCGGCGCCGGAATAATCGAGCGCCCCTCGATCAGCCGGCGCTCCCAATCAACGCAGGCTGTCGTCCATTCCACGGTCAGACCTTCCTACCGCCTGCAGCCACCAGTTTCGGCGGCGCGGACGGCGCGAACCGGCTGGCCACCTTCTTCGCGGCCTCGTTGCGCTCATCCTTCTTGCCGCTCTCGCCCTTCTTGGCATGGACGTAGGGCGCAGCCAGGGAAGCGGCCTGCATCCGGCGGGCCTTGTCTTCCGAGCCGTCGCGCATGACCTCCAGCAGGTAGTCAAGCGGCGTCAGTGCCGACAGGTCAGCCGCCGGAGTGGGCGCCACTGGTTCAGCAGGCTTCTCCTGCCCGAACGGCCACGCCGAGTCCTTCTTGAGTCCGTCCTTGTCCACCTTCGCCGGCCGATCCGCTGCCGGTTTCTTGGGCTTCCTGCCCGCTCCTGGTCGGGCTCCGCCCCTTGGCATTTTCTGAATCCTTTGATAAAACCTATTGAATTCGAACCCCCTCGAATTCAAACAACGCGATTTTTTCTCTGCGTGCTTAGGACATGCGGTCTAGGGCGAAAAGGGTCCAAAGATCGACCCTCCCCCTCCCCGTCAGGTTTCCGGTGCATCGATGTGGTGCATCGACCTCAGTTCACCTGACCATTCCGCTCTGCCGCCTCGATGCGCTGCTTGTGGGCGCTGTGGTGGTGGGCACAGAGGCTCTGCCAGTTGTTGCGATCCCAGAACAGGGTCATGTCGCCTCGAAAGGGCACGATGTGGTCGACCACTGTGGCCACCGTGACCCGGTCATCGAGCTCCTCGCACATCACACACAGGGGATGAGCCTTGAGCCAGCCCTCTCGAGCCTGCTGCCACTTGTACCCATACCCGCGTTGAGTGCTGGTCTTGCCTGCCCTCCATGAGTCAGGGTCAGCGCTCTTCAGCGTGGCCACCCGATTGGTGCTCAGGCTCCCTAGCCTGGGCTTGAGGGTAGTGAGCTTCATCCCTTGAGCACGTCGATCACGTCCAGCAGCTTCCTGTTCGCAACCAGCAGGGCCTCGATGCTCCCGTTCTGGACCTCTACCAACTCCATCAGGCTACCGATAAGCCTTGCTGCTTCACCGGGTAGGCTGTCTAGCTCCTTCTGCAGGGCGTTCATGTCTGCGATGAAGGATGTAGCGGAGGACATGGGGCGCTCCTTGTGTTGTGCCATCCCATCGGGCTACCCTTTCGGGCTGGGTGCTGCCGGTCGCGATACCCTTGATGGCCGTGTCGCAGTGGCGTGGAGACTGACGCCATTTACCCGTGGCGAACGCGCTCAAGTTGCGCGACTGAGTCGGGGTGGTGAATTCGGAAGCCCGCTTGTCGCAGGCGGCAGAGATCAGGGCTTGCATCGGGCCGACTCCGGTCCTGCGCTTGGCTCCGACCAACGCGCGGCAAGATGAGGGCTCTGGCTGTCACCGAAACTTGGTGCGATGGCTGGATTCGAACCAGCGACACGACAGCCGGGATTGGCCCGGCCGGGCTCTGACCGCTGAGCTACACCGCAGAAGCGAAAAAGTCCACCCCAAAGGAGGGGGGTATATCGGATGCCAGGAACCTCCCTAAGCTGCCGCTTCTCCACGAAAATCGCCACAAACTCCGAGGGGTGCCGACATGGCGGCTGACCAAGATTCACCGGCCAACTCGGTCGGCATTGTGATTGCGATGAATGACGTCGGTCGGCGACTCGCGGGGATTGAGGCGTCTTTAGCTTCCAAGCAGTCGGACTCCCCTAAGTCCAACACGGCACTCCTTGAAGTGCTGAAGGTGTTGTTTGGCGGTTGGCCTGCCTTCGCTTTGATTCTTCTCCTACTTTTCTACGTCCCACTTCGAGACGCGTTGAATGAGATTCCGGACAAAGTACGGAAAGCTAGGAATATCAGCGTCGGAACCATTTCACTCCAGTCCACGATAAAGGACGAGGCGGTGAAGCTCGGCACGCCCAACCTAGCCAATACTGTGCCGCGCCTGTCAGCTGATGCGACGTACATGCTCTTGCACGCTCCGGCAGATTCATGGGGCCTTATTGGCATGTATGAGCGCGTGAAGGGAGAGGGCTACTACTCCATCGAACTTCCGAATATTGCCGGCTTCACAGCGCTAGAGGAATTGCAACGGCACCAGTTGATCGACCTAGGTGGATTTGTCGACGACAAGGAGGTAACTCTCGAACAAGCTGCGAAAGCGCTCACAGAGTTCCGCAAATCACATCCTGCCGATGAATATCAGACAAAGACGAAGAATCGAGTTCGGTGGGTGTTCCACAAGCACGTCCCAACAACGACCGTTATTCCAAGTTTCACCTGGGAACTTACCCCCCTGGGAGCGAAGGCGGTCGAGGTGGTTGCTAGTGCAGTTCATGCCGAACTGCAAAGAGAGCAGACACCTACCGAGAAAAAGTGACCTTAGCCCGTCCTGCGTACTTCTTGTTGAGGTAGGCCAGCAGCGCCAGTTCCACGGCAGGCGGGATCACCGCACCACCGATCTTCACCTCGGCCTCGATCTCGATGTCCTGGGCCAGGGCGATCATGTGCAGGCGGATGGTGTTCGGCTGGCCGACACCGATCGACACGTCGACGCCTGTCAGCTTCTTGACGGGCTCGCCGTCAATGAGAACCTGAGTGCCTTGGCCGACGCCCGTCAGGCGATGTGATCTTGATGGTTGATACCATGCGGCACCTCAAACTTAGGAGAACGACGATGGCAGGACTTACCAACATGCAGGCTTACACGAATGCGTGCGAAATCATCAAAGAAGCAGCCGGTGGTGGAGCATTCAAACTGAATGGGCCAAGCGCCAACACAGACTTGGAGGTGTCCAAGAAGGCAGCGGAACGTGATGCCGCATACCTTGGCACGCTGATCAACAGCTTGGCTAAATCGATAACCGCGAAGACTGAATAAGATAGCCCGTCGGGCCGGGGCAACTACGGGCAACTGCAAAGTATCGACGGAGGAGACGGCAGACGCGGGGGTTTGCGATGCGGCCGTTATCGAGTGCGCACGCCCATGATTCGCTGTACCTGCTTCACGAACAGCGTTGTGTCCAGGAAGTAGTTTGGATACGCGCGCTTGAGCGCCGCGACCGACTCAACCGAAACCAACACGACCTGATCGCGGGAGTTCGCAGGGATCGTGGCTTCGAGCTTCGTGTATCTGTCATTCGCCATCTTGGATTCGTCCGCCCGGAACCCGACAAGCTCAACCCTCGACGAATCAGGCCTTAGGTGCACAAGGAAGTACTTCTTGTCCTTCTGCTTCCCGACATGCTCGAGCGTCGCGTTGTAGCTTTGCAAGAGCGGGAGAACTCGAAGATCAACTGATAGCGAGCGAATTTCCTTCACCAACTCCGAGTGGTCACTTGGCACCCCCGGGACCGGCGCGCTCTTCTCGAGAAGTGCGAAATCTGACGAAACCAGCGAGAAAAAGCGGAGCCAATCGCGCTCGCCCTGATTCGACTTGAGCGCTTGACGAGTGAACGTTCCCACAGCCTCAACGGCGGTCGCCCAGCTATGTTGCAGCGCACTGCGCATCTGGATCTCAATCTTGAGATCCTTGTAGCATTCCTTGTCCGCCCCAGATGGGAAGTACTTATAGATCAGATGAATGCTTCTGTACCCGTCGCTCTTTGGGCTCTCAATGTAGTTCTTGAAACCCGTATTCGAGTGCGAATACTCACGAGTCGCGTAAATGGCATGAAGCTTTCTGACGGCATCAATGCCCGGGAGAATGCAGCGGCAGCCTCCAATGTCCTGCATCTGCGACAGATGCATGTTTTCCTGTCTGCTCAGCTTGGCGTGGATGGATTCAAGTCGCTTCGTGCGCTGGGCAGTCAATGCGTTCCCACTCACCTTCGCAGACCGATTTCTCAAGGTCATGTGCAAGAGGTTCAGCGGATAGCTGTGCGATGCGCGCCAGTTGTTAATCACCTCAAGTGCTCGGATCATTTCTGCCGAATGAACAGAGGGACCCACTACCAGCGTGCGCCCCGCGGCGTTGACAACAGAACGATCGAACAACGGAACAGCATGAGCCATAAGCGGAGCATCCAAAAAAGATGCCGCATCGTACTTGACCCCATCACGGCTGCGATCGGTACGACCTGGCGTGGCCTTTCGGCTGCTATCACAGGTCCGCGACTCGCATGCGTCATGGGGCCAACGAAAAAGCCCCGGCTGTTTCCAGTCGGGGCAAGAAGGTCGGTGGTCTCGACCTTGGAGAAGGGTTCTCCAGAGAGAGGCTTCATCATGGGCGCGTTGAGGACTCCCTTCAACGTCCCTTCGCAGCGGAAACCATGCGGCGATCGCCGAACCGGAACTAATGCACAGTTCGCGTCGAAATTTGCTTGGCCCCCGACTTCCTGCCTCAGGACCGTAGCCAAACTAGCCGGCATGTCCCAGAAAGAAGACTCGTACTCCGACGACGACCTGCACCTGCACGCGGGCTACATCGTGGTCACCGCCCTTGTTGTCGCGCTGCTGGTCCTGGTCGCCTATCTGTGGCGATTTGGAGGAATGCCAATCTCCGACCAAACCGGTAGCTGGGGCGAATTCGGCGACTACTTCGGCGGCGTCATGAACCCGATCATTGGGCTGGCGACCGTGTTTCTGGTTTTCATCACGTTCACGCTCCAGCGCAGGGAACTACGAGCCTCACTGGCGGAGCTGAAGCGTTCGAACCAAAGCGCAGCAGTTCAAAGCTTCGAGCAGTCGCTCTTCGCATGGCTGGGCAACTATCACTCACTGGTCGGCGCGATCGAGTGGAACGACACGGCCGGCCGCGCCGCCTTACGAACCATGTTCTCCAATTGGATTCGGGCGGACTTTCGGGCGGACCGCGGAGACTATGCGACCGATGCCGCCAGGATCGAAGGTTTTGAGGTGATCCTCGAACGAGCTCTTGAACAACACGAGGACATCTTCAGCGAGAACCGATCCAGCCTGGACGCCCCCCTTCGTACTCTCTTTCGCCTCGTCAGTTGGATCGACGAACACAAGGACTTGAACTTACGCGAAAAGTGGCACTACGTTGCGCTAGTAAGGGCACAGTTGTCTTGGATCGAACTCATTTTTCTTTTCTACAACGCGTTGGGCCCGCGAGGAGAGAAGTTCGCGAAGCTCTACAACAAGTATGCGATCCTGGACAACCTCGCAGTCGGCGCCGACCCCCTCATCGATGAAGCGGCGATCATCGTTGCCCGAATCCACGATGGCGAGATCAATGATCCCATTCCATCCCTCAAGGCGCTAAAGCCGACTGCTTTCGCCTCACTGCTCGCACGACGCGCGCTCGGCCTTCCCGAAGGGTAGATTGCTGAGAAAAGCCGCCGGGCGCGGATGCGGGGCGACTTGAGGGCGAGCGGAGCCATCGCGGTCGGCTCATCAGGCTTTCACCTGGGAGAAGTTCAGGCAGCGGTGTGTTGCTGCGGTCGAGGGCGAGATGCCAGTGTGTCGGCCTCTGCGGTCTCGCGCCGCAGTCTAACACAGGCTACCCGCGGTGTGCACTCGCAGTGAACCTCTTGATCTGCTGCATCGCCCGGTGCTTGGCGTCGATCATGGCGCGCTCAAGCTGGCGGCCATCCTGGCAATGCTTGTCGTCGAACGGCAGAGGGCGCTCCCCTGTGCCGCTGCAGGCCTTGCAGCATCGCACTGAGCCCCGACCTCCCACCGGCACGGGGTCGAGCTTCGTGCCCAGGCAGGTCGGGCAGCGATGGTCGAGCCACCACGCCAGCATCGACAGCGCCTTGGACTCCGGGCTCCGGATGTTGTGATTCGTTCCCCAGGCGATGAGCGCCTTCTGCGCCATGGGCAATGTGCGGACGCGGCCGATCAGGCGCACGCGCTCCTTCTCGTACCACTCCTCCGCCTGAGTCTGGGCCATGCGACGGCGCTGCTTCGGCGTGGTCTCGACGGCCTTGACCTGGCCGTTGGGTTCCCGCACCGGCTCGCCCTCCTCGTCCAGGACGTCGACGCGTAGCGGCATCACGCTGGCCAGGGCCACGATGTCATGCTCGCGCGGCACCCGCGGCTGCTCCGAGGTGTCCCATTCGCTTTCCAGAGCGATCAACGCCCTGCCGAGGACGAATTCGAGCTTCCGGCCAGTCCACCCGGCCGCAGCCAGGAGCTCAAGCGTGCCGATGCGGCCGCCGTCGTCGTCCATCTTGGTCGGAACCAGGTTGGAGCTGTTGATGGCGCGGCTGAGGCGCTCATCGATTGCGGGACGATCTTCGGTTTCTGACATCAGCACTCCTTAACTAAACAAACACCTCGTTGAACCCAAATACCTGGAATCCGGATTCAGCTTCGATTGAAGACCCTGTGGACTGCGCAAAGCACCCCTACCCGCAGGATTGCGAGAGGCGTGCCTTGCGCATTCAGCCGCGACCGTTAGCCCCGCTTCAGCGCCGTGTGGTTGGCCGATGCGCCCCACACGAACCCCAGACTGTCATCACCGCATCGGTGATCTGCGCACGCTCTAGGGACCAGCACCCACGTTCCGACTTTGCACACCCGGGTAGTCGGTTTACAGCCTGCGCGCCCGCGTATTGAGCCGCTCGCGCAGACCGGGCATGTGCGGCCTACGGCACGGTTTGCGCCTCGTGCATGCGCACCTTCATCAAAAGTGAGCAGACGGTCAGCAGACCTTCCCGCTTGTGCAGATCGTTGGCATCGTCACCAAGCGTCGGGCTCATGCAGTACGGCAACCCCGTCTCCTTCGCCGCGCGCTCCCCTGCCCCGCTCTTGTCGTTGTCGGCGAAGACGTAGCGCCGGCCGGACTTGAGCAGCGACGCGACGTGAACAAGGTTTGAGTCGCTGAAGGTCACAAGCACCACAGCGTTGAGGCGCATCTGGCGTGCGGCCATTTCGATCGAAAGACCCGTGGCATAGCCTTCACAGAGGAAGAACTCGCCCATGCGCGGCCCCAGACGCAACACGGCGCCGCGCGCCTGCATGCCGTAGCTCATCTTCTTGTGCCAGCGGAACTTGCCGGGCTCCTCCTCGGTGTCGGTCCACCGAATGATCTGGGCGCCCCTGAGCTCGTTCGTCGCGAAGTCCCTCATGGGCACCAACAGGGCCCCATCAGGCAGGCACAGCCCCTGAGCGTCGCCAAGCCCTTTGCGGAACAGGTAGTCGTGCTGACCAGGGACTGCGGTGCGCATCAGCTCCGCGGCCTTCAGTGCAGCCTTGCGGTGGCCCTCGCGCTCAGCGGCGCGCATGGCGTCGCGCTTCGCCCTCCAGGCCCGCTTTTCCTCTTCGGTCCAGGGCTTGGCGTCGGGGTCGTCGTACCAGTGCACGCGGGCATCACCGTCCCACGCATATACCCAGCCCCGCTGCCCATCCCACAGATAGGCGCCGTTCTTGCTCTTCGGCTTCTCGGTCGTGCCGCACCGCCGGATTTTGCTGGAGGGCTCAAGCTTCGCCGGATCGATCTCGATGCCGTGCGCGCGAGCGAACTGGATGAAACTCACGCTGACGCCTCCGGCTTGTAGCCCGGGCAATCGTCGCGCCGGCATTCATCGACTTCGGGCACGTCCTTTCCCTGCGTTGGATCCCACAGCAAAAAGCCAGTGACGGGCATCCGCAGACGATCGATGCCGAAGAACTTCGCCAGCTCGGGCGGGTGCTCTTCATACGCTAGCTTGCAGCGCTCGCATTTGGTCATGCCGCCACCGCCTGCTTCTTGCGCGCCGCGGCAGCTGCAATGTGGAGGCTCTGGCGCTTGCCCTTGAGCCGCTTGGCGAGCTCCGCCGACACCGGCACAACAGGTGCCGAGTCAGCGTGCCATGAAGAAGGCGGCGGGCTGCCCGTGATCTCCTTGAACTGCATGTACGGGTAACCGGACTTCGACTTGACCCAATCGGTGTTCCTGGCGAACGTGCAGAGCTGGCGCCAGAGGTGCAGCTTGTCGTCGGCCAGCTTCTTCTTGTTGAGCACGACCTCCTTCATCGCTCCGGCCTCGTGACCGATGAGCGACTGGGCGACGATCTCGAAGCCGCAGGACATGCACCGCTGACGGAAAGGCTTGTAGCTGCACTTCGGACAGCCGGTGCGCTCCCGCTCATCCTTGCCCTCAGGTCGAATCGCCTTGTCGAGCGCCTCACCCTTATCGAGCGAAGCCAGACCGTCGAAGTAGATCGTGGTGAAGTCCTCGGCGAAGCGGGTGATGTTGCCGCTGTGATCCAGCAGTAGGCAGTCGGTCTTGCCGGTCTCCGGCGACGATCGCAAGCCCCGGCCCCACATCTGGATTGCGGTGGAGAGCGATTTCCGCAGAGGCCGGCAGTCCACCACGCAGCCGACGTCCTGCACGTCAAAGCCTTTGGCCAAGGCCTCCACTGAGATCAACACGCGCACGACCGAGTCGGGCTTGCTGAACTCCTTGACCAAGCCCTTGCGAACTGGCGGTGTGGTGTCCTGCGTGAACGTTGCCGCGAGCACTCCAGCCTCGTTGAAATGCCGGCAGAGTTCTTCGCAGTGGGCAATCGTTGCCCCGAAGACGATCGTCTTCCGGCCCTCGGCATGGCGCAGCCATTCGGACACAACGTCGCCGATGATCTCCATGCCGCGCGCACCGGCTTCGCCTTGCTGCCACTCGCCGAAGTTGTCGACCTTGGCGCCGTCCATGTCCGGCTTCTGGCAGGACAGCACGCGCATCGGCACCAGAATGCCTTCCAGAGTCAGCTCGTGCATCGTTGCAGGAGCCACCAAGTTCGTGAAGATCTTGCCGAGGCCGCGGGAGAACGGCGTGGCGGAAAGGCCGATGACCCGTACGCCCTCCTCTTCGGCCTTCTTGACCCACGTCTCGCGCATCGTGTGCGCCTCGTCGACGATAAGGACGTCGGTCTTCGGCCAGCCCCGGCTTTCGATGGTCTGCACGCTGGCAATCTGAAGCGGCTTCGACCAGTCCTGCCGGTGGTGGTCGCCCTGGATGACACCGTGGTCTGTCAACCCATACTCGTCGGCGCGGGCGCTGGTCTGGTCTATCAGCGTGATCCGGTCGCACAGGAACGTCGCGCGCTTGCCCTGCTTGAGCGCCTTGTGCGCAATGCGCAGGCCCAAATACGTCTTGCCCCCACCCGTGGGCGCCATGAGCATTTGATTCTTGTGGCCGGCAAGGATGCCCTCGGCGATGTTCTTCATGGCCTGGGCCTGGAACGGGCGCGGCGGCTTGAAGCCGGCGGGCACCTCGTTTTCGAAGAGCGAGTTCATGCCGGCTGACCTGCCTTCCGCTCCCAGTGCTTGACCGAGCCCTTCAGCCTCGCGATCTCGGTCAGCATGCTGTCGATGCGGGATTGCAATCCGCGGTTCAAGTCGCGAACCTTCTTTGCTTCCGCCAAGGCAGCGGCGACCTGATCACTGGCGTCGAGAACCTTGACGGCCGCTTCGAGATCGTCGCGCGCCTCTGCAAGTTGCTCCCGCAGTGCCGAGAGCTCAGCCTCAAGCTCTTCGATCCTGGCCGTTGCTTCGCCGACCTCGCCCTTGGCGCGGGCCGCCTTGAGTTCGGCGCGCACGAGATCGGCCGCGGGCCCCTTTTTTGGCTTGCCCTTGAACTTCGCAGGCTTCGGCGGCGGCGGTGCGCTGATCGCGGCGGCCTGCTCTTCCTTCGGCAGCCTGGCGATCTCGGCGGCCGCCTTGACCGACACCACGCCGGTTTTCACCGCCTCCTTGACTTCGGGTGCTGCGTTTGCCTCGACGACCTTGGCGTGCTGAATGGTGCGTACGGTCACGCCAGCCTTCGCGGCCATCTCTTCGTTTGACCGCTGAAAGGGTGAACTGAGTTCACCCTTATCGGGCCGGTGTGATGGCTTCCAGGCGCTGAGCGAAACTTCAATCAACGCCCAGGCGCCGAGCGGGAGGTGCCGGCGATGCTTGTTCTGCGCCCGAACGAAGTCAACCGGATCGACGCCGACGGCAAGCGGTGTCTCAGGGCACGCGCACACCAGGTCGCATGAAGCTCGATAACGGTTCCACCCGTCGAGAACCTTGCCCTCGTAGAGCGTGATCGGGTTCTGCACCCCTATGTTGGTGATGCTGTCGACGAGCGCCGCATACTCTGCGTCGCTCATGGCCGGGAACGCGGCCGACAGGGGATGCTGTTCGTAGTGCATGCTTCCGACTGCCCCTTAGAACGGCACGTAGTCCGGCTCTGCCTGGACGGCCAGCCAGCGCACAGCAAAGCTACCGGTCGAGGCGGGGATCGCGCGTTCGATCCCGGCTGCCAGCGCAGATACCGATGCCGCGTCGAAGTCGACATCCACGTTCTTGTAGAGCGACGCGATGAGGAAGCCCTCCCCTGCGCGCGCAGCCTCCAGGAACGACGCCGCCGCATAGGTCGACCGTGGACCACCGCCATCTGGCGTGAGCGTGATGACGGGGTACGCGGTGGGCGGTGCCGGGACACGGACCCACTTGCCATCGACCAGCGATGAGCTCGAGCCACTGTGGTGAACCTGGCCGCCGTACTGGAGCAACACCAGGAACTCGCGGCCCGACTCGGCGCGCATGCGGCCCAGGTCGACGGAGATGCCGTCAACCATGGGGCCAGTGTCGAAGACGTTCATTTCCATGCTTTTCCTTCGTGAGCCATGCACCACCTGGCGCTCGACCAGGAGCGATGCACGCGCAGCCAATAGATGAAGTGGTAGACGTAGAGGACGCGGTTCATCCCGCGACCTGCCCGCGGCCTGGTCACTTCAGATCGCCCCAATCCGTCGCGGGCACTTCGGGCTCCGAGAGCAGCGGATTCCCTCGCGCCATGCTCTGCAATAACTTCGACCTGTGAGCTGTCTCCTGCACGAATTTGCTCAGCACCTTGATGTTCAAGGTGTTGCGGTCCATGCCCCAGGTGTGGGCGATGGCATCGAGTGCTTGAGCGAGCTCGGCCGGCGCGAGACCGCGCATTTCTACTTTGTCACTTGGCATGTTTGCCCTCCAACCATGAACACAGCACGCCCGGATCCAGACGTACCTCTACCCCACGCCGACGGCGTGGTCCTGCATAGCAGCGCGCGCACGCGCATGTCGACGAACTTGGATTCGCTACTCGGGGGGCGATCTCGGATCGCCATCGCGACCACCCGGCTTGAGATGCGCGTGGTGGACGGTGACCTCGTGATGCACTTCACCGCGCATCGGGCCGACGATCTGCCGGCACGACCGGCGGCAAACGGTCGCCAGTACCGCAGGCAAGCCCGATGAGGTGCCCGCCCTCTCCCAAAGCAGAATCCGGGTTCCTCAACACGCAAAACGGAAAGGGCGAGCATGGAAACCAACCCGGAAACGAGGCAACTCGTGACCTTCGAAGTTGTCGAAACGACAGACCCACTGGCGAAAGCGTTGGAGTTCGGCGACGAGAATGGAAAGAAGGAGGCCTTCATAGTTGGCCCCGAGGGTCTGTCAGAGTTGATTCAAGACCTTCATGGCCTGGTGAATCACTGGTCGGAGTTCCCTTCGGAGGTGGCTCGGTCGCTGGCGCCCCCAGAGAACTCTCTTGCCGCGAGCAATATTCAGTTTGGGATTGGCCGGGAGCCAACGGAAGCTTCAATGCTTGTGCACTCGGGGCCCGTGCAGATGACTTACCTGCTGCCGCTTTCGGTGTTGATTCAGGCAATCTCGTCGTTTGCGAAGAACGTAAGACTCGTGCAGCCACCAGGTTCACCGGTCCAGTGATGCGGCGCTTGCTTGGCGCGAAGTGGCGAAGGGCGTACATCTCAGGCCGCCTTGGCTTCGGCGAGTTCGGGCCAAATGACCGCCCAGTCCTCCGGCCGCAGATCGGCCCTCGTGACACGGGGCTTCAAGACCCGCTCAACTTCGGCGCACTTGGTCGGCGGAACTCCGCGGTCTACCCAGTTGCTCAGGCATTGCGGGGTGACCCCCAACCGGGCAGCAACCACTGACGTGCCGCCAGCGTCCTTGATCGCTTGTTTAAGTTGCATGCCGCATTACACATCACGTTTATTGTTTTGGTCAAGTCTGTGTAACCGCTTCATCAACCACCACGTTTAACCTCAGCACATGGAAGAAAGACCGATCGACCGCCTGCTGCACCAGGCTCGCACGCTGGGCATGAACCAGACGAAGCTCGCAGAGCGCTTGGGCGTCAGCCCTCAGGACATAACCAACTGGAAGAAGCGGGGTATGCCTGCCGAATGGCACGCCACAGCGGCGCAGGCGGTCCTAGAGTCCGTGGAATGGCTGCTTGGCCTCCAAGTTCGTCCAAGCATTCCGCAGATCGGCGCTCTGTCGCTCGGGTCGGAGGTGAAGACGCCGCGTCGGCATCGTTCCGTCCCTATCGTTTCCTGGATTCGGGCGGTTCTTTGGAATGAAGACCCGCCCACGAGAGAAGAGATTTTCAAATGGGTGAACGACTTTGTTGTGCCCAAGCAATCACTCCCTGGGGAGCGCGCGTTCGCACTCGTCATGGACCTCGAATACATGATCAACCCCATACCTGGGCAGCTTTCCCTCCCGCCCGGAACCATCATCGTCGTGGACCCCGACCACCCTTCTGATGCTGGCGACTACGTACTAGCTCGTGAACTCGAAACCCATTCGCCAATTGTTGGAAGACTTGTGCGCAAGGGCGCGGCTTTGGAGGTTCAGGTGGCTCGTCCAGACCTGCCAGCAGTCGAAATAAAGGACCCCACGCAACAGATCATCGGGCGTGTGCTCGAGTACCAGCTCAACCAACAGCTCTGAGAAATTTACACAAAACGTTGACCGTTGACTAAACATGCTGTTTAATAACTCCAACGCCCATCCCGGGCGATGGAGTGAAGATGGACAAGATCAACTGGCTGGGTGGCGCGAAAGCTGCCAACGACGCCCGCGACGAGCCAACTGGCATAGAGGGGATTGAAGTCACCGACGCCACGGCGGCCGACTGGGTCCGCGCGTCCGTTGGCCTGCACATGGGTGCCCCGCGCTTGCACCGCGAAAAAGTGGTTCCGCTCAAGGCAGCCCCACCGGAAAGCTGGAGGCTGCTGTGAGCGCCGCGTTCGACGTGGCGTACGACGCCTTCGCTCTCGACGATGAGATCGAGCACATCGACCGCGGCGGTGACGTTTCCGGATGGACTCGCTGCATCACGACGCTGACCGCCACTGACCAGCGCGAGCTCGATCGGCTTTGCAACGCGATCCGGCGCGACGACCAGGCATCTGCCAGCACGGCGCAGATCGCTCGCTACGAAGAGATCGTCGGGACGCTGAACATTGAGCCGGGCGCCACCGACTGGGCCAGCCTCCGCGCTCGCATGAATGCGATGGGCGGCAGCCTGAGCCGCACGCATCCCGACGACGGCCCGATCCGCTACGTGATCGAAGGCTGGGGTGGCTCAATTGTCTGGACCCAGGACACGCTCGATGAAGTGATCACCGAAGTGGCTGAAGACGAAGCCAAATTTGTCGAGACGCTCGACTACGCGAAGAAACAGGCGGCCTGGAAGAAAGGCGTCGCAGCCAGGAAGGCCCGCACGGCGGCCCGCGCTGCGGCGGAGGTGTTGGCATGAACCAGGTCACTGCCCTCCGGGATGCCGCGCGCACTGCCCTCCATGGCCTGCAATGGCGCCGCGCCGCCTTGCTCTTCACCGCAGCGGCTGACGCGATCCCCGCCGACCCGCACGGCAACGTCACGGCCGATGAGACCTCGCTGCGCCGCGATGCCTATCTGGCCCTGTGCCGCACCGTTGAATTTCAAGCCTACCGAGAGCGCGCCCGCAAACTCGGCATCAAGGATTT
This sequence comes from Variovorax sp. WS11, assembly GCF_010499245.1. Taxonomy (GTDB): domain Bacteria; phylum Pseudomonadota; class Gammaproteobacteria; order Burkholderiales; family Burkholderiaceae_C; genus Variovorax. Next base: position 805,743 of record NZ_JAAGOW010000001.1, read on the forward strand.
TCGCGACGAGTGGGAGTCGCCGTCAGGCCACATGGTTAGTCGGCTGCTCAGCGCCAGGCTGCGCAGCGAAGGAGCACTGCAATGAGCGCCGTCATCACCAAGCCCCGCGCCAAGAGCGCGAAAGCCGCCGAGGTGCAATTCCCCGCGCTCAAGACTGCCGAGGTCCGCCTGCGGGAGGTGCGCGAAGCGCTGAGGACCGCTGACGAAAAGCTCGAGATGGCCTATGCAGAAGCCACTCCGGGCGACGCGATCGAAACAGTGCTGGACCTGATCGCGCACAACCTCCTGCCCGAAGCGGTCCGGAACATCCACGCTCAGCACCCGACGCGTGCCGACGCCGAAACGGTCTACCTATCGTTGTTCACGCCACTAGCGACGCTCGAAGCCGCGTGCGCGCTCGCTGCAGGCTCCGAGCTCGCTCCCGCCCTGAAGGAAGCCTACGCGCTGCTGGACTGGGCTCAGACGGAGTGCGATTCACAAAACATCGGCATGCTCCTGCCAGAGCCGGTTGGCGAGGAACAGGGCGGCCTGGCAGTCGCTGAGAGCCACGGCGATCAGCTCTACGGGGCATTCGGGATACTCGAGTCAGCGCACGCGATCGTTAGCCGCTGCGCCGCTGACGCTGAAGATGAATTGGTATCCGGGGTGGATCTGCTTATGGATCACTGCCAGGCACAACTCGCAGCATTGACCGAAGACCATGCGCTGACAGAAGAGAAATGCAACCCGGTCAGCGCAGCAATGTCCGTCATTGACGGTGTTCTCAATGTTGCTTGCCAGCGCTCAGATGATCCAGCGCTCTGGGGCGCTCTGAACCTATTGAGCCAGTCGAAGACCATCGTCGACGCGGTGATCGGCTCATGTATGGCAAGCGAAAGGGGGCGGTCATGAAGGGCGCCCGTGCATTCCCCGGTGTCGAGTACGCCGCCGGCATCAGCGGCGACATCTACCTCGGCAAGCCTGAAGCCCTGATCGCGGCCGGGTTGCTGACGGCCGAGCACATCCCCGGTTGGCCCGGCATGCCTCCTACCTCCGCAACCTTCTTCGACGGTGCGCGTGTGGACCGGCGCCAGCGTGTGCCGCACGATGAGCGCTGGATGCACGCCCTTCGATACGGCAACAACATTCGGCTGACCAAGGGCATCAGCGCGGAAGAGAAACGCCGCCGCGAGGAGGCGCTCAGGGCCGAGATCGAGGAGGAAGATCGCAACCAGCCCAAGACGGACATCGGAATGGACGCGGCGCTCAAGGCCTTCAACGACGCCAGCACCCTGTTCAAGGTGGGCGACAAGGTCCGGGTCGGTGATAAGCCGGCAGTCGTGACGGGCGAGTACCAGCTTCGCCGGGTGCGCAGCTCCGACGGCGAGTTTTTCGATGCCGCAAAGGGCTATCGCGTCGACTACAGACCCGGCTACACGGTCCAGTACCGTAACGGTGAAGAATTCTTCTTCGCAGCAGGTTACTTAAGCGACGAGGACGACGCCCCGACGCACCTGCGCCTTGTCGCCGGCCGCTCTACCCAGGCCGCGCGCCCGATGATGGAATTCAGAGAACGGGAGCGGATGTGAACACCGTACCCGCTCGCAAGCGCGCGCTGCGCCTGGTCCCGGCGCCCGAGGGCACGATCGACGCCGACATGGTCGCCTTCACGATCATGGACTGGATCGACCGGGAGTACCCCACGTTTTGGGAGGCCCACCCGAAGATCGCCCGCGTCAGCGTCCGAAACACCATCGTGCGCGCCGTCATGGCCGAGGCAGGCAAGCGATGAAGTGCCCCGCCTGCACGAGCGACGAGCAGCGCGTGCTGACCACCCGCACCGAGGAGGCGAAGATCAAGCGCCTGCGCTGCTGCGGCGCCTGCGGGCATCGGTGGACCACCGTCGAGATCGACGCGCAGAATCTCTCCCGCATGGAATCCGCCGTCCAGGCGATCCGGTCCCTGGGCATCCTGTCAAAGGAGCTGGAAGATGCCGCGCCCGCGCACGGTTAACCGCAAGATCCCCGACCTGCCGCGCGGCATGCGGCAGGTCGACGGTCGCTGGCACTGGCGCGGCACGGACGCGGCGACAAAGGAAATCGAGCAGCGGCTGCGTGCAACTGGCATGTCGATGGGCGCCGGCAAGACGCCGAACGCGGCCCGGCTCTGGTGGGAGAAGCACATCTCACCGGCGCTGACCGCGATGCTGCCGAGCGACGAGGTCGAGGGCACGGTCGAGGAGATCATCCGTAAGTACGAGGCCGACGAGCTGCCGACCTTCAAGCGCGACGCGACGCGGAAGGAGTACGAGGGGCGGATCCGGCGTCTGCGACCCGCGTTCGGGAAAAAGCGCTACCCGAAGACCGAGGCCCAGGCGTTGCACCCCGGCTACCTGCGGGACGTGAACATCACCCAGCACCTGCACGACAACAAGGCCCGGGCGCCCTCGGCAAACAAGGACATCCAGCTGCTGTCGCGCATGTTCCGCCTGGCGCGCGTCCGTTGGGGCCTGAGCACCTACAACCCCTGTGAACTGGTCGAGTACCTGCCCGAGAGCCCCCGCGACGAGTACGTGAGCGACACGCGGTACGGCGAGATCTACGCGGCCGCCAATCCGATCCTCCAGTGCATGCTGGAGATCTCGACCCAGACGGGCGCGCGCGAGGGGATGATTTTCGACATCCGGCTGCGCGATTTCGACGAGAAGCAGATCGAGCTCCGGGTCACCAAGAAGCCCAACGACAAGGGCTACCAGCCCAAGGCCTACGAGATGACGCCGGACCTGTGGAGGGCCCTGACCAGGGCGAAGGAACTGCGCAAGAAGAACCGCGGCGGCGCCGCCAGCCTCCCGAGCGACTATCTCTTCATCACCAAGCACGGGAAGCCCTACAGCAAGGAATCGTTCAAGACCCTCTGGCGGGCGGTGCGCGAGAAGCTGGGGCTCAAGCCCCGGGAGATCACCTTCCACGACATGCGCGCAAAGGCCGCGTCGGACGCATCCTCTGACGTTGCTGCGCAGGAGCTCCTGCACCATGAGGACGTGAAGGTGACGAAGCGCGTCTACCGCCGCAAGGTCCCGTCTTCGAAGCCGCTGCCATCGGCGATCGGAGGGCGCGACGCGGCCTGAAAAAGCCTGGGTTTGTCAGACGACCCGAGAATTTGTCAGTCGCAACGAAAAACGGGTCAGAGCTTTTGGCCCTAACCCGTTGATCTACTTAGCGTTTTTGGTCGGTGTGAAAGGATTCGAACCTTCGACCCCTTGCACCCCATGCAAGTGCGCTACCAGGCTGCGCCACACACCGAAGCTCGCGATTATAGCCTGCGGTTTTCAGTGGCCCGGGCTGAGCAACTCGCGAATTTCATACAGCTCGCGCCTCAGGCGCAGCAGTTGCGACAGGTCGAGGCTCGGACCCGCGGCGCTGCCGGGCGCATCGAAGTCTTCCTGGAGCGCGGCGTCGAACTCCTCCTGGTCGATCTCCACCGCTTCCATGCCTTCGAGCGGCACCTCGCCGGCCTTGCGGCGGTCGCGCTCGGACTGCACCATCTCCTGCAGCTTGTTGCGTGCGCCGCTGATGGTGAAGCCCTGGTCGTAGAGCAGGTCGCGGATGCGGCGGATCATCAGCACCTCGTGGTGCTGGTAGTAGCGGCGGTTGCCGCGCCGCTTCATCGGCCGCAGCTGGGTGAACTCCTGCTCCCAATAGCGCAGCACATGGGGCTTCACGCCGCACAGCTCGCCCACTTCACCAATCGTGAAGTAGCGTTTGACGGGGATGGGCGGCAGGAGAGTTTTCTCCATTGAAATCAAGGTGGTGCGAGAGGAACCTTAGAGATTACTCCACGCTGGGCACAAGGGCCAAGCACTATTCGGTACCAAGGCTCCACTCGACATCCTGCGGGCCTACGTCGCCTGCGCTGCCCTGGATCTGCTCCTTCAACTTGGCACTCGCGTGAAAGGTCGCGACGCGCCGCTCGCCGATGGGAATGGCCTCGCCGGTGCGCGGATTGCGGCCCGGACGCGGCGCCTTCACGCGAATCTGGAAGTTGCCGAAGCCCGAGATCTTCACGTCCGTGCCCTCGATCAGGCTGCGGGCGATCAGGTCGAAGAAGGCCTCGACCATGTCCTTGGACTCGCGCTTGTTGAGGCCGATCTGCTCGAACAGAAGATCGGCCAGGTGCGCCTTGGTCAGTGCCGGCGTTTCCAGGGCTTCGAGCGTGAAATCCATAAGCTTCATACCCGCAGGTGCGCGCCGAGCCGCGCGCTCAGTTGTTCGAGGATGGCAGCCACTGCGGCTTCGACCTGCTCGTCGGTCAGGGTGGCGCCGTCGCTGTTGAAGCGCAGGCGCACCGCCATGCTCTTCTCGCCGCGCGCCAGGCCACCGGGGCCCACGGGCGCGTCGCGGTCCACCGGCGGGCGGTAGATGTCGAACAGCACGGCGTCGCGCAGGAGGGCCGGTTCGGCGGCTGCGCGGATGGTCCGCATGAGCGCGTCGTGCGTGACGGCTTCGGCCACCACCACGGCGATGTCGCGCTCCACCGCCTGGTGCTTGGGCACCGGCCGGGCCACGGGCACCGGCTGCGCGCTGACGGCATCGAGCTCGAGTTCGAACAGCACGGGGGCCTGCGCGAACTCCCATTGCTGGCGCCAGCGCGGATGGAGTTCGCCGATCACGCCTATCGGCCGGCCGTCGAGCAGCACGCGCGCGGCACGGCCCGGGTGCAATGCCGGATGCTCGGTGGCTTCGAAGCTCGCGACGCGGGGGGCCAGCAGGGCCTCGACGTCGCCCTTGAGGTCGTAGAAGTCGGTGCGCTGCGGCTTGCCGTCCCAGCGCTCGGCCTCGGCATCGCCCCAGGCCAGGCCCGCGACGCGCATGGGCTGGTGTACGCCCTTGACGGTGCTGTCGGTGGTGGCGACCGTGTCGTCGCGCAGGAACACGCGACCCAGCTCGAACACGCGCACGCGCGGCGCGCGGCGGTCGAGGTTGAACTTCAGCACCTGCAGCAGCGAGCCGATCAGCGACGAGCGCATCACGCTCATCTGGCTGGCGATCGGATTCAGCAGCTTGATCGGGTCGGCGTTGCCCGCGAGCTCATGCTCCCAGTGCGCCTCGACGAAGCTGAAGTTGATGGTTTCCTGGTAGCCCAGCGCGGCGAGCCGGTGGCGCAGGGCGAAGTTGCTGCGCTGCGCCTCGGGCGGCACGCGGGCGGTGATCGGTGCCAGCGGGGCCACGGTGGGCAGGTTGTTGTAGCCGACGAGGCGCGCGACCTCCTCGATCAGGTCTTCCTCGATCAACAGGTCGAAGCGGTGCGGCGGGGGCGTGACCACCAGCACGCCGTCGCCCTCCTCGATGGGAAAGCCGAGCCGGCGCAGAGCGTCGCGGCACTGGGCCTGGGTCAGCGGCATGCCGATCACACGCGCGGCACGCGCGACGCGCAGCGTGACGGACTTGGCTTCGGCCTGGCGCAGGGTCTGGTCGTCGATCGGGCCGGCCTGGCCGCCGCAGATCTCGATGATCAGCTGCGTGATGCGATCGATGATCTGCACCGTGCGGCTCGGATCGACGCCGCGCTCGAAACGGTGGCCCGCGTCGGTCGAGAAGTTGAAGCGGCGCGCGCGGCCCTGGATGGACTCGGGCCACCAGAACGCGGCCTCGACGTAGATGTTGCGGGTGTCGTCGGACACGGCGGTCGCATCGCCGCCCATGATGCCGGCCAGCGACTCGACCTGGTTGCGCTCGTCGGCGATCACGCCGACCTTCTCGTCCAGCGTCACGGTGTTGCCGTTGAGCAGCTTGAGCTGCTCGCCTGCCCTGCCCCAGCGCACGACCAAGGCGCCGCCGTGGATCTTGTCGAGGTCGAAGATGTGGCTGGGCTGCCCGTACTCGAACATCACGTAGTTCGAGATGTCGACCAGCGGCGTCACGCTGCGCTGGCCGCAGCGCGCCAGGCGCTCGACCATCCAGGCGGGCGTGGCCGCCTTGGTGTCGACGCCGCGGACGATGCGGCCCGAGAAGCGGCCGCACAGGTCCGGGGCCTCGACCTTGACCGGCAGCCTGTCCGTGACGGCCGCTGCCACCGGCGGGATCGGCGGCGTCTTGAGCGGCGTGCCGGTCAACGCCGCCAGCTCGCGCGCGATGCCGTAGACGGAAAGGCCGTGCGCGAGGTTCGGCGTGAGTTTGAGGGTGAGGAGGGTGTCGTCGAGCTTGAGCAGCTCGCGCACGTCGGCGCCGACCGGCGCATCGACCGGCAGCTCGAACAGGCCGCCGTGGTCCTCGCTGAGCTTGAGCTCGCGCGCCGAGCACAGCATGCCCTGGCTCTCGACGCCACGCAGCTTGCCGAGCTTGATCTGGAAGGGCTGGCCGTCCTCGCCCGGCGGGAGCTCGGCACCGACCAGCGCCAATGGGACCTTGATGCCGGCGCGCGCGTTGGGCGCGCCGCACACGACGTTCAGCAGGGTGCCCTGGCCCGCGTCCACCTGGCATACGCGCAGACGGTCGGCATTGGGATGCGGCGCGGCTTCCTTGATCTCGCCCACCACCACTTTGCTGAAGGGCGGAGCGGCAGGCCGGCGCTCCTCGACCTCGAGGCCGCCCATGGTGAGCGTCTCGGCCAGCGCTTCGCTGTCGATGGGCGGGTTGCAGAACTCGCGCAACCAGGACTCGGGGAATTGCATCTCGCGTTCTCGTTCTGTCTGTCTGTTACTGGAATTGGCTCAGGAAGCGCAGGTCGCCGTCGAAGAACAGCCGCAGGTCGTTCACGCCATAGCGCAGCATGGTGAGCCGATCCGGGCCCATGCCGAAGGCGAAGCCGATGTAGCGCTCGGGGTCCAGGCCCATGTTGCGCACAACCTGCGGATGCACCTGGCCCGAACCTGAGACCTCGAGCCAGCGGCCGGCCAGCGGGCCCGTCTGGAACTGGATGTCGATCTCGGCGCTCGGCTCGGTGAAGGGGAAGAAGCTGGGGCGGAAGCGCAGCACCAGGTCGTCGGTCTCGAAGAAGGTGCGGCAGAAGTCGGTGAAGATGACCTTCAGGTCCTTGAAGCTCACGTTCTCACCCAGCCACAGGCCTTCGCACTGGTGGAACATCGGCGAGTGCGTGGCGTCGCTGTCGACGCGGTAGGTACGGCCCGGCGCGATCACGCGGATCTCGGGCGCCTTGACGGTGCCGGTGGTGTCGGCCGCCGCGGCCGCGAACTCGGCCGCGTATTTCGTGATGTGCTGCTGTGCGTAGCGCACCTGCATCGGGCTGGTGTGCGGACGCAGGTTGTAGGGGATGCCGTCCTCGCCGTTGATATCGACGTAGAAGGTGTCCTGCATCGAGCGCGCAGGATGATTCGGCGGGTTGTTGAGCGAGGTGAAGCTGTGCCAGTCGCTCTCGACCTCGGGGCCGTCGGCGACGTCGAAACCCATGCTCGAGAAGATGGCCTCGATGCGCTCCATCGTGCGGCTCACGGGGTGCAGGCCGCCGCCCGTGCGCCGGCGGCCGGGGAGCGTTACATCGAGTGCCTCGGCGCGCAGCTGGACGGCGAGCTCCTCGTCGGCGAGCTGATGGCGCCGCTCGTTCAGCGCCGCCTCGATGGCCTGCTTGGCCACGTTGATCGCCGCGCCGCGCGACTTCTTCTCGTCGACGGACAGCGCGGCCATGCCCTTCATCAGCTCGGTGATGCGGCCGGCCTTGCCGAGAAACTGCGCCTTGGCGTTTTCGAGCTCGGCCGGTGCCTTGGCTTCGGCGAAGGCGGCGCGTGCGGTGGCGACCAGGGAGTCCAACTCGTTCATGGAAATTCTTGAGCGTGAGAGAGAAAGTGGCCGGAGGTGCGAATAAAAAAGGGCTGGAGCCCTTTCAAGCGCCAGCCCTTGTGCCGTGGGCGCAGGCCGCCGTCCGAGGAGCGGCAACCTGCTTGCGGGATCAAGCAGCCAGCTTGGCCTTGACCTGCTCCACGATGCCGGCAAAAGCGGCCTTGTCGTGCACGGCGATATCGGCCAGGACCTTGCGGTCGATCTCGATACCGGCCTTGCGGATGCCGTTGGCGAACTGGCTGTAGGTCAGGCCCAGTTCACGCGAAGCGGCATTGATACGGGCGATCCACAGTTGGCGGAACACGCGCTTCTTGGTACGGCGGTCACGGTAGGCGTATTGGCCCGCCTTCATCACCGCCTGCTTGGCGATGCGGAAGACGTTGCCGCGGCGACCGCGGAAACCCTTGGCGAGTGCGAGAACCTTCTTGTGGCGGGCGCGGGCCGTTACACCACGTTTGACGCGAGGCATGTGTGTACTCCTTGTTCGTCGTGATTAGATGCCGCTGCCGGGCAACATGGCGGCCATCGAGACCATGTTGGTCTCATGCACTGCCGTTGCACCACGCAGGTGACGCTTGTTCTTGGTGGTCTTCTTCGTCAGGATGTGACGCTTGAAGGCTTGACCGCGCTTGACGGTGCCACCGGGACGAACGCGGAAACGCTTTTTCGCGCTGCTCTTGGTCTTCATTTTGGGCATGTGAATGCTCCTTTCGTTTGTGCTCGTGAGGCGCCGGGGAGATTCCCACGGACTTGTCGGCCCCGAGACACTTCTTCATCCCACCGCTGCCTGCGCCCGAAGGCGCAGGCATCGGCGAAATCTCTTCAAACCCCTGCTACTGCCGCTGCGGCTCAGGCCGCTGCAGGCGCCGTCGTCGGCTCGGTGGCCGGCTTGGCTGTACCCCCGCCGCCCTTCTTGCGGCCCGGCGCGATCATCATGATCATCTGCCGGCCCTCGAGCTTCGGGAACTGCTCGACCACGATGGTGTCGCCGAGGTCGTCGCGGATGCGCTGCAACAGCGCCAGCCCGAGTTCCTGGTGCGTGATTTCGCGGCCGCGGAAGCGCAGCGTGATCTTGCACTTGTCGCCTTCATCAAGAAAGCGCCGGATGTTGCGCATCTTGATGTTGTAGTCGCCTTCGTCGGTCCCGGGCCGGAACTTGATTTCCTTGACCTCGATGACCTTCTGCTTCGACTTCGCCTCGGCGGCCTTCTTCTGCTCGTGGTACTTGAACTTGCCGTACTCGATCAGGCGACAGACCGGCGGATTGGCCGCCGCGACCACTTCCACCAGATCCACGTCTTGCTCACCGGCCAGCCGCAAGGCCTCGGCAAGACTCACAACACCCAATGGCTCGTTCTCGGGCCCGATCAGGCGGACTTCCGGGGCCATGATTTCCCGGTTCAGGCGGTGTTGGCGTTCCTCGCGGTGGCGGCGGTCGCGAAATGCAGTAGCGATGGTCAGGATCCTTCAATCAATTTGCTACAAAAACTGTAGCGAACACCTTCGAGTCCACGCCCACAAGCGGCCTGATCGGTCGAAATCAGCCTTTGAATCGGTTCGAATTCAAAGCTTGTGTTGGATGTCGTCGGCGATCCTTTTCGAGAACGCCTCCACCGACATGGCACCGAGGTCAAGATTGCCCCGGGCGCGCACTGCGACGGCACCGGCTTCCTTTTCCTTGTCGCCCACGACGAGGATGTAGGGAAGCTTTTGCAACGAATGCTTCCGTATTTTATACGTAATCTTCTCGTTGTGCAGGTCGAGCAAAACTCTAAGCCCTTGATTTTGCAGCGATTTCGCAACCTGAGATGCGTAATCGGCCTGCCCTTCGCTGATATTGAGCACCGCGACCTGCACTGGCGCCAGCCAGGCAGGCAGAGCGCCCGCGTGGTGTTCGATCAGCATGCCGATGAAGCGCTCCAGGCTGCCCACGATCGCCCGGTGCAGCATGACGGGATGCGCCCGACCGCTCGATTCCGTCACGTACTCGGCGCCGAGGCGCTCGGCCATGTTGAAGTCCACCTGCATCGTGCCGCACTGCCAGTGGCGGCCGATGGCGTCGCGCAGCGTGTACTCGATCTTGGGGCCGTAGAAGGCGCCTTCGCCCGGCGAGATGACGAACTCCACGCCCGAGCGGCGCAGCGCCTCCATCAGGGCGCTCTCGGCCTTGTCCCAGAGTTCGTCGGAGCCGATGCGGTTGTCGGGCCGCGTCGCGACCTTGTAGAGGATGTCTTTGAAGCCGAAATCGGCATACACCTTGAGCAACTGACCCGTGTAGGCCACGCACTCCTCGAGGATGTGGTCTTCGGTGCAGAAGATGTGCCCATCATCCTGCGTGAAGCCGCGCACCCGCATGATGCCGTGCAGGCCACCCGAGGGCTCGTTGCGGTGGCACTGGCCGAACTCGCCATAGCGAATCGGCAGGTCGCGATAGCTGCGCAGATCGCTCTTGAAGATCAGCACATGGCCCGGGCAGTTCATCGGCTTGAGCGCGTAGTCGCGCTTCTCCGACTCCGTCGTGAACATGTTCTCGCGGTAGTTCTGCCAGTGGCCCGTCTTCTCCCACAGGCTCTTGTCGAGGATCTGCGGTCCCTTGACCTCCTGGTAGTCCGTGTCGCGGTACACCTTTCGCATGTACTGCTCGACCTGCTGCCAGATTGCCCAGCCCTTGGGATGCCAGAACACCACGCCCGGCGCCACCTCGTCGATGTGGAACAGGTCCAGCTCCTTGCCGAGCCGGCGGTGGTCGCGCTTCTCGGCCTCCTCGATGCGGCGGATGTAGTCGTCGAGCTGCTTCTTGTCGGCCCAGGCCGTGCCGTAGATGCGCTGCAGCTGTTCGTTGCGGGCGTCGCCGCGCCAGTAGGCGCCGGCCAGCTTCGTGAGCTTGAAGACCTTGAGGAAACGCGTGTTCGGCACATGCGGACCGCGGCACATGTCGACGTACTCCTGGTGGTAGTACAGGCCCATGGCCTTCTCGTCGGGCATGTCCTCCACCAGCCGCAGCTTGTAGTCCTCGCCGCGGGACTTGAAGACCTCGACCACCTCGTCGCGCGGCGTCATCTTCTTGACCACATCGTAGTCCTGGGCGATCAGCTCACGCATGCGAGCCTCGATCGCCTCCATATCCTCGGGCGTGAAGGGCCGCTCGTAGGAGATGTCGTAATAGAAGCCCTCCTCGATCACGGGCCCGATCACCATCTTGGCCGTCGGATAGAGCTGCTTGACCGCGTGGCCGACCAGGTGGGCCGTCGAGTGGCGAATGATCTCCAGGCCTTCATCGTCCTTGGGCGTGATGATCTGCAAGCGGGCGTCCTGCTCGATCAGGTCGCTCGCATCGACGAGCCGGCCGTCGATCTTGCCGGCCACCGTCATCTTCGCCAGGCCGGGGCCGATGGACTTGGCAACGTCGGCCACCGAAACCGGGCCGGGGAACTCGCGGCGCGAGTTGTCGGGAAGCGTAATCTGGATCATGAAAAACCTCGGCGAGAAAACAAAAAAGCGCGGTCATCGGACCGCGCTTGGGCTTGAGTGAGGGCGCTGGAAACTTCCAGCATGCGCGGCCTACCGGCCTTCTCCTTCGAGGAAAAGGCCGCTCGTTCCCTGCGAGGTAGTTCGCGGTGTCATAACCAGGATGCCTTTCTCGCCCTTGTTGCGTTGCTGCTCTGACGGAAGCTTGCGATTCTAGCCGCTGAGTTCAGGACGCGGGCGCGGCATTCTTGAGGCCCAGCACCTCGATGGGCTCGATGGCCGGCGGCTTGGCAAACAGCTCGGGCGCCTTGGCCATGAGGGCCTGGGCGATCGGGCCGTTCAGATGCGCATGGCGGCCGGCCTCGTCCTCGAAGGCATCGAAGATGCCGAAGGTGGTCGGCGAGAGGCGCAGGGCGAACCAGATCGGCGTCGTCTTTTCGTCGCGCGCCATCGCCAGGCCCGCTTCCAGGAACTGCTGCACCTCGGCTTCCTTGCCCGGCTTGGCTTCGAGGCGGGCGAACAGTGCGTACTTGATCATGAGAGTCTCCAGTGAACCAGGCCGCGCGGGATTGCGCGTCCATGGCGGTGACTCTAGGCATCCTCCGGGAATCGACCTATTGGCATTCTTGACATCTTTGCTATCGTTGTTGCCATGAAGGTCAACCTGCTCGCGCTCGACGGCGTGTTCGATACAGGCCTGGCCACGGTGCAGGACGTCTTCAGTACGGCCAACGAGCTCGCGGGCATGCTGGGCGTCGACATCCCGCCCTTCGAGCTCCGGGTCACGGGGATGCGAAAAAGGGTCCACACCTCCCAGCGCCTGAGCGTGCCGGTGGTCTCGGCGCCCGACGCCGGCCGCCCCGACTGGATCGTCGTGCCGGCCCTCGGCGAGAAGATGCCCGACGGACTTCAGGTCGCGCTGCAGCGGCGCGACGTCGCCGAGGCCGCAGCCGCCCTGCGTTCCCAGGCCAGCCGGGGCGTGCGCATCGCGGCTGCCTGTGTCGGCACCTTTGTGCTCGCCGAATCGGGCCTGCTCGACCAGCGCCAGGCCACGACCACCTGGTGGCTGGCCTCGCTGTTCCGCCAGCGCTACCCGGCCGTGAAGCTGGACGAGTCGCGCATGCTGGTGAGCTCGGGCCCCTTCGTCACCGCAGGTGCGGCGCTGAGCCACATCGACATGGCGCTGCTGCTGGTGCGCCAGGCCAGTCCGGAACTCGCGGCCACTGTCGCCAAATACCTGATCGTCGACTCGCGACCCTCGCAGTCTGCCTATGTGATCACCGACCACCTCACCCACTCCGACCCCACTGTCCAACGCTTCGAACGCTGGGCGCGCGGCCGGCTGGCCGACGGTTTTTCGCTCGACGAAGCCGCCGTGGCGGCCGGCACCAGCAAGCGCACCCTCGCGCGCCGCATGCAGCAAGTGCTCGGCAAGACGCCGCTGTCTTACTTCCAGGATCTGCGCGTGGAGCGCGCCGTGCACCTGCTGAAGACCAGCGACAAGAGCCTGGAGCAGATTGCCGGGCTGGTCGGCTATGCCGAGGGCGTGACGCTGCGCGCCCTGCTCCGACAGCGGCTGGGCCGCGGGGTGCGCGAGCTTCGCATGGTCGACTGAGGCGAAAAAAATCCCCGCGGATTGCTCGCGCGGGGACCAAACTCAGTGACAGCGGGATATCAGTGGAATTGCTCTTCCTCGGTGGAGCCGGTCAGTGCCGTGACGCTCGACTTGCCGCCCTGGATGACGGTGGTCACGTCGTCGAAGTAGCCGGTGCCGACCTCCTGCTGGTGCGACACGAAGGTATAGCCGCGATCGCGCGCCGCGAACTCGGGCTCCTGCACCTTCTCGACATAGGCCGACATGCCGCGCTGCACGTAGTCCTGCGCCAGGTCGAACATGTTGAACCACATCGAGTGGATGCCGGCCAGCGTGATGAACTGGTACTTGTAGCCCATGGCGCCCAGTTCCCTCTGGAACTTGGCGATCGTGGCGTCGTCGAGGTTCTTCTTCCAGTTGAAGGAAGGCGAGCAGTTGTAGGCCAGCATCTTGCCCGGATGCACCTTGTGCACGGCCTCGGCGAACTTGCGCGCGAACTCTAGGTCGGGCGTGCCGGTTTCGCACCACACCAGGTCGGCGTAGTGGGCGTAGGCGATGGCGCGCGAGATGGCTTGGTCAATGCCCTTCTTCGTCTTGTAGAAGCCCTCGGCGGTGCGCTCGCCGGTGAGGAAAGGCTTGTCGTTCTCGTCGTAGTCGCTGGTCAGCAAGTCGGCCGCTTCGGCGTCGGTGCGCGCGATCACCAGCGTCGGGGTGCCGCAGACGTCGGCCGCCATGCGCGCGGCGATCAGCTTCTGCACTGCTTCGGTGGTCGGCACCAGCACCTTGCCGCCCATGTGGCCGCACTTCTTGACCGAGGCGAGTTGGTCCTCGAAGTGCACGCCGCCGGCGCCGGCCTTGATCATGGCCTTCATCAGCTCGAAGCCGTTGAGCACGCCGCCGAAGCCCGCTTCGGCATCGGCCACGATGGGCGCGAAGTAGTCGACGTAGCCCTTGTCGCCGGGGTTGGTGCCCTTGGACCACTGGATCTCGTCGGCACGGCGGAAGGTGTTGTTGATGCGCTCGACCACCGTCGGCACCGAATCCACCGGATAGAGCGACTGGTCGGGGTACATGGCGGCGTAGCTGTTGTTGTCCGCGGCAACCTGCCAGCCGGACAGGTAGATCGCCTTGACGCCGGCCTTGACCTGTTGCATGGCCTGGCCGCCGGTGAGCGCGCCGAGGCAGTTGACGTAGGGCTCGTTGTTCACCAAGTCCCAGAGCTTCTCGGCGCCGCGGCGTGCGATCGTGTGCTCGATCGGGAAGGAGCCGCGCAGGCGCACCACGTCGGCGGCGCTGTAGCCGCGCTTGATGCCCTTCCAGCGCGGGTTGGTCGCCCATTCTTTTTCGAGGGCGGCGATCTGCTGTTCGCGGCTCAGTTGTTCTGTGATGGTTTGAGGCATGGTGTCACTCCAAGGGTTGATTGAGGGGTGGGCGCTGCGGCCTTGGGAGCAACTGTACGCCAAGCCTTTCTGTCTTATGTCTTATAGAAGACATATTTTTTGCCTCATGAAATCAACAACTTAGAGGCCAATTTCTCAATGCGGAATAAACTTTCTCATATCGAGAAAAAATATTGCGACGCAACATACGTTGATTTCATGATGCGCAACGCGCCCACTCACTCATGAAAAAGGCGGCACGCGTTCGAACCAGTTGCCCGATGCGATCACGGTCCGGCCTGCGACGCGGTCCGGGTGGATCTCGTAGATCAGGCATGCGATTTCCTTTTCGCCGACCCTGACCCGCACCTGGCGCTTGATGTACTCGCCGCTGTCGTCAGGCCGCACTTCCTCGAGCTCGTCGAGCTGCGTCTCGAGCGCCGGCGTGATGGCGTAGATCTCGCCGACCAGCAGGCCGCTGCCGCCGAGCACCGCGCCCGGATAGCTGCCCAGGTCGTAGAGCGTGCCGTGGATGCGCGCATCGGCCACGAATCGCGGCGCCGGCGCGAAGCGCGCGATGTCGTTGCGCCCGCCACGACGCAGCGTGCCGTAGACGAACACATGGCGGGCCTCGGAGGGGGAATGGGGCATCATCATCGGCTCGATCCTCGCAACGCGCCCAGTCTATTGAACCCCGCCCTCCCCGCACCCGGCCGTCTCGTCGCCTACGGTTTGCCTGGCCCCTCAGCATGTCGCTGGTCGGCAGCTACGTCGCGCTCTCCAAGCCCCTGGTGCTTGCCTTCCCCGTGTTCCTGCTCGCGTGGCTGCGCTTCGGCATCGCCGCGCTGGCGATGCCGCACTGGCTGCGCCGCCCGCACGACGAGCCGGCGATGACGGCGCGCACGCGCGGCTTGGTCTTTCTCGAGTCCTTTCTCGGCAACTTCCTGTTCTCGATCTGCATGCTCTTCGGCGTGAGCATGACCAGCGCCGTGTCGGCGGGCGTCATCATGGCCTCCATCCCCGCCGTGGTCGCGATCGGCAGCCGGGTCTTCCTGCGCGAAAGCATCGCGCTGCGAACAGCGCTCGCCATCGCCTGCGCGGCCGGCGGCATCGGCCTGCTCGCGCTCGCGCCAGCGCATCCCTCCGCACACACGGGCGACGGCACCAGCGCCTCCATGCCCTTGCTCGGCAACCTGCTGGTGTTCTGCGCCGTGCTCTGCGAGGCGGCCTACGCGGTGATCGGCAAGTCGCTCACCGGCAAGCTCGGGCCCAAGCGCATCTCCTCGCTGATCAACCTCTGGGGCTTCGTGCTCTCGACGCCGCTGGGCCTGTGGTTCGCGCTGCGCTTCGACTTCGGTGCCGTTCCGCTGGGCCTGTGGGCGCTGCTGGTGGTCTATGCGCTGGCCGCGAGCATCTGGACGGTGTGGCTCTGGATGACGGGCCTGAAGGGCGTGCCGGCCTCGCAGGCGGGCGTGTTCACGGTGATGCTGCCGGTGAGCGCGGCCATGGTCGGCGTGCTGGTGCTGGGCGAGAGCCTGGCGCCGCTGCAGGTCTGCGCGTTCGCGCTCGCGCTGCTCGGCGTGATGCTCGCGACCTGGCCTTCGCGCCGCGCCTGAAGCATCGCAGCGCGCTTCGAGGGCACTCCAGAGTGCGAAGGACCCCCTTCTCTCCTCTGAAAAAACAACAGCTCCCAATGAAAAAGTCCCTTTTTCCCTTGGAAACGAGTTTTTTCTCCTTTAGCATCCGCAATGCCAGTGGAGACAGCGTTTTCATTGGTGACGAGTGACCAATCCAAAAAAGGAAATCAACCATGGCAACTGCAAAGAAGGCTCCGGCCAAGAAAGCGCCTGCAAAGAAGGCTGCTCCTGCGAAGAAGGCCGCCGCACCGGCGAAGAAGGCTGCTCCGGCGAAGAAGGCGGCTGCACCCGCCAAGAAGGCTGCTCCCGCGAAGAAGGCTCCTGCGAAGAAGGCGGCACCCGCCAAGAAGCGCACGCCCAATGCCGCGTTCATGAAGGCCCTGACCCCCAGCCCGGCGCTCGCCGCCGTCGTGGGTTCGACGCCTCTGCCGCGCACCGCCGTCGTGAGCAAGCTGTGGGACTACATCAAGAAGAACAACCTGCAGGACAAGGCCAACAAGCGCAACATCAACGCCGACGCCAAGCTGAAGGAAATCTTCGGCAAGCCGCAAGTGTCGATGTTCGAACTGGCCTCGCTGATCGGCAAGCACGTCAAGTGAGCGCGGAGCGCCTCAGGCGCTTCATTGAAAAAGCCGGCGCAAGCCGGCTTTTTTCTTGGGCCCAACAGGGGCTCAATGGGCGCCGCGTGCCTGCGCCGCCTTCGTGATCGTCGACAGCGTGCCACGTGTGGTGATCACCTCGGGGTCGAGCGGAATCTCGATCAGCGTGCCCGTATCGGCCACCAGCGCGCGCAGCAGCGCAGCCTCGAACTGCGCGGTCTCGGTCACGCGCTCGGCCGCGTAACCGTAGGCGCGGGCCAGCGCGCAGAAGTCCGGATTGGCCAGCGCCGTGCCGCTCACCTTGGCCGGGTACTCGCGCTCCTGGTGCATGCGGATGGTGCCGAACATCCCGTTGTTGAGCAGCACGATGATGCTCTTGCCGCCGTGTTGCGAAGCCGTGGCGAGCTCCTGCCCGTTCATCAGGAAGTCGCCGTCGCCCGCGATGGTGAAGGCGATGCGGCCGGTTGCGATATTCGCCGCGATGCCGGCCGGCACGCCGTAGCCCATGGCGCCGCTGGTCGGCGCAAGCTGCGTCTTGTGCCCCTTGGCCAGACCGTGATAGCGGAAGTAGCGATGCACCCAGCTCGCGAAGTTGCCCGCGCCGTTGGTGATGGCCGCGTCCGCCGGCAGATGCTGCTGCAGCACGCGAACCACCGCCGCCATGTCGACCGCGCCACGCGGCGATGCAGCCGGCAGCCCGGCGAGTGCCTGCGGCTCCAGGTTGGCGAGGTAATCGGCATGCAGTTGCGCGGTCCACGATTCCCAGGGCACTTCGGCCGGCGGGCTCAGCACCTCGAGGCTGCGCGCAGCGGCGCTCATGCCGGCGTTGATGGCCAGATCGGCCTGGTAGACACGGTTGAGCTCCTCCGCGCTCGCGTGGATGTGGACCAGCGTCTGCGCGGATCGGGGCGCCTCGAGCAGCGTGTAGCCACCGGTGGTCATCTCGCCCAGCCGAGGCCCGATGGCCAGCACCAGGTCGCTGTGCTTCACATGCTCGGCCAGCTTCGGATTGAGCGCGATGCCCACGTCGCCGGCGTAGAGCGGGTGGTGGTTGTCGAAGGTGTCCTGGAAGCGGAAGGCGTTCGCGACCGGCAGCTTCCAGTTCTCGGCGAAGCGCTGCAGCGCCTGCGCCGCCTGCACGGTCCAGCCGCCGCCGCCCGCAATCACCAGCGGGCGCTGCGCCTTCATCAGCAGCTCGCGAAGTGTGCGCAGCGCGCCCGGATCGCTCCAGGGTTGCACCGCCTCCACACGCGCCAGCGGCCGGGCCGCCGTCACGCTGCGCAGCATGTCTTCCGGCAGCACGAGCACCACGGGCCCGGGGCGGCCGTTCATCGCGGTCGCGAAAGCACGCGCGATGTACTCCGGAATGCGATCCGCATCGTCGATGCGCTCCACGCGCTTGGCAAAGCCCTTGGTGCTGGGCCCGAAGAAGCTGCCGTAGTCGACCTCCTGGAAGGCCTCGCGGTCGCGGAAGTCGCTCCCGACGTCGCCGACGAAGAGCACCATCGGCGTCGAGTCCTGGAAGGCGTTGTGCACGCCGATCGAGGCGTTGGTCGCCCCGGGCCCGCGCGTCACGAAGCAGATGCCGGGCCGGCCCGTCAGCTTGCCGTGCGCCTCGGCCATGAAGGCGGCCCCGCCCTCCTGCCGATTGACGATGAAGCGGATGCGCTCCGAGTAGGCATGAAAGCCGTCGAGCACCGCCAGGAAGCTTTCGCCCGGCACGCCGAAGGCCAGCTCCACGCCCTGCTCGATGAGGCACTCGACGATCAGGTGGCCTGCGGTTTGCGACGAACTCATGGGTGGGTGCCTCTGCTGCAATATCGAAGAAGCGGCGATTATCCGCACTCCCCGCGAACGCTTGCTTTAATTCTCCAACTGGTTAAATTCCGCCCATGAAGACGCCGCCCACAGCGCCGCTCGAGCCTCGCTCGCGAGACGCCGACCGTTCACAGCTCGCGATCCTCGACTCTGCCCGCGACGAGTTCGCGCACCGCGGCCTGGCCGGCGCGCGCATGGACAGCATTGCCGCGCGCGCCGGACTCAACAAGCGGCTGATCTATTACTACTTCGGCAGCAAGGACGACCTGTTCCTGGCCGTACTCGAGCGCACTTACGCCGACATCCGCGAGGCCGAGCAGCAGCTGCACCTGGACGAGGTGGAGCCGGTGGAGGCGATCCGCCGCCTGGTCTCCTTCACCTGGCACTACTACCTCGACCATCCCGAGTTCATCACCCTGCTCAACAGCGAGAACCTGCATCGCGCCGCACATCTCAAGCGCTCCGAGCGCATCCAGGACATGAACTCGCCGCTGGTCCAGCTGCTCGACGGCGTGCTCGAGCGCGGCCGGCGCGAGAAGCTCTTCCGCTCGGGCGTCGACCCGGTGCAGCTCTACATCTCCATCGCCGCGCTCTGCTACTTCTACCTGTCGAACAACGACACCCTCTCGGCCATCTTCGGCCGCGACCTGCGCGCGCCCAAGGCCATGGCGCAGCGCCTTTCGCACATGACCGATCTCGTACTGGGCTACGTCCTGCACTGATACGGGTATCTCCTAGGACGGGGCCGTTGCAGGCTCGCGCAGGGCTTCCTAGAATCTCTAATTCACTTATTGGTGAATTGAAGTCGGGCCACAGCGCCCCATCCAACCAGGAGACCTCCGTGCCCCTCAGCACCCGCCGCCACGCCCTCATCGCCACGCTGGCCCTTTGCACCGCCCTCGGCGCAAGCGCCCAGGGCGCCTACCCGAACAAGCCGATCCGCGTGATCGTGCCCTTCGCCGCCGGCAGCACCACCGACATCATTGCGCGCGCCATCGCCGACAAGATGGGCGCCAGCATGGGCCAGACGCTGGTGATCGACAACCGCGGCGGCGCCAGCGGCACCATCGGCCAGCAGGCCGTGGCGACGGCGGCGCCGGACGGCTACACGATCATGATCCACTCGTCCTCGCACACGGTCAGCCCTTCGACCTTCGCCAAGCTGCCCTTCGACACGGTGGGGGACTTCGCCGGGGTCACGCCGATCTCCTCGCTGCCCAATGCGCTGGTGATTTCGCCCTCGAAGAACATCAAGACGCTGAAGGACCTGGTCGCGACCGCCAAGGCCAAGCCCGGCACGGTCAACTTCGCCTCCGCGGGCCAGGGCAGCGCGACGCACTTGAACGCCGAGAAGTTCAAGATGGCCGCCAGCATCGATGCGACCAACATCCCCTTCAAGGGCTCGGCCGAGGCCGTGACCGAAGTGCTGGCCGGCCGCGTGGACTACTACTTCTCGCCCATCGCGCCGGTGATCGGCCAGATCAAGGACGGCCAACTGCTGGCGCTGGCCGTGGGTTCGCCCAAGCGCGCCGCCGCCCTGCCCGATGTACCCACCACCGCCGAGGCCGGCGTGCCCGGCTCGGAATTCAACTTCTGGATCGGGATGATGGCGCCCGCCAAGACCCCGCGCGAGATCGTCAACCGCCTGCACGACGAGGTAGCGAAGGCGCTCGCCAGCCCCGAGGTCAAGGAGCGCTTCCTCAAGCTGGGTGCCGACGCCTGGACGCTCAAGCCCGAGCAGTTCGACGCCTACATCAAGGACGAGATCGCCAGCAACGCCAAGCTGGTGAAGGCCGCCGGCCTGACGCCCCAGTAACCCTCCACGCTTTTCCCAGACCCCCCACCTCATTCGGCAGACCTTCTGACATGGCCACCCAACGACTCGGACTCATCATGCACGGCGTCACCGGACGCATGGGCATGAACCAGCACCTCATCCGCTCCATCTGCGCGATCCGCGCGCAAGGCGGCGTCACACTTTCCAACGGCGACCGGGTCATGCCCGACCCGATCCTGATCGGGCGCAACGCCGAGAAGATCGAGGCCCTGGCCAAGGCCCACGGCATCGAGCGCTGGGGCACCGACCTCGATCGCGCGCTGGAGAACAAGGACGACACGCTCTTCTTCGACGCCGGCACCACCCAGATGCGCCCCACCCTGCTGGCCAAGGCGATCCGCGCCGGCAAGCATGTCTACTGCGAGAAGCCGATCGCCACCAACCTCAACGAGGCGGTGGAGATCGCCCGCCTGGCGCAAGGCTCGGGCCTCAAGCACGGCGCGGTGCAAGACAAGCTCTTCCTGCCCGGCCTGCGCAAGCTGGACATGTTGCGCCGCGCGGGCTTCTTCGGGCGCATGCTGTCGGTGCGCCTGGAGTTCGGCTACTGGGTGTTCGAGGGCGACCTGCAGCCGATCCAGCGGCCCTCGTGGAACTACCGCAAGGAAGACGGCGGCGGGATGATCCTGGACATGATGTGCCATTGGCGCTACGTGCTGGACAACCTGTTCGGCGAGGTGCAGTCGGTGTCGTGCATCGGCGCGACGCACATCCCCAAGCGCTGGGACGAGAACGGCCAGCCCTACGAAGCCACCGCAGACGACGCGGCCTACGCAACCTGCGAGCTGCGCGGCCACGGCGGGGAGCCAGTGATCGCGCAGCTGAACATGAGCTGGGCGACGCGGGTGCGGCGCGACGACCTGGTGACCTTCCATGTGGATGGCACGGACGGCTCGGCGGTGGCGGGGCTGTCGTCGTGCCGGGCGCAGTCGCGCGTGGCGACGCCGCGGCCGGTGTGGAACCCGGACGAGAAGCAGACGATGAACTTCTTGGACCAGTGGCAGGAGATCCCGGACTCGCAGACCTACGACAACGGCTTCAAGATCCAGTGGGAGCATTTCATCCGCCATGTGGTGGAGAACGCGCCGTACAAGTGGACGCTGCCCGAAGGGGCCAAGGGGGTGCAGTTGGTCGAAGCCGCACTTGAATCGTGGCAGGACCGTCGCTGGATCGACGTGCCGGAACTGAACATCTGAGGCGCCGATGGCTCTCTCGCTGACTCTTCCCGTTGCCGGCGGCACGCTGGCGGCCTACACGCTGCGCGGCACGACGCCGGTCAAACCGCCGCCCGGCGTCCAGTTCAACAGGATTGCCTACTCGGCCGCGCACGTGGTGGCCGATCCGCTGGCGGCGATCGACCCCTGGCTGCAATGCGCCATCGACTGGGACACCACCATCGCCTACCGCCGCCACCTGTGGTCGCTGGGCCTGGGGGTGGCTGAGGCGATGGACACGGCACAGCGCGGCATGGGGCTGGACTGGCCGACTTCGCTCGAGCTGATCCGCCGCTCGCTGGATGCGGCCAAGGACGTGCCGGGCGCGCTGGTCGCCTCGGGCTGCGGTACCGACCACCTGAGCCTGATCGACGTGAAAAGCGTCGACGATGTGATCCGCGCCTACGAAGAGCAGATGGCCGCGATCGAGGCGCTGGGCGGCAAGCTGATCGTGATGGCCAGCCGCGCGCTGGCGCACGTGGCCCAAAGCCCGGCGGACTACGAGCGGGTGTACGACCGGATCCTCTCGCAGGCGAAGCAGCCGGTGGTGCTGCACTGGCTGGGGGACATGTTCGACCCGGCGCTGGCGGGCTACTGGGGCACGAAGAATGTCGACGCCGCGATGGACACGGCGCTGGGCATCATCGCCGCCCACCCGCACAAGGTGGACGGGATCAAGATCTCGCTGCTGGACAAGGACAAGGAGATCGCGATGCGTCGGCGCCTCCCGCCAAGCGTGCGCATGTACACGGGCGACGACTTCAACTACGCGGAGCTGATCGCCGGCGACGGCCACGGCCAGGAGCCCACGCACGGCAAGAGCGATGCGCTGCTGGGCATCTTCGATGCGATCGCGCCGGCGGCCAGCG
Source organism: Variovorax sp. WS11 (assembly GCF_010499245.1). GTDB lineage: Bacteria > Pseudomonadota > Gammaproteobacteria > Burkholderiales > Burkholderiaceae_C > Variovorax. The sequence goes on from NZ_JAAGOW010000001.1 coordinate 827,927, forward strand.
CCGCGCTGGGCGAGCTGGCGCAGGGCAACATCGACAGCTTCCACGCCATTCTGGGGCCGACGGTCCCGTTGTCGCGGCACATCTTCGCGGCGCCCACGCGCTTCTACAAGACGGGGGTGGTCTTCATGGCCTGGCTCAACGGACACCAAAAGCACTTCACGATGGTGGGCGGACAGCACAGCACGCGCTCGCTGCAGCATCTGGCGGAGCTGTTCCGGCTGGCCGATGCAGCCAACCTGCTCGAGCAGCCGGAGCTCGCGGTCGCGCGCATGAAGACCCTGCTGGCGCTGCACGGCATCGAGGCCTGAACCGCCGCACCAGGGGAATCGCACCATGCCTTCGCCCGATCGCATCGAAGACCTCGAACAGCTCGAGGAACTCCTGTCCCGTCCTTCCGATGCGCTCATGCAGACATTGGAGCGGGTCGAGGGCGACATCCTGGTGCTGGGCGTGGGCGGCAAGATGGGCCCGACGCTGGCGCGCATGGCCAAGCGCGCCAGCCCCGATCGGCAGGTCATCGGCGTGGCGCGATTTTCCGAGCCGCGTCTGCGCGAGCGCCTGCAAGCGCAGGGCATCCGGTGCATCGAGGCCGACCTGCTTTCGCGCGAGGCGCTGGCCGCCCTGCCCGAGGCGCCCAACGTCGTCTTCATGGCCGGCCGCAAGTTCGGCTCCTCGGGCAGCGAATGGCTGACCTGGGCCATGAATGCCCACGTGCCGGCGCTGGTGGCGGAGCGTTTCCGCCGCTCGCGCATCGTGGCCTTCTCCACCGCCTGCGTGTACCCCTTTGCCGACGTGCGCGGCCCCGGCGCGCGCGAGGACGTGCCGCCCACGCCGCCGTCCGGCGAGTACGCGAATTCCTGCGTCGCGCGCGAGCGCCTGTTCGAGCACTTCTCGCACCTGCACGGCACGCCGGGCCGGCTGATCCGCCTCTCCTACGCGATCGACATGCGCTACGGCGTGCTGCACGACCTGGCGCAGAAGTTGATCGCGCGCCAGCCCGTCGACCTGGCGATGGGCCATGCCAACATCATCTGGCAGGGCGAGGCCAACGACTGGACGCTGCGTTCCCTGGCGCACTGCGACACGCCGACCTCGCCGCTCAACCTCAGCGGCCCGGCCATCGCCATCCGCGAGGCTGCGGAGGGACTGGCACAGCGGCTCGGCGTTGAAGCGGTCTTCACCGGCCGGGAGGCCGACACCGCCTGGCTGATCGACTGCACTCGCGCCTTCGAGCTCTTCGGCCCGCAGCAGGTCACGCTGCCGCGCATGATGGACTGGTCCGCCGACTGGGTCCGGCGCGGCATGACGAGCCTGAACAAGCCCACGCATTTCGAAGCCCGCGACGGCAAGTACTGAGCCATGCACCACACGCAGCTCCCGCCCGCCTCGCTCGCACTCCTCAGGCGCGGCACGGCGATCCCCGCGCACCTGCTGGCGCTCGATGCCCAGCGCAGGCTCGACGAGCGCCGCCAGCGGGCGCTGAGCCGCTACTACCTCGACGCCGGCGCCGGCGGCCTGGCCGTGGGCGTGCACTCGACGCAGTTCGCGATCCGCGAGCAGGGCCTCTACAAACCCGTGCTCGAGCTCGCGATGCAAGAGGCCCTGAACTGGGAGCCGCTGGATGGCCGGCGCCCGCTCTTCATGATCGCCGGCCTGTCCGGCTCGACCGCGCAGGCCTGCGCCGAAGCCGCGACCGCGCAGGCGCTGGGCTACCACGCCGGCCTGCTGAGCCTGGCGGCGATGAAAGGTGCGAGCGAGGATGCGCTGATCGCGCACTGCCGTGCCGTCGCGGAGGTAATGCCGCTGGTCGGCTTCTACCTGCAGCCCGCCGTGGGCGGCATCCATCTGCCGGCCAGCTTCTGGCGCCGCTTCGCCGCCATCGACAACGTGGTCGCCATCAAGATGGCGCCATTCAACCGCTACCGCACGCTGGACGTGGTGCGCGGCGTGGTGGAAGCCGGCGCCGAGGGGCGCGTGACGCTCTACACCGGCAACGACGACCACATCGTGCTGGACCTGCTCGCGCCCTTCGTCTTCACCCGCGAGGGCCTGCCGGTCACGGTGCGCATCAAGGGCGGGCTGCTGGGCCACTGGAGCGTGGGCACGCGGCGCGCGGTGCAGTTGCTGTCGCGATTGCACGAGGCGGTCGCGGCCGACCAGGTGCCCGCGGAGCTGCTCGCGCTCGACGCCCAGGTGACCGATTGCAATGCCGCCCTGTTCGACGTGGCCCACGACTTCCACGGCTGCATCGCCGGCTGCCACGAGGTGCTGCGGCGCCAGGGCCTGCTGGCCGGCGTCTGGTGCCTGGACCCGCTGGAAGGCCTGAGCCCCGGCCAGGCCGCCGAACTGACGCGCGTGCACGACGCCTACCCCGAACTCCACGACGACGACTTCGTCGCGGCACACCTGCAACGCTGGCTCGGCTAGCCAGCTCTTCACGCATCCCGTTTCCCCAGTCCAACGCATCAACAGGAGACACCATGCAGAAGCGCCACTTGATCCGAAGCATCGCCCCCGCCTTCGCGCTCGCAGCCCTCGCCGCGCTGGGCGCGCCCGCCCTGGCCCAGGATTGGAAGCCTTCGCGGCCCGTGACCATCATCGTGCCCTGGGCCGCCGGCGGCTCCACGGACCAGGTGACGCGCGTCACCGCCGCGGAGATCGAGAAGACGCTGGGCCAGAAGGTGGTGATCGTCAACCAGCCCGGCGCCTCGGGCTCGATCGGCAGCAAGAGCGCGCTCGACGCCCCCAAGGACGGCTACACCTGGACGGCCGGCGCCGCGCAGGACTTAGGCTCCTACGAGACTCTGGGCATGCTCAAGACCAAGATCGCCGACTGGCACCTGTTCCTCAACGTCGCCAACGTGCAGGTCATCGGCGTCAACGCGTCCGCGCCCTACAAGAGCGCCAAGGACCTGCTGGATGCGATGAAGGCCAAGCCCGGCCAGATCAGCGTCGCCACCGCGGGCGTGACCTCGGCCGGCCACAACGCGATGGAGCTGATCGCCAAGAGCACCGGCGTCAAGTACCGGCACGTGACCTACGACGGCGGCAACCCGGCCGTGGTGGCCACGGTGGCGGGCGAGACCGAGGTCACGACCCAGCTTGCGGTGGAGCAGGCCGACATGATCCGCGGCAAGCGCATTCGCCCACTGGCCACGGTGAGCGACAAGGCGCTGGAGCTGGAAGGCTTCGGCAGCATCGAGCCGCTGTCCAAGACGCTCGACGGTTTCAAGGCCCCGGCCAACTATTTCGGCATCTTCATTCCCAAGGGCGTGCCCGACGAGGTGGTGAAGACGGTGGAGAAGATCTGGGTCGACAACATCGCCAAGAGCGAGGTGCTGAAGAAGTACGCCACCAGCCGCGGCGCCCTGTTCGCCCCGCTGCACGGCGCCGAGGCACAGACCGCGGTCACCCCGGCCATCCAGGCCAACGCCTGGCTGCTGTTCGACAGCGGCAAGGCCAAGGTCTCGCCGGAAACGCTGGGCATCGCGCGGCCGTGACGAGCGCCACCGACGCAGAACGCGCCGCGGCGGAGGCCGAGGCTGCCGCGCAGGCACGCAAGACCTCGCCGCGCTCGGACCTCTGGCAGTCGCTGGGCTGGATCGCGCTCGGCATCGCGACCACCCTCGGCTCGCTGCGCATGGACCGGCTGGAGAAGCAGGACATCAACCCCTACACGGTGCCGGGCCTGCTGCCGGGCCTGCTGGGGGCGGCGATCGTGTTCTTCGGCGCCCTGATGCTCTTTCGCTCCTGGCGCCGGCTCGCCAAGACGCCCCATGTGCCACACCCGCACACCGCCGCCGACCGCGCCGAGGCCCGGCGCATGTGGACCGTGCTGGCACTGTGCATCGGTTTCGCGGGCGGGCTGGTGGGCCACGGCCTGCCCTTCTGGGCCGCGGCGGCGGTCTTCGTCACGGTCACCATCGGCCTGCTGCAGTTCGCCGAGCGCAGCGCGAAGAACCAGCGGCTGCGAGGCCTGGCCTTCGCGCTGGCCGTGGGCCTGGGCGCCGGCATCGTCATCACGCTCGTGTTCCAGGAGTTCTTCCTGGTGCGGCTTCCCTGAGGAGACGACGACATGCTCGAAGGCCTTCAGATGCTGGGGCACTCCTACCTCAGCTTCCTGAACTTCTGGTCCATCGTCTACGGGCTGGGCGGCGCGCTGCTGGGCATCCTGGTGGGCTGCATGCCGGGGCTTTCCGCCACGCTGTGCATCGCGCTCTTGACCACGCTCACCATCAAGATGGCGCCCAACGACGCCATCCTGATCCTGATCTGCGCCTACGTCGGCACGCTCTACGGCGGCAGCCGCAGCGCGATCCTGCTCAACATCCCGGGCACGGCGGCCAACGCCGCCTCCTGCGCCGACGGCTATGCGCTGGCGCGCAAGGGCGAGGCTGGGCGCGCCATCGGCATCGCGACCTCGGGCGCCTTCACCGGCACGCTGTTCGGCGTGCTGTGCCTGGCGATGTTCACGCCGGCGCTGGCCGAGATTGCGCTGTCCTTCGGCGCCTTCGAATTCTTCTGGCTCGCGCTCTTCGGCGTGGCGATGTCGGGCAGCATCGTGGGCAACGACCCGATCAAGGGCTGGCTCATGGGCTGCCTGGGCCTGCTGGTCGCGCAGATCGGCCAGGAAGGCCTCTATGCCTACGACCGCTTCACCTTCGGCTGGGACGAACTCTCGGGCGGCATCGCACTGATCCCGGCGCTGATCGGCGCCTTCGGCTTCGCAGAGGTGCTGACCTCGCTTGCCGACCCGATCGAGCGCAAGATCGTCGAGATGAAGGACTCGGTGCTTCCGCGCTTCCGCGAGGTGTTCCAGTACTGGCGCACCGTGCTGCGCTCCGGCGTGATCGGCGTGGTGACCGGCATCCTGCCCGGCATCGGCGAGGACTCGGGCGCGTGGATGTCCTATGCCGCCGCGAAGTCGGTGAGCCCCGAGCGCGAGCAGTTCGGCAAGGGCTCGATCGACGGCCTGATGGCGGCCGAGACCGGCGACATGTCGGCCATTCCCGGCGGCATCATCCCGGCGCTGGCGCTCGGCATTCCCGGTTCGGCGCCGGCCGCGGTGCTGATGGCGGCGATGATCATCCATGGCATCCAGCCCGGCCCCATGCTGATGATCAAGACGCCGCAGTTCGTCTACGACGTGGTGGCGATGACCACGCTGGCCACCTTCAGCATCCTGATCTTCGGCCTGTTCCTGGTGCGCCCGCTGCTGCACGTGCTGCGGGTGCGGCGCACGGTGCTGATGCCGGTGATCTTCGTGCTGTGCACGGTGGGTGCGTTCGCCATCGCCTCGCGGCTGTTCGACGTCTATTGCATGCTGGCGATCGGCATCGGCGCCTTCTTCCTGCGCCGCCGCGGCTACGAGATGGCGCCCTTCGTGCTGGGGCTGGTGCTGGGCGAGCTGCTGGACAAGAGCCTGCGCCGCGGGCTGGTGCTGTCCGACGGCAGCATCGCGCCCTTCTTCACGAGGCCGATCTGCGCGGCGCTGGCGGCGGTCACCATCCTGACGATGCTGATGTACATCCCGGCGGTGAACGTGCGCATCCGCCGGGCCTGGGGCGGCGCGAAGCGCTTCGTGTTGCGCCGCAGCGCCTGAGGATTGAAGCCCATGAAGTTCGCGCTCTGCAACGAGGTGCTGAAGGAGCAGTCCTTCGCCGAGCAATGCCGGGTCGCGGCGGCGCTCGGCTATGACGGGCTGGAGGTCGCACCTTTCACGCTGGCCGCCGACCCCATGGCCATCGACGATGCGCAGGCACGCGCCTTCGGCCGCATGGCACTTGACCACGGCGTCGAGATCAGCGGCCTGCACTGGCTGCTGGTGGCGCCGGCCGGCCTCTCGATCGTGAGCGCCGACGCGGCCCTGCGCCAACGCAGCACGGCGGTGATGCAGCGCCTTGTCGAGCTCTGCGCGCTGATGGGCGGGCGCTACCTGGTTCACGGCTCGCCGAAGCAGCGCTCGGTGCCGCCGGGCGAGACCCGCGCAGCAGCGCTGGAACGCGCGCGCGAATGCCTGGCCGCCGCCGCGCGGTCCGCGGAGCAATGCGGCGTGGCGTACTGCATCGAGCCGCTGTCCACCGCCGAGACGGACCTCGTCAACACGGTGGCCGAGGCGGTCGATCTGGTGCAGGCCATCGGCTCGCCGGCCCTCAGGACCATGATCGACTGCAGTGCCGCGGGACAGATGGAGCGCGAGGACGTCCCAGCGATGATGCGCCGCTGGATGCCCACCGGGCAGATCGCCCATGTGCAGGTCAACGATCCGAACCGCCGCGGCCCGGGCCAGGGCGCGATGCGCTTCGCGCCCATCCTGGCAGCGCTGCGCGAGATGCAGGCTGCGGGGCACTACCAGGGCATCGTGGCGGTGGAGCCCTTCGACTATGTGCCCGACGGCATGGGCTCGGCGGCACGCGCCATCGGCTACCTGCGCGGACTCGAGGAGGCGGCAGAACATGACTGAGGCACCCCGCTTCGCCATTCGCGAGATCGCCCTCTTCGAGCGCCCGGTGGTGCTGCGCCTGCCCTTCCGCTTCGGCGTGGTCACGCTGACCGAATGCCCGCAGGCTTTCGCGCGCGCTCGCATCGAGTTCGCCGACGGGTCGAGCGCCTGGGGCGCCGCTGCCGAGCTGATGGCGCCGAAGTGGTTCGACAAGAATCTCGCGCTCAGCAACGAGGACAACTTCGATCAATTGCGCCGTGTGACCGCGCTCGCGCGCGAGGCCTACCTGGGCGACGCGACGCCCGCGACCGCCTTCAGCCACTTCGCGCGGCACCACGATGCGCATCGCACAGCCGCCGAAGGGCTGGGCTTCAATCCTCTGCTTGCAAGCTACGGGCCGGCACTGCTCGACCGGGCGGTGCTCGATGCGTTGTGCCGCGCCTTGCAGATCTCCTTCTACGCGGCCGTGCGCGGCAACGCCGCCGGCATCGGAGCGGCACGGACCGAGTTCGACGGGTTGGACATGGACGCCTTCCTGGCGAGCCTGGCCCCCGCCGGAAGCATCGAGGCACGCCACACCGTCGGCATGCTCGATGCGATCACTGCGGCGGACCTGAAGGAGCCCGTGGCCGACGGCCTGCCGGAAACGCTCGAGGAGGTGGTGCGTGTCTACGGCCACCGCTACTTCAAGCTCAAGGTGGGCGGCGACATCGCGGCCGACCTGGCGCGCCTCGGCGCCATCGAGACGGTGCTCGACGACATGGGCGGCCCCTACTTCGTCTCGCTCGATGGCAACGAACAGTACGCCGACGCGGCCGGCATCGCCGAGTTGATGGCGCGCATGCGCGAGACGCCCGCGCTCGCGCGCCTGTACGCCTCGATTCTCTTCATCGAGCAGCCGATCTCGCGCAAGCTGGCGCTGGAGTGCGACCTGCGCGACGTGCGCAGCGCCAGCATCGGCAAGCCGGTGATCATCGACGAGTCCGATGGCGAGCTCGACACCTTCGTGCAGGCCAGGGCGCGCGGCTATGCCGGCGTTTCCTCGAAGACCTGCAAGGGCTTCTACAAGTCGCTGCTCAACGCGGCACGCTGCGCGGCATGGAACGCCGAGCAGTCGCAGCTGCGCTACTTCATGTCGGGTGAAGACCTGACCACGCAGGCCGGCCTCGCGGTTCAACAGGACCTGGCCTTGGTCGACCTGCTGGGCATCACCCATGTGGAGCGCAACGGCCACCACTACGTGAATGGCATGGCCGCGCTGCCGGCCGCGGAGCAGCGAAGCTTCCTCGACGCGCATGGCGACCTCTACGAGCGCTCTCACGGCGCGGTGCGCCTGCGCATCCGGGACGGCCGCATCCGCCTGAGTTCGCTGGATTGCGCCGGCTTCGCAAGTGCGGCGATGCCCGACTTCGAAGCCATGGCGCCGCTTGCCGGTTGAGCTTTTCCTCTTTCCCCTCCTCTCCTTTTTCTCATGCGCGATTTCTCCCAAGACCACGAGTGGCTCTCCCTCAACACCGCCACCATTCGCAAGCAGCTCGGCGCCGAAGTGCCGCTCGACCGCATCATCGACCAGTGCGCCGCACTCGGCATCCGTGCCATCAGCCCGTGGCGCGACCAGGTCCACGCGGTGGGCATCGAGCGAATCGCCAAGCAGCTGCGCGCGCACGGCATGGGCCTCTCGGGCTACTGCCGCGGCGGCTTCTTCCCCGCGCCCGATGCCGCCGGCCTGAAGGCCGCGCTGGAGGACAACCGCCGCGCCATCGACGAGGCGAAGGCGCTCGATGCGCCCTGCGTGGTGCTGGTGGTGGGCGCCCTGCCCGGCGCGCTCGAGGGCAAGGCGCATTACAAGGACATCGCCCGCGCGCGCGGCGAGGTGCGCGACGGCATCGCGGCATCTCTCGAGTACGCGCGCGAAGTCGGCATGCCGCTCGCGATCGAGCCCCTGCATCCCATGCAGGCGGCCGAGCGCGCCTGCATCAACACGCTGGAGCAGGCGCTGAACCTGTGCGACGCGCTCGACCCCGAGCGCTCGGGCATGCTCGGCGTCGCGCTCGACATCTATCACGTCTGGTGGGACCCGAAGCTCGAGCAGCAGATCGAGCGCGCAGGCCGGGAGCGCCTGTTGGCCTACCACGTGTGCGACTGGCTCACGCCCACGCGCGACCTGCTGAACGACCGCGGCATGATGGGCGACGGCGTGGTCGAGCTGCGCAAGATTCGCGGATGGGTCGAGGCCGCGGGCTTCGTTGGCTTCAGCGAGGTCGAGATCTTCTCGGCGCTGGACTGGTGGCAGCGGCCGGGCGAGGAGACACTGGCCACCTGCATCGAGCGCCATCGCAGCGTGGTCTGAAGAATCCAGCGCGCACGCGGCCGCCGGCTGTGCTGCAATTCGCCGCATGGCTGAGCCGACCCTCGACGACCTGCGCCGCTACGCCGTCGCACGCACCCTCTTCAAGGCCACGACCTTGCCGGGCGCGATCCGGCGCCTGGGCTTCGTGCAGGCCGATCCCATCCGTGCGCCGGCGCGGGCGCAGGACCTGACCCTGCGCCACCGCGTGAAGGACTACCACGCAGGGGATCTCGAGCGCCGCTACGCCAGGCTGGCGATCGAGGAAGACTGCCTCGTCAACTACGGATTCCTGCCGCGCGAGCACCTCGCCTTGATGCACCCGCGCGAAGCCAAGCGCGCCTGGGACGCCGAAACCCAGCGCAAGGCGGCCGAAGTGCTGGCCTTCGTGCACGAACACGGGCGGGTGCATCCGCGCCAGGTCGAGGCGCATTTCGCGCATGGACGGGTTACCAACTACTGGGGCGGCTCGAGCAACGCCACCACGCATCTGCTCGACGACATGCACTACCGCGGCATGCTGCGCGTGGCACGGCGCGACAGCGGCACGCGCATCTACGAGGCGGTGGCCCACGCGCCCTGCGACGACAGCCCGGCCGGCCGCGCGCAGCGCGCCGCGGCGCTCGTCGAGCTGGTGCTGCGCAAGTACGCGCCGCTGCCGGCTTCGAGCCTGACCTATCTCGTGCGCCTTTTGAGCTACGGGGCACCGCATCTCGGGCCGCAGATGCAGGCAGCCTTGCAAAAAGCGCGCGAGCAGTTCCCCAGCAGCCGCATCGAGGGCACGACCTGGTACTGGCCGGCTGAGGAGAACCCCGCCTCCCGCCGCCACGCGCCGGACGATGCGGTGCGCCTGCTCGCGCCCTTCGACCCCGTGGTGTGGGACCGCCGGCGCTTCGAGCTGCTCTGGGGCTGGCGCTACACCTTCGAGGCCTATGTGCCCGCGCCGAAGCGCCGGCTCGGCTACTACGCCCTGCCCCTGCTGTGGCACGACCGCGTGATCGGCTGGGCCAATGTGTCGGCGCGCGATGGCCTGCTGCAACCGGTCTTTGGCTATGCTGGCAGGAAGCCGCGCGACGCGGCCTTTCGCGCGGCGCTGGATGACGAGCTGGAGCGCATGACGCGCTTCCTCAGCGGCCCCGCCGGAGGATGAAGGCGGCTCTCAAGCCTCGACGGCCAGCTTCAGCTTCATGAGCGCGTGATCCCACTGCTGCGCGATCGCGTCGAGCGAGCGCCGGCCTTCCTCCAGCCTCGCCGGCTCGAATTCCCACAGGCGTTCGCGCCCGACCTTCACATCGCGCACCAGGCCGGCATCGGCCAGCACTTGCAGGTGCTTGGTGACGGCTTGGCGCGTGATGTCGGTGCCGGCGGTGAGCTGCGCAATCGACAGCGTGCCGCCGGCGCAGAGCACGGCGACCAGGCGCAGCCGGGTCTCGTCGCCCAGGGCCGCGAAGATCGACGCGGAGCTGCGCAGCGCCGCCTTCTTGAGCGGCGCGCTAGGCCGTGTCGACATGCTTCTCGATGTTCTTCATCTGCTCGTCCCAGCCGCCGCTGTTCATGCGGAAGGCCTCCAGGCGGCGCTCGGGCGGAATCTGGTCGAAGCCGGATTCGACAAGGGTCAGCAGGGTGCCGCCCTCGGCCTCCGCCAGCTCGAAGACCACCAGCGTGGTGGGCTCCCTCGAATAGTCGACCGCCGGATCGATGGCCGCCGGATGCCAGCGCATGCTCAGCAGGCGCTCCGGCTCCATGCGCTCGACCAGAACGTCGAACAGCAAATGCTCGTAGCCCGGATAGGTGATGTACCCCTGCACGCGCTGGCCGGCGACGAAGGCCTTGCCTTCCAGAGCCACGCCGAACCAGTTGCCGAATTCCTCGGCATTCGACAGCGCGCGCCAGACGCGCGAGCGCGGGGCCTTGAGCAGGATCTTTCTCTCGATGCGGTCCGTGGATGCGTTCATATGCAACCTCCTGGATGCATATTAGGGCGCGCTGGCGAGAAGCGCAACCGCTTCATTGCATGATTGCCGCCGATGGCCAAAGCCCCGCGCACGGCGAGGTCTGCCGCCCACGCGACAACGCGCGCGCCGCGGCGCTCCTAGAATCGCCGGGCCGTTGCGCGATAGCGCGGCGGCAAAGCGTTCTCAGGGCGGGGTGACATTCCCCACCGGCGGTGATGGCGACCTGTTCGCACGAGCCCGCGAGCGCCCGCGGCGCGCCATGCGCCGCGGGGTCAGCAGACCTGGTGAGATCCCGGGGCCGACGGTTCAGGGCTTTTGACGAAGCCCCACAGTCCGGATGAAAGAGAGCGCGGTCCCGTGGCCGGGCAGGCGCGTTCGTACGCGCTTGTTCGCTTCGGGCTCGTGCGCCCTGATTCAGGCAACCCTTCCTCAAAAAGGCAAACCATGAGTCAGATCAACGACCTTCCCCTCTCCGCCGTCGCCGCGACCGATGTCTCGCGCGGCAAGCGCATCGCCTTCGTGCAGGCGCAGTGGCATTCCGACATCGTCCACCAGGCACGCGACGCCTTTCTCGAAGAGATGGAGCGCCAGGGCGTGCCGCGCGCCGACATCGACATCTTCGATGTGCCTGGCGCGTTCGAGATCCCGCTGCACGCCAAGCGGCTCGCGCGTTCCGGGCGCTATGCGGGCATCGTCGGCTGCGCGCTGGTGGTGGACGGCGGCATCTACCGCCACGAGTTCGTCGCCAGCACCGTGGTGAGTTCTCTGATGCAGGTGCAGCTGGAGACCGATGTTCCGGTCTTCTCGGCTGTGCTCACGCCGCATCACTTCCACGAGCATGTGGAACACCGCAAGTACTTCCACCGCCACTTCGCCATCAAGGGCACCGAAGTGGCCGAGGCCTGCGTGAAGACGCTGGAGGCGCTGAAGCGCGTCGATGGCCTGATCGCGGCCTGACAAGTGTCAAGGCGGGTCCGTGCACCGCCACGGCCCGCGGGTGTAGCGTTCGACGATGGACAGTCGTAACGCCTCTGCCTACACCCTCTACGGCGCGCCCGGCTCGGGCGCCACGCCCGTCCACGCCGCGCTGACGCTGATCGGCGCTCCCGTGAAAGTGGTCGACATCGCGCCATGGGAAGGCGAAGCCGAGCGGCGGAAGCTGCTCCCGGTCAACGCCATGCGGCAGGTGCCGGTCCTGGTCCTGCCCTCGGGCGAGGTCATGACCGAGAGCGCCGCGATCCTGATCTGGCTGGGCGACCGCCACCCCGAGGCAGGGCTGGCGCCGGGCATCGCCGATCGGCGCCGAGCCCAGTACCTGCGCTGGATGAGCTTCATCCCCGCGGCCATCTATTCCATGTACTGGGTACGCGACGAGCCCTCGCGCCTGGCGGCCGACGTCCAGGCCGAGCCCGTGATCATGGCGCGCACGGCCGAGCGTATCGCCGAGTGCTGGCGCTTGATGGATGCGCAAATGCCGCGCGGCACGCCTTATTTGCTGGGCGAACGCATCGGCATGCTCGACCTCTACGTGACGGTGGTCTCGCGCTGGACGCCGTGCCGCACGCGCTTCTATCGCGAGGCGCCGCGCATGGCCGAGGTGGTCCGCCGTGTCGACGCCGAGCCGCGCCTGGCCGGGTTCTGGGCCTCGCGCTTCCCCTTCGCGCCCGGCTGGGAAGACTCGGAGCCCTGAGCCCTTCTGGCGTCGACCCAAGGGTTTGCGCTGACAAATTCCAGGTCAAACCCTGTTCCCGAGCGCCGTAAGAATTACGTAAGATTCGCGCCACGTTTCATCAGAATCTTCATGCTCGACATAGACTTGCCAGCGCCTGCTGCCGCGGTTCGCACCGTTCTTGCCAACCGCGGGATCGTCCCGGCACTTGCCTTGCTCAACGACCGGACACCCTACCGATTCACCGCCATCTACAAGCTGAACGGCGAGGTGATGCATGCGGCGCACGCCTTCGACCGCACCGCCGAATACCGAACCTGGCTGAAGGTGGTGCCGCTCGGCAAGAGCTTCTGCCAGTACGCGATGGAGCATGGCGAGTTCGTGACCAGCCACGCATCGGAAGACCAGCGCCTCACCCATCGCCCCTACGCCGGCTTTGTGGAGTCCTACTACGGCCAGGTGCTCAAACGCGAATGCGGCACGCCCTACGGCACCTTCATTCATTTCGATCTGGAGCCGCGAAGCATTCCGCCGGAAGAGATCGATTTCCTTCGGGGAGTGATCCCGACCTTCCTCGATTACCTCGACTGAGCAGGCCCCTAGCCGGCCCGTGCCGCCAGGATCGGCACCGAGGACGCCAGCAGCGCGACGCCCGACAGCGTCAGCAACCCCAGCACGATCTTGCGGAATCCCGCCTCGCTGATGCCGATGTAGAGCCGCGCCCCGAGCAGCACCGGCACCAGCACCGCGAGCGCGACGATGCCCAGCAGCGGCAGCATGGGCACACCGACGAGGCCGGTGCCCAGGTAGACCGAGAAGGTGACCAGCAGCATCGAGAGATTGAAGTTCTGGATCACCGAGCGCTGCACGTCCTTCTCCAGGCCGCGCAGCGTGCACCAGAGCGTCGGAATGGCGCCGGTGAATCCGCCCAGGCCGCCGCAAACGCCGCCGATCAGGCCGGCCACGCCATCGGCCCCGCGGCCGCCCGCGCTCACGCGCGGCAGGTTGCGCGCCATCAGCATGGCCGGGCACCAGATCACCAGCAGGCCGCCGAGGCAGGCCTTGAAGAGCGGAATGTCCAGCCGCGGCAGCAGCCAGACGCCCAGCGGCACGCCCACCAGGCCGCCGAGCACGAAGGGCAGCAGCAGCGCCCGGTCGAAGCCCCGGCGCACCGTGACGGCGGCGATCACCTGGCCGGTCAGCGCGCCGAAGGTGGCGAGCACCGCTGCCAGCCTGGGGTCCACGGTCCAGGCCCAGAAGGACATCGCGACCAGGCCGAAGGCGAAGCCCGACAGGCCCTGCACGAAGCCGGCCACGATCGCGCCGAGCGCGACGATCAGGTAGAGCGACGAATCCAACGCGGTGACCGAACGCCGCCGTGGCCCATCACGCCGATGCCGGAACCAGGGCCTCGCGCCGCACGCGCCGCACGTTGAAAGCGCTCGCGATCAACACCGCCTGCACCACGGCCAGGCCGATGATCACGCTCATGTATTGCTGGTGGTCCATCAGCCGGCCGAAGATCAGCGGCGCCACCGCCTGCCCGATGTCCAGCCCCGCATAGACCACGCCGTAGACGCGGCCCGAGGCATTGGCCGGCGTCGAGCGCTTGACCAGCAGGTCGCGCGAGGGCCCGGCGATGCCCGAGGCGAAGCCCATCGCGCCGAACATGGCCGGCACCAGCACCGGCGGGAAGTCCACCATCGCAAGGACCAGCGCCAGCACGGCGGCCGCGCCGAAGGAAAGGCCCACGACGCGCTCGCAGCGCGCAGGGTCGGAGGCCAGGAAGCCGCCCACCACCATGCCGCCCGCGCTGGCCACCATGTAGGTCGTGAGGCAGATCGCGATCAGCGCCACCGGCACCGCGTGCAAGTGTCCGGCCGCGGCCGGCGCGAAGGTCTGCACCACGCTCAGCGCCATGGCATAGAAGAAGAAGAATCCGAAGCACATCCACACCGCCGGGATCTTGAGGAAGGCGAACTCGCCGCCCGCCGCCACATCCGCACCCGTGGCCTTGTGCACCGCCTTCACGTCCAGCGCCAGCACGGCGCGGTTGAGCCACAGCACCAGGAGCACGACCAGGGCCAGCGCCCCGGCCGAGGCCAGGGCCACGCGCCACGAGAAGGCGATGGCCAGGGGGACCACGAAGGCCGGCGCCAGCGCCCACCCCAGGCTGCCGGTGATCCCGTGCACGCTGTAGGCATGGCCCAGGCGCGTGGGCGCGACCTTGCGGTTGAACAGCGTGTAGTCCACCGGGTGGAACACGCCGTTGCCCACACCGGCCACCACGGCGCAGGCCAGCAGCATCCAGTAGCTCTGCGCCAGGGAGTAGCCGATCGCCGCCAGCGCCAGCAGGCCCAGTCCCACGAAGAGCACCGGTCGCGGCCCCAGCCGGTCGACCAGGAAGCCCGAGGCGGCCTGCACCATGCACGAGACGACGAAGAACACGGTCAGCACCGCACCGAGCTCGGTGTAGCTGACGTTGAAGGCATCCTTGAGCCAGGGGAACAGCGGCGGCAGAACCAGCTGGGCGAAATGGCTGATGGCATGCGCCAGGCCGACCAGTCCGATCAGTTTGGCATCGGAACGCAGGGTGTTCGAGGTGGGAGAAGCGTTGAGAGAAGACATGAATTGCAACAAGAAACCGGGGCAGGCACTGATCGTATTCCCGCAGTGCGCGGCAGAATGGCGATACAGAGACAACATTTGTCGAAATCATGCCGTCCACCGTCTTTGCGCCCGTGGCGCCCGCACGGCGCGCCGCGCAGCCGGAAGGCCCTGCGCCGACCCAGTCCGTAGGCCCGCTCACGCCGCACCTCTACGCGCCCGATGCGCTCCGGCCGCTGCGAGCCAAGGAGCATTTCCTCCAGGCCGACACCTTCGTCGAGCTGCACACCCACCCGTGGCCGCAGCTCACCTTCTCGACCCGCGGCGTGATCCGCCTGAGCACGGAGGACGGCAGCTACATCGTGCCGCCCTCGCGCGCCCTCTGGGTGCCGGCCGATATGGCGCACAGCATCACGCTCATCGAAGACGCGGAGCTGCGCACGGTCTACCTGCACAGCTGGCTCGGCCCGGGCTGGGAGAAGTGCGAGGTGCTCGAGATCAGCCCTCTGCTGCGCGCCCTCATGCTGGCGCTGGACACCACGCCCGACGGCTTGCCGCCGGCCGATCCGCATGCGGCGCAGCGCGAGCGCTGGATCGCACCGCTGCTGGTCGACGAGCTGGAGCGCGCGACGCAGATCCGCATCGACGTTCCATTGCCCGCCGACAAGCGCCTGCGCCAGCTGTGCGAGACGCTGCTGCGCAATCCCGCCGGCCGTGCCACGCTGGCCGAGCGCGCCCAGACCATCGGCGCCAGCGAACGCACCGTCGCGCGCCTGTTCCGCGACCAGCTCGGCATGAGCTGGCAGCAATGGCGGCAGCAGGCGGTGCTGGCCCATGCGCTGCCGCTGCTGGCGCGCGGCATGGCCGTGAGCCAGGTGGCATCGGCCAGCGGCTACGCGACCGACAGCGCCTTCTGCGCGATGTTCAAGGCGGCGACGGGGCAGTCGCCGACGGCCTTTCAGCACAAAAGAAAGGCTTAGCGGAGTCATCGGGAGTTTGTACAATTTGTACAAATCAACCTTTTGAAGGGACCGCCTGTGATTGCCTACACCGCCAGCGAAGCCAAACAGAACTTCGCCGCCATGCTCGATGCGGCGGCGCGGGGACCCGTGGTGATCCGCCGGCACGACCGGGATGTGGCGGTCGTGATTTCGCCGGACGATTACAGGCGCCTGCATCGCCTCAACGTCGAAGAGCTTTTGGCGCTGTGTGATCGCATTGGCGCAGAAGCAGAGAAGAACGGGATGACCGACGAGATCCTCGCCGAGATTTTGGCGAGCGATGATTGAGTGGCAGGGCGGGTCGCGCTGGGTCGTCGACACGAACGTCATCGTCAGTCGCCTGCTGCGCCCGAAAGGCAGTGCTTCGCCGGCCTTCAATGCCGCGGTCCGTAGCGGCGGCAAGCTGCTCTTCTCGGCAGCCACCCTGGCCGAACTGGTCGAGGTTCTTTCGCGCTCCAAGTTCGACCGCTACGTGAGCGTCGAGGATCGCCGGGCATTTCTTGCGAGCTTGTCCGCCTTCCTCGAAATCGTGGCGGTCGAGCGCCGCATCCAGGCCTGCCGCGACCTCAAGGACGACAAGTTCCTCGAAGTCGCTGTCCACGGCCGTGCAGATGCGCTGATCACCGGCGATGCCGACCTGCTGGTGTTGCACCCCTTTTTCGACATTCCCATCCTGGCGCCCGACCGCTTCCTCTCCGGCTTCGCGCCACCCGGCCCAGCAGGCCTGCTGCAGGAACCACCCGCCACTTACCGAACAAGGCCACGCAAGGCCGCCGCGAGCACCGCCAAGGCTTGAGCCTCGAGCGCTTTCGTATCATCGGCGGGTGCATCCCCAACCATTTCAGGCGGTGAAGGCATGGCCCTGAACCGCGACCAGCTCATACGCTGGCTCCCCTTCCTCGGCTGGCCACGCCCCAGCCGCGCCCTTCTCACCGGCGAAGCCATGGCGGGCATCACGGTGGCCCTGATGGTCATCCCGCAGGGCGTCGCCTACGCGGCGCTCGCCGGCATGCCGCTGGTGACGGGCATCTACGCCTCGCTGCTGCCGGCGCTCATCGGCGTTCTGTTCAGCGCATCGACCCGGCTCTCGGTCGGGCCGACCGCCTTGTCCAGCCTGCTGGTGGCGGCCTCGCTCGGCCCCCTCGCGATTCCCGGCAGCGCCGAGTGGGTGGCGCTGGCGGTCTGGCTGTGCTTCATGTCGGGCGCGATCCAGCTGCTGCTCGGGGTGGGCGGATTCGGCTGGGTGCTGCGGCTGGTCAACTCGCCGGTGCTGATGGGCTTCACCCAGGCCGCTTCGGTGCTGATCATCCTGTCGCAGCTGCCGGCGCTCTTCGGCTTCACCGGCCGAAGCATCGGCCAGCTGTGGCACGGGCCGCCGCCCGATTTCCTGGCCATTGCCTTCGGCCTCGGCAGCATGGCGGCGCTCTGGATCGCCAAGGAACGCTGGCCGCGCTTTCCGGCCGCCATGGTGGTGGTAGGCGCCTGCGCCGCCATCAGCGCAGCCATCGGCTACGCGTTGCGCGGCGGTGCCGTGGTCGGCACCCTGCCCTCCGGCCTGCCCGCCTTCTACTGGCCCGGCACCCAGCCGCTGGGCACTTTCGGCGCCCTGCTGTTGCCGGCGCTCATGATCACGCTGGTGAGCTTCCTCGAGACCGCCTCGAGCGCCAAGGTCGACAACGCGCGCGCCGGCAAGCTCTGGAACGAGAACCAGGACCTGATCGGCCAGGGCCTGGCCAAGATCGCCTCCGGCTTCTCGGGCGCCTTCCCCACCAGTTCCTCCTTCTCGCGCTCGGCCATCAACCTCTACGCCGGCGCGCAAACCGGCTGGGCCACCGTGTTTTGCGTGCTGCTGATCGGCGCCGCGCTGCTGTGGGCGATGCCGCTGCTCTACCACGTGCCGCAGGCGGTGCTGGCCTCCATCGTGGTGATCGCGATGCTGGGGCTGGTGCGCCCCGGACAGTTCGTCTCGCTCTGGCGCATCTCGCGCGTGGAGGCGGTCACGGCGTTGGTCACCTTCGTTCTCACCATCGCCACCTCGCCCTCGATCTACTGGGGCGTGCTCGCCGGCCTGCTGATGAGCCTCAGCCACTACATGTACCGGCACCTGCACCCGCGCATCATCGAAGTGGGCCTGCATCCCGACGGCAGCCTGCGCGATCGCCATCTCTGGAACCTGCCGCCGCTGGCGCCCCAGCTGCACGCGATGCGCATGGACGCCGAGCTCGACTTCGCGACCGCCAGCACGCTGGAGCGCGCCATCACCGTCACGCTCGCGATGCGGCCGGATCTGACCGACATCTGCCTGTTCGCGCAGCCGATCAACCGCATCGACGTGACCGGCGCCGAGGTCTTCGGCGCGATCCGCCGGCTGCTGGAATCGAAGGGCGTGCGCCTGCACCTGAGCGGCCTCAAACTACCGGCGCAGCAGGTGCTGGAACGCGCCGGGCTGCTGACGGCCGGCCCGATGCTGTTCATCTACCGAACCGATGCCGACGCGCTCGCGGCACTGGGCGCCATGCACGGGATGACGGCCGCGGACGTGGAGGCCGCGCTCAGTCCTGCACCGGCCCGCGCTGACGCTTGACCTCCGCGCGCTGGCTCTTCCCTTCGAGCCGGCGCTGACCGGCCCCGTAGCTCGGCTTGGTGGGTCGGCGCACGCGCGGCGGCAAGGCCACGCTGTCGACCAGTTCCTGCAGCCGCGTCAGCGCGTCGGCGCGGTTCATCTCCTGGCTGCGGTGGCGCTGCGCCTTCAGCACCAGCACGCCTTCCTGGGTGATGCGGCTGTCGCGCAGCGCGAGCAGGCGCTCCTTCACCGCCTCGGGCAGCGAGCTTGCGGGGATGTCGTAGCGCAGGTGCACGGCGCTCGACACCTTGTTGACGTTCTGGCCGCCGGCACCCTGCGCGCGCATGGCACTGAACTCGGCCTCCGAGGGGTCGATGGGAACGAGCGGGCGCGGCGCGGGCATGCGCCATTCTGACTCGGCCGCAGCGTCGCCACCCGCCGATTGACGCTGGCCCGAGGCCGGTCCATATTGGATGCAGGAGGTGCGACGGCCATGCCTGCTGTTCGCCCCGCAGCGGTCGCGGGGATCTTCTACCCGGGGGATGCATTGCCGTTGCGGCGGCAGATCGGCGAATGCCTGGCCGGCGCCCACGACACCGTCGATGCGGAGCGCCCGCCCAAGCTGCTGATCGTTCCGCACGCGGGCTACGTGTATTCCGGTGTCGTCGCGGCGCATGCCTATGCCTTGCTCGCCCCCTGGCGGGAGCGGATCAGCCGCGTCGTGCTGCTCGGACCGGCGCATCGTTCGGCGGTGCTTGCCCTGGCTGCTCCGGCGGCGGAGGCCTTCGACACGCCGCTCGGCCGCATCGCGCTGGACCTGCCTGCGCTCGCCCTATTGCAAGACCTGCCGCAAGTCGTGCGCGACGACCGGCCGCACGCCTTCGAGCATTCATTGGAGGTGCAGCTCCCGTTCCTGCAAACGCTGTTGGGCGGCACCTTCGACTTGGTGCCGCTGCTCGTCGGTCATGCCGGCCCCGCCGAAGTTGCGCAAGTGCTGGCGCGCCTGTGGGGCGGCGACGAGACGCTGATCGTCGTCAGCTCCGACCTTTCGCACTACCTGCCCGATGCGCAGGCGCGGTTGCGCGATCGCGCCACGGTGGAGCGCATCCTCGCCTTCGATGCCACCCTGGATCCCGAAGACGCCTGCGGCGCGCCGGCGATCAACGGTGCGCTTCAGGCGGCACATGCACACGGCCTGCTGCCGCGTCTGCTGGACCTGCGCAACTCCGGCGACACCGCGGGCGATCGCCGCCGCGTGGTCGGCTACACCGCAATCGCCTTCGAGGCGACGGCACCATGACCACGAACCCGCCGGCACGCTGGTGGCATCCGCTGGACGACGGCCGCATCCAGTGCGACCTGTGCCCACGCGACTGCCGCCTGCACGAGGGCCAGCGCGGCATGTGCTTCGTGCGGCAGCGCATCGGCGACGAGATGGTGCTCACCACCTACGGGCGCAGCTCGGGCTTCTGCATCGACCCGATCGAGAAGAAGCCGCTGAATCATTTCCATCCGGGTTCCAGCGTGCTGTCCTTCGGCACCGCCGGCTGCAACCTAGCCTGCAAGTTCTGCCAGAACTGGGACATCTCCAAGAGCCGCGAGATGGACCGGCTGATGGATCAAGCCTCGCCGCAGCGCATCGCCGAGCTGGCGCGCCAGCGCGGCGCCCTGAGCGTGGCCTTCACCTACAACGACCCAGTGATCTTCGCCGAGTACGCGATGGACGCGGCCGACGCCTGCCATGCGCTGGGCATCTTCAGCGTCGCCGTGACCGCGGGCTACATGCACGCCGCGCCACGGCGCGAGTTCTACGCAAGGATGGATGCCGCCAACGTCGACCTCAAGGGCTTCACCGAGGACTTCTACTTCCGGCAGACCGGAGGCCATCTCGCGCCGGTGCTCGACACGCTGCAGTACCTGCGCCACGAAACCTCCTGCTGGTTCGAGATCACGACGCTGCTGATCCCCGGTCACAACGACGGCGATGCCGAGATCGAGGCGATGAGCCGCTGGATCTTCGACGCGCTCGGGCCCGACGTGCCGCTGCACTTCACGGCCTTCCATCCCGACTACAAGATGGTGGACGTGCCTCCCACACCGCCGGCCACGCTGAAGCGTGCCCGCGCCATCGCGCTGGCCAACGGGCTGCACCACGTCTACACCGGCAACGTGCACGACGTGGAGGGCGGCACGACCTTCTGCCCCCACTGCCGCGCAGCGCTGGTGCAGCGCGACTGGTATCTCGTGATGGATTGCGCGCTGGATGCGCGTGGCGAATGTCCGCATTGCGGCACGCCCATCGCCGGCCGCTTCGGGACCTTCCAACACGGCTTCGGCCGCCGGCGGATCGCGGTGCGTGCGTCCGCTTGAGGGCTACACGGGCAGGACATCGAGATTGTTGACCCCCGGCAACGCATGCAGGCTCTTCGCCAAACGCGCGGTGTACGAGCGGCTCAGCACGGTGTCGACTTCCGTCCAATCGGCCCGGGCTTCGGCCGGCGTCAGCGTCAGCACCAGGAAGCCGCGCCGGGTCGTCTCCGCGTAGCGCAGGTCCCTCACCATCTTGGGAAAGGCATCCGTGAGGACGGGCCCGGAGATCAGCGGCAGCAGGATTTCCAGCCCCGGCGAACTGATCGAGGCCGTCGCGAACTCGACCCCCACGCGCTGCCCGCCGGCATCGGTCAGGTTGCTGGCCCATGCGTTGTGCGTATCGCCGGCCAACGAGACGAGGTTCTTGCCCAGCGAACGGGCCGCGGCCAGCACGGTCTCGCGGGCGGCAGGATAGCCGTCCCAGGCATCGAGGTTGTAGGGAACGCGCCGCTGGGCCAGCAAGGCGCGCTGGCTGTCGCTGCGCAAGGATTCCGGCGTCGACTGCGCCGCCAGGAATTCACCGATGGTCTCCAGCGTGAACGCGCTCGCGATGCTCAGCGGAATCTCCATGCGCGCCATCAGCACCTGATTCCCGAGGATCTGCCAGGTCGCACTGGACGCGGCCATGCGCGCGGACAGCCAGTCCGATTGCTCGGCACCGAGTAGCTGGCGCCCCGCGCCGGCGGCCGCACCCTGCAGGTAGCCGTCGAGATCGACCTGCTGGTCGCGCCCGATGAGTCGCGTGTCCAGCATGTGCAGCGACGCCAGCGTGCCGAAGTCGAAGGACCGGTAGATCTTCAGCGGATTGGCAGGGTCGGGCATTCGTACGGGCAGCCACTCGCGATAGGCCTGCACGGCGGCCGCACGCCGCGCCGCGAAGCTGCCTTCGGTTGCCGGATCGTGATTGACCGCACCGCCGGACCAGGCGTTGTCGGCGAAGTCGTGGTCGTCCCACACCGCGATCACCGGCATCTTCGCGTGCAGCGCATTCAGGTCTGGATCGGTCCGGTACTGTGCGTGGCGGCGGCGATAGTCGTCGAGCGTCAGGAGCTCGTGACTCGGCTGCGACTCGCGATCGATCGCGAACGCCAGCTGCGATGCAAAGCCAAGCCGCCCGAACTCGTAGATGTAGTCGCCCAGGTGCAGCACCACATCGATGTCCGTGCGCTTGGCCAGTTCGGCGCACACGTTGAAATAGCCGGCCGGGAAGTTCGAGCAGGAGACCACGCCGAGCCGGAGCTGCGACACGCTGCCGGTCGGCAGGGTCTTCGTGCGCCCCGTGGGCGAGGGCTCGGAGCCGACGTAGAAGCGGTAGAAGTAGACGCTGGCCGGCAGCAGCCCGGTGGCGTCCACCTTGACCGTGTAGTCCTGCTCAGGCCCCGTGCTGGCCGTGCCCTGCGCCACGATGGCGCCGAAGTTCGCGTCGCTTGAGACTTCCCATCTCAGGTTCAGAGTGCCGGGGCTGGCGACCGTGACGCGGGTCCAAGGATCACGCGGTCCGCCGGGATCGCCACTCGCGACGCCGTGCGAGAACAGGGATGTCGCGCCGCCGGGCGTCCCGCCCGCGCCGCCTCCTCCACCGATGCCGCCACCAGACCCGCCTCCACCGCCACCTCCACCTCCCGCAGCCGGACACGCTGACGCCAGTGCCGACGAACATGGCATAGAGAATGGCGCCTCGAATGAAGGATCGGCGCGAAGTCTCGGGAGCGAGATCGGAAGCGTGTTCCGGGTCCGCGGATGCGGGCGGTTCTGTGCCGTGGCTTTCGCGCATGTCTCGCTCCTTGCCCGGCACGCCAGCCGCACGGTGCGGCTTTTCGTCGCGTCGGAGGGTGGCGAGATTGAAGGCCGGTCGAAACGAAGCGCTCGTCAGCCGAAATCACTCTCGAGGGTCGGCCAACAACTTACATCGCGTCACAGTCGGTTGCGCCCGGAAACGGGCGCTGCGCAACCGATGCTGACCGCTACTCTACGCGCGAGACCGGACGCGCCTGCACGTCCGTCACGTTGTCGCCGCGATCGCGCAGGCGCACCGGGCTGTCGGCGGCCTCACCGCGTGCCCGCGCACCCGCCACATCGGCCGCTGTCGGCTCGGCCGCCTGCGCAGCGGCTCGAAAGCGATCGAAGCCATGGCGCGGGTCGAAGCGCATCACCCAGGGCCGCACCGGCTGGCCGGTGAGGCGGGCCCAGCCATAGCGCAGGCCCCACACCGCCGCGAGCAACGTCACCGCGACGGCGAGGCTGGCTGCGAGGACCAAGCCCATCAGGAACAGAACAACGCGCAGGAGGAAGTTCATCATCATCGGGATTAGGCCACCGCCTCGGCCCGAGGTTCCCCGGCCTTGTGAAACTCGAACTGCCCCGGGGTGCGGATCGGGTCGGTGGTGACGACGATCGTGTCCTTCGGCCCAAAGCTGCCGTCGAGCAGCAGCTTCGACAGCGGGTTCTCGATGCGATGCTGGATCGCCCGCTTGAGCGGCCGCGCGCCGAACACCGGGTCGAAGCCGACCTTGGCGATCTCCGCCAGCGCCGCCGGCGAGACCTCGAGCGCGAGATCCATCTTCGCGAGACGCTCCTGCAGCACCCTGAGCTGGATGGCGGCGATCGCCTCGATGTTCCTGGCGTCGAGCGCATGGAAGACCACGGTCTCGTCGATGCGGTTCAGGAACTCGGGGCGGAAGTAGTTCTTCAACTCGTCCCACACCGCGTCCTTGATCTCCTCGGCCGGCCGCCCCACCATCGCCTGGATGATGGGCGAGCCGATGTTGCTGGTCATCACGATCACCGTGTTCTTGAAGTTCACGGTGCGGCCCTGCCCGTCGGTCAGGCGGCCATCGTCGAGCACCTGCAGCAGCACGTTGAACACATCCGGATGCGCCTTCTCGACCTCGTCGAGCAGCAGCACGCTGTAAGGCTTGCGGCGCACGGCCTCGGTCAGGTGGCCGCCCTCCTCGTAGCCCACGTAGCCGGGCGGCGCGCCAATCAGGCGCGCGACCGAATGCTTCTCCATGAACTCGCTCATGTCGACACGGATGAGGTGATCCTCGCTGTCGAACAGGAAGCCCGCCAGCGCCTTGCACAGCTCGGTCTTGCCCACGCCCGTGGGACCGAGGAAGAGGAAGGAGCCGGTGGGGCGGTTCGGGTCGGCGAGGCCCGAGCGCGAGCGGCGGATCGCATTGGCGACCGCGCCGATGGCCTCGTCCTGGCCGACCACGCGCTCGTGCAGCTTCGCTTCCATCTGCAGCAGCTTGTCGCGCTCGCCCTGCATCAGCTTCGAAACCGGGATGCCGGTGGCGCGCGCCACCACCTCGGCGATCTCCTCGGCGCCGACCTGGGTGCGCAGCAGCGTGGGCGCGCTGGACTTGCCCTTGTTGGCCTCGGTGTCCTGCGCCTCCTTCAGGCGCTTCTCCAGGCCCGGCAGCTTGCCGTACTGCAGTTCGGCGACCTTGTTGAAGTCGCCCTTGCTGGTGAACTCGGCGATCTGGAACTTGATCTTGTCGATCTCCTCGCGGATCTGCGCGCTGCCCTGGGCCTGCGCCTTCTCGGCCTGCCAGATCTCGTCGAGGTCGGCCAGCTCCTTCTGCACGCGCTTGATGTCGTCCTCGATCAGGCCCAGCCGCTTCTGCGAGGCCTCGTCCTTCTCGCGGCGCACGGCCTCGCGCTCGATCTGCAGCTGGATCAGGCGGCGGTCGAGGCGGTCCATCACCTCGGGCTTGGAGTCCATCTCGATCTTGATGCGGGCCGCGGCCTCGTCGATCAGGTCGATGGCCTTGTCGGGGAGGAAGCGATCGGTGACGTAGCGGTCCGACAGCTCGGCCGCGGCGACGATGGCCGGGTCGGTGATGTCGACGCCGTGGTGTACCTCGTACTTCTCCTTCAGGCCGCGCAGGATGGCGACGGTCGCCTCCACGCTCGGCTCGCCCACCAGGATCTTCTGGAAGCGGCGCTCCAGCGCAGCGTCCTTCTCGATGTACTTGCGATATTCGTCGAGCGTGGTGGCGCCCACGCAGTGCAGCTCGCCGCGCGCCAGCGCGGGCTTGAGCATGTTGCCGGCGTCCATCGCGCCCTCGGCCTTGCCGGCGCCCACCATGGTGTGCAGCTCGTCGATGAAGACGATGGTCTGGCCCTCGTCCTTGGCCAGTTCGTGGAGCACGGTCTTCAGCCGCTCCTCGAACTCGCCGCGGTACTTGGCGCCGGCCAGCAGCGCCGCCATGTCGAGCGACAGCACGCGCTTGCCCTTGAGCGACTCGGGCACCTCGCCGGCGACGATGCGCTGCGCGAGGCCTTCGACGATGGCGGTCTTGCCGACGCCGGGCTCGCCGATGAGCACGGGGTTGTTCTTGGTGCGGCGCTGCAGCACCTGGATGGCGCGGCGGATTTCCTCGTCGCGGCCGATCACCGGGTCGAGCTTGCCCAGGCGGGCGCGCTCGGTGAGGTCGAGGGTGTATTTCTTGAGGGCCTCGCGCTGGCCTTCGGCGTCGGCGCTGTTCACGCCCTGCCCGCCGCGCACGGCATCGATGGCGGCCTCGACCGACTTGCGCGTCACGCCATGGCTGCGCGCCAGGTTGCCGATCTCGGCCTTGCTATCGGCCAGGGCGAGCAGGAAGAGCTCACCGGCGATGAACTGGTCGTTGCGCTTGATGGCTTCCTTCTCGGTCGCCTGCAGCAGCTTGCCCAGGTCGGGACCGACCTGCACCTGGTCATGGCCCGACACCTGCGGCAGCTTCTTTATCGCCGCCTCGGCGGCATTCAGCAGGCCCGGCACGTTGGCGCCGGCGCGCTCGAGCAGCGCGCGCGGGCCATCGTCCTGGCGCAGCATGGCGACCAGCAGGTGGATGGGTTCGATGTAGGCGTTGTCATTGCCCAGCGCGAGCGACTGCGCATCGGCGAGGGCTTCCTGGAATTTGGTGGTGAGTTTGTCTTGGCGCATGAATGAAAACTCCGATCCCAGCGCATCTAGGGCCCGGCGCGGCAAATTCAAGCCGTCGGGGGTGATAGCACGGCCCTGCTTCCGCGTCGCGCTCGTTCAGAATAGCCCTCCCGGAGGCTGGGCACGCGAGTTGCTCGACCTGCATTTTTCTTCATCAATGTCTGGAGTCGATCTCATGTTCTGTTCAAGGTGGATGGCTGCTGCACCGCGTGCGTCGCGCCGTGTTCTTGCGCTGGGGCTGATGGCCGCGATAGCGGGCTTCTCGGGCCTCGCACAGGCGCAGCAACAAGGCGCGCCGATCAGGCTGTTGGTCGGCTTCCCCGCTGGCGCCGGCACCGATGCAATCGCGCGCACGCTGGGCGAGAAGCTCAAGGACCAGCTGGGTGCGCCGGTGGTGGTCGAGAACCGCGCCGGCGCCGGCGGCCAGATCGCCGCCCAGGCGCTCAAGGCCGCGCCGGCCGACGGCCATACGCTTTTCCTGTCGCACGACCACTCCATCTCGATCCTTCCGCAGGTGGTGAAGAACCCGGGCTACAACTCGGCCAGCGACTTCGTGCCCGTGGCCGGCTTCGCAACCTTCGCCAACGTGCTGGCGGTCTCCGGCGGCACGCCGGCGAAGAACCTCGACGAGTACCTGAAATGGGTGCGCACCCAGCGCGGCGGCAAGGACACCATCGGCGTGCCCGCGCCGGCCTCGATCCCCGAGTTCCTGGTGAAGATGATCGGCACCAAATACAAGATCGATGTGCAGGCGGCGCCCTATCGCGGCAGCGCACCGATGACGGCGGACATGCTGGGCAACCAGATCAGCGCCGGTATTGCTTCCGTGCCCGACTTCATCGAGAACCACCGCGCCGGCAAGCTGCGCATCGTGGCCACCATCGGCGCCAAGCGCCAGGCGCTGCTGCCGCAGGTGCCGACCTTCACCGAGCTGGGCTTCGCCAACCTGGAGGACCTGCCCTACTACGGCGTGTTCGCGCCGGTGGGCACGCCGCAGCCGGTGATCGACCGCTTCGGCGAGGCGCTCGCCAAGGTGCTGGCCATGCCCGACGTGAAGCAGAAGCTCACGACCATGGGCCTGACGGTGGCGTACGAGCCGCAGGGGCAGTTCGCAGGCCGCGTGCGCAGCTACACGCAGACTTGGGCAGGCATCATCAAGGCGAGCGGCTTCACGCCGCAGTAGGCCTGTCTAGGCGTTGCCGGCCTGGATACCCCACCGGGCCAGGGCTGCATCGTCATCGACGCGCGCATCGACCCAGCGCGCGCCCTCGGGCGTCTGTTCCTTTTTCCAGAACGGCGCCTGGGTCTTCAGGTAGTCCATCAGGAACTCGCAGGCCTGGAAGCTCTGGCCGCGGTGGGCGGAGATCACGGCCACCATCATGATCTGGTCGAGCGGCTGCAGGAGCCCGACGCGATGGATCACGCGCGCGCCGAGGATGTCGAAGCGGCGATGGGCCTCGTCGATCATGGCCTCGATGGATTTCTCGGTCATGCCCGGATAGTGCTCGAGCTCCATCGATGCCACGGCATCGCCATCGTTGCGGTCGCGCACGGTGCCGACGAAGCTGCAGACCGCGCCCACACGCTTGTCGTCCGCGCGCAACGCGGCGACCTCCTTCGCGAGGTCGAAATCGGCTGTCTGGATGAAAACACGCGGGCCGCTCATGGCGAGATTGTGGCACCGCGCTAGACTGCGGCGCATGCCTTCCCCCGCGCAACGCCCGCTTCCATCGCCCACCGCGATGGTCCGCGTGTGCGTGGGCGGCAAAGCCAAAAAACCCGAGCTCGTCTGACCGGAGCTTCGGTTCCGTCGTCGGATGAGCGACGGAACTGCAGGGTTCGATTTCCAGCCTCGTTTTTTCGTGCGCGCGTCCGACGGTGGTTCATCCATCGGTCTGGTCTCAAAGGAAACCCGCGTGCCTTCCACTTCTTCCCCCACCCCTGATTTTTCTGGCCTCTGGATCCCGCTCGTCACGCCCTTTCGCGGCGATGCGGTCGACCATGCCGCGCTGACTGCCCTCGCCGAAGGGCTCGCGCCCTTGGGCATTGCCGGCTTCGTGGTCTGCGGCTCGACCGGCGAGGCCGCGGCACTCGATGCCGACGAGCAGTTGGCCGTGCTGGCCACCGTCGCGCAGGCCGCACCCGCCTTGCCGCGCATCATGGGCCTCTCGGGCTACCACCTGGGCAAGACCGTCGCGTGGGTTCGCCGGATGAACGAGCAAGGTCTCGCCGGGCTGCTCGTGCCGGCACCCAGCTACATCCGGCCTTCGCAGGCCGGGCTGCGGGCCTGGTTCGAGGCCATCGCCGAGGCCAGCGCGGTGCCGATGCTGGTCTACGACATTCCCTACCGCACCGGCGCCACGATCGCGCGCGAGACCCTGCTCGCGCTCGCGGCGGAGCCGCGCATCCGCGGCGTCAAGGACTGCGGCGGCGACATGGCCAAGACGCGGGCGCTGATCGCCGATGGCCGGCTGCAGGTGCTGGCCGGCGAGGACGCACAGATCTTCTCGACGGTTGCCGAGGGCGGCGCCGGCGCCATCGCGGCCAGCGCGCACTTGCAGACCGCGCGCTTCGTGCAGGTGATCCGGCTGCTCCGCGACGGCCGGCTGGCCGAGGCGCGCGCGCGGTGGCAGCCGCTGCTGCCGCTGATCGAGGCCTTATTCGCCGAGCCGAATCCGGGACCGCTGAAGGCCGTACTCGCACAGCAGGGCCTGATGCAGGACGCGTTGCGTGCGCCGATGACCCGTGCCGGCGATGCGCTGCGCGAGCGCCTGTCGCAGTTGCTGGCCGCGCTCAGCCGCCCGTGACCGGCGGGAAGAAGGCCACTTCCTGGCCTTCGCGCAGCGCGGCGCCCTCGGCGCTCATGACCTGGTCCAGCGCCATGCGAACCGCCTTGCCGCGGGCCAGCGCGCTCGCGTGCGGCTCGCCGCGCGCGATCAATTCGTCGCGCAGTGCGCCGAGGTCGGCAGCGACGGTCTCGATGGTTTCGCTGCCGGTCCCCAGCGCCTCGCGCACCGAGGCGAAATAGCGCACCGTGACTTTCATGCTCAGCCCAGCAGGGAAGAGAAGGGAATGAACTGCACCATGTCGCCGGCCTTGAAGGGCTGGCCGGCCGGTGTGTCGATCACCCCCTCGCCCCAGACCATGGAGGTCAGCACGCCCGAGCTCTGGTTGGCGAAGAGGTCCAGGCCGCCTGCGGCGTTGCGGCGCGCGCGCAGGAACTCGCGGCGGCGGTCGGCGCGCGGCCAGTCGAAGTCGGCCCGCATCGCGACCGGTGACGGCGCCACGCGGGCGGCACCTTGCAGCGTCAGCAGGAAGGGCCGCACCAGCAGCAGGAAGGTCAGGAAGCTGGAAACCGGGTTGCCCGGCAACCCGGTCAGGTGGGCGTTGCCGATGCGGCCGTAGGCAAAGGGCTTGCCCGGCTTCATCGACAGCGACCAGAGGTCAAGTTGGCCCAGGGCCTGCACCGCAGCCTTGATGTGGTCCTCCTCGCCGACCGAGACGCCGCCGGTGGTGATGATCAGGTCGCTGCGCTCCGAGGCGCCGCGCAGCGCCTCGATGGTCGCGTCGCGGCGGTCGGGCACGATGCCCAGGTCGTGCACCTCGCAGCCCAGCCGCACGAGCAGCGCCCGCATGAAGAAGCGGTTGGAGTTGTAGATCGAGCCCGGCTTCATCGCCTCGGGCGCCACCTCGCCGGGCATCACCAGTTCGTCGCCGGTGGACAGCAGCGTGACGCGCGGGCGCTTCGCGACCTGCAACCGGTCGAGGCCGACGCTGGCCGCCAGCCCCAGCCCCGCTGGGGTGAGGCGCTCGCCGCGCGCGAGCACCACGTCGCCGGCCGCCACGTCCTCGCCGGCGCGACGGATCCACTGGCCAGCCGCCGGCGCGATCTCGATGCGCACGCTGCCCAGGCTGCCCTCCTCCGGCAGCCCCCTGGTGTCTTCCTGCATCACGACCGCATCGGCGCCTTCTGGGATCTGCGCGCCGGTGAAGATGCGCGCGGCCGTGCCGGCGCCCAGCGGCGTGCCCACGGTGCCGGCCGGGATGCGCTGGGCCACGCGCAGCACCGCGCCCGGTGCGGCGCAGTCGGCGCTGCGCACGGCATAGCCGTCCATCGAGCTGTTGTCGCGCGGCGGGACGGTGAGGCCCGAACGCACGTCCCGCGCGAGCACGCGGCCGTCGGCCTCGAAGGTGGACACCGACTCGGTGGCCACCTGAGGCGTGGCGGCGGCGAGCAGCCGCGCCAGCGCCTCGTCGAGCGGCATCAAGGGGGGACGTTTGGAAGCTTCAGCCATGGCGATCCACCTTGTACTCGAAACGGCTCGCGTTCTGCAGCAGCCAGTCACCAATGCCATCGACGTCGTTCAGGTCGAAGACCGGCAGCGCGGTGGGAGCGGGCAGGTGCTGCGGCGTGTCGGTGGCGATCGCGACGATGAATTCGTCTTGAGCGTATCGGGCGGGCCGGGGTGTCTCGCCCTCCGCGGGCTCGCGCCAAACCTCGATCTTCCGGAGATCGCTGTGCTTGAAGCCTTCGACCAGCACCCAGTCGACGCCCGCATCGAGCTCGGCAATCAGCTCGTGCACGCCGAGCTGCGTCGGCCGCTCGAATTCACGGATCAGCGCCAGGCGCTTGTCCGAGGCCACCACCACCTCGAAGGCCCCGGCCTCGCGATGCCGGTAGGTGTCCTTGCCCGGATGGTCGATGTCGAACTTGTGGTGTGCATGCTTGACCACCGAGACGCGCTGGCCGTGCAGCCTGAGCACGGGGATCAGGCGCTCGACCAGCGTGGTCTTGCCGGCGCCCGAGAAACCGGCGAAGCCGATGACTTTCATGCGCGGCTCGAGGGCTCAGTCACAGTGACCTGCGATGTAGGCCTTGACCGCCTCGGCGTCGGCCGGGAGCTGGGCCACGCGCCGGGGCAGCGCCTCGATGCCTTCGAAGCGCGCGGGGCGCTCGGGCGCGCGGCCCAGGGCCTCGACGATGGTCTCGGCGAACTTGATGGGCAGCGCAGTCTCGAGCACGATCATCGGCACGCCGGGCGCCAGGTGCTCGCGCGCGACCTTGAGGCCATCGGCCGTGTGGGTGTCGATCAGGGTTGCGAAGCGCTTGTCGGTGTCGCGAATGGTCGCCAGGCGATCGGCATGGGTGCTGCGGCTGCTCGCGAAGCCGAAGCGCGTGGCGGCCTCGGCGAAGGCGGGATCGGCGCTCAGGTCGAAGCGACCCGTCTTGCCCAGATCGCCTTCGAACAGGCTGCGCGTCTTCGCCGCGTCGCGCCCCACCAGGTCGAACACGAAGCGCTCGAAGTTGCTGGCCTTGGAGATGTCCATCGACGGACTGGAGGTTTCGTGCGTGTCGGCCGCCGAACGCACGCGGTAGATGCCGGTGCGGAAGAACTCGTCGAGCACGTCGTTCTCGTTGGTCGCCACCACCAGCGTGCGAATCGGCAGGCCCATCGAGCGCGCCACGTGGCCGGCGCAGACATTGCCGAAATTGCCCGAGGGGACGGTGAAGCTGACTTGCTTGTCGTTGCTGCCCGTGGCCTGGAAGTAGCCGGCGAAGTAGTAGACGACCTGCGCCAGCAGCCGCGCCCAGTTGATCGAGTTGACGGTGCCGATCCTGTACTTTCGCTTGAAGTCCAGGTCGTTCGACACCGCCTTGACGATGTCCTGGCAATCGTCGAACACGCCGGCGACCGCGATGTTGTGGATGTTCGGGTCCTGCAGGCTGAACATCTGGGCCTGCTGGAAAGGGCTCATGCGGCCGTCGGGCGAGGTCATGAAGACCCGCACGCCCTTCTTGCCACGCATCGCGTACTCGGCCGCGCTGCCGGTGTCGCCGCTGGTGGCGCCGAGGATGTTGAGTTCCTCGCCGCGGCGTGCGAGCTCGTACTCGAAGAGGTTGCCCAGGAGCTGCATCGCCATGTCCTTGAAGGCCAGCGTCGGGCCGTTGGACAAGGCTTCCAGGTACACGCCGTCTTCGAGCTCGCGCAGCGGCACGATGTCGGGCGCGCCGAAGATCTCGGCGGTGTAGGTCTTCGCGCAGATCGCCTTCAGGTCGGCAGCGGGGATGTCGTCGATGTACAGCGACAGCACCTCGAAGGCGAGCTCGGCATAGGGCAAGTCGCGCCACTTGGCGAGCGTGGCGACATCCACCTGCGGGTAGTGCTCGGGCAGGTACAAGCCGCCGTCGGGCGCCAGGCCCTCCAGCAGGATCTCGCAGAAGCGGCGGCGCTCCGGATGGCCGCGCGTGGACAGGTAGCGCATCAGGACAGCTCTTCCTTGCGGATGCGCACGATCGGCGCCAGCACGGTCGGCAGCGCCTGCAGCCGCGCCAGCGCGTCGTCCAGCGTGCCCTCGCGCGTGTCGTGCGTGAGGATGATGAGGTCGGTCTGGGTCGAGCCCTCCCCACCCACCTCGTCGGCCTCGCGCTGCAGCACCGCGTCGATGCTGATGCCGGCCGTGGCCAGCAGGCCCGTCACCTGGGCCAGCACGCCGGCCTCGTCGGCCACGCGCATGCGCAGGTAGTAGCTGGTCACCACCTCGGACATCGGCAGCACCTGCAGGTCGCTCATCGCGTCGGGATGGAAGGCCAGGTGCGGCACGCGGTGCGCCGCATCGGCCGTGTGCAGACGGGTGATGTCGACCAGGTCGGCGATCACAGCGCTGGCGGTCGGCTCGCTGCCGGCGCCCTTGCCGTAGTACAGCGTGGTGCCGACGGCATCGCCGTTGACCACCACCGCGTTCATCGCGCCTTCGACGTTGGCGAGCAGGCGCTTGGCCGGCACCAGGCTCGGATGCACGCGCAGCTCGATGCCCTGGGCCTTGCGCTTGGTCACGCCCAGCAGCTTGATGCGGTAGCCCAGTTGCTCGGCGTACTTGATGTCCTGCGCCGCCAGCTTGGTGATGCCCTCGACGTGCGCCTTGTCGAACTGCACCGGGATGCCGAAGGCGATGGCGCTCATCAGCGTGACCTTGTGGGCGGCGTCCACGCCCTCGATGTCGAAGGTCGGGTCGGCCTCGGCATAGCCCAGGCGCTGCGCTTCCTTCAGCACGGTGGCGAAGTCCAGGCCCTTGTCGCGCATCTCGGAGAGGATGAAGTTGGTGGTGCCGTTGATGATGCCGGCGATCCACTGGATGCTGTTGGCCGTGAGCCCCTCGCGCAGCGCCTTGATGATCGGGATGCCGCCGGCCACAGCCGCCTCGAAGGCCACCATCACGCCCTTGGCGTGGGCCGCCGCGAAGATCTCGGTGCCGTGCACCGCCAGCAGCGCCTTGTTGGCGGTGACCACGTGCTTGCCGGCCGCGATCGCCTCGAGCACCAGCTCGCGCGCGATGCCGTAGCCGCCGATCAGCTCGATCACGATGTCGATGTCGGGGTTGGCGATGACGGCGCGCGCATCGTTCACCACCTGCACAGCCTCGCCCACCGCGGCCCTGGCACGCGCCAGGTCGAGGTCGGCGACCATGGTGATCTCGATGCCGCGCCCCGCGCGACGCTTGATCTCTTCCTGGTTGCGCTGGAGCACCTTGAAAGTGCCGCTGCCGACCGTGCCGATGCCGAGCAGGCCTACTTGGATGGGTTTCATTCGATTCGTCTGACTGTGGAACTGGGGAACCGGGGCGCAGCCGCTACGCGTTGCGGCTGCGGTAGCGCTCGAGGAAGTCGGCGATGCGCTGGATAGCCTCGCGCAGGTCCTCCTCATGGGGCAGGAACACGATGCGGAAATGGTCGGGCGTGGACCAGTTGAAGCCGGTGCCCTGCACCAGCATCACCCGGGTCTCCTTCAGCACCTCGAGGAAGAACTGACGGTCGTCCTCGATCGGGTAGACCTTGGGGTCGAGCCGGGGGAACATGTAGAGCGCCGCGCTGGGCTTGACGCAGGTGACGCCGGGGATCGCGGTGATCAGCTCGTAGGCGAGGTCGCGCTGGTGGCGCAGGCGGCCGCCCGGGCCCACCAGGTCGTTGATGCTCTGGTAGCCGCCGAGTGCGGTCTGGATCGCCCACTGTCCCGGCACGTTCGGGCACAGGCGCATGTTCGAGAGCATGTTGAGGCCCTCGATGTAGTCCTGCGCCATTTTCTTGTCGCCCGAGACGATCATCCAGCCGGCGCGGTAGCCGCAGGAGCGGTAGCTCTTCGACAGCGAGTTGAAGGTCAGCGTTAGCACGTCCTTCGAGAGACTCGCGAGGGCGGTGTGCCTGACGCCGTCGTACAGCACCTTGTCGTAGACCTCGTCGGCCAGGATCACCAGGTTGTGCTCGCGCGCGATCGCCACGATGCCCTTGAGCAGATCGTCCGAGTACAGCGCGCCAGTGGGGTTGTTGGGGTTGATGACTACGATGCCCTTGGTGCGCGGCGTGATCTTGGAGCGGATATCGGCCAGGCTGGGCATCCAGCCGTTTTCCTCGTCGCACAGGTAGTGCACCGGCTTGCCGCCCGACAGGCTCGCGACCGCCGTCCACAGCGGGTAGTCGGGCGCGGGCAGGAGGAGCTCGTCGCCGTCGTTGAGCAGCGCGTTGGCGGCCATCGCGATCAGCTCGCTCGCGCCGTTGCCCAGGTAAATGTCGTCCAGCGTGACGCCCGCGATGCCCTGCTTCTGGGTTTCGTGCATCACCGCCTTGCGCGCCGCGAAAATGCCCTTGCTGTCCGAATAGCCGGACGAGGCCGGGAGGTTGCGGATCATGTCCTGCTGGACCTCTTCGGGCGCGTCGAAGCCGAACGGGGCGAGATTGCCGATGTTCAGCTTGATGATCTTCTGGCCCTCTTCCTCCATCTGCTTCGCGGCGTCCATGATCGGACCACGGATGTCGTAGAGCACATTGGCCAGCTTGGCCGATTTCTTGAGCGGTTTCAAAGTCCCTCCAGGGGCGGGGTGCACGGGGGAAAACTTATAATTTGACCACAGTTCCCCCGCCCTCCTCGATGAAGCTCCAGCCCGACAAATCCGATGTCCAGACCCTGACTGCACATGGCCCCGGCTGGGTAGCCGTCAACAACGAACGGATCGAGACCAGCGTGGTCGTGGGCTCGCGCGGCGAGCGTTTTGCCTGGAACTGCGGCCGCTTCGACGAACTCAGCGCCGAGCATTTCGCGCAGCTGGCCGAGCTGGGTGCCGAACTGATCATCTTCGGCAGCGGCACGCGCATCCGCTTCCCCCAGGCTGCATGGCTGCAACCGTTAATGGCCAAGCGCACGGGCGTGGAGACCATGGACACGGGAGCCGCCTGTCGCACCTACAACATCTTGGCAGGCGAAGGCCGGCACGTGGTCGCGGCGCTGCTGATCGAGAGACCGCGAGGTGGCCAATGAGGGGCATTTCGAGCTAAAATACCGGGTTGCAAACCGGCGGCCCGCCCTCACGTCTTGAACCAAGGGGGCGCCCAATCTCCATCGTATCGAGCGCTCGAGGCGCGAGCCAGAAGCGAGGGCCAAAAGCCTGACTCGAACGTGGAATCAAACGGAGAAAATAAGTTTCATGGCGATCGTTGTCAACAAACCCATCCCTGAATTCGACGCCAACGCCACCGGCGGCCTCAAGGTTTCGAACACCTCGCATCTCGGGCAAGTGCTGGTGATGTACTTCTACCCCAAGGACAACACGCCCGGTTGCACCACCGAAGCGATGCAATTCCGCGATCGCTACAAGGATTTCGAGAAGGCCGGCGCCACCGTGTTCGGCGTCTCGCGCGACAACATGAAGTCGCACGACGAGTTCAAGGCCAAGCTCGAGCTTCCCTTCGAACTGATTGCCGACACCGAGGAAAAGATGTGCCACATGTTCGGCGTGGTCAAGAACAAGATCATGTACGGCAAGAAGGTCAAGGGCATTGAGCGCAGCACCTTCCTGATCGGCGCCGACGGCGTGCTCAAAGCCGAATGGCGCGGCCTCAAGGTGCCAGGCCATGTCGACGAAGTCCTCAAGGCCGTCAAGGCGCTGAAGAAGTAATACGGATCTGCCGATCGGCAACATTTGTGAGCTTTTACCTGGGTGCGTTGGCGATGCGCAACGATCGTGGAACCTGTCACAACCGATGTGCATAATGGTTCTATGCCGTTGAGCTCCGCGACCGCATTCACCGAACAAAGCCGCTTGGGTCTTCAGGCGGCTTTTTCGCTTTCTGGCCCCTTATTTCCTGCGAGCGAACTGCCCCATGCCCTGCCCCCCGCCCCCACGAAACGCGCCGCATTGCTTTCTCCGGAGGCGCACGACGCGCCCGCCCGCTCCTGCACGGGAAGAGCGGCCGCCACTCCTCCGACCGGCGCGCTGAGGAGACCCGATCCAGCGGGCCTCAGCCACTCGAGTTGTTCGATCGGCACGCCGCGGAAGGCGGCGCCGCCATCGAGGCGCCACCCCTGCCCCGGTTGAAAGCCCCGCCGCCCGCCGCTCGCGGCAGCGAGGATAACCGCCTGACACGTCAGCCAAGGCGGTGACCAGCCCGGTCAAGGGCAAGCGCAGCAAACCCAACGGCCCGGCCAAGCTGTTCGTGCTGGACACTAACGTGCTGCTGCACGACCCGATGTGCCTGTTCCGCTTCGAGGAGCACGACATCTTCCTGCCGATGATCGTGCTGGAAGAACTCGACGGTCACAAGAAGGGCACGACCGAAGTCGCGCGCAACGGCCGCCAGACCAGCCGTACGCTGGACGCGCTCGCCGGCGCCCAGGGTGCCGACATCGGCAAGGGTCTGAAACTCGATACCACTGGGCACCGAGAAGCCGGCGGCAAGCTGTTCTTCCAGACCGACCCGCTCGACTACTCCCTGCCGACCAGCCTGCCGCAGGGCAAGGCCGACAACCAGATCCTGGGCGTCGTCCACGCACTGCGCGACCTCTACGCCAAGGACGGTCCGGGGCGGGCCCGACAGGAGGTGGTGCTGGTGTCGAAGGACATCAACATGCGCGTCAAGGCGCGCGCACTGGGTCTCGCGGCGGACGACTACCAGAACGACAAGACGCTGGAAGACGGCGACCTGCTCTACTCCGGCGCGCTGGCCCTGCCGGCCGATTTCTGGACCCGCCAGAGCAAGCCCATCGAAAGCTGGCAGAGCGGCAGCAGCACCTTCTACCGCGTCAGCGGACCGCTGGTACCCAATCTCTACATCAACCAGTTCGTCTACTTCGAGGCGCCCGGCGAGCCCAGCATGTACGCCCGCGTCACCGAGATCCGCGACAAGACGGCGGTGCTCAAGACGCTCAAGGACTACGGCTCGGTCAAGAACGCCGTCTGGGGCGTGAACACGCGCAACCGCGAGCAGAACTTCGCGATGAACCTGTTGATGGACCCGGAGGTGGACTTCGTCACGCTGACCGGGACCGCTGGCACCGGCAAGACACTGATGGCGCTGGCCTCGGGCCTGACCCAGGTGCTGGACGACCGCCGCTACACCGAGATCATCATGACCCGCGCGACCGTGAGCGTCGGCGAGGACATCGGCTTCCTGCCGGGCACCGAGGAAGAGAAGATGGGCCCGTGGATGGGCGCACTCGACGACAACCTCGAGTTCCTGGCCAAGGGCGATGGCGGCGGCGCCGGCGAATGGGGACGCGCGGCCACCAACGAGTTGATCCGCAGCCGCATCAAGATCAAGAGCA
Source organism: Variovorax sp. WS11 (assembly GCF_010499245.1). GTDB lineage: Bacteria > Pseudomonadota > Gammaproteobacteria > Burkholderiales > Burkholderiaceae_C > Variovorax. The sequence continues at coordinate 865,402 of NZ_JAAGOW010000001.1, forward strand.
TGAACTTCATGCGCGGCCGCACCTTCCTCAACAAGTACGTGATCATCGACGAGGCGCAGAACCTGACGCCGAAGCAGATGAAGACCTTGGTCACACGCGCGGGCCCCGGCACCAAGATCATCTGCATGGGCAACCTGGCGCAGATCGATACACCCTACCTGACCGAAGGCTCTTCCGGCCTCACCTTTGCGGTCGACAAGTTCAAGGGCTGGCCGCACAGCGGCCACATCACGCTGGCACGCGGCGAACGCTCGCGGCTGGCTGATTTCGCGAGCGACGTGCTCTAACTCGCACCCGGCTGCCGGGCCGGCTCTTTCTTGCGCGCCGCACCAGGGCTGCTGACAGGACGTTGTCAGTAGCCGGCGCGCAGCATGGCATCTTGACTTCACGCAACCGGTTCGCCCGACGCGCTGAGCGTTTGCGGTCCGGCGCTCGACCTCGAGCGACAAGATGAACCTGGAGAATGAACCATGCAACCTCAGCTTCAACGCCACCAAGGCTTCAACATCGCCGGCCTCACCGTACGCACCAGCAACCGCACCGAGAACGAGCCGCACTCGGCGCGCATGAGCAAGCTCTGGACGCGCTTCTTCGACGAGCGCGTCTATGCCGTGACGCCGAACCGCGTCGACGACATGCGGCTCTATGGGGTGTACTCGGCCTACGAATCCAACGCGCATGGCGCCTTCGACCTGACGACCGGCGTCGCCGTCTCCGGCGGCCCTTCCGCCGTGAAGGTCGAAGCCGGCGACTACCTGGTCTTCACGGGCCAGGGCGAGATGCCGCAGATGGTGCTCGCCCTGTGGGAGTCGATCTGGCGGTATTTCGAGCAGCACCCCGAGATCAGCCGCAGCTACCGTAGCGATTTCGAGGCCTACAGCGGCCCCGACCAGGTCGCCATCCACATCGGCGTGATCCTGGACTGAGATCGATGCCCTCTTCCCGCAGCGCCAAGCCATGGCGAGACCGGCTCGCCGGCCATCCGGGTCTGCCGGAGGTCAAGCCCATCCCCGAGCACATGCAGCCGCGCCACGGGACGGGCACGATCGTGATCCCCTCGCCGCGGGAGGTCGACGAGGCCATGAAGCGGGTGCCCGAGGGTCGGCTGGTGACCGTGCTCGGCATCAGCGAGGGGTTGGCACGCGGCCATGGCACCACCATCGGATGTACCGTGACGACTGCGATCTTCGCGAGCATTGCGGCGCAGGCGGCCGAGGAAGATCGCCAGGCCGGCTGCGCGGAGATCACGCCCTACTGGCGCACGCTCAAGGTCAACGGCGAACTGAACCTCAAGTACCCGGGCGGCCTGGAAGAGTTGATGCGGCGGCTCGAGTCCGAGGGCCATGTGGTGGTGCAGCGCGGACGGCGCTATTTCGTGGAAGACTTCGAGAAGAAGCTCGTTCGACCTTGACTGCTTGTCCCCATGCGCCGTGCCGACCGCCTGTTCCAGATCGTCCAATTGATTCGCGGGCGACGCCTCACGACCGCCGCTTTCCTGGCCCAGCGGCTGGAGGTGTCGGATCGCACCATCTACCGCGACGTGGCCGACCTGCAGCGACAGGGCGTGCCGATCGAGGGCGAAGCCGGCGTCGGCTATCGCCTGGGCGCTGGCTTCGACCTCCCGCCGCTCATGTTCACGCAGGATGAGGCCGCAGCGCTGGTAGCGTCGGCGCGGCTGGCCCAGAGCTGGGTCGATCCGGCCATGGCAAAGGACATCCAGACCGCGCTCGGCAAGATCCTGTCGGTGCTCCCGCCGGCCGCGCGCGTGTCGGCCGAGAGCCTGGCGCTGTTCGCGCCTGCGATGGCGCTCGACGATGGGACGCGGCTGCGCCTGCAGACCCTGCGCGAAGCGGTCCAGTCGCGCAACAAGCTGCGCATGGACTACCACGACGTCAGCGGCGCGCCGAGCCAGCGCGTGGTACGACCGCTGGGCTGTTTCTACTGGGGCCGAGTCTGGACCTTCTCGGCGTGGTGTGAGCTGCGGGAGGACTTTCGCGGCTTCCGTATCGATCGCATCGATCGCATCGAGGTCCTGCCGGAGCGCTTTCGCGACGAGCCCGGCAAGACGCTGGCCGAGATGCTGCGCCGGCTGCAGGACGACCCGGCGGAACCCCGGCCGTCCCGGTTGCAGTAGCCTTCAGAAATCGTCGCTGCCGCCGGCGAGGTTCTCGAACTTGGTGAGCGGCTTGAGAAAGGCCAGCTTGACGGTGCCGGTCGGCCCGTTGCGGTGCTTGCTGATGATCACCTCGGCCACGCCAGGCTCCTTGCTGTCCTTGTTGTAGTAGTCATCGCGGTAGATGAACATGATGAGGTCGGCATCCTGCTCGATGGCGCCGGACTCGCGCAGGTCGCTCATCATCGGGCGCTTGTCGGTGCGGCTTTCCACGCCGCGGCTGAGCTGCGACAAGGCAATCACCGGGCACTTGAGCTCCTTGGCCAGCATCTTGAGGCCGCGCGAGATCTCGCCGACCGCGGTTGCGCGGTTCTCGTCGTTCATGCTGCTGGAGACGCTCATCAGCTGAAGGTAGTCCACGACGATCAGGCCGAGCCGCCCGTACTGGCGCGCAAGACGGCGCGAGTTCGCACGCAGCTCGCTGGTGGTCAGGCCCGGCGTCTCGTCGATGTGCAGCGACACATTGCGCAGCTTCTCGATGGCCTCGGTCAGGCGCGGCCATTCTTCGTCGCTGAGCTTGCCGGTGCGCAGATGGCCTTGGTCGATGCGGCCGATCGAGCCGACGATACGCACCGCCAGCTGGGACGCACCCATTTCCATCGAGAACACCGCCACCGGCAGCCCCTCGTTGAGCGCCACATGCTCGGCGATGTTGATCGCCAGCGAGGTCTTGCCCATGGAGGGGCGCGCCGCCAGCACGATCATGTCGCCCGGCTGGAGACCCGAGGTCATCTTGTCGAACTCGTAGAAGCCTGTGCGCACGCCCGTGATGTCGTTGGGGTTCTCCGCCATCTCGCTCACGCGGTCGAGCAGTTCGACCACCAGGGATTCCATGCTCTGGAAGCCCTGCTTCATGCGCGAGCCTTCCTCGCCGATGTTGAAGATCTTCTGTTCGGCTTCGTCGAGGATCTTGTCGACTGACTTGCCCTGTGTGTTGAAGGCGTTGGTCGCGATCTCGTCGCTCGCACTGACCAGCTTTCGCAGGATCGAGCGCTCCCGCACGATCTCGGCGTAGCGACGGATGTTGCTGGCGCTCGGCACGTACTGCGCCAGCGAGTTCAGGTAGCTCAGGCCGCCGACCTCCTCGGCCTTGCCCAAGCTCTGCAACTGCTCGAAGACGGTGATCACGTCGGCCGGCTTGCTGGCATTGATCAGTGCGCCGATCGCAGCGTAGATCAGCTTATGTTCGTGGCGATAGAAATCGCTGTCCACCAACAGGTCGCCCATCCGGTCCCAGGCCCCGTTATCGAGCAGCAGGCCGCCGAGCACGCTCGACTCGGCCTCGATCGAATGGGGCGGGATGCGCAACTGCGCGATTTGGCGGTCGGCCGACGGGTCGTTGTCGGCGTAGGAGAAGACGGCGGACATGAACTTCCTTGCAGCCGCACATGCTAAGGCGCACGAGAGGCCACGTCATTTGATAACGCTGTGGATAAGCGGTGACTTATCAGTGCAGCACGCGGGACAACTGCGGCTGCAAAAAAACAAAGGCCGCCCAAAGGCGGCCCCACAAGGACAAGGTCGCAGCTGCGAGCTTGCTTTCTCCTTGCTGAAGGCGTTATGCGCTTTCGCCGTAAACCGTAACGGTGATCTCGACCACCACGTCGGTGTGCAGCGCGACGCTGACCGTGCTGTCGCCGACGGCCTTGATCGGCCCGCTGGGCATGCGCACCTGGGACTTCGCGATCTTGTAGCCCTGCTTGTTGAGCTCGTCTGCGATATCGTGATTCGTGACCGAGCCGAACAGGCGGCCGTCGACGCCGGCCTTCTGCGTGAGCTTGACGGCGGTACCGCCGAGCTTTGCGCCCTGGGCTTCCGCCTCGGACTTCTTGGCGGCGGCGGCCTTTTCGAGCTCGACTCGCTTGGCTTCGAACTCGGCCTTGTTGGATTCGGTGGCGCGGCGGGCGAGTCCCGAGGGAATCAGGAAGTTGCGGGCGTAGCCGTCCTTGACCTTGACGATATCGCCGAGGACGCCGACGTTGAGGACCTTTTCCAGAAGAATGACTTGCATGGTGTCCGGCTCCTTAGACGCGGTGCTGGTCGCTGTACGGCACCATCGCGAGGAAGCGTGCGCGCTTGATCGCGGTGTTGAGCTGGCGCTGGTAGATCGCGCGCGTGCCGGTCAGGCGCGCGGGGATGATCTTGCCGTTCTCGCTGATGAAATCGCGCAGGGTGTCGATGTCCTTGTAGTCGATCTCTTCGACACCGGCGACGGTGAAGCGGCAAAAGCGCTTGCGCTTGAACAGCAGCGACTGGGTGTTGCGCTTCGGACGCTTGTCCTTGTTGAATTTCTTGAACGTGGCCATTGTGGGACCTCTCGAAAATTAATCTTGCTGAAAATCCTGGATGTGCAGCACTGGATGCTTGCCGTTACGCGGTGTGGCCAGAAAGCCCTGGAAACGCCAGAGACTTCCCAATGCCTGCCTCGCGAGCCGCTCGGCCACTGCGCCGAACGCGACGGCCTTGAGGGCCGCCTTGACCTGCCGGGGCTGAGCCGCTTCGGTGATCGTCGACTCGTGTTCGAGCCGCAGATCGATGGCGGGCAGGCCGGCAGGCGTGAAACGCAAGGCACCGAGCTCGGCAACGCAGGCAGTCAGCACCAGCTGATTGACTGCGGCAGCGCTCACGCCATCATCAGTTGTTGTTGGCGGCGTACTCGGCCTGCTGGGCCTTGCGGGCCTCTTCGCGCTCCACCGTCTTCATCATCGACGAAGGGCCGGTCTCGGCCTTCTTCTTGACCACGGTGAGGTGGCGCAGGACGGCGTCGTTGAACTTGAAGGCATGCTCCAGCTCGGCCATCACGGCCTGCTCGGCCTCGATGTTCACGCACAGGTAGTGCGCCTTGTTGAGCTTGTTGATCTGGTAGGCCAGCTGGCGACGGCCCCAGTCTTCGACACGATGGACCTTGCCGCCGCCGGCGGTGATCATGCCCTTGTAGCGCTCCAGCATGGCCGGAACTTGCTCGCTTTGATCCGGATGGATCAGCAGAATGATTTCATAGTGACGCATGGCACTCCTTGTGGATCTTCCGTGGAAGGGATTAAGCCACCTGCAGCGTCAGTCGCAGTGTGGCAAGGCAAAGCCGACTATTGTAGCAGGCGATTGCCGCTCCGGAGTGCTCGGCCGGATCGGTCCTGCTCAGATGCCCAGTGCGCGATCCAGCGCCACCGCCTTGTCATCGCCCACAGCAGCGCGGATCTTGGGCGCCAGGGCCAGTAGCTCTTCGTAGGTCGAGGTACCTTCGACCGACAGGTTCAGCCTGAACCCGCGCAGCCCGAGGCTGCCGGTGAGCTGTGTAGCGATCGGGTACGCGTCCTTGTAACGCTGCTGAGCCGAGGGCAACCCCATCGCGTGCGTTGCGGAAGCCTCCACGTGGAGCGTCGCGGCAACTGGGCGCTCAGGCTGCCGGGCCGGCGATGGCGTAGGCCCGGCCGGCATCGCCACCGTCCCGGCGTTGGCCGCTTCGGCCATCCCGCCTACCTGTCCCAGCAACCCCTGCTCGACCATCTGATCGATGTCCTCGCGCCCAATGCCCATGCCCGCCTCGAGCACCTCGCTCACTGAGCGCTTGCCGTCGAACAGGATGAAGGCCGAGCGCTGGCGCGGCGTGAGCCGGACCGAGCGGTCCTTGAACACCTGCTGGCCGGCTTCTGTCTTGACAAGAATCATGGGCATCCTCAATGCGAAATCCCGGCGCTCTCGGACTCTACGCGGTCTCTTGTCCGAGCGATCCGGGCGGCTCCCTCCCCGTGGGCGCCGAGTTTGACATCAAAGATGCATCCGTCTGTAACTTGATTAAGCTGACAGGGGAATTACAAACAGAAGTTGTGACGAAAGTTGTAATGCGACGGGGCAAACCAGCCCCGTCGCGCGCTCCCCAATCGCTTCAGCGCTGCGCCAGTTGCTGCCAGGTGTCGATCACGCTGTCGGGGTTGAGCGAGATCGACTCAATGCCCTGTTCGGCCAGCCACGCCGCGAAATCTGGGTGGTCGCTGGGCCCCTGTCCGCAGATGCCGACGTACTTGCCTTTCTCCTTGCAGGCCTTGATCACGCGCGCCAGCAGCGCCTTGACGGCGGGATCGCGCTCGTCGAAGTCGGCCGCCAGCAGCTCGAGGCCGGAATCCCGGTCCAGCCCCAGCGTGAGCTGCGTCAGGTCGTTCGAGCCGATCGAGAAGCCGTCGAAGAACTCCAGGAACTCCTCCGGCAGGATGGCGTTGCTCGGCACCTCGCACATCATGATCAGCTTGAGCTCGTTCTCGCCGCGCTTGAGGCCGTGCTCGCCGAGCAGTCCAGTGACGCGAGCTGCCTGGCCCAAGGTGCGAACGAAGGGCACCATGATCTGCACGTTGGTCAAGCCCATCTCGCCGCGCACCCGCTTGAGCGCCTCGCACTCCATGGCAAAGGCCTCGCCGAAATCCGCGCTGAGGTAGCGCGCCGCGCCGCGGAAGCCCAGCATCGGGTTCTCCTCCTCCGGCTCATAGCGGCTGCCGCCGATCAGCTTGCGGTATTCGTTGGACTTGAAGTCCGACAGCCGCACGATCACCGGCTTGGGCCAGAAGGCGGCACCGATGGTAGCAATGCCCTCGGCCACCTTGTCGACATAGAAGGCACGCGGCGACGCATGGCCGCGGGCGACCGATTCGACGGCCTTCTTGAGGTCGGCATCGACATTCGGGTAGTCGAGGATCGCCTTGGGGTGCACGCCGATGTTGTTGTTGATGATGAACTCGAGTCGCGCCAGACCGACGCCGTGGTTCGGCAGCTGGGCGAAGTCGAAAGCCAGCTGCGGGTTACCCACGTTCATCATGAGCTTGATGTCGATCTCGGGCATTTCGCCGCGCTGGACCTCGGTCACCTCGGTCTCGAGCAGGCCGTCGTAGATGAAGCCGGTGTCGCCCTCGGCGCAGCTCACCGTGACCAGCGTGCCGTCCTTGAGCAGGTCGGTGGCGTCGCCGCAGCCAACGACCGCCGGGATGCCTAGCTCACGCGCGATGATGGCCGCGTGACAGGTCCGCCCGCCGCGGTTGGTGACGATGGCGGCGGCGCGCTTCATCACGGGCTCCCAGTTCGGGTCGGTCATGTCGGTCACCAGCACGTCGCCGGCCTGGACCTTGTCCATCTCGCTGATGCTGTGGACCAGGCGCACCGGGCCGGTGCCGATCTTCTGGCCGATCGCGCGGCCTTCGGCCAGCACGGCGCCCTTGGCCAGCAGCTTGTAGCGCTGCTCGGCCTTGCCCTGCTGCTGGCTCTTCACGGTCTCAGGGCGGGCCTGCAGGATGTAAAGCTGGCCATCGGTGCCGTCCTTGCCCCACTCGATGTCCATCGGCCGGCCGTAGTGCTCCTCGATCACCAGCGCGTATTTGGACAGTTGCTCCACCTCGGCATCGGTGAGCGAATAGCGATTGCGTTGCTCGGTCGGGACGTCGGTAGTCTTCACCAGCTTGCCGCTGGCGGCCTTCTCGGCGGCGCTGGCGAATTCCATCTGGATGAGCTTTGAGCCGAGGTTGCGGCGGATTACCGCGCGCTTGCCGGCCTTGAGCATGGGCTTGTGCACATAGAACTCGTCCGGGTTCACCGCACCTTGCACCACCGTTTCACCCAAGCCGTAGCTGGAGGTGATGAAGACCACCTGGTCGAAGCCGGACTCGGTGTCGATGGTGAACATCACGCCCGCCGCGCCCAGGTCGCTGCGCACCATGCGCTGCACGCCGGCCGACAGCGCCACCACGTCGTGGGCAAAGCCCTTGTGCACGCGATAGCTGATGGCGCGATCGTTGTAGAGGGAGGCGAACACCTCCTTCATCTTGTGGAGCACGTCCTCGACGCCCACCACGTTGAGGAAGGTCTCCTGCTGGCCGGCGAAGGAGGCATCCGGCAGGTCTTCCGCGGTCGCCGACGAGCGTACGGCGAACGAGGCTTCGGGATTGCCCGCGCTGAGCTTGGCGAAGGCGTCCTTGATCGCCTGCTGGAGATCGGCCGGGAAGGGCTGAGCCTCGACCATGGCCCGGATCTCGGCCCCTGCCGCAGCCAGGGCGCGGACGTCTTCCGTATTCAGGCTCTTGAGTTTCGCGCTGATGCGATCGGCCAGGCCATCGTGGGCCAGGAACTGCCGGAACGCGTGGGCGGTGGTCGCGAAGCCAGTGGGCACGCGCACCCCTTGCGGCAGTTGGGAAATCATCTCGCCGAGACTGGCGTTCTTGCCGCCGACCGACTCGACGTCGGTCATCCTCAGGTTTTCAAACGGTACGACCAGGGCGGTCGCTTCGAAGAGTGCAGACATGGGAAAGCTCCAGAAGTTGAAACCGGGGCGACATGCAGACGGCGCGGCGCGATCGTTCTGATTGCTCTGGGCGCAGGGGCGGTATGCATGGATAAAAGCATGGGGATGGCGGGAACGGACGGGGCCGCATTCCCGATAATGGGCCGGATTGTAGGCGCCGAGCGGGTCGGCGCGCCGCAGGACAAGGCCGCCAAGCATGCACACACGCACCGTATTCTTCGTTTCCGATGGCACCGGCATCACCGCCGAAACCTTCGGCAACGCCGTTCTGGCCCAGTTCGAGATCAAGCCTCGCCATGTGCGTCTGCCCTTCACCGACACGGTCGACAAGGCGCACCAGGCGGTGCGGCGGATCAACCACACCGCCGAAGTGGAGGGCCTGCGGCCGATCGTCTTCACCACGCTGGCGAACATGGACGTGCTGGAAGTCATCGAGACCGGCTGCAAGGGGATGCTGCTCGACATGTTCGGCACCTTCGTGCGACCGCTCGAGATCGAGTTGGCGATGAAGTCGAACCACCGCATCGGCCGCTTCAGCGACGTCAGCAAGAGCAAGGAATACAACGCCCGCATCCAGGCCATCGACTTCAGCCTGGCGCACGACGATGGGCAGAGCAACCGCGACCTGGATAATGCCGACGTCATCCTGGTGGGTGTCAGCCGAAGCGGCAAGACGCCCACCTCGCTCTACCTGGCCATGCAGCACGGCCTCAAGGCTGCCAACTACCCACTGATCCCGGAGGACTTCGAGCGCCGGCAGTTGCCGCCGGCACTGATGCCGCATCGCAAGAAGATCTTCGGGCTCACGATCCAGCCCGAGCGGCTGAGCGAGATCCGCAACGAGCGGCGGCCGAATTCGCGTTACGCAAGCATCGAGAACTGCCGCCATGAAGTGAGCGAAGCCGAGGCCATGATGCGGCGCGCCGGTATCCGCTGGCTGTCGACCACCACGAAGTCGATCGAAGAGATCGCGACCACCATCCTGCAGGAGCTGCGGCCCGAGCGGCTGACGTATTGAGCGCTCTCGGGCCTCGCGCGTTCGAAGCGCTCGCTAAACCACCGCCTCGGCGACCGTGGCCTTCTCCGCCGGGGCCGAGGTACGGATCAGATGATCGAAGGCGCTCAGCGCCGCCTTCGCACCGTCTCCGGCCGCGATGATGATCTGCTTGAAGGGCACCGTGGTCGCATCGCCCGCCGCGAACACGCCGGGCACCGAGGTTTGGCCCTTGGCGTCGACCACGATCTCGCCGTGCTTCGAGAGCTCGAGCGTGCCCTTCAGCCAGTCGGTGTTGGGCACCAGGCCGATCTGCACGAACACGCCTTCCAGCGGCACCTGGCGGGTCTCGCCCGTCGCGCGGTCCTTGTAGACCAGGCCGTTGACCTTCTGCTGGTCGCCGGTGATCTCGGTGGTCTGCGCGTTGGTGATGATCTCGACGTTGGCGAGGCTCTTGAGCTTGCGCTGCAGCACTGCGTCGGCGCGCAGTTGGGTGTCGTACTCGATCAGCGTCACATGGCCCACGATGCCTGCCAGGTCGATCGCCGCCTCGACGCCCGAGTTGCCGCCGCCGATCACGGCCACGCGCTTGCCCTTGAAGAGCGGCCCGTCGCAGTGCGGGCAATAGGCCACGCCCTTGTTCCTGTACTCCTGCTCGCCGGGCACGTTGATGTTGCGCCAGCGCGCGCCGGTCGAGATCACGACCGAGCGGCTCTTGAGCGACGCGCCGTTCTCGAGCTTGATCTCGATCATGTCATCTCCGGGTACCAGTGCCGCCGCGCGCTGCAGGTTCATGATGTCGACGTCGTAGTGGCGCACATGCTCTTCGAGCGCGAGCGCGAATCGCGGCCCTTCGGTTTCCTTGATGGAGATGAAGTTCTCGATGCCGAGGGTGTCGAGCACCTGGCCGCCGAAGCGCTCGGAGGCCACGCCCGTGCGGATGCCCTTGCGCGCTGCGTAGACGGCAGCCGCTGCGCCGGCCGGGCCGCCGCCGACGATCAGGACGTCGAAAGGGTCCTTGTCGGCGATCTTCTTCGCCTCGCGCTCGACGCCGCTGGTGTCGATCTTGGCCAGGATCTCTTCCAGACTCATGCGGCCCTGGCCGAATTCGGTGCCATTCAGGAAGACGGTGGGCACGGCCATGATCTGGCGCTCCTTCACCTCGTCCTGGAACAGGGAGCCGTCGATCATCGTGGTCTTAATGCGCGGGTTCTGCACCGCCATCAGGTTGAGCGCCTGCACCACGTCCGGGCAGTTGTGGCAGGTGAGCGAGATGTAGATCTCGAACTCGAAGTCGCCCTCCAGCGCACGAATCTGCTCGAGCACGGCCTGCTCTACCTTGGGCGGATAGCCGCCGACTTGCAGCAGCGCGAGGATCAGCGAAGTGAACTCGTGGCCCATCGGCAGGCCGGCGAAGCGCGGGCCGTTGCTCTGGCTCGGCCGGTTGATCGAAAACGAAGGCTTGCGATGATTGTCGTCGCGGCTTTCGGTGACCTTCACCAGCGGGGACGAGTCCGCCACATCCTTCAGCAGCGATTGCAGGTCGCTCGACGCCTTGCTGTCATCGAGCGAAGCGACGATTTCGACTGGCTGCGTGATGCGGTCGAGATAGCTTTTCAGTTGTGCTTTGGTGCCGGCGTCGAGCATGGTGGACTCACCTCATTGGAAATCGGAAGACGGAAACAGAAAGGCCCGGGTGCTAACGCGCCCGGGCCTGGCGCGAACGGGCGGCTTAGATCTTGCCGACCAGGTCGAAGGATGGCTTGAGCGTCTCGGCGCCCTCCGTCCACTTCGCCGGGCAGACTTCACCCGGATGGGCGGCGACGTACTGGGCGGCCTTCACGCGGCGCAGCAGTTCGTTGGCGTCACGGCCGATGCCGTTGTCGTGCACTTCGACGGTCTTGATCTTGCCCTCGGGATCGATCACGAAGGTGCCGCGGTAGGCGAGACCGGCGTCTTCGCCTTCCTCGATCAGGACCTGGAAGGCGCGGGCCAGCTGTTGGCTGGGGTCGCCGATCAGGGGGTACTTCACCTTGGCGATGGTGTCCGAGGTGTCATGCCAGGCCTTGTGGGTGAAGTGGGTGTCGGTCGACACGCCGTAGATCTCGACGCCCAGCTTCTGGAATTCGGCATAGTGGTCGGCCAGATCGCCCAGTTCGGTCGGGCACACGAAGGTGAAGTCGGCCGGGTAGAAAACGACGACGGACCACTTGCCCTTGAAGCTTTCGTTGCTGACCGGGACGAACTTGCCGTTGTGGTACGCGGTGGCTTTGAACGGGACGATTTCGGTGTTGATCAGGGACATGTATGGGTTCCTAGGTGACTGATGAAAAAGCGAGTGTTTAGTATAACTACCAATCAGCAGCATTTGATAGCAATGAACTATGAAAAATATTGCGCTGCACTATGAGCGCACCAGCCGTTCAGCGAATGCGAACGCCTATCACGATCAAACGCATGCAGACCGCCACAACGTGGGTTCTCTTGCCTGCGCTCGAGCGGCGAACCCACAATCGATGCTTTCAATAACAAGGACAAGGAAAAAATCATGAAGGGCGACCCTCAAGTCATCGACCATCTGCAAGCCCAGCTCAAGAACGAGCTCACGGCGATCAATCAGTACTTCCTGCACTACCGCATGCTCAAGCACTGGGGCTTGGACAAGTTGGCGAAGAAGGAATACGAAGAATCCATCGGCGAGATGAAGCACGCCGACAAGCTCATGGATCGGATCTTCATGCTGGACGGTCTGCCGAACTTGCAGGACTTGGCCAAGCTCCGTGTAGGCGAGGACGTACCCGAGATCCTGCAGTGCGACCTGGCATCCGAAATGGGCGCGCAGGCCACCATCAAGGACGGCATCGCTCACTGCGAAGCGGTTCGCGACTATGTGTCGCGGGACCTCTTGCAGGAGATCCTGGACGACACCGAAGAACACATCGACTTCCTGGAAACCCAGATCGACCTGGTCGACAAGGTCGGCCTGCAGAACTACCTGCAGTCGCAGATGGGCGAAGTCGAGTAAGGCGATCTTCGCCACTGAAGCGGGGCCTCGAGCCCCGCTTTTTTTTGGGCCTCGCCCAGCATGCAAATAGCATTCATTCTCATTTGTAAGGATAGAATCCCGGGCTTCGATGAACGCCCCTTCCGCCAATCGCCGCCGCGCCTGCTGGCTCAAGACCTTGCACGAATGGCATTGGGTCAGCGCGGCGCTCTGCCTGATCGGCATGGTGCTGTTCAGCGTCACCGGCTTCACGCTCAATCACGCCGGAAGCATCGAGGCGAAGCCCAAGGTGAGCAGCCGGACCGGCGCCATCGACGACGCGCAGCGCGCCCGGCTCATGCGGCAGCTGCCGTCCGTCAAGGCAAACAAGGGCAAGGCCGAGCTGCCGCAAGAACTGCAGGCCTGGGTGCAGAAGCAATGGGCCATCGACACCGCGGGCCGAGAGGCCGAGTGGTCGGACGACGAGATCTATCTCTCGCTGCCCAGGCCCGGCGGCGACGCTTGGCTGCGGCTCAGCCTGGCCGACGGTGAGATCGAATACGAGCGCACCGACCGCGGCTGGCTTTCGTACTTCAACGACCTGCACAAAGGGCGCAACACGGGCGCCGCCTGGAGCTGGTTCATCGACCTCTTCGCGGCTGCCGCACTCATTTTTTCGGTCACCGGCCTGTTCATTCTCAAGATGCACGCCGGCAATCGCCCGTTCACCTGGCCCGTGGTCGGCATGGGGCTGGTGCTGCCGGTGCTGCTGGCGCTGATGTTCATTCATTGATCCTGGAAAGAGGTTTTCGTGCAAGTTCGCTATTCCCTTGCGCTCGCGGCGCTCTTCGGTGCTCCCGCCTTCGCGGCCGGTCTCACGGTCAACATCGAGGTGCCGCGCCTGACGGTGGCCGAATACCACCGGCCCTATGTCTCGGCATGGATCGAACGCGCCGACCAGTCGGTCGCGGCCACGCTGGCGGTCTGGTACGACATCAAGAACAAGGGCAACGCAGAGGGTGAAGGCACCAAGTGGCTCAAGGACATGCGCCAGTGGTGGCGCCGCACGGGCCGCGAGCTGCAGATGCCGGTCGATGGCATCAGCAGCGCCACCCGTCCCGCGGGCAAGCACCAGATCAGCTTCACCGAAGGCTCGGCCGCGCTTCCGAAGCTGGCGCCTGGCGCCTACAAGCTCTACGTCGAGGCGGCGCGCGAGGTCGGTGGCCGTGAGATCCTGAGCATCCCCTTCGAATGGCCACCGAAGTCGGCCGCGCAGCCGCAGGTCGCCGGCAACAGCGAGCTTGGCGAAGTGAAGCTCGAACTCAAGCCCTGAATTCCCCCATCCTCCTCATCGGGTTCCACCATGAAGCTTGCATTCCGCACCGCCGCCCTGATCCTCGCCCTTGCCGCCGCGTCCGTCCATGCACACAACGTGTGGCTGCTGCCCTCGAGCACAGTGCTTTCCAAGGGCGACTGGATCACGGTCGACGCGGCCGTGTCCAACGACCTGTTCTTCTTCAATCACAACCCGCTGGCCCTCGACAACCTCGAGGTCACCGCGCCCGACGGCAGCGCCATCAAGGCCGAGAACGTCCACAAGGGCAAGCTGCGCAGCGTCTTCGACCTCAACCTCGCGCAGCCCGGTACCTACCGTGTCGCGGTGCTCAACGGCGGCGTGTTCGCGCGCTGGAAGGACAAGGCCACCGGGCAGCAGAAGCGCGCGCGCGGCACGCCGGAGAACATCGCGAGCCAGATTCCGGCGGACGCACAAGAAGTCGAAGTCACGCAGTCGGCCGGCCGCATCGAAACCTTCATCACCGTGGGCAAGCCCAGCAAGCTCCAGCCGAGCGGGAAGGGCCTGGAACTGGTCGCCACCACCCACCCCACCGACCTGGTGAAGGGCGAAAAGGCCAGCTTCATCTTGCAGATCGACGGCCAGCCTGCCAAGGACCTCGAAGTGACGGTCACGCCGGGCAACACGCGCTACCGCGACAAGATGGACGAGATCTCGGCCAAGACCGACGCCAAGGGCCAGTTCTCCGTGACCTGGCCGCAGGCCGGCATGTACTGGCTCGAGGCCAACACCAAGGACAACAAGACGTCGGTCACGCAGGCCAAGGAGCGGCGCCTGAGCTATGCCGCTACCTTGGAAGTGATGCCCTGAACACGCCTGCCAAGGTCGCGACCGCGCGGCCTTCCTTCGCCGCCCGTTGGGCGAGCGGCTACGCCAATGCCGCGCTGCCGCGCCACGCCGATCCCGCCAGCCTGCAGGCGATCGCCGGGCGCACGATGGGTACGACCTGGTCGCTGCGCTTCGACAACCCGAAGATGATCGAGCTCGGCGCAGTCCGGCATGCCGTGCAAGCCGTGCTCGACCGCGTGATCGCGCAGATGAGCACCTGGGAGCCGGGCTCGGACATCAGCCGCTTCAACGGCGCGATCGCCGGCAGCCGTCACTCGCTGGCGCCGGAATTCGCCGAAGTGCTGGGCTGCGCATTGCGCTGGGCCGCGGAAAGCGGCGGCGCGATCGACCCTAGCGTCGGACCCTTGATCTCGTTGTGGGGGTTCGGAGCACAAGCCTGCACCTCGGGAATGCCCTCCTCCCCGGCCGATCTCGCGCAAGCCCGGGCGCGGGTCGGCTGGGAGCGGCTCGACTTCGATCCTGGAACCCAGTCGATCCTGCAGCCAGGTGGCACTGCCCTCGATCTCTCTGGGGTGGCCAAGGGTTTCGCAGTCGATCACGTGGCCGAGGCGTTGCGTACGCTCGGCCTCGAGGACTTCATCGTCGAAGTCGGTGGCGAGCTGCGCGGCGCAGGCCACCGTCCCGGCGGCGCTCCCTGGCGAGTCCAGGTCGACGCCGCTAACGGCCGCCCGGCCGTCGTCGCGCTTTCCAACCTGGCGATCGCCACCTCGGGCGACCGCTGGCACACGCACGAACACGCCGGCCGGCGCTGGTCGCACACCATCGATCCGCGCAACGGCGAGCCGCCTCGCCACGGGTTGGCCTCGGTGACGGTGCTGCATCGCGAATGCATGCACGCCGATGCGTTGGCGACCGTCCTGACGGTGCTAGGGCCCGACGAGGGCCTGGCATTCGCCGAGCGCCACGCCGTCCCGGCTCTGTTCGTCTGCCACGAAGGCGCGCAGCCGCGGGTCCTGGCCACCAGCCACTGGCCCGCGCACAGCTCATGACCGAGGCGGTCTTGCGCGCGCTGGCGGCCGGCGCGACGGTGTGCGCCTATGCGGCGATGTGCCTCGCCGTGTACCGGCGAGAGCGCGATCGTCGACGGGTTGCAGCGCGCACGGCCGCTGCCCTGGCAGGCGACGGCAGCTCGCAAGCGGCCTTGGTGCTCTTCGCAAGCCAGACCGGCCAGGCCGAGGCCCTCGCCTGGCAAACCGCAGGCTGGCTGCGCGACGCCGGAAAGCCGGTGCGCGTGATCCCGCTCAACGAAGCCGATGCGCAGACGCTTCGAGGCGCAGGGTCGGTCCTATTCGTTGCCAGCACCTACGGCGAAGGCGACGCGCCCGACGGCGCCAGCGTGTTCGCGGCGGATGTGATGCGCGCCGGCCTGGATCTCTCTTCGCTGCGCTACGCCGTGCTCGCGCTGGGCGATCGCCAATACGCCAACTTCTGCGGCTTCGGCCGGGCGCTCGACGAGTGGCTTCATTCGACGGGCGCCACGCGAGCCTTCGAGCGCATCGAGGTCGACAACGGCAACCCTGCCGCCCTGGCCCGGTGGCAGACACTGTGCGGCGGGGCCGGCGCGCTGTCGACGACACCCGGCCATGACGGCAGCGAGCCCCTTCCATGGCGACTCCACGCGCGGGAATTGCTGAACGCCGGAAGCGCCGGCGCGCCCGTGTACCACCTTGCGTTCGAGCCCGCCGAGGAATCGGCACAGTGGGAATCCGGGGACATCGCCCAGATCACGCTGGCGAGCGATCCCGGCCGCCCGCGCGACTATTCGATCGCCTCGATCCCGGCCGATGGCCAGCTCCACCTGCTGGTACGCCAGGAACGGCACCCCGACGGAACGCTCGGCGCCGCCTCCGGCCTGCTGAGTTCGACGCTGGCGATCGGCGACCGCATCGCACTGCGCCTCCGGCCGCACCGCAACTTCCGCCTCGAGGCCAATGCCCAACGTCCGCTGCTCCTCGTCGGCAACGGCACGGGGCTGGCGGGCTTGCGCAGCCACCTACGCGCCCGCGCCGCGGCCGGCCAGCACGACAACTGGCTCGTGTTCGGCGAGCGCAATGCGCGGCACGACTTTCTCTACCGCCAGGAGATCGAGGCATGGCAGGCCTCGGGCGTGCTGCGCCGTCTCGACATGGTGTTCTCGCGCGACCAAGCCGAGCGCCAGTACGTGCAGCATCGCCTGCTGCAGGCCTCCGAGGAGGTGCGGGCCTGGCTGGCGCGAGGTGCCGCCGTGTACGTCTGCGGCAGCCTGCAGGGCATGGCCTCGGGCGTCGACGCAGCACTGCGTCAGATCGCCGGCGAGGCCTCCATGCGCGAACTCAACGCCACCGGGCGTTATCGGCGCGACGTGTATTGAAGCGCGTTGGGCCACACCGCCAGTGGCCGCCTGGCAACGAACCTGGGAGAAATTTTGGCATCAGGGCTTGTAAAACGTTAACAAAGGTATTGAGATTCATTATCATCCACGCCGATCTCGCCTTTGTTCGCGACTCAGCTCACCCAGCCAATCCCCATCGCCCCGCCCCGGGGCGCCCAGCGGGACCAGCCAGTCGAGTTCTCACATCAGACCTTCCGGAGAACCCTTCATGGCCTACATCAAGAGCCGCAAGCACGCCGTCGCACGTGCCTTGCCGCCGTTCGGCAGCGCTGCCGCCGCCACCCTCATGGCGCTGACCGCGCTGCCCGCCTCGGCGCAGACGACCACCAGCACCCTCAAGGAGGTGCGCGTCGAAGGCGCCTCGGCCGACTACAAGGCCGACACCTCGGCCAATCCCAAGTTCACCGCGCCGCTGGTCGACACGCCGCAGACCATCTCGGTCGTCCGCGAGCAGATCATTCGTGAACAGGGCGCCACCACTCTCACCGAGGCGCTGCGCAACATCCCGGGCGCGGGCACCTTCTTCCTCGGCGAGAACGGCAACACCAGCACCGGCGACACGATCTTCATGCGCGGCTTCGACACCTCGAGCAGCATCTTCGTCGACGGCATCCGCGACCTGGGGTCGGTCTCGCGCGACGTGTTCAACGTCGAGCAGGTCGAGGTGGTCAAGGGCCCGGCCAGCACCGACGTGGGACGCACTTCGCCCACCGGCTACATCAACCTCATCACCAAGAAGCCGCGCCTCGAGGACAGCTTCGCGGGCTCCGTGAGCTTCGGCAGCGCCGACTATGCGCGCACCAGCATCGACTGGAACAAGATGATCAGCGGCGCCGACGGCTCCGGCGCGGCCTTCCGTCTCAACGCGGTGGCACAGGACGGCGGCGTCGCCGGCCGCGACTTCGTGAAGAACAAGCGCTGGGCGATCGCACCTTCGCTGGCTATCGGCCTGAACACGCCGACGCGCATCTTCCTCGACTACGTGCACGTCAAGCAGGACAACGTTCCGGACGGAGGCGTTCCGACCATCGGCCTGCCCGGCTACTCCAACCCCGACCCGCTCGCGCTCGGCGCGCGCCGCCGCACCTTCCTGAACTTCGCGTCGCCGGTCGACTCGAGCAACTTCTACGGCACACGCTCGGACTTCGACAACGTGACGTCGGACATGTTCACCGCCCGCGTGGAGCACGACATCTCGCCGAACGTCACGCTGCGCAACACCACGCGCTTCGGCCGGACCACGCAGGACTACATGCTCACCTCGTTCGTGCTGGGCGGCCTTGCAGCGAACGGGACCGTGCCCGCGGCCAATACGGGCTTCCTGGTCACGCCGAACCCGAGCTTGCCCGCCACCTGGACCTTCCGGCGCAGCACGCCGACCAACAAGGACCAGGAAAACAAGATCTTCGTGAACCAGACCAACGTGACCGCCAAGATCGACACGGGCGGCATCAGCCACTCGATCAGTGCGGGTCTCGAACTGCTGCGCGAAGAACAGAACAACCTCAACTTCTTCGCGCCGGGCTTCGCCAGCGTCAACACGACCTTCGCACCCGTGGGCTCCTGGCCGGATGCGAACCTGTACAACCCCAACCCGGACGTCGTGGGCTACAACCGGCTGCGCAACGGCACGGGCTCCAACGGCAGGACCGACACCGTCGGCCTGTATGCGTTCGACACCATCAAGCTCAACGAGCAGTGGCAGATCACGGGCGGCCTGCGCTACGACCACTACAGCACCGACTTCAACTCGACCGCGCTGACGCTGCCGTCGCGGGCGATCACGCCGACCAGCCTTTCGGTGTCGGACGGGCTGTTCACGGGCAAGCTGGGTGTCGTCTACAAGCCGGCCGAGAACGGCAGCGTCTACGCCGCCTACGGGACGGCCGCGCAACCTCCGGGCGGCGCCAACTTCGCGCTGGCCGCGGCCGGTACCGGCAACAACGCCGGACGCACCGACTTCCTGCCGCAGAAGGCCAAGACCTATGAAGTGGGCACCAAGTGGGACGTGCTGAACAAGCGTCTGGCGCTGACCGCGGCGCTGTATCGCACGGAGGTGCGCAACGAGGTGGTCCAGGATCCGACCAACGCCGCCGTCTTCACGCAGACCGGCAAGAAGCGCGTGCAAGGCATCGAACTGGGTGCGGCCGGCGCGATCACCGACAACTGGGGCGTGAGCGCAGGTTTCACGACCATGAACACCAAGGTCAACGGCTCCACCAATTCGCAGGACCAGATCACGGTGGTTCCCTACACGCCGAAGCGGGCGTTCACGGCGTGGACGACCTACCAGTTTCCCTTCGGCCTGACGATCGGCGGCGGGGCCCGCTACAACGGGAAGTTGACCAGGGGCTTCGACGGCGCCGTGGGCACGCCGGCCTACACCGAATCGTATTGGGTGTTCGACGCGATGGCGTCCTATCGCGTCAGCAAGAACGTCGAGATCCAGCTGAACATCTACAACCTGTTCGACAAGGAGTACGTGGCGGCGATCAACAAGAGCGGCTATCGCTACGCGCCCGGCATTCCGCGTTCCGGGCGGATCACGGCCAACTTCACGTTCTGATGCGAGCGTCGCGTCGCCGCCCGCGCGATGCGACACTCGAGCCCCGGCCCCCCGCCGGGGCTTTTTTCATTGAGAGAGCTCCACAAGATGATGCTGCATGTGCCCAATGTCCTCAGCGCGGAACAGCTGCGCGACATCCGCGCGGCGCTCGACGGCACCGACTGGGTTGATGGCCGCGAAACCGTCGGCGAGCAAGGTGCGCAGGTCAAGCGCAACCGGCAGTTGCCGGAGCACTCCGCGGTGGGGCGCGAACTCGGCAAGACGATCCTGCAGGCGTTGGCCCGCCACCCGCTCTTCTTCTCGGCCGCGCTGCCGCTGCGCTTCGTGCCGCCGCTGTTCAACCGCTACGAAGGCGGAGAGCACTACGGGCTTCACGTCGACGGATCGGTGCGCCCCGTGCCAGGCACGGGCGAGCAGTTACGCACCGATCTCTCCTGCACCCTCTTCCTGTGCGATCCGGACGACTATGAAGGCGGCGAGTTGGAGGTCGTCGACACCTACGGCGCGCACGAGGTCAAGCTGCCGGCCGGCGACCTGATCCTCTATCCCTCGAGCAGCCTGCACCGCGTACACCCCGTGCCCCACGGGGCCCGCACCTGCGCGTTCTTCTGGGTCCAGAGCATGGTGCGCGACGACGGGCAGCGGGCCATGCTGTTCGAGCTCGACCAGAACATCCTCAAGCTGCGCGGACGGCTCGGCGAATGCGAGGAGACCGTGGCGCTGACAGGTCACTATCACAACCTGCTGCGCCTCTGGGCCGAAGTTTGAGCCCGGCAGCCGGCCGCTGCACAAGCCCATTAGCCATAGTTGTTGCAAATGCGAGGGATTCGTATTTATAATCACGATTCCTATCACCAGCCAGCCAGACTGCCGCCCCACCGCCATGATCGTTTGCGTATGTCGCCGAGTGTCAGACCGCGAGATCGCGCGCCACGTGCGGGCGGGGATGACTTTCGACGAAGTGCAATTCGAGCTCGGCGTCGCCACCCAGTGCGGCCAATGCGAGAGCTGCGCACGCGACGTGGTCGCGCAGTGCAGTGCCTCCCACCCGATCGCCGCGCTGAGCCGCGAATCGGAGCCGAGTTCGATCCAGCTCGCCAGCGCCATCACGGAAAGCAGGGCATGGAACTCTTCTCGGCACTCGGCCTCAGCCTGATCGTTGTCACAGGCTCGGCCTGGTGGATTTTTCGCAAGTAAGTAAGTAACAGCCGGCGGTTTGCTGCATCCGGCACCTTCGAAGGTGCCGGCACTCGAATGTTTGATCGTGTCTGACCGCTTCTATTCGCCGCCCCCCTCCGTTCTAGGCCTGTCGCGCAACGCGCTTATCGCGAGCGGCGTGGTGCTATTCCACGTCGCAGCGCTCTGGGCACTGCAAAGCGGCCTGCTGCGGCGGGCCGCCGAGGTGGTCATTCCGGTGGAGATCCCTGAGCGAGTTCATCGAGCCGCCCGCCGAAGGAGTTGCCGCCGCCACCGCCTCCTCCGCCGCCGCCGAAGCCCCAGGTCACGAAGGCCCCGCCCCCGCCGCGCCCGCAGGCGATTCGCGAGCCGCGGCCGACGCCCGCACCGAACGCACCCACAGGGACAGTCGAACCGCCCCCACCGCCAGCCCCTATTGCGCCGCCCGCACCTCCGGCACCGCCGGCTGCCGCCGCCACGCGCCGCCGGCGCCGCCTTCAATCCAGTTGCCGTCCAGCGACGCCGACTACCTGCAGAACCCCAAACCCGCGTATCCGGCCATGAGCAGGCGCCTGGGCGAACAGGGCCGGACTGTCGTTCGAGTCACCATCGGCGTCGACGGGCTGCCTAAACGCGCCACCGTCCGGACCTCCAGTGGCTTTGACCGTTTGGACGAGGCGGCGGTCGCTGCCGTCATGCGATGGCGCTACGTACCGGGCAAACGAAATGGAGTCGTTGAAGAAATGGACTTCAGCGTTCCGATCAACTGGGTTCTCAATTAATTTCTGGAGTAGCTTCGTATGGATTCCCACTTTGGCCTGATGAATGTCTGGAATCAGGGCGACTTCGTCACCCGCGCCGTGGCCCTGCTTCTGATCGGCATGTCCCTCGCGTCTTGGATCGTGATCCTGATCAAGGCGTTGGACGTCATCCGCTACAAGCGCCTCGCCAAGCACTCGCAGGACTTCTGGCACAGCGAAGACTTCGCCACCGCGCTGAACAAGCTCGGCAAGGACGACGGCAATCCCTTCCGCGCGCTGGCGCTGGAGGGCCGCGAGGCTGCGGCACACCATCGCAATACCAAGGCGCATTTGCACGACGCACTTGACGTGAGCGACTGGATCACCCGTGCGCTGCGCAACGGCATCGACGAATTCACCGCGCGCCTGCAGACCGGCCTTGCGATCCTGGCTTCCGTCGGCTCGACGGCGCCGTTCATCGGGCTGTTCGGCACGGTGTGGGGCATCTATCACGCCCTGATGAGCATCGGCTCGGCCGGCCAGGCCACCATCGACAAGGTGGCCGGCCCGATTGGCGAGGCGCTGATCATGACGGCACTGGGCCTGGCAGTCGCCATTCCTGCCGTGCTCGGTTACAACGCGCTGGTGCGCGGCAACAAGTTCGTGCTGACCAAGCTCAACAGCTTCGCGCACGACCTGCATGCCTACTTCGTGACCGGCGCCCGCGTGCAAAGCGGCGTCGAGGCCACCGTGGTCCCGCTCAAGAAAGGCTGAGGAACGCCATGGCTTTCGGCACCCAGGACGAACCCGACGAGGTGATGAACGAGATCAACATGACGCCGCTGGTCGACGTCATGCTGGTGCTCCTGATCATCTTCATCATCACCGTGCCGGTGATGAAGCACGCGGTCAACATCGACCTTCCCCGCGCCAGCAGCGAACCGGAGCAGACCAAACCCCAGAACATCCTGTTCACGGTGGCGGCCGACGGCAGCTACTACTGGAACGAGCAGAAGATCGACGACGGCGAGCTGAAGACGCGGCTGGCTACCGAGGCCGCCAAGGATCCGCAGCCTGAACTGCACATCCGCGGCGACAAGGCAGTGCGTTACGAGCGCGTGGCGCAGGCCATGTCGGCAGCGCGCGAGGCCGGCGTTCGCAAGATCGGGTTCATCACGGAACCCGAGCCCAAGTAGCGCCGAACTGCAAGCTCGAGAAATCGATCGCAGTGATTGACTTTTTATTGAGAATCATTATCATTCACCTGTCGTTCAGATAAAGGGATTCCCAATGCAAGCCGTGCCCAACGCGTTCAGTGTCCTGAGCCATCCCTCGCTCGACCATTCGGGCGGCGGCCGTGCAAGCAGCGAGGCCCCCCGGCCTGCCACCCTGTTCGAGAGCGCGGAGCTCCTCAAGGGCGGCAAGATCGTCGGCATCATGCACAACGGCTCGTTGTACCGGTTGCAAGCCACCAAACTCGGCAAGCTGATCCTCACCAAGTAGGTTCAGTTCGCCCCTCGCGCAAGTTTCATCGTGGGGCGACTCGAGGAGATCTGATCTCCGAAGGGTCGTTTTTTGCTAGCCAACGGCTTCTTGCCGACTAGCCAAGCTTTTTTTCCCGCCATGAACCCCCAACAAAAACGCCGACCTCGAGGTCGGCGTTTTGCATGGCGGTCTGGCAATCAGAGACCGAGCGCGGCGATGCCCGCCCTGGCAATCTGGGCATCCTCGTTGGACTTGACGCCGCTGACGCCGACTGCGCCGATCACCTGACCGTCCTTGACGATCGGCACGCCGCCTTCGAGCAAGCCATCGATGCCAGGCGCCGACAGGAAGGAGGTGCGGCCGCCATTGACCATGTCCTCGTAGACCTTGCTCTCGCGCCGCCCCATGGCAGTCGTGTGAGCCTTGGCGGGCGCGATGTGCGACGAGATGGCCGCGGCGCCATCCAGCCGCTGCAGCCACAGCAGGTTGCCGGCGTCGTCGGCGATAGCGATGGTCACGGCCCAGTTGTTCTTGAGCGCTTCGGCTTCGGCCGCCGCGGCGATCGCCTTGACGTCGGCGAGTTCGAGAAAAGACTTGGTCTTCATGGTCTTGCGAATAGTGAGCAAATGCCAAGCATAGCGCCCGCGCCTGCCTGAACGCTTACGAAACGCGGGGTGCACTTTAGCGCCATGCCGAGGCGGGTCTTTTCCCAGTCGGGTCCTTGCACCCCCCTAGAATGACCCCAACTGCTGCATCGCAGCCAACATCAGGAGTTTCAGCAATGAACGACCGCGTCAACACCCTTGCCACCACTGTCGGCTACGGCCAGGCGCTGCCGCAAGCAGAGCGCCAGCGCGTACTGCGCAACACCTACTGGCTGCTCGCCCTGAGCCTGCTGCCCACCGTGCTGGGCGCCTGGCTGGGCGTCGCTACCGGCATCACCCGCTCCCTCAGCGGCGGCATCGGCCTCATGGTGTTCCTGGGCGGTGCCTTCGGCTTCATCTTCGCCATCGAGAAGACCAAGAACTCGGCGGCCGGCGTTCCGGTGCTGCTGGGCTTCACCTTCTTCATGGGCCTCATGCTGTCGCGGCTGATCGCGATGGTCCTGGGCTTCAAGAACGGCTCCGAGCTCATCATGACCGCCTTCGGCGGCACAGCCGGCGTGTTCTTCGTGATGGCCTCGCTGGCCACCGTGATCAAGCGCGACCTGTCGGGCATGGGCAAGTGGTTGTTCGTCGGCGCACTGGTGCTGATGATCGGCGCCGTCGTCAACGTGTTCGTGGGTTCCAGCGCTGGCATGCTCGCGATCTCGGTCGCCGCGATCGGCATCTTCTCGGCCTACATGCTCTATGACCTCAAGCAGATCATGGACGGCGGCGAAACCAACTACATCAGCGCCACGCTGGCGCTCTACCTGGACATGTTCAACGTGTTCCAGAGCCTGCTGGCCCTGCTGGGCATCTTCGGCGGCGAGCGCGACTGATAATGAGAGCACGTCTCGGCATTGAAGAAAGGGCCCTCGGGCCCTTTTTTCATGCCCGCTCGAACACCGCGATCGACTCGACGTGCGCCGTGTGCGGGAACATGTTGACCACGCCAGCGAAGGTGCAACGATAGCCCGCCTGGTGCACCAGCAGACCGGCGTCGCGCGCCAGCGTCGAGGGATTGCAGCTCACGTAGACGATCCGCCTCGGCGGCGACCAGCCATCCCTGGGCACATCACCCTGCTGATGCAGATCGGCCAGTGCC
The DNA here is from genome assembly GCF_010499245.1 of Variovorax sp. WS11. Taxonomy (GTDB): domain Bacteria; phylum Pseudomonadota; class Gammaproteobacteria; order Burkholderiales; family Burkholderiaceae_C; genus Variovorax. The sequence goes on from NZ_JAAGOW010000001.1 coordinate 890,122, forward strand.
TTGGCCAGCGCGAAGGCGCCCTCGCGCGGCGGATCCACCAGCCATTTGTCCGCCGCGCCGTCGGCCATCAGCATCGCAGGCGTCATCTCGAACAGGTTGCGGGCGACGAAGCTCGTTGGTGCCAGCGTGCCCCGGCCCGGCGCCGGGCCCTGGTTAAGCATCAGGTTCTCCGTGGCCCTGGCCACCAGCGTGTCGCTGCCTTCGATGCCCAGCACTTCCCGCGCGCGGGTCGCGAGCGGGAGCGTGAAATTGCCCAGTCCGCAGAACCAGTCGATGACGCGCTCCTCTGGCTGCACGTCGAGCAGGCGCAAGGCGCGACTGACGAGTACACGGTTGATATGCGCATTGACCTGGGTGAAATCGGTCGGCTTGAAAGGCATCGTGACGCCGAATTCCGGCAACTGGTACGCCAGCGCCGGCCCGCCGGGCTCCAGCAGCCGCACCGTCTCGGGCCCCTTCGACTGCAGCCACCACTGCACGCCCTCGTGCCCAGCCGCGAAGGCCTTGAGACGCGCGATGTCCGCGGCAGACAGCGGCTCCAGGTGCCGCAACACCAGCGCGATCACGCCAAGCCCGTTGCCGTCGGGCGCGTCGCCGCATGCCAGTTCGATCTGTGGGCAGGTGTCGCGCGCGTCCATCGATCCGATGAGCTCGCGCAGCGGCATGAGCATGGCGCTGACGCGCGCCGGCAGCACCGGGCACACCTGCATGTCGGCGAGATAGCGGCTCTTGCGTTCGTGAAAACCGATCAGCACCGTGCCCTTCTTGACCACGTAGCGCACCGACAGCCGGGCGCGATAGCGGTAGTGCCAGGCCGGGCCTTCGAGCGGCCGCAGCATGTTCTCCGGCCGCACCTTGCCCAAATGCCACAGGTTGTCCTCGAGCGCACGCTGCTTGACCGCAACCTGCGCCGCGGCGTCGAGGTGCTGCATCTTGCAGCCGCCGCAGGCACCGGGGTGCAACCCGAAATGCGGACATCCCGGACGCACGCGCTGCGAGGATTCGCGACGGATCGCGGTCACCGTGCCCTGCTCCCAGTTGTTCTTCCTGCGCTGCACCTTGAGCTGCACTTCCTCGAAGGGCAGTGCGCCCTCGATGAAAACCACCATGCCGCTGGCCTTGTGTGCCACGCCCTGCGCGTCGAGGTCGAGCGACTCGACCTGCAGCCACTCATCGTCGGGCTGCTGCTGCGCCTCTTTGCTTCCTGTCGATTCCGTCATGCGCGGATTGTCTCAGGGCGCCATGCCCTGCCCCGGACTGATGCCTACAACAGCGCGTCGCGCTGCACGCCCGCGCGCGCGAGCTGGCGCCGCATCTTGGCGAGGGCCTCGTTCTGGATCTGCCGCACGCGCTCGCGCGTGAGGCCCAGGCGCACGCTCAGCACTTCGAGGGTCTCCGGATCGCGATCATGCAGACCGTAGCGCCCTTCCAGCACCTCGCGTTCGCGATCGCTCAGCGCGAGGATCCACTGATCGAGGAGCTTCTCGACCTCATGCGTCTGGGTGGTGCCCGTCGGGTCGCTGTGCTCGTCCTCGGAGGCCACCGTGTCAGCGAGGCTGAAGCTGTCTTCGCTGCGCTCGCTGCCGGCATCCAGCGAACGCGGCGCCTCGGCCAGCGCCATCAGGTCGGCCACGGCCTGCACCTCGCGACCCAGCAGCGCCGCCACGTCTTCCACCCGCACGCCGTCGGGGCGGCGCGCGATGAAGTCGGCATCGCCCTCCAGCGTGCGCCGCGCGCGCATCACCTGCTGCAGTTCGCGCACCACGTGCACCGGCAGGCGAATCGCACGCGCCTGCATCATCGCCGCGCGCTCGATCGACTGGCGGATCCACCAGGTTGCGTAGGTCGAGAAGCGAAAGCCGCGTTCGGGCTCGAACTTGTTGATCGCGTGCATCAGGCCGAGGTTGCCCTCCTCGATCAGGTCCGCGAGCGGAACGCCGCGGCCCAGGTAGCCCTTCGCGATGTTCACCACGAGCCGCAAGTTGTGCTCGATCATCGACTGGCGCGCGGAGAAATCTCCGCCACGCGCGGCACAGGCCGTGCGGTATTCCTCGTCGGGCGTGAACAGCTCGGTGCGCCGGATCTCGCGCAGGTAGAGCGTCAGCGAATCGCCGCCCTCGCCGCCCAGATCGAGCGGGGCGGCTTCACGCGAAATGTCTTGTGCCGCCTCGCCGCCGACACGCTCGGCCGCTTCGTCCGCAGGAACGGCAGGACCGAAGGCACCGGATGGGACTGCGCCGCCGTTGCCCGCCGCGCGCCGCACGATCTGAACGCGACGCTGGCGAGAAGCGGGCATGCATGGTCCTAGCGGGCGGGCAGATAGCGCGCCGGATCGACAGGCTTGCCCTGCCGGCGGATTTCGAAGTGCAGCTTCACGCGGTCCGCATCGCTGTTGCCCATCTCGGCGATCTTCTGCCCCTTCTGCACCGACTGGTCCTCCTTCACCAGCAGCGTCCGGTTGTGGGCGTAGGCGGTGAGGTAGGTGTTGTTGTGCTTGAGGATGATCAGGTTGCCGTAGCCGCGCAGTCCGGCACCCGCATAGACGACGCGCCCATCGGCCGCGGCAAGCACCGAGTCGCCGGCCTTGCCGCCGATGTCGAGGCCCTTGTTCTTGGCCTCGTCGAAGCCCGCGATCAGCGAACCCTGAGCAGGCCAGATCCAGCCCACGTCTTCATCGCCCGAGGCCGTGGCGGCCGGTGTCGCGGGCGAAGCCGTGACGATGGATGGCGTGGGCTTGGCAGCCGCGCTCGCTGCCGCTGCGGGAGCCGGCGCTGCAGCGGAGGGAGTCCCCGCACTCGGTGTGGCGGCAGCGGTCCGCGTCGCATCGGCAGCAGCGGACGCAGGCGGCACTGCTGCAGTCGCGGCCGCGCCCGCAGGCGGGATCACGCGAAGCACCTGGCCCACTTCGATCAAGTCCGGATTCTCGAGATTGTTCCAGCGCGCGATATCGCGCCAGTTCTGGCCGGTCTCCGTGCCGATGCGGCGAATGGTGTCACCAGGACGCACGGCGTAGTAGCCGGGCTTGCCGTAATTCTCGATCCCCGGCAGCGGCTTGCCCGATGCATCGGTGGTGATGAGAGGCGTGCCGGGCGCGCCCGGCGCGGCAGCAGCCGGCGCACTGATCATCGTGCCACGGTCCTCGACCGGAACGGGCCCGCGCTTCGCGGCACACCCCGCAATCAAGAGTGCGGCCAGCAGCGTCACGCCAGCAAGCCAGCCCCGATTGCCAATACCCTGCATGTGTTCTTCCTTCAAGCAATCCCCGATTTTAGGGGGACAAAGTGAACCGCCTCAAGAACGCGGCGCTCGAATCCGCGAGCGGTCTTGTCGATCACGACGAGGGATTGTCCACCCGTCGCCGTCTGTGTCGGCGCGACGATGCGGCCGCCGACGGCGAGCTGCGCGAGCCACGTCTCCGGCACTGCATCGCCGCCCGCCGCGGCGATGATGCCGGCATAGGGCGCACCCTTCGCATAGCCCACCATGCCGTCGCCGAGAAGCAGGTGCACCGTGGCCAGGCGGAAGTGACGCAGATTGGCGCGCGCGCGCTCATGCAGGCCGCGCAGGCGCTCGATGCTGTAGACCTCCGCCGCGACATGGCTCAGCACTGCGGCCTGGTAGCCGCAGCCGGTGCCGATCTCGAGCACGCGCCCGAGCCGATCGCCGGGCTTGCTCGCCAGGGCGGGCGCGCCGAGCAGCAGCTCGATCATGCGCGCCACCACGCTGGGCTTCGAGATGGTCTGGCCCAGCCCGATCGGCAGGCTGGTGTCTTCGTAGGCCTGGTTGATCAAGGCGCTGTCGACGAAGCGATGGCGCTCGACCGTGCTCATGGCGCGCAGCACGCGCGCGTCGGCGATGCCCTGCGCGGCAAGCCGCTGGACCATGCGCGCACGCACTGCGTCGGAGGCCATCGACGGCGTGTGATGGACGAGCGGCTTCGCAGGAACGGCCGAGGTCCGCCCACGCGTCGCCGCGGACGCGGTCGGCGTGAGCCGCACGGGGAACCCGGGCCGTTGGCTCGCCATGGTCAGGAGAGCTCGCCCAGCCGCGCCACGGTCTCGCGCCACTGCCCCAGGTGCGCGTGGTCGGTCAGGTCGATCTGCAAGGGCGTCAATGCAATGTGGCCGGCGGCCGTCGCATGGAAATCAGTGCCCTCACCGCTGTCCTTGGCGCCGCCCGCGCCGGCGATCCAGTACATGGTCTCGCCGCGCGGGCTGTCCTGCGTGATGACCTTCTCGGCGGCATGGCGGCGCCCCAGCCTGCAGACCTTGATGGGCTTGAGCTCCTCGAAGGGCAGGTTCGGCACGTTGACGTTGAGCAGGAAGGCCGGCCCTGCGAGCATGCGCTCACGCTCGATCTGCTCGACCAGCCGCCGCGCCGCGCGCGCCGCAGCGTCGACATGCGCCCAGCCCTTCTCGATCTGGGAGAAGGCGATCGCCGGAATGCCGAAAAGGTACGCCTCCATGGCGGCGCCGACGGTGCCCGAATAGATCGTGTCGTCGCCCATGTTGGCGCCGTTGTTGATGCCGGACACCACGAGGTCGGGCCGGTAGTCGAGCAGCCCCTTGAGCGCGATGTGCACGCAATCGGCTGGCGTGCCGGTCACATAGCGAAATCCGTTGTGTGCCTTGTGCACGTACAGCGGCGCCGCGAGCGTGAGCGCATTCGACTTGGCGCTGTTGTTGTGCTCGGGCGCCACCACTTCGACTTCCGCCATCTCCTTGAGCGCATCGTGCAGTGCAACGATGCCGGGAGCCTGGAAGCCATCGTCGTTCGAAATCAGTATCTTCATGGCGTTGGGTGTGCGCGCGATTGTAGGCGGCGGGCGCGTCACGACAGGGACATTGCCCGCCTGCGGTCCGGCCTATCATGACCCGGATCCGTTGCCCCCCAGATTCACCCAAGGAGACCCGAGCATGCACGCATGGCTCTGCGAAAACCCGACCGGCGTCGACGCGCTGACCTGGAAAGAACTACCGACCCCCACGCCCGGCCCGGGCCAGGTGCTGATCGAGATCAAGGCGGCCAGCCTGAACTTTCCCGATCTGCTGATCGTGCAGAACAAGTACCAGATCAAGCCACCGCTGCCTTTCGTGCCGGGATCCGAATATGCCGGCGTGGTCTCGGCCGTCGGCGAAGGCGTCACCCACTTGCGCGTCGGCCAGAACGTCGCCTGCCTGTCGGGCACCGGTGGCTTCGGAACCCACACCCTGGCGCCCGCGGCGCTCTGCATGCCGCTGCCCGAGGGCTTCGGCCATGTCGACGCGGCAGCCTTCATCATGATCTACGCGACCTCCTGGCATGCGCTGATGGACCGCGCACAACTCAAGGCCGGCGAAACCGTGCTGGTGCTGGGCGCGGCCGGCGGCGTCGGCACCGCCGCCATCCAAATCGCCAAAGCCGCAGGGGCCAAGGTGATTGCCGCAGCGTCGACAGACGAGAAATGCGAGTTGTGCAAATCCATCGGCGCGGACCTCACGATCAACTACACCACGCAGGCGCTTCCCAATGGCTTTCGCGATGCCGTGAAGGCCGCGACGGACGGCAAAGGTCCGGACGTGATTTACGACCCCGTGGGCGGAGAATTCGCGGAACCCGCATTCCGCTCCATCGGCTGGCGGGGACGCTATCTGGTGGTGGGTTTCGCCTCAGGGCCGATTCCCTCGCTCCCGCTCAATTTGATGCTGCTCAAAGGCGCATCGCTGGTCGGCGTGTTCTGGGGCGACTTCGCCAAGCGCGAACCCAAGGCCAATGCTCAGATGATGGCCGAATTGGCGAAGTGGTACGGCCAGGGCAAGATCAAGCCGGTGATTGACCGCACCATGCCCATGGCAGAGCTCAAGGCCGCCTACGCGCACATGGGTTCGCGCGGCGTCAAGGGCAAGCTTGTCATGGTCAACTGAGGCTACCATTGCCTCCATTGAAAAAGCCCGCAACGCGGGCTTTTTCAATGGAGAGGACAAAGGCCTAGTGGATCTCGAAGTCCGTCAGCGATTTGCCGGCGGCAAGCGCTTCGGTGATCCAGCGCGGCTTGCGTCCACGTCCACCGGACCATGTTTCGCCGGTTGGGCTGCGGTACTTTGCAGCGGACTTCACCGCCGCGACGGGAGCTCCCCGCCGGCCGCTGCGCGCTGCGAGCTTCAAATCGGCCGCCGTCAGGCCGTATTCGGCGATCTTCTTGCGCAACTCTTCGACCACGCCCGCGCGCTCTTGATTGCGCAGCTCCTCGGCTTGCTTGCGCAATTGCGCAATCTGCTCGTCGTGCTTCTTGATCTGGGAATTGATGTCGGCAAGTGTTGAGGCCATTGGTGAAAGTTCCTCCGAATTAGGAAGTCCGAATTCTAATTCAAGTCCGAATTGCCGCAAGCGCGGCCGGCCCAAAAAAAAAGCGCCGGTCGATTGACCGGCGCTTTTCATCAAAGGATTTTGGGGTGGCTGATGGGACTCGAACCCACGACGACCAGAATCACAATCTGGGACTCTACCAACTGAGCTACAGCCACCGCAGAGCCCGCAATTGTAGCCGGAAAAAACCTAGCGTCCGACGACGATGCCCGCATCCACCGGCTTGGGCACCAGGATCTCGGCCTTGAACCGACTCTTCAACAGCTCGTAGTAGGCAGCGGCCTCCGCCGCGGCCGTGGTCATTGCGACCTGCTGGGTTTCCTGCTGTGCCGCCTCAGGCGCAGGCGGCGTGCGCGGCACGGCCTTGTTAACGCGAACGACGGCATAGCCTTGCACGCCCAGATCCACGCCCACCAGCGAGGGCAGCTTGGCCGGGTCGGCGCGCAGCGCACTCTCGATGATCGGCGTCGGCTGCGACTGCGCGTCGAGCCGGGAAACCGTCACCGCCGCGCCGAAGTTCGCGCCGGCCGCGTTCGATTGCCACGCCGCGAGCTTGGCCTCGCCTTCGGTCTTGGCCAGCGCTCCCGCGCGCTCGGCGACGAGCTGTGTGCGAACCTTGTCCTTGACCTCGTCGAAAGGCTGCGCGCGTGCCGGCGTGTGCTGTGTCACCCGTCCGGATGCGAGTTGGTTGGGGCCGATCTCGATCGCCTCCGTGTTGTGCTTGCGCTCGAGGGAATCGGCGGCAAACAGGGCGCTCAGGAAATTGCGGCTGGCCAAGACGCCCGTCGCGCCGGGCGCCGGCGTGCGCGCCACCTTGTCCGCAGTCCGGACCGTAAGCTTCAGCTTGTCGGCCGCGGGCTTCAGGCTGTCGGGCTGCTGGTAGACGGCATCGGTGAAGCTCTCCGCTGCCTTGGCGAACTCCTGCGTGGCCTGTTGGCTGCGGACCTCGTCCTCTATCTTCGCGCGCACCTGCTCGAAGGGCGCCACCACGCCCGGCTTGACGTCGTTGAGCTGGATGACGTGGTAGCCGAACTCGCTCTCGACCACGTCGCTGACCTCGCCCTTCTTGAGTGCGAACATCGCATCCTCGAAAGGCTTCACCATCGCGCCGCGCGTCACGAAGTCGAGGTCGCCGCCCTTCTCCGCCGAGCCCGGGTCCTGCGAATTCTTGCGCGCGAGCTCGGCAAAACTGCCCGGCGCCTTCTTGATCTCGGCCAGCAATTGCTGCGCCTTCTCGCGCGCCTTTTCACGCTCTGCGGCAGGCCCCCCCGAGGGGGCGGTGATCAGGATGTGGCTGGCACGCCGTTCCTCCTTCGTGCCGAAGCGCTCCTTGTTCTGTTCGTAGTAGGTCCGCAGGTCAGCCTCGTTGACGGCGATGTTCTTCTTGGCTGCCTCGAGATCCAGCACGAGGTATTCGATGCTCGCCTGTTCCGGCACCTGGAACTGCGCAACGTGCTGCTTGTAGTAAGCCTCCAGATCCGCATCGCTCACATTGACCTTCGCCGCGAACTCGCCGGGGGCGAAACGCGCGACCTGGATCTCGCGCCGGTCATAGAAGGCATTGAGCGTCGCGGCGGCCTGCGCCGGCGCCGCGAAGGCGGTGTCAGCGATGCCCTTCAGCACCTGCTGGCGCGTCATCTGCGCAGCGAGCGCGGCCTGGTGCTGCTCGGGTGTCATGCCCGTGGCGCGCAGGAAGAGCTCGCGGTCGAACTGGCGCTTGCCATCCTTGACGACCACGAAGCTGGCCAGCCCCGGGTCGTTCTGGAAGATCTCCAGTTGCCGCTGCTCCGTCACCACGAAGTGGTCCTGCGCCGCGGCGGCCGCCAGTACGCGGTCGCGCACCATGCGCTCCAGCGTCGCGAAGCGTTCCGTATCGGTATCGAACATCGCCGCATCCACGTCCGGCCTTTGCTGGCGAATGCGATCGATGTCGTTGCGATGCTGCGCGTCCCAATCCGGACGGCGAATGCTCTCGCCCGCCACGCTGGCGACCTTCTCGCCCTTGTCGCCTGAACCGCTGTAACGATCCAGCACGCCGACCACCACGAAAGACGGCACGATCAACAGGAACAAGACGACCATAAGGACTTTGTTGTGCTGTCGGATGAAATCGAACATGGATGGGTGTCTCTGTAGCGAAAAACAAAAAAGGCGAACTGCTTGTTCGCCTTTGCATCGGTTGGTGGGTGCTGAGGGGCTCGAACCCCCGACCTACGCCTTGTAAGGGCGCCGCTCTACCAGCTGAGCTAAGCACCCCACCTGAAACCGTTCATCAGTTCAGCGCGTCTTTCAGCGCCTTGCCGGGACGGAACTTCGGGATCTTGGCGGCTTTGATTTTAATCGCGTCGCCGGTGCGTGGATTGCGACCCGTGCGCGCAGCGCGTTTGCCCACAGCGAAAGTACCGAAACCGACGAGCGAGACCGAGCCGCCCTTTTTGAGCGTCGTACGAATGGCGCCGATCGTCGATTCCAGGGCGCGCGTGGCGGCGGCTTTGGAGATGTCGGCGTTTTTTGCGATGTGCTCAATCAGTTCGGTTTTGTTCACAAGGACCCCTTGTAGGAAAAGATAGTTGATCGGGTAGCGTCAGAAGCGGTGCCGGCCCCGTGACGATGCCACGGGGTCCGATGAAGAAAAAAGGATGGCAGTTCTGACGCGCCGGCAGCGCACTGCCGAGAAGGATTACAACCACTGGTCCACAGGGTGTCAATATGACACTCACCCGTGCAATCCAGCGAGGACCGCGATTCTAGTGGGGTTTCGCGCCGGTCCTCTTTCCGGCCTTGGCGCTCAGAGCGCCTGCGCGATCGCGCGGCCCAGGTCGGCCGTATTCGCATTGCCGCCGATGTCCGGCGTGCGCGGCGCCCCGCTCGCCGGTGCCAGGACCTTCTCGATCGCAGCCAGGATCGCATCGTGCGCGTTCTTGTGACCCAGGAATTCGAGCATCATGGCCCCGCACCAGATCTGGCCGATCGGATTGGCGATGCCCTTGCCCGCGATGTCGGGCGCCGAACCGTGCACGGGCTCGAATAGCGAGGGCGTGGTGCGGTCCGGGTTCAGATTGGCGCTCGGCGCGATGCCGATGGTGCCGGTGCAGGCCGGGCCCAGGTCGGAGAGGATGTCGCCGAACAGGTTGCTGGCCACCACCACGTCGAAGAAGTCGGGACGCTGCACGAAGTGCGCCGTCAGGATGTCGATATGGAACTTGTCGAGCTTGACGCCCGGATAGCTCTTCGCCATCTCGGCCACGCGCTCGTCCCAGTACGGCATCGTGATCGAGATGCCGTTGGACTTGGTCGCGCTGGTCAGGTGCTTCTTCGGCCGCGACTGCGCCAGCTCGAAGGCGAACTTGAGGACACGGTCCACGCCCGTGCGCGACATCACCGTCTCCTGGATGACGATCTCGCGCGCCGTGCCTTCGTACATGCGCCCGCCGATGCTCGAGTACTCGCCCTCTGTGTTCTCCCGCACGATGTACATGTCGATCTCGCCGGGCTGCCGCAGCGTGCCGTCGCGCCGCACCACCGGCGCGATGATGCCGGGCATCAGGCGCGCCGGCCGCAAGTTGATGTACTGGTCGAACTCGCGGCGGAACAGCAGCAGCGAACCCCAGAGCGAGACATGGTCCGGAATCTTCTCGGGCCAGCCGACGGCGCCGAAGTAGATCGCGTCGTGGCCGCCGATCTGCTCCTTCCAGTCGTCCGGCAGCATCTTGCCGTGCTTCTCGCAGTAGTCCCAGCTGGAGAAATCGAAGTGGTCGAAATGCAGGTCGATGCCGAACTTGCGGGCCGCGGCATCGAGCACCTGCAGTCCCTCGGGCATGGTTTCCTTGCCGATGCCGTCGCCGGCGATGACTGCGATGCGGTGCTTGCTCATGGTCTCTGTCCTTGGTCTGTGCGCTGGAGAAAGAAAGGCAGCGCCTCGGCCAGCAGCTCGCTCGGCGCCTCTTCGGGAATGTAGTGGCCGCAGGGCAGCGTGCCGCCCGACACCTCGAGGGCGCGCTCGCGCCACAGCGCGAGCACATCGAAGCAGCGGCCCACCACGCCATGCTCGCCCCACAGCACGCGCAGCGGCTGAACGAGCTTGCGGCCGGCGGCGATCTCCGCGCGATCGTGCTCGAGATCGATGCTCGCCGATGCGCGGTAGTCCTCGCACACGGCCTGCGCCGTGCCTTCGATCGCGATGCAGCGTTCGTACTCGGCCAGGGCTTCGGGGGCGAAGGGTGCCAGCCCCGCGTGGCGGCCGCCCATGACGCTGCGCACATAGCGGACCGGGTCGACATCGATCAATGCCTCGGGCAAGGGGGGCGGCTGGATCAGGAAGAACCAGTGCCAGTAGGCGCGCGCGAAGGCTTGTGTGGTGTTCTCGTACATCGCGAGCGTGGGCGCGATGTCCAGCAGCATGAGGCGCTCGACCGCAGAGGGATGGTCCGCCGCCAGCCGGTGGGCCACGCGCGCGCCGCGGTCATGCGCGAGCACGCCGAAGCGGTCGAAGCCGTGGTGCTGCATGGCTGCCAGCGCATCGAGCGCCATCTCGCGTTTGCTGTAGCGCAGGTGCTGCGCATCGGCCGCCGGGCGCCCCGAATCGCCATAGCCGCGCAGATCGATCGCGATGACCGTGAAGTGCTCCGCCAGCGCCGGTGCCGTGCGATGCCAGATGGCATGCGTCTGCGGATGGCCGTGCAGCAGGAGCAAGGGCGCGCCACGCCCGCCGATCCGGCCATGCAGGCGGACGCCGTCACGCGACAAATCGAAGCTGGAGAAGGAGGTGAACACAGCGGAATTGTGCGTTGCGCCCCGCGCAGGAGCAAGCAACAATGAGCCAATTGATACTTTCCATAATGGCAGCAATGGATCGCGCAGACCTCGAACTCGTCACGGCCATCCGCGACCGCGGCAGCCTCGCAGGGGCGGCCGCCGCGCTGGACGTCGTGCCCTCCGTCGTCACCAAGCGCCTGGGCGCGCTCGAGACGCGGCTCGGGCAGCGCCTGTTCGATCGCACCACGCGCCGGCTTAGCGCTACCGCCGAGGGCGAAACGGTGTGCCTGCATGCCCAGTCCCTGCTGCAGGGCTTCGCGGCCCTGGAGAACGAGCTCGGCGAGCGGCAGAACGAACTGGCCGGCTCGATCCGGCTGGCCGCGACCTTCGGCTTCGGCAGGCGCTGGCTCGGCCCGGCGCTGGCGAGTTTCCAGGCTCGCCATCCGGCGCTGCAGATCCAGGTGCAGCTGACCGAACAGTTGCCCGAGCTCGGCGCGGAAGGCTACGACGGCGCCGTCTGGCTGTGGCCGGTGCAGCGCCGCCACGCGGGCAATTGGGTCACGCGCCGCATCGCACGCAACCAGCGCGTGCTCGCGGCTGCCCCCGCCTACCTCGAGCGGCGAGGCCGCCCTGCCGACCTTGCCGCGCTGGCAACGCACGACTGCCTGGTGGCACGCGAGAACGGCGGCGAGGCGGGCGAGCGCGATGCCACGCTCTGGTCGCTGCGCAACGCCAGGGACGGCAGCATTGCGCGGGTGCGCGTGCGCGGCCCGCTCACCAGCAATTCGGGTGAGCTGGTGCGCGACTGGTGCCTTGCCGGCCACGGCATCATGCTGCGAAGCCTCTGGGATATCGCCCCACAGCTGGCCGCGGGCGAACTCGTGCGGGTGCTGCCGCAACTGGCCATGCCTGACGCCGATATCCAGTGGATCGCTCCATGGCGCCCCAAGACGCCGCGCCGCGTGCGCCTCCTGATCGACTTCCTCGTAGAGCAGTTTCGCAACGAACCGTGGAAGCCGACGGCTAGGCAACGCATATAACGGTCCTATGGGATCGCGACGGGATCATTTCCGCTCTTGTGGACTCTTAACCACTCTGCCCCCAATGAAGGCACAAAGCCACAGTTTGTCGCTTTTTCTGGCAAGCAAATGTGATAAGTTCACATTTAACATATGGTCACATTCCGCAGCTGGGGCGAGGTCCCGGTCCGCTGAACGGCCCGGTTCGAGCAAGGCAGTTGGAGAGGCTATGCGCAGACAGCACGGATTCACGCTGATTGAATTGATCATCACGGTGGCGGTGATCGCCCTGCTCGCGGCCATCGCACTTCCCAGCTACACGCAGTACGTCATTCGTTCCAAGCGGTCGGCGGCACAGGCGCAGATGATGGACATCGCCAATCGCCAGCAGCAGTTCATGCTGGCCAATCGCGGCTACGCCGACAAGGCTGCACTGGAAACCGGCGGTTATCGGCTGCCGGACGATGTGAGTTCCAGCTACGACTACAGCATTACCTTGGCTACCGGGGCCGTGCCGGGCTTTACCGTGACGTTCACGCCGAAGGGCAGCCAGGCCAGCGATGTCGAGCTCACCCTCTCCAGCGAAGGCGCCAAGACGCCCTCCGACAAATGGTGAAGCCCCATCCTCAGCGCGGCGCGACCCTGCTGGAAGCCCTGGTCACGCTCGTCATCATCGCCTTCGGCCTACTCGGCCTCGTGGGGCTGCAGTCGCGCCTGCAGGTCTCCGAGATGGAGGCGTACCAGCGCTCGCAGGCGTTGATCCTGTTGAACGACATGGCCAACCGCATCGCCATCAACCGCCGGGCCGCCAGCAGCTACGTCACCAGCACACCGGCAGGCACCGGCAACTGTCCCTCCGCCACCGGCAGCCGCCAGCAGATCGACGCAGCCGAATGGTGCAACGCATTACAGGGTGCGGCAGAGACCTCCGGCACCAGCAAGATGGGGGCCGTGGTCGGTGGCCGCGGCTGCGTCGAGGACCTGGGCAACAACGAATACCTGGTCACGATCGCCTGGCAAGGCTTGGTGCCGATCTCCGCCCCGCCTGAGGGCGTCGCCTGCGGCAAGGACCTCTACAACGACGATAGCAATTCCCGCTGCCAAAACGATCTGTGCCGCCGCACGGTGACCACGCTGGTACGTATCGGGTCGCTCACATGAGCAGGCGCACTCATCATTCCCAGCGGCCGTACGCCGCCGTACAGCGGGGCGTGACCCTGATCGAACTGATGGTGTCGATCGCCATCACGCTGATCATCGTGGCGGCCCTCATCACGCTGTACCTCAACGTGACGCAGACCAATCGCGAGATGGTCAAGGTCAACCGGCAGATCGAAAGCGGCCGGCTCGCCGTGTATGTGCTGGAGAACGAGGTCGCGCACGCCGGCTTCTGGGAAAACTACATGCCCCAGTTCGACGACCTGACCTTGACCACCGCGCCCGCAGACGTGCCGACCGGCGCGGCGCCCGCCCCCTGCTTGCCCTACACACCCGCCAACTGGACCGACGCCTACAAGCGCAGCCTGCTTGACATTCCCCTGCAGAGCTACGCGGACGTCCCCGCCGGCTGCAGCGCAGTCGTGACCAACAAGAAGGCCAATACGGATGTGCTGGTGGTGCGTCATGCCGATACCTGCGTGGCGGTGGTTGGCGGTTCGACCAACTGCGAGGCCGATATCGCCGGCAAGCTCTACTTCCAGTCGTCGCTGTGCGCGACGCAGACGCCTTCAGCCTTCGAGCTCAACACGATCCCCACGACGGACTTCACCACCATCCGGCGCAAGGACTGCACGACAGCCGCGCTCAAGCGCAAGTTCATTTCCGACATTTACTACATCCGCGACTACGCCGAGACCGTCGGAGACGGCATCCCGACGCTGGTGCGCTCGCGCTTCGATCTTGTCGGGACGACGCTTGCCCACCAGGAGCCGGTGCCGCTCATCGAAGGCATCGAGGGGTTCCGTGTGGAGCTGGGCCTGGATACCCTCGGCAAGACCGGCCTCGCCACAAACTACACCCAAGCCGTTAGTTGGGCCGATGCGACCAACAAGACGACACCGACCGATCGAGGCGACGGCAGCCCCGATGGCGCCTTCGTGCACTGCACCACCGGCGCGCCATGCACGGCGGACCAGTTCATCAATGCCGTCGCCGTGAAGCTGCATATCCTGGCGCGCAGTGCCGAAGCGTCCCCGGGACACACGGACAGCAAGACCTACACCCTGGGCAGCGCCACGCTGGGCCCGTTCAACGATCACTTCAAGCGGCACGTATTCGCCACCACCGTGCGCCTGACCAACGTGACAGGCCGGAGGGAGACGCCGTGAGAATGAACCGCAGTGCCCGACAGCGCGGAGCGGCGCTGATCGTCGGCCTGATCATGCTGGTGCTGATCACGCTCACCGTGGCTGCCGCCTTCACCGTCAGCACCTCCAACCTCAAGTCGGTCGGCAACATGCAGACCCGCAACGAGGCCGTTGCCGCTGCGAACAGGGCCATCGAGGAAGTCGCCGCCTCGCTGTTGCCGCCCAACGCCGACGGAAGCCCGTCGATGGTGGCGCCTGCCCCGACCGTCAGCCTGGTCGACATCAACAATGACGGGAAGACGGACTACACCGTGCAGATCGCGGCGCCGGCCTGCGTGCGGGCCACCAAGGCCTCGGGCGGCGGCGGCAGCACGACCACCGGCCCTGGCGGCGTCACCGGCGGAGGCTCCAGCAGCGGCTCCGGACTGGAGGCGCTGCCCGATCAATACAACTCGGTCTGGGACATCAGCACCACCGTGACCGATGCAGCGAGCGGCGCCTCGATCGCCGTGCGGCAAGGCGTGCGCGCGCTCTTGAGCCAGGCGCAATTCGATGCTCTGTGCCCCTGAGGCGGGGCTGCCCTTTGGCGATCATGAACAGGTTGGATACATGAAAAAGAACTTTCTCAAGCCGCTGTGGGCCGCCGCGCTG
The DNA here is from genome assembly GCF_010499245.1 of Variovorax sp. WS11. Lineage (GTDB taxonomy): Bacteria > Pseudomonadota > Gammaproteobacteria > Burkholderiales > Burkholderiaceae_C > Variovorax. The sequence continues at coordinate 905,198 of NZ_JAAGOW010000001.1, forward strand.
TTGCTGCTGCAATTGGCGACGACTGCGCACGCCGAAGACATCGACCTCTTCACGGGCTTCAACCAGACCTCCACCGACGCGCCCAACGTGCTGTTCGTGCTGGACAACACCGCCAACTGGAACCAGCCCTTCACGGCCGAGATCAATGCCTTGGCGTCCGCCTTCGAAAGCCTGAAGGCCAACAAATTCCGCGTGGGGCTGATGATGTTCTCCGAGACCGGTGGGGGCAACTCGAACGTCGACGGCGCCTATGTGCGCGCAGCGGTCCGCCTGCTGGACGACGGCACCAAGCTGAAGTACGGCACCCTCATACGCAGCCTGGACAAGCTCGGCGACAAATCCAACGGCGGCAAGGCAGGCAAGACCATGGTGGAGGTCCACCGCTATCTGACCAGCGGTGCGCCGATGGCCGGCAACAACAAGTTGAAGGCGGACTACACAGGCAACGTCTCGGGCACCACCGCTTCCAATGCCGTCTATGCACTGGCCGGCAACGCGTTGAACGCCCTGAACAGCCAGACCTACAACGGTCCGAGCACCGCCAACTGCACCGGCACCTATGTCATCTATATCAGCAACGGCGCGGCACAAGACAACACCAGCGACAGCAAGACCTCTGCCGATGCGCTGCGCGCCGCCGGTGGCGATGCAACGACGATCACCCTGGGTACCAGCGGCTCGCAGGACAACATGGCGGACGAGTGGGCAAAGTTCCTGAAGTCCAGCCTGGGGGTGAAGGTCTACACGATCGAAGCTGCCACGGCGACCGGAGGCCAAGGCCCGGGGTGGACCGCGCTGCTCAAGAGCATGGCGGGCCAAAGCAAGGGCGAGTACTACGACATCTCGAAGAGTCCCGACCTCGGCGCGGCGCTGGGCGGAGCGCTCGACGACATTTTCAGCAAGATCCAGTCGGTCAATAGCGTGTTCTCTTCGGTGAGCCTGCCCGTGAGCGTGAACACCCAGGGCACTTACCTGAATCAGGTGTTCGTGGGCATGTTCCGTCCCGATGAGGATGCCCTTCCTCGTTGGAACGGCAACCTCAAGCAGTACAAGCTGGGACTGGACGACAACAAGCAGCTGATCCTGCAGGACGCCGTGGACGTCAATGCGATCAACAACCAAACCGGCTTCATCGCACCCTGCGCACGCAGCTTCTGGACACCCGCGCCCAGCGATACCGACACCTATTGGAGTTTTCGAAAGTCCGGCGACTGTCTCGGCAAGGAAGCCGCCGACAGTCCCGACGGCAACGTCGTGGAAAAAGGCGCGCAGGGCTATCTGCTGCGGCACACCGCGGTAGCGGACCGCAATGTCAAGACCTGCACACCTGGTGCCTGCACGGCGCTGATCAGTTTGACCACCGGCAATGTGACGGCAGCGAGTCTCGGCGTGTCGACCACCAGCGAGCGCGACAGCCTGGTCAACTGGGCCCGCGGGGAAGACAACAAGGGCGACGAAAGACTGGATGAAAGCGGCAAGCCTTTGACGGACTCCAGCGGCAATCCCCTGACCTTCACGACCATGCGGCCCTCTGTTCATGGCGACGTGGTTCACTCGCGCCCGGTGGCCATCAACTACGGCAGCGACACGGCACCGCAGGTAGTGGTGTTCTACGGCGGCAACGATGGGGCGCTGCGCGCCATCAACGGCAATCGCAGCGCCGCAATCGGTTCGGCCGCGGCCGGCAGCGAGTTGTGGTCTTTCATTCCGCCCGAGTTCTATGCAAGCCTGAAGCGGCTGCGCGACAACACCACGCGCATCAGCTATCCCGGAATTCCGGTCAGCGTCGGTACCACGCAGCCCAAGCCTTACGGCATGGACGGCGCCGTTTCGGCCTATCGACAGGGCAGCACCGCCTGGCTGTTCGCCAGCATGCGCCGCGGCGGCCGCCTGATCTATGCGTTCGATGTGGCGAACCCGGCTGCGCCCACGCTCAAGTGGCGCAAAGGCTGCCCGAACCAGGACAACGACACCGGATGCGACACGGGGTTGGCAGGCATCGGCCAGACATGGTCGGCGCCGAAGGTCGTGAAATCCGCCGGCTACGGCAGCGGCAACTCGCCGATGCTGGTCGTGGGCGGCGGTTACGACAAGTGCGAGGACGTCGACACGAACGATCCCCTGAAGGCTTGCAGCTCGAGCACCAAAGGCAACAAGGTCTACGTGCTCGACGCCGATACGGGTGTGCTGCTCAAGACCTTCAATACCGATCGCGCGGTGGCCGGCGAAGTCACCATCGTCAACGACAACTTGGGACTGGCCCGGTATGCCTACGCCGCCGACCTCGGGGGCAATGTTTACCGCATCACTATCGGCGACGCGGCACCCGGCGCGTGGAGCATGGTGAAGCTCGCCTCGCTGGGCTGCGACGACGCCACGAGCTGCACCCCCAACCGCAAGTTCATGTTCGGTCCCGACGTGGTTTCGGACAACGGCGTGTACGTCCTGCTGCTGGGCTCGGGCGACCGCGAAAAGCCGCTGCGCTCCTACGCGAACGCCACGTCCGTCGCAAACCGCTTTTACATGCTGGTGGACAAACCTTCCGACGGCAGCTGGCTGACCAGCGAATCCACTCGCTGCGGTTCCGTCGAGGTCCTGTGCCAGAACTCGCTTCTGGCCATCACGACCACGGGAACGCCGACGGGTACCGATCTGGCCGCCAAGAAAGGCTGGTACCTGGCGCTTGCCGCTGGCGAGCAGGTCGTGACCTCTTCGGTCACCGCCTATGGCACGACCACCTTCAACACGCACATACCGACCGATCCCGCCGTGCGGCAAAGCTGCCGCGCCGACCTCGGTACCGCCAACGTCTACAACGTGTCGTACACCAACGCCGCCCCACCGTCGGGAACGTCGCGCTTCGACGTCGTGATCGGTGGCGGACTGGCGCCCTCGCCGGTGGTGGGCCGGGTGCAAGTGGACGGCCAGATGCGCGACGTGGTCATTGGTGCCAACCCCGACTCGTTCCTGAGCCCCAAGGGCACCGCCCCCAAGGCGGCCTTCCGCCAGCCCAAGGGCCGTGTCTACTGGTTCATCCAGAAGTGAATGCCGATTTCTCCCCAGGCAGCGCGCGCGTGAGCATTCGGCACCAAACATCCAGCCGATCGCGCGGCTTCACCCTGATCGAGCTGATGGTCACCATCACGGTGCTGGCGATTCTGCTGGTCGTTGCCGTGCCCTCCTTCGACGGTGTCCGGCTCTCCAGCCGCCTGACTTCCTACGCCACCGATCTGATGGCCAGCAGCCAGCTTGCACGCACGGAAGCGATAAAGCGCAACGCTCCCGTCACGCTGTGCGTCTCCTCGAACGGCACCGGCTGCGCGACCTCGGGCGGCTGGGAATCCGGGTGGATCGTGCTCAGCGGAACCACGGTCATCCAGCGACAGCCGGCCGCGACTGCCGGCTACAAGCTCACGGAAGCCGGCGGCGCGATCTCGTTGACCTTCGACTCCACCGGCATCGGCTCCACACAGGCCAGCGTCACCATCTGCCGCGCGAGCCCCAGCGTCGGGGGTCAGGAGCGCCTGGTGAAGATCAGCGCCACGGGGCGGGCTTCGATCACTCGAACGACGCTCGGCACATGCACCTGAGTCCGAACCGGAGACTTTTCGTGCGATCCTCGGCGCCTCGACTCAGCGCTCGCCGCGCACCACCAAGCTCACGCCCACGGCCGTCAATGCGATGCCCACCAGCGTCGGCACGGTGATCGGCTCGGCGAACAGGAGCCAAGCCATCAGCGCCGTGCAGGGCGGCACGAGGTACAGGAGGCTGGTCACTGCCGTCGCGGTCCCGCGCTGGATCAGCATGTAGAGCAGCGAGCTGCCACCCAGCGACAGTGCCAGCACCGACCAGGCCATGGCGCCGCCGGAGTGCAGGTTCCACTGGATGCTGTCGGCCTCCAGGGCCGCGAAGGGCAGCGTGGCCAACAAGGCAGCGGCGAGCTGGACCGCGCCCGCGATACGCACGTCGCAAGGCGCGACGAAGCGCTTCTGATACAGCGTTCCGGAGGTGATGCAAATGAGCGCCATCAGCGCCAGCCCCATCGTGAGCGCATTCACCTCCCCGCCCTGCCCCAGCTTGCGCAGCACCACCAGCACCAGCCCGGCGAAGCCCAGTGCAAGGCCGGCCCACTGGCGGCGCGAGATCGAACCACCGCGCATCGACAGCCAGACGGCCGTGAGCACCGGCTGTACGCCGACCAGCAAGGCGATCAGCCCCGAGCCCATGCCGGCCCGGACCGCGGCCCACACGCCGCCAAGGTAGCCCGCCTGCATCAGGATGCCGGTGACCGCGAGATGTCCCCACTGCGCGCGCTCGCGCGGCCAGCGCACGCGCGCCGCCCACACCCAGACCAGAAAGCAGAGTACCGACAGCGCATAGCGCACGGCGAGGAACTTGAGCGGCGGCGCATAGGGCATGCCGTAACGCGCCACGATGAAGCCGGTGCTCCAGATCAGCACGAAGACCACGGGCATGGCCCGCACCCATCCGGACGACGCCGGCACCGCAGCCGCCGTCATTTGGCCCGGGCCCGGATCTCCGGTATGGCCTTCTGAAGGTAGTAGATCATCGACCAGACCGTGAGCACGGCCGAGATCCAGATCAGCCACTGGCCCCAGGTGCCGGTGTCGATCACGCCGAACAGGAGGCCGTCGAAAAGCAGGAAGGGGATCGCCACCATCTGCACCACGGTCTTGACCTTGCCGATCATGTGGACCGCCACGCTCTTGCCGGCGCCGATCTGCGCCATCCATTCGCGTAGGGCGGAGATGGCAATCTCGCGGCCGATGATGATGAGCGCCACGAACACGTCGGCGCGGTTCAGGTGCACCAGCACCAGCAGCGAGGCGCACACCAGGAACTTGTCGGCCACCGGATCGAGGAAGGCACCGAAGGCGGAGGTCTGGTTGAGCCGCCGGGCGAGAAAGCCGTCGAGCCAGTCGGTGGCCGCGAACACGATGAACATCACCGTGGCCACGAGGTTGCGCATGGGCTCATTCAGCGGCAGGTAGAACACCCCCACGATCAGCGGAATCGCGACGATGCGCGTCCACGTCATGATGGTCGGAAGCGTCCAGAACATGAAGGCGAGTATATGGCCCGCCCCACGCTTGTCCGCTTGGCGATCCTAGTGAAGTGCCCGGTAGATTTCTTCCGCCAACTCGAACGCGATGCCGTCGACCGAGGCAATGTCTTCGACGCTTGCAGCCGCCACGCCGCGGATCCCGCCGAAGCGCTGCAGCAGGCGCGCGCGCCGCTTGGGGCCGATGCCGGGAATGTCCTCCAGCTGGCTGCCGCCCACCCGCACCTTGGCCCGCTTCGCGCGCATGCCGGTGATGGCGAAGCGATGCGCCTCGTCGCGGATCTGCGCGACCAGCATCAGGGCCGCGGAGTCGCGGCCGAGGTAGACCTTGTCGCGGCCGTCGGCAAAGACCAGTTCCTCCAGGCCGACCTTGCGCCCTTCGCCCTTCTCGACACCGATGATCAGCGACAACGGCAGGCCCAGCTCACTGAACACCTCGCGCGCCATCGACACCTGGCCCTTGCCGCCGTCGACCAGCACCAGGTCCGGCATGCGCGCGCCGCGCGTGCCGGGCCGGGCATCGCTGCCGGCGCCGGCAGCGTCGCCCGCGGGCGGTGCATCGGTCTCCGCAGCCATCGCCTCGGCCAGCTTGCCGTAGCGGCGATGCAGCACCTGGCGCATCGCCGCGTAGTCGTCGCCGGGCGTGATGCCGTCGATGTTGTAGCGCCGGTACTCGCGGTTCTGCATCGCGTGATGCTCGAAGACCACGCAGGAGGCCTGCGTGGCCTCGCCCGCCGTGTGCGAGATGTCGAAGCACTCGACGCGGAAGTTGTCGAGCTCGTCCGGCGCGAGCTCCAGCGCGTCGACCAGCGCGCGCGTGCGCGCCTGCTGCGAGCCTTCCTCGGCCAGCAGGCGCGCGAGCTGCAGGCCCGCGTTGGTCTGCGCCATCTCCAACCAGTGCCGGCGCTGCTCGCGCGGCTGGAACACGGCCGTCACCCGCGTGCCAGCCTGCTGCGAGATGGCCTCGATCAGCTCGCGGCCCACCAGCTCGCTCAGCACCAGCGTGGGCGGCACGGGCACGTCAATGTAGTGCTGGGCGATGAAGGCCTCGAGCACCTGGACCTCGACCGATCCGGCGAAGGCGCCCGGAGCCTCCTCGCCTTCGACGTCCTGGGTGCCGTACTGGATCTGCGTCGCGTCTTCCACATGAACCGGGAAGTAGGCGCGGTCGCCCAGATGACGGCCGCCGCGTACCATCGCCAGGTTGACGCAGGCCTTGCCGCCCTGCACCTTCACGGCAAGGATGTCCACGTCCTTGTCGGAGGCGATCTCGACCGACTGCTGGTGCAGCACGCGCGACAGCGCCGACATCTGGTTGCGCAGCTCGGCCGCCTGCTCGAATTCCAGCTTCTCGGCATGCGCCGTCATGCGGGCCTCGAGCTGGGACAGCACCGCCTGCGTGTCGCCCCTCAGGAAGGCCTCGGCATTGGCTACGTCCTGCGCATAGGCCTCGGGCGTGATGTAGCCCACGCAGGGCCCGGTGCACCGCTTGATCTGGTAGAGCAGGCAGGGCCGCGTGCGGTTGGCATACACCGTGTCCTCGCAGGTGCGCAGCTTGAAGACCTTCTGCAGCAGTTGGATCGATTCCTTCACCGCCCAGGCGCTCGGATAGGGGCCGAAGTAGCGGTGCTTGCGGTCTACCGAACCGCGGTAGTAGGCCAGGCGCGGAAAGCTGTGCGACGCGATCTTGAGATAGGGGTAGCTCTTGTCGTCCCGGAACAGGATGTTGTAGCGGGGCTTGAGCGTCTTGATCAGATTGTTCTCGAGCAGCAGCGCCTCGGCCTCGGAGCGCACCACGGTGGTCTCCATGCGGGCGATCTTCGAGATCATGTGGCCGATGCGCGTGCCGGCGTGGTTCTTCTGGAAATAGTTGGCGACGCGCTTCTTCAGGTTGCGCGCCTTGCCCACGTACAGCACCGCGCCCGTGGCGTCGAAATAGCGGTAGACGCCGGGCAGTTGCGGGAGCGCCGCGACCTCGCTGAGCAGTTGATCGGAATGCGTGTCTGACATCGGGCGCTATTGTGCTGGCGCGATCCTGCGCGGGTCGCCGGGGAACGGGCTGTAGAGTATCCCGCGATGCGCTGGGACATTTTCTGCAAGGTCATCGACAACCATGGCGACGTCGGCGTGTGCTGGCGCCTGGCGTGCGGGCTCGCGGCCGCGGGCGACACGGTACGGCTGTGGATCGACGATCCGTCAGCGCTGGCGTGGATGGCGCCGCAGGGCCATCCCGGTGTCCGCGTGGTCGCCTGGACCGCCGCCGGCGCCGCGCAGGAGGCCGCCGCCGCGCCGCGACCCGACGTGCTGATCGAGGCCTTCGGCTGCGATCCCGCGCCCGATCTCGTTGCGCGCTTCGCGCAGCCGGCGCCTCCGGGCGCGGCGCGCCGCGTGTGGCTCAATCTCGAATACCTCTCCGCCGAGCCCTATGTCGAACGGCTCCACGGGCTGCCCTCGCCCGTGTTCAAGGGCCCGGGCGCGGGCCTGACCAAGCACTTCTTCTACCCCGGCTTCACCCCTTCGACGGGCGGGCTGCTGCGCGAGGCCGACGTGCCGTCGCGCCGCGCACGCTTCGACCGGGCGGCCTGGCTCGCTCGGCAGAACATCCCCTGGAACGGGGAACGCCTGGTCTGCCTCTTCTGCTACGAACCGCCGGCGCTCGACGCGCTGCTGACCCGCCTCGAGCATGCGGGCGAGCCCACCCGCCTGCTGGTGACCGCCGGCCGCGCCTCGCAGGCCCTGCCGCCCGGGCCGGCCCAGCGCGGTGCGCTGTCCATTACCTGGCTGCCCTACTTCACCCAGGACGATTTCGACCACCTGCTGTGGGCCTGCGACCTGAACTTCGTGCGGGGCGAGGATTCGCTGGTGCGCGCCCTCTGGGCCGGCGCCCCCTTCGTCTGGCAAATCTACGCCCAGGACGACGACGCCCACCACAGCAAGCTCGATGCCTTCCTGGACTGGCTGGGCGCCCCGCCCGAGCTGCGCCGCCTTCATCACATCTGGAACGGCATGGCCGCGGGCGAGCTGCCGGAGTTCGGCCCGGCGGCGCTCGCGCGCTGGCAGGCCGCCGTCGCTGCAGCACGCGATCGCCTGCTCCGGCAGGATGGCCTTCTGGGCCGTTTGCGGCAGTTCGTCGCCCAAAAAAGTTAGAATTGCGGGCTTTGCGGATTTCCGGCCAGGGCCTTTCCGGCCCCTGCCGCACTCATCTGCTGAACCCGCCGCGGTGAATGTGTCGAGGGGTCTCGCCCACCAGACACACCGAGCGGCCAACATCCAGAGACCCTGACTATGAAAATCGCTCAAGAAATCCGCGCCGGCAACGTCATCATGCACGGCAAGGACCCGATGGTCGTCCTCAAGACCGAATACAGCCGCGGCGGTCGCAACTCCGCCACCGTGCGCATGAAGCTCAAGAGCCTGATCGCGAACTTCAACACCGAAGTCGTGTTCAAGGCCGACGACAAGATGGAGCAGATCGTTCTCGAAAAGAAGGACTGCACCTATTCCTACTTCGCCGACCCGATGTACGTCTGCATGGACAGCGAATTCAACCAGTACGAGGTCGAGGCCGAGAACATGGGCGACTCGCTCAACTACCTCGAAGACGGCATGCCGGTCGAAGTGGTGTTCTACGACGGCAAGGCCATCTCGGTCGAACTGCCCACCAGCGTCGAGCGCGAGATCACCTGGACCGAGCCGGCCGTCAAGGGCGACACCTCGGGCAAGGTGCTGAAGCCCGCCAAGATCGCCACCGGCTTCGAGGTTCCCGTGCCGCTGTTCGTCTCCCAGGGCGACCGCATCGAGATCGACACCCGCACGGGCGAATACCGCAAACGCGTCTGAGCGGCTCCCGCACTTGCGTCAAAAGGCTCCTTCGGGAGCCTTTTTTGCGTACGCTCCGACCATGGACAGCCCTTCCGTACGCACCGAGATCGATGGCCCGGTCAGCACCATCGTCATGAGCCGCCCGCGGCAGCGCAACGCAGTGGACCGCGACATGGCCGAGCGGCTGAGCGAGGCCTTCGAGCGCTTCGAAGCCGACAACAGCCAGCGCGTGGCGGTGCTCTGGGGAGAGCACGGAACGTTCTGCGCCGGCGCCGACCTCGGCGCGGTGAACGACCCGGCGCGCCGCAACGAGCTCGATCCCGAGGGCGGCGGCACCGGCCCCATGGGCCCCACGCGCATGGCGCTGGCCAAGCCGCTGATCGCGGCCATCGCCGGCCACGCGGTGGCCGGCGGCCTCGAGCTGGCGTTGCTCGCCGACCTGCGGGTGGCGGAAAGCAGCGCCGTGCTCGGTGTGTTCTGCCGCCGCTTCGGCGTGCCGCTGATCGACGGCGGCACCGTGCGGCTGCCGCGCTTGGTCGGCTTGGGCCGCGCCCTGGACCTGATCCTCACCGGCCGCCCCGTCACGACCGACGAAGCGCTAGCGATGGGCCTGGTCAACCGCGTCGTGCCCGAAGGCACGGCCCGCGAGGCCGCCGAGGCGCTCGCCCGCGAGCTGGCTGCCTTTCCACAGCAATGCATGCTGGCCGACCGCGCCTCCGCCTACGCCCAGTGGGACCTGCCGCTGGCCGAGGCCCTGCGGCAGGAGGGCCGGCGCGGCGTCCCCATCGTCGCGGCGGAAGGTGCCGCGGGCGCGGCCCGCTTCGTGAAAGGCGCGGGCCACCACGGCCGCTTCTGAGCCTCGTCTCAATTTCAGGCCCGGATCCTGCTGCGCGCACAATCCGAGACTCGCCCTGACGACAGACCATGCCCAACAACACACACGACCTCCACAACAAGCGCCTCGCCGACGCCTGGGCCACCCTCCAGGCCCATGCCGACAAGGGCCTCCCACTTCACGCCGACCCCTCGCGACTCGCCTTCGCCGACCCCGAGTTCCTGTTGCGGCGCGAAACGCGCGGGCTGCGCATGCAGCTCGAACTCATGAAACCCGATCTCGAGATGCGCGCCCACGGCATCGAGAACACGGTGGTGGTGTTCGGCAGCGCGCGCTTCCGCAGCGAGGAAGAGTCCGGCGCCCTGATCGCCCAGGCCGACGCCGCCGGCGACGCGGTGGCCGCCGCGCGCTGGCGCAAGCTGGCGCGCAGCTCGCACTACTACGAGAAGGCGCGCGCCTTCGGCAAGCTGGTCGCCCAGTACAGCGACGACAAGGACCCGGAGGACAAGCTCTTCGTCGCGACCGGCGGCGGCCCCGGCATCATGCAGGCCGCCAATCGCGGCGCCTACGAGGGCGGCGGCCTCTCGGTCGGCCTGGCGATCGCGCTGCCGATGGAGGAGGAGGCCAACCCCTACGTCACGCCGGCGCTGAGCTTTAAGTTCCACTACTTCGCCATCCGCAAGATGCACTTCATGATGCGGGCGAAGGCGCTGGTGGCCTTCCCGGGCGGCTTCGGCACCCTGGACGAGCTGTTCGAGGTGATCACGCTGGTGCAGACCCGCAAGGCCCGGCCGGTGCCGATCGTGCTCTTCGGCTCGGACTACTGGAAGCAGCTGATCAACTTCGATTTCCTGGCCGAGGAAGGCGTGATCTCGCCCGAGGACGTGAGGCTGGTCGAGTATGTAGACACGCCGCAGGACGCGTGGGACGCGATCAAGCGCTTCTACAAGCTCTGACCCTCGTACCGGCGCGGGCCTGAGGCCTCTCAGGCCTTCAGGCCCCAGACCGCCCGCGTCCCCAGCGCCACCACCCCGCCGGCCAGCCAGAACACGCCGCCAATGCCGATCAGCGCGCCGATCGAGCCGAACAACATCGGCATGGCGACGCTGGAGGCGTTGATGGTCATCAGCCGCAGCCCGAGCGCCTCGCCGTGCCGCGCATGCGGCGTGATCTGGTGCAGCATGCTCATCACCATCGGCTGCACCGCGCCCAGCGCGAAGCCGAGCACCACCGAGCACGCACCCATCGCAGGCGCGGAGGACAGCAACGGATAGACCGCGAACACCATGGCGGTCACCACGGAGGAGGTGGCGATCACGCTGCGCTCCGACGCGCGCGCGGCCACCAGGGGCAGCACGATGCGGATCACCGCCGCGGCGATGGCGAAGGCGCCGAGGATGGACCCGATGACCGAGGCGCTCAGCCCGCGCTCGTGGCCCAGGATGGGCAGCAGGAAGGCATGCACGTCCCAGCTGGAGGACTGCAGCCAGTTCACGAACAGCAGGCGCCGGAACATGGATTGCCGCAGCAAGTCCCAAGCGCGCGGCCTGGCGCCGCCTTCCATAGGCGAGATGCGGGGCAGCTCCTGCGTGCGGCGCGCGAAGAGCCAGCCCGCAAGCGGCAGCAGCGCCAGCACGGCGAAGGCGATGCGGAAGCCCGGCAGGTCGGCCGGGCTGCGGCCTGCATGGTCGATCAGCAGGCCGGCGCAGAACGGGCCGACGAAGTTGGCGACCGCCGGCGCGATCGCCAGCCAGCTGAACACCTGCTTGAGCTGCACCGGGTTGCTTGCCGCGCGCCCAACATGGCGCTGCAGCGCGATGACGGCCACGCCGGTAGCGCCGCCGGTCAGCAGCGCCGACAGGCACAGGACCGGGAACGAGGGCAGGACAGCGGCCAGCGCGGCCCCCGACGAGGCGGCGATGACCGCCAGCATCAGCGGCCGCTTCAGCCCGTGCCGATCGGCAAAGCGCCCGGCCGGCAGCGCCAGGAACACCTGGGTGAGCGCGAACAGCGCGATCAGCAGGCCGACGGCGGCCGCGCTGTAGCCCTTTTGCAGCGCCAGCAGCGGCGCACCCAAGCGCATGCCGGCCATGGCCGAATGCAGCAGGATCTGCGCCGCAATCAGCCGCAGCAGCTCGCCGGTCATGAGCGGACCTCCCCCAGGCTCGTCACTTCGTGTACTTCGCGCACCACCTCCTGAAGGAGGGGGCGGGCGGCTTCGGGCGGCCGGGCGCCGCTCACGTCGCCAAATCGCCGTCGTCGGCAGCCGGCAGCAGCGCCTGCGACTGCGCCTCCGGCAGCGCCTCGACCTTGCGCAGCGCCAGGCGCATCTGCTTGGCGCGGGTGTCGGCCTTGTCGAGCGTGTCGGAGGCCTTGGCCACCTGCTCCTTGATGCGCGCCACCCATTCGCCGTAGCGCTCGAACTCGGTCTTGACGGCGCCGAGCACCTTCCATACCTCGGAGGCCTGCTGCTCCAGCGCCAGCGTGCGAAAGCCCATGTGCAGGCTGTTGAGCATCGCCAGGAGCGTGGTCGGCCCGGCCAGGGTCACGCGGTGCTGGCGCTGGATCGCGTCCATCAGCCCGGGGCGCCGCAACACCTCGGCATACAGGCTCTCCACCGGCAGGAACAGGATCGCAAAGTCGGTGGTGTGCGGCGCAGCCAGGTAGTTCTCGGCGATCGAGCGGGCCTCGCTGCGGATGCGCGCCTCCAGCGCACGGGCCGCGAGCTCGGCGGCGCCGGCGTCGATGCGCTCATGGGCATCGAGCAGGCGCTCGTAGTCGTCGCGCGGAAACTTGGCATCGATCGGCAGCCAGACCGGCGCGCCGTCGCTGCCGCGGCCGGGGAAGCGGATCGCGAAGTCCACGCGCTGGCCGCTGCGCGGCTTGGTCTCGACCTGCCGGGCGTACTGCTCGGGCGTGAGCACCTGCTCGAGCAGGGCCTCGAGCTGCACCTCGCCGAACACGCCGCGCGTCTTCACGTTGGTCAGCACGCGCTGCAGGCTGCCGACGCCGACCGCCAGCGTCTGCATTTCGCCCAGGCCCTTGTGCACTTGCTCAAGCCGGTCGGCCACCTGCTTGAAGCTCTCTCCCAGCCGCGCCTCGAGCGTGCTCTGCAGCTTCTCGTCGACGGTCTTGCGCATCTCGTCGAGCTTGGCGGTGTTGCTCTGCTGGAGCTGCGCGAGCTGGGTCTCCATCGTCGCGCGCACCTCGGCGAGTCGCCGCGCATTCGATTCGGACAGCCCCTGCAACTGCGTGTTGAGGGTGTCGGCCAGCGTCTTCTGCAACAGGCTCAGCTGCTGCGCGAAGGCGTCGATCTGCGCGTTCTGCGTGCGGGTGGCCTCGGCCCCCTGCTGCACCAGCGCTTGCTGGAAAGTCGCAAAGGCCTGGCTCGTCTCCTGCCTCGCGCCGCGGGAAGACTCGCCGATCTCGTGCCGCAGCTCGCGCTCGATGCGCTCGTTGGCCGCGCCCAGCGTGGCAACCAGGGTGCCGTGGTCGGGTGGCGGCGGCTTGCGCAGCAGCAGCCAGAGCAGCAGGACGATGTTGAGGGCGGCGAGGCCGATCAGGATCCAGGATTCCGGCAAAGGCATGACAGGTCTACTTGCCTCCCAGCACCGCGGGATTGAGCGGCGTGACCGGCTTGCCGTCGACCAGGAAGCCCACCAAGTTGTCCGCCGCCAGCTCTGCCATCGCGCGCCGGGTCGGGATGGTGGCGCTGGCGATATGGGGCGTGAGCACGACGTTCGGCACTCCGAGCAACGCGGGATGCACGTTGGGCTCGCCCTCGAACACATCCAGCCCCGCCGCCGCGATGCGCTTGTCACGCAGCGCCGCCGCCAGCGCCGCATCGTCGACGATGCCGCCGCGGGCGATGTTCACCAGCGTGGCCGTCGGCTTCATCAGGGCCAGCTCGGCGGCGCCGATGGTGTGGTGCGAGGCGGCCGAATACGGCACCACGAGCATGACGTGGTCGGCGGTCTTCAGCAGCTCTTCCTTGGTCGCGTAGCCGGCCTTGCATTCGGCCTCGAGCTGCGCATCGAGCCGCGAGCGGTTGTGATAGATCACCTTCATGCCGAAGCCGTGCGCGCCGCGCCTGGCGATGCCCTGCCCGATGCGCCCCATGCCGATGATGCCCAGCGTGGCGCCGTGGATGTCGGAGCCGGCGAACATGTCGTAGCTCCACTTCTGCCACTTGCCGGCGCGCAGGAAATGCTCGCTCTCGGTGATGCGGCGCGCGGTGGCCATCAGCAGCGCGAAGCCGAAGTCGGCGGTGGTCTCGGTCAGCACGTCGGGCGCGTTGGTGGCGAGCACGCCGCGGGCGGTCATGGCGTCGACGTCGAAGTTGTTGTAGCCCACCGCCATGTTGGCGCAGATCTTCAGCTCGGGGCAGGCTGCCAGCACCTCGGCGTCGATACGCTCGCTGCCGGTGGTGAAGGCGCCCTGCTTGCCTTGGAGCTTCTGGATCAGCTGCGCCTTGCTCCAGCTTTGGTCGTCCTGGTTGGACTCGACCTCGAAATGGGCTTCCAGCCGGGCGATGGTTTCGGGAAAGACCGAACGGGCGACGAGGATCTTGGGTTTGTTCATGATCAGCGGAAGAAGATGAAGGTGGAGAGAACGAACAGCGGCACCAGGATGGCGCCCGACCACATCATGTAGCCGAAGAAGCTCGGCATGCGCACGCCGCGGCTTTCCGCGATGGCCTTGACCATCAGGTTGGGCGCATTGCCGATGTAGGTGTTGGCCCCCATGAACACCGCGCCCGCCGAGATCGCGACCAGGGTCGGTGCATGCGTGGTCATGAGTGCCTGCGCATCGCCCCCCGCCGTGTTGAAGAACACGAGGTAGGTGGGTGCATTGTCGAGGAAGGAGCTCAGCACGCCGGTGGCCCAGAAGTACATCGCCGGATCGGGCTGACCGTCGGGCCGCGTCACGGCCGAGACGACCGCGCCGAAGGGGCCGTGGACGCCCGCCTTGAGCATCGCGATCACCGGAATGATGGTGAGGAAGATGCCCGCGAAGAGCTTCGCCACCTCCGCCATCGGCGCCCAACCGAACTGGTTGTCGGCATGCACCTGCGGCGCCGTGATCCTGAGCGAGAGCAGCGTGATCGCGACCAGCCCGGCGTCGCGCACGAGGCCGGGAAGCCCGAGCTCGGTGCCATGGACGTCGACGCTGACGGGTGACTTCCAGATGCCGCTCAACAGCACGAGGAAGACGATGCCGCCCAGCAGCCAGAAGTTGGCGGCGCCCTCGAAGCGAATGCCGCCGGTGTCGGGCGTGGGGTCGAAGGGCAGCGCGTCTTCCTTGCCGTAGTACCAGCGGTCGAGCACATGGAACAGCGCCAGCAGGACGCCGACGATGAACAGGGTCTCCGGCAGGATGTTGCGTGCCGTCCAGAAGAACTCCACGCCCTTCAGGAAACCCAGGAACAGCGGCGGATCGCCCAGCGGCGTGAGCGAGCCCCCCACGTTCGACACGATGAAGATGAAGAACACGATCACGTGCACCCGATGCCGGCGGCTGTCATTGGCACGGATCAGGGGGCGGATCAGCAGCATGGAGGCACCGGTCGTGCCCATCAGGCTTGCGAGCAAGGCCCCGATCGCCAGGATGCCGGTGTTGAGCGCCGGCGTGCCATGCAGGTTGCCGCGGATGTGAATGCCGCCCGCCACCACGAACAGTGCTGTCAGCAAAAGGATGAAGGGGATGTACTCGGCCAACAGCGCGTGCAGGAGCTGCGCACCCGCCAGCCCGGCGCCGTGGATCGCCGCGAAGGGCAGCAGAAAGGCCAGCGCCCAGGCGGCCGACACCTTGCCGTAGTGGTGGTGCCAGAAGGACGGCGCCAGGAGCGGCATGAGCGCGATCGACAGCAGGATGCCCGCGAAGGGCAGGCCCCACGCGGGCGACAGGCTGCCGCCGTCGAAGTCGGCAGCGAAGGCGGTGACGGGTAGCAGGGTCGACAGTGCGACGGTGGCCAGCGGGCGAAGGAATCTGGTGGGCGCGTGCGAAAGTGTCATGCGGTCGGCTGGGCAATCTCGAAGACCTGGCGCAGGTAGGCCAGGTAGCGCTCGTCGTCACACATGTTTTTGGAGGGCGTGTCGGACAGCTTGGCCACGGGCTGGTCGTTGCAGCGGACCATCTTGATCACGATCTGCAGCGGCTCGTAGCCCAGGTCGTTGGTGAGGTTGGTGCCGATGCCGAAGGCCAGCTGGCAGCGGCCGCGGAACTGCTGGTAGAGCTCGATGGTGCGAGGAACCGTCAGGCTGTCGCTGAAGATCAGTGTCTTGGTTTGCGGATCGACGCGGTTGGCGGCGTAGTGGGCCAGCATGCGCTCGCCCCACTGGAAGGGATCGCCGCTGTCGTGCCGGGCACCGTCGAACAGCTTGCAGAAGTACATGTCGAAGTCGCGCAAGAAGGCGCTCATGCCGTAGACGTCCGACAGCGCGATGCCCAGGTCGCCACGGTATTCGCGCGCCCACGACTCGAAGCCGAAGACCTGGCTGTCGCGCAGTCGCGGACCGAGCGCCTGGCAGGCCTGGAGGTACTCGTGCGCCATGGTGCCCAGCGGGATCAGGCCGAGCTTCATGGCGTAGAGCACGTTGCTGGTGCCGGCGAACTGCGGCGGCTTGTCTGCGCTGCGCTGCGGCGGCGAGGTCACCGGGCCCAGCCGGAGGCTCAGGGTGCGCAGCACCTCGTCGTGCCAATCCTTGGAGAAGCGGCGGCGGGTGCCGTAGTCCGCAATCTTCAGGTCCTGCAGCCCCGCGCCCTGTAGCTGCGCGATCTTGGTCTCGAGGCGCCGCCGGCCCTCGGCGATGTCCGGCCGCGGCTGGGTATTGCGGAAGTAGACCTCGTTGACGATCGCCAGCACCGGGATCTCGAACAGGATGGTGTGCAGCCATGGGCCCTCGATGCGGATGTCGAGCTCGCCCGAGGCCTGCGGGATGATCTTGATGTACTTCTCGTTGAGGCGGAACAGCCCGAGGAAGTCGACGAAGTCGCTCTTGATGAAGCGCATCGAGCGCAGGTAGCTCAACTCCGCGTCCCGGAACGGCAGCGAGCACAGGTGGCGGACCTCCTCGCGGATCTGCGCGGCGAATTGCGCCAGGTCGATGCCCGGGTTGCGGCACTTGAAGCGGTACTCCACGCGCGCGCCGGGGAAGTGGTGCAACACCACCTGCATCATCGTGAACTTGTAGAGGTCGGTGTCGAGCAGGCTGTGGATGATCATGATGATGCGGCGCGCTGGTGTCCGGTTTCTGCGTGCGTCCGATTATCACGGGGCGCGTCGGCATGTGCCTACGGACCGTTCCCCGGGCGTCCTACCACTCCGTTCCCACCTGCAAGCCAGAGTCCTTCTCACGCCGGCCACAAGCAATGGGTCAGCGACAAAACCCCTCAATTGAAGGAGATAGGCGATGAACAAGGACACCATCGAAGGCAACTGGAAACAGCTCAAGGGCAAGGCCAAGGAGCAGTGGGGCAAGCTGACCGACGACGACTTCGACGTCATCGCCGGCAAGCGCGACCAGTTGCTCGGACGCATCCAGGAACGCCACGGCATCAGCCGCGACGAAGCCGAGAAGCAGGTCAAGGACTGGGAATCGCGCGACGGCCGCACGCCGGAGGCGCTCTGGTTCGAGAAGTACTGATCAGCAACCTCACAGGAAGGAGTATCTCCATGAAGAAACATCTGCTCATGCTCGCGATCGCCTCGTCTTGCTTCGTGGTCACGCAGGCCAGTGCAATGACCCAGGACGAACACAAGGTCGCCAAGGAAAAGATCGAGGCCGCCTACAAGGTGGACAAGGCCAAGTGCGACGCGATGAAGGACAACGCGAAGGACGTCTGCGAGAAGGAAGCCAAGGGCAAGGAAAACGTGGCCAAGGCTGAGCTCGAACAGCAATACAAGCCCAGCGACTCCAACGCACGCAAGGTCGAGGAAGAAAAGGTGAAGGCCACCTACGACGTCGCGAAGGAAAAGTGCGACGACCAGAAGGGCGACGCCAAGAACGCTTGCGAGAAGCAGGCCAAGGCCGACGAGACCAAGGCCAAGGCTGACATCCGGGCCATGATGAAGCCCACAGCCAAGACGCAATAACCGTCCGAGGCGGCAACAGCCGAAGCGGCGTCCACACCGGGCGCCGCTTTTTCTTTGCGCGGTCCCTCAGCCGCGCAGTTCGTCGACCAGAACCTGCAGCGCCGCCGGCAGCTGCACCGGCCGCTGCGTCGTCCGGTCGACGTAGACATGAACGAAATGGCCCTGCGCCGCCGCGGTCTCGGCACCCTCGGCGAACAACGCGATCTCGTAGCGCACGCTGGAGCTGCCCGCATGCGCCACGCGAACGCCCGCCTCCACCGTCTGCGGAAAGGCCAGCGGCGCGAAGTAGTTGCATTGCGTCTCGACCACGAAGCCGATGGTGTCGCCGTGGTGGATGTCCAGCGCGCCGCGCTCAATCAGCAGTGCATTGACGGCGGTGTCGAACCAGCCGTAGTAGACGACGTTGTTGACATGCCCGTACATGTCGTTGTCAGCCCAGCGCGTCGGGATGCTGCGGAAGACGCGGAAGGCGCTGCGGTGGTGGGGGGTGGGTCTGGCGCTCATCTCATCAATGCCCTCTGGCCGCGGAATTCTGCCAGCGTCCCCAGTAGTCGACGGCCACGCGGAAGGTGCCGAGCTGCACCTGCACGGTCTCGGCAATGTCGCTGGCATAGCCGCCGGCCATCGCGAACGCGAGCGGGATGCGGCGCTGCCACGCAAAGTCGAAAACGCGCCGGTCGCGCGCCTCCAGGCCGTCGAAGCTCAACTTGAGGCGCCCCAGCCGGTCGCGCTCGAAGGGGTCGGCGCCGGCGAGGTAGATCACCAGGCCGGGGGAGAAGCGCCGGTCGAGCTCGTCGAGCGCCTGCTCCAGCGCGGCCAGGTAGTCGGCGTCGCCGCAGCCGTCAGGCAACTCGACGTCGAGGTCGCTCGCCTCCTTGCGGAAGGGGAAGTTCTTCTGTCCGTGCATCGACAGCGTGAACACGCTCGGATCTTCGCGAAAGATGCGCGCAGTGCCGTTGCCCTGGTGCACGTCGAGATCGATCACCGCCACCTGCAGCGGCACGCGGCCGCGCCTTCCGTGCTCCGCCTGCATGAGGCGTGCCGCGACCGCGGCGTCGTTGAAGACGCAGAAGCCCCCGCCCCGATCGGCGCTCGCATGGTGGGTCCCGCCGGCCATGTTGGCCGAGACACCCTCGGCCAGGGCGGCACGGCAGGCGGCGATGGTCGCACCGGCCGAGCGGCGCGAGCGCTCGACCATGGTTTCGCTCCAGGGGAAGCCGATCTCCCGCATGGCTTGCGGGTCGACAGTGCCATCGCTGATGGCGGCGATCCATTGCGGCGTGTGGGCCAGCGCCAGCTCACCGTCGCTGGCACGTGGCGCCTGCAGCATTTCGACCTCGGGCAGGTGCCGCTCCATCTGCTCGCGCAGCAGTGCGTAGCGCCCCATCGGAAACCGGTGTCCGGGGGGCAGCGGCAAGACGAAGTGGCCCGAATAAAAAGCACGCATAAGGAACATTGTCGGGACGGTTTTAGAAATCTGCTTCTAAATTGCTGCAAAGCAGCAAAAACCTCTTGGAGAGCGCCGGGGCGCTGCCTATACTTCCGCCATGCTGCGCCGCAACATAAAAAGAAGAGTGCAGCTCACCGTGAATCGTCCCCTTTATCTAACTGGAGCTCCACAAATGGCACTCACCGCTGACCAAATCATCGCCTCCCACAAGGCCAACGTCGAAACGCTGTTCGGCCTCACCACCAAGGCCTTCGAAGGCGTTGAGAAGCTGGTCGAACTGAACGTGACCGCCTCCAAGGCCGCCCTGACCGAAGCCGCCGGCACCACGCAAGCGCTGCTGAGCGTCAAGGACGCGCAAGAGCTGCTGGCCCTGCAAGCCGGCCTGTTCCAGCCCCTGGCCGAGAAGACCGCCGCTTACAGCCGCCACCTGTACGAAATCGCCCAAGGCACCGGCGCCGAATTCACCAAGGCTTTCGAAAGCAAGACCGCTGAAGCTCAGCAAGCCTTCGTCGGCTTGGTCGACAGCGCTGCCAAGAACGCCCCCGCCGGTTCGGAAACCGCCGTCGCCGTGATGAAGAGCGCCGTGGCCGCCGCCAACAACGCCTTCGAATCGGTCCAGAAGGCCGTCAAGCAAGCCACCGACGTCGCCGAAGCCAACTTCCAGGCCGTCTCGACCACGGCCGTGAACGCCGCCAAGAGCACCGCCCAAACGGCTGCCCGCAAGCGCGCCTAATCAATTGACAAGGCCCGCCTCGAGCGGGTGACGATTGTCTCCTTGGGTCCTTCGGGATCCAATTCAAGGGCCCCGTCTTCGGACGGGGCCCCTTTTTTTGCGCTCTATGATCGCCGGACGAACGCATTCTTTGAGGAGCTGAGCACATGCAGATCGAAGGTAAGGTTTTCATCGTCACCGGCGGCGCTTCGGGCCTCGGCGAAGGCACGGCGCGCATCCTGGCCGCGAACGGCGGCAAGGTCGTGATCGCCGACATGCAGGCGGACAAGGGCGAGGCGGTCGCCAAGGACATCGGCGGCGTCTTCGTCAAGTGCGACGTGAGCCAGGAGGCCGACGGTCAGGCCGCCGTGGTCGCGGCCCAGAAGCTCGGCAAGCTGGTCGGCCTGGTCAACTGCGCCGGCATCGCACCCGCCGAGAAGACCGTCGGCAAGAGCGGCCCGCACGCGCTGGCCGTGTTCAGCAAGACCATCACCGTCAACCTGATCGGCAGCTTCAACATGATCCGCCTGGCGGCCGACGCCATGAGCAAGAACGAGCCTGAATCCACAGGCGAGCGCGGCGTGCTGATCTCCACCGCCTCGGTCGCGGCCTACGACGGCCAGATCGGCCAGGCCGCCTACAGCGCCTCGAAGGGCGGCGTGGTCGGCATGACGCTGCCGATCGCCCGCGACCTGGCGCGCAACGGCATACGCAACATGACGATCGCTCCCGGCATCTTCGGCACGCCGATGCTGTTCGGGATGCCCCAGGAAGTCCAGGACGCGTTGGCTGCCAGCGTCCCCTTCCCCTCGCGCCTGGGCACACCCGAGGACTACGCGAAGCTGGCCAAGCACATCATCGAGAACGACATGCTCAACGGCGAGGTGATCCGGCTCGACGGGGCGATCCGGCTGGCGCCGCGCTGACCGCTGCGATCTCGCCCGGGATCGGCTTCGCGCTTCCGGTGCGCTCGAGGCGCTCGTATTGCGCGATCACCTGGGCGCCGAAGAGCACCAGCGTGGCGGCGATCTCCAGGCTCAGAAGCACCACGATCGCGGTGGTCAGCGAGCCGTACACCACGTTGACCTGCGACAGCGTGGCGAAGTACAGCACCAGCACGCGGCGCGTCACCTCCCAAAGCAGCGCCGCGGTCACGCCGCCCAGCAATGCGTGCCGCAGGCGCAGCCGACCCACGGGCATCACCAGGTAGAGCGAGGTCAGCATGAAGATCTCGCCGCCCAGTCCGAGCAGATACAGCAGGACCCCCGACACGCCCGACAGCGACCAACGACGGCCGAACAGCTCGACGCTTTCCTGCCCGATCACCTGCAACGCGCCCGCCACCAGGGTGACCAGCAGCAAGCCGACGCACAGGCAGAGGATGTAGAGATAGGGCATCACCGCGGAAATCAGGAAGTGCCGCGAATGGTCTGCCTTGCGGTGATGAAAGATCACCGCCATCGCGCTTTCCAGCACGGTGAAGGCGAGCGAGCTGAAGAAGATCATCGTCACCAGCAGCACCGGCCCCATCACATCGCGATGGTCCAGAAAGTTCGACAGCTCGGCAACGATGGCCCGTGACTGGCCCGGCAGCAGCCACTCCAGGTAGCGACCCACCGAGCTCAGCAGCTCCGCCTGGCCGATGAAGTGCGACATCGCGATCACGCTCAGAATAAGGATCGGCACGATCGACAGCAGCGCGTAGTAGGCGACCGCGCCCGCGAGCAGCAGGCCCTGGTTAGCCCGGAACGCCTTGGCCGCCTCCCAGGCGAACCGGAGGGGGTGGCGCAGCAAGGGCACTGCGTGGCGGACGGTATGGCGAATCATGCGAATGCGGCGCGGATTCGAAGCGCCCAGTATGCCGCCGGCCCGCGCCGGCATGAGGTCTTGCGTATGATTTGCCGCTCCCCGCCTACATGACCATCCCCGCCTCTTTCATCCAGGAACTGATCGCGCGCGCCGACGTGGTGGAGATCGTCGGGCGCTACGTCCAGCTGAAGAAGGCCGGCGCCAATTTCATGGGGCTGTGCCCCTTTCATGGCGAGAAGTCGCCCTCCTTCTCCGTCAGCCCGACCAAGCAGTTCTATCACTGCTTCGGCTGCGGGGCGCATGGCAATGCCATCGGCTTCCTG
This sequence comes from Variovorax sp. WS11, assembly GCF_010499245.1. Lineage (GTDB taxonomy): Bacteria > Pseudomonadota > Gammaproteobacteria > Burkholderiales > Burkholderiaceae_C > Variovorax. The sequence goes on from NZ_JAAGOW010000001.1 coordinate 927,327, forward strand.
ATGGAGCATGCCGGCATGGGTTTCGTCGAAGCGGTGCACGACCTCGCCGGCCAGTACGGCCTGCAGGTGCCCGAGGACGACGCCTCGCCCGAGGAGCGCGCCCGCGCTGCCGGGCAACGCCAGAAGCAGGCGACCCTGTCCGAGGTGCTCGAGAAGGCGGGCGAGGCCTACCGCAAGCAGCTGCGCCAGTCCCCTGGCGCCATCGACTACCTCAAGGGCCGCGGCCTCTCGGGCGAGGTCGCCCGGCAGTTCGGCATCGGTTACGCGCCGCCGGGCTGGCGCACGCTGGCCAGCGTCTTTCCCGATTACGACGACCCGCTGCTGGCCGAGAGCGGCTTGGTGATCGCCGGGGAGGCCGACGAAAACAGCGAAGGCAAGCGCTACGACCGCTTCCGCGACCGAGTGATGTTCCCGATCCGCAACGTCAAGGGCGAATGCATCGGCTTCGGCGGCCGGGTGCTGGGCGACGAGAAGCCCAAGTACCTCAACTCGCCCGAGACGCCGGTCTTCAGCAAGGGCCGCGAGCTCTACGGCCTCTACGAGGCCCGAGCCGCCTTTCGCGAGCGAGGCTATGCGCTGGTGACAGAGGGCTACATGGACGTGGTGGCGCTGGCGCAGCTGGGCTTCCCGAACGCGGTCGCGACCTTGGGCACGGCCTGTACCACGGACCATGTGCAGAAGCTCTTCCGCTTCACCGAATCGGTGGTCTTCAGCTTCGACGGCGACGCCGCCGGCCGGCGCGCCGCGCGCAAGGCGCTCGATGGCGCCCTGCCCTACGCCACCGACGTGCGCAGCGTCAAGTTCCTGTTCCTGCCGGCCGAGCACGATCCCGACAGCTTCATCCGCGAGTTCGGCGCCGACGCCTTCGCCCGCTTCGTCGGCGAGGCCACGCCGCTGAGCCGCTTCATGCTCGAGGCCGCCCGCGAGGGCTGCGACCTCGGCAGCGCCGAAGGGCGCGCCCACATGGCCAGCAACGCCCGGCCGCTGTGGAGCGCGCTGCCGGAAGGCGCGCTCAAGCGACAGCTTTTGACCGAGATCGCGGAAATGGTCCAGTTGAGCGCTCAGGAGCTGGGCGAGCTGTGGCTCGATTGGTGCCGGGGATAGCCGCCCACCGGGAGGTCCGGCCAGGCACAACGCCGCGCGCGGCGTTATAGGCCGCCCGCCGAAGCGGAAGACCAATGAGAGAGCGCCATTGAGCGCGTCCTGCAATCTGGCGCGCCCCGAGCGCGGCCTGCCCCCGGCAAATTTTTGGCGTCGGGCGGACAATGCCTGGGAGGCCTTGCCCGGGCCACCAGGTTCTCAAACGGCGAGGTCTGTGTCGCCCCCGATGATCCGGGAGCTCTTCACCTGGCTGGACAGCCAGCTGCACGAACACGGGGTGCAGCCCTGGGCGGCGCTGCGCGAGGGCCTGCGAGGCCTGGATTTCGAGGCGCTGGCGCTGCGCGTCATGACCGGCCCCGACGGCGGCCCGCTGGGCGATCCCGAGGGCGAGCAGGCGGCAGAGGCCGCGCGCGAGTTGCGCAACGTGCTCGATTTCATGCTGGACGACCGGCTCAAGGCCCAGCAGAGCGACGCCATCGCCGCAGTCGGCAGCGACCCGCGCGCCCTGGAGCGCTACAAGGCCCTGGAGGCGCGCCGGCTGGAGCTGCGCGCCCGCCTGCATCCGCCGCGTTAATACACCAGGAACTTGCTTGAAAATTGCGCAGCGCGCTATAATTTAAGGCTTCGCAAACATGCGAAATAAGGCAAGAGCGACAGCAGCACCTCCGGGCCGACTCGATGCGCAACGCACTTTCCGATGAATCCACATCGGAATACGGGTCAAAAACCGCAAGGACTGCACACCAAATGTTCGCCCGACATCTTGTCTTTTGAAGAGCGCTCGAGGGGCCGCCCGCGGCCTTTTGTTCGCCCCTCTCTGTTTTTTTGTGCTTCCGCCTGCGCCGGGCTGTTGGCGCCCGTGATTGCGTTGGTTCATTCTTGTTGTACGAGGTCGTATGCCCAGTTCAAAGAAGCCTGCCATGTCCGCCGCCAGCAAGCCGGTTGCAGAGAAACCGTTGAAAGCTGCGGCCCTGCCGGCAACTAAGACAGGTATCGCCGCGTCCAAGGCGACAGCCGCTACGAAAGTGAAAACCGTGCCCACCAAAACGTCTCCCACCGCCGAACCCAAGAAGGCCGCCGCAGCAGCGGTCGCCGCCGCACCCGCCACCGCCGCCCGCAAGGTCGGCCGCCCCCCCAAGGCGGCCGGTGCAGCGCCCGCCGCCGGCGGCGCCAAGCGCGGCCGCAAGCCCAAGGCCGCCGCCAGCGAGGCGCCGGCCAGCGATGTCGATCTGTCCGACATCGAGGACGAACTGGTCGGAGACGAGCCCGCGGCGACCGAGGAAAAGGTCAAGCCTCTTCGCATGAAGATCAGCAAGGCGAAGGAACGCGCCTTGATGAAGGAATTCGGCCTCGACGAGACCGTGCTCTCCGAGGAAGACCTGGCCAAGCGCCGCTCCCGCCTCAAGACCCTGATCACCCTGGGCAAGACCCGCGGTTACCTGACGCACGGCGAGATCTCGGACCACCTGCCCGACAAGCTGGTCGACGCCGAGACCATGGAAGTCGTGGTCACCATGCTCAACGACATGGGCGTGGCGGTCTACGAGCAGACGCCCGACGCCGAGACCCTGCTGCTGAACAACACCGCGCCGACCGCCACCACCGTCGAGGAAGCCGAAGAAGAGGCCGAAGCCGCGCTCTCGACCGTCGACAGCGAATTCGGCCGCACCACCGACCCGGTGCGCATGTACATGCGCGAGATGGGCACGGTCGAGCTGCTGACGCGCGAGGGCGAGATCGAGATCGCCAAGCGCATCGAAGGCGGCCTGATGGCCATGATGGAGGCCATCTCGGCCTCGCCCGCCACCATCGCCGAGATCCTGCGCCTGGGCCAGGAGATCCGTGATGGCAAGGTGGTCATCTCCACCATCGTCGACGGCTTCTCCAACCCCAACGAGGCCGACGACTACGTGGCCGAGGAAGACTTCGACGAGTTCGACGAGGAAGACGACGACGACGGCAAGGGCGGCTCCAAGGCCCTGACCAAGAAGCTGGAAGAGCTCAAGAACGAGGCCCTCACCCGCTTCGACCGCATCGCCCTCCTGTTCGAGAAGGTCCACAAGATCTACGACAAGGAAGGCTACGGCACGCCGTCCTATCAGAAGGCGCAGCACTCGCTGTCCGAGGAGCTGATGACCATTCGCTTCACGGCCCGCACCATCGAGAAGCTGTGCGACCTGGTGCGCACGCAGGTGGACGATGTGCGCAAGAAGGAGCGCGAGCTGCGCCGCATCATCGTGGACAAGTGCGGCTTCCCGCAGGACGAGTTCATCCGCGACTTCAGCGGCTACGACAAGAGCGGCCACCGCGTGGCCTCCAACCTGCTCAACCTCAAGTGGGTCGAGAAGCAGGCTGCCGCCGGCAAGCCCTGGAGCGCCGTGCTGGCCCGCAACATCCCGCCGGTGCAGGAACTGCAGCAGAAGCTGGCCGACATCCAGTCGCGCGTGGTGGTGCCGCTGGCCGAGCTCAAGGACATCAACAAGCGCATGAACGAGGGCGAGTCGTCCTCGCGCGACGCCAAGAAGGAAATGATCGAGGCCAACCTGCGCCTCGTGATCTCCATCGCCAAGAAGTACACCAACCGCGGCCTGCAGTTCCTCGACCTGATTCAGGAAGGCAACATCGGGCTGATGAAGGCGGTCGACAAGTTCGAATACCGCCGCGGCTACAAGTTCTCGACCTATGCGACGTGGTGGATCCGCCAGGCGATCACGCGCTCGATCGCCGACCAGGCGCGCACCATCCGCATCCCGGTGCACATGATCGAGACCATCAACAAGATGAACCGCATCAGCCGCCAGCACCTGCAGGAGTTCGGCTTCGAGCCCGACGCCGGCATCCTGGCCGCGAAGATGGAGATCCCGGAAGACAAGATCCGCAAGATCATGAAGATCGCCAAGGAGCCGATCTCGATGGAAACCCCCATCGGCGACGACGACGATTCGCACCTGGGCGATTTCATCGAGGACAGCAGCAACACGGCCCCGATCGAGGCCGCGATGCAGGCCGGCCTGCGCGACGTGGTCAAGGACATCCTCGACAGCCTGACGCCGCGCGAGGCCAAGGTGCTGCGCATGCGCTTCGGCATCGAGATGTCGACCGACCACACGCTGGAAGAGGTGGGCAAGCAGTTCGACGTGACGCGCGAGCGCATCCGCCAGATCGAGGCGAAGGCCCTGCGCAAGCTCAAGCATCCGAGCCGCTCCGACAAGCTGCGCAGCTTTATTGATACGCTCTGATCCCCTGGCGGATCCTTCGAGCCCGAACGCCCGCTTTGCCTTGACGGCCGCGGGCGTTTTCTTTGGCCGCGCACAACAAGCAAGAAGTCAGAGTAGGAATGCCAGTCACCCAGCACCCCCTCCGCAGATCCGTACGTGCGGAGCTACCGCATACGGCTCCTGCCTTGGGTCATGACGATCAGACGCTGGTTCGGGTACGGGTGGCAGATGTTCGGAACAGGCAGCCAATGCGCCATCAAGCGATACATGCGTCGCCAGGGCAGGTCGCGGCTCTGGCTGCGGCGGCACAGCGTGCGATGCCACAGCCCGACGACCTGATGGCGGAATGTCCTCAGCCGCGCGCCGTTGCACGGCACGCCGAAGTAGCGCGCATGCCCAGTCACCACCGCCCGCAGGTACTGGCCCTGCTCCGGGATGGGTTGGTGCATGCGCCTTCTGAGTTCGAGCTTGATCACCTGCAGCTTGGCGCGCAGGCGTTTGGCACTGGTGAGTCGCAGGACCATGAACTTGCCCTTCCTCGTCGTCCCGCAGCAATGCGTGAACCCCAGGAAGTCGAAGGTCTGCGGCTTGCCTTGTCCCTTGCGGCGTCGGTTCTCGCGGGCGAAGCGCCCGAACTCGATCAGCCGCGTCTTCTCGGGGTGCAGCTTCAGCCCGAACTGGCCCAGCCGCTCGGCCACCGCGCGCTGGAAGCGCTCGGCATCGTCGCGGAACTGGAACCCGGCAACCCAATCGTCGGCGTAGCGCACGACGATCACGTCGCCTCGGGCATGGCGCCCCCTCCACTGCTTGACCCACAGGTCGAACGCATAGTGCAGGTAGATGTTGGCCAGCAGCGGGCTGATGCTCCCACCCTGAACCGTACCCAACTCACTTTGCGTCAGCCTGCCGTCTTCCAGCACGCCCGCGTGCAGCCATTTCTTGATCAGCCGCACCACGCGCGCGTCAGCCACGCGGTGTTCGATGAACTTCACCAGCCAGTCCCTTTCGATCGTGTCGAAGAACTTGGCTATGTCCGCATCGAGTATCCAGTTCACTCGTCTGCTGCTCACACCTACCGCCACGGCATCCAGCGCGTTGTGCGCGCTCTTGCCGGGCCTGAAGCCGTAGCTGAACCCGAGGAAGTCCTGCTCGTAGATGGCGTTCAACACTTCGACCGTGGCGCGCTGGACGAGCTTGTCCTCCAGCGCCGGCACGCCCAGCGGGCGCTTGCTGCCGTCGGCCTTGTCGATGTACACCCTCTTGACAGGCTGGGGCCGGTAGCCCCCTCGGGCCAGCCGCTCGGACAGTTCCAGGAGGTTGCCCTCCAGGTCCTGCCCGTACGTCTGCCAGGTCTGGCCGTCCACCCCGGCGGCCGCATCGCGCTTGAGCGCAAGGTAGGCCGCCCGCAGGCGCTCGACCGCGTAGATGTGATGCAGCAGTCCAGTGAACCTCGCACCACGACGGCCCTTTGCCGTCTGTCGTATGCCATCGAGCGCGGTTCCCATGTCATAGACCCGCACCGATCTGCGGGACATGCGCGCCGCGATGGCATTTCCCTTGGCCTGCCGCCTTCCCTCCACCGCCTCCGCCGCCGCAGGAGCTCCCCCCGCAGCCTTGTTCGGCAGCTTCTTCGGTACTACGCAGCAGTCCGACTTCCCGCGCCCGTGGCTCATCGTCGTACGCCCTTGGGCTTCACGATGCGCTCTGCAGCCAGCGCTTCCCAGCGCTGCGCAGAAGGACGCGGGATCTCCCGGTTCCCGTGCGAGGTGTTTCCGCGCGTGCGCGGGGTCTCTGACCGCGCGGGGTCCGATGCCGCCTCGCCAAAGCGGCAGCATCGGTGTGGCCTTCGGCTTTCTCCGACAACCTCGGCACCCCGGACCACCCGCAACTCTCGCCGCGGGGCATGTATTACGCGGCTCGATACCCGGCCCGCGCGTACCCCTGTCAACGCTTCGCCCACACCCTCACGAATGTGTACGCATGACTCGGGGCCGCCGTAGCTGGCTAAGCCTTCAACGTATGACTCTTTCATTCACAACACCTCGCCGGTTTTGACCGGCGCACCGGAGACCTCTCGCATGAACCCCGACGCCGACAAACTCTGGCACGCGCCGCGCTGGGCGCTCGCCGTGCTGCTGGCGGTGCTGGGCATGCTCGGCCCTTTCTCCATCGACACCTACATCCCGGCCTTCGCGGGTATCGCCCAGAGCATCGGCGCGACGCCGGCGCAGATGCAGCAGACGCTGTCGGCCTACCTCTTCGGCTTCGCCTTCATGAACCTGTTTCATGGCGCGCTGTCCGACAGCTTCGGCCGGCGGCCCGTGGTGCTGTGGGGGCTGGCGGTGTTCACCATCGCCTCCCTGGGCTGCGCACTGTCGCAGACCATCGCGCAGCTGGTGTTCTTCCGCGCGCTACAGGGCCTGTCCACCGGCGCCGGCATCGTGGTCTCGCGCGCCGTGATCCGCGACATGTTCCCGCCGGCCGAAGCACAGCGGGTGATGAGCCAGGTGACGATCTACTTCGGCATCGCCCCCGCGATCGCGCCGATCATCGGCGGCTTCCTCTTCGTGCACCTGGGCTGGCACAGCGTGTTCTGGTTCCTGGTGGCAGTGGGCGTGGTGCTGTTCGCCGCCAACTGGAAGCTTCTGCCGGAGACCCTGCACAAGAGCGAGCGCCAGCCCTTCGAAGTGCGCCACCTGATGCGCGGCTACTGGAATCTCTGTTCCGATGCGCGCTTCCTGCTGCTCGCGCTGGCCAGCGGCGTGCCCTTCAACGGCATGTTCCTCTACGTGCTGGCCGCGCCCGCCTTCCTCGGCGATCACCTCGGCCTCGCGCCCACCCAGTTCTTCTGGTTCTTCCTGCTGACCATCGGCGGCATCATGACCGGTGCCTGGGCCAGCGGGCGCATGGCGGGCAAGGTGGCGCCCAAGCGGCAGATCCGCGACGGCTTCCTGATCATGCTGCTGACCTCCATCGTCAACGTGATCGCCAACGCCCTCTTCACCCCGCACCCCTTCTGGGCGATATTGCCGCTTGCGGTCTTCGCCTTCGGCTGGGCACTGATGGTGCCGGTGGTGACTCTGCTGGTGCTCGACCTTCATCCCGAGCGCCGCGGCATGGCCTCCTCGCTGCAGGCCGTGATCGGCTCGACCGCCAACGGCATCGTGGCCGGCGTGGTCGCGCCGCTGGTGATGCACTCCACCTTCGCCCTGGCGCTGACCTCGATCGGAATGATGAGCGTGGGCCTGGTGGCCTGGGCCTGGCTGCACGGGCGTTGGCCCGAGATCGGGCGCAGGGTCGCCGGCGAACTCGCCTGAAGACATGCTGAGCGAGCAACTGCGTACCTTCGCGCGCGCCTGGCTGCCGGCGCGCACCAATGTCAATGCCAGGGAGCGCCTGCGTGCCGTCGTGGGCGCCGGGCTGGGCCTGCTGGTCACGGCGCTGCTGTCCCAATCGACGGGCTCTTCGATCGACAGCCGCTGGCTGGTCGCGCCGCTGGGCGCCAGCGCCGTGCTGGTGTTCGCGCTGCCCGCCAGCCCGCTCGCCCAGCCCTGGTCGGTGATCGCCGGAAACACCTTCTCGGCACTGGTCGGCGTCGCCTGTGCCCGATGGATCGCGGACCCGGTCTGGGCCAGCGCCCTCGCCCCCGCGCTCGCCATCGGGCTGATGTTCGGCTTGCGCTGCCTGCATCCGCCCGGCGGCGCGGTGGCGCTGTTCGCGGTGCTGAGCCAGACCACCCACTTTCCGTTCTCGCTCTATCCGGTGGCGCTCAATTCGGTGCTGCTCGTGCTGGCCGGCGTGCTCTACAACAGCCTCACGGGCCGGCGCTACCCGCATGTGCAGCTCGCGCCGCGCAAGCCCAGCGCCGATGCGCGCTTCAGCTCGGCCGACGTCGACGCGGTGCTCGCACGCTACAACCAGGTGCTCGACATCAGCCGCGACGACCTCGAAGCGCTGATCCGCGAAACCGAGCTGGAGTCCTACCGCCGCCGCCTGGGCACCGTGCGCTGCGCCGACATCATGTCGCGCGACCCGGTGGTCGCCGAGTTCGGCACGCCGCTGCAGGAGGCCTGGGCCCTGATGCAGGCGCGCCGCATCAAGGCCCTGCCGGTGATCGACCGCACGCGCCGGGTGGTCGGCATCGTCACGCAGGCCGACTTCTTCCGCCACATCGACCTGGATCACCACGAGGGCCTGGGCGGCCGCCTGCGCGACTTCATCCGCGCGACGCGCACCGTGATGTCCAGCAAGCCCGAGGTGGTCGGCCAGATCATGACGCGCCAGGTGCGCGTGGCCAGCGAGGAGCGGCCGATGGTCGAACTGGTGCCGCTGTTCTCCGAGGGCGGCCACCACCACATCCCGATCATCGACGGCGAGCGCCGACTCACCGGGATGATCACGCAGTCCGACTTCGTGCGTGCGCTGTACCGGGCGGTCGGCCCCGAAACCGAGCCGGCGGCGCCGGCTTCTTGACGAGCGCCGCGCTGCGGAACCGGGACTTCCGGATGTCCCTTCAGCGCTTCTTCATCGGCGGCGCCGGCGGCCAGTAGCGCTCGTCGGCAAAGCGCGCGGCCAGGAAGTCCAGCATCGCGCGCAGTGCGGCCGGCATCTGGCGGCGCGAGCTGTAGACGCCGTAGACCCCCATCGCCAGCGGCCGCCACTCGGGCAGCAGTGCGACCAGCCGACCGCTCGCCACCCATGGCGCGGTCGAGTACTCCGGCTGCATAGCGATGCCGGCGCCTTCGAGCGCTGCCGTCAGCAGCACCGACGACTCGTTGGCACTGAGGTTGCCGCCCACCGGAACCGCCACATGGCTGCCCTTGTGCTCGAACTGCCACAGGCTCTTGCCGAAGTACGAATAGGTCAGGCAGTTGTGCAGCGCGAGTTCCTGCGGCGAGCGCGGCGTGCCGTGCGCCTTCAGGTAGGCAGGCGTCGCGCAGATCACCGAAGCGCAGTGCCCCAGGGGGCGGGCGATCAGGTTCGGATCGAGGTCGTTCGTGATGCGGATCGCGAGATCGATCCGCTCTTCCACCAGGTTGACGGTGCGGCTGCTGATGCTGAGGTCGATCGCGGTCCGCGGGTACTGGCGCAGATAGGCCGCGACCGCCGCCGCGATCACGTCCTGCGCCAGCGATTGGGCGCAACTCAGGCGCAGCAGGCCCTGCGGTACGTCGGCCGGCGTGTCGGCCGCGACCGGCATCTGCCCCGCGATCTCGAGCATCTGGCGGCAGCGCCCGAGTGTCTCCTCGCCCGCTGCAGTGAGGCTGAGGCGGCGCGTGGTCCGATGCAGCAGCCGCGCGCCGGCCCAGTTCTCCATCTGGGCCAGGTAGCGCGTGACCATGGCGCGCGACATGTCCAGCGCCTCGGCCGTCGCCGTCATGCTGCCGCGCTCGGCAACGTTCACGAACACCTGCGAGGCGGTGATGCGGTCCATGTTGATCCGATCGATTCAAGCAACAAACCTTTGCATGCTAAGCGGTTTTTTGATCGGATCGAGCAACATAAGATCGCCGCCATTCCCACTGAAGCGCCGATCGCGATGAACTCCGCCACCCTCCACTACGTCTTCGACCCGCTGTGCGGCTGGTGCTACGCCGCCGCGCCGCTGGTGCAGGCAGCGCGCGCGGTGCCGGGCCTCGCGATCGCCCTGCACGGCGGCGGCATGATGACCGGATCGAACCGGCGCACCATCACGCCCCAATGGCGCGACTACGTGATGCCGCATGACCGGCGGATCGCGCAGCTCACCGGCCAGCCCTTCGGCGAGGCCTACTTCGAGGGACTGCTGCGCGACACCACGGCGGTGATGGACTCCGAGCCGCCGACCACGGCCATTCTTGCGGCCGAGGCGCTTGGGGGCCGCGGGCTCGATCTGCTCCAGCGCCTGCAGCGCGCCCACTACGTCGAGGGACTGCGCATCGCCGATGCCGCGGTGCTGCGCAAACTGGCCACCGACATCGGCCTCGACGGTCCGGCTTTTGCCACCGCGGTCGAAGCGCATGCGGGTGAGCCCACGCGCGAGCACTTCGCCGCGAGCCGTGCGCTATTGGCGCGCATGGGCGGCAGCGGCTTTCCGAGCTTCGCGCTGGCGCGTGGCGACGGCCGCCTCGAACGAATCGATGCCAGCCCCTGGCTCGGCCGGCCCGAGGCCTGGCAGCAGCACCTGGCCCAGGCGGCGCGGCAGGCCGCCTGAGAAGCCCCTTCCATTTCCTTTTCTTCAACCAGGAGTTCTTCCATGAGCCATATCGCCATCCTCGGCATCAGCGGCCGCGTCGGTTCCCGCATCGCCAACGAGCTGCTTGCACGCGGCCACACGGTCACCGGCATCGCGCGCAACATCGACAAGGTCCAGCTCCAACCCGGTCTCGCGCTCAAGCAGGCCGACGCCACCCGGCTCGACGCGCTGGTGCCGCTGCTTCGCGGCCATGACGCCGTCGTCAGTTCGACCCACTTCGCGGGTGGCACCGACGCCGCCACCGCCGTCGCCGCTGCAAAACAGGCGGACGTGCCGCGCCTGTTGGTAGTGGGCGGCGCAGGCAGCCTCGAGATCGCGCCGGGCAAGGCGCTGGTCGACACGCCCGAATTCCCGGCCGCCTACAAGCCCGAGGCACTGGCAGGCCGCACCTTCCTGGAGTCGCTGCGCGCCGAGAAGGAACTCGACTGGACCTTCCTCTCGCCCTCCGCCCTGCTCGAGCCCGGCGAGCGCACCGGCAGCTACCGCACCGGCGGCAACCAGTTGCTGGCCGACGCCAACGGCAAGAGCTGGATCTCGATGGAGGACTATGCGATCGCGATGGCCGACGAGATCGAGAAGCCCGCGCATCCGCGCCAGCGCTTCACCGTCGGGTACTGAACGGGCCGCCGCAGACGCCTCGACTGCCTTCATCGCGGCGCAAAAGACGCGAAATCTGTTCAGCGGCCCGCGATTGCCAGTAGCCCCTCGTAGAATTTTTTTCTACAACATTTTCAGTGGGGTTACATGAGACTTGTCGGCATTGGCTTTTCGGCACTCGCACTCGTCGGGCTCATCGCCTGTTCCAAGGTACCCGACACGGTGAAGATCGGTGTCGCTCAGCCTTTGTCCGGCCCGCTGGCCGCCCTGGGCAAGGACATGCTCCAGGGCGTCGAGCTGGCGGTGAAGGAGCTCAACGCCAGCGGCGTCACGGTCGACGGAAAGACCGTGCATTTCCAGATCGTTGCCGTCGACGATCAATCGAGTGCGGGCGTCGGCGAGCAGGTTGCGCGCCACCTTGTCGACGAGGGCGTGGTCGCGGTCATCGGTCACCTCAATTCCGGTGTGAGCATCCAGGCGGCGCCGATCTACGCTGCGAAGAACATCCCGCAGCTCGCCATTTCCACCCAGCCCAAGTACACGCAGCTCGGCTTCCCCACGACGCTGCGGCTGGTGGCCAGCGACACGATCCAGGGACGCGCGATGGGCGCCTATGCGGCCACGACGCTCAGCGAGAGCGCAGGCGCCTGTGCCGTCGTCGACGACAGCTCGTCCTATGGCAAGGCGTTGGCCGATCTGGCGGAAGAATCGCTCAGCGCCCATGGCCGGACCGTGGCCCTGCGCCGATCGTTCGACGACAAGACCACCGAGTTCGGCTCACTGGTCAAGGAGTTGAAGACCCGTTCGGTCGAGACCATCGTCACGACCCTCGCTGACTTCCAGGTCGTCGCGCTCGTCAAACAGCTGGCAGACGCCGGCCTGACCAACATCAAGATCGTCGGCGGCGACACGCTCAAGACGAACAAACTGCTGGCGCAGAAGCTCCCGCTCGAGGTCTTCGCCACGTCGCCCGTTCTGGAGCCGAGGGAGTTCTACCGCGGCGCGAAGTTCGTCGATGCCTTCAGCGCTGCACACGGCCACCCGCCGGTGTATGGCGCGCACTACGCCTACGATGCGATGTACTTGCTGTCCAACGGCGTACAGCGGGCCAAGTCGGTCGACGGAAAGGTGCTGACTGCCAAGCTTCGCGAGCTCGACTTCATGGCCCCTGTCACCAATGTGATGAAGTTCGGTCCCGACGGCGAGCAGGTCTACGGCAGCGTGGGTGTCTATCGACCGCGCGCGGGCCGCTGGGAAGCACTGATGAGTTCAGGCCGCTGGTGAACGGGGCGCCCTGCCCAGGCTACTGAGCGGCCGCCTGCGCCTCCAGGGTTTTCTTCATCACCCGCATGCCCTCGTCGATCATCGCGGCGATGGGGGCCGCCATCTCATGCGGCAGCAGGTCGGCAATCCACAGCAGCCGGCTGCGCCCGCCGCCCTCGTCGAAGATCTGCAGCGAGGCGTTGTGATGGGTGAGCCGGCCGCCGGTCGCCGACCAGACCAGCCGGCGCGCCGCATCGTCCAGGTCGACGATCACTTCGCGCGCCACCACACCGTTGCCAAAGGTGACGATGCGCGCATCGCCTTCCAACTTGCAGTCGGTGACGAAGCCGGGCACCAGCCGGCGGTGGATGGCGCCGATGTCGCGCACCACCTCCCAGACCTGCGCGGCGCTCGCGGCCACCTGCGTTTCACGTCGAATGCTTGCCATGTTCAAGTCTCCTGTGGGCCTTGGTGCTGATGGGGTCGGACCAGTGTAGGTCCAACGTAGTTCAGCGCGCCACGCCCAGCAGCCGTTCCAGCACCTCGGGCTGCGCGCGCAAGCTGGCCGCGCGATCGGCATGCACCACCGTGCCGTGGTCCAGCACCACCGCCTCGTCGGAGATCGCGAGGATGGCCTGCGGATGCTGCTCCACGATGATGGCCGCCAGGCCTTCGTCCTGCGTGATGCGGCGGATGGCGCGCAGCAGCTCCTCCACGATGATGGGCGCCAGCCCTTCGAGCGGCTCGTCCAGCAGCAGCAGCCGCGGATTCACCACCAGCGCGCGCCCCACCGCCAGCATCTGCTGCTCGCCGCCCGACAGCTGCGTGCCCAGGTTGCGCTTGCGCTCGGCCAGGCGCGGGAACATTTCGTAGACGCGCTGCGGATTCCAGGCACCAGGCCGTTCCACCGCGGTCAGGTTTTCATGCACCGTGAGCGACTTGAAGATGTTGCGCTCCTGCGGCACCCAGCCGATGCCGGCCGCCGCGCGCTGGTACGGCGACAGCTTGTGCAACGCCGCGCCGCCGAGCGCGATGCTGCCGCCGTGCTGGCGCGTCGCGCCTGCAAGCGTGTTGATCAGCGTGGTCTTGCCGGTGCCGTTGCGGCCCAGCAGCGCCAGCGTCTGGCCTTCGCCGAGGGCGAGCGAGATGTCGTGCAGCACTACGGCTTCGCCGTAGCCGGCGCTGAGCTTCTCGATGCGAAGCAGTTCAGACATGCACAGCTCCCTGGCCCAGGTAGACCTCCTTGACCTTCGGGTCGTTGGCGATCGTGTCGGGGTCGCCCTCCGTGAGCAAGGCTCCGTTGACCAGCACCGTCATGCGGTCGGCAAAGCTGAACACCAGGTCCATGTCGTGCTCGATCAGCAGCACCGAGACATCGGCCGGCAACGCCGCCACGGTCTCCAGCAGTTCCTCGCGCTCGCCGGCCGGCACGCCCGCCACGGGTTCGTCGAGCAGCAGCACGCGCGGCTCGCAGGCCAGGGCAATCGCGATCTCCAGCAGGCGGCGCTTGCCGTAGGCCAGCTCGCGCGTCGGCTGCTGCGCCGCGTCGCCGAGGTGGAACTGCTCCAGCAACTGCGCGGCCCGCTCCGAGACCCGGCCGGACGCGCCCAGCGGGCGCCACCACTGCGCCCCCAGGCCCGAGCGCTGCGACACCACCAGCGCCAGCGTCTCCAGCGGCGTCATCGAGTCGAAGAGCTGGTTGATCTGGAAGGTGCGCACCATGCCGCGCGCCACGCGGGCATGCGGTGCCAGGCGCGTGATGTCCTCGCCCTCCAGCACGATGCGCCCGGACGTCGGCGTGAGCACGCCCGTCAGCAGGTTGACCAGCGTGGTCTTGCCGGCGCCGTTCGGGCCGATCAGCGCGTGGCGCGCGCCGCGCTTCAGATTCAGCGTGACGTTGTCGGTGGCAGTGATGCCGCCGAAGCGCATCACCAGGCCGGTGGCGGAGAGCACGATGTCAGTCACAGGAGAACCTTCGCCTTCGGCTGCGGTGCGAGCACCTTCGGGCGGCCGTGCGGTGCTCATCGCGCCGCCCCCGCCCTCTTGCCGAACCAGGTCCAGGGCCTGAGCAGCCGGTCGCGCCCGACTAGCACCAGCAGCACCAGGATCAGGCCGATCCAGAACATCCAGTATTGCGGCGTCACGGTCGACAGCGTGTCCTGCAGCAGCTTGAAGACGATGGCGCCGGCGATGCCGCCGTAGAGCCAGCCCACGCCACCGATCACCAGCATCAGCAGCACGTCGGCCGAGCGGTCGAAGGCCAGCACGTCCAGCGATGCGAAGCCGGTGGTCTGCGCCAAGAGCGCGCCCGCCGCGCCGGCCACCGCCGCGGCCACGGTGTAGATCACCGCGATGCGCGAGACCACCGGGACGCCGATGGCCATCGCGCGCAGCCGGTTGTCGCGGATCGCCTTGAGCGTGGCGCCGAAGGGCGACTGCACCAGCCGCCGCATGATGACGAACAGCACCAGCAGCACGGCCATTGAATACCAGGCCGCGGTGCGCCCATAGAGGTCGAACTCGAACAGGCCCAGCACCGGCCCCATCACCACGCCCTGCAGCCCGTCGGCGCCGCCGGTGAGCCAGTCCAGCTTGTTGGCCAGCTCCAGCAGCAGCAGCGCAGTGCCCAGCGTGACCATCAGCCGCGTGAGGTCGCTGCCGCGCAAGATGGTGATGCTGGCCACGGCGCCGAGCGCGGCCGAGGCGGCGATGGCGACCACGAGGCCCACGGTCGGGTCCGGCATCACATGCTTGGCGAAGAGCGCGGACGTGTACGCGCCGAAGCCGAAGAAGGCCGCGTGCCCGAGCGAGACGATGCCGGTGTAGCCGAGGATCAGGTCCAGCGACAGCGCGAACAGCGCGATGATCGCGATCTCGTTGATCATCAGTGCCTTCGAGGGCAGCAGCGCCGGCAGCACGAAGACCACGGCCCAGAAAACGAACTCCCAGGGCCGCCAGCGGGTCCGGGCGAGCAGCGCGTCGCGTGAATCCATCGGCTAGCGCCCTCCCCGGCGCGTGAACAATCCCTGGGGCCGCCACATGAGGATCAGGATCATCAGCAAATAGACCGTGAAGGCCCCCATCTTGGGAATGAAGTACTTGCCCGCCACGTCGGCGATGCCCAGCAGCAGCGCGGCCAGCAGCGGCCCGGTGATCGACGAGGTGCCGCCGACCGAGACCACGATCAGGAAATAGATCATGTACTTGAGCGGGAAGGTCGGGTCCAGCCCCAGGACCTCGGCGCCGAGCGCGCCGCCCAGGCCGGCCAGGCCCGAACCCACCGCGAAGGTCGCGAGGAACACCACGTTGACGTTGATGCCCAGCCCGGCGGCCACGCGCGGATCGTCCACCGCCGCGCGCAGCCGGCTGCCGAAGCGCGTCTTCGACAGGATGAGCTGCAGCACCACCGTGAGCAGCGCGCACAGCACGATGATGAAGATGCGGTAGTGCCCCATGCCCAGCAGCAGCGCGCCGTCGCCGATCTCGGTGCGGCCGCGCAGCCACTCGGGCAGGTGGATGTTCTGCTGCGAGGAGCCGACGAAGAAGTCGATGGCCGCCACCGCCATGAAAGCCAGGCCGATGGAGAACAGCACCTGGTCGAGGTGCGACTTGCCGTACATCGGCCGGTACAGCGTGCGCTCCAGCAGCGCGCCCAGCAGCCCCACGAGCACAAAGGCGAGCACCAGGCAGGCCAGGAAGGGCACGCCCGCCTTCTGCATCGCGAACACCGTGAGATAGCCCCCGGCCATCGCGAAGGCGCCATGCGCGAGGTTGATGAAGTTCATCAGCCCCAGCGTCACCGCCAGCCCGACCGCGAGCACGAACAGCAGCATGCCGGAGGCGATGCCGTCGAAAAGAATGGTCAGCATCGGCCTGAGCGTGAGCTTATTGCTTCGCCTTGCCCGGGTCCTTGACGGACTTGATCACGTCGAACTCGACGTTGTAGAGCTGTCCGTCCTTCTTCTCGACCTTGCGCAGGTACACGTCCTGCACGATGTCGCGCGTCTGGGCGTCGATCAGCACCTGGCCGCGCGGACTCTCGAAGATCTGCCCCTTCATCGCGGCCAGCAGCGCATCGCCGCCGCCCTGCCCCTTGGTGGTCTTGAGCGCCTCGTAGATTACGCGCATGCCGTCGTAGCCGCCCATGGCCATGAAGTTGGGGCGCATGTTCTTGTTGGCCTTCTGGAAGGCCTCGACGTACTTCTTGTTGAGCGCCGACGGGTGTGCGGCCGAGTAGTGGTGCGTGGTGACCACGCCCAGCGCGCCGTCGCCCATGTCGTTGAGCTGGTCGTCGTCGGTCACGTCGCCGGTGGCGATCAGCTTGATGCCGGCCTTGTCCATGCCACGCTCGACGAATTGCTTCATCACCGCCGCGCCGGCGCCCGAGGGCACGAAGACGAAGAGCGCGTCGGGCTTGGCGTCGCGCACCTTCTGCAGGAAGGGCGCGAAGTCCGGGTTGCGCAGCGGCACGCGCAGCTTGTCGAGCACCTTGCCGCCGTTGAGCTGGAAGCGCTCGGTGAAGAACTTCTCGGCGTCGTTGCCCGGCCCGTAGTCGGCGACCAGCGTCACCGCCGACTTGATGCCGTTCTTCGGTGCCCAGTCACCCATCGCCACCGAGACTTGCGGCAGCGTGAAGCTGGTGCGCACGATGTAGGGCGAGGCCTCGGTGATGCTGGAGGTGGCGGCGGCCATCACCACCATCGGCGTCTTCGATTGCGTGGCGATGGGCGCGGTGGCCATGGCCGAGGGCGTGATGCCGAAACCGGCCAGCACATTGACCTTGTCGTTCACCACCAGCTCCTGCGCGAGGCGCTTGGTCACGTCGGGCAGGCTGGTGTCGTCTTTGACGATGAGCTCGATCTTCTTGCCCGCCACGGTGTCGCCGTTCTGCGCCATGTAGAGCCGGGCCGCGGCCTCGATCTGGCGGCCGGTGGAGGCTTGCTGCCCGGTCATCGGCAGCACCAAGCCGATCTTGAAGGTGTTGCCCTGGGCCTGCGCCAGCGGCATGGCCAGTGCGAGGGCCGTGAGGCTCGCGGCCTGCATGAGATGGCGACGTTGCATGGAAAGTCTCCTTGTGGATGAAGCGGGACGGGGCGTATTGTGATCAATTGAAACGAAATGCGCGCCTCGGCAAACACCTAAGGCGCCGGGCCGCAGCCGCTCTTTCTGCGCGATCCTTCGATCGATTGCGCGATGATCGCGCAGAGGGCCGGATCCTCATCCGGATCTTCACGTAGCGTCGGGCCGCCACGCGGAGTCGAGCGTGACGCTGCCGACCGCCCGCGACACGCAGGCGCAGATGCGGCGGCCTTCGCGCTTCTCGTGCTCGCTCAGGAACACGTCGCGGTGGTCGATCTCGCCGTCGACGGCCAGCACGTCCATGGTGCATAGGCCGCATTCGCCGCGACGGCAGTCCCACAGCGTCTGCACCCCGGCGGCTTCGAGCGCTTCGAGCAGGCTGCTGTCGGCGGGCACCTGGATGCTCAGCGCGTGGCGCGGAATTCGCACCTCGAAGGCTTGCGCGGGCAGCCGGCCGCTGCTGCCGAAGGTCTCGAAGCGCAGGTCGGCCGGCGGCCGCCCGGCTTCCGCCCAGGCGCGCTTGACGGCTTCCAGCATCGGCACCGGCCCGCAGGTGTAGAGCTGGCCGCCGCGCGGCAGGGCCCCGATCTCGGCGGCGAAATCGATGGGGGCGCTGCCGATGTGGGCCTGCACGCTGCCGGCCTCCGAGGCTCCGACCGCTTCCTGCAACAACGGAAGGTAGGCCAGTTCCTCCGCGCTGCGCGCGCCGTAGAGCATGCGCACGGGGATGCCGCGGCGTCCGGCCAGCGCGCCCAGGCGCTGCGCCATGAAGACCATCGGCGTGATGCCGATGCCGCCCGCCACCAGCAGGTAGCCCGGCGCCGTCGTATCGAGGCCGAAGTGGTTCTGCGGCTGCGTCACCAGCAGCCGATCGCCGGGCGCCAGGCGCCACATCGCGAGCGAGCCGCCGCGCCCGTCGTCCAGGCGCTTGACGGCGATGCGCCACGCGCGGCCGTCGGGCTCGCCGACGAGCGAATAGTGGCGCGTCTGCATCCGGCCGGCGCCGGGTGCACCGACCAGCAGTTGGACCTGGAGATGGGAGCCGGGCTCGTACGCGGCCGCGAAGCCAGTCTCGGGCGTGATCTCGAACTCGCGCACCGTGGGCGTGAGGTCGCGGCAGGCGGCGATGCGCGCGGGCATCCAGTGAACTTCGCTTGTCATCGTGATGGAGATGGTTGTCAGGCCCGGCGGCGGATCAGTTGCACGCCCGGCAGGGGATGGTTGTGCGCGCCATGCAGCGCCTCGCGCAGGTTGCGTTGCGCGATCCGGCTGTGCTCGCGCATCAGCGCCTCGGCGCGCGAGCCCTCGCGGTTCTCGATGGCGTCAAGCACCTGGCCATGCTGGTCCTGCGCGATCACGAGCATGTCGCGCGCGGCCGGCGAGTTGGCTTGCACCACCACGAAGGCCGAGGGCGAGGCGAAGGGCAGATTGGTCGCGCGCTCCAGCTGCTGGGCGATCAGCGGGCTGCCCGCCATTTCCGACAGCAGCCGGTGGAACTGCCCGTTGAATTCGACATAGCGCGAGAAGGCGGCGTCGTCGAGCGCGGGCTCCCTCAAGAGCTCGTCGATGCGCTTGAGGCAGGCGCGCGCTTCACGCAGCACCACCGGCGCCGCCCCGCGCTCGGCCGCGAGCCGCGCCGCCAGGCCTTCGAGCGTGCCGCGCAGCTCGATGGCATCGGCCACGTCGCGCTCGGAGAAAGTGCGCACCGCGTAGCCGCCGTTGGGCAGGGCCTCGAGCAGGCCCTCCTGCTCGAGCCGCATGAGGGCGCTGCGCACCGGCGTGCGCGAGACGCCCAGGGATTCGGAAATCGCCACCTCGGCAATGCGGGTGCCGCCCGGCAGCTCGCCGGCCAGCACCATCTCGCGCAAGCGCAGCTGGGCCTTGACGGCCTGCGAGCTGCCGGCTTCCGAGGCAGGCTCGCCGCCGGCGCTCATAGGGCCCCCACGCTTGTCACTTCGTGTACTGCGCTGCCCCCCGAGGGGGCCTTCGCGCCTTCGGGCGGCCGGGCGGCGCTCATCGCCCCGCCTCCGCCGCGGCCGCCGCCCGGATTGGGATGGTCGTCGCAGCCGGCTGCTCCTTCGCGATCAACTGGTCGATCAACCGCCGCGCCCACATGGCCCCGGCGTCGATGTTGAGGTTGTGGAACTCCTGCCCGGGCCGCTCGTCCATCGCGCGCTGCTGCGCCTCGAGCACCAACTCGTCCTCGCGGAAGATGCCGGCCACGCCCTCGCGCAGCTCGTGCGTGAGGCGCTGCTCACCGGTGCAATAGTTGCGCGCGAAGGCCCAGAAGTAGACGCAGCTGGTCTCGGTCTCGGGCGTGATGGTGTTGAGCACATAGCCGTTCACGCCGCGGCTGCGGTCGCCCGGCTGGCCCTCGCTCGGCACCGCGCCGCTGCCCGCCGCCGCCACGCCCACGTCGATGTTGACGGTACACGGCCCTTCGAAGCGGATGATCTGCCAGCGGTCCACCTTGCCCTCGTAGCCGTGGGCATGGCGGATCTGCGCGGCCCAGAAGGGCGGCGCGTCGATGTTCTCCATCCAGCGCGTGACGGTGGCAGAGCGGTCGCCGTGCGTGGCGACGAAAGGCGCCTCGGCCACGGCGCGGTTGCCGATGGAGGAGCCGTGCACGAAGGTCTCGTGCGTGAGGTCCATCAGGTTGTCGACCACCAGCCGGTAGTCGCAGGCCACGCGGATCATCTTGCCGTCGCCGGCCCAGGCCGGGTCGTCGTTCCAGTGCATGTCGGGCACCAGCGCCGGGTCGGCCAGGGCCGGGTCGCCGGGCCAGACCCAGACGAAGCGGTGCTTCTCCACCACCGGGTAGGAACGCACGCAGGCCGAGGGGTTGAGCGTTTCCTGGCTCGGCATGTGGGTGCAGCGGCCCTGGCTGTTGTAGACCAGGCCGTGGTAGCCGCAGACCAGCTCGTCGCCCTCCAACCGGCCCAGCGACAGCGGCATCATGCGATGCCAGCAGGCGTCTTCCAGCGCGGCGACCTGGCCGTCGCTGCGCCGGTACATCACCAGCTTCTGCTTGCAGATGGTGCGGGCCAGCAGGCTGTGCTTGAGCTCGACGTCGTAGGCCGCGGCATACCAGGCGTTGAGGGGGAAGGAGCTTGTGGGGCGACTCATGGGATACGCAATGTATACATACAGGCGGCAATATCCAATGATTTCAGGCCAATTCAAGGGTAAACACTGACATTAATGTATCCATTAAGGCCGATCCCCGTGCGTTTACGATCGGTCGTTCTTTTCCAGATTCGACGGAGCCCACCATGTCCGAACATGCCCGCCTGCCTGCCCGCTACGACCACGTCGGCAGCTTCCTGCGTCCCAAGTACCTGCTCGAAGCCCGCGAGCAAAAAGCCAAGGGCGAGATCACGCCCGAGCAGCTTCGCCGGGTCGAAGACAAGGCCATCACCGAGATCGTGAAGTTCCAGGAGGACATCGGCCTCAAGAGCATCACCGACGGCGAGTTCCGCCGCACCTACTTCCACATCGACTTCCTCGAGCAGCTCGGCGGCGTGAAGACCGACATCCCGGTCACCATCCGGAAGCCCGACGGCACCGAGGAACTCGCGCCGCCGGTGATGCGCGTGATCGACAAGGTGACGCACGCCAAGTGCATCCAGCTCGCCGACTTCGAGTACCTGAAGAGCCAGGTGTCGGCCGGCAACACGCCCAAGGTCACCATCCCCTCGCCCACCATGCTGCACTTCCGCGGCGGCCGCGCCGGCATCAGCAAGGAGGCTTACCCCGAGCTCGACCCGGTGTTCTACGACGACGTGGCGAGGGCCTACGGCGACGAACTGCGCTCGCTGGCCGCGGCCGGCTGCACCTACGTGCAGATGGACGACACCAACCTCGCCTACCTCTGCGACGAGAAGATGCGCGAGGCTGCCCGCCAGCGCGGCGACGACCCCAACGAGCTGCCGCACCGCTATGCCGCCTTCATCAACAAGGTGGTGGCACAGAAGCCCGCGGGCATGACGCTGGCGATGCACCTGTGCCGCGGCAACTTCAAGAGCACGCACGCGGCGGCCGGCAACTACGAGCCGGTGGCCGAGGCCCTGCTCAAGGAGATGGACCTGGACGCCTACTTCCTCGAGTACGACGACGCACGTTCGGGCGACTTCCGGCCGCTGCGCTTCCTGCCCAAGGGCAAGACCGTGGTGCTGGGACTGGTGACCACCAAGTTCGGCGAGATGGAGGACAAGGACGAGCTCAAGGAGCGCATCGAGGCGGCCGCCAAGTACGCGCCGCTGGAGCAGCTGGCGCTGTCGCCGCAGTGCGGCTTTTCGAGCACGGTGCACGGCAACAACATCGCCGTCGAGGCCCAGCGCGCGAAGCTGCGGCTGGTGGTCGAGACCGCCCAGGAGGTCTGGGGCTCGACCTGAGGTGCAAGCCCGGTGAAGTCGCGGCATGATCGCGCTTCATGAAGCTCTTCACCGGCCCCCTCAGCATGTTCGGCGCCAAGGCGCAGATCGCGGCGCTCGAAAAGGGCATTGCGATCGAAGCCGTCATGGTGCCCTTCGACAAGGACGACAACTACCTCCCCAAGCACCCCGAGGTGCTGCGCGTCAACCCCAAGCGGCAGGTGCCGGTGCTGATCGACGGCGAGGTGGAGCTCTTCGACTCCACGCAGATCTTCGAATACCTCGAAGACAAGGTGCCCGAGCCGCCGCTGTGGCCGCGTGATGTCGCCGGCCGCGCCCGGGCCCGCCAGCTCGAGCACCTGTCTGACGAGGTGTTCTTCCCCCACGTCATCAGGCTCATGGGCCTGCAGCACGACATGCGAAGCGAGGCGGCCGTCACGGCCTGCGCCGCCTGCGCCCGCTTCTACGAGCAAATGGAAGAGCGGCTCGCGCATGCCGAGTACCTGGCCGGCCCCTACTCCTTCGCCGACATCGCCTTCTACATGGCGCAGGTCTTCGCCGACCGCAAGGGCGCCGGCATGACCGATGCCACGCCGCGCGTGCTGGCCTGGCGCGAGCGCGTGGGCGCGCGCCCCGCGGTGCGCGCGGTGGTCGGGCCGATGATGCGCTTCCTGGCCTCGGAAGGACGGCCCGTGCCCGCCTCCCTCCAGTCGCACCTCGCCGCGTGAACCGCATCGACGACTGGCTGGACTGGCTGCCCTCGCCGTCGCAGCACTTGCTGGTCGTGACCTTCGCGCTGCTGGTCTACGTGCTCACCACGCGAGGGCGGCGCGAGCACCGCGCACCCACCACCGCGATCGCCTGGGTCATGGGCCTGGTGCTGCTGCCTTACCTCATCCTGCCCATGTACCTGCTCTTCGGCCAGCGCAAGCTGCGGCCCGCGGGCTCGCCGCGGCCGCCGCGCTCGGTGCCGGCCGGGCACTGGGCGGCCGACCTGATCGAGAGCTTCGGGCTCGCACCGCCGGGCCCCTGCGCGGTGCGCTTCCATGCCGACGGCGGCGCGGCACGCGATGCGCTGTGGGCGGTGATCGAGGGCGCGCGCAAGCGCATCGACATTTGCACCTTCATCATCGGCGACGACGCGCTGGGCCACGAGGCGATCAACCGGCTGTCGCGGCGCGCGCGCGAAGGCGTCAAGGTGCGCGTGCTGCTCGACGGCTTCGGCGCCCTGTCGCTGCCGCGCCATCACTTCGACACGCTGCGCGAGGCCGGCGCCGAGGTGGCCGTGTTCCGCCCCCTCTTCAGCCTGCGCCGCACCGGCCCGCGCAACCTGCGCAACCACCGCAAGCTCACCATCGCGGACGACGGCTGGCTGTGGTCGGGCGGGCGCAACCTGGCCGGCGAATACTTTCTCGGCAACGACGAACACCCGGACGCCTGGCACGACCTCTCCTTCGACCTCCGGGGCAGCGTGGCCGCGGCGGCGGCGCGCCAGTTCGACCACGACTGGGCCTCGGTGCGCGGACGCAAGCCGCGCGCCATCGCTGCCGCCGTGCCGCCGGCGGGCGAGCTCGCCCAATTCCTGCCCAGCGGGCCCGACCAGACGGAGGACACGGCCCACGCGCTCTTGATCGACGCCTGCTTCCGCGCCGAGCACCGGCTGCTTGCGATCACGCCCTACTTCGTGCCCGGCGACGGCCTGCGCGATGCGCTGCGCCTGGCGGCGCGGCGCGGCGTGCAGGTCACGATCGCGATGCCGGCACAATCCAACCACCGGCTGGCCGACTTCGTGCGCGCCCGCGCCATGCGCGACCTCGCGCGCGCCGGCGTCAGCTTTCGCATGCTGCCCTTCATGGCCCATGCCAAGGCCGTGGTGGTGGACGATCAGCTGGCGCTGTGCGGCTCGATCAACCTCGACATGCGCAGCCTGCTGCTGAACCACGAGGCGGCGGTGGTGTTCTACGGCGCCGAGCAGATCGACTGGCTGGCGCAGTGGATCGAGACCACCGCCTCGGCCGGCGAAAGCTACCGCGCGCGGCGGCCGGGGCTGGTGCGGGACGTGGCGGAAGGGCTGCTGCTGACGGTCGCGTTCCAGCTCTAAGAGGAGCGCTACGAATCCTTGGAATTCTTCGAGGACTCGATGTTGCTGTAGCTCGCATTGCCCAGCCCCGTGCCGATGGTCAGCACCGCCCAGCGCTTCACGTCGCGCATGAAGGGCAGCTCGCTCAAGCCCTGCACCACCGCATCGTTGTGCATCAGCACCATGGTCGGCACGCCGCGGATGGTCGGGATCTTCTTCGCGAGCGCAGTGGGCAGGTGGAAATGCTCGCTGGTCCAGTCGCCGGGCATGTTCTGGGCGCCGCGCGCGATCGAGCCGTCCTTGCGGATCAGGCCGGGGCAGCCGATGCCGACGAAGGGCGCGAGGCGAATGCCCTTCTTCTTGCAGTAGCGCACCTGCTCTTCCAGCATCTCGGCCAGCCGCGCGACCAGGGCACGGCGGTTCGGGCCGTCGTCGGCATGGCGCCACTTCTCACGCCGGACCACCTTGGCCTTCGACAGATCGCGCGCGCGCTTGCGCCGCGTCTTCACGATGCCGCAGCGCACGTTGGTGCCGCCGATGTCGAGCGCGAGGATGGCGTCGTAGTGCTCCAGCAGCTCGGGCGGCGTCAGGTGCAGCCAGCCGAGCAGCCCGCCGTCGTCGGGCTCGTGGCAGATGCGCGCGAGCTCCACCGGCACCTTCATCTCCTGCAGGATGGCGGCCGCCTGCAGCACGGCCCGCTCGCCCACGTCGCTCTCCGGGAAGCCGCCGCCGATCACGATGCGCTCGACGCCCTTCCACGAGGGCTGGCTCAGAAAACTCTGGATGACCTCGGCCAGCGCCTCGGCGAATTCTTCGATGGCCGCGTGGACCACATCGGTCGCCTCCGAGGCCTTGCCCTCCTTCAGGGCCGCGTCGAGCGTGCCCTTGGCGAGTTCTTTGGAATGCCGCTCGCCCAGCGGGTCCTTCTTGCCCTTCCTGCGATGCCGCCGGCGCCAGCGCTCCAGCAGCTCGCGAAAGGCCGTCTGGCTGGCCTGGTCGCCCAGGAAGCCTTCCTCGCCGCGCAGTTGAAGGCTGTAGCCCTCGACCAGCACTGCCGGCAACTCTCGGGCTCCGTGGATGTCCGCCGCGGGGGCCGTCGGCGCATACCGGGCGTTGCTCTTGCTCTTGCTCTTCTTCGATCGCGTCTTGTCTTCGGAAGCCATGAAGTCCTTCGCGGGTTTCGGGGTTGCGCGGTCAATCGGCCGTGGCTTCGAGGATAAGGCGCGTCGTTTCCTCGGGGGCATCCCAGTGCGGGAAATGCCCGCAGCGCTCGAACCAGTGCAGTTGCGCCCCCGGGAAGAGCTGCAGCGCGCGCGTCGCCTGCCGCGGGGGGCAGATGCGGTCGAGCCGCCCCCAGCCGATCACCAGCGGCTTGGGCAGACGGCCCGCGTCCGTGCCCTGCGCGGGCTGGCGCAGCAGCGCGTGCAGCACCGCCTCGAAAGAGCGCGCGGATGCGTAGCTGCGCATCTCCTCGAGCACCATCGAAGGCGGCAGCGCGGCCGGCTGCACCGAGAACTGCGCCAGCAGCAGGCGGCGCGACCACTCGTGCGCGATGAGGCTCGGCATGGCGAATTGAAGGTTGCGCGCCAGGCGGCGCGAGAGCCAGGCCGACGCGGCGAAGAGGATGCGCTCCCAGCCGACCCAGAAGCCGCCCGGCCCCATCGAGATCACCGAGCCGAGCACGCCGCCGCGGCTCGCCAGCTCCAGCAGCAGCCGCGCCCCGATCGAGCTGCCGGCCGCATCGGTGCCGATGAGCTCGTGCTCCCACAGGAACTGCGCGAGCGCATCGGCCAGGGTCTGCACCGAGACCTCGCCATCGAGAGGCGGGCTCTTGCCGAAGCCGGGCAGGTCGATCGCGGTCACGCTGCGCCGGGCCGCCAGCGGTTCCATGATGCCCTGCCACGAGCGCCAGCTGCTGCCCAGTCCATGGACGAGCAGCAGCGACTTGCCTTGACCACGCCGGACGTAATTGATGAGCACGGTTCGTCACTGTGCAGGCAGGCGGCTGCGAAATCGCATCAGCCTCGCGCACGATCTCCTGTAGGAATGCGGCCTGTCGCGATCCGCGGCGCGCCGATACACTGCGCCGGATGCATTGCCTGCACCGCTTGCGGCTTCTCGCCTTGTCCTGCCTGGGCCTGCTCTGGGCCGCCGCGCCTTCGCTGGCGCAGGACGCGGGCCTCCACATCGGCTCCAAGCGATTCACCGAGTCGTACATCCTGGCCGAGGTCATGGCGCAGACCGCCGCGCCCCACCTGCCCGCACCGCCGCAGCTGCGGCAAGGCCTGGGCAACACCGCGATCGTCTACGAGGCCCTGCGCGCGGGCAGCATCGACCTCTACGCCGAGTACACCGGCACGGTGGCGCTGGAGATCCTCAAGAACCCGCAGCCGATGACGGGCGAGGCCATGAACGCCGCGCTGGCGCCGCTCGGCCTCGGCATCGCGATCCCGCTGGGCTTCAACGACGGCTATGCGCTCGCCATGCGTGCGGCCGACGCCGAGCGTCTCGGTGTGAAGAGCCTGAGCGACCTTGCGCGCCATCCCGAACTGCGGCTGGGTTTGTCGAACGAATTCATCGGCCGCGCCGACGGCTGGCAGGGCCTGGCCGCGCGCTACGGCTTCGCGCAGAAGCCCACCGGCCTGGACCACGGCCTGGCCTACGACGCGATCACGGCGAAGCAGATCGACGTGATCGACATCTACACCACCGACGCCAAGATCGATCACCTCGGCCTGCGCGTGCTCACGGACGACCGCGCCTACTTCCCACGCTACGACGCAGTGGTGCTGTACCGGCTCGACGTGCCCAAGCGCTGGCCGGCGGCCTGGGCCGCGCTGCAGAAGCTCGAGGGCCGCATCGACGAGCGCGCGATGATCGCGATGAACGCGCGCGCCGAGCTGCAAAGCGTGGCCTTCGATGCGATCGCACGCGATTTCCTTGCGCAGGGCGCAACGGGTGTGAAGGCCGGTGCCGCGGGCAGCGAGGGCGCGCGCGGCTTCGTCGCCAAGCTCTTCGGCCCCGACCTCGGCCGGCTCACGCGCCAGCACCTGCTGCTGGTGGCGATCTCGGTCGGGCTGGCGATCCTCATCGCCGTGCCGCTGGGCATCTTCGTGTTCCCCCATCTGCGGCTGCGGGCCGTGGTACTCGGGCTCACGGGCCTGCTGCAGACCGTGCCCTCGCTGGCGTTGCTGGCGCTGCTGATCTCGTTGATTGGCGCCATCGGCACCCTGCCGGCGCTGATCGCGCTCACGCTCTACTCGCTGCTGCCGATCATGCGCAACACCGTGACCGGGCTTGCCGAGGTGCCGGCCGGGCTGCGGCAGGCGGGCACGGCGCTGGGCATGACGGGCGGGCAGAGCCTGCGGCTGGTGCAGTTGCCCCTGGCGCTGCCGACGCTGCTGGCGGGCGTGCGCACGGCGACCACCATCGCGATCGGGACGGCGACCATCGCGGCCTTCATCGGCGCGGGCGGGTTCGGGGAACGGATCGTGACGGGACTGGCGCTCAACGACCGCGGGTTGCTGGTGGCGGGGGCGGTGCCGGCGGCGGTGCTGGCTTTGCTGAGCGAGGGGTGTTCGGAGGCGATCGAGTACTGGCTTCGACGCGGGCGGACCGTCTGACTCGCTCCCCTCAAGCCAAGGTGTACGCCGTCTTCACGACCGTAAAGAACTCCTGCGCATACCGCCCCTGTTCCCGCGGCCCGTAGCTCGACCCCTTGCGCCCGCCGAAGGGCACGTGATAGTCCACCCCCGCCGTCGGCAGGTTCACCATCACCATCCCCGCCTGGCTGTGACGCTTGAAGTGCGTCGCGTACTTCAGACTCGTCGTCGCGATGCCGGCCGACAGCCCGAACTCGGTGTCGTTGGCCGTCGCCAGCGCTTCCTCGTAGTTCTTCACCCGGATCACGCTCGCCACCGGCCCGAAGATCTCTTCCTTGTTGATGCGCATGCTCGCCACCGACTCGCTGAACAGCGCCGGCGTCATGTAGAAGCCCTCGGTCGCCAGCTTCAGCCGATCGCCGCCCGCGGCCAGCGTGGCGCCTTCGCCCTGGCCGATCTCGATGTAGTCCAGGTCCTGGCGCAGCTGGCTCTCGCTGGAGACCGGGCCGATGTCGGTGCCCTGCGCCAGCGCATCGCCGACCTTGATCTTGGCCATGCGCGCCTTCATCGCCTCGATGAACTTCGGGTAGATGCCATCGGTCACGATCAGCCGGCTGGAGGCGGTGCAGCGCTGGCCGGTGGAATAGAAGGCGCTCTGCACACTGAGCTCCACCGCCTGGTTCAGGTCGGCGTCGTCCAGCACCACCTGCGGGTTCTTGCCGCCCATCTCCAGCTGCACCTTCTTGCCCTTGGTCGCGCACGCCACGGCGATGCCGCGGCCGACGCCGACAGAGCCGGTGAAGCTGATGGCGTGGATGCCGGGATGGTCGACCAGCGCATTGCCGATCACGCTGCCGCGGCCCATCACCAGGTTGAAGACGCCGGCCGGGATGCCAGAGCGGCTGATGATCTCGGCCAGCGCCCAGGCGCAGCCGGGCACCAGGTCGGCGGGCTTCAAGACCACGCAGTTGCCGAAGGCCAGCGCCGGCGCGATCTTCCAGGCGGGGATCGCGATGGGGAAGTTCCACGGCGTGATGAGCCCGACCACGCCCACCGGCTCGCGCGTGATCTCCACGCCGATGCCCGGGCGCACCGAGGGAACGACCTCGCCCGACAGGCGCAGGCATTCGCCGGCGAAGAACTTGAAGATGTGGCCCGCGCGCGTGGCCTCGCCGATGCCCTCGGCGCGGGTCTTGCCCTCCTCGCGCGCGAGAAGGGTGCCGAGCTCTTCCTTGCGCGCGAGGATCTCGTTGCCGATCTTGTCGAGCGCATCGCTGCGCGCCTGCACGCTGCCGGTGGCCCAGCCCGGGAAGGCCGCGGTGGCGGCCGCCACGGCCTCGTCGACCTGCACGGCGTCACCCTGGGCGTAGTGGCCCAGCACGTCTTCCAGGTTACTCGGGTTGGTGTTGGGGCTGTAGCTGGCGCCCGCGCGCCATTCGCCGTTGATCAGGTTGTCGAAGTTCTGCATGGCAGTGTCCTTGGAGTCGGTGGCCTACTGCGGCCCGAGCTTCTCGATCAGGTCCGCCAGTGCATCGTACTCGTCGGCCTTGAGCTCGGTGAGCGGCGTACGCACCGGGCCCGCGTCGTGCCCCACGATGCGCGCGCCGGCCTTCACGATGCTCACCGCGTAGCCCTGGCCCTTGTTGCGGATCTCCAGGTAGGGCATGAAGAAGTCCTTGAGCAGGCGGTGCTGCGTGGCCATGTCGTCGGCCGCCACCGCCTTGTAGAAGTCCATGGCGGTCTTCGGAATGAAGTTGAAGACGGCCGAGGAATACACCGGCGTGCCCAGCGCCTTGTAGGCCGCCGCGTAGACCTCGGCCGTGGGCAGGCCGCCCAGGTAGGCGAAGCGGTCGCCCATGCGCAGGTAGATGGAGCTCATGAGTTCGATGTCGCCGATGCCGTCCTTGAAGCCCACCAGGTTGGGGCAGCGCTCGGCCAGCTTCGCCAGCGTATCGGGGTAGAGCCGGCTCTGGCCGCGGTTGTAGACGATGACGCCGAACTTCACGCTCTTGCACACCGCCTCCACGTGCGCGGCCAGGCCTTCCTGGCCGGCTTCGGTCAGGTAGTGCGGCAGCAGCAGGATGCCGTGCGCGCCGGCCTTCTCGGCCGCCTGCGCGCACTGGATCGCGAAGCGCGTCGGCCCGCCCGCGCCGGCGATGATCGGCACCTTGCCGCGGCAGGTCTGCACCGCGGTCTCGATGATTTCCGGGTACTCGTCAGCGGTCAGCGAGAAGAACTCGCCGGTGCCGCCGGCCGCGAACAGCGCGCTGGCGCCGTACGGCGCCAGCCATTCGAGGCGCCGGATGTAGCCCTTCTTGTCGAAGTTGCCCTCCGCGTCGAAGTCGGTCAGCGGAAAGGACAGCAGGCCGGAGCCCATGATGGATTTGAGTTCCTGGGGATTCATCGAGAAAAGATCCTGGAGAGAAGAGAAAAAGACGGAAGGGGACGGCAGGCCCGCATTCAGTCCAGCTTGATCTGTGCCGCGTCGACCACCTTGGCCCAGCGCGCGCGTTCCTTGTTGAAGAACTGCTCCTGCTCGACCGGCGTCATGGTCACGACCTCGGCGCCCTGCCCGGCCAGGCGCGAACGGATGTCGGCCGAGCGGATGATGGCGACCAGTTCCTTGTTGAGGCGCTGGATCACCGCCTCGGGCGTGCCGCGCGGCGCCAGCATGCCCTGCCAGGTGCCGGACTCGAAGCCCGTCACGCCCTGCTCGGCGATGGTGGGCACGTCGCCGATCAACGGCATGCGGGTGGCCTTGGAGACGCCCAGCACCTTGAGCTTGCCGCTCTGCACATGCGGCAGCGTGGCGAGCATGCCGTTCATCAGCACCTGGGTCTGGCCGCCCACCGTGTCCTGGATGGCCTGCACGCCGCCCTTGTAGGGCACGTACTGCCAGCGCGCGCCGCTGGCGCGCTCCAGCGCCACGCCGGCCAGGTGCGGTGCACTGCCGGTGGCGGTAACGGCGAAGTTCAGGTCGGACTTCTTCGACAGCGCGATCAGTTCCTTCAGGCTGTTCGCCTGCACTGACGGGTGCACCACCAGCAGGTGCGGCGAGTAGGCCAGCATGGTCACGCCGCGCAGGTCCTTCGACGGATCGAAGGCGAGCTTGGTATAGACGGACGGGCTGATCGCCAACGCGCCGACGTCGCACAAGAGCAGCGTGTAGCCGTCGCCCGGCGCCTTGGCCACGAGGTCTGCGCCGAGGTTGCCGTTGGCGCCCGCACGGTTCTCCACGATCACCGATTGCTTGAGCGCCTCCGACAGCGGCTGGCTGATGGCGCGCGCAATGATGTCGGATGAGCCGCCCGGCGGGTAGGGCACCACGATGCGCAAGGGCTTCGAAGGCCAGGCGTCGGCCGCCGAGGCGTGGCCGGCCAGCAGGCTCGCGCCGACGGCGCCGAGCATGAGATCGCGTCGATTCAGGGTCATGTCGTGGGTCTCCTGGAGGTGAAGGGACGAGTGCGCCGTTCGGCCACTCGAAAGGCAAATTGAGATTCTTAGTTATCAGTCATCGTACAACTAGAGCGACGCCCTGTCCAGCATTGCGCACCAAAGCCGGTCAGGCCGGCGTGGCGCCGCCGGACGCGGGGGCCTGCGCCTCGCGCTGGGCCGCTTCCTGCGCCAGGCGCAAGCGCTCGCGGCTGTTGGTCAGGTGGATGCGCATGGCCGCGCGCGCCGATTCCGGATCCTGCCGCGCGATGGCGGCGTAGATCTCCTCGTGCTCGCGGTTGACGCGACTCAGGTACTCGCCGCGCCGGTCGTGGGTGCGGATCGCGCTGATGCGCGTGCGCGGGATGATGGTGGTGCCCAGGTGGCTCATGATGTCCGCGAAGTACGGATTGCCCGTGGCCTGCGCGATCTGCAGATGGAAGCGGAAATCGGGCGCCACCGTGTCCCCCGCCTCTTGCACGTTGCGCTGGAAATCGTCGAGCGCCGCGCGCATCGCGAGCAGCTGCTCTTCGTTGCGTCGGGTAGCGGCAAGGCCGGCGGACTCGGTCTCCAGGCTGATGCGCAGCTCGAGGACGGCCAGCACGTCGACCGTGGTCGCGATGTCGGAGCCCTCCAGCCGGAACATGCCCGCGGCCCGGGGCTGCAGCACGAAGGTGCCGATGCCGTGGTGCGTCTCCACCAGCCCGCCGGCCTGCAGCTTCGACAGCGCCTCGCGCACCACGGTGCGGCTGACGCCGTAGGCCTGCATGATCGCCGACTCGGTGGGCAACTTGTCGCCCGGCCGCAGCTGCTGGCTGCGGATCTTCTCGCCCAGGTCGTCGACCAGGCCGTGCGCCAGGCCGCGGCCGCGACGGCGCGGGCTGCCGCCCAAGGCGGCCGGCTCGGCGGCTGAGGTTGACCCCGTTGACAGGCTCGACATGCGGTGATGATAATCACCCGGGTGTTGTATGACAACCGATAACTTACGACTTCAAAGAGACAAGAGACGATGAGCGCCCCCTCCTCCACCCCGCCCCGCCTGAATCGCCTGCTGCTGACCGGGGCCGCCGGCGGCCTGGGCAAGGTGCTGCGCGAGCGGCTTCGCCCCTTTGCCGAGACGCTGCGCGTGTCCGACATTGCCGCGCTTGCGCCCGCCACGGGCCCGCACGAGGAGGTGATGCCCTGCGACCTGGCCGACAAGGCCGCGGTCGATGCGCTGGTCGCCGGCTGCGACGCGATCGTGCACCTGGGCGGCGTCTCGGTGGAGCGCCCGTTCGAAGAGATCCTCGAAGCCAACATCAAGGGCATCTTCCATCTCTACGAAGCTGCGCGGCGCCACGGCGTGAAGCGCGTGGTCTTCGCGAGCTCCAACCATGTGATCGGCTTCTACAAGCAGAGCGAGACGATCGACGCCCACGCCGCGCGCCGGCCCGACGGCTACTACGGTTTGTCGAAATCCTTCGGCGAGGACGTGGCCCAGTTCTATTTCGACCGATGGGGCATCGAGACGGTGAGCATCCGTATCGGCTCCTCCTTCCCCGAGCCGGCCAACCGCCGGATGATGAGCACCTGGCTGAGCTACCGCGACCTCACCTCGCTGATCGAGAAGTCGCTTTTCACGCCCGAGGTCAAGCACACGGTGGTCTACGGCATGTCGGCCAATCGTGATGTCTGGTGGGACAACCGCGCGGCCGCGCACCTGGGCTACCAGCCGCAGGACAGCTCGGAAGTCTTCCGCGCCAAGGTCGAGGCGCAGCCGCCCGTGGCCGCCGACGACCCGAATGCGATCTACCAGGGCGGCGCCTTCACCGCCCAAGGCCCCTTCGGCGACTGAGGGGACGTCATGTCCACGCAGGCCGAGCTCGTGGTCGATGCCCGATGCGGCACCGGCGAACGCCCCGTCGGCGGCCGAGAAGTTTCATTTCGACAAACCACCACCAACAGAGGAAGACAAATGAAGTTCAACCGCACCCTGATCGCCCTGGCGGCCGGCGCCCTGGGCCTGGCCGCGCAGGCCGTCGAGTTCCGTTCGGCCGACGTGCACAACAGCGACGACTACCCCACCGTGGCCGCGGTCAAGCACATGAGCGAGCTGCTCGACAAGCGCAGCAACGGCAAGTACAAGATCAAGGTCTTCAACAAGGGCGCTTTGGGCACCGAGAAGGAGACCATCGACCAGGTGAAGATCGGCGCGCTGGAGATGACCCGCGTCAACATCAGCCCGCTGAACTCGCTGTGCGCCAAGACGCTGGTGCCCACCATGCCCTTCCTGTTCGACTCGATCGCGCACATGCGCAAGTCGCTCGACGGCCCGGCCGGCGAGGAGATCCTGAAGAGCTGCGAGCCCGAGGGCCTGGTCGGCCTGGCCTTCTACGACAGCGGCGCGCGCTCGATCTATGCCAAGAAGCCGGTGAAGACCCTGGCCGACGCCAAGGGCATGAAGATCCGCGTGCAGCAGTCGGACCTGTGGGTGTCGCTGATCAACGCCATGGGCGCCAACGCCACGCCGGTGCCGATCGGCGAGGTCTACACCGGCCTGAAGACCGGGCTGATCGACGCCGCGGAGAACAACATCCCCTCCTATGACGGCTTCAAGCACTACGAAGCGGTGAAGTTCTACTCGCGTACCGAGCATTCGATGGCGCCCGAGATGCTGGTGATGTCCAAGGCCGTCTACGACAAGATGTCCAAGGCCGACCAGGACATGTTCCGCGCCGCGGCCAAGGAGTCGGTCACCTTCCAGCGCAAGAAGTGGGACGAGCAGGAAGCCAAGTCGCTCGAGGTCGTCACCAAGGGCGGCGCCACCATCGTGAGCGACGTCGACAAGGCCTCGTTCCGTGCCGCGATGGCGCCGGTGTACGCCAAGTTCATCTCCACGCCGGACCTGCAGCGGCTGGTCAAGGCGATCCAGGACAACAAGTGAGCGCTGGGGTCATCGAAGCGGAGGCGGCGCGTCCGCCCTCCCGCCACCTGTACTCGCGGGTGTGCGCGCTGCTGTCGAAGGTCAGCCTGATGCTGGCCGTGGTGCTGCTGATCGCGATCATCGTGTGCGTGCAGTACCAGGTGGTCGGGCGCTACCTGCTCAACGACACGCCGGTCTGGGCCGAGGGGCTGGCGCTGCAGCTGGTGCTGTACGTCACCGCGCTGGGCGTGGCGGTGGGCGTGCGCGATGCGGGCCACATCGGGCTGGATTCGCTGGTCGCCCTGCTGCCGGAGTCGCTGCGCCTCAAGGTCGAGATCCTGATCCACGCGCTGGTGGCGCTGTTCGGCGGCATCATGGTGTCCAGCGGCTGGCTGTGGACCCGGCTCAAGTGGAGCGACATGAAGCCCATGCTGGGCATTCCGGTGGGCGTGGACTACCTCGCGCTCGTGATCGCGGGCCTATTGATCCTGCTGTTTTCGATCGAACACATCGTGGCACTGCTGCGCAACGAGGAAGTGGTGCCTGCATGGAACTGACAGTTCTGACGCTGAGTTTTCTCGCATTGCTGGTCATCGGCGTGCCGGTCGCGTTCTCGATCGGCCTCGCCTCGGTCGCCACCGTGATGTATGCCGGCCTGCCGGTCGCGGTGGTGTTCCAGAAGATGGTCGGCGGCATGCAGATCTTCTCCTTCCTGGCCATCCCCTTCTTCGTCTTTGCCGGCGAGCTGATGCTCTACGGCGGCATCGCCCAGCGCATCGTGCGCTTCGCCAACAGCCTGATCGGCCATGTGCGCGGTGGCCTCGGTATGAGCAACGTGGTCGGCTGCACGCTGTTCGGCGGCGTGGCGGGCTCGCCGGTGGCCGACGTGTCGGCCATGGGCTCGGTGATGATCCCGCTGATGAAGCGCGAGGGCTACGACGCGGACTACGCAGTCAACGTCACCACCCACGCGGCGCTGGTCGGTGCGCTGATGCCGACTTCGCACAACCTCATCATCTTCACGCTGGCCACCACCGGCATCGCCTCGGTCAGCGTGCTGAGCCTGATCCTGGCGGGCCTGGTGCCGGCGCTGATCCTGACGCTGTGCAACCTGGCGGCGGCCTACTACGTGGCGATCAAGCGCGGCTACCCGATCCGCGGCGCCTTCCCCGGCTGGGGCGAGGTGCTGGCGGCCTTCATCGGCGCGCTGCCGGGGCTGCTGATCGTGGCGATCATCCTGGTGGGCATCCTGTCGGGGGTGTTCACCGCCACCGAGTCGGCGGCCACCGCCGTGCTGTGGGCGCTGGGCGTCACCGTGCTGGTGTACCGATCGCTGAGCTGGAAGGACTTTTTGAAAGCCTGCGCCAAGGCCTGCAAGACCACGGGCGTGGTGCTGCTGCTGATCGGCATCTCCTCGGCCTTCGGCTACTTCATGGCGCTGTACGAGGTACCGCAGAAGACCGGCGAGCTGATGACCTCGTTCTCGAGCAGCCCCTGGGTCATCTTCCTGAT
Source organism: Variovorax sp. WS11 (assembly GCF_010499245.1). Lineage (GTDB taxonomy): Bacteria > Pseudomonadota > Gammaproteobacteria > Burkholderiales > Burkholderiaceae_C > Variovorax. Next base: position 962,721 of record NZ_JAAGOW010000001.1, read on the forward strand.
GATCAACGTGCTGCTGTTCGTGCTGGGCACCTTCCTGGACATGGCCGCCACGATCCTGATCTGCACGCCGATCTTCCTGCCGATCGCGATGCAGTTCGGCATGAGCCCAGTGCAGTTCGGCATCGTGATGCTGATCAATTGCGCGCTGGGCCTGAACACGCCGCCGGTGGGCACCACGCAGTTCATCGGCTGCGCGATCGGGGGGGTCTCGGTCGGGCAGGTGATGCGGTCGATCTGGCCCTTCTACGGGGCGCTGCTGGTGTGCCTGATGCTCGTGACCTACGTGCCGGCCTTCTCGCTGTGGCTGCCCGAACTCTTCTCCGCACCCAAATGAGCGAACCCCTCTTCATCACCATGCACGAGCGCGACAACGTCGCGATCGTGGCCAACGAGGGCGGCCAGCCCGCGGGCACCGTCTTCCCCTCCGGCCTGACCCTGGTCGAGAAAGTGCCGCAGGCGCACAAGGTCGCGCTGGTGGACATCCCGCAGGGCGGCGAGGTGCTGCGCTACGGCGTGGTCATCGGCCGGGCCTCGAAGCGCATCGCGGCCGGCAGCTGGGTGCACGAGCGGCTGCTGGAGATGCCCGCCGCGCGCTCGCTCGACGGACTGCCGATCGCCACCGCGAAGCCCGCGGCGCCGCAGCCGCTCGAGGGCTTTACCTTCGAGGGCTACCGCAACGCCGACGGCTCGGTGGGCACGCGCAACATCCTGGCCATTACCCAGACCGTGCAGTGCGTGGCCGGCGTGACCGATTTCGCCGTTCAGCGCATCAAGGCCGAGTTGCTGCCCAAATACCCGAACGTGGACGACGTGGTGGCGCTGGAGCACGGCTACGGCTGCGGCGTCGCGATCGACGCGCCCGATGCGGTCATCCCCATCCGCACCCTGCGCAACATCAGCCTCAACCCCAACTTCGGCGGCGAAGTGATGGTGGTCAGTCTGGGCTGCGAGAAGCTGCAGCCCGAGCGGCTGATGCCGCCCGGCACCATCCCGCTGGTCGACGAACGCAACGTGGCCGACGTCGGCGACAGCGCCGAGGCCAAGCTCGACGTGGTCTGCCTGCAGGACGAGGCGCACGTGGGCTTCATGTCGATGGTCGATTCGATCCTGCGCCAGGCCGAGGAGCACCTGGAGCGCCTGAACGCCCGCCAGCGCGAGACGGTCCCCGCCAGCGAGCTGGTCGTCGGCGTGCAGTGCGGCGGCAGCGACGCCTTTTCCGGAGTCACCGCCAACCCGGCCGTGGGCTTCTGCACCGACCTGCTGGTGCGCGCCGGTGCCACCGTCATGTTCTCCGAGGTGACCGAGGTGCGCGACGGCATCGACCAGCTCACCGCCCGCGCCGCCACGCCCGAGGTGGCCGAGGCCATGATCCGCGAGATGGCCTGGTACGACGCCTACCTGGACAAGGGCCGGGTCGACCGCAGCGCCAACACCACGCCGGGCAACAAGAAGGGCGGGCTGTCCAACATCGTCGAGAAGGCGATGGGCTCGATCGTGAAGTCGGGCTCCGCGCCGATCTCCGGCGTGGTCCCGCCCGGCGAGAAGGCGCGGCAGCGGGGCCTGCTCTACGCGGCGACGCCGGCGTCCGACTTCATCTGCGGCACGCTGCAGCTGGCTGCCGGCATGAACCTGCATGTCTTCACCACCGGCCGCGGCACGCCCTACGGCCTGGCCGAGGTGCCGGTGATCAAGGTGGCCACGCGCAGCGAGCTGGCGCGCCGCTGGCACGACCTGATGGACATCAACGCCGGGCGCATCGCCGACGGCGAGGCCAGCATCGAGGACATCGGCTGGGAGATGTTCCGGCTGATGCTCGACGTGGCCAGCGGCCGCAAGAAGACCTGGGCCGAGCACTGGAAGCTGCACAACGCGCTGGTGCTGTTCAACCCCGCACCCGTCACCTGAACAGGAGATCGCATGGAAGACCTCAAAGGCAAGACCGCCCTCGTCACCGGTGCCAGCACCGGCATCGGTGCCGCCGTCGCACGGGCCTACGCAGCACGCGGCGTGCGCGTGGCCGTTCACTACAACCGCTCGGCGGGCCCGGCGAACGAGGTGGTCGCAGCCATCACCGCCGCCGGCGGCGAGGCCTTTGCGCTGCAGGGCGATGTGCGCGACGCCGAAGCCATCCGGCGCGTGGTGCGCGAGACCGTCGCACGCTGGGGCGCCATCGACATCCTCGTCAACAACGCAGGCAGCCTGGTCAAGCGCGTGCCGATCGCCGAGTTCGACGATGCGCTGTTCGACGATGTGCTGCACATCAATGCGCGCTCGGTGCTCGCCTTCTGCCGCGAAGTCGTTCCGCTCATGCGCGCGCAGGGGCGCGGCGGCAGCATCATCAACGTCTCGTCGGTCGCGGCGCGCCACGGCGGCGGCCCCGGTGCCTATCTCTATGCCGGCGCGAAAGGCTTCGTCAGCACCGCGACGCGCGGCCTCGCCAAGGAGCTCGCGGCTGACCGCATCCGCGTCAACGCAGTGGCGCCGGGCGTGATCCAGACGCCCTTCCACGACCAGTTCTCGACGCCGCAGATGCTCGAATCCTTCAAGGCCACGATCCCGATGGCTCGCATCGGCGAGCCCGACGACTGCGTGGGCGCCTTCCTCTATCTCGCCTCGGAGCAGCTCTCCGGCTACGTGACGGGCCAGATCCTCGAGGTGAACGGCGGCCAGTACATGCCTTGAAGCCATGGACCCCAAGAAAGAAAAGAAATGCATCCGACCTCCGCTTTCCGCGCGCTGCGCCGCCTCGCGCTCTTCATCGTCCCGGGCTTCGCCATGATCGGCAGCAGCGCTTCGGCCGCCACCTGGGTGTACGTGTCCAACGCGGACAGCCAGGAGATCTCCGTGCTCGAGCTCGACCGCAGCCAGGGCACGCTGAAGCCCGTGGAATCGGTGAACGTCGGAGGCCAGGTGATGCCGATGGCGGTGAGCCCCGACAAGCGATTCCTGTATGCCGCGCTTCGCTCGCAGCCCTTCCGCGTCGCGAGCTTCGCGATCGACGGCGCGAGCGGCAGGCTGAAGAAGCTGGGCGAGGCGCCGCTGGCCGACAGCATGGCCAACATCGACACCGATGCCACCGGCCGCTGGCTGTTCGCGGCCTCCTACCCGGGGCACAAGATCACGGTCAACAGCATCGACCCGAAGACGGGCAGCGTCGGCCCGATCCAGCAATTGCTCCCCACCGCACCCAACGCGCACGCGATCCACGCCGATGCCGCCAATCGCTTCGTGCTGGCGACCAGCCTGGGCGGCGACAACGTCTCGAGCTGGCGCTTCGATGCCCAGACCGGGCTCTTGTCGCCCAACGACCCGGCGCTGACGACCGGCGCCGCAAAGTCGGGACCGCGCCACTTCATCTGGGACAAGGCGCAGCGCAACGTGTACCTGCTGGACGAGCTCGACGCGGCCCTGCATGTGTATGCCTGGGACGCTGCCCGCGGCACGCTGCAGCTTCAGCAGAGCACCACCGTCCTGCCCGCGGGCTTTGCCGGCAAGGCCTGGGCCGCCGATCTTCATCTCACGCCCGACGGACGCTATCTCTATGCCTCGGAGCGCACGTCCAGCACCCTGTCGGGCTTCAAGGTGGACGCCGCGAACGGCCGGCTGCAGCCGCTGGGCCAGACGCCGACCGAGAAAACGCCGCGCGGCTTCGCCATCGATCCGAGCGGCGGCTTCCTGGTTGCCGTCGGCCAGGAGTCTCACAGCGCCTCGGTGCATCCGATCGACGCCGCGACCGGCGCGCTGGGCACGCCCCAGCGGCTGCCGCTGGGCAAGAACCCGAACTGGGTCGAGATCGTCGAGATGCCGTGAGCGCGCAGGCGCCCCGAATGCTGCCTCTTATTAATTAGCTGAACCTCAAGGAGACACCCTCATGCAACGCCGCACCCTCATCCGCACCACGCTCGCCTCGCTCGCCACCGCCCTGCCGGCCGTGCCCGCCTTCGCGCAGGGCAACTGGCCGACCGGCAAGGCCATCACCTACCTCGTGCCCTTCCCGGCCGGTGGCACCACCGACGTGCTGGGCCGCCTGATCGGCCAGAAGCTCGGGCCGGTGCTGGGCACCAGCGTGATCATCGACAACAAGGGCGGCGCCGGCGGCAGCGTGGGCTCGGAGATCGCCTCCCGCGCCGCGCCGGACGGGTACACGATGCTGGGCGGCACCATCAGCTCGCACGCCATCAACGTGAGCCTCTACCCGAAGATCGGCTACGACCCGCAGAAGTCCTTCGCCCCGGTCACGCTGATCGGCACCAACCCCGTGGTGCTGGTGGTGAACCAGGCCAGCCCCTACAAGACGCTGAAGGACGTGCTGGAGGCGAGCAAGGCCAAGGCGGGCGGACTCTCCTCCGCCTCGGCCGGCACCGGCACCTCGCAGCACCTGACGCTGGAACTGCTGGCCTACAAGTCGGGCGTGAAGTTCACCCACGTGCCCTACAAGGGCAGCGGCCCGGCGATCCAGGACGTGATCGGCGGCCAGGTCGACATGATGTTCGACACCACCGTGGTCGCCGGCCCGCACATCCAGAGCGGCAAGCTGCGCGCGATCGCCGTGAGCTCGGCCAAGCGCCTGGCCTCCATGCCCGACGTGCCGACGGTGGCCGAGTCGGGGTTGCCGGGCCTGAAGGACTTCGAGGTGCTGTCCTGGCAGGCGATCTTCGTGCCGGCCGGCACGCCGGCGCCGATCATCGACCGGCTGCACACCGAGATCGGCAAGATCCTGGCCCAGCCCGAGATGCAGGACAAGCTCAAGGGCTTCGGCATGCAGCCGGCGGACATGACGACGGCGCAGATCGCGGCCTTCCAGAAGGCCGAGGTCGAGAAATGGGCGCAGGTGATCAAGGCGGCGAACATCAAGCCGGAGTAGGTGCCGTCCCGCAGGCGACAGGAAGAGCGGTCGATAGAATCGCCTTCCTTTTTCGGGAGTCCCCTCCTTGTCCGACCGTTTCGCCGTCCTGCCGCAGTACCTGTTCCCCAAGCAGGCGCTGACGAACTTCGCCGGCTGGGTCGCGGGCAAGGAGCGCGGCGCGCTCACCACCTGGATCATCCGGCGCTTCGTCGCCAAGTACGGCGTCGACATGGGCGAGGCGCTGGACAGCGACATCGCGAGCTACCCCAGCTTCAACGAATTCTTCACCCGTGCGCTGAAGCCCGGCGTGCGGCCGATTGCGCAGGCCGACCTGGTCTGCCCGGTGGACGGCGCGATCAGCCAGTTCGGCGCCATCGAGGGCGACCAGATCATCCAGGCCAAGGGGCACCGCTACAGCACCACCGCGCTGGTCGGCGGCGACGCAACGCTGGCCGCGCAGTTCCAGCACGGGAGCTTCGCCACGTTGTACCTGAGTCCCAAGGACTACCACCGCATCCACATGCCCTGCGACGCGCGCCTGCTGCGCATGATCCATGTGCCGGGCGAGCTGTTCTCGGTGAACCCGGTCACGGCGCGCGGCGTGCCCGGCCTGTTCGCCCGCAACGAGCGCGTGGTCTGCGTCTTCGAATCGGCGCGCGGCCCCTTCGTGCTGGCGCTGGTCGGCGCCACCATCGTCGGCAGCATGGCCACGGTCTGGCACGGCGTGGTCAACCCGCCGCGCAGCGGCGAACTGCGGGAATGGCACTACGCCGACCAGCAGGTCGTGCTCCGGCAAGGAGAGGAAATGGGCCGTTTCCTGCTGGGCTCCACGGTGGTGATGCTGTTCCCCAAGCCGCCGCTGGAATTCAACCCGGCCTGGGCGCCGGGCGGTACGGTCCGGCTCGGCGAAGCGATGGCACGCTACCCCGCCGCCTGAAGGCCCCGCTTTCGCAGCCCGCGGCTGGCCTGATCGGCCAGCTATGAAACTTGTAGCACCTCGTCATCTGGGCTATAGTCCCCGGCCCGGTCCGGTGGACGGGGTTTCAACAAGAACATGCAGCGGCGCCTTGCGGCAGCCCGTCGTCGCCCCGAGGAGATGTCCCTCATGAGCACAAAGGAAAACGCAGCCGTCAGCCAACTGCTCGCGTTGCTCGAAGCCCGCTATGCGCTGCGCGTTCTCTGGGCGCTGCGCGACGGCCACGCCCAGACCTTCCGCCTCCTGCAAGACAGCGTCGGCAACATCACGCCCAACACGCTCAACACCCGCATCAAGGAGTTGCGCGAGGCCGGCATCGTGAGCCACGGCAGCGAGGGCTACTGCCTGACGCCCAGCGGCCAGGACCTGCTCAAGCGCCTGTCCGACCTGCAGGCCTTCGCGGTGAAATGGCAGCTGAACCAGGTCAGGAAGAACACGCCGGTGCCGGTGAAGCCGGTCGTACCGCCGCCGCCGGAGGCACCCCTGGCGCCTCGTTAAACTGCAGGGCTTTCCTTCCACTTCTCCAAGGACCGCCATGCCCACCACCCCCTCCGGCCTCCAGTACGAAGACAGCGTTGTCGGCGACGGCGCCGAAGCCAAAGCCGGCCAGCACGTGCACGTGCACTACACCGGCTGGCTCTACAACGACGGCGTGCAAGGCGCCAAGTTCGACTCCAGCCGCGACCGCAACGACCCCTTCGCCTTCTCGCTGGGCGCCGGCCAGGTGATCAAGGGCTGGGACGAAGGCGTCGCCGGCATGAAGATCGGCGGCAAGCGCACCTTGATCATTCCGCCCGCCCTGGGCTACGGCGCGCGCGGCGCCGGCGGCGTGATCCCGCCGAACGCCACCCTGAAGTTCGACGTCGAGCTGCTCGACGCCCACTGAGCGAGCCGTGCGGCGCACCCCCGCGCCGCCTCCGAAATGCGCCTCCCGAGGCGCATTTTTTTCTTGAAATCTGCGCCGCTGGCCCCAGTTGGCCCCGGATCGTTCCTTTTTCTTGATTTCCCGGCGAGGCCGCCGGCTTTTTGAGCATGACTGACCCGCAAAACCACCAATCGAATCCCGAAACCCTGCAAGGCGAAGCGAGCCCAGAGGAACTGGAGGCCGCGCAAGCCGCCAACGAGGCGGACGCGCTGGCGGCCACCGGCGCCGAGATCGCCGAGCTCAAGGCCAGGAACGCCGAGCTGGCCGACCAGTTCCTGCGGGCCCAGGCCGACGTGCAGAACGCGCGCCGCCGCGCCGACGAGGAAATCACCAAGGGCCGCAAGTTCGCCATCGAATCCTTTGCCGAGAGCCTGGTGCCGGTGCTCGACAGCCTCGAGGCCGGCCTGGCCCACAAGGACGCCACGCCCGAGCAGATTCGCGAAGGCGCCGAAGCCACGCTGCGCCAGCTCAAGAGCGCGCTGGAGCGCAACAAGGTGATCGAGATCGCGCCGGCCGCCGGCAGCAAGTTCGATCCGCACCAGCACCAGGCGATCTCCGTGGTGCCGGTCGAGGGCCAGGAGCCCAACACCATCGTCGGCGTGCTGCAGAAGGGCTACACCATCGCCGAGCGCGTGCTGCGCCCCGCGCTGGTGACCGTCACGCCGGCCAACTGAGCCACCCACACGAAACCCACAGGAAATCCCCGCTCCTTCCCTTGAATCGAGACGGGTTATCCACAAGTTCACAACAACATCTTTTTCGCGTTCAGGAGTAAACAACATGGGCAAAATCATCGGCATCGACCTCGGCACCACGAACTCGTGCGTGTCGATCATGGAAGGCAACACCACCCGGGTGATCGAGAACTCGGAAGGCGCCCGCACCACGCCCTCGATCGTTGCTTACCAGGAAGACGGCGAAGTGCTCGTCGGCGCCTCGGCCAAGCGCCAGGCGGTTACCAACCCCAGGAACACCGTCTACGCGGTCAAGCGCCTGATCGGCCGCAAGTTCGAGGAAAAGGAAGTCCAGAAGGACATCGACCTGATGCCCTACAGCATCACCAAGGCCGACAACGGCGACGCGTGGGTCGAGGTGCGCGGCAAGAAGCTGGCGCCGCCGCAGGTCAGCGCCGAGATCCTGCGCAAGATGAAGAAGACCGCCGAAGACTATCTCGGCGAGGCCGTGACCGAGGCGGTGATCACCGTGCCGGCCTACTTCAACGACAGCCAGCGCCAGGCCACCAAGGACGCCGGCCGCATCGCCGGCCTGGACGTCAAGCGCATCATCAACGAGCCGACCGCGGCCGCGCTGGCCTTCGGCCTGGACAAGCAGGACCGCGCCGACCGCAAGATCGCGGTGTATGACCTGGGCGGCGGCACCTTCGACATCTCGATCATCGAGATCGCGGACGTCGACGGCGAGAAGCAGTTCGAGGTGCTGTCGACCAACGGCGACACCTTCCTCGGCGGCGAGGACTTCGACCAGCGCGTGATCGACTACATCATCGGCGAGTTCAAGAAGGACCAGGGCGTGGACCTGAGCAAGGACGTGCTCGCCCTGCAGCGCCTGAAGGAAGCGGCCGAGAAGGCCAAGATCGAGCTGTCGAACAGCGCGCAGACCGACATCAACCTGCCCTACGTCACGGCCGACGCCTCGGGCCCCAAGCACCTGAACATCAAGCTCACCCGCGCCAAGCTGGAATCGCTGGTCGACGAGCTGATCGAGCGCACCATCGCGCCCTGCCGCACCGCCATCAAGGACGCCGGCGTGTCGGTCAACGACATCCATGACGTGATCCTGGTCGGCGGCATGACCCGCATGCCCAAGGTGCAGGAGAAGGTGAAGGAGTTTTTCGGCCGCGAGCCGCGCAAGGACGTGAACCCCGACGAGGCCGTCGCCGTTGGCGCCGCGATCCAGGGCCAGGTGCTCTCGGGCGACCGCAAGGACGTGCTGCTGCTCGACGTGACCCCCCTGTCTCTCGGTATCGAGACGATGGGCGGCGTGATGACCAAGATGATCACGAAGAACACCACGATCCCGACCAAGTTCGCCCAGACGTTCTCGACCGCGGACGACAACCAGCCGGCCGTGACCATCAAGGTGTTCCAGGGCGAGCGCGAGGTCGCCGCGGGCAACAAGCTGCTCGGCGAGTTCAACCTCGAGGGCATTCCGCCGGCCGCGCGCGGCACGCCGCAGATCGAGGTGAGCTTCGACATCGACGCCAACGGCATCCTGCACGTCGGTGCCAAGGACAAGGGCACCGGCAAGGAAAACAAGATCACCATCAAGGCGAACTCGGGCCTGTCGGAGGACGAGATCCAGAAGATGGTGAAGGACGCCGAGCTCAACGCGGCCGAGGACAAGAAGAAGGTCGAGCTGGCCCAGGCCCGCAACCAGGGCGAGGCGATGGCGCACAGCGTGAAGAAGTCGCTGGCCGAGCATGGCGCGAGCCTGGAAGCCGGCGAGAAGGAAAAGATCGAGGCCGCCATCAAGGAGCTGGAAGAGGTCCTGAAGGGCGAGGACAAGGCGGCGATCGAGGACAAGACCAACACGCTGATGACCGCCAGCCAGAAGCTCGGCGAGAAGATGTACGCCGACGCCCAGGCCGCAGCCGGCGCGGCCGGAGCGGCAGCCGGCGGCACGGCGGGCGCTGGCCCGGAAGCTGCAGGCAGCGGCCCGGCCGACGACAACGTGGTCGACGCCGAGGTCAAGGAAGTCAAGAAGGGTTGATCTCCCGACCCTGATACGAGGCTGGATCTCCTGACAAAGGCGGTCCGGCCTTTTTCCGTTCTCGACCACTGCGACCGACCATGGCCACCAAACGCGACTACTACGAAACCCTCGGCGTTCCCAAGAACGCGAGCGAGGAAGAAATCAAGAAGGCTTATCGCAAGCTGGCGATGAAGCACCACCCCGACCGCAACCATGGCGACAGCAAGGATGCCGAGACCAAGTTCAAGGAGGTCAAGGAAGCCTACGAGATGCTGTCGGACCCGCAGAAGCGGGCCGCCTACGACCAGTACGGCCACGCGGGGGTAGACCCGAACATGCGCGGCGGCGCCGGGCCCGAGGGCTTCGGCGGCTTCGCGGAGGCCTTCGGCGACATCTTCGGCGACGTGTTCGGTGCCCGCACCGGGCGCGCCGGCGGCGGCCGCCAGGTGTTTCGCGGCAGCGACCTGAGCTACGCGATGGAGGTCACGCTCGAGGAGGCGGCCGACGGCAAGGAGGCCCAGATCCGCATCCCCAGCTGGGACGACTGCGGCAGCTGCAAGGGCACCGGCGCCAAGCCCGGCACCAAGCCGATCACCTGCACCACCTGCCATGGCAATGGCGTCGTGCAGATGCGACAGGGCTTCTTCAGCGTGCAGCAGACCTGCCCGACCTGCCACGGCACCGGCAAGATCATTCCCGAGCCCTGCGCCACCTGCCATGGCCAGGGCAAGATCAAGAACCACAAGACCCTGGAGGTCAAGATCCCGGCCGGCATCGACGACGGCATGCGCATCCGCAGCACCGGCAACGGCGAGCCCGGCACCAACGGCGGGCCCCCCGGCGACCTCTACATCGAGATCCGGCTCAAGAAGCACGAGTTGTTCGAGCGCGACGGCGACGACCTGCACTGCGTGGTGCCGGTCAGCATCACCATCGCCGCGCTGGGCGGCGAGATCAGCGTGCCCACGCTCAAGGGCCCGGCCGCCATCGACATCCCGGACGGCACCCAGAGCGGCAAGCAGTTCCGGCTGCGCGGCAAGGGCATCAAGGGCGTGCGCTCGACCTACCCGGGCGACCTGTACTGCCACATCCGCGTGGAGACGCCGGTCAAGCTGACGGAGCACCAGCGCAAGCTGATGAAGGAACTGGACGAGTCGCTCAAGAAGGGCGGCAACAAGCACAGCCCCACGGACAAGGGCTGGTTCGACAAGGCCAAGGAATTCTTCAGCTAAGCCGGCCACGCCGGCGGCCGGGCCGGCCCGTAACAACCACGGTACGACCGGCCTGCCCGTCGTGAGACGGGCGGGCGCCATTGGTATCAATTGGTCGCCCCGTGCCGTCGCGCCGGCTATCGGGCGGGCGGCGAGCCGAGCCGGAGCGCAGGCCGCCCTCCGTCTTCTTCAGACGTCCCAGGGCTGAAGATCCCCTCATATATATGGAACGAGAAGAACGAAGCGCCGTCCTGCTTACGGCCGCTTGCTGCATTGCCGCAAACAAATCGGCCCGCCGGATTGGGCCTCGGAGCCCCAGGGCCGCCCGTTTCGCGCCGCACCGATCCCGCTTTCATGTCATGTCGGGAACAGTCTTTGCACATACCCTGCTGACGCCGGCGCGCGAATCGATGATGATGTCCTACATCCGCAGCGGTAGTGCAAGTGATGGCAGCATCTCTCCTCGGTCGTAGGCTCGGTTGGTTTTGCATCGCGTTTATGCCGAATGGTCCCGCATTCGCGTCGGAACTTTTAGACAGACGGTTCGTTCTTATTTGAAAACCAATTTGCTCGACGCGTTGTTTGTTCTATGCTTTGAGCCAAGTTACTGCTCGAGGAGTTTTTCCTAAGCGTGCTCAACTCACCTGGCACCATTCCTGCGAACGATGCGACGTGTGCAGCACGGAAACTCCGGGCAGCGCCCCGCTGACTCGATGGAGGTGTTTATGGATGTCATCAGTAACTTCGCCGCCCGTTACGAGCGGACTCGCGAAGAGGTCCTCTCCCTGCAGGAGTACCTCGAGATCTGCAAACGGGAGCCCGCGGCCTACGCGACCGCGGCCGAGCGAATGCTCAAGGCCATCGGGGAGCCGGAGCTCGTCGACACGCGCAACGACCCGCGCCTGTCACGCATCTTCGCCAACAAGGTCATCAAGATCTACCCGGCCTTCCGCGAGTTCTACGGCATGGAGGACTCCATCGAGCAGGTGGTCTCCTACTTCCGGCACGCGGCGCAGGGTCTGGAAGAGCGCAAGCAGATCCTCTACCTGCTCGGCCCCGTCGGCGGCGGCAAGAGCTCGATCGCCGAGCGGCTGAAGCAGCTGATGGAGCAGGTGCCCTTCTATTCCATCAAGGGATCGCCGGTCAACGAATCGCCGCTCGGCCTCTTCAACGCCACCGAAGACGGCGAGATCCTCGAGAAGGAATACGGCATCCCGCTGCGCTACCTGAACCGCATCCTGTCGCCCTGGGCCGTCAAGCGGCTCGAGGAATACGGCGGCGACATCCGCCAGTTCCAGGTCGTCAAGCGCTACCCCTCGGTGCTGCGCCAGATCGCGGTGGCCAAGACCGAGCCCGGCGACGAGAACAACCAGGACATCTCCTCGCTGGTCGGCAAGATCGACATCCGCAAGCTCGAGACCTATGCCCAGGACGACCCGGACGCCTACGCCTACTCCGGCGGCCTGTGCCTGGCCAACCAGGGCCTGCTGGAGTTCGTCGAGATGTTCAAGGCGCCGATCAAGGTGCTGCATCCGCTGCTGACGGCCACGCAGGAAGGCAACTTCAAGGGCACCGAAGGCTTCGGCGCCATCCCCTTCGACGGCATCGTGCTCGCACACAGCAACGAGAGCGAGTGGAAGGCCTTCCGCAACAACAAGAACAACGAGGCGTTCCTCGACCGGATCTACATCGTCAAGGTGCCCTACTGCCTGCGCGTCTCCGAAGAGATCAAGATCTACGAGAAGCTGGTGCGCAACTCCTCGCTCTCGCTGGCACCCTGCTCGCCCGGCACGCTGCGCATGATGGCCCAGTTCTCGGTGCTGACGCGGCTGAAGGAGCCGGAGAACTCCAGCATCTTCAGCAAGATGCAGGTCTATGACGGCGACAACCTGAAAGACACCGACCCCAAGGCCAAGTCGATCCAGGAGTACCGCGACTACGCGGGCGTCGACGAGGGCATGAGCGGCGTGTCCACGCGCTTCGCCTTCAAGATCATCTCCAAGGTCTTCAACTTCGACAGCGGCGAGGTCGCGGCCAACCCGGTGCACCTGATGTACGTGCTCGAGCAGCAGATCGAGCGCGAGCAGTTCGCGCCCGAGACGGAGCAGAAGTACCTGTCCTACATCAAGGAGCTGATGGCGCCGCGCTATGCGGAGTTCATCGGCAAGGAGATCCAGACCGCCTACCTCGAGAGCTACTCCGAGTACGGCCAGAACATCTTCGACCGCTACGTGACCTACGCCGACTACTGGATCCAGGACCAGGAGTACCGCGACCAGGACACCGGCGAGGTGTTCGACCGCGGCTCGCTCAACGCCGAGCTCGAGAAGATCGAGAAGCCCGCGGGCATCAGCAACCCCAAGGACTTCCGCAACGAGATCGTGAACTTCGTGCTGCGCGCGCGTGCCGGCAACGCGGGCAAGAACCCGCTGTGGACCAGCTACGAGAAGCTGCGCACGGTGATCGAGAAGAAGATGTTCTCGAACACCGAGGAGCTGCTGCCCGTCATCAGCTTCAACGCCAAGAGCAGCGCCGACGAGATGAAGAAGCACGAGGATTTCGTCAACCGCATGGTGCAGAAGGGCTACACCGCCAAGCAGGTTCGCCTGCTCTGCGAGTGGTACCTGCGCGTGCGCAAGAGCTCATGATGAGCTGACAAGGGAGTTCGGCCGTGGCAATGCTGCAGCAGATCATCGACCGCCGTCTGTCGGGGAAGAACAAGTCCATCGGCAACCGCGAGCGTTTCCTGCGGCGCTACCGCGAGCAGATCGGGGAAGCCGTACGCCGCGCCGTCAGCGGCCGCAACATCCGCGACCTCGAGCAGGGCGAGGACATCACGCTGCCCAAGCGCGACGTGTCCGAGCCGGTGTTCGGGCACGGCCCCGGCGGCGACCGCGAGTACGTGCACCCGGGCAACCGCGAATACGTCAAGGGCGACCGCATCGAGCGGCCCCAAGGCGGCGGTGGCGGCAAGGGAAGCGGCTCGCAGGCCGGCGACGGCGAGGGCGGCGAGGACGACTTCGTCTTCCGCCTGACCAAGGAAGAGTTCATGCGGGTCTTCTTCGAGGATCTCGCCCTGCCCCACCTGATCCGCACCCAGCTGGCCGAAGTGCCGGAATGGAAGAGCCACCGCGCCGGCTTCACCCAGGACGGCATGCCCACCAACCTGCACGTGGTGCGTTCCATGCGCGGCGCGCTGGCGCGGCGCATCGCACTGGGCGGCGACTCGCGGCGCGAGATCCGCGAGCTCGAGGCCCACCTGCTGCACCTGAAGCGCAGCCCGCGCGCCGCCGATGCGCTGGTGCAGCGCGAAATCCGCGACACCGAGGCCAAGATCGAGGAGCTCAAGGCCAAGGCCAAGCACATCCCTTATCTGGACCCGATCGACCTGCGCTACCGCAACCGGGTCAAGGTGCCGATCCCCTCGGCCAAGGCCGTGATGTTCTGCCTGATGGACGTCTCGGGCTCGATGGACGAGGCGCGCAAGGACATGTCCAAGCGCTTCTTCATGCTGCTGTACCTGTTCCTGACGCGGCACTACGACAAGATCGAGCTGGTCTTCATCCGCCACCACACCCAGGCCAGCGAGGTCACCGAGGAAGAGTTCTTCCACGCCACCGAGACCGGCGGCACCGTGGTTTCCAGCGCGCTCACGCTGATGCACGAGATCGTCCGCGCGCGCTTCCCCAGCAACGAGTGGAACATCTACGGCGCCCAGGCCAGCGACGGCGACAACTGGCACCAGGACAGCGGCCGCTGCCGCGAGCTGCTGGCCGACCACCTGCTGCCGCTGGTGCGCTACTACGCCTACGTGCAGGTGGCGGATGCCGAGCAGAACATGTGGGAGGAGTACAGCCAGCTGGTCGACTCCCACAAGAATTTCGCAATGCGCAAGGTTGCCGACGCGGCGGACATCTACCCGGTGTTCCGCGACCTGTTCAAAAAGGAGAGGGGGACGGTGTGAACGCCAAGAAACGAGAACCGCTGCCCAGCCCTTCGGACTGGACTTTCGAGCTGATCGAGCGCTACCACAGCGAGATCGCCCGCGTGGCGCGCGGCTACAAGCTGGACACCTACGCCAACCAGCTCGAGATCATCACGGCCGAGCAGATGATGGACGCCTACGCCTCGGTGGGCATGCCGGTCATCTACCGCCACTGGTCCTACGGCAAGCAGTTCATCTCGACCGAGAAGAACTACCGCCGCGGCCACATGGGGCTGGCCTACGAGATCGTCATCAATTCCGACCCCTGCATCGCCTACCTCATGGAAGAGAACACCATGGCCATGCAGGCCCTGGTGATCGCCCATGCCGCCTACGGGCACAACAGCTTCTTCAAGGGCAACTACCTGTTCAAGATGTGGACGGATGCCTCGTCCATCATCGATTACCTGGTCTACGCCCGGCACTACATCAGCGAGTGCGAGGAACGGCACGGCCTGCCGGCCGTCGAGGACCTGCTGGACTCCTGCCACGCCCTGATGAACCACGGCGTGGACCGCTACCGCCGCCCCCAGCGCCTGTCGCTGAGCCAGGAGCAGGCGCGCCGCGAGGACCGCGAGCACCACCTGCAGCAGCAGGTCAACGACCTCTGGCGCACCCTGCCCCGGCGTGCCGGCCGCAGCGCGGAGGAAGAAGAGGCATCCAAGCGCTTCCCCTCCGAGCCACAGGAGAACCTGCTCTACTTCATCGAGAAGAATGCACCATTGTTGGAACCCTGGCAGCGCGAAGTGGTGCGTATCGTGCGCAAAATCGGGCAGTACTTCTATCCGCAGCGCCAGACCCAGGTCATGAACGAGGGCTGGGCCACCTTCTGGCACTACACCCTGCTCAACACCCTGTACGACGAGGGCCTGCTGGCCGACGGCTTCATGATGGAGTGGCTGCAGTCGCACACCAACGTGGTGTACCAGCCGCCGGTCGGCCACCGCGCCTACAGCGGGATCAACCCCTATGCGCTGGGCTTCGCGATGTACACCGACCTGCGGCGCATCTGCGAGAACCCCACCGAGGAAGACCGGCGCTGGTTCCCCGACCTGGCCGGCTCGCCCTGGCAGCAGTCGCTGGACTACGCGATGCGCAACTTCAAGGACGAGAGCTTCGTCGGCCAGTTCCTGTCCCCGAAGCTGATGCGCGACTTCCGCTTCTTCGCGATCCGCGACAAGGAAGACGAGCCGGAACTCGAGGTCTCGGCCATCCACGACGACAGCGGCTACAGGCAATTGCGGGAGTCGCTGTCGCGCCAGTACGACCTCAATCACCGCGAGCCGAACATCCAGGTCTGGAGCGTCAACCTGCGCGGCGACCGCTCCCTGACCTTGCGGCACACGCAGCACAACGACCGCCCGCTGCACGACGATGCGCAGGAAGTGCTCAAGCATGTCGCCCGCCTCTGGGGCTTCGACGTGCACCTCGAGAGCGTCGACAGCCAGGGCCGGGTGAACCACCGCAAGGTGGCCGGCCCGCAGACCCACTAGTCCGCTAGTCCGGCAGCTTCAGCCCGGCTCGCGCCGCCAACGCGAGTTCGCGCGCGTGGCACTGCTCGACGTGGTCGTTGACCAGTCCCATGGCCTGCATGAAGGCATAGACCGTGGTCGGGCCGACGAAGCTCCAGCCCCTCTTCTTCAGATCCTTGGACATCGCCACCGACTCCGGCGAGGTGGTCATGGCCCGGAGCGCCTCGTGGGTGATGCGGCGTGGTCGCGAGGCCGGGTCGGGCTCGAAGCCCCAGGCATAGGCGGCCAGCGAGCCGAGCTGCTCGCGCAGTTCCAGCACCCGCTGCGCGTTGTTGATGGCCGACTCGATCTTGCCGCGGTGCCGCACGATGCCCGTGTCGCCGAGCAGGCGCTCCACGTCCTTCGGCCCGAAGCGCGCGACGCGCTCGGCATCGAAGTGCGCGAAGGCACGCCGGAAGGCCTCGCGCTTGTTGAGGATGGTGAGCCAGCTCAGGCCTGCCTGGAAGCCTTCGAGGCACAGCTTCTCGAACAGGCGCCGGTCGTCGGTGACGGGGAAGCCCCACTCGTTGTCGTGGTAGTGCTGGTAGGCCGTGGTGGACTGGCACCAGCGGCAGCGCAGTGCGCCGTCTTCGCCCGTGAACAGCCCGGGCCGCTCCGTGCTCAAGCGCTCTCGCTCACCCGCACCAGCGCCTCGATCGCCAGCGCATAGCCCTTGACGCCGAAGCCGACGATGATGCCGCGCGCCGCCGGCGAGATGTAGGAATGGTGGCGGAACTCCTCGCGCGCATGCACGTTCGAGATGTGCAGCTCGACCAGCGGCACGCTCGCGCCCTTGATCGCATCGTGCAGCGCGATCGAGGTGTGGGTGTAGGCGCCCGGGTTCATCACCACGCCCAGCATGCGGCCGGCGGCCACCTCGCGGCCGGCCTCGTGGATCCAGTCGATGAGCTGGCCTTCGTGGTTCGACTGGCGGCATTCGATGGCCACCCCAAGCTTCGCGCCTGCCTCCGCGCACAGGCGCTCGACGTCGGCCAGGGTTTCGTAGCCGTACTGCGCAGGCTCGCGGGTGCCGAGCAGGTTGAGATTGGGGCCGTTGAGGACGAGGATCTTTTTCATGGGGCGTTTGTAGCAGGTGTTGCCGGCCTCGGGGTAGCACTCTTTGTGGCAATCTGCTGCTGCAGGGGCGTGGTCCGCCCGAAGGAATAGCACCCATGAACAGCAAGAGCATGCCGCTGCTGGAGCGGCTCGCCGGCCCGCTGAAACTCGGCCTGGGCGGCGCGCCGCTCGGCAACCTCTATGAACAACTATCCGACGCCGAGGCCGAGCGCACCCTCGAGGAGGCCTGGCGCCTGGGCCTGCGCTACTTCGACACCGCGCCGCTCTACGGCCATGGCCTCAGCGAGCTGCGCCTGGGCCGCATGCTGCGGACCCAGCCGCGCGGGGATTTCGTGCTCTCGACCAAGGTCGGCCGGCTGCTGCGCCCCGACCCGGCCGCGCCGCCCGAGCGCGACGGCTATGTGCACGGGCTGCCGCTGGCGCCGCATTTCGACTACAGCTTCGACGGCGCCCTGCGCTCGATCGAAGAGAGCCTGGAACGGCTGGGCCTCTCGCGCATCGACATCGCCCTGATCCACGACATCGACCGCCACACGCATGGCGCCGACGGACAGCCCGCACGCTTTCGCGAGGCGATGGAAGGCGCCTACCGCGCGCTCGATCGGCTGCGCGGCGAAGGCGTGCTGGGCGCCGTTGGCATCGGGGTGAACGAGTGGGAGGTGTGCCGCGACGCGCTGGCCGCGGGCGACTTCGACTGCATGATGCTGGCCGGCCGCTACACCCTGCTCGACGACTCGGCCGCCCGCGAGCTGGTGCCGCTGTGCGTGGCCCGGGGCGTGAAGCTGATCCTGGCCGGTGTCTTCAATTCCGGCATCCTCGCGAGCGGCGCCACGCCAGGTGCGCATTTCCACTACCAGCCGGCGCCCGAGGCGGTGCGTTCGCGGGTCGCCCGCCTCGCTTCGACCTGCGCCTCCTTCGGGGTCGCGCTTCCGGCCGCAGCGCTGCAGTTCGCGATGGCCTGCCCCGCCGCGGCCGCGGTGGTGGTGGGCGCGCGCAGCGCCGAGGAGATCGCGCAAAGCGTCGCGCATGCGCAGGTGCCCATTCCGGCGGCGCTGTGGGAAGCGCTGGCGCGCGAGGGCTGAAGCAGATGGGCACGCTGCGCATCGATGCGCACCAGCACTACTGGTCGCTCGCGAACCGCGACTACGGCTGGCTGGCCGACACCCCGGCATTGCACCCGATCTACCGCGACTTCGGCCCCGAGGACCTGGCTGCGCTGCTCGACCAAGCCGGCATCGACGGCACCGTGCTCGTCCAGGCGGCACCCAGCGAAGCCGAGACCTGGCGCCTGCTGGCCCTGGCCGGGCAGCCCCGCAGCCGGGTGCGCGCGGTGGTGGGCTGGACCGATCTCGCCGCGCCCGATGCGCCGGCCCGCATTCGCCGGCTCGCGCAAGAACCCTTGCTCAAGGGCCTGCGGCCGATGCTGCAGGACATCCCAGACCCGGCCTGGATCCTGGACGCGCGCCTCCAGCCCGCCATCCAAACCATGACCGATCTGGGCCTGTGCCTCGATCTCCTGATCAAGCCGCACCAGCTCGATGCGGCGATGGCCTTCGCACGCGCCCATCCCTCGCTGCGCATGGTGATCGACCATGCCGCCAAGCCCGCCATCGCGCACCGCGCCTTCGAGCCCTGGGCCACGCAGATGGCCCGCTTCGCCGCGGAGACACCGGTGTACTGCAAGCTCTCGGGCCTGGCCACCGAAGCTGGCGCCGGATGGGACGCGGCCGTGCTGCGCCCCTATGTCGACCATCTGCTGCGGCACTTCGGCCCGGGGCGCCTGATGTGGGGCAGCGACTGGCCGGTGCTGAACCTGGCCGGCGACTATCTGCAATGGCACGCGGTGTCGGACCAGTTGCTCGCTGTGTTGTCCACGGCCGATCAGGCGCGCGTCCGGGGTGCGAATGCGGCGGAGTTCTATGGCATAAAGTGATACGCCTCCCGCACCTCTTCACTTTTCTGCCTTCCCATGAAAACCAAAGCCGCCGTCGCCTGGAAATCAGGCCAACCGCTCAGCATCGAAACCGTGGATCTCGAAGGTCCGAAGTTCGGCGAGGTGCTGGTCGAGATCAAGGCCACCGGCATCTGCCACACCGACTACTACACCCTCTCGGGCGCTGACCCGGAAGGCATCTTCCCGGCCATCCTCGGCCACGAAGGCGCGGGCATCGTGGTCGACGTCGGCCCCGGCGTCACCTCGCTCAAGAAGGGCGACCACGTCATCCCGCTGTACACGCCCGAATGCCGGCAGTGCAAGTTCTGCCTCTCGCGCAAGACCAACCTCTGCCAGCTGATCCGCGGCACGCAGGGCAAGGGCCTGATGCCCGACGCCACCAGCCGCTTCAGCCTGGAGGGCAAGCCCATCTTCCACTACATGGGCACCTCGACCTTCAGCAACTACACCGTGGCGCCCGAGATCTCGATGGCCAAGATCCGCGAGGACGCGCCCTTCGACAAGGTCTGCTACATCGGCTGCGGCGTGACCACCGGCATCGGCGCGGTGATCTTCACCGCCAAGGTGGAGGCCGGCGCCAACGTGGTGGTGTTCGGGCTGGGCGGCATCGGCCTGAACGTGATCCAGGGCGCGAAGATGGTGGGCGCCGACAAGATCATCGGCGTCGATCTGAACCCGGCGCGCGAGGCGATGGCGCGCAAGTTCGGCATGACGCACTTCCTCAACCCGAAGGAGCACGCCAACATCGTCGATGCCATCGTGCAGCTGACCGACGGCGGCGCCGACTACAGCTTCGAGTGCATCGGCAACACGCAGGTGATGCGCCAGGCGCTGGAGTGCACGCACAAGGGCTGGGGCCGCAGCATCATCATCGGCGTGGCCGAGGCCGGCGCCGAGATCAGCACCCGCCCCTTCCAGCTGGTGACCGGCCGCAAGTGGGAGGGCTCGGCCTTCGGCGGCGCGCGCGGGCGCACCGACGTGCCGAAGATCGTCGACTGGTACATGGAGAACAAGATCAACATCGACGACCTGATCACCCACACCATGCCGCTGGAAGACATCAACAAGGGCTTCGACCTGATGAAGCGCGGCGAGTCGATCCGCGGCGTGGTGCTGTACTGAAGCGGGCCGAGCCATGGCGACGATGACACGGCTTCGCCAGGTCCGGGCCGGCGTGCTCGATGTCGGCTACCACGAGAGCGGCCCCGCCGACGGCCCGCCGGTCGTGCTGATGCATGGCTTTCCCTACGACATCCACGCCTACGCCGAAGTCGCGCCGCTCTTGGCGGCGAAGGGTTGCCGCGTCATCGTCCCCTACATGCGCGGCTACGGCAGCACGCGCTTCCTCGACGGGGCGACGCCGCGCTCCGGCCAGCAGGGCGCCTTCGGCGCCGATCTGCTGGCGCTGCTGGACGCGCTGGCCATCCCGCGCGCCGTGCTCGCGGGCTACGACTGGGGCGGCCGCGCCTGCTGCATCGTGGCCGCGGTGTGGCCCGAGCGCTGCGCCGGGCTGGTCTCGCTCAACAGCTTCAACATCCAGGACATCGCCGCCGCCGCGAAGCCCCTCGCGCCCGAGAACGAGCGGCGCTACTGGTATCAGTACTACTTCCACGGCGAGCGCGGCCGCGCCGGGCTCGAACAGGACCGGCGCGCGCTGTGCCGGCTGCTGTGGTCGCTCTGGTCGCCGACCTGGACCTTCGACGACGCCACCTTCGAGCGCAGCGCCGCCGCCTTCGACCACCCCGACTTCGTCGAGGTCGTGATCCACTCCTACCGCCACCGCTTCGGCCTGGTTACCGGCGATCCGGCCTACGACGACATCGAGCGCCGGCTGGCCGCGCTGCCGCCGGTCACGGTGCCCGCCATCACCTTCGACGGCGCCGACGACGGCGTGATGATGATCGGCGGAACCGCCGCGCACGCCCGCCATTTCACCGGCCCGCACCAGCACCGCGTGGTGCCGGGCGCGGGCCACAACCTGCCCCAGGAAAAACCGCAGGACTTCGCCCGCGCGGTCCTCGACCTGGCGACATCTTCCCGACCATGAGCCCTGGCATCATCCGCACGCTTTCCGAACACCGCTGCTTCGGCGGCACCCAAGGCTTTCACGAACACGACGCACGCGAGATCGGCCTGCCGATGCGCTTCTCGGTCTTCCTGCCTCCGCAGGCTCGGCAGGGCCCGGTGCCGGCGCTGATGTACCTCGCAGGCCTGACCTGCAACGAGGAGACCTTCATGGTCAAGGCCGGCGCCCAGCGCCTGGCGGCCGAGCTGGGCCTGGCGCTGATCGCGCCCGACACCAGCCCGCGCGGCGCGCAAGTCCCCGGCGAAAGCGACAACTGGGACTTCGGCGTCGGTGCCGGCTTCTACCTCGACGCCACGCAGGCGCCCTGGGCCACGCACTGGCGCATGGAAAGCTGGATCGTCCACGAGCTGCTGCCGCTGGTGGGCGGGCATTTCCCCATCGACATTCACCGCCTGGGCATCTTCGGCCACTCGATGGGCGGCCATGGGGCGTTGACGCTGGCGCTGCGCCACCCGGGCCGCTTCGCTTCGCTCTCGGCCTTCGCGCCGATCTGCGCACCCACCGAGTGCCCCTGGGGCGAGAAGGCTTTCGGCGGCTACCTGGGCGCCGATCGCGAGCAGTGGCTCGCGCACGATGCGAGCGCGCTGATGCAGTCGCAGACCGCCGCGCCCTACCCGGAAGGCATCCTCGTCGACCAGGGCCTGGCCGACAAATTCCTGGCCGACCAGTTGCATCCGCACCGGCTCGAGGCGGCCTGCCGCGCCGCGGGCCAGCCGCTCACGATGCGTCGGCACGAGGGCTACGACCACGGCTACTACTTCGTGCAGAGCTTCGTGGCTGACCACCTGGTGCATCACGCCCGGAGCCTCGAGCCCTGAGGCGGGCCTGGGCCCGCTGAACACGATGAGCCAGTTCGTCCAGAGCCTGCACGAGGTGTTCGAGCGCATGGGCCGCATCGAGACGCGCCGCATGTTCGGCGGCCACGGCATCTACCACGATGGACGCATGTTCGCGCTGGTGGCCAGCGACACGCTCTACCTCAAGGCCGACGCCCAGACGCTGGCCGAATTCGAGAAGCGCGGGCTGCCCGCCTTTGGGTACGAGCGCGAGGGGCGGCGAATGGAGATGTCTTACCGCCAGGCGCCCGAAGAGATCTTCGAGGACCGAGATGAAGCGGGTCGTTGGGGACGGCTGGCGTGGGAGGCGGCCTTGCGCTCGGGAACACCCAAGCGCGCGCGGCGGCCCGCCGCAAAGAAGACGGGAAGAGGCAAGGCGCGCTAAGAGGGAGCAGGCCTGGGAGTGTGAGCGCGTTGCGCGTGCTTCGAGGGCCCGGTGCCCACCCCAGGCTACGACGCGCCCGCCTCGATCTCCGCGACCACCCGGTGCGCCGCCACTTGCTCGCCGACGGCAACATGCAGCGCCCCCACCCTGCCCGCCGCAGGCGCCGCATGGATGTGCTCCATCTTCATCGCCTCCAGCGTGACCATGGGCTGCCCCGCCTGCACACGGTCGCCGACCGCGACCAGCACCGCGACCACGCGCCCGTTCATCGAGGCGCGCAGCTTGCCGTCGCCGCCGCCCTCGCCCGGGCGCACGCCCGCGGAGCGCGCCTGGTCGTCGATCGCGAAAGGCCGGCCGCGATAGTGCAGCAGCAAGCGCGTGCCTTCGCGGTGGAACACCGCGGTCTCCATCACGCCGTCGCAGACCAGGCGCGCCCGATCGCCGTCGAGCCGGACCATCGCCAACTCGATGGCGTTCCCGTCGATGTCGACGTCGAAGCGCTGTTGCTCGCGCAGCTGCAGCCGGCCCGCATGGCGCCGGCCGTCCACGTCGAAGCGCAGCGGGATCGCCAGCGAGTGCGTCAGTGCGCGGTCGCCCGGCTGCCGCCTGCGCTCGCCGGCCGTCTCGTGCAGCAGCACGGCCGCCACGGCCGCCGCTCGCAGGTGCGCCGCGTCATCCGGCGCGAGCAAGGCATCGGCATGCTGCGCAATGAAAGCGGTGGTGGCCTCGCCCGCGGCGAAGGCAGGATGCGCCAGGCAACGGCCCAGGAAGAGCTGGTTGGTCGTCACGCCGAGCGCCACCAGCGCCTCCAGCCCATGCAACAGGCGGCGGCGCGCCTCTTCGCGCGTGCGGCCATGGGCGATCAGCTTGCCGATCATCGAGTCGTACCAGGGCGGAATCTCCGCGCCGGAGCGCAGCGCATGCTCGACGCGCAAGCCCTCGGGCGGCTGCCACAGCGCCAGCGTGCCGCTCTGCGGCATGAAGCCCTGCCCCGCATCCTCGGCGCACAGCCGCAGCTCGATGGCATGGCCGTCGAAGCGGACCTGCGCCTGCGTGAGCGCAAGCGCCTCGCCCGCGGCGATGCGCAACTGCAGTTCCACCAGGTCGAGGCCGGTGATCGCCTCGGTCACCGGATGCTCGACCTGCAGCCGCGTGTTCATCTCCATGAAGTAGAACCGGCCCTCGGCATCGAGCAGGAACTCCAGCGTGCCCGCGCCCTCGTAGCCAATGGCCTTCACGGCTGCCAGCGCCGCGGCGCCCATGCGCTCGCGCAGCTCGGGCGTGACCGCCGGCGAGGGCGCCTCCTCGATCAACTTCTGGTGGCGGCGCTGCACCGAACAGTCGCGCTCGCCCAGGTGGATGGCGTTGCCGTGCCGGTCGGCGAAGACCTGGATCTCGATGTGGCGCGGCGCCGCGATGGCGCGCTCCAGGATCACGGTGTCGTCGCCGAAGGCGCCGCGCGCCTCGGACTTCGCGCTCCTGAGCAGCTCGGCGAATTCATCGTCGGACGATGCGAGCCGCATGCCGCGGCCGCCGCCGCCGGCGCTGGCCTTGATCATCACCGGATAGCCGATGCGCCCGGCCTCGGTGCGCAGCCGCTCCTCGCCCTGGTCCTCGCCCTGGTAGCCCGGGATGCAGGGCACGCCGGCCTCGCTCATGCGGCGCTTGGCGCCGGCCTTGTCGCCCATCGCGGCGATGGCCTCCGGCGAGGGCCCGATGAACACCAGCCCGGCCTCGCGGCAGGCACGCGCGAACGCCTCGTTCTCGGCCAGGAAGCCATAGCCCGGATGCACGGCGTCGGCACCGGTACGCCGCGCCGCCTCGATGATCGCCGGGATGCACAGGTACGACTGCGCCGGCAGCGGCTCGCCGATGCAGACCGCCTGATCGGCCTGCGCGACATGCAGCGCGCCGGCATCGGCCGTGGAGTACACCGCTACCGTGCGATAGCCGAGCGCGCGCGCCGTGCGCATCACGCGCAGCGCGATCTCCCCGCGGTTGGCGACAAGGATCTTGTGGAACGGCGTGGCAGACGTCATGGCCGCGCCACCGAAAACTGCATGGGCTGCGGTACCTTCGCCTCCGCATCGCGGCAGATCGACATCAGCTGGGCCAGGAGCGCGCGGGTGTCGCGCGGGTCGATCACACCATCGTCGAGCAGCAGCGCGCTGGTGCTGAACACGCTCATCTGGCGCTCGAAGCGCTCGATGATCTGCCGCTGCAGCGCCTCGAGCTTGGCGTGGTCCACCTCGCCCTTGCGCCGCATCGCGGCCTCGGTGACGATGGCCATGGTGCGCGCCGCCTGCTCGCCGCCCATCACCGCCGTCTTCGCATTGGGCCAGGAGAAGCAGAAGCGCGGGTGGAAGCCGCGCCCGCACATGCCGTAATTGCCCGCGCCGAAGGAGGCGCCGCAATGGATCGTGAACTGCGGTACGGTGGCATTGGTCACGGCCTGGATCATCTTCGAGCCATGCTTGATCATCCCGGCCTCCTCGTAGGCGCGCCCCACCATGTACCCGGTCGTGTTCTGCAGGTAGAGGATGGGGGTGCGCACCTGGCAGCAGGCCTGGATGAAGTGCGTGGCCTTGTTCGCGCCGGCCACGTCGATCGGGCCGTTGTTGGTGACGATGCCCAGGGGCCAGCCCTCGATCTTCGCGGTGCCGCAGACGGTGGCCGGACCGTAGTCCTGGCCGAAGGCGAGGAACTCGGAGCCGTCGGCGATGCGGGCGATCACCTGCCGCATGTCGACCGGACGCTTGGGGTCCATCGGCATGATCCCCAGCAGTTCCTCGGCGTCGTGGCGCGGAGGCTCGAAGCTGCGCACCTCCTGTGGCAGGCCGCGATTCCAGTCCATGCCGGCCAGGATCTCGCGCGCGATGCGCAGCGCATCGCGGTCGTCCTCGGCCAGGTAGTCGCCCAGGCCCGAGACCGAGGTGTGCATCGCGGCACCGCCCAGTTCCTCCTCGCTCGCGATCTCGCCGGTGGCCGCCTTCAAGAGCGGCGGGCCGGCGAGGAAGGCGCGGGTGCGGTCGCGCACCATCACGATGTGATCCGACAGCCCGGTCTGGTAGGCGCCGCCCGCGGTGGAAGAGCCGTGCGTCACCGTCAGCACCGGCAGGCCGGCAGCCGACAGGCGCGCGAGGTTGCGGAAGATGTTGCCGCCGCGCACGAAGTCCTCGACGCGGTAGGCCATCAGGTTGGCGCCGGCGCTCTCGACCAGCTGCACGAAGGGCAGGCGGTTCTCCAGCGCCAGCTCCTGGATGCGCAGCTGCTTGTCCAGGCCCATGGGCTGCAGCGCGCCTGCGTCGATGCCGGAGTCGGAAACGCTGACCATGCAACGGATGCCCGATACCTGGCCGATGCCCGAGATCACGCCACCGCCCGGCACGCTCTTCTCCAGGTCGGGCCTGTCCATGCCGAAGCCGGCCAGCGTGGACAGCTCGAGAAAGGGCGCGCCCGCGTCGAGCAGCAGCGCCAGCCGCTCGCGCGGCAGCAGCTGCCCGCGCTTTTCAAAGCGCTCGCGCGAGGCCGCGGAGGCCTGCACGGTTCGCGCCTCGATGCCACGGAGGCGCTCGATGAGCGCGAGCATGCCGGCAAGGTTGGCCTGGAAGGCTTCGCCGTTCGCGGACAGGGTCGACTCGATCTTTGCCATGCCTAGATCCCCAGCTGGCGCGCGGCCAGGTCCTTCATGATTTCCTCCGACCCGCCGCCGATCATCATCACCTTGACCTCCCGGTAGATGCGCTCGCTCTTCGTGCCGCGCATGAAGCCCATGCCGCCGAGGATCTGCACCGCCTGGTCGGCGCAGAACTGCATGGCCTGCGTGGCCACCACCTTCAGCATGCAGATGCGGGCGACCAGCTGGGCCGGCTCGGCGGCGCGGTGCTCGATGCGCCAGGCCAGGTCGTAGAGCAGGCAGCGGGCCGCATCGATGCGCGCCACCATGTCGACCAGCTTGTGGCGGATCACCTGGCGCTCCGACAGCGGCCGGCCGAAGGTCCTGCGCTGCCGCGCCCAGTCCAGCGCCTCCTCGGAGCAGACTTCGGCGAAGCTGCAGGCCAGGGCCGACATCACGAGGCGCTCGGTGTTGAAGTTCTTCATGATGATCGGGAAGCCCTGCCCTTCGGCGCCCAGCAGCCGGTCGGCCGGCACCCGGCAGTTCTCGAAGCGCAGGTGCGCGGTGTCGGAAGCCCACCAGCCCATCTTCTTGAGCTCGGTGCGCGCGAGACCCGGTGTATCGCCGTCGATCAGCAGCAGCGAAACCCCGCCGGCGCCCTTGTTCGCGGGATCGGTGCGCACGGCCGTGGTGATGAAGTCCGCGCGCATTCCCGAGGTGATGAAAGTCTTCTCGCCGTTGACCACATAGTGATCGCCCTCGCGCACCGCCGTTGTCGCGAGGCTCGCGACGTCCGAGCCGCCGCCGGGTTCGGTGATGGCGAGGGCGATGATGGCCTCGCCCGCCAGCACCGGCGGGATCACCCGCTGCTTCAGCGCTTCGCTGCCCGCCTCGACCACCGGCGGCAGGCCGATGATGTGCGAGCCCAGCGAGGCCTGCAGGCCACCGCTGCCGCAGCGGGCCAGTTCCTCGGCGACGACGATCTTGAAGAAGACGTCGGCCGGCGTGCCGCCGTAGGCCTCGGGCACGCCCAGGCCCTGGACGCCCAGCGCGGCGGCACGGCGGTAGAGCTCGCGCGGGAAGCTGCCGGCCTCGTCCCAGTCATGGACGTGCGGCGTGATCTCGCGCGCGACGAATTCGCGCAAGGCGGCGCGGAACTGCTGGTGCTCGGTGCGGAAGTAATGGCCGGGCGGTGGGGCATCGAGCATGAGTGGGCGTGGGCGGCGTTCGGGCCACCACCTTAGCCCGCCCCCGCGCCCGCGGGCTTGCGGGAACTGGCTATGGCGCCGGACCGGCCGCGGCTTCCTGGTCCAACCAGGCCCGGGCCCGGCTCACCTGTTCAGCAGGCGGCGCGGTCGCATCCACCGCCAGCACCCCTGCCTCTCCGACCGGCGACTCGAGGGTGGCGAACTGGTCGGCGACCAGGGTGGCCGAGAAGAAGTGCCCCCCGCGGCCGGCGACCCGGCGCTCGGCCTCCTCGCGCGACAGTTCCATGAAGACGAAGCGCAATTCCGGCACCGCGGCTCGCAGCCGCTCGCGGTAGCCGCGCTTGAGCGCCGAGCAGGTCAGCACCGCTCCCTGCGGATGCGCGGCGAGCGTGGACGCCAGGGTGTCCAGCCAGCCGGCCCGGTCGGCGTCGGTGAGCGCGATGCCGGCGCGCATCTTGCTCACGTTTTCGGGCGGATGGAAGTCGTCGCCTTCGATCAGCGGCAGGCCCAGCTCGCGGGCCAGCGCGGCCCCCAGGCTGGACTTGCCGCAGCCCGAAACGCCCATCACCACAAGCCGGCGGGGAGGGTTCTGCGATGAAGAAAAGTAAAGCTCGGTCATTGGGACTATTGTCTTGCCTTCTCTACTTATGATGCGCCCTTCTCGCGGGAAGTAACAAGCCGTGTCCATGGTTTCGCTGGCTCTGCGCCGCCCCTACACCTTCATCGTGATGGCGATGCTGATCGTGCTGGCCACGCCTTTCGTGCTGGCGCGCATGGCCACCGACATCTTCCCGGACATCAACATTCCGGTGCTGAGCGTCATCTGGAACTACGGCGGCCTGCCGGCCCAGGAGATGGGGCAGCGCATCGCCGGGCAGACCGAGCGCGGCCTCACCACCACGGTGAGCGACATCGAGCACATCGAATCGCAGTCGCTGGCCGGCGTGAGCGTGATCAAGATCTTCTTCCAGCCCACGGCCAACATCGAGACCGCGATCGCCCAGACCGTCGCCTCGGTGCAGACCCAGGTGCGCCAGCTGCCGCCGGGCATTACGCCGCCGCTGGTGATCAAGTACTCGGCCTCCAGCATCCCGGTGATCCAGCTGGCGCTGTCGAGCAGCGAGCGGCCGGAGAACGCGCTCTTCGACTCGGCCATCAACCAGTTGCGGCCACAGCTCATCACCATCCCCGGCGTGGCCATCCCCTTCCCCTACGGCGGCAAGAACCGGGTGATCTCGGTGGACCTCGACACCCAGGCGCTGCAGGCGCGCGGGCTCTCGCCGGCCGACGTGGTGAACGCGGTCAATGCGCAGAACCTGATCCTGCCCTCCGGCACCGCCAAGTTCGGGGCCACCGAGTACAGCGTGCGGATGAACGGCTCGCCGGAGGTGCTGGCCGGCCTCAACGACCTGCCGGTGCGCACCGCGGGCGGCGCCACCACCTACGTGCGCGACGTGGCCTACGTGCGCGACGGCTTCCAGCCGCAGACCAACATCGTGCGGCAGGACGGTGTGCGCGGCGTGCTGCTGTCGGTGATCAAGAACGGCGCCGCCTCCACGCTGGACATCGTCTCCAACCTGCGCGCGATGCTGCCGGTGGCGCAGCAGGGCATGCCGGCGGACATCAAGGTCACGCCGCTGTTCGACCAGTCGCTCTTCGTCAAGGCGGCCGTGCAGGGCGTGGTGCTCGAGGCCATCATCGCCGCGCTGCTCACGGCCGCGATGGTGCTGATCTTCCTGGGCAACTGGCGCAGCACGCTGATCATCGCGGCGACCATCCCGCTGTCGATCCTGGCCTCGATCCTGGTGCTCTACGCGCTGGGCGAGACGCTCAACCTGATGACGCTGGGCGGGCTCGCGCTGTCGGTCGGCATCCTGGTCGACCAGGCGATCGTGACCATCGAGAACATCGAGCGCCACCTGCACATGGGCACGCCGCTCAACGAGGCGATCATGGTGGGCGCCGGCGAGATCGGGACGGCCGCCTTCGTCTCCACGCTGTGCATCTGCATCGTGTTCGTGCCGATGTTCTTTCTCTCGGGCGTGGCGCGCTTCCTGTTCGTGCCGCTGGCCGAGGCGGTGGTGTTCGCGATGCTGGCCTCCTACATCCTGTCGCGCACGCTGGTGCCGACGCTGGTCATGCTGCTCATGGGCCGCATGCAGGCCCATGGCGCCGCCGCCAACGCGAAGCCCAGCCTGCTGCAGCGGGTCTATCGCAGCTTCGACCGGCGCTTCGAGCGCGTGCGGCGCGCCTACACGCTGGTGCTGTCGGCGCTGCTGTCCAGGCGCGGGCCCTTCATCGCGCTCTTCCTCGGCTTCTGCCTCTTGTCCTGCCTGCTGTACCCGGTGCTGGGCCGCGACTTCTTCCCCAGCGTGGATGCCGGCCAGATCCGCCTGCACATGCGCGCACCCACCGGCACCCGCATCGAGGAAACGGCGCGGCTGGCCGACGAGGTGGAGGCGGCGATCCGCGAGCTGGTGCCGAAGGACCAGCTCGAGACCATCCTCGACAACCTGGGCGTGCCCAACAGCGGCATCAACCTCTCCTACAGCAACGCCGGCACCATCGGCACGCTGGACGGCGAGATCCTGCTCTCGCTGCGCGACGGGCACCGGCCCACGGAGGAGTTCGTCTCGCTGCTGCGCGCGGAGCTGCCGAAGCGCTTCCCCGGCATCGAGTTCTTCTTCCAGCCGGCGGACATCGTCACGCAGATCCTCAACTTCGGGCTGCCGGCGGCCATCGACGTGCAGTTCAGCGGCAACGACCTGGCGGGCAATTCGCAGCGCGCCGCGGAGCTGGTCAAGGCCATCCGCAAGATTCCCGGCGCGGTCGATGCCCATGTGCACCAGCGCCTGGACGCACCCAGCCTCAGCCTGCAGATGGACCGCACGCGGCTGCAGCAGGTCGGGCTGACGGCACAGAACGTGGGCCAGAACGTGCTGATCGCGCTGTCGGGCAGCTCGCAGACCGCGCCAGCCTTCTGGCTCAACCCGCAGAACGGCGTGGTCTACAACGTCGCGGTGCAGACGCCGCAGTACAAGGTCGACTCGCTCGACGCACTGCTCAACATCCCGGTGGGCGGCTCGGGCGCCGGCGCCGGGCCGCCGCAGCTGCTGGGCAACCTGGTGGAGGCGCAGGCCGCGCGAATGCCGTCCGTGATCTCGCGCTACAACATCGCGCCGGTGGTCGACGTGTACGTCAGCGTGCAGGGCACCGACCTCGCCAGCGTGGCGAAAGAGGTCAAGAAGCTCGTCGACGAGATGCGGCCCAAGCTCTCGCGCGGCAGCCAGGTGACGATCCGTGGCCAGGTGGAGACCATGCAGTCCTCCTTCCTCGGCCTGGGCATCGGGCTGGCGATGGCGGTGGTGCTGGTGTACCTGCTGATCGTCGTCACCTTCCAGTCCTGGCTGGATGCCGCGATCATCATCACCGCGCTGCCCGCGGCGCTGGCCGGCATCGCCTGGATGCTGTTCCTCACCGGCACCACGCTGAGCGTGCCGGCGCTGACCGGCGCGATCATGACGATGGGCGTGGCCACGGCCAACAGCATCCTGCTGATCGCCTTCGCGCGCGAGCGGCTGACAGCCGGCGTGCCGCCGCTGTCTGCTGCGCTGGAAGCCGGCGCCACGCGCATCCGGCCGGTGCTGATGACGGCCCTGGCGATGATCATCGGCATGATCCCGATGGCGCTGGGCCTGGGCGAAGGCGCCGAGCAGAACGCCCCGCTGGGCCGCGCCGTGATCGGCGGCCTGCTGTTCGCGACCGTGTCCACCCTGTTCTTCGTGCCGGCCGTGTATGCCGGCATCCACAGCCGCCTGGCCCATCGCAAGGCGGCGCGCGAAGCCGCAGCCAACGCGCCGCCGCCGCTGGGCGCTGCACCCCAGGAGAGTTGAGACCATGACGGAGCAACGCCACGCGGCATTGGCCATCCATCCGATTGCCGCCGACGAGCAGGGCGAGCATCAGGAGCTGCTGCGGCGCCGCCAGATCGTGCGGCGCACACGCATCGCGGTGCTGATCGTGCTGGTGCTGCTGGCCATCGGCGCGGCACGCACGGTGTTCGTGCGCATCGCCAACGCGCGGGCGCTCGAGGCCTCCTCCACCGAGCTCGCGAAGCAGTACGTGAAGACCGCCCTGCCGCAGACCGCCGCCACCGGCCAGACGCTGGCGCTGCCGGGCACGCTGCAGGGCTTCGTGCAGTCGCCGATCTCGGCGCGTGCGAGCGGCTACCTCAAGCGCTGGACCAAGGACATCGGCAGCCAGGTGCAAAAGGGCGATCTGCTCGCCGAGATCGAGACACCTGAAATCGATCAGCAGCTCTCGCAGGCCATTGCCGCGCGGCAGCAGGCTGCCTCCGGCCTCGAGCTGGCGAAGAGCACGGTGGCGCGCTGGGAGAACCTTCGCAAGAAGGACGTGGTCTCGCAGCAGGACCTGGACGAGCGGCGCAGCGGCCTCGCGCAGGCCACGGCCAACGTGGCTGCTGCCGATGCCAACGTGCAACGCCTGCGCCAGACCGAGGGCTTCAAGCGCATCGTCGCGCCTTTCGCGGGTGTGATCACGCGGCGCAACGTCGACGTCGGCGACCTGATCGACGCAGGCGGCAGCCGGCCGCTGTTCCTGCTCGCGCAGACCGATCCGCTGCGCGTCTACATCAACGTGCCGCAGGCCTATGCGCAGCTGGTCAAGGCCGGCCAGCCGGTGGTGGTGACGCAGGCGGAGCTGCGCGGCCAGAGCTTCAAGGGCGAGGTGGCACGCACCTCGGGCGCCATCGACACGGCCACGCGCATGATGCAGATCGAGGTGTCGCTACCGAATCGAGAGGGCTTGCTGCTGCCGGGCGCCTACGTGCAGGTCTCGCTGCCGCTGGCGGCCAGCCGCGCGCTCAGCGTCCCGGCCAATGCGCTGCTGTTCCGCGCCGAGGGCACGCGCGTCGCCACGGTCGATGCCGAAGGGCGCGTGCGCCTGCGCACCATCAATGTCGGGCGCAACTACGGCGAGACGGTGGAGGTGCTGGACGGCATCACGGCCAGCGACCGGCTGATCCTGAATCCCTCGGACTCGCTGGCCGAGGGCGATGTGGTGGCGGTGGCCAAGGAACCGGCGTGAGCGTGCGGCGTCTTGGGGCAATTGCAGCCACTGCCTTGCTGCTCGCGGCCTGTGCCGCCGGCCCGGACTATCGCGCGCCGCAGGTCGAGGTGCCGGTGAGCTGGCAGCTGGAGGAGCCCTGGCGCCAGGCCGCGCCCGGCGATGCGCTCGACAAGGGCCCGTGGTGGCAGCGCTTCGGCGACGCGGAGCTCGATCGCCTGCAGCAGCAGGCGCTGCGCAACAGCCCCACGCTGACGCTGGCCAGCGCGCGACTCACGCAGGCGCGCGCCACGCTGTCGGCGGCCGACGCCGCGCGCTATCCGCAGCTGGGCCTGGGCGCGCGCGCCTCGCGGCTCAAGATCTCCGCCAACCGGCCGCTCACCAACTACGCGACGCAGAACTTCTCCACGGTGCAGAACGACTTCGCGCTCTCCCTCAACGCCAGCTACGAGCTCGATCTGGCCGGCCGCGTGCAGCGCTCGGTCGAGGGCGCAACCGCTTCCGCGGCGCAGTCGGCGGCCGACCTGGAGAACACGCGCCTCCTGCTCACCACCGACCTGGCCTCGGCCTATTTCAACCTGCGCGCCACCGACATCGAGCTCGACGTGCTGTCGCGCTCGATCGCGCTGCAGCGCCGCGCACTGGAGCTGGTGACGGCGCGCCACGACCTCGGCGCCGTCTCGGGGCTGGACGTGGCGCAGCAGCAGGCCCTGCTCGACAGCACGCTCGCCCAAGTCGACGTGCTGAAGAAGCAGCGCTCGCAGTACGAGCATGCGCTCGCCACCCTGAGCGGCACGCCGGCGCCCAGCTTTGCGCTGGCATCCGACCTGCGCCCCATCGTGCCGCCGGCCATCCCGCTCGGCGTGCCCTCGGAAGCGCTGGAGCGACGGCCCGACGTCGCCTCGGCCGAGCGCGCGATGGCCGCGGCCAACGCGCAGATCGGCGTCGCGACCGCGGCCTTCTATCCCAGCGTGATGCTGGCGCCGGTGGTGGGCGTGGACAGCCGCATGATCGAGACCTTGTTCGATGCGCCCAGCCTGCTGTGGTCGGCGGGCGTGTCGGCGACGCAGGTGCTCTTCGACGGCGGGCGCATCCGCGCCAACGTGGACTTCGCGCAGGCCGGCTACGAAGGCACGGTGGCCAACTACCGGCGCGTGGTGCTGACGGCGATGCAGGAGGCGGAGGACGGCATCAACGGCCTGGCCGCGCTCGACCGCGCGGTGACCCAGTCGCTCGCCGCCGTCGATTCGGCGCGCCGGGTGCTCGACATGGCGACCAGCCGCTACGAAGGCGGTGCGTCGACCTACCTCGACGTGATCAGCGCCCAGCAGTCGCTGCTGGTGGCCGAGCGCCAGGCCGCGCAGCTGCAGGGCCAGCGTCTCTTGACCTCGGTCTTTCTCGTGAAGGCTTTAGGCGGCGACTGGTGCGGCGTCGAGTCGCGCAGTGCGAGCGCGAGCGCGAGCGCCGACGCTAGAACAGACTGCCCTGCCCCGCTGCGCCGGGTGGCCGGAACGCGCTGAGATCGAGCGCGATGCGCTCGCGGTTGAAGCCCAGGCGCTGCGTCGCCTTCTCGAAGCGCTGACGGATCAGCTCGGCCCACAGCCCGCTGCCGACCATGCGGGTGCCGAAGTCGGCGTCGTAGTCCTTGCCGCCGCGCATCTCGTGGATGCGCGCCATGATGCGGCCGGCGCGCTGCGGGTAGTGCAACTCCAGCCACTGCTTGAAGAGCGGCGCCACCTCCCAGGGCAGGCGGATCACGGTGTAAAAGGCGCTGCGCGCGCCGGCCTCCCAGGCGGCCTCGAGCACCTTTTCCATGTCCTCGGTGACGAAGGGAATCTGCGGC
This sequence comes from Variovorax sp. WS11, assembly GCF_010499245.1. Classification (GTDB taxonomy): domain Bacteria; phylum Pseudomonadota; class Gammaproteobacteria; order Burkholderiales; family Burkholderiaceae_C; genus Variovorax. Next base: position 996,977 of record NZ_JAAGOW010000001.1, read on the forward strand.
GCCACGCTCACCCCCACCGGCACGCCCGCCTCGGCCAGCGTGCGCACCGTGCGAAGCCGCCGGTGCGGCGCGGCGGCGCGCGGCTCCAGCTTGCGCGCGAGCTCGCCGTCGAGCGTGGTGATGGTGACGTAGACGGCTGCCAGGTGCTGGGCCGCCATCGGCGCGATCACGTCGAGGTCGCGCTCGACGGCGCTGGACTTGGTGACCAGGCCGAAGGGATGGCGCACCTCCTGGAGCAGCTCGATCACCGCGCGCGTCAAACGCAGCTCGCGCTCGATCGGCTGGTAGCAGTCGGTCGCGGTGCCGATCGCCAGGTTCTGCGGCCTGTAGCTGCGGCGGCCCAGCTCGGCGCGCAGCACCTCCACGATGTTGCGCTTGGCGATCAGCTTGGTCTCGAAGTCCAGGCCGGGCGAGAGGTTCAGGTAGCTGTGGGTCGGCCGCGCGAAGCAGTAGATACAGCCATGCTCGCAGCCGCGGTAGGGGTTGATCGAGCGGTCGAAGTGGATGTCGGGCGAGTCGTTCTCGCTCAGCACGGACTTCACGTCCTCGAAGCGCACCTCGGTCTGCAGGGGCGGCAACGGCTCGGCGGTGCCCTCTTCGAGCGTGCCCCAGCCGTCGTCGAAGGCATCGCGCGCGTCGCGCTCGAAGCGGTGGGGCAGCCGGGTCGCGGCGCCGCGGCCCTTGATGGCGTGGAGGGGAATGAAAGCGTCGGGCATGGTTCTTCGCCTCGAATAACTGGATGAATATCCAGTATTCCACCAATCGGGCCGGCATGCACGCGACTTCTGTTTCTGTGTTGACAGAAATATCGAAAATCGTAAACTGGATGCCGAGGCCACACCATGCAACTGACCGACATCCAACGCAAGTTCGTGCTCCACTGGGGCGAAATGGGCTCCATGTGGGGCGTCAACCGCACCGTCTCGCAGATTCACGCCCTGCTCTTCGTCCACGGCAAGCCGCTGCATGCGGAGCAACTGTCGGAAACGCTCAACGTCGCCCGCTCGAACGTGAGCAACAGCCTGAAGGAACTGCAGGCCTGGAACCTGGTGCGCATCACCCACGTTCTGGGCGACAGGCGCGACTATTTCGAGACCAGCGTCGACGTGTGGGAGCTGTTCCGCACCGTGGTGCGGGAGCGCAAGGAGCGCGAGTTCGACCCCACCGTTCGCATGCTGCGCGAGGTCATCGCCAGCCCCGACTTCGTCAACGAGCCGGCCGACGCGCAAGACCGCATCCGCGCCACCATGGAGCTCATGGCCAAGCTCGGCGCCTGGACCGACGAGATGTTGCGCCTGTCGCCCGGCACGCTGGACAAGGTGCTGTCGCTGGGCGCCAGCGTGCAGAAGTTCGTGCGCGGCGACGCCGCCGGCCACGGCCGGGACGACCCCGATGCCCACCATGCCGGCCTGCCCATGCTCTGACTTTTTTGAGTGCTTATTTCTGTTTTGACTGAAATATCGAGAGGAGCAGCCATGTCCACCTCGCTCAACGTCCTGGTTTGCGGCGCCAACGGCTTCATCGGCAGCCGCATCGCTGCGGCGCTGCTGCAGGCCGGGCATCGCGTGAGCTGCGGCAGCGCGACGCGGCTGCGCACGGATCTGCCCCATGTTCCCATCGACTTCGCGCGCGACACCGATCCCGCGACCTGGCTGCCGCGGCTGCAAGGCCTCGACACGGTCGTCAACGCCGTCGGCGTGCTGCGCGACAGCCCGCGCCGGCCCATGCGCGCGGTGCACACCGCCGTGCCGGCCGCGCTCTTCGAGGCCTGTGCGCAGGCAGGCGTGCGCCGCATCGTCCAGATCTCCGCCCTCGGCATCGGTCGCAGCGACGACGACAACCCCACGCAGTACGCGCACACCAAGCGCGCCGCCGAAGCCGCGCTCGAAGCGCTGCCGGCCAGCGGGCCCTCGTGGATTGCGCTGCGGCCCTCGGTCGTGCTGGGCCCCGGCGGCGACGCGGCCCAGCTTTTCCGCACGCTGGCCGCACTTCCCCTGCTGACGATGCCCGGGCCGGCGCTCGACGCCAAGCTCCAGCCGATCTACGTCGAGGACCTGGCGCGCGCCGTGGCGGTGCTGGCCGATCCGGGCTCGCCCTGCCGCGGCGTGGTGGAATTCGGCGGCGCTCGCGAGATGACGCTGGCCGAGCTGATCGCCACGCTGCGCAGCGCGCGTCGCGCCGGCACGGCACGTGCAGCGCAGCTGGTGCGCCTGCCCGCCTGGATGGGCGTGTTGAGCGCACGCGCGGGCGACTTCCTGCCCGGCCTGCCCTGGTGCACCGACACCCGCGTGATGCTGGAACTCGACAACGTCGCCAGCAACGCACCGCTGGCCGAATGGCTGGGCCGCGCGCCCCGCGATCTTCGCGACTTCGCCGCCGAGCTCTGATTCCCAAGCCCTCGAAAAAGAAGAAGCATGAACGACACTCTTCCGCAAGGCCTCTCCTCCCTTCCGCGCACCACCGCCCCATCGCAAGCCGCCATTACACCCGGCGACACGCAGGATTACTTCACCGAGGTCGCCGACGACTACCGCGCCTGGAGCCCCGGCTACAACATGCACTTCGGCTTCTGGCGCGCCGGCCTCAACCCCTTCCGCCGCGAAGCCATGCTGGTCGAGATGAACCGCACCGTGGGCCGCGCGCTGCAGCTGCACCCGCAGCAGCCGGCCTGCGTGGTCGACCTGGGCTGCGGCGCCGGCGCCACCGCGCGCACGCTGGCGGCGGAGCATCCGAAGCTCTACGCGGTGACCGTGACCAACGTGCCGGTGCAGAACGCCATCGCCGCCCGGCTCGATGCCGGCGCCGGCCTGGCCGATCGCGTCGCCCACGTGCAAGCCGACTACACGCGCACCGGCTTGCCCACTGCCGAGGCCGACGGGGCCTGGGCCGTCGAGAGCGCCTGCTACGCCAACGGCAGTGCCAAGGCCGACTTCGTCGCCGAAGCCGCCCGGCTGCTGAAGCCCGGCGCGCGCCTCGTGGTGATCGACGGCTTCTTGCTGCGCGAGCGGCCCGGCCGCATCGCCGGCTGGCTGCACCGCCTCTGGGCCGACAGTTGGGCCGTGCCCACCCTGGCCGTGCGCGGCGACTTCGTGGCTGCGCTGCAGCGCCATGGCTTCGGGCAGGTCGAAGTGAAGTCGCTGCGCTGGCGCGTGGCGCCGAGCGCGCTGCACATTCCGGTGCTGGCCACCCGCTTCACACTGGCCGAGCTGTGGAAGGCGCGCGGCCGTCTCTCGCCGTGGCGGCGCAAGCACATCGTCGCGAGCTACTGTTCACTCGCGCTGGGCCTGTTCTGGCGCGACTTCGATTACTGCATGGTGACGGCCGTGCGCGATGCGCAACGCGCAGAGCCCGCATGAACGACGGCACGCCTCGTCCGGCGCCGCGCGCACCCCGCCACGTCGCCGCAGCGCCGGCCGTCGAGCTGCCTTTCCCCTGGTTCCTTCCGCTGCTCGGGGGCGCGGCGGCAGCCCTCGTCATGCGCCTGGTCTTCAGCGCTTCGCCGGGCCAGCGCTTTTCGGCCATGCTCGGCAGCTTCATCTATCTGACGCCCGTGCTCTGCGGCGCGGTCACCGTCTACCTCGCCGAACGGCGCCGCCGCGGCAGCTTCTGGTACTACCTCTGGGCGCCGTGGTGCGCCGTGGCGCTATTCGTGGGTGGCACGCTGGTGGTCTACATCGAGGGCCTGATCTGCGCCATCGTCATCGTGCCGTTGTTCGGCGTGATGGGCAGCCTGGGCGGCCTGCTGATGGGCGTGGTCTGCCGCGTCACGGACTGGCCGCGGCCCACGCTCTACGGCTTTGCAGTGCTGCCGCTGGTGCTCGGCGCGATCGAGCCTTCGCTGCCGGCGCCGCACCAGTTTTCCAGCACCACGCGCACCCTCTTCATCGCGGCGCCGGCCGAGCGGGTCTGGCAAGCGCTCAACGATGCGCGCGACATCCGGCCGGCCGAGCTCGGCGAGGCCTGGGCCTATCGCATCGGCGTGCCGATGCCCATGGAAGGGCGAACCGAAGAAAGCGCCGAAGGCCGGGTGCGCAAGGTGCGCTGGCAAAAGAACGTGCACTTCGACGAACTCATCACCGAGTGGGAGCCGTCGCGGCGCCTCCAGTGGCACTACCGCTTCGCGCCCGACTCCTTCCCGGCCGGCGCGCTCGACGACCACGTGGTGATCGGCGGCCACTACTTCGATCTTCGCGATTCGGCCTACACGCTGACGCCGCGCGATGGCGGCACCGAGCTGCGCATCGATGTGTCCTGGCGCGTCAGCACGCGCTTCAACTGGTACGCGGACCGCGTCGCGCAGTTCCTGCTGGGCGACTTCTCCGAGCACATCCTGCGCTTCTACAAGGCGCGCAGCGAGGCACCGGCCGCGTGAGAGGCCTCAAAACTCGGCATCGAGCTCGTCGATCTCCTCGGGCTCCAGCTTCGCCGCAGCGATCCACTCCTGCATCGCGGGCAGCTCGATGATGCGCTTGCAGTAGGCCGCGCAGGCCTTGTCGAGCGCTACGTCGTAGCTCATGAAGCGGGTGACCACCGGCGCATACATCGCATCGGCCATGCAGGGCTGTGCGCCGAACAGGAAGGGGCCGTCGTAGCCCTTGAGGCATTCGCGCCAGATCTCGACGACGCGGTCGATGTCGGTCTGCGCGCGCGACCAGATCTTGAAGCCGGGGAAGCGGGCCTTGATGTTCATCGGCAGCGCGCCGCGCATCGAGCCGAAACCCGAGTGCATCTCGCCGCAGATCGCGCGGCAATGGGCACGGGCCTCGATGCCGGCCGGCAGCAGGCCGGCCTTGGGCTTGATTTCGTTCAGGTATTCGCCGATCGCCAGCGTGTCCCAGACCTTCACGTTGCCGTGCTGCAGCGAAGGCACCCGCATCGACGAGGAGAGCAGCAGCATCTCGGCCTTCATCGCCGGATCGTCGGGCGGAATCACCTTCTCGACGAAATCCAGGCCCGCCAGCTTGCACATCAGCCAGCCGCGCAGCGCCCAGGCACCGTAGTTCTTGCTGCTGATGGTGAGAACGGGTTTGGCGGTGGCCATGCTGACTCCTCGTCTGCCGGGTGGGTGACTCGAGGCTGTGCAAGCCCTGTGCCACAACAGTGCGCGATGCGCCGGGGCCCGGCCCTTGGCCCGCAAATTGCCTTCCCCGGTGCATGTTGTACAGGGCCTACCAGACCAGCGCCGACCTGATGTCGCCATCGCGGCTCGCTGCGCAATACCTCGGCAGCTCCCTGTGGCAGGAGAACGCGGACCGCAGCGCCTTGCGTCGCCTCTCGGCCGTGATGGAGGTCTATTCGCGCATGCGGCTCACGCACACGCGGCCGCCCTACGGCATCCGCAGCATCACGCTCGGCGACGAGGAGGTCGAGGTGCACGAGGAAGTCGTCCTGAGCGCGCCCTTCGGCACCCTGCTGCATTTCCGCAAGAACACCGCCTTGGTGCATCCGCCGGTGCTGCTGGCCGCACCACTTTCGGGCCACTTCGCCACCCTGTTGCGCGAAACCGTGCGCACCCTGCTGCGCGACCACGACGTCTACCTGACCGACTGGCACAACGCGCGCGACGTGCCGCTGTGGCATGGCGGCTTCGGGCTGGACGACTACACGCTGCAGATCATCGCCTTCCTGGAGGCCATCGGCCCGGGCGTGCACATGGTCGCGGTCTGCCAGCCCTGCGTGGCCGCGCTGGCGGCGACCGCGCTGATGGCCGAGGACGACAACCCCTCGGCGCCGCGCAGCCTGACGCTGATGGCCGGGCCCGTCGACTGCCGCATCAACCCGACGGCCGTCAACAAGCTGGCGAACGAGCGCCCCATCGACTGGTTCGAGCGCAACCTGATCAGCCGCGTGCCCTGGCCGCACGCGGGCTGCATGCGGCGCGTGTACCCCGGCTTCCTCCAGCTCGCCGCGTTCATGAGCATGAACCCGGAACGCCACAAGCAGCAGTTCCGGAAGCTCTTCGAGCATCTGGTCGAAGGCGAGCTCGACAAGGCCGCCATGATCCGCGACTTCTACGACGAGTACCTGGCGGTGAACGACCTGCCGGCCGAGTTCTACCTGGAGACGGTGGAGCGCGTGTTCCAGACCTACGACCTGGCGCGCGGCGTGCTCACGGTGGGCGAGCGCAAGGTCGACCCCGCCTCCATCCGCCGCACCGCGCTGCTCACCGTCGAGGGCGAGCGCGACGACATCTGCGCCATCGGCCAGACGGTCGCGGCGCAGGACCTGTGCACCAGCGTGCGGCCGTACCTGAAGATCCACCACCTGCAAGCGGGCGTGGGGCACTACGGCGTGTTCAGCGGCAGCAAGTGGAACACGCAGATCTATCCGCGCGTGCGCGAGACGATCCACATGGCGGCCGAGCTGCATTAGCGGCTGGCGCGAGCCGCCTTCTTTTTCGCGATACGCCTGCGCACCGGTGCCTCCGCCGGCAGCGGCAGGCGCTGCCCGAGAAAGCCGATCAGTTCCTGCGCCACCACGTTGCGCATCGGCCCCGGCAGGTAGACCAGCACCACGCGGCGTTCGACCCGCGGCTTCGCCAGCGGCAGCACCACGAGCGCCGGGTCGCGCAGCGAGCCGGTATAGAGCCGCGGCATCAGCCCGAGGGCGAGGCCGCCGCGCACCAGGGCATAGAGCGTTTCCGAATAGCTGACCCGGTAGGGCTCGGCGCCCTGCGCGAACTGCGCGCGCGCCGGGTTGCCCAGCGCCGGCATGCTGCCGCTCTCGAACAGCACCAGCTGATCGCTGCCGATGGCCTCCCAGTTCACCTCGCTCTTCTGCGCCAGCGCATGGTCGCGCCGCACCACCAGCACCAGCGGATCGCGGAACAGATCCACGCAGGCCAGGCCGCCCGGCGGCTCGGTGATGGCCGCGACGGCCATGTCGAGCTGGCCGCTGCGCACCTCGGCCAGGAGCGTGGTCGAAGGCGCATCGCGCCAGGCGAACTCCAGCGCGCGCCCCGTCTCGCGCAGGAAATCGGCCACCGCCGCCGCCACGCTGCCGCTGGCCGAGGGGACCACGCCGATGCGCACGAAGGCACGCCCGCGCTGCACCGTGCTCTCGATGTCGCGCAGCGCCACCTCGACGGTGTTGACCAGGAAGTCGGTGCGCGCCAGCACCTCGGCACCCACCGGCGTGAGCTCCAGCCGGTGGGTGGAGCGGGTCAGCAGCTCGGCACCGAGCAGCTTCTCCATCTGCTTGATGGCATTGCTGAGCGCCGGCTGCGTGATCGAGAGCCGCCGCGCCGCGCGGCCGAACTGGCCCTCCTGCACCAGCACGGAGAAGAACTGGAGCTGGCGCAGCGTCAACGCGCGCAGGGGCAGGGAGCGCATGGTGTGGCCATCGATTGGATGAATCAAATTATAGAAATTCAAAATTTTGCTTATGGCGATGCACTCACTAGACTGCCCCGGATGACGCCCGCGCCCACGCCCCTCGACGCCTTCCTGCACGCGATCCCCAAGGCCGAGCTGCACTGCCACCTGTTCGGCACCGTTCGCCACGCCACCTTCGCGGCGCTCAACCGCCGAGCCGGTGCGCCGCTGGCAGAGCAGGAGGTGGAGGACTTCTACACGCGTGGCGAGAAGCCTGTCGGCGTGCTGCGCGTGCTGCGCGCGCTCGATGCCCACCTGGTGCGCACGCCCGACGACCTGCACCGCCTGGCCTTCGAATACCTGCAGGACGCGGCCGCCCACAACGTGCGCTACAGCGAGTTCTTCTGGAACCCGACCGGCACCGTGCATGCCTCCGGCATCGCCTACCGTGCGGCGCAGGAGGCGATCGTGCGCGCCATCCACGACGCGCAGCGCGACTTCGGCATCACGGGCAGGCTGATCGCGGCCATCGACCGCGAGGCGAGCCCCGAGGCCGCGGTCGAGATGGTCGAATGGGTCAGGTCGAACCGCTGCGAGGAAGTGATCGGCATCGGCATCGACTACCGCGAGGTCGACCGGCCGCCCGAGCTGTTCCTGCAGGCGTACCGCGACGCGCGGCGCGCCGGCCTCAAGACCACCGCGCACGCGGGCGAGTTCGGCATGCCCTGGACCAACGTGCGCACTGCGCTCGAGCTGCTGCAGGTGGACCGCATCGACCACGGCTACACGGTGGTGGACCACCCCGCCTTCGCGCGCGAGTGCGCCGAGCGCGGCGTGCTCTTCACCGTGGTGCCGACCAACTCCTATTACCTGCGCACGCTGCCGCCGGAGCGCTGGGCGCTGGACCACCCGATCCGACGCATGCCCGGCCTGGGCCTGCGCATCCATCCCAACACCGACGATCCCACGCTGCACAAGGTCACGCCGACGCAGGCCTGGGCCATGATGGTCCGCGACTTCGGCTTCGGGCTGGACGAGCTGCGCGGCTTCATGCACAACGGCCTCGACGGCGCCTGGATCGACGACAGCACACGCCGCGACTGGCGCGCGCAGTGGAGCGCCGAGTTCGACGCGCTGCGCACGCGGTTCGCGCCCGACACCCCCACTTCCGGAATCTGACCATGCCTTCGTTCAAGCCCCTCTTTCTCGCCTCGCTGCTCGTCGCCGCGCTCCCCGGTGCCGCCTTCGCCCAGGCCGCCTGGCCCGCCGCCAAGCCCATCACGCTGATCGTCCCCTACTCGGCCGGCGGCAGTGTGGACTTCAACGCGCGCCTGGTCGCCACCAAGCTGGGCGAGCGGCTCAAGCAGTCGGTGGTGATCGAGAACGTGACGGGCGCCGGCGGTGCCATCGGCGTGGCCAAGGCTGTGAACGCGGCCCCCGACGGCTACACGCTGGTGGCCGGCCCGGACAGTGCGATCGCGATCGGCAAGCTGATCAATCCCGCGGCCTTCAAGTTCGACCCGCTGAAGGACCTGGCGCCGGTGGGCATGCTCAACACCGCGCCCATGGTGCTGGTGGCGCGGCCGGGCCTCGAGGTGCGCAGCTACGCGGATTTCGTCAAGCTCGCCAAGGCCGCGCCGGGCAAGTACAACTACGCGACCTCGGGCGTGGGCACGGTGCTGCAGCTCGCGATGGAGCTGCTCAAGGAGCGAAGCGGCATCTTCGTGACCCACGTGCCCTACCGCGGCGGTGCGCAGATCGCCACCGACGTGATCGGTAACCAGGTCGACTTGGCGATGCTGGTCAGCACCAGCGCCATTCCGCATGTGAACGGCGGCCGGCTGAAGGCGCTGGGGGTGACCGGGAGCAAGCGGCTGGATGCGCTGCCCAACGTGCCGGCCTTCGACGAGATGCCGGGGCTGAAGGGCTATTCGATGGTGAGCTGGACCGGAATCTTCGCGCCGGCAGCGACGCCGGGTGCGACGGTGAAGCGGCTCAACGAAGAGCTCAATGCGGTGCTGAAGGACCCGGAGGTGCGGACCAAGCTGCAGGAGCAAGGTGCGCTGCCGGGCAGCGGCACGGCCGAGGAGCTCGGCAAGTTCGTCCAGGCCGAGTACGTGCGCAACCAGAAGATCGTGCAGGCGGCGAACATCAAGGAGTGAGGCGCGTCCCTCAGGGCGCTCGCCTCGAAGCTCCAGCGCCCCCGGGGAAGCTCAGGAGGACTCGTCCTCGGCCGGCCAGTCGCGGATGTAGGCCTTGAGCATCTTGTTCTCGAAGTTCTGGCTGTCCACCACTGCCTTGGCCACGTCGTAGAAGCTGATCACGCCCATCAGCATGCGCTTGTCCATCACCGGCATGTAGCGGGCATGGCGTTCGAGCATGATGCGGCGGATCTCGTCGAGGTCGGTTTCCATCGTGCAGGTGACGGGATGGTCGTCCATGGCCTTGCGAACCAGCGAGCCGCCGACCTGCCCGCCATTGCCCACGATGGCGACGATCACTTCGCGGAAGGTGAGCATGCCCACGAGGTCGCCATGCTCCATGACCACCAGCGAGCCGATGTCCTTGTCCGCCATGGTGTTGACGGCGTCGGCCAGGGGTTCGTCGGGCGTGATGGTGTAGAGCGTGTTGCCCTTCACGCGCAGGATGTCGCTGACTTTCATCGTGTTGCTCCTCGCTTGCTCGGCGTGCTGCCGAAATTGAATATAGCCCACAATGGCCGCCCATCCATGGGCCCACGTCGTTGGCGCAGGCATTGCGCGTAACGGGGCATTGCAGAAACGCTTCTAGTTCGAAAGGCTTCCATGCCCGGCTATTCCGACCCCGGCTTCGACACGCTGGCACTGCACGCCGGCGCCGCGCCCGACCCGGCCACCGGCGCGCGCGCCGTGCCGATCCACCTGAGCACTTCCTTCGTCTTCGAATCGAGCGACCACGCGGCTGCGCTCTTCAACCTCGAGCGCGCGGGCCACGTGTACTCGCGCATCAGCAACCCGACCAACGCGGTGCTCGAACAGCGCGTGGCGGCGCTCGAAGGTGGCATCGGCGCGATCGCCACCGCCAGCGGGCAGGCCGCGCTGCACCTGTCGATCGCGACGCTGATGGGCGCGGGCACGCACATCGTCGCCAGCACCGCGCTCTACGGCGGCTCGCAGAACCTTTTGCACTACACGATGCGGCGCTTCGGCATCCAGACCACCTTCGTCAAGCCCGGCGACCTCGACGGCTGGCGCGCCGCGATCCGGCCCGAGACGCGGTTGCTCTTCGGCGAGACCGTGGGCAATCCGGGCCTCGACGTGCTCGACATCCCGGCCGTCAGCGAGATCGCGCATGCGGCCGGCGTCCCGCTGCTGGTGGACTCCACGCTGACCTCGCCCTACCTCATCAAGCCCTTCGACTGGGGCGCCGACCTGATCTATCACTCGGCCACCAAGTTCCTTTCGGGCCATGGCACGGTGATCGGCGGCGTGGTGGTCGACTCGGGCCACTTCGACTGGGAACGCTCGGGGCGGTTCGCGGAGCTGACCGAGGCCTACGAGGGCTTCCACAACATGGTGTTCAGCGAGGAGAGCACGGTGGGCGCCTTCCTGCTGCGTGCGCGGCGCGAAGGGCTGCGCGACTTCGGCGCCTCGATGAGCCCGCACACGGCCTGGCTGATCCTGCAGGGCATCGAGACGCTGCCGCTGCGCATGGAGCGCCACATCGACAACACGCAGAAGGTGGTGGAGTTCCTGGCTTCGCATCCTTTCGTCGCGCATGTGGGCCATCCGCTGCTGGAGTCGCATCCCAGCCATGCGCTGGCCGGCAAGCTGCTGCGCCATGGCGCCAAGGGCGCGGGCGCGGTCTTCAGCTTCGACCTCAAGGGCAACCGGGAGCAGGGCAAGGTCTTCATCGAGGCGTTGAAGCTCTTCAGCCACCTCGCCAACGTCGGCGACTGCCGCAGCCTGGTGATCCATCCCGCGAGCACGACGCACTTCCGCATGACGGACGACGCATTGGCTGCGGCGGGCATCTCGCAGGGCACCATCCGGCTGTCGATCGGGCTGGAGGATCCTGCGGACCTGATCGACGATCTCAAACGCGCGTTGAAGGCCGCAGAGAAGGCGGGGGCATGATGGACCTCGTCGTCAACGGCCACAAGACCTACTGCTACACCGGCGGCAAGCCCTTCGATGCCGCGAAGCCGACGGTGGTCTTCATCCACGGCGTGCTCAACGACCACAGCGTGTGGATCCTGCAAAGCCGCTGGTTCGCGCACCACGGCTGGAACGTGCTGGCGCTCGACCTGCCGGGCCATTGCAGGAGCGAGGGCCCGCCGCCCGCGAGCGTGGAGGAGGCTGCGCAGTTCGTGATCGCGCTGCTCGACGCCGCCGGTATCGAGAAAGCCGCCCTGGCCGGCCACAGCTTCGGCTCGCTGATCGCGCTGGAGGCCGCGGCGCGTGCGCCGCAGCGCGTGACGCACCTGGCGCTGGTCGGCACCGCCTACCCGATGAAGGTGTCGCCGGCGCTGCTCGATGGCGCGCTGAACGACCCGCAGCGAGCCATCGACATGGTCAACAGCTTCTCGCATTCGATGCTGGCACCGCCGCCCTCCACGCTGGGCCCGGGCACCTGGCTCTACGGCGGGTCGCGGGCGCTGATGCGCCGCGTGCTGGCGAGCAACCGCGAGGCCAATGTGTTCCACATCGGCTTCAAGGCTTGCAACGACTACGGCGGCGGCGAGGCCGCGATGGCGGCGGTGCAGTGTCCCGTGCTCTTCCTGCTCGGCAAGTCCGACCAGATGACGCCGCCGCGAGCCACACAGGCGCTGCTCGCCAAGGCGCGCGGCGCGCGAATGGTGCACGTCGCGGCCGGCCATGCGCTGATGAGCGAGGCGCCCGACCAAGTGCTGTTCGCGCTGCGGGACTTCCTCGCTGGCTGAGGCGCGAGGCAGACCTCAGCGCAGCGCGTTGATGTCCGGCATCTCCACCAGCGGCGCCGGCGCGCCGCGCTTGGCGGCCGCCAGCATCGCGCGGCCGACCTGCTCGCTGGTGGTCACATGGTTCGGCACCAGCCGGCGCAGCAGGCTGAACAAGGGACTCGCCAACACGTAGATCCAGCGGTAGACCGCCGTCTTGGATCGCACGCCGTGCAGCGGCTGGATGAAGCCGGGGCGGAACATGTAGGCCGCCTTGAAGGGCAGGCGCATCAGCGCGTTCTCGGTCTCGCCCTTGACGCGCGCCCACATGCTCGATCCCCGCTCGGTACTGTCGGTGCCGGCGCCGGAGACATAGACGAAGCTCATCTGCGGGTTGAGCCGCACCAGCACCTTCGCCGCGGCCAGCGTGATGTCGTAGGTGACGCGCCGGTAGTCTTCTTCGCGCATGCCGACCGAGGAGACGCCGAGGCAGAAGAAGCAGGCGTCGTAGCCCACGAGCTGCTTCTGCACCGCGCGGTAGTCCAGCAGGTCGGGCACGACCAGCTCCCGCAGCTTCGGATGCTGAAGGCCCGTGGCGCGGCGCCCGACGCTCAGCACTTGCTCCACCTCCGGATCGAGCAGGCATTCACGCAGCACGCCCTGGCCCACCATGCCGGTCGCGCCGAAGAGCAGGACGTTCATGACGGGCGCGTGAACGTCTACGTGACCTGGAAGGTGCCGGGCTCGCGGGCCAGGGCGCCGAGCAGCGCCCGGACCTCGGGGCTCGAGGCCTGCGCCGGCTGCAGGGCGCCGAGCATGCGCGCCAGCGTCTCGGCGTGCGGCAGCATCGGCCCGAGGAAGCGGGTGCCGGACTCGCCCGCCACCAGCAGGGTGGGGAAGGTCTCGACATCGAAGTCGTCGGCCAGCTCGGCATGGTCCTCGATGTCGACCCAGGCGAAGCGCAAGCGCGGATGTGCGCGCGCCACCTGCTCGAACAGCGGCCGGTATTCGCGGCAAGCGCCGCACCATTCGGCGCAGAGGCAGACGACCCACAGGGTGTCGCCGGCAGCTTGCAAGGTCGCGGGGGTGACGGAATCGTTCAAGACTGAATGGATGAGGTTGGAACGGAGCGCCGCCATTATCGATAGGCCAGCACATCTTGCAGCAGCAGCGTGCGCAAGGGACCGCGCTGCCACAGGTTATCGAGCGGCGGGGCCCGGGGCAGCAGCAGTTCCTTGAGCAGCGGTTCGAGCGAGGTGCGGCCCGGATCGGCCAGCAACACGTAGCGCGGGTCCTCGTTGTCGGGCTCCTCGGCCAACGGTCCGATCCAGTCGAGCGCGACCAGCGTCGCCAGCACCGGCGCCAGCTGCAGCGCATCGACGCGCATGCGCGCGACCAGCTCGGCCGCGCCCAGTCCCTTGGCGGGCGTGGCCTTCGCCTGCGCCAGTTGCTGCAGCGCCTCCACCGCGAGCTGCAGCGGCCAGCCCGCGACGCCGCCGCGCCGTGCCACGCCGGTCAGCAAGCTGGGCAGGTAGGCGGTGATCACCGCGCCCAGCAACACGATGACCCACGCAACGTAGATCCAGATCAGCAGGATCGGCACCGTGGCGAAGGCGCCGTAGAGCACCGAGTAGGTCGGCACCAGGCTCAGGTAGTAGGCCAGCACCCGCTTCGCAATCTCGATCGTGGCGGCCACGAAGAAGCCGCCGGCCCAGGCATGACCCCATTTCACATGCGTGTTGGGCACGTAGTGGTAGAGCGAGGCCATGCCGCCGGCCAGCAGCACGAATTCGAAGGTGTCGAACACCAGCTTGAGCATGCCGCGGCCGACCCACTCGCGCGAGATCGAGAAGACGTAGGCCGTGGTGCTCAGGCTCAGCGCCAGCACCAGCGGGCCGAGCGTGATGGCGGCCCAGTAGATCAGCACCCGCTGCGCGAAGGGCCGCGGCCTGCGCACGCGCCAGATGTTGTTGAGCGTCTTGTCGATGGTGAGGATCAGCGCGATGGCCGTGACCAGCAGCACCAGCAGGCCCGCGACGCCCAGCCCGCTGGCCTTGCTCGCGAAGGTGTTGAGGTAGCCGAGCACCTGGCGCGCGATGTTGTCGGGGATCAGGCTCTCGATCAGCCAGCGCTGCACGCGCCCCTGCATGGTCGCGAACATGGGGAACACCGTGAACAGCGCGAGCGCCACGGTGAAGAAGGGCACCATCGCGATGGTGGTGGTGAAGGTCAGGCTGCTCGCCGTGAGGCCCAGGCGGTCTTCGCGGAAGCGCTCGCCCAGCACCGCGGCCGTGTTGCCCCAGGGAAAATTCGAAAGATCCCTCCAGAGTTGCTGGCGATTCATGGCGGCTATCATGCCATCGGGTCCCCCGCCAGCCGGGCGCCTGCCACCCCGATCCAGCCCCTCTCCGTGACCGCTCCCGCCATCCCCTCCTCCGTTTCCGCCACACGCTGGCTCGCCGTCGGCAGCCTGCTCGGGCTGATCGTGCTCGGGCTGGCCTGGGAACTGTGGCTGGCGCCGCTGCGCCCGGGCGGCTCGTGGCTCGCGCTCAAGGTGCTGCCGCTGGCGATCCCGCTGGCCGGGCTGCTGAAGAACCGGATGTACACCTACCGCTGGGTCAGCCTGCTGGTCTGGCTTTATTTCACCGAAGGCGTGGTGCGCGCGTGGAGCGACATCGACGGCACGGGCCGGCTGCTGGCGCTCATCGAGGTCGTGCTGTGTCTCGCGCTGTTCGCGGCCTGCGCCTGGCATGTGCGCCTGCGGCTGGCGCGGGCGAAGCAAATGGAAGGAGTGGCGCCATGAGCGCAGTGTTGATCGACAAGCTGCGCGCCCTGGTCGGCGCCGCCAACGTGCTCACCGAGGGCGACCTCGGCGCCTGGGAACAGGACTGGCGCAAGCGCTCCCGCGGCAAGGCGCTGGCCGTGGTGCGGCCGGGCAGCACGCAGCAGGTGGCCGAGGTGGTGAAGGCCTGCGCCGCGGCCGGCCGCGCCATCGTGCCGCAGGGCGGCAACACCGGCCTCGCGGTCGGCTCGATCCCCGACGAGAGCGGCACCCAGGTCGTGCTGAGCCTGCAGCGCATGAATGCCATCCGCGGCTTCGATGCCGCCAACCTCACGATGACGGTGGAGGCCGGCTGCGTGCTGCAGACGCTGCAGGAGACGGCCGAAAAGGCCGGCTTCCTGTTCCCGCTGAGCCTCGCGGCCGAGGGCAGCTGCACCATCGGCGGCAACCTCGCGACCAATGCCGGCGGCACGCAGGTGCTGCGCTACGGCAACGCGCGCGACCTGTGCCTGGGGCTGGAAGTGGTGACGCCGCAGGGCGGCATCTGGCAGGGCACCAGCGGCCTGCGCAAGGACAACACGGGCTACGACCTGCGCGACCTGATGATCGGCAGCGAGGGCACGCTGGGCATCATCACCGCGGCCACCCTCAAGCTCTACCCGCTGCCGGCCGCGCAGCTCACCGCCTGGGCGGCCGTGCCCACGCTGGAGCAGGCGGTCGAGCTGCTGGGCCTGGCCCACAAGCGCCTGGGCGCGGGGCTCACGGGCTTCGAGGTGATGGGCCGCTTTGCGCTCAGCCTGGTGGCCAAGCATTTCCCCGCCCTGCGCGTGCCCTTCATCGAGGACGACGGCGTGCCCTACTGCGTGCTGCTGGAGAACTCCGACAACGAATCGGAGGACCATGCACGCGCCCGCTTCGAGGCCCTGCTCGAAACCGCCTTCGAAGCCGGCTGCGTCAGCGACGCGGTGGTGGCCGAGAGCCTGACCCAGGCGCACCAGCTCTGGCATGTGCGCGAGAGCATCCCGCTGGCGCAGGCCGAGGAAGGGCTCAACATCAAGCACGACATCTCGATCCCGGTCTCGCGCATCCCGGCCTTCGTGGAGCAGACCGATGCGCTGCTGGAATACGAGCTGCCGGGCGTGCGGCTGGTGAACTTCGGGCACCTGGGCGACGGCAACCTGCACTACAACGTGCAGGCGCCGGCCGGTGCCCACAACGGGGACTTCCTGCGCGACCACGAGGCGCGCATCAACACGCTGGTCTACGAGGCGGTCCGCCAGTTCGAAGGCTCCTTCTCCGCCGAGCACGGCGTGGGCTCGCTCAAGGTCGAGACGCTGGAGAAGCACAAGTCGCCGGTGGCGATGGAGATGATGCGCGCCATCAAGCGCGGGCTGGATCCGCAGAACCTGCTGAATCCGGGGCGGGTGATTCGACTGCCATGATGCATGCGCGTAAACTATGCGCATCATCGATGAACAGGGAATACGCATGCTTCGCTTCGACAACGCTCCCAAGAAAGCCACCAATCTCTCACTCAACACCAAGGTGCTCGAAGTGGCGCGCGAGCTGGGCATGAATGTTTCGCAGACGGTTGATGCGCTGCTTGCCAAGGAGGTGGAACGCGTCTATTGGGAACAGTGGAAAGAGCGGAACAAGGACGCCATCGAGGACTACAACGCACGCATCCGACGCGAGGGCATCTGGGGCGCGAAGTACCGCACCTTTGCGCGCAGCCTGGGAGACAGTCGCGTCGCTGACGAGGACCACGGGAAGAAGAAGGCTGCCTGAGATCATGGGGCGCTACGACGTTTACCAAAATCCCGAGAAGTCCGAGCACCGGCATACGCCCTTCGTGCTGGACATCCAAAACGACCATCTCGACGCCGTGGAAACACGCATCGTCATTCCATTGCGCGACGCGCGTTCGCACGGGATGCGCCTCGAGCGTGTCCACCCTTCGTTCCGCATCCAGGAACGCGAGGTCGTCCTCGACACGCCCACCATGGCAACCTTCCCGCGCAGCTGGCTGCGCTCGCCCGTCGCCAGCCTGCGCGGCGAACAGCATCAAATCAGGAAGCGCTGGACGCCCTGTTCGGCTCTTACTGACAAGCTCTATCCCCATGCCCCCCCCCCAATACGAAGACTTCATGCGCCACGTTGACACCCACGGCGTGCACAAAAGCGACCGCACCGGCACCGGCACGAAGAGCGTGTTCGGCCACCAGATGCGCTTCGACCTCCAGCAACAACTGGCTGAAGGAGCGCGGCGATGGAACGTGGCAAAGCTGTCGAAGATGGTGTTGATGCCCTACCATGCCTTCCGCCGGAGAAGCACTAGTCGCCCGCCGGTGACGCTGGAGATGATTCGCGCCATCAACCGGGTGCTTGATCCGCAGAACACGCTAAACCCAGAACGGGTGCTGTGCAGATAATCGCTACATCAATGCGAGGTGATCCAGATGACGACATCGTTGGAGCAAGCGATTCATCAAGCAAGGCTGAGACTCAACAATCCATACGCTTATATGGAGGAACTTGAGGAATTGGCGCAGAAGCGCGCAACGAAGCGTAAGCTTGAAGACCCCTATGCCTTTGCAGACGAGGCAGATGTCGCCGTAGCTCAGTTCGACGGCATCAATGTAGAAGACCAACTTCTGATCGTGCCTCAATCGAGTGACCTTTCGGTGGAAGTTAGGCCGAAGGCTGTAAGACTGAGTCGTGCGGATGTTCAGCGGACCGCGCAAGATCTGCTTCGAAAAATTTGGGGAAACCGTGCCACCCTGTTCGTAGACTACGAGGGTCGTCGGCCTATTGACATGCTCGACCCAAAAGTCGCGTTGGAAATGTTGGGTTATCGTGTTGAGACCGTTGGAGCGTTAGGTCAACTCGCCGGTAGCAAATATCGGACGACCAATGTCGCTGGGTTGATAGACAAACATAGCCGTCAAGTGCTGCTTTCGAGTGGGTTGTCTCCAATCACCCGCAATTTCACCTTGGCCCACGAGCTTGGGCACGCCTTGATGCATGAATTTGCAGGCATGCATCGCGACAAGCCATTGGGTGGCGCTTCGGCTAGCCCGGACCCGCAAGAGCGAGAAGCAGATATATTTGCTGCCTGCTTCTTGATGCCCGAGAAGCTGATTAGGGCCCAGTTCGAACAGTCTTTTGGCCAAGCACCTTTTGTACTTGACGAAGAAACCAGGTTTGCCCTGGCAGGTTCATTACCGAAGACAGACTGGCAACCGCGCAATCTTCGCGACTTAGCGCGCTTGCTCAGCAGAGCATCGAGATTTAATGGGTTGAATCTTTTTCCTTTGAATGAGCAGTTTCGAGTTTCGGCAGGGGCGATGACTATCCGACTGGAGGAGCTTCAGTTGCTGTCTCCTTTTAGGACTTGAACCCAATTTCACTTGTATTAATGCATCACGTCTATCCCTTTCCTGGGCACGCCGAGAGCGCGTCAAAGTTTCGCATTGAACACCGCCCCACCCGCTCCCAATACGAAGACTTCATGCGCCACGTCGACACCCACGGCGTGCACAAGAGCGACCGCACCGGCACCGGCACGAAGAGCGTGTTCGGCCACCAGATGCGCTTCGACCTGGCCGAAGGCTTTCCGCTGGTCACCACCAAGAAGGTGCACCTCAAGTCCATCATCCAGGAGCTGCTGTGGTTCCTGACCGGCTCCAGCAACAACAACTGGCTGAAGGAGCGCGGCGTCAGCATCTGGGACGAGTGGGCGCGCGAGGACGGCGATCTGGGCCCGGTCTACGGCGTGCAGTGGCGCAGCTGGCCGACGCCGGACGGCGGCCACATCGACCAGATCCAGCAGGTCATCGACACGCTGAAGACCAACCCCGACTCGCGCCGCATCATCGTCAGCGCCTGGAACGTGGCCGAGCTGTCGAAGATGGCGCTGATGCCCTGCCATGCCTTCTTCCAGTTCTACGTGGCGCCGCCGCAGGCTGAAGGAGAGCGGGGCAAACTGAGCTGCCAGCTCTACCAGCGCAGCGCCGACATCTTCCTGGGCGTGCCCTTCAACATCGCGAGCTACGCGCTGCTCACGCACATGGTCGCGCAGCAGTGCGCGCTGGACGTGGGCGACTTCATCTGGACCGGCGGCGACTGCCACATCTACAGCAACCACGCCGAGCAGGTGGCGCTGCAGCTGAGCCGCACGCCCTACCCTTACCCGACGCTCGTCATCAAGCGCAAGCCGGCCTCGATCTTCGACTACGCGTACGAGGACTTCGAAGTGGTGGACTACCGGCACCACGACGCCATCAAGGCGCCGGTTGCCGTCTAGGAGAGCAGCATGGCCCCCCGCATCAACCTCATCCTCGCCCGCGCCGCCAACGGCGTGATCGGCCACGAGGGCTCCATGCCCTGGCACCTGCCCGAGGACCTGGCGCACTTCAAGCAGCAGACCGCCGGCGCGCCGGTGATCATGGGGCGCAGGACCTGGGACTCTCTGCCTCCGCGCTTCCGCCCGCTCTCGGGCCGGCGCAACATCGTGATCACGCGCCAGGCCGACTGGCAGGCCGAAGGCGCCGAGCGCGCTGCCGGCCTGCACGAGGCCCTGGCCCGCTGCGAGGAGGCGGAGGAGCCCGAGGTATGGGTGATCGGCGGCGCACAGATGTATGCCGAGGCGGAGCCGCTCGCGCACCGCGCGCTGGTCACCGAGATTGGGCGCGACTTCGAAGGCGACACCTGGGCGCCGCGCTTCGACGTCTCCTGGCGTGAGACGGCGCGCGAGTCGCATGTCTCGGCCAACGGCCTGCCCTACAGCTTCATCACGCTCGAACGCCCCGAGTGAAGGCTCAGGCGCGCAGCAGGCCCTGCAGAGGCTTGCCGGCGCGCGGGACCTGGGGAAACAGGGCGCGCGACACGCGTTGCGGCTCGAGGCCGAAGCACTCGCCGGCCGCCGAGGCGATGAGCGCATCCAGTCCGGTGGTGGGCTGCAGGTCGCGCCCTTCGAACAGCGCCCCGCCGGCCAGGCCCGGCCAGTCCGCGAGCACGCGTCCGCCCTGCACCGCGCCGCCGAGCAGCATGGCCGCGGAAGCCGCGCCGTGGTCGGTGCCGCCGGTGCCGTTGGCCGCGGCGGTGCGGCCGAACTCGGTCGCCACCAGCACAGTGGTGTTCGCCCAGACCCGGCCCAGGCCCTCGCGCAGCGCGGCGACCATGGCATCCAGCGCCTTGAGCTGGTTGGCCATGCGCACCGTCTGCGCGCTGTGGGTGTCCCAGCCGCCGGTTTCGAGCATCGCGATGCGCGGGCCTTCCTGCCGCACGAGGAAGCGCGCGGCCAACTGGCCCAGCTCGGCCGGGCTCTGCCGCGCGGCAGGGCCGGCCATCGCGCGCGCCGCCATGGCGGACGACCAGGCTGCATGGAGCTGGGCATCCTGGGCATACAGCTGCTCGACTCGCTGCAGCAGTTCGTCGGGCGCCTGCTTCAGCGCCGAGGGCGCGTAGGAGCCGACTTCGGCCGGCCCGCGCAACGCCAGGGGCACGGTCGGCGTGATGGCAATCGCCTCGGCGCTGCTTCGGGGCAGCAGTGCCGTCAGGCGGTTGAGCCAGCCGTCCTTCACCTGATAGGGCGTGGCGCCGCCCGACTCCAGCACGTTCTGGCCGTCGAAGTGCGAGCGCTCGCGGTAGGGCGAAGCCACCGCGTGGACGAAGAGCGCCTCCTGCGCGGCATAGAGCCTGCCGATCTCGACCAGCGAGGGATGGAGCGCGAAGGTGCCGTCGAGCCGGGTGGCCGCCGAGGCGTCGATCGCGAGCGCGCCGCGCAGGCGCGCATAGGCGGGGTCGGCGTAGGGGATGACGGTCTCGAGGCCATCGGCCGCGCCTCGCTGGATCACGAAGACGAAGCGCCGCTCGGTGGCAGCCCGGGCCAGCGCGAGGCGCGGCAGCAGCAGGCCGCCGACGCCGGCGGCAGCGAGTTGCAGCATAAAGCGGCGGCGCGAGCGCGGATGCGAATGCGAATGCAGTGACATGGCCTATCTCCTGAGGAATTCGGGCGAGGCGAGCAGCAGCGCCAGGGCGGTGGCCGGACTCTCGGCGCGTGCAATCTCGGTGGCGGAGGCTTGGCCGAGGCCGTCCGGCAGCAGCTGCGGGCCGAGCACCCGCGCGTCGAGCTGGCTGCCGGTCTGGGCGGCCAGGCGCCGGGCCAACTCGATCCGGCGCATCAGCGCATCGGGCGCCACCCAGCTGGCGGCGAGGTCGTCGTAGCCCGCCGGCGAGCCGGGCCGCCAGGTGGGCTGGCCGAGCTGCGCCAGCATCGGCGCCAGCTGCTGGCCGCGCAGATCGCGCCAGCCCAGGCCGCGCAGCGAAGAGAGCGTCCATTCCCAGGGCGTCTTGAATTTCGACGGCATCGGCGCCCAGGCTTCGGGCGAGGCGAGCAGCGTCCGGTAGACGCTGGGCAGGTCGCCGCGGCTGCGCAGGTAGCTGTCGGCCAGGCGCCCGACCAGTGCGGGCAGCGGCGTGTCGCCCGCGAAATGGCGCGCCAGCTTGGCGGCAAGGTGCTGCGCCGTGGCCGGTGCAGCGGCGAGGTCGCGCAGGATGGCCGAGGCCTGGGCCTCGCCCGGCTGGTCGTAGTGTCGCGCCAGCACCTTGCGAGCACCGGGCTCGTGCAGCGCGGGCAGAAAGACGAATTCGCCCGCCTGTTGCGCAGCAGGCAGGCCCGGCAGTCCGCCGACGCTCCAGCCGGTGAGCGCTCGGGCGAACTCGGTCACGTCCTCCTGGCCGTAGCCGCTGCGCACGCCGACGGTGTGCAGCTCCAGGATCTCGCGCGCGAGGTTCTCGTTGAGCCCGCGCCGCCGCGCGTTGTCCGCGCGCTCGGCGCGCAAGCCGACGACGCTGCCGGGCCCGATGGAGCGAACCTGGTCCAGGTAGAAGAGCATCGCCGGATGGCGCTCGGCCGCCATCAGCATGTCCTCGAAGCGGCCGAGCACATGGGGGCGGATGGCCTCGGCCTCGAAGGCGCCCGCCAGGCCCGAGACGGGCGGCTTGTCGATCGAGACGGCGAAGTGATTGGCCCAGAAATGCACCAGCCGCTCGGCGAAGGGGGCGGGCGTGGTCAATGCGCTGGCGACGCGGGCATTGACCGCCGAGCGGTAGCGCTCCTGCGTCAGGCCTCGCAGCTTCTGGCGGATCGCCGGTTCACCGGCGGCGTCGGCCTGGCGCAATTCGCGCCGGGTCTCCACGTAGCCGGCCACCAGCGCGGCACCCGGCGGCTGGTCCGCCCAGGCCGCGGGCAGCGGCGCGTAGTGCTCGAACTGCGAGAGCAGCCAGGCCTGCGGATCGGCGGGCAGGGGCTCGTCGGGGCGCACGCCCAGGCCGAAGCGATTGAGCGCGACGGCGGCGGACTTCCTGTCGGGCGAAGGGGTCATGGCGCTTCCTTTCAGGTCCGCGGCTGGCGGTGCGGGTTCCGCCATTGAACGCGCTCCACGCGGAAATCCGTCGCGCCCGGAGATCAGGGATTGCGAGGCGCCGTGGCCGGCGGCGGGCTCAGCGTGCTGCGCCGCGCGAGGCCCTCGGCCAGCTTCTCGCGCTCCGGCGGGCTCAGGCGCGTGGCGAAGTCGATCACGCTGGCTTCGACACGCGCGCGCGACACCATGTCGGCGTCGCGCGTGCGCGCCAGCGCGGCGGTCACGGCGGCTTGATCGAGCTGCGGCGCGGCCAGCAGCCGCAGCACCTCCTGGCGGCCCTCGCGCGCAGCCTGGATGGAGGAGGCGACCTCGCGCCGGGCCTCGCGCAGGCCGAGTCGGAAGGCGCGGCGCTGCTCGGAGGACAACTCGTCGGCGGCGAAGCGCAGGCCGCGCGGCTGCGCGGCTGTTGCGGCGGCAGCGGGCGCAGCAGGCGCAGCGGCCGCACGCTCGACCTCGACCGTCCACCAGCGCCAGGCCCCGCCGGCAATGGCGCCAGCCAGGAACAGATTGAGGACCAGCGAGACCCCGAGCCAGGGTTTGAGGGATGACTGTTCTTTCACTCTTCGCTCCAGTCTGCAGAAGGATCACTGAACGCCGTGGCGCGGCCTGGCCACTCCATGTCGGCCGGCGGCACGACGCTGCGCAGGGCCAGGGAGACGACGAAAGCGCCGGCCAGCGTGCCTGCAAGCCCGGCCCCCAACAGGCCGGCGCCCGGCCACCACCAGCGCCTCTGCCGGCGCGGCCTGCGCGATGCCGCCGGCGGAAGGCCCGTTGCCGCGGCGCCGGCGATCACGCGCCGCGCCAGCGCGTCCTCCGGCGCGGCCACCTCGTGGGCGTCCAGCCAGCCATCGAGCGCGGCGGCTTCTGCGAGGCGCCGGCGCAGCTCGGGGAGGCCCTGCTCGATCAAGATGCGCGCCGAGGCACGCTCGGACTCGGGCCAGCGCTGCAGGTCGGCGCCGTAGGCATCCAGCAGGGTCAGGAATCGTTCGGGGGTCATGGTTCATCCTTTCCATCGGCCAGCAGCCGGGCGCGCAGGGTGCGGCGCGCGCGGGCCAGCAGGCTTTCCAGGGCGTCGACGCTGATGTCCATCAGCGTCGCGGCCTCGCCGTTGGACAGTCCCTGGTAGTACTGCAGCACTAGCGCCTCGCGCTGGCGCGCGGGCAGCGCGGCAAGTGCGGCGGCCACGCGCTCGCTGCGCTGCACGGCCTGCAGCGCCTGATCGGGCGCGGGTGCGGGGTCGGCGCTTTCATGGCGCTCGTCGTCGTAAGGCTCCTCGTCGCGCCGCCCGCGCAGCCGGTCGTAGCAGAGGTTGAGCGCCACGCGATGCAGCCAGGTCTCGAAGCGGGCTCGCCCCGGCTCCCAGCGCGCCGCCTGCTTCCACACGCGCACGAAGGCCTCCTGCGCCATCTCCTCGGCTTCGCCGCGCTGCCCCAGCAGGCGCTGCCCGAGCGACAGGAGGCGCGGCAGCTTGCGCGCAACCATCTCGCGCAGCGCCTGCGGCTCGCCGCGGCCGACGCGTGCGAGCAGTTCGGCGTCGGGGTCATCGTCGATCAAGGGTCACCATGGGCATCCGTGGACAAGGTCTTGGCAGGGCCGGCCACCGCGCCCTGCGCGCGAACCGTCGAAGCTTGAACGCGCAAGCCGAGATATTCCGTCGCGGGCCGCGCCGGGTGCAATGGCCGGCGCGCCATCCATACGATCGCAGTGGGGCCATGCCTACACGGCCCCGCGCGGGCGCCGCGCATAATTTCAACAGTACAGGAGACTGCATGAACCAGCAGGCGGCAAGGGACGACATCGATTGGGACGACGGGACCGAGGCACGGCGCTCCTCCCTGCAATTTCCCGTGGTCGGCATCGGCGCCTCGGCGGGCGGCATGGCCGCGGTCCTGAAGCTGTTCGAGCAGGTGCCCGAGGCGCCCGGCATGGCCTTCGTGGTCGTGCTCCACCTGTCGCCCGAGCACGAGAGCCATGCCGCCGCGATCCTGCAACGAACCACGCACATGCCGGTGGTGCAAGTGACCGAAACGGTATCGGTCCAGGTCGACCACGTCTACGTGATCGCTCCTGCTCTTCAACTGGTCATGGACGACGGCAAGCTGGTCGTCGAGACGCAGGACCGTCCGCGCGGCCATCCGGTGGCCATCGATCTGTTCTTCCGGACGCTGGCGCGGGCCCACCGGGAACGCGCGATCGCAGTGGTCCTCTCCGGCACGGGCAGCGATGGCGCATTGGGCCTGGGCGAGGTGAAGGCGCAAGGAGGCGTGTCGATGGTGCAGGCGCCGACCGACGCCGAGTACGCGGGCATGCCGGCCGCCGCCATCACCACCGGCCGGGTCGATTTCGTCCTGCCCGCGGCCGAGATACCGGCCAAGCTGATCGAGCTGTGGCAGAACGCCCGGGCCATCGAGCTGCCGGATGCGAAGCGCATCGGCCTGCAAGTCAGGGAGCCGCCGGAAGCGGCCGCCGGACGCGCCGAAGCGGTGCTGGACGAGGTCATGGCCATCCTGGCGAGCCGCACCGGCAACGACTTCCGCCATTACAAGCGCGGCACCGTCCTGCGCCGGCTGGAGCGGCGGATGCAGGTCACGCGCCAGCAGAACCTGATGGCCTACCGCCACTACCTGGAGAGCCATCCGCAGGAAGCCGCTCAGTTGCTGCAGGACATGCTGATCAGTGTGACCAGCTTCTTTCGCGATGCCGAGTCCTTCGAAGCCCTGGGGCGGGAGGTGGCGGCCGGGCTCTTCCTGCGCTTGCCGCCCAGTGCCCCGCTGCGCGCGTGGGTGGTCGGCTGCGCGACCGGGGAGGAGGCCTACTCCCTGTCGATGCTGCTCAACGAAAGCGCGCCGGAGGTGGTGCCGCGCACGTCGATCCAGATCTTCGCTTCCGACATCGACGACCGCGCCCTGGCCGTGGCGCGAGCCGGGGTGTATCCGGAGGGCATCGCCGCCGATGTGTCGACGGCGCGTCTGGGGCAGTTCTTCGACTATGCGTCGGGCTCCTACCGGGTCAAGAAGGCCTTGCGCGAGCAGGTCCTCTTCGCCCGGCACAACGTGCTGCGCGACCCGCCCTTCTCGCGCCTCGACCTGATCGCCTGCCGCAACCATCTACAGGGCCAATCCCATCCGGCTGCCTCGGGGCGATGTTCTGCCACTGCGGCCGGGCGCGGCGATGCAGGCGGTCGGCACCGCCGAACGGCCCTCGATGTCGGTACCGCCGCTGGCGCAGCTGCATCAACGCCTGCTCGACGATTGCGACCGCGCCACCGTCGTGATCGATGCGCATCACAAGATTCTGCACACCAGCCCGGGCGCGTCGCGCTACCTTCGCCATGTGGCGGGCGTTCCTTCCCAGGACCTGCTGGCAGTCGTGCTGCCGGAGCTGGCTTCCGCGCTTCGGCCGGCCCTGCTGCTGGCTGGCCGCTCGGGCCGGCGCGTGGCCGCCAAGCCGGTGACGATCGACGGGGAACAGGGCCGCATCACGCTGCAAATTGCCGTGCGCGGCAACCACGGCGGCGGCGGCGGGCACATGCTGATCGCGTTCGACGAGGTCGACACCTTGCTCCAGCCCGGCGGCGACGCAGGCGCGGGCAAGCCGGATCCTGCCTACGCCGTGCTCGAGGAGGAGGTACAGCGCCTGCAACGCGAGCTGCAGGGCACCATCGGGGACTCCGCCACGTCGGGCGAGGCGCTGCGGGCCTCCAACGAGGAACTGCAGTCGATGAACGAAGAGCTCCGTTCGGCGACGGAAGAGCTCGAGACCAGCAAGGAGGAGCTCCAGTCGGTCAACGAGGAGCTGACGACGGTCAACTTCGAGCTCAAGCACAAGGTCGAGGAAACTGCCAAGATCAACGACGACCTGAGCAACCTCATCACCTCGATGAACATCGCCACGGTGTTCGTCGACCGGCGCATGCTCATCAAGGGCTTCACGCCGCTGAGCGCGAAGGTGTTCAGCATCCTGTCGAGCGACATCGGCCGGCCTCTCGGCGACCTGACCCATCGCCTCGACTACGACGGCAGCTTCTCGGACGATGTCATCCACGTGCTGACCACGCTGCAGCCCGTGGAGCGCGAGGTCGCTTCCATCGATGGCCGCTGGTACCTCATGCGCGTCTCGGCCTATCGCACCAACGAGGATCGCATCGACGGCGCCGTGCTCAACTTCATCGACGTGACCGAGCGCCGCGCGGCGCAGGAGCAGGTGCGCGCGCGCGACGAGCGGCTGCGCCTGGTCGCGGAAAGCACCAAGGATTTCGCGGTCATCACGCTCGATACGGCCGGCTGCGTCACGGGTTGGAACAAGGGGGCCGAGTTGATGTTCGGCTACAGCGTGGACGAGATCGTGGGGGAGCATTTCCGCCGCCTCTTCGTGCCGGAAGACCGTGCCGGCGGCATGCCCGAGCAGGAGCTGAAGGCCGCCCGCGACAACGGCCGCGCGCTCGACGAGCGCTGGCATCTTCGCAAGGACGGCAGCCGCTTCTATTGCAGCGGCATCACCACGCCGCTGATCGAAGGCAACGTCGAGGGCTTTGCGAAGATCGCCCGCGACCTGACCGAGCGCCGCCTGCTCGAGCGGCAGCGCGAGGACCTGCTCGAGGCCGAGAAGCAGGTGCGCGTGCAGCTCGAGGCTGCGCATGCCTTGCGCAATGAGTTCCTGGCCGTGATGTCGCACGAGCTCAAGAACCCGCTGAACCTCATCATGATGAGCGCCGAGCTGATCGGCCGCTCGCCGGAGGTGCAGGCCACGCCGCGGCTGTCGCGGGCGATCGACACCATTCGAAGGACGGTGCACGGGCAGTCGCAGATCATCGACGACCTGCTCGACCTCTCGCGCCTGCAGACCGGCAAGCTCACGCTGAGCCGCTCGGCGGTGAAGTGGCGGCCCATCATCGAGCGGATCACGGAGGCGCTGCGCACGGACGCGGAGGCGAAGCAGCTGTCCCTGACGGTGCAAGCGGAGGACCTGGCCATCTTCGCGGACGTGGTGCGGGTCGAGCAGATCTTCTGGAACCTGGCGAGCAACGCGCTGAAGTTCACGCCGGCCGGTGGCTCGGTGCACGTCCGCCTGACCCGCGACGGCCACTGGGCGGTGCTGGAGGTGCAGGACAGCGGCCGCGGCATGGAGCCGGAACTGCTCGGGCGCGTGTTCGACATGTTCCAGCAGGGGGACCACAAGCCCACCACGCGACGCGAGGGCGGCCTGGGCATCGGCCTGGCGCTGGTCAAGAGCCTGGCGGAGCTTCATGGCGGCAGCGTCGAGGCCGAGTCGGACGGCCCGGACAAGGGGTCCGTGTTCAGGGTGCGGCTCCCATTGCTGGAGGGCGCGCTCGGCAGCGAGGGGCACGGCTTCCAGCTGGTTTCAGGCCAGGCCCTGGCCGGGCGCCGGATATTGCTGGTGGACGATGACGTCCACACCCTGGAGACGCTGAGCGAGCTCCTCGGCTCCGAAGGCGCCGAGGTCACCGCCGCCACGAGCGCCTACGCGGCACTGGAGGAAGCGAAGGGAGGCGATTTCGATCTCCTGGTCTCCGACATCGGCATGCCCGGCATGGACGGCCTCGAGCTCATCACGCAGCTGCGCCGGCTGCCGCGTGCCGCGCGATGGCCGGCGATCGCCGTCAGCGGCTTCGGACGACCCGAGGATGTGCAGAAGTCCAGGGCCGCGGGCTTCGACCTGCACCTGAACAAGCCCGTGTCTCTCGAAGCCTTGAGCGAGGCGCTGGTGCGACTGGGGCGGCCGGGCCGGCGCTAGAACGTGTAGGTCAGCGGAGATAGGACACGACCGGATTGAGCTTGAGGCTCGCCTCGCTCGTGCCCACGGGAAAGCCGTTGATCGAGGTCGTCGTGAGCGTGGCGGTGGTCTTGAGCCGGATGTAGGAGACCGAGAAGGCCACGTCCCAGTGCGGATTTGAGGGCGGGGATGGATGATGGTTCCTCGCGCTCCTGTCGTACGAAAGGGACCACCCGACTCGGGTACGCTTCGCACCCACTGCCCCATTTCGTTACGCAAGCCGTTCATGAAAATTGCCACCTGGAACGTCAACTCCCTCACCGCCCGGCTCCAGCACGTGCTGGACTGGCTGATCGCCAACCCCATCGACGTGTTGTGCCTGCAGGAGCTCAAGATGAGCGACGACAAGTTCCCGCTGGATGTGCTGCAGTCGGCCGGCTATCACGCGGCGGTGTTCGGTCAAAAGACGTACAACGGCGTCGCCATCCTGAGCCTCGCGCCATTGCGCGACATCGCGAAGAACATCGGCGGCTTCGCCGACGACCATTCGCGCGTGATCAGCGCCACGGTCGACACGCCCGCGGGTCCGCTGCGCATCGTCAACGGCTACTTCGTCAACGGCCAGGCGCCCGGCACCGAGAAGTTCGCCTACAAGATGAGCTGGCTGCGCGCGTTGCGCGACTGGCTGCGCGAGGAGATGGCGGCGCATCCGCAGCTCGCGCTGCTGGGCGACTTCAACATCACGCCGGAAGACCGCGACAGCTTCGACCCCGTGGGCCTGGCCGAGACCATTCATCACACGACCGAGGAGCGGGAGCATTTCCAGGCCCTGCTGCAACTCGGACTGGTCGACAGCTTCCGCCTCTTCGAGCAGCCGGAGAAGAGCTACTCGTGGTGGGACTACCGAATGCTGGGCTACCAGAAGAACCGCGGGCTGCGCATCGACCACATCCTGGTGAGCGAGCCCCTGGTGCCGCGGGCGAAGGGCTGCGTCATCGACCGCGTGCCGCGCAAGTGGGACAAGCCCAGTGACCATGCACCCGTCATCCTGGAGCTCGAAACATGAAGACCACCTTGTTCAAGGCCGCGCTGCTCGCGGCGGGACTCAGCCTTTCCGCCTGCTCGATCTTCAAACCCGACGCCGCAGCGCCCACGGCTTCGCGCGGCACCGACAAGCCGGCGGACGAAGTGTCCGGACCCTCGGCCGAAGCGCCGAGCGCGCGCCTCATCACCATGCAGACGCCGGCCGTGCGCGCCTACAGGAAGGTCGGCGCCCGGCACATCTACAACGCCTATCCCAAGCGCATCTACAAGGGAAAGATCCCACCGCTGGTGTACGCCGTGGTGGTGACCGAAACCGACGTCGACGCCACGGGCCGTGTGACGGGCGTGCACTTCAGCCGCACGCCGAGCCATGCGCCGGAGGTCAGCGGCAAGATCGCCGAGTTGATCAAGGAGGCCTCGCCGCTGCCGAACCCGGGCAAGCTCGGCGCGCACACCTATGTCGACACCTGGCTGTGGGACAAGAGCGGCCAGTTTCAGCTCGACACGTTGACGCTGGGCCAGCGCAGCCGCTGAACTGAACGCGGGCCGCGTGCGGCCCTACCCAGAGCCCCTACTCCAGGCCCAGTTCCTGGATCTTGCGGGTGATGGTGTTGCGGCCGATGCCGAGCTTCTGCGCCGCCTCGATGCGGCGGCCCCGCGTGTTGGCCAGGGCCGTAAGGATCAGGCGCGACTCGAAGCGGCGCGACAGCGTGTCCCAGACGTCGTGGCGGCCGGCCGCCAGCAGGCTCTGGGCCTCCTGCTCGAGCCCGCTTTCCCAGGCAGCGAGCTGGGCGCCCGCGGCCGCCGCGACGGGCGGCACCACGGCAGCGGAGGCGACCGAGGGAGCCGCCGGCTCACGCTCGGCGACGGCCGATGCCGCCACCGGCGCCGTGCTTGCCGCGGCGAGCGGCGCCTCGACCGCCGCGCCCGCCATCACCTCGGGCGGCAGGTCCTTGGCCTCGATCAGCTGCGCCGGCGCCATCACGGTCAGCCAGTGGCAGATGTTCTCGAGCTGCCGGACGTTGCCGGGGAAGGAGAAGGTCGACAGCCGCGCCAGCGCCGCATCCGAAATGCGCTTGGGCTCGACGCCGAGTTGCTTGGCGCTCTGCTGCAGGAAATGGCGGGTGAGCGCGGGCACGTCTTCGCCGCGCTCGCGCAGGGCCGGCAGGCGCAGCCGGATCACGTTGAGCCGGTGGAACAAGTCCTCTCGGAAGCCGCCCAGCTTGACGCGCTGCTCCAGGTCCTGATGCGTGGCCGCGATGACGCGCACATTGGCCTTGACCGAGTTGTGACCACCCACGCGGTAGAAATGCCCGTCGCTCAGCACGCGCAGGAGGCGCGTCTGCAGGTCGAAGGGCATGTCGCCGATCTCGTCGAGGAAGAGCGTGCCGCCCTCGGCCTGCTCGAAGCGCCCGCGCCGCATGGTCTGCGCGCCGGTGAAGGCCCCGCGCTCGTGGCCGAAGAGCTCGCTCTCGAGCAGGTCCTTGGGGATGGCGGCGGTGTTGATCGCCACGAAGGGCCCGTTGGCGCGCGGCGAATGCTTGTGCAGCGCACGCGCAACCAGTTCCTTGCCGCTGCCGGACTCGCCGGTGATCAGCACCGTGACGTTGCTCTGCGACAGGCGCCCGATGGCGCGGAACACGTCCTGCATGGCCGGCGCCTGGCCCAGCATCTCGGGGGCGGCGGCCATGCGCTCCTCGGCCACCTCCTCGCGCTGGCTCTCGTCGACGGCGCGTCGAATCAGCTCCACCGCGCGCGGCAGGTCGAAGGGCTTGGGCAGGTATTCGAAGGCGCCGCCCTGGAAGGCCGAGACGGCGCTGTCGAGGTCGGAGAAGGCGGTCATGATGATGACCGGCAGGCCGGGATGCTTGGCCTTGATCTTGTCGAGCAGATCGAGGCCCGAACCGCCCGGCATGCGGATGTCGCTCACCAGGACCTGGGGGCCCTGCGTCTCGTCATCGGCCGCGGCCTCGAGCGCCGCGAGCACTTCGCGGGTGTTGGTGAAGCTGCGGGTGGGCAGGTCTTCGCGCAGGAGCGCTTTTTCGAGCACGAAGCGTATCGATTGGTCGTCATCCACTATCCAGATCGGCTTCATGCAGTTCCTTCTTCCCTGTCCTAAGGCAACGGTATCAATATCTTGAAATCAGTCCGGCCCGGAACACTGTCGCACTCGATCACGCCGTGGTGCTGTTGCACGAAAGTTTGTGCCAGCGTCAATCCGAGGCCTGTTCCGCCTTCCCTGCCCGACACCAGCGGGTAGAAGATGCGGTCCTTGATCGCGTCCGGCACACCCGGTCCATTGTCGATGACATGCAATTCCAGTGCCAGTCGATACCACTGCTTGTTGAATATCACCTGACGCGCGACGCGGGTCTTGAAGGTGATGCGCGCATCGCCCGCCGCGCGCCGCTCGGCAAGCGCCTGCGCCGCGTTGTGGACGATGTTGAGCGTGGCCTGGATCAGCTGCTCGCGGTCGCCGCGGAACTCCGGGATCGACACGTCGAAGTCGCGCTCGATGTGCAGGTCGCGCGGGAACTCGGCGAGGATGACCGAGCGCACGCGCTCGCAGACCTCGTGGATGTTGACGTCGCCCACCACGTGCGGTCGGCGGTGCGGCGCCAGCAGGCGATCGACCAGCGTCTGCAGGCGATCGGCCTCGTGGATGATGACCTGCGTGTACTCCACCTGGTCGCGCGTTTCCACTTCCATCTGCAGCAGCTGCGCCGCGCCGCGGATGCCGCCCAGCGGGTTCTTGATCTCGTGCGCGAGGTTGCGGATCAGCTCCTTGTTGGCCTGCGCCTGGTCCAGCAGGCGCTCCTCGCGGTCCTGCCGCACCTGCTGCTCGAGCGGCGACATCTCGATGATCAGCTCGCCCACGCGGTCGCCCTGCGCAAGCGTCACCTGCACCGGCATCAGTTCGTGATTGACGCGGCGCAGGAAGGCCTCGTAGCGCAGCGTCGCGAAGTCGTTGCTGCGCGCGCCTTCGATGGCGGTGCGCAGCACCTGTGGTTCGTGGAAGCAGGCGCCGAACTGCGAGCCTTCGAGCGTACGGCGCGAGGTGCCCAGTGCGTCCTCGAGGCCGGCGTTGGCGAACAGCACCGAGCCGTCGGTGCGCACCACCGCGATCAGGGTGGAGAGGAGGTCGAAGGCCTGGAAACGCTTGGCGGCGGCAGCAGATTTGCCAAAGGCCATCAACGCGTGGCCGGCAGGCGACCGATCTCGCGGCGGATGCCGGCGATGTCGCTCTCGTTGCGGGAGATCTCGGCCTTCATCTCGGCCACGCGGTCAAGGTACTTCTGGTAGTTGCGGGCTTCGCCGCCCTGCTTCTCGGGCTCGCCGTTGTTGTAGTCCTTGAGCAGCTGGGCCTGGCGCTCCTCGGCCTTCTTGAGCTCGGACTCCAGCACCGAACGGGCTTCGCCGTCACGGGCACGCTGGTCGGCACCCTCGACACGCGGGCTGCCGGCCGGCGCGCGCACGGCGGAGGTGCTGCTGGCGGCCGCCGCGGCGACCGGGCGGCTGCCCTGGACGATGGTGACATTGCCGCCCTCCATGACCTTGCAGCCGCGCTGCTGGGCCATGGTGGCGTTGTTGGTGTATTCGTTGCCGCAGCGCCAGACGCGCTCCTGCTGTGCCTGGGCCTGCATGTGCACGCCGGCCGCTGCCAGTGCGGCCAGCAGGTAAACGAAAGAAGTCTTCATGATCGTCGTATGAAAGTGGGCAAGCGGATGGCATTTTCATGCAATTCGATGGCGCTGCCACAAGGGGCCAACGCCCCAAGAAAAAAGGACGGCAAGCCGTCCTTTTTTTCACTGAAAGGCGCCCCGTGAGGGCGATAGCCCTTACAGGCTGTAGTACATGTCGAATTCGACCGGATGCGTGGCCATGCGGAAGCGCGTGACTTCCTGCATCTTGAGGTCGATGTAGGCGTCGATGTACGCATCGGTGAACACGCCGCCCTTGGTCAGGAACGAGCGGTCCTTGTCGAGGTAGTCGAGCGCCTGGTCGAGGCTGTGGCACACGGTCGGGATCAGCGCGTCTTCTTCCGGCGGCAGGTGGTAGAGGTCCTTGCTGGCGGCCTCGCCCGGATGGATCTTGTTCTCCACGCCGTCCAGGCCGGCCATCAGCATGGCGGCGAAGCCGAGGTAGGGGTTCATCATCGGATCGGGGAAGCGCGCCTCGACGCGGCGGCCCTTGGGGTTGGCCACGAAGGGGATGCGGATCGAGGCCGAGCGGTTCTTGGCCGAGTAGGCCAGCTTCACCGGGGCTTCGAAGCCGGGGACCAGGCGCTTGTAGCTGTTGGTGCCGGGGTTGGTGATGGCGTTGAGCGCGCGGGCGTGCTTGATGATGCCGCCGATGTAGTGCAGCGCGAAGTCGCTCAGGCCTGCATAGCCGTCGCCGGCGAACAGGTTCTTGCCGTCCTTCCAGACCGACTGGTGCACGTGCATGCCGGAGCCGTTGTCACCGACGATGGGCTTGGGCATGAAGGTCGCGGTCTTGCCGTAGGCGTGGGCCACGTTGTGGATCACGTACTTCTGCAGCTGGACCCAGTCGGCGCGCTGGATCAGCGTGCTGAACCTGGTGCCGAGCTCCATCTGGCCGGCGTTCGCCACTTCGTGGTGATGCACCTCGACCGGAATGCCCAGCGATTCGAGCACCAAGCACATTTCGGAGCGCATGTCCTGGAAGCTGTCGACCGGCGGGACCGGGAAGTAGCCGCCCTTGACGGCCGGGCGGTGGCCCGTGTTGCCGTGCTCGAATTCCTTGCCGGTGTTCCACGAGGCCTCTTCGGACTCGATCTTGACGAAGCAGCCGGACATGTCGTTCTGCCAGCGCACGCCGTCGAACACGAAGAACTCGGGCTCCGGTCCGAAGAAGGCGGTGTCGCCCAGGCCGGAGGCCTTCATGTAGGCCTCGGCGCGCTTGGCCAGCGAACGCGGGTCGCGCTCATAGGGCTTGCCGTCGGTGGGGTCGACCACGTCGCAGGTGAGGATGAGGGTCGTCTCTTCGAAGAAAGGGTCGATGTTGGCCGTGTTCGGGTCGGGCATGAGCAGCATGTCCGAGGCCTCGATGCCCTTCCAACCGGCGATCGACGAGCCGTCGAAGGCGTGACCGTCGTTGAACTTGCCCTCGTCGAAGTGCGAGACCGGCACGGTCACGTGCTGTTCCTTGCCGCGGGTGTCGGTGAATCGGAAGTCGACGAACTTGACCTCGTTTTCCTTGACGAGTTTGAGTACATCGGCGACGGTCTTAGCCATCAGGCTTCTCCTTGGGATGGTTGGGGTGGGAAATACAGCGGGATCGGGAATGCAGTTTCTGTGCCATTGTCAGGGGCACGAAGGGGCATCCAGCCCGCCGCCGGGACCCCAAAAACAGGCAAGTTGTAACCAAATTGGTGCCATTCGAATCATCGCACCAATTCGGGGCCAAGCCGGGCATCAAAGCCGTGCAGGCCTTCGAGCAATTGCGCATAGGCCGCGTCGACGCGTTCGGCGTCGCCCTTGACGCCGAGCTCGATGTGGCGGCCGTGCTCGGCATGGTCGACGCTGGGCAGACTGAAGACCTTGATGCCCGGATGCGTGCGCTCGACGGCTTCCATCAGCGGCGTGAGCGTGGCCTCCATCGCACCATAGACGATCACCGACTTCTCGACCGATCGGCCGCGGGCGAACAGGTCGCCGTAGCGCTCGTCCAGCACCGACTCGATCATCGGCCAGGCCATGACCGGGAAGCCGGGGACGAAATGCACATCGGCCACGCTGAAGCCGGGAATCTTGTTGTAGGGGTTGCGGATGATCTTGGCACCCAGCGGGAACACGCCCATGTTCAGCCGATGCACGTTGTCCGGGTGATCGGGCTCGTAGACCTTGCCCTGCTCGCGCGCCGTGTCCTGCATGCGCTCGCGGATCAGCACCTCGGCCTCGGGATGCAGGGCCAGCGGCACGCCCAGGGCCGCGGCCGCGCACTGGCGCGTGTGGTCGTCGGGCGTGGCGCCGATGCCGCCGGTGGAGAACACAATGTCGCCTGAGGCGAAGGCGCGCCCCAGGGCGGCGGTGATGCGGGTCGGCTCGTCGCCGACGTATTCGGCCCAGCCCAGCTGCATGCCGCGGGCGGCGAGCAGCTCGATGAGCTTGGGCATGTGCTTGTCAGTACGCTTGCCCGACAGGATCTCGTCGCCGACGACGAGCAGGCCGATGGAACGTGTCATGGGGCTCCCCATTGGGTTGCGACCGCGCGGGCATCCGCCGTCTCGGCCGTCGTGGTGGAAAGGGCCGCTGCCGCTCGCTGCGCCCGCAACTGCGCCAGCGCGTCCAGGCAGTAGTGAGAGAACCAGAGCGCCGAGAAGGCGAACACCAGCGTGTAGATCCAGATCGCGAGCGGCGCCAGCACTAGGAAGGCGGCGACGAAGAGCATCCCCGAGGCCCAGACAATGCTGGGCGCGGCGCCAAGGTAGCCGCACAGCACGCCGATGCCGAGCAGCGGCAGGCGGTGGGCGCGCAGCAGGGCCGAGCGCTCCTCGGCGTTCGCATGCTCGGACAGGGCGTCGAAGCTCATCACTCGGTAGGTCAGCCAGCCCCAGATCAGCGGCGGCAGGACCAGCACCAGCGGCGGGATCAGCCACAGGGGCATCGACACCACCAGCGCAAGCAGCGCCAGCACCGTGAGGCCCAGCGAGCGGAACACGCTGCCGAGGAAGGAGGCGCCCTTCTTCTGTTCCAGCGCCGGGAAGCGCCGCTCGGCCACCAGGCGCGTGAGCGGCGGCGCCATCAGGCCGGAGACCACCAGCAGCGACACCACCACGATCAGCGGCGTGGCGGCGATGACCACCACCATCGGTGCGACCACGGCGGTGACGTCGCCGGAGAACAGGCGGCCGATCCAGGCCCAGAAGCTGGCCAGGAGCGGCCAGGCGTCGAGCGCGTCGCGCGTCCAGGCCACGGTGGCGTCCCAGTAGAAGTAGCCGAACAGCGCCGCCATCAGCACCATGAGGCCGAGCGGGAGCAGCGACAGCACGATCACCCGCGGGTGCATGCAATAGGCGACCGAACGCCAGAAGGAATCGAGGAGGAGACGCATCGGGGGCCGAGGATAACGCCAGCGCGTGAACGGGGGCTCAGTCGGCACCGGGCGTGTGGGCCATATTCAGCCCCGCCCGACGATGCGCTTCAGCCCCAGCCACTGCTGCGCCCAGAAGCCGCGCCCGTACTCGCGCAGCCGGCCCTGCGCATCGGGTTCGACCTGGTCGCGGATGCCCGTCGGGTCGTAGCGCTCCTCGAAGTTGCCGGTGCGAAACAGCATGTCCCACCACGGCAGCAGCACCCCGAAGTTGTGGCCACCGAGCGTACGGGGGCCCTTCGATTCGTGCCCGATACCGATGCTGTGGTGCAGGCGGTGAAAGCGTGGGCTGATCCAGAGCCGCTCGCCGATCGCGCCGAAGCTCCAGCGCAGGTTGGCATGCTGCAGGCTCTCGCTGAGCTGGGTGAAGGCAACGATGGCGATGAACTGCCCCGGCGCCACGCCGATCAGCTGGGCGACCACCACGATGATCGTGTCGTGGATGACGTCGTCGAGCAGGTGGTTGCGGTTGTCGCTCCACATGGTCATCTGGCGCTGCGAGTGGTGCAGCGAATGCAGCGCCCACCACCAGTTGAACTGGTGCTGCCCGCGGTGGATGAGGTATTCGACGAAGTCCAGCACTACCAAGTAGATCGCGAAGGCGATCCAGGGGATGTCGGTCACGCCGGGCCAGAGCTGGTCGAGGTGGAGCGAGCCCCAGCCGGCTCCCCGCACCGCGCCCAGCGCCTCGTCGAACAGCGGATCGAGCGCGAAGAACATGGCCAGACGGAACAGGCCCAGCCGATGGATCAGGGTGTAGAGGATGTCGATGCGGATGGCCGGCCGGTCGACCACCGGCTCGACCGGCCGCCAGCGCTGCAGCGGGCCGATGAGGGCGACCAGGATCGCGATCTGGACCAGCCCGACCAGCAGCCAGCCGGTGGCGTCGAAGGCGTCTTCAACCCAGCCGCCGAGGCCGACGGCGTAGACCAGCGGCTGCACCGCGGCTTCGAACAGCCACTGCTGCACGTTGGCAAAGATGTCGGTCAGCCAGTCCATCGGCACACCACCACGCGATTCAGGAATGCGATGCGATCCAGGCACGATACGCCGGATGCTGGCGCAGTGTCTCGAAGCAGAAGCCCTTGGCCTTGAGCCCGACGATCAAGGGCTCCAGCACTGCCGGCGCCCACGGATCCTTGCGCGACCAGATGCCCAGGTGCGCGACCAGGATGTCGCCCGGCTGGATGCGATCGAGGGCTTGCTGCAGCAGCTTCTCGTTGCTGAACTGCTCGCTCGGCAGTTCGTCGCCGAGGAAGCCGGCCGGCGACCAGCCCACGTGCTCATAGCCGCAGGCCTTGGCCGCGGCCAGCAGCTTGGGCGAGGTCTTGCCACCGGGGGCCCGGAACAGCGGCAGCGGCTTCTTGCCGGTGATGTGCTGCAGGCGCTCCGAGGCCTTGGCGATGTCGGCGCAGTACTGCTCGGCGTCCCACGTGAACTGCCGCCCGGCGAAGGCCCCGGCCGAGGGCTGGATGCGGAAGCGCGGCGCGATGCCCTTGAGGTCGCCGCGCCAGTAGGCGTGGTCGTAGGTGTGGGAGGCGAACTCGTGGCCTTCGGCCGCCCTCGCCTTCCACCAGGGCGCCCACTGGCTGTCCAGGCTGTCGCCGCCGGTCTGGGTGCGCTCGGCCGCGGCGAAGAAGGTGACACGCACGTCCTGGCGCTTGAGCACCTCCGCCACCAGCGGGGCCACGCCCATGTGGCCGGTGTCGAAGCTCAGGTACAGCGGCTTGGCGCAGCTGCCCTGCGCGATCGCGCCCGTGGACAGGGCGCCCGCAGCGACGAGCAGGACGGAAGCGGCCGCAGCCTTAGCGCCGGGCATGGTCCAGCGTCCAGACACCGTGCGGCGAACGGCCGACGGGCACCTGCCTCACCACCTTGTGGGCCACCAGGTCGACCACGCTGAGCTTCTTGGCCCAGCGCGAGGTCACGTAGAGCGTCTTGCCGTCGGCCGAGACGTCCATGCAGTCGGGCCCGCCGGGCACCGGGTAGGTGTCGACGACCTGCAGGGTCTGCAGGTCGATGCGGCTGATGCTGTTGGCCACGCGGTTGCTGACGAAGACGCTGCGGCCGTCGCCGGCCGAGCGGAAAGCATGGGCGCCCTTGCCAGTCAGGATCTTGCCGACCGGCTTGGGCTGTGCGGCCGCAACATCGAAGACCTGCACGCCGTCGCTGCCCGTCAGGCCGACCAGCAAGGTCTTGCCGTCGTGGATGCCGAAGATGTCGGCCGGCATCGGCCCCGTGGGGGTGCGCCAGCGGATGGTCTGGGTGGCCAGGTCGACGGCAACCAGTTCGTCGCTGTCCTGCATCGTCACGTAGGCTGTGGTGCTCTTGCCGTCGATCCAGATGTGGCTCGGCGTCTTGCCCGAGGGGATGCGCTTGACCAGCTTGGGCTCCTTGCCGTCCCAGCGGTAGATGTCGACGTGGTTGAGCCGGTTGCCGGCCGTGACGAACCACTTCATGTCGGGCGAGAAGCGCAGGTGGTACGGATCGATGATGCCGTAGACCACGCGCTGGACCTCGGCCGTGCGCGGATTCAGGAAGGTCAGCGAGTCGCCGGCCGAGTTGGCGACGATCAGCGAGCTCTCGTCGGGCGAGAGGTAGAGGTGGTGCGGTTCCTTGCCGGTCGGAATGCGCTGCTTCTCGCTCCAGTCGGCCGGATCGACCACGCTCACCGTGGCGTCGAGCGAATTGAGCACGAAGACCGGGGGCGGCTCGGCGGCCAGCGCAGGCAGTGCCACGCAGGCAAACAAAAAGGCCGCGAGGCGGCCTGGGATGGAGAGCTTGAAGCGCAAGGGGGACGTTCCGGAAGAAGGCTTCGAATTCTAACGATCCACCCTGTTCGCTGGCTGACCGGCGCGCGCGTTTCGCAGGGCCTCGACCTGCTCCGCCTCCAGCCACCGCCACTGGCCGGGCGCCAGGTCCTCCGGCAGCGCCAAAGGGCCGATGCGGGAGCGATGCAAGGTCTCGACCCGGTTGCCCACGGCAGCGAGCATGCGCTTGACCTGGTGGTATTTGCCTTCGGTCAGCGTCAGCCGCAGGTGCAGATCAGCGACCACCTCGCAGGCCGCCGCCCGCACGGGCTTGGGGTCGTCGTCGAGCACCACGCCGGCCAGGAGCCGGTCGACCTGGCTCCGGTCGACCGGGTGCTTCGTGCCCACCTCGTAGACCTTGGGCACATGGTGCTTCGGCGAGCCCATGCGGTGGATGAACTGGCCGTCGTCGGTCAGCAGGAGCAGGCCCGTGGTGTCCTGGTCGAGCCGGCCGATCGCCTGCACGCCCTGCACGGCGCCCTTGTTGGGCCGCTGGCGCAGAGGCGCGGGCAGCAGCGTGTAGATGCTCGGATAGGTCGAGGGCTTCTGCGAGCACTCCGTGCCGGCCGGCTTGTGCAGCATCAGGTAGGCCTTCTCGTGGTAGGCCCACTCGGTGCCCTGGACCGTGAAACGCAGGCCCTGCACCTCGAACTCCTCGCCGGGATCGCCGACGGTGGCCTCGCCCACCCGAACGAAGCCCTGCTGCACCAGCCCGGCGCAGACGCGCCGGGTGCCGAAGCCCTGGGTGTAGAGGACCTCCTCGATCCGCATCAATAGCCGAGCGCCAGGCCGGTATTGCGCCGCGGGTCGTTGGCGCCGTAGAAGCGGTTCTTGCCCACCGGCTTGCCGCCCAGCGAAGGCGCGCCGACGATGATCGCCGCGACGTGGTTGGCCGGCTGGGGCACGCCGAGGTTGTGGCCCATGTCGGTCAGGATCTTGCGCGTGTCGGGGCTGAGCGCGAAGGTCTCGACATTGGTCACGTCGGGCAGCCACTGCTGGTGGAAGCGCGGCGCATCGACCGCCTCTTGCACGTTCATGCCGTAGTCCACCACGTTGAGGATGCTGTGCAGCACGACCGTGATGATGCGGCTGCCGCCCGGCGTGCCGACCACGAACACGGGCTTGCCGTCCTTGGTCAGGATGGTCGGGCTCATCGAGGACAGCGGCCGCTTGCCGGGGGCGATGGAGTTAGCCTCGCCCTGCACCAGGCCGTAGAGGTTGGGCACGCCCACCTTCGAGGTGAAGTCGTCCATCTCGTTGTTGAGCAGCACGCCGGTGCCGGCGGCCGTGACCTTGGCACCGAACCAGTCGTTGAGCGTGTAGGTCACCGAGACCGCGTTGCCCCACTGGTCGACGATCGAGTAGTGCGTGGTGTTGCTGCCCTCGTGCGGCGGGACGCCGGGCTTGATGTCCTTGGAGACGCCGGCCTTCTTCGGATCGATCACGGCGCGGATCTTCTCTGCATAGCCCTTGTCGAGCAGGCGCTCCAGCGGGTTCTTCACGAAGTCGGGATCGCCCAGGTAGCTGTTGCGGTCCATGTAGGCGTGCCGCATGGCCTCGATCTGGTAGTGCACCGCCTGGGCCGAGCGGAAGCCCAGGTCCTTGAGCGGATAGCCCTCGAGGATGTTCAGCATCTCGCAGACCACCACCCCGCCCGAGCTCGGCGGCGGCGCCGAGATCACGTGGTAGCCGCGGTAGTCGCATTCGACCGGCGCCAGCTCGCGTGTCGTGTACTGGTCGAGATCGGCCTGGGTGATGATGCCCTTGCCCTCCTGGCTCGACTTCACGATGGCGGTGCCGACCGGGCCCTTGTAGAAGCCATCGGGGCCCTTCTGGCTGACGGCCTTGAGCGTCTTCGCCAGGTCCTTTTGCACCAACTTCTGGCCGACCGCGAACGGCTCGCCCTTGTTGAGGAAGATGGCGCCGCTGGCCGGGTCCTTCTTGAAGTCGGCGGTGGCGGTGGTGAGCATGTCGACATCGCCCTGCTCCAGCGCGAAGCCGCGTTCGGCCAGCGTGATCGCCGGCGCGATCAGTGCAGCGCGCTGCATGGTGCCGTATTTCTGGCGCGCCATTTCGAGGCCGGACACGGTGCCCGGCACGCCGACGGCCAAGTGGCCGTGGGTGCTCAGGCCCTTGATGACATTGCCTTCCTTGTCGAGGTACATGTTGGCGGTTGCGGCCAGCGGGGCCTTCTCGCGGAAATCGAGGAAAGTCTTGCGGCCGTCGGCCAGCTGCACGGTCATGAAGCCGCCGCCCCCCAAATTGCCGGCCGCCGGATAGACCACCGCAAGGGCGTAGCCCACCGCCACCGCCGAGTCGATGGCGTTGCCGCCGCGCTTGAGCACATCCACGCCGATCTTGGTCGCCAGGTGCTGGGCGCTCACCACCATGCCGTTTTCTGCCGCCGCGGGCGCCAGTGAGGCCGCATGCAATTGAGCTGCGCCGGCCAGCGCAAGCGCCATCACGACCGCGCTGCGCGCCGCCGTGGTCCACATGAGTTGTTTCACTGCGATCTCCTTTTTGCAAAGGAGTGCATCATGCCTCTATCAGCGCCTTTCGACGAAGGTCTCGCAGGGCCAGCGCCACCTGCTGCTGCGTGAATTCGCGCAACGCCGCTTCGTCGGTCAGCGGCTTCTCGTCCTTGATGAAGCGCAGGCGTCCGGCGCGAGCCTCGGCGGCGAGGTGCTGGGCCAGGGCCTCGTGCGAATGCTTGCCGTCGAGAAGGGGCAGCAGGCAGCGTTCGAGCAGCGAAAGGCCCACCAGTTCGTGCCACTGGTTGCAAGCGACGGCCGTCGGTCCCGCGCTC
The DNA here is from genome assembly GCF_010499245.1 of Variovorax sp. WS11. GTDB lineage: Bacteria > Pseudomonadota > Gammaproteobacteria > Burkholderiales > Burkholderiaceae_C > Variovorax. The sequence continues at coordinate 1,038,902 of NZ_JAAGOW010000001.1, forward strand.
AGTGCAAGGCCTGGGGCATTGCGCGTCACGGCCGGCGCCCGCGGGAAGGCCGACACCGAGACGCTGGCCTGCGGCGGCGTGCGCCGGATGCGCACCGCGCCGAGGATCAGCAGTTCTTCCAGCATCGCCATCACCGCCGGCTCGACCGCGGCGCGCGGCTCGCCGGTGCGCGCCGAGACTGCGGCAATCAGCGCATCGCTCGGCATGCTCGCCGGATAGCGCTCGTCGAGCACCTGGGCGACCGCTTTGTGGACCGGCAGGCGCAACGTGACCTTGAGGTTGCGTATCGCACGGCAGACCTGCTCGCGCGCATCGAGCGTGAGCACCTCGCCATCCTCGGCCGAGAACACGCCTGCGTATTCGAGCGCACGGATGCGCGCCATGTCGAGGCGGTAACGGATGCCCGAAGCCCGCTCCTGCTTGACCAGCAGCGTCTGGCGGAAGGTCCTGTTCACCAGGAAGTCCAGGTACTGCTCCATCATGATCTGGCTGCCTCCGCATTCGCGCAGCAGCGGATCGCGCACCTTCTCGCCGTAGTTCTGCACGAACATGGTCGAGGGCTCGGCGTCCGCCAGGTACGTGAGGCCGTGGGCGCCGGCGCGCGCAGCAAATTCCTTGAAGTAGCAAGGGGCGTTGTGCGGCTCCAGAAATTCGTGCAGGAGGTAGTACGCCCCGGAGTTGCGCACGATCGGCATGTTCTCTTCCAGCGTCTTCTTGAGCACGCTGTCCGGCCGCGCCGACTGCTCCAGGAACTCGAGCATGCCGCGGGCGTAGGAAAGCTTTTCGCCGGGCTCGTCGCGCGGGGCGCCGCGCAGAATCATGGCGTCGCGCACGATCTCGCGGGCCTTCCAGCCCGGGTACACGTTGTAGCTCACGTAGGCTACGCCCTCCGGCGCCAGGTTCTGTGAGCAGATGCGCAAGATGGCGTCTTGCACCGGCGCCGGCACCCAGCTGTAGACGCCGTGGCAGATGATGTAGTCGAACTGGCCGAAAGAAGCGTCGACGCCCGTGATGTCCAGGGCCCGCAGGTCGATGTTCTTGAGTTGAGCCTTGTCGATGGCCGCCTGGCCCTGGCGGATCTGGACCGAGGACAGGTCCACGCCCACCATCGATGCGTCCGGATGACGGGCGGCGATGGGGATCAGGTTACCGCCCGCCGCGCAGCCCAGTTCGAGCACACGCGCCTGCTTGAGCGGCGGCGCGGCGAGGCCGAAGAGGAAGGCCAGGGCCTCGAGATGCTCAGCCGTCGATTGTGGAAAGGGATGAGATTCGTACGGAACGACATCGTAGTAATTCGAAGTCGCGGGCGTCGTCGATGATTCCATGGGTGTCCTCCAGCGCGCCGGCCACGGGTGTCTCCGTTGCCTGCCGGAAGGCCGATCCCGTCCGGCTGCAGGCGCGAGCGAGCGGACTATAGCCCGCGTGCGACAACGCGCGAGGAATGCGAAAGAAAGAATCAGAATTGGCGGCTTGGACGCCGCGCTGCTAGGCGTCGCGCGTGGGCGCCGTCAGCAAATACGCCGCGAGATCGGCGAGGTTCTGCGACAAGCCATACATGTGCTGGTACTGAAGAATCTGCCGCGCGACGAGTTGCAGGCGGACGTCGAAGCTGGGGTAGGGCCTCTGCTCCAGCACTGCTGGCATGGCCGGGAGATGCTCCCCGCGCTGGAATGGCTGCATGATGGGGCGAACATCGCCGCGCTGAAACTCGAGTGCCATGCTCATGCGCGGATGCCCGGCGAATTCGCTGGTCGGGCCGCCCCAATGCATGACGCATTGGTCCCAGAGCAGGTAGTCGCCAGGCTTCGCCGGCAGGGCACGCGCGGCGAACACGGGCGTCGGCGGTTCAGGCGTGCCAGCGGGCGTGCTGTAGCCGGGATCCATGTGCTTCGGCACGATGTACATGCAGCTGTTGAGCGGGTTCGCGTCGGACAGCGGGATCCAGCATGTGAGCGAAAGCGGCGACCCATCCGCGGCAAGCGAGTTGTAGCGATTGTCCCGGTGGGGCTTCCAGCCGGTCTCGCCCTTCTTCGGATCGACATGCCATGCCCAGAACGCCGGCAAGGGCTTGAACCCGGCACCCAGGAAATGCGCGAACACGGGTCGGAGGCGCGCGTAGCAAGCCCAAGGCTCGTCGTAGATCCACGCGAACACGGCAGGCAGCCCGACAGCGACGCAGCGCTTCACGGCCTCGCCGACAAGCGGCGCCAGTTGCCCGATCTCCTCGTCGCTGTCGCCGAAATAGCCGTCCTTCGACATCCGTTGCGTGAGCCGTTCATAGCTCTGCCGCGGCGCGGCCTCGGCATCCGACTGCATACCGCCGATGCAAAGCTGCGGCGCGAGCGAGCGCCAGAAGGCGGCGCTGCACAGGTCAGCCCAGGTGACCGGTAGCGTCGAAGGCGTGGTGATTGTCATTGTGCGGCTCCCAGAATTGCGCGCTGAGTCGACAGGCCGATTCAGATGGCCCCGTGCTCCGGCGCGGCATCGTACTTGAAGGGAGGGCGGAGACAACGGGCGATGCCGGCTCGCTTGCGAGCAAACCGCGACATCGTGAACGCAAAGACAAAGCCTTTGCAGGTTGAATGGTGGAGCTGGGGGGATTTGAACCCCCGTCCGCAAGCCTTCTTCGCGCAGATCTACATGTTTAGCGATCTGTTTTGAGTCTCGCCACCGGTGTCGCGCAGTCGCACGCTACACCGGCCGCCAGTACCCTTGGTTCTCGCCTCGACCCAAGGTACCCGGATCGAGGCCAGCCGATGTAGATTATCTTTGCAGCCGGGAGGCGCGGATTGCTCCATGCCCCCTTGCCCAGCCCATCGGCCTGCTGTTGCAAAGCTCACCGGCAATTAAGCGGCGAGTGCGAAACGTTCGTCGTTTGCAGTTAGTTTGTTTGAATCTGTTTTACGAGCGCATTCAGCTCGACATGCCCCGCTGCGATTCCGAACCCACGTCGAAACCAGTGCAGCCCCAGGAACAGCTATTTTAGGCCGCTTCCAGTAGTTGCAAGAGCTCCATGGGTGATGAGATTGCGGCGTCGGCCTCCCAGAGCGTCACATTGGCCTCGGCGCCCATGTAGCCATAGGCCGCAGCGACGGTCCGCATGCCGGCGGCCCGGCCGGCCGCCATGTCGCGCTCGTCGTCGCCCACGTAGATGCAGCGCTCGGGCGGCACGCCCAGTTGCCTCGCTGCCTCGAACAGCGGTTCCGGATGCGGCTTGGCGTAAGGGGTGGTGTCGCCGCTGACGATCGCGCGCGCCGTGCCGAACAGCGGCATTGCCCGCGTGAGCGGTGCAGTGAAGCGGGCCGACTTGTTGGTGACCACGCCCCACTGCAAGCCACGCGCACAGAGCGCGGCCACGAGCTCGGCCACGCCCTCGAACACCCGTGTGCGCATCATCCGCGCCTCGTAGTTGAGGAAGAACTCCTCGCGCAGCGGCGCAAATTCCGGTGCGTCGGGCGTGATGCCGAAGGCCACGCCAAGCATCCCGCGCGCGCCGGAGCCGGCCATGGGGCGGTAGCGCTCCATCGGCAGCGACACCAGGCCACGGTCAATACGCATCTGATCGGCTGCGGCGCCCAAATCGGGCGCACTGTCGATCAGCGTGCCGTCCAGGTCGAACAGGACGGCTCGGGTCGAATCGGCAAGGATCATGACTGGGCTGGCGCCGGTTTGCGCGTGGCGAACATGTAGTTGACGCTGGTGTCGTCGCTGAGCCAGTAGCGCCGCGTGACGGGGTTGTGCTGCAGGCCACGGGTCTGGCGCAGATCGAGCCCGGCAGCGCGGCAGTGGGCTGCCAGTTCGCTCGGCCGGATCAGTTTCCGGTACTCGTGCGTGCCGCGCGGCAACATGCCCAGCACGTACTCGGCACCGACGATCGCGAGCAGGAAGGACTTCAGATTGCGGTGAATGGTAGAAAAGAAAACCCAGCCACCCGGCTTGGCCAGTCGGGCGCAAGCCTGCACAACCGAGGCCGGCTGCGGGACATGCTCGAGCATCTCCATGCAGGTGACGATGTCGAAGCTCTCGGGCTGCTCGGCGGCTAGCGCCTCGGCGCTGATCCCCCGGTACTTTACGCCGCGCGTCGCGGCCTCCAGCGCGTGGAGTTGGGCGACCTTGAGCGCCTTGTCGGCCAGGTCGATGCCGAGCACGTCGCCGCCGCGTCGCGCCATCGCATCGGCAAGGATCCCCCCGCCGCAACCCACATCCAGCACCTTGCGCCCCGCGATGGGCGCAATACTTTCGATCCACTCCAGCCGTAGCGGATTAATTTCGTGGAGCGGTCGGAATTCGCTTTCCAGATCCCACCAGCGATGGGCCAGCTCGGAGAATTTGGCGAGTTCCGCCGGATCAGCATTCACGGTTTCGGTCATATGCGGATTATGAAACGACGCGAATTGCCTTCAAGCCGCCTGCCCCGAATCCGCAATGCGTTCGCCCATTAAAAAACCCCGCCGAGGCGGGGTTTGTTTTGAAGATTCTTGCGAATCAACGGTTGGCGCGGGTACCGACCACTTCGATTTCCACGCGGCGGTTCTTGGCGCGGCCTTCCTTGGTGCGGTTGTCAGCGACGGGCTGCTTCTCGCCCTTGCCCTCGGTGTAGACGCGGTTGCGTTCGATGCCCTTCGAGACCAGATAGGCCTTGACGGCTTCGGCGCGGCGGACCGACAGGCGTTGGTTGTAACCGTCAGTGCCGATCGAGTCGGTGTGACCGACGGCGATGATCACTTCGAGGTTCACGTCGCGGATCTTCGAGACCAGGTCGTCCAGCTTGGCGCGGCCTTCGGGCTTGAGCACGGACTTGTCGAAGTCGAAGAAGGCGTCGGCAGCGAAGGTGACCTTCGAGGCTGCAACGGCCGGCGGGGGCGGAGCAGCGGGCGCGGGAGCAGGCGGGGTCACAGCGGCGGGGAGGCGGCGGAACCAGGGCGCCATCGCAACCGGCGGCAGCGGTGGCGGGCGTCCAGTTCGCATCGCGCCAGCACAGTTCGTTCGTGCCGTTCTTCCACACCAATTCGCTGGTACCGTTTTGCCAGTTGTCGATCACGGGCCCACCGTTCGCGGCGGTGACACGGGTCTGCGCGCCGGCGGCAGTGGCGAGCGCAGCGACTGCAAACATCATCGCCACTTTATTCAGTTTCTTCATGGTTCTCCTCTTGGGGAAAAAGCCGCAGCCGCGCTGCGAATCAAGGACGCTTTAAGTGACCACCACCCAAAACGTTGAGGCGATTGTGCCATGGGATCTTTGGCAAACTGCCCGGGAGGCGCCCCGGAAACGTAGGACGGAGGCGGAATCCCGGCCTTGTGTTGCGGCGGTGCGACACCCTCCGCGGCGTAAAATTTCGGGTTCTCCGCCGTCAGCACGCTGCCCATGACCTCGTTCGCCAAAGAAACTCTGCCCATCAGCCTCGAAGAGGAAATGCGCCGCAGCTATCTCGATTACGCCATGAGCGTGATCGTGGGACGCGCCCTCCCCGACGCTCGGGACGGCCTCAAGCCGGTCCACCGGCGAGTGTTGTATGCGATGCACGAGCTCAACAACGACTGGAACCGGCCGTACAAGAAGTCGGCCCGTATCGTCGGCGACGTCATCGGCAAGTACCACCCGCACGGGGACCAGTCGGTCTACGACACCATCGTGCGACTGGCGCAGGACTTCTCGATGCGCCACATGCTGGTGGACGGCCAGGGCAATTTCGGATCGGTCGATGGTGACAACGCAGCCGCGATGCGCTACACGGAAATTCGGCTCGCAAAGATTGCGCATGAAATGCTGGCCGACATCGACAAGGAGACCGTCGATTTCGGTCCCAATTACGACGGCAGTGAAAAAGAACCGCTGGTATTGCCCAGCAAGCTACCGAATTTGCTGGTCAACGGCTCGGGTGGCATCGCGGTCGGCATGGCGACCAACATCCCGCCGCACAACCTGAACGAAGTCGTCGACGGCTGCCTGCACCTGCTGCGCCACCCGGACGCCAGCATCGACGACCTGATGGAAATCATCCCGGCGCCCGATTTCCCCACGGCCGGGATCATCTACGGCATCAACGGCATCAAGGACGGCTACCGTACCGGCCGCGGCAAGGTGGTGATGCGCGCCAAGTGCCACTTCGAGGACATCGACCGCGGCCAACGCCAGGCGATCATCGTCGACGAGCTGCCCTACCAGGTCAACAAGAAGACGCTGCAGGAGCGCATGGCCGAGTTGGTACACGAGAAGAAGATCGAAGGCATCAGCCACATCCAGGACGAGTCCGACAAGTCGGGCATGCGGCTGGTGATCGAGCTCAAGCGCGGCGAAGTGCCGGAGGTGGTGCTCAACAACCTCTACAAGCAGACCCAACTGCAGGACACCTTCGGCATCAACATGGTGGCGCTGGTGGATGGCCAGCCGAAGCTGTGCAGCCTCAAGGACCTGATCGAGGTCTTCCTGCAGCACCGCCGCGAAGTGGTGACGCGCCGCACGGTGTTCAATCTGCGCAAGGCGCGCGAACGCGGCCATGTGCTCGAGGGCCTGGCCGTTGCGCTGGCCAACATCGACGACTTCATCGCCATCATCCGCAATGCGCCCACGCCCCCGGTGGCCAAGGCCGAGCTGATGGCCCGCCGCTGGGACAGCAAGCTGGTACGCGAGATGCTGACCCGCACGCGCGCCGATGGCGGCGTCATCAACGCCGACGATTACCGTCCCGACGGGCTCGAGCGCGACTACGGCATGGGCGCCGACGGCCTCTACCGCCTCTCGGAAACGCAGGCCCAGGAAATCCTGCAGATGCGCCTGCAGCGCCTGACCGGCCTCGAGCAAGACAAGATCGTCGCCGAGTACAAGGAAGTGATGGCAGAGATCGATGACCTGCTGGACATCCTGGCCAAGCCCGAGCGCGTATCGACCATCATCAGCGACGAGCTCGCCACCCTCAAGCAGGAGTTCGGCCAGAGCAAGCTCGGCGCGCGCCGCAGCCAAGTCGAGCACAGCGCCTTCGACCTGTCGACGGAAGACCTGATCACGCCCACCGACATGGTGGTAACGCTCTCGCACAGCGGCTACATCAAGAGCCAGCCGCTGGGCGAATATCGTGCACAGAAGCGCGGCGGGCGCGGCAAGCAGGCAACGGCGACCAAGGAAGACGACTGGATCGATCAGCTCTTCATCGCCAACACGCACGACTACATCCTGTGCTTCTCCAACCGCGGGCGGCTGTACTGGCTCAAGGTGTGGGAGGTGCCTGCCGGCTCGCGCGGCTCCCGCGGGCGGCCGATCGTCAACATGTTCCCGCTGCAAGAGGGCGAGAAGATCAATGTCGTGCTGCCGCTTACGGGCGAGAAGCGCACCTTCCCGGCCAACCAGTACGTCTTCATGGCGACCTCGATGGGCACGGTCAAGAAGACCGCGCTCGACGAGTTCAGCAACCCGCGCAAGGCCGGCATCATCGCGGTCGACCTGGATCCGGGCGACTACCTCATCGGTGCCGCGCTGACCGACGGCGCGCACGACGTCATGCTGTTCTCCGACGGCGGCAAGGCCGTGCGCTTCGACGAGAACGACGTGCGCCCCATGGGCCGCAACGCGCGCGGCGTGCGCGGTATGACACTGGAAGACGGCCAGGGCGTGATCGCCATGCTGGTCGCCGAGGACGAAGAGCAGAGCGTGCTCACCGCCACCGAAAATGGTTACGGAAAACGCACAAGCATTACCGAGTACACCCGTCACGGGCGCGGAACCAAAGGCATGATTGCCATTCAACAGAGTGAGCGCAACGGCAAGGTCGTGGCTGCCACCCTGGTGCACGCCGACGACGAGATCATGCTCATCACCGACAAAGGCGTGCTGGTGCGCACCCGCGTCTCCGAAATCCGCGAACTCGGCCGCGCGACGCAAGGCGTCACGCTGATCGGACTCGACGAAGGAGCCAAGCTCAGTGGTCTGCAGCGCATCGTCGAGAACGATGCGAATGCAGAGAGCGACAACGGCGCCGACGACACTTCCTCATCATCTTCAACGGAGAACCCTCAGTGAAAAAATTCAAGTTCGCGCTCGTCGCGGTCGCGCTCGCCGGCAGCTCGATGGCCATGGCCCAGGACAAGGCGGCGATGGTCAAGCAGTTCCTCGACCTGCAGCGCCCCGGCATCGAGGCGCTGGCGCGCGGACTGGTCGAGCAGTCGAGCGCGCCCATCGCGCAGGCCGGCTCGCAGTACCTGCAGACGCAGGTCCCGGCCGAGAAGCGCGAGGCCGCCGCCAAGGCCGCCGATGCCGAGCTCAAGAAGTACTTCGACGACGCCTATCCCCTCGTGCGCGACAAGGCCGTGGCGCTGGCACCGGACGCCCTGGGCCCGATCCTGCGCGACAACTTCAGCGAAGAAGAGCTGCGCCAGCTGCTGGCCTGGATCAACTCGCCCCTGAGCAAGAAGTACCAGGAGCTCAACCCGAAGATGCAGACCGCACTGACGGAAAAGCTGGTGGCCGAGACCCGCTCCAGCATCGAGCCCAAGATGCGCACGCTCGACGCCAACGTCGCCAAGGCCCTGGGTGCCCCGACCGAAGGCGCAGCGCCGGCCAAGTCCGCGCCCAAGGCGCCCGCCAAGAAGTGACGACGGGCGCGGGTCCACGCCCGTACAACTTCTCCGCCGGTCCGGCTGCGATGCCGGAGGCGGTGCTGCAGCGCGCCGCCGCCGAGATGCTGGACTGGCAAGGCAGCGGCATGAGCGTGATGGAGATGAGCCATCGCGGCAAGGAGTTCGGCGCGATCTGCGCGCAGGCCGAAGCGGACTTTCGCGCGCTGCTGGCGGTGCCCGAGCACTTCCACATCCTCTTCATGCAGGGCGGCGGCCTGGGCGAGAACGCGATCGTCCCGATGAACCTGTCGCGCGGCAGCAAGGTCGACTTCGTGATCACGGGCAGCTGGAGCGCCAAGTCCCAGAAAGAGGCGCTGCGCTACTGCAAGTCGCATATCGCAGCCTCCAACGCCGACAGCCAGCACACGCAGATGCCCGCGCCCTCGACCTGGCAGCTCTCGGACGACGCCTCGTACGTGCACCTGTGCTCCAACGAGACCATCCACGGTGTCGAGTTCCAGGAGCTGCCCGATCTGGCCGCGCTGGGCAGCAAGGCCCCGCTCGTCATCGACTTCTCTTCGCACGTGGCCTCGCGCCCGGTCGACTGGACCCGCGTCGGCCTCGCCTTCGGCGGCGCCCAGAAGAACCTCGGCCCAGCCGGCCTCACGCTTGTGATCGTGCGCGACGATTTGCTGGGTCATGCGCTCGAGATCTGCCCCAGTGCTTTCAACTACCGGATCGTGGCGGACAACAAGTCCATGTACAACACGCCGCCGACCTGGGGCATCTACATCGCCGGACTCACCTTCCAGTGGCTGCGGCAACAGGCCGAGGGCGCGCTGACCGGCGTTGCGGCCATGGAACAGCGCAACGTCGCCAAGGCGCGGCTGCTGTACGACTTCATCGACGCTTCGCCTTTCTACGAGAACCGGGTCGCGCCCGATTGCCGCTCGCGCATGAACATCCCCTTCTTCCTCAAGGACGAGAGCCGCAACGAGGCCTTCCTCGCAGGCGCCCGCGAGGCCGGCCTGCTGCAGCTCAAGGGCCACAAGTCCGTCGGCGGCATGCGGGCCAGCATCTACAACGCGATGCCGCTCGAGGGTGTGCAGGCGCTGGTGGGCTACATGCGAGAATTCGAGCGGTCGCACGCGTAGAGTTGCGTTCGATCCGACCGATGACCGCTTCAACCCCTCAGCCCCCCGCCTCCGACCCTTCCGCCAGCCTCGCCGACCTGCGCGTGCAGATCGATTCGCTCGACCAGCAGCTGCTCGACCTCCTCAACCGCCGTGCCCACGTGGCCGAGCTGGTGGGCGAAGTCAAGAAGCGCGAGGGCACGCCCTACTTCCGTCCCGATCGCGTCGCCCAGGTGATCGAGAAGATGCAGCAGAGCAACAACGGCCCGCTCAAGTCGCTGCACGTGGCCGCCATCTGGCGCGAGATCATGTCCGCCTGCCTGGCGCTCGAGTCACCGCAGCGCGTTGCCGTGCTCGGCCCCGAGGGCACCTTCTGCGAGCAGGCCGCCGTCGAGTACTTCGGCGGTGCCGCCGACCTGATCTACTGCGCCAGCTTCGACGAGGTCTTCCATGCCACGGCAGCCGGTAGCGCCCAGTACGGCGTGGTCGGCGTCGAGAACACCACCGAAGGGGTGGTCACGCGCTCGCTCGACCTGTTCCTGCACTCCCCGACCCACGTGGTTGGCGAGGTCAGCCTGCTGGTGCGCCATCACCTGCTGCGCACGGTCAATTCGCTCGAGGGCATCGAGGCCGTGCTGGCCCACCCTCAGGCCCTCGCGCAGTGCCAGACCTGGCTGTCCAAGCACCTGCCGCACGCCGAGCGGCGCGCCGTCTCCAGCAACGCCGAAGGCGCCCGGCTCGCCGCCGGCAACCCGGCCTGGGCCGCCCTGGCCAGCGAGCGCGCCGCCACGCGTTTCGGGCTGCATATCGTCTCGCATGCGATCCAGGACGATTCGTACAACCGCACCCGCTTCGCCGTCATCTGCCTGCCCCAGACCCTGGCCATGCCGCCGGCCTCGGGCAAGGACTGCACCAGCCTCGTGGTCTCCGTGCCCAACCGGCCCGGCGCCGTGCACGACCTGCTGGTGCCGCTGAAGATCAACGACGTCTCGATGACGCGCTTCGAGTCGCGCCCCGCGCGCACCGGCCAGTGGGAGTACTACTTCTACATCGACCTCGACGGCCACCCCTCACAGCCCAACGTGGCCGCCGCCCTCGCCGAACTGCGCAAGCTCTGCGCGTTCTACAAGGTCATCGGCGCCTACCCCGTCACCGCCTGAGGCAGCGCATGTTCGAACAGCTCGGCTTGATCGGCTGCGGCCTGATGGGCGGCTCCTTCGCACTGGCTCTCAAGCGCGCCAAGCTGGTCAAGCGTGTGGTCGGCTACAGCAAGTCGCCCTCCACCACCGAGCGCGCGCGGCAGCTTGGCGTGATCGACGTCACGGCGCCCTCCGCCTTGCTCGCCGTCTCGGGCGCCGACCTAGTGCTGATCGCGGTGCCGGTGGGCGCCTCCGAGGCCACCTTCAAGGCGATTCGCCATGGCATCACCGAGCAGATGCTGGTGATGGACGTGGGCTCGACCAAGGGCGACGTGATGGAGGCCGCGCGGCGCGGCTTGCACGACCACTTCGCCAACTTCGTTCCCGCACATCCGATCGCCGGCAAGGAAGTCGCCGGCGTCGAGCATGCCGATGCCGGCCTCTACGCCGGACGCCAGGTCGTGCTGACGCCCGTCAAGGCCACACTGCGCTCCAACGTGCAGCGCGCGACGCAGGTCTGGTCCGCGATCGGCGCCAAGGTGGTGACCATGACGCCGGAGGCCCACGACAAGGCCTTCGCGGCCGTGAGCCACCTGCCTCACCTGCTCGCCTTCGCTTTCACCAACGCGTTGACGTCCCAGCCCGAGGGATCGCGCTTCCTGGAACTGGCCGGCCCCGGCTTCCGCGATTTCACGCGCATCGCGGCCGCCGACCCCGCCATGTGGCGCGACGTGCTGCTGGCCAACCGCGAGCAGGTGCTGCAGCAATCGCGGGCTTTTCGCGCGGCCCTGTCGCAGTTCGAAGCCCTGATGGGCACGGGCGATTCGCAGGCCCTCGAGGACGCGATCGCCGCAGCGAGCCGCGCGCGCGCCCAATGGCAGCCAGGCGCCGGCGTATCGCCCGACTGAGCCATGTTCTCCACGCCTTTTCTTGACCTTCCGCCGCTCGCGGGCGCCTCCGGCACCGTGCGCCTGCCGGGCTCCAAGAGCATCTCCAACCGCGTGCTGCTGCTGGCGGCGCTTGCTGGCGGCACGACCACCGTGCACGACCTCCTGGACTCGGACGACACGCGGGTGATGCTCGACGCCTTGGCAGCGCTCGGCTGCCGCATCGAGCGCGCAGGCGCCACGCTGCGCATCGAGGGTCTGGATGGCCGGCTGCGCACTTCCGCCGCCAAGCTCTTCCTGGGCAACGCAGGCACCGCGATGCGGCCGCTGACTGCAGCGCTGGCGCTGCTCGGCGGCGAGTTCGAGCTCTCCGGCGTACCGCGCATGCACGAGCGGCCGATCGGCGATTTGGTCGATGCGCTGGTGCAGCTGGGCTGCCGCATCGACTACCTCGGCAATCCCGGTTATCCGCCGCTGGCCATTCACCCGGTGCCGCTCGACACGCTCCAGCTGGCCGCGCCAATCCGCGTGCGCGGCGATGTCTCGAGCCAGTTCCTGACCGCCCTGCTGCTCGCCTTGCCACTGGCGGCAAGGCAGCGCGACATCACCATCGAGGTGATCGGTGAGCTGATTTCCAAGCCCTACATCGAGATCACGCTCAACCTGCTGTCGCGCTTCGGCATCGAAGTCCGGCGCGAGGGCTGGGAACGCTTCGTCATCCCGGCCGGCAGCCGCTACCGCTCGCCGGGCGACATCCACGTCGAGGCCGATGCCTCCTCGGCCAGCTATTTCATCGCGCTGGGTGCGATCGCCGAGGGCGATGGCATCCGCATCGAGGGCGTCGGCGCCGATTCGATCCAGGGCGACATCCGCTTCGTCGACGCGGCGCGGCAGATGGGCGCGCACGTCGACAGCGGCCCCAACTGGCTGGCGATCTCGCGCGGCGCCTGGCCGCTCAAGGCGATCGACCTCGACGCCAACCATATTCCCGATGCCGCCATGACGTTGGCGGTGATGGCGCTCTACGCCGACGGCCCCTGCCTCCTGCGCAACATCGCGAGCTGGCGCGTCAAGGAGACCGATCGCATCGACGCGATGGCGAAGGAGCTGCGCAAGCTCGGCGCCAGCGTCGAGGACGGCCCCGACTTCATCCGCGTGCATCCGCTACGGCCGGCCGACTGGCGTGCCGCGAGCATCCGCACCTACGACGATCACCGGGTGGCAATGTGCTTCTCGCTGGCCGCCTTCAACCCGGCCGGGCTGCCCGTGCGCATCCTCGAGCCGGACTGCGTGGCCAAGACCTTCCCCGACTACTTCGAGACCCTGTTCTCGGTGGCCGAGGCGGCCGAGGTGCCGGTGCTCTGCATCGACGGCCCCACCGCCTCGGGCAAGGGCACGCTGGCCGTGGCCGTGGCGTACCAACTGGGCTACCACTATCTCGACTCGGGCACGCTCTACCGCGTCGCCGGGCTGACGATGCGCCGCAACGGCCTCGAGGCGGACGCCGTCCACGAGGCCCGGATCGCCGAGCTCGCACGCACGCTGCCACTGCGCTTCGCCGACGGCAAGGTGCTGCTGGCCGGCGAGGACGTCAGCGACGCCATCCGCACCGAGGCGGCCGGAATGGACGCCTCCCGCGTCTCCGCGCTGCCTGCCGTTCGCGAGGCGCTGCTGGCGCTGCAGAAGAGCTTCCGCCGCCTGCCCGGCCTGGTGGCCGACGGTCGCGACATGGGTACGGTGGTCTTCCCCGATGCCGACCTCAAGGTCTACCTGACCGCCAGCGCCGCCCAGCGCGCCGAAAGGCGGCATAAGCAATTGATTTCAAAGGGTATTTCGACTACACTCGACAGTCTTCGCGCCGATCTGGAAGCGCGCGACCTCCGGGACTCCTCCCGCAGCGTCGCCCCTTTGAAGCCGGCGCCTGATGCCCGCCTCCTGGACAACTCCACTCTCTCGGTCGAGCAATCGGTCGAGCAAGTGATTGCCTGGTGGCAGGAAGTACAGCCCTTCGGGTCCGCCTGAAGGGTGTTTTCGGTCCAGCAGGTCCCCGCCGCGCGACAGCGCACCGGCTTGCTGGTTGTTCAACTCAACCCGGGCCCCGAGCCCACCAACCGCCGTCTCCAGACCCAGCCAGGCGCAATGGTGCGACTGCAAACCCTGCGTGACGGAAGGAAATGACACATGTCTGAATCTTTTGCCGACCTGTTCGAAGAATCCCTGAAGCGTTCCGAAATGCGCAGCGGCGAGGTCATCACCGCCGAAGTCGTGCGCGTCGAACACAACCACGTCGTGGTCAACGCAGGCCTCAAGTCCGAAGCCTACGTGCCGATCGAGGAGTTCAAGAACGACAAGGGCGAACTCGAAGTCCAGGCCGGCGATTTCGTCTCCGTGGCCATCGGCAGCGTCGAGAACGGCTACGGCGACACGATCCTCTCGCGCGACACCGCCAAGCGTCTGGCTTCGTGGCTCGCACTCGAGAAGGCCCTCGAATCCGGCGACTTCGTCACCGGCACCACGAGCGGCAAGGTCAAGGGCGGTCTCACCGTGCTGGTCAACGGCATCCGCGCCTTCCTGCCGGGCTCGCTGATCGACACCCGTCCGATCAAGGACCTGACCCCCTACGAGAACAAGACCCTCGAATTCAAGGTCATCAAGCTCGATCGCAAGCGCAACAACGTGGTGCTCTCGCGCCGCGCCGTGGTCGAGGCCAGCATGGGCGAAGAGCGCGCCAAGCTGATGGAAACTCTGAAGGAAGGCGCAGTCGTGCGCGGCGTGGTCAAGAACATCACCGAGTACGGTGCGTTCGTCGACCTCGGCGGCATCGACGGCCTGCTGCACATCACCGACATGGCCTGGCGCCGTGTCCGCCACCCGAGCGAGGTGGTGCAGGCCGGCCAGGAAATCACGGCCAAGATCCTCAAGTTCGACACCGAGAAGAACCGCGTCTCGCTGGGCCTCAAGCAGATGGGGGACGACCCGTGGATGGGTGTCTCGCGCCGCTACCCGCAAGGCACGCGCCTGTTCGGCAAGGTCACGAACATCGCCGACTACGGCGCGTTCGTCGAACTCGAGCCCGGCATCGAAGGCTTGGTGCACGTGTCCGAGATGGACTGGACCAACAAGAACATCGCCCCCAACAAGATCGTCTCGCTGGGCGACGAAGTCGAAGTCATGGTCCTCGAGATCGACGAGGACAAGCGCCGCATCAGCCTGGGCATGAAGCAGTGCAAGGCCAACCCGTGGCAGGAATTCGCGCAGAACACCAAGCGCGGCGACCGCGTCAAGGGCCCGATCAAGTCGATCACCGATTTCGGCGTGTTCGTGGGCCTGGCTGCCGGCATCGACGGCCTGGTGCACCTGTCCGACCTTTCGTGGAACGAGCCCGGCGAAACCGCCGTGCGCAACTACAAGAAGGGCCAGGAGGTCGAGGCGATCGTGCTGGCCGTCGACGTCGACCGCGAGCGCATCAGCCTGGGCATCAAGCAGCTCGACAGCGACCCCTTCACCACCTTCACCACGGTGAATGACAAGGGCCAGATCGTGACCGGCAAGGTCAAGACCGTCGACCCGCGCGGCGCCGAGATCGACCTGGGCGACGACATCATCGGCTATCTGCGCGCCAGCGAGATCTCCCGCGACCGCGTGGAAGATGCCCGCAACGTGCTCAAGGAAGGCGACGAAGTCACGGCCGTGGTGGTCAACGTGGATCGCAAGACCCGCAACATCCAGCTGTCGATCAAGCAGAAGGACCTGGCCGACGAGCAAGGCGCGATGGCCAACCTGAGCCAGCAGTCGGCACGCGAGAACGCGGGCACGACCAGCCTGGGCGCACTGCTGCGCGCCAAGCTCGACTCCAACAACGAAAAATAAACAGACGAAAACACGGTGAGCTCTGGTTCACCGTGTCCTTCTGTGGTTTATGACTCGTTCAGACCTTGTAGAAGAGCTTGCAGCCCGCTTCGCGCAACTCACGCACCGCGACGCCGAATATGCCGTCAAGACCATTCTTGACGCCATGGGCGACGCGCTGGTGCGCGGGCACCGCATCGAGATCCGCGGCTTCGGCAGCTTCACGGTGAACCGGCGCCCACCGCGCATCGGACGCAATCCGCGTTCGGGCGAAAGCGTGCAGATCCCCGAGAAGCGCGTGCCGCACTTCAAGCCGGGCAAGGCCCTGCGCGAAGCGGTCGATGCGCGCACCGCGGAGCTGGATGCCGAGCAGCGTCAGCGCGAAGGCTGAAGCATAGAATTCCCCCGCCAACGGGGACGCGCATGAAATATCTCCTGTGGCTGCTCAAGGCAGCCATTTTTTTTACCCTCTTCGCTTTCGCGCTGAACAACCAGCACGACGCCACCGTCTACTTCTTCTTCGGCACCTCCTGGCGCGCCCCGCTGGTGCTTGTCGTGCTCGCCGCCTTTGCCGGTGGACTGGTGGTGGGCGCGCTCGGCATGCTGCCGGGCTGGTGGAAGCACCGCAGCGCCGCGGCCCAGCTGCCCGCCTCGCCCGTCCCGCCTGCAGCAAGCGCCGCGGCCACGCCACCGGCAGCCGCCACCGACCTTCCCGCCGTGCGCCAACATGGACTTTGATTTCAGCTGGCTGCTGCTCGGCCTGCCCCTCGCATTCATCCTGGGCTGGCTGGCCTCGCGCTTCGACCTTCGGCAGCTGCGCATCGAGAACCGGCAGGCACCCAAGGCCTACTTCCGCGGCCTCAACTTCCTGCTCAACGAGCAGCAGGACCAGGCCATCGATGCCTTCATCGAAGCCGTGCAGAACGACCCCGACACCCAGGAGCTGCACTTCGCGCTCGGCAACCTGTTCCGCCGCCGCGGCGAATACCAGCGCGCCGTGCGCGTGCACGAGCACCTGCTGGGCCGCGGCGACCTCAGCCGTGCCGACCGCGACCGGGCACAGCATGCGCTGGCGCAGGACTTCCTGCGTGCAGGCCTGCTCGACCGCGCCGAGGCCGCGCTGCAGAAGCTCGAAGGCACCCGCTACGAGAACGAGTCACGGCTGGCGCTGCTGGCCATCTACGAGCGCTCGCGCGAGTGGACCCAAGCCGCGGCGGTGGCACAGAAGCTCGACGAGGCCGAGCAGGCGAGCTACAGCGTGCGCCGCGCCCACCATCTCTGCGAGCGGGCCGCGGAACAAGTGGCCGCCGGCGATGTCCAGAGCGCGGCCCAGCTGCTGGAGCAAGCCGTCATCCTGGCCCCGCAGGCGCCGCGGCCGGCCATCGACACCGCCGCACTGCAGTTGCGCAACGGCGACTCCGCCAGCGCCTACGACACGCTCGCAGCCCTGTGCGAGACCGCCCCGCTGGCACTGCCGCTCTATGCCGCCATGCTGCAACAGGCCGCGGTCGCCTCGCAGCGCGGCGGCGAAGCGCTGCTCACATTGCAGCGACGCTATGCCGAGTCGCCCTCCATCGACGTGCTCGAAGCCATCATGGCGCTCGGCGGCACCCCGATGCTCCCCGACGATATCGCGGCCGAAGCCTCGAGCCCGCCCGAGCCGCGCGACGGCTACATCGCCCACCTGAGCCATCAGCCCTCGCTGGTGGCCGCCTCACGCTGGCTGGCCGGCGAGCGCTTCGCGCACGAGCAGTACCGCCAGCCCGTGCAGCGCACCCTGGACCAGGCCACGCGGCCGCTGATGCGTTACCGGTGCGCCGCCTGCGGCTTCGAAGCCCACCAGCACTTCTGGCATTGCCCGGGCTGCCAGGCCTGGGACAGCTATCCGCCGCGCCGCGTGGAAGAGCTCTGAAATCCCTCAAATTGTCGCAACGGCAACACCGTTCGCGATCTTCTCGTTCAAATCCATCGCCGCATGCAATCCGCATGCGACGGGACGCGAGGAGCGTCCCTTTCACAACGTTGACAGGGAAATTTCAAGAATGTTGAAGAAGATTCTGGCCGTCATGGCCATGCTGTTTGCCGCTGCTTCGTGGGCGGCCGTCGATGCCAACAAGGCGAGCGATGCCGAGCTCGATGCGATCCGGGGCGTGGGCCCCTCGCTCTCCAAGCGCATCATCGATGAGCGGAAGAAAGGTGGAGACTTCAAGGACTGGCCCGACCTCATGAACCGGGTCAAGGGCGTGAAGGAAAAGGCGGCCGCCAAGCTGTCGACCGAGGGCCTGACGGTCAACGGCCAGAGCTTCGGCGGCACGGCGCCGGCGGCCAAGGTCGCCAAGGCCGAGTCGAAGAAGGAAAAGGCCGAAGGCTCGGCAAAGAAGGCTGACGCGAAGCCCTGAGCACTGCGTGCGGCCACGCCGCACCGCCAACCGAAAGCCGCCCCCGGGCGGCTTTTTTGCGAGCGGCTGCAGCACGCGCCGGGCAACGCCGTCAGGGGAAAGCCTCACGCGGTGGCCCGATATTTGCACGTATGCTCCCCGACGCCTTTTCACATCCGTACGTTTGGAGAGCCCATGAATCGCAAGTTCGGCATCGCCCTCGCCGGCCTCACCCTCGGCGCAACGGCCTTCGCGCAAGCCAAGTGGGATTTGCCCACGGCCTACCCAGCCACCAACTTCCACACCGAAAACATCACCCAGTTCGCGAGCGACGTCGACAAGGCGACCGGCGGCAAGCTCAAGATCACCGTCCATGCGAATGCCGCTCTCTTCAAGGCGCCGGAGATCAAGCGTGCCGTCCAGAGCGGGCAGGCGCAGATGGGCGAGATCCTGCTCGTGAACTATCAAAACGAGTGGCAGATTTTCGGCACCGACGGCATTCCCTTCCTGGCCGACAGCTACGACGCCGCCTGGAAGCTCTACCAGGCCCAGAAGCCGGTGCTCGAGAAAAAGCTGGCCGAGCAGGGGATGACGCTGCTCTACGCGGTCGCCTGGCCGCCGCAGGGCATCTTCGTCAAGAAAGAGATCGCCTCCGCGGCCGATCTCAAGGGCGTGAAGTGGCGTGCCTACAGCCCCGCGACGGCCCGCATCGGCGAGCTGGTCGGCGCCCAACCTGTCACCGTGCAGCAGGCCGAGCTGTCCCAGGCCATGGCCACCGGCGTGATCGAGTCCTACATGTCCTCCGGCTCGACCGGCTACGACACCAAGACCTACGAGTACATCAAGAACTTCTACGACACGCAGGCCTGGCTGCCCAAGAACGCGGTGCTGGTGAACAAGAAGGCCTTCGACGCACTCGACAAGGCCACGCAGGACGGTCTGCTGAAAGCCGGCGCCGAGGCCGAGAAGCGCGGGTGGGAGGTGTCGAAGAAGAAGAACGTCGAATACCTGGAACTGCTCAAGAAGAACGGCATGACGATCCACCCGCCTTCGGCCCAGCTCAAGACCGACATGAAGAAGGTCGGCGACACCATGATCAAGGAATGGCTGGACAAGGCCGGCCCCGAAGGCCAGGCCATCGTCGACGCCTACAAGAAGATGTAGGCGCGCGTGACCCGGATGCGCAAGACGCTCGATTTCCTCTACGACAGCGCCGCCGCCCTGGCGGCGCTTTTCATGGTCGGTCTGCTGGTGGCTGTGCTGCTGTCCATCGTCGGCCGGCAGCTGCACTTCAACATTCCGGGGCTCGACGCCTACGCCGGCTACCTGATGGCAGGCGCCGGCTTCCTGGCGCTGGCCCACACCCTCAAGCGTGGCGAGCACATCCGTGTGACGCTCCTGCTCGGGAGGCTGCACCACGGCCCGCGCCGCTGGCTCGAGCGCTGGGCGACGGGCGCGGCCGCCCTGCTGGCCGTGCTCTTCGCGGTCTACAGCGTGCGCCTCGCGTGGCAATCGCACGCCTACAACGACATCTCGACCGGCAACGACGCGACGCCGCTGTGGCTGCCGCAGCTCAGCATGGCCGTCGGCGCGCTCATCTTCGCGATCGCCGCCCTCGACGAGTTCCTGATCGAATGGCGCGGCAGGCCGATAAAACCCGAAACCGCCGAGGCCCTTCGCCATGAATGACATCGCCGTCGCCGGGCTGCTGATCGCCACCCTGTTTCTCATCCTCGGCAGCGGCGTGTGGATCGGACTCACGCTCTCGGGCGTCGCCTGGATCGGCATGCAGCTGTTCTCGGCCCGCCCCGCGGGCGATGCGATGGCCGTGACCATCTGGGGCTCGGCCTCAGGCTGGACGCTCACCGCCCTGCCGCTGTTCCTCTGGATGGGCGAGGTGCTCTTCCGCACCCGGTTGTCCCAGGACATGTTCAAGGGCCTCGCCCCCTGGATGCAGCATCTTCCGGGCCGCCTGCTGCACACCAACGTGGCGGGCTGCGCCGTGTTCGCCGCCGTCTCCGGCTCGAGCGCCGCGACCTGCGCGACCATCGGCAAGATGACGCTGCCCGAGCTCAAGCGGCGCGGCTATCCGGACGACATGGTGATCGGCACGCTCGCCGGCGCCGGCACGCTGGGCCTGCTGATCCCGCCCTCGATCATCATGATCGTGTACGGCGTGAGCGCCGATGTGTCGATCGCCAAGCTCTTCATCGCCGGCGTGGTGCCGGGCATCCTGCTGGCCGTGCTGTTCTCGGGCTATATCGCTGTGTGGGCACTGCTGAATCCGCAGCGCGTGCCGCCGCCCGATCCGCCGATGAGTTTTGCGCAGAAGCTGCGCGCATCGCTGAGCCTGATCCCGGTCGCGGTGCTGATCCTCTCCGTGCTGGGCTCGATTTACGCCGGCATCGCCACCGCCACCGAAGCGGCCGCCGTCGGCGTGGTGGGGGCGCTGGTGATCTCCGCGGCGCAGGGCTCGCTCAACTGGCAGACCTTCAGGGATTCGCTGCTGGGCGCCACGCGCCTGTACTGCATGATGGCGCTGATCCTCGCCGGCGCCGCCTTCCTCACGCTCGCCATGGGCTACATCGGCCTGCCGCGCCATTTGGCCGAATGGATCGGCTCGCTCGGCCTGTCGAAGTTCCAGCTCGTGGTGATGCTGGCCGTGTTCTACATCGTGCTCGGCTGCTTCCTCGATGGCATCTCGATGGTCGTGCTGACCATGGGCGTGGTCATGCCAACGGTTCTGGCCGCGGGCATCGATCCGCTGTGGTTCGGCATCTTCGTCGTGCTGGTGGTCGAGATGGCGCAGATCACGCCGCCGGTGGGCTTCAACCTCTTCGTGCTGCAGGGCATGACCGGCAAGGACCTGCTCTACATCGCGCGCGTGACCCTGCCGATGTTCGCTTTGATGGTGGCGGCCGTGCTGATCGTCTACTTCGTCCCCGACCTGGTGACCTGGCTGCCACGGCAAATGGCACCCTGAGGGCGGCGATACTTCTCGCATGCTGCTGCACGTCCTCGCCATCTGCGCAGGCGCCTCGATCGGCGCGCTGGCCCGCTGGGGCCTGGGCCTCTGGCTCACGACCACCGCCTTCCCCTACGGCACGCTCGCGTCCAACCTCATCGGCGGCTACCTGATCGGCATCGCCGTGGCCACGTTCCAGGCGCTGCCGCAACTCGATCCGGTCTGGCGCCTGCTGCTCATCACCGGCTTCCTCGGTGGCCTCACCACCTTCTCCAGCTTCTCGGCCGAGGTCGTCTCGATGCTGATGAACGAGCGCCTGGGCCTGGCCCTCGGCACCGCCGCATTGCACGTCGCCGGATCGCTGATGCTCACCTGGCTCGGCATCCGCACGGTGCATCAGTTCACCGCCTGAGCGAAGGGCCTTGCAGGAGGGGCGGTCGATAGAATCGACCGCGATGCCCCTTGCCCTCCTCGTCGCACTTCCCTTCGTTGCCAGTGTGATCGCGGCCCTGCTGCCGTCGAATGCGCGCAACCGGGAATCGACGCTGGCAGGCCTGGTCGCGCTGGGCTGCGCGGTGCAGGCAGCATGGTTCTTTCCCCGGCTCGCCGCGGGCGACGTGATCCGCGAAGAGATTCGCTGGATCCCCTCGCTGGGCCTCGAGCTCGTGTTCCGCATGGACGGCTTCGCCTGGCTGTTCTGCATGCTGGTGCTCGGCATCGGCGCGCTGGTGGTGCTCTATGCGCGCTACTACATGTCGTCCTCCGACCCGGTGCCGCGCTTCTTCTCCTTCTTCCTCGCCTTCATGGGGTCGATGGTGGGCGTGGTGCTCTCGGGCAACCTGATCCAGATGGTGCTGTTCTGGGAGCTCACCAGCCTGTTCTCCTTCCTGCTGATCGGCTACTGGCACCACCGGCGCGACGCACGGCGCGGCGCGCGCATGGCGCTCACGGTCACCGGCGCGGGCGGGCTGTGCCTGCTGGCCGGCGTGCTGGTGCTGGGCCGCATCGTGGGCAGCTACGAGCTCGACGCGGTGCTGGCCTCTGGCGATCAGATCCGCGCCAACCGGCTCTACCCGCTGGTGCTGGTGCTGGTCCTGCTCGGCGCCTTCACCAAGAGCGCGCAGTTCCCTTTCCACTTCTGGCTGCCGCGCGCGATGGCGGCGCCCACGCCGGTCTCGGCCTACCTGCACTCGGCCACCATGGTGAAGCTCGGCGTCTTCCTGATGGCGCGGCTGTGGCCGGTGCTCTCCGGCACCGAGCCCTGGTTCTGGCTGGTGGGCGGCGCCGGCGCCGCCACGCTGCTGCTCGGCGGCTACGTCGCCATGTTCCAGCGCGACCTCAAGGCGCTCTTGGCCTATTCGACCATCTCGCACCTCGGGCTCATCACGCTGCTGCTTGGGCTCAACAGCCCGCTCGCCGCGGTCGCGGCCGTCTTCCACGTGATGAACCATGCGACCTTCAAGGCCTCGCTGTTCATGGCGGCCGGCATCATCGACCACGAGAGCGGCACGCGCGACATCCGCAAGCTCAGCGGGCTGCTCAAGCTCATGCCCATCACGGGCACGCTGGCCATCATCGCCAGCGCCTCGATGGCGGGCGTGCCGCTGCTCAACGGCTTCCTCTCGAAGGAGATGTTCTTCGCAGAGACGGTCTTCATCCAGGCGACGCCGTGGGTCAACCGCAGCCTGCCTGTGATCGCGACGCTGGCCGGCATTTTCAGCGTCGCCTACTCGGCCCGCTTCGTGTTCGACGTCTTCTTCGGCCCGCCCCCCGGTCCCGAGGTGCCCAAGCAGCCGCACGAGCCGCCGCGCTGGATGCGCGTGCCGGCCGAACTGTTGGTGCTGATCTGCCTGGTGGTCGGCGTCGCGCCGGCCTGGTCGGTGGGCGCCTTCCTCGCCACCGCAGCAATGCCAGTGGTCGGCGGCGTGCTGCCCGAGTACAGCCTGGCGGTGTGGCATGGCTTCAACCTGCCGTTGGCCATGAGCTTCATCGCGCTGGTCGGCGGCGCCGCGCTCTATCTGCTGCAGCGGCGCCGCCGCGCGAGCGGTGCTCTCGAATACACGCCGCTCCTGCATCGTTTCGACGGCCAACGCCTGTTCGAGCACCTGCTGGCCCAACTGAGCGAGGCCGGCCGGCGCAGCCGGCGGGTGCTCGGCACGCGACGCATGCAGATCCAGTTGTTGCTGCTGGTCGTCGTGGCGCTGGCCGGGGCCGGCGCCTCGCTGTGGCCGGCGCCGGCGGCGCGCGGCACACGGGAGCTGCTGCCCTTCTCGCCGATGTTCGCCATGACGTGGGTCATCGGCTGCACCTGCGCGGTGGCGGCCGCCTGGCAGGCCAAGTTCCACCGCCTGGCCTCGCTGATGCTGGCTTCGGGCGCGGGCCTGGTGTGCTGCACCACCTACATCTGGTTCTCGGCGCCCGACCTCGCGCTGACGCAGCTGGTGGTCGAGACCGTGACCACGGTGCTGATCCTGCTCGGCCTGCGCTGGCTTCCGATGCGCACTGCCAAGCCGCAGCCGATGCGCGCGCGCCTCAAGCCCTGGGGCAGGCGCGGGCGCGACCTGTTGGTGGCCGCCGCGGCCGGCGGCGGCATGGCGGCGCTTGCCTGGACCATGATGACGCGGCCTTTCCCGCAGAGCATCTCGCCCTTCTTCCTCGAGCACGCCCTGCCCCAAGGCGGGGGCACCAACGTGGTCAACGTGATGCTGGTCGACTTCCGCGGCTTCGACACCTTCGGCGAGATCACCGTGCTCGGCATCGTCGCGCTGACGGTCTATGCGCTGCTGCGGCGCTTCCGCCCCGCACCCGAATCCATGGCCTTGCCCGCACAGCAGCGGGCGCAGCCCGACGACGGCAGCAGCGACCTGCTGAACCCGCGCCGCGCCCCGGACACGGCCGTCGGCTACCTGATGGTGCCGGCCGTGCTGGTGCGCTTCCTGCTGCCGCTCGCGGTGCTGGTGTCGGTCTACTTCTTCATGCGCGGCCACAACCAGCCGGGCGGCGGCTTCGTCGCCGGGCTGGTGATGTCGGTGGCGCTTCTGCTGCAGTTCATCGTCTCGGGCGCCGAATGGGTGGAGGAGCATCTGCGCATCTACCCGCGCCGCTGGATCGCCACCGGCCTGCTGCTGGCACTGGCGACCGGCTCCGGTGCGCTGGTTTTCGGCTACCCCTTCCTCACCACGCACACCGCGCACCTGCACCTGCCCGTGCTGGGCGAGGTGCATGTGCCGAGCGCGCTGTTCTTCGACATCGGCGTGTTCGCGCTGGTGCTGGGGGCGACGATGCTGATCCTCACGGCGCTGGCGCACCAGTCCATCCGCAGCCATCGCTGGGCCGACGAACAGGCAGAGAAGGAAGCCGAGCGCGCCGCGCTCGAAGCGAAGGGCACCGCCTGATGGAAGCCGTGCTCGCCATCGCCATCGGCATCCTCACCGGCTCGGGCGTCTACCTGCTCCTGCGCCCGCGCACCTTCCAGGTGATCATGGGCCTCACGCTGATCTCCTACGCAGTCAACCTCTTCATCTTCAGCATGGGCCGCGTCAAGATCGACAGCGAGCCGGTGCTGGTCCCCGGCGTCGCCGCCACCTTGGCCAACACCGCCGACCCGATGCCGCAGGCGCTGGTGCTCACGGCCATCGTGATCGGCTTCGCGATGACGGCGCTGTTCCTGGTCGTGCTGCTGACCTCCCGCGGGCTCAGCGGCACCGACCATGTGGATGGTGAAGAGAAGAAGGAGCTCGCGGAATGATGCGGCTGTTCTCCTTCCTCGACCGCCTGCTCGATTTCGGTATGCCGCACCTGGTCGCGGTGCCGATCCTGCTGCCGCTGCTGACGGCCGCGCTGATGCTGCTGATGGGCGAGCAGCGCCGCCGCGCCAAGTCCTTCCTGAGCGTGGTCTCCGGCCTGCTGGGCCTCATCGCCGCGCTCGCGCTGCTGCGCTGGGTCAATGCCGCCGGCACCGGCGGCGGGCCGGGCTCGATCGGCGTCTACCTGCCCGGCAACTGGCGCGCGCCCTTCGGCATCGTGCTGGTGGCCGACCGGCTTTCGACCCTGATGGTCGCGCTCACCGGCGTCGTCGCCTTCTGCGCCTCCATCTATTCCACGTCGCGCTGGGACCGCGCGGGCGTGCACTTCCATCCGCTGCTGCAGCTGCAGCTGATGGGCCTGAACGGCGCCTTCCTGACCGGCGACCTGTTCAACCTCTTCGTCTTCTTCGAGGTGATGCTGGCTGCCTCCTACGGCCTGCTGCTGCACGGCTCCGGCCGGCTGCGGGTGCAGGCCGGGCTGCACTATGTGGCGATCAACCTCGCGGCCTCCTCGCTGTTCCTGGTCGGCGCGGCCCTGCTCTACGGCATGACCGGCACCCTCAACATGGCCGATCTGGGCCTGCGCATCGCCCAGCTGCCGGAGGCCGATCGCGGCCTGGTGCATGCCGCCGCGGCCATCCTCGCCACCGCCTTCTTCGCCAAGGCCGGCGCCTGGCCGCTCAACTTCTGGCTGGTGCCAGCGTACAGCGCCGCGGTGTCGCCGGTGGGCGCGGTCTTCGCGCTGCTAACCAAGCTGGGCGTCTACACGGTGCTGCGGCTGTGGAGCCTGCTGTTCGCACCCGACGCTGGCAGCTCGGCCCTCTTCGGCCAGGGCGTGCTGGTCGCGGTCGGGCTGGCCACGCTGTTCTGCGGCGCGCTCGGCATCGTCGGCACGCAGCGGCTGTCCAACCTCGCGGGCTTCAGCGTGCTGGTGTCGGCCGGCACGCTGCTGGCGGCCATCGGGCTGGGGCAGCCGGCCGTGTGGGCCGGCGCGCTCTACTACCTGTTGAGCTCCACGCTGGCGGTGAGCGCCTTCTTCCTGCTGATCGACATGATCGAGCGCTGGCGCAACGCCGGCCTGAGCATCGCGCCGCACGAGGCGGCCGGCGACGCGCCCTTTCTCGCGGAAGACCTGCGCCACCTCGACGACGTGAACCTCGACGACGACGCCCAGGCGCTGTACGGCCGCGCCATCCCGGCCGGTATTGCCTTCCTCGGCCTCAGCTTCCTGGGCTGCACGTTGCTGCTGGCGGGCCTGCCGCCCCTGTCGGGCTTCGTCGGCAAGTTCGCGATGCTCTCGGGCCTGCTCGGCGGCGCGCGCGGCCTCACGCCGGCCGACTGGGCCTTCACGGCGCTGCTGCTGGTCTCCGGCTTTCTCACGCTGATCGCGCTGAGCCGCACCGGCATCCGCCATTTCTGGACCCAGCCACACCAGACGCTGCCTGCGCTGCGCGCGCTCGAGGTGCTGCCGGTGGCGGCGCTGCTGGCCGCCTGCCTCGCCCTCACGCTGATGGCCGAGCCCGTGATGCAGCATGCCAGCGCCACCGCGCAGGGGCTGCGCTCCCCCAGCGCCTACCGCGAGGCCGTGTTCGGCGCGCGCCAGCGGCCCGGTCCCACCACCCCCGCCGGAGAGCAGGCGCGATGATCAAACGCTGGCTGCCGTCGCCGCTGCTCTCGCTGGCGCTGTTCGTCGTCTGGCTGCTCCTGAACCAGTCGCTGGAGCCGGCCACGCTGCTGCTGGCGGCCTTGCTCGCGATCGCGGTCCCGCTCCTGACGCAGAGCCTGCGGCCGGCCCGCGCGAAGATGCGCAAGCCGCTGCTGGCCCTCAGGCTGTGCGGCCTGGTGGCCTACGACCTCGTCGTTTCGGCGTTCACCGTGGCCCGCCTGCTGCTCACCCGGCGCAGCCGCGGCCTGGCGCCGCACTTCGTGCGCGTGCCGCTCGCCATCCGCGACCCCAACGCGCTCGCCACGCTGGCCATGATCCTCTGCCTGACCCCCGGCACTGCCTGGGGCGAGATCGCGCTGGACCGCTCGACCCTGCTGATCCACGTCTTCCACGAGGACGACGAGGCAGCCTTCATCGACATGATCAAGACGCGCTACGAGCGCGCGCTGATGGAGATCTTCGAATCATGACGCCGGTACTTCTCTGGGCTCTCAAGCTGGCGCTGCTGCTGCTCGCCGTGGCCATGCTCTGCGCGCTGGCGCGCCTGCTCATCGGCCCCACCGCGCAGGACCGCGTGATGGCGCTGGACTGCCTCTACATCAACGGCATGCTGATGATGCTTGTGCTCGGCATCGTCTACGCGAGCAGCGTGTACTTCGAGGCCGCGATGCTGATCGCGCTGTTCGGCTTCGTCGGCTCCACGGCGCTCGCCAAGTTCCTGCTGCGCGGCGAGGTGATCGAATGACCGACTTCATCGCCGGCCCGCTGCCGCTGTGGGCCGAGATCCTGACCGCGGTCTTCGCCGTCGCCGGCGCCGCCTTCGCCGCCATCGGCTCCTTCGGGCTGGTGCGGCTGCCCAGCTTCTTCATGCGCATCCATGCACCCACGCTGGGCTCCACGCTGGGCGCCTGGTGCATCACGCTGGCCACCACCGTCTACTTCTCGGTCCAGGGCGCGCACCTCTTCCTGCATGCGGTGCTCATTGCGTTCTTCGTCGCCCTCAGCGCGCCGGTGACGACCATCTTCCTGATGCGCGCCGCGCTGTTCCGGGAGCGCCAGAAAGGCCGCGACGTGCCGCCCGAGCGCGGCTGAGCCACCGCCCGACCCCACGCGCCTCGAGTCTGCACGCCTACCAGGTCACGCGCAGGCCGATCGTGCCCTGCACCGATGACTTCACCCGGGCGTCGCCGCCCGCGCTGAAGGTGCGGCCGACCTCGCCGTAAACCGTGGTCGCCGGCGTCAGCGCCAGCGAGAGTCCACCCGCCACTTCGGTCGCGGTGTAGCCGCTGCCGCTGGCAACGCGGGTGGCTGCTGCCGGGGCAACGAAATCCACCACATCGGCGCCCGAGCTGGCGCGGTAGACATTGAACCGCGCGTAGGGTTGCAGCCGGCCCGCGCCGGTGGGCATGTCGCCCTTGATCCGCAGCCCCAGGCGGCCGATCCAGCCGCCATCGGCATGCTGCTGGACCAATGCGCCGTTGATCGACACGTCGTCCACGCGCGTTCTTTGGCGGATCAGCTGGACCTGTGGCTCGATGCTCCAGCTTTCGCTCAGCGCGAAGGACTTGCCGGCCTCGATCGAGGCCGATACGCTGCGCGCCTTGCCCGACACCGGCAGGCTGCCGTCCGGCCGCGCGTTGTAGCGGTGGTGGCCGGCTTGCAGCACGGCCTCGACGTACCAGCCGCTGGCAGCGTCGCGCCAGTTCGCATAGCCGGCGAGATAGCGCGACTGCAGATCGGTGGTGCCGACCCTGCCGAAGGTGCCGTTCGCGTTGCCGCTCACGTCGACGCTTCCGTCCAGGCTCCCGACGTAGACGCCGAAGCGCCAATTGCCGCCGGCCAGGAGGTCGGCGCCCACCTGCACGCCGCCGACGTGGCCCCGGCTTTGCGGGCCAGCGCCGCCGGCCTGGCGCACGTCGAGGTCGGTGTAGATCGCGCGCGCCCAGGCGCTGCGGTCCGGACCGGCGTCGCCGGCGCGGCCGTGCATGTTGCCGAGCATCGCGAGATCGGCTTGCCGAAGCTGGGCTGGGAGCGCCGCGAAGAGCGGGACTTCGGTCCGATAGACCGGCCGGGCGGGGGGCGGCGCGATTGCGGGTGCTGGGGCCTCGGCGGTCGTCTCGGCTTCCGGAGACTTGGATGCGGTGTCCTCGGTGGTCGTCGAAGCGATTGCGGGCTCGGCCGCAGGCGCCGCTGCGGGTGCCGCTGCAGGTGCGGGTGCGGGAGCCGGAGCTGGAGCTGGAGCTGGAGCTGGAGCTGGAGCCGGAGCTGGAGCTGGTGCTGGTGCTGGTGCTGGTGCTGGTGCTGGTGCTGGCGCCGGTGCTGGTGCTGGTGCTGGTGCTGGTGCTGGTGCTGGTGCTGGTGCTGGTGCTGGTGCTGGTGCTGGTGCTGGTGCTGGTGCTGGTGCTGGTGCTGGTGCTGGTGCTGGTGCTGGTGCTGGTGCTGGTGCTGGTGCTGGTGCTGGTGCTGGTGCTGGTGCCGGTGCTGGTGCTGGTGCTGGTGCCGGTGCCGGTGCCGGCGCGGATGCCGGGCCATTGTCCGGCCTCGTACACGTAGCTTTGCCGACGTCCTTGTCGTTCCCGCAGTTCGCCGCCGAGGCCACTCCCGCAAGCGCGAGAAGCGCCAAGGCCACGCACGCCTGCAGTCCCTTGGCCCGCAGAAACCTGGGCATTTCGAGCTGGGAACCGGACTTGGAACTGCCGCTCGCCGATGCCTTGCTGACGCCGGTCGCCAGCTCCGAAGCCACGGCCCAGCAGCCCTTCGCCGAATTCCAGACGATCCTGAAGACGCAGTTCATTTTGTTACCTTCCGATTTACAAGCGAGCCGCCAAAGCGGAAATTGAATACTTTTGACTTTAGGTCTTAGGTATTCATCGCCTAAGGAAGGAAATCACACAACTGGTTACGAATGTGTACTTTGGTGTTCTGAACGCTATGGTTCAGATAGCACACAGGCCCGGTCTTACAGGTCTTGCGGGAGATCTTTCACGCGAACGCGCCAAGTCGACGATGCGCACGCCGTCGGGTAGCCGGGGCGGTCCTCAAAGGCCAGCGAACCACTTAAAGCCGGCGACCAAGACCACGCCGAGCAGCGCGAAGATGGCCAGGCGTGCCCAGCTGACCGCCCCGTGTTCTGAATCCTCGAAGGGCGCGGGCCGGCTGATGGAGTCGAAACTGGTGTCGGGTTTGTCCCGCGCCCAGTCGTGGAAATTGTCACGATCCGTATTCATGTAATACATTTTATCTACATGTAAACAAATACTGCAACGGCGGCGTTTACTTTTGCAGTAGGCCCCGAAGCGTCACACGGCTATACAAGATTTCGCTTCCGGCTTACCGCTGCTTCACAGAGGCGGCGCACGATGGAGTCACTTCGTTCCACCTGAGGAGCTCGCATGAAAAAGACTGCTTTCGCCCTTGGCGCCGCCGCGCTGCTCTCCCTCGGCGCCCTCGCCACCGCACCGGCCCAGGCGCATGACGGCCGCTACGACAACCGGGTGATCGTCGTTCCGGCGCCGCCCCCGCCGCCGCGCGCCTACTACGCTCCGCAGCCGCGCTATTACGGCCACGACGATCGCCGTTACTACCACCGCGAACGCGGCTGGGGCGACCGCGACCGCGACGGCGTGCCGAACCGCTACGACCGCGATCGCGACGGCGACGGCGTGCCCAACTACTACGACCGCCGTCCGAACAATCCCTACCGCTACTGAGCCCGGCACCGCAGGCCTGCGCAGGCAGGCCCTGGCCGTGCAACACCAGGGGTAGCCTCGACGCGCAGAGGCTCGCCGCGCGCTGCGGCTACGAATCCCCGTAGGGTATGTGGACGGCGTCCAGCATCTTTGCTATGGTTTGTGTACACCATCCACAAACCAATTCGCCGAGCGCGCGCCGGCGGACGCAAAAGAGAATATGAACCAGAAACACATCGAAGGGCGCCGACGCTGGCTGGCGCTGATGGTCCTGTGCCTCGGCGTGCTGATGATCGTGCTCGACACCACGATCGTGAACGTCGCCCTCCCCTCGATCCGCACCGACCTCGGCTTCAGCGAGACCTCGCTGGTCTGGGTCATCAACGCCTACATGCTCACCTTCGGCGGCTTCCTGCTGCTGGGCGGCCGGCTGGGCGACTTGTTCGGGCACCGCCGGCTGTTCCTCGCCGGCATCACGCTGTTCACCCTGGCTTCGCTGGCCTGCGGCCTGTCGAACTCGCAGGCGCTGCTGATCGCGGCGCGCGCGGTGCAGGGCCTGGGCGGCGCGGTGGTCTCGGCGGTGTCGCTGTCGCTGATCATGAATCTGTTCACCGAACCGGCCGAGCGCGCCAAGGCGATGGGCGTCTATGGCTTCGTCTGCGCCGGCGGCGGCAGCATCGGCGTGCTGCTCGGCGGCCTGCTGACGCATGCGCTGAGCTGGCACTGGATCTTCCTGGTCAACCTGCCGATCGGCGTGGCGGTCTATGCGCTGTGCCTGGCGCTGCTGCCGCACCTGCCCGGCCATGCCGCCGGCGAGCGCCTGGACGCTGGTGGTGCGCTCACGGTCACGCTGTCGCTGATGCTGGCGGTCTACGCCATCGTCAACGGCAACGAGGCCGGCTGGACCTCCGCACGGACGCTGGGCCTGCTCGGCGTCGCGGCGCTGCTGCTGGCCGTCTTCATCGCCATCGAGGCGCGGGTGCGCCATCCGCTGATGCCGCTGCGCCTCTTCGGCCTGCGCAACGTCGCCGTCGCCAACGTGATGGGCGTGCTCTGGGCCGCCGCGATGTTCGCCTGGTTCTTCATCTCCGCGCTCTACCTTCAGCTGGTGCTCGGCTACACGCCGATGCAGGTGGGGCTGGCCTTCCTGCCGGCCAACCTGATCATGGCCGCCTTCTCGCTGGGGCTGTCGGCCAAGCTGGTGATGCGCTTCGGCAACCGCGGGCCGCTGGCCTTCGGGCTGCTGCTGGCGGCGGCGGGGCTGCTGCTCTTTGCCGGTGCGCCGGTGGAAGGCAGCTTCTTGCTGCACGTGATGCCCGGCATGACGTTGCTCGGCCTGGGCGCCGGCATCGCGCTGAACCCGATGCTGCTGGTCGCGATGAGCGACGTGGCGCCCAGCGAATCGGGCCTGGCCTCGGGCATCGTCAACACCGCCTTCATGATGGGCGGGGCGCTGGGCCTCGCGGTGCTGGCGAGCCTGGCCTCTGCGCGCACCGAGGGCATGCAGGCCGCTGGCGCCGGGCCGCTGCTCGCGCTGGTGGGCGGCTATCAGCTGGCCTTCGTCGTGGGTGCCATCTTCGCGGGCGCGGCTGCCTTGCTGGGTGCGCTGCTGCTGCGCGGCGGGTCGCAGGTGCCGGTGGATGCCGGCGATCGGCCCGCCGAGGCGGAGCGCGCGGGCCGAGCAATGAACTCATGATGTAACCGCCGCGACGAGGGAACTTCGCCTACAGAAATCGGGGGCTGCGCCGTCCACCATGAGTGGGCCATGAAACATCCTCCGATCAAGCTCACCATCGACGAGGCGGCGCCCGGGTCCTTCATCTGGACGCTGCTGCAAACCGACGACAGCGGCGCACCGCAGAAGGTGCTGAAGGCCGCCGAGTACGAAGCCGACACCTACGAGGCCGCACTCGCGGCCGGAACGCGCGCCATGGACGCCGAGCTGCGCAAGAGCGCCGCGGCCGAACATCGCAGCAGCAAACGCACCGCAGCGGCCAGCACCTAGGCCAGGTGTGTCTTCAGCGGCACGGCGGGGTCCGCAGCCACCGCCGGGTCCGGGCTGCGGCCCGCTTCCAGCAGCTTGCGGCTCATCATGTGGTCGACCGGCGCATTGACCGATTCGACGCAGCGCAGCACGCCGTCGACGTAGTGCAGCAGCGAGAAGGCCGCTGCATTCGCGCCCGGGCGGCGCACCATGCTCGCGCCGGGCGTGCCCTCGGCCGGCACCAGTCCCGCCATCTGCAGGCGCAGGCTGCCCTGGTCTGACCAGAACCACGGCACCGCATCGTGCGGCCGCGCCGTACCGGTCAGCGTCGCCACCGCGGTGCGCGCCTGGTCGTTGGCGTTCTGCACCGATTCCAGCCGCAGCGCCTGGCCGGCGCGCCGATCCGGGAAGCGGGTGCAATCGCCCACCGCCAGCACGGCCTCGTCGCTGGTCTGCATGTAGGCATCGACCACGATGCCGTCGGCGCACTCGAGGCCGGCGGCCTGCGCGAGCGCGGTCTCGGGCACGGCGCCGATGCCGACCATCAGCAGATCGACGGGCAGCGCCTCGCCGTCGACCTCGATCGCCACGAGGCGCTGGCCCTCGGTCTGCCAGGCGCCGGTCTTGGCACCGACGCGGATGTCCATGCCCCCGGCGCGATGGGTGGCGAGCACATGCTCGGACAAGGCCGGCGACACGGCCCGGCTCAGCAGCCGCGGCGCGCTTTCCAGCACCGTGACGCGCTTGCCCAACCCAAGTGCCGTGGCCGCCACCTCCAGCCCGATGAAGCCGCCGCCCAGCACCGTGACCTGCTGCGCCGCGGAAAGCATGGAGCGCAGTTGCGCCGCCTCGTCGGCCGCTCGCAGCAGCGCCACGTTCGACAGCCCGACCAGCGCAGGCAGCCGGCGCGCGCGCGTGCCGGTGGCCAGCACCAGCCGCTCCCAACCCAGCACCGCACCGGAGCGCAAGGTGACGGTGCGGGCCACGCGATCGATCGCCAGCGCCGGATCGCCCAGGTGCAGCGTGATACCGGCTTCCGTATACCAGGTCTCGGCACGATGCAATTGCGGCGCCTCCTCGGGGCTCTTGAGAAAAGTCTTGGAGAGCGGCGGGCGGTGGTAGGGGATGCTGTCCTCCTCGCAGACCAGGTGCACGCGGGCGCCCTGCCCCGCCTCGGCCAGGCCGGCGCACAGCTGCGCGGCGGCGTGGCCCCCGCCGATGATCACGATGTCTTGGCTTGAACTCATGGATGGATTGTCCTTCAGCGTTTCGCCCTTCTTGTCCCCTTCGGCGCCTACGTGTTTTCCCCTGCACCGCGGCCCGGAGCCTGCAGAGGGTCCGCCCGTAGGATGCGCCCCATGACCCGCCGCATCGATGCCTACAGCCTGCGCCTCTTCGTCTCGACCGCGCGGGCCGGCTCCATCGTGCGCGGCGCCGAACTCGAGCACATCGCGCCCTCGGCCCTGAGCCGGCGCATCGCCGACCTGGAGCACGCCTTCGGCACCGCCCTCTTCGTGCGCTCGCCACGCGGCATCGCCCTGACCGATGCCGGCCGGCTGGTGCTGGCGCGCGGCGAGCGCATCGACGAGGACCTGCAGTCGCTGGTGCGCGAGGTGCAGCTCGAAGGCGGCGAGATGCGCGGCACGGTCCGGCTCTACGCCAACATGTCGGCCGTGATCGGATTCCTGCCCGAGCGACTGCGCGCCTTCATGGCAGCGCATCCGCGCGTGGAAGTGTCGCTGCACGAGGAAGACACGCGCGACGTGATCCGCGCCTGCCTCGACGACCGCGCCGACGTGGGCGTGGGCGTCGAGACGCCGGTGCCCGCCGGCCTCGACGCCTGGCGCTTCGCGCTCGATCCGCTCCAGGTGGTGCTGCCGGTCGGCCACGCACTCGCGCGACGCAAGACGCTGGCCTTCGCCGAGCTGCTGGCGCATCCGCTGATCGGCATCCATCGCGGCGGCGCCCTCGATCGCGCGCTGCACGAGCGGGCACAGGCGCTGCAGCAAAGTTTCACCCCGGCCGTGTGGGTCAGCAGCTTCGACGCGGTGTGCCGCATGGTCGAAGCGGGCCTGGGCATCGCGGTGGTTCCGCAGAGCGCTGGCGCGGCCTACGCAGGGAGCCCGCGCTTCGTGCGCCGGCCGCTGGCAGAGGCCTGGGCGCAACGCGAACTGCATCTCTACGCACTGCGCAAGACGCCGCGGCCGCGGCCGGTGGCCGCGCTGATCGACGCGCTGCGGGACTGAGGGACCGGCTCTCGCATTTCGCGAGACCCGGTCTGCCGTCTTGGCGCTTCCCGCCGCACCGGCTGGCCGCGAAGATGCCGCATGCCAGCCGTTCAGCCAGCCGCCGCCGAAGCCCCTTCCGCGCTTCGCTTCGCACCCCAGATCCTGTTCCTCGGCGTGGCGCCCCAGGTGGCCGAACGCTGCCTGGCGGGCGACACGCCGGCGCTCGCCGAGGCCCTGCCGCTGCGCGACGACGTCTCCACCGACGAGATCACGCCGCTGCCCATCCTCACGCACTACGACGACAAGCTCGGGCGCTATCCCTACACCGGATTCAAGGCGGGCGACAGGCTGCCGATCGGCGCCGATGCGACCCGCACGAGCGGCATCGAGGTCGTGGTCGCAGGCAAGCGCTACGGCAAGGGGTCGTCCCGCGAGCACAGCCCGGCGGCGGAGAAACTGGCCGGCGTGCGGCTGGTGATCGCCGAGAGCTTCGAGCGCATCTACCGCCAGAACGCCGACAACATCGGCCTCTTCACGTCCACCGATTTCGGTCTGGTCCCGCGCATCCGCGCCGGCGAGTCGATCCCGCTGCACGAATTGCTCGCCGGCCGCGATGCGCTGGCGGCGGCCATCCTGGAGAGCGGCGGCCTGCTTCGCTTCGGCCAGCGCTTCATGCGCGATGTGCGAAGCGCCCCGGACGCCGGCGCCGAAGGGCCCCGCACCCTGTTCGAGAAAATCGTCGCACGCCACGCCCTCGCCACCGAACTCACCGCCGCGCATCCGGCCCGCGGCGATGGTGCCTTCGTGCGCGCCGACTGGCGCTTCATCCACGAGTACTACACCGGCATGGCCGCCCACATGCTGCACGCCAACTTCGGCCGGGCGCTGGAGCTCCACGAGCCGGCGTCGATCGTCGTCTTCGAAGACCACACTTCCTACGTCGAGGAAAGCCCCGCCCATGTGCGCGGGGGCCTGGTGCCCAACGTGCATCGCATGGTGGAGGCGCAGCGCGACTTCGCCGCCGAGCACGGCCTGCGCTCGCACCGCACGCTGACCGAGGACGCGGCCCGCGCCGACGACGGCAGCAACGCCGCCGGCATTTCGCACGCGATGATGGCCGAACACTACGCGCTGCCGGGCCAGCTGGTGGTGGGCACCGACTCGCACACGCCCCACAGCGGCGCGCTGGGCTGCGTGGCCTTCGGCGTCGGCACCACCGACATGGCCAATGCTTTCATGACCGGCGCGGTGCGGCTCACCGTGCCGGAGTCGGTCCGGATCGTGCTCGAGGGCGCGCTGCGCCCCGGCGTTACCGCCAAGGACATCGTGCTGCATCTGCTGGCGGAGCCGAGCCTGCGCGCCGGCAGCGGCCTGGGCAAGGTCTTCGAGTTCTGCGGCGAGGCCGTCGCGCAGCTGTCGACCGACGAGCGCGCCACGCTCACCAACATGACGGCCGAGATGGGCGGCTTCACCGGCATCGTCGCACCCGATGCGGAAACGGTTTGCTTCCTGCGCGAGCGGCGCGGCATCGCGTTCGCGCTCGAGGACTGGATGCAGAGCGACGCCGGCGCGCACTACGCCGAGACGCTGCGCATCGATTGCAGCGCCGTGCCGCCGATGGTCGCCCGCCCCGGCGATCCCGGCAACGGCATGCCGCTGGCCGAGGTGAAGGAACCGGTGCGCATCGACATCGCCTACGGCGGCTCCTGCACGGCCGGCAAGCGCGAGGACTTCGACCACTACCACGCGGTGCTGCGCTGGGCCGCGGACCGCGGCCTGCGCGTTCCGGCGCACGTGTCGCTCTTCCTGCAGTTCGGCACAACGGCGGTGCGCGACCACTGCGTGGCGCGCGGCTACCTCGACGCCTTCGAGCGGGTCGGCGCGCGCATCCTGCAGCCCTCTTGCGGCGCCTGCGGCAACTGCGGCCCGGGCACCTCGGAGCGCGCCGAGCAGGTGACGGTGAGCGCGATCAACCGCAACTTTCCCGGCCGCGGCGGGCCGGGCCAGGTCTGGCTCGCGAGCCCGCCCACGGTCGCCGCCAGTGCCATCGCCGGCGAGCTGCTGTCCTTCGAGGCACTGCAGCGGCGCTACGCATGACCCACAACATCCAAGGAGACAAGCCCATGAAGAAATCCCCCTTCCGTCGTTGCCTCGCGGCGCTGCTGGCCGGCGCGAGCCTGGCGCTCGCGCCGTGGATCGCCGGTGCCCAGCCCGCCGCCGGCGACAAGCCGATCCGCATGGTCGTTCCGCTCGCTGCCGGCTCCACCGTCGATGCGGTGGCGCGGGCCATCGGACCGTCCTTCGGCAAGGCCACCGGCCATCCGGTCGTGGTCGAGAACATCGTCGGCGCCGGCGGCATCCCGGGCACCACGCAGATCGTGAAGTCGCCGAAGGACGGGCTCACCGTGGGCATGATCTCGTCCAATCACGTGATCAATCCGGGCATCTACAAGACCGTGCCCTACGACTCGCTCAAGGACATCACGCCCATTGCGGTGATCGCCACCGTGCCGCTGGTGCTCGTGGCGCATCCCTCGGTGCCCGCAAAGAACGTGAAGGAGCTGATCGCGCTAGCCAAGGCCAAGCCCGGCACGCTCAACTACGGCTCGGCCGGCAATGGCAGCACGCTGCATCTGGCGGGCGAGCTGCTGGTGAGCGAGGCCGGCATCGAGATGAAGCACGTGCCCTACCGCGGCACCGGCCCGCTCGTCACCGACCTGATCGGCGGCCAGGTGCAGCTGGGCTTCGTGTCGGTGTCGCAGGTCGCGGCGCAGGTCAAGGCAGGCGCCTTGCGCGCGCTGGCGGTGTCGACGCCCACGCGCTCCGCCGCTTTGCCGGACGTTCCGACGCTGGCCGAGGCCGGCGTGCCCCGATACAGCTTCGATGCGTGGATCGCCCTCATCGGCCCCGCGGGCCTGCCGAAAAACGTCATCGAAGCCTACAGCGGCGCCATGAAGACGGCGCTGGCCTCGCCCGAGGCGCAGAACGCCATCGCCGGGC
The DNA here is from genome assembly GCF_010499245.1 of Variovorax sp. WS11. Classification (GTDB taxonomy): domain Bacteria; phylum Pseudomonadota; class Gammaproteobacteria; order Burkholderiales; family Burkholderiaceae_C; genus Variovorax. The sequence continues at coordinate 1,076,176 of NZ_JAAGOW010000001.1, forward strand.
AGGGCCTGATGGTGCTGGACACCGGGCCCGATGCCGCACCGGCCTTCTTCCAGTCCGAGCTCGCGAAGCACCAGAAGCTGGTCAAGCAATCGGGCGCGACCCTCGATTGAGATGCCGGGCGCGCAGGTAGAGTGGCGCATGGTCGTCCTCTACCACTGCGTCAGCGCCCGCTCCTTTCGCCCCCTCTGGATGCTCGAGGAGCTGGGTGCGCCCTACGAGCTGCGCATGCTGCCCTTCCCGCCTCGCCTGCACCAGCGCAGCTACCTCGAGGTCAATCCGCTGGGCACCATCCCCCTGCTGATCGACGGCGACACGCGCATGACCGAGTCGGCCGCGATCTGCCAGTACCTGGCCGAGCGCCTCGATCCGCAGAACGTCAAAGGCCTGGCCGTGCGCCCGAACGAGCCCGGCTTCGGCGCCTGGCTCAACGGCCTGCACCAGGGCGAGGCCACGCTGACCTTTCCGCAGACCGTCGTGCTGCGCTACGGCCACTTCGAGCCCGACGAGCGCAAGCTGCCGCAGGCGGCCGCGGACTACACGAAGTGGTTCCTGTCGCGGCTGCGCTGGATCGACGCCGTGCTGCAAGACAACGAGTTCCTCTGCGCGGGCCGCTTCACCGCCGCCGACATCTCGGTCGCCTATGCGCTGATGCTCGCCGGGCAGCTGGGGCTGCAGGCGCAGATGCCGGCTGCGGTCAACGCCTACTGGGGCCGGCTGCAGGAGCGCGAAGGCTTCGGCCGCGCACTCGCTGCCCAGCACGACGCGGCGCTGGCCCAGGGCATCTCGCCCCAGGCCGCCGCCATTGACTGATACGGTCCGGCAGCTCATAACCGGACGATGGATCTCCACCACCCGCTGTTCCAGGCCCTCGCGCTGCCGCTCGTCGTCGCGTTCATGGTGACCGGCATGCTGCGCGGCGCGCTGGGCCCGGTGCAGGGCAGGCGCTGGGCGGCAGCGGGCGTCGCGCTGGCCATCGTCGGCTCCGCCGCGTGGATCCTGGGCTGGCGCCTGCCGCCCGGATCGCTCACCGAAAGGCTGCCGTGGATCTACGCGATCGTGGCGCTGGCCGGCCTGGGCCTGGAGGCCGTGCATGCCGGGCGCCGAACGGAGTGGCTGACGGCCAGCATCCTGTGGGCGCTTGCGTTGACGAGCCTGGCCGCGCAAGCCCTGCCGCTCATGATCGGCCTCTGGGTGCTGGGCACGGCCGTGATCCGCGCCGTGCTGCGGGAGCACGCGGCCCGTGCCAACGCGGCCGCGATCCTCGTCGTGGCCAGCCTGGGCCTGGCTGCCGTCGCGATGACATCCGGCTCGGCGCTGCTCTTCGAGCTGAGCCTGGCGCTGGCCGCTGCGGTGGCGGGGTGTGCGCTGTGGCTTTGGCCCTTTGTGCGCATCGCCTTCGGCGCGAGCGGCGCCCTCATTTCGACACTGGCCTGGCTGGCGCTGGCGCTCGCTACGGCGCTGCTGACGGAAGTCCGGCCCCCGACGCTGCTGCTGCTCGCCGGCGCCTTCACCGCGGGCCCGCTCGTGCACTGGGGACGCCGCCGCCTGCAACGCGCCGCGCCGCCCCCGAGCGCAAGCGCCCGCACCTGGGTCGAGCCGCTGATCGTGGCCGCGGTCGCCGCCGCCTGGGTGGTGGCTGCATTGGCGTTCGCGCAGTGGGGCGGCACCGGCGCGCCGGGTGCTGCGACGGACGACCCCTACTACAAGCCAAGGTGGTGAATGCCCGCGACCTGCACCCCCTCATGAGCCCGACCCCACGCGCGCGGCCCGGCGTGGAAGCGCTATGGCCCCTTTGCCTCGCCATCGTGCGCCATCGCCGGGGCGTGGGCCCGCCACCGGCGGCCGATGCGCTGCAGCCCTTCACCCGTCACCCGACGCATGGCCTCATGCTCGACGAGGACGCATGGGACGAAGAAGCCCTCGAGCTCTTCGCACTGCTCAAGCCCGTGCTCGACCGCCCGCCCGAAAGCCCCGCCTGGGTGATCGGCCAGCTGGGCCAGAGCCTCGACGGCTGCATCGCCACGCGCGGCGGCGATTCGAACTTCGTGAACGGGCCGCAGGTGCTGCTGCACCTGCACCGGCTGCGCGCGCTGTGCGACGCCGTGATCGTGGGCGCCGGCACCGCCGCCATCGACAACCCGCAGCTCACCACGCGGCAGGTGTCGGGCGAGCATCCGGTGCGGGTGCTGATCGACCCTTCGCTGCGGTTGGCGCCGACGCTGCGGGTGCTGTCGGACCGGCAGGCCCCGACGCTGCTGGTCTGCGACGCGGCGCGCGAGGACGAGTCGGCGCGGCGCGTGGGCGCCGAGCAGGTGCTGGGCGTGCCGGGCTTGATGTCGAATGCCGATGGCACGCCCGATCTGCGCGCGCTGCTGTCTGCCCTGCAGCAGCGTGGCCTGCGGGTGCTCTTTGTCGAAGGCGGCGGGATCACAGTCTCGCGCTTCATCGCGCAAGGGTGCATGGACCGGCTGCACCTCAGCGTCGCGCCGGTGCTGATCGGCAACGGGCGGCCGGGGCTGTCGCTGCCGGGCGGCGCGGCGATGCGCGATTGCCCGCGGCCCGTTTCACGCGTGTTCCGCATGGGGGCGGATGTGCTGTGGGATCTGGATTTGCGGGCGGCGAGTTCGCCGTCTTGAGCGCGGAGTTGTGCCCTCCAGCCCGAAGTTCCTGAAGCCGTCGAGCGAGTTTGCCTTTGCACGACAAGCACTTGGCGTGAGTTCGGGAGTCCGGCTTCTGTCTACAACCGGATCTGCTGGATGAGGTTGAGCGCTCGCTGCTGCTGCACGTTGGGTGTAGTGAGCACCTCGAAGGTCGGCGCGTCGGCCCCGGCGTTGGGCGTGCGACAGGTGTTGCGCACGATGGTGGCGAGTTCGGCCATGAGGGTCGAGAAGCTATGCACCGGCGTGCCGTCATCCAGCATGTGGCGGGCCACCTTGGCCAGCGCCGCCTTGGATCGCGTAGCCGGCGCCACCGGGTCACGCGCGGCCTTGGCCTGTTGATCCGTGTCGGCGAACATCAGCGGCGCCCAAGCCTCGCGCATGTGCCACTCGACGTAGTAGGCCAGCATGCACAGGAAGATGTGCGCGCGCACCCGATCAGCGGTGCGGTGGTGGATCGGGCGCACCTTCAGATCGATCGTCTTGAGCGAGCGGAACGCGCGCTCGACGTTGGCGAGCGCCTTGTAGTTGCGCACGCACTGGGACGCGTCCATCTGCGTCGTTGGCACCGAGGTGCGGATGATGTAAATGCCGTCCAGTGCCGCCTCGGCAGCGATGGCGTCTGTCTTGCGTGCGAAGGTGAAGGCGTTGTCGCCAATCACCAGCTCGAAGTGCTTGGCGACCTTGTACTGGTTGACGACCTTGCCCACGCGCAAGCCGATCTCGTCGCGCCCAGCCAGCTTGAGTGCATCCACCCGGGCCTTGATCTTCTGCAGATTGGCCTCGGTGGCGGCGAGCAGGTCCTCGCGCTTGTGCGTGCGCAGCTTGGCGAGTTCCGGATTGCGGCACGCCACCAGGCGCTCGCCCGGGTAGTCCGGCGAGCTCAGTTCAAGCAGGTTGCGCTCGTCGAACAAACCAAGCTGCAGGTGGCCCTGCTCGACCAGCGCGCGAATCGAGACGCTCTTCAGCGCACTGATCCAGCCCACGCCCTCGGACTCGCGCATCTCCTGGATCGCCTTGTTGGAGATCATGCCGCGGTCACCCACCATCACCAGTTGCTCGACGCCGAACTCCTCGCGCAGCCGCTTGACCTCGGGCAGCAAGGTCAGGCTGTCGGCCACATTGCCCTCGTACACCGACACGGCCAGCGGGCAGCCCCGCGCATCGGTGAGCAGGCCGTAGTTGACCTGCAGCAGGCCCTTCTTGCCGTCGCGGCTATAGCCGAGCCTGGCCAGAGGGCAACTGCTGCCCTCGAAGTAGCTCGACGATAGGTCGTACAGCACCAGGGCGCCGGCCCTCAAGTGACGCGCGGTGAGCTTCTTCTGGATCGTGGCCTGGCGCGCGAGCAGCCAGTCCATCGCCGCGTACAGGTCGTCCTCGTCGGCGTCGGCGACACCGAAGTCCTCGGCCAGCGTCGTGGTGTGCCACCAGCGCGTGGTGGCCAACTTGGTATGCGGCGCTGCGATGCGCGAGGCCACCATGGCCAGTACCAGGTCGCGCTCGCGGCAGGGCTTGGAGGCAAGCACCGAGGCGAAGCCCAGCCGCTGCATAGCCTCGCCAACGGCTTGCATATGGCCATGCGAACGCGACGCGGTGATCTCCAAGCACTGCGTGAGCGGCTGCAAGGCCTCGCCGCGCAGGGCTGCTCGAATGGCTTCGATCTGCGCGGCCGACAGGCTCGACAGATTGGCCAGCGTGCGCTTGCCGACCTTGGAGCCCTCGCGGTAGGACTCGCGCAGCAGCACGGTGGGCGGTGAGCCACGATTCGGCACGACATGGATGTGCATGCCTACATTAATAGGTCAAATACAAGCTAATATCAAGTAAATAACATGCCTACATTTTGGAACACATGAGGCCGCTCAACTCGTTGATTTCAAAGGGGTTACCGGCCAAAAGGCCGCAGGGTGACCGAGGAACTTCGGTCCAGCCGGCGCGCAGGCCGGAGTCCGACGGCTATTGAATGGTCAGGCGGCCCTGATGGCTGAGCGCGGTGAACATGCCGTTGCCGACGTATTGCAGTTCGATGGCATCGGACGACGCGCCGCTGATCGAACCGCCGGTGCCCAAGATGGTCGAGGCGATGGAGGTGTAGATCTGACCTTCTGTCACCAACGCCGCCAGCTTGCTGCCATCGGCCGAGGAGGCCACGGCAAGCCAATCCCTGGGGGACTCGTGCGCCGTCCAGCTCGCACCGCTGTCGTCCGAGGTGTAGATCTGACCGGGGAAAACCAGCGCCACCAGCTTGACGCCGTCGGCCGAGGAGGCCACCGACCACCATTCCCGATCGGATTCGTGCGCCGTCCACCTCGCACCACCGTCGCCGGAGGTGTAGATCTGTCCGAAGGTGTCCGCCGCCACCAGTTTGCCGCCATCGGCCGAGGAGGCCACCGACATCCAGGATCGATTGGACTCGCGCGGTGTCCAGCTCACGCCGCTGTCGGTCGAGGTGTAGATCTGTCCGGAGTAAGCCACCGCCACCAGCTTGCTGCCGTCGGCCGACGAGGCTATTGCACGCCAGGATCGATTGGATTCGCGCGCCGTCCAAGTCGCGCCGCTGTCGCTCGACGTGTAGATCTGGCCGCTGTCCACCACCGCCACCAGCTTGCTGCCGTCGGCCGACGAGGCTATTGCACGCCAGGATCGATTGGACTCGCGCGCCGTCCAAGTCGCGCCGCTGTCGCTCGACGTGTAGATCTGGCCGGTGTACACCGCCGCCGCCAATCGGGTGCCGTCAGCCGAGGAAGCAACCGAGCCCCATTCTCGATTGGACTCGCGCGGTGTCCAGTTCACGCCGCTGTCGGCCGAGGTGTAGATCTGTCCGGAGTAAGCCACCGCCACCAGCTTGCTGCCGTCGGCCGACGAGGCCACGGCACGCCAGTATCTGTTGGACTCGTGCGCCGTCCAAGTCGCGCCCGCCATGCCGCCCAGGTTCTTCGTGTACACCGACTGCCCGGCGTTCTGCGCAATCCGCCAGCCGCCCAGACCGGCACCGCTGACGCGCACCACGTCGCCGATGGCTGGATTGGACGGCAAGGTCACGACCACCTGCGCCGCTTCGTTGCGCGCGATGTAGCCGGTATTCGACTCTGCCTGCACGGACGTGCCGGTGACATCGACCCAGGCGAACGCGGCGCCGGGCGTACTGTTGCAGATGTAGTTCGTGGCGCCGACTTCGCTCGCATCGAGCACACCGTTGCGGTTGCTGTCCAGCCCCGCTTCAACCTTGCTTCCCCCAGAAACGCAGTTCACGCCCGCGGATTCGCTGAGCATACGCACCAGCGTGTTCAATCCAGCCGCGCCGTCGACGCCGTTTGATCCGTCGGTGCCATTCGTGCCGTCGGAACCGTTCGTGCCGTCAACACCGTTGGCGCCATCGCTTCCGTTCATGCCGGGGGTACCGTTGCACACATAACCGGTACTCCCAACCTCGGCTGCGTCGAGCAGTCCATTGGTGTTGCCGTCCACGCCCGCGTCGATCGCCTTGCCTCCAACCGCACAGTTCGCGCCGCTCGGCTCGTAGCGCATAGACACCAACGCGTTCAGGCCATTGCTGCCCGCCATTCCGGAAGGGCCGTCAGCGCCCAGGGTGCCGGGTGCACCTCCAACACCATGGCACAGGTACTGGGTGCTGCCAACCTCGCTGACCGCAAGCACACCGTCGCCGTCGCTGTCCGGACCGGCTTCGATGCGCACGCCGCCGTTAGCACAGTTCGCGCCAAGCGCCTCCGCGTTCACCGACACCAATGTCTTGACGCCGGCGCTGGTGCTCGTCCCCGTGCCGCCGCTGCCGGCGGTGCTGGTGCCTGCAGTGGCGAGGGCGGCCATGGTGGCCAACCCGCTTCCATCGCTCCCACCGCCGCCGCCACAGGCGCTCAGCAGCAAGAAGAGCATCAAAGCGGGAATGGAGGAGTACGTGGTTCGCATGACTGAATCTTGAGAAAAAGGGGGCTGCGGCCGCTCGGCCTGCTGCTGCGCGCCACCCCAGGCGCTCTCGCACTGAGATCAGGGCTGAGCAGCGGCGATTCTCAAGATCAACGAACGACTTGTTTTCGTCTTGCCAGAAAAAGCGAGAATCTCAGGGTAAGCCTTGGCCGTCGCTGCGGACGGTTCATCGGCGGTAGATGACGCGTCTGTACCAGCGCATGTCAAGAATGGAGGTGTCGCGTCGAGCCGGGCACGCAGCGGCGCTTGCTACCTAGCGAAGTGCCAGGAGATCCACGTGCCCCACCTGCAAGCGACCGTACGGCAGCGACGCCGACCGCCGCGTGCGCCACGCTTGAATGAGCGCGTGTGCGTTCGGCTCCTGTTCCAGCGCAGCGCTGCCCATGCCGTCGATCATGGCCTGCAGCATGGCCATGTCCTCGATGTGCCAGTCGCTGCGTGACTGACTCACGCCGTAGCCCATGGCGGCCAGGCGAGCGGCCGCCATCGCCGGGGCTTCGCCGCCGAGCGCCGGCCCGAAACCCTTGTCGCGCCGCTGGTGCGCCGCGAACAGCCGGTGTACGGCTTCGTCCTCTTCGACCACCGGATCCCAGCTCACGCGTCCATCGACGCTGAGGGCGAAGAACGCCGCCGCCTTCGCCTTTTGCAATCGCTCGAACAGCGCATCGAGCCAAGACGCGGACACCAAGTCCAGCAGTGCCGCGGCGGTGACGAGCTGCGCGTCCGCGAAGGGCACGGCCTCCAGTGCGCTCGCAAGGTCAGCACAGCGCCATCGAACATCTGCATTCCAATCCGGTCCCTCGACGCGAAGGGACTCGGCCTCGGCGCGCAAGACCAGGCCTTGCGCGCTCGACCACGCCGCGAAGATCCCAGGCAGCGCAGCCAGCAGCCGCGGATCATGGTCGACCAGCAGCCAGCGCTGCGCGCCGCCCAGCCTCGGCGCGAGCGCGCGCAGATTGGCGCCGGTGCCGCAAGCCAGGTCCAGCACGTCGAGCGCTTGGCCATCGCGGCGCATCCGGGTCGCCATGCCGCGCAAATTCAGCGTCGCGGCAGATTCGGCACGCGCCGCAAGATCGTGAGGCTCGCGCAACGCAAGCCAATCGGCGCTGAATCCAGTCATCGCGAGGCCGCCGAGCGCTCGAAGCCCGCGAGCGCAGATGCGAAGCGCGCGCTGCTTTGCGCCCAGCTCGGCAGGCGGCTCCGCGCGGCGCGCGCGCCGGCGCCAAGCTGCGCACGCCAGGCCGCATCGTCCATCAGGCGCTGCAATGCGGCGCGCAGTTCGACGACATCGCCGGGCGTCACCAGCATGCCCGCTGTATCCGGCACCGTGTCGGGGATGGCCCCCGCGCGCGTGCTGATCACGGGCAGCCCATGCGCCAGCGCCTCGGCCAGCGCCATGCCGTAGCCCTCGTGGAAGGAGGGCAGCACGAAGGCATCGGCCTTGGCATAGAGCGCGCGCAGGCCCGCCTCGTCCTGCTCGCCGTGCAGCAGCACGCGTTCGCGCAGGCCGTGAGCATCGATGGCCTGCACGAGCGCGGACGCGCAGGCGGCATCCATCACCAGGCTGCCGGCGCAATGCAGCACCCAGCGCCGGTCCTTCAACCCGGCGAGCGCCTCGACCAGCAAGGCATGGCCCTTGCGCGGCGTCACCGTGGCGACGCACAGAAGCGACAAGGCATCGCTGCCGGAACCCGCGGCCAGCGGCGCCGGCTCGGTGCCCGGCTCGACCACGACGATGCGCGAGGCATCGACATCGAAGTCCGCCAGCGCGCGTGCCGTGGCGTGGCTGGTGACGATCACGCCCCGCGCGTGGGCGAGCGCGCGCCGCTCGCTGTCGGCGAGCGCCTGCTGCCGGGCCGCATCCAGCCCCGTTTCCAGCGCCAGCGGATGGTGGACCAGCGCGACCCAGTTCAGCCGCTGCGCATGCCGCCACATCAGTTCGGGCAGCACGCCGAAGGCCAGGCCATCGACGACGGCGAGCGCCCCATCGGGCAGCCTTTCGACGACGCGCGCAGCGCGCGCCAGTGCGTCCGCATCCGGTGCCGGATAGCCTTCACCCAGCGACACCACCTCGACCGCCCACTGCCGCGCACGCAGGCCCTCGATGATGTGCCGGTCATAGGTGTAGCCGCCGGTGCGCGTGTCCAGGTCGCCCGGCACCAGAAAGCTGCAGCGGGCTTCGCCCGTCAAAGCGCCGCCTCGTAGGCCGCCCAGGCGACATGCGATTCGTTGAGCCGCACGCGCATGGCCGCGAGCCCGCCGGCATGCGGGCCGAGCTCGCCGGCCGCGATGCGCGCGGCGACGCGGTCGAAGATCACGCGTGCCATGAACTCAGTGGTGGTGTTGCGGCCCTCGAAGGCCGGGTCCTCGTCGAGGTTGCGCAGGTTGAACTCGGCCAGCACGCTTCGCAGGACCTCCGTGGCGCGCGCGATGTCGACCACCATGCCGTCGGCATCGAGCTCGGCGCGGCGCAGCTCCAGGTCGACCACATAAGTAGCGCCGTGCAGGCGCTGCGCCGGACCGAAGGCCGTGCCGCGGAAGCTGTGGGCAATCATGAAGTGGTCGCGGACATTGACGCTGTACATGGGCTTCCTTGCGAGTGAGTCGGTGAAGGGTTCAGGGGTAGTCGATGCGATGGCACAAGGTCTCTGGCGCGCCCGCGGCCAGGCGCGCCAGCACGGCCGGCAGCTCGTCGAAGGGCGCCGCGTCGGTCAGCAGCGCATCGAGCGCCGGATCGCGCAGCAGTGCCAGCGCCAAGGCCAGCCGGCGGCCGTGGCTCCAGCGCGCGCGCTGCGACTGCGCGACATGCCCGACCTGCGAGCTCCTGAGCGTGAGCCGCCGTGAATGAAAGGCCTCGCCCAGCGGCAGCGCGACGGCCTGGCGGCCGTACCAGCTCATCTCGAGCACCGTGACCTCGAAAGCGGCGAGGCGCAGCGCCGTGGCCAGACCCTCGGCCTTGCCGCTGGCGTGGATGACGAGGTCTGCATCGGGGCGCGCGGCCTGCGGGCTCGCGAAGCTCAGCCCCAGCTGCTCGGCCACCGCCCGACGCCCGGGATTGGTGTCGACGACCTCGACCTCGCAGCCCGGCATGCGTCCGGCCAGCCAGGCCGCCAGCAGCCCCACCACGCCCGCGCCCACCACCGCGATGCGATCGCCGATGTGCGGCGCCGCATCCCACAGCGCGTTGACGGCCGTCTCCATGTTCGCCGCGAGCACGGCGCGCGCCGGTGGCAGTCCCTCGGGCAGCGGATGCACCGCCTCGGCCGGCACGACGTAGTGGGTCTGATGCGGATAGAGGCAGAAGACCGTGCGCCCCAGCAGTGCCGGCGGCCCCTGCTCGACCACGCCCACGCTCGAATATCCATACTTGAGCGGCGCCGGAAAATCACCCTCCTGGAACGGCGCCCGCATGCGCTCGTACTCGCTCTCGGGCACCTCGCCGCGAAAGACCAGCAGCTCGGTGCCGCGGCTGATGCCGCTGTGCAGCGTGCGCACCCGTACCTCGCCCGAGCCGGGCGCGGCCAGCGGCGACGGCCGCAGGCCGGCGCGCCCGGGCCCCTCGACCCAGCAGGCCCGGGGCTCGCCCGGGGCGACGCGAGGTGGAATTGCTGGCATGCTCCTTGGGTCGTCGATTCGTGTTCGGCAACCGATCTTAAGACCATGCTCACGCGATCCTCCGATATGCCCACGGCCGGCGCCGAACGGCTGGCCGCGCTGCGGCGCGATGCCTGGCGCGAGGCCCTGCCCTGCTTCCTGCTGCTGGCCGCGCTGGCTGCCCTGGTGGGGCGCCTCGGCGAGTTCGGGCCGTGGTTCCAGCTCAAGGCGCTGGCCGTGTTCGCCGCGGCCTTCGCGCTGGTGCTCGCAGGCCTCGCCGCGCATGCACCGAACGCACGCTTCGGCGCCGCCAATCGCGTGACGCTGGGGCGCCTGGCGCTGATCGCGCTGCTGGCCGCCCTGGTCGGCGAGGTCGTCGCCGATGCCGACGCCTGGGGCTGCATCACGGTCGCCACCGCCGCCGCGCTGCTCGATGCGCTCGACGGCCCGCTCGCGCGCCGCGGCGGCCTCGCCAGCGATTTCGGCGCGCGCTTCGACATGGAGACCGACGCGCTGCTGGTGCTGGTGCTGTCGCTGCTGGCGCTTCATTTCGGCAGGGCCGGCGCATGGATCCTGGCCGCGGGCCTGATGCGCTATCTCTTCGTGCTGGCCGCGCGGCCCTGGCCGTGGCTGGCGCGCGCACTGCCGCCCAGCCAGCGCCGCAAGACGGTGTGCGTGGTGCAGATCGCCAGCCTGATCGTGTGCCTGTGCCCGCTCATCGCGCTACCCTGGAGCCGTGCCCTCGCGGCCGCGAGCCTGGCCCTGCTGGCGGCGTCCTTCGCGATCGACATCGCGTGGCTGGTGCGCCATCGACAACTCTCACTGGAAACCGCGACATGAAAGCTCCCGCCGTGCGCACGCTGTGCGCAACCTTCCTGCTCGCCCTCGCCACGGTCTCCGCGCGCGCCGAGCCGGCCCGCTACGAGCTCGACCCCGAGCATCTCACCGCGGCCTTCCTGGTCGACCACATCGGCTACGCCAAGGTGCTGGGCATGTTCCGCGCCGCGCGCGGCAGCTACAGCTTCGACGAAGCCACCGCCGCACTCAGCCAGGTGCGCATCGAGATCGACACGCAGAGCGTGTTCAGCAACTACGCCAAGCGCGACCAGCACCTGAAGAGCGCGGACTTCCTCAACAGCGCCGAATTCCCGCGCATGGTGTTCACCGCGGCCGACGCCAAGCGCACCGGCGAGCGCACTTTCGAGATCGCGGGCCATCTCGAGCTGCTGGGCCGCTCGCAGCCACTCACGCTCAGTGCGACCTGGAACAAGAGCGGCACCTCGCCCATCGACAAGAACTACATCATGGGCGTCTCGGCGCGCGGCAGCTTCAAGCGCAGCGCCTATGGCATGCGCTACGGCGTCGACAACGGCTGGGTCGGCGACAAGGTGGCGCTGATCATCGAGTTCGAAGCCAGGCGCAAGTGATGAGCGCACAGCGGTCCTCGATGCCGCCGGCGGGCTGGGGCCGCTGGCTGGCGCGCATCGCTTTGCCGCTGCTGCTGCTCAATGCGCTGCTGACGCTGGAGAACCACGGGCCCGGGCTGTGGCCGCGCCCGGCGCTGCGGCTGTCCTTCGAGCTGGTCGTGGCGCTGGTGGCGCTCTCGGCCTGGATGGGGTGGCGCGGTCAACCCGGAACGCGCGCGCTGCGCCTGCTGTCGGCCGCGAGCGCCTGCTGGATCGTCGCGCGCTACCTCGATGTCACGGTGTCGGCCGTGTTCGGCCGGCAGCTCAACCTCTACTGGGACAGCCGCCACGCGCTGGAGGTGCTGCGCATGGGCGAGTTCTCGGCCTGGCAGATCGGCCTGGGCGTGCTGGCCGTGCTGGCCGTGCCGCTGCTGCTGTACGGCCTGGCGCTGCGCTGCTGGCGCGTGGTCGCACAGGCCCTGGCCTGGCCGCGGCCGCGGCCCGCGATCGGGCTGGCCGGCCTGCTGCTCGGCGCCTGCTTTGCGGCGCACGGCATCGGCGGGCGCGACACGCGCTGGTTCTTCTCCATGCCGGTGGCGCCGATCCTCGCCCACCAGGCCGGCGTGCTGGCCGGCCAATTGCTGCCCGGACAGGCGAGCGCACGGCTCTCGCCCAGCCCGGACTTCGCGCACGGCAACCTCTCCGGGCTGCGCGGTGCGGACGTGCTGCTGCTCTTCGCCGAGTCCTACGGCGCCACCACGCTGGACAATCCGCAACAGGCCGCCGCCCTCGCGCCGCGGCGCGCGGCCTTCGCGCAGGCGCTCGCGGCCGGCGGCCTGCAGGTGGTGTCGGCGCGCGTGCGCTCGCCCACCTACGGCGGCGCGTCGTGGCTGGCCCATGCCGAATTGCTGAGCGGCGTGGACATGCAGGACCCCGGCGCCTACGAGTTGCTGCTGGCCACGCAGCGGCCGACGCTGGTGCGCCACTTCCAGGCCCATGGCTGGCGCACCGTCAACTGGATGCCCGGCCTGCAGCGGCCCTGGCCCGAGGGCAGCTTCTATGGCTACAACCGCTATGGCGACGCCGAACGCATCGGCTACCGCGGGCCGGCCTTCGGCTACTGGCGCATTCCCGACCAGGCCTCGATGGCGCTGCTGCACGCGCAGGAACTGGCGGCCCCGCCCGGCCAGCGCGCACCGCGCTTCATGGTCTTCGCAACGCTCGCCAGCCATGCGCCCTTCCGGCCGCTGCCGCCCTACGTGACCGACTGGGACAAGCTCGCGGGCAGCGAGGCCTACACCCCGGCCGAGCTGGCGCGATCGCTGGCCGCGCCGGTCTCCTGGCAGGCGCCGGTGCCGGCCTACCTCGAATCCCTGGGCTACACCTTCCAGTGGCTGGGCGACTACCTCGAGCACCGCGCGCCGCGGCAGCTGCTCACCATCGTGATCGGCGACCACCAGCCGCTGGCCAGCGTGAGCGGCGCGGGCGCCTCGTGGGACGTGCCGGTCCACATCATCAGTGCCGATGCCGCGCTGCTGCGGCGCTTCGAAGCAGCGGGCTTCAGGCCGGGGCTGCTGCCGCAGGAGGGGCCCGCGCAGACGCGCATGGAGGCACTCACGCCGCTGCTGCTCGCCGCTTTCGATGGCAGCCCGACGCGCGTGCCGGGCACGGCCGAATAAGACCGGCCTGCCCGCTTCTTCCGAGCAATAGTTCACAGCCGCGCGGCGCGTGCTCTGGTACTTTTCACCCCATGCGTGCCCTACTTCTTCTCGCCAGCATCGCCGTCCTCGCCACTGCATGGTGGCTGGGTTCCTTCACCGGTCTGCTGATCGCGATCGGCGCCTGCTTCGCGCTCGCCGCCGCGGTCTTCGCCTTCTCCCGGGCCGGCAAGGAGGCCCGCGAGTCGAAGGAGATGCAGCGCGCCTTCGGCCGCAGCACCACCTTCCTCGCCGGCCTGCGCAAGCGTTGAACGGGGCCCTCGGCCAACGCGCTCAGCCGAAAGCTGACTTGGCCACCGCGACCTCGGTCTCGCGCGGCAGCGTCACCCCGTTCTTCACCGCCAGGATCTCCGCCATCACGCTCACCGCAATCTCCGGCGGCGTCTTGCTGCCGATGTAGATGCCGATGGGCCCACGCAGGCGCGCGAGCGAGGCCTCGGTCTGGTCGAAGTGCTCGATCATCCGTTCGCGCCGCGCTTGCGCATTGCGGCGCGACCCGATCGCGCCGACATAGAAGGCCTCGCTCTGCAGCGCCTCCAGCAACGCCAGGTCGTCGAGCTTCGGGTCGTGCGTGAGCGCGACCACGCAGCTGCGGCGGTCGGGCTTGAAGGCAAGCACCGCGTCGTCGGGCATCTCGGTGCTGATGGCGACGCCGGGCGTCGACCAGGCCGTGCGGTATTCGGCGCGCGGATCGCACAGCGTGACCGCGAAGCCGCTGAACTTGGCCATGGTCGACAGGTATTCGGCCAGCTGGCCGGCGCCGATCAGCAGCATGCGGTACTCGGGGCCGAAGGTGTTGACCAGCTCCCTGTCGTTGACCATGAGCTCGGCCGGCGCGCTCGCCTCGGCCAGCCGCACGGCGCCGTCGGCCAGCAAGACCGTGCGCTGCATCAGCCGCCCCTGTTCGAGCGCCTCGACGAGCGTGGCCAGCGAGTCGGCGTCGGGGTCGTATTCGAGCAGCAGCTCCAGCGTCCCGCCGCAGGGCAGGCCGAAGCGGTGCGCCTCGTCGGCGGTGATGCCGTACTTGACCAGTGCCGGCGGGCCGGAGGGCATCTCGCCAGGCGCGCCATGGGCGCGGCTGTAGCGGGCGATCAGGTCGTCCTCGATGCAGCCGCCTGAGACCGAGCCGACCACCGCGCCGTCTTCCGCCAGCGCCATGATCGAGCCGACCGGCCGCGGCGAGGAGCCCCAGGTGCGCACCACCGTCGTGAGCAGCGCGCGGCGGCCCGCGAGCCGCCAGTCGCGCAGCGTGCGCAGGACCATCACGTCGAGGTTTTCCATTCCCGTCTCGTCTCCGTTGCGCTATTCGCCCGGCTTCTCGCCGGTGCCGCCCTCGGGCGCCTCGTCCTTCTTGCCGAAGCCCATCTTGCGCATGAGGCCGGCCATCGTGCCGGTCTTCTCTGCCGGTTCGGCGACCGGCGCTTCCGCGCTCTCGGCCGCGGGCGGCGGGCCGTAGCGCGCCTGCATCTCGGCCTCGAAGCGCTTGAAGAAATCGTCGGCCGTGGACTTGGCGGCGCCGTCGATCAGCCGCTGCCCCAGTTGCGCGATCTTGCCGCCCACCTGCGCCTGCACCGTGTAGTCGAGCTCGCAGGCCGGCGCCTGCGCATCGGCCACCGGCTTGAGCGAGACGCTGGAAGATCCCTTGGCGAAGCCCGCCACGCCGCCCTGCCCCTCGAAGGAGAGCTTGTAGCTGTCGGGCGGCGTGATGTCGGCCAGCCTGACCTTGCCGTTGAACTTGGCCGAGACCGGGCCGATCTTGACCGCCAGCGCCACGGTGTATTCGTTGTCGCCGGAGGGCTCGAACTTGTCGCAGCCGGGGATGCACTTCTGCAGCGTTGCCGGGTCGTTGAGCGCCTCCCAGGCCTGCTGCTGCGTGATCGGGAGCGAGCGGTTGCCGAGCATTTCCATGGTGGTGTCCTTTTGGTTAGCGGCCGCAGCGCATCAGCGCCGCGAGGCTCGAGGCCAGTTGTTCCAGTGCGTTGAGATTGTGGACCGCGAGCATCGCGTCCGCATGGCGGTGCAGCACCGCGGCCCCGCGCGCGAGCGGGGCATAGCCCTCGTAGCGCAAGAGCGGGTTGAGCCACAGCACGCGCCGCGAATGGCGCTTGAGCCACTGCAGCTCGTGCTCCAGCACCTCGGGCTCGCCGGTGTCCAGGCCGTCGCTGATCACCAGCACCAGGGTGCGGCGGCCGGTCAGGCGGCGCGCGTGGTTCCGGCGCAGTTCCGCCAGCGAGGCGCCCAGCCGCGTGCCGCCGGCGAAATCGGCGATGGCCTGGCCGGCGGCGCCCAGCATCGCGTCGGTGTCGGCGATGCGGAAGGCCGGCGTCAGGTCCGTCAGCTGCGTGCCGAAGGCGAACACGTCGCGCCGCCCCGCACGCCGCGTCGCCGCATGCAGGAAAGCCAGCAGCAGGCGCGCATAGCGCTCCATCGAACCCGAGACATCGATCAGCACCAGCAGCGGCAGCGGCAGCGTACGCCGGGAGAGCCGCGGCAGGCGCAGCATCTCGCCGCCGGTGCGGCCGGCCTCGTGCCAGACGCCGGGCCAGTTCATGCGCGAATGCGCACGCGCGTTGCCGGCCGCATGCAGGCGGCGCGCCGCCACGGAGGGCACCGGCAATGCGACATCGCGCGCCAGCCGCTCGACCAGCCGGTACTCGGCGGCGCCCAGCGCGTTGAAGTCGGCATGGTGCATGCGCTGGCGGTCGCTGGCGGTCATGGCCGCATCGAAGTCCACCTCGCGCTCGGTCTGCGCGGCCTGCACCGGATCGCGCGGCGCCGCCAGCGCCTCGCGCACGCGCGGCCGGCGCTTCGAAGGCTCGGCCTTGCCTTCGGCGCTGGGCAGCATCTGCGAGAGCAGCTTGTTGGCGAGCTCCGGGTCACGGAACCAGGCATCGAAGAGCTCGCGGAAGACCCCGCGGTCCTGCTCGCGGCTGATCATCACCGCCTCCATCGCGGCCGCGAGGTCGGGCCGGCTGTCCACGCCCACCAGCATCGCGGCCTCGGCCGCGAGCGCGATGCGCGCGGAGTCGGTGCGCACGCCCGCGCGGCGCAAGGCGCGGCCGAAGCCGGCCATGTTGTCGGCCAGCTTGCCGCGGCGCGCGTCACCGAGCTGCTGCATGTCGCCACCCGTGAAGACCGGCGGTCTTCATGTCCCCGCTTCCTCGGGCTTCAACAGATCCGCGGCCAGCTCCAGCGTCAGCGCCGCCACGTCGTCGCGCTGCTTGAAGAGGATGCCCGCGGTGTCGACCACGACCTCGGGGTCGAGCGCGAGCGTGTCGAGCGCGATCAGCGCCCGGGCCCATTCCACGCTCTCGGCGATGCCGGGCGCGCGCTGGAAGGCGTTCGCGAAGGGCGCGCTGCGCAGCCGTGCGACGAAATCCGCCACCTGCTCCGACAGCCGCTCGCTGGCCCCCGGCGCCTGCGCGCGCACGATGGCGAGCTCGCGCTCGCGCTCCGGATAGTCCAGCCAGTGGTAGAGGCAGCGGCGCTTGACCGCGTCGTTGAGCTCGCGCGTGCGGTTGCTGGTGAGCAGCGTGACCGGCGGCACCAGCGCGCGCACCGTGCCCAGCTCGGGAATACTGACCTGGTACTCGCCCAGGTATTCGAGCAGGAAGGCCTCGAAGGGCTCGTCGGCGCGGTCGACCTCGTCGATCAGCAGCACGGCGCCGGGCGCCGGCGCCTGCAGGGCCTGCAGGAGCGGCCGGCGGATCAGGTAGTGCGGCTGGTACACCTCGGCCTCCACGTCGCGCGCGGCGCCATGCGCCTCGGCCGCGCGCATGTGCAGCAGCTGCGCCGCGTAGTTCCATTCGTAGAGCGCCTCGCGCTGCTCCAGGCCGTCGTAGCACTGCAGCCGCAGCAGCTCGCGCTGCAACGCGCTCGACAGCGCCTTGGCCAGTTCGGTCTTGCCCACGCCGGGCTCGCCCTCCAGCAGCAGCGGACGCTGCAGCTTGAGCGCGAGAAAAACCGCCGTCGCCAGCCGCCGGTCGGCGTAGTAGCCGGCCTGCTCGAGGCCCGCGATGACAGAGTCGATGCTGGGAAAAATCATTCTTGAACGCAGAGGACGCAGAAGTTCCGCAGAAGTCGCAGACGATACCCGCCGAAGCTTTTCAGTGTTTTTTCTGCGCCTTCTGCGAAAGCTCTGCGCCCTCTGCGTTCGGTTCCTGCATCCTCAGCCCAGCGCCTTGCGCACCGCCCGCTGCGTCAGAACGCTGATCAGGTTGGCGCGGTAAGCGGCCGTCGCATGCAGGTCGCTGTTGAGATCGCTCGCATCGATCTTCACGCCGGCCGCGGACTCGGGCGTGAAGCTCTTGGCCAGCGCCTCTTCCAGCCCCTGGTGGCGGAACACGCCGTTGCCCGCGCCGGTCACGGCCACGCGCACGCCGCCGTCGCCCTGGGTCACGAAGATGCCGACCAGCGGGAAGTTGGAGGCCTTCTGCCGCAGCTTCTCGTAGACCGCGCGCTTCGGGATCGGGAAGCGGACCGCGGTGATCAGTTCGCCCTCTTCCAGCGCGGTGGCGAACAGCCCCTGGAAGAAGTCGTCGGCCGCGATCTCGCGCTTGCTGGTGATCACGGTCGCGCCCGAGCCCAGCACCGCGCTGGGGTAGCAGGCCGAGGGATCGTTGTTGGCCAGCGAGCCGCCGATGGTGCCCATGGCCCGCACCTGGCGGTCGCCGATGTGGTCGGCCAGCCAGGCCAGCGCCGGGAAGGCGCCCTTGATCTCGGCATTGGCACCGACGTCGAGATGGCGCGTCATGGCGCCGATCACGAAGGCGTTGCCCTCCTTCTTGATGCCGGCGAGCTCCTTGATGCCGCCGAGGTCGACCAGTTGCTCGGGCGCCGCGAGGCGCAGCTTCATCGAGGCCAGCAGGGTCTGGCCGCCGGCCAGCAGCTTGCCGCCGGCCGCGGCCAGCTTGGCCGCATCCGCCACGCTGGCGGGACGTTCGAGGGTGAAGGCGTACATGTTCGATTTCCTCCGGGGTCAGGGCGCCGGGCGCCCTTGGGTGCTGGCAGTCAAGGCGGCTTGTTGCGGTTCTTGCGTCGGGCTCACGCTGCCCTTCTGGATGGCTTCCCACACGCGGTGGGGCGAGGCCGGCATGTCGAAGTCCTTGACGCCCAGCGGCGCCAGCGCATCGAGCACCGCGTTGATCAGCGCCGGCGGCGAGCCGATGGCGCCGGCCTCGCCGCAGCCCTTGGTGCCCAGCGGGTTGTGGGTGCAGGGCGTGCAGGTGGTGTCCAGCTTGAACATCGGGAAGTCGTCGGCGCGTGGCATCGCGTAGTCCATGAAGCTGCCGGTGAGCAGCTGGCCGCTCTCGTTGTCGTAGACGCAGTTCTCCATCAGCGCCTGGCCCAGGCCCTGCACGATGCCGCCATGCACCTGGCCCTCGACGATCATCGGGTTGATGATGGTGCCGAAGTCGTCCACCGCGGTGAAGCGGTCGATTTTTACCTCGCCCGTCTCCTTGTCCACCTCCACCTCGCAAATGTAGGTGCCGCCCGGGAAGGTGAAGTTGGTCGGGTCGTAGAACGCCATCTCGTCGAGCCCGGGCTCCAGCTTGTCCAGCGGGTAGTTGTGCGGCACGTAGGCCGTCAGCGCCACCTGGCCGAAGGGGATCTTCTTGTCGGTGCCCTTGACGGTGAACTCGCCGTTGGCGAACTCCACGTCGGCATCGCTGGCCTCCATCAGGTGGGCGGCGATCTTCTTGGCCTTGGTCTCGATCTTGTCGAGCGCCTTCATGATCGCCGCGCCGCCGACCGAGATCGAACGCGAGCCGTAGGTGCCCATGCCGAAGGGCACGCGGCCGGTATCGCCGTGCACCACGTCGACGTTCTCGACCGGAATGCCCAGGCGCGCCGCCACCACCTGCGCGAAGGTGGTTTCATGGCCCTGCCCATGGCTGTGCGAGCCGGTGAAGACCGTCACGCTGCCGGTCGGGTGCACGCGAATCTCGCCGCATTCGAACAGGCCCGCGCGTGCGCCCAGGGCACCCGCGATATTGGAAGGCGCGATGCCGCAGGCCTCGATGTAGCTGGAGTAGCCGATGCCGCGCAACTTGCCCTTGGCCTCGGACGCCTTCTTGCGCTCGGCGAAGCCCGCCACCTCGGCCAGGTCCTTCGCCTTGTCCATGGAGGCGTGGAAGTCACCCGTGTCGTACTGCAAGGCCACCGGCGTCTGGTAGGGGAAGGTCGTGATGAAGTTGCGCTTGCGGATCTCGTCCTGCCCCAGGTTCATTTCCCAGGCGCAGCGCGAGACCAGGCGCTCCAGCAGGTAGGTCGCTTCCGGCCGGCCCGCGCCGCGGTACGCATCGACCGGCGCGGTGTTGGTGAACCAGGCATCCACCTCCACGTAGATCTGCGGCGTGGTGTACTGGCCCGCCAGCAGCGTGGCGTAGAGGATGGTCGGCACCGCGGTCGAGAAGGTCGACAGGTAGGCGCCCAGGTTGGCGTCGGTGTGCACGCGCAGCGCGAGGAACTTGCCGTCCTTGTCCATCGCCATCTCGGCATGGCTCACGTGGTCGCGGCCGTGGGCGTCGGACAGGAAGGCCTCGGAGCGCTCGCCGGTCCATTTGATGCTACGGTTGAGCTGCTTGGCGGCCCAGGTCAGCGCCACGTCCTCGGCGTAGAGGAAGATCTTGGAGCCGAAGCCGCCGCCCACGTCGGGCGCGATCACGCGCACCTTGTGCTCGGGCAGGCCCAGCACGAAGGCCGTCATCAGCAGCCGCTCGACGTGCGGGTTCTGGTTGGCGACGTAGAGCGTGTACTCGTCGTTGGCGCGGTTGTAGCTGCCGATG
Source organism: Variovorax sp. WS11 (assembly GCF_010499245.1). Taxonomy (GTDB): domain Bacteria; phylum Pseudomonadota; class Gammaproteobacteria; order Burkholderiales; family Burkholderiaceae_C; genus Variovorax. Next base: position 1,096,284 of record NZ_JAAGOW010000001.1, read on the forward strand.
GCGACCCGGGGCTCCATCGCGTTGGGTATCAGGCGGTTGTTGACCAGGTCCAGCTTGGTGACGTGCGCCGCCTTGGCGAAGGCCGCATCGACCTGTGCCTTGTCGCCCAGCGCCCACCTGTAGCACTGGTTGTCGGGGGCCGCGTCATGAAGGGCAACGCCGCCGGCCTTCTTCGCCGCGTCCGCAACGCTCACCAGCGCGGGCAGCACGTCGTAGTCGACCTTGATCGCCTCGGCGGCGTTCTTGGCGTTCTCCACCGTATCGGCCACCACGATCGCCACGTGGTCGCCGACGTAGCGCACCTTGCCGATGGCGAGGATGGGGTGCGGCGGCTCCTTCATCGGCGTGCCGTCGGGGTTGTTGATGAGCCAGCCGCAAGGCAGCCCGCCCATCTTGCCGTCGATGTCCTTGCCGGTGAAGATGCCCACCACGCCGGGCATCTTCGAGGCCGCCGCGGTGTCGATGGACTTGATCGCCGCATGCGCATGCGGCGAGCGCAGGAACACGGCGTGGCTCTGGTTGGCCAGGTTCACGTCGTCGGTGTACTGCCCGGCACCGGTCAGGAAGCGGTAGTCTTCCTTGCGCTTGAGTGCCTCGCCGATGTGCGGCAGCTTCGCGAAGTCGGGTGCGCCCATGATGGTGCTCCTTATGCCGTGGCCGCGGTGGCCGGCGCGGCCGCCATGGCCTCGCCGCCCATCTGCACGGCCTTGACGATGTTCTGGTAGCCCGTGCAGCGGCACAGGTTGCCGTCCAGCAGCTCGCGGATCTCGGTCTCGCTGGCCTTGGGGTGGTGCTTGCACAGGTCGATGGCGCTCATCACCATGCCCGGGGTGCAGAAGCCGCACTGCAGGCCGTGGCACTCCTTGAAGGCCGCCTGCATCGGATGCAGCGTGCCGTCGGGCTGCGCGATGCCCTCGATGGTGGTGATGTCCGCCCCGGCCACCTGGGCGACCAGCACGTTGCAGGATTTGACCGCGCGGCCGTCGACGTGGATCGTGCAGGCGCCGCACTGCGCGGTGTCGCAGCCCACGTGCGTGCCCGTGAGCTGGAGGTGCTCGCGGATCGCTTGCACGAGGAAGGTGTTTGGGGGCGCATCGACCGTGACCGCGCGGCCGTTGACCGTGAATGAAACCTGCATGTGGCTGTCTCCGTTTTGGTGATGGCTAAGCAACTCAGAATGTTGGACGTCGCCGAAACCCACAACCCTAGGCAAAACCCTAGGCGCTTGCGGGTTGTCCTTGAAATTCTCAAAATGAAACATCCTGCCGCGCGGGCAGCCCCCAGCATGCGTCGATGGCGACGCCCTCCATCACGATGAGCACACCTTCAACGCCCCTGCCTGAGCGCTCCCTGACCATCGCCCAGGCGCGGCGCGAATGGATCGAGGGCGAGTCCGCCGGCACACGCGGCGCCCGCATCGAACCCTGGCTGTTGCGCTCCTGGCAGCGCTGCCTCCAGGCCGGCCACCGGCCGCAGCATCAGGTGAGCTTCGACCCGGTCACGCGCCCAGCGATCCACCGGGTGGCCGAGCGCAACCGGGCCCTGGTCGCCGCCGCGCGGCCGGTGTTGGCGCGGCTCTCGCGCGCCATTGCCGACACCCGCTACTTCGCGATCTTGACCGACGCCGAGGGCATCGTGATCGAGGTCGGCGCCCTGCCCGGCGGCAGCGACCCCGCGGACCGCCATGCGCGCGACATCGCGCGGGTCGGCGTCGACCTGTCGGAGCGCGCGGTCGGCACCACCGCCATCGGCGCTGCGCTGGCCGAACACGAATCCGTATGGCTGCACCGCGGCGAGCACTTCTTCGATGCCACCGGCATCTACAGCTGCGCGGGCGCCCCGCTGTTCGGCCTGCAAGGGGAATGCATCGGCATGCTGGACCTGACCGGCGTGCAAGTGGCCGAGCGCCCCGGGCTACGGCACCTGGCGGCGCAGTCGGCGCGCAGCATCGAGAACGCGATGGTGCACAGCCATCCCTGCGCGCTGCGGCTGCGCCTGGACTGGCCAGGCTACGGCGCCGGGCCGGGCAGCGAAGGCCTTCTCTGCATCGATGCCGACGGCCGCATCACGGCCAGCAACACGGTGGCGCGCCAGATGCTGCACCAGCCGCCGGGCGCGGAGGCGCCGCCGCACTGCAACGACCTGTTCGCGCTGTCGACGCAGATGCTCTTCGACGCGGCGCGCCGCGGCGACGCGGTGTTGGAGGTGCCGCTGTGGTCCGGCCTGCGCGTCCAGGCCAGGCCGCAGCTCGCCGATCGCGCGCCGCTGCCGCACGCGGCCGGCCCCGAGCGCCCGCGCCTGCGCGACGTCGAGGCGGCGTTGATCCGCCGCGCGGTCGACGATGCGCGCGGCAACGTGGCCGAGGCGGCGCGTGCGCTGGGCATCAGCCGCGCGACCGTCTATCGCAAGCTGGGCGGGAGCCGGGGCAAGGCGGCGTGAGCCCGCCGCGCGGGCTCGTCGGCGCAGACCGACGCGAGCCGCCGAAATCCCCGCGCAAGCGCAGCCTCGCCGGCCCACCCAGAATCGCGGCATGAACACCAACTACGCAAGCGTCGAGCCCTCCCGTGCGGAGGTCGACGGTCTGTCCGGTCCCACCGTGGTCGAGTTCGGCGCCCCCTGGTGCGGCATCTGCAAGGCGGCGCAGCCGCTCATCGCGAAGGCCCTGGCCGGGACGCAGCCGCTGCGCCACCTGAAGATCGAAGACGGCAGTGGCCGGCCGCTGGGCCGATCGTTCGGCATCAAGCTATGGCCGACGCTGATCTTCCTGCGCGACGGGCAGGAGGTCGGGCGGCTGGTGCGGCCCACCAGTGTGGATGAGATTTCGGACGAGCTCACGCGGCTCGCCCAGCCTGCCTAGCGGCCCCTCAGAAGTCCTGCACCTGCCACTCGTAGTCGAGCGCCACCTCGCCCAGCAGCCGCAGCCGCGTGCCCGCATCAGCCGCAAGCGCCTCAACGATCTTCGCGTTGTAGCTCACCAGAATCGCCTTGGCCTTGTCCGCAAACTCCGGCGCCACCCCCTGGTCCTCGTAGCGGCGCACATAAGACTGCGCTGCGACGCCGATCACAAAGTACAGCCCCGCATTGCCCGGGTCGTCCTTCATCGCCTGGTAGGCGTCCTTCGCCAGGATCTTGAACGAATCGGTGCCGGATTCGGCGCGCTCGAAGCGTGTCGCGGTGTCTTGGAAATTCATCGGTTCCTCGTCAAACTGAATCGGGTGGGCCGCGCGAGCCTCATGGCATGCGCTCCAGCAGCCGGCGCAGCTGCTGCGCGCCGCTCCTGCCCTTGTAGGCCGCCTTCCACAGGCGGTCGATCATCTCTTCATACATGGCGACCGCCTCCGGCGAGGCCGTGACGGTGCCGATGCCGTTGCGCACGTTGGGCAGCTCGCCGAAGCGGAAGGGGCTCACCGCCACCACCGCATGGCGCGGGCCGGAGAAGACCTGGAAGGTGGCCGCCGGCATCGCGTCGTCCACCACGCCGATGCGCACGTGCAGCGGCTCGCTCTCCATCAGCTCGGCCATGCGCAGCACCTCGCGGCGCGCGGCCTGGATGCGCTCGGCATGCACCGCCTCGGGCAGGTCCAGCCGGCCCACCAGGCCGGTGTGGACGAAGCGCTCGATCTCGCGCAGGCCGACCAGGCTCACGATGTGCGGGCGCCGCGATTCGAAGAAGGCCTTGCGCTCGGCCAGGATGCGCAGCATCTGCTCGATGTCGGCCGGCCGCGGCCCCTTGGCGCCGCCGCGCGGCGCGGCCTCGAGCAGCATCTCGCGCAGGTGGCGCAGGTAGTTGTCGGAGGTGAGCAGCAGCGAGATCGGCTCGAAGTGCGAAATGATGCGCTCCGAGCTCTGCTCCAGCTGGCGCATGCGCTCCATCAGCCCGAGCACGGTGCCGTAGTACTCCACCTCCACGCCCAGCAGCGAGGCCATCGAGGTGCCCAGCAGCCGGGCCAGGCGTTCCAGCGTTTCGATCTTGACGATCTCGCCCTTCTCCATGCGGTAGACCACCGCGCGCGACACGCCCAGCTGCTCGGCCACGTCCTCCGCCAGCAGCGAGGCGCCGATGCGGTAGGCCCGCAGCCGGTCGCCCAGGGCCTGGTAGTCGATGGACGAGGAAAAGCTCGTGTCGGCGTCGGGCATCGGCTGGAGGAGGATGGACATGGAAAGAGCGCGACTATATCGCCGGGTCGCCGGGTCGGCGGGCGTCAGGCGGGCTTCTGCGCCTTCTCGTACGCCCGCGGCTGCGTCAGCACCTCGTGGCGCAGCGCGTCGTCCAGCTCGGCCTCGGTCATCAGCTTGCGCCTGAGCACCACCTCGCGCACGTTGGTGCCGTTGGCAAAGGCCTCGGTCGCGACCTCGGTGGCCTGCTTGTAGCCGATGATCGGATTGAGCGCGGTGACCAGCGCGATCGAGCGCTCGATGCTCTCGCGCAGCTTGTCGGGATTCGCCGTGATGCCCTTGACGCACAAGTCGGCCAGCGTCCTCGATCCGTTGGTCAGGTGCTTGAAGCTGCGGAACAGGGCGCTCGCAATGATCGGCTCGAAGGCGTTGAGCTGCAGCTGCCCGGCCTCGGCCGCGAAGGTCACGGTCAGGTCGTTGCCGAAGACCTCGAAGCAGACCTGGTTCATCACTTCCGGAATCACCGGGTTGACCTTGCCCGGCATGATGGACGAGCCGGCCTGCATCGGCGGCAGGTTGATCTCGCCGAAGCCCGAGCGCGGGCCGCTGGAGAGCAGCCGCAGGTCGTTGCAGGTCTTCGACAGCTTGACCGAGATGCGCTTCAACACGCCCGACAGCTGCACGAAGGCGCCGCAGTCCTGCGTGGCTTCGATCAGATTGGGCGCAGTGGAAAGATCCAGCCCGGTGATCTTGCGCAGCGCCGCCAGCGCCTTGCCCGCGTACTCGGGGTGCGCGGTGATGCCGGTGCCGATGGCAGTGGCGCCGAGGTTGATCTCTCGGATCAGGGCCGAGGCCTCGGTCAGGCGCGCGATGTCTTCTTCGATCATCACCGCGTAGGTCGAGAACTCCTGGCCCAGCGTCATGGGCACCGCATCCTGCAGCTGGGTGCGGCCGATCTTGAGCAGGTGCGCGAACTCGGTGGCTTTCTCGGCAAAGGCCGAGCGCAGGTGCTCCATGGATGCGAGCAGCCGCTCGATCGCGAAGCAGGTGGCGATTCGGATCGCCGTCGGGTACACGTCGTTGGTGCTCTGCGCCATGTTGACGTGCTCGTTGGGGTGCAGGTGCTGGTACTCCCCGCGCTTATGGCCGAGGATCTCCAGCGCCCGGTTGCACACCACCTCGTTGGCGTTCATGTTGGTGGAGGTGCCGGCGCCGCCCTGGATCACGTCGACCACGAACTGCTCGTGCAGCGCGCCGTGGCGGATCTCCTCGCAGGCGGCCACGATGGCGTCGCGCAGCTCGGCGGGCAGCAGGCCCAGCTCGGCATTGGCCTGCGCCGCCGCTTCCTTGACGGAGGCCAGCGCGATCACCAGCTCGGGGAAGGCCGAGATGGTGGTGCCCGAGATCTGGAAGTTTTCCTTGGCCCGCAGGGTGTGGACGCCGTAGTAGGCCTCGTCCGGCACTTCGCGATCACCCAGCAGGTCGTGTTCGATTCGCATCTTGCTCATGGTTGCTCTCCTCGGTGTTGTTTCGGACTCAGTCCTCCAGCACCCAGGGCAGCGTGCTGCCGCCCAGGAAGGGATGAAGGCTGCCACCGCGGGGCAGCGCGATGTCCTGCGGCACATCGCACCGCGCCCTGCGCAGCGTGAGTGTGCTCCCATTCAGGGGCAGGCCATAGAAGCGGGCGCCGTGGACGCTGGCGAAGGCCTCGAAGCGCTCCAGCGCGCCCTCCTCGTCGAACACCGTGAGATAGCTCTGCAAGGCCACCGGCGCATTGAAGATCCCGGCGCAGCCGCAGCTCGCCTCCTTCAGCGTGCGCAGGTGCGGCGCGGAGTCGGTGCCCAGGAAGATCTTCGGCGAGCCCGAGGTCGCGAAGCGGCGCAAGGCCAGCCGGTGCCGCTCGCGCTTCAGCACCGGCAGGCAGTAGTGATGCGGGCGGATGCCGCCGATGAAGATCGCGTTGCGGTTGAACAGCAGGTGCTGCGGCGTCACGGTGGCGGCGAGCCGGCCGCTGCCGTCGGCCGAGAGAAAGTCCACCGCCTCCTCGGTGGTGATGTGCTCCATCACCACCTTGAGCGCGGGGAAGTCCTGCAGCAGGGGCCGCAGCGTGGTGTCGATGAACACCGCCTCGCGGTCGAACACGTCGACCGCCGGGTCGGTGCTCTCGCCGTGCAGCAGCAGCGGCATGCCCAGCGCCTGCATCGCCTCGAGCACGCGGCCCACGCGGGGGATCGAGGTCACGCCGAACTCGGAATGGGTGGTGGCTCCGGCCGGATAGAGCTTGGCCGCGGCGAACACACCTTCCTCGAAGCCGCGGCGCAGTTCATCGGGCGGCGTGTCGTCGCAGAGATAGGCGGTCATCAGCGGCTCGAACTGCTGCCCCCGTGCCAGTGCGGCCAGGATGCGTTCGCGGTAGGCCCTGGCCTCGGCCACGCGCGTGACAGGCGGCCTGAGGTTGGGCATGACGATGGCGCGCGCGAACTGGCGTGCGCTGTGGCCCAGCACCGCCTTCAGCATCTCGCCGTCGCGCAGATGCAGATGGAAGTCGTCGGGGTAGCGCAGGGTGACGGTGTCGGTCATGGGGTCCGGTTGCAGAGGCGGTCGAAGACATGGCCCATGGCCTGCACGCCGCGCATGAAGTCGTCGATGTCCATCGCCTCGTGCGGGTTGTGCGAGCCGTTCTGGTTGCGCACGAACAGCATGCCGCTCGGGATGCCGGCGTTGGCGAAGAGCGCGGCATCGTGGCCCGCGCCGCTGGGGATCACGTCGAAGGGCGTACCCTGCGCCGCACAGGCTTCGCGCAGCAGGCCGCACAGGCCCTCGTCCATCAGCGCCGGGGGGCTGTCGAGCCGGCGGTCGAATTCGAAGCGCACGCCGCGCTCGCGCTCGACGGCCGCGCATTCGGCGCGCATCAGGTCGTAGAAGCGCTCCAGCGTCTCGCGGCTCTGGCTGCGCGCCTCGAAGCTGAGCATCGCGTGGCCCGGCACGCGCGAGATGGAATGCTCTGCCGGGTCGGTGCCCACCACGCCGGTGGTCACGACCAGGTCGCTGCCCTGCTCCAGCAACAGGCGCCAGTGCGCGTCGAGCCGCATGATCAGGTCGGCCACCGAGAACATCGCATCGTGGCGCAACCAGCGCGGCACCACGCCGGAGTGCTGGGCATCGCCGATGCAGCGGATGCGGTTGTGCCGCACGTTGCCGCGGATGCCCGAGACCACCGCCAGCGGCAGATCGCGCGCGACCATCACCGGGCCCTGCTCGATGTGCAGCTCCAGGTAGGCTCGCACGCGCGCGGGGTCGACCAGCGGCTGCCCGGCGCGGATCGCCTCGACGTCTGCGCCCGCCCGGCGCATGCAGGCGCCCAGCGTCTCGCCGCTGCAGCGCTGCGGCAGTTCGAGCTCCTGCGGGCCGAGCTTGCCGAACAGCGCGCCCGAGCCCATGTAGGCCTTGCCGAACCAGGCGCTCTCCTCGCCGCGGAAGGCGAGCACCTGCAGCGGCAGCCCGTCCGTGCGGCCGGCGCGCCGGCGCTCGACCAGGCACAGCAGCCCGGTGACGATGCCCGCGAGGCCGTCGAAGTTGCCGCCCTGCGGCACCGAGTCGATGTGCGAGCCGGCCCAGACCGCGGGCGCATCGGGCGCCGTGCCGGGCAGGCGGAAGACGAGGTTGGCAGCGCGATCGGCTTCCACCGCGAGGCCCTCGCCCTCGGCGAAGGCACGCAGGCGATCGAGCGCGGCCGATTCGCCCGCGCCATAGCTGTCGCGCGTGACGCCGATGCCGTCGAAGCCGAGCGCGCGCAGCTCGGCGAAGAGCCGCTCGGCCAGCGGGCGCAGTGAAGATGCCTGCATCGCGCGTTCCTCAGCCCGACTGCTGTGCGAAGCGCAGCCAGCGGTCGGACAGATGGCGGTCCAGTTCCACCGCGCCGGTGAGCTCGCGCAGCCGCTCGACGCACGTGTCCGCGCAGTAGTCGGCCAGCCCGTCGATGATCTTCTGCATCGCGCCCGGGTCCAGGAAGGAGGCCGTGCCCACCTGCACCGCGCTCGCGCCGGCCAGCATGAACTCGATCGCGTCCTCGGCGCTCGCGATGCCGCCGCAGCCGACGATCGGGATGCGAACGGCGCGATGGCACTGGTGCACCATGCGCAGCGCGATCGGCTTGATCGCCGGGCCAGAGAGGCCGCCCATCACGTTGCCCAGCCGGGGCTTGCGCGTGCGCACGTCGATGGCCATGCCCAGCACCGTGTTGCCCATCACCAGCGCGTCGGCGCCGGCCTCCTCGGCCGCCTTGGCCACCGCCGCGATCTGCGAGGCATTGGGCGTGAGCTTGGCCCAGAAGGGGTGGCGGGTGCGGCGCCGGATGGCGCTCACCACCTGGTAGGTGGTCTCGGGCGTCATCGCGAAGGCCATGCCGTCGGCCTCCAGGTTGGGGCAGGAGATGTTGGCCTCGATGACCGCGACCTCGGGCAGCGACATCTCCGCGACGGCCTGCGCGAACTCGTCCACCGTGTCTGCGGAGATGGAGACCACCACCGGCGTTCCGTGGCCCGTGTAGGCCGGCAGCACGTCGCGGCGGTAGTGCGCGAGCCCCTTGCTGGGGATGCCGATGGAATTGAGCATGCCTCCCCGTGTCTCGGCGACGCGCGGCGTCGGATTGCCGGCGCGGCAGGCGGGCGAGACGCTCTTGATCACCAGCGCGCCGAGGCGGCCGAAGTCCAGCGCCTCGCTGTACTCGATGGCGAAGCAGCCGGAGGCCGGCATCACCGGATTGCGCAGCGCGAGCGCGCCGACATGGACGGACAGATCAGCCAAACTCCACCTCCCCCACGACCTCGCGGATCGGGAACACCGGGCCCTCGCGGCACACGCGGAGGAATTGCTTGTCGCCCTCGCGATCGAAGAGCCGCACGCAGGACAGGCACACCCCCATGCCGCAGGCCATGCGCTGCTCCATCGCGACCTCGCCACGCACCTGCGGGTAGTCCGCGAGCAGGCGCTGCAGCAGCATCAGCAGGCGGTGCGAGCCGCAGGTGTAGAGCGCGTCCGGCGCATCCGCATCGAGCAGGCGGCGCAGCAGCGCCTCGACCGATTCGACCGAGGCGCTGCCGTCGCTGTCGTACACGCAGTGCAGCCCGGCCTCGGCACCGCGCAGGAATTGCTCGCTCATCAGGTCCTCGGGGCGGCGCGCCGACAGGATCGCCGTGATCCGCACGCCGGCCGCCGCGGCCTGGCGCACCAGCGGCGCCATGGTCGCCAGGCCCACGCCGCGCGCCACCACCATCACGTGGCGGAAGCCGGGCTCGAAGCCGAAGGTGTTGCCCAGCGGCCCCACGATCTCCATGTGTCCGCCCTGCTCCAACGCCGCCAGTGCGCGCGTGCCGACGCCGGTCACGTTGTAGAGGAACTCGATGCTGCCAGCCTCGGGGCCGGTGCCGTAGACGCTCATCGGCCGCAGCAGGAAGGGTTGCAGCGCATCGGTGCCCGGGCACCGGAGCTGGTAGAACTGGCCGGGGCGGGTCACGCCGACCAGGTCGGCCGCGGCGGCGAGGCGCAGGTACTTGTAGCGCGCGTTGACCCAGCGGTGCTCGGCGACTTCGCAGCGGTGCGAAGCCACGCTCTGCGCATTGCGCTGGAAGCAGTCGTTGTTGCTCATGACATCACTCCAGCTCGGCGCCCTTGAGCTCCGGAATCAGGAACAGCGTGGCCACCATGTCCAACACATAGATCGCCGCCAGCAATGCAATCGCAACCTGGAAGGAGTACTGCGTGGCGAGCGCCCCCACCACCACCGGCCCGAAGCCGCCCACCGCGCGCCCGATGTTGAAGAGCACGTTCTGCGCAGTGGCGCGCGCCTCCGTGGGATAAGCCTCGGACATCAGCGCGCCGTAGCCGCCGAGCATGCCGTTGACGAACATGCCCATCAGCGCGCCGGCCCACAGCATCGCGATCGGGTCGTCGAGCTGCGCATAGGCGAGCACCATTGCCACCGCGCCGGCCTGGAACAGCAGGAAGCTGGGCTTGCGGCCGATGCGGTCGGCCAGCTGGCCGAAGACGAAGATGCCGGCCATCATCCCGAGGATGGTGACCGAGGTCCACAGCGCCGACTTGGTGAGGTTGAAGCCCAGCTTGTTGGCGAGGAAGCTGGGCATCCAGATCATGATCCCGTAGTAGCCGAAGTTCTGGACCGCGCACAGCACCACGATGCCCAGGCTGGTGCGCGTGGTGCGCGCGTCCTTCACCAGCAGCCGGAAGGGGCGGCCCTTCGGCACCTTCCTTCGCGCGGCGCTGCGCACGAAGACCTCGGGCTCGTGCAGCCTGTTGCGGATCACCCAGGCGACCACGGCGGGAATCACGCCGACCAGGAACATGCCGCGCCAGCCGATCGAAGGCAGCAGCAGCGGCGTCAGCAGTGCCGCCCCCAGCACGCCGGCCTGCCAGCCCAGCGCCACATAGGACGAGACGCGCGCGCGGTGCTTCGCCGGCCAGGCCTCGGCCGCCAGCGCCATGCCGATGCCGAACTCGCCGCCCAGCCCGATGCCGGCGATGGTGCGGTAGACCAGCAGGTCCCAGTAGCCCTGTGCAAAGGCGCACAGGCCGGTGAAGACCGCGAACAGCACGATGGTCCAGGTCAGCACGCGGATGCGGCCGTAGTGGTCGCTGAGCGAGCCGAAGATGATGCCGCCGGCGACGGCGCCCACCAGCGTCCAGGTGACCAGCGAGCCGGCCTGTCCCGGCGTGAGATGCAGGTCGGCCGAGATGGCCGAGAGCATGAAGCCGAGGATCAGCAGGTCGAAGCCGTCCATGGCATAGCCGATGGCCGAGCCGGCCAGGGCCTTCCAGCCGTAACCCGTGATCTTCTGCTCGTCGGCCGACGCGGATGCGGCGCCTGCCGGCGGCGATATCAATCCTGTTTCCACGCTGATGTCTCCTTGGGATCGGCGCGGTGCGCGCCGGGGATGGGCTTTCCGAACGCGTTCGCGTTGGTACGTGTTTTTGATATTAGTATCTTTTTTGAGATTATCCAAGTCCATGAGCGACCGGGACAAACCCTGAGATCAAGCGTCGGCACGCGAGCGGCTTCCAGGGCCTGTCACAAACGCACACCGCGGTGCGTCTTAAGTGCATGGAGGGCCGCATGGGGCGGCTCTCCGCAGCAACTTCCCAAGGACATTCACCTCATGACGCACACCGCACGCATTCCCTTCCACCAGCTCGCGCCCAAGGCCTTCCAGTCCCTGATCACCCTCTCCGGCGCCGTCCGCAAGGACCTGCTGGGCCATCGCCTGTACGACCTCGTGCTGCTGCGCGTGTCGCAGATCAACGGCTGCGCCTTCTGCATGGACATGCACTGGCAAGACCTGATCAAGCAGGACATCGACGCGCGCCACCTCAACGCGGTGGCCGGCTGGCGCGAGGCGCCCTTCTTCACCGAGCGCGAGCGCGCCGCGCTCGCCTGGGCCGAGATCGTCACGGCCATCCCGAACCGGGACCCGAGCGACGAGGAGTTCGCCAAGCTCAAGGTGCAGTTCTCCGACGAGGAGATCGCCGAGCTCGGCTTCACCATCGCGGTGATCAATGCGTGGAACCTGCTCAATGTGAGCTTCCGCAATCCGGTGCCGGAAAAGGCCTGACGGCCCGAGTGCGCCCGCGCCGCTGCGCGCGGCACAGTGGCCATGGGCTCTACGATCCGCCCATGGCCACCCTCTCCCCCGACGCCCACCAGCCGGCGCGGCTGCTCCAGCTCGACGCGCTGCGTGGCTTCGCGCTGGCGGGCATCCTGGTCGTCAACATCGCCTCCTTCTCCTCCGCCTACTACGTCGCGGGTGCCCCCGATCCGCTCTTCGACAGGCCTGCAGACCACGCCGTGCGCTGGCTGGTGGCCTTCCTGTTCGAGACCAAGTTCTACCTGCTCTTCTCCTTCCTCTTCGGCTACAGCTTCACCCTGCAGATGAGCTCGGCCCGGCACAGCGGCGCGGCCTTCGTGCCGCGCATGCTGCGCCGGCTGCTCGGGCTCGGACTCCTCGGCGCGGCGCATGCGATCTGGCTCTATCACGGCGACATCCTCTGCGTCTATGCGGTGCTGGGCCTCGTGCTCCTTGCGGCACGGCGCCAGCACGAGCGCCAGGCGCTGCGGCGCGCCTTTCTCCTCACGCTGCTGCCGGCCGTGGTCCTGATCATCCTGGGCTCACCGCAGATGCGCCCGGGCGAGATGACGGACTTCGCCGGCGCCCTGGCGCGCGCGGAAGCCGCTCAGCAGGCCTGGCTGGGCCCGCCCGCCAGCGTCATTGCGCAGCGCCTGCGCGAGCTGGTCAACAGCTGGTGGGTCGTGGTGCTGATCCAGGGCCCGTGCGCGCTGGCGATGTTCATGGTCGGCTTCGCCGCAGGCCAGCGCCGCGTCTTCGCGCACCTCGACGCGTGGCGCGGCCTCCGGCGCCGCTTCGTCACCTGGGGCCTGGCCGTGGGCCTGCCCGGCGCCGTGTTCTACGCGAACGCGACGGCAGGGGGCCTGGGTTCGGGCCGGGAGATCCTGGGCCTGGGCGTGAGCCTCCTGACCGCACCCTTCCTCAGTGCCGCCTACATGGGCCTCGCGCTGATGCTGTTCCAGCGCGATGCCGGTGCGTGCATCGCACGCGCGCTGGCGCCTGCGGGGCGCATGGCGCTGACCAACTACCTGCTGCAGTCGCTGGCCTGCGCGCTGATCTTCACCGGCTACGGGCTCGGACTCATGGGCCGGGTCTCGCCGGGGCTCGGCGTGCTGATCGCCCTGGGCCTCTTCGCCGGCCAGATGGCGGGCAGCGCCTGGTGGCTGCGGCGCTTCAGCTACGGCCCGGTGGAATGGGTCCTGCGCGCGCTGACCGTCGGCGGCTGGCCGGCGATGCGCAGGACGGCGCAGTGGCCGATGCGCTGAGGCTCAGGCCTCGCCGCGCACGACCTTCACCAGCCGCTCCAGGGTCTTGAGCGCCGTCTCCGGCGTCGGGTCGAACTGCGCGTGCGCGATGGCGCCATCGACGGCCAGCGCGATCGTCTGCGCGTCCTTCGCGCGCTGGCGCGACGGGGGCAGCAGTTGCTCGATCTCCTTCGTCATGGCTTCCTTGTGGCTGCGCGCGATCTCCAGCACCTCCGGCAGCGCGCCGCCCAGCTCGCCCACGCTGTTGAGGAAGGCGCAGCCGCGAAAGCCCGGGTCCGCGAACCATTCGCGCAGCGCCGGCACCAGGGCGTCGATGCCCTTGCCGCGGCCCGCGCCATGGCGCTGCAGCGCATCGGTGAACCACGCCATCCAGCGTTCGTGGCGATAGGCCAGGAAGGCGCGGATCAGCTCGTTCTTGCTCGGGAAGTGCCGGTAGAAGGTGAGCTTGGCCACGCCCGACTCGGCAATCACGCGGTCGATGCCCGTGGCGCGGATACCCTCGCGGTAGAACAGGTCGTGCGCGGTCAGCAGGATGCGGTCGCGGGCAGGGAGCTCCGGGCGCTGCGAGAGATGGGCGGTGGGCATGCGAGGCGTTGTAGACAGCTCTGTCTGACCTTCGTTTTACTGGCACGTAGACAGACCTGTTCCCACCCCCACCCTTCACCAAATAATCGCCGATATGAAACCCGCCCGCCCCTTCCGCCCTTCACCCCTCGAAACCGCGACCCAGAATATCCGCCTCGCCGAAGACGGGTGGAAACTGCGCGACCCTCACCGCGTCGCACTGGCCTGATCACCACGCGAAGACAGGCGCTGGCGCAACCGTGCCGAGTTGCTACGTCACGTGCGGCAGCACAGGCCTTCCTCGAGCGCAAATGGGCGCGCGAGCTGGACTACCGCCTGATCAAGGAGCTGTGGGCCTTCGCCGGCGCCCGCATCGCCGTGCGCTTCGCCTACGAATGGCACGACGATGCCCGCAACTGGTTCCGCAGCTACGGCAACGAGAACTGGGAGTTCAACGAGGCCGGCCTGATGACGCACCGCCATGCGAGCATCAACGATCTGCCGATCAAGGAGAACGAGCGCAAGTTCTTCTGGCCGCTGGGCCGCCGGCCGGACGAGCACCCGGGGCTGAGCGACCTGGGACTTTGAAGGCCTGACGGGGCCTCGAAGGTCCGTTGCCCCACCCCAGAGGGGGAGGGAGTTACACCGCCCGCGCGTACTACCCCGGCAACGCCACCACCACCGCCGCCTCGTCGACGGTGGCCAGCACACGCTGCCGCGCACGCAAGCCCGAGCCGCCGGGCGCGAAGCCGACGAGCTGCAGGCCGCCTTCCAGCGCCATCGCGATCTCGTCGCCGTCCTCCCCGCGCGCCACGCCCTGCACCACGCCGGCCAGCTGGTTACCCCGGCCGCGGCGCGGTGCGGAGGCACGCTCGATGCGCACCGCGGTCGCCTTGCACAGCGCGATCGCGGCCATGCCCTCGGCCAGCCCGAGCAGCTCGGCGCTCTCCTGCGTGATCCGCGCGGCGATGGGCTGCGCATCGCCCAGCGACAGCTGCACGCGGACGATGCGCCCGGTGGATTCGATCGCCTGCACCGTCGCCGGCAGCTGGTTGCGCATGCTGGTGCGGATGGCGAGCCGTGCGACCGCCGTCCCCGCACCGGCCGCGCCGGCCGCGCCGCCACGCGACTGCACGTCGCGACGCGCGAGCGCGAGCGCGTCCGCGAGCTCGAGCAGTTGCCTGCCGTGCGCCGTGAGCGAGGCTCCCCCGCCGCCCGCGCCGCCGACCGCCCGCTCCACCAGCGGCACGCCGGCCAGATTGGTGAGCGTGGCCACCGCCTGCCACGCCGCCTTGTAGCTCACCGACGCCTCGCGTGCGGCTTGCGAGATGCTGCCCGTGCGGCCGATGCCGCGCAGGATGTCGATGCGCTTGTCGCTCATGCCGTGGCCGAGCGCGTCGCCGAAGCGGGGAGATGCCATGCGCCGCATTGTGCCGCCGGGCCTTACACTCGCGCTATTCCATCGATGAATAGCGCAATGAAGTCCAGCCTCTTGCTCTCCCGTTCGCTCGCCGCTCTCCTCGCGCTCGGCGCGACGCTCGCCGTCCATGCAGCCGAGGTCCAGGTCGCCGTCGCGGCCAACTTCGCCGGGCCGATGAAGGCGCTGGCTGCCGACTTCGAGAAGGCAACGGGCCACAAGGCCGTGCTGGCCTCCGGCGCGACGGGCAAGTTCTACGCACAGATCCAGAGCGGCGCCCCCTTCGACGTCTTCCTCGCGGCCGACAACGAGACGCCGGCCAAGCTCGACAAGGAAGGCGCGACCGTGCCGGGCACCCGCTTCACCTATGCGACCGGCAAGCTGGTCTTGTGGTCGGCCAAGCCCGACTTGGTGGACGCCAAGGGCGAGGTGCTCACGAGCGGGCAGTTCGCGCACATCGCGCTGGCCGCGCCCAAGCTCGCGCCTTACGGCGCGGCCGCGCTCGAGACGATGACGCGCCTGGGCGTGCTCGCCAGGCTGGAGCCGAAGTTCGTGCAGGGCGAGAGCATCGGCCAGACCTTCGGCTTCGTCTCCAGCGGCAACGCGGAGCTCGGCTTCGTCGCGCTGTCGCAGGTGTGGGAGAACGGCAAGCTCAAGAGCGGCTCGGCCTGGATCGTGCCGGCCGAGCTGCACAGCCCCATTCGGCAGGACGCGGTGCTGCTGGCCCGCGGCAAGGACAATGCGGCCGCCGTGGCGCTCATCGCCTTTCTCAAGTCCGACGCCGCCAAGGCGGTGATCCGTTCTTTCGGCTACGACCTCTAGCCGCGCATGCCCACCGCGGCCGACCTCGGCGCCATCGTCCTCACGCTCAAGCTGGCGGCGCTCACCACGCTGATCCTGCTGCTGCTGGGCACGCCTTTGGCCTGGTGGCTGGCACGCACCCGCTCGGCGTGGAAGGGGCCTGTCGGCGCGCTGGTGGCCCTGCCGCTGGTGCTGCCGCCCACGGTGCTGGGCTTCTATTTCCTGGTGACGATGGGGCCGAACGGGCCGATCGGCGCGTTCACCCAATGGCTGGGAATCGGCCTGCTGCCCTTCAGTTTTGCGGGCTTGGTGATCGGCTCGGTGGTGTATTCGATGCCCTTCGTGGTGCAGCCGATCCAGAACGCCTTCGAGGCCATCGGCAGCGAGCCGCTCGAAGCGGCGGCGACGCTGCGGGCCTCGCCGCTCGACCGCTTCTTCAGCGTGGCGCTGCCGCTGGCGCGGCCCGGCTACCTCACGGCCGTGGTGATGGGCTTCGCCCACACGGTGGGCGAGTTCGGCGTCGTGCTGATGATCGGCGGCAACATTCCCGAGAAGACGCGCGTGGTGTCGGTGCAGATCTACGACCACGTGGAGGCGCTGGAGTACACGCAGGCGCACTGGCTGGCCGGCGGCATGGTGGTCTTCTCCTTCCTGGTGCTGCTGGCGCTCTACGCGCTCAATCCCACGGGGCGGCGGCGATGACGGGTGATGCAGCGGCAGACACGGGCGTTCAGGCGCGCCTGAAGGTCGAGCACCCCGGCTTCTCGCTGGAGGTCGCGCTGGACCTGCCGGGCCGCGGCGTGAGTGCGCTCTTCGGCCCCTCGGGCTGCGGCAAGACCACCTGCCTGCGCGCCATCGCGGGGCTGCAGCACGCACCGGGCGCCTTCGTGGCCGTGAACGGCGAGCGCTGGCAGGACGACGCGGCTTTCGTGCCGACGCACCGGCGCGCGCTGGGCTACGTGTTCCAGGAGACGCGCCTCTTCGCGCACCTCGACGTGCGCCGCAATCTCGAATACGGCATGAAGCGGGTCGCCGCCGCGCAGCGGCGGGTGCCGCTCGAACAGGCGGTGGAACTGCTGGGCATCGGCCATCTGCTGGCCCGCCGGCCCGACACGCTCTCGGGCGGCGAGCGCCAGCGCGTGGGCATCGCACGCGCACTGGCCACCAGCCCGCGGCTGCTGCTGATGGACGAGCCCCTGGCCTCGCTCGACCTGCCGCGCAAGCGCGAGATCCTGCCCTACCTCGAGCGGCTCCACGCCGAGCTCGACATCCCCGTCATCTACGTGAGCCACGCGGCCGACGAGGTGGCGCGCCTGGCCGATCACCTGGTGCTGATGGAGGCCGGGCGCGTGCTGGCCAGCGGCCCCGCGAATGCGCTGATGACGCGGCTCGACCTGCCGCTGGCGCACGGCGACGCGGCCGGCGCCATCGTCGACGCGACCGTCGCGGGCTTCGACGCCGCCTTCGGCCTGACGCAGCTCGCCTTCGTAGGCGGCACGCTGTGGCTGCCGCACGGCGGCACGCGCATCGGCCAGGCGGTGCGCGTGCGCATCCAGGCGCGCGACGTGAGCCTCACGCTCACGCCCCAGGCGGACACCAGCGTGCTCAACATCCTGCCGGCAACCGTGACCGATCTCGCGGAGGACGGCCCCGCGCAGGTCATGGTGGGGCTGGAAGTCGGCGGCGCGCGCCTGCTGGCGCGCATCACGCGCAAGTCGGCCGCGCTGCTGCGCCTTCGCGCGGGCGCGGCCGTGCATGCGCAGGTCAAGGGCGTCGCGATCGTGGAGTGAGGATCACGCGCCGACCGGCACCTTGTCCAGGAAGCCGGTCACCGCGCGCAGCTTGCCGGATTCGAGCTGCACGAAGTCCGTGCCTTCGACCAGGTCCTCGGCCCCGCTCGGGCCCAGGGTCCACGAGAAGCGCAGGTGCTCGCCGTGCGCATCGGCCTGGCCCTTGAGCTTGAAGCGGAAGCCCGGATAGCGCTGATGCACGCCGCCGACGAGCGCGCTGATCTGCGCGTGGCCGCTGCCCTGCATCACGGGGTCGACGTAGCGCGCGTCGGCGCTCCAGTGGGTTTCGAGCAACTTCAGGCGGCGCTCGGCATCGGTCTCGTTCCAGACGGCGATGTACTGTTCGGCGATGCGCGCGGCATCGGGTGCTGCGGTGTTCATGGTGGCGATTCCTTTCGTCTTGAGGGCCCGCAACGGCGCGGGGTGAACGAATGGTCGCCGCAGGCGCGCCGCGGGTCGATGACGTGGGAGGTCATGGCGGGTGGCGCCGCCCTCGCCGGTCTCTATTGCGGGACCGGCGCCTTCGATCGCGGCAGCGACCAGCCGAGATTCATCCCGGCCGCGGCGATGAGGATGGCGGCCGCGCCGACGAATTGCATCGGATGCAGCCGATGGCCGAAGATCAGGAAATCGACGCCGATCGCCACGATCGGAAAGATGAAGGACAACGCCGCCGTCAGGTGCGTCGGCAGCTTCTGGATCGCGCCGTAGAGAAGCACGTACACCAGGCCGGTGTAGACCACGCCCATCGCGACCAAAGCGGTCCAGGCGCCCGCATCGGAGGGCAGCTCCGACAGCTTCGCAAAAGGCGCGAACACCAAGATCCCGACGCACAGCTGGATCAGCGCGATCAGGTGCGGCGGCGCGCCGCTGAGCTTCTTGGTGACGATCGCGGCGAGCGCATAGAGGAAGGCGGCGCCGAGCGCCATCAGCACGCCGGCCGCATAGTCCGTGCCGCCGTAGCCCGCATCGGGCCTGGCCTGCGCGATCAGCAGCACGCCGGCGAAGGCGACGCCCAGCCACACCAGCTTGGTCGCGGTCAGCCGTTCGGAGAAGAACAGCGCGCCGAGCGCCACGAGCATGAAGGGCTGAGTGTTGTAGACCGCCGTGGCGATGGAGATCGACGCGCGGGAGAAGGCGGCGAAGATCAGCACCCAATTGAGGACCAGGGCGACTCCCCCCAGCGCCGCGAGGCCGATCAGGCGCAGGCTGAGCGTGCCACGCAGCATGCCCATCGCCCCGCAGACGACTAGCAGCGTGGCCGCACCGAAGACGCAGCGCCAGAAGAGGAGATCGACGATCGGCTGGCCCGAGCGCACGACGGCCCAGCCGATCGTGCCCGAGATCACCATGGCCGCGCTCATCTCGAGCGAGCCGCGTGTATTGCTTTTCATGAACCGTCTAGCGTGCCACGGGATGGCGGCCCTGACCATGTGCCACGAAAGTTCCCATCGCGAGGCAGACATCCTGCCACCTGGGCGTTCCTTGCCCACGCCGCGCAAGGCCGCGGAGAGCGCACTACCATGCACGCAGTTCGTCGACGGAGCAGGTCATGAGAATTGCAGTGATGGGTGCGGGTGCGGTGGGTTGCTATTACGGCGGCATGCTGGCGCGCGCAGGGCATTCGGTCGTGCTGGTCGGGCGGCCGCAGCATGTGGAGGCGATCCGCCGCGACGGCTTGCTGCTGGACACGCAGTCCTTCCAGGCCCGCGTGCCGATGGAGGCCAGCACCGAGGTCGATGCCGTGCGGGACGCCCGACTGGTGCTCTTCTGCGTGAAGTCCACCGACACCGAGAGCGCTGCCGCGGCGATGCGCCCGCACCTGGCGCCCGATGCGCTGGTGCTCACGCTGCAGAACGGCGTCGACAACGCGACGCGCCTGCAGGCGGCGCTGGCGCAGGAGGTCGCGGCGACGGTGGTCTACGTGGCCACCGAGATGGCCGGGCCGGGCCACGTCAAGCACCACGGGCGCGGCGAGCTGGTCGTCGCGCCCTCGACGCAGAGCGCCGACGTCGCCGAGCTGCTGATCGCCGCCGGCGTGCCCACGCAGATTTCCGACAACGTGACCGGCGCACTGTGGGCCAAGCTGATCCTCAACTGCGCCTACAACGCCCTGTCGGCGATCACGCAGCTGCCTTATGGCCGCATCTCGCAGCGCGAAGGCGTGCAGGCCGTCATGGGCGACGTGGTGCGCGAATGCCTGGCCGTGGCCGAGGCCGGCGGCGTGACGGTGCCGGGCGACACCTGGGCCGCCGTGCAGCGCATCGCCGAGAGCATGCCCTCGCAGTTCTCCTCCACCGCGCAGGACCTGGCGCGCGGCAAGCGCAGCGAGATCGATCACCTCAACGGCTACGTGCTGCGCCAGGGCGAGGCGCTGGGCATCGCGACGCCGGTCAACCGCGTGCTGCACACGCTGGTGAAGCTGCTCGAGGACCGCGCCGCGCAGCAGCCGGCCTGATCAGGCCGAGGCCGTGCCCGGCGCGGTTCCGACGAGGCGCCCGCGCTCCGGTGCGGCATAGCGGTCCATCGCCAGCCCGTCGGTGCGGATGTCGGGCCGCCGTCCCATCACCTGGTCGGCCACCAGCTTGCCGGAGCCGCAGGCCATGGTCCAGCCCAGCGTGCCGTGGCCGGTGTTGAGGTACAGGTTCGAGAAGGGCGTGGGACCGACGATGGGCGTGCTGTCGGGCGTCATCGGGCGCAGGCCGGTCCAGAAGCTGGCGCGCGGCAGGTCGCCGCCGGGGAACAGCTCGCCGACCACGCGCTCCAGCGTTGCGCGCCGCTGCGGATTCAGGCGCAGGTCGAAGCCGGCCAGCTCGGCCATGCCGCCCACGCGAATGCGGTCGTCGAAGCGCGTGATGGCGATCTTGAAGGTCTCGTCGAGCACGGTGGATTGCGGCGCCAGCGCGGGGTCGAGCAGCGGCACGGTCAGCGAATAGCCCTTGACCGGGTAGACCGGGATGTGCAGCCCCAGCGGCGCGATCAGCTCGCGCGAATAGCTGCCGAAGGCAAGCACGTAGCGGTCGGCCTTGAGCACCTCCGCCTTCGGCCCGGCCAGCCGCACGCCGGCAATGCGCCCGCCTTCGGTCAGCAGGCTCTCGACGGACTCTTCGAAGCGGAAGCTCACGCCCAGCCCGCGCGCCACATCGGCCAGGCCGCGGGTGAACAGATGGCAGTCGCCGGTCTCGTCGTTCGGCAGGCGCAGCCCGCCGGCCAGTTGCCCTGCGCTGCGTGCCAGTGCGGGCTCGACCGCGGCGAGCTGGTGGCGGTCGAGCAGCTCGAAGGGCACGCCGCATTCCTGCAGCACCGCGACGTCGCGCTGCACCGCATCGAGCTGCGCCTGCGTACGGAACAGCTGCAGGGTGCCTTGCGTGCGGTGCTCGTAGCGCACGCCGGTCTGCACGCGCAACTCGCGCAGGCAGTCCCGGCTGTACTCGGCCACGCGCATCATGCGTTCCTTGTTGATCGCGTAGCGCTCGGGCGAGCAGTTCTTCAGCATCGCGGCCATCCAGCGCAGCTGGAACAGGCTGCCGTCGGGTCGGATCGCCAGCGGCGCATGCTTCTGGAACATCCACTTGAGCGCCTTGAGGGGGATGCCTGGCGCGGCCCAGGGCGTGGAATAGCCGGGCGAGACCTGGCCGGCATTGGCGAAGCTGGTCTCCGCAGCCGGGCCGCCCTGGCGATCGACCAACGTCACCTCGGCGCCGGCGCGCGCCAGGTAATAGGCCGTCGTGACACCGATGACGCCGCCGCCCAGAACAATCACTTTCATTGCAAGACCCCGTCGACTCAAAGAGAGAAGCCAAGGTTATTCATCTTCTTGCCATAAACTTCACTCAAATATGGCGCCTTGCCAGTGCTTCTTGCTGTCGTCGCGGCTCTCAAGGCGCTTCCAGGAGTGAAATGACCGAGCTCGACCGTACCGACCGCAAGATCCTCGACATCCTCCAGCGCCAGGGCCGGATCCCCATGACCGAGCTGGCGCAGCAGATTGGCCTGTCGACCTCGCCCTGCACCGAACGCGTCCGACGCATGGAGCGCGAGGGCGTGATCACCGGCTACCACGCCCGCATCGACCCCCAGGCCATCGGCAAGACCTTGCTGGTGTTCGTCGAGATCACGCTGTCCTCGAAGTCGGCCGATGTCTTCGACAAGGTGCGCACCGAGCTCCTGCATGTGCCCGAGGTGATGGAATGCCACCTGGTGTCGGGCGGCTTCGACTACCTGGTGAAGGCGCGGCTGCGCGCGATGAGCGACTATCGGCGCCTGCTGGGCGACTTGCTGAAGAAGCTGCCCGTCACGGCCGAGTCGAACAGCTATGTGGTGATGGAAGAGGTCAAGGAAAGCCTCTACCTGCCGCTGGACCGCTGAATTGCCGTCTGAAGGAGACTGCCGATGCGCCCTCTTCGCCTCCTTACTTCGCTACTGCTGCTGGGCACCCTTTGGGGCATCGCAGTGGCACAGCCCAGCCAGCAGATCGAGCTGGTGGGCGCGGTGCGACAGAGCCTGAAGCTCGACGAATCGCCAACACCGCGGTGGGCGAAGGCGTGCTGGTGCTCTTCGAGCGCGACGGCCGGGCGCTGGACGAGCGCGAGGGCCGCATCGCCCTGCTCTCGGCC
This sequence comes from Variovorax sp. WS11, assembly GCF_010499245.1. GTDB lineage: Bacteria > Pseudomonadota > Gammaproteobacteria > Burkholderiales > Burkholderiaceae_C > Variovorax. The sequence goes on from NZ_JAAGOW010000001.1 coordinate 1,118,490, forward strand.
GCCGACCGGCAGCTGGGGCCGCGGCACGTGCGAAACCTGGTGCGCATCGAGCTGCGGCAGCTGGACTGAGTCGGCGAAGACGCCGGCCAAGCTGACAGCCTTTGTCCGCAGTCGACGGGTACGCCGCAGTACCGGCCCGGCCTGTCAGGGCGCCAGAAACCCAGCCTGCCGCAAAGCACGCTGTCCCGCGCCGCCGACCAGCTCGTCCGCAAAAGCCTGCGCCGCCGCCGGCGCGCCCTTGCGCACGACCACCCCATATTCGGCGCTCACGTTGATGGACGGCGGCACGTCTACCCGCTGCAAGCCCGGCTCCTCGGCGACGGCGATCACGGCGTTGGTGCAGTAGGTCAGGAACACGTCGGCCTGCCCGTTCGCGACCAGCATGCCGTAGACGTTGCGCCCCGCCGGCGGGGCCGGCGAGTTCGGCCCGCCGGTGAGCTGCAGCGACTTCGCTGCCAGCGCGCTTGCCGAGCCGGCCGGCGCCGCGCCGCTGCGCTCGACGCGATCGAACAGCTCGAAGGCGTAGTCGCCCGAGGGGTCGGCCTTGGGGGTCGAGGTGCCGACCCGGATCTCCGGGTCGAGCATCGCCTTCACCAGCGTGTCGCGCGTCACCCCGAGGCCGGGCCGCACGAGCGCGCACAACGCGTTGCGCGCGAAGGCGCGGGTCGGGCCCCATGCGCCGCCCGCGGAGAGCGACTGCGGATGCGCCATGTTGGCCGAGGCGAACACGTCGGCGGGCTCGCCGCCGGCAATGCGGTCCCGCAGCAGGCCCGAGGCGCCGAAGCTCAGCGCGATGCGCGTGCCCGGATGCGCCTGCTCGAAGGCTTGCGCGGCCTGGGTGAGCGGCGCGCGCAGGCTGCCCGCCGCATGGACCGCGATGGTCTGCGCCAGTGCGCCGCCCGCGCCGGTCGCGCCGGCGATCACGCCCGAGGCGACGGCCATGGCGCGCAACGCCCTACTGGCTGCTCGCATTGGGGAAGAACAGCTGCTCGCCGCCGATCTTGTAGCTCGCAATGCTCGACTGCCCCGCCGGCGAGATCACCCAGTCGACGAACTTCTGCGCGCCGGCGCTGTTGAGCTGCGGAAACTTCGAGGGGCTCACCACCATCACGCCGTACTGGTTGAAGAGCCGCTTGTCGCCCTCCACCAGCACCGCCAGGTCGGCGCGGTTCTTGAAGCTGAGCCAGGTGCCTCGGTCGGCCAGCACGTAGGCGCCGCTGGAGGCCGCGATGTTGAGCGCCGGACCCATGCCGCAGCCGCACTCCTTGTAGCCCGTGCCCTTCTTGTCGTTGGGCACCGGCTGGCCTGCTTCGGCCAGGCTGGCCTGCGCCCAGAGCCGGCGCTCGGCGGCGTCGGTGCCGCTCTTGTCGCCGCGCGAGACGAAGGCGGCGTTGGCCGCAGCCACTTTCTTCAGCGCCGCGGCGCTGTCCTTGCCCTTTGCCGCCGCCGGATCGTTCTTCGGCCCGATCAGCACGAAATCGTTGTACATAACCGCGAAGCGCTTGGCGGCGAAACCTTCGGCGACGAACTTCTCCTCCGCCGCCGTGTCGTGCACGAATAGCACGTCGGCGTCACCGCGCTTGGCCATGTCGATGGCCTGCCCGGTGCCGACCGCCACCACCTTGACGTCGATGCTGCTGGCCTGCTTGAAGGCCGGCAGCAGGTGCGCGAACAGGCCCGACTGCTCGGTCGAGGTGGTCGACGCCATGGTGATCGTCTCGGCCTGCGCCACGACGCTGCCCGCCGCCAGGGCGAGTGCCGCCGCCAGGAACTTGAATGCCTTCATACCTGCTCTCCTTTGACAAATTGGCGGGCTTCCTCGGGGAGAGGCCCGTTGAAGAAATCGTGCACCGGCAGGTCCGCCAGCACCCGGCCATGCTCGAGGTAGACCACGCGGCTCGCGAGCCGCTTCACCTGGCCCAGGTTGTGGCTCGCGAACACCAGCGTGCGGCCATGCGCCGCGTCGGCGATCAGGGCCTCGACCTCGCGCTTGGCCGTCGGGTCCAGGCTGGCGGTCGGCTCGTCGAGCAGCAGCACCGCCGGCTTGAGCGCCCAGGCACGCGCCAGCGCCATGCGCTGCTGCTGCCCGCCCGAGAGGGTGCGCGCATTGCGCCCGGCCACGCTGTCCAGGCCAACCCGCCCCAGCGCCGCCACCGCTTCGCGCTGCGCGTCGCGCCACCGCGCGCCGTGCAGCCAGAGCGCCAGCGCGACGTTGTTGCGCACGCTCATACGCAGCATGTGCGGACGCTGGAACAGCATCGCCTGCGCCTGCGGCGGCACCGCGTTGACAAAAGCGCCGCCCGCATGCGGCAACAGGCCGTGCAGCACGCGCAGCAGCGTGCTCTTGCCGCTGCCGTTGGCGCCGATCAGGGCGACGCGTTCGCCGGCATGGATGGACAGCGTGACGCCGGCGAGCGCCGGCACGCGACCGTAGCGCACGTCGATGTCGCGCAGGGCGAAGAGCGCCGAGCCGGCCATCGCCGCAGCTTCGGGCGCGTCGCCGCCTCGCGCGGCCACCACGCGAAGTCGGGCGCGCGCATCGCCGTGCGGCCGGATGTTGCTCATGCGGCCGCCTCCATCCGCCGCAGCCCCGCCGCATCGGCCGCGCCGCCATCGACCCGCTCGCGCCAGCCGCGCAGTGCGCTGATGGCAAGGTTGAGCAGCAGCACCACCCCCAGCAGCACCAGGCCCAATGCCAGCGCCAGCGGCAGGTCGCCCTTGCTGGTCTCGAGCGCGATGGCGGTGGTCATGACGCGCGTGAAGCCGTCGATGTTGCCGCCCACCACCATCACCGCGCCGACCTCCGACACGGCGCGGCCGAAGGCGGCGATCAACACGGTGATCAGCGCATAGCGCTCGTCCCACACCAGCAGCAGCGCCCGCGCCAGTGAGCGCGCGCCGAGCGAGCGCAACTGCTCGCCGTGGGCGCGGTCCGCGTCCTCGATGGCCTGGCGCGTGAGCGCCGTGACCACCGGCAGCACCAGCAGCGCCTGCGCCAGCACCATCGCCTTGAAGGAGAACAGCCAGCCCAGGAAGCCGAGCGGCCCCGAGCGCGACAGCAGCAGGTAGATCACCAGCCCCACCACCACCGAGGGAAGCGCGAGCAGCGTGTTGAGCAGCGTGAGCAGCAGGCCGCGGCCGGCGAAGCGCGCCACCGCGAGCCAGGCGCCGAGCAGCAGGCCGAGCCCGCAGGCCAGCGCGCAGGCCGTGGCGCTGACGGCCAGCGAACGGCCGACGATGCCGAGCAGAACGGGATCGCCGGAAATCAGCAAGTGCCACGCGGCGATGGCGCTGTCTGTGAAGGTGTTCATGAGGGCGTGACAGTCAAGTCACCAGTATCGGCAAGCTGAGGCGCTCAACTTATGCAAACACTTGCATAGGTGACGGGCGACCTTTGCATAATCCTTCCGCTGTTCCCCGCCATTGCCGCCTTCGTTTCCCCAACGTGCAACAGATCGAACTGTCCTACGCCATCGCCCCGCGCCGCAGCGGCCGTACGCTGATTCGCAACCCGCTGATGGAGCTCCTGCATGCGGTGCGCGAGCACGGCTCCATCTCGTCCGCGGCGCGGGCGCTGGGCCTGTCGTACCGCCATGTCTGGGGCGAGCTCAGGCGCTGGGAGCAGAACCTCGGCCATCCGCTGGTGAGCGGCGAGCAGGGCCGCTCGGCGCAGTTGTCCGAGTTCGGCGACAAGCTGCTGTGGGCCGAGCGCCAGGCGCAGGCCCGGCTCGCGCCGCAGATCGAGGCCCTGCATGCCGACCTGGAGCGCGCCTTCGCGATGGCCTTTGACGACAGCCTGCATGTGCTCAGCCTGCACGCGAGCCACGACGATGCGCTGGTGCTGCTGCGCGCCCACGCGGCCGAGCGCGCGCGGCTGCAGCTCGACATCCGCTTCACCGGCAGCGTGGACGCGATCAGCGCGCTCAACCAGGGACGCTGCGTGATGGCGGGCTTCCACACGCTGGAGCGGCCGCCGGCCGGCTCGCTCGCGCAGCGCACCTACAAGCGGCTGCTCAAGCCCGGGCTGCACAAGATCATCGGCTTCGCGCGCCGCACCCAGGGCCTGATCGTCGCGCCCGGCAACCCGCTGGGCCTGCGCGGCCTCGCCGACGTCGCGCAGCTGCGCGCGCGCTACGTGAACCGCGCGCTCGGCACAGGCACGCGCGTGCTGCTCGACGAACTGCTGGCCCAGGAAGGGCTGGACGCGGATGCGCTCGACGGCTACGAACGCGACGAGCCCTCACACGCGGCCATCGCGCACGCAGTGGCCTCGGGCCGGGCGGATGCGGGCCTGGGCATCGAATCGGCGGCGCGCGGCGCGGGTCTGGGCTTCGTGCCGCTGGTGAACGAGCGCTACCACCTGGCTTGCCTCAAGTCGGCGCTGGACCAACCGGCCGTCCAGGCGCTGCTGGTGCTGCTGCGCAGCGCCGCCTGGCAGCATCAGCTCGGCACGCTCGCGGGCTACGAGAGCGCCGGCAGCGGCGAGGTGCAATCGCTGAGTGCGCTGCTGCCGTGGTGGAGCTTCAAGGGGCCGAAGCGCTAGGGCTCCAGCTTCCGGTCCTCGCGCTTGGCCTCCGCCATCTGCTCGGGCTCCAGCTCTTCCGCCGATCGATTGAGGTGGACGAACAGGCCCCATCCCGCCAGCAGCAGCCCGACCGAACACACCATGCCGCCCGCATAGAGCAGCTGCGCGGGATCGTCATGCGCTCTGAAGGTCGCGACCAGCCCTTCCACCGCCAGCGCGACCACGATGACGACCATGAAGCGCGACAGGAAACGCCGAACGCGGGTCGGCGCGCCGATGTGGGCGTCGCGCACCACTTCTTCTTCCGTGATGGTCTGCGCCACCTGCAGTGCGACCACCGCGGCTGCCAGCAGGCCGACCGCCTCGATGATCACTTCTGCCGCTGCGCGATCGAGGCCCTGCGCGAACGCCGACCAGCCGATGCGCGCCGACACCGCGATCAGCATCAGCGCAGCGCAGGCAAAGAGAAGCGCCATGAAGGCATGAATGCCGGAGAACACGCGCAGTAGCCATTTCATCGCGGGACTTCCATTTTTCTTGAATGGCGCAGTGTGGCGTCGTTTGCGATGCGCGGATGTCAGCCGGCGCCCCCCGTTTGGCGGGAGCGCCCAGTCCGCTGAATCATTGAAATGGGCGGTGAGGGGCGCCCGAGACGGGATGCGATGCAAGGCGCAAAGCGCAGCGATACCCGTAGGTATCGCGAGCATTTGCAACGCCGCAGCGCGCCCGTCTCGGGTGGACAGCACCGACCGATTTCAATGATTCAGGGGACTAGCGCCGAAGACGCGCCGCCAGCTGCCGCATGCCGATCGACCAGCGGTTCGGTTTCTCGTCCGCCCACTGCTGCGCGAGCTCGGAAACGGCAGGGTCCGCCACTCGCTCCACGGCGCGTACCGCACCCGGCGCCAGCGCACGCAGCTGCTCGCGCGGCATCGCGGCGAGGCATGGCACCACCTTCGTTCTCGGCGCTGCACTGCTGCCGAGGGCGCCGGCAATCGCCTCGCCGGCGGCAACGGCAGCAGCGCCGTCATCGGCATCGACGAAGCTCGCAACCAGCGCCAGCTCGATGGCCTGCGAGACCAGCTCCGCTTCCGCCGAGCGCGTGCATTCCGCCAGGAAGTCCTGCGCCGCATCGTTGTCGAAGGCGCCCTCGCCCCAGGCGCCCGCGTGGGCCGACAGAGTCAGCAGCGACGCGAGGGCGGCGATGCAGGCGTGCTTGAAGAAAATCATGCAGCGAATTCTCCACCAGGCCCCAGTCCCGTCGGCACGCCCAGCCGCAGCGCCAGGTTCGCGGCGTCGTAGGGCGCATGCACCTTGATGTCATTGTCGAAGTAGCAGTACACGTCGCGCCGGGCTCGTCGCGGCGCGGGGCGGGTCGAGGCCTTGCGTGCATCCTTCACCTGGCGGCCATGGCGCCAGGCATCGATGCGCGCGGCCCAGCGGTCGAGGGCGTCGTCGTCGTAGCCGCTCGCATACAGCTCCTTGTCCCCATGCAGCCGGAGGTAGACGAAGTCGGCCGTCAGATCCTCGAGCAGCGGCCAGCGTCCGGCTGTGTCGGCGACCACCAAAGCGATGTGGTGGCGGCGCAGCTGGGCAATGAAGTCCGCGTCGACGAAGCTCGGATGGCGCACTTCCACCGCGTGCCGCAGCGGCCGTTTCGCGGAGCGCTTGAGCCAGGTGCGGCCCTCGAGGCGATCGTCGTGCGTGCGCGCGAGGGCCAGCGCCGCACTCGTGTCGCGCGGCAGCAGCGAGAAGAAGTCGTCGAGACGATCCGGCTCGTAGGCCATCGAAGGCGGCAGCTGCCACAGGATCGGCCCCAGCTTGGCCCGCAGCGCCAGCACGCCCGAGGCCAGGAAGTTCGCCAATGCAGTGCGCACGTCCTTGAGCCGCAGCATGTGGGTGATGTAGCGCGAGCCCTTGACCGCGAACACGAAGCCTTCCGGCGTCTCGTCGTGCCAAGCCAGGTACGACTCGGGCCGCTGCAGCGAATAGAAGGAGCCGTTGAGCTCGATGGTGGGCAGCATGCGCGAGGCGAAGGCAAGCTCCTGGCGCTGTGGCAGCCCTTTGGGATAGAACTTGCCGCGCCAGGGCGCATAACGCCAGCCTGAGATGCCGACGCAGGTCTCGCCGGATCTTCCAGCCATGTTTTCCTGGCCTCCGGAAAGAGGCCTCTGCGGGCCCGCGCGGGATGCCGGGCCTCGGCGCGCGATTCTGTGCCGCGGCACGGCCACGCAGTGAAGGACAAGGCCGCGCCTGCCGCGCTCGCTATTCGACTTTGTCGGTGCGCGCCCCCAGCCCCAGGTAGGTGTCGATGATGCGGCGGTCGTGCAGCAACTCCGAAGCCGCACCCTGCAGCGCGACCGCGCCCATCTCCAGCACATAGGCGCGGTCGGCCACCTGCAAGGCGGCACGCGCGTTCTGCTCCACCAGCAGCACCGACACGCCGTGCTTGCGCAGCGAAGACACCACCTGCAGCACCTCGCGCACGATGAGCGGCGCCAGGCCCAGCGAGGGCTCGTCCAGCATCAGCAGGCGCGGGCGCGCCATCAGCGCACGGCCGATGGCCAGCATCTGCCGCTCGCCGCCCGAGAGCGTGGAGGCCAGCTGCGCGCGGCGCTCGGCCAGGCGCGGGAAGATGGCGAAGACCTCGTCCATGCGCTGGCGCTGGTCGCGCTCGCCGCGCCACCAGCGCGAGAAGCCGCCCAGGAGCAGGTTGTCCTCGACCGGCATCTCGCCGAAGAGCTCGCGCTTCTCGGGCACCAGGCCGACGCCGCGCGCCACCATCGCTTCCACGCTGATGCGCGTCATGGACTCGCCGCCCAGCAGCACCCGGCCGCGCGAGGGCAGCAGGCCCATGGCCGCGCACAGCAGCGTGGTCTTGCCTGCGCCGTTGGGGCCGATCACGGTGACGATCTCGCCGGTGTCGACACGCAGGTCGACGTGGTGCACCGCCTCGACCGGGCCGTAGGAGACGCAGAAGTCTTCCAGTTGGAGCAGAGCCGATGCACTCATGCCGTCTGCTCCACCAGGCGGCCTTCATTTGCGGGCTCGTCCACCCCGCCCAGATAGGCATCCAGCACCTTGGGATCGCGCTGCACCTCGGCCGGCGTGCCGCGCGCGATGACGGCGCCGAACTCCAGCACGGTGACGCGGTCGGCCAGGTTCATCACGAACTCCATGTCATGTTCCACCACCAGGATGCCCAGGCCCTCGGCACGCAGCTGGTCGAGCAAGGTGGCGAGGGCGCGTTTTTCCAGGTGGCGCAGGCCGGCCGCGGGCTCGTCCAGCAGCAGCACCGCGGGCTGGCCCGCCAGGGCGCGCGCGATCTCGACCACGCGCTGCTGGCCCAGCGCCAGCGAGCCTGCCGGGACTTCCGCGAATTCGCCGAGTCCGCAGCGTTCGATCTGCTGGCGCGCCTGCGCGAGCAGCGCGGCCTCCTCGGCACGGTCGAGCCGCAGCATCGAGGCGATCCAGCCGCGCTGTCCGCGCCGGTGCGCACCCAGCGCAACGTTCTCGATCACGCGGCGCTGGCCCAGCAGGCGCACATGCTGGAAGGTGCGGCCCAGGCCCAGCGCCGCGAAGGCCCGCGAAGGCTTGCCGGTCATCGGCCGGTCCATCAGCCGCACCTCGCCTTCGGTCGGATCGTCGACCCCCGAGATCATGTTGAAGAAGGTGCTCTTGCCCGCCCCGTTGGGCCCGATCAGCGCATGGATCTCGCCGGCCTTGACGTCGAGGCCGACGGCATCGTTGGCCACCAGGCCGCCGAAGCGCTTGGTCACGGCCTTGGCCTCCAGCACGACCTGCCCGCGCGGCGGCAAGGCGGTTTCGGGCAGCGCCAGCACGTGGCGCGGCGCACGCACTGCCGCGGGCTTCAGGAAGCGGTTGCAAAGCCGCGCGAGCGTCGGCCACAGCCCGTCGGCGAAGCGCTGCAGCACCACCAGCATCAGCAGGCCGAACACGATGACCTCGAAGTTGCCGCTCGATCCGAGCAGGCTGGGCAGGATGTCCTGCAGCTGCTCCTTCAGCAGGGTGATCAGCGCCGCGCCCAGCACCGCGCCCCACAGATGGCCCGCGCCGCCGACCACGGCCATGAACAGGTACTCGATGCCGATGTTGAGGTTGAAGGGCGTGGGGTTGATGAAGCGCTGCAGATGCGCGTAGAGCCAGCCCGACAGGGCCGCCAGCAGCGCCGCCAGCACGAAGACCTTGATGCGGTAGCGGCCGGTGTCCACGCCCATCGACTCGGCCATCACCCGGCCTCCCTTGAGTGCGCGGATGGCGCGGCCCTCGCGCGAGTCGAGCAGGTTGTGCAGCGCCCACAGCGCGAGCAGCAGCACGCCCCAGATGACCAGGCCCAGCGAGCGTGGCGAGGCGAAAGAAACGCCGGCGACCACGATCGCCGGCACGCCCGCCACGCCGGTGTGGCCGCCGAGGAACTCGAGGTTGCCGAACAGGAAGTAGAAGCTCAGCCCCCACGCGATGGTGCACAGCGGCAGGTAGTGGCCCGACAGCCGCAGCGTGATCGCACCCAGGCCCCAGGCGATGAGGAAGGTCACGGCGATGCCGAACAGCAGGCCGATCCACGGCAGCAGCGCCGGGCTGATGCCGCCCAGCGCCGAGGCGACCATCGGCGAAGTGCAGATCCACGCCGTGGCATAGGCGCCGGTGCCGACGAAGGCGGCCTGGCCGAAGGAAGTCATGCCGCCCACGCCGGTGAGCATGACGAGGCCGGCCGCGACCAGGGCGTAGAGGCCGATGTAGCTGAGCACCGTGACCGAGAAGTCCGGCAGGAAGCCCCACACCGCCGCAAGCGCGAGGATGAAGGCCAGCGTCAAATGCCGCCGCGTCATTCTTCATCCTCCACATGCCGGCTGCTGAGCGAGCGCCACCACAGCACGGGAATGATCAGCGTGAAGACGAACACCTCCTTGAAGGCGCTGGCCCAGAACGAAGAGAAGGCCTCGAGCTGGCCCACGATCAGCGCGCCGACCAGGGCCAGCGGGTAGCTGGCCAGCCCGCCGACGATGGCGGCCACGAAGCCCTTCAGGCCGATCAGGAAGCCGGTGTCGTAGTAGATGGTCGTGATGGGCGCGATCAGCAGGCCCGAGACCGCGCCGATCGCCGCGGCCAGCGCGAAGCTCAGGTCGCCCGAGAGCCCGGTGGGGATGCCCATCAGCCGCGCGCCCACGCGGTTGATCGCGGTGGCGCGCAGTGCCTTGCCCACGATCGAGCGTTCGAAGAACAGGAACATCAGCACCACCAGCGCGGCCGTGACGGCCACCACCACCAGCGCCTGGCCGGTGATCGCGACGCCGCCCAGGTCCAGCCGCATCTCCGAGAAGGCCGGCGTGCGCGAGCCCTCGGCGCCGAAGAAGAGCAGCCCCAGCCCCACCAGCACGCCATGCAGCGCCACCGAGACGATCAGCAGCGTCAGCACGGTCGCATCGGCGAGCGGCCGGTAGGCCAGCCGGTAGAGCAGCGGGCCCAGCGGCACGATCACGGCGAGCGCGGCGACCGTCTGCGTGAACTGCGACTCGGGCCGCAGCAGCAGCACCAGCGCGCAGGCCACCAGCGGCAGCACCACGCACCAGGCGAGGGTCGAGGCCCAGTCGACGGCCGCGCCGCGCTTCCAGCGCCACAGCTCCACGACGAGCGCCGCGGCCGCCAGCACCAGCAGCAGCCACAGCGTGGCCGGCACGTGGCCGGCCTGCAGCGCCACCACCGACAGCGCGCTGAAGGCCACGAATTCCCCTTGCGGGATGAAGATGACGCGGGTCACGGAGAACACCAGCACCAGGGCCAGCGCCATGAGCCCGTAGATCGCCCCGTTGACGATACCGTCCTGCCCCAGGATCAAGGCGATTTGCATGTCCATGCAGCTACTCCGGCGCGGCGCGCACAGGGCCGGCACGATGCCAGGCCTGCGCGCGCAGTCGCACGCATGCTCCGGTTAAAGGTCTACTCGGCTCAGTCTTGTGGTTGGTATTTCCAGGCGCCGTTCTCGATCTTGACCATCACGCGCGCGCGCTGGTCGAGGCCCAGGTGGTCGGTGGGCGACATGGTGAAGATGCCATGCGCGCCGGGGAGGTTCTTCACCTCTTCCAGTGCATCGCGCAGCGCGGCGCGAAAGGCCGGCGTGCCGGGCTGCGCCTTCTTGAGCGCGACGGGAATCGCGGCGCTCATGATCAGGCCGGCATCCCAGGCATGGCCGCCGAAGGTGGACACGCTGCCCTTGCCGTTGGCCGCCTCGTAGGCGTTGACGTAGGCCAGCGCGGACTTCTTGAGCGGATGCGAATCCGGCAGCTGCGACGCCACCAGCATCGGGCCGGAAGGCAGCAGCGTGCCCTCGACGTCCTTGCCGCCGACGCGCAGGAAATCGGCGTTGGCGACGCCGTGGGTCTGGTAGACCTTGCCGGCGTAGCCGCGCTCCTTGAGCGTTTTCTGCGGCAGCGCGGCCGGCGTGCCCGAACCGGCGATCAGCACGGCATCGGGCTTGGCGGAGATCAGCTTGAGCGACTGGCCGGTGACCGAGGTGTCGCTGCGCGCATAGCGCTCGCTGGCCACGACCTTGAGCTTCTTGAGCTCGGCCGCCTTGGTGAATTCCTGGAACCAGCCTTCGCCATAGGCGTCGGAGAAGCCGATGAAGCCCACCGTCTTCACGCCGTTGGCGGCCATGTGTTCGGCGATGGCGAGCGACATCATGATGTCGTTCTGCGGCGTCTTGAAGACCCACTTGCGCTTGGCATCCATGGGCTCGACGATGCGCGACGAGGCCGCCATCGAGATCATCGGCACCTTCTCTTCGGCCACCACGTCGATCATGGCCAGCGAGTTCGGCGTGACGGTCGAGCCGAGCACGATGTCGACCTTGTTCTCGCTGATCAGCTTGCGCGTGTTCGACACCGCGGCGGTGGTGTCGGAGGCGTCGTCGAGCACGATGTAGTTGATCTTCTGCCCGCCGATGGTCTTGGGCATCAGCCCGATGGTGTTCTTCTCGGGGATGCCGAGGGAGGCGGCCGGCCCGGTCGCCGACAGCGTCACGCCGACGTTGACGTCGGCCTGCGCGGCGAAGGCCATGGCGCACAGCAGTGCCACGCCGAGGCGGGTGAAAGAATTCATGAACAGTCTCCGGTAGTTGATAAATCGCCCGCGCTCAGCGTTCGTCGAAGGACAGCCGCACGCGCTCGGTCAGGGGATGTGCCTGGCAGGTGAGGATAAAGCCGCCTGCGACCTCATTCTTGTCGAGCGCGAAGTTGCGCTCCATCCGCACTTCCCCTTCCAGGAGCCTGGCACGGCAGGTGCCGCACACGCCCGAGGTGCAGGAGTACGGCACCTCCAGGCCGGCAGAGGACGCGGCGTCGAGAATGCTGGGCTGCCCCTTGGTGAAGGGGATCTCGCGGGCCAGCCCGTCGCGCACGATGGTGATGCGCGCCGTCTCGGCATCGCCCGGCTGCGGCTCGTGCACCACCGCGCCCACGGTGCCGGTGGGCGACTGGGCCAGGCCGAAGCGCTCGATGTGGATGCGCTCCTCGGGCACGCCGGCTTCCAGCAGCGCCGCCTCGGCCTCGTCGTTCATCTGGAAGGGGCCGCAGATGTAGACGTGGTCGATGCTGCCGGGCGGCACCAGGCCCTGCAGGAACTCGGCGATCTTTTCGCGGTTCATCAGGCCCGCGTTGATCGGCACGTCGGTGTGCTCGTCGGAGAACACGAGCTGCAGCGACAGGCGCGTCATGTAGCGGTTCTTCAGGTCCTCGATCTCCTCCTTGAACATCGTGGACCGGAGCTGCCGGTTGCCGTAGATGAGCGTGAAGCGCGACTGCGGCTCGCGCGCCAGCACGGTCTTCATGATCGAGAGGATGGGCGTGATGCCGCTGCCGCCCGCGATGCCCACGTGGTGCCGGCGCGCCTTGGGCTCGATGGGCACGAAGAAGCGGCCTTGCGGCGCCATCACATGCAGCGTGTCGCCGGGCTGGAGCGAGCTGTTGATCCAGTTGGAGAACAGGCCCTGCTGCACCTTGCGCACGCCCACGCGCAGCTCGCCGTCGTCGACGCCGGCGCAGATGGAATAGGAGCGGCGCAGGTCCTGGCCGTCGATCTCCTTGCGCAGGGTGAGGTACTGGCCCTGGGTGAAGCCGAAGACACCGCGCAAGTCCTCGGGCACGTCGAAGGACACGACCACCGCCTCGGCGGTGTCCGGCTCGATGCTGCGCACGCGCAGCGGATGGAAGATGACGCTCATGGGGCCTCAGAGGGGTTTGAAGTGCTCGAAGGGCTCGCGGCAATCCAGGCAGCGGTACAGCGACTTGCAGGCCGTGGAGCCGAAGGCCGAAAGACGCTCGGTGTGGGCGCTGCCGCAATGCGGGCAAGCCACCGGCGCGGCGGCCTGGCGCCGCACCAGGCGGATCGGGACCGCGCCGCCGGGCAAGGCCGCCGCGCCCGGCGGTGCGATGCCGTACTCGCGCAGCTTGCGCTTGCCTTCGGCGCTGATCCAGTCGGTGGTCCAGGCCGGCGCGCGGCGCAGCGTCACGCAGGCCGGGCCGAGTCCCGCAGCGTCCAGGGCTTCGAGCACGCTGCGCTCGATCACCTCGGTGGCCGGGCAGCCGGAATAGGTCGGCGTGAGCACGATCTCCAGGCCCTCCTCTTGCGGCAGCACCTCGCGCACGATGCCCAGGTCGCAGACCGACAGCGCCGGCACCTCGGGATCGAGCACCGTGCCCAGCACGTCCCAGGCGTGCGCGACGCGGGCCTCGTCGGCGGCAGGAGAGCGCAATGCATTCATCACCACACTCCGCCCGGATAGGCGCGCTGCAGGTGCTGCATCTCGGCCAGGATGTAGCCCATGTGCTCGCTGTGCACGCCGCGCTTTCCGGTGCTCATGAAGGCCGACTCCGCCGGCATGGCCAGCGTGGCCTCTTCGAGCACCGAAGCCATCTCGGCGAACCAGGCCTCGCGCAGCTCGGACCAGGCCGGGCCCAGGCCACCGGCGCGCGCCGCTTCGTCGACGGCATCGGCCGCGAAGAGCTCGGGCACGTAGCGCCACAGCTGGGCCAGCGCGGCCTCCATGCGCGAGCGCGATTCTTCGGTGCCGTCGCCCAGGCGCACCACCCAGTCGGCCGCATGCTGCTGGTGGTAGCGCGCTTCCTTGATGGCCTTGGCGGCGATGGCGGCCACCTCGGCATCGCTCGAGGCTTCGAGCTTTTCCCAGAGCAGCTTGAGCAAAGTTGCGGCCATCGCGTTGCGCAGCACGCTGAAGGCGAAGTCGCCGCGCGGCAGCTCGACCAGCGTGGCGTTGAAGTAGTCGCGCTCGTCGCGCAGGAAGGCCAGCTGGTCCTCGTCGTGCGCGCGGCCCTCGAGCTGACCGGCGCGGGTGAGGAGCGCGCGCGCCTGGCCCACCAGGTCCAGCGCCATGTTGGTCATGGCGATGTCTTCTTCGAGCGCCGGCGCATGGCCGCACCATTCGCCCAAGCGCTGCGAGAGGATGAGGCAGGTGTCGGCGATGCGCAGCAGGTACTGCACGGAAGCGCTGCGGTCGAGTTCGATGGAGGCTTGCATGGGGCGCTTCACCTCACATGTGGTCGACCGACTTCGGCAACGCGTAGAAGGTCGGGTGGCGGTAGACCTTGTCTTCCGCCGGGTCGAAGAACATGTCCTTGTCGCCCGGGTCGCTGGCGACGATCTGGTCGGAGCGCACCACCCACACGCTCACGCCTTCCTGGCGCCGCGTGTAGACGTCGCGCGCCATCTGCAGCGCCATCTTCGGATCGGGCGCATGCAGGCTGCCGCAGTGCTTGTGGTCCAGCCCGGCCTTGCTGCGGACGAACACTTCCCACAGCCCACTCCGTCCTTCTCGCAGCCGGCAGCGGCGTTTGTTGCTCGAACTCCACCCACGACCTCCCCCCATTCAGGGAAGGGCGCGCGCCGTTGAACGGTGCTCATGCTGCCAACCTTTCTGCTCGTTCGTGCTTTGCCGCATGGGCCAGCGCGGCTTCGCGCACCCAGGCGCCCTCGTCCCAGGCCTTGACGCGCGCGCCGAGCCGCTCGCGGTTGCAAGGCCCGTCGCCCGCGATCACGCGCCAGAACTCGGCCCAATCGATAGCGCCATGGTCATGCGCCTGGCGCTCCTCGTTCCACTTGAGTTCCGGATCGGGCAGGGTCACGCCCAGCACCTTGGCCTGTTCGACCGCGGCATCGATGAACTTCTGCCGCAGCTCGTCGTTGGTAAAGCGCTTGATGCCCCAGCGCATGGACTGCGCGCTGTTGGGCGACTGGTCGTCGGGCGGGCCGAACATCATGATGGAGGGCCACCACCAGCGGTTCACCGCGTCCTGCACCATGGCCTTCTGCGCCTCGGTGCCGTGCTGCATGATGGTGAGCAGCGCCTCGTAGCCCTGGCGCTGGTGGAAGCTCTCTTCGCGGCAGATGCGGATCATGGCGCGCGCATAGGGCGCGTAGGAGCAGCGGCAGATCGGCACCTGGTTCATGATCGCCGCACCGTCCACCAGCCAGCCGATGGTGCCCATGTCGGCCCAGGTCAGCGTCGGGTAGTTGAAGATCGAGCTGTACTTGGCCTTGCCGGTGTGCAGGGCGTTCAGCATCTGGTCGCGGCTGGTGCCCAGGGTCTCGGCGGCGGCGTAAAGATAAAGGCCATGGCCGCCCTCGTCCTGCACCTTGGCCAGCAGGATGGCCTTGCGCTTCAACGTGGGTGCGCGGCTGATCCAGTTGCCCTCGGGCAGCATGCCGACGATCTCGGAATGCGCATGCTGGCTGATCTGGCGCACCAGCGTCTTGCGGTAGTGCTCGGGCATCCAGTCCTTGGCTTCGATGAAGCCGCCGGCATCGATGCGCTCGTCGAAGCGCTCTTCCAGCCGCAACTCTTCGGCCGAGCGCACGGCCTTGGGGCCGTCCTTGTCCTTGCCCATGGTGTCCATGGCTTGGGTGTACATGGCGTGTCCTTTCAGTTCTTGGGACGCTCGTCGACGACGCGCCGGGCCTTGCCGGTCAGCGTGCGCTCAAGCGTGGCGGGGGGCTGCACCAGCACCGTGGTCGAGATGCCGACCAGGGTCTTCACACGCTGCTGCACCCACTGGGCGATCTGGTCGCATTCGGCATCGGGAATGCCTGCGGCCCCCTGCTGCAGCTCGCAGCGCACCTCCACGTGGTCCAGGTGGCCTTCGCGGCCGACCTTGATCAGATACTGGCCCGAGAGCTTCTCGTGCGCCAGCACGATCTCCTCGATCTGCGTCGGGAAGACGTTGACGCCGCGGATGATCAGCATGTCGTCGCTGCGACCGACGATCTTGCCCATGCGGCGGAAGCTGCGCGAGGTGGGCGGCAAGAGGCGCGTGAGATCGCGCGTGCGGTAGCGAATGATCGGCAGCGCCTCCTTGGTGAGCGAGGTGAAGACCAGTTCGCCCTCCTCGCCGTCGGGCAACACCTCGCCGGTCTCGGGGTGGATGATCTCGGGATAGAAATGGTCTTCCCAGACCACCGGACCGTCCTTGCTCTCGATGCACTCGCTGGCCACGCCCGGGCCCATCACTTCCGACAGGCCGTAGATGTCGACCGCGTCCATCCCGCCCTTGTGCTCGATCTCGCGGCGCATGGCCTCGGTCCAGGGTTCGGCGCCGAAGATGCCGACCTTGAGCGAGTTCTCGCGCGCATCCAGCCCCTGGCGCTGGAACTCCTCGATGATCACCTGCATGTAGCTGGGCGTGACCATGATGATGTCGGGCCGGAAGTCGCGGATCAGCTGCACCTGCTTCTCGGTCTGGCCGCCCGACATCGGGATCACGGTGCAGCCGGCGCGCTCGGCGCCGTAGTGCGCGCCCAGGCCGCCGGTGAAGAGGCCGTAGCCGTAGGCCACGTGCACGATGTCGCCGGGCCGCCCGCCCGCGGCGCGGATCGAGCGCGCCACGAGATTCGCCCAATGCTCGATGTCCTGCAGGGTGTAGCCCACCACGGTCGGCTTGCCGGTGGTGCCCGAGGATGCGTGGATGCGCGCCACCTGCTCGCGCGGCACCGCGAACATGCCGAAGGGATAGTTGTCGCGCAGGTCCTTCTTGACGGTAAAGGGGAACTTCGCGATGTCGCTCAGTTGCTTCAGGTCGTCGGGATGCACGCCGCGCGCCTCGAAGGCCTGGCGGTAGTGCGGCACCTGGTCGTAGGCACGCTGCAGGGTGGCCTTCAGGCGCTGCAGCTGGAGTGCGGCGATCTCGTCGCGGCTGGCAGCTTCGATGGGCTCGAGCTCGCCGGGCGCGGGGCGTTTCACGGGCATGGGAAGTTCTCCTTGAGACTTGGCGGCTGCTACGTTCAGGCCGGTGCGACCGGCTTGCCCTTGAGTGTGTAGGAACGCCCGCGGAACACCGCGACCCGCTCGCCGCGCTGGTTCATCACCTCCGTGTCGTAGACGCCCGTGCGGCCGGCCTTCGAGACCTCGACGCAGCGCGCGACCAGGCGGTCGCCCTGGCGCGCAGGCGCGACGAAATCGATGCCGAAGCCGGAAGCCACCGTCACCTCGTTGTAGGAGTTGCAGGCATAGGCAAAGGCCGAATCGGCCAGCGCCGAGATGAACCCGCCGTGGCAGATGTCGTGGCCGTTGAGCATGTCCTCGCGCACGGTCATGGTGACGTCGGCGCGGCCGGGCGCGATGGCCTCGATCTCCATGCCGAGGCCGCGCACGGCGCGGTCGTTGGCGAACATGGCATCGCGCACGCGTTCGGCGGTTTGCTGGGCGTTGGTGTCGCTCATCGATGGGGCTTTCGTTCTCAACGGTCGTTGAACTGCGGCAGGCGCTTGGCGCGGAAGGCCTCCACGCCTTCGCGGTAGTCGGCAGCGGCGCCGAGTTCGCGCTGCAGCGCGGCTTCGCGCGCAAGCGCGGCGGGCAGGTCCAGCGACTGGGCATCGGCCAGCGCCTGCCGCGTCGCCACCAGCGCGCGCAAGGGCATCGCGGCCAGGCGATGCGCCAGGCCTTCGACGGTGAGGTTGAGCTCGTCGTCCTCCACGCACTTCCAGATGAGGCCCATCTGCGCCGCCTCGGCCGCCGGCAGCTTGTCGCCCAGCAGGGCCAGGCCCAGCGCGCGCGCCTGGCCCACCAGCCGCGGCAGCAGCCACGTGCCGCCGGTGTCGGGCACCAGGCCGATCTTGGTAAAGGCCTGGATGAAGCTGGCCGAGCGGCCGGCCACCACCAGGTCGCAGGCGAGCGCCAGGTTGGCGCCCGCGCCGGCCGCGACGCCGTGGACCTCCGCGATCACCGGCACGGGCATCGAGCGGATGCGCAGCACGAGAGGCGCGTAGAGAGATTCGATTACCTGGCCCAGGTCCTTGGGCGCGGCGCCCGGCGTGAAGTCGGGCGCAACCATCGGGTCGGACAGGTCTTGCCCGGCGCAGAAGGCGCGCCCCGAGCCGCCCAGCACGACACAGCGCACGGCGCTGTCGGCCGCGGCCTCGTCCAGCGCGGCCATGAGCTCGGCATGCAGCTGCGAGGTGAAACTGTTGAGCGCCTCCGGCCGGTTGAGCTGGAGCGTGCGCACGGCGCCCGAATGGGTGATACGTACCAGGGGTTCGTTCATCGTGGTGCTGGGATGTGGGGTTGACGATCGGCCCAAGGAAGGCGTCTCGAATAATTGACCGACCGTTCGGTTGATTATAGGATTCGCGGTCTTGCCCTCGCAAGCTTTAGTCCTCGGTGCTAACCCTGAAGGCTAGCGCGGGCCGCCCATTTTTCCAATCGTTACGAAAGCGGATCTCATGCCCTGCTATGCGCTCGAAGGCGTGGTGCCGGTGGTCGACCCTGGCGCCTATGTCCACCCCACCGCCGTTCTGATCGGCGACGTCATCGTCGGGCCCGTCTGCTACGTCGGCCCCGGCGCCAGCCTGCGCGGCGACTTCGGCCGCATCGTCCTGGAGCGCGGCTCCAACGTGCAGGACAACTGCGTGATCCACGGCTTCCCGGACCAGGACACGGTGGTGGAAGAAAACGGCCACATCGGCCATGGCGCGGTGCTGCACAGCTGCGTGGTGCGGCGCGACGCGCTGGTGGGCATGAACGCGGTGGTGATGGACGAGGCCGAGGTCGGCGAATCGGCCATCGTCGCGGCCTGCGCCTTCGTGCCGGCCGGCATGAAGGTGCCGGCGCGCAGCCTGGTGACCGGCGTGCCGGCCCGGGTGCGGCGCCAGCTCGGCGACGAAGAAATCGCCTGGAAGCAGGAGGGCACGCAGACCTACCAGGACCTCACCCGCCGCTGCCTCGCCAGCCTGGTCGAGGTGCAACCGCTGGCGGCGGCGGAAGAGAACCGGCCGCGCCTGCAGTCGCCGGACGTGCGCCCGCTGATCGCAACGCGGCGCGGCTGAGACCTCAGCGCAGCTTGCGCGCGCCGGCGGTCGCGCGATCGGCCTTCGCCGCCAGCGCGGGCGGCAGCGCCACTGCCCGCACGCCGCCGAAGAACAGGTCGGCGACGATCTCGCCGATCGCCTCGTGGTCGAGCTCGCGCCCGGGCTTCATCCAGGTGAACATCCAGTTGATCATGCCGAAGAGCAGCATGGCCATTGGCTTGCCGAGCTTGCTCTGCGCATCCTCGCCGCGCACCTCGGCGATGGTTCGCGCGAAGGCCGCGACCACGCGCCGCTCGACGCCGATGATGCGGGCCTGGTCCTCCTCGCGCAGGAAACGCACGTCCTCGGTCAGCACGCGCTGGGCGTTCTGGGCCATGGCGTACTCGGCCACGAAGCTGCGGATCAGCGCGGCGAGCCGGGCCTCGGGCGTGGAGTGCTCGCGCATGACCTCTTCCACCACCGCTTCGAGGCGCTGCACATGCTCCTCGGCGATGCGCACGGCGAGGTCGTGCTTGTCGCGCACGTAGTGGTAGAGCGTGGCCTTGGACACGCCGCAGGCCGCGGCCACCTCGTTCATCGAGGTGCCCGCATAGCCGCGCTGCGCGAACAGTTGCGCCGCGTTGGAAAGAATCATTTCTCGCTGGCCGTCGTAGCCAGCCGGGTCACGCACGCGAGCCATCCGGCAGCGCCCTTTCCGATTGATGTGAGATCTGCGTCGACAGAAGATGCAGATGATGACATGCGCACCAGATCAAGCGCCGTCGTAGATGAACCGCCAATCCTGGTAGCCAAGCGCCGAGCCCGGCCGCACGGTCGCTTCGTTCGGGCTCTTCGCGCGTATCGGCGATTTCGACGAACTGCTGGCCACGCCCCAGATGCCCCCTTGCGGCGCCAGAAGCGGCGTGAACGCCTTCGCGGTCATGGGGTCGGCGTAGAGCTGGCGCAGATAGCGCCGCGTCACCAGATGCCGGGAATCCTTCAACAGGTCTTCGAGCCGCGCCGGGTATCGGCGCTGTCCGCCGGGTGTGCTCAGGTAGTAGTCCTTGATCGCCTGGCGGTACAGGGCGCCCACATGCACGAGTTCCGCTTCCCGTTCGCGCTGGGCCGAGGTCGTGTAGACCTCCACCGCCTTGCCGGTGCCGAGCGACAGCACCGCCACGGCAAGCAGCATGAACAGATAGCCGACCCCGCGTTGACGCTCGCGCTGCATGCGCTACCAGGACGCGAAGGCGATGGCGGCCAAACGCTGGTGCAACTTTTCTGCCTCTTCGCGTCGACCCGATCGAATGCGGGCAACGGCCAAGTTGGCGAGGACAAGAGGCTCGTCCGCTTGCTCGGTATTCAGCCGCTCGAAGATTTCGGAGGCTCCCGCCAGATCATTCGTGCGGATCAAGGACACGCCCATGTTGATCAACGCCCTCCGACAAAGCGCGCTCACCGCGATGGCCGGAGCAAGCGTTCTTTTTGAGGTAGACGTCATGATCCGACGACCCGAAGCAGGCCCCGCAGTGGTAGAAGACTTTGGATGCTTTGGCGCTGCAGACTCGAGAAATTGTCGACACATCAACTTGCTCGCTATTGCGATGACGCCACCTTCCTGTGCATCACCGATCCCGAAGTTTCGAATCAATACCGCCTCGTTTCTGATCGCGAACTCCAACAGGTTTTTTGAACAGCAAAAACCATCCCAGCCGGAATTAATGCTTGAGACCAGCTCTTGCGCAGCACGCGCGCCATCAAGCACAACAATCCAGGTAGTTTCAAATTTATCCAGCAACAAGATCACATCATCATCTTTAATGAGAGATTTTTTTGCAAGACCAAAATATCTGGGGCCCTCGACGGATGGAACGCACCATTCAGCCGTCTCCGTCGAAGTGGCGGCGAGGTTTATGCCCACTGATTTCCAGAATTTTTTATGATTTGCAATCTTGGTTTTTGGCTGAGGTATTTCATGACCGGCAATCAACCAGTATTCTGCTTGAGGGAATAGCTTATTTATCTGAACAGAGATCTCTGATAAAGCTATGGCAATGGCAGAAGCAGAATTCAAAGCAGGCCCAACAATCTCAAGACCTTCGCATCCGGACGCCTGAAGCGTGGTGACGATGCTTAGATTCCATTTGGCATCAGTAAAGGAACGCATCATCATGATTCAATATTCAAAATGCCGGTTGCTTGGATGATTGAAGTGTGGACCTCGATTTTGAGGGTCATTTGATCCAAAATTGTGTCCTCCAGCATCATCCCTGATAGTTACACGCCGCTCGATGCCGTTTGGCTTTGGCATAGCGTAGTGATATTGCCGCCCCGGTTGTGGGTTACCTCGACGATCGACATTGGAAGTTACCGAGGCTGGTTGTTGACTAATCGGTATTTCATTTAGACGTTTCGCCTCATTCAGGGCACACTGCCCAGCTCCCTGTGGCGTATAACTTGGCGGGCGGGCTCCGCCGGCAATTCCCGATCCACCTGACCAATTGCCGCCCCCGCCACCACCATGGTGTACCTGAAGCTCTGCTCAAGAGTAGTTCCTTATCAACATGGCAAGGAATTCTGTGCCGAAGCTCTGCACCAAATCGGCATCACGCAGAGTTCGTCGTGAAAGCCAAATGGAGATGTTGGCGCAGTCAAAAAAACTGTCCTTCATGGCTTGAATACCATCCAATTCTGCGTGGCAATCAATCGCAAAAATGCCGGTGTCCACCGGGCGACTCTGATAGGCAACCCACCTTCTCTTGGTATCCACAAGAGTCAATCCTCCGGTGTCTCCCGATTCACGAATTGCCCTACCAAGACGGAATATCTCCACTGGCCAATCCATTCCTTTCTCGAGACGGGCAAGGGAAATTCGATTTGAGCTAGCGAATATCTCTACTTCAACATCAAGACCGAAGCAGGCAACGACCACGTCCCGAACTGCCGAGATCATTGGCCCCGACGAACTAATGTCTGCATCGAAGAAAAGGTACTTCTCGAACGGCCGAGCCAGCACTTTCGTCGGAAGCTCTGCGCCGACGACTATTACATCGGACAAGACAGGCTTGGTATTTTCTGCTACCACATTACTCTCCTAGAAAGCGGAGTTTGGTTACGATCTTGTCGAGTATGGAAACGGACGCAGAAGGCACCCCGGCCGGTGCACCCAACACGCCGCCACCTGTCGATTGAGGATAAAACCTGTAGACCTTGTCTCCCTGGGTCATGACGGTGACGGCCCCATCTTTGGACATTGTCTTCGCGTAACCGCTTGCAGCCAGATTCTCGATCGTCTGCGACTGCATCAATCCCACATTTAATTGATTGGCACTATTTCTCGTTGCCTTTGCACCAATCGAAATCTCCGTGAAGGCTGCCGTCTCCCTCGCCGCCGCGGCACCAGTTCCCTTCGCAACCGCCTGCGCCGCACCTCTCAGTATTCCCAGTCCTCCGCCACCAATCAGGAATTGCTCGGGATAGAACCGCTCAAGCGGCGGATCGTTGATCGGAGAGTTGTCGATCAAGTTTCCAAGAGAGGTGCCCTGGAGATTGGACTGCGGGGCAACAGGATAGGTGGACACCCCGCTTGCAGTAGGGTACGCCCACGCCCCAAGCGAAGCCAAGCCGGTGGGATCGATCCGGTTGCCGGGGTTGTTGCCCACATAGGCATACAGGTTGACGTCATCCCTGTAGCCGATCGGATCGGTCTGCAGGAACCGGCCCAGGCTCGGCGAGTAGAAGCGCGCCTTGTAGTAGTACAGCCCGAGCTCGCCGATGAGCTGCTGGCCGGTGTACCTGAACCTCGGGCCCGTCGTGGTGTTCGGCTCGCCGTAGGGCCCGTAGCTGTAGATGCCCGTGCTCGCGCCCGTCGCGTTGGCCGTGGCCACGATGCTGCCGAGGTGATCGGCATAGAGCCAGTTCTTCGCGGTGGTGCCCGCTCCTTCGTACCAGACGATCGGCTCATCGGTCCCGGGGCCGTGCACATAGCGTCTTTGCAGCGTTGTTCCTGCCGCGTCGTACTCGGCGATCAGGTCCGTGGCGTCGTACAGCAGGTTCGTGGTGCTGGCCGCGATCAGCGTCTGTCGCAGGCGCCCTTCTGCGTCGTAGGCGAGGACATCGTCCAGGGTGGCGGCGGGCTTGTTGGCACGCAGGTAGCCCGCGAGGGTGGTGGCGTAGCCGGCGAGCTTGCTGCGGATGTTGGCCCGGTGGATGTTCTGGACGTAGTCGGCCGTGACGGTGGCGCCGCTCTGGGCGGACGACAGGTAGCTTGCCGCGTCGTAGCCGGTGGTGGCGGCGCTGGCGAGGTCGATGCCGCTCTTGAAGGTGTGGGGCTTGTAGCTGGGGTCGAAGGCATACCAGCTGCCGTTGATCTTGACCTTGACCCAGACGTGCTCGAAGGACACATCGGTCAAGGCGGCCACGGTGCCGGGGCAGCTGCCGGCGCTGGTGGCGTTGATCTCGTAGACGGGGATCTGGGCCTGGCCGAGCAGGGACAGGACGCCGCAGGCATTGGCGGTGCTCACGCCCCACCACTCACCGAGCTGCGCAGCGCTGAGCTTGGCGATGCCGCGCACGTAGTTGGCGCCGGAAACGGTGGTGGCTGTCGGTGGTCTTGTGGTACGCCCGCTTGGGCGCCACCAGCATATGCGCCTCGCGCAGCACGTCCAGCAGTGCATCACGCCCGAGGCTCGCGTTGGCCTGCCGCAGCGGCTGCTCAAGCAGGTGGTGCAGCTTGCGCGCGCCCAGGCGGGGTTGACGCAAGCGCACGCCGCGCACGAGTTCAATCACCGTGTCGGCACGTGCACGGCGTTGCTGCTGATGCTGCAGTTGTTGGTAGTAGGCCTGGCGGCTGACGCCCCAATGGCGGCAAGCCCTCGACACACTCAGCCCCGGGACGAGCTTTTGCGAGAGGACTTGCCCGAAGGCTTTTTTACGACACGCACCCCGTAGCCCTTCTTCAGGACATCGAGCACGGCCTCGAACAGCCGGGCCTTCTCATTGGCCTGTTGAAGCTGCACTTCCAGGGCCTTGATCTTCTGCTCGGGGGTCAGTGGCGCCGCCGCAAAGGAGGATTTTTTGATCGGAGCTGGCATGGGCAGTCGCGATGATGCCGCATGCCCCCAGCTTTGCCGGCCGTGTTTGCGCAACCACACCAGCACCGTCGAGCGGCCCTGGATGCCATAGCGATGCTGCGCCTGCTTGTAGGTGAGCTCGCCTTTTTCTACCTGCTCGACGACCGAGAGCTTAAAAGCCAGCGTGTAGTCCCGCTGTGTGCGTTTGACGCCTGATTCCATTGACTTGCCTTTTCTTGGAGGAAAAGGTGTCAACCCAGGTCAGGACGGGTCACACCAAAGAAAAAAGCCCCGCCGTGACCGGCGGGGCTTTTTGCATCAGGAAGCGAGGCGCAGCGCTTACAGCTTCTGCTGCTGCATGAAGCGGTCGAAGGTGCCTTCGGTGAAGCGGAACCACGCGTTCTGGTCGGCCAGGAATTTGGCCCAGTCGCCGTAGATCTTCTTCCACTCGGGGTTGGTGTTGTTCAGCTCCGCGTAGATCTGCTGGGCCGACTTGAAGGCCGCGTTCATCACGTCCTGCGTGAAGGGCTTGAGCGTGGTGCCCGAGCCGACCAGCTGCTTCAGCGCGACGGGGTTGCGCGCGTCGTACTTCGCGGTCATCGTGATGTTGGCGTGCGCGGCGGCCGCTTCGACGACGGCCTTGTACTCGGCCGGCAGGCCTTCCCAGGCCTTGGTGTTGATGTAGAAGTCCAGCTGCGGGCCGCCTTCCCACCAGCCGGGGTAGTAGTAGAACTTGGCGACCTTGTTGAAGCCCAGCTTCTGGTCGTCGTAGGGGCCCACCCACTCCAGCGCATCCAGCGTGCCCTTCTCGAGCGCGGGGTACAGGTCGGCGCCGGGGATGGACTGCGGGATCACGCCGAAGGGCTCGAGCACCTTGCCGGCGAAGGGGTTGGTGCGGAACTTCAGGCCCTTCAGGTCGGCGACCGACTTGATCTCCTTGCGGAACCAGCCGCCCATCTGCGCGCCCGTGTTGCCGCCCGGCAGGTTGAAGATGTTGTACTTGGCGTAGAAGGCGCGCATCAGCTTCAGGCCGTTGCCTTCGTACATCCAGGCGTTCATCTGGCGGGTGTTCATGCCGAAGGGCACCGCGCAGCCGAGGCAGAAGGTCGGGTCCTTGCCGTAGAAGTAGTAGGGCGCGGTGTGCGCCATCTCGACCGAGGCGTTCTGCACGCCATCCACCACGCCGAAGGCCGGCATCAGCTCACCGCCTGCATGCACCGAGATCTGGAACTTGCCGCCCGTCGCATCGCTCACCTGCTTGGCGAACACCTCGGCCGTTCCATAGATTGTGTCCAGCGACTTGGGAAAGCTCGAGGCCAGGCGCCAGCGCACTGCCGCCTGCGCGTGGACTGCGGGCGCGATGCCGGCAGCGAGGACGCCGGCGATGCCTGCGTTTTTGATGAGGGAACGACGATCCATTGAGGTTGACTCCGAGTGCTTGGAAAAAACAAGAACGCGGCTCGTGGCCGCGTTGCCGACATCGCTGTCGAGGCAGCGAGATTGTAAAAAGTGCTTACAGGACACCGGGGCGGGTTTTCCCTGCGGGCTCGCCCGCGCCGAAGCGCTCGAGGATCGATTGCTCGATGCCCGCCGCGTCGAGTCCGATGCTCGCCAGCAGCTTGCCCGGATCGCCATGCTCGATGAAGCGGTCGGGCAGGCCGAGCTGCAGCACCGGCAGTTGCACATCGGCCGCCTGCAGCGCCTCGATGACGGCGCTGCCTGCGCCGCCCATCACGGCGCCCTCTTCGAGGGTCACGATGCATTCGTGCGTGGCCACGGTCTTCAGCAGCAGCTCGACATCGAGCGGCTTGACCCAGCGCATGTTGAGTACCGTGGCATCGAGCGCCTCGGCGGCCTTGAGCGCCGGATGCAGCAAGGTGCCGAAGACCACGATCGCGATGCGCTGCCCCGAACGGCGCAGCTCGCCCTTGCCGAAGGGCAGCGGCTCGAGTCCGGGCGGCGTCGCGACGCCGGCGCCCGCGCCGCGCGGATAGCGCACCGCCACCGGATGGTCCTGCGCGAAGGCGCTGGAGAGCAGCTGGCGGCACTCGGCCTCGTCGGCCGGGCAGGCCAGGCTCATGTTGGGGATGCAGCGGATGAAGGCGATGTCGTAGGCGCCGGCATGGGTGGCGCCGTCGGCGCCCACCAGGCCTGCGCGGTCGAGCGCGAACACGACAGGCAGCTTCTGGATCGCCACGTCGTGGATCATCTGGTCGTAGCCGCGTTGCAGGAAAGTCGAGTAGATCGCGACCACCGGCTTGAGGCCCTCGCAGGCCAGGCCGGCGGCGAAGGTGACGGCGTGCTGCTCGGCGATGCCGACGTCGTAGTAGCGCTCGGGAAAGCGCTGCTCGAACTCCACCAGCCCCGATCCCTCGCGCATCGCCGGCGTGATGCCGACCAGCCGGCTGTCCTGCGCGGCCATGTCGCACAGCCAATGGCCGAAGACCTGCGTGAAGGTCTGCTTGGGCGCGGTCGCGGGCTTGACCAGGCCGATGGCCGGATCGAACTTGGTGGGCCCGTGGTAGGCCACCGGATCGGCCTCGGCCAGCTTGTAGCCCTGCCCTTTCTTGGTGACGACGTGCAGGAACTGCGGGCCGTGCAGGTGCTTGAGGTTCTCCAGCGTGGGCACGAGCGAGTCGAGATCGTGGCCGTCGATGGGGCCGACGTAGTTGAAGCCGAACTGCTCGAACAGCGTTGCCGGCACCACCATGCCCTTGGCATGCTGCTCCAGGCGCTTGGCCAGCTCGAACAGCGGCGGCGCGGCGCGCAGCACGCTCTTGCCCACGTTCTTGGCGGCGGCGTAGAAGTTGCCGCTCATCAGCTGCGCGAGATAGCGGTTGAGCGCGCCCACCGGGGGGCTGATCGACATGTCGTTGTCGTTGAGGATGACAAGCAGCTTGCAGTCGTACACGCCCGCGTTGTTGAGCGCCTCGAAGGCCATGCCGGCGGTCATCGCGCCGTCGCCGATGATCGCGACCGCGTGCCGGTCCTCACCCTTCTGCTTGGCCGCCAGCGCCATGCCGAGCGCGGCCGAGATGCTGGTGGAGGAATGCGCGGTGCCGAAGGTGTCGTACTCGCTCTCGCTGCGCTGCGGGAAGCCGGAGATGCCGCCGATCTGGCGCAGGCTGGGCATGCGCTCGCGGCGGCCGGTGAGGATCTTGTGCGGATAGGTCTGGTGGCCCACGTCCCACACCAGCCGGTCGTGCGGCGTGTTGAAAACGTGGTGCAGCGCGACCGTGAGCTCGACGGTCCCCAGGTTGGAGCTCAGGTGCCCGCCGGTGCGGGAGACGTTGTCGAGCACGCAGCTGCGCACCTCGTCGGCCAGCTGCTTGAGCTGGGCGCGGTCGAAATGGCGCAGGGCGGACGGATCGTGGAGGGTGGGGAGCAGCGGGGCCATGGGCTTTGTAGTTGTCTATCGATCGCGGTCCACGACCATGTAGGCCAGCGCGCGCAGGGCGCCGGTCTCGGGCAGCGCGCTACGGTCGAGCGCTTCCAGCGCCTGGGCGAGCAGCTCACGCGCCTGCGCACGCGCGCCGTCGAGTCCGAGCAGGGAGACGTAGGTGGGCTTGTCGCTCGCGGCGTCCTTGCCGGCGGTCTTGCCGAGGGTCTGCGAATCGGCCGTGACGTCGAGGATGTCGTCCACCACCTGGAAGGCCAGGCCGATGGCGGCGCCGTAGGCGCGCAGCGCATCGAGCGCTTCGGCATCGAGGGTGCCGCAGGCCGCGCCCATCTCGACGCTGCCCTGCAGCAGGGCGCCGGTCTTCAGGCGATGCATCTCGCGCAGCTGGGCCTCGTCGAGCGCGAGGCCGACGCTGGCCAGGTCGATCGCCTGGCCGCCGGCCATGCCCTGGCTGCCGGCCGCGCGCGCCAGCAGGCGGCAGAGCCGCGCCTGCACCGCGGGCGCGATGCCTTCGCGCTCGGGCGTGAGCAACTCGAAGGCCAGGGCCTGCAGGGCATCGCCGGCCAGCAGCGCATCGGCCTCGCCGAACTTCACATGCACGGTGGGCTTGCCGCGGCGCAGCACGTCGTTGTCCATGCACGGCAGGTCGTCGTGCACCAGCGAATAGGCATGGATCAGCTCGGCCGCGCAGGCGGCACGCAGCGCAGCCTCGGCGTGGCCGCCTGCCGACTCGCTGGCGGCGAAGACCAGCAGGGGCCGCAGCCGCTTGCCGCCGTCGAGCACCGCATAGCGCATCGCGTCGCCCAGCAGCACCGGCGCATCGACGCCGACCCATTGCGAGAGAGCGGCCTCGACGCGGGCGAGCAGCGGTTCGCTCCAGGCCGCGAGGCGCTGCGCGTCCCAGTGCAGGGCGTCCCCGGCCCTCATTCGCCTGCCCAGGCCTTGAGGCCGTTCGCGTCGAGCACCTTGATCTGATCTTCGACCGCCTGCAGCTTGTCGCGGCAGAAGGCCAGCAGTGCCGCGCCCCGCTGGTAGCTGCCGAGCAGCTGGTCGAGCGGCAGTTGCCCCGATTCGAGCTCGGCCACCAGCTGTTCGAGTTCCTGGAGCCCGGCTTCGTAGCTCGCGGGCAGCGCGCCGATGTCGAGGGCGGGCGAGGACGCTGGTGGGGAGGAAGGAGGCACCTTGGGCATTCGGCGATGGGGGATGAAACAGGGCATTTTAGGGCGGGGGCACCGCGGCCCGCCCCGAGGCGGTGCCGGCCCGGCCTGGCGGGACCCATTGCCTGCGGGTAAAGCAGCGGCACGCCTATTTTTCCCGGGGTACAATCGCCCGCTCTCGCGCCGGCGCCTGCCGGCGATTTTCTTCGGGCCGCCCCCTCTTCAGCGGCACCTCTTTCCGTTCTTTCTCCCTGTGGGGAGCTTGGTCAGGTCACCCATGTCTGATTTAAGTCTTCAACTGCAGCAGGCTTCGAGCCAACTTCCAGTTTCCGCGTACTTCGACGAGGCGCTCTACGCCCGCGAGCTGCAAACCCTTTTCGCCGGCGGTCCGCGCTACGTCGGCCACCGGCTGGCCGTGCCCGAGCCGGGCAACTACCACTCATTGCCGCAGGAGCAGCAGGGCCGTGCGCTGGTGCATACGCCCAAGGGCGTGGAGCTGATCTCCAACG
Organism: Variovorax sp. WS11; assembly: GCF_010499245.1. Taxonomy (GTDB): domain Bacteria; phylum Pseudomonadota; class Gammaproteobacteria; order Burkholderiales; family Burkholderiaceae_C; genus Variovorax. The sequence continues at coordinate 1,147,463 of NZ_JAAGOW010000001.1, forward strand.
TGTGCCGGCATCGCCAGGCGCTGATCCTGCAGGGCCGCGGCCAGCTCGATCCGCAGGCCGGCGGCGGCAACATCGTGTGCCCGCTGCACCGCTGGACCTACGCGGCCGCCGACGCGCGCACTACCGGCAAGCTGATCGGCGCCCCGCATTTCGCGCAGGACCCCTGCCTGGACCTGCACAACTACCCGCTGACCGAATGGAACGGCCTGCTGTTCGAGCAGAACCCGCAAGGCCTCGGGCGCGACGTCGCGGCCGACCTGGCCCGGCTCGGGCCGCGTATGGACCTCGACTTCGAGGGCTATGCACTGGACCGCGTCGAGCTGCACGAGTGCAACTACAACTGGAAGACCTTCATCGAGGTCTATCTCGAGGACTACCACGTCGGCCCCTTCCACCCCGGCCTCGGCAGCTTCGTCACCTGCGACGACCTGCGCTGGGAGTTCGGCCACCACCACTCGGTGCAGACGGTGGGCGTGGCCAACCGCCTGGGCCGCGCCGGCAGCCCGGTCTACCAGAAGTGGCAGGAGGCGCTGCTGAAGTACCGCGAGGGCAAGCCGCCCAAGTACGGCGCGATCTGGCTCACCTACTACCCCCACGTGATGATCGAGTGGTACCCGCACGTGCTCACCGTCTCCACGCTGCACCCCATGGGCCCGCAGAAGACGCTCAACATGGTGGAGTTCTTCTACCCCGAGGAGATCGTCGCCTTCGAGCGCGAGTTCGTCGATGCGCAGCAGGCCGCATACATGGAGACCTGCGTGGAAGACGACGAGATCGCCGAGCGCATGGACGCCGGCCGCCGCGCGCTGATGCTGCGCGGCGTGGACGAGAGCGGCCCGTACCAGAGCCCGATGGAAGACGGGATGCAGCAGTTCCACGAGTGGTACCGCCGCGAGATGAAGTCCTAGGGGGATGCAAGCCCTCTGGATGGTGCTGGCCGCACTGATCTTCGCCACCATGGGCGTGTGCGTGAAGATCGCCTCGGCCTGGTTCACGAGCGCCGAGCTGGTGCTCTACCGCGGCCTGATCGGCATGCTGTTCCTGTGGGCGCTGGCGCGCCAGCGCGGCATCACGCTGGCCACGCCCTACCCCGGCATGCATGCCTGGCGCAGCCTGATCGGCGTGTTCTCGATGGGCGCCTGGTTCTACGCGATCGCGCACCTGCCGCTGGCGACCGCCATGACGCTCAACTACATGAGCAGCGTCTGGATCGCGGCCTTCCTGGTCGGCGGCGCCTTGCTGGCCTGGGTGCCGGTGCCCGGCCGCGACGGGCGCGTGGCGCGACCGCCGCTGCAGGGTGCGCTGGTGCTCACCGTGCTGGCGGGCTTCGGCGGCGTGGTGCTGATGCTCAAGCCCAGCGTCGGCGAAAGCCAGGGCTTCGCGGGGCTGGTGGGCCTGATGTCCGGGCTGACCGCCGCCTTCGCCTACATGCAGGTGGTCGCCCTCTCTCGCGTGGGCGAGCCCGAGTCGCGCACGGTCTTCTATTTCGCGCTCGGCTCGGCGGTGGCGGGCGGCCTCGTCACGGTGCTGGGCAGTTCAACGCCCTGGGCGCAATGGACCTGGGCGCACGCAATGTGGCTGCTGCCGGTCGGCGTGCTCGCGGCCCTGGGCCAGCTTTGCATGACGCGCGCCTATGCCAGCGCCAAGACCCAAGGCGGCACGCTCGTCGTGGCCAACCTGCAATATTCCGGCATTGTCTTTGCAGCCATCTACAGTGTGGTGCTGTTCGGCGACCGCATCGACGCGAGCGGCTGGGCCGGCATGGCGCTGATCGTCGGCAGCGGCATCGCGGCCACGGTGCTGCGCCAGCGCTCGCTGCCCAAGGCGCCCGCGGAAGAGCATTGAGCAAGGAAGGATTGCCATGTACCAGACCCTGATCTCCGTCGAAGAACTCATGACCCTGCAGCGCGGCAACGCACCGCAGATGGTGTTCGACTGCAGCTTCGACCTGATGAAGCCCGAGGCCGGCATCGAGCAGTACCGCGCAGCCCATATCCCGGGCGCGATCTACGCCGATCTCGACAGCGACTTGAGCGCTAAGCACGGCGTGCCGGGCGCTCGCGGCGAGGTGGTGGTGGCGCAGGCCGACGAGGGCCCGCCCGCCTCCGGTGGCCGGCATCCGCTTCCCAGCCGCGAGCGTTTCGCAGCCTGGTTGTCCAGCATCGGCTTTGCCAACGACATGCAGGCCGTGGTCTACGACCGCAACGGCGCCAACTACTGCGGCCGGCTCTGGTGGATGCTCAAGTGGATGGGCCACGACGCCGTGGCCGTGCTCGATGGCGGCCTGCAGGCCTGGCAGGCCGCGGGCGGCACGACGAGCGGTGGCGACGAGCCGGCACGCTTCCAGTCGAACTTCGTGACCCGCCAACCGCTGGTGGCCCTGGTCGACACGCGCACCGTCGCCGCCCGGCTCGGGAAAGCTGCCCAGACGCTGATCGACGCGCGCGCCGCCGCACGTTATCGCGGCGAGGTGGAACCTCTGGACCCGATCGCCGGTCACATCCCCGGGGCCCTGAACCGGCCCTTCACCGAGAACCTCGGCCCCGAGGGCAAGTTCAAGCCGGCCGCGCAGTTGCGCGCCGAGTTCGAAGCACTGCTGGCGGGCCGGGACCCCGCAACGGTCGTCCACCACTGCGGCAGCGGCGTGAGCGCCGTGCCGAACGTGCTCGCGATGCAGATCGCCGGGCTCGGGCCGACCGCGCTCTATGCCGGCAGCTGGAGCGAATGGAGCAACACGCCGGGACTGCCGACCCGGCAAGGTGCGAATGCATGAATTTTCAACGCGTTCTTCCCGCGCTCACGCTGGCAGGCCTGATGGCCGCCGCGCCGCTGGCCGCCATGGCGCAGGCGCGCGCGCATGTGCATGGCCAGCTCAAGCTCGACATTGCGATCGACGGCCCGACCGTCGTCATCGAGATGGAATCGCCGCTCGACAACTTCGTCGGCTACGAGCATGCGCCCAAGACCGAGGCCGAGAAGAAGATGGCGGACGACGTCGTTGCGCAGCTGCGCGCGGCCGACCAGCTGTTCAAGATCGACCCGGCCGCCAATTGCAAGCTCGGCCCGGTCACGCTGCGCTCCGCGGCGCTGGGCCTGGGCAAAGCTGAACCCAGCGCGGGCGAAGGCCATGCCGACCTCGACGGCACCTTTGCCTTCAACTGCACCAAGGCCCCTGAGGCCAAGTTCATCGAGCTCGGCCTGTTCGGCGCCTTCAAGGGCCTGCGGCAGGTCGATGCGCAGATCGCCTCGCCGGACGGCCAGTTCAAGCGCACGCTCAAGCGGCCCGCCGCGCGGCTGACGTGGGGCAGCAAGTAATTCGGTGGTGAGCGCCGTTCTTCGCGCCGAGGCGCTGCGCTTCGCCTGGCCCGGCGCCGCCGCACCCTGCATCGACATCGAGCAGTTCGAGATCGAGGCCGGCGAGGCGGTGTTCCTGCACGGGCCCAGCGGCTGCGGCAAGAGCACGCTGCTGTCGCTGCTGGCCGGCGTGCTGGTGGCCGATGCGGGCCGCGTCACCCTGCTGGGCCAGGACTGGGCCGCGCGCTCCGGCGCCGCGCGCGACCGCCAGCGCGTCGCGCATGTGGGCTACATCTTCCAGCAGTTCAACCTGCTGCCCTACCTGAGCGTGCTCGACAACGTGCTGCTGCCCTGCCGCTTCTCGGCGCGGCGGCGCGAGCAGGCCGGGCGCGAAGGCGGCGCCCGCGCCCAGGCCGCGCAATTGCTCGAAGCGATGGGCTTGCCGCAAGCCTTGTGGAAACGCCAGGCAATGCAGCTCTCGGTCGGCCAGCAGCAGCGCGTGGCCGCGGCGCGCGCGCTGATCGGGCACCCCGAGGTCGTGATCGCCGACGAACCCACCTCGGCCCTCGACGAAGACCGGCGCGAGGCCTTTCTCGACGTGCTGGTCGAGGCCTGCCGCGCGAACCGCAGCGCACTGGTGTTCGTGAGCCACGACCAGCGCATCGCGGCGCGCTTCGGCCGGCACCTGCTCCTGCCCGAGATCAACCGCGCGGCCATGGGCGAGCCCGCATGAAGGCCCTGTTCGCGATCGCCTGGAAGAGCGCCTGGAACCGGCGCTTCACGCTGGCGCTCACGGTGCTGTCGATCGCGCTGTCCACCTTCCTGCTGCTGGGCGTGGAGCGCATCCGCACCGAGCTGCGCGACAACTTCTCCGCATCCGTCTCGGGCACCGACCTGATCGTGGGCGCGCGCACCGGCTCCTCGCAACTGCTGCTGTACTCGGTGTTTCGCATCGGTGCCGCCACCAACAACATGCAGTGGCAGAGCGTGCAGGCGCTGGCCGCCCACCCCGGAGTGGACTGGGTGGTGCCGCTGTCGCTCGGTGATTCGCACCGCGGCTTCGCGGTGCTCGCGACCTCGCCGGACTACTTCCAGCATTTCCGCTACGGCAACCGCCAGCCGCTGCGGCTGCGCGAAGGCAAGCCTTTTGCCGAGCTCTTCGATGCGGTGGTCGGCGCCGAGGTGGCGGACCGGCTGGGCTACCACGTGGGCCAGCGCATCACGCTGGCGCACGGCAGCGGCGAGCTCAACGTGGCCGAGCACGCCGACAAGCCCTTCACCGTGGTGGGCGTGCTCGCGCGCACGGGCACGCCGGTCGATCGCACGGTGCACATCGGGCTGGAGGCGATGGAGGCCATTCACCTGGAATGGCGCGGCGGCGCGCCGCTGCCGGGCGTGCACATCCCGGCCGAGCAGGTGCGCAAGTTCGATCTGAAGCCCAAGACCGTGACCGCCGCGCTGGTCGGCCTCAAGAACCGGGCTGCAGTGTTCGCGGTGCAGCGCTGGGTCTCGATCTACCAGCCCGAGGCGCTGATGGCCATCCTGCCCGGCGTGGCGCTGGACGAGCTGTGGAGCGTGATCGGCGTCGGCGAGAACGCGCTGCTGCTGATGTCGGCGCTGGTCGCGCTGGTCAGCCTCGCGGGACTGGTCTCGGTGGTGATGGCCGGCCTGAACGAGCGGCGCCGCGAGCTCGCGGTGCTGCGCGCGGTGGGCGCCAGCCTGCGGCATGTGCTGGCGCTGCTGGCGCTCGAAGGCGCGATCGTCACGCTGCTGGGAGTGGCGCTCGGCCTGATCGCCGCGGCGCTGGGCATTGCCCTGCTCTCGCCATGGCTGCAGGCCCAGTTCGGGCTGACGCTCTCGCTGTCCGAACCTACACTCAACGAATGGGCCCTGCTCGCCGGCCTGCTGGTGGCGGGCTGGCTGGCCAGCCTGCTGCCCGGTGTGCGCGCCTATCGCCTCTCGCTGGCCGATGGCCTCTCCCCAAGGATTTGACGATGATCAAGACATTGCGCCCCCTGCTCCTCGCGCTGTGCGCCGCGGCCGTGACGGCCTACGCTGCCGATCCGGCGCCGCAGGCGACCACCGCCACCCACCCGCTGGGCGGCAAGAGCGCCGCCGCCAAGCCCGCGCCGGGCCAGGCGCGGCTGATCGCCTGGGAAGAGCTGGTTCCCAAGGACTGGGACCCGATGAAGGAATTCAAGGGGATGGACCTGAGCAAGCTCGAGGACGGCGACCCGCGCGCCAACGACCTGCTGATGAAGATGCAGGAAGTCTCGAACAACGCGCCCACCAATCCGGAAATGAACGGCGTGGAGATCAAGCTGCCGGGCTTCATCGTGCCGCTGGAAGAGAACAAGGGCGAGGTCACGGAGTTCCTGCTGGTGCCCTACTTCGGCGCCTGCATCCACACGCCGCCGCCGCCGGCCAACCAGATCGTGCACGTGCGCCCGCGTCAGGGCGCGAAGTTCCGCGCCATGGACACGGTGTGGATCACCGGCAAGCTGCAGACCCTGCGCAACGACTCGATGATGGGGGTGAGCGGGTATCACATGACGGCGGAGAGCGTCACCAAGTACACGGGCGGCGCCAAGTAGCGCGCCTGTTGCTTCCGTCCTACGCGCAGCCGATGCGCGGCCTCACATTCTTGGGGCCCTGCGATTCCTACCGTGGTCCCCGCCGCAAGCCCTCGCCCGGCCTGCGGCGGCAGCATCCCGACCCCACGACACAGGACGAAAGGACCCCACCATGAGCAAAGCACCGCCCAAGAAAAACGACGCCGTCGATCTGCTCGACGCTGATCACATCGCCGTCAAGAAGCTGTTCCAGGAGTTCAACAAGCTGGCCGAAGCCAAGGCCGCAGTCCCGGACCGCCAGGCCCTGGCCGACCGGATCTGCCGTGAGCTGAGCGTGCACGCACAGATCGAGGAAGAAATCTTCTACCCGGCGATGCGCGCCGCGGTCCACGAGGACCTGCTGCTCGACGAGGCGACCGTGGAGCATGCGACCGCCAAGGACCTGATCGCGCAGATCGAATCGATGCGGGCCGACGAGGCCTGCTTCGACGCCAAGGTGATCGTGCTCGGCGAGTACATCGACCATCACGTGAAGGAAGAGCGCGAGCAGCTCTTCGAGAAGGCGCGCAAGTCGAAGGTGGACCTCGCCGCGCTGAAGGAACAGCTCACCGCCCGCAAGGAAGAGCTGATGGCGCAGATGGAAACCGCGGCCTGAGGCCTATGATGCACGGGCCGCTGCCCCGTTCGCGGCAGCGTGCCCGCATCCACCCACAAGGAGCGCTCCATGTCCAATCACGTCTACAAACTCCTCGAACTCACCGGCTCCTCGCCCACGAGCAGCGACGATGCCGTGCAGCGTGCGATTGCCAAGGCCAATGAGTCGGTGCGCAACATCCAGTGGTTCGAGGTGACCGAGACCCGCGGCCATGTGAAGGACGGCAAGATCGCCCATTGGCAGGTGACGATCAAGGCGGGCTTCACGCTCGAGGACTGAAGCCCAGGGTCCGGCGCAAGCCGGCGCGCCCGATCAGTCCGGCGCCTGCATGACGCGGTCGAACTCCTCGTCGGCCGGCACGTTGTCGGCGTCGAGTTCGCTGGCGTCGCTCAGGTCGATGCCGGTTTCCTCGGAGAGCTCGTCGAACACCTCGGCGTCTTCCTCGTCCACGGCTTCTTCTGCAGACAGCTCGTCGTCCTCGATTTGTTCGTCCGGCTCGTCGACGGGATCGACGGAACGCAGCGGGGGATCGGCGCGGTTCATGATCGGCTCCTAGAGGCTGTTTGGCTCGCGGTGAGGCAAGCCCCCAAGTGTGAGCCTCCTCGCTCGACTTGGGTAGCCCCGAGTTTGCAACCGGCTGCAGAGCCGTCTTGTCGGAATGCGCCGCGTCCGAGCGGCTTCAGTGCTTGTGCCCGTGTTCCTCGTGGGCCGGGTCGGCGTGCTCGTGCGCATGGCCGTGCTCGCCGTGGGCCAGGCGGCTCACGCCCATGACCAGCAGGAGCCCGGCGGCGAGCCAGGCGACTTGCCACGCGGTCTGGCGCGCGCTCAGGCGTTTCTGCAGCTGCGGGATCAGGTCGGCCAGCGCCACGTAAACGAAGCTGCTGGAAGCCAGCACCAGGAAGTAAGGCAGCCAGCCATGGAGCTGGTCGACCAGCCACCACCCGGCCACGCCGCCCAGCGCCGTCATGGTGCCGGCGAGCGACACCTTGACCAGCGCGGCCCGCGCATCGGGCGAGCTCTGGCGCAGCACCACCAGATCGCCGATGTGATGCGGCACCTCGTGCGCCAGCACCGCGAGCGCCGCGACCAAGCCCAGGCGCAGGTCGGCGATGAAGGCCGAGGCGATCAGGATGCCGTCGCCGAAGCAATGCACGCTGTCGCCGGTGAGCACGGCCCAGCCGCCGCTTTTGCGCTGGTGATCGTGGCCGTGCCCGTGCCCGTGCGCGTGTGCGTGCGCGTGCCCGTGGTCGTGGTGCGCGCCCTCGCCATGGTGATGCTCGTGGCCGTGGTGCCAGAGCTCCGCCTTGTCGAGCAGGAAGAAAAGCACCAGCCCGCCGAGCAGCACGCCGAACAGCAGGCCCGGCTCGATGCGGCTCTCGAAGGCCTCAGGCAGCAGGTGCATGAAGGCGGTGGCCAGCAGCGCGCCGGCCGCCAGGCTCAGCAGGTGCTGCGGATCGACGCCGCCGCCGCTGCGCACACCCACGCGCAGCAGCAACGCTGCGATCCAGACACTTCCGATGCCGGCAACCAGGGTCGCGGCGATGATGACGAACAGGTTCATGACGGCTTCAACAAAGAAAACAAAAAGCCGCCCATCGGGACGGCTTTCGGCGGAAAGCGGTGCTCGCCTCAGTCCACGCCGTGGTTCTTGAACCAGGCCAGGGCGCGCTTCCAGCCGTCCTCGGCCGCGCTCGCGACGTAGCTCGGCCGGTAGTCGGCGTGGAAGGCGTGGCCCGCTTCGGGGTACACGACGAACTGGGAGGCCTTGGCCGCCGGCGAACCGTTGGCCAGAGCTGCCTTCATCTTATCAACCGTGTCAAGCGCGATGCCCTGGTCCTTGCCGCCATAGAGGCCGAGCACCGGCGCCTTCAGCTCGGCGACCAGGTCGATCGGGTGCTTCGGCGTCAGCGCGCTGGGCTGGCCGACCAGGCGGCCGTACCAGGCGACGCCGGCCTTGACCTTGCCGGTGGCCGCATAGAGCCAGACGATGCGGCCGCCCCAGCAGAAGCCAGTGATGGCGGCCTCGCCGACGTCGCCGCCGTTGGCCGCGGCGTACTTCAGGGCGCCGTCGAGGTCGGCCATGACCTGCGCGTCGGGCACCTTGCTGACCACTTCGGCCTGCAGCTTCGGGATGTCGGTGTAGGCGCGCGGATCGCCCTGGCGCGCATAGAGCTCGGGCGCGATCGCGAAGTAGCCGGCCTTGGCGAAGCGGCGGCAGGTGTCGGCGATGTACTCGTGCACGCCGAAAATTTCCTGCACCACCAGCACCACGGGCAGCCCGGTCTTGCCGGTGGGGGCTGCCGCATAGGCCGGCACGTCGAAGCCGTTCACGTTGTACTTGACGGGACCGGCCTTGAGGCCTTCGACGGGTGTGCTGATCGCGGTCTGGGCGGCGATGGGCAGCGTGGCTGCCGCGTAGCCGACGCCGATGGCGGCCTTGAGGGCGGTGCGGCGCGTGGCGCCGTCCACCGTGCTTTCGCCCGGGCGGAGCGAATCGAATTCGGCCTGGAGATCGGAACCGGTCTGAACATTGGGCATGGGATGCGGACTCCTCTGGGATAGACGGACAAGGGAGGGGCTGCGCAGGGCGCGCAGAGGCCGCACTGTAGGCGATCAGGCGTGACCGTGCTGTGAAGCCCCGTCGTAGGCCCGCACGGCGAGCGCCGAGGCCAGCACCTGCGCCGGATCGACCAGCTGCAGCCCTGAAACTGCCGCCGAGTTTTGCAGCCCCAGCGGAATCTCGGTGCAGCCCATGACGATGGCGACCGGACCATGCCGGTGGGCCAGCTGCAGCGCGACCCGGCTGAAGCAATCCTCGGCCAGACGCAGGTCGCCGGCCTTCACGCCCTCGTAGATGCCGCGCATCAGCAGCTTGCGCTCCCCGGCCAGCGGCAGGTGGCAAGCCAGGCCCGCATCGGCCATCGCCCGCTCGTAGAGGCCGACGCGGTAAGTACCCTCGCTCGCCATCAGCGCCGTGTCGCGTACGCCCTCCGCCGCCAGCTGCGCCGAGACCTCGCGCGCCACGTGCAACACCTCGATCTGCGGGAAGCGCTCCTGCAGCGTGGCATGCCAGGCATGGGCCGTATTGCAGGCGATCGCCACGGCGCGGCTGCCGAGGGCAGCGAGCCGGCCCAGGGCCTGCAGCATGGGCTCCAAGGGCTGATGGGCGCCGAGCGCGGTCGATTCGAGCGCACCGCTGCGGTCGGGCACCGGCACCTGCGCCAGCCAGTGCTCGGGGAAGGCCTGGTCGCGCACCGGCTCGCCGCGCTCGCGCATCAGCCGGGCGCAGGCCTCGACGAAGAGGCGCACGAAGTCGGCACCCGCCGCCGGGCCCATGCCGCCCAGGATGCCCACCGTGTGCGACTTCAGCATCACGCCCCCTGCTCCGACCAACGCTTGCGCTCAGGTTGCTGGCTTGTCGCTCGGCGCCTTGATGTTGTCACGCAGCTGCTGGCTCATCGGCAGGTTCAGCGGCACGTTCTTCGGCGGGATCGGCTGGAGGAACCACTTGGTGTACATCTTCTCGAACTCGCCGCTCTTCATCAGGCCGACGAAGGTGTCGTCCACCAGCTTCTTGAACGCCGCGTCGTCCTTGGCCAGCATGCAAGCGTAGGGCTCGACCTGCAGCGCCTCGCCCACCACCTCGAACTCGGCGGGGTTCTTGGCATTGGCCATCAGTCCGTACAGCAGGATGTCGTCCATCGCGAAAGCCACCGCGCGGCCGCTCTCGACCAGCAGGAAGGCGTCGGCATGGTCCTTGGCCAGCACGATGTCCATGTCGAGGTTTTTCTCGGCGTTGTACTTGCGCATGACCAGCGCGTTGGTGGTGCCGGTCGTGCTGGTGACCGTCTTCTTGGCGAGGTCGGCGTAGTCCTTGATGTTGGACGACTTCTTCACCACCAGGCGCGTGCCCGTGTAGAAGTGGTTGACGGCGAAGCTCACGTCCTTGGCACGTGCGCTGTTGTTGGTGGTGGAGCCGCACTCCAGATCGATGGTGCCGTTGCTCAGCAGCGGGATGCGGTTCTGCGAGGTCACGGCCATCAGCGCCACCTCGAGGTTGGGCTTGTTGAGCTTCTTCTTGACCGCGTCGACCACCGCATTGGACAGCTCGACCGAGAAGCCGATCGGCTTGCCTCCATCCAGGTAGCTGAAAGGCACCGAGGACTCGCGGTAGGCGAGCGTGATCTTGCCCGAGGCGGCGATCTTGGCCAGGGTGTCGGCTGCTTGCGCGCCCGTTGCGACGGCGGCGAGCACCACGGCAGCCATCAATGCAGAAATCTTCATGCGAGCCCTTTCGGTCGATTGGAATATGTTGCGGAGTGTAGGAACGATTCACGCCGAGCTCACAATTCCTTTTGCGGGCACGGCCATGATCAAAAGTTATGGGCCTCGTGTTCGGGGCATGAGCTTTGGCTATGGCTTGCCCCGCTTTTGGCATTTCACGCACCCGCGGCCACCGCCTAGAGTCGGCGCTTTCCATTCGAGCGACAGGAAGAAGCGTCATGCATGTGGGTGTGCTGGGTGCCGGCATCGTGGGCCTGGCCACGGCCTGGCAGTTGAGCCGTCGGGGCTTCCAGGTGAGCGTGGTCGACCGCGCGGTGCCCGGGTCCGGCGCCAGCGGCGGCAATGGCGCGCAGTTGAGCTACTCCTACGTGCAGCCGCTGGCGGATCCGTCGATCTGGAAGCAGCTGCCCAAGCTACTGTTCTCGCCCTCCTCCCCGCTCAAGCTGCGGCCGCAGCTCGATCCGCTGCAGTGGCGCTGGGGCCTCGCCTTTCTGGCGGCCTGCAATGCCCGCACCTCTCACCAGACCACGGCGCAGCTGCTCGCACTCGCGGCCGAGAGCCGCACCGCCTTCGAGGCCATGCTGGCCGAGCTCGAGCCCGACTGCGATTTCTCCGGCACCGGCAAGCTGGTGCTGTACGGCAGCGCCGCCTCGCTGGAGAGCGCGCGCCGGCAGCTCGAGCTGCAGCGCGCGATGGGCAGCGAGCAGCGCCTGGTCACGCCCGACGAATGCATCGCGATCGAGCCGGCGCTCGCGGCCTACCGCACGCAGATGGCCGGCGCCATCCACACGCCCAGCGAGTGCGCGGCCGATTGTCTCAAGCTCTGCATCGCGCTGGAACGTGCGCTGCGGGCGCGCGGCGTGCGCTTCCTGCTCGACTGCGAGGTGCAGGGCTTCGACCGGCGAAACGGTCGCGTCGCCGCCGTGCAGACCGGCGCGGGTGACCTGGAGGCAGACGCCTTCGTCATGGCCCTGGGCGCCGCCTCGCACCGACTCGGCCGCCAGCTCGGCGCCTACCTGCCGGTGTATCCGCTCAAGGGCTACAGCATCACGGTCGACGTGGACCCGGCCGCGGACGCCGCCCCGCGCGTGAGCGTGACCGACAGCGCGCGCAAGGTGGTGTTCGCGCGCATCGGTTCCCGGCTGCGCGTGGCAGGCATGGCCGAGCTGGTGGGGCACGATGCCAGCATTCCGGCGACGCGCATCGAAACGCTGGCCGCAGCGACCCGAGCGGTCTTCCCGCAGGCGAGCCGCCTGGAGGCGCTGCACCCCTGGGCCGGCATGCGCCCGGCCACGCCGACGGGCGTCCCGATCATCGGGCGCTTGGCCGACGCACCTTCGAACATGCTGTTCAACACCGGCCACGGCGCGCTGGGTTTCACCCTGGCCTTCGGCTCAGCAGAGCGCGTGGCGCGGCAATTGGCGGCTTAGGCCATCCCCTCGATCGCCTCGCGCATGCAGCGGGTGATGCCGCGCACCGGCACCGAATCGGGCCGCTCGGCAAAACGCAAGGCGCGGATGGGCACCGGGATGCGCGGCTCCAGTGCCAGCACATCCACCTTGTCGCGATCGGCCGAGCTGGCGGTGCATCCATCGACCAGGGCCACGCCCAGCCCGTGGTGCGCCATGGCCAGCGCCGCGTGATAGGTCTGCACCGTGACCACCGCCTGCTGAAAGCCCACGCCCGCCTGCCGGCAGGCCTGGCTCAGGCTGGTGCCGACCGGGTCGCGGCTGTCCAGCCCCACCACAGGCAGCTTGACCAGGTCATGCAGCGCCGCCGAGCCGTTGCGCACCAGCGCGCGCGGCAGCATGCCCTTGGGCGCGATGCACACCATCCGGCTGTCGGCCAGCGCCTCCTGCGTGAGCGAGGGATGCACCGCGGGACTGAAGGCGAAGCCCACGTCCGCCTCCTGCCGCAGCAGCGCCGACATGATCTGCGGCGAGTGCAGCGATTCCACCGTGACGGCGATGCCCGGATGCTTCTGCCGGAAGGCCTTGAGCGCGCGCGGCAGCACCTCGTAGCTCAGCGCGAGCACGGTGAGGATGCGCAGCTCGCCCGCATCGCTGGCCGTGCGCAGGTTGGCCGCCAGCCGCTGCACTTCGTCGAGCTGCGCGAACAGGCGCTCGATGTGCGGATAGAGCGCCTGCGCCTCGGTGGTCGGCGTGAGCCGTCCCTTGGCGCGCTGGAACAGCGGGAAGCCCAACTGGATCTCCGCGTGCTGCAGCGTGCGGCTGACGGCCGGCTGCGTGATGTTGATGAGCCTGGCCGCCGCGCTCACGCTGCCGGTGAGCATGATGGCGTTGAAGACCTCGATGTGGCGCAGGCGCATCGCGCGGTTTGGCTTACTTGCCGACCTTGCCGCGCGAGATGTCCATCACCATCCGCGTCGCCAGGTAAAGCCGCGGCTCGATGGAGTCGATCAGCACGTACTCGGCATCGGCCGAGTGCGCGCCGAAGCCCTGCAGGCCGAAGCGCTCCACCACCGGCGCCTTGGTCTTCAGCGCGGCAAAGGCCGCATCGGTGCCGCCGCCGGCCACCTTATCGTCGGCGCCCAGTTCGCGGCCCAGCTCCTTGTAGACCGCCTGCGCATGCGCGGCCAGCGCGCGCGAGGCATCGGTGGCCTCCAGCGGCGGGCGGCGGCGCTCGAACTTCATCTCGACCTTGGCCTCGGGGATCAGCTGCTTCTTGACGCGCTCCTGCACCTGCTTCTCGATGCGGTCGTAGTCGCTGACCTTCAGCACACGCACGTCGGCCCCGGCGCTGGCCGACGCCGGGATCACGTTTCGGTTGGTGCCCGACTTCGAGATGGTCCAGTTCATCTTGAGCCCGGTGGCCGGATCGGACAGGTCGCGCATCTGGAGAATCTGGTGCGAGAGCTCGTAGAGCGCGTTCACGCCCAGCTCGGGCGCCGAGCCCGCGTGCGAGGCCTTGCCCGTGACGTTGAGCGAGACCGAGGCGATGCCGGCGGTGGCGAGCGAGAGCTTGTCCTCCTTGATCGAGGCGCCCTCGTACGACATCACCACGTCGTGCTCCGCGCCGAGCCGGCTGATGAGCGCGCGGGAGCCGGGGGAGCTGATCTCTTCATCCCCGTTGATCAGCACCGTCAGCGTGCCGTACTCCTTGAAGTCCAGCGCCTTCAGCAGCGCCACCGTGTGCAGGATGACGGCCACGCCCTGCTTGTCGTCGGCGATGCCGAGGCCGTAGGCCTTGTCGCCTTCGATGCGGAAGGGCTGCTTGTTGAGCATGCCGATCTGGTAGACCGTGTCCATGTGAGCGATCAGCATGATCTTCTTGCTGCCCGTGCCCTTGAAGGTGGCGCGCACCGCCTTGCCGATCTTCTCCGGCGTGTCTTCCATGCGGTAGGCCTCGGCCGTCGGGTCGACCAGCTCGACCTGGCCGCCCATCGCCTTGAGGCGTTCGGCGATCAGGTTGGCGATCTTGTCCAGGCCTTCGAGGTCGCGGCTGCCCGACTCGATGGAGACCAGCTGCTTGAGGGTGTCGAGCAGCACGGGCTTTTCCTTGGCGGCCAGCGCGGCGATGCGATCGTCGGGTGCGGCCGAAGCCATGCCGAGCCAGGCGGCGCAGACGGCGCCGAGGGCGAAGGTGCGGAGGCAATGCGAGAACTTCATTCGTGTGTCTTTCCTTGGGTCTTGTCTTTGTCTTCTTTCAATGCGCCTTGTCCCAGTTGGGACCAAAGCCGATCTCGGCCAGCAGCGGAACCTTGAGCTCCGCCACGCCGGCCATGAGCCGCGGGATCTCGCTGCGGACCCAGTCGGCTTCATCTTCGGGCACCTCGAACACCAGTTCGTCGTGTACCTGCATGATCATCTTGGTGCGGCGCTTCTCGGCGTCGAGCACCTGCTGCACCTTGACCATGCTGAGCTTGATCAGGTCGGCCGCCGTGCCCTGCATCGGCGCATTGATGGCGGCGCGCTCGGCACCGCCGCGGCGCGGTCCGTTGGGCGAGTTGATCTCGGGCAGGTAGAGGCGGCGGCCGAACACGGTCTCCACGTAGCCCCGCTGCTTGGCCAGGGCCTTGGTCTCGTCCATGTAGACCTTCACGCCCGGGTAGCGCGCGAAGTAGCGGTCGATGTAAGAGGCCGCGGCCTTGGTCTCGATGCCGAGGTTGCGCGCCAGGCCGAAGCTGCTCATGCCGTAGATCAGCCCGAAGTTGATGACCTTGGCGTAGCGGCGCTGCTCGCTCGACACCTGGTCCACCGCCACGCCGAAGACCTCGGCCGCGGTCGCACGGTGCACGTCGATGCCCTCGGTAAAGGCGCGCAGCAGCGACGCGTCGCCGCTGATGTGGGCCATGATGCGCAGCTCGATCTGCGAGTAGTCGGAGCTCGCGATCACGCTGCCCGCCGGGGCCACGAAGGCCTCGCGCACGCGGCGGCCTTCGGGCGTGCGGATCGGGATGTTCTGCAGGTTGGGATCGTTGCTCGACAGGCGCCCCGTCACTGCCACCGCCTGTGCATAGTGCGTGTGGACCCGGCCCGAGCGCGGATGGGCCAGCTGGCCCAGCTTGTCGGTGTAGGTACCCTTGAGCTTGGAGAGGCCGCGGTGCTCGAGGATCTTGGCCGGCAGCGGGAAGTCCTCGGCCAGCTTCTCCAGCACCTCCTCGTCGGTGCTCGGCGCGCCGCTGGGCGTCTTCTTGACGACCGGCAGGCCCAGCTTGGTGAAAAAGACTTCGCCGATCTGCTTGGGCGAGCCCAGGTTGAAGGGCTGGCCCGCGAGCTCGTAGGCCTCCTGCTCCAGGGCCAGGATGCGCTTGGCCAGCTCGTTGCTTTGCGCGGCCAGCATGGGCGCGTCGATCATCACGCCGTTGCGCTCGACGCGGTAGAGCGTTTCGCTGGAAGCCATCTCCAGCTCGTAGACGAAGCGCAGCTTGTCGTCGGCCTGCAGCTTCGGCCAGAGCGCGAGGTGCACGTCCAGCGTCTGGTCGGAGTCCTCGCAGGCGTACTCGGCCGCCTTCTCGATCGACACCTGGCTGAAGGGAATCTGGTGCGCGCCCTTGCCGCACAGGTCCTCGTAGTCGATCCCGCTGCGGCCCAGGTGACGCTCGGCCAGGCTGGCCAGGCCGTGCGGCTTGTGCACTTCGAGCACGTAGCTCTGCAGCATGGTGTCGTGCGCGTAGCCCTGCACCTCGATGCCGTGGTTGGCGAACACGTGGCGGTCGTACTTGACGTGCTGGCCCAGCTTCTTCTTCGCGCCGTCCTCCAGCCAGGGCTTGAGCTTCGCGAGCACCTCGTCGCGCGGCAGCTGCGCCGGCGCGTCGCCGTAGTTGTGGGCCACGGGGATGTAGGCCGCCTCGCCGGGCTTGACGCTGAAGCTGATGCCCACGATCTCGGCATGGATCTCGTCCAGCGAGGTGGTCTCGGTGTCCAGCGCGACCAGCTCGGCCGCCTCGACCTTCGCCAGCCAGGTGTCGAAGAGCTCCCAGCTCAGCACGGTGTCGTAGGCCAGGTTGGTGGCCTTGGCCGCGGCGTCGGCGGCCGGCTCCTCGAGCAGGCCGGTGCCGCCCTCGGGGCCGCGCTTCGCCTTGTTCTCCTCGATCAGCTCGGGCGGGACTTCGTGCGCCTCCAGCGTCTTCACCAGGCTCTTGAAGCCGTACTTCTCGTAGAAGCCCTTCAGCGGCTCGACCTGCTGCGGGCCGATGGCGATGCCGTCGAGCGCGGGCAGCCCGGACACGTGGCCGTCGAGCTCGCAGTCGGTGCGGATGGTCACCAGTCGCTTGCCCTGCGGCAGCCAGTCGAGCGCCTTGCGCAGGTTCTCGCCGGCCTGGCCCTTGACCTCGCCGGCGCGCGCGATCAGCGCATCGAGCGAGCCGTACTCCAGCAGCCACTTCGCGGCCGTCTTCGGGCCCACCTTCTCCACGCCGGGCACGTTGTCCACGGTGTCGCCCACCAGCGTCTGGTAGTCGACCATCAAGCGGGGCGGCACGCCGAACTCGGCCGTCACGCCGGCCACGTCGCGCTTCTTGCCGTTCATGGTGTCGATGATGGTGATGTGCTCGTCGACCAACTGGCTCAGGTCCTTGTCGCCGCTGGAGACGATCACCTCGACGCCCTGGTTCGCCGCGGTGCGCGCCAGGGTGCCGATCACGTCGTCGGCCTCGACGTCGGGCACGCACAGCACCGGCCAGCCCAAAAGCCTCACCACCTCGTGGATGGGCTCGACCTGGCTGCGCAGGTCATCGGGCATCGGCGAACGGTTGGCCTTGTACTGGGGATACCACGCGTCCCTGAAGGTCTTTCCCGGCGCGTCGAAGATGCAGGCGGCGTAGTCGGCCCGCACCTCGCGGCGCAGCAACTGCAGCATGTTGATCATTCCGCGGATGGCGCCCGTCGCCGGGCTGCCGGGGTCGCCCGGCACCGCGCGCAGGTCGGGCATCGCGTGGAAGGCTCGGTAGAGGTAGCTCGAGCCGTCCACGAGCAGCAATGTTTTCTTGTCGGTCATCGGGGCATTTTGCCGTGCCGCGCTCGGGCGCCCGCACGACGGCGAGCGTCGCCACCGGCTGACAGCGGCCCACGGGGCCGCCGCC
This sequence comes from Variovorax sp. WS11, assembly GCF_010499245.1. Lineage (GTDB taxonomy): Bacteria > Pseudomonadota > Gammaproteobacteria > Burkholderiales > Burkholderiaceae_C > Variovorax. The sequence continues at coordinate 1,164,813 of NZ_JAAGOW010000001.1, forward strand.
TACAATCGCCGCATGTCCTCCACTCCTCTTCTGCTCGCCCGCGGCGCCCTACTGGCCGCGCTGGCCTGTGCCGCACCGCTGGCCGCCGTTCATGCCCAGAGCGCACCGCCGCCCGACGCGACCCAGGCCACGCCCGAGTCGCCGCGCAGCAACCAGAAGATCGAGCACATCCGCGTCGAGGATTCCGGCGCCCGCGTCGACGAAGTGCGCTACGGCGGCCAGACCCAGAGCATCTCGGTGCAGCCCAAGGCGAACGTGCCCTCCTACGAAGTGCTGCCGAACAATACCGGGCGCGACCGGCAGAGCCAGACCGAGACCGGCGGCAACGGCAACGGCGCGCGGGTCTGGAACGTGCTCAAGTTCTAAGAGCTGTGGCGGTCTTCACCGAAGTCGGGTTCGACGAAGCCGATGCGCTGGTCCAGCGCGTCGGCCTGGGCTCGCTCACCGCCCTGCGAGGCATCGAGGGCGGCATCGAGAACACCAACTACTTCGCGAGCACCGCGTCAGGCGAATTCGTCCTGACGCTGTTCGAGCGCCTGGGCCCGGAGCAGCTGCCCTATTACCTCTGCCTGATGAAGCACCTGGCGTCGCGCGGCATTCCGGTGCCGGAGCCGGTGGCCGACCCGGCGATCGCGCCGCCCAGCGGACACGCGCTCTCCATCCCGGCCAATGCGCCCTGCGAGTTCCTGCACCGGGTCGCGGGCAAGCCGGCGGCGCTCGTGCAGCGGCTCGAGGGCAAGAGCGAGCTGGCCCCCACGGCCGCCCATTGCGCCGAGCTGGGCCGCCTGCTGGCGCGCATGCACCAGGCGGCCCGCGACTTCCCCCGCATCCAGCCCAACCTGCGCGGCCTGGCCTGGTGGAACGACACCGCGCCGGTGGTGCTGCCCTACCTCGAAGCACCGCAAGCGGCACTGCTCCAGAGCGAGCTGGCCTACCAGAACCACGTCGCCGAGTCCTCGGCCTATGCGGCGCTGCCGCGAGGTCCGGTGCACGCCGACCTGTTCCGCGACAACGCGATGTTCGCCACCGAGGGCGATTCGCCACACCTCACCGGCGTGTTCGACTTCTACTTCGCCGGCACCGACACCTGGCTCTTCGACCTGGCGGTGTGCCTCAACGACTGGGCGATCGACCTGCCCACCGGCCGGCACGACGCGCTGCGCGCCGACGCCCTGCTGGCTGCCTACGGCACCGTGCGACCGCTGACCGCCGCCGAGCGCGCCCTGCTGCCCGCCATGCTGCGCGCCGCGGCCCTGCGCTTCTGGATCTCGCGGCTGTGGGACTTCCACCTGCCGCGCGAGGCGAGCATCCTCAAGGCCCATGACCCGACCCACTTCGAGCGCGTGCTGCGCGAACGCTCGCGGGCGCCGGCCGCATCCTTCTCTTCCAGCGCCGCCCTCGGCGAGCCGCAGGCCGCCTGAGGGGCCTGTCCACCCATGAAACTGAACCTCGTGCCGGCACGCACTGGCGCCGAATGGGTCCGCATCGGACTCAAGACCTTCTGGCGGCAGCCGTTGGCCTTCATTTCGCTGTTCTTCCTGTTCATGGCCTCGATCTCGATCGCCTCGCAGCTGCCGCTGGTCGGCAGCGTGCTGGCGCCGATCCTGCTGCCCTTCATGACGCTGGGCCTGATGGTGGCCACCTCGGTCGCCTACGCCAACGACCGGCAGAAGCCCGCCGCGCCGGCCATGTTCACCGCCGCCGCGGAAGCGGTGCGAAGCGAGTGGAAGCCGATGATCGTGCTGGGCCTGATCTCGGCCGCCTACTTCGTGGTGGTGGTGGGCCTCTCGGCCCTGATGGACGACGGCTACCTGGCGCGCGCCTACCTGCTCGACGAGACGCTGTCGGCCGAGGTGATGGCCAGCAGCGACTTCCAGACCGCCCGCCTCTTCGTCATGGTGCTCAACCTCCCGCTGTCGCTGGCCATGTGGCATGCGCCGGCGCTGGTGCACTGGCACCACGTGGAGCCCGTGAAGAGCCTGTTCTTCAGCCTGGTCGCGCTGTTCCGCAACTTCGGCGCCTACGCGATGTTCTGCCTCTCGTGGTTCGGTGTGTTCCTGGCCGCGGGCATCGGCATCGGGCTGGTGGCCACGGTGCTGGTCGGCGTCGGCGCGATCGGCATGGGCGGCGGCGCCTCGGCCATCGGCGGTGCGCTGATGATCGGCAGCGCGCTGGTGCTGGCGGCGATGTCGCTGAGCTCGACTTGGTTCACGTTCAGGGATAGCTTCCAGGCGGACTGAGCGGGCGAATTCGCATCCGCCGTTAGACCGGCGTCAGCTTCGCCACCGACAGCGCCAGCCACTTGATGCCGTGGCGCGGGAAGTTGACCTGCGCCCGTGCATCGTCCCCGCTGCCTTCGAGCGCCAGCACGGTGCCCTCGCCGAACTTGTTGTGGAAGACCTGCATGCCCGAACGCAGGCCATGCGAAGGCGCGGCCTTTTGCGGCGGCACGGGCGGGCTGGCGAAGCTCTCCTTGCTGCTGCCGTAGCTGCCGCCGCGCGTGCTCGCGTAGCCCCCGCCGTAGCCGAAGGCCGAGGGCGTGAAGCCCTGGTTCTTCGGCGTCAGCCACTTGAGTGCGGTCTCGGGCAGCTCCTCGAAGAAGCGGCTCTTCACGTTGTAGCGGGTCTGGCCGTGCAGCATGCGGGTCTGCGAATGGCTCAGGTACAGGCGCTGGCGGGCGCGCGTGATGGCCACGTACATCAGGCGACGCTCCTCCTCCAGGCTTTCGTGGTCGGACAGGGAGTTCTCATGCGGGAACAGGCCCTCCTCCATGCCGGTGATGAACACGCAATCGAACTCCAGGCCCTTGGCCGCGTGCACGGTCATCAGCTGCACCGCGTCCTGCCCGGCCTGCGCCTGGTTGTCGCCCGATTCCAGGGCGGCGTGCGTCAGGAAGGCGGCGAGCGGGCTCATGGTCTCGCCGGTCTCGGCGTCCGGCGCCAGCGGCTCGTCGGTGATCGGCAGGTTCGGATCGAGGCCCTGGCTGGCCGGCGACTGGCGCAGCTCGTCGACCGGCATCGCCACAGCGTCGCGGCCGAAGCCTTCCTGCGTGACGAAGCTCTCGGCCGCGTTGACCAGCTCCTCCAGGTTCTCGATGCGGTCGGCGCCTTCGCGCTCGCTGCGGTAGTGCTCGATCAGGCCGCTGTGCTGCAGCACCAGCTCGATGATCTCGCGCAGCGACAGGCCCTGTGTCTGCTCGCGCAGCACGTCGATCTTGGCGACGAAGGCCGACAGGTTGGCACCGGCCTTGCCGCCGACGGCGGCGACCGCATCGTGCAGCGATCGGCCCGCGGCACGGGCCGCGTCCTGCAGCTGCTCGATGCTGCGCGCGCCGATGCCGCGCGGTGGAAAGTTGACGATGCGCAGGAAGCTGGTGTCGTCGTCCTTGTTCTCCAGCAGGCGCAGGTAGGCCAGCGCATGCTTGATCTCGGCGCGCTCGAAGAAGCGCAGGCCGCCGTAGACGCGGTAGGGCACGGCAGCATTGAAGAGCGCCGTCTCGATCACCCGGCTCTGCGCGTTGCTGCGGTAGAGCACCGCCATCTCCTTGCGATCGATGCCGTCGCGCACCAGCTGGCGCATCTCCTCCACCATCCACTGCGCCTCGGCGAAGTCGCTGGTGGATTCGTAGACGCGCACCGGCTCGCCGGGGCCCTGGTCGGTGCGCAGGTTCTTGCCCAACCGCTTTTTGTTGTGGCTGATCAGCGCGTTGGCCGAATCGAGGATGTTGCTGTAGCTGCGGTAGTTCTGCTCCAGCTTGATCTGGTGCGTGACCTCGAACTCCTGCACGAAATCGGCCATGTTGCCCACCCGCGCGCCGCGGAAGGCATAGATGCTCTGGTCGTCGTCACCCACCGCGAGCACGCTGTTGTCGCCGGGGACGAAGCGGCTCTCCACCGTTTGGCCGGCCAGCATCTTGATCCAGGCGTACTGCAGGCGGTTGGTGTCCTGGAACTCGTCGATCAGGATGTGGCGGAAGCGCCGCTGGTAGTGCTCGCGCACCGGGTCGTTGTCGCGCAGCAGCTCGTAGCTGCGCAGCATCAGCTCGCCGAAGTCGACCACGCCTTCGCGCTGGCACTGCTCCTCGTAGAGCTGGTAGAGCTCGACCTTCTTGCGGTCGTCCTCATTGCGGGTCTCGACGTCGCGCGGCCGCAGGCCGTCTTCCTTGGCGCCGGCGATGAACCACTGGGTCTGCTTGGCCGGGAAGCGCTCCTCGTCGACGTTGAACTGCTTCATCAGCCGCTTGATGGCCGAGAGCTGGTCCTGGGTGTCGAGGATCTGGAACGTCGAAGGCAGTCCGGCCAGCTTCCAGTGGGCACGAAGGAGGCGGTTGCACAGGCCGTGGAAGGTGCCGATCCACATGCCGCGCGCGTTGATCGGCAGCATCGCGGTGAGGCGCGCCAGCATTTCCTTGGCCGCCTTGTTGGTGAAGGTGACGGCCAGGATGCCGCCGGGCGAGACCTGGCCGGTCTGCAGCAGCCAGGCGATGCGGGTCGTCAGCACCCGCGTCTTGCCGGAGCCGGCGCCCGCGAGGATCAGGGCGTTGCCCGCCGGCAGCGTGACGGCAGCGAGCTGCTCGGGGTTGAGGTTGTGGAGCAGCGGCGAATCGGCCGTGGCCGCGGGGTCGGTGAACATCCGTCGATTGTAGAAAGCCCCGCGTATGGGGGTTATATGAAAACGTGCCTGCGCGCGGCGCGGTCCGGGCGCGTAAAATCAATCACCGGGCCCAAGTTTCTTGCGCCCGGTTTTTTGTGCGCGTTTTCTTTGCGAAACGCGCCCGAAAGCCGGCCAGACCAAGCGCTCTATCGTTCTTCAACGACCCTTCCAGGAGCTTGGTTCCATGCAGATCTTCGACTACGACAACATCCTCCTCCTGCCGCGCAAATGCGTGGTGGAGAGCCGTTCCGAGTGCGACGCCAGCGTCACGCTCGGCGGCCGCAGCTTCCGCATCCCGACGGTGCCGGCCAACATGAAGACGGTGGTCGACGAGACCATCTGCACCTGGCTGGCGCAGAACGGCTACTTCTACGTGATGCATCGCTTCGACCTCGACAACGTGCAGCTCGTGAAGGACATGCACGCCAAGGGCGTCTTCGCCTCGATCTCGCTGGGCGTCAAGAAGGCGGACTACGAGACGGTCGACCGTCTGGTCGCCGAGGGCCTGGCGCCCGAGTACATCACCATCGACATCGCGCACGGCCATGCCGACACGGTGAAGAACATGATCGCGCACCTCAAGAAGAAGCTGCCCAAGGCCTTCGTCATCGCGGGCAACGTGGGCACGCCCGAGGCGGTGATCGACCTCGAGAACTGGGGCGCCGACGCGACCAAGGTCGGCATCGGCCCGGGCAAGGTCTGCATCACCAAGCTCAAGACCGGCTTCGGCACGGGCGGCTGGCAACTGTCGGCGCTCAAGTGGTGCGGGCGGGTGGCGACCAAGCCGATCATTGCCGACGGCGGCATCCGCGACCACGGCGACATCGCCAAGAGCATCCGCTTCGGCGCCTCGATGGTGATGATCGGCTCGCTATTCGCCGGTCACGAGGAGTCGCCGGGCAAGACGGTGGAAGTCGACGGCGCGCTCTTCAAGGAGTACTACGGCTCGGCCAGCGACTTCAACAAGGGCGAGTACAAGCACGTCGAGGGCAAGCGCATCCTCGAGCCGATCAAGGGCAAGCTGGCCGACACGCTGATCGAGATGGAGCAGGACATCCAGAGCTCCATCAGCTACGCGGGCGGGCGCAAGCTCATGGACATCCGCAAGGTCAACTACGTCACGCTGGGCGGCGACAACGCGGGCGAGCACCTGCTGATGTAAGACGCCGATCACGCTGGGGCCTCTCGATTCTGGTTAGAATTCGGCCTGCGTTGGGGGGGTAGCTCAGCTGGGAGAGCGCCGCGTTCGCAATGCGGAGGTCGTGAGTTCGATCCTCATCCTCTCCACCAACTCTTCTCATGAGGCCTCGGCATCCGCCGGGGCCTTTTTGTTTTCGAGCCTCCTTCAGGCGTCCAGCGTCAGGTGCTGGCCGTGCAGCGCGGCGGCCGCGGGCGAGGCCAGGAAGCCGATGGTCTGGGCGGCCACCGCGGTCGACACCCAGCTCTCGGGCTTGGCATCGGGCATGGCCTGGCGGTTGGCGGGCGTGTCCAGCGTGCTGGGGGCGATGCTGTTCACCGTGATGCCGTGCGACGCCAGTTCGGCGGCCGAGGCTTCGACCAGCCGCTGCAGCGCGCTCTTGGACGCGATGTAGGCCGCCATGGCGGCGGCGCCCCGCGCCGCGCCCTTGGCGGTGACGGCGACCACGCTGCCGGCCTTGCGCTCGATCATCGAGGGCACCAGCGCCTGCGAGACCGCGACGAAAGACCAGGCGTTCAGGTTCATCATGCGGTCCCAGGCCGGGCGGCTCAGCGCATGCACCTCTTCGCCCATCTCGAAGCCGCCGGCAATGTGCACCAGCGCATCCACGTGCTTGAAGGCTGCCAGGATGCGGCCGGCAACCTCTCCCATGCTCTCCACGGATGTCACGTCAGCCTCGAGCAACAGGTGTTGCGAGTTGTCCAGTCCCGGGAAGACGTTGACGATGTGCTCCATCCGGTGGTCGAGCAGGGCGATGCGGGCGCCCTGGTCCAGGAAGTGCTGCACGACGGCGCGGCCCAGCGCGCCGGCGGCGCCGGTCACCACGACGTGGCGAGGGGTGTTGGGGTCGATCATTTGGCGGCTCCTAGTTCGGGCAGGCATCGTAACGCCGCGGTCACGCAGGAAACGTGCATCATTGACCCTTTCCCCCTCCCCTTTCCCTGCACCGGAGACTTGTCATGAAAGAAGTGGTTGTTGTCAGCGGCGTTCGCACCGCGATCGGTACCTTCGGCGGAGCGCTCAAGGACGTCCCGCCAACGAAACTCGCCGCACTGGTGACCCAGGAGGCGCTGGCACGCGCCAAGGTCGACGGCAAGGACGTGGGCCACGTGGTCTTCGGCCACGTGGTCAACACCGAGCCGCGCGACATGTACATGGCCCGCGTGGCCGCCATCGAGGGCGGCTGCGCCCAGGAGACCCCGGCCCTCACCGTCAACCGCCTCTGCGGCTCGGGCCTGCAGGCGATCGTGAGCGCGGCGCAGAGCATCCAGCTCGGCGACGCGAAGGTGGCCGTCGGCGGCGGCGCCGAGAACATGAGCCGCGCCCCGCTGTCCTCGCTCACCGCGCGCTGGGGCGTGCGCATGGGCGACACCAAGCTGGTGGACATGATGATCGGCGCGCTGCACGACCCCTTCGAGAACATCCACATGGGCGTGACGGCCGAGAACGTCGCCAAGAAGTGGAACATCAGCCGCGAGACGCAGGACCAGACGGCGCTGACGAGCCACCAGCGCGCGCAGAAGGCGATCGAGGCCGGCTATTTCAAGAGCCAGATCGTCCCGGTGCCGCTGCAGAGCCGCAAGGGCCCGACGCAGTTCGACACCGACGAGCATGTGCGCTTCGACGCCAAGATCGAAGACATGACCAAGCTCAAGCCCGCCTTCCTCAAGGAGAACGGCACGGTGACCGCCGGCAACGCCTCGGGCATCAACGACGCGGCCGCAGCCGTGGTGCTGATGGAGAAGGAAGAAGCGGCGCGCCGCGGCCTCAAGCCGATGGCGCGCATCGTGGCCTACGCCTTCGCCGGCGTGGACCCGAACTACATGGGCATCGGGCCGGTGCCGGCCTCGCGCAAGGCGCTGGAGAAGGCGGGTCTCAAGGCTTCGGACATGGACGTGGTCGAGGCCAACGAGGCCTTCGCCGCGCAGGCCTGCGCGGTGACGCAAGACCTCGGCCTGGACCCCGCGAAGGTGAACCCCAACGGCTCCGGCATCTCGCTCGGCCACCCGATCGGCGCCACCGGCGCGCTGATCACGGTCAAGGCGCTATACGAACTGGAGCGCATCCAGGGCCGCTACGCGCTGGTGACCATGTGCATCGGCGGCGGCCAAGGCATCGCGTGCATTTTTGAGCGCAGCTGAGCGGAGGGCACAAACATTCTGGCTATAATCTTTGGATTGCCTGAATGACAGCAATGTCGATCAGGGGCTCTTAGCTCAGTTGGTAGAGCAGCGGACTCTTAATCCGTAGGTCGAGTGTTCGAGTCACTCAGGGCCCACCAAAATTACCGTGCCAACGCTGAAAAGCCCGCTATCCAAAGATAGCGGGCTTTTTTCATTGGAGGCCGTCGAGGACGGCAGTCCTCAGTCCGCCGTCGCGCCGGACTTCTTCACCAGTTCGGCCCAGCGCGGGATCTCCTTGGCCATGTGGTCGCGCAGTTCTTCCGGCGTGCTGCCCACGATCTCCATCGCCAGCTGGTCCGAGAGCTTGGCCTGCACGTCGGGCTGCTTGAGCGCCTTGACGATCTCGGCGTTGAGGCGCTGCACGATCGGCTTGGGCGTGCCCTTGGGCGCATACACCGCCTGCCACGACGACATCTCGAAGCCCGGAATACCGGATTCGATCATCGTCGGGAGTTCCGGCACCAGCGCGATGCGCTTGCTCGTCGTCACGGCCAGCAGCTTGAGCTTGCCGCTCTTGACCAGCGGCAGCGCCGCCGTCACCTGGTCGAACATGAAGGGCACCAGCCCCGCGGCGACGTCGGTCATGGCCGGCGGCGTGCCCTTGTACGGCACGTGGGTGAGCTTCACGCCGATCAGGTCCGCGAACATCTCGCCGGCCAGGTGGGTGGAGGTACCGGCACCGGAAGAGGCAAAGGTGCGCTTGCTCTCGTCCTTCTTCAGCAGGGCCACGAGTTCGGCGACCGAGTTCACGCCCAACTGGCTGTTGACGATCAACACGTTGGGCAGGCGCGCAACCAGCGAGACCGGCTCGAAGTCCTTCATCGGATCGTAGGGCAGCTTCTTGTAGAGGCTGGCGTTGATGGCGTGCGTGCTGATGGTGCCGCCGAAGAGCGTGTAGCCGTCGGGTGCCGCCTTGGCCACGTAGGCGGCGCCGATGCCGCCGGCCTGGCCGGGCTTGTTGTCGACCACCACCGACTGCTTGAGGCTTTCGCCCAGCTTCTGGGCGAGCGTGCGCCCCACGATGTCGGTGGAGCCTCCTGCCGTGAAGGGCACCACGTAGACGATGGGCTTGGCGGCCGGCCATTCGGGGGCCTGGGCCCAGGCGGCCACAGGGGCGAGCGCAGCCAGAAGCAGCGCCGCGGCGCGGCGGGTGAAACGCATGGTTTGTCTCCTCGGATCGTCGGAAAGAAAAGGACTCAGCGGCCGTTGGCCTCGCGCCAGGCCGCGAAGTCGGTGCGGCTCTGTTCGTCGGTGGGCGGGTACAGGCCCAGGATGGAGCGGCCTTCGAGCACCTTTTCCTGCACGAAGTCCTCGAAGGCGGTCATCTCGATCGCTTCGGCGGCGATCTCGTCGGCGATGTGGGCGGGAATGACGATCACGCCCTCGGCATCGCCCACGATCACATCGCCGGGAAACACCGGCGCGTCGCCGCAGCCGATCGGCACGTTGATGTCGATGGCCTGGTGCAGCGTGAGATTGGTCGGCGCACTGGGGCGGCTGTGGTACGCGGCAAAACCCAGCTTGGCGATGTCGGGGCTGTCGCGGAAGCCGCCATCGGTCACCACGCCGGCAGTCCCGCGCTTCATCAGCCGCGTGACCAGGATGCCGCCGGCCGAGGCGGCGCGCGCATCCTTGCGGCTGTCGATCACCAGCACGGCGCCTTCGGGGCACTGCTCCACCGCCTGGCGCTGCGGATGGTTGCGGTCGAGAAAGACGTTGATGGGATTCAGGTCCTCGCGCGCCGGCATGTAGCGCAGCGTGAAGGCCTCGCCCACCATGTTGGGCAGGCCGGGGTTGAGCGGCCGCACGTCCTGGATGAACTGGTTGCGCAGGCCGCGCTTGAACAGGGCCGTGCACAAGGTGGCGGTGCTCACCTTCATGAGCTGCTCGCGGGTGGCGGGATTCACGTGTCGTCTCCGTTCTCTAAAAGGTAGGTCTGAAGGGCTGATCAGAAGATGTCGGGCTCGGGCACCGGCTTGCCGAAGCTGGTTTCCAGAAAGTCGAAGTCGCAGCCCTCATTGGCCTGCTTGATGTGGCGGCCGAACATCCACCCGTAGCCGCGCTCGTAGCGCGGCGGCGGCGGCGTCCAGGCGGCCTTGCGCTGGGCGAGCTCCTCGTCGCTGACCTCGAGGTGGATGCGCCGCCCAGGCACGTCCACGCTGATGCGGTCGCCGGTCTTCACCAGCGCCAGCGGGCCGCCGATCGCCGATTCGGGCGAGCAGTGCAGCAGGCAGCCGCCGTAGCTGGTGCCGCTCATGCGTGCGTCGGACAGGCGCAGCATGTCCTTCACGCCCTGCTTCAGCAGCTTGGTCGGGATGGGCAGCATGCCCCACTCCGGCATGCCGGCGCCGCGCGGGCCGGCGTTGCGCAGCACCAGGATGTCATCGCTCGTCACGTCCAGGTCCGGGTCGTCCACCGCCGTCTTGAGCGCCGGGTAGTCGTCGAACACCAGCGCGCGGCCGGTGTGCTGCAGCAGGTGCGGCGCGCAGGCGCTGGGCTTGATCACCACGCCGTCGGGCGCCAGGTTGCCGCGCAGAACGGCCAGCGCCCCTTCGGCGTAGATGGGGTTGGCGAGCGGCCGGATGACGTCGTCGTCGTAGACCTCGGCCCCTTCGATGTTCTCGCCGAGCGTGCGGCCGTTGACGGTGCGCGCGTCGGTCTGGAGGAGGCTTCGGATGCGCTCCAGCAGCGCGGGCAGGCCGCCGGCGTAGAAGAAGTCCTCCATCAGGTAGGCATCGCCGCTGGGCCGGATGTTGGCGATGACGGGCACGCGGCGGCTGAAGTCGTCGAAGTCGTCCAGGCTCACCGGGTGGCCCGCGCGCCGCGACATCGCGATCAGGTGCACGATGGCGTTGGTGCTGCAGCCCATGGCCATCGCGCAGGCGATGCCGTTCTCGAAGTTGGCGCGCGTGAGCAGCTTCGCGGGCGTAAGGTCTTCCCACACCATCTCGACGATGCGGCGACCGCACTCGGCGCTCATGCGGATGTGGTTGGCATCCGCCGCCGGAATGCTGGAGGCGCCCGGCAGGCTCAAGCCCACCGCCTCGGCGATGCCCATCATGGTGGCGGCCGTGCCCATGGTCATGCAGGTGCCGTGGCTGCGCGCGATGCCGGCCTCCATTTCGGACCAGGCCTGCTCGCTTAGACGCCCGGCGCGACGCTCGTCCCAGTACTTGAAGGCATCGGAGCCCGAACCCAGCACCCTGCCCTTCCAGTTGCCGCGCAGCATGGGGCCGGCCGGCAGGTAGATGAAGGGGATGCCCATGCTGAGCGCGCCCATCGTGAGGCCGGGCGTGGTCTTGTCGCAGCCGCCCATCAGCACCGCGCCGTCCACCGGGTGGCTGCGAAGCAGCTCTTCCGTTTCCATCGCGAGGAAGTTGCGGTAGAGCATGGTGGTGGGCTTGACCATGCTTTCCGACAGCGAGATCGCCGGCAGCTCCAGCGGAAAGCCGCCCGCCTGCAGGATGCCGCGCTTGACATCCTCCACGCGGTGCTTGAAGTGCGCGTGGCACTGGTTGGCATCGCTCCAGGTATTGACGATGGCGATCACCGGCTTGCCCATCCAGTCGTCGTAGCTGTAGCCCATCTGCAGCACGCGCGAGCGGTGGCCGAAGGAGCGGAAGTCGTCAGGCGCGAACCAGCGGGCGCTGCGCAGGGATTCGTAGGGGCGTTTCATCGGGGCTGTCTCTGGGGTCATGGGCCGCTGCGGCTGAATAAACGACGGTGGCGCGGCCGAGCCGGGTGGCGTTTGCGGCGGATTAAAACATTAATATATTAGTACGTCAATGCCAAAATCCCCCTCGATGAGTGCCCTTCCCAAGATCCGACTCGACCGCACCCGACTGGCCGCGCCCCAGGTGCTGGAAAAGCTGCGCGACGCCATCCTCTCGCTGGAGCTGGTCCCCGGCACCGTGCTGGCGCGGCAGGAGCTGGCAGACCATTTCGGCGTGAGCCAGACGCCGGTGCGCGAGGCGCTGCTGCGCCTGAGCGAGGAAGGCCTGGTGGACGTGTTCCCGCAGCACGCCACGCTGGTCAGCCGCATCGACATCGCGGCGGCGCGCCAGGCGCATTTCCTGCGCCGCTCGATCGAGCTGGAGCTGGTGCACCAACTCGCGCTCGAGGCGCCGGCAGGGCTGGTCGAGCAGATGAAGGCCACCATCGCCCAGCAGGCCGCGCTGTCGGCGGCCCAGCGCTACGGCGACTTCGTGGGCGCAGACCGTGCCTTCCATCGCCTGATGTACGAAGCCGGCGGCGTGCCCGACCTGTGGGAGATGGTCGGCCGCGTCTCCGGACACGTCGACCGATTGCGCCGCCTGCACCTGCCGACGGCGGGCAAGACCGAGGCGATCCTGCGCGACCACCGCGCCATCGTGCGCGGCATCGAGGCGAAGGATCCGGCCGCCGCCCAGGCCGCGCTGCGCAAGCACCTGTCGGGCACGCTCAGCGCGGTGGACGAGATCTGCAGGCAGTACCCGGATTACGTCGCGGCTTGACGGCAGGGGCGCCCGCGACCGCCCGCAAGATGATGCCGGCTGGGCGCCAACAACGAAATCCTGTGCCGCGGCGCAGCCCCACTTCGGTTCGGATGCGCAGGGGCCCGCGCCTATGCTTCGGTGCAACGGCTTTCCCGCCATCACCCGGAGCTCATCCATGTCCCTCAAAGATTTCAAGGTCCTCACCTTCGACGTCGTCGGCACGCTGATCGATTTCGAGGGCGGCATGCTCGCCTACCTGCGCAGCGCGGCGCCCGATGCCCGCGTGACCGACGACGATTTCCTCGCGGCCTACCGGCGAGCCCGTGCCGACGGCACGGCCGGCTGGTACCCCGACGACCTGGAGCGCTGCTGGCACGCCATCGCGCCCGCGCTGGGCCTGCCCGACGACGACGCAATCGCGCGTGGCCTGCGGGATTCGGTGGCGCAGTGGCCGGCCTTCCCCGATTCGGTGGAAGCCCTGAAGCGCCTCGGCAAGCACTTCAAGCTGGTGACCATGACCAATGCGCAGCACTGGGCGCTCGCCCATTTCGACAAGACCCTGGGCTCGCCCTTCGACATGCTGCTGAGCTGCGACGACGCGCTGTGCGAGAAGCCGGATGCGCGCTACTTCGCCTACGCCCGCGGCCGCTTCGAGGGCGCCTGGGGCTACAAGCAGGCTGACAACCTGCACGTGGCGCAAAGCCAGTACCACGACATCGGCGTGTCCAAGCAGCTGGGCATCGCCACCTGCTGGATCGAGCGGCGCCATGGGCAGAAGGGTTCCGGCGGCACGCTCGAATCCGAGCACACCGTGCCCGACTACCACTTCCACACGCTGGCCGCGCTGGCCGACGCCGTCGAGGCCGAGCGTTGAGCCTGGACGCGATCGCCGCGCCGGTCGCCGACCTGCTGCCCGAACTGATCGCGCTGCGCCGCGACCTGCACGCGCATCCGGAGCTCGCCTTCGAGGAACGGCGCACGGCCGGCGTGGCGGCCCAGGCGCTGCGCCTGCTCGGCCTCGAGGTGCATGAAGGCCTGGGCGGCACCGGCGTGGTGGGCACGCTGCACTGCGGCAGCGGTGCGCGAAGCGTGGGCCTGCGCGCCGACATGGACGCGCTGCCGATGGTCGAGCTGGGGTGCACCGCCCATGCCAGCCGCACGCAGGGCGTTCATCACGGCTGCGGGCACGACGGCCACACCAGCATGCTGATCGGCGCCGCGCGCCAGTTGGCGCGCACACGGCGCTTCGACGGCACGGTGCACTTCATCTTCCAGCCGGCCGAGGAAGGCAAGGGCGGCGCACGCGCCATGATCGAGGACGGCCTGTTCGAGCGCTTCCCCTGCGACAGCGTCTACGCGCTGCACAACTGGCCCGACCTGCCGCTGGGCAGTGCGCAGACGCGGGCCGGCCCGATCATGGCGGCGGCCGACCGCTTCGACATCGTGCTGCGCGGACGCGGCGGGCACGCGGCGCAGCCGCATCACACGCCCGACGCCATCCTCGCGGCAAGCCAGCTCGTCGCGCAGCTGCACACCATCGTGTCGCGGCGCATCGATCCGGGCGAATCGGCGGTGCTCTCGGTGACGCGCATCGAAGGCGGGCACAGCCACAACGTGCTGCCGGCGGAAGTCTCGATCACCGGCACCGTGCGCAGCTTCGACCTCGCCTCGCAGGACCGCATCGAGGCCGCGCTGCGCGCCACCGTCGACGGCGTGGCGCTGGCGAGCGGCGTGCAGACCGAGGTGCGCTACGTGCGCTACTACCCCGCCACCCTCAACACGCCGGATGAAGCCACGCTCGCCCTCGCCGCGGCCCGAGCCGTCGGCCTGCAGGCCGACATCGCGCCGCGCGCGGCCTTCACCTCGGAAGACTTCGCCTTCATGCTGCAGCGCCGTCCGGGCGCCTACCTGTGGCTGGGCCAGGGCCGCGCCGACCCGGGGTCGGACGGAGAGCGAGCACTGCATCACCCCTGCTACGACTTCAACGACGACGCACTTCCGTTGGGCGTGCGCTGGCTGTGCGAAGTCGCCGAGCGAGCGCTCGCGGGATGAGCCCTTTCACCTTCACTTCGTTGTGATGGCGATGTAACTCTCTTGCTCCCTCCCCCGAAAGGGGAGGGAGCAAGACCTCAGGCCACTTGCTTCGCCAGCTCGGCTGCAAACCGCGCAATAGCGAAACTCTCGATCGGCGTCGAAGTCCTCCCCGTCGCGATCAGCTCGGCCATGGTCTCGCCGACCCCCGGGCCGATCGCAAAACCCTCGCCATTGAAGCCGAAGGCATAGTGCACCCCCGGCACACGCGCACTCGGCCCCATCACCGGCTGCCAGTCCGAGGTATAGCCCTCGATCCCGCTCCACACGCGAATCAGCTGCACCTGCTCGAAGGCCGGCACCAAGCGCCGCAGCTCGCGCAGCTGCCGCAGCACGTTGTCCGGCTTGACGTAGGCGCGGATGCGATCCGTGTGCGCCGGCCCCTTGAGCCCGCCGCCGAAGACGATGTTGCCGCGCGCGATCTGCCGGAAATACAAACCTTCGTGCTCGACCGGCGAAGACACGCCGATCGACGGCCCGATGGCGTAAGGCAGCGGCTCCGTCACCCCCATCTGCGGCCCGCGCGCATCCATGGGCACCGCTTCGCCGAACTGCTCGGCCATGCGGTTCGACCAGGCACCGCAAGCCACCAGCAGCTGCGGCGCACGGAAGCGCCGCCCATCCGCGGTGTGCGCGACGAAGCCCGCACCGTCGCGCTCGACCTGCATCACCTCGGCATGCTCGACGATGTTCGCCCCGGCCCGCCGCGCCGCGCGCGCAAAGGCCGGGCCCGCGAGCCGCGGATTGGCGTGCCCGTCGTTGGGCGACAGCGAGCCGCTGACCACCTCGGGCGCGAAGATGCCCCAGCGCCGGCGCAACTGCTCGGCGCTGAACAGCTCGAGGTCCAGGCCCAGCGGCTTCACGTCCCTCGCATGCTGCTCCAGCACCGCCGCCTGCTTCTCGGTGTAGCAGACGCGCAGATGGCCATAGGGCACGAACTCCAAGTCCTCGCCCAGCAGTTCCTTGACCCGGCCCCACACGGCGCGCGCGCGGTTGGCCAGCGGCATCTGAAACAGCGCACGGCCCTGGCGGCGCACGTTGCCGAAGTTCGTGCCGCTGGCTTGGCGGCCCACCAGCTCGCGCTCCAGCAGCGTGACCGAGAGGCCGTGCTCCCGGCGTAAAAAGAAGGCAGCGCTGGTGCCCACCAGGCCGCCGCCCAGCACCAGCACGTCGGTGTCATGCGTCGAATCGCTCATCAGTTCGCCTCGCGCGTGTTCATCATCAGCGGCTTGACCGGCGCCTGCGTACGCAGCCGCCCGACCTGCTCGACGGGAACGCCGCAGGCCTGCGCCACGATCTCGGCCGAGGCGTGGCCGCAGAAGCGGCCCTGGCAGCGCCCCATGCCGACCCGGCTGAAGGCCTTGGCGCGGTTGACTTCGCGGCTGTCCAGCTCGCCGACGCAGCGGCGCAGCTCGCCGGCCGTGACGGCCTCGCAGCGGCACACCACCGCGCTGTCGGGCAGCGCCGCGGCTTGCGCATGCGGCCAGGGGAAAGCGCGCGCCAGGCCCGCGCGGAAGCGATCCATCTGCACCAGCGTGCGGCGCAGCGCGGCGGACTCGGCCTGGTACAGCGCCCGGCCCGGCGCATGGCCCAGGTCGGCCAGCGCCGCCAGCGCGGCCAGCCGGCCGGCGGCCTCGGCGCCATCGGCCCCGAGGATGCGCGCGCCGTCGCCGGCAAGGTACACGCCGCGCGTGCTGCTGCGGCCGTCGGCATCGATACGCGGCAGCCATTGCCGGCTCAGGGGCTCGAAGTCGAACTCGCAGCGCGCAAGATCGGCCAATTGGGTCTCGGCGCGAAGATGCCAGCCGAGGCCGACCGCATCGCAATCGAAGCGCTGCTCGCGGCCCGCGGCGTCGCGCACCGCGACCGACTGCACGCCGAGCGGATCGCTGCCATCGATGGCGAGCGGCACCACGCCCTGCAGCACCGTGACGCCCGCGCGGCGCAGTCCGCGGATCAGGCCCAGCCCGCGCAGCGCCAGCTGCGGCCGCGCGAGCAAGCCCTTCACGGCACTCCAGGACTTGGCACTTGGCGACGTGTCGAGTACCGCCGCCACCTCGGCGCCGGCCTGCACATACTGCGACGCGACCAGGTACAGCAACGGCCCGCTGCCGAGAAAGACGACGCGCGCGCCGATCGCGCAGGCCTGCGCCTTCAGCGCGATCTGCGAAGCGCCGAGGCTGTAGCAGCCGGCGCGTTGCCAGCCGGGCACGGGCATCAGGCGATCGGTGGCGCCGGAGCACACCAGCAAGGCATCGAAGGGCACGGTCTGCGGCTCGCCGGCGCGCACCACGTGCAGCGCGCCTTCGCTCAGGTTCCAGGCCAGCGTGTCGCCGCGGTAGTCGACCTGCGCCCGCAGCGCATCGAAGTCGCGGTGCAGCGCCTGCGCCTTGGCGGCCTCGCTACCGTAGAGCTTGGCATAGGGGCGCTTGAAGCCTTCGGGCTGGCGGCGGTAGATCTGGCCGCCATCGCGCCGACCCTCGTCGATCACGATGGGCCGCAGCCCGGCCTGCACCAGCGCCTGCGCAGCGCGCACGCCCGCGGGCCCGGCGCCGACGACGACGATGCGCGGCGCGGAAACGAGTGCCCCACTCATACTGCGGCCTCCGATGCATGCCGCGCCAGGGACTGCTGCAGATCCGGCGTCACCGGCCAGGGATGGCCGGCGGGCGGGCGCGTGAGCACCGACATGCCCGCTTCGACCACCGTCGAGCAGGCACGCAGCCGCTCGCCGCCCGGCGTCCACACCCAGCAGTCCTGGCAGGCGCCCATCAGGCAGAAACCGGCGCGCGTGCCGTCGCCGAATTCGCTGTCGCGCAGGCGCCGCCCGTGGCTCAGCAGCGCCACGAGCAGCGTGTCGCCGGCCAGCGCGACGGCCGCCTGCCCATCGATCTGCAGCGCCAGCGCAGGTCTGTCGATTTCGGCCAGCCGCACGAAGCGGGCGGGCGCTGGGGAGCGAGGCGGGGTCTGAGGCATGGAGCTGCGAAAGCGCCGGTCAACGCTGGTTGGGAAACAGCCGTTCGATCGGACAGTGTGTCTTGATGAACGGCGACTTGATCACGATGTAGCTGAAGTACTTCGCGATGCCGATGTTGCGTTCGAGCAGTTCCTCGATCACTTCCTGGTAGTGGTTGACGCCGCGCGTCAGGAAGCGCAGAAGGTAGTCGTAGCCGCCGCTCACCAGGTGGCATTCGAGCACTTCGTCGACGTCGCGGATCGCCGTCTCGAAGCGCACGAAGTCCTCGCGATGGTGATCCTGCAGCGTGACCTCGGTGAACACGGTCAGCGTGTCGCCCAGCTTCTCCAGCCGGAGGTGCGCCCCGTAGCCGGCGATGTAGCCGGCCTGCTCCAGCCGCTTCACGCGGATCAGGCAGGGGCTGGGCGACAAGCCCACCGCATCGGCCAGGTCGACGTTGGTCATGCGGCCGTTCTTCTGCAGCTGGGCGAGGATGCGCAGGTCGAGCCGGTCGATCTTGAATGCTTCTGACATGGGTGGTGACGGTGAACGCGGAGAACTCGATTCTGCGTCTGCCGCGGCGCGCTGCGTCCGGTGTTCTCCCAGGGTTGCCTCAGGCGGCCAGCGCGGCGCGAACGTCCGGTGCGTCGAGCACCTCGTCGAGCGTCTTCTTCAGGCGCACGAACATCTGCGCGAACTCGTCCTCGGTGAAGGTGAGCGCCGGCGCGAAGCCGAGGATATGGTCGCCGAAGGAGCGGAACACCAGGCCGTTGCGATAGGCCGCGGCGAAGATGCGGTCTGGCAGCCCGAGCGCCGCATCGAAGCCGCGCTTGCTTGCCTTGTCGCTCACCAGCTCCAGCGCGCCCAGCAGGCCGCGGTGGCGCGCATCGCCCACCAGCGGATGGGCGGAGAGCGCATCGAGCCCGGCCGCGAAATGCGTCGCGCCGCGCTGCCCATTGGCGAGCACGCCGCCTTCCTCGTAGAGCCGCAGCACCTCGAGCGCGACCGCGGCGCCGACCGGGTGCGCCGAATAGGTGGCGCCGTGGCCGATCGAAGCACCCGCAGGCGCACCGTCGGCGATGCCTGCATAGACCTTCTCCGACATCAGTGTCGCGCCCAGCGGCACGTAGCCGGCGGTCAGGCCCTTGGCCACGGTCATCAGGTCGGGCTCCACGCCCTCGGCCTCGCAGGCGAACATGGGGCCGGTGCGGCCGAAGCCGGTGATGACCTCGTCGACCACGAAGAGGATGTCCAGCTCGCGCGCGGCCTCGCGCATGGCCTTGAGCCAGCCCTTGGGCGGCACGATCACGCCGCCCGAGCCCTGGATCGGCTCGCAGAAGAAGGCCGCCACGTTGTCCGCGCCCAGCTCCGCGACCTTGGCGCGCAACGACGCCACCGAGGCCGCGATCAGCGCCTGCGGATCGGCGCCGTCGGCATGGCGGTACGGGTTGGGCGAAGGGATGTAGTGCTGCGTGGGCAGCGGCAGGTCGAAGCCGCGGTGGAAGGCCGGCAGCGCCGTGAGCCCCGCGCCGGTGGAGGAGGAGCCGTGGTAGCCGCGCTCCAGCGCGATGAACTGCTTCTTCGACGGTTTGCCGATCGCGTTGTAGTACTGCACGATGAAGCGCACCGCGGCATCGACCGAGTCGGAGCCGCCCAGCGTGAGGTACACGCGGGTCAGCGAGGCGGGCGTGATCTGCACCAGCTTCTCCGCCAGGCGGATGGCCGGCTCGCTGCTGAAATGGAAGTAGCCCGTGGCATACGGCAGCCGGCGCATCTGCTCGGCCGCGGCCTGCACCACGCTCTCCTGCCCATAGCCCACGTTCACGCACCAGAGGCCAGCGAAGGCGTCGAGCAGTTCATGGCCGTTGGCATCGGTCAGCCACGCGCCGCGGCCCGAGGCAAGCACGGTGGGCCCGCGCTCTTCATGCACGCGCCAGGGCGAGACGGGGTGGATGAGATGAGCGCGGTCGATGGCGTCGAGCGCGGCCTTGTTGGGCAATGCGGTGGGGTGTGTCATGAGGGGCGGTGGTTGGGCCTTTGGATGTCCAAAAGCTTAGGCCGCGTGCCCCTCGTGCGGGTGCCGCATTGAGGGCCTTGTGCGAAGCAGGCTGCGGTTGTGCGCGTCGCGACAGCAGATCCTGCCGTCGTGCACACAGGGCCTCAGTACCCGCGCGCGCGATCGACGAGGCCCAGCATCGGTTCCCCCGCTTCGAAGCGCCGCAGGTTGTCGAGCACCACCTCCGCCGCGCTCAGCGGCTGCGTCACGCTCGCGATGTGCGGCGTGAGCTGGATGTGCGGATGGCGCCAGAAGGCATGCTCCGTCGGCAGCGGCTCGGGGTCGGTCACGTCGAGCACGGCATCGCCGATCCGGCCGCTGGCCAGCGCGGCCAGCAGGTCAGCATCCACGAGCTGCGGCCCGCGGCCGACGTGTACCAGGCCTGCGCCTTCGGGCAGCATCGAGAACAGGCGCGCGTCGAGAAAGCCGCGCGTCGAATCGGTCAACGGCAGCAGGCACACGAGGATGTCGGTGCGCGCGAGAAAGGCCGGCAGTTCGTCGGCGCCGGCGTGGCATGCCACGCCCTCGACCGCATGCCGCGAGCGGCTCCAGCCCGCGCAGTCGAAGCCCAGGCCGACGAGCTGCGCCAACACTGCCTGGCCAAGCGAGCCGAGCCCCAGCACGCCCACGCGCCGCTCGCCGGCGGGTCGCACGGGCAAGGGACGCCACTGGCCCTGCTGCTGCTGGCGCCGGTAGCGCGGCATGTCGCGATGCAGCCCGAGCACCGCATGCGTCACATACTCGACCATGCCTTGCACGATGCCGGGCTCGACCATGCGCACCACCGGCAAATCCGGCGGCAGCGCCGCGAAGTCGAACTGGTCGACACCGGCGCCGGAAGAGAACAGGACCTCCAGGTTCGGGAAGCGTTCCGCCAACTGCGGCGGCGGCTCCCAGGCCGCGAGGAAGCGCACCTGCGCCGGGTCGCCGATGTCGGGCCAGATGCGGAAGTCGATCCCGGGCGCGCGGCGCCGGAACACCTCGGCCCACTGGCGGCCGCGCACCGGGTCGGACTTGTAGAGGAAGGTGGTCGCGCCCATCGAACTCAACCGACGGCCTGCGTGACGATCGCGAACAGCGTCGGCCCGCCGGGCGGCACGGCGAGCGGCGCGCCGCGCACCATCGTCGTCGGCGCATCCACGCGCAGCAGGCCGAAGCTCTCGAGCCATTCGGCCAGGCCGCTGGCGAAGTCGATGTCGATGCGCGTGAAGTTTCCGGCATTCATCCCGGCGAGATGCGCGATCAGCGCTTTCGCGCCTTCGGCGTCGGGCGCCACCACCGGACCGATCGCGTGCCCGCGCCCGAAGCGGCGCAGCATCGCAAAGCCGCGCGGCGCGTTGTCGTGGTCGAGGACCACGCAGGCATCGGACGCGGCGAGCAGGTCCGCGATCAGCGCATCGCGCGGCATGCCGCGTGCCGCGGCATCGAGCGCCTGCAGCGATGCGGCCTCGCTCTGTCCGGCAGGCCGCAGGCGCCAGCCCGTGGGCAGCGCAACCAGCGGCGCCGGCTGGGCCACGCCCTGGTGCTGCCGCAACTCGCCGGTGCGCACGAAGCCCAGCCGCTCGTACAGACCTCGCCCGTCGGCGGTGGCATGCAGCAGCACCGTGCAATCCCCGAGCTCTTCGAGCAGTGCGCTCATCAGCCGGTGGCCGAGGCGGCGGCCCTGGCAGGCCGGCGACACGATCACGAGGCCGATGGTGGCGTGGCGCTCGCCCCAGCGCCATCGCAGGGCGGTGCCGATCAGCTCGCCGTCGCGCTCGGCAACGATGCCCTCGGCATGGGCGAAGACCTGCGCCCAATCCGCGGGGCGGTGCGGCCAGCGCAGCTCGGCGGTCAAGGCGTGCGCAAGCGGCAGGTCGGCTGCGGTCATCGGTCTCAGCACCACGCCGTCGAGAGCGGGTGCGTTCGGTGTCTGGGCGGGCATCGGGAGGTCTTCGTGCGAGCAAAAGGGCAGCTCATCTTGGACGACATCCGTGGCTTGCGCCAGACCGAATTCGCGCTTCGCCGCAACTTGCAAGCTTCGTCTGTCGCGGCCCCGGGTTTCGCAATTCGATGCGGCAACGCGCGCGCTTACGCACACAAATGCGGTGCCAACCTGCCTAGCATCGAGCGCCGCTCCGGCCCTCTTCTTCCGACCACCGTTCGAGCTGAACCCATGCAAGTCTTCGACCCGCGACAGATCCAGGTGCCCTCAGGCCATTTCATCGGCGGCCGCCTGGGTGCTGCGCCGCTGGGCGAGCTGATCGAAGCCGACGCGCCGCGGCTCGAGCCGCTCGAAGTCGGGCATCGGCAAGGACCTGGGGCGCCAGGCGGTCGAGGCCAACCTGCGCTTCAAAAGCGTGCTCATCGACTTTGCTGCAGCGCACTAAGGTGCATGGCCGCACGCCGCAGGGGCAGACCGCATGGCATGCCGCCGGCGCCCCTTCAAACCGCAGCTTTCGTGCGCCAGGCACTTCATTTCCCTACAACCTCGAAGCGGCTGCGTGCTGCAATCGCTTCGTCATGAGTTCGTCGCATTTGCATCTTTCATTTAAGGAATAGAGACCATCATGCCCTTCCGTCCCAAGTACATCACCTTCGACTGCTACGGCACGCTGACGCGCTTTCGCATGGGCGAAATGACGCGCGACATCTTTGCCGACCGCATTCCGGCCGAGCAGATGGAGCAGTTCATTGCCGACTTCACGGCCTACCGCTTCGACGAAGTGCTGGGCGACTGGCAACCCTACGAAGTGGTGCTGAAGAACGCAGTGCGCCGCCTGTGCAAGAAGTGGAAGATCCAGTATCTCGACAGCGAAGCGCAGAAGTACTACGACGCGGTGCCCACCTGGGCGCCGCATGCGGACGTGCCCGCGGGCCTGGCCAGGATCGCCAACGAGATCCCGCTGGTGATCCTGTCCAACGCCTCGGACGACCAGATCCAGAAGAACGTGGCGATGCTCGGCGCGCCCTTCCACCGCGTCTACACAGCGCAGCAAGCCCAGGCCTACAAGCCGCGCCTGAAGGCCTTCGAATACATGCTCGACTCGCTGGGCTGCAACCCCGAGGACGTGCTGCACGTGTCCTCCAGCCTGCGCTACGACCTGATGTCGGCGGACGACCTGGGCATCGTCAACAAGGTGTTCGTCAACCGTGGCCATGGCCCGGGCAACCCGGCCTACCGCTACGTCGAGATCAAGGACATCGGCGGCCTGCCGGGCGTCGTCGGTCTCTGATCGCTCCCGCCACGCACCCCACGCCATGAAGCTCGACTCCTACTGGACCGATTCGGCACCCGCCTTCGTGCCCGAGCCGCATGAACTGCCGGCCAAGGTCGACGTCGCCGTCGTCGGCGGCGGCTTCACGGGCCTGTCGGCGGCGCTGGCGCTGGCCAAGCGCGGCGCCAAGGTGGTGGTGCTGGAGGCCGGCGAGCGCGTGGCGGCCGAGGCGTCGGGGCGCAACGGCGGTCACGTCAACAACGGCCTGGCGGTGGACTATGCCGAGGTGGCCGCAAAGTTCGGCGCCGACCGGGCTCGCGCCTGGTACCGCGCCTATGACGACGCCGTGGACACGGTCGAGCGGCTGGTGCGCGACGAGGCCATCGACTGCGACTTCCTGCGCCACGGCAAGCTCAAGCTCGCCACGCGGCCGAGCCAGATGGCCGCGCTCGAACGCAGCGCCGAGCGCCTGGTCGGCGACGGCGTCGACACCGACGTCGAGATCCTCGATGCGGCGCGCGTGCATGCCGAAGTGCAGAGCGAGCGTTTCCACGGCGGCCTGCTCTACAAGCGCAGCGGCCAGATGCACATGGGCCGCTTCGCGCAGGGCCTGGCCACAGCGGCCGAGCGCAACGGTGCGCAGATCCACACCGGCACGGGCGTGCAGCGCATCGAGCGCGTGGGCCAGGGCCATGCACATCGGCTGCACACGGCGAGCGGCCCCGTCGCCGCCCAGCAGGTGCTGCTGGCCACCGGTGCGACGCGCCATGGCGGCTACGGCAGCTTCGGCTGGCTGCGCCGGCGCATCGTGCCGATCGGCAGCTTCATCGTGGTCACCGAGCCGCTGGGCGCCGAGCGCGCGCAGGCCCTGCTGGCCGCGCGGCGCACCTACACCACGGTGGCCAACATCCACCACTATTTCCGGCTCACCACCGACCACCGGCTGGTGTTCGGCGGGCGCGCGCGCTTCGCCGTCTCCAGCCCGCAGTCCGATGCCGCAAGCGGCGAGATCCTGCGCGCCGGCCTGGCCGAAACCTTTCCGCAACTCGGCCCGGTGCGGCTCGACTATTGCTGGGGTGGCCTGGTCGACATGACGCAGGACCGCCTGCCGCATGCCGGCGAGCGCAATGGCCTCTACTACGCGATGGGTTACAGCGGCCACGGCACCCAGATGTCGGTGCACATGGGCCAGCGCATGGCGGCCGTGATGGCCGGCGACGCGAGCGCCAACCCGTGGCGCGACCACGACTGGCCCGCCATCCCCGGCCACTTCGGCCCGCCGTGGTTCCTGCCGGCGGTGGGCCTCTACTACACGCTCAAGGACCGGCTGGCCGCCTGAGCGCCCCGCGAGCCTCCACTTTCTTTCGTTCCGCTTTCTTCAACCACAAGGCCTCACCAGGAGCACCTCACCATGAACGACAGCAGCCACAAGAGCTTCGAAAATCTCGTCGGTCCCGGCGAAAGCCTTCGCGCGATGGAGTCGCTGCGGCGCGGCGCCACGCGGCGCGACATCCTCTCGATGCTGATGGCCGGTGGCATGCAGGCCACCCTGGCCGGCAGCCTGGCGGGCGTGGCGATGAACGCCCATGCGCAAACGCCCCGCAAGGGCGGGCGCATCCGAGTCGCCGGCGCCACCGCCGCCGCCACCGACACGCTCGATCCGGCCAAGCAGTCGAACCAGACCGACTACTCGCGCTGCAACATGATCTACAACGGCCTCACCTCGCTCGACGGCAGCCTGACGCCGCAACCCGCGCTGGCCGAATCGTTCACCACCAAGGATGCGAAGACCTGGGTCTTCACGCTGCGCAAGGGCGTGGTGTTCCACGACGGCAAGGCGCTCTCGCCCGCCGACGTGGTGTTCTCGGTCATGCGCCACAAGGACCCGGCTGCCGCCTCCAAGGCCAAGGTGCTCGCCGACCAGATCGAGAGCGTCAAGGCCACCGGCCCCAACGAAGTGACGGTGGTGCTCAGCGCGCCGAACGCCGACCTGCCGGTGATCCTCGGCACCTTCCACTTCCACATCGTCAAGGAAGGCACCACCGACTTCAATGCCGGCATCGGCACCGGGCCGTACAAGCTCAAGGAATTCAAGCCCGGCGTGCGCTCGCTGATGGTGCGCAACGACGCCTACTGGAAGCCCGGCAAGCCCTACCTCGACGAGATCGAGTTCGTGGGCATCGGCGACGAGAGCGCGCGTGTCAACGCGCTGCTGTCCGGCGGCATGGACCTGGTGGGCTCGGTCAATCCGCGATCCGTAGAGCGCGTGAAGGGCACGCCCGGCTTCGGCATCTTCGTCACCCAGTCGGGCCAATACTCCGACCTCGTGATGCGCAAGGACGTGGGCCCCGGCGCCAACCCAGACTTCGTGCTCGCGATGAAGCACCTGTTCGACCGCGAGCAGATGAAAAAGACCATCGCGCTGGACTACGCCGTGGTCGGCAACGACCAGCCGATCGATCCGACCAACCGCTTCTACTTCGCCGGCCTGCCGCAGCGGCCCTTCGACCTCGACAAGGCCAAGTTCCATCTGCAGAAGTCCGGCGTCACCGGCAAGGTGCCGATCGTGGCGTCGCCGGCGGCGCTCTACTCGGTGGAGATGGCGCTGGTGCTGCAGCAGGCTGCGCAACGCGCCGGCCTCGAGCTGGACATCAAGCGCATGCCGGCCGACGGCTACTGGTCGAACCACTGGCTCAACAGCCACGTGGGCTTCGGCAACGTCAACCCGCGGCCCAGCGCCGACGTGCTGCTGACGCAGTTCTTCCAGTCGGGCGCGGCCTGGAACGAGTCGCGCTGGAAGAGCGAGAAGTTCGACCAGTTGCTGCTGGCCTCGCGCGCCGAGACCGACCTGGCCAAGCGCAAGCAGATGTACGCGGACATGCAGACGCTGATCCACCAGGACGCCGGCATCGGCATCCCGCTGTTCCTTGCCAGCATCGACGGCCATACGTCCAAGCTCAAGGGCCTGTCACCGATTCCGCTCGGGGGCCTGATGGGCTACAACTTCGCCGAGAACGTCTGGCTGGAAGCCTGATCCGCCCTCCGGAAGATCCTCCATGAACCATGTGATCCTGAAGCTCCTCGCTCAGCGCATCGCGCTGGCGCTGCTGTCACTGCTGGCGGTGTCGGTGATCGTCTTCTCCATCACCGCGGTGCTGCCCGGCGATGCGGCGCAGGAGCAGCTCGGCCAGGAGGCCACGCCGGAGGCGCTGGCCGCGCTGCGCACGCAGATGGGCCTGGACGTGCCGGCGCCGCAGCGCTACGCGAAGTGGCTGCTCGGCATGGTGCAGGGCGACCCAGGCCGCTCCGCGACCACGCAATTGCCGGTTTCGGAGCTGGTCGCCAGCCGGCTGCCCAACTCGCTGTTGCTGGCGGCGGTGACGGCGCTGTTCTCGGTGCCGATCGCTCTCACCCTCGGCATCGCCTCGGCGGTGTGGCGCGGCTCGTGGTTCGACCGCGCCGCCTCGACGACGGCGGTGGGCGTGGTGTCGGTGCCGGAGTTCCTGGTCGCGACGCTGGCGGTGCTGGTGTTCGCGGTCCAGCTGCGCTGGCTGCCGGCGCTGTCCTTCGTCAACGACATCGAGTCGATCGGGCAGATGCTGCGCGCCTTCGCCATGCCGGTGCTGGTGCTGTGCTGCGTGATCGTCGCGCAGATGATGCGCATGACGCGCGCCGCGGTGATCGACCAGCTCGAAGCGCCCTACATCGAGATGGTGCGGCTCAAGGGCGCCTCGCCGATGCGCATGGTGCTGGCGCACGCGCTGCCCAATGCGGTGGGCCCGATAGCCAACGCGGTGGCGCTGAGCCTGTCGTACCTGCTGGGCGGCGTGATCATCGTCGAGACCATCTTCAACTACCCGGGCATCGCCAAGCTGATGGTCGACGGCGTCTCGCAGCGCGACATGCCGCTGGTGCAGACCTGCGCCATGATCTTTTGCTGCGCCTACCTGATCCTGGTGACCACGGCCGACATCTGCGGCATCGTGGCCAACCCGCGGCTGCGGCATCGCTGAGGTGAGCTCCATGGAAACCACATCCACCTCCACCCCCCTCGTGAGCGCCACGGCGGCCATCGCGCCCCCGCCGCAAGGGCGCCGCGGCAGCCCGCTGCGCTGGCTCGGCGGCTTCGGCATCTCCGGCCTGCTCGGCCTGGCCGTGCTGCTGTTCTGGATGCTCGCGGCCCTGCTCGGGCCCTGGCTGCTTTCGCACAGTTCGGCGGCCATGGGCACCTCGAACGTCTTCGCGCCCATGAGCGCGGCGCACTGGCTGGGCACCGACTACCTCGGGCGCGACATGCTGGCGCTCATCATCGACGGCGCGCGCTACACGGTCGGCGTTGCATTGCTCGCCACGGTGCTGGCCAGCGGCACCGGCATCACGCTGGCGCTGCTGGCTGCCGCCAGCGGCCGCTGGATCGACGCGGTGCTGAGCCGCGGCCTCGACACGCTGACGGCCATCCCGAGCAAGATGTTCGCGCTCATCATGGTGGCCGGCTTCGGCTCCTCGGTGCCCATGCTGGTGGCCACGGCGGCCATCATCTACGTGCCGGGTGCCTACCGGATCGCGCGTTCGCTGGCCGTCAACATCAATGCGCTGGACTACGTGACCGTGGCGCGCACGCGCGGCGAGGGCACGCTCTACATCATGCTGCGCGAGATCCTGCCCAACATCGTCGGCCCGATGCTGGCCGACCTCGGCCTGCGCTTCGTCTACGTCGTGCTGCTGCTGGCGAGCATGAGCTTCCTCGGCCTGGGCATCCAGCCGCCGGCGGCCGACTGGGGCTCGCTGGTGCGCGAGAACATCGGTGCGCTGGCCATGGGCGGCGCCTCGGTGATCGTGCCGGCGCTGGCCATCGCGAGCCTGACCATCTCGGTCAACCTCGTCATCGACAACCTGCCGGGCCGCACCGCCCGCGAACGAGGAGCACGCTGATGGGCGCACCACTCAAGGTCCAGGGCCTCAGCATCACGGCCGGCGCGAACACGCTGGTCGATGCCTTGAGCTTCTCCGTGCAGCCCGGCGAGGTGCTGGCACTGATCGGCGAATCCGGCTCCGGCAAGACCACCACCGCGCTGGCGCTGATGGGCTATGCGCGCCACGGCTGCCGCATCTCGGCGGGCCGGGTGCAGATCGGCGACACCGACGTGCTCTCGCTCGATGCGGCGCAGCAGCGCGCGTTGCGCGGGCGCACCGTCTCCTACATCGCGCAGAGCGCGGCCGCCTCCTTCAATCCCTCGCGCACGATCATGGACCAGGTGGTCGAGCCGACCGTCATCCACCGCCTGTGCAAGCGCTCCGAGGCCGAGGCCAAGGCGGTGCAGCTCTTCCGCGAGCTGGCGCTGCCCGATCCCGAGACCATCGGCGATCGCTATCCGCACCAGGTCTCCGGCGGCCAGCTGCAGCGCCTGATGGCGGCGATGGCGCTGATCGGCGACCCCGACCTGGTGATCCTGGACGAGCCCACCACCGCGCTGGACGTGACCACGCAGATCGAGGTGCTGCGCGCCTTCCGCCGCGTGGTGCGCGAGCGCCGCGCCACCGCGGTGTACGTGAGCCACGACCTGGCGGTGGTGGCGCAGATGGCGGACCACATCCTGGTGCTGCGCGACGGCAAGATGCGCGAGGTGAATTCCACCGGGCAGATCCTCACGGCGCCGGTGAATGACTACACGAAGAGCCTGCTGGCCGCCGCGCGGCCCGCGCCGCGTGCGTGCGGCCCTGTCGCGGGCGACACATCGCTGCTGCTCGATGTGCGCGAGCTCTCGGCCGGCTATGGACCGGTCGACAAGCAAGGCCGACCGGCCAAACTGATCCTCGAGGACATCAACCTCCAGCTCCACCGCGGGCAGGCGATCGGCGTGATCGGCGAGTCGGGCTCCGGCAAGACCACGCTGGCACGCGCCGTCGCCGGCTTGCTGAGCCCATGCCACGGCAGCATTCTGTTCGACCAGCGCGAGTTGAAGCCGACGCTCGCACAGCGCGACAAGGAAGAGCTGCGCCGGGTCCAGATCGTGTTCCAGATGGCGGACACGGCGCTGAACCCCTCGCAGACCGTCGAGCGCATCCTGGCGCGGCCGCTGCAGTTTTACAAGGGGTTGCGCGGCGAGCCGCTGCGCCAGCGCATCCGCGAACTGCTGGACCTGGTGAAGCTGCCGCAGACCGTCGCCGGGCGCCTGCCTGGCGGGCTGTCGGGCGGGCAGAAGCAGCGCGTCAACCTGGCGCGCGCGCTCGCGGCCGAGCCGGACCTGATCCTGTGCGACGAGGTGACCTCGGCACTGGACACGGTCGTCGGCGCGGCGGTGCTGGATTTGATGGCCGAACTTCGGCGCGAGCTCGGCGTCTCCTATCTCTTCATCAGCCACGACCTGCACACGGTGCGCGCGGTGTGCGACGAGATCGTCGTGATGCAGCACGGCCGCAAGCTCGCGCAGGTGGCGCGCGCCGACTACGAGCGCGGGCCGCACCATCCCTACTACGAACTGCTGGCCCGCTCGGTGCCCGAGCTGCGGCAGGGCTGGCTCGACGAGATGGATCGCAAGATGGCGCTCGCCGCATGAAAGACACCGACATGACCCCCACCTTCCGCATCGCACTCATCGCCGGCGACGGCATCGGCAAGGAAGTGATGCCCGAGGGCCTGCGCGTCGTGCAGGCCGCGGCAGAGCGCTTCGGCTTCGAGCTCGACTGCCGCACCATCGACTGGGCGAGCTGCGACTACTACGCCGAGCACGGCAAGATGATGCCGGACGACTGGAAGGAGCAACTGAAGGGCGTGGACGCGCTGTACTTCGGCGCTGTCGGCTGGCCCGCCACGGTGCCGGACCACGTCTCGCTGTGGGGCTCGCTGCTCAAGTTCAGGCGCGAGTTCGATCAGTACATCAACCTGCGCCCGGTGCGCCTGTTCGAGGGCGTGCCCTGCCCGCTGGCGGGCCGCCAGCCCGGCGACATCGACTACCTGGTGGTGCGCGAGAACACCGAGGGCGAATACACGTCGCTGGGCGGCGTGATGTACGAAGGCACCGAGCGCGAGATCGTGATCCAGGAGTCGGTCTTCTCGCGGCACGGCACCGATCGCGTGCTGAAGTACGCCTACGAGCTCGCCCAGGCACGCAAGCGCAAGCACCTGACCGTGGCCACCAAGAGCAACGGCATCGCGATCAGCATGCCCTGGTGGGACGGCCGCGCCGATGCCATCGGCCGCGAGTACCCCGAGGTGCAGGTCGACAAGCAGCACATCGACATCCTGTCGGCGCGCTTCGTGCTGCAGCCCACGCGCTTCGACGTGGTGGTGGCGAGCAACCTATTCGGCGACATCCTCTCCGACCTCGGCCCCGCGACCACCGGCACCATCGGCCTCGCGCCTTCGGCCAACCTCAATCCGGACCGCAAGTTCCCCTCGCTGTTCGAGCCCGTGCACGGCTCGGCGCCCGACATCTACGGGCAGAACATCGCCAACCCGATCGCGATGATCTGGTCGGGGGCGCTGATGCTGGATTTCCTCACGCAGGGACAAGGCGCCGGCCGCGCCGCGCACGACGCGATCCTCGGCGCGATCGAGGCGGTGCTGCGCGAAGGGCCGCGCACGCGCGACCTGGGCGGCACGGCCTCCACCACCGACATGGGCATCACGATCGCCGAGCGCGTTGCCGCAGCCTGACAACCCTTCATAAACCTCAGACCATGACACTGAACCTTGAACGCCAGGACCTGATGCCCGGGCGCCAGCTGATCGGCGCCGAATGGCGCGAGGCGAGCGACGCGCGCCGCCTGGACGTGACCGACCCGGCCACCGACGCCGTCTTCGCCAGCGTGCCCGACGGCACGGCCGCCGACGCCCGCGCCGCGGTCGATGCCGCGCACGCCGCCTTCCCGGCCTGGCGCGCCGTGCCGGCCAAGCAGCGCGCCCAGATCATCAAGCGCTGGAACGATCTGGTGATGGCGCACCAGGAGGACCTGGGCCGGCTGATCTCGCGCGAGCAGGGCAAGCCGCTGGCCGAGGGCCGGGGCGAGGTGGCCTATGCCGCCAGCTACATCGAGTGGTTTGCCGAGGAGGCCACGCGCGCCAACGGCGACGTGATTCCCGCGCCGGTGACCGGACGGCGCATGTTCGCGCTGAAGGAGCCGGTGGGCGTGGTGGCGACGATCACGCCGTGGAACTTCCCGGCGGCCATGATCGCGCGCAAGATCGCGCCGGCGCTGGCGGCAGGCTGCACGGTGGTGTGCAAGCCGGCCGAGGACACGCCGCTCACTTCGCTGGCGCTGGTCAAGCTGGCGCAGGAGGCCGGGGTGCCGGCGGGGGTGATCAACATCGTGACGGCCTCGCGCGAGCGCACGCCCGAGGTGGTGGATGTGTGGCTGGACGATGCGCGGGTGCGCAAGATCAGCTTCACCGGATCGACACCGGTGGGCCAGCACCTGGCGCGCCGCTCGGCCGATACGCTCAAGAAGCTGTCACTGGAGCTCGGCGGGAATGCGCCCTTCATCGTGTTCGACGATGCCGACATCGATGCCGCCGTCGAAGGCCTGATGGCGGCCAAGTTCCGCAACGGCGGGCAGACCTGCGTGTCGCCGAACCGGGTGTTCGTGCAGGCCGGGGTGCATGACGCCTTCGTGGACAAGCTGGCCGGGCGCGTGGGGGCGCTCCAGGTGGGTCCGGCGAGCGACACGGCTTCGCAGATCGGTCCGATGATCAATGCGCGTGCGCTCGAGAAGATCGAGCGCCATGTGCGGGATGCCATCGAAAGAGGCGCCAAGGTGCTCGCCGGCGGAAAGCGCCTCGTGGATCTGGGCCCGAACTACTACGCGCCCACGGTGCTGGTGAACGCCGACGCAAGCATGGAATGCAGCTGCGAGGAGACCTTCGGGCCGGTGGTGCCGATCACGCGCTTCGACAGCGAGGCCGAGGTGATCGCGGCGGCCAACGACACGCCCTTCGGGCTGGCCGCGTACTTCTACTCGCAGGACGTGCGCCGGATCTGGCGCGTGGCCGAGGCGCTGGAGACGGGCATCGTCGGCGTCAACGAAGGCGCGCTCGCGGCGGAGGCTGCGCCCTTCGGGGGGGTCAAGGCCTCGGGCTATGGACGCGAGGGCTCGGTGCACGGGCTGGACGACTACCTGCACATCAAGTACGTGTGCCAGGGCGGCCTTTCGTAGCAATGCAAGCTGCGCCGCCAGGCGAGCTCTGGTGATGCGGGCAAAAAAAAGCGCGGGCCAGAGCCCGCGCCATTTGGCTGCAAGCAGCCCTCAAACCGCCATGATCGACACCGACTTGGTGTTGAGGTAGGCCTCCATCGCCTCCGGCCCGCCCTCGGAGCCATAGCCCGAGTCCTTGATGCCGCCGAAGGGCATTTCCGGCGAAGGCGCGGCCGGCTGGTTGATCCACAGCATCCCGACCTCCACCTGCTGCGACAGCAGGTGCGCGTTCTTGATCGAGCGCGTGAAGGCATAGCCCGCCAGGCCGAAAGGCAGGCGGTTGGCCTCGGCGATGGCCTCTTCCAGCGTGTCGAAGCCGCGGATGGCGGCCACGGGGCCGAAGGGCTCGTTGTTGAACACGTCGGCGTCCAGCGGCACGTCCGTCAGCACGGTGGGCGCGAAGAAGTTGCCCGACGAGCCCACGCGCTCGCCGCCGGTCGCCACGGTCGCGCCCTTGCTGCGCGCGTCGTCCAGCACCTGGGCCATGGCCGTGAGGCGGCGCGCATTGGCCAGCGGCCCGAGGGTCGTGCCCTCGGCCAGGCCGTCGCCGAGCTTGAGGCTCTCGGCATGCTTGACCAGCGCCTGCGCGAACTCCGTCTTGATGCTGTTGTGCACCAGGAAGCGCGTGGGCGAGATGCACACCTGCCCCGCGTTGCGGAACTTGGCGCCGCCCGCGGCCTTGACCGCCAGGGCGAGGTCGGCATCGTCGGCGACGATCACCGGCGCATGGCCGCCCAGCTCCATGGTGGCACGCTTCATGTGCTGGCCGGCCAGGGCGGCAAGCTGCTTGCCCACCGGGGTGGAGCCGGTGAAGGTGACCTTGCGGATGATGGGGTGCGCGATCAGGTAGCTCGAGATCTCGGCGGGGTTGCCGAACACCAGGCCCACCGTGCCGGGCGGCACGCCGGCATCGACGAAGGCCTGCAGCAGGGCCGCAGGCGAGGCCGGGGTCTCTTCGGGCGCCTTGGCCAGGAAGGAGCAGCCGGTGGCCAGCGCGGCGCCGAGCTTGCGCACGACCTGGTTGATGGGGAAGTTCCAGGGCGTGAAGGCGGCCACGGGGCCAACCGGCTCCTTGATCACCAACTGCTGGGCGGCCAGATTGCGCGAGGGCACGATGCGGCCGTAGACGCGGCGGCCTTCGTCGGCGAACCACTCGATGATGTCGGCGCCCGCCAGCACCTCGCCGCGTGCTTCGACGAAGGGCTTGCCCTGCTCCAGCGTCAGCAGGCGGGCGATCTCGGGCGCGCGCTCGCGCAGCAGGCCGGCGGCCTTGCGCATGGTCGCGGCGCGCTCGTTGGCGGGGATCTTGCGCCAGGCCAGGAAGCCGCGCTGCGCGGCTTCGAGGGCGCGGTCCAGGTCGGCGATGCCGGCATGCGCGACCTTGCCGATGGGCTTGCCGGTGGCCGGGTTGATGACGTCCAGGGTCTTGCCGCTCGCGGCGTCGCACCATTCGCCATTGATCAGCAGGCGGGTGTCAACGTAGCTCGATGTGCTCATGTCGGTCCTTGGGTTCTTTCAGGGGGAGTTGATGCCGGATTCGGACGGGAGCGGGCGCGAGGCCGTCCCGTGCGTCATTGTCGCCCGGCTCGGCGGGCCGCTCCCGCGGGCGGCGCAAAGCCCCTCGCGCCTGCGCTTCACATCGTGGGACTGGGGCGTCGCGGACACAAAAAAGCCCGCCTCGGGTGAGGCGGGCTTTGCAGGGAGATCGACGCTTCAGCGGGTCGGCTTGAAGGCGCGGCGCTGACCGTCACGCGGCGCGAAGGCCTTGCCGGCCCCGTGCGCACCGCCGTTGCCGCGGGGGGCACCAGCGCCGGCGCCAGCACGCGGGGCGCTGTCGCCCCAGCCGGACTTGCGGCCGTAGCCACCGGCCTCGTCACGGCCCCTGCCCTGCGCCTGGCCCGGGGCCTGGCCCTGGAAGCCGCGCGAAGGCGCGTGGCCGCGCGCCGGGCCGCGGTCGTTGAAGCCGCTGGCATTGGAATAGCCGCCGCGCGGGCCGCCGAACTTGCGGTCGCGCGAATGGTTTTCGCGGTTCTCGCGGCCGCGGCCGCCGAAGTCGCCCTGCGGACGGCCCTGCGGGAAGCGCTGCTGCGGCTCCAGGCCGGGGATCACCTCGGCCGAGAAGGGCTGGCGGCTGTAGGCCTCGATGTCGAAGATCTTGCGGCGGTCGCGGAACTCGGCGAAGGTCACGGCCAGGCCGTCGCGCCCGGCGCGGCCGGTGCGGCCGATGCGGTGGGTGTAGTCCTCGGCCTTCATCGGCAGGCCGAAGTTGAAGACGTGGGTAATGGTCGGCACGTCGATGCCGCGCGCGGCCACGTCGGTCGCCACCAGGATCTGCACCTGGCCCTGGCGCAGCGCCATCAGCCGGCGGTTGCGCAGGCCCTGGCTCAGCGCGCCGTGCAGCGCCACGGCGCTGAAGCCGCCCTGCTGCAGGTCGCCGGCGAGGCCGTCGCATTCGACCTGCGTGCTGCAGAAGACGATGGCCTGGTTGATGCTGGTGTCACGCAGCCAGTGGTCGAGCAGTTTGCGCTTGTGCTGGGCGTTGTCGGCCCAGAACAGCACCTGCTTGATGTTGGCGTGCTTCTCCTGTGGGGTGTCGATGGTCACGCGCTGCGGCTCGCGCATCACGCGCTGCGCCAGCTGCTGGATGCGCGGCGCGAAGGTGGCGCTGAACATCATGGTCTGCTGGCGCTCGATGGTGAGCTGGTTGATCTCGGCCAGGTCGTCGGCGAAGCCGAGGTCCAGCATGCGGTCGGCCTCGTCGACCACCAGGAACTTGACCTGGTCGAGCTTGATCTGCATCGAGCGCTGCAGGTCCAGCAGCCGGCCGGGCGTGGCGACCACGAGGTCGGCGTTTTGCAGGCGGGCGATCTGCAGCTGGTAGGGCATGCCACCCACCACGTTCGCGATGCGCAGGCCACGGCAGTGCTTGACCAGGTCGATGGCGTCGTGTGCCACCTGCTGGGCCAGCTCGCGCGTGGGGCACAGCACCAGCGCGCCGGGGGTTGCAGCCTTGAAGTGGCGGGGGTTGGTCGGGTCCTTGCGCTTGCTCTTCTTGGGCTGCGTTTCGCCGCGTGCAGCGGCTTCGGCGGCCTGGCGCTGGTGCTCGGCCTTGGCGGCGGCCGCGGCTTCGGCCTGGTGCTGCAGCAGGGTGTGCAGCACGGGCAGCAGGAAAGCGGCGGTCTTGCCGCTGCCGGTCTGGCTGGAGACCATCAGGTCGACGAAGCGGGCGGCACCGTCGGCGCCGCCGCCGGCGCCCATGGCGCGGGGGATGGCCTGCGCCTGCACGGCGGTGGGCTGGGTGAAGCCGAGGTCCTCGACGGCAGCGATCAGTTCGCTCGCCAGGCCCATTTGGACGAAGCCATTGGGCTGCTTGGGCTCGGTTGCTTCGACGGCTTCGACGGCGTCGAGTGCTTCGAAGACCTCGAAAGTCTCGGTGTGGGGGGTGGAAGGCGACTCGCCGCGAGCAGCAGCAAAGTCATCGGATTGCGCAGGCACGAACTCGCCCTGCGCTTCAAAAGCGTCGGTCATCGAAAAAATCCAAGTGCGGGTGCCGCCGTGAGCGGCACCCCGTCGGGTGGCGAAAACATCAACCATCCAACGACATTTCAGCCTGGGCTTTCGCCTTGGCTGCGGCCCATTCAGGCGGGCGCGGTGTGCAAGATAGGGAGATGCAAGAAGCGCTTCGGACTCATGCCCGAAAGCGAAGCCTACGATTATTGCACGGCTTCGGGGTTTTTACCTAATCCTGCAGGCGCAGGAAGGTATCCCGGTAGTGCGCCAGCTCCTCGATCGACTCGTGCACGTCGGCCAGCGCAGTGTGGGCCTGCTGCTTCTTGAAGGCGTTGTAGGCGGCCGGCTTCCAGCGCTTGGCGAGCTCCTTGAGCGTGCTGACGTCGAGGTTGCGGTAGTGGAAGTACGCCTCCAGCTTGGGCATGAACTTGACCAGGAAGCGCCGGTCCTGGCCGATCGTGTTGCCGCACATCGGCGAGCCGTTCTTCGGGATGTAGCGCGAGATGAATTCGAGCAGTTGCTGCTCGGCGGCGGCCTCGTCCAGCGTGGCGGCCTTGACCTTGTCGATCAGCCCGCTGCGGCCGTGCGTGCCCTTGTTCCAGGAGTCCATGCCGTCGAGGATCTCGTCGCTCTGGTGGATCACCAGGACCGGGCCGTCGATGCGCGGCGTCAGTTCGGGGCCGGTCACGACCACGGCGATCTCGAGCAGACGCTCCTTCTCGGGGTCGAGGCCGCTCATCTCACAGTCCAGCCAGACGAGGTTCTGGTCGCTCTTCTTGAGGGTGGTGGCGGTCGCGGCCGCGGTCGTGGCGATGGAATCGGGCATCGGCCGATTGTCGTCGATGACCCTGTGCCCGAGCGGGCCTGCCTGCGGGCTAAACTCGCTGCGCCATGGCCTCTCCCCTGCCCGCCTCCCTGCTGCTCACCTTCGCCTTCGCGCTCGCGCTGGTCGCGGGCCTGATCGTGAAGTTCTGGCTGGCCACGCGGCAGATCCGCCATGTGGCGCGCCACCGCGACGCGGTGCCCGCCGCCTTCGCGCAGGCCATCACGCTCGCGGCCCACCAGAAGGCGGCCGACTACACGATCGCCAAGACCCGCTTCGGCCTGCTCGAGATGGTCTGGGGCGCGATGGTGCTGCTGGGCTGGACCCTGCTGGGCGGCCTGGATCTGCTCAACAGGCTGCTGCTCGACGCCCTTGGCGGCGGCATGTGGCAGCAGCTCGCCCTGCTCGCGGCCTTCGCGCTGATCGGCGGGCTGCTCGAGCTGCCCTTCACCCTGTGGCAGACCTTCCGGCTGGAGGAACGCTTCGGATTCAACAAGATGACCTGGCGGCTCTGGCTGGCCGACAGCGTCAAGGCGCTGCTGCTGGGCGCGGCGATCGGCCTGCCGATCGCCGCGCTGATCCTCTGGCTCATGGGCGCGGCCGGCCGCCTGTGGTGGCTATGGGCCTGGGGCGCGTGGATGGGCTTCAACCTGCTGCTGATGCTGGTCTACCCGACCTTCATCGCGCCGATCTTCAACAAGTTCCAGCCGCTGGACGACGCCACGCTCAAGACCCGCGTCACCGCGCTGATGAAACGCTGCGGCTTCGCGGCCAAGGGCCTGTTCGTGATGGACGGCAGCACGCGCAGCGCGCATGCCAACGCCTACTTCACCGGTTTCGGCGCGAGCAAGCGCGTGGTCTTCTACGACACGCTGCTGCGCCAGCTCAACGCCGGCGAGGTGGAGGCCGTGCTGGCGCACGAGCTCGGGCATTTCAAGTACCGGCATGTGCTCAAGCGCATGGCCGCGATGTTCGCGCTGAGCCTGGCCGGCTTCGCGCTGCTGGGCTGGCTGTCCGGCCACGCCTGGTTCTACGCCGGGCTGGGCGTGCAGCCCAACATGACGGCGCCCAACGATGCATTGGCAATCCTGCTGTTCATGCTGGCGGTGCCGGTGTTCGGCTTCTTCGTGGCGCCGCTGCCGGCCCTGATCTCGCGCCGGCACGAGTTCGAGGCCGACGCCTACGCGGTCGCCCAGACCAATGGCGCCGACCTGTCGCGGGCGTTGCTCAAGCTCTACCAGGACAACGCCTCGACGCTCACGCCCGACCCGGTGTTCGTCAAGTTCTACTACTCGCACCCGCCCGCCTCCGAGCGCCTTGCGCGCATGGCGACGGCCTGACCTCTGGAAAGACGATCATGAGCAGCATGCTGAAACCCATCGACTGGAAAACGAAGACGCGCCGCGCGCTGAGCGCGACGGAGATCGTGTCCCACCTGGCCCGCGTCGACGGTTGGAAGCTCACAGGCGACGGCGCCGATGTCGCGATCGAGAAGACCTTCAGCTTCGCCAACTACTTCGAGACCATCGCCTTCGTGAATGCGCTGGCGCTGGTCGCGCACAAGCAGGACCACCATCCCGATCTCTCGGTGCACTACAACCGCTGCGTGGTGCGCTTCAACACGCACGACGTGGGCGGCCTCTCGGCCACCGACTTCGACTGCGCGGCGCAGGCGGATGCCCTGCTGGCCGCCTGAGCCGATGGACCGCGCCCTTGGCTAAGCCCGCGCGCCCCCGGCCGCGCGGCGATGCCGACGGGCACACGGCACGGCGCGACGGACTCGTCGTCGCCAGCCACGGCCGCCATTGCGTGGTCGAGACGTCCGAGGGCGAGCGCGTCATCTGCCATCCACGCGGCAAGAAGAGCCAAGCCGTGGTCGGCGACCGCGTGCGCTGGCAGGCCAGCGAGGACGAGGGCACCATCGAGGAAGTGCAGACGCGCAGGAACCTGTTCTACCGGCAGGACGAAATCCGCACCAAGTCCTTCGCGGCGAACCTCGACCAGGTGCTGATCCTGATCGCGGCCGAGCCCGAGTTTTCCGAGGCGCAGCTGGCGCGTTCGCTGATCGCCGCCGCGGCCGAGCGCATCGCGCCCATCATCGCGCTCAACAAGAGCGACGTGGTGGCGCCCTTCGAGCGGGCCTGGGAGCGGCTCGCGCCCTACCGCCGCATGCACCATGGCGTGCTGCCGCTGTCGCTCAAGGCTTCGCCGGAGGTCGATCGCGCCACCCTGATGAAGCTGCTGGCCGGCAAGACCACCCTCGTGCTCGGCCCTTCCGGCGTGGGCAAGAGCACGCTGACCAACCTGTTGGTGCCCGCTGCGCGCGCCACCACGGCCGAGATCTCACAGGCGTTGAACTCGGGCAAGCACACCACCACCACGACCACCTGGTACTGGGTGGACGACGAACGCAGCACCGCCCTGATCGATTCGCCGGGCTTCCAGGAGTTCGGGCTGAACCACATCGAGCCGATGCAGCTCGCGCAGCTGATGCCCGACATCGCCGAGCATGCCGGCGAGTGCAAGTTCTACAACTGCACGCACCTGCACGAGCCGGGCTGCGGCGTGATCCCGCAGGTGACCTCGCCGGGCCATCCGGGGCCCATCAGCCCGTCGCGCTACCGCATCTATGGCGAGCTGTTCGCCGAATTGAGCCAGCCCCGCCACCGATGAAAGTGCTGCTGTACTCCCATGTCTTCCATCCCTCGGTCGGCGGCGTCGAGACCGTGTCGCGCGCACTGGTCGACGGTTTCGTGGCGCGCGGCGTCGATTGCAAGGTGGTCACGCAGACGGCGACCCCGGAGGTCGACGCCTTCCCTTTCGAGGTGATCCGCCGGCCCGCGGGACGGCGCGTGCGCGAGCTGCTGCGCTGGGCCGACGTGGTGCTATTCAACGGCGCGAGCCTCGCGCTGCAGCCCTGGGTGCTGCTCTACCGCAAGCCCTTCGTCTGGGTGCATGTGGGCTACCAGGCCAGCTGCATCGACGGCGCGGGCTGGGTCGACGGCAAGCCCGCGCCGCTCGCCCCTTTTGCTTCCTTTCTTTTTCATGCACGCCGCAGCGGCTACGCGAGCGGGGTCAAGGAAGGCTTGAAGCTGCTGCTGCGTCGCAGCGTCGCCAGGTTCGGCGTGACGCGCAACGTCGCCATTACCGAGTGGATGAACCGGGCCCTACCGCTGCCGCGGCAGGTGCAGATCTACAACCCCTTCCCGATCGAGCGCTTCCGTGCCGCCGATCGAGAAGGCGCCGAGTACGAGTTCTTCTACATGGGACGGATGGTGCAGGAAAAAGGCGTCGACACCTTGATCCGCGCCTTCGCCAAGCTGCTCCAGCGCCACCCGGGCCGGCCGCGCTTGCTGCTGATCGGCGACGGCGGCGCCCGCCCCGAGATCGAGCACCTGGTCTCGGAGCTGGGCATCGCGCCCTCGGTGCGCTTCGTCGGTGCCCAGTCCGGCGAAGGCCTGGTCGACTGGGTCTCGAAGGGCCTGATCGGCGTGATCCCCTCGGTGTGGTACGAGCCCATGGGCGGCGTCGCGGTGGAGCTGCTGGCGGCCGGCAAGAGCCTGATCGTGTCGGCCCAGGGTGGGCTGGCCGAATGCGTGGGCGATGCGGGGCTGACCTTTCCGAACGGTGACGACGAGGCGCTCGCCGCGCAGATGCAGCGCGTGCTGGACGATCCTGCCCTGCGCGCGGCGCAAGCGGCGAAGGCGCGCGAGCGTGCCGGGAACTTCATGCCCGGGCGTTTCGTCGCCCAGTACATCGAGATGCTCGAAGGGATCGCGCGCAGGGCCTGAGAGGCTTTGAACAAGTCCGGCGCTTCAGCCCAGGATGTCCGCCAGCGCATCGACCAGCGCGCTGCATTGATCGCGCGTGCCGATGCTGATGCGCAGGTACTGCGCGATGCGCGGCCGGTCGAAATGCCGTACCAGCACCGCACGCGCGCGCAGCGCGGCCGCGAGCGCCGCCGCGTCATGCGCAGGGTGACGCACGAACAGGAAATTGGCCTGCGAGGGCAGCACCTCGAAGTCCAGGTCCTCGAGCTGCAGCGTCAGGCCCTCGCGGATGTCCATGACTTCATGCCGCGTGTGGGCGAACCAGGCCTCGTCCTCGAGCGCGGCGATGGCGCCGGCGCTGGCGAGGCGGTCGAGCGGATAGGAGTTGAAGCTGTTCTTCACCCGCTGCAGCGCCTCGATCAGATGCGCCTGCCCGCAGGCGAAGCCCACGCGCAGACCGGCGAGCGAGCGCGACTTGGACAGGGTCTGCACCACCAGCAGGTTAGGGTGCCGATCGATGAGCGGCAGCGCGCTCTCGCCGCCGAAATCCACATAGGCTTCATCCACCAACACCACGCGCCGCGGCCATGCCGCGAGCAGGCGCTCGATGCTGTCCAGCGGCAGGCCGATGCCGGTCGGCGCATTCGGGTTCGCGATCACGACGCCCGCGCAGCCGGCGGCGGCGCGCGCCGCCATCGCGGGGATGTCGATGCGCAGCCCCTCGTCGACCGGCAGCAGCTCGCAGGCAATGCCGTAGAGCTGCGCATAGACGCGGTAGAAGCTGTAGGTGATGTCCGGGATCAGCAGCGGCTCGGCCTGCTGGAAGAAGGCGAAGAAGGCGTGGGCCAATACTTCGTCGGAGCCGTTGCCCGCGAACACTTGCGAGCAGTGCAATCCGTGGCGCGCAGCGATCGCTTCGCGCAGCGCCACCGATTCGGGGTCGGGGTAGCGCTCGAGTCCCTCCGAGGCCGCCCACTCGATGGCGTCGAACACCTGCGGCGATGGCCCGAAGGGGTTCTCGTTGGTGTTGAGCTTGATCAGCTTCGCGATGCGCGGCTGCTCGCCCGGCACATAGGGTTCGAGCGCCGCGATGCGCGGGCTCCAGAAGCTGGGGACGGTGCTCAAGGGGACGATCCGATCAGCCCAGCAGGCGCGCCAGCGTGAGCAGCGCCAGCAGCACCATCCACATCACGACCGAGCGCCAGACCAGGCCGACCACGCTGCGCAGATGCCCCGGCTCGGGCTCGCGCCCCGGGGTGCTGCCGCTGTCGGGACCGCGCGCGCCGGCCACCGGATCGCCGGCCTGGGCGCGCGACAAGGGGTCGGTCAGCGGCACCGGGCTCAACGTGCCGCCGCCGAGCCGCACATTGACCGCGCCAGAGGTCGCGGCCAGGATCACGCCGTCGTTCTCGTTGGGGAAGCGCCGGGCGTCGTTGCGCCAGCAGTCGATCGCCTCTTCGAAGCTGCCCACCACGGCAAAGCCGATCGCCGTGATGCGGGCGGGCACCCAGTCGATCACCGCCCAGGCCTGGTCGGCCGCCTTCTGCACCCAGACGCTGGAGGGTTGGACCGAGGCGTTGTTCTTGTGCGCCCAGTAGCGCGAAACGAATTCGCTCATGCGGTAGAACACTGCGCCGGCCGGCCCCAGGCCGAAGGCCGCAAGGATCGAGAACCAGGCCAGCACGCCAAACACGTGGCGGTGCGCGGCGATCACCGAGTGCTCGATCACGTGGCGCACGATCTCGCTGCGCGGCAAGTCGGCCGCATCCACGCGCTGCCAGTGGGCGAGCAACGAGCGGGCCAATGCCTCGTCGCCGATGTCCAGGGCATCGCGGATGCCGGTGAAATGGTGGCTGAACTGCCTGAAGCCCAGCGTGACGTAAAGGATCGCCACGCTCCACAGCACGGCGAAGGGCAGACCCAGCGTGAGCACGAGCAGCCAGTGCACGCCCAGCGCCAGCACCGTGGGCACCAGCACCGCCAGCGCCCAAGCCACCCAGCCGTGATGCGGCTTGCCGGCGTCGAAGTTGCGGCTGGTCCAGCGCGTCCAGGCCAGAACGCCGCCGTACACCGGGTTGTGGTAGGCGAGTGGCCGCACCTGCTCGATCAGCAAGGCGCACAGGATCGCGAAGAAGCTCATCCTTCGATGATAGCGAGTGGCCTCCGGCGCCCTGCCACGGCGCGGTACGCTGCCGCCGGCAGGATCAGGCGGCGAGAAAGCGGTAGAGGTTGCGCAGCATGCCGGCGGTCGCGCCCCAGACATAGCGCTCGTGCGGGCCGTCCTGGTAAGGCATCGAGAACCACTCGCGCGACTGGAGCTCGTCGTCGATCAGGGCGTGGCGGCGGTGGTTGGCCGGATCCATCAGGTAGGCCAGCGGCACCTCGAAAGCATCGGCGACTTCGTACGGATTGAGGGTCAGCTCGAAGTCCGGGTGCACCAGGCCGACCACCGGCGTCACGATGAAGGAGGTGACGGTCGTGTAGGTCGGCAGCTTCCCCAGCACTTCGATGTACTCGGCCGACAGGCCGACCTCTTCCCACGCTTCGCGCAAGGCCGCCGCCGAGACGTTGGCGTCCTCGGGGTCGACCCGGCCGCCGGGGAAGGCCACCTGGCCCGAATGCGTGGACAGGTGGGCGGTCCGCTCGGTCAGGAGCACGGTGGGCTCCTCGCGCATCACGATCGGCACCAGCACCGCAGCCTCCGCGGGCGCGCGGCTCGTCAGTTGCGGCTCGCGCCGCAACTCGGGCGTCCAGGCGGGGGGAGCCGCAAAGCGCGCGCGCAGGGCCCTTGCATCGAAATGAGCGGTCGGAATGGCGGGGAGCGCGGTGTCGACAGCGATCACCGGCACCTGGCGCGGGTCGAAGGAGGGCAGCGCCGACGGCAGGACGGCATTGACGGTCTCTTCGGCGGGGACGGCGCGCATGGCGGGTGATGGAGCGGTCAAGTAAGGGATCTACCGAGTAAAACGCAAAACGGCGCGGCCTGTGACAGGCGACGCCACGATAAAAATCACGATCGCCCCGATTCGTCGGGGCACCAACGCAAAAAGCCGCCTGGAGTGGCGGCTTTTTGCACGGCGGGAGGCACTGTTTACTGAGCAGCCGCTGCGGAGGACTTGCCGGGCAGCTTTTCCTTGATACGTGCCGAACGGCCGCTGCGCTCGCGCAGGTAGTACAGCTTGGCGCGGCGCACATCGCCGCGGCGCTTGACTTCGATGCCGGCGATCAGCGGGCTGTAGGTCTGGAAGGTACGTTCGACGCCTTCGCCGCTGGAGATCTTGCGCACCGTGAAGCCGCTGTTGAGGCCGCGGTTGCGCTTGGCGATCACCACGCCTTCGTAGGCCTGCACGCGCTTGCGGTTGCCTTCGACGACGTTCACGCTGACGATGACCGTGTCACCGGGCATGAAATCGGGAATCTTCTTGCCGAGCCGGGCGATTTCTTCCTGCTCGAGGGTCTGGATGAGGTTCATGGCTTTCCTGGATTCGATCGTGCACGCGCTACACAAGGGGCGTCTTGCAACCTGGAAGATCGGGGCGACGCGGCCGGCAGAGGATCGGGGAGCCGAGGATTATAGCTTTTTCTTGAGCGCTTTCTCATCCGCCGCGCTCAACCGGCCGGCGGCGCGCGCCGCCTCGACCAGTTCGGGTCGCTTCTGGCCGGTGATGGCAAGCCGCCGGTCACGGCGCCAGCGCTCGATCTGCTCGTGATGGCCTGAGAGCAGCACCGGCGGGACACCCTGCCCTCTCCATTGTTCGGGCCGGGTGTAGTGGGGGCAGTCGAGCAGGCCGTCCAGCGCCGGGTTGAAGCTGTCCTGGATATGACTGGCTTCGTCGCCAAGCACGCCGGGCTGCAGCCGGGCTACCGCGTCGAGCAGGGCCATGGCGGGAATCTCTCCGCCCGAGAGCACGAAATCGCCCAGGCTCACTTGATGCGTGACCCGGGTGTCGATGAAGCGCTGGTCGATGCCCTCATAGCGGCCGCACACCAGAACCGCACCCTCGCCCGCGGCCCAGCGCTCGACCGCTTCGTGCCGCAGCGCTTCGCCGATCGGCGAGAACAGAATCACCGGTGCCGCAGCCCCGCGCGCGGCCA
Source organism: Variovorax sp. WS11 (assembly GCF_010499245.1). Classification (GTDB taxonomy): domain Bacteria; phylum Pseudomonadota; class Gammaproteobacteria; order Burkholderiales; family Burkholderiaceae_C; genus Variovorax. Next base: position 1,209,012 of record NZ_JAAGOW010000001.1, read on the forward strand.
GCGCCGCGTCGAGACAGGCCGACAGCGGCTCGGCCATCATGACCATTCCGGGCCCGCCGCCGAAGGGCCGGTCGTCGACGCGCCGGTAGTTGCCCTCGGCGAAATCGCGCGGGTTCCACAGCACGACCTCGACCTGCAGCGTCTCGAAGGCGCGGCGCGTCACGCCGCTTGCGAGGAAGGGCGCGAACAGCTCGGGGAACAGGGTGATGACGTCGAAGCGCATGGGACGCCGGGGCCGGTGCGGCTCGGCAGGGTCAGTATTCAGGCTGCCAGTCGACCGTGATCAGCCGGCCCGGCAGGTCCACCTTGTCCACGAAGACCGAGACGAAGGGGATCATGCGCTCGACCGGCTTGCCCGCCTCCAGCGCATCCAGCACCAGCGTGGTCTGCGGTCCGGTGGCCAGCAGCTCGCGCACCGCGCCGAGTGCAACGCCCTCCCGGTTCACGACCGGAAGGCCGATCAGGTCGACCCAGTAGTACTCGTCGTCCGCGGCGGTGGGAAAGCTCGAGCGCGGCACGAACACGCGCGCGCCGCGCAGAGCCTCGGCCGCGCTGCGGTCGGGCACGTCTTCCGACGAAGCGACGATGCAGTCGGAATGTTCCTTGGCCTCGCGGATCGCGAGCCGGAACGCGCCGGTCGTCTTGCTGCCGGGCGGCTGCAGGAACCAGCGTTTGGAGGAGAAAAGCGCCTCGGGCCGGGCGCTGTGGGGCAGGACCTTGAACCAGCCCTTGATGCCCCAGGCATCGGCGATGCGCGCCACTTCGATCGCATCCGCCGGCAGTTCGGCGGCTTCGAGCGTGGGCAGCATCGCCGGAACAGGCGGCTTAGGCGGCCGCCTTGGGGGCCGCGGCAGCGGCCTGCTTGATCAGGCGGGTGACCGTGGGCGAGGCTTGCGCGCCGACACCCTTCCAGTAGGCCAGACGATCCTGCGCGATGCGGATGCTTTCCTCGTTGTCCTTGGCGGTCGGGTTGTAGAAACCCAGGCGCTCGATGAATCGGCCATCGCGGCGCACGCGCTTGTCCGACACGACGATGTTGAAGAACGGACGACCTTTGGAGCCGCCGCGGGAGAGTCGGATCACGACCATGATTTATCCTTCGGGTGGTGCGACGAACACTGAAATCGGTTCGCCCACGGAGTTCTTCCAGCGTCGAGACACGCGACATAGCCACCCGGCCAGCGCACGCTGAAAAGCCCGCGATTATAGCCCGAGCGACATTTCCCACTATTTCCGGCCTCTGCCGGGCCTTCCGATGACCGCCATCCGCCCCAGCCGCGACGAAGACATCGCCGCGATCACCGCCATTTACGCCCATCACGTGCTGCACGGCACCGGCACCTTCGAGACCGAGCCGCCCACGGCCGCCGACATGACGGCACGGCGGGCCGACGTGCTGGCGAAGAAACTGCCCTACCTCGTGGCCGAGCGCAACGGCGAGCTTCTGGGCTTCGCTTACTGCAACTGGTTCAAGCCCCGCCCGGCCTATCGTTTCTCCGCCGAGGACTCGATCTACCTGGCCGAGGCCGCGCGTGGCCAGGGCCTGGGCGCGCAGCTGCTGGCGGCCCTGATCGAGGCCGCCGAGGCGGCCGGCGTGCGCAAGGTGATCGCGGTGATCGGCGACTCGGCCAACGGCGGCTCGATCGGCGTGCACCGCGCGCAGGGCTTCGAGCATGTGGGTGTGCTGAAGAACTGCGGCTGGAAGTTCGGCCAATGGCGCGACGTGGTCCTGATGGACAAGGTGCTGGGCCAGGGCAGCGAGACGAGCCCCGAATGAAGAACAAGACCGTGGCAGCCTGGCTCGCCTTCCTCGGCGGTCCGCTGGGCCTGCACTGCTTCTACCTGCGCGGCTTCGGCAGCATGCTGGGATGGCTGCTCCCCATTCCGACCGCGCTGGGACTCTACGGCATCGAGCGTGTGCGCCTTTACGGCGTGGACGACGCCTGGAGTTGGCTGCTGCTGCCGCTGCTGGGCTTCACGATCGCGGGCTGCGCCCTCACCGCCATCGTCTACGGCCTGATGACGCAGGAGAAATGGAACGCACGCTACAACGCCGGCGCCCCGCCCGATGCGCCGCCCGGGCGCAGCAACTGGCTCACCATCGGCGCCATCGTGCTGGCGCTGTTCTTCGGCAGCACCATCCTGATGGCCAGCATCGCGTTCAGCTTCCAGCGCTTCTTCGAGCACCAAATCGCAGAGGGCCGCAGGATCTCTCAGTAGTCCGCGATCAGAAAACCTGCAGCCCGATCCAGTAGGCGACCGCCGCCACGAAGGCCGAGGCCGGAATCGTGAAGATCCAGGCCCAGACGATGTTGCCGGCCACCCCCCAGCGCACCGCGCTGGCGCGCTGCGTCGAGCCTACGCCGACGATCGCGCCGGTGATGGTGTGCGTGGTCGACACCGGGATGCCCAGCGCCGTGGCGAGGAACAGCGTCAGCGCCCCGCCCGTCTCGGCGCAGAAGCCGCCCACCGGCTTGAGCTTGGTGATCTTCTGGCCCATGGTCTTGACGATGCGCCAGCCGCCGAACATGGTGCCCAGCGCGATAGCCGCGTAGCAGGTAGCGATGGTCCAGGCCGGCGGCGCGTCGGCGCTGGCGGCCGCGTGGCCGGTCGCGATCAGCAGCATCCAGATGATGCCGATGGTCTTCTGCGCATCGTTGCCGCCATGGCCCAGGCTGTAGGCGCCAGCCGAGACCAGCTGCAGCGTGCGGAACCACCGGTCCACGCGCGAGGGCGTCGAGCGACGGAAGGCCCAGGCGACGACCACCATCATCATCGAGCCGAGCAGGAAGCCCAGCAACGGAGACACGAAGATGAAGGCCACGGTCTTCCAGATGCCCGCGGCGACGAGCGAGCCGGCGCCGGCCTTGGCCATCACCGCGCCGACGATGCCGCCGATCAGCGCATGCGAGGAGCTGCTGGGAATGCCGTAGTACCAGGTGAGGAAGTTCCAGCTGATGGCGCCCATCAGCGCCCCGAAGACCACGTGCACGTCGACCACCCCGGGCTGCACGATGCCCTTGCCGACGGTGGCCGCCACGCTGAGGTGGAAGACGAAGACCGCGATCAGGTTGAAGAAGGCGGCGAACACCACCGCATGGCCGGGCTTCAGAACGCCGGTGGACACGACCGTGGCGATCGAATTCGCCGCGTCGTGGAAGCCGTTCATGAAGTCGAATGCGATGGCCAGCGCGACCAGCAACACCACCACCCAGAGGGCGACCTGCACCGTTGCCATTCGGCGCCCGTTCTCAGGAGTTCTCGAGGACGATGCCCTCGATCACGTTGGCCACATCCTCGCACTTGTCGGTGATCCGCTCGAGCAGCTCGTAGATCGCCTTGAGCTTGATGACCTCGCGGACGTCCGGCTCCTCGCGAAACAGCTTGCTCATGGCACTGCGCAACACGCGGTCGGCGTCGGACTCGAGGCGGTCGATCTCCTCGCAGGTCTTGAGCGCGGCTTCGGCCGTGGCCGGCTCGCTCACCTTGCCCAGGAACTTGACCGCGTCCTTCACCCGCTCGCAGCACTTGGTGCTGAGGGTAGTGAGGCGCATGATCTCCTCGGTCATGTGGCGCACGTCGTACAGCGCCATGGTCTCGGCCGAGTCCTGGATCAGGTCGGCTACGTCGTCCATCGTGTTGATCAGCTTGTGGATCTGCTCGCGGTCGATGGGGGTGATGAAGGTCTTGTGGATCAGCCGATTGACGTCATGCGTCACACGGTCGGCGGCGCGCTCGGCGTTGTCCACGTCGCGGTTGTACTGCTCGCGCAGGTGCAGGTCGTTGTAGTTGCCCACCAGCTGCTCGAAGGCGCGCGCGGCTTCGACGATGCGATCGGCATGCTGATTGAACATCTCGAAAAAATTCCCCTCGCGGGGCAGCAGCTTGCCGAACATGGCGTCTCCTGGGGTTCTCGGCTATCACCGACCCGTGACGCCATCATGAAAAAAACCTGGCAAGTGTAATGGGCAAGCGCCGCCGAGGCGGGCTCAGAGCCGCTCGATGCGCTGGCCAGCCACCCGCTCGAGTTGGGCTGCCGTCACCAGCGTCGGCGCGATCTCCGCCAGCGGCAGCAGCACGAAGGCGCGTTCGCCGATGCGCGGATGCGGCAGTGTCAGCACGGCGCTCTGCATCGTCGCGTCGCCGTGCCGCAGAAGATCGAGGTCGAGCGTGCGCGGGGCATTGCGATAGGGCCGCTCACGGCCGGCCTCGGCCTCGAGGCGTTGCAGCTCGGCCAGCAGGGCCAGCGGGTCGAGGCTCGTGCGCAGCTCGACCACGGCGTTGATGAAGTCGGGCCCCTGGGCCTCGAAGGGCGCGCTGCGATAGAGCGAAGAGCGCGCGGTGAGCCGCGTGAGCGGCAGGGCTGCGAGGTCGTCCATCGCCCGCCTCACCGTCGCTTGGGCGTCGCCGAGGTTGGCGCCGATCGCGACGTAGGCCGGCGTATCGGTGCTCACGTCATTCGGCCGCGACGCTGCTGCCGGCCTCGCCGCCGGTGCGCGGCTTACGCCGGCGGCGGCGCTTGCGCGGCGCGGCGGCGGCGAACTCGCCATCGGGCGGCAGCGCTTGCTCGGCATCGCCGCCGGCCGGCGCGGCCGCCGGTGCCGCGGTGCGCGCCGGGGCGCGCTGGCGCGTCCTCTTGTGCTGCTCGTCGCGCACCTGGTCCAGCAGATCCTGGCGGCGCACTTCGTCGGAGGTGCTGCTGAACTCCTGCCACCACTCGGCAATCGCCTCGCTCACCTCGCCGACATCGGCGCGCAGGCGCATGAAGTCGAAGGCCGCGCGGAAGCGCGCCTGCTCGACCAGGCTGTAGGGCGTGGCGCCGCTGCGCTTGTCGAAGCGCGGCTGCATCATCCAGATCTCGCGCATGTCGGCCGCCAACTTGCCGCGGCCGGAGACGTCGCCGATGCGCGCGTTGAACACGTCGTCGATGGCGTCCTGCAAGGCCGGGAAAGAAGCCTGCGGGCGCTGGCCGTGGCGCCCCTCGCTGCGCTGCGCCCAGCCGTCGCGCACGTCGGCCCACAGCACGCAGGCCAGCAGGAAGCTCGGCGCCACCGGCTTGCCTTCGCCGACGCGGCGGTCGGTGTCCTGCAGCGCGGCCTTGACGAAGGGCTGGTCGGCCCGCTCGACGATCACATCGAGCAGCGGGTAGATGCCGGTCGCCAGGCCCAGCTTGCGCAGCTGCGCGACGGTGGCCACCGCGTGGCCGGTCTGCAGCAGCTTGAGCATCTCGTCGAACAGGCGGCTCTGCGGCACGTCGGCCAGCAGCTTGCTGCAATCGACCAGCGGCGCCAGCGTCTTGGACTCCATGGAAAAACCCAGCGCCGCCAGCTTGGCCGAAAAGCGGATCGCGCGGATGATGCGCACCGGGTCCTCGCGGTAGCGCGTGGCCGGGTCGCCGATCATGCGCAGCGTGAGCTTCTTGGCGTCCTTGATGCCGTTGTGGTAGTCGACCACGATCTGGCTCGCCGGGTCGTAGTACATCGCGTTGATGGAGAAGTCGCGCCGCGCGGCATCTTCTTCCTGCGGGCCCCAGACGTTGTCGCGCAGCACGCGGCCGCTGGCATCCACCGCATGCTTCATGCCGGCGAGCTCGCCCTTGCTGGTGCGCTCGTTGCCGGCCACCTGCTCGGCGCCGGCGCTGTCCATGTAGGCACGGAAGGTCGAGACCTCGATCACCTCGTGCTCGCGCCCGCGGCCGTAAACCACGTGCACGATGCGAAAGCGCCGGCCGATGATGAAGGCGCGCCGGAACAGGCTCTTGACCTGCTCGGGCGTGGCATTGGTGGCCACGTCGAAGTCCTTCGGCCGCAGGCCCAGCAGCAGGTCGCGCACTGCGCCGCCGACCACGTAGGCCTCGTAGCCGGCGCCCTGCAGCGTGGTGACCACGTTCCTGGCGCGCTCGTCCACCAGCTGTGGGTCGATGCCGTGCACCGAGGCCGCCACCTCCTGGCGCTTGCCGAAGCGGTTCTTGCCGCCGGGGCCGGCGGCGCCGGACTTGCCCAGGAGTTTGTCGATGAATTTCTTGATCATTGGAAAGCTTCGGCGCGGGACGCGCCCTCATTCATTTTCGAGCATGGACCGGATCAGCGGGATCGTGATCGCACGCTGGGTCTGCAAGGCATAGCCGTCGAGCTGCACGAGCAGCTCCATCAGGCTGCCCAGATCGCGGCTGAAGCGGTGCAGCATGTAGTCGAGCACCTCGTCCGTCAGCATCACGCCGCGGCTGTCCGCAGCCTGGCGCAGCACCGCGCGCCGTTCCGATTCGCTCAACACCTGCAAGTGGAACACATGGCCCCAGCCCAGGCGCGTGCGAAGATCCTCGCGCAGCGGCAGGTCGGCCGGCGGCACCGCGCCCGCCGCCACCACGCCGCGCTGCAGGCTCTGCGCATTGACGAACCAGTTGAAGGCCGCGTGCTGCTGGACCGCGGTATAGAGATGAACGTCGTCGAGCAGCACCGCGCCCCAGCGCTCGTCGAAGTCGGGCGGGTCCGAGAGCCCCGCATGCAGCCAGCCCACGCTCGCCCCCTGCTCGCGCAGGGCGCTTCGCACCGCCTCCAGCAGATGCGTCTTGCCGCTGGCGCTCTCGCCCCACAGGTAGGTCGGCACCGGCGAATGCAGCGTGCTCGAACCCGCGTCGCCGACCCACAGCCGCAGATGCCGCAGCGCCGGCTCATTGGGCCCGGCGAAGAAGCCGGCCAGCGTCGGGCCGGAGGCGAGGCCGATATCGAGCGCGAGCTGCTTCATGCCAGGGCCGCGAGGGGCGGCTGGAAGGGCGCGGATGACGCGGTATGAAGATTCATGGGACAGGCGGGAGCGCTGAACGACGAGCCGAAGGCGCGGGGCAGCTGGGCAATTGGGGCCCTTAAAATCGTGGGGAATTCTATCGGCCCGACCGCCTCGGTTGCCGGCGCCATTGTCCTCCTCTCTTCGACTCCTCCCCTCTTTTCGTCCGGCCCGCTCATGAACTCCACCCCGCCCACCCCGCTCAGCTACAAGGATGCCGGCGTCGACATCGATGCCGGCGACGCGCTGGTCGACCGCATCAAGCCGCTGGCCAAGAAGACGATGCGCGAGGGCGTGCTGGCCGGCATCGGCGGCTTCGGCGCCCTGTTCGAGGTGCCCAAGCGCTACAAGGAGCCGGTGCTGGTAAGCGGCACCGACGGCGTGGGCACCAAGCTCAAGCTGGCCTTCGAGTGGAACATGCACGACACCGTCGGCATCGACCTGGTGGCCATGAGCGTCAACGACGTGCTGGTGCAGGGTGCCGAGCCGCTGTTCTTCCTCGACTACTTCGCCTGCGGCAAGCTCGACGTGGACACGGCCGCGGCGGTGGTCGGCGGCATCGCCCGCGGCTGCGAGCTGAGCGGCTGCGCGCTGATCGGCGGCGAGACGGCCGAGATGCCCGGCATGTACCCGGCCGGCGAGTACGACCTGGCCGGCTTCGCGGTCGGCGCGGTCGAGAAGTCCAAGATCCTCACCGGCCGGGACGTCAAGCCCGGCGACGTGGTGCTCGGCCTGGCCTCGGCCGGCGTGCACTCCAACGGCTTCAGCCTGGTGCGCAAGGTGATCGAGCGTGCCGGCGACCAGTTGCCCGCCGCGCTGGACGGCCAGCCCTTCCGCGCAGCCGTGATGGCGCCGACGCGGCTCTACGTCAAGGCGGTGCTGGCGGCACTCGCCAGTCACCCGATCAAGGCGCTGGCCCACATCACCGGCGGCGGGCTGCTGGAGAACATCCCGCGCGTGCTGCCCGAGGGTACGGCGGCCCACCTGAAGAAGGGCAGCTGGCCGCAAAGCGAGCTCTTCGCCTGGCTGCAGAAGGTGGCCGGCATCGACGACCTGGAAATGAACCGCACCTTCAACAACGGCATCGGCATGGTGGTCGTGATCGACGCGGCCGAGGCCGCCGCCTGCGCGGCCACGCTGCGCGCCGAGGGCGAGACGGTGCACGAGATCGGGGTCATCGCGCAGCTCGGCACCGGCGCGGCCGTGGTTGTGGCCTGAATCGCCGTGAATCGCCGTGAATCGCCGTGAATAAATCCGCCCCGTGAGCGTTGTCGCTCCTCTCCCGTCGCGCAAGCTGGTCACGGCGAGCTACCTGCTCATCGCCGGCGCCCTGCTGCTGATCATGTGGCAGGGCCTGCTGCCGGGCCTGCTGTGCGTCTGCATCGGCTTCCTCGGCACGCGCTGGTTCGCGCGCCTGTTCGACGCGGGCCTTGACAGGCTGCTGCGCGCAAGGTCGCGACCGGACGTCGCCGACCCGCCATCGTCCTGGTCGCGCATCGTCGCCGCGACCCTGGTGTCGCTGGCGCCGATCGGCCTGGGGATCCTGGCCTTCTCGGAAGCGCGCGAGTTCGTGCTCAACGCACCGGAGCAGTATCAGGAGTTGCTCGACTACATCGCCCGCACGGTGCTGGAACTGCGGCTCAAGCTGCCGCCCGACATCGGCGCCTACCTGCCCGAGGGCACGGCCGAGGTGCAGCGCATCATCGCCGGCTACCTGCGCGCCCAGGCCGGCGCGCTCGCGCTGACCGGCCGCGCCTGGCTGGGCGGCCTGCTGTTTGCCTACGTCGGCCTGATCGTCGGCGCACTGGCCGGCGTGGCCCGGCATGCCTCCGGCGGCCGCCCACTGGCCGAGCTGCTCAAGCAGCGCATCACCCTGTTCGGCGAGGCCTTCGGCCAGATCGTGGCGGCGCAGTTCTGGATCGCTGCTTTCAACACACTGCTGACCGCGATCTTCCTGCTGTTCGTGCTGCCGCACTGGGAACTGAACCTGCCCTACACGCCGGCGCTGATCACGCTGACCTTCATCGCCGGGCTGGTGCCGATCGTCGGCAACCTGCTGTGCAACACGGTGATCACGCTGGTGGGGCTGTCGGTCTCGCCGATCACCGCGCTGGCCTGCCTGGCCTTCCTGATCCTGATCCACAAGGCCGAGTACTTCATCAATGCCAAGGTGGTAGGGGCCCGCACGCAGATGGGCGTCTGGGAACTGCTGGCCGTGATGTTCGTGGCCGAGGCGGTGTTCGGCCCGGCCGGCCTGGTGGCGGCGCCGCTGTTCTACGCCTACCTCAAGAAGGAGCTGCAGGCGGCCCGGCTGGTGTGAAGTCGGGAATGTCCTGATTTGATCGATTCCTGTCCCGCACGAAGCGGACGGAACGCACACAGGCGAGAAAAATTGGGCGCATCATCCACCCACCCCAGGAGATTGCCGCCATGAAGTCTTGTCTGATAGTGATCGACGTCCAGGAATCCTTCCGCCATCGCCCCTATTTCACCCCGCGCGACCTGGCCGCCTACGCGGCGGCGCAGAACGCGCTGATCGCAGGCTGCGCAGCGGCCGGCATCCCGATCGTACGCATCTTCCACGTCGACGGTCCGGCCCGCGCCGACAACCCCTTCGCCATCGAGTCCGGCCACGTGCGGCCGCTCGCCGAACTGGCGCCCTTCGAGGCGGCTGCCACCTACACCAAGCATCGCCACAGCGCCCTGGTCGGCACCGGGCTCGATGTGTGGCTGACGGAGAACGGCATCGGCCGGCTGATCGTGAGCGGCATTCGCACCGAGCAATGCTGCGAGACCACGACGCGTCACGCCTCCGACCTGGGCTGGTCGGTCGATTTCGTCACCGATGCGACGCTGACCTTCGACATGACGCAGCCCGACGGCCGCCCGCTGTCGGCGGCCGACATCAAGGCCCGGACCGCGACCGTGCTGGAAGGCCGTTTCGCCAAGCTCTGCAGCGTCGACCAAGCGCTGGAGCGGGCGGGCGCGCTGGCCACAGCCTGAAGGCGAAGGCGGGATGAGCAGCGCGCCGCCCATCCAGGTCGTGTTCGTGCTTCTGCCGAATAGCCTGGTGCTGGACTGGGCCGGCCCGGCCGAGGCGCTGCGCATCGCCAACCAGCAGTTGCGCGCCGCGGGGCAGGCCGAGCGCTTCGCGATCGAGTTCGTTTCCCCGAGCCCCGCCTCGACCGGCTCGGTCGGCGTGACGCTCAGCGGGCTGGCGCCGCTGCCGATGCATTGGGGCGAGGATCCCGCCTGGATCGTGCTGGTCGGCATGCCGGGCCACACGGTCTCGACCGACGGCGCGGACACCCAGGCGCTGCTGCGCTGGCTGCGCGGCCAGCGCCTGGAGCGCGGCCGGCTCGAGCTGGTGACCATCTGCGCCGGCGCCCTGCTGGCCGCGCATGCCGGCGCCCTGGCGGGACGGCGCGCCACGACGCACCACCACCACCTCGACGAACTGCGGCGGGTGGAGCCGCGCTGCGAGGTGGTGGCCAATCGCGTGTTCGTGATCGACCCGCCGCTCTACAGCAGCGCCGGCGTGACCACCGGCATCGACCTGATGCTGCATCGCATTGCCGACGTCTGCGGCGAAGCGCTGGCGGCCCAGGTTGCGCAGACCATGGTGGTGGCGCTGCGGCGCGGCCCGCAGGATCCGGAGCTCTCGCCCTTTCTGGCCTACCGCAATCACCTGCACCCCGCACTGCACCGCGTCCAGGACGCAGTGAGCGAAGCGCCGCAAGACGACTGGAGCGTGCCGCGCATGGCGCAAGTGGCCCATACCTCGTCGCGCCACCTGACGCGCCTGTTCGTCGAGCATGCGGGTGTGGCGCCGCTCGCCTACCTGCGCCGCCTGCGGTTGGCCACGGCCCAGCTGGCGCTGCAGTCGGGAGCCAATGTCACGCGCGCGGCCGAACTCTCGGGCTTCGGCTCCGACACGCAGCTGCGCCGCGCCTGGCGCCAGTTCGGGCTGGCGGGCTCGCCCTCTCAAAGATAGCCGCAGAAGCGCAGCACGTGGCCGTCGGGCTCGCGGATCGCGAACTCGCGCAGCCCCCAGGGCTGCGACATCGGCGGCTCGATCACGCTGACGCCGCGCTTCACGTAGGCGGCATGCAGGCCGTCGACGTCCTGGCCGACATGGATGACGATCTCGCCGCGCCAGGCCTGGGCCTCGCGCCGGCCGCATTGCCACAGGCGGATGTAGACCGGATCGCCGTAGCTGCGGTCGCCCTTCTTCACGCGCGCATAGCTCGGCGGCTCGCCGGCGATGAAGTCGAGCTCGAAGCCCAGCACGTCGCAGAAGTAGCGCGCCGCACGCGCTGCATCGGCCACCGGCAGCACCGGCTGCACGCCGTGGAATTCGTGCAGCGTGCCGAGGTCGGCGGCCGCGGTGTTGCTGTCCTGCGCCATCAGTATTCCGCCCGGCGCAAGGCGGCGACACGCTCGGCGATGGCATCGATGTCGAGTGCATCCTCGGCATGCGCCAGGTAGGTCTCGAGGTCGCGCACGGCGAGCGCCGTGTTGCCCTGCTCCGCATGCGCCAGGCCGCGATCGCGGTGCTCGCCCCACGCCTCGGGGAAGAGCGCGACCAGGCGGTCCTGCACCGCGATCGCGCGCTGCCAGTCCTCCTGCGCACGATGGATCTCTTTCAGATTGCGCAGCATGCGCCCGATGATCTCGCGCGACGAGGCCGGCTGCAGGTAGAGGCCCAGCGGCACGTCGAAGTCGCCGACCAGCCCGCTGCTGCGCTTGTAGGGCTCGAGCCGCTCGCTGAGCTCCTCGCGCGAGAGCGACTTGCCGGTGAAGGGATCGATCACCACCTGCCCCTTGGGCAGCGTGACCTTGAGCATGAAGTGGCCCGGGAAGCCCACGCCGCGCGCCTGCAGGCCCAGGCCCTGCGCCAGCTCCATCCACAGCACGGCCAGCGAGATCGGGATACCGCGGCGCGTGCGCAGCACGGCGTTGAGGTAGCTGTTGTCGGGGTCGTAGTAGTCGTTGACGTTGCCGCCGAAGCTCAGGTCGTGGAAGAAGAACTGGTTGAGGGCGCGCAGGCGCTGCAGCGGCGCGGCATCTGCAGGCAGGCGGCGCTTGAGGCGCGCGAGCAACTGGTCGACATCGCCCAGCACCTGCTGGACATCGAGCTCGGGGTATTCGTCCTGGGCCAGGCTGGCGGCGGCTTCGAGCAGGGGGAAGTGGTCATCGCTCTTGACAAGCGACCCGAAGTACTCGAGGGCAGTGGGCGCCTGGAAGCTGAACGTCATGTGTCTTTGTAGAGGAGGCCGCGCCGAGCGTCAAGGCGGGGCAAGCATCTGGATCAGTGGCGCACCAGGCTGCGCAGCTTGACGCCCGCAAGCGCCAGCACCGCGAAATACAGGAGTGCCGCGCCCGACACCAAGGCCGCCAGCAGGCCGATGCGATGCAGGCGCTGCGCCTGCAGGCCGATCCAGTCGAAGTGCTGGTTGCCCCAGACCAGCAAGGCGGTCAGCGCCGCGGTGCCCGCCAGCACCTGCAGCAAGAAGCGGCCCCAGCCCGGCTCCGGCCGGTAGCTGCCGCAGCGCAGGAGGCCGACGAGCAGCCACAGCGCATTGATCATCGCGCCGATGGCGATGGTCAGCGTGAGCGCCGCATGCTGCAAGAGCGGCACCAGGGCGACGTTGAGCAGCTGCGTCAGCACCAGCACCACCACCGCGATCAGCATCGGGGTGCGCGTGTCGTGCTTGGCGTAGTAGCCCGGCGCCAGCACCTTGACCGCCACGAGGCCGACCAGCCCGACGCCGTAGCCCATCAATGCCAGGCTGGTGCGCTGCACGTGGAACTCGCTGAAGGCGCCGTTGTGGAACAGCACCGCGACCAGCGGTCGCGAAAAGACCAGCAGCGCCAGCGCACAGGGCACCGACAGCAGCACCACCAAGCGCAAACCCCAGTCGAGCATCGCCGAATAGCGAGCGTCGTCCTTCGCCGCGCGCGCGGCCGCGAGCTGGGGCATCAGCACCACGCCGAGCGCCACGCCCAGCAGCGCGGTGGGGAACTCCATCAACCGGTCGGCGTTGGTGATCCAGCTCACGCTGCCGGTCGCGAGGTGGGAGGCGATCTGCGTGTTGATCAGCAGCGAGATCTGCGCCACGCTGACGCCGATCAGCGCCGGCAGCATCAGCCGCGCGACCCGGCGCGTGTCCGGGTCGGCCCAGGCGGCGCGAATCGCGCCGAGGCCGAGGCCGATGCGCGGCATCATGCCGAGCCCCCGCAGCACGGGGATCTGCAGCGCCAGCTGGAGCAGGCCACCCACCATCACGCCCGCGCACTGCGCATAGATCGGTTCGATGCCCAGGCGCCGGAACCAGGGCGCGCCGACGATGATGGAGAGGATCAGCGCCACATTCAGCAGCACCGGCGCCGCCGCCGGCACGGCGAACTTGCGCCAGGTGTTGAGGACGCCGCCGGCCAGCGCCACCAGCGACATGAAGCCGATGTAGGGGAACATCCAGCGCGTCATGACGACCGCGGCCTCGAAGCTCTCGGGGTTCTTCTGCAGGCCGCTGGCCATGGCCCAGACCATCAGCGGCGCGCCGATCACGCCCGCGGCGCAGAACAGCACCAGCGTCCAGGTCAGCAGGGTCCCCACATGGTCCACGAGCGCCTTGGCGCCCGGCTCGCCGCGCTCCGTCCTGCAGGCGGCTAGCACCGGCACGAAGGCCTGGCTGAAGGCGCCCTCGCCGAACACGCGCCGGAACAGGTTGGGGATGCGGAAGGCGACGTAGAAGGCATCGGTCATCGCGCTGACGCCGAACACCGAGGTCATGAGCACGTCGCGGATGAGCCCGGTGATGCGGGAAGCGAGCGTCAGCAGGGAGACGGTGGAAGCGGATTTGAAGAGCGACACGGCCGGAAGTGTATGTGCCTGTGACTACCCTCCCCGGCTGGCGCGACCCGTGGTCGCCGATCGCCTATAATGGAGGGCTTTGCCGCATCATCCGCAGACACTGTAAGGAACACCAGCCATGGCATCCACCAAGCCCAAGAAAAAGAACCCGCGCCTCGCGTCGGGCCGCAAGCGCGTCCGCCAGGACACCAAGCTCAACGCCGCGAACACCTCGCTGCGCTCCAAGTACCGCACCGCCGTGAAGAATGTCGAGAAGGCGGTCGTCGCCGGCGACAAGACCAAGGCGGCAGAACTCTTCGCGAAGGCCCAGAGCATCGTCGACACGATCGCCGACAAGGGCATCTTCCACAAGAACAAGGCCGCTCGCGACAAGAGCCGCCTGGCAGCCAAGGTCAAGAACCTGGCCCTCGCCGAGAAGGTCGCCGCCTGACGTCATCAGGCAAGCCCGGACCGGCAACCCGCCAGTCCGCCGTTTGATCTGGGTGCGCTGCAGCAAAGTGAAAAACCGCCTTCGGGCGGTTTTTTCATGGGCGGCGTTTTCTACTTCCGAACGCCCGCGGGCGACGCCGCATCGGGCACCAGGCAGGCCTCGGCCACCTGCAGGTTGTTGTCCCGGGCGAAGTTCATCACGAAGTCCCAGGCCATCACCTCGGCATCGCGCAGCTCGGCCCTCACGACCACGCACTTGATGCCGTTGATCACCGTCGGCACGCACCAGGGCGAATAGCTCAGATGGCTGCCGGGCTGCGGCCCACCCGGGCGGAACGAGCACATCACGCCAGCCAGCCGTTCCGCCCAGTCGCTCGGGCGAAAGGTCCGGCCGTCTTGGGTGATGCCCTGGATGAAGATTTCTTTGGCGGTGGGGGAAACCATGGATTGCGCGAAGGGCGCAGGCGGGTGCTGCGCTGCACAATGGATTCTATCCGGGCGGGTCCCGCGAGAGACACCACACGCGCACATTGCTGTGATGCGCAATCCTCAACGACGCTGTCAAAACGCACCCCTAGAATCCCTTTTCCCTTTTTCGGAGATCGTATGAGCGCCACTGCCGCCCCCTCCTCGCCCCATGTCATGAACACCTATGGCCGCCTGCCGATCGCGCTGTCGCATGGCCAGGGCTGCCGAGTGTGGGACACCGAGGGCCGAGCCTACCTGGACGGGCTGGGCGGCATCGCAGTCAACACCCTGGGCCACAACCATCCCGAGCTGGTGCCCGCGCTGCAGGAGCAGATCGCCAAGCTGATCCACAGCTCCAACTACTACCACGTGCCGGGCCAGGAGCAACTGGCCACCAAGCTCACCGAGCTCTCGGGCCTGACCAACGCCTTCTTCTGCTGCACTGGCCTGGAAGCCAACGAAGCCGCGCTCAAGCTGGCGCGCAAGTTCGGGCACGACAAGGGCATCGAGCGCCCCGAGATCGTTGTCTACGAAGCCGCCTTCCACGGCCGCAGCATCGCCACCCTGTCGGCCACCGGCAACCCGAAGGTGCAGCAGGGCTTCGGGCCGCTGGTCGAGGGCTTCATCCGCGTGCCGCTCAACGACATCGAGGCGCTGAAGAAGGCGACCGAAGGCAACCCGAACGTGGTGGCCGTGTTCTTCGAGACCATCCAGGGCGAAGGCGGCATCCACCCCATGCGCTGGGAGTACCTGCGCCAGGTGCGCCAGCTGTGCGACGAGCGCGACTGGCTGATGATGATCGACGAGGTGCAGTGCGGCATGGGCCGTACGGGCAAGTGGTTCGCGCACCAGTGGGCCGGCATCAAGCCGGACGTGATGCCGCTGGCCAAGGGCCTGGGCTCGGGCGTGCCGATCGGCGCGGTGGTGGCCGGCCCCCGCGCCGCCAACCTCTTCGCCCCGGGCAACCACGGCACCACCTTCGGCGGCAACCCGCTCGCCATGCGCGCCGGCATCGAGACCATCCGCATCATGGAAGAGCACAAGCTGCTCGACAACGCCGCCAACGTCGGCGCGCACCTCAAGGGCGCGCTGGAGCGCGAGCTGGGCGGCCTGCCCGGCGTGAGGGAGATCCGCGGCCAGGGCCTGATGCTGGGCATCGAGCTCGACCGTCCCTGCGGCGTGATCCTCAACCGCGCCTGCGAGGCCGGCCTGCTGCTGAGCGTGACCGCCGACAGCGTGATCCGCCTGGTGCCGCCGCTGATCCTCAGCGTGGCCGAGGCGGACGAGATCGTCGCCATCCTCGCGCCGATCGTGAAGACCTTCCTCGCGGAGGCGGCGCCATGACGAGCGCCCCGGCTTTGCGCCACTACCTCCAGTTCTCGGACTTCAGTGCCGAGGAGTACGCCTATGTCTTCGAGCGTGCCGCGCTGATCAAGAAGAAGTTCAAGGCCTACGAGAAGCACCAGCCGCTGACCGACCGCACGATGGCCATGATCTTCGAGAAGGCCTCGACGCGTACCCGCGTGAGCTTCGAAGCCGGCATGTACCAGCTGGGCGGCAGCGTGGTGCACCTGACCACCGGCGACAGCCAGCTGGGCCGCGCCGAGCCCATCGAGGACAGCGCCAAGGTGATCAGCCGCATGGTCGACCTGGTGATGATCCGCACCTTCGAGCAGACCAAGATCGAGACCTTCGCCGCGCACTCGCGCGTGCCGGTGATCAACGGCCTGACCAACGAGTTCCACCCCTGCCAGATCCTGGCCGACATCTTCACCTACATCGAGCACCGCGGATCGATCAAGGGCAAGACGGTGGCCTGGGTCGGCGACGGCAACAACATGGCCAACACCTGGCTGCAGGCCAGCGAGATCCTGGGCTTCAAGGTGCATGTGAGCACGCCCAGCGGCTACGAGGTCGACCAGTCGATCGCCGGCATCCGCTCGGCCGACAGCTACCAGGTCTTCAAGGACCCGATGGAAGCCTGCCGCGGCGCCGACCTGGTGACCACCGACGTCTGGACCAGCATGGGCTACGAGGCCGAGAACGAGGCCCGCCGCACCGCCTTCGCCGACTGGTGCGTGGACGAAGAGATGATGCGCGCGGCCCAGCCCGACGCCCTCTTCATGCACTGCCTGCCCGCACACCGCGGCGAGGAGGTGCAGGCCGAGGTGATCGACGGCCCGCAGTCGGTGGTCTGGGACGAGGCCGAGAACCGCATGCACGCGCAGAAGGCGCTGATGGAGTTCCTGCTGCTCGGCCGCCAGGCCGGCTGATGGGCTGATCGGCGCCCCGCCGATGTTTGCGTTCTGTTGGAAATAACCGACACCACGAGCCTGTTCACGGCGCTAACTTCGCGCCATGAACCAACGCATCTGGGATATCTCGCCGCCAGTGCATGAGGGCGCGCCGGTCTTCCCCGGCGACACGCCCTACCGCCAGCGCTGGGCCGCGACCATCGCGCCGGGCTGCCCGGTCAACGTCAGCGAGATCACGCTCTCGCCGCACGTCGGCGCGCATGCCGACGCACCGCTTCACTACGACCCCGAGGGCGCGACCATCGGCGCGGTGGACCTCTCCCCCTACCTCGGCCCCTGCCGCGTGATCCACGCGATCGCGCGCGGGCCGCTGGTCGAATGGGCGCATATCGCGCATGCCGTCGATCGGCTGCCGCCACGCGTGCTGGTGCGCACCTACGAGCGCGCCCCGGTCGACCGCTGGGACGGCGCGCTCGCCGCCTATGCGCCCGCCACCATCGAGCGGCTTGCGGCGCTGGGCGTGAAGCTGATCGGCATCGACACCGCCAGCATCGACCCGGCCGACAGCAAGACGCTGGACAGCCACCAGGTGATCCGCCGCCTGGGCCTGCGCGTGCTCGAGAACCTCGTGCTCGACGAGGTGCCCGAGGGCGACTACGAACTCATCGCGCTGCCACTCAAGCTGGTGACGGCCGATGCCTCCCCCGTTCGCGCCGTCCTGCGCGAACTCACGACCCCATGACCATGACCCTCGACGACTGCCGGCGCCTCGACGCCCAAGACCCCCTCGCCGCCCTGCGCGGGCAATTCATCCTGCCCGAAGGCGTGATCTACCTGGACGGCAACTCGCTCGGCGTTCTGCCGAGTACCGCGCCCACGCGCATCGCCGAAGTCGTCACCCAGGAGTGGGGCGAAGGCCTGATCCGCTCCTGGAACACGGCTCGCTGGATCGACCTGCCGCAGCGCCTGGGCGACAAGCTGGCCCGCCTGATCGGCGCCGCCCCGGGCGAGGTGGTGTGCACCGACGGCACCTCGGTCAATCTCTACAAGGTGCTGTTCGCCGCGCTCTCGCAGATGAAGCCCAGCGGCCGCCGCGTCGTGGTCAGCGAGCGCAGCAACTTCCCGACCGACCTCTACATCGCCGAATCGCTGTGCCGCGAGCGCGGCTTCACGCTGAAGCTCATCGACGAAAGCGAGCTGCCCGCCGTGCTGGACGAGCAGGTCGCCGTGCTGATGCTGACCCACGTCAACTACCGCACCGGCGCCATGCACGACATGAAGGCGCTCACTGCCGCAGCCCATGCCGCGGGCGCGCTCACGGTCTGGGATCTCGCGCACAGCGCGGGCGCGGTGCCGGTCGCGCTCAACGACTGCGAGGCCGATTTCGCGATCGGCTGCGGCTACAAGTACCTCAACGGCGGCCCGGGGGCGCCGGCCTTCGTCTGGGTGCACAAGAGGCATGCGAGCCGTTTCGAGCAGCCCCTGTCGGGCTGGTTCGGCCATGCGGCGCCCTTCGAATTCACGCCGCACTACCGGCCCGCGCCTGGCGTGACGCGCTACCTCTGCGGGACCCAGCCCATCATCGCGCTGTCTGCACTGGAATGCGGGATCGACTCGGTGCTCGCAGCCGAGCCCTTCGACGGCGGCCGGGGCGGCATGGCCGCCTTGCGCACCAAGTCGCTGGCGCTGACCGACGCCTTCATCGCGCTGGTCGAGGAACGCTGCCCGGGCCGCTTCACGCTGGTCACGCCGCGCGAGCACGACAGGCGCGGTTCCCAGGTTTGCCTCGCGCTCGCCGACAAGAGCTCTGGCGCCTACGCCATCGTGCAGGCATTGATCGCCCGCGGCGTGATCGGCGACTTCCGCGCGGGCGACAGCCAGATGCCCGACATCCTGCGCTTCGGCTTCACGCCCCTGTACCTCGGCTTCGAGGACGTCTGGAACGCCGTCGAGCACGTGGTGCAGGTGCTGGAGCACGAGGAATGGAAGCGGCCCGAGTTCAACCAGAAGCTGGCCGTGACCTGAAGGAACCCCATCATGAATTGCACGGCCGTTCCGAAGATTCATAGCACCGCAGCCCGCAGGGCGGAGGTTTTCGAATGAGCACCGAAAAGATCGTCCACGAAGAAAAGGCGCAGCTCGACTTCAGCGCCTCGATGAGCTACAGCGACTACCTGAGCCTGGATGCCATCCTCAACGCCCAGCATCCGCGCTCGCCGGCGCACGACGAGATGCTGTTCATCGTGCAGCACCAGACCAGCGAGCTGTGGATGAAGCTGATGCTGCACGAGCTGCGCGCCGCCATCCGCTGCGTTGCCGAGGACGAGCTCGCCAGCGCCTTCAAGATGCTGGCGCGCGTCTCGCGCATCATGGAGCAGCTGGTGCATGCCTGGGACGTGCTGGCCACGATGACGCCGCCCGAGTACAGCGCGATGCGTCCCTACCTCGGCAGCTCCAGCGGCTTCCAGAGCTGGCAGTACCGCTGCATCGAATTCGCGCTCGGCAACAAGAACGCCGCCATGCTCAAGCCCCATGCACACAGGCCCGAGCTGCTGGCCGAGGTCGATGCGGCCTGGCGCGCGCCCTCGCTCTACGACGAGGCGCTGCGCCTGCTGGCGCGCCGGGGCTTCGCCGTCCCGCCCGATCATGTCGAGCGCGACTGGACCCGGCCCT
This sequence comes from Variovorax sp. WS11, assembly GCF_010499245.1. Classification (GTDB taxonomy): domain Bacteria; phylum Pseudomonadota; class Gammaproteobacteria; order Burkholderiales; family Burkholderiaceae_C; genus Variovorax. The sequence continues at coordinate 1,228,497 of NZ_JAAGOW010000001.1, forward strand.
ACGAATCCAGCGACGGCGTCGAGCAGGCCTGGCTTGTGATCTACCGCGACCCGAAGCAGCACTGGGAGCTCTACCAGCTGGGCGAGGAGCTGACCGACCTGGAAGACGCTTTCCGCCTCTGGCGCTTTCGCCATGTGACCACCGTGGAGCGCGTGATCGGCTTCAAGCGTGGCACGGGCGGCACGGGCGGCGTAAGCTACCTGCGCAAGATGCTCGATGTGGTGCTTTTTCCGGAGATCTGGAAGCTGCGCACCGACCTGTAGCTCAACAACGATCAATCAAGGAGCCGACGATGACCGATCACTTTGCCGACGACGAGTTGAGCCTTCTACGCGAGCACGGCATCGTGCTCTTCGCCGAGCGCGTGATCTTCGACGCCCAGCCGCCGATGACGGTCGAGCAGATCGCCGCCGTGCAGGCGCTCTGCGCCGGGCCGATCCCGCCCGAGTTGGTCGCGCTGTGGCAGCGCACCGCGGGCGGCCGCATCGACTACGACCTGCATCTGCACATGAACGGCTACGAGGAAGCCGTGAGCTGGACCGACCTGTTCTGGAACGGCGGCGGCGACGCCGGCCGCGACCTCCAGGGGTGGATCGCTCACGAGCAGCAAGGCGCGCGGGAAGCTGCCGCCGCGCAAGGCCCGCCATGGGATGGCCGGCTCACCGCTCTCCCCTTCGGTGGCTTCGAGGACAGCGACCGCATCTACGCGGTGGTCGAAGGCGGCGCCGACTACGGCCACATCCTGGCCTGGAAGCAGGGCCTGCCCGATGCCTGGGCGCACGCGATGCACGAAGACGGCATGACCACCATCGCGCACGACCTGCCCGCGGCCTTCGCGGCGCTGCACCTGGAGGAGGACCCGCTGGAGCCGGCCGCCGACTACTTCACGGGACAGGCGCTGCTCGCGTACCTCGACGATCGGCACCAGTCGCACGGCCTCGCGCTCGAGCTGGTGGACAAGCTGGTGGCCTTCTACCGCCGCGCCATGGTCGACTGGCGCACGCCGCTATCCGCGGGCACGCTGGACAGGGATGGACGGCTGTCGCGCATCGCGCTGCGCCATGCGGTCGCGACCGACGATCCGGCACTCGTCGCCAAGCTGGCCGCCACCGGGGTCGCATTCGATGGTCCCCTGCACGGCAGCGCGATGGCCACCGACCTGGCCCTCGCGCACGGCGCGCACCATGCCGCGGAAGCGCTGGCGCGCGCGGGAGCGCCCGTGTCGCCCGACGCGCTCGACGGCATCGACAGCGCGGTCTCGCCCGAGCTGGCGGCGTTGCTGCTGGAGCGTGGCGCCCAGCCCAGCGCGACCGCCATCGCCGAATGCGTGGCCTGCGGCGCGCCCGCCGCGGCGCGGGTGATCGCCGACGCCTATCGGAAGCAACACGAGGACCTGCCGGCGGCCTTCGAGACGGTGCGCAGCAGCATGCTGGCCGAGCTGGAGAGCTCGCTGGCCGAGGTGCGCACGGGCAAGGTCAGCCACTACCTCGGCGCCGAGGGCCTGGCCGAACGCGTCGACCACCTGCAAAGCTTCAGCCTCTGAGCCTTCAGGCGCCGTAGAGCCAGGGCACGTCGAGCAGACGTGCCCCCAGGAGCCGCAAGGCCGCGTCGCGGCCCACGCGCACGAGGCCGGTCGCGTGAAAGATCTCGCCGTTGCGGCGCGCCCGCGCCTGCACCTGCGCATTGCGTTCCCAGCGCCCATCCGCATAGAGCGCGAGACGCCGCGGCACCTCCTCCGCGGCGCAGCCGTCGAGCGCCTCAGCCAGCGCCACGCCGTCCTCGATCGCCATGCCGGCCCCCTGGGCCAGATAAGGCAGCATCGGATGCGCGGCGTCGCCGGCCAGGGCCACGCGCTCGCCGGCCATCTGCTCGGGCCCGCTGAGCGGCGGCCGGTCGCAGAGCACCCAGGCGCGCCAGGCGGGCATGGCCTCCAGCAGCGCCTGCAGGCCCGCGTCCGTGCGGCCGGTGGCGGCCTGCAGCGCGGCCAGGCTGCTGGCCTGGTCCCAGTCGCGTGCATCCCCTGCCGGCGCGGCCTCGGCCAGCACCACCACGTTGAGCGCCTCGCCGCGGCGCACCGGGTAGGCCACCGCATGCAGGCGGGGACCGAGCCAGACGGTGATCTGCGTGCTGCGCAGGGCAGCCGGCAGCGCCGACTGCCTGATCAGGGCGCGCCAGGCGGTGTGACCCGTCGCGCAGGGCGGGGACGCATCCTCCACGATCCGCGCGCGCACCGTGCTCCAGAGGCCGTCGGCGCCGATCAACGCGTCGCCCTCCCAGGCCCGGGTGCCGATGCTCGAGACGCAGACCGCGCCGGACCGGGCCACGGCTTCGGTGATCCGCGTCCCGGTGTTGACGGTGACCGCGCCGCTGCCGCGCACAGCTGCCAGCAGCAGCCCATGCAGGTCGGCGCGGTGCGCACAAAGATAGGGTGCGCCATAGCTGCGCAGCATCGCGTTGCCGAGCGGCAGGCGCGCGATTTCCCCGCCGTGCACGGCACTGCGCACGACGAGCGCGTCGGGCTTGGCGGCGATGCGCATCAGCGGCTCCCACACCCCGAGCGCCTGCAGCCGGCGCGCGACATTGGGGCCGAGCTGGATGCCCGCGCCGACCTCGGCGAAGGCCACGGCCTGTTCGAACAGGTCGACCCGATGGCGGCGGCGGGCCAGGGCGAGCGCGCTGGCCAGGCCCGCAATGCCGCCGCCCGCGACCAGGATATGAGCGGCCCGCATCGCGCTCAATGCGCGGGTGTGTTGTGCCGGGCTTGCGCCGAGGAGTCAGCGGGGGTGCTGCAACTGCCGCAGCTGTCGCACGAGCCGCAGCCCGAGCTCTTGGCCAGCGATGCGGCCAGCTGCTGCGCGCGCTGCGCATCGACCAGGCCCGCACGCTGCGATCCCGATGCGAGCCGGGCCGCCGCGGCGCGGCGCCAGCCCGCCGGCATCCAGCGCCAAACGGCATAGAACGCGGCCAATGCGACGATCAGCCCGACGATGATCTGTTGCGTCATCTCATCCTCCTGTGAGTGCCAGGGCCACACGATAGGTGATCCAGCACGCAATGTAGGCGAGGGCAAACAAGTAGGCCGCCATGATCCAGACATAGCGCCAGGAGCCGGTTTCGCGCTTGACCGCGGCCAGCGTCGAGATGCACTGCGGCGCGAAGACGTACCAGACCAGCAGCGACAGCGCCGTGGCGAGCGACCAGCTGCCGGCGATCAGCGGCTCCAGCTGGCCCGCGACATCGTCGCCGGTGGCCGAGAGCGCATACACCGTCCCGAGCGCGCCTACTGCCACCTCGCGCGCCGCCATGCCGGGCACCAGCGCGATCGAGATCTGCCAGTTGAAGCCGATGGGCGCGAAGATGTGCTCGAGGCCGCGGCCGATGATGCCGGCCAGGCTGTACTGGATCGCCGGGCCGGTCGCGCCCTCGGGCGGCGACGGGAAGGTGGACAGGAACCACAGCAGGATCGTCAGCGTCAGGATGATGGTGCCCACCCGCTGGATGAAGATCCATGCGCGTTCGTACAGGCCCAGCGCCAGGTTGCGCAGGTTGGGCCAGCGGTAGGCCGGCAGCTCCATCATCAGCGGCGAGCGCTGCTGGTTGTCGCGAAAGCGCTTCATGACCCAGGCCACGGCCATCGCCGAGACGATGCCGAAGACGTACAGCGCGAAAAGCACGATGCCCTGCAGGTTGAACACGCCGCCCACGGTGCGCGCCGGGATGAAGGCCGCGATCAGCAGCGCATAGACCGGCAGCCGCGCCGAACAGGTCATCAGCGGCGCGATCATGATCGTGGTGAGCCGGTCGCGCCAGTTGCCGATGGTGCGCGTGGCCATCACGCCCGGGATGGCGCAGGCGAAGCTCGACAAGAGCGGAATGAAGGAGCGGCCCGACAGCCCCACCGTGCCCATCACGCGGTCGAGCAGGAAGGCGGCGCGCGGCAGGTAGCCCGAGTCTTCCAGCGCCAGGATGAACAGGAAGAGGATCAGGATCTGCGGCAGGAACACGATCACGCCGCCCACGCCGGCGATGATGCCGTCCACCAGCAGGCTCTGCAGCATGCCCTCGGGCACCACCCGCTTCACCAGCTCGCCGAAGGCGGCCGTGCCGTCCTTGATGGCGTCCATCGGCACGTTGGCCATGCTGAACACGGCCTGGAACATCAGGAACAGCGTGACCGCCAGCACCAGCATGCCCCACAGCGGATGCATCACCACACGGTCGATGCGATCGCTGGCAGCCAGGCTGCCCGCGGGCTCGCGCACCGCGGCGGCGAGGATGCGGCGCACCTCGCGCTGGGTGGCCAGCACGTCGTCGAGGCCGGGCGCCTGCCAGGGCGCGGGCTGGGCGACCGCGACCGGCGCATCGAGCTGCGCCAGCAGGCCCTGGGCCCCGCCCGCGTGCACGCCGACCGTCTCGATCACCGGCACGCCGAGTTCGCGGGCGAGCAGCGGCACGTCGATCGCGATGCCCTGCTTCTTCGCCATGTCGGTCATGTTGAGCGCCACCACCATCGGCAGGCCCAGGCGCTTAGCCTCGAGTACCAGCCGCAGGTTGAGCCGCAGGTTGGTTGCGTCGGTCACGCACACCAGCAGGTCGGGCAAGGCCTCCTCGCTCTTGCCGGTGACCACGTCGCGCGTGACGGCCTCGTCGGCCGACAGCGCATTCAGGCTGTAGGCGCCCGGCAGGTCGAGCACGGCCACGCGCCGGCCGGAGGCGGTGCGCAGCAGCCCTTCCTTGCGCTCGACCGTCACGCCGGCGTAGTTGGCCACCTTCTGGCGGCTGCCGGTGAGCAGGTTGAAGAGCGCGGTCTTGCCGCAGTTGGGATTGCCCAGCAGCGCGATGCGGCCGGGCGGCGCCGACGAGACGGCGGCGCCGGGCTGAAAGTTCAGGGTGGCCTCAACCATGGTGCGCGGCTCCCGGCAGGACGCGAACCAGCGCGGCCTCGTGCCGGCGCAGTGCAAAGGTGGTGTGGCCGAGGCGAACCGCGAGCGGCTCGCGGTTCGGCACGCCGCTGGCGACGATGCGCACCACCTCGCCGGGCACGAAGCCAATCTCGGTCAATCGAAGCACGAGGTCGCGCGCTTCCGCTTCTTCGGGCCTCGACACGTCGAGCACGGTGGCCCACTGGTGGCTGGGAAGCTGGTCGAGGCTGATGGCGGCCGTCGCCGCGCCGTTCATGGAGGTCACCCGCAGATCCAAATCGTCAAAATGAGAATTATTCTCGAAAAGAGGGGCTGTGGGCGAGTCGCCGCTGAAGTATCCCTGCCGGGCGGGCATGATCGCGGGCATGACAGACCTGGATCCCGAACCATCCGCCGAAGCGTCGATCGCCCCGCAGAGCCCCGTGCCACCGAGGCTCAGCCTGTGGCGTTGGATCACCGAGGGTTTGCGCGCCTCGATCCTGCTGGCGCCGCGCACCGCGGGCGCGCCTTCGCCCTGGCAACTGATCGTCATCGTGCTGATCCCCAGCCTGCTGATGCTGGCCCTGGAGCGACTGCAGATCGCGGGACCGGCGACCTTCAACGCCGCCATCGAGCTCAACACCTACTGGGCCTTCGCCATCACCCTGTGGGTCGGCTGGCTGACGCTGTCGCGCAGCCGCGCGGATGCCACCCTGAGCGGCTGGTTCGCGCTGGCGACCTGGGCCGCCCTGCCGTGGAGCCTGCTCATGGGCTGCATGTCGCTGGCGTACTTCCGAGGCTGGCTCCCAGCTGCGCTGACCACGCCGTCCGCCTTCTGGACGGTCTATGGCGGCCTGCTCGGCATTGCCTTCGTGGCCGGCGTGCGGCTGATGGCGCGCTATGTGCCGCGGCAGGCATGGCTGACGCTTTTCATGCCCGGGATGCTCGCGATCACCGCCCTCGGCATCTGGGACGGGATGCAGGAACAGGAACGGGTCTGGCAGCCGGACGCGAGCGCCGCGGCCGCGGCGCCAGAGCGGCCCCGGCTGCACCTGACGCAAGAGATCTTCGAGGCGCAGCAGGCCGTGTGGCAGCGCGCGGTCGACGGCATCGCACCCCGGCGTGCCGGCGAGGCCCAGGTCTACGGCCTGGTGTTCGCGCCCTATGCCTCCGAGGACGTCTTCCTGCGCGAGAGCGCCATGGTCGGGACCCTGCTGGAGGAGCGTTTCGACGCCCGCGACCACGTGCTGCGCCTGGTCAACCACGCCACGACCTCGGACGAACTGCCCTGGGCGACGCCGCTCAACCTGCGCCGCGCCGTGCAGGCGATGGCCGAGCGCATGGACCGCGAACAGGACGTGCTGGTGATCTACATGACCTCCCACGGCGCCAACGACTTCAAGCTGGCCTCCTCCCACTGGCCGCTCACCGTGCCCTGGCTCACGCCCAAGGAACTGCGCGAGGCACTGGACGCGGCCGGCATCCGGCACCGGGTAATCGCGATCTCGGCCTGCTATTCGGGCGGCTGGATCGAGCCGTTGGCCACCGAGCACAGCCTGGTGATGACCGCCGCGGATGCCGAACACACCTCCTACGGCTGCGGCCACCGCTCGGAGCTCACCTTCTTCGGCCGCGCGGTGTTCGGCGAGGCCCTGCGCAAGACGCACTCCTTCGAGGCGGCCTTCGCCGAGGCGGTGCCGGTGATCAAGCAGCGCGAGATCGATGCCGGCAAGGAAGACGGTTTTTCGAACCCGCAGATCCACGTGGGCGCGGGCATCCGGCCCGTGCTGGACCAGTTATCGCAGCGGCTCGGCAAGAACTGAAGCCGAGCCTGCGGACTCAGGCCGCGAGCAACTGCCTCAGCACGAACGGGAGAATGCCCCCGTGCTTGTAATAGTCGACCTCGATTGGCGTGTCGATGCGCAGGCGCACCGTCACCTCCTGGTGCGTACCGTCGGCGCGGTGCACGACGATCTTCACGTCGATCTGCGGCTTGAGCTCGCCGCCGATCACCACGTCGATCTTCTCCTCGCCGGTGAGGCCCAGGCTTTCCCATGAATCGGCGCCGCGGAACTGCAGCGGCAGCACGCCCATGCCGACCAGGTTGGCGCGGTGGATGCGCTCGAAGCTGCGCGCCACCACCGCCTTGATGCCCAAGAGCTGCGTGCCCTTGGCCGCCCAGTCGCGCGAGGAGCCGGTGCCGTATTCCTCGCCGCCGAAGATCACGGTGGGCACGCCCTGCTCGATGTACTTCATCGCCGCGTCGTAGATGAACATCTTCTCGCCGCCGGGCTGGAACAGCGTCACGCCGCCCTCCTCGCGCGAGCCATCCGGGCCGGCCGGGATCATGAGGTTCTTGATGCGCACGTTGGCGAACGTGCCGCGCATCATCACGTCGTGATTGCCGCGGCGCGAGCCGTAGCTGTTGAAGTCAGCCTTGGAAACGCCATGCGCCTTGAGCCAGATGCCGGCCGGCGAGCTCTCCTTGATCGCACCGGCCGGCGAGATGTGGTCGGTGGTGATCGAGTCGCCGAACAGCGCCATCACGCGCGCGCCGGTGAAGCCCGCGTCCGATGCGTGCGGCTCCATCTTGAAGCCCTCGAAGAAGGGCGGCTCGGCGATGTAGGTGGATTTCGGCCAGTCGTAGACCTGGCCGGTGGTGCCCTTGATGCTGCTCCACAGCTTGCCCGGGTTGTCCTGGATCTGCTCGTAGTTCTTGCGGAAGGCCTTGGCGTTCATCGCATAGCGCAGGTTCTCGTCGATCTCCTTCGTGCTGGGCCAGATGTCGCCCAGGTACACGTCCTTGCCCTTCTTGCCCTTGCCCACCGGCTGGGTCATGAGGTCGACCATCACGTTGCCCGCGATCGCATAGGCCACCACCAGCGGCGGCGAGGCCAGGAAGTTGGCCTTGAGGTTGGGATGGATGCGGGCCTCGAAGTTGCGGTTGCCCGAGAGCACGGCCGCACCCACCAGGTTGTTCTTGGTGATCGCCTCGTTGATCTCGGGCGCCAGGTCGCCCGCATTGCCGATGCAGGTGGTGCAGCCGTAGCCTGCGAGGTAGAAGCCGAGCTTTTCGAGGTACTTCAGAAGGTCCGCCTTCTCGAGGTACTCGGTCACGATGCGCGAGCCCGGTGCGAGCGAGGTCTTGATGTGCGGCTTGACGCGCAGCCCCGCCTCCACCGCCTTCTTGGCCAGCAAGCCGGCGGCCAGCAGGACGCTGGGGTTGGAGGTGTTCGTGCACGAGGTGATGGCGGCGATCAGCACGTCGCCGTTGCCGATGGTCACGCTGTCGTCCTTGGCGTGGGCTGCGGTCTCGCCCACGTGCGCGGCAGCCTTGGTAGACCGATTGGCGAACATTTCCACCTCGTCGAGCGGCGCGCCGACCTTCGGCGTCGGCGGTTCATGTTCGGCCGACTCGCCGTTGTGCGCCAGCGGATAGCGCACCCGCAGCTTGTCGGCCGGCTGGTTGAAGCCGTTGGCCTCGGGCGGCTTGCTGTAGAGCTCGGAGAACTTGGTCGCCAGGTGGCCGAGGTCGATGCGGTCCTGCGGGCGCTTCGGCCCGGCCAGGCTGGGCGTCACGGTGCCGAGGTCGAGCTTGACCACCTTCGTGTAGTTGAGTTCCCCAGGCGCCGGCATGCCGAAGAGGCCCTGCGCCTTGTAGTAGGCCTCGAAGCGCTCGATCTCCTTGTCGGTGCGGCCGGTGCCCTTGAAATACGCCACCGTCATCTCGTCGACCGGGAAGAAGCCCATGGTCGCGCCGTACTCGGGCGCCATGTTGCCGATGGTCGCGCGGTCGGGCACGGGGATGGAAGCGGCGCCGGGCCCGAAGAACTCGACGAACTTGCCCACCACCTTCTCGCTGCGCAGGATGTTCGTGACGTAGAGCACCAGGTCGGTGGCGGTGACGCCCTCGCGCAGCTTGCCGCCGAGCTCGAAGCCCACCACGTCGGGCGTGAGCATGTAGACCGGCTGGCCCAGCATCGCGGCCTCGGCCTCGATGCCGCCCACGCCCCAGCCCACCACGCCGATGCCGTTGATCATGGTCGTGTGGCTGTCGGTGCCCACCAGCGAGTCGGGGTAGTAGACCGGAGGGTCGCCTTGGTCGTAGGGGCTCTTGTAGACGCCGCGCGCGAAGTACTCGAGGTTCACCTGGTGCACGATGCCGAAGCCGGGCGGCACCACGCCGAAGGTGTCGAAGGCCTGCATGCCCCACTTCATGAACTGGTAGCGCTCGTTGTTGCGCTGGAACTCCAGCTTCATGTTCAGATCGAGCGCCTTCGGCGTGCCGTAGTGGTCGACCATCACCGAATGGTCGACCACCAGATCCACCGGCACCAGCGGTTCGATGGTCTTGGGCGACTTGCCCAGCTTCTGCGCCACGCTGCGCATCGCGGCCAGGTCGGCCAAGAGCGGCACGCCGGTGAAGTCCTGCAGCACGACGCGCGTCACGACGAAGGGAATCTCGTCGGTGCGCTCGGCATTCGGCTGCCAGTTGGCCAGCTGCTCGACATGCTCGGCCGTGACCTTCTTGCCGTCGCAATTGCGCAGCACCGACTCCAGCACGATGCGGATCGAGACCGGCAGCTTGTCGACGTTGGGGTATTGCTTCGCGAGTTCCTTGAGGGACCAGTATTTGCCTGCTTTGCCCGATGCCGTCTTGAAGGTCTTGAGCGTGGAGGCAAATGCGTGCGCCGGTTCTCGGGCCATGAGGAACTCCTTGTATTCGTGGAAGCACCTCAAAGATAGCAGGGTTCGATGACAAGGTGAGGCTCGAAGGGCGCATCCCCGAGTGCGCCCTTCAGGTGTTTCAGACCGCTACCGCGCCGCGGCGCTCCGGCCGCCCGGCCGCCGGTCGATGACTTGGGAGGTCATGGCTGCCGCGCGCCGCCTCACTAGGATGGCGGCCATGAGCACCTCTTCCACGCCGCCGCCCACCGCTGCCGACTCCTTCGGCGCCCACCTGCGCCACTGGCGCCAGCACCGCCGCCTGAGCCAGCTCGACCTGGCGCACGAGGCCCAGGTTTCGACCCGCCACCTGAGCTACGTCGAAACCGGCCGCGCCGAGCCCAGCCGGGAGATGGTGCTGCGCCTGGCCGAGCGGCTGGAGGTGCCGCTGCGCGAGCGCAACACCCTGCTGGTGGCGGCCGGCTACGCGCCGATGTACCGGCAGCGCTCGCTGGACGATCCGGCGATGGCCCCCGCCCGGCAGGCGGTGGAGCTGGTGCTCAAGGGGCACGAGCCCTTCCCTGCACTGGCGGTGGATCGCCACTGGAACCTGGTGGCGCACAACGCGCTCGTGCCCCTGCTGATGGACGGCGCGGCGCCGGAACTGCTTCAGCCGCCGGTCAACGTGCTTCGGCTCAGCCTTCATCCCAAGGGCGTGGCGCCGCGCATCGCCAACCTGGCGCAGTGGCGCGCCCACCTGCTGGAGCGGCTGCAGCAGCAGATCGCCGCCACAGGCGACGCGGCACTCGTCGCGCTGCTTGACGAGCTCGCGGCCTACCCCGCGCCGCAGGTGAGCCACGACACGCCGCCCAACAACAGCGAGCTGGCCGGCGTGGCCGTGCCCTTCCAGTACGTCACGCCGCAAGGGGTGCTGAGCTTCATCAGCACGACCACCATCTTCGGCACGCCGGTCGATGTCACGCTGCAGGAGCTGGCGGTGGAGTCCTTCTTTCCCGCGGATGCGCAGACCGCGGCGGCGCTGATGTCAATGGGCGAAAAAAAGCCCGCCTGAGGCGGGCTTTTCCTTGTGCGCCGAGCGAACAGCGATCAGGCAGCAACCTTGGCCGCGACTTCCGTGTAGTCCTCGATCTTGTCGAAATTGAGGTACTGGTAGATCTGGTCGCTGGCCGCGTCGAGCACGCCGACGCTGGTCATGTACTCCTCGCGGGTCGGGATGCGGCCCAGGCGCGAGCAGATGGCGGCCAGCTCGGCGCTGCCCAGGTACACGTTGGTGTTCTTGCCCAGACGGTTGGGGAAGTTGCGCGTGCTGGTCGACATCACGGTCGCGCCCTCGCGCACCTGCGCCTGGTTGCCCATGCACAGCGAGCAGCCCGGCATCTCGGTGCGCGCGCCGGCGTTGCCGAACACGCCGTAGTGGCCTTCCTCGGTGAGCTGGTGCGCGTCCATCTTGGTCGGCGGAGCGATCCACAGCTTGACCGGAATGTCGCGCTTGCCTTCCAGCAGCTTGGAAGCGGCACGGAAGTGGCCGATGTTGGTCATGCAGGAACCGATGAAGACCTCGTCGATCTGGGCGCCGGCCACGTCCGACAGCGTCTTCACGTCGTCGGGGTCGTTGGGGCAGGCCACGATGGGCTCGTGGATGTCGGCCAGGTCGATCTCGATCACGGCGGCGTACTCGGCGTCGGCATCGCCCTTGAGCAGCTGCTGATCTTTCAACCAGGCTTCCTGTGCGGCGATGCGGCGGCCCAGCGTGCGCGCGTCGGCATAGCCCTCGGCGATCATCCACTTCATCAGCGTGATGTTGCTGTTGATGTATTCGGCGATGGGCTCCTTGTTCAGGTGCACCGTGCAGCCGGCGGCCGAGCGCTCGGCCGAGGCGTCGCTCAGTTCGAAGGCCTGTTCCACCTTCAGGTCCGGCAGGCCCTCGATCTCGAGGATGCGGCCCGAGAAGATGTTTTTCTTGCCCTTCTTCTCGACCGTCAGCAGGCCCTGCTTGATGGCGTAGAGCGGGATCGCGTTGACCAGGTCGCGCAGCGTCACGCCGGGCTGCATCTTGCCCTTGAAGCGCACCAGCACGGATTCGGGCATGTCCAGCGGCATCACGCCGGTCGCGGCCGCGAAGGCCACGAGGCCGGAGCCGGCCGGGAAGCTGATGCCGATCGGGAAGCGGGTGTGGCTGTCGCCGCCGGTGCCCACGGTGTCGGGCGTCAGCAGGCGGTTGAGCCAGCTGTGGATCACGCCGTCGCCGGGGCGCAGCGAGACGCCGCCGCGGGTGGCCATGAAGTCCGGCAGCTCGTGGTGCATCTTCACGTCCACCTTCTTGGGGTAGGCGGCCGTGTGGCAGAAGGACTGCATCACCAGGTCGGCGCTGAAGCCCAGGCAGGCCAGGTCCTTGAGCTCGTCGCGCGTCATCGGGCCGGTGGTGTCCTGGCTGCCGACGGAGGTCATCCTGGGCTCGCAGTAGGTGCCGGGGCGAACGCCATGACCCTCCGGCAGGCCGCAGGCGCGGCCGACCATCTTCTGGGCCAGCGAGAAGCCCTTCTTGGTGTCGACCGGGCTGACCGGCAGGCGGAACAGCGCCGAAGCCGGCAGTCCCAAGGCCTCGCGCGCCTTGGCCGTCAAGCCGCGGCCGATGATCAGCGGAATGCGGCCGCCGGCGCGCACCTCGTCGAACAGCACCTCGCTCTTGACCTTGAACTCGGCGATAACCTTGCCGTCCTTCAGCGCCTTGCCCTCGTAGGGGCGCAGCTCGACCACGTCGCCCATCTCCATCTGGCTCACGTCGAGCTCGATGGGCAGCGCACCGGCGTCTTCCATCGTGTTGTAGAAGATCGGCGCGATCTTGGTGCCCAGGCAGACGCCGCCGAAGCGCTTGTTGGGGATGAACGGGATGTCCTGGCCGGTGAACCAGAGCACCGAATTGGTGGCGCTCTTGCGCGACGAACCGGTGCCGACCACGTCGCCCACGTAGGCGACCAGGTGGCCCTTCTCCTTCAGCGACTCGATGAACTTGACCGGGCCGCGCTTGCCGTCTTCTTCGGGCGTGATGCCGGGACGCGCGTTCTTCAGCATCGCCAGCGCGTGCATCGGGATGTCGGGGCGCGTGGTGGCGTCGGGCGCGGGCGAGAGGTCGTCGGTGTTGGTCTCGCCGCTCACCTTGAGCACCGTGATGGTGAGGCTCTGCGGCACTTCGGGCCGGCTGGTGAACCACTCGGCATCGGCCCAGCTCTGCAGCACGGCCTTGGCATTGGCATTGCCCGTGTCGGCCTTTTCCTTGACGTCGTGGAACTGATCGAACATCAGGAGGGTTTTCTTCAGACCCTCGGCCGCGACGCCGCCCACCTCGGCATCGTCGAGCAGGTCGATCAGCGGGCTGATGTTGTAGCCGCCCAGCATGGTGCCCAGCAGCTCGGTGGCGTGGGCACGCGAGAGGAGCAGGCTCTTCTCGGTGCCGTGTGCCACCGCTGCCAGGTAGCTCGCCTTGACCTTGGCCGCGTCGTCCACGCCGGCCGGCACGCGGTGCGCGAGCAGGTTCAGCAGGAACTCGCCGTCCTTGGCGGTGGCGCTCTTCATCAGTTCGATGACTTCGCTGGTCTGCTTGGCCGACAAGGGCAGCGGCGGGATGCCGAGCGCGGCGCGCTCGGCGACATGGTCAACGTAGGCTTGCAACATTTTTCTCTTCTCCGAGATCGGGAACCGTGGCGGCCAAGCAAAAGGCGGGCCGCCTGCGCCTTGAATTACTTCTTGGGAGCGTCCGCGCCCTCGAACAGGCTCTTGGGCGGGTTCTTCTTCATGTCCTCTGCCATCACCGCTTGCTCGGTCGCCTGGCATTCATCGGCCAGGCGCAGGCCCTGCTTCTGGCTCATCAGCATGGACTTGTTGCCCAGCTGCAGCCACATGGCCTCGGCCTTGGGGTCCTCCAGGCGGATCGCGCCGGTGCGGCTGTTGACGGGGTGCATGAAGTACTTGGTGCTGCCGTGCGTCAGGACGAAGAAGCCGGGCTTCTTCTGGCTGGCCTCGATCGCCACGCTGGCGCCGAGCTCGCACTTGATGGTGCCGGTGAGCACGCGCTTGGAAACCTCCAGGTCTTCGGGCGAGAGAACGACGTCGGACTCTTCGCTGATCGGCTTGGCTTCCTCGATCTTCTTGATGACGCGCTTGGGCACCACCTTCTGCGTCGCCTTCTTGGCGGTGTTCGCGGCGCGCTCCTTGAGCGGCGGCTTGGCCGCGGAATCCTGGGCCAGTGCCGACAGCGGCAGTGCGAGCGCGACAGCGGCGATCAGGGCAATCTTCTTCATGGGTGTCTGTTCCTTTGACGAGGTGTGTGTGTGGTTTTCAGGATGACGCCGCCGCAAACCATGCTTGCGCCTCCGGCGGCAGCGCACGGCCGGTGGCGTGCGCCCGCGAAAGTACCTGCCAGAAATGACGGTAGCTCGCGCGGTCGTGCAATGTGCCATCAAAACTGACCGGCGCCCAATTGGCAGCGGCCGCGGACGCTATGATTTTTGTAGCCATTTGAATCTGCCGCTCGTCGGGCGCGAAGGCCTCGAGGATGGGGCGGATCTGGTTCGGATGGATGCTCCACATGCGCGTGTAACCAAATTCGCCGGCCGCCTTCTTCGCGGCGGCGCGCATCGCATCGACGTCGTTGAACTCGGTCACCACGCAGTGCGAGGGCACCTTGCCGTGCGCGTGCGCGGCCGAGGCGATCTCCAGCTTGGCGCGCACCACCAGCGGATGGGTGAACTGGCCCGCGGCGCCCATGCCCTCGGCGGGGATCGCGCCGCCATGGGCCGAGACGAAGTCCATCAGGCCGAAGCTCAGCGACTGCACGCGCGGATTGGAGGCGATCTCGAAGGCGTTGTGAACGGCGAAGGGCGACTCGATCAGCACATGCAGCGGCAGGGCCTCGGCACCAGCGGCATTGAGCGCCTGGACTGCCTCGCGCACGTCCTCGGCCGACTCGACCTTGGGCACCATCAGATGGCTCAGGCGATGGCCGGCGCGCCCCGCGATGGTGACCACGTCGCCGGCGAAGGCCGGATGGTCGACCGGGTGCACCCGCACGCCCACGCGCATGCCGGGGGCGGCAGCCAGGGCGAGCTCTGTCACCAGGGCTGCATGCTCGGCCTCGCCGCCCACGGGGGCGCCGTCCTCGCAATCGAGGGTGACGTCGAACACGCAGGCACCGAACTCCTGGGCCATCTCGGCCTGCAGCGCGAGGCTCTTGCGCATGCGCACCTCGACGCCGCTGTAGTGGTCGCAGACCGGCAGCACCACGGCCCCGGCCTGCGCACCGAGCAGGACTTCCTGCGGATGGACGGATTCAGTCATTGGAACACCTTCGCCTCCGGCTGCGGTGCGAGCGCCTTCGGGCGGCCGGGCGGCGCTCATGGCTTGCGCTGCGCGACGATGAACATGCGCGGGAAGGCCAGCAGCCGCTTGCCATCCGTGCGCACGGGATAGGCGCCATCGACGCGCCGTTCGTATTCGGCCAGGTAGCTCGCCTGCAATTCAGGCGTCAGCCGGTCGACGAAGGGCTTGAGCCCGGTGCCACGCACCCATTCGACGATGGCGGCGGCCGAAGCCATGGGGTGCTGGTAGGCGGTGCGCCAGACGTCGACCTGCGCTGCCTCGGCGGCCAGCAGGTCGTAATAGCCGGCCAGCGGCAGCAGCATGGTGCGCAGCCGGTCGGCATTGCCGATGGGCTCGGCCCACGGCGCCTCGGCCGCGACTTCGCGCATCAGCCGGTGCGTGGGCTCCTCGCGGTTGTCGGGCATCTGGATGGCGAGCACCCCGCCCGGGGCGAGGGCAGCGAACAGGTGCGGGATCAGCGTCTCGTGATCAGGCACCCATTGCAGCGAGGCATTGGCGTAGATGAGGTCCGGCGGCGACGCGGGCTGCCAGCTCGCGATGTCGCTGAACTCGAAGCGTGCCGCCGGCAGGCGCTCGCGCGCGCTCTTGAGCATCGCTTCGGAGTTGTCGGTGCCGATCACCTCGGCACCGGGGAATCGCTGCACCAGCAGCTCGGTGGAATTGCCGGGCCCGCAGCCCAGGTCGACCGCGCAGGTCGCCGCAGGCAGCGGAACCCGCGCCAGGTGTTCCTGCGCGGGGCGCGTGCGCTCGTCCTCGTAGCGACGGTAGAGCGCGGGGTTCCAGTCGAGCATGCCGGTGACTGACGGGTGAACTCAGAGCAGGTGGGCGACGCCGGCCTGTTCGTCCTGCAGTTCCTTCAGGGTCTTCTCGATGCGTTCCTGGCTGAACTTGTCGATCTCCAGACCTTCGACCAGCTTGTATTCGCCGTTCTCGGTGGTGACCGGGAAGCCGAAGATCACATCCTTCGGAATGCCGTACTGGCCGTCGGAAGGGATGCCCATCGTGACCCACTTGCCGTTGGAGCCCAGGGCCCAGTCGCGCATGTGGTCGATGGCGGCGTTGGCGGCCGAGGCGGCCGACGAAAGGCCGCGCGCCTCGATGATGGCGGCGCCGCGCTTGCCCACAGTGGGCAGGAAGGTGTCGGCATTCCAGACCTGGTCGTTGATCAGGTCCTTGACGCTCTTGCCGCCGACGGTGGCGAAGCGGTAGTCGGCGTACATCGTGGGCGAGTGGTTGCCCCAGACGGTGAGCTTCTCGATGTCGCCCACTGCGGTGCCGGTCTTGGCAGCAATCTGGCTGGCGGCGCGGTTGTGGTCCAGGCGCAGCATGGCGGTGAAGTTCTTGCGCGGCAGGCTGGGTGCGCTCTTCATCGCGATGTAAGCGTTGGTGTTGGCCGGGTTGCCGACCACCAGCACCTTGACGTTGCGGCTGGCGACCTGGTCGAGGGCCCGGCCCTGGGCGGTGAAGATTTGGGCGTTGGCGGCCAGCAGGTCGGCGCGCTCCATGCCGGGGCCGCGCGGGCGGGCGCCGACGAGCAGCGCGTAGTCGGCATCCTTGAAGGCGACCAGCGGATCGCCGGTGGGGATCACGCCGGCCAGCAGCGGGAAGGCGCAGTCCTCGAGCTCCATGATTACGCCCTTGAGCGCCTTCTGCGCTTTCTCGTCCGGGATCTCGAGCAGTTGCAGGATGACCGGCTGGTCCTTGCCGAGCATCTCGCCGGAGGCGATACGGAACAGCAGGGCGTAACCGATTTGGCCGGCGGCGCCGGTGACGGCAACGCGAACAGGCTTTTTGCTCATGGGAAAACTCCAGGAAAGGTAAAACGGTGCGCGGTCGCGGTTGCGGCCGCGGAGGTCGGGCCGGGCGATGCGCCCGGTCGCATAGGCCGGCTCGGATTTTATGCCGATTTGCGCTTTCGATGGCGCCAGTCTTGTGTCTTATATAAGATGTCGGCCGGAACGCGCCGCGATGGCGCGTTCCGGCCTGCCATGACCACCACCATCACCGCTCTTGCCGAGCCGGCGACGCCCTCGTTCAGCCCGCTCTACCAGCAGATCAAGTCCTTGATCCTGCAGAGCCTGCACGCCGGCGAATGGAAGCCGGGCGAGCCAATCCCGAGCGAGATCGAGCTGGCCGCACGCTTTCGCGTGAGCCAGGGCACGGTGCGCAAGGCGATCGACGAGCTGGCGGCCGAGAACCTGGTGGTGCGCCGCCAGGGCAAGGGCACCTTCGTCGCCACCCATGCCGAGCAGCATGTGCAGTACCGCTTCCTGAAGCTGGTGCCCGACAGTGGCGACGTCGACAGCGAGGGGCCGGCCGAGCGCGAGATCGTCGACTGCAAGCGGCTGCGCGCCAGCGCCGACATCGCGCGCCTGCTCGCGCTGCGCACCGGCGACGCGGTGCTGCAGGTGCGGCGCGTGCTCGCCTACCGCGGCACGCCCACCATCCTGGAAGACCTCTGGCTGCCCGGCGCGCCCTTCAAGGGCCTGACGGCCGAGCGCCTGAACGCCTGGCACGGCCCGATGTACGCCATGTTCGAGACCGAGTTCGGCGTGCGTATGGTGCGCGCCGAAGAAAAGATCCGCGCCGTGCTGCCGGACGAAGCGCAGGCGGCACTTCTGGCGGTGACGACCGCCACCCCCTTGCTGAGCGTGGAGCGCGTCGCTCACACCTACCACGACACCCCCATGGAGCTGCGCCGCGGTCTCTACCGCACCGACACACACCACTACCGCAATGAGCTCGGCTGAGCTCGCCGGCGCCGCAGCCCATCGCGGCCGATCGAGGCCGCATCTCGATAGCATCCGAGCGCAACACTGCGTTGACATTTCGGCGTAAGCGGCCCGATGGTGCGTTGCAATAGAATTTTGCGTTGTTTGCATTTCCGCCAAAGAACAAGCCGCCCCTCTAATAATTCTGAAAGCCCCCATGACAGAGCTGGCCACACCCCCCCGACCACAGCGGCGCGAGTTCCGCAACATCAACGCCTTCACCGATCTGACCACCTACCGGCTCCCGCCGGCCGGCCTCGTGTCGATCCTGCACCGCGTGAGCGGCGCGCTGATGTTCCTGCTGATGCCCTTCGTGATCTGGATGTTCGACACCTCCGTGTCCTCCGAGTACTCCTATGCCCGCTTCAAGGCCGCCTTCAACAGCGGCCTTGGTTTCGTTCCGGGCTGGTTTCTCAAGCTGGTGGCGCTGGCGCTGATCTGGGCCTACCTGCACCACTTCATCGCCGGCCTGCGCCATCTCTGGATGGACGTGAGCCACGCCGCGGTGAGCAAGGAATTCGGCCACAGCTCGGCCATCGCCACGCTGGCCATCAGCATCCTGCTGACGGTTGTGCTGGGCGCCAAGCTGTTCGGCGCGTACTGAGAAGGAGCACGAGATGTCTGTGAACTACGGCTCCAAGCGCATCGTCGTCGGCGCGCACTACGGTCTGCGCGACTGGCTCAGCCAGCGCATTACCGGCGCCCTGATGGCGCTCTTCACCATCATCCTGCTGGCACAGCTGCTCTTCACGCGCGGGCCGATCGGCTATGACGTGTGGGCCGGCATCTTCGCCTCGCAGTGGATGAAGGTGCTCACCTTCGTGGTGATCGCCTCGCTGCTCTATCACGTGTGGGTCGGCATGCGCGACATCTGGATGGACTACGTCCAGCCGGTCGGCATTCGTCTCGTTTTGCAGGTTTTCACGATCGTCTGGCTTGTGGCGTGCGCGGGTTGGGCCATTCAAGTGCTCTGGAGAGTCTGACCGCCATGTCCTATACCAAAGAACAAATCACGAAGCGCAAGTTCGACGTCGTCATCGTCGGCGCCGGCGGCTCCGGCATGCGCGCTTCGCTGCAGCTGGCGCGCGCGGGGCTCAACGTGGCCGTGCTGTCGAAGGTCTTCCCGACCCGCTCGCACACCGTGGCGGCGCAGGGCGGCGTGGGCGCCTCGCTCGGCAACATGAGCGAGGACAACTGGCACTTCCACTTCTACGACACGATCAAGGGCTCCGACTGGCTCGGCGACCAGGACGCGATCGAGTTCATGTGCCGCGAGGCCCCGAAGGTGGTCTACGAGCTCGAGCACTTCGGCATGCCCTTCGACCGCAACCCGGACGGCACCATCTACCAGCGCCCCTTCGGCGGCCACACGGCCAACTACGGCGAGAAGCCGGTGCAGCGTGCCTGCGCCGCGGCCGACCGCACCGGCCATGCGATGCTGCACACGCTCTACCAGAAGAACGTGGAAGCGCGCACGCAGTTCTTCGTCGAGTGGATGGCGCTCGACCTGATCCGCGACGCCGAGGGCGACGTGGTCGGCGTGACCGCGCTCGAGATGGAAACCGGCGACCTGCACATCCTGCAGGCCAAGACCGTGCTGCTGGCCACCGGCGGCGCGGGCCGCATCTTCGGCGCCTCGACCAATGCCTTCATCAACACCGGCGACGGCCTGGGCATGGCGGCGCGCTCGGGCATCCCGCTGCAGGACATGGAGTTCTGGCAGTTCCACCCGACCGGCGTGGCCGGTGCCGGCGTGCTGCTGACCGAAGGCTGCCGCGGCGAGGGCGCAATCCTGATCAACAGCAACGGCGAGCGCTTCATGGAGCGCTACGCGCCGACGCTGAAGGACCTGGCGCCGCGCGACTTCGTCTCGCGCTCGATGGACCAGGAGATCAAGGAAGGCCGCGGCTGCGGCCCGAACAAGGACTACGTGCTGCTCAAGATGGACCATCTGGGCGCAGAAACCATCCACAAGCGCCTGCCTTCGGTGTACGAGATCGGCGTCAACTTCGCCAACGTCGACATCACCAAGGAGCCGATCCCGGTGGTGCCCACCATCCACTACCAGATGGGCGGCATTCCCACCAACATCAACGGCCAGGTCGTGGTGCAGAAGGGCGAGGACAACAGTGCCGTGATCAACGGCCTCTATGCAGTTGGCGAATGCTCCTGCGTGAGCGTGCACGGCGCGAACCGCCTGGGCACCAATTCGCTGCTCGATCTGCTGGTGTTCGGCCGCGCGGCCGGCAACCACATCGTCGAGTTCAACGACAAGAACCGCGAGCACAAGGCGCTGCCGGCCGACGCTGCCGACCGCACGCTCGAGCGCCTGAACCAGCTCGAGGCCTCGACCTCCGGCGAGTACGCGCAGGACGTGGCGGGCGAGATTCGCTCGACGATGCAGAAGCACGCCGCCGTGTTCCGCACCCAGGCCTCGATGGACGAGGGCGTGGTCAAGATCGCTGCGGTGCGCGCGCGCGTCGCCAACGTCACGCTCAAGGACAAGTCGCGCGTCTTCAACACCGCGCGTATCGAGGCGCTGGAGGTCGACAACCTGATCGAGGTGGCGCAGGCCACGATGGTCTCGGCCGCCGCGCGCAAGGAATGCCGCGGCGCCCACACGGTCGAGGACTACGAGCGCCCGGCCGACGATCCCGTAGCGCCGCTGGGCCGCGACGATGCGAACTGGATGAAGCACACGCTCTGGTACAGCGAGGACAACCGCCTGTCGTACAAGCCCGTCAAGCTGAAGCCGCTGACGGTCGATTCGGTCCCGCCCAAGGTCCGCACGTTCTAAGAACACACCACAAGGTTTTCACGATGAAGCGCACATTCCAGATCTACCGCTACGACCCGGACAAGGACGCCAAGCCCTACATGCAAACGGTGGAGGTCGAGCTCGACGGCCACGAGCGCATGCTGCTCGATGCCCTGATGAAGCTCAAGGCGCAGGACCCGTCGCTGTCCTTTCGCCGCTCCTGCCGCGAAGGCGTCTGCGGCTCGGACGCGATGAACATCAACGGCAAGAACGGCCTGGCCTGCCTGACCAACATGAACACGCTCAAGGGCACGGTGGTGTTGAAGCCCCTGCCCGGCCTGCCGGTGATCCGCGACCTGATCGTGGACATGACGCAGTTCTTCAAGCAGTACAACTCGATCAAGCCCTATCTGCAGAACGACACGGTGCCGCCCGAGAAGGAGCGCCTGCAGTCGCCCGAGGAGCGCGACGAGCTCAACGGCCTGTACGAGTGCATCCTGTGCGCGAGCTGCTCGACCAGCTGCCCGAGCTTCTGGTGGAACCCCGACAAGTTCGTCGGCCCGGCCGGCCTGCTGCAGGCCTACCGCTTCATCGCCGACAGCCGCGATGAAGCGACGGCCGAGCGCCTGGACAACCTGGAAGACCCGTACCGCCTGTTTCGCTGCCACACGATCATGAACTGCGTGGACGTGTGCCCGAAGAGCCTGAACCCGACCAAGGCCATCGGCAAGATCAAGGAACTGATGGTGCGTCGCGCCATCTAGCCAACGGGTGACCCCATGCAATCCGCCGCCGACCTCGCCCAGCCGATCAGCGAACGCGCGCTGAGCAAGCTCAAGTGGCGCTGCCGGCGCGGCTTGCTCGAAAACGACCTGTTCATCGCCCGCTTCTTCGAGCTGCATGAGCAAGGTCTGACCTGCGGGCAGGCGCAGGCACTGGAGACATTGATGGACCTGTCGGACAACGATCTGCTCGACCTCTTGCTTCGAAGGAAGGAGCCCGAGCCCGGTTGGGCCGGCGCCGAAGTGATTGAGCTGTTGCAGCTGATGCGCACCGAGGGCGCGCAATCCCTCTCTTCCTGATTTATTTTTTGAAAGACCTCGCAATGAAAGCATCCGACACCAAAGCCACCCTGTCGTTCAGCAACGGCGGACAGAACGTCGAGTTGCCGATCTACAAGGGCACCATGGGCCCGGACGTGATCGACATCCGCAAGCTCTATGCCCAGACCGGCATGTTCACCTACGACCCGGGCTTCATGTCGACGGCCTCATGCGAGTCGGCCATCACCTATATCGATGGCGACAAGGGTGAGCTGCTTTACCGCGGCTACCCGATCGAGCAGCTCGCGACCAACTGCGACTTCCTCGAGACCTGCCACCTGCTGCTGTACGGCGAGCTGCCGAACGAAGGCGAGAAGGCCGGCTTCACCAAGCTCGTGACCAACCACACGATGGTCAACGAGCAGATGCAGTTCTTCCTGCGCGGCTTCCGCCGCGACGCGCATCCGATGGCGATCATGACGGGCTTGGTCGGCGCGCTGTCGGCCTTCTATCACGACAGCACGGACATCAACAATCCGAAGCACCGCGAGATCGCCGCGATCCGCCTGATCGCGAAGATGCCGACGCTGGTGGCCATGGCCTACAAGTACACCATCGGCCAGCCGTACATGTACCCGAAGAACAACCTCAGCTATGCGGGCAACTTCCTGCACATGATGTTCGCGACGCCGTGCGAGGAGTACAAGGTCAGCCCGGTGCTGGAGCGCGCGCTCGACCGCATCTTCATCCTGCATGCCGATCACGAGCAGAACGCCTCGACCTCGACCGTGCGCCTGTGCGGCTCCTCGGGCACCAACCCCTTCGCGGCGATCGCGGCCGGCGTGGCCTGCCTCTGGGGCCCGGCCCACGGCGGCGCCAACGAAGCGGCGCTCAACATGCTCTACGACATCCAGAAGGCCGGCGGCGTCGACAAGATCGGCGAGTTCATCAAGCAGGTCAAGGACAAGAGCTCGAACGTCAAGCTCATGGGCTTCGGGCACCGCGTTTACAAGAACTACGACCCGCGCGCCAAGCTGATGCAGGAAACCTGCAAGGAAGTGCTCGGCGAGTTGGGCCTCGAGAACGACCCGCTGTTCAAGCTGGCCATGGCGCTCGAGAAGATCGCCCTCGAGGACGAGTACTTCGTCTCGCGCAAGCTCTACCCGAACGTGGACTTCTACTCGGGCATCGTGCAGCGCGCGATCGGCATCCCGGTGCCGCTGTTCACCGCCATCTTCGCGCTCGCGCGCACGGTGGGCTGGATCGCCCAGCTCAACGAGATGATCGGCGACCCCGAGTACAAGATCGGCCGCCCGCGCCAGCTCTTCGAAGGCTCGCCCAAGCGCGACGTGCAGCCCATCGGCAAGCGCTGATCGCTCGCGGCGCTCACTGCGGAAAGCTGCCCTCGGGCAGCTTTTCTGCGTTTTGGCTGACACACGCGGTCAGGTGGCGGGCGCACTCTGCGTAGCACTTTTAAACGAAGGAGTACGTTATGAAGAGGCTTGCCGCATTGATCGCCGTTGCTTTCACCCTCGCTGTCCCGCTGCATGGCTGCAACACGTGGAAGGGTGCGGG
This sequence comes from Variovorax sp. WS11, assembly GCF_010499245.1. Classification (GTDB taxonomy): domain Bacteria; phylum Pseudomonadota; class Gammaproteobacteria; order Burkholderiales; family Burkholderiaceae_C; genus Variovorax. The sequence goes on from NZ_JAAGOW010000001.1 coordinate 1,251,607, forward strand.
CCAGGACGTGCAAAAGGCGGGTGAAAAGATGGAAGACGCGGGTAAGAAGCGGCAATAAGGGCCCCTACAACCATCGCACACCGGCAATCATGTCATCGCAGTTCGCGATGACTCACCAATAAAAACAGAGGGACAATAGGGGCCTCCATCTCCATATGAGATGTCAGAGCCCCTCATGTCCTCATCCGAACGCAGCTTCGCCCGCCGCATCGACCTCACGTCGCTGCAGTTGTTCGTGGCCGTTTGCGAACTCGGGAGCATCGGCCGGGCGGCGGAGCGCGAATTCATTGCCGCCTCCGCGATCAGCAAGCGGCTGTCGGACCTGGAGGCCACGCTCGGCACCCCCCTGCTCTATCGCCATGCGCGCGGCGTCGACCTGACGCCGGCGGGCGAAAGCCTGTTGCACCACGCGCGCTCGGTGCTCTACAGCCTGGAGAAGATGCAGGGCGAGCTCAGCGAGTACGCCGAGGGCGTGCGCGGCCATGTGCGCGTGCATGCCAACATCTCGGCCATCGTGCAGTTCCTGCCCGAGGACCTGGGCGCCTTCACGCGCGAGCACGACGCGATCAAGATCGACCTCGAGGAGCACCTGAGCAGCGAGGTGGTGCGTGCCGTGCACGAGGGCGCGGCCGACCTGGGCATCTGCCACATGCCCGAGGGCGCGAACGACCTGCAAAGCCTGCTCTATCGCCATGACACACTGGTGCTGATCGCGCCAGCCGGCCATCCGCTGACGGAGCGCCGAGCGATCGACTTCGCGGACTCGCTCGCCTTCGACCACGTCGGCCTCCACACCAACAGCTCGATCTACGTCGCGATGCACCAGGCGGCGCTGGACGCCGGCCGCAGCATCAAACTGCGCATCCACGTGACCGGCCTCGACGCCATGTGCCGCATGATCGAGAACGGCCTGGGCATCGGGGTGATGCCGCTGCGCGCATTCGAGCTGATGCAGGGCGGCATCGGCCGCGGCCTCTGCAGCATCGCGCTCGACGACGCCTGGGCCGCGCGCGAGATCCGGCTGGTGGCGCGCGACTTCTCCACGCTGCCGGTCGCGGCGCGCATGCTGGTCAAGCACCTGCAGGCGCCGGACGCGGCGGCCGATCCGCTGGCCGCCTGAGGCCCGGATCGGCAGACAATTTCCCTCCCCACGAAAGAGACCATCACCATGGCACGCACGCTCTACGACAAGCTCTGGGACGAACATGTCGTCCACACCGAGGAAGACGGCACCTCGATCCTGTACATCGACCGCCACCTGGTCCACGAAGTCACCAGCCCCCAGGCCTTCGAGGGGCTGCGCGAGGCAGGCCGCAAGCTGTGGCGCATCAGCTCGGTGGTCGCGACCGCCGACCACAACACGCCCACCACGCATTGGGAGCGCGGCTACGACGGCATCGAGGATCCGATCAGCAAGGAGCAGATCACCACGCTGGACAGCAACATCAAGGAGTTCGGCGCCGCCGCCTTCTTCCCCTTCCTGAGCAAGCGCCAGGGCATCGTGCACGTGATCGGCCCCGAGTCGGGCGCCACGCTGCCGGGCATGACGGTGGTCTGCGGCGACTCGCACACCTCCACGCACGGCGCCTTCGGCGCACTGGCGCACGGCATCGGCACCAGCGAGGTCGAGCATGTGATGGCCACGCAGACGCTCCTGGCCAAGAAGGCGAAGAACCTGCTCGTCAAGGTCGACGGCACGCTCGCCCCCGGCTGCACCGCCAAGGACATCGTGCTGGCCATCATCGGCCGGATCGGCACCGCCGGCGGCACCGGCTACACCATCGAATTCGCCGGCTCGGCCATCCGCGACCTCAGCATCGAAGGCCGCATGACGGTGTGCAACATGGCGATCGAGGCCGGCGCCCGCGCCGGCCTGGTGGCTGTGGACGAGAAGACCATCGCCTATGTCAAGGGCCGGCCGCTGGCGCCCACCGGCGTCGAGTGGGACCAAGCCGTCGAATACTGGAAGACGCTGCAGTCCGACCCGGGCGCGCATTTCGACACCGTGGTCGAGCTGGATGCTGCGCAGATCAAGCCGCAGGTCACCTGGGGTACCTCGCCCGAGATGGTGCTGCCGGTGGACGGCCGCGTGCCGGACCCCGACAAGGAGAAGGACGCCAACAAGCGCGGCGCCATCGAGCGCGCCCTGAGCTACATGGGCCTGGAGCCGAACAAGCCGATGAACGACATCTTCGTCGACAAGGTCTTCATCGGCTCCTGCACCAACAGCCGCATCGAGGACATGCGCGAAGCCGCGGCCATGGTCAAGAAGCTGGGCCAGAAGGTCGCGAAGAACGTCAAGCTGGCGATGGTCGTGCCCGGCTCCGGCATGGTGAAGGAACAAGCCGAGCGCGAAGGCCTCGACCAGATCTTCAAGGCCGCGGGCTTCGAGTGGCGCGAGCCCGGCTGCTCGATGTGCCTGGCGATGAACGCCGACCGGCTGGAGCCCGGCGAACGCTGCGCCTCGACCAGCAACCGCAACTTCGAAGGACGGCAAGGCGCCGGCGGCCGCACCCACCTGGTGAGCCCGGCCATGGCCGCGGCCGCCGCGGTCCACGGCCATTTCGTCGACGTCCGCCAATTCGCCTGAACGCCAAGGAGCCATCACCATGCAGAAGTTCACCGTGCACAAGGGCCTCGTGGCGCCCATGGACCGCGAGAACGTCGACACCGACGCCATCATTCCCAAGCAGTTCCTGAAGTCGATCAGGAAGACCGGCTTCGGCCCCAACCTGTTCGATGCGTGGCGCTACCTCGATCCGGGCGAGCCGGGCCAGGATCCGGCCTCGCGCAAGCCCAATCCCGACTTCGTGCTGAACCAGCCGCGCTATGCGGGTGCGTCCGTCCTGCTGGCGCGCCAGAACTTCGGCTGCGGCTCCTCGCGCGAGCACGCGCCCTGGGCGCTCGACCAGTACGGCTTTCGCGCCATCATCGCGCCGAGCTATGCCGACATCTTCTTCAACAACAGCTTCAAGAACGGCCTGCTGCCGATCGTGCTGTCCGAATCGCAGGTGGCCCAGCTCTTCGACGAGACCTTCGCCTTTCCGGGCTACAGCCTGACCGTCGACCTCGAGCGCCAGGTCGTCGTCAAGCCCGACGGCAGCGAAATCGCCTTCGAGGTGCAGGCCTTCCGCAAGTACTGCCTGATCAACGGGCTGGACGACATCGGCCTGACGCTGCGGCACAAGGACAAGATCCAGGCCTTCGAGGCCGAGCGCCTGGCCAAGAAGCCCTGGCTGGCCCACCAGCTGATCGCCTGACCCTTTCTCCATCTCTTCAGAACGACCTCATGAAAATCGCAGTTCTTCCCGGCGACGGCATCGGCACCGAAATCGTGGCCGAAGCTCTCCGCGTGCTCGAAACGCTGGACCTGTCCTTCGAGACGGAGTCCGCCCTCGTCGGTGGCGCGGCCTACGAGGCCCACGGCCATCCGCTGCCCGAATCCACGCTCAAGCTGGCCAAGGAAGCCGATGCGGTGCTCTTCGGTGCCGTGGGCGACTGGAAGTACGACAAGTTGGAGCGCTCGCTGCGGCCCGAACAGGCCATCCTCGGCCTGCGCAAGAACCTGGGCCTGTTCGCCAACTTCCGCCCGGCCATCTGCTACGAGCAGCTGGTCGACGCCTCCAGCCTCAAGCCCGAGCTGATCTCGGGCCTGGACATCCTGATCATCCGTGAGCTCACCGGCGACATCTACTTCGGCCAGCCGCGCGGCCGCCGCACGGCATCCGACGGCCATTTCCCGGGCGCCGAGGAGGCCTTCGACACCATGCGCTACTCGCGCCCCGAGATCGAGCGCATCGCCCATGTCGCCTTCCAGGCCGCGCGCAAGCGCAGCAAGCGGGTGACCAGCGTGGACAAGGCCAACGTGCTCGAGACCTTCCAGCTCTGGAAAGACGTGGTGACCGAGGTCGGCGAGGAGTACCCCGACGTCGAACTCGACCATATGTACGTGGACAACGCCGCGATGCAGTTGGTCAAGGCGCCCAAGAAGTTCGACGTGGTGGTCACCGGCAACATGTTCGGCGACATCCTCTCCGACGAGGCGGCCATGCTGACCGGCTCGATCGGCATGCTGCCCTCGGCCTCGCTCAACGCCAGCAACCAGGGCCTGTACGAACCCAGCCACGGCAGCGCTCCCGACATTGCCGGCAAGGGGGTTGCCAATCCTTTGGCTACAATCCTGTCCGCTGCCATGATGCTCCGCTTCTCCCTGAACCAAACCGAGGCTGCCGACCGGATCGAGTCGGCGGTCAAGCACGTGCTGGCGCAGGGCCTGCGGACGGCAGACATCTGGTCGGAGGGCACGACCAAGGTCGGCACGCGCGAGATGGGCGACGCCGTGGTGGCAGCCATCACCAAAAAGACGATTACCGGCTAACCGCAGCCCGTTTCGTCACGCCCTTCCCCGGCTCGGCGAGCCGGGCGCAAGAAAAGACGACTTTCTTTTTTTCACAAGGGCAAACTGAAAATGGCGAACGCAACTCAACCTCTGGTCGGTCTCGTAGGCTGGCGCGGCATGGTCGGCTCGGTCCTGATGGACCGCATGCAGGCCGAAGGCGACTTCCAGCTGATCGAGCCGCTGTTCTTCTCCACCTCCAACGCCGGCGGCAAGGCCCCGGCCATGGCGAAGAACGAGACCGCCCTGAAGGACGCGCACGACATCGAAGCGCTCAAGAAGTGCGACATCATCGTCACCGCCCAGGGCGGCGACTACACCTCGGCCGTCTTCCCCAAGTTGCGCGCCGCCGGCTGGAACGGCCACTGGATCGACGCCGCCTCCACCCTGCGCATGAACGATGACGCGATCATCGTCCTCGACCCGGTCAACCTGCCGGTGATCCAGAAGGCGCTCGCCAAGGGCGGCAAGAACTGGATCGGCGGCAACTGCACCGTCAGCTGCATGCTGATGGGTGTGGGCGCCCTCTACAAGGCCGGCCTGGTCGAGTGGATGACCAGCATGACCTACCAGGCCGCCTCGGGCGGCGGCGCCCAGCACATGCGCGAGCTGCTCACGCAGTTCGGCAGCCTGCACGCCGACGTGCGCGCCCTGCTGGACGATCCCAAGTCGGCCATCCTGGAGATCGACCGCAAGGTGCTGGCCCGCCAGCAGTCCCTGAGCGCCGCCGAGACCGCCAACTTCGGCGTGCCGCTGGGCGGCAGCCTGATTCCGTGGATCGACAAGGATTTGGGCGACGGCACCAGCAAGGAAGAGTGGAAAGCCGGCGCCGAGACCAACAAGATCCTCGGCCAGGGCGCCGCCTTCGGCACCGCCGCCACGCCCGTCGACGGCTTCTGCGTGCGCGTCGGCGCGATGCGCTGCCACAGTCAGGCGCTGACCTTCAAGCTCAAGATGGACGTGCCGCTGGCCGACGTCGAGGCGCTGATCGCCGCCGACAACGCCTGGGCCAAGGTGGTGCCGAACACCCGCGAAGCCACGATGAAGGACCTGACGCCGGTCGCGGTGACCGGCACCATGAACATCCCCGTCGGGCGCTTGCGCAAGCTTGCGATGGGCCCAGAATACCTGGGTGCCTTCACCATCGGCGACCAGCTGCTGTGGGGCGCCGCGGAACCGCTGCGGCGCACGCTGCGCATCCTGCTGGAGGCCTGATGCGGCGCCGGGCGCTCTCTGGACGCCCGGCGTTGCGGTGCCACAACGCAGAAATGGTGCCGAAGTTGGCGCGCACTGGGTAGATAAGGCCTGTCGCCTTGTCAGTGCAGGGCGATGGTGTTAACGTCCTCTTACACTTTCGGGCCCAATTGCCCTCTACCAGCATGACACGACATCCGTTGCCTGCGGCCCGACTCTCGGCCATTTGCCCGACCTCGCGCCTCCCCGCCCGCGGCCAACTCTCTCTTCTCAGCACAGCGGTAGCTCTGGCCCTGGGATTGGTGAGCTTCGACGCCGCGGCGTTGGCCCTCGGTCGGCTCAATGTGCAATCGGCCCTGGGCGAGCCCTTGCGGGCCGAGATCGAGGTCACGGAGATCGCGCCGGCCGAAGCCGATGGGCTGAAGGTCAACATTGCACGGGTCGACGCCTTCAATGCGGCCGGCGTGCCTTACAACGCGGTTCTGGCCGACGTGCGGACCAGCCTGCAGCGCCGCGCCGACGGTCGCTACGTGGTGCGGCTGACCAGCAATCGCTCGCTGAGCGAGCCTTTCATCGACCTGCTGGTCGAGGCCAACTGGAACTCCGGCCGTGTCGTGCGCGACTACACGGTGCTGCTGGACCCGCCGAGGAGCCGCACCGCCACGGCGGCCGCGCCGATCGCCCCCACCGCCCCGCAAATCAGTGCCGCACCTGAGCCGCGCAGTGCCCCGGCCGTCACGCAGGCGCCGCCGCGCCGCGCGCCTGCGCCGGCCGTTGCGTCTGCCCCGGCAGCCCCGGCGGCAAGCGAACGCAGCGTGCGCACGGGATCGGGATCGGGGTCGGGCGAGCAACAGGTGACGGTCCAGCCTGGCGACACCGCAAGCAAGATCGCAGGCGCCTACAAGTCGGCCGATGTGTCGCTCGACCAGATGCTGGTGGCCCTGCTGCGCGCCAACCCCAGCGCCTTCATCGCCGGCAACGTCAATCGCATCAAGGCCGGCGCAGTCCTCGATGTGCCGAATGCCTCGCAGGCCGCCGCCGTCCCGAGCGAGGAGGCCAAGCGCACCGTCACGGCGCAAAGCCGCGATTTCGGCGACTACCGCCGCCGCCTGGCCGAGAACGCACCCGCCTCGCAAGTCGCCGATGCCGACCGGCAGGCAAAGGGCAAGCTGCAGGCCAACGTCGAGGACCGCAACGCCGCCAACGCTGCGGCCGACAAGCTGCGCGTCACCCAAGGCGGTGCGGGCGGGCAAACCGAGGAGCAGTTGGCTCGAAGCCGCCAAGCCCAGGAAAGCAATACGCGCGTTGCCGAACTGTCGAAGAACATCGATGAACTGAACAAGCTGCAAGCTGCGAGCGGCAGCCCGCCGGCCACCGGCGCCGGAAGCACTGCACAGGCAGCAACTCCGGCCCCGGCCGGCGCTGCGCCCACCGCACCAGGCAGCACGGCGGCACCCGCCGCCGCAGCGCCGGCAGCGAATCCCGCTGCACCGGCCCTTCCCGCAGCGATTGCACCCGCGGCCACCGCGACGGCAGCTGCACCGGCAGCGCCTGCCGCTGCGCCGACATCGGCTCCCGAAGCAGCTGCCGCCGCACCGGCAGCGGCGCCCGCGCCAGCTCCGGCCGCCGCGGCCAAGGCTCCCGCTCCCGTGCCTGCCCCTGCACCCGGCTTCTTCGACGAACTGCTCGCGAACCCGCTGATCCTCGGCGGGGCCGCGCTGATCGCGCTGCTGGTCGGCTTCCTGCTCTACCGCGTCCTGGGCCGCAAGCGCCGCGACGCCGGCGAGAGCGTGTTCCTCGAAAGCCGCATCCCCAAGGACTCCTTCTTCGGCGCCAGCGGCGGCGAGTCGGTGGACACCAAGAACCGCGGCAATTCGGTCGTTTCCTCGCTGTCCTACTCGCCGAGCCAGCTCGACGCCGGCGATGTCGACCCGGTGGCCGAAGCCGACGTCTACCTGGCCTACGGCCGCGACCTGCAGGCCGAGGAAATCCTCCGCGAGGCGCTGCGCGTCAACCCTGAACGCACCGCCATCCATCTCAAGCTGCTCGAAATCCACGCCAAGCGGCGCGATCTGCGCGCCTACGAGGCGTTGGCGTCGGACGTGCACAAGCTGACCGGCGGCACCGGAGCCGACTGGAGCCGCGTGGTGGAGATGGGCAAGGACCTTGACCCCGGCAACCCGTTGTACGAGTCGGGCGGCCGGAACGTGACGCCCGCGGAAGCTGCTGCCTTCGCCGGCACCCTGGCTGCCGCAACGGCAGTGACGACAGCGCCGGCGGTGGCTGCCCCACGCCCGCCCCGGTGGTCGCCGCGCCGCCCCGGCCTTCGTGCCCTCGGTCGCTCCGCTGGACTTCGACCTGGACCTCAGCAAGCCTGCACCGCTCGCGCCCGCCAATGTCGGCGCCAGCCTGCCGCCGACGCAAATCCAGGTGCCCGCGCCTGCGCAGCCGGTGCCGCGCGTGTCGGTCACGAATGGAAGCCATTCGGGCCCCACCGCTCCCTCCGCCAAGCTCGACCTGCACAACGATTTCGATACCGCCCCGGGCGCCCTGGAGCCGACGACGGTGCGTGCACCGCTGGTCTCGGACGAAGAGATGACGCAGCCGGCCACGCTGCGTGCCGGCTTGCCGGGCGACTCCGGGTTCATCGAGTTCGACATGAGCTCGATGGCCGGCCTGCGCGCCCCCGCCGACACCGAGCGCGGCCGCCTGGAGCCGCTGGCCGAGGACAGCGGCGAAAGCCCACACGCGATCAAGCTGTCGCTGGCGCGCGAGCTGAAGGCGCTGGGCGATGTCGAAGGCGCCCGCTCGCTGGTGGAGGAAGTGGCCGCCGAGGCTTCGGACGAGGTCAAGGCCGAAGCCAAGCAGCTGCTCGTCCAGCTGCGCTGAGCGGCCAGTAGTCGCCGATCTCCCGGTGAGGCTGGCCCTCGGCGTCCGCTACCACGGCCAGGCCTACGACGGCTGGCAGAGCCAGACCTCGGGCCGCACCGTCCAGGACAAGCTGGAGGACGCCCTCGGCCGTTTCGCCGACCAGCCCATCTCCACCCTTTGCGCGGGCCGCACCGATGCCGGCGTGCACGCGCTGATGCAGGTGGTGCACTTCGACACCTCGGTCGAGCGCGAGCCTTTCTCGTGGATGCGCGGCACCAACCGCTACCTGCCGGCCGACATCGCGGTGCAATGGGCGCAGCCCGTGCCCGACCAGTTCCATTGCCGCGCCAGCGCCTTGACGCGGCGCTACCTCTACGTGCTGTCCCAGTCGCCGGTGCGCCCGAGCCTGGACGCGGGCCGGGTCGGCTGGTCCATCCACCCGCTCGATGGCGACGCGATGCGGGCCGCCGCCGGCATGCTCCTGGGCCGGCACGACTTCAGCTCGTTCCGGGCCTCCGCCTGCCAGGCGCTGTCGCCCGTCAAGGACCTGCGGCGCATCGAGATCACGCGGCGTGGCGAGAACGATCGCTGCCGCTGGCACTTCGAATTCGAGGCCGATGCCTTCCTGCACCACATGATCCGCAACATCATGGGCTGCCTGGTGCGCATCGGCCATGGCAAAGCACCGCCGGAATGGATGCAAGAAGTGCTGGAGGCCCGCAGCCGCCTGGTCGCCGCGCCGACCTTCTCGCCCAACGGCCTCTACTTCCTGGGGCCGCTCTACGACGCCGGATGGGGTCTTCCGCCCGAGGCAAGCCTGCAGGCCGGAGGCGCTGCGTATGATGGCCCGCCATGACCGCCGCGCCCTCCAACGCCCGCACACGCATCAAGATCTGCGGGCTCACGCGCGAGCAGGACGTGGATGCCGCGGTCGAAGCCGGTGCGGACGCGGTGGGCTTCGTGCTCTACCCCGCCAGCCCGCGCGCTGTGACCGCGGAACGCGCACGCGATCTGGCGTCGCGCCTGCCGCCTTTCGTCACACCGGTCCTGCTGTTCGTCAATGAGCCGGCGGCCGCAGCCCTGGCGGCCCTGCAAGCCGTGGCTGGCGCCATGGCCCAGTTCCACGGCGACGAGTCGCCCGAGCAATGCTGGGAAGCCAGCGGCAGGGGCGCTCACCGCTACATGCGTGCGGCCCGCATTCCACTCGGTGCAGCCGGGGCCGGCTTCGACCTCGTAAAATACGCCTCCGATTACTCCCTCGCCCAGGCCATCCTGCTCGACGCCCACGTCGAAGCCTATGGCGGTGGCGGCAAGGCATTCGATTGGTCACTTCTTCCACACGGCGTCGACGCTCACCTCGTCTTGAGTGGTGGGCTCGCACCTGCAAACGTGGGCGATGGCATTCGCCGGTTGCGCACGGCCGCGAAGTCGCTGGCCGTTGACGTGAGCTCCGGCGTCGAGGCCTCCAAAGGCATCAAGGACGCCGCGAAGATCCGCGAATTCGTGGCCGCCGTGCGGGCGGCCGATGCATTGACCTAGCGCGCCGCCCGGTTCGATCGTCCGGGCGGCCCGCCCACCGATCGAGACCATGAACAGCTACAACCAACCCGACGCCAGCGGCCATTTCGGCATCTATGGCGGCACCTTCGCCAGCGAGACGCTGACCCACGCGATCAACGAATTGCGCGAGGCCTATGCGAAATACAAGGACGACCCCGAGTTCCAGGCCGAATTCCGCCACGAGCTCGCCCATTTCGTGGGCCGCCCCTCGCCGATCTATCACGCCGCGCGTACCAGCCGCGAGATGGGCGGCGCCCAGATCTACTTGAAGCGCGAGGACCTGAACCACACCGGCGCACACAAGGTCAACAACACCATCGGCCAGGCGATGCTCGCCCGCCGCATGGGCAAGCCGCGCGTGATCGCCGAGACCGGCGCCGGCCAGCATGGCGTGGCCACCGCCACCATCTGCGCGCGCTACGGGCTCGAATGCGTGGTCTACATGGGCAGCCAGGACGTGAAGCGCCAGAGCCCCAACGTCTACCGCATGAACCTGCTGGGCGCGACCGTGGTCCCGGTGGAGTCGGGCAGCAAGACGCTGAAGGACGCGCTCAACGAGGCGATGCGCGACTGGGTCACCAATGTCGAGAACACCTTCTACATCATCGGCACGGTCGCGGGCCCGCACCCCTACCCGATGATGGTGCGCGACTTCCAGCGCGTGATCGGCGACGAGTGCATCGCGCAGATGCCGGCCATGCTGGCGGCCCAGGGCATCACCGGCGAGGCGGAAGGCCGGCAGCCGGACGTGGTGGTGGCCTGCGTGGGCGGCGGCAGCAATGCGATGGGCATCTTCCACCCCTACATCCCCTTCGCGCGCACGCGCCTCGTCGGCGTCGAAGCGGCCGGCGAAGGGTTGGACAGCGGCAAGCACGCAGCCTCGATCCTGCGCGGGAGCCCCGGCGTGCTGCATGGCAACCGCACGTACCTGCTGCAGAACGAGGACGGCCAGGTGACCGAGACCCACAGCATCAGCGCCGGGCTCGACTACCCCGGCGTGGGCCCCGAGCACGCCTACCTGGCCGACATCGGCCGCGCCGAATATGTGGGGGTCACCGATGCCGAGGCGCTGGAGGCCTTTCACTACCTGTGCCGCACCGAGGGCATCATCCCCGCGCTCGAATCCAGCCATGCGGTGGCCTATGCGATGAAGCTCGCGAAAACCATGCGCCCCGACCAGTCGATCCTGGTCAACCTCTCGGGCCGCGGCGACAAGGACATCGGCACCGTGGCCGACCTGTCGGGCGTGGACTTCTACGACCGGCCGTCGATGCGCGGCCTCAGCGTGAAGGGAGGCAAAGCATGAGCCGCCGGGCCGCTCCCAAGGCGAATAGCACCGCAGCCGAAGGCGGAGGTCTTCCAGTGAGCCGCATCGCCGCCACCTTCGAGCGCCTTCGCGAGCACGGCCGCAGGGCGCTGATTCCCTACGTCACGGCCGGCTTCCCGTACGCCGACATCACGCCCGAGCTGATGCACGGCATGGTGGGAGCGGGCGCCGACGTGATCGAGCTCGGCGTTCCCTTCTCCGACCCCATGGCCGACGGCCCGGTGATCCAGGCCGCCGGCGAAGCCGCACTGGCGCTGGGCATCGGCATGAAGCAGGTGCTCGCCATGGTGAGCGCCTTCCGCCGCAAGGACGATGCGACTCCGGTCGTGCTGATGGGCTATGCCAACCCGATCGAGCGCTACGACGGCGTGCACGGCAAGGGCAGCTTCATCCGCGACGCGGCGGCCGCGGGCGTCGACGGCCTCTTGGTGGTCGACTACCCGCCTGAGGAATGCGAGGACTTCGCCGCCGGTCTGCAGGCGCACGGCATCGACCTGATCTTCCTGCTGGCCCCCACCAGCACCGCCGAGCGCATGGCGCAGGTCGGCCGCATCGCCACGGGCTATGTCTACTACGTCTCGCTCAAGGGCGTGACCGGCGCCGGGCACCTCGACACCGAGGCCGTCGGCCGAATGATCCCGCGCATCCGCGAGCACGTGAAGCTGCCGGTGGGCGTGGGCTTCGGCATTCGCGATGCGCGCAGCGCGCAAGCGGTGGGCTCGACGGCCGACGCGGTGGTGATCGGCACCCGCATCATTCAGCTGATCGACGCACAGCCGCGCGAGCAGGTGGTGCCGCTGGTGCGCGAATTCCTGGCTGAGATCCGGGAAGCGCTGGATGCGCTGCCGGCCGCGACGGCCAAGAATGCGGCTGGTCGATAATTGCGGGGTTTGCGCCCTCACCCCCAGCCCCTCTCCCGCTCGCGGGAGAGGGGAGCTACTCGTCGCGAAGGCCTCCTTCGCGAATACTTCCAACTGGAGCCCCCATGAGCTGGCTTGAAAAACTGCTTCCGCCCAAGATTGCGCCCACCGACCCGAGCGAGCGCCGCCAGATGCCCGAGGGCCTCTGGATCAAGTGCCCGAGCTGCGACACGGTGCTCTACAAGACGGACCTGGAGCACAACCAGAACGTGTGCCCGAGCTGCGGTCACCACCACCGCATCGGCGCGCGGGCGCGAATCGACGCCTTTTTGGACTCCGAGGGCCGCTACGAAGTGGGCCAGGAAGTCCTTCCGGTCGACGCCCTCAAGTTCAAGGACAGCCGCAAGTACCCCGAGCGGCTCAAGGAGGCGTTGGAGAACACGGGCGAGACCGACGCGCTGGTGGTGGTGGGCGGCTCGGTCCACAGCATCAACGTGGTGGTGGCCTGCTTCGAGTTCGACTTCATGGGCGGCAGCATGGGCAGCGTGGTCGGCGAGCGCTTCGTGCGTGGTGTCGAGACCGCGATCGAGCAGAAAGTGCCCTTCATCTGCTTCACCGCCACCGGCGGCGCGCGCATGCAGGAAGGCCTGCTGTCGCTGATGCAGATGGCCAAGACCAACGCAGCGCTCACCCGCCTGGCCAAGAAGGGCCTGCCCTACATCAGCGTGCTGACCGACCCGACCATGGGCGGCGTGAGCGCCGGCTTCGCCTTCGTGGGTGACGTGGTGATCGCCGAGCCCAAGGCGCTGATCGGCTTTGCCGGCCCGCGCGTGATCGAATCGACCGTGCGCGTGACCCTGCCCGAAGGCTTCCAGCGCGCCGAGTTCCTTCAGACCAAGGGCGCGATCGACTTCATCTGTGATCGTCGCGAACTGCGCAAGACGGTCGCCAACACGCTGGCGATGCTGCTGCGCCAGCCGGCGGACGCGGTCATCTGAAGCGCGGGGGCCGCTCCTAGCGGCCCATCCCGAAGACCGTCGTCATCAGGCTGCCCAGCACGATGGCGCCCACCTGCAGCAGCACGATGGCGGCGAGCGGCGACAGGTCCACGCCGCCCACCAGTGGAACGAAGCGACGCAGCGGCCGCACCAGCGGCTCGGCCAGCCGCGCGATCAGGTCGTGGAGCATCGACGACGCACTCGGCACCCACGAGAGAACGGCGTAGACGATCAGCAGCGCCGTAAGGCCCGACACCGTCAGCTGCAGCAGGCCGATCAGCGACACCAGCGGCAGGATCGCCCAGCGCTCGAGCGCGCCCATCAGCGCCCACAGCACCAGGAACTTGAGCAAGACCAGCAGCCAGGCGGCCACGGCGCTCGCCAGGTCCCAGCGCTTGACCGCGGGCACGATGCGCCGCAGCGGCAGCACGATCCAGTCGGTGATCGCGAATACGAAGCGCCCCAGCGGATTGCCGAAGGGCACGCGGTGGTACTGCATGTACAGGCGCAGCAGGCATGCCCCGCCGAGGAGGCCGACGATCACGTCGAGGAGGAACGAAGGGATCTGGTAGAACATGGCGCGCGGTCGTGAGCGGAATGCGATGATAGCCACGCAAGGTTCCTCGATGACGACTCAACCCTTCCCGCAGCCCCTGCCCCTGTTCCCGCTGGGCACCGTGCTCTTTCCCGGCGGCTTCCTACCCCTTCGCATCTTCGAAGTGCGTTACCTGGACATGATCGGCAAATGCCACAAGGCCGGCACGCCCTTCGGCGTGGTCAGCCTGACGCAAGGCACGGAAGTCCGGCGCCCGGGTGCGGAGGCGGAGCGCTTCGCCGAGGTCGGCACGCTCGCCGAGATCCGCGAGTTCGATGTGCCACAGGTCGGGCTGATGCAGATCGCCTGTCTCGGCACGCAGCGCTTCCGCCTGCGCTCCAGCGAGTTGCAGAAGCATGGGCTGTGGACCGCAGAGGCCGAGGCCATGCCCGACGACGTGGCGCTCGACGTGCCCGATGATCTGCGACCCGTTTCCGATGCCCTGCGCCGGCTGGTGGACACTCTCGAGGAGCGCCGCCGCATCGAAGGCGGCGAGCAGATGCGGCTGCCTGTCCAGGCGCCCTTCCGCTTCGACGACTGCGGCTGGGTGGCCAACCGCTGGTGCGAGCTTTTGCCCGTGCCAGTGGAACTCAAGCAGCGCCTGATGGAACTCGAAAGCCCCTTGATGCGCCTCGAGCTCGTCGGCGACCTGCTCGTGCGCACCGGCATCACCAAGTAGGCGACAGCGGTCTTCCGGACATGGCGGCTAAAATGGCAGGTTGCGCGCAGACCGCCCGCTCGCCTACGCCCCAACTCCTCCCGCGTCCGGCACTCTCCCTCCCCTCCCGCCCCTCGACGACAACCAGCCTCATCGCCGGGCAGAGAAGCTTGAAGACGCTGCGCGCCGCGAACCGAGGGGGCAAAGGGCGTCGCCTTCCAGACTGACTTCAAGCCCGCGGACCGCGCGGCAGCCCTGCTCGCGCGCATGGCGAAAGGAACCCGAAGCACTGGAAGCCACGCCGATCGCCGTCAGCGTGGCCGGCCGCATGATGCTCAAGCGCGTCATGGGCAAGGCCAGCTTCGCCACCGTGCAGGACGCCACCGGCCGCATCCAGCTCTACGTCACGCGCGATGCCGTCGGAGAAGAAGCCTACGCCGAATTCAAGCGCTGGGACCTGGGCGACATCGTCGGCGCCGAAGGCACCGCCTTCAAGACCAAGACCGGCGAGCTCTCCGTCAAGGTCACGAAGCTGCGCATGCTGACCAAGAGCCTGCGGCCGCTGCCCGACAAGTTCCACGGCATGGCCGACCAGGAGCAGAAGTACCGGCAGCGCTACGTCGACCTGATCACCGACGAGACGGCGCGCGAGCGCTTCACCGCGCGCAGCCGCGCCGTGAGCGCATTGCGCGAGTTCATGGTGGCCAACGACTTCCTCGAGGTCGAGACGCCGATGCTGCACCCGATCCCCGGCGGCGCCAACGCCAAGCCCTTCAAGACGCACCACAACGCGCTGGACCAGGAGATGTTCCTGCGCATCGCACCCGAGCTCTACCTGAAGCGGCTGATCGTCGGTGGCTTCGAGCGCGTGTTCGAGATCAACCGGAGCTACCGCAACGAGGGCATCTCGGTGCGGCACAACCCCGAGTTCACGATGATGGAGTTCTACGCGGCCTACTGGAACTACCGCGACCTGATGGACTTCACCGAGACGCTGATCCGCACCATCGCGCAGAAGAGTGTCGGCAAGCTCCAGCTCGACTACCAGGGCAAGCCGGTGGACCTGAACCAGCCCTTCGAGCGGCTCACCATCCGCGAAGCGATCGCCCGGCACACCGAAGCCGGCGCGAATGCCGACGATGCCGCCTGGCTGCGCGATGCCCTGCGCAAGCTCGGCTTGAACGAGGAGAAGGACAAGCTCTCGCAGCGCAGCCTGGCAAGCCTGCAGGTGATGTATTTCGAGGAGACGGTGGAAGAAAAGCTCTGGCAGCCGACTTTCATCATGGAGCACCCCACCGAGATCTCGCCGCTGGCGCGTGCCAACGACGAGCGCCCCGAAGTGACGGAGCGCTTCGAGCTCTACATCACCGGCCGCGAGTTCGGCAACGGCTTCAGCGAGCTCAACGACGCCGAGGACCAGGCCGCGCGCTTCAACGCCCAGGTCTCGGCCAAGGACAGCGGCGACGACGAGGCGATGTTCTACGACCACGACTTCGTGCGCGCGCTCGAATACGGCATGCCGCCCACCGGCGGCTGCGGCATCGGCATCGACCGCCTGATGATGCTGTTGACCGATTCGCCCAGCATCCGCGACGTGATCCTGTTTCCTGCATTGCGCCGGGAATCTTGAGCACGCCGGCGCCCGTCCTCGGCATCGACTTCGGAACGTCCAATTCCGCGGTCGCGTGCGTGGCGGGCCGCGAGCTGGCGCGCATGCTGCCGCTGGAAGGATCGGCAACGACGATCCCGACCGCGGTCTTCTTCAACACCGAGGACCGCAGCACGCATTTCGGGCGCGATGCCATCGCGCTGTACCTGGCGGGCACCGAGGGCCGGCTGATGCGATCGCTCAAGAGCCTGCTGGGCAGCTCGCTGATGCAGGACCAGACGGAGATCGGCCACCAGCGGGTCAGCTTCGAGGACATCATCGCCCTCTTCCTGTCGGAGCTTGCGGCACGCGCCCATCGTCAGCTCGGCGTGCGGCCTGCGCGGGTCGTCATCGGCCGTCCGGTGCACTTCGTGGACGACGATCCGGAACGCGACCGCGAAGCCGAAGCGACGCTGCGCCGGGCCGCACTGAATGCCGGCCTGGGCGACGTCGACTTCCAGTACGAACCGATCGCCGCCGCCTTCGACTACGAGCGGCGCGGCGCCCGCGAATCGCTGGTGCTGATCGTCGACATCGGCGGCGGCACCTCTGACTTCACGGTGGTGCGCCTGGGCCCCGAACGCATGGCGCAGGCAGACCGCTCCAGCGACGTGCTGGCGACCACGGGCGTGCACATCGGCGGCACCGACTTCGACCAGCGGCTCAGTGTCGAATGCGTGATGCCGCAGTTCGGATTCCGGCACATCGGCCCGCAAGGCCGCGAGGTGCCGAGCAGGACCTTCTTCGACCTGACGTCGTGGCACCTGATCAACTGGCTCTATGCGCCGAAGGCGCTCCGGCAGGTGCAGGAGCTTCGCGTCAACTACCTCGACACGCGGCTGCACGACCGGCTCATGACCGTGCTGGCAGACCGGCAGGGGCACCGCATCGCCAGCGAGGTGGAGGAGGCCAAGATCGGGACGTCGATGACGAAGGATGACGTCGCAATCGACCTGTCGTTTGCAGAGCCCGCGCTGAGCGCGATGCTCACGGCCGGCGACATGGACCGCTTGCTCTCGGCACTGCTCGACAACGTGGTGGCGTGTGCCCGCGACTGCGTCGGCCGCGCCGGCCTGCGCGGCGACCAGCTCGATGCCATCTACCTGACGGGCGGCTCCTCGGCGCTGCGCCCCTTCCAGAGCACGCTGCGACTGGCCTTTCCGGGCACGGACATCATCGAAGGCGATCTCTTCGGCGGCGTGGCGGCCGGCCTGGCCTATGCCGCTGCCGGCGCGCGAACGCCCCAGACCGCATGAAGTACCTGGCCGCCTACCCGGCGGCGCTGCGCGCCCAGGTCGAGCAGCTCATGGCGCAGGGCCGGCTCGGCGACTGGCTGCTGAAGCGCTACGGCGGCGTGCATGGCATCCGGACCGACCGCGCGCTCTACGACTACGTGAGCGGACTGAAGAGCGCGTTCCTGCGCAATGCCGAGCCGCTGGCCAAGGTCGCCTTCGACAACAAGCTGCACGTGATCCGCAACGCACTCGGCACCCACACGACCATCTCGCGCGTGCAGGGGAGCAGGCTCAAGGCGAAGCGCGAGATCCGCGTGGCCAGCCTGTTCAAGGAAGTGCCGGTTGAATGGCTACGCATGATCGTGGTGCACGAGCTGGCGCACACGAAGGAGCGCGAGCACGACAAGGCCTTCTACCAGCTCTGCACCCACATGGAGCCGGACTATCACCAGCTCGAGTTCGACCTGCGCCTCTACTTGACGCACCTGGAGAGCGGCGGGCCCGCGCTGTGGTCGGCCGCAGCCTGACGCCGTCAGAGTTTGGACAGCGTCGCGGCCGCCTGCCGGTAGGCGGGCTCGCGCATAAGATCGTCCCAGGCGAGCGCATCGCCCCGCGGCAGGAGGCGGCGCCGGCGCGCCTCGCGGGCGGCCTCGGGTTTCCAGCGGCCGTCGCTTCGCGCGGCCGCGAAGCCATCGAGCACTTCGTCGAGCACCGTGCTCTCGCCGATGCTCTGGTTGCACAGCAGCGCGAGGTCGCACCCCGCGTCGAGGGCAGCGAACACGGCATCGGTGTAGCTCAGCAGCTCGCCCTGGATGCTGCGCGCGGCTTCCATGCTGAGGTCGTCGCTGAACACCGCGCCTTCGAAGCCCAGCCGGCCGCGCAGGATCTGCTGCAGCCACTTCGGCGAGAAGCCGGCTGGACGCGAGTCGACCTTCGGATAGATCACATGCGCGGGCATCACCGCCGCCAGCGTGCCGCCCAGCCAGTCGTAGGGCCGCGCATCGTCTGCCAGGATCGCCTTGAGGCTGCGGCGGTCCACGGGGATGGCCACGTGCGAGTCGGCGCGCACAAATCCATGCCCGGGAAAATGCTTGCCGCAGTTCGACATGCCTGCCTGCAGCAGGCCATGCGCCAGGCTGCGCGCGAGCATCGCGACAACGCGCGGATCGCGGTGGAAGCTGCGGTCGCCGATCACGCTGCTCTCGCCGTAGTCGAGGTCGAGCACGGGCGTGAAGCTGAAGTCGACGCCGCAGGCGCGCAGCTCGGCGGCGAGCACATGACCGCAGGCCACGGCTGCCTGGGTGGCTCGCAGCGGATCGCGCATCCAGAGCTCGCCCAGCATGCGCATGGAGGGCAGCCGGGTGAAGCCGTCGGAGCGGAAGCGCTGCACCCGCCCTCCCTCATGGTCCACGCAGATCAGGATGTCGGGGCGCAACGCCTTGATCTCGGCGTTGAGGGCGCCCATCTGCGCCCTGTCCTGCCAGTTGCGAGCGAAATGGATCACCCCACCCACCAGCGGATCGGCGAGGCGGCGGCGATCGGCCGCGTTCAATGCGGTGCCCGCGACGTCGATGATCAAGGGGGCGTGCATGGGTTGCTGGTCTGTCATGGCTTGCGTTCGACCACGACGAAGCTCGCCGCGTAGTCGGTCTCGTCGGTCACGGTGACGTGCGCAACCAGTCCTTCGGCCTCGAACCAATCCTTCAGCACGCCGTGAAGCACGATCACGGGCTTGCCGCTGCGCTGGTTCGCGATCTCGCACAGCCGCCAGCTCATCGGCATGCGCATGCCCTTGCCGATGGCCTTGCTGAAGGCCTCCTTGGCGGAAAAGCGCGTGGCCAGGTAGCGCAGGCCGCGCTTCGGCCAGCGCGCACTGCGGGCGCGCCAGACCTCCAGCTCGGCGTCGCTCAGCACACGCTGCGCGAAGCGCTCACCCTGGCGCTCGAAGGTGGCGGCGATGCGGCGGATGTCGCAGATGTCGGTGCCGATGCCGTAGATCACGCGGCCTCTCGCATACAGCGCAGATAGTCCCGCGTGGCCGCGGCATAGCCGAGCTCCAGAGCATCGGAGACGAAGGCATGACCGATCGAGACCTCGCGCACGCCGCGCACCGCGCGCAGGAACTCCGTGAGGTTGTCGCGGCTCAGGTCATGGCCGGCGTTGACCTCCAGGCCGGCCGCCTGCGCCGCGCGGGCCGCTTCCGCGTAGAGCTCCAGAACCGCGTCTGCCTTGGAGGTGCCGCGCGATGCGGCGTAGCCCTCGGTGTAGAGCTCGATGCGGTCCGCACCGACGGCCTTGGCGGCGGCCATCATGTCCGGCTCCGGGTCCATGAACAGGCTCACGCGCACGCCCAGCGCCTTGGTCTCGGCAATCAACGGCCGCAGGCGGTCGGCATCATCGGGGAAGGTCCAGCCGTGGTCGCTGGTCGACTGCGCCACGTCGTCGGGGACGAAGGTGGCCTGATGCGGGCGCAGCTCGCGTACGAAATCCATCAGGTTGTGAAAGGGGTTGCCCTCGACGTTGAACTCGGCCTCGGGCCAGTCCTTGCGCAGCAGCTCCGACAGGTCCTGCACGTCCTGCGGGCGGATGTGGCGCTGGTCGGGCCGGGGGTGCACCGTGATGCCGTGCGCGCCGGCATCCAGGCACAGCGCGGCGGCGAAGAGCACGCTGGGGATGCCGAGCGAGCGGGTGTTGCGCACCAGCGCCACCTTGTTGAGGTTGATCGACAGTGAAGTGCTCATAGGGCTTGCAAGTCTTTCATCATCTGGCGCGTGCGCAGGGTGCTCACACCGCAATGGTAGTGGAGCAGCGCGCGCAGCTGATTGCGCAGGGCGCTGCTGGCGCCGGTATTCATCGTCGCGACCTGGCGCAGCGTGGCGGCCAGCGGGGCGCGCTCCTCCAGAGTGCGCTGCAACGCCTGCCATTCGGCGCCGACCAGCGCCGACTCGTCGTCGGCGGCTTGGCGCAGGCCGGCCTCGGGAACGAGCACGTAGCGCGCCTGCGGATCAAGCGGTGCCAGCGTCAGCGTCTCGGCGTCGAGCGCCGGCAGCAGTCCCACCTCGCGCAGGAGCAGGAGCTCGAAGGCGCGCAGCGCGGCCGCCTGGGTGGCGGCCTGGGCCCCGCCATGGTCGCCCGCGAGCACCTGCACCACCACGGCGTAGCCGTCGAACAACGCCTCGTGTGCGTCGTCGCGCGCCAGCAGGCGCAGCAGCAGCTCGTTGAGGTAGTAGCCCGAGAGCAGGGCCTCGCCGGTCGGCATCACATGGCCTCCCATCCACTCGGCCCCCTTGAGCGTGCGGATCTCGGCGTCGCCGCCGTAGTTGAGCTGCAGCGGCTGCAGGGGCAGCAGCACCGGCCGGAAATTGGAGCTGGGCCGCTTGGCCCCCTTGGCCACCAGGGCAATACGGCCATGATGGCGGGTGAACACCTCCAGGATCAGGCTCGACTCGCTCCAGTCGTAGTGGTGCAGCACATAGGCCGGTTCATGGGAAACGCGGTTGGCGGCCATTCACCGGCGAGTGTGCTCATTCATAGCCGAACGAGCGCACCCGCGCCTCGTCGTCGGCCCAGCCCGAACGCACCTTGACCCACAGTTCGATGAAGACCTTCGCGTCGGCGAGCTTCTCGAGCTCCTGGCGGGTCTCGGTGCCGATGCGCTTGATGCGCTCGCCCTTGTCGCCGATCACCATCGCCTTGTGGCTGTCGCGCTCCACGACGATGGTGGCAGCGATGCGCAGCAGGCGCTTCTGGCCCTTGCGGGCGGGCGGCTCTTCCTGGTATTTGTCGATCACCACCGTCGAGGTGTAGGGCAGCTCGTCGCCGGTCAGGCGGAACAGCTTTTCCCGCACCAGCTCGCTGGCAAGGAACTGCTCGCTGCGGTCGGTGAGCTCGTCCTCGGAATACCACCAGGCCTGTTGCGGCAGGTACTTTTCGCAGATCCCGAACAGGCGCTCGATGTCCTTGGGGTTCTTGGCCGACATCGGCACGAACTCGGCGAAGGCGTACCGGCCCTGCATGTCCTGCAGCCAGGGCGCCAGCTCGCTGCGGCGATGCACGTTGTCGAGCTTGTTGGCGACCAGCACGGTCGGGATGCCGGTGCCGAGCAGCTTCTGCACGCGCTCGTCGGCGGGGGTGAAGCTGCCGGCCTCGACCACGAAGAGGATGAGGTCCACGTCGGAAACCGCACCGACCACCGTCTTGTTGAGCGAGCGGTTGAGCGCGTTGGCATGCAGGGTCTGGAAACCCGGCGTGTCGACGAAGACGAACTGCGTCGCCCCCCGCGTGCGCATGCCGGTGATGCGGTGCCGCGTGGTCTGCGCCTTGCGCGAGGTGATGCTGATCTTCTGGCCGACCAGTGCGTTGAGCAGCGTCGACTTGCCCACGTTGGGCTTGCCGACGATGGCCACCAGGCCGCAGCGTTGGTCGGAGGATGCTTCCGGCCCCGCGCCCTCTGCGGGAGGGAGCGGGTCGGATTCGATGGGATGGTTCATGGGGATGCCTTTGTCGCGCCGCCTCGCGCCTTGAGCCGGATCAACATGGCGGCTGCCGCAGCCTGCTCGCCGGCGCGGCGCGAGCCGCCGATGCCGCGTTCGCGCAGGTCCAGGTCGGGCACCTCGCATTCGACGTCGAAAGTCTGCTTGTGCGCCGCGCCCAGCGTGCCGATCACGCGGTAGACCGGCAGCTTCATTTTGTGGCCCTGCAGCCATTCCTGCAATTCCGTCTTCGGGTCCTTGGCCACGGCGTCCATGCGCGGCGTGATGGCCACCGACTCGTAGAGCCGCCTCACCAGCGCCTGTGCCGGGCCATAGCCGGCGTCGAGGTAGACGGCGCCGATCAGCGCTTCCAGCGCGTCGGCCAGGATCGAGGGACGGTTCGGCCCGCCGGAGCGCGCCTCCCCTTCGCCCAGCCGCAGCAGCGGGGACAGCGCCAGCTTGAGCGCCAGCTGATGCAGGGTGTCCTGCTTGACCAGGTTGGCCCGCACCCGGGACAGGTCGCCCTCGGGCAGTTGCGACAGCCGTTCATAGAGCAGGTGGGCGACCGCGAGGTTGAGAACCGAGTCGCCCAGGAACTCGAGCCGCTCGTTGTGGTCGGCCGAAAAACTGCGGTGCGTCAGCGCACGCTGCAGCAACCGCTGGTCGGAAAAGGAATGCTGGATGCGCGCCTGCAGCGCGGCAAGGTCACCGCCCGTCACAGACGGCCCGCCGCGGCGCCGCCCCGGGGCAGGCGCGTGCCCCCCACAGGGCGATGCAAGGGCTGGGCCGCGATCCTGTGGGCTTCCATTTCAGCGCGATTGGCCTTCGTACTTCAGCGTGAGGTACGCCGGGCCGAACAGGTGGATTTCGCGCTGGTAGGCGAAGGACACCACGACCTTGTCGCCGACCTTCTTCACGTC
Organism: Variovorax sp. WS11; assembly: GCF_010499245.1. Classification (GTDB taxonomy): domain Bacteria; phylum Pseudomonadota; class Gammaproteobacteria; order Burkholderiales; family Burkholderiaceae_C; genus Variovorax. Next base: position 1,274,341 of record NZ_JAAGOW010000001.1, read on the forward strand.
AAGGTCCTTGCCCGAGACCGACTGGAAGTCGTCGATGGCCTGCGCGCGATCGAAGATCGCCCGTACCTCGGGGACCGTCGTGCCGTCCTTGGCCTTGTTCGCCGCCTTGCTGATCGCCTGATACTCGATCAGCGTCGGAATGACCTGCGCCACCACCACGCCGACACAGGCCAGCACGATGGCGACAAACAGCAGCCCGATGAAGGAGATGCCACGCTGGCGCCCCCTGGATTGACTTGCACTCATGCCCTCTTTCCCTCCAAAACCCCGATTATTGGAATCCGCCGATGCGCTTGAGATCGCCGAAATTCATCCAGACGAAGAAAGCCCTGCCCACGATGTTCTTGTCCGGCACGAAGCCCCAGTAGCGCGAATCGAGCGAGTTGTCGCGGTTGTCGCCCATCATGAAGTAGTGGCCGGGCGGCACCTTGCACACAACGCCCTCGACACTGTAGCGGCAATTTTCCTGGTTCGGGAACGCCATGATCTCGGCCTCCGACAGGCCGGCACGGCGGCCGTCGTCGTTGAGCAGCATGTGCTGCTTGCCGCCCAGATCTTCCGAATACTGCTTGAGGTAGCGCATCGCCTCCTCGTCGAAATACTCGGGCACCGGCTGCTTGTTGATCGGCTGGCCGTTGATGGTGAGCTTCTTGTTGAGGTAGGCGACTTCATCGCCCGGCACGCCGATGACGCGCTTGATGTAGTCCATGCTGGGCTTGGGCGGATAGCGGAACACCATCACGTCGCCACGAGCCGGCGGGGTGCCGTCGGTGATCTTGGTGTTGATGACGGGCAGGCGCAGGCCGTAGGTGAACTTGTTGACCAGGATCAGGTCGCCAGTCAGCAGCGTGGGCATCATCGAGCCCGACGGGATCTTGAAGGGCTCGACCAGGAAAGAGCGCAGCAGGAAAACCGCCAGGATCACGGGAAACAGACCCGCGGTCCAGTCCAGCCACCAGGGCTGCATGAGCAGGCGCTCTCGCGCCTTGGGGTCCGTGGTGTCGACCTGCGTGATGCCCTGGCGGGCGAGTTCTTCGCGCCGCTGGGTCAGCGAGCCCTCCAGCGCCGCGGCCGCCTTGAGTCGCCGCGGCAGGAAGTAGAAGCGCTCCGCAAGCCAGTACAGGCCCGTGACCACGGTCGCAAGAAACAGCAGCAGCGCAAAATTGCCTTCGACCGCACCGAAGTACCAGGCACCGATATAACCGACGAAAGCTGCAAGGATCAGGGAGGTGAGAAATGCCATCGATGCCGTGTTCTTAGTCTTCGACCTGCAGGATGGCGAGAAAGGCCTCTTGCGGGACCTCGACCGAGCCGATCTGCTTCATTCTTTTCTTGCCCGCTTTCTGCTTCTCGAGCAGCTTGCGCTTGCGGGTGATGTCGCCGCCGTAGCACTTGGCGAGCACGTTCTTGCGCAGGGCCTTGATTGTCTCACGCGCAATGATGTTGGCCCCGATGGCGGCCTGGATCGCAACGTCGTACATCTGGCGGCTGATGATCTCGCGCATCTTGGCAACGACCGCCCGGCCGCGATACTGGCTCTGGCTGCGGTGCACGATGATCGACAGCGCGTCGACCTTGTCACCGTTGAGCAGGATGTCGACCTTGACCACGTCCGAGGCCCGGTACTCCTTGAACTCGTAGTCCATCGACGCGTAGCCGCGGCTGACCGACTTCAGCTTGTCGAAGAAGTCCAGCACGATCTCGCCGAGCGGCATCTCGTAGGTCAGCATGACCTGGCGGCCGTGGTAGGCCATGTTCATCTGCACACCGCGCTTCTGGTTGGCCAGCGTCATCACCGAGCCGACGTATTCCTGCGGCATGTAGAGATGGACCGTCACGATCGGCTCGCGGATCTCCGCCATGCGGCCGACGTCGGGCATCTTGGACGGGTTCTCGACCATGATCACCTCGCCGTCGTTCTTCGCGACCTGGTAGACCACGCTGGGCGCGGTCGTGATCAGGTCCTGGTCGAACTCGCGCTCCAGCCGCTCCTGCACAATCTCCATGTGCAGCAGGCCCAGGAAGCCGCAGCGGAAACCGAAGCCCAGCGCCTGGGACACCTCCGGCTCGTAGTGCAATGAGGAGTCGTTGAGCTTGAGCTTCTCCAGCGCGTCGCGCAGCGAGTCGTACTCGCTCGCCTCGGTCGGATAGAGGCCGGCGAACACCTGCGGCTGGATTTCCTTGAAGCCGGGCAAGGCCTCGGTGGCGGTGGCAGCCGCGCCGCCGCTGCCGGTCTTGATCTGGGTGACGGTGTCGCCGACCTTCGCGGCCTGCAGTTCCTTGATGCCGGCGATGATGAAGCCGACCTCGCCTGCCTCGAGCGACTGGCGCGGCTCGGTCGCGGGGGTGAAGACGCCGAGGCTGTCGGCGTTGTAGCTCGCGCCGGAGGCCATCATCTTGATGCGGTCGCCCTTCGCCAGGCGACCGTCGACCACGCGCACCAACATCACCACGCCCACGTAGGCGTCGAACCAGCTGTCGATGATCATCGCGCGCAAGGCCGCATCGGGATTGCCGCGCGGCGCCGGCACCTTGGCCACGATGGCCTCGAGAATTTCGTCGATGCCCATGCCGGTCTTCGCCGAGCAGGGAATCGCATCGCCCGCGTCGATGCCGATCACGTCCTCGATCTCTACCTTCGCGTTGTCGGGGTCGGCCTGCGGCAGGTCCATCTTGTTGAGCACCGGCACCACCTCGACACCGAGATCGAGCGCGGTGTAGCAGTTGGCCACGGTCTGTGCTTCGACGCCCTGGCTCGCATCGACGACGAGCAATGCGCCTTCGCATGCAGAGAGCGAGCGACTCACTTCATAAGAGAAGTCGACGTGACCCGGCGTGTCGATCAGATTGAGGTTGTAGACCTGTCCATCGCGTGCCTTGTAGTGCAGCGCGGCAGTCTGCGCCTTGATGGTTATCCCACGCTCTTTCTCGATGTCCATCGAGTCGAGGACCTGCGCTTCCATCTCGCGTTCGGCGAGTCCTCCGCAGCGCTGGATCAAGCGGTCTGCGAGCGTCGACTTGCCATGGTCGATGTGCGCAATGATCGAAAAGTTTCTGATGTGATTCATCAACGGGAACGCTTAAGTACTTGAATTGGCTCGTGCGCAGCAGGCGACAGGCAAGAAAAAAGGGCGCGTCCCCAAGAGACGCGCCCTGAACCAACAAGCAATGGCAACTGCAGTAGTTGGAACTTCATTGTAGGCAAAAAGGGGGGCGCGTACAGCCGGGCCGGGGCCTCGGATCGGTCGTTGCAGGTCAGCAACATGGGACTTATGAACAACTTATCAACAGGATCGGTGGACCAGTTCCTTAACAACTTGTGGGCGATCTGTGGAGCATCGGTGGACGGCACGCGGGAATCTCGCATCGTGGAGAAGGCTTGCCGGCTTATGCGCCAGCCGCGGGCTGCGGGGGACCTATTCTACCGAAAACCGTCATTAGCCTCCTCAAAAGTTAGTGAACACCAACCAATTGAGGGCGCACGGAGCGCGAAAAAATTTTTGCTCCGGGTTGCGGGAACACCAAAAAGGGATCGAAAAAAGCCCCAAACCCGACTGCGGGATGGGGCCACTTGACGCGAGGCGCCGTTCAGCGTGCGGGGCGAATCAGGGCGTACTGCGCCCAGTCGCCACGGCGGAAAAGCACGCTGACGGGCTTGCTCTTGTCGGCCTTCACCAGCGCGGACTCGAACTCCTTGGCGTTGCCCACTTCCGTGTTGTTGACAGCCAGCACGATGTCGCCCTCGCGCAGGCCAGCGCGGGTCGCGGCGTCGGTAGCCGAATCGATCTTCACGCCGCCCTTGAGCTTGAGTTCCTTCTTCTGCACCGCGGTGAGGTCGCTGACGGTCAGGCCCAGCGATTTGGCGGCGGCCGAGGCCGATGGCTTGCTGGCCGGCTGCTCCTCGCGTTCTGACGTCTGCGTCGGCTTGTCGGGCTCGAACTCGGCGATCGTCACGGTCAAGTCGCGCGAATTGCCGCGACGAAACACGGTGACGGTGCTCTTGGTGCCGGGCTTGGTATTGCCCACGAGACGCGGAAGATCGCTGGGCTTCTCGATGGCCTTGCCATCGAAGCGCGTGATGATGTCGCCGGGCTCGACGCCGGCCTTCTCGCCCGGCGAGCCGGGCTCCACCCCGCGCACGAGCGCGCCCTGCGCCTTGCCGAGGCCGATGGATTCGGCGACGTCCTTCGTCACCTGGTCGATCTGCACGCCGATGCGCCCGCGCGACACGCGGCCGTTCGCGCGCAGTTGCTCGCTCACGCGAATCGCCTCGTCGATGGGGATGGAGAAGGAGATGCCCATGAAACCGCCCGAACGCGAATAGATCTGGCTGTTGATCCCGACCACCTCGCCGCGCATGTTGATCAGCGGTCCGCCGGAGTTGCCCGGATTGATGGCGACGTCGGTCTGGATGAAGGGCAGGTAGTCGCCGGTGTCGCGCTGCTTTGCGCTCACGATGCCGGCGGTCACGGTGTTCTCGAGGCCAAAAGGCGAGCCAATGGCCATCACCCACTCGCCAACGCGCAGCTTGGAAATGTCGCCGACCTTGACCGCAGGGAGCCCGGTTGCGTCGATCTTCACGACCGCAACGTCGGTGCGCTTGTCGGCGCCGATGATCTTGGCCTTGAATTCGCGCTTGTCGACCAATGTCACCAACACTTCGGAGGCGCCGTCGACCACGTGGGCGTTGGTCATCACGAAGCCATCGGTGGTCAGGATAAAGCCGGAACCCACACCGCGCGGGCGTGCCTCTTCCTGCGGCGCCTGAGGCCTGTTCGGGCGTGGCCCCTGCCGCGGGATGTTGGGCAAAGGCTGGCCGAAGAAGCGGCGGAAGAACTCCTGCATTTCCTCGTCCATCTCGCCGCTGCCACCGCGCTCGGCCACCTTCTCGACCGTGCGGATGTTGACCACGGACGGACCGACCTGATCCACCAGGTCGGTGAAGTCGGGCAGCACACGGGCCTGCGTCTGCGCACTGGCAGGTGTGGCCGGCAGCAGTGCGGCGCCGGAGGCGAGCATGAATGCGCCGGCCACGAGGAATGAGCGGATCCTGTTCCTCTCGGTTCTGAACATCATCGGCTTCCTTCGTTGGAGAAAACTACAAAAACATCGATATGGCGACTCAGCGTGCGCGCACAAGGCTTTGCGCAAACGCATCGAGCGTCTGCGGCGGAACCTCGCCGACGGCGGTCAGCCACCAATCGCCATCCTTGTCCGTCAAGCGGCGTGTCAGCGTGTAGGTCGCGCCGAGCGCGAGAAGGACTTCCCGGGGCTGGCGTTGTGCGTCGTAAGGCTCCACGAAGAGCGAGACGGTTGCCAGGCCATCCGAAAATATCCACTGCATCGTATGCCCTTGCCCGCCGCCCGCCGCGCCGCCCATCGCGCGCTTGTAGCAGCTGACCGGGTTGAAGCCGGCGATCGGGGTACGCAGGGACCAGCCCTCCTTGACCGGCGTGGTGCGCTGGAGCTCGGATTTCTCCACCTTGTAGCCCGCCGTGCTGCTCATCATCTGCGCCAGGACCTGCGCTTTGACCGGCGCATCGAGCTGGAGTTCGGAGAACGCGGACTGTTCGATCACGCGGTTATCGCCATCGAGGGTCTGCAACTTCACCACGAGGCCAGAGCGCCGCTCGCTCCAGACGCGGTAGCCGAAGCGCAGGCCGTCCCGCGGCTCCAGCTGCACCACGTCGGCATCGAAGCCCGCGACGCGATCCTTGCCCACGACACGCGCACCGTAGTAGTTGCCGATGGCGGAGTCGGGTGCGCCGAGCAGGTTCGGGAACAGTTCGAGGTTTTCGCGCTTCTCGCTCTTGACGATCTTCGTCTCGGGCAGAAAGGTCATCACGTGATCGTTGCGCCTGAAGGTCGAGCGCGGCGGCCCGGACAGCACCTCGACGCGCTCGAGCTGAAGGTCACCTTCGCAGACGTGCCAGATGCGGGCGCTCGACAAGTTCCCGCCGGCAGCCGAAACGACAAAGGTCCCCGCATAGGAACGCTGGCGGGACGCGGCATGCATGCGCTGCAGCCAATCGACCACGCTCAGCGCCGGTGCCTCGCCGCCCGACGCACTGATCAGCCCCTTCGCGGACGGCGAGGGCGCGCGGCTCTGGGCCACGACCGCCTGCGCCATGCAGAGCGCAGCAACGAGAATCACCGCACCACGCGCGGACATCGGCATCGATACAGTCATTGCGGACGTTTGCAAACGAACGATCAGCGGGCCGGCCCGTCGAAGGTCGCATTGCGCAAGAAGCCGGAAGGCATCTGCGAAGCGCCGCCCGCCTGCTGGTGCGCTTCAAGCAGCTGGTCCAGGCGCGGATCGCGCAGCATGACCTGCGGATTGCCATTTCCCACCACGACCCGCATCGGCGCCAGCACGACAGCGGCCTGCGGCGAGGACCCGCTGGCGGCGAGCACCGAACCGGAGACCTGTTGTTGCTGCTGCTGCTGCTGCTGCGCCAGTTGCGCCGCAGGCTGAGGACCGGCGCCTCCGACCCAGTTCCAGCCGATGGCCGCTGCAGCCGCCAGCGATGCCGCACCGGCCACGAGTTTCCACCGGAACACCGGCTCGTTGGCCGCCTCGGCACGACGCAGCACGGGCATCGCCGCTGCATCCGGGGCGAGCGCCGGAGCGGAGGGCTCGGCTGCCAGCCGCTGCTGGAGCCGAGAGAGAAACTGCGAACTGTCGCTGCAGGCGCTATGGACGCCGGAACGCAAGACATCCCCGACCACATGGTAGGCATGCCAGGTCGCACGCAACTCCTCGCTGCTGCAGACCTTGTCGATCACCTGAGCGAACTCTTCGTCCCGCAGATGCCCATCGGCGAGTGCGGAAACCTGCTCATGGACTGTGGTTGTGTGCTTCATCTCATTCACCTGCTTACCAACGCTTGCCGGACTGGTTGTCCAGCAACGGTTTAACCCTGGCCGAAATGGCTTCGCGCGCCCGGAAGATCCGCGACCGAACCGTGCCGATCGGACAATTCATGACCTCGGCGATCTCTTCGTAGCTCATGCCTTCGATCTCGCGCAGCGTGACCGCCTGCCTCAGCTCAGCGGGCAGGGCTTCCATCGCGGCGTCGACGGCGGCCGCGATCTCGTTCGCGGCCATCACGGATTCGGGCGTCTCGTCGCTCGTTGGTTCGTTTCCGGGCCGGTAAGTTTCATCCTCGTCCTCGGAAGACGAACGCAGCGTGCTCTCGGTCACGGTCGGATCGCGCTTCATGTCCACCAGGGCCTTCTTGGCGGTATTGACGGCGATCCGGTAGAGCCAGGTGTAGAACTGCGCCTCGCCCCTGAACTGGTGCAGGGCACGGTAGGCGCGAATGAAGGTCTCCTGGGCGATGTCCTCGACGAGGTTGACATCGCGGACCATGCGGCCGATGAGCCGCTCGATCCGGCGCTGGTACTTGATGACCAGCAGCTCGAAGGCCTTCTGGTCACCCGCGACCGTGCGCTGGACCAGCAGAAGGTCGACCTCTCCGGGCCTCGGCGCAGCGGCAGATGCGTCGGTCAAGCCGGTGTCGGGCGGCACGGGCGGTGGAGAGGCGGTCATGAAAGAGGATGTTGCGCGCTGGCGGGCGCGGACCGGGGGTCGGTCAAGGCCTGGCCGGCCGGAACGGGGCGCGAATATACCCCACGGCGCAAGTCCTGCCAGCGCTGCGGCAGGGCGCGCCGCTCCAGCCAGACCCATCGGGCAGCATGCCGAGGCTCGGCCAGGCGAACCAGCAGCCACGACTGGCCATCCAGGGCCACCCTCGCGTCGGCCCCGTGCAACCCGGCCGCGCCGGGGATCGACCAGCGCAGGCCATCGAAATTCAGTAACGAGAACGGGCCGCGGCGCAGCGAACTCGCCCAGGCCGCCCCGCCCGCGCCGAGGACGCTCACCACCAGGAGGCCGAAGCGCCAGTCAGCCTTGTCGAGCCGAAGGCACGCCGCAGCCACGCAGCAGGCGCCGCAGATCCAAAGGAGGAGCAAAAACCGGCCGGCGATGCGCGACCGCCCCACCGGATAACTCACCGACGGGGCGCCGTGCATGGATACGGGGAATTCAAGCGCGCTTGAACACCAGCGTGCCGTTGGTGCCGCCGAACCCGAAGTTGTTCTTGACTGCGACGTCGATCTTGAGATCGCGCGCCTCATTGGCGCAGTAATCGAGATCGCACTCCGGGTCCTGATTGAAGATGTTGATCGTCGGCGGGCTCTTCTGATGGTGAACCGCCAGCACCGTGAACACCGATTCGATGCCCCCGGCGCCGCCCAGCAGATGGCCTGTCATCGACTTTGTCGAGTTCACCACCAGCTTCCCGGCCTGCTCGCCGAAGGCCTTCTTGATCGCATTGGTCTCGTTGAGGTCGCCCAGCGGCGTCGAGGTGCCATGCGCGTTCAGGTACTGCACCTGGTCGGGATTGACGCCGGCGTTGTTCAGCGCCGCCACCATCGAGCGACTCGGTCCGTCGACGTCCGGCGCGGTCATGTGGAAGGCATCGGCGCTCATGCCGAAGCCGGCGACTTCGGCGTAGATCTTGGCGCCGCGCGCCTTGGCCCGCTCGTATTCCTCGAGCACCAGCACGCCGGCACCCTCGCCCAGCACGAACCCGTCGCGGTCGCGGTCCCAGGGGCGCGAGGCCGTGGCCGGGTCGTCGTTGCGGGTGGACAGCGCGCGCGCAGCAGCGAAACCGCCGATGCCGAGCGGCGAAACCGTGGACTCGGCACCGCCCGCGATCATCACATCGGCATCGCCGTACTCGATCATTCGAGCGGAGGTGCCGATGGCATGCAAGCCGGTGGTGCAGGCCGTGACGATCGCGATGTTCGGCCCCTTGAAGCCGTACTTGATCGACACGTGGCCGGAGATCATGTTGATGATCGACGCCGGCACGAAGAAGGGAGAGACGCGGCGCGGGCCCCGGTTGGTCAGCTCGGCATGCGTTGCCTCGATCATGGGGAGCCCCCCGATGCCCGAGCCGATATTGCAGCCGATGCGAACGGCATCTTCCTGCGCCAGCGCATCGCCGGTCGGCAGGCCGCTGTCCTGCACCGCCTGCATCGCGGCAGCCAAGCCGAGATGGATGAAGCGGTCCATGTGGCGCGCTTCCTTCTCGGCGATGTACTGGGTGATGTCGAATCCCTTCACCTCGCCCGCGAACCTGCACGCGAGCGCGCTCGCGTCAAAGCTGGTGACGCTGTCGATGCCCGACTTTCCGGCAAGCAGATTGGCCCAGGACTCGGCAACGGTGTTTCCGACAGGGGCAATGCAACCGAGTCCGGTCACGACGACGCGGCGTTTGGTCATGCCGGCAAACCTTTCTGGAACCACTGAGACCGCGGGGCGGCTTGCGCCATCATGGCGGCCGCGAACCGATGCGGGAACCCAGTGTGGCCGATATCAGGCCTTTTGATTCTTGGTGGCGTAGTCGACGGCGTTCTGGACGGTCGTGATCTTCTCGGCGTCTTCGTCGGGGATCTCGATGCCGAATTCGTCTTCGAGTGCCATCACCAGTTCGACCGTGTCGAGCGAGTCCGCACCGAGATCGGCGACAAAAGCCTTTTCGTTGGTGACCTGGGACTCTTCAACGCCGAGTTGTTCGGCAATGATTTTCTTGACACGTGCTTCGATATCGCTCATTTGGTTCCCTCTGAGGGTTGTAGGTAATCGATGATTTTAGCCGGCCGGATTGTGGCATCCGGGTCCGGATCGGCGGGGCAAAAGATTTGCGCCCCTGCTTTCACATATGCATGCCGCCATTGACATGCAACTCCTGCCCGGTCACATAGGCCGCCTGCGGCGATGCCAGGTAGGCAACGGCATGCGCGATGTCGGCCGGCTTGCCGAGGTGGCCAAGCGGAATCTGCGCCAGCAGTGCCTGCTGCTGGGCTTCGGGCAGATTGGCGGTCATGTCGGTCTCGATGAAGCCGGGTGCCACGCAGTTGACCGTGATGTTGCGGCTGCCGAGCTCGCGTGCAAGGGCACGGGTCATGCCCGCGACGCCGGCCTTGGCGGCGGCGTAGTTGGCCTGGCCTGCATTGCCCGACGCACCGACAACGCTGGTGATGCTGATGATGCGGCCGTAGCGCTGCTTCATCATCGGGCGGATCGCCGCGCGCGAGAGTCGGAAGACGGCCTTGAGATTGGTGTCGAGCACGGCGTCCCAGTCCTCATCCTTGAGACGCATGGCCAGCATGTCGCGCGTGATGCCCGCGTTGTTGACCAGCACGTGGATCGCACCATAGGCCTTGACGATCTGGTCGATCAATGCCTCGACCGCCGGCCCGTCGTTCACATCGAGCGCCAGGCCTCGCCCGCCGTGCGCTCCGAGCGCAGCAGTGATCCTGTTGGCGCCCTCCTCGGTGGTGCCGGTGCCGATGACCTGAAGGCCGCGTTGCGCCAGTTCGAGCGCGATCGCCGCCCCGATGCCGCGCGAGGCGCCGGTGACCAAGGCAACCTGGCCTTCGAATTTGGGAATGCTCATAGGAGGTGGATGTTCGAAGCCCGACGCTCAGGCGCCGAGCAATTGCTGGGATTCCGCGCGCGTCGCCGGGTCGAACACCGAGGCCGCGAAGAGTTCGGGCGAAATGCGCTTGGCCATGCCGGCGAGCACCTTGCCGGGACCGCATTCGACAATGACTTCCACGCCGCGCGCCTTCAAGGCCAGCACGCTCTCGACCCAGCGCACAGGACCCGCCGCCTGGCGCACCAGCGCATCGCGGATCCGATCGGCATCGGTTTCCACCGCAACGTCGATGTTGTTGAGGATAGGAATCTGCGGCGCAGCGAAGCTCACCGACGCGAGGCGCTCGCGCAAGGCTTCGGCTGCCGGCCGCATCAGGCTCGAGTGGAAGGGTGCCGACACCGGCAAGGGCAGCGCACGCTTGGCGCCCTGTGCCTTGAGCACTTCACAAGCCTTGTCGACCGCAGCCTTGCTGCCCGCGATCACCGTCTGCATCGGATCGTTGAAGTTCACGGCCTCGACGACCTCGGCACTGCCGGGGCCGAAGCCGGCCGTCACCTCGGCGCAGCCTGCCTTCACCTTTTCCGCGTCCATGCCCAGGACCGCCGCCATCGCACCCACGCCCACCGGCACGGCCTGCTGCATCGCCTGGGCGCGAAAGCGCACCAGCGGCGCGGCCTGCGCCAGCGTCAGCACACCGGAAGCGACGAGCGCGGAGTACTCGCCCAGCGAATGGCCGGCGACCAGCGCCGGCTTGGAACCGCCCTCGGCCAGCCAGGCACGCCAGGCAGCGACGCCGGCGACCAGCATCACGGGTTGCGTATTGGTGGTGAGGGCCAGCGCTTCCTTCGGGCCTTCGTGGATCAGGCGCGCGACATCCTCGTCCAGCGCATCGGACGCTTCGCGCAGCGTCTCGGCCACGGCCGGGTGATCACCCCAGGCGTCGAGCATGCCGACCGCCTGCGAGCCCTGGCCCGGAAATACGAAAGCGAAGGATTTCATTGTTGTGTCTCCGTTGCGCGCCCCGCCGCCCACGGGGCGGCGCGTCGTCGCACTACATAGTCAATAGCACCGCGCCCCAGGTGAAGCCGCCGCCTACGCCTTCGAGCATGACTGTGTCGCCCCTCTTCACCTTGCCCGAGCGCACCGCCTCGTCCAATGCCAGCGGGATGGAGGCGGCGGACGTATTGCCATGCTCGTTGACGGTTACGACCAGCTTGTCGAGCGGGACCTTCAGCTTGCGAGCCGTGCCTTCCATGATGCGGATGTTGGCCTGATGCGGGATCAGCCAGTCGATGTCCGCATCGGTCTTGCCGGCCTTCTGCAGGCAGGCACGCGCCGCCTCTTCCAGCACGCGGACGGCCAGCTTGAACACGGCCTGCCCATCCATATGGAGCAGCGGCGTGCCGAGCACATCACCGCCCGAGACATGGCCTGGGACGCACAGAATGCCGACGTGCTTGCCGTCGGCATGCAGATCGCTGGCCAGGATGCCGGGCTCGGCACTGGCCTCGAGCACCACCGCGCCGGCGCCATCGCCGAACAGCACGCAGGTGGTGCGGTCGTTGAAATCGAGGATGCGCGAGAACACTTCCGCGCCGATGACCAGCGCGCACTTGGCGCTGCCCGTGCGGATCATCGCGTCCGCCACGGTCAATGCATAGACGAAGCCGCTGCACACCGCCTGCACATCGAAGGCAGGACAGCCGGCTATGCCCAGTTTGTTTTGAAGAATGGCGGCCGACGAGGGAAACACCATGTCGGGCGTGGAGGTCGCCACGATGATGAGGTCGACCTCACCGGCGCTGCGGCCCGCGGCCTCCAGCGCCTGCTTGGCAGCCTGCAGTCCCAGATCGCTGCTCGCCACCTCGGGCGCCGCGAAATGGCGCGCGCGAATGCCGGTTCGCTCGACGATCCACTGATCGGACGTCTCGATGCCACGCGCCGCGAGATCGCGGGCGAGGTCGTCATTGGTCACTCGACGCGGCGGCAGGTAACTGCCGGTGCCGGTGATGCGAGAAAAAGGAGTCATCAAACGTGGAGTGCCGCCGTGTCGACCGGCGTCGCCGGCTCTTGCCGCGCGAGCAGTGGCGCGGCGTGGGCGATGCGGGCCCGCACACGATCGAGCAGGTTGTTGCGAGCGGCATCATAAGCGCGATCGAGCGCGTGACCGAAAGCCACGTCGTCAGCAGAACCGTGGCTCTTGAACACCAGTCCGCGGAGCCCCAGCAGGGCAGCACCGTTGTACCGCCGGTGGTCCAATCGGCGTTTGAGCGCCTTTAGGACCGGATACGACACGATCGCGGCAAATTTGCTGAAAATGTTGCTCGAATACTCGATGCGAAGGAAATCGACGATCATCGATGCCACCCCTTCGGTTGCCTTCAAGGTGACATTGCCGACGAAGCCGTCACAGACGACGATGTCCGTCGTGCCCTTGAAAATGTCGTTGCCCTCCACGTTGCCGTAGAAATTCAGATCGTCGGAGCTTGCTGCTTTTCGGAGCAGTTGACTGGCCTTCTTAATTGTTTCACTGCCCTTGATCGCCTCTTCGCCGACATTGAGCAAGCCGACCGACGGTGACTCGTTCCCCGTCAGCGCGGAGACCAGTGCGGAGCCCAGCACCGCAAACTGCAGCAAGTCCTCTGCGTCGCAGTCCACATTGGCACCCAGATCGAGCACCGTGGTCGCGCCGCCCTTGCTATTGGGAAGTTGGGGGGCGATGGCCGGCCGATCGATCCCTTCGAGCGTCTTGAGCAAATAGCGCGCAATGGCCATGAGGGCGCCGGTGTTGCCGGCCGAGACCGCCGCCTGAGCGGCGCCGTCCTTCACCTGCTGGATCGCAACCCGCATCGACGAGTCTTTTTTCTTCCGCAGCGCGACCTCGATCGGGTCGTCCATGCCGACCACTTCGCTGGCCGCAATCACCTGGGCACGCGGATGCGAAAAGCCAGCCATCGCAGCCGGCGCCCCCACCAAGAGCAGCGAAGCCTCGGCGTGGCGCTCGAGAAAAGCCCGACAGGCCGCGAGCGTGACGCGCGGCCCATGGTCCCCCCCCATGCAATCGACGGCCAGCGTGATCGCGGAGGATGCAGAAACAGTGGATTCGGAAGGCGTAGCCATCAAAACAAAGGCCCGACGCTACGGCAAAAGTAGCTTCGGGCCTTCAGCCTTGAAAAAGCGGATCAGGCTTCTGACTTTGTCTTGAGCACCTTGCGGCCGCGGTAGAAGCCGTTCGGGCTGATGTGATGGCGCAGATGCGTCTCGCCGGTGGTCGGCTCGACAGCCAAGCCCGGCGTACCCAATGCGTTGTGGGAACGATGCATGCCGCGCTTGGACGGCGACTTTTTGTTTTGCTGGACAGCCATGCTGGCTCCTGAAAGTGTTCGGGTGAGTGGGCGGGCACGCGCTCGACCGGAAGTCCTGACGGCCCCTGCCGTTCATTGGCCCCATGCAAAGGGCGGCGCGCGCGAAGCCCATGATTATAGCCCCATTCGGGCACTGGACGCCAGTTTGGCAATTCCAAGCCTATTTCTGCTTGTCCGAGCGCAGCGTGCCGAGCACGGCGAACGGGTTGGGGCGAGCGGCCTCGGCGGCTTCGAAATCGGGATCCGCCGCCGACAGCTTCACCGGCTCCGGGCAATGTTCGTGTCGCGGGGTGACGGGGATTTCCATCAGCAGTTCGTCCTCGATCAAGGCGTGCAGGTCGAAATCACGGCTGGCGACGAGCACATCTTCCTCGGATTCCTCGTCTTCGGCGGCTGCCGTGTCCTCATCCGCGACGAATCGGAACCAGCGATCGACCTGCAGTTCGATATCTACCGGCGTCATGCAGCGTTGGCAAATCAGCGGCACCGTGGTCGACGCGGTCAGATGAAGCCAGGGAACCGGGCTTCCCGCCTCACCGTCGTGTTCGGCGCCAACGGCCTCCCACTGCACGCGCGCATGGGCCGCCGGGCCGGCCAGCTCGGCGCTCAGGCGCGGATAAGCCTGAAGAGGCTCAGCGCCCGAAAGCGCCCCGGCCGCCTCGGCGAAGCGGCCCACGTCGAGCCTGCCAGGGGTAAATTCTCTGCTCATTGGCGCCAGTCTAAACCGCTCACGCACAATCATGGGCCATGCAACGCCCCGTGATACTTGCTTCGACCTCGCGCTACCGCCGTGAGCTCCTCGGCCGCCTTCGGCTGCCCTTCGACGTTCAACCGCCCGAGGTCGACGAAACACCGTTGCCGGGCGAGTCGCCGCGCGCCCTGGCCGAAAGGCTGGCCCTCGAAAAGGCGATGGCGGTGGCCCGCCGCTTTCCCGAGGCAGTGGTGATCGGCTCCGACCAGGTGGCCGACCTGGCGGGCGAACCGCTCGGCAAGCCCGGCGACCATGCCCGCGCGACCGCCCAGCTGCGGCGCATGCGCGGCCAGACGCTTGTGTTTCAGACCGCCGTCGCCGTGGTCTGCCAGGCCAACAGCTTCTCGCAGCGCGAGCTCGCGCCCGTGCGGGTCGTGTTCCGCAACTACAGCGATGCGGCCATCGAAAGCTATCTGCTCGCGGAGCAGCCCTACGACTGCGCTGGCAGCGCCAAAAGCGAAGGCCTCGGCATCGCGCTGCTGGATGCCATCGACAGCGACGATCCCACGGCCCTGGTGGGCCTGCCGCTGATCCGCACCGCCAACATGCTGCGCGCGGCCGGAGTCGATCTCCTGTGAGCCGAGGCAAGCTCTATCTGGTTCCGGCGCCGCTGGATTTCGGATGCGACACGCAGGCCCCGTTGCAGGAGGTGATGCCCCTGGGCACGCTGCAGGCCGCTGCGGGCCTCACCCACTGGATCTGCGAGAACGCAAAGTCGGCCCGCGCCTTTCTCAAGCGCATCGATGGCGTGGTGCCGCTAGCCGCGCCGCTGCAGGCGCAGCAGATCCATGAGCTGCCGCGCGAGGTCCACAAGAAGGGCGATCACCACGCGGGCCAGTTCGATGCGCGGCCGCTGCTCGCCGCGGCGCTGGCCGGCACCGACATCGGGCTGCTCAGCGAGGCCGGCATGCCTGCCGTCGCCGACCCCGGCTCCTCCGTGGTGCGCGCCGCCCATGAGCTGGGCATCGCGGTGATGCCCCTCACCGGGCCGGTGTCGCTGCTGCTCGCACTCGCGGCCAGCGGACTCAACGGCCAGAATTTCGCCTTCGTCGGCTACCTCCCGCAGGACGCCGAGGCGCGCACGCAGCGCATCCGCGAACTCGAATCGCTCGCGCTGCGCACCGGCCAGACCCAGCTCTTCATCGAAACACCCTACCGCAATGCGGCCCTGCTCCAAGCCTTGATGCAGACCCTCCAGCACAACACCCGCCTCGCTGTGGCTCGCGGGCTCACGCTCGCGAGCGCCGACATCCGCAGCGAGACGGTCAAGGCCTGGCGCGCCAGGCCGCCGGGTACCGACGACCGCATGCCCGCCGTATTCGCGATCGGACGCTAGCCATGTCCGCCACCGTGATGCAGCTGTCCGCGCGCATGCGCTGGGCCGCGCGTACCCAGTTCTTCGCCTCGGGCTTCATCTTCGCGACCTGGGGCGTCCATATCCCCACGGTGAAGGCGCACTACGGCGTCACCGAGGCGGAGCTCGGCCTGGCCATGCTCGCGGCCGGCGTGGGCGCCCTGCTGGGCTTGACGCAGGCGAGCCGCTGGATCGGGCGCTACGGCGCGCGGGCGACGGCCGGGCTTTGCGGCGCGGTCTACGCGCTGCTGCTCGCCGGCTTGCTGGTCATGCCGGGCTACGCCGCACTGCTGGGACTGCTGGCGGCCTTCGGCATCGTCACCAGCGTGTTCGACGTGGCGATCAACACGGAAGCCGCAGAACTCGAACTGCGCAACGGCCATCCGCTCATGAGCGGGATGCACGGCATGTTCAGCCTGGGCGGCATGGCCGGGGCCGTGACCGGCAGCGCGGCACTGGCTGCGGGCATGGCACCGCAGTCACACCTGACGCTCGTCGCGGTGGCGATGGCCCTCGCGATCGTGCTTTCCGCCCAATGGATGCTGCCCAGGGAAGCCACCGCTTTCGCCGTCGGCAACGAAGGCTTCCGGCTGCCCCGCGGCGCACTCGTCATCCTCGGCGTGCTGGCAGCCCTCGGACTGATCGCCGAGGGCGCGATCTACGACTGGAGCGTGCTCTACCTCAAGCAGGAACTGGGCAGCCCGCAGCAGCAGGCCGCCCTCGCCTACGCCAGCTTCTCGGCTGCGATGGCCGCAACACGCTTCGGCGGCGACGCGATGCGGGCGCGCTTCGCGCCGGCCGACCTGCTGCGCAGCAGCGCCTTGCTGGCAGCGGCGTCCATGACGCTGGTCCTGTTGACCGATGCGCCCTGGCTCGCGCTGGCCGGGTTCGCCGGCGTGGGGGTCGGATTCGCCAACGTGGTGCCCATCCTTTTCGCTGCCTCGGCGCGCGTGCCGTGCGTCGAGCCGGCACGCGGCATCGCCGCAGTTTCGGCAGCGGCCTACCTGGGTTTCATGGCGGGGCCGCCAGTGATCGGCTTCCTCGCCGAGGTCAGTTCCCTGACCGCGGCGCTCTATGTCGTGGTGGCCTTCGCCGTGGCGCTCGCGGCGTCGGCGCGCTGGTCCGACCCGGCCTGATCAGCGCAGTGCCGGCACGCTGCGCACCGCACGCACCGAGGCATCGCCCAGCGCCGCGCCGAACTTCTTGGCCAGCTTCTCGGCCACGTTGTCGCGGCGGGTGTAGTCGATGACTTCCTCGGCCTTGATGACCTCACGCGCGACGAAGTCGACATTGCCGAGCTGATCGGCCAGCCCCAGCTCCACCGCCTGCTGGCCGCTCCAGAACAGGCCGCTGAACAAGCCCGGCGTGCCGGTCTTGAGCCGATCGCCCCGGCCCTTCTTGACCACGTCGATGAACTGCGCGTGGATCTGCTCGAGCATCTGCTGCGCATGCGCGCGCTGGGCGTCGCTCATCGGGCTGAAGGGATCCAGGAAGCCCTTGTTCTCGCCGGCCGTCAGCAGCCTGCGCTCGACGCCGACCTTCTCCATCAGCCCGGTAAAGCCGAAGCCGTCCATCAGCACGCCGATGCTGCCGACGATGCTGGCCTTGTCGACAAAGACCTTGTCGGTCGCCGCGGCGATGTAATAGGCAGCGGAGGCGCAGGTCTCCTCGACCACCGCATACACCGGCTTGTTGTGCTTGGCCCGCAGACGGCGGATCTCGTCATTGATGATGCCCGCCTGCACCGGGCTTCCGCCGGGCGAATTGATCAGCAGCACGACGCCCTTGGCGCCTTCATCCTCGAAAGCGGTCTTCATCGCCGCCACCACGAACTCCGCGCTCGCATCGGCGCCGTTGGCGATCTCGCCCTTGATCTCGACGACCGCCGTGTGCGCGGTGGTCTTGGCGGTGGTTGGCGTGCCCTTCGAGACGGCGAGCCAGACCAGGAAGATGAAGAAGGCCAGCCAGCTCAGCCGCACGAAGGTCTTCCAGCGGCGTGCGGCCTGCTGCTCGCGCAGGCTGGCGAAGGCGAGCTTCTCGAGCGTCGCGCGCTCCCAGCCGGGTTGCTGGGTCGGATCGTTCCTCGAGCTGCGCGCCGGGGCGGCGCGCTCGAATGGCTCGAAACCCTCGGGTTCCGTGCGGTGGGGGTCGGTCATGTCAGAAAGCCAGGGGTTGGAGGTTCCAGGCAGTATGCCAGTGCACCACGCCGTCCCGTTCGCTCAAAGCGATCTTCACGAGCCCCCCGCGGCAGGGGCCGCCGGCACATTCGCCGGTGTCCGGCTTGTAGACCGCCCCATGGGTCGCGCAGAGCAGCCATTGCCCGCTGTCGTCGAAGAAGCGATCCGGCTGGAAGTCCAGCTCCATCGCCACGTGGCTGCAGCGGTTCAGGTAGGCATGTACCTGGCCTTCAAAGCGGATCGCGAAGGCTCGACAGGTCTGGCCGCCGAGCACCACATCAAAGGGCACGGCGCGGCCGCCCTCGACCAGGTCGGCAGCATTGCACAGGGGAATGCTTTCGCTCATCCCACGATTTTCATGCGTTCTCGAGAAGCCACTGCGTCAGACCGGACACCGAATGCGCCACGTACAGCGGCTGCAGGGGGTCGAAGGTCTCGTGCTCGTGCGCGCCGTAGCTCACGCCCACGCGCGCGCAGCCGGCATTGATCGCCAGTTGCAGGTCGTGGGTGGTGTCGCCGATCATCAGCGTGCGCTCGGCCGGCACCTCCATCTCCTCCATCAGCTCCAGCAACATCCGCGGATGCGGCTTGCCGAAGGTCTCGTCCGCCGTGCGCGAGGCGTCGAAGCGCTCGCGCAGCGCGACGGTGGCCAGCGCCTCGTCCAGTCCGCGCCGCGACTTGCCGGTGGCCACCGCCAGCTTGTGGCCTCGCGCATGGAGGGCGTCGAGCATCGGCAGGACGCCGTCGAACAGCACGAGGTCGTCCTGGTGCTTAAGATAGTGATAGCGATAGCGCGCCCCGAGCTCGGCGTATTTCTCGCGCGGCACATCGGGCGCGGCGCGGGCCAACGCCTCGGCCAGGCCCAGGCCGATCACCCAGGCGGCGTCGTTCTCGCTCGGCTTGGCGCCGCCGACGTCGACCACCGCGGCCTGGATGCAGCGCACGATGAGGCGGGTGGAGTCATAGAGGGTGCCGTCCCAATCGAAGGCGATCAGGTCGAAGCGGCGGCGGCGGATGTCAGTCATGGGCAAGGGAAGGAGCGGGAACGGCTAGCGCGTCGAGCGCCGGCCGCGGAATCAGCGCCCGCAGCTCGGGCGGCAGCTCGGCCTGCAGCGCCATGCGCTCGCCGCTCGCGGGGTGGGTGAACTGGAGGCGCCAGGCATGCAGGAACATGCGCTTGAGGCCGAGCTTCTGCAACGCGCGGTTGCGCTCGAAGTCGCCGTACTTGTCATCGCCGGCGATCGCATGGCCGCCGGATGCGAGGTGGACGCGGATCTGGTGCGTGCGGCCGGTCTTGATAGTGACGGCGAGCAGCGAAAAGGCTGCCGGCTCGATCGGCAGCGAGACGCGCGCCAGCACCTTCACCAGCGTCACGGCACGCATGGCGTCCGGGTGGTCCTTGGCCACGACGCGCACGCGCCGCTCCCCCGGCTCCGTCGAACCTGGCTTGCCCGGCAGCAGGTAGCGCGCGAGCGGTGCGTCGAGCACTTTCTTGTTGGCAGGCCAGTCGCCCTCGACCAGCGCCAGGTAGGTCTTGCCGGTCTCGCGCTCGCGGAACTGGTCCTGCAGGCCGGTCAGCGCACTGCGCTTCTTGGCGACCAGCAGGATGCCCGAGGTCTCCCGATCCAGCCGGTGCACGAGTTCCAGGAATCGCGCCGCGGGCCGCGCGGTGCGCAGCTGCTCGATCACGCCGGAGCTCACGCCGCTGCCGCCATGGACGGCCACGCCGGCCGGCTTGTCGAGCGCGAGCAGCGCGTCATCCTCATACAACAAGGGAAATTCGCGGGCCGGCGCGGGCGACGGGCTGCCCTCCCCCTCGGTCCGGACGGCCATCCGCAGCGGCGGCAGCCGCAGCACGTCACCCGCCTCCAGACGGGTTTCGGCCTGCGCCCGGCCCTTGTTGATGCGCACTTCGCCCGACCGGATGATCCGATAGACATGGGTCTTGGGAACGCCCTTGAGCTCTCTGAACAGGAAGTTGTCGAGCCTTTGACCCGCGAATTCCTCGTCGACCGTCAGAAAGCGAACTTCTGCTGCCGCGGGGCTCGGCTTCGCACCTATAATGTTTTTCACCAGCGCGGTCTTGTAAGTGCTTGATTAATCAGAAGTTTAGAGCACTGCCGGCAGCGCTGCGAGGTCGATGCCGCTTGGGCGTTGAATCTGCAGGCTACGCGCAAGAGTGCAAAGCGGCAGGCGCCACGTTCAAGTCAAGCCGACGCCCACGAAACACCGATACGGAATACCAGCCGGCAGGCGACAAGCTGCCGGCGGATCGAAGCGAGTCCCTTGTGTTGATGCTGCTGATTCAACTTTGCCTGCGCTGGCTGATGCCGGTGCCCTCCGGCGTTGAGTCATCGGTAGCGCCTGTCTCCACCGCGCCAGTTGCCATCGAAAACATGGCAAGTCAACATCACATCGGGCTCGCGCCCATCCACGCGCCCCCACCCTTGCTGCGATTGAGCTGACGCTCAGTCCAGGTTGCGCGCGCTCGCGCGCCGACCGGCAGCCGGGGTCAAGCGGCAATTCCTCCTTCGTTTCGCGAAGCGTCGTCCGTGCATCGTGGGTCCGTCATGGACCGGTGAGAACGACAGACACGACAAAGGAAACGCATCATGAAGCGGATGCTGATCAACGCCACGCAGGCAGAAGAACGCCGCCTGGCCATCGTCGACGGGCAGAAGCTCCTCGACTACGAGATCGAGATCGAAGGGCGCGAGCAGCGCAAGGGCAACATCTACAAGGCGGTCGTGACGCGCGTCGAGCCGTCGCTGGAGGCCTGCTTCGTCGACTACGGCGAGGACCGGCACGGCTTCCTCCCGTTCAAGGAAATCTCCAAGCAATATTTCGCCGAAGGCGTGTCGGCCAGCCAGGCCCGCATCCAGGACGCGATCAAGGAAGGCCAGGAACTGGTGGTCCAGGTCGAGAAGGAAGAGCGGGGCAACAAGGGCGCGGCCCTGACCACCTTCATCTCGCTGGCCGGCCGCTACGTGGTGCTGATGCCCAACAACCCGCGCGGCGGCGGCGTCAGCCGGCGCATTGAGGGCGACGACCGCGCCGAGCTCAAGGAGGCGATGGATCAGCTCGAGTACCCCAAGGGCATGAGCATCATCGCGCGCACCGCGGGCATCGGCCGCTCGGCGCCCGAGCTGCAGTGGGACCTGAACTACCTGCTCAAGCTGTGGGCCGCGATCGACGGCGCCGCCAAGGGCGGCAAGGGCGCCTTCCTGATCTACCAGGAGTCGTCGCTGGTGATCCGAGCAATCCGCGATTACTTCAACCACGACATCGGCGACATCCTGATCGACACCGACGACATCTACGATCAGGCGCAGCAGTTCATGGCGCACGTGATGCCGGAACATGCACAGCGCGTGAAGCGCTACCGCGATGACGCCGCGTTGTTCAGCCGCTTCCAGATCGAGCACCAGATCGAGTCGGCCTATGCACGCACGGTGCAGTTGCCCAGCGGCGGTGCGATCGTGATCGACCACACCGAAGCGCTGGTCTCGGTCGACGTGAATTCGGCGCGCGCCATCAAGGGCGGCGACATCGAGGAGACGGCCACGCGCACCAACCTCGAGGCGGCCGACGAAGTGGCACGCCAGATGCGCCTGCGCGACCTGGGCGGCCTGATCGTCATCGACTTCATCGACATGGACGAGTCGAAGAACCGCCGCGAAGTCGAAAGCCGCCTGCGCGACGCGCTGCGCCAGGACCGCGCGCGCGTGCAGTTCGGCTCGATCAGCAAGTTCGGCTTGATGGAGATGAGCCGCCAGCGTCTCAAGCCTGCCCTCTCCGAAGGCTCTTCGATCCCCTGCCCCCGCTGCGGCGGCTCGGGCCACATCCGCGACACCGAATCGAGTGCGCTGCAGATCCTGCGCATCATTCAGGAAGAGTCGATGAAGGACAACACGGCCGCCGTGCACGTGCAGGTGCCAGTCGAAGTCGCCTCCTTCCTGCTCAACGAGAAGCGCCCCGAAATCGCCAAGATCGAGCTCAAGCAGCGCGTCACCGTGCTGATGGTCCCCAACAAGACGCTGGAGACACCCAACTACAAGCTGGAGCGCCTGAAGCACGACGATCCGCGCCTCGACCACATCGAGGCCAGCTACAAGATGGCCGACGAGATCGAGGACCCGACCTCGGTCACACGGCGCTCGCAGGAGCCCACCAACCGTCAGACGCCGGTGATCAAGGGCGTGCTGCCCGATGCGCCGGCACCAGTGGTGCCGCCCAAGCCCGAAGCGGCACACCCGCCAGTGGCGGCGCCCGCGCCCGTCGCGCCGCGGCCCGCTGCGGCCCCGGAACCGGCCGAGGCCGGCTTCTTCGGCTTTATCAAGCGCCTGTTCGGCGCGACGCCGCCGGCGCCCGCGCCGGCACCGGCGGTCATTCCCGTCGAAGCGCCCAAGCCGCGCCGTGAAGGCGGCCGCGGCGGTCGCGACGGCGAAACGCGCACCGCGCGCGAAGGCGAACAGCGCCGCGGCGGACGCGGCGAAGGCCGGGGCGGCCGCGATGGCGACCGCCGAGGTGGACGTCCTGGCGAGCGTCGTGAGGGCGGCGAGCGTCGCGAGGGCGAGCGTCGCGAAGGACGCGAAACGCGCGGCGAAGCGCGCAACGACGCACAGATCCGCGAGCCGCGGGAACCGCGCGAGGCACGCGCACCGCGCGACGGTGAGCGCCGCGGCCGTGGCGAGCGGCGCGACAACGAGCAGCCGCGCCAGACGCCGGCCGACACCGAGGTCCAACTCGACGCGCAAGCGCTTGCACCGAACGGCATCGCGGGCGACGAGGGCACGGCCCCGGCAGAACGTGCGCCGCGCGGACGCGGCGAGCGCCGTGAGCGCGGCGAACGCAACGTCGACGCCGTGCGCGAGGCCGGCAGCGATGCCGCCCAGCCGGATGCCGAGCGCGGCGCCCGCAGCGGCCGCGAAGAGCGCGCCCCCCGCGGCGAACGCGGCGAAGGGCGGCGTGAACGTCGCGGCGAAGGAGCGCCACGCACGACCGAAACCTCCACGGAAGAAGCACCCCTGGCTGCCGAGAGCGCCGCGGATGCGGCAAACGGGGAAGGCGCGCCGCGCCGCGACGGCGATGAGCGCCGCGGCCGTTCGCGTGACCGCTATGGCCGCGACCGTCGCGAACGCGCCCCGCGCGCTGAAGAAGCCGAGGCTGGCAGCGCTGCGGCGCTGCCGCTCGAAGCAGGCGACGCGAACGGCTCCGCGGAGCCCGATGCGCTGCCCAGGGCGCGTGCCGAGCGGCCCACGGCGCCGCCCTCCGCTCCCATCGTCGTCGAGGCACCGGCGCCGCGCTCCCGTGCGCTGCCGAAGGTCCAGGCCTACGACCTGCCGCTGGATGAACTCGCCCAGATCGCCGTGGGCTCCGGCCTGCAATGGGTGAACTCGAACGCGGAGCGCGTGGCCGAGGTCCGCGCAGCGATCGCGGCGGAACTCCGGCCGGTCCGCGTGCCGCGCGAAAGGCCGCCGGCCATCGTGCTCGACGAAGGTCCGCTGATCCTGGTCGAAACGCGTCGCGACCTCGGCAACATGGTGCTGCCGTTCGAAGAGCCTGCGCGCGAGGTCGGCGTGCCTCAGTAAGACCCTGCGCAGGAGGCGAGCCGCCTCCGTTTCCCTCTCGGCACACGCCGAGAGCGGCCCTCAAGAAGGCCGCGCCAGAACTGGCGCGGCCTTCTTGCTTTGTTGCGTTGAAAGGCCCGGGTGCCGGTTGAGCCCGCGGTTCACACCCACCGGGGAGGTGCATTTGCAGGCGTTGTCCTACATGCGCCGGTGTAATTCTTTCAGGCTCACCGCGGCACAGTCCATGCATGCTGCACCGCAACAGCAAGAAACCGGTTAACTAAGTCACGAAACGCTGAATCGGCGTTTGTAAACAACAGGCAAACGTCAATGCGCGTTAACATGTTGTCATACAAAAGAACTACACTCTGCTTCGAAATGCTGCATCGCATCAAAATAGTGATGAAGCTCTCGACAGAGGGTGGAGATTACACCGTTTGGTGAGCGATGTACGTCTTTTGTTCACAAGACAAACGGCTCGTCTTGTGTTCAAATTCTTGCGAATAGTAGTAAAGCGTTACACTGCCACGCTAAGAGAGCTTGAGGCAGTAAACACCCGTCACCGGGGGAGTATTTCAATGTTTCGTTCCGACTCAACCGCACATGGCAACGTGGTTCGACGCTACACCCCCGGGGGCGGCGGCCCCTCCGCGTCCCCCATGTACGTGCAACCGCGCAAGCTCAGCACGCTGGAGCGCGCAGCGAAGCGCACGATCGACATCGTGGGCGCGCTGACCTTCTTCATTCTCTTCGGCCCGCTCTATCTGCTGGTGGCGCTCTGCGTCGGCATCAGCATGGGGCGTCCCGTGCACTTCTGGCAGCACCGCCTCGGGGCCAGCGGACAGCGCTTCCGCTTCTACAAGTTCCGCTCGATGGTGCGCAACTCCGAACATGTGCTCGACGAGTTCCTGAGCCGCAACGACATGGCGCGCACCGAATGGGACACCTTCCAGAAGTTGGAGAAGGATCCGCGCATCACGCCGATCGGCGTATTCATCCGCAAGCTGAGCCTGGACGAACTGCCGCAGTTCTGGAATGTGCTCAAGGGCGACATGAGCCTGGTGGGCCCGCGCCCCTGCATGGAGCGTCAGCGCAGCCTCTACGGCAAAGGCTGGGAGCACTACTGCGCGATGCGCCCCGGCATCACCGGCCTGTGGCAGGTCAGCGGCCGCAACAGGCTGTCATACGCCCGGCGCGTCGAGCTCGACGTCGAATACGTCAGCAACTGGTCGCTCTGGCTGGACATCAAGATCCTGCTGAAGACGGTGCGCACCGTGATCACCGGCGACGGGTCGAGGTAAGCATGATTCGTCCGATCGTCCTTTGCGGCGGCAGCGGCACGCGCCTCTGGCCGCTGTCGCGCAAGACGCTGCCCAAGCAATTCGTCCCGCTGATCGACAACAAGAACCTGCTGGTGCTCACGCTGGAACGCCTGCGGCTGCTGAACCCCGAGGTGACCTGCGTCGCCGCGGAGGAGCACCGCTTCCTGGTGCAGGAAAGCATCGAGGCCGCCGATGTGCGCGGCCAGCAGTTGCTCGAGCCCGTGGCGCGCAACACGGCCGCGGCCATGGCCGCGGTCGCCCTCCTGTCAGAGCCCGACCAGCTGCTGCTGTTCGCGCCGGCCGACCATCACATTCCGGATGCGGAGCGCTTCGTCGCGACGATCCGCAAAGGCGTACCCGCCGCCCTCGCCGGCCATCTCGTGACCTTCGGCGTCGAGCCCAGTTTTCCGAGCACGGCCTATGGCTACATCCGCCAGGGCGAGCCGCTCACGGCCTCGCTCGGCGAGGACGCCGGCCATATGGTGGCCGCCTTCGTGGAGAAGCCCGCCGCCGCGCACGCCGAGCAGCTGCTGCTGGCAGGCGGCCATCTCTGGAACGCCGGGATCCTGCTGGTGCAGGCCCGGGTGCTGATCGCAGCACTGGAGCAGCACGCACCCGACATCCTGCAAAGCTGCCGCGAAGCGACCGCTTCCGTCGAAGGCGACGGCGACTTCCTTCGCATGGACGCCACCGCCTTCGGTCGCTGCCGCAGCCAGAGCATCGACTACGCGGTGCTCGAAAAATGCGAGAAGGTCGCCGTGCTCCCCTTCCAGGGCCGCTGGAGCGATGTCGGCAGCTGGAATGCCGTCGCCGACCTGCACGAGGCGGACGAGCACGGCAACCGGATCAGCGGCCAGGGCTTCGCTATGGGTGCCACCAACACCTTCGTCTACGCGCCCAACCGCCCCGTCGTGGCGCTGGGCACCAAGGACCTGCTGGTGGTGGACACGCCGGACGCATTGCTGGTCGCCCACGCGGAGTTCGCCGAACAGGTGAAGGACGCGGTCGCACTGCTGACCACCCAAGGCCACAGCCAGGCCACGCGCCACCGCCGCATCCCGCGCCCCTGGGGGGCCTATGACAGCGTCGACGATGGCGATCGTTTCGCCGTCAAGCGGCTCACGGTCAAGCCCGGGGCTCGCCTGGCGCTGCGCATGCACCACCATCGTGCGGAGCACTGGGTGGTCGTGAAGGGCACGGCCCGGGTGTTGTGCAATGGCGAGGCCTGCCTGGTCAAGGAAGACGAGTCGATCTACATTCCCGTGGGCGCGAAGTACCGGCTGGAGAATGCGGGCAAGACCGTGCTCGAAGTGATCGAAATCCAGACCGGCGGCTACCTCGGCGAGGACGACATCGTCCGCTTCGAGGACGCGGCAGTCGGCGCGATCGTCAAGAAGCTGGCCTGAGCGCGTTTTGTCTCCGAAGGTTCCGGTCTCTCTCCCATCCTGCGCGGAAAGTCGATATTTCATGAGCCAGTTTCAGAAGCGGATTTTCGTGGCGGGGCACCGCGGCATGGTCGGCAGCGCGATCGTGCGCTGCCTGGTCGACCAGGGCTACAGCAACATCATCTGCCGAAGCCATTCCGAACTGGACCTGACGGACCAGGCGCAGGTCCGCGCCTTCTTCGCCGAGGAGAAGCCGCAGGAGGTGTATGTCGCCGCTGCGAAGGTGGGCGGCATCCATGCCAACAACAGCTATCCGGCCGAGTTCATCTACTCAAACCTGATGGTCGAGGCGAACGTGATCCACGAGGCCTGGCGCACCGGCGTGAGCAGGCTGCTCTTCCTGGGCTCGAGCTGCATCTACCCCCGGCTCGCGGCGCAGCCGATGGCCGAGGACGCGTTGCTGACCGGCAAGCTGGAGCCGACCAACGAGCCCTACGCGATCGCCAAGATCGCCGGCATCAAGCTGTGCGAGAGCTACAACCGCCAGTACGACTGCGACTTCCGCAGCGTGATGCCCACCAACCTCTATGGCCCGGGCGACAACTACCACCCGGAGAACAGCCATGTGCTGCCGGCGATGATCCGGCGCTTCCACGAAGCCAAGCTCGCCGATGCACCCGCCGTGGTCATCTGGGGCACCGGCTCGCCCAAGCGGGAGTTCCTCTACGTCGACGACATGGCCCGCGCCTGCGTGCACGTGATGGACCTGTCGCGCGAAGCCTACGCGGCCCATACCGAAGTCACGACCAGCCACATCAACGTCGGCACCGGCGAGGACCTGTCGATCGCGGAACTCGCCAGCCTGGTGAGCGACGTGGTGGGCTACCAGGGCGAGATCCGCTACGACACCAGCAAGCCCGACGGCACGCCGCGCAAGCTGCTCGACATCTCGCGCATCCGCGAGCTTGGCTGGAAGCCCGAGACAAGTCTGCGCGAAGGCGTGGCACGCGCCTACGAGGACTTCCGCAGCGAAGAACTCGTTCCTTCCTGAGGAGTCGGCTTCTGCCGCGGCGCTGCATGAACGCTTCCTCGCTCTCCCTCATTCCGCCCGGCACGGGCGGTGTGCGAGACTATGCGTCCGCCGTGGGCCATCCGCTCCACGCGCCGCTGATGGAGTTGAAACAAGACACCGACACCGCAACGCTCTCCGGCGACTTTGTGCTGCTGCATTTCAGCGGCTACGGCTTCGAGAAGCGCGGCATTCCCCTGTGGCTGGTCCGACGGATCCGCGGCCTGCGCACGCAGTTCAAGGCTGTCGGCGTGGTCTTCCATGAGCTCTTCGCGACCGGGCCGCCGTGGGGCTCGGCCTTCTGGCTCAGCGGCGTCCAGCAACGCATCGCACGCGAGCTGCTGCTCTTGTCCGACTTCTGGCTGACGAACCGCGAAGACGCTGCGCGCTGGCTGCTGACGCAGTCGAAGTCGACACCGCATCGCGTGCTACCCGTGTTCTCGAATGTCGGGGAGCCCGACGCGATCGACACCGAGCGCCGGCGCAGGCTGGTCGTGTTCGGCAGCGCCGGCATCCGGGCCCAGGTCTACGAGTGGTCCGACGGCGAGATCTTTCGCAGCGCGAAGCGCCGCGGCCTGGAGATCCACGACATCGGTCCGGCGATGCCGGAAGGCACGCTTTCGCAACGCATGGCGCACGAGGGCGTGGTGGCGCACGGCAAGCTCGCAGCCGAGCAGGTCAGCGCGGCGCTGTCCGACGCGGACTTCGGCGTGCTGGCCTATCCTCCGGACTACGTGTCCAAGAGCAGCATCTTCGCGGCCTATTGCGCGCATGCCGTCTGTCCCATTCTGTTGGCCAAGGACTACGGCCAGCATGACGGCCTGACGGCCAACGTGCATTACGCGCGCGGCTTCGGCGCGCTCGAGGCCGCTGCCATCGATGCGCGCAGCGTGGGTCGCGAGGCGCGCAAGTGGTACGAGCCGCATCGCGTCGACGCCCATGTGGCGGCGCTGCGCGAGCTCGCGATGAACGCCGCCCGGCCGCCAGAAGGCGCTCGCACCGCAGTGCGTAGCGCGGAGCTCACCTTATGAGCGCCATTGCGCACACCACGGTGCAGGCACCTGCATCCAGCCGCGCGGTATCGCTGAGCCGCGCGGGAAAGCTCTTTCTCGCCGTCTTCCTGATCATCGTGTTCGAGGGCTCGGTGCGCAAATGGGTGTCGTCCGCGTCCACCCTGCCCCTGATCCTGCTGCGCGACATGCTGGCGCTGATGCTCGTCGTCTACGCCTGGCGGCACGGTCACCTGAGGCGGCACGGCAAGATCACCGCCGCCATGCTGGCCTGGACCTGCGTGGTGGTGGGCTGGGGGCTGCTGCAGTTGGTCGGCGGCCAGAGCACGCCGGTCGTGTTCGTGATCGGCCTGCGCTTCTGGCTGCTCTACATGTGGTTCGCGGTCGCCGCCGCGGCGGCCATGAACGAGGCGGACTACCGGGCCGCCCTCAAGGCGGCCGCGCTCGTCATGCTTCTGCTGGCCCCGCTGGCGGTGCTGCAGCACTACTCGCCGCCCGGTGCCCGCATCAACACCCAGATCGACGGCGACGAAGAAACCGTGTTCGTCGCGGTGGTGGGCGTGGTCCGCACCACCGGCACCTTCAGCTTCACATCGGGCTATGCCACTTACCTGACCATGGTGGCGCCCCTGGTGTTCGGCTTCCTGGGCGCGCGCAAGCGCACGAAGTTCCAGCTTCTGTTCACGCTCGCGCTGTTCGCGGCCTTCGCCGCCGGCGCGCTGGTGAGCGGCTCCAGAACGGCGGCGATCACTTCGGCGGGGTTGCTGGCGGCCTATCTGGTCGGCCGGCTGCTCTTCTCGAAGGCGCGCAACAAGGTGGGCGCGGCAGCGGCCGTCGTGGTCATCGGCCTGCTGACCGCCCTCTTCGCCTATGTGTTCCGCGACGCCATCGGCGTCACGCAGACGCGCTTCGAGCAGGCTGCCGCCGCGGAAAACTTCACCGAACGGGTGCTCACGGTTCTGTTCGGCGAGCCCTGGGTGCTCGACCTCATCAGCTGGCTGGGCTATGGCGTGGGCTTCGGATCCAACCTCGCCACCTATGTGCGCACCGGCTCCGCCGATGTCTTCGCTCTCGCGGAGGCTGAAGGCGGCCGCATCCTGATGGAAGGCGGCCTGCTGGGCTTCGCCTACATCGGCGTGAAGTACCTGGTGCTGGCGCTCGGCGTGACGCGCAGCCTGAAGATCTCGATCGGCACCAACTCCCCCTACGCGCTGTTGGTGTGGCTGACGACCGCGCTGGCGGTGGTCAGCTGGCCCGCGCTCGGGCAATTGACCGCCAATGCCCTGCTGGGGCTCATGCTCGCCTACGCGCTCCTCGTATTCCGGTACCCGAGGCTCGAGATCTTTCCGCCGCGTGCCTCGCGACTGTGAGACTCCTGCATCTGGTCCCTTCCGTCGATCCCCAGGGCGGAGGCGTCATCGAGGGAGTGCGGCGCATCCACGACGCGCTCACGGCCATGGGCCACACGGGCGACGTTGTAAGCCTGGACAGCCCCGACGCGCCCTGCGTGAGCGCCTATCCGGGCCCGGTGGTCGCCACCGGCCCCTCGGTCTCCAGCTACGGCTACAACGAGCGCCTGCTGCCCTGGCTGAAGGCGCATGCCCGCACCTATGACGCCGTCATCGTCAACGGGCTCTGGCAGTACGTCGGCTTCGCGGCCCGGCGCGCGCTGCACGGCTCGGGCACGCCCTACTTCGTCTACAGCCACGGCATGCTGGACCCGTGGTTCAAGCGCCGCTATCCGCTCAAGCACCTGAAGAAGTGGCTCTACTGGCCCTGGGGCGAATACCGCGTGCTGCGCGATGCGTCCGCGGTGGTCTTCACCTGCGAGGAAGAGCGCCTGCTGGCCCGGCAGTCGTTCTGGCTCTATCGCTGCCGCGAGGTGGTGGGTTCCTACGGCACCAGTACGCCGCCGCGCGATGCAGGGCGCCTCTCGGAGGTCTTTCTCTCGGCCTACCCCGAGCTGCGGAACAAGCGCCTGCTGCTGTTCCTGGGCCGCATCCACGAGAAGAAAGGCTGCGATCTGCTGGTCGAGGCTTTCGCGCGCGTGGCGGCGACGTCGCCGGAGGTCCACCTGGTGATGGCCGGCCCCGGCGACGAGGCACTCACGCAACAGCTGCAAGCCCGCGCCCAGAGCCTGGGCCTGGCCGCGCGCATCAGCTGGCCGGGCATGCTGTCGGGCGACCTCAAGTGGGGCGCCTTCCACGCCTGCGAGGTGTTCTGCCTGCCCTCTCACCAGGAGAATTTCGGCATCGCGGTGGTGGAGGCCATGGCCTGCAGCCGGCCCGTGCTGATCAGCGACAAGGTCAACATCTGGCGCGAGATCGCCGAAGACCACGCCGGCTTCGTCGAGTCCGATACGCTCGAAGGCACCACGGCCCTGCTGCAGCGCTGGCTGGCCGCCACGCCGGCCGAGCTGGACGCGATGCGCGCTGCTGCGCTGCGCTCCTTCGAGCAGCGCTTTCGCATGGAGCAGGTGGCGGAGACGCTGGTGGACATCATCCGCGCGCACGCCCCGCACATCGCCTGATTCATGAAGCTCCTTGTCTACGGAATCAACTTCGCACCGGAGCTAACCGGCATCGGCAAATACACCGGAGAGATGGTGGCCTGGCTCGCCGCCCACGGGCACGAGGTACGCGTGGTGACGGCCCCGCCCTACTACCCCGACTGGAAGGTCCGGCCCGGCTACCACGCGGGGCGCTACACCCGGCATGAATGGCAGGGCGCCCAGGTGCTGCGCACGCCGCTGTGGGTGCCGCACAAGGTGACCGGCATGAAGCGTCTCCTGCACCTGGCAAGCTTCGCCGCCAGCAGCGTGCCGGCCCTGCTCGCGCAATGGCACTGGAAGCCCGATGTGGTGTGGGTGACAGAGCCCCCGCTCTTCTGCACGCCGGCGGCCCTGGCCTTCGCGCGACTGCGCTCGGCCAAGGCCTGGCTGCACATCCAGGACTACGAGGTGGACGCGGCCTTCGATCTGGGCCTGCTCAAGGGCGCGCGCACGCGCGCCTTCGTCGCGGCGGCCGAGCGCTGGCTAATGCGCCGCTTCGACCGCATCTCGACCATCTCGCAGCGCATGCTCGAACGCGCGCGCAGCAAGGGCACCGAGGACGCGCGGCTGGTCTCGCTGCCCAACTGGGCCGACGTCTCGGCGATCCAGCCCCTGCAAGGCACGAGTCCCTATCGCGCCGAGCTGGGCATCCGCCCCGACGCGGTGGTGGCGCTGTACTCGGGCAACATGGGTGCCAAGCAAGGCCTGGAGCTGCTGGCTGAGATGGCCTTGATGCTCAAGGACCAGCCCGGCCTCGAGTTCGTGTTCTGCGGCAACGGCGCCGGCCGCGCCGAGCTGGTCAAGCGCTGCGAATCGATGGCCAACGTGCGCTTTCTCGATCTGCAACCGGTCGAGCGGCTGGGCGACTTCCTCGGCCTGGCGGACATCCATTTGCTGCCCCAGCGCGCCGATGCGGCGGATCTGGTGATGCCCTCCAAGCTGACCGGCATGCTCAGCAGCGGCAGGCCGGTGGTGGCCGGGGCGCGCCCCGAGACCGAGCTCGGCCAGGTGACGGCGGAATGCGGCATCGCCGTGGCGCCGGACGACGCCAGGGCCTTCGCGGAAGCCGTGCTCTCCCTGGCAACCCAACCCGAGCGCCGGCGCGAGCTGGGCCTGAAGGCGCGCGAGGTGGCCGAGGCGCGCTTCGATCGCGACGCCGTGCTGGCCCAGTTCGAGCGCGATCTGCTGGCCTGCGTGGCCCGGCGCTGAGCCTCCCCCCATCAAGCAAGAAAAAGCCGGGTCGAGCCCGGCTTTTTTTGCTTTACTGCTCTTCGGGCAGGATGCTCTCGTAGTTGTAGCTGGTGTAGCGATAGCGCCCGTACTTGTAAGGCGCGAAGGTGCGGCGGCCCAGGTCCATCGCGTTGAGCAGCACGCCCGTGGCGGCCTTGCCGCCCATGGCGAGCCGGCGCGTGCTCTCCTTCAGCTCGCCCATGGTGGACTGGTCGGCGCGCGCCACCAGCAGCACCGTGCCCGCATGGGCCGCCACGGTGGAGGTGTCGGCCGCCACCAGCACCGGCGGTGTGTCGATGACGACCAAGTCGTACTGCTCGGACAGGCGCTCCAGCGTGGTCTTGAACGAGTCCGACACCAGCAGTTCCGCCGGGTTCGGCGGCAGCTGGCCGGTGGCGAGGAAATCGAGGTTGGGCACCACCTGGCGGTGCACGGTCTGCTGCACCGTCAGGCTGCCCGCAATCAGCTCGGACAGGCCGCCGTGGCGCTGCAGGCCGAAGTACTGGTGCGTGTGGCCGCGGCGCAGGTCGGCGTCGATCAGCAGCGTGCGCTTGCCGGCGGCCGCCATCAGGGCGGCGAAGTTCGCCGTCACGAAGCTCTTGCCGACGCCCGGCGTGGGCCCGCTGATCAGCACCCTGTTGTTGGGTGACTCCAGCATCGCGAACTGCATCGCCGTGCGCAGGCTGCGCAGGCTTTCCACAGCCGGATCGTCGGGGTTCTCGATCGCGAGCAGGCGAACGCCGGTGGCGCCGCTGAGACGGCGCTTCGCAATGGCGGCCTGCGAGGGGCTCAGCGGAATGGTCGAGAAGACCGGCAGGCCGGTGTCGGCCTCGACCTCGTGCGGATCGCGCAGGCGCTGCTCGACGAAGGAGCTGCGGACGAAGGCGGCGACGATGCCGAGGAACAGCCCCAGCGCCAGCGCGGCGGCCATGATCACCTTGCGGTTCGGCTTGACCGGCTGGCTGGGCACCACCGCCTCGTCGAGCACGCGGACGTTGCCGATCTTGCCCTCCTTCACCAGGCGCAGCTGCAGCGCGTTGTTGAGCAGCGACTGGTAGAGCTCGGTGTTCACCTTGACGTCGCGCTCCATGCGCACCGCTTCCTGCTGGATCGCCGGCAGGCCCTTGATGCGCTCCTGGATGCTGCCCATGTCGGACTTCAGCGCCGAGATCTGGCTGTCGAGGGTCTGCACCGCCGGGTGCGCGGATGTGAAGCGCGACTCCAGCTCGCGCCGGCGCTGCTGGGCATCCAGCAGCTTGGTCTGCCGGTCGACCGACTGGCCCAGGATCAGCGCGGCTTCCTCGCTGAAGGCCACCGTGCCCTTCTGGTTGCGATAGCGGTTGTAGACCTCTTCCGAAGCCTCCAGCTGCTTCTTGAAGAGGGGCAGCTGAACGTCCAGGAACGCCAGGGTCTTTTGCGCCTCCGCGGCCTTGCGCTCGATGTTCTGCTTGACGTACTGGTCGCCCACGGCGTTGAGCACGCGCGTCAGCTTGAAGGGGTCGGTGTCCTGCAGCATCACGTTGACGATGCCGGAGTTCTTGCCGCGCTCGCTGAGGTTCAGGCTGGACTGCAGCCCGATGGTGGTCGGCAGCTTTGCATAGCGGTACACGTTGAACAGCGCCCCCGGCTTGCCGGCCAACTGGTCGATCTGCAGAGAGATCGGTCCCTCGGGCGTGTCGGCTTTGAGCGGCGTGCCGACCGTGCCCTTGAGCTGCTGCATAC
The DNA here is from genome assembly GCF_010499245.1 of Variovorax sp. WS11. Classification (GTDB taxonomy): domain Bacteria; phylum Pseudomonadota; class Gammaproteobacteria; order Burkholderiales; family Burkholderiaceae_C; genus Variovorax. The sequence goes on from NZ_JAAGOW010000001.1 coordinate 1,308,301, forward strand.
CCGGGTAGTCCAGCGTGTATTGGTTGTTCGCCGCAGCGGTCACGGTGAACAGGCCGCCTTCCATCGAGGTCGGCACGTCGAACTGCGAAACAAGAATGCGTTCCGTGCCCGACACATAGCCGTTCAGCCAGAGGAAGCCGGGGTCCGACAGGCCATTGGCGCGCCGCGCCATCCAGCCGCCGATGTAGGGTACGTAGCGCGGCGCCGTGACGATGTAGAGCTTGGTCGCCTCCACCGCCTGGCCCGCGATCATGCGCGAACGGATGATCTCGATCTCGGCGGTTGCCGGCGTCTTCACGTCCACCAGGCCACCGGCCTCGGCCAAGATGCCCTTGCCGCCGGGTTCGACGTCCTCGACCTGGATCACCATGTTGGACTCGTAGACCGGACGCTCCAGGAAAGCGTAGGTCGCGCCGATCAGGAACACGACGAGCGTGATCGCCGCGATCAGCCACTTGTTCGATACCAGGACGTCGATGTAACGCCCGAGGTCGAGGTCTTCCTCGTCCGCCGCGCTTGCCGGGGAGGGATTCGTTTTGGTAATGATTGAGGAAGTCATCAACTGGATACTCTTGAAATGCGTTGGGCCCAGTGCCTGGCACCGCCTTCGATGAGCCGGAGCGAGTGCTGGAAGACGCCGCGATCAGCGCGGTAGGGATCGGGGACGTCCTCGTCGCTGAACTCGCACAGGCGAAATACCTTGCCGGCGGCGAAGAGATAGCGCTCCTGCACCGCGCGGCGTTGCTCGCGGTCCATCACCAGGATCAGGTCGGCGCGTTGGCACAGGTCGACATCGAGCTGCTGCGCCCGATGCTCTGCGATGTCGATGCCGCGCTCTTCCAGCAGTTCGCAGGCGGTAGGGTCCGCCGGATGGCCAACGAGCGCCTGCAGGCCGGCAGAAGCGACCTGCACGCCGGGCAGGTCGGCCGCCATCAGGGCTTCCGCCATCGGGCTGCGGCAGATGTTGCCGACGCACACGACAAGGACGTTCTGGATGGCCACTATCTGCCGCTCCCGGTGCTGCGCGAGCCCAGGTCGCGATAGGAGGTCGCGGTCGTGGCGGTCGGGAGGATCAGGCTCAACACGCGGTTCCACTGCACCAGCGGCACCGGGTCGACGTAGACCACGTCCTTGGGCCTGAGCGCGAAGCCGTCCGCCATCGCGATCGCCGTCGGCGTGCGGGCGTCCAGGTGGAAGATCGACAGGCCGTTGGTCTCGTTGCGGATCACGTAGATCTGGCGCGGATTGGCGGTGCCGAGGTTGACGCCGCCGACCTCGGTCAACGCATCGTTGAGCGACAGGCGGCCGTTGCGCATCATCACGCCCGTCTGCAGGTTCACTTCGCCCATCACCGTGACCTTGCGCTCGTCGCGGCTGCGCACCATCACCAGATCGCCCGACCTCAGCGGGATGCGGGTCGGATCGATGCCGGCCTCGGCCATGGACATCAGGTCGAGCGAGAAGGTCTTGCCGTCGCGCGTCAGGTTCACGGCGGAGCGGTCCCCGTTCGCCGAGAAGCCGCCCGCGCGGTTGATCGCCTCGGCCAGGGTCATCGGGATGTCGGTGAAGATCTGCAGGCCTGGATTGCGCACCTCACCTTCGACGTAGGTGCGCTTGCTTCGGAAGGCGTTGACGCGCACGCTCAATTGCGGGTCCTTGAAGACCCGGGCCAGCCGCTTGACGAGAATTTCTTCCAACTCCTGGATCGTCATACCCTCGGCCTTGAGCTGCCCCACGTAGGGAAAGCTCATGAAACCGGTGTTGGACACGATGAAGCCCGGCGCCGGCGACACGCTCGCCTGGTCGGCCACGGTGGTCGCGGGGATTCCGCTGAACACGATCTCCGGATGGTCGTAGACGATGACGCTCACCACGTCGCCGGGACCGATCTTGTAGACCGGCGCCTCGCCCACCAGCGCCCGCACCTCGGGCGCGACGTTGTTGCCTACGGCGGCACGCTGGGCTCGGATCAGCTGAGGCGTGATCTCGGTGATCGCGCCAGGCGGCGGCGGATCGATCTCCGCTGTGGAGAAGCCCGATGGCGACACGGCCTGGTCGGCATCGTTGCCCGCCGAGCGGAAGCCCGGCGCCAGGGGCGCACAAGCCTGTAACAGCAGCCCGGCCGAGGCGAACAAAATGGCATGTAATAGAAAACGTTTCAAACCCGACTCCGCGTCATGACCCTGAATGAATACTTTTGCAAACAGTTACGACTGTACATCAGCAAAGCGCCCCGCTCAAATTGTTTCTTGGCTTAGAGCGTTAGGCAGAGTAAACGGGTGTGGGCCCGGATGGGGTAAGCGAGCTCCTACACGGCGCAATTCAGGCGGGAATTGGGCTTTCAGCTATCAAAAAGATAGCTGCCGCCAGGGCGATGTAGGCCCCTCAGGGGGTCTCGATCTGAGCGGCGCGCTTCCAGGCGGCCGAGGCCTGGTCCGCATCGTCGCGAGCTTCCGCCAGTTGTGCCAGCGCCTGCCAGGCGCGGCGGTGCAAGACCGGGTCTTGTAACCCTAGGCCGGCATGCGTGAGCAGTTGTTGCGCCTTGCCCCAGAGCTGGCGCTTCATGCAGGCCATGCCCGCGAGGTACTGCAGATTGGCGTCGCGCGGATCGTTGCGCTGTGCCGATTCGATGCGCGCCAGCCAGTCGGCATCGACCGAATCGAGCCCGGCCTCCAGCGCCCGCACCAGCTTCACGCGCAAGGACTCGCCCAGGCTGCGGGGCTGCTCGACCATGCGCTCCCAGACCGGCAGCAGCCAGGCGCGCGCCAGCGTGAGGTCGCCGCGCAGCGCCACCATGCGCTGCGCCGCATGGATGGCGACCTCGGGCATCTCGCGTTCGGTGGCCTCGAGCTCGCCCCAGGCCCGCAGCAGCTGGGTGGGGTCATGCGCGCCCGAGAGCAATTCGGCCGCCAGCCCGCGCACGATGCTCTGCGCGGCGGCATCGGAGAAGGCACGATGCTTGGCCAGCAGGCGAGCGGTCTCGAGCGCTTCCAGCGTGCGCCGGTCCTGGCGCGCTGCCTTGAGCCGCAGGCGCAGGGCCAGCGTGCGGCGCTGAGCACCCTGCGGCAGCTCCTCCAGCCGCGCCAGGGCGGCGGGGGCGTCGCGGTCGTCGAGCGCCCACCGGGCCGCGCGCAGTTGCACGCCTTCGCGCGTCTCGGGGCTGACGAGCACGCCGCGCTCGGCGCTCTCGTTGAGCGCCTGCTGAAGGTGCGCATCGCGCGCGGGCCGGTCCTGCAGGGCCTGGGCGCTCTCCGCGGCGAGAAGGTGCGACAGCACGCGGATCTGTTGCGCCTGCGGCAGGTTCGCATCCAGCGCGGCCAGGGTCCGCTCCTGCGCGAGGGCGGCCTGCGCCGCCTTGCGCGAGCGCGAGAAGCGCCCGGCCAGCAATTGCGCCAGGGCGTCGAGCAGGGCTGCGTGCAGAGAGCGCTCCTTTTGCTGCAGGCGCCATTGCCGCGCCTGCCTTGGCAGAGAGAACAGCGCCGACAAGGCGCGCAAAGCCACATGCAGCAGGCCGAAGGCCAGCAGCAGGATCAGCAGCGTGAGATTGAGCGACAGGTCGACCCGCCACGGCGGCCAGAAGACGGTGATGGTGCCCTGGTTGTTGCCGGCGAACAGCGCCACCGCCGCCGCGATGGCGAACAGGGCCAGGAACCAGAGTGCAGCGCGCATACCCTGCCCTGGCCCCTAGCGACCGGCCGCCGCCGTCGTGAGCGCCGCCAGCGTGTCGTCGATGCGGGGCGTCTCGCTGGTCCTGATTTGCGCCTGCAGCTGCTGCAGCAGCGTCGCCGCCGACTGGACGCGGCGCGAGGCGGGGTCGAAGTAGCGATTGAGGGAGGCCGAAACGGTGGCCAGCTCGTTGCGCGTCGTGTCGAACTGCCGGGACAGCAGGGCGAGGCGCGCATTGAGCAGCTGGAGCTTCAGGTTCTCGCGCAGGAAGAAGGTCTGGTCAGGCGACAGCAGCACGGCCTCGGGGCGGTCGATGCGGCCCACGCGCAGCAGCGAGCGCGCCTCGTTGCGCACCATCAGCAGCGCACGCTGCCACCAGGGCGCGTCGGCCGGCACGGGCTCGGCCTGCCAGGGGTTGAGGCCGGCGCCGCGCGTGGCCACCGCGTTGAGCGGCGGCAGCTCGTCCACCATGCGCACCAGGTCGTCGAGCTTGCGCAGGGTCTCGCCGCTCTCGGCACTGGCGCTGGCCTGCAGGCGCTCGGCATCGCGCTGTATCGAGCGCTGCAGGGGCGCCAGCCGCGGCTGGGCGGCGCGCGCGATGCGCTGGTCGCCGGCCTTGAGCGCGGCCAGGAGCGGCTGCACGTTGCCCGTCACCTCCGCCTGCTGCAACGCGAGGCGCACCGCGGCCTCGATGTCGACCACCAGGTTCTCGTCGCGCGAGCGCGAGAGGCTCTGCATCAGTTCCTCGAGCTGCGAGCGCTGCAACGCGACCTCCGCCACTCGGGTCTCGTTGAGGGCCAGGCGCGCCGCCGTGTCTCGCACCGTCTCCTGCGCCTGGCGAGCCAGGGTGCGGGCCTCCATGGATTGCGCCATCGCGTCGGCGCTCTGCCGCGCCAGCTGCTCCTGCATCCCGCTGACCTTCTGCCAGAGGACCAGCACCGTCACCAGCGCCAGCACCGCGGCGGCGGCCAGGAGCCCGAGCAGGACCTTCGAGAGCGTGTTGGCGTGGACCGGCGCCGCCTGCAGCGGCACCGGCACGGGCGCGCGCGCCGCCGGTTCCTGCAGGGATTCGTTCAACACGGAGGCGTCGCTCATGCGAAGGATTCTATAGACGCGATCAGCGCGGCCAGCGCCGGGGAAGAGACCCGCACCGCCCCGAAACCCGCGTCCCGCGCGGCTTCCGCGATGCGGGGGTGGGTGGCGATCGCGCGCGCCGAGGTCCACGCGGTGACAGGCAGCGCGGCGCGCAGATGGGCGATGGCTTCGGCGCTGCTGAAGAGCCAGACCGCCTCGCCGCGTGCGCCTTCTCCAGCCAATGTGCGCGCGGCGGCGTCGAGCGGTGCGGGCCGCCGCCGGTAGGCAACAACGGTATCGCAGGTGCCACCGGCCGCGGCGATCTCGCGCGCCAGCCAGGCGCGTCCGGCCGGCTGTCCCGACGCATCGCCGCCGCGCACGATCAGCACGCGCACGCCGGCATGCACCTGCGCATGCACACGAGCCCACAGCGCCTCGGAATCGAACTGTTCCGCATCCGCGGCCGGTGCGTCGATCGCGGAGACCGGCACGCCGGCCTGCTGCAATGCGCGCACGGTGCCGGGGCCGGTGGCCCAGCAGCGCGGACGCAGGCCGTCAGAAAAGGCGCGGGCATCGTCGAAGAAGTGTTCGGCGGCGGCGGCGCTCACGAACATCAGCGCGGCGTAGCCGTCGAGGCGCTGGCGCGCTGCCTGGAGCTCCTTTCCGTCGGCGACCGGCTCGATCGCGATCAGGGGCAGCGCCTGTGCGTCCAGCCCGGCGGCGCGCAATGCCTCCACCCAGCGCGCCGCCTCGCGCGCAGGGCGCGTGACGATCACTCGGGGCGCAGGCATCTCATTCAGTGCGCGCCGGCCTCGCGCAGGAGGCGCGCGGCGTGGTCGCCGAGCGCGGCGGCCTGCGTGACATCGGCAACCGCGGCTTGCGCGTGGACGCGGACCAGCTGCACCGCGCCTTCGGGATCGCCCCAGGCTGCATCGATGCGCAGTTTGTCGCCGGCCTCCCAGCGCGCATGGGCCGCGAGCGGCATAGAGCAGCTGCCGCCCATGGCCCGGCTCACCGCGCGCTCGGCCGCTGTGGCGAGCTGGTCCAGAGGGCTTGCGAGCGGCGCCAGCAAGGCGAGCAGGTCGCTGCGGTCGGCCCGCACCTCGATGCCCAGCGCGCCCTGCCCCGCGGCCGGCAGCATGGCATCGGGCTCGAAGACGGTGCGGATGCGATTCTCCAGGCCCAGGCGCTTGAGCCCGGCAGCCGCCAGCACGATGGCGTCGTACTGCCCTTCGTCGAGCTTGCGCAGCCGGGTATCGAGGTTGCCGCGCAAGGGCTCGATGCGCAGGTCGGGCCGCAACGCGCGCAGCAGCACCACGCGGCGCAGGCTGGAGGTGCCGACCACCGCGCCCTGCGGCAGCGCCTCGAGCGAATCGTGGCGCGGCGACACCAGCGCATCGCGCGGATCCTCGCGCTCCAGCACACAGGCCAGCGCGAAACCCGCGGGCAGGTCCATGGGCACGTCCTTGAGCGAGTGCACCGCGATGTCGGCACGGCCCTCCTCGAGCGCCAGCTCGAGTTCCTTTACGAACAAGCCCTTGCCGCCGACCTTGGAAAGCGAGCGGTCGAGGATCTGGTCGCCGCGGGTCGTCATGCCGAGCAGGCTGACCGTGTGGCCTTGTTGCCGGAGCAGGGACTGCACGTGCTCCGCCTGCCAGAGGGCCAGGCGGCTTTCGCGCGTGGCGATCACGATGTTGCTCAAAGGGCCGTTTCCGTTGCTGTGGGGGATCGGAGAGATGCTAGCATTGTTGCGACGCAGCAACGACGGCGCAGACCAGGTCGAACGAGGAGATTTCCCCAATGAAAAGCAGCCCCACCCCCGCTTCGGCATCCCGGCGCCGCGACAGCAGCGAAGAGCAGCCGCTGATCGACGACATCCGCCTGCTCGGGCGCATCCTCGGCGACGTGATCCGCGAGCAGGAGGGCGAGGAAGCCTTCGCGCTGGTGGAGAAGATCCGCACCCTGTCCGTCTCCTTCCGGCGCGATGCAGACCATGCGGCCGACCGCGCGCTCAAGAACCTGCTCAAGGGCTTGAGCGCGGCCGAGACGGTGCGCGTGATCCGCGCCTTCACCTACTTCAGCCACCTGGCGAACCTGGCCGAAGACCGCCACCTGATCCGCCGCCGCACCGAGGCCGAGCGCGCCGGCGAGAGCGCCGCCGCGGGCAGCCTCGAGCTGGCGCTGGCACGCATCCGCAAGGCCGGCATCGCGCCGGCGGCGGTGGTGGAGTCGCTGGCGCACAGCTATGTGTCGCCGGTGCTCACCGCCCACCCGACCGAGGTGCAGCGCAAGAGCATCCTGGATGCCGAGCGCGCCATCGCGCAGTTGCTCACCGAGCGCGACGACATCAAGCTGCGCCAGCGCGCCTTCGCCGGTGCCAAAGACGCGCTGACGCCCGTCGCCCTGGCCGACAACGAGAGCCGCATGCGCTCGCGCGTGATTCAGCTCTGGCAGACGCGCTTGCTGCGCTTCTCCAAGCTCACGGTCGCCGACGAGATCGAGAACGCGCTGAGCTACTACGAGGCCACCTTCCTGCGCGAGATCCCGCGCGTCTACGCCGACCTAGAGAAAGCCCTGGGCCAAAGGGAGATCGCGCCCTTCCTGCGCATGGGACAGTGGATCGGCGGTGATCGTGACGGCAACCCCAACGTCAGCGCCGAAAGTCTGGAGTACGCGATGCGCCGCCAAGCCGAGCTCGCACTGCGCTACTACCTGACCGAGGTGCACTTCCTCGGCGGCGAGCTCTCGCTGTCGGCCACCCTGGTCGATGTGTCGGTGGAGATGCAGGCGCTGGCCGAGCGCTCGCCCGACCACAACGAGCACCGCCAGGACGAGCCCTACCGCCGCGCCCTCACCGGCATCTATGCGCGCCTGGCAGCCACGCTGCGCGAGCTCACGGGCGGCGAGGCGGCGCGCCATGCGGTCGCGCCGCAGAACCCGTACCACCAAGCGGAGGAGTTCCTGGCCGACCTGCGCGTGATCCAGGAATCGCTCCTCGACAAGCACGGCGTCGCGATGGTCGCGCAGCGGCTGGCCCCGTTGATCCGCGCGGTCGAGGTGTTCGGCTTCCACCTCGCGACGGTGGACCTGCGGCAGAGCTCGGACAAGCACGAGGCGGTGGTGGCCGAGCTGCTGGCGACCGCGCGCATCGAGCCCGACTACGCGGCGCTGGAGGAGGAAGCCAAGCAGACGCTGCTGCTGCGCCTGCTCGACGACGCCCGCCCCCTGCGCGTGCCCGACGCCGCCTATTCGCCGCTGGCGCAGAGCGAGCTCGCGATCTTCGCGGCTGCGCGCACCGCCCGCGCGCGCTACGGCGCGGCGGCTATTCGCCACTACATCATCAGCCACACGGAGACGGTGAGCGACCTGCTGGAGGCGCTGCTGCTGCAGAAGGAAGTGGGCCTGCTGCGCGGCACCTTGAGCAACGGCGCCCCCACGCTCGGCACTGGCGTGTCCTCGCTGCCCCCCGAGGGGGCGCTCGCTGGCTTGGGGCGGCCCGGCGCTGCGCTCGGCAACGCCACCTGCGATCTCATCGTGGTGCCGCTGTTCGAAACCATCGAAGACCTGCGCAATGCCGCGCCCATCGTGCGCGCCTTCTACGCCCTGCCCGGCATCCAGGCCCTGATACAGCGCTCGGGCGCCGAGCAGGACGTGATGCTGGGCTACAGCGACAGCAACAAGGACGGCGGCATCTTCACGAGCAACTGGGAGCTCTACCGGGCGGGCACCGCGCTGGTGGCGCTCATCGACGAGCTGAACAAGAAATCCGGGACGTCTATTCGCCTGCGCATGTTCCACGGCCGGGGCGGCACCGTCGGGCGCGGCGGCGGCCCGAGCTACCAGGCCATCCTGGCGCAGCCGCCGGGCACGGTGCGCGGCCAGATCCGCCTGACCGAACAGGGCGAGGTGATCGGCTCCAAGTACGCCAACCGCGAAATCGGCCGGCGCAACCTCGAGACGCTGGTCGCCGCCACGCTGGAGGCCACGCTGCTGCCTTCGGCCAAGCCCGCGCCGTCGAGCTTCATGGCCGCCGCCGCCGAGCTGTCGGTGGCCAGCATGGCGACCTACCGCGCGCTGGTCTACGACACACCCGGCTTCGGCGACTACTTCTTCAGCGCCACGCCGATCCGCGAGATCGCGGAACTCAACATCGGCTCGCGGCCGGCCTCGCGAAATCCCAGCCGCCGCATCGAGGACCTGCGCGCCGTGCCCTGGAGCTTCAGCTGGGGCCAGTGCCGGCTCACGCTGCCGGGCTGGTACGGCTTCGGCTCGGCGATCGAGCAGTTCCTCGCTGCCGCCGGCGGCGCCGCGGCGCGCAAGGAGCGGCAGGCCCTGCTGCAGCGCATGTATGCGCAATGGCCCTTCTTCAGCACCCTGCTGTCGAACATGGACATGGTGCTGGCCAAGAGCGACCTCGCCCTAGCCTCGCGCTACGCCGAGCTGGTGGAGGAGCGCAAGCTGCGCCAGAAGGTGTTCTCGATGATCGAGGCCGAATGGCACCGCACGTCCGATGCGCTGGCGCTGATCACTGGGGCGAAGCAGCGGCTGGAAGGCAACGTCGAGATGCAGCGCTCGATCCGCCACCGCTTCCCCTACATCGATCCCCTGCACCACCTGCAGGTCGAGCTGATGCGCCGCTGGCGCGCCGGCCAGCAGGACGACGAGCGCCTGCAGCGCGGCATCCACATGTCGATCAACGGCGTGGCCGCGGGCCTTCGGAACACGGGCTGACCGCGCTGAAGCCGAAAATCCCGGGTCGCCGCACAATCGGCGACTGACATGGACAGCCTCGACCTCATCCGCACTTTCCGCGAAGTCGCCGCCTACGGCAGCTTCTCCCGCGCCGCCAGCCGGCTCGACATGTCCAAGGCCACCGTGAGCAAGTACGTGGCCGAGCTGGAGAGCCGCTTCGGCGTGCGCCTGCTCAATCGCTCGACCCGCTCCGTCAGCCTCACCGACGCCGGGGCGCTGCTGCTGGAGCGCAGCAAGCCGGTGATGGAGATGGTGGAGCTCACCCAGGCCGAGCTGCAGGAGCATGCGAGCCAGCCGCGCGGCCGGCTGCGCATCTCGGCGCCGCACGGCATGGGCCAGGGCGACCTGCCCAAGCTGCTGGCGCAGTTCATGGGCTACTACCCCGACGTCAGCCTGAGCCTGCATCTGAGCAACCGCCAGGTCGACATGGCCGAGGAGGCCGTCGACCTCGCGCTGCGCGTCGGGCCGATCGAGGACGACAACCTCATCGTGCGCAAGCTGACGCAGCTCACGCTGGTGGTATGCGCCTCGCCTCGCTACTGGCAGAAGCACGGCACGCCGTCGCACCCAGCCGAGCTGGCGCAGCACGACGCGCTGACCCACTCCCGCCTCGGCACCCATCCGCAATGGCGTTTCGAGGTCGACGGCCAGCCGCTGGACGTGCCGGTGAAGAGCCGCATGGACGCCTCCGAGGCCGGGCCGCTGATCGAAGCCGCGCTGATGGGCTTCGGCGTGCTGTACCTGCCCGCCCTGCTGGTCCAGACCCACATCGACCACGGCGAGCTGGTGCCGGTGCTGAAGGACTGCGTGCGCAGCGACATGTGGCTCTCGGCCGCCTACCTGCAACGCCGTCACAACAGTGCGGCCCTGCGCGCGCTGCTGGACTTCCTGCAGACGCGCATCGGGCAGAAGTACCCCTCGGGCAAGCGCTAGACATGAAGGGCTGCTCCTGGGTGCGTCCATCCAGCTGGAACGGGAAGTCCCAGGGTTGGTGAATGAAGGTCTAGAAGAGCGAAGCCGTCGTCGCAAGCTCCGCCGCGGCGCGCGATTGTCCCGCGGATCCGCCGTGCGCCGGCGCCGGCAGGGCCTCCGGACTGCCCGCCTTCACAAGCGCCCCGACACGCACGCCCAGCAGGCGCAGCGGCCGCTCCAGCGGCACGCGCTTGAGGCAGCGTCCAGCCGCCTGGCGGATGGTCTTCGCGTCCGAGGTGAACTGTTCGATGGTCTGGTCGCGCGTCGCGATCTTGAAATCGTCGTAGCGCAGCTTGATCCCGATGGTCTTTCCTACATAGCCCTTGCGTTGCAGGTCCTCCGCGACCTTCTCGCACAGGTGCGTGAAGATGGCGCCCAGCTCGGCGCGGTCGCGCACCGCGTGCAAGTCGCGCTCGAAGGTCGTCTCGCGACTCATCGACACCGGTTCGCTCTCGGTCACCACCGGGCGCTCGTCGCGGCCCCATGCCACCTCGTGCATCCACGCGCCGGTGGCCTTGCCGAAGGTCTGGACCAGCCAATCGCGCTCGCGAGCCGCGAGCTCGCCGATGGTGCGGATGCCGAAGCGCTGCAGCTTCTCGTCGGCCTTGGGCCCGATGCCGTTGACCTTGCGGCAGGGCAACGGCCAGATGCGCGTCTGCAGGTCGTGCTCGTAGAGCACCGAGATCCCGTTCGGCTTCTCGAACTCGCTCGCCATCTTGGCCAGCAACTTGTTAGGTGCGACGCCGATGGAGCAGGTGAGCCCGGTGGCCTCGAGAATCGAGCGCTGGATCAACCGCGCCAGCACGCGCCCGCCCTCGCGCTGGCCGCCGGGCACCTCGGTGAAGTCGATATACACCTCGTCGACGCCGCGGTCTTCCATCACCGGCGCGATCTCGGTGATCACCTTCTTGAACATGCGCGAGTAGCGACGGTACTCGTCGAAATCGACCGGCAGGATGATGGCCTGCGGGCACAGCTTCGCAGCTTTCATCAGCCCCATCGCGGACCCGACGCCGAATGGGCGCGCCGGATAGGTCGCGGTGGTGATCACGCCGCGGCCCACGTAGTCCTTGAGCAACGGGAAGGCCTCGACGGGGATATCGGCCAGGGTGCTGCCTTCCGGCAGCTCGCGGATGGCCTCGTCCACCTTGCGCCGGCCGCCTCCGATCACCACCGGGAGCCCCTTGAGCTGCGGGTAGCGCAGCAGTTCCGCCGAGGCGTAGAACGCATCCATGTCGAGGTGGGCAATGCGGCGGATCGGAGCAGCGGTCACGGCCTGGATTCTGAACGCTCCTGGCTGGGCACTGGTGCGCCGGGGGTATCGATGCCATCATCCGGTTCATGCAAATCGTAGCCACCATGTTCTGGCGCCGGCTCGACCTGCCCGGCCATGATGCCTGCCGCCTCGAGAAGCACGGCGACGGGTGGCAGCTCGACGGCGCTGCCGTTTTTCGCGGCGAGAACGGCCAGCCTGCCCGTCTGGACTACCGCGTGCATTGCGACAAGGCATGGCATGCGAAATGGGGGCGTGTGCGCGGCTGGATCGGAAGCCTGGCCGTGGACTTTGCGATCGCGCGCGGCGCCAACGGCGAATGGTTGCTCAATGACCAGCGGGTGCCGGGCTTGGCCCATTGCACGGATCTGGACCTGGGCTTCACGCCTGCCACCAACCTGCTGCCCTTGCGTCGCCTGAACCTCCAGGTCGGAGAAAGCGCCGTGGCACCTGCCGCTTGGCTCGACCTCGACGACGAAGGTTTGAGCGCGCTGGAGCAGCACTACGAGCGCCGCAGCGATGCCGAATACTGGTACCAGTCACCGCGCTTCGACTACGAAGGGGTGCTGCTGACGACGCCGGAGGGCTTCGTTACGCACTACCCGACGCTCTGGCAGCCCGGGGACTGAAGGACCTGTCTCAGCAAGCAACTCGGGAAGCTGGCTTACCGCGGGAGTTGCCTGCTCACGACGCAAGGCAATGGTGTCGTCCATGACGCCCGGTCTGCAGGCATACATTGGTCATTCAAGGGCGCGGATCGGACCCGCAGCGCTTGCGGCGTCCTACAGCCGTGCGGGCTCACCGCCATCTCCCGGGGGCGTGCCGAAGAATGCACCCTTGGGGTCTATCTTCCAAGAGCGCATGGCTGACGCTGCAAGTATTCGACCCCTGCCCCTCGCCAACGGCCTCGTCTACGTGAATGCCGAAATGCCAGGGCTCACGCGTGCGCGGCATGGCAGCAGCTTTCGCTACCGGGATGCCAAGGGCCAATGGGTGCGCGACGTCGATGAGATTTCTCGCATCAGGCTGTTGGCCATTCCGCCGGCGTACACCGATGTCTGGATCTGTCCCTTGCCTAACGGTCATCTGCAAGCAACCGGAATCGATGCGCGCGGCCGCAAGCAGTACCGCTATCACGCCGAATGGCGCCTGTTGAAGGACGAAACCAAGTTCGAGCGACTCGAGCTGTTCGGGCGCGCGTTGCCGAAGATTCGTGCGCGTGTGGCGCGCGACCTTCGGGAAGGCGCGAGGGAGGCGCTGCCTGGGCGCGCGACTGTGTTAGCGACGCTCGTGCGCCTCCTTGACGTCACCTTCCTGCGTGTGGGTAACGAAGAATATGCGAGCAGCAATCGCTCCTACGGTCTCACGACCTTGCGCACCCGGCATGTGGACGTTCGCGGCGCCTCGCTCAAGTTGCGTTTTCGGGGCAAGAGCGGTGTGTTGCATGAGGCGCGGGTCGACGACCGGAAGGTCACGCGCGTGATCCGGCGGTGCCAACAGTTGCCGGGTCAGGAGCTGTTCCAGTACCAGGATTCGGAAGGCGAACTGCGCACCGTTTCGTCAACCGACGTCAACGACTACCTGCGCGAGGCCGCGGGAGAGAATTTCAGCGCCAAGGATTTCCGGACTTGGCACGGAACGGTGCAGGCGCTTGAACTCACGCGGCTTGCTTGCAGCAGCGATTCGGTAGGCGAATCGGCAGGCCCCCGCTTCAGCGCCAAAGAAATTCTCACTACGGTGGCCAAGCAACTCGGCAATACGCCGGCGGTTTGCAAGAAGGCCTACATTCATCCGGCAGTGCTGGCGCTCGGCGCCAAGCTGGCAGCCGATTCAGGTGCAATGACCGAGATCTGGAAAGAACTCACTGCCGCGACTGCAAGTGTGCGCCGGCTTCACTCAGCAGAGGCACGGTTGCTCACTTTTCTCCGGCGTCATCGCCTCGACGCACGGCGTGCCCAGAAGGCTGTTGCAGCGAATAGCCGACGTTTGCGAGCAGCCGCCAAATAGCTCCCGGCACGGCGCTTCGCATTCCAAAAGCAAAAAGCCCAACCATGTCTGGTTGGGCTTTTTGGGGCTGTAAGAGCCTGACGATGACCTACTTTCACACGGGAACCCGCACTATCATCGGCGCTGAGGCGTTTCACTGTCCTGTTCGGGATGGGAAGGAGTGGGACCACCTCGCTATGGTCATCAGGCATAAAGGGTTGCTGTGCTGAGGTTGGTCAGCACAACGAATTCATAGAGTTGGGAATCAGCTTTTGGTTTTGACTGCGTCACTTGGCATAACACCTTGATCATGCTGATCAAAGTTATAGGGTCAAGCCGCACGAGCAATTAGTATCGGTTAGCTTAACGCATTACTGCGCTTCCACACCCGACCTATCAACGTCCTGGTCTAGAACGACTCTTCAGGGGGCTCGAGGCCCCGGCAGATCTCATCTTGAAACGAGTTTCCCGCTTAGATGCTTTCAGCGGTTATCTCTTCCACACTTAGCTACTCGGCAATGCCACTGGCGTGACAACCGATACACCAGAGGTGTGTCCACTCCGGTCCTCTCGTACTAGGAGCAGGCTTCCTCAAATCTGCAGCGCCCACGGAAGATAGGGACCAAACTGTCTCACGACGTTTTAAACCCAGCTCACGTACCTCTTTAAATGGCGAACAGCCATACCCTTGGGACCGGCTACAGCCCCAGGATGAGATGAGCCGACATCGAGGTGCCAAACACCGCCGTCGATATGAACTCTTGGGCGGTATCAGCCTGTTATCCCCAGAGTACCTTTTATCCGTTGAGCGATGGCCCTTCCATACAGAACCACCGGATCACTATGTCCTGCTTTCGCATCTGCTCGACTTGTCAGTCTCGCAGTTAAGCACGCTTATGCCATTGCACTATCGTCACGATGTCCGACCGTAACTAGCGTACCTTCGAACTCCTCCGTTACGCTTTGGGAGGAGACCGCCCCAGTCAAACTGCCTACCATGCACTGTCCCCGATCCAGATAATGGACCTAGGTTAGAACCTCAAACACACCAGGGTGGTATTTCAACGTTGGCTCCATGCGATCTAGCGACCGCACTTCAAAGCCTCCCACCTATCCTACACAGATCTGTTCAAAGTCCAATACAAAGCTACAGTAAAGGTTCATGGGGTCTTTCCGTCTTTCCGCGGGGAGATTGCATCATCACAAACATTTCAACTTCGCTGAGTCTCAGGAGGAGACAGTGTGGCCATCGTTACGCCATTCGTGCAGGTCGGAACTTACCCGACAAGGAATTTCGCTACCTTAGGACCGTTATAGTTACGGCCGCCGTTTACTGGGACTTCAATCAAGAGCTTGCACCCCATCATTTAATCTTCCAGCACCGGGCAGGCGTCACACCCTATACGTCCACTTTCGTGTTTGCAGAGTGCTGTGTTTTTAATAAACAGTCGCAGCCACCGATTTTTTGCAACCCGTTCATGCTCCGTTGTTCACTTCACACTAATAGGGCACACCTTCTTCCGAAGTTACGGTGTCAATTTGCCGAGTTCCTTCTCCTGAGTTCTCTCAAGCGCCTTAGAATACTCATCTCGCGCACCAGTGTCGGTTTGCGGTACGGTCGTGTGCAGCTGAAGCTTAGTGGCTTTTCCTGGAACCTCGTTCAGTCACTTCACCAGCAAGCTGGCTCGATCGTTGGCCTCGGTATATGTGCGCCGGATTTGCCTAACGCACGCCTACTTCCAACTAAACCGGGATATCCAACACCCGGATGACCTATTAAGATCCGTCCCCACATCGCACTACACATCGGTACAGGAATATTGACCTGTTTCCCATCAGCTACGCATCTCTGCCTCGCCTTAGGGGCCGACTCACTCTACGCCGATGAACGTTGCGTAGAAAACCTTGCGCTTACGGCGAGGGGGCTTTTCACCCCCTTTAACGCTACTCATGTCAGCATTCGCACTTCTGATACCTCCAGCACGCTTTACAACGCACCTTCACAGGCTTACAGAACGCTCTCCTACCACGCACAGTAAACTGTGCATCCGCAGCTTCGGTAACTGGCTTAGCCCCGTTACATCTTCCGCGCAGGACGACTCGATCAGTGAGCTATTACGCTTTCTTTAAATGATGGCTGCTTCTAAGCCAACATCCTGACTGTTTTAGCCTTCCCACTTCGTTTCCCACTTAGCCAATTTTAGGGACCTTAGCTGGCGGTCTGGGTTGTTTCCCTCTTGAGTCCGGACGTTAGCACCCGGTGCTCTGTCTCCCAAGCTGTACTCTTCGGTATTCGGAGTTTGCCTTGGTTTGGTAAGTCGCCATGACCCCCTAGCCAAAACAGTGCTCTACCCCCGAAGGTAATACTTGAGGCACTACCTAAATAGTTTTCGGAGAGAACCAGCTATTTCCAAGTTTGTTTAGCCTTTCACCCCTATCCACAGCTCATCCGCTAGTTTTGCAACACTAGTCGGTTCGGACCTCCAGTACCTGTTACGGCACCTTCATCCTGGCCATGGATAGATCACTTGGTTTCGGGTCTACACCCAGCGACTGGACGCCCTATTCGGACTCGATTTCTCTACGGCTTCCCTATTCGGTTAACCTTGCCACTGAATGTAAGTCGCTGACCCATTATACAAAAGGTACGCCGTCACCCTTGCGGGCTCCGACTTTTTGTAAGCATGCGGTTTCAGGATCTATTTCACTCCCCTCCCGGGGTTCTTTTCGCCTTTCCCTCACGGTACTAGTTCACTATCGGTCGATGATGAGTATTTAGCCTTGGAGGATGGTCCCCCCATCTTCAGACAGGATTTCTCGTGTCCCGCCCTACTTTTCGTCAGCTCAGTACCACACAAGTCTTTTCACGTACGGGGCTGTCACCCACTATGGCCGGCCTTTCCAAGCCGTTCCGTTAAGTCTTGTGCTATCACTAACAGGCTCTTCCGATTTCGCTCGCCACTACTTTCGGAATCTCGGTTGATGTCTTTTCCTCGAGCTACTGAGATGTTTCAGTTCACCCGGTTCGCCTCGCATGACTATGTATTCATCATGCGATACCTTTCGGTGGGTTTCCCCATTCGGAAATCTCCGGATCAAAGCTAATTTGCCAGCTCCCCGAAGCTTATCGCAGGCTATCACGTCCTTCGTCGCCTATCATCGCCAAGGCATCCACCACATGCTCTTATTCACTTGACCCTATAACTTTGACGTTTCTTCACAGAAACCAAAGCCCATCAAGGAATATGTCAGGCCTTTCACCTGACGCGTTATGCCGTCTTCACAGCTCGAATTGCTTCGAAGTGAAGTTCATTTGACGCAATCAAAAATTCTTGTTGCTGATGGCACGGTCCGCACTAAACCTTTACGAATGTGCAGTTTCCATCAGCAACGCTGATTCGACTCTATGAATTTTTAAAGAACAGCCGATTGACCGAACAATCTCGATCAACAACAAAGAAGCCTCGCACTCTCGCACAAGGCCGCTTTGGTGTTGAATGGATATCTACCACGGTGTTGGTGGAGGATGACGGGATCGAACCGACGACCCCCTGCTTGCAAAGCAGGTGCTCTCCCAGCTGAGCTAATCCCCCGATGTCCTCTCACTTGGATATCAGAAGATGGTGGGTCTAGTTGGGCTCGAACCAACGACCCCCGCCTTATCAAGACGGTGCTCTAACCAGCTGAGCTACAGACCCATGGCCGAAACGTTTCGACCTCTTCCAACAACCGATAAGTGTGGGCGTTCAATTTGAACGGCATTGTTTCCAGAAAGGAGGTGATCCAGCCGCACCTTCCGATACGGCTACCTTGTTACGACTTCACCCCAGTCACGAACCCTGCCGTGGTAATCGCCCTCCTTGCGGTTAGGCTAACTACTTCTGGCAGAACCCGCTCCCATGGTGTGACGGGCGGTGTGTACAAGACCCGGGAACGTATTCACCGTGACATTCTGATCCACGATTACTAGCGATTCCGACTTCACGCAGTCGAGTTGCAGACTGCGATCCGGACTACGACTGGTTTTATGGGATTAGCTCCCCCTCGCGGGTTGGCAACCCTTTGTACCAGCCATTGTATGACGTGTGTAGCCCCACCTATAAGGGCCATGAGGACTTGACGTCATCCCCACCTTCCTCCGGTTTGTCACCGGCAGTCTCATTAGAGTGCCCAACTAAATGTAGCAACTAATGACAAGGGTTGCGCTCGTTGCGGGACTTAACCCAACATCTCACGACACGAGCTGACGACAGCCATGCAGCACCTGTGTTACGGTTCTCTTTCGAGCACTAAGCCATCTCTGGCAAATTCCGTACATGTCAAAGGTGGGTAAGGTTTTTCGCGTTGCATCGAATTAAACCACATCATCCACCGCTTGTGCGGGTCCCCGTCAATTCCTTTGAGTTTCAACCTTGCGGCCGTACTCCCCAGGCGGTCAACTTCACGCGTTAGCTTCGTTACTGAGTCAGTGAAGACCCAACAACCAGTTGACATCGTTTAGGGCGTGGACTACCAGGGTATCTAATCCTGTTTGCTCCCCACGCTTTCGTGCATGAGCGTCAGTGCAGGCCCAGGGGATTGCCTTCGCCATCGGTGTTCCTCCGCATATCTACGCATTTCACTGCTACACGCGGAATTCCATCCCCCTCTGCCGCACTCCAGCAATGCAGTCACAGATGCAGTTCCCAGGTTGAGCCCGGGGATTTCACAACTGTCTTACATCACCGCCTGCGCACGCTTTACGCCCAGTAATTCCGATTAACGCTTGCACCCTACGTATTACCGCGGCTGCTGGCACGTAGTTAGCCGGTGCTTATTCTTACGGTACCGTCATGAGCCCTCTTTATTAGAGAAAGCCTTTTCGTTCCGTACAAAAGCAGTTTACAACCCGAAGGCCTTCATCCTGCACGCGGCATGGCTGGATCAGGCTTGCGCCCATTGTCCAAAATTCCCCACTGCTGCCTCCCGTAGGAGTCTGGGCCGTGTCTCAGTCCCAGTGTGGCTGGTCGTCCTCTCAGACCAGCTACAGATCGCAGGCTTGGTGAGCCTTTACCTCACCAACTACCTAATCTGCCATCGGCCGCTCCATTCGCGCAAGGCCTTGCGGTCCCCTGCTTTCATCCGTAGATCTCATGCGGTATTAGCACAGCTTTCGCTGCGTTATCCCCCACGATTGGGCACGTTCCGATGTATTACTCACCCGTTCGCCACTCGCCACCAGGATTGCTCCCGTGCTGCCGTTCGACTTGCATGTGTAAGGCATGCCGCCAGCGTTCAATCTGAGCCAGGATCAAACTCTATAGTTCGATCTTGAATTTAACGTCTCTCGCGAGACAAACTCATAAAAACGGAATTGAAGTGAACTTCACTTCTATTCTCATGAGCATTTAAAGCCTGAAAGGCTTCGTTCCGAAGAACTTGGCCATTCGCCTCAAACGCCCACGCTTATCGGCTGTATATTTTTAACGATCCCCGCAAGCCCGACACATCCCTGTGCCTTTCTTGCTCACCTCGCTGCGATCAGCGAAGCCTTAGATTATTACACGGTTTTTGAAGAACCACCAAACTTTTTTGAAGTTTTTTTATTTTTTAAGAACCCGCCAACCTCTCGATCAACTCGGCCCCCCGCCAAAACCCCCTCACCCCACCCACCACCACAGCCAAGCAAAACCCCTGAGAGCTTCAACTGCCTGCCGTCTTGAGCGGAGCCCTCGATTATGACACGGTTTTCAGCCGATGCGCAATGTCGCTTAACTTTTTCGCGTACACCCCAACGACGCGAGACCCGGACTGCGCCCTCCACCTTCCTATTGCCGCGCCATCCTACTGTTCGATGGCAACGCCTGCGGCCAACTCGTGCGAAACGGATTGATGTCCAAGCCACCGCGCCGCGTGTAGCGCGCATAGACCGCCAGCTTCGTCGGCTGGCAGCGGCGCCAGATGTCCGAGAACATGCGCTCGGCGCAAGGCTCATGGAATTCGTTGTGATTGCGAAAGCTCACGATGTACGCCAGCAGTCCCGCCTGGTCGATCGGCGGCCCGCTGTAGCGGATCTGAACGCTGCCCCAGTCGGGCTGTCCCGTCACCAGGCAGTTGCTCTTGAGCAGCCGGCTGCTCAGGGCCTCGGTCACAGGAACCTGCGTCGCGTCGCTGGACAGTAGCTCGGGCGCAGGCTGGTACTGCATGCACTCGATGTCGAGGCGATCGAGATCGAGACCATCGAGCTCATGGATCTGCTCGCGCTCGAACATCTCGGGGGCCATCAGCTTGACCCCGATGCCCTCCGCCCGCTCGCTGCCCCGCCAGACCGCTTCGCTCAGATCGGCGCGCAGCCGCTCGCGCACAGCCTCCGCATCGGCGAAGACGGTGCTGTTGAAGCTGTTGAGATAGAGCTTGAAGGACTTGCTCTCGATGATGTTGGGCGTCTCGCAAGGCACCGTGAAATGCGCGATCGCCAGCTGCGGCTTGCCGCGCGGATTGAGCCAGCTCAGCTCGAAAGCCGTCCACAGGTCCGCACCGAAGAACGGCAGCGGCCGGGTCGCGATCCCCATGGCTTCGCGCTGCGTGGCGCGCGGAATCGGAAACAGAAGGCCAGGGTCGTAGCGATCGACATAGGTCGCGGTGCGCCCCAGCTGTGATTGTTCAGGTGTGTTGTCGAGACTCATGCACGCTTCTCGGCGGTCTGCATAAAAGGAATGATGTGCCGCAGCAGGATGTCGCAAACCGGCGGCGGCAAGTCGTGGCCCATGCCCGGTACCGAAACAAATTGCGCGCCCGGAATGCGACGCGCCGTGTCCTGGCCGCAGGCGATGGGCACCAGCGGATCCGCGTCACCATGCAGGACGAGCGTCGGACTGGAGATGCGCCCCAGCAGCGCGTGGCGGCCGATGTCGGCCCCGATCGCCAGCATCTGCCGCACGATTCCGCCCGGCCGGTAGGCGCGGCGCAGGCCGCGGGCGATGCGCTCGGTGACGGTCCTTTCGTCCTGTGGATAGGCGGGGCTGGCAATCAGCCGGACGACGCCGAGGCTGTGCGCCATCAGCGCGGCCTCTGTCCGGCTGGCCGGCCGGCGCATCAGCGCCGCAGCCACGTCGGGGCGCGGCCCCGGCAGGTTGCGCGCACCACTCGAGCTCATGATGCTGACCAGGCTCGCCGCGCGCCGCGGCGCGCCGATGGCCAGCCGCTGAGCGATCATGCCGCCCATCGATGCGCCCACCACATGGGCGCGCCGGATTCCCAGGGCATCGAGTACGCCGAGTGCATCGTCGGCCATGTCCTGCAGCGAATAGGCTGAGCGCACCGGCAGCCCGATGCGATGCCGTACGCTCTGCCAGACGAGGTTGCCGGCGCCGGCCTCGTCGAAGCCCTGGCTCAGTCCGATGTCCCGGTTGTCGTGGCGCACGACACGAAAGCCGGCATCGACCAGCGTCCGCACGAAGTCCTCGGGCCAGGCGATCAGTTGCATGCCCAGCCCCATGATCAGCAAGACAACCGGCCGGCCTTCGCCGCCGCTGTCCTCGACCTCGATCTGAATACCGTTGGCTGTGAGTTTCATGACTTGGCGGTCCGCTCCTTGCAAGCAGGCGCGGTGCCTAGCGGAACTCGCGCTCGCGCAACCACTTGGTGGCCACCCATTTCTCGCCCGCCAGCACCGGGGCGCCACCATGCAGGGTGTGCGTCGCCGGATCCGGCCGCTCGTAGCTGAAGAAGACGCCGGTGCCGCGCTTGGGCGCGACTTCGAGGCCCACGTCGGGGAAAGTCGTGGCGCCGCCCAGTTCGGGCTCCTGCAGGTACATCACCAGCGTGGCCAAGCGTTGGCCCCCGCGGCGCAGGATGGTGGGCGTGCCGGGCTCGCCGGGGTCGAAGTAATCGTAGTGCGGCCGGTATTGAGCGCCCGGCGCGTAGCGCAAGACCTGCAAGCCCTCCCCAAACTCGAGCGGCCAGCGCAGCAGCGCGGCGATGCGCTGCTCCAGGCGTGCGACGACGGGGTTTTCCCCGCGCTCGAAGAACATGCCATCGCTGGTGCGATCGACATTGAGCGCCTCGCCGCCCGTCTTTGTCTCGACGGTGAGGGACCGTGCGAGCCGCTGCCGCGCTGCCTGGATCAGGGCCTCGCATTCCTCGTCCGAGACCAAGTCGCCGAACACCAGGACCCGCGGATGGCGCAGGGTCTGGAGCACCTGCACGCGGCGGTCGCCGGTATCGATGTACAAGGGCGCGTTCGACAGATCCGGTCCTGGCATCGAGGCGCGTGCAGGCGCGGCGGCAGCGAGGCCCGCGGCCTGCGCCTCGACCTCTGCGAGCGCCGCATCCGCCGCATCGTCGTGCCAGCCCGCGTCACGCATCGAGGCGCGCAGGCTGGGGATGGAATGCCCGGCCGCAAGCTGGGCGACGACCCATTCCCGCAGTTCGGGGCTGATGGCTTGACCCGTCACGCTGATCTCCTTCGAAAAACGAAGCGCTCCGGCGCCGAGGCCTTCGCGTCGAAGACATAGCCTTCGAGATCGAACTTCTCCAGCACCCTGGGCGTGGAGGCCTTGTGCAGCACGGCCCAGCGCGCCATCAGGCCACGGGCCCGCTTGGCGAAGAAGCTGATGACCTTGTACTTGCCGTTCTTCCATTCCTCGAACACGCACTCCACCACGCGCGCCTTGAGCACGCTCAGATCGACCGACCTGAAGTACTCCTGCGAGGCCAGGTTGATCACGACCGGCGTACGGTCCGCCGCCAGGCGCTGGTTCAGGTACTCGGCAATGCGCGAATTCCAGAAGGCGTAGAGATCCTTGCCGTGCCGGTTGGCCAACTGCGTGCCCATCTCGAGCCGGTAGGGCTGCAGCCGGTCCAAGGGGCGCAGCACGCCATAGAGGCCGCTCAGGATGCAGATGCGTTCCTGCGCCCAGCCGAGCTGGCCCGGGCTCAGCGTCTTCGCGTCGAGCCCGCCATAGACGTCGCCGTCAAAGGCCAGTGCGGCCTGCTTCGCGTTGCCGACCGTGCCCTTGGAAGCCCAGGCTCCATAGCGCGCCACGTTCAGCGCCGACAGCTTGTCCGACAGCCGCATGAGCTCGGCGATCTGCTGCGGCGACTTCTCGCGCAGGATCTTGATCAGCTCGGCCGAGGGGCCTCGGGGTCCCTCGAAGTGCGGCTGGGTGGCGGGCAGGGTGTCTGGCACGGGGGTTTCGTAATCGAGCGACTTGGCCGGGGAGAGCAAAAACAGCATCCGCGAATTATCCGCGGGGCCGAAGCGAGGCGGCGCGAAGGGGGTTAGAGTCCGGCCTGCATTGCAACCCACCCCGAGGAGATCCCGATGAAGGTTGTCCCGCTGGCGCGAACCCGCGCCCTCGTTCTTGCCGTCGCCTGTGCCTGGGCCGCAGCCTGGGCGCCAACGACGCAAGCCGCGGCGCCCCTCGCCAAGGAAGCTGCCCCCGGCTTCTACAGCGTCATGGTCGGCGACTTCCAGGTGACGGCCCTGTCGGACGGCACGGTCGCGCTCCCGGTGGACAAGCTGCTGACGCGCACCACGCCCGAGCAGGTGAAGAAGACGCTGGCCAGATCGTATCTCCAGAGCCCGCTCGAGACCTCGGTGAATGCCTACCTCGTCAACACCGGCGAGAAGCTGGTGCTCATCGACACCGGCGCCGGCGGCCTGTTCGGACCGACGCTGGGCAAGCTGGCCGCCAACCTCAAGGCGGCCGGCTACCAGCCCGATCAGGTCGACGAGATCTACATCACCCACCTGCACCCCGACCACGTGGGCGGCCTCGCCACCGACGGCAAGCCCGTCTTCGCGAACGCGACGGTGCGCGCCGACAAGCGCGATGCCGACTACTGGCTGAGCCAGGCCAACATGGACAAGGCGCCTGCCGATGCCAAGGATTTCTTCAAGGGCGCCATGGGCTCGCTCAACCCCTATGTCAGCGCCGGCAAGTTCAAGCCCTTCGACGGCGACACCGACCTGGTGCCCGGCATCAAGGCCAAAGCCGCCTACGGCCACACGCCGGGCCACAGCCTCTACGTCGCTGAAAGCAAGGGGCAGAAGATGGTGTTCTGGGGCGACCTGATGCACGTGGCCGCCGTCCAGTTCGAGAATCCGTCGATCACCATCCAGTTCGACACCGACTCGCGGCCGGCCGCCGCGCAGCGCCGAAAGGCCTATACGGAGGCTGCTATCCAGGGCTACCCGGTGGCCGGCGCGCACATCCCCTTCCCCGGCATAGGCCGGCTGCGCGCGCAAGGCAACGGCTACATCTGGATTCCGGTCAACTACGCGCCCGGGCGCTGAACCCCGGGACCGGCCGCGCTCGATAAAATCGAGGGCTCCCCCCAACCCCATCGAACGGCATCCTGCGGGATGCCGTTTTCGTCTTTGCACCCCATGAGCGACACCTTGTCCCAGCCCGGCCTCGAGAGCCTGTCCAAATCCTTCGAACCCGCCGCCCTCGAGGCGCACTGGGGTCCCGAGTGGGAGCGGCGCGGCTACGCCGTCGCAGGCTTTCGCGGCACGGGCCAGCCGAAAGAGGGCTCGCCCTCCTTCGCGATCCAGCTGCCGCCGCCGAACGTCACGGGCACGCTGCACATGGGCCATGCGTTCAATCAGACGATCATGGACAGCCTGGCGCGCTACCACCGCATGAAGGGCGACAACACGCTGTGGGTGCCGGGCACCGACCATGCCGGCATCGCGACCCAGATCGTGGTCGAGCGCCAACTGCAGGAACAGAAGATCAGCCGCCACGACCTGGGCCGCAAGAACTTCGTGGCGCGCGTGTGGGAGTGGAAGCAGCAGTCGGGCAACACCATCACCAACCAGATGCGCCGCATGGGCGACACGGTGGACTGGAGTCGCGAGTACTTCACGATGGACGAGAAGCTCTCTAAGGTCGTCACCGACACCTTCGTGCGGCTCTACGAGGAAGGCCTGATCTACCGCGGCAAGCGGCTGGTCAACTGGGACCCGGTGATCAAGACCGCGGTGAGCGACCTCGAGGTCGAGAGCGAGGAAGAGGAAGGCTTCCTCTGGCACATCGCCTATCCGCTCGAGGACGGCTCGGGATCGCTGACGGTCGCGACCACGCGGCCCGAGACCATGCTGGGCGACGTCGCCGTGATGGTCCACCCCGAGGACGAGCGCTACAAGGCGCTGATCGGCCGCAAGGTCAAGCTGCCGCTGGTCGACCGCCTGATCCCGGTGATCGTCGACAGCTACGTCGACAAGGAGTTCGGCACCGGCGTGGTCAAGGTCACGCCCGCGCACGACCACAACGACTACGCAGTGGGCCAGCGCCATGGCCTGCCCATCATCGGCGTGCTGACGCTGGATGCCACCATCAACGACAACGCGCCCGAGAAATACCGCACCCTCGACCGCTTCGATGCGCGCAAGTCGGTGGTGGC
The DNA here is from genome assembly GCF_010499245.1 of Variovorax sp. WS11. Taxonomy (GTDB): domain Bacteria; phylum Pseudomonadota; class Gammaproteobacteria; order Burkholderiales; family Burkholderiaceae_C; genus Variovorax. Next base: position 1,333,415 of record NZ_JAAGOW010000001.1, read on the forward strand.
CGATCTGCAGGCCCTGGGCCTCCTGGTCGAAACCAAGAAGCACAAGCTGATGGTGCCTCGCTGCGCGCGCACCGGCGCCGTGGTCGAGCCGATGCTGACCGACCAATGGTTCGTCGCCATGACCAAGCCCGACGCCAAGGGCCAGTCGATCGCACAGAAGGCCATCGACGCGGTGCGCTCGGGCGAAGTGAGCTTCGTGCCCGAGAACTGGGTCAACACCTACAACCACTGGATGGAGAACATCCAGGACTGGACCATCTCGCGCCAGCTCTGGTGGGGCCACCAGATCCCGGCCTGGTACGACGCAGAAGGCAAGGTGTACGTCGCGCGCGACGAAGCCGAGGCCCAGGCGCAGGCCCCCGGCAAGACGCTCACGCGTGACGAGGACGTGCTCGACACCTGGTATTCGGCGGCACTGGTGCCCTTCTCTTCCCTCGGGTGGCCCGAAAAGACGCAGGACTACGACCTGTACTTGCCCTCCACCGTGCTGGTCACCGGCTACGACATCATCTTCTTCTGGGTCGCCCGGATGATCATGATGACCAAGCACTTCACCGGCCGGGTGCCCTTCAAGCACGTCTACATCCACGGCCTGGTGCGCGACTCGCACGGCCACAAGATGAGCAAGTCCGAAGGCAACGTGCTGGACCCGGTGGACCTGATCGACGGCATCGCCCTGCCGGAACTGCTCGACAAGCGTGCCCAGGGCCTGCGCCGCCCCGAGACCGCGCCGACCGTGCGCAAGAACACGCAAAAGGAATTCCCCGACGGGATTCCCGCGTTCGGCGCCGATGCGCTGCGCTTCACCTTTGCCTCGCTCGCCTCGCTGGGCCGCAACATCAACTTCGACCCGAAGCGCTGCGAGGGCTACCGCAACTTCTGCAACAAGCTGTGGAACGCGACGCGCTTCGTGCTGATGAATTGCGAAGGCCAGGACTGCGGGCTGCGCGAGCACAGCAAGGAGGAATGCGCACCCGCTCGCACAGACAGTGCGAGCGGCCTCACCATTCCCGCGGGACCGGCCCACGGCTACCTGAAGTTCAGCCAGGCCGACCGCTGGATCGCCTCGCAGCTGCAGCGGGTCGAGGCCGAGGTGGCCAAGGGCTTCGAAGAATACCGGCTCGACAACGTCGCCAACGCGATCTACCAGTTCGCCTGGGACGAGTTCTGCGACTGGTACCTGGAGATCGCCAAGGTCCAGATCCAGCAGGGCGAACCCGCACAGCAGCGCGCCACCCGCCGCACGCTGATCCGCACCCTCGAGGCGCTGTTGCGCCTGGCACATCCGCTGATCCCCTTCATCACCGAGGCGCTCTGGCAGAAGGTGGCACCGGTGGCCGGCCGCCCCGGCGAGTCGGTGATGATCGCGCCCTACCCGCAAAGCCAGCCCGAGAAGATCGACGAGGCGGCCGAGGCCCATGTCGCGCGCCTCAAGTCGCTGGTCGATGCGTGCCGCACGCTGCGCGGCGAGATGAGTGTCTCGCCCGCCATGCGACTGCCGCTCTATGCCGTGGCCGACACGGCGGATGGCAACGCCTTCGTGCGCGAGGCCGCGGCGGTGCTGCAGGCCTTGGCCAAGCTCAAGGAAGTGAAGGTCTTCGACGACGAGCCCGCGTGGGCCGCAGCGGCCGAGGCGGCACCCGTCGCCGTGGTGGGCGACGTGCGCCTGTGCCTGCACATGGAAATCGACAAGGCCGCGGAAAAAGCCCGCCTCGGTAAGGAAATCGCGCGCATCGAGGGCGAGATCGCCAAGGTCAACGGCAAGCTCGGCAACGAGGCCTTCGTCGCCAAGGCGCCGGCCGCGGTGATCGAGCAGGAGCGCAAGCGGCTGGCGGACTTCAGCGCTACCCTGGAGCGGCTGCGCGACCAGCTTGTGCGCCTCGGCTGACACATCCTGGACACGGAGAGCTTTAGTATTCGAGCTCGGCGCCGCCGGGCGCCGCCATCCTCCAATTCATCCGACCAGACACTAAGCCCATGTCCACTTCCACCAAGCGCATCCGCAAGGCCGTGTTCCCCGTCGCCGGGTTCGGCACCCGATTCCTGCCGGCTACCAAGGCACAACCCAAGGAAATGCTGCCGGTGGTGGACAAGCCGCTGATCCAGTACGCAGTCGAAGAGGCCTACGCCGCCGGCATCCGCGACATGATCTTCGTCACCGGCCGCAACAAGCGCGCCATCGAGGACCACTACGACACCGCCTACGAGCTCGAGAGCCAGCTCGAGGCCAGCAACAAGCTGGAGCTGCTCAAGATCGCCCATTCGGTGATGCCGGACGACATGACCTGCTCCTACGTGCGCCAGCCGCGCATGCTCGGCCTGGGCCATGCGGTGCTGTGCGCCGAGCACCTGGTCGGCGACGAACCCTTTGCCGTCCTGCTGGCCGACGACCTGATGGTCGGCCCGGAGCACGGCGAACCCGTGCTGGCCCAGATGACGCGCGTCTTCGCCCGGCTCGGCGGCTCGGTGCTGGCGGTGCAGGAAGTGCCGCTGGAGCATGTCAAGCGCTACGGCATCGTGGCCGGCGACCCGATCGAGGAAGGCCTGGTCAAGGTCAACCGCATGGTCGAGAAACCCAAGCCCGAGGACGCGCCCTCGCGCCTCGGCGTGGCAGGCCGCTACATACTGACGCCGGGCGTGTTCGACGAGATCCGCAACCAGCCCAAGGGCGCCGGCGGCGAGATCCAGCTGACCGACGGCATCGCCTCGTTGATGAAGAAGGAAGCCGTCTACGCCTATTCGTACCAGGGCGTTCGCTACGACTGCGGCAGCAAAGAAGGCTTCCTGCAGGCCAGCGTCGAGCTCGCGCTCGCGCACCCGGAAGTCGGCGCCCAGTTCCGCGCCTACCTCAAGACCCTGGAGCTCTAGCCGGCTCAGCCGGCGCCACCAGCGGCTCGAGGAAACGACGCAGCTCCTCGTCGCCGATCGGTGTGAGCGGCAGGCCGAAGGCCTCGCGCAAGCGCGATACCAGCGCCTGCGCCCACAGCGCGTTCCATACCAGGCCCGTATGCAGGTCCGCGAGGAGCGCATTGCGCGGGTCGTCGCCGATCGTGTTGGTCACGCGCAGTTCCGGGCCGATCTCGACCGCCTTGTAGTCCGGCTTGCCCTCGGCATTGCGTGAGCCCCAATGGGACTGGAACCAGGCCAGGTCGTCGAAGTAGGCGAGCCGGGCGTCGCCCTCGGCCAGATGGCGAATGGCGGCATTGAAGCCATCGAGCGCGGTCCGGATGTTGCGGGTCTCGGCCGCCGACTGCCAGCGCTCGAAGTTGGCGGGATCGTCCGCCTCGTTGCCGATGCCCACCAGCAGGATCCGCGTCGCCGGGTGCGAGGCATGGATCCGCCGGACCGCCGCGCCAATCTCGCCCGCGCAATAGGCGGTAGCCTCGCGCAGCTCGGGCGCATTCGGATCGCGCGCCTGCAGGTCCAGCAGCCCGCCCCAGTTGTTGAGCCCGATGCGGATCACCACCACGCCGCGTGCCCAGCGCGCCGGCTCCTGGTCCATCAGCGCGACGAGGCGCGGCACCTGCCGGAAGCGCCCGACCATCAGGTTCTTGCAGGCGGCGCCGGAGTTGGCGAAGTTGTAGAGGTAGTCCTCTTTTCGCGGCGCGCGGCCTCCCGGCAAGCCCATCCATTCGCGCGCCAGCGCGACCACGCCGGGCCGACCCCAGCGCACCCAGGGGCCGGGATCCAGCTGCTGCCCGCGCAGGCGCGCCAGCACCTCGATCCATTGAAAGGTGCGCGAACGCAGGCTGCCGCCGCGCTCGGTGGTGTCGGCGGGAAACCAGGTGTTGTCCTGGTAGGAGTGGCTGTTGGAATCGCCCAGCACCGCGAGCGGGATCGCGCTGGACGAAACGGGACGAGAGGATGTGTCGTGCGGCATGCCGTCGCTCCACAAGCCCAGCGTGAGCGCCCCAGCCGCCAAGGCCAGCGCCAGGGCACCAGCAGCGAGGCGGGCGCTGCGCTTCACGGCGGCACCGTCAGCGGCGGCGCAGGACGTGGATGAAGTCGTCTCCCACGGTTTGCTGCTCGACCAAGTCGTTGCCGGTCTGTCGCGCAAAGGCCTGGAAGTCGCGCACCGAGCCCGGATCGGTGGACACCACCTTGAGCAGCTGGCCGCTCTCCATCTCGTTGAGCGACTTCTTGGCTTTCAGGATGGGCAGCGGGCAGTTGAGTCCGCGGGTGTCGAGTTCTTTGTGGATGTCCATCGATGTTCCTTCTACCGGGCTGCCGGACGCTGCCGAAATTCTAGGAGGCTGCCGCCGCGTCGGGCGCGGGGGTTGCCGGTCGTGGCCATTCCATGAATTGCGGCTCGTGCCCTCGCGTGCGCAGCCAGTCGGCCAGCGCGTAGCCGGTCCCTGCCGGCCAGCAGCGCAAGGCAGCCAGGTCGTAGAGCCGGTAGTCGACCAGCTCGGGCGACAGCCGCACGTCGCCGTCTGCCACCGCGTGGTAGGCGATGATCACCTGATTCATGCGCTGGAAGTCGTAGACGCCGACGAGGTTCAGCGCACTGGCATCGAGGTTCGTCTCTTCCTTGATCTCGCGCGCGATGCCTTCCTGCGGCGTTTCACCGGCCTCCATGAAGCCGGTGATCAGCGCATACGTCTTGTGCGGCCACGCGGCGTTGCGCGCCAACAGCACCTGGCCGCGGTACTCGATGATCGCGGCCAGCACCGGCGTCGGGTTGTTCCAGTGCGTCCAACCGCAGGCCGGACAGCGCAGGCGCGACTTCGGCCCGCCGTCCTCGGCCAGCTCGATGCGCGCGAGCGGCGTGGCGCAGGTCGTGCAGAACTTGGGATCGAGCATGGCGCTCACGCCGGGAACACGCCGGTCGACAGATAACGATCGCCGCGGTCGCAGACCACGAAGACGATGGTCGCGTTCTCCACCTTCTTCGCGATCTCGAGCGCCACCCACAGCGCGCCGGCCGACGAGATGCCAGCGAAGATGCCCTCCTCGCGCGCGAGGCGCCGGCACATCTCCTCGGCCTGGTCCTGGTTCACGTGGACCAGCTGGTCGACGCGGCTGGGCTCGTAGATCTTGGGCAGATACTCTTCGGGCCATTTGCGGATGCCCGGGATGCGCGAACCCTCCTCGGGCTGCGCGCCGATGATGTGCACCGCCGGGTTCTTCTCCTTGAGGAAATGCGAGACGCCGGTGATCGTGCCCGTGGTGCCCATCGCGCTCACGAAGTGCGTGATGCGCCCGCCCGTATCGGCCCAGATCTCGGGCCCGGTGGTCTCGTAGTGGATGCGCGGGTTGTCGGCGTTGGCGAACTGGTCGAGCACGCGGCCCTTGCCTTGCGCCACCATCTGCTCCGCCAGATCTCGGGCGTACTCCATGCCGCCGCTCTTGGGCGTGAGCAGCAGCTCGGCGCCGAAGGCCTTCATCGTCTGGGCGCGCTCGACCGAAAGGTCCTCCGGCATGATCAGCACCATGCGATAGCCCTTGATGGCAGCGGCCATCGCGAGCGCGATGCCGGTGTTGCCCGAGGTGGCCTCGATCAGCGTGTCGCCGGGCTTGATCTCGCCGCGCTCCTCGGCGCGCTTGATCATCGAGAGTGCCGGCCGGTCCTTGACCGATCCGGCCGGGTTGTTGCCTTCCAGCTTGCCCAGGATCACATTGCCGCGCTTCGAGTTCTCGGCCGCATCGATGCGCTGCAGCGCGACCAGCGGCGTCTTGCCGATCGCATCCTCGATCGTCGGGTAGTTCACGTTTGCCATGCCAGGCACTGTGCCATAATTTTGAGCTCCCTTCCTTCCCCTGCCCGGGTGGTGAAATTGGTAGACGCAGGGGACTCAAAATCCCCCGCCGCAAGGCGTGCCGGTTCGATTCCGGCCCCGGGCACCAAGCGACGCTGGCACCTGTCGCTTTCCCTGAGAACACAGCACCAAGTAAAAAAGGCCTCTCTTGAATTTCGAGTGGGTAAGATTTCGCCTGGCTGAACTCTGCGAGGGGTTGTGCGATGACTGCCAAGCTGTTCGAAGCGGCGCTCGGGATTGCTGCGCCCTGGTCGGTGAATTCGGTTGAGTTCGACGAAGGCGCCAAGCTGCTGACCGTGTTGGTCGACTTCGAACCCGGAACCCACTTCGCAGTTGCCGGGTATGAGGGTACGCACCCCGTGCATGACACGGTGGCAAAGACCTATCGACACCTGAACTTCTTCCAGCACGAGTGCCACCTGCACGTGCGCACGCCACGCGTCAAGCTGCCCAACGGCTCGGTTCGCCTGGTCGAGCCGATTTCGCCGGACGCCTGTCGGGCTTCTACGCTGCTGTTCGAGGCACTTGTCCTGATGCTGGCGCAGCAGATGCCTTTGCGGCGGTTGCACGCATCGTGGGCGAGTCCGCCTATCGGGTCATGGAAGTTTGCAATCGCTACGTCGAGATGGCGTTGGGGCTGGCCGACTTCAGCGATGTCACTGCGCTGGCCATCGACGAGACCTCGCGTGCCCGGGGGCACGACTACGTGACCTTGGCCGCCGACGCAGTCGCCCGCCGAGTGCTCTTCGTCACCGAGGGCCGCGACGCCCAAGCCATAGCGCGGCACTGGCCTGCGATCTCGAGGCTCATGGCTGTCCGCCGCAGCAGATCAGCTCGGTGAGCATCGACATGTCCCCGGCCTTCATCAAGGGCGTGAGCGAGGAGTTGCCCAACGCTCAGATCACGTTCGACAAGTTCCACGTCATCTGGCACGCCAACACCGCAGTGGACAAGACACGGCGCATCGAACAGCGTACCGACAGGTCCCTCAAGGGCATGCGCTGGACGCTGCTCAAGGCAGCGCAGCTACAGCCTCACGCCCGAGGCCGCCGCCGATCTCTACGCATTGATCACACAGCCGAGCCTCAAACGCACGGCCCGAGCTTGGCTCCCAGGAGAGCAGCTGCGAGAGATCCTGGAGCGCAGGCAGGTCAACGTGATGCGCCCATGCTTCGGTACTGGAGCACCTGCGTCATGCGCTCGAAGGTCCAGCCGATGAAAGAAGTTGCCGCGCTCGTGCGCCGCCACATGGACGGCATCGTGGCCTGGTCGCAGACGCGTCAGACCAACGGCTTTCTCGAGGCCATCAACGGCCTGTTCCAGGCTGCCAAGCGTCGCGCCCGCGGCTTCGTGCGCCTGTCCACTATCAAGACGGTCATCTTCCTGATCGCCGGCAAGCTCGACTTCCAAGCCATCAACCCTCACGCTGGGCAACCCACTTGATTTTCAACAGAGCCTAAAAAAGGCTCCCGAGGGAGCCTTTTTGTGCTGATGCCTGCGGCGATCGGTAGCCGCCCGCGGCCACCGCCGCCGTAGCCACCACCACCGCCGCTGCGGCCGCCGCCACCACCACCACCGTAGCCGCCACCGCCACCGCCGTAGCCGCCGCCACCACCGCTGCGGCCACCGCCGCCGCCGAAGCCGCCCGAACGGGGCTCCATCGGACGGGCCTCATTGACGGTCAGGGCGCGGCCTTCGAGCGCTTGGCCGTTCAGGCCTTCGATGGCTGCGAGCGCTTCCGAATCGCTGCTCATTTCGACGAAGCCGAAGCCCTTGGAGCGACCGCTGTCGCGTTCCATCATGACCTTGGCACTAGCAACGTTACCGTAGGCGCTAAAGGCCTGTGTCAGGGTTTCGTCGCGGACGGAGTAGGCCAGGTTGCCTACGTAAAGTTTCTTGCCCATTGAGGGACTCCTAATCAAACCAAAAAAACAATCGATGGAGTCCCAGGGTCACAACAAGCAAGGATGCGCAGTGGCGCGAAACTGAACCGATTACCGATACGAAGCCGCAAGCGGCGACGCCCCGGCATTGTCTCTCACATTTGTGGGCCTGGTCGAAATTCTGAGCAAGGGAAAAACCTAAGTCCTCAAAACACCTGCCGGCGGGCCCGCAAACTCGCGTTTCTTCAGCCCTTGGCCTGCGCCTCCAACCGGCGGTTGGCATCCAGCGCGTAGAGCACGGCCTTCTCGTCCTGGTTCTTGCCCGACCCCTCCCCGATCGGCAGCTGTGCCGAGCCGTAGAGCTCACGCTCCAGTCGCTTCGCACGCTCGGAGTACATGCGGGCCAGGGCACCATGGTGCTCGGCGGCCGCCTGGTGCTCGATGCGCGCGAGGTGCGCCTCCTCGAGCAGGGCCATGACGCGGCGCAAATGGCCGTTTCGATTGGGCTGGAAAAAACTGAACATCGGACCCTCCATCGGAAGCCAACAGGCACTCTTTTTAGCTTCAGTCGACCGGGCGGCGCTGTAGGTGCAAGCGCTCTTGTTGTTTTTAAGTCATGAATTAGTTCTCAGTTTTACCGAAATCTCGCCGGCCGCCATCCTCCAAAAGAGTTACTCCGCCTTCACGGCCATGGTTTGGAGGATGGTTTCCAGCTGCGGGCTCATGGGCAGGTCGATGCTGGTGGTGCTCAGGGGCAGCTTGCGCAGGAACCAGCGCTTGTACTGGCGCTCGATCTCCCCGTCCTGCGCCAGGAACTGGAAGGTGTCGTTGACCACCTTGGCCAGCTGCGGGTCGTTCCTGCGGTACATGATCCCGTAGGGGTCGTAGGACAGGAAGTCGCCCACCACCTGATAGTCCCCCTGGACTTTGCCCTTGTTCTGCGCGATCAGCCCGTAAAGCAGCACGTCGTCCGTTGCAAAGGCATCGGCGGCGCCATTGACCACCTGCGCGAAGGACTCCGCATGGTCGCGCTGCACCAGCAGGTTCAGGTTGAGCTTGAACTTCTGCGACAGCGCCTGCATGGTCTGCTCGTTGGTGGTGCCGCGCGTGACGGCCACCTTCTTGCCCGCCAGGTCCTTGAAGTCGCGGATCGGCGAGCCCTTCTTCACCAGCACCTTCGTGCCCGAGACGAAGATCGTGGGCGAGAAGGCCACGCGCTTCTGGCGCTCCAGGTTGCTGGTGGTGGAGCCGCATTCGAGATCCACCTGGCCCTTCTCCACAGCGTCGATGCGCGACTCGGAGGTCACCGGCGCCCACTTGATCGCCAGGCTCTTGTGCACCGCTTCCTCGATGGCGGTCACCAGCGACTTGCACAGCTCGACGGAATAGCCGATGGGCTCGTTGCGCGACGAGAGGTAAGAGAACGGGACGGACGACTCCCGGTAGCCCAGCGTGATGGCGCCGGCGTCGCGCACCTTGGCCAGGGTGCCGGTGAGCGCTGCAGGCGCGCTGGGCGCGGGCTCGGTCTGGGCCTGGGCCAGCGTCGCGAACAGGACCGCGGCCAGCAGCAGCGACAACGAGCGCGAAGGTTTCGGCTTCATGGCCCTTGCTCCTTCAGGCGTGCACCGGATGCGCCAGCGTGGCCGCACTCTCGGCATCCAGCGCCTTCTCGTTGGCCGCGGCGTCGCTCTCGGACAGGAGCTCGCCCTCCCACTTGGCCACCACCGCCGTGGCGATGGAGTTGCCTACCGCATTGGTGGCCGAGCGGCCCATGTCGAGGAAGGTGTCCACCCCCAGGATCAGCAGCAGGCCCGCCTCCGGGATGTTGAACTGGTTCAGCGTCGCTGCAATGACCACCAGCGAGGCCCGCGGCACGCCGGCCATGCCCTTGGAAGTCAGCATCAGGATCAGCAGCATGGTGATCTGGGTGCCCAGGGACAGGTGGATGTCGTAGGCCTGCGCGATGAACAGCACCGCGAAGGTGCAATACATCATGGAGCCATCCAGGTTGAAGGAATAGCCCATGGGCATGACGAAGCTGGAGATCTTGCGCTTGACGCCGAAGCGGTCCAGCGCGTCGAGGATCTTGGGATAGGCCGCCTCGGAGCTGGCCGTGGCGAAGGACAGCAGGAAGGCCTCCTTGATCAGCACCAGCAGCTTGATGATCCGCGGGCCGAGGAAGAGGAAGCCGGCCAGAATCAGGAACCCCCACAGCACGAACAGGCCCAGATAGAAGTCGCCCATGAAGACGGCGAACTTGAGCAGGATCTCCAGCCCGTTGACGGCCACCGTGGCGGCCATCGCAGCCATCACCGCCAGCGGCGCGAGCTTCATGACGTAGCCGGTGATCTTCAGCATGGCATGCGACAGCTCGTCGATGGCGTTGACCAGAGTCTTCGCCTTGTCGCCCAGCGAAGCCAGCGCGACGCCGAAGAACATCGAGAACACGACGATCTGCAGGATCTCGTTGTTGGCCATGGCCTCCGCGAAGCTCTTGGGCACCAAGTGGCTCACGAAGTCCTTCAGGGTGAACTTGGAAGTGGCCAGGTTGGCCGAGGAGCCGATGTCGGGCAGCGGCAGCCCGAGGTTGTGGCCGGGCTGCAGCAGGTTGGCCATGATCAGGCCCAGCACCAGCGAGACCAGCGAGGCGGTAATGAACCAGCCCAGGGCCTTGCCGAAGACGCGGCCCACCGAGGCCGCGTCGCCCATGTGGGCGATGCCCACCACCAGCGTGGAGAACACCAGCGGGCCGATCAGCATCTTGATCAGCCGCAGGAACACGTCCGACATGATGGAGATGTAGCCGGCGATCTGCGCGGCGGCCTTCTTGTCCGGGAAGTTGATGAAGATCATGTAACCGATCACGATGCCGATCACCATCGCGATCATGATCCAGGCTGCCGGGGGCAGGCCTTTCTTCTGGGCGGGGCTGTTCATGGGACGTTTCTCCTCAAAAGATGAGCATTCGAACTTCTCAACTCCGTGATTCGGTCAGCAGCTGCGCAAGGGCGGCCTCGTCCGGGTCCGGCGGTGCCTCGGCGCCCGGCGTGTAGACGATGTCGCGCCGGCCTTCGGCGAATGTAGCGAGTGTCTGCGGCCAGCGCACGCCCGGCCACAACAATTCCATGCGGCCGCTGGCCGGCCGGTACGCCACGCCGTAGAGCGTGCCGTAGCCGCGCAGGTAGGCCGACTGGTAGAGCGGCGGCTGCAGCAAGGCGCCGATCGCGTCCTCCAGGGTGCCGGGTCCGTCGACCTGCTTCTGCAGCCGCTCCAGCCGCTCGGCCGCATGCGTCGCGCGCGCATGCTCGGGCCATTCGATGCGGTGCTGGAAATTCGTGACGGCCTTGCGGCGCGTGACCTCTGCCGGACGGTCCGGACCCACGAACACCGTGGCCCAATCGGCCCGGCGGTCGAGCACGGTGATGCTGTAGGGCATGCTGACCGGCACGCGCTGCAGCAGGGCCACCGCCTCGGCTGTGCTCTGCGCAATCTCCAGCACATAGCGCAGCACCAGCGGGATGCCGAAGCCGGTGCCCGAGACGGTGCTGCCGCCGAAGGACAGCGAGGCCGCGACGCCGGCCTCGTTCTGGCCGTCGAGCGCACCCCAGATGCTGTCGCCCATGGCCGAGACCCGCTGGCCTTGCCAGCGCGTGGCCAGCCAGCTGCCTTCGAGCAGCGCGGGCGCGAAGTCGTAGTTGCGCAGCAGCGCGGGCTCTTCCTTGCCGGCCGGGTCGATCCACACGGCCTGCGAGCAGCCGACGATGTAGGGCGGCGGGCACCACAGCGATAGGAAACGCGCCTCCACGTCGCCGCCCCCGGCCAGCTCGACCAGGCGCTGCCAGGTCGGCACCAGCTCGGGCATGTGCTGGCGCAGCGCGCGCCGGCTCTCCAGGTAGCTCGGCCGCGCCACCGCCCCGCTGCGCAGGAACCAGGCGCGGTAGCCCGGCCACAGGCGCGCGAAGAGCGCCTGCCAGCGCGGGCCCGGCAGGTCTTCGACGAGCGTCTCGAAGCCGATCTGGATCGCCATGGTGCCGCCGGCGGGGTTCAAAGGATCTTGAAGGACCCGGGCGCCGGCGCCGCTTCGTGCTGGGTGGTCACGATCGGCTTGCCCGCGTAGTAGTTCTTGATGCCGCGGATCCAGTCGCGGGCGCGGATGTTCAGCTTGAAGTTGTCGTCCATCGAGCGGCCCCGCGTGATCAGGATGCCCAGGTCGGCGCCCTCGTAGCGGTAGTCGCCCGGGCCGGTGATGCGCAGGAAGAAGGCCTCGCGCTCGCTGTCGATGGCGCGGCGGTCGTAGTCGAAGCGCTGGTAGGCCACGCTGCCGTCCTCGCCCATGCGATAGATGCCGGTGCCCGGTGCATGGGTCACCTGGTCCACCTTGTCGTCGGTGCACTTGAGCACCACCTGCGACCAGGAGTCGATGAAGTGCGGCTGCGCCCAGCGCTCGTTGATCTCGCGCACGTTCAGGTCGAAGGGCACGCCCGAGAACTCGAGCAGGTGGAACAGGAACAGCGGCGCATCCGCGTAGGCGAAGGCGGCGTGGTTGGTCATCGGGCTCGCGCCGCAGATGCGCGGGTTCAGCTCGCCCAGATAGACCTCGCCGTTGTCCTGGTCGATCAGGAAGTCGAGGTCGAAGTAGCCCCGATAGCCCTCCGACAGCAACTGGTTGCCGAAGCGCTCGGCCATGTCGCGGGCCTTGGCGCGCACCTCCTCCGAGAAGGCGCCGGGGAACACCTCGTTGCCGCTCCAGCCGCCCTTGTAGGGCGTGAGCTCCTTGGCGCCCACCACCTCGGTGAGCAGCGGCCCGACCAGCGTGCCCGACTGCGTGGCGCAGGCTTCCAGCGTGGCGCCGCGGCAGTTGATGCGCTTCATGATCTTGACCTCGGGGTCGTTGACGATCTCATCCTTGTGCTTGTTGAAATCGTCCTCACTCGCGATGAAGAAGGTGGTGTGGCCGGAGTCGCCGAAGGCCGACTGCACCACCAGGTCGCGGCTCAGGCCGTTGCGCTCGGCGATCTGCATCAGGTGCTCGAAGCTGTCGACCTTCTCCAGCGCGTTGGGCACCGAGAACACGCCGGCCTTGTTGCCGATGCGCACGGTCTCCATCTTGTTGTCGCAGCGGGTGCGCAGCTTGGCCGGCGGGAACCACACCTCCATGCCGAGCTCCTTGGCCAGGGCCTCGGTCTTCTCGTCGAACATCAGGAAGGTGGCGACCGGCTTGCCGCCGCGACGCTCGATCAGGTCGATCACCTCCTTGTGCTGCAGCAGGTAGTTGTTGATGTCCTCGATGGACTGGAACTCCTCGTGCGGCGACTCGGTCGGCACGAACACGTTGGGGTGGCGCCCGTCGAAGCAGTCGATGTAGTTGATGTAGCGAAAGCGGTTGACCCAGCGGTCCATGCCCAGCAGGTTGAAGTTGGTCGCACTGATGAAGTAGATCGGCCGCTCGTTGCGGTGGAACATCAGCAGCAGATCGGCAATGCTCTGGACCTTGGTCGTCATTCTTCGCTCCTCGTGGTTGAACTGGCTCGGGCCGCTTCGGCGGCTGTCGTGGTCGTGGCCGCCTTGATCTCGCCGTCCTTCTCCTGCGGCTGCGCGGCCCGGCCCGAGAGCGCGAGCGCCGCGCGCGCCGCGGTGGCCTGGGCGGCGCGCGAGAGCGCGGCGTCGTTGAAGATGCGGAAGCCCAGCTCGGGCCGGAAGCCGTGGATCTCGCGCACGTCCAGCGCAGCCATGAACTGCAGGATCTCGGCGCTGATCACCTGCCCCGGCACCAGGATCGGGAAGCCCGGCGGATAGGGAATGACGAACAGCGCCGACACCAGGTCGCGCCCGGCCTGGATTGCCTTGGCGGCCTCGGCCATGTCTATGTACTCGCAGTTGGCGTCGTCGTAGGACAGGAAGAAGGCGCTGCGGATGTCGCCGTCGCGCGTACCGGCGCGGCCCTCCACGCTGCGCCCGCGGAAGGCGAAATGGAAGCTCGAGAAGTCCGGCAGCGGCGGCTGCTCCAGCGTCAGCGAGCGCACCCGCTTCTCGTGGATGCGGCGCTCGATGGCGCTCATGTCGGAGACGCGTTGGTCGACGTCGCGCGCGATCTTCACCAGCACCTCGATCAGGTAGGCCACCGCCGAACGGGTGGTGCCGATGTTGGTCATGAACAGCACCGTGTTGCGCGAGGTCTTGTTGATCTGGATGCCGTAGCGGTCCATCAGCTCCTTGTTCTTGAAGGTGTCGCCGTCCATGCCGGTGGCGCCGATGGTGAGCGTGGCGCGCGTCGGGTCGAGCGCGAACTCGTCGGTGCGCCAGGCCGCCTCGAGGTTGTTCCAGCCGCTCTCGTCGTTGTAGTAGGACTCGACGCCCGACTCGCGGTACTCCGTCGGCACCACGTCGCTCACGCGCAGGAAGCGGAAGTAGCGCTTGAGCAGCGGATGGTGCAGCACCTGCTCGCGCAGGCTCATCGCCAACTCCAGCTGCCGCTGGATCAGCTCGTAGCCCTCGAGCTCGACCTGGCGGCGGCCGACGTCCAGCGAGGCCAGGATCTGGTAGTTGGGCGAGGTCGAGGTGTGGGTCATGTAGGCCTCGTGGAAAGCCTCCTCGGCCTTGTCCTTGAAGTCCTGGTCCCACACGTGAATCATCGAGCCCTGGCGCAGCGCGGTCAGCGTCTTGTGCGTGGAGTGCGTGGCGTAGACCCGCACGCGCGTTTTCGCCGGGTCGGGCAGCAGCCGGGTGTCGAGCACGCGCTGCTCGTCGTCCCAGTCGAAGCCTTCGCTGAACGCAGCGTAGCGCTTCGCATAGGCCGGGTCCTTGAGCGTCTCGCACAGCCTGGCGGCGCTGGCCATGCCGGTGCGCTGGCGGTAGATCGGGTGGCAGCGCGCGAAGGCGAACCAGGCCTCGTCCCAGAGGAACACCAGGTCGGGCTTGATCGCCAGGCATTCCATCATCACTCGCTCGACGTCGTAGACGATGCCGTCGAAGGTGCAGTTGGTCAGCAGCACCATGCGCACCCGGTCCAGGGTGCCGGCGCGGCGGAAGTCGAGCAGGGTCTGCTTGATGTGCCGGATCGGCACCGCGCCGTACATCGAGTATTGGTCGAGCGGGTAGGAGTCGAGGTAGGCCACCTGCGCGCCCGCCAGCACCAGGCCGTAGTGGTGCGACTTGTGGCAGTTGCGGTCGACCAGCACGATGTCGTCGGGCCGCACCAGCGCCTGCACCACGATCTTGTTGCAGGTGGAGGTGCCGTTGGTCGCGAAGTAGGTGCGCCGGGCGCCGAAGGCGCGCGCTGCGTACTCCTGCGCGGTCTTCAGCGGCCCCACCGGATCGAGCAGCGAATCGAGCCCGCCCGAGGTGGCGGAGGTCTCGGCCATGAAGAGGTTCATGCCGTAGAACTGCGCCAGGTCGCCGATCCAGTTGGAGTTCATGATCGACTTGCCGCGCGCCAGCGGCAGCGCGTGGAACACGCCGGTGGGCTGCTTGGCGTAGTCGCGCAGGGCATTGAAGAAGGGCGTGCGGTGCCGCTCGCCGACGCCTTTCATGATCGAGCTGTAGAGCTCGATGTGGTCTTCCTCGCCGAAGAAGATGCGCTTGAAGACTTCGCCCACCTGCGCGGCGATGGCCTCGACGTTGACGTCGGTTACCAGGTACAGGTCGAGCTCGGGGCGGATTTGTGCGATCTGCCGGCCCAGGAGCGGCCCGCGCTCGAACTCGGCCATCTTCTCGATGCCCTCGTCCATGCCGTCGAGGAAGCGGCGCAGCATGTCGTTGTGGTTGACCGAGCGGAAGGGGAAGCCGTGCCGGATCACCACCGCCTGCAGGTTGAAGTTGACCAGCGTGGCGATCAGCGCGTCCTCGAAGCTGGGCACTACCACCACGTCGAAGATGAAGTCGTCTTCGGCGTTGCGCTTGCGCTGCACGCGGCGGCGCAGCGCGTCTTCCTCGCTGGCCGACATCTCGTCGACGATCAGCACCTCGAAGTAGGGGCGCGCCAGCTGCGCCTGGCGCTCGCTGTCGGTCTCGATCTGCGAGGGCAGCTCGTTGTCGCTGTCCAGCGTGTTGATGTCGTGCCGGTAGGTGCGCGCGGCCAGCACGCGGTGGATGCGCCGTGCCGCCTGGTGCGCGCGCGCCAACTCGTCGCGCTCGATCCATTGGGCCAGCTCGCTGAACACCCGCCCGCCCGGGAAGGCCCAGTAGCTCTCGACCGGGGCCAGCTGCTCCACGATCGCCCGCACATGGGCGAGGCGGCGCTCGCGCTCGGGGTGTTCCGGCGGCAGGATGGCCAGCCGGCTGAGGTCGTCGACCAGGCTGATCCAGCCGTCCGAGCGCATTTCCCACACGCTGCGGTGCCGGCTCAGCGATGCCCGGCCGTTCTTTTCCGATGCACTTCCTGGCTTCATCTTTGTCTCCTCTGGGCCGTTGTCCTCGGTGTCCGGCCCGTTGTTGTGGTGTGCGACAGCGAGAGGAACTATTTCAGTCGGGCTTCACCAACGGCCCCAGGGTCTGCAAATATGGGTAGGCGCCGGCGTCCTTGCGGTAGACGTCGAAATCGCAGTCGCGGTCGCGAAAGCTCTTGAGCGGCTGCCCCAGGTTGCTGCGCAAGCCCCGCTCGCGCTCGCGGCGCACGCGGGCGAAGTCCACGTCGATGGCCATGATCTCGGCGCCGCCGTCGGCCTGGTGCAGCACGTAGCCCGAGGGGTCGCAGATGATGGAGCGCCCCACCCCGCCGTCGCCGACGCCGTTCACGTCGAAGAAGTAGAGCTGGTTGGTCACGGCCGAGGCACGCGCGATGGCCAGCTCGACGTCGCGATCGATGGTGTCGGTCATGGTCGGGTGCAGGATCACCTCGGCACCCATGGCCGCCAGCGTGCGCGTGGTCTCGGGGAACCACATGTCGTAGCAGATCGAGACGCCGAAGCGGCCGGCGCCGGGCACGTCGAACACGCAGAAGCCGGTGCCGCCCGCCACGTCGCGCTCGTAGGGGCGGAAGGGGAAGAGCTTGCGGAAGCGCGTGACGACCTCGCCCTGCGGGTTGATGACTGGCGTGGTGTTGTAGACCACCGGCCCGGCGGGCCCCTGCGCCCTTTCGAACAGCGAGCCGGGGATGAGCCACAGGCCGGTCTCGCGCGCCAGCTCCGCCAGCCGCGCCTCGGTCGGCCCGGGCAGAGGCTCGGCCTTGTCGTGCTTGGGACCCAGCGCGGCGAGCTCGGAGAACAGCACCATGCGCACCCAGGGAAAGCGCGTGCGGATGTGGCGCAGGTAGTTGCCCATGCGCTCCACATTGCTCTCGAAGGCCGAGACGTTCATCTGCACGCCGGCCACGCCGAAGGTGGTGGCGGCAGACCCGGGCGCGGAGGCAAGATTCATTTGTCCAGCCCCGCCAGACAGACGTACTTGATCTCGAGGAACTCGTCGAGCCCGTACTTCGAGCCCTCGCGCCCCAGCCCCGACTGCTTGACGCCGCCGAAGGGCGCCTCGGCGGTGGAGATCAGCCCGGTGTTCACGCCCACCATGCCGGATTCGAGCTGCTCGGCCACGCGCATGATGCGGCCGATGTCGCGGCTGTAGAAGTACGAGGCCAGGCCGAACTCGGTGTCGTTCGCCAGCGCGATGGCCTCGGCCTCTGTGTCGAAGGCAAAGACGGGCGCCAGCGGCCCGAAGGTTTCTTCGTGCGCGACCAGCATGTCGGGCGTGGCGCCGGCCACCACGGTGGGCTCGTAGAAGCGGCCGCCCAGCGCATGGCGCTTGCCGCCGGTGAGCACCTTGCCGCCCTTGGCCACGGCATCGGCCACATGCTCCTCGATCTTGGCCACCGCCTTGTCGTCGATCAGCGGGCCCTGGGTGACGCCCGGCTCCACGCCATTGCCGACCTTGAGCGCGCGCACCCGCTCCACCAGCTTGTCGGTGAAGGCGGCCAGCACGCCCTTCTGCACGTAGATGCGGTTGGCGCAGACGCAGGTCTGGCCGGTGTTGCGGTACTTGGAGACCATCGCGCCTTCGACTGCTGCGTCGAGGTCGGCATCGTCGAACACGATGAAGGGCGCGTTGCCGCCGAGCTCGAGCGAGAGCTTCTTGATGGTGTCGGCCGACTGCTTCATCAGCATGCGCCCGACCTCGGTGGAGCCGGTGAAGGTGAGCTTGCGCACGACGGGGTTGCGCGTCATCTCGCCGCCGATCTTCGAGGCCGAGCCGGTGAGCACCGACAGCAGCCCCTTGGGCAGCCCTGCGCGCTGGGCCAGCTCCGCGAAGGCCAGCGCCGAGAAAGGCGTCTGCGTCGCAGGCTTGACCACCATCGCGCAGCCGGCGGCCAGTGCCGGGCCGGCCTTGCGCGTCAGCATGGCGGTCGGGAAATTCCAGGGCGTGATCGCCGCCGTCACGCCGATCGGCTGCTTGAGCGCGAGGATGCGGCGGTCGGCCGAGGGCGCGGGGATGGTGTCGCCGTAGACGCGCCGCGCCTCGTCGGCGAACCAGTCGATGAAGGAGGCCGCATAGGCGATCTCGCCCTTGCTCTCCGCCAGCGGCTTGCCTTGCTCGGTGGTCATGATGAGCGCCAGGTCGTCCTGGTTGGCCAGCATCAGGTCGTTGAGCCGGCGCAGGATCGCAGTGCGCTCCTTGGCGGGGCGCCGGGCCCAGTCGCGCTGCGCGGCTTCGGCCGCGGCAATGGCGCGCTGCGTCTCTTCGGCGCCGCACATCGGCACGGTGCCGATCCGCTCGCCGTTGGCCGGGTTGATGACAGGGACGGTCTCGCGCGTATCCGCGTCGATCCATTCGCCGGCCAGGAAGACCTGCTGGCGCAGGAGGGAGGGGTCTTTCAGATTGAGTGTCATATCGGTCGAATGCCTCCTGTCTCAAGCTTGCATCGCGGCGGCCAGGATGTCGAGGCCCTCCTCGAGCACCGATTCCTCGATGGTCAGCGGGAACAGGAAGCGGATCACGTTGGCGTACACGCCGCAGGTCAGCAGCAGCAGGCCGGCATCGCGGGCGCGGGCCTGGACCTGCTTGGTGAAATCGGGGTCGGGCTTGCCGTCCTTGCCGACGAACTCCACGGCCACCATGGCGCCCAGGCCGCGCACGTCGGAAATCTGCGGCACGCTCGCACGCAGGGCGCCCAGCCGCGCCTTCAGGCGCTGGCCCAGGCGCTCGGCGCGTGGTGCGAGCTGCTCGTCTTCGATCACGTCGAGCACCGCATGCGCGGCGGCGATCGCCAGCGCATTGCCGGCATAGGTGCCGCCCAGGCCGCCGGGCGCCGGCGCGTCCATGATCTCGGCGCGGCCCACCACGCCCGACAGCGGCAGGCCGCCGGCCAGGCTCTTGGCGACGGTCATGAGGTCGGGCACCACGTCGTAGTGGTCCATCGCAAACAGGCTGCCGGTGCGGCCGAAGCCGGTCTGGATCTCGTCGGCGATCATCAGGATGCCGTGGCGGTCGCAGATCTCGCGCACCCCGCGCATGAACTCCGGCGGCTGGACGTAGAAGCCGCCCTCCCCCTGCACCGGCTCGAGGATGATCGCCGCGACCTGCTCGGGATCGATGTCGGCCTTGAAGAGCCGGTCGATCGCAGCCAGCGAATCCTCGACCGAGACGCCGTGCAGCGCCACCGGTGCCGGCACATGGTAGATGCTGCCCGGGAAGGGACCGAAGCCGCTCTTGTAGGGCGCGACCTTGCCGGTGAGTGCCATGCCCATGAAGGTGCGGCCATGGAAGGCGCCGCTGAGCGCGATCACGCCCGGGCGGCGCGTGGCGCAGCGCGCGATCTTGATCGCGTTCTCCACCGCCTCGGCACCGGTGGTGAAGAAGGCGGTTTTCTTGGGATGGTTGCCGGGGGTGATGCGGTTGAGCCGCTCGGCCAGCGCGACCGCGCTCTCATAGGGCACGACCTGGTAGGCGGTGTGGGTGAAGCGATCGAGCTGGCTGCGCACCGCCTCCATCACGCGCGGATGACAGTGGCCGGTGTTGAGCACCGCGATGCCCGAGCCGAAGTCGATGAACCGGCGCCCTTCCACGTCCCACAGCTCGGCGTTGCGGGCGCGCTCGGCATAGAAGGGAAAGCCGATGCCGACGCCGCGCGGCGTGGCGGCGACGCGGCGCTCGTCGATCCTGGCATTGCTGGGCCGGGCGGCGGCGGCGGAAGGGGCGACAGTGACAGTGCTCATGGCGTTCCGTGCGAGCGCTGGAAGGCCCGCGTAGCTGTGGACCGCGCCAGTCTATGCAAGTATTGATCCTATAAACAGAACCAAGTAATCTCGATCTCATGGAACCAAACCAAGGTGCTCCGCAGCTCGGAACCTCGGCCCTGCCCGACTTCGTGCTGCGCCACTTCGACCGGCAGTCCGACGACTACGACCACCTGCAGCTCTACCGCATCCTGCAGACCGGCATCCGCCAGTCGGCGCTGCAGGCCGGGCTGAAGTTGCCGCCCACGCGGGAGATGGCGCGCTCGCTCGGCATCGCGCGCAACACCGTGGTCCATGTCTACGAGCAGCTGGCGCTGGAGGGCTACGTGCAGGCCGGCGTGGGCCGCGGCACCTACGTGGCGCAGCTGGGCCTGCGACCGGCCGACCCGGCGCCGCGTGCGGCGCGCCGCGTGCTGCTCTCGCGGCGCGGCGAGGACCTGGTCGAGCATGCGGGCGCCGCGCGCCTGCAATGGGGCGCCTTCGCGCCCGGCGTGCCCGAGGTGCGGCTGTTTCCCGCGCAAGTCTGGAACCGCCTGCAGAGCGGGCTTTGGCGCCGGGCGGCGCCCGAGCAGCTGACCTACGCGACCGGTCCCGGCGATGCCGGCCTGCGCCAGGCCATCGCCGAGTACCTGCAGGGCACGCGCGGCGTGGCCTGCACGAGCGAGCAGGTGGTGATCACCAACGGCACGCAGCAGTCGCTGCTGCTGGTGGCACAGCTGCTGGCCGACCCGGGCGACACCGTCTGGCTCGAGGACCCCGGCTACTGGGGGGCACGCAGCATGTTCCGCGCGATGGGCCTGAAGCTGCTGCCCGTGGGGGTGGATGCCGAGGGCCTCGCGCCCACGTCCCAGCAGCTGCGCCGGCCGCCGCGGCTGATGTTCGTGTCGCCCTCGCACCAGTACCCCACCGGCGCGTTGATGAGCCAGCGGCGGCGCCGCCAGTTGCTCGACTATGCGGCGGCGCAGGGCGTGTGGGTGGTGGAGGACGACTACGACAGCGAATTCCGCTACGGCACCCGGCCGCTCCCGGCGCTCCAGGGCCTCGACGAGCAGGGGCGCGTGATTTACCTGGGCACCTTCTCGAAGACGCTGTTCCCCTCCCTGCGCGTGGCCTACCTGGTGCTGCCGCCGGACCTGGTGGAGCGCTTCGCGCGCGCGCTCAACGAGCTGTTCCGCGAAGGCCAGACCTTGCAGCAGGCGGTGCTCGCGCGCTTCCTGGCCGAGGGCCACTATGCGAGCCACATCCGCCGCATGCGGGCGGTGTACGGCGCGCGCCACGATGCATTGATCCATGCCATCCGGCAGCAGTTCGGCGATGCGCTGCCGGTGATTGGTGGCGATGCCGGCCTGCATCTGGTGCTGGGCCTGCCGCAGGGCGTGGACGACCAGGCCGTCGCGCAGGACGCCGAGCGCGCCGGCATCGCGACGCGGCCGCTGTCGATGTACTACGTGCGCCCGGCAGCCGCCGAAAGCGGCCTGTTGCTCGGCTATGGCGCGGTGCGCGAAGAGGAGATCGGCCCCAGCTTCGCGCGCCTGGCCGGCGTGCTGCGCGCGCACCTCTGAACGGCGGTCCTGTCAGTCAATGCCGACGCCCGCCGCCCGGATGCGGCGGACAAGCGCTGCGCCCGGCAGCCGACGAAGCACCGCGCCGCCAGCCGCTGGCCCCGGAAGCCGCTCGCGCCTATACCTGCAACATAGGAGACGCGTCATGGACAAGATCATTCTGGATTCAGCGGGCGATGGCCGCGGCTATGAATGCCTAGGACTGAACGGCTCGCGCATCCTGACCCGCAGCCACGCGGAGGCCTGCTTCTGGCATTCGCTCGGCTACGTGGTGCTCCACTATTCGCATTGGGCGGCGTGAAGCGACGCGCATCGCTTTCAAGAAAGAGAACAAGCCATGCTTATCGTCATGAGAACCGTGCCCCGCGCGCAGGACGCGCGCTTGGTGATCGCTTGCATCCGTGCCTGCATCTGGGCAGCCGTCGAAGGCCGCCCCTTCTGCCCGCTGCGGCAGGAATGAGCGCGGCCGGCCGTGCATCAGCCTGTGTACGGCCCCTTGACCTCGCCCCAGCCCCACTTCGGCATCTGCGCCTCGGCGTCGACCGTGGCACCGGGCTGTGAATTGATGACCGCGAGGCGCGAGCCCCATTCCAGGTAACCCACCAGCGACGAGCGGAACTCGGGATCCTCGGGCATGTCCAGCGCGTCGGCCGTTTCCAGCAACAGGCCCACCCAGCGCCGCCGCTGCGCCTGCGTGAGCTGGCGGCCCAGGTGCTGTCGGATCATGTGCGGATGGCCGCCGTGCCGCTGCGAATATGCAGCCGGTCCGCCCAGCACCTCGCCCAGGAAGGCCGCCACATGCGCCGGATGGTCGCCGCCCATGTGCGCGAACACCGGCGCCAGCAGCTCGTCGGCGCGCACCTGCTCGTAGAAGCGCGCGGTGAGGCGCTCCAGCGCATCGATGCCGCCGACCCATTCGTAAAGGCTGGGAACGGGGGGTGAGGCCATGGGCTTCCTTTCGTTCTCGTTCGTTCAAAGATGGATGACGCCGAGCCGCGCCGCCTGCGCGACGGCATCAGTGCGGCCCGTCGCGTCGAGCTTGTCGATGAGCGAGCCCACATGGAACTTCGCCGTGTGCACCGAGATGCCCAGGCGCCGCGCGATGAGCTTGTTCGATGCGCCCTCGGCAACCAGGGCCAGCACCTCCAGCTCGCGCCGGGTCAGGGTCGAGTCCGTCGCCTCGGCATGCTGCGCCGCCTCGGGCAGGACCAGGGCCACGTCGGCGGCTTCGCCGCGCTCGGCCACGCGGATGTCCGGCGCCGCAGCCAGCGCGGCGAAGAGGCGCTGCGACAAGGCCTCGTCCTCGATCTCCAGCGCGACCACGATCGGCTTCATCGCGCCATTGTGGACCGCGCTCAATCGGCCGGCCTCTCGCCCACCGTGAGCTGCACTTCCACTGCTTCGCCGGCGCGCCGCAGCGAGAGCGCGAGCACCGTGCCCACGCTCGCCGGACCCAGTGCGCGCAGCAGCAGCGGCACGCTGCGGATGGGCTGGCCGTTCATCGCCACGATGATGTCGCCCTGGCGAATGCCGGCCGCCGCGCCGGGCCCCTGCTCCGCCACGCCCATCACCATTGCGCCGACGCTGCACGCATCCACGCGCACCGGCTGCAGGCTCAGGCCCAGGTAGCCGCGCGGCATGCGGCCGTGCTTCATGAGCTGCGTCGCCACGCGCTCGATCGTGGCCGCGGGGATGACCAGCACACGCCGCCTGGGGCCGAACACCGCCATGCCCGCGGCCCGGCCCCTCGCGTTGAGCACGATGCCGCCCTCGGCGCCGAGCCGCAGCCGCAGGTCGAGCTCGATGCGTGCGTCGATCTCGCCGCCGCGCAGGCTGCGCCATGCCGGCCCGGCCAGCGAGACCAGCCCGCCCGCCACCAGCGGCAGGCCTTCGCGTGCGCCGAGCGCGATCACCATCTCGCCGGCACGCAGCGGTGCGGCATCGAAGACCACCGGCGCAGCGGTCGCGCCTTCGCAGCGCAGCAGCAGCACGTCGGTGGTGGGATCGCGGCCCGCCACCTTGGCCGCG
Organism: Variovorax sp. WS11; assembly: GCF_010499245.1. Classification (GTDB taxonomy): domain Bacteria; phylum Pseudomonadota; class Gammaproteobacteria; order Burkholderiales; family Burkholderiaceae_C; genus Variovorax. The sequence goes on from NZ_JAAGOW010000001.1 coordinate 1,356,808, forward strand.
ACGGTCGTGCCGCCGGGCAGCACGAGCTCAGCCTCCTCGTCCTCCGGCAGTCCTTCATCGGAACTCACGATCCATCCGGGCTGCCAGACGAATCCGCTGGCGCGCGCATGGCGCGTCTGGATGGCGAGCACGCCGGGCGCTGCGGCGCTCACCGCATCAGCCATCGCGGCCGAGAACTGTTCGAAGGCAGAGAAAGAAGAAGAAGTGTTCGACATCGCAACTCCTGGGCTTGGCTTGCATTGTCGAAAGGCCGCGCGCGCTCGGCTACTGCCCGGTTGGGCAGGGCTGCGTTCACAGCGCTCGATTGTTTCCAGCCTGAAAACACCGTGGTTCCAACAGCAGCGGTTTGAAGGAGGCGTTTGCAATCAGACTTGATTTCATCGATCAACCCCTTTCAAGGAACCCGAAATGAAAGCCTCGAAGATCCTTACCGCAGCTGCCTTCTCGCTTCTGGCTGTCGCCGGGGCACAGGCCGAAACCTATGAAGGCGTGCATCCCCTGACCTCCGGCGCCACCCGGGCCGAAGTCGCCAGCGAAGCCGTCGCGGCCGCGCGTGCCGGCAATGCCTACAGCGATGTGGCCGGCGCCGGCGCCGTCGCCATCAACTCGACGGTCGATCGTGCACAGGTGTACCAGGAAGCCGTCGCGAAGGCGCACGATCCGTTCGCAAGCCTGGACCGCCGCGCCTTCTATCGCGACCAGGTGCCCGAGGCGTACAAGAAGCCCAAGATGTCGTTCACGCGCCAAGCCGGGCTCTGAGTTCCGGACAAGACAAAAGCAAGAAGAAAGACGGGCCTCGCGGCCCGTTTTTCTTTGATCAGTCGTCTGCTGTCGCCGTGGAGGCCGGCCACGCATCCTTCGACAACCTGTAGAGCACATGCCGTAGAAGGGGATGGCCCGCGGGCACCAGCGGATGATCGAAGTCGTCAGCGGGTGAGTGCGTCATGCCGAGCCGCTGCACCACAGCTTGCGAGCGCGTGTTGGCCGGCACCGTGAAGGAGACGATCTCGTCGAGGCCGGCCGTCTCGAAACCGAAGGCCAGCGCCGCACGTGCCGCCTCGCTCGCGAAGCCGCGTCCCCAGAAGTCCGGCGCCAGGCGCCAGCCGATCTCGACGCAGGGCGTGAATGCCGCCGAGAAACCCGGGACCACCAGGCCCACCGCGCCGATGAAGGGCGCGACACCCGGCGCTTCCACCGCCCACAGCCCGAAGCCCTCGCGCTCGAAATGCGCGCCGATGCGCGCGACCAGCGCGTCGCTCTGCTCACGGTTCAACCGATGCAGCAGGTACTGCGTCGCGCGCTCGTCCGCATTCAGGCGGGCGAAAGGCTCGAGGTCTTCTTCACGCCAGGGACGCAGGATCAGTCGCGAAGTGCTCAAACGCGGCGCCGATGGGGTCCACATGGTGTGCCTCGAAGCAGATCAGGGCACCAGCCCCGTGGCGACGGTCGGATGAAGCAGGCGCACGCGCAACTCGCGCTTGAGCCGCGTATTGTCCAGCCGCCGAGACTCGCCCATGAAGCTCATCTGCGCCACGGGCAGCTGCGCCTGGGCCTCCTCGCGCGAAATGCGCGGCGGGCGCGGCAGGCCGTAGAGATCGGCCGCGAGGTCGATGTAGTCGCCGATCCTGAGCTCGCTGTCGTCGCTCACATGGAAGACGCGCTGCGGCCCGCCGCGCCACAGCGCGGCCACGCAGGCGCGTGCCAGGTCGTCGGCATGGATGTGGTTGGTGTAGACGTCGTCCTCGGCACGCAGCACCGGCGTGCGCTTGTGCAGCCGCTCCCGCGGAGTGCCGCCTTCGCGGTCGGGCGCATAAATGCCGGGAATGCGCAGGATGCGCGTCGCCACGCCGCCGCGTCCCAGCCAGCGCACGGCGCGCTCGGCATCGACGCGGCGATGTGCGCGGGGCGTGTCGGGCCGCACGGCGCGCGTCTCGTCGATGCGCGCGCCGCCGCAGTCCCCATAGACGCCGCTGGTCGAGCCGTAGACCAGCGCGGCCGGCAGCGTGCGCAGACGCAGGGCGCGCACCAGCGCGGCGGTGCGCTCATCGCGCCACCAGCGCGCACCTTCCGCGCGCGCGGGCGGTGCGAGGTGCAGCACGCGCGTGGCCAGGCCGGAGAGGCGGCGCAGCGTGGCGGCATCGTCGAGATCGGCCACGATCGGCGTGAGGCCGGCCTGCCGCAGGGCAGCCACCCGCTCGGGCGAGGAGGTCAGCGCGATGAGGCGCACGCGGCCGCGCAGCGCGCGCGCCGCCCGGAGGCCGACGTCGCCGCAGCCGACCACGAGCACCCGCTCGCGACGAAAGCGTGTAGGCCTGCTGCCGAACGGGCTGTTGAATCCGGGCAAAATCGGTGTCCTTTTTGCTGAACAAGAGTCGAAGAATACCCATGACGAGCGCAGCGCCTGACGAGGCGGGCTTCCACATCACGGTCGAGCCGAGTGGACGGCATTTCACCGCGCATGCCGACGAGACCATCCTCGCGGCCGGAATCCGCCAGGGCATCGGCCTGCCCTACGGCTGCAAGGACGGGGCCTGCGGCTCCTGCAAGTGCAAGAAGCTCTCGGGCGAGGTCACGCTGCGCCTGCATCAGAGCAAGGCGCTGAGCGCCGAGGAGGAAGCGGCCGGCTACGTGCTGACCTGCTGCGCAACGCCGCAGAGCGACGTGGTGCTCGAATCGCGCCAGGTCACCGACGCCAATGCCTTCCCGATCCGCAAGATGCCGGTGCGCGTGCAGTCCATCTCGAAGAAGTCGCACGACGTGGTGATGCTGCGCCTGCAGCTGCCGGCGGGCGAGCCGCTGCAGTTCCATGCCGGGCAGTACATCGAATTCATCCTGCGCGACGGCACGAGGCGCAGCTACTCCATGGCCAATGCGCCGCACACCCTGGGCGAGCCCGGCACCGGCATCGAACTGCACATCCGACACCTGCCGGGGGGAAAGTTCACCGACCATGTGTTCGGCGCGATGAAGGAGAAGGAGATCCTGCGCATCGAGGGGCCCTACGGCAGCTTCTTCCTGCGCGACGATTCCCCCAAGCCGATGGTGCTGCTGGCATCCGGCACGGGCTTCGCGCCGATCAAGGCGCTCTTGGAGCACATGAAGTTCAAGGGCATCGATCGGCCTGCGACCCTGTACTGGGGCGGGCGCCGGCCGGAGGACCTGTACATGGACGGCTGGGTGCGCTCTGCAATGGCCGAGATGCCGAACCTGCGCTATGTGCCGGTGATCTCGAACGCGGTGCCCGAGGACAACTGGCGCGGGCGCACGGGCTTCGTGCATCGGGCGGTGATGGAAGACTTCGCGGACCTGTCCGGCCACCAGGTGTATGCCTGCGGCGCGCCGATCGTGGTCGACTCGGCGAAGCACGACTATGTGGCGAAGCGTGGACTGCCGGAAGACGAGTTCTTCGCGGATGCGTTCACGACCGAGGCCGACAAGGCCGTGCCCTGATGTCTTGCGATTCGCCTCCACGCACAATCGAAACCATGAAAACCAGAGACTTCCTCCTCACCCTCCTCGCTTCCACCGCCCTCCTCGCTACAACGCAGGCCTCCGCGCAATCCGCACAGCATTCCATCCGCCTCGTCGTCCCCTACGCCGCCGGCGGCCCGATCGACGTCACGGCGCGCGTGCTGGCCGAGCGCGTGAAGGATTCGCTGGGCCCGGTCATCATCGACAACAAGCCCGGCGCGGGCGGCAACATCGGCGCCGACGCGGTGGCGAAGGCCGCGCCCGACGGCCTCACGATCGGCATCGCGGCGACTGCCACCAATGCGGTCAATCCATGGCTCTACAGCAAGATGCCTTTCGACGCCGCCACCGCCTTCGCGCCCATCACGCAGATGGTGCGCGTGCCCAACGTGCTGGTGATGAATGCCGAATCAGCGCAGCGCCTGAAGATCGCCAACCTGCGCGACCTGATCGCCTATGCCAAGGCCAACCCCGGCAAGCTCAACTACGGCAGCGGCGGCAACGGCAGCGCCGGCCACCTGGCGGGCGAGATGTTCAAGAAGGAAGCGGGCATCTTCGCCGTGCACATCCCCTACAACGGCGGCAACCCGGCGCAGCTGGCGCTGCTGTCGGGCCAGGTGGACTTCAACTTCGACAACCTCGCGACCGCGGCGCCGAACATCCGCTCGGGCAAGCTCAAGGCGATCGCCGTGACCACGGCCGAGCGCAGCAGCGCACTGCCCGAGGTGCCGACGGTGGCCGGCACGCTCAAGGGCTTCTCGATCGATACCTGGTGGGGCCTGGTGGCACCTGCAGGCACGCCCGCGCCGGTGCTGGACAAGCTCAACCGCGCCTTCGTCGCCGCGCTGAACGCGCCGGAAACGAAGACCCGGTTTGCCACGCTGCTGGCGGAGCCGGTCGCCAACACGCCGGATCAGTTCGGCGCGTTCATGAAGAGCGAGCTGGCGAAGTACGAGAAGGTGGTCAAGGCCACCGGCGCAAAAGTCGATTGAGGGCAGCGGCCGCGACGGCCGCTGTGTTCATTCGCCCAGGTAGGCCGCGCGCACCTTCGGATCGCTCAGCATCACCTTGGCGTCCCCGCTCATGGTGATCAGCCCCGACTCCATCACGTAGCCGCGATCGGCCAGCTGCAGCGCGCGGCTGGCGTTCTGCTCCACCAGCAGCACGGTGACGCCCTGGCCGTAGACCTGCTTCACCACCTCGAAGATCTTGTCGACCATGATCGGCGACAGGCCCATTGAGGGCTCGTCGAGCAGCAGCACTTTGGGGCGCGCCATCAGCGCGCGGCCCATCGCCAGCATCTGCTGCTCGCCGCCCGACATGGTGCCGGCCAGCTGCGTGGCGCGTTCCTTCAGGCGCGGGAAGGTGGCGAACACGCGGTCCATGTCCTTCGCGATCTCGGCCTTGTCCTTGCGGATGTAGGCGCCGATCTGCAGGTTCTCGGTGATGGTCATGCGCGTGAACACGCCGCGCCCCTCGGGCACCATCACCAGGCCCTCGCCCACCAGGTCCCAGGCGCCGCGACCCTTGATGCTCTTGCCGAGGAACTCGATGCTCCCGGCGGCAAAGGGCAAGGTGCCGGTGATGGCCTTCATGGTGGTGGTCTTGCCGGCGCCGTTGGAGCCGATCAGCGAGACCAGCTCCCCTTCGCGCACCTCGAAGTCGATGCCCTTCACCGCCTGGATGCCGCCGTAGGCGACCTTCAGGCCGCTCACCTTCAAAAGAGTTTGTGCCATCTCAATGTCCTCCCGTGCCGAGGTAGGCCTCGATCACCTTCTCGTTTTTCTGAACGTCCGCCGGCGTGCCTTCGGCGATCTGCTTGCCGTAATCGAGCACCGTCACGCGGTCGCACAGGCCCATCACCAGCTTCACGTCGTGCTCGATCAGCAGGATGGTGCGGTCGTCCTTGCGGATGCGGTCGATCAGTTCCCGCAGGAGCACCTTCTCGGTGGCGTTCATGCCGGCCGCGGGCTCGTCGAGCGCGATCAGCTGGGGGTCGGTGGCGAGCGCGCGGGCGATCTCGAGCCGGCGCTGGTCGCCGTAGCTCAAGGTGCGCGCCTTGTAGTCAGCGTACTTGCCGATGCCCACGTAGTCGAGCAGTTCCTGCGCGCGCTTGGCGATCGCCTCCTCCTCGGCCTTGAAGCCGCCGGTGCGGAACATGGCGCCCAGCACGCCAGAATGCGTGCGCACGTGGCGGCCCACCATCACGTTTTCCAGCGCGGTCATTTCCGCGAACAGCCGGATGTTCTGGAAGGTGCGCGCGATGCCCGCCTTGGCCACTTCGTGCACAGCGGTGGGCTGGTAGGGCTTGCCGCCCAGCTCGAAGCTGCCGCTGTCGGGTGTGTAGAGGCCGGTAATGACGTTGAAGAAGGTAGTCTTGCCGGCGCCGTTGGGGCCGATCAGGCCGTAGACCTGGCCGCGGGTGATCTTGATGCCCACGTCGGACAGCGCCTGCAGGCCGCCGAAGCGCTTGGAAATGCCGCGAACGTCGAGGACGGTTTCAGTCATGCTGGTACTCCCTCGTTCACGGATTGATGGACATCGGACGCGAGGCTTCGCCCGGCATCTCGTCGGCCGGCGTCGGCACGCCGGGTGCGTGGGCCTGCGTCGAGCCCGGCACCGGCGAAGGCGGCACGCCCTTGCGCTGCAGCGACTTGCCGTGCTCCGGCGTGGGCCAGAGGCCGCGCGGGCGCACCAGCATGATGATGATCATGGCCAGCGCGATGAAGAGCTGGCGCAGGATGGAAGCATCCAGCCGGCCGTCGGTCATGGCCTGCAGCGGCGCGGCCACGTAGCGCAGCACCTCGGGCAGCGCCGCCAGCAGCACCGCGCCCAGGATCACGCCCGGCAGATGCCCGATGCCGCCCAGCACCACCATGGCGACGATCATCACCGACTCCATCAGGCTGAAGGACTCGGGCGAGACGAAGCCCTGGAAGGCCGCGAACATGGCGCCGGAGACGCCGCCGAAGCTCGCGCCCATGCCGAAGGCCAGCAGCTTCATGTTGCGGGTGTTGATGCCCATGGCCTTGGCGGCGATCTCGTCCTCGCGGATCGCCATCCAGGCGCGGCCGATGCGCGAGAGCTGCAGCCGGTGCGAGATCAGGATGGTGATGAGCACCAGCGCGAGGAAGAGGTAGTAGTACAGCGAGACCGAGGAGATCGTGTAGTCGCCGAGCTTGAGCGCCTTGCCGAGGTTGAGGCCCCAGAAATGCACCGGGTCGATGGCGGTGATGCCCTTGGGCCCGTTCGTGAGGTTGAAGGGGTGGTCCAGGTTGTTGAGGAACACGCGGATGATCTCCCCGAAGCCGAGGGTCACGATCGCGAGGTAGTCGCCGCGCAGCTTCAGCGTGGGCGCGCCGAGAAGCACGCCGAAAAGGGCGGCGATCCCGAAGGCCGCGGGGATGATGAGCAGCAGCGAGCTGTGCATCCCGTTGGGGAACATGGCCTTCATCGCCGGGAAGGTGTCGGTCAGGTGCGGCGACCCCAGCAGCGCGAACATGTAGGCGCCGATGGCGAAGAAGGCGACGTAGCCCAGGTCCAGCAGGCCGGCATAGCCGACCACGATGTTCAGGCCCAGTGCCAGCAGCACGTAGAGCAGTGCGATGTCGGCGATGCGCACCCAGGCGTTGCCCTGGCTCTGCAGCAGCAGCGGCAGCACCAGCAGGCCGATGGCGGCGATCGCGATGTAGACGATCTTTTTGGTGTCTTTCATGGCGCGTCCTCCTTCAGGCCCGGTCCGCCACCCGCTCGCCGAGCAGGCCCGAGGGCCGCAGCGTGAGCATGATGATCAGCACGATGAACGCGAAGATGTCGCTGTAGTGGCTGCCGAGGATGTCGCCGGTGAGCGCCCCGATGTAGCCCGAGCCGATGGCCTCGATCAGCCCCAGCAGGATGCCGCCGACCACCGCGCCCGCGAGGTTGCCGATGCCCCCGAACACCGCCGCGGTGAAGGCCTTGAGGCCCGGGATGAAGCCCATCGCATGCTGCGCGATGCCGTAGTTGGAGGCGTACATCACGCCGGCGACCGCCGCCAGCACCGCGCCGATGATGAAGGTGGCCGAGATCACCATGTCGGGGCGGATGCCCATCAGCGCCGCGACCCGCGGGTTTTCGGCGGTGGCGCGCATCGCGCGGCCGAGCTTGGTGTAGTTGACCAGCCACATCAGCACCACCAGGCAGAAGGCGGTGACGCTGAGGATCATGACCTGGGTCGGCGAGATCACCGCGCCGCCGACATTGATGGGTGTGCTGGGCAGCAGCGTGGGATAAGCCTTGTTGGTGGGCTTCCAGATGATCATCGCGATGGTCTGCAGCAGGATCGACATGCCGATGGCGGTGATCAGCGGCGCCAGCTTGGGGCTGTTGCGCAGCGGCCGGTAGGCCACTTTCTCGATCGTGAAGTTGAGCGTGGCGGCGACCACGCAGGCAATGATGAGCGCGATGATGAGGATGATCCACCCGGGGGTGCCGGGCATCGCGGTCTGCATCCAGCCGATGATGGTCCAGCTGGTCAGCGCCCCGACCATGAGGACCTCGCCGTGCGCGAAATTGATGAGGTTGATGATGCCGTACACCATGGTATAGCCCAAGGCTATCAAGGCGTACATGCTGCCGAGGACCAGACCGTTGATGATCTGTTGCAGCAAGATGTCCATAGCGGATCCCTTTTTTGTATTAGACGCCCTTGGTTGGCGCCCGACGTACCAGATGCACCGGTTCGGCGCCCTGGCTTCGCTTAGCAAAAAACCCGCCAGCATGTATCGACGGCGGGTTTGTGGCCGGGATTGTAGTCACGCCGGATCGCCATTTCGGTGCGCGGCGACCGGGGTTTTCCCGCTGGTGCGGCGTATCCGGGGCCAGGCCGTATCAGCGGCGATACATCGCGTATCAGCGATCCGCGCCCTCGTTGCGCTTGCGCAGCTCCCGCAGCTTCTCCGCGATGCGGATTTCCAGGCCACGCTCCACCGGCCGATAAAAGGGCTGCGGCGGCTCGACGCCGTCGGGCAGGTAGCGCTCGCCGGCAGCGAAGCCGCCCTCCTCGTCATGCGCGTAGCGGTAGCCCTTGCCGTAGTCGAGCTGCTTCATGAGCCGCGTCGGCGCGTTGCGCAGGTGCAGGGGCACCGGGCGCGTACTGTCCTGCTGGACCAAAGCGCGGACCTCGTTGTAGGCCTGGTAGACCGCGTTCGACTTGGGCGCGATCGCGAGGTAGACCACGCATTCGGCCAGCGCCAGTTCGCCCTCGGGCGAGCCCAGGCGCTCGTAGACCTCGGCCGCGTCGAGGGCCAGGCGCAGCGCGCGCGGGTCGGCCAGGCCGATGTCCTCGCTGGCCATGCGCACCAGGCGGCGCGCCATGTAGCGCGGGTCGGCGCCACCATCGAGCATGCGCACGAACCAGTAGAGCGCGGCGTCGGGATCGCTGCCGCGCACCGACTTGTGGAGCGCGGAGATGGTGTCGTAGAACTGCTCGCCGCCCTTGTCGTAGCGGCGCATGCGCTCGCCGAGCACGCGCAGGAGCCACTCGTCGCCGATGTCGCCGCGCTTCTCGGCGGTGGCCGCGACGGAAAGGGTCTCGAGCGTGTTGAGCAGCCGGCGCGCGTCGCCGTCGGCATAGGCCACGAGGCGCTCCACAGCCTTCGCCTCGATGGCGGGCACGGCCTGGATGTCCTGGGCCCGCGTGACGATCTGGCGCAGGTCGTCCTCGGTCAGCGACTTCAGCACGTACACGGCGGCGCGCGACAGCAGCGCCGAGTTCACCTCGAAGGAGGGGTTCTCCGTGGTGGCGCCGATGAAGGTGAACAGGCCCGACTCCACATGCGGCAGGAAGGCGTCCTGCTGGCTCTTGTTGAAGCGGTGCACCTCGTCGACGAAAACGATGGTGCGGCGCTGCTCCAACCCGTCGCGCGCGGTGGTCGCGCGCTCGACCGCTTCGCGGATGTCCTTCACGCCGCCGAGCACCGCGCTGATGCTGAGGAACTGGGCGTCGAAGGCATCGGCCATCAGCCGCGCGATGGTGGTCTTGCCGGTGCCGGGCGGGCCCCAAAGAATGCAGGAATGCGGCTGGCCAGACTCGAACGCGATGCGCAGCGGCATGCCCGGGCCGAGCAGATGCTGCTGGCCGATGACCTCGCCCAGGGTCTTGGGGCGCAGGCGCTCGGCCAGGGGTTGATGGGAGGTAGGGGCCATGGAAGGCGTAGTGTCGCGCATGCGTCGCGCGCCCCCCGGCGGGAAGCCGGGGCATCGAGGGGCGGCGGCCGCGCCGCCGCGCTATTGGCGGATCACGTCCGCGCCGGCCGGCGCCTTGAACTGGAAAGTGCTCGCAGGCAGGGCCGGGTTGACCTCGACCTTGCTGAACTTCAGCACCGAGCGCTGGCCGAAGCTGTCGAGGATCTCCAGCGATGCCAGGGCCTCGCCCTGGAAGCCGACCTGCACGTTCTGCAGTTGCCCGTCCTTGCTCTTCGGACTGGCCTTGACCCATTGCAGGCCATCGCGTTCTGGGGCTCCCTCGAGCGTGAAATCGGCCTTCAGGGCGCGCAAGTCGGCCGCGGAGGCGATCAGCGCGGCGGGCGTCGAGCCCAGGGCCTGCGATTGCTTGCGCTGGGTGACCTGGTTCAGGTCGGTGTCGTAGAGCCAGAGCGTCTCGCCGTCGGCCACGATGCTCTGGGCGAAGGGCTTCTTGTAGTCGAACTTGAACTTGCCCGGGCGCTGGAATTCGAAGGTGCCGCTCGACACCTTGGCGCGCGAAGGCTGCCCCTCCTTGGCGGGTGCAGTCACGGTCTGGGTGAACTCCGCGCGGCCCGACTTCGTGTTCTTCACGAAGGCCTCGAGGCTTTCCATGCCGCCGGCCCAGGCGCCGCTCGCGAAGGCGGCGAGGCCGAGGGTTGCAAACAATTTCTTCAACAGCATCATCCCTTGTGTTCCGTCATTCGGCGCGCGCTGGCACCAGAATCTCGCGCTGGCCGCTGCCGCTCATCGCGCTGACCAGCCCCGCCTGTTCCATGTCCTCGACCAGCCGCGCGGCGCGGTTGTAGCCGATCTTCAGGTGGCGCTGCACCAGCGAGATGCTGGCCTTGCGGTTCTTGAGCACGACTTCGACCGCCTGGTCGTACATCGGGTCCTTCTCGCCGCCTTCGCCGCCGCCTTCACCGAGTAGATCGCCTTCACCGTCGACGGTTCCACCTTCGAGCACCCCTTCGATGTAGTCCGGTTCCCCTTGTGACTTGAGGTAGGCGACGACACGGTGCACCTCATCGTCGCTCACGAAGGCGCCGTGCACGCGCACCGGCAGGCCGGTGCCGCTCGCCATGTAAAGCATGTCGCCCATGCCCAGCAGCGCCTCGGCGCCCATCTGGTCGAGGATGGTGCGCGAGTCGATCTTGCTCGACACTTGGAAGGCGATGCGGGTGGGAATGTTGGCCTTGATCAGGCCCGTGATCACGTCCACGCTGGGCCGCTGCGTGGCGAGGATCAGGTGGATGCCGGCGGCGCGCGCCTTCTGCGCCAGCCGGGCGATCAGCTCCTCGATCTTCTTGCCCACCACCATCATCAGGTCGGCGAGCTCGTCGATGACCACCACGATGTGCGGCTCGCGCTTGAGCGGTTCGGGGTCGTCCGGCGTCAGGCTGAAGGGGTTGTAGATGAACTCTTCGCGCGCCTTGGCCTCGTCGATCTTGGTGTTGTAGCCCGCGAGGTTGCGCACGCCCAGCTTGCTCATCAGCTTGTAGCGGCGCTCCATCTCGGCGACGCACCAGTTGAGGCCGTGGGCGGCCTGGCGCATGTCGGTGACCACCGGCGCAAGCAGATGCGGGATGCCCTCGTAGACCGACATCTCGAGCATCTTCGGGTCGATCATGAGCAGCCGCACGTCGCGGGCCTCGGCCTTGTAGAGCAGGCTCAGGATCATCGCGTTGATACCCACCGACTTGCCAGAGCCGGTGGTACCGGCCACCAGCACGTGCGGCATCTTCGCGAGGTCGGCGACCACGGGGTTGCCGATGATGTCCTTGCCCAGGCCCATGGTGAGCATGGACTTGCCCTCGTTGTAGACCTGCGAGCCCAGGATCTCGCTGAGCTTGATCGACTGCCGCTTGGCGTTCGGCAGCTCGAGCGCCATGTAGTTCTTGCCGGGGATGGTCTCGACCACGCGGATGGAGACCAGCGACAGCGAGCGCGCGAGGTCCTTGGCGAGGTTGACGATCTGCGAGCCCTTGACGCCGGTGGCCGGCTCGATCTCGTAGCGCGTGATCACCGGGCCGGGCGAGGCCAGCACCACGCGGACCTCCACGCCGAAGTCCTTGAGCTTCTTCTCGATCAGGCGTGAGGTCATCTCCAGCGTGTCGGCCGACACCGTTTCCTGGCGTCCCTGCGCGGCATCGAGCAAATCCACCTGCGGCAGCTTGCTGTCGGGCAGTTCGCGGAACAGCGGCTTCTGGCGCTCCTTGGCGACGCGGTCGCTCTTGGGCACCTCGGTCAGGGCGGGCTCGATCTGCACCGGCGGCGCAGGCGGCCGGCGCTTGGGGCGCGGCACGATGCGCAATTCCTCTTCGGGCGAATCGGGCTCGTCGCCCTGCTCCACCGACGCCAGCTCCTCACGCTCGCGCATGGCCTTCTTGCCCATCGCGATGTCCTCGGCGATCTCGCGCTTCTCGCGGCGCGATTCGAACAGCGAATAGAGGCGCGCGCCGATGCGCTCGGCGATCTGGCTCCAGGAGAAGCGAAACACCAGGGCCGAGCCGATCACGCCGGCGGCGATGGCGATGAGCGCCGAGCCGGTAAAGCCCATCCACTTGACGCTCGCAGGCCCCACCAGGTAGCCGAGCACGCCGCCGCCATGGCCCGGCAGGTGCGCTTCGAGCCGGTAGAGGCGCGACCACTCGAGCACCACGCTGGCGCACAACAGCAGCACCAGGCCGAACCAGAAGGCCAGGCGGCTGCGGTTGAAGCGACCGCGTGGAGGTTGTTCGGCCGCGGCCGCTTCGCCGCCGCGCATCCAGCCGGCCAGCGAGGACAGCCACACGCGCAGCCCGGCCGCGAGGCACCACCAGACGGAGTAGCCGGCCAGAAAATAGCTGGCATCAGCCAGCCAGGCGCCGATGCGGCCACCCCAGTTCTTGATCTCGCCACCGGTGCCCGAGGTGGACCAAGCGGCGTCCGAGGGCGTGAAGCTCAGCATGGCAAGCAGCCAGAACAGCAACGCGACGAAACCGGCGATCAGCGTGATCTCGTGCGCGAAGCGCATCGCGCGGGCCCGCACGGGCTGCGCATCGCCCGACGCGGAGGATTGAAGGGTATTGAGCGAATAGGTCATGGAAGGCACGGCCGCCGGCCCGCGTAAGCGGGCGAGCAACGCACGGAAACTACAACGAACACCATCGCGGCCGCGTTGTCATCGGGGCCGGCGATGCGAAGGCCGGCCGGCCGCGAGGCCGCCGGCCGGAAGGTCAGGCGAGCGATGAGAGCCGTTCCTTGACGATCATGGAGCCATCGGGCTGCGTCTGGACGAAGCCGCGCTCCTCGAGGTCCTTCATGACGCGGCTGACCATCTCGCGCGAGGCCCCGACCATCTTGGCCAGGTCTTGCCGCGAGATCTTGTCGCGCACCTTGAGGTTGCCTGCGCCATCGTCCACCGCGAACTCGAGCAGCGAGCGCGCCACGCGGCCATAGACGTCCATCAGCGCCAGCGATTCGATCTTGCGGTCGGCGTGGCGCAGCCGCGAGACCAGGCCGCGCATGATGTTATAGGACATCGAGGAGTTCTCGGGCAGGCAGCGTGCGAAGGCCTCGCGGCCGAGCATCAAAACGTCGGTCTGGACCTCGGTGCGCACCGTGGCTGAGTGCGGCTCGTCGTCGATCATGCTCATCTCGCCGATGTAGTCGCCCGGATGCAGCGTCGCCAGGATGACCTCGCGGCCACGGCTATCGGTACTCATCACGCGGGCGCGCCCGGTCAGGATGATGTAGAGCGCATCCGACTTCTTGCCCTGCTCGACCACCACCTCGGCGCGCTTGAAACGCTTCTTGACGATCGCATCGGCGATGCTCGCCGACTGGGCCGGCGTGAGCGCGGCGAACAGCGGCACGCGGCGGAGCAATTCAAGATTGGACAGCATCGACATTCATCAATCCCCGGATCTACCGCGCGATTGAAAAGCCCATGCATTAATACAATCGCACGCATTGAAAACACCCCACGCCCGGTCTTGAACCGAACGGTGATACTCCATATCTACCCTTGAAAATGTACACGCTGATGCAGCGTCAAACCTAGGTTTTCTACTCATGTCGTCCTCTCCACGCCACGCCAAGGTACTCATTCTGGGCTCCGGCCCTGCCGGATATACCGCTGCCGTCTATGCGGCGCGCGCCAATTTGCAGCCCATGCTCATCACCGGCATCGCCCAGGGCGGCCAACTGATGACGACCACCGACGTCGACAACTGGCCGGCCGACGTGCATGGCGTCCAGGGGCCCGATCTGATGCAGCGCTTCCTGGAACACGCAGAGCGCTTCAAAACCGAGATCGTGTTCGATCACATCAACAAGGTGGACCTGAGCAAGCGCCCGTTCACGCTGACCGGCGACAGCGGCACCTACACCTGCGACTCACTGGTGATCGCCACCGGCGCCTCGGCCAAGTACCTGGGGCTGGAGTCCGAGCAGCACTTCATGGGGCGCGGCGTCTCCGGCTGCGCGACCTGCGACGGCTTCTTCTATCGCGAACAGGAGGTCTGCGTGATCGGCGGCGGCAACACCGCGGTCGAGGAGGCGCTCTACCTCTCGAACATCGCGAGCAAGGTCACGCTGGTGCACCGCCGCGACAAGTTCCGCGCCGAGCCGATCCTGATCGACAAGCTCCACGAGAAGGTCAAGGAAGGCAAGATCGAGCTCAAGCTGCACAGCACGCTGGACCAGGTGCTGGGAGACGATTCGGGCGTGACCGGCGTCCGCCTGAAGAACACCCAGACCGGGGCGACCGAGCAGGTGGACCTCAAGGGCTGTTTCATCGCGATCGGCCACCATCCAAATACCGACATCTTCCAGGGCCAGTTGGAGATGAAGGACGGCTACATCCTCACCCGTTCGGGCCTTCAGGGCTTCGCGACCATGACCAGCATTCCGGGCGTCTTCGCGGCCGGCGACGTGCAGGACCACGTGTACCGCCAGGCCATCACCAGCGCCGGCACCGGCTGCATGGCGGCGCTGGATGCTCAGCGCTTCCTGGAGCAAGACGGCACGCTTTGAGCCAGGAGCGGGTGTTGGGGCTATAATCCAAGGCTTTGCCGAATTCGGCGCCCTCTTCAAGGGGCAGAGCCTGGTCGGCAAGCCGGGATACCGCCACCCGTTTCTGGCGAGGTCAAGCTGCAACCCACCCCCGCAATCCTTGCGCCGGGTGCCAGCTGTTCAAGAAAGAGTTCCACATGGCACGCGTATGCGAAGTCACGGGCAAGGGCCCGATGGTCGGAAACAACGTTTCCCACGCCAACAACAAAACCAAGCGCCGGTTCCTGCCGAACCTGCAATACCGCCGTTTCTTTGTCGAGAGCGAAAACCGCTGGGTGCGCCTGCGTGTTTCGGGCGCCGCGCTGCGCCTGATCGACAAGAAGGGCATCGATGCCGTGCTCGCAGACCTGCGTGCGCGCGGCCAAGCCTAAGGAGCTGAATCATGGCAACGAGCAAAGGCGGACGCGAGAAGATCAAGCTGGAATCCACCGCGGGTACCGGCCATTTCTACACCACCAGCAAGAACAAGAAGACGATGCCCGAAAAGATGTCGATCATGAAGTTCGACCCGAAGGCACGCAAGCACGTCGAATACAAGGAAATCAAGCTGAAGTGATTCGGCCGATTTCTGGATGAAAACCCGCTGTGATCCAGCGGGTTTTTTATTGCCCTTTATTCGCCCAATGCGGGCAAATAAAAAGCCGGCTCGAAGGCCGGCTTTTTATTGGGGGGGCTCACTCAAGGCCCCGATGAATCCGTCAGGCGCGCGCAGCGCGTAGGCGCGTGGAGAAGTCACGCAGCCCCGCGATCCCGCTGGCCTCCGCGCGATGGCACCAGGCGGCCAGATCGGCGGCCAGCTGCTCGCGCGACTGCGAGGTGTTGAGCCAGAGCTGGCGCAACTCCTCGCGCATCGTCACCATCTTGTCGAGCACCGGGTGGGCCGCACGGGCCTGCACCAGGTTCGAACGCATGGTGGCCGGCACCTTGTCCTCGTCGCGATGCAGCCAGCGCTTGGCAGCCTTCAACGCCGACAGGTCGGCCCCCTTGGCCTTGAGCTGCGCCAGTTCCTGCTTGGTGGCGCGGCGCATCTCGCGGGCGTAGCCCGCCATCACTTCGTAGCGGTTGGCGATGACGGCTTCCAGCGTTTTCTGGTCGGCCACCGGCTGGATGTCGCCCAACAGCATCTTCGGCGGCACCTTCTTGACCTTGGCCCAGCCGATCTTCTGCATCAGGCTGATGTAGATCCAGCCGATGTCGAACTCGTACTTCTTGACCGAGAACTTGGCCGAGGTCGGGTAGGTATGGTGGTTGTTGTGCAGCTCCTCACCGCCGATGATCAGGCCCCAGGGCATGATGTTGCGGCTGGCGTCGGGCGCCTCGAAGTTGCGATAGCCCCAGTAGTGGCCGATGCCGTTGATGACGCCGGCCGCAGTGATCGGGATCCACAGCATCTGGACCGCCCAGACCGCCATGCCGAGCGTGCCGAAGAGCGCCAGGTTGATTACCAGCATGAGGCCCACGCCCTGCCAGCTGTAGCGCGAATAGAGGTTGCGCTCGAGCCAGTCGTCCGGCGTGCCGTGGCCGTAGCGCTCCATCGTCTCCTTGTTCTTCGACTCGGCGCGGTAGAGCTCGGCGCCGCGCCACAGCACCTCGTCGATGCCCTTGACCTGCGGGCTGTGCGGGTCTTCCTCGGTCTCGCATTTGGCGTGGTGCTTGCGATGGATCGCCACCCACTCCTTGGTCACCATGCCGGTGCCGAGCCAGAGCCAGAAGCGGAAGAAGTGAGAAGGGATCGGGCCCAGATCCATGGCCCGATGCGTCTGGGTGCGGTGCAGGAAGATCGTGACCGCAGCGATCGTGATGTGCGTGGTGACCAGCGTGTACAGCACGACCTGCCACCACGTGAGATCCCACAGGCCGTTCCCGAGCCAGTCGATGGCCGCGCTCAGGATGGCAGAGTCAGGAAGCAACATTGAATTCGGTACTCCATGGCCGCACGAAGGTGCAGCCTTCAGGTAACCAGCGATTTTAAAGGGCGGCTCCTCAAAAAGGGGCTAAATCCTTGATCTGTAACAAGTAATCGCCCTTCTTTGAGGGTTTCGCCCTATTTCTTCTGCCAAACCGCGGCAAAGAAGCCGTCGGTGGAATGACGGTGCGGCCAAAGCCGCAGATACCGCGCCCCGGCGTCGCCGCCCGCGCAGAGGTTTTCGGGACCGGCCACCTTCAGGGCGCCCAGCAGCGGCGCGACATCCAGGACCTCGAAATCCGGATGGGCCGCGCCAAAGGCCTCGGCAATGGCTTCGTTCTCCTCCGGCAGCACGCTGCAGGTGGCATAGACCAAGCGCCCTCCCGGCTTCACCAGGCGCGCGGCGCTCTGCAGGATCGCAGCCTGCTTGGCGATCAGTTCCTCGATGGCCTTGGGCGACTGCCGCCACTTGAGGTCCGGATTGCGGCGCAGCGTGCCCAGGCCCGAACACGGCGCGTCCACCAGCACGCGGTCGATCTTGCCCGCCAGGCGCTTGATGCGCTCGTCGCGCTCGTGAGCGATGGCCGCCGGATGCACGTTCGACAGCTTGCTGCGCGCCAACCGCGGCTTGAGGGCATCGAGCCGGTGCGCCGAGGTGTCGAAGGCATAGAGCCGCCCTGTGTTGCGCATGGTGGCACCGATCGCGAGCGTCTTGCCGCCCGCGCCGGCGCAGAAATCGACCACCATCTCGCCACGTTTGGCGTCGAGCAGCAGGGCCAGCAGCTGCGAGCCTTCGTCCTGCACCTCGACCGCGCCGCGGGCGAAGGCGTCGAGCCTGGCGAGCGCCGGCTTTCCATCGACGCGCAGGCCCCAGGGAGAGAAAGGCGTGGGGGCGGCCGGGATGCCCGCGAGGCCCAGCTCCTTTTGCACATCCGGGCGCTTGTCGGTCAGCGCGTTGACCCGCAGATCGAGCGGCGCGGGCTGCTGCAGGCTTTGCACCAGTGGCCAGAAACCCTCGCCCAGCTGCGCCTTCAGCGGCGCCACCAGCCATTCAGGCAGGTTGTGGCGATGGCGTTCCAGCAGGTCTTCGGACTTGACCGCATCGCACTGGTCAAGCCAGCGCTTCTCTATGTCGCTGAGCGCGCTCTTGAGGAAATCGCGCGGACCGTGGAAGCCGAGGATGGCCATGCGCCGCTCCTTCGGCCCGCTGCCGGATGGCGACATGTGGTCGAACAGCAGCTTCTTGCGCAGCACGGTGTAGACCGTCTCGGCCAGCGTGGCGCGCTCGCGCGGCCCCAGCTCGCGGTGCTCGCGAAAGTAACGGGAGACGACCTGGTCGGCCGGATGATCGAATTTGAGGGCCAGGCCGACCAGTTCGGCGCAGGAATCGAGGAGGGCTCGGGGATGCATGCCCCGATTGTCTCAGCCTGCCGTGCGAGCCCAGATCAGCGCGAAGGCCTGCTGCTCGATCTCCGCCAGCGTCGGCGAATGCCCGGCCCACAGCACCAGGGCGGCGCCCGGCAGGCTCAGCGTCTGCTCCAGCTCGCGACACAGGTTCCAGCGCTCCTCGTCGGACAGGCCCGGCAGCTCGAGGAACACCACGTAGGCGCGGCGCCACGGAAACTCGCGCAGGTTCTTGCGCACCAGCCAAGCCCGCGCGACGGCCTTGCAGCGCACCAGGTCCGCCCGCAGCTCGCCCAGCTCGAAGTCGTTCAGGTCGTGGTGGGCGATCTGGCTGAAGAAGGGCGTGCTCGTGATCTCCTCCCAGGCGCGCTGCTCGGCCTCTTCCGCGGTCTTCATCCGCTCCCGCCAGCGCTTGAGGGCGGCCTCGTCGTGCGGCCCGGCATCGGTGTCCTCGAGCAGCGCGACCGCATTCCGGGCCGCCCACCAGCGGGTGGCGGTGCTGGACTCGTGCAGCCGGTCCAGCACCGCGAGGCGGGCCGGGCGGTCCTTCGCCGGCAGCGTCTGCGCCAGGCCCCGCAGTGCGCCAGCGTGGTCGGGCGTGACCTGCAAGGCACGCTCGTAGTGCCCGCGCACATCGGCCCTTGCATCCAGGCGGCGCTCGCAATCAGCCCATTCGACCATTTCGTCCGCGCTGTTGCGCCCTGCGCCGGCGGCCAGGGCCGTGGCCCGTTGCCGCACCCGCAGGAGGTAGGCATGGTGCTGCTTCCAGTCGCTGGCGTGAGTGCGGCGCCATTCCGCATCGAAATGACCGATCCAGCGCGCCCGGTCGGCCAGCAGGCCGAGTGCCGACTTGGCCGACCAAGCCGGCAGCACCGCCTTCTCGTCGAGAGCATCGAGCCGGTCCCGCAGCACCGGGTGGGTATCGTCGACATCGCTCACGCGCCGCAGCGCGCCGCGCAAGGCCTCGCGCGCCAGCTCAGGCGCGACGGGCGCGATCAACTGCACCTCCATCGCCGCGAAAGGGCCGGCCGGCAGCGCCTCCGTGGCTGCGCGCGCCCAGTGCGCGGGCCAGAATTCGTTCGCGTACCAACTGCTCTTGACGGCAATCTCGGCCAGCGCGGCGGCCGCCACGTCCGGCCCGAGCAGTCGGGCCGAGATGCGGTCGGCCTCGTACTCGTCCTGCCGCGCCAGCGCGAAGGTCTTGGCGGCGAAGCGCGGGAAGTACCAGCGGAAGAAGGCCTGCGAGGCCAGCGCCATGACGCCGCTGTCGTTCTGCAGGTTGGCGTCGAGCTTGAGCCAGGACAGGCGCGTGCGGTAGATCCAGGCGCTCAGCTTGCCGTGGTTCCCGCGCAGGTGACCGTACTCATGGGCCAGCACCGACAGCAGCCGGCGCCGGTCCAGCGCCATCAGCAGCGGCAGCCCCACGCTCAGGTAATTGACCGCGCCGCCGAAGAGGCCGAAGCGCGGCAGCTGGCGGATGCTGGCGTTGAACTCGCCGTCGAGGTAGACATGGTGAACCGGCGGTCCGTCGATCTTCCGGCGGATGCGGTCCAGTCCTTCGAAGAGCTGGGGCGCATCTTCGGGCGCCAGCCGCACGCCCTGCGGTTCGTCCAGCCGAACCCAGAGCGCCCGCAGCGTGGCCCATAGCAGGCCGAGCGCGAATAGCAGCAGCCAGCCCCGCGTGAAATTGAAGCGCCCATGCCCCAGCGAAAGCAGCACCCAGGCGATGATGCCGACCGCGAGCGCCATGCACGCGATCACCCACAAGTAGCCCAGCGCGGCGAACACCGCGACCCCGCGGCGATAGCCCTGGCTGTCGTCCGCGCTGGCATGCTCGCTCAAGCGCACGAGGTGAACAAAATCGGCGCGATCCATCCCGACTCCTCAGAAGCTTGAAGCCCATGACCAGCCCGACCGACGACGACCTGCCGCCCTTGATCGAGACCCCGCCCGGCCGCTATCGCCACTACAAGGGCGGCGAATACGAAGTGCTGGGCACCGTTCGCCACAGCGAGACCCTGGAGCCGATGACGCTTTATCGCGCGCTCTATGGCGCGCAGGGCCTGTGGGTGCGCCCCGCAGCCATGTTCGGCGAGATGGTTGAAATCGACGGCCGGCCTCAGCCGCGCTTCGCACGGATCGGATAGGGCCAGAGGGGCAGCGCAACGCGGACTTTCTTCAGCCGCAGCGCACGGCCGTCACACGGTTGCGGGCATCGACAACGAGGTTGAGTCGGCCGCCGTTGAACGCCATCGTGACCGCCTGTTGGGCTTCAGCGTGCGCACGCTCTGAGCCCCGGCGCGGACGCGGGCCGCGGCCTCGAGTTGCGGTGCGGCCGGCTGGCCGACCGCGAACCTGGCATCGTCGGCGCGGCATAGCGGCGGCGGCTCGGGTGCCGGGGCGACTGCCACGGGAGCGGGAGCCGGGACCGGCGCTGGCGCGGTCGCAGGGGCAGCGCAGCCAGATAACAATGCCGCGGCGGCCAGCGCTGGCAAGGGCAGAAAACGACGATTCACGAAGAAGCTCTCCAGGGGAAAGCGAGATTGTGTCAGTTTGTTTCTGACAACCAACTTGCAATTGCCTGCGGGTAAACCCTGTGTTCTTGCGCCAGCACCCGAGCGGAGAGGGTTTCGGGCGTGTCGTCCGAGAGGATCGGAACCACCGCCTGCGCCAAGATCGGCCCATGGTCGAGGTCGACCGTCACCTGGTGCACGGTCAGCCCTGCCACCTTGCAACCGGCTTCGATGGCGCGGCGGTGCGTGTGTAGCCCCGGAAAGGCCGGCAGCAGCGAGGGATGGATATTGAGCAGGCGGCCTTCGTACCGGGCCACGAAGCCCGGCGTCAGGATGCGCATGAAGCCGGCCAGCACCACCAGCGCCGGTGCATGCGCATCGATCGCATCGGCCAGCGCCGCATCGAAGGCCTCGCGATTCGGGTAGTCCTGGTGCGCGACGACTGCGGTCGCGATGCCTTGAGCCTGCGCGAGGGCGAGTCCGCCCGCATCCGCCTTGTTGCTGATCACCGCGGCCACCCGCGCGTCGAAGCGCCGGGCCCAGTGCTCGCGCTCGGCGGCGCGCACGATGGCCGCCATGTTGGAGCCGCCGCCGGAGATCAGGATCACGATGTTTCTCATGGGAGGCGGGATTATCTGTGCTCGTTTCCACCCCCTGCTTTTGTCGCCGCGCTGACAGCGCAAACAAGCACGACCGTGCTAAAACCGATCGGTTCGACAGACCGACGCGCCGCCTTCGTGGCGCCCGACCAACACAGCGAGGCAACGCATGGATTTGAGCTTCACGCCCGAGGAACAGAAGTTCCGCGAAGAGATTCGCGCCTGGGTCAAGGACAACCTCCCCCAAGACATCTCCCACAAGGTGCACAACGCCCTGGAGCTCACGCGCGACGATATGCAGCGCTGGGCCAGGATCCTCGGCAAGAAGGGCTGGCTGGGCTACGGCTGGCCGGTGGAGTTCGGCGGCCCGGGCTGGACTGCGGTGCAGAAGCACCTGTTCGAGGAAGAAACCGCGCTGGCCGGCGCGCCGCGCATCGTGCCCTTCGGGCCTGTGATGGTGGCGCCCGTGATCCAGGCCTTCGGCAACGCCGAGCAGCACAAGCGCTTCCTGCCCGGCATCGCAAGCGGCGAGGTGTGGTGGAGCCAGGGCTACAGCGAACCCGGCTCAGGCTCGGACCTGGCCTCGGTCAAGACCCGCGCCGAACGCAAGGGCGAAAAGTACATCGTGAACGGCCAGAAGACCTGGACCACCCTCGGCCAGTACGGCGAGTGGATCTTCTGCCTTGTGCGCACCAGCAACGAAGGCAAGCCGCAGACAGGCATCAGCTTCCTGCTGATCGACATGAAGTCGCCCGGCGTCACTGTGCGGCCGATCAAGCTGATGGACGGCGGCCACGAGGTCAACGAGGTGTTCTTCGACAACGTCGAGGTGCCTGCCGAGAACCTGATCGGCGAAGAGAACAAGGGCTGGACCTATGCCAAGCACCTGCTGTCCCACGAGCGCACCAACATTGCCGACGTCAACCGCGCCAAGCGCGAGCTGGAGCGCCTGAAGCGCATCGCCAAGCGTGAAGGGGTGTGGGCATCTACCGGAGGGGATTCATATGCTGCGCGCTTTCGCGACGAGATAGCCAAGCTCGAGGTCGATGTGGTCGCGCTCGAGATGCTGGTGCTGCGCGTGCTCTCCGCCGCCACCTCGGGCAAGAACTCGCTCGACATCGCCGGCCTGCTCAAGATCAAGGGCAGCGAGATCCAGCAGCGTTACTCCGAGCTCATGATGCTGGCGGCCGGCCCCTTCGCGCTGCCGTTGATCCGCGAGGCCATGGCCGCAGGCTGGCAGGGCGACTTCCCCGGCGGCCACCCCGAGCTGGCGCCGCTGTCGACCACCTACTTCAACATGCGCAAGACCACCATCTACGGCGGCAGCAACGAAGTGCAGCGCAACATCGTCGCTCAGACCGTCCTCGGTTGAGCGCCACACAGCAGCAAGGAACGAGACGATGGACTTCAATTTCAGCGACGACCAGCAGCAGCTTCGCGACGCCGTCGCCAAGTGGGTGGAAAAGGGCTACGGCTTCGAGCGCCGCCGCGGCATCGAGGCCGCGGGCGGCTTCTCGCGCGAGGCCTGGGACGAACTGGCCGAGCTCGGCCTGGGCGGCCTCTACATCCCCGAGGACGAAGGCGGGCTGGGCATGGGCCCGGTCGAAGGCATGGTGGTGATGGAAGAGCTGGGCCGCGGCATCGTGCTGGAGCCCCTGGCGCAATCCTTCATCGCCGGCGCCGTGCTCGCCGGCCATGCCGACGAGGACACCCGGGACAGCTGGCTGCCGCGCATTGCCGGCGGCCAGGCGCTGGTGGTGCTGGCCCAGCAGGAGCGCAAGGCACGCTTTCGGCTCGACGTCTGCGAGGCCAAGGCCACGAAGGACGGCGACACCTACCGCCTGAGCGGCACCAAGAGCCTGGTGCCGGCCGGCGACGAAGCCGATGCCTTCATCGTGCCCGCGCAGTTGGACGGCAAGATCGCCCTCTTCCTCGTCCCGCGCTCCGAGGACGGCGTGGCCGCGCGCGGCTACGGCACCCAGGATGGCAGCCGCGCAGCCGAGGTCGTCTTCGACAAGGCCGCCGCCACGCTGGTCGCGCAGGACGGGCTGCCGGCGCTCGAGCACGCGGTCGACATCGGCATCGCCGCCGCCTGCGCCGAGGGCGTGGGCGTGATGGACAAGACCCTCGCGCTCACCATCGAATACATGAACACGCGCAAGCAGTTCGGCACCGCCATCGCCAATTTCCAGGCGCTGCGCCATCGCGTGGCCGACATGAAGATGCAGCTCGAGCTGGCCCGCTCGATGAGCTATTACGCGTCCCTGAGGCTCAACGCCCCGGCCGCCGAGCGCCGCCAGGCGATGGCTCGTGCCAAGTACCAGCTGGGCGTTTCCATGCGCTTCATCGGCCAGCAGTCGGTCCAGCTGCACGGCGGCATCGGCGTGACCGACGAGTACATCGGCAGCCACTACTTCCGAAAGCTGACCCAGCTGGAGATGGTGTTCGGCGACACCCTGCACCACCTCGGCGAGGTATCGTCTCGCATGCAGGACAGCGCCGGCGTCTTTGCATGACACGCAGAGCTGCTATCTTTTTCCGATAGCACGCCGCGCCCGCCAGACCTGTGCTGGCGGGCGCTTTCTTTATTGCGCCGGAGCTTCCATGCACACTCGCCGACACCTGATCGCCTTCAGCCTCGCCACGACCATGCTCGCCGCCTGCAGCTCCGTGCCCACCATGACCGATCGTCCACCGATCGTCTTCATGCACGGCAACGGCGATTCGGCGGCGCTGTGGCTGACCACGCTGTGGCGCTTCGAGTCGAACGGCTGGCCGCGCGACCGGCTGTTCGCGCCCGACCAGCCCTTTCCGCTCGCGCGCGACGATGACGGCGTGGCGCAGCCCGGGCGCAGTTCGACCGCCGAGTCGATGGCCTTCCTCAAGGCCGAGGTCGAGCGCGTGCTGAAGGCCACCGGCGCGCCCAAGGTGGTGCTGATCGGCAACTCGCGCGGCGGCAACACCATCCGCAACTACGTGCAGAGCGGCGGCGGCGACCAGGTCGTGAGCCATGTGGTGCTGGGCGGCAATCCGGCCCATGGCATCTGGGCCGTGAAGGGCCTGCGAGAAGGCAGCGAGTTTTCGGGCCTGAGCCCCTTCATCCAGCAGCTCAATGCGCCGAAGAACACGGCTGGCGACGAGGTCGCACCCGGCGTGAAGTGGCTCACCATCCGGTCGGACAACAACGACAAATACGCGCAGCCCGACGGCGTGTGGATCGGGGCCAAGGGCACGGCCACGAACATCGGCTTCGACGGGCCGGCGCTCAAGGGGGCGACCAACATCGCGCTGCCGCGCGTGGACCACCGCGAGACCTCCTTCTCGCCGGTCGCTTTCAACGCAACCTGGCGCTTCCTGACCGGCGAGGCACCACGCACGTTGCAGCCGGTGGCGGAATCGACTGTCGCGCTCTCCGGCCGGGTCACGGGCCTTGGGCTCGATCCGCTCAATCCCGCCAGCGGCGCGTTCGTCAACAACCTGCCCCTGGCCGGTGCGCGGCTCGCCATCTACGCCGTCGATGCCGCGACCGGCGCCCGCCGCGGCCAGGCGGTCTGGGAGCAGACCATCGATGCGGACGGCCGCTGGGGCCCTTTCGCCGGGCAAGCGACGACCGCCTATGAGTTCGTGCTGAGCGCGCCGGGCTACGCCGCCACGCACATCTACCGCAGCCCTTTCCCGCGCTCCAGCGCCGTGGTGCAGCTGCGGCCCGAACGCCTTGCCGAAGCCGACCGCGATGCCAAGGCCCTGGTCATCTTCACGCGGCCGCGCGGCTATTTCGACGCCCAGCGCGACACCATGCGCTTCAACGGACAGAGCGCGCTGCCCGGCGTTCCGCCCCAGGGCGCCGGGGTCTCGAGCTCGAAGATCCGGCTGGCGAGCGATGCGCCGGAAAGCGTGACGGCGGAGTTCAATGGCGAGCGCCTGGCCGGCCGGACCTGGCCGGCCGAGAAGGGCGAGATCAGCGTGCTCGAGCTGAGCTACTGAGACGAGCGCGCGCTAGCAGTGCAGCCGCGAGTTATGCGGCAAGTGCGCCATCAGGAATTCCATCTGGTCCGCCAGGATGCGGCGGTTTCGCAGGATGAAGTCTTCCCACAGCGAGGGCACGTAGGGCGCATAGAGCAAGGGCATGTTCGCCTGCTCGGGCGTGCGGCTGCTCTTGCGGTGGTTGCACGGCTTGCAGGCCGTGACCACGTTCATCCAGCTGTCGATGCCGTTTTGCGCGAAGGGGATGATGTGCTCGCGCGTGAGGTCTTCCTCGTGGAAGTGGCCGCCGCAATAGGCGCAGATGTTGCGGTCGCGCGAGAAAAGCTTGCTGTTGGTCAGGCCGGGGCGCATCGCGAAGGGATTGATGCGCGGCACGCCCTTGGTGCCGATGATGCTGTTGATCGCGATCTGCGACTGCTGGCCCGTGACCGCGTTATGCCCGCCGCGGAACACCGCGACCTGTGCGCCGACTTCCCAGCGCACTTCGTCCGCCGCATAGTGGATCACCGCTTGTTCCAGCGAGATCCACGACTGGGGCAGCCCCTGGGCCGACAGCTTCAAGACCTTCACACACGCCTCCTCACAAAAGGGAAGAACCACGGAAAGACCAGGACATCGCACACATCGAACAGCTTGCGAGCGACGCACTGCGTCACAATATACCGGCTTTGTGACAAAAAGCCCTCAGTGGGCCCATTCGACGGGCGCGAAGCGCTATCAAAAAGATACCAACGATGCAGGTTTTCCGGGGGTTCAGGCATCCGGGCGTGGCTCCGGCCTGCGCCCTGACCATCGGCAATTTCGACGGCGTGCACCGCGGCCATCAGGCCATGCTGGGGCTGCTCAATACCGAGGCGCGCCTGCGCGGCCTGCCCAGTTGCGTGCTGACCTTCGAGCCGCACCCGCGCGACTACTTCGCCCAACTCAGCAAGCGGCCCGAACTGGCGCCGGCTCGCATCGGCACCTTGCGCGACAAGCTCAGCGCACTGGCCGCCGGCGGCGTGGGCCAGACCATCGTGCTGCCCTTCGATAACCGGCTGGCCTCCCAGACGCCGGACGAATTCATCCAGCATGTGCTCCTCGAGGGCCTGGGCGTGCGCTACGTGCTGGTGGGCGACGACTTCCGCTTCGGCGCCAAGCGCGCCGGCGACTACGCGATGCTCGACGCGGCCGGCGAAGCCAACGGCTTCGACGTGGCGCGCATGAACAGCTACGAGGTGCATGGCCTGCGCGTGTCCAGTTCCGCCGTGCGCGAGGCCCTGGCCGAGGGCCGGATGAGCGACGTGCAGGCCCTGCTCGGCCGGCCCTACGCGATTTCCGGCCACGTCGTGCACGGCCGCAAGCTCGGCCGCGCGCTGGGCGCCTCGGCGCCGGGGCGCAACGATGGCTTCCGCACGCTCAACCTGCGCTTCAAGCACTGGAAGCCGGCCGCCAGCGGCATCTTCGCGGTGCTGGTGCACGGCCTCGACAATCAGCCGCTGCACGGCGTGGCCAACCTGGGCGTGCGCCCCTCGCTCGACGCCAACGACGTGAACGCCGGCCGGGTCCTGCTCGAGACCCATTGCCTCGATTGGCCCGCCCACCTCGGCGAGGAGGGGGCCTACGGTAAAATCGTCCGCGTGGAACTGCTGCACAAACTGCACGACGAATTGCGCTACACCAGCCTCGAGGCCCTGACGGCGGGCATCGCGAAGGATGGCCGCGATGCACGTGCGTTCTTCGCTTCCGCCCACGCCGAGACCCGTCGCCAGACCACGCGCGATCGAATTTAACCGGGCCCGACCGCGCTGCCGCCCTTCTGCAAGCTCAGGGCGGACGGCTTTTCTCCTTCGCACCGACACCTGCATCCAGGTTCGGGCCGAGCCTGTCGAAGCCCCTCTGTTTCGAACTTCATCATGTCTGCTGACGCCGCCTCCACCACCACCACCGACTACCGCGCCACCCTCAACCTGCCCGACACCCCGTTCCCGATGCGCGGCGACCTGCCCAAGCGCGAGCCGGGCTGGGTCCAGGAATGGAACGACGAAGGGCGCTACCACCGGCTGCGCGATGCACGCCGGGGCGCACCCAAATTCATCCTGCACGACGGCCCGCCCTACGCCAACGGCCAGATCCACATGGGCCATGCCGTCAACAAGATCCTGAAGGACATGATCACCAAGGCGCGCCAGCTCGAGGGCTACGACGCGCTCTACGTGCCCGGCTGGGATTGCCACGGCCTGCCGATCGAGAACGCGATCGAGAAGAAATACGGCCGCAACCTGAGCCGCGACGAGATGCAGGCCAAGAGCCGCGCCTACGCCGCCGAGCAGATCGCGCAGCAGATGACCGACTTCCAGCGCCTGGGCGTGCTGGGCGAATGGGACCATCCGTACAAGACGATGAACTTCGCCAACGAGGCGGGCGAGCTGCGCGCCTTCAAGCGCGTGATCGAGCGCGGCTTCGTCTATCGCGGACTCAAGCCGGTGTACTGGTGCTTCGACTGCGGCTCCTCGCTGGCGGAGTTCGAGATCGAGTATGCGGACAAGAAGTCCAACACGGTCGATGTCGCCTTCAAGGCGCACGAGCCGGCCAAGCTGGCCGCCGCGTTCGGCCTGCCGAAGCTGGAGAAGGACGCCTTCGTCGTGATCTGGACCACCACCGCGTGGACCATCCCCGCCAACCAGGCGCTCAACCTCAACCCCGAGTTGGACTACGCGCTGGTCGACACCGACCGCGGCCTGCTGATCCTGGCCGCCTCGCTGGTCGAGATGTGCATGAATCGCTATGCGCTCGACGGCAAGGTGCTCGCGACGGTCAAGGGCGAGAAGCTCGGCGGCCTCGAGTTCGAACATCCGCTGTACGACGTCGACGCCGGCTTCCGCCGTCTGTCGCCGGTCTACCTGGCCGACTACGCCACCGCCGACGACGGCACCGGCATCGTCCACTCCTCGCCCGCCTACGGCGTGGACGACTTCAACTCCTGCATCGCCCACGGCGTCGCCTACGACGACATCCTGAATCCGGTGCAGGGCAACGGCGCCTACGCCCCCGACTTCCCGCTCTTCGGCGGCCAGCACATCTGGAAGGCGGTGCCGCTCATCATCCAGGCCCTGCGCGATGCCGGCCGGCTGCTGACCACCGACACCATCACCCACAGCTACCCGCACTGCTGGCGCCACAAGACGCCGGTGATCTACCGCGCCGCGGCCCAGTGGTTCGTGCGCATGGACGAGGGCGAAGGCGTGTTCACCAAGGACAAGGCCCCGAAGACCCTGCGCCAGCTGGCGCTGGCTGCCATCGAGGAGACCGGCTTCTACCCCGAGAACGGCAAGGCACGCCTGCACGACATGATCGCCAACCGGCCCGACTGGTGCATCAGCCGCCAGCGCAGCTGGGGCGTGCCCATCCCCTTCTTCCTGCACAAGGACACGGGCGAGCTGCATCCGCGCACCATGGAGATCCTCGACCAGGCGGCTGACATCGTCGACAAAGGCGGCATCGAGGCCTGGAGCCGCGTGACCACCGAAGAGATGCTCGGCCCCGACGACGCGCCCCACTACACCAAGAGCACCGACATCCTCGAGGTCTGGTTCGACTCGGGCTCCACCTTCTCGCACGTGCTGCGCGGAACGCACGCGAACGGGCACCACGAGACCGGCCCCGAGGCCGACCTCTACCTCGAAGGCCACGACCAGCACCGCGGCTGGTTCCACTCCTCGCTGCTGATCGCCTGCGCGCTGTACGGACGCGCGCCCTACAAGGGCCTGCTGACCCACGGCTTCACCGTCGACAGCCAGGGCCGCAAGATGAGCAAGTCGCTCGGCAACGGCATCGAGCCGCAGGAGGTCAACAAGAAGCTGGGTGCCGAGATCATCCGCCTCTGGGTGGCGGCCAGCGACTACTCGGGCGACATCGCCGGCGACGACAAGATCCTCGCCCGCGTGGTGGACGCCTACCGCCGCATCCGCAACACGCTGCGCTTCCTGCTCGCCAACACCAGCGACTTCGACATCGCGAAGGACGCGGTGCCGCTGGCCGAACTGCTCGAGATCGATCGCTACGCCTTGAGCCGCGCCGCGCAGTTCCAGGCCGAGGTGCTGGCGCACTACAAGGTCTACGAGTTCCACCCGGTGGTGGCCAAGCTGCAGGTCTACTGCTCGGAGGACCTGGGCGCCTTCTACCTCGACATCCTGAAGGACCGCCTCTACACCACCGCGCCCGGCTCGCGCGCGCGGCGCAGTGCGCAGACGGCGCTCTGGCACATCACGCAGGCGATGCTGCGCTGGATGGCGCCCTTCCTCAGCTTCACGGCCGAAGAGGCCTGGAAGTTCTGCGGCAACGGCGAGTCGATCTTCACCCAGGTCTACTGCGACCTGGGCCAGCCCGACGAGGCGCTCCTGGCCAAGTGGTCGCGCATCCGCGAGGTGCGCAACGGGATCAACAAGAGCATCGAGGCCCTGCGCAGCGAAGGCAAGGTCGGCTCCTCTTTGCAGGCCAACGTTGCGCTGTGGGCGGACGGACAGATCCTGGCTGACCTGCAGAGCCTGGGTGACGACCTCAAATTTGTTTTCATCACCTCTGCTGCTTCAACACGCCCGGTCGATTCGGGCGAAATCGCGGGGGCGGGAGCCACCAACCTTGCGCCGACCGGCGGGTCGCAGGTCGGCGCGATGGACATGGGCATGCTTGCGTCCAAAGTGACGCCTTCCGAAAGCACCAAGTGCGAGCGCTGCTGGCACTGGCGCGACGACGTCGGCCACGACCCGGCGCACCCGGGCCTGTGCAGCCGCTGCACCAGCAACCTGTTCGGCGCCGGCGAAGCCAGGAGTGCTGCCTGATGGCCGCGACCCGTTCCCTCGCCTCGCCACGCACCGGCATCTGGCCCTGGCTCGCGCTGGCCCTGGTGATCCTGATCCTCGACCAGTTCACCAAGACGCTGATCCTGGGCTACTACAAGCTGGGCGATGCCACCTACATCACCAGCTTCTTCAACATCGTGCGCGCCCACAACACCGGCGCTGCCTTCTCCTTCCTCGCGGATGCGGCGGGCTGGCAGCGCTGGTTCTTCACCGCCATCGGCGTGGCGGCTGCGCTGTTCATCGTGTGGATGCTCCGGTCGCATGCCGGGCAGAAGCTCTTCTCCTTCGCCATGGCCGCGATCCTGGGCGGGGCCATCGGCAACGTGGTCGACCGCATGATGCACGGCTACGTGGTCGACTTCCTCGACTTCCACCTGGCAGGCCGCCACTTCCCGGCCTTCAACGTGGCGGACAGCGCGATCACCATCGGCGCGATCTGCCTGATCCTCGACGAGCTGCGGCGCGTGCGGCGCGGCAAGTAGGGCGCCGCCCCAGGCTGCGGAAGCCGAAGGCTGGTCTATAGTCCTTCGATTCCATGAAGCACCTGTTGAATCTGCTGGCCGCCATCGCGCTGCTGGTATGGGGTACCCATCTCGTTCGCACCGGCGTGCTGCGCGTCTTCGGCGCCAACCTGCGCAAGATCCTGGTGCACAGCATGCGCAACCGCTTCACCGCCGCGCTCTCGGGCATCGGCGTCACGGCGCTGGTGCAATCGAGCACCGCCACCTCGCTGATGACCTCCTCCTTCGTCGGCCAGGGCCTGGTGGCACTGCCGGCCGCGCTGGCCGTGATGCGCGGCGCCGACGTCGGCACGGCGCTGATGTCGGTGCTGTTCTCGGCCGACCTCTCCTGGCTGTCGCCGCTCTTCATCTTCGTCGGCGTGGTGCTCTTCATCTCGCGCGGCTCCACCGTGGCCGGCCGCGTCGGGCGCGTGCTGATCGGCCTCGGCCTGATGCTGCTGGCGCTGCAGCTGGTAGTCGAGGCGACCGGGCCGCTGTTCTCCTCGCCCGCGGTGCTGGAGCTCCTGGCCTCGCTCGCCAGCGACGTGCTGCTGGAGGTCACCATCGGCGCCGTGCTGGCGATCGCGGCCTACTCCAGCCTGGCGGTGGTGCTGCTGGTCGCGGCCATGGCCAGCTCCAACGTGGTGCCGCTGGACGTGGCGCTTGGCCTGGTGCTGGGCGCCAACCTGGGCAGCGGCCTGCTGGCGGTGCTGACCACCGCGAAGTCGGCGGTCCCGGTGCGCCAGGTCACGGTCGGCAACCTGGTCTTCAAGCTGCTGGGCGTGGCGATCGCGGCGCCCTTCGTCGGCCTCTACCTGCGCGAGGCCCGGCCCTACATCTCCGACGCAACGCAGCTGGTGGTGCTGTTCCACCTCGGCTTCAACCTGGTCGTCAGCATCGGCTTCATCGGGCTCACCGGCTGGGTCGCGCGGCTGGTGACGCGGCTGCTCCCGGTGCCGACCGAATCTCCCGCCATGCAGCGGCCGCGGCACCTCGATCCCTCGGCGCTCTCGACGCCCACGCTGGCAATCTCCAACGCCGCGCGCGAGGCCCTGCACCAGGCCGACGTGGTCGAGACCATGCTGATCGGCATGCTCAAGGTGATCCGCGACAACGACCTGCGCCTGGCCGCCGAGCTGCGCAAGCTGGACGACACGGTGGACGAGCTCTACTCGGCCATCAAGTACTACATGACCAAGATCTCGCGCGAGGCGCTGGGCGAGGAAGAGAGCCGGCGCTGGACCGACATCATCAGCTTCACCATCAACATGGAGCAGATCGGCGACATCATCGAGCGGGTGATCATCGACATCGAGGACAAGAAGATCAAGAAGCAGCGCAGCTTCTCCGCCGCCGGCATGCGCGAGATCGTCGAGCTGCACGAGCGGCTGCTTGCCAACCTGCGGCTGGGCATGAGCGTGTTCCTCAATGCCAACGTGCGCGACGCACAGCGGCTGCTGGAGGAGAAGGCGCGCTTCCGCGACCTGGAGCGCGCCTATGCCGGCACCCACCTGGAGCGCCTGTCGGAGCAGACTGCCTCCAGCATCGAGACCAGCTCGCTGCACATCGACCTGATCAGCGAGCTCAAGCGCATCAACTCCCACATCTGCTCGATCGCCTACCCGATCCTCGACTCGGCCGGCGCACTTTCGCGCACGCGCATGCGCGAGTCGCGGCTCGCCGAGATCGAGTGAGCGGGGGGGCCGGGCGCGCTCAGAGCGTGAGGATGGTGCAGCCGGTGGTCTTGCGCGCTTCCAGGTCGCGGTGCGCCTGCTGCACGTCGGCGAGGGCGTAGCGCTGGTCGATCGGGATCTTCACCGCACCGCTGGTCACCGCAGCGAACAGGTCGTCGGCCATCGCCTGGGTGCTCTCGCGCGTGGCGATGTGCGTGAACAGCGTGGGCCGCGTGATGTAGAGCGAGCCCTTGGAGGCGAGCACGCCGAGGTTGACCGGCGGCACCGGCCCCGAGCCGTTGCCGAAGATGGCGAGCAGGCCGAAGGGCCGCAGGCAATTCAGCGAGCCCTCGAAGGTGTCCTTGCCCACCGAGTCGTACACCACCTTCACGCCCCTACCGCCCGTGATCTCCTTGACGCGCTCGGCAAAGTTCTCGGTGCTGTAGTTGATCGCGTGCGCTGCGCCATGGTCCAGCGCCAGCCGGCACTTGGCGTCGGTGCCGGCCGTGCCGATGAGCTGCAGGCCGAGGGCCTTGGCCCACTGGGACGCAATCAGCCCCACGCCGCCCGCGGCCGCATGGAAGAGGATGAAGTCGCCCGGCTGCAGGCCCTCGGCCGGCAAGGTCTTCCTCAACAGGTACTGCGCCGTCAAGCCCTTGAGCATCATGGCCGCGCCGGTCTCGAAGGAGATCGCGTCGGGGAGCTTGCAGACGTTCTTGGCCGGCATCACGCGCAGCTCGCAGTAGGCGCCGGGCGGCTGGCTGGCATAGGCGGCGCGGTCCCCGGCCTTCAGGTGCGCGACGCCCTCGCCCACCGCCTCGACCACGCCCGCGGCCTCCATGCCGAGCTGCAGCGGCAGCGACAAGGGATAGAGGCCGCTGCGCTGGTAGGTGTCGATGAAGTTGAGGCCGACCGCGTGATGGCGGATGCGGATCTCGCCGGGGCCGGGCTCGCCGACCTCGACCTCGACGAGCTTCAGTTCCTCGGGACCGCCGTTGCGGTCGATGCGGATGGCTTTGCTGCGCATGGGCTTTTCCTTTTGTCCGGATGTGCTGGGGGGACGCACATCGTAGTCAGGCTTCGATGTCGGCGCTGGCTGGGGTATTACTCCCTTCCCCGGAGGGGAGAGAGCAGGAATCAGTAGGTCCCGGGATACGCCCCGCCATCCGCCAGCACGTTCTGCCCGGTCAGATAGCCCGCCTGCACGCTGCACAGAAAAGCGCAGATCGCCCCGAACTCCTCCGGCGTCCCGAAGCGCTTCGCCGGAATGTTCTTCTTGCGGCTTTCCCACACGGTGTCGAAGTCCTGTCCCGACTTCTTCGCAGCACCGGCCATGGTGCCCTTCAGCCGATCGGTGTCGAAGGACCCCGGCAGCAGGTTGTTGAGGGTCACGCCCTTGGCCGCGATGCCGCTGCGCGCCACGCCCGCGACAAAGCCCGTGAGCCCGCTGCGCGCGCCGTTCGAAAGGCCGAGGATGTCGATCGGCGCCTTCACCGAGCTGGAGGTGATGTTGACGATGCGCCCGAAGCCGCGCCCCGCCATGCCGTCGACCGTGGCCTTGATCAGCTCGATGGGCGTGAGCATGTTGGCATCCACCGCCTTGATCCAGGCCTCGCGGTCCCAGTCGCGGAAGTCGCCCGGCGGCGGGCCTCCGGCATTGGTGACGACGATGTCGAAGTCCTTCTGCAGCGCGAACACCGCGGTGCGCCCTTCGGTCGTCGTGATGTCCGCGGCCACATGTTTCACCCAGGGCTTGACGACGCTCCCGTGGGCCGCGGCCGCCGCCTCCAGCTTCTTCGCCGCCTGCGCCAGCGCCTCGGCGCCGCGCGCCACGATCAGCACGTTGACGCCTTCGCGCACCAGCGCCTCCGCGCAGCCGTAGCCGAGCCCTTTGCTGGCCCCGCACACCAGGGCCGTCTTGCCTGCGATTCCAAGATCCATGATCGATTTCCTTCGGGCGTTCAGCGCCCCGTTCGTGTGAAGACAAAGATGCCCGCGATCACCAGCACGGTGCCGGCCGCGATCCACGCGGTGAAGGGCTCGCCGAGGATCAGCACGCCCATCAGGATGGTCGACATCGGGCCGATCATGCCCGTTTGCGCCGCCATCGCGGGCCCGATGCGCTCGATGGCCATCATCACCGCCAGCACCGGCAGCGCGGTGCACACGATCGCGTTGAGCACCGACAGCCAGATCACCGCGGGCGCCACCAGGAAGGCCGTCTCCACCGGCCGCAGCAGCAGGAACTGCACGATGCACAGCACGCAGGCCACGCTGGTCGCGAGCCCCACCAGCCGCAGCGAGCCGAGGCGCTTGACGAACTCGCCGCTGGCCACGAGGTAGACCGCATAGCTCACCGCGCTCAGGAAGATGAGCAAGGTGCCCCAGGCGGCTGCAGCGCTTTGGCCCAGTTGCAACTCGTGACCGAAGACCAGCAGCACCCCCGCATAGCTGACCGACATGCCGGCCGCCTGCCAGCGCGTGATCCGCCGGCGCCAGAGGATCCAGCCGAACAGCAGGACCAGCGTCGGGTTGAGGTACAGGATCAGCCGCTCCAGGCTGGCCGTGACGTAGGC
The DNA here is from genome assembly GCF_010499245.1 of Variovorax sp. WS11. Classification (GTDB taxonomy): domain Bacteria; phylum Pseudomonadota; class Gammaproteobacteria; order Burkholderiales; family Burkholderiaceae_C; genus Variovorax. The sequence continues at coordinate 1,391,555 of NZ_JAAGOW010000001.1, forward strand.
CAGCCCTGCGAAGTCCAGGAAGCTGGAGAGGTAGTAGCCCGAGAAGCCGAGGCCGGCCACGCCCATCCAGTCGCGCCGCGTCAGCGCCGGCTTGCCCCGTCCGGCCCACCAGGCCATGAGCGCGAACAGCGGCAGCGCGAACAGCATGCGCAGCATGATCAGAGTGACCGCGTCCACGCCGTAGCGGTAGGCCAGCTTGACGATGATGGCCTTGCCGCTGAAGGCGATGGCGCCCAGGGAGGCGAGCGCCAGGCCGGGCCCGATGCGCTTGTGCGCGTGCGCTTGTCCCGCGGCGACCACGTGCACGGAGGACATCGACAATCAGAAACCAGCGGCGAGGCCGTCGCGGCGGGCATCGCTCGCCGCCACGTAGCCTTCCACAGCCGGCTCGCCCGCGCGCCAGATGAACTGGCCGGCGCCGAAGTCCTGGTAGGAGTCGTTGATCACCTCGACCTTGTGGCCGAGCGCGCCGAGGCCTTGCACCAGCTCCGGCTTCATCGCCCCTTCGGCGTTGATCTCCAGCCCATGGTTGAAGCGCCAGCGCGGCGCGTCGCAGGCCGCCTGCGGGTTCTGGCCGTGGTCCAGCATGCGCACCAGCGTCTGCATATGGCCCTGCGGCTGCATGTTGCCGCCCATCACGCCGAAGCTCATCACCGGCTGACCGTCCTTCGTGAGGAAGCCCGGGATGATGGTATGGAAGGGGCGCTTGCGCGGCTCGACCACGTTGGGGCTCCTGGCATCCAGGCTGAAGCCGTGGCCGCGGTTCTGCAGGCTGATGCCGAAGGACGGTTCCACGCAACCGGAGCCGAAGCCCATGTAGTTGCTCTGGATGAAGCTCACCATCATGCCTCTCTCGTCGGCCGCGGTGAGGTAGATCGTGCCGCCCTTGACGGGGTTGCCGGCCTTGAAGTCCTGCGCCTTTTTCACGTCGATCAGTTTGGCACGCGAGGCGAGGTATGCGCCATCGAGCATTTGCAGCGGGGACACCTCCATCGACGATGGGTCGGACACGTAGCGGTAGGTATCGGCGAAGGCCAGCTTCATCGCCTCGATCTGCAGGTGCTGCGAGGCCACCGAGTCGGGCGGCATCGACGCCATGTCGAAGTTCTGCAGGATGCCCAGCGCGATCTGCGCGGCGATGCCCTGGCCGTTGGGCGGCATCTCGTGCAGCGTGTAGCCGCGGTAGTCCTGCGCGATCGGCGCCACCCATTCCGGCTTCCAGTTGGCGAGGTCGCGCACCTTGAGGCTGCCGCCGTGGGCCAGCGAGAACCTCTCCATCGCCTCGGCGATCTCGCCGCTGTAGAAGGCGTCGCCCTTGGTGGCGGCGATGGCCTTCAGCGCGCGCGCCGCGGCCGGAAAGCGGAACAGCTCGCCGACCTGGGGCGCGCGGCCCCAGGGCAGGAAGGCCTCGGCGAAGCCGGGCTGCGACTGCAGGATCGGCGTGGCCGCGGCCCATTTCTGCTGTACCACCGGGGGCACCAGGTAGCCGCGCTCGGCGATCTCGATGGCCGGCGCCATCAGGTCCTCGAAGGGCAGCTTGCCGAAGTGCTCGGACAGCGCGACCCAGCTGCCGACGGCACCGGGCACGATGACCGAATCGATGCCGCGCTGCGGCGGCGCGGCGGCGTCCTTGCCGTACTTGCGCTGGAAGTACTCGGGCGTCCAGGCCGCCGGCGAGCAGCCGGAGGCATTGAGCCCGTGCAGCTGCTCGCCGTCCCACAGGATGCAGAAGGCATCGCTGCCCAGGCCGTTGCTGACGGGCTCGACCAGGGTCATCACGGCCGCGGTGGCGATGGCGGCATCGACCGCATTGCCGCCCTGCTGCAGGATGCGCAGGCCGGCCTGGGCGGCCAAGGGGTGCGAGGTCGAGACGACGTTGCGGGCGAAGACCGGGATGCGGGTCGAGGTGTAGGGGTTGGCGTAGTCGAACTTCATGGCTTCAGTCGCTGATGATCTTTCGTTCGGTGATGATCTTCTTCCACTTGGCGGCATCCTGCGCCACCATCGCCGCGAACTGCGCGGGCGTGCCGGTGGCGGGCGCGATGCCCAGCTTGGAGAGCTTGTCGCGCACCTCGGGGTCGCTCACCGCCTCGTTGGCCGCGGCATTGACACGCGCCACCAGATCGGCCGGAAGTGCCTTGGGCCCATAGAGGCCGAACCAGGTGTTCGACTCGAAGCCCGGCAGCACGTCGGCGATCGCCGGCAGCTCGGGCGCCAGCGGGCTGCGCTGCAGCGAGGTCACGCCCAGCGCGCGCAGCCGGCCGTCGCGCACGTGCGGCATGCCGGTGGGCAGCGCGTCGAAGAGCACGTCGATCTTGCCGCTGATCAGGTCGGGGATCGCCAGCGCCGTGCCCTTGTAGGGGATGTGCGTGACGAACACGCCCGCCTGCGCCTTGAAGAGCTCCGCCGTGAGCTGCACGATGGTGCCGTTGCCGCTGGAGGCGTAGTTGAGCTTGCCGGGGTTCTTCTTCGCGTATTCGATCCATTCGCGCACCGTCTTCGCCGGCGAGCTGTTGGGCACCAGCATGATGCTGGGCGCATCGCCCACATGCGCGATGGGTGCGAAATCGCGCACCGTGTCGTAGGGCAGCTTTGCATTGATCGCGGGGCCGATCGAATGCGTGCTGGTGGTCGCCAGCAGCAGCGTGTAGCCGTCGGCCGGCGCCTTGGCTGCGAGGTCGGAGCCGATGGCGCCGCCGGCGCCCGGCTTGTTGTCGACGACCAGCGTCGTGCCCAGCTTCTCGCCCATCTTCTGCGACAGGGTGCGCGCGAAGAGGTCCGTGGCGCCGCCGGCCGGAAAGGGCACGACCAGGCGGATCGGCTTGCCCGGCCAGGCCTGCTGCGCCCAGGCGGCAGGCAGGGCCGCTGCGCACAAAGCAAGGGCACCGGCACGAAGAAGGGAGGATCTTTTCATTTTCATGGGTTCGATTCTGCCGCCACGGCGCCGGGGCCGCTCAAAAGCAAACGGCACCCGAAGGTGCCGTTCGAAACGCGCGAGGGGCCGCGCTCAGGCTTCTTCCTCGTGGAAGGCCTCTTCGCGTTTGGACTTCACCGCCGGCAGCAGCACGATCACGACCATCAGCGCGGCGGCGACCAGCAGGCCGGCCGAGATCGGCCGCGTGACGAACACGCTCCACGAGCCGCGCGACAGCAGCAGCGCGCGCCGCAGGTTCTCTTCCATCATCGGCCCCAGGATCAGTCCCAGCAGCAGCGGCGCCGGCTCGCAGCCCAGCTTGATGAACATGTAGCCCACGACGCCGAAGATCGCGACCATCCACACGTCGAAGGTGTTGTTGTTGGTCGAGTACACGCCGATCGCGCAGAACAGCACGATGGCCGGGAACAGCCAGCGATAGGGAATGGACAGCAGCTTGATCCAGATGCCGATCAGAGGCAGGTTCAGGATGATCAGCATCAGGTTGCCGATCCACATCGAGGCGATCAGGCCCCAGAACAGCTCCGGGTTGCTGGTCATCACCTGCGGGCCGGGCTGGATGTTGTGGATGGTCATCGCGCCGACCATCAGCGCCATCACGGGGTTCGGCGGGATACCCAGCGTCAGCAGCGGGATGAAGGAGGTCTGCGCGCCGGCGTTGTTGGCCGCCTCGGGGCCCGCGACGCCGCGGATGTTGCCCTTGCCGAAGGGAACCTCGCCCGGCTTGAGCTTCATCTTCTTCTCGAGCGTGTAGGCCGCAAAGGCCGACAGCAGCGCGCCGCCGCCGGGCAGGATCCCGAGGCAGGAGCCGAGCGTGGTGCCGCGCAGCACCGCGGGCGTCATGCGCTTGAAGTCATCCTTGGTGGGCCACAGGTTGTGCACTTCGGAGGTGAAGACCTGGCGGTCTTCTTCGGGACGCGAAAGGTTGGAGATGATCTCGCCATAACCGAACACGCCCATCGCGATCACGATGAAGCCGATGCCGTCGGTCAGCTCCGGAATGTCGAAGCTGAAGCGCGCCACGCCAGAGTTCACGTCGGTGCCGACCAGGCCGATCAAGAGGCCCAGCACGATCATGCAGATCGCCTTGAGCAGCGAGCCGGAGGCCAGCACGACGGCGCCGATCAGGCCCAGCACCATCAGCGAGAAGTACTCGGCAGGGCCGAACTTGAAGGCCAGCTCGGTCAGCGGCGGCGCGAAGGCGGCCAGGATCAGCGTGCCCACGCAGCCGGCGAAGAAGGAGCCCAGGCCGGCCGCCGCGAGCGCGGCACCTCCCCGCCCCTGCTTGGCCATCTGGTGCCCGTCGATCACCGTGACGACCGAGGACGATTCACCCGGCAAGTTCACCAGGATGGCAGTGGTGGAGCCGCCGTACTGCGAGCCGTAGTAGATGCCGGCCAGCATGATCAGCGCGGCCACCGGCGGCAGCGCGTAGGTGGCCGGCAGCAGCATGGCGATGGTGGCGACCGGGCCGATGCCCGGCAGCACGCCGATCAGCGTGCCCAGCAGGCAGCCGACGAAGGCGTAGATGAGGTTCTGCAGCGTGAAGGCCGCGGTGAACCCGATGGAAAGGTTGTTGATGAGATCCATGACGCTGTCGCTCTCAGCCGGTGATGAAGGTGGGCCAGACCTGGAACTGCAGCTTGAGCAGGACCACGAAGGCAACGTAGCTGCCCACCGCCAGGATGGTGGCGAGGATCAGGCTGGACCTGATGTGGTAGTGCTCGCCCGCGAGGCCGGCGATCAGCACCAGGGCGTAGATGGCGGCGATCAGGCCCATGGCCGGCAGGCCGATGCTGGGCAGGCCGCCCAGCAGGATGCCGAAGACGAGGTTGGAGCCAATGATGTAGCCCAGCGGACGCCAGGCCATGCTGCCCACCGGCTCGCCGTCCACCGTCTCGATGGTCAGCGCCGTGAAGATCACGACGATCCCCAGGATGCCCAGCAGGATGCCCAGCATCAGCGGAAAGTAACCCGGTCCCATGCGCGCGCCGCTGCCCACGCTGTAGGTCGTTGCTCCCCATGCGAAGGCAATGCCGACGACGGTGAACATCAGACCCGCAAAAAAGTCTTTCTGACTTTTGATCTTCACGAACTGTCCCCTCGAAAAATTTCGAACAGCGGATTGTGGGGTCAGCTGGTGGTCAGGATCGATGTGGATACCACCTAACGTGAAGCCAGGGTTTTCCCGGGGCGCGAGGCCTCGCGCCCGGCTTTATTCGAGCGGCGGCGTGGCGCTCAGGACTTCGTCGACGGTGGTCAGCCCTTCGGCCACGCGCAGCGCACCGGCCAGGCGCAGCGGCCGCATGCCGTCGGCCACGGCCTGGTGCCGCAGCGCGCCCAGGTTGGGCTCTTTGTCGACCAGGGTCTTGAAGGGCTCGCTGACGGTGAGCAGCTCGTAGAGACCCATGCGGCCGCGGTAGCCCGTCATGCGGCAGTCGACACAGCCGACCGGCTTGTAGGCGCGCACCGAGCCGGTGATCTGCCAGGGCTTGACGAAGGCGCCGAGCTGCTCGCGCGTGACGCTCTCGTCGGGCACCTTGCAATGCGGGCACAGGGTGCGCACCAGGCGCTGCGCCAGCACGCCGAGCATGGTGGCGTTGATCAGGTAGTTGGGCACGCCCAGCTCCATCAGCCGCGTGATGGCGCTGGGCGCATCGTTGGTGTGCAGCGTGCTGAAGACCAGGTGGCCGGTGAGCGCGGCCTGCACCGCCATCTCGGCGGTGGCGAGGTCGCGGACCTCGCCCACCATGATGATGTCCGGGTCCTGCCGCATCAGCGCGCGCAGGCCCTCGATGAAGCCGAAGTCCAGCTGCGGCTGCACCTGCGTCTGGTTGAAGGACGGCTCGATCATCTCGATCGGGTCCTCGATGGTGCTGACGTTGACCTCCTCCGTCGCCACCCGCTTGAGCGTTGAATAAAGTGTGGTGGTCTTGCCCGAGCCGGTCGGACCGGTCACCAGGATGATGCCGTGCGGCCGCGTCACCAGCTGCTCCCAGCGCTGCGCGTCGTGCTGCGCGAAGCCCAGCGCGTCGAGGTCCTTCACCGCGGTGTCGGGGTCGAAGATGCGCATCACCATCTTTTCGCCGAAGGCGGTGGGCAGCGTCGAAAGCCGCATCTCGACCTCGTCGCCGCGCATGTTGCGCGTCTTGATGCGGCCGTCCAAGGGCCGGCGCTTCTCGACCACGTCCATGCGGCCCAGCAGCTTGATGCGCGAGACCATCGCGTTCATCACGCCCATCGGCATCTGGTAGGCCGGGTGCAGCACGCCGTCGATGCGGAAGCGGATCACGCCCTGCTCGCGCCGCGGCTCCAGGTGGATGTCGCTGGCGCGCTGGTCGAAGGCGTACTGCCACAGCCAGTCCACCACCTGCACCACGCTCTGGTCGTTGGCGTCGAGCTGCTTGTTGCTCTTGCCCAGCTCGACCAGCTGCTCGAAGCTCGCGCTGCCCGCGTTGCCGCCGGCCTTCTGCGCCGCGCGCACCGACTTGGCCAGCGAGAAGAACTCGGCCGTGTAGCGCTGGATGTCGGTCGGGTTCGCGACCACGCGCCGCACCGGGCGCCGCGCCTGCCGCTCGACCTCGGCGATCCAGTCGGTGAGGAAGGGCTCGGCGGTGGCCACCACCACCTCGGCCGGCGTGACCTGCACCGGCAGCACCTTGTGGCGCTCGGCATAGGCGGCGCTCATGGTGTCGGCCACCTTGCCGACATCGACGCGCAGCGGATCGATGCGCAGATACGCCAGGCCCGCGCGGCCGGCCAGCCATTCGGTCAGCATCTCCAGGTCGAGCGGCTTGCCGTCGCCCTGCCGTGTCATCGCCACGTTGGCCAGCCGCACCAGCGGCGGCTGCCGGCTCTCGGCCTGGGCGCAGCGCGTCAGCGTCCGTTTGGCCTCCTCGGGCGAGATCACCCGGTCCTTGGCGAGCCACTCGATCAGGTGCCGCAGGTTGAGCGGCCCTTCGTGGCGGACGGCGGCGGAGGCGGACGCGGAGGCGGGAGAGGTCACTGCGTTCATCGGTCGACAATCGGTTTGAACACCCGCAGCCACTTGGGCGCGGGCAGGCTCCAGCGAGTCTGGATGCTTTGGGCGCGCTCGGCAAGCGCCGGCCGCTTGGGCCGGGTGGGGCTGCGCTGGGCCAGCACGATGGTGTTGCCCTCGCGCGTCGGCCGGAAGGCCCACAGCGCTTTCTCGCCAAATGCGCCGGCAATTTTCTCGAGGCTGCGCTCGTAGCTGGAGGAGCGGCCGAAGAGGTTGACCGTCATGCAGCCCTCCTCCGTCAGCAGCCGGCGGCAGTCGGCATAGAAGTCCTCGCTGTCGAGCACCGGCGCCGCGGCCTCGTGGTCGTAGAGGTCGACCTGCAGCGCATCCACCGTGCCCTGCCATTCGGGCTTGCGGATCTCGGTCTGCGCATCGGCCACCACCACGCGCAGCCTGGCATCGTCGGCCGGCAGCTTGAACCAGCCGCGGCAGGCCGCCACGACCTGCGGGTTGAGCTCGATCGCGGTGGTGCGCATGCGCAGCGCCTTGCGGCAGAACTTGGTGAGGCTGGCCGCGCCCAGGCCCAGCTGCATGGCATGGCGCTTCGGCACCTCGGCCGGGTCGACGAAGAGCAGCCAGGCCATCATGCGCTGCACGTACTCGAGCTCGATTTCGAAGGGCGCGTCCAGCTTCATCGAACCCTGGACCCACTCGGTGCCCAGGTGCAGGTAGCGCACGTCCCCATAGTCGGAGAAGTTGACCTCGGGCAAGGCGCGCTTCATGGCACGGGCAGGTACTGCGCGATCACCTCGCGCCATGCCGCCGCCTTGCGTTCGAAGCTCCAGGATGCGTGCGCCGGGCTGGACGAGGGCAGGCGATGGACCGGCACGCCCAGCGTGCGCGTGTGCCGCGCATGCCTGAAGCTCTCGCCGCCGTTGTGCGCGATGGCGGCCAGCGCCGGCAGGCGCAGGCCCGCGATGTCGTTGACGACGGCGTCGCGGATCGCCGAATCGAGGCTGCCCTGGCGCCGGCAGCGCCCGTACACGTCCCACACGCCGAGGCCGCGCGCGAGCAGCCAGTCGCTACGCTTTTGATAGCTGTCGGGCCCCGTGGGCAGCGGGCTGTCGGGCCAGGTGGCTTGCAAGATTCTCCAGAACTGGTTTTGCGGGTGCGCATAATACTGCCGCTGCGCGATCGACTTGGCGCTCGGGAAGCTGCCGAGAATCAACAGCACTGTGGATTCCGACACGATCGGGGCCAGCCCCGCGAGCAGGGCGTCTGCCTCGTCCGCGTGCCTGTCACATCGATCCATGACACTCGCCGGTTCGCGGGCCGACCGGCGCCCGAGAGGAGAAGAAGATGAACACGGAAGCGATCTGGGTTTTCCTGAGCACGCAAGGCGCGGATTTTGGCCTGAAAATCATCGGCGCCCTCCTGGTCTGGGCCATCGGCCGCTGGCTGATCGGCCTGGCGCAGCGGCTGGTGGCCGCGGCGCTGGAGCGCGGCAAGCGCATGGACCCGACGCTGAGCCGCTACCTGGTCTCGATCCTCGGCGTGCTGCTCAACATCGTCCTGATCCTCTCGATCCTGGACATGTTCGGCGTGCGCACCACCTCGTTCGCCGCACTGCTGGCCGGCGCCGGACTGGCGATCGGCGCCGCATGGGGCGGCATGCTGACCCATTTCGCCGCCGGCGTCGTGCTGCAGGTGCTGCGCCCGTACAAGGTCGGCGACTACGTCACGGTGGGTGGCGTCAACGGCGCGGTGAAGGAGCTGGGCCTGTTCGGCACCACGCTGATCACGCCCGACAACGTGGTCTCGACGGTGGGCAACAACAAGGTGCTCTCGGACACCATCACCAACTTCAGCCAGCTGCAATGGCGCCGCGTGGACGCGACCGCGAAGGTGGCCAACGGCGTGGACGTGAACGAGGCCATCGAGCTCCTGAAGACGGCCCTGCGCCAGATCCCCAATGTCTCGACCGACCAGCCGCCCGATGTCGAGATCCTGCAGTTCACGCCCGAAGGCCCGCTGCTGGCGGTGCGGCCCTACACCCACACCGACCACTACTGGCAGGTGTACTTCGACACCCATCGCGCGATCGTCAGGACCTTCGGCGCAGCCGGCTATCCGACGCCGGAGACGCCGCTCGCGCATCGCAACGTCACGCCGCCGGCGATACCGGCCGGGGCCTGAGCAGCAGCAAACGAAAAACCCGCCTGCGGCGGGTTTTCCTTGTGGGCGGCGGAGCTGCCGTCAGCCAGCCGTCAGGGCTTCTTCGCGGCTTCGTTCTGCGGCGTGCCCGGGATCTTCTCGCCGATCTTGTCGCCCACCTGGCGGGTCTTGTCGCCGGCCGCCGTCGCGGTGTTGCTCACCGCTGTGCCGGCCTTGCCGGCGGCGTTGCCGGTCGCATGCGTGGCCTTCTTGGTACCGCTCTTGGTGGCGTTCCAGGCCTTCTTGGTGGTCTTCTTGGTGCCGTCCCAGGCCTTCTCGGCGCCGCTCTCGGTCGCGCTCACGGCCTTCTTGGTGCCGCTCTTGGTCGCGTCCCAGGCCTTCTCGCCGGCGTTCTCCACCTTCTGGACCGTGGTCGGCTCAGCGGCGGGCTGAGTTTGGGCGGCGGCCGGCAGGCCGATGGACGCCAGGGCCAGCGCCAGCGCGGCAGGCAGGAGGCGAATCGATGCTGTGTTCTTCATGAGGAAAGCTCCTTTGAATGTTGGAGTGACGAACTTGCCACCGTCTTGCAACGGTCACTCGAAGGGCAAGGATGACACCGAAAGCGCGCGCGAACACCGCCGCCGCGCAACAAGCGCCCTCGACCTACGCAGTGGGTAGGCGATCCGCCGACGCGCCCATCAGCGCCGACAGACGCGGCAGCGCCGCGGCCGCGTTGCGCGTGGTGGCTTCGGCCAGCGCCTCGGGCGCAATGCCGCGCAGCCCCGCCAGCACTTCGGCGATGCGCGGCAGCTCGCCCGGCTCGTTGCGGCCCTGCGGCTCGCCCGCCGCGCGCTGCGCCTGCGTGCGATAAATCCATTGCGGCTGGATGTCGGGCGAGTCGGTCTCCAGCACGATCGCCTCGAGCGGCAACTCCACCGCGAGCCGGCGCAGCTGCAGCGCGCGCTCGAAGGTCAGGGCACCGCCGAAGCCCAGCTTGAGGCCGAGCCCGATGCAGGCCTGCGCCTGCTGGGCGCTGCCGTTGAAGGCATGCGCGATGCCCAGCCAGCGCCCGTCGGGCGCCACCTGGCGCAGATGCTTGAGCACCTGGTCCACCGAGCGGCGCACGTGGATGATCACCGGCAGCCCGTGCTTGCGCGCGAGCTGCAACTGAGTGTGAAAGAAGTGTGCCTGCTTGTCGGCGTCGAGCCCGGGCACGAAGAAGTCGAGCCCGATCTCGCCCACCGCGACCAGCCGCGGGTCGTCGCGCCGGGCCGCGAGTTCCGCATCGAGCTGCGCCAAGTGCTCGTCCGTCGCCTCGTCGGTACACATGGGATGGATGCCGAGCGCGTAGGCGTCGTCCTGCGCATGCGCGAGCTCGCGCACTCTTGCGAAGTTGGCGGCCGCCACCGCGGGAATCACGCACAGGGCCACGTTCCGCTCTGCCGCCCGCGCCCGGATTGCGGGCATCTCGTCGCCGAATTCCGGCGCATCCAGGTGGCAATGGGTATCGACGAAGACGGCCATCGGCGGATGATGCCCGAACGCATGCACTGGCGCGGAAAGCGTGCTACCGTGCCTCCTCACGCGTGGACTTTTTTAGCCGGAGGTGTCCCGATGCGCAGGCCAGCTTTCTACAGTCGCTCGCCCCGCACGCCGCTCGATGACGCGGCCGATGCCGGGACGCCGCAGCGGCCCGACGACTCCGCCGACGGCGCATCTGCCCCGGCCGCCGCAGCGCCCGCCGCCAAGGCGCGCTGGCAGCCCGGCCGCCGCAGCTTTGCGCTGCTGCTTGCCCTCAGCATCGGATCGGCCGCCACCAGCGTCGCGTTGTGGCCGCGCCAGAACATTCGCCAGTACACGCAGAAGGACATCGACGCCGCCGTGCTGCGCACCCTGAACACGGCCACCCTCCCCTCGCCGGCCGCGAAGGCGGCCGAGATCATCCGCCCCTCGGTGGTGCGGGTGGTGGGCTACGGCCCCGAGAAGAAGACGCCCGAGGCCCAGACCCAGAAGCACGGGCGGAACATGGCCAAGGGCAAGCCGGCGGAATCGCAGGCCGACGAGCCGCCGGGCGAGGTCGAGCGCGGCGTGGGCACCGGCGTGGTGATCGTCGACAAGGGCATCATCCTCACCAACCTGCACGTGGTCGCGGGCTCCGAGAAGATCAGGGTCACCTTCGCCGACGGCCTGGAGGCGCCGGCCGTCATCACCGGCGTGCAGCCCGAGAACGACCTCGCGGTGCTGCAGGCGCAGAAGCTGCCCGACGACCTGATCCCGGCCGTCATGCGCTCCACCGCCGACCTGCAGCCGGGCGACCAGGTGGCCGCCGTCGGCTTCCCCTTCGGCATCGGCCCTTCCGTGTCGGCCGGCGTGGTCTCGGGCCTCAAGCGCTCCTTCCGCTCGCCCGAGGGCAAGCAGGAATTGGGCAACCTGATCCAGTTCGACGCCGCCGCCAACCCCGGCAACTCGGGCGGGCCGCTCATCAACATGAACGGCGAGGTGCTGGGCATCGTCACCGCCATCCTCAACCCGACGCAGCAGCGCACCTTCATTGGCATCGGATTTGCGGTGCCGATCGAGAACGCCGCCTCGGCCGCCGGTTCGCCGCCCTTCTGATCGCACTTTCCCCATCGCGTTTTTCCTGGCCCGCACCACCGAAAGCACCGCATGAGCACAGAGACCGAACCGACTTTCGCGCCTTCCGCCACCACCGCCGAGCTGATGGAGCAGATCCTCTACCAGGTCAAGCGCGTCGTGGTCGGCCAGGACCGCTTCCTGGAACGCGTGATGGTCGCGGTGCTGGCGGGCGGCCACCTGCTGGTGGAAGGCGTGCCGGGCCTGGCCAAGACCCTCACTGTCAAGACCCTGGCCGACGCGGTGCGCGGCCGCTTCAAGCGCATCCAGTTCACGCCCGACCTGGTCCCGGCCGACCTGGTGGGCACGCGCATTTACAACCAGAAGACCGGCGAGTTCAGCACCTCGCTCGGCCCGGTGTTCGCCAACCTGCTCTTGGCCGACGAGATCAACCGTGCTCCAGCCAAGGTACAGAGTGCGCTGCTCGAGGTGATGCAGGAGCGCCAGGTCACGATCGCCGGCGAGACGCACCGGGTGCCGCGCCCCTTCCTGGTGATGGCCACGCAGAACCCGATCGAGACCGAAGGCACCTACCCGCTGCCCGAGGCGCAGGTGGACCGCTTCATGATGAAGGTGCTGGTCGACTACCCGACCGACGAGGAAGAGTTCGTGATCGTCGAGCGCGTGATCGGCCCCCTGGTCGAGGCCAGCCCGGTCGCGACCACCGACCAGCTCGCGGCGCTGCAGGCCGAGGCGCGGCAGGTGTATGTCGATCCCTCGCTGATCCAGTACGCGGTCAGGCTGGTGTCGGCCACCCGCACGCCCGACCGCCATGGCCTGAAGGACATGCGCCGCTTCATCACCTACGGCGCCAGCCCGCGCGCCAGCATCAACCTGACCGAGGGCGCGCGCGCACTGGCGCTGCTGCGCGGCCGCAGCTACGCGCTGCCCGAGGACATGACGGCCCTGGTGCCCGACGTGCTGCGCCACCGCGTGACGCTGTCCTACGAGGGCCTCTCCGAAGGCCTCACGCCCGACAGCCTGATCGAACGCATCATGCGGGCCGTGCCGCCGCCGGCCAAACCGCTCGAACATGAAAAACTGGTGGCCTAGCCGACGCCCCGCGGCCAACGACGAACAGCTTGCGGCCGAGGCCGCGGCCGGCGGTGCCGAGCGCGCGCTGCGCCGGCTCGAATGGACGGTCATCCGGCGGCTCGACGGCCTGCTGCAGGGCGACTACCGCACGCTGATGCGAGGCACCGGCCTCGACCTCGCCGACCTGCGCGAGTACCAGCACCACGACGACGTGCGCCACATCGACTGGAACGTCACCGCCCGGCTGCAGACGCCGCACGTGCGCGTCTTCACCGAAGACCGCGAGATGGCCGCCTGGTTCGTCCTCGACCTCAGCCGCTCGGTGGACTTCGGCTCCGGCCGCAAGGCCAAGCGCGAGATCTCGGCCGGCTTCGTCGGCGTGATCGCGCGCCTGCTCACGCGGCACGGCAACCGGGTCGGCGCGCTGGTCTACGGCAACGACGTCGAGGCCGTGATCCCGCCGCGCACCGGCCGGCGCCACGTGCTGTACCTGCTGAACGCGATGGAGCGCCGCGCGCGCCAGAAGGAGCAGCCCCGGCAGAAGGGCATGACCCGGCTGGCCGATCTGCTCAAGTCCGCCGCGGTGCTGATGCCGCGCCGCTCGACCGTGTTCGTGGTGTCCGACTTCCTCAGCGAGCCCGGCTGGGATCGTGCGCTGGCGCAGCTGGTGCGGCGCCACGAGGTGGTGGCGGTGCGCCTGTTCGACCCGCTCGAACTCGACCTTCCCGACCTCGGCCTGGTGCCGCTTACCGATGCCGAGACCGGCGAGCAGCTCTGGGTCGACACCCACGACGCCGCGTTCCGCAAGCGCTTCGCCCGCCTCGCCGCCGAGCGCGAAACCACTTTGCGCGAGACGCTGGCGAAGGTCGGCGTCGACACGCTCGAACTCTCGACCAACGACGATCTGGTGGAAGCGATCGTGCGCTTTGCCGACATGCGCAAGCGCCGCGTGCGCGCCGGCTCGTCCCAGCCCAAGGCGGTGGCAGCATGAACTTCCTCTGGCCTCAATTCCTCTGGCTCCTGGCCGCGGCGCCGCTGCTGGTGCTGCTCTACCTCTGGCTGCTGCGGCGCAAGAAAAAGCTGGCGCTGCGCTATGCCAGCCTGTCGATCGTGCGCGAGGCGATGGGCGTGCGCCAGAGCGTGCGCCGCCACATCCCGCCCTTCCTCTTCCTGCTCGCGCTGGTCGCGATGCTGATCGCCGCCGCGCGGCCGATGGCGGTGGTGGTGCTGCCCTCGAACCAGCAGACCATCATCCTGGCGATGGACGTGTCCGGCAGCATGCGCGCGGCCGACGTCCAGCCCAACCGGCTGGTGGCCGCGCAGGAGGCCGCCAAGGCCTTTTTGAAAGACCTGCCGCGCCACGTGAAGGTCGGCATCGTCGCCTTCGCCGGCAGCGCCAACGTCGCGCAGTTGCCCACCACCAACCGCGAAGACCTGGTGCAGGCCATCGACTCCTTCCAGCTGCAGCGCGCGACGGCCACCGGCAACGCCATCGTCGTCTCGCTGGCCACGCTGTTCCCCGACGCCGGCATCGACATCGCGAACTTCAGCCCGCAGGGCAACAACAGCAACCGCACGCGCGGTGTGCCCCTCGAGCAGGCCGGCAAGCCGCCGCCCAAGGAGTTCACGCCGGTGGCGCCGGGCTCCTACACCTCGGCCGCCATCATCATGCTGACCGACGGGCAGCGCACCACCGGCGTCGACCCGCTCGACGCAGCCAAGGTCGCGGCCGAGCGCGGCGTGCGTGTCTACACGGTGGGCATCGGCACCGTGGACGGCGAGACCATCGGCTTCGAGGGCTGGTCGATGCGGGTGCGCCTCGACGAGGAAACGCTCAAGGCCATCGCCAACAAGACGCAGGCCGAGTACTACTACGCCGGCACGGCGGCCGACCTGACCAAGGTCTACAACACGTTGAGCTCCAGGCTCACGGTCGAGAAGAAGGAAACCGAGATCTCGGCACTGTTCGCGCTCGGCGCCGCGGTGCTTGCGCTGCTGTCGGCGGGGCTCTCGCTGCTCTGGTTCAACCGAATTCTCTAGACACCCTCACTTCATCGAGGCCGTCTCGGGCGCCACGGACGCCGCGCCCAGTTCCGCATCCATGCACAGCACGGCCTCCTGCAGCAGGCCGCGCAGCCAGACCAGCCCCGGATCCAGCGTGCGGTACTTGTGCCATTGCATGGTCTGCTGCATCGCCGACGATGGCAGCGGTGCCGCCAGCAGGCGCAGCGGCAGCGACTTGCGGGCCAGCCGGGCCAGCCGGCCGTGCATGGTGGCGATACGGTCGGTGCCCACGACCAGGTAGGGGACCGCGGCGAAGCTGTAGGTGCTGACTTCGATGCGCTTCACCCCCGGGTAGCGGCGCTTGAGCCATCCCGAGCGCGTGGGCTCGTCCATGCCGGAGGGCTGCATCACGACGTGGCCGGCCGCCGTGTACTGCTCCGCGGTCAGCCTGTCGGCATGCGCGAAGCAGCCCCCGCTCCAGACCGCGCAGACGAACTGCTCCTCGAACAGGAGCTCGTAGGGGTGCTCCCCGGGCGTGCGGTATTCGGTCGGCAGGATGAGCAGGTCGGCCTCGCCGCTCTCCAGTTCGCGCAGCGGCGGCTGTAGCAGCGGCAGCAGTTCGAAGCGCACGGTTTGGGAATGCCGGCCGGCCAGCGCGAGCAGATGCGGCATCAGCACCATCGAGGTGTAGTCGGAGACGATCAGGCGAAAGCAGCGGTCCGATTGGGCGGGGTCGAAGCGCGGCTGCGCGAGGATCGCGGAATCCACCCGCACCAGCACGTCGCGCACGGATTCCTTCAGCGTCTCGGCCCGTGGGGTCAGCTCCAGCTTGCGGCCGACCTGCACCAGCAGCTCGTCGTCGAAGTAGTCCCGCAACCGGCTCAGGGCATTGCTCATCGCCGACTGGCTCAGGTGCAGCCGCTCGGCCGCCCTGCTGATGCTGCGTTCGGCGAGCATGGCATCCAGGGCTACCAGAAGATTCAGATCGAGCTTGTTGAAGCGCATGCGTTGGTGTGCAGGAGCGAGGTCCCTGCCTGCACGCGATGTATTGACGGCATCGATGCGGGGCATGGACGAAAGCGATAGTAAGAAGATAGTGCTTATCGGGACCGCCGCGCATCCGGGGACGCCCGGGGGGCATTCGATGCAGCTTTCAACGCCACTGCAGCAGCACCGACCAGGGCGCACGGCTCATGTGCCGATCGACACAGCCCGAGGCGCCGGCTTCGCAGCCCTGCGGCAGGTAGCTGGGGTCCAGCAAGCGGGTGCGCGGCGCGAAGGCAAGCCGGCGCATCGTCACCGACTGCAGCACGTTGCCGCCCACCGCATCGAAGCCCTTCGCATCCACCGCGACGACCACGTCGCAGTGCATGGGCAGCGCCGCGCCGCCGGTGGGCCGCGCAGCGAGGATGCGGCCGATGGCCTCGAAGGTGGAGAGGCTCGCATCGTCGCTGCGCGCGTAACAGATCAGGTCGCCGACGCGCGGCGGCGTGCGCGCGAGGTCGCAGGCGCGCAGGGCGTAAGGGTTGGCCCGGCCCTGCGCCTCGTCGGCACGCGCTTGCCATGCGGCGCCGGCATAGTCGGCATGCGCTTCCGAGAACACGAACTCCTCGGGCCCGAGCCCGGCCTGGCGCGCCAGCCAGCTGACGAAGGCGGCGGACCAGGGCGTGTCGATCACGGCCACTCGGTCGAGCGCGGCCTGCACGGCCCGCAGGTCCCGGGATTCGAGGCCCTGCGCCGCGTCCACGCCGAGGCCCTGCAGGTGCGCGGCCGTGGCCCGGTTCAGGGCCTGCATCAACAGCTCACGGGAGGCAGGACGCAGCGCGCCGAAGCGCACTTGGGACGGCAGACGGCCGTCCTGCGGATCCACCGCACGCCAGTAGCCCAGCACCCGCTCCCACGGCGCCATCGCGCTCGGCCCGCCGCGCGCGTCCTCGGCTTCGGAATAGCCGGCCTCGATGAGCCGGCCTTCGGCATCCAGCGTCTGCCCGCCGAAAGCCAGGTGCTCGCGTTGGGCCGCGGCCGCGATGGCCAAGGCGCGCGGGCTGGGCGGAATGTGCAAGCCCGTGGCCAGGCAGGCCGCCCCGGCCGGCGCAGCGGCCGCCGAAAGCAGCGCGGCAGCAAGCGCTGCCGCGGCAGGGAAGCGCCACGGCCAGCGGGGCGGAGTGTCGAGGAGCCGCATGCGGCGCGAGCATAGCCGGCCGAACGCGCCTGAAGCGCCGCTGCCGCTCACCCGCGCGTCAGCATCCGCCCCTCCCTCGCGCGCACGGCAGGCTCCTGCTCGCCGCCGACGAAGGCACACGTCCCGTTCACGAACACCCGCTCGATGCCCACGCTCGCGCTCTTCGGCCGGTCGTAGGTGGCGGTGTCGGCGATGGTGCGCGGGTCGAACACCACCACGTCGGCCATCGCGCCCGCGCGCAGCAGACCACGGTCCGCGATGCGCATGTTGCGCGCCGTCATGCCGGTCATCTTGTGCACCACCTGCTCCAGCGTGAAGAGCTGCCGGTCGCGCCAGTAGCGCGCGAACACGCGCGGAAAGGCGCCCCACAGGCGCGGATGCGGATGGCGGTCGTGCGGCAGGCCGTCGCTGCCGATCATGGTGCGCGGATGGGCGATGACGCGCTCCACGTCTTCTTCGTTCATCTGGAAGTAGCAGGCGCCGCCGGGCTGCAAGCGGCGGCAGGCCTCCTTCTGGTCCACGCCCCACTCGCGCGCGATGTCGGCCAGCATGCGGCCGGTCATGCCGGGGTGCGGATCGGACCAGGTGATGAGGATGTCGATCACGCCGTCCACCAGGTCCTCGCGCAGCACGGTGGAGCCGGCGACGTAGGGGTAGACGTCGAGCGCAATGTCCTGGCGCTCGGCCAGCGCATCGATCAGCGGGAGCGTCTGCCGGGTGCGGCCCCAGTTGGCGGGCCCGGCGCACTTGTGGTGCGAGATCACGAGCGGCGCGCCGGCGCTGAACGCGGTGTCGCCGGCCTCGTGCATGGCCTCGATGATGCTTTCCATCTCGCTGCGCAGATGCGTGGCATACACGCCGCCGTGCCGCGCCACGATGCGCGCCAGCGCCATCACCTCTTCGGCCGGCGCGGCGAAGGCCTGCTCGTAGAACAGGCCGGAAGAGAGGCCGTGCGCGCCCTCGCGCATGCAGTCCTCGAGCAGCGCACCCATGCGCGCGCGCTCGTCCCCGGTGGCGGCGCGGTCCAGCGCGTCCATCGAGGCGAAGCGCAGCGTCGTGTGCCCGACGAGCGCGGCAACGTTGAGCGCCGGCTGCGCCGCCTCGACCGCGGCGCGGTACTCGGCCATGGTGGCGTGCAGGAAGGAATCGGCGCCCAGCAGCGTGAGCGGCGGCTGCGCCTGCGGCGTGCGGTAGGGCGCGAGCGAGATGCCGCAATTGCCGGTGACCACGGTGGTGATGCCCTGCGAGACCTTGGGCAGGTTGAGCGGGTCGCGCAGCACGATGGCGTCGTCGTGCGTGTGGACGTCGATGAAGCCCGGGGCGATGGCCTTGGCACGGCAGTCGATGACTTGCAGATCGTCCGCTGCGATGCCCTCGGGCAGGCGCTGGCGCAGGCCCTCGCCCAGGGCCGCGATGCGGTCGCCCATCAGCAGCACATCGCCGGTCCAGCTCGGGCCACCGGAGCCGTCGACGATCAGACCGGCTTCGAGCAGGGTGGCGCCTTTGCCTTCGTGTTCGTCAGCCATGCTTGACTCCTCCGCCATCCCAGCTCTGCAGCGGATGCGTGCTGGCATCGATGCCGTGGCGCTGGAAGGCTTCGCGCGCGCGCTGCAGCCGTTGCACTGCCGGTTCGCCGCGGCGCTGTGCGACCAGCACGGTCAGGATCTCGATCGTCGTCAGGTGCGTGAGGTAGGCGTCGATGCCCACGTGCATCACCGCGTCGTCGGGCACCGAGAGGCCCAGCAGGAAATCGGCCCGCGCCGCCAGCGCGGTGCCGGGCCGGGTGAGCGCCACCACCTTCGCGCCCTGCCCGCGCGCGATGTCCACCGCGTCCAGCAGCGAGGGCATGCCGCCCACGTGCGAGATCGCGATCACCACGCCGCCCGGGCGCTGGGCCGCGCCCGCCACCTGCTGCAGGTGGTAGTCGGCCCAGGCGTTGGCCGAGAGGCCGAGTCGGAACAGGCGCGCCTGCAGGTCGTTGGCCATGAACCAGGAGGTGGCGCCGGCCCCGTACAGGTCCACGTGCGGCGCCGCGGCAATCGCGCCGACGGCGCCGTCGAGCACCGCCATGTCGAGCTGGCTGCGCACGCCGGAGACCGAGGCCGCGGCGCTGCGAGCGATCTTGCCCACCACCTCGTCGGCCGTGTCGGCAATGTTGACGCGCCGGTGCAGGGGCGAGCCGCCGAGCGCCAGCTCTTGCGCCAGCGCGAGCTTGAACTCGCGCAGGCCCGCGAAGCCGAGGTCGCGGCAGGTGCGCATGATGGTGGGCACCGAGCTGCGCGAGCGCTCGGCCAGCGATTCGAAGCTTTCCTCGAGCACGCGGTCGGGGTCCTCGAGGATCAGGTCGAGGATGGCACGCCGCGTGGACGGTGCGCTGTTGCGCACCTCGGCCATCTTCTGGAGCAGGGACTGAGGCATGGACCGC
The DNA here is from genome assembly GCF_010499245.1 of Variovorax sp. WS11. GTDB lineage: Bacteria > Pseudomonadota > Gammaproteobacteria > Burkholderiales > Burkholderiaceae_C > Variovorax. The sequence continues at coordinate 1,410,903 of NZ_JAAGOW010000001.1, forward strand.
TTCAGAAATGCATGGCCACCGCGTCGCTCACGCGCAAGTCCTCTTCCACCACCGGCATCCAGTGCCACTTGTCGAAGGTGGTGCAGGGGTGCGAAATGCCCAGGCCGATGCGGTCGCCGACCGCAGGCGCCTGCGGCGATGCGGCATCGTCCCAGCGCAGGTAAGCATGCTGGTCGTTCAGGCCGGTGATCTTCCAGTCGGCGGGCACGCCCTCGGGCACGAGGCTGCCGCGCGCGGCGCGCGCGATGGGCACGGGCAGCGAGAGGTCGAAGGAGATGTCGCGCTTGCCCACGGCGAGGATGGCAAGCCCTGGCTCGGGGCACGATTGCACCATGGCCCAGACTTCCATCGCGGGCCGCAGGCTCTCGCCACAATCGCAACCCAGGCGCTGGTCCACGGCACTCAGCATGCGCTTGTAGAAGCCGTGATCGTGAGTGACATAGCAACCCGAGCGCAGGATGCCGCGCACGCCGGCCTTGAGCGCCGGCTTCAGGCGGCCGGCCACCAGGTCGAAGATGGCCGAGCCGCCGGCCGAGACGATCACCTCGTCGCCTTCGAACAGGCCGTGCGTGTCGCAGTGGCGCGCCACCGCTTCCACGCGATCCATCAGCGCGTTGGCGTAGGCGGTGTCGGCGCCGCTCTCGCCGGTGGCGGCCAGGCCCTCGTAGCACTCGATGCCCACCAGCCGGACCGCTTTGCTCTGGCGCAGGGCGGTGGCCACCGTGACCGCCTCCTCCTGCGTGCGGCAGCCGGTGCGTCCGCCCTCGACGCCGATCTCCAGCATTACCTCGAAGGGCAGGCTTTCGTGGTGGCGCTCGGCCCAGGCCTCGATCAGCCCGAGCTGCGCGAGCGAGTCGACCAGGAAGACCACGCGCAGGTCGATGTGCGCGTGCAGCAGCAGCTGGATGCCGGCCAGGTCTTCGTCGCTCATCACCTGGTTGGCGATCAGTGTGCGGTGCGCGCCGGCGGCCACGCCGACCGCCAGCTGCGTGACGGTCGCGAAGGTCAGGCCCCAGGCGCCGGCATCGAGCTGGCGGCGGAACAGCTGCGGCGACATGGTGGTCTTGCCGTGCGGCGCGAGGTCGATGCCCCACTGCCGCACGCGCGCCTGCATCCATGCCAGGTTGTGCTCGAGCGCCTCGCGCTTGAGCACGGCCAGCGGCAGCGGCAGGTCGCCGGCCAGCACATGCCAGCCGGCCTGGCCGATCTCGCTGCGGCGCTTCGGCGGCTGGGTGCGCGGGTAGCCCTTGAAGCGGGTGTCGAGGATCGGGTCGAAGAGTTCGTTCTCAGTGGTCATTCAAATCACCTCCGCGCTGCGCGCTACGGTTTCGCCTTGGGAGCGGCCCGGCGGCTCATGGTGGATCAGATCCTTGCGAATGCAAGCGGAAAAATGCCCCGGCGACAGTTCATCGAGCGGCGGCACGGTCTGCGCGCAAGCCTCGATGGCATGCGGGCAGCGCGTGCGGAAGACGCAGCCCGAAGGCGGCGCCATCGGGCTCGGAATGTCGCCCTTGAGCGCCACGCGCTCGTTGGGCACCAGCGGATCGGGCTTGGGGCTGGCGGCCAGCAGCGCCCGCGTATAGGGGTGCTGCGGGCGCTCGAAGAGCTCGCGGGTCTCGGCCACTTCCATCACCTTGCCCAGGTAGAGCACGACCACGCGGTCGCACAGGTATTCCACCACGTCCAGGTCGTGCGAGATGAAAAGCATGGTCAGCGACAGGCGTTCCCGCAGGTCGGCCAGCAGATTGATCACCTGCGACTGGATGGAAACGTCCAGCGCCGACAGCGGCTCGTCGGCCACGATGAACTCGGGCTCCACCGCCAGCGCACGCGCCACGCCGATGCGCTGGCGCTGGCCGCCCGAGAACTCGTGCGGGAAGCGGCTGGCATGCTCGGGCCGCAGGCCCACGGTCTCCAGCAGCTCGGCAATGCGTCGCTCGCGCTCGCCGGGGCCCTTGGCCAGGCCGTGGGTGGCCAGCGCCTCGCCGAGAATGGCGCCGATGCGCATCTTCGGGTTGAGGCTGGCGTACGGGTCCTGGAAGATGATCTGCAGCTTGCTGCGCAGGCGGCGCAGCGGGCCGGCGGCGAGCTTGCCGATGTCGTCGCCGCGGTAGAGCACCTCGCCTTCGGTGCGCTCGACCAGGCGCAGCAGCGTCCGGCCGATGGTGCTCTTGCCGGAACCCGATTCGCCGACCAGGCCCAGGGTCTCGCCGGGGCGGATGGCGAAGGAGACGTCGTCGACGGCGCGCACGGGGCGCTCGCCGGTGCCGAAGTATTTCTTGAGGCCTCGGACCTCGATGAGGGGCGCTGCGGCGGTGGTCATGCTTGTGGGGTTCATGCGGCCCTCGCCAGCGGCTGGGCCGCGGGGACTCGGATGCAGCGGGCCTGCCGGGCCTCTTGCGTATCGATGAGCGGCGGCATCGCCTGCCTGCAAGCCTCGATCGCCTGGTCGCAGCGCGGCTCGAAGGCACAGCCCGGCGGAGGCGCCAGCGGACTCGACACCTGGCCACGAATCGCGAACAGGCGCCTGGGCCGGCCCTCGCCGCGCGCCTGCGCCTTGCCCGGCAGGCAGGCCAGCAGGCCCTGCGTGTAGGGATGCTCCGGCGATGCGAACAGCGGGCGCACCGGCGCGCGCTCGACCACGCGGCCCGCATACAGCACGACCACGTCGTCCGCGTGGTGCGCCACCACGCCGAGGTTGTGGGTGATGAAGAGGATGCTCATGCCGGTCTCGGCCTGGAGCTTGCGCATCAGCTCGAGGATCTGCGCCTGGATGGTGACGTCGAGCGCGGTGGTCGGCTCGTCGGCGATCAGCAGCGTCGGGTCGCAAGCCATGGCCAGCGCGATCATCACGCGCTGGCGCATGCCGCCGGAGAGCTGGTGCGGATACTCGTGCAGGCGCCGCGCCGCGGCCGGGATCTCGACCAGCTCCAGCATGCGCAGCGCATGCGCCAGCGCGGCCTTGCGGTCCAGGCCGTTGTGCAGGCGCACGCTCTCGGCGATCTGCTCGCCGATGGTGAAGACCGGGTTGAGGCTGGTCATCGGCTCCTGGAAGATCATCGACAGCTCGTTGCCGCGCAGGCGCCGCATCTCGCGGTCGGGCAGGCCGAGCAGGTCGACCGTGCGGCCGTCGCGGGTGACGAAGGCGGTCTGGCCCGACACCTGCGCGTTGGCGGTCTTGGGCAGCAGGCGCATCAGCGTCAGGCTGGTGACCGACTTGCCCGAGCCGGACTCGCCGACCAGCGCGGTGGTCTTGCCGGGCTGGATCGAGAAGCTCACGTCGGCCACCGAGCGGACCAGGCCGTCTTCTGTGGGGAAGCTGGTGCTCAGGTTGTTGACCGTCAGGCGAGGGGTGGTGGTCGTCATTCAATGGCTCCGCTGCGCGGTCGCGCTCGAGGTTTTGCGGTCCGGGGCGCGTGCCGAGGCCATGCCGTGTCGTGCGGGCCGATGCACCACCGCCGTGACGGATCACGCCGGCGGGGTGCTCTGCGCAGCGAAATAAAGGAGGAGGCTTGCGGCCCTAGGCCGCGCCGGGGGACATTCGCGGAGCAGAGCACCCCGCCGGCGTGATCGCGCCCCGACGTGGACGTTTTCATCTAGGCCGCCTTCTTGAGCTTGGGGTCGAGCAGGTCGCGCACGCCGTCGCCCAGCAACTGCAGCGAGAGCGCCGTGAAGATGATCGCGAGCCCCGGGAACAGCACGACCCAGAAGGCCCGGTCCGCATACTGCTGGCTGCTCGCGACCATGGTGCCCCAGGTCGGGATCTCGGGCGGCACGCCGACGCCGAGAAACGACAGGCCCGCCTCCGCCAGGATCGCGTAGGCGAAGATGAAGGACACCTGCACCAGGATTGGCGACATCAGGTTGGGCAGGATGTGGCGCCACAGGATGCGCGAGGTGCGCACGCCCAGCGCGCGCACCGCCTCGACGAAGAGCAGTTCCCGCACCACCAGCGTGGAGGCACGCACCACCCGCGCCACCCGCGGCGTGTAGACCAGCACCAGCGCCAGCACCACGTTGACCAGCGAGGGCCCGAGGATAGCGACCAGGGCGATCGCCAGCAGGATGTCGGGGAAGGACATCATCGCGTCGACCACCCGCATCAGCGGCGCGTCGAGACGGCGGAAGAAGCCGCCCATGAGCCCGAGGATGGTGCCCAGCACGACCGAGCCCAGCGCCGTGAGCGCCGCAATGGCGAGCGAGTAGCGCGCGCCGTGCACGATGCGCGCATACATGTCGCGACCCAGCTCGTCGGTGCCCATCAGGTGCGCGGCGCTGGGAGGCTTGAGCCGGTCGAGCACCGCCGTGTCGTTGGGATCGGCCGAGGCGAACCAGGGCGCGCCCAGCGCGAGCACCGCGATCACCAGCAGCACCAGGGCGGAGACCATCACGATGCGGCGAAGCATCAGTTGGCGGAGCATTCTTGGTATTTGCATGGCGGTCAGATCTTCACGCGGGGATCGACCACGGCGTAGAGCAGGTCGATCGAGAAGTTGATGAGCACGTAGATGGCGGCGATCACGAGCAGCGCTCCCTGGATCACCGGATAGTCGCGGCGCAGCACCGCGTTCACCACCAGGTTGCCGACGCCCGGCAGGCCGAACACCGTCTCGGTCACGACGGCGCCGCCGATCATCAGCGCGATGGTCAGGCCGAGCACGGTGACGATGGGCACCAGCGCATTGCGCAGCGCATGCTTCAGCACCACCGTGCCTTCCGAAAGGCCCTTGGAGCGCGCGGTGCGCACGTAGTCCTCGCCCAGCACGTCGAGCATCGAAGCGCGGGTGAAGCGGATGATCAGCGCCGAGTTCAGCAGGCCCAGCACCGTGGCCGGCAACACCAGCGCATGCAGGCGCTCGGCCAACGGCGCATCGGGTGCGCCATAGCCCGAGACCGGGAACCAACCCAGCGAGACCGCGAAGAACTGGATCAGCACGATGCCCAGCCAGAAGCTCGGGATGCTGGCGCCCAGCATCGCGATGCCGGTGAAGACCTGGTCCACCACGCGCCCGCGAAACACCGCCGAGACGATGCCGCAGGGCAGCCCGATCAGCGCCGCGATCGCCACCGCCATCAGCGCCAGCAGCGTGGTGGGCTCGGCGCGCTCCATCAGCGCCTGCGTGACCGGGCGCTGCAGGAAAATCGACTGGCCGAGGTTGCCCTGCAGCACTTCGCGCAGCCAGTAGCCGAACTGCACGGGCAGCGGCTTGTCGAGGCCGTATTCCTTCTGCACGCGGGCGATGTCGGCGGCGGTGGCCTGGTCGCCCAGCAGCACCGAGACCGGATCGCCCGAGGCAGCGCGCGTCAGGATGAAGACCAGCACCGCGACGATGGCGAGCACGACCAGCATGCCGGCCAGGCGGGAGGAGAGATAGCGGACCATGTTGGCGATGCCGGCGCGGGCTTACTTGATCCGGGTGTTCCAGAAGAAGGGCCAGGTCATCGGCTGGTAGTTGTCCAGCGCCGGGCTCTTCGCCGACAGGCCGTTGAACTTGCCGACGTTGACGTAAGGCACCTCGTCATAGACCACCTGCTGCACCTTGCCCCAGAGCGCGCCGCGCTTGTTGGGGTCGGCCTCCACGTTGAGGGCGCTGAGCGCGGCCTTCTTGGCCGGCGAATCCCACCAGCCCGGCGCGCCATCGCCCAACTGCGGCGGCGAGAGCATGGGCTCGGGGAACTGGCCCGAGTGGGTGACGTAGACGTCCCACAGCTTCGGGTCGTTGCGCCGCTGCACCAGCGTGGCCCAGTCGACCACGTTGAGGTCGACCTTGAAGCCGGCGCGCTTGAGCTGCTCGGCCATCAGCAGCGCCATGTTGTAGTGGAAGTCGTACTGGCGGCTGGTCAGCACCCGGATCGGGTCGCCCTTGTAGCCGGCCTTGGCCGCGGCCTCCTTGGCCTTGGGGGCGTTGCGCTGGTTGTAGAGCTCGGTGCCGCCGGTCGCGTAGAAGGGCGAGCCCTTGGGGAAGTGATTGCCCTCGGCGACGAAGAAGCGCGTGTCGCCGAAGCCGGCCGCCAGCATCTCGCCCTCGCCGAGCGCCACCTGCACCGCCTGGCGCACCGGCTGGCTGGCCATCACGCCTTCCTTGGTGTTGAACACCAGGTAGGGAAAGCCGAAGGCCGGCGTCATGATCGGCAGCGTCTTGCCCGCGGCCTTCTCCAGCCGCGGCAGCGCTTCGGTGGGCAGCAGGTCGGCGAAGTCGTACTGGCCGGCAAGCGCACCCTCGACCCGGGTGTTGGCATTGGGCACCGGCACGAAGCGCAGCTCCTCGATGGCCGCCTCGCGCTTGCCGCCGTAGCCGTTGGGGGCTTCCTTGCGCGCACTGTACTTGTCGAACTTGGTCAGCAGCACGTACTGGTCGGGCCGGCGCTCCTTGAACTTGTAGGGACCGGTGCCGACGAAGTCCTTCAGCGGCTGCGCGATCGAGTCCTTGGCCATGATCGCGGCCATGCCGCTGGGCAACGCGAACTGGGCCAGCAGCGGCGCATAGGGCTGCTTGAGCACCACCTCGACGGCCAGCGGCCCCTTCGCCTTCAGGCTTTCGATCTCCTTGGCCACGGCCTTGCCGCGCGGCGACTGGTCCATCCAGCGCTGCAGGCTGGCGACCACATCGTCCGCGTTCAGCTCGCGGCCGTTGTGCAGCATCACGCCCTTGCGGATCGCGATGGCGTAGGTCTTGCCGTCGGCCGAGATTTTCGGCATGCCCTCCGCCAGCATCGGCACCACGTTCCACTTGGCGTCGAAGGTGTAGAGCGGCTCGTACACATGCTGCATGATGGTGCCGACCAGGTCCGCGGTGGAGGCCATCGGGTCCAGCGTCTGGGGCTCGGCCACCATCGCCAGCGTCGCGAAGTTGCGCGCGCCCTGGGCCTGCGCCGGCATCGCGGCCAGGCCGGCGAACGCCAGCAAACACGCGCCGAGCAGGCTGCGCTTCGAGAATGCGGGCTGGCCGCTTCGGCGTCCGGGGGTCTGCATGTAGAACTCCTTCGTGGGGCTGTGAAATGAAAAAAACTTTCTCTTCGGGCCGGACTTTGAAGCAACAAGCAGGCCAAGACATGGGTGTAAACCCTGTGTTTCTGGATTTTTACTGAAATAGAATTTCAAATGCGTCGGTCCTGCCGACCTTCATCCCCTCTCTTTGACCTCAGGAGCTCCCCATGCCGCTCGAATACCTCGGTGTCTCGCCCAACGCCTCGGACCGCCAGATCCGCCCCCTCTCCCCAGCCGTTCGCGCCGGCGATTTCGTCTATGTCTCGGGCCAGGTGCCGGCAGATGCGAAGGGCGAGATCGTGGTCGGCGGCGTCGAGGCGCAGACGCGCCAGGTGATGGAGAACATCAAGTCGGCACTGGCGCTGGCCGGCGCCACGCTGGAGGACGTGTGCAAGTGCACCGTGTGGCTGCATGACGCGCGCGATTTCGGTGCCTTCAACCGGGTCTACATGGGCTACTTCAACGGCAACTTCCCGGCACGCTCGACCACCGAGGCGCGCTTGATGGTCGACGCCAAGGTCGAGATCGACGTGGTGGCCTACAAGCCCAAGGCCTGAACCCAATGCGCCAGGATCGCCGCGATGTCCTGCTGGGCGCACTCGGGCTGATGGCCCTGCCGGCCGCGCAGGCGACCCAGAGCCCGCAGTCGTGGCCACGCGCCTTGCAAGTCCCCGGCGGCATCGCCCGCCTCTCCCTGGGACCGGCCGCAAGGCGGCCGCAGGCGCGCACCGAAGAGGACGTGCCGCTGCTGGTGCTGGGCGATGCGATCGACTGGGGTGCGCTGGTGGGCATCCCGCTGTCCGCGGAGCCGGGCGAGGCCCGCATCCGGGTGCTGCGGGAGGACGGCGGCACGAGCGAACTGCCCTATGTCATCGCGCCCAAGCGCTACCGCGAGCAGCATCTCAAGGTGGCGCCGGGCCAGGTCGACCTGTCGGCCGAGGACCTGGCGCGCTACGAGCGCGAGCGCGCCCACCTGCAGACGGTGATGGCCACGTTCACAGAACCTCTGCCCCAGGGCGACCTGCGCATGCAGGTGCCGGTGCCGGGGCGGCGCTCGGGCTCCTTCGGCTTGCGGCGCGTGTTCAACGGCGAGAAGCGCAATCCGCACAGCGGCATGGACATCGCGGCGGCCACCGGCACGCCGGTGCGTGCACCGATGGCGGGCCGGGTGATCGACACCGGCGACTACTTCTTCAACGGCAACACCGTCTGGCTCGACCACGGCGGCGGGCTGCTCACGATGTACTGCCACCTGAGCGCCAGCGACGTGAAGCCGGGCGAGATGGTGAAGACCGGCGAGCGCTTCTGCGCGGTAGGTGCCACCGGGCGCGTGACCGGCCCGCACCTGCACTGGTCGGTGATGCTGAACCGCACCATGGTGGACCCGGCCCTGTTCCTCGAGGCCTGAGCCCTACTCCCCTATTCCCTGGGCATGGCCTCCAGTGCCTGCGCGGACGCGGCCAGCCCGCGCAGGATGGGCTGCGCCACCTTCGGCGGGAAGCCGGCAGGCAACTGCGCCTCCATGCGCGCAATGACCCCGGGCGTGCGCCCGAGCACGGAGGCCACGATGTCCTCCGCATCAGGCCCATAGCCGCACAGGCGCGCCGTGGCATTGAAGTGGCGCCGCTGGATGGTCGATCGCCGGTAGTGCCTGTTCTTCCCCATCACAGCCATCGCCAGCTTGGCGTCATGTCGCGAGAACTGGTTGGGGCCGGCGCCCTCCACCGGCCAGATGGACATGACGTCATAGAGCGGCGCGAGCCTGAAGCGCCCCTCCGGCAGCAGATGGATGCTGAAGTTCTTGGCGTGGCCATCCGGTGCGGCGAGCATCCAGAAGATCAGCTGCGAGGCGAGCAGGGTCCGCAGGTCTTCGCGCGCGTTGACCGACTGCCGCAGGATCCTGGCCAGGTCCAGCACGCCCGGGCCGCCGTCCGCCTCGTACTTCAGGTGCGAAGGCACGCCCAGCGCCTGGCAGAAGTCTTCCTGCGGCAAGCGCATCAGCCACCGTCCCGACGAATGGAGCTGCCGGTCGAAGCGCTCGACGGCCAGCACCTTCTGCGTGCCGAAGCTGAGGATGGCGCAGCGGGGCACCGCGAGGCCGTAGGCCTGGAGGATGTTCAGGCAGAGCCATTCGTTCTCCACCGAGGTGCTGAAGTCCGCCTGCCGATGCCCCACGAGCCCCAGCGGCAGCTTCAGGATATGCGTCGTCGGCGTCGCGCCGTGCGGCCGCATCCACTGCTGGTCGTGCCACAGGAGCGCGGTCTTTTCCTGCGCGCCGGCCAGCGAGATGCGCAACGCGTCCGCCTCCTCGAGCAAGCCGCCGAGGCGGCCCGGGGTCACGGTCTGGAGGAGCAGGGCCTCGACGTCGTCGACCGACATCGGCGTGCCGGAGATCTGCCCGAGGTCCGCGGGCGCCTCGTCGTCGGCGAGCAGCTGGATGGCGCCGATGCAATCGCGTCCCACGGCCCGCAGCAGTTCGAACGCGTCCGTGGAGGCCGTCCCGAAACGCGTGGCGAGCCGCTCGCGGATGGCGCGGCTGTCAGGCAGCAGGTTGTCGAAATAGCTGTTGACGACGGCGCCCTTGAGCCCGCCCGACGCCAGCGGAAGCGACAAGGACAGCGGGCGCCCGGCCGGCGAAGCCATCCATGCGGGGTCGTAGACGAGCTCGGGCTCGCCGCGCGCGGGGATCCGCCAGGCCCCGACACGCTCGCCGTTGGCCCAGATGGACAGGGCCTGCGAATGGGATCTACGGCCCATGCCTCACCATTCCTGCACTGGAGGCGCGCCCGACTTCGACTGGACCATGAGCTCGATGCCGAGCAGGCCGAAGAGCGTGAGCAACTGGTCGAGGCTCACCGATTCCGGATGGAGCTCCATGTGCGAGATGCGGCTTTGGCTGATGCCCATGCGCCTGGCCAACTCGGTTTGCGACAAGCCTGCGGCCCGGCGACCGGATTTGAGGAGCGGGCCGAGCTGGGAGGGTGTGGAGAGGACCTGGCGCATGGCTTTTGCCTATGGGACGGATAACTCGCATCTTACTCATAGGACGGGTAATTGAGAAATACCGGTTTAATTGGTAAATGTGATTTACCTGCCGTATGGGTAATGCCAAACGCGCTGAATCGCTGACCGGCATGACTCCTGACTCCCTCTCCCTCTGGGAGAGGGCGGGACTGAGGGCACCGGGCCTCCGAAGCCCCGGCTTGTGCACGCCTCAGTGCCCGTTGTCCAGCCGCCCTGCCGCCAGCCGCAGCACGCGGTCGCAGCGCTTGGCCAGCCCTTCATCGTGCGTGACCACCACGAAGGCGGTGCGGCGCTCGTGCGCCAGCTTCAGCATCAGCGCGAACACGCCGTCGGCGGTGTTGCGGTCGAGGTTGCCGGTGGGCTCGTCGGCCAGCACGCAGTCGGGCTGCGTCACCAGCGCGCGCGCGATCGCCACGCGCTGGCGCTCGCCGCCGGACAGCTCGGCCGGGCGGTGATGCACCCGCTCGGCCAGCCCCACGGCGGCCAGCATCGCGGCGGCGGCCTCGGCGGCCTGCTGCGGCGGCGTGCGGCGGATCTTCAGCGGCATCGCCACGTTGTCGAGGGCGCTGAACTCGGGCAGCAGATGGTGGAACTGGTAGACAAAGCCCAGGTGCGCGTTGCGCAGCCGGCCCTGCTCGGCCGCATCGACATGCGCGATGTTCTTGCCGTGCAGCTCCACGCTGCCGGCGGTGGGCGCATCGAGCCCGCCCATCAGGTGCAGCAGCGTGCTCTTGCCCGAGCCCGAGGCGCCGACGATGGCCAGCGTCTCGCCGGCGCGCACGTCGAGGTCGACGCCGTGCAGCACCGTGAGGTCGATACGACCCTCGTGGAAGCGCTTGGTCAGGCCTCTCACCTGCAAGACAGCGCGATCGCCAGGCTGCCCCAAGCCGATGGCCGCCCCCTCGGAGGGCAGCGAGGACACGCCAGTGCCGAGCGTGGGGGCCTTATTCATAGCGCAGCGCCTCCGCCGGGTTCACGCGGCTCGCGCGCCAACTCGGGTACAGCGTGGCCACGAAGGACAGCGCCAGCGAAATCAGCGCGATCGGCAGGATGTCGCCTTGCTGCGGATCGCTGGGCATCCTGCTGATCAGGTAGATGTCCTGCGGCAGGAAGCGCGCGTTGAACAGCCGCTCCAGCGCCGGCACGATCACGTCGATGTTGTAGGCGATGCCCAGGCCCAGCAGCAGCCCGGCCAGCGTGCCGATCACGCCCACCATCGCGCCCTGCACCACGAAGATGCTCATGATGCTCTTGGGGCTCGAGCCCAGGGTGCGCAGGATCGCGATGTCGGCGCGCTTGTCGGTCACCGTCATCACCAGCGTCGAGACCAGGTTGAAGGCCGCGACCGCGACGATCAGCGTGAGGATGATGAACATCATGCGTTTCTCGACCTGCACGGCCGCGAACCAGGTCTTGTTCTGGCGCGTCCAGTCGCGGATCAGGAACTCTCCTGGCAGCGTGACGGCCAGTTCCTCGGCCACCTCGCGCGCCCGATGCAGGTCCTTGAGCTTCAGGCGCAGGCCGCTGGGCCCTTCGAGCCGGAACACGCGCGCCGCGTCCTGCTCGTGGATCATCGCCAGCGCCGAGTCGTACTCGTAGTGGCCGGAGTCGAAGGTGCCGACCACCGTGAACTGCTTCAGCCGCGGCACCACGCCGGCCGGCGTGACCTGCCCGCCCGGCGCGATCAGCGTGACCTGGTCGCCCACCTGCACGAAGAGCGAGCGCGCCAGCTCGACGCCCAGCACGATGCCGAACTCGCCCGGCACCAGCTTCGCCAGCGCGCCCTTCTGCGCGGTGGTGGAAATGTCGGTCACCTGCGGCTCCAGCGAGGGCTCGATGCCGCGCACCAGCGCGCCCTTCATGTCCTCGCCGCGCGCGATCAGCGCCTGCGCGGCGATGAAGGGCGCCACGCCGACCACGTTGGGGTTCTTGCGCGCCGCCGCGGCAATGGCGTCGATGTCGGCCAGCGCCTGGCCGTCGCGCGAGAAGATCTCGATGTGCGAGATCACGCCGAGCATGCGGTCGGTCACCTCTTTCTGGAAGCCGTTCATCACCGAAAGCACGATGATCAGCGCCGCCACGCCCAGCGCGATGCCGAACATGGAGACCCCGGAGATGAAGGAGATGAAGCCGTTGCGCCGCGTCGCCCGTCCGGCGCGGGTGTAGCGCCAGCCGAGCTGCAGTTCGTAGGGGAGTCGCATAGGGGAGGATTGTGGCATCCGCACAGCAACACCCTCGGGAATGGCCACCTTTTCCAGGGGTTGCCATCCGCGCTTCAATCGACCGTCGGCACCTCCCGCCAATGCAGCAGCCGCAGCGAGATGCTGCTCGTCAGGTCGGCATCGATCTTCTTGATCTCACCCCCCGTGTTGCCCGCCACCAGCCGCACCGTGCCGTCCACGCTGACGAAGCGCAGATCGGTGATGGCGCTCGAGGAGCTGACGTAGCCGGTGGTGTTGTCGGTCAGCACCGACTTGCCGGTCGCGTAGTTCAACGCATAGATCCGGCTCTGGCCCGAAGGGCTGCAGGCGTCGCCCGTGGTCAGCAGGCTGGTGAAGGCCACCACGCCGTTGTAGGCGACCGGGCTGGCCACCACCCGCCAGCCCACGCCGGAGCTTGTGCCCAGGTCGATGTACCAGCCCTTGGCGCTGCTGGTCAGGCTGATGCCCGCCGTCACGTCGCTCACGCCGAGGAGATCCGCGCGCGTGATGCCGGCGCTGGAACCGAAGGCGCTCGCGGTGCCGTCGAGGATGGCGTAGAAGGACTGCAGCGCCGAGGAGCTGACGTCGGTCGAATCCAGCAGCTTGCCGGTGCCGAACATCACGAAGCGCTTGCGTGTGGTCGGGTGGATCTCGACCAGCGGCGCGGTGGTGACGGGCTGCGCGTTGCCGGAGGCATCGGTCAGCGTCGCGAGCAGCGTGGGCGCCGGGTAGGCGGCGGTGCTGCCCTTGGTCGCCGTCACGTCGAAGCGCCAGAGCTGGCCGTTCAGGTCGGCGACGTAGATCGCATCGGCGGTGTTGTCGGTGAAGTCCTGCACATAGGCGGAGGCCTGCGCGAGGCCGCTGGAGGCGCTGCCGGTGCGCACCTTCTCGAGCAGCGCGCCGGTCTTCGGATGCACGAAGTACAGGTAGCCGTAGCCGTCGCTGTTGTTGTAGCCCGAGCTCAAGACGACCACCCAGCCGTACTTGCGGGTCTTGACCACGATCGGTGCACCGTAGCCATAGCCCATGGTGCTGTCGCTGAACTCCCACATCACCTTGCCGGCCACGATTGCCTCGCTGCTCATCCCGGCCGGGTCGGTGACGTCGATGGCGTAGAAGCTCTTGCCGCCCTTGCCGAGTCCGCCGACCAGCAGGGTGTGCCAGTCCGAGGTGCTGCTGCTGGTCGTGGCGAAGGACCCGCCCGCGTTGTTGAAGTCGAGGTCGAAGGCCAGCGGCGTCGCGTCCACGTAGTAGCGGTGCGCGTAGCTCGGGTTGCCGAGCTGGGCCAGCCCGTCGACCTGGGGCGTGCCGTTGGGCCCCTGGAACAAGGCGCTGGGCACGTAGGCGAACTGCTCGGTGCCGGCCGTGGTGCCGGTGAGCGCGCCGTTGAAGGCGTGGAGCATGCCGTCGTTGGCGCCTGCGTAGACCATGGTGGGGCGGGAAGCCCAGGTGGTCTTGAAGGCGGCGTAACCCGGGTTGTTGGTGTCCGAATAACTCATCGCCGGCACCGCCACGGGCGTGAGCTTCGCATCGACGATGTCGCCCAGGAGCAGCGTGCGGCTGCGCAGCGCCTTGGTGCTGCCGCTGGTGGTCGAGGTCGATTCGTGGGTGCGATCGCCGCGCAGGTAGTTGAGGTAGTCGGTGCTGGTGTTGCTGCTGGCGTAGGAAGGTGTGAGCGCCGCGAGCTGCGTCGTTCCGATGCTGCCTGCGCGGAAGGCGACGCCGGTGCTGCCGTTCCACGTCGCGATGCGGCGCGCTGTGTTCCAGCCCGTTCCGGCCAGCTGGGTCTCGAGCGTGCTGCTGCTCACCCAGGCGGTCGTCGCGCTCGGCGTGCCGTCGGAGGCGAAGCTGAGCGTGCTCGCAGTGATCAGCCCGGTCCAGCCGCTGGAGTCGTACTGCGAGGCATACGAGCCGCTGCCGGAGGCCGACACCTCGGCGCTCGACAGCGAGAAGGAGGTGGTGAAGGCCTTGATGGCATTCGCGATGCTGGTGAACGCCGTCTTCAGGCCGCTCACTATCGTCGATGCGTTGCCGGCCAGGAAGTAGTTGTCCGGCCGCTGTCGGGTGGTGCCGTTCATGCTGATGGTCTCGCCCGAGGCGTTCCACCAGCTGTCGGTCAGCGCGGTCGTGGTGTTGCTCGGGTCGTAGCTCGAGGGCACGCTGAAGCCGCCGTACTTGGCGGCCAGCCAGTAGGGGTTGCGGTCCTCGGCCCGCTGGTACTCCATGACGTCCATCCAGTAGGTGGAGAGGGTCTGGGTGCCGGTGAGGTCGGAGCGGATGTCGTTGACGTGCGTGCCGTAGGCCAGGCCCGCGATGTAGTAGGTCGAGCTCGTGCCGCCGACGCCCCACCACGGCGTCTGCGTCAGGCCTTCGAGCGCCTGCAGGTTCCTGGTCCAGGTCTCGGCCTGGTTCAGCGCATCGGAGGAAACCGCCGAGGGCTTGGCTCGCCCGCCGGTGGCTGTTGCGCCACCCACGTTGTAGTCGTAGTGCGTGTGGTTGTCGCCGATGCCCAGCACGAAGTTCTTCTGGCAGGAATAGGTGATCGGGTCGGTCCAGCTGGTCAGGGCGGGGAAGCCGTCGAGCTTGGTGGCGCGGTCCGAGACGCCGCTCGCGACGGCGTTGGTCCACTCGGCCACGTTGCCCAGGTTCTCGAAGTAGCGCACGACCGCGTAGTAGAGCTCGCTGACGTTGTCGTACGTCATGTAGGTCTTGGCGGTCTGCCCGAACTGGTTGAGGTAGTTCATCACCCCGCTGTTGCTCACGCCGCTGGCGGTGGCGGAGGTGCTGTCGGGGTTGCTCTTCATGATGCCGGTGCTGGAGTCCCACTCGGCGCGCGTGTTGGTGACGACCGTGCTGGACAGCGGCGTCGGATAGGTCGGCCCGATGAAGCCCATGGGCGCGCGCATCACCCCGCCCTGCTGGGTGGTGCCCAGCGCATTGAGGTAGGAGAAGGTGCTGTAGCGGATCTTGTTGGCGTACTGCTGCAGCAGGCCTTCGGGCTTGTAGTTGCTTCCGTAGAGCACGCAGTTCGATTCGACGCCGCCGGCCGCGCTCGACGCATCGCAGACCTTGACGCGGATGTAGACGCGATAAGCGGTGCTGGCCGAGACGGAAGAGACCGACGTCAGGTCGCTCGGCGTGCCGGAGGTGTTGCTGTAGGCGGTGCCGGTGCAGGAGAACACCATCGTGTTGCCGCGCGACCAGACGCTGGAGTTGAAGGTGCTCCAGCTGCTGAAGGGCGTGACGTACGGCACCAGCGACGCGGGCAGCTTGTGCCCCGTGGCCTGCGCCGTGCCCCGCAGGGGAAAGTTCGAGATGCTCCCCTGGCTCGAGGCCCAGGCCTTCTCGAGGATGGTCTCGGTGATGGTGTCGACGCTGCGGTAGCCGCCGCTGAGCGCCCACCGGAAGGGGTCGATGGTCTGCATCGCCGCCCAGTTCATGAAGTTGCCGCTCCACTTGCCGGAACACCGGTGCAGGCTGGTGCCGGTCGCGAGGCCGGCGGGCTGGAAGTAGCTGCTGGCCGGCGTGGTCGCGTTGTACGAGTAGGTGTAGCACTTCAACGGATCGAAGTAGCCGAGATAGGTCGAGGCGTCCGCGTAATCGTTCAGGTTGGCGACGCTGATGGCGGTCGGGTATTCCACGGACAGGGCCAGGGCTAGGTTGCCCGGCACATCGGCGGTGGCGAACACCGGCTGGTCCGCCAGCGAGACGGCGAGCGCGGCCGGGGACCACAAGGCAAGCAGCCCTGCGAGGCAGCACGCGGCCGGCAGCCGGCACGCGTTCTGGAAAGCCTGGAGGAAGCGTGTCGTCATGCCGGTCAGTCCTGCTTGGTGAAGGAGGTCTGCAGGAACACCTGCGTGTCGCGCGGCCCGCTGACGCGGATGCTCAGCCGGTAGACCGTGGCGGTGGGTGCCTTGAGGGGCGCGGTGGCGCCGGCCGTGCCGCCGGTCGGCGCCGAGGTCGACTGGACACAGCCGCTGCTGACGGCGGTGCCGCTCGAGGTGCACAGGCGATCGATGAGGTAGCGGATCTTCACGTCCGAGGTGGCGCCGCTCAGGTCGTTGGCGCTCTGGGCGACCGCGGCGAAGGCGTCGTCGTCGAGCAGCGCCGTCGGCACCCCCTGGGCATTGGTGGCGAGCGTGCTCGCCTTGTAGTTGGCGGCGGGCAGGTCGGCCGTGGTGGCGCTGGCGAGGGCGCCGCCGGTCCTGAACTTGGCCAGCACCGTGTCGATGGCCTGTTCGCCCTGGTTCACCAGGTCGCGCCTGAAGGCCAGGTTGCCGGCGGCGAACTGCGAGGCATTCATCGAGCGGATCACGGCCACGCTGCCGATCATCAGGATCACAAGCACGATCAGGCAGAAGAACAGCACGATGCCGCGCTCGCGCACGGCCCGTCTTCGCAGGGAGGAGTTCATGAGGCGGGCAGCAGCAGGGTGTTGCGCAGCGGGATGGTGCTTTCCACCGTCCGATAGCGATGGTGGCGGTCCTCCTCGCCGAGCGTGACCGTCTGCGCGAGCGTGGTGCCCGCGGCATTGCTGAGGTCGGCGAAGAGGGTCAGCGTGGCCGCCGTGACCTGCGCCTTCTCGTAGGTGGGATCGCGCAGCACCAGGGCCACGCGAACGGCCACCACCTGGCGCAGCGTGGCCGGCGTGGTCATCAGGGTCGCGATGTCGTAGCCGGTCGCGCCCGGGTCGGCCCAGGCATCTGCGATGCCGTCCATGTTGGTGTCCAGGCCGTAGAGCGCATGGAGCGCGACCACGCCGTCCGCCAGGGCCTGCGACACGGCCGAACTGTCCTGGAGCAGGTCGTAGCCGTAGAGCGTGCGGTTGTCCCCGACGCCCAGCAGCTGCAGGCGCACGTTGCTGTTGTCGACATGGCCCAGCGGCGTGACGTAGGTCGAGGTGCTGGCCGCCAACGTGGCCAGGGAGGTGTCGGTGCCCGAGGCGGTGTAGTAGGTGCCGCCCAGAGTCAGGATCTTGGCGGTGGTGCTCGCGACCTGCTCGACCAGGCAATCGGTCGTGCCGCTCTGGCTAACCAGCAGCAGGTCGCCCGCGGCAAAGCCGACGGTGTTGTCCAGCGCCAGCGCGGTGGCGCTGCCGGCGTCGGTGACGGCACGCGGAACGCCGCCGGCCATGCCGTTGGCGCCCATCACGACCAGCACGTCCGAGCCGGCGTCGGACTGGTTCTTGGCGATGAGCAGCGGCGCCATGCGCAGGGTGGCAGTGGCGCCGGCGAGGAAGCTGTTCTTGAAGGGGGCCGGGAACGCGCTGCCACGCGGAAGCATGGCGGCGGCATTGAGCCTGCAGCCGAACACCCCCTTGTCCCAGGACTGCGTGAAGCCGGCGCCCGCGCTGCGCAGCGCCCGGTCGAGCATCGAGGCGGCGTAGGCGCCGGTCTGCTCCATGTCGTTGAATGAAGCGGTGCTTCGCCGGTGCGTGTCGCCGACGATCACCATGCTCGTGACCGCGAGCGTGACGACGAGCGCGATCACCATCGCCACCAGCAGCTCGATCAGCGACAGCCCGTGCTGCCGCGCGCAAGAAGCGTCCGGCGCCGGCGTCATGGCAGCGTCACCCGCGTGCTGAGCTGGCTGTCGCCCTCGGCGCTGGCGCGCGTGGGCGCGCGCCAGGTGATCTTGATGTCGGCGCTGTTGGTCGTGCCCGAGACGGCCGTGACCGTGCCGACGCCGCTGGGCAGGCCACCGCTCGCGGGATCGGCCACGCGGGCCTTCCACGCCGTGAGCGTGCCCGACGCCACGCTGACCGTGTTGCCCAGCCACATCGTGCTGGCGATCTCGTTGGCGAGCAGCGCGGCGCGGTTGCGGTCCGCCGCGTCGACGGAGATGCCGATCGCGCGCGCCTGCAGCCCGATCATCCCGAGCACGCCGAAGGAGAACACGAGGATGGCAATCAGCACCTCGAGCAGCGCGATGCCCGCTTCGCGCCGGCCGGCGCCGGGCCTTGCAACGGGGGTCATGACGGGCACCCGTCGGGGTTGGTACTCGACAGGGTCTTGGCCGGGTCGCACATGCGCACCTGGCCGCCCAGCGCCACCACCACGCGCAGGGGCCGGTCGGCGCCGCTCAGCGAGACGTAGTAGGTCTGCACCGCCGGCGTTCCGCTCGGCAGGCTGCAGTTGGCGCCGGTCACGCCGGTGCCGGTGTTGGCCGTCAGCCGGCCGACCGAGTTGAAGCACAGGGCCGCCGGGCCGCTGATCTGCACGTCGGTGCCCGCGCTGCTGAGCACGCCGGCCTCGACGAAGACCGCCGTCTCGCCCGCCAGCAGCGGCACGGCGTGGATCGCCCAGTTGCTGCCGTTGAGCACGGCCGTGAGGCTGGTCTGCGGCGCGCTGCTGTTGGTGAGCGAGAACACCGTTTGCCGGCTGCGCCGCATCGCCTCGGACTGCGCGAGGCGCAGTCCGTTCTGCAGGGCGTCGCTGACGGTGCGCACCCTGGCATTGCGGATCCAGACGCTCATCGAGGGGAAGGCCAGCGCCATGAGGACGCCCAGCAGGACGATGGTCACCATCAGCTCGATCAGGGTGAAGCCCGCGGCAGGCCGCGCCGGGCGCGTCAGCATGTCTGGCCCCGCTTGGCGATCCAGTCGTTGGCGCAGCTGTTCCAGCCCGACACGCCGCTCACGGTGGTCGCGCGGTTGTTCTGCTGGTCGATGGTGAAGGTGAAGCCGCTGGTGGCGCCGCTGCCGACGGCTTGCAGCGTGAAAGCGGTCGCGGTGGGCGTCGTCACGCACGACAGCTGGAAGGTGCCGGCCACGCGCTTGTCCGCGTCGACCAGGCAAGGGGAGGTGAAGCTGCCGGTGGTGTTGTAGGTCCGGTTGTCGAGGTAGAAGCGCTCCATGTTCGCGCGCATGGCGGACAGCGCGTGGGTCGCGTCGACCAGCTGGCCGCGCAGCACGTAGTCGCGGTAGGAGGGCAAGGCCACGGCGGCGAGGATGGCCACGATGGCCACGGTGATCATGACTTCGATGAGCGTGAAGCCGCGTTGGCGCCGGCGGGGTGCGGCGAGTCGTGAGGGGATCGACAGGTTCACGTTGGAAGTCCCGGCTGGAACGTTGCTCGGATCGGACAATTGGTATCTTGATGAAACATCTGGGAGAAGTCTCGTAGCCCGGGGCGCGCGGACAATACGCGCCATGCCTGCCGCCCCCGAGTCCCCCCATCTCCTGATCCCCTTTGCCGGCCGCGGCACGCCGGAATGCCGCAAGGCGCTGCACGAATTGCGTCTGCCGAAGCTCGAAGCACTGCTCTCCCGCCTGTCGCTCATGCATGAAGACCTGCAGGACGACAGCACCTTCTCCCCGCCGCACGAGCGCGCCCTGGCCGAGGCGCTCGGCATCGCGGCGCCCGACGGGCAGATTCCCTGGGCCGCGTTGGAAGCACGACGGGCCGGCCTCGACGGCGCCGCCGAGGAAGGCAGCTGGGGCATCGCCACCCTGTGCCACTGGCAGGTGGGCATCGACGACGTGGTGCTGGGCGACCCAGGCGCGATCCGCATCGACGCAGCCGAGTCCGAGGCCCTGCTGGCCATCGCCAGGCCTTATTTCGAGGAGGACGGCATCGCGCTGCACGCCTCGTCCACGCCGGGCCGCTGGCTGGCACGGGGGCGCATGTTCGACGGACTGGCCACCGCCTCGATCGACCGCGCGATCGGCCATCCCATCTCCCAATGGTCTCCGCTGACCGAGGGAGCCCGCCCCTTGCGCCGGCTGCAGAACGAGATGCAGATGCTGCTTTACACCGAACGCGTCAACGACGAGCGCATCGCGCGCGGCGTGCCGCCCATCAACTCCTTCTGGCTCAGCGGCACGGGGCAGTTGCCCTCCGATGCGGTGCCCACGGACGCAGGCCCGCGGGTGGCCGACAGCCTGCGCGAAGCCGCCATGCGCGACGACGGCGCGGCCTGGGCGCAGGCCTGGACCGCGCTCGACGAGGGGGGGGTCGCAGAACTGCTGGCCGCGTACAACGCCGGCGCCGAGGTGAGCCTCACGCTGTGCGGCGACCGGGCAGCGCGGCGATTCGGCGTGCAGCAGCGCGGCCTCGCGGGCTGGGCCCGCTCCCTGTTCCAGCGCGCGAGCGCCCCGGCCGTGCTGGAGGCACTGTGATGAAGATCGTCGCCCGCACCATTCCCCCGCGCAGCGCCTGGATGCTCGAGCAGGCCGGGGTGCATCCCCTGCTGGCCCGCCTCTATGCCGCACGCGGCGTGCAGACCCGGGAAGAGCTGGACGACGGCCTGGCCCGCCTGCTCGCGCCCGACGGCCTGCGCGGCGCACATGAGGCCGCGCTGCTGCTGGCCGATGCGATCCGCGACGACAAGCGCCTGTGCATCGTCGCCGACTACGACTGCGACGGCGCCACCGCCTGCGCCGTGGCCCTGCGCGGCCTGCGCCTGCTGGGCGCGAAGCATGTGAGCTACCTGGTGCCCGACCGCGTGGTCGACGGCTATGGCCTCACGCCGCCCATCGCCGAGCGCGTGGCCGCCACCGGCGCCGACGTGCTGATCACCGTGGACAACGGCATCGCCAGCGTCGAGGGCGTGGCCGCCGCCAAGGCGCGCGGCCTCGCGGTGCTGGTGACCGACCACCACCTGCCCGGCCCGGCGCTGCCCGCGGCCGACGTGCTGGTGAATCCCAACCAGCCCGATTGCGGCTTCGACAGCAAGAGCATCGCCGGCGTCGGCGTGATGTTCTATGTGCTGCTGGCGCTGCGCTCGGAGTTGCGGGCGCGCGGCGTGTTCGATCTACCGGCCGCCGCCGGGCCGCCCCAAGGCGGCCGAGCCTCCCCCTCGGGGGGTGGCGAAGCACACGAAGTGGCAAGCCGGGGGGTCGGCAGACCGCAGCCCAAGCTCGATGTGTTGCTGCCCCTGGTCGCCCTCGGCACCGTGGCCGACGTGGTGAAGCTCGACGCCAACAACCGCCGCCTGGTCGCGCAGGGCCTGCGCCGCATCCGCGCCGGCGTCATGCCGGCCGGCGTGGCCGCCCTCTTCAAGGCCGCGGGCCGCAACGCGGCAGCGGCCACCACCTTCGACTTCGGCTTCGCGCTGGGGCCGCGCATCAACGCCGCGGGGCGCCTGGCCGACATGACGCTGGGCATCGAATGCCTGACGACCGACGACAGCGCGCGCGCCGAGGAGCTGGCGCGGATGCTCGACGGCATCAACCGCGAACGGCGCGACATCGAGGGCGGCATGCGCGACCAGGCGCTGCTCCTGGCCGAGTCGCTGTTCGACGAGGACGGCAGCGAGACGCCGCGGGCCGCGATCAGCGTCTTCGATGCCGACTTCCACGAAGGCGTGGTCGGCATCGTGGCCTCGCGCATCAAGGACCGCTACCACCGGCCCACCTTCGTCTTCGCCGCCAGCGGCGCGCCGGGCAAGGAACACGAACTCAAGGGCTCGGGCCGCTCGATCCCCGGCTTCCACCTGCGCGACGCGCTGGACCTGGTGGCCAAGCGCCATCCCGGCGTGCTGCTGCGCTTCGGCGGCCATGCGATGGCGGCCGGCTGCACGGTGGCCGAGGAACACTTCGAGACCTTCGAGCGCGCACTCGCGCAGGTCGCGGCCGAGTGGCTGGATGCGGCGTCGCTGACGCGCCGCCTGGACACCGACGGCCCCTTGGCGCCCGAGTACCTGCGGGTCGACCTGGTCGACACCCTGCACCGCGAGGTCTGGGGCCAGGGCTTCGCGCCGCCCACCTTCAGCGAGGAGGTGGAAGTGATCTCGCAGCGGCTGGTGGGCGAGAAGCATCTCGCGCTCAAGCTGCGGCATAAGGGGCAGCCGGTGGACGGCATCTGGTTCGGCCACACCGAGCCGCTGCCGCCGCGCGTGGTCATCGCCTTCCGGCTCGACGCGGACGAATGGCAAGGGGTGCGGCGCGTGCGCTTCCTGGTGGAAGGCGCCGAGATCTGAGTCGCCGGCGCGGCGGCGTTCAGGGCTCGATCAGCCAGCGATGTCCGCAGCGCCGGCAGCGCACGCGCAGCCGCGCTCCGGCCGGGTCCTCCGCGCTTTCCTCGACCTCCCACTTCGCGTAGGTATCGCAGCCGCGGCACACGGCCTGGTCGGCCACGAATTCGGCATGGGCGAGCAGGTACAGGTAGCGCCGCAGCGCCCAGACGCCGATGACCGCGCTTGCCGCTGCACAGGCCAGCACGTCCAGTTGCGACCCCATCGACAAGTGCCGGCTGTAGGCTTCCGCACTGCCCAGCAGGCCGAGGGTGCTCAGCAGCAGCAGGACCAGATGCATATGGCTCTGGAGCAGCTCGCGCTCGTACCATTTGCGAAAGCCCAGGCGACGGATCGTCCGTGCGGCATTCATCGAGCTACCCCTTCGCTGAGGCCCTGTTGGGAACCATCTTCCCCTCGCGCTGCTGCGGCGCAACAGAGGGTAAGCACCGAGCAGGATGGTCGGCAATGATGTGAATTTGTAAGAAGTTAGTAAGCTGCCCTGCAAGAATCGAGGCATTGCGCCGAACCTTGGAGGTGACGTGCTGCTTCTCGCGACTTCCGTCAAGCTGATCACCGAGATCGCCCTGCTGGCGATGGTGGGCCAATGGCTGCTCGGGCTGCTGGCAGGAAGCAAGCGCGACGGCAATTTCTTGTATCGCCTCCTTCAGACCTTGACGAGCCCCGTCGTCAAGGCAGTGCGCATCATCACCCCCCGTTTCGTGCTCGACCGGCACATCCCGCTGGCCGCCTTCCTGGCGCTGCTGTCGGTGTGGCTGGTGGCCACCATCGCCAAGATCAACCTGTGTCTGCAACTTGGAGTGCAGGCATGCCGATGAGCTACTGGCGCTTCAAGCTGCGTGCGGTCGCCTTGCTGCTGCTGGGCCGATCCGCATCGGCCGAGGCGGTCTTCGATGCGATGCTGGCCCGCTGGCCCGATGATGCCTACGCGCTGTCGAGCCGCAGCTACCTGCGCGCGCAGCTCGGGCGGCGCGATGCGGCCATCGAGGACGCGCGGCACTTGGTGGAGGCGCATCCGGAACACGGCGCCGGCGCCTGGTTCAACCTGGCCTTCCTGCTCGCGGAGGCCGACCGGGTCCAGGAGGCGGAGACCGCCTTCCGCCAGGCCCTGGCGCTCGACGCCAAGCTCGACCGGGCCTGGTACGGCCTGGGCCTCGCGCTGATTCGCCAAGGCCGCCACGACGAGGCTGCCGAAGCGCTGCGCCGCAACACCGAACTGCAACCCATGAGCCCCTACGGCTGGTACCAGCTGGCCCGCGTGCACATGGACCGCCGCCAGCCCGAAGAGGCCCGCAAGATCATCCGCCATCTCCAGGGCTTCGAGCCCAGGATCGCCGCTCAACTGGAACGCGAGACCGGTCTCGCGTCGTGAATGTGGCGCCTGCCCATGAGGCAGCGCCGCTGGGACCGCCGGGTCGCATGGCCCGGCGGAGCGAACGAGAACGAGAGCCAACAAGGAGACATGCGATGCAACTGACGGAAACACAGCGCCACTATTGGCAGAAGAACCTCCGGATCACCGCCATCCTGCTGGGGGTCTGGTTCTTCGTGACCTTCGTGATCGGGTACTTCGCGCGCGACCTGAGCTTCACCTTCTTCGGCTGGCCGTTCAGCTTCTGGGTCGCGGCGCAGGGGGCGCTGATCGTCTACGTGCTGATCATCTGGTTCTACGCGCGATACATGAATCGCCTCGACCAGGAACACGGCGTTGCCGAGGAGATCTGACATGGCCGACATCAGCTTCGATCACGGCGCCAGCGTCTCCGGCGCCGACAAGCGCACATTCAAGAAGCAGCTCAACAAGGTGTACGGCTGGTACACCGGCGGCTTCATCGCCTTCATCATCCTGCTGGCGATCCTCGAGCAGGCAGGCCTGCCCAGAAACTGGATCGGCTTCATCTTCCTGTTCGCCACGGTGGGGCTGTATGCCGGCATCGGCATCATGAGCCGCACCACCGACGCAGCCGAGTACTACGTCGCCGGGCGGCGCGTGCCGGCGGTCTACAACGGCATGGCCACCGGGGCGGACTGGATGAGCGCGGCCTCCTTCATCGGCATGGCCGGCACGCTCTACCTCACGGGCTTCAGCGGCCTGGCCTTCATCCTGGGCTGGACCGGCGGCTACTGCCTGGTGGCGCTGCTGCTGGCGCCCTATCTGCGCAAGTTCGGGCAGTTCACCATTCCCGACTTCCTGGGCGCGCGCTACGAGGGCAACCTGCCGCGCTTCATCGGCATCGTGGCGGCCATCCTCTGCTCCTTCACCTACGTGGTGGCGCAGATCTACGGCGTCGGCCTGATCACGACCCGGCTCTCGGGCCTGGCCTTCGAGATAGGGATCTTCGTCGGCCTGGGCGGCATCCTGGTGTGCTCCTTCCTCGGCGGCATGCGCGCGGTCACGTGGACGCAGGTCGCGCAGTACATCATCCTGATCATTGCCTACCTGGTGCCGGTGATCTGGCTGTCGGTGAAGCAGACAGGCGTGCCGGTTCCGCAGGCGGTGTACGGCTATCAGCTCGAGAAGGTGTCCAAGCGCGGCGACGAACTGCGTGCCGACCCCAAGGAGCTGGAGGTCGCCGCCATCTTCAAGGCCCGGGCGGCGGAGTTCGACGCCAAGGTCAAGGGCCTGCCCGGCTCGCTCGCCACGGAACGGTCGGCGGCCGCGAAGAAGGTGACCGACCTGCAGGCCGCCAATGCGCCGTCGACCGAAATCACGGCGGCCGAGAAGGCCATGGCCGCCGTGCCCAAGGACGAAGCCTCGGCCCGGAAGGCGTGGACTGCGGCGAAGGCTTCCAACGAGGCCCAGGCCAGGCCGCTGGCCGGCATGCCCAACCACGCGCAGATCTATGCGGGCGACCCGAACGGCGACGCCGCGGCGCGGAAGACCTTCGACGAATCGAGGCGCAACTTCCTCGCGCTGGTCTTCTGCCTGATGGTGGGCACGGCCGCGCTTCCGCACATCCTGATGCGTTACTACACCACGCCCTCGGTGCGGGAGGCGCGCGAGTCGGTGACCTGGTCGCTGTTCTTCATCTTCCTGCTGTACTTCACCGCGCCGGCACTCGCGGTGCTGGTGAAGTTCGAGGTCTTCAACGTGCTGGTGGGCACGCCCTTCAACGAGCTGCCGGCCTGGATCGCCAACTGGGCCAAGGTCGATCCGTCGCTGCTCTCGGTGTCGGACGTCAACAACGACGGCATCTTCCAGCTCAGCGAGATGAAGATCGGCGGCGACATCATCGTGCTGGCCACGCCCGAGATCGGCGGGCTGCCCTACGTGATCTCCGGCATGGTGGCGGCCGGCGGCCTGGCAGCGGCGCTGTCCACCGCGGACGGCCTGCTGCTCACGATCGCCAACGCGCTGTCGCACGACCTCTACTACAAGATGATCGACCCGAACGCGCCGACCTCGCGCCGCGTCGCGCTGTCCAAGGCGCTGCTGCTGGTGGTGGCCCTGTGCGCGGCGGCGGTGGCGGCGCAGAAGCCGGCGGACATCCTGTTCCTGGTGTCGGCGGCCTTCTCCTTCGCGGCGGCAGCCTTCTTCCCGGCGCTGGTGCTCGGCATCTTCTGGAAGCGCGCCAATCGCTGGGGCGCCTCGCTGGGGATGCTGGCCGGCCTGGGCGTGACCTTCTACTACATGGCGACGACCCAGCCGTGGATGCGCAGCGTCTTCGGGGTGACCAGCCCGATCGAGCTGTGGTGGGGCATCCAGCCGATCTCGGCGGGCCTGTTCGGCGTGCCGGTCGGCTTCGCGGTAATCATCATCGTGAGCCTGCTTACCGGCGAGCCGAAGAAGGAGACGCAGGAACTGGTGGAGCACGTGCGCTATCCGGATCTCAAGCGGGCCTGAGGTAGCACTGAACCCCCGCAACGCGCCGCTCATGGCGCGTTGCGCGCGCGCTTGCTCAAACTGAGGAGAAAGTCCCCTCATGCAGCAAGTTCCGGCGGGGGCCCCTACGCCATCCCATCCGCCCGCCGCCACCGTGCTCCTCTGCCGCGACAGCCTCGCTGGGCCCCGAAGTGCTGATGATCAACGCCGTAATGCTGTCGGACAGCGGCTCCTACGTGTTTCCCGGCGGCAAGGTCGACGCAGCTGACGCGCAGCTCGATGCGCAGGCCCACCTGGACGAGCCGCCCGAACGCCTGCACGCGCTGCTCGGCGACCCCGACATCGACCCCGCCACTGCGGCCGCGATCCACGTTGCCGCCGTGCGCGAGGTCTTCGAGGAATGCGGGCTGCTGCTCGCCGAGGGCCTCGACGGCCCAGGCGCCCTGCAGGCCGCTGCACTGGGCGCCCAGGGCCTGGCCTTCAACGACCTGCTGGGCCGCCTCGGCGTGCGCCTGGCCACCCGTGCCATGCGGCCCTGGTCGCGCTGGATCACGCCGCTGAACGCCCTGCACTCGCCGGGCAAGCGCTTCGACACGCGCTTCTTCATCGCTCGCGCGCCGGAGGGCCAGGAGCCGCGGCACGACGACCACGAGGCCGTGCTGAGCGCCTGGCTGCATCCGCGCGCCGCACTGGAGCGCTACTGGCAGGGCGAGATCGCGCTCGCGGCGCCGCAGATCATGAGCCTCGCGCACCTCGCGCGCCACGCCAGCGTCGACGCCATGATGGCCGAGGCGGAAGCCCGCGCGCCCTGCGTCGTGCGCCCGCTGACCTTCGAGATCGACGGCCACCGCGCCACCGCCTATCCCGGCGACGCGTTGCATCCCGAACGCGTCCGCGTGATGCCGGGGCCGCTGCGCCTGGTGCTGCGCGGCAAGCGGCTGGAGCCGCCCGGCGGCTTCGACGACCTGTGGCAGTGAGGAGTAGTCCACTGAATCATTGGACTGGCACCCGCTCACTACACTCCCCTGCTGCTGCATCGCTGCCCGGACACATTTCATGGAATTCCTCACCCTGGCGGCTCTGCTCCTGCTCGCCGCCTACCTGCAGAAGACCCGCGAACAGAAGAAGCGCATCGCGCTGCTGGCCGGCCACCTGGGCCGCTATCAGATCGAGACGCTGATGGAGAACCTGACCGAGGGGTACCTGCGCTGCCTCGGCGAGAACGACCCGACGCGGCGCGAGCAGATCTGGAAGCTGCTCGACACAACCGAGCAAACGCTGGTCGGCCAGTTCCAGCGCTTCACCGCCGATTTCGCGCGGGTCGGGGACGCCGAGGCACGCGTGAGCACGCTGCCGCTTGCCCTGCCCTTCGCCGACCGCCTGTTCCCGGCGCGCAGCTTCGACATGCGCCGCGCCCTCGCCATCCACGCCCGCGGCATCGCCGATGCCGCAGCCAACAGCCTGCAGCAGGCGCCCAAGAGCAAGGCCTACACCATGTCGGCCGAGCTGTTCCTCATGCAGCACACCTGCCATTGGTATTGCCGCTCCAGGGCGGTCGCCTCGGCGCGCATGCTGGCACGGCACAAGACCCCCTACGCGCAACTGGTGGATTCGGTGGCGCCGGCGACGCGGCGGGACTACCGCGCGCTGGTCAGCGGCTGACCAGGCCCGGCAAACACTTTCTAGCGCGCCTTCGTGCGGTTCTACGCAGGATCGTAGGAATCTGCGAGATGTAGCCCATTCGACCTCACTCTGCCCCGCACACAATCGCGCCAACAACACTTTAGGGCGACACGATGATTGCAAACCGCTTTCTCGGCCAGATCCTTGCGCTGCTGGGTGGCCTGCCGGCGGCTTTCAGCGGAAAGCGCAAGACGGAACGACGCGCCGCGCATCGCATGGCGTTCGCCGGCGGTCCGGCCTGCGAGCGCGACCACGCGCATGCGCCCCGGGTGACGCCGCCGCTGGTGCGTGCGGTGAAGCCGACCGCAACTGCTGCGAGCGTGGAAAAGCCCGTAGCGCGCATCGCGACGCCTGTCCCGCAGGATTCGCTGGTGCTTCCCGCCGCCCTGCCACTGCCACTGCCACTGCCACTGCCACGCAAACTCAGGCGCCGACGCCAGTGCGCCATGACGCTGCGCCGGTACGTCCTGGTTCTGAACCAGCCAGCCCCGCCCCGGTCGTGGCTCCCGATTCCCGTTCCGAACGCCCGTTGCCGCCGCCCTGCCGCTGCGAAGGTGGCGCCGGCAGCCACTCCGGCGTGCGCTCGCTCGAGGAGGTCCGGGCCGACCTGGCCCGGCTGCGGGCCAATGCCAAGGAACGCCACGCACAGCTGAAGGCCCAGCACGAGAGCGCGTTCGCGCCCACCGACTTCCTCGATTTCTCGGCGCCGGCACCCGCCGTCAGCGAGATCTCCGAAACGGCCTACGCCTCGACGGCGTTCTTCGACTTCAAGGTCCTGGAGCCGAGTCCCAGCCGCTAACTGGCCGACCCGGGCGCGAAGTTCGGTCCTCGAAGAGGGGGTTCGGAAGCTGTGGCGATAGTTATACTGCGCCGCCAAAATTTGGCAGTACAACTATCGGTCGCAGTATCTCGGCAGGGCGGCAGGTTCACCGCCCGAACTCGTGGTTCAGCCCGACCGAGAAGCTCCGCACGCCGCCCGGCCCGGTGCGCGCCGCGCTGAGGTCGATGCTGATCAGCGGCGTGATGCTGACGCGCGCCCCGACGCGCGAGGTCCAGAGGCCGAAGGCGCGGTTGCGTTCCGCGATCAGCGAGACCGTGTCGTTCAGCGCCCACTCCCCCGCCAGGCCGCCGCGGCCGGTGCGCGTGCCGCTGCCGATGGCCCAGTCGGCGCCCAGGTTGGCATGGACCATCAGGCTGCCGGTGGCGCGCCATGTCACCGGAACGACGAACTGCCCGCCGGTGCGCCCGCCGCGCCGCGGCAGCTGGGAAGAGAAGCCCATCGAGACGGCCGCGCTCCAGCGCGCCTCGGGCTCCTGGCCGAGGAAGGTCCACTTGAGCTGCGGCCCGAGCACATGGACCGCATCGCCGGGCACCGAGATGCGATCGAGGTTCAGCCCCAGCTCGACCGGCCCGACGCGGCAGGCCGGCCCGAGGTGCCACAACGTGGCGTCCTCGCTGCGCACGCGGGTGCCCCAGAGCTCGTACTGGCACTGGCCCGGATCGAGCGTCCCCGCGTCG
Source organism: Variovorax sp. WS11 (assembly GCF_010499245.1). Lineage (GTDB taxonomy): Bacteria > Pseudomonadota > Gammaproteobacteria > Burkholderiales > Burkholderiaceae_C > Variovorax. The sequence goes on from NZ_JAAGOW010000001.1 coordinate 1,440,115, forward strand.
TCCACATCGAAATGGCCGCCGGCCTGGGCGGAAACCGCGGCCAGCCAAAACAGGACTGCCAGTGCGCGTCGGATCATGGCCGCGGATTCTAGGAGCGACCCGTGTCAGTTCATCCGCGCACAGACCCTCACAACTCGAACTGCGGCTGCAGCTCGCGGATGCGCTTGATCGCCACGCCCGCTGCCGCGGTCCGCGTCTCGACGCCCAGCTTCACGTACACGCGCTCCAGGTGCTTCTTGGCCGTGGCCGGGCTGCTGCCGAGGATCTCGCCGATGTCCCGGTTGGTCTTGCCCTTGACCACCCAGTAGAGCACCTCGGCCTCGCGGGCGGTGAGCTTCAGGCTCAGGCTCATCGCCTCGATGACGGCCGAGTCGGAGACCTCGCGCATGATGATCAGCCAGTCGTCGCCGGCCTCGTCCTGGCCGGTCTGCTGGTGCAGGCGCAGGTTGAGCGTCGCGGCGCCGTGCGCGATGGCGAGCACGGGCGGCTCGATCTGGCGCTGCCGTGCATCGGGCAGGTGCCGGTGCAGCCACTCCAGCACCGCCGGCGGCGTGGCCGGCGCGCTGCTTGCGCAGTAGCGCTGCAGCAGCTCGCGCGCCAGCGCGGTCTGCCAGATCAGCCGGCCCTCGGGCATGCGCACGGTGAAGCTGGCGTAGCCAAAGGCATCGAGCGCGCTGCGCGCCTGGCCGGCCTGCTGCGCCGCCTGCCGCGCGCGGCGCGCGCCCTGCAGGTGCACGTTCATGCGCGCCAGCACTTCTTTCGGCTTGATCGGCTTGGTGACGTAGTCGACGCCGCCCGCGTCCAGTGCCGCCACCAGGTGCTCGGTCTCGGTGAGGCCGGTCATGAAGACGATAGGGATGTGGGCCGTCGCGGCATCGGCCTTGAGCCGGCGCGCGACTTCGAAGCCGTCGATGCCCGGCATCATCGCGTCGAGCAGCACGATGTCGGGCCGGGCCTGGGTGACGCGCTGCAGCGCCTGCTCGCCGCTGGTGGCGACCAGCACGGCGTAGCCGGATTCGTCCAGCGCGTCGTGCAGCACGGCGAGGTTGTCGGGCACGTCGTCGACGATCAGCACCAGGTCGCCGGTGCCGGCGTGCTCGCGCAGGCTCTGGACCAGGGGCGGCGGGGTCTCTTGGCTCATTCGAGCACTCCGCCTTCGGCCGCGGTCAACGCACGGCTCATGGCCTCGAAGTGGAACTGGCGCGCCAGCGTGCGCTGCGCGGCAGTCCAGGCCGCGCACTCGGGCTGGGCGGCGTCGATGGCGTCGAGCTCGTTCATGATGCCGCGGAAGTATCCCAGGCCCACCGCGTCACCGAGCGTGCGCAGGCGCGCGGCCTCGGGCAGCGCGCCTGCGGGCTCGGCCGGGGCCGGCTGCGCGGCGGCGGCGCTGTCGGTCCAGCGCAGGGCCAGGCGGCGCTCCAGCCAGTCGAGCAGCTCGCTGTGGCGCACCGGCTTGACGAAGAAGTCCTCGGGCGCGATGCCGACGTCGTTGTCCAGCCGCTTGTCGAAGGCGTTGGCCGAGACGATCGCGACCTGCGCCTCGGCGAGGCCGAGCGCGCGGGCGCGGCGGATGGTCTCCCAGCCGTCGATGCCGGGCATCGCGAGGTCGACGAACATCGCGTGCGGATGCCAGCCGGCCGCCACCAGGTCGAGCGCATCGTGGCCGCTGGCGGCGGTGCGCAGCTCGAAGCCCAGCGGCGCCAGCAGCTGCACGAGCAGCTCGCGGTCGGCCTCCTCGTTGTCGACCACCAGCAGGCGCCGTCGCGGGCCTTCGTAGCCGCGGCGCGGGCGCGGCGCCGGCGCCGCAGCGACGCGCCGAATGCCCGCGCCGGGGGTCTGGTGCACGCGCGGCAGGAACAGGCGCACGCGGAACAGCGAGCCGGCGCCGGGCGCGCTCTGCACCTTCATCTCGCCGCCCATCAGGTCGATCAGCATCTTCGCGATGGTCAGGCCCAGGCCCGCGCCCGGCGCCGACGGGCCCGCGCTCGCGCCGCGTGCGAAGGGCTCGAAGATGCGGCCGAGTTCCTCGGACGACATGCCCGGGCCCGTGTCCTCGACCTCGATGGCCGCGAACTCGCGCGCATAGCGCAGGCGCAGCGTGACGCGCCCGCTGGCGGTGAACTTGATCGCGTTGCCCAGCAGGTTGATGAGGATCTGCCGCACGCGCTTCTCGTCGGCCCGCACCAGCTCGGGCAGGTCGCCTTCGGGCTCGAAGCGGAAGGCCAGGCCCTTCTCGGCCGCCTGCAGCTCGAACATGTCGGCCAGCTCGGTCATGAGCTCGGCGAACTGCATGGGCCGGGCATGCAGCGTGAGCTTGCCGGCCTCGATATGGGCAATGTCCAGCGTGCCCTCGATCAGCGACAGCAGGTGCTCGCCGCCGCGCTTGATCACCGCCACCGCCTGCCGCCGGTGCGGCGGCACGGCCGCGTCCTCGCCCATGAGCTGGGCATAGCCGAGGATGCTGTTGAGCGGCGTGCGCAGCTCGTGGCTGATGGCGCTGATGTAGCGGCTCTTGGCCTGGTTGGCCTGGTCCGCCTGCTCGCGGGCCTGCTCGGCCGTCTGCTTGGCCGCCTGCAGTGCGCGGTCGGTCTGGCGGTGCAGTTCGATCTCGCGCATCAGCAAGCGCGTCTGGCGGTTCGATTCCTCCTGCGCCACCTTGCGGCTCTGGTGCGCCAGCACCAGCCACCAGGCGACGATGCCGGCGATCAGCAGCAGCGCCATGTAGGCCTTGAGGAAGCCGGAGCGCAGGGACGCGGTGGACTGCGCCATGTCGGTCAGCGCGCTCTCGGCGACGCCGCGCAGCTCCTGCTGGTAGAGCACGCCGAAGACCGCAGCCAGCAGGGGCACGACGATCAGCATCAGCAGCAGGAAGTGTCCGAGGCCGGTATCGAGATAGGGCCAGACGCGGCGCGGCAGCAGCCAGCGCAACGCCCCCGACCACTGCGCCGACAGGCTCGCCTCGGGCTTGCACAGGTCGCCGCAGCGCGCATCGAGCGTGCAGCACAGCGAGCAGATCGCGCCCTGGTAGGCGGGGCAGTGCGCCATGTCGGGGCCTTCGTAGTCGCGCTCGCAGATCACGCAGCGCTGGGTGCTCAGGCGCCGATAGCTGCCGGCTTCCGATTCGACTCGCGCCCAGCGCACCGCGCGCTGCCCGGTGGCCGGCGCGAAGGCGGCGGCGCCGCTTTCGCCCGACACCCGCGCGATGTAGTACTTGCCGCGCGTGACCCAGGCGATCAGCGGCGCCGCGGCGAAGGCCGTGCCGAGCGCGATCAGCGCCGAGAAGGCCTGCGCGGTCCGGCCGAAGGCGCCCAGGTGCGCGCTGATGGACAGCACCGAGGCCAGCGCCATCGCGCCCACGCCCACCGGGTTGATGTCCCACAGGTGCGCGCGCTTGAACTCGATGCCCGGCGGCGACAGCCCCAGCGGCTTGTTGACCACAAGGTCGGCCACCACCGCCATCATCCAGGCGATGGCGATGTTGGCGTACAGGCCCAGCACGTCGCCCAGGGCCTCGAACACGTTCATCTCCATCAGCATGAAGGCGATCAGCGCGTTGAACACCACCCACACCACCCGCCCCGGATGGCTGTGGGTGACGCGCGAGAAGAAGTTGCTCCAGGCCAGCGAGCCGGCGTAGGCGTTGGTGACGTTGATCTTGAGCTGCGAGATCACCACGAACAGCGCCGTGGCCGCCACCGCCCAGCCGTACTGCGGGAACACGTACTCGTAGGCGGCCAGGTACATCTGGTTCGGGTCCACCGCGCGCTCGGGCGGCACCATGTGGCCGATGGCGAGGTAGGCCAGCAGCGCACCACCGAGCATCTTGAGCACGCCCAGCGCCACCCAGCCCGGCCCGCCCGCCAGCACGCTGGCCCACCAGCGGCCGCGGTTGGCGGCGGTGCGGACCGGCATGAAGCGCAGGTAGTCGGCCTGCTCGCCCATCTGGGTGATCAACGCGATGCCGACGGTGAGCGCAGCACCGAAGAGGTGCAGGTCGAACCCGATCTGGCCCGGCTTGAGGCCGTTGTAGTGCACGATGCCTGCGAACGCACCAGGATCGCGCACCAGCACATAGGCAAAGGGCACCACCAGCATCAACAGCCAGATGGGCTGGGTCCAGACCTGCAGCCGGCTGATGGCCGAGATGCCGTGCGTGACCAGTGGAATGACCACCAGCGCGCAGACCAGGTAGCCCCAGGCCGGCGGAATGCCCAGCGCCAGCTCCAGCGCATAGGCCATCACAGCGGCCTCGAGCGCGAAGAAGATGAAGGTGAAGGAGGCGTAGATCAGCGAGGTCAGCGTGGAGCCGATGTAGCCGAAGCCGGCGCCGCGGGTGAGGAGGTCCATGTCCACGCCGTAGCGCGCGGCGTAGACGCTGATGGGCAGGCCGGCCAGGAAGATGATCAGCCCGGTCGCCAGAATGGCCCAGGCCGCGTTGACGAAGCCGTACTGCACCAGCAGCGTGGCGCCCACCGCCTCGAGGATCAGGAAGGAGGCCGCGCCGCCGAAGGCCGTGCTGGCCACGCGCCATTCCGACATGCGGCGAAAGCGCTGCGGGGTGAAGCGCAGCGCGTAGTCCTCGAGCGTCTCGCGCGCCACCCAGCTGTTGTAGTCGCGCCGGACCTTGACGATGCGCTGCGGCGCTTCGTCGCTGGCGAGCGGAGGAACGGCGGTCGGGTCCACATCGCCCAGGTGCAGGTTCCGTGCCATCGGCACGACTGTTGCAATGCCCCGGGGCTGCCCATAATGGCCGCCCAACAAAGCGATACGACCCCGCCCATGGAACTGACACCGCGCGAAAAAGACAAGCTCCTGATCTTCACCGCCGCCCTGCTGGCAGAGCGGCGCCGCGCACGCGGGCTCAAGCTCAACTATCCGGAGGCGGTGGCGCTGATCTCGGCCGCCGTGATGGAAGGCGCGCGCGACGGCAAGACCGTGGCCGCGCTGATGAGCGAGGGCCGCAGCATCCTGTCGCGCGCCGACGTGATGGAGGGGGTGGCCGAGATGATTCCGGACATCCAGGTCGAGGCCACGTTCCCGGACGGCACCAAGCTCGTCACGGTCCACCAGCCCATCGTCTGAACAACAAGCCACACACACCATGACCATGCGCCTTCTTCGCCAAGCCCCCCTGCTCCTGATCGCCGCGCTGCCAATGGCCGCGGCCGCCCACACCGGCGCCGATGCCGGCCTGCACCACGGCCTGGCCGCCGGCCTTTTGCATCCGTTGACCGGGCCGGATCACCTCGCCGCGATGGTCGCGGTGGGCCTGTGGAGCGCGCTCACCGCGCGCCGCGCCTGGCCCGATCTGCTGTGGGCGCCGCTGGGCTTTGCGCTGATGCTGCTGGCCGGCGCCCTGCTGGGCCTGGCGGGCGTGCAGTTGCCGGCGGTGGAGCCCATGATCGCGGCCTCGCTGCTGGTGCTGGGGCTTTTGGTCTTCACGCAGCGGCGGCTGCCGGCGCTGGCCGCGGCGGCGCTGGTCGGCGTGTTCGCGGTGTTCCATGGCGTCGCGCACGGGCAGGAACTGGCCGGCGAATCGGGCGCCGCGCTGACGCTGGCCGGCATGCTGGCCGCGACGGTGCTGCTGCATGCCGCCGGCATCGCGATCGGCTGGGCACTGCGCCACGGCCATCGCTGGATGCCGCGCGTCGCCGGCGCGGCCGTCGCGATCTTCGGCGTCGCCCTGCTCGGCGGCCTCGCATGATCCCCGGCGAACTGATCACCGACGAGGGCGATCACACCCTCAACCCCGGTCGCCGCACGCTGACGCTGGTCGTGCGCAACGCGGCCGACCGGCCGATCCAGGTCGGCTCGCACTACCACTTCGCCGAGACCAACGGCGCGCTGGACTTCGACCGCGAGGCCGCGCGCGGCATGCGCCTGAACATCGCCTCGGGCACCGCGGTGCGCTTCGAGCCGGGGCAGCAGCGCACGGTCGAACTGGTGGACTTCGCCGGCGACCGGGTGGTCTACGGCTTTCGCGGACTGGTTCAAGGAAAGCTCTAGGACATGGCAACCATTGGCCGGCGTGCCTACGCCGAAATCTTCGGCCCCACCGTCGGCGACCGCGTGCGCCTGGCCGACACCGACCTGGTGATCGAGGTCGAGGAGGACTACACCCTGCGCGCCGGCGGCTACGGCGAGGAGGTCAAGTTCGGCGGCGGCAAGACCATCCGCGACGGCATGGCGCAATCGCAGCGCACACGCGCCGAGGGCGTCGTCGACACGGTCATGACCAACGCGCTGATCCTCGACCACTGGGGCATCGTCAAGGCCGACATCGGCCTGAAGGGCGGGCGCATCGTGGCGATCGGCAAGGCCGGCAATCCGGACGTGCAGCCGGGCGTGGACATCGTCATCGGGCCGGGCACCGAGGTCATCAGCTGCGAGGGCAACATCGTCACCGCGGGCGGCATCGACAGCCACATCCACTTCATCTGCCCGCAGCAGATCGAGGAGGCGCTGGCCTCCGGCATCACCACCATGCTGGGCGGCGGCACCGGCCCGGCCACCGGCACCTTCGCGACCACCGCGACGCCGGGCCCCTGGCACATCGAGCGCATGCTGCAGGCGGCCGACGCCTTTCCGATGAACCTCGGCTTCCTCGGCAAGGGCAATGCGAGCCTGCCGGCCGCGCTCAACGAGCAGATCGAGGCCGGCGTGATGGGCCTCAAGCTGCACGAGGACTGGGGCACCACGCCGGCCGCGATCAGCAACTGCCTGGACGTGGCCGACGCCACTGACACGCAGGTGGCGATCCACAGCGACACGCTGAACGAGTCGGGCTTTGTCGAGAACACCATCGCCGCGGTGAAGGGCCGCGGGATCTGCGCCTTCCATACCGAAGGCGCGGGCGGTGGCCATGCACCGGACATCCTGCGCGTGGTGGGCGAGGCGAACTTCCTGCCCTCCTCCACCAACCCGACGATGCCCTACACCGTCAACACGCTCGACGAGCATGTCGACATGCTGATGGTGTGCCACCACTTGGACGCCGGTATCCCCGAGGACCTGGCCTTCGCCGAGAGCCGCATCCGCAAGGAGACCATCGCGGCCGAGGACATCCTGCACGACCTGGGCGCGATCAGCATGTTCAGCTCCGACAGCCAGGCCATGGGCCGGGTGGGCGAGGTGATCCTGCGCTGCTGGCAGACCGCACACAAGATGAAGGCCCAGCGCGGCAAGCTGCCCGAGGACGGCGGCCGCAACGACAACGCACGCGCCAGGCGCTACGTGGCCAAGTACACGATCAACCCCGCCATCTCGCACGGCATCTCGCACGAGGTGGGCAGCGTCGAGGTCGGCAAGTGGGCCGACCTGGTGGTGTGGAAGCCGGCCTTCTTCGGCGTCAAGCCCTTCACCATCCTCAAGGGCGGCACGATTGCCATGGCCGCGATGGGCGACCCCAACGCATCGATCCCGACGCCGCAGCCGGTGCACTACCGGCCGATGTTCGGGGCCTTCGGCGGTTCGCTGGCGAAGAGCTCGCTGACCTTCGTCTCGCAAGCCGGCCTGGCCGCGAACATCGGACAGCGCTACGGACTGGCCAAGACCCTGAGCGCGGTGAAGAACATCCGCGGCGTGCGCAAGCAGGATATGGTGCACAACGGCTACACGCCGAAGATGGAGATCGATGCGCAGACCTATGCGGTGCGGGCGGATGGGCAGTTGCTCACCTGCGATCCGGCGGTGGTGTTGCCGATGGCGCAGCGGTATTTTCTGTTCTGAGCTGGCCGGCTCAGCGTTCCTTCAGATGGTCCCTAACCCAGGCAGCAAACCCTTGCTCGTCGATCGCACTTGCCGCGACTTCGAACATCACAAGGGTCGCTTCAGCCTGGGCGACATTCAATCGCCATCCATTGAGCGCAAGGAACAAGCCGACGGCAAGGAGAGCTGCGCGCTTGTTGCCGTCGACGAAAGGGTGATTCTTGGCAATCCCGATTCCGTAGGCTGCTGCCAACTCGGCAAGATCGGGTTCACCATAGGCAACGAGATGGCGTGGTCGAGCCAATGCGGACTGAAGCAGTCCCTCGTCGCGCAAGCCCGATGCGCCGCCGTGCTCGGCGAGGCTCTCACCGTGCAACAAGATGAGCGAATGCTGGTCGACCCAGCGCCATACGCTCACTTGGCGAGTTGGTGGAAGGTATCGCGAAACTCGCGCATGAACTCGCGTCCCAGCTTCAACTGCTCTTCCATGTCCGGGTCATAGGGAGTGAGCATCACACCGTTAGCCGCTTCCGTCAGGAACAACGTGTCCCCCTTTTCAACCTTCAAGCGGGCCAGGACCTCTTTGGGCAAGATAACGCCCACGGAATTGCCGATCTGCGTCAATTTAAGTGCCGACATACGAGCCCCACTGAAGTTATAACAGTTGTTATGTTATCGGCGAACAACTGTTATCTCAAGCCATTTTCCATTTTGTTCATGCTCACAGCCAACAAACTCATGCCCCAGGGCGGCGGCCTCGCGCCGGTGCTGCTCAAGCGCGCCGCCACCGTCGAACTCGACTGGGACGTGCGTCAGAAAAGCCGCTTCGACGCCACCGATTCCCAAGGCCGCCAGCTGGGCGTGTTCCTGCCGCGCGGCACGCTGGTGCGCGGCGGCGACGTGCTGGTGGCGGAAGACGGCTCGCTCGTCAAGGTGATCGCGGCGAAGCAGCCGGTGCTGGTCATCACGCATTGCAGCGAGCACGGCACGCCCTTCGACCTGATGCGTGCGGCCTACCACCTGGGCAACCGGCATGTACCGATCGAGCTCAAGCCCGACCACCTGAAGATCGAGCCTGACCATGTGCTGGCCGGCATGCTGCGATCGATGCACCTGATCGTGCGCGAGGCGGAGGAAGCCTTCGAGCCCGAAGGCGGCGCCTACGGCACGCAAGGCCATTCGCACGGCGCCGCGCCGGTCGGGCCGGTGCTGCATCCGGATGCCTATGCCGCGCCACACTCGCACGACGACGGCCATGAGCACCACGCCCATTCGCACGACCACGCGCATGGCCACGGCCACTCGCACTGATGGCTGACGCGCCGGGTGCCCTGCCCGCGGCCAGCCTGCTGCAGTTGATCTGGCTGGCCTCGCCGGCCTTGCCGGTCGGCGGCTTCTCCTACTCGGAGGGCCTGGAGGCCGCCATCGAATGGGCCGGCATCGGCAACGAGGAAGGCGCCTGCGAATGGCTGGCCGGCCAACTGCACCTGAGCCTTGCACGCAGCGACCTGGCCATCGTTGCGCAGGCCATCCCCGCCTGGCGCAGCAGCGAGCTCGCGCGCCTCCGCGAGCTCAACGACTGGGTGTTCCAGACCCGCGAATCGGCCGAGTTCCGGCTGCAGACCGAGCAAATGGGCCGCTCCTTCGTCGAATGGCTCAAGCTGCGGCACGCCGATGCCGCCGCCATCTTCGACACCCTGCCCGCGAGCTACCCGATCGCCTTTGCCTTCGCCGCCAGCCGCACCGAGGCACCCGTGCGCGACGCCTGCCTGGCCTTCGCCTTCGGCTGGGCGGAGAACATGGCAGCCGCCGCGGTCAAGGCCGTGCCGCTGGGCCAGAGCGCGGGCCAGCGCATCCTCGGCCGCCTGGCCGCCGAAATCCCCCCGGCAGTGGACCGGGCCCTTGCGCTGGCGGATGATGAGCGCCAGGCTTTTTCTCCCATGCTCGCCGTGCTGTCGGCGCGCCACGAAACCCAGTACTCGCGCCTTTTCAGAAGCTGATCCGAACCGACCATCATGAGCTCCGCCCTGCACCACATCCCCCACCGCACCAAGAGACTGCCGCCCCTGCGCGTGGGCATCGGCGGGCCGGTCGGCTCCGGCAAGACCACGCTGCTGGAGATGCTCTGCAAGGCGATGCGCGACAAGTACGACCTGATCGCCATCACCAACGACATCTACACCAAGGAAGACCAGCGCCTGCTGACGGTGGCCGGCGCGCTGCCGGCCGAGCGCATCATGGGCGTGGAGACCGGCGGCTGCCCGCACACCGCAATCCGCGAGGATGCCTCGATCAACCTCGAGGCCATCGACCGCATGCTGGCCGAGTTTCCCGATGCGGACGTGGTCTTCGTCGAGAGCGGCGGCGACAACCTGGCCGCCACCTTCAGCCCCGAGCTCAGCGACCTCACGATCTACGTGATCGACGTCGCGGCCGGCGAGAAGATCCCGCGCAAGGGCGGCCCCGGCATCACCAAGAGCGACCTGTTCGTGATCAACAAGACCGACCTCGCGCCCTACGTGGGTGCCGACCTGGGCGTGATGGAGGCCGACACGAAGCGCATGCGCAAGCAGCGGCCCTTCGTGATGACCAACCTCAAGACCAGGGAGGGGCTGGCCGATGTCGTCGCCTTCATCGAGGAGCGCGGCATGCTGGCGGAACACTGAGGCCGCAGAACGCTTCAGAAGCTGTTCGCAGCTTCTTCAGAGCTCGCTCGCGTCCTTGAGCTGCCGCGCCTTGTAGACCAGGCGCACGCTGGCGCCGCGCGCGTTGTTGACATGCTGGGCATAGACGTCGACCTCGCCCTGCACCCACGCCGCATAGGCGCTGCCCGGGTCGCTGGAGGCCAGCTCCGGACCGAACTGCCCGCGGCCCCAGGCCACCAGCTCGGCAAAGGCCGCCGCCCCGAGGTCGGGCGCCGCCTGCGCGGCCGCCACCCATTCCACCCGCCGCAACTGCCCGCCGGCCAGGTAGTAGACCGGCTCGAAAAGCAGGCCGGCGACGGATGCCGGCGCCCCGCGCCAAAGGCCCGAGAGGCCGCCGGAGAGGCGCTGCGGCCGTTGCACGCGCTCCAGCCCGGGCAGCGCTGCCTGCAGGTCCTCGGCCGCCATGCCCAGGCGTACGCCGGGCGGCAGCTCCTGGGCCTGCGCGGCACCGGCAGCAGGGCCGAGGAGAGCGGCAAGAAGAAGCAGGCGGATCGATCGGTGAACGGAGAGGCAGCGCATGAGGGAGGACGGGAAGCAAAGCCCGGTCTGACCCGCAGCCCTGCCGGAAGTTCGGCGCCTCGGAGGGTTTGCTCCGCTTGTCTTCAAAGGCCTGGGAATGTGAAATACGTCACACCCTGTAAGGCATATACGCCTTCAGGCCTATTTTTTGCTCAACCAAGAAATCCGATACTGCCCATACGAATACCAAAGTTCCTATGGCCTCCGAAGCAATCTTCCTTCCCGCAGCCGGCAGCGTCCAGTTCGCCATCTACCCCGACGGGTATGACGGGGCCCGCATCATCGCCAGGATCGACGAAGAAGCGCTGCACGCCCGCTTCCACGCACCCGACGGCGAAACGGAGCTGGTGCGCACCTACGACCGGAACGCCGATTCCATCGACGCGCTGGCCACGGCCCGCTACCGCGAGAACCCGCGGGTGGAAATCTGCCTGCGAAGCACGGACTTCCAGCCGAGCGGCTACTAGCCCGGGCTTCGCAAGCAACGCGCGTGGCACCGGAGGTGCGCCGCGAGGAATCGCGCTTCATCAATAGCGGCATCGGCACAGAAGCAACCCGCCCACCCCAACGCAGCGAGTTGGCGCAAGCCAGGTGCGCAGCCTCTCGCTAAGCTGCCCAGCTGGGCCACCCGCTCCAGCCGAGTACTGCTTCATGCCTCCCATCACGCCAAGCGCTTCGCAGAAAACCGTCCGCATCGGCGGCGCCTCGGGCTTCTGGGGCGACAGCATGGTGGCCGCGCCCCAACTGGTGCGCCAAGGCCGGCTCGACTACCTGGTGTTCGACTACCTCGCCGAGACGACCATGGCGATCCTGGCCGCTGCGCGCGCGAAAAAGCCGGAGCTGGGCTATGCGACCGACTTCGTCGAGATCGCGATGAAGTCTGTGCTCGCCGAAGTCAAGCGCCAGGGGATCAGGGTGGTCAGCGATGCGGGCGGCATCAACCCGCAGGGCTGCGCCGCCGCGCTGCGCGCGCTGGCCGAGAGCGAGGGCATCGCCCTGCGCATCGCGGTGGTCGACGGCGACGACGTCGCCGCGCAGATGCCGGTGCTGCGCGAGCGCGGCGTGTGCGACATGACCACGGGCGAGGCGCTGCCGGCGCGGGTGCTGGGTGCCAACGCCTACGTCGGCGCACAGCCCATCGCCGCCGCGCTGGCCGCAGGCGCCGACGTCGTGATCACCGGGCGATGCGTGGACAGCGCCGTCACGCTGGGGCCGCTGATGCATGAATTCGGGTGGGGAGCCGCGGACTACGACCTGCTGGCCTCCGGCAGCCTGGCCGGCCACATCATCGAGTGCGGCTGCCAGGCCACCGGCGGCCTGCATACCGACTGGGAGGAGATTCCCGACTGGGCGAACATGGGCTACCCGATCGTGGAGTGCCACGCAGACGGCAGCTTCATCGTGACCAAGCCCGAGGGCACGGGCGGCCGCGTGATCCGCGCGGCGGTGGCCGAGCAGCTGCTCTACGAGATCGGCGACCCCGGCGCCTACCGGCTGCCCGACGTGTGCTGCGACTTCCGCGAGGTCGCGATCGAGCAGCGCGGCGAAGACCGCGTGGGGGTCAGCGCCGCCAAGGGCCGTGCGCCGGGTGCGCACTACAAGGTCTCGGCCACGCAGCTCGATGGCTTCCGCTGCGCCGGCAGCCTGGTGATCGTCGGCATCGATGCGGGGAAGAAGGCGCAGCGCACGGCCGAGGCGATCCTCGAGCGCACCGGCCGCATCCTGCGCGAGAGCGGTGCGCCGCCCTTCACCGCGACCCATGTCGAGGTGATCGGCGCCGAGTCGCTCTATGGCCCGCATGCGCGCACGCAGGCGTCGCGCGAGGTGATGATGCGGGTGGTCGCCGACCATCCTCAGAAAGCGGCCCTCGAGATGTTTGCGCGCGAGATCGCGCCCGCGGGCACCTCCTGGGCGCCGGGCACCACCGGGCCGGGCGGCGGGCGGCCTTCGGTGTCGCCGTTGGTCAAGCCCTTTGCCTTCCTGCTGGACAAGGCGGCGGTGCAGGCCGGCTTCGTGCTCGACGGCGAGCGCCATGCGGTGCCCGTTGCGGCGCCGCCCGACGACACCGCGACACCGCCGATCGCCGCGCCTGCGCCCTTCGCCGACGAGGGCGAGCCCACGCAGCCCGTGCGCCTCGTCCAGCTGGCCTGGGCGCGCAGCGGCGACAAGGGCGACCTCTCGAACATCGGCCTGGTCGCGCGCCGGCCCGAGTGGCTGCCGCTGCTGTGGGCGCGGGTGACACCGGAGGCCGTGCAGGCCTGGTTTGCGCACCTGGTGCGCGGCCGGGTGGAGCGCTTCCATCTGCCGGGCATCGCCGCGATGAACCTCCTTATGCACGAGGCCCTCGATGGTGGCGGGCCGTCCTCGATGCGCATGGACCCGCTCGGCAAGGGCATGGCGCAGATGCTGCTGGACATGGAGATCGAAGTGCCGAGCTCGATCGCGCAAACGCTCTGAACCGGCCTCAGACCTCCTCGTACCAGCAGTCCTTGGCCAGCATCACGCGGTGGTGGCCCTGGCCCGCGGGGATCATGGGGAAGCAGTTTTCCTGCGCCACCACCTGCACGTCGAGGAAGAAGGCGCCGCTGCTGGCCAGGCATTCGGCCAGCGCATCGGGCAGTTCAGCCGGATCGGCGACGCGTCGCGCGCCCCAGCCGAAGGCCCTCGCCAGCGCGACGAAGTCGGGCAGCGCCTCGTTCCAGCTGTGGCTCAGCCGGTTGCCGTGGTTGAGCTCCTGCCACTGGCGCACCATGCCCATGTAGCCGTTGTTGCAGAGCACCAGCTTCACCGGCGCGCGGTGCTGCACGGCGGTGGAGAGCTCCTGGATGTTCATCAGCACCGAGGCATCGCCGCTCACGCAGACGGTGAGCGCCCCGGGGTGCGCGATCTGCGCGCCGATCGCGGCCGGCAGGCCGTAGCCCATGGTGCCGGCGCCGCCCGAAGTCAGCCAGCGGCGCGGGCGCTCGAAGCGCAGGTGCTGCGCAGCCCACATCTGGTGCTGGCCCACGTCGGTGGAGACGATCGCGTCACGACCCGCCAGCGCCTGCTGCAGCGAGGCCATCAGCTGTTGCGGCAGGATCGCATCGGCGCGCGGCGCGAAGTCCAGGCAGCGCCGAGCGCGCCAGCCTTCGATGCGCTTCCACCAAGGCGCCAGGCGCTCCGGCGCCAGGCCATCGAGCGCCGGCATGCGCAGCAGCGACTCCAGCACCGCCTCGCAATCGCCGACCATCGGCACGTCGACCTTGACCACCTTGTTGATGTTCGCCGGGTCGATGTCGATATGGATCTTGCGCGCCTGCGGGCAGAACTCGGCCAGCTTGCCGGTCACGCGGTCGTCGAAGCGGGCGCCGACGCAGAGCACCAGGTCGGCCTCGTGCATGGCCAGGTTGGCCTGCAGCGTGCCGTGCATCCCCAGCATGCCGAGAAAGCGCGGGTCGGAGGCCGGGAAGGCGCCCAGGCCCATCAGCGTCAGGGTGCAGGGTGCGTCGAGCCGGCGCACCAGTGCCGAGAAAGCCTCGCAGGCGGCCGGCCCGGCGTTGACCAGGCCGCCACCGCCGTAGAGCACCGGCCGGCGCGCGGTGGACAGCAGGTCGGCCGCGCGCTCCAGGCTGGCCTGCGGCAGTCGGGCATCGGCGCCGCTGCGGTAGCGGCGCGCCGTCACGGGCACGACCGCCTCATTCCCGAGCAGCGCCTGCTGCACATCCTTGGGCACGTCGAGCAGCACCGGCCCCGGCCGGCCGCCGGCAGCGATCTCCAGCGCCAAGCGAACCCGGGACGGGATCTCCTCAGCCGTACGCAGTTGGTGGTTCCACTTGGTCACCGGCCGCGACATGCCCAGCGCATCGCTCTCCTGGAAGGCATCGGTGCCGATCACCGCGGTCGCGACCTGGCCACTGATGCACAGCAGCGGAACCGAATCGCTGATCGCATCGAGCAGCCCCGTGATCGTGTTGCCCACGCCGGGCCCCGAGGTCACCAGCACCACGCCCACCCGCCCGGTGCTGCGCGCATAGCCCTCGGCCGCATGGACGGCCGCCTGCTCGTGCCGCACCAGCACATGGCGCAGGCGCGGCTCGCCGAAGAGCGCGTCGTAGAGCGGCAGCGCGAGGCGCCGCCGGGGTAGCCGAAGATCGTGTCGACGCCGCATTCGACGAGCGTCTGGAGCAGGGCCTGGGCACCGTTGCGCAAGCCGAGCAGCGCGGGCGTGGGAGCGAGGGTTTGCATGCGTCGATTCTTCCGACATTGATGCAGAATGTGCTTCGTTTTTTGGACGAATCCAGCAGTTTCCTTGAAGACCAATCGCAAAAATCCGCCAGGCACCGAAGAATTTTTCGACAAGATCGACATGGCGATCCTGCGCGTGCTGCTGCACGACTCGCGCAAGACGCTCCAGGAGATCGGTGCCGAGGTCGGCCTGGCGGCCACCACTTGCTGGAGCCGCATCAAGAAGCTGGAGGCCAGCGGCGTCATCAAGCGCTACACGGTGGACGTCGACGCGGCCCGGCTGGGCTACCAGGATTCGGTGATCGTGCAGCTCACGCTGGAGAGCCACAGCGACGAGACGCTGTACGAATTCGGCCGCGCGCTGGCCAGCATCCCGGAGATCCAGGAGGCGTATCTGGTTTCAGGCGACTACGACTACTACATCCGCATCGCGGTGCGCGACACGCGCGACTACGAGCGGCTCCTGCGCGAGAAGCTCTACAAGATTCCCGGCATTCGCCACAGCCAGTCGCACTTCGTGCTGCGCGTGCTCAAGGAAGCCAGCGTGCCGCTGATCTGAAACCAGGGCGCGCTGCGCGGGCAAAGTCGAAGGAGGGAGGAGATCAGCTGGGCTGGAGCGGAGCGTCCGGCGATTGAGGTCCCTGTGCGGACTCCTGCTGTTGCTGCTGCTGCGGCATGCCCACCGCGCTCAGGCCGCGCTTCGCAATGCCCTTGACCAGGTGCCGCGGGACGTGATGGGCCTTGGCCAGCAGTGCCAGGGCCTCGCTGCGCGCCGGCTCACAGGCCGGCAGCAGCTTCTGCAATGAACTCATGTGGTCGTCCTCTTGAGAGCGCCGGGAAACGAAGACCCTTGGCTATGCGTCGGTGCGACGCAGCACTTCATCGCTGGAAAACGCGGCCCCGGCACGGCCGCGGGAAGGCATTATGAGTCCGCTGGTGCCGCCGCGCCAGTCAATAGGCCTTGATGCGGTGGTTCCTTTGAGCGCAGCCGGTCTGGGCCGGTCCTCAGAGAGTCCGGCTCAACTCGTGCAGTTCGACACGATCAGGGCCGCGTAGCGAGCCTGCTTTTCAAGCGCGGCAATCTGCTGCGCCGCATCGCCTTCCGTCGTGTCCGCCGGGGCGAGCGCAAGCTCTCCATTGGGAAACAGGATGAAGTGCGTTCTCTCCGTGCCTGCGCCCGCGCGATTCTTCACGATGGCATAGCCGCATCCGACACGCGTTGCCTTGTTGAAGATCACCTGCTCGAACGTCGCCGGCTCCCCGCCTCCCAGCTTCTCTTGCACCGCGTCCCTCACCTGTCGAACCGGAATCATGTAAGTGGAGGCCCACCAACCCGTGACGACAACCGCGAACACGGCGATGCCGAATGCCGCAGCGAAGAATGCTCGGAACCAACGCGAGTCCAGGAATGCCATGCTCACCTCATTGAAGCCGCGTCAGGCCTCCCGATCCTGGATGCCCAACTGGCGGAGAGTGTGGCCGCCTCATCCTAACTGCAACAGCATACAAAGGCAACCATCAAAGTACAAAAACTGTTTATAAACAATAGCCTACAGGCCACATAAGGTGCAATGACGCCCAGCAACGCGCACGCGAGCACAACACATAAAGGGGGTAAACTAGGGGGTAAATTCTGCCCCGCCCTATGACCCAACACCACCAGCTAACCGACACGGCCGTCCGGGCCAAAACCAAGGGCCCAGGCTACTACCTGGACGGCCGGGGCCTGTACCTGCAGGTGGCCCCGGGCGGCAGCCGTTCCTGGCTACTGCGCTACACCATACGCGGCAAAACCCGCGAAATGGGCCTCGGCTCCCTCCTCGACTTTGGGCTGGCCCGCGCACGCGACCGCGCCCAGCAGGCCCGCGACCTACTCGCCCAAGGCATCGACCCCATCGACCACCGCAACAAGGCGCAAGCGGCGCAGGTTGTAGCCGAGGCTCAGGCCGCGCAGGCCAGCGTCACCTTTCAGGCCTGCGCGGAGGAATACCACAAGGCGCATGCCGACAACTGGAAGAACGTCAAGCACGGTGCCCAGTGGATCAACACGCTCAAGGAATACGTCTTCCCAAAGTTTGGCAAGCTGCCCATCCAGCAAGTCGGGAAAGCCGAAGTGCTCAAGGCGTTGACCCCGATCTGGAAGACCAAGGCGGAAACCGCCAGCCGGGTGTTTCAGCGGATTCGAACGGTCATCAACTATGGGGCGGCCAAGGACTACTGCACTGGTGTAGATGGCGAGTTCTGGGCGCAGGTGAAGCTGGCGCTCGGAGCCAATGACCGCGCCCGGAAGGTCGTGCACCACAGTTCCTGCCCGTATGCTCAGGTCGGCGACCTGATGTCGAAGGTGCGGGCCAGCACGGCCACGCCGATGGTGCAACTTGCATTCGAGTTCATCGTCCTGACGGCCTCCCGCTCCGGCGAGGTGCGCGGGGCGCGGTGGTCCGAGTTCGATGCCCACCTGACCCACTGGACCGTACCGGGCGAGCGTATGAAGGCCGGGCGAGATCACAAGGTGCCGTTGTCGAAGAGAGCCAGGGCGGTGTTGCGACAGGCCCGCGCGCTGCAGGCCGAAAGCGTCGAAGCAGCAGCAGACGGTAAGAGCCTGGAACTGGTGTTTCCGAATCCAGGGGGCAGGCCTTACAGCGACATGGTCTTCACGCAGTTGCTCCGTCGTCTCGAACTGCCGTACACCATGCACGGGTTCCGCGCAAGCTTTCGGACCTGGGGCATGGAGGCCACGCAGTACCCCGCCGAGATGCTTGAGTTTGCGTTGGCACACGTCGTTGGCGATCAGACCGTGCGGGCCTATGCACGCAGCGACATGGTGGCAAGGCGGCTGCAGTTGATGCAGGATTGGGCAGACTACGTTAGCGCCGCCCTCTGAGCAGTCCTTTCGCATTACTTCCCCCCTTCCTCCCCGAAATGTTCCGCTTGAACCTGTGAACTCGTCCCTCTGCACCGGAGAGACCGCGTCGATCCTCAAGATATAGTCCCTCGCGGAAAGAGGACTCACGAGGACAACAAGAATGGACAACACCACCAAGGGTGCGTGGCTGCTCGCGCAATCTAAGAGCATCGAATCGTTCCAGGGCGCGGGCCGCCTTGAAAACATTCAATACGCAGGTCGCGCCGGTCGGCTGAGGCTCGCTCGATCTTGGGTGTTTTCGCGGATTTCGTGGGCATCAAGCGAACCACGTTGCCTATCACGATTGCGGACGAGCAAGTCGTGCCGCCTAGCGGACACACTGCAACTCCAGCTCCAAATCCCACGGGCGCAGTAACCGAGCCGCCAACGCTCGATCAAGCGCAAAAGCCGCTGCTCTAGCAAAACGGCCAAGACCCCAACGACTATAGACTTGCCCATGGCCGCTCCACTGACTGACTCGGTCATCCATGCGATTGCTCGCTTGGTCGACGACGCCCAAACCGAGACACGCGCACCCAGTCATTCCGATCTTGAATTCTTGATCAACCGAGCCGGCTTACAGTCGCACGATCCGAAAACCCAAGGCCAAACCTACGTCGGAAAAGCCAAGCGGATTCGCAGTACGCTGAGTTCGGCGATGGAGACCAACTTCGCGGGTGGCGAGGCCCTAGTGACTGCGCTACTGGCATCGCTGCGCGCCTGTGGCGGCTTTCGCCCCAGTTCAACCAACTATGTCGGAGCGGAAACCATCGCCAACGCGGTGAGTTGCTTTGCAGCAGAGGGTTGCACTCTCAGCGAAGACGGCGAACTATTGCCGCAAGTCCTGGAAAACCTCTCAGGCACGGCACTTTCCCAAGCCCTCCAAGCGTATGTCCGCCGCGCCAAGCGCGGCGCGGAAGACGCAGCACTACTTTCCGGGACAAGCAAGGACTTGCTTGAGGCCACCGCCGCTCACATCTTGATGGAGCGCAACGGCAGCTATCCCCAACGCGCCAACTTCGAGGCGCTGCTGGGCATGGCATTTGTTGCACTCAAGCTTGCAACGCCGCAACATCCGGTCGAGCCAAACGAGCCACCACAAGCCAAGGCAGAGCGCGCGATGTTCGCATTGGCTTGTTCGATCAACGGCATGCGCAACAAGCTGGGCAGCGGGCACGGCCGGCCTTGGGTTTCAACAATCACGACTGGCGAAGGCCGCGCGGCGGTGCAGTTCATGGGCACGATTGCTGAGCGGATGCTCGATGTGCACGCGCGCAGCTAGGCCGTGAATCCGTCGCGCAGTCACGGCTCCCGCGGCTCCCGCGGCTCCCACACGCAAACGCGATCGAGGTGCAGCAGTCCTAGTCCTGCCACATTTGCGCGGCACCGCCGCAAGTAGTGACTGAAAGAGAGGCGATGAGCAATAAAGAATCAGGAAGCCACTCCGCGGAAGGCGCGGCGCTTGGCTTCTATTTTCAATCTCTCTACGCATTGCGAGCAGTCCTTGAGCAACCGCATGACGACGCAGCGGTCTGCCTGGAGCGCCTCGACGACGTCGAGGTCGTCTCCAACGGAGAACCCCTGCTTGCCCAGCTTAAGCACTCCATAGCGGCCAAGCCTTCGGCGGTCACGTTGGCCTCGCGGGCCCTATGGCGCACCTTTAAAGCTTGGATCGACGTTCTGCCGCGACTGGTGCTGGAAGAAACCCGATTTCAGCTCGTCACGGTTGCGCCGCTGGGCGCAAAAGATGCCCTCGCGGTCTTGCTCGATGAAACCGCCGACCGAGGCCCGTTGCGCGCCTTGCTCGTGCTGGAAGCACAACGAGTGGTTCAGGAGCACGAGGCTGCGCGAGTGTCAAGCAGCCTGCCACTGCCGCACGGGGACCGAATTGCAGGCTGCACCGCGTTCCTGCAACTAGGCAAACCCAGGCAGGAAGCCTTGCTGGCCAGAATGACCGTGCGCCCTGGTGCGAGCAATATCGCTGCCATTTCCGATGACATCACTGCCCAGTTGGTGAATTTCCCCCCCGACAAACGCCCCGCAATCTGCGTGCGCCTTATCGAATGGTGGGATTTGCAGGTGATCTTTACCCTATGCGGTAAGCGCGAACGTTTCATCGGAAAGATCGAAGTCCAACAGAAGATCGCCGAGCTCGCAGGCGAGATCGAGCGGGATGAACTGTTGCCTGACTTCGAAACGGCGCTACAGCCCGATGACCATGAACCGAACTCCATGATCGCAAGGCAAATCGAACTCGTAGGTGGAACGCGCAGCGACGTTCGGGTTGCGGTGCGCGAGGAGTGGCGTGCGCGGGCTCAGCGGCACAAGTGGTGCTCGGCACGCCTCGACATGGCAGTGCGCATTGACCTGTACGACAAGGTGCTGCAGGAAGCCTGGCGTGACAGGCATGAGCGCATGGTCGAGGATTGCGAAGGATGTGACGATGCGAACAAGCGCAAGTCAGGCCATCAGTTGCTGCGGTGGTCGTACGAAGTCGCGCACACCGAGGTGCGTCCTTTCGCCAACAATTGGAGCGCGAGCTACTACGTGCGCGGCACCTACCAAGTGCTAGCCATCGAATTGCAGGTTGGGTGGCACCCGCAGTTCAAGGACTTGCTGGGACAGACCGCATGAAGGTAGCGCACGACATCCACGCCGAGACCAATCCCGCGTTCTGCGCTGTTGTGCTCGCTCAATTCTGTGAGGCGCATCAACAGCACTTGGAACGCAAGGCCGCGTTAGTCACGGCTTACTTGGTGCTTCCGATCGCACTGTCGGAGGACTTAGCGGCAACTTTTGAGGGATGCAACAAGAGTACGGGCCTGCTGGTGTGGCTTGAGCGTAGCCCACGTGTGCTGTCTGGCCTCTCCGGACGGGTGAATGCCACTCTGGCGGTGACCACCGAGGCGATACGCTTTGGCTGCATCGCGGGCCTGTTGCGTCTCGAAGCTGAGGCCTCAATCGCTTCAGCGAACACAAAAATGCCCCCGGCGGTGGTCGCCGGGATAGCTGGCAGCGCGCTTAAGCGGGCCCGGCTGCTTGGTAGTTGGTTCTCCGGAGCCGGCTCCGCGCGCGCCGTGATCGAAGCAATGGGGGTGTCCGTATGACGCGATGGAACGTTGAGAGAATTTTTTTCATAGGGCTTGATGGGGCATTCCGCGACATTGAGTTAGACGTGGGCCAGGTCAATGTAATCACCGGTGCTTCGGGAACAGGCAAGTCGGCCGTGATCAAGGCGCTGGACTACTGCCTTGGCTCCTCTCGTTGCGAACTGCCGGTGTACGTGAAACGCCATTGTTTAGCGGTCGGAGTCAAATGGCTGCGCGGCCGCGACGAGTTGATCGTTGGCCGACTCGTGCCGCCAGTGGGCCAGCGAACGAGCGACCATATGTTCTTCACTTCTGGTCGGGGTCTGTCTGTGCCGCGTCGCATCGATCAGTTCGAAGGCCGCACCACCGTCGATGCGGCCAAAGCAATGTTGGAGCGCGCCTTTGGCATTGGGGACCAGGAAAAAGGGCTCCAGTTAGTGCCGGGGCGCGAACCGCGCGACCGCGCGACGGTGCGCCACGTTACGCCCTACGTGTTCGTGACGAAGGAAGTCATCGACAGCGAGACGGTGCTTCTGCACGGATTGGATGACAACCGAAAAGCCAGCGGGATTGTCGCAACCATGCCGTATTTCCTGGGGGTCAGCACAGAAGCATCAGCCGCCGCTGAGCGCCGTCTGCGGCAGGCGCGCAAGGCATTGGAAATTGAGACAGCTCGCGAGGACGCTCGGCGCGCCAACGACACGCTGGTGAAACAGCGGGCTCGTATCCTACTGACAGAGGCGCGTCAGATTGGGCTTGCACCTGAGCCGCCCGCTCAGGCGGACGAAATCGAGCTACTAACGCTGATCCGGGAGGCACTGCACGCCAATGTGGGCTCGGTCCAGTACCCTAGCGAGGGTGAGTTGGGCACGCTGAACGAGCGGCGGCGCGCGGTGCTGAGCGAGCTCAATCAGACCAAACGGGAACATCGCGCAATGACCGCAGCCGCCAACGAATCGCATGGCTTCCAGAGCGCAGTCAGCCGTCAGTATGACAAGCTCCGAATTGCCGAACACTTGAAGCTGCTCGATTTGCCATCGACGTGCCCCGTCTGCGAGGCGGACACCGAAGCAGGCGCGGCTGCGGCGCAGGCCTTGAAATCATCTTTGGAAATGATCCGCGCGGAGAGCAGCGAAGTTGGTCGTATTCGGCCGCAGCTGGACGCGCGGGTTGGCACGCTGGCCGACAAGATCATGGAACTCAGTTCGACCTTGAGAGAACTCGACGCCAGCATCGCTTCCGCCCTAAGCCAGATCCAGGAAGGCAAACGACTGGCCGATTTGGCACAGGTGCAGGCACATTTTCGAGGCAAGGCCAGCTTCTTTCTCGAAACGTTGGATGATCAACTGCTTCGTCCCGGCAAGGATCTGAGCGGGCTGCGCGATGAGATTGCTGCACTGGAAGCCCAGGTAGACAACGACAGCCGGCGCATACGTTTGCAGCGCGCGGAAGCGACAGTATCTCGATTCGCCTCCGAGGCGTTCGCCGAGCTTCCAAAGGAAGAACCATGCGTGGACGCGGAACTGCAGTTCTCCGCGCGGGAGCCGCAGGTCAGCGTCGTCGAACCAGGCCCCGGTGGCGCCATTCTGTCAATGGCGGACGTGGGATCGGACCAAAACTATCTAGCCGTGCATGTCGCATTTGCCTTTGGTTTGCAGCGATTTTTCGAAAATGAACGTCGCCCCGTGCCAGGACTGCTTGTGCTAGATCAACTCAGTCGCCCCTATTTTCCGAACAGAGGAGAAGAGCAGACTGATGACGCTGCACAGGCCGCCTTCGACCCCCAGGACGACCCGGAGTCTGCTGAGGACCAGAGGGGGCGCGATGTAGTTCCAATCAGCTTGGTCGATGAGGATTTTCAAGCCATGCGCCAGCACATCGACTTCCTCTTCAAGGAGGTCGAGGCGCGCAGGGGTATGCAGGTCCTTTTGTTGGAGCACGCCTATTTTGTGGACGACCCCCGGTACGTGCGCGCCACCAAGGAGCGTTGGACACGTGCATCGGGAAATGCACTGATCCCTAAATACTGGAAGCGCCGCCCGGACTCCAGATAGCGGAAAGGCATCGACATGACTGCAGGAGCTTGAAATGCATGTCTCCGCGATGACTGCCAACGGTCGGGGTCGACAACTCGCAATTCGGGAGTCGACGTTCAGCCAAGACTCAGAAAAAGAAATAAGAACCAATGTCCTTTGACCGCTGGCAATGCGCCTGGCCCCGCACTTGGCCGTATGCTGTTTTCAAGAAGCACCACACTGAACTCAACGACCTGTACTGGAGTCAGGCGGCGGCGGCGAATCACGCTATGGCGACCGTAGGCGCAACGCACGGCACGGATGACTTAACGGCCATCCTTAAGATTCCGCCGGCAAACGCGAGGCGCATTGCATCTTCCGCTCAGAAGTGGCAATCTCAGTTCAAGGAAAGTCAGAACTGGATTCGGTTGAATGCGCTGGTGGCGCTGTGTGGATATTTGGAGACCTACATCCACGCGGTTGGTACCTTGGCTCTCACCTCCGATCCCGGTGTTCTAATCTCCTCGCCAAGGGCAGTTGACGGCCTCAGCCTCGTTAAGCGAGAGGCTCTCCCGGATCTATCTGAACACATCACGGGCCTGACCAAAGGGGCTTGGTCGGATCGGGTCAGAAAGTACAGAAGTCTCTTTGGAACAGTGCCGGCCACCCTCGAAAAGAACGTCAGCGAGCTTGACGCTATTCGGAAATTGCGGAATGGCGTTGGTCACTCTTTTGGCCGCCTCATCCATGAGTACCGGAGTCCGCTACTGTTGAAACCGTTGCCCGTTCAGCGCCTTGCCGAGGAACGCCTCCAACGCTGGCTTGGTGTAGTTGATGACTGCGTAAGTGCCATTGAAGACCATCTACGCTCAGCTCATATCGGAGCGGTAGAAGGACTCCTGAATTACCACGCATGGGACAAGACATTTTACGCTGGACATACTTCGGAGGAGAAAGCCTTTCGTGCACAGTTTCCGGACGCGCAGGGCAGTCCGCCTTCGGCTAAATACTTCCGTTCCCTTATCGCCTACTTTCGTAGTGCCTGACCCGAAGGAGTCTGATGTGGTGATCTTGGTCCTGGGTGGCAATCCAAGTAGGCCGGGTGCGAAGCAGTGGGTCGCAGAGGCCCAATCTTCTGACCGTCGCTGCGAGCTGTGCCAAACGGCGGTTGTACGTCGTGGGCCAATCGCGATGACTGGCGCAAGTTTCCATACTTCAGTGATAGCGCGGCGTTTCTTGCGACGGAGTAGGGGCTCCAGTCCGCCCCGCAACCGGTTCTTCAGCCAGTTGAACTAGTCATCATGGCGAGATCGCGCACAGAAAACTTTCCGGCCACAGTGATCGAGCGGTTGCGCAACCGCGTCGGCTTGCGTTGTTCGAATCCCGCTTGCCGTCGAGCGACTGCCGCGCCCGGCCCCGGTCAGTTAGGCCCAGACACTCTGGGAGGCCTGCGATCGATGTTTGACCACGGCATGCCTGTGACAATGGCAGCGAACCAATTGGCGATCGATGGCTCGCCGCTCTTGGCTTACATCGTCGCCACGACCGCAGCCGAGGCCGGGACGCTGACCGTCACGCCGCGGGAAGTGCCCGCCCTGCTCAAGCTGAGGCTCAGCGAGCCGGATACCAGTCAGGTGAGCGCGTTCGACGACATGCCGGGCACCATCAAGGTGGGACGCAAGTCGATGACCTTTGCTGGAAGCAACTGCGGAGGCATTCTGCAGGCCTCGTTCCGGAAGCTCTTCGACGATGGAGCATCTCTGACCGACGGTCAGTTCTGGGCTGATATCGCGCAATGGGACGGCCGGGACATTCGATCGCTTCCCTATCACGACAAGCTGGTGACCCTCTACAAGATGCTCGGCGAAGGCTGGCATCTGGAGTTCGTTCTGGAAATGGAAGGCCGCGAGATTCTGCGCGGGAACTTTAACGGCAACGATCCACAGCACGGCTACGTCGGTGCCCTAAATACCTTATTCGCCTATTCGATGAGGGCACGTGCTATTGCCACGCACATGAACGAGGTTATTGCGTTTCGCAGCGATGTGTCTTTCACAAAAGAGGAGCATCGGGCGCTCGGCGACGCAGTGGAGGTATTCGACCTCAAGCGAGTGCATGGGCGCGAGGAGCAAATCTCGAACCCGCGCTGCCGCTTGGTGGCAGCCGCCGCGGCATTGGATGATTTGCTGAAAAGAACCTCAACACCAGCCGAAGTGATGATAAGCAGCGAAGATCGAGAATTGATCAAGATTTTCAATCAATTCATCAGCCTACCACCGGTGGAAGTTTGGCTTAAGGCCGTAGTACCGAAAATCATCAGCAATAGGAGATTGCGCAACGATCCACGCAAGGATCAAAATGAAAAGCGCGAACTCCGCATCGAATTTGAACCAGCAGATGGCTATCAATGCATGGTTCGCTACGGATCGTCGACCAAGGTGACCTAAGATCCAGTGCATCAAGAGCAACTGGAGATGTTGAACTAGCTATCCTTCCACCAGTTGAGACAGAGACGTGATCACGGATCTCGTGTTTGCTGCTCACACCCTGTCCTGGGGAGTCTCCTATTTGTCTGGTGTAGGCAGTGTAGGCACTCTTCCGACTTGGTAGCCCTTACCCCCGGCACGCTTTTTCTTTTTATATATTTAAAAAAGCCGACACTGCCGCCACCCTCTCCTCGGGGAAGGCGAGGCAGACCCTCAAAATTCATCATTTAGGTCCTCGTCCGCCAATGCCAGCCCACAACCCCTTCAACATCAACTCTAGCTCTAGCTCCAGATCTGGGATGCCTGTCACCGACGAGAAGCATGCCTATACTCAGAACGCAGAATCAGAATCTCAGACGTCAGATGCTCAAGAAGCAAGCGTACTAGATAGTGATTTGTTGGGGTTTGCGAGAAAAGTGCAGGAGTTTCATGGTCATCGCGCAATGAAAATATGGCTGATCATCATGATCAGCTTGCACGTTCGACCCATTACTTCGGTGCATGAAAACCTCTGGGGAAAAAGCGGAAAATTTCGCAATCTCTTTCGTGAACGTCTGCGCTACATCAAGGCAAATCTGACAACAAACAGGGAAGCCGGTCTCATTCTTTACTTCCCCAACCATCCGGGCGGCGAGCTGGCAGAGGATCTGGAGGACCAGTACGTCGATGTCAACAGCGCATTTTCGGTCCTGCGGAGGAAATATAGCGATTTGCCTCTGGAAGTAAGTGGCTTGGAAGCGTCAACTGCCAATTTGCCAATTTCGACAAGCTGGTATGCGGAAGGCGCGGGGCCAGTTGATCAATTGATTCCCTTTCCTGCGCTAAAGCGAGACCAGACGAAGTCGATTGTTGGGCGAATGAACAACAACCTGCAAACGCTGGTGCTTCGCTTTATTGAGCGCGAGTATGGCGCGCTGACGCCCGATTCGCTCGACGAGATCAGACATGAATTGCTCGATGACCTCAAAGTACCCGGCCTGGGCGCCGATGCCATTCGGACTCAGCTCCAATTGCTCTTGAGCCATCGCGAATCGGCTAACAAAGACTAGCTCGCCTGTCAATCGAAGTCAAATCGACTTCGATTTCCCCGAAGTGCCTTCCTTGGGAGAGTTGCGCCTCCAGCGCCTTGCTGGCTGCCAACACACCAAGGAGTACTTCGATGGCATCGACCTTTCACCTCATCCGCCGACCCGCGGTCATCGCCCTCACGGGCTGGTCCAGATCCACCCTTTTCAATCGCATCAAGGCGGGTGAATTTCCCGCCCCCGTGCCCACCGGGCCGCGTACTGTTGCGTGGGTCGAGACTGAGGTCGCCGCCTACCTTGCGGCTCGTGTCAAAGAACGCGATGCACGCCTCCAGCACCCGGCGGCGAAAACTCTGGTCGAGGGCCGCTGAACGTGAGCCAAGCATCTCGCCGAAAGGCCTTGCGTGCCGAGAAAAGCACTCGAATCAAGTTCAAGAAGTTCTTCCATGGCGACAAAGCAACGCACTTCGTCTTCTTCCAGAAGGACGATGCCGGCCCTCTGCCGCAAACGAGCTATAGCCGCATTGGCAGCGACTTCGACGCGCAGATCGTGGAAGCGAACGCCGCAGGGCAGAGCGTTTGCATGGCCATCAACAGCAGCAAGAAGGGCAAGCGCACCAAAGAAAACTTCGTTAAGGTCAACGCCGTGTTCATCGACAAGGATGACGGCACACTGACGGCCAAGGAAATGCGCGGTCTTCGGCCCGCGCCGGACTTGATCGTGCGCTCATCACCCACGAAGTTCCACGCATACTGGCTGGTCGAGGATTGTTCCATCGAAGGCTTCCCTGGTATTCAGAAAGCCTTGGCCGAGCGCTTCGACACCGACCGCAGCGTGTGCGACATCAGCCGGGTCATGCGGATGCCCGGCACCTTCAACCCGAAGTACCCGGGTACAGATCCGGCAAAGATCATCCACATCACGGCGAACGCTAAACCGCGAAAGCTACAGGCTCTGATCGACGGCCTGGGTTTGCAGATTGATCTTCCTGAGAGGGCACGGACCCAGCCCACAAATCCCCCATCGGAGCACCCTGCCCCAAACACTTCGGGGCCAATGCAGCCAGTTATTTCAGGGGTGAATGAGCGCGAGAGCGTCGCTGCTGCACTGGCGACCATTCCTGCTGACGACCGCAAAGTGTGGCTGCACGTGGGGATGGCCTTGCATAGCTGGGACGCATCCGATGCTGGCTTCAGGACCTGGAGCGACTGGTCGGCGAAATCCGCCAAATACGATGCCGCGACACAGCGCAGCACGTGGGACGGATTCAAGGCGGGCGGCGGCGTGACTCTGGGTACGCTGTTCCATCTGGCCAAGCTGGAGCAGGAGCCCGACGCGAAACGGAATTTTGACGAGTCGTCGTTGGCCGAGCAGTTCTGCCTGTTGTACGCCCAAACGCTGCGCTTCGATCCACGCGCATTTTCTTGGTATGCATTTGACGGCACGCTGTGGGTGCCTGGCCCGCACCGACCACAGATGGCAGCACGCGAGATGGTGGCGACGTTCAGCTTGGCGCGCGGCGGCGCCTCCGTAGAGGGCCTGCGCAGTTTTCGCAACGCCTCGGGCCTGAAGGCGATCGTGAACCATGCGCAGTTACTGCCCGGCATGCACATCGACGCGGGCGCGTTCGACAGTGTCCCCAACCTGCTGGCCTTGAAAGATGGCGTGGTCGAATTGAACAGCGGCCTGTGGCGCCCCGCCACGCCGGCTGACTGGATGTCATACCGTGCTCCCGTGAACTACGAACCGAAGGCGACCTGTCCACTCTGGGACAAGTTCATTCTGGAGGTGGTCCAAGACGACGCCGAATATGTGCGATACCTTCAACGTGCGCTGGGCTATTCGCTGTTCGGACTGGCGAAGGAACAGGTGTTCTTCTTGGTGATCGGTCCTGGCGGCAATGGCAAGGGGGTGCTGATGCGAACAATCAAGGCGGTACTGGGTCAGTACGCCCACTCGGTGGCGCCGAACGTGTTATCTCGCGCATATTCAGGCAACCCCAATTCGCCGA
Source organism: Variovorax sp. WS11 (assembly GCF_010499245.1). Taxonomy (GTDB): domain Bacteria; phylum Pseudomonadota; class Gammaproteobacteria; order Burkholderiales; family Burkholderiaceae_C; genus Variovorax. Next base: position 1,468,802 of record NZ_JAAGOW010000001.1, read on the forward strand.
GCCCGGCATTGGCGCCGCTGCAGAAGGCGCGCTTCGTGATCTGCACGGAGTTGCCCAGCAGCGGCGGTCTGGATGCGGCGTTCGTGAAGCAGTTCGCCGGCGGCGACGAACTGTCGGCGCGACCGAACTATGGCGAGCTGGTGACGTTCACGCCACCGGGCAAGCTATGGATCTCGACCAATTCGATGCCGGAGATCGAGGCCAGCGACGCCGCGATGTGGCGCCGCCTGGTACCGCTGCCATTCACGGCCAACTTCCGGGGCAAGAAGGCGAACCGCGAACTGGACCAGCTGCTGGAGACCGAGCACGCAGGCATCCTTTTGTGGTTGTTGAGCGGGGCGGCGGAGTATGCGCACAACGGCCTGGGCACGTGCAAGGCGGTGAGCGACTGTCGAAAGGCGTTGAAGACGAGTGCCGACTCGGTCCAGGCGTGGGTCAACGAATGCTGCCGACTCGATGGTGACTCCCGCATTGCCGCGAGCGACGCCTACGCGAGCTACGTCCAGTACTCCCGCGGAGCCAAGCAAAAGCCGCTGTCCAACAGGGAGTTCCCGCTGCGCATGGAGAAGAAGGGCTTTGCGCACAAGCGCCGCAGCAGCGGCAGCTTCTTCGAGGGGCTGCGCCTCGTCAATCCGCTGCCAGGCCGTCGCAGCGGCTAAAAGAGCCAGTGGCCCCCATAAGTGGGTGATATGAGCGATCCGCTGCTTTCCCAAGTCGCCAGCGGATAGCCTATGCTGCGGCCATGAACCATGACAGCTTGGTAAAGGCGATCGCGGCACTCTTCCCGGGACTTACTACGAACCCGCCGCCTGGTTCGCCGGCGCCTAAAGACCAAACATCATTCTGGATTCCAGGACTGTCAAGCAAGCACGGGCGCGTGGTTCGAATACGAAGATCAGATGGGCGCTTGAAGAAAGCGGCATCGGCGCGTCTTTTAAAGAGCGACGAGCAAGGCCCTACAGACTCCCGGTTCGAAGGCAGCCTCGAAGATCTGCGCAGGCTGCTCCGGAGAGAGATTGAGGTCGTTCGCGAGTCGACGAACGCGCTTGGCATTCAGTTTCCGATGAACCTTGAGGCAGGCGATGCGAAGCCGGGCTTCAAGGTTGATGAAATAGATGAACGCGAGCGCGTCCTTGCTCACCGCGCATCTACAGACGGCACCACAGAGGCGCGGTCCGCCCGTGATTGGACGGATGAAGAGCTGAGTGCCACGGTAGATTGCTACAGAGAGATGTTGTCATTAGTCGCGACTGGCACCCCATTCGTCAAAGCGACATACTACCGACAACTCAGTGTGCGTTTCGATCGGGTTCCAGGCGCTTTCGAGCGCCGCATGCAGAACATTTCGCATCTGATGGCCGCGCGCGGTCTGGACTGGCTGCGCGGGCTCAAGCCCCAGCAGAATATCGGCGCAAACGTGGAGCCACGGCTAACAGCATTCCTTGCGCCGCTGTTCGACGAACTCGAGCCCACCCCAGAATATGCGGACGAATTCGTGGAGCCGTCGAGGGTCGTCGAAGGCGCAAAGAAGCAGGTTACAGTCAACGCCTACGAGCGCGATTCCGCTGCCAAGCCACGCTGCATTAGCAGGTGGGGCATCGCATGCGTCGTCTGTTCGTTCGACTTCGGCGCGGCATACGGCGAGCTCGGTGAAGGATTTATCCACGTCCACCATCTCCGACCGATTCACACGATTGGCGAATCGTACGAGTTGGATCCAGAGAACGATCTGCGCCCGGTGTGTCCTAACTGCCATTCCATGCTTCACCGTCGAAAATCGGCGCTGTCGATCGAAGAGCTCCTCGACCACCTCAAATGGCACTTCGTTGCTCCACTACCCGGAGAATGAAGCACTGCACGTGGCGGTCTCTGCCGTGCCCGCTGAAGTTCATTCGTCCGTACCGCGAGAGGGCCGCGATTTCCGTGCGCCTCGGTGCTCCCATGCCAGACGATGCGAGTGGTTGTGTCGGTTCCGGGGCTATGGAGTTGGCCCGGCATGCGCTCGTGGACTGCTGCGGCTAAGTCTTCATCTCGAAATGCATAACTTGGTCCATGGACCGAAAATAGTGTTGCCTTCACTCATCGAACGGCCATGCGGGCGTGGCGCCTGCGCATTAATATTCAACGGCGGACCTTTATGAGAGTCACCTCCATCTTCCAAGCATCGACCTTCAAAGGATCGTCCGCGGCAGGCGCCCGCGGCGCCCTGGAAGCTCGGCTACCACTCCTTCGCCTATTTTTCTGTGGACAAGGCGCTCATACTCAGGGCATTGGCTTTGATGTTGGGTAGGGGCATCGGATCCATCGTATGCCAGACGACGCCCGATGCCTGCTCTGTGTTCGAGTTCCACGTAATGTTGCCACCCTTAGTCATTGCGCTCCGCGTGGTGCGGCTGAGAAGGCAACGACGCAAGGTGTCATCTGTCAAAGCCCAGGCGACGCTATCGCCAAGAATTGCCTTCATTGAGTGGGCTAGACCCAGCCAAGTACGAGTAATCCACGGTCCTTGGAACATTCACACCCAGGCGGCCGTCGAGTTGAAGCTTGCGCCCAAGCCAATCAGACGACTTGATCGGCGCCGCGCTCTTGTCCCCCCATTTCCAGCGAAAGTTGTCGCTCAGCCAGGTGAGGTCCGGGTGCAAGTAATCAGGACACTTGTTGGGAATCTGAAAGTTACCCTGACGGTCGACATCGCTGATCCGACCAAAATCGCTGCTTAGCAAAGCCGAGTTGCCTCCCAGGAATCCATCCTTGGTGGAAAACATTACCGAAGGGGGCGCGCACGATAGGGCAGAAGCGCTCCCACTCTGCAAAGCGAGCAAGATCGCGGGCAAAGCGATCGCGTTTTTGCGGTTGAACATAGCTGCATTCTCCTTCGAAGTTGAATTGGAAACGGCGACGCTGAAGTGGCGTGTGGTCATCTCAGTGTTCCTTTGGTCATACGACACTGCAAGTTGCAGGGGTTGCCTTGTCGGTCAAAGCCAGCAGGACCGTAGAGAGTGACGAGGAACTTCATAATGACCTCCAAGAGATAAATGGTGCGTGCCGAAGCCCAAAGGACTTCGGCGACGCGCTGCGTTATCGGTTTAGAGTGCTACGGGACTGGGTGATGCGATCACCAGACTGCACCTTCAGCGTCTCGGTCTTGCCGGAGGGGACTCGGAAGTTGGACTCGCTTTGACCACTCTTGTAGGTGTGCTGGTAGTCAGCCGGTCCATGGACGCGCACCGTGGTGTCGCGGTCGTAGGTACGCGAGCCCGTGATCTGGGCGAAGGCGTGCCCGCCACTGAAGGCGGCGGCAATTGCGAGGATGGCGGCGATGTGGCTACGAATGTTCACGGCGATGCTCCTTTGATGGGTTGGCACTGCGTCTTGCAGTGGAAGAAGTTTCTCGCATGCAACGGCAACAAACCCGCCATCTCGGGGGCACTTCCGTCAGCCACCTTACGAATTCGTAATCTTCCCAATGGCGAAGGTCTGCCAAAAGCAACAAAATGTGCTTCCCTTCGAAGGAGAAGCCATGCTAGTCGCCGTGATCGAAGATGAACCACCGGTCAACCGTCAGCTGCAATCGTGGATTGCCGCGGAGTACCCAGGGGCACGCATCGACGCTTGGTACAACGAGGCCGATGCGATCCAGGCGGTACGCCAAGAGGATTACGACCTCATCACGCTTGACATCGAACTGCTTCCGAACAAGCACGCCGGCTACGCCGTGAGACACGCTATAGCTGAGCACGTGCGCGTCATCATCATCTCGGGTCGCGGTGACGAGGAGGCACGGGCGAGCATGTATGCCATGAAGGTTTACGACTACATCTGCAAACCGTACACGCAAAGCGAAGTCATGCAGAAGGTCCGCCGAGCACTGCAGGATCGCCCCGAAAGCCATCTCAAGGTCAACAACACAGAACGGAAGAAGTGGTATTGGAAGGGCAAGCTGGTCAGACTCACGCCCACTGAGCGGGACATCGTGGAACGCCTGCACAGCCGCCGCCACGATCCAAATCCTGTCGTTAGCCGCGATGAACTGACGAAGTTACTCACGTCCGGCGAAGCGGACTCGGTTAACACGCACATAAGCCGAATCAGAAGAAGGATCAAAGATGTCGATTCATCCTTCACGTGCATCAAATCAGAGTACCTTGTCGGCTACCGATGGGAAGAGCTCGAGAATGATTGACGCTTTTGCCCGCCGCCGGATGCGCCTGATCATCCGGATGTCGTTCCTGGTGCTGATCATCGGACTGGGTCTGTTGCTGTTCTTCGCGTTGCGCGACCAGCGGCAGATCAGCTACCTCAGTGCACGCACAGACCATCAGAACCGGATGCGGCATGTCACGAACGTACTGCTCAAACCGGCCGGCGAACTCCTCTTGAAGGATCCGCAGCGTCTGAATCTGACCAGTTTGATACCACCAGAGCTTCCGTCTCAATTCGATGCCATTGACGAGCCAGCGAAGGTTCTGCCACTGCTCGGGGCGTGTCTCGAGGATGTCCCGGGCAAGGGCTCAGTTTGCGTGGCAGTCCCCAAAGGCTACGCTACAGGGGGTACTGACGGGCGGATCTACGTGGTCGGCACCTTCAACGCGAAGGAACTTACGCCTCACGTCGAAAGGTTCCATGAAGCTCACCGCTTGCTTGTCGATCTCTCGGTAGACAGTAAGCGAAGAAGCTGGACCGTGCCCGTACAGAAACGAGAACAAGAGAAAGACAAGCGCCTGCAAGCGCTCGAGATGAGGGGCTATTTCATTAGTGCAAGGGGATACGCAGACCGGGCGAGACCTGCTTTCGAGACTGCCTGGATTGCGCGTGGCGATTGCGTCGGCGGTCAAGCCGCCCATCCAGGCTGCTTGCGCCAATGGCTATACGGAATGTATATCCCACGCAGCGAATGGGATGCCGGCTATGTGACCGATCAGCAAAGACCGCCTCCGTCTCGCTCGCGCCTTTCATTGCGAGTGAGGGTCATGGCCCCGGGACCTAGCACGGCTGTGCCACTGTTCGACTCTGACAATCGGATGCGAAGCGCAAGTTCGATAAAACTTGACCTGAGAGCGCACATTAGGCCAGAAGAAGAAGTCGAAGTTAACCGCATTGGTCGAGTCGGTGATCGACAGTTCCTGTTCGCAATCACCCATGATCGACAGCTTGAGGAGAAAACCGGGGTTGACATTGCTGATCGACTCATGAGGCTTCTTCCCCTAAAGGATGATCCAATGGGGGACAAGTATGACGGCTCTGTTCAGTTCAGCTCGAATGGCGCAACTTACGAAGTCCGGGAGAAACTGCAGCTGTATGAAATTCGGGATGAAGTCGCGAAGAGCGCGGCGCATCTGAGCCTCTACGTGGCTCTGATGCTCGGCGCGATGGTCGCCGCATACATCGCCATCGAGGTGGGCGTTCTGCGCAGGGTACTGCTGATCACGCGCCGCACAGCCACGGTGGCCAGGGCGGTACGAGCGGACGGTAGCATTGAGAAGTTCGACTTCAGCGATCTACGAGGAAGAGACGAGCTCGGGGTATTGGCCTCCGGCATCGATGGCTTGTTGCAGCGGATCAGTGCAGACGTTCATCGCGAGACGATTCGCGTCGAGAACGAGCGGCGCATACTGCGTGCAATCGGTCACGAATTGCGGTCACCATTGCAAGGGCTTTCAGCCGTGCATGCGTCGGACAGCGAAGGCCGATCGTACGTGGACCGAATGATCGCGGCCTTTAGTCGCCTGTACGGCAAAGATTCTGCCGAAGAGGCAATTGCCTCAACGACTTTTGAGTTGGATACGCTGGACCTTGATGACTTCCTAAAGAAAGTGGCCCGCAACGCACCCGTTGTTGGCATTGAGAACGTGGTGTACATCGGCAAAGGGCCCGCCACGGTGCGAGCTGACGAGGGCGGGCTAGAGCAAGTGGTCAGTCACCTCCTCGACAACGCACGTCGCTACCGCCCTCAAGGCACCCCGATCATCCTGCAGCTTCAAGTGATCGGCGTGACCGCGCAAATGTCTTTTCACAACCAAGGCCCGCAAGTTCCGTCCAATTTGATCGAGCACATCTTCGACTACGGCGTATCCGACAAGAAGCAAGACGAACAGACAGGTCAAGGCCTATTCGTCGCCAAGACGTACCTCGCAAAGATGGGGGGAGCCATTTCCGTCAGCAATCGAGATGAGGGCGTCACGTTTGAGATTCGGTTGCCCCTTGATAGGCGGGACGCAGAATCTTGAGGGAGTTCGATCCATCAATGAGCCGAGCAGCAGGACTGTGCCCGCAATGTCTGACGGTTAGCTGAGAAGCGGCTTGGACCGGAGCGCGCGGGCGGCTGCTGCAAGCCAGGCCGGAGCCGTCCAATACAGGCCCACGCGAAATCATGAATGGCAGACGAGAATGCATAACGTGAGGACGACCTCAAGACGCCGGACCGCGAATGCCAATACGGCCTCGAATTGGCCGCCAACCCACCATAAGTGGGCGTTATGGAGGGTCAGGTTTCATGCTCCCCGGGTCCCGAACCTCCAGATGTCGGACCAGCTTTTGCATCGCTCGCCAATGAGAATACAGTTGGGTCTTCATTACATTTTGGAATTTAGATCAATGACTCAAAGCTACAAGCAGATCCAGAAGCAAATCGAAACTCTTCAGCGCCAGGCTGAGAAGCTTCGCACGCAGGAGAGCGATGGAGTGATAGCACGCATCAAGGTGGCCATTGCACATTACGGGCTCACTGCGGAGCAATTGGGCTTTGGAGCAACGGCCAACGGTGTGAAGACGAAGGCGAAAGCGGGAAAGGCGACTCCCACCCGGTCTGCGAAGTACAGCGACGGCCAGGGCAATTCATGGTCAGGCATGGGAAAGCGCCCGTACTGGCTGCGCGACGCACTCGCTGCCGGCAGGACGCTCGAAGAGTTCGCGACTGGCGTCGCGCCTCCAAAGCCGAAGAGCGCAAAGCTCAAGGCGTCAAAGACGAGAAAGTCTAAAGTCGTCTATCGCGATCAGGCTGGCAATACTTGGTCGGGCATGGGCCCGCGGCCGCGATGGTTGAAAGAGGCGCTGGACGCCGGAAAGACACTTGAGGAGATGGGTGGCTAATCACGGCTGGAGCTCAGGCGCACCGATGTGGGTATTGCAGCGGAATCCGCCATTGGCTTCGCAATGCCGCCTAAGGGCCGATCGATATGTCCCTGCTTGTCGGCCCGTGCTTAAGGCGTTGCGCGGGCATCGCGCCCTTCCTCGTCATCTTCACCCAGTCGCGGGTCCGCGCGCCGGGCGTGTAGACGCTGTTCTTCCTCTTCGCGACCAGACCTTCTAGCTCGAAGGGCACCACCGCGTCGCGGACGATGATGTTAATGTCGTGCGCCTCGTTGTCGAAATGGTTGACGTAGATCACGCTGGGCATAGGGTCCTTGAGCAGCTTGGCCAAGCGCGCCTTTCGTTCGACAAGCGGAAGCTCTGTGAGGTCTGCCAACCCGTCAATCAAGAGGTCGAAGGTGCAATAGACCACCGAGTCCGCACCCTCGTACCAGCCTCGACGTAGCGCGCGAATCTGAAGTCGAGCGAAGTCGCTGCGCCCCATCTCGTTAAGCACGCATACTTGGCCGTCGGTGACGTAGGGACCGCCCTTGATGGCTGCCAGCGCCCCAGCAATCTCGGGGTACCACTTGGTGGCGTCGGCGCCCTCCCCGGTACGTAGCTCGCACTTCCCATCGCCGAACTCCGCCATCAGGCGCGAGCCGTCGAACTTGATCTCGTAGATCCAGCCTGGCTCCTCAACGTCCAAAGGTCGCTCGTCTAGCAGCATGGGCTTTAATTCTTTGAGGTTGGGCATGCCCCCACGGTCGCCGTGGCACGGGAAATTTTCTGTCAGCAGAAGACGCAACATGGCGCATGCCTTCACGGGTCGACAGGTTCAACGTCATTCAACGCCTTGCCGCTGCAGAGCGGGGGGCCAATCCGTATCCGTCGATCCTGGAGTCAAATATGGCAGGCGACCCAAAGGAGACCGGCGCCGACCGGAGGCTGCTTTCGTTCGAGCAAGACCGCGAAGTGCGCGACTGGACCAAGAGCCTTGGCTGCACGGAAGAGCAGCTACGCGCGGCGGTGAGGACCCTTGGCAACTCGGCCGAGAAGGTCCGTGAGTACCTGAAGAAGTGAAGCAGCCATGCCCGTTTATGCGTCGGGCGATCCGAAGAAAGCGCTGGACAACGGGCGGCTACGACGCCTCGTCCGGTAAGACTCGCAGGTTGGCGTCGTCAGGCACTGAGGCCCAACCCGCACAACACGCCAGGATGGCCGCCTCTTCCGCCACATCGAAGGCGTCGGCAGCAGCAAATTCAATCGGAGACGGCTGCCCACCGTCGGGGTAGCCCAGGGCCGCCCACCCATCCCGCTTGAACAGCGCCTCGGCAGCCTGCAGCGGTGTCACACCCACCCTCGCCAGGACCGCGTACGCCGCAGCGAGGCCTCGGGCGATTTCTGCCGGACTGGCTCCTGGCACGTGCAACGTCATCGTCATGAGGGATCAGAAAAGTGAAGTCTGGGCAGGTGGCACCTTCGGCTGCGCGCGCTCGGGCTTGGGCTTCGGGACCTTCGGCGGCAGCGGCTCGGGCGTCATCACCAGGCGTTCCGCCGGGAACTGGTTCAGAAAGTCGCGCGAGCGCTCTACCGGCGCATCGAGCCATTCCTCATACTGCGCCTCGGGCAGGATCACCACCATGCGCTTGTCCTGCTGCTCGGGACGGCGCTGCGGATCCGGCCGGTGCATTTCCTTGAACAGCGGATGCGTGTCCGCATTGATCGTGAGCATCGTGAAGCTCAGTTCCCAGAGGCTGGTCTGCGGGTTCTTCCAGGGCGCCCAAAGGCCTGCGACGCCGAGCGTCTCGTCATTGGCCGCGGTGAACCGGGTGGGGATGTTGCTCCCGGTTCGCCAGTCGGGCTCGTAGATGGCCTCGCACGGCACGATACAGTGCCGCGCCTGGGACCATGCTTGCTTGAAGCTGGCGAGCTGCTCCACGGTCTCGCTCCGGGCGTTGTACGTGTTCTTGCCATAGCCGGCGTCCTTAGCGAATCCGGGGAGCAAGCCAAAGTGGCCCTCCACAATCTCGAAATCCGGCACCGCGTCGTCGCCTGAATCGCGCTCGGGCGGGCGGCGGATGAATGGCGCCATCTGCGTCGGGTAGATGTGCAGCCCTCCAGGCGGCGGCTCCCAGTCGGGCGGGAGCTTGAGCCCGAACCGCTTCTCAAGCTGTTTGCGGCGCTTCTCCGCCTGATAGTGGCTGCAAATGGCCGTCTCCGAACTGGTAGCAGATTCGTCGGATTCTGCGACAGTTGAGGCTGTATATTTATACAGTATGAGAGTCAGAGTTTCGCAGAGACGGATTGGAGGCCGATCCCTCACGTGGAACCAGAAGCCCAAGGAGTATCAGGGCACGCTCTTGAGCATGCGCAAGACCGCGGAAGACCGGATGGTGGTGGTCCTGTTTCTGAGCGGCACGGAAAACGAGAGCGGCCCGCATCTCTATGAGCCGCGGGTGACCTCGGTGCTGGGCGATGAGATCCGCGTCGTCGGACTAGAGAAGCACGAGCAAGCCTGGGTGTTGCAGGAATGGCAGATGAAGATCCTGAGATGAACGATGTCTTAGCGAAGTTGGCGAACGACCCGTGGTTCAGGTGGCAGCACGCCTTCTTGGCCGAGTGGTGCAGGTTGGCGGAAGGCTTAGCCGACCCTCACCAGGTCTTGGATCTGGCTGAAGAGGTCTATCGCCGGAACGTGAACCGTGATCCGGTTGGGGTGGCTCGGGAAGCGTGGGACGACGAAGGCAATATCGGCGAAGCATGAACCCACTCGAACCCACCCAAGAACTTTTCCCCCGCAGCCCAACGCTATTGCGCATGCCATCCTGGTTGGGCCTGGGCATCCATGAGGAGCGAGAGCTGCCACTGGACCTTGGCGACTACAAGGTGACGCCGGGCGAGCGGTGGACTGTGACGTCACTCAAGAACGGCGAGATCGTCTACAGCGGGATCGGGCCTGTCGAAGTCGTTCGTTCGCCAGCCCCTTCCTGACGACGCGCCCATACAGGGACAAGATGACCACAACTTTAGAAAACCTAGGACCATCGAAACGTTTCCCAAACTCTTCGACCCGCGTATGGCGATGAATGGTCGCGCTCTCGCCGCCCTGATTCAGAGTCACCCTTTCCAAAGGAATGGCGGAATCGACTAGTGTTTGTGGTGCTGGACCTTATCCGCTGACCCGGATGCGGAGGGCGTGACGGCGAAATGAACTTCAACGGGCCCAGCCCTCTCGAAATAAAGCGTGGCTGGAAACTTGTCACCGGCCACAAGTGGCTTTTGTAGTTTGTGAAGCATCAAGTGATAACCAGAATCCCTCCCCAGGTTCGTGTTTGCGCCTCCTTCAACTGAGATAAAGCCAACTTCGCGCATCTTCATCACGCCGTTGCTCGTAGTCTCGTGCTGGTGCAAGAGCACCTGCGATGCAATCGGCGAAGTGGCTCGGATGAGCCGGTCCTGCTCTGGACGAGCGTTCTCGATACGCACGATGAACGCGGCCCCACTGGTGGCTCCTGGAGGGGAAACAGCAGCAAACGGGTGAACTATTTTGAGAGCCCCGGCGGAATATTCGTGCGCGTGGACCATGAGTGGACCTACACAGCATGCGACGGCAACTAGAAGTCGCCTAGTGGCGATACCAACGGTTGAGACGGGGTTCATAGTGTGAGTCCGATTCAGGTGCCGAAGAAGAGAAGCGGTATCAATTTCCAGGAACTGAGCCGCCCGATGTAGTTGACTACGGAGCAAATCGACACGCCTCTCAAGACGCATCACGCGAACAGCGCAACGACCGAAGCAAGCAGCACGGCGGCAACTAGCCCCCAGACGAGAAAAACGCGGCTGCCGCGGTAGAACGCATCGACTTCGCTCTTGGGAATAGCTATCGGACCAAAGCAGTTACCCACGATCACCCACTCCTCCTCATTCCTGATGGGCGCCCTGGAAACACTCCGGCTCTCAAGAGCCGCCTTGTTCTTATTCATAAGAGCTGTGCGATGTCGGAAGCGAGCTTCTTTGGATCTGCCGAACGTGCGAAAACCCGTGCCTTTCCGTTTCTGTCGAGCACATACACGCCGACCGAATGATCAATCGAATAAGTGCCCTTCGTAGTGCCGAGCACACGTTGGAATATCACTCGAAACTCCCCCGCCGCTAGGTTGGTCTCTGCATCGGAACCTCGCAGAGCAACAAAAGACGAATTGAACGAAGGTGCGTACTTCGACAGAATCTGCGGAGTGTCCCGCTGGGGATCGAGCGTGACGAAAAGTACCTGCACGTTCTTGCTCTGCTCACCTAAAAGGCTCATTGTTTCAGCCAGAGCCTGCAGAGTTGTCGGGCACACGTCCGGGCATTGTGTGAAGCCAAACGTAACCACAACGACCTTGCCGCGATAGTCATTGAGAGAACGCTTTACGCCTTGCGCGTCCGAAAGCGACAACTTCGTACAGCAGCGTGCCTCCGACAGGTCAACGTTTGCAAAGCCGGCTGACACGGAGATTGCGGACAATGACAGCAACAGCCCAATTAGTCTCAAGAGCAGCTTCATCGCGACTCCTAATGGGCACCCGTCACTGGGTCCAGCAACATATTCAGCAGCTTAGTCCGCATGTCGTTGAACCCCTTAGAAGCAATATCCCTCGGAAACGGCAGGTCTACGTCTACGATCTCCTGGATGGCCCCCGGCTTTGCCTTCATCACGACGACCCGCTGCGACAAGTAAACCGCCTCCTCCACCGAGTGCGTAATAAAGAGCACCGACTTGCGCGTTTCCATCCAGATCCGTGACAGCTCGAACTGCATGGTGAGCCGAGTCTGAGCATCAAGCGCACCAAATGGCTCGTCCATAAGAAGCATCTTGGGATTGTTAGCTAGCACGGTCGCAATCGCAACGCGCTGTCGCATGCCACCAGACAACTCCCAGGGTAGAGAGTTCTCGAAGCCATTGAGGCCAATCATCATCACAAACTTCGAAACCGTCGAGATGATCTCAGCCTTTGGTAAGCCTCGGATCTCAAGTCCAAAGCCGATGTTTTCGCTGACTGTGCGCCAAGGAAACAACGCGTACTCCTGGAACACCAGCCCGCGCTCCGCGGCAGGTCCGTTGACCTGTCGTCCATCAAGCTCGATACGACCCTGTTCACAGGGCTCCAATCCTGCAACCATCCGAAGAATGGTCGACTTGCCGCAACCGCTGCGGCCAATAATCGAGACAAACTCGTGCTCACCGATGCTCAGGTCCACCTCCCCCACCGCAACATGCCGCTGGCCCGAGGCCGCAGTGAAGGTCTTACCAAGACCACGAATTGACAAGTAATCTGAGTTGGACATCATGAAACCACCATTGCCGCGCGCCAGCGCATGAATCTCGCTTCGATCGAACGTAACACCAGATCTCCGCCGAAACCGATCAGGCCAATCATTAGCATCCCGGCGAGCACCATGTCCGTTGCGAAGACCCAGCGCGCGGTCATGATGAGGTATCCCAGACCGCTCTTCGCGGCAATCATCTCTGCGGCGACGACCGACATCCAACCGATGCCGAATCCGACCCGCATGCCTGTGATCACCGATGGGAACGCTTCGTAAACGATGACTTTCCGCAGGATCTGACCTCTGCTTGCGCCAAGCACCAAGGCGAATTCTGTGAGGCGGCGCGAAGCGCCACGAACCCCCTGCTGTGTGTTGAGCACAATTGGGAAAAGTGTTCCGATAAAGATGATGAAGATGGTCGGCTTCATTCCAAGTCCGAACCAAAGAATGGCGAGTGGGATCCATGCGATCGGTGGTATCGGCCGCAACGTTGAGATGATGGGGTCCAAGTTGCTGTTGGCGGTCTTGAAGTAGCCCATCGCGAATCCCAGTGGAATCCCAATCAACACTGCAAAGCCAAAGCCAGCTCCCACGCGCACCAAGCTGCTCCCAGCTTGGTAGAAGAGAATCGGCACATCACCGGGGCCGCCGTAGGGGCCTGCGCCCGGTAGGGTAAACAGCCCCCTCAAGAATGTTTCGACAACCGTGGAGAAGGCTGGAAGGGCCGTCCCGGTCGCGCCGAAATATGCGCCAAGTTCCCAGATAACAATGAGCGGAATCACTACCAGGAAACGACGCCTGGCCAGGGCAGTTGCTGCGTTTGCAATTCCCGACCGCTTTGACGAAGCCGCCGCCGGGATTCGGAGTTCTGATGTATTCACGTTGGTGTTCCGATGGGTAGATTCATCAGCCTTCGCGGCGCTTCATTTCTTCCAGGACTTTGATCTCATTGTCGAGATCTGCGAGCCATTGCTTCTCATCGGTTTCGACCAAAACTTCACGCAACGGCCGCAGGTCAACGATGTCGTTCATCTTTGCCTTCTTCGGAATGAAGCCAAACTCCACCATCTTGTCCCGCCACTTCGTTAAAGAGTCGATGCTTGGAACTGGCGTGATATGCATGTGGCTAAGTGCTAGCTTTGTCGCCTCAAGCGGTGCGCCCTCCATTTTCGAGATAATCTCCGCGGACTTGGCGGATTCGGCAATCATCGTCCGGCTTGCCTTGACATGGACGTGGAGCAGCTTCTTGAGCACCCGCGGCTTTGACGTCGCCAGCGCCGACTTCACGATAACAACGACGCATTGAGTATTTGGGCCATGCCAAAGGGTGCCGTTCGCGTCGCTTGCCACTAGCTGAGACCCCTTGATCGTTGTTAGCGCGACCTGGGGCCATTCCGGGCAGTTCATAAGGGCATCGACTGAACCCTTCGCAAGCGCATTGATGGCATCCGCAGACGGCAGAGTCACTAGATTGAAGTCCTTGTCTGGATCTAGCCCATGCTCTCTGGCAGTGACGCGCAACTGCATGTCAGGTAGAGAGCCACGGCCCAGTGTGGAAACGGTCTTGCCGCGCAGGTCCTTGACTGATTTGATGGGTGAACTGCCCAACGTCACGAGACCCATGCCACGCATATGGCCTCCCGTGTAGATCTTTACTGGCATGCCGCGCGTAATGGCAGCGATCGCAGGCGTGACGCCCAGGTAGCTTGAATCAAGGGCCCCTGCGGAAAGAGCCTCGATCGCTTCCGCTCCTGCGTTGAACATCTCATTGCGCACCATCAGCTGCTGCCAGGCGCCATGGCCTGCTCCGTCACCCACGAAGGACTGCCCTGTGCACGCGAGCCGAAGCCAGCCAACCCCGATACTGTCTTGAAGCGCGCCTGACGTACCCTGCGCCATCAAGCCCATTGGAATGGCACCAAGCGACACCCCGGCGCCCATGATTTTGCTCATCGTCCTTACAAAGTGCCGCCTGCCGGCGTCTTCGATTGCACTGCGCGCCGATTGCGTGGATTTCATGATGTCTCTCTTTCATGGGTTATTAGGGAAGCGCACTCCAGACTCACCGTGGACCGAGCCACACGTCGAGCCTTCATCTCGGGCGGCCGCTATGACAAGCGACGCTCTTTACGGCTGGTCTAGGGTCGTCATCGAACCCTCGGTGACTTGGCATCTTGATGCGCATCGGCGGTCGAGCATCCAGTCTGGATGTGATATCTCGAGGACGTCGCCGTTGATGAGATCCGGTAGTACGTTGTCACCGCGCATACTCCTGAGATTCGGTAGTTCAAGCCGCGTGATCGCGGCGTCTGCGAAGCTCAACGCAATGTGCATGCCAGTGCACGCCCTCCTGACCCAATCAATGAAAACGCGCCGGAAAGGCAGTTTCCTCAGCCTTGGAGGGCCCGACTGTTCGGGCAGGTGTTTCCAAACGACACGTTTCATGGCCCACATGTGGTTCGAAGTGAAACAGTGCCCGACGTTTCACCTGTTGGCTGAATGTGCGACCACGCGTCTTTCCCACTAGAAGCAAGTTTTGGCCCAGACGTTAGGGTTTGCACTTAGAGCTTCAAGGGCCGTTATGGCCGGGACGGGCTGGTTGAAAGCACGCGCTCGAGAGTCCGCACGTCGGGCAGGTAGCCGCACATGTTCAGGCCAGATGCGGCCTCCCTACTTCCGCAGGCGCCCGCGAAGAGGTCATGGCGAGCCGCCGCGAACGGCTCCGCGGGGGTGACCCGGACCAGCCGCTGATATTCGCTCGCTTGACGAGCGTGAGGCGTGTCCGCTGAAGCGACCGACCTGTTCCTACTCGACTTCGCTTCGCAGAACACAGCGCTTCCGTCGGCAGGCATTCAGTCGAGCAGGCCATCGCAATCAACGGCTAGCGGTGCGCATTGCGTGCGCTCCGCCGCCCGAGCGCTACAGGCGGCGTATCGCGGCTTGAACGTGCGGCAGATGTGTCAGGCTCGGCCGCGGTATTCGAGAAACATGCCGCAGCGGCCGCGAGCCGTCGGGACTCACGACGCAATGCGGCTACAGCCCATGAACAATAAAGCCGCCCTTCGAGGACGGTATAAATACGATCGCCTCGCCAACTCCGTTGAATCGATACTCTTTCCCGTCGATCACAACCGACTTTATGTTTGTCCAGATCCGGTACTCGTAGCCATCCACGGCAGGCGTCGTCCTCAGAACCTTGAAAACCGGCGATACCTCCACGGTGAATTTGATGTTGGCTGTGGCACTGCTTGTTCCCCCGCCAGACTCCGCCGCGCAGGGAAACGCCATTGCCAGGAGGAGCACGAGGGAGGCCAGCTTCTTCACGCGTCGCGATACTGAGTTTGCTTTGAGCCGTTCAACCCACGTCTTTAACGCCGCTACTTCAAACCGTTTAGGCTCTACGAAGCTGCTCTCGAAACGTATCCAAGCCAGGCCGCAAGCCCAGCAATTCGACGCAGCGCTCCCGCAGCAACTCGGAGTCACTCTTCAGGGCACGCTGCAGGCACTCTTCGATGTAAATCCTGTCGCTCTGCAGACGCGACAAATCGACCCACCAGCCCACGCCGGCCATGAGCCATTTAAAGTCGACAAGATCGAGGAAGAAGTCGTTCCGTTCCTTGCCTTTGGTGAATATAGTAGTCATGTATTTCCACCTCCTACCGAGATCGTTGTGACGAACACTCGGTGTCAGCCGGTATGCGCATACGCGCGCCGCTTCAGCCTTACCATCTCGACAACGATTGAGCAGATCTCGGGCTTTAACATGCAGGCTTTCTGACGATATCCATCGGCTAATCATCGGCGGAAGCGGCCGCGTCAATGTAGCGGCGCCGCTCCGGCCGGCGGTCAAGCCTATGCACTCATGATCGTCACCGCCTTAGTCACCAAGTACGGCTCCATAGCCTCGGGCCCACCTTCAGAGCCGTAGCCCGAATCCTTTACACCGCCGAAAGGCATCTCGGGCGTGGGCGTGGCCGGCTGGTTGATCCAGAGCATGCCTACCTCTAGCTGCTGCGACAAAAGGTGCACGTTCTTGACCGACTGGGTGAAGGCAAACCCTGCCAACCCATACGGCAGGCGATTTGCCTCCGCGACCGCTTCCCCGAGCGTGTCGAAGCCACGAATGGCAACGATTGGGCCGAAGGGCTCGTTGTTGAACACATCGGCTTGCAGCGACACATTCGTCAGCACCGTCGGTGCGAAGAAGTTGCCGTCGGTGCCGATACGCTCGCCACCGGTCGCCACGGTCGCGCCAGAGGCACGTGCGTCCTCGAGCAACTTGGCCATCGCGCTCAGCCGCCGCGGGTTAGCAAGTGGGCCGAGCGTGGTTCCCTCGCTTAGGCCGTCCCCAATCTTTAGGCTCTCAGCATGCTTCACCATTGCACGCGCGAACTCGTCGCGGATGCTGTTGTGCACCAAGAACCGGGTCGGCGAAATGCAGACCTGCCCGGCATTGCGGAACTTAGCGCCGCCAGACGCCTTCACCGCCAGTTCCACGTCCGCGTCCTCGGCCACGATCACGGGCGCATGTCCGCCCAGCTCCATGGTGGCCCGCTTCATATGCGCGCCGGCCAGCGAGGCCAGTTGCTTGCCCACAGGGGTCGAGCCGGTAAAGGTAACCTTCCGGATGATCGGGTGTGGGATCAAATAGTTGGAGATCTCTGCCGGATTGCCGAACACGAGACCGATCGTGCCGGCGGGCACGCCGGCATCCACGAACGCCTGCAGCAGCGCCGCTGGCGAGGCAGGCGTTTCCTCGGGCGCCTTCACGAGGAACGAGCAGCCGCTAGCCAGCGCTGCGGCGAGCTTGCGCACGATCTGGGTGATCGGGAAATTCCATGGAGTGAAAGCGGCCACCGGGCCCAACGGCTCCTTCAGGACCAGTTGTTGCGCCGCCAGGTTGCGTGACGGCACGATGCGGCCATAGACACGACGGCCCTCGTCGGCAAACCATTCGATGATGTCGGCGCCGGCCAGCACCTCGACCCGGGCTTCAGCGAAAGGCTTGCCCTGTTCCAGCGTCAGCATGCGAGCGATGTCGGCGGCGCGCTCGCGCACCAGCGCGGCGGCACGTCGCATGGTCGTCGCGCGTTCGATGGCCGGCACCTTGCGCCACGCCTCGAAGCCGCGCTGCGCCGCGGCTAGCGCGCGGTCAAGGTCAGGGATGCCGGCGTGGGCAACCTTTCCGATCGCCTTGCCCGTCGCCGGATTGACCACGTCGATGGTCTTGCCGCTCAGCGCATCGGACCATTCGTTGGCGATTAGCAGGCGGGTGTCGGGATAGGTGTTCGTAGTCATGTCATTTCCTTGGAAGATTGAATAGTTCTCGGCATACCTGGAGCGCTGCCAGCCGACGAGGTACTAGATCGATGGCGTCTTTTCATCGGCTTGTCTTTCGGCGGTGCGTTTTCTGAGGCCAGCGAGACCTACATCGATAAACGCAGCATTGCCTCATAGTCGCCTGGGCTTGCTTCGCGCGGGTTGGTCTTATGGCAGTGGTCTTTGAGTGCACGTTCGATAATCTGCGGAAAAATGTCGGGGGAAACATCAATCGCAGTCAGGCCGCTCGGCAATCCGAGCCGTTGGTTCATCGCAGTCACAGCGGGCGCCACGTCGTCGGCGCCGCCCAGGCCCATGGCATGCGCCATCCGCGCCAGGCGCTCATCCTTGCGCATCGAGGGTGCCTCGGCATTGAAGCGGATGACGGCGGGCAGCAGGATCGCGTTGAGCGTTCCGTGGTGCAAGCGGGGAATGAGACCGCCCAGCGCATGGCTCAGACTGTGCACGCAGCCAAGGCCTTTTTGGAACGCGAGCGCGCCCTGCATCGAGGCACTCATCATGTTCAGGCGAGCCTCTCTGTCACTCGGAGTGCGCGTCGCAGTCTCGATGTGCTTCCAAGCCCTGCGCAGCCCATCGAGCGCGATGCCGTCAGCCGGCGGATTGAACGCCGGCGCCATGAATGTCTCCATGCAGTGCGCGATGGCGTCCATGCCGGTGGCCGCGGTCAGCATGGGGGGCAGGCCGAGCGTGAGCTCGGGATCGCATATGGCAACGCGCGGCACGGTAAATGGAGAGATCACGCCGACCTTTCGGCCGTCGTCCAGGATCAGGACCGCGCCGCGGCCAACCTCGCTGCCGGTGCCGGCGGTGGTGGGCACGGCGATCACAGGAGCCGTCGCTGCGGTTATGCGCGCCATGCCGCCTTCGATCGCGGCGAAAGACACTAGCGGTCCTTTGTGCGTGGCGCAAACGGCGACGCCCTTAGCCAGGTCAATCGGAGAACCGCCCCCGACAGCGACGATGCCGTCGCACTGGTTCTCGACATAGAGGGCGAGAGCGGCGCGCACCGCGCGCTCGGTGGGGTTCGATGGCGTGGCATCAAACACAATGAAGTCGCGTCCGGCTCCAAGATGAGCGGTCACGCGGTCAAGCACGCCTGCGGCGCGGACGCCGACGTCGGTGACGATCAGCGGGCGGCGAATGCCGATGCGATCGCACTCCTGTGCAAGCAGTTGTACTGCGCCGAAGTCGATCTGGATCTGGGTGATGTAGTTGATGAGGGCCATGGGGTTGTTTAGTCTCAGTTGATTGTGTGGTCTTAGGTCCAGGAAGCGCCAACATGACGCCTTGCTTCTCGATGTTGCTGAAGCCGTGTGCGTACCGGTTTACTTTTGAACTCCGAATCGTCAGATGTCGAGCAACTGCCTGGCGTTCTCGCCCATTACCTTGGCCAGGTTCTCGGGCTTGATGGGCAGGGTCTCAAACCAATCCTTGTAGGCCTTGACAGGGCAGAACGGGAATGAGCTTGCATAAAGCATCCGATCGGAGAGAAACGTGTCGGCCGCGGTGACGTACTGTTCCCAACCTGGCATCCGCGAGAAGTACATATCAGGCGACAAGTACAGGTTGGTACGGCGAAAGGCGATGTGGAGGATCTCGGTGACCCATGGCCAGCCACCATGTGCGACGACAACCTTGAGGTTTGGAAAGTCTGCAAGGACACGGTCCGTACGGATGGGATCGGAATAGCTCAAGTCCGGCCCCGCGGTCCCGCCCACCATCATGATCACGGGGACCTGACGGTCTTCGCAATGGGCGTAGATGGGATAGAGCCGCCGGTCGTCTGCATACATCGGAATAGGATATGAACCAGGTTCGATGTTGATCAGCTTAAAGCCCGCTTCCAGCGCTTCGTCGATCGTCTTACAGGCACCGATTCTCGACGTCGGGTCGATGGATGCCGCTCCAATAAATCGGTTGGGGTGCTCCTGGACGATCCTCCGCACGTGCTCATTCGGAACGCTGCCCAAGGTTCCGGCGAGACGCCCCACGACCACCCCGCGATCGACCTTGGATTGGTCCATCTCCTGAAGGAGCAGTTCCATGGATTGCTTCTGCGCGGCAATCGACGGTTCGAAGCCGACGGCTCTAGTGAAGCCATCGCGGCGCTCCCCCGCGGAGTACATAAGGGTCTCGCGAAATCCGCCCACCGGCGGACGGATCCGAAAATCAATGATCATGCTGTGAGTTCCGAGATTGCTGAAGTGCGTCGTACGGAGCCGTCTACATCACTTCATTGCGGCGGTCATCCGTCTCGCCATATCGATGAAGCGCTGGCGGTTTGAGACCGGCATACAGCTTCTCGATTCCGGCGTTGATTACCTCGCCGTGCTGCGCGAACAACGAGTTGCCCTGAAGGTCGCTCTCGACGATGAACGGCCCAAAGTTCTCGACTTCGAACAACCACATCGCTTGTGCAATGCCAAGCTCATCCAGCCAGAAGACGTCACGTACTCGCTTGATTCCACGGCCCAGCAACGCACCCGTTCCGTATCCTACGGTGGTGAGATAGATGGCCCCGCCCGGCGCCAGGATCTTCTTGTAGTCCTCAGCAGGCATCCCGCCCTTGCCGATCAGGATACGCGCGCCTGTGCGCTCGAGCCAACCCGGAATCCACTTCGAGAAGCGGAAGCTTGCGGTGGCGGTCACAGCACCGACGTTGTAGCCTCCCTGGTCGTTTGGTGCGGCCGCTGGAGAACAATGGAAGTTGACGTTGCTTATGGATCTCAGATCCAGCGGAAGAGGAACGTCGTTCTCAAGCACCTTTTTGTAAACACCTTCACGCGCCGTGTAGACCACGCCGTTGAGGTAGACCGCGGAACCAAGCTCGAGCTTCGAGATGTCTTCCGTTGTCGCGGGCAGGTTGAGATGAAACACCTTGATTTCATCAGTTTCGTTGTTGTCTACCATTCGACTGTCTCCCGACGCATATAGGGTGTGAACCACAGAGGATCGGTGCGGTACTCGATCTTGCCGTTCGGATGGATGCGCGCCGTGGCCCGGCGCGACGACAGGCAGAACGTATGAATACTGATCGGCATGCCCCCGGTGTGGGTGTAGCCGACCTCGATGTGGCAGTCGACCACCATGGAGGAGCCAACGAAACCCATGGCGCCCATGCCAATCGAGTTTCCAAGTTTCTTCAACTCAAGCTCCAACTCGGCAATCTTCGGATCTGGGTTCCGGTCGCCAACTATGCGCAGGCAGGCGGCTTGCTTGCCCAGCTGCATGCAAGTGTCCTTGGATCCTCCGAGACCGATGCCGACTATCGCTGGCTGACAGGCAAGGCCGCGTTTACCGAAGGCGATCAGCGTGTCGAGCACAAAGCGCTTTATGCCGTCGATACCATCTCCTGGAAACAGCATGCGGTAGTCGGTGCCAAACAATCCACCTTTGTGGACAGTGGTGATGTCGATCCAGTCGGCATCGGGCTCGAATGAATACTCGATCTCGGGCGCGTTGATGCCCACATTGTTGTTGTGGTCCGTGCGCCAAAGAGGATGAACCCGATTCGGACGCAATGGGACAAGTTGGGTCGCGTCGGACGTTGCTTTTCGCAGGGCGTGTTCAACGGCGACGAATCCCGATTCGACCGAGGCATCGTTGCCGACCTTGACGTAGTAGCGGGGCAGGCCGGTATCTGCGCACATTGGGCGTCGGTCTTCATCGGCGGCCTCCCAGTTGTCCTGCATCGCATGGATGACGAAGCGCGGCAGCTTGCCTGTCTCCGTCTTCTGGGCTTCCTTAATGCGAATGGCACTTACTTTGGGCCGCTGAGCCGTCGGCGAGGCGTAAGTGCTTGATTGCAAAGGGAGGGTGGCTGACCCTGGATCGATAGGATGGTTGGTTACGAAGCATCCAAACCATCTCACCAAAGGCCAGCCAGCATGGATCGTAAAGCCCGAAGCGATTTGCATCAACGCCGCAGAGGCATTCAACGGCGGGCACGCACGACCGAGGCGGTGGAGTTCTTCAACATCCTGACGAGCCCGCAGTTGCTCGAGACGACCGAAGCGCTGCTGCCCGAGCATCGCGAGCGGCTGTATCCGCCGACGGTGACGCTGTCGATGTTCATGCGCCAGACGCTGGAGGCCGATGGCTCATGCCAGAAGGCGGTCAATGGCTGGGCGGCGCAGCGCGCGGCCGACGGGTTGAGCGCGTGCAGCGTTCGCACGGGCGCGTATTGCAAGGCTCGCCAGCGCTTGCCCTTGGAGATGGTCACGGCGCTCACACAGCAAACGGGGCGCGAGCTGAGCGCAAAGGCGTTGGCGCCCTGGAAGTGGCGAGGCCGCGCGGTCAAGTTGGTGGACGGCACGGGCCTGTCGATGCCCGACACGCCCGAGAACCAGGCGGTGTATCCGCAGCCCAGCACGCAGGCACCGGGCGTGGGCTTCCCGCTGGCGCGGCTGGTGGCGGTGATCTGCCTGGCCACTGGAGCAGCCCTGGACGCGGCGATTGGCCCGTACAGCGGCAAGGGCAGCGGAGAACTCGCGCTGGTGCGCCGCCTGCTCGAAGGCTTTGGCGCGGGCGATGTGATGCTCGCCGACGCGCTGTACTGCAACTACTTCCTGATCGCCGCGCTGCTGGACAAGGGCGTGGACGTCGTGTTCGAGCAGCACGGAGCGCGGATCACGGACTTCCGCCGCGGCCAGCAGTTGGGCACGCGCGATCACATCGTGTGCTGGCCCAGGCCGGCGCGTCCCGAGTGGATGACACACGAGCAGTACGCGCGCGTGCCCGAGGACATCATGCTGCGCGAAGCCAAGGTGGGCCACCAGGTGCTGGTCACCACGCTGCTGGAGCCTCGAGAGGTGAGCAAGAGTGATCTGTCGGCGCTCTACGCACGCCGCTGGAACGTCGAGCTGGACCTGCGAAACCTCAAGACCACCACGGGCATGGAGGTGCTGAGCTGCCAGACGCCGCAGATGAACGAGAAACAGATGTGGGTGCACCTGCTGGCCTACAACGTGATCCGGCTGCTGATGGCGCAGGCCGCTTGCAAGGCCGGCGTCGATCCGCGCGGCCTGAGCTTCAAACACACGGTGCAACTATGGACGGAGTGGACCACGCGCGGACTATGCGCCGCGAAGGACAACCAGCGGCTGTTCGCATTGATCGCTCAATCCAAAGTCGGCCACCGCCCAGGGCGCATCGAGCCGCGAATGCGAAAGCGACGGCCCAAACCGTACCCATGGCTGAAGACGCCGCGCGAGCAGGCCCGTCGACATGTGCAGCGACACGGTCACGCGTGCAGGCCAAAGTAAGTGCCATTCTCCTTAATGCCATTCTTGTAGTCGACTGGAATCTCGATCGCAGCTCGCTTCATGATTTCCAGTGCGGCTTCGCTTACCTTCTGGATGGGTATCTTCATCGTGAGGATCCTTGTGCTCGTTTGTTCTGCGGGCCGGCTTGGCCGGCGATGAGAGGAGTTCTCGGTCAATCTGGTCGTTTAGAGGTTCGATTACACGCTGCCCTACTTCGCCGTCGGCATCACGAATTCGGCGCCCTTGGGCGTGCTCTCGGGCCAGCGCTGCATGATCGACTTCTGCTTGGTGTAGAAGCGCACGCCCTCTTCGCCGTAGGCGTGCATGTCGCCGAACAGGCTCTTCTTCCAGCCGCCGAAGCCGTGCCAGGCCATCGGCACAGGGATCGGCACGTTGATGCCCACCATGCCGACCTGCACGCGGCGCGAGAACTCGCGCGCCACGTTGCCGTCGCGCGTGAAGCAGGCCACGCCATTGCCGAACTCGTGCGCGTTGACCAGCTCCACCGCTTCCTTGAGGTCGGGCACGCGCACGCAGGAGAGCACCGGGCCGAAGATCTCTTCCTTGTAGATGCGCATCTCGGGCGTGACGTGGTCGAACAGTGTGCCGCCCATCCAGAAGCCGCCGGTGCAGCCGTCGCCCACCTGACTGGCATCGAAGCGGCGGCCGTCGACCAGCAGCTTCGCGCCTTCCTTCTCGCCCTGCGCGATGTAGCCGGTGATGCGCTCGTGCGCCGCGCGCGTGACGATCGGGCCCATCTCGGCCGCGAGGTTTTCGCCGTCGAGCACCTTGAGCGTCTTCGCGCGTTCGATCAGCTTCGGCATGATCTTGTCGGCCGCGTCGCCCACCAGCACCGCCACGCTGATCGCCATGCAGCGCTCGCCGGCGGAGCCGTAGCCGGCGCCGATCAGCGCGTCCACCGTCTGGTCGATGTCGGCATCGGGCATCACCACCATGTGGTTCTTGGCGCCGCCCAGCGCCTGCACCCGCTTGCCGTGGCGCGCACCGGTCTCGTAGATGTAGTTGGCGATCGGCGTCGAGCCGACGAAGCTGATGGCCTTGACGTCGGGATGCTCGATCAGCGCGTCGACCGCTTCCTTGTCGCCCTGCACGACGTTGAACACGCCATCGGGCAGGCCTGCCTCCTTCAGCAGCTCCGCCATGCGCAGCGAGGGGCTCGGATCGGTCGGGCTGGGCTTGAGCACGAAGGTATTGCCGGCCGCGATGGCGACCGGGAACATCCACATCGGCACCATCACCGGGAAGTTGAAGGGCGTGATGCCGGCCACCACGCCGAGCGGCTGGCGCAAGGTCCAGTTGTCGATGCCGGTGGAGACCTGGTCGGTGTAGTCGCCCTTGAGCAGCTGCGGGATGCCGCAGGCGAACTCGACGATGTCGATGCCGCGCGCGACCTCGCCCTGCGCGTCAGTGAAGACCTTGCCGTGCTCGGCGGTGATCAGGTGGGCGAGCTCGTCCCTGTGTTTGTTCAGCAGCCCCCAATACTTAAACATCACCCGGGCGCGGCGGATTGGCGGCGTATCCGCCCAACCTGGAAACGCGGCCTGCGCAGCGGCTACCGCTTCGCACACCTCGGCGGCGCTTGCCAGCCCGACCGCGCCGGTCACCATGCCCGCGGCTGGGTTGGTCACGTCCTGCGCACGGCCAGAGGTGTTGGCGACAATGTGGCCGTTAATGAAGTGGCCGATTGGTGTTTTGGTTACTTGCATAGCGATCTGGTGGGTGTCTAAAGTGGCTTGCTTGCGGGGAACATGGCGCATCTCGCCTCGCGCCGCTCTGGGGTGAATGGTTCTGAATAGTGGAACAGCTTGCCGACAGCGTTTCGACGAAACGGATTCGAATGGGTGTTGAACTGGCAGCTACAACTTCGATGCAGGCCCATCAAAGATCAAGCCGAACTCCGCCGTGCAGGCAACAAACTGGAAGTTCTCAAGAAGCTGAGAGCGATGCAGCACCCCCCAGCTCTTCAATCTGTCAGACAAGGAGAAGGCGATACGAAATATGAGGAGTGCCATATCTATTCCCCTAAGCAGCCAGATATGGCGACGCGCGGACCCTTCGACCGGGATGGACGAGAAGAAGACTCTGGTGACTTGCGAAACGCTTGGCCTCTGGAGAGCCAAGACAAATATGCGTCCGACTGGGTGCGCCGGGCGGGAAAGGACCCCAGCAGGGAACCCGGTGAGCGAAGGCCAACGCGTCCATAGCTACGCCGCCTTTCTCGACAACAGCGCCAGACGCTGCGCTTCCTCGACAACGACGTCCTCTTGAGCAGCGACGACCTTGCGTTCCCCCAGGCGCAACACCAGTTCCCGCGGGTCGCAGCCGTACTGCTCTGCAGCATGCTTGACCGGATAGGCGTAGCCACCATAGACATTCGCATATCCCATAAGCAGCGAATTGTTGTCGATGACCGGCATAGGCTGAGGCGCCACTTGATGGGCAAAGACGTCTGCAGCGTCCATGATCCCGAATATGTCAGCGTTGACCTTGTGTCCCGCACGCTTGAGCGCCGTGATGGCAACTTCGGTCTGGGCGTTGCCTGCGCCACCGCCAAAACCCTTCAGGCTTCCGTCGATGAATGTCGCGCCTTCGTCCACTGCAGCCAGGATATTTCCTATCGCAAGGCCGAGGTTGTTGTGCGGGTGGAATCCGATCGGGACCTGAATCGCATTTCGAACGGCGCTGACTCTTTGCGCTACCTCCTTCGGCACAAGATGGCCTTGCGACTCCGCAAGGTTCACGTAGTCGGCACCATAGGACTCCAGTTTGCGCGCCTCCTCTGCAAGCTTCTCCGGCGAGGCCATGCCCGCAGAGATGAGGTAGCCGACTGTGAACATACCGAGATCTTTGGCCCTCTTGATATGCTGTTCAGTAACATCGGCTTCGGTGCAGTGCGTCGCAATGCGGGCCACTTTTACGCCGACTTCTGCAGCCATCTCGAGATCCGCGAACAAGCCAAAGCCAGGCAGCATCAGTATGGCCACTTTTGCACGACGCGCACTGCGACATGCGGCCTCGAGCAGTTGGCGATCGGTCGCAGGAGCCTTCCCGACGTGAAGGGAACTCCCCCCGAGACCGTCCCCATGCCCCACCTCAATGATGTCAACGCCCGCCGCGTCGAGCGCCGCGGCAGTCGCCTCAACAATCTGCGGAGTGAATTGATGCCGGAACGTATGATTGCCATCGCGCAACGTAACATCGACGAAAGTGATACTTGTCATCGCGAATTCCTAGTTGATCGTTGCGCTGTAGTGTTCCGCGACAGCCACGGCCGCGGCATTGATGATGTCCAGATTGCCTGAGTAAGTCGGCAGGAAGTCACCCGCACCCTCAACCTCGACGCCAATCATGAAGTGATCGCCGCGATCGAAAGGTTCGACAGTCAATCGATACCCGGGTACATAGGCCTGCACTTGGCGAACCATGTCGAACACAGACTTTCTGACGGCCTCCGGTTCGGCGGCTCTTTCCAGCACGGTGTAGACAGTGTTCCTCATGATCACCGGCGGATCGGCAGGATTGATGACAACCAACGCCTTGCCTCGTGTTGCGCCACCGACCTGAGACAAGGCACGCTGCGTGGTCAACGTAAACTCTTCGATGTTCTGTCGCGTGCCGGGGCCGATGCTGCGGCTGGAGACTGTCGCAACGATCTCCGCGTACTTCACCCCTGCTACCCGGGAAACGGCGAAAACAATAGGAACCGTTGCCTGTGCAGCGCATGAGATCAAGTTCACGTTCATCGCGTCAAACCCGTCTGACATATTGACGCACGGTACGACGCTCGGGCCCATCTTTGCCGGTGTGAGATCGATCGCGAAGATCCCGGCTTCCGCAAAACGAGGAGCATTCCCCTTGTGTGCGCGCGCCGATGTCGCGTCGAAGACGATGCGAACTCCCTTCTCCTCGAGAACAGCTTCAGCACCGTCTGTCGAAGTTCGGTGTCCGAGTTCCCGGGCTCGAGCAAGGCCTTCGGAGGAGGGATCGATTCCCGCCACCAATCGCAAGTCGAACATCGGGTTGCGGCGGATCTTGTACATCAGGTCCGAACCAATGTTTCCCGATCCGAGGATCGCGACCGGAATTGGCGTGTGCATGCTATTCATCGAGGCATCCTCTTCGTGGTATGGGCGTCGGTTGCTTCGCCATTACTTGGTTTGCAGGTAGACCGCTTGCGTTTCCATGTACTCGTAGAGACCGTGTTTGCCGTCTGCGCCGCCGATGCCTGACTTTCGCCGTCCTGCATGGAAGCCTTGCATCGCTTCAAAATGCTCCCGATTCACGTACGTTTCGCCGAACTTCAGCTCACGGCAAGCATGCATTGCGGCGTTCAGGTCGTTGGTGAAGATCGACGACGTGAGGCCATACTCGGAGTCATTGGCGTACTTCACCGCCTCATCCAACGAATCGACCGTCTGAATGGGAAGCACCGGGCCGAACGTTTCCGTCCGCATGATGTCCATCTCATGGCTGCAATCGGCAAGCACGGTGGGCTCGTAGTGATGGCCCACGTCACGATCTGCAGCCCTGCCACCCAAGACTACCTGCGCACCTTGCTTGCGCGCCTGCTCGACAGCAGAGGACACCTTTGAAAGCTGCGCCGCGCTGATCAGGGGGCCCATGGACACGGAACGGTCCGCGAGCGGATCGCCGTACGTGGTCGCCTTCATCAAAGCGACGACCTTGTCCGTGAACGCGCCAGCGACCGAGCGCTCTACGTATACGCGTTCGGCGCAGTTGCAGACCTGACCGGTGTTAAGGATGCGCGATTGATACACCGCGTTGGCGGCGAGATCCAGGTCCGCACTCGCCAGCACGATGGCCGGCGCCTTGCCGCCGAGCTCCAGATTGACACGGGTGAGGTTCTCGGCCGCGGCTCGCATGATGTGGACACCGGTTCCGACACTGCCGGTGAAAGAAACCAGGTCAACGCCGCGGTGACCAGCCAGGGCCGCGCCAGTTTCCCGCCCTCCTCCGATCAGGTTGAACACACCCGGCGGGAGATCACACTCCGCGACAAGTTGGGCGAATTCGAAGGCGTTAAGCGGCGTCTCTTCGCTGGGCTTGATCACAATCGTGTTCCCGGTCACGAGCGCCGGCGCGAGCTTGCGGGCGATCAAGAAGAAGGGGAAATTCCACGGCAGGATGCCGGCCACAACGCCGATCGGCTTGCGCAACAACAGGATCGTTTCATTCGGCCTATCGCTGGTTATGACCTCGCCTTCGATCCGGCGAGCCCATTCGGCCATGTAGTCAATGTAGTCGGCGGTGAAATCGACTTCGACCTGCGCCAGACCGAGAACCTTGCCTTGCTCCCGGGTGATCAGTTCAGCGAGACGATCCCTATGCTCGCGAACTTTCTTTGAAATCTGACGAAGGTAGTTAGCCCGCTGGATTGCGGGCAGCCGTTCCCATCCCAGCTGCGCTTCCCGTGCGGAGGCAACAGCGGCGTCCACCTCTGCAATGTCCGAACTTGGCACACGAGCAAGCGTCTCGTTCGTCGACGGATTGAGTACCGATAGGCTGGATGCCGAGGTCGAGCTTGCAAACTCGCCATTGATGAAATTCCTATATTCCTTCGTCACCACATGCTCCTTTTGGTATGAATAGTCAGGCGCACCGTCTCCTAGTGCCTGGTGATGCGTGGCGTCCAATGCGGTGGGCGCATTTCAACCACGATCCAACTGCGTCAAATCGCTGTTAGTGATCGGGCTACCGCAAAGTGCGTGCCACAAGCTTTCAGAGGAACCATCTAAGCGCTTGAGACGCGATTCCTCTGGGGCTCGAGAGCGCCAACCGCTCCGTTGGGACCTAGCCCGCGTTTTTGTCCGGGCCAGGTGTTTACCAACGCCACACCTTCTGCGAATACAGGTGTTTCCTAATGACCCAGGCACAGCTCTGCTGCTGGCGTCACCCTGGGATCTCACCCGGGAAACCCCTCGCTATAGCCCGAATTGAAGCCGTTCTATTAGGGTTTGTACGAAGACAGCACGCGCAGGCATGGAACGTGCGGAAATGGGCAAAGCAGCCTACCTGTCGACCCCACTTAAGGAGAAAAGATGTCGCGCAATAGCTTGGAATGGACCCGGCGGCCGGAACTTCCCACGTCGCAGTATGTGGATCCAAGGATCTACACGGACGAAGGCATATTCAAAGAAGAGCAGTCGAACATTTTCGATAAGAGCTGGCTGATTGCATGTCACGAAAGCGAACTGCCTGAGCCGTACGACTATCGGCTCTTCGACCATCCTGGCGGTCACAACATCATCATCGTGCGTGACGAGGACCAGAAAATTCACGCGTTCAATAACATTTGCCCCCACCGCAGTAATCTTTTGCTACACGAGGCCTCTGGCTCTATCCGCGGCGCCAGCGCCTCGGGCGGCCCCAAGCGGATCACCTGCATCTTCCACGCCTGGTCTTTCGATGCGAAGGGGAACTGTATCGATATCCCGCGGGAAAAAGAGGGTTATCAGGACCGAGTTTCCAAATGCGACTACGGCCTGCGCGAGTACCGTTCCGAGGTGGCGCACGGCGGCTTTGTCTGGGTCAACGTGGACGACACAGCTTCGTCCCTAAGCGACTTTCTCCATGGCGCGCTCGATCCACTCGCGGACATGCTGGCCGAGCCCCTTGAGGTATTCCACTACCACCGAGCCATTGTTGAGGGCAACTTCAAACTGTGGCACGACACGAACCTGGAGCTGTACCACGACTACATGCACTACCACAATCGTGTGACCGGCATGCTCCAGCCCGGCTACTTCGACCGAGAGTTCAAGACGTTTCAAGGCGGCCACGCTCAGGTTACGGACATGACGCTGAAATATGACGCGATGAAGGGGCATGAGACCCAAAAGCTTGGCTGGCCTGGCCTCGGCCCAAATCGTTGGGCCTTGATCGATCTGTTCCCCGGTGCGACCTTCAACATTCGTGCGCCTGCGTTTCGATTGGACACCGTGCTTCCACTCGGCCCGAACAAGCTGTGCATCGAGTACCGCGGGCTGGGTTTGAAGTCGGACACGCCAGACGAACGAGCCGAACGGGTTCGGATGCACAACTCCATCTGGGGTCCGTTCGGTCGCAATCTGCCAGAAGACTTAATGGGCGCATACGGCCAGGGGCGAGCGCTATCAGACCGCACTGAAGCGCCGGTGATTCTTCACGCTCGCGTCGAGAACAACAAGATCCATGACGAAGTCGGCATGCGCCACTTCTACAAAGAGTGGAGCGAGCGCATGGGTCGCAAGTCCTCCGATCCTTTCAACGAGTTGTGATCTCGCACTATTAAGTTCAACCAGCAGCGCTGATCGGAAAGACAGAAATGGAAACGGAACACGCCATTCGTGAATTGATCGCCAAGTCGTGCATGACGCTTGAGCGAGATGACTACAAGGGTTATCTGGAGCTGTGCGGCGAAAGCTTTCGCTATCGCATCACTGCCTACAGCCCGGAAATTCGCAAGGACATGACCTGGCTCGAAAAGAACAAGCGGGGAATGAAGGATCTGCTTGATCTTCTTCCTAAACAGAACATGGATCGAACACCATTGACTCGCCACTTTTCGATCTTTTTGGTCGAACAGAGGGCTGCAGACGCCTGGAGAGTGGGCTCCAATCTCCAGGTATTCCGAACCGAATCGCAAGGCGGAACGACTTCGCTTGTGGCCATCGGAAAGTACATCGATGAAATCGGTTTGCAGGAAAACGGCAGGTTCGCTCTGATAGACCGCGAGGTGCGGCTTGATACCCGCATGCTCGGCAAGGGCTACCACGTCCCCTTCTGAGCCTGATTCCATAGCATCATGAAGATCACAGTCCACTCCCGGGATGCTCGGCACGAGTTCAGCGCCGAAGCCAACAAAAGCTTGCTGGTGGCAGGGCTGGGCGGAGGCGTTTCACTCCCATACGCATGCGCGAGCGGAACATGCGGCACCTGCAAGGCGCGCGTGAGAAGCGGATCCGTCGAAGACTTGTGGCCGACAGCTCCCGGAAAGAAGGGGTTTCGCGATCAAGACCAGATCCTGCTATGCCAATGCGCGCCGCGGAGCGACTGCGTGCTCGAAGTAGCGGAGACCGTCCACAACGCCGTACCGGAATCAGTTCAACCGTTCGTAGCCCGCGGGATCATTGCTCGGTGGGAGCTTCTCACGCATGACGTGGCTTCCTGGGATATCTTGCTCGATTCTCCGATGAACTACGAGGCAGGACAGTTCGTTCTTGTCAGCATCCCGGGACTCGACGGTTACCGCGCATACTCAATCGTAAACTTCGAGCGCGACTCGCGACGGATAGAGCTTCTCATCAAGAAGAAGCCCGATGGCGCGCTTTCTGCAGCACTCTTCGGCAACGATCCCGTAGGGACGTCAGTAAGCGTCGTCGGACCATTGGGACAAGCCGTCTTTGCCCCGGCAGAACAGAAGAACCTGCTGTGCATTTCAGGCGGAAGTGGAGTGGCTGGGATGATGTCCATGCTTTCGAGAGCGTCGTCACTTTCGTACTTCCTAGGGAGAAGTGGACACTTCTTCTTCGGCGTCCGCTCAACGCGTGATGCATTCTTCTTGGAGCGTCTCGCCGAACTTGGGCGGGCTTCTGGAACCGCACTTGAGATCGTGATCTGCCTCTCTGACGAAGCCGTGCCTGGCGAGCTCGTCGAGCACCATCCGGAGCTTTCTTTCGAACAGGGGTGTGTGCACGAAGTCGCCCTGAAGCGGATGGCGGGCAGGCTCAGCGAAGTCCATGCGTTCCTCGCGGGCCCTCCTCCGGCCGTCGATGCGGCGATGCGCGGTCTGATTCTTCAGGGGAAGCTCAGTCCAAAGAGCATCTCGTTCGACAAGTTCAACTGAAGGTATCAGAAATGGCTCGCCAATTCGTCTGCAATCGCCAGGACCTCGAGCCTGGCTCAATGTCCGGCTTCGATCTGCCCGGGGGCGCGCGCATCGTACTGCTGCGCGTCGAGGACCGCTACCACGCGTGTAATCGAGTCTGTCCACACCAGGAGGTGGATCTTGACGAAGGGATGTTCGACGGGGAGGTCCTGACGTGCCATCAGCACTTGTGGCAATGGAAGGTAGAAACCGGTGAAGCCGTCGGGCTCGCCGAATGCCCACTCACAATCTACAAAGTCGAAATCGAGGGAGAGTCGATCTTCGTTGACCCAGAAAAGAAACCGTAGCAACGGTAGGTTCCAGCGGCGCGGTGCATCCGGACGCGCCATCCCAGTGTTCATAGAAGCGCGATATCGCAACCCCACAGCGTCGGTAGACGAGGAGATGACAATGGTCAATAGACATCAAGACACGGACGATACGCCCGTAACGCCCGGCCGCGTAGCGACTGCGAGCATGGTCGGAACGGTCATGGAGTGGTACGACTTTTTTCTATACGGTTTCGTGGCGGCATTGGTTTTCGGCCAACTGTTCTTTCCCAAGTATTCCGCGGTGGCCGGTACCCTCGCGTCTTTCGCAACACTTGCCGTGGGCTTCGTCGCACGACCATTGGGTGGCGTGATCTTCGGGCACTTTGGTGACCGCATCGGTCGTAAGACGATGCTCATTACCACGCTTACGCTGATGGGAGGCTCTACCTTCGCGATCGGACTCTTGCCGACATACGAATCGATCGGTTTGTGGGCTGCGGTCCTTCTTACGGTGTGTCGCTTCCTCCAGGGGGTCGCGCTTGGCGGCGAATGGGGCGGTGCGGTCCTTATGGCAGTCGAGTACGCGCCACCGCGTCGGCGAGGCTTCTTTGGGAGCGTCGTACAGACGGGTGCCACAGTTGGCCTAGCCCTCGCCACAGTGGTGCTCTTTATTGCTTCGTACTACCTCTCAAAGGAGGACTTCTTGGCTTGGGGATGGCGCGTGCCATTCCTTCTCAGCATCGTCATGTTGATCTCAGGGCTCTACATTCGCATGAAGGTCACCGAGACTCCGGCATTCCGCAGTGTGCAGGAGGCCGGCAAGATCGCCAAATACCCGATCGTGGAGGTGCTGCGAGATCATCCGAAGGTTGTCATCTGTACTGCATTGGTCTACCTGGGCGCCATCACTGTACCCTTCTATACGGTGTGGGTGTTCCTCACCTACTATGCGACATCAGTGCTAAAGCTCGACCGGTCGATGGTGCTGCTGGGCGTGGTGGTCGTGACCCTCTTCCTCACGCTCGTGATTCTGTTTGCTGGATCACTGTCCGATCGGATTGGGAAGAAGACTATCCTGGTTGTCGGCTGTCTTGTGACCGTCGCTGTGGCATTCCCTTTCTTTACGGTCCTCGATCTTCGCGAGATAAAATGGGTGTGGGTCGCTATGCTGATGATGGCAACGCCACTATGGGTGATGTGGGCCGTATTGCCAGCTTACTTCACCGAACAGTTCCCCGAGCAGCTCCGCTACACCGGCATCTCCTTGGGAAGCCAGGCGGCCACGATTGTTGGCGGCTTGGTCCCACTGTTCGCCACGGCGGTGCTCCCACAGTATGGGACTTGGCCCATCTCGGTCTTGGTCTTGGTCTGTGTAGCGCTGTCGCTTGGCGCGATCTTGGCGCTGAACCGCGGCGAATTAGCACGATCAACTCGCCTTTCCGGAGCGAGGACTGCATAGATCGTCGCGTGGGCAAGGCGCACCGTAACCTCTTTGCCTCCGCAGAATCACCTCAAGCGCTGCCATGCAACTTATCGGCCACGACTGGACGGCAATAGTCGCGTTCCTCTGCTTTGTGGGGATCGGCAGCTACTTGCAGGCATTCACCGGCTTCGCATTGGGCATCTTTGTCCTGGGCGCCGCCGTGGTGTTCCACCTTGCCAGCGTAGAAACGACAGCGACCGCAATAAACATCATGACGTTGGTGAACTCAGCGCTCGCGTTGCGGGGGAACACTCACCTACTGAACCGGAAGCTTTTGGTGCGAACGCTCATTGGGCTCGTACCCGGCGTGCCTGTTGGCGTCTGGGTACTGAACACGCTCAGCGCGAGCAATGCGCACCTCCTTCAACTCATTCTTGGTTTGGTAGTGATCATCGCTGGCGCGGCGTTGTACGTGCAGCCGAAGCCTAGGAAAGCCATCTCGTCGCCGGGCTCTTTTGTGGCTGCGGGCGCCATGGGCGGCTTCCTGGGAGGAATGTTCAGCATCCCAGGGCCACCAGTTATCTGCCACTTCTACGTCCAACCGATAGCACTAGAGCAGGTCCGCCTGACATTGCTCGGCATCTTCGGGCTGGTCGCATTCATACGTCTCTGCATCCTGACCGTGAGCGGAAGTGTGGGGACCGATGCGCTCTACCTTGGCTTGATCTCTCTACCAATAGTAGCGCTTACGACCGCATTCTTCGTTCGGTTTCCGCCACGCCTATCCGAACTCTCCATGCGACGGGCCGCGTTTGTCCTGCTCTCCGCGATGGGGCTAGGCGTTCTCGCAACGGCGTGGGGTTGAAGAAGGGTCGCTGTTCTAGGGATGCACCTTGAATGACGACGATGAAGGAACGGAACCTATGGATGCACTTTCGAAGATGCTGCTCACGGTTCGGCTCCAGGGTGCATCCTTTATTGAATCGGATTCAGGGAAACAATGCTACTTGCCGCCGGTGACGCGTGCGGCCAAGGCGACGCCCGATCCAGCCTCTAGGCGCGTGATGGCTTTCCATCTCGTGACAGAGGGCAAGTGCGTCACCTGGCTGCCCGGGATCGAACCGATTGAGCTGTCACCGGGAGACTTAACGCTGTTTCCGATCCCTGACACCACGGGGCTTCTGGTATCGAGAGATGGACAGTCGCCCTCGGTGGGGGAGCATATGTCCCAATTGGAGTCGCCAAGTGTCTTCACAGTGGAATCTGCAAGGTTGGTCTTCGGCTACGTCGAGAGCGACGAGTTCTTCGCCTCGTCGCTGCTTCAAGAAATGCCGAAGCTGCTTCACATTAGGAGTGGCTCAGCGGTAACAACCTGGTTGCAGGCTCTGATGAGGGCTTGTGTGGTCGAGCTCGGCTCAAACCGACCGGGAAGTTCAATTATCGCCGGGAGAATGGCTGAGCTGATGGTGATGGAGGCTATTCGGCATCATGTCATTGTTCTGGAAGCGACTAGGCAGTCCACCGCCCAGTGACCAGAATCGTCTGGATCAACCCTTGTTGAGCGATGTCAAGCCGAGCAGTTCCCGCCGTTGGAATGGGATCGTCTGCCTTGACCGTATTGGAAAGGTCTCGATAGATGTCGTACACGGCAACTCTTTAGCGAGTCGACCCTGCAAGAGTTCCCAGACCAACTGTCGAGACCTCTTCTGAGATGGACGAAGCGAGCAGCGTGCATGTTCAAAGTCTTCTCGACGTGCGTTCTTGCACGTGCGACTGCGACACTGGTCATTGTGACATTCATCAACGCCCGATAAAGTTTCCTCGAGTGGTCTCCGAAATTCACATTGAACACACATGGCAATCTCATACCCACGACTCCGTCAGACTTGGATTTTCGAGCCCGCCGAATCTCTGTGCAGCGATCCTGAGTTCTCTCACCACTTGATGGTTCCAGCGCCGATAGATGTTGATGCGGCCAGCCGCACTTCGTATCTGTGGGGGGCCGCGATGCGCTTTACATCGCGGATGGCTTGAGTGTCGGAATCCCTATGAGCTCAAACACTTCAATTGCGGTGCCACGGCGAGTCACCATTGTTGGCGGCGGATACAGCGGCGCGGCTACCGCGGTTCAGCTGGTGCGCGCCAGTCGAGTACCGCTCGCCATCACGATTGTGGAACCGCGAACTGAAGTTGGCGGTGGTCTGGCCCACTCAGCCGACGATCCAGACCATCGGTTGAACGCAACACCGGATATGCATTTGATTGATCCTGCATACC
This sequence comes from Variovorax sp. WS11, assembly GCF_010499245.1. GTDB lineage: Bacteria > Pseudomonadota > Gammaproteobacteria > Burkholderiales > Burkholderiaceae_C > Variovorax. The sequence goes on from NZ_JAAGOW010000001.1 coordinate 1,504,646, forward strand.
CTGAGGACTTTCAACGCTGGTGCGCCGAGCAGCGCGTGGCGGAGCACGATCCAAACGCCATTGCTGCCGATGGAACGCTATACGTCCGCCGCAAGGAATTCGGCGCGTTCGTTGCGCAAACGGTCCGCGCACATTCGGCGTGGCCGACAGGTTCGACAATCCATCATCTGCAGGACCTCGCGACCGACGCATACACAGCCGCCGGATCGATCGAGATTAGGACAGCAAAGGGCCATGTCGTCGTCTCGGACCTGCTGGTGGTAGCGACGGGCAATACGCCGCCGCGCCTTCCGGGCGAGTTCGGCGCGGCGTTGAATGCAAACCCGGCGGTCGTCGCTGTGCCGACGGATCTCGAACAAGTACGCGCCATCCCGAAATCGGCACGCGTGCTGGTAGTTGGCAGCGGGCTCACCGCGCTCGATATCCTGTCTACCCTGATTCGTTCGGGCCATGAAGGCGCGATTACCGTGATTTCGCGGCGTGGACTGCGGCCGCGGTCTAGTCCGCCGAAGCGATCGTCTGAATCCGGGCGTGTAGCCGGTAGTCCAATTGACCGTGTCAATGCGCCCTTGGCACCTTTCATCCTGGCCGCCGGCAGTCCGCCGACCGTTCGCAGCCTTCTGCGCGCCCTTCGTCATCGCATCAAGGAACTGGAGGCAAACGGCCACAGTTGGTATTTCGCGTTCGATGAATTGCGCGACGTCGTATGGCAAGTTTGGCCCGGGCTCCACCCTGTCGAGAAAAGACGCTTCCTAAAGCGCCTTCGTCCCTGGTGGGATGCACACCGCTTTCGCGCGCCGCCTCAGAACGAAGCGATGGTCCGCGAGGCCGAGATGCAGGGACGCATCAAATTTCAGGCCGCGCGGCTGCGCTCGGTCACCCAAGAAGCGGGCGGACAGATTCAAGTGTCTCTCATTGACAGAGATACACGCAACCAACAGATCCTGTACGTCGATGCGGTGGTCAATTGCACCGGACTCGACCCAGCGGCCGGCATGCGGGACAACCCATTTCTCGCGGCGCTTCTTCGCGCGGGAATCATCAGCGCTGACAGAAGCGGTCTCGGCTTTGCCGTTGACCCCGCGTGTCGCGCGATTGGCAGTGATGGCCGCCCACACGATTCCGTTCGCGTAGTCGGACCCCCTACGCTGGGCACGTTCGGCGATCCCGTTGGCGCGCTTTTCATCGCTGCGCAGATCCACCGTGCCATCCCGAACATGCTCGCCTCGCTCTCAGACACAGGCAAGGAACGGTCACGTGCTATGACGAAATCAGTAAGAGACGACTACATACTCGAAACTCGTAGGCTGGTCAAAGAGTTCAAAGGCTTTGTCGCCGTCGACGGCGTGGAGTTGCGAGTCCAGCGAGGCAGCATCCACGCGCTGATCGGCCCCAACGGCGCCGGAAAGACGACGTTCTTCAACCTGCTGACCAAGTTCCTGACTCCGACCCGCGGGCAGATCCTCTTCAATGGGCGAGACATTACGCACGAGAAGCCCGCCCAGGTCGCAAGGCGCGGGATCGTACGATCGTTCCAGATCTCAGCGACTTTCCCCAACTTGACTGTGCTTGAGAACGTGCGCATAGGCTTGCAGCGGGCGAAAGGCGGGTCCTTTCACTTCTGGAAATCTGGTCGTTCGTTGGATGCCCTTAACACGCGTGCGTTGGAGCTACTAGACACCGTTGGCCTCTTGACTTTCGCCAACTGGGTGACCGCCGAGCTGCCGTACGGACGCAAGCGTGCGCTCGAGATCGCAACTACGCTAGCAATCGATCCGGAGTTGCTTCTGCTCGACGAGCCAACGCAGGGCATGGGCCACGAGGACGTAGATCTCGTCACCGAGTTGATTCGCAAGGTCGCTGCCGATCGCACCGTGCTGATGGTTGAGCACAACATGAGCGTTGTCGAAAGTATCGCCGACACCATCAGCGTGCTGCAACGTGGGCAGGTCATCGCGGAAGGGGCGTACGCCGCGGTTTCCAAGAATCCACTGGTTCTCGAGGCATACATGGGACAAAGTGCAGAGGCGCTGGGGGTGCATCAATGAATACCGCTGCTACGGCTAGCCGACCACTCAGCGTCAGAAGATCGACAGGCGACGAAGTGCTCCGCCTGGAGAAGGTGCATGCCTTCTATGGCGAGTCGCACATCCTTCATGGCGTGGACCTCTCGGTACGTCGCGGCGAGGTCATAGCGCTTCTCGGACGCAACGGCGCCGGGCGGACAACGACCCTGCGAGCGATTCTTGGCCTCGTCGGACGCCGGCACGGTTCGATCCGTATTGGGGGAGTCGAGGTCAGTGGACTGCCGCCGCACCGTACTGCTCGCCTGGGCGTCGGCTACTGCCCCGAGGAGCGAGGCATCTTCGCCAGCCTTTCATGTGAAGAAAACCTACTCCTTCCGCCGTCGCTAGACGGCGGCAAGGGCGGGTTGTCGCTTGAAGAGATCTACGAGATGTTCCCCAACCTCAAGGAGCGCCGCACTAGCCCCGGGATGCGCCTCTCGGGTGGGGAGCAGCAGATGCTTGCAGTTGCACGCATCCTGCGGACCGGCGCCAGATTGCTGTTACTGGACGAAATATCGGAGGGCCTTGCGCCGGTGATCGTGCAAACACTCGCCCGCACGATACACATGCTGCGCGAAAGAGGCTACACGATCGTGATGGTGGAACAGAACTCACGTTTCGCTGCGCCACTAGCCGACCGCTTCTACCTCATGGAGCACGGCCGAATCGTTGAGGGCTTCGGCGCCGACGAACTACACACGAAGACCGAGATTATGTGCAGCTACCTCGGTATCTAAGCTCCATTTCCCGCTACCTCAATTCACAATTACCCGCCGCTTGCACGGCAATAGGAGACAACATGAAACTTCAACCTTCCTCTCTCATGGCCGCTGCTGCCACGCTGGCATGCACCTGGGGACTGGCACACGCGCAGATCTCAGACGGAGTTGTCAGGATCGGCGTGTTGAATGACATGTCGAGCGTCTACTCCGACATCACGGGGCCGGGATCGACAGTCGCGGCACGAATGGCTATAGAGGATTTCGGGCCCGAGGCCAAAGGAATGAAAGTTGAGGTTGTGTCCGCTGATCATCAGAACAAGCCTGACGTGGGCTCGAACATCGCACGCACCTGGTACGACACCGACAAGGTCGACGCAATTGTAGACGTGCCCACTTCATCTGTTGCGCTCGCAGTTAGCGAGATCGCACGAGCAAAAGGCAAAGCGTTTCTTTCCACCGGGTCTGCCAGCGCGGATCTCTTCGGAAAGGCGTGCTCGCCCAACACCGTGCATTGGAACTACGACACATGGATGCTCTCCAACGGAGTGGGGAATCTGGTCGTCAAAGATGGTGGAAACTCTTGGTTTTTTCTAACGGCCGACTACACCTTCGGCCATTCCCTTGAGCGAGATACCGAGGCCGTAGTCGTTAAAGCAGGCGGCAAGGTGCTCGGCAAGGTGCGTCATCCATTGAACACTCAGGACTTCTCATCCTATCTGCTTCGCGCTCAAGCATCGAAAGCCAAGATTATTGGCTTGGCCAACGCCGGTGGTGACACAAGCAATGCAATCAAACAGGCCGCCGAGTTCGGGATTGGCAAAGACGGGCAGAAGCTTGTCGGGCTGCTGGTGTTCATATCGGACATCCACAGCATCGGATTGCAGTCGGCGCAGGGACTGGGCTTCGCAGAAACGTTCTACTGGGACCTCAACGACCAGACACGCGCATGGAGCAAGCGCTTTGCGCTGCGAAACGGCGGTAAGTACCCCTCGTCCTCGCAGGCCGGCGTGTACTCCGCGGTGCTGCACTACCTGAAGGCGATCCAGGCAGGAAAGACGGACGACGGGACCAAGGTGATCGCGAAGATGAAGGAAACGCCGACTGACGATCCGCTCTTTGGCAAGGGCACCGTGCGCGTCGACGGCCGCAAGATTCATCCGGTCTACCTGGTGGAAGTGAAGAAGCCTAGCGAATCGAAGGCGCCTTACGACTACTACCATATCCGCGCAACGATTCCCGCCGATCAGGCCTTCCGTCCGCTGGATCAAGGCGAATGCCCTCTGGTCAAATAATTTTGGAGATTCGGGGCGGCGCGCGCCGGCCCGGTGTCTCGGAAAGACGATGATGGATATCTTCGGTGCTCCCTCCCAGGCTGTTTTCGGCCAACTGCTCATCGGCCTGATCAACGGCTCGTTCTATGCGCTGCTGTCTCTTGGGCTCGCGGTGATCTTCGGCTTGCTGAACATCATTAACTTCACTCATGGAGCGCAGTACATGATGGGCGCGTTTGTCGCCTATCTGCTCCTCAACAAGCTAGGTGTCGGCTACTGGTGGGCGCTCTTGATCGCGCCGCTCGTGGTGGGCTTCTCGGGCGTCCTGATCGAGCGCTGGATGCTTTCGCGGCTGTACAAGCTCGACCACCTCTACGGCCTGCTATTGACCTTCGGACTGGCGTTAATCATTCAGGGGCTCTTTCGCAACTACTACGGATCCACGGGCATGCCCTACGCGATCCCATCGCAGCTCTCGGGCGGCCAGAACTTGGGCTTCATGTTCCTACCGAACTACCGCGCGTGGGTAATCGGTGCCTCCGCACTGATCTGCCTGACGACTTGGATAGTGATTGAGCGAACTCGGCTTGGCTCAAACCTGAGGGCAGCAACCGAGAACGCACCGTTGGTGCAAGCCTTCGGCGTCAATGTCCCCCGGATGGTGACATTGACCTATGGGTTCGGCGTCGGTCTTGGTGCGTTGGCAGGCGTGATGGCGGCACCAATCTATCAAGTAAATCCTCAGATGGGCGCCGACCTGATCGTTGTCGTGTTCGCAGTCGTAGTTATCGGAGGAATGGGTTCGATCATGGGATCGATCATCACGGGTTTCAGCCTCGGCGTGATCGAGGGGCTGACAAAGGTCTTCTATCCCGAGGCTTCTAATACTGTGATCTTCGTGATCATGGCTATCGTACTGTTACTCAAGCCCGCCGGTTTGTTCGGCACCCAGAAGTGATTCACCGGAGAACGCCATGGCGATCAATCCCACCCAACTAACGCCGTCAGCGGCTGCGTCGACGCCCGTACCGTTCGCCAACTGGACGCCGATGCGCCTAGCATTCATACTCATGGTCGCGTTCTTCGCCCTCGCGCCGATGGCGATCTATCCCGTCTTTCTGATGAACGTGATGTGCTTCGCGCTATTTGCGTGCGCCTTCAACTTGTTGATAGGCTTCGGAGGCCTCCTATCGTTCGGGCATGCAATGTTCCTCGGAAGCGGCGGCTATGTGGCGGCCCATGCGGCCAAGGTTTGGGGCCTGACGCCTGAACTGGCGATCCTGGCGGGCACGGCCGCGTCGTTAGCACTCGGTGCTGCCACCGGCATGCTGGCGATCCGACGCCAGGGCATCTACTTCGCGATGATCACGCTGGCGCTGGCGCAGATGGTGTTCTTCATCTTCCTGCAGGCGCCCTTCACAGGCGGAGAAGACGGAATCCAAAAGGTGCCGCGCGGCCATTTGTTTGGGCTCGTGGACCTCAACGACCTGAGGGCGATGTATGTGCTTGTGTTCGCAATTTTCATTGGCGGCTTCGGTTTGATCTGGCGCATCGTGAACTCGCCATTCGGTCAGGTGCTCGTGGCAATCCGCGAGAACGAAATCCGTGCGGTTTCGCTCGGCTACGACACAGACCGCTACAAGCTGCTTGCCTACGTGTTGTCAGCCGGCATCGCGGGCCTCGCTGGCGCGGCGAAAGCGATCGTGTTCGAACTTGCGTCGCTTACCGACGCACACTGGTCGATGTCTGGTGAGGCCGTCCTCATGACCCTGGTTGGCGGAATGGGCACTCTATTTGGCCCCGTCGTTGGCGCAGCGGTCATCATTACCATGCAAAATTACCTTGCCCATCTCGGCGCCTGGGTCACCGTCGTGCAAGGCGTGATATTCGTTGTCTGTGTGCTGGCCTTTCGCCGCGGCGTGATCGGCGAGATCGCGCACTGGCTTAAAAAGCCGCTATGAGGCGCGGACGAGAATCTTGCGCGGGATGAGTGCCTGGTGATTTCCGCTGACGATCTTCGCTACTTCCTCGCAGTCGCAAAGCATCGCAGACTTAATCTGGCTGCGGACGAACTCCGCGTCGACCACACGACCGTGGGACGACGAATCTCCTCGCTGGAACACTCGCTGGGCCAGCGACTCTTCGACCGGACGTCGCAGGGTTGGGAGTTGACGCCTTCGGGCGGCCTTTTGGTGGAGCCGGCAGAGTCAGTAGCAGCAGCGCTGGTCTCGGCGCACGATGCGATCGGACGGCGCGGAACATTGCTCCACGGTCGCGTCCGCGTAGCCTGTCCGGACGGGTTCGGTGCATTTCTTCTTGCGCCGGCGCTTGGCGCATTGCGCCGCGCCAACCCCGATCTCACCGTAGAGATCATTACCGCGACCAGCCATCTACCGCTCACCATTCGCGACTTCGATCTGGCCGTGACACTCGAAGAGCCGACAGATAGTGCACGCGTCATCAAGCGGCATCTAACCCCGTTTGTTCTGCGCCTCTACGCGACGAAGGCGTACCTGCGCGATGCGCCTCCGATCCGCAGCGTTGACGACCTCGCACGCCATACACTGATCTGGTACGTGGACCGCCTGATGGACGTCGCCTCGCTCCGCGCGGTCCATGATGCACTGCCAGTGAGTGTGCGTGTACAGTCCACCAATATCACAGCTATCTGGCAAGCGGCCGCGGCAGGCGTGGGGATTGCCCCAATTCCTCAGTTCATCGCTTCCAAGGATTCGCGCCTGGTTCACGTGCTCCCTGACCTCGTGTTCACCAGCGACTACTGGCTGGTCTTGCCCCGGGAGCATGCGTACTTGGCCAGGGCTCAGGCCGTTGCACGAGTCATCGAGTCATTGGTGGACGAGCGGCGACAGGAGATCTCCGGGTAACGGCCGCAGGTCGCCACGCAATGGTCCGATCACCTTGCCGGAGAGGTCATTGAACCGCGCGCTATAGGCTCCTCACGTCATGTTGCGCGAAGTAGTCGCCGAAGATCTCTTCCTCGCTCGGTACCCGTTCGGCGATCGGCCGCGACACGCGCGTGATGTTCAGGTAGTGCCGGTAGTTCATGTTGTCGGAGAAGCTGTTCTTGCCCCAGGTGCCGCAGCCCATCGAGAGCGAGAAGGGCAGCCCGTTGTTGAAGCTGCCGCCGGTGGCGATGCAGTGCGCCTGGTCGACGATCACGCGCGACACCGGCAGCGTGAGCCCGAGCTGCAGCGCGCGCTCGGGCGTGGCGCTGTGCAGCCCCACCGAGTGGCCGGCGCCTTCGTAGGCGTAGATGCGCTCCACGATGCCTGCCGCTTCGTCGAAGTCGCGCGCGGTATAGATCGCGAGCACAGGGCTCAGCTTCTCGCCTGAATACGGATGCTCGTGGCCGATGCCGTCCTCGGCCACCATGAGGATGCGCGGATTGCGCTCGGCGATCGCGAGCCAGGCGGCGCGTCCCGCCGTGTCCTCAGCCGCCGCGCGCTCGGCGATCTCGCGCGCCGACTTGCCGATCACCGCGGCCGAGAGCTTGCCCTCGGGCCACATCAGCGCCTGCAATGCCGCCTTCTGCTCGGCACCGAGCATGACCGCGCCGCGGTCCTCGAGCGCAGCCAGCATGGCCGCGCGCGCCGCATCGACGATCACCAGGCTGTTCTCCGACGAGCAGCTGGTCGCGTTGTCGAAGGTCTTCGACAGCAGGATGCGATCCGCCGCCAGCGCCGCGTCGGCCGTTTCGTCGACGATGCCGGCCACGTTGCCCGCACCCACGCCGAAGGCAGGCGTGCCGCTCGCGTAGGCCGCGCGCACGTTGGCCTGCGAGCCGGTCGCCACCACCAGGTCGCACAGCCGCATGAGCTCGGCCGTGGCCTGCTTGTTGACGGGTGCCGGCAGCAGCTGCACCAGGTCGCGCGGCGCGCCGATGCGGTCGAACTGCGCATGGATGAATTCGACGAGCCGCGCGGCCGTCGACCAGCCCTTGGGCGAGGGCGCGACGATCACCGCGTTGCGGCCCTTGAGCGCGTTGATGATCTTGTTGGCCGGCGTCGCGCTGGGGTTGGTCGACGGCGTGATGGCGCACACCACGCCCACCGGCCGCGCGATCTCGACGATGCCGCGCGCGGGATCTTCCGCGATCACGCCGACCGAGCGCGCGCCGCGCAGGTCGCGCAAGAGGCCGAAGGTCTTGCGGTAGTTCTTGCGTACCTTGTCTTCGACGTTGCCGACGCCGGTGTCGGCAACGGCCAGCTCGGCGAGTTCGCGGTTGCGCTTCGGCTCGATGATGGCCCAGCCGGCGGCGACGACCGCGGTGTCGACCTGCTCCTGCGACCAGGTTTCGTAGATGCGCTGGGCCGCGTGGGAGCGGGCCACGAGCTCGGCGATAGGGCCGGTGGGGGTTGAGTGAAATGCGGAATGTGCCATGGTCGTCGTTGGCTATGAGGTAGTCATGAACTGCAAACTGGCATTGCCGCGGCACGACGTGGCGGGGTGCGACCGCACGAATCAGGCACTGCCGCGGGGCACTTCGCCTGGACTTAATAGCTCCTAAGGACCAACAATGCCCCGGTTGCTGCGAGCGGCCAAGCCACGGCGCCTCGTGCGACGCCGAGAACCCGAAGTGCTCGCTGCAGGCCGAAGCCAGCTAGCAGCAGCACACCAGTGGAAAGCGTAAAACCGGCAGCAGTAGCGAAGAACGGCGCTTGGCCCCCTACCTCCATTTGGTGTGCAAACCCGTGGAAAACGGCGAAACCCGCCGCCGTGGCCACGGCGAAACGGGCGCCGGTCATGGCAGGGCGAAGCAGCAATACTCCGATCGTTGCGACAGAGAGTCCCAGCGCAACCTCGACAAGCCACGCAGGTCCCGATCCATTGAGCAATGATCCAGCCACAAGCCCAGCGATGTATGCGCACAACACCGTTGCGCCGGCGCGACCGCCGACGTGTGCTCCAACCATTCCGCACGCTAAAGCTGCAAGCACATGGTCTACGCCCGTCCATGGGTGCATGGCAGCGTGAACGAAACCTTCTATGTCGGCGTGACCGGCGTGCGCCCATGCTGGCACAGCGCCGATGGCCAGCGCCGCGAAAACCAGGAAGCGAATATAGAACTCGGAGCGTTGCATCAATGGGTTCCTCTCAAGACTTGATCTGCTGACGGCCGTGCCGCTTGCAGGATGCGAAGTGCCGCACACGCAGCGCCATAGCCGTTGTCGATGTTGACAACGAGCACGCCCGGCGCGCAGCTCGCCAGCGCGCCATGCAGAGCAGTGCGCCCCCCCGCCGAGACTCCGTAGCCGACCGAAGTCGGGAGTGCGATCACCGCCCCCGGCAGTAGCCCGCCGACCACACTAACCAAAGCGCCCTCCATGCCAGCAGCGACTACGAGCACCGACATTCGGCGCAGCTCGTCAACGCGCGACAGCAAGCGCCAGAGCCCGGCTACACCCACATCGTTCACGGACATCGCGCGGCACCCGTGGTATTCGAGCGTCCGGAGCACCTCGCGTGCGACCGGTAGGTCGGAACTGCCAGCAGTCAGCACGGCGACCGGCACGTCCTTCACAACGATGCAGGAGCCATTGACAATGCCGGTGCGGGACAGAACGTCATAGTCCAATGCGTCCTGGTGCAGCGACGGCAACGCTTCAAACTGCTGAGGTCCAAGCCTCGTGAAGAGTCGAGACGAAGCGCTCTCGACGGCCTCGCCAATCAGCGCTTCAAGTTGCTCGCCGCTCTTGCCCGCAGCGTAGATCGCCTCGTCAAACCCGAGCCGTGCTCGACGGTCCTTGTCGAGCTGGATGCCGTGCTCAATCATCACGCGCCTTCAAGAAGGCACTGCCCGTTCGGTAAGGCTCGAACGTAGGTAGAGTGCCAAGCATCGCTGAATCGGCGAATCGATCCCGTACACGTTGTGCCATGGCGACACGCGCCGCAGGGGAGAGAGCGGCGAGCGCCTCGCCGTCGAGCTCGACTACAACGCCCGCCGCGCGCACTCGGCAGCGAACATCGCGCGCTGAAGTATGCGCCCGAACGATCTGCTCGGCCGCATCGATGCGGTGCAGCATCTGCGTCGAAATGCGCACGCCAGTTTCAACGCGACTCGAAAGGCAAGGTGAGGCCGGCAATTCTGAAATCTCTGCGAGGCCAAGGTGGCGAGCTATCCCGCGCACGCCAGCCTTGCCAATCCCTGCCTCAACAAGCGGATGCCGTACGCCCGATTCTGCCGCCGCTGTGAGTCCGGGCCGAAAATCGCCGAGGTCATCCATATTGGCGCCGGAAACGATCTGGGCCTTCGTGTAGGGCCGGATCGTCCCATAAAGCGCGCGCTTGCAGTGCAGGCAACGATCAACAGGATTGGCGACGTACTTTTCCTGCTGGAGCTCACCCGGGCTGATTACCTGCAGCGACCAGCCTTCGGCTGCAGCAAGAGCGCGCACGCGTTCAGTCGCCGCCTGGGGTACCGCGGCAGAAACTGCATGAAACATCGTGACTCGGGCACGCGCATGTCGGCCCGCAAAGGTCGCCAGCGTCATGCTGTCCACACCGCCGCTGACGGCGACAGCCATAGCGCCGAAGCCGTTCAGAACATCGGACAAGCACGAGATGGCTGCATCAGTTTCCATTGGGATCCTCCAGGGTGTTGGTGATGGGCTCCCCGCAACGACCGAGCGCTTGGCTTTCCGAGAGACGCCTCACGCGATCACGACTTGCATGGCCTCCATCGACGTGCGCCAGGTCGTCCATTTCTGCTTTGGCCGTCTCCATGCCTGGGCGCGAGCAGATCTTGACGCGCACGGGGTCGCCCCCCCTTCTCGCCAACACGCTGGTCCCATTGCGCACGAGCGTGTACCGTCCGACCCTCTGCAATCGGAGGCCAATCGTGGTGGTCTCCAAGAAGCATTCCTCGACCACTGCGTCGACACAACCGTCACGTGTCAACAGCTCGATGCGTGAACCCAGGCGCCCTTTCTTGCCGAAGACGGGCATTTGCACGACCTGTAGTACATCCTTATGTGCGCGAAGCCGGTCCAAACCGACAGCCAGATCCTCGGCGGACTGGTCGTCGACGTCGAAGTCAATGCGGTGGACGAGGTCGTTTGCAACGGGTGCGCCCATGGCGGATACGGCGCTGAAAACGGTGCAGCGCAGCACGTTTGCACGGCCTTCCAATTTGCGGCAACCAAAGCCCAATCCAGTGGCTCCAACGGTCATCGCTTCGCCAACGAAGTCGCCCTCAGTTCCGCGCGTGCTCAGGTGGCGCAGGATCGCGGCGCCCGTAGGCGTGACACGCTCTCCCCCCACACCATCATCGACGACCGGCATGCCACGCAAGAGGTACATAGTCGCGGGCGCAGGTACGGGCATCACGCCGTGCGCAGTGCGAACTGTGCCTCCGCCGAGCGGCAATGCTCCGATCGTCCATTTCGCAGGTCCTACGGCGTCAATAAGGAATGCCGCGGCAACGATATCAATGATGGAATCCCAGGCACCGACTTCGTGGAACTCGACGGCTTCGGGCTCAACGCCATGAACTGCAGCCTCCGCGTTGGCAAGCGCGGCAAAAATGGCAACGGCGTGTTCACGGACGGCTTTTGACAGTGGCGCCTCTCCAATCCAGCGCACTATTGCCGAATGGCGCACATGCCCGGCGCGCTGATACCGATCATCCGCGGCGTGCGAGCCAGCGTGTCCGTCCCGGTGCCCGTGCGTATGCGATACGTGATGCGCGTGGGCGCACGGCTCAGCCACGAGGCTAGGCGCTTCGCTCTGCACAACCTCGAAACGCTGGCCGCTCAGCGAATGATCTGAGTGAGCTACGAACCGTGCCCGTGCCGGCACCGGCAATGACAGCCGCGAGAGGCATTCCAGAAGAGGGAACTGCAACTCCTGAAATGCTCCGGAGACCGCAGCTACGAACATATCGCCTGCGACACCTCCAACGGCGTCGAGGTGAACCCTTGTCGACTGGGGTATCGACATGCTAACCCTGCCCCGCTTCGACTGCGAACTTGAACCGTGGGCGGCTCCAGAATGTGGGGGCGACGACCACTCGTGGCGTTGGACCCACATGCTTGCGCGCAAGCTGCCAGGCCTTCTGGAAATCTGTTACCGGCGTCAGGCTCAGGTCACGGAAGGCGCCCGGGTTGGAGACGCCAGCGAGGTACACGGCGCCCGCCCTCTCTAGCGCGTACTCCATTTCATAGAGGAGCCAGAAAGGATGCAGCGCAGGGTATCCGTAGCCATGTCGATAGGCATGCAGGTATTCCGGTCGAGCAGCGAACTCCGCCTCATGATCCACAAGCGGCCGCATGTTGTGGTAACGGCCGTAGAGATCGACTGCTTCCTGGTAAGACGGAAAGTGCCTAGGATCGATCATGCCGTTGCTTGGCGACAATGCAATGATGACGCCGCCTTCGCGAAGGATCGGAATTCCCGGCGAGAACCGCGGCGGCACCAGGGCACCCACGGTTGCGACCAGCGCGTTGTTGGAGTGGCCATAGGCATAGGTTTGAGCCAAGCCTATGATCAGCACGTCTGCTTGCGGCACATCGCACCTGAAGATCTGCTCTGCGCGCGTCCAAGCGGGTTTGGTAATCTGGTTGGCGTGGCCGGCAAAGACGTCGATGATGCGGCCTTGCGTGCCGGCGATGGCGTTGACGTAGAACACTGGCTTGCCCGTCGCGGTCTCGAGGAAGGCACTCATCTCCGGCTTCATGCCCATGGGCTTGGGCTTCGATTGGCCGGCCCGCGATTCTGCGACATGCTGTGGTATCGAGTTCAAGCTGTGGTGTGACGCAATGCTTCGAGTCGAAGCAAGTCCAATCAAGGCGCCCGTTCCAGTGAAGCCGCGCCAGGGCTGCGCCGCAACGTTGCCCTGATAGATTTGAAGGTCGGCATCAAAGAAGGTCTTGTTGTGCTCGACAACGCGACCGCCTTCCGTAACACCGAAATAGCGCAGGCCCGCCGGATCATCGCAGTCGTGATTGACGATCTGGCCTCGCGGCCAAAAGCGCTCAAAAATCTCCGGACCTAGATGATTCGCGAGTTCAGATCGCGTGTTCTTGCGATGATTGGCGCAAGCATTGATGAAAACGATGTCGCGCTCGTCGACACCGGCAGCTTCGAGCACATCCACGATGCGCGGAAGAATGGTGGTTGCAACGTTCGCTGGTCGCGTGATATCGTCAAAAGCGATTGCCACGCGCATACCTGGGCGCGCCATTTCCGCCAGTGGCGGCAGCCCGCTCGGCTTGGCAAGCGCCTCGCGCACAGCCTGCGCCGGATCGTCCAGGAAAGGCGGGTCATTGAACTCGGCTATGACGGCCGACTCGGGCACTTCGATCGTCAGCTTGCGGTCGCCGTAGTCAACCGATACGCTTTTGGTGGCGTTCACGTCGGGTCCTTTCGCGCTCATTTGGCCTCGATCGCGAATGCATCCCGCACGGCTAAACGCACCACTTTGCCGAGTGCGTTGCGTGGCAGCTCCTGGACAAAGACCACGTGCTCCGGCACCTTGAAATCGCTGAGCTGCGTTCTCAGAAAGGAGACAATCTCCTCGGCAGAGACCGGAGAATCGCAGACTACGGACAGACCAACGACCTCGCCCCAGATCGGATCAGGTAGGCCGACCGCTGCAGCGTGTCGCACCGCGAAATGACGCAGGGCCGCCTCCTCAACCTCAAGCGGCGCTATGTTCTCACCACCGCGCAGAATCATCTCCTTTTTGCGGCCGACGATGGTCACAAAGCCCTCAGCGTCGATGGAGCCCAAGTCCCCTGTAAGAAACCAGCCCGAAGAGAAGGCGCGCCTTGTGTTCTCTTCATCTCTAAAATACCCCCGCGTGAGCGTCGGCCCGCGCAGTGCGATCTCACCATCGATGATGCACAGTTCCTGAGGAGGGAGCACCTTACCGATGGAACCAAATTTTCGGCGACCTACGAGCGGGTTCATTGTGGTCACAGCGGTGCTCTCTGTCAGTCCATATGCCTCTAGGAGCAAGCCGCGGCCGAATCGTTCTTCGAAGCGCTCGGCTAGAGCTACCGGCGTCGGCGCCGATGCCACCATGATGAACTGTAGCCCGCTGGCGCCCATCGCCGGCCCCTTGTCCTGATGCTCCATCAACAGCGCAAGGATGCTCGGGGAGACGCTAGCTGACGTGCAACCGTATCTCAAGCACTCATCCCAGAATCGGGAGGCGCTGAATCGCCGGCGCAATATCACCGTCGCGCCGCTGGCGAGGAACGGGAGATGGCTGAACATCAACGCGTTCGTGTGGAAAAGCGGCATTACGCAGAGAGTGCGGTCAGCACGGGTGATACCGAAGTTCTCCTGAACGATCCTGGTAGCCGACACCACATTGCTATGTGTGAGTAGAACGCCCTTCGGATTGCCGGTAGTGCCGGACGTATAGATGAGCAGCGCGCCATCGTCTGCATCCAGCGGCACATCAGTAGGCGCGTACGACACATCAGCCAGCAGAGGCTCGCCTGATCCGCGTAGCACCAGTAGTTCGGGCTGATGAGACAGCAGCGGGAGCGCGTTCTGCAGAGTCGGAAGAAGCTCGCAGCCGACTACCACGTACCGGCTCGCGGCATGCTGAAGGACGTATGCGATCTCAGGCGGAGCTAGCCGCGTATTGATGGGGTTGGCCACCAGGCCGGCTCTGAAGGCGCCGAAGTACGCGCCAACCAGTAGTGCGTCGTTGCCCACGAAAAAGCTTACCCGGTCGCCGCGCTCCAGTCCTGATGCAAGAAAGTGCCGCGCAAAACGGTTGGCCAGCGCGTCTACCTCGGCGTAGGACCATACTTCTTCCTCAAACACCAGCGCTACGGAACCGCCGAGCGAGTTGTCGAGCAAACCCCCTGCCAATGATGTCTCTTTCATATCTTGCTTGCTCCATTTGCCGGGGAAGTTTAGAAGTGAGATGGGGGCAAGAAAAAACGACATTTCCCGCTGGTATCCCATCGCAAAATCCGATGAGTTGACGACGTCTTCAAAAACTGATGAACATCAAGCAAATTGAGACCTTTGTGCGCGTAGTCGAACTCGGTAGCTTCAGCGCTGCGGCAGAAGCGCTCCACGCTTCACAGTCGACCATCTCGGCTCGGATCAAGGATCTCGAGCGTCACCTCGGGACCGAGCTCTTCGACCGAAGCTTCCGTCGCCCGCAGGTCACCCCAAAGGGGCGCGAACTCTTTGAGCACGCGCAGCATTTGGTGGAATTCACGTCTTCACTGACTCGCACACTACGGGATCCAACGGCGCTTACAGGAGCCGTGCGGCTCGGCGTCGTTGATGTGGTCGCCAGTACTTGGCTGCCGCGAATGGTGCAGAGTCTCAGGGCAAGCCACCCGAACGTGAGCCTTCACCTCGACATTTCCCTCACACGCGTGCTCATGGACCGCCTGCGAAGCGGACATTTAGACCTCGCCGTCGTAACCGGCGCGGTCAGCGACGCATCGTTGCACCAGACGCTACTTGGCCATGACGAATTCGTGTGGATGGCGGCGCCATCGCTGGGCGTGCCAGACGAGACCCTCGGGCCTGCCGAACTGAAGAGGTGGCCAATCCTGATGATGCCGGAGGACTCACATCACTTTCCGGTACTCAAGCAATGGTTCCGCGACGCCGGAACGAGCGTCATCGCGGCTGCCTCGTGCAACACCATGAACGTCCTCGCGGAACTCGCCACGACCGGCCTCGGCGTCACGTTGCTACCGCGCCGCTGCCTTGGCAACCAGATCGCTGAAGGACGTTTAGTCGTGCTGAAAACCACTCCTGCCATGGCGCGCGTGCCGATCTATCTAGTCCATCGCACCGACCGCGTCCCGGTCATGGAGCCAGCGATCGCACACGCTGCGAAGGCAGCCTCCGCCTCCCGAGGCGAATTGGACGGCGATACACGGTAGAGAGGTGCCGCGCGAGAGGGTCTGCGGTGGGTCAATCAGCGGCACATCGGGGCTGGATTCACCACCTAAGCATAGGCGCGCAAGGCCGCAACTCAACATCTGCGAAAATGTCGTGGTCGTCGCCGGGAGTGATCGCGACTTTGCGCGGAGCCACTGACGTGGTGTCGTTGCCGTTCTCAGCCTGTTTTAGGTGGAAGAGCTTGTTGTCCACTCAGCGGGCCGAGCAATCATTACTCGGACAGTTCAGAAAGGAAACCGCAACGGGCGACCGTCGGAACCCAGGCGCGCCTGTAGTCTGCCCAAGGACGAAATGTCAGCTGGCCCGCGCCGCTGCGCGCGGACACAATAGGCGGCATGCCCCGCATTCCCCCAATCCAGTGTTTGCTCGCCTTCGAATCGCTTGCACGCCTGCGCAGCGTCACGCTGGCCGCGCAAGCGTTGAACGTCACACCAAGCGCGGTGAGCCATCGCATCAGGCAGTTGGAGGCTCATCTCGCATGCAAGGTTTTTGTGCGTTCCGACTTCAGCCTTAGCGCCGAAGGTGCCGACTATCTGCCTCGGGTGCAAGAGGCGCTAAAAGGTCTGGCGCAGGTGCCTGGCCGGCGACACCAAGATGCGATGCCGACGCGACTGAGAGTGGCAGTCACGCCGACGTTCTCGCGCCAGCTGCTGCTGCCACGATTGGCACTCTTTCGCCATGAGTTCCCCGAGATCGAGCTGATTTTGCAGGTTGCCATCCCGGGCCGCCAGTCCACTCACGAAGATGCTGACATCGAACTAACCTTTGGAGTCGGCCCGCCTGCTGGCAGTGAATCTACGCACCTTCTGTCCGACGACGTATGTCCGGTCTGCAGCCCTGAATATCTGCACGAGACAGGACCCCTCGATAGTTTCGCAACTCAGGAGGTTGTAGCGCGAGCTCATTTGATCCCCTCTCCCCTTGAACCATGGGGAACTTGGTTTCGAGCTTGCGGGATCCTCCAACCCGAACCTCGTTCCGGTACACAGTTCAACGATCTAGGCTTAGTTCTGGACGCTGCGGTGGCCGGGCTTGGCGTCGCGCTCATGCGACTTAGATTGGGTCAAGCCTGGCTCGACAGCGGCCGGTTGGTCAGACTATCGCGCAAGCGCGTGCGCTCCCCCAACGACTATTTCCTGTGTTGGAAGCCCGGCACGCTGGACCGGTGGGAATGCGCCGCATTTATTGAGTGGCTGCGACGGTCACTTCGCGACTGAAGCCCTGGCCTCGCTAACGCAAGAAGCGCTCTGAGCAACTTTCACGGCGAGTAGAAATCTCTTCACGCTGCACGAGGTCCAGTTGACTACATTGTAGAAACGGGTCCGTCGTATGGCCCATTCAATGTGTTTCCTTCTCGTTGAAACGGCTCATCCAATGCAAACCATCACCTCCGTAGAGGACCTCCGTGCCCTTGCCAAAAAACGAGTTCCGCGCATGTTCTACGACTACGTGGATTCGGGTTCGTGGACAGAGACAACTTACCGCGCAAACACTGATGATTTCAAGTCAATCAAGCTGCGCCAACGTGTCGCGGTGAACATGGACGGGCGGAGAACTGACATCACGATGGTCGGACAAGCGGCAAAAATGCCGGTCGCCATCGCGCCGGTCGGTTTGACTGGCATGCAGTTCGCTGACGGAGAAATTCACGCCGCGCGTGCGGCGGAAAAGTTCGGCATTCCATTCACCCTCTCAACTATGAGCATTTGCTCCATTGAAGACGTTGCGGAAAACACGACTGCCCCCTTCTGGTTCCAGCTTTACATGATGCGCGATCGGCAAGCAATGTCGCGCATGATCGAGCGCGCTCGCGATGCGCGATGCAGCGCCCTTGTTCTTACCCTCGACCTCCAGGTCATCGGCCAGCGCCACAAGGACCTCAAGAATGGTCTGACAGCGCCGCCTCGACCGACCTTAAGGAACATCGTCAACTTGGCGACCAAACCCGCTTGGTGCCTGGGGATGATGAGCACGAAGCGGCGCACCTTTCGCAATCTGGTTGGCCACGTGCAAGGCGTCAGCGATATGCGCTCGCTTTCGGCCTGGACCAATGAGCAGTTTGACCCAACCCTTTCTTGGGCAGATGTCGAGTGGGTCAAGAGGCAGTGGGGCGGCAAGCTGATCCTCAAGGGAATCATGGTTGCTGAGGATGCGCGACTCGCCGTCGAGGTCGGGGCCGATGCGATCGTCGTAAGTAATCACGGCGGTCGGCAACTTGATGGCGCACCATCGAGCATCGAGGCGCTGCCGCCAATCGTTGACGCAGTCTCATCCAGGACCGAGGTATGGGTGGACGGCGGCATACGCAGCGGACAGGACGTACTCAAGGCTTGGGCGCTGGGCGCTCGGGGCACAATGATTGGCCGGGCCATGTCGTACGGCCTTGGGGCCATGGGCGAGGCAGGCGTGGCCTGTGCGTTGCAGCTCATCCAGAAGGAACTTGACATCACGATGGCCTTTTGTGGTCACACAGATATCCGCGATGTAGACAAGCGCATCCTTCTCCCCGGCACCTTTCCCACCTAAGGCTCGCCTACACAACCATTAAGACCTCGGCACTTCCGGAAGCTGTTACTTCCCGCCATGAAGAGACTGACGATCTGAGCAGCGGTTTTCTCTTTCTGCCGGCATGAGTCTGCGCTTCTAAAACCCGAGCACGGCCTGCGTGTGTCGGGCAGCCGACTTGTGAGGAGTGCGACGTGTCAATGCGCCTTGCCGCCTGGGGATGCCGGCAATTTGCCCAGCTTCCGATACAACGTCTTGCGACTGATGCCGAGAGCTCGAGCTGCTTTGGACAGATTGCCATCCGAGGCAGTGACCGCCTTGCGAATCGCCTCAAGTTCGATGCTCGCCAAATTTCCGTCCGTAGGTCCGTGAGTCGCCGGCGAAGAATCCCTGTCAGGCTCCTCCAGTTGCATGAATTCGTCTGGAAGATGCTGAAGAGTAAGCTGAGTCTCCGAGCCGAGAATTGCAAGCGAAATGCGCAGAACCATCTGAAGCTGCCGGATGTTGCCGGGCCAGGGGTGCTTAAGAAGCGCCTGCCACACCTCTGGGTCCAGTTCAATTCTCCGACCGCCGCTCTCTGCGCTGATCATCAAGTTGATTAGCTGAGCGACATCCTGTCTCTGACGCAGTGCGGGTAGCTGAACCCGAAGGCCATTTAGCCGATAGTAAAGATCTTCTCGAAAACGCCCCGCTTCAACTTCGGCGCGCAACGTCCGATGCGTCGCGCACACGAGAGATAAGTCTAGAGGCACGCTTCTCGCGCTGCCTAGTGGAGTGGCCTGCCGCTCCTGAAGGACACGCAACAGGCGCCCCTGCAAAGCCAGCGGCATATCACCTATTTCATCAAGAAAAAGTGTGCCCCCGTTGGCCTGTATGAGTCTCCCTTGATAGCCTTTTTTCTTTGCGCCTGTGAACGCACCTTCTTCGTATCCGAACAGCTCTGACTCGATCAGACCTTCCGGGATCGCTGCGCAGTTGACAGCTACGAAGGGTCCATGCTGACGCGGACCAGAATTGTGGAATGCCGCCGTGAAGACTTCCTTGCCGACTCCAGACTCGCCCTCTATGACAAGCGGAATATCCGAGCCGAGAATCATCGACGCCTTAGAGATTGCGCGTCGCATCAGCGGGTCGCCGAGGTCCAGATCTTTGAGCAGTACATTCACGCCACTGCGACCAGGACGCGCTTGACCCGGCTCTGCCGCCGCCTTCCCAGGTGTGTTCGTTAGAGCAGATGTCGGATGACTGCGTGCGCCGACACTGACGACAAGAGATACCTCACGGCCGTCAGCTAGCAAGATCGGGAAAACTCCGCTGCCTAAGGCCTGTGCTTTGTCAACTATCCGGGGTAGCGGTAAGGCGTTGTCAAACACGTCATTAAAACGCGTATCTGCAAGTTTCTCGGCATCTATGCGAAGGATCGTGCGCGCTGCACTGTTAGAGCCGAGAAGCTTGCCGTCTCTATCGAAAACGGCGATCCCCTGCTTGATCGTCCCGATGTACTCGGCCACTGAATGAAAGTGGATAACGATCTCACTCGACATCTCGTGAACGAGCCTGCGATTCTCGATCATTACAGCAACCGTGCGAATGAACCCGGGCGTATGTGAGTGAGCCGCTGGCGTCGTGCCGTAGGCGGCAAGAACGCCCGCCAGATGACCGGAAGAATTGTAGATCGGCGCAGCCGCGCCGCAGAGGGTGCGGAATTGATGCAAGTAGTGCTCGCCCGTATCTACGGTTACTGATGTGCGTGTGGCAATGCAGGTGCCAACCGCATTCGTTCCCGCCGTTTTTTCCACCCAGCTCGCGCCAGGCACGAAAAAGCGCCCATGCGGTCCTGTCATGAAATCTGCGTCACCCTTCCTGCAGAGGATTACCCCTTCTGCATTGGCAAACAGAACGACGCTACCGGTACCGGCCATCTGCTCGTACGTGTTCTCGACTGATGCCTCCGCATACCTTAAAAGACCCCTGTTGCGCTCAACCGCCGCTTGGAATTCCGTCTGAGACAGAACCCGTGGCGGGCTTGCTACCGCTGGGCTCAAACCTGCGGCGGCAGATCGCTCCCAAGAAGCTCGAACGACTTCCGCGGTAGCTGGATTAGTGTTCGCTCGATGATTTCCCGTGGGCAAACCTTGTCTCCGCTAGTGGGTTTCCATGGTAGCGCATCGCTCGCCACCTTTGACCCACGCTTTCACTAAGGTGGTCGCGGACGAGGAAGGCCGGCACCTGCGGCCAGCGCAAGCAAGACGTGGGTTTGCCGGCCCTCGATGAACCGCCCACCGAGGCGATCACGTAGGTACCGTTGCCGATGATCCGATGATCCGCCGCGCCCGTGCCTGCGGGTTGTCCTGCTTCCAGCGCAGCACGATCTGGCAGCAGGTATTCGCCGGCGGTGGAGCTGGCCGCGATGCGCGGCGGCGCCTGCTGGTCGGTGAAAAACACAGCCTGCAGCTCCGCCGCATCGACCATCAGCGAGACCGAGCCGGCCAGCAGCGTGCGGCCGATGCGCGGGATCAGCTGCGCGCCAAGCGCGGCCTCCAGGTTGGCCAGCGCCTTGCCGGTGGCCGATTGCAAGCGGCCGCGAACACCTCAAGCAGGCGCCGTGAAGCGTGAAGCGTGAAGCGTGAAGCGTGAAGCGTGAAGCGTGAAGCGTGAAGCGTGAAGCGTGAAGCGTGAAGCGTGAAGCGTGAAGCGTGAAGCGTGAAGCGTGAACGATGATCGCTTTTATCAGTCACGATGATCTGAATTACCTGCTTTTTTGATCAGAGTTCAAACCCTATCATGGCTGAACAATATCTCAAAACCCACGGATCCAGCGCCTTGTTCAACTTCCTCTCGCGCGAGCTGATCCACGATCCGTTGGCATCACCCACGCCGACGGCCGACATCGAGGTCAGGACCATCGCCTGCTACGTGTGCGCCTACCGCTGCAGCATCCGCGCGCACCTGCGCGACGGCGAAGTGCGCCACATCGACGGCAACTCGACCCATCCGCTGAACCATGGCGGGATCTGCGCCAAGGGCTCATTCGGCATCATGAACCAGGTGTCGCCGGAGTGGCTCACGCAGCCCATTCTGCGCAAAGCCGGCAGCGAACGCGGCGCCGGCAACTTCGAGCCCATCGGCTGGGAGCGGGCCTTCGACATGCAGGCGGTCACGGGCCAGTTCGACACGCCCAACTACACAGCGCAGGACGGCTTCTGCTCGGAGAAGAGCGCCGCGGCCTTTGCGCTGGCGGCGCTGCTGCTGCACTGGGCCACGAGCGGCACTCGGCGCCGGCCACCGTGCACGCGTTCTCGGTGCGGATGCCCGGCCTCCTGGCCAAACGCTGATTCTTCACCGCGCAGGCGCAGCATCCGCAGAACCTCTACTTCCAGGTTGTGCCCTATAACCGGAAGCCAAGGAATCTGAGATGCGTGAGCCGCAGTGGCGCCGCGAGGGAGAGGAGCCGGACTACAGGTTCTCCTTAGCCAACGAACGTACGTTTCTCGCGTGGATTCGAACTGCGCTCGCGCTGCTTGCAGGTGGCATTCTTCTCGACCAGTTCTCGACAAAACTCGCCCCCCACGTCGTCGTTGTATGTCTCGCCATCGCGCTCAGCCTGCTTGCAGCCCTGCTCTGCGCCATGGCGTACCTGCGGTGGCGCGCGAACGAAATCGCTATGCGACACACGCGCAAGTTGCCTGGCACGATGGCCATTCCGCTGATCTCAATTTGCATTCTTGGCGTCGCCGCGGCGATCGCGTTGCTACTCCTTCGGCAATGAAGGCGCACTGCCAGTGAGCCCTCTTCATCTGGACGATCCGTCTCTGCGGCCACGGGACGCGGGCCTGCAGGCTGAACGTACGGCGCTGGCCTGGAGCCGCACGGGCCTGGCAATCTGGGTCAACGCATTAGTCGCGCTACGCGCGGGCTGGGCGAACGGAAGAGCCCCCATCACAGCCTTGGCTTTCGCACTTCTGATCGCCGCGGGAGTCGCGATCGCATACGGCGTCAGACGTCGGCGCAGGCTCCTGGACGGCAGAAGCCCTTGCCCGCCTTCTGCACTTGCCACGGCCATGGTGGCGATTTTGACAATGGTCGCCTGCGCCACCGCAATCGCCTCAATCTTCCTGCGTTGAACTTTTGAAGTTCGCAGATCAGGCCGGAATCACTGGCTTGGAAGCGGAGCGGAACACACCTGCTCACAGTTAATTGAGTATCGAAAGGCGCTTCGCCTGCTTGCCGAGGCCGCAGCGGGATTAGACGGGATGGAGGAACTCGCCCTACCGCCGCTCTCCGCGCGCGGTCCAGTGCTTAAGAACTTGCAAGCTAGGCGAAGTATTCATGAGCAGTGCAACCGCAGCTTTCGCGCTCGTGATGCTCTCAGCCTCGTCCTTCTGAGGCAGCATTTCTCTTGTCGAAGAGACAATCACGCAACCCATAGGGCGGCTGTGAACGGGCATCATTAATGGCGCTGCGATCGCGACAAAGTCTGGAAAGGCCTCGCCGCGCGCCACTGCATGCCCTTGGCGGAAAACGATTTCAAGTTGCGCACTCAGAATTGCAGGGTCGGTGATGGTGGCTTCAGTGTGCGCTTCGTACGGACCCGTTCCTATCAACAGCTCGCGCTCCGCGGCCGGAAGCCAAGCCAGTAGTAGCTTGCCGGAGGCGGTCCCGTGCAGCGGGGTTCGAAGCCACGTGTCGTAGTAGGGAGAGAGCGGTTCGTTGCCGCGGAAGAAATCGACCACCAAGCGTTCATTACCCACGAAAATAACAAGCGCGCAGGTTTGGCCGGTCCTCTGCACAAGTGATCTCAGCACCGGTTCCGCCTCCCTCCTGAACGTGGTCAATGGATGGAACAACGGCAGCGGAGAAAGCGCGCGAGGGCCCGCGAGATAGCGCTTCTTGGAGTCATCGCGCACAACATACCCGCGCTCGCTCAGCGAATGAAGGAGCCTGAGCGTGGTGCTGGTATCAAGCCCTGTCTGCGCGGCAACTTCGGACAGAGTAAGGCAGTTCTGGGCGGACGTAAGAACATCGACGATCTGCAATCCTCGCGATAACGACCCAACAGCAGCTGTCTCCTCGCCGGCCGCCGCCCTCTTGCCCGAAGGTATCGGTTTTCTTTGGGCCCTCGCACTGTCCTGCTTCATATCTTGAAAGCCTTCTCGATCGGCATGCGGAATCCAGTCCGCAACTGTCGACCAACCGTCGATGTTGCTGTGCTTGGTTGGTCGTCGAGTTATTCTATTCACCTGATCGTTACGGATTCCAACTCGCCCGTGTCGGTTCCGACGCAGGCCAGGACCGCGCCGAGGCGTCTACGGCGACGGTGACGCAACAACGAAGGTGCCACGAGGCCGCTCGGTCGGCCCATGCCGTCGAGCAATGTCGTCAGAATCACGCACTCCCGAGCAGAGGGAGACGTTCCAGGCCGGCGTGACTGCCCGCAGCGCATTCACCGCGCGACCTTGTCACCTCGGCGCCGAATCCTCACTCACGTCCTTCGCGTCGCTGGAGTTTCAGCCCAGGTGCGACGTGAAGAGCAGTCCGGTTCCGGACAGGCAAACGAGCCCGTCCGACCTTGTCACCTTCAGCGCCATCTTGCAGATCGGCTTATCGTCCCGCACCTCAAGAACTTCAACCTCGCCTTCGATGGTTTCGTCAATGCGCACGGGTTTCTGAAAGCGCATCTCGCTGTTGAGGAAAACCGTCCCGGGGCCTGGTACCTCCGTGGCCAGCAGGCCATGAAGAACCGCCTGCATCACGCCGCCGTGTCCGACGCGTTCGCCAAAGATGGATTCCTTGGCGGCCGCCTCGTCGAAGTGCAGTGGATTGAAATCCTGGCTGATCCTGGCCCACGCATCGGTATCCGCCTGGGTTACGGTGTATTTGCGGCGGGCGATAGCACCGACAACGGGTTTGCCGTTGCGGGTTCTTGCCCAGGGGTCGTTCTGTTTTGCTTCCGTGGTCATGATGATCTCCGTATCGACGAGTTGCAGATCGGGCTCGCGGCCCGGGGGTGTGGGTGAACTTAATGAACTTTTTAACTCGCGTGTCCCATGCGCTGGTTCTCGATCAGCAAGGCAATGCCTTGGCCCCCGGCACCGCACAAGGTAGCGATGCCTCGGCGCAACCCACGGCGTCTGAGTTCATGCGCCAGGGTCACAACAAGACGAAAAGCCGTCGCGCTGTTCGGATGTCCCAATGCGATGGCACCCCCGTTCGGGTTGACGATTTCCGCTGGAATGTTCAGGTCGGCCATGCTGGCAAGAACAACACCGGCGAACGCTTCGTTGATCTCCCAGAGGTCGATATCGGAAGCCTTGAGCCCGGCGCGGGCGAGCAGCGCGCGCGACGCCTGTGCTGGCTGCAGGTGCAACGCCCCGTCGCGTCCGGCGGAGTAGCCCCAGTTCACAATTCGCGCCAGCGGCTCGGCTTGAGCCCTCTCGGCGACGTGCATGGAACCCACCAGACCCACAGCGGCTCCATCGGCAATCTGCGATGCGTTGCCCGCGGTGACGCTGCCTTTATCTCTCATCACAGGGTCGAGCGCCGCGAGTTTCGCGAGACTGGACGCTGGGCGTATGCCCTCGTCCCGGTTGAACTCCGACCCCTGGCTGATGATTGGGAAGAGTTCGCCCGTCGCAGTGAAGTCGACCGCGGCAGCCCTTGTCTGCGAGAGGAGCGCCCAGCGATCCTGCGCCTCACGCCCGATTCCCAACTCGGCGTTCGTAAGGTCGGCCAGCGCGGCCATCGAGAGGCCGCTGACAGCGCACGTCAGCGAGTGATCCACGCCGCTTACCGGCTCCGCTCCACGGCCTTGCAGCGTGGGAGCGCCGCTGTTGGAATCTATCCCGCCAACCAGGTACAGACCACCCTCGCCTAGTTCGACGCGCCGCGCGGCGTCCACCACGCAATCGATTCCGGCAGGGCAAGCTGCGTTAAGAGTAGTCGCCGGGATATGGCCGATTCCGCATCGATGCATCATCGCCCGGGCCGGGTTGGCGGTCTGGCCCGCCTGCATCACCATCGCAAGAATGGCACCGTCCGATTGCGTCGTGATGTCATATCGGCGCACCAGCTCTTTGATCGCCATGATGCCAAGATCGAGCCCCGAGTATTCCGACAAGCGGCCATTGAGTCGGCCGAATGGCGTTCTCACCCCTGAAATCAGGTAAGCATGTTCTTTGTTCATATAGCTTCTGCCTTTAGTCGAGCGGGTTCCGGTTCATCGACTAGCCTGAAGAACGGGAGCGTCCAATCTCCCACCTTGGTGAACGCGACGCGACATGTTGCACCGACATAGAGCGGCCGTTCTTCGGCAAGCAATTGGGTCAACATCACAGGCCCCTCCACGAGACGAACCAGTGCGACCACATAGGGGACAGCGTTTCGCCAACCTGGATGTCCGACTTGATGCACGCGCGTGAAGGTCTGAACATGGGCATGCCCGCTTACCACTTCCCAAGCCAGGTTCTTGCCCCAGCAATACGGGCAAATCTCCCGTGGGTAGGAGGCCAGTCGGCGACAAACGCCGCACCTTTGAAGTTCGAGTCGACCGGCAGCGGCGGCGGCCCAGTAAGCCAAAGACGAGGAAGTCGGTGTGGGCGGGGGAACAGCAAGAGTCGCCCAATCGACTGCGTCGGCCTCGTGCTTCATGTGGTGCTCCCAAGTACCAAGGCGACTGCTTCGCTCAAGGTTGCTCCGTTGCCGGTGACGAGGGCGATCCTGGGGTCGGAGATCTGCCGCGTCCCCGCGTCACCTCGGAGTTGGCGGACTGCTTCGATCACATGGCTCATTCCACCAGCCAAGTCGGCTTGCCCGGCGCCGAGTTGACCGCCGTGGGTGTTAAGCGGCACGTCCCCGGTGTGCGAGAAATCGTGGTCGCGCGTCCAGCGCCCGAACTCGCCGGGTCTGCAAACGCCCAGGTCCTCGAGCGTGATGCCCACAACGATGCCATAGCAATCGTAAAGCGACAAAAGGCCTAGATCATTCGCTCGCACGCCAGCTTGCTTGAGGGAATCGGCCATTGCCTGCCGTAGCGGACCCGTGGTGTACTCCGGAGCCTGGCTTAGCGCGCGATGGGTGATGCATTCGCCCGCGCCCAGGAACCGCGCAGATGGCACGCCCATCTTCCGCGCCCGCTCAGGCGAGACGACCACCACTGCCCCGCCGCCAGCTGTGGACATGGTTATGTCGAGCTTGTGAAGTGGCTCACTGACCATCGGCGAGGCAAGCACGTCCTCGATGCTGATGGGATGTCCATAGAAGATCGAATCTGGATTCAGCTGCGCGTTCTGCCTCGCCCTCACGGCGATCTCCGCCATGTCTTCGGCGCTTGTGCCGTATCGATCGACGTGCGCCTGCGCAATCATTGCGTAGGTGATGTTGGCGCCACTGGCCCCAAAGGGCACGTCGAATTCACGAATTGGATTGCGGTTTTTTGCCAACGCTGGTGGTCGAATGTTCCCGAGGACGCAGAGCACTGCCTCACACATACCTGACGCAATGGCGGCCGAGGCGCGCCAGATCATGCCGGCGGCGCTGGCGCCGCCGAGGTCAACCACATTGGCCATGCGCAGCCGCAGCCCCAGGTACTCGGCGACGGTGGCAGGTACGTGCATCGGGGTTTCACCCAGCTGCGGTCCAACCAGCAAACCATCGATCGCCTCTGGCCCAAGGCCTGCATCGAGCAGCGCCAACCTGGAAGCGAGCGCAATCTGCCCCAAGGTTGTTTCGTTGGTAGTGCGCCGCAGCGACTTGATCTCGCCGACTCCAACGATGGATGCATCAGGCGCAGAGCCGCGTCCGGTGCGAGTCATAAAGCGTCGGCCTCCCTGAGATTGGAGAACTGACCCAGGCACTCTGGATTGCAGAGCGCCGTGAATCGACTGATGTCGGCCGATGTCGCGGCGGCCTTCGCTGCTGCCTCAATGGGCTTACCGTTGTGCGTGAGCGGCACCGCATCGACCTGATAGATCGCGTGCGGGACGTGCCTGGGCGAGGCCTTTTTTCGTAGGGCTGCTCGGATTTCCGCAGCCAGTTCCTTGTCCAGATGTCGACCGTCCGAAAGCTTTACGCACAACACGATCTCCTCGGTGTTTTTGACCGGCCTTCCGAAGACCACGGCTGCCTCAACGGCACCGATATCAGCCAGAGGACGGTAGATTTCGGCCGTGCCGATACGGACGCCTCCTGGATTGAGCGTGGTGTCGGAGCGTCCATAGATCACGATCCCTCCAGAGATCGTGAGTTCTGCTAAATCGCCGTGAGTCCACACCTTCGGGAAATGCTCGAAATACGCCGCCCGGTAGCGTGCATTTCCGTTGGCACCCACAAAGGTCAGCGGCATCGAAGGGAACGGCTCGGTACACACCAACTCGCCCTTGCGGCCC
This sequence comes from Variovorax sp. WS11, assembly GCF_010499245.1. GTDB lineage: Bacteria > Pseudomonadota > Gammaproteobacteria > Burkholderiales > Burkholderiaceae_C > Variovorax. Next base: position 1,532,500 of record NZ_JAAGOW010000001.1, read on the forward strand.
ACCACAGGGACACCGTGCTCATCGAAGACATTGACCGCCATCCCGAGACACCTGCAGCTCATTTCGCCGGCTCTTACAGAATGGAGCGGTGACCCGCCCACAAAGGCGGACATCAGCTCGGTCCCTCCCGAAATCGGGCTAAACCGCGCCAAAGCGGATACGTTTGAATGTATCCACTCGAATTGCTCGGCACTAACCGGAGCGCCCGCGGCCAGAATCGTGTGAAGGCGCCCCAGCTTGTGACTGTCCTTCGGCGAATAGCCTCCATCTGCCATCGCGGAGATGTAGCTGGGGCTGACGCCCATCACGGTGACGCCTGCCGCCTCGGCGATCCGCCACAGGGTACCGAGGTCGGGTCCGTCTGCGCCATTTGGGATCGCTGCGTCTTCATAGAGCACGATGGCGGTTCCCCGGACCAACGCAAAGGCGAGCCACAGGAACATCATCCACCCGATGTTGCTGTACCAGAACATGACGTCGCCCTCGCCTGCTCCAACATGGAAGGCATGCTCGCTGGTGAGCTTCAACAGCACACCTCCGCCAGAGTGCACCATGGCTTTCGGCTTTCCGGTCGTGCCGGAGGTGTACATGATGAGGGCCGGACTATTGAATGCGAAACGCTTCCACTCGAAATGCCCAGCTCGCTCAGCGACCGTGCAATACCGTAGGTGCTCCACGTTGCACCCGTCCGAAGCCTTTAGTTGGACATCGGTATCGCGACCCACCACTACAACGGCCTGGAGGGTCTGCAACGCTGCGACGAGCCTGTCCGCTACCTCTTTGAATTCAAACTTCTTTCCGTTATAGAAGTACTCATAGCACACGAAGAGAATCTTGGGTTCGACTTGCCCGATGCGGTCCAGGATCGCGTCGCCCGACAACTCTGATGCGCACGCCGTCCAGACAGCCCCCACGGCAGTGCAAGCCAGGAAAGACACGACGGCTTCGACGCGGTTGGGCAGAACCGCGGCTACCACGTCTCCAGGCCCCACTCCGCTGCTGCGAAGCCACTCGGCAACCGACTCAACATGCTGACGTAGCTCAGCGAATGTCCAGCTGCGACGCACACCCTCGACCCCGGCTTCGATAACTGCCACGCGCCCGCCTGGCGATGCGAGCAGGTTCTCCGCGACGTTGACCTCCCCGTCGTCAAAAAAGCGCACCGTCGCCATGTCTTCAGCGCTAGTCAAGCCGCCCTTGCCTGTCGAGCCTTGCAGCCCAGCGTATTTCCAAACCTCCGACCAGTACTCGGCTGGACGCGATACCGACCAACTCCAAAGCGCGTCGTATTCGTCGATGCCGAACCCTTGGCGTTTTGCGAATTGGCCAAGCGCACTGTTGCGAGCTTCAGCCGGGTGGGGGCTCCAGATCTGGCGGGGACGTACTTGGGACATGTGATCTCAGTAAGTTGGGAAGACAGTTCGGCGCTTGACGCCGGCAGATTTGATGTGTCGAAATGATATATTTATGTCAGTATTAGGCAATTGTTTGACGATAAGTAAAAACCCTCAAGATGTTAGAAGACGTGCGGTCGAACTTGGAACAGCGCGGTGGCTTGCGCGAGCCTCAACCAAACGCACCGCCCCTCAGGCCGCCCGCAACTCCCGAAGACCCCAGTTCGGACCGCCAACTCGTAGGGCGAGGCCCCGCAAGACCCACACGGGAGCACGCTGCAAGTTCAGCTACCAATCGCATTCGAACCATTGACCCTCGCGCCGGCGCAACACTACTCAGTCAATGCGGCGATCGAACGAATTGGTTCGACTATCACGGTCGCGTGCCCAGGTTCCACGGGCATTGAGGAAGACAAAGTACCCAGAAGCTCATGCCAGAACTCGTCAAGACTGGGGTGCGATACACGGTCACTCAACCGTGGCGCGCAAGCTGATCGCAAACTGCGTGCCGCTGCGGCTTGTGCTCTAACGTCGGATCGACAGTTCAACACTCCATGCAATCAAGCCGCGATCTTTAAGTGAGCCTGTTTCCAAATGCCACACATTAGGCGCGACAGGTGTTTCCATGTGACGCGGTTCCTCGAATCTGCGTTTTCTTGTCTCACCTCATGGGGCTTTCCAGTTCAAGGGGCGCGAATCGGCAATCGCCATGTCGGCTTCGTATGCTGGCCTCAAAGCTAGAGCCTGAAGCTAATAGACCGGGTTCCCGTGGAACCGAGCCGAGCTCTGCTCGGCTTTGCTAGTACGCCTTTAAATTCGTTCTGCCTAATACATGCGCAGAGCAATCGACGACGAGCCGCGCGGTCTGCGTCGACCACTACGTCGCTTGCATACTGTTTGTTCAGTGCCTCAAGCAGCTGGTTCGGAATTTGCATGCATTGCTGTCGCAGGTCGAGGCCCGCGCGCCGCAGCCTCCAAACATCCAAAGCGAATTTGTTCGGGTCAGATGCACACACCCTACTCAGGACGCCTCAGAACTTCCGTGACATAGCAACGACCGTGTGCGTCATCCTTCCAAGCTGCCCTGGGTTGTTCATGACAGCCGTGCTCGCCGGCGCTCCCGCCTGGGCGCAGGACGGGCACCTTCCCGAGGTGGAGATTCAGGGCCCGCGTGACGCGACCATCGGTTCGGCCGACAGCGCCAGCGAAGGTGCGGCGGAGAAGGAATCGTTTCAGGGTCGCCCCAAGCTGCGGCCGGGCGACATCGTCGAAGCCGTGCCCGGCGTCGTTGCGACGCAGCATTCGGGCGACGGCAAGGCCAACCAGTACTTCCTGCGCGGATTCAATCTCGACCACGGCACCGATTTCGCTGTCACGGTCGACGGCATGCCGGTCAACATGCCCACGCACGGGCACGGCCAGGGCTTCGCCGACCTGAACTTCCTGATTCCCGATCTCGTGTCCGGCGTGCGCTATCGCAAGGGGCCGTACTTCGCGGATGGCGGCGACTTTTCGCTGGCGGGCAGCGCATCGCTTGACTACGTGAGTGCACTGGACGCACCTTTCGCTGAAGTCATGCTCGGGGCGAACAACTTTCGCCGCCTGGTAGCGGCCGGCTCGCGCACGGTGCAGGACCGGACTTGGCTGGGAGCCGTCGAGCTGGAAGGCAACAACGGTCCCTGGAACACGCCCGAACGTCTTCGCAAGGCCAACTTGGTTCTGCGCTATTGGCAGGGATCGCCCGTGCGCGGCATCAGCATCACCGGTATGGCATACCAGAGCCGATGGAACTCGACTGACCAGATTCCCGAGCGCCTGGTCGACAGCGGCGAGCTCTCGCGCTTCGGCTCTCTCAACACCACCGACGGCGGGAGGACGCGGCGGATCAGCCTATCGGGCAAGTGGTTCGACAACAGCCCGGAAGGCCAGACACAGATCAGCGCCTACGCCATCGACTACCGCTTCGACCTGTTCTCCGATTTCACATACTTCCTAAACAACCCCGAGCAGGGCGACCAGTTCGAGCAGACCGACCGCCGCCGCGTCTTCGGCGCGCAGGCCTCGCACAGCCGGCCCAACAGGATCGTTGGACTCGACGGTACCCTGAGCTTCGGTGGGCAATGGCGCGGTGACCGAATCACCGAGGTCGGGCTCTACAACACCGTGGCGCGCGAGCGCATTTCCACGGTACGCAACGACAAAGTCTCGCAGGACCTGTTCTCGGTCTATGCGCAGCAACTGCTGAACTTCAGCGAGCGCTGGCGCGGCTATGTGGGCCTGCGCGGTGACATGCTGCGTTACGAAGTCAACGGGCGCGAGCCGATTTATGGCCCCCTAAACAGTGGCAGCGGCCACGATTCGCTCGCCAGCCCGAAGGCCGGGCTGGCTTTTACGCTCACGCCGGCGCATGAGTTGTACCTGAATGCCGGCGTGGGCTTTCACAGCAACGACGTGCGAGGCGCCACCATCAACGTCGATCCGCAAAGCGGCCTGCCTGCGGATCGCGTGCCTGCGCTGGCGAAGGGGCGTGGTGCCGAGATCGGGTGGCGTTTTCAACCCGACGAGAGCTTTACGTTCACCGCAGCGCTGTGGCAGCTCAGGCTCAACTCGGAGCTGATGTACGTCGGAGATGCGGGCAGCACCGAGCCCGGCCGGGCCAGCAGCCGCAGAGGCCTGGAAGCGACCATGCGCTGGAAAGTCGATTCGCACTGGCGGCTGGAGGCCGATGCCGCGCTCTCTCGCGCACGCCTTCGCGGCCGGGCGCCCGAGGGCGAAGGCAACTACGTCGACAACGCGGTGGAACGGGTTTTCGCTGCCGGCGTCACCTATACCGACGGACCGCTCACAACGTCGCTGCGCCTGCGCTACATGGGCCCGCGCGCGCTCGACACGCTCGACACCGTGCGGTCACGCTCGACCACCCTGCTGAATTTCGGTGTCCGGTATGCGATCAACAAGCATTTGACGCTGGGCCTCGACGTGTTCAACCTGGCGGGCAGAAATGGCAACGACATCGAGTACTTCTATGCTTCGTGCACCGCGGGGGAGGTGGCGCGCGGTGACTGCGGCGGCAGCATCGATGGCAGGCACATCCATCCGATGGAGCCACGCAGCGCGCGTGTTAGTGCACGGTGGACCTTCTGAAGGAAGCCAGACTTTTCAGGCGCACTCACCAAAGACCTCAAGGTGATCGATTTGACGCATGATCGGAATCGCAATTCATGACATCAGCAGTCATCAGCGTTGACTACGAGCAGCCGGCCGAAGCCGGCGCCGCCTGCGACACGCGCCATGCCTGGGCCCGCGTCCCGCCCGAACCCGCGCCGACCGAACGCGAAGCGCTGAAGGCGCGCATCCGCCGCCTGCTGCGCGAGCGCAATGCGGTGATGGTCTCGCACTACTACGTGCATCCCGACCTGCAGGACCTGGCCGAGGAAACCGGTGGCCTGGTGAGCGATTCGCTCGAGATGGCGCGCTTCGGCCGCGACCATGCGGCGAAGACGCTGGTGGTCTCCGGCGTGCGCTTCATGGGCGAGACGGCCAAGATCCTGTCGCCCGAAAAGCGCGTGCTGATGCCCGATCTCGACGCCACCTGTTCGCTCGATCTCGGCTGCCCGGCCGATGCCTTCAGCGCCTTCTGCGACCAGCACCAGGACCGCACCGTGGTCGTCTACGCCAACACCAGCGCGGCCGTGAAGGCGCGCGCCGACTGGCTGGTGACTTCGAGCTGCGCGCTCGACGTGGTGCGCGCGCTCGCCGGGCAGGGCCGCAAGATCCTCTGGGCGCCCGACCGCCACCTGGGCGACTACATCCGGCGCGAGACCGGCGCCGACATGGTGAGCTGGGAAGGCGCCTGCATCGTGCACGACGAATTCAAGGCGCTCGAGCTGGAGCTGCTGAAAAAGGCCCATCCGCGGGCCAAGGTGCTGGTGCATCCCGAGGCGCCGGCCGACGTGGTCGCGCTGGCCGACGCGGTGGGCTCGACCTCCGGCATCTTGAACGCGGCGCAGCGCCTGGATGCCACCGAGTTCATCGTGGCCACCGACAACGGCATGCTGCACAAGCTGCGCACGCTCAATCCCGGCAAGATCTTCATCGAGGCGCCCACCGCCGGCAACGGCGCCACCTGCAAGAGCTGCGCGCATTGCCCCTGGATGGCGATGAACGGCCTGGCCGACTTGGCGCGCGTGCTCGAAACGGGTGCCGGCGAGATCCATGTCGACCCTGCGCTGGGCCTGCGCGCCCGCGTGCCGATCGACCGCATGCTGGCCTTCACGGCCGGGCTGAAGAACGGCCAGGCGGCCGGCAGCCTGGTGGCCGGCATCGGGGCGACATAGGCGCCAATGACCGTTTCCTTCTCGCAAAACGCCCAGGGGGTGTTCGGCGGGAATAGCCCAGTGCCAGCGATGAGAGCAGTTGCCGCGTTCAGCCAGCCATCTCTTCGAGTGTCTTTCCCGCGTCCAGCGCCTCCTTCAACCAGCGCGGACGCGGGCCCATGCCAGACCACACATTGCCGGCTTGATCACGGTAGGCGACATTCGATTTCCGCTTCTTCGAAGTCTTGAGCTTCGGGCCCTTCGGCTTCGAAGACGCGCCGCCCGTCGCGAACTCCTCGAGAGTCCTGCCGGCAGCGAGTGCGTCGCGCAGCCAGTACGGGCGCTTTCCCATGCCTGACCATGAATTGCCCTGGCCGTCGCTGTATTTCGCCGACCGGGCGGGCGTTGCCTTTTCCGCTTTGGCCTTCGTCATCACACCGCTGGCCATTGCTCCGAAACCCAACTGCTCGGCGGTGAGTCCGTAGTGCGTGATAGCCGTCTTGATACGAGCAATCACGCCATCGACCTCTTGCGCACGAAGCTTCTCGGCCTGGCGCTGGAGAGTCTCGATCTTCTTCTGAATCTGCTTGTAGCTCTGAGTCATCGACCTGATCCAAGATGTGGGATGGATTGAACTGTAGTCGAATGACTAAGAGATTCTCCATTCCTGTGTAGATCCGCCAGAGTCGTCCACCTTGCCACATCTCATTTGACGACTACGACCAAGTCGTTGAATCCCAGGTGCCCTCACATTCTGGGCTATCAGCACAGAGCGACCGACGAGCCTCGCGCGCTCTCCTTGCTGAGCGAGTTCGCGTCGACGCAGCGGCGAAGCTACCTCTTCGAATGGTGCTTCGGCGGCCATCGCTCCAGTCTTTGGCAGTGCGCTACGAAGCGCTGCAGGTTGCCGGAAAAACGTTTCTGTCCGTGATGAATCAGATAGAAGCGGCGCGCCAGGCGGGGCAACGTGGTGGGCAACACCACTAGTCTGCCCAACGTCACAAGGTCCTGGACCGCGCACAGCGACAGACAAGCCAGCCCAAGACCCTCGGCCGCCGCTTGCTTGATCGCTTCGGTACTGCCTAACTGCATGTCGCCGTGCAGATGGTGCAGGTGCGGCAGCAACGCGTGCTCCACAGCCTCGCGGGTGCCCGAACCCGGCTCGCGCAAAAGCCAGTGCGCCTGACGCAAGGCCTTCAGCGGGACGCGTGCCCCTGCATCGCCTACCAGCGCATGCATCGGCGCAGCCACGATGACCAGTTCGTCCTCCAGCCAAGGCACGACACGAAGCTCCGCCTCGCGACAAGGCCCCTCGACCAGACCCAGGTCGACCTCGAGACGGATCACTGCGTCCGCAACGTCGCGAGTGTTGCCAATGACCAGATCCACTGCCGCTCCGGCCCATTCCTTCCGGTAGCCAGCCACCAGCGCTGGTAGCACGTAGTTGCCGATCGTCGTGCTGGCGCCCACACGTAGACGTGTGACCAGAGCGGCGGCCGGAGATCCTGCGCTTCCAAGGCCGAACATGCATTCAATCTCCTGGGCCCCGTCGAGCTGCGCCCTGGCCTGAGGCAGCAGCGCGCGGCCGTTGTCGTTGAGCTGCAACCGCTTGCCGATGCGATCGAACAGTTGCGCGCCGAGCAGGCTTTCGAGTTCGTTCAACGCGCCGCTGGTGGCTGACTGAGAAAGAGAGATGCGTTCACCCGCTGCGGTGGTGCTTCCGGTATCGGCCACCGCGGTGAAGATGAGGAGCTGACGCAACGTCAATCGCATCAGAGTGGCTGTTTTACCTGTTTCATAGCTAGGTTATAGCTGAACTATCCGTTTGCTGGATAGGACGCGCCGGTCCAAAGTCGGCCCATGCCATCCGAAACCGACGCGATCAGGAACTCGATGCACAGCGTGACCCCCACAAAACACCTGCCTGACACACCCGCCACCGCGGTGAAATGGGCCGCGTCTGCATCGCGACGTTTGCGCCAGTTGGTGCCTGGCCTCGCGCTGTCTGGCGTTCTCGCATTCGCGTCGATCCATATGAGCCAGATCGACTGGCTGCAATCCAACGGCATCAGCGCACTTACGTTGGCCATCGTGCTGGGCATGGTGGTCGGCAACACAATTTATCCGGGAATCGGAGCGATGACCGGTGCTGGCGTGACCTTCTCCAAAGCCAATCTGCTGCGCCTCGGCATCGTTCTATACGGGATGCGTCTGACCTTCCAGGACATCGGCAACGTGGGCTGGACCGGCGTGGCGATTGACGCCACAGTGCTATGCAGCACCTTCGCGCTGGCTTACTTCCTCGGTACACGGGTGTTCGGCCTCGACCGCAGGACGGCCATGCTGATCGGCGCCGGCAGTTCGATCTGCGGTGCCGCGGCAGTGATGGCCGCGGAGCCGGTCGTGCGCGGCCGCGCCGAGCAAGTGATGGTCGCGGTCGCGACGGTGGTTGTGTTCGGCACGCTGTCGATGTTCTTGTATCCGGTGCTGTATCACCTGATCACGCACCATCAACTTGTAGAACTGTCACCAAACGCCTACGGTGTGTACGCTGGCTCGACCATCCACGAAGTCGCGCAGGTAGTCGCCGCAGGCCGCGCCATCGGAGAGGAGGCCGCAGACACCGCCGTGATCGCCAAGATGGTGCGGGTGATGATGCTGGCACCGTTCCTGATCTTTCTGTCGGGCTGGTTGTCGCGTGCAAGTGCAAACGACGCAGATGCGGTCTGCGGTGAAGGTCAATGCAACGCCACGCGGCACGGCGGCATGGTCATTCCCTGGTTTGCCTTGGGGTTCGTGGCCGTGGCCGGACTCAACTCGCTCGCACCGCTACCCGTCGCAGTGGTCAAGCAAGTGATCGACATCGACACAGTGTTGCTCGCGATGGCCATGGCCGGTCTGGGCCTGACGACCCACGTCTCAGCCATCCGCAAGGCCGGCATCAAGCCTCTGGCGCTGGGGGCGGTCCTCTTCGCCTGGCTGGTGTGCGGTGGCTTCGCCATCAATGCAGGCATCACCGCGCTGCTGATTTGACCGGTCCTTGTCACGTAATCCTGGGCATCCAGACTGGCGATGATCTCCTCGATCTCGTCCGTTTCAGACACCGATGCTCCGACCGAAGCGACCGTCGTACGGCAGGTGTGCAGCGTTTTCGGTCCTTCGCATCGGTGAGCGCAGCGACTGCACCCCACCGCTCTTTGGTCGCTCAGACGCTAGGCTCCGGTGCTACGTGCCATATGCATCTGGCACCGTCATAGACCCATTCATCGGGTCCGATACAACCGGAATCGCTGCCGTTCAGATTGGCCACAGCGTCATCGGAATCGAGTGCGACCCCGACTACTTCGAGATTGCCTGCCGCCGCATCGAAGAGGCCCAGTAGAAGGTCGATATGTTTCAGGCGGCGAACGACTCAAAGCTGGCTCCGATAGAGTCCGCGAACGAATCAAACGCAGGTCAGGATCAGTTGCTCCTCACACCTGCCGCCAACTAACGACGGTGCGCGGTCTGGTCAGCGAACGCTTTGATCGGTCCCTCCAGCGGAGGGATCAGGTCATGAAACCCAGTATGGACGTTCTTCGCCATCTTCATCAGTGAACCCAATAACGCATGAGCGGACTCAGCGCTCTCATGGATTACTTGCTTCAACTTGACCGTCGTGTCGCCGCTCTCGTCGAGGTAGCGCTGATCGACCTCACCGCCGTTGTGCTCATACAGGTGGCGGCGTCGAAGCATCACCTGAGTCTTATTGATTTCTGCGTCCGGCATGCCTCGGCAAACGTCGATGTCGAACCAGTCTGAGAATGTTGACCGAACCTCCTTGAGGTCGTGGAACGCCTTTCCGGTCAGCCTAGCCTTCCGCTGCTTCGTCATGGGCACGAGTTGGGCAAGTTGCTTGCCGTACTGCGCGATGAACGAGTCGAACGCAGCCACTGCATCTCGCACGGCGCTGTCAGGTGCGTCACCTGCTTTCAGGCGCTCACGAATTTCAACGATGGAGCGACCCTCGAAGTCAGCGAGATCACTGCGAGTCCCACAACGGGAGCAGTGCCCAAATCTGCCGAGGATGTCATTGAACTCGTCACACGCACCGCAGGCGAACTTGCGCTGCTGGCTCTGTTCGGAAACGTAGAACGCCGGCTTCTCTCCGGCGCTCGCAGTAGCATCCGCGACTGCATCCATGTCTATGGTCGTAGAGCCGGCGTCTTGCGCCATGGCCTGGTCCAGCATTGCCACGCAGTGCTCAACGTAGCGACGTTGCGCATCCGACAAGAAATCAATCCCACGCGCTTGAGTTGCACAGTACGGGCAGACGTTCGGCCACGGTCCGCTTCGCCAGTAGCCGCCGCATGCTGGGCACTTGTGACCGAATCGACCCTCACTGTCCGACACGACCATGATAGGGACGCAATTTGGGAGCGGAGGGGGAGTAGTTGGCTCGCCCAGCCCTCTTATCTCCATGGCCCCGACGGGAATACCTGGAGGCAGCGCATAGACGCCAACCATCGCCATCGCGTTTGGGCGGCTAAATTGAACGCGGAGATACAGCGAGTGACCGCCAGAGTTGTTGGGTTCGAACGTGTAGGTGATTTGTCCCCCAGAGTGGGCAATCTCCCGGAAGTCCTTGGTGTTGTCCACAATTACCTTAGTACTTGAAATACGCGATCCTCGGGCCACCCCTTTGGATGTGGCGTGCCACGAGCGGTTGTATCACGGTCAATCTCCGCTAGGAGTGAGCCAAACGCCGCGGCACGATGGGTAAACCGAGTGGCGACAACCCTCGCGAGCATAAGCACCCTTCGGGCCGTCCGCAATCATGGCCAGCGCAGCCAGCGCCTAGTACCCGGCCCGGCGGATCTGGGCGCTTCGTGTTCGCCCGGCAGCGATGGACCGGTCCTGCGATGCGCTCGGCACGCCGAATGGCTGATCGAGGGAGGAGTCGTCATACTTCTGCGAAACCTAGCGAACAGATGGCTCCGCTCCGCCATCGTCAAACTTGATGACAAGTACAGAACGAGCACTTGAATTGCACCGCTGAATTCGCATTCCGGCCAGAATCGGACCTTCGCCGCGACTTCAAGACTTAGTTGAGCCCGCTCATGCCACTCGTCACAAGGTACCGAATCACCGATCCAATCGATGCAACCGAATTTCGCGCGCTTCCGGTTCTGTCGGAAATCCCTTACTTCCTCAAGCATCATGAGCGAAGGCTGCGTTATGTCGATGACATCGTAGCTGTTGCATCAAACCGGGGCCACGCTCGACCGGCGTTTGTGCGACTGAACGCATTCCACACTCACCAAACCCCGTACGCGGCTATCGACGCCCTTGCCCCACCACTGGCTGAATTCTTCATGCAGTCAGAGGTGCTTCCGATCCTCGACCCAATCTTTGCAAGATTCAAGGATCGTATCGAAGAGCTTTCACCAGCTCTGTACAGGCAGTTTGCCGATCGGGGCATCTTGATTCCTCGCGAGCCCAGTCATGAAGACTAGATTTATTCGAGTAGCCGAACGATCAATAGATGCGGGCGACGCCGCTCTCTCTGCTGGAACACATGAGAAAGCCAGCTTCCTTGCCTATCATGCGTTTGAGTCGTCTGGCTCTGCCCTTGGAGTACATGTTGGCCTTGATATGGGCAAGACTGTTACTCATCCGACAAAGATCAAGCGCTTCCAGCATGCGGCGAAGCAAGTTGGCCTAGGCAAAACTGTGGCACTGCTTGCCGTGCGGCTGGCGCCGATGAGGAACAGGTTTCTTTACCCCGAGGAGTTGGCGGACGGCACAATTCTTAGCCCTGAGGATCAAATCACGCCTGCGAAGGCTGAGCAGTTGCTAAAGGAAGTTCGTCACCTCGTCAAAAGCGTAAGGACAAAGCTATAGGGAGTTGTCAGCCGTTCAGGAGCTACGCCGCGCTCCGGTGCGCGGCGATCACGAGGTCGGAGTTACCGCCAGAACTGTTAAGGTCCCCAAGTTCGACAGCGACTATTTCGATGAGGAATCGGCATAGGCGGCTCGCCTACCGCCAAGGCACTTGGCGATGCTGAGCCCTTCAGGGCTTGCCCAAAGCCGCAACTAAGGGGCGTTTAGGGCGGGCGGCGAGCTTGGCCTGGTAGACCTCTTTGATGCTGCGGTGGAGGACGGCGAAATACCTCGAAAACGCTGCGATGACATAGCCTGCGTAATCCGGGGCCACCTTGAGCTCGTCGGAGTAGCTCAGGTGTTCCGATGCGTCAATCGCATCTTTCAGCTTCTTGTGCTGCTCGAGATCAGCCCGCCCCCCGTGCGCAAGTGTTCCCCTGACAAGTTGGATTGCCTTTACCTCCGCCCACTCTTTGGAACCCCTGTAGGTGTCGATGCCGCACACCTTTTCCAGGTACGTCACTGCCCGCTCAATGCCGCTTCCGTGGACATCACGGACATTCATTCCGTAGCCCTCGATGGACTGTATGAGATTGCACAGGTCCTCTAGCTCGCGCTCGAAGAATGCGAACAGCGTAATGACCGCCGACGCACGTTGCAAGTTGGGGAAATAGTCCTCGAACACATCGTGTAGGTCCCATGATTCATCGTCTAGGCCACGGTGGTGGCGGACGGTTTTAACCTGCGGCGGATAGTCATCCGTCTCAACATCCTCCTCCTCTGAGTCGTATCGGTAGGCTTCTATGGATTGCTTAACCTGCGCGTTGACATCGTCGGCATACGCCCGCAACAACTCAGCAGATGGCGAGGCCTTGAAGGGATACCACTGCATCAGCGTCATGTATGGGTCGATTTCAGGTTTGAGCAACATAGTGAGCGGGCTGTCGAAAATACTTGACCAGAATAGGATCGTGGCAGGATAACCGCGTGCTCACAGGTGTCACCCATAAGTCGTTTGCTCAAGCTACCTCGTCTGCTCCAGACCTGTCGCCCCGCACGGTTGCCAAAAACTTCACGGAGGCGCGATCAAAGCCTCGGCCGCCATGCTCATCGGCCCGTCTATCCTTGAGACTTGGACGGTATGCAATCTGAAGACCGCCGTGACCCCTTCGACTCCTCACGCGACCCCATGACCGACTGGGAGCGCAACCTCCGGACGTCGAGGTCTTCAGGCTGGCTGGTGCGCGGCTCGGTGGTCATGGGAGTCCTGGGGGTCGCTTGGATCGCCACGAGGCCCTTGGCGCCTCCAGCGGTCTCAGTGAGGCCCGAGGTCTCCACTACCACGCCAGCGGGCGCACACGCCGTCTCCTCGCGTCCCACCTCCGTCGTGACGCCTCAAGAAACCCGAAGGACCGAGCGGCTCATCAAGTGCGTTGGACCGCAAGGAGTCGCCGGCTACTCCGATGGCGCTTGCCCAGCCGGCTCGCAGGCCGCTGCCATGACCGTCCTGCCAGACCTCAACCTCGCTGATTGCATGACTGCAGGAGAACGTGACGCGGCCCATCAGTCCAACCGGATCGCTGCGCAGCAGCTCCTGGCGCACGAACTGCGGGTCGCGCAGAACGTGGACCGGACAAGCGACGTGTGCGGGATGCTGGATGCCGCCGTGCGTGCCTACGACTCGGAGGCGCGGCAGCCCCTCTCGGCATTGCGGCAGGATCGGTTGCGGCAGCTGCGCAAGGATGCGCGGGATCGCCAGTTCGCCTTGAGGTGCCAGTGAGGGCTGGCGGACCTCGATGCGTTAGAGGGTCTTCTGTTTGAGGCGCGGCACATGCTGGTAGACCTCATCGATCTCGTATTTGACGTTGACGTAGATGCCGGAGTCGGGATTCTTCTCTTGGATGATTCGAAGTGCGACCTCCAACGAATCACCCGGCGCGATCATGATCTCGTGCGCGAAGAAGCGGTCGAAGAAACGTTGGTCGAGGATCGGGGCGGCGATCTTGACGCCTCGCCAGAAAAACTCCCAGCGACGCTTGCCGCGCTCAAGGATTGCTCGGGAGATCTCGACATGGGTGATTTCGATGATCTCGCGGGTAGATTCGTCAACCGGCTGTTCGGTCTGGAACAGCGCGAATTTCTCTCGGGGCACTATGAGCGGGGGGCGCCCGCGCCCAGGATCCTCCGCTATTGCTATTCCCTCGATGTTCGGATCCGATGCAGCTGCATCGAAGACCTTGCCCAATGCGTTCTTGAAACGCTCAGACCGCTCTACCTGCTTCTTAGCCTCATAAACGTCCTTTGGCACGATGATCTTTTCGTTGCCGATCTCGATCGTGACGAGCGTTTCAGTGACAGTAATCTTCGGGGGGACATCGGTCTTTATTGCTTTCTCGTAGATGTGCGTCGCAACGATGCCCCAGATAACAGCCTGAACCGCCTGATGCGAGAACAGGTTCTTTGCTTTGGTGAAGATCGTCCTGACCGTTGCCTTGAAGCTGCCGTCGGACAACGTCTCGACTACAACTTCGACGAGATAACCAGGATTGACAATCGCATTGGCCTCTCGCACTGCGTCCGCCAGTCCGACGAGTGCCGTGGCGAGCGCATAGGCACTGATCTCCTGCCGTGGTGTGTCGAAGTAGAGGACGAACCGGTCAACCTCGCGTCGGACTTCTAGTGTTGCCAAGGACTTGCCCTTCAAATTGTTGTGGAGCGCACTTTAACTCGGGCTATCAGAACGCCAAGGAACCGCTTGACCATGGGACCAAGCGGAAGTCGAAGGTGACTATGCCGGGCTGCTAAAGCCCTTCGTGACCGCAGTCACGAGCGTTCGTGAGGCGGACCGTTAGGCGCTGGCGGAGACGTCATTGGCATTCGCAAGGGCCGCAGGTTCTGCCTCGCTAGCTTGCTGTTGCCCTGCCTCGGACGACGCTGGGTTTTTGTCATCCCCCGGAATCAACTCCCCTTTAGCGATCCGTCGATGCACCAGACGATGGCAATTTGCACAAAGACATTCCAAATCGGCGAGGGTCGTTTGATGACCAGGCTTCATCTCGCTTACCTGAACTGAGGCATGGTGAACTTCGATGCATGCCTCCGCATGGGGCGTGCCGAACCTTCTCACAGGCTCCTCCCCGCAGCTTTCACAGAACAATCGACCATGCTCTTTGATGAACTGGTCCTTCTTCGCTCTGGCCAAACCTCGCCCCCGCTCGCCTGCACGATGAGCCACGAGCCTTCGTTCGCCCTCACGCCAAGCTAAGGCTTCAGGGTCCACTGGTGCTTCCGATGCGCCATCCTTTCGGACAATCTCGAAGTCCGCCGCCCTTAACAGACGGAAGCTTGCCGACCCTTCGCCCGCAGCAAAGTGTCGCGGGAGGACCTCGAAACCTGCGAGAGCCAGCGAAAGAGCAACGCCGAAGACGGCCTTCGGAGGGTGACGGCTTCCGTCATCCGCGATGAGGTCATAGTTAGTGGACGGGCCGAAGGCATGCTTTACTCCGCCAGCGACAAACTGCTGGACTGCATTCCACACGTGCTCGGGGGTGACCTTGTCGAGGTCCTCCAGCGGCAGCCGCTCGTCGCTTCCGTTGTCAATGTCAGTCGGACGGCACCGCAACATGGATGCGAAGGCTGTCGTCGACCCCGCGAAGGTGGTTTGAATCAAGATGCGCCGTGTCGAGTTGCCGCCGCTCGCGTTTGAGCTTGGGTCGGCGCGAACGGTCTTCATTCGCGTCGTCAGCAATCGTTGCATCTCGGCGACTTCAAGCCCGCCATCCGCGCCCGACAGAATCTCGCGCTCTGACAGGGGCAACGTTTGCACGGTGTTGCTGTCAACCCAAGCCCCACGGATGGCAACCTGAGCGCTCTTCAGGCGGCTGAGAACCACTCGCAATCCCGCCGCGTAGTCTGCGTTCTGTGCGTTCTTACCCTTCGTGCCGCCCCTGCTATGCAGGATCACGCCCCCCTTGCGGAACGATACGTGGGCATCCAACGGTTGACCGTCATCGTCAAGCATTGCATAGGTCTTCGGCATAATCATAGACCCCCTGGGGAAGCGGCCTCAGTCATGCCACTCGAAGCATTTCGTCCGGTCGATAAACCGTCGCAGAATACGTTCGCATGCCACTACGATCGCATGGTCTCGACTATTTTCCGATGACTTAGAGCCGTGAAAGAGGTTGCAGCGCACTGCGTACATGGCACGCAAGATTTGAGGCCAAGTAGGTACGCTCCCCTTGACCCAACCTACTGGCTGATGCTTGACGGTAGCACGGGACACTTCATCTAAGAGTTCAGCTCGATCCCATTTCAAGAATGCATCTCGACCCAGTTTGCGACGCACATCGCGGACATTCAAGACAGGGAGCATCGCTGCGAATGTCATCACGTCCTTCTCGAACTCTGAGTCGTTACGCAGTAGGTCTGTGTATGCGTCGCCGACCCGACGATGATCGGCCAAGGCTGTGATCATTGCTGCATCGGTCTCTGCCTCAGTCACGCACTCCATCCAACCGTTGAATGCCATCCATGCATTGCTGAACGATGAGAAGGCTGATCGTTGACGCTCTGAGGCATCGACCAACTCACGCGCCAAGTCGGCGCTTTCCGGGTTAAGAAATCGGAAGTTGTCGAAGCTTGTCACGGTTCCTTGGCCTTGCGTTCTGGTTTCTGATTGGGCGGCCGAGCGCAGTCGACAGCAAAGTGCAACGGATTGTGCCGTGGATTTCCGCCGCTTCAGATTGTGTCGACCCAGAGCCCAGGACGCCCGTGACACAGTGCGAATCGACAGACCATAGCTCCGTTCGGTGTTCTCGGGATGTCGGCATGGAGACGAGTACACTTTGGGCACTGTGTCAACACGGAGCGCCCGGCGCACCTGACGCAGTGCAGGTTCCCTAGGGCAAGCGGTCAAGACGGGGAGGTTCGATTCCCTTCACCGGCAGGGTGGCGGTTCGAGGCTTGACTAGCACGCTCGTATCCAACAGCGCGGGTCGAAGCCATCTAGCCACCGCCATTAATTTCCACTACCAGGCCTGAAGAAGTCATGCACGTCGCCCGCATCGACTGACCGCAACCAGTCTAAAACGGTTGTAGCGGTTGCCTGCCGGCGAACGACGGAGTTCTGTTGCATGAGAACAGCAAGAGCGCGGCCTCAGTCCGCAGTTTGCCGTGGCTCGCGTCTCCTCGCGTGAACGGGTCCGGGCTTCAGCCGACTTGGACGCCGCGCGGCACCCACCCGCAATAGCGCCCGCACCCAGTGCGCACGCGGCTGACTTTGCTGCTTCGCAGCGGCGGACTTTATTCTTTCCGACGAACTTTATTGTGTTTCATCACGCCGTACTGCTCTCGCGTTGGATGTGCTTCCAGCACTGGCCGTGAAAGATCAGCGCTTCGAAGATCCGCTACGTCGGTATCTCGCGCAAGCGCCTGAAGGACCGCTGCCGTGTCGCCGGCCCTCGACGCCGAAACAATGGCGCAGTTGCCCGAGCAGCAGATCCTGCGACCAGGTAGAGGCGTGCTTCCAGGCGGTGCCAGGCGTTTTTATTCCGGATGCTCCATCCTGCTGCCAGAAGGCATCCCAGACGTAGTACGGATGTACTTCCGCAAACGTCTGGGCTCGCGACCAGCTCTATGCGAATCAGGTTCTATTCGAACGAGAAACTCAAGAATCTCCGCGTAAGAAGCGTCATCTATTCGAACGATTCACACCACTGCGTTGCGGATCCGCTTCACTCCACCGTCACGCTCTTCGCAAGATTGCGGGGGTTGTCCACATTGGTGGTCCCGGGTGCACAGGCGGCGTGACTCTTCCGGAGCTGCAGCGGCACCTCATAACGACGACGGCGCACCGTTTCGTAGCCCAGATTGAGTGCGTTACTGCTGCCCTTGGGCAAGGTCAGGCATTGAGCGTTGCACGTCGCTCACCGCAACGGGGATCCGATGACGGGCCTTCCTTTGCTCTAGGTAGTCGTCCGCACAATTGCGCCATATGCGTTTCGCTCGAAGGGCAAGAGCCCGCGAACGTAGCGATGCACGGTGCGCTCCGATCGGTGTCCGGTCTGCCGCTGAATTGCCCAAATGGGTGAACCTGCCAGCGCAGCGGCCGTCACCAGCCCAGCCCGCAAGCTATGCGCGGAGATCCCGCGCAGATCAAAGCCACACGACGCAAGACGCTGCTTGAGGATCGGTCCTACGGATGCTGCCGTGAGTCTCGATTGCAGATTGCCATGTCGATCGATGCTCCTGAACAAGGGGTTGCTTGCGCCTTCTGGGTCACGCGCGCGAAGCGCCCGTATCCATCGAGTCAATGTCCAGATGGCGCATGTGCGACCGCGTCCTCTTGGGATCGCTACGAGCCGTCCCCTCGCCCGTTGATCTGTCTTCGACCGCGGCAGATTTACGATCAGACCTTCACGGGTGAAGCGCAGGTCCATCGGCCTGAGCCCCACCAGCTCTGAGCGCCGGAATCCGCCTGCAAAGCCCAGCAGTAGCAGGGCGCGATCCCTCAGATCCCGCAGGGCTTCCATGTCCGGCCTCGGCCGTGCTATAGCACGCAGCATTTCGATCGACACAGGCGTAGCCTGCTTGACGGCCGTACCGTGTATTCGCTGAATGCCACGCATCGTTCTCCTGACGAGATCAGATCTGACCGGCGACTCCCTCGCGACTGCCATGTGCGCACTCGAGATTGCTGCCAGCCGGCGCGTGAGCGTACTGGCCTTGAGCCCGCCCGCACAATCCGCCACATAGCGCGCGACCATCTCAGAAGTAGCAGGAATGCGGCCGCCCCAGGCTCGGAAATGGCGGAGGTCCGACAAGTACGCGGTCACCGTGTTCGCTGCCAATGCGCTGGCCAGATAGCTGCTGACCCGATCGCGCGAGCGCTTCCTAGTCGTTGTGGTCGTTGCTCGTGTCATCAAAGATCTCTCTCGGAAGGAAAACCGTTGTGGTCTTGCGGTTTGGTGTGGTGATCACCCAGACGGTGACGCTGGCGTCCGGATCGGGCGGGTTGGCCCGGAGCGTGTACGAGGAACGCAACCTAAGTCCCAGCCGCAGCCCTAAAGCGTTCTGCCGTACGTCCAGGGCGTCGATCCGCCCCCAGTCGCCGTGTTGGTGGCGCATGAGCAGGTCGCCCAGCGGCACGTCGGCGTGGTGAAGTGCCAAGCGCGCCGGCTCAGAAACACAGACGCGTCCGAGCTGGAACAACGGCGGCTGCCTGCGATGTCGGCCGCGCCAAGTCCACCAATTCATATCGGGCGCTCCAGCTTCGGGAAGCTGCGCTGGCGGCTTACAACAACTGTTGCGCACGCCCCCACGCCCTCCCAGAGCTTGCCGGCGCGTGCCGTTAGAACAAGATGCAAGCCGCCTTGCCCAAGTGCGCTGGCAGCGCACCGACTAGCCCTCTGGACCTCTTGAACCGTGAGCCGCCACTTAGTCGACTGCCACAGCACCAACAGGATTCCGTTTGCCGACTCCAGTTCGATGCCGCTGTCCTCCAGGTCGTCCAGTGCTTGCGCCACAGCGAGGGAGATAGGCAGGCCCTCCCCCACTGTGCGGGTCGCCAGACTCAATGCTGCCCCTGGCAGGTCCAGAACTTCAAGCACGTCATTGAGGTCCCAAGCCGGCTCAAGAATGAGCACCCCCTCCCGGGCTAGGCCGCGCAAGGTGGTGCACAGCCAGCGCAGGCTCTCCAGACCGTCGGTGACTTGGCTTGGCTCCAGATCTATGCAGCCATCCACCAGTTGCCTTAAAGCTTCCTCTGATTCGCGCGCTGAGTTCGAAACTCGAGTCGGGCGGGCTAGCGTACCGCTCTCCCCTTCGCCCACTAGAAATACACCGATGGTGGACACGGCGTTGAGATGGGCTCGCCAAGCCAGCAGTGCCGCGTCGCCGACTTCCTTCTTGGTCGCGTCGGCGCCGATGACGACGAATAGAAATACCACGCTCGTAAAGTCAACGCCACCTGGCCGACCGTCGGCCTCCATCCAAGCCGAATGGTCGACCAGAAGCGGCGCCAGCGGATCCGGAGCGTTGCCGCAAAGCTGTTGAATGAATGTTGCGGCCTTGCTCCCAATGCCGATCAGGCGCACTGGTTCGTTCTGTGGCCCTGAAGAGTCAATGCTGAGTGTCATGAAAGTTCCTTCCGAAAATGCCGGAGGTAGCCTTGCGATCAAGCGCGGCTCGCAACGAGGCGGACGAAGCAAAGACGCCGCACCAGCGCATCGGCCAGTGCGGCGTCTAGGCCGCGAGCGCGTCGGGAACGCGCTGCTATGAGAAGAGGTGGGACAGGGACAGGCACCAACCGTGCCTTCGACGCCGTCCGGCGGTTAACAGTGCAGCGTGACGCCCTCTGCGGCATATTCGCCGCCTGCTTGGGTAACGTCTCTTAAGCAGAGCGGCTCTCGGCTTTTGATCGCATCGTCTATCAGCGCGATGTCCTGCTTGCTCAAAGCAGCGATGTTCATCAAGACCTTGTTTGCGCGGGCGGTGTAGAGGCACATTGCCTCGTTGCCACAGGGTGCGTAGCGCTGTATGACAGCGCTTAGGTTTCGCGCTGCTTCTTTTGCCAGCGTCCCGGACACGGGCGGCTGGGTGGCGGACGCAGGGACCGCAGCCGCCACAGCCTTTGCAGGCCCTGACTGCGCCTGCGGGGCCTTGCTTACCAACGCATTCCAGTCCGTGTTCTCCGCACCAGGCAAGCAGTCAACGAGCTCGCCATTTTCGTTCTTGAACGTAGACCAGCCTTGCGCCGTTAGCACGGCTGGAGTGTCCGCTCGGTGGATATTGACTAAACAGATGGGCTGCTGCGTATCGTGGAACTGCTTCCAGATGCCACGTTGCTCAGGACTAACCTTGGCCAGATCGATCTCGTAGTTCGTGCGATCTTCCGACTGCAGGCTGTCCCGGCCTTCGAAGCAGAAGCGATTGCGGGCGTAGCAGTTGTTGCCGGCGAAGCTATAGACGTAAACCGGCTTGCGCCACTTGCCGCTGGCCGAAAGTCGATCGATCTCAGCTTTGCGGGCTGCAGCGACCTGTTCCACCTTGGCACGGCTCTCGGCTTGCTGCCTCTGAGCCGCGGCAATCGAGCCGGCAGTTCTGAGTAAGGGCACTACGCCGGCGGGATCGATCCGTGCTACGACCTGGAAGTCCTTACCGCCCTCCTGACGTTGGATGCGGTAGTCGATCTTGCTGAGAATGGGGCCTGTGCCGAGTGGACCGCCATTCCAGATCAGGAACTGCGTCCAGTCGCTGATTATTTGCTGCACTTTTGCATCGGCGCGCATTGCGCTGCCCAGGAGAGACGCCGCGTTCCGCTCAAAGTTTGGCATGGCTTCGCTCACCTCCTTCTGACGCTCGGCACTAAGCTTCATGTCAAGCGACACAGAGCACGAGCGGACCTTGAGCTTCTCGTCGTAGCCGGTGAGGTGAGCGCCTTCCAAAGTGAAGGACGCCAACTCTTGAGGCTTGGCCTCAGCGCCAAGCTTTTCTTCGATCTGCTGCAACGCGATGTCGCGGACAGCCTCCAAGGCAGAGGCCTCTGTGCACGGAGGCGCTTCGGGTGAACAGGCAGCGAGCAGTACTGCAACGGCACAGCCGGCAGCCACCGTGGCAACGCGTGTGAGTTTGAGTTGAATGTTCATTTTGGGTTCGGTCAGATGTCGCCTTGAGCTGAAGGCGCGGGCGGATTGGATTTGCGCTGCAACGAGGGCGTCGGCGCTGGCACCCTGGGAACGCTCGTTGAAGGCGGGATTACTACGGGCTTCGTAGCCTGTGACAGTGCGCGTTCGCGCTTAACCAAGGATCGCTCGCGCTGCGCCAGAGCTTCCTCACGTTGACGCAGTTCTCCCTCGCGCAGCGTTGCCGAGCCCGAGTCATCAGGGCGTTGGATCGTCGGTGAAACTGGCGGGAGGACGACGGCAGCGGCAGGCGCCTGCGCGGGGGCAAGCATTGGAGCCGGCGCAGTTGTGGCTGAAGAGGCCGATGGCAGCGCGGCCGGCGCCGACGGCTTGACCGTCGCTGACCGCGCGGCCGGAAGCGGAGCCGTGGCGAAGCTACATCGCCGTTGAACCGTGTTGCCATCTTTGCTCAGTAGCTCAACCGGACCTACAACGCCGCCGGGGGAGAACGTCAGTCGTCCACGAACTCTCCAATCCCAGAAACCCTGACGGGTCGCAGCTGAAACACTGCCCCCGAAGCCATCGAGCACAGCGGTGTCGTTGACCAACGAAACGGGCACCACCTCGCGCATGCTCGGCGTCTCGCGTGTCCAAGTCGCCGTGTCCCCCTCGACCTTGACGGCCGCGGGAGCAATGAACGCTGCTTCTGGCGGCCCGGCCAACGACGGGCCACAGGTGAGCGTGCCAGCGTAGTGTCCTGCAGCAGCCGCTTGCACAAACGGCGTGCACACACTCAGCGCACTGCCCAAGAGAACTCGACGGAAGCTGACATTGGCAGTGCTCATTGCGTGCTTGAGAAAGTTCATGAACCCTCTTAATGATGTGTTTGAGTATCCATTTAGGCGACACCAAGTTGCTTGGGCCTCGTCGGCGGGAGCCGCTCGGCTGGAAAACGGCGCAACGCTAATGATATTCAAACACCGTGGCTTCAAATCCATCAAAAACGGACCATGTGTGCAATGGTTGGTCCTCGCGCCGGTAAAACGCCCGGTAGAAGTCTTCGGTTGGTGTTCGCTACAAATGTGCGTATGGCGCGCATTCAGCTGGGCTTGTCGCAGGACCGTCTGGCGCTCGAATCTGGGTTGGACAGGACGTTCATCAGCAGTCTCGAACAAGGGATTCGCAACATTTCCGTCGACAACATCGAAGTGCTGGCCAAGGCCCTCCACATCCCTGCCCACGAGCTCATGAGCCCTCACTTGGCCAAGGAGCGAGGCTTTGATCCGACTGTCCTTCGTGTGCCGCGCACTGCTGTTACTCGTGCTGCCGTGAGGCGGACACGTAGGTAGGCATTCGATCGACATTGCTCAGTACTCCTCGGGCAGTAAGAAGGTTGTGACGCTGCGGTCAGCCTCGGTGATGACCCATATGCGGTCATCTTCGATCGCTATCGGGCCATCTGGCGCCGCGCCCTCGCCGGTCCCTTCGGCTTGATCTTTCTTGATAAGCGGCAACCGGTAGACAGACATGACGCGGGCGCCATGCTTCACGGCTTCGTTGTTGGTTTGGGCATCTTCGGGATCGCACTCGCCCCAGTCGCCGGCAACGTGCATGGCCGCCAGTTCGAGCGGGCTTGTCTCGGTGAGCACCATCAACTCGATGGCGCCTGGCGTCGCCACCAGCCGGCCCAGCTGAAAGAGCGGAGGGCCCTTGGGCTTGAGGAGAACACGGAATAGATAGGTCATAAGAGCTCCAGGAAAGGAAGCGCCCATGCGGCAGCTCGCCTGTGCCCTCTTCGGATGCGCAAGCGATTTGCTACGTGGATGCGGTGGGTCGGAAAGAAAAACAGCCGCAGGTGCTACCGGCAAATCCGGCGCACCTTGCGGCTGCGGCAGCTGCAGGCACGCTGCAGCTGCAGGCGGGCAGCGGCTTGCCTGGCTGGTGCCGGCGTGCTTTACCCGGGTTTAATATACCACAATGCGAAATCAGAACTTTCATGCGATCGCGGGGGCGGCAGCAAGGGGCGGCAAGGCGCTGGGGCCCCGCCGGGGCCCACGGTGAGGCCGCTGGGCGACCGTACCGGCGGGGCTTAGCCCCGGGGCCGCGGGCTGGGAGCGCGGGTGGTTACCGGGCGCGAAGGGGTGCCGGGGCGCTGTTGGGCTTGGGCCAAGGCGCCACCGCCGGAGGGTGCAACGCGGCGCATTGGCGTCCAGCTCCGTGCAAAACAAAAAAAGGGGGTAAAAAGTGGGGTTAGTAGGCAAACAACCCTGAAAACGGCCGTAAAAACGAGCCTATTGGCGGAGAGTGTGAGATTCGAACTCACGGACGGTTGCCCGTCGGCAGTTTTCAAGACTGCTGGTTTAAACCACTCACCCAACTCTCCGGAACGCGCCCGCATTGCACGAGCGCCGAGGGATTTTAGTCGCTGGCGTCCGGTGCCTGGCCGTCGCCTGCCGTGCCCGCGGGCGCAGGCATCCAGCCCCGCAGCACCAGATCGACCACGCCCTCGGCCCAGGCGCGGCGCTCCTCAGGACCAGCCAGCGGCTTGGAGATGAAAAAGCGCACGCCGCCGAAGGCCAGGGTCGAGAGTTGCACCGCCGCCAGCTCGGCATCGGGTACGTGCAACGTGCCGCTGCGATGCGCCTCGCCGAGGTATTCGACCACCGGCGCGAGCACATAGCTGTTCTCGGCGTAGAGCGACTTCGCAAGTTCCGGAAAGCGCACGGCCTCGGCGATCACCAGGCGCAGCAGCGCGAGGGTCTGCGCTTCGGTTGCGCTCAGGTACATGCGCTCGACCAGGTCCAGCAGCACCTGCCTTTCGTCGGCGCCGGAGCGCACCAGTGTGGCTTGCATCGTCTCGCGGGCACTGCTGACGGCGCGATGCACGACCTCGCGGAACAGGGCTTCCTTGTTCTCGAACTGGCGGTAGATCGTGATCTTGGCCACGCCTGCATCGCGCGCGATGGCTTCGATGCTGGTGGCCGCATAGCCGTGCTCGAGAAAGGATTTCAGCGCCGCGCCGAGGAAAGCTTCGCGCAGCGCCACCGCCTGTTCGGGGCTGGGCCGTCCGCGCGAGCGGCGCTTGGTGACTTCTTCTTCCGGCAAGGTTCGGGTCGGCATGGCAGCGCTGATTGTCTCAGCTGTCGGAAAGAAAAATGGCCTGCAGGTCACTCAGGAAGTCGAAGCCGCGGACGGTGGGCCAGACGCGTGCGAGATCGCGCTCGATCAGGCCCTTGCGCTCGGCTTCCTCGAGCCCGCGCTGGATGGCGGTGATGGCCAGGCCGGTGCGCTCGCCGAACTGCGCCAGCGTGAAGCCTTCCTTGAGGCGCAGCGCATTGAGCATGAATTCGAAAGGCAGCTCGGCAATGCCGACCTCGTCGCTCTGCGCGACCGCGCGAGCGGCGAGCGCATTGTCCATGTAGAGGCGCGGCTCGCGAAAGCGCACCTGCCGCACGACGCGATGCGCAAAGCTCAGCTTGCTGTGCGCGCCGGCCCCGATGCCGAGGTAGTCGCCGAACTGCCAGTAGTTGGTGTTGTGGACGCAGTGGTGGCCGGGCCGCGCATAGGCAGAGACCTCGTAGCGCTCCAGGCCGCTTTGCGCCGTACGCTCGGTGATGCGGTCGAGCATGGCGTAGGCCACGTCATCCTCCGGCACCACCGGCGGGAACTTGGCGAAATACGTGTTGGGCTCGATGGTCAGGTGGTAGACCGACAGATGCGGCGGCGCGAGCGCCAGCGCCTGCGTCAGGTCGGCGTCGAGCTCGTCGGGCGTCTGGCCCGGCAGCGCGTACATCAGGTCGAGGTTGAAGGTGTCGAAGGCCTGCGCCGCTTCCTCGACCGCCGCGATGGCCTGGGCACGGTCGTGCACCCGGCCGAGCGCCTTCAAATGCGCGTCGTTGAAGCTCTGCACGCCGACCGACAGCCGGGTGACGCCGGCGGCGCGGTAGCCGCGGAAGCGGTCGCGCTCGAAGGTGCCCGGATTGGCCTCCAGCGTGATCTCGCATTCGGGCGCCAGCCTGAGCCGGGCCCGCAGGTCGCCGAGCAGGCGGTCGATGGAGGCCGGCGAGAACAGGCTGGGGGTGCCGCCGCCGATGAAGACGCTGTGCACGCTGCGGCCCCAGACGAGCGGCAGGGCCGCGTCGAGGTCGGCGATCAGCGCATCCAGGTAGCGCTGCTCGGGCAGCGGCGCCTCGCCGCCATCGCTGCGCCACTCGTGCGAATTGAAGTCGCAATAGGGGCACTTGCGCAGGCACCAGGGCAGATGCACGTAGAGCGAGAGCGGCGGCAACGCCGACAGCTGCAGCGGGCCGGGGCGCATCCAGTGCAGCACGTCGTTCGCCCGCTCCGCGCCGTCGCCGCGCACCTGTGCACGCTCGTCGGCGATCGGGATGGCAAGGCTCACAGCCAGCGCTCCCGCATCAGGGCCAGCATCGCGCGCGCTGCCTGGCCCCGATGGCTGTGGGCGTTCTTCAGCTCGGGCGGCAGTTGGGCGAAGGTCTTGCCGAACTGCGGCAGCCACATCACCGGGTCGAAGCCGAAGCCGTTCTCGCCGATCGGCTCGCGGGTGATCTGGCCGGCGGCGCGGCCGACGGCGATCAGCGGTTCCGGGTCCTCGGGGCTGCGCAGCGCCACCAGCGTGCTGACCAGCGCGGCACGGCGATTGTCGATCCCAGCCATCTGCTCGAGCAGTGCGCGCACGTTGTTGGCGTCGCCCTTCTCGTAGCCGAAGCGCGTGGCGTAGTAGGCGGTGGCCACGCCGGGCAGGCCGCCGAAGGCCTCGACGCAGAGGCCCGCATCGTCGGCGATCGCCGGCAGGCCGGTGGCCGCCGCGGCGTGCCGCGCCTTGGCCAGCGCGTTCTCGACGAAGGTGAAGAAGGGCTCATCTGCCTCGCCGACGCCGAGCTCCGCCTGGCGCACCAGCGCAATGTCGAGCGGCGCAAACAACTGCTGCAGCTCGGCGAGCTTGCCGGCGTTGTTGGAGGCCAGGACCAGCTTCATCGACGTCGTCGCTCCATCAGCCGGCCAGCGCCTGCGCCTGCAGAGCCGTGAGCTCGGCGATGCCCTTCTCGGCCAGCAGCAGCAGCGCATTCATCTCTTCGCGCGAGAAGGCGGCCCCTTCGGCCGTGCCCTGCACTTCCACGAAATGCCCGGCGCCGGTCATCACCACGTTCATGTCGGTGTCGCAGGCGGAATCTTCGACGTACTCGAGGTCGAGCAGCGGCGTGCCTTGCACGATGCCGACGGAAACCGCGGCCACATGGCCCCGGATCGGCGAAGCCGCGAGAGTGCCGGCCGCCAGCAGCGTGTTGACCGCATCCTGCGCCGCGACGAAGGCACCGGTGATGGCCGCGGTGCGGGTACCGCCGTCGGCCTGGAGCACGTCGCAGTCGAGGTGGATGGTGCGCTCGCCGAGGGCAGCCAGGTCGAAGACGGCGCGCATCGAGCGGCCGATGAGACGCTGGATCTCCTGCGTGCGGCCGCTCTGCTTGCCGCGTGCGGCCTCGCGGTCGCTGCGCGTGTGGGTGGCGCGCGGGAGCATGCCGTACTCGGCCGTGACCCAGCCCTCGCCGCTGCCGCGCTTGTGCGGCGGCACCTTCTCCTCGACCGAGGCGGTGCAGAGCACGCGCGTCTGCCCGAACTCGATCAGCACCGAGCCCTCGGCATGGATGGTGAAGCCGCGCGTGATGCGAACGGGACGCAGCTGGTCGGCGGCACGGTCGCCGCTTCGTACGAAAACTGTCATGTCAACCCAAGAAAAAGAAGAAGGATCAGGACTTGCGCGCGGCAGAGGAGCGCTTGATGGCTTCGTTGATCTCGGCGATCGAGCGCTCGATGGCGTCCTCGTCGAGGTCGTCGAGCTCGCTGTCGGAGGGCATGCCCGCCTGGATGGTGGAGGCGAAGACGCCATCGCTGATGCTGTCGGTGGACACGCCGCGGGTCTGGCCCGGCGCGTCCGGCGTTTCCCATTCGAGCGCGATCAGCGTCACGTTGTCGCTGTGGGTGCCGCCGTTGCGCAAGGCCATCTCGGCGAGATCGGGCGCGGCGTCCGACACCGGCTTGCCGGAGGACAGCGTGCGCACGATCAGGCTCTCGTCCAGCACGCTCCACAGGCCGTCGGAGCACAGCATGATGCGATCGCCGCGCTGCAGCTGCAGCGGGGGGGAGATGTCGAACAGGGGCGTGGTGGGCGAGCCGAGGCAGGTCAGCAGCAGGTTGCGGTTGACGACGTCCGCGCCCGTCGCGCCGCCGGGCCGCGGCCGCTCGGCATGCGAATGGTCGCGCGTGCGCATCAGCATCTCGCCGTCGCGAATCACGTAAAGCCGGGAGTCGCCGCAATGGATCCAGGTCGCAGTGGTGCCTTGCAGGACAGCCGCCACCACCGTCGTGCGGGGCGTATCGAGCATGCCCTTGTTGCCGGCGTAGCGCATGATCTGCTGGTGTGCGGCCATCACGGACGCCGTGAGGAAGGCCTTCACATCCTTCACCACCGGCCGCGCCTCGCGCTGATAGAGCGCCGCAATGGTCTGCAGCGCCAGCTGGGCGGCCACCTCGCCTTCGGGATGCCCACCCATGCCGTCGGCCAGCACGAAAAGGCCCGACTCGCGCGTGTAGCAGTAGCCCATGCGGTCTTCGTTCTTGAGACGACCGCCCTTGCGGCTGACTTGGAAGACGGAGAATTTCATGCCGGTCGCGTTGTCGGAGCCGCCGCTTTGGGTAGGCCTTTTTTCTCGAAAGAGCGCATGTTGTCGATCGACAGCCGCACCTTCTCGCTCACGGTGAGCTTGGTGTAGCGGCGCTCGCCCTCGCGGCTGAGCTCCTTCTGGAGCGCGAAGACGGACTGCGGGCGCGACAGCGGGTCGAGCGACATGCACCACTCGACCACCTCGATCAGGTTGTCGGAATAGATGCCGCGCAGGCGCGACAGCGACAGGCCGAGCCGGTCTTTCTCGATGCGCTGAGGCGCGTCGTTGGGGGGATAGCCCTGCATGCAGGCGTAGATGCAGGCGCCGATGGCGTAGATGTCGGTCCACGGGCCCATCGACGAATCGCGGCGGTACATCTCGGGAGCCGCGAAGCCGGGCGTGTACATCGGGCGGATGAAGTTGCCTTCCTTGGAGAGCACTTCGCGCGCGGCGCCGAAGTCGATCATCACCGCGCGGTCGTCATCGGTCACGAAGATGTTTGCGGGCTTGATGTCCAGGTGCAGCATCTTGTGCTGGTGCACGATGCGCAGCCCGCGCAGGATCTCGTCGAACAGCGAGCGGATGGTGGATTCGCGGAAGACCTTCTGCTTCTTGAGGTCGCGCGCAGTCACGATGAAGTCCTGCAGGGTGGCGCCCTCCAGGTAGTTCATGACCATGTAGACGGTCTCGTTCTCCCGGAAGAAGTTGAGCACGCTGACCACCGACGCATGCGAGATCTGAGCGAGCGAGCGCCCTTCTTCGAAGAAGCTCTTGAGCCCCAGGCGATAGAGCGATAGCTTCTCGGGTGGCACCTGGGGGCAGAGTTCGCCGGTGCCGCGCGTGGCCAGCGAGGAGGGAAGGTATTCCTTGATCGCGACCTGCTGACCGCTGTGGTCGACGGCAAGATAAACCACACCGAATCCACCAGCGGAGATGCGACGCACGACGCGATAACCGCCAATGACCGTGTCGGGCAGCAAGGGCGAAGGTTTGACCTTTGACATAATCCGGGAGTTTCGCCCGAAGGCGGAGGTGCGGCAAGCGAAGGCGGTGCCGTTGTCTCGGGGCGTGCACACCAATTCAAGAGCGAGGCGCGATGCCAGTTTACAGCATGACCGGCTATGCCAGCGGCCAGAGCGCCGCGGGCAGCGGTCACCCGGATGCCGAGCCGCGAACCGTCGGCGCGGGCCGGCTCGGAGTCGAGATCCGCTCGGTCAACAGCCGCTTTCTCGACCTCACATTCAAGCTCCCCGAAGAGCTGCGCCAGCACGAGCCCGTGCTGCGGGAGCTGCTGACCGGGCAGCTCAAGCGCGGCAAGGTCGAGCTGCGCGCTGCGATCGAGAGCGGCGCCGCGGGCGGCATCGGCGAGCCCTCGACCAAGCTGCTGCAACGGCTCAACGGGCTGCAGGACAGCATCCGCGCCTGGCTGCCCACGGCCCGCGAGCTCAGCGTGGCCGACGTACTGCGCCTGGCGGCCGGCGACACCAGCGCCAGGAGCGACTGGGGCCCAGAACTTTCCGAGTTGGCGGCAAAGACGCTCAAGGGCTTGATGACCTCGCGCGAACGCGAAGGCGCACGCCTGGCCAAGATGCTGCAGGACCACCTGGCCCAGCTGCGCGCCCTGGTGGCGCAGGCGCTGCCGCTGGTCCCCCAGTTGGTCGAGCAGCAGCGCAACCGCTTCCTCGAACGCTGGCAGGAAGCACTGGGCGCGAGCGGCGGCACCCCGCCGGAGGCGGCGCAGGACCGCGCGCTGGCCGAAGCCACCGCCTTCGCGATCCGCATCGATGTCGCGGAAGAGCTCACGCGCCTGGGCTCGCACCTAGACGAGATCGAGCGGCTGGTCAAGAAGGGCGGCGAGATCGGCAAGCGGCTCGACTTCCTGATCCAGGAACTGCATCGCGAAGCCAACACGCTGGGCTCCAAGTCGGCGACGCTCGAGCTCACCCGCATCGGCGTGGACATGAAGGTGCTCATCGAACAGATGCGCGAGCAGGTGCAGAACATCGAATAACAGGGAAACAGGGAACGCGCGAATGGATTACCCCGGCAATATCTTCGTGGTGGCCGCGCCGAGCGGCGCCGGCAAGTCGAGCCTGGTCAAGGCCTTGATGGAGCTCGACTCCGCGGTCCAGCCCTCGGTGTCGCATACCACGCGCCCGCCGCGCGGCCAGGAGAAGCACGGCCGCGAATACTTCTTCGTTCCCCATGCGGAATTCGACGCGATGGTCGCCGCCGACGCCTTCGTCGAATGGGCGCATGTGCATGGACAGCGCTACGGCACCTCGAAGAAGGCCATCGAGGACCGCATCGCCAAGGGCGCGGACGTCATCCTGGAGATCGATTTCCAGGGCGCGATCCAGATCCGCAAGACCTTCGCCAACGCGGTGACGATCTTCATCCTGCCGCCGAGCTGGGAAGAACTGCGATCCCGGCTCGAACGGCGCGGCGAGGACAGCGCAGAGGTCATCGAGCTGCGGCTGCAGAACGCCGCGGAAGAGATGGCACGCGCCAACGAATTCGACTTCGTTATAATCAACGAGTTATTTGAGCGCGCACTTTTCGACCTGAAGGCGATTGTCCACGCTCAGCGGCTCCGGTACTCCGCACAGCGCCGGGCGCGGGCCGACACCTTCGCCGCGCTGAACATTCCCTGACCCCTCCCCGCCTGTAAGCCGAAAGACCACCATGGCCCGTATCACCGTCGAAGATTGCCTGCAAAAGATCCCGAACCGCTTCGAGCTCGTGCTGGCCGCCACCTATCGTGCGCGCATGCTGAGCCAGGGCCACGCACCGAAGATCGAGAGCAAGAACAAGCCGGGCGTCACGGCTCTGCGCGAGATCGCGGAAGGCAAGATCGGCCTCGAAATGCTCAAGAAGGTCCCCGGTTGAGCTGACGCACACCTGCAACAAAGAAGCACCGCGACGCGGTGCTTTTTTGTTGCACAAACACATCGAGCCAGCCGCCAAGCTAAAGTGACAAGCATGAGCGCGGTTGTCAAGTCCCAGTCCGGTGCCCCCAAAGGCACGCCCCGGCCGAGTCCGGCGGCGCTGAACGCGGCTGCCGCCAGCTTCGCCGCGCTGACGGATCGCCTCGACTACCTGAGCGCCGAGGATGTGGAGCAGGTGCGCCGCGCCTACCGCTTCGCCGACGAGGCCCACCTGGGCCAGTTGCGCAACAGCGGCGAGCCCTACATCACCCACCCGATCGCAGTGGCCGCGCAGTGCGCGGAGTGGAAGCTCGACGCGCAGGCGCTGATGGCTGCCCTGCTGCACGATGCGATCGAGGATTGCGGCGTCACCAAATCGGAGCTGATCGAGCGCTTCGGCGCCCCGGTGGCGGAACTGGTCGATGGCCTCACCAAGCTGGACAAGCTGCGCTTCAACACGCGCGAGGAGAACCAGGCCGAGTCCTTTCGCAAGATGCTGCTGGCGATGGCGCGCGACGTGCGCGTCATCCTGGTCAAGCTGGCGGACCGCACGCACAACATGCGCACGCTCGAGGACGCGCCGCGCGAGAAATGGGCCCGCATCTCGCGCGAAACCCTCGAGATCTACGCACCGATCGCGCATCGGCTCGGGCTCAACCAGACTTACCGCGAACTGCAGGACCTGTCCTTCCGCCACCTGCGGCCCTGGCGCTACGCGATTCTCGCGAAGGCCGTCGCCAAGGCCCGCGGCCGGCGCCGCGACCTGATCCAGAAGGTACAGCAGGAACTGGAAATCGCCTTCGCCGGGGCCGGCATGAGCGTGCGCATCGCGGGCCGCGAGAAGACGCTCTACTCCATCTACCGCAAGATGGAAGAAAAACACCTGAGCTTCGCCCAGGTGACCGACATCTACGGCTTCCGGCTGATCGTGCCGACAGTGATCGCCTGCTACACCGGGCTGGGCATCCTGCACCAGATGTACAAGCCCCTGCCGGGCAAGTTCAAGGACCACATCGCGATCGCCAAGCTCAACGGATATCAGTCGCTGCACACCACGCTGGTGGGGCCGGCCGGCGTGAGCGTCGAGTTCCAGCTGCGCACCGAGGCAATGCACGTGGTCGCCGAGTCCGGCGTGGCCGCCCACTGGCTCTACAAGGCGGCCGAGCCGAGCGCGGCAACCGGCGACCGCCTGGGCACCAAGTGGCTGCAGTCCCTGCTCGACATCCAGGACGAGACGCGCGACGCCGCCGAGTTCTGGGACCACGTCAAAGTCGACCTCTTCCCCGACGCGGTCTACGTCTTCACGCCCAAGAGCCAGATCCTGGCGCTGCCGCGCGGCGCGACGGTGGTCGATTTCGCCTATGCCATCCACAGCAACATCGGCGATCACACCTCGGCTGCGCGCATCAACGGCGACCAGGTCCCGCTGCGCACCGAGCTCAAGAACGGCGATGTGGTGGAGGTCATCACGGCACCGGTCTCGACGCCCAACCCGGCCTGGCTGGGCTTCGTGCGCACCGGCCGCGCGCGCTCGAAGATCCGCCACTACCTCAAGACCCTCGCGCATGCCGAGTCGGAAGGCCTGGGCGAAAAGCTGCTGGCGCAGGCGCTGCGCGCCGAGGGCCTCGGCAACCTGCCGGAAGACAACGAGGAGCACCAGCAGATCTGGGAGAAGCTGCTGCGCTTCACCGGGAACCGCAGCCGCTCCGAATTGCTGACCGACATCGGCCTGGGCAAGCGGATCGCGACCATCGTTGCCAAGCGGCTGATGGCGCTGCTGGCGGAACGCGGCGAGAAGCCCGATGCGCTGATGCTGAGCCGCGAGCGCTTCACCGCGCACGAGGCCGTCTCGCAAGGTGCCGTCACGCTGGACGGCAGCGAGAACTCCTCGGTACGCTTCGCGCTGTGCTGCCGACCCATTCCCGACGACCCGATCGTGGGCTACCTCGGCCACGGCGAAGGCCTGGTGGTGCACACCGACGCTTGCGGCGTCGGCCAGCGCCTGCGGCACAAGGACAGCGAACGCTTCTTCGCCGTCGAATGGGCGGACGAACCGGTGCGGCCCTTCGAGACCGGCGTCGTGATCACCGTGCGCAACGACAAGGGCGTGCTGGCACGCGTCGCCGCCACGCTGGCGGATGCCGAAGCCGACATCACCCACGTGGAGATGGCCGATGAGACGCCGCAGGACTCCACCGACCTGCGCTTCGTGATCGCGGTGCGCGACCGCACCCACCTCGAGGCCGTGCTGCGGGCGGCGCGGCGCACCCCCTCAGTACTTGCCGCCGCGCGGACCGTTCCGGCGCCCTGAGCGTCAGCCCGCCGCGGGCGACGGCGGCGGATAGCTCACCGACAACACCTCGATCTCGTGCACGCCCCCGGGCGTCGCCAGCTTGACCACGTCGCCTTCGCGCGCCTTGAGCAGGGCCCTGGCGATCGGGGAGATCCAGCTCACCTGGCCCTGTGCGCTCTCGGCCTCGTCGATGCCCATGATGGTCAGCTCACGCTCGTCGCCGGTCTCGTCTGCGTAGCGGACGGTGGCACCGAAGAAGATCTGGTCGCGGCCATGGTGGACCGAGGGGTCCGTCACCTCGGCCACTTCGAGCCGTTTGGTCAGGAAGCGGATGCGCCGGTCGATCTCGCGCAAGCGCTTCTTGCCGTAGAGATAGTCGCCGTTCTCGGACCGGTCGCCGTTCTTGGCCGCCCAGTGAACGGCCTCGACCACCTTGGGCCGCTCGACGTCCATCAATTCGAGCAGCTCGTCGCGAAGACGCGCATAGCCCTGCGGCGTGATGTAGTTCTTGCCCCCGGCGGGCAGCGGTGGAATGCCGGCGGCGCCGTCATCGTCGTCGTCCGCATCGTTCTCTTTGGTGAATGCCTTGCTCATGGCCTGAAGCTGAGTTCCCACAAGAGCACAACATTACACGAGTTGATAAAACGACCATCGCGAGTCCTCACTGCACGAACATCAGCACCAGCCGCTGCGCATCGTTCTCGGCATCGCCCAGCGCATCGTCGACCGTCGCGCGCAGCTCGGTGCAAACATGGACGACGCGCTCCTGGGAGGCCTCGCGGATCTTCACCACCCCCGACCAGCCGCGCGGATGCCGCTGGCAGTCCAACAGCATGGTCTGGCCGTGCGCCTGTGCGAAGACGGACAGGCGCTGGCGCCGTCTCGGGGACCGGCGCCAGATGCGGATGCAGGAGCTCAACAGGGTAGTGAACATGAGGAGCCTCGGATGGAAGGCGGGTCAGGTCATTGAACGCCCGCACGGCGGCGCGCGGAAGTGGCGGAAGTCACGCCACGCGTCCGGAATGCACGGAAGCGGGCAAAGCGTGCAAAAGAGCACGGCCTTCAGTGGCCTGCCTGCGACATATCCACCTGCGCGCGTCGGCCGGCGTGCAAGCGAGTAGGCAGCGCGGCGGCATCTGTCCAAAGGCCGATTGCGGATTCCGCCGAAGCCGGCGCAAGATGCGCGGATCCTCAGTCGCTGGCGGCCGCAGGGCGACGCGGTCCGCTTTTCCGTGGAAGAAGAACCGTAGAACCGGAGGCACTCATGACCGAAGAAGAGAGCAACAACGTGGCGCTGCTCAAGAAGGGCTATGCGTTCTGGAACCAGTCCAAGGCCGACTGCGAGGGCGTCTCCTGCTGGATGGCGCTGCTCTCGGACGACGTGCAGTGGCGCTCGCTGGCCGCAGGCGCTGCCGGCATGGAATTCACCCGGGCCTGCCGCTCGAAGGACGAAGTGCAGAACTATTTCCAGGAGCTGGGCAAGGACTGGGAACTGCTCAGCTACAACGCGGACGAATTCATCGCCCAGGGCGATCGCGTCGTGATGCTGGGCAGCTGCGAATGGAAGCACCGCGGCACCGGCAAGATCATGAGGTCGCCCAAGGCCGACGTGCATCGCCTTCGCAACGGCAAGGTCGTGGACTTCATGGAGTTCTACGACACCATCGCCGCGCAGGCTGCGACAACGTAGAGGCTGCGCCGGTACGGCATTGCGCGAACCGGCTTTCGTGCGCCCGTGCGGTCGAACGCCGCTTACCAGCGCAGCGCCGCCGTATGCACCGGGGCATCCCACAGCGCCAACAGGTCGTCGTCCAGCAAGGTCACGGTCAGCGAGGCTCCGGCCATCTCCAGCGAAGTGGTGTAGTTGCCCACCAGCGAGCGCACCGGCGCCAGCCCCTCGGCCTTCAGGCGCCGGTTGGCCGCGTGGTGCAGGAGGTAGAGCTCCATCAGGGGCGTGCCGCCGAAGCCGTTGACGTGCAGCAGCAGCTGCCGGCCGCGCTGCGGCTTCAGGTCGCCCAGGATCGCGTCCAGCAGCGTGCGCACGATCTCGTCGGCCGGCATGTGGACCGCGCGCCGGCGGCCCGGCTCGCCGTGGATGCCGACGCCGATCTCGATCTCGTCGGGCCCGATGTCGAAGGTGGGCCGCCCCGCCGCCGGCACCGTACAGCTGGTGAAGGCCACGCCCATCGAGGCGGTCGCCGCGTTCACGCGGTCGCCCAGCGCCTTGCACTCGGCCAGCGCCGCGCCCTGCTCGGCCAGCGCACCGACCATCTTCTCGACCACCAGCGTGCCCGCCACGCCGCGGCGGCCAGTGGTGTGGGTGGAGTTCTCGACCGCCACGTCGTCGTTGACCAGCACGGTGGCGTTCTCCGTCTCCAGCATCTCGGCCGCCATCTGGAAGTTCATGCCGTCGCCGGCGTAGTTCTTGACGATGAAGAGCACGCCCCGGCCCGTGTCGGCCGCGGCCGCTGCGGCCAACATCTGGTCGGGCGTGGGACTGGTGAAGACCTGACCCGGGCAGGCCGCGTCGAGCATGCCGCGGCCGACGAAGCCGGCATGCAGCGGCTCGTGGCCCGAGCCGCCGCCGGAGATCAGCGCCACCTTGTTCGGGGCACGCTCGCGCCGGGCAACGAAGGTGGGCTCGAACTCGACACGCAACAGCTGCGGGTGCGCCTCGATCAGGCCGCTCAGGGACTCGCGCAGCATCGAATCCACCTCGTTGACGAACTTCTTCATGCCGGCTCCTTGAGGGTGTCGCAGACCGCGGCGATGGCGACCTCGCAGGTCTTCGATCCGGGGTCGATGTGCCCGATGGCGCGTTCGCCGAGGAAGGAGGCACGCCCCTTGGTGGCGGTCATGTCGCGTGTGGCGAGCATGTTGCGATGCGCCTCGGCCGCGAGCTGCCCGCACAGCGCGGGCAGCGGCGCGCCCTGCTCGGCCAGGCGCTGCAGCAGCCGCGACACCGGGATCAGCACGTCGAGCATGGTCTTCTCGCCCAGGTCGGCCTTGCCGCGGCTCTTGATGGCCTCGACGCCGACGGCGAAGGCGGCGGCGAACTGCACCCGGTCGGGCTCGGCGATGCCGGCCAGGCTCTTGCCCATCGCGATGAAGAAGCTCGAGATGAGGGGCCCCGAGGCGCCGCCGATGGTGGACAGCAATTTCATGCCGATCTTGCCGAAGGCCTCGCCCGGCGGCAGCGGCGCGATCTCGCCGCGCAGGCCCATCAGCACCTCACAGCCGCGCCGCACGTTGATGAAGTGATCGCCGTCGCCGATGGCGCGGTCCAGCGACTCGATCTGGCTCTC
Source organism: Variovorax sp. WS11 (assembly GCF_010499245.1). Lineage (GTDB taxonomy): Bacteria > Pseudomonadota > Gammaproteobacteria > Burkholderiales > Burkholderiaceae_C > Variovorax. Next base: position 1,568,903 of record NZ_JAAGOW010000001.1, read on the forward strand.
GTTGGCGAGGATGGCCGCCTGCACGGCCTCCACCGCCTCGATGATGTGTTGCGTCTTCATAGGCCTCCCGGATGTGCTGCGCCCGCCAGGCGGCGACCGGCAGCGTCGAAGAAAAGACAGCGCTCGGCCGGAAAGCCGAAGCGCGCCGGCGATCCCGGCGCGAGCGGCTGGTCGAGCATCACGCGCGCGTGCACCTCGACGCCCTGCCGCTCGGCCACCAGCTGGTGCTTCACCAGCGAACACTCGATGACGCGGAAGCCCGCGGCCTCGCCCTCGGGCGACAGCCGCACGTCCTCCGGCCGGATCGCCACATGTGCGGTGCCGGCAGGCATACGGCCCTCGAACCACTGCGCCGGCAGCACGTTGATGGCCGGCGAGCCCAGGCGCTGCGCCACCGGCAAGGTACGCGGATCGCCGTAGACCTCGAGCGGCGTGCCGAGCTGCTGCAGCACGCCGCGCTCGAGGATGCCGATGCGATCGGCCATGGTGGTGGCCTCCACGTGGTCGTGGGTCACGTAGATCACGGTGGCGCCGGTGCTGCGCTGGAGCCGGCGCAGCTCGACGCGCAGCTCCTCGCGCAGCTGGGCGTCGAGCGAGGACAGCGGCTCGTCCATCAGGAACACGCGCGGCCGGCGCACCAGTGCGCGGCCGATCGCCACGCGCTGCATCTCGCCGCCCGAGAGCTCGGTGGCGCGGCGCGCGAGCTTGGCCTCGATGTGCAGCAGGGCCGCCACCTCCTCCACGCGGCGCCTGACCTCGGCCGGTTCGCTGCGCCGCAGGGGCGATCGCAGGGGAAAGGCGAGGTTGTCGAACACGCTCAGGTGCGGGTAGAGCGAATACTGCTGGAAGACGAAGGCGCAGTCGCGGCTTGCAGGGAGACTGTCGGTGACGTCCCGGCCGTCCATGCGGATGCACCCGGCGTCAGGCCGCTCCAGGCCGGCGACGAGGCGCAGCGTGGTGGTCTTGCCCGCGCCGCTCGGGCCCAGCAGCACCAGGAATTCGCCGTCGGCGACGTGCAGGCTCAGCTCGCTCACGGCCTTGACCTCGCCGAAGGCGCGGCTCACACCACTCAGTTCAATGCTGGCCATGGCACGGTCCCTCAGCGTGTTGGCGCTTGTCGGCGCTGGCGAGCAGCTGCTCGGTGGCGGCGTCGAACAGCACCACGCGCGCGGTGTCGAAGGCCACGGCGACGCGCTCCCCCGGCACCGGGCGCTGCGATTTGTGGACCACCGCCTTCAGCGTGCCGGCCGCGGTGGCGAGCTCGGCGATCCAGTGCGAGCCGAAATACTCGACGTGGCGCACCTCGGCGGCCAACCCCTCCCCCTGCGCGCCCATGCGCACATGCTCCGGCCGCACGCCGAGCACGGCGGCGGCCGCATCGGCCTGGGTGCGCGGCACCGCCACGCGCACGCCGGCCAGCGACACCGCTACGTCTCCTGCACGCACCGCGCCGGCGACGGGCAGGAAGTTCATCGGCGGCCGGCCGATGAAGCGCGCCACGAACATGCAGCTCGGCGCGTTGTAGATGCCGCCCGGCGTGTCGGACTGCAGGATCTCGCCGCGGTCCATCACCACGATGTGATCGGCCAGCGCCATCGCCTCGTTCTGGTCGTGGGTGACGAAGACGGTGGTGGTGGCGAGGCGTGCGTGCAGCTTGCGCAGCTCCACGCACATCAGCTCGCGGAACTCGGCATCGAGCGTGCCCAGCGGCTCGTCCATCAGGAAGGCCTGGGGCTGGCGCACGATGGCGCGGCCCAGCGCGACGCGCTGCCGGTCGCCGCCCGAGAGCCCGCCCACGCGCGCGCCCAGCAGGTGCTCGATGCGCAGGATGGCGGCCACGTCGGCCACGCGGCGGTCGATCTCGGCGCGCGGGAGTCCTTCGTTGCGCAGGGGGAACTCGAGGTTGCCGCGCACGCCCAGGTGCGGGTAGAGCGCGAAGAGCTGGAACACCATCGCGATGTCGCGTTCGCGCGGGCGCAGGTAGGTCACGTCCTGGCCGGCCAGCGTGATGGAGCCGGAGGTCGGGAACTCGAGGCCCGCGAGCATGCGCAGCGTGGTCGTCTTGCCGCAGCCCGAGGGGCCGAGCAGGACGACGAACTTGCCGTCTTCCAGCGTCAGCGTGGAGTCGCGCACGGCGACGAAGTCGCTGAAGCGCTTGTGCAGGTGGCGGATGCGGATCTCGGCCATGTCAGTGCAGCTTTCCGGCCACGGTGTAGCCGGCCACGCCGGCCAGCAGCACGGCGAAGGACCAGCTGTAGATGTCCAGCGACCAGGGCTGCATCAGCATCGCGAGGCCCAGCCCGATCAGGACCATGCTGGCCGGCTCCCAGCGCGAACGGGCGAACCAGCGTCGGGTCGGCACATTCATTTGCTTCATTTGCGTATGGCTCCGAAGGTGATGCCGCGCAGCAGGTGCTTGCGCAGCAGCACGGTGAACACCAGCACCGGCAGCAGGAACAGCGTGGTGCCCGCGGCCATGGCCGGCCAGTCGAGGCCGCCCTCGCCGATGATGGTCGGGATGAAAGGCGGCGAGGTTTGCGCCGTGCCGCTGGTGAGCAGCAGCGCGAAGGCGTACTCGTTCCACGCGAAGATCAGGCAGAAGATGGCGGTGGTGGCGATGCCGGTGGCGGCCTGCGGCAGCACCACCTTCACGAAAGCCTGGAAGCGGGTGTAGCCGTCGACCATGGCGGCCTCCTCGTACTCGCGCGGGATCTCGTCCATGAAGCCCTTGAGCAGCCACACCGCGAGCGAGAGGTTGACCACCGTGTACAGCAGGATCAGGCCCAGGTGCGTGTCCGACAGGCCGACCGCCCGGTACATCAGGTAGACCGGGATGGCCACCGCGATGGGCGGCATCATGCGTGTCGACAGAATGAAGAACAGCAGGTCGTCCTTGCCCGGCACGCGGAAGCGCGAGAAGGCGTAGGCCGCGAGCGTGCCCAGCACCACCGACAGGAAGGTCGAGCCGAAGCCGATCAGCACCGAGTTGAGGTAGCGGTCGGCAAAGCGCGAGGGGCCGGCCAGGATCATCTGCTGCTCGCGCACCAGGCCCTCGTACCAGGTGGCCGGCGGGGGCAGCGCTGCCAGTTCCTGCGCGCCGACGCGCGAGCGGGTGGTGAAGAGGTTGACGTAGCCGATCAGCGAGGGCTGGGTGAGCACCTGAGGCGGGTAGGCGATCGCATCCTGCGGCGTGCGGAAGCTGGTCATCAGGATCCACACCAGCGGGATCAGCGAGATCAGCGCATAGCCGATCACGACGATGCCGGCGAAGGCCTTGGCACGCGGCGTCGGGTCCAGCGGACTGTGCACGGTGTTTTTCATCGCTGCTTCACCCGGTCGAGAAAGCGCACCGTCACGAGCGAGAGCCCGTAGATGGCCACGAAGAGGATGATGGCCAGCGCCGAGCTGTAGCCGGTGCGCCATTTCTCGAAGGCCTCGCGCTTGAGCTTGATCGAGGCCAGCTCGGTCACCGAGCCCGGCCCGCCGTTGGTGAGCTGGTCCACCAGGTCGAACATCTTGAAGTTCTCGATCAGGCGGAACAGCACCGCGAGGACGATGAAGGGCATCACCATCGGCAGCGTGATGCGCCAGAACTTGGTCCACTCGCTGGCACGGTCGATCTCGGCGGCCTCGTAGAGGTAGGGCGGGATCGAGCGCAGGCCGGCCAGCAGCAGCAGCATCACATAGGGCGTCCACATCCAGGTGTCGACCAGCACGATGGCCCAGGGCGAGAGCTGCGTGTCGCCCAGCATGGTGAAGCTGCCGCGGCCGCCGAAGAAGTTGACGATGTAGTTGAAGATGCCGTACTGCGGCTCGAAGAAGTACTTCCAGAAGGTGCCGACCACCGCGGGCGCCAGCATCATCGGCAGCAGGATGGCGGTGCTCCAGAAGCTGTGGGTCCTGAAGCGCCGGTTGAGCATCAGCGCCAGGCCGAAGCCCAGCAGCAGCTGCAGCGTGATCGAGCAGGTCAGGAAGTGCGCGGTGGCGCGCATGTTCTCCCAGATCGCCTCGTCGTTGAGCACCCGCGAGTAGTTGCCGAGGCCGACCCACAGCACGTCGGCGCCGGGCCGGTTGGCGCGGTAGTTGGTGAAGGACAGCCAGATCGTCCAGACCAGCGGGAAGATGTTGAAGGCCAGCAGCAGCAGGATGGTCGGGCCGACGAAGAGCCAGGCGAGGGCTCGGTCGGAAAGGCCCTGGGCCAGCCGCACGGCGGGGGCCTCGACAGGCTCCGCGCGAACCGCCGTAGCCAGAGAGATGGCGCTCATGCTGGGGCCCGCCGTGTCGCGCTTCAAGGCTTGATCTTCCCGTCTTCCTTGAAGACCTCGGTCCAGTCCTTGAGCAGGCCGTCCATCGCCTCCTGCGGCGTGCCCTTGCCGGCCACCACGTAGTCATGCGTGCGCTTCTGCATCGCCAGCAGCAGCTGGGCGTAGCTGGGCTCCTGCCAGAAGTCCTTGACGATCTTCATCGAGTCGAGGAACACCGGCGCGTAGGACGTGCTCTTCTCGAAGCCCGGCTTGGACAGCACCGCGTTGTGGCACGAGAAGCCGCCCGCGTCCCACCACTTCTGCTGCACGGCGGGCTGCGCGAACCACTTGATGTACTCGAGCGCCAGGTCCTTCTTGTCGGAGTACTTCACGACCGAGATGCCCTGGCCGCCGAGCTGCGCGGCAGCGATCTTCGCCTTGGGCATGGTGAAGAAGCCGGTCTTCTCGCCGCCCACGTTCGGGTCCTTCGCGATGCCGGGGAAGAAGGCGATGAAGTTCATCTGCATCGCGACCTGGCCCGACTTGTAGGAGTCGAGGTCCTCGGTCATGTAGGCATTGGAATGCCCGGGCGGGGTGCAGCAGTCGAACAGCTCCTTGTAGAACTTGAGTCCGGCCACGGCCTCGGGCCCGTTGATGAAGCCTTTCATGTCGTACGGCTTCTTCGGGTTGTCGTACTGCATGCCGTGCGCGTACAGGACGTTGGTCACGCCCATGGTGATGCCCTCGGAGCCGCGCTCGGTGTAGAGGGCCGCGCCGTAGACCTTCTTGCCGTCGATGGTGCGGTTCTGGAAGAACTGGCCGATCTGCTTGAACTCGTCCCAGGTGGTGGGCGGGGCGAGCTCGCGGTTGTACTTGCTCTTGAACTCGGCCTGCAGCTCGGGCCGCGCGAACCAGTCCTTGCGGTAGGTGAAGGCCACCGCGTCGCCCATCGCGGGCAGCGCCCAGTAGTTCTTCGTGCCCTTGGGCCAGGTCGAGTAGCCCTCGACGGTGGCGGGCATGAAGTCGCCCATCTTGATGCCGTTCTTGTCGAAGAACTCGTTGAGCTTGATGTAGTGGCCCTCGGTGGCGGCCGAGCCGATCCACTGGCTGTCGCCGATCAGCAGGTCGCACAGCTTGCCCTTGGAGTTGAGCTCGTTGAGCATGCGCTGCGCGAAGTTGGGCCAGGGCACGAACTCGTACTTCATCTGCACGCCGGTCTGGGCGGTGAAGTCCTTCGACAGCTCCACCAGCGCATTGGCCGGGTCCCAGGCCGCCCAGCACAGCGTGAGCTGTTTGGTCTGGGCCTGCGCGGCACTGGTCGTGGCCAGTGCCAGCGCGGCGAAGAGCGCCGCGCCAAGAGTCGCTCGTTGGGTCATCCGCTTCATTTGCTCATCTCCTAGGTTGGTCAGAGGGCAGCGGCGCTCGCCGCGATGGGGATTCGATTGAAGAATAAAGATGGCAATAAATAAATCAATCAACGCAAACCCTAGGACCTTATGATCCTGCCAAGCAGGGGCTGGCGAGCCCGGGATAGCCCGGTGCGCCATCCATGGGAGTTCGGCGACACTCCTGATTGATTTATTGAGGCGCTTTCCGCACTTGGCCACTTCCGTCACCATCACCCAGATCGCCGAGGCCGCCGGCGTCAGCACCGCCACCGTCGACCGCGTGCTGAACAGCCGCCCCGGCGTCAATCCGGTCACCGTGCAGCGCGTGCGCGACGCGATGAAGGAGCTGGGCGGCGCCGTGCCGATGCGGGGCCGGCCGCGTTCCACCGAGAGCTACCGCTTCGCCTTCGTGCTGCCTTCGACCCGGCGCGGCTTCTTCGACCTGGTGGACCGCGTGGTCGCGCAGGCGGCCGGCGACTTCCGCCACCAGCACATCACCGAGGTGACGCGCCGCCTGGCGGCCCACGATGCCGGCGCCTTCGCCGAGGAACTGGCGCGGCTGGCGGATATGGACGGCATCGCCTTGCTCGCGCCCGACACGCCGGCCGTGAAGCTGGCCGTCAACGAGCTGGTGCGCAACGGCGTGCACGTGGTCACCCTGTTCTCCGACGTTGCGGGTTCGATGCGCGAGACCTTCATCGGCGCCGACAACCGCGCCGCCGGGCGCACCGCCGGCCTGCTGCTCGGGCGCGAGGCGCCGGCCGGCCAGGGCTATTGCGCGCTGCTGTCGCCGGCGACGCGCTACGCCGCGGAGATCGACCGCGGCATCGGCTTCGCGCAGGTGCTGCAGGAACGCTTCCCCGGCGCCAGGCTGCTGCGCGTGGACGACATGCCCGAATCGGAAGACGAGGCCTACCGCCGCGCGCGCGAGGCGCTCGACCCGACGGCCACCGGCGGCCGGCTGACGGCCGTCTACAACATCGGGCCCGGCAGCCATGGCGTGCATCGCGCGCTGGCCGAGCACGGCTACGACGCCTCGCTGGGCATGGTCGCCCACGACCTGCTCGACATGCACCGCACCCTGCTGATCTCCGGCGCGCTGACCTTCGTGCTGCACCAGGACGTGCACTACGCCGTGACCACCGCTGCGCGCGTGCTGCGTGCCCTGTGCGAAGGGGTGCGCGGCGCGCTGGCGGTCAGCAACCCGCGGGTCGACATCCTCACTGCGGAGAACCTCGCATGACAGCCGCGCACGATCGCCCGACCATGCTCCCTTCACCTTCGCCCCGCGAGGACCTGCGATGAAGAAATTCATCAACTATGTCGACGATGCGGTCGTCGAGAGCCTGTCGGGCCTCGCATCGGCGCACGAGGCGCTGCTCGCCGTCGAGTTCGACCCCACCTTCGTCTGCCGGCGCACGCCCAAGCAGGACGCGGTGGCAGTGGTGTCCGGCGGCGGCTCGGGCCATGAGCCGCTGCACACGGGCTATGTGGGCCGCGGCATGCTCGACGCGGCCTGCCCGGGCCAGGTCTTCACCTCGCCCACGCCCGACCAGTGGATGGCTGCGGCGCACCGCGTCAACGCCGGCCGCGGCGTGCTCTTCATCGTCAAGAACTACGCCGGCGACCGCCTCAATTTCCAGATGGCCAGCGACATGCTGGTCGACCTCGACCACCTGATGGTGGTGGTGGACGACGACGTCGCCATCGACCACTCGACGCACGCCAGCGGCCGGCGCGGCGTGGCCGGCACGCTGATCGTCGAGAAGATGGTCGGCGCAGCGGCCGAGGCCGGTGCCGACCTGTTCGAGTGCAAGGCGCTGGGCGACCGCATCAACAGCTGCACCGCCTCCATGGGCGTGGCCTTCGACAGCTGCATCGTGCCGGCCTCGGGCGTGGCCACCTTCGAGATCGGCGAGCACGAGATGGAGATGGGCGTCGGCATCCATGGCGAGCCGGGCCGGCAACGCCTGCCCTTCGCGCCGGCGGTCGAGATCGTGGACCTGCTGCTCGACCCCATCCTCAAGGACCTCGCGCTCGCGCGCGGCCGCGACGTGCTGCTGCATGTCAACGGCCTGGGCGGCACGCCGCTGATGGAGCTCTACCTGCTGCAGCACCATGCGCGCCGGCGGCTGGCCGCCGAAGGCCTGGCGGTGGCGCGCACGCTGGTGGGCAACCACACGACCTCGCTGGAAATGGCCGGTGCCTCGCTGACGGTCACGGCGTTGGACGAGGAGGCCAAGCGGCTGTGGGATGCGCCTGTGCATACGCCCGCACTGCGTTGGTAGCCGGCGCCTGGCCGGCTACGATGCGCCGGCGAATCCTCGCGAACAACAATGGAGACAACACCATGCGCCTTCGCTCCCTTTGCTTCACCTCGCTCGCCCTGGTTGCGCTGGCGGGCTGCGCCGGCATGGCGCCCTCGACACCCCAGCGCCAGCTCCTGCTGGTGGCCAACGACGAGAAGCAGTCCTGGAACGACGCGGGCGCCGTGCAGCTCGGCGCCCACGGCCGCGACAGCGTGCAGGTGATCGACATCGGCAGCGACCCGCTGGCGCCGCGCAGCCTGGTCACGCTGCCGCTCGACAACACCATCGCCGGCCCGCCGACCAACCTCGCGATCACGGCCGACGAGAAGCTGGCGCTGGTCGCCAACTCGCTCAACGTGGTGGAGGAGAACGGCGTGCGCCGCCAAGTGCCGGACAACCGCCTGTTCGTGATCGACCTCGCGGCCAACCCGCCGAAGCTGATCGACACGATCGTCGTCGGCCGGCAGCCCTCGGGCCTATCGATCAATCGCGCGGGCACGCTGGCGCTGGTGGCCAATCGGGCCGACAACGCCATCAGCGTGCTGCGCATCGCAGGCCAGAAGCTCACGCTGATCGACACCGTGGCCATGGGCGAGTCGGTCTCGCACGTGCGCTTCACGCCCGACGGGCGGCGCGCGCTGGCCACCAAGTTCCCGAACCACAAGGTCGCGATGCTCGAGATCGAGGGCGAGAAGGTGACCTACAACAAGCTGGACTTCGCGGCCGGACTGTGGCCGTACAACGTCGACGTCACGCCCGACGGCAGGCTCGCGCTGACCGCCGACAACGGCAACTCCGGCGCCTCCGACGGCCAGATCGACACGGTCAGCGTGATCGATCTCGAGGCGAAACCGCCGCGCGTGATCGACAAGGTGGTAGTCGGCGACGGCCCCGAAGGCCTGGCCGTGAGCCCCACGGGGAAGTTCGCGGTGGCCGTGCTGCTGCGCGGCAGCAACTCGGCGAAGAACGCCTACTTCTACAACCGCAACGGCTCGGTGGTGGGCCTGAAGATCGACGGCCGCAAGGTCACGCGCACCAACGAGATCGAGGTGCGCGGCCTGCCCGAGGGCGCGGTCTTCAGCGCCGACGGAAAGTACCTGTACGTCGGCAACTTCATCGACCAGGACATCACGATTCTGCGCGTGGAGGGCGACACGCTGGTGCCCACCGGGAAGTCCTTCGGGCTGGCGGGGCATCCGGCGGCGATGCGGGGGCGGCTCACGCATTGAGCGTCGCCGACCCAAGTCAACTCGGCCGTTCCCGCTGGAAGACCGGCTCGCGCGCGCCGGGCTGCCGCGGTTGTTCATGCGCCTCCAGGCTGCGTGCGTGCCGCCTGGCCGTCTGACGGAACGCGCTAGAAATTCGCTTCTCCGCGGCCACGCTGCGCCAGAACGCGATGGCGAGTTTCCTGGCTTGGTCCCACACCCGCAGCGTGTCTGCCGTGGGCGCCAGCTTGCCCGGGTTGAAGTCCTCGCGCGACACGAGCTCGCCCGCCACGGGCGCATAGATCATGGGGAGGGTGTCGTAGGCCGGCGCCAGGATCCAGTTGCCCGAAGGATCGATGACGAGGGAGATATTCCCGTAGTGCCGGTCGGTGTTGCCGATCAGTTGCCCATACGCCTCCAACAGCCGGAGCCGGTCGGCATCGCTCGGGCGCATCAGGCCGCGGGTGCTCATGCGCTCGGCGGTGGCGGCCCAGTTGTCGATGTGGCCGATGTATTCGCTGTCGAAGGCCAGCAAAGAGACCATGCCGATTCGGCCGCGCGGCGTGCGGTCGAAGCGCTCCACTTCAAGCAGGGTACGGCCGCCACCGCTGAAGATGCGCGTCTTCGCCGCGGGCGCGCCGGCCTCGTTCAGCGTCTCCAGGGCCAGGTGCTCGCACGTCAGCAGATCCGCCCACCGGCGTTCGGGCGCGGAGCCGCCGGCAGGCGAGAACTTGACGATCACGGGCTGGCCGTCCTCCCGGACGGTGCAGAACTTGGGCTGCTCGCCGCCCGCGGAAGATCCGGGCAGCGCGCCATGCATCGCGGCCTCGGCCAGCTCGGCATAGCTGCTGGGAGGCACTCGATCGGCCGGCGGTGCGTGCATGAAGCGCTCGAAAGACTGCGCACCGATGACCAGGTTGCCCGGCAAGTCCTCGCCCGCCTGGCACAGCGCCTTGAGAACGTCATCGTCCGTCCAATGCTCGGGGTTGTCGGCCAGGCGCAGGTCCTTCCGGGCATGCGCGAACGCACGCCCCAGGAAGCCTTGGGGCCGCATGTCGGTCAGGAACCAGGGGAGACCGTCATGCAGTTGCGCGAGAGGCGGATCGAACTCCTCGACCCAGCATCGGCCGCGCATGGACGGGATCAGCGTGCCGAATTCCGAGACCTTGCCGATGCCGTCCACCTTCATGATCGGAACCGTGCCGGTGGTGCCCACACCTTCCACACGGCGCGGCATGACATAGGCCTGGTTTCTTGCTCGCCCGACCTTGAGTACCTCGCCCGCGGCAAGCAGCGGCGCCAGGGCGCGCGAAATGGAAGCCTGGCTGGCCCCGGTCACCTGCTGCAGTTCAGGGCTGCGGGCAGCACCGCCCGCCTGGAGCGTTTGGCGAACGCGCTCCGTAAGGTCGCTCATGTGAATAGATTGAGATCCTCAATTTTCGTTTGAGGAGTCGACGAAGTGAATAGATTAGCGAATAGTAATCCGAATAAATTTCATCGTCAAACTGCACTCAACGACTCGGGATGCGCTCGCCATGCACCAGCACCCGCTGCGTCGGAAACAGCGACCACCCCCAGCGCTGCTGCGCATACCCCCACAGCCCCTGCTTGAAGAAGATCGTCACAACGATCGCCAGCAGCCCCAATCCCAGCAGATACCAGGTCCCATAGTCGCTCAAGAACTTGTTGAGCGCCCAGAAGATCAGCGCCCCCACCAGCGGCCCCTCGATGCGCCCGATGCCGCCGATCACCACCATGAAGATCGCGAAGGCGGTCCAGTTCACGCTGAAGGCAGCGTCGGGGCTGATGCGCAGGTTGCCGACGAAATAGAGCGCGCCCGCCAGGCCCGCACCGAAGGCCGCCACCACATACACGGCCAGCTTCATGCGCACCACCGGGATGCCCTGCGACTCGGCCGCCACCTCGTTGTCGCGGATCGCGAGCAGGGCCAGGCCGCGCTTGCTGCGCAGGAACAGATAGACCAGCGCGATGGCGGCCACCACACAGGCCAGCGCCATCCAGTAGGTCACGCTCTCGCGCGTCGCACGCTCGATGCCGCGCAGCGCCGTCAGCGTGGTGCCGGAGCCGCCGCCGACGGCCGACACGTTGGCAAAGCTGAGGCGAAACACCTCGGCGATCACCCAGGTGCCGATGGCGAAGTAGCCGCCCGAGAGCCGGAAGGCGACGAAGGACACCGGCACCGCGACCAGCGCCGCGGCCAGTGCGCCCAGGGGAATCGCGATGAATGGATTCACGCCCGCGAAGTTGCCCAGCATGAGCATCACGTAGCCGCCGAAGCCGAAGAAGGCCTGCTGCCCGATGCTGACCATGCCGCCATAGCCGGCGAGCAGGTTCCACATGATCGCGAAGATGAGGTAGCAGGCGATCTCGACGAACTCGCGCATCCAGCTCGATTCGCCCCAGAAGGGCAGCGTGGCGGCGAGCAAGGCAAGCGCGACGGCCCCGCCGAGCGCGGCCCGGCTGGCGGCGGTGCTGCGCACCACGTCGAAGGCCGCAGGCGGGGTGGCCGCGGCGAGGGGTGGGTTCAAGGTCATCGCATCAGCCTCGCGTCTTGGGGAACAGCCCCTGCGGCCGGAGCACCAGCACGATCAGGAACACGATGTGGCCGACCCAGATGCCCCAGCCCGGATCGAGCCGGAAGCCGATCTGCTGCGTGATGCCCAGGATCATCGCGCCGGCCAGCGTGCCCCAGAAAGAGCCCATGCCTCCGATGATCACGGCCTCGAAGGCGAACAGCAGCAGCAGCGGGCCGTCCGAGGGCGAAACCGTGGTGCGCATGCCCTGCAGGGCGCCGGCCACGGCGATCAGCACGAAGGCAATGGCGGTGGCGAAGGCATAGACCTTCTTCGCGTCCAGCCCCATGAGCTCGGCGATCTCGCGATCGTCCGACACGGCTCGGAAGGAGCGGCCCAGCGCGGTGCGTGCGAACAGCCATTGCAGCCCGGCGGTGGCGGCGACCGCGATCGCGAGGATCACCAGCGGCAGCACGCCCAGCGAGAGCGAGTCGCCGAGCGCGAGCCCCTGCGTGTTGAGGCCACCGGTCTCGATCGATCGCGGGTCGGCCGAGAACAGCTCCAGCAGCAGGTTCTGGATCACGATCGAGAGCCCGAAGGTCACGACCAGCGAGGGCAGCGGGTCCTTGCCGAGCGTGCCGTTGAGCACGTAGCGCTGCAGCGCGTAGCCGAAGCCGAAGGCCAGCGGCAGCACGGCCAGCGCGACGGCGAAGGGCGCGCCGCCGGCCAGCGTGGTGCCGGCGACGACCGCGAAGGCGCCGAGGATGATGAAGTCGCCCTGCGCGGTGTTGGTGAGGCGCATGACGCCGAACATCAGCGACTGGCCGAGAGCGAAGAGCGTGTAGAGGCCGCCGAGGAGGATGCCTTGGAGGAGGATTTCGATCATGGTGTGGCGGGCCTCGCCTTCATTCCAAGACGCCGAAATAGGCCTGCGAGATCTGCTCGCGCGAGAGCGCGTCGGAGCGGCCGGTAAGCGAGACGCGGCCCTCCTGCAGGCAGTAGATGCGTTGCGACACGCGCTGGGCCATGGTCAGGTCCTGCTCGACGATTGCCACCGTCATGCCCTCGCCGGTGATGGCGGGCATGGCAGCGTAGATCTCGCGGATCACGATCGGCGCCAGGCCGAGCGAGAGCTCGTCGCACAGCAGCAGCTCGGGGTTGCTCATCAGCGCGCGGCCCAGTGCCACCATCTGCTGCTGGCCGCCCGAGAGCTCGGTGCCGGGGTTGTGGCGCTTCTCGGCCAGGATGGGGAAGAGACCGTAGAGGCGCTGCAGGTTCCATGGGCCCTTGCGGCCCGAGAGGCCGCCGATCAGCAGGTTCTCCTCGACGCTGAGGCTGGGGAAGAGGCGCCGGCCCTCGGGCACCATCGCGAGGCCGCGCTTGACGATCTCGCCGGGCGGCAGGCCGCCGATGGTCTCGCCCTTGAAGCGCACCGCCTCGCGGGGGGCGCGCACCAGGCCCGTGAGGCACTTGAGCAGCGTGGACTTGCCCGCGCCGTTGGCGCCGATGATCGCGACCAGCTCGCCCTGGGCGAGGGAGATGTCGATGCCGAAGAGAGCCTGGGCATCGCCGTAGAAGGCCTGGAGGGCTTGGGCTTCGAGCAGCGCGTTCATCATGCTTCCATTCCCATGTAGACCCGCCGCACCTCCGCATCGCCCATCACCGCCCGCGGCTCGCCCTCCGCCAGCTTCTGCCCGAAGTTGATGACGAACAGCCGATCGGCCAGCGACAGCAGCGCATGCACCACATGCTCGATCCAGATCATGGTCACGCCGCGCGCCTTGATGCGCTTCAACTCCTCCACCAGCAGCCGGGCCTCGGGCTCGGTCAGCCCGCCCGCGATCTCGTCCAGCAGCAGCAGCTTGGGCCGAGTCGCGAGTGCGCGTGCCAGCTCCAGCCGCTTACGGTCCAGCAGGGTCAACCCGCCGGCCGGCTTGTTGGCATGTGCCATCAGCCCGGTCTCGGCCAGCACCTCCTGCGCGGTGTGCCAGGCCTCGCGCTCGGCCTGCCCACCGCCGAAGCAGGCGGCCGTGACCAGGTTCTCGAACACGCTCATGTTCCCGAAGGGCTGCGGCACCTGGTAGCTGCGGCCGATGCCGGCATGGCAGCGCTGGTGCGGCTTGAGGCCGGTGACGTCGCGCCCCTCGTACTCCACGCGCCCGGCATCGACGCGCACGTCGCCCGAGATCAGGTTGAACAGCGTGGTTTTGCCCGCGCCGTTCGGCCCGAGGATGCCCAGGGTCTCGCCCTCGGCCACCGCGAGCGTGATGTCGTCGGTGACCTTGAGCGCGCCGTAGGACTTGCGCACGCCGTGCAGCGCGAGGAGCGTCATGACAGTAGCTGCAGCGTGCCCGTGGCCGGGATGTTCTTCGCGGCCTCGTTGTTGATGATGCTCAGCTCGACCTTGTACTTCTGGCCCTTGTTCCACTGCCCCAGCACCAGCGGCGTCTTGCTGACGTTCTTGAAGGGCCCCTGGCCGCCCCACTTCACCGGCCCGACCACGGTGTCGAGCGAGGTCGCGGCGACCGCGTCGCGCACGTCACCGGCCTTGGTCGACTTGGCGCGCGAGAGCGCGTTGGAGGCGACCTCGAACAAGGCATGCGCGAACCCGATCGGCTGCGTCCACTGCTTCTTCGCACCGGCCTCGTAGGCCTCGGCCAGCGACTTCGCGCTCTGCTTGGTCAGGCTCGACGTGAAGGGATGAGAAGGGCTCCACCACACCTCCGTGGACAAGCCGTAGCCCAGCTCGCCCAGCGCCTCGATCGCGCCCGGGAACAGCAGCGCCTTGCCCAGCGTGATGACCTTGGGTTTGAAGCCCTGCTGCCGCGCCTGCGTGAGGAAAGTCTTGGCATCCGGCGGGATCACCACGCCGGTCACGATCTCGACGTTGTCGCGCTTGAAGGCCGCGATCTGCGCACTGAAATCCTGTGTGCCGTTCTGGAAGCGGCCGGGGTCGGTGAGCGTGAAGCCCATCTGCGACAGCGGCTTCGGAAAGCCGAGCTCCTTGTCGCCCCAGGCGTTGCCGTCGCCATCGTTGGGGAACAGCCCGCCCACCTTCTTGTTGGTGCTGACCGTCTTCCAGCCGTTGGTGAAGTTGGCGATGACGTCCTCCAGCCCCCAGAAGAGGTGGTAGGTCCAGGCGAAGCCCTTGGCCGGATCGCCCTTGCGGCCGAAGAACCAGGGCTGCCAGGGCACCACGCTGGAAACGCAGGGCACCTCGTTGAGCTCGCAGGCATCGCTCACCGGGTTGGCTGTTTCGGGCGTGCCCGCGGTGAGCACCAGCGCGACCTTGTCCTTGAGGATCAGGTCGTTGGCGACCTCGCCCGCGCGGTTGGGATTGGACTGGCTGTCCTTGAGCACGATCTGCACCGCGTACTTCTTGCCGCCGACGCTGATCCCGTCCTTGAAGGCGGTTTTCATCTGGTCGATGACCCACTTGTCGGCCTCGCCGAAAGGCGCGAGTGGGCCGGTCTGCGGCGAGACGTAGCCGATCTTGAGCGTGTCGGCAGCGAACGCGAGCGGCGCGGCGCTGCCGGCCGCGAGGGCGGCTGCGGCCTGGGTGAACTGTCTGCGGTTGAGTGTCATGGTGGTCTCCTTCGTCGTTCTCTTCTTGCACAAACCAGCGTGATGGCGTCAGGCGGGCGGCGCGCCCTCGTAGGCGCGCTGCAGCAGCGCGCGGATGGCGCCGCGCTCGGCCGGGCCGAAGGGGCGCGGGTTCCAGTAGGGATTGCTCACTGCGAGATCGGCGGCACGGTCCAGGTCGGCTTCCTGCATGCCGATGTCCTTCAAGGCGATCGGCGCGCCGTTGTCGCGTGCCAGCGCCTGCAGGCCCTGCGCCGCGTCCGCCGTGCCGAGGGCTCTTGCAATGCGCTGCATCGCGCCCGGCGCCGCCTCGGCATTGAAGGCGATCGCATGCGGCAGCACCACCGTGTGCACCTCCGCATGCGGCAGGTTGAAGCTGCCGCCCAGCGTGTGGCACAGCTTGTGGTGCAGCGCCATGCCGACGTTGCCCAGCACGCTGCCGCACAGCCAGGCGCCGTAGAGCGCATCGGACCTCGCCTCGATGTCCTCGGGGCTGCGCCGAATCGCCGGCAGCGCCCGCGCGATGGCGGCGATGCCTTCTTCGGCCATCAGGTCCATCACCGGGTTGCTGTCCTGCGCATACAGGCCCTCGGCCGCATGGGCGATGGCGTTGATGCCGCTGGTCACGCTCAGGCCCACGGGCAGGGTGCGCGAGAGCTCGGGATCGTAGATCACGGTGCGCGGCAGTACCCGGAAGTCCTTGCCGGTCTTCTTGAGGCCGGCCTCGGTCAGGCCGTAGATGGGCGTCATCTCGCTGCCGGCGTAGGTGGTGGGAATGGCCAGGATGGGCAGGCCCGAGTCGAGCGCAATAGCCTTGCCCAGGCCGGTGGTGGAGCCGCCGCCGATGGCCACGGCGCAGTCGGCGTGGAGCTTGCGTGCGACTTCGCGGGCCTCGCGGGCGGTCTCGATCGGCACATGCATGACGGCCCGGTCGAAGATGCCGGCGGCCTGGGGGCCGAGCAGCTCGGCCACGCGCTCGGCCTGGGCGCGCTGCTCGGGCGTCGAGAGCACCAGGGCGCGCCTAGACCACGCACTGCGGCTGGCTGGTGTAGATGAAGTCGCGCATCGTGGCCCCTGTTTGCTTGCTATTCCAAGCTGAGGTTGCGCTCGCGCACCAGGCGTGTCCACTTGTCCTGCTCGGTCCGCAGCGCCGAGGCGAACTGCTCGGGCGTGCTCGCGATGCCGGTCAGGCCCTGCTCGCGCAGGCGCTGGTCGAAGGCAGGATCGGTCACGATCTTGCGCACCTCGGCCTGCAGCCGATCGACCACGGAGCGCGGGGTGCCTGTCGGGGCCAGCAGGCCGACCCACGAATTGACCTGGAAGTCGCGATAGCCGCTCTCGGCCACGGTGGGTGTGTCGGCATAGGCGGACACGCGCTGCGCCCCGGTCTGCGCCAATGCGCGCAGCTTGCCGGCCTTCACATGCGGCTGCGCCAGAACCGCGGATAGGAACATCATCTCGACCTGTCCGCCCAGCAGATCCTGTTGCGCGGGGCCGCCGCCGCGGTATGGAATGTGGGTCACGAAGGTGCCGGTCTGCGCCTTGAAGAGCTCGGCCGTCAGATGGTTGCTCGAGCCGGGTCCGACGCTCGCATAGTTGAACTGACCCGGCTTGTTCTTGAGCAGGCCGACGAAGCTCTTGAAGTCGTTGGCCGGCACCTTGGGATTGACCACCAGCACCAGCGGATTGCTCGCGATCTGCGTCACCGGCTGCAGGTCCTTCGCGATGTCGAAGCTGAGCTTGGGATAGACCAGCGGATAGGTGGCATAGCTGTCGAACACCATCAGCAGCGTGTGGCCATCGGGCGCGGCCTTGGCGACTTCTGCCGAACCCACCGTTCCGCCGGCGCCGCCGCGGTTGTCGATGATGACCGGCTGTCCCAGAGCGGCCTGCAGCCGTGGCTGCAGCTGGCGCGCCACGGTGTCGACGATGCCGCCCGGCGGGAATGCCACCACCACGCGCACCGGCTTGCTGGGCCAGGGCTGCTGGGCATGGGCTGCGCTGACGGCGGCCAGGGCCAGGCTGCACGCGGCAAGGAGTCGGGTTGCAAGCGAAGTCACGTTTTCTTCTTTCAGGGTTGGTTCAGCGCACGAAGTGCGGCGGGATCTGCGCGTCGACATTGACCCACACGCTCTTGACCTGGGTGTACTCGCGCATCGCGTCGTAGCCCATCTCGCGCCCGTAGCCGCTCTGGCCCACGCCGCCGAAGGGCGAGCCCGGGTTCACGCGCTTGTAGCTGTTGATCCAGACCATGCCGGCATGCAGGTCGCGCGCGATCTTGTGCGCGCGCTGCAGGTTGGTGGTCCACAGCCCGCTGCCGAGGCCGTAGTCGGTGCCGTTGGCAATGCGCAGGGCCTCCTCGTCGTCCTTGAAGGTGAGCACGGTGACGAAGGGGCCGAAGACTTCCTCCTGCGCGACGCGGTCGCGGAAGGACTGGGCGCGCACCACCGTCGGCTCCACGTAGCAGCCCCGCGCCAGCTCGCCGCCGGGCGACTTGCCGCCCACGAGCACCTCGCCGCCCTCGCCCTTCGCGACCTCGACGTAGCTCAGCACGCGCTCGCGATGCTGGGCGCTGGTGAGCGGGCCCATCTCGGTGGCGTCGTCGAGCGGGTTGCCCAGCCGGATCGACTGCGCCAGCGGGATGAACTTCTCGAGGAACGCATCGGCGATCTTCTCGTGCAGCATCAGGCGCGAGCCGGCGATGCAGGCCTGCCCCTGGTTGTGGAAGATGGCCCAGGCGCTGCCATTGATGGCGGCCTGCAGGTTGGCGTCCTCGAACACGATGTTGGGGCCCTTGCCGCCCAGCTCCAGCTGCACCTTCTTGAGGTTGCCCGCACTCGCCTGCACGATGCGCTTGCCGGTCGCGGTGCTGCCGGTGAAAGCGATCTTGGCGATCTCCGGATGCTCGGCGATGTACTGGCCGGCGACGCCGCCCAGGCCCGGCACCATGTTGACCACGCCCTCGGGCATGCCCGCCTCGGCCATCAGCTCGACGATCTTCAGCGAGCTCAGCGGCGTGATCTCGGCCGGCTTCATCACGATGCAGTTGCCGGCCGCGAGCGCGGGCGCCATCTTCCAGCTGGTGAACATCAGCGGGAAGTTCCACGGCACCACCTGCCCCACGACGCCCACCGGCTCGCGCAGCGTGTAGTTGAGGAAGCCGGCCTCCACTGGAATGGTCTCGCCCTGGAACTTGTCGGCCATGCCGCCGAAGTAGCGGAAGCAGGCCGCGGTGCGCGGTACATCGAGCGCGCGCGAATCGCGCACCGGGTGGCCGGTGTCCAGCGATTCGAGTCGCGCCAGCTCCTCGGCGTTGGCTTCGATCAGGTCCGCGAGCTTGAGCAGGATGCGGCCGCGGTCGGCCGCGGCCATGCGGCTCCAGGCCGGGAAGGCGCGCTTCGCGGCGGCGACCGCTTTGTCGATGTCGGCCTTGCCGGCCAGTGCCACCTCGGCGATGGTCGAGTTGTCGTGCGGGTTGAGCGTGGCGAGCGTCTCGCCCGACTCGGCATCGACGAAGCGGCCGTCGATGAAGAGCTGGTGACGGATCGGCGTCTTGAGGCCGGCGGCCTGCTGGATGTCTGCGAGGTTCATGATGGTTCAGTTGTCGGTTCCCCGGCCGGCCAGCCAGGGATAACGGGCCGTGTCCTTGCCCGCGTAGTCGGGATCGAGGTAGATGAAGCAGCGCTGGATCAGGAAGTCGCGCACCTCGAACACATCGCACCAGCGGCCCGCGCCCCACTCCGGCACACCGGCGCGCCAGGGTCCATCGGCATGCTCGCCGTGGCTCGTGCCTTCGCAGGCGAACAGGTCGGAGCCGGTGAAGATCCAGTTGAAGCCGGCGTAGTCGTGGCGAATGGATTTGCCGCGGCTGCCGACCTCGCCGAAAAGCTTGCCGATCTCGTCCTTGCCGTTGGCCAGGCCCCACTTGGGGAAGTAGACCTGCGCATCGCTCGCGAACAGGTCGAGGATGGAGCCGCCGGTGGAGGTGACGCCACCGTTGTCGTAGGCCTTGAGGTATTCGAGGGCCACCGACTTGCGTTGCTCGTCGGTCATGGTTTGACGGGTGAGGGCCATGGTGGGTCTCCTTCTTTCACTTGAGTGACTGCATGTACTCGATGAGCGCGGCGCGCTTCTTCGGGTCGTCCTGGAAATAGGCCATCGTGCTGCCGGGCGCGACGGCCTGGGAGTCGGCGAGCCACTTGTCGAGCAGCGCGCGGTCCCAGGACTTGCCCTTCATCGCGTCGAGGTACTGCTTCGAATAGGTGAAGCCGGGGCTGGCCGCGGCGGGCTTGCCGAGCAGGCCGTAAAGGTTGGGGCCCACGCCGTTGGGCTCGCCCTTGCCGAAGCTGTGGCATTGCGTGCAGGCGTTCTGGGCCAGGCGCTGGCCGGGCGACTGGGCCTGCGCGTGGTTCGCGGCGAGCACGAGGAAGGCAGCGAGCGGAAGCAGCAGCGCGGTCCTCATGCGGCGCTCCTGCCCTCTGCATGGGCCGCGTTCGCCGCACGGTAGGCGAAGGCGATGATCGGCCCCAGCGTCGCGCCGCCGGCCCAGTAGGCGCGGCCCGAGGCCGAGGCCACGCAGTTGCCGACGCCGTAGAGGCCGGGGATCGGCTGGTCGCGGGCGTCGAGCACGCGGCCATGGGTGTCGGTCTTCGGGCCGCCTTTGGTGTCCAGCGTGCCGGCCACGACCAGCGCCGCGTAGTACGGGCCGGTGTCGGCCAGCGGCCACATCGTGGGGTTGCTGCGGCCGGGCTCGGCCTTCACGTCGCCGTTGAAGAGCTGTTCCACCACGCGCTCGCCGCGGCGGAAGTCCAGGTCCTTGCCGGTCTTCGCGAACTGGTTGAAGCGCGCGATGGCCGCCTGCAGGTTGGGCAGGAACTCGGGCGCCAGCCGGGCGCCGCCGATGGCGCTCGCGTACTTGACGAAGCGCTCGTCGATGGCGCGCGCCAGCTCGGCCAGCGTCGCGCCCTTGATCACATGGCGGTCGTCGGTGCCGGGCGGCACGATCAGCCGTCCGTACTCGGCGCTGGCCGAATTCTGCTGCGAGCGCTGGTCCCAGATCGCGATGCGCACGAGGTTGGGGTACTCGGCCTTGGCGCCGTCCCATTCGAAGAAGGTCTGGGCCAGCTCGTTGTACTGCAGCTTCTCGTTGACGTTGCGATGCCCGTACTTGTTGACGAAGAGCATCGAGTCGCCGGCCACCGAGAACATGCCGGAGATGGAGCCGTCCTTGGCGATCGCCTTCTCCAGCGGGATCGGGCAAGTCCAGGCGTAGTTCATGTTGCGCAGTTGTGCCCCCAGCGCGCCGGCGATCGGCACGAAGTCGCCTTCGTTGGTCGGTGCCGCGCAGCCGCCGAAGATGGGGCCGTTGAGGAAGTTCTTGCGCAGCTCCACGTTGTGGGTGAAGCCGCCGGTGGCGAAGATCACGGCCTTGCGGGCGCGCAGGCGCACGGTGGCGTCGAGCTCGTCCCTGGCCTCGACGCCGATCACGCGGCCGCTCTTGTCCTGGAGGAGCTTCGTGACCCGCATGCCGGTGCGGATCGGGATGCCCTCCTGCCGCGCCTTGGTCGACATGGTGCGCACGGCCACCAGGCCGCCGTCCGACATGCTGGGGATCGCTTCCTTCGGCACCAGCACGCGGCCCTTGGGCGCCTTGTCCTCGGGCAGCTCGGCGAAGTAGTCGGGCACGTCGGCCACATGGCGGTAAGGCAGCGCGCCCTTGGTCGCCAGCAGTTCGGCGGCTGGCGAGGCGCTGTCGTAGAAGGCGGAGCACATGTCGTACTCCCACTGCGTGAAGCCGTAGCGCGGGTGGCCGGGGTCGTAGCCTTGCGGGTTCGACAGCCGCGCGACGTACTTCAGGAAGTCGGGCTTGGGGTCGGCGATGCCGGCCTTCTTCATGGCCTCGTTGTTCGGCACCCAGTACCAGAAGGCGGCCTTGGCGGTGGTGCCGCCGATGCTGCCGGCCTTCTCCAGGATCACGGCGCTGTTGCCCTGCCAGCGGGCGAACAGCGCCGAGGCCAGGCCGCCGGCGCCGCTGCCGGCGACCACGATGTCGTAGGTGGCGTCGAACGCGGGGGCCGTGGCCGCGTCGGCCTCTTGTGCCCCGAGCCCCAGGGTCGCTGCCGCGACGGCTGCCGAGCCTGCGCCGGCTTGCTGCATGAATCGCCGGCGCGAAGCTGCGCCGGCATCGGACCGGATGCGGTCTGCCATTTGTTGTCTCCTCTGGAAAGAAGCGAAGCTCGGAAGGACGCGCCGCAGGTGCGCGCGTTATCGCCTGTTAGAAACTCACCGGGATCTCGGGGCTCTCGCCCTTCTGGATCTCGTAGACCAGGCTCGGCGAGCCGTTCTCCCACACCAGCAGCATCGAGCGCTTGGGGCTGAAGCCCTGGTGGCGGCAGTAGGCGGGCATGGCGGCCATGTCGCCGGCTTTCATGATCACGCGGGCCATGGGGCGGCCGGTGTTCTTGTCGCCGCAGTCCCAGTGGATCTCGTCGGTCATCTGGAAGAACCACTCGACGCGGTCGTTGCCGTGAATGATCGGCAGGATGTGCTCCTCGGTGGTGGGGCACATGAAGCTGTGCTTGACGACGGAGGTGAAGCTCGGGTTCCACGTCACCTGCGAGCGGCTCAGGAAGCCGAACAGGTTGAAGGCATGCACCTCGTTCTCGAAGCCGGGCTCGGGATGCAGCTCGGGCTGGCCCTGCGGCACGTCGGCGAAGGCGCGGTTGACGGGCGCACCGGTGTCGTCGCTGCGCAGCCGCAGGTCGTCCTTCAGGCCGACGCAGCGTTTCGCGAGCTCGCGGGCCCGGGTGATCTTGGCGGTGTTGCTGCCCTTCTTGCGGCCGTAGGGCGAGCCGGTTTCCTGCGGCGCGGCGAAGGGGTCGAAGCTCTCGTTGGTCCAGTCGTCGAGCATGGCCTCGAAGGTGGCGCGGATCTGCGCGGTGGGGAAGTTCTCCAGCAGGTCGATGCCGGCCTCCTTCATGGTGCCGTTGTAGCTGCCGGCGTAGAGGTCGACCGACTGGTAGTGGTTGACGGTGCCGACCACGTCGTCGAAGTTGACCCAGCCGTAGAAGAACCCCCAGGCGACATCGCGCATCAGGGCGCGCAAGTAGTTGCCGACGTCCAGGGTGTGGCTCATCGGACGGCCGTCCCGGGTCTTCCAGGTGATGTGGGCGAAGTACTCGTCGCGACGGAAGCCGAAGCTGCCGAGCGTGAATGCCTTGTAGCCGAGCGTGGCGTCGGGTTGCGACGCGATGACGTTGGCGAGTTCTGCGGGTGCGTTCATGGCTTTGTCCTCTGGTTTGGCTTGGGCTCAGTGGGTCTGGCAGATGTCGGCCCACTTCTCGATGGAGAGTTCGCCCTTGCAGGTCTGCAGGACGATGACGCCGGGCTCGCCGGGGGCGCGGAACTGGTAGGCGGTGTTCTTCGGCAGCAGGCCCTGGTGACCGCGCGTGAGCTTCATCCAGCCCATCTTCTGGCCCTTGGGTTCGCCCTTGACGAGCACGGCGCCGTTCTTCTCCGCGTCACCGACGGCCTGGGAAGCATCGAGCTTGACCAGGTGGACCTCGACCTCGCCGTCCATCACCAGCGCGAACTCGTCGTGCGCGCAGGTGTACCAGGGCGAGCTGCCCTCGGCGCGCAGGGTCTCGAGCACGTAGATCTGGTTCTGGCCGAACACGACCTTCTCGTAGGGCTTGCTCTTGCTGGCGATGTCGAAGCAGTTGGACATCGCGTAGTGCTTGACGTCGTCGGCGATGGGCTCGACGTGGCCCTTGTCGTAGCTCTTGAGCGATCCGAAGCGGGTCTGGTAGGCGGTGGCGGTCATGGGCTTGTCTCCTGAGGTCGTCCTTGCAGCGGTGCTGCGATGGAACGAACTGTAGGAAGCCGGGAGCACCTTCGGTAGGGATCAAAAGCGGGCCGCATTGTTCGCCGAATGCGGTCAATCGGCAGGGTTTTCCCGATGAGGCCTAAACGTCGGCCACCAATTCAGCCGGCAACAAACCCCGCTCGACCATCTCCGCATCCCAAGGCGCCACCCGCGTGAACGCCGCCGTGATGTGCTCGATGAAAAGCTTGAGCTTGAAGGCGTTGCGCGAGGTGCCCGCATAGACCGCGTTGAGCGAGAACGATGACAGCTGATGCTCCGGCAGCACCACCTTCAACTCCCCGCGCAGGATCGGATCGCCCGCCACCAGCGTGGGCAGGCACACGATGCCGGCGTGCTCCAGCGCGTACTCGCGCAGCAGGTGCACGCTGTTGGTGAGCAGCGCGGCGGTCATGTAGATCGTCACCTGCTCGCTCTCGTGATGAAAGGTCCACCGGTCGCGGCTCGGGTAGCCGGAGTAGAGGCCCAGCCGATGCTTGTGCAGCTCGCGCGGAGTCTGCGGGGTGCCGTTGGCGCGCAGGTACTCGGGCGTGGCGCAGAACACGCGGCGGACCGGGAACAACGGGCGCGACACCAGCTCGGTGGAGGCCGCAGGAAAGATCTGCAGCGCGCAATCCACCCCCGCCTTGACCGGATCGACCACCGCATCGCTCACGATCAGCTCGAGGTGGATGTCGGGATAGCTGGCCTGGAAGGCGCGCAGCACCGACGCGAGATGGCCCAGCACGAAGCCGGTCAGCGCATGGATGCGCAGCGTGCCCGTGGGGCCGGCGCGCGCGCCGCGCATCTGGTCCATGACGTCGTTGGCCCGGCCCACGAGCTCGGTGCAGTCGCGCAGGAAGGCCTGCCCGACGTCGCTGAGCCGCACCACGCGCGTGCTGCGGTGGAAGAGCGGCGCGCCCACGTGCTCCTCCAATTGCTTGACCCGGGTGGTGACCACCGACTTGGCCACCCGCATCTGCCGGGCCGCCTCGGCGAAGCTCTGCGTCTGCGCGACCCGGACGAATGTCTCTATGTTTTCTAGGCGGTCCATGGCTTCGCAATGTAGCGGCCGCACGCGACATGCGCCCTTGGGGGCGGTGCTAACCTCTCGCCCATGTTCAATCCCACCCAGGAAGAAGTGCGCCGCTTCTTCTGCGACGTCTACGCCAAGAGCCGGCAGGGCCTGCCGATGGAGGCGCTGGAGATCATCGCCAGCCGATGGATCGACGAGCACCCCGAGTACCACGCCGACCTGGGCGATGCCGACGCGGCGGTGGCCCGCGTCTACGACGGCAAGGACGGACGCGAGAACCCCTTTCTGCATCTGTCGATGCACCTGTCGATCAGCGAGCAGTGCTCCATCGACCAGCCCCGCGGCATCCGCCAGGCGGTCGAGCTGCTGGCCGCGCGCCGCGACTCGCTGCTGCAGGCGCACCACGAGGCGATGGAGTGCCTCGGGCAAATGATGTGGGAGAGCCAGCGCGCCGGCCGCCCGCCCGACGGCGAGGCCTACGTGGCCTGCGTTCAGCGGCGCGCCACGCGCGACTGATCCGCGCCGCTCTCGCGCAGCAAGGCGATCAGCGCCTGCCGCGCGGCCGAGGGTTCGGCATCGCTGCGCAGCAGCAAGCCCACCGGCTCCTCGGTGCCCGCGGTGTCGACCGCCAGGCGCACCAGCTGGCCGCCGGCGAGGTCGTCGCGCGCCGCACCGACGGGCGTGAACCACACGGCATCCGAGCGCAGCAGAAGCGCGCGCGCGACCGAGAGGTCCAGCGTCTGCGTCCCATGCGCGGGCAGGCGCAGGCCGAGGCCCGACAGAAAGCTCTCGGTGTGATGGCGCGGGATCGTGCCCTCGCTGTAGATCACCAGGGGATAGTGCAACACCTCCTGCACCGAAGGCGCAGCGCCCGCCAGCGGATGGCCGGCGCGCGCGACCAAGGCCAGCGGCTCGGTGTAGAGCAGCTCGAAGGTGAGGCCGGCCATCAGCTGCGGATCGCTCATGCGGCCGGCCACCAGGTCCAGCTCGCCGGCACGCAGCGCATCGAGCAAGAGTGCGTTGGCGCCGGTCTGCACCAGCACTTGCACCTGGGGCAAGCGCTCGCGCAGCGCAGCCAGCGCCGCCGGCAGCAGGGAGGGCGCCACGCTGGGCAGCGCGCCGATGCGCAGGCGCTGCAGGCGCACCCCGGAGGCGGGCATCAGCGCCTCGGCGCTGGCATCGAGCGCCTCCAGCACGCGCAGCGCATGCGCCAGCAACTGCTCGCCCGCGACGGTGAAGCCCTGAATGCCGCGCCGCCCCGCGCTGCCGCGCTCCACCAGCCGGGCGCCGGCCAGCGCCTCGAGCTCGGCCAGGGTCTTGGACACCGCCGGCTGGCTCAGGGCCAGCCGCTCGGCGGCGCGCGCCAGATGGCGCTCCTGCGCCACCGCCACCAGGCAGCGCAGGTGCCTGAGCTGCACACCGCGCAGGAAGGCTTCGGACTTGGCGGCCATTCAATTACCAATGCTTATGAAAAATCGCAAGAACGTCAATTTACATCAGCAATGCGCATGAATACAGTAACGCCATCCCCCACGAACCCGGAGACAAGTTCATGAGCTCTTCCCCGCAAGACGGCGCGCTGCCCACCCTGACGCCGCGCGACTGGCCCAGCCACCCTTCCTACCTCTACTCCGGCTACAGGTCGACCGCCAAGCGCGGGCCGACGCAGCCGCTGATCCCGCTGAAGGCTTCGCTGGGCGAGCTGCGCCAGCCGGTGTACGGCCACAGCAGCATCGGCGAGCTGGACAACGACCTCACCCGCAACGCGCGCAGGAACGGCGAGCCGCTGGGCGAACGCATGATCCTCACCGGCCAGGTGCTCGACGAGCGCCGCCGCCCGGTGCGCAACACGCTGGTGGAGCTGTGGCAGGCCAACGCCTGCGGCCGCTATGTGCACAAGGTGGACCAGCACGACGCGCCGCTGGACCCCAACTTCCTCGGCGCCGGCCGCTGCCTCACCGACAACGAGGGCCGCTACCGCTTCCTCACCATCAAGCCGGGCGCCTATCCGTGGGGCAACCATCCCAATGCGTGGCGGCCGCAGCACATCCACCTGTCGCTGTTCGGCGAGCATTTTGCGAGCCGGCTGGTGACGCAGATGTACTTTCCCGGCGACCCGCTGATGCAGTACGACCCGATGATCACCGGCACACCGGAAAAGGTGCGCAACCGGCTGGTCGCCGACTTCAGCCTCGACGTCACGGAAGAAGGCTACGCGCTCGGCTACGTGTTCGACATGGTGCTGCGCGGCGCCGACGAGACGCCTTTCGAAACCCGCTGAAGCACAGGAGACACGCACCATGATGAGCGCACTCGAAACCAACTTCGGCCAGACCCCTTCGCAAACGGTCGGCCCCTACTTCGCCTACGGCCTCGCGGCCACCCAGTACGGCTACGACTTCGACCAGCCCTTCGACGCGGTGCTCGCGCTGGACAACGCACGCGGCGAGCGCATCCGCATCGAGGGCCGGGTGATCGACGGCGACGGCAAGCCGATCGACGATGCGCTGGTGGAGGTCAGCCAGCCCGACGGCACCGGCGCCTACCCGCGGTCGGTGGAGGATGCGCAGGCCATCGGCTTCCGCGCCTTCGGCCGCGCGGGCACAGGCACCGATGCGCAGAAGCGCTTCGTGTTCCACACCGTCAAGCCCGGCGCCGAATCGGCCGGCGAGGCGCCGCACGTCAACGTGATCGTGCTAATGCGCGGCATGCTGCTGCACACCTTCACGCGCATCTACTTCGGCGACGAGGCGAAGGCGAATGCCGAGGACAAGGTACTGGCCAGCGTGCCGGCCGAGCGGCGGCAGACGCTGATCGCGCAGCGCAGCGAGACGGGTGGGCAGGTGACGTATCGCTTCGACATCCATATGCAGGGTGCCCAGGAGACGGTGTTCTTCGACGTCTGAGCAGGGCACGACCCAAAGAAGAAAGCCCGCTTGCAGCGGGCTTTCTTCTTGAGCGATACCGCTCTTACCTGGCGTGGTGGAGCTTCGAGTCCGGCACCGTCTTCAATTCGCCGGGCAGCGAGCTGATGTAGCTGGCCAGCTCCTTCAGCTCGGTGTTGCTGAACTTCTTGGCCTGCCCGCTCATCACGCCGTTGGAGCGACCGATCTGCATGTTCTTCTCGGTCTTGTAGGACTTGAGGGCGACGTAGAGGTAGTCGGCGTGCTGGCCGGCCAGCTTGGCGACCGTGCCATCGTTCGGGGTGTTGAAGTTGGCGCCATGGCACTTGGTGCAGGCGTTGTCCTTGTCGCGCGAGATCAGGGCCTGCACGCGCTCGCTGGGCTGCTTGGCAACGGCTGCCGGCGGGGCATCGCCTTCCTGCACGCCGAGCTGGCTGTAGTAGGCCGCAACGTCGGCGATGTCCTGCTCGCTCAGCGAGTCGGCGATGGCGCGCATGGTGGGATGCTTGCGGTCGCCGCCCTTGTAGGCCGTGAGGGCCGAGGCGATGTAGGTGGCGCTCTGGCCCGCGATCATCGGGACCTTGTGAACTTCAGGAAAGCTGGCCTGGTAGCCGACGATGCCGTGGCAGCCGACGCACATGGCCACCTTCTTCGAGCCGTTTTCGGCATTGCCCGTGATCTTCTGGGCTTGGGCGGAGACCGTCACGCAAGCGACAGCGAGGGCAAACACCGTGGACAACAACTTGTTCATTTTGCGCGCACAATCTCGTGGAAAACTGGTTTTCTAGTCAACATTTGATTATATGCGGGGGCTCCCGGCAGCCCCGTGCGTGAGGCACTCGGGCGCATTGCGCGACGCAGATGAATGGAATGTTGGGTCCTTCATCCACCCCCTCTGCTCTACGCCATCCATGAAATTCAAGGGTTCCGACAACTACGTCGCCACACAGGATCTGATGCTCGCGGTCAACGCGTCCATCGCACTCAAGCGCCCGCTGCTCGTCAAGGGCGAGCCCGGCACCGGCAAGACGATGCTCGCGGAAGAAGTGGCGGGCTCGCTCGGGCTGCCGCTCTTGCAGTGGCACATCAAGTCGACCACCAAGGCCCAGCAGGGCCTCTACGAATACGACGCGGTGAGCCGGCTGCGCGATTCGCAGCTGGGCGACGAGCGCGTGAAGGACATCCACAACTACATCGTCAAGGGCGTGCTGTGGCAGGCCTTCACTGCCGATGAGCCGGTGGCGCTCCTGATCGACGAAATCGACAAGGCCGACATCGAATTCCCGAACGACCTGCTGCGCGAGCTCGACCGCATGGAGTTCTACTGCTACGAGACGCGCGAGCTGGTCCAGGCGAAGCACCGGCCGGTGGTCTTCATCACCTCGAACAACGAGAAGGAGCTGCCCGACGCTTTCCTGCGCCGCTGCTTCTTCCACTACATCAAGTTCCCCGATGCCGAGACCATGAAGAGCATCGTGGCGGTGCACTTCCCCAATCTCAAGCAGGAGCTGCTGGCCTCGGCCATGAAGACCTTCTACGACGTGCGCAACCTGCCCGGCCTGAAGAAGAAGCCATCGACGTCGGAGCTGCTGGACTGGCTCAAGCTGCTGGTGGCGGAGGACATCCCGCTCGAGGCGCTGCAGAGCAAGGACGACAAGGTCGCGGTCCCGCCGCTGGTGGGCGCGCTGCTCAAGAACGAGCAGGACGTGACGCTGTTCGAGAAGCTGGTGTTCGTGCAACGCCACAACCGATGAGCCAAGGCCGTCCGTCCACTCGCCAGTTGATGCTGCTGGGCCTGGCACAGGCGGTCCTGTTCATCGTGGGCGCGCTCCTGGGCCGCTGGCTCGGCCTGGCGCTCGGGCTCGATGCCTTCAGCCCCGGCGGCTACAGCAACAGTGCCGTCTTCGGCATCCTGCTGATCGGCCTGGGCGGCGGCGCCGGCGCGCAGCTCGCGCGGGCCTGGTTCACGCGAAAGTACGGTTCACCGAGGAGTTGAGGAAGATGGCATTCGTCGAGCCGGTCACGCTGAGGTCGCGCGGCGTCGCGCTGGTGCCGCTGGCGCTGGACCACGAGGACGGCCTGCGCGCCGCCGCCACCGACGGCGAGCTGTGGAAGATCCGCGTCACCTCGGTACCCGAGCCGCAGGAAACGCGCGCCTACATCGAGACGGCACTCGCCGCGCGCGAGGCCGGCCACCGCTTCGCCTTCGCCGTGACCGACGAGACCAGCGGCGCGGTGCTCGGGTCGACCAGCTACCACGACATCCTGCCCGCGGTGAAGCGCGTCGAGATCGGCTACACCTGGTACGCCGGGCGCTGCCAGCGTACGCACGTCAACACCACCTGCAAGCTGCTGATGATGACGCACGCTTTCGACACGCTGGGCTGCCACGTGGTGGGCTGGCGCACCGACAACTTCAACCATGCGTCGCAGCGCGCCATCGAGCGCCTGGGCGCCCGGAAGGACGGCGTGATCCGCGGCCATGCGCTGCGCCGCGACGGCACCGTCCGCGACACCGTGATGTACAGCCTGCGCTCGGGCGAGTGGCCCGAGGTGCGGGCCCAGCTGCTCTACCTGCTGGACAAGCCGCGCCCTGAAACCCGGGAGTGATTCGCCATGCTGATCGACTTCTTCTACACCTTGCGCTCGGCCAAGCTGCCGGTGTCCGTCAAGGAATACCTGAGCCTGCTGGAGGCGCTGCAGGCCGACGTGGTCGGCCCGAACTCGGAAGGCGCCTTCGGCCTCGACGACTTCTACTACCTCTCGCGCACCGCGCTGGTGAAGGACGAGAAGCACTACGACAAGTTCGACCGCGCCTTCGCCGCCTACTTCAAGGGCGTGGAACTGGTGACCGACTTCACCAAGGAAGTGCCGCTCGACTGGCTGCGCAAGACGCTGGAGCGCGAGTT
Organism: Variovorax sp. WS11; assembly: GCF_010499245.1. Lineage (GTDB taxonomy): Bacteria > Pseudomonadota > Gammaproteobacteria > Burkholderiales > Burkholderiaceae_C > Variovorax. The sequence continues at coordinate 1,598,874 of NZ_JAAGOW010000001.1, forward strand.
CACGGCCGAGGAGAAAGCCAAGATCGAGAAGATGGGCTGGGACGAGCTCATGGAGACGCTCAAGAAGCGCTTCGAGGAGCAGAAGGAGCGCCACGAGGGCGGCAGCAAGTGGATCGGCACCGGCGGCACTTCGCCCTTCGGCCACGGCGGCTACAACCCGCAGGGCATCCGCATCGGCGGCGCGGGCAAGAACAAGAGCGCGGTGAAGGTGTGGGACCAGCGCGCCTACAAGGACTACGACGACAGCCAGGAGCTGGGCACGCGCAACATCAAGATCGCGCTCAGGCGCCTGCGCAAGTTCGCGCGGGAAGGCCACGAGGACGAGCTGGACCTCGACGAGACGATCCACAAGACGGCCGCCAATGCCGGCTACCTCGACATCAAGATGCGGCCCGAGCGCCACAACAACGTGAAGGTGCTGTTGCTGATGGATGTGGGCGGCACCATGGACGAGCACATCCAGCGCGTCGAGGAGCTGTTCTCGGCCGTCAAGACCGAGTTCAAGCACCTGGAGTTCTACTATTTCCACAACTGCGTCTACGACTTCATGTGGAAGAACAACCGGCGGCGCTTCTCGGAGAAGTTCGCCACCTGGGACATCATTCGCAAGTACAACAAGGACTACAAGCTGGTCTTCGTCGGCGACGCGACCATGAGCCCCTACGAGATCCTGCAGCCGGGCGGCAGCGTCGAATACAACAACGAGGAGGCGGGCGCCGAATGGATCCAGCGCCTGACCCATGCCTTCCCCAAGTTCGCCTGGATCAACCCCGAGCCCCAGGGCGTCTGGCAATACCGCCAAAGTATCGCGGTCATGCAACAACTCGTATCCCACCGCATGTACCCGCTGACACTCAAGGGCCTCGAGGAGGCCATGAGGCTGCTCTCCAAGTAGGCGGCCTCTGACACGCGGCCTAGGCTGGAGGTGTTAGCGTTTTCGGGGCGGGCTATTGCGAAAAAAGTTGTCACAACTCGGAGACGCCGAGTTACAGTTAACACCTAAGGATTCAAATAAGGCGTTTCGTTGACGCTGGTCCGCAGGAGGTGTTGCCATGTCTGCCGTTCTTTCGCTGCCGCTCGATCCGCCGGTTCTCGAGCAACCCCTGCCCGCGGCGGAGCAGGATCCGCGCTTTCAGCCCCCGGGCGACTACGTGAGCATCCGCGGCGTGCAGCTGCCGCGCGCCGAGCTGGTCGATCGCGCCCTTTTCTCGCCGGCTCAGCGCGATCGCTTGCGCAACGCGCTGATGGCCGCCTCTCCCTTCCCGCACCTGGTGCTGGAGAACCTGTTCAACCCGGCTCTGCTGGACCTGGTGGCCGAGGAATTCGATGCCCAGCCCGGAAACTGCTGGGCCGAGGTCAAGAGCCGCTACGAATCGACCCGCCGCTCGGTGCTCGGGCCGACGCTGGGCCCGGCGACCCAGTTGTACTTCGACATCCTCCATTCCGGGTGGTTCATCGACTGGCTTTCGTCCCTGACCGGCGTGCCCTACCTGCTGCCCGACCCCAAGCTGTTCGGCGGCGGTCTGCACGAAAGCCGCACCGGCGCGACCTTCGCCGTGCACCGAGACTTCAACCGCCACCGGCACCTCGGGCTGAAGAACGAGATGGTCTTCATCACCTACCTCAACAAGGGATGGAACCCGGACTGGGGCTCGGGCCTGGAGCTCTGGGACAAGAAGCACGACCGCTGCGTGACCACCGTGCAGCCCGAGTTCGGCCGCACCATCCTGCTGCCGCACGGCCCGATCAGCTACCACGGGCACACCAAGCCGCTGCAGGCACCGGACGACCGCCCGCGCCGTTCGGTCGCCGCCTATTACTACAGCAGCCCGCTGGCCGGCAAGCAGCACGGCGACGAATCGGCCTCGGTCTTCATGAAGATGCACCGCATGGACCGGGCCAAGGCCCTCGCGCGCATGATCACGCCACCGGTGGTCTGGCTGCTGGCACGGAAGGTCACCGGCCGGGCCTGAGCCTCTGAGTTGCTCGCCGCGGCTCCCGCCTACGGGGGCCCCACCGGGCCTGCTGTCAAAATGGCCGCATGCTCAGGGTGTTTCGGTTGCTCGCGCCGGCGTGGATGCCGGCGTTTTTTTGTGCAGGCCTGCTGCTGCAGGGCTGCAGCCTGCTGCCGAAGAGCGAGCCGGCCGAAACCGAAGCGGGCGCCAAGCCCGTCGGCGGCGAGAAGCCGGCCGGCGCGCGCGAAGCCTTCAGCGTGTCGGTCAAGGCGCCCGACACGGTGCGCGAGTACCTCGAGCGCAACCTGGAGATCCAGCGCTATCGCCAGATCGACGACCTGGGCGCGGCCGAGCTCTCGCGCCTCATGGTGGCGGCCGAAGGCAATGCGCGCGAGCTGCTCGGGACCCTCGGCTATTTCACGCCCACGCTCACGCTGGAGCTGCAGGAGACGCCCGAGGCCAAGGCGCCGCGCGAGGTGCGCATCACGGTCGATCCCGGCGAGCCCACGCGAGTGCACCAGGTGCAGATCGACTTCAGCGGACCGATCGCAAGCGACCCCACCGCCGAGGTCCAGCGCGAGGCCATCCGCAAGGACTGGCCGCTGCGCACCGGCCAGGTCTTCACCCAGCTCGGCTGGGACAACGCCAAGTCGGCCGCGCTGCGCAGCCTTTCGGCCAAGCGCTTTCCGACCGGCAGCGTGGCGCTGAGCCGCGCCGAGATCGATGCCGACCGCGGTCAGGCCCGGCTGCACGTCGACTACCGTTCTGGCCCGGCCTACCGCTTCGGCCCGCTGGAAGTGCGCGGCAGCGAGCGCTACGACGCCGACGCCGCTCGCCGCATCGCACGCGTCCCTACCGGCAGCGACTATGACCAGCAGAAGCTGCTCGATGCGCAGCAGCGCCTTGCCAGCAGCGGCTACTACGACTCGGTCTTCCTCACGCTGGACACCGACGGCAGCAACCCGCTGTGGGCGCCCGTCATCGCCCAGGTGCGCGAGGCACCGCTGCAGAAAGTGGTGATGGGCGTCGGCTTCACCACCGACAGCGGGCCGCGGCTGTCGCTGGACCACATCCACAACCGCATGCCCCTGCTGGGCTGGCGCGCCGTCTCCAAGCTCTCGGTCGATCGCGAAACCCAGTCGCTGGGCACCGAATGGAACGCCGTGCCCGACGACAAGGGCTGGCGCTGGTTCGGCGCGGGTCAGCTCAAGAGCGAGACCTCCGGCAGCTACGAGGTCGACAGCGGGCGGCTGCGCGGCGGCCTGGGCAAGTCGAGCGACCACATCGACTACACCTACTTCCTGCAGTACGACTATGCGCGCAACCGCGGCGTCAACGTCCCGCCGTCGGCCTCGGCGCTGTCGGTCAATTGGGGCTGGACCGGGCGCTACTTCGACGACGCGGGCGTGCCGACGCGCGGCCATGGCCTGGCGCTGGAGCTCGGTGCCGGCTACACGCTGACCGGCGAGCACCTGCCCTTCACCCGCGTCTACGGGCGCTGGCTCGGCATCGTGCCGCTCGGCTGGGCCGACAAGGACGACAGCGCCAGCGCGGCGCGCAGCAGCCGCCTCCAGCTGCGCGCGGAAGCGGGCGCGGTGACCGCGAAGGACAGAGCGCAAATCCCTTCCACCCTGATGTTCCTGACCGGCGGCGACACCACCGTGCGCGGCTATGGTTACCGCGAGATCGGCACCCAGCGCACCGATGGCCAGATCGTCGCCGGCCGCTACATGACCGTGGCCAGCGTCGAATGGCAGCGGCCCTTCGTCTACCAGGGCAAGCTGACCGAGTGGGAGAGCGCCGTCTTCATCGACGCCGGCGCCGTCGCCGACCGGCCCGGCGACCTCAAGACCAAGGTCGGCATCGGCGTGGGCGCGCGCTGGCGCAGCCCGGTAGGGCCGGTGCAGGCCGACGTGGCCTACGGCGTCGACACGAAGAAGTTCAGACTGCACCTGCGGCTGGGCTTCACCTTCTGACATGCAGCCGGACGCACAACCCTCCCCCACGCCCGTGCGCTCGCGCAGCCGGCGAGCCCTGCGCGCCCTGGCCTGGAGCCTGCTCGTCCTGGTCCTGCTGGTGGGCGCGCTCACGGCCGGCGCCTGGTGGTGGCTGGGCTCGAATCAGTCGCTGGCTTTCGCGCTGGCGCGGGCGGCGCGTTACCTGCCCGCCGGCCAGAGCCTGGAAAGCCGCGAGGTCAGCGGCTCGCTGCGCACCGGCGGGCGCATTGGCTGGCTGCGCTGGCAGAGCGAGAGCCTGGCGGTGGAGGTGCACGAGGCCGACATCGGCTGGCAGCTCGCACCCTTGTTGAAGCGCAAGGTGCAGCTCGGCGAGGTGCATGCGGCGCGGCTGCTGATCGAGCGCCGCGGGCCGGTGGAGGACAAACCCATCGAGCCACTGGCGCCGATCGTGCTGCCGGTGGAGGTGGAGCTGCCCTTTCGCATCGACGAACTGCGCTGGGCCGGCCCGCCTGCGCTCCAGGCGGACAAGCTGTCGGGCCGCTATCGCTACGCCGGCGACGAACACCAGCTCGTGGTCGAGGGCGTGGACATCGCCGAGGGCCACTACGGCGCACGGGTCACGCTGCAAGGTCCGGCGCCGATGGCCTTCGACGCCGCGCTCGAGGGCCGGGTGCGCGCGCCGCTGACCGAAGGCCGCAGCATCGAGGTGCTGGCCGAGGCCAGCGCCAAGGGCACGCTCGCGACCGCCGATGCTCGGCTGGCCGTGGCAGCTCAGTTGAAGCCCGCCGAGCCCGGCGCCGGAGCGCCGATGGAGGCGCAGCTGCAGGCCAACATCGCGCCCTGGCAGCCGCAGCCCGTGATCGACGCCAAGGCGCAGCTTCGGAACGTCGACGCGGCCGTCCTGTGGCCCGGGGCGCCGAGCACGCTCTTGACGGGCGAGATCGAGGCCGGCCCCGACGGCAGCGCACCCGGCGGCAGCACGGTCTGGCAGGCCCGTGCCGACATCCGCAATGCAAAGCCCGGCCCCTGGGACAGCGGCCAGTTGCCCATCGAGCAGGTCCAGGCCCACGCCAGCTTCGACGGCAGCACCTGGACCCTGCCCGAGGCCACGGTGCGCGCCGGCGGAGGCCGCATCGAGGCGGAGGGCCGCTGGAGCCCCGCGCCGGCGCCCTGGCAGGCGCGCGCCCGGGTGCGCGGCGTGCGCCCCGGCGCGCTGCACAGCGAGCTGGCGGGCGCACCGGTGAGCGGAAGCCTCACCGCCGAGCAGCGCGGCGAGGCGCTGCTCTTCGACGTCGCGCTGCAGGCCGGGGGTGGCGCCGGCAGCAAGGCGCTGCAGGGCCTGCGGCTTGATCGCGCCCTGGCACGCGGCCAGTGGCAAGCCGAGGTGCTGGACTTGCGCACGCTGCGCATCGAGGCGGCCAACGCCAGCCTCGAAGGCAAGCTCCAGCTGCGCGTCGCCGAGCAGGCCGGCAGCGGCGATCTCAAGCTGGTGATGCCGGGCGGCAATGCCCGGCTGCAGGGCCGCATCGCGCCGGCCAGCGGCAGCGGCGAGCTCCAGGCCCGCGTCGACGATGCCGCCACCCTGCAGCGCTGGGTGGAAGGCCTGCCCGAGCTCTCGGCCGTGTTCGCGGGCGGCAGTGCCGAGGGCAGCGCACAGCTCGACGCCGCCTGGCAGGGCGGCTGGCAGGCCGTGCAGCGCCGGCTGCAGAACGCGAGCGAGCCGGCTGCCCGCGGCAGCGCCGAGCCGACGCTCAAGGCCACGCTCGCCGTCCCCCGCCTGGCACTCAGGCTGGCACCGCCTGCCAACGGTCCGGCGACGGAGCTTCAGCTGCGCGAACTGCGGGCCGAGCTGGCCGGCAGCCTCGCCCAGGCCACGCTGGCACTCAAGGGCGAAGCCATGAGCGGCACGCAGAAGCTCACGCTCGACACGCATGCCAGCGGCGGGCTGGAACGCGCGAGGCAATGGCGCGCCTCGATCGCCAGCCTGCGGCTGCAGGCGCAGGACACCCAGCGCCCCGGGCCCTGGACACTGGAGCTGGATCGCACGCTGGCCGCCACCCTGAAGAGCGGCAACGCCGGCCGCCTCGAGGTGGAGGCCTCGGCCGCCGCTGCCACGCTGCGCGGCCCGGTGCCGGGCACCGTGCGCATCGAGTGGGAGCCGCTGCGCTACAGCCACAGCGGCACGGCGCAGACCCGCGCGTTCCGCCTGCGTTCGCAGGGCCGCCTGAAGGGCCTGCCGATGGCCTGGGCCGAGGCGATGGGCAGCAGCGCCACGCTGGCCGAGATGGGCCTCAGCGGCGACCTGCTGTTCGACGGCGACTGGGACATCGACGCCGGCGACGCGCTGCGCGCGCGCGTCCGGCTCGCGCGCGCCAGCGGCGACATCCGCGTGCAGGCCGGCGAGGCCGCATTGGTCACGCGCATCGAGAGCCGCGGCACCGGCACCGCCAGCGAGCGCAAGATGAACGCGGCCGCCGAAGGCGCCAGCACCCCGGCCGGCCTGCGCCAGGCCGAGCTCGGGCTCGACGCCGAGGGCGACACCGTGCGCGCCACCCTGGCCTGGGACAGCGAGCGCGCCGGCCAGATCCGCGCCGAAGCCAGCACCCGCGTGCTGCACCACGCGGACGGCTGGCAATGGGCGCCCGACGCGCCGCTCGCCGGCCGCGTGACGGCGCGGCTGCCCAACCTCGGAGTCTGGTCGATCCTGGCGCCGCCCGGCTGGCGCGTGGCCGGCACGCTGGAGGCCGACGCCACGCTCTCGGGCAACCGTGCGCTGCCGCGGTGGAACGGCACGTTGTCGGCCGACCAGCTCGCGCTGCGTGCGATGGTCGAGGGGCTGGACCTGCGCGACGGGCGCCTGCGCGCCTCGCTGACCGGCGAACGCATCGAGATCACGGAGTTCACGCTCAAGGGCGGCGCAGGCAGCAGCACGCGCATCCCGGGCCAGAGCGGCAACGTCAGCACCGCGGCCAGCGCGGCCGCCGCCGGTGGCGGCACGCTGTCGGCGCGCGGCGAGCTGAGCTGGGGCGCGGCCCCCGCGAGCGGCACCGGCATCCGCATGGCCATGCAGACCCAGTTGCGCGCGCTGCGCGTGCTGGTGCGCACCGACCGCCAGGTCACGCTCTCGGGCGATTTGCAGACGAGGCTGGACAACGGCCAGTTCAGCGTGCGCGGCGACCTCAAGACCGACCGTGCCGTGATCATCCTGCCCGACGAGAGCGCGCCCAGCCTCGGCAGCGACGTGGTGGTGCGCTCGGCCGCCAAGGACCGCGAAGAGGCCGAAGCCGCGAAGCGCCGGGCCGCCAGCGAGGACGCGCAGGCCGCCAAGGCGCAGACCGCGAAGCCGCCGGACATCGCAATCGGCTTCGACCTCGGCGACGACTTCGCCGTGCAGGGGCGGGGCCTGACGACGCGGCTGGAAGGCAAGCTCGACATCCGCAGCACCGCGCTGAACGCGCCCCCGCGCATCACCGGCGAGGTGCGCACCGTGAAGGGCCAGTACCGTGCCTATGGCCAGCGGCTGGACGTGGAGACCGGCATCGCCCGCTTCAACGGCCCCTACGACAATCCGGCGCTCGACGTCCTCGCGATCCGGCCCAACATCTCGCAGCGCGCCGGCGTGCAGATCACCGGCACTGCGCAGTCGCCGCGCGTGCGCCTGTACTCCGAGCCGGCGCTGTCGGACGCGGAGACGCTGTCATGGGTGGTGCTGGGCCGCGCCTCGGCCACCAGCGGCGGCGAATCGCTGCTGCTGCAGCAGGCCGCGCTGGCACTGCTGGGGCGGCTCGGGTCGGGCAGCCCGGGCGGCGGACTGGCAAGCCGCTTCGGGCTGGACGAGATCGGCTTCAAGGGGCCGAGCAGCGGTGGCGACGTGCGCGAATCGGCGGTCACCGTGGGCAAGCGCCTGTCGAAGGATTTCTATCTGACCTACGAGCGCAGCCTGTCGGGCACGCTGGGTTCGCTGTTCGTCTTCTACGACCTCACGCGCCGCCTCACGCTGCGCGGTCAGGCCGGCCAGCAAAGCGGCATCGACCTGATCTACACCGTGAAATACGACTGACCGTGACGAACTGGTAAAGTCGCCACCGCTTTCGTCCTCGTAGTTCAATGGATAGAACGGGGTCCTCCTAAGACTCAGATACAGGTTCGATTCCTGTCGAGGGCACCAGTCGCCGACGATGGTTTCCCATTCGTGCGTCGCGCAGCCTCCCCTCCTTCAGAACCCAAGACCTTGACGCGTTGGCGACCAGCTGACCGCTGGCTCGGCGCTTGCACTTGGTTATCCGGATGTGAAATTTTCACATCAACTTACTTTTCCCTGTATATTGATACGCCCGCTCTACCCAAAGCCATGAAGGAGCCGCGCGATGGACTCGGACTTTCACCTTCGCAAGGTACAAACGCTCAGCCCCAAGGCGGCAAAGATCGCATTGCGAATACTGGATGCCGACCCCAACATTCCGACCGAATGGATCCTGGCGCTGCGCCCCACCCTCGTCGAGCGAAGCAGCGAATCGCCGTCCTTCGGAACCACCGACTGGATGACGATCGCCGCCATCGAGAGCCCCGCGATCCGTCGGTTTACCGGCCCGTTCGAGAGCCGCGAACAACGCCACGCGCGGCTGTGGGTGAGCAGCCTTCGCCAGGAGTCAAGAAGAATCGCTCGCTCGCCGATGATCGGCAGCGCCTTCGGCGCGCTCGAATAGAAGGGAAGCCGCAGCGACTGCACCGGATCCGGATCAAGGGCACTCCTGCGCAACCCGGGGCGCCTGAAGGTCTACGACGTCCATGTGCTGTGGGCCGGCTTCATTCTGGTCATGCTGATCCGCTTCTAGATGACGTCCTGGATTGATATCCGGCCAGAATGGCAAGCCAAGCCACCGCTTTCCCCACAATGACCGCACGCCTTCCCGCCACGCACGAGCTCGCCGTTCTCATCGGCCGCTTCCAACCCTTCCACAACGCCCACCATACGCTGCTGCGAAAGGCGCTGGATGCGGCGCCGCGCGTCGTGGTGGTGATCGGCTCGGCCTTCCTGGCGCGCTCGCCGAAGAACCCCTTCACGTGGCAGGAGCGCGCAGAGATGATCCGCCTGGCGCTCGCCGAGACGGACCGACAGCGCGTGTGCTTCGTGCCCATGCGCGACCACTTCGACGAGGAGCGCTGGTTCGCAGAAGTGCGCCTGGCCATCGATGCGGCGCTCGCGGAACAGGGCGCGGCGCCCGCAACCGCCGCCGGGACGGTACTGGTCGGTCATGTGAAGGATGCGACGCGCGACTACCTTCACGGCTTCGATGGCTGGACGCTGCAGGCCGAGCCGCGCGTGCACAGCGCGAGCGCGGCCACCGTGCGCGATGCGATCTTCGGTGACGCAAAGGAAGCACCCGAGGTGCTGGCACGCGCACTGCCGGCTGCTACGCTCGCCCACTTGCGCCCCTGGATGGAGACGCCTCTGCATGCGGCTCTGGCGCAAGAGTGGGAGCTCCTGCGCCAGCACGACGCCGCCTGGTCGGTGGCGCCCTACCCGGTGGTGCTGGTCACGGTGGACTGCGTCGTCAAGTGCGGCGGGCACGTGCTGCTGATTAGCCGCGGCCATGCGCCCGGCAAGGGGTTGCGCGCCGTGCCGGGCGGCTTCCTGGAAGCGCGCGAGACGACCTTGCAATCCGCGCTGCGCGAGCTCGAGGAGGAGACGCACCTGGACCTGCCGCCCGCCGAGCTGCTCGCCTGCCTCGCCAGCACCGAGGTGTTCGATCGCCCTGATCGCAGCCAGCGCGGCCGCACCATCACGCACGGGCACTTCTTCGACCTGGGCGACCGGCAGACGCTGCCCGGCGTGCGCGCGGACGACGACGCGGCCGCTGCTGAATGGATACCGATTGAGGCGTTGTCCGGCCTGGAGGACCAGCTCCTGGACGACCACTTCCAGATGCTCGACCACTTCCTGGGCCTGTTGCCGCGCCCCCTCATCGGCGCCTGACACGCTCTCTCCTGAGGATTCCGGCGGCCCGCGTGCCGACTAAGCGCAGCGCACGCCCATGACGCGGCCGTTTTCCTCGATTTCCACGATCAGGCGGGCGGCGTCGAAGGGCGTCTGTGCATCCATCGCCAGCACCGCTTGCGCAACGCGCGCGCCAGTGCGCAGGCGCATTTCCTCGAGCAGGGGCATATTGATGCGCCGGCCCAGCCCGAAGCGGGCGCGCGCCGCTGTGCAACGCGCGGGTGCATCGATGAAGGCGGGCGGAGGCAGTGCTTCGGATGACAGCGGCCGCGGCTCGCTGCGGAACTGGCAGCCGAACAGCACGACGAGGGGCAGCAGAAGCAGCGACCGACATGCCGGCACGCGCCATCCGCCGACCGGTTTCATGACCGCCGCGGCAGCAGTGTGGCGATGGGACGGCCGGGCAGTTCGTCGACCGATGTCCCGGCATGGGATGGGGCGTGGGCCGGCTTGCGCACGCTCAGGGATACCACCGTCCACAGCACGAATTGCATGATGGTGAAGTGGACCACCACGGTCAGGCCTTCCACCTGCCCACTCTGCGCTCGCAGCACGGCAAAGGCCAGAAAGAGCAAGGCGGCGATGCAGAAGGGCCGCAGCCAGTGCGACCTGCGCACATGCGCGAGACGCAGGATCCGAACGAAGCCGGGGAAGCGCTGAAGCTGGCGGCCCTGGGCCTCCGCCTCCTGAAGAAAAGGCACGACAAGAAAGTTGATGGCAATTACCAGAAGAAGTGTGTCCATGGCTCGTCCAATCGCTGAGTGAGCGGGATGATGCCGGCCACAGCCTGCGCGGGAGACAGCTCGCAACAATTGGTGAGATTCATGGGACGTCCGCCCGCGGGAACAGGCGAATCTTTCACGATTGGGGCGTTCGAGGCATCCTCGGGCTGGGTCGCCGTCTGCCCTCTGTAGGTCGCGACCCACGCAAGCGCATTGCCTTCTCCGGCAGGAAAGATGCGGGACCGGCCGCTAAGCTGCATCCACTGCAGTCCAAAAGGACTTAAGGTCTTTCGACCTTCCTGCTGAATCCCGCATAGAACGGACCCAACAGTTTCCTCCTCCCCGGCGCCCCTGGCGCCGTTGCACAGCGTCCTGCGGGGCGCTGTTTTTTTGGCCGTCCGCTTCAGTGCGTCTCCCGCCACAAGGCCTGCACGTCCGCGTGCAACGAAAGCGCCCAGGCGCGCCGGTCGCGGCCCCAGGAGGGCTGGGGCTCGCCGAAACGCACGATCGCGAGCAGCGGCGGCGCCTTCAGCACTTTCCACAGCGAGGTGGCGAGGTTGTCATCGTCGATGTAGCGCGGCGCCAGGCTGGTTTCCCCGCTGGCGGCATCAGTGAAGCGCAGGGCCATCGGCTGCACCGGGGCGCCCGAGGAGATGGCGGCTTGCAGCAAGTTGGCATGGAAGGGCAGCAAGGTGCTGCCGTCGCCGGTGGTGCCCTCGGGAAACACGGCGATCACGTCGCCCCCGCTGAGCGCCTCGGTCATGCTGTGCACCACGCGCAGCGCGTCTCGCCGGCGCTCGCGCTCGATGTAGAGGGTGCCGGCCCCGTTGGCCAGGGTGCCGATCAGCGGCCAGTCCTGCACGTTCGACTTGGAGACGAAGCGCACGTGCCGCGCCGCATGGACCGTGAGGATGTCCAGCCAGGACACATGGTTGCTCACCACTAGAACCGGCCCTCCCCCGGGCGGCGTGCCCTGGACCACCAGGCGGACACCCATGATCGCGAGCATCCGCGCCGCCCACGCCTGCACCTGCTGCTCGCGTTCGGCCTGGGAGAGCTTCGGGAACTTGGAGCGGATGGTCCACCAGCCGACATGCGCATGGGCCAGCGCGCTTACGAGCTTCAGGACCGCGGACAAGGACTGCATCGGGCGGCGTTCGACCTCAACCGTGGACCAGCCGGCCGCCGACCAGCGTGTGGCGCGCCTTCCCGCGCAAGGCATAACCACCGAAGGGGGTGTGCTTGCCCTGGCTGCGCAGCGCCTCGGGCAACACCTGCCATTCGAGCGCGGGATCGACGACGCAGAGATCGGCCGCCCCGCCCGGCGCCAGGCGCCCTGCTTCGGCGGCCCCAATGAGCCGCGCCGGTGCAGCACTCACCACCTCGATCGCGCGCAGCAGCCCGGCGCCGCTTTGCTCGCCCCACTGCAGGGCCAGCGGCAGCAGCAGCTCGAGCCCGGTGGCGCCCGGCTCGCTCTCGGCGAAGGGCAGGGTCTTGGCGTCGGCCTCCACCGGCGTGTGATCGGACACCAGCGCGTCGATCGTGCCGTCGGCCAGCGCCGCCGAGAGCGCATCGCGGTCGCGCTGCTGGCGCAACGGGGGATTGAGCCGCGCACGGCTGTCGAAGTAGCCGATGTCGGTATCGGCCAGGTGCAGCGAGTTGATGCTGACGTCGCAGCTGAGCGGCAGCCCCTCCGCCTTGGCCGCGCGCACCAGCGCCACGCCGGCGGCGCTCGACAGGCGGCACACGTGCACGCGCGCGCCGGTGGCGCGCATCAGCTCGATGATGGTGAAGAGCGCGATGGTCTCGGCCGCCACCGGCACGCCGGACAGGCCCAGGCGCGTGGCGAGCGGGCCGCTGGCGGCCACGCCCTGGCCCAGGTCGCGGTCCTGCGGCCGCAGCCACACCGTGTAGCCGAACGTGCTGGCGTAAAGCAGCGCGCGCTGCAGCACCTGCGTGTTGTTCAGCGGGACATCCGCCTGGCTGAAGCCGATGCAACCGGCCTCGGTCAACTCGGCCATCTCGGTCAGCACCTCGCCCTTCAGGCCGCGTGTCAGTGCGCCCAACGGGAACAGGCGCGCACTGCGCATCTTCTCGGCGCGGAACTTGAGCATCTCGACCAGGCCGGGCTCGTCGAGCACGGGGTCGGTGTCGGGCGGGCAGACCAGGCTGGTCACGCCGCCGGCCGCCGCCGCGGCCATCTCGCTCTCCAGCATGCGCTCGTGCTCGTAGCCGGGCTCGCGCAAGCGCGCGGCCAGGTCGACCAGGCCGGGCACGACCAGGCAACCTTGCGCATCGAGCATGCGCTCGGCGTTGAAGTCAGCCGGCGTGCTGCCGATGGCGAGCAGCTTGCCGCCGGCGATGGCCACATCGGCTTGCTTGTCGAGGCCGGTGGCCGGATCGATGACACGACCGTTGGTGATCAGAATTCTCATGCTTCGTTACCTGCCACGATGCTCATGACCGCCATGCGCACCGCGATGCCGAAAGTGACCTGCGGCAGGATCACGCTCTGCTGCCCGTCGACCACCGCCGAGTCGATCTCGACCCCGCGATTGATCGGGCCCGGGTGCATCACGATCGCATCGGGCCTGGCGAGCTGCAGCTTCTCGGGCGTCAGGCCGTAGGTCTTGAAGAATTCCTGCGACGAAGGCAGCAGTGCCCCGCTCATGCGCTCGTTCTGCAGGCGCAGCATGATGATCACGTCGCAGTCCCTGATGCCCTCCTCGAGCGTGTGACACACGCGCACGCCCATCTGCGCCATGTCGCCCGGCACCAGCGTCTTGGGGCCGACCACCCGCACCTCGGCGCAGCCCAGGGTGGTGAGCGCGTGGATGTCGGAGCGCGCCACGCGCGAGTGCAGCACGTCGCCGACGATCGCCACCGTGAGGTTGGCGAAGTCCTTCTTGTAGTGGCGGATCGTGTACATGTCGAGCAGCCCCTGGGTCGGGTGCGCGTGGCGGCCGTCGCCGGCGTTCACAACGTGCACATGGGGCGCCACGTGCTGCGCGATCAGGTAGGGCGCGCCCGACTCGCTGTGCCGCACCACGAACAGGTCGGCGGCCATCGCGCTCAGGTTGGCGATGGTGTCGAGCAGCGACTCGCCCTTGCTCGCGGAGGAGCGCGCGATGTCGAGGTTGATCACGTCGGCCGACAGCCGCTTGGCCGCTATCTCGAAGGTGGTGCGCGTGCGCGTGGAGTTCTCGAAGAAGAGGTTGAACACGCTCTTGCCGCGCAGGAGCGGCACCTTCTTGACCTCGCGATCGCTCACGCTGGTGAAATTGGCGGCGGTGTCGAGGATCTGCGTGAGGATGGCCTTGGGCAGGCCCTCGATCGAGAGCAGGTGGATCAGCTCGCCGTTCTTGTTGAGCTGGGGGTTGCGTTTGTAAAGCATCAGGCTTGCTCCACCTGGAAGCTGAAAACGCCCTTGTCGTCGCGCGCAAGCGCGAGCGACTGCGCAGCCGGCAACTCGAGCCGCGCAGCCGCGAAGTCCGCCGCTACCGGCAGTTCACGACCGCCGCGGTCGACCAGCACCGCGAGCCGCACGCAGCCCGGCCGGCCGAAATCGAACAGCTCGTTGAGCACCGCACGGATGGTCCGGCCGGTGTAGAGCACGTCGTCGAGCAGCAGCACGTCGGCGCCGTTCACGTCGAAGGGCAGCGAGGTCTGCGCGCTCGCGGCCATGCCGCGGCGCGCGAAGTCGTCGCGGTGCATGGCGGAGGAGATGATGCCGGGGGTGCCGGGCAGGCCCAGGTCCTTCTGCAGCCGCTCGACCAGCCAAGCGCCGCCGGAGGTGACGCCGACCAGGCGCGTATCCGGGCGGACCAGGGGCGTCACGCCACTCAGCAGCTCAAGGTAGAGCGCTTCGGCATTCAGGCCCCCCGCGCTCGGCACTGGCGTGTGCTCGCTGCCCCCCGGGGAGGCGCTCGCCCCTCGGGGCGGCCCTTCGTTGCTCGGAATCGTATTCACGGGAGGTTCCTCAGAAACTGTTCAAGGATGATGCAGGCCGACGCCGCGTCGGCATCGCGCGCGCCCGAGGCCAGGGCCTCGGTGGTGCTGTAGCGCTCGTCGACCTCGTAGACCGGCAGGCCGAAGCGGCCCTTCAGCTGGCGCGCGAAACGCTGGGCAGCGCGAGTGTTGTCGTGCGGCGCGCCATCCGGGTGGTAGGGCACGCCCACCACCAGCGCGTCGGGCTGCCATTCGCGGATACGCGCCTCGACCTGCGCAAAGCGGGCGTCGCCTTCGGCCCGGATGGTGGCTTGCGGCGTCGCGCTTCGCAACAGCCGATTGCCGCTCGCAACGCCTGTGCGCTTCTGCCCGAAGTCGAAGGCCAGGAAGCTTTGAAAATGGGAGGGAACGGAAGCAGGAGGGGCAGCGCTGTCGGGCATTGCCGGACCCCTCATGCATGCCCCGCTTCGGGCGACAGCGTCCAGGCCAGCAGGCCCAGCAGCGACAGGGCCTTGTCGTAGCGCTGCTCGATGGGCGTGTCGAAGATCACCTCCGGATCCGCGCCCACGGTGAGCCAACTGTTCTCGGCCAGTTCGGATTCCAGCTGGCCCTCGCCCCAGGCGGCGTAGCCGAGCGACACCAGCACCTTGCGTGGCCCGGCGCCGGTGGCCAAAGCCTCCAGCACATCCTTGGAGGTGGTCATTTCCAGGCCGCCGGGAATGGTCATGGTCGAGGCGTAGACCGACTCGTTGGGCTTCTCGCCCTCCCCGAACACCGGCTCGTGCAGCACGAAGCCGCGCTCGGTCTGCACGGGGCCGCCCTGGAACACCGGCGCGCTGCCGAGCTCGGGGCGCGACAGGCGCAGCTCGATCTTCTCGAACAGCACCCCGAGGTTGATGTCGCTGGGCTTGTTGATCACCAGGCCGAGCGCGCCGCGCTCACTGTGCTCGCAGAGGTAGACCACGCTGCGGCTGAAGGCCTTGTCCGTCAGACCCGGCATCGCGATCAGGAAGTGATGCGTGAGGTTCATCGGGGCAGAATCGGAGGCCATGCCGCCGATTTTACTGGCCGCCGACAAGACCTACGCCAAGGGCCTCATGTGGTTCCGCCGCGACCTGCGGGTGGACGACAACGCAGCGCTCTACCACGCGCTGCGGGCCTGTCGGCAACTGCTCTGCGTCTTCGTCTTCGACCGGGCGATCCTCGATGCGCTGCCGCGCGCGGACCGGCGCGTGGAATTCATCCGCGAATCGCTGGTCGAGCTGGAGACCGAGCTGCGCGGCCTGGGCGGCGGGCTGAGCGTGCGCCACGCGGTGGCCGAGGACGAGATCGCGCCGCTCGCGCGCGCCCTGGAAGTGCAGGCGGTGTTCGCGAACCGCGACGACGAGCCCGAGGCGCTGGCGCGCGACGCCAAGATTCTGGGCTCGCTGGCCAACAGCGGCATCAGCTTCCACACCTACAAGGACCAGGCCGTCTTCGACCGCGACGAGCTGCTGACGAAGACCGGCCAGCCCTATACCGTGTTCAGCGCCTACAAGCGCGCCTGGCTGGCCAAGGTGGATGCCTTCTACCTGAAGCCCTACCCCGTGCGCAGCCATGCCGATGCGCTGGCGCCCGCGCCCGCCAACTACCGCTCGCCAGTACCGGCGCTGGCCGAGATCGGCTTCGGGAAGAGCAACCTCTCCGACCTGGAGATCCCGACTGGCAGCCAGGGCGGCGGGGCGCTCTTCGAAGATTTCTTCCAGCGCATCGACCGCTACCACCACGCGCGCGACTATCCGGCCGTGCGCGGCCCCAGCTACCTCGGCGTGCACCTGCGCTTCGGTACCGTCTCGGTCCGGCAGCTCGCGGGCGTGGCGCACCAGCTTTCGCTGCAAGGCGACGCCGGAGCCTCGACCTGGCTGGGGGAACTGATCTGGCGCGACTTCTTCTTCCAGATCCTCGCGCACCACCCCCAGGTCGGCGAGGGCAAGAGCTTCCGGCCGGAGTACGACCGGATCCAGTGGCACCACGGCAAGCACGCCGACACGCTCTTCGAGGCCTGGTGCCGCGGACGCACCGGCTACCCGCTGGTCGATGCCGCGATGGCGCAGATCAACCAGAGCGGCTACATGCACAACCGGCTGCGCATGGTCGTGGCCAGCTTCCTCTGCAAGGACCTGGGCCTGGACTGGCGGCGCGGCGAGCGCTACTTTGCGCTGCAGCTCAACGACTTCGAGCTGGCGTCCAACAACGGCAACTGGCAGTGGGCCAGTTCCAGCGGCTGCGATGCGCAGCCCTACTTCCGGATCTTCAACCCGGTCACGCAGAGCGAGCGCTTCGACCCCGAAGGGAAGTTCATCCGCCGCTACCTGCCGCAGCTGGCGAAGCTGCCGGGTACGAGCATCCATGCGCCCTGGACCGCGGCGCCGCTGGAGCTGGAAGCGGCCGGGGTGCGGCTGGGCGACAGCTATCCGGCGCCGATCGTCGACCACGCCGAAGCGCGAGAGCGCACGCTGCAGCGCTATGCCGTGGTGCGCGAGGCGAAGGGTGGAAGGAAGGGCGGCGCCTGAAGCGCCGCCCGGGCCCGATCAGGCCGCCATCGCCTGCGGCGCCTCGGCGCTGGTGTAGTGGCGCACCAGCCGCAACAGCTCGTCTTCCGCGTAGGGCTTGCCGAGGTAGTGGTTGACGCCCAGCGCGCGCGCATGGTCGTGGTGCTTTTCCGCGATGCGCGAGGTGATCATGATGATCGGCAGACCGGCCAGCGAAGCGTCGGCGCGGATGTTGCGCGCGAGGTCGAAGCCATCCATGCGCGGCATCTCGATGTCCGACAGCACCACCGCCGGCCGCTCCTGCTGCAGGCGCTCGAGCGCCTGCAGGCCGTCGGCCGCCAGCGACACGCGGTAGCCTTCGCGCTGCAGCAGGCGCTGCGTGACGCGGCGCACGGTGATCGAGTCGTCGACCACCAGCACCAGCGGGATCTGCGGCGGCGCCGTCGGGGCCACCACGGCGTCCGCGCCGCGCGCCGAGCCGGCGGCCGATGCGCCGCTGGCCTGGAACTGCCGCGCCTGCTCGCCATGCACTGCGGCCAAGGCCACGGGGTTGTAGATCAGGGCGACCGCACCGGAAGCCAGCACCGAGATGCCGGCCATGCCCGGCAGCCGCGAGAGCTGCGGACCGAGGTTCTTGACCACCACTTCCTGGTTGCCCAGCACTTCATCCACGTGCAGGGCCACCCGCTGGGCCGCGCTTCGCACGATGACGATGGTGTTGGTCTTGGCCGTCCCGCGCTCGCTGCGCGCGGACGATTGCAGCAGAGCACCGGCCCAGAAGAAGGGCACCTGGTCGCCGCCGAAGGGATAGCGCTGCTCCAGGTAAGCGGCCTCGAGCTCGGAGGCTCCGGCGCGCTGCACCAGCTCCACCAGGTTCGACGGCACGCCGATCGAGGTGGCACCGGCACGCAGCATGACCACGTGCGTCACGGCCGTGGTCAGCGGCAGCACGAGCTTGAACTGCGTGCCCTCGCCTGGCTTGCTCTGGATCTCGATGCGGCCGCCGAGCGCGGCGACCTGCGCGCGCACGACGTCCATGCCGATCCCGCGGCCGGCCAGCTCGGACACCTGCTCGGCGGTCGAGAAGCCGGGGGTGAAGATCAGCTCGGCTGTCTCGTCCTCGCTCGGCTGGTGGTCTGCGGCGATAAGGCCCAGCGCGCGTGCGCGCTCGACGATGCGCCGGTGGTTGAGCCCCGCGCCGTCGTCGCGGAAGCTCACCGAGACGTCGTTGCCCTCGTGGTGCAGCTCGATGGCGATCAGGCCGCTCGGCTCCTTGCCGGCCTTCTCGCGCGCCGCCGCATCCTCGACGCCGTGCGCGACACAGTTGCGCAGCAGGTGCTCGAAGGCGGGCGTCATGCGGTCCAGCACGCCGCGGTCCATCTCGATGCTGCCGCCGACGATGTCCAGGCGCACCTGCTTCCCGGTGTCCTTGGAGGCCTGCCGCACCACGCGGTAGAGGCGCTCGGAAATGCCCTCGAACTCCACCATGCGCGTGCGCAGCAGGCCGCGCTGCAGTTCGCGCGTCTGGCGCGCCTGGGCGCTGAGGTCGTCTTCCGTCGCCTGCACGGTCTTCTGCAGCGTGCGCTGCACGGTCGCCACGTCGTTGACCGACTCGGCCATCATGCGCGTGAGCTCCTGCACGCGCGTGAAGCGGTCGAACTCGAGCGGATCGAAGCCCTGCTGCGAATCCTTGGCCTGTGCCAGGCGCGACTGCATCTGGCTCTCGGCCTGCACCTCGATGTCGCGCAGCTGCTGGCGCAGGCGGTCGAGGTTGCCGGTCAGGTCGCCGAGCGAGCTGCGCAGCTGGCCGAGCTCGGCCTCCAGGCGCGAGCGGGTGATGATGACCTCGCCGGCCTGCGCCACCAGGCGGTCGAGCAGGTGGGTGCGGATGCGCACCGCCTGGCTGGAGAGCGGGCGCAGCGGCGTGAGCGCCGAGGGCGAGGGCATCGGCAGCGCGGGGCGCGACCCTTCTTCGATAACTTGGCCGGCCGTCGGCGAGTCGGGCTCGGCGGCGTCCGCTTCCGGCGCTTCGGCGCGCACCTCGACGACGGGCGCCGGAGCCGGTGCGGCAACGGCCCGCTGTGCCAGCTCGCTCTGCATCGCGTTGTCGGCCGCGCGCAGCGCATCGAAGGTGGCCTGCAACGCATCGAAGCGCGTCAGCAGCTGTTCGACCGAGGCGCGATCGGCGCCCGAGGACCCGATGGCCTCGATCTCGGACTCCATGCGGTGGGCGCGCTCACCCAGGCGCATGGCGCCGGCCAGCCGGGCACTGCCCTTGAGCGTGTGCAGCGTGCGCAGCGTGGCGGCGCGCGGCGCCGGGTCGTCCAGGTGCTGCGACCATTCGCGCAGCGCGGTGCCCAGCTGCGGCAGCAGCTCTGCCGCCTCCTCCTCGAAGATCGGGAACAGGTCGACGTCGACCGCATCGGCCACGTCGATTGCGTCTTCGCCCTCGTCGAGCGACACGTCGCCGCTGCCGGGGCGCGGCGCGGCCACGACAGTGCCTGCGGCGGTATCGCCGATCTCGAGCGGCATGGGCGACGCCGCCACCTCGCGCAGTGCCTGCAGCGTCGCGTCGGCGGGTTCCTTGAGGAAGCCGGCCGCGAACTGGTGCAGCAGGCGGCGCAGCTCGTCGGCTGCCGCAACCAATACCACGCCCTGCGCCGGCGTGCCGCGGCCCTGCATGTACAGGTGCTGTAGCGCGGCCTCGAAGGAACGCGCCATGTCCGACAGGCCCTGGAAGCCGACGGTCGACGAACTGCCGGCCAGAGAATGGGCCAGGTTGATGGCCGATTCCGGCACGCGCTGGTTCGATTCGAGTGCCCACTCGCCGACCTCATGGGCCAGCTGCCGCGACCACTCGTCGGCTTCGACCAGGTAGACGTTGTAAAGCGCGATGCCGATGCGCAGCGGCCCGATGACCTTGACCTGATCGTCGGCGCCAGGGACGGGCAGCCTGTCGACGGGGATCGCCGCGGCAAACGCCGAGGGCTCTGCGAGCTGTTCGGGTTCGGGTTCGGGCGCGGTCTCGGGGTTGAATTCGGACTGCGGCTCAGCTGCGGGCTCCGGCACCTCCACGGGCGCGGCGGCCAGCACCTCCGGTTCCGCCTCGACCTGCGCTTCGATCTGCGGTTCCTCGGTCGGGCCTTCGGTCGCCGGCTCCAGGTGCAGTTCCAGCGAGAGCTCCGGCAAGGGTTCGCGTGGGGACTCTTCGACCGACGCCTCCTTCAGCAGCGGCACGGGAAGCGAATGCGAGTCCAGAGCGACGGGCGGCTCGTCGGCCGGCATCTGCAACGCGGGCTCGATGCTCACGTGCGCGGTCTCGAGGAAGTCGATCTCTTCCACCTCGGCAGGCAGTTGCGGCTCTTCGACCAGTGGCGTGGGCTTGCTGTCGAAGTCCAGGAAGTCGGTCGAGGCGAAATCGTCGTCGGCAGCGGGCTGTTCCGGTGCCCCGGCGCTCGCAGGTTCGGGCTGGACAGCCGACGGTTCGAATTCCGGCGCGTCGAAGGTCAGCGGTCCCAGGTCCAGGTCGGGCAGGTCCGGCAGGGGCAGTGGCTGGAGCTCGGGCTGCGCCTCGGGCACGACCTTGGCCTCGACCCAGGTCTCCTCGGCCGCGATGTGACGCGCTGCCGCGACCAGCGTGTCGGCATCCGCCACAGGGGCGTGCGGCGCGATCGGCTCCCCGGTGCGCAGCGATTCCGCCACGCTGCAGAAGGGCGCGGACTGCCAGCCGTGCGGCTCGTTGGCGGCGATGGCTTCGACCCATTTCGCAAAGTCGGTCAGCGCACGGCGCGTGCCGGCGAGCAGTTCGGGCGTCGCCGGACGCTGGTCGGCCAGCCAGGTGTTGAGCACCTGCTCGAAGGACCAGGCGGCTTCGCCGAAATCCATCAGCCCGACCATGCGCGAGCTGCCCTTGAGCGTGTGGAAGGCGCGGCGCAGCACGGTCAGTTCGCCGTTGTCGTCCGGGCGCGAGCCCAGCGCCGAGACGGCGGCCAAGCCGTTGTGCAGCACCTCGCGGGCCTCGTCTAGGAAGATGTTCTGGAGATCGTCCTCCTCCAGCTCCCGCACTTCGGTATCGGGCAGGGCCTCCAGTGGCGCCGGGCCCGTGATCTTGGCGGTCCAGCTCGCGGCCGGGCGACGGACCTCCTCGATCGGCGGCGGCGGTGCTTTGCGCGCCGGCGTCGCCAGCGCGGCGAGCTTGGCCGCGATCTGGGCATCGACTTCCTCCACGCTGAGCACGGAATCAGTGACCGAGACAGGCCCGGAGGCCGAGGCGAAGGAGCCGGACGCGGCCACCTCGGGCGCGGCCGCCTCGGCGGCCTGGCGGCCCATCAGCGGCTTGAGCTCGCCGGCTTCGGCGTCGAACACGAACAGACGCTTGGCCAGCGCCGGCTGGTAGCTCAGCATGTCGATCAGGAAGCCCAGCGCGCCCAGGTTGTTGCCGAGCGCGTCGAAGTCCTTGGCGTCGGTGGCGGACGGCTCCTCCGCCAGCAGGCGGTCGACGTTCTCGCGCATGCGGTGCACGGTCTGGGCGGCCTGCTCAAGGCCGAGCACCGAGAACACGCCCTTCATCTGCAGCAGCTGCGTCGGCACGGTGCGCAGCAGGCCCTTCTCGGTCGGCCGGCGGAAGAACTGGTCGAGCGATTTCTCGAGCTCGCTGAGGTGGCTGCGCAGCTCGCCGACCACGGTGCCCATGGTCTGGCGGTCGCTCACGCGGCGATAGAGCTCCTCCATCCAGGACTCGAGCGGCTCCGAGCGGCCGCCTTCGCGCGCGCGCTCGATGCGGCCGGCCAGCTGGACGGTCCGCGCCGTCAGCTGGCGATCGTGCGGATCGAGGTCTTCGAAAGCGGCCTCGAGGTAGAGCACCGAGGTCGCGACCTCCATCGCCAGCTCGGTGGCCGGCGGACGGCCCGAGCGCATGGAGGCATCGACCGCGTTGTTCAGTGCCTGCACCATCGGCTGGCTGGGGGGATGCAGCTTTTGCAGCGACTCGCCGAGCTGGACGAAGGTGTCAGCCACCTGGCGTGTGCGCGAGACATCGCCGCCCGAGAGCGCCGACCACATCTCCTTGGCGTTCTCGATGCGCTTGCGCGCCTGCATCAGCACCTGTGGATCGAAGCGGCCAAACTGCTCGATCGTGTAGTCGACCTTCTGCTCGTTGGCCACGCCCCAGGCGACGCGCACCGCGCGCAGCGTGGCGGCCTCGTCGCGCGCGCCGGGCACGGCCTGGGCGCAGAAGAACAGCAGGTCCTGGCCCAGGCGGTCGGAGACGGTGTTGTCGCCGCGCGCCAGGGTGGCGTACTGCAAAAGCACGCGCGAGGCCGCGCGTTTGACGTGGGCGTCGGCGGGGATCAACGCCAGCGCCAGCGCCTCGAAGAAGCCGGCCGCCAGCGTCCAGAAGCTGGCCACCCGCGGCACCGAGGCGCCGCGGCCCAGGCTCAGGCACAGGGCCTGGAGCCGGCGTGCGGCGTGGTCGTCGCCGTTCTTGACGATCTTCAGCACCTCGCGGTCGAGCTTGGAGCGCACCGCGGGGTCGTACACCATCGCGGTCTGCGTGGGCGAGGGCTTGATCTCGGCCCAGCGCCAGTTCATGTCCCAGAGGTCGGCCGGATGCACGCGCTCGTTGCCCACCAGCTCGAGCACGTCGCGGTACTGAGGGAACAGGGCGACCGAGGACACGGTCTTGCCCCCCAGCAGCGCATTGAGGAAATCGGCGACGGCGAAGCCTGCGCGGTCGATCTTCTGGGCCGCGGCCTCGGTGCAGCGCGCCGGCTCGGTGACGAAGCTCTGGACGGCGAACTCCATCGCCCCCAGCACCAGCGCGGGAGCCGAGTGCCCCACCATCTGCAGCGCGCCGACGGCCTGGTGCAGCTGCTGCCGGGCCAGGCGCAAGGGCGCGGTGTCGGCCTCGACGCTGCCGCCGGACTCGCGCGCGAAGCGCTTCAGCGTCTTGCTGGCGTTGTCGAGCGACTTCTGGATTTCTCCGAGCACCCAGGCCAGCGGCCCGAGATCTTCATGGGCCGGCGCGTGACCGGCTTTCGGGGCGGTGGCGGGGCTTTGGGTCGACACGTTGGGTGCTCGGGGTTCAGGCAATCTTGAAGCGGGCTACCGACTGGCGCAGTTCCTCGGCCATGTGCGAGAGCTCGCGCACCTGCTGGGCGGTGGTGCGCGTGCCTTCGCCGGTCTGCTCGGTCACGGCGAAGATGTGCTGGATGTTGGCAGCCACCACGTTGGCCGAATCGGCCTCGCGGGACGCGGACTGCGAGATCTGCTCGATCAGTTCGGCGAGACGGCGCGACACGCGGTCGATCTCGGACAGCGCGGTACCGGCGTTGTCGGAGAGCTTGGCCCCCTCAACCACGCCCTGCGTGGAGCGCTCCATGGCGCCCACCGCATCCTGCGTGTCGGTCTGAATGGCCTTCACGAGCGCCGAGATCTGGCGCGTGGCGTCCGCGGAGCGTTCAGCCAGGCGCTGCACTTCTTCCGCCACCACCGAGAAGCCGCGGCCGGCTTCACCGGCGGACGCGGCCTGGATGGCGGCGTTCAGGGCCAGCACGTTGGTCTGCTCGGTAATGTCCGAAATCAGCTCGGTGATTTCGCCGATCTCCTGGGACGATTCGCCGAGGCGCTTGATCCGCTTGGAGGTTTCCTGGATCTGATCGCGGATGGAGTTCATGCCGCCGATCGCGTTCTGCACGGCCTGCAGGCCCGAAGACGCGGCCTCCAGCGACTGGCGGGCCACCGTGGCCGATTCCTGCGCTTGCGAGGACACGCCGTTGATGCGCTCGGCCATCGTCAGCACCGACTGGCCGGTCTCGCGAATCTCGCGCAGTTGCTCGGTCGAGGCGGCCAGCAGCTCGGTCGAGGTGCTTTCCACCTGCGAAGTGGTCTGCGCCACGCGGGTGGCCGTGTTCTGCACGTTGCCCACCAGCAGTCGGAGCTCTTCAACCGTGTAGTTCACCGAGTCGGCGATGGCGCCGGTGATGTCCTCGGTCACGGTGGCTTCCTGCGTCAGGTCGCCTTCTGCCACCGTCTGCAGTTCGTTCATGAGCCGCAGAATGGCCGCCTGGTTGGCGGCGTTGACGCGGCCCGCGTCCTCGCTGGCACGTTCAGCGGCGACCCGCTCGCGTTCGGCGGCCAGTGCACGCTCGCGGCCCTCGCGAACCTGCACGAAGCCGATCGCGCCGGCCAGCGCCAGGGCGGCCAGCGACAGCACGAAGAGCATCACCACCGTGCCGGCGCCGAGGCCGGTGCGCGCCGAGAGCTTTTCCTGCAGGTCGCTGAGCGAGGTGCGCAGCGGCTCGCTGTCGGCCAGGATCGCGGCCTGTGCCTCGCGTGCCGCCACCAGGCCCTGGAGGTTGCCCAGGATGGCGCCGGCCTGCGTGCGGGTCTGCTCATAGGTCTTGAGGATGGCCTCGAGCTGCTGGCGGGTCTGCGCGTCGCGCGTGCCCGGCAGGCGCTGCTGGGCATTGCCCTCGAGCAGGCCGCGCGTGACTTCCTGGAAGGTGTTCAGGTCCTTGCCGAGCAGGAACACGGCGTCGGGGCTCACGCCCTCGACCGTCAGGAACTCGTTGGCCGACTTGCCGATGCGCTGCGTCAGCATCACCAACTGGCCGGCGGCCGAGATCTCAGGCAGCGTGGCGTTCTGCTGCATCTTCAGCGAGGCCACGGTCTCGGTCATTTCGAGCAGGTCGGAAGACTGGCGGTTGATGTCGCGCAGCGCGGTGCCGACCTGGGTCAGGATCTTCTGCTGGGCCAGCACGGCCTTGGCGCTCTTGTCGGCACGCTCGACCAGCGGCGTGATCTTGCCGAGCTCGGCTTCGTACTGGCTGCCCACGCGCTCCAGCTTGAGCGCGTCGTCACCATTGGCCAGGCCCTGGACGCGGCGCGTCAGGTCGTCCGCGCTCTCCTTGACCTCGGTGAAGGCCGGCACGTTGCCCACGAGCGCCTGCGACACCGACTTGGCCAGGCGCTGCGATTGCATCAGCGACTGGCCGGTGGAGGCGACCTGCTGCGCCAGCCGTTCGGCGCGCAGGATGGCGGAGCCTGCCACCAGCAGCAGCAACAGCACCACCGCGGCGAGCACGATCGCCAGCACGCGCTGCTGGCGCGCGGGGTTGGAGCGCAGCGAACCGCCGCCGGCCGCCGGTTGCGAGGGGGCGGCGCCGGGGGTCTCGGACAGCACGGGGTCGTTGTCGATCGTGACAGCCGGGGACTGGTCGTTGGCGGCGTCCATTGCGAGAACCACCGACTCCGGTGTTTCGGCCGTCGAATCGCGTCGGATGCGCACCGTCTTTTCCTCGGGCGGCTGCAAGGTTTCGGCGCCATCCAGGGACAACGTCGACCCGCTGTCGACACGCATGGTGTCGCCACCCGCAGGCAGGAATTTCTTGAACTTGTCGGCGATCGAGCTCACGGTCGGTCCTTCAGGTAATGGTCGGTGCAAGGCGCTGCACTCAGGCGCCGATACTCAAAAATTGCGGTTGCTGCGACAGCGCCTGCAGGTTGATTTCCTGCCAGCGCTCACCGGCTGCGTCGGTGTACGAATGCCCCAGCCAGGCTGGGGCGTCGCCGTCCGGCGCCTGCGATTCGGTGAAGGCTTCCACGCCGCGCAGACCCACCAGCCGGTCGATCAACAGGGCGCAGTTGACTTCGAGCATTTCGTTGAGCGCCACCAGGCGCGATTGGGCTCGCGCCGAATCGCCGCCGGCGGGCGCAGCCTCGCGGGAAGCGAAGGTGGACAGCTGGACGATGCCGTAAAGGCCGCCGCGCAGGTTGGCGACGCCCAGGAACCAGGGCTGTGCATAGGGCACCGCCTGCGGCGGAGTCCAGGGGAAGATCTCGCCGGCATGCCCGAGCGGGAACAGGTATTTCGCCTCGCCCGCCTCTACCGCGAGCCAGGAGGCGGACACACCCGAGGTGCGGGCCGCCTGCAGGCGGCTGGCAAGCCGGGACTGGAAAGCGCGTAGGGCGTCGCGGTTGGCCATGAACGAGAGAAAAAAGAAAAGCCGACGGTCAGGCCAGCGCGCTGATCTTGGCGATCAGCTCGGCCGCATTCACCGGCTTGACGATGTAGTCGCGAGCACCTTGGCGCATGCCCCAGAGCCGATCGGTTTCCTGATTCTTGCTGGTGCACATGATGATGGGCACCGAAGCGTACTGCGGGTTGCGCGCGATCGCACGGGTGAGCTGGAAGCCGTTCTGGCCCGGCATCACGACATCCATGAGGATGAGGTCGGGCTGCTCTTCCTCGAGGCGGCGCATGGCGTCCTCGGCATTCTCGGCAGTCTTCACCGAGAAGCCGTTCTTCTGGAGAAGATCGGTCAGGAAGATCAACTCGGTCTTGGAGTCGTCGACGACGAGCACTTTGCGAATGGCCATATTACTGCACTTCCTGCGAAACGACGCCGAACTGCTGCACCGCCTGCAGCAGTTGGTCCTTGGTGAAAGGTTTGGTGAGATAGTCCTGCGAGCCGACCATGCGGCCGCGCGCCTTGTCGAACACGCCGTCCTTGGACGAGAGCATCACGACGGGGACATTGGAGAAATGGGCGTTGCGCTTGATGATGGCGCAGGTCTGGTAACCATCGAGGCGCGGCATGAGAATGTCGCAGAAGATCAGGTGCGGCTTGTGGTCGTTGACCTTCGACAGCGCGTCGAAACCGTCCTCCGCCAGCAGCACCTCGTGGCCGCCCTGCTTGAGGAAGATTTCGGCGCTGCGCCGAATGGTGTTGCTGTCGTCGATGACGAGAACCTTGTAACCGGATCCGTTCGAGCTCATTCTCGCCGCTCCTTTATGACACTCTAAGACCGAAACGCCCCTCGTGGGGCGCCAAGAAGCACGGCCCTATGCCATGCTTCAGATTTCAACCATCTCGAAGTCTTCCTTGCGCGCCCCGCATTCGGGACAGGTCCAATTCATCGGAACATCTGCCCATGCCGTGCCGGCCGCAATACCATCCTCTGGCACCCCCACCGCTTCGTCATAGATCCACCCGCAAATCAGGCACATCCAGGTTTTCGTATTCATCGCAGCTTAAAGTCCCTGTTCATAGAATGCAACGATCGTATCCAAACGTATCTCAAAATCGCGTGATAAGCGTCTCAGATACGCCACCATCTGCCGAGCCCCGCTGCGTATGACAACTTCCTTATTACCGCCGGAGCAAGGCCACAAAGTGAGCGATCTTACCGACCCCACCAGCGACGAAGTCAGCGCCGAGAGCGAACCGAATCCGCCCTGCGTGCTGGTCTTCAACGCCAGCGACCCCAGCGGTGCCGGCGGGCTCGCCTGCGACGCCGTGGCCATCGCCTCGGTCGGTGCCCACATGCTGCCGGTCGTCACCGGCGCCTATGCGCGCGACACCGCAGAGATCTTCGACCACTTCCCCTTCGACGAAGAGGCCGTCGCCGAGCAGGCGCGCACCATTCTCGAGGACGTGGAGGTGCAGATGATCAAGGTGGGCTTCGTGGGCTCTCCCGAGAACCTGAGCACCGTGGCCGAGACCGCGACCGACTACCCCGAAGTCCCCGTGGTCGCCTACATGCCCAATCTCTCCTGGTGGGAGGACGCGCAGATCGAGGCCTATCTCGACGCCTTCCGCGAACTGGTGCTGCCGCAGACCACGGTGCTGGTCGGCAATCACAGCACGCTGTGGCGCTGGCTGCTGCCAGACTGGGCCGGCGAGCGCCCGCCCACCGCACGCGACATCGCGCGCGCCGCCGGCGAGGTGGGCGTGCCCTACACGCTGGTGACGGGAATGGTGCTGCCCGACCAGTACTTCGACAACGTCCTGGCCTCGCCGCAGTCGGTACTCGCCAGCGAGAAATACGAGCGGCTCGACGCCGTGTTCACCGGCGCCGGCGACACGCTCTCGGGCGCGCTGGCTGCGCTCCTGGCCAGCGGCACCGACCTGGCCGCCGCCGCCACCGAGGCGCTGAGCTACATGGACCGCTGCCTTGATGCGGGCTTCCGCCCGGGCATGGGCCATGTCCTGCCGGACCGCCTCTTCTGGGCCCAGCCCGAGGAGGAGGACGCCGAAAATGAAGAGTCCGCCACCCCCGTCGACTTCGCCCTGCCCCCACACGACACAAGACACTGATGCCCAGCGCCACCGACCCCAACAGCATCCTCTTCGAGCGCGCCCGCGCCGTCATCCCCGGCGGCGTCAATTCGCCGGTACGCGCCTTCCGGGCCGTCGGCGGCACGCCGCGCTTCGTGAAACGCGCCCAGGGCGCCTACTTCTGGGACGCTGCCGACCAGCGCTACATCGACTACATCGGCTCCTGGGGGCCGATGATCCTGGGCCACGGCCATCCCGCGGTGGTGGAGGCCGTGCAGCGCGCCGTGACCGAGGGCTTCTCATTCGGCGCGCCGACCGAGCGCGAGATCGAGCTCGCCGAGGCCATCCTCGCGCTCGTGCCCTCGATGGAGATGGTGCGCCTCGTGAGCTCGGGCACCGAGGCCGCGATGAGCGCGCTGCGGCTGGCGCGCGGCGCCACGGGGCGCAAGTACATCATCAAGTTCGAAGGCTGCTACCACGGCCATGCCGACGCGCTGCTGGTCAAGGCGGGCTCCGGCCTTGCGACCTTCGGCAACCCGACCTCGGCCGGCGTGCCGCCCGAGGTCGTGCAGCACACCCTGGTGCTCGAGTACAACAACCTCGCGCAGCTGGAGGAAGCCTTCACGCTGCACGGCCACGAGATCGCCGGCCTGATGATCGAGGCCATTGCCGGCAACATGAACTTCGTGCGCGCGAGCGCGGCCTTCGCACAGCGCTGCCGCGAGCTCTGCACGCAGTACGGCGCGCTGCTGGTGTTCGACGAGGTCATGACCGGCTTCCGCGTCGGCCTGCATGGCGCCCAGGGCGTGCTGGGCATTCGGCCCGACCTCACGGTGCTGGGCAAGGTGATCGGCGGCGGCATGCCGCTGGCGGCCTTCGGCGGGCCGCGCGCGATCATGGAGCAGTTGGCGCCGCTGGGCCCGGTCTACCAGGCCGGCACGTTGTCGGGCAATCCTGTTGCCACGGCCTGCGGCCTGGCGACGCTCAAGGAAATCGCCAAGCCGGGCTTTTACGAAGCGCTTTCGAAGAAGACCCGCGCGCTGGTCGAGGGACTGAAGGCCGCTGCGGCCGCCGAGGGCCAGCCTTTCAGCGCAGACAACGAGGGCGGCATGTTCGGCTTCTTCCTCATGGATGCGTTGCCGCAGAACTATGGCGCCGTGATGACGACCGACAACGCCAGGTTCAATGCGCTGTTCCACGGCCTGCTCGATCGCGGCGTGTATATTGCGCCCGCGCTGTACGAAGCCGGCTTCGTCAGCGCCGCCCACAGCGACGAGGACATCGCTGCCACCATCGAAGCTGCCCGCCAGATCTTCGGAAAGACTGAGCCACCGAAATGAAGCCCCTGCGTCTGCTGCCGGCCCTGAGCATTCTTCTTCCGGGCCTGGCGCTGGCGCAGTCCGCGAGCTTCGCACTGCCGAGCTTCGACGAGCCCTTCGACGTCCAAAAGACGTGGATCAACGTCGGCTTCTACTCGGCGCATTTCGACGGCGACAAGGGCCTGCAAAACAAGAACCCCGGCCTGGGCTTCGAGTACCCGTTGAACGATGTGTACCGCGTCACGCTGGGCACCCTCCACAACAGCGACCGGCGCCAGTCGCATTACCTCGGCTTGTACGTGCTGCCCTTCGAGTTTCACGGCGTGCGATTCGGCGCGGTGGTGGGCGGCTTCGACGGCTACCCGAACTACCGCAACGGCAACTGGTTCCCGGCGCTCATTCCCACGGCAGCCATCGAAGGCAAGAACTGGGGGCTCAACATCGCCTACGTGCCGACGATCAAGAACCGCCTCTACGGCGCGATCAGCTTCCAGCTGAAGTACCGCTTCGGCGGCGAATAGGAAAAAAGAAGAAGGCGGCACGAGACGCCTTTTTCTCGCCATGCGCCGGACGGGCTCAGTGGCGGAAGTGCCGCACGCCTGAGAACACCATGGCCACGCCGCGCTCGTCCGCGGCAGCTATCACTTCCTGATCACGCATCGAGCCGCCGGGTTGGATCACGCAGCTCGCGCCGGCATCCACCACCACGTCCAGCCCGTCGCGGAACGGGAAGAAGGCATCGCTCGCCACCGCCGTGCCTTGCAGCGACAGGTTCGCATGCTGCGCCTTGATGCTCGCGATGCGCGCCGAATCGAGTCGGCTCATCTGGCCCGCGCCCACGCCCATGGTCATGCCGTCGGCGCAGAACACGATGGCATTGCTCTTGACGTACTTCGCGACCTTCCAGGCGAACAGCAGATCCTGCAGCTGTTGCGGCGTCGGCTGCTTCTTCGTCACCACCTTGAGCTCTTCGATCGACAGCTCGCGGTTGTCCGCGGTCTGCATGAGCAGCCCCGAGCCGATGCGCTTGACGTCGACCGCGTTGCGGCCCTGCTCCCAGGCCGACTTGCCGCCGGGCGGCAGCGCGATCTCGAGGATGCGCACGTTGACCTTGCTCTTGAAGACCTCCAACGCCTCGGGCGCGTAGCCCGGGGCCATCAGCACCTCGACGAACTGCTTCGATATCGCCTCCGCAGCGGCGCGGTCCAGCGGCCGGTTCAAGGCGATGATGCCGCCGAAGGCCGAGGTCGGGTCCGTCTTGAAGGCCTTGGAGTAGGCCTCGTGCGCGTCCTTTCCGATCGCCACGCCGCAGGGGTTCGCATGCTTCACGATCACGCAGGCCGGCGTGTCGAAGCTCTTCACGCATTCCCAGGCCGCGTCGGCATCGGCGATGTTGTTGTAGCTGAGCTCCTTGCCCTGCAACTGTTTCGCGCTCACCAGAGAGCCGGGCGCCGGGTACAGGTCGCGGTAGAAGGCGGCCTGCTGGTGCGGGTTCTCGCCGTACCGCAAGTCCTGCAGCTTGACGAATCGGCCATTGCTCTGCACCGGGAACAGCGCCTGCGTGCCGTCCTCCTGCAGGCCGGAGAGATAGTCGCTGATCGCGCCGTCGTACTGGCTGATGCGGTTGAAGGCGGCCACCGAGAAGGCGAACTTCGTCTTCCGGCTGAGCTGGCCCTCGGCCTTCAGCTCGGCCAGCGCCTGCGGGTACTGCGAGGCGTCGGTCAGCACGCCCACGTCCTTCCAGTTCTTGGCGGCGCTGCGCACCATCGCGGGACCGCCGATGTCGATGTTCTCGATCGCATCTTCCAGCGTGCAGCCCGGCTTGGCGACCGTGGCCTCGAAGGGATAGAGATTGACCACCAGCAGGTCGATGGTGTCGATGCCGTGCTGCGCGAGCGCCGCCATGTGCGCCGGCACATCGCGCCGCGCCAGCAGGCCGCCATGCACCTTGGGATGCAGGGTCTTCACCCGGCCGTCGAGCATTTCAGGGAAGCCGGTGAGTTCGGCCACCTCGGTGACCGGCAGGCCGGCGTCGGCCAGCAGCTTGGCGGTGCCGCCGGTGGACAGCAAGCGGACGCCCAGGCCATGCAGGGCTTGCGCGAATTCGAGGATGCCGGTCTTGTCGGAAACGGAAATCAGTGCGGTCAGTGCCATGTGGGGCTTATTTCAAAAGTTTGTGTTCGACCAGCTTCTTGCGCAGGGTGTTGCGGTTCAGGCCCAGCCATTGGGCCGCCTTGGACTGGTTGCCCTCGGCCCGCGTCATCACGACGTCGAGCAGGGGTTTCTCGACCACGCGCACCAGCATGTCGTACATGCCGTCGGGCTCGGTGCCCCGCAGATCGCGGAAGTAGCTGTCCAGGCTGCTTCGCACGCAGTCTTCAATGTGTTTCTTGCTCATGGCCCTCTGCTCTTCTTTTCTTGTTCATGTCATGCCAACGCGTCGGCCTGCTCGTCGCTGGGCGTTCGCGCGTTGCCGCCTTCGTCGGGCGGAATGCGGTCCATCCGTGCCGCCAGCACGTCGAAGAACTCCGCGACCGCGCGCCACTGCGCGTCGCAATCCTCGATGGCATTCATCTCGCTGCGGAACTGCTCGCCGCCCGGCAGGTCGCGCACGTACCAGCCGATGTGCTTGCGTGCGGTCCGCACGCCGCTGTAGTCGCCGTAGAGCGCGTAGTGCTGCTGCAGATGCTCGAGCAGCAAGCGACTCACCTCGGCCACCAGCGGCGGCGCGAGTTGCGTGCCGGTCGCGAGGAAGTGCGCGATCTCGCGAAAGATCCATGGCCGCCCCTGCGCGGCGCGGCCCACCATCAGCGCATCGGCGCCAGTGAGCGCCAGCACCTGGCGCGCCTTTTCAGGCGAGTCGATGTCGCCGTTGGCGACCACCGGCACGCGCACTGCCGACTTGACCGCGGCGATGGTGTCGTACTCAGCCTCGCCCTTGTAGCCCTGTTCGCGCGTGCGGCCATGCACGGTGAGCATTCGCACGCCCGCGCTCTCGAAGCGCCGCGCCAGCGCGACCGCGTTGCGATGGTCCTCGCTCCAGCCGGTGCGCATCTTGAGCGTGACCGGCACGTCGCGCGGCGCCGCGGCACGCACCACCGCTTCGACGATCTCGAGGGCCAGCGGCTCGTCGCGCATCAACGCGGAGCCGGCCCACTTGTTGCAGACCTTCTTGGCCGGGCAGCCCATGTTGATGTCGATGATCTGCGCGCCGCGCTCGATGTTGTATTGCGCGGCCTCGGCCATCATGGCCGCATCGGTGCCGGCGATCTGCACCGCAATGGGGCCCGGCTCGCCCTCGTGGTTGGCACGGCGCGAGGTCTTGAGCGAGTTCCACAGCTCCTTGCGCGACGTGACCATCTCGCTCACCGCATAGCCGGCACCGAGCTCGCGGCACAGCATGCGGAAGGGCCGGTCGGTCACACCCGCCATGGGCGCGACGAACAGACGGTTCTCCAGCACGATGTTGCCGATCTGCAGGGTCATGGAGGAAAGTGGCGAGCGCCGGGGGCTGCTGAAAAATGAGGCACGATTGTAGCGGTGCCGCGAAGCCGCCGCTGCAACGATTTGCACTTTTGTCGGCGGGTCGCCGCGCTTCGAAGACCTATACGACCTCGCCGCATATCGCCGCATGTTTCTATACTGCAGCGCACATGCAAGCTTGGCTCGACTCATTACTGGCGCTTCTGGCACTGCCGCAATTCGGGCTCAGCACCCTGTTTATCGCCGCTTTCGTGTCGGCCACCTTGGTGCCGGTCGGCTCCGAGCCGGCGCTCTTCGGCCTGCTGAAGCTCAATCCCGAACTGTTCTGGCCTGCGGTCGGTGTCGCTACCGCGGGCAACACGCTGGGCGGCATCGTCGACTGGTGGATGGGCTATGCCGCGCACCAGGTGGCAGACAAGTACTCGCACTCGAAGCATCACATGCGTGTGCTGACCTGGCTCGAAAGACTGGGGCCCAAGGCCTGCCTGCTGGCCTGGCTCCCTCTGGTGGGCGATCCGCTTTGCGCCGTTGCGGGCTGGCTGAAGCTTTCCTTCTGGCCTTGCGTGCTCTACATGGCGATCGGCAAGTTCCTGCGCTACGTCACGATGACCGTGGCACTCCTCTACATCTGGCCGAACTGAGTGCGCCGCCCGCGCACCCGGTTCAGCTCAGCAGGCCGTAAGGTCCACCGCGCTCCAGCGCGCGCTGGTACGCAGGCCGCGCGTGGATGCGCTCGAGGTAGGCCATCAGCTTCGGCCGCTTCGCATCGAGCCCGCCACGCGCCACCGCAGCCTCGACCGGAAAGCTCATCTGGATGTCGGCGCCGGAGAAGTCAGCGCCAGCAAACCATTCGCTCTTGCCGAGCTCGGCTTCCATGAAGTTCAGGTGGTTCGTGATGTTGGGCATGATGAAGGCCGCCTT
This sequence comes from Variovorax sp. WS11, assembly GCF_010499245.1. Classification (GTDB taxonomy): domain Bacteria; phylum Pseudomonadota; class Gammaproteobacteria; order Burkholderiales; family Burkholderiaceae_C; genus Variovorax. Next base: position 1,632,769 of record NZ_JAAGOW010000001.1, read on the forward strand.
CGCCTTGCTCGCGATGCCCTTCGCGATCGGCTTGGCGAAGAAGGGCATCTTCGCCTTCTCGATCCGGTCGAACATCAGCTTGAGCAGCAGCGGCGGCATCGCCGAGCCCTCGGCATAGTGCATCCAGTAGCGGTAGCGCAGCGCCTCGGACGTGCCTGCGGCGGGCGCCATGCGGCCGTTGCCATGGCGCTCGATCAGCGACTCCAGGATCGCGCCCGACTCCGCGAGCACCAGCCCGTCCGTCGTCGTCACCACGGGCGACTTGCCCAGCGGATGCACCGCGCGCAGGCTGGGCGGCGCGAGCATGGTCTTCGGGTCGCGCTGGTAGTGCACGATCTCGTAGGGCAGCTCGAGCTCTTCGAGCAGCCACAGCACGCGCTGCGAGCGGGAGTTGTTGAGGTGGTGGACCGTGATCATGTTCAGGCGCTGAACAGGAAGTTCATCACGTCCCCGTCCTTGACGACGTACTCCTTGCCCTCGGCCCGCATCTTCCCGGCATCCTTCGCACCCTGCTCGCCCTTGTAGGCGATGTAGTCGGCAAAGGAGATGGTCTGCGCGCGGATGTAGCCCTTCTCGAAATCGGTGTGGATCACGCCGGCCGCCTGCGGCCCGGTGTCGCCGATGTGAATGGTCCAGGCGCGCACTTCCTTCACGCCGGCGGTGAAGTAGGTCTGCAGGCCCAGCAGGCTGTAGGCCGCGCGGATCAGCCGGTTGAGGCCCGGCTCCTCCTGCCCGATTTCGGCGAGGAACATCTTCTTGTCCTCCTCGTCCATGTCGGCCAGCTCGGACTCGATCTTGGCGCTGATGGCCACGACCGGCGCGTTCTGCGCGGCCGCGTACTCGCGCAGGCGGTCGAGGAAGGGGTTGTTCTCGAAGCCATCCTCCGCCACGTTGCCGACGAACATCGCGGGCTTGGCGGTGATCAGCGAGAACTGCTTGATCAGCGGCTTGTCTTCCTTGCTGAACTCGACCGTGCGCACCGGCTTGTTGTCGTTGAGCGCGGCCTGGCATTTCTCGAGCAGCGCGACCAGCTTGATCGCCTCCTTGTCGCCCGATCGCGCGGTCTTGTTGTGACGCTGCAGCGCCTTCTCGACGGTGGCCAGGTCGGCCAGGCACAGCTCGGTCTGGATCACCTCGATGTCGGAGATCGGATCGACCTTGCCCGCCACGTGGATCACGTTGTCGTCCTCGAAGCAGCGCACCACATTGACGATGGCGTCGGTCTCGCGGATGTGGGCCAGGAACTGGTTGCCCAGCCCTTCGCCCTTGCTGGCGCCGGCCACCAGGCCCGCGATGTCGACGAACTCGACGATGGCCGGCACGACGCGCTCCGGCTTCACGATCTCGGCCAGCTGACCCAGCCGGGTATCGGGTACCTCGACCACGCCGATGTTCGGCTCGATGGTGCAGAAGGGATAGTTCTCGGCCGCGATGCCAGCCTTGGTCAAGGCGTTGAAGAGGGTGGACTTGCCGACGTTGGGCAGGCCGACGATGCCGCACTGGAGACTCATGGCGGGACTTTCAGGATGCTTTGGGGGAAGCGGGGATTCTAGGCGCGCCGATTCGCCCTCACTCGAAGCGCAGGTTGGCGCCGACCGGCTGGCCGCGCCGGAGCATGTGCTCGATGCCCTGCAGCACGATCGCGTTCATTCCGAAGGTGATGGCGCCATCGACGCGCGGATCGGCACGGTAGGTGCGCAGCGTGTCGCCGACCTCGGGACCGGATTCGGCGGTCGCCGGGTCGATGTCGGGAATGGGGCAGCGCGTGCAGGGCTTCACCGGCTGCAGCTGCGCCTCGCCCTCGCCGGTGCCCACATACAGCATCTCCACGCGATCCTCGTCGTGCGCCTCGATGCCGGCCAGCACGATGTTGGGACGGAAGCGCTCGATGCCGACCGCCGCATGGCCCTGCGCGGCGAGCCGCGCATTGAGCTCGGCCAGCGAGCCCTCGCTCGCCACCAGCAGGGGATAGCCGTCCGAAAACTGGTTCTGCGCCGCGGCGCCGCCGGTCCACTTCATGTTCGACAGCCGCTTCTGCTCGGGATCGAAGCGCACCAGCCGCAGCTTCTGCGGGCGGCCGGGCTGCGACAGGAAGTCGCTGAACCACTGGGCCGCAATGTCGCCCATGTCGTAGGCGGCCACCTCGTCCTTCCAGACCCGCACACGCACCGGCTGCTCGACCCGGTCGAAGGCGATGTGCAGCGCCAGCATGCCGGGGGCGCGCAGCACCATCTCCGAATGCTTCATCTGCGGACGGATCAGCGCCATGCGCGGCAACTCGCGCTGGGTGACGAACTCGCCCTCGGCGTCGACCACCATCCAGGCGCGGTCGAATTCCAGGCCGGTCTCGGTCAGCAGCGCCTCGGGCAGCTCGACGCCGGCGCAGGACTTGATGGGGTAGACGAAGAGGCGGGCGATGGTGGCCTGGAGGTCGAAGTCGGCGGGAACGGTCACGGGGAGTCCTTGGCTGAAGGGGGCGATTGTCCCGCACCGGCGGGCACATCGGCCTCCTACAATGCCCCAATGGCCCTTCCTCCCGAGGTTTGCATTCGCGGCGCCGGCATCGTCGGCCGGACGCTGGCGCTGCTGCTGGCGCGCGAACGCGTGCGCGTGGCGCTCGTGGCGCCCCCCGCTGCGACAGACAAGCAGGACGTCCGCGCCTACGCGCTCAACGCGGCCTCGAAGACGCTGCTCGAATCCCTGCGCGGCTGGCCCGACGCGCCGCATGCCACACCGGTGCGCGAGATGCTGGTGCATGGCGACGAAGGCGGGCGCGTGCAGTTCCACGCCGCGCGGCAGAAGGTGGAGGCGCTGGCCTGGATCGTCGACGTGCCGGCGCTGGAACAACAGCTTACCGACGCCGTGCGCTTCCAGTCCCGCATCGACATCGTGGCCGAGCCCGTGCAGGCGCCGCTCACGGTGGTCTGCGAAGGCCGCATCAGCGCCACCCGCGAGACGCTGGGCGTGCGCTACGAGGTCACGCGCTATCCGCAGCACGCGATCGCCGCCCGCCTGGTCGCCGACGAGCCGCACGACGGCGCCGCGCGCCAGTGGTTCAACGACCGGGGCGAAGTCTTCGCGCTGCTGCCGATGCAAGACAAGCAGCTTGCGCTGGTGTGGTCGGTCGATCAGCTGCGTGCACCCGAACTGCTCGCGCTGACGGCCGACCAGTTCAACACTGCCTTGCACGAGGCCAGCCATGGCGCGCTGGGCGCGCTGCGCATGGTGAGCGATCGCGCCTCATGGCCGCTGCAGCGCGCCATCGCCGACCGCTGGACCGGCCGGCTCGCCGACGGCAATGCCTGGGCGCTGGCCGGCGACGCGGCGCACACGGTGCATCCGCTGGCGGGCCAGGGCCTCAACCTGGGCCTGGCCGATGCCGCTGCGCTGGCGAACGTGATCAAGGACCGCGACTACTGGCGCAGCGTGGGCGACGCCCGGTTGCTGCGCGCCTACGAACGCTCGCGTCGGGCCGAGGTGCTGGCCATGAGCCTCGCCACCGACGGCCTGCAGCAGCTCTTTGCGCACAGCGCCGACCCGCTGCCCGCCCTGCGCAACTGGGGCATGCGCGGCTTCGATCGCACGCGGCTCATCAAGAACTGGGTCGCGAAGCAGGCCATGGGCCTGGCATGAACTGAATTCCGCAAGCAAGACCACCATCATGAAACCCGCATCCGCACTTCTTGCCGCGCTCGCACTCGGCTCCAGCCTGGGCGCCATGGCCGGCGAAGCCGAGATCCGCCAGAACCTGGCCGCGCGCATCCCGCAGTTCGCCAAGATCGACGAGATCCGCAAGGCACCGATGCCGGGGCTCTACGAAGTGCGCATCAACGGCTTCGAGATCTTCTACACCGACGAGCAGGGCAACTACCTGCTGCAGGGCAATCTGATCGATGTCAAGGCGCGCCGCAACCTCACCGAGGAGCGCGTCGAGAAGCTCAGCGAGGTGGCCTTCGACAAGCTGCCGGTGAAAGACGCCTTCAAGATCGTGCGCGGCAACGGCAAGCGCAAGCTCGCGGTCTTCGAGGACCCGAACTGCGGCTACTGCAAGCAGTTCGAGCGCGACCTGGCCAAGGTCGACAACGTGACCATCCATCTCTTCCTCTACCCGGTGCTGGGGCCGGACTCGGTGACCAAGTCGCGCAACATCTGGTGCGCCAAGGACAAGGCCAAGGCCTGGGCCGACTGGATGCAGCGCGGCGTCGCCCCCGAGGCGGCCGAATGCGACACCGCCGCGCTCACCCGCAACCGCGAGTTCGGCCAGAAGTACAACATCACCGGCACGCCCACGCTGATCTTCAGCGACGGCACGCGCGCTCCGGGAGCGATCCCCGCAGCGCAGGTCGAGAAGCAACTCGCCGCGATCAACTGATGGCGGGGCCGGCCATTCACTACCGCGTGGAATGCGCGGATCGCAACGCGCATCTGTTCGCCATCACGCTACGCATCGAGGGGCCTGCCGCACGTCAGCGCGTCTCGCTGCCGGTCTGGATTCCAGGCAGTTACCTGGTGCGCGAGTTCTCGAAGAACCTGCAGCAGCTGCAGGCGAGCCAGGGCCGGCGCAAGCTCGCCGTGCAGCAGCTCGACAAGCACAGCTGGCAGATCGATTGCGTTCCGGGCAAGCCGCTGGAGCTGCGCTACCAGGTCTGCGCCTTCGACAACTCGGTGCGCACCGCCTGGCTGGACGGCGCCCGCGGCTTCTTCAACGGCACCAGCCTGTGCCTGCGCGTCGAGGGCCAGGCCGATGAGCCGCACGGCATCGAGATCGTCGCGCCCGCGCGCTCGCCGAATGAAGAGCGCTGGTCCTGCGCCACCGCGCTGAAGCCCGCCAAGGCCGACCGCCAGGGCTTCGGCAGCTACCTCGCCGCCAACTACGACGAGCTGGCCGACAGCCCGGTCGAGATGGGCGCCTTCTGGAGTGCCGAGTTCGAGGCCTGCGGCGTGCCGCATCGCTTCGTGATCGCGGGCGCGCCGCCCTCCTTCGACGGCGAGCGGCTGATCGCCGACACCCGCGCCATCTGCGAGACGCAGATGCGCTTCTGGCACGGCGCCAAGATCGGCAAGCGCGGCGGGCCCAAGCCCCCGCACGACCGCTACGTCTTCATGCTCAACGCCGTGGACGACGGCTACGGCGGACTCGAGCACCGCCATTCGACCGCGCTGATCTGCACGCGGCGCGACCTGCCGCAGCTCGGCCTCAAGAAGCAGGCCGAGGGCTACACGACGCTGCTGGGCCTGGTCAGCCACGAGTATTTCCATACCTGGAACGTGAAGCGGCTGCGCCCAGCCGAGTTCGAACGCTACGACTATGGCCAGGAGAACTACACGCAGCTCCTGTGGCTGTTCGAAGGCTTCACCAGCTACTACGACGACTTGCTGCTGCGCCGCGCGGGCCGCCTGGATGACGCGGGCTACCTGCGCCTCGTCAACAAGACCGTCAACCAGGTGCTGCAGGCGCCGGGCCGCCATGTGCAGTCGGTGGCGCAGGCCAGCTTCGACGCCTGGGTCAAGTACTACCGGCAGGACGAGCAGACGGCCAACACCACCATCAGCTACTACACCAAGGGCGCGCTGGTCGCGCTGTGCTTCGACCTGACGCTGCGCGCCGAAGGCCAGGTCTCGCTCGACGACGTGATGCGGCTCCTGTGGAAGCGCAGCGGCGGCGGGCCGGTGGGCGAGGCCGACTTCGCCGCGGCGCTCGAAGCCGTCGGCGGCCGCTCGTACTCCGACGAGATCGCCCGCTGGGTCCATTCGACCGAGGAGTTGCCGCTGGCCGAGCTGCTGGGCCGGCACGGCGTCGCCGCGAACGAGGATCCGGCGCAGCGCGCCCAGGAACTGGGCCTGCGCGTGGCGGAGGCCGGCGGCAGCGTGCAGGTCAAGATGGTGCTGCGCGGCAGTGCGGCCGAGCAGGCCGGCTTCTCGGCGAACGACGAATGGATCGGCATCGAGCTGGCCGCCGCCAAGGGCCGTCCGGCACAGGGCTGGCGCATCGCCCGGCTCGACGACCTGGGGCTCTACCTCGGGCCGCTCAAGAAGATCACCGCGCTGGTGGCGCGCGACCGGCGGCTGCTTCGGTTGCCGCTCACGCTGCCGACCGGCGTCACCACATGGCGGCTGGCCGCGCAGGATCCCGCGAAGATCGCGCGCTGGCTGGCACCGCAGTAAAACAGCGTCGACGCGCTGTTCCCGATTTGTTCCCTTCAAGGAGACCCCCATGAGCTACGAGAACATCGAAGTCCGCACCGAAGCCGGCAAGGTCGGCATCGTGACGCTGAACCGGCCGAAGGCCTTGAACGCGCTCAACGATGCGCTGATGACCGAGCTCGGCGATGCGCTCAAGGCCTTCGACGCCGACCCGGCCATCGGCTGCATCGTCGTCACCGGCAGCGAGCGCGCCTTCGCCGCGGGCGCGGACATCGGCGCCATGGCCAGCTACAGCTTCACCGACGTCTACAAAGGCGACTACATCACGCGCAACTGGGAGACCATCCGCAGCGTGCGCAAGCCGGTGATCGCAGCGGTGAGCGGCTTCGCGCTGGGCGGCGGCTGCGAGCTGGCGATGATGTGCGACTTCATCATCGCGGCCGACAACGCGCGCTTCGGCCAGCCCGAGATCAAGCTGGGCGTGATTCCCGGCGCCGGCGGCACGCAGCGCCTGCCGCGCGCGGTGGGCAAGTCCAAGGCCATGGACATGGCATTGACCGGCCGCATGATGGACGCGGCGGAGGCCGAGCGCTCGGGCCTGGTGAGCCGCGTCGTGCCCTACGACAAGCTGATGGACGAGGCGCTGGGCGCCGCGCTCGTCATTGCCGACTTCTCGCAGGTGGCGGTGATGGCGGCCAAAGAGTCGGTCAACCGCGCCTTCGAGAGCGGGCTTTCCGATGGCGTGATGTTCGAGCGCCGGCTGTTCCACGCGCTCTTCGCCACCGCCGACCAGAAGGAAGGCATGGACGCCTTCGTCAACAAGCGCAAGGCGGCCTTCAAGCACGAATGAGCTAGCGGCTCGGTGCGGCCGGCGCCGGCTCGGGCTCGGCCGGCGGCTGCGGCTTGAACTGCCACTGGGGCGGTGACGATGGCTGCGCCGGCGGCTCCACCGCGTGCTGCAAGGCCTCGCGCAAGGCGGCCAGCGACGACGCCGAGGGCATCCCCGTCGCCGCCGCCCCGCGCCCCTCGCGCCAGCGCACCTGGTTGCGGCCCAGCTCGAAGGTCGCCATCACATCGCCGTTGCTGCGCTCCAGCGTGACCCGCCATTCGGGCGTGCCCGCCAGCGGCTGCGCGCCGACCGCCGAGATCGCGGCCGACCCCAGCAGGGCGCTGAGGTCCTGTGCCTCCGAACGCGACAGGGTGCGGCTCGCGCCGCCCCGCTGCGTGATGGTGATGCGGCTCCATTGCGAGAGCGCGGAGAAGCTGGGCGGTTCGGGCGATGCAGTGGGCGCGGGTGGCGCGGCAGTGGGCGGCGCAGCGGCGCGCCCTTCGCGCGCGGGCTCGGCGGCGTCGCGGGCGGAGCCCGCGACGGTCGCAGGACCCGCCGGCGCGGCAAATCGCTGTCTGGAAGCGCTCTCTTCTTCGCTGCGCGTCCGCTCGGAGAGCGACCCGCGAGGCGCGGCGCCGGCCGGCGCCGGCGGCGCAGCAGCAGGCGCAGGCGCGGGCTGGCCTGCGGGCGCAGCGGCTTCCTTCTTTCTCGCCTCCTTCGCGGCTGCGGCGGTGGATGCGGACAGCGCGGCCTCGTCAGCTTGCCGGCGCGCCAGCTCGGAGGGTGCCGGGGTAGGTGCAGGACGTTCCGCCGGACGCGAGGGGCGTGCGCCCTTCGCCGGGGCCGTGGCAGATTCCGCCGGCGCCTCCGGCACAGGAGCCGGCCCGCCCGCGATGTCCTGGCTCGATGGCAGCGCGCGCTCTGCCGCCTGAGGTGGCGGTGCGGGCGTCGCCGCAGGCGCGGCCGGTGGCGGGGATGCCGGCGCTGCAGGCGCTTCGCTGCGCTGCGCGGGAGCGCTGACCTGCGCGTCTCTGTCGGGCCGCGCGCCGGGCACAGGCTCGCGCTGCCAAAGCACGGTCACCAGCACGCCGACCAGCACGGTCGCAAAGGCGGCGTTCCAGGGCATGCGCGCACCACCGCCCTGCCCGCCCAGGCCCAGTAAGCGTTGCCACCGCGGCCGCTCCGCCGCCTCCGGCTGGGCCGCCGCCGCAAAGGGCGTCACCGCGTCGTGCGCATGGTCGAGGATCGCCTTGCGCAGGCGCCAGTTCGGCGCCGCCGTGTGGTCCGGCGCGTTCAGGAGTGCGCGATGCAGCGCCTCGTCGCGCAGCTCGCCCTTGTCGTCGTTCAATGTGCTGCTCATGCCCGACGCTCCAGCACCACCAGGTAGCGCTCCATGCAGCCGCGCAGCTTCTTGAGCCCGTAGCGCAGGCGGCTGCGGACCGTCTCGAAATTGATGTCGAGCGTCTCAGCCATCAGCTCCACCGTGAAGCCCTCCTCGTGGTGCAGCAGGAAGGCCGAGCGCTGTTCGTCGGGCAGCTCGTCCAGGCAGGCCAGGAGGCGCCGGCCGGCGGCGCGCCAGAAGGCCTGCTCCTCGGCCGAGGGATGCGCGGCCTCGGAAGACGCCCCGCCCCCACCCAGCAGGCCGCGGCTGAACAGGCGCGCGGCTTCGAGGCCGTCACCGTCCTCGTCGTGGGCATAGAAGGCGACTTCGCGCCCGCTCAGGCGCAGGCGGTCCATGGCCAGGTTGTGCGCGATGGTGAAGGCCCAGGTGCGCCAGCTCGCGCCCTGCGGCGAGAAGCCCTGTCGCGCCACGATGATGCGCATCCAGGTCTCCTGGAACACCTCGTCGACCTCGGACGCCAGCCGCATGCCCATGAGGCGCCGCACGAAGCGGAACAGCGCGCTCTCGTGGCGCGCATAGAGCACGTCGAAGGCGCCCGTGTCGCCATCGGCGTAGGCGAGCATCAGCTGGTCGTCCGGCATGGTGTCGTGGAGGGCGGGTTCAGCGGCGGGTGGCGCAAGCATCGGCAGATTTTCACTTTTCTTCTACGGGCGACGGCGGTGCGGGTTAGATAGCTCAAAAATGTCCCGCGTTAACCCGCAGCGGCTGCTCGCCGTATCAGCCTGCATCCACAACCGGAGCCGCTGATGACCTCCTGCCCCTTCCGCCCATTTCGCCCCTTCCTGCCTCTTCCAGTGTTGCTCGCCGTGCTGCTGTGCGCCCAGCTCCTGCTGAGCGCCTGCAGCGCGACCGAGATCGCGCCCGGCACCACGCGCTGGCCCACGCCGTGCGCCGCAGCCCGAGCCGCCGAGCTTCCCGTCAGCAGCAGTGGCCCAGCCCGGTGATGGCGCGCACGGTGCCGAACTTCGAGGCGCCTCTGGCCACGCACCGTGCACGCCCGGTCCAGACCTTTCGAGACGCCGGGCCGCGTGGCGGGCCAGCGCGACGAAGTTGCCGGCCGCCGCGGGCGGTTACGGTGCAGGCTGCTCTCGCTGGCCTGCGAGGAGCGGGCTCGCCGGATGGCGCCCGGCGAGGCTTCGGCGGATGCCGCGGCCGCGATGCCGGCGCCCGCCAGCCCGCCCCCATCAGCCGCCGCCGGAAGCGCGTCGCCTGAGGCCGAGGCGGTGTCCCGCTTTGCGCTTCGCCCGCACCCAGCCCGCAACCCAGCCAGCGCCCACGCCTGGTCCAGGAAATCGTGACTGCCGGCATGGTGGACGACAACGCCGATTTCAGCACTTACCTGCAGTTCCGCCAGCGCACACAGGTCGCTCACCGTGAACGCGATGTGAGCGAGCGCTACCTGCTGCAGGTGCGCAACCGGCGCGGCGATCCGGTGCCCGATGCCGAGGTGGCGGTGCAGGCCGCGAGCGGTGCCGCCATGTGGGCGCGTACCGACGCGGCGGGTCGCGCCTGGCTGCATCCCCGGGCCTTCGATCCCTCGGGCAGCGCGGTCTACGAAGTGGCCGTGCGCAAGAACGGGCAGCAGGGCACGACCTTCCTGCGCCGCGGCCAGAAAAGCGCCGTCGACCTGGTGATCGACGAGACGGCAGCCCCGCAACGGGCTCGGCTGGACCTGGTCTTCCTGATCGATGCCACCGGCTCCATGGGCGACGAGATCGGCAAGCTCAAGGCCAGCCTGCGCAGCATCGCCAACGAGGTGGCCCGGCTGCCGAGCCGGCCCGACACCTGCTTCGGCCTGGTGGCCTACCGCGACCGCGGCGATGAATTCCTGGTGCGCCGCCATGACTTCACCAACGACCTGGGCGCCTTCCAGTCCGTGCTCGACGCGCTGCAGGCCAACGCCGGCGGGGACTATCCCGAGGCGATGAACGAGGCGCTGCACGAGACGGTGCATCGGCTGAGCTGGCGCGGCACCGGCGCGACGCGCATGGTGGTGCTGCTGGCCGACGCGCCGCCGCACCTGGACTACGGCGGGCCGCAGTACGACGAGGACATGATGGTCGCGCTGGGCAAGGGCATCAAGGTGTTCAGCGTGGGCGCGAGCGGGCTGGACAAGCAGGGGGAGTACATCCAGCGCCAGATCGCGCAGTACACCGGCGGGCGCTTCGTGTTCCTGACCTACCGGGAGGCGCGCAACCCGGCCAGCGGGCCCGGGCGCGAGACGGTGCACGACGTGAGCAACTATTCGGTGCAGACGCTGGACCGGCTGGTCGTGCGGCTTGTGAGCGAAGAACTCGCGAAACTGCCGAAGGCGGGTTGAGGCTTTGACAAGCCGGGTTATAATTTTGGGCTCGGCTCTTTAGCTCAGTCGGTTAGAGCGATGGAATCATAATCCACAGGTCCGCGGTTCGAGTCCGTGAAGAGCCACCATCCAAAAGAAAGCCTGCTATCAGATCGATAGCAGGCTTTTTTCATGTCGCGGCGTCTGCCAGGGGGATTTCCCCCATCACCGGCGGGGCTAGAAGTCCACCTTGGCGCTCACGCTGAAGGTGCGCGGGTCGCCCGGCTTGATGTAGTTGTCGTACTGGTATTCCCAGTAGCGCTTGTTGGTCAGGTTGTTGACCGCGACGCGGAAGGTCGTGTCGTGGCCGCCGATGCGCGTCGCGTAGCTCGCGCCGATATTGGCGATGGCGTAGCCGGGAAGCTTCAGCTGGTTCGATGCGTCGAGCATGGTGCCGCCCGTGTACTTCGCGTCCGCCGACAGCTTGAGGCCCGGGACCTGCGGCACTGTGTAGGACACCTGCGCCGTCGCCACGAAGTTCGGCGCACCCGCCACGCGGTTGCCCACGTTGCTGCTGCCGCGCCGGTAAGAGCTGTCCAGGAACATCAGGTTGCCGCCGATCTGCCAGTGCGATCCGAGCCGCGTGGAGGCGGCGAGTTCGAGGCCCTGGTAGATGGACTGGCCATCCTGCACCAGCACGTTAGCGCTGTTGGCGTACTCGGCACCGCGCTCGATGCGGAACAGCGCGGCCGTGCCGCTCCAGCGTTCGCGATCGGTCTTGATGCCCAGCTCGTACTGCTTGCTCTTCAACGGCTTGAGCAGTTCGCCGTCGTTCGCGTAGAGATTGCCGACGGTGCTGCCCGGCTCGAGCGACTCGACGTAGCTCGTGTAGAGCGTGGTGTCGGGCGCGGGCTTGAACATCAGCGCGAGTGTCGGCGTGACCACGCCGTTCTTCGCGTACTCGGAGGACTTGTCCCCGGCGATGCCGTAGCCGTTCTGCTGGTAGTCGGTGTTGCGAAGGCCCGCCAGCACCGACCATTGCTCGGACAGTTTCACGGTATCGCTCGCAAAGATCGCGCGCTGTGTGATGTCGCTGTTGCGATAGAGCGAGAAGTCCGTCGCGCTCGCGTAGTCGTTGCTGTTCCGGCCAAAGATGTTGCCGGTGCCGACCAGTTGGTAGATGCCGTTGCTGCTGTAGTCGTTGATCTGCTTCTGCCAGGATGCGCCCAGCGTCAGCTGATGCTCGATGGCGCCGGTGCGCAGCCGGCCTTCGGCCATGGCCTGCCACTGGTCGAAGCGATGGCCTTCGCGGGTGTCGGAACGGTAGTCGTCGTAGTTGCCGCTCGCGTCCTGCAGGAAGAGGATGCCTTCATTGCGGCTGCGCGTCGAACTGCTGTGGCTGTAGCTGGTGCTGAGCGTCCAGTCGGGTGACAGCTTGTACTGGAGCCCCGTCGAGTAGAACTTCAGGTCGGTCGTGAGGTGCTGCCCGCCGCCGACGAGATCCTGGTTGTCGCTGCGCACCACGCTGGGCAGGCGCGTGCCGACATAGCCGCCGGTGTAGATCGACGGGGTCTGGTCCGTGGAAACGCGCTTCTGGTAGAGCGTGTCGAAATTCCAGCTGAGGTCGTGCGTCAGCCTGGCGTCGAGCGCCAGCGACACCGAATCGCGGCGAATGCCGCCGTCGTTGAAGGTCTTGCCCTCCTCGTGCGTGGCGTTGAGCCGATAGCCGAAGCGGTCGTCCGCGCCGAAGCGCCCACCGAGGTCGACGTGCTCGCTCCACACGCTGTCGGACTTGTAGCCGACATCGATGCTCCTCACCGGCTGGTCGGTCGGCTTCTTGGTCACGTAGTTCACGATGCCGCCCGGCGACCCGAAGCCGTACATGAAGCCGGACAAGCCCTTCAACAGTTCGATCTGCTCGAAGTGTTCATAGGGCAGCGTGATCGCATAGCTGAGGAAAGGCTTGCCGTCGATCCGATAGGCGTTTTGCCAGTCCAGCGGCAGGCCCCGCACCGTGAGATAGCTGGCCCAGGCGCTGTAGGCGCCGCTGTTGTCGGAGACCGAGGCATCGAGCGCGAACACGTCGCCGAGCTTCGACACCTGGCGCTCCGCCAGGTCCTCGCTCTTCACGACGGTGGTGGAGAACGGCGTGTCGAGCTGCGTCCGCGCGCCGAGGGCACCGCCGTTCACCCGCGCGTCGAGGTGCTGGGGCTTCGGATCCTGCGATTCGGCCGTCACGGTCACCGTCGGCAAGGCGGCTTCCTTGCCCGTGGCCTCCTGGGCCTGGGCGCGGCCGGCCTGGGTGGCGGCCCACAGCACGAGGAGCGTCGCGCCGGCGTGCAGGCCCAGTGTCGAGCGTTTGGAAAAGGTGGGAGGGCGGGTTCTGGCGTCGGGCGGGCGCCGCGGGCGGCGCCGTCCGTCAATCTTGCGTTCGACAACGTTGACCTCTGGTGAGTTAAATGGGAATTATTCTCGTTTGAAATCTGGGAGAAATTGGGTGGATGGCGCCCGCACCGCTCCGCCGCCTCGCCCGCCCCAGTAACTTGGCCATGCTCCGGCAAGCGTCGTGCGCCTTGTCCGACACCCTTTCGCCCGCCCCCTCACACCATCGAGCACCGTCATTTGCCGGAGGGCACGATGGATTCCCCCGCCCCCGTCCACAACAGCTATCAGCGATTCTTTGCCTGGACTTTTGTGCTGGCGATGGTGCTGGTCTTCGCGCTCGTCTGGATCGAGCTCGCTTTCCCGCCTTCGCCTGCACTGCCGCTCACGGCCGTGCCGGCGGCAGGCGCCGGCGAGTTCGACCTGCACGACCTGCAGCTGCTGCTGACCGTGACCGCGCTGATCGCCGCCTTCGCCTCGCTGGCAGGACTGGTCGTGACCACGCCGCTGGCCAGGATCGCTCGACGCCGGGCCCAGGTCCGGGCCGCGGTGGAGCTCGCCCTCAAGCGGCAGGATCACATCAACTGGCTGGCGGCCGAACACACGGGCGCCTGGCCGGCGCCCGCCCGGCGCCCACAGTCCCCTGGCAGGCACCGTCGCCATGGCACTTCCGCCCGAAGAGTCCAGGGCAACGCGCACTGAGCAAGCAGCACAGGCGTGAAAAAGCCCGCTGGAAGCGGGCTCGGGAGTCGGGCGCGCCGCACCGGCGCAGGACTATTCCTGGGGACGGAACGCGCTGAGGAACTCGGCAGTCTTGTCCGCAGGCCGCCAAGTCGCCGTCACGGGAGTCGAAACGCCGGAAGCGCTCACCGGCACGCTGACTGCCGGCGCCGTTGCTGCCGTGCCGTTGCTCTTGCAGGCGCTCAAGCCCAGCGCCAAGGCCAGGCTTGCGATCCCCATCCACGCTGTCTTCTTCATGTTTGAGTCCCTCGGTTCCACCGCGCAGCGCGGGCTGCGACTTGCGGCCGATGCTAACTCAAATATTTGAACCTAAGTTCTCCTTTTCAGATAAAAATTAGAAATCAGTATTACTTTTCAGCGTGAGCCATGGCTCATGATGTAGTTAGTATGTATTACATGATTTTTCGTCGACCGCCCGATGGGGAAGGGTCCCAGGAAGAGTCCGACAGCAGCAGGCTCGCGGCGCTCAACCCCGCGCACCTGACGCACGAGCCGGTGCGCCGGAACTGGTCGTGGCTGCGCTTCGCCGTCGGCGTGACGGTGGGCGCCGTGGTGGTCGAGGCCCTCAGGCTGGCGATGGGCCTGGTCCAGGGCGCTTGAAGCGCCCCCTCAGCGCTGTCCGGACAGCACGGCTGCCTCCGGGATCGGCAGCTCGCCAGCCACCCGCGCCTCGGCCTGCGTCAGGATGCCCTGCAGGATGCCCGGTATCTCGAACACCGCACGGTTGTGCACCTTGCGCGTGGCGGCGCGATAGCGGTCGAGATCGCGCACCAGTTCCTCGACCGCGCCGGGCACCTTGGCATAGCTCGAGCGCACCATGCCCACGCCCTGCTCGCGCACCCACTGGGCGTTGTAGCGTTCCTGGGGCAGGGTCCAGCTGTTGCACACCACGATCACCGGCAGATGCAGCTGCACCGCCTCGCTGACGCTGCCGGGCCCCGGCTTGCCGATGAAGAAATCGGACAGCTGCATGTAGTGCGCGACGTCGGGCGTGAAGCCCAGCACCGCCCGCGGCGCTTGGGCCGGTAGCGCACGCAGCGCCTTGGCCAGCGATTCGTTGTGCCCGCAGGCCAGGATCAGCTGCATGTCGGGCAGACGCTTGGCGATGCCGATCATCGCCTTGGAGCCCTGCCCGCCGAACAGCACCAGGCCGGTCGGGCGGTCCGGGTCCAGCCCCAGGCGGCGGCGCTCCTCGGCGCGATCGATCGGCTGGGTCTCGTAGAAGGCCGAGCGGATCATCATCCCGGAGGTCGCATGGATGCGGTCTTGCGCATACCCCGCCGCACGCGCCTGCTGCACGGCCTTGGTCGAGCCGCAGACGAAGTACTGGTCCTGCCCCTTCTCGATCCAGAAATGCGGCGGATGGTCGGCCAGATCGGTGAGCACCGTCACATAGGGCACACCCGGCAGCGCCGTGGCGACCGACTCGTAGAGAGAGCGGTTGAAGTTGGGGATCAGCGACACGACCATGTCGGGCTCGGTCGCCAGCCAGTGCTGCTGCAGTGGGCGCACCAGCTTCGGCTTGGCCCAGCGGATCACGGCCTGCAGGACCTTGAGCTCGTGCGTCAGTCCCAGCGTCCAGCCGCGGGCGAGCCGCTTGTTGTAGACGTCCTCCGGGTCCATGCCGGTCAGCTTGCGAAAGCCGTCGTTCGGATCGAGCACCTCGCGCAGGTTGACCAGCCGCACGGTCCACGGCAGGCCTGCGCGCTGGATCGCCGCCTCGAGCGCCAGCGCGGAGGCGCGGTGCCCGCCGCCGGCGTTGAAGTACACCAGGTCGACGGTTCGGTGGGCCGCAGGGGGCGGATTCGTCAAGACCGCGCCCGTCATGCGTGCGCCGGCTCGTGCCGTGAAGCCGCGCGGCCGACCCGTGTCTCGACCGGCATGTGCTCGGCCCAGTGCAGGATCTCGAGCGACCCATCGGCATGCTCGGCCAATGCCGTGAGGCTCTCGACCCAGTCGCCGTCGTTGGCGTAGAGGATGCCGTCGATGTCCCGCAGCTCGGCATGATGGATATGGCCGCAGACCACGCCCTGCATGCCCCGCTTGCGCGCCTCGCGCGCCACCGCGCCCTCGAAATCGCCCACATAGCTAACCGCCCGCTTGACCTTCAGCTTCAGGTACTTCGACAGCGACCAATAGGGCAGCCCCATGCGCGCGCGCAGCGAGTTGAGGTGGCGGTTGAGCTTGAGCGTGAACTCGTAAAGCGAATCGCCCACGTAGGCCAACCACTTGGCACACTGGATCACCCCGTCGAACAGGTCGCCGTGCATGACCCACAGCTTGCGGCCGTCGGCGGTCTCGTGGATCCATTCCTCGGCCACGTCGATGCCGCCGAAGTTGTGGTGCAGGTACTTGCGGGCAAACTCGTCGTGGTTGCCCGGGATGAAGATCACGCGCGTGCCCTTGCGCGCCTTGCGCAGCAGCTTCTGGATGACGTCGTTGTGCGCCTGCGGCCAGTACCAGTGGCGGCGCAGCTGCCAGCCGTCGATGATGTCGCCGACCAGAAACAGCGTCTCGCACTCGGTGTGCTTCAGGAAGTCGAGCAGCGCCTTGGCCTGGCAGCCGGGCGTGCCCAGGTGCAAGTCGGAGATCCAGAGGGTCCGATAGCGCTGGGGCGGACGAGTGGAGTCGTCCTCCTCCGCACCGGGGGAGGCTTCGGCCGTGTCGCGCCATGCACGGAGAAAGGCGTCATCGCGTTGCATGGGGGGTCATCGTCGCCAGGGCGGATGACGGCGCCATGGCGGCGCAGTGAAGCTTCGGTGACAGGGCCGCGCGCGTTGCGGCCAGGCGTCACGCGCTCGCGTGACAGCGGTGGATCTCGATGGTCGAGTGCCGGATTTCCTCGTGCATCGCGAAGGTGGCCCGCACATCGTCCGGCGTCAGCGCGGGCGAATGCGTGACAACGGTGATCGCGCAGGCATAAGCGCCCTGGCCCACGCGCCACACGTGCAGGTCGGCAATGCGGGTCTCCGAATCCGCCAGGCCCTGCTCCACGCCCTCGCGGATCTCCTCGACCACCGGGTGGTCCATCTCGCGGTCCAGCAGCACCTTGCCGGTGTCGACCAGCAGGCCGCGCGCCCAGCTCGCGACCAGCACCGCGCCGACGATGCCCATCAGCGGGTCGAGCCAGGCCCAGCCATAGAGCCAGCCGCCGGCCAGCGCCAGGATGGCGAGTACCGAGGTGGCGGCATCGGCCACGACGTGCAGGTAGGCGGAGCGCAGGTTCAGGTCGTGGCCATGGTCTTGCTGATGCCCGCCGTGGTGATGCGCTCCGCCGAGCAGCCACGCGCAAAGCAGGTTGACCGTCAGCCCCAGCACCGCCACCACGATCGCCTCCTGGTAGTGGATCGACGCAGGCGACCACAGTCGCTCGAGCGAGCCCACCACCATCAGCGCCGCCACGCCGAGCAGGAACAGCGCGCTCGCGAAGCCACCCAGCACCTCGATCTTCCAGGTCCCGAAGGCGAAGCGCCGGTCGCCGGCGTAGCGCCGCGCCGCCGCATAGGCGAAGGCGCTGAGCCCGATCGCCACCGCGTGCGAGCTCATGTGCCAGCCGTCGGCCAGGAGCGCCATCGAGTTGAACCACCAGCCGGCACCGATCTCCAGCACCATCGCGGCCGCGGTGATCCACATCACCAGCCGCGTGCTGCGCTCGGCGGCCCGGTTGTCCTCCTGGAAGCGGTGCTCGTGCTTCCAGCTGCTGAGGTCATGGCTGTGCATGGGGAAGGGCCCTCACTGGCCGAACATGTCGCCGTCGCGCTGCGGCGCGGCGACGCCCAGGTGCCGGTAGGCCGCCAGGGTGGCGATGCGCCCGCGCGGCGTGCGCTGCAGGTAGCCCTGCTGGATCAGGTAGGGCTCGATCACGTCCTCGATGGTGCCCGGCTCCTCGCCGATGCTGGCCGCGATGTTGTCCAGGCCGACCGGGCCGCCGTCGAAGCGGTGGATCACGGCCTCCAGCAGCTTGCGGTCCATCAGGTCGAAGCCCTGCGGATCGACGTCCAGCATGGCCAGCGCCTTGTGCGCCAGCGCCTCGGTGATGCGGCCGTCGCCCTTGACCTGCGCGTAGTCGCGCACCCGGCGCAGCAGGCGGTTGGCGATGCGCGGCGTGCCGCGCGAGCGGCGCGCGATCTCCAGCCCGCCGGCGTCGTCCGTCGGCACGCCGAGCAGGCCGGCGCTGCGGCGCACGATGCGCGCCAGCTCCTCGGCCGTGTAGAACTCCAGCCGCGCCACGATGCCGAAGCGGTCGCGCAGCGGATTGGTCAGCATGCCCGCGCGCGTGGTGGCGCCGACCAGGGTAAAGGGCTGCAGGTCCAGCTTGATGCTGCGCGCGGCCGGACCCTCGCCGATCATGATGTCGATTTGGTAGTCCTCCAGCGCGGGGTAGAGGATTTCCTCCACCACCGGCGAGAGGCGGTGAATCTCGTCGATGAAGAGCACGTCGTTGCGCTCGAGGTTGGTCAGGAGCGCGGCCAGGTCCTTCGGCTTCTCGAGCACCGGGCCCGAGGTCTGGCGCAGGTTGACGCCCAGCTCGTGCGCGATGATGTGCGACAGCGTGGTCTTGCCCAGGCCCGGGGGGCCGAAGAGCAGCACGTGGTCGAGCGCCTCGGCGCGGTGCCGTGCAGCGCCGATGAAGATCTCCAGCTGCTCGCGCACCTTGGCCTGTCCGACGTATTCGTCGAGCAGCTTGGGGCGCAGCGCCCGCTCAATCGCCTCTTCGTTGGGCGAGGCCGGTGCGGCGGAGACCACGCGTTGCGGGGCCGGGGCGAAGTCGTCGGTCTGGATGGTCATGGCGTAGGCTGGACGGACAGTTTAGTCGGCCGAACGGCTGGCCGAGGACTGGCTCGCTGCTTGAGCCGGGCGCCCCTGCGGCAGAATGCGCCACCGAGGAGGGTGAGCGTGTCCATCTACGAGCTGAAGCCGCGATTCCAGGCCCTGCTGCGCCCGCTGGTCCGGCGCCTGCATGCCATGGGCGTGACGGCCAATCAGGTCACGGTCGCGGCCTGCGTCGTCTCGGTCGCGCTCGGCCTGTGGCTCTTCTTTGCCGCGCCTTCCGCGGCCGCCTTCGCGCTGATCCCGCTGTGGATGTTCCTGCGCATGGCCTTCAATGCCATCGACGGCATGCTGGCGCGCGAGCACGGCCAGCAAAGCGCGCTCGGCGCCTTTCTCAACGAGCTGACCGATGTGCTCTCGGACGCCGCGCTCTACCTGCCCTTCGCGCTGGTCGCGCCCTTCAGCCCTTTCTGGGTCGGCGCCGTGATCGTGCTGGCAGGCCTGTCCGAATTCACCGGCGCGCTGGGCCCCACGGTGGGCGCCTCGCGCCGCTACGACGGCCCGCTCGGCAAGAGCGACCGCGCCTTCGTGTTCGGCGCGCTGGGCCTGTATGTCGCGCTCGGCGGGCCACTGCCGGCCTGGAGCGCCGGGCTCATGCCGCTGCTGGCCCTGTTGGTGGCATGGACCATCGTCAATCGCATCCGTCGCGCGCTAGCCGAGGCCGGCGCCGCATCGCACAGCTGAGGAGACCCGAACCCATCATGAGCGACACCCCCCGCGTGCCACAAGAACATCAATTCCAGACACACGACGGCGTCTCGCTGTTCTACCGGCACTGGCCCGCGACCGGCGGCGCGCGGCGCGGCGCCGTTGTGCTGTTCCACCGCGGCCACGAGCACGGCGCGCGCATGGCCCACCTGGTGGACGAGCTGGCCTTGCCTGATTTCGACTTCTTCGCCTGGGACGCCCGCGGCCACGGCCGCTCGCCGGGGCAGCGCGGCTTCAGCCCCGGCTTCGCGACCTCCGTGCGCGACGTGCAGACCTTCATCGAGCACATCGGCAGCGCGCACGGCGTGCCGCCCGAAGACATCCACGTGATCGCGCAGAGCGTGGGCGCGGTGCTGATCGCCACCTGGGCCCACGACTACGCGCCAAGGGTGCGCGGGCTCACCCTCGCCTCGCCGGCCTTCCGGGTGAAGCTCTACGTGCCCTTCGCGCGCCCCGGGCTCGCGCTCATGCACAAGCTGCGCGGCCTCTTCTTCGTCAACAGCTACGTGAAGGCGAAGTTCCTCACGCACGACCCCGCGCGCATCGCCAGCTACAAGAGCGACCCGCTGATCTCGCGCCCGATCGCCGTCAACATCCTGCTGGGACTCTACGAGGCCGCCGAGCGCGTGGTGGCAGATGCCCATGCGATCACGCTGCCGACGCAGTTGCTGATCTCCGGCGCCGACTGGGTGGTGCATCGCCAGCCCCAGCACGACTTCTTCGACCGGCTCGGCAGCGCGGTCAAGCGCAAGCTGGAGCTGCCCGGTTTCTTCCACGACACGCTGGGCGAGAAGGACCGCGGCCCTGCCGTGAAGGCCATTCGCGACTTCGTGCTGGAACTGTTCGACCAGCCCCCGCCGCCGGTGGACCTGCGCGGCGCGCACCTGAGCGGCGCGACCGCCGACGAGTCGCGCGCGCTGGCCGAGCCGCTGCCCGCGCTGTCTCCGCGCGGCGCGTACTGGGCGCTCACGCGCGCGAGCCTGCGCTTCGGCGGCCTGCTGTCGCGTGGCGTCGAGCTGGGCCACGAAACGGGCTTCGACTCGGGCAGCACGCTGGACTACGTGTATCGCAACCAGGCGCAGGGCGCCGGCCCGCTGGGCCGGATGGTCGATCGGACCTACCTGGATTCCATCGGCTGGCGCGGCATCCGCCAGCGCAAGCTGCACGTCGAGGAACTGCTGCGCAAGGCCATGGAGCTGTTGGCCGAGCAGCACCGCGAGGTGCGCCTGATGGACATTGCCGCCGGCCACGGCCGCTACGTGCTCGACGCCGTGCTGGCCAGCCCGGTCAAGGCAAGCTCGATCCTGCTGCGCGACTACAGCGACATCAACGTGCGCGACGGCCGCGCGCTGATCGCCGAGAAGGAGCTGCAGGGCAGCGCGCAGTTCGTGCAGGCCGATGCCTTCGACCGCATGAGCCTGGCGAGCGTGACGCCGCGGCCCACGCTCGCGGTGGTCTCGGGCCTGTACGAGCTCTTCCCCGACAACGAGATGGTGAGCCGCTCGCTGGCCGGCGTGGGCGACGCGGTCGAGGACCGCGGCTACCTGGTCTACACCGGCCAGCCCTGGCATCCTCAGCTGGAGATGATTGCCCGCGCCCTCACCAGCCACCGCCAGGGCCAGGCCTGGGTGATGCGCCGGCGCACGCAGGCCGAAATGGACCAGCTGGTCGAGGCCGCGGGCTTTCGCAAAATCGACCAGCGCATCGACGAGTGGGGGATCTTCACCGTCTCGCTCGCGGTGCGCACGGGGCCATGACGAGGCGGCCTCGTCCTCGCCCCTGGAAACGCGCCGCCGGCTGGCTGGCGCTGCTGGGCCCGCTGTTCTATGCCAGCTACGGCTTCGCGAACTGGTGGGCCTCGACCCGCGCCCAGGTGCCGGTGCTGGTCTTCGAGTGGGAACGCAGCCTGCCCTTCTGGCCCTGGACCATCTTCCCCTACTGGACCATCAACGCCTTCTACGCGCTCTCGCTCTTTCTCGCGCGCGACCGCCACGTGCTGGACCGCCATGCGGCGCGGCTGCTGACGGCGCAGGCGGTGGCGGTCGCCTGCTTCATCCTCTGGCCGCTGCGCTTCAGCTTCGGCCAGCCCGCCGTCGAGGGTGCGCCGGCCTTCCTGTTCAACGCGCTGCGCGGCTTCGACCAGCCCTTCAACCAGGCGCCCTCGCTGCACATCGCGCTGGCCGTGATCCTGTGGGATTTCTACCGGCGCCTGATCCACGCGCCCTGGGCGCGCATCGTGCTGCACCTCTGGGCCTTCGCGATCTGCGCCTCGGTGCTCAGCACCTGGCAGCACCATTTCATCGACATCCCGACCGGCGCGCTGCTGGGCTTGATTTGCGTGTGGCTCTGGCCGCTGGAGCGCGTGGTGGCGCTGCCGCGCGCGTGGCGGGTCGCGCGCGATCCGCAGCGCTGGAAGCTTGCGGGCTGCTACGCCGCCGGGGCCCTGCTCTTCCTCACCGTCGCGCTGAGCCTCCAGGGCCCGGCGCTGTGGCTGGCCTGGCCGGCCGCGGCACTGGCGCTGGTGGCGCTCAACTACGCGGGCTTCGGCCCCCGCGGCTTCCGGATGGACCGCCATGGCCGCATGCACTGGAGCGCGCGCTGGCTGTTCGCACCCTATCGCCTTGGCGCCGCCCTCAGCGCCCGGCTCTGGACGCGCGGCCTGCCGGCCTCGGTCGAAGTCGCGCCGGGCCTGCGACTGGGCCGGCGGCCCAGCCTGACCGAATGGGAAGCGGCGGGCCGCCCCCGGCTGCTCGGCCTGTGCGCCGAGCTGCAGTTGCCGCCCGTGCCCGGCGCCCGCTGCGTGCCGATGCTGGATCTCGCGCTGCCGGCCGCCACGCAGCTGCGACGCGCGGCCGTGGTGATCGAAGGGTTGCGCGGCACCGGCCAGCCCGTCTGGGTCTGCTGCGCGCTGGGCTTCTCGCGCAGCGCGGCCTCGGTCGTCGCCTGGCTGGGCCTGCATGGCGCGGCCGGCACCCTGGCCACGGCGCACGCGGCAGTACGCCAGGCGCGGCCGCAGATCGTGCTGCGCGCAGGCTGGCTCGCCCTGCTGGACCAGCTGACTTCCGGGAAGGTACGCCATGAATGACGACGACCGCGCCCTGTGCGCCACCACTGCCGGCCTGCTCCGGGCCGGCAGCGCGCTGGCCTTGTGGGGCCTCGCGCTCTCCCTCATCTCGGGCCTGGTGCTGGCGCTGACCGGGCGCTCCCTGCCTTCGGCCACCTGGGCCGCCTTCGCCGCCGTCGCGCTGATCGGCCTGCCCGAGCGCTACCTGGCACTGCGCGTGCAGCTCGACGCGGCACTGTTCGACGGGCTGGCCCGGAGCACGATCGCTTCGAAGCCCGCCATGGACCACGCACTCGCGACGCTCGGCCTGCGCCGCGGCACGGACGGCACGCGGCCCCTGGCCGGGCGCGTGCTCGGCGCCCGGCAACTCATGCAGCGCCACGGCATCGCGGTGATTGCGCAAACCGTCATCTTCGCCATGGCGCTCGCGATGCAGGACTCGCGCTGAGCCATGGATCGCAAGGAGCCCCGTTCATGAGTTCTCCCGCCCCCGGCCTGCCGCGCCAGGCGGCCGCCGTTGTCTCGGCCTGGCTGATCGTGCTCTTCGCCAAGCTGCTGACCGGCGTGCGCGCCATCTGGAGCGGCACGGGCCCCAAGGCCGAGCAGACCCTCTACTTCGCGAATCACACCAGCCACGGCGACTTCGTGCTGCTGTGGGCCACGCTGCCGCCCGACCTGCGCGCCCTCACGCGCCCCGTGGCCGGACAGGACTACTGGGAGGCCTCGGCGCTGCGCCGCTTCATCGGGCGTGACGTGTTCAACGCCCTGATGATCCGCCGCGACGGCAGCGCCGCGCCCGGCAGCCAGGCGGCCCTCAACCCCGTCGACCAGATGACCGAGGCGCTGCAGGCCGGCGACTCGCTGATCATGTTCCCCGAGGGCACCCGCAACATCGGCGAGGAGGTGCTGCTGCCGCTGAAGAGCGGCCTCTACCACCTCGCGCGCGCCTGCCCGCAGGTGCGGCTGGTGCCGGTGTGGATCGAGAACCTCAAGCGCGTGCTGCCCAAGGGCATGCTGGTGCCGGTGCCGCTGGCCTGCACGGTGCGCTACGGCGCGCCGATCACGCTGGCCGAGGGTGAAGACAAGGCCGCGTTCATCGCGCGGGCGCGGGCCGCAATGCTCGACCTTCAGCCCGAATACGACCGTGAAGAACACTGATCGAGCGCCATGACCGCTTCCACCCATGCCACCTGGATGCTGTTCGGCGGCGTCGCCGGCGTCCTGATCCTCGCCTCGGCCATCGGTGCGCTGCTCAAGTGGCGCGTCGCGCAGGGCCAGCCCCATTCGGTGATCGACAACCTCAACGCGCGGGTGAACGCCTGGTGGGTGATGGTCGCCGTGATCGGTTTGGCCTTCGCCCTCGGCAAGGGCGGGGTGATCGTGCTCTTCTACCTGATCTCCTTCTATGCCCTGCGCGAATTCATGAGCCTGGCCTACACGCGCCGCGGCGACCACCATGCGATCGCGCTGGCCTTCTTCGTGGCGCTGCCGGTGCAGTACTTCCTGATCTGGATCGAGTGGTACGGCCTCTACGCGATCTTCATTCCGGTCTACGCCTTCCTCGTGCTGCCCATCCTCGCGGCCGTGGGTGGCGACACCAAGCGCTTCCTGGAGCGCACGTCCAAGGTGCAGTGGGGGCTGATGGTCTGCGTGTTCTGCATCAGCCACGTGCCGGCGCTGCTCACGCTGCCGATCCCCGGCTTCGAGGGCCGCAACCTGCTGTTGATCGCCTTCCTCGTGATCGTGGTGCAGGGAAGCGACGTGCTGCAGTACGTGTGGGGCAAGCTCTTCGGCAAGCGCAAGGTGGCGCCCGAGCTTTCGCCCTCGAAGACCTGGGAAGGCCTGGTCGGCGGCGTCGCCAGCGCCACCGCGCTGGGCGCGGCGCTCTACTGGGCCACGCCCTTCAACCCATGGCAGGCGGCGCTGATGGCGCTCACCATCTGCGTGATGGGCTTCTTCGGTGGCCTGGTGATGTCGGCCATCAAGCGCGACCGCGGCGTCAAGGACTGGGGCACCATGATCGAGGGCCACGGCGGCATGCTGGACCGGCTCGACTCGGTAATTTTTGCGGCGCCGATCTACTTCCATGCGCTGCGGTTCTGGTGGGTGCCTTAGCTGATGAGCAGGTAACGACCATCTTCAGTCTTGTTCGTCACTTGGAGCTTCGCCATGCGCTACTCGTCTCAAGTCAAGCCGATCAGTTACCTCAGAGCCAACACGGCCAAGGTTCTCGCGCAGTTGGCCGGCCAGCGCGAGCCGCTGGTCATCACCCAGAACGGGGAAGCCAAGGCGGTCCTGCAAGACGTCGCCTCGTTCGAGGAAACCCAAGAAACACTTGCGCTCCTGAAGACCTTGGCGCTGGGCAACCAGGAGCTGGCCGCCGGAAAGATCAAGTCAGCGGCTGAGGTCGCGACCCGACTGCGCGCGAACCGCGCCACCGACTGATAGCGGGAACGCCGGATGGCGATAACTTTGGCTTGTTCGACGTGCATGACGACCCCCTCCGTCGCACTTCAAATAGGGGCTGCCTATTTCGCCAGCGCCTTCAATGCAAGCTTGATGCCCTCCCCCACCGCCACATCCTTCGGCAGCGCCTTGAGCGCCGCCGCCGCCTCGCGGTCGCTGTAGCCCAGCGCGACCAGCGCCTGCAGGATGTCGGCCTGCGCATCGGTGGCGGCATGCGCGGGTGCGCCGATGTCGGCGCCCAGCTTGCCCTTGAGCTCGAGCAAAAGGCGCTCGGCCGTCTTCTTGCCGATGCCCGGGATCTTCACCAGCCGCCCCGCCTCCTGCAGCGTGACGGCCTGCGCCAGCTCCCCCACGCTCATGCCGCTCAGCAGGCCCAGCGCCGTGCGCGGCCCCACGCCGGAGATCTTGATCAGCTGGCGGAAGGTGGCGCGCTCCTCGGCGGTACCGAAGCCGTAGAGGATCTGCGCGTCCTCGCGCACGACGAAGTGGGTGAGCAGCGAGACGCGCTCGCCCGTCGAGGGCAGGTTGTAGAAAGTGCTCATCGGCACGTCGACCTCGTAGCCGACGCCGTTGCAGTCCACCACCACCTGCGGCGGATTGCGCTCGGCGAGGATGCCGGTGAGTTTGCCTATCATGGGTGCCCTTTTCGCTTTTGAAAATGAAATCCGCGTGATTCTGCGACACACCTTCGCCCCGCCCAACAACACCCGCCTGAGCCACCTCTGCGGGCCGCTGGACGGGCACCTGCGCCGCATCGAGGAAGCGCTGGACGTCAAGGTCGCGCACCGGCACGAGCAGTTCAAGATCGAAGGCCACAAGGTGAATGCGCAGCGCGCGATGGAGGTGCTCCAGGCCCTCTACGAGATCGCCCAGCGCCCCATCGATGCGGCCGTGGTGCAGCTCACGCTGGCCGGCGACAGCACGCTGGGCGAAGCCGAGGACGGCGCGATCACGCTGGCCACGCGCCGCACCGACTTGCGCGCGCGCACGCCCAATCAGAGCGTCTACCTGCACAACATCGCCGAGCACGACATCACCCTGGGCATCGGCCCGGCCGGCACCGGCAAGACCTACCTGGCCGTGGCCAGCGCGGTCGATGCGCTGGAGCGCAGCGCGGTGCAGCGCATCGTGCTCACGCGCCCGGCGGTGGAGGCCGGCGAGCGCCTCGGCTTCCTGCCGGGCGACCTGACGCAGAAGGTCGACCCCTACCTGCGCCCGCTCTACGACGCGCTGTACGACCTGATGGGCTTCGACCGCGTGCAGAAGGCTTTCGAGCGCAACACGCTGGAGATCGCGCCGCTGGCCTTCATGCGCGGGCGCACGCTCAACAACGCCTTCATCATCCTCGACGAGGCGCAGAACACCACGCCCGAACAGATGAAGATGTTCCTCACGCGCATCGGCTTCGGCGCCAAGGCGGTGGTGACCGGCGACGTGAGCCAGATCGACCTGCCCAAGCAGCAGCTGAGCGGCCTGATCGATGCCGAGCGGGTGCTCAGGCGGGTCAACGGCATCGCCATCACGCATTTCACGAGTGCCGACGTGGTGCGGCATCCGCTGGTGGCCCGCATCATCGATGCCTACGACGGCGCGCGCAAACGCGCGAGCGCTCGCTGATGGCGCTGGCCGACTTGTCGCTCTCGCTGCAGTTCGCGCGCTTTCGCGAGGTGGCCCGCCATCGCGCGGCACTGCCGCGCCACCGCGTCGCGCGCTGGATCCGCCATGCGCTCGAGGCCGACGGCGAGATCACCGTGCGCATCGTCGATGCCGAGGAAGGCCAGCAGCTCAACCGCGAGTTCCGCGGCAAGGACTACGCGACCAATGTGCTGACCTTCGACTATGCGCAGCGCCCCGTGGTGATGGCCGACCTGGTGCTGTGCGCGCCGGTGGTCGCGCGCGAGGCGAAGGAGCAGCGCAAGACCCTCGCCGCCCACTACGCCCACCTGCTGGTGCACGGCACGCTGCACGCGCAGGGCTGGGACCACGAAACGGGCGAGGCCGACGCCGAGGCGATGGAGGCGCGCGAGATCGAGATCCTCGCGGGCCTCGGGATCAAGAACCCCTACTGAATTTGCAGCGGGATGGTGACCGGCCCATCGTTCACCAGGCTGACCTGCATGTCCGCCCCGAACTCTCCGGTGGCGACCTCGGGATGCGCGACGCGCGCCTGCGCGACGAAGTACTCGTAGAGCCGCCGCCCTTCGTCGGGCGGCGCGGCCTGGGTGAAGCTGGGCCGGTTGCCGCCGCTGGCATCGGCCGCCAGCGTGAACTGGCTCACCACCAGCAGGCCACCGGCCGTGTCCTGCACGCTGCGGTTCATCTTGCCGGCTTCGTCGGAGAAGATGCGCAGTTTCAGGATCTTCGCCAGCATCCGGTCCGCCTGCGCCTCGCCGTCGCCGCGCTCGGCGCACAGCAAAACCAGCAGGCCGGGGCCGATGGCGCCGACGGTCTGTCCCGCGATGTCGACGCGCGCCTCGGCGACCCGCTGGAGCAGCGCCTTCACGAGGTCGTCTCCTCGATCTGCGTCGCGCGCGCCTCCATGCCCAGCGGCAGCAGCTGGATGGTCACGCGCAGCCCGGGCACGGCATCCATCAGCGTCTGCTCGAGGGCGTCACGCAAACTCGCGGCGCGCTGCAGCGTCCAGTCGCCCGGCACATGCATGTGCAGGTCGGCGAAGCGGCGCTGACCGGCCCGGCGTGTGACGATGTCGTCGAAGCGCAGTTGCCGGCCCTCTGGCACGCTGGCGGCGAAATGCTCCAGCGCGGCGTGGAGCAAGGCTTGCGCCTCGGGGTCAAGCGCCTCGTCCATCAGGCCCTGCGACGAGCGCCAGACCAGCTTCACGCCCTCGCGCGCGATGTTGAGCGCCACGCCGATCGCGAGCACCGGGTCGAGCCACAGCCAGCCCGTGAGCCACACCGCGACGATGCCCACCACCACCCCGGCCGAGGTCCAGACGTCGGCCATCAAGTGCTTCGCATCGGCCTCGAGCGCGATGGAGCGATGGGTGCGCGCGGCGCGGAACAGCGCCAGCGCCAGCACCGCATTCAGCGCCGAGCTCAGCACCGAGAGCGCCAGGCCCCAGCCCAGCTGCTGCAGCGGCTCGGGCGAGAGCAGCCGCACGACCGCGGCCCACAGGATGGCGGCGGCCGCGGCAAAGATCAGGATGCCCTCGAAGCCCGAGGAGAAGTACTCGGCCTTGTGATGGCCATAGGGATGGTCCGCGTCGGCCGGCCGCGCGGCGATCGTGACCATCGCGAGCGCGAACATGGCGCTCGCCAGGTTCACGAAGGACTCCATGGCGTCGGAGATCAGGCCCATGGAATTGGTGAGCCAGCCGGCCACGCCCTTCAACACGATGGTGATCAGCGCGACCGCGATCGAGATGCGCAGCAGCAGTTTCGGGCTCAGCGCCCCGGACGACGGAGAAGGAACCAGGGACGACAAGAAGCGATCAGACAGGGCGCCGCAGCGGGAGGCCGATTATCGGGGCCAGCAGGTGCGGCTCCCCGTCGCGTACCATCCGCCGGCAAATCGAGAACTTTTGCTGCAACCAATAATGACTAATAAATGCCTTGCCACGATGCTGTCTGGCCTCCTCCTGTCCGGCGCCGGTGCGCTGGCGCAGACGGCCCCTGCCGCCGACGCGACGGCCACGCCGCCCATCGGCGCGGAGCACGCCGGCATCCTCAAGTCGGTACGCGGCAAGGTTCTGCTGCTGGGTGCCGACGGCGTCACACGCCCTGCGCAGGCCGGCGATCCCATCGCGCCCATCGAGCGCCTGCAGACCGAGGCCGACTCGGCCGCCAGCCTGGTGCTGCGCGACGGCACGATGATGGTGGTGGGGCCCTCGTCGCGGCTCGATCTCAAGCAGTTCCACTTCGACTCGACCACGCGCGACGGCGGCCTGCTGGTCTCGCTGCTGCGCGGGTCGATGCGCATGGTCACCGGCCTGATCGGCAAGACGCAGCCCGATGCGGTGCGCGTCGAGACCCAGACCGCCACCATCGGCATCCGGGGCACGGACTTCATCGTGCAGGCGGACGCCACGCCGTGATGGTGCAGCGCCGCCGCCTCGCCCTTCTCGCCACCGCCCTGTCGGCCGTGCTGCTTGCGGCCTGCTCCGCGCCTCCCACCACGCGCGTGGTGTTGCTGCCGCAGGCGGACGGCACGCCTTCGTCCGTGATCGTGCGCGCCAACAACGACGACGAACGGACGCTGTCCGAGCCCTACCAGCGCGCGACGGCCAAGGCCCGCGGCGCCCCGGTGCTCGACCAGGCCGATCCGGCCCGGCTGCGAACCGAGAACCCGGCGCTCTTCGAGCTGCTGCCCCCGCCGGTGCTCAACTACACGGTCTACTTCGACATCGGCGGCGCGGTCCTCACCGGCTCCTCGCAGATCGCGATGAACGAGGCGCTCAAGGCGGCGCTGGCGCGCAGCGGCGGCGAAATCGTGGTGACGGGACATACCGACACCGTCGGCTCCCCGACCCGCAACGACGAGCTGTCGCGGCGCCGGGGCGACCAGGTCAGGCAGCTGTTCCTGGCGCGAGGCTTCCCGGCGCACCGGGTCGAGGTGGTAGGCCGCGGCGAGCGCGACCTGGCCATTCCGACGGCCGACGAGGTCGACGAGCCCCGCAACCGCCGCGTGGCCATCGAGGTCCGCTGAGGCGCGGGCCGTTCAGCTGATCGTCACGCGGGCGAACTTGCGCTTGCCCACCTGCACGACGTAGGTGCCGGCATCCAGCTTCCGCCCCTTGTCGCTCACCACGCTGGAATCCACGCGCACGCCGCCGCCGTCGATCAGGCGGTTGCCCTCGGAGGTCGAGGCCGCCAGGCCCGCCTGCTTGAGCAGCTGCGCGATGCCCAGCGGCGCGCCCGGGAGCGAAAGCTCCGGGATCTCGTCCGGCACGCCGCCCTTGCTGCGGTTGATGAAGTCCTGCTCCGCCGCCTCCGCCGCGGCCGCGCTGTGGAAGCGCGCCGTGATCTCCTTGGCCAGCGCGACCTTGGCGTCCTTCGGGTTGCGCCCGCCCTCGACCTCGGCCTTCAGCGCCGCGATCTCGGCCAGCGAGCGGAAGGACAGCAGCGTGTACCAGCGCCACATCAGCGTGTCCGAGATCGACAGCACCTTGGCGAACATGGTGTTGGGGTCCTCGCTGATGCCGATGTAGTTGTTCTTGCTCTTCGACATCTTCTCGACGCCGTCCAGCCCCTCCAGCAGCGGCATGGTGAGGATGCACTGTGGCTCCTGGCCGTACTCCTGCTGCAGATGACGTCCGACCAGCAGGTTGAACTTCTGGTCGGTGCCGCCGAGCTCGAGGTCGGATTTGAGCGCCACCGAGTCGTAGCCCTGCATCAGCGGGTAGAGGAATTCGTGCACCGAGATCGACTGGCCGGCCTTGAAGCGCTTGCTGAAGTCGTCGCGCTCCATCATCCGCGCCACCGTGTACTTGGCGGCCAGCTGGATCATGCCGCGCGCGCCCAGAGGGTCGCTCCACTCGGAGTTGTAACGAATCTCGGTTTTCGAGGGGTCCAGCACCAGGCTGGCCTGCCGGTAGTAGGTCTGGGCGTTGGCCTCGATCTGCTCGCGCGAGAGCGGCGGCCGAGTGCTGTTGCGGCCCGAGGGGTCGCCGATGGTGGTGGTGAAGTCGCCGATCAGGAAGATCACGGTATGGCCCAGATCTTGCAGTTGGCGCATCTTGTTGAGCACCACCGTGTGGCCGATATGGATGTCCGGGGCAGTCGGGTCGAGGCCCAGCTTGATGCGCAGCGGCTGGCCGGTGGCCTCCGAGCGCTGGAGCTTTTTCACCCACTCATCCTGGGGCAACAACTCATCAGTCCCACGAAGCGAAATTTCGAGGGCTCGTCCTACACCATCGGACAGACTTGTGGATGTAACAAAACCCGTTTTCATGAATTATTGCGGCAGATTTCCGTATGTCAGAAGCTATACTCAGCCCGACTTTTTCAAGCGCCGGATTCTAAGCGGCGCTTCCCGCACCGCCCTGCCGCCCGTCCCGACACGGCCCCCTTGCAGCGCGGATTTGCAGAACCTGAGCTGGAATTCGTAGTTTGATCAAGGGCATTTTGGCCGCCGAGGAGGCGCTTGCTTCCCGGGTGGCTTATACATTCCGGACATACCCCCGGCAGATCACGGCGGCCATCGCCGCCCTGCTGCTGTCCGCCGGCGGTGGCGCCTTCGCCGTCGCCTCGCTCGGGCCCGATGCGTCCGAGCTCCCCGTCCAGCAGGTGTTCGAGGCGGTCAAGCCGCTCGCCTTCGCCGACCAGGTCGAAGCGCTCGACACCCATGGCTTCACCCTCTTCCGCACCGAGATCACGCGCTCGAGCGACACCGCCGAGGCGCTGCTGCGGCGCCTGGGCATTGCCGACGATGCCGCGGCCGCCTTCGTGCGCGGCAATGCCGAAGCGCGCATGGCGCTGCTCGGCCGCGCCGGCCGCACCGTCACGGCCGAGGCCACGCAAGATAACAGCCTCCAAAAGCTCAGCGCCCGCTGGATGCCCGACGGCGACGGCGGCTTCAAGCGCCTGGTGGTCGAAAAGGTCGGCGGCAGCTTCCGCGCCCGGACCGAGACCGACGCCCTGACCCCCGGCACCCGTCTGGCCAGCGGCATCGTGCGCAGTTCGCTGTTCGCCGCGACCGACGACGCGCGCATCCCCGATACGGTGGCCAGCCAGCTCGCCGACATCTTCTCGGGCGACGTCGACTTCCGCGCGCTGCGCAAGGGCGACCGCTTCGCCGTGGTCTACGAAACCTTCGACGCCGACGGCCAGACGCTGCGCAGCGGCCGCGTGCTGTCGGCGGAGTTCGAGAGCAACGGCAAGCTCCACCAGGCCTTGTGGTTCCAGGAGCCCGGCCAGAAGGGCGCGTACTACCGGCCCAGCGGCGACAGCCTGCGCCGCGCCTACCTGAGCTCGCCGGTCGAGTTCACGCGCGTGTCGAGCGGTTTCGCGATGCGTATGCATCCGATCCTCAACAGCTGGCGCCAGCACAACGGCGTCGACTATGCGGCACCCACCGGCACCGCGGTGCGCGCCGTGGGCGACGGCACGGTGGAGTTCGCGGGCACGCAGAACGGCTACGGCAACATCGTGATCGTGAATCACCGCAACAACCAGCAGACGGCTTATGCGCACCTCAGCCGCATCGACGTCAAGGCCGGCCAGACCCTGACCCAGGGGCAGAGCGTGGGCGCCGTCGGCTCGACCGGCTGGGCCACGGGGCCGCACCTGCACTTCGAGTTCCGGATCAACGGCGAGTACCACGACCCCTCGACGATCGCCCAGCAGGAAGGCGGAGCACCGATCTCGGCGGGCGCTCGCCCGGCTTTCGAGCGTTTGGCGCTGGCCACCCGCACCGAGCTCGCGGCCGCCTTCTCCGTCGTCCAGGCCAGCGCCGACTAGGCGCAATCGCATCGCTGCGGCATGGCTGAAGAACTCTTCATCGGCCTGATGTCCGGCACCTCGCTCGACGGCGTCGACGGCGTCCTGGCCGACTTCTCCGGCGGGCGCATCGCCGTCCGCGCCCATGCGACGGCGAGCTTCCCGGTCTCGCTGCGCGCCGAGCTGATGGCGCTCAACTCCCTCGGCGGCGACAACGAGCTGCACCGCGCCGCGCTGGCCGGCAATGGGCTCGCGCGGGTCTATGCGGGCGTGGTCGAGCAACTCCTTGCCGACACCGGCACCTCCCACGCGGCCGTGACCGCCATCGGCGCGCACGGGCAGACCGTGCGACACCGGCCCGGCGAATTCGACGACGTCGGCTACACCCTGCAGATCAACAATCCCTCGCTGGTCGCGGAGCTCACCGGCATCTGCGTGGTGGCCGATTTCCGCAGCCGCGACCTCGCGGCAGGAGGCCAGGGCGCCCCTCTGGTGCCGGGCTTCCATCGGGCGCTGTTCGCCCGCGGCGAGCAGGCCGTGGCGGTGCTCAACATCGGCGGCATCTCCAACCTGAGCCTGCTGCCGGCGGGCGAAGGCACGGTGCTGGGCTTCGACTGCGGCCCCGGCAACGCGCTGCTCGACCACTGGTGCCAGAGCCACATCGGCCAGCCCTTCGACACCGGCGGCCGCTGGGCCGCCACCGGTCGCGTGCTGCCCGACCTGCTTTCGCGCTGTCTGGCCGACGCCTACTTCGCCAAGTCGCCACCCAAGAGCACCGGCCGCGACCTGTTCAATCCAAGCTGGCTGGCCACGCGCCTGGGCGGCGCCGCAGCTCAGCCGGCCGACGTGCAGGCCACGCTGGCCGAGCTGACGGCCTTGGTCTGCGCCACCGAGCTGCAGCGCCATGGCGAGGGCATCCGCCTGTTGATCGTCTGCGGCGGCGGCGCGCTCAACGACCACCTGATGACGCGCCTGCGCGCCCTGCTACCCGCGATGCAGGTGCTCTCCTCGGCCGAGCGCGGCCTGCCGCCCCAGCAGGTCGAGGCGGCCGCCTTCGCCTGGCTGGCGCGCAGCACGATGCGCCGCGAATCCGGCAACCTCGCGAGCGTCACGGGCGCGCGCGGGGCGCGCGTGCTGGGCGCGATCTACCCGGCCTGAGTCGCCACGCTCTAGTACAACATCCTGTAAATAGCTTTCATTGATATTGGATGTGAGGTAGTCTCGGGTGCATGAGTCGAGGACGACAAGCGCAGGCGATCAAGCTGTCGCGAGAAGATCGCAAGACCCTTGAACTATTGACCCATCGAGGTACCGCCGAGCAGCGCCAAGTGGTTCGAGCGCAGATCGCGTTGATGTGCCACGCAGGGGCGTCGACGACGGCGATCTCAGAGGCAGTTGGCGTTTCAGTGCAGACCGTGTCTCATTGGCGCACTCGATTGGCCCGGCAAGGACTCAAGGGATTGGACGAGGTGGCACGGCCCGGACGACCCCGGCGCATCGGCGCTTCGCAGCGGCTGGAGTTGCTGTCACTGGCGTGCGAGCCGGCTCAGACGCAGGGACGCGCTACACCGACGCTGGACGAATTGGTCGAGCGTGCTGTGGAGCGTGGCGTGGTCACGCAGATCAGCCGCAGCCACCTGCAACGCATTCTCCAGGCGGGCGACTTGCGACCTCACCGTGTGCGGCAGTGGCTGCACAGCCCGGACCCGCAGTTCCGCCAGAAGGTCAACGCGATCTGCGCGCTGTACCGTCAGGCACCCAAGGGATCGGTAGTGCTGTCGGTCGATGAGAAGACCGGGATCCAGGCCATCGAGCGCAAGTACGCGGACCGCGCACCGGCGCGCGGGCGTGCGCGGCGGCGCGAGTTCGAGTATGTCCGCCACGGCACCCAAGCCTTCATCGCCGCCCTGGACGTGCATTCGGGGCGCGTGATGGGAAGTTGTACGGATCGGCGCACCCAAGCCGACCTCGTGGCCTTCATGGAACAGGTCGCGCTTTCTCATCCGAAGGGGCGAGTTCATATCGTGTGGGACAACCTCAACACCCACCGCGCGCAGGCCGTGTGGGACGACTTCAACGCCCGACACGATCACCGGTTTGTCTTTCACTTCACGCCGCTGCATGCGAGCTGGGTCAACCAGATCGAGCTGCTGTTCGGCATCTATGCGCGCCGCGTCCTGCGCAACGCCAGTCATTCGTCCATCGCACAATTGCGCGAGCGCACCGAAGCCTTCATGGCGCAACGCAACCAGGCGCCCCAGCCGTTCAAATGGACATTCGCCGGCTTTGAGCTACAAACCGGCGAACCTCTGAGGTTCAAACACCATGCCAACGTTCGAAGTACAAAGAAGGGCCGCTGAGCTCGAGCGCCAACTCGCCACGCTCACCGGTCATCAGCGCGCCCGCGTCAAGCCCTACGGCAAACATCTGCTGATCCAGATGCACAGAGATGGCGGTGACGACAATGACGACAGCTTTGACACTATCGCACGCCTCACCGAGCTCGCGCGCAACTCCTACTCAGCCGCATTCCGCAGCCACACCGGCCGATGGGAGCCCTTGCCCGCCATTGGGGACCTCGCCACGGTTGCCGACTTGGTTGTCTCTCTGCTCGGCCCATACTTCGAGCCTATTACGTAAAGCCATTTACGGGATGTCGTACTAGTGCTGGCCCGAGACCTCGGGCTGGTCGGGCTGCACGGTCCGCGCATGCGGCGGCAGGTGCCAGAAGATCAGGGCCGAGGCCACGGTGATGAGGCCCATGGTCGCGAAGGTCGCCTGGAAGGCATGCAGCGTCGCCAGGACGTTGTTGGCGCTGCCGAAGACCTCCGAGTAACCCGCGAGCACCGCGCTGGCAGCCGCCACGCCCAGGCTCATCGCCAGCATCTGCACCATCGACAGCAGACCATTGCCGCTGCTGGCCATGGCCTCGTCGAGGTCGCGCAAGGTCACGGTGTTCATCGCGGTGAACTGCAGCGAGTTGACCGCACCGAAGGCCACAAGCTGCAGGATGTGCAGCACCACCGGCTGCGCCGGCGCGGACAGGCCGAACCTGGCCATCGTGAGCCCGACCAGCACGGTATTGACCACCAGCACCCGCCGATAGCCGAAGCGCATGATCAGCGGCGTCGCCACCCGCTTCATCGCCATGCCGGCGAGCGCGATCGGCAGCATCATCAGCCCCGCCCTGAGCGGCGTGTAGCCCATCGAGACCTGCAGCAGCAGCGGGATCAGGAAGGGCATGCAGCTGCTGCCCAGGCGCGAGAACAGGTTGCCGAGCAGGCCGATACCGAGCGTCGGGATGCCGAAGAGCGAAGGGTCGAAAAGCGGGTCGGTGCGCCGCAGCGCATGCAGCCAGTAGGCGGCGATGCTGGCGAAGCCGAACACCAGCAGCAGCAGCACGCCGGCCTGCCGCAGGCCCAGCCCCGAGACGCCGTCGAGCGCCAGCGAAACCGCGACCATGCCGAAGGCCAGCAGGGCGTAGCCCAGGCTGTCGAAGCGCCGTTGCTGCACGGCCCGCAGATCCGGCATCAGCTTCAGTGTGGCGACGCAGCCCGCCAGCCCCACCGGCACGTTGATCAGGAAGATCCAGTGCCAGGAGGCGTATTGCACCAGCCAGCCGCCCAGCGTGGGCCCGAGCAGCGGGCCGATCAGCCCCGGGATGGCCACGAAGCTCATGGCGGCCAGGAACTCCGCGCGCGGCACCGTGCGCAGCAGCGCCAGCCGCCCCACCGGCAGCAGCAGCGCACCACCCAGCCCCTGCAGCACCCGCGCGGCCACCAGCGGACCGATGCTGCGCGACAGCGCGCAGGCGACCGAGCCGAGCACGAACAGCACGATCGCCGCGAAGAACACGTGCCGGGTGCCGAAGCGGTCGGCGATCCAGCCGGAGGCCGGGATCAGCATTGCCATCGTCAGCGAATAGGCCACCACCACCGACTGCATGCGCAGCGGGCTCTCGCCCAGGCTCGCGGCCATGGCCGGCAGGGCGGTGTTGATGATCGTGGCGTCCAGCGTCTGCATGAAGAAGCCGACCGCGACCAGCCACAGCAGGCTCTTGCGCGTGGAGACGGAGGTGCTCATGGGGGGAAACGACAGGCAGCAAAAAGCCGCCCGAAGGCGGCTCCTTGTCTGGCGCTCACGCCATCAGGCCGAGAAGCTGGATCCGCAGCCGCAGGTGCTGGTGGCGTTGGGGTTCTTGATCACGAACTGGGCACCTTGCAGATCTTCCTTGTAGTCGATCTCGGCGCCGACCAGGTACTGGTAGCTCATGGCATCGATCAACAGGGACACGCCGTTCTTGGTCATGGTCGTGTCGTCCTCGTTGACGATCTCGTCGAAGGTGAACCCGTACTGGAAGCCCGAGCAGCCGCCGCCCTGAACGAAGACGCGCAGCTTGAGGTCGGGATTGCCCTCTTCGGCGATCAGGTCAGCCACCTTGGCGGCTGCGCTGTCCGTGAAGACGATCGGGTCGGGCATCTGGGTTTGAACGTTTTCGGCAACGGCACTCATGGAAAGAGGACTCCTGTGGAGAGGCCGAACGGGGCGGCCAACGGAAAGATGCTACTGCAATAACCAAAAAGCCGCCCGAGGGCGGCTTTTTGGCAGTGCGAGCAATAAGCCCAAAGCAATCGGCGGACCGATCAGCGCTTCGAGAACTGCTTGCGGCGGCGTGCAGAATGCAGGCCGACCTTCTTGCGCTCCACTTCGCGGGCGTCGCGGGTCACGAAGCCGGCCTGGCTCAGCACCGGCTTGAGCGATGCGTCGTAGTCGATCAGCGCGCGGGTGATGCCGTGGCGCGTCGCGCCGGCCTGGCCCGATTCACCGCCGCCTGCCACGTTGACCATGATGTCGAAGGTCTCGACGTTGCCGGTCAGGAAGAGCGGTTGCTTGGCAATCATGATCGAGGTCTCGCGGCCGAAGTACTCGGTGATGTCCTTGCCATTGACCGTGACCTTGCCGGAGCCTTTTTTCAGAAACACGCGGGCGACGCTCGATTTGCGACGGCCGGTGCCATTGTTCCATTCACCAATCATTCTCAAGGCTCCTTAGAGTTCCAGCACTTTGGGCTGTTGGGCGGTATGCGGATGCTCTGCACCGCCGTACACCTTGAGCTTCTTGATCATGGCGTAGCCCAGCGGACCCTTGGGCAGCATGCCCTTGACGGCCTTTTCCAGGGCGCGGCCCGGATGCTTGGCTTGCATGTCGCGGAAGTTGGTGGCCGTGATGCCGCCCGGGTAGCCCGAGTGGCGGTAGTACACCTTGTCAAGCGGCTTGGCGCCGGTGACGCGCAGCTGGGCTGCGTTGATGATGACGATGAAGTCACCGGTATCGACGTGAGGCGTGTAAATGGCCTTGTGTTTGCCGCGCAAACGGAGAGCAACTTCGCTGGCTACTCGTCCGAGGACCTTGTCGGTCGCGTCAATCACAAACCACTCGTGCGTCACGTCAGCGGGCTTGGCGCTGAACGTTTTGGTCATGAGTTTTCCTTGGAAGGAAGTGGTTTGGTGGGCCCTTTTCCACGGTCGGTGTTCCTCTGACGGGAATCTCTTAGGTGGGGTGAAATGCTCCGCCGCGGGGCCGCTCGTTCGCTGCGAAGCTTGCCATTATATGAAAAAAGAGAATGGGCAGGCAAATGGGCCGGCGGCGCTAGCGCAGGATGCGGACCAACTCTATCGACTCCCTGGTGCTGACCGGATTGTTGAACGCCCGGTGCTCGGCCTCGAAGCGCACGACGCGTCCGAGCTCGTTGGAGTACCAAGCCGTGGCATCGAAGCGTGTGCCGCTGGTGGCAGCCCCGGCGCCGGCCGCGGCATAGATCCAGCCCGTGTAGACGATCTGCAAGACCCGAATGTCGGCCCCATCGACGCGCATCGTCCGCTCGCCGAAGACCGTGGCATCCAGTTCATGGCGGTAGCGAGGTGCCGTGCTCCCCACGAAGTCCATGTGCCAGCGCATGCCCGGCTTCACGTCCTTGCGGCCCCAGCCGCCCGGCGGCGAGGAGGAATCGAACATGCCGCCGATCGGCGAAGTCACCGAGACCACTCGCCCATCCGCCTTTTCGACGCGTCCGCCCATGTTGAAGAACAGCTCATCGCCCGTGATGCGATCCAGCCGATACACGACCGGCGACCGGTTGCCGGTGAGATGGTCGACGCGCACGTATTCGAGGGCATCGCCGGCGCGCAGCGGCTCGCCCGGCCTGCGCGCCTCTGCCGGCCTGCCCCCTGCGCCCTCCTCCAGGCGCGGCCGCCGGGCCAGCGCTGCCTGTGCGCGGGCAGGAATCTCTGCGACGAATTCGGCGGGCACGGCGAAGTTGAGGCTGCCCGCCTCGCGCGTGCCGAAGGTCGTGATGCCCAGCAGGCGCCCTTCGCTGTCGAACAGCCCGCCGCCGCTGGAGCCGGCAGAGATGGCAGCCGTGATCTGCAGCAGCTGGCCCTCATCGCCGCCGCGCAGGCCCGACAGGATGCCTTCGCTGAGCGTGTTCTCCAGCCCGCGCGGGCTGCCGATGGCGTAGACCCGTTGCCCGACCCGCGCCGAGCCCGCCGGCGCGATCGAGAGCGCTGGCTCGCGGAAATTGGCAACCTTGATCTGGCACAGATCCCGCTCCACATCGGGAAACTCGAGCGCGGCCCCGTAGCTCACGTTGTCCCGCCGGATCACCACGCTGCTCGCCTTGGCCAGCACATGGCAGTTGGTGACCAGCCGGCCGGACCCCACCACCACGGCGCTGCCTCCGCGCAGGGGACGCTCCTGAGCGTCGAAGGTGCGCACGGTCCAGACACCGGGCGACACCTTGGCGAACAGCGCCTCGGGCTCCAGCGCCTGCGCGCTCCCCGCGGCGAGGGCGCCACCCAGCCACAGGGCGGCCCGGATCATGCTCGCGCGCGTCACGGCTTTGCCGGCAGCAAGGCGTTGAGGTCGTCCATGGAGACCCGCGCCGGCGGCACAGCGCCCGGGCCGGGAGGCGGCGCCGCAGGCGCGCGCGCGACGGGCACGGGCTCGGGCGCCGGTTGCGGCGCCGGAGGAATGCGATCGGCAGTGCTTTCAGGCTCCTTCCTGGGTGCCGCAGCCGCGGGCGCCGCGGCGGCCACCTGGGTCGTGCCGAGCACGACGCCCGCCATGGCCTGATCGCCCTGCTGCGCACTCCGATCGAAGTAGCGCTGCTCGCCGAAGACCAGTTGCATCCAGCTCGGATAGTTGAAGCCCGACCCGTTGCCGGCATCGATGGCCACCCCGATCAGCCCGCCGATCAGGATATTGCCCACCATGCCCCCGTTCACGCGCGACACCGCCTGTCCGCCCGCCGGGGCCTGCCCGGCCTGCGTGCAATGGATCGAGAGATTGCCGCCCGAACGCCGCACCGGCACGCTCTGGCCGGACAGCGCGAGCGCCTCGCCCTTGTCGTTGGCAACCTTGCATTCCGCGCCGTCGACCACCTGGCCACCGGGGGTGAGCGTCTCGATCTTGATCGATTGGGTGGTGCCGTGCGTGACGGAGGCGCAGCCCGTCAGAATAGACAGAACGCCCGCGCATGCGCACAGGCCCCAAAATCGCCAGTTGGCTCCTCGCATTCCTCGATCCCTCTGTTATTGGTTGTAACGGCGCGAGAGTCTAGCCGTAACCCGTTCTTCTTCCAGGCACTATTTCTCATGTTCAGCTACCGCCACGCCTTCCATGCCGGCAACCACGCCGACGTGCTCAAGCACACGGTGCTGATTGCCGCGCTCGAGCACTTGCTCGAGAAAGACACCGCCCTCACGGTGGTCGACACCCACGCCGGCGCCGGGCTGTACCGGCTCGATGGCGACTACGCCGGCACCAGCGGCGAAGCGGCCGAAGGGGTGCTGCGGCTGGTCTCCGAGACCCAGCCCCAGCCCGATGCGGCACCGCTCGCCGACGCCCTGGCGCGCTACCTCGCGGTGGTGCGCGACTTCAATCCCAAGGGCGGCGCGCGCATCTACCCCGGCTCGCCCTTCATCGTGCAGCACCTGCTGCGCGACCACGACAAGCTCAAGCTCTTCGAGCTGCATCCCACCGATTCCCGCACGCTGAGCGCCAACATCGCCCAGTTGGAGGCCGGCCGCCGAATCGTTGTGCTGCACGAGGACGGCTTCGGCAGCGCCACCAAGTTCCTGCCGCCGCCCTCGCGCCGCGCGCTGGTGCTGTGCGACCCGAGCTACGAGATAAAGAGCGACTACGGGCGCGTGCTCGACTTCGTGGCCGAGGCACTCAAGCGCTTCGCGACCGGCACCTACGCGATCTGGCATCCGATCATTCCGCGGCCCGAGTCGCACGACCTGCCGCGCCGCCTCAAGACGCTGGCCACCAAGGCCGGCAAGCCCTGGCTGCACGCAACGCTGACCGTCAAGTCGAGCAAGATCCTGACCGACGCGACCGGCGCCACGCACCGGCCGGGGCTGCCCGCGAGCGGCATGTTCCTGATCAACCCGCCTTTCACGCTGAAGGCCCAGCTCGAGGCTGCCCTGCCGCAGATGGCGAAGCGCCTCGCGCAAGACCGCCACGCCGCCTTCTCGCTCGACCACGGCGGCTGAGCCACACCGGTCTTAGCGCCGCAGGCGCGCCGGCACCTCGCGGGTGCGCCGGGGCGTGGAGTTCCTGGCCGGCTTTACGGCCGCGGCCTGCGGCGGCGGCGCATCGATCGCCGCGGGGTCGATCGCCGTGTCGCCGCAGCGCGTCGTGTTCTTGTCCACGATCGACAGCGCCACCTGCTTGATCCCCATCCCCAGCATGCCCAGCGCATCCGCCGCGGCGCGGCTGAGGTCGATGATGCGCCCGGCCGAGTAGGGCCCGCGGTCGTTGATGCGCACCAGCACCTCGCGCCCGTTGACCAGGCTGCGCACGCAGACGCGGGTGTTGAAGGGCAGCGTCTTGTGGGCGGCGGTCATCTCCGTCATGTCGAAGCGCTCGCCGTTGGCGGTCTTGCGCTGGTGAAACTGAATGCCGTACCAGGAGGCGCCGCCGCGCTCGAAGATCTCGCGCGGCCCCGCATCGCCCGGCACGCCGTCGTCCTCCGACGTGCCCGACCCCGCGAGGTCGTAGAGCACCGATGGCACCTGGGAGCGCGGCGGTGCGCCGGGCGGCAGCACGAGCTGGCGTGCCAGCGGGCGCAGGCCGGTCCCGCTTTCGCCGGTCGAAGGCGGCGGTGCCGGCGGGGTGGTGCAGGCGGCCAGCGCGGCGGCCGCCAGAACCAGCGCGAGCCCTTTGGCGAGCCAGGCCCCCCTCATCCTTCCCAGCCCAGCCGCTCCAGCAACGCGAGCGTCGCCACCGACTGGTTCATGGTGTAGAAGTGCAGCGCCGGCGCGCCGCCGCTGGCCAGGCGCGCGCAGAGCTCGGTCACCACATCGAGGCCGAAGGCCTTGATGGACGCCGTGTCGTCGCCGAAGCCCTGCAGCCGCAGCCGGATCCAGCGCGGGATCTCGGCGCCGCAGGCATCGGAGAAGCGCATCAGCTGCGTGGAGCTGGTGATCGGCATGATGCCCGGGACGATCGGCGTGTCGAGCCCCAGCCTGCGGGCCTCCTCGACGAAGCGGAAGTAGGCCTCGGGGCTGAAGAAATACTGCGTGATCGCCGAGTCGGCGCCGGCGCGGATCTTGGCCGCGAAGGCCTGCAGGTCGGCCTCGGGCGAGCGCGCCTGCGGATGCACCTCGGGATAGCAGGCGACCTCGATGTGGAAGTCACGGCCGGTCTCTTCGCGGATGAAGGCGACCAGGTCGCTCGCGTAATGGAACTCGCCGCCCATGCCGTAGCCGCTGGGCAGGTCGCCGCGCAGCGCCACGAGCCGCTTGACGCCCATCGCCTTCAGCTCCTTCAGCTGTTCGCGCACCGTTGCGCGGGTCGCGCCGATGCAGGAGAAGTGGCAGGCCGCATCAACGCCTTCTTCCAAAATCTGGCGCACCGTGCCGAAGGTGCCATCGTGCGTGGAGCCGCCGGCGCCATAGGTCACCGAGCAGAACTCGGGCTGGCGCGCATAGAGCTGCTGGCGCACGGCGCGCAGCTTGGCCACGCCTTCGGGCGTCTTGGGTGGAAAAAACTCAAAGCTCAACGGAAGGCGCACGGCCGGCTCCTGGTGGGCCGCTCGCGAAAGCGGCATGAATGAAGAATTCGCGGTTGCCGTCGCCACCCGCGATGGGGCTGTCGAACCAGCCCCGCACCTGCAGGCCGAGCGCGTCGCAGGCCGTGCGCAGGCGCTGCTCGACCACCGGATAGAGCGAGGCATCGCGCACGATGCCGCCCTTGCCGATCTGTGCCGGTTGCAGTTCGAATTGAGGCTTGACCAGCATCAGAAGTTCGCCCGTCGTGGCGAGCAAGGGTAGCAGGGCCGGCAGCACCAGCGTGAGCGAGATGAAGGACAGGTCGCCGACGATCAGGTCGAACTGCGTGTCTGCCGGCGATGCCGCAGCCCACGCCGAGGCATCGAGCGCGCGTGCGTTGACGCCTTCGACCGCGGTGACGCGCGCATCGCCGCGCAGCCGCGCATGCAACTGGCCATGCCCGACATCGACACCCACCACATGCGCAGCGCCCTGCTGCAGCAGGCAATCGGTGAAGCCGCCGGTCGACTGGCCGACATCGAGGCAGCGCTTACCGCGAGCATCGATGCTCGCCGCGGCCAGCGCGCCCTCGAGCTTGAGCCCGCCGCGCGACACATAGCGCGCCTCGGCCGCGTCGAGCAGTTCCAGCTCGGCATTCACGGGCAGGTCCTCGGCGTTCTTGCCCACCGTGCGCCAGCGCGCACCGTCGCGCCAGCGCAGGCCGCCCGCGATCAGGCGCACGGCCTGCGAGCGCGAGGCTGCCAGGCCGCGTTCGACGAGCAACTGGTCGGCGCGCACGATGCGGCGCGGCTCCCGATCAGTAGCGGTAGGTGTCCGGCTTGTAGGGGCCGTTCTTGTCGACGCCGATGTAGGCGGCCTGCGCATCCGTCAGCACCGTGAGCTGGGCGCCGAGCTTGGACAGCTGCAGGCGCGCGACCTTCTCGTCCAGGTGCTTGGGCAGCACGTAGACCTTGCCGGCCTGGTAGGCGTCGGGCTTGGTGAAGAGCTCGATCTGGGCGATGGTCTGGTTGGCGAAGGAGGAGCTCATCACGTAGCTCGGATGGCCCGTACCGCAGCCCAGGTTCACCAGCCGGCCCTTGGCCAAGAGGATGATGCGCTTGCCGTCCGGGAAGATCACGTGGTCGACCTGCGGCTTGATCTCTTCCCACTCGTACTTCTCGAGCGAGGCGACCTCGATCTCGTTGTCGAAGTGGCCGATGTTGCAGACGATCGCCTGGTTCTTCATCGCGGCCATGTGGTCGTGCGTGATGACGTCCTTGTTGCCGGTGGTGGTGACGAAGATGTCGGCCTTGTCGACCGCGTATTCCATGGTCACGACGCGGTAGCCTTCCATCGCGGCCTGCAGCGCGTTGATCGGGTCGATTTCGGTCACCCACACCTGGGCGCTCAGTGCGCGCAGGGCCTGGGCCGAGCCCTTGCCCACGTCGCCATAGCCGGCCACCACCGCCACCTTGCCGGCGATCATCACGTCGGTGGCGCGCTTGATGCCGTCCACCAGCGATTCGCGGCAGCCGTAGAGGTTGTCGAACTTGCTCTTGGTCACCGAGTCGTTCACGTTGATCGCGCGGAACAGCAGCGTGCCCTTGGCGCTCATCTCGTTGAGGCGGTGCACGCCGGTGGTGGTCTCCTCGGTCACGCCGATGATCTCGGCCGACTTGCGGGTGTACCAGGTCGCGTCGACGGCCAGCTTGGCCTTGATCGCGGCGTAGAGGATGCGCTCCTCGTCGCTGGTCGGATTGGCCAGCACGCCCTGGTCCTTCTCGGCCTTCTGGCCCAGGTGCATCAGCAGCGTGGCATCGCCGCCGTCGTCCAGGATCATGTTCGGGCCTTCGCCGGCTGCGCCCTTGGGGCCGAAGTCGAAGATGCGATGGGTGTAGTCCCAGTAGTCTTCCAGCGATTCGCCCTTGATCGCGAACACCGGCGTGCCGGCGGCCGCGATGGCCGCGGCTGCGTGGTCCTGGGTGGAGAAGATGTTGCACGAGGCCCACCGCACGGTGGCGCCCAGGGCCTGCAGGGTCTCGATCAGCACCGCGGTCTGGATCGTCATGTGCAGCGAGCCGGTGATGCGCGCGCCCTTCAGCGGCTGGCTCTTGGCGAACTCGTCGCGGATGGCCATCAGGCCGGGCATTTCAGTTTCGGCAATCTTGATTTCCTTGCGGCCCCAGGCGGCAAGGGACAGGTCGGCGATCGCCTGGTCGGCGGTGGATTTGAGAACAGCGCTCATGTTGGCTCCAAACAAGTTTGAATGATGCCGCTGCGGTCGGGGGAAGAACTCACCGCGAGAACAGCGGTTGAGCGTGGTTGCGATGGGATCCGAGCCTCACGCCTGGCGGCGCTGCAACGCTCCTCGGAAGCGGCGGATTTTACCCGAGCGGCGCCCGAACGCCACCGGCATCGATAATTGCGGGTTCGGCCGGCATCTGCGGCCGCTTTTGATTCCCGCCTCCCCATGTCATTCGCCTCCGAAACCCGCCGCCGCCGCACCTTCGCGATCATCTCCCACCCCG
The DNA here is from genome assembly GCF_010499245.1 of Variovorax sp. WS11. Lineage (GTDB taxonomy): Bacteria > Pseudomonadota > Gammaproteobacteria > Burkholderiales > Burkholderiaceae_C > Variovorax. Next base: position 1,677,596 of record NZ_JAAGOW010000001.1, read on the forward strand.
ACGCCGGCAAGACCACGCTGACCGAGAAGCTGCTGCTCTTCTCCGGCGCGATCCAGATCGCCGGCTCGGTGAAGGCGCGCAAGGCCTCGCGCCATGCCACCTCCGACTGGATGGAGATCGAGAAGCAGCGCGGCATCTCGGTGGCCAGCTCGGTGATGCAGATGGTCTACCGCGAGCACGTGATCAACCTGCTGGACACGCCCGGCCACAAGGACTTCTCCGAAGACACCTACCGCGTGCTCACCGCGGTCGACTCCGCCCTGATGGTGATCGACGCGGCCAACGGCGTGGAGGCGCAGACGCGCCGGCTGATCGAGGTCTGCCGCCAACGCGACACGCCGATCATCACCTTCGTCAACAAGATGGACCGCGAGGTGCGCGAGCCGCTCGACATCCTCGACGAGGTGGAGCGCGAGCTCGGCATGCCCTGCGTGCCGATGACGTGGCCCGTGGGCCAGGGCAAGACCTTCCGCGGGATCATGAACCTGCGCACGCAGGCCATGACGGTGTTCGAGTCGGGCAGCGAGCGCCTGCCGCAGGACTTCGAGACCCTCGCGCTGACCGAGCGCGAGACGCTGACCCAACGCTTCGGCACCGACTTCGAGAGCGCCATGGAAAGCATGGAGCTGGCCACCGGCGCCTCGCCCACCTGGGACCGCGAGGCCTTCCTGGCAGGCAAGCAGACGCCCGTGTTCTTCGGCTCCGGCGTCAACAACTTCGGCGTGATGGAAGTGCTCGACGCCCTGGTCGACCTGGCGCCCTCGCCGCGATCGCGCACCAGCACCACCGTGGTCAACCGCCAGCCGGTGGTGAAGGAAATCCGGCCCGAGGACAAGGATTTCGCAGGCGTGGTTTTCAAGGTGCAGGCCAACATGGACGCCAATCACCGCGATCGCATCGCCTTCGTGCGCATGGCCTCGGGCAAGTACACGCCGGGCATGAAGCTCAAGGTGCAGCGCACCGCGAAGGAACTGCGGCCCACCAGCGTCGTGACTTTCATGAGCCAGCGCCGCGAGGCGGTCGAGGAGGCCTACGCGGGCGACATCGTAGGCTTCACCACGCATGGCGGCGTGCAGCTGGGCGACACCATCACCGACGGCGCGAGCCTGCAATTCACCGGCCTGCCCTTCTTCGCGCCCGAGCTCTTCATGACCGTGATCCTGAAGAACCCGCTGCGAACGAAGCAGCTGCAGCAGGGCCTGGCCCAGCTCGGGGAGGAAGGCGCGATCCAGGTGTTTCGCCCCGAGGTCGGCGGCCCGATGCTGCTGGGCGCCGTCGGCCAGCTGCAGTTCGAAGTGGTGCAGCACCGCCTGAAGGCCGAATACGACGCCGACGTGCGGCTCGAGGGCTGCCAGTACACGGGCGCGCGCTGGATCACGGCCGACACCCCGGCCGAGCTGCGCGAGTTCGTCAACGCCTACCCGGCGCGCATGGCCAAGGACGCGGCCGACACGCTGGCTTTCCTGTGCACCTCGCCGTACGACGTGCGGCTGGCGCAGGAGCGCTTTCCGAAGATCCACTTCCATCCGCTGCGGGAGCACGCAGGACTGGCGTTGCAGAGCGCCGGCTGACGCAGGCTCAGCTGCCCGTCGAAGCGTAGTGGCGCAGCCCGAAGCGCCACGCCACGAAGCCGCCGCGAGACACACGAAGCCCGCGAGCGGCGACACCATGCTGCCCACCCAGCGCCCCAGCGGATCGGCCTTCCCAGGATCGCCAGCACCGGGTAGTAGGCCACGCAGGCCAGCGGCACGATGAAGGTCAGCACGCGCCGGAACCACCGCGCATACAGCGCCAAAGGGTATTGCGCGGCCTGCACGCCGCCATAGGTCAGCACGTGGGCGATCTCCAGGCTCTCCACGGTCCAGAACGCCAGCGTGCCCTGCAGCACCAGGATGCCGAGGAACAAGGCCACGCCGCCGGCCAGCGCGAACAGCGCGACGGCCACCGCCTCCGGCGTCCAGGCCACGCCCGCCTGCACCGTGCCGAAGGCCAGCACCGCCACGCCCTGCATCAGCCGGCCCAGACGGCTCACGCGAACGTCGTGCCCCATCAGCTGCAGCGCCAGCGGACGCGGGCGCAGCAACAGGCGATCGAAAGCCCCGGTCCGCAGAAACTCCGTCCCCAGCACGTCGAAGCCGCGCCCCAGCGCATCGGCGATGGCGAACATGCAGTTCGCCAGCCCGTAGAACACCGCCACCTCGCCGAGGGTCCAGCCCTGCACGTCGCCGAAGCGATGGAACAGCGCCCACACGGCGATCACCTCGATGCCGGTGGCAAGGAACTGCCCCAGCGTCAGCATCAAGGCCGAGGCCGGATAGCGCGCCTGCCCGAGGAGCGAGGCCTTCACGAGGCGAAGAAAGAGCGCGAGCGAGCCCATGTCAGCCGCCCTGCACTTCCAGCTTGCGCATGGTGCGGTCCATGGCCCGATGCCCGAGCGCAACCAGCGCGACGAGCCAGAAGCACTGCAGCCCCAGCCCCACCAGCGCTTGCGCGCCGCCCATCAGCCCGAAATACAGGCGCGCGGGAATGTCGACCACGCCGGCAAAGGGCTGCAGCAGGAGTGCGGTCTGCCACGCGTCGGGCAGCAGCGCCAGCGGCAGCAGGTTGCCCGAGAACACGATGACGACCGGGGCCGCGAGCGCGTTGATGCCGCGCTCGTTGAGCGCCGCGGCCGCCGCGATGTTGAGCAGCATCACCATCGACGCGGACAGCAGCAGCGCGAGCACGGCCGATGCGAGGAACGCAACAGCAGCCGCGAAGCCTGCCGGCGGCTGCCAGGCCCAGTCGCCCAACCCGGCCAGCGGCAGCGCGATGGCCGCAAAGGCCGCCATCAGCGCCACGCGCGGCAACACGCGCGCCGCGATCCAGCCCGCGCTGCGCGCGAACCAGAGCGCGTAGGCGTCCACCGGCCGCAGGCGGTCGTAGGCCACAGCGCCGGTGCGCACGGCCAGCGCGACCTCCGGGTCGCCTAGCCAGGGCAGCAGCGCGAGCAGCCCCTGCGCGAGCCAGGTGTAGCTGACCGCCTGCGCGAGCGACATCGGCGTTCCCGCCATCGACGCGCCGCCGTAGAACGCGGCCAGCACCATCACCTTGATCCCGCCCCACCAGCATTGCGTGGCAAAGCCCGCAAGCGCGGCGGTGCGGTACTGCAGCATCTGCAGGAAGCGCGACGCGAAGGCCGCGACGTAGGGGCGCGCGAGTTCGCGCAGCTTCGTCACGCTTCGGCCGCTCCATGCATCGCATAGAAGCGCGCGATGACGGCCTCGATCGCCAGGCCTTCGAGCCGGATGTCTTCCACCGCATGCGCAGCCGCGATGCGCGCGATCAACGCGGGCGCCGTGGTCACCGCCGGGTCGAAGTCGAGCACCAGCGTCTGCCCGTCGCGGGAATGCACCCGGGCGCCGGACACCTGCGCGGGCAACTCGGCATCCTGCGCGAAGTCGACCACCAGCCGCCGCTCGGCCATCACCAGCGCGCGCAAGGCCTCGACCGGGCTGTCGGCCAGCACGCGGCCGTGGCCGATGACGATCACGCGCCGGGCCAGCGCCTCGATGTCGTGCATGTCGTGCGTGGTCAGCAGCACGGTGGTGCCCCGCTCCTGGTTGGCGCGCCGGACGAAGTCGCGCACGGCCAGCTTCGAGGGTGCGTCGAGCCCGAGGGTCGGCTCGTCAAGGAACAGGATGTCGGGCTCGTGCAGCAGCGCCGCGGCAATCTCCGCGCGCATGCGCTGGCCCAGCGACAGCTGCCGCACCGGCTGATCGAGCACGCGCTCCAGGTGCAGCAGCGCGACCAGCTCGTCGCGCGTGCGGCGGTAGCGCGCCGGGTCGACGCGGTAGATGTCGCACAGCAGGTCGAAGCCGTCGCCCACGGGCAGGTCCCACCACAGCTGCGTGCGCTGGCCGAAGACCACGCCGATGCGCGCCACGTGGCGCTCGCGGTCGGCGAAGGGGTCGCGCCCGTCGACTTCCACGCGCCCGCCGTCGGGCCGCAGGATGCCCGCGAGGATCTTGATGGTGGTCGATTTGCCCGCGCCGTTGGGCCCGATGAAGCCCAGCAGCTCGCCGCGCTCGAGCGAGAAGGACACGCCCGACAGCGCCGCCACCGTGCGATGGCGGCGCGAAACGAGCCCGCGCAGCGCGCCCATCACGCCGGGGTCGCGCTCGGAAATGCGGTAGGTCTTGCGGAGCTGGTCGACGAGGATGTGGGGCATGGAAGGCGCCGCATCGGGCTCGATAGCGCGGCGGGGGCGGGATGCTACACGAAAGCGCCGGTAGGATCGCGGCTCCTCGAGGATTCCTTGCCATGACTTCGCCGCATTCCCCGCCCTCCTCGCCCCAGCCCCAGCACCTGTTGTCGTTGGCCCAATGGGACGCGGCCGCGCGCAGCGCGCTCGTGGGCGTGTTCACCGACATCGACGACACGCTCACCACCGAGGGCGCCATCACGCCCGATGCACTCCAGGCCATGGACGCGCTGCACGCGGCAGGCTTGAACCTGGTCGCCATCACCGGCCGGCCGGTCGGCTGGAGCGAGCCCTTCGCCGGCGTCTGGCCGGTCGATGCGATCGTGGCGGAGAACGGCGCCGTCGCCCTGGTGCGCACGGCCGAGGGCCGGATCGAGAAGCGCTACCAGCAGGATGCCGCCACGCGCGCGCGCAACTTCGAGCGCATGCAGGCCGTGCTCGCGCGCATCGAGCGCGAGATCCCCGCGGCCCGGCGCGCTACCGACTCGGCCGGGCGGGAATGCGACATCGCCATCGACCACAGCGAGTTCACGCAGCTCGACGATGCGACCATCGCGCAGGTGGCCGGCCTGATGCGCAGCGAGGGCATGCACGCCACCGTCAGCAGCATCCACGTCAACGGCTGGTGGGGCGACCACAACAAGCTGGAAGGCGCCCGCTGGATCGTGCGCGAGCTCTGGGGCCGTTCGCTCGACGACGAGACGCAGCGCTGGGCCTACGTAGGCGACTCGACCAACGACGCGCTGATGTTCGAGCACTTCGCCCACAGCGTGGGCGTGGCCAACGTGCGCCGCTTCGAGGCCGCGCTGTCGCATCTGCCGCGTTACGTGGCGCCCAGCGAGCGCGGTGCCGGCTTCGCCGAAGTCGCGGCCGCCATCCTCCGGGCGCGCCGGGCCGGCAGCATCGACCCGAACATCCGGCCCGATGTGTGAGCGCCGTCAGGGCACGGTAAAGCCCACCGGCCTGGCGCGGGCCATCGTCGCGCCATTGCTGTTGCTCAGCAGCTCGACCCGGGCGCTGTAGCTGCCCTTCGGTGGCCGGAGCCAGAACTCGGTCTGGCCGCCGTCGAGCTCGATGACTTCCGCCTTCTGCCCCGGGCGCTCCAGCGTCAGCCGGAAATGCCCCGTGTCCGGCAGCTTGGGCGCGGCGTGCGAAATGTTGTAGCCGCTCGCGTGCAGCTGGATGCGCAGCGGCAGCTGCACCGTCGCGCGATCGGCCGGGCTCAGGACCTCGATGCGCGGCTCGCCCAGCAGGCTGGCCGGCGCGACGCCCTTGTTCTGCCGGCTGACCGTGAGCCGCAGCGGCTTGCTGTAGACGAAGAAGGGAATGTGGCCCTGGTCGGCCAGCACCAGGCGCAGCGAATAGCTGCCCGGCGGCAGGTCGACCAGCGTCTCCATCTGGCCCTTGCCGAAATGGATGTACTGCTCGGTGAAGGGCAGCGGCTTCTTGAAGTCCAGCGGCAGCGGCTGGTTGATCAGCAGGTGGTGATGCCCCGCATGGCCGGCGCTGTGGCCGGCGGGCACGATGCCGCGCATCGACAGCCCGAAGCGCGCCACGAAAGGCGACTCGAGCGTGGCGCCGTCCTTGAGATTGGTGAAATGAGCCTCGGGCGACCAGCTGGGTGGCGGCACCACCCATTTGTGGACCGGGAGCTCGCCGGGCTCGGGCGGGGCTTCGGGCGCCTGCGCGGCAGCCACGCCGGCCAGGAGCACCAGACAGGCCAGGGCGGCCAGGGATCGACTCGCCGGTGCAATCCGACGCATAGAAGCAAACATGCAGGCACCCCCTCCAGGAAGATTGCCGGATTGTCACATCGCGCTCCGAAGCGCGGCGTGTCCGCCGTGTGACGCATGCCACGTTCGCGCGATCTGCGCGAGCGTTCGCGGACGAAGGCTCAGCCCAGCTGCGCCCGCGTCCAGCGAACGATGTCCGCCGCGCCCATCGCGCCAGCTTGGCGCGCGATCTCGCGGCCGCCGCGGAACAGGGCCAGGGTGGGGATGCTGCGGATGTTGAAGCGCGCCGCCAGCGCCGGCACGGCCTCCGTGTCGACCTTGGCCAGCCGCACCTGCGGCTCGAGCTGCGCCGCCGCCTGCTCGAAGCCCGGAGCCATCTGCCGGCAGGGGCCGCACCAGGGCGCCCAGAAGTCCACCAGCACCGGGATCTCGTTGCGGCCGATGTGACGCTCGAAGGCCGACTGGTCCAGCGCGGTCGAGTGGCCGCCGAAGAGCGGGCGATGGCAGCTGCCGCAGTCGGGCGCGCTGCCCAGCTGCGCCTGGCGCACGCGGTTGGTGGTGTGGCAATGGGGGCAAACGACGTGCAGCGATTCGTTCATCGAGGACTCCGGCGCGGTCATTCTGGGGAACTGGGGCCGGCTGCGACGAATGCAAGCCGCGCGACAATGCCGCGCATGGAATGCACGATCCGCACCATGCACCGCCACGAGGTCGCGATGGCCGTCGAGTGGGCGGCGCGCGAAGGCTGGAACCCCGGCCTGCACGACGCCACCTGCTTCCACGCGGCCGATCCCGATGGCTTTCTCGTCGCCGAATGCGGCGGCGAGCCGGTGGGCTGCATCTCCGCCGTCTCGTACGCCGGACGCTTCGGTTTCATCGGGCTGTACATCGTGCTGCCGGCGTGGCGCGGGCGCGGCATCGGGCTTCGCCTCTGGACGGCGGGCATGAAGCGGCTGTCGGGCCAGGTCGTGGGCCTCGACGGCGTGCCCGCGCAGCAAGACAACTACCGCAAGAGCGGCTTCGCGCTGGCCTGGAACAACGTCCGCTTGGCCGGCACGGCCGGTGCCGCGACGCCCGGCGCGGATGGGCCGATCGTGCCGCTCGCCGACATCGACTTCGCTGCGCTGTGTGCCGACGACCGTCGCGTCTTCCCGGCACCGCGCGATGCTTTCCTGCGCTGCTGGACCGCCATGCCCGACGCCACCGGCCTGGCTTGGCTCGCAGATGGAAAGCTGGCGGGATGGGGCCTGATCCGCCGCTGCCGCGAGGGCCACAAGATCGGCCCGCTGCTGGCGGACTCGCCCAAAATCGCAAGCGCCCTGTACGCCGCGCTGTGCGCCGCAGTGCCGGCCGGCGACACGGTGTACCTCGACGTGCCGCTGCCCAACGACAGCGCCGTGGCGCTGGCGCAGGCGCAGGGCCTGCGCAGCGTCTTCGAGACCGCGCGCATGTACGCAGGCCCGGCCCCCGCCTGCGAGCTGCAGCGGGTCTACGGCATCACGAGCTTCGAACTCGGCTAGCCGCGCTCACTGCGGCTTGCCCAGCCCCAGCTTCTCGATGAGCGCCTTTTCGCGCGTGAAGGTGGCCTGGGCGAACTTCGTGTAGTCGGCCGTGCTCATGTAGTTGGGCAGCATGTCGTAGCGTCCGAGCGCCGCCACGTAGCTCGGCTCTTCCATCGCCTGCTTGAAGGCGTCGTGCAGCTTCTTCACCACCTCCGGCGGCGTGCCCTTGGGCGCGCCGAGCCCGAAAGGCGAGCTCTGCACGATGTCGTAGCCCAGCTCCTTCAGCGTCGGTGCATCCGGGAACTTGGCCAGCCGCTTCTCGCCCCAGGTGTTGAGCACGCGCAGCTTGCCGGCCTCCACCTGCGGCGCGAAGCCGGTGCTGTCGGCCGCGGCCATCAGCTGGCCGCTGAGCACCGCCAGCATCAGGTCGGCGCTGCCCTTGTAGGGCACATGCTGCAGCTCGATGCCGGCCTTCTGCGCGACCAGCTCGGTGGTGAGGTGGGGGCTGGTCAGATTACCGGTCGAGCCGTAGGTCAGCTTGCCGGGATTGGCCTTGGCATAGGCCACGAAGTCCTTCCAGGTCTTGAACGGACTGTCGGCCGGCACGACGATGCCGAAGGCGTAGCCGGTGACGTTGATCACGTAGCTGATGTCCTTCACCGGGTCCCAGGTGATCTTGGTGGTGTAGGGCAGGCGGAACACGCCGAGCGGGGTCTGGCCGACGGTGTAGCCGTCCGGCTGCGCGGTCTGCAGCGCCTGCGCGGGCAGCGTGCCGCCGGCGCCGGGCTTGTTCTCGACCACGATCGGCTGGCCGAGGATCTTCGAGGCGTTCTCGGCCAGCTGGCGCATCGTGATGTCGGTGGGGCCGCCAGCCGGGAAGGCGACCAGGAGCTTGATCGGCTTGGCGGGGAAGCTCTGGGCGTGCGCAGCGGCGGCAGCGGCCAGGCCGAGGGCGGCACACAGGAGGGAACGGCGAAACATGGGACAGCTCCAGAACAGAAAGGAAAGGAAAGGCCCGCCATTTGGCCGCGAGGCCGTGGTCCGGGCAATCGGGGCCGACCCCTGGCCTGTCGCAGGAGCGTCAGGCGGCCTGCTGCATGAAGCCCTCGAGCACGTTGACCGCGTTGACGCCCACCTCGGCCACCGCATAGCCGCCCTCGAAGACGAACACGGTCGGCAGCCCGGCGCGCGCCAGGTCCTCGCCGATGCGCAGGTAGTCGGGAGTGGCCAGCTTGAAGCCGGCGATCGGATCGCCCTCGAAGGTGTCGAGCCCCAGAGAGACCACCAGTGCGCCGGGCTTGAAGGCGGCGATGCCGGCGAGCGCGGAACGCAGCGCCTCGCGCCACGCCGCAAAGCCGGTGCCACGCGCCAGCGGCAGGTTGCGGTTGAAGCCCAGCCCGGCGCCGGCGCCCTGCTCGTCCGCGTAGCCCAGGTAGTAGGGGTATTCGGTGTGCGGGTCGCCGTGGATGCTGGTGAACTGCACGTCGGCGCGCTCGTAGAAGATCGCCTGCGTGCCGTTGCCGTGGTGGTAGTCGATGTCGAGCACCGCCACGCGATCGACGCCGGCGTCGCGCAGCGCCTGTGTCGCGATGGCCGCGTTGTTGAGGAAGCAGTAGCCGCCGAAGAAATCGGCGCCCGCATGGTGGCCCGGCGGGCGCGTCAGCGCGAAGGCGGCGCGCTCGCCCTGGAGCACATGCGAGGCCGCCGCAAGCGCACAGCCGGCACCGGCACGCGCCGCGGCCCAGGTGGCGGCGGTGAGCGGCGTGCCCGCGTCGTAGGAGAACAAGCCCATGCGCGCCGGAAAGCTGGCGGGCAGCACGTCATGGCGGAAGCTGCGGATCGGCCAGTAGGAAGGCAGCGCGTCGCGCTGCGCGTTGGCCGGATCGAGGGCGACCCATTCGTCCCACGCACCGGCGAGGAAGTCGAGGTAGCGCGGCGCATGCACGCGGGCCAGCGCGGCCTCGTCGACCTCGGCGGGCGTGTCGATGGCACCGAGTCGGCGCCGCTTCAGTTCCTCCAGCACGTAGTCCGCACGCGCCGGCACCTCGAAGCAGGGCACCAGCTCGCCGCGGAACATCTCGACCTTGCCGTGGTGCAGCGCGTGGTGGTCGTTGTAGAAGGTGCGCATCAGGCCTCTTTCCGCATCGGGACCGGTGGCGGCTGAACCGGCAACTGCAGCACCTCGTGCCGCACGGCGCCGCGCGCCAGCACCGGCGCCAGCGCCACGCCGGTGTGCGTGCGCAGCCGCACCACCTCCTCCGGCGGCGCGGCTGCCACCACGCGGCCGCCGCCGTCGCCGCCCTCGGGGCCGAGGTCGATCAGCCAGTCGGCCTCGGCGATGACGTCGAGATCGTGCTCGATCACCACCACGCTGTGGCCGCCGTTCACCAGCCGGTGCAGCACATGGATCAGCTTCTCCACATCGGCCATGTGCAGGCCCACGGTCGGCTCGTCGAGCACATAGAGCGTGTGCGGCGCCTTGTTGCCGCGGCGGGTGACGTCGTCGCGCACCTTGCTGAGCTCGGTCACCAGCTTGATGCGCTGCGCCTCGCCGCCCGAGAGCGTGGGCGAGGGCTGGCCCAGGGTGAGGTAGCCCAGGCCCACGTCCTTCAGCAGCTGCAGCGGATGGCTGATGTTGGGCATGGCGGCGAAGAACTCCACCGCCTCGTCCACCTCCATCTGCAGCACGTCGCCGATGCTCTTCCCGCGCCAGCTCACGGCCAGCGTCTCGGGATTGAAGCGCGCGCCATGGCAAACCTCGCAGGGCACCTTCACGTCGGGCAGGAAGCTCATCTCGATGGTGCGCACGCCCGCGCCCTCGCAGCCCGGGCAGCGGCCTTCACCGGTGTTGAAGCTGAAGCGGCCGGGGCCGTAGCCGCGCGCCTTGGCTTCCAGCGTGTCGGCGAAAAGCTTGCGGATGGTGTCCCAGAAACCGATGTAGGTGGCGGGGCAGCTGCGCGGCGTCTTGCCGATGGGCGTCTGGTCGACCTCGAGCACGCGGTCGATGGGCTCGTAGCCTTCGACCGCCCTGCAGCCGGTCCACTTGGGGCGCTTGCCGGCGGCGTCGGCGTCGCGGCCGGCCTTGGTCATGCGCTGCACGACGATGGCGTGGACGTTGGCGAGCAGCACGTCGCGCGCGAGCGTGGATTTTCCGGAGCCGCTGACGCCGGTGACGGTGACCAGGCGGTTCAGCGGCAGAGTCACGGTGACGTCCTGCAGGTTGTGCAGGTTGGCGCCGCGAACGGTCAGCCAGCGCAGGGCTCCCTCCCCCTCCGAGGGAGAGAGCAAGACCGCGCGGCGCGGTTGCAGCGGGTGCTTGATCGCATCGCGCAGGTAGCGCCCCGTCTGCGACTCGTTCGCCGCCTCCAGATCGCTCACGCTGCCCTCCGCCACCAGCCGCCCGCCGCGCTTGCCCGCGCTGGGCCCGATGTCGATGATGTGGTCGGCGCGGCGGATGGTGTCCTCGTCGTGCTCCACCACCACCAGCGTGTTGCCCTTCTCGCCCAGCTTGTGCAGCGCGTCCAGCAGGATCTGGTTGTCGCGCGCGTGCAGGCCGATGGTGGGCTCGTCCAGCACGTAACACACGCCCTGCAGGTTGCTGCCCAGCTGCGCCGCGAGGCGGATGCGCTGGGCCTCGCCGCCGGAGAGCGTGGGCGCGCCGCGGTCGAGGGTGAGGTAGCCGAGGCCGACTTCCTCGAGGAATTCGAGACGGCTCCTGATCTCGGGGACCAGGTCGCGTGCGATCTCGGCTTGCCTGCCGGTCAAGGCGATGTGGTCGAACCAGATGCGGATGTCGGTCACGCTCATCCTCGCGAGTTGCGTGATGGCGATGCCGCCCTCACCCCAGCCCTCTCCCGCAGGCGGGAGAGGGAGCAGATCGGGGTCGACCTCGCTCGCGGACGGGCTTGGCTCACTCGCCCCTCCAGCATCCCCCGCGAACACCACCGCCCGCGCCATCGGATTCAGCCGCATCCCCTGGCACGTCGGACACACCACATCCCCCACGTCCTCCACTTCAGGCTCCGCGAAGGTCTGCTCCCGCCCGCGGTTGTCCGCGGCCATCGTCGAATCGTCGTAGACCTTGCGCTGGTCCTTCGTGAGCTTGACGCCGGTGCCCACGCAGTCCGGGCACCAGCCATGCTTGCTGTTGTACGAGAACAGCCGCGGGTCGAGCTCGGCATAGCTGGTGCTGCACACCGGGCAGGCGCGCAGCGTGGAGAACACATGAACGCGGCCGATGCCCGCGGTCGGCACGCCCGCCATCATGGCGCCGCGCAGTCCGGTGAGCTCGCTCAGCACGTGCACCACGCCCTTGCCGTGCTCCAGCGCGCGTGCCAGGGCCTCGCGCAGCTCGGCCTCCTTCGTCGGCTCCACGTCGAGGCTGGCCACCGGCAGCTCGATGGTGTGCTCCTTGAAGCGGTCGATGCGCGGGAAGCCGGTGGTCGGCAGGAATTCGCCATCCACCCGCAGGTGCGTGAAGCCGCGCGGCCGCGCCCAGTCGGCCAGCTCGGTGTAGACGCCCTTGCGGTTGCTCACCAACGGCGCCAGCAGGCCGATGTGCTGGCCGCGGAAGTTCTTCAGCAGCTGCGCCGCGATGCTGTCGGGCGTCTGCGGCTGCACCGCCGCGCCGTCGTGGATGCAGTGCTGGATGCCCAGCTTGACGTAGAGCAGGCGCAGGAAGTGCCACACCTCGGTGGTGGTGCCCACCGTGCTCTTGCGACCGCCGCGCGACAGCCGCTGCTCGATGGCGACCGTGGGCGGGATGCCGTAGACCGCGTCCACCTCAGGCCGGCCGGCCGGCTGCACGATGCTGCGCGCATAGGCATTGAGCGATTCGAGGTAGCGGCGCTGCCCTTCGTTGAACAGGATGTCGAAGGCCAGCGTGGACTTGCCCGAGCCGCTGACGCCGGTCACCACGCTGAACTTGCCGCGCGGGATGTCGACCGACAGGTTCTTGAGGTTGTGCTCGCGCGCATGGACGATCTGGATCGCATCGCGGCCGGGCGCCTGCTGCTGCAGCGCGCGCGCCGCATACGAGCGCGCGGCGCGCTCCGCCACCTTGTAGGCGCCAGGCCCGATGGCCAGGTCGTAGTCGACCAGCGCGGCGCCGGTCAGCGAAGCGCGGTTCTCGCGCACCTGCTCGGGCGTGCCCACCGCCACCACCTGGCCGCCGCCCTCGCCGCCTTCGGGGCCGAGATCGATCAGCCAGTCGCTGGCGCGGATCACGTCGAGGTTGTGCTCGATCACCACCAGCGAATGGCCGGCATCGAGCAGCTTGCGCAGCGCGCGCATCAGGCGCGCGATGTCGTCGAAGTGCAGGCCGGTGGTCGGCTCGTCGAACAGGAACAGCGTGCCCTTGCGCGCCAGCGGCTGCTTGCTGGCGCTGCCGTTCTTCGCGGCCTCGGCCAGGAAGCCCGCCAGCTTGAGGCGCTGCGCCTCGCCGCCCGAGAGCGTGGGCACCGGCTGACCGAGCTTCACGTAGTCCAGGCCGACGTCGACGATGGGCTGCAGCACGCGCAGCACCTCGCGGTCGCCGGCGAACAGCGCGGCGGCCTCGGCCACCGTGAGCTCGAGGATGTCGGCCACGTTGTGGCCGCGCCCGCCGCGCTCGACCTTCACTTCCAGGATCTCGGGGCGGTAGCGCTTGCCGTCGCAATCGGGGCAGCGCAGGTAGACGTCGGAGAGGAACTGCATCTCCACATGCTCGAAGCCCGAGCCGCCGCAGGTCGGGCAGCGCCCGTCGCCGCTGTTGAAGCTGAACTTCGAGGCGGTGTAGCCGCGCTGCCGCGACAGCGTTGCGGTGGCGAAGATCTCGCGGATCGCGTCCCACGCGCCCACGTAGCTCGCGGGGTTGGAGCGCGCCGTCTTGCCGATCGGCGACTGGTCGACGAAGACCACGTCGCTCAGATGATCGGCGCCGAGCAGCCGGTCGTGCGCGCCGGGTGACTCGGTGGATCGGCCGAAATGGCGCATCAGCGCGGGGGCCAGCACGTCCTGGATCAGCGTCGACTTGCCCGAGCCGCTGACGCCGGTCACGCACACCAGCCGAGCCAGCGGGAACTCGACCGTGATGTCGCGCAGGTTGTGCTCGCGCACGCCCTCGAGGATGAGGCGCGCCGTGTTGTCGCTCACCATGCGCTTGAAGCCCATGCCGATCTGCTTGCGCCCCCCCAGGTACTGGCCGGTCAGCGTGTCGGCATGGCGCAGCGCGCCGGTGTCGCCGTCGAACACGATCTGCCCGCCGCGCGCGCCGGGGCCCGGGCCCATGTCGATCACGCGGTCGGCGGCCAGCATCACGGCAGGGTCGTGCTCCACCACCACCAGCGTGTTGCCGGCGTCGCGCAGGCGCAGCATCGCCTCGGTGATGCGGTTCATGTCGCGCGGATGCAGGCCGATGCTGGGCTCGTCGAGCACGAAGAGGGTGTTGACCAGCGAGGTGCCGAGCGCGGTCGTGAGGTTGATGCGCTGCACCTCGCCGCCGCTCAGGGTGCGGCTCTGGCGGTCGAGGGTGAGGTAGCCGATGCCGACATCGTGCAGGTAGCGCAGGCGGGTGGTGATTTCTTCGAAGAGGAGCTTGAGGGCCTGGGTCTCACCTCACCCCCTGCCTCCGCAAGCGGGAGAGGGAGCAACTCCCCGCCCGCTGTTGGCATTCCTCTCCCGCTTGCGGGAGAGGGTTGGGGTGAGGGTAGCTGCCCATCGAAGAACTGTCTCAAGCGCTGGATCGGCAACAGCATCAAGTCATGCAGACACAACCCCGGCAGCGCCTCCAGCTGCTCCCGCGACCACTTCACCCCCACCGGCATGAAGCGCTTCGCCGGCGCCAGCACCGCATCCGCGTCCTGCTTGCTGCCGATGCGCCACAGCAGGCTCTCCAGCTTGAGCCGCGCTCCCCCGCAGGCCGGACACGGCGTGTAGCTGCGGTACTTGGACAAGAGCACGCGGATGTGCATCTTGTAGGCCTTGCTCTCCAGGTAGCCGAAGAAGCGGCGCACGCCGTACCACTGCTGGTTCCACTTGCCGTTCCAGTGCGGCGAGCCCTCGATCACCCAGGCCTGCTGCTCGGGCGTGAGCTTGTTCCAGGGCGTGTCGCGCGGAATGCCCGCCGCCTCGGCATGGCGCATCAGGTCGTCCTGCGCTTCCTTCCAGGCCGGCGTCTGGATGGTCTTGATCGCGCCGGCGCGCAGCGTGAGCTTGTCGTTGGGGATCACCAGGCCCAGGTCCACCCCGATCACCCGGCCGAAGCCGCGGCAGGTCTCGCAGGCGCCCACCGCCGAGTTGAAGGAGAACATCGAGGGGATCGGGTCCGCGTAGCGGATGTCGCTCTCGGGGCAGTGCAGGCCGGTCGAGAATTTCCACACCTCCGGCTCGCCACCTTCTTCCGCCGGCAAAGCATGCACGGTCAGCCGCCCGCTGCCGCGCTTCAGCGCCACCTCGATCGCCTCGATCACGCGCGAGCGCTCGGCGCCGGCCATGCGAAAGCGGTCCGCCACCACGTCCAGCACCTTGCGCGGCCCCGTGGGCGTGGCGACCTGGCGCTCGCCCTGCACCCGCGTGAAGCCGCTGGCCGACAGCCATTGGGCCACCTCGTCGGCGCTGGTGCCGGCCGGCAGCTCAACCGGAAACGTGAGCACCACGCGCGGATCCCCGGCCGCCGCCGCCCTGGCCACCAGCTCGGCATAGATCGAATCCGGCGAATCATGCCGCACCGGCAGCGCCGTCTCGCGGTCGAAGAGCTGCGCGGCGCGCGCGTACAGCAGCTTCAGGTGATCGTTGAGCTCGGTCATGGTGCCGACGGTCGAGCGCGAGGAGCGCACCGGGTTGGTCTGGTCGATGGCGATGGCGGGCGGCACACCCTCCACCTTGTCGACCGCCGGCTTGTCCATGCGGTCGAGGAACTGCCGCGCATAGGCCGAGAAGGTCTCGACGTAGCGCCGCTGGCCCTCGGCATAGAGCGTGTCGAACACCAGGCTCGACTTGCCCGAGCCGCTCGGGCCGGTGACCACGGTCATCTCGCCGGTGCGGATGTCGAGGTCGAGGTTCTGGAGGTTGTGCTGGCGCGCACCGCGTATCCGGATGGAGCCCTGTGTCATGAGTGCCTTGGGAATGGGGCAGACATTCTAGGAACCAGGGCGCAGCTTCGTGCAAAGCGTCACATGGCCTAGCGCGGGGCAGGGGTTTCCACGGATAAGGCCGAAGCATCAATTCGGCAACAAATAGAGGCTTTTTCGTTCGCTCCCCTCCACCTTCTCCCGAACCCACTCCCATGAACAAGATGCGCGTGCTCTGCACCGCCGGCTTGCTGGCGCTCGCCAGCCTCGGCGCCTCCGGCCAGATCCTGATCGGCCAGACCGCCGGCATCACCGGCTCGGTGGCCGCCAGCGTCAACGAGACCATCGCGGGCGCCCAGCTGGTGATCGATGCCGTCAATGCCCAGGGCGGCATTCACGGCGAGAAGGTCGAGGTGCTGCGCATGGACGACGGCTTCGACGTCAAGCGCGCCGCCGAGAACGCGCGCGTGCTGATCGAGGACAGGAAGGCCGTGGCACTCTTCATGAGCCGCGGCACGCCCCATTCGCAGGCCATCATTCCCGTGCTCGACAAGCATGGCGTGGCACTGATCGGCCCCTCCACCGGCGCCATGGTCCTGCACCAGCCTGTGCAGCGGCACGTCTTCAACGTGCGCTCGTCCTACCAGCGCGAGGCCGAGAAGGCCGTGACCCATTTGCTCACCATCGGCGTCGACCGCATCGCGGTGGTTCATGTCACCGACTCCTTCGGCCAGGATGCTCTGGAAGGCGCGATGAAGGGGTTCGACAAGGGCAAGGCCAAGCCCGCCGTGATCGTGCCGGCCGACCGCGACAAGCCCGACTACGCGTCCATCGTGCCGAAGATCATGGCCGGCGAGGCAAAAGCCGTGGTCTGGATCGGCTCCGGCACGGCCGTGGTGGAGGGCGTCAAGGCACTGCGCGCCGGGGGCTCCGCGGCCCAGGTGGTCACGCTCTCAAACAACGCCTCGTCCGGCTTCATCAAGCAGTTGGGCGATGCCAGCCGCGGCGTGATCGTCACGCAGGTCTTTCCCAACGAGCGCTCGATCGGCCAGCCGATGGTCAAGGAAGCGTTGGGGCTCGCGCGCGCCAAGGGCCAGAACGAGCTCTCGCCGGCCGCGCTGGAGGGGTTCGCCTCGGCCAAGGTGTTGGTCGAGGCACTGCGGCGTGCAGGCCCGAAGCCCAACCGCGCCAAGGTGATCGCCGCGCTCGAGGGCCTCCGCGACTTCGACCTCGGCGGCGGCCTAGCGGTGAGCTACTCGCCGCAGGACCACTCGGGCATCGACTTCGCCGATCTTTCGATCATCAGCGACGGGAAGTTCAAGCGCTGACCGGGGCGGCAGCCACCTTGGTGCAGATGCCCAATGCAGGACGGCGTGAAGCAAAGCACACCCGGACCGGGTCTAGCAGGTTGCAAGGGAACCGCTGCGCGCAACCGCGTTACTCAAAGTTGAGCTCGCATTGGTGCGAGCCGACCACCTCGGCAGCCCTGCTGGAGAAGGACTATGCGGCCTATACAGACACATCTACCCAACTTCGTCGGCAATGTCAGCACTGCCTCGGCCAAGCGACCATCGACGCCAATCGAACTTGCCAAGCCAATTTATGAGTTCGACGTCGACAACAATGAGGACAAGACAAATCTGAGGCTGATCCGCGATGCGCTCGTGGACATGGCCAAACCGCTCGGTCGTGATGTCACCTTCTATCACTGGGCAACGACACAGGAGGGCGCACAAGGAATTGCCGATGTCGGCACCGGACCAGGCATGAAAGCGGGACTTGGCGTGGGAATGTGTGGGCGTGGGTTGTATGTCCAAGTCGCCGAGGCAGGGGATGCGGCGCCGCCACCCACCGGCTATGCCAGTTCACATGAGAATCCTGCATTGCTGCGAATCACGCAGGCGGCGCACGCGGCCAACGTTCTGAACTGCAACAACAAGGACGTGCAAAAGTGGTTCGTCGATACCGGTCTTTCGGGCCCCTATCCTCAAGGCGCGACTGACATCCACCATGCCTTCGTCCTGATCGACAAGGCCTGGCCGGACAGTGATGATCTGCCCCCCTGATCGTCGCAATGGCTTGGAAGGAGTGTCTAGGACATGATCCACGGCCCGGTGACCCGTGCGTGATCAAGTACCCCATCGCCAATGGCGCAGGAGGATGTTCCATCGCGGTCGTCGACCATCCGGTGTTTCCGGCGAAGCCCGAAATACCGGATCCAACGAGTGATAGCGAAACATCTGGCTCAACGAGTGATGGCGAAGACCAGGATTTCGGCAAGGGCTGGAACCCTGTCTGAAACGCCCCGCAGCTCGCCCTCATCAACTGTGGGAGTTCGCAGTAGGCGCATCCATGGCGGGTCGAAATTGGGCCCTCCGCCTCGCGCGGCAAGCGCTACTTCGGGGCGCTTGCCGGCTCCGGCGCGTGCGTGGCGTCCCCGCCGTGCTTCTCGCCCGACATGTCGGCCTTGTCCCCCGCCTGCATGAGCACGAAGAGCGAAATGGCAGCGAAGATGACGAAGCCGATGGCCAATTTCCACATGGTCTGAATCTCCTGGATGTTCAACGAAAAAGCCTCGCGCCATGGACACGGCACGAGGCCTCTTTGTTGAACAAAGGGCCGGGGCCCTTTGCTCCGATCAGCTCGGCAGGCGAACTCTAGTCGTTGGCGTAGATGTCGACGTCCTTGGTCTCGCGGATGAACAGGGTGCCGATCACCAGCGTCATGCCCGCGATGATGATCGGGTACCAGAGGCCGTTGTACATGTTGCCGGTGGAGGCCACGATCGCGAAGGCGGTGGTCGGCAGCAGGCCGCCGAACCAGCCGTTGCCGATGTGGTACGGCAGGCTCATCGAGGTGTAGCGGATGCGCGTCGGGAACAGCTCGACCAGCATGGCGGCAATCGGGCCGTAGACCATGGTGACCAGGATCACCAGATAGGTCAGCAGCACCACCACCATCAGCTTGTTCATCTTGGCGGGGTCGGCTTTGGCCGGGTAGCCCGCGGCCTTCAGGTCGTCGGCCACGCCCTTCTTGAAGGCGGCGATCTGCTTGGCCGTGGCCTCGTCGAACTTGTGGTTGACCACGTTGCCGATCGGCGCCTCCACGGTCTTGTTGCCGATCTTGACGACGGCATTGGAGCCGGGCGCGCCTTCGACGTTGTCGTAGCTCACCGAGTTCTGCACTAGGTAGCGCTTGGCGATGTCGCAGGAGCTCTTGAAGTCGATCTCGCGCGCCACCGGGTTGCCCTGGAAGGAGCAGGACTTGGGGTCGGCCGTCACCGTCACGCCGGCGCTGGCCTGGGCCCTGGCCAGGTCGGGGTTGGCGTACTCGGTCAGCATCTTGAAGACCGGGAAGTAGGTCACCACGGCCAGCAGGCAGCCGGCCATGATGATCGGCTTGCGGCCGATCTTGTCGGACAGCGTGCCGAAGATCACGAAGAAGGGCGTCCCGATCAGCAGCGCGGCCGCGATCATCAGGTTGGCGGTGGTGACGTCCACCTTGAGCTGCTGCGTCAGGAAGAAGAGCGCGTAGAACTGGCCCGAGTACCACACCACAGCCTGGCCGGCGGTCAGGCCGATCAGCGCCAGGATCACGATCTTGAGGTTCTTCCACTGGCCGAAGGATTCGGCGAGCGGCGCCTTCGAGGTCTTGCCCTCGGCCTTCATCCGCTGGAAGGCCGGCGATTCGGACAGC
This sequence comes from Variovorax sp. WS11, assembly GCF_010499245.1. Classification (GTDB taxonomy): domain Bacteria; phylum Pseudomonadota; class Gammaproteobacteria; order Burkholderiales; family Burkholderiaceae_C; genus Variovorax. Next base: position 1,696,818 of record NZ_JAAGOW010000001.1, read on the forward strand.
GACAGGCGGATCCACACCGAGATCGCGAGCAGCGCGATCGAGACCAGGAAGGGCACGCGCCAGCCCCAGGCGCCGAAGGCTTCCTCGCCGAGCCAGGTGCGCACGCCGAGGATCACGATCAGGCTCAGGAACAGGCCGAGCGTGGCCGTGGTCTGGATCCACGAGGTGTAGGCGCCGCGCTTGCCGTGCGGCGAATGCTCGGCCACGTAGGTGGCGGCACCGCCGTACTCGCCGCCGAGGGCCAGGCCCTGCAGCATGCGCAGCGCAATCAGGATCACCGGCGCTGCCACGCCGATGGTGGCGTAGCTGGGCAGAAGGCCGACGATGAAGGTCGACAGGCCCATGATCAGGATGGTGACCAGGAAGGTGTACTTGCGCCCGATCATGTCGCCCAGGCGGCCGAACACGATGGCGCCGAAGGGCCGCACCAGGAAGCCGGCCGCGAAGGCCAGCAGCGCGAAGATGAAGGCCGCGCCGGCATCCAGGCCGCTGAAGAACTGCTTGGCGATGATCGCCGCCAGCGAACCGTAGAGATAGAAGTCGTACCACTCGAACACGGTGCCGAGCGACGAAGCGAAGATGACCTTCTTCTCCTCCGCGGACATGGGACGGGGGGCGCTGAGTGGCGCTCCCCGTGAATCAAGTGTGGCTGCCATTGAGTCGTCTCCTAATTAATCCCACGGCGTGGGGCGTGGTGGATTCTTGGAGCGGCGACTGACCCAGGGCTTTCGCGAAACTGAACCGATGCTGACGATTTAAGGTGAAACCCGCAGGGCGCGTTTCAAGCTGTAAGAAATCAGCGATTACTGCTGCGCAACAGTGCGGGGCGCCGGGGCGCGCCCTCCCAGTCCGGGCCGTCGAACCAGGTGTTGCCGCGCAGATAGTCGCGCAGCATGGCCAGGCCGTCGAAGCCCCAGAACTGGTGGCCGTCGACCTCGCAGGTGGGCACGCCGAAGACGCCGCGCGCAATGGCCTCGTCGGTGTTGGCCTTGAGACGGGCCTTGACCTCGTCGCTGCCGGCATCGCGCTGCAGCCGCAGCCGCGCCGCGAGCGCGGCCAGCCGTGCGGCATCGCCCGCCTCGCCGCCGCCTTGCCAGACATCGCGAAAAATCGTCTCGGCGACGTGGCGATTGATGTCGCCGTCCGTGGTGGTGGCGAGCGCGAGCCGCAGGTGCGGCAGCGGGTTGTAGGGATGGGAGGCCGGCAGTTCCATCGCGATGCCGTGCGCCTGGCCGAGCCACAGCACGTGGCGGTAGGTCCAGGCCCGCTTCGCCGCGATCTCGGCCGGCCCGAGCTGGCCATGGTGCTTCAGCAGCGCGCCCAGCAATACCGGCCGGTAGGCCACGCTGTAGCTCAGCCCTTCGAGCGCCTGCGGCAGCTGCTCGAAGGCCAGGTAGGCGTAGGGCGAGATGAAGTCCAGATGGAAGGTGATGTGCTTCATGGCCGGTCTTCTCCCGCGTTATTCAGGAAGCCCGCATCCGCGCGCAGCTCGATGGCCCGCCAGACGCTGCGCTTGGTCGTATCGTCCATGCCGCTCCATGCGGCGATCTCGTCGAGGGTGCGCAGGCAGCCTTCGCAGAAGCCGCTGGCCGGATCCATGCGGCAGATGGAAATGCAGGGCGAAGGCACGTCGCGTGCCGCGTTGCGCGCGGCGACGGCGCGATCCGCCAGGGGATGGAGTGCATCCCCGCTCACACCACGTCCGCGACCGGCGCGCCGGTCAACGCCTCGAGCTCCTGCGGGCGCAGCTGCACCACCGCATGCGGATGGCCGGCCGCCGCCCAGACTTCGTCGAAGCGGAACAGCTCGCGGTCGATCAGCATCACCGGCGCCGTGGCATGCGCGAAAGGCGAGACGCCGCCGATCGAGAAGCCGGTCGTGCGCTTGACGAAGTCGGCATCGGCGCGGCCCAGCTTGCCGCCGACCAGCGCCTCGACCTTCTTCTCGTCCACCCGCTTGTCGCCGGAAGTCACGACCAGCACCGCCGCCTCGTCGCTCTTGCGGCGGAACACGATGCTCTTGGCGATCTGCGCCACCGAGATGCCGAGCGCATCGGCCGCCTGCTGCGCGGTGCGGCAGGCGTTGTCGAGCATGCGCGGGGCATGTGGATGGCCCCGGTGCTGGAGCAGTCGCGCGACACGCTGCACGCCTTCGGGGAATGCATTGACTTCGGCGCCGCACATCAGCCGGCCCTCTTGGTGCGGATGGCCTTCGAGACGCGCGAGTTCGGCTCGCGTCCCAGCGCCTGGTTGATGTAGACGCCGGCGTCGATGAGCTTGTCGAGATCGATGCCGGTCTCGATGCCCATGCCATGCAGCATGTAGACCACATCCTCGGTCGCGACGTTGCCGGTCGCGCCCTTGGCGAAGGGGCAGCCGCCCAGGCCGCCGACGGAGGTGTCGAACTGCCACACGCCCAGCTCCAGGCTGGCGAGCGTGTTGGACAGGGCCTGGCCGTAGGTGTCGTGGTAGTGGCCCGAGATGTCGTCGATGCCGTAGTGCGCGAGCGTCGCTTCCAGCGCGCGCCGCACCTTCAGGGGTGTGCCGACGCCGATGGTGTCGGCCACGCCGACGTGCTGCACGCCGATGTCCTTCATCAGCTTCGCCAGCATGCCGACGCGCTCGGGCGCGATCTCGCCCTCGTAGGGGCAGCCCACCGTGCAGGACATGGCGCCGCGCACATGGATGCCCTTCTCGCGCGCCGCCTCGGCCACCGGCCGGAAGCGCTCGATGCTCTCGGCGATCGAGCAGTTGATGTTCTTCTGGCTGAAGGCCTCGCTGGCCGCGCCGAAGACCACGATCTCGTCGGGCCACTCCTCGCGCGGCGCGGCGATGGCCGCCTCGAAGCCCTTCATGTTGGGCGTGAGCACCGAGTAGCGCACGCCGGCCTGGCGCCGGAGGCCGCGCATCACCTCCGCGTTGTCGGCCATCTGCGGCACCCACTTGGGGCTGACGAAGCTGGTGACCTCGATCTCCTTCAGGCCAGCCTCCTGCAGGCGATGGACCAGGCCGATCTTGACCTCGGCAGGCACCGCCTGCTTTTCGTTCTGCAGGCCGTCGCGCGGGCCGACGTCGACGAGCTTGACGCGGGGTGGGAGTTTCATGGCTTGGCTTCTCGTGAGGGGCAAGTTTCAGTATCCGCGCTTCGGATCGACCACGCCGGCGACGGGCTCACCGCGCTCGATCGCCAGGATCTTGCGGACGATCTGCGCGACGGAGGCGCCGCGCACCGTGCGTGCCGAGCCGTGCGGCGTGACCGTGATCTTCGGATGGCGCCAGAAGGGATGCTCGGCGGGCAAGGGCTCGACCTCGAAGACATCGAGGGTCGCGCCGGCGAGCTGGCCGCTGTCGAGCAGCGGAATCAGCTCGGCCTCGACCAGGTGCGCACCGCGCGCCACGTTGATCAGGTAGCCGCCCGGCTTGCCGCCGTTCAGGCGCGACAGCGTCTCGCGGTTGAGGATGCCGCGCGTGGACTCGGTCAGCGGCAAGAGGTTGACCAGCACGCGGGTGGCGCCGAGGAAGGCGTCGAACTCTTCCTCGCCCGCGAAGCAGCGCAGACCCTCGATCGCCTTGGGCGAGCGGCTCCAGCCGTTGATCGGGAACTCGAACTGCGCGATGGCCTTCGCCACGCGCTCGCCCAGCACGCCCAGGCCCATCACGCCGACGGGGAAGTCCTCGCGCTCGCGCGGCTTGCGAAAGCCCCAGCGGCCCTCGCGCGCGTCGGCCTCGTAGAGATCGAACTCGCGGAAATGGCGGATCAGCGCATGGCACACGTACTCGGCCATCTGCACCGACATGCCGGCGTCGTCGAGGCGCACGACCAGGGCCTGGGGCGGCAGCCTGAGCTTGAGCAGCGCATCGACGCCCGCGCCGATGTTGAAGATGCCGCGCAGCCCCGATTGCTCGTCGATGAAGGACTGCGGCGGCGACCAGACCACGGCATGGTCGGCCTGCGGCGCGCCCGGCGTCCAGTTCTGCACGTCGGCGCCGGGCAGCGCAGCGCGCAGCCCCTCGATCCAGGCGTCGGGACGGTTGTCGGTGAGGCAGACGGTGATTCGCATGCCCGCAAGCTTAAGCCGCAATGCGCAGCAGCTCTGCGCCCTCGGCCACCTGGTCGCCGGGCACGTACAGCAGCTCCTCCACGGTGCCGTCCGCCGGCGCCGCGATGGTGTGCTCCATCTTCATGGCCTCCATCACGGCCAGCGCCTGGCCGCGGCTGACCTTGTCGCCGGCCTTGACGGCGAAGGACACCACCTTGCCCGGCATGGGCGCGGTGAGGCGGCCCGCATCGGCGTGCGTGTCGCCGGCATGGGCCATGCGGTCCAGCGCCACGATGCGGGTCGCGCCCTCGGGCGCGAAGACATGGGTCGTGGCGCCTTCCTCGTAGACGTTCAGCGTGCGCCGCAGGCCGTTGAACTGCAGCTCGATCTCGCCCGTGGGGAACTCGCCGGTCGCGAGCGCGCCTTCGACGCCGCCGACCTGCAGCCACAGGCTGCCGTCGCGCCGGTAGCTCAGGAGCGCCTGCTGCGCCTCGCCGCGGAACTCGAAGTCGAAGCGGCGCTGGTACTCGCCGAAGCCGCGCCAGCCGTCGCGGCGCGCGTAGGGCTCCGAGGGCGCGGCCGAAGACCGCTCGGCGATCAACGTGCGCACGATGGAAGACGCCGCTGCCAGCGGCAGACCCAGCGGCTCCCGGTCGAAGAGCACCGCGCGCTCGCGCTCGATCAGCGCGGTGTCGAGCTTGGCATGGGCGAACGAGTCGGTGCGCAGGATGCCCCGGAGGAATTGCACGTTGGTCGCGACACCCACGATGTGCATCTGCGCCAGCGCCTGGTCGAGCCGTGCCAGCGCCTCTTCGCGCGTCGTGCCGTGCACGATCAGCTTGGCGATCATCGAGTCGTAGAAGGGCGAGATCGGATCGCCCTCGCGCACGCCGTCGTCGATGCGCACGCGGCTGCGCTGGAAGGCCGTGGCGTTGGGCTTGCGGTAGACGCGGAGCTGGCCGGTGGCAGGCAGGAAATTGTTGTCAGGGTTCTCGGCGCAGATACGCGCCTCGATGGCATGGCCGTTGATCTGCAGCTGCTCCTGCTTCAGGGGCAGCGGCTCGCCGGAGGCCACGCGCAGTTGCCACTCGACCAGGTCCAGGCCGGTGATCGCCTCGGTCACCGGATGCTCCACCTGCAGGCGCGTGTTCATCTCCATGAAGAAAAAGTTCATGGAGCCGTCATTGCGCTGCTCGACGATGAACTCCACCGTGCCCGCGCCCACGTACTTCACCGCGCGCGCCGCCGCCACCGCCGCCTCCCCCATCTCGCGGCGCATGGCCTCCGTCATGCCCGGCGCCGGCGCTTCCTCCAGCACCTTCTGGTGACGCCGCTGCACCGAACAGTCGCGCTCGAACAGGTAGACGTAGTTGCCCTGCGTGTCGCCGAAGACCTGGATCTCGATGTGGCGCGGTCGCTGCACGTACTTCTCGACCAGCACCGCGTCGTCGCCGAAACTGTTGATGGCCTCGCGCTGGCAGGAGGCGAGCGCAGCGGCGAAGTCGGCGTGCTTCTCGACCACCCGCATGCCCTTGCCGCCGCCGCCGGCGCTGGCCTTGATCAGCACCGGGTAGCCGATGCGCTCGGCCTCGCGCGCCAGCAGCGCCGGGTCCTGGTCCTTGCCGTGGTAGCCGGGCACCAGCGGCACGCCGGCCTTCTCCATCAGTTGCTTGGACTCGGCCTTCAGGCCCATGGCCTGGATGGCGGACGGCGGCGGGCCGATGAAGACCAGGCCGGCCTCGGCGCAGGCGCGGGCGAAGTCTTCGTTCTCGCTCAGGAAGCCGTAGCCCGGATGCACCGCCTGCGCGCCGGTGGCCTTGGCAGCCTCCAGGATCTTCTCCCAGCGCAGGTAGCTGTCCTTGGGTGCGCTGCCGCCCAGGTACACCGACTCGTCGCAGGCGCGCACATGGTTGGCGTGCGCGTCGGCGTCGGAGTAGACGGCGACCGTGCGGATGGCCATGCGGCGCGCGGTGGCGGCGACGCGGCAGGCAATCTCCCCGCGGTTGGCGATCAGGATCTTGTTGAACATGGGCTCGGCTTTCCTTCTTGGGGGGTGGGGTTCAGGCGTCGCTTCGCATCCCGAGCCGCTCCAGCAGCGCGCGGTCCTTCGCGGCTTGCGGGTTGGCAGTGGTCAGCAGGCGATCGCCATAGAAGATCGAATTGGCACCGGCGAGGAAGCACAGCGACTGCAGCGCCTCGTCCATCTGCTCGCGCCCGGCCGACAGGCGCACCATGCTCTTCGGCATGGTGATGCGGGCGACGGCGATGGTGCGCACGAATTCGAAGGGGTCGAGCGGCTCGGTGCCGGCCAGCGGCGTGCCCTCGACCTGCACCAGGTTGTTGATGGGCACCGACTCGGGGTACGGGTCGAGGTTGGCCAGCTGCGCGATCAGGCCGGCACGCTCCAGCCGCGATTCGCCCATGCCGACAATGCCGCCGCAGCACACATGCAGGCCCGCGTCGCGCACGTGGCCCAGGGTGTCGAGGCGGTCCTGGTAGGTCCGGGTCGTGATGATCTTGTCGTAGAACTCGGGGGCGCTGTCGAGGTTGTGGTTGTAGTAGTCCAGGCCCGCGTCCGCCAGCCGCTGCGCCTGCTCGGCCTCGAGCATGCCGAGGGTCACGCAGGTCTCCAAACCGAGCGCCTTGACGCCGCGCACCATCTCGATGACGGGCTCCAGATGCCGTTCCTTCGGGCTGCGCCAGGCCGCGCCCATGCAGAAGCGGGTGGCGCCGTGGTCCTTCGCGGCCTGGGCGGCGGCGAGCACGTCGTCGAGCGCCATCAGCTTGTCGGCCTTCAGGCCGGTGTCGTGGTGCGCGCTCTGCGGGCAGTAGCCGCAGTCCTCCTCGCAGCCGCCGGTCTTGATCGACAGCAGGGTGGAGAGCTGCACGGTGTTGGCGTCGAAGTTCGCGCGATGCACCTGCTGCGCGCGGAACAGCAGGTCGTTGAAGGGCAGCTCGAAGAGGGCCGCGATGCTGTCGACACGCCACTCGGCGCCGGCAGGAAGGGCGTGCTGCTGCGAGGCCGTAGCCTTGCGGTCGATGAAGCTGATGCTGTGTTCCATGAGAAAGAAGAGTTCCTGTGTCCGGTTCAGGCGGCCAGCGCCGCGGTGCTGCGCAGCGCGCGCAGGTCGAGATGGCGCGCAGCGAGGGCCGCCTCGGGCGAGGCCAGATGCGGCACCACGCCGAGCAGCGGCGCATCCAGGCGCGCGCGCAGGGTCTGCAGGTTGTCGTCGAGGGCCAGCATGCGCGGATCGATGGCGCTGCCGACCCAGCCGGCGAGCACGAGGCCGCGCGCGCGGATCGCCTCGGCCGTGAGCAGCGCATGGTTGAGGCAGCCGAGCCGCAGCCCCACCACGAGCACCACGGGCAGCCCCAGGGCCAAAGCGAGATCGGCGCTGTCGAAGTCGTCGGCCAGCGGCACGCGAAAGCCGCCCACGCCTTCGACGACCACCGCATCGGCCTGCCGTGCGAGCTGCGCGTAGGCCGACAGCAGGGGTTGCAGCGCGATGTGCACGCCCTCTTCCCGTGCCGCCAGGTGCGGTGCCATCGGGGCGCGCAGCAGGTAGGGGCAGCGCAGTGCGAGCGGGGCTTCGACATTGCCGGCGGCCTGCAGCCGCTCGACGTCGTCGTTGCGCCAAGTGCCGTCGATGAGGTCCAGGCCTGCGGCCACCGGCTTCATGCCGACTGCGCGCAGGCCCGACGCCGCCAACGACGACAGCATGGCGCTGCTGACCAGCGTCTTGCCCACGCCGGTGTCGGTGCCGGTGACGAAGCAGTGCATCGTCATGCGGCCTCCTTCCACGGCTGCGCCAGCACCTGCCCCAGCGCATCGACCAATCGCGCGACGTCGCCTTCGCCATGGCTGGCCGACAGCGCGATGCGCAGCCGCGCCGTGCCGGCCGGCACGGTGGGCGGCCGGATCGCGCCGACCCGCAGCCCAAGGCCGTCGAGCTGCGCCGACAGCCGCATCGCGCGCGCGTTGTCGCCCACGATCAGCGGCTGGATCGCGGTCGGCGAATCCGCCAGCCAGGCGCTGCCGTCGGCGGGCAGCACGCGCTGCAGGCCCGCGCGCAGTTGGGCAATGCGGGCGCGCAGCTGCGCTCGGCGCTGTGCCCCCTCTTCGCCTTCGATCAGGTCCAGGCTGGCGAGCAGCGCATGGGCGATGGCCGGCGGCGCGGCGGTGGTGAAGATGTAGGGCCGCGCACGCTGCACCAGATAGTCGATCACGGTGCGATGCGCGGCCACGAAGGCGCCCGACACGCCGGCCGCCTTGCCGAGCGTGCCGATGAGGACGAGCCGCTCGGAGCGAAGACCCGCCTCTTCCAGCACGCCGTGGCCTCGCGCGCCCAGCACGCCGAAGCCATGCGCATCGTCCAGCACCAGCCAGGCATCGTGGCGCTCGGCCAGTGCCAGCAGCCCGGCCACCGGTGCGATGTCGCCGTCCATGCTGAACACGGCATCGCTGACGATCAGCTTGACCGGCGCATCGCAGGCCGCGAGCTGCGCATCGAGCGCCTGCACGTCGCAGTGCGCATAGCGCTCGACGCGCGCCTTGGCCAGGCGCGCGCCGTCGATCAGCGAGGCATGGTTGAGCGTCTCCGAGAAGATCACCGCCTCGGCGCCGCCGAGCGCGGACAGCACCGCGAGGTTGGCCATGTAGCCGGTGCAGAAGAACAGGCTCTGCGCCTCGGGGATGTGCGGCGCCATCCAGCCGGCCAAGCGCTCCTCGAGCTGCGCATGCGCGCGCGAGTGGCCAAGGATCAGGTGCGAGCCGCCGCTGCCCGCGCCGTAGCGCGACGCGCCTTCGGCCAGCGCGGCCGCCAGGGCCGGATGCACGGCCAGGCCGAGGTAGTCGTTGCTGCTGAAGGCCAGCATGCTGCGCGGCGCCGCGGCGCCAGCCAGCGTGAGAAGCTGCTCGGGCGCGCAGGGCGTCTCGGCGATCAGCCGGCGGCGGCGCAGAGCCTGCGCGTCCAGCGTCGCGATCTCGTGCTGGAGGCGGTCAAGCAAGCGCGACATCGCGGACCTCCCGGGCAGCATGCGGCGCGGCGACCGCGTCCAGGGTGGCGAGCGTGCCCTCGACAAGGCGATCGATCTCGTGGTCGGCGATGGCGTAGGGCGGCATCAGGTAGACGGTGCCGCCGATCGGGCGCATCAGCAGGCCCTGGTCGCGCGCGGCCAGATGAAAGCGCTCGGCGAAACGCTCGCCGGGCTCGCGCACGTCGAAGGCGGAGATCATGCCGCGCTGGCGCAGGTGCGCGACCGGGCGTGTGCCCAGCCCTTGCTGCAACCGCTGCAGGATGCGCGCAGCCCGGGCGCGATTGCGGTTCAGCACGTCTTCGCGCTCGAACAGCTCGAGTGTGGCCAGCGCCGCGCGACAGGCCAGCGCATTGCCCGTGTAGGAATGCGAATGCAGAAAGCTGCGTGCCACGTCGGCATCGACGAAGCCCTGGTAGATGGCCTCGCGCGCCATCACCAGCGCCAGCGGCAGGTAGCCGCCGCTGATGCCCTTGGACAGGCACAGGAAGTCGGGCCAGATGCCGGCCTGCTCGCAGGCGAAGAAGCTGCCGGTGCGTCCGCAGCCCACTGCTATCTCGTCGGCGATCAGGTGCACGCCGTAGCGGTCGCACAGGGCGCGCACGAGGCGCAGGTACTCGGGGTCGTGCATCGCCATGCCGGCGGCGCACTGCACCAGCGGCTCGACGATCACGGCGGCGATGCTGTCGTGCTGCTCGGCGAGGAGCGCGCCGAGGGCATCGGCCTCACGGCGCGCGACGGCGGTGGCGTCTTCGCCCGGCAGCGCGCCGCGTGCGTCGGGCGAAGGCACCAGATGCGCTTCGCCCAAGAGCGGCGCATAGGCATCGCGGAAGACGGCGACGTCGGTCACATGCAGCGCGCCCAGGGTCTCGCCGTGGTAGCCCTGGCGCAGCGCCACGAAGCGGCGCTTGCCGCCCCGGCCCGCATTGCGCCAGGCATGGAAGCTCATCTTCAGCGCGATCTCCACCGCCGAGGCGCCGTCGGAGGCATAGAAGCAGTGGCCCAGCGCGCCGCCGGTCAGGGCGGACAGACGCTCGGCCAGTTCGACCGCCGGGGCATGCGTGCAGCCCGCCAGCATCACGTGCGGCAGCGTGTCGAGCTGCTCCTTGAGCGCGGCATTGATGGCCGGGTGCGCATGGCCGAACAGGTTGACCCACCAGGAGCTGGTGGCGTCCAGGTAGCGGCGGCCGTCATGGTCGATCAGCCAGACGCCTTCGCCGCGCGCGATCGGCAGCGGCGGCACTGCCTCCAGGCGAATGCTCTGGGTGCAGGGGTGCCACACATGGCGCCGGCTGCGCTGCTGCCAGTCGGCATTGCGCGATGCGGCGGGTGGGGTTGGAGAAGCAGGACTCAGCACGCGGATGTTCCTCGTTCGTTAAGGCTAGGGCCGCGCATCGTAGGCAGGGCGGCGCAGCGCCGCAATGCGGCGGTTGCCTGCGAGATGCACGCCGCTTGCGCGACGTTCGCTGCCGTACGAATCATCTTTGCCTCAACGTCGCGCAACGGTCCGGCTTCTTGCCGCCCGTGCTGTTACAAAAAAATCAAAGCTGCCCGTCCTCGCGCCTGTTCAGGCGAAAGGCCGGCGTCACGCCGGGGTCGGGGCGGCCGCTGAAGATGCGCGCCAGCCGACCGAAGAGAGCGCGCAGGAAGCGCCAGCTCTTGCGGATCAGCCAGACGGAGAGCGCCAGCAGCACGACGAACAACAGCAGGAACACGAGCGGATGCGCCACCGCCAGCCACAGCCCCGCCGGGACCAGGCCGTCCTCGACCAGCGAAGCACCCACATTGCTGAAGGGCTCGGGCGAGGTGTTGATGGCGGCGCGCGTGGTGGCCTTGGCCACATGCGCCGTGGCCGCGAAGCTGCCGCCCAGCAGCGCGGCGACGATCGCCATCACCGCATGGTCGGCCCCGAACACGCTGGCCGCCAGCGCGGCGCCCGCGGGAATGCGGATCACCGTGTGCACCATGTCCCAGAGCGAGTCGAGGCCGGGGATCTTGTCGGCGAAGAACTCGATGAAGACCATGAAGCCGCTGGCCGCGATCACCACCGGATGCGCCAGCAGTTGCAGCCCGCCCGGCAGGGGCACCCAGCCCAGGTAGCCGGCCAGGCCGGTGAGCAGCACGACCAGGTACAGGCGCACGCCGCTGGCCCAGCCGATGGCGGCGGACAGGGCGAGCAACTGAGGCAGGTCGAGGGTGTCCATGGTGCGGCGCCGAAGGGCTCAGCCGGAAATCCAGGAGGGCTTGCGCTTCTGCAGGAAGGCCTGAACGCCTTCTCGGCCTTCCTCGCTGGCGCGGATGTCCGCGATGCCCTGCACGGTCTTCTCGATGAGCGCATCGTCGATCTCGCGGCCCGCGACGTCGGCGATCAGCTGCTTGCAGGCGCGCACCGCCGCCGGGCTGGCGCCGGTGAAGGCCTTCACGATCTCGGCCACCTTCGCATCGAGCGCATCGGCCGCCACCACCTCGTGCACGAAGCCGATGCGATGCGCCTCGGCCGCGCTGAAGCGCTCGCCGGTGAGGAAATAGCGCTGCGCGGCGCGCGTGCCCATGGCGCGCAGCACGTAGGGGCTGATGGTCGCGGGGATCAGGCCGATCTTCACTTCGCTCAGGCAGTACCAGGCCGTGTCCACGCTCACCGCGACATCGCAGGCCGCCACCAGCCCCATGCCACCGGCATACGTGTCGCCCTGCACGCGCGCGATCACCGGCTTCGGGCTCTCGTGGATGGTGCGCAGCATCTCGGCCAGGCCGCCCGCATCGGCGAGGTTCTGCTCGTGCGTGAACTCGGCCGCGCGGCGCATCCAGTTGAGGTTGGCGCCGGCGCAGAAGGCCGGGCCGTGGGCGCCCAGCACGATCACGCGCACCTCGCTCGCGGCGCCGGCCTGCGAGAAGGCCTCGCTCAGCTCGTGAATGACGACTTCGTCGAAGGCGTTGCGCAGCTCGGGCCGGTTAAGCCAGATGCGCGCGACGGCGCCTTCGAGGACGAGCTCCAGCGTGGTGAACTTCATTGCTTTGCTTCCTGTTGAAGAAGGTAGACCCAGTCGAGCTCGGGCCCGGGCTGCACCATGCCGGTGAGCGCGGCCGTGACCTGGCCGCGATGGTGGGTCGCATGGTTGAACACGTGGCCGAGTGCCGGCGCGAAGGGGATACGTACCTGCTCGCCGTTGTTGCGCGTGTAGGCCAGCTCGCCGTCGTAGCGCTCGGGCGCGAGCGTGGCGAGCCAGGGGCTCCAGCGCGTGACCGCCTGCGCCAGCGCCTCGCACACGGCCGCACGGTCGGTGTGCAGCTCGGTGTCGAGCGGGATGCGCGGGGAGCGGCCTTCGGCGAAGCGCGCGTACCAGAGGTTGTCGGCCACCAGCAGGTGGTTGAGCGTGCCGTGCACCGAGCGGAAGAAGAGGCCGCAATCGCGGCGCCAATCGGCGTCCGACAGGTTCTTCAGGTTGGACGCGAGCAGCTTGTTCGTGGCCCACACGTGGTAGCGCCCCAGGCTCGCGAAGTAGTTCGGCAAGGACATGCTCGTCTCCTCGGTGTCACATGCGGAAGATGCCGAAGCGCGGCTCGGGCACGGGCGCGTGGCGCGCCGCGGCCAGGCCCAGCGCCAGCACGCGGCGCGTGTCGGCCGGGTCGATGATGCCGTCGTCCCACAGCCGCGCGGTGGCGTAATAGGGGTGGCCCTGCTGCTCGTACTGCTGGCGGATCGGGGCCTTGAAGCCTTCTTCTTCCTCGGCGCTCCATTGCCCGCCCTTGGCCTCGATGCCGTCGCGCTTGACGGTGGCCAGCACGCTCGCGGCCTGCTCGCCGCCCATCACGCTGATGCGCGCGTTGGGCCACATCCAGAGGAAGCGCGGCGAGTAGGCGCGGCCGCACATGCCGTAGTTGCCCGCGCCGAAGCTGCCGCCGATGATGATGGTGAACTTGGGCACGTTGGCGGTGGCCACGGCCGTCACCATCTTGGCGCCGTGGCGCGCGATGCCCTCGTTCTCGTACTTGCGCCCGACCATGAAGCCGGTGATGTTCTGCAGGAACACGAGCGGGATCTTGCGCTGGCAGCACAGCTCGATGAAATGCGCGCCCTTCTGCGCCGACTCGGAAAAGAGGATGCCGTTGTTGGCCACGATGCCCACCGGCATGCCTTCGATCTCGGCGAAGCCGCACACGAGCGTCGCGCCGAAGCGGGCCTTGAATTCGTGGAACTCGCTGCCGTCGACGATGCGGGCGATGATCTCGCGCACGTCGAAGGGCTTGCGGGTGTCGGTGGGGATCACGCCGTAGAGCTCTTCCGGCGCGAAGGCCGGCGCGCGAACCTCCTTGGGTTCGCCGACCGCGGCCTGGCTGCTCCTCGCGTTGAGGTTCTCGATGGCGGTGCGAGCCAGCGCGAGCGCATGCAGATCGTTCTGCGCCAGGTGATCGGCCACGCCCGACAACCGCGTGTGCACGTCGCCGCCGCCCAGGTCCTCGGCCGTCACCACCTCGCCGGTGGCCGCCTTCACCAGCGGCGGGCCGCCCAGGAAGATGGTGCCCTGCTCCTTGACGATGATCGACTCGTCGCTCATCGCCGGCACGTAGGCGCCGCCTGCCGTGCAGGAGCCCATGACCACCGCGATCTGCGCGATGCCCTGGGCGCTCATGTTGGCCTGGTTGTAGAAGATGCGGCCGAAGTGATCGCGATCGGGGAAGACCTCGTCCTGGTTCGGCAGGTTGGCGCCGCCCGAGTCCACCAGGTAGATGCAGGGCAGCCGGTTCTGCTCGGCGATCTCCTGGGCACGCAGGTGCTTCTTGACCGTCATCGGGTAGTAGGTGCCGCCCTTCACGGTGGCGTCGTTGCACACGACCATGCAGTCCACCCCGCTCACGCGGCCGATGCCGGCGATCAGGCCCGCGCCGGGCGCTGCGCCGTGGTACATCGCATGGGCGGCGAGCGGCGCGATCTCGAGGAAGGGCGTGCCCGGGTCGAGCAGTTGCGCCACGCGGTCGCGCGGCAGCAGCTTGCCCCGCGCGGTGTGCTTGCTGCGCGCGGCCTCGCCGCCGCCGGCCTCGACCTTGGCGAACTGCGCGTGCAGGTCGTCGACCAGGGCACGCATGGCCGAGGCATTGGCCTGGAATTCGGCGGAGCGTGCGTTGAGTTTGGTTTCGAGTTTGCTCATGCTGTTTTTTCTTCTCCGAGGCCCAGCTGCTGCTTCATGGCCTCGCGGATCTTGAACTTCTGGATCTTGCCGGTCACGGTCATCGGGAACTCCTTGACGAACTCGATGTAGCGCGGGACCTTGTAGTGCGCGATCTGGCCCTTGCAGAACTCGCGCACTTCGTCGGCCGTGAGGGCCTGGCCCGGCTTGGGGATGATCCAGGCGCACAGCTCCTCGCCGTACTTCTTGTCGGGCAGGCCGACCACCTGCACGTCCTGGATCTTCGGATGGCGGTAGAGAAACTCCTCGATCTCGCGCGGGTAGATGTTCTCGCCGCCGCGGATCACCAGGTCCTTGATGCGGCCGACGATGTTGACGTAGCCCTCGGTGTCCATGGTGGCGAGGTCGCCGGTGTGCATCCAGCCCTCGACGTCGATGGCCTCGCGGGTCTTTTCCTCGTCGTCCCAGTAACCGTGCATCACCGAGTAACCGCGGGTGCAGAACTCACCCGAGACGCCGGGCGCGACGATCGCGCCGGTCTCGGGGTCGACGATCTTGATCTCGAGGTGCGGCTGCACCTTGCCAACGGTGGAGACGCGCTTGGAAAGTGGCGTGTCGGTGGAGCTCTGGCAGCTCACCGGGCTGGTCTCGGTCATGCCGTAGGCGATGGTGATCTCGGAGAGGTGCATCTGGTCGACCACTCGCTTCATCACCTCGGTGGGACAGGGCGAGCCGGCCATGATGCCGGTGCGCAGCGTCGAGAGATCGAACTCCTTGAAGCGCGGATGGTCGAGCTCGGCGATGAACATGGTGGGCACGCCGTGCAGGCCGGTGCAGCGCTCGGCTTGCACGGTCTGCATCACGGTCAGCGGGTCGAAGCCGTCGTTGGGGTAGACGATGGTGGCGCCATGCGTGAGGCAGGCCAGGTTGCCCAGCACCATGCCGAAGCAGTGGTAGAGCGGCACCGGGATGCAGAGCCGGTCTTCGGGCGTGAGCTTCATGCACTCGCCGATGAAGAAGCCGTTGTTGAGGATGTTGCGGTGGGTCAGCGTCGCGCCCTTGGGGAAGCCGGTGGTGCCGCTGGTGAACTGGATGTTGACCGGGTCGGTGGCCTTCAGGGCCTTGGCGATCGCGGGCACGCGCGGGTCGTCGGGCTTGCCCGTCTCGAGCAGGGCAGAGAAGCGCATCAGGCCCGCCAGTTCCTCGCCCTCGCCGGGCTTGTCGATCCAGGCCACCGTGCGCAGCTGCGGCAGGCGGGCGGCCTGCAGCGCGCCGGGCTGGGCACTCGCGAGCTCGGGCGCCAGTTCGCGCAGCATGCCGACGTAGTCGCTGGTCTTGAAGCGCTGCATCGTGACCAGCGCCTTGCAGCGCACCTTGTTGAGCGCGTATTCGAGTTCGGAGGTGCGGTAGGCGGGGTTGATGTTGACCAGGACGATGCCGACCTTGGCGGTGGCGAGCTGCATCAGCAACCACGCCACGTTGTTGTGCGACCAGATGCCGACACGGTCGCCGGGGCCGAGGCCCAGCGCCAGCAGCGCGCTGGCGAGGCGGTCGGCTTCGCGCTGCAACTCGAGGTAGCTCAGGCGCCGCTGCTCGTGCGCGCTGACCAGCGCATCGCGATCGCCCTGGCGCCGCGCCATGTCGTCGAAGAAGTCGCCGATGGTCTGCTCGATCAGCGGGACATCGGTGGGGCCGCGGTCGAGGCTCTCAGTCAAAGCCATATCGTCTCCTGAGGGAATGAAGTCCAACCCTAGGCCGTCTCAGCGAACAGTTCGCGGCCGATCAGCATGCGCCGGATCTCGCTCGTCCCCGCCCCGATCTCGTACAGCTTGGCATCGCGCCACAGCCGCTCGACCGGAAATTCCTTGGTGTAGCCCACGCCGCCCAGCGCCTGGATCGCCTCGCCGGCCATCCAGGTCGCCTTCTCGGCCGAATAGAGAATGGCACCGGCCGCGTCCTTGCGGAAGGTGCGCGCATGGTCCTTGCGGTCGCAGGCCTTGCCCACCGCGTAGACGTAGGCGCGGGTGGCCTGCCAGGTGGAATACATGTCGGCCAGCTTGCCCTGCATCAGCTGGAACTCGCCGATGCTCTGGCCAAACTGCTGGCGCTCGTGGATGAAGGGCAGAACCGCATCCATGCAGGCGGCCATGATGCCCAGCGGGCCGCCGGAGAGCACCGCGCGCTCGTAGTCGAGGCCGCTCATCAGCACCTTGGCACCCATGCCCTCGCCACCCAGCACGTTCTCCTCGGGCACCTCGCAGTTGTCGAAGAAGAGCGGGAAGGTGTTGGAGCCGCGCATGCCCAGCTTGTCGAGCTTGGTGCCGGCCGAGAAGCCCTTGAAGCCCTTCTCGACGATGAAGGCCGTCATGCCCCGCGCGCCCATCTCGGGCTCGGTCTTGGCGTAGATGACGAGGGTGTCGGCGTCGCCGCCGTTGGTGATCCACATCTTGCCGCCGTTGAGCACGTAGCGGTCGCCCTTCTTCTCGGCGCGCAGCTTCATGCTGACCACGTCGGAGCCTGCGTTGGGCTCGCTCATGGCCAGCGCGCCCACGTGCTCGCCGCTCACGAGCTTGGGCAGGTACTTCTTCTTCTGCGCCTCGCTGCCGTTGCGGTGGATCTGGTTGACGCAGAGGTTGGAATGCGCGCCGTAGGACAGGCCCACCGAGGCCGAGGCCCGCGACACCTCCTCCATGGCCACGACGTGCGCCAGGTAGCCCAGCTCGGTGCCGCCGTATTCCTCCTTCACCGTCATGCCGTGCAGGCCCAGTTCGCCGAGCTTCTTCCAGAGGTCGTGGGGGAAGAGGTTCTCGCGGTCGATCTCGGCGGCGCGCGGCGCGATCTCGTGGGCGGCGAAGTCGGCCACCGCGTCGCGCAGCGAATCGATGGTCTCGCCGAGGTCGAAATTGAGGCCGGGATCATGCATGGGGTGTCTCCTTGGATGCGGGTTCGACTCGTGCGCCGGAAAAATCCCGCGCGGGCAGTCGCAGCTTACGCCGGCCTCCGTTGCAATTGGCGTCACAATGGTTGCATATTGCGCCATCTGCTTCGCGCCCTTTCATGAGCTCCTCGCCCCTCAAGCCCGCCGGCCGTGCCGCCACGCCCATGGCCTTCGTCAGAGCGATCGTGCGGGGCTACGAGCGCTACGGAAAGGACCCTTCCCGGGCGTTGGCACAGGCACAGATTGCGCCGCAAGACCTGGGGAACGAGCAGGCCCGCGTGACCGCGGCCCAGTTCGAAACGCTGTCGGGCTACGCGATGCAGGAACTCGACGACGAGGCACTGGGCTGGTTCAGCCGCCGCCTGCCCTGGGGCACCTACGGCATGCTGTGCCGCGCCTCGCTGAGCTCGCCCGACCTCGGCGTGGCCATCCGGCGCTGGTGCCGCCACCACCGGCTGCTGACCGAGGACATCGCCCTCGAGCTCAAGGTGGCGGGCGGCGTGGCCACCGTCGCGATCCGCGAGCGTGTGGCGCTCGGCGCGCTGCGCGAGTTCTGCCTGGTCTCCAACCTGCGCTTCCTGCACGGCTATGCCTCCTGGGTCATCGATTCGCGGGTGTCGCTGCGCGCGGCCCGCTTTCCCTTCGAGGCGCCGCCGCATCGCGATGCCTATCCGCTGATGTTCGGCGGCGAGCTCCACTTCGGCGCCGAAGCCGCCAGCTACAGCTTCGACGAGCGCTACCTGGCGCTGCCGCTGCGGCGCGACGAGCAGGCGCTGCGGACGATGCTGCGGCGCGCCCTGCCGCTGACGGTGCTGCAGTACCGGCGCGACCGGCTGCTGGGCCAGCGCGTGCGCGAGCTGCTGCGCGCCCATGGCCGGCAGGCGGCGACGGCCGAGTCGCTGGCGCAGATCCTGAACGTGTCGGCCCGCACGCTGCACCGCCAGCTGCTGGAGGAAGGCGTCTCGCTGCAGCAGCTCAAGGACGCGGTACGCCACGAGCAGGCGGCCGAGCAGTTGCGCCGCACCGAGCGGCCGATCAAGAAGATCGCGCTGGCGGTGGGTTTTCGCAATGAGAAAAGTTTTTCGCGGGCCTTCCGGGCCTGGGCCGGCGTGACGCCCGGCGCATTCCGGCGCGCAGGCGCAACAGTCGCGACGGATGGCTTGCCTGGCGAGGACAATCCGTGACAAAGTTCGGCGCTGCTCCGGCCCTCCCTCCTCCTGAGGACTCCGGGCGCGCTTTCTCGCCCTAGGATCGAGGCATGCACATTCCCGACACCGACACTTCCGAATACGCGGCGCTGATCGAATTCGCCGCCACTTCGGGGCGCTCGTGTATCCACCCCAACGTCGAAAAGAACGCCGGCCAGCTCATCGCCCGTTTCTGGTCCGCCCGCGCTCAAGCCATGACCCAGTCGCTGACCGCGCTGGCCAAGGCCGCGACCGAGCGTCGCGACTGACCCCGGTCTTGCTCCCTCCCCTCCCCCTCAGACCGAAGCGCCGCGCCACCCCGCCAGCAAAGCCGGCAGTTCCGCCATGTCGCCGAACACATGGGCCACCCCCACCGCACGCAGCGCCTCGGGCCCGCTGTGGCCCAGGTCGGAGGGGCTGTAGCCGAAAACCGTGGCGCCGGCAGCAACACCGGCCGTGGCACCGGTCACCGTGTCCTCCACCACCGCGCAGCGCGCCGGGTCCACGCCCAGGGCCGCCGCCGCGGCCAGATAGACGTCCGGCGCCGGCTTGGAGCGCGGCGTTTCGTGGCCGCTGAAGATGCGGTCCTCGAAGGCGTCGAGCAGGCCGATCTTCTCCAGCTGCAGCCGGACCTTGTACCGATCGGCGCCCGAGGCACAGGCGATGCGGCCGGCGGTGCTCGCGTGCAGGCTGCGCACCGCGGCGGGCGCGCCGGCGATCTCGACCAGTTCGCGGTCCAGCGCCGCATTGCGCCGCTCCCTGAACTCGGCCAGCCAGTCGGGGGTGACGGTGAAGCCGGTCATGGTTTCGATCAGCGCCGTCTCGTCCTTGACGGCCTTGCCGGTGAAGGTGCGCATCGCCTCCTCCAGCGTGAGCTGCCAGCCGAGCTCGCCGAGCATCTCGGCGAGCACGCGGTTGGTGATGGGTTCGGAATCGACGAGCACGCCGTCGCAATCGAAGAGGACGGCGTCGAAGGGGATGGAAGGCATGGGGCGATCCTATCAACCGCCCCGCCCCCTTTAGCTCGGCTGGATCGGGATGTATATCTCCCCGCCCGCCGCCTCGAACTCGGCCGACTTGCCCGCCATGCCGTCGACCACCGCCTCTTCCGCGGCCAGGCCACGCGCGGCAGCGTACTCGCGCACCTCCTGCGTGATCTTCATCGAGCAGAACTTCGGCCCGCACATGGAGCAGAAATGGGCCACCTTGCTGGAGTCTTTGGGCAGGGTCTCGTCGTGGAATTCGCGCGCGGTGTCGGGGTCCAGGCCGAGGTTGAACTGGTCCTGCCAGCGGAACTCGAAGCGGGCCTTGGACAGCGCGTCGTCGCGCGCCCGCACGCCCGGATGGCCCTTGGCCACGTCGGCGGCATGGGCCGCGATCTTGTACGCGATGATTCCCTGCTTCACGTCCTCGCGGTCGGGCAGGCCCAGGTGCTCCTTGGGGGTGACGTAGCACAGCATCGCGGTGCCGGCCCAGCCGATCATGGCGGCGCCGATGGCGCTGGCGATGTGGTCGTAGCCCGGCGCGATGTCGATGGTCAGCGGGCCCAGGGTGTAGAAGGGCGCCTCGTGGCAGTGCTTGAGCTGCTCGTCCATGTTGGCCTGGATCATGTGCATGGGCACGTGGCCGGGGCCTTCGATCATGGTCTGGACGTCGTGCTTCCAGGCGATCTGCGTGAGCTCGCCCAGCGTGCGCAGCTCGGCGAACTGGGCCTCGTCGTTGGCGTCGGCCCCGCAGCCGGGGCGCAGGCCGTCGCCGAGCGAGAAGCTCACGTCGTAGGCCTTCATGATCTCGCAGATGTCCTCGAAGTGCGTGTAGAGGAAGCTCTCCCGGTGATGCGCGATGCACCACTTGGCCATGATCGAGCCGCCGCGCGAGACGATGCCGGTGCGGCGGTCGGCGGTGAGGTGGATGAAGGGCAGGCGCAGCCCGGCATGGATGGTGAAGTAGTCCACGCCCTGCTCGGCCTGCTCGATCAGCGTGTCGCGGTAGATCTCCCAGGTGAGGTCTTCCGCCACGCCGCCGACCTTCTCGAGCGCCTGGTAGATCGGCACCGTGCCGATGGGCACCGGGCTGTTGCGCACGATCCAGTCGCGCGTGGTGTGGATGTTGCGGCCGGTGGAAAGATCCATCACGTTGTCGGCGCCCCAGCGGATCGCCCACACCAGTTTTTCCACTTCTTCCTCGATGCTGGAGGTGACGGCCGAGTTGCCGATGTTGGCGTTGATCTTGACCAGGAAGTTGCGCCCGATCGCCATCGGCTCCACCTCGGGGTGGTTGATGTTGGCCGGGATGATGGCGCGGCCGCGCGCCACCTCGTCGCGCACGAACTCGGGAGTGATGAGCTTGGGGATCTGCGCGCCCATCGGGTTGCCGGCGAGCCGCTTCTCGCGTGCGGCGTCGGCCAGGTACTCGGCCATCCATTCGCGCTTGCCGTTCTCGCGCAGGGCCACGTACTCCATTTCGGGCGTGACGATGCCGCGGCGCGCGTAGTGCATCTGGCTCACGTTGCGGCCGGGCGAGGCGCGGCGCGGCTGGCGCTGCAGGCCCGAGGCGGCGGCGCGCAGCTCGGCGAGCTTCTGGGCATCGCGGTCGGCATGGGTGGCGCCGTCGTCGAGCATCTGGCGGATGCGGCCGATATAGGCCTCGGTATCGTTGCGCTCGGCAATCCAGCCGCCGCGCACGCTGGGCAGGCCGCGGCGCACGTCGATGTCGGCCGACGGGTCGCTGTACGGGCCCGAGGTGTCGTAGAGCGAGACGGTCTCGCCGTTGGTCAGGAGCACGTCGCGCACCGGCACCTGGATGTCGGGGCGTCGCGGGCTCGCGATGGCACTCTTGGTGGACGCGGGGAAAGGCTCGCGCGTCAGCGTGAGCAGCGAGGCGAACTTGTCAGGGGCATTCATGCGGGGCACTCCTTCGGTTGGATGGGTGCTCCGCGATCGCTCCGGATCGGCGCGGCGGAAATGGGAGGGTTCCGTGGCCGGGGAGTCGCAGCTCTTCTTACGCTGGTATGAACCAGATCAAGTTCGCGGGTTCGGCCGCTTGGCCATCTCAGTACGCATCGCGCGTGCACCCCGGAGCGGGACCGATTCTAGGCCCCGTGCGGGAAAGGGATCAAGCGGGATGTGCGGCGGCGGCCGGCGGCACGTCGGCGTCGAGCGGGGCGGGCTCCGAATCCAGCGCCTCGGCAGCGGCCCAGGCTGCGATGCCGCCGGCGAGCACGCGCACGCGCGGCAGGCCGGCCTTGGACAGCAGTCGCGCGGCGGCGATGGCGGTCTCGTCGTTCGGACAGTCGCAGAACACCACGAGCTCGCGCGCGGCCTGCAGCTCGGCCAGGCGATCGTCCAGTTCACCATAGGTGATGCCGACGGCGCCTGGCACGGCCCGGTCGTCGATCTTGCGCGTTTCGACCGAGCGCAGGTCGACCACCATGAGGCGCGCGCCAACCGCCAGGGCCTCGCGCAGCGCGCCGACCTCGACGTGCTCGATATCCTCGACCTGCCGCGCGATGCGGCGTTCGCGATAGCGCCAGGCGACGAAGGCGGCCAGCAGCAGCGTGCCGACCAGCGTGGCCGTGAGGCCGACGCTGGACATCACCGCCAGCACGTCCTGGATCGCGCCATGGAACAGCCCGCCGAGCGCCAGGAAGCCCAGCGCCCAGATCAGCGCCGCCAGCGTTTCGTAGGCCATGAAGCGCGTGTTCGACATGCCCAGCGCGCCGGCCATCGGCGGCGCGACCACCGAGACGCCCGGCACGAACTTGGCCGCGATCAGCGAAAGGCCGCCCCAGCGGCCGAGGATGGACTCGCTGCGCCGCACGCAGGTGTCGGCCGACAGCGAGATGCGGCAGAGGAAGCGCATCACGCGGTAGCCCCAGCGGCGCCCGGCCAGGAACCAGGCGCCGTCGCCGAGGATGTTGCCGAGCACGGCGGCCAGCAGCACGGCGATGAAGGACAGCTGTCCACCGACGGCGAGCCCGCCGGCGACGATCAGAAAAGGCGCAGCCGGCACCGGCGCGCCCAGGCGGGTCGCCAGCGTGGCCAGGAAGACCACGGCGGCGCCCTGCGCGGAGAGAAGAGCGACGAGATCGTTCATCGCTATTCCGCCGAGCCGGCGCGCGCCGGCGGTAGCACGAATCCGGCGCTGCGCGTCGTCGCGAAGCTGCGCAGGTCGATGTCGGTGAAATAGGCCAAGCCGTGGCCCTGGGTGTTGTCCGCGTCGGCCGAGACCGCGACCGCCACCACGTCGGGCAGGGTGTCGCCGGCCTCGTCGCCGAAGGCGCGCTTGTAGTCGGCCAGCAGGTTGCGGCGCTCGCTCACGAAGGCCGCCTTGTCGGCCGCGGGACCGGACTCGAGCACCACCATGCGCATGCGCTGGGTGAAGGCGTTGACCAGCGAGGTGCCCTTGGCTTCCTTCTTGTCCCACACGTAGCACAGCGCTTCGCTGGGCACCTCTTCGCCGGTGGTGCGGCGCGCGAGCGCCAGGCGGGTGCGTTCGCCGAAGGACAGGCGCTCGGCCGGAAAGTCGAAGAAGACGCAGAGCTTGGCGGCGCCGTCGTCGCCGGCACGGGTGCGCAGGTTGGCGTCTTCCACGAAGGTGTCGACGCGCCAGCGCCAGGCCAGCGTGGTGGAGGGGTTGAGCGGCACGCGGGTGGCGTGCACGAGGTTGCCGTAGGACTGGTCGGCCTCGACCTTCAGCACCTTCTGCGCGCCCTCCTGGATCACCTCGAAGCGGGTCGGCGTCTTGTTGGGCAGGCTGGTGAAGCGCCACGGCTGGGGCGCCTGGCCACCACGGGCGCTGGAGAAGGGGGTGACCGTGAGTTCGTCGGCATGGGCAGCCGGCGCGACCAGCCAGAGGGCAAAGGCGGCAATCGGCGCGGCCAGCATCGCGCCGATCCAACGGGATGCGGTCGGGATGATGATCGTGCTGTACTTCGTCGCCATGGTGCCCTCGGTGCGGTATTTCTCTGAGACTGGAAGGAGTGTGGGGCCCGAGGCGCCGCGGATAAAGTAGCCAAAAGGAATCGGACTGTCTCCGATTTGCGCACAATGCCCCGCCTTGCTATCGAATCCGTAGCAAGAAAGCCAGGCTCGATCAGGCAGTCTGAGTATTGAAAGCGCAGCGCCGATTCAGCGCATCACCCCGTCGAGGTAGTACCAACGGAGGAGGCGGCCCTCCCCCTCCTCGCGCACGAAGCGGCTGCGCTCCCCAAGACGGGTGGCTGCGCCCGAGCGGCTGCGCTGGCGGGCCACGAACTCGACTTCGGCATGGTGGGCATCGCGCTCGACATGGGCGCGCACCTCCAGGCCCAGCCATTTCACGCCGGGCTCGAAGTCCAGGCGCTCCGGGCGGTGCGAGGGATGCCAGGTCGCCAGCAGGTAGTCGGCCCGTTCCCGCACGAAGGCGGTGTAGCGCGAGCGCATCAGCGTTTCGGCGTCCGGAGCCGGGGTGCGCGCGAAGTCGTCCAGGTAGCGGCCGCAGCAGCCGCCATAGGCAAGCACGGCGCCGCGGGGGTCGCGGCGGCCGCAGGGGCAAGGATCGGGTGCGGATCTGGGCATCGAGGGCTTACGCGGGTGCGCGCATTGTGCAACCCTGAATCGCCCGATGGCGCGATGCTTGCTCGCAGCCTAGGCTCGGCAAGGACGAGGAGAACGGCCATGTACCTGAAGGCTACGGAACAGCAGGCGCTGTGCGGCATCTTCGCGCTGCTCGCACAGGACCAGGGCGAGCGCGAAATCCGCGAACGCATGGGCTGGGCACTGCTGGATCTGCTGCGGGCGGACCAGTTCGCCTCCTTCGTGTGGGATGCGGAAAGCGGGACTTTCGGGAAGCGGGTCGCGCTGAACATGGAGGCCGACAACCTCGACCGCTATGCGCAGTGGCATCAGCACCATGACCCCATCACCTTCGTGCTGCAAGCGCGCCGCCGTGCCACCCGCGTGACCGAGGTGATGCCGCAGCGCGCGCTGATGCGCACCGCATTCTTCAACGACTTCCTGTCGCGCGACGGCCTGCACTGGGGCATGAACCTGCACGCCTTCGACGGCGAGCGCGCACTGGGCGACCTTCGGATCTGGCGGCGGCGCGGGCGCGGAGACTTCGGCGCGCACGAGGCGGAGTTGCTGGACCTGATCGAGCCGGCCTTCATCGGCGCCTTGCAGCGCGCGCAGCGAAAGGCCTCGCCCGCCGCCGCACGCGAGGCGGCCTGGGCCAGCCTGAGCACGCGCGAGCAGCAGGTGGCGCACGCGGTATGCGAAGGGCTGACCGACAAGGAGATCGCGCGGCGCGCGGGCGTCGGCGTGCCGACGGTGCGCACCTACCTGCGGCGCATCTTCGCCAAGCTGGGCATCGAGCGGCGCTCGGCGTTGGCGGCGTGGGTGCCGGGGCGTTGAGCTGCCCCTATTTGGCCGGCACAGGCAGCCGCCTAGCACCCCTCGACCGCCAGCCCCACCGCCAGCAGCCGGCGATCGCTGCCGGCCGGCCGTCGAGCTCCAGCCCCACGGGCAGACCGCTCGTGGCGCCCAGTCCGGCGCAACGTGCAGCCCCGGATGCCGGCGTTGCTGCCGGGGTCGGTGTTCTGGATCAAGAGGCTGAAGTTCTCGATGCTGCTGGACTCGGGCGTGGCGGCCAGCGCCACGCGCGGCACGGTGGGAAAGACCAGCGCGTCGAGCCGGTGCTTCTTGAAGGTGTCGCGATAGAGCTTCTGCAGCGCCGGCCGCGCCTTGCGCATCGCGTTGTCGTAGGCCGGCTTGGCATCGACCACGCCTTGCGCCGCCGGCAGCTTGCGCGGCAGCACCAGGCCTTCGAAGGTGCCTTTGACGTCGGGACTGGCGATGCCCGCGGCCACCTGGCGGATGTCGACGCCGGCGCGGTACTTCTGCAGGTAGGCCGCGAGGTCGTCATGGATCTCGTAGAGCGCGACGGGGAAGCTGACGGCGCCATTGAGCTCGGCCAGCTTCGGCATGTCGACGTCGACCAGCGTGACGCCCGCGCCGCGCAGCTTGGCCAGCGCCGCATCGGTGGCCGCGCGCGTGTCCTCGTCGAGGTTGGCGTAGAAGCCCTTGGCGACGCCCAGCCGCACGCGCTTGAGATCCGCCGGCACCACCGGCGCGCCGCCGGCGATGACGCGGTCCAGCAGCGCCAGGTCAGCCACGGAGAGCGCCATCGGCCCGGCCGTGTCGCGCGTGTGCGAGATCGGCACGATGCCCTGCTGGGAATAGCGGCCCACGGTGGGACGCAGCGAGGCGCAGCCGTTGAAGGCACAGGGAATGCGCACCGAGCCGCCGGTGTCGGTGCCCAGCGCGGCCGGCGCCATGCGCGCACCCAGCGCCGCGCCGTTGCCCGAGGAGGAGCCGCCGGCGACGCGCGTCGCATCGTAGGCATTGCGCACGCCCACGTCGGGCCCGGTCTGGAAGGCCGGGTTGTAGCCGCTGACGCCGAAGGCCAGCTCGTGCATGTGGGTCTTGCCCAGCACCACGGCCCCGGCCGCGCGGAGCTTGACGACCACCGGCGCGTCGGCGCTCGCCACGAAGCCCTTGAGCGCGGGCGTGCCGGCGCTGACCGGCAGGCCCTGGACCTGGATGTTGTCCTTGATCGCCACCGGCAGCCCGCCCAGCGGCTTGCAGGCACCGCCGCGCCGGCGCGCCGTATCGGCAGCCCGCGCGGCTTTCATGGCGCCGGCCTCGTCCAGCGTGATGAAGGCATTGAGCTGCGGCTTGGCCTTGGCCTGGGCGAGGTAGGCCGCCACCAGCTGCTCGCTGGTGAGCGAGCCGGTGCAGAGGCGCTGTGCGGCTTCGCTCGCCGTCAGCGTGGCGATGTCCAGCGGCGCGCCCTGCGCGCTCGCGGACGAAGCGAAGGCGGCCGCGCACAGGGCGAGCGCTGCGGCGCGGACGGACGGGACTCGGTGGTCGATGGGCATGGCGGACGCTTCCGTGGAACGAAGGTTCCATGGTGCGCCGCCGCGCCGTGCTTGTCTGTCATCCGTATCGATGACAGCCCAGCAGCGCGTCAAGCCAGCGCGCGTTGGATGAGCAGCTTCTGGATGTCGGACGTGCCTTCGTAGATCTGGCACACCCGCACGTCGCGGTAGATGCGCTCCAGCGGGAAGTCGCTGACGTAGCCGTAGCCGCCCAGCGTCTGGATGGCAGCGCTGCAGACGCGCTCGGCCATCTCGCTGGCGAACAGCTTGGCCATGGCCGCTTCCTTCAGGCAGGGCAGCCCGGCGTCGCGCAGGCTGGCCGCATGCCAGATCAGCTGGCGCGCGGCCTCGAGCTGGGTCGCGCAGTCCGCCAGCCTGAAGCCCACGGCCTGCTGCTCGAAGATCGGGCCGCCGAAGGCCTGGCGCTCCTTGGCATAGGCCAGTGCCGCCTCGAAGGCGCTGCGCGCCATGCCCACGCTCTGCGCGGCGATGCCGATGCGGCCGCCCTCCAGCGCGCCGAGCGCGATCTTGTAGCCCTCGCCTTCCTGCCCGATCAGGTTCTCGGCCGGGATGCGGCAGGCGTCGAAGTTGATCTGGGCGGTGTCGCTGGAGTGCTGGCCCAGCTTGTCCTCCAGCCGCGCGACGGTGTAGCCCGGCGCGTCGGTGGGCACGATGAAGGCGCTCATGCCGCGCTTGCCCGCGCCCTTGTCGGTGACGGCGATCACGATCGCCACCTGCCCGTTCTGGCCGCTGGTGATGAACTGCTTGACGCCGTCGATCACCCAGCCGTCCCCGTCCTTGCGCGCGGTGGTGCGCAGCGAAGAGGCATCGCTGCCGGCCTGCGGCTCGGTCAGGCAGAAGGCGCCCAGCATCTGCCCCTGCGCCAGCGGCTGCAGCCATTTCTTCTTCTGCTGTGCGTTGCCGTAGCGCATGAGGATGGCGTTGATCGGGCAGTTGGTAACGCTGATGGCGGTGCTGGTGCCGCCGTCGCCGGCCGCGATCTCTTCCAGCACGAGGGCC
The DNA here is from genome assembly GCF_010499245.1 of Variovorax sp. WS11. Lineage (GTDB taxonomy): Bacteria > Pseudomonadota > Gammaproteobacteria > Burkholderiales > Burkholderiaceae_C > Variovorax. The sequence goes on from NZ_JAAGOW010000001.1 coordinate 1,724,080, forward strand.
AGCGTGAGGTAGTCGAGGCCGGCTCCGCCGTCCTCTTCCGGCACGCAGATGCCGTAGGCGCCCAGCGCCGCCAGGCCCGCGTGGGCTTCCTTCGGAAAGAGGTGCTCGCGGTCCCAGCGCGGGGCGTTCGGCCAGAGCTCGGCCTGGGCGAAGGCGCGCACCGCGTCGCGGATCGCTTCCTGGTCGGGGGTCAGCAGCATGGCGACTCCTTGATGGCGAAGGCCGGGGGCATAAAGGATGTCTCCGAGAGTGGGGAATCCGTCATTCTAGGGAGCGCTCGCCCTGCCCGGCCCGCGCCCGCCGCTGGCCAAGAAATGTCACAGGCCGCCGAAAAACGGCAAAAAGTGTCAACCCGTGCGGGATTGCGTCAGGCGGCCAGCAAGGCCGCGGCGGCCCGGGCAATGGCTCGCGCGTTCAGCTGCGCCGAGGTGCGCAGCACGCCCTGCCAGTAGCGCTCGACCGCCTCGAGGCCGCCGGCCTTCTCCTGCTGCTCGAAGGGGATGTGAAGAGACCAGTCGTTGAGGCCGAGGAAATGGATGCGAAAGACCTCGCCATGGAATTCGGCGGTTTCCTCCGCAGTGACGTCGCGGCTGACCAGAGGACCCTGCTCGAATTGCAGGCTCAGGGCGTCGAGGTAGCCGCAGGCCATGGCCAGCCGGATCTGCGTTAGCTCGCTCGCCTTCAGGCCCTGCGCCGTTTCCAGGCGCAGCCCGGGCACCGTACCGCCGTACCCCTGGGCCGCGGCGTCGCTGCCGACATCGCCCGCCGCCCAGCACGCATAGTGAAAGCCGCGGTCCGCGAGGTAGCTGTAGACCGATGCGACGCGCCCTTGACCCAACAGCAGGCGAAGCTTCTTGAACTGGGCCTGCGAGATCGGTGAGGGCATAGACAAAAAACTCCAGCATCGGAAAGTTGCGCATCGAACGAGGCGCCCCTTGCCGATGGTCAGCGCCTTCGCGGTGCTGTATCTGCAGTTATCGTGCCCGCCTGTTTCAGACCAGTTCGAGCGCGACCGCCGTGCCCTCGCCGCCGCCGATGCACAGGGTGGCGACGCCGCGCTTCTTGCCCTTTTGCTGGAGCGCATGGATGAGCGTGACCATGATGCGCGCGCCGCTGGCGCCGATGGGATGGCCCAGCGCGCAGGCGCCGCCGTGCACATTGACCACTGCATGCGAGACGTCGAGCTCGTGCATCAGCGCCATCGGCACGACGGCGAAGGCCTCGTTGACCTCCCACAGGTCCACGTCCTTCACGCCCCATCCGGTCTTCTTGAAGAGCTTGGCCACCGCGCCGACCGGAGCGGTCGAGAACCACTCGGGCTGCTGCGCGTGGGTGGCATGGCCGAGGAGGCGCGCGATGGGCTTGGCGCCCAGCTTCTTCGCGGTGCTCTCGGTCATCATCACCAGCGCCGCGGCGCCGTCATTGATCGAGGAGCTGGAGGCGGCGGTGATGGTGCCGCCTTCCTTCTTGAAAGCCGGCTTGAGGCTGGGAATCTTGTCGAGCTTGACCTTGCCCGGGCCCTCGTCGATCTCGACCAGGGTGTCGCCGCCGCGGCCCTTGACCAGGACCGGCGCGATCTCGGCCTTGAAGGCGCCCGAAGTGGTGGCGGCCTTGGCGCGCTCCACGCTGGCGATCGCGAAGGCGTCCTGCTGCTCGCGCGTGAACTTGTACTTGGCCGCACAGTCCTCGCCGAAGGTGCCCATGGAGCGGCCGGGCTGGTAGGCGTCTTCGAGGCCGTCGAGCATCATGTGGTCGAAGATGCGGTCGTGGCCCATGCGGTAGCCGCCGCGGCCCTTGAGCATGAGGTAGGGCGCGTTGGTCATGCTCTCCATGCCGCCGGCGACCATCACCTCGTGCGTGCCCGCGAGCAGCAGGTCGTGCGCCAGCATTGCGGCCTTCATGGCCGAGCCGCACATCTTGCTGAGCGTGACGGCCCCCGTGCTGTCGGGCAGGCCGCCCTTGTAGGCCGCCTGGCGCGCCGGCGCCTGGCCCTGGCCGGCCATCAGGCAGTTGCCGAACAGCACCTCGCCGACCGTGTCGGGTGCGATACCCGCGCGCTCGACGGCGGCCTTGATGGCCACGCCGCCCAGGTCGTGCGCGGCAAGGGAAGAAAAGTCGCCCTGGAAGCCGCCCATGGGGGTACGCGCGGCGCCGACGATGACGATGGATTCGGACATGAAGTGCTCCTTTTCAAGTTGATTTCAAAAGTACGGCGCGTGGCCATCGTGCTGAAAGCGCTGCGCCTCGTCATAGGGGAAAACATCGAGCATCTGGCCGGCCTGGATGCGCTCCTTGTGGCTCTGCCAGAAGGCGGCGTCGAGCAGGTCGGCATGGTGGGCCATGAAGGCTTCGCGCACCGCCTGGTTGCCGAGCAGGAAGGGGCCGAAGGTCTCGGGGAAGACGTCCTTCGGGCCGACCGAATACCAGACTTCGCCGCTCAACTCGTCCTCCTCGTGGACCGGGGTCGGCACGCGGCGGAAGTTGCAGTCGGTGAGGTACTCGATCTCGTCGTAGTCGTAGAACACCACCTTGCCGCCGCGCGTGACGCCGAAGTTCTTCCACAGCATGTCGCCGGGGAAGATGTTCGCCGCAACCATGTCCTTGATGGCATTGCCGTACTCGATGACTGCGTGCTCCAGCTGCTTGCCCGCCCGGTGGGCATGCTCGGGATGCTCCAGTTGGTCGAAGGCCTCCTGCAGGTAGATGTTGAGCGGGATCATGCGGCGCTCGATGTAGACATGCTTGAGCACCACCTCCATCTCCCCGTTGCCGTCGCGGTCGCCGATCTCGAGCTGGCTGGGCGCGAACTGCTTGATCTCCTCGATCAGCCCCGGCTCGAAGCGGTCCAGCGGGAAGCCGACGTCGCTGTACTCCAGCGTGTCGGCCATGCGGCCCACGCGGTCGTGCTGCTTGACCAGCATGTACTTGCTCTTGATCTGCTCGCGCGTGGTGTCCTTCTGCGGCGGATAGAAGTCCTTGATCAGCTTGAACACGTAGGGGAATGAGGGCAGGTCGAACACCAGCATCACCATGCCCTTGATGCCGGGCGCGGTGCGGAACCGGTCTGTCGAGTAGTTCAGGTGATAGAGGAAGTCGCGGTAGAAGAGCGTCTTGCCCTGCTTGGCCAGCCCGAGGGCGTTGTAGATCTCGGCGCGCGGCTTCCTCGGCATCAGCGAGCGCAGGAACTGCACATAGGCCGATGGCACCTCCATGTCGACCATGAAGTAGGCCCGCGCGAAGCTGAAGAGCATCTGCAGGTCTTCCTCGCCGAAGAGCGCGGCGTCGATGTAGAACTTGCCGGCGCGGTCGTGCAGGATCGGCAGCGCGAAGGGCAGCTCGATGAAGCCGTTGATGATCTTGCCCACCACGTAGGCGCCCTTGTTGCGATAGAAGAGCCCCGACAGCACCTGCAGCTGGAAGTTGGCGCGCAGCTTGACCTGGTGGAAGCGCCCGAGGATGGCCGCGGCGACGCGCTCGGCATCGCGCCGGATGTCGGCGTAACGGCCCTGCAGCGCGTAGTCCTCGAGCAGCTGGCCGACCGTGTCGGCCAGCGTGTGCTGCTCGGGATAGTAGGCGCGGTAGGTGGGCGCGCCGCGCGGCTCGATGTACTCGGTGCTGATGGCCGGCCGCACGAAGATGAAGTCGTTCTGGAAGTAGGCGCGGTGCAGGATCTTCGTGGTGACCGAGTTGAAGAAGGTCTCGGCCAGCTCGGGCTGGTGGTGGTCGACCAAGAGGCCGATGAAGTGCAGCTTGACCTGGTGCCAGACGTCCATGGGCTGCTCGCCGGCCTTGAACTCCTTCTCGAGTCGGGCCACGGCTTCGCTCACCCGCAGGTCGTAGAACTCGATGCGCTCGCGCTGCGCCCGCTGCTGGCCATGCCAGTCGGCGGTCTCGAAGCGGTGCTTGGCGCGCGCCGACTCGGCGCGGAAGAGGCGGTAGTGGCGATCGAAGCCGTCGCGCATCGCCTTGGCGATGTCATAGGCGAGCGGGGAATCGAGGCGCTGCGGGAACATGGGCAGGGCTCAGGCCTCAGGGCTCGGCTTGCGCGGGGTCGGCATCGGTCTGGGGCTCCTCGGCCCGCTTGCTCCACTTGTAGCGGATGCGCTGCACCGCAGCCTTGTACAGGGACTCGACCGGCTTGATGGCGTTGATCGTCATGCCCAGGTCCTGCAGCAGCCCGTCGTGTACGCCGAACGCCCAGCCGTGGATGGACACGGCCTGCCCGCGGCTCCAGGCATCCTCCATCACGGTGCTGACCGCCACGTTGACCACCTGCTCCGTCACGTTGAGCTCGCACAAGGCATCGGCGCGCAGTTCTTCCGGCAGGGAATTGAGCAGCACGCGATGGCGGTCGCGCACGTCCTGGATGTGGCGGATCCAGTTGTCGGCCAGGCCGATGCGCGCGCCCTCGAGCGCCGCCTTGACGCCTGCGCAGCCGTAGTGGCCCACCACCATGATGTGCTGGACCTTGAGCCGCTCGACCGCGAACTGGATCGCCGACAGCGCGTTGAGGTCGGAGTGCACGACGATGTTGGCGACGTTGCGGTGCACGAACACTTCGCCCGGCTCCAGCCCGGTGATCTGGTTGGCGGGCACGCGGCTGTCGGAGCAGCCGATCCACATGTACTTGGGCGTCTGCTGCTTCACCAGGCTGGTGAAGAAGCCGGGGCGATCGCGCTCCATGCGCGCCGACCAAGTGCGGTTGTGGGCGAAGAGATCCTCCAGGTTGTCGGGCGTGTTGTCCATGGTGTTCCGGGGATGGTGATTGAAATGAAGCGTGGATGCTCAGCGGATCTTGGGCTTGCCGGCGCGCGCCAGCGCTGCGCGAGCCTGCTTCTCCTGCGCGCGGACTTCGGCGATGTTCGCCTGCAACTCCTCCAGCTGCGCCTCGAGCTGGGCCCGGTGACCGCCCAGCACGCCGAGGAAGCGCTGCAGCTGCGGCACGGTGTCGCGCGGGCTGTCGTACATGTCGAGGATCTCCTTGGCCTCGTTCAGCTTCAGGCCCAGACGCTTGGCGCGCAGCGTGAGGGTCAGGCGAGCCCGGTCGCGCGCGGTGTAGACGCGCTGCTGCCCGGCGCGCTCGGGGGCGAGCAGGCCCATGTCCTCGTAGAAGCGGATCGCCCGCGTGGTGAGGTCGAATTCCCTGGCGAGCTCGCCGATGGTGAAGGTCTGCGAAGACATGCGTTCGGTGGGGATTGCGCGGGTGACAGCAGCTTCGGGCCTGACTGCCTACAATGATGGGTCTTCCCCATGACGTTTACGTTAACGTCAATCCTACATGAACTTGCTCGAACGCGAACTCCACTACCCCCACGGTGACACGCTGCCGGCTCCGGGCCGGACTTTCGAGGTGGCCCCGGGCGTGCGCTGGCTGCGCATGGCACTGCCCTTCGCGCTCGACCACATCAACCTCTGGCTGCTGCGCGACAGCATCGACGGCGTGGAGGGCTGGACCGTGGTGGACTGCTGCATCGCGCACGAGGCCTCGCGCGCGCAATGGGAGCAGGTCTTCGCGAACGAGCTCGAGGGCCTGCCGATCCTGCGCGTGATCGTGACGCACATGCACCCCGACCACATCGGCCTGGCCGACTGGCTGTGCCAGCGCTGGAACGCGCCCCTGTGGATCAGCTCGACCGACTACCACGTCGCGCGCGTGCTCACCAGCAGCGGCGACACGCTGGCCGGCGGCGAGGCGGCGGCGGACTTCTTCGTCTCGCACGGCCTGGCCGATGCCGAGGCGCTGGCCGTCATCCGCGGGCGCACCAACTACTACGCCAACATGGTGCCCTCGGTGCCGTCGCGCTTCGTGCGCATGCTCGACGGCGACGAGGTGCGCATCGGCGGGCGCGTCTGGCGCTGCATCAGCGGCTACGGCCATGCGCCAGAGCACATCTCGCTGTACTGCGAAGAGCTCAATGCCCTGCTGGGCGGCGACATGATGCTGCCCCGCATCTCCACCAACGTGAGCGTGCATGCGGGCGAGCCCGAGGCCAACCCGCTGCGCCTGTTCCTCGACAGCATCGACCGCTTCAAGGCGCTGCCGGCCGACGCACTCGGCCTGCCCTCGCACGGCAAGCCCTTTACCGGCATCCACCAGCGCGTGAAGCAGCTGCAGGACCACCACCGCGACCGCCTGGCCGAGCTGCTGGAGGCCGGCACGACCCGGCCGCTGAGCGGCGCCGAGGGGCTGCCGATCCTGTTCAAGCGTGCGCTCGACGTGCACCAGACCACCTTCGCCCTGGGCGAGACCGTGGCGCACCTGCACCTGCTGTGGTTCGAGGGACAGCTGCAGCGGCGCAAGGGCGAGGATGGCGTCTGGCGCTTCGGCGTCTTTGCATGAGACGCCGGGCCGCTCCCAAGTCGAATAGCACGCAGCCGAAGGCGAAGGTACTCCAATGAACACAATGGACCAGCTGCGCAGCGGGCAGCTGGCGGGAGCGCGACGGCTTGCGCTGCGCTGCGGCCTCACCGAGTTTCCGCGGGAGATCTTCGGGCTGGCCGACACGCTGGAGGAGCTCGACCTCTCGGGCAATGACCTGTCGGCTCTGCCCGAGGACCTCGCCCGCCTGCACCGCTTGCGCGTGCTCTTCTGCTCGAACAACCGCTTCACCGAGCTGCCCGCTGCGCTGGGCCGGTGCGGCAGCCTCGACATGGTCGGCTTCAAGGCCAACCGGATCCGGACGGTGCCGGCCGAATCGCTGCCGCCTGCGCTACGCTGGCTGATCCTGACCGACAACGAGATCGACGCGCTGCCCTCCGCCATCGGCCGCTGCACGCGGCTGCAGAAGCTGATGCTCGCCGGCAACCGCCTCCAGGTTCTGCCGGCCGAGCTGGCCGCCTGCCGCGCTCTGGAGCTGCTGCGCATCTCGGCCAACCGCCTCGAGGCCCTGCCCGACTGGCTGCCCGCCCTGCCCCGCCTCGCCTGGCTGGCTTTCGCCGGCAACCCCTTCGACGACCGGGCCGAGACGGCCGCGGTGGAAGCAGCGGCCATTGCAGCGGTCGAGTGGCGGCGCCTGTCGTTGCACGACAAGCTGGGCGAAGGCGCCTCCGGCGTGATCCATCGCGCCGACTGGGCGCAGCAAGACGGCAACGTTCGGCCCGTGGCCGTGAAGCTGTTCAAGGGCGCCGTGACCAGCGACGGCTGGCCGCACAGCGAGATGGCCGCCTGCATCGCCGCCGGCGCGCATCCGAGCCTGATCGCGGTCGAGGGCCGCATCCAGGACCACCCCGAAGGCACGTCCGGCCTGGTGCTGGCCCTGGTGGACCCGCGCTTTCGCAACCTGGCCGGGCCGCCCAGCCTGGACTCCTGCACCCGCGACGTCTATGCCGAAGACGCCGCCTGGCCGCTGGCGACCGCCCGGCGCCTGGCGTGCGGCATCGCGTCGGCCGCCGCGCAGCTGCATGCCCACGGCATCCTGCACGGCGACCTCTACGCACACAACATCCTGTGGGACGGCGAGGGCAACGGCCTGCTGGGCGACTTCGGCGCTGCCTCCTTCCTGCCGCCGGACCAGCCCGACCAGGCGCTGGCGCTGCAGCGCATCGAAGCGCGCGCCTTCGGGCTGCTGCTGGAGGAGCTGCAATCGCGCTGCCAGCCTGCGGACGATTCGGAGAGCGCCACGCTGGCGCGATGGGCCGACCTCCAGGCGCGCTGCACCCAGCCCGAGGCCGGCGCACGCCCCCTGCTCGCCGAGATCGCCGCGGCCCTGGCCGCCGCCTGAGGCCCGCCCGCCATGGCCGCCGCGCCGCTTCCCACCCGCGACGGCGTCGGACCGAGCCGGGTCGCGCTGCCGACGGGCCCCTGGCCCACCATCGTCGAATTCCTCGTCGAGCGCTTCACGGCCATCCCGCGCGCCACCTGGGAAGCGCGCATCCGGGCGGGCGAGGTGGTGGACCAGCACGGCATCCTCGTCACGCCGACGCGGCCCTACCAGGCGCGGCTGCACGTCTTCTACTACCGCTCGCTCGACAACGAGCGGCCCGTGCCCTTCGAGGAGACGGTGCTGTTCCGCGACGAGCACCTGCTCGTGGTGGACAAGCCGCATTTCCTGACCGTGGCGCCGGTAGGCAAGTACGTGCAGCAGAGCCTGCTGGTACGCCTGCAGCGCAAGCTGGGCCTGGACCAGCTCGCGCCCCTGCACCGCATCGACCGCGAGACCGCCGGCGTGGTGCTGTTCTCGGTGCAGCCGACCACGCGCCATGCCTACCATGCGCTCTTCGCCGAGCGCGCCGTGACCAAGCACTACGAGGCCATCGTGCCCTGGCGCGGTACGCCGGCCCTGCCCGACGTGCGCCGCAGCCGCCTGGTGGACGACACCCATTTCATGCGCATGCGCGAGGTGGACGGCGAGCCCAATGCCGAGACCCGCTTCGAGCTGCTGGAGGCCCGCGACGGCTGGGCCCGGCTGCGTCTGTCGCCCGTGACCGGCCGCCGCCACCAGCTGCGCGTGCATTGCGCCGCGCTGGGCCTGCCGATCCGCGACGACGCCCTCTACCCCACGCTGCTGCCCGAGGGCATCGAGGACTTCGAGCGGCCGCTGCAGCTGCTGGCCAAGTCGCTGGCTTTTCGCGATCCGCTCGACGGGCGGCCGCGCGCCTTCGAAAGCCCCCGCTCGCTCGCCCTGTGAACGAGTCCTCGTCGCTCCCGACAAACCCGCTTCGACCAAAGTCTTAGCCCGTTCAATCCGGCCCGGTTCTGATGAATACTCGGTCCCGATGAACGTACTGATGATCGACGACCACGTGATGTTCCTGCAGGGCATGAAGAACCTGCTGAGCGTCCTGGTGCCCGAGCTGCGCGTGGAAACCGCCGGCGAAATGAGCAATGCCATCAAGCTGGTGGAACTGGCCGAGTTCGACCTCGTGCTGCTGGACTGGCACCTGGCCGACTGCAACGGCGAGGAATCGATCCGCCGCCTGCGCGACGCCGGCTGCATGGCGCGTATCGTGGTGCTGTCGGGCGACACCAACGCCACGATGATCCGCAACACTGTGGACCTGGGGGCGGCCGGCTTCATCCCCAAGAAATACAGCTCGGAAATGATGGTCGCGGCCCTGGAGCAGGTGCTGGCAGGCCGCATCTTCCTGCCGCTGGAAACCCTCAACGCGGCGCCCCCGCCGGCGGTGGAAAGCACCGCGGCGGCGGGCCACGACCCGCGGCTCGCCGGCCTCACCCCGCGTCAGATGGACGTCTACCGCGCGGCCGCGCGCGGCCTGCCCAACAAGCTGATCGCGCGCCAGCTCGACATCGCCGAATCCACCGTCAAGGCCCACCTCACCGCCGTCTACACGGCCCTGGGCGTGCGCAACAGGACCGAAGCCGCCTACCAGGCCTCGCGCGAGGGCGTGCGCATTGACTGAGACCTCCGCATCGGCGCCGATGCCGCTGGCCGGGGCCTCGCGCGAGGCGCGGATCGGGCGGCGCATCCTGGAGCGCCGGCTGCAGCTGATCCTGGAGTACTCGCGGCGCCTGCCGCTCAACTACCTGGGCTACATCCTGGTGGCCTTCATCGTCTGGCGCCAGGGTGTGGAGCTCTGGCCGTGGATCTGGCTGGTGCTGACCGGCGCCGTGATGGTGTATCGCTGGCGCCTGGGGCTGGCGGTGGAGCGCGTCGAGCCCGAGGTCCAGCTGCAGTACCTGCCGCGGCTGCTGCGCGGCTTCGACTTCAACGGTGTGTCGACCGCGAGCATCGTTCCCTTCGCCTTCTACGCACCCGGCGACTTCGCGCCGATGGCCGTGGCCGCCGTGCTGATGGCCGGCTGCACCATCGGCGCCGCCTCGGTCGCCGGCTCGCAGCGCGCCTTCGTCGGCTTCTGCACCCTCACCTTCTGCTGTCTCGCCGGCGGCTGGGCCTGGCGCGGCAGCGCGGTGGGCTACATGTTCGCGGCCGGCATCGTGCTCGTGTATTTCATGCTGCTTGCCACCGTTCGGGACCAGGGCCGCATGCTGCACAAGCTCATGAACGTGCTCGACGACAACGCCCTGCTGTCCGAGGTCGTGCGCCAGGAGCGCGACCGCGCCACCGCCGCCAGCGAGGCCAAGACCCGCTTCTTCGCAGCCGCCAGCCACGACCTGCGCCAGCCGCTGCACGCGCTGTCGATCAATGCGACCACGCTGGACATCCTGGCACGCCGCTCGCCCGATCCGCTGCTCAAGGAGGTGAGCCGCGGCATCGGGAGCGCGCTGCACCAGAGCAGCGGTCTGCTCGACGGCCTCTTGGACATCTCGCGCCTCGACGCCCATACCATCGAGGCCAAGTTCGCGCCGCACGACATCGGCGCTGTGCTGCGCGCCTCGCGCGACGAGTACGCCGCGCTGGCGGCGCAGCAGGGGCTTTTCCTCAAGGTCGCGGCGCCGGAGACGCCGCTCTGGGGGCTGACGGACGCCGACCAGCTGATCCGCATCGTCGGCAACCTGGTGAACAACGCGATCAAGTTCACCACCCGCGGCGGCGTGACGCTGTCGGCCGAAGCCGCCGCCGACGGCCGGGTGCTGGTGCGGGTGAGCGACACCGGCCCCGGCATCCCGGAGAGCGAGCGCGAGCGGGTGTTCGAGGAGTTCTACCAGATCGGCAATCCCTCGCGCGACCGCAGCCAGGGCCTGGGCCTCGGCCTGGCGATCGTGCGGCGCACGGCCGATCTGCTGAAGATCGAGATCGGACTGGACAGCGAGCCGGGCCGCGGCACCACCTTCGCCCTGCACATCGCCCCCGCCGCGCCGATGGACGAAAGCCATCCCGAAGTCGCGACCGCCCTGGCGCGTTCCTTCGACGGCACGCGGCTGGCAGTGCTGCTGGTGGACGACGAGGCCGAGGTGCTGTCCGCGATGTGCACCTACCTGCACCAGCTGGGCTGGTCGGTCAAGGGCGTGGCGAGCGGCGCCAAGGCGGAACAGGCGCTGGCCGAGGGCTTCGAGCCCGACGTCATGGTGGTGGACTACCGCCTGCGCGAGGAAACCGGCCTGGACGTGATCGAGCGCGTGCGCTGGCGCCGCCCGTTGCTGCCGGCGGTGATCGTGACCGGCGAGACCGCGCCCTCGCGCTTCCGCGAGTTCTCGACCGTGGCGGCGCGCATCCTGCACAAGCCGCTGGACGGCGACCGGCTCGCGCGCACGCTGCAGGAGGTGGTGCTGGCGCTGGACGAGGAAGCATCGGACGCAGTGGCGCCTAAGTGACGCCCTACGGTGCCCACGCGCACTAAGCTTGTCTCGCACCTCAGGAGACAACCCGCATGGACACCACCCGACTCTTCTCTCTCGCGGGCCGCACGGCCCTGATCACCGGCGGCTCGCGCGGCATCGGCCGCATGATCGCCGAAGGCTTCCTGGCCCAGGGCGCGCGCGTCTACATCTCGGCGCGCAAGGCCGAGGCCTGCGACCGGACGGCGAAGGAGCTCTCGGCCTTCGGCCCTTGCGTCTCGCTGCCGGCCGACGTGTCGACGGTCGAAGGCGCGAAGGCCCTGGTCGCCGCCTATGCGAAGCACGAAGGCACGCTGGACATCCTCGTCAACAATGCCGGCGCCGCCTGGGGCGCGCCCTACGACGAGTTCCCCGAGAGCGGCTGGGACAAGGTGGTCGACCTCAATCTCAAGACACCCTTCTTCCTGACCCAGGCGCTGACGCCGATGCTCAAGAAGGCGGCCACGGATCACCTGGCGAAGGTCATCAATATCGCCTCGATCGATGGCATCTCGGTCAATCCGCAGGAAACCTACTCGTATGCGGCGAGCAAGGCCGGCCTGATCCAGCTCACGCGCCGCATGGCGCTGCGCCTGGCGCAGGAGCGCATCGTCGTCAGCGCGATCGCGCCGGGCGCCTTCGCCTCCGACATGAACAAGGACGCACGCGACCACGGCGAGGAGATCAAGGGCCGCATCCCGGCCGGGCGAATCGGCGAGCCGGAGGACATGGCGGCGGCGGCCATCTACCTGGCCTCGCGGGCGGGGGACTATGTGATGGGGTCGACGCTGGTGGTCGATGGGGGCGTGACGCACGCGCGATAGCGCGCACTCACCACTTGGGCACCGGCTGGTCCTTGAGTTGCTGCCGCAAATCCCCATAGTCCGGCACCACGCTCTCCACCGTTTCCCAGAAGCGCGGGCTGTGGTCCATCACGCGCAGATGGGCCAACTCGTGGGCGACCACGTAGTCGATCACCGGCATCCGGAAATGCACCAGGCGCCAGTGCAGGCGGATCGCGCCGTCAACGCTGGCGCTGCCCCAGCGCGTCGAGGCGTTCGACAAAGTCAGCTTGTGCCAGGTCACGCCCAGGCGCGGCGCGAAGTGGTCCAGGCGCTCGGTGAAGATGCGCCGCGCCTGCCGCATCAGCCAGGCCTGCGCGGCATCGCGGATCTGGGTCGCGGCGGCGTTGTTCGCGAGCGCGAGGCGCAGCACGCGCGTCTTCCCGCCCGCGCCCGCATCGAGCATGGCGCCCACGCCCTCGAAGCCGTGACGCGGATCGAGCTGCACCACCACCGGCTCGCCCAGGAAAGGAAAGCTCACTCCGTCACGCCACTCGATGCGTGCCGCCTCCAGCTTGGCATGGCGCTGCTGCGTTTCGGCGAGCTTGCGCAGGATCCAGTCGGCCTTCTCCTTCACCGCCGCATCGACGTCGCGCAGCGGCACCCAGCGCGGCGCGCGCACCGTCAGCCCCTCGGCGCCGACGATGAACCCGATGGTGCGCCGCTTGCCGCGATTGAACTCGTAGGCCACGCGGGCGTTGCCCAGCGTGAGCTCGCGCGTGGCGCGCGGATGGACGAAGCTGGCCGGGCTCATGGCGTCGGCCAGGGGAATTGCGGGCGGCGCGGCGCTGTCTGCAGGCGTGGGCACGGGCGGCGCCGGTGGCGGCACCGGCGCGTCGAACAGGTCGAGCGTGAACTGCAGCAGATTGCGCATGGTGTTCGAGCCTCAGGCCGACACCGTCTCCGCCGAAACGTAGGCTTCGGGGTCGAGCCGGCGCATCTCGGCCTCGATCCAGGCTTCGACCTCGCGCATCAGCTCGTCGGGCTTGCGCCCCACGCTGGAGATCGCCGGGCCGATCGAGACATCGACCACGCCGGGATGCTTGACGAAGGCCTTGCGCGGCCAGACCTTGGCCGAAGTCACGGCGATCGGGATCACCGGCACGCCGGTCTCGCAGGCCAGCCGCGTGCCGCCGGTCTTGTAGATGCCCTGCCGCCCGCGCGGGATGCGCGTGCCCTCCGGGAACATGATGATCCAGATGCCCTGGGCCAGCAGGGCGCGGCCCTGCGCCACCACCTTGTTGAAGGCCTGGGTGCGCTGGCTGCGGTCGATGTGGATCATGTCCAGCCGCGCCATGGCCCAGCCGAAGAAAGGCACGTAGATCAGTTCCTTCTTGAACACATAGGCCAGCGGATGCGGCATCAGCGTGGGCATCAGGAAGGTCTCGAAGGTCGACTGGTGCTTCACCAGCAGGACGCAGCCGGCGAGCTTGTCCTGGGGCAAGTTTTCCATGCCGGTGACGCGCGTTTCGATGCCCAGCAGTACCCGGGCGCCGCCGATCGCCCAACCGAGCCAGCGCGCGGCCATCCAGTACAACGGCACGCCGCGCTTCCACAGCGAGCTGACCACCATGATCAGGCCCCATGGCACCACGGTGACGAGCATCCACAGGGCGTGGACGATGGATCGGAGAAGGGACATCAGACGGCCACGTTCAAGGCATTGCGCTCTTCGCGTTCCAGCAGGAAGTCGACGAAGGCCGCCAGGTCTTCGTGCACGCGGGTGTTCGGCGGGTATTCGGGCGGCAGGGGGATGCCGCGGCAGGCCGCGCCCATGCCGGTCAGCAGCAGGTGCGGCTCGCAGCCGGCGGCGGCGCCGGCCTGCATGTCGCGCAGGCTGTCGCCGGCCGTCGGCACGTGAGCGAGGTCCACGCCATAGCGCTCGGCGATCTGCAGGAACAGGCCCGGCTTGGGCTTGCGGCATTCGCAGTTCTCGTCGGGGCTGTGCGGGCAGTAGAACACCGCATCCACGCGCCCGCCGACGGCCGCCAGCATCTTGTGCATCTTGGCGTGCATGGCATTGAGCGAAGCCATGTCGAACAGCCCGCGCCCCAAGCCGGACTGGTTGGAGGCAATCACCACATGCCAGCCCGCATGGTTGAGCCGCGCCACCGCCTCCAGCGCGCCGGGCAGCGGCGTCCATTCGATGTCGCTCTTGACGAAGTCCTCGCGGTGCACGTTGAGCGTGCCGTTGCGGTCGAGGATGACGATTTTCATGGGGTGCCTCGATCAGGCGGCCAGCCGCTCCAGCTGCGCCACCCGGTTCATGGCCCGGTGCAGCAGCATCAGCAGCCCCAGGCGGTTGAGCCGCAGGTCGGACTGCTCGGCATTGACCATCACGTCGTCGAAGAAGGCATCGACCGGCTCCCGCAGCGCGGCCAGCGTCTGCAACGAGGCGGTGTAGTCGCCGGCGTCGAACTGCGAATTGGCGGTGGGCACGACCTTCTGCATCGCGGCGTGCAGCGCCTTCTCGGCCGGCGCCTGCAGCAGCAGCTCGCTCACATGCGCATCGGCCTCGGGCGATTTCTTGAGGATGTTGCCGATGCGCTTGTTGGCCGCGGCCAGCGCCGGCGCTTCGGGCAAGGCGGCGAAGGCGCGCACCGCCGCCAGGAGCTTGGGCACCTCGCCCAGGCGCTGCGGCGCGGGCGCGAGCACCGCCTCGACCTCCTGGGCACTGGCGCCCTGCTCGCGCAGGCTGCCGGCCAGGCGGTCGTAGATGAAGGCCTCCAACGCATCGGTCGGGTCGGCCAGCGGATGGTCGCCGGCCTTGGGCGCGCCGAAGGCGGCGTGGGCCTGGCCGATCAGGGCGCGCAGGTCCAGCGACAGGTGGCGCTCGGTCAGCATGCGGATCACGCCCAGCGCATGGCGGCGCAGCGCGAAGGGGTCGCGGTCGCCGGTCGGCAGGTTGCCGATGCCGAACATGCCCACCAGGGTTTCCAGCTTGTCGGCCAGGGCGACCACGATGCCCACGGGGCCGCGCGGCAGTGCGTCGCCGGCGAAGCGGGGCTTGTAGTGGTCCTCGATGGCGTCGGCCACGGCGTGGTCGAGGCCGTCGTGCAGCGCGTAGTAGCGCCCCATGATGCCCTGCAGCTCGGGGAACTCGCCGACCATGTCGGTCACCAGGTCGGCCTTGGCGAGCTGCGCCGCCTGCACGGCATGCGGGGCCAGCGCGGCATCGCCCGAAGCCGCGCCCAGCTGCTCGCCGATGGCGTGCGCGATGCGCATTACGCGCTCCACGCGCTCGCCCTGCGTGCCGAGCTTGTTGTGATAGACCACCTTGCCGAGGGCCTCGACGCGCGAGGCGAGCGACTTCTTGCGGTCCTGGTCGAAGAAGAACTTGGCATCGGCCAGGCGCGGGCGCACCACGCGCTCGTTGCCGCCGATCACCGCGCTGGCATCGCCGGGGCGGATGTTGCTGACCACCAGGAACTTGTTCGTGAGCCGGCCGGCGGCGTCGAGCAGCGGGAAGTACTTCTGGTTGGCCTTCATCGTGAGGATGAGGCATTCCTGCGGCACGCCGAGGAACTCGCGCTCGAACTCGCAGACCAGCACGTTGGGGCGCTCGACCAGCGCGGTGACTTCGTCGAGCAGTGCGTCGTCGTCGATCGGCTGCGCGCCGGCACCGGCCGACAGCGCCGCCTCGGCCAGCCGGCGCGCGATCTCGGAGCGGCGCGCCTCGAAGCCGGCGATCACAGCGCCTTCTTCTTCCAGTTGCACCGCATAGCTGTTGGCATCGCGCAGCACGATCGGGTCGCGCTGGGCCTCGAAACGATGGCCATGGGTTTCGCGCCCGGCCTGCAGGCCCAGGGCTTCGACCGGCACCACGACATCGCCATGCAGCGCGACCAGCCCGTGCGCCGGGCGCACGAAGCTCACGCTGGTCCAGCCGGGCAGCGCGCAGCCGGATTCGAGCTGGTAGCTCATGACTTTGGGGATGGGCAGCTTCGCGATGGCTTCGGCCAACGCCTTCTGCAGGCCCTCGGCCAGCGTCGCGCCCTTGGCGCTGCTGTCGAAGAACAGGGCCTCGGCCTTGCCGTCCATCGCGCGGCGCAGGCCAGGCACGGCCGCGGCGTCGGCGCCCAGCGAAGCCAGCTTCTTGAGCAGCGCCGGCGTCGCCTGGCCGGCCGCATCGAGCCCGACGGTCACCGGCATCAGCTTCTGCGAGACCGCGCGGTCGGCGGCCTGCGCGCCGACATGGGTGAGGTGAGCCGCCAGGCGGCGCGGGGACGCATAAGCCGTCAGCACGGAGCCCGCATCGACCAGGCCCTGGACTGCCAGCTGGTCACGCAGCACGCCGGCAAAGGCATCGCCCAGCTTCTTGAGCGCCTTGGGAGGCAGTTCCTCGACGAAGAGCTCGACGAGCAGGTTGTTATGGGTACTCATTGCTCAGGCCGCCTTCTTCGTCATCTCGGCCACCCACTCGCGCGGCGCCATCGGGAAGCCGAGGCGCTCGCGGCTCTCGTAGTAGCTCTGCGCCACGCTGCGCGCGAGGTTGCGGATGCGGCCGATGTAGGCGGCGCGCTCGGTCACGCTGATCGCGCCGCGCGCATCCAGCAGGTTGAAGCTGTGGGCCGCCTTGAGCACCTGCTCGTAGGCCGGCAGCGCGAGCTTCTGTTCCATCAGGTGCTTGGCCTGCTTCTCGTGCGCGGCGAAGGCGGTAAAGAGGAAATCGGCGTCGCTGTGCTCGAAGTTGTAGGTCGACTGCTCAACCTCGTTCTGGTGATAGACGTCGCCGTAGCTGATGCCGGGCGCCCATTCCAGGTCGAAGATGCTTTCCTTGCCCTGGATGTACATGGCCAGCCGCTCCAGGCCGTAGGTGATTTCGCCCGTGATGGGCCGGCAGTCGATGCCGCCCACCTGCTGGAAGTAGGTGAACTGCGTCACCTCCATGCCGTTGAGCCAGACCTCCCAGCCCAGGCCCCAGGCGCCGAGCGTGGGGTTCTCCCAATCGTCCTCGACGAAGCGGATGTCGTTCTTCTTGAGATCGAAGCCCAGCGCCTCGAGCGAGCCCAGGTAGAGCTCGAGGATGTTGGCCGGCGCCGGCTTGAGCACGACCTGGTACTGGTAGTAGTGCTGCAGGCGGTTCGGGTTCTCGCCGTAGCGGCCGTCCTTGGGCCGCCGGCTGGGCTGCACGTAGGCGGCCTTCCAGGGCTCGGGGCCGAGCGCGCGCAGGAAGGTCGCGGTGTGCGAGGTGCCGGCCCCCACCTCCATGTCGTAGGGTTGCAGCAGCGCGCAGCCCTGGGCGTCCCAGTAGGACTGCAGCTTGAGAATGATTTGTTGGAAGGTGAGCATGGGTGGGCTTGGTGGCCGATCGAGTCCTCGACGCGGCGAACCGGGCATTTTAAGAGCGCCCGGACATGACAACGGCCGCAGGGCTTGCGCCGCTGCGGCCGTCGAGGGGAAGTGGGAAGCCCCGGGGCTCAATACTCCCAGAAGATCCGCTGCAGTTGCTTCGGATCGTTGGTCTTCGTGAGCGCCACCATCGCCAGGATCCGCGCCTTCTGCGGCTTCAGGTCATGCGCCACCACCCAGTCGTACTTGTCGTCGGGCTGCTCGGCGTTGCGGATCACGAAGCCGTCGGACACGCGCGAGCTGCGGATGATCTGCACGCCGTCGCTGCGCAGCTTCTGCAGCACGGGCACGATGCGGTCGGCCACCGAGCCGTTGCCGGTGCCGGCGAGGACGAGCGCCTTCGCGCCGCTCTTGCCGAAGGCGTCGATCGCCGTGGCGGGCACGTTGCCGTATCCGTAGACGATGTCGACTGCCGGCAGCGCCGTGATCTCGTCGATGTTGAACTCGGACTGCGTGGTGTGGCGCTTGACCGGCGCGCGGAACCAGTAGTTCTTGCCCTCCACGATCATGCCCAGTGGGCCCCACTGGCTCTTGAAAGCCTCGGTCTTGATGTTGACCACCTTGCTGACGTCGCGGCCGCTCTGGATCTCATCGTTCATGGTCACCAGCACGCCCTTGCCGGACGCGTCCTTGCTGGCGGCGACGTTGACGGCGTCGTACAGGTTGAGCGCGCCGTCGGCCGACAGGGCGGTGCCCGGGCGCATCGAGCCGACCACGACGATCGGCTTGGAGGTGCGCACCACCAGGTTCAGGAAATAGGCGGTCTCTTCCAGCGTGTCGGTGCCGTGGGTGATGATGATGCCGTCCACGTCGGCCTGCTTGGACAGGGCCGAAACGCGCTTGGCCAGCACCATCAGGTTGTCGTTGGTGAAGCTCTCGGAGGCGATCTGGAACACCTGTTCGCCGCGGACGTTGGCCACCTTGGAGATCTCGGGCAGGCCGGCGATCAGCTTGTCGACCGGCACCTTGGCGGCGGCGTAGGTGGCGCTGTTGGCGGCCGAGGCGCCGGCGCCGGCGATGGTGCCGCCGGTGGCCAGGATCACGACGTTGGGCAAGGCCTGCTGGGCATGGGCGACGGCTGCGGCGGCAGTCAGCGCCGCGACGGCCGCGAAGGCACGGAAGCGGGGGGCAAAGAACATGGAGGCTCCTGTTGGCGTGAAGAATTTCACGAAGCGCAGGGACGATACCGGAAGCCCGGGCCGCCGTCACAGGCCTGAAATGCTTCCTGCGCATGCGGCGATGCCGGCGGCCGGACGCCCGCGTTTCCGCCGACGCGTTCTGATCAGACGTCAGGCGGCGGCTCGGCTGGCCCGCCGCTGCGTGAAAAACGGCGCGGCCGCCATGATCGCCAGCGCCAGGCCCCACAGCGGCCACAATCCGAAGCGCGAGACCCAGAACGCATAGGGCGTGAGCGCGGAGCGCCCTTCGACGCTTGCCACCAGCACGCCGCGTGTGAGGCGCGGCAGGGCGTGCGTGACGCGGCCTCGGTGGTCGATCACCGCGGTGGCGCCGGTGTTGGTGGCGCGCACCATTGGCCGCTGGAACTCCAGCGCCCGCATACGCGAGATGGCCAGGTGCTGGTCGATCGCAACCGTGTCGCCGAACCAGGCGATGTTGCTGACGTTGAGCAGCACGGTGGGCGCCTGCGCCTCATCGCGGAAGTTGGCGCCGATCTCGTCGCCGAAGAGGTCCTCATAGCAGATGTTGGGCGCGATGCGCTGGCCCTGCCACATCAGCGGCGGCTGCGCGAGGCCGCCGCTCTGGAAGTCGCCGAGCGGGATGTTCATCATGTCGGTGAACCAGCGGAACAGGCCCGGCACGAATTCGCCGAAGGGCACCAAGTGGTGCTTGTCGTAGCGGTAGGGCGTGCTGCGCCCGGGCCCGAAGCCCAGCACCGTGTTCGTGTAGACGCGGCCATCGCCCAGCGGCAGGCCCACGATGGCGGTCTGCTTGCTGTTGGCGTAGCGCGCCGCGATGGCGTCCAGGTAGCCGGGCGGTAGCTGCGTGGGCAACAGGGGCAGCGCGGTCTCGGGCGTTATAACCAGCGGCGCGGTGGCACGCTGCAGTTGCTCGCCATACCACTGCAGCGCGGTGGCGATGCCGCCGCTGGGGATGAACTTCTCGTCCTGCGGGATATTGCCCTGCAGCAACGCGAGCTCCAGCCGGCCGCGCGAAAGTGCCGCGTCGTCGGGTGCGCTGCGAACGGCGGCGACAAGCGCGGGCGCACCGAGGAGGACCAGCGCCAGCGCCAGCGCGAGCGCCATCGCCCGCTTCCCGCCCCGTGCGGCGCGCAGCACAGCTGCAAGGAGCGTCGCGATCGCCGCCGCGACCGCGCCCACGCCGTACACGCCGAGCCATGGCGCATAGGCCGAGAGCGGGCCATCCACATGGGCGTAACCGCCCGCGCCCCAGGGAAAGCCGGTGAACAGGCTGTTTCGCAGCAGCTCAGCCAGCGTCCAGGCCGCGGCGAACAGAAGGACCGCGCCGGCCCGATGCACGGGCGCGAAGGCCACGTAGAAGGCTGCGGCGGCGGCGTAGTACAGCGACAGGGCCGCGGACAGCGCCAGCACGGCGATCGCGGCCAGCGGCGCGGCAAGCCCGCCGTAGGTGTGCATCGAGACGAAGAGCCACCAGAAGGTGCCGCACAGCCAGGCGGTGGAGAACAGCCAGCCGTAGAGCGCCGCGCTTCGCCACGCGGGCCGCGGGTGCGTGCGCTCCCGCAGCGCGTCGAGTTGCCAGGCCAGCACCGCCAGCGAGATCAGCTGCAGCCACCACAGGGGCTGGCCGTTCCAGGGAGCCGCGATCGACGCGGCCTGCGCGAGCCCCGCGAGTCCGAAGCCCAGCGCGCGCGCCAGCGTTTTCAATCGGCCGCGTCGTCGCCGCGCGCCGGCGAGACCTTGAACCAGCGCACCGCGCCGCCCTTCGTGTGGAGCACGACGAAGTCGAAGGCGCCCAGCGCATAGTGCTCGCCGCGCTTGGGCACATGGCCCATCTCGTGCGCGATCAGGCCGCCGATGGTGTCGAAGTCCTCGCTCAACATCTCCTCGTCGAAGACGATGCCGAAGGCCTCCGCGACGCGCTCGATCGGCGTGTCGCCGGAGACGCGGTAGGTGCGGTCGGCCAGGCCGAAGATGTCGCCTTCGTCCTCGGCGATGTCGAATTCGTCCTCGATCTCGCCGACGATCTGCTCCAGCACGTCCTCGATGGTGATGAGCCCGGCCACGCGGCCGAACTCGTCGATCACGATCGCGAGGTGGTTGCGGTTGCCTCGGAACTCGCGCAGCAGGTCGTTCAGGCCCTTGCTCTCGGGCACGAAGGTGGCGGGACGCAGCAGCGCGCGGATGTTCAGCCCCGGGGCGCGCTGCAGCTTGAGCAGGTCCTTCGCCATCAGGATGCCGATGATGTTTTCCTTCTCGCCCTCGTAGACGGGGAAGCGCGAGTGCGCGGTGTCGATCACCAGGTTCAGCAGCGATTCGAAGGACGCGTCGATGTTGATCAGGTCCATGCGCGGCGCGGCCACCATCACGTCGCCGGCGCTCATGTCGGCCATGCGCAGCACGCCTTCGAGCATGACGCGGGACTCGGCGCCGATCACGTCGTTGTCCTCGGCATCGGCGAGGGTTTCGATCAGCTCGTCGCGCGAGTCCGGTCCGGGATGGATGAACTCGGCGAGCTTCTGCAGAAAACTGCGCTTGTCTTCGCGTTCAGCGGGCACGCGTTCGGGGTGAGGGTCAGCCACTGCGGGAGGGCGGAGTTGGGGGATCACAAGGATACCGGAACCCGCCGGTGACGCGTGCGCCCGCCGGTCGCCTGCCGAGGGAGCTCAGGGCGAGGACTGCTCGCGGGCGGCGCGCACGCCGCTGCGGATCTCCTGCACGGTGGCCAGGAAGGCCCAGAACTGCTTGGCGCGCGTCTTGAGCTGGAAATCGACCTCGGCGTAGTGCTCCAGCGCGATTTCGCTCATGCGGCTGTCGAAGGTGGCGTCGGGCAGCTGCAGGTGGGCTTCGGATTCGGAGCCGCTGCGCACCACGGTGGCGCCGGCATTGCGCGCGATCTTGAGCATGGCCGTGTTCTCGGTCAGCGCGTGGATGAAGAGCATGCCCACGCCCTCGTTGCGGGCCATCACCACCGCGCGCTCGAACAGACGTGCGCCATAGCCGCGGCCGCGGGCGTGCTCGGCCACCGAGACGCCGAATTCGGCGCAGTCCTTGAGCTGGTCGTCAGGGGCGAAGGCCAGATGGGCCATCGCGATCAGATCGAGACGGCGGTTGTAGATGCCGAAGAGTTCGTCGCGGTCGAAATCGAGGCCGTCGACGTAGCGCTGGATCTGCTCGTCGGAGGCGGCATAGCCGAAACGCAGGTAGCGGTCGTGGGGCTTGAGGGCCAGCAGGTGCTGGGCGATGCGCTCGCGCTCGCGCGGACCGATGGAGCGGATCGGCACCATCACGGGGGCGGGAGCGGGCGCGCGACGCGGCTGGGCTTCAACCATGGGTGCTTTCAGGAAGGAACCGATGCCGAGCGAGGCTTTGAAGAGGGCCTTGGCGGTATGCATGGCTCCAATATAAGGGTTTCCCCTTAATCAACAAGCGAGCATGGATAAAAAAGTAATCCATAAGAATACATTTTGTGGCATCCCGTAGGGAAAAATAGGCGCCCCCGTTGCTATATCGGCACGGCCGTCGTGGCTTTGACCCGGTCCAGCACGAAGCTGGTCTTGCAGTCTTGCACGCTGGGGTGCTTGAGCAGCGTGTCCATGATGAAACGGCTGTAGTGCGCCATATCGGCGACGACGACGCGCAACAAATAGTCCATTTCTCCCGTCAGCGCGGCGCATTCCACCACCTCCGGCCAGGTCTGGACGCTGGCGCGGAACAGGTCCATGGGGTTGCGCTTATGGGTTTCGGTGTGCTTTTCGAGTCGGACGTTGAGATACGCCGTGAGGCCCAGGCCCACTGCCTCGGGTTTGACCAAGGCCACGTAGCGGTCGATGACGCCGCTTTCCTCCAGCCGCCGGACGCGCCGCAGCACCGCGCTCGGCGAGAGGCTGACCTCTTCGGCCAGTTGGTCATAAGTGGCGCGACCGTCGCTTTGCAGCGTGCGCAAAATCAATCGATCCAGCTTGTCGAGTGCGCTCATTTCTCAATTTTCACAGTTTTCATGCGTTTCGCCTTCACCTTAGGCCTGATAACGCTGAAATCATGAGGGGTTGCGCTCTTACAGTTCCACACGTGGCCGGCGCAGCCCGAGCGCCACACTGAACATCCCCGCCCACCTTCCCTGGAGACACCCATGAGCACCGCCGACGCCCCCGCCTTCACCCCTTGGGACAACCCCATGGGCACCGACGGCTTCGAATTCATCGAATACGCCGCACCCGATCCGGCCGCCATGGGCGAGGTGTTCGAGCGCATGGGCTTCAAGGCGGTGGCCAAGCACCGCCACAAGAACGTTCTGTTGTACCGCCAGGGCACGATCAACTTCATCGTCAACGCCGAGCCGGATTCCTTCGCCCAGCGCTTCGCGCGCCAGCACGGCCCCAGCGTCTGCGCCATCGCGTTCCGGGTGCAGGACGCCAAGGCCGCCTACGAGCGCGCCATCTCGCTCGGCGCCTGGGGCTTTGCCGACAAGGCCGGGCCCGGTGAACTGAACATCCCCGCCATCAAGGGCATCGGCGACAGTCTGATCTACCTGGTCGACCGCTGGCGCGGCAAGAACGGTGCGCAGCCCGGCGACATCGGCAACATCGGGTTCTACGACGTCGACTTCGAGGCGCTGCCCGGCCTGACGGCGCAGCAGGCGCTGGCGCCGGAAGGCAACGGCCTGACCTATATCGACCATCTGACGCACAACGTGCACCGCGGCCGCATGAACGAATGGGCGGACTTCTACGAGCGCCTCTTCAACTTCCGCGAGATCAAGTACTTCGACATCGAAGGCCAGGTGACCGGCGTGAAGAGCAAGGCGATGACCAGCCCCTGCGGCAAGATCCGCATCCCGATCAACGAGGAAGGCAAGGAACAGGCCGGCCAGATCCAGGAGTACCTGGACCTCTATCGCGGGGAAGGCATCCAGCACATCGCGATGGGCTCGGACGACCTTTACAAGACGGTCGATGCGCTGCGCACCAGCGGCGTCAAGCTGCTCGACACCATCGACACCTACTACGAGCTGGTGGACAAGCGCATCCCGGGCCACGGCGAAAGCATCGACGAACTGCAGAAGCGCAAGATCCTGATCGACGGCAAGAAGGACGCGCTGCTGCTGCAGATCTTCAGCGAGAACCAGCTGGGGCCGATCTTCTTCGAGTTCATCCAGCGCAAGGGTGACGACGGCTTCGGCAACGGCAACTTCAAGGCGCTGTTCGAAAGCATCGAGCTCGACCAGATTCGCCGCGGGGTGTTGAGCGCCGCACAATAGTTGCTCCATCACACACAGGAGTAAGGAATGCGTCGTCTCGGCTTTTGGAGTCGCTCGTCATCGATCGCGGCTGCGGTCCTCGCGCTGGTCGGCTGCGCGATGAATGCGCAGCAGCAGCCGCAGAGCACGGCGGCATCGCATCTCGATGCGGTGCAGAAGGCGGGCGTGCTGCGCATCTGCACGCCGGGCGACTACAAGCCCTTCAGCTTTCAGAAGACCGATGCGAGCTACGAAGGCATCGACGTCGACCTGATGACGAGCTTCAGCGGCAGCCTCAATGCGAAGCCGGAGTGGATCAAGACGACGTGGGCCAACCTGCTGCCCGACCTTGCCGCGGGCAAGTGCGATCTCGCGGTGGGCGGCGTCTCGGTGACCACCGAGCGGCAGAAGCGCGCGTTCTTCAGCGCGCCCTACATGGTCAACGGCAAGACGCCGATCGCGCGCTGCGCCGATGTCGCCAAATACCAGAGCGTGGCCGCCATCGACAAACCCGAGGTGCGGGTGATCTTCAACCCCGGCGGCAGCAACGAGCGCTTCGCGCGCGCCAACTTCAAGCGCGCCAAGCTCACGATGCACGGCGAGAACGTGACGATCTTCGACGAGATCCTCGGGAACCGCGCCGATGTCTTCGTGACCGAGGCGGCCGAGGCGATCACGCAGCAGAAGCTCAAGCCGGGCCTTTGCGCGGTCAATCCCGACAAGCCGCTGCAGTACGGCGAGATGGCCTGGATGCTGCCGCGCGACGACATCGCCTTCAAGGCCTATGTCGACCAGTGGCTGCACCTGGCACAGGCCGGTGGCGAGTTCCAGCGCGTGATGGACCGCTGGCTCAAGTAACAACCCAATTGGAGCTTCCCATGGAGACGCCTTCAGGTGCGGTCATGCCCGCCGTCTACGGCCAATCAGACCGGCCGCCGCGCGGCGACTATTCGCGCGATGGCGCGGTGCTGGCCGATTACACCTGCCCGCAGGACTGGGGCAGCTACACGCCGGCCGACCATGACACCTATCGGCGCCTCTACGAGCGGCAGGCCGCGCAGTTGACCGGGCTGGCGTGCAATGCCTTCATCGCATCGCTACCCCTGCTCGGCATCAAGGACCGCATTCCGCGCTTCGACGAGATCAACGAGCGGCTTTACAAGGCAACACGCTGGGAGATCGTCGCGGTGCCGGGGCTGATCCCGGAGCTGCCCTTCTTCACGCTGCTGGCGAACCGCAAGTTCCCGGTCACGGACTGGATCCGCAAGCCCGAGGAGTTCGACTACATCGTCGAGCCCGACGTGTTCCACGATCTCTTCGGCCATGTGCCGATGCTCTTCGACCCGACCTTCGCGGACTACGTGCAGCGCTACGGGCAGGGCGGTATCAAGGCGCATGACCTGGGCGCCGGCGAAAAGCTCGCGCGGCTTTACTGGTACACGGTCGAGTTCGGGCTCATCCGTCAGGCCGAGGGCGTGCGTGCGTACGGCGCGGGCATCCTGAGTTCGGTCGGCGAGCTACGGCATGCGGTGCGCAGCGAGGAGCCACAGCGCTTGCCGCTCGACCTGCTGCGGGCCATGCGCACGCGCTACAAGATCGACACCTATCAAGCCAATTACTTCGTGATCGACAGCTTTGCTCAGCTGTTCGAGATGACGGCACCGGACTTCACGCCGCTCTACGACGCGCTCGCCACGCGGCCGGACATCGAGCCCGGCGTGCTCCTGCCGGGCGAATCCTCTATCTGAGCTGCGCGCTCCTCAGTCCTCGAGCAAGGCGAGGGTCTGCTGTCGCAGGCCTGGGACGAAGGCCATCTCCACATGTCCACGGCCCGGCGCGAGCCGGTTATCGGCATCCGGGAGTGTGGCCGTCGAGGTGGGAAACACGATGTTGTCGCAGTTCGAGTACCAGCAGGTGAACGCGACTTGGCGTGTGCTGCCGCATTCGCTCTCCATCTGCCGCATCCATTCGCCGCCGATTCGCATCTGGCGCCCGCTGGCGGTACGGCCGAAGCGCGCCAGCCAGGTTCCCCGGTGCGGCGTGCCGATGGTCACGATGCGATGCACGCGCGTCGCATCGGCACCGCGCAGCCAGGCGCGAGCCGCCAAGCCGCCCATGCTGTGGCAGATCAGTACGGGCGGCCGCCCCGTGGCCGCAGTCACGCGCGAGATCGCTTCGTCGATGCTCTGCACATAGAGCTCGATCGGGCCGAGGACCGGCTCCAGATTGACAGCCACGAAGGCATGGTTCCTCGCATGCAACGCACGTAGCCAGGGGTTCCAGAAGCCACGGTTGCAGAGGAAGCCGTGAATCAGCACCGCGCCGCGGCGACGACTGCCCTCCGGCAGATGATCGGACACGGCGCGCGAGCGGAATGGCTGCTGCCAGCAGAAGACCTGCAGAGCCGTCCGGCTTTCGGCGAGCCAGGCCCGCACGCATTGCATGACCGTCGCGCGGCTCAAGGGATCCCGGCCGCTGACGTGGTAGCTGGCCATGAGCTCCAGCGCCAGGAAGACGGCATGGCCCAGGCCCAGGACCAGCAGCCCGCCCGCTGCTACGAAGGGCCAATGCGGCCACCAAACGCTGGTCCACATGATCGCGGCCAGCAGCCAGACCAGCACGATGCATTGCTGTAGATGCGCGACCATGCGACCGACTATCGCATGCGCGACAGGATCGGGCACGACCCTAGGACAAGCCCGCTGGTGGCATCGCCAAGCTCGATTCGACAATCCGCGCCAAAGGAGATCGCATGCAATCAGCCGTTTTGAAGAGCTATCCGCCCGGTGTGCCGCAGGAGGTGCACCCGGAGCAGTACCGTTCGCTGCGCCATATGTTCGAGGAGTCCTTCCAGCGCTACGCGAGCCGGCCGTTCTCGGTCTGCATGGAGCGGTGGATGAGCTACGCGGAGCTCGACGAGCTGTCCGGGGCGCTCGGTGCCTGGCTCCAGTCGCGAGGCCTGGAGCCCGGCGCACGGGTGGCCATCATGCTGCCTAACGTGCCGCAGTTCGCCGTCACTATGGCGGGGGTGCTGCGCGCGGGGTACACCTGCGTCAATGTCAATCCGCTGTACACAGCACGCGAGCTCGAGCACCAGTTGAAGGACTCCGGCGCGACGGCGATTATCATCCTCGAGAACTTCGCCGCCACGCTCGAACAGGTGATCGAGCAGACGCCGATCAAGCATGTGGTGGTCGCGTCGATGGGCGACCTGCTCGGCGGACTCTACGGCACCTGGATCACGCTGGCGGTGCGGCACCTCGCGAAAATGGTGCCGCCCTACAAGCTGCCGCTCGACAAGGGGCGGACCGTGACGCCCTTTCCCAAGGCAATTGCGGAAGGCAAGGGGCGCACGCTCGGCCCCGACACCAGCACACTGGATTCGATCGCTTTCCTGCAGTACACCGGCGGCACCACCGGGCTCTCGAAGGGGGCCGTGCTGACGCACCGCAATATCGTCGCAGCAACACTGCAGGCCGAGGCCTGGTTCACGCCGGCGCTGGAGCGGGCGGGCGACCTGTCGAAGGTCAACAGCATTGCGGCGCTGCCGCTCTATCACATCTTTGCGCTGACACTGTGCCTGCTCGCCATTCGGCAAGGTTCGCATCTCACACTGATCCCCAATCCGCGCGACTTCGACAAGTTCATCTCCGTGCTCAAGAAACGGCCCTTTCACATGCTGCCGGCGGTCAACACCTTGTTCAACGCACTGTTGGTGCATCCGGAATTCAAGACCGTCGACTTCTCCACGCTTTTCGTCTCCCAGGCCGGCGGCATGGCCGCTTCCGAAGGCACGGCCCGCAAGTGGCTCGAAGCCACGGGCTGCCCGATGATCGAAGGCTGGGGTATGAGCGAGACCTGCGCGATCGGCACGAACAATCCGGTCTCCAACACCGCCTTCACCGGCACCATCGGCCTGCCCCTGCCGAGCATCGAGATCGCAATCAAGGACGACGAAGGGCGCTCCTTGTCACCCGGCGAGGCGGGCGAGCTCTGCATCAAGGGGCCCAACGTGATGGTCGGCTACTACAACCAGCCCGCGGAGACCGCAGCGGCGTTCACCGCCGATGGTTTCATGCGCACCGGCGACATCGCGGTCATGCAGGAGGACGGCTACAGCCGAATCGTCGACCGCAAGAAGGACATGATCCTGGTGAGCGGCTTCAACGTGTTCCCCAACGAGCTCGAGAACGTCATCTCCTTGTGCCCCGGCGTGGTCGAGTGCGCGGCGATCGGGGTGCCAGACGAGAAGCAGGGCGAGGCGATTAAGGTCTTTGTGGTGCGCAGGGATACCACGTTGACCGAAGATGCCGTGATGCGTTACTGCAATGACCAGCTGACCGGTTACAAGCGGCCCAAGCACATCGAGTTCAGGGACAGCCTGCCGAAGACGAACGTCGGCAAGATTTTGCGGCGGCAGTTGCGTCCCGGTGCGACGGCTTGAACACGCTCGCCGCGCAGTTGCGCGCGAGCGCGGCATCGACAGTACCCACTGACGGCCGCGATCAACAAGCCTCCGTCCGACGTTGCCCGCGGGCGCTTCGCATTCCAAAAGCAAAAAGCCCAACCATGTCTGGTTGGGCTTTTTGGGGCTGTAAGAGCCTGACGATGACCTACTTTCACACGGGAACCCGCACTATCATCGGCGCTGAGGCGTTTCACTGTCCTGTTCGGGATGGGAAGGAGTGGGACCACCTCGCTATGGTCATCAGGCATAAAGGGTTGCTGTGCTGAGGTTGGTCAGCACAACGAATTCATAGAGTTGGGAATCAGCTTTTGGTTTTGACTGCGTCACTTGGCATAACACCTTGATCATGCTGATCAAAGTTATAGGGTCAAGCCGCACGAGCAATTAGTATCGGTTAGCTTAACGCATTACTGCGCTTCCACACCCGACCTATCAACGTCCTGGTCTAGAACGACTCTTCAGGGGGCTCGAGGCCCCGGCAGATCTCATCTTGAAACGAGTTTCCCGCTTAGATGCTTTCAGCGGTTATCTCTTCCACACTTAGCTACCCAGCGATGCCACTGGCGTGAACAACCGATACACCAGAGGTGTGTCCATCCCGGTCCTCTCGTACTAAGGACAGGCTTCCTCAAATTTGCAGCGCCCACGACGGATAGGGACCGAACTGTCTCACGACGTTTTAAACCCAGCTCACGTACCTCTTTTAATGGCGAACAGCCCAACCCTTTGGGACCGACTACAGCCCCAGGATGAGATGAGCCGACATCGAGGTGCCAAACCCGCCGTCGATGTGGACTCTTGGGCGGTATAAGCCTGTTATCCCCAGGTAGCTTTTTATCCGTTGAGCGATGGCCCTTCCATGCAGAACCACCGGATCACTAAGTCCTGCTTTCGTCCCTGCTCGACTTGTCAGTCTCGCAGTTAAGCTCCCTTATGCCTTTGCACTATCGTCACGATTTCCAACCATTCTAGGGAACCTTCGAACTCTCTCCGTTACGCTTTGGGAGGCGACCGCCCCAGTCAAACTGCCCACCATGCACTGTCCCCCCGCCAGATAATGGACCTAGGTTTAGAACCTCAAACACACCAGGGTGGTATTTCAACGTTGGCTCCATGCGAAGCTGGCGACCGGTTTCAAAGCCTCCCACCTATCCTACACAATCTGTTCAAAGTCCAATACAAAGCTACAGTAAAGGTTCATGGGGTCTTTCCGTCCTTCCGCGGGGAACCTGCATCATCACAAACACTTCAATTTCACCGGAGAGTCTCAGGAGGAGACAGTGCCCATCGTTACGCCATTCATGCAGGTCGGAACTTACCCGACAAGGAATTTCGCTACCTTAGGACCGTTATAGTTACGGCCGCCGTTTACTGGGACTTCAATCAACCTTCGCTTGCGCCCCCGCTCATTTAATCTTCCAGCACCGGGCAGGCGTCACACCCTATACGTCCACTTTCGTGTTTGCAGAGTGCTGTGTTTTTAATAAACAGTCGCCTGCCACCGATTTTTGCACCCGTTCATGCTCCGTTGTTCGGGCTTGCACACTAACAGGGCACCCCTTCTTCCGAAGTTACGGTGTCAATTTGCCGAGTTCCTTAACGAGAGTTCTCTCGATCACCTTAGGATTCTCTCCTCGCCTACCAGTGTCGGTTTGCGGTACGGTCACCTCTCACCTCGCTAGAGGCTTTTCTTGGAACCTCGTTCAGATGAACTTCGCTACTATATTTCTCGCCATCACAGCTCAGCCTCGGTATGGGAAACCGGATTTGCCTATTTCCCAGCCTAACTCCTTGGACGCGGGATATCCAATACCCGGATGACCCCCTATCCTCCTCCGTCCCCCCCATTGCTCAAATGGTCGGAGGTGGGAATATTATCAACCTGTTTTCCATCGCCTACGCCTTTCGGCCTCGCCTTAGGTCCCGACTCACCCTACGCCGGACGAACTTCCTCAGGAAACCTTAGGCATTCGGCGGAGGGGGCTTTTCACCCCTCTTTCGCTACTCATGTCCGGCATTCTCACTTCTAAGCGCTCCCTCCAGTCGCTTTACAACTGGCCTTCACAGCCTTTAGAACGCTCTCCTACCACACTGTTCGAAAACAGTCCCGCAGCTTCGGTGACTACGTTTAGCCCCGTACATTTTCCGCGCAGGACGACTCGACCAGTGAGCTATTACGCTTTCTTTAAATGGTGGCTGCTTCTAAAGCCAACATCCTGGTTGTTTTAGCCTTCCCACATCCTTTCCCACTTAACGTATTTTAGGGACCTTAGCTGGCGGTCTGGGTTGTTTCCCTTTCGACTCGGGATCGTTATCACCCGGTGCTCTGTCTCCCAAGGATAAGTCATTGGTATTCGGAGTTTGCCTTGGTTTGGTAACCCGCCATGACCCCCTAGTCCAAAAACAGTGCTCTACCCCAAGACTAATACCTGAGGCACTACCCTAAATAGTTTTCGGAGAGAACCAGCTATTTCCAGGTTCGTTTGGCATTTCACCCCTACCCACACCTCATCCCCTGCACTTTTCAACACTGCGTCGGTTCGGACCTCCATTCAGTGTTACCTGCACCTTCATCCTGGACATGGATAGATCACCTGGTTTCGGGTCTACGACCAGCGACTGGACGCCCTATTCGGACTCGATTTCTCTACGGCTCCCCTCTTCTGGTTAACCTTGCACTGAATCGTAAGTCGCCGGTTCCATTCTACAAAAGGTACGCCGTCACCCGTTAACGGGCTCCGACTTTTGTAAACATGCGGTTTCAGGATCTTTTCACTCCCCCTCCGGGTTCTTTTCGCCTTTCCCTCACGGTACTGGTTCACTATCGGTCACTGAGAGTATTTAGCCTTGGGGATGGTCCCCCCATCTTCCGACAGGAATTTCTCGTGTTCCCGCCCTACTTTTCGTCAGGATCCACCCAGAACGTCTTTTTTTCACGTACAGGGGCTGTCACCTCCTATGGCGGGCCTTTCCAGCCGTTCCGTTAAGTCTTGTGTGCTATCACTAACAGGCTCTTCCGATTTCGCTCGCCACTACTTTCGGAATCTCGGTTGATGTCTTTTCCTCAACTGAGGTTTCAGTTCACCTCTTCGCCTCGCATTTGTATTCATCATGCGATACCTTTCGCCGGGTTTCCCCATTCAGGGAATCTCCGGATTTGCTTTCTTTGCCACTCCCCGGTATCTTAGGCTATCACGTTTCGTCGCCTCCGCCAAGGCATCCACCACATGCCTTATTCATATCCTATAACTTTGACGTTTCTTCATGGATAAGCCCATCAAGAATATGTCACCTTTCACCTGTGCGTTATGGTCTTCACAGCTCGAATTCTTCGATCAAAAGTTCATTTGACAGCAATCAAAAATTCTTGTTGCTGATGGCACGGTCCGCACTAAACCTTCATCGGTTTCCATCAGTGCTCTATGAATTTTTTAAGAACAGCCGATTGACCGAACAATCTCGATCAACAACAAAAAGCCTCGCACTCTCGTTAAATGAATCACGGTGTTGGTGGATGACGGGATCGAACTTGTGCTTACAAAGCAGGTGCTCTCCCATGAGCTAATGTCTACTGTTATCTAGTTTGGGTCTAGTTGGGCTCGAACCAACGAATGATCAAGACGGTTCAAAACCAAACAACCCATGGCCGAAACGTTCTGTTTATAAACCCATAAGTGTTATATTCCGTTTGAACGGCATTGTTTCCAGAAAGGAGGTGATCCAGCCGCACCTTCCGATACGGCTACCTTGTTACGACTTCACCCCAATCATCGAACCCTGCCTTCGGCGGCTGGCCTCCTTGCGGTTAGGCTAACTACTTCTGGCAGAACCCGCTCCCATGGTGTGACGGGCGGTGTGTACAAGACCCGGGAACGTATTCACCGTGACATTCTGATCCACGATTACTAGCGATTCCGACTTCACGCAGTCGAGTTGCAGACTGCGATCCGGACTACGACTGGTTTTATGGGATTAGCTCCCCCTCGCGGGTTGGCAACCCTTTGTACCAGCCATTGTATGACGTGTGTAGCCCCACCTATAAGGGCCATGAGGACTTGACGTCATCCCCACCTTCCTCCGGTTTGTCACCGGCAGTCTCATTAGAGTGCCCAACTAAATGTAGCAACTAATGACAAGGGTTGCGCTCGTTGCGGGACTTAACCCAACATCTCACGACACGAGCTGACGACAGCCATGCAGCACCTGTGTTACGGTTCTCTTTCGAGCACTAAGCCATCTCTGGCAAATTCCGTACATGTCAAAGGTGGGTAAGGTTTTTCGCGTTGCATCGAATTAAACCACATCATCCACCGCTTGTGCGGGTCCCCGTCAATTCCTTTGAGTTTCAACCTTGCGGCCGTACTCCCCAGGCGGTCAACTTCACGCGTTAGCTTCGTTACTGAGTCAGTGAAGACCCAACAACCAGTTGACATCGTTTAGGGCGTGGACTACCAGGGTATCTAATCCTGTTTGCTCCCCACGCTTTCGTGCATGAGCGTCAGTGCAGGCCCAGGGGATTGCCTTCGCCATCGGTGTTCCTCCGCATATCTACGCATTTCACTGCTACACGCGGAATTCCATCCCCCTCTGCCGCACTCCAGCAATGCAGTCACAGATGCAGTTCCCAGGTTGAGCCCGGGGTTTCACAACTGTCTTAAGAAACCGCCTGCGCACGCTTTTACGCCCAGTAATTCCGATTAACGCTTGCCCCTACGTATTACCGCGGCTGCTGGCACGTAGTTAGCCGGTGCTTATTCTTACGGTACCGTCATGAGCCCTCTTTATTAGAGAAAGCCTTTTCGTTCCGTACAAAAGCAGTTTACAACCCGAAGGCCTTCATCCTGCACGCGGCATGGCTGGATCAGGCTTGCGCCCATTGTCCAAAATTCCCCACTGCTGCCTCCCGTAGGAGTCTGGGCCGTGTCTCAGTCCCAGTGTGGCTGGTCGTCCTCTCAGACCAGCTACAGATCGCAGGCTTGGTGAGCCTTTACCTCACCAACTACCTAATCTGCCATCGGCCGTCCATTCGCGCAAGGGTTGCGGTCCCCTTTTATGTTTTCATCCGTAGATCTCATGCAACCATCCGGCACAGCTTTCGCTGCGTTATCCCCCACGATTGGGGCACGTTCCGATGTATTACTCACCCGTTCGCCACTCGCCACCAGGATTGCTCCCGTGCTGCCGTTCGACTTGCATGTGTAAGGCATGCCGCCAGCGTTCAATCTGAGCCAGGATCAAACTCTATAGTTCGATCTTGAATTTAACGTCTCTCGCGAGACAAACTCATAAAAACGGAATTGAAGTGAACTTCACTTCTATTCTCATGAGCATTTAAAGCCTGAAAGGCTTCGTTCCGAAGAACTTGGCCATTCGCCTCAAACGCCCACGCTTATCGGCTGTATATTTTTAACGATCCCCGCAAGCCCGACACATCCCTGTGCCTTTCTTGCTCACCTCGCTGCGATCAGCGAAGCCTTAGATTAATTACACGGTTTTTGAAGAACCACCAAACTTTTTTGAAGTTTTTTATTTTTTTTAAGAACCCGCCAACCTCTCGATCAACTCGGCCCCCGCCAAAACCCCTCACCCACCCACCACCACAGCCAGCAAAACCCCCCTGAGAGCTTCAACTGCCTGCCGTCTTGAGCGGAGCCCTCGATTATGACACGGTTTTTAAAGACCCGCCACTTTCGAGGCCTGCTTTCTTCCGACTCTCTCGGCGCTTCCTTGAAGCGCAAAGTGATGTCGTTTTCAGCAGAGCCCACGAGTATATGCCAAGTTCTTGCCTCGCAACATCGGCATCGAAAACTGAACGGCACATGTCGACCCTCATCTCCTTCAGGGCGCCCCCGCCGGGGCTTCCGCCAAGGCCATCGACAGCCGCTCCGATAATCCGCGCCACATGGCACTCATCACACTCCTCGACGCACAGTTGGCGTTCGGACACGTCCCGCTACTCGATCATGCGGACTTCTCGCTTCTCGAATCCGAGCGCATCGGCTTGATCGGCCGTAACGGCGCAGGCAAGTCTTCCCTTCTGAAAATCCTGGGCGGACTGGAGAAGCCCGACGACGGCACGCTCCAGGCCCAGCAGGGCTTGCGCGTCGCGTACGTGGCCCAGGATCCCCAACTGGACCTGGACGCCGACGTGTTCACGGCCGCCAGCACCGGCTTGGCCGATGCCATCGCTCTTCGTGAGCAATATCTCTCCGGAGCCCCGGGCATCGACCTCGACGCGCTGCAATCGCAGATCGAAGCCTTCGACGCCTGGAACTGGGAGCAGCGCGTCGAGGAGACCCTGCATCGCCTGCACCTCGACGGCAGCGCGCGCGTGGGCGAGCTCTCGGGCGGGACCCGCAAGCGCGTGGCCCTCGCACAGGCTCTGGTGGCCGCGCCCAACGTGCTGCTGCTCGACGAGCCAACCAACCACCTTGACCTGGACTCGATCGAATGGCTCGAGCAGTTGCTAATCGACTTCAAGGGCAGCGTCGTCACCATCACGCACGACCGCAGCTTCCTAAACCGCGTGGCGACCCGCATCGTGGAGCTGGATCGCGGCAAGCTCAGCTCCTATCCAGGCAACTTCGAGCAGTACCTGGCGCAAAAGGAGGAGCAACTCGCCCAAGAAGCGATCATCAGTGCCAAGGCCGACAAGCTCCTTGCCCAAGAGGAAGTCTGGATCCGCAAGGGCGTGGAGGCCCGCCGCACCCGCAGCCAGAGCCGCATCAATCGTCTCGAGGCGCTGCGCGCCCGGCGCACCGCCCGGCGCGAAGTGCTCGGCAGCGTCAACATGGACGTGGCTTCCGGCCAGTCCAGCGGGAAGATCGTCGCGGAACTGACGGGCGCGACCAAGGCCTTTGGGGCCAAGACCGTGATCCGCAACTTCAGCGGCACCATTCTGCGCGGCGACAAGGTCGGCCTGCTGGGACCGAACGGCGCCGGCAAGACCACGCTGCTGAAGCTCATCCTCGGCGAGCTCGAGCCGGACAGCGGCAAGATCCGCCGCGGCACCAATCTGCAGGTCGCCTATTTCGACCAGATGCGCGACGCGCTGCAGCTCGATGCCACGCTGGAGGACTTCATCAGCCCGGGCAGCGAATGGATCGAGATCGGCAACCAGCGCAAGCACGTCAAGAGCTACCTCGCCGACTTCCTGTTCTCGCCGGCGCGCGCACACTCGCCGGTACGCTCACTGAGCGGCGGCGAGCGCAACCGCCTGCTGCTCGCGCGCCTGTTCGCGCGCCCGGCCAATGTGCTGGTGCTCGACGAACCGACGAACGACCTCGACATCGACACGCTCGAGCTGCTCGAGGATCTGCTGCAGAACTACGACGGCACTGTCTTCCTGGTGAGCCACGACCGCACCTTCCTCGACAACGTGGTGACCAGCATCGTCGCCTTCGAAGGCGACGGCCTCTGGCGCGAATACGAAGGCAGTGTGGAAGACTGGATGACCCAGTCCAAGCGCGCTCGCGAGATCGCCGCCCAGAGCGCCCCGGATTCACCCACGCCCGCACCCGTGGCAGCGCCCCCAGCGCCGGCGGCGGCCCCGCGCCCGGGAACGCGCAGAAAGCTCAGCTACAAGGAGCAGCGCGAGTTCGAGACCCTGCCCGCACGGATCGCCGAACTCGAGGAGGAGCAGAAGCGCATCACCGAAGTCCTGGAACTCGACGGCGGCGCGATCTACGCCAGCGAGGCTTCGCGCGCCGCCGAGCTCGCGCAACGCCACGCGCAGGTCGACGAGGAATTGCTGGCGGCGATGGAGCGCTGGGAAGAGCTCGATTCGGCACGACAGGGGTAGCCGACGGCGCCTTCGTCCGACGCACAACGGGCCGCGGCTGCGCTATACAGAGCCGGTCCAGGCTCCGATCGGGCTACATGATTTCATTGAAGGCCTTCCATCCCTCCGCGACCGCATGGCGACGCTGCGGCGCGGCCCTGTTCTCGGCCTTCCTCTTTCTGTCGGCCTGCGCCGAACTTCCGCAGAACGTGCACAGGCCGGTATCCACCGCGCTCGCCTCCCCCTCCGGCACGCCGCTGGCGGCCCTGGTCCAGCAGCGCCGCCAAGCCGCCTCGGCGCGCAACGAGTCCGGCTTCATGCTGCTCGACGGACCGCCGGCCGCCTACGGCAGCCGCCTCGCGCTGGCCGAGGGTGCGCAGAAGACGCTCGATCTGCAGTACTACGCGATCCATGCCGACGCCAGCACCGGACGCCTGCTAGCCGCAGTGCGCGAAGCGGCCCGTCGCGGGGTGCGCGTGCGGGTCCTGCTGGACGACTTCCACAGCACCGGCCGCAATGCACTGGTGATGCGCCTTGCCTTCGTGCCCAACATCGAGATGCGGATGTTCAATCCGGTACCCGGCCCGCGCGGTTCGAGCCTGGCCCGGATGTTCAACGCCGTCGAGGACGCCTCACGCATCCAGCAACGCATGCACAACAAGCTCTTCATCGCCGACAACGTTCTCGGGGTGACGGGCGGGCGCAACCTCGGCGACGCCTATTTCGGCAATGCCCAGGCGGGCAACTTCGTGGACATGGACGTTCTGGCGGCCGGCCCGATCGTGCAGGACCTGTCGCGCAGCTTCGATGCCTACTGGAACAACGAGCGCGCCTATCCCGTTCAATCGCTGGTGACACCGAAGGAACTCGATGCGCTGCGCGATGAAGCGCGCAGCGAGCGCGACAAGGAAACGAACACGGGCGCTGCCCGGCCGCCCGACGGCGAGCCGCGGCCGCGCAACGCCGCGCCGACGGCCGAGCAGCAGAACCGCGCCTGGGACGAGAAGCCGATGGACCTGCGCACGGCCAGCTTCGTCTGGGCACCCGCCGTGGTGCTGGTCGACAAGCCGGCCAAGATCCCGGCGGACACGCCGCGCGGCGTGGCCGGCACCGGCAAGGCGCCCGGCCTCGTGGTGGCGCAACAGGGTCAGCGCCGGACAGGCGCGGCGCCCCGAGGCTCGCTCGACGGCGCAGCCGATGCCGCCGCCAATGGCGACACGGTGGTCGAAGGGCTGCTCCAGCTGATCGGCCAGGCCCAGCGCGAGCTCCTGATCATCTCGCCCTACTTCGTGCCGGGCCCGGACATGAAGAAGGCGTTCGCCTCGGCACTGGCCCGCGGCGTCAGGATTCGCGTGCTGACCAATTCCCTCGCCTCCAATGACGCGCCCGTGGCCCATGTCGGCTACGCGCGGCATCGCGAAGAACTGCTGGCGATGGGCATCGGCTTGTACGAGCTGCGCAGCGAACAGGCCGGCCTGGGCAGCGCCTTCGGCTCCAACGGCAGCGGCAGCACGCCGGGCGAATCCCGCTCGATGCTGCATTCCAAGGTGCTGGTGATGGACGGGCGGCTGCTGGTGGTCGGATCGATGAACCTCGATCTGCGCTCGCAACTGCAGAACACCGAGATCGCACTGCTGATCCGCAGCAACGAGCTCTGCGGCGCCGCCGCCGGCCAGATCGAGACCGCGATGAACACCGGCTCCTGGCGCGTCGAGCAGAGCAACGGCCGCCTGGTCTGGCGCGCACCGCAGAACAGCGGCCTGGAGGACAGCACGACCGAGCCGGACGCGAGCGCCGGCCTGCGCCTGCTCCTCAGGCTGTTCGGCCCCTTCGCACCTGACAGGCTGCTCTGAGGCGCACCCTCAAAGCTGCGCCCGTACTCGCACGAACACCTTCCAGAAAGTGGCGTCCTGCGCGGTCGCGAAGTTGATGCGCATCAAGGTGCTCGGCGGCCGCCGGGCGTGGAACAGCGAGCCGGGCGCGAGCAGGTAGCCCTCGTCGAGCATGCGCTGAGTGAGCGCATCGGTGTCGACGCCGGTGTCCACCCAGCCGAACAGCCCCGCCGGCTCGGAAGCCAGCGTGCAGCCGGCCGCCAGCGCCAGCTTCACCGTACGCCCGCGCGCGCCATCCAGGCGCA
The DNA here is from genome assembly GCF_010499245.1 of Variovorax sp. WS11. Taxonomy (GTDB): domain Bacteria; phylum Pseudomonadota; class Gammaproteobacteria; order Burkholderiales; family Burkholderiaceae_C; genus Variovorax. Next base: position 1,762,231 of record NZ_JAAGOW010000001.1, read on the forward strand.
GGCGCACGCGCTCGGCGTGGCGCCGCAGCTGCCCCTGGTCGATGCACCAGGCGAGCGCTCGCTCGAAGAGCGACGGCGTGGTGAGCGTGGCCAGCAGCTTGGTCTCGAGCATCCGGCCCACGAGCTCCGGCGAGGCCGCGAGGAAGCCGATGCGCCAGTTGGGCGCGAGGATCTTCGCGAAGCCGCTCACGTACACGGTGCGCTGAAGCCCGTCCAGTGCGCACAGGCGGGTGGCGTGTTCCGGCGCCAGGTGGCTGTAGGTGTCGTCCTCGACGATGTGAAAGCCGTGCTGGTTGGCCAGCTGCAGCACCCGGTGTGCGCTGCCCGGCGTCAGGCTGTAGCCGGTCGGGTTGTGCAGCACGCTCACGCTCACGAAGAGCTTGGGCTTGTGGCCGTCCCCTGCATTGCAGTAGCGCTCCATGACCTCCAGGTCGGGTCCGTCGGCCTTGCGCGGCACCGGCAGGATGCGCATGCCCAGCATCTCGAGGCGCGCGAACTCCAGCGCCCAGCCGGGCTCCTCGACCATGACCGGATCGCCGGGGCGCAGCAGCGTGCGGCTGACGATGTCGAGTGCATGCGTGGCGCCGACCGTGGTCACGATCTGGTCCGCGCCGGCCGGCACGTTGATGCTGGCGAGCTTGGCGGCCAGGCTGCGCCGCAGACCGCTGTCGCCCGCGGGCTCGCCGTATTGCAGCGAGAAGTCCTGCAGCGCCCGGGTGCTGGTCATGCGCCGCACGGCGGCGGCAGTAAAGGGCGACTCCAGCCACTCCGCGGGAAACACGCCCATGCCCGGCTGCGGCTTGTCGCTGGGGCGGTGGAACATGCCGCGGATCAGCGTGCTCGCGTCCGCCGGTACAGGCTGCGACGCGAGCGGCTCGGCCAGCGGACCCAGGGTCGCCAGCGCCGGCCCTGCTTGGGCCGCGATCGCGTCACGCACGAAAAAGCCGCGCTGGCGGCGTGCTTCGACGAGCCCCTGCGCCAGCAGCTGGTCATAGGCCGCGACCACCGTGTGCGGGCTCACGCCCTGCTGCCGCGCGCATTCGCGCACCGAGGGCAGGCGCGCCCCGGGCGCCAGCAGGCGCGTGCGGATCCGCTCGGCAAAGCGGCCGGCCAGCTGCTCCGTCAACGACTGGGTGGAGGTTCGTGTCAGCATGCGCGTGTGTGCTCTGTGTCGACGATCTGACCGATACAGGCTCGAGTCATGTTCGGCAATCTGTATCGGTACTGTAATGGTCATCAGTTTAGAGTGTGTGCCATGACCTGGCAAGATTTCACCGCGCTGCTGGCGCTGGCCACGGCGATGAGCTTCTCGCCCGGACCCAACACCACGCTGTCGACCGCGCTCGCGGCCAACGGCGGCCTCCCGCGGGCGATGCGCTTCGTCGTCGCCGTGCCGGTGGGCTGGACGCTGCTGCTGGGCCTGTGCGCCGCCGGCATCGGCGCGCTGGTGATGGCGGCGCCCTCGCTGCGCTGGGCCATCAAGGCCTTCGGCATCGCCTACCTGCTGTGGCTCGCCTGGAAGCTCAGCGGCAGTGCCACGATGCGCCAGGCCGACGGCAAGCAGCTGCACGTCAGCTTCCGCCAGGGTGTGATGCTGCAGTTCGTCAACATCAAGGCCTGGCTGCTGGCGCTGACGCTGGTGGGGACCTGGATCGCGGGCCAGCCCGACGCGCTGCGGCGCTTCGCCATCGTGGCGCCGGTGATGCTGGTCTACGCCTTCACCAGCAACTTCGCCTACGCGCTCGCGGGTTCCCTGCTGCGCAACTGGCTCGCGCACGGGCAGCGCCTGCTCTGGTTCAACCGCGCCATGGCCGCCGTGCTGGTGCTCACTGCCTGGTGGATGGCCAGCGTATGAAGATCAAGGACGAAACCCTCGGCATGTGGCTGGGCGTGCTCGGCGTGGCCTTCTTCGCGGTCACGCTGCCGATGACGCGGCTGGCCACCGGCACGCAGGCGGCGCCGCAGCTCTCGCCCTGGTTCCTGACCCTGGGCCGGGCGGCGCTGGCGGGCCTGCTGTCGGTGATCTTCCTGCTCGCCACCCGCTCGCCGCGGCCGCAACGCCACCAGTGGAAGCCCCTCGGCATGGCCATGCTGGGCAATGCGATCGGCTTTCCGCTGCTGCTCGCTTTTGCCTTGCGCATCGTCAGCGCCAGCCATGCGGCGGTGATCACCGCCTTGCTGCCGCTGGTGACCGCGGCCTGCGCGGCCTGGGTGCTGCACCAGCGCGCAAGGCTCGGCTTCTGGCTGTGTGCGCTGGCGGGCAGCGCGCTGGTGATCGTGTTCTCGGTGCTGCGTGCCGGCGAGCAGCAGCTCGGCTTCGCCTGGGGCGATCTTCTGCTCGTGGGCGCCGTGTTCGCCGCCTCGCTGGGCTACATCTACGGCGCGCAGGTCACGCCGGCGCTGGGCGCGGAGCGCGTGATCTGCTGGGTCTGCGTGATGGCGCTGCCGATCACGCTGCCGGGCGCGCTGTGGCTGTGGCCCGAGCAGCCGGTCGCGACCTCTTCCTGGCTGGGCTTCGTCTATGTCGGCGTCTTCTCGATGTGGGTGGGCTTCTTCGCCTGGTACCGCGGCCTCGCCATGGGCGGAGCGCTGCGCGTGAGCCAGACCCAGCTGCTGCAGCCCTACCTCTCGATCCTCGCCGCCGTGCCGCTCCTGGGCGAGCCGCTCGATCTCGTCACGCTCGGCTTCGCGGCGGCGGTGGTGGCCACCGTGGTCGCCGGCAAGAAGCTTTCGCAGGCGCGCCCCGCCGCCGCATCATCACAACGACTCGTCCATCCAAAGGAAACAACATGAACTGGAAACTCGCCGCCCGCGCCGAAAAGATGAACCCTTCGGTGATCCGCGAAATCCTCAAGGTCACCGAGCGTCCCGGCATCATCAGCCTGGCCGGCGGCCTGCCCTCGCCCAAGACCTTCCCGATCAGCGCCTTCGCCGAAGCCTGCGCCGAGGTGCTGCACAAGGACGGCCAGGCCGCGCTGCAGTATGCGGCCAGCGAAGGCTACGGACCGCTGCGCGAAGCGGTCGCGGCCATGCTGCCCTGGCCGGTCGATCCGGCCCAGATCCTGATCACCACCGGCTCGCAGCAGGGCCTGGACCTGATCGCCAAGGTGCTGCTCGACCCCGGCAGCCGCGTGCTCGTGGAGACGCCCACCTACCTGGGCGCGCTGCAGGCCTTCTCGCCGATGGAGCCCGAGGCCGTGAGCGTTGCCAGCGACGACGAGGGCGTCGTGGTCGACGACCTGAAGGCCAAGGCGAAGGACGCGCGCTTCGTCTACCTGCTGCCCAATTTCCAGAACCCCACTGGCCGCTCGATGACCGAGGCGCGCCGCGCTGCGGTCTCCGCCGCCGCGGCGGAGGCCGGCCTGCCGATCGTCGAGGACAACCCCTACGGTGACCTCTGGTTCGACGAGGCGCCGCCGCTGCCGCTGACCGCCCGCAACCCCGACGGCTGCATCTACCTGGGCTCCTTTTCCAAGATCCTGGCGCCGGGCCTGCGGCTGGGCTTCCTGGTGGCACCCAAGGCCATCTTCCCCAAGCTGCTGCAGGCCAAGCAGGCGGCCGACCTGCACAGCCCCAGCTTCAACCAGCGCATGGTGGCGGAGGTCATGAAAGACGGCTTCCTCGACCGCCATGTGCCGACCATCCGCGCCCTCTACAAGCGCCAGCGCGACGCGATGCTCACCGCGCTCGAGCGCGAAATGCAGGGTCTGGGCGTGAGCTTCAACAAGCCGGCCGGCGGCATGTTCCTGTGGCTGCGCCTGCCCGAGAGCCTGGACGCGGCGGCGCTCCTGCCCCAGGCGGTGGAGCGCGGCGTGGCCTTCGTGCCAGGCACGCCCTTCTACGCCGGCACCGGCGACCCGCGCACGCTGCGCCTGTCCTTCGTGACCGCCAGCGCCGAGGAGATCGACACCGCGATCGCCGCCCTCGCTGACGCGGTGCGCGAGCAGCTGGCGCACAGGGCCGCGGCCGAGGTCCAGCGCCAGCTGGCCGGCAGCGCGGCATGATCGAGCCCGGCACGCTTTCGCTGTTCCTGGTGGCGGTGCTGGCGCTGTTCCTCTCGCCCGGGCCCAACATGGCCTTCGTGCTCTCGCACGGGATCGCGCTCGGGCCGCGGGCCGGCTTTGCGGCGGGCCTGGGCATTGCCGCGGCGGACCTGGTCCATACCCTTTGCGCCGCAACCGGCGTCACCGCGCTGGTGGCGGCCTGGCCGCCCGCCTTCGACCTGCTGCGCTATGCGGGCGCGCTCTACCTGCTGTGGCTCGCCTGGCAGGCGCTCCGATCGGGCCGCGCAGACCTGTCGGGGCAGGCCGGACGCGCCAGCTTCGCGCAGGTGCTGCGGCGCGCCTGGCTCAACAACCTGGTGAATCCGAAGGCGCTGCTCTTCTTCATGGTGTTCCTGCCACAGTTCGTCGATCCGGCGCGCGGCAGCGTGCCGGCGCAGCTGGCGATGCTGGGCGTCACGCTCTCCCTGGCCGGACTGCTGTTCAATACGGTGCTGGGCGCCTGCAGCCGCATGATCGGCCGCTGGCTGCAGCATCGCCGCGGCGCCGCCGGCTTCCAGCGCGGCGTGCTGGCCACGGTGATGGCCGGCCTCGCGCTTCGTCTTCTGCTCATCGACCGCCCCACGAAGGGATTCTGAACATGCTCAACATCTGGGGGCGCATCAGCTCCATCAACGTGCGCAAGGTGGTGTGGTGCGCGCAGGAACTCGGCCTCGACTTCCAGCGCACCGAGGCGGGCGGCAGGTTCGGCATCGTGCAGACGCCGGAATACCTCGCGCTCAACCCGAATGCGCTGGTGCCCGCCATCGACGACGGCGAGGGCGAAGGCCGGGTCACGCTCTGGGAATCGAACGTCATCGTGCGCTACCTCTGCGCCAAACATTCGCCGGGCAAGCTCTACCCCGAGCCGCTGCCCGCGCGCTTCGATGCCGAGCGCTGGATGGACTGGCAGCAGACCACGCTCAACCCGGTCAGCGCCGGCGCCTTCAGGCAATGGATCCGCACGCCCGCCGACCAGCGCGACCCGGCCGTGATCGCGCACTCGGTGCGCGCCACCGAGCCGCTGTTCGCGCTGCTCGATGCGCACCTCGCCACCCGTCCCTACATGCTCGGCGAGCACTTCACCATGGCCGACATCCCGGTCGGCTGCGAAGCGCATCGCTGGTTCGGCCTGCCACAGACCGAATACACGCGGCCCAGCTGGCCGCACGTCGAACGCTGGTTCGCCGACCTGCGCAGCCGCGCCGGCGCGCGCGGCGTGCTCGACCTCGCCCTGGAATGACAGCCATGAAAACCCGCCCCTTCAAGCAAGTCGACGTCTTCACGGCGAAGCCTTACGCCGGCAACCCGCTCGCGGTGGTGCTCGACGGCACCAGCCTGGACGACGCCGAAATGCAGGACTTCGCCAAGTGGACCAACCTCTCGGAAACCACGTTCCTGCTGCCGCCCACCGAGCCCTCGGCCGACTACCGCGTGCGCATCTTCACGCCCGGCGGCGAGCTGCCCTTCGCCGGCCATCCGACGCTGGGCAGTTGCCACGCCTGGCTGGAGGCCGGCGGCCGGCCCAAGACCAGCGGGCGCATCGTGCAGCAATGCGCCCAGGGCCTGGTGCCGATCCGGCACGAGGGCGAGCGCCTGGTCTTTGCGGCGCCGCCCTCCCGGCGCAGCGCGCCCAGCCCCTCGCTGCTGGCCAAGGTGGCCGGCGCGCTCGGCCTGCGGGCGCAGCAGATCGTGGCCGCGCAGCTGCTGGACAACGGCCCCGTGTGGCTGGGCCTGCTGCTCACCGACGCCGACACGGTGCTCGCGCTCAAGCCCGACCACCGCCTGCTCAAGGAGCTCGGCCAGAAAGTGGGCGTGGCCGGCATTCCCCCCCGGGACGAGGACCCGGCCACCCCGCTGATCTCGCGCTCCAACCGCGAGGCGCGTGCCTTCGCGCGTGCGGATGCCGAAGATGTCGGCCTCGAGGTGCGCGCCTTCGCCGCGCCGGTCGGCATCGAGGAAGACCCGGTGACGGGCAGCCTCAACGCCAGCCTCGCCCAATGGCTGATCCCCGAAGGCCACCTACCCGAGCGCTACCTCGCGGCGCAGGGCCAGTGCCTGGGCCGTGCAGGCCGCGTCCACGTCACGCGCGATGCCGAGGGCCAGGTCTGGGTCGGCGGCGATTCCGTCACCTGCATCGACGGGAAGCTCACCCTCTAGGAGGAACCATGCCCGCGCGCATCGACCACCTCGTGATCGCCGCCCGCAGCCTGGACGAAGGCGTGGCCTGGTGCGAAGCCACCTTCGGCGTCGCGCCCGGCCCGGGCGGAATGCACTCGCTGATGGGCACGCACAACCGCCTGCTGAAGATTGCGACGGCAGACTTCCCGCGCGCCTACCTGGAGATCATCGCGATCGATCCCCAGCAGAAGCCGACCCGGCCCGCGACCTTCCACCGCTGGTTCGACCTCGACGATGCCGAGCTCCAGGCCACGCTGGCGCGCCGGGGACCCCAGCTGGTGCATTTCGTGGTCGAGGTGCCCGACGCCGACGCCGCCGTCCAGGCGCTGGCACGCCAGCGCATCGACCGCGGCCGCCTGATCGAGGCCTCGCGCGACACGCCGGCCGGCCGCCTCGACTGGCGCATCACGGTGCGCGACGACGGCCAGCGGCTCTTCTACGGCACGCTGCCCACGCTGATCGCCTGGGGTGCGGCGCATCCCAGCGACAGCATGGCCGATTCCGGCATCCGGCTGCGCTCGCTGGCGCTGTCGCATCCGCGCGCCGTCGACCTGGCGCAGGCGCTGCAAGCCATCGGGCTCGCCGACACGCCGTTGACTGCCGGCGCCCCCAGCCTGCGCGCGGTGTTCGACACGCCGCGCGGCACCGTCACGCTCGATTCCAAGGGGATCTGATGAACCTGCCGCTCCACCTCTCCGAACTCGCCCTGTTCGCGCTCGCCGCGCTGGTGCTGGTGCTGACGCCCGGCCCCAACATGATCTATTGCGTCTCGCGCACCTTGTGCCAGGGCCGCGGCGCGGGGCTGATGTCGCTGGCCGGCGTGCTGCTGGGCTTCGTGGTGCACCTGATGGCTGCGGCGCTGGGCCTCACGGCGCTGCTGATCGCAGTGCCCTTCGCCTTCGACGCCATCCGCCTTGCCGGCGCGGCCTATCTGCTGTGGCTCGCCTGGCAAGCCGTCAAGCCCGGAGGCACCGCCCCCTTCGAGGCGCGCCTGCTGCCGGAGGACCCGCCGGCCAAGCTGTTCAGCATGGGCTTCCTCACCAACCTGCTGAACCCCAAGGTGGCGATGTTCTACCTCTCCTTCTTCCCGCAGTTCCTGCACCCCGAGCGCGATGCGGTGCTGCTGCAGAGCCTGATGCTGGGCGCGGTCCAGATCGGCGTGAGCGGCGCCGTCAACGTGCTGCTGGTGTTCAGCGCCGCCCGGCTCACGGCCTTCCTGTCGCGCAGCGAAGGCTGGCTGCGCGCCCAGCGCTACGTGATGGGCAGCGTGCTGGCCGCGCTCGCCGTGCGCATCGCGCTGCCGGAGCGCCGCTGACCATGCGCTTCACCCGGGAAGAGATCGAGGCCGCGCGCCGCACCGTCTACGCGGCGATGCCGCCGACGCCGCAGTACGCCTGGCCGCTGCTGGCGCAGCGCCTGGGCTGCACGGTCTGGGCCAAGCACGAGAACCACACGCCGGCCGGCGCCTTCAAAGTGCGCGGCGGGCTCACCTACTTCGAAATGCTGGCGCGCGAGCAGCCCGCCGTGCGCCGCGTGATCAGCGCCACGCGCGGCAACCACGGCCAATCGGTCGGCTTCGCCGCGCGGCGCCACGGGCTGGACGCGACCATCGTGGTGCCGCACGGCAATTCGGTCGAGAAAAACGCCGCGATGCGGGCGCTGGGCGTCACGCTGGTCGAGCACGGCGACGAGTTCCAGACCGCCAGCGAGCATGCAGGGCACCTAGCCGAGGCGCAGGGCCTGCACCGCGTGCCCTCCTTCCATCGCGAACTGGTACGCGGCGTGACCACCGCCTACGTGGAGTTCTTCGAGGCGCTGGCCACGGCGCCGGGCGGGCCGCCGGACGTGCTGTTCGTGCCGATCGGGCTGGGCTCGGGCTTCGCAGCCGCGGCCGCGGCGCGCGCGCACTGCGGCGTGTCGACGCGGCTCGTGGGCGTGGTCTCGGCACACGCGACCGCCTACCTCGACTCCTTCCGCGCGGGCCGGGCGCTCGAATCGCCGGTCAGTACGCGGCTGGCCGACGGCATGGCCTGCCGCACACCCGTGCCCGAGGCGCTGGAGGTGCTGCGGCGCGAGGCCGACGACGTGGTCGCGGTGAGCGACCAGGAAGTGGCCGAGGCGATGCGTGTGCTCTTCACCGACACCCACAACGTGGCCGAGGGCGCCGGCGCCGCCGCGCTGGCGGCCCTGATTCAGCAGCGCACGCGCTGGGCGGGCAAGTCGGTGGGCGTCGCGCTGACCGGCGGCAACGTCGATGCCGCGATGTTCGCGCAGGTGCTCTCGCAGGCCGCCTGAGCGCCGGGCCAGCTAGAAAGAGCCCGGCGGCGCCTTGGCAGCGAGCTTGACGCCGCGCATGGGGGCGAGCGCGCGCGAGAGCGAGGAACGGGCCATGCCGACCATCTCGCCCACAGGCGCCTTGAGCCCATCCATGACCGGCGATCCACCGGGAAATTCGGGCGACATCCCCACCTTCCGCAAGAGCCTGTTGATTTGATGGACGCGTGCCATCCTGCGTGTCACCGACGTGTAGAAAGTCACGCCGATCGAGATCGACAAGCCGTTCCCGGGCTGCGTCCAGCTGCGGTCTGAACTCGTCATGTGCGGCGACGTGCTCGGGAAATAGATGGCGTCTCCCGGTTGGGTCTCGAACTGGTGACTGCGCGCCCGGAACTCTTCCTTGAAACGCACTTTTTTCAGCGAATGTCGGACGATGAACTCCTCGACCGCGTCGGCTGCCACCACGACTCGATCCGTGTGGTCCCACACGTTCATGGTCTTGCGACCGTGCAATTGCAGCCAGAAGTTGTTCTCGCGATCGATGTGGAATGGCGTCACGGAAGGCGGCGCCGAAATGAAGGCGAAGCCATTGACATTGAAGATGCCGGGTTGCTCCCGCTCGACATAGGGTCGCATGGTGCCGACGATGCCGGCGAGCAAGCTCGCGTAGCGAGGAATGACTTCGATGTTGTAGAGGGCGACCCAGGAACCCGGTTCCTCGATGCGTCCAAACACCTCGTCGATGCTGCGGCCGTCAGGATGCCGGCTGTCGTGCGTGAAGCAGGAAGCTTGCGAGATGCCCGGCCTGATGAACCGGCATTGGTCGAAGGGCACGAGCTCCTTTGCCAACTGGGCGAGCTCGGCCACCTGGAAAAGCGGGTGCTCGTGGAAGTTGTGATGCAAGGCCGCGATCTTGTGCGTGGAGAAGCGTGCTGGATCGTCCGCCCACACGCGATAGTTCAGGGTCTGAACTCCAGCCGCGCTGTCGGTCTCGTTCATGATTCCTCCGTTCCTTCTTCCAGCGGAAACGGAACGCCGGCTGCAGTTGCAAGGGCTGCAGCGCGGCTTCTGGTTCCGCCTCGAGCCGCGCGTGCGGCCGGAGGTCGGTCCCCCTAAGGCTCGGCCGCCGGACCGCGCCAAAAGGTAGTAAATAGTATTATTCATATCTCGGTGTGTCGAGAAATATCTAATACTATTTACTACATATGCCCATCGATGTGCTGTGAGGGACGCGAGCGCGTGACGCCAAGGTCGCATCGGCGTCCCAGTGGCCGTCCGGGCAGCGCTGGCCGCGCCGGGGGCTCGCGTTCAGATGGCGATGACGATCGGGAAGCGCGCCTGCCAGCCGTCCGACGCCCGTTCGAAAGGCACCGTCACCGCCTCGCGCGCCGGCTCCGGCAGGTTGCGCCACAGGGAGTCGCGCGCATTGCCCGGGTCGCCGGCCACGTAGAGCTGCGTGGTCAGCAGCTCGCGCCCGCCCAGCTTGACCTTGACGTGGATATGCGGGGTGCGGCCGCTGTAGGCCACGGGGCGGATGGTGCGAAAGCGCCAGCGGCCCTCGGCATCGACGGCCACGCGGCCGAAGCCCTGGAAGGCGGTGTCGGCACGGTCGCCGTCGCCCGGGTGGTGGTAGTGGCCGCCCTCATCGCACTGCCAGATCTCGACCTGGGCACCGCGCAGCGGTCGGCCATCGAGGTCGGTCACGCTGCCCTCGACTGAGGCGGGTTGGCCGCCGCGGTAGCTCAGCGTGCCGTTGCGCAGCAAGTCGTTGTCGCTGTCGGCCGGCAGCTTGACCGGGTAGAAGGGGCCTTCGGTCTGCGAAGGGGTGGCGATGCGTTTGGGCTGCGGCTGCGCACGGGCGCCGAGCCAGAGCACCGGCGCCGCGACGAAGGCTGCGGCGACGGCGCGCCGGGGGAGAAGACCGGGGGAGAGGGAGGAGGTCGGCGCAGCCATGGGCGGTGGGAGCCGGCGGCAGCGCCCGAGTTCCGCGCCCTGCCGCGATCTTTTCTCGTTACCAGCGCACGCGCACGCCCACAGCCCCCTGGATCGAGGACTTCACCCGCGTGTCGCCGCCGGTGCTGAAGACCTTGCCGAGCTCGCCGTACACGCTCACGGTCTTGCTCAGCGTCAGCGTGGCGCCCGCCGCGAGTTCGACGGAGGTGTAGCTGCTCGAGCTCGCGATGGGCGTGGAGACGCCGCCGTTGATGAAGCGCGCCGTGTCGCCCGCGTCGTTGGCGTGGATGACGCCGACCCGGCCGTAAGGCTGCAGGCGGCCCGCAGAGGTCGCGAAGTCGCCCTTCACGCGCACGCCCAGGCCGGCGGTCCAGCCGCTGGCGTCGTCCTGCTGCACCAGCGCGCCGGAGATCAGGAGGTCGTCGACCTTGGCCCGGCGGTAGCTGAGGTGCGCCTGCGGCTCGAAGGTCCAGTTGCCGCTGAGCGCGAAGGCCTGGCCGACTTCGACCGCGGCGGTGAGGCTGTTCCCCTTGCCGGACGCGGCGAAGCCGCCGAGCGGACGGATCGTGTAGCGCTGCGAGCCGTACTGGAGCACGGTGTCGACATAGAAGCCAGTGGCGTTGGCGTAGCTGGCGTAGGCGCCCAGATAGCGCGCGCGCAGGTCCGTGCTGCCCACGGTGCGGTAGAGGCCGCTGGCGAAGCCGCTCAGGTCGGCATTGCCGTCGAGGGTGCCGGCATAGATGCCGGCGCGCCAGTCGCCCAGTTGCGAGACGTAGAGATCGGTTCCTGCCTGGACGCCGGCGACGTGGCCCTGTGTCGAGGGATTGACCACGCCCGACTGGCGGATGTCCAGGTCGCTGTAGACCGCGCGCGCCCAGGCGCGGCGCTCGGTCGAGAGCGCTCCGGGCACCGGCGTCAGGCTGGCCATCGCACGGCCGCTGGCGTCGTCGTCGCCCATGCGGGTGCGCATGCTGCCGACCATCGCCATGTCGGCGCCGCGCATTTGCGACGGCAGGGCGGACAGCATCGAGGCCTCGGCGCGGTAGGCCGTGACCGCCACGCGTGCCGGTGCAGGTGCGGGCGCCGGTGGTGGTGCCGGGGGCGCGGGCGGTGCCGGAGGAGCCGGTGGCGCGGGAGGCGCCGGGGAGCTGGAGGTGCCGGCGGCGCGGGAGGCGGCGGGGCGGAGGAGGCGGCGACGCAATCACATCCGAGCGCAAATACCAGTTCTCGCCGGCGCCCACCGCATCGGCAGCGTACAGCCGGTACTCGAAGGCGCCCGCATCCACGTGACCCACGCCACCGAGCGCGAAGGCGCTCTTGGTAGTCTGCGCGGTGGTGGTGGCGCCGTTCAACGCCGTGATCACCTCGATGCCGTTGCCCACGGTCTGGCCGCCGAGGCCGCCGAGGTTCGTGATCTGCAGGGTGGTGCTGCCGCTGGCGACAGCCGTGGGACCGTTGAGCACCAGGCGATCGGAAGGCCCGCTGACGCCGAGCACCGTGCCCAGGCGCAGCGTGCCGTTGTTGCCGACATAGGGGCCGTTGATTGTGAGCGTGGTGCCCGCCGTCGTGCCGGCCAGCGAGACCGTGCCGCCGTTGCTCAGCGAGGCCATGCTCTGGCTGAAGCCCGCCAGGTCGAGAGTGGCGCCCGCGGCTACGCTGTGCGCCGAGGCGGCGCTCAGGGTGTTGGCGGCGCCCGCCTGGAGGGTGCCGCCGGCGACGGTGGTGCTACCGGTGTAAGTGTTGGAGCCCGACAAGGTCAGCGTACCGGTGCCCGCCTTGACCAGCGAGCCGGGGCTCGCCGAGAAAGCCGGGCTGTCGGCGATCGAGCCGGAGAAGCTGCCGGCGCCGACCGTCAGCTCGGAACCGGCGAGGCCGACCGTGCCGCTGCCGTTGAGCTGAGCCACGGTCTGGGTGGCGTTGAGCAGGAGCAGGCCAGGCTGCGCCTGCCCGTTCACCGTGTTGCCGGCCGAATTGACCGTGACGTTGGCCGCCGGCGACAGCCGGTTGTTGCCATCCGCGAAGACCGTCCCGTTGCCGTTCACCAGGAGGTCGCCCGGAACGTTGCCGGCCCCATTCACGAGCAGGGCGGCGTTGCCCTGCACGGTGGTCGTGCCGCCGTAGTTGTTCGCGGCCTGGTAGTTGAAGCTGCCGAAAGAGCCGGCCGCGCTCGCGTCGAGCGTGATGCCGCCGGCGCCGCCGATGCCGCCGCCGAAGGTGAGCGCCCCTTGCGCCGGGACCATGGTCAGCGTGGAGCTGGTGCTCAGCGTGACCGGGCCGCTCCAGGTCATGGACCCGTTGGGCGCCAGGCTGGCACTGCCGTCGAGGACGACGGCATTGGGCAGGACCTGGTTGACCGCCGTGGTGCCGAGCGTGCCGGCGCGCAGCGTGAGCGCGCCGCTGCCGAGCGTGGCGCCGCTTGCGACCGTGAGCCCGCCTGCGTTCAGGACGGTGCCGCCGGTGTAGCCGTTGACCGCCGTGACGGTCGTGGTGCCCGTGCCGGCCTGCGTCAATGTCCCCGAGCCGGTGATCTGGTTGGCCAGCGCGTAGTTGTCCGAGCGGTTGACGATCAGCGACGCGTTGTTGGTGATGGCGCCCAGCACGCTGCCGCTGGCGGTGCCGTTGCCCAGTTGCAGCGCGCCGCCGCTGATGGTGGTGCCGCCGGTGTAGGTGTTGTCGCCGGTGAGGGTCAGGGTGCCCGCGCCGACCTTGACCACCGAGCCGCTGCCGGCGCCCAACACGGGATTGATGTAGATGCCGCTCCCGCTGTCGAAGAGCCCCGGGCCGGTGCTCGCGATCACGCCGCTGAGGGTGTCGTTCTTGCCCAGCGCCCCGATTTCCAGCGTGGCGTCGCCGAGCACGACATTCCCCGAGCCCGACAGGGAGCCCACCCTGGCGGGCGTGCCCGTCGTCATGCCGTTGACGTAGACCTGGCCGGTCAGGCCGTTACCGGTGTCGTTGTTATTGACGACGGTGGCGCCGCTCAGGTCCGCCGTGTTCGAGATCTGGACGGCGCCGCCGTTGTTGTTGATGGTCGCGCTGCCGCCGGAGCTGGTCTCCTGGAAGATCACGCGCCCGCCGTTGTTGTTGAGGGTGGCCTGCTGCGCGTTGGAGCCGCCGCTGCCGAAGAGGACGTAGGAGCCCTCCCCGTTGGTGTTGATCGTCGCCGTGCCGCCCTGCGCGCCGCCCTGGAACTGGACGCCGCTGTTGCTGCCGTTGACGTTGGTGTTGGCCAGCACCGAGATGCTCAGGTTGCCGGCGCTCGCGGCCCCGTCCTGGAAGCGCACTTCGGCGTTCTCGAGCAGGGTGATCGGGCCGGTGCCGAAGGAGCCCGCCGTGTGCGTCCAGACGTTCAGGCGTCCGCTCGTCCCGTTGCCCTGCAGCACGGTGCCGCCGGTGTAGTTGCTGGTGGCGTTGTCGAGGGTCAGGCGCTGCGTTTCTGCACCCAGGGTGTTGGTGCCGGTGTTGCGCAGCGTGAGCACGCCGCTGCCCGTGATCTGGCCGGTGAGCGTATTGCCGCTGGTGCCGGCGACATCGATGGTCCCGCCGGTGGCGCCCAGCGCGATGGCGCGGCCGCTCGCGAAGTTGTCGGCGCCCAGGCGCAGCGTGCCGCCGCCGAACACGATGCCGCCGCCCGTGCCCAGGTTGGCATCCGAGCTCACCTGCAGCGTGCCCACGTTGATCGTCGTGGCGCCCTGGTAGGTGTTGGCAGCGCTCAGCACGACGATGCCGGCACCGGTCTTGATGATGCCGTTGGCCCCGCTGATGGCGCCGCTCTGCGTCGCCGTGCCCGCGCCGAGGCTGTTGAGGGTCACGTCCGACGGCGTGGTGTCGATGGTCGCCCCCAGGTTGTCGCCGTCGTTGTAGTTGACGGTCTGCGCGGCGCCCGAGGTCGCCAGCACGCTCAGGCCCGCCGCCACCAGCACGGTGGCCAGGCCGCTCGCGCGCTTGCCGCGCGCCGCGGTGATTTCCGACACCGCGACCCAGGCGCCAAGCGCGTGGTTCCAGACACTCCGATAAGTCTTGTTCATGTTCTGTGCAGTCCCTCTCCGGTGGATGAAGCGGCATTGCGGCGTGGAAGGGCTGGCGCGGCAATGTCAACGAAAGTTTGCATTCTTACACAATGAACACTTTAGGATTCATCCACTTACAAAAATCGTTGCTTATTTCACGCAAATGCGCGGGCGATGCGCGAGCGCAACGGTCACGGCCGTGACGGCCTCGGGCGGTGCGCCCCGGCAGAATTCCGCCCATGGGAACCCTCTATCTCGTGCGTCACGGCCAGGCCAGCTTCGGCGCGGACGACTACGACCAGCTCAGCGAGCTCGGCCGACGGCAGTCGCGGCGCCTGGGCGAGTACTGGCGCGAGCGCGGGATGCAGTTCGACGCGGTCATCACCGGCACGCTGAAGCGCCACCGCCAGACCTGGGAGGGGATCGCCGAGGGCCTGGGCCTGGTGCGTGACGACGTCTTGCCCTGGCCGGGGCTCAACGAGTACGACGCGGATGCCGTCATCGCGACCATCCATCCGGAAAAGCTGCAGAAGCCCGACTCGCCCGAGATGTACCGCCATCACTTCCGGCTGCTGCGCGATGGCCTGGGCGCCTGGATGCAGGGCCGCACCGCGCCCGTGGGCATGCCGAGCTACGTCGACTTCCTGGCCGGCGTGACCACGGCGCTCGACCATGTGCGCGGCAAGCACCACGGTGCCCGCGTGCTGGTGGTCTCCAGCGGCGGGCCGATCAGCACCGCGGTGGGCCATGTGCTGGGCACCAGCCCCGAGACCACGATCGAGCTCAACCTGCGCATCCGCAATACGGCCGTCACCGAGTTCGCCTTCACGCCCAAGCGCCACATGCTGGTGACCTACAACACGCTGCCGCACCTCGACGGCCCGGCCTACGAGGACTGGGTGACCTACGCCTGATCGGGGCCGGTGCTGCCGGCGGCCAGCCAGCCCAGGTAGTCCGGCGAGCCGGCCGCGACCGGCACCTGCAGGATCTCCGGCGTTTCATAGCTGTGGCGCTCGCGGATGAAGGCCTCCAACGCCGGGAAGCGGGCTGCCAGCGTCTTGATCAACAGCAGCCATTCGGGCTCGCGGTGCAGCTTCTCCTGCCAGACATAGAAGCTGCGCACGCGCTCCACTTGCACGCAGGCGGCGAGCCGGGCCTCGACGATGGCGACGGCGAGCGCTTCGGCCTCGTCCTCGGTGCTGGCGGTGGTCATCACGATGCAGGCGGGGTGGTCCATGGATGTCTCCGGGGGTTCAGGCTTGCCAGACGCCGTAGCCGGCTTCTCGCAGTGCGATGCCGAGCTCGACTTCCATCTCGCGCGCCGCCTCGTAGGGCATCGGGTTGTACACGGCGTAAAGCGTCGGCAGCAGCCTGAGGCCGTAGTCACGCACGAAGGCGTTGGCCTGGATGCCGGCCTTGTGCTTGTCGAAGCGTACGTCGGGATCCAGCCCCGTCATGCCCACATAGACGAAAGGCTGGCCAAGGCGGTAATCGGGATTGGCGCGCCGGAAGCGGCCGATGTTCCAGACCCGGTCGTCGAGCTCGACGACGTAGACATGGTGGTGCGCCCTGGATCGACGGCCCATCGCCGCCCTCGCTTCCTTGTCTTCTACTTGCGCTTGAGCAGGCCCCAGATGAAGAGCAGCACGATCGCGCCCACCACTGAGGCGATGAAGCCTGCGCCCTGCCCCGCCTGGTACCAGCCCATGGCCTGGCCCAGATAGGTCGCGATCAGCGAGCCGGCGATGCCGATCAAGGTGGTCACGATGAAGCCGGCCGAATCGTCGCCCGGTTTGATGGCGCGCGCCACCAGGCCCGCGACGAAGCCGATCAGAATGGTCCAGACGATGCTCATACGCTTCCTTGTGTGGGTGGGAGAGGGACAGGAGCCGCCCGGCGGCGCCGGCCCGATTCATGATAGCGGAGCCCCGCGCCGCTCTCGTGTCCTACACGCCGCCTGCGGGTCGCGCGCTATACCCGCGGCATGCTCGAGAAGCTCCCCGAAGCCATCGGCCAGGCGCTGCACGGCGTGCGTGCCGGCCTCGACGAAATCGCCTTCAACACCTTGGGCCTGCGCCAGGGCATGGCCTCGATCACCCTGGGCAGCCTGGCCTTCGCCGACCATGCGCCCCTGCCGCCGCGCTACACGGCCGACGGTGAGGGCCTGTCGCCCCCGCTGCAATGGACCGGGGTGCCGGCCGGATCGGCATCGCTGGTGCTGGTGGTGGAGGATGCCGATTCGCCCACGCCCCATCCGCTGGTCCATGCGATCGCGGTCGGGCTGCCGGCGGAGGACGGCAACCTGCCGGAAGCCGCTTTCCCCAGCGCCGACAACGCCGGCACCGGCCTGCACGCCGGGCGCAATTCCTACCTTCAGGCCGCCTGGCTGCCGCCCGACCCGCCGCCGGGGCACGGGGTGCACCGCTATGCGTTCCAGGTCTTCGCGCTGGACAGCGCGCCGGCATTCTCGGCCACGCCGGGGCGCGACGAAGTGATGGAGCAGTTGCGCAGCCACGCGGTGGCCAGCGGCCTGCTGATCGGCACCTGCGAGCGGCCCGACGGCACGATCAAGATCCAGGACACTGCGCCGGGCGGCCCGGCGGTCGCGGGCTGAGCGCCTCCTTCTTCTCTAAGGCAGCGGCCCGGTGTGCGCGGTCGCCAGCGGCAAGCGCGACACCTCGGCCAGCAGCAAGGCGAGCTGGCGCGCCGCGGTCTCGACCACCGCCCGCCCCTTCTCCGTGCTCGCCGCGGCCGCATTGCCGGCGGCGCCCTCGGTGTTGTAGTCCTCCATGGCCCAGCCGAGCCGGGCGCTCTTGCCGTTGCCGAGCAGCGGGTAGTCAGCCGCCCGCTGGCGCGAGCTCGAGCCGAAATCGCGTGCCGCCTGCATGTCCACCTGCGCCGGCGCCAGCGCCAGCATCATCGAGGTCTCGATCTCGCCCGCATGCACGCCGAAGCGGTGCTCCTCGGCGCTGAACTGCGCGCCGGCCTCGCCCAGCGGCAGGTTGAACCAGCTCGCGCTATAGACGATCAGCCCATGGGCCGCGCGCAGTTCGCGCGCCACGATCTCCATCGCGCCGGTGTGCCCGCCATGGGCATTGAAGAAGACCAGCTTGCGCACGCCGGCGCGCGCGACGCCGGCGCCGATCTCGCGCCAGAGCCGGATCAGCGTCTCGGCCGACAGGGTCAGCGTGCCGGGGAAGCTCGCGTGCTCGGGGCTCAGGCCGATCGCCTGGCTGGGCAGGAAGAGCACGGGAAGCTCGGCCGGCAGCAGCGGCACGGCTGCGGCCACGATGCCGTCGACCAGCGTCGAATCCACGCCCAGCGGCAGGTGCGGCCCGTGCTGCTCGGTCGCGCCGAGGGGCAGCACCGCGACGGCCGTTGCCGGGTCGAGCGCGGCGAAGTCGCGTGTCGTGAGTTGGGACCAGAAGCGGCTGCGGGGAAGGGTCATCCAGCAATCTTAGGGCCGCCCGGCGACGGCAGCGCCGCGAACTTCGCAGCCAGGAAGTCGACCAGCGCCCGCACCCGAGCGGGCACGAAGCGGCCGCTGGGCAGCAGCGCATGCAGTGGATAAGGCTCGGTCTCCCAGTCCGGCAGCAGACGCATCAGCGCCCCTGCGGCCTCGTCGTGCCGCACATCCAAGGCCGACTTGAGCGTGATGCCGCGGCCGTCGAGCGTCCATTGGCGTGCCAGCGAAGCGTCGTCGACGATGCGGTCCCCGTCCACCCGCACCTCCGTCCACTGGCCATTGCGCGCAAAGCGCCACAGCCGCTGGCGCCGGCCGCTGCGATGGAAGGTCAGGCAGTTGTGCTCCAGCAGGTCCTGCGGCACTTGTGGGGCCGGGTGACGCCGCAGGTAGGACGGCGCGGCGCAGAGCACCGGCCGCGAATCGGCCAGCTTGCGCGCCACCAGCCGCGAGTCGGCGAGCACGCCGTAGCGCAGCGCCACATCGACCTCGTCGCGCGTCACGTCGAGCGGCCGGTCGCCCACCGAAAGCGCAAGCTGCAAGCCCGGATGGGCTTCCAGGAATTCGTCCAGCCAAGGCAGCAGCGCGCTGCGCGTCAGGTCCGAAGGGGCAGCAAGGCGCAGCGTGCCGACGAGCGCGCCGCGATCAGCGGTCACCAGCGACTCGCCCTCGGCCAGCAGCTCGAAGGCACGGCTCGCGTAGTCCAGCAGGGTCTGGCCCTGGGGCGTCAGCCGCATGGCGCGGGTCGAGCGCTCGAACAGGCGCGCGCCCAGCTGCGCCTCCAACCGCTTGAGTGCCGCGCTGGCGGCGGCCGGTGTCAGGCCCAGGGTTCGCGCCGCAGCCGTGAGCGTGCCGCCGCGCGCCGTGTGCAACAGCACGTGGAGGTCCGCGAGGTTTTCAATTTTCATTTGAAACTGATCCGCTATCGGGCCAGCTTATCAAACCAAAACGGAATACCTACAGTCCTGCCACTCCCTTCATCGGGACCCATTCATCCAAGGACCCTCCATGCAAGCCGTCGGCTACCGCCACTCCCTCCCCATCGACGATCCCGCTGCGCTCGAGGACCTCGAGCTCCCCGCGCCCACGGCGGGCGAGCACGACCTGCTGGTCCGGGTGAAAGCGATCTCCGTCAATCCGGTCGATACCAAGGTGCGCAAGGGCGTCGCGCCCGAGGCGGGCCAGGCCAAGGTGCTGGGCTGGGACGCCGTCGGCACGGTCGAAGCGGCCGGCGCCTCGGTGACCGGCTTCACGCCCGGCGACCGGGTGTACTACGCCGGCGCGATCACCCGCCCCGGCGCAAACAGCGAGCTGCACGTGGTGGACGCACGCATCGCGGCGCTCGCCCCCACGAGCCTGGACGATGCGCAGGCCGCGGCCCTGCCGCTGACCACGATCACGGCCTACGAACTGCTGTTCGACCGGCTCGGCGTACCGAAGAACGGCGGCGCCGGGGAGACGCTGCTGATCGTGGGCGGCGCCGGCGGCGTCGGCTCGATCCTGATACAGCTCGCACGCCAGCTCACGCAGCTGCGCGTGATCGCGACCGCCTCGCGCGCCGAGACGCGCGCCTGGTGCCTGGCGCTGGGTGCGCATGCGGTGATCGACCATGCGAAGCCGCTCGCCGCCGAGCTGAAGGCCGCCGGCATCGGCCCGGTGGACATGGTGGCGAGCCTGACGCAGACCGAGCAGCACTACCCCCAGATCATCGAGAGCCTGCGCCCGCAGGGCCGGCTGGCGGTGATCGATGACATGAAGGTCTTCAACGCCATGCCGCTCAAGAGCAAGTCCATCTCGCTGCACTGGGAGTTGATGTTCACGCGCTCGAGCTACGGGACGCCCGATCTCGCACGGCAGGGCGCGTTGCTGGCGGAAGTTGCCGCGCTGGTCGATGCGGGGCGCATCCGCACCACGGCCAACGCGAGCTTCGGCACGATCAATGCCGCCAACCTGCGGAAGGCCCATGCGCTGATCGAGAGCGGCAAGGCGCAGGGCAAGGTCGTTCTGGCGGGCTTCTGACGCGCCCTTCGACTACCGCGCCCGCGCCACGCGCCAGACGGTGTTGCCCACATCGTCGGCCACCAGCAGCGCACCGCTCCTGTCCAGCGCGACGCCGACGGGCCGGCCCTGGGCCTTCTCGTCCGCGCTCAGGAAGCCGGTCAGGAAATCCACCGGCGGCCCGCTGGGCCGGCCGCCGATGAAGGGCACGAACACCACCTTGTAGCCCGAGAGCGGCTTGCGGTTCCATGAGCCGTGCTCGCCGATGAAGACGCCGCTGGCGAACTCCGGCGGCATGCCGCGCGGATGCGAGAAGGCCAGCCCCAGCGGCGCCACGTGCGAGCCGAGCGCGTAGTCGGGCACCACCGCCTTGGCCACCAGGTCCGGGCGCTGCGGCTCGACGCGCGCGTCCACATGGCCGCCGTAGTAGCTCCAGGGCCAGCCGTAGAACGCGCCCTCCTTCACGGAGGTCAGGTAGTCCGGCACCAGGTCGCTGCCGATCTCGTCGCGCTCGTTCACCACCGTCCACAGCACCTGGGTATCGGGCTCCCAGCCCAGGCCGTTGGGATTGCGCAGGCCGCCGGCGAACAGGCGCTTGGCGCCGCTCTTGACGTCGACTTCCCAGATCGCCGCGCGGCCCTCCTCGGCGGCCAGGCCGTTCTCGCCGACGTTGCTATTGGAGCCCACCGTCACATAGAGCTTGCTGCCGTCGCGGTTGGCGATCACGTTCTTGGTCCAGTGGTGGTTGATGCCGGCCGGCAGGTCGGTCACTTTTGTCGGCGTGGCAGTGATCGTCGTCTGGCCCTCGGCATAGGGCACCTTGACCAGCGCGTCGGCATTGGCGATGAAGAGTTCGTTGCCGACCAGCGCGACGCCGAAGGGCGAGCTGAGGTTCTGCATGAACACCTGCCGCACTTCGGCGGTGCCGTCGCCATTGGCATCGCGCAGCAGGGTGATGCGATTGGGGCTCGGCACCCCTCCGCCTGCGCGCTTCTGGAACATGCCGAAGGCCCGCGACTTGATCCAGCCGACCGGGCCGCCGCCGCCCGTCTTCGCTCCTTCGGGCTTGGGCGGGTTGTTGCTCTCGACCGCCAGCACGTCGCCGTTGGGCAGGGTGTAGACCCAGCGCGGATGGTCCAGGCCGCGGGCCAGCGCCGTCACGACGAAGCCGCTCGGCGCCGTCGGACCGGCGGCGTCACCCCAGCCGACCGCGGGCGCGACGCGGACGGTGGGGATCAGCGTCTTGTTGGGCGCGGGCAGCTGGGGCGTGGGGCCGATGCCGGCCTCGGGCGGCAGCTTGGCGGTGTCGCCACACGCCGCCAGCAACAGGGCCACCGCCAGCGCGGCAGTGGCTGCAGAAAAATGACTGGATCGCTTCATCGCCATGAATCCTTCATGCGCAGCCGCGAAGCCCGCGGCTTTGCCACGAATGATCCCGCCGGCACAACCCCAGGCTGTCGGCTGTGGGCGCTTTCCGGCGTGGGCGCACCCCGGCGCGGCGCCCCCGCTACCATCGGGCGATGACCGACGACCTGTTCCGCTCCGACGCCTACCTGCGCGAGTGCGAGGCCCGCGTCCTGCGCATCGACGAGGCCGGCATCGTGCTCGACCGCACGGTGTTCTATCCGCTGGGCGGCGGCCAGGCCGGCGACAGCGGGCAGCTGGTGCTGGCAGACGGACGGGCGCTGGCGATCGCCGACACCCGCAAGGCCAAGGATGCCGAGGGCCGGCCGACGAAGGCGATCGCTCACGTGCCGGCGCCGGACCAGGCCGGGCTGCTGGCGGACCTGAAGGCCGGCGATGCCGTGACGGCCCGCATCGACTGGGACCGCCGGCACAAGCTGATGCGCTTCCACACCGCGACCCACCTGCTTTGCCACCTGGTGCCGCAGCCGGTCGACGGCTGCTCGATCACGCCCGACTACGCGCGACTGGATTTCCACATGACCGACCCGCTGGACAAGGAGGCGCTCAGCGCCGGCTTGGCGCGGCTGGTGGCGGCCGGGCATCCATTGGCCGTGGGCGCAATCACCGACGAAGAGCTCGACGCCAATCCCGCGCTGGTCAAGAGCATGAGCGTGCAGCCGCCGCGCGGCACCGGCACCGTGCGCACGGTCCGGATCGGCGAGGCCGAGGCGATCGATTTCCAGCCTTGCGGTGGGACCCATGTGGCGAATACGCGCGAGATCGGCCCGGTGGTCGTCACCAAGATCGAGAAGAAGAGCGCCAAGACCCGCCGGGTGGTGCTGGGGTGGGCGGCCTGAGCCCGCTGGCCCGGAACTTCGCCCCGCAAGCACGCTCCGACTGACCGGCATGGCCCTCTTCTCCTTCCTCCGCGGCGCAGCCTTCCTGGCCGCCACCCTCGCTGCCAGCCTGCCGGCAGCGGCCCAGCTGGCTTCCCGCATCGGGCCCGTCGTCAGCACCCCGCATGTGCGCGCAGAGCTCATCGCCCAGGCGCCGCAGGGCGTCTCGGCCGGCGCACCGGTCTGGGTTGGGCTGCAGATCACGCACCAGCCCGAGTGGCACACCTACTGGAAGAACGCCGGCGACTCCGGCCTCCCGACCGAACTGGCCTGGTCGCTGCCGGCCGGCGTGACGGCCGGCGAGATCGCCTGGCCGGCGCCCAAGAAGATTCCGATCGGCACCCTGGCCAACTACGGGTACGAGGGCACCGTGCTGCTGCCGGTGCCACTCACGGTGGCGGCCGACTTCAAGCCGCCGGCCGGCCTCGCCGGCGCCGAGGCGCTGGACATCAAGCTCAAGGCCACCTGGCTGGTCTGCCGCAAGGAATGCATCCCCGAGGACGGGGAGTTCCTGCTCAAACTGCCGGTCCAGGGCTCCACGGCGCTGCACCAGAACGCCTTCGACGCGGCGCTGGCCGCCCGGCCCGAGCCCCTGGCCAAGCCCGGATCGATCGCGATCGAGGGCCAGAAGCTCCAGGTCCGGCTCGACGGCCTGCCGGCCGCCGCGCGCGGCAAGACGCTGGACTTCTTCCCGGAAACCGGCGAGGTGATCCACACCGCGGCCGTCCTCGGCAAGGACTGGACCCAAGCCTGGGACGGCGACACCTGGACCGCCAGCGTGCCGCTGGCCGAGCAGCGTAGCGCGAGCCCCGGCACGATGCCGATGGTGGTCGCCCTGGCCGAGGCCGACCGGAAGGCGGGCCAGCCCGCAGCCTGGCGCGCCGAGGCGCCGGTCAGCGGCACCTGGCCGGCCGTGGCCGCGCGCGCCGAGGTTTCGCCGGCCCTGCGGGCCGCGCTGGAGTCCAACACCGCGCCCGCATCGCCGCAACCCAGCGGCAGCTTCGTTGCCGCGCTGCTGGGCGCCCTGCTCGGCGGGCTGCTGCTCAACCTGATGCCCTGCGTGTTCCCGGTGCTGGCGATCAAGGTGCTGGGCTTCACCCGGCGTGCCGACGACGACGCCGGGCACCGGATGGCCGCCGTGGCCTACACGGGCGGCGTGATGCTGTCCTTCCTGGCGCTCGGGGCCGCGATGCTGGCCCTGCGAGCGGCGGGCGCGGAACTGGGCTGGGGCTTCCAGCTGCAGTCGCCCGCGGTGGTGGCGGTGCTGGCCGCTCTCTTCACGCTGATCGGGCTCAACCTGGCGGGCCTGTTCGAGTTCGGCATGCTCGCGCCCTCCTCGGTGTGCAGCGCCCAGGTGCGGCATCCGATGGCCAACGACTTCCTGTCCGGGGTGCTGGCGGTGGTGATCGCCTCGCCCTGCACCGCTCCCTTCATGGGTGCGTCGATGGGCTTCACGATCGGACTGCCGGCCGCGCAGGCCCTGCTGATCTTCGCGGCGCTAGGCTTCGGCCTGGCCCTGCCCTACCTGGCCGCCGGATTCGTGCCGGGCGTGGCGCGCCTGCTGCCGCGGCCCGGGCCGTGGATGAACATCCTGCGCCGGCTGCTCGCCTTCCCGATCTTCGCCACGGTGGCCTGGCTGGTCTGGGTGCTGGGCCAGCAAAGCGGCATCGACGGCGCGGGCGCGCTGCTGGGCCTGCTGGTGTGCCTGGCGGCGGTCGTCTGGGCCTTCACCCTGCGGGGTCGCACCCGCATCGTGCTGGCCAGCGCGCTGATCGCGGTCACCGCGGTGCTGGCGGGTGCGATCGGCGGCAACGTGGTGCGCAGCGCAGCGCCTGCCATGGCCGCCTCGGCCGGCGAGCGCTGGCAGGCCTGGTCGCCCGCGCGCGTGAGCGAGCTCGCGGCCGAAGGGCGGCCGGTGTTCGTCGACTTCACGGCCGCCTGGTGCGTCACCTGTCAATACAACAAGCGCAGCACGCTGGCCGATGCCGTGCTGCTGGCCGAGTTCGATGCGAAGAAGGTCGCCATGCTGCGCGCCGACTGGACCCGCCGCGACCCCGAGATCACCGCCGCGCTGACCGCGCTCGGCCGCAGCGGCGTGCCGGCCTATGTGCTGATGGCGCCGGGCCGAACGCCGGTGGTGCTGACCGAAATCCTTAGCAAGGAAGAGGTCAGCGAAGCGCTGGCGAAACTTTGACCCCTGCCCCTCTACGGGTTGTCACAAGCAGGTGAAGAAAGCGTTCTAAGCTGTCGCGGTCGTTGATTTTTTGCAAGTGGAGTTCAAGCTGACCATGCCCTCATCGTCAACCGCAGACTCGCGTTCCTACCGCGCCGCGCGCCAGGCGCGCGCTGCCCTGAGCCGAGCCTCCCGCCGCGCCGTGATGGCCGCCGCCGTGGCCCTCGGCGCCACCTTCCTGATGGGTTCCCACGCTGCAGCCGCGCCGGCCGTCGGCCAGAGGGCGCCCGATTTCGTCGCCGTCGACACCGCCGGCAAGCAGCACCGGCTGTCCGATTTCGCCGGCAAGTTCGTGGTGCTCGAATGGACCAACCCGGGCTGCCCCTTCGTGCGCAAGCACTATGGCAGCGGCAACATGCCCGCCACCCAGAAGGCCGCGACCGAGAAGGGCGTGGTCTGGCTGTCCGTCAATTCCACCGAGCGCGCCGCCGGCGACTACCTGAAGCCGGCCGCGCTCGATGCCTGGATGAAGGAGCAGGCGGCCGCCCCCACGGCCGTGCTGATGGACGAGGACGGCGTGATCGGCCGCGCCTATGCCGCGCGCACCACGCCGCACCTCTACATCATCGATCCCAAGGGAGTGCTCGTGTATGCCGGCGGCATCGACAGCATCGCCTCGTCCCGCACCGAGGACATCAAGACCGCGACCAACTACGTGAACCAGGCCCTCGGCGAGGCTTTCGGCGGCAAGCCGATCAGCGCGGCGACGACCAAGCCCTACGGCTGCTCGATCAAGTACAAAGCCTGAACGCGCGGCCCGCGGCGAAGGCCCCTGCGACAATCGCGGGATGCCTTTCGCCCCCCTGAAGAACGACACTTTCCTGCGCGCCTGCTGGCGCCAGGCCACCGATCACACGCCCGTCTGGCTGATGCGCCAGGCCGGGCGCTACCTGCCTGAATACGTGGCGACGCGGGCCCGGGCCGGCAGCTTCATGGGGCTGGCGACCAACGTGGACTACGCCACCGAGGTCACGCTGCAGCCGTTGGCGCGCTATCCGCTCGACGCGGCGATCCTGTTCTCCGACATCCTCACGGTGCCCGACGCGATGGGCCTGGGCCTGTCCTTCGAGGCCGGCGAGGGCCCGCGTTTTGCGCGGCCGGTGCGCGACGAGGCGGCCATCGGCGCGCTCGAGGTGCCGGACATGGACAAGCTGCGCTATGTCTTCGACGCCGTGGGCTCGATCCGCCGCGCCCTCGACGGCCGCGTGCCGCTGATCGGCTTCTCCGGCAGCCCCTGGACGCTGGCCTGCTACATGGTCGAGGGCGCCGGCTCGAGCGACTACCGCCTGGTCAAGAGCCTGCTCTACAGCCGCCCCGACCTCATGCACCGCCTGCTCGCGGTGAATGCCGATGCAGTGGCGGCCTACCTCAACGCCCAGATCGACGCCGGCGCGCAGGCCGTGATGATCTTCGACAGCTGGGGCGGCGTGCTGGCCGACGGCGCGTTCCAGGACTTCAGCCTGGCCTACACCGCCCGTGTGCTGTCGCAGCTCCAGCGCCAGGGCGCGGACGGCCAGCCCGTGCCGCGCATCGTCTTCACCAAGGGCGGCGGCCTCTGGCTGGAGGCCATGCGCGCGCTCGACTGCGAGGTGCTGGGCCTGGACTGGACCGTCAACCTCGGCCGCGCTCGCACGCTGGTGGGCGAAGGTGAGGGCGGCAAGGCGCTGCAGGGCAACATCGATCCCAACGTGCTGTTCGCCCCGCCCGAGCGGATCGAGGCCGAGGTCGCGAAGGTGCTGCAGGCCTTCGGCCGTCCGCACTGCGACCCCTCGTCGAGCGGACCGACCCACATCTTCAACCTGGGGCATGGGATCAGCCAGTTCACCCCACCCGACCACGTCGCCGCGCTGGTGGCCGCGGTCCACGCGCAGTCCCGCGCCCTGCGCGGCCTCTGAGGCCGTTATGGCTTGTAAGCACCTGAGATCGCGGGTCGCGCGTTTGTCAAGTTCGAAAATGGTGAGGACGGACTGACTTATGCACAAAACCATGGTAGCGGAGCGAAAAATCATCTGAGGGTCCACCGCCCCCGCTCCTAAAGCGATAGCGCCGCTAAGTTATTGATTCATATGGATTTTGAGTTTTGCTTTTTTTGCGGGCATTCCAGCAGGAGCCTTGATTCTCAAGGGCTGGCAGCGCTTCGAGCCCCGATATCAACAAAGTTATCCACAGTAACTCTGGATGGCTTTCAAAGCGCTGGCAAATCAACGACTTAGGCTGCTTTGCTCCAAGTTCCTTTAACCATCGGCCCGAACGGAAGGGTGTCTTGAACTGGCGTCTCGAAGTCGCCGTTCAGACTCCGGCGCACAGCGCATTAGGGGATGTACTGAGCTACGCCAGCCCCCAGCCTGTCGCGCCTGGCGCACTGGTGCGGGTGCCGCTGGGCCGCCGCGAGGTGCTCGGGGTGGTGTGGTCGGGCCAGCCCGCCGGGGTGCAGGACGATGAGGACGAAGCGGCGGCGCCGGTGGAGCTCAAGCCCATCGCCGCCGTGCTGGATGCCCTGCCGCCGCTGAGCGCGGGCTGGCGCGACCTGGTGGCCTTTGCCGCCCGCTACTACCAGCGCTCGCTGGGCGAGATCGCGCTGGCCGCGCTGCCGCCCCAGTTGCGCGACCTGAGCACGGTGCAGCTGGCGCGGCGCCTCAAGCGCCAGGCAGCGCCCGCCGCCGCTGCAGCATCCCCCGGCGGCCCGGCGCTGACCCCCGAGCAGGCGCAGGCCCTGGCGCGCTTCGACGCCGAAAGCGGCCCCTTCCTGCTCTTCGGCAGCACCGGCAGCGGCAAGACCGAGGTCTACCTCCAGGCCGTCGCGGCGCTGCTCGAACGCGAGCCGGAGGCCCAGGCGCTGGTGATGGTGCCCGAGATCAATCTGACGCCACAGCTGGAGGCGCGCTTCAAGGACCGCTTCGGCAGCGGCGCCGTGGTGTCGCTGCACAGCGGCATGACGAATCCCCAGCGCCTGGCCAGCTGGCTGGCGGCGCACGGCGGGGCGGCGCGCATCGTGCTGGGCACCCGGATGGCGGTGTTCGCCTCGATGCCCGCGCTCAAGCTGATCGTGGTCGACGAGGAGCACGACCCCAGCTACAAGCAGCAGGAAGGCGCGCGCTACTCGGCCCGCGACCTGGCCGTCTGGCGAGGCCGGCGCGAGGGCGCGAAGGTGATGCTGGGCTCGGCCACGCCCTCCCTGGAGAGCTGGCACCAGAGCCGGCCGGCCGCGGGCGAGGATGGCGGTGGGCGCTACCTGCGCCTGGCGATGCCCTCGCGCATCGGCACCGCGGCGCTGCCCACGGTGCGGCTGGTCGACATGGGCCTGCAGCCGCCGCGAACCGTGCTGTCCGCCGCGTTGCTCGACGCCATCGGCCAGCGGGTGGCGCGCGGCGAGCAGAGCATGGTGTTCCTCAACCGGCGCGGCTACGCGCCGGTGCTGGCCTGCGGCGACTGCGACTGGAAGAGCGAATGCCCGCACTGCAGCGCCTTCCGCGTGTTCCACAAGATCGACCGCACGCTGCGCTGCCACCATTGCGGCTTCACCGAGCGCGTGCCGCGCGCCTGCCCGGCCTGCGGCAACCCCGACATCGCCCCGGTGGGCCGCGGCACGGAGCGGCTGGAGGAACACCTGGGCGAACTGTTCGCCGGCGTGAAGCGGCCCGACGGCAGCCCGGTGCGCATCGCGCGCATCGACGCCGACAGCACGCGCCGGCAGGGCGCGCTCGAGTCGCAGCTGGCGGCGGTGCATGCCGGCGAGGTCGACGTGCTGGTGGGCACGCAGATGATCGCCAAGGGCCACGACTTCCGGCGCATCACGCTGGTGGCGGCGGCCAACCCCGACGGGGCGCTCTTCTCCAGCGACTTCCGCGCGCCCGAGCGCCTGTTCGGCCTGCTCATGCAATCGGCGGGGCGCGCGGGGCGGGATGCGGCCTATCTATTGGCGCAGGGAACGACCGCCGAGATGTGGATCCAGACCCACCACCCGCAGCACGCCCTCTTCGCCGCCCTGCGCCGGCATGACTACCCCGCCTTCGCCCAGCGCGAGCTGGAGGAGCGCTCGGCCGCCGGGATGCCGCCCTTCGCCTTCCAGGCCCTGCTGCGCGCCGACGCCCGCACGCAGGAGGCGGCGCAGGGCTTCCTCAATGCCGCCGGCGCGGCGGCCGAGGGGCTGGAGGGTGCGCAGCAAGTGACCCGCTATTCCGCCGTGCCGCATGCAATGCAGCGCGTGGCCAATGTGGAACGGGCGCAGCTGCTGGTCGAGAGCGCTTCGCGCGCCGCGCTGCAGCGCCTGCTTGCGGCCTGGCAGCCGCTGCTGCACGGGCTGCGCAAGCAGCCCGAAGGTAAAGGGGTGATCCGCTGGCTGGTCGACGTCGACCCCCACAGCATCTGAACCGGGCGACGGCCCGGCGAGCTTCAGTGCAGCCCGATCGGCTGCTTGCCCATCTCGATGTACTGCAAGGCCGTGCGGCGCCTGCGGTGGTGGCTGCGCCAGACGAAGAGAAGAAGGCTGGCGGCGCCCGTCGCGAGCGCCGTGCCGGCGCTCAGGGCGCCCGCGTGCCAAAGCCAACCCACCGTGGCAAGGCATGCCACCCACAGCATCCAGCGCATCCAAGTCGTCATGGCAGTTTCCCCCAAGGTTTTGACGCCACTTTAGCAGGGCATTTGCAAACAGAAGAATTAGTCGAACGGTATAGCTAGCACTATCAGCCAATAGCCGCCGGGGGTGTGTAGGCAATATTCTGAAACATGGGTTGACGCCGCTCGAAATCGACGTCGAAGCTCTGACATGGCCCTGAACGGGCCGCAACGGAAGGTCCTGGCGTGAAAAGCTGGTCGATGGTCCTCGGGGGTGTGGCTCTGGCGGGCGTGAGCTGGAGCGTGCAGGCGGCGGAGATCGAGCTGGAAGGCAACCGCCTGCTGGTCAGCGGCATGCTCGACGGCAGTGCCGTCCAGCGCTTCGTCGAGCAGCTCGGCAGCGGCAAGGTGCGCACGGTGGTGTTCGAGGACTCCCTCGGCGGCACGGCCGAGGCGGCCGGCGAATACGCCCGCGCGATCCGCGCCAGCGGCGTCGACACGGAGATGAAGGGCCAGTGCCACGCCGCCTGCGCCTATGCCTTCCTGGCCGGCAAGGAGCACCGCTTCGGGCGCGGATTCCAGGTCAACGGCCTGCTGATCCCGGTGGCCGCGCGGCCCCGCCCCGAGGAACTCGCCAGCCGCTGGCGCGGCGAGGAGGCGCAGAAGACCCTGGCCGAATTCACCGCGGCGCCGGCCGAGCCCGAGCCCGCGGGCGCACCCAGGGAACGCTGGCAGCCCGGTCAGGGCGTGCTCTTCACCTCCACGCCCACCCTCTTCGGCCGCGTCTACAACAGCTTCTATTGCGACGGCACGCAGGGGCACGACACCTCGCGCTGCGAGCTGCTGTCCGACGCCGACCCCTACAAGCTCGGCGTGCTCACGCCCTGAAGCTCAACGTACCCAGCCGACCGCGAGCGGAAAACTGAAGAAGGCCGCCACGGTGGTCCACAGGATGATGCGCGCGATGCGCCCGCTGTCGGCGCCGAAGCGCTCGGCCAGCATGGCCACGTTGCTCGCGCTCGGCAGCGCGGCCACCAGCACGATGGCGACCAGCGCGTTGCGCTCGAGCGGCAGGCCCAGCGCCATGGCGGCGCGCGCCACCCCGTAAACCAGCAAGGGATGCGCCAGCATCTTGGTCACGGCCACCGACAGCAGGTCGGCAGTCCGCGCCGGCAAAGGCCCCGGCGTCCCGCTGCCCATGGCCTCGGCCACGCGCGCGCTGGCGCGATGCTCGCGCGCCAGCAGGGCCGAGCGGGCCAGCACGGCGCCGATGGTGAACAGCGCCACCGGCGAGGCGGCGTCGCCCAGCATCGCGATCGTGCGCTCCGCCGGCCCCGGCAGCGCGAGGCCGGTCGCTGAGACCAGCCCGCCGAGCAGGATGGCCCAGGGCATCGGGTTCTGCACGATGCCGCGCAGCGCCTGCCGCGCCGCCCGGGCCGCGCCCTGCGCACCGGCCCCGTCGAGGCGCGACAGGGCGATGCACAGCGAGGAGGTCAGCACCAGGTCGAAGGCAATGGTGATGATCATCGGCGAGGCCGCCTGCGCGCCCAGGATGGCGATCAGGAGCGGCAGCCCCATGAAGCCGGTGTTGGGGAAGGCGGCTACCAGCGCGCCGAAGGCCGCGTCGTTCCAGGCCAGGCCCTGGCGGCGCGCCAGCCCCACCGTGGCGCCGACCACGAGCAGCGCGCAAGTGCCCCACACCAACGCCACGCCGGCATCGAGCAGCTGTGCGATCGGCGCGCCCGCACCGAAGCGGAACAGCATGCAGGGCAGCGCGAAATAGAGCACGAAGGCGTTGAGGCCCGGAATCGCCGCCAGCGGCAACGCGCCGCTGCGTGCCGCCGCATAGCCGGCCGCAATCAAGGCGAAAAAAGGGAGGGTGACGGCGAGGATGTGCAGCACGCGGGCAATTGTCGCCCTGGCACATGGCGACACAGCTTTCACACAGCCTTGCATAACGCCGGCCCCGTATCATTGCCCGCTTTGCGCCCCCCTTCCCCTCCCCTTCATGTCCTCCGGTCTCAATCTCGCGCAGCAAGAAGCGGTCAACTACCTTCATGGCCCCTGCCTGGTGCTCGCCGGCGCGGGCTCGGGCAAGACGCGCGTCATCACGCACAAGATCGCGCGCCTGATCCAGGCCGGGGTGGAACCGAAGCGCATCGCGGCCATCACCTTCACCAACAAGGCGGCGGCCGAGATGCGCGAGCGCGCCAAGGGCCTGATCGGGCGCGACGCGAACAAGGTGGTGGTCTGCACCTTTCATGCGCTGGGCGTGCGCATGATGCGCGAGGACGGCGCCGTGCTGGGCCTGAAGCCGGCCTTCAGCATCCTCGACAGCGACGACGTCACCAAGATTCTCAAGGATGCCGGCGGCACCACCGATGCCGCAACCGCGCGCATCTGGCAGTGGACCATCAGCAAGTGGAAGAACATGGGCCTCAATGCCGCGCAGGCCGAGGCCCAGGCCGCCGACGACAACGAGCGCATCACGGCGCGCATCATGGCGCGCTACGAGGAGCGCCTGGTCGCCTACCAGAGCGTGGACTTCGACGACCTGATCGGCATGCCGCTCAAGCTGCTGCAGCAGCACGAGGACGTGCGCACCAAGTGGCAGGCAGCCCTCGGCCACGTGCTGGTCGACGAATACCAGGACACCAACGCCACGCAGTACGAGGTGCTGAAGGCGCTGGTAGGCCAGCGCGGCCGCTTCACCGCGGTGGGCGACGACGACCAGTCGATCTACGGCTGGCGCGGCGCCACGCTGGACAACCTGCGCAAGCTGCCGGTGGACTTTCCCATGCTCAAGGTCATCAAGCTCGAGCAGAACTACCGCAGCACCAGCGCCATCCTGCGCGCGGCCAACAACGTGATCGGCCCCAACCCCAAGCTGTTCCCCAAGACGCTGTTCAGCGAGTTGGGCGAGGGCGAGCCGGTGCGCGTGGTCGATGCCGACACCGAGGCGCACGAGGCCGAGCGCGCGGTGGCGCGCATCCAGAGCCTGCGCGGCGGCGAGGCCACCACGCAGGGCCAGCAGTTCAAGGAGTTCCGCGACTTCGCCATCCTCTACCGCGCCAACCACCAGGCGCGCGTGTTCGAGCAGGCGCTGCGCCGCGCGCAGATCCCCTACAAGGTCTCGGGCGGCCAGAGCTTCTTCGACCGCGCCGAGATCAAGGACCTGTGCGGCTGGTTCCGGCTGTGGGTCAACAACGACGACGACCCGGCCTTCCTGCGCGCCGTGACCACGCCCAAGCGCGGCATCGGCCACACCACGCTGGCCAGCCTCGGCACCTTCGCGAGCCAGTACAAGCTGAGCCTGTTCGAGGCACTGTTCTCGCCCTCCCTGCCCAGCGTGATGGCCAAGCGGGGAATGGAAGGCCTGCACGAGTTCGGCCGCTACATCAACGACCTCGAATACCGCGCGCGCCGCACCATGGGCGCCGAGGATGCGCGCGCCTTCCTGGCCGACTGGCTCAAGGACATCGAATACGAGAAGCACCTCTACGACGGCGAAGAGAGCGAACAGGCCGCGGCCAGCCGCTGGACCAACGTGCTCGAGTTCTGCGACTGGATGTCGCAGCGCTGCGGCGGGCAGATCGCGGACGCCTCCGGCGCCACGGTCGAGAACGAGCGCAAGAGCCTGCTCGAAGTGGCGCAGACCATCTCGCTGCTCTCCACCATCAGCGAGCGCGAGAAGGACCAGAACGTGGTCACGCTCTCCACGCTGCATGCGTCCAAGGGCCTGGAGTGGCCGCACGTGATGCTGATCGGCGTCAACGAGGGCCTGCTGCCCTTCAAGCTCGAGGACGACGGCGGCCGCCAGCTGAAGGTCAGCGACGAGACCCTGCAGCGCCTGCAGGAGGAGCGCCGCCTGATGTACGTCGGCATCACGCGCGCGCAGCGCAGCCTGGCCGTGAGCTGGACCAAGCGCCGCAAGCAGGGCCGCGAGATGGTGCCGGCGCAGCCCAGCCGCTTCATCACCGAGATGGCGCTCGACAAGAAGACCATCAAGGAAGATCCGCGCGAGAAGCTCAAGGCCCTGCGCGCCGAGTTCGCGCGCAAGGCCCAGGACAACGCGGCGGCGGCAGCAGCAGCAGCAGCAGCGGCCGCGGCAGGCTCATGAAGGGCCCGCTGATTCTGGCGCTGGGCCTGGCCGCGGGCGCCGCCCTGGCCCAGCCGGCCTGTCCCGCGAACGGCCGCGAGCTGCCGGTGGGCGCACTTTATGGTCAGTGGGAGGCGCGCATCGAGGGCGAACCCGGCATCGCGCGCGTGCAGCTGGCGAAGCATCCCGAGTACGAAGGCGTGCGCGGCACCATCACGCGCGAGCGTGGCAGCAGGCCGCCTTCGGTGGCGCAGCTCGCGGGCGACATCGACGACGAAGGCCTGCTCAACATCGACGAGTCGCTGGACGGCCGCGCCATCAGCGGCAACTGGCTGGGCGAGCTGCAGCCGGGCTCCTGCGGCAAGGAATTCAAGGGGACGTGGCGCAACGCGTCCGACGACAGCACGCACCCCTTCGTGCTGAACAAGACTGGCAGTTGGCAATGAAGAACACACGCATCACCCCTATCGCAGCGCTCCTTGCCGGCCTCGGCATGGGGCTCGCGCAAGCCCAGCCCGCGCCGAAGCCGGCGAGCCCGCTGGCCGACGCGGCGCTGACCTGGCAGCAGTGCCAGCGGCTCGCGAACGACAAGGAAGCGCGCCTGGCCTGCTTCGACCGCTGGGCCCAGCAGCAGACGCTGCCGGCCGCCCAGGTGCCGGCGCCGCCGCCGGTGCTCGCCACCACGCAGCCGCCCGCGCCGGTGGACGCCGCCGTGCCGGCCACGCGCGTGGTCTCGGTCGCGACCGAGGAGGGCTGCCGCGACACCCAGTACTCCGCGCTCTCGCGCTTCTGGGAGCTCGAGAATGGCAGCGACTGCGGCACCTTCAGCTTCCGCGGCTACCGGCCGCTCAACGTGTCCTTCGCGACCGCCAACCACAAGCCCGACACCCCGACCTCGCCCTCGGCCGGCCACACCGGCACCTTCATCCCCTACCAGGCCAACGAGATGCGCATCGGCCTGTCGGTGCGCACCAAGCTCGCCCAGGGCATGCTCACGCAGGACGACCCGGTCAAGAAGGACTCGCTGTGGTTCGGCTACAGCCAGCAGTCGACCTGGCAGATCTTCAACGGCGCCATCTCGCGGCCCTTCCGCAGCACCGACCACGAACCCGAGCTGATGTACGTCTACCCCACGGACTACCGGCTGCCGGGCGGCTGGCGCTGGCGCTATGCGGGCGTCGGGCTGGTGCACCAGTCCAATGGCCAGAGCCTGCCCTACTCGCGCAGCTGGAACCGGCTCTACCTGATGGGCGGCGTGGAGCTGGACGACCGCTTCACGATCACCGGGCGCATCTGGAAGCGCGTGCACGAAAGCGCGGTGGACGACGACAACCCCGACATCTCGAACTACATCGGCCGCGCCGAGATCACCGGCCGCTGGAACGTCGACAGCGGGAACACGCTGGCCATGACGCTGCGCAACAACCTGCGCGACAGCGGCCGCGGATCGATCCGGCTCGAGTGGCTCAAGCCCATCGGCAACTCGAGCCGGAGCAACCTGCGCTTCCACACGCAGCTGTTCTACGGCTACGGCGACACGCTGGTCGACTACAACCGCAAGCGCGCGGTGCTCAGCATCGGGCTGAGCCTGGTCGACTTCTGAAGCGATCTCGCGGCCGGTCGCCGGGCGCCGATTGCGCCGGGGGAGCGCGTGGACCATAGTGCTCGCCCCACCCCTGCACAAGGAGCTGCCATGCCTGCGAAATTCCTGGCGACGATCGCGCTCGCGTTCATCGGTTCCGTCCATGCGGCGCCGCCGCCGGCCTCGCCGCTGATCCCGTTGGGCGTCTCCGGAACCGGCGATTCCTCGGTGGCCTGGATGCTGGATGCCGCGCGCAATCGCATCCTGGTGTGCCGCGTGGAGTACGGCAGCGGCGGCGGAAGCAGCTGCAACGTGATCCAGCTGCCGGCGCGGTAGCGCTTCTAGGCGGCGCGGTCGGCGAGCAGCGCGCTCACTTCGCGCGGCCGAGGCATGCCGCCGATCGCGCCGCGGCCTCGCACCGAAAGCGCGGCCGCAGCGTTGGCGCGGCGCATCGCCGGGTGCAGCAACTCGCCGCGTGCCAGCGCAGCGGCCAGGGCGCCGGTGAAGGTGTCGCCCGCGCCGATCGTGTCCACCACCGGCACGCGATGCCCGGGCTCGTTTCGCGGCGCCTCGCCGCGACGATAGAGTCGGCAGCCGGCGCTTCCCAGCGTGACCACGATGGCCCCCACGCCGCGGGCGAGCAGCAGCGCTGCGGCCTCGTCGATGGAGGCCGCGCCGGGGCCGGCCAAGGCCATCAGTTCGCCTTCGTTGGGCGTGAGCACGTCGACCAGCGGCAACAGCTCGTCGGGCAAGGGCATGGCCGGCGCCGGGTTGAGCAGGGTCAGCGCACCAAGGGCACGCGCCTGCCGAAAAGCCTGGAGCGTGCAGGCCAGCGGCACCTCGCACGAGGCCATCACCACCCGGCATACCGCCATCGTGCCGGCCGCGGCCCGGGCATGCACCGCGTCCAGGCCGGCACCGGCGCCGGGGAAGACGGCGATGGCGTTGTCGCCATCGTCGAACACGTGGATTTGCGCGACGCCGCTGCGCTCGCCGGCGGCGATGTCCACATGGCCCACATCGATGCCTTCGGCGTGCCACAGGCTGAGCGCCATGCGCCCGAACTCGTCATCGCCGATGCGCGCCACCACGGCCACTGCGGCACCCTGCCGCGCCGCGGCCACCGCGGCGTTCGACCCCTTGCCGCCCGGGCTGATCTCGAAGCCGTCGGCGAGCAGCGTTTCGCCCCGCGCCAGCGGCCGTGGAATGCGCGACACGAGATCGGCATTCCAGCTGGCGATGCAGACCACGCTGGCAGCCATGCGCTCAGTCCCGCGTGCGATCGATGCCGAAGGCGCGCAACTGCGCGGCCAGCCGTTCGTATTCGGCCGCGCCCAGCGCCACCAGCGGCGGGCGCACGCGCATCCAGCCCGGTGCATCGTCGAGCAGCGCCATCACGCCCTTGAAGGCGGCCGTGAGCCCATAGCCGCCGAGGATCTGCAGCAGCGCGAGCACGCGCTCCTGGTCCACCGCCGGTTCGCCGGAGCCTTTCACCAGCCGCTGCACCAGGCGCGGCATGACGTTCGCGATGCCGCTCACCGCGCCGAGGCTGCCGCGCGCGGCCAGGGTCTGCAGGTCCGGCTCGTTGCCCACCCACACCTGCATCGGCGGCATGAAGGCTTCGGCGTAGGCCAGCGAAGCGTCGCGCTGGCAGCCGCTGTCCTTCAGGCCCACGATGCTCTCCGGGTACAGCGTCTTCAGGGTGCGGATCACGTGATGGCTCAGGCCGATGCCCGCCACCTGGGGGATGTGATAGAGCACCACGCGCAGCCGCGTGTCGCCGACGCCGTCGATGATCCAGCGGTAGGCATCGATCACGCCCTGGTCGGACACGCCCTTCAGGAAGAAGGGCGGCAGCAGCAGGCAGCCGTAGGCGCCCAGCTCGACCGCGTGCCGGGTCAGCGCCAGCGTATCCGGCAGCGCGGCGCAGCTGGTGGAGGCCAGGATGCGCCCGGCCGGCACGCCGCGTGCCACCAGCCCGGCCAGCGCGTCCATGCGCTCGGCCACGCTGAAGGACGGGCCTTCGCCGGTGGTGCCGAAGGGCGTGATGCCGGTGCAGCCGGCGTCGAGCAGGCGCAGCGCATGGGAGGCGAAGCGCGGAATGTCGACGCCGAGCTTCTCGTCGAGCGGGGTCAGCAGCGCGGGCCAGATGCCGGAATAGCAAACGGAAGTGACGGAGTTCAAGATCGGGACTTTCGCAGATGGGAAGACAAGGGGCCAGAGAGAGAACGCGCTTCAGCCTTCGGAACCAAATTGTTCGTCGAGCCGTTGGTGTGCCGGCAGGCCGACGATCCGGGTGAAGTCGGCATAGGCGAGCGTCGGCACATCGCGTGGCGTGCCGTCCTGCCGCAGGCGCGCGAGCGCCTGCTCGACGGCGAGCGCTGCACTGAAGAGCGCCGTCACCGCGTACAGCACCACGGCGAAGCCCATGGCCTGCAGGTCGGCCGCGCGCAGCGCGGTGGTCTCGTTGCCGTCGACGATGGAGACGATCTTCGGCCCCGGCAGGTGCCGCGCCACGGCTTCGACCTCGGCGATCTTCTTGATACCGTCGACGAAGACCAGGTCCACGCCCGCATCCTGCCAGCGCCGGGCGCGCGCCAGCGCCTCGTCGATGCCGGCGGCAGGCAGCGCATCGGTGCGCCCGATGATCAGCATGGGATCGTGACCGCGTGCGGCCACGGCGCAGCGCAGCCGGCGCTCGTTCTCGCGCGCGTCGATCAGGCGGATGCCGGCCATCTGGCCGCAGCGCTTCGGCGCCACCTGGTCCTCGAGGTGGATGGCGGCCACGCCGGACTGGACGTACTCGCGCACCGTGCGCTCGATGTTCGAGGGACCGCCGTAGCCGGTGTCGGCATCGGCGATGACCGGCACGCCGACGGCGCGCACCATGTCGCGCGCGTGGCCGGTCATCTCGGTCTGCGTCATGAGGCCGATGTCGGGCTGGCCCAGCCGCGACGCGGTGGCGCCGAAGCCGGTCATGTAGACGGCCGGGAAGCCGGCGCGCTCGATCTGCCGCGCGCTCAGCGCGTCGTAGGCGCCCGGTGCCTCGACGATGGAAGCGCCGGCGAGCAGGGCCTTCAGGGACAGTGCGGAATGCATGGGCCTCAGTTCATCATCAGGCCGCCGTCGATGTTGATCGACTGGCCCGTCATGTAGTCCGCCGCGGGCGAGGCGAGGAACATCGCCAAGTCGGCCACGTCTTCCGGCGTCTGCGCCCGGCCCATGGGCACCGCGGCCACGCGCTGCTGCCACGCCTGGCCCCGGGGCACGCCTTGCAGCGCACTCCAGTCGCGGTCCATGCGCTGCCACATGTCGGTTTCCACCAGACCGGGGCAGATCGCGTTGACGGTGATCTGCGGCGCGAAGGCGACAGCCGCCGACTGGGTGAGGCTGATCACCGCCGCCTTGCTGGCGCGGTAGTGCGGGATCACCGCCGCGATCGGGCCGGCGCCGCTGCGGCCGGCGATCGACGCCATCAGCAGGATCTTGCCGCGCGGCCGACCTTCGGCCAGCGGCGGCTGCGCCAGCATCTGCCGCGCCGCGGCCTGCAGCGTGAGGAAGCTGCCCTTGACGTTGACGCCGAGCATCCGGTCCCAGTCCTTGCCGTCCAGTTCGAGCAGCGGCTTCAGCTGCATGATGCCGGCGTTGCAGATCATCACGTCGAGGCGGCCGTGCACCGCGACCACGCGCTCGACCAGCGCCGCGCAATGCTCGGCATTCGTCACGTCGGCCGGCACGCCGAGGGCCTGCAGTTCGCTCGCCGCGGACGCGCAGGACGCGGCATCGATGTCGGAGACGACCACCCGGGCGCCCTGCCGGGCGAAGGCCCGCGCCAGCGCGCGGCCGATGCCCTGCCCCGCTCCGGTGATGGCCACCACCGGCCCCACGCTCGCAGCCTGCGTCATGCCGCCACCTTGCGCTGCAGCGCCTCGCCCGCGACGTAGGTGCGGTTCCACACCGGCGAGATCACCAGCTCGTTGATGCAGACGTGCGGCGGCATCTCGGCAATGAAGCGGATCGTGCGCCCCAGGTCGGCCTCCTGCAGCATGCGCGCCTTGTCGGCCTCGCTCGGCTGGACCGGCCGCTTCTTCAGGATCGGCGTGGCGACTTCGCCCGGGCACAGCGCGGTCGCGCGCAAGCCGTTGACGCACTCCTCGATGTTGAAGGAGTGCGTGAGCGCCATCAGCGCGGCCTTGCTGGCGGTGTAGGCGGGGCCGGTCAGGTACTCGTAGTGCCAGCCCGCGAAGGAGGCGACGTTGATCACCGTTCCCTCGCGGCGCGCGCGCATGCCCTTGGCCACCGCGAGGGTGCAATAGGTGGCGCCGTTCAGGTTGACGGCCACCACCTGGTCGAAGGTGGGCCCGTCGGTCTCGCACCAGTAGCGCTTGGGGAAATTGATGCCGGCGCTGTTGACGAGGATGTCGACGCGCCCGAGTTCGGCCTCGATGGTCTGCGCAACGGCCGCGACGGCGCGGGCATCCGCCACGTCCAGCGGCGCGGCCGAGATCGAGCCGCGTGGCGCGCCCAGGCGCTCGGCAGCCTCGATGGCCGCGTCGAGCTTGGGCGCCTCGCGCCCGGAGACGACGACCCGACAGCCCGCTTGCGCCAGCTGCGTGGCACCAGCCAGCCCGATGCCGCTTCCGCCACCGGTGACCCAGGCGACCTTTCCCGAAAGACTCATCGTGAATTCCTTTGCTCAGTTGCCGCGGATGCGCTTGAGCTCGGAGGAGACCATCGTGATCGCCTCGTCGCCGATGGCCTTGGCGTGCCGTTCGTAGATCACGCTCGAGCGCTCGCGGATGCGCTGCATCTCGGCCGGCGCGATCTCGTTGACCGCCATGCCCTTGGCCTTGAGGTTGTCGACG
Organism: Variovorax sp. WS11; assembly: GCF_010499245.1. GTDB lineage: Bacteria > Pseudomonadota > Gammaproteobacteria > Burkholderiales > Burkholderiaceae_C > Variovorax. The sequence continues at coordinate 1,801,789 of NZ_JAAGOW010000001.1, forward strand.
CTGCGCGCTTCCATCGCGCGGTTGGCGCGGCGCTGCTCGTCGCGCCCTTGCACCGCGCATTCACGCAGCGCGTCCTGCTCCTGCGGCGAGAGCGTGTCCCAGATCTTCTTGGAGAACAGCACCAGCGTCGGGCTGTAGGCGTGCTTGGTCAACGTGAGGTACTTCTGCACCTCGTAGAACTTCATGTTCTCGATGTTGGTGAAGGGGTTCTCCTGGCCGTCCACCGTCTTGGTCTCGAGCGCCGAATAGACCTCGGTGAAGGCCATCGGCACGGCGTTGGTGCCCAGGGTCTTGAAGGTGTCGAGGAAGATGGTGTTCTGCATCACGCGCATCTTCACGCCGTCGAAATCCTCGACCTTGGTGATCGGCCGCTTCGAGTTGGTCGTGTGGCGAAAGCCGTTCTCCCACCAGGCGAGGTTGACCAGCCCGACGGCCGGCAGCTTGGCGGAGAACCAGTCGCCGACCTTGCCGTCGAGCACCTTGTCGGCCTCGCCGGCGTTGTTGAAGAGGAAGGGCAGATCGAAGACGCCCAGCGCCGGCACGATGGACACCACGGGCGCGGTCGACGTGATCACCATGTCGAGCGAGCCGGTGCGCACACTCTGCGTGCCGGTGAGGTCGCTGCCGAGCGCGCCGTCCCAGAAGGCCTGGATCTTCATCTTGCCGCCGCTCTTCTCGAGCGTGCAGGCACCCATCTTCGCCAGGCCGTTGCCCATCGGGTGTTCCTTGCTCACGCCGTTGGAGACGCGGAAGTTGCGCTCCTTGAACTGGGCCTGCGCAGCACCGGCGGCCAGGCCGGCGGCCAGGGCCACGGCGGCGAAGCGGGAAAGGCGGGAAAGGCGGGAATGGATCGGCATCGGAGGTCTCCTTGTTTGTAAAAATCAGCTCAGCCACTTCAGCGGCACCAGCACCAGCGAAGGGAAGAGCACGAGCAGCAACAGCACGATGAGCTCGGCCCAGAGGAAGGGCCACAGGCCGCGCATCAGCTCCTTCATCGAGATCTTGGCCACGCCGCACATCACGTTGAGCACGATGCCCACCGGCGGCGTGATGAGGCCGATGGCGTTGTTCATGATGAACAGCACGCCGAAGTACACCGGGTCGATGCCCGCCTGCCTGACCACCGGCATGAGCACGGGCGTGAGGATCATCAGCGTGGGAGCGAAGTCGAGCGCGGTGCCGACGATCACCACGATGACCATGATCACGAGCATCAGCAGGATCTTGTTGCCCATGAGGGGCTCGAGCATGGCGGCCACCTGCGCCGGCACCTCGGAGGTGGTGATCAGCCAGGCCGACACCAGCGCGGCGGCAATGAGGAACACGACCACGGCCGTGCTCTTCGCGGCCGCCACCAGCAGGCCGTAGCACTGGCGCAGGTTCAGTTCGCGGTAGACGAGGGCGCCGAGCACGAAGGCGTAGACGCAGGCGGCGACGCCGGCTTCGGTGGGCGTGAACACGCCGAACTTCAGCCCGCCGATGATCCCCAGCGGCATCAGGAGCGCCCAGAAGCCGTCGACCGCGGCGCGGCCGCGCGCGGCCATCGGCTGGCGCGGCTGCACGCTCACCTTGTCGCGCCGCGCCACCCACATCCAGGCGATGACCAGCGACGCGCCCATCATCAGCCCCGGCACGATGCCGGCCAGGAACAGCTTGCCGATCGACACGTTGGCGATGACGCCGAACACGATCAGCCCGATCGAGGGCGGGATCACCGGCGCGATCACGCCGCCGGCCGCGATGAGGCCGGCCGAGCGCGGCACGTCGTAGCCGGCCTGGCGCATCATCGGGATCAGCATCGCGCCGATGGCCGCGGCATCGGCGGCCGCGCTGCCGGAGATCGCCGCCATCACCACCGAGGCGAAGATCGCCACCAGCCCGAGGCCGCCGCGCAAATGGCCGACCCAGGCCAGCGCGAAGTTGACGATGCGCCGCGAGATGCCGCCGGCGTTCATCAGCTCGCCGGCCAGGATGAAGAAGGGAATGGCCAGCAACGGGAAGCTGTCCGCGCCCTCCACCAGCTTCTGTGACAGGATGGTCGTGTCGATCTGGCCCTGGGCGACCATCAATGCGCCGGCGCAGATCAGCAGGGCGAAGGCGATCGGCGCGCCCAACATCATGGCGCCGAGCAGCGACAGCGTGAAAACGGCGATCGTCACGGCCGTGCTCCCGTGTGGGCGGCGTCGTGCGGGATCTCCTCGCTCTCCGTGACCTGCACCAGTTCGTCGTCGCGCAAGCGGCCGGTGGCGATGCGCCACAGCGCATGCAAGGCGTGAGCGCCGATGGCCACGCTGGTCAAGTAGCCGATGCCGAAGACCCAGATCATGGAGATCTCGGTGACCGGCGCCTTGGTGGTGGCGTTGACCTCGTGCTGCTGCCAGGTGCCCCAGAACAGCATGACACAGCAGACCAGCACGATGGTCTGGCTGGCCGCCAGGCAGGCAAGCTTGCCACGCCGCGACAGGCGGGTGACGAAGCCGTCCATGCCCAGATGGGTGCCGTCGCGCATCGCGACGATGGCGCCGATGAAGGTGAGCCACACAAAGAAGAAGCGCGACAGCTCCTCCGACACCTGGATGCCCGAGTTGAAGGCGTAGCGCAGCACCACGTTGCCGAACACCATCAGCACCATGCCCAGCAGCAAGGCCGCGAGCACCGCCTCGATGCCCTTGAACACGCGGTCGACGAAGACGGCGGCCATGCTCACACCACCTTGCCCGGGTTGAGCAGGCCCGCGGGATCGAGGGCGGCCTTGAGCGTCTTCATCAGCGCGATCTCCTCGGGACTGCGCGCATGGCCGAGCCAGCGCTTCTTGACCGTGCCGATGCCGTGCTCGGCCGACACCGTGCCGCCGAACTCGCGCACCAGGCCATAGATCACTTCGTCCATCGCCTCCTTGGGCTGATGCTCGATCGACAGGCCCGGGACCCAGGCCACCAGGTGCAGGTTGCCGTCGCCGATGTGGCCGTAATAGACAGCCTCGCAGCCGGGGATGCGTGCGGCCAGTGCGGCCTTGCAGGCACGCACGTAGACGTCCATCGATTTCACCGCCATGCCGACGTCATAGGAGACATGAGGCCCGAGCGTGGGGAAGAACTCCGCGCAGGCATCGCGCAGCGCCCAGAAGGACTGCGTGTCGGCCACCGACTGGGCGACTGCCGCGTCGGCCAGCGCGCCCTCCTCCATCAAGCGCTCGAGCCAGCGCTGGAAGCGCGGGCCGTCGATGGCCTCGTCGGTTCCCTGGACCTCGACCAGCACGTAGTGGCTGTGCCTGGTGCCAGCGGCGAGCGGGTCGCGCACGCCCACCCGCTCGGTCACCACCTGCCAGTAGTCGGGCCACATCACCTCGAAGGCCGAGAGCAGTGGCCCCAGTCCGGCGCGCGCGGCGCCCAGGAGGCGCACCACGCCGTCGTAGTCGGGCAAGGCGCACAGCGCCGACAGCGTGCAACCCGGCTGCGGATGCAGGCGCAGCACGATGCGGGTGATGATGCCCAGCGTGCCCTCGCTGCCGATGAACAGGTGCTTGAGGTCGTAGCCGGCGTTGTTCTTCAGCATCTTGTTGAGGCTGGTCATCACCGTGCCGTCGGGCAGCACGACCTCGAGGCCGAGCACCAGCTCGCGCGCCATGCCGTAGCGGATCACGCGGTTGCCACCCGCATTGGTCGACAGGTTGCCGCCGATCGCGCAGGAGCCGCGCGCGCCGAGATCCAGCGCGAAGTAGAAGCCGGCTTCGGCCGCGGCGCGCTGCACCAGCTCGAGCGGCGTGCCGGCGCGCACCGTCATCGTGGCGCTTGCCGGGTCGATCTCCTCGATACCGACCATGCGCTCCAGCGACAGCGCCACCCAGCCGTCTTCGGGCCGGGCGCCGCCGCACAGGCCGGTGAGCCCGCCCTGCGGCACTACCGGCAGGCCGGCCTCGCGGCAGGCCACCAGTGCAGCGGAGACGCCCGCCGCATCGACGGGCCGCACGACGGCCAGCGGAAGCGTGGGCGGCTGAGTGCTCCAGTCGTTCCGGTTGCGCTGCGGCACCTCGTCGCCGAAGAGCACTGCGGAAGCGCCGAGTTGCTCGCGCAATGCCAGAAGGCTTGGCGGGACGGCAGCGGAAGAGAGGGGCGTCATGATTCTTCGGGACTGGGAGCGACCGGCGAATCATCTTGTATGTAAGGCACTAAGGCACTAGTATTTATACGAACTGTTGCTGCCTTCGGAGGTCGGCTATAAGCCCCTGACTGCCCGAACCGACTCTTTTTCAGCTCTACAGCACCGTGCCCCCATCCAACCGACTCAAGATCGAAGCCCCGAAGTCCCTCGCGACGCTGGTGGCGCAGCGCCTGCGCGAGGCCATCATCGACGGCGAGTTCGCGCTGGGGGAGATGATTCCGGAGGAGACGCTGGCCAGTTCCTTCGGCGTGAGCCGTACGCCGGTGCGCGAGGCGCTGAATCAGCTGCAACTGGCGGGATTGGTCGTGATCCGGCCCCAACGCGGCAGCTATGTGTTCGAACCCACCGAAGCCGACATTGCCGCCATCTGCGAATTCCGCTGTCTGCTCGAGCCGCGCGCGGCCGAACTTGCGTACCGGAACGCGCGCGAAGCCACCGCCGCGTCGCTGCAGGCCGCGATCAGCGAGATGGAGGAGGCGCGCGCCGCACGCGACGCGGTGCGCTACGGCCGCGCGGACACGCGCCTGCACGAAGCCTTCTTCGAGCATTGCGGCAATCCGTACATGCAGGCCGCCTACGCCACCGCCGCAACCAAGATCGCGACGCTGCGCACGCACCTGTCCGCGCCGGCGGACGTGCTGCGCGCTGCCGGCTTCGAGCAGCACTCGAAGTTGCTGGCGCTGTTCCGCGCGGGTGAATTTGCGGAGTTCGAGGCGCTGATGCGCACGCACGTTACAGGCACGCGAAACAGCTACGTCGCCAGCCTCAAGTCGCGTGCTGCTGCATGAGGCGTCCAGAGGGCGATCGACGGCGGATGTAGAAACGCCCCAGAACCCTATCGGGCGCTGGGGCGCATGAAGACTGGTGGCCTGGGGCGGAATCGAACCACCGACACGCGGATTTTCAATCCGCTGCTCTACCAACTGAGCTACCGGGCCATGTACCCAAGACTGCTGACGAATCAGTTGGTGTCGTGAGACTCAACCGAGCTAGCGCGCCTTGTGTGCAGCCCGCGATTATACAGTGCCGCGACGGCCCCTCGACAGATCGACGCCGAGTTGCTTCAACTTGCGATAGAGATGCGTGCGCTCGAGGCCTGTTTTCTCGGCCACGCGGGTCATCGATCCGTTCTCCATCGCGAGATGGAATTCGAAGTACGCCTTCTCGAAGCCGTCGCGCGCATCGCGCAGCGGCCGGTCGAGATCGAAGCTCTGCATGGCCTGCGGGCCCGTGTCGATCGCCGGGCCCTGCGGCGCCGCAGGCACCAGCGCGTTCTCGCCCATCGTGGTGACCACGGTAGCAAGGTTGTTCGCGGTCGTCGGCACAACGCTGGCGGCAGCACGGCGTGCGCTCTCGCGCGCCAATCCCTGCTCGACCGCCTTCAGCAGTTTCTGCAGCGTGATGGGCTTCTCGAGGAAGGCAAAGGCGCCGATGCGCGTGGCGTCGACCGCGGTGTCGATGGTGGCGTGGCCGCTCATCATGATCACCGGCATGCTCAGCAGACCGGCGGTGGACCATTCCTTGAGCAGCGTGACGCCGTCGGTGTCAGGCATCCAGATGTCGAGCAGAACGAGGTCGGGGCGCGCGCGCTGCCGGGCGGCACGGGCCTCGGCCGCGTTTTCCGCGAGCTCCACGTTGTGGCCTTCGTCGTTCAGAATTTCGAAGAGCAGGTCCCGAATGCCCAGCTCGTCGTCGACCACGAGGATGTTTGCCATGAATGCTTGTGTTTATGCGCCGGTATGGGGTTCGCTTGCCGACCCGCCGCTGCACGTGCAAACGCTCAGGCGACGGACGATGTCGAGTCTTTGGCGTGAGCGAGCGCTCCCTGCGCCTCGCCGGCCAACGCGAATGATAGCGAGACTTGTGCCCCCGCCACAGCCCCATCGACGACGCGATTGGAAAGTTCGATCCGCGCGCCATGCTCGTCGGCGATCTTCTTCACTACCGCGAGCCCGAGTCCGGTGCCCTTGGTCTTGGTCGTGACGTAGGGCTCGAAGGCGCGCTTGAGGATGTTCTCGGCAAAGCCGGGCCCGCTGTCCTGCACCGTGAGCCGCACGCGCTGGCCCGAGTCGGCCAGCCGCGTGCGGATGACAACTTCGCCTGGGCGCCCGCTGCCGTGGGCTGCGACTTCGGCGGCGTCCTGCGCGTTTTGCAACAGGTTGTGAATCACTTGGCGGATCTGCTGCGCGTCGGCGCGGATCGGCGGGCAGCGCTCGTCGAGCTCGCAGAGCAGCGTGATGGGCGCGCTCTCCGCGGCGTAAAGCTGAAGCACGTCGGCGACCAGCGCATTGAGGTCGACCGCCTTCAGGTCCGCCGCCGGCAGCCGCGCATAGTCGCGAAACTCGTTGACCAGGCGCTTCATCGCGTCGACCTGGTCGACGATGGTCCGGACCGACTTGGCCAGTATTGCCTCTTCGGCGGGCGCGACCTTGCCGCTGAGCTTCATCTCGAGGCGCTCGGCCGAGAGCTGGATGGGCGTGAGCGGGTTCTTGATCTCGTGCGCCAGGCGCCGGGCCACTTCGCCCCAGGCCTGGGCGCGCTGGGCCGACACGATCTCGGAGATGTCGTCGAACACCAGCAAGCGAGCCTCGCCCGGCAGCTGCGCACCTCGCGCGACGATGTTGACCGCGTCCTGCGACAGGCCCTCGCCGCTGGTACGCAACTCGAAGGCATGCTGCCAATGGTCGAGGCCATGCTGCAGGTGCTCGACCTCGAAGTCGTCGAACTGCTGCTGCACGGCCTGCCCGAACTCGGCCAGCCCGGGCACATCGACCAGCGGCTGGCCCTCATAGGCCGCAAGCGGCGCGCGCAGCACGCGCGTGGCGCCAGGGTTGGTGGACAGCACGACACCACGCGGGTCCAGCACCATCACGCCCGAGGTCAGGTTGTCGAGGATGGTCTGCAGGTTGGCGCGCGCCGCATCGAGCTCGCCCAGCGTCTTCTCGACCGCGGCACGCGCCTCGGCCAGCTGCTGGGTCATGACGGCGAAGGAGCGCGTGAGGCCGCCGAGCTCGTCCCTGCCCTGCACCACCGCGGTGGGCCGCAGATCGCCGCCTGCGACCTGCCGCACCCCGTCGGCCAGCACGAGCAGCGGCCGCGCGAGCTGGGTGCCGAACAGCACCGCGAGGAGCACCGCGCCGAACACGGCGAGGAAGAGCGACAGCGTGAGGGTGCCGATGTACATGCGGCGCAGGCCCTCGCGCGCCAGCGCCCGCTCCTGGTACTCGCGATTGGCCTCCTGCACCGCCAGCGCGTTGGCCACCACTGCCGGCGGCAGCGGCTGCGTGACCTGCAGGAAGCGCGGCTCGGTGCCGAAGTCGAAGCCCGGCCGCTGCACCAGCGCGAGGGCGCGCACGCTGGCCGGCGGCGGCACCGTGCTGCCGGGCGCGGGGCTCTCGTCCAGTCCCTCGATGTGGGCGATGGCGCGGTCTGCCCGCACCTGGCGCAGCTGCTGCGGCGAGGGCCGCTCGGGATTGAGCTGGAAGCGCGAGGCGCCCGCACCGGCGATCAGCTGCCCGTTGCCGGTCCAGAGCACCACGTCGGTGGCACCCAACTGGTCGCGGATGCGCTCGAGCATCAGCCCGGCACTGGCGTCGGGCACGTCGGCGAGCTGGGTGCTGGCGCTTCGCACCTTGCTCACCAGATCGTCGGACAGCGAGTCGAGGGTGGCGCGTCCCAGGTTCAGGCCGGCGTCCAGCGCGCCTTCGACCTTGACGTCGAACCAGCTCTCGATCGAGCGCGCCACGAACTGATAGGAGACCACGTACACCAGCGCGCCGGGAACAACGCCCACGAGGGCGAAGATGGCGGCCAGCTTGATCAGCAGGCGGCTGCCGAACTTGCCCTGGCGCAGCCGCCGCAGCAGGCGAAAGGCGACCCAGCCGAGCACCAGCGAAAGCACCACCGCCACCACCACGTTGATGCCGAACAGGCGCGCGTAATTGCGTTCGTAGAGCTCGCGGTTGTTGGTGGACTGGGCGAGCAGGAACATCAGCACCAGGCCGACCGCCGTGACCAGGAAGGCACTGACACCGATGGCCCAGCGGGTTGCGCGGGCGCGACTGGCTGCCGACGACCTGCCGGCGCCAGCGCGAGAGTCCTTGCTCACTTCATCTTCTCCAGCGACAAGCGCGCGCTGCGCTCGACGGAGATGTTCCAGTCGGCCTGGCCGACCACGCCGATCTGGAAGGGCCGCGGCAGTTGCGAGGTGTCGAGGCGGAAGCGGAAGCTCACCGGGTGGGGGCCCTCCTCGCCGATCTCGGAGATGTCGCCGAGCCGCAGCCGGGCCACGCGCCGCACGCCGTCGAGCGCTTCCGAGAGGGTATCGAAATTCTGGTTCAGCGACACGCCGAAACCCGAATTGGTGATCGGCACCGGCGAGACATTGAGCCGCCAGCGCCGCGTGAGCGGCTGGTAGGCGAGCCGCATGTGGCGCGTGGCCTGGGCGACTTTCTGGTCGGTCCAGTACCAGCGCTCGCGGTAGAGCTCGGCCTCGGCGACGAAATAGATCGCGATGCCCTTGTCGAGCACCTCCTCGACCAGGTTCGGCAGTTCGAACTGCACCTGGGCGTTGAGATAGATGCCATCGTCCGCCTGTTCGAGCTTCAATTGGCTGACCGACGCGCTCTTGCCGGACTGCGCCGGCGCCGTTGCGGGCCAGCAGGCCAGGAGGCAGGCCAGCACCAGCAGGGCGGCCAGCCATCCCATTCCGCGGCCTTCAGCGGAGAGGTTGCTTTTCGAGCAAGGCGTAGAAAAAGCCGTCGTGGTCACCCAAGGCATTGTCCGGGACGCCACGGGCAATCCCCCCGCTTTGCGGCAGCAAATGCCCCGGCGAGGGCAGCAAACGGGCGTCGGTGTTGTGCGCAAGGAACGCATCGATCTGGTGCGCACCCTCCTCTCTAAAAACCGAACAGGTGCAATAGAGCAGGCGCCCGCCCTCCCGCACCAGGGGCCAGAGCGCTGCCAGCAGCATGGCCTGCAGCAACGCCAGTTGTTCGGTGTCGCTCTCGCGCCGCAGCCAGCGCACGTCGGGATGCCGGCGCACGATCCCCGAGGCGGTGCAGGGTGCGTCGAGCAGGACGGCGTCGAAGGCGTGGCCGTCCCACCAGTCCTTCGGCCGGCCGGCATCAGCCACCACGACCTTGGCACGCAGGCCGAGCCGCGCGAGGGTGTCGTCAATGCGGCGGCTGCGCGCAGCATCGACCTCGAGCGCGGTGAGCTCGATGGCGTCGGGCCCGGCCAGTTCGAGCAGGTGGGCCGTCTTGCCGCCGGGCGCCGCACAGGCGTCGAGCACCCGCACGGGCCCGGCATCCGGCGCGGCGCCGAGCAGGCCGTCAAGCAGCAGCGGCGCAGCGAGCTGGGCGGCGGCGTCCTGCACCGAGCAATGCCCCTCGGCGAAGCCCGGCAGCTCCTGCACCGGCCGGGCGCGCAGCAGCTGCAATCCGGCCGCGGCCACCGGGACCGCCTGCAGGCCCGCGGTCACCAGCGCCGCCTGGTAGGAAGGCCGGTCGCCTTGGCGGGTGTTGACCCGCAGCGTCATCGGCGCCTGCGTGTTGTCCGCCGCCAGCACGCGCTGCCAGTCGCGCGGATGGTCGCGGCGGAGGCGCTCGATCCACCAGCGCGGGTGGTTCCATTGCGCGACCGGCTCGCGGTCCGTGGCGGCCACCAGTTCCTCGCGCTCCCGCAGGAAGCGGCGCAGACAGGCGTTGACGAAGCTGGCCTGCGCGCGCGTGCCGGGATTGCGCTTGGCGGCCTCGACCGTCTGGTCGACCAGCGTGAAGGGCTCGTAGGGGGCCTGCGTGGCATCCCAGGCCAGCGCCAGGGCGGTGCAGAGCAAGGCATCGGCCGCCGGGGGCGGCGTGCGCTTGGCCAGTTGCCGGCGCAGGGCCTCGGCCCGCCCGAGCCAGCGCAGCACCTGGAAGCCCAGCGCCTGCACCCCCGGCCTCAGGGCCGGCGGCACGGCGTCGAAGGCCACGGTGCCGGAGACGCCGCCGCGGATCGCGGCCAGCGCGACGGCAGTGAGCTGCAACTGGCGCCAGAGCGGCGGCCCGAGGGCCTCCGAGGCGTGAAGAGAGTCTGAAGAGTCTGTCAACTTGGAATCGATGATGAGCAAAAGCGATGTCAGCGCAAAGGCGCCGCCGGTCTCAATTGCATGATCCACGCCACCAGCACCGCAGGAAACTGGGCAATGGCCGCGTTGTAGTGCGCCACCGCCTGGTTGAACTGGTTGCGCGCGATCTCGGCGGCGGCCGAGGGCTCGGGCCAGGCGATCGGCGCCGCGGGGCTGTCGTCCCGGCCGTTGAGGGGGGCGGGCCGAGACAGGGTACCGTCGGCCTCGAAGCTGACCACCGCATCGGGATGCAGCCGCTGCCAGGCACCGAGCATCACGTGCAACGCCGTCGCCAGCGCCGCGATGCCGGCAGGGTCGAGCGGCTTCAGGCGCGTGGCCGCCAGCAGCGTGACCAACTGGGCGGCAGACGCCTGCAGCGCGGCATCCTCACGGCCGGGGCCGTGCGGAACCTGCGCCGTCGCGCCCCCCTCGGCCAGGCGCGCCTGCACGAAATCGAGCTGCCGCACCAGCGCCGCATCGAGCGCCGCATAGGCCTGCAGGGCCCCCGAGCGCAGTCGCACGATGCGGTTGTAGGCGCCGACGAACCAGAAGAGCGCCACCGCGCCGAGGATCCACCACGGAAGCGACTCCGGCACGCCGCTCATGGGTTTCGCCCCAAGAAAAAAGCCCCCGATCCGCGGGCGGAAGGGGGGCGTTCGAGACCGGTCATGCAGTCGATGCTGACCAGTTATTCGGTCGCAGCGCCCTCGCTGGCATCGACCGTGCTCGCGTCCTCGACCGAGGCGGAGGCGCTGCCGGAGAGTTCGGCGGCTTCCGCTTCGGCGATCGCTCGGCGCTCGGCCTCGTCCATCGCGTCCTTGACCTTGCGTGCCTGGTGGTAGGCCATGCCGGTGCCCGCGGGGATCAGGCGGCCGACGATGACGTTCTCCTTCAGGCCGCGCAGCTCGTCACGCTTGCCCATGATCGCGGCTTCGGTCAGCACGCGCGTCGTTTCCTGGAACGAAGCGGCGCTGATGAAGCTGTCGGTCGAGAGCGATGCCTTCGTGATACCCAGCAGCAGGTTGGTGTAGGTCGCGGGCAGCTTGTCCTGGGCGCGCAGGGCGTCGTTGGTGTTGAGGATCTCGCTGCGCTCGACCTGCTCGCCGGCGATGTAGTTGGCGTCGCCCGGGTTCTCGACCACGACGCGGCGCAGCATCTGGCGAACGATCACCTCGATGTGCTTGTCGTTGATCTTCACACCCTGCAGGCGGTACACGTCCTGCACCTCGTCCACGATGTAGCGCGCCAGTTCCTCGGAGCCCAGCAGGCGCAGGATGTCCTGCGGATCGGCCGGGCCGTCGACGATCGACTCGCCCTTGTTCACCACCTGGCCTTCGTGCACCAGGATGTTCTTCTCCTTGGGCACCAGCTCTTCCCAGACCTTGCCGTCCGGGTCGGTAATCTGCAGCCGCACCTTGCCCTTGGTTTCCTTGCCGAAGGACACGGTGCCGGTCATCTCGGCCAGCATGCCCTTGTCCTTGGGCGAACGGGCTTCGAAGAGCTCGGCCACGCGCGGCAGACCGCCGGTGATGTCGCGGGTCTTCTGGCCTTCGACCGGAATGCGCGCCAGCACTTCGCCGGGGCCCACGTCCTGGCCGTCTCGCACCTGCACCAGCGCACCGACGGGGAAGCCGATGGTCACCGAGTGGTCGGTGCCCGGGATCTTCACCTCGTTGCCGGCGACGTCGATCAGCTTCACCTGCGGGCGCACGACCTTGGCCGCGCCGCGGCGCTTCGGATCGATGACCACCAGGGTGGACAGGCCCGTGACCTCGTCGACCTGCTTCGCGACCGTGAGGCCTTCCTCGACATTCTCGAACTTGGTCTTGCCGGCGAACTCCGTGATGATCGGGCGCGTCAGCGGGTCCCAGTTGGCCAGCACGTGGCCAGCCTTGACCTGCTGGTCGGCCTTGACCGCCAGGGTGGCGCCGTAGGGCACCTTGTGGCGCTCGCGCTCGCGACCGTGCTCGTCATGGATGACGATCTCGCCCGAACGTGCAATCACCACCAGCTCGTTCTTGCTGTTGGTCACGTAGCGCATCGTGGCGTTGAAGCCGATCACGCCGTTGGACTTGGCCTCGACGCTCGACGCCACCGCCGCACGCGAGGCTGCGCCGCCGATGTGGAAGGTCCGCATCGTCAGCTGCGTGCCGGGCTCGCCGATCGACTGCGCCGCGATCACGCCGACCGCCTCGCCGTTATTGACCAGGCCGCCGCGGCCGAGGTCGCGGCCGTAGCACTTTGCGCACAGGCCGAAGCGGGTCGAGCAGGTGAGCGCAGTGCGCACCTTGACCTCGTCGACGCCCTCGTTTTCCAGCGCTTCGATCACGTCTTCGTCCAGCATGTCGCCGGCCTTGGCCAGCACGGCACGCGTCTCGGGGTGCAGCACGTCTTCGGCGGCGGTTCGGCCGAGGATTCGCTCGCGCAGCGATTCGATCACTTCACCGCCTTCGACGATGGCGCGCATCACGGTGCCGTCCATCGTGCCGCAGTCCTGCTCGATCACGACCAAGTCCTGCGTCACGTCGACCAGGCGACGCGTCAGGTAGCCGGAGTTCGCAGTCTTCAGCGCCGTGTCGGCCAGGCCCTTCCGGGCGCCGTGGGTGGAGATGAAGTACTCCAGCACGTTCAGGCCTTCGCGGAAGTTCGCGGTGATCGGCGTCTCGATGATCGAGCCGTCCGGCTTGGCCATCAGGCCCCGCATGCCGGCCACCTGGCGGATCTGCGCGGCGGAACCGCGGGCGCCCGAGTCGGCCATCATGTAGATGGAGTTGAAGGACTCCTGCTCCACTTCCTTGCCGTGGCGGTCGATGACCTTCTCCTTCGAGAGCTTGGACATCATGACCTTCGACACCTCGTCGCCGGCCTTGCCCCAGATGTCCACCACCTTGTTGTAGCGCTCGCCGGCGGTGACCAGGCCCGAGACGTACTGCTGCTCGATCTCCTTCACTTCCTTGGCGGAGCGGTCGATGATGCCGTGCTTCTCGGAAGGCACCAGCATGTCGTCGATGGCGATCGAGATACCGGCCTTGGTCGCCAGGCGGAAGCCGTTCTGCAGCAGCTTGTCGGCGAAGACCACGGTCTCCTTCAGGCCGCACTTGCGGAAGGAGGCGTTGATGAGCTTGGAGATTTCCTTCTTCTTCAGCGCCTTGTTGATGTTCGAGAACGGCAGGCCCTTCGGCAGGATCTCGGACAGCAGCGCACGGCCGACGGTGGTGTCGACCAGCTCGATCCTGGACGTGAACTCGCCCGAGTCCTTGTCCTTCGTGTACTCCTTGATGCGCACGCTGACCTTGGCGGTCAGCTCCACCACGTCGGCGTCGAGCGCGCGCTGGACCTCACCGATGTCGGAGAAGACCAGGCCTTCGCCCTTGCCGTTGATGCGCTCGCGCGTCGTGTAGTAAAGACCCAGCACCACGTCCTGCGAGGGCACGATGGAGGGCTCGCCGCTCGCCGGGAACAGCACGTTGTTGGAGGCCAGCATCAGCGTGCGGGCTTCCATCTGCGCTTCCACCGACAGCGGCACGTGTACGGCCATCTGGTCGCCGTCGAAGTCGGCGTTGAAGGCCGCGCAAACCAGCGGGTGCAGCTGGATCGCCTTGCCTTCGATCAGGATCGGCTCGAAGGCCTGGATGCCGAGGCGGTGCAGCGTCGGTGCGCGGTTCAGCATCACCGGGTGCTCCTTGATCACCTCTTCCAGGATGTCCCACACCACCGGCGTGCCGGATTCAACTTCCTTCTTCGCGGCCTTGATGGTGGTCGCGATGCCCATGGCTTCCAGGCGCGAGAAGATGAAGGGCTTGAACAGCTCGAGCGCCATCAGCTTCGGCAGGCCGCACTGGTGCAGCTTGAGCGTCGGGCCCACCACGATGACCGAACGGCCCGAGTAGTCGACGCGCTTGCCCAGCAGGTTCTGGCGGAAGCGGCCGCTCTTGCCCTTGATCATGTCGGCCAGCGACTTGAGCGCACGCTTGTTCGCGCCGGTCATGGCCTTGCCGCGGCGGCCGTTGTCCAGCAGGCTGTCGACAGCCTCCTGCAGCATCCGCTTCTCGTTGCGCGCAATGATCTCCGGCGCCTTCAGCTCGAGCAGGCGGCGCAGACGCGAATTGCGGTTGATGACGCGACGGTAGAGGTCGTTCAGGTCGGAGGTCGCGAAGCGGCCGCCGTCCAGCGGCACCAGCGGACGCAGGTCCGGCGGCAGCACGGGCAGCACGTCCAGCACCATCCACTCGGGCTTGATGCCCGACTTGCGGAAGGCTTCCAGCACCTTGAGGCGCTTGGAATTCTTCTTGACCTTGACTTCGGAGCCGGTCAGGTCGCCGCGCAGCCTTTCGATCTCGCTGTCGAGCTCGATGCCCATCAGCAGGTCCTTGATGCCTTCGGCGCCCATCTTGGCGATGAACTCGTCGCCGTATTCCTTGCGCTTCGCGTCGTAGTCGTCCTCGGACATGATGCCGAACTTCTTCAGCGGGGTCATGCCGGGGTCGGTGATCACGTAGGCTTCGAAGTACAGCACGCGTTCGATGTCGCGCAGCGTCATGTCGAGCACGAGGCCCAGGCGCGACGGCAGCGATTTCAGGAACCAGATGTGCGCGCAAGGCGCGGCCAGGTCGATGTGGCCCATGCGCTCGCGGCGCACCTTGGTCTGCGTGACTTCGACGCCGCACTTCTCGCAGATCACGCCGCGGTGCTTGAGGCGCTTGTACTTGCCGCACAGGCACTCGTAGTCCTTGATCGGGCCGAAGATCTTGGCGCAGAAGAGACCGTCGCGCTCGGGCTTGAAGGTCCGGTAGTTGATGGTCTCGGGCTTCTTCACCTCGCCGAAAGACCACGAACGGATCTTCTCGGGCGAGGCCATGCCGATGCGAATGGCATCGAAATGCTCATCCGGCGTGAATTGCTTGAACAGGTCGAGTAGCGATTTCATTGACTCTTTCCCCTTCTATTTACGAGCGTTCAAGTTCAATGTCGAGGCCCAAGGAACGGATTTCCTTGACCAGCACATTGAACGATTCCGGCATGCCGGCTTCGATCGAGTGTTCGCCCTTGACGATGCTTTCGTAGACCTTGGTGCGGCCCTGCACGTCGTCGGACTTCACGGTCAGCATTTCCTGCAGGACGTAGGCGGCGCCGTAGGCTTCGAGCGCCCACACTTCCATTTCCCCGAACCGCTGGCCGCCGAACTGCGCCTTGCCGCCCAGCGGCTGCTGCGTGACCAGGCTGTAGGGACCGGTCGAACGGGCGTGCATCTTGTCGTCCACCAGGTGGTGCAGCTTGAGCACGTGCATGTAGCCGACCGTGACCGGACGCTCGAACTGGTCGCCCGTGCGTCCGTCGTACAGGTAAGCCTGCGTGCGCGTCGCGGTCAGGCCCTTGGCCTTGGCGATCTCGTCCGGATAGGCAAGGTGCAGCATGCCGCGGATTTCCTCTTCCGAGGCGCCGTCGAACACGGGCGTCGCGAAAGGCACGCCGGTCGACAGGTTGCCGGCCATCTCGAGCACGTCGGCATCGCTCAGCTTGGCGAGGTCTTCCTTGCGGCCCGAGCCGTTGTAGAGCTTGTCCATGAACTGGCGCAGCTCGGCCACCTTGGCCTCGGCCTGCAGCAGGTCGCCGATGCGCTGGCCCACGCCCTTGCCGGCCCAGCCCAGATGCACCTCGAGCACCTGCCCGACGTTCATCCGCGAGGGCACGCCCAGCGGGTTCAGGCAGATGTCGCACGGCGTGCCGTCAGCCATGTGCGGCATGTCCTCGACCGGAACGATCTTCGACACCACACCCTTGTTGCCGTGGCGGCCGGCCATCTTGTCGCCGGGTTGCAGGCGGCGCTTGACGGCCAGGTAGACCTTGACCATCTTCAGCACGCCCGCGGGCAGCTCGTCGCCCTGCGTGAGCTTCTTGCGCTTCTCTTCGAACGCGAGGTCGAAGCTGTGGCGCGTCTGCTCCAGCGAGTTCTTGATCGACTCGAGCTGCGAGGCCACCTCGTCTTCCGCCGGGCGGATGTCGAACCAGTGGAACTTCTCGATCGACGAGAGGTACGCCTTGTCGAGCTTGCTGCCCTTGGCCAGCTTGTTCGGGCCGCCGTTGGCGACCTTGCCGGTCAGGAGCTTCTCGATCCGGTCGAAGGCGTCGGCCTCGACGATGCGCAGCTGGTCGTTCAGGTCGAGGCGGAAGCGCTTGAGCTCGTCGTCGATGATCTGCTGGGCACGCTTGTCGCGCTGGATGCCTTCGCGGGTGAACACCTGCACGTCGATCACGGTGCCTTGCGAGCCCTGGTCCACGCGCAGCGAGGTGTCCTTCACGTCGGAGGCCTTCTCGCCGAAGATCGCGCGCAGCAGCTTCTCTTCAGGCGTCAGCGTGGTCTCGCCCTTGGGCGTGACCTTGCCGACCAGCGTGTCGCCGGGCTGCACTTCGGCGCCGACGTAGATGATCCCGGATTCGTCCAGGCGGTTGAGCTGCTGCTCGGCCAGGTTCGGGATGTCGCGGGTGATTTCTTCCGCGCCCAGCTTGGTGTCGCGCGCCATCACCACCAGTTCCTCGATGTGGATCGAGGTGTAGCGGTCTTCGGCGACCACGCGTTCGCTGATCAGGATCGAGTCTTCGAAGTTGTAGCCGTTCCAGGGCATGAACGCGACCAGCATGTTCTGGCCCAGCGCCAGCTCGCCCAGATCGGTCGAGGCGCCGTCGGCGATGACGTCGCCCTTGGCGATCGTGTCGCCGCGCTTGACGATCGGACGCTGGTGGATGTTCGTGTTCTGGTTCGAACGCTGGTACTTGATCAGGTTGTAGATGTCCACGCCGACTTCGCCTGCCGCCGCTTCGGCGTCGTTCACGCGCACCACGATGCGGGTGGCATCGACATAGTCGACCACGCCGCCGCGGGTGGCCGTGACCACCGTGCCGGAGTCGATCGCGGAGACGCGCTCGATGCCGGTGCCGACGAAAGCCTTCTCTGGACGCAGCACGGGCACCGCCTGGCGCTGCATGTTGGCGCCCATCAGCGCGCGGTTCGCGTCGTCGTGCTCCAGGAAGGGCACGAGCGAGGCGGCCACCGACACGATCTGCGCCGGCGACACGTCCATGTACTGCACGCGCTCGGCGGAGACCAGGATCGATTCGCCGGTTTCGCGCGCCGACACCAGGTCGCCCGTCAGGCGGCCGTCCTTGTCGAGCGCGGCGTTGGCCTGCGCGATCACGTACTTGCCTTCCTCGATGGCCGACAGGTAGTCGATCTCGTTCGTGACCTTGCCGTCCACCACGCGGCGGTACGGCGTCTCGATGAAACCGTACTCGTTCAGGCGGGCGTACAGCGCCAGCGAATTGATCAGGCCGATGTTCGGGCCTTCAGGCGTTTCGATCGGGCACACGCGGCCGTAGTGCGTGACGTGCACGTCGCGCACTTCGAAGCCGGCACGCTCGCGCGTCAGACCGCCCGGGCCGAGGGCCGAGACGCGACGCTTGTGCGTGATCTCGGACAGCGGATTGGTCTGGTCCATGAACTGCGACAGCTGCGAGGCGCCGAAGAATTCCTTCAGCGCGGCCGAGATCGGCTTGCTGTTGATCAGGTCGTGCGGCATCAGCGGCTCTTGCTCGGCCTGCCCCAGACGCTCCTTGACGGCCTTCTCGATGCGGGCGAGGCCGGTGCGGTACTGGTTCTCGGCCAGTTCGCCGACACAGCGCACGCGGCGGTTGCCGAGGTGGTCGATGTCGTCCACTTCGCCGCGGCCGTTGCGCAGGTCCACCAGGATCTTGACCACGGCGAGGATGTCCTCGTTGGTCAGCACCATCGGGCCGGTCGACTCGTCGCGGCCGACCTTGGCGTTGAACTTCATGCGACCGACGCGCGACAGGTCGTAGGTGTCGGGGTTGTAGAACAGGCGCTGGAACAGGGCCTGCACCGCGTCTTCCGTCGGCGGCTCGCCGGGGCGCATCATGCGGTAGATGGCCACGCGCGCGGCGAACTCGTCCACCGTCTCGTCGATGCGCAGGGTCTGCGAAATGTACGCACCCTGGTCGAGCTCGTTGGTGTAAATGGCCTGCAGCTCCTGCACGCCGGCGGCGCGCAGCTTCTTCAGCAGCGCCTCGGTCAGCTCGTCGTTGGCCTTGGCCAGGATCTCGCCGGAGTCGGGGTCGACGATGTTGCGTGCCAGCACGCGGCCGACCAGGAAGTCTTCCGGAACGCTGATGTGCGTGGTGTCCGTCTGCTCGAGCTCGCGCGTGTGGCGCGCGGTGACGCGCTTGTCCTTGGCGACCACGACCTTGCCCGACTTGTCGGTGATGTCGAAGCGCGCGACTTCGCCGCGCAGGCGCTCGGAGACGAACTCCATCTGCGCGCCGCTGTCCATCAGGCGGAAGTTGTCGTTGACGAAGAAGTTCGCGAGGATCGATTCCGGGTTCAGGCCGATGGCCTTCAGCAGGATCGTCACCGGCATCTTGCGGCGGCGGTCGACGCGGAAGTACAGCATGTCCTTCGGGTCGAACTCGAAGTCCAGCCAGGAGCCGCGGTAGGGGATCACGCGGGCCGAGAACAACAGCTTGCCCGAGCTGTGCGTCTTGCCCTTGTCATGCTCGAAGAACACGCCCGGCGAGCGGTGCAGCTGCGAGACGATCACGCGCTCTGTGCCGTTGATGATGAAGGAGCCTTTTTCGGTCATGAGCGGCACTTCGCCCATGTAGACCTCCTGCTCCTTCACTTCCTTGACCACCTTCGACTGCGAGGTCGAGGACTCGCGGTCGTAGATGATCAGCTGCACCTTGGCGCGCACGGCCGAGGCGAAGGTCAGGCCGCGGGTCTGGCACTCGCGCACGTCGAACGCCGGCTTCGCGAGGTTGTACTCGAGAAACTTCATCTCCACGAAACCGTTGTGCGAGACGATGGGGAAAGCGGCGTCGAATGCGGCCTGCAGGCCTTCCACGGTGCGTTTCTGGGGCGGGATCCCTGCTTGCAGGAACGCGGTGTAGGCGTCCTTCTGCATCTGGAGCAGGTAGGGAATTTCGACGACGCTGTCGCGATTGCCGAAGTTCTTTCGGATGCGCTTGCGTTCGGTGTAACTGTACGTGGACGTTTGGGCCATGAGAGCTCCGGAGCTTGAGATCTTCAGCGACTTGTCAGCAGCGCTTTCGCGCCACTGCTTGGCGGCTGGCCACTACCAGCCGTTGGCGGACAGTGATGCGTTGCACATCACCCGAACCAAGGGGTCTTCTGCAGTCGGGGTCAGAAGACACTCAAAAACCGCCTCGGTCTTGGCCGGCTTTTGGGTGCGCTCTGAAAGCGGCAAAGGCTGGAGGGCCTTTCGGCACACTCCAGCCCTGCGTGGGAACTGAATTACTTCAATTCCGCCTTCGCGCCGGCGTCTTCCAGCTTCTTCTTCATCGCTTCGGCGTCGGCCTTGGCCACGCCTTCCTTCACGGCCTTGGGAGCGGCTTCCACCAGGTCCTTGGCTTCCTTCAGGCCCAGGCCGGTGATTTCGCGCACGGCCTTGATCGCGGAAACCTTGTTCGCGCCGGCTTCCATCAGCATGACGTTGAACTCGGTCTTTTCCTCGACGGCAGCGGCAGCGGCACCGCCACCACCGGCGGCCGGGGCGGCCATGGCTGCGGCGCTCACGCCGAACTTCTCTTCGATGGCTTTCACCAGGTCGTTGAGTTCCAGGACCGTCATGCTGTCCAGCGCGGTCAGAAATGCGTCTTTATCGAATGCCATTTGGGGTTCCTAACAATTGGGTTGAAATTTTCAAAAGCAAGCTCAGGCGGCTTGGGCTTCGGCCGCAGCCTCGGCCGGGGCTTCGCCGCCACCACGCTTCTCGGCGAGCGCGGCCAGGACACGGGCCGTGCGCGAGATCGGGGACTGCATCAAGCCCAGCAGTTGCGCCAGCAGCACTTCCTTGGAAGGGATGTTGGCCAGTTGCTTCACGCCTTCGACGTCCAGGGCCTTGCCACCGAAGGCGCCGCCGCGAATGACCAGCTTGTCGTTGGTCTTCGCGAAATCGGCCACCACCTTCGCGGCGGCCACGGCATCCTCGGAGAAGCCATAGATCAGCGGACCGGTCATCTGGTCCCCGACGACTTCGAACGCGCTACCAGCGACAGCACGGCGTGCCAGGGTGTTCTTGAGAACACTCAGGGTCACGCCCTTGCTGCGCGCATCGTTGCGCAGACGGGTCATGTCGGCGACCGTGATGCCACGGTATTCCGCCATCACGAGCGTTTGAGCTTTTGCGGCGAGGCTGGTCACATCACTGATGACCGCTTCTTTCTCACTGCGATTCAGACTCAAGGTCTACTCCTTTTCAATGCATCCTTCGGCTCGGAGGCCTCGGGACGCGCTTCATGCAGCGACCAACTGTTTCGGAAACGGATTCCTTGCAGCGGGATCGCCATCTGCGCTGGCTGCCTCGCGAAGGTCGAGGCGATTAAGTGCAGGCCCTCCTGCACGCCAGCGGTCTTGGATGGCCCGGGACAGCGCTTGCGCGCCGCCTCGACCCACCACATCGCCCCGCCGCCCTTTGACAGACAACGGGGCCGATCTCTTCGGGGCCCTGCCGAGGCAGGGCCCGCTTTCATGCGCCTCAGCCCTGGGCCGAGATGGTCTGCGTGTCCACGCGGACACCCACACCCATCGTCGACGACACGGCCACCTTGCGCAGGTAGATGCCCTTGCTCGAAGCCGGCTTGGCCTTGACCAGCGCCTCGATCAATGCAGCCAAGTTGCCCTGCAGCTTGTCGGTATCGAACGAACGGCGGCCGATCGTGCCGTGGATGATCCCGGCCTTGTCGACGCGGAACTGCACCTGGCCAGCCTTGGCGTTCTTGACGGCGGTGGCAACGTCGGGGGTCACGGTGCCGACCTTGGGGTTCGGCATCAGGCCGCGGGGGCCCAGGATCTGACCCAGTGCACCGACCACGCGCATCGCGTCCGGCGCGGCGATCACCACGTCGAAGGGCATGTCGCCAGCCTTCACTTGAGCGGCCAGGTCGTCCATGCCGACGATGTCGGCGCCGGCGGCCTTGGCTTCCTCGGCCTTGGCGCCCTGGGCGAACACGGCCACGCGCTTGGTCTTACCGGTGCCGTTGGGCATCACGACGGCACCGCGCACCACCTGGTCGGACTTCTTGGCGTCGATGCCGAGCTGCACGGCCACGTCGATCGACTCATCGAACTTCGCGGTGGCGGCTTCCTTGACGATGCCAATCGCGTCGACGAGCGGGTACAGCTTGTTGCTGTCGACCTTGCCTGCCTGCGCCTTTTGTTTCTTGGTGATCTTGGCCATTTACACGCCCTCCACATTCACGCCCATCGAGCGGGCAGAGCCGGCGATGGTGCGGACCGCGGCGTCCAGATCGGCGGCGGTCAGGTCCTTCATCTTGGCCTTGGCGATCTCCTCGAGCTGCGCGCGCGTGATCTTGCCGACCTTGTCGGTGTGCGGACGTGCGGAACCCTTCTCGAGCTTGATGGCCTTCTTGATCAGCGTGATCGCCGGCGGCGTCTTGATGATGAAGGTGAAGCTCTTGTCGGCGAACGCGGTGATGACCACCGGCAGCGGCAGGCCGGGCTCGACGCCCTGGGTCTGCGCGTTGAACGCCTTGCAGAATTCCATGATGTTCAAACCGCGCTGGCCCAGTGCGGGGCCGATCGGCGGCGACGGATTGGCTTTACCAGCTGGCACTTGCAGCTTGATGAAGCCGACGATTTTCTTCGCCATGCTTTACTCCTTGCGGGTCATAGCGCCTTGGCCTTCTCGGCCGCAGCTCCCCGGGGGTTGACGACTCTTCGATTGACGTTTCCTGCCGAGTCGGGGGAGCAGGAAACCACACAAATACGAGGCCAGGACACCTGGCCTTGTTCAGGTCTTTTCGACCTGGCTGAATTCGAGTTCGACAGGTGTCGCGCGGCCGAAGATCATGACCGACACGCGCACCTTGCTCTTCTCGTAGTTGACTTCCTCGACCGTGCCGTTGAAGTCGGTGAACGGGCCTTCCTTGACGCGCACGAACTCGCCCACGATGAACTCGACCTTGTGACGCGGCTTCTCGGTGCCCTGCTGCATTTGGGAGACGATGTCCTCGACTTCCTTTTGCGAGATGGGGGCCGGCCGGTTCTTCGCGCCGCCAACGAAACCCGTCACCTTGTTGGTGTGCTTCACCAGGTGCCAGCTCTCGTCGTCCATGATCATTTCGACCAGCACGTAGCCCGGGAAGAAGCGGCGCTCGGTGGTGCGCTTCTGGCCGTTCTTGATCTCGACCACTTCCTCGGTCGGCACCAGGATGCGGCCGAACTTGTCTTGCATGCCGGCGCGATTGATGCGCTCGGTGATATTGCGCTCCACGGCCTTTTCCATGCCCGAGTACGCATGCACCACGTACCAGCGCAGGTCTGGGTTGGTGGGCGGCGCCAGCAGGGGTGCTTGTTCCGGCGTTGTGTCGACAGCTTCGTCAGTCATCATTTTCTCCAGCCCAGAATGAGGTCGAAAAACACCCATTCGAGCGTCTTATCCGTGAGCCAGAGGAAGATGGACATGACCACGACGAAGGCGAACACATAGGCCGTCATCTGGATGGCTTCCTTGCGGGTCGGCCACACGACCTTCTTGACCTCGCGCCACGAATCGCGGCCGAAGGCCCACAACTGGCGACCGTTCTCCGAACTCGCGAACGCGCCCACGGCGGCCGCCAGGCCCACCAGCAGGACGGCCCACTGCACGAGCGCGCCCTGGCGCGAGAGCAGATAGAACGCCACGATGGCGCCCACCGCCAGCACGACAGCCACTGCCAGCTTGGCCTTGTCTGCGCCGGTGCTCACGGTTTCGATTTGAGAAGTAGCCATCCTGGGCTTTGTTCCTGTGGCCTTGCGGCCTCTTCAATTCATGGCGTCTTTCCAGACGCCGAAGCCCGCCAGGTCATGACGGGCTCTTCGGGTTTCCTCAGCCCGCCGGTTTCGCGACGGGATTTCTCAACGCCACCTTCGGGTGGCAGGGGCAGTAGGAATCGAACCTACAACCTTCGGTTTTGGAGACCGACGCTCTGCCAATTGAGCTATACCCCTCCGCGAAATCTGTCGTTAGATGTCGAGGATCTTCGCCACGACGCCCGAGCCCACGGTGCGGCCGCCCTCGCGGATGGCGAAGCGCAGGCCTTCTTCCATGGCGATGGGGTTGATCAGCTTCACCGTGATGGACACGTTGTCGCCGGGCATGACCATCTCCTTGTCCGTGGGCAGCTCGATCGCACCGGTCACGTCGGTCGTGCGGAAGTAGAACTGCGGACGGTAGTTGTTGAAGAACGGCGTGTGACGCCCGCCCTCGTCCTTGCTCAGCACGTACACCTCGGCGGTGAAGTGGGTGTGGGGCTTGATGGAGCCGGGCTTGCACAGCACCTGGCCGCGCTCGACTTCTTCACGCTTGGTACCGCGCAGCAGCACGCCGACGTTGTCGCCCGCCTGGCCCTGGTCGAGCAGCTTGCGGAACATTTCCACGCCGGTGCAGGTGGTCTTCTGGGTCGGACGGATGCCGACGATCTCGATTTCCTCGCCGACCTTGATGACACCGCGCTCGACGGCGCCGGTCACCACCGTGCCGCGGCCGGAGATGGAGAAGACGTCTTCCACGGGCATCAGGAAGGTGCCGTCCACAGCGCGCTCGGGCGTGGGGATGTAGGTGTCCAGGGCCTCGGCCAGCTTCATGATGGAGCCTTCGCCGAGCTCGCCCTTGTCGCCTTCCAGGGCCAGCTTGGCCGAGCCGTGGATGATGGGGGTGTCGTCACCGGGGAATTCGTACTTGTCGAGCAGCTCGCGCACTTCCATCTCGACGAGCTCCAGCAGCTCCTTGTCGTCGACCATGTCGCACTTGTTGAGGTAGACGATGATGTAGCCCACACCCACCTGGCGCGCCAGCAGGATGTGCTCGCGGGTCTGGGGCATGGGGCCGTCGGCGGCGGAGCACACGAGGATGGCACCGTCCATCTGCGCGGCACCGGTGATCATGTTCTTGACGTAGTCGGCGTGGCCGGGGCAGTCGACGTGAGCGTAGTGGCGGTTGGCCGTCTCGTACTCGACGTGCGCGGTGTTGATGGTGATGCCGCGCGCCTTTTCTTCAGGCGCCGCGTCGATCTGGTCGTAGGCCTTGGCTTCACCGCCGAACTTGGCCGACAGCACGGTCGCAATGGCCGCCGTCAGGGTGGTCTTGCCATGGTCCACGTGACCGATCGTGCCCACGTTCACGTGCGGCTTCGTGCGGGTGAATTTTCCTTTTGCCATTTTCTCGACTCCGAAAAATAACTAGATCAACACACTGACATGGGGTTGCAACCGGCCGGCTGCAACCCCAAGACTGGTGCCCATTGCGGGAATCGGACCCGCGACCTCTCCCTTACCAAGGGAGTGCTCTACCACTGAGCCAAATGGGCGAAATACTCAAAAAACCTGCGCCTCGCGTCGAACCGGATTCTTGGAGCGGGAGACGGGAATCGAACCCGCGTCATTAGCTTGGAAGGCTAGGGTTCTACCATTGAACTACTCCCGCATCGCGGTGCAACCCCTCTAGCCAGGGCCGCACCGAAGCACGGTCCGGGTTCTGCGCTTTCGCCTTCCAGCTTTGCACCGAAACCCGTCATTCAAACGCTCTGCAAAATCCGTTCTTCGCTGGTGGAGAGGGCTGGATTCGAACCAGCGTACTCGTAAGAGGGCAGATTTACAGTCTGCTGCCATTAACCACTCGGCCACCTCTCCGGCGAACCTCGAAATATAGCACGGTTGGCAGGTCAGGTCGATGACAGGGATGGGGCCCGGTCGCGGCGGCGCGACGGGCAGCCCCATCGAAACGCCTCCGCACACGCCAGCTGCCTGCATGATTTCACCCGGATCAATCAAAGGCCCTGGGCCTCACGCCACGCCCGCGCCTGGCCGAAGTGCCCGCAGCCGATGAAGGGCACTGGCGGGCGCAGGGCGGACAGCGGCGAAGGATGGTTGGCGGTCAGCACCTTGTGACGGCGGCTGTCGATCAGCGCGCGCTTGCTCTGCGCATGCGAGCCCCACAGCATGAACACCACCGGGCGCTCGCCCTGAGCGACGTGCCGGATCACGGCATCGGTCAGCACTTCCCACCCGCGGCCCGAATGACTGGCCGGCTGGCCTTCCTCCACGGTGAGGCAGGTGTTGAGCAGCAGCACGCCGTGGGCGGCCCACTTGACCAGGCTGCCACCCGGCTCGGGGAATCGCGGCGGCGGCGTGCCCAGGTCGCGCTCCAGTTCCTTGAAGATGTTGCGCAGCGAGGGCGGCAGGGCCACGCCCGGCGCCACCGAGAAGGCCAGCCCCTCTGCCTGGCCGCGCCCGTGGTACGGGTCCTGGCCCAGGATCACGACGCGCACTGCGTCCGGCGGGGTGAGCTCGAGCGCGCGCAGCGGGCGCGGCGGAAAGATGGCCGCGCCGGCCTTCAGCCGCTCGTGCAGGAAATCGACCAGCTTCAGCCCGGCCGGCGAGCCGAAGAATTCGTCGACCAGGGGCTGCCAGGCCGAAGCCACCGGCCAATCGGCCGGATCGCTGCTCTGCAGCTGGGTGGACAGCGCGCTCATCGGAACAGGGCGGCCAATGCCTCGCCCGGCTCGTCCGCACGCATGAAGGCCTCACCCACCAGGAAGGCATGGATGCCGGCGGCGCGCAGCTTCGCCACATCCTCACGCGACGTGATGCCGGACTCGGTGACGAGCAGGCGATCCGCAGGAACCCTCGGCAGCAGATCGAGGGTGGTCTGCACCGAGACCTCGAAGGTCCGCAGGTTGCGGTTGTTGACCCCGATGAGCGGCGTGCGCAGCTTCAACGCCCGCTCGAGCTCGGCCGCGTCATGCACCTCGACCAGCACCGCCATGCCCAGCCCCGCCGCGATCGCCTCGAACTCGCGCATCTGCGCGTCGTCCAGGCAGGCCGCGATCAGCAGGATCGCGTCGGCGCCAATGGCGCGCGATTCGTAGACCTGGTAGGCGTCGACGATGAAATCCTTGCGCAGCACCGGCAGCTCGCAGGAGGCACGCGCCTGCTTGAGGTAGTCGACGCCGCCCTGGAAGAACTGGCGATCGGTCAGCACCGAGAGGCAGGCTGCGCTGACGGCGCCGTCGCCCTCGGCATAACTCTGCGCGATGTCGGCCGGAACGAAGTCGGCACGCAGCACGCCTTTGCTCGGGCTGGCCTTCTTGACCTCCGCGATCACCGCCGCCTGGCCGCCCGCGATCTTGGCTCGCAGCGCGCCGGTGAAGTCGCGCGTGAGCATCCGGCTCTCGGCATCGAAGCGGATCGCTTCGAGGGAGCGCTTCTTGACCGCCGCGGCCACCTCCTCCCGCTTGACGGCGACGATCTTCTCGAGGATGTCCGACATGCTTCCCGCCTCCTCAACCCGCATTGGTCGCCTGGACCAGCTCGGCCAGCTTGGCCTTCGCCGCGCCCGATTCCAGGGCCGCGCGGGCACGCGCGATCCCGCCTGCCATCGAGTCGACCAGGTCGGCCGCATAGAGCGCGGCGCCCGCATTGAGGATCACGATGTCGCGCGCCGGCCCGGGCTGGTTGTCCAGCACGCCCAGCAGCATCGCCTTCGATTGCTCGGGCGTCTCCACGCGCAGCGTGCGATTGCTCGACATCGCGAAGCCGAAGTCCTCGGGATGCAGCTCGTACTCGCGCACCTCGCCGTTCTTCAGCTCGCCGACCATGGTGGCGGCGCCGAGCGAGATCTCGTCCATGCCGTCGCGTCCGTAAACCACCAGCGCATGCTCGGCGCCCAGCCGCTGCAGCGCGCGCACCTGGATGCCGACCAGGTCGGGGTGGAACACACCCATCAGGATGTTCGGCGCGCCGGCCGGATTGGTGAGCGGCCCCAGGATGTTGAAGATGGTCTTGATGCCCAGCTCCTTGCGCACCGGCGCCACGTTCTTCATCGCCGGGTGGTGGTTGGGCGCGAACATGAAGCCGATGCCCACGTCGGCGATGCACTTCGCGATCTGCTCGGGCTTGAGGTTGATGTTGACGCCCAGCGACTCCAGCACGTCGGCGCTGCCGGACTTGCTGCTCACGCTGCGCCCGCCGTGCTTGCTGACCTTGGCACCCGCCGCGGCGGCCACGAACATCGAGCAGGTCGAGATGTTGAAGGTGTGCGAGCCGTCGCCGCCGGTGCCCACGATGTCGACCAGGTGGCGCGTGTCGGCCACCGGCACCTTGGTCGAGACCTCGCGCATCACCTGCGCGGCGGCGGTGATTTCGCCGATGGTTTCCTTCTTGACGCGCAGGCCGGTGATCAGCGCGGCCATCATCACCGGCGAGCATTCGCCGCTCATGATCAGACGCACGATGTGCAGCATCTCGTCATGGAACACCTCGCGGTGCTCGATGGTGCGCTGCAGGGCTTCCTGGGGGGTGATGGGCATGGTGAAGTCTCCCTGGGTTAGTGAACGGACGGGACCGGCCCCGGATTCTCCGCGAGCGCAAGCCGGATGCCAAAGCCGATGAACAGGGCGCCCGCGCCGCGCTCCAGCCAGTGCATGCCGCGCCGTACCGCGCCAACGCGGCGCGCGGTCCATCCTGCGAGCAATGCCCAGCCGACGTTCACGAAGATCGCATTGACGTTGAACAGCGTTCCGAGCAGCAGGAAAGCCAGCGGCTTGTTGGCCGTCTCGGGCGCGATGAACTGCGGCACGAAAGCCAGGAAGAACAGCGCCACCTTCGGGTTGAGCACATTGGTCCAGAAGCCGCCAAGGAACACGCTCTTGAGGTCGGCACGCTCATGCGCGCCCTCGACCGGCAGCAGATCCTCCTCCGGCATGCGCGACGCCAGCATGCGCACGCCGACCCACAGCAGGTAGGCCGCTCCGACCCACTTGAGCGCCGTGAACAGCGCCGTGGAGGTTGCCATCAACGCGCCCACGCCCACCGCGGCGGCCGCGATGTGCACGAAGCAGCCCGCGGTGATGCCCAGGCCTGCCACGATGCCGGCGCGCACGCCCGAACGCAGCGACCGGGTCACGATGTAGAGCACGTCGGGGCCAGGCGTCAGGTTCAACAGCAGGCCGGCGGCGACGAAGAGCAGCAGGGAATGTGCGTCAGGCATGGAAGAAGCTCCGGATGGCGGCGATGGCGCGGTCGATCCCTGCGGCATCGACGTCCAGGTGCGTGGCGAAACGCAGGCGGTACAGGCCCGTGGCGAGCACACCCTGGCCCTTCAGATGCGCCAGCAGCTCGGCCGATCGCGCCTGCGCCTCGCCCACGAGGTCGACGAAGAGCAGGTTGGTCTGCGGCCCCTCGACCTTCAGGCCCTCGATCCCGGCCAGGCCCTCGGCCAGGCGGCGTGCGAGCGCGTGGTCCTCTGCGAGGCGATCGATGTGATGCTGCAGCGCATGGGACGCGGCGGCCGCCAGCATGCCGGCCTGGCGCATGCCGCCGCCGGCCATCTTGCGGATACGGTGGGCCCGCGCGATCAGCTCGCGCGATCCGCACAGTGCCGACCCCACCGGCGCGCCGAGCCCCTTGCTGAAGCAGACCGAGACGCTGTCGAAGCAACCCGCAATGCGCCGTGCCTCGGCCCGCGCATCGGTGCCGCGCTGTGCCGCCTGCGCGACCGCGGCATTGAAGAGCCGCGCGCCATCGAGATGGCGGGCCAGGCCCTTGCGCTGCGCGAGCTGCGTGGCCTGCTCGACATAGTCGAAGGGCAGCAGCTTGCCGCCCAGCGTGTTTTCCAGCGCCAGCAGGCGGGTGCGGGCGAAGTGCGCGTCATCGGGCTTGATGGCGGCCTCGATATCCTTCAGCGCCAGCGTGCCGTCCGGCTGGTGGTCCAGCGGCTGCGGCTGCACGCTGCCGAACACCGCCGCGCCGCCGCCTTCCCAGCGGTAGCAGTGCGCCATCTGGCCCACGATGTACTCGTCGCCGCGCTGGCAGTGGGCGAGGATTCCGCAGAAGTTGCTCTGCGTCCCCGTGGGCACGAAGAGCGCCGCTTCGAAACCCAGCATCTCGGCGATCTGCGCCTGCAGCGCGTTGACACTCGGGTCGTCGCCGAACACGTCGTCGCCCAGTGGGGCCTCGAACATGGCTGCGCGCATCGCCGCAGTGGGCCGGGTGACGGTATCGCTGCGCAGGTCGACCAGGGGATGGCTCATCGCTTCACTCCAGGAAGTTCTTGAGCATGGCATGGCCGTGCTCGGTCAGGATGGATTCCGGATGGAACTGGACGCCCTCGATGCGCACCGCCTGCTCGAAGCCGGCATGGCGCACGCCCATGATCTCGCCGTCCTCGGTCCAGGCGGTGATCTTGAGATCGCCGGGGCACGAGTCGCGCTCGATGGACAGCGAGTGATAGCGGTTGACCACGAACTTCTCGGGCAGCCCGGTGAACACGCCCTCGCGCGTGGTCGTGATCTCGCTGGTCTTGCCGTGCATCAGCTGCTGCGCACGGATGATGCGAGCGCCGAAGGCCGCGCCGATCGCCTGGTGGCCCAGGCAGACGCCGAGGATCGGCAGCTTGCCGGCGAATTGCTTGATCGCCTCGACCGAGATGCCGGCTTCGGCCGGCGAGCACGGTCCGGGCGAGATCACCAGCCGACCGACGCCGGCGGCGATGCGCTCGCCCAGTTCCTCGACCGTGATCTCGTCGTTGCGATGCACCTCCACCTCCGCGCCCAGCTCGCCGAAATACTGGACGAGGTTGTAGGTGAAGCTGTCGTAGTTGTCGATCATCAGCAGCTTCATTCCAGGCCCTCCTCGACCAGTTCAGCGGCGCGCAGCAAGGCCCTTGCCTTCGCCTCCGTTTCCTTCCACTCCAACTCCGGCACCGAATCGGCGACCACCCCGGCCGCCGCCTGCACGTGCAGCATCTGGTCCTTCACGATGCCCGTGCGGATGGCGATCGCGACGTCCATGTCCCCCGCGTAGCTGATGTAGCCGCAGGCGCCGCCGTAGAGCCCGCGCTTGGTGGGCTCCAGTTGGTCGATCAGCTCCATCGCATGCACCTTGGGCGCGCCCGTCAGGGTGCCGGCCGGGAAGGTGGCCTTGAGCACGTCGATCGCGGTCATGCCGTCTTTCAAGGTGCCCTCGACGTTGCTCACGATGTGCATCACGTGGCTGTAGCGCTCGATGGCGAAGGCCTCGGTCACCTTCACGCTGCCGGTCTTGGCGATACGGCCGATGTCGTTGCGCGCCAGGTCGATCAGCATCACATGTTCGGCACGTTCCTTCGGGTCGTTGAGCAGCTCCTGCTCGGCCGCTTTGTCCAGTTCGGGCGAGGCGCCGCGCGGGCGGGTGCCGGCCAGCGGTCGGATGGTGATCTTCTGCTCGCCCTCGCCCGTGTGCTCCTGGCGCACCAGGATCTCGGGCGAGGCACCCACCACGTGGAAATCGCCCAGGTCGTAGTAGTACATGTAGGGCGAGGGGTTGAGCGAACGCAGCGCGCGGTAGAGCGAGAGCGGCGATTCGGTGTAGCGCTTGCTGATGCGCTGGCCCACCTGCACCTGCATGAAGTCGCCGGCCGCGATCAGTTCCTTGGCGCGCTCCACCGCCGCGAGGTAGTCGGCCTTGGCAAAGCTGCGCTCGGGCGGATGCGCCTGGGTCGGCCGCACCTGCGGCGCGCTGACCGAATACTTGAGCTGCTCGCGCAGCCCGCGCAGGCGCCGCTTGGCGTTGGCATAGGCCTCCGGCTGCGCCGGGTCGGCGTAGACGATCAGGTAGAGCTTGCCCGAGAGATTGTCGATCACCGCCAGCTCCTCGCATTGCAGGAGGAGGATGTCGGGACAGCCCAGCGTGTCGGGCGGGCAGCTGTGCTCGAGCTTTTTCTCGATGTGCCGGACGGTGTCGTAGCCGAAGTAGCCGGCCAGGCCGCCGCAGAAGCGCGGCAGGCCGGGCCGCAGCGCCACCTTGAAGCGCTTCTGGTAGGCCGCGACGAAGTCCAGCGGATTGCCCCGCGCCTCCTCGACCACCTTGCCGCCGGTGACGACCTCGGTCAGCGCCCCGGCGCCGAAGCCGCTGGCGCGCAGCAAGGTGCGCGCCGGCAGGCCGATGAAGCTGTAGCGGCCGAAGCGCTCGCCGCCCACCACCGATTCCAAAAGGAAGCTGTGGCGGCCGCCCTCCTTGGCGTGGGCCAGCTTGAGATAGAGGGACAGGGGGGTTTCGAGGTCGGCAAAGGCCTCGACCATCAGCGGGATGCGGTTGTAGCCCTGCGCGCTGAGGCTCTTGAATTCGAGTTCGGTGATCACGGGGTGGGGTCTCCGTCGGCCGGCGACGCCACGTGGTCGCCGGTGTCATTCACATGAGAGGTGGCCGGGTCGACAGGGACCTCGGCCGTGGGCGCACGGCGTGCGCCGTGCAATCAAACAGGCTGCAACGATGGCGTGCGCCAAGGCCAGGCTCCCCGGCCGCCTTGACCTGTCTGAATGACGTGATGAATGAACATGGAAGCGTGAGTTTATCCCAGCGACATCGGCAATACAAAAAGATACAGTCGGGCACTTATTATTTTTACCCAGAGGAGACCCGATGAATCGCACCGCCCTGCAGCGCCTGCTGGCGCTCCATGTCCTCGCCCTGGCCGCGCTCGCAGCGAGCGCCGCCCCGGTCGATGTGGCCGGCATCAAGCTCGACGACGCTCTCGAGCTCAAGGGCAGCAAGTTGCAACTCAATGGCGCCGGGGTGCGCTACAAGGCGGTGTTCAAGGTCTACACGGCCGGCCTCTACCTGGGGCAGAAGGCCTCGACCCCCGATGACGTGCTGGCGGCGACAGGCGCCAAGCGCATGACCATCACCATGCTGCGCGAGATCGATGCCAACGAGCTCGGCAAGCTCTTCACCCGCGGCGTGGAAGACAACTCGCCCAAGGCCGAGATGTCGCAGCTCATTCCCGGCCTGCTGCGCATGAGCCAGATCTTCTCCGACCAGAAGCAGCTGAAGCCCGGCGACAGCTTCACCATCGACTGGCTGCCGGGCACCGGCACCGTGATCTCGGTCAACAAGACGGCCCAGGGCGAACCGATCAAGGAACAGGCCTTCTTCAACGCACTGATGCGCATCTGGCTCGGCCCGGCGCCGGCCGACTGGAAACTGAAGGACGCGTTGCTCGGAAAGAGCTAACTCACCAAGTGCACGCGCAGCGCCCCGAGCTGCGCGTACAGCTGCTGCACCGCCTTCTCGTCCAGCCCAGCGAACAGCTCCAGCAGCCATTCCTCGTGCGCCTTGGCCATGGCCTCGAAGCTGCGGCGGCCCTTGGGCGTCAGGCTGACGATCCAGGCCCGACGGTCTTCCGGGCTGGGCGAGCGCTGCACCACGCCTTCGCGCTCGAGCTCGTCCGTCAGGCCGGTGACATTGCCGCCGGTGACCATCAGGTAGCGCGAGAGCACGCGCATCTTGAGGCCCTCGCGGTAGCGAAAGAGCTGCGCCATGTAGTCGAAGCGCGCCAGCGAGATGTCGAAGTTCTCGCGCAGCCGCTTGCGGATCTCAGCCTCGATCTGCGTGGTGCTGGCCAGCATGCGCAGCCACAGCTTGAGCACCGCATGGTCGCCGGTGCCGGCGCGCGCCTCGTGGCCCAGCTCCTGCGCATCGCTCAGGAGCGCATGGGACGCGTCGTTCTGCTTCATGTGACCTCGCCGCCCGAGACCGAGATCGACTGCCCCGTGACCGAAGCCGCGCTCTCGCCGCACAGCCAGCGCACCGCATCCGCCACCTCGGCCGGCTGCACGATGCGGCGCTGCGGATTGACGGACGCGAACTCGGCCAGCGCATCGGCCTCGCTGCGGCCGGTCTTGCCCACCACGTTGCTGACGCTGTCGCGCAGGATGTCGGTGTCGGTGTAGCCGGGGCAGACGGCATTCACCGTCACGCCCTTGCGCGCCACCTCCAGCGCCAGCGAGCGGGTGAGGCCGATCACGCCGTGCTTGGCCGCCGTGTAGGCGCTGACATAGGCATAGCCCTTCTGCCCAGCTGTACTCGCGATGTTGACGATGCGGCCCCAGCCCGCCTCCAGCATGCCGGGCAGCGCGGCCTGGGCGCAGAGGAAGCTGCCGGTCAGGTTGACGTTGAGCATGCGCTGCCACAGGGCGACGGAGGTCTTCAGGAAGGGCGCGCTCTCGGCCGCGCCGGCGTTGTTGACGAGGATCGCGACTGGCCCGCGCTCGGCGCGCGCCTGCGCGAAGGCCGCGGGCACGGCTTCGGGGTCGGCCACGTCGGCCGTCACCACGCCATGGCCGCTGCCCGGCAGCGAGTCCGCGACGCGCAGCAGCGCCGCGCGGTCGCGCCCCAGCAGGGTCAGCACGGCCCCCTCGGCCGCCAGGGTGCGCGCGATCTCGGCGCCGATGCCGCGGGCGGCGCCCGTCACGAGCGCGTGGCGGCCAGTCAATGGAGTTGCTTGCATACCTGTATTGTTTAGTCCTGAATCATTTTAGTGGACGCCTCAGCGCATCAGCCGCCCGCCGTTGAGGTCCAGCGTGGCGCCGGTCATGAAGGCGGCGGCCGGCGAGGCCAGGTAGACGACCGCCGCGGCCACCTCTTCCGGCTCGCCGAAGCGCCCGAGCGGGATGCCGGCGGCCAGCGTGCGCTGCCGCGCCTCGTCCATCGCATCGACCAGCGGGCTGCGCACCGCGGCCGGCGCCAGTGCATTCACGGTGACGCCGTGCGGCGCGAGCGCCTGAGCGAAGGCGCGGGTCAGCGCGATCACGCCCGCCTTCGAAGCCGCATAGTGAACGCCGGTGGCCACGCTGGCCTGCTGCCCGGCGACCGAGCCGAGGTTGACGATGCGGCCCGCGCCGCGCTCGCGCATGTGGCGCCCGGCGATACGGCAGCCGAAGAAGCTGCCGCGCAGGTTGACGGCCAGGACCTCGTCCCATTCCTCGGCGCCGATGTCCCAGAGCGAGGTCGACGGCGTGCGTGCGGCGTTGCTCACCATCACGTCGACGCCGCCGAAGCGCTGCACGGCGGTGTCGAAGCACAGCTGGAAGGCCGCCTCGTCGCGCACGTCGAGCGGCATGGCGAGGGCTTCGTGGCCCGCTTCGCGCAGGCCGGCCGCCGCCGCCTCGACTGCCGCCTCCTCGATATCGGTAAGCATCACCCGCGCCCCAGCCTCGGCCAGACCACGCGCAATGGCCGCACCGAGCCCTCGGCCCGCGCCGGTCACGAAGGCCGAGCGTCCGGCCAGCGAGAACAGCGCAGCAGCCGTTGCCATGGCTTCAGCCCTTGGCCGGCGGCCGCCCGCCGGGCCCACGGTCCCAGGTGACCGCCGTGACGCCGCGCTCGCGCAGCTTGTACTTCTGCACCTTGTCGTTCTCGGTGCGCGGCAGCTCGGGCAGCAGGTCCACGTAGCGCGGCAGCGCGAAGTACGGCAGCCGGCTTTCGCAGAAGGCGAGCAGCTCGGCCGGTTCGATGCACTGCCCCTCGCGCGCGACCAGCGCGGCCATCACCTCGTCTTCGGCCAGTTCGGAGCGCACGGGATAGACCGCGCAGGCGGCGACGCCTGGATGGCTCAGCAGCACCTGCTCGACCTCGAAGGAAGAGATGTTCTCCCCGCGCCGCCGGATCGCATCCTTAATGCGGTCGACGAAGCGGAAGGCCCCGTCCGCCTCGCGCACCACGCGGTCGCCGGTGTGGAACCACAGGTTGCGCCAGGCCTCCACCGTCTTCTCGGGCATGTTGAAGTAGCCGCTCGCGAAAGCATGGGGCTCGTCGGCGCGCAGCAGCAGCTCACCGGCCTCGCCGTCGGGCAGCGCGACGTCGTCCTCGTCCGCGACGCGCGCCTCGAAGCCGGGCCTGAGCCAGCCCATCACGCCGCCGCGCGGCGAATCGGGCGCGGTGGCGATCGCGAAGTTGGTCTCGGTGGAACCGTAGCCTTCCAGCAGCCGCACGCCGGTGCGTTCCAGGAAGGCCCGGCCCGCCGACTCCGGCACCCCGGGCCCGAGCCCGACGCGCACGCGGTGGTCGCGCTCGCCGGGGCCCTCGGGCTGCGCCAGCAGGATGGGCACCATCGCGCCCAGCAGGTAGACCACCGTGGCGCCCGAGGCCCGCATCGAGGCCCAGAAGCCGGAAGCCGAGAAGCGCGACTCGAAGACCACTTCGCAGCCGGTGATCGCTGCCTGCGCGAAGGTATTGAGCGCGTTGATGTGGAACAGCGGCAGCGTGGTGCACAGCACGTCCTCGGCGCCCACGCCGAGCACGTCCGCGCTGTTGACGCCCCACCAGTAGTACTGCGCGTGTGGGCACACCACGCCCTTGGCCGGCCCGGTGGTGCCGGAGGTGTAGAGGATGGCCAACGGATCTCCCGGCTGCATCGCGGCCGGCGGCAGGGCTTCCCGCGCCGCGGGATAGGGCAGCGTGCGCACGCCCGGCCCTGCGCCGTCGCCGGCGCCCGCGTCCAACACCCAGATCTCCCGCAGCGATGGGCGCGCCAAGTCCGTCGCCAGCAGGCGCTCGACGAAGGCCGCCTCGATGACCAGCAGCTTCGCATCGCTGTTGCGCAGGAAGTACTCGACCTGCGGCCCCATCGAGGCGGTGTTGATCGGCACCATCGCGGCGCCCAGCCAGCCGCAGCCGAGGAAGACCTCGAGAAACTCGATGCGGTTGCTGCTCATCACGGCCACGCGGTCGCCGCGCTGCACGCCGGCCTGCGCCAGTGCCGCGGCGCGGCCGCTCGCGGCACGCAGCGCATCCCCGTGCGTCCACGACCGCCCTGCGATGCGCAGCAGCGGCCGCTCGCCGAAGCGCGCCGCCTGGTGCTCCAGCATCGCGGGCAGCGTGCGCTGCGCCGGAGGCAGCGGGCTGACAGGCAGCTCAGTCGTCATCGCTCGTGCCCCCGCCGAGGTAGGTCGCCTGCACGCGCGGATCGCTGGCCAGCTCCTGCGAAGCGCCGGTGAGCGCGATCTCGCCGGTCTCCAGCACGTAGCCGTGGTCCGAGCTCTCCAGCGCGGCGCGCGCGTTCTGTTCCACCAGCAGGATGGAAACGCCGTCCTCGCGCAGCTTGCGCACGATGGCCAGGATGTCGCGCACGATCAGCGGCGCGAGCCCCAGGCTGGGCTCGTCGAGCATCAGCAGGCGCGGCGCCGACATCAGCGCGCGGCCCACCGCCAGCATCTGCCGCTCGCCGCCCGAGAGCGTGTCGGCGCGCTGGGCGCGGCGCTCGGCCAGGCGCGGGAAGCGGTCGTAGACGGACTGCAGCCGCTTCTTCAGCGCATCGCTGCGCAGCTTGCTGCCGAAGGCGCCCAGCTGCAGGTTGTCGAGCACGCTGAGCTCGCCGAAGAGCTCGCGCTTTTCCGGCACCAGGCACAGGCCGCGCTCCACGCGCGCCTCGACGTCGAGCCCGTGCAGGTCCTCGCCCTCGAAGCGCAGCACGCCCTTGCACGGCAAGAGGCCCATGGCCGCGGCCAGCAGCGTGGTCTTTCCGGCGCCGTTGGGGCCGATCACCGAGATGATCTGGCCGTGCTCCAGGTTCAGCGAGACGCCGCGCACGGCATCGACCTGCCCGTACGACACATGAAGGTCTCCTATTTCAAGCATCGCTGTCATACGACGCTCCCCAGATAAGCCGCCTGCACCCGCTCGTCCGCCCGCACCGCCGAGGGCACGCCCTCGACCAGCTTGGAGCCGAAGTTCATCACCACCAGCCGATCCACCAGTTTCATCACGAAGTCCATGTCGTGCTCGACGATCAGGATGGTCACGCCCTCCTCGCGCAGCTTGCGCAGCAGGTCGCCCAATGCCATCTTTTCCTTGCGCCGCAGGCCGGCGGCCGGCTCGTCGAGCACCAGCAGCACCGGGTCGGCCGCCAGCGCGCGGGCGATCTCCAGGATGCGCTGCGTGCCCAACGGCAGGCTGCCCGCGAGCTCGTGCGCGCGGTCACCCAGGCCTATGCGGTCCAGCTGACGCTGCGCCTCCTGCAGGATCTGGCGCTCCTCGCCGCGGTCCAGGCGCAGGCCCGCCTTGAGCACGCCCGCGCTCGTGCGCGCATGCGCACCCAGCGCAACGTTGTCCAGCAGCGTCATGTGCGGGCGCAGCTTGACGTGCTGGAAAGTGCGCGCCAAACCCAGCCGCGCGACCTTGCGCTGCGGCATGCCGGCGATGTCCTGCCCGAGGAAGCGCACCTGCCCGGCCGTCATCGGCGCAGTGCAGGTCAGCAGGTTGAACATGGTCGACTTGCCGGCGCCGTTGGGGCCGATCAGGCCCATGATCTCGCCGGCCTTGACTTCGAAGCTCACATCGTTGACCGCCACCAGCCCGCCGAAGCGCTTGACCGCGCCGGTGACCGAGAGGACCAGCGAGCCGCGCTCGGGCAGCGTGCGGTGCGGCAGCGGCGCGACCGGCGCCATGGCTTCGCGCGGCGCGTGCGAGCGCGCACGCTTGTGGGTCCAGCGCCGCACGAAGCCCATCAGCCCGCCGCGTGCGAAGTGCAACAGCAGGATGAAAAGCGTCGCGAAGGCCACCGCCTCCAGCTGGCCGGCGCGCTGCGTCAAGAGCGGCAGCACGTCCTGCAGCCCATTCTTGAGGATCAGCACCAGCGCCGAGCCGACCAGTGCACCGGCCAGGTGGCCGAGCCCGCCGGCCACCGCCATCAGCAGGTACTCGATGCTGGCGCGCACGTCGAAGGGCGAGGGGCTCACGAAGCGGTTCATGTGCGCATAGAGCCAGCCCGCGAGGCCCGCGAACAGCGCGGCCGTCACGAACAGCGTGAGCCGCACGCGGTAGGCATCGGCCCCCACGCTGGCCAGCAGGATGGCGCCGCCGCGCAGGCTGCGGATCGCGCGGCCCGGCCGCGACTGCAGCAGGTTGTGGCTGAACAGCATCGCCAGGCCGACCAGGACCCAGATCAGGTAGTAGATGGCGCGCGGATCGGCCAGCGAGAAGGTGCCGATAGTGAGCGCCGGAATGTTCGACAGGCCCGTGTGGCGACCCAGCGCATCGACATTGCCGAACAGCATCGCGATCGACAGGCCCCAGGCGATGGTCGACAGCGGCAGGAAGTGCCCGCCCAGCCGCAGCGTCAGCAGGCCGATGGCCAGCGCCGAGAGCCCGGTCAGGCCCAGGGCGAACACCAGGCCGATCCAGGGCGACAGCCCCTGCGCGGTGCTGAGCCAGGCCGTCGCATAGGCCGCGATGCCGACGAAGGCCGCCTGCCCGAAGGAGGTCGCTCCGCCGATGCCGGTCAAGAGCACCAGGCCCAGCGCCACCAGTGCGCCGATGCCGATGTCGTTGAGCAGCGAGACGGTGAAGTTGCCTGCCAGCAGCGGCACCAGCGCCAGCACCACGACGACGAGCCCGATCCACAGCAGGCGCCGGGGCAGGCGCTTCGCAGGCGTACCCGCCACGGCGCCGCGCTCCACCGCGACGGCAGCTTCGGTCGTTTGTGCGGTAGTCATTGGTCCACCTCCTCTTCTTCCTCTTCATGCACGGAGAGGAAGGAACGCAGCATCAGCACCGGGATCAGCAGGCTGAAGACGATCACGTCCTTCAGCGCCCCGCTCCAGAAGGAAGCGAAGCTCTCGACCACGCCCACCGCCAGCGCGCCGATGGCGGTCATCGGATAGCTCACCAGCCCACCGATGATCGCGGCCACGAAGGCCTTGAGCCCGATGATGAAGCCCGAGTCGTAGTACATGGTGGTGACCGGCGCGATCAGCACGCCGATCAGGCCGGCGAGCAGCGAGGCGCAGCCGTAGGCCAGCAGCGCCGTGCGCGCCGGCCGGATACCGACCAGCCGCGCGCCCACGCGATTGACCGCGGTGGCGCGCAGCGCCTTGCCGGCGATCGTGCGCTCGAACACCAGGAAGAACAGGCCGCTGAGCACGACCGCCGAGGCCACCATCAGGATCACCTGCCCGCTCACCGTGAAGCCGTCGCCCAGCGGCAGCGAGCCGCTCGCCAAGGGCTGCGTGCGCGAGCCTTCGGGTCCGAAGAACAGCAGGCCCAGGCCCGACAGCAGGAAGTGCAGCGCCAGCGAGACGATCAGCAGCACCAGCACCGAGGCATCGGCGATGGGCTGGAAGACCACGCGCGCGAGCAGCGGCGCGATCGGCACCACCAGCAGCACCGCGCACGCGATGTGAACCGGCGCCGGCACGCCCGGCCGGCTCGCCAGCCAGGCCAGCAGGCAGGGGACGAGCGGCAGCACGCCCCAGCCCAGCAGGGCCTTGGGAATGCGCCCGGTCTCGCCGCGCCGCAGCAGGCTGCCGACCTCGGTCGCCAGCGCGAGCGCCGTGAGCACCAGCACCATGCCGATGGTGGGCGGCACGCGCCCGGTTTCGAAGGCGGCCAGCGTGAGCGCGGCGAAGGCCGCGACGTCGCCGAAGGGCACGAAGACCACGCGCGTGACCGAGAAGATCAGCACCAGCCCCAGCCCGGCCAGAAGGTAAACGGCGCCGTTCGCCAGGCCATCGATGCCCAGGATCAGTGCCACGTCGGGTGTCATTGAGAAGTCCTCCGCTTGGTTCCGCTGCTGCGCACTGGCTTCAGTTCGCCAGCTTCCACTGGCCGTTCTCGAGCTTCACGATCACACGCGCGCGCTGGTCCACGCCGTAGAGATCGCCCGGCTTGAAGTTGTAGACGCCGTGCGTGCCCACCACTTCCTTGGTGCTGGCGATCGCATCGCGCAGCGACAGCCTGAACTCCGGCGTGCCCGGCTCGCCCTTGGCCCGCGCCGCGGCATTGGTGAAGACCAGCCAGCCGTCGAAGGAGTAGGCCGAGAAGGCATCGCTGGTGGGCGCGTTGTTGACCTTCTGGAAGGCGGCGCGGAAGTCCATCGCGATCTTCTTGGTCGGGTAGTCGTTCGGCAGCTGCTCGGCCACGATCACCGGCCCGGTGGGCATCAGCGCGCCCTGCCCGGCCCCGCCGACCACGCGCACGAAGTCGGGATTGATCAGGCCGTGCTGGCCATACATCGGGCCCTTGAAGCCGCGCTCGCTCAGCGCCAGGAAGGGCAGCGCACCCGGCGTGCCGGCGCCGCCGGTCATCACTGCGTCGGGCTTCATGGCCAGCAGCTTGAGCACCTGGCCGGTGACGGAGGCGTCGGCGCGCGCATAGCGCTCGTTGCCCAGCACCTTGATGCCGGCCGCCGGCGCCGCCTTCATCAGCGCGTTGTAGACCAGGTCGCCCCAGGCATCGGAGAAGCCGATGTAGCCCACGGTCTTGACGCCGTCCTTCTTCATGCGCTCGACCACCGCGTCGATCATCAGCTGCGTGGGTTGCGCCACGGTGAAGACCCAGCCGTTCTCGGCCGGATCGAGCTGGATCGGCGTCAGGCCGATCATCGGCACCTTGGCGTCGCGGCCCACCTGCGCCATCGCGATCGCGGCCGGCACGCCGGAGGTGCCCATCAGCA
The DNA here is from genome assembly GCF_010499245.1 of Variovorax sp. WS11. Taxonomy (GTDB): domain Bacteria; phylum Pseudomonadota; class Gammaproteobacteria; order Burkholderiales; family Burkholderiaceae_C; genus Variovorax. The sequence goes on from NZ_JAAGOW010000001.1 coordinate 1,842,355, forward strand.
CGTCCACCTTCTCCTCGTCCACCAGCTTGCGCGCATTGCGGCCGGCGGTCGTCGGGTCGGAGCCGTCGTCGAGCACGATCAGCTGGATCTTGCGGCCGTTGACCTCGCCCTTGTAGGCCAGCGCGGCCTGCATGCCCTTGGCGTAAGGCACGCCCAAAGAGGAGTTGGGGCCGGACAGCGAGACGCTCAGGCCCACCTTGAGATCGGCCGCGAGCGCGGCGGTCGCGAATCCGGCGGCCAGGGCCGTGGCCAACGCAGTGCGCGTCAGGGTCTTCAGCATCGGGCTCTTCGTCATGTCGTGGCTCCTGGAAAGTGGGTGGGATGGATCAGATGAACAACTGGATGGCGGGCAGCGCACGGCCGGCGTTGAGCAGGTCGATGCGCTTCTGGCGAATCAGGAAGCCTTCGGCGTGGCGCACCAGCAGGTGGCGGCAAGTGCCGGCCAGCAGCACCTGGTCTTCGCCGCGCGCTTCCACGTAGATGAAGGGCGTGGAGAGCGCGAATCCGCGCTCGTCGTCGTGCTCGATCACGGAGCGCTGCAGCACATGCTGGCAGTGGCTCCTGGGATGCTGCGAATGGGCGCGCGGGTTCTTGAGGCGCTCGATGCGCAGCTGCAGGAGCAGCCGGTCCTCGTAGGCGATGGAGTTGTGCGAGAGCGGATCGGCCTGCGCGGCGCCCTGCAGCGGCACCCAATAGTGGCCGTCCTCGGCAAAGAGCGCCAGCCAGTCGTCGAAGCGGCCGGCATCGAGCAGCGCAGCCTCGTGGGCGACGAAGTCCTGCGCCTGCGTCATGCCGAAGGCTCCGTCATGTACTTGGCCCAGGCGCGGAACTGGTTGCGCATCAGCAGTTCGTTGGTCCCGTTGGTGCTGATCGTGTTCTGCGAGAGCTCGGCGGGGTCGAAGTTGCGATGCAGACTCACCCATTCGTTGCCTTCGCCCTTGAGTCCCAACTGCATGCTCTCGAACAGGTGCACGTCGTCGTGCGCCACCACCGACATGGGCGAGAACACCAGCCGGTTGTAGGTCATCGCACGCTCGAAGAGCAGGTCCGGCGCACCGGCCGCGCGGAAGCTCCAGGCCTCGATCAGCGTGCGGTTCGCGGCCAGCGGGCGGATCACGCGGATGGCCTGCGGCGAACCCTTGACCGAAAGGCTGGGGAACAGCACCGAGTTCTGCGGCGAGCGCTGCAGGATCTCGATCGCCCGCTCGGCGCCGTGCGCCTCGCGCATCGCGGCCTCGTAGTCGGGCAGCTGGGCGTAGTTCGAGTGGATGCTGAAGTTGATGCCCAGCACGCTGTGCCCGTTGGCGAACACGCGCCCGCCCATCTTGTCGAAGAAGTCATAGCCCGAGCCGAAGGGCAGGATCTGCTCCATCGCCATCGGCTTGGGCTCTTCGGGCGCGCGGCCCTGCCACAGCGCATCGGCCGCCTGCGTGGCCGACTCGTGCGTGGACATCGGATGCACCGTGTCGTTGATGTTCTCGAGGTACATCTTCCAGTTGCAATGGATGATGTTGCGCAGCACGCCGCCGCCCACCGTGAGCCGGCCCTCGGGCGAGCGCGCGACCATGTTGTCGATGGCGCCCAGCACCTCGCCGAAGTAGTCCTCGAAGCCCGGGCCGTGCTCGGACAGGCGCACGAACACGAAGTCGCGGTAGACGGCCGTGTTCTTCAGCTCGACCAGGCCCTGGCCCGATTCGCATTCCTTCAGGCGCGTGCCCTCGTAGCCGGACTTGAGCGGAATCGCGAGCGGCGCGCCATCGAGCTTGTAGGTCCAGGCGTGGTAGGGGCAGCGGAAGAACTTGCCGGCGTTGCCGCTCTCGTCCGTGACGAGGCGGCTGCCCTTGTGCGCGCAGCGGTTGTAGAAGACGCGCACCGCACCGTCGGCCAGGCGCACCATCATCACCGGCCTGCCCGCCAGTTCCAGCGCCCAGTAGTCGCCGGCGTTCGGCACCTGGCTCGCGTGGCCCACGTAGAGCCAGGTGTTGGCGAAGAAGCGCTCCTGCTCGAGCACGAACAGCTCGTCGCTGAGGTAGAGGTCGCGGTGCACGCGGTCCTCCTGGACCAGCGCGCGAATGGCGTCGGGACGGTCGCGGTAGCTGTTCATGGCAGGGGCGGCTTGCGTCGTGAGCAGGGCGTCAGGGCACCAGCTTCCACTGGCCCTTTTCCATGCGTACCACCACCACGGCGCGCTGGTCGGAACCGTAGCGGTTGTCCGGCTTGAAGTTGTAGACACCGTGCGTGCCCACCAGCTCCTTGGTGCTCGTGATGGCATCGCGCAATGCCGTGCGATAGGCCGGGGTTCCGGGCTCGCCCTTGGTGCGAGAGGCGGCATCGGCCAGCAGCAGGTAGGCGTCGTAGGTGTAGGAGGAGAAGGCATCCGTCGGCACTGCGCCATGCGCCTTCTGGTAGGCGCTGCGGAAGTTCATCGACACCTTCTTGATCGGGTTGTCGGCCGGCAGCTGGTCGGCCACCAGCACCGGGCCGCTGGGCACCTGCAGGCCCTCGATCGAGGCGCCGCCGACGCGCACGAAGTCAGCGTTGATCAGGCCGTGCGTGCCGTAGATCTGGCCCTTGTAGCCGCGCTCGGCGAGGCCCAGGTAGGGCAAGGCGCCGGGCGTGCCGGAGTTGCCGGCGAAGACCGCATCGGGCCGCGCGGCGACGATCTTGAGAACCTGGCCCGCGACAGAGGAATCGGCGCGCGCATAGCGCTCGTTGGCCACCACCTTGATGCCCGCGGCGTCGGCGCTCTTCACGAGCGAGTCGTAGGCCAGGTCGCCCAGCGCGTCGGAGAAGCCGATGAAGGCCACCGTCTTCACGCCGGACTTCTTCATGCGCTCGACCACGCCCGCGACCATCAGCGGGAAGGGCTGCGAGACCGTCACCGTCCACGCGCCCTCGGGGCCGGGGATGGTGACCGGCGTGGGCGAGATCAGCGGCGTGTTGAGCTCGCGCGCCACGGCCGCAATGGCCATCGCACTGGGAACGCCCGAGGTGCCGATGAGCACGTCGACCTTGTCCTCGACCACCAGCTTGCGCGCATTGCGCCCGGCGGTGGTGGGGTCGGAGGCGTCGTCGAGCACGATCAGCTCGACCTTGCGGCCGGCCAGCATCGGATGCTCTGCAATGGCCGCGCGGATGCCCTTCTCGTAGGGGATGCCGAGCGCCGAGATCGGGCCGGAGAGCGAGCTGATGAAGCCGATCTTGAGATCGGCCGCCGTGGCCTGTGCGGCTGCCAGGGCGATGGCCGTGAGGCCGATGAGACGTGCGATGTTCTTCATGTTCAGGGGACCAGCTTCCATTGACCCTTTTCGAGCTTGACCACGACGCGCGAACGCTCGTCCGACCCATAGCGGTTGTCCGGCTTGAAGTTGTAGACGCTGTGCGTGCCCACCAGCTCCTTGGTGCTGACGATCGCGTCGCGCAGCGCCACGCGGTAGGCCGACGTGCCGGGCTCGCCCTTGGCGCGCTGCGCCGCGTCGAGGAAGAGCAGCCAGGCGTCGAAGGTGTAGGCGGAGAAGGCGTCGGTGGGCGCTGCGCCGTTGGCCTTCTGGTAGGCCGCGCGGAAGTCCATCGAGGTCTTGCGGATCGGGTTGGAGTCGGGCAGCTGCTCGGCCACGATCACCGGGCCGGTGGGCGCCAGCAGTCCTTCGACCGCATTGCCGCCCACGCGCACGAAGTCGGGGTTGATCAGCGCATGCATGCCGTAGATCTGGCCCTTGTAGCCGCGCTCCGAGAGCGCGAGGTAGGGCAGCGCGCCCGGCGTGCCCGAGGTGCCGGTGATGACCGCGTCGGGACGCAGCGCCACGATCTTCAGCACCTGGCCGGTGACCGACGCGTCGGCGCGCGCATAACGCTCGTTGCTCACCACCTTGATGCCGGCGGCCGGCGCGCTCTTGGTGAGCGCGTCGTAGACCAGGTCGCCCCAGGCGTCGGAGAAGCCGATGTAGCCCACGGTCTTCACGCCGGACTTCTTCATCTGTTCGACGACCGCGTTCAGCATCAGCGGCGCGGGCTGCGGCAGCGTGACCATCCACGCGCCTTCCTCGCCCGGCAGGTTGGCATTGGCGATGGAGATCAGCGGCGTCTTGGTCTCGCGCGCCACCGCGGCGATGGCCAGCGCGCCGGGCGAGCCGGCCGTGCCGATGATGACGTCGACCTTGTCCTCGTCGATCATCTTGCGCGCGTTGCGCGCGGCGGTCGACGGATCGGAGGCGTCGTCGAGCTGCACCAGCTGGATCTTGCGGCCCCCGATCTCCGACTTGTAGGCCAGCGCGGCCTTCATGCCCTTGTCGTAGGGAATGCCCAGCGAGGACACCGGCCCCGACAGCGAGGTGATGAAGCCGACCTTGTAGTCGGCCGCCCAGGCACTCGCGGCGCTCAGCGCGCCGATGCCGAGGACGATGCCCGCCAGGGCGCGGATGGGGCTTGCAACTCTCATGACGATCCTCCAGAAAGGTTGGGATAAGGCCTGAAGATGATTTCTGAAATGTTTAGACCTAAACAATACTAGCGAGACGACGGTGCGATGACAAGGGCGGCAACGAGGGGTTTCGAGTAAAAGACGCGCGATGCACCGCTACAGCGCGAGACTTCCCACGCTGGTGCCGCCGCACACGTAGAGCACCTGGCCGGTGATGAAGCCGTTGGCCGGGTCGACGAAGAAGCGCACGGCGCGCGCCACGTCGGCCGCCTCGCCCAGGCGCTGCACCGGCACCGAAGCGGCGAGCTGCCGTTCCTTCTCGCTGCCGGCTTCCACCACGTCGTAGAACATGTCGGTGCGGATCGGCCCCGGCGCCACCACGTTGACCGTGATGCCCTCGGCCGCCAGCTCCAGCGCCCAGGTGCGCGCCATGCCCAGCATGCCGGCCTTGGTGGCCGAGTAGTTCGTGCGCGTGGCCAGGCCCACCGCGGCGCGCGAGGACAGGAGCACCACCCGGCCGAAGCGCTCGGCCCGCATCGCGGGGAGCGCGGCCTGCACCAGCTGGATCGCGCAGCCCAGGTGCAGCTGGGCCAGGGCGTCGAGGTCCTCGAGCTTGGCCTCGGGCAGCAGTGCCGGGCGGATCACGCCGGCGTTGTGCACCACGGTCCTCACCTCGAAGCGGCTCGCCATCTCCCGCGCGGCCTGCGCGGTCGCGGCGCGGTCCATCAGGTCGACCTCGATGTTGTAGAGCTTGGGGTGGTTGATCTCGCATCGGCGGCGCGCCAGCGACACCACCTCGTAGCCTTGCGCGAGCAGGTCCGCGCAGATCGCCTTGCCGATGCCGGCACTGCCGCCGGTGACGGCGACGACGGGATGCGTGAGGTTCATGGTGCTCTCCTTGTGCGGCTCAAGCGGCATCGCCCACCAGCGCCAGCACCCGCAGCGGACTGCCGCTGCCCTTCTCGATCTTGAGCGGCGGGCAGATCAGCACCGCGCCGGTGGGCGGCAGCAGGTCGAGGTTGCTCAGGCACTGCAGGCCGTAGCGGCCGGCGCCGTGCATGAAGTAGTGGCAGGGGTACGGCGGACGCAGGTGGTAGCCCTGGCCCGCATCGGTGCCGATGGCTTCGGAGCCGAAGCCCAGCACGTCGCGCTGCTCGACCAGGAAGCGCACCGCCTCGGCGCTCGGGCCTGGCGTGTGCTGGCCGGTCTCATCGAAGTTCTGGTAGGCCTCGGGGTCTTGCCGCTGCGACCAGTCGGTGCGCATCAGCACCCAGGCGCCCTTCGGGATGCGGCCGTGCTTCGCCTCGAAGCGCTCGATGTCCTCCACCGTCATCAGGTAGTCGGGATCGGCCTTCACCTGCTCCGAGCAGTCGATCACGCAGGCCGCTGCCACGAAGTGCTGCACGGGAATGGTGTCGACCGAGTTGTTCGGCAGATCGCGGCCCGAGATCCAGTGAATGGGCGCATCGAAGTGCGTGCCCGTGTGCTCGCCGCAGGAAAAGTTGTTCCAGTACCAGCCGGGCCCGCGCTCGTCGTACTTCGACACCTCCTCGATGCGGAAGGGCCAGCACTGGCCCATCTCGGGCGGCAGCGCGATCTGCGGGAACTCGGGCGTCAGCGTCTGCGTGAGGTCGATCACGCGGATGCGGCCGGTGGCCATGGCGCTCACCAGACTGCCGAGGATCTCGGCGGTGGACATCGGTTCGGTTGTCGTCGTCATTTCAGCCTCCAGCTGCGAGCTCGCGTTCGAGCACCTTGGGGTTGTCGCGCCAGCGCTCCAGCCATTCCTGCGCCACGTCGCCCGGGTACACGTCCTCGACGCCGTCGCGCAGCGACTTCACGATCGCGTTGGCCAGCGCGCTGGGCGCCACCTTGGGCGGCGGCAGGTGCTGGTTCCATTCGTCGTCGATCGGCCCCGGGAACACATTGATCACGCGGATGCCGGCCGGCCGCATCTCGGCGCGCAGGCACTGCGCCAGCGAGTACGCCGCCGCCTTGGAGGCGCTGAAGGTGCCGTGCGGCGGGAAGTTCGCGAGCGCGTAGATCGACAGCAGGTTGACCCAGGCCGTGGCGCCGGTCACGCCATCGGCCGAGCGCCCCTTGAGCGCGGGCCCGAACTCCTGCGCCAGGCGCAGCAGGCCGAAGTAGTTGATGTCCATCTCGGCCTTGGCCACGTCGGTGCCGCGGCGCGCGCCGATGCCGAAGGTGCGATGCACCTCGGCGTTGTTGATCACGATGTCGACCTTGCCGCCGATCTCGCCGGCCAGCTCGCTGACCGAGCGGCCGTTGGTGAGGTCCAGCGGCACCAGCGTCACCTGCGGCAGGGCCGTGATGTCCTCCAGCCCGCCCAGCTTCTTCCAGGGCTCGGCATGGCCGACCCAGACGATGTCGGCGCCGGCCTTCACCAGGGCACGCACGATGGCCTGCCCCACCTCGGTCTTGCCGTCGGTCACCAGCGCCTTGCGGAATTTCGGATCGCTGGTCATCTCGCGCAGCATCTTGTCGTCGGCCATATGGGCACTCCCTTCGTTCGGAAATCCAATGAGTACGGCTTGTCCCGCGCGGTCCAGCCGTGCGCCCACGCGCACGCGCGCCGGCGCATCGCCGACCTCGCCGTGCATGTGCACCATCAGCGTCGGTCCGCTGTCGAGGTGCACCAGCCCCAGGCGCCAGGGCAGGCGCTCGCGGAAGAACAGGTCATTGCTGTGGTGCAGCGTGGTGGTGGCGAGCAGCTCGCCCTCGCCGCTTTGCCCGCGCCAGTGCAGGCGCGACGACAGGCATTTGTGGCAGGCCTCGCGCGGCGGGTACTGCACCGTGTCGCAGTCCTCGCAGGTCTGCAGCTCGAAGCGGCCCTCGGCGGCGGCGGCCGTCATGCCGAGCGCAATGCGGCCGCGCGAGCCGGGCGGCAGGTTCATCTGCCGCGTGCGCAGCACGGGGTTCTTGCGCTTGGGGCGCATCAGGGGCATGGTCATCGCGCCTCCGCCGGGCCGCCCCAAGGCAGGCGCGCGGCCCCCTCGGGGGGCAGTGCAGCCGCGCAGCGGCAAACGTGGGGGTTGTTCATTCTGGTCTCCCCAGAATCACCGCACCTGTGCACAGGCAGCGGTCGTAAGTGACCATGCCGAAGCCCGCGACCAGGCCCAGCTTGGCATCGGGCACGGTGCGCGGACCGGCCTGGTCCGTGAGCTGGCGGATCGACTCCACCATGCCGAGAAAGCCGCCCGCTGCGCCGGCTTGCCCGGCCGAGAGCTGGCCGCCGCTGGTGTTGTTGGGAAAGCTGCCGTCGAAGGTCATGGTGTGCTCGCGCACGAAGGCCGGGCCCTCGCCCTTCTCGCAGAAGCCCAGGTCCTCGAAATGCATCATCACGATCACCGGGTAGTCGTCGTAGGTCTGGACGAAGTCGAGCTCGGCGGGCTTCACGCCGGCCTGCGCATAGAGGTCGTCGCGGTCCTTGCGCCAGCCGCCCTGCACCATCACCGGGTCTTCGGCATAGGCGTTGTGGCGTTCGATTGCGCCGCGGATCACCACATGCGGCAGGCCCAGGTCGCGGGCTCGGGCCTCGCTCATCACCAGGAAGGCCTCGGCGCCGGCGCAAGGCATCACGCAGTCGAACAAATGGATGGGCTCGGAGATCGGCCGTGCGCTCATGTACTCGTCCAGCGTGAGAGGCTTCTTGAACATCGCGTTCGGATTGCCCAGCGCATTGGTGCGCTGGTCCACCGCGATGCGGCCGAAGTCTTCGCGCTTCGCGCCGTAGGTGCGCATGTAGTTGGCGGTGATCATCGCGAAGATCGAGTTCGGTCCGCCCGAGCCGTAGGGGTAGCTCGCATCGCGCGCGAAGTTGCTGAAGCTGCCCAGCGTCAGGCGGAAGGAATCGACATGGTTGGTGTCGGCGCCCACGCAGGCCACGATTTCGGCATCGCCTGCCTGCACCGCGCGCGCCGCGCGGCGCAGGCACATCACGCCCGAGGCGCCGCCGGTGGGCACATGGTCCAGCCAGCGCGGCGAGAGGCCCAAGTGCTGCGTCACGCCAACGGCCGTGTCGGGCGCCAGCGAGAAGCTGCTGAGACACAGGCCGTCGATGTCTTCCTTGGCCACGCCGCTGGCCTTGACCAGCGCTTCGAACGCCTGGCCGATGAACCAATGCGCACTGCGCGTGGAGTAGCGCACGTAGGGCACGGTCACCGGCACCGCCACCGCGACGCCTTCGTAGGAAAGCCGATTGCGCGCCATCTCAGGCCTGCCTCTTCTTCATCGCGCGGGTGTCGATGCAGTGCGCCAGGCCCGGCAGGCCGTGCGCCAGCTCGCGCAGCTGCCCGCGCTGGATCTTCTGCGATGCCGTCAGCGGCAATGCATCGACGAAGGCGACATAGCCGGGCGCCTTGTAGTAGGCCAGCTGCGCCAGCGCATGCTCGACGATGCTCTGCGCGATCTCGGCGTGCTGCGACGCATCGACCTCCTCGCGCACCACGATGCAGGCCAGCACCTCGTCGCCGCGCACGGTGTCGGGCGTGGCGGCGACAGCGGAGGTCTTCACCGCCGGATGCTGGTTCAGCACGCTCTCGACCTCCACCGCCGAGATGTTCTCGCCGCTGCGGCGGATCACGTTCTTCTTGCGGTCGACGAAGAAGAAGTTGCCCTCGGCATCACGCCGCACCAGGTCGCCGGTATGGAACCAGCCGCCGGCCCAGGCCTCGCGCGTGGCATCCTCGTCCTTCAGGTAGCCGGAGAAGAAATAGCGCCGCGGGTCGTCGCCGACGGAGCGCACCAGCAGCTCGCCGGGCGCATCGGCGGGGACGTCCCGGCCTTCGTCGTCGACGAGCCGCAGCTCGACATAGTCCTGCTGCCGGCCGAAGCAGCTCGTGCCCACCAGGCGCGGCTCGCGGTTGGCCATGATGCAGGCGCCGGCGCCGGTCTCGGTCATGGCCCAGGCTTCCACCAGCGGGAAGCCGAAGCGCGATTCGAAAGGCGCATGGTTCTTGCGGTCCACGCCGGCGCCGAAACCCCAGCGGATCGCATGATCCTTGTCGGCCGCCGACTCCGGCGCGGCCAGCAGCATCGCCGGCATCACGCCCAGGTAGTGGACGATGGTGGCGCGGCTCTCGCGTGCGCTCGCCAGCCAGGTCTTCGGGTGGAAGCGGTCGAGCTGCACCAGACAGCCGCCGGCCACCAGCACCACCATGGTCGAGAACGCCATCGCGTTCATGTGGTTGAGCGGCAGCGGCGTGATCACGCGCTCGGCATCGCGGCGGATGCCGCACACGCCGTCGAGCGCGGCATACCACTCGCCCGCGCGCAGGAAGTAGGCATTGCCCAGGATGCAGCCCTTGGGCCGGCCGGTGGTGCCGGAGGTGTAGAGCAGCGCGCATTCGGTGTCGGGGCCGATCGCTTCGGGCGCACGCGGCGGCGCGGTCTTCGCCGCGGGCACCGCGTCGTCAGGCCCCATGGTCTCGAAGCCGATGCCGGCCTGGGTGGCGGCGGCGCGCAGGTCGGCGGCTCGCTCGGGCAGGGTCACGGCCAGGCCGATCTCGCTGTGGCCGATCAGGTAGACCAGCTCGGCCGAGCGCATCTCGGCATTGATGGGCACCACGCTCACGCCCAGCGCGTTGAGCGCGAGCCAATGGAGCAGGAAGGCGGGCCGGTTCTCCAGCAGCAGGCCGACGCGGTGGCCGTGGCCGTAGCCGGCTTCCGCGTACGCGGCGCGCAGGCGCTCGACCTCGGCCGCGGCCTCGCCCCAGCGGATGGCGCCGGGCGCAATGCCGTAGGCCTTCGCCGTCACCGACTCCGTGAAAAGGAACTCCGCATCCGGCGTGCGCGCCGCGGTGGCTGCGAAGCATTGATGGACCGTGGTGTGCATCTCGTCCCTAGATGAAGAGCTGCACGGCCGGCAGCGCGGCGTCGCAGTTGAGCAGGTTCACGCGCTTGAGCGTCATGCGCAGCCGGCCGTCCACCTGCGTCAGGTGGTGGAAGAAGGTGCCCACGTAGAACTGCAGCTCGTCGCCCTGCGACTCGGTGTAGTGGAACTCGGTGCGCACCACGAAGGCATTGCCCGCCTCGTCGAACACCTCGACGGTGGGCGTCTGCAGCAGGTGGTGGCAGCGGCTGGGTGGCTGCTGCGAGAACGCGCGCGGGCTCTTCAGGCGCTCGATGCGCAGGTCGCGCAAGAGCTTGTCCTCGTAGAGATGCGAACAGTGGTTGAGGCCATCCTCCTGGTCCGGCACGGCCGGTATCCAGTAATAGGCACCGTCGGTGAAGAGCGAGTTCCACTCCTCGTAGCGCTTGCCGTCGAGCAGGCGCGACTCCTGCACCACGAAGTCGATCAGGTCCTGGCGCGTGACAGTGTTGCTCATCACATGGTCTCCGTCATGTAGCGGGCCCAGCTGCGGTACTGGTTGCGCATCGGCAATTCGTTGGTGCCGCCGGTGGTCATCTCGCCGCCCTTCAGCTCCTCGGGGTCGTAGTTGCGGTGCAGGCTCACCCACTCGTTGCCCGTCGCGTGCAGCCCGGCCTGCATGCCCCGATAAGCCTGCAGGTCGTCGTGGCCGACCACCGAGAAGGGCGAATTGATCAGCCGGTTGTACATGGCGGTGCGCTGCAGCAGCTCGGGCGGCGCGCCCTTCAGGCGGAAGGTCCAGCTCTCGATCAGCGTCTTGTCGGCCGCGATCGGCCTGACCACGCGGATCGCCTGGATCGCGCCCTTGATCGTGAGGTTGGGGTAGTACACCGTGTTGTGGCGCGCCATGCCCAGGATCTGCGCGGTGCGCTCCTCGCCGTACTTCGCCTTCATCGCGTCGTCGTACTCGGGGATCGCCTTGTACTTGCTGTGGATGCTGAAGTGCACGCCGGTGAAGCTGTGGCCGTTGTCGTAGGTCCGGATGCCCATGTCGTCGAAGAACTTGTAGTCCGACATGAAGGGCACGAACTGCTCGATGGCCATGGGCTTCGGCTCGTCGGCCGGCTTGTCGGACCACATGCGCTTGGCGGTGCCGGCGGAGGACTCGTGCGCCACCATGGGGTGCATAGTGTCGTTGAGGTTCTCGACGAACATCTTCCAGTTGCACTGGTGCATGAAGCGCAGGCAGCCGCCGGCGATCTCCAGCTCGCCTTCGGGCGAGCGGTCGGCCATGTTGTCGATGGAGCTCAGCGAGTCGCCGAAGTATTCCTCGAAGTCCGCGCCGACGTCGTTGATCTTGACGAAGATGAATCCGCGGTGGCTGCGCACGTTGCGGATGGTGGTCAGGCCCTTGGCCGACTCGCATTCGTGCAGCTGCGTGCCCTCGTAGCCGTTCTTCAGCGGAATCGCGAGCAGCGAGCCGTCGGTCTTGAAGGTCCAGGCGTGGTAGGGGCAGCGAAAGAACTTGCCGGTGTTGCCGCAGGGCGCGCTCACCAGGCGCGAGCCTTTATGGGCGCAACGGTTCATCATCGCGCGCAGCGAGCCGTCGCTGTGGCGCACAACGATCAGGGGGCGGCCGGCGATCTCGTTGCTGATGTAGTCGCCGGACTTGGGCAGCTGGCTCTCGTGGCCGACGTAGTTCCAGGTGTTGGCGAAGAAGTGCTCCTGCTCCAGCTCGAACAGGTCCTGGCTGATGTAGAGGTCGCGGTGCACGCGATCGTTCTGCACCAGGGCGCGCACGGCCTCGGGGTTGCCTCGGTAGGAAGTCATCGTTGTGCTCTCCTTCAGATGTCGAGGACCAGCTTTGGCCCCTTGGCGCGCGAGATGCAGATCTGCATCACGTTGCCCTCGGCCTTCTCGCGCGCGCTCAGCACGTAGTCGCGGTGGTCGATCTCGCCTTCCAGCACCGGCGTCGTGCACACGCCGCATTCGCCGCGTTTGCAGTCGTACATCGGGTCGCAGCCATGCTCGATCAGGCAGTCGAGGATGCTCTGATCAGCGGGCACCGTAAAGCGTTGGCCGGATTGGGCGAGCTCCACCTCGAAAGGCTGGTCGCCTTCCTCGGCGACCGTCGTGGTGAAGAGCTCGAAGTGCACGCGGTCGTGTTCCCAGCCGCGCGCCTGGGTGCGGGCCAGCACGGCGTCGAGCATGACCTTGGGGCCGCAGACGTAGAGACGATCGCCGGCGGGCACGTCGTCGAGCACCGCGTCGATGTCGAGCGGCGTGCCGGCGTCGGCGTCGGCATGCACGCGCAGGTTATCGCCCAGCAGCGCCTGCAGCTCGGGCAGGAAGGCCATCAGCTCGCGGCTGCGGCCGGCATAGTGCAGGCGCACGGGCTCGCCCTCGGCGCGCCGGCGCGCGGCCATGCTGGCCAGCGGCGTGATGCCGATGCCGCCCGCGACCAGCACCGTGCCGCCGGGGCCGGTGTGCAGCGGAAAGTCGTTCTTCGGCGGCTCGATGGTGACGAGCTCGCCCTCCTTCAGCCGTTCGTGCATGAAGCGCGAGCCGCCGCGGCCCTCGGCCTCCTTGCGCACGGCGATGACGTACTGCGTGGGCGCGTTCGTCGCGTTGCGCTCGGTGGCGAAGTTGATCAGCGAGTAGTGACGCCAGTCCTTCGCGCCATCGGGCAGCTCGACCTGGATGCGGAGATGGGCGCCGGCGCTGTAGCCCGGCAGCGCGCGGCCATCGTCGGCGCGCAGGACGAACCTGCGAATCAGCGGGTTCAGCTCCTGGGCTTCGGCAACGCGCAGTTGAAGCGTGGCAGTCATGCGTGTCTCTCTCGTTGCAGTTCAGGCCAGCGCATGCCGCGCCAGCATGGCGCGCAGCTGGTGGCCCTGTTCATCGGCCAGCGCCGCATCGCGCAGCTCGCGCAGCGTGGCCGGCGCCATGCGAGCGCCCGCCCGCTGAAAGGCGGCCATCAGCGTGTCGTAGTTGCGCAGGCCGCGTTCGTGGGTGTCGCTGTAGCCCTTGACCAGGCGCTGGCACTGGGCGAGCTCGACCGCCAGCTCCGGATGCTGCGCGGCCGTGCCGGCGATGCGCTGCAGCCATTCCTCGATGCGGCCGTTTTCCTCGGCATAGCGGGTGGTGCTGTGGCGCCAGCGCTTCATGGCAGCGACCGTGGAGAGCATCAGGTAGCCGCGCAGCGAGCTGGTGCGGATCACGCGGCCCTTGCGGGTCATGCGCTCCACCAGGCGGCGCGGCCAGCCCGAGCCCATCAGCCAGCGGCCGAGGCCGCCGGGCAGGGTCTCGCAGATCTCCTGCAGGCGCGGGTGCATGTATTCGTTGATCGCGAGCAGCTGGCCCTCTTGCACGCCGGCCTCGCCGCGCACGCGCTCGAAGCGCGAGGCGCGGGTCTTGAGCGCGGCGACACGGGCCGTGTCCTCGTAGGACATCCACAGCGCCAGGTGGCGGGCGGTCTCGCGCTGCAGGCGATGGTCCTCGCCCGCGGGCAGCGCGGCGATCGCGGCCATGCGGTCGAGGTAGAGGCCGGCGTAGTCGGTGTCCTGGTAGTCGATGAGGCGCCGCACGGCTTCGAACAGCACGGGGTGCAGCGTCGGCGCGAAGTCGCGCTGCACGCGCTCGACCAGCGCACGCACCGCGGGATGCTTCGGCTGCGGCGGCGCGCTCGGTGCGGGGATGGACACCGCTTCTTCCGCCGCGCCCTGGACCCGCACGAAAGCGGCGCCGAAGGCCTTCAGGCTGGGCTTGACGCCGACACCGCCGCGCTCGATGGTGGCCTCGAACTGCGCACGGCTGAAAGGCAGCACGCCGGAGCCGGCCAGCGCGCCGAAGAGCACCGCGCTGATCACGCTGCCCGCCGCCTCGGCGGCCTGCGCCATGTCGAAGCGGATGAAGCGCTTGGCGGCCTTGTCCGCGTGCGCCAGCAGTTGGGCGCTGTCGACGCGGCCGTCGCCCATCGCGCTCTTCTCGGCAATGGAATACACGCGGTGGGTGGAGGCGATGAGCGTGCTGCGGTCCTGGGTGACCAGCCCGCGCTGCACCGCGCGGCCGGCTTCCATCAGCTCCGAGGCCAGCACCACGTCGACGTCGCCCGGCAGCGGCATCAGCGCCAGCACGGGCCGGCCGCCGTCGGCATCGGCCTGCGCTTCGGGATAGAGCTCGACGTAGTAGATGGTCGCGCCGGTACGCTGGGCCACGCCCGGCACCGAGGTGGTCTGCGCGACATAGCCGTTGGCCTCGCCCATGTCGACGATCCAGTCGGCCAGCACGCCGCCGCCCTCGCCGCCCATGGCGAGGATCGCGATCTTGATAGGTTGAGCGGTGGTCATCGTTTCAGAACGCATAGGCCGCGCGGCGCTTCGCCTCGCCGCGCTGGAGCCAGCCGATCACGCCTGCGCGCACGCGCTGGCGGAAGCGGTCCCAGCCCGTCGGGTTGCTGACGATCTGCGCCTTGTAGAAAGAGGGGCAGAGCACGGCGGCATGCGACACATCGCCGCAGTTGCCGCAGCCCACGCAGCTGTCGAGCACGGTGGCGACGGGATCGACGCGCAGCGGATCGGGGTTGGTCTTGATCGACAGCGACGGGCAGCCCGACAGCCGGATGCACGAATGGTCGCCAGTGCAGGTGTCCTCGTCGACGCCGAACTTGTCGCGCACCATGCGCTTGCCTTCGGCGATGGCCTTGCGCACCAGCGGCTTCTCGCGGCGCTGCTTGTTGAGCATGCACTCGGACTGCGCGATCAGGACCTTGGGGCCCTTCTGCTTCGTCGTCAGCGCCTCCTTGATCACGTCGCGCATGCCGGCGACGTCGTAGGTGCGGCGCATCGTGCGCACCCATTTCACGCCCACGCCGCGCACCGCGCGCTCGATCGCATGGCCGGTGCTGCGGGTTGCGTTCTGCGCCTTCGACGAAAGGATGTCCTGCCCGCCGGTGGCCGACGTGTAGTTGTTGTCGACGACGATGGTCAGGTTGTCGCTCTTGTTGAAGACCGCGTTGGCCACGCCGCTGGTGAGGCCGTTGTGCCAGAAGCCGCCGTCGCCCATCATCGAGATCGCGCGCTTGCCCGCCGGCGCATTGAGCGCCGCAGCGCCCGCGCCGCCCAGGCCGTAGCCCATGGTGGTGTTGCCGATGTTGAAGGGCGGCAGGATGGAGAACAGGTGGCAGCCGATGTCGGCGCTCACGTGATGCGGGCCCAGTTCGCGCTCGACCAGCTTCATGGCGCTGAAGATCGGCCGCTCGGGGCAGCCGGTGCAGAAGCCCGGCGGGCGCGCATGCACGCTGTCGCCCAGCGGCAGGGCGGGCTCGGGTGCGGCGTCGACGCCGATCTCGGCGACTTCCTTGAGCGGGATCACCTTGCGCACCGGCGCGGGCACAGGCAAGGGTTGCAGCCGGCCGTAGCGCTCCCCGAAGGCGCGGGCGCCCTTGAGCAACTCGGCCGCCGTGTATTCGCCCGCCACGGGCAGCATGTCCTTGCCGTGCAGCGCGGTGGTGGAGCCGGCCTGGCGCAGGATGGTCGCGAGGTTCTGCTCGACGAAGTTGGGCTGGCCTTCTTCCACCACCAGCACCGCGCGCTTGCCCATGCAGAAGCGCAACACCTCGTTGTCGACCAGCGGGTAGGCCACGTTCATCACGTAGAGCGGCACCTGCGTGTGGCCGTAGACATCGGCCAGGCCCAGGCGCTCGAGCGCGCGCAGCAGGGTGTTGTAGCTGCCGCCCTGGACGATGATGCCGATGTCGTCGGCATCTTCCGAGAAGAACTCGTTGAGCTTGTGCTCCTCGATGAAGCGAACCGCGGCAGGCCAGCGCTCCTTCACCTTCTCCTGCTCGTGCACGAAGCTGGCCGGCGGCAGCACGATGCGGCTGACGTCGCGCTGCGGGTTCTCCAGCGCGTCCTTCAGCGTGAAGTCGGCCCGGCGGTTGGCGCCGGCCACGAACTGGCCGTGCACATGGCAGGCGCGGATGCGCAGCTGCAGCATCACCGGCGTGTGGCTGGCCTCGGAGAGTTCGAAGCCCTTCTTCACCGCATCGACGATGGAGGGCAGGTTGGGCCGCGGATCGAGCAGCCAGATCTGCGACTTCATCGCGAAGGCGTGGCTGCGCTCCTGCATGATCGAGGAGCCCT
The DNA here is from genome assembly GCF_010499245.1 of Variovorax sp. WS11. Taxonomy (GTDB): domain Bacteria; phylum Pseudomonadota; class Gammaproteobacteria; order Burkholderiales; family Burkholderiaceae_C; genus Variovorax. The sequence goes on from NZ_JAAGOW010000001.1 coordinate 1,858,748, forward strand.
CGCCGTAGTCCTCGCCCACGATGACGAGCGCCCCGCCGGTCACGCCGCCCGAGGCCAGGTTGGCCAGCGCGTCGGAGGCCACGTTGGTGCCCACCGTCGCCTTGAAGGTGACGGCGCCACGCAGCGGGTAGTTAACCGAGGCGGCCAGCGTGGCGGCCGCCGTGGCCTCGCTGGCGCTGTTTTCGAAGCGGATGCCCTGCTCGGCCAGGATGTCCTGGGCGTCGGCCAGCACGTCCATCAGGTGCGAGATGGGCGCGCCCTGGTAGCCGGCGACATAGGAAACACCCGATTCGAGCAGTGCCTTGGTGACTGCCAGAATGCCCTCACCCCGGAACACCTCGCCTTCGGCGAGCCGGAGCTTCTTTACTTCCTCGACGAACGATCGTTCAGCCATGGTTCTGTTTCTTTCCGTGACGGCGTGGGAGCCGCCTCATTGCATGGTCTCTATAATGTTCACAAGTGAATGTATCCACAATCATGAATAACCCTAGACACGCAAGCTGCGTGCCTGGTGCAGCCGAGGGGACGCTTCATGGCCACTGCCGCTTCTAAGAAGAAGGCCTTGCGCTTCGTCGACGACTACCTGCCGGCGCTGCTGGCGCAGGCCAGCCAGCTCATTTCGTCGGAGTTCCACGTGGTGGCGCGCCAGCACGGCTTCTCGGTGTCGGAGTGGCGGGTGATGGCCTCGCTGGCCGGGGGCGAGGCGGTCAGCATCGGCCAGCTGGCGCAGGTCACGGTGACCAAGCAGCCGACAGTCACGCGCCTGCTCGACCGCATGGAATCCAAGGGCCAGGTCGAGCGCCTGCCCCACGACAGTGACCGGCGCATCACGCTGGTGCGCATCACGCGCAAGGGCGCGAAGACGGTGGAGCAGCTGATGGACCTGGCGCGCGAGCACGAGCGGCGGGTGCTGGAGCCCTTTGGCCTGCTGCGAGCGGAGGAGTTGAAGACGACGCTGCGGCAGATGATCGAGCTGCACGCCGGTGCGGCGGGGGAGGTGGATGAGGCGGAAGAGGACTCGCAGGCGTAGCGGCTTCGCCGCGCACGACTGCGACTGAAAGCCACATCCTGAATCCGTTGCCTCGAGGGGCAACACCGCCGGCGCCAGACCCCTTAGATTGGGGGGCGGATACCGCGAACGTGCGGAACTGCGACTGCAGTCATCCCGTCAAGTCTATTCGTCATCTGAGTCCCACTGGGCCAGATCTTCGACTGGTTCAGGCAGGCGACCTTCGAGCGCTTCTGCTATCCACGCCGGGTCGATGTAGTTGTGAGTTGGTTCAATGATCCATGAAAGGAAGTCCTTTGGACCGCCATTCATATAAGGAGGAGGCGAAACCGGCTTGAAAACAGTGGGTAGCTGTTCTTCAAGGGATATGTAGTTCAGAACGAAGCCAAGTTCCTGAACCACATGCCAGGCCAGTGAGTGGTCGAGATCGAGGTTCAGTTTCACCCACCAAAAGGCGTCCGGAGTTGAATCCGATGAAAGGACCTCCACGCCTGGCACTCGTGACAGGAAGGCGACCAGTTTGGGCAGCCCAGCCGTGATCACGTCGCGCGTCACTGCCTCGATAGGTGGCGTGACCGACTCCAGCTTCTCAATGACGTGTGCGTGCAGGCTTCGCCCCGCATCAGACGCTTCACGCTCAAGTGCTTTGTGAAGCTTGCTTGGAAGTTCGAGATCCATATTCAGTCTTATCGATGAGTTGTCGGAGGGCGATGACCTTAGCCAGATTCGAGCCCGCGAAGCAAGTTAGCGAGAAAGAGAGAGAAATGAAAGCTCTCATAGATAAAAGCATTTGTCTCCAGCACGAAGACGAATGTCAGGAGTCCTGGCGGCAAGGCGCTTACACGCACGCCAACGCCAGGGCCAGCCTCGCGCCCACCTCGGCGTTGTGTTTCACGAGCGCGATATTGGTCGCCAGGCTGCGCCCGCCCGTCAGCGCCTTGATGCGCGACAGCAAAAAAGGCGTGACCGCCTTGCCGGCAATGCCCTGCGCCGCGGCCTCGGCAAGAGCCTGGTCGGTGATCGCGTCGATCTCCTCGCGCGGCATGGCCGCGGCTTCCGGCACCGGCGTGCTCAGCACCACGCCGCCGGCGAGGCCCAGGCTCCACTTGGTGCGGATGAAGCGGGCCTGCGCATCCGCATCGTCCAGGCGATAGTCAGCGCGCAAGCCGCTGTCGCGCGTGTAGAAGGCCGCGAAGTTGTCCTGCCCGCAGCTGAGCACCGGCACGCCATGCGTCTCCAGGTATTCCAGCGTGAGCCCGAGGTCCAGGATCGACTTGGCGCCGGCGCACACCACCGCCACCGAAGTCTTCGCCAGTTCCTGCAGGTCGGCCGAGACGTCGAAGCTCTGCGCCGCACCGCGATGCACACCGCCGATGCCGCCGGTGACGAAGACCTCGATGCCGGCCAGCGCCGCGCAGATCATGGTGCCGGCCACGGTGGTGGCGCCGAGCTCGCCGCTCGCGAGCACCGCCGGCAAGTCGCGCCGGCTGACCTTGTGCGCCTGGTCTGAACGGCCGATCAGCTCCAGTTCATCGTCCGACAGCCCGATGCGGATGCGCCCGCCCATCAGCGCGATGGTCGCGGGCTCGGCACCCAGGCTGCGGATCGCTGCCTCCACCTCGCGCGCCGTGCGCACGTTCTCCGGGTAGGGCATGCCGTGCGCGATGATGGTCGACTCCAGCGCCACGAGGGGCCGCCCGGCGGCGCGCGCGGCAGCCACGGGCGCACTCAGGGCGAGCCAGGATTGGGCAAGCGGGTTGTCCATGTCGATGCGTTCTCCTGGGCGATGCGGGCGCAATGATCTTAGATCCTGGCCCCACGCACCCTCCTCAGGGCACCAGCACCGCCCGGCCCCGATGCCCGCGCTGCGTGATCCATTCGAGCGCGCTCGCCGCCTCGCCGAGCGCGAAGCGCTTCACTTCGAGCGTGAGCCTTCCGTCCGCCAGCCGCGCCAGCAAGGCCGGCACGGCGGCGCGGCCGGCGGCTTCGCGCCCGAACATGTTGAGCGGCAACAGCGCCACGTCGCGCTGCAGGAAATGGGCGATGTTCAAGGGCAGCGTGTTGCCCGCCGTGTAGCCCACCAGCACCGCGCGGCCGCCGGGCACGACGCAGGGCAAGGCAGCCTCCAGCACCGGGCCGCCGACGGTGTCGACCAGCAGGTCGACGGGCTGCTGCTGCGCGTCCTCCGTGCGAGCGAGCACGATGGCGCCGGCCTCGCGCACGAGCTGCACCGTCATCGATCCCACCGCGCCGGTGGCGCCGGTCACCAGCACGCGCTCGCCGGCCTGCAGCTTCGCGATCTCGTGCAGCGCGACCCAGGCCGAGATGCAGGGCGAGAAGAAGGCGGCGCCGAGCGCCATATCGAGCCCATCGGGCAAGAAGCCCAGCGCCTCGTCGGGCGCGTCGATCAGCTCGCACCAGGTGCCGTCCTCCGTCGTGCCCAGGCCGCTGCCGCGCACCCACACGCGCTGGCCGGGCGCATGGCGTTCGCTCGCGACCACGGTGCCCGCGGCCTCGACGCCGGGGATGTAGGGCAGCGGCGGATGCTTGAGGAAGGCGCCGTTCCAGACCGTCCGATCGATATGGCCCACGGTGGCTGCGGCCATGCGCACGATCGTCCGGCCCGGGCGTGGCTGCGGGTCGCGCAGCGCCTCCAGCACCGGCGCGGCGCCGAAGCCGGGAATGCGCACAGCCTTCACGACAGCGACTCCAGGAAAGACAGCACCGCGTCGGCGAAGGCCTCGGGCATCTGGTCGGGCAGCGGCACCATGCCACCCTCGATGTCGACGATGCAGGCCTGCGGGATGTGCGCCTTCAGCTCCTGCGCATGCGGGGCGGCGAAGGGATCGTCGGTGGCGCGCACGATCAGCGTGGGCTGCCGCACCTTCGCGATGCGCTCTTCCATGCGATAGGCCGCGACGGCGCGGTGACCCTCCTCCATGCGCCCGCTCACCTTGAGCGCGTCCAGCACGAAGGCCTCCAGCAGCTCGGGCCGCCCGGCCGGGTAGAAGCCGAGGCGCTTCTGCCACAAGGCCGCAAGATGGCTGCCGTCGCCGCTCATCGCCACGTCGTCGATGGGCGGGCGCTCGGCCCGCGCCCGGCGGAAAGCGGCGTCGGTGTACGGCGTCGACGACAGCACCAGCCCATGCACGCGCGCAGCGAAGGCGCTCGCCAGCTCGACCGCGATCACGCCGCCCGTGTGATGGCCCACCACATGCACGCGGGCGATGCGCAGCGCGTCCAGCAACTCGACGGCCACGCGCGCCCATTGCTCGATGCTCGCGGGCACGCCGCCGTCATCGGAATCGCCGAAGCCTGCGGTGTCCATCGCCACCGCGCGGAAGCGGCGCCCGATCAGGGGCAGCACATGGCGGTACTCGGCCCAGCTGCGCGGCGACTGGTGCAGCAGGAGCACCGTCTCGGCACGCGGATCGCCGCAGCTCGCGTAGTGGACCTGCCCGACCGACAGATCGGCGAAGGCGCGGCGGATCTTCGTCATGGCTGCGTCCCGTCGGCGGGCGGGCGCCACAGCCCGGCGTGCTTCAACATGCCGAGCGTGCGCGCCAGCACATCGCGCCGGTAGGCGCCCACGTCCCGGCCCACGTAGTCGTAGAAGCCGCTGCCGCTCTTCAGGCCCAGCCGGCCCTCTTCCATCATGCGGTCGAGGATGGCCGGCGCCGCATAGCGCGCGGGATCGATCGAGCCCGACATCTCGCGGCTCGCGTGGTGCAGGATGTCGGCGCCGCCGAAGTCGATGAACTCCACCACGCCCAGTGCGGCGAAGCGCAGGCCGAGGCCGTAGCGCGTGGCCTTGTCGATTTCCTCCGCGGTGGCCGCGCCCTCCTCGACCATCCGTGCGGCCTCGTTCATGACCAGCGCCTGCAGCCGCGGCACGATGTAGCCAGGCGTCGGGCCGCACACCACGGGCAGCTTGCCGATCGCTTCCATCAGCGCCTTGGTGCGCGCCAGCACCGCGGCATCGGTGCCCGGGTGGCAGCTCAACTCCACCACCGGGATCACGTAGGCCGGGTTGAGCCAGTGCATGTTGAGGAAGCGCTCCGGCCTCTTCACCAGCGCGGCGATCTGCGTGACCAGGATGCTGCTGGTGGTGGAGGTGAGGATGGCGTCCTCGCGGCAGTGGCGGTTGATCTGCTCGAAGGCCTCGCGCTTGGCCTCCAGCGTTTCGGGCACGCCTTCGAACACCAGCTCGGCCGCGGACAGCGCGCGCGGCGCGTCGGCGGCGGGCACGAGTTCGACACGCGCTGCGATCGCCGGCACTTGCGCCGCATCGAGCACGCCCAGTTGCGCCAGGCCCGAGAGGCTGCTCTCGATCTCGGCTCGCGCTTCGGCGCGCAGCTTCTGCCAGGCTTCGTCGCTGCGCACGCGCAAGTCGACCAGCGCGATGCGGTGGCCCGCGTAGGCGAAGGCAATGGCGATGCCGCGCCCCATGCGGCCCGCGCCGACAGCGGCGAAGCGCGGCGCTGAGGCGACCTCATTCGCCATCGTGCAGCCTCTTCTTCAGCGCGGCCTGGTCCAGACCAGCCAGGCCTAGCGCCTCGAAAGTGCGCGGGCCTTGACGCAGGTCGCGACCGAGGAAGCCGCCGACGATGGCCAGCAGGCCATGCGCGATCGGCGCATCCACGCCCGCATGGCGCGCTGCCGAAGCCAGGAAGGCCAGGCCCAGCTCCGTGTCCTCGGTGATGTAGCGGTGCGCGTAGAGATCGATGTTCTCGCGCCAGTCGCCCGACTTCACCAGCTGCTTGTGGGCATCGCCGTACATCCACTGGTCGTTGTTGTAGTGGTCGGCCAGCGGATAGTGCGGCGCGCCCTGGCCGAAGGCCTCGCGCACCGCGATGCGCTCCTGGTCCAGCCGGTCGGTCACGTCGCGCACCGCGCGCTGCGTGCCCTCGTTGTGGATGTCCCAGCGCTCGAAGTGCTGCAGCGGCGCGGCATTCATCACCATCAGCGGGGGATGGATGATCGGCCCGGCATTCATCAGCGCACCCGAGAGCGCATCGCCGCAGCCGTGCACGCTCGGGTAGGCCGCGCGAATCACCTCCAGCGCCTCGCGCTCCTTGCGCGCCGGATACACGCCGGTCGGCAGGCGGATCGCGCGAATGGTGACGTTGACCTCGCGCTCGCCATGCTTGCGCGCGAGGTAAGGCAGCGTGCCGGTCTCGGCCCAGGCCACGTCGGCGCGGTTGCCGGCCTGCTTCACGATGCGCGCCATCACGAAGCTGCCGAAGGTGCCGGGCGGCAGAAACACCACTTGGCCGTCGACCAGGTGCGGCGCCATGGCACGAGCGATGTCTTCTTGCGCGATGGCGGGCGTCGGAATCACGATCAGCGAGGCGCCGCGCAAGGCCTCGCCGATGTCGGCGGTCGCGACTGCGATGGGCACGTCGCGTGTGCCGCGCGCGTCCTTCAGGCAAATGGAGCCGGCCTGGCGCACGGCCGCCAGCGCATCGGCATCACGGCGCCACAGGCGCACCGAATGGCCGGCTTCGGACAGGTCGGCAGCGGCGGCATAACAGCCATGGCCGCCGCCCAGGATCGCGATGTTCATAGAGCAAAAAGTGTTGTGGGGCCACGGGCCGCCGATCTGCAGACCGGCGGGCTGACCAATACATTACTTTTCATCAATTTGACTGTCAACTATCGTCAACCCGCCCCAAGCAAGCCATCGAGCTCGGCCAGCGAATCGACGAAGCCGTCGGCGTCGACCTCGCGCACCGGCTGGCCGTGGTTGTAGCCATAGCTCACCAGCACCACCGGGCAGCCGGCGGCGCGCGCCGCCTGCGCGTCGTTGCTCGAATCGCCGACCATCAGCGTGCGGGCGGGCGCACTGCCCAGCGCCTCGCAGGTCTTCAGGAGCGGCAGCGGATCGGGCTTCTTGCGCTCGAAGGCTTCGCCGCCGAACAGATGCTCGAAGTAGCCGTCCAGGCCCTTGACCACCAGCAGCGGGCGCGCGAAGGCGATGGGCTTGTTGGTCAGGCAGGCGAGGCGCAGGCCCCGCGCACGCAACGCGGCCAGCCCTTCGACGACGCCGGCATAGATCGGCGCATGCTGGCCGTTGATAGCGAGATAGTGGTGCTGGTAGCGAGGCCAGGCTGCATCGAATAGCGCGGCATCGGCCGGGCGATCGTCGCGCACGTGGCGCAACACAGAGCGAATCAGGTGCTCGGAGCCCTTGCCGATCATCTGGCCGATCGCCTCGGCAGTGATCGGCGGCAAGGCGAGCTCGTCGAGCATGCGGTTGAGCGATACGACGAAGTCGCCGAGTGTGTCGACCATCGTTCCATCGAGATCGACGATGGCTGCCTCGAGGTGGGAACGGCGCAGGGCCGCAAGGTTGGGGGAATGCAAACTAGATCTCCAGAATCGTGATTTATTCTGCCCCGGGAGCATTGGCGAGTGACGCTGACTGGCAAACTCTTTGCATCCAGAGGTCCTTGCGAGGCGCACTATGAAAAACTGGCAAGAAGATTTGCTGCGCATCGTCGCTGTCGCGCCCAGCGAGCAGGAGATCTTTGACGAAATCATTGCTGCTGCGCGCGGGCTGGGCTTCGAATACTGCGCCTATGGGATCCGGTTCCCGTTTCCACTGTCGAATCCCCGAGTTCTGACCCTGTTCGACTATCCGAGCGCATGGGCCGAGCGCTACCATGAAGCTGGTTACGTCGCCACCGATCCCACGGTCCAGCATGGCCGGCGCAGCCAGACGCCCGTGGTCTGGAGCGACGAGCTATTCGCGTCCACACCGCAGCTGTGGGCGGAGGCGCAATCCTGCGGCATACGCGTCGGCTGGGCTCAGTCAAGCCTGGACGCCAATGGCGTTGGTGGCATGCCACTTTGGCGCGTTCAGGCGAGGATCTCTCGGCGCATGAACTCCAGGTCAAGGAGCCAAGGATGCGATGGCTGGTCAATGTTGCGCATTTGGCCTTCACCCGTGCTCTCTTGCCCAAGCTGTGCGAGGTCGAGGAGAAGTTGACTATCCGCGAACTCGAAGTGCTGAAATGGACTGCCGACGGGAAGACATCGAGCGAAATCGGGCAAATACTCGCCATCTCCGTCGATACGGTCAACTTTCATGTGAGCAATGCCACCGCTAAACTCGGCGCCGCTAACAAGACAGCCGCCGTCGTGAGAGCTGCGATGCTCGGATTGCTCAATTGACATAGCGATCGAGCGTCACCGGGTTCTCGCGCTATCCAGCCCAAGGGCGCAGCCACAGAGATCCACGGAGTACGCCCATTGAGAAATCCCGCCTTTGATGCGCCGGCGCATCCCGACGGCCTGCTGCGGCTTCCGACTCCGGCACTGCGAACCCTGCAGCTGACACACCTGATGTCGGGCATCTACGAAGAGCCCTTCCTGCCCATGCTGCAGGCATGCGGTCGCCCCACCACGATCACAGGCTACACGGAATGGATCGATGCAGAGGGGTCGCCCGTGACGCTGGGCTGGGACTGGGAGATCCGCTGCATCCCCGGGCAGGTCCGATGGCATCGCCTGAGCCTTCCTTTCACCAATGTGCTGCTGGTCAACGAGGACCGGCGCGACCTCCCATGGCAACGCAACCTGCATCGCCTTGCCGAGTGGGTGGACACTCTCGCATGGGCCGAGCCGCTACGGACTGCCCTGCTCCTTCGATACGCCTGCGGTTCCGGCCACTAACTCTTTCGTGGGTGAGGTTGTCCTACCAACATTGGTAGTTTCCATCCGCCTCCGATTTGGGTGAAATACCACCCACTACAAAGGAGTCAGGGTGGAATTCACTACAGGCACATCACACGAGCTACCCGACGAAGTTCTCGTCGGGCTCGCTCAATACCGGCACAAGGTATTCGTCGAAACCCTAGGTTGGGACTTGGCCACGCAAGCCGGCCTCGAACTGGATGAGTTTGATCGATCGGACCCCCTCTTCGCATGCTGGATCGAACTCAACAACACATCGAACGTCCCCAACTAAGGGCCGTTCCTCCCCGTGGCACCGATCGGCCGTCCCGCATCGCCAACGATGCGATGAAGCCGCTCGCGCGCATGGTGGCCGTGCTGCGTAAGGAAGGCCTTCATGCCCTTGTGGACGTCCGCAAAAGAAATAGGCGCCGCGAGGACCACGTCTCCCGCAGTGCAGCGCAAGGTCTCGGTGGCCTTCACGGGGTTTTCTCGCGCCAGGAAGAGCAAGGGCACGTCGCGACCGATCAGGCTTCTGGCGGCGCGGACCCAGAGCTGTTGGTCGCCCGGGTTGGGCGGCAGTCCCACACAGAGGGCCGAGCAGCGCAGCAATTTGCCGCGCAGCTGGCTCAGTTCCTCCAGGTCATTGAAGACGAGCGGCGCATGGCCCAGCGCCCGGATGGCGCGACGCATGTGCTCACGCGAGCGAAGGATCGGGTCGAGCACGACCACGCGTCGACGCAGTTCATTTCCGGCAGACATGTCATTGAACTCCAACGATTGCGTGTCAGCGCTCGCAAGAAGCTGTAACACAGGGGCTTCTTGTGCCGCCATCACGCGGGATGTAAGACTTAAGGATTGCGATAGTGCCGATCAACAAAAGTCGTGTGGCCGGGTTGTGACAATTGATCAGGATTGCGCAGGGGGAGAAGCAAGGGTTTCCCAAGTCCTCCACGAAACAAGGCCGCGAGCGATCGGGTGAGCGCGATCTGCGAGGCGCAGGCATCGGTCATGTCGCCGACGCGATCGCCGGGGGGCCGACAACCTGATGAATTGTCGCGTCGGGTCAGCCGCGCCCCGCCTGGAGGCCTAATCTGCCAGCCGCAAACGAAACAAGGGGCTCCTCCACCGGCCCGCAGCTTTCAGCGGCGAACGAAGTGGCTTCTTTCTGATTGTGGTTCCATGTCACTGTCCACGATGATCGGGGCACCGCACTCCCCCTCGCTTCCTCCGGCGCGCGAATTCGGCGCCTCTCTCGATGCGGCGGCGCAGCCCGCGCCCCCGGAACGTTCCGAATCGGACCGGGTGCTCACGGTCGCCGCGCTTCCTTTTCACAATCGCACGGGCCGGGATGCATTGGTGTGGGTCGAGTTCGGCCTGGCGGCGCTCCTGAACCGAGAGCTCGGTACGCAGCAAGGGCTCTCCGTGCTGCCCCTCGTCGACGTGGTCACCGCGCTCAAGGGAGGCGGCGACAGGCCTCCGGGCAACCGCGCCATCGAGCAGGTGCGCGCCATCGGCGCCCGAGCCGTGATCGCGGTTCAGGTTCATTCCTGCGAGAACGGCTTCGAGCTGCGCTGGCAGTTGCATGGCGAGATGCGGCTCGACGACGCCACCCCGCTGCGCGGCAACGACCTGACGGAGCTGACCGTCGCACTCGGCCGGAGGCTGTCTTCCGCACGCGCCAGCAAGGCGCCGGCGCGCATCCCCATCGACAGCTTCGCGAAAGAGGCATTCACCCGCGCCATGCACGCAGCCCGGGAGCAGCGCTACCAGATGGCGCAGGACTACCTGCAGGTATGCGTCGCTTCAGAGCCGCATGCGTTCGAAATGGACGTGGAGCACGTCGAAAGCCTGGCCGCGATCGAACACCCGGAAACCCCGTCGAAGGCACAGCACCTGCTGGCGCGCGCAGCCGCGTCGGCCGACGTCGCCACGCAGGCGCGCGTGTTGCGCGCACTCGCCGCCTACTACCGCGCGCTCGAAAAAAACGAACTCGCCCGGACCCTCATCCACCAGGCCCTGACGCTGCTCGAATCGAACGGCGACGATGCCCTCAAGGCGGCGGTGCTGCTGGAGCGCTGCGAGCTGGCGATCGCGGAGCGCGAGTTCGAGCTCGCGCAAAGCATCGGCCGGCGCGTGCTCGCCGTGGCGCAAGGTGGCAACCATGATCGCCTCACGGCGCAATGCCTGCGGCAGGAAGGCGTCATCGCACACCTGCGCGGCCAGGCGGCGCCCGCGCTCGAGAGCTTGCACCGCTCGGCGCAGCTCAGCCGCAACCCGCTCCCGCAGCATGCAGACCTCGCGCGCACTTTGCACCGGATCGCGATCATCTACCGCGATGCCGGGCGCATGCACGATGCGACGGTGGCCATCGACGAAGCCGTGGACTGCGCCAAGCTGGCCGGCACACCGGTGCGACATGCGCTCACGCTCGCGTTGCAGCTGATGGTGCACAGCTACGCGGGCAACCAGGCGGCCGCGAAAAAGGCGCAGGCCAAGCTCGGATCGCCGTCGATGCAGCAGTCCCGGGCCGGCCGGTTCCTGTCTCAGCTGACCGACGCCTGGCTGCACTGGCGCAGCGCCCGGATCGGCGAAGCGCTGCAGCGCATGGAGCGCGTGCGCGAGCTCGGGCACGAGGCACGGCATCTCTGGCTCAGCGTTGCGATCCCCATGAACACGGGCCTCGCCATCGCCGGCGCCCGCTACGACCTGGCGCGCGAGCTGATCGCCGAGATCGGCGCCAACCGGCGCTTCTACGAAGGCACTTGCCTCTACGGCTTCGCCGAGTTCTTCAGCGCCGCGCTGGCCCATGCGCGCGTCGATCGGCAACAGGCCTGGCGGATGCTTCGCGAAACGATGGCGGTCTCTTCGGTCGGCATCGTTCGCTCCAACGCCTGCCTTGCGGCTGCCTGGCTCGCTTGCGAAGATCGCGCGCTTCACGAAGTGCAGGGATGGCTCGACCAAGTGCCCGCGTGGACGGCCGAACATCCGAACGGCATCATGGCGCTGGCGCGCTATCGTTTCGAGCAAGGGGACTGGGCCGCGGCGGTGGAACTTCAGGCGCGCTACGTGGAGGGCTGGCCGGCCGACGAGGTCAGCTTGTTCCAGCGGCAACTTCTGCACGTCTATCGCGAGGCCCTGCGCACGGGCCGGGCCGTGGCGATTCCGCGCTTGCCGCACCTGCTGACCTTGCGCTTCTGAGACAGCGCCCGCCGGCAACGGCAGCGCAATGTCAGCCGCAAAAAAGCGAGACTCAGGCCTCGGTCAGCGACTGCGCCGCGACCACCGCCTCCGTGCGGTTGCGCACGTTGAGCGCGCGGAAGATGGCCGCCAGATGGATCTTGACGGTGCCTTCGCTGATGCCGAGCGCGCGCCCGATCAGCTTGTTGGGCTTGCCTTGCGACAGCAGCTGCAGCACCTCGACCTGGCGCTCGGTGAGCACCGTGCGCAAGTGATCGAGGGTTTGCGCCGTGGCAGCGGAAGACGCACGCTGCGCGGCCTCGCCGGCACCGGGCGGCACGCCGGCCACCACGCCCGGTGGCACCGCCGACAGCAGCATCGGCGGCACGTAGACGCCGCCCGCCAGCACCAGCCGCACGGCCGACAGCATGACCTCGGGCGAGTAGGCCTTGGGAATGAAGCCCAGCACGCCGCGCTCCAGCGCGCTGCGCATGATGGCCGGGTCCTCGTAGCCCGAGAGCACGATGACCGGCACGGCCGGATGACGGCGCCGGATCTCGTCCACATGGGCCTGGCCCTCGGCACCGGGCATGTTGAGATCGATCACGGCCAAATCGATGTCGTCGGAGGCGCGGGCGAGCAGTTCGTCGACGCTCATCGCCAGAACGAACTCGATGCCCGGCTCGATCTCGGACAGCTTGGCCTTGACCGCCTCGATGACGAGCCTGTGGTCATCGGCGATCAGGATTTTCATGGCGGGCCTTAAAAGATTAAGCGTAGTACACGCAGTCAAGTCGACAAGTAACACGAAAGATAAAACGGATCGCCAGGCACGGCAAGGCTCGCCGGCTCCACGAACGACATAGTCCCCAAGCGGTATGGCCGCCCCCCAGGGGCATTGAAAGAATGAATCCAAGATCCACCGCTTCAACAGGGACACAGGCATGTGCCATCGAGACAGGCGCAAACCCAAGGCTCCCGTTGCCACCGAAGAATAGCGCGAGCGCTTCATGGCTCGCCTGTTCGACTGCTTCAGCACGCTGTTCACCTTCGGCCTCGAGCTCGATGCCGCCATCGCGGCCGGCCGGGCCGCTCCCGCGCCCGAAGCCGCGCAGCAACGCGCGCTCCAGCTGCTCGACCAGGCCCGTGACGCGGCCCTCGCGGCAGGCAGTTCGGCGGCTCACATCGAATCGGCCTCCTTCGCGATCGTCGCCTGGCTCGACGAGGTGATTGCGCGCCACCCGGCAAGGCCCACCGGCGCGACGCCGCTGCAGGTGCGGCTCTTCAATTCGAACAACGCGCACAGCGAGTTCTTCCATCACCTGTCGGCCCTGCAGCCGGACGACGGCGAGGTGCGCGAGATCTACTGGCACGCGCTGGCCCACGGCTTCAAGGGCCAGTACTACTTCGAGCGCGGCGACGACGGCGAGCTCGGCAAGCTCAAGGAGCTGCACGGGCGGCAGTTGCCCGTGCGCCCGCTGGCGCTCGATGCGCTGGCCGAGGAGCGCATCACGCCGCAGCCCTACGGCATGGTCGATCCGCCGGGCCCGCGCGTGCCGGAGCGGCGCGAGCGCGCGCTGCTGCGCACCGCCGGCGCGATGGCGCTGCTCATTCCGCTGGCCTACCTGCTGTGGTCCATGCTGGGCGCGCGCGCGCCCTCGCCCACGCTGGCCCAGCGCGTCGAGCAGCGGCTGCAGGCTTTCGCCTGCGCGGACCTGACTGTCGCGGCGAGCGATGACGGCACGGCACGCGTCAGCGGCTTCGTCCCGACCGCGGAGGACATGGCGCGCGTGGAGCGCGAGGTGCGCGCCATGCCCGGCGTGGGGTCCGCGAACTTCGCGCTGCGGCTGCGCATCTGGCCCCATTGCGAGGTGGTGGCCATCCTCAAGCCCTACCAGGCGCGCAACCAGGAGAAGCGGCAGCGGCTGAAGGTCGCCGCGTTCACCGCGCGCGAGGGCCGGCTGCGCGAAGGCGACACGGTGGTGGTGCGCGTCACCAATGCGGACAACGAAGGCTACCTGCGGGTCGACTACTACACGGCCGACGGCGCCGTCATGCACCTGCATGCGAACCGCGGCCCGCAGCCGATGCGCCCGGGCGAGGCCATCGAACTGGGCCGCGACATTCCCTCGAGCTGGCTGGTGAGCCCGCCCTTCGGCACGGTGCTGATCACCGCCCTGTCGTCGACCACGCCGCTGGCCGACGCCGGCGACACCCCGCCTTTCGAGCTGGCCTCGGCCTACCTGCAGCGCCTGCGCGAATCGCTGGCCACCAGCGAAGCGGCGGGCCGGCCGATCGCCGACTTCGTGTTCCTCGAAACCGTCTCGCGCTGAGCCGCGCGCCGGAACCGCATGAACGTCCTGTACCCGCTGCCCGCCCACTACGGCGCCTTGCTGGCACTGTGCCTCGCCGGGCTGCTCGCGTTGTGGTGGTTCATGCTGGGTTCGCGCTACTTCGCGCGGCGGCGCCTGCTTCGCCGGCGCATCGAGGCGCTGGCCACACCCTCGGAACACTCGGAACACTCGGAGCCCGCCCCCCTCGCCGAGCCCCGCGCCGCGGTCGCGCGTGCGCGCGAGCGGCTGCTGCGCTCGCCCTCGCTGCGCGCGCTGCATCAGCCGCTCTACGACCTGCCCTGGCTGCTGTTCATCGGCGACGAAGACGCCGGCATACCTGCGCTGATGGCCGCGGCGGCGCGCGAGGAGGTGGAAGAAGCCGAGGGCGATGACTTCTGGCGCTGGCGCTTCCTGCCGTCGATGGTCGCCATCGAGGCCCGTCCTGCCGCGGTGCACGAGCCCGCCACGCCGCGCGAGCGCAGCCGCTGGTACCAGGCGCTGCTGGCGCTGGCCGATCAGCGCGAGCGCCTGCCGCTCAACGGCATCGTGGTCTGCGTGAGCGCGGCCCGCCTGCTGGGCGATGCGCAGGCGCTCGCTGCCGATGCGGCACGCCTGCGCCGGCGCGTCGACGAGGCGGCGGAGCTCTTGCGGCTGCAGCTGCCGGTCTATCTGCTCGTGACCGGCCTGGAGCGGCTGGCGGGCTACGAGGTGCTGCGCGAGGCCCTGCCCTCTGCGGCGCGCGCCCAAGCTTTGGGCCATCGCCTGCCCGACACCTCGGCCGCCGCGGCCCGCCCCGATGCGTTGTTCGAGCCCCTGGCGCTGCGGCTGCATGCCCTGCGCATGGGCCTGCTGCGCAGGCAGCCGGAGCCGGCGCGCCGCCTGGCGATCCATGCTTTCGTCGAACAGGTGCGCGCCCTGCAGCCCGGCCTGCGCGCCTTCGCGCAGCAGCTTTTCGTGCCCACGCGCGGCGGCCATGCGGTTGCGCGCTGGCGCGGCCTCTATCTCGTGGCGGCCCCGGAGGACAGCGACCAGTCCGCGTTCGTCACCGACCTGTTCCAGCGCTTCCTGCCGACCGATCAGCCGCTGGCCCGATGACCGATGGGGGAGCGCTACTTGGTTTCGATGCGGATCTGACGCGCGCCGAAGGTGGTGGTCAGCACCAGCGCCTTGCCGGGCTCGACCACCTTCACCTCGCGCCAGCGCGCGCGATCCAGGTCGCGGTAGGCCGCCATCACGCCGATGGCCTTGATGTCGGCGGCCAGCGTCATCTCGAGCTTCTTGCTGTCGCCGGGGCGCAGCAGCATCTCCTCGCGCTGCACCATCTCCGCGCCCAGCGTGGCCTGGTCCTTCTCGAAGAGCGAGAAGAAGTCGGCCGACTCGAAGGCACCGCTGGTCTTGAGCGCATAGACGCGCACCGTGAGCGGCGAGGCCCGGCCGCGCGCGTCGGGATTGGCATCGGCGCCGGCCACCAGCGTCATCGCCACCGGCGTGGTGATCGGCTTCGGCGGCGGCGGCGGGCTCGAACACCCGGCGGCCCCGACGAGGCACAGCAGGAGGCCGAACCTGGCAAACCGCCGCCGAGCCCCCGCATTCGAGAGTCGTCCATAGGGCGAACGGTGTGTACCGGGCTCATTCATGCTATTTCCTTCGTTGCATTGACCCGTGCAAGGGCATCTTTGATTATCGACAGTCAATTCGAACAGGCAACATGCTGACACCTGAACTCGTCGATGCCCTGCAGGCTCCCGTCAGCGAAGCCTCGCCCTGCGGCGACGATCTGGAGTACGACCCGGCCTTCACCGCGCTGGAGGCGGCTGCGCAGGGCAAGCCCGAGCAGCAGTTCGGCGACACGGTGATCCCCGCCGTCGAGCCGGAGTGGCGCGCCGTGGCCCAGGAAGCCCAGGCGGTGCTCGGACGCACCAAAGACGCCCGGGCGGCCGTGCTGCTGCTGCGCGCCGGCACCCGCACGCAGGGCGTGGCCGGCTTCGCCATGGGCCTGCGCCTGCTCACGGGCCTGCTCGACCGCTACTGGGAAGGCATACATCCAAAGCTGGATGCCGACGACGACAACGACCCCACCATGCGCCTCAACGCGCTGGCCCCGCTGACCGACGAAGGCATGGTGCTTCGCGACCTGTACGACGCCAGCATCGGCACGGCGCGGGGCATCGGTGCAATCCGCGTGCGCGACATCGCGATCGCGCACAACGCGCTGGCCCCGACCGGCGCCGAGGCCGGCTACACCGCGGCGCAGATCCAGGGCGGGCTGGAGAGCATCCATGCCGAGGCGCCCGAGCTGCTGCAGACGCTGATGGAAGCGCCCGCGCTGGTCACGCGCCTGCAGTCGCTGATCGTGGAGCGCACCGGCCGCGCCGATTCCATCGACCTGGCGCCGTTGCGCGCGATCGCCAACGTGCTCGGCAAAGCCGCCGCCGCGGTGGCGCCGCCGCCGCAGTCCGACGAGGCCGGCGCCGAGGCAGCCGATGGCGCGGAACCGGGCACCACCGGCAGCGCACGCGCCGCCGCACCCGGCGAGATCCGCACCCGGCAGGACGCGCTGCAGACCCTCGACCGCGTTATCCACTACCTCCAGCAGGCCGAGCCGGGCAATCCCGCGCCGCTGCTGATCGCCCGTGCCAAGAAGCTCATCGGCGTGAGCTTCTTCGAAATCATGGCCGATCTGGCGCCCAACGCGCTGGACACCATCGAGACCGTGACCGGCAAGCAGGTCACCGAATAGGGCCTGCGTCGCGCGGTCCTCCCACCTACCCCTCGCAAGGAGCACGTCCATGTCCAAGAGCAGCCAGAAATTCATCGCCCGCAACCGGGCGCCACGGGTCCAGATCGAGTACGACGTGGAGCTGTACGGTGCAGAAAAGAAAGTGCAGCTGCCCTTCGTGATGGGCGTGCTGGCCGACCTCTCGGGCAAGCCGGCTGATCCGCTGGCGCCGGTGGGCGACCGCAAGTTCCTGGAGTTCGACGTCGACAACTTCGACACCCGCATGAAGGCCATGAAGCCGCGCGCCGCCTTCTCGGTGCCCAACACGCTGACCGGCGAGGGCGAGCTCAAGGTCGACATCACCTTCGAGAACATGGACGACTTCTCGCCCGCCGCGGTGGCCCGCAAGGTCGATGCGCTGAACAAGCTGCTCGAGGCGCGCAACCAGCTGTCGAACCTGGTGACCTACATGGACGGCAAGGGCGGGGCCGAGGAGCTGCTGGCCAAGGTGCTGGACAACCCCGAGCTGCTCAAGACGCTGGCCGCCAGCAAGAAGCCGGAAGAAGACACCGGCACGCCGGCCGCCTGAAGCTCGAACCCACCCCATTCGAACACGAGGAGAAAGCACCATGGCCACCGAAGCACTCGACCAGCAGAGCGCACTGAAGGACGTCGCATACGAAGGGAGCGACTTCGCGTCGCTGCTGCAGAAGGAGTTCAAGCCCCGCAGCGACGAAGCCAAGAGCGCGGTCGAAGCCGCCGTCCTCACGCTGGCGCAACAGGCGCTGGCCAACACGCAGATCATCGGCAAGGACGTGACGAAGTCCATCCAGGCCATGATCGCCGCGATCGACAGCAAGCTCACCGAGCAGGTCAACAAGATCCTGCACAACGAGGAGTTCCAGCAGCTCGAGAGCGCCTGGCGCGGCCTGCACTACATGGTGAACAACACCGAGACCGACGAGAACCTCAAGATCCGGGTGATGGACATCTCGAAGAAGGAGTTGCACAAGACCCTGAAGAAGTTCAAGGGCGCGGCCTGGGACCAGAGCCCCATGTTCAAGAAGGTCTACGAGCAGGAGTACGGGCAGTTCGGCGGCGAGCCCTTCGGCGCGATCGTCGGCGACTACCACTTCGACCAGAGCCCGCCCGACGTGGAGCTCCTGGGCGAGATGGCCAAGATCGCGGCCTCGGCGCATGCGCCCTTCATCACCGGCGCCAGCTCCAACCTGATGCAGATGGAGTCGTGGCAGGAGCTCGCGAACCCGCGCGACTTGACCAAGATCTTCTCCACGCCCGAGTACGCCGGCTGGCGCAGCCTGCGCGAATCCGACGACTCCAAGTACATCGGCCTGTGCATGCCGCGCTTCCTCGCGCGCACGCCCTACGGCGCCAAGACCAATCCGGTGGAGGAGTTCGACTTCGAGGAAGACGTCTCGGGCTCCGACCACAGCAAGTACGCCTGGGCCAACGCGGCCTATGCGATGGCCACCAACATCAACCGCTCGTACAAGCTCTACGGCTGGGGCTCGCGCATCCGCGGCATCGAGTCCGGCGGCGCGGTGGAAAACCTGCCCCTGCACACCTTCCCGAGCGACGACGGCGGCGTCGACCAGAAGTGCCCGACCGAGATCGCCATCAGCGACCGGCGCGAGGCCGAGCTGTCGAAGGCCGGGCTGCTGTCGCTGATCCACCGCAAGAACTCCGACTTCGCTGCCTTCATCGGCGCCCAGTCGCTGCACAAGCCGGCCGAGTACGACGACCCGGACGCCACCGCCAACGCCAACCTTGCGGCGCGGCTGCCTTACCTCTTCGCTTGCAACCGCTTCGCGCACTACCTGAAGTGCATCGTGCGCGACAAGGTCGGCAGCTTCAAGGAGAAGGCCGACATGGAGCGCTGGCTCAACAAGTGGATCACCAACTACGTCGACGGCGACCCGTCCACCTCGTCGGAGGAAACCAAGGCCCGCAAGCCGCTGGCCGCGGCCGAGGTGGTGGTCGAGGAGGTGGAGGGCAATCCGGGCTACTACAGCTCCAAGTTCTTCCTGCGTCCGCACTACCAGCTCGAAGGGCTCACCGTGTCGCTTCGGCTGGTGTCGAGGCTGCCGTCCGCCAAGGGCGGGAAATAAGTTTCCAACCACCACTCATCCACGTCCCAACTGAAAGGCGCACATCATGGCTGTAGACATGTTCATCAAGATCGGTCCCGTCGACGGCGAGTCGGTCGATGCCAAGCACAAGAAAGACATCGACGTCCTGGCCTGGAGCTGGGGTGCGTCGCAAAGCGGCACCACGCATGTGGGGTCCGGCGGCGGCGCCGGCAAGGTGAGCGTCCAGGACCTGTCCTTCACCAAGTACGTCGACGCGGCCTCCCACGCGCTGCTGCTGGCCTGCTGCAAGGGCACGCACTACGACAAGGCCGTGCTGGTGGTGCGCAAGGCCGGCGACGACCCGCTGGAGTACATCAAGATCACGATGGAAGACCTGATCGTCACCAGCGTCAGCACCGGCGGCAGCGGCGGCGAGGACCGCCTGACCGAGAACGTCACCCTCAACTTCGCCAAGGTGAAGTTCGAGTACGACCCGCAGACCAAGAAGGGCGGCGGCGAAGGTGTGAAGACCGCGGCCTGGAACATCTCGGAAAACGTCGCCTACGGCTGACCCTCCGAGGCGGGCCGGCCGGCCGGCTGGCCGGGAACGGACGTCCGGACGCTGAACACGTCCGGATGTCTGCGTTCAAGCAGCCTCAACTCTCAGGCATCGGCCGCGTCGTCTCGTCGTCCGCATGCGCCCACAGGGCCAGGGCGGTGTAGTTGTCCTGGCCCGGCTTGGCCAGCGCCCTGATGTGCGCGTCCAGCTGCTCGACCCACCGGGTCGGCGTCGGCGAGGCCTGCAGCGTCTCCCGCAGGACCTCGTCGCCCAGCGGCTCCCAGACGCCGTCGCTGCACAGCAGCAGCGCGTCGCCCTCGGCCAGGGGCATGGGCGCGGACACGGTGATCTCCGGCGGCTCCACCATCGAGCCCAGCGCCGACAGCAGCATGTTGCGCTGCGGATGAAGGCGCGCGCCTTCCTCGTCGATCATGCCGCCGGCCACCATCTGCTGCACCAGGCTGTGATCGGTGGTGCGCGCCACCAGCGCCCCGCCCCGAAACAGGTAGGCGCGGCTGTCGCCGCTGTGGGCCCAGGCGATCAGGTGCTCGTGCAGGTCGATGGCGGCCAGCACCACGGTCGAGCGCATGTCGGCCACTTTGCCGCCTTCGGCCTGGCGCGCCACGATGTCGAAGTTGGCGCGCGCGACCAGGCCCCGCAGCAGCTCCGCGTCGAGCCCGGGACAGGCCGCGAAGCCGTCCAGCACGCTGCCGCGGGCGATGGCGGCCGCGACGTCGCCACCGCCATGGCCGCCCGCGCCGTCGGCCACCAGGCAGGCGACGAAGCGGCCGTCGTTCCATTGCCCGAAGACATCCTCGTTGTAGCGCCGGCTGCCTTGCCTCGACAGGGTGACGATCTCGATTTCCACGGGCCCTCTCCTCTTCCTGGTTCTTTTTTGGATCAACTGCCGCCGGACTTCAGCCGCGCCATCTGCGCCTCATAGGCCTCGAGAAAGGCCTTGCCGAACAGGGCGTGGAAATCGTCCTCCGCCTCGCTCGCAATGCCGCCGTAGAGCGCGATGAACTGGTCCCACAGCTTGGCCTTGCGGTTGGCGGCGAACAAGCTGTCGAGCGCCGACCTGGCGGCGATCTTCTTTTCCAGCTCCGCGGGCGCGAAGCGCTCGATGACCTGCGCCAGGGCCGCGCGCATGCCGACCATGACGCCGAACTGGTGCGAGCGCAGGTCGTCGAAGGCATCGCGCATCGCGGCCTCGGCCGGCAAGAAGCCGCGCATGCCGGGGCCCAGCAGGTGCGCCAGCGCGACTTCGGCCGTGGGCGAGAACTTGAGCGGGTTGTTGGCCTGGGCCGCGATCATCGTGACTTCGGCGCGCAGCTCGCGCTTGAACTCCTGGCGCGTGAGCAGCAGCTGCAGCGTGCCCTCGGTGGCCGAGCGCAGCAGCACGCCGATGCGTTCCATGAGTTCCGGCGTCAGCTGCTGCGGTGCCTGGTGCGTGCTGCCGAGGCCGCGCAGAAAAGCTGCCAGCAGCGCATCGGGCGGGGCCGCCGGCGTTGCGGCCGGAGGCGCCGCTTGCGCCACGGGCGTCGTGGCGGGCGTCACAGCGGGAGGTGCGGCTTGCGCCACGGGCGCCACGGGCGCGGCCCGGATCGCCTCGCCGGTCATGTCGTCGAAGCGCGGCGCGACTGGAGGTGGAGGCGCCACCTCGCGCGGCGGCGTGTACGCGAACTGGCCGACCGGAAGATGGTCGCTGCGCGGCTTCGCCGCCGACGCCGCCGTGCCCTGCAGTGCGGCCAGCGGATCGGCCGCCGAGGCGGTGTTGGGCTGGCGCAGGGGGTCGCCGAGCGGCGAGCTGGCCAGCGGATCGCCGCCGCCTGAACCGCCGATGCCGAAGAGCTCGTCGATCCCCGGGCTCTTGGGGGAGGCCGACAGGCCGAGGTCCGAGAAGTCGTCCAGCGGCAGGCCGCGCGCAGGTGCGGCCGCCCCGCCCGACGCGGGCGCGGAGGGCGCGAGCAGGTCCGCGAAGGGATCGTCCGCCGACGCGGATGGCGCCCGCCCGGCGCCGAGCGGATCGGGAAAAAGACCGGCCGGTGCCGGCGCCTGCATCGCCGCCGGCGCGGCCGCGGGCGCCGCCGGCCCAAGCCCGGCCAGCAGATCGGCGAAGGGATCGTCGTCGGTGGGCAGCGCCGCCTGCGCAGGGACATGCCCATGTGCAGGTGCAGGTGCCGCGGCAGCCGGCGCATGCTGCGAAGACAGCATCTCCACCACGAGCTCGAAGCCGCCGATCACCAGCCGGTCGCCCTGGGACAGCGCGGCCTCGTGGCCCGCACCCAGCGGGTGCCCGTTGCACAACATCGGGTTGCTGCCGCGATCGACGATGAAGAAGCGGCCATCGCGGCACAGCACCTGCGCATGCACGCGCGAGACGGTGCGGTCCGGGTCGTCGAGCACCAGTGCGTTGGTGGGCGCGCGCCCGATGGTCCCGCCATCGGCGCCGAACTGCGCGGCCAGCTTGCGCACCGCGGGCGCGCCCTGATGGGAAATGACGGCAATGCGGATCACGAAACGACTCCCTCCGGTCTTGTCGAGACTTGAGGATACGACCTGATCGATCGTCTAATGGCTGCCATGCTTCGATCTCCCGTGCTGAGCTTCAAGGTCCACATCATGATCCTGGCGTCCCTCGCTGCCTACCTCTCCGCCTGCACCGGCCGCACGCCCGAACAGCCGGGCGACATGCCCAGTCCCAAGCTGGCGGAACTGATCAACAGCGCGATCGCGCGCGAGATCGCCGGCATGGACCCGGCGGTGCTGCCCGGCCTGCTGCCGCAGGCGGGCGAGCAGGCGCGCCGGTGGCTGCAGGAGATCTCGCAGGTGGTGGCGCGCTGCCGCTACGGACCGGGCAACAATTCCAAGTCGAACCTCCTCGAATACGACATCGTGCTGGCCTCCGGCGAGCAGATCACGGGTGTCTACAGCGGCCAGCGCTGCTATTACCCGGCGGCCAGGCCGCTGGTGATGCGCGTGCAGTTCCAGGGCGGGCAGGTGCGCGAGGTGACGACCGACGGGCGCGAGCGCGAGCGTCCGGTGGACGCGTCGCTGGGCGAGATCCAGCAATTCGCCGAGCGCGTGCTGCGCGCCGACTGGAAGCGCAGCCCCACGCGCTACTTCCGTGCGGCCAAGAGCAGCGACGACGTCGCGCGCGAGTGGGACGTGCGCAAGCCCTAGTGTGCACAGGGGCGTGAAGCTCATGGCGCCAGCAGCAGCAGCAGGGTCTGGCTCGGCACGGTGCGCACGCCAGGGCAGTTGGTGCTGTTCTGCAGCGAGCTGCTGGTCAGCCGCGTCGCCGGCATGCCGTGCAGCAGCACGGTGAACGCACCGGTCAGGTGGCGGCTCGGCCCCATCACCGTTCCCGAAGCCACGCCCAGCAGCACGCCGGCGTTGTCGCCGTTGGTCATCGGAATGGTGGTGCCCAGGTTGTGCGCGGGCCCGCCCATCACGAGGATGGTGGGGCAGTTGGGGATGGCCATCGGTCCCATGGCGATGTTGGGGTAGGGCACCGGGATGGGTGAAGGCGCGGCCGGCGTCAGGCAGACGTCGGGAAAGCCCATGTCGGTGCCCATGATCTGGCAATTCGCAAACATGCCCGGTCCTCAGCCGAAGTGGATCTGCGCGCCGCGCGCCTTGACCAGCTCGCGCCCGTTGACCAGCGCATGCTCGCCCTCCAGGCGCATCAGCTGCTGCGCCTGCACTTCGACGTGCGTGGCACTCACCTTGTCCATGCCGTCGGTGTGGCGCAGGTAGTTCTTGCTGAAGTGCTCCACCCGGTCGACCACGCTCGACAGCAGCGCGCCCACCAGCTTGATGCGCGAGGCCACCAGGCTCAGTTGCCGGGCCACCAGGTCGGCGCTGTCGGTGGCCAGCGTGGTGCGGCGCGCGCTGGCGTCCAGCGCCTCGGTGCGCAGCTCGATGCGCGCCGCATTCAGCGCGAGCGTGCCGCCTCTGACCTCCAGCCGCGTGTCGCCATCGCATTGCAGCACCTGCGGCACGCCCTCTTCGCGCTGGAGCACCGCGAGCACCCAGGTTTCTCGTGGCGCGACACGCAGGCAGGCGACGCTGTCGCCGGCGGCCGGCGCCAGCAGGCAGCTCGCGGCGCGCGTGGCCGGCAGGCGCAGGCTGCCGCTTTGCACGACCAGCGCGCCGCCCTCGGCCTCGGTCACCGTGCCGACGCACCATTGGCCGGCCAGGGGCTGGTCCGGGGCCGCAGCCGCGGCGGGCGCGCGGCGGCGCTTGCGGGCGGGAACGGAAGAGGAAAGAGGTTCGTTCATGGGGATAGCCTCGCGGAAAAAACTCATGCGGCCAGGGGCTGCCAGCGTTCGGCCGCCAGCAGTTCGGGGTCGGTCTCGATCGCGCTGGCGCGGTCGCTCATCAGCGCCTCTTCGGTCAGGCTGCCGTGCAGCACGGTGCGCGTCATGCGGGCGCCGCGCAGGTCCGCGCCGCTCAAGTCGGCATGCCGGAAGTCGGCATAGGTCAATTCGGCGTTCTGCAGCTGTGCGCCGCCGAGCACCGCGCCGGCGAAATGCGCCTGGTGCAGCTGGCAGCCGTTGAAGCGCGACCGTGGCAGGCGCGCGCCGGTGAACAAGGCCTGGCGCAGATCGGCGCCACTGAAGTCCACGCCGGCGCCGGCCGCGTCGCAAAAGAGCGAGGCCGGCGCGCCGGCCTGCACGAAGCGCGCGCCGTCGAGCTGCGCACCCTGGAAGTTGCACTGGCGCAGGCCCACGCCGCTGAAGTCCGCGCCCGCCAGGTCGGCAAAGGAGAACTGGCAGCCCTCCAGATGCAGGCCGTCGAAGGACTTGTTCTTCAGCGAGGTGCGGAAGAAGTTGTTGCGCAGCATGCGCGCGCCCACCCAGCTCAGCTGCGTGAGGTCGCATTCGCTGGTGGTGGTGTATTGCCAGCTGGTGTCGTCCAGGCACACATCGAGCAGTGAGGACTGGCTCAGCAGCGCCGAATCCAGGCAGACGGCGCGCAGCACCGCGTGATCGAGCTTGCACTTCGACACGGTGGCCATGGCCAGCATTGCGTCGGAGAGCTGGACATGGACGAGGTCGCACTCGGCGAACACCGCGCCGTGCAGGTCGCAGCGGCGCAGGTCGGCATGATCGAGCAGGCAGCGGTTGAACACGGCGCGGCGCATCTGCGCGCCGGTGGCGAGCATGCCGCGCAGGTCGCACTGGTCGAACACCGCCTCGCGCAGGTCGGCACCGCGCAGGTCGGCCTCGGCCAGGTTCACGCGGGTGAACACGCCGCCGCCCAGGCCCAGGCGCGCGTAGGCGCCCTTGCTCAGGTCCTGTCCCTCGAGGGTCTCGCCCATGGAAACGGCCAGCGTGAGCAGCAGCGGCGTCATGGCATGGACTCCTGCTGCTCGCGGGTGAGGCGCGGCCAGGTGCGCGCGCGGGTGAGCAGCGCGCCGTCGAGCCGCGTGGCGCCGTCCAGGCGCACGCGGGCCAGGTCGGCACCGAAGAGGTTGGCGCGCCGCAGGTCGGTGCCGCGCAGGTCGGCATGCTGCAGGATCGCGTCGCGCAGGTCGATGCCCGAGAGATTGGCGCCGGCGCAGTCGGCGCGGCGCAGCAACGCGCCCTGGGCAAGGGCCAGCCGCAGGTCGGCGCCTCGCAGGCGGGCGCCGGACAGGTTGGCGCCGGCCAGCAGCGCGCGCACCAGCCGCGCGCCACCCAGCTCGCTGCCGCCGAAGTTGAACCGCCGCAAGTCGGCCTCGCTGAGGTCCGCGCGCGCCAGGCTGCAGCCCTTGACCGCCACCGCGCCGGCCGCCTTCGCCCCGCCCATCATCACGCCGTCCAGCCGGCAATTGACGAAGGTGGTGCCTTCCAGCACCGCGGCGCGCATGTCCAGGCCGGTCAGCTCGCAATCGATGAAGTTGCAGGACAAGAGGCGCGCGCCCGGCCAGCGCATGCCTTGCAGGTCGAGCTTGTAGAAGGTCTGGCCCTCCAGGTCGGCTTCGCTCCAGTCGGCCTCGCCCCAGGTGGTTTCGAGCAGATTGGCCTTGGTGAAGCGGGCGCGGCGGGCCTGCGTGCCGGCGAAGCTGCAGCGCATGAGCATCGCGTCGGAGAAGTCTGCGCCATCGAACACCGCGCCGGCCAGCCGGGCGCGGCCGAGATTGGCCTTGCGGAAATCGGTGCCGATGGCCGTCGCGCCATCCAGCTTCGCGTGCGCGAGCACGGCACTCTGGAACTTGGCGCCCGACAGATTGGCGCCGCGAAAGTCCGCGCTTTCCAGCCAGGCCTCGCGAAAGTCCACGCCGCGCAGGTCCAGCCCGGAGAAATCGGCGCCGGTGAAGTCGGCGGAAAAGAAGCACCGGATGCCGGCCTTCACCGCCCGCGCCACCTCGTCGCGCAAGCCCGCGGCCTCGGCCGCAGGCATCGGGTGGGCCGGCGGCTGCACGTGCGCGGCCTGCAGGTAGCCGGCACGGTGCGTTTCCTGGAGCATGTAGAGCTTGCGCACCAGCGGCGGCAGTTCGAGTGGCGGCTTCAGGTCCTTCGAGGCGGCCTGGATCTGCGCGAGCTGCGCCGGCGCACTGAAGGCCGGCGGGCCGCGATGGCTCAGCTCGGACAGCGGCACGCCCTTGGCCGCCGCCGTCGCCAGCCCTTTCTCGAGCAGGCTGAGCGCGTCGTCCACCGCAGCCCATTGCTGCAGCTGCGCCTCCTTGAGCTTGGCCTCCAGGTAAGCGGGCAAGGCGTCGCCCGTGGGCAGCGGCTCGGGCGGCGGCATGCGGATGCCCAGCGCGTCCGGGTCCTTGCCCATGGCGCGCACCTTGTCGCGCGCCATCTCCACGTCGAGCTCGGCGCGCCGGTACTGCGCCTTGCCCTGCAGGCCCTCCATGGCGAAGGGGGCCTTGGCTTCCTCCCCCGCCGGGTCCGCGGTCGCGATGCCTTCGGGCAGCAGGTCGCTGTCGATCAGCGAATAGATGGCGCCCAGCGTGGGGTGGGCGCGGCGCGCGACCGCTTGCAGGTAGTGCGCATCGTCGCGCGCCTGGCCCAGGCGCTCGACGGCGCCGAGCAGGCTGGCCACGTCGGACGCATCGTCGGTGCCGATCTCGGCGAGGCCCTGGAAGATCGCGATGCAGCGCTCGGCATGCGGGAAGAACCACAGCGTGGTCAGGCGCAGCGGCACCTCGCGAATCTTGGGTTCGCCCTCGGGCATGGCATAGCCGACGAAGACACGCGCGCGCAGCCCGGGCAGGCGGCCTTCGAGCAGCGGCCGCGTCGGATGCATGTGGTGGAAGGAGAAAGACTCGTTACCCACCAGCGGCGTGTCCATCCACTGGTCGGACGGAGCCAGGTTGAAATAGCGCCAGTCGGTGTCGGGCGCGAAGCCGGGCGCGTGCTGCTCCATGTAGTTCGCGTCGTAGGTGCCGCGCAAGGCCACGCGTTGCGGATGCATCGGGTCGAGCGCACCGAAGCCGGCCGGCGCAATGGCCTGGTCGGGGTGCCGCAGCCTGTCGCCCGGCAGTTCGAGGTTGGGCAGCGGCAGCACGCCATCCTGTGCCAGGCGGCCGCGGCCGGCCGGGTTCGACGGGAAATCGGCGCCACCGTAGGCGCGCGACCAGTCCAGCGGCATCGAGGCGAAGGGGGCGGGTGCGCCGGGATGGTCGCCATTCCAGTTGCGGTCGCCGAAGACCAGCACGGTCTTCTCGCACCCGCCCACGCGGGCCCGCACGGCACAGGCGTTCTGGTGGGCGGGCTGGCCGGCCGGCGGATGCGCCTGGCCGTGCACCAGGAATTCGGGCGTGAGCTTGGACACGCCCTCGTCGATCATCGGCTGCGCCATCTCCCTGGCCACGAAAGCCCACATCGACTGCTCGGCCCACAGGGTGCCGCGTTCGCCCTGGTCGAAGGGCAGGTGGAGATAGGCGCTGACGCACAGGCCGAAGCGCTTGCGGAATTCGATGGGGCGCGTCGACAGTCCGAGCGCCTGAGGCTTGAGGACTTGCATGAGGCCGCTGGTCGCCTCCGCCGCCGCCACCGCCACCACCGCCGCCGCCTGAACCACCCGCGCCGCCGCCGGTGCTCGGTGGCGTGGCGGGCGACGCGACGGGGGAGCCATCCGCATTGGTCGTGGCGCCCTCGCCGGCCAGCTGTCCGGTGCCGATGGCATCGCCGCCGGTGAACATCTCCAGGAACACCTGCAAGCCCGTGCCCACCACCGGCACCGCCCCCAGGATCCCGTGGTTGCGCCGCATGTTGGTGAGCATCGCCAGCGAGCTCAGGCGCCCCGCCAGGCCGGTCATGCCGGCCGCCTGCGCCTCGGCTGCAGCCTCGGTCAGGGCCTGCGCCGCATCGGCGTACTGCGTGAGCGTCGCGCCGATGTCGGCGAAGGCGCTCCCTGCGCCGGCCACCGCGCCCAGCGCGCCCGCCACCGCGGCACCCGTGGCGGGCCCGCCGCCGCCGCCGGGCGAAATGGTCTTCAGCGGCGTGAGGTTGACGTCGGCGGTGGAGATCGACTTGATCTCCGGCGCTACGCAGTTGACGAGCTTCACTCCCAGCGTGTTCTCGATGAACACGCCCCCGTTGTTGCTCATGGCCAGCGCCAGCGCGTTCTCGATGCTCAGCCCCATGAAGGTGGAGCGGTTGATGCCCAGGTTGGCCTCGCTGTTGGTGCCGATGTAGCCGCTGGTGTTGGGCCCCAGGATGGTGGTGTTGGAGCCGATGGCCGTCTGGTCGATGTTGCCGACCGACATCATCTCGATGCCGGTGTTGCTCATCAGCTTGATCTTGTTGGCCATCAGGTTCAGCGGGCCGGTCGGAACCGTGATGTTCTTGGAGCTGGAGCCCGTGACCATCCAGTCGATGTGCGCGGTCTCGAAGCTCATCGAGGCCGCCTTGTAGGTGAGCTTGCCCGTCACCGACACCGTCTGGTTGCCCACCACGGTATGCGCCTCGCCGGCGCGGTACGTGGTCTTGCGCGCGCCCACCACGTCGACCGTGCTCGTGCCGCCCACGGTGAGCGCGTCGTTGGCGTCGATGAAGCTCGTGCGGTTGCCGACCACCTGGTTGTTCTGCGCTCCCTTGACGGTGTTCTTCTGGTCCACCACCACCATGTTGGTGTCGTTGCGCGTCACCGTGTGCTTGCGGTCGCGGTCCACCAGGCTGGTCTGGTCGCGCTTGACGGTGATGGACTGGTCCCGGTCCACGCTGGTGGAATCGTCGCGTTCCACGCTCCGGCTCATGTCCAGCTCGGCGTGGATCGACAGCATCTCCCCGCCCTTCTTGTCCTCGAACATGATCTCGTTGTAGTTGCCGGCATTGCCGCCCGGCGTCGAGCGCGTCCTGAAGCCGCTTTGCGTAGGCGACTTGTACGGGATGAACTGCTCGTCGTTGTAGAGCCTGCCCACGATGACGGGCCGGTCCACGTCGCCGTTGAGGAAGTCGACCAGTACCTCCTGCCCGATGCGCGGGATGAAGTAGCCGCCCCACCCCTTGCCGCCCCAGGGCTGCGACACGCGCACCCAGCAGGTGGACTTCTCGTTGCGCTTCTCGCTGCGGTCCCAGTGGAAGTGCACCTTCACGCGGCCGTGCTCGTCCACATGCAGCTCCTCGCCCTTGGGGCCGACCACGATCGCCGACTGCGGCCCGGGCATGGTCACGCGCGGCGTGAGCCGGGGCGGCTTGAAGGGCGCATCGAGCGGGAACACCGTCAAGAGGAAGGTGCAGATGCCGCGCTCGCCGGTGCGCATCTGCGGCGTGTCGTCCAAGAGCTCGTGCAGCACGCCGAGCGTGTCGGCATTGACGGCGTCGTCGGCCAGCGCCTCCTCCAGCAGCTGGCCGACGGTGCGCGGCTTCTCGCGGAACTCCAGCGCCTCGTAGCCCGGGTGCGTCACGATGAAGGTGCAGGCGCCGATCACGTAGTCGCCGTCGCGCGTGCCGTCGGGGTCGCCCTCGTAGCTGAAGCTGCGGCCGGCCGCCACGTCGGGCCAGGAGGTCAGCGCCCATTGGCGGTCACGCCGCGCCACCAGCTCTTCGCCGCGGATCTTGGCCGTCTTGTCGGCATCGTCGCTGGTGAAGTAGCCGCCGGGGAACTCGAAGACCTCGAGGTTGGCCAGCTCGTGCGTGTCGGCGGCGTCCATGTCGGCGCCCAGCTTCTTCTTGATGGCCTTGAAGTCGCTGTCGCGCGTCGAATGCTTGCCGGTGTCGAAGCGCCTGGCGCTGATCCAGCGCGTGATCTCGTTGAAGCGCCCTTCGCCCGCGGCGTCTTCGATCCATTTCAGCGTGTCGGTCACCGGCAGCTTCTGGTGCGCCACGTCGCTGCTGTCGGCCAGGTGCATGGTGCCGGGGGCCTCGTGCGCGTCGAACCAGTAGTAGATGCCCTCGTCCTCCAGCAGGCGCGAGAGGAAGGCGTAGTCGCTTTCCTGGTACTGCACGCAGTAGCGGCGGGCGTTGTGCGTGCCGATCACGTTCTCGCTCTTGACCTTCTTGAAGCGCTTGACCGGGCTGTCCTCGAACACCGCATCGAGCACGTCGAGCACCGGCTTGTCCTGCTGGATCCAGGAGTTCTGGCGCTTGCTCAGCAGCCAGAACCAGGAGCGCAGCTGGATGCGGTACTCGAAGTAGCGCCCCACCTGCGAGGTGCGCATGAAGCGCACCGCATGGCCCTCGCAGTGGCGCTCGTGCTTGCCGCCGCCTTCGTCCAGGAACTCGATCGCCACGTCGAAGGCGCGGCCGAGGATGTCCTTGGCGTCGATCTGCTGATTCTTCGACAGCACCGACAGCTCGTACACCGAGGGCCGGGAAAGTCCCTCGTGGCCCACCACGCTCCAGAACATCAGTTCGCCGTTGACCGGCGAGTCGCTCTTGATGGTGAACTGGATATCTTCAGCCATGGCTTCGCTTTCTGCTTTGTCGCCTTAGTCCGGAGAGGACGAACGAGGTGCTTCTTTTTTGCATGAGACCACCCAGCCCTCCACCGGCTTGCCGGCCTCCATCCGCAGCTGCGCGGGCTGCAGGCCGTCGACCGCCAGGCCCGCATCCGCGAGCACCGCGCACAGGTAGCTGTCGCGATGGCTGTAGCGGCCGTGCGGGTGGAGGCGGAAGCCCGCGCCTTCCTCGTCGTCAGAGGCCTCGGCGGTGAAGACCAGCCAGCCGGCCGGCCGCAGGGCCTTCGCCGCCGCACGGAAGACAGCGCCCAGCTCGCCGAAATAGCACAGGGTGTCGGCCGAGACGATGAGGTCGCAGGAAGCCGGTTCCGCGTTCTCCAGGAAGGCGCAGAGCTCGTCCTTCTCCAGCATGTCGTAGGCCTGCCGCAGTTGCGCTTTGTCCAGCATCCGCTGCGACAGGTCGATCCCGACCAGGCGCCGCGCGTACGGTGCGATCAGCGCCCCGCACAGGCCGGTGCCGCAGCCGGCATCCAGCACGTCCAGTGTGCGCCGCGGCTCACCCAGGTGCTGCGCCACGGCCTCGGCGACCAGCGCCGGCCCGCGGTAGTCCAGCCGCGCCAGCGTGTCGTCGAAGGTGTTGGCAAAGGCATTGAAGGTGCGCTCCACGTAGGCGTCGGCGGCGCGTTCCGGCACGGCCTCGCCCGAGCAGCCGGCGAGATGATGGAGCGCCGTCGGGTCGCCGGGGTCCCGCGCCAGCCAGTCGCGATAGACCTGCGCCGCCGCGTCCAGCTGTCCGAGCCTGCGATAGACCATGGCCAGCAAGGGGCGCGCAATCGCGAGATCGGGCTTCAGGCGCAGGGCTTCTTCCAGACAACGCCGTGCCTCGTCATTGCGCACCAGGCGCAGCAGCACGCGCCCTAGATTGGCATGGGCTTCTGCACTCGCCGGGTCGAGTGCGATGGCTCGGCGCAAGGCGGACTCCGCGTCCTCGAAGCGCTCTTGCTCGCCCCGCAGCACGCCCAGGTTGTTGTGAATGTCGGCGCGCTCCGGCGCCAGCTGCAGCGCCTGCTCGAAGGCCTTGGCAGCCGCGTCCTTCTGGCCGCTCAGCAGCAGCACGTTGCCGAGATTGCTGTACCAGCCGAACTGCTCGCCGTTCAGCGCGATGGCCGCGCGGATCAGCTCGATCGCCCGCGCATGGTCGCCACGCTGATGCACCGCCAGACCCTGGAAATGCAGCGCCTCGGCATGGTCCGGCACCACCGCGAGGATGCGCCCGTAGGCCCGCTCTGCCTCGTCGAGACTGCCTGCGTTGTGCAGTTCCCGCGCTTGGGCGAATTCCAGCTCGAGGTCCGGTGCTTCGGCCAGCGGCGTCGCTGGGTCGATCGAATGGGATGGGTGGCTCATCGGCGTCTTGCTCCTTGTCATCGGGACGACAGTGAGTGACCTGGAAGTCCCACCGGTTCCGCCCCGCCGCCGGGCGCCTCGTTCCTGCACGACACCACCCAGCCCTCCACCGGCTTGCCGCTTTCCATGCGCAGCTGCGCGCGCTCCAACCCCTCGACCGCCAGGCCGGCGGCCGCGAGCACCTCGCGCAGGTAGGCTTCGCGATGGCTGTAGCGACCGTGCGGATGGAGCTGGAAGCCCCCCGCGCCGTCGCCGAGCAGGGCCTCCACGGTGAAGAACAGCCAGCCCTGCGGCCGCAAGGCCCGCGCGGCCGCGTCGCAGACGCCCTGCAGCTCGCCGAAGTAGCACAAGGTGTCGGCCGAGACGATCAGGTCGTAGCGGGCCGGCGCCGCGTCCCGCAGGAAGGCCATGAGCTCGGCCTTGGCGAGCGCGTCGTAGACCTGCCGGTGCTCGGCCTTGGCCAGCATGCCCTGCGACAGGTCCACGCCCTCCAGCCGCTGTGCATAGGGCGCCAGGAGCGGGCCGCACAAGCCGGTGCCGCAGCCGGCGTCGAGCACGGCAAGCGCGCGCTGCGGCGCGCCGAGCCGTTCGGCCACCGCCGTTTCGATCAGCTGCGGCGCGCGGTAGTGCAGGTGCGCCAGCTTGGACTCGAAGCTCTCGGCGAAACCGTCGAACACCTTCTCGACGTAGGCATCCGCGGCGCGCTCGGGCACGGCATCGCCCGAGCAGGCTGCGAGATGGTGCCGGGCCTCGGGGTTGTCGGGCTCCTCGGCAAGCCAGTCGCGGTACACCTGCGCGGCCTCCGGCACGCGGCCGGCCATGCAGTAGGTCATGCCGAGCGCATGGCGCGCCTTGATGTGATCGGGCTTGAGCAGCACCGCCTCGCAGAGCACCACCAGCGCCTCGTCGGTGCGCTCCAGCGCGTTGAGCAGACGGCCCAGGTTGGACAGCGCATCGGCGAACCTCGGGTTCAGCGCGATGGCGCGGCGGTAGGCCGCCTCGGCCTCCACGGGCCGCCCCTGCGCGCGCCGCAGCACGCCGAGATTGTTGTAGACCTCGACCAGATCCGGCGCCAGGCGCACCGCCTGCTCGTAGGCATCGGCCGCGGCGTCGACCTGGCCGGCTTCCAGCAGCACATTGCCCAGGTTGTTCCAGATGCCGGGCTCGCCGGGCGCGAGCGCGAGGGCACGGCGGATCAACTGCAGTGCCTCGCCGTTGTCGCCCTGCTGGTGCCGCGCCACGCCCAGCGCACCCAGCGCGGCGACATGTTCCGGCCGGGCCTGCAGCACGGTGCGGTAGATGCCTTCGGCTTCGGCCGGCCGGCCGTCGCGGTGCACGGTCTGCGCAATCTCGAACGCCTGCTCGATCGTGAAGCGGCGCTCCCGCGGGGCGGTGGCCTCCTCGGCCCCAGGCGCGAGCGTTTTCTTGTGGCGCATAAGTCCGTGTCGTCTTCGACTCAAAAAATCTGGGTGTTTGCCAAGTTCCTGACGACGGCGGCTCCGGCACCCGGAAAGAACTCGCTATACCCGAGGCACACGCAGGTCGCGTGGTCCTGCTCCGCGAGAATAGTTCCGGGATCGGTGAGATCGACAAAGCCGTGGGCATCCCTCACCACCGACGCCGAAGGCCGTATTTCACCGCGCTCGAGCCGAGTGACCTTGTCGCTGCGAAACAGGCGCTTCTTCGTGATGATCGTGACTTTCCTCGCGGTCGCGCTGGCATGCTTGACCAGCGTAAAGCCCCAATGGCCCGCCCCGTCGCGCAAGCCGAAAACCGCTCCCCAAGGTATCACCGTTAGCTTGGTGAGGTTGGGATTGACCTCGAGCCGCTGCTCCAGCTGCTGGGCCAGCGTCGTGGTCTTGAAGGTTTTGTACCTCAGGCGATCGGTGTCGTCGGCAGCCGCTGGATTCAGCTCGCTGATGTAATCGGACTTGCCCACCGAGCCCACGAATTTCACCGTGGCGCCCCGCCCCAGAAGTCGGCGCCATGCGGCCTCGGTGGTTTCGTTGACCAAGAGCGGCATCGCCACGCCGGAGCCGGGGTCGACACCACCGTGGTACAGGCTTGGGGTCGCGGCCGCGCCGATCGCAAACACCGAGCAGCCATTGATGCCGGCAGTGAAAAACAAGCTGGGATTGGCCACCGGAGCGATGCCGAGACCGGCAAAGTTGATCACCGGACTGGTGGCAACGTCCGAAATCTTGAGCTTCAGGATCTTGCCGCTGAACCAGGGCAGAAACCAGCACGGCACCCAGCCGAGCCGCGACGCGACGCTCGGCAATTGGGCTGGCGTTTGCGTGACAAAGGTCAGCGCACCCACAAAGTCACGCTCCACCGGGCCGAGCTTGATGAAGCGAATCATGTCGTCCACCTGGGTGAGCTTCATCTTGTCGCCGAACGCCCCACCCCTGAGCTGCGCGTTCGTGAACATCGACACATCACCGTGAGGCGGAGCGATCGGCGTCGAGCGCAGGACCGCCTGCTTCATCTGGTGGGTGCCGTTCAAGAGAACATTCGTGACGCGATTGACCGTTTCCTGACTGGCTAAAGGCATGATGTGATCTCCCTTCTTCTGGCTGGCGAGCGTGCGTTCTCGGGCTTCGGCTTCGACGTGATCATTGCGGTGCCCCGGCATCGAACGCATAGCTGAAGTTGCCATCGGCAACGCCCACGCGCACCCCTTCGATCGGCTTGCCTTCCATCATCCGGTTCAGGAACTCGCGGCTGACGTCGGGCAGCATCGTGTTGGTGAGGATCGCGTCGATCATCCGGCCGCCCGATTCGCTTTCGGTACAGCGGCTCACCACCAGCTTCACCACGTCGTCGCCGTACTCGAAGGGGATCTGGTAGCGCGCCTCCACCCGCTTCTTGATGCGCTTCAACTGCAGCTCGACGATCTTGCCGAGCATCTCGTCGGACAGCGGGTAGTAGGGGATGGTGACCAGCCGGCCCAGCAGCGCGGGCGGGAAGATCTTGAGCAGCGGCTCGCGCAGCGCCTTGGCCATGCCCTCGGGGTCGGGCATCAGCTCCGGGTCCTTGCACAGGCTGGCGATCAGGTCGGTGCCGGCGTTGGTGGTCAGCAGGATCAGCGTGTTCTTGAAGTCGATGCTGCGGCCTTCGCCGTCTTCCATGAAGCCCTTGTCGAAGACCTGGAAGAACAGCTCGTGCACGTCGGGGTGGGCCTTCTCCACTTCGTCCAACAGCACCACGCTGTAAGGGCGGCGGCGCACGGCTTCCGTCAGCACCCCTCCCTCGCCGTAGCCCACGTAGCCGGGCGGTGCGCCCTTGAGCGAGCTCACGGTGTGCGCCTCCTGGTACTCGCTCATGTTGATGACGATCATGTTCTGCTCGCCGCCGTACAGGGCCTCGGCCAGCGCGATCGCGGTCTCGGTCTTGCCCACGCCGGAGGTGCCGGCGAGCATGAAGACCCCGATCGGCTTGCCCGGGTTGTCCAGGCCGGCGCGCGCGGTCTGGATGCGCTTGGCGATCATCTCCATCGCGTGGTCCTGGCCGATCACGCGCTGGCCCAGCAGCCTGGGGAGGTTGAGCACGGTCTCGATCTCGTTGCGCTGCATGCGGCCGACGGGGATGCCGGTCCAGTCGGCCACCACCGAGGACACGGCCTGCGAATCGACCGAGGGCAGGATCAGCGGGGACTCGCCCTGCACGCTGCTGATCTTCGCCTGCAGCTCGTGCAGTTCGGCCAGCAGTGCGGTGCGGTCCGAGGCGGCGCCCTCGGCCGTCGCCGCATCCACCGGCTTGTTGCCTTCGCGCAGCTGCGCCCGCAGCGTCAGCAGCCGGTCGACCAGCCCCTTCTCTTCCTTCCAGCGCGCATCGAGCTTCTCCAATTGCGCCTTCGATTCGGCCAGCAGCGACTGCACCTGCGCCGAGCGCTTGCTCACGTCGATGCCGATCGCCTCCTCGCGACCGATGATCTCCTGCTCCACCGTCAGCGCCTCGATGCGGCGCTGGCAGTCCTCCACCTCCGGCGGCATCGCGTGCTGCGAAACCGCCACCCGCGCGCAGGCGGTGTCGAGCAGGCTCACCGCCTTGTCGGGCAGCTGGCGCGCGGGGATGTAGCGGTGCGACAGCTTCACCGCGGACTCGATCGCCTCGTCCAGCAACTGCACGCGGTGGTGCTTCTCCAGCACGCTGGCCACGCCGCGCAGCATCAGGATGGCCTTGGTCTCGTCGGGCTCGGGCACCTGCACCACCTGGAAGCGCCGCGTGAGCGCCGGGTCCTTCTCGATGTACTTCTTGTACTCGGCCCAGGTGGTGGCGCCGATGGTGCGCAGGTTGCCGCGCGCGAGCGCGGGCTTCAGCAGGTTGGCCGCGTCGCCGGTGCCGGCCGCGCCGCCCGCGCCCACCAGCGTGTGGATCTCGTCGATGAACAGGATGATCGGCGTGGGCGAAGCCTGCACCTCGTCGATCACCTGCCGCAGCCGTTGCTCGAATTCGCCCTTCATGCTGGCACCGGCCTGCAAGAGGCCGATGTCCAGCGTGAGCAGCTTCACCTCCTTGAGCTGCGGGGGCACGTCGCCACGCGCCAGTCGCTGCGCGAAGCCTTCCACCACCGCGGTCTTGCCGACGCCCGCTTCGCCCGTGAGCAGCGGATTGTTCTGACGGCGCCGCATCAGGATGTCGACGATCTGGCGGATTTCCTCGTCCCGCCCGGTCACCGGATCCATCTCCCCCTTCTTCGCCTTCTCCGTGAGGTCGACAGCAAACTTCTTGAGCGCATCGCCCTTGCCCATGGCGGCGGGGGCCATCGCGCCGGTGTCTTCACCTGGGGCTCCGCTGCCCATACCGGTGCCGTCCTGCGCGCGCATCTTCGATTCGGGCGAGGGGTCGCAGATCTTCGCGAAGTTGTCGGCCAGGTCCTCGACCTTGACCTTCTCGAACTGCTTCGACATGCCCAGCAGCGGGTTGCGCAGGCTGGGGGTCTTGAGCATGCCCACCAGCAGATAGCCGGTGCGCACCTGAGCCTCGCCGAACTGCAGGGTGGCGTAGGTCCAGGCGCGCTCGATCGCGTTCTCGATGTGCGGCGAGAAGTCGCTGATGGCGGTGGCGCCGCGCGGCAGGCGGTCGAGCGCGGCCGTCATGTCCTTGGCGATCACCGAGATGTCCAGCCCGTAGTGCTGGATCGCGCGGTGCAGGTCGGAGTCCTGCGACTGCAGCAGCTGGGCGAACCAGTGCTCCAGCTCCACATACGGGTTCCCGCGCATCTTGCAGAACACCGTGGCGCCCTCGATCGCCTTGTAGGCGAGCGAATTGAGCTTGCCGAACAAGGCCGTACGGCTGATTTCACTCATGAGTTTCTCCTCGTGTGCATGACGGACGCCCCCCGGGGTTTGTTTATTGAAGTGCGGTGCGACCCATCGGCGCATCGCCGTCGATACGGACATCGGCCGCGTCGCGCGCGCGCCGCTCGCGGCCCAGCCACGAGACCCAGCCCAGGCGCGGCGCATTGCCCTTCAGCGTGCCGAGGCGCGCGGAGGGCAGCTCTTCCTTCTGCAGGATCAGCTCGGCGTCCCAGTACAGCTCGTCGCCCAGCAGCTGCTGCATCCAGCGCCGCAGTGCGGGACGCCCGTCGCCGGTGGGCAGGAACATGCGGTACTGCTCGAAGTCGAGCGGCCCCAGGTGCAGGCGCACGCGGTGCTGGCGGTCCCACGCGCGCCGCCCCAGCATCGCGCCCATGCCCAGCGAGCGCGAGGCCTCGCCGCGGCCCAGGCGGGTGAGCTCCTCCTCGGGCAGCGGCATCCAGTGGCCGACCCAGGGCTCGAGCCGCACCGGCACGCCGAAGTAGCTGGCGAGCACGGCCTCCACGCCCTCGGCGTTGTGCACCTGTCGCAGCAGGCGGCCCGAGAAATGCAGCCGCGCGTCGTCGTGGATCTCGTCGCGCTGCTGCCGCGCGGGAGTGCCGATGCCGACCAGCGCGCCCACCTGGCGGCGGAAGCCGTCTTCCTGCGGCCGGTCCAGGCCCACCGCCGGGCGCGCCTGCGCCCAGGCGCGATAGAAGAAAAGCGAGAAGCGGTGCGAGAAGGTGTCGAGGAAGGCGAGCCAGGTCGGGTCGCCGTGGTTGATGGTGCGCTCGCGGATGAAGTCGCTCAGGTGCATCGGCAGTGGCCCGTTGGGCCCGAGGTAGCCGAAGAAATGCTGGCGCAGCCGCGGCGGCGAATGGGCGCCCGCGGGCTCGAAGCGGCTGAAGCTGGCGGGCGCGAAGGACAGCGAAGGCTCCTGGCCGACCCGCACCGGCTCGGCACCCGGCAGCAGCGCGCGGCCCCAGCGCGGCGCAGGGGCGGCGATGCTTTCGAGCCGGCGCATCAGCGCGAAGTAGTCATACGCCCAGGGCTGCTCGCCGCAGGCCTGCAGGTGCTGGCCGACGCTGCCGGGTCGCCGCGCGCCGGCGGCCGCGGGGATCACAGGATCGGGCGTGCCCCGCACAGCGGCCTCCATCGCATGATCTCGCCGCGGCCTGCCACGGTGAGCACGGTCTCGACGAAGTGGTTGACCTCCACATGCCGCGCCAGGTAGCGCGCCATGACGGCGCCGAAGAGAAAGGCGCTGTGGCCATGGAAGGCATTGCGGTCGACCTCGAGCGTGACCTCCAGCCCGCGGCCGAAGGCGATCGGCCCGGCCAGCGGCAGGCGCCGCGCCACCGGCTTCGACCGCACCGAGAGCAGCCCGCGCACCTGGCCCTGCCGCACCTCGTCGCCGTGCACCGCGTAGAGCATGAGCATCTCGCGCAGCGCGGCCGCGCCCTGCTGCGCGAAGCTGTCGGCGAGCGACAGGTAGTTGAGCGCCAGGTGGTCGATCACGCGCCAGCCCAGGCCGTGGTTCACCACCGGCGAGACGGGGCGCGAAGGCCCGCGCACCATGCGCACGCGCTGCGCCGGGAAAGCGTCGATGCAGTCGAAGTCGTTCTCGCGGCCCAGCGGCATCAGGAGCGGCAGGTCGCGGTTGGTGACCAGCGCGCTCACGGCCAGCTGCCGCAGCGAGCCCGCATAGGGCGCCTGCTGCGGGTCGACGATCTGCATGTAGGCCTCGGAGCCGATGTGGCTGCTGCGATGGCCCTCGGTGCGCTGCCGGGCCGAGGGCATGCGCGGCTCGCGCGTGGTCGTGAAGTAGGCCGGGTGGCTGTGGCGGCTGCCGTGGAAGGCCGCGTAGAAGGGCAGGAAGGCCAGCTCCGGCGTGGTGTCGGCGCCGGCCGGGTTGCCGTGGCCGATCACCTCGGTGACGGTGTGGACCTCGAAGTCCTGCGGCCGCGTGCGGTCGGGCACCAGGTGGAACTGGCTCACGCCTTCGTTCACCGTCACGCGGTCGAGCCGCTTGCTGAAGAGATTGATCGCCGGCACGCAGTGCAGCTGCACGTTGTCGGCGCTGACGAGCTTCTCCAGCGCCGCATCGCCGCGCGAGAACAGCACCACCAGCTCGACCTCGCTCACCGCCATCGCCGACAGCACGCGCTGCAGGCCCACGATGCGCGCAAACTGGAAGCGCTGCGGGAAGGCGAAGTACTCCTGCACCAGCCGGTGGCCCGAGAAGCCGGTGGCGGTGACGGGCAGCAGCGCCTCGTCGTCCTCGAAGCCCACGGGCTGGACCGCGCTCGCAGGGAGCTGCCGCACCGCGCCGGCCGCGGCCCCGGCCGCCACGCCGCCCGCCGACAGCGGCTGCACCAGCACGCCCAGGGGCTTGCCGAGCATGCACTCGTGCAGCTGCCAGGCCACGTCCTCGGCGCCGCCGAAGTGGATCAGCAGCTCGTCGAGTGCGATCTGGTTGAACTTGAGGCCCGCGGTGGCGCGCAGCGCAATGCGCAGGCCGCCGCGGATTTCGCGCGACTGCGGATGCTGGGCCAGCGGCAGGTCGGGCGCATAGGTGAAGTACTGCGCGCGCTGCACCTCGACGGGCCAGACGCGCAGCGCGCGCGAGGTGCGGAACTCGCAATGCGTGTTCTGGCCCACGGCGTGGCGCGCGCGCAGGCCGCTGCCGCGCGGCAGCGTGGGGCCGCCGGCGAGGTTGGCGTCGTCGGGGTCGATGGCCAGGGACACCACGATCATCGAAGGCGTCGGCGCCATGAACTGCGGATAGACGATGTCCAGCAGGTGGCCGGTGAAGCGCGGGTACTCCGCGTCGAGCTTGAGGCCGACGCGCGCGGCCAGGAAGGCTGTGGCCTCGATCAGCCGTTCGACATAGGGGTCTGCGACATCCTGGCCTTCGATGCCCAGGCGGTGCGCGATCTTCGGAAAGGCGCGCGCGAACTCGCCCGAGCTCTCGCGGAAGTAGCGCAGTTCCTGTTCGTACAGGGTCAGCAGGCGCGGGTCCATCGGCGCTCTTTATCGCTGCGGAAGCGCCACGTCTTCGATCTCGATGCGTC
Source organism: Variovorax sp. WS11 (assembly GCF_010499245.1). Classification (GTDB taxonomy): domain Bacteria; phylum Pseudomonadota; class Gammaproteobacteria; order Burkholderiales; family Burkholderiaceae_C; genus Variovorax. The sequence goes on from NZ_JAAGOW010000001.1 coordinate 1,898,933, forward strand.
CCTCTTCCAGATCGATCCGGCTGCGCATCAGGAACTCCAGCGGCACCGGCTGGGCCCAGAGCAGCCCGCGTATCTGGAGGCCGATGCGGTTGTGGGAATCGAGTGCCGAGCCTTCCATGACGAGTTCCACTTCGAGTGTGCGAGGCAGGATGCGGGGCTCGAACTGCAGGATGGCGTTCTTCAGAGCCTGTTCCATGCTGACACGCTGAATGGACGACGTGAACTGGCCGGACAGCATAGGCAATCCGTAGTTGAGTACCGAGCGCGCCGCATTCGGATAGCGCTTGTCGTCGAAGGGCAGGCCGTAGCCGGTCGCGTTGAGCAGCCACGACAGGTCGCGCAGCATCGCCTGGCGCAGGGCCTGGCGGGTCAGGGTGCGCTTGTCGTCGCTCTCGCGCTGCTCGGTGGGCGCGTTGTCGATCAGCCGGTCGAGCAGCGAAGGCTGCAGGCGCTCCTGGGCGATCTGCTCAGCCATGGGCCGGCTCTTGCTGCGCCGCTGCCGAGAACAGGATCTCGCGCACGTCCAGCATGGCGTGCTCCTCGCCGTCGTCGCCGCCGAGCATGCGCTGGCCCCAGCCGGCCCACACCTCGGGCCGCAGCTCGCGCCACTCGGTCTTGCGCGCGAGCTGCAGCGCGCCATCGCCAGAGGCGTGCGTGCCCTCGTAGCGCGTGGGCACCAGGGCCAGGGTCTCGCCGCCGTTCTCGAACTGCAGGTGGGCCGGCAGCCACACGCAGTCGCGCAGGTCCTCGGGCGGGTCGAACTTGATGTGCGCCAGGCGGGCGAAGGGGATCCAGTAGTAGCGGCCGTTCACGAAGGCCTCCAGCACCGGGCCCAGGCGCATGTCGGCGTCGGCCAGCCACTCGAAGGGCTGGCCGTCGAGCGTGCCCGGCGTGGCAGGGGCGGCGTCGAAGGCGCGCGTGCGCAGGTCCTCGGCCAATGCCGCATCGCCGGCGCCCTGGCGCAGCAGCGACTCGATCAAGAGCGCGAGCCACTCGTCGGGCTGGCCGAAGACCATCGGCGTGCGCGTGCCGGCGAACACCTCGGCGCGCAGGCCCTCGCAGCGGATGGCCTCGCCGTAGACCTGCTTCATCGGCACGGCCAGCGCATCGAGCTCGGCCGCGACGTTGAGCTGGTTGAGCGCGCGCTCCCACTGGCCGAGCACGCACAGCAGCTGCGCCATGAAGACGCGCAGCTTGGCGTCGCCCGGCTTGGCGCGCACCTCCTCGCTCAGGGCCTTGAGGGCGCCGGCAGGGTCGGCGGCTTGCAGGAGTTCGGCGGATTGGGTCATGGGGTGTCTTTCGTGAGCCGGGGATTCATTCATTCATTCAGCATTCATGACGCAGCTGCGCACGGCGCCGCGCTGGCCCGTGCCCTTCTGTGCCGCGGACCGGATCTCGATCTTGCGGTAGCGAAAGAACAGGATCTCGCAGGGCCGGCGCGGCGTGCCGCCGGTCAGGATGGAATGGGTGTCGATGCGCGCACCCTCCAGCACGATCTCGAGCGTGGGCTGCATGTCCTTGGACGAATCGCCGCCGGCCTTGAAGACCGACAGCTCCACCTTGATGTCGCTGTCCTGGTTCTTCATCAGGCTGGCGATGGAGGCCGTCGCCGCATCGCAGTTGCGCACCACGATCAGGCTGTGGCTGCGCACCTTGCCCTTGCTGGCGCCCGGCGGGGTGACGACCTCGGCCAGGTAGGCGTAGCCCGCGATGTCCATGCGCTGCTTGCCGTCCTCGTACTGGCGCGCGGACTCGCCCTCGACGACCGCGCCCTTGTTCTCGATGAGCATCGCGAAGTCGTTGTCGCTGGCGCCGGACATATGGTCCAGCAGGCGCAGGGCCTCGTCGGGGTCCAGGGTGCCGTCGATCGTCCAAGACATCTTCTTCTCCTCGGTGAATGAATGAATGACTGAGCTATTTCGCCGCGGTTCGGCGAACCCAGCCGGCGAGGCGCGACCACCAGCCCTCGGCCACCGGCGCCGCGAGCGCCAGGGTGCCGGGCTTCGTCGCGGCCTGCAGCTGGATTGCCAGCCGCGTGGCGGCTTCGAGGTACAGGCCCTGGTACTCGGAGCGCGGGTCGTCCACGCCCAGCGGCGTGCCGGAGAGCACCGAGAACACGCCGCCGGCGGTGCGCAGCGCGATGCGGCCGGGCTCGGGCGCGATCGCCAGCGGCTGCTGCACGGCCCATTCGTCGTGGACCGCGCGCACGGCCGCCAGCCGCGTGTCCGAGAGCTCGCCCAGCACGCGCGCGCACAGCTGCGGCCGCTGCTCGAGGGTGATCACGTTCCAGGTCTGGATCAGGCCGAACATGGGCTCGAAGGGCTCGTCGCCGGGCTCCAGCAGCACGTCGTAGGCGCTGGCCCAGTCGGCCTCGCTGGCGGCCATCCAGCCGCGCCACAGCTTGTCGTGCAGGCACTTGTCGAGCAGCACGCCGAGCAGGCGGCCCTCATGCAGCACGCTCACCAGGCGGCCCGGCGCCCAGCGGGCAGGGAAGGCGCGCGCGGCCACGGCCTCGCGCCGGCGGGCCAGCTCGGTGAGCGGCAGCAACAGGCTGGCGTCGGAAGCGCGCGAGGGCGCGGGTTCGGCACCGGCCGGCACCAGGGCCTCGCCCGCCGCGGCATCGCCGGCGCCGGCGAGGGTGCTGCGGATCAGGCTGAGCGGGGGCCAGAGGTCGGCCTTGAGCTGGGTGTCCTGCATTGCGCTTGTCGCTGAACTCAGTCGTCGACGCAGGCGTCCTCTTGCGGCACCAGGCACTGCGGCAGATCCGCGCCCACCGCCGCGCCGCGCGTGCGGATCGTGGAGGTGGTGGCCGCCGCCACCGCCAGGCCGCGCGGCAACAGGATCCAGAGCTGCCCGCGCTCCTTCATGCGCCGCGCCTGGGTCGCGGCCTGCTGGCCGTTGCCGAAGAAGTAGTCGGCGCGCACCGCGCCGCGGATGGCGCCGCCGGTGTCCTGCGCGATGGTGAGGCGCTGCATCGGCGCGCCGCTGTCGGGCGTGCGCGTCGAGACGAACACCGGGTAGCCCAGCGGCGTGGCGCGCGGGTCGACCGCGATCGAGCGGCCGGCCTGCAAGGGCACGCCGAAGGCGCCCACCGGGCCGCCGGAGGCGCCGATGGCTTCCTTGAAGAAGACGTAGCTCGGGTCCTTGATGCCGGAGCCGAGCACCGGGCTGGTGGCACGCCGGCCCGGCACCACCACCGCGCCGCTGGCCGCGGGCAGGGCCAGCGTGAAGCCGCGGGTGCGGATCACCGCGCCGTCGGTGACCTCGTCGTCGCCGTCGTCCAGCTCGAGCTCCACGCCGAGGCCGCGCGTCTTCACCCGGCTGAGCGCCTTGCCCGAGGACGACTGCGCGATCGTGGGCCGGAAGGGCTGGCCGTTCTGCTCGGCATAAGCGACGCGGACGACCTCGCCGCTGGGCAGGCGGATGCGGCCCGAGCCCTGGATCTGCATCTCGTAGAGCGCGGTGGCGCTGCTCACGAAGGCGAGCACGCGGGCGTTGGGCGCGCCCTTGGTCTCGATCTCCTCGCGCGTGTAGTAAGGCAGGAGGCGCTTGCCCTCGATGCGCAGGCGGACCTTGCGATCCAGCGTGTCGCGCGTGATGCCCGAGAGGTCGAGCGCGTAGAGGCCCGGCGCGCCCATGTCGCGCGTCGAGAGGCCCTGCTGCACCACCACGCTGCGCCCCTCCACGCGCGCGGCCACGGTGCCGCTGCCGGGCGGCAGCTTGCGCGCGTCGGCGAACAGCATGTCTTCGGGCTGGCCGTAGACCGGGTAGATGTAGGGCGGCGCGTAGTTGCGGCTGCCGGCGATCTCGGGCTCGAAGTAGCCGGTGACCACGCCGTCGGGCCGGCGGTCGTCGTCGCGGATCTGGTAGGCCGAGAACTCGCGCTCGAAGAAGCCGCGGATGGCCGGGTTGCTCTTCGCGTCCACCGTGGCGGCGCGTTGGCAGATCTGGCGCCACTCGGCGCCGCGGCCGGTCAGCACCTTGCAGCTGCCGAGGAAGGCCGGCCAGCTCTCGGCGAAGTCGTCGCGGCCCCAGCCGGGCACCGTGTCGAAGCCGACCGCCGTGTAGGTGGCGAGCTGGGTGGAGAAGGTGCGGGCCTGGCCGGCCACGCTGGCGCCGCCGGGCGCGGCGGGGGGCCGCGCGCTCGAGGGCGACGAGGCAGACTCGGTGGCGGCCGGTGCCGGAGCAGGCGCGGGCGCAGCGACCACGGGGGCCGCCGGCGCGGCGCCCGGGCCGGTGCCGGGGCCCGGCATGGCGCCGCAGGCCGCCAGCAGGGCCGCGCCGATGGCGGCACCGCCCCAGCGTGCGGGCGCGCTGCGCAGCGTCGAAAGAGAGAGGGCGAGGGCTGCTTGTGTCATGGAGGACTCCTGATCCGAAGGCAACGGGCGCAAGGGCCCACGGCCTGAAGACGATTACTTCTCGGTGATCTTGAAGAAGGCCGTGCCATAGGCGTCCTTGCAAGGCGTGTTGGGGGCGCACACGGGCTTGCCCAGCAGCGGCGGCGGGCCGCTGCCGCGTGCGGATTCGAGGGCCGCCAGCACCGGCAGCGGGAACTGCGGGAACACGCCCTCGCTCTGCATGCCGGAGCCGCCGAAGTCGCGCTCGTGCTCGCTGACCAGCACCGCGAACTGGTTGACGCCGGCCGGCCCGCCCGCGTCCATCGGCCAGGAGGCGCGCGGCAGCGTGAGGCTCTGGCCGGCGGCGATCTTGTTGTACTTGTCCAGCAGGTTGGGGAAGAGCAGGAACATCTCGCCGCCGCTGGACAGCAGGTAGACGTAGACGAAGCCCTCGCGCTTGCTGCGCAGCTCGAAGCCCAGCTTGTCCTTGCCGATCGCGACTTCGCTCTTGCGCGGGCTCGCCGCCACCTCGAAGCCCGGCGCGGCGCCCTCGGCCAGCGACTGCAGCGACTCGGCCGGCGTGCGCCCTGGCGGGGGGCGGCGGTGGTGGGGGCGGCGGTGCGGGCGCCTGCGCGACTTCGGCCGGCGGCGCCGGCGCGGTGCTCACCGGGCCTGCCGTCATCGGCACCGCTGCCGGCGCGGCCTTGCCACCACCACCATCCGCCGGCCGCGGCCAGCACAGCCACCGCGGCCACGCCTGCCAGGGCCGCGCCCTTGCCCTTGGCAGATGCCGCGGGTGCGGGTGCGTGCGGCGGCGGGAGCGAACCGCGTGTCGAGGCGCGCGAGGGCGCGGCCGGGGGCCGGATCACCGTCACCCCGCCATCCAGCGCCAGCGCCTCGCGCAGCGCGGCCATGGACTGCGGGCGCGACTCGGGCCGCACGCCCAGGCCGGCGTCGATGGCCGCGAGCAGCGCGGGGCTGTAGCGCTGGCGCAGCGCCTCGTTGCCCGAGAGCGGCACGTAGCTGTCGGACAAGAGCCGCGCCACCGACGGCGGCGGCGCGCGGCCGCTCACCGCCACGTGCATCACGGCCGCGAGCGCGTAGACGTCGGTCCAGGCGCCCTGCGCCATGTCGGGCATCTCGGCGTATTGCTCGATCGGCGCGTAGCCGGGCTTGAGGATGACGGTGATGGCCTGCGTCTTGTCGGTGATCACCCGCCGCGCGGCGCCGAAGTCCAGCACCACCGGCCGGCCCGAGCCCTCGAGCAGGATGATGTTGTCGGGCGCGATGTCGCGGTGGTAGCAGTGGGCCGCGTGCATCACCGACAGCGCCTGCGTCACGCCGTCCATGATGTGCAGCAGCCAGCCCTCGGCGGCGCCGCCCGGCAGCGCGTGCAGCGCCTGGCGCAGGGTGTCGCCGCGGTAGAAGGGCATCACCATGTAGGTGGTGCCGCGCTCCTGCCAGAAGCGGTAGACCTTGAGCAGCGAGGGATGGTCGAACTGGGCCAGCAGCCGCGCCTCGTTGATGAAGCTGCGCATGCCCAGGTCGAAGGTCTCGCGGTGCCGCTCCGACAGCGGGGTGACGGTGCCGTCGCCCTGGCGGGTGGACAGCGAGCTGGGCAGGTACTCCTTGATCGCGACCACGCGCTCCAGCGTCGGGTCCCAGGCCTCGTAGACCACGCCGAAGCCGCCCTGGCCGACGATGCGCGTGACCTCGAACTCGGCGAGCCGGCTGCCGATGGGGAGCAGGCCGGCCTGCTCGTTGCTGATCGATGTCGTGCGCGAGGCGGCCGCCAGGGTCGGCGTCTGGCTGGGCGGCACGGTGGGGCCGCCGCCGGTGATGATGGTCGCGCCCTCGTCCGGCGTGGGCGCGGCGGACGGGCGGCCGGTGATGACCTGCGTCGGGTCGTCGTCGCCGGGCGGCACGGGTCGCGAGGAGGGGTTTTGCTCGCTCATGGCCCCGCCTCCTGGCGCACACCCGGCTCGGTGCCGAAGCCGAACAGCGACTCGAACTGCTCGTCCTGGGGCAAGCCATGGCTGGTCATGCCGAGACCGCGCTCGGCGCCGGGATCGGTGAACCACAGCGAGTGGCCGACCTCCGGCAGTGCCAGCGGCGGGTGCTCGCCGGTGTCTTCCTCGGCCGCGTCGCCGGCGAACAGCTCCTGGAGCCGCGCATCGAAACGCTCCGCATCGAGGTCATGCTCCAGCCCCTCGAGCGCGGCCTGGGCGGCCAGGGTCCACCAGCGCCGCGTGCGCGCCAACACCTCGCCCTGCAGCTCGGTGCGCGAAGAGACCAGCTCAGCCGTCAGAGTCAATGGGAAGTAGCGCCCGACACCGTCGACCGAAGGCATCAGGACGCCGAGCCAGCTGCGCCCGTCGATCACGCCTTCGCTCAGCACGAAGCACCACAGCGGCGCCCTGAGGTAGCGCTCGGTCCAGTCGCTGCGCCGCGCGCGCAGCTTGGCCAGGCCGTTCTGCAGCCAGCGGTCCCAAGGTTCGCGGAACAGCTCCGGCATGCGGCGCTGGGCGAAGTCGCCCATGCCGGGCAGCTTGCCGAACCAGCCCGGGGCGGTGGTCGAGCCGTCATCCTCAGTCACAAGCCCTCCGGGCAAGCGAACTCGCGCAGTTCACGCAGGCGAATCGGATGCTGCACGCTGTTGGTCGTGACCTCGAAGCGGGTCTTGCGCGCGCCGATCTGGAAGGTGATGAAGAACTTCTCAGGCGCGTCGCCGGCTTCGAGCTGGCCCTCGTCGAGCACGCGGAACAGGGCCCAGGGCCCGTCGACCGCCGTGCCCGAGGGCCCGCTGGCCGAGGGCGGGCTGACCTGCACCCGCACCTGGTTGGTGCCTTTGGGGCCGGGCCACTGCACGGCCATCGGCACCACCGGGCCGTGCGCGTACTTCACCAGCTGGCCGTCGACGTCGAGGATGAACTGGGTGATGCCCGCATCCATCTCCACCGGCCTGAAGTCCAGCCGCATGGCGGGCGTGCGGCCGGCGGCGCGGAAGAAGATCTCCTTGATGCGCGCGGCGCGCTCGAACTGCGCGATGGCCTGTGCCGTGATCGCGCCCTGCTCGGCCACCGGCTTGTAGCGCCAGGGCCGGGTGCTGGTGTCGACCAGCGCGGCCAGGCGCTTCTGGAAGAACTCGTCCATCAGGCCGCCGGGGCCGAACATCTGGCCAAAGTCCTCGGGCAGCACGTCGCGCTTGCTGCTGTTGACGAAGGGATAGCGCCCGGCGATCGCGCTCTTGCAGAACTCGGTGACCGGACGCAGGTCCAGGCTCAGGCTGCCGCGCTCGGCCACGCGGGCCTGGGTGGCGCCGGACTGGCTGAGGTTCTCGACCATCGAGCGCACCGGCTCGGGCAGGCGGCCGGCATCGGACTTGAGCTTGCCCGCGACGTCGCCGGGGGGCGGCGAGCTGCGGTTCTTGACCGCGGTGTCGACCGCCGTCAGATACACGTAGACCTCGTTGAAGAGCTTGAGCGTGTCGTCGATGGGCGCCGGGCCGCCCGGCGTGGGCGAGCTGACCAGGCGGCGCAGGTCGGCGAAACGGTCGTCGACGATGCTCTCGATGCGCTTGCCCGCGGCCACCTGCTTGTTGGGGTCGCCGCCGAACAGCTCCTCCAGGCCCTTGCGGGTGTTGCGCACCGTCTCGCTGGCCTTGGTGACCACGTCCTTGCCCTGCTGCTCGGCCGGCGTCAGCGTGGTCTCCTTGACCACCGCGCGCAGGAAGCTCGCGAGCGGCGAGCCCACGCCCGAGAGGATGCGCGCGTTCTCGATGTTCTTCTCGAGGCCGGTGGCGCGCACCAGGCGCACGTCGGCCAGCAGGGCCTCCCACACCTTCGCGTATTCCTCGAGGTAGAGCCGGCGCACGCGGTCGGTCAGCGCGCCCAGGGCGGCGGCGTCGCGCAGCCGGTCGGCCGCGCCGCGCTCCTGGCCCAGCACCCACGGGTCCTCGGTGGCCAGCAGGCCGGTGACCACGGTCACCTCGTTCTGGAAGCGCTTATGGTAGCCGTCGTAGGTGAACATGCCGGGCACGCCATCGGCGAGCGGCTTGCCGCTGGCGCGCTCGAAGACCAGCGGGCCGGCCGGGCCCGCGGCCGCGGCGACGCTGAAGGGCGGGATGTCCTTGCCCAGGCGCTGGCGCTTCAGGCGGCTGAAGACGCGCTGCTCCAGCGGGTAGCTGGCGAGCACGGCGCGCACGTTGCGCACCAGCGCCTCGTCCATCTTGAGCGGCGAGCGCGGCGGGCCCTGGGCGATGAGCACGTCGAGCTGGTCCTCGAGCAGCTTGCGCTGGTCCTCGGGGATGCCGCGGTCGAGGTTGCGCGCCCAGTCGAGGGTGATCCAGGCCTTCAGGGCTTCGGGGTCGAAGCGGTCGGGCTGGTGCAGCATCAGGTAGGTCTTGAGCGCCTCGTAGGTGAACTCGAGGTTGTCCTTCTGCGCGGTGCGCAGCTGGTCCTCGATGCGCTTGGCCAGCTGCGGCAGGAAGACCTCGTTGAGCGCGCGCTGATGCGACAGCATGGCGGCGGCGTCCAGCTTGTTGCCCTGGTAGAGGCCGAGCGTCATCGACAGGGGCTCGTCGCCCTCGCGGTTCTCGGGCACCTTCCAGATGTTGCGCAGGCCCTGCAGCACCGGCGCCACCTCGACCAGGTTCTGCACCCGCGCCGGCAGCGCGGCGAGCTGCTGGCGCGCGGGCGCGATGCGCGCATCGACGGCCTTCAGGTACTCGAGGTTGCGCCAGCCGCTCCAGCCCCAGCCAGCCAGCAGGGCGAGCGTGACCAGCGTCATCGCCGCCAGCGCGGCGACGCGCAGCCCATGGCGGCGGCGCTCCAGCTTGACGTCGGCGCCGGCCAGGCGCTGCTCTGGGAAGACCACGTCGCGCAGCAGCGAGGTGAGGAAGTAGCTGCGCCCGCTGCTCTTCTGCGGCGGCAGGATCGCGCGCTCCAGCCCGAAGCTGCGCGAGAGCGCGCCCATCACGCGGTCGATCGGGCTGCCCTCCTGCGTGCCGCTGGTGAAGTAGACGCCGCGCACCCAGGGCGGCTGGGTGAAGCGCGAGCCGGTGAAGACCTGCTCCAGCAGGTCCGCGAGCAGCGGCTCGATGGAGCCGAACTGGGCCGGGAAGCCGAAGATCGCGGCGCGCCGGGTGCCGTCGGTCTCGCGCTGCATGCGCTGGATCAGCGCGTCGTTGACGCGCCCGTGCAGCAGGCCGAACTCGCGATGGAAGGCGGCGGTGAGGCCCTTCTCGTCGACCACCGCGCCCTCCTCGGCCGGGAGCGTGAAGCCGAAGACCTGCGCGCGCTGCTCCTTGCCGAGGTCCGCGAAATACTCGCCGAAGCCGTAGAGCAGGTCGCTCTTGGTGACCAGCACATAGACCGGCAGCCGGGTGGCGAGCTTGGCGTCGAGCTCCAGCAGGCGCGCGCGGATCGAGGCCGCGAGCGTGCTGCGCTGCTCGGCGTTGTGCGACAGCAAATCCTGCACGCTGACGGTGAGGAACACGCCGTTGAGCGGGCGCCGCGGGCGCACCTTCTTGAGCAGGCCGAGGAAGCTCTCCCACGCGCCCTTGTCCTCGGTCTGGTGGCTGTCCTGGGTGGTGTAGCGGCCGGCGGTGTCGATGAGCACCGCGTCGTCGGTGAACCACCAGTCGCAGTTGCGCGTGCCGCCGATGCCGCGGATGGCGCCGGGGCCGAACTTCTCGGCCAGCGGGAAGGAGAGGCCCGAGTTGACCAGCGCGGTGGTCTTGCCCGCGCCCGGCGCGCCGATGAAGACGTACCAGGGCAGGTCGTAGAGATAGCTGCCGCCCGAGAGCGAAAGCCAGTCGCGCCAGCCCGGCTTGCGGCCGGCGGCGTGCAGGCGCATCTTCTTGAGGGTGGCGACGGCATCGGTGAAGCGTGCGTCCAGCACCTTGCGCTCGCCGCCGTCCTCGCCTGCGGCAGCCGGCGCGGCGGGCGCCCTCATCAGCCCGTCGGTGAGGTGCTGGCTCGCCTTGCGCACGCGCCAGCGGCGCCAGGCGGCGCGCAGCAGCACCAGCAGCACGATCGCGCCGATCAGCACCGCGCGCGAGAGCTCGCTGTCCAGCGGGACCAGCTCGCCGATGCGCACCAGCGGGCCGATCCACCAGATCAGCAGCGCGACGACGATGAGCGCCAGCAGCGTCAGCAGCACGGGATGGAACAGCCATCCGAAGAGCTTCTTGATCATCGCTTGACCTCCGACAGCTCGGCGGCGACGCGCTCGGGCGGGCTCAGCAGCACGATCTCCACCCGCCGGTTGCGCGCGCGGTTGGCCGGCGTGTCGTTGGCGGCGACGGGCTCGGCATCGGCCTTGCCGTCGGAACGCATGCGGGCCGGGTCGACCAGGGTGGAGAGCGCACCCTTCACCGCGTCGGCGCGCGCGGCCGAGAGATGCCAGTTGGAGGGATAGCGCATGGAGCGGATCGGCTGGTTGTCGGAATGGCCGGTGATCAGCACCTCGCCCTTGACCTCGGCCAGCGCCTGGCCGATGCGGTTGAGCACCGGCAGCGACTGCGCCATCGGGTCGGCGCTGCCGGAGCCGAAGAAGCTGTCGCCGCGCAGCCGTACGGTGCTGCGGTCGGCCTCGTCGGTGACGGTGACCAGGCCCTGCTTGATCTCCGCTTCTAGGAACTTGGCAAGCCGCGGCGACTTCGACAGGATGGCCGGCGGCGCGATCTGCACGTTGGGCACGCGCAGGCTGGAGACGGCCGAATAGGTGGCGTCGGAGCGCTGGTTGAGCGTGAGCCTGAAGCCGAACCAGGCCAGCGCCAACAGCAGCGCGAAGCCGGCCGCGAACACCCACATCGGCAGCGACTCGCGCAGCCGCACCGTGCCGGCGCCCTGCCCGCGCCAGTGCGGCGAGAGCTCGGCCTCGACCGGCGGGCGCTCCTTGGCGATCAGCTCGGCCAGGCGCTGGCGCACGCTGTCGAGCTGGGCGCGGCCGTTCTCCAGCACGCGGTAGCGGCCCTCGAAGCCCAGCGCCAGCACGCTGTAGATCAGCTCCAGCAACTGGCGATGCGTGGGCACGTCCTGCGCGAGGCGCGCCAGCAGCTGGAACACCTTCTCGCCGCCCCAGGTCTCGTTGTGGAACTGCACCAGCAGGCTCTGCTTGTTCCAGCCGCCCTGCACGCCCCAGGGCGTGTTGGCCACGGCTTCGTCCAGCGCGGTACACAGCACGTAGCGCGCGGCCAGCACCGACTCGTTGGCGGCGCCTGTGCGGCGCGCGGCGGCATCGAACTGGTTCACCGCATCGGCGGTCGATGCGCGCAGCGCCGGCACGTTGGGCGCATGGACCATGTTGCGCAGCTGGCCCACCAGCACCAGCAGCTTGCCGGCGGCCGAGACCAGCGGATTGAGCAGGCCCAGATCGGCGACCTCGGCCGGCAGCGGCTCGGCGCCACCGCCGCCCATGGGTGCGGGCGGCGGCATCGGGGCTGCGCCGCCCGGCCCGCGCGGCTTGGGCTTGATGACCGTGCGCTCCGACTCGAAGGCAGCGAAGGGGTCAGGTGTCGTCATGGTGCTGCACCTTGTGTCTTGCTAACAGCGCACGAAGGCTTGCGCAGTCATGATCGAATCGCCCAGAAGGCGAGATCCAGTCCGGGGAAGTCGCCCGCGATGTGCATCGCCATGCCGCCCGACTGCTCGAGCTGGCGCCACAGGTCGCTGTTGCGCGTCTCGAGCTCGAAGTAGTTGGCGCCGCTGTGGAAAGGGATCTGCCGCGGCGCCACCGGCAGCGGCATCAGCGTGACGCCCGGCAACGCCAGGTTGACCAGGTCGCGGATGCGCTCCACCGGGCCGATCTTGACCTGCGTGGGAAAGCGCGCGCGCAGCGCCTCGCCGGGCATCTGCGCGTTGACCGCGAGCACGAAGGTGGCGTTGCGCTGCAGCTCCACGTCGGGGATCAGCGCCACGCGCACGCCGTGCTTGCGGTCGTGCAGGTCGATGCGGATGGCCGACTGCTCCAGCACCATCGAAAGGCTGCGTCGCAGGTCGTCCATCAGCGGCTTGAAGCTCATCGCCAGGTCGTCGTGGACGTAGGGTGCGAAGCGGGCCACGCGGCGCGCATCGCGAAAGCTCGCGAGGTCGCCGGCCAGCGCCAGCGCCAGCTCGAAGAAACGCTGCGGGTGCAGCATCGCGCTCTTGGCGAGATGCGCGAACACCGCCTCGTTGCGGTTGACGGTCTGCAGCAGCAGGAAGTCGGCGATCTCGGCCACGCCGCCGGTGCCGCCCTGCGTCATGCGCCCGGCCAGCGCTTCGCCGCGCTGGCGCAAGAGGCCCAGCAGCTCGTCGAGCCAGCCGCGGATCACGGCATGGCCGGCCACGTCGAGCAGCGGCGGCAGCAGCACGCGGTCGAGCTGCACCTGGTTGTCGGTGCGGCGCTCGACCACGCGGGCGACGTTGAGCGTGGTCCAGGCGTCGGTGGCGTCGCCGGCGCGCAGCAGGCGGGCATTGAGCGCGCCCAGCTGCAGCGTGGCGGTGCGCTCGCCGGCGGTGTTGGAGTCGGGCACCTCGGTTTCGAGCACGCGGTGGCGCACCAGGTCCTCGAAGGCCTCGGCATCGGCCTCGCGTGCGCCCGCGCGGCGCAGCGGCAGGGCCAGCACCACCGCCTCGTCGCGCATCGCATTGGGAATGTCGATGGGCTCGGGCAGGGGGTCGACCGCCGGCATGTCGAACACCGTGCCGTCGCCGAACACGCCCACCGCGCGCACCAGCGCCAGCTTGCCGAGCGTGAGCGCGGCGGCGTCGATCTCCAGCTCGGCAAAGCCCCAGGCATAGGGCGTGGTGGTCCGCAACAGCAGGTGCCGCGCATGGTCGGCATGGCGCTCGCTTTGCTGCAGATGCTGGGGCTGCAGCAGCATCCCCTCGCTCCAAACCACTTTAGTTCGCCAACTCATCCGCGCTCCGTCGATGGCGGGGGGGCCCCGCCGGAAAGGAAACATCTAGTTTCCGGCGCGGGGGAGGCGAGGCAAATCTGGCTAATGGCCTAGGGGCGGGCGATGGTCTAGTGCGAAGGGGCTATTGGAGGGCTTGCAGGCCGCATCGGCGGTTACATTGCGCGGTCACGAACAAGGAAGACGAATGCGGGCAGCAATCTGGCGTGTGCTGGTGGCGGGGGGCTGGATGCTTTGCGCGAGCGCCACGGCGGCGGCGCAGACGGCGTGGCCGCCATCCATCGCGGTCTTCGAACCCGCGCTGTCCGAAAGCCCGGTGCCCGCGGTGCTGCCGGCCGACGTGGCCGTGCGGTCGCCCGATCCCGCGCTGGCGCCGGACAAGGCCCGCTTCAGCGGGCTGTGGCAGGGCTGGGCCTGCCCGCGTGCGCAGTGCGACGTGCGCATCGCGGTCGAGCAAGTCGGCGAACGCGAGGCGACAGTGGTCTATGCGGGCGCCAATGCCTGGCAGGGCTTGATCACGGACCGTGCCGTGGGCGAATTCGAAGGCGGCGAGCTGCGGCTGCGCCTGCGTACCGGCGCCAAGCTGTTGCTGCGCCTGCGCGAGGGCAGCGGCGACATGGAGATATCGCTGTGGCGGCCCGACACCCAGCTGCTGTCTTTTGGCGTGCTGACGCAGAAGCCGTTGAATCCGACGTACACCCGCCGCGTCGAGCGCGTGCCCACGCCCTGGACCGAGGACGGCCGGCCGCAGACGCTGGAGATGGTGGTCTACCAGCCGCTCGGGCCGGGCCCCTACCCGACGCTGGTCTTCAACCACGGCTCCACCGGTACGGGCGACAAGCCCGAATGGTTCCTGCTCACGTGGACCGCGCCCGAGGTGGCGCGCTACTTCGTGGACAAGGGCTGGCAGGTGCTGTTTCCGCAGCGGCGCGGGCGCGGCCAGTCCGACGGGCTGTACGACGAGGGCTTCGAGCGTGACCGCTCGCGCTATGCCTGCCGGCCAGAACTCGCGATTCCCGGCCTGGACCGCGCGGTGGCGGATCTCGATGTCGTCATGGCGCATGTGCGGTCCCGCGCCGACGTGAACCCGCAACGTCTGCTGATCGGCGGCGTGTCGCGCGGCGGCATTCTCTCCGTCGCCTATGCCGGCGCGCACCCGGACTGGTTCCGGGGCGTGGTGAACTTCGTGGGCGGCTGGGTGGGTGACCGATGCTCGCAGGCCGATGCGGTCAACCCGGTGATCTTCAGGCGCGGAGCTGCCTTTGCGCAGCCCACGCTGTGGCTCTACGGCGACAAGGACCCGTTCTACGCGCTGCGCCACAGCCGCAGGAACTTCGATGCCTTCATCGAGGCGGGCGGGCGCGGCGCCTTCGAAAGCTACGCCCCGCCGCCGGGGCTGGATGGGCACTCGATCTATCTGGACCGGTCGCTGTGGGCGCCGGCGATGGAACGCTACCTCGCGCAAATTGCAGCGCCGTGACGAGCCGCCGCCGGCTGTCAGGCCTGTCGCGCGGCCCGCCACCAGCTTGAGACCCAGCAGCACCATCACCCCGCCGGCTGCCCGGTCGCGGGAGGGCCTTTTCGGGGGGTGTTTGGCTCTTGTGGGACGAGGCCGACAGACACCATGCCCCGCCGCGTGTCACAACCCGTCTTCATCTCGAGACACGGAGGCCCCATGTCTGCCAAGACCCTGCCCTCGGCGCATCCGGCGCTCCGATGGTTCTCCGCCGTTGCCGCGCTGGCTGCGGCCGGCGGCATTTCGTACCGGGCCTATCGCCAGGGCCTCCTGCGTGCGGAGGACAAGTCGCTCGACGCCTGGCGCGCGTTCGAAACCCATGCGCATGCCGGCGCCGACCGGCTGGTCGCGGCGGCCGTGCTCGCGGCAAGCCCGCACAACTCGCAGCCCTGGCGCTTCACCGTGGGGCCGGGCGAGATCCTGGTTCACGCGGACTTCGAGCGGGCGCTCGGCGCGATGGATCCTTACGAGCGCGAGATGTTCATCGGGATCGGCTGCGCGCTGGAGAACATGGCGATTTCCGCGCCGGGGGCGGGGCTGGCGACCGAAATCGCGCTGCGGCCGTCGTCGAGCCGTGAGCTTGCGGCGCGGGTGACGCTGACGCCGGCGCCCGAGGCGGTGACGCACCGGCTCGAGGCCGCGATCGTCAGGCGCCGCACCGACCGCGGGCCCTACGCGCTCGCGGGCGAAATCGACGACGAGGCCCTGGATGCGCTTCAAGCCGAGGTCGCGGGCACCGGCGACCACGAGCTCGTCTTCTTGCCCAGCAAGAGCGAGGAGGCCCGGCGCTTCGGCGCGCTCACGCTGGAGGCGACGCAGGACATCATCGCGGACGCGCCGATGAGCCACGACAGCGCGCGCTGGTACCGGCAGGACCAGACGCTGATCGATGCGCGCCGCGACGGCCTGACGATGCAGACGCAGGGGCTGGCGCCGTGGCTCGCAACCCTGGCGCGCTTGGTCCCGCAGACCTCGGAGCAGTCCGCCCATTCCGTGTGGCTCAAGAACACGCGCCACGTGCAGCTGGCGACGGCCGCGCACTTCGGCCTCTTTGTCGTTCCGGCGCATCGCCTGCTGGACGACGTGGTCTCGCTGCAGATCGGGCGCGCCTGGCAGCGGCTTCAACTGGCGGCGACGCTGCGGGGGCTGGCCTGCCAGCCGATGAACCAGATCCCGGAACGCATCTGCCGCGAACGCCAGCTCGGGCACGAGCCGAAGATGCAGAGGGCCGTCGAGCAGCAGCTCTTTCTGAACGGTGGACTGCCCACCTTCTGCTTTCGCATCGGCGTGCCCACACGCGAGGTGACGCACAGTCCGCGCAGGCCCGTCGAGACGGTGCGCCGCGTCGGCGAAGCCGTGCACGCGCGAACCGAGAAATGAACGAGCGAACGAACCAAAGGAGAAAGCCATGCTTCAACAATCCCCGATGTATGCCTACATCCCCGTGAAGGACGTCGCTCGCGCGCGGCAGTTCTATGAACAGAAACTGGGGTTCAAGCCCAAGATGGAAACGGCCGGTGGGGTGGTCTACGACTGCGCCGGCGGCACCAGCTGCTTCCTGTACCCGACGCCGAATGCAGGCACCTCGCAGGCCAGCCAGGCCTTCTGGGAGGTCGCGGATATCGAGAGCGAAGTGGCCGAGCTGAAGAAGCGCGGGGTGGTGTTCGAGGATTACAAGATGCCGGGGCAGGATGCGAACGGGATCTTGAACGAGGGCGGAGCGAAGGCGGCTTGGTTCAAGGATACGGAGGGGAACATCATGGCGGTGATACAGAGCCTTTGAGATTCATCCATCCTTCCAATAAATTCGCGCCAAACGGCTCGTAGCGATCAGGTCTTGTTCCTTTGCAGGTGTTCGCGCAGCGCACCTGCCTCGGGCAAGAACGCCAATGCCGTCCCGAGTTCCACTTGTGGACTGTTCAGCCTGATCATGGAAAGTCGCCTTATCGGAACAGCCGCCATGAGATATGCAGCGAGGTTGT
This sequence comes from Variovorax sp. WS11, assembly GCF_010499245.1. Taxonomy (GTDB): domain Bacteria; phylum Pseudomonadota; class Gammaproteobacteria; order Burkholderiales; family Burkholderiaceae_C; genus Variovorax. Next base: position 1,915,670 of record NZ_JAAGOW010000001.1, read on the forward strand.
GGTGACCGTCAATGATGAATTCTGACCATGCCTTGTGCACCGATGCCGTCACGACTACGGGTCGTTCTCCGCGTTCGATTGATCTGGCGTATTGCTCAACGACCTCCACGGAGATAGAGCAGACGGGCTGTGTTCAGTCAATGCACTGGCCGCGGAGACGCTGCCTCGGGCGTTGTCCAGCGAGCCGCCGGCGCTCAGGCTCGCATCGCCGTTGCTCTCGAGCTTGCCGTCCGTGTTGACCAGGTCGCCCGTGCTCGCAATCTGCAGGCTGCCTGCGCGCAGGGTTCCGCCGGTATTGTCGAAGCGATCGACATTGGCGCTGAAGCCCTGGGCGACGTTGACGGTGCCGCCCACGTTACTGAAGCTCGGACCGCTGGCGGACAAGGTGGTCGAGGTGAGGGAGCCGCCGTTGTTGTTGACCTGCGGGGTATCGAGCTGGATGGCACCGCCTGCGTAGATGCGGCCGCCATCGTTGAGGATGCTTCCGGCGGCGGTGATGTGGCCGGCAGAGCCAGCGCCCATGTCTTGCGCTTCCACACGCGCAGGCTCTGACGGGCCGCAGGCCCGCGGCCTCCCCTTGAATTCATCACATCCGTTCCTTCTTCTTTTTGGCGGGACGGATTCTGGTTACCCACTGCCTGTTTGTGGGCGGCGCGCGAGAATTCTTTAGATTCTTGTGACCGAATGCTCAGCCATGCGGAGATGGCCTAAGGGTTCGCTTAGAACCTTTGTGATAACGGAAGCTGAGAGACGCGCGCACCCATCCATGCCTTGGGCGGGTGGCGCGCTTCGCCTCGCCTGGCGGCACCTCAGGCCGCAGCGAGCGTGCTCCAAGGTGCAGGGGCTGACGAAGCGATTTCCGTCACTTCGATGCCCGGCACGCCGGTGTCTTCCCACTCGATGCCGATCTCGCGGCGATGGACGCTGGCGGACCGGATGGGCTTGGCGGTCGTCTCGGGCAGCGGCTTGAGCTGGCCGAACGCTTGCAGGAGATGAACAGGCGGCGACACCGTGATGTCGCTTTTGCCGTTGACTTCGTCGCGGCCTCGCTGCACCAGGGCCTCGGCCTCGATCGAGATGGCCGGGTCCAGCGCCATGCAGGTTGTCATCTTCACCAGTGCGGTCAATGCCTTCTCGGGATCGCTTTCGTGCTCCTTGCGGAAGGCCGCGCTCGTAACGAGGGCGTCCATCACCGTGTCCTTCCACTCGTCGCGAGCCTCGCTCTCGCAGTCGTCCTTGCGCTTCGACCGGAGGCGGTCGTGCCAATAGAGGACAGTCAGCGTGGCACTCAGCGGCAGAAAGCCCCAGGCCGATGCGGCGACGATGTAGACATTCCAGCCGGCTTGAGCCGACAGGTCGAGCAGCCATGCATGGCGGTGCCTGCGGCGCCCCAGGACGACGGCCGCAATGGTGATCGCGCTGAGCACGGAGGGGAGGAGCCACGGGGCGATGAATTCGATAGTCATGCAAGGTATTCCTGGAAGAAGTGCCGGAGGGCGCCGATGAAGCCGATAGCGCCGGGGCAGGCATGGCTCATGGACGGGCGCGCGCGTCCAAGGCTTTGGTGATGGATTTGTGTGGTGCCGGGGGTGTGCCCCGTGCCGACTCTGGATTGCATGGCCTGCCCTGCTCGCTCTGGTTGCGAGGCCGCGCATTTTGGTCCAAAGCACGAGGAAAGAATCTGATCAATTCTTGCGCCCGCGCGGGCTTCGCGGTCGCGGCGCGCTCAGGGCGCTGTACCGCGCAGCGCGGCCGCCTGCTGCGCGTAGCTGCGCTCGATGCGCTCGAGCCGGGCTTCGCGCGCGGCCGGGTTGACCCATTTCGCGTTGAGCGCGTGCTGCCGGGCGAGCCGGTAGTCCAGGGTCGCGGTCGGCAGCAGCGCGCTGTTGTCCTCGACCACGTAGCCCAACGGCGCGTGCAGTTGCTTCAGCACCTCGCGCTCGGCATCGCCGCGCGGGCCCCTGGCCTGGCCGTAGCCCGTCAGGAAGTCCTGCAGCCGCTTCTGCAGGGCCGCGGGCTGGTCGCGCCGCATCACGAACAGCGCCGGCGGCGTGGGGCTCGATTCCCAGATCACCTGCAGCCGGGCGGCCTCGACGGGGAACTGCTGCCTGAAGCGCTCGAAGTCGGTGGTGTTGTTGGTGGCCACGTCGGCATCGCCGTTGGCCACCGCCAGCGCGGTGCCCTGGTGGGTGTCGAGCAGTTCGCTCTGGAAGCGCTCCATCGAGATGCCGTGGGGCGCGAAGAGCTCCAGCTGGGGCACGATGAAACCGGACACCGAGCGGCTGTCGCCACGCGCCAGGCGCCAGCGCTCGGGCGCGGCCAGCAGATCGCCCAGCGCGTGGTGCGAGCCGGTCTTGCGCGCGAGCAGCACGGCGCGATGCCTGGACAGGCCGGCATGGCGCTTCACCTGCGCCACCACGCTCATCCGCTGCTGCACGACGGCATCGAGCGCCAGCTTGGCGGACAGCAGGGCGAAGTCCACCTCGCCGCGCCGGATCGCCTGGTCCAGCGATTCGTAGGAGCTCATGGACAGCACGCTCACCGGCCGGCCCAGCGCACGGCTCAGGTCACCCAGGAGCGGCGTCCAGCTCTCGCGCGATTCGACCGCGCCGCCGATCGGCAGCACGCCGAAGCGCAGAGGGACGGCCGCGTCGGTGGACGCGCCCTGGGCGAAGCATGCGGCCGCGGGCACGGCGAGCAGCGCCGACGCGCACAGGAAGCGCCGCCGCATGCCGGCCTCAGGGCCCGTTGCCGCGCAAGGCCGCCGTCTGCTCGGCATACCCGTTCTCGATGCGCTGCAGCCGCGCCTGCCGCGCGGCTTCGTTGACCCATTGAGCGCTCATCGCGCTCTGACGCGCCAGCTGGTAGGCCAGCTTGGCGGCCGGCAGCAACGAGCTGTTGTCGGCCGCCACGAAGCCCGCGAGGTCGTGCAGCGACTTGAGCACGGCGCGCTCGGCGTCGCCGCGCGGGCCCTTGCCGCGCGCGTACTCGACCAGGAAAGCCTGCACCTTCTTCTGGAACTCGGGGCCGTACTCGCGCCGCACGACGATCTGGGCATGCGGGATCAGCTCCGATTCCCAGATCACCTGCAGGCGCTCGGCTTCGGCCGGGAACTGGAGCTTGAAGCGCTCGAAGTCGGCGGTGTTGTTGGTCGCCACGTCGGCCTCGCCGTTGGCCACGGCCAGGGCGGTGGCCTGGTGCGTGCCCACCACCTCGCTGGCGAAGCGGGTCTCCATCGCGATGTGGTTGGGCAAAAAGAGCTGCAGCTGCGGCACGATGAAGCCCGACACCGAGCGGCTCTCGCCGCGCGCCAGGCGCCAGCGCTCGGGCTCGGCCAGCAGGCCCTTGAGCGTGGTGCGGGGCCCGGTCTTGCGTGTGAGCAGCAGCGCGCGGTAGCCCGGCAGGCCGTCGTGGCGCGTGACCTGGGCGACCACGCTCATGCGGCGCTGCGTGACCGTGTCGAGCGCCATCTTCCCCGACAGGAAGGCCATGTCGACCTGGTCGCGCTGGATGGCCTGCTCGAGCGCTTCGTAGGAGTTGACCGAGAGCACGCTGACCGGCCGGCCAATGGCGCGACTGAGGTCTGCCAGCAGCGGCTCCCAGTCGTTGCGCGACTCGAAGGCGCCGCCCAGCGGCAGGATGCCGAAACGCAGCGGGGCCTCGTCCGCAGCGGAGGCCGTCTGCATCGGGGCCGCGAACGCGAGGCCCAGCAAGGCGGCCAGGACGCAGCGCCACAGCAGCGCGAGCACGCGCCGTGCCATCATGCGCAGACGCTCGGCGGCGGGGCGGACGAATAGGACGAAAGAAGCACCATCGGCGCCATGGACGGGGACCTGCATCTTCTTCTGGAACACGTTGGGCTGGGAACTCCGGCAACGGGCTGGTCAAAGCTGTTCAGTCGAGAACACAATTAGAAACCAACTTTGGCAGATTCCGTGACATTTTCCTCTGGACATGTACTTCAGTCGGAGCCCGGCCCCGTGCCGGCGTCCCGCTGATACGCCGATGAACTGGCCCTTCCGTGCCCTGCGCCTGCTGGTGCACCTGACGCTGGCCCAGCAGCTGGTGCTGCTGGCGCTCCTGCCCGCCACCGTGGCCACGCTGGGCGCGATCGCCGTGCTGACGCGCCAGCACCTCGCGAACGTGACCGAGCTGATGCGTGCCAACGCCCAGACCGTGGCGCTGCAGGTGGCCACCGTGGCCCAGTCGCAGCTGCAGCGCATGGACCGCCGCGCGATGCAGCGCACCGCGCAGTCCGGCAGCTACCAGCCGCATGTGCAGCAGGTGCAGATCTGGTCCGATGACGGCGAGATCCTGGCCAACTCCGAGACCCAGGACCGCCAGCGCGGCGAAGGCCTGCAGGTGGTGGCGCCGATCGTCGCCGACGACGGCAAGCACGCCGGCAAGGTGATGGTGGAGATCAGCCTGGACGCGGTGGAACGTGCCAAGCGTTCGGTCTGGCTCAACGTGGTGCTGGTGCTGGGCGCAAGCCTGGTGGGCGTTGGGCTGGCCGGCTGGTGGGCGGCGCGCCGCATCAGCGCGCCGATCCAGGCGCTGGGCGAGGCGGTGGACCGCCTGGGCGCCGGCGAGGAAGTGCAGGTGGCGGTCGAGGGCACGGCCGAGGTGCGGCGGCTGCAGCACGGCTTCAACGAGGCGGCCGCCGCGCTGTCGGAAAGCCGCGCCATGCTCGAGAGCCGCATCGCCAACGCCACCGCCGAGCTGGCCAGCAAGAACCAGCAGCTGGAGGTGGCGAGCCAGGCCAAGACCCGCCTGCTGGCCGCCGCCAGCCACGACCTGCGCCAGCCGCTGCACGCGCTCACGCTGTTCTCCGACGGCCTGGCCAACGGCGAGACCGACCCGGTGCGCCTGCAGCGCATCGGCCACATCCGCGAATGCGTGGATTCGCTGGACCGCCTGTTCTCGGGCCTGCTCAACCTCTCGCAGCTCGATGCCGGCGTGCTGCAGCCGCAGTGGGCAGACTTTCCGCTCGACCAGCTGTTCGACGAGATCAGCCGCAACTTCCGGCCGGTGGCCGAGCAGCAGAATCTGCGGCTGGTGGTGCGCAAGACCGAGCTGTGGGTGCGCAGCGACTACGTGATGCTCTCGCGCATCCTCAACAACCTGGTGTCGAACTCGCTGCGCCACACCACCGAAGGCGGCGTGCTGGTCGGCGCGCGCCGGCGCGGGCGAGGCGTGCGCATCGACGTCGTGGACACCGGCGTCGGCATCGCGGAACACCACCAGTCGCGCGTCTTCGAGGAGTTCTACCAGGTCGAGCCGCAGCCGCGCCAGGGCCGCGACGCAAGGGGCATGGGCCTGGGCCTGGCCACGGTGCAGCGGCTGGTGGCGCTGCTCAATACCCACGTCGAGCTGAGCTCGCGGCCGCACAAGGGCACCTGCGTGCGCGTCATGGTGCGCGGTGCCGATCCTGCGCTGCCGGCGCCGGGCGCGCTGCCGGCCACCCTGGGCGTCGACGAAGAGCCCAGCCTGCACGACGTGCGCGCCCTCGTGATCGACGACGAGCGCACCATCCTCGAAGGACTGCAGGTGGTGCTCAGCAACTGGGGCGCCGAGGTGATGACCGCGCAGACGCGCGCCGAGGCGCTGGCCTTTGCCGACAGCTGGGACCGGCCGCCCGACCTGGTGGTGAGCGACCTGCTGCTGCAGGGCGGCGACAACGGCCTGGACGTGCTGGCCGCCCTGGAGCGCCATCCGCGCGGCATCGGCGCGGCTACCGCGCGCCTGCTGGTGACCGGCGAGACCAAGCCCGACCGCCTGCGCGAGGTCGCCAGCGCGGGGGTGGCCGTGCTCTACAAGCCGGTGTCGCCCAAGCTGCTGCGGCAGGCCATCGGCGCGCAGCTGGCGGCGGTGCGCCAGACCGCGGCCTGAGCGAATCGGCCGGCGCCGCTCCCCTCCGGGGCCGCATACGAAATAAGGCATAGGCCGAGCGGCCGCGAGCGGGTGCCATCCAGCAGCGCAATCCGCCCGCCCGCGGTTCGACCTAAGCCCTCTGCCTTATCGCGCGGAGACAGCCGCGTCCGTACATTGGCTTCATCACCACAACGGTGCAGTTCATGCTCGTGAATCCTTCCTCAGCGCTCCTTCGGGGGTTGCGTACCATCGCGGGCGTACTCTGCGCGGCCGCGTTCGCCGCCGGCGCCCAGGCAGCCGGGCTTACGGTGCTGCTGGCCGACGACAACCCCGCTCACGCGGAATTCGTGCGCCTGCTGCGCGAATCGCAGGACGCGAGCAGCCGCTTCGAGCTGGTGCGCCTGCCCGCCGACGGCCTGCCCGCCGACCGGGTCGCCACCGGCGAGGAGCGCGCGAACGCCGGCGTGCGCACCCGCAGCCTGCGGCCCAGCGTCCCGGTGAACGTGCCGGTCACCATGGCGGTCGGCGTGGCCGCGGCGCGCAGCGCGATCGAGCGCCCCGGCCAGGATCCGCTGGTGCTCGCGATGCTCAGCCGTCTCGACTACGAAAGCCTCAAGGCCAGCCCCGCGCTCAAGCGCGGCGACCGCCAGGTCGGCGTGCTGCTGCGCGAGCCCGCCATGGCCGACCAGCTCGTGCTCATCGATGCCCTGCTGCCGCAAAAGCGCCGGCTCGGCGTGGTGGCGACTGCCGAATCGGAGCCGATCGTGCGCGAGCTGCAGCGCGCCGCCCAGGGCTGGGACCTGCAGGTCGAGTACGCGCCTGATGCCACGTCGCTGGCCTCGGTGCTGCGCGTGCTGGTGCCGCGCAGCGACGCGCTGATGGTGCTGCCCGACCTGATCGGCGACAGCCAGGCCGCCACCCTCTCGGTGCTGCGCGCCGGCGCCACCGCCGGCCTGCCGGTGTTCGGCACCAGCGACGGGCTGGTGCGTTCCGGCGGACTCGCGGCCGCGGTCTCCACGCCCGGGCAGCTCGCGCAGCAGGCGCGCGCGCTCGGCCAGAAGCTGGCCATGGGCCCGGTCGCGGGCGGCGTGCTGGTGGAGGCGGCGACGCCTTCCACGGTGCGCGTCAACGCCACCGTTGCGCGCGGGCTGGGCCTGCGCGTGCCCGAGGAGCGCGAGCTGACCGAGCGGGTGACCGCCGCCCGATGACCCACTCCACCAGCCACGGCCTGGCCTTGCCCACCGCCGCACGCCCCTCCGAACCCGCCGCCGACGGCCGGGCGGTGGTGGTCGGCGGCAGCCTGCAGCGCGACCTGTTCCGGCTCGGCGTGGTGCCCTGCGCGGCCGTGGCCCTGGCGCTCACCGCCTGGTTCACCCACAGCCGCCTCGACACGCTGGAAGCCGCCTTCAATGCCGAGGGCCAGGCGGTGGCGCGCCAGGTGGCCGCGATGTCCGACCTGAGCCTCTATGCCGGCGACCTGCCCGCGCTGCAGAACGTGGCCAACGCGGCCCTGCGCGGCGGCCAGGTCACGCGGGTGGAGATCAGCAACAGCGCCGGCGTGTTTGTCACTGCCGGCTCCAAGGCCGCGCCCATGGGGCAGTTGCGCATGTTCACCGCGCCGGTGACGCTGCGCGAGGCCTCGAAGGCCAGCGCCTTCGCACCCGAGGGTGCGACCGCCGCCGGCGACAAGCCCATCGGCCTGGTGCAGGCCTTCCGCGACACCACGGCCTACGCGCACGAGCGCACGCGCTCGCTGATGGCGGGCATCGGCATCGCGATGATTGCGCTGATCGCGGCCTGGGCCTGGGTGCGGCACACGGCGCGCACGGTCGCACAGCCGCTGCGCCGCATCTCGCGCACCGTGGCCGCGCTGGAGGCCGGCCGCTTCGATGCGCGTTGCAACGTCGTCACGCGCGGCGGCAAGGCGCCGGCCGACGGCGAGGACGAGGCGCGCAGCGGGCAGCACGAGCTCGCCAACCTCGCGCACGACATCAACCGCCTGGCCGAACGCCTGCAGCGCAACCGCCAGCAGAGCGATGAGCAGGTGCGCGTCGCCACCGCCGTCGCGCTGCAGCGCATGGCCGAGGCCGAACAGGCCGCACTCTCGCGCGCCCGCTTCCTCGCAGCGGCCAGCCACGACCTGCGCCAGCCCCTGCACGCCATGGGCCTCTTCATCGACGGCCTGCTGCCCACCGCCAGCGCAACGCAGCGCCCTGCGGTGCTGCGGCTGCAGGAAGGCGCCGAGTTCATGGGCGTGCTGCTCGACGACCTGCTCGAGATCTCGCGGCTCGACGCGCAGGTGCTGACGCCGGCCATCGGCAACGTCTCGCTGGCGATGCTGTTCGACCAGCTCGGCGCCCAGCACGCGGCGCGCGCCGCCGCCTCGCAGGTGCGGCTGGTGTGGCGGGACCGCGGGCTCGCGGTGCGCTCCGACCCCGCCCTACTCCTGCGCATCATCGGCAACCTCGTGGGCAACGCGATCACCCACAGCGGGGCCGAGGGCACGGTGCTGGTGGCGGCGCGGCGCCGCGGCGGGCAGGTGCGCATCGAAGTGCGCGACAACGGCGTGGGCATTGCGCCGATTCACCAGGCGCGCATCTTCGAGGAGTTCTACCAGGTCGCGAACACCGAGCGCGATCGCCGTCAGGGCTTCGGCCTCGGGCTGGCGATCTGCGCCCGCATCGCCGCGCTGCTGGGCACGCGGATCGCGCTGCGCTCGGCGCTGCAGGCCGGCAGCACCTTCTCGCTGGAGCTGCCTGGCGCCGATCCGCGCGACGTGCCGCCGCCGGCACCGGAGCCGGTGGCCAGCTCGCCGCTGGCCGGGCTGCGCTGCCTGGTGGTGGACGACGATCCGGCCATCCTCGACGCCACCCGGGCGCTGCTCACGCAATGGGACTGCGAAGTCGAATGCGTGGCCAGCGGCAGCGAAGCGACGCGCCGTCTTGCAGATTCGGAGACGCGCTTCGACGTGCTGCTGTGCGACCTGCAGCTGGCCGACGCCGAGGACGGCATGGAAGTGATCGAGGCCGCGCGGCGCCTGCAGCCCCACGCGCTCGCGGTGCTGGTCTCGGGCGCCACGGGGCCCGAGGCGCTGCAGCGGCTGCGGCAGGGCGGCGTCACCCTCCTGACGAAGCCGGTGGCGCCGGCCAAGCTGCGCGCGCTGCTGTCGACGCGGCGCGCCGGGCGCATGGCTTCCTGAGCCGGTCCTCAGGTCTGTCGCGTCACTCGAGCTGCCGCGTGGTCGCTCGAGGTTTGCCATGTCCAAGGACATGGCGTCCCCGAACCCGGCGCTCCGCATAATCCCCGCCGATGGACCGCCTCAAGCAGCTCGAATCCTTCGTCGCGATCGCCACCCGCGGCAGCCTCACGGCCGCCGCCAAGGCCGAGGGCGTGGCGCCGGCGATCATGGGCCGGCGCCTCGACGCACTGGAGGAGCGGCTGGGCGTCAAGCTGCTGGTGCGCACCACGCGCCGCATCACTCTCACCCACGAGGGCAGCGCCTTCCTCGAGGACTGCCAGCGCCTGCTGGTGGAGCTCGCCAATGCCGAGGCCAGCGTGAGCGCGGGCGGGGTCAAGGCCAGCGGCCACCTGCGGGTGACGGCGCCGGCGGGCTTCGGCCGGCGCCACGTGGCGCCGCTGGTGCCGCGCTTCCACCACCTGCATCCCGAGGTGACGATCTCGCTGAACCTGAGCGACCGCGTGATCGACGTGGCCGGCGAGAGCTATGACTGCGCGGTGCGCGTGGGCGACCTGCCCGATTCCTCGCTGGTCAGCATGCGCCTAGCCGACAACCGCCGCCGCTGCGTGGCCACGCCGGAATTCATCCGCCGGCACGGCGCGCCGCGCCATCCCAACGAGCTGGCGCGCTTCGCCTGCCTGACGCTCTCCAGCGATGCCTCGCAGACCCGCGGCTGGGCCTTTCGGGTGCCCGGCGCCAACGGCGAGCATGAGGTCATCTACCTGCGCCCCACCGGCCCGCTGGACTGCTCCGACGGCCAGGTGCTGCACGACTGGTGCCTGGCCGGCCACGGCATCGCCTGGCGCAGCACCTGGGAGGTGGAGGCCGAGATCGATGCCGGCCTGCTGGTCCCGCTGCTCGACGATTTCGCGGCGCCGCCCAACGGCATCTATGCCGTCTTTCCCCAGCGCAAGCACCTGGCGCTGCGGGTGCGGCTGTGGCTGGATTTTTTGAAGGCGCAATATGCACGGCCGGAGTTCTGGGGCGGCACAATCGCTGCGCCTGCGACTTCCCCGGAAAAAACAAGATGACCCTCGAAGCGATCCTTGCGTACGTGCATTTCCTGGCCATCCTCACGATGGTGGTCTTCATCTCGAGCGAGGCCGCGCTGTGCCGCGTGGAATGGCTCAATGCAGCGGCGGTCGAGCGCATCGCCAAGGTGGACATGGTCTACGGCATCTCAGCCATCGCCGTGCTCGCCACCGGCCTGGCGCGCACCTGGTGGGGCATGAAGGGCACCGCCTGGTACTGGACCAACCCGCTGCTGCACGTGAAGCTGGGGCTCTTCATCATCGTCGGCGTGCTTTCGATCTTCCCGACGCTCACGTATTTCCGCTGGCGCAAGGCAGTGCGCTCCAGCGGCTCGCTGCCCGATGCGGCGGATGTCAAGAAGACGCGCAAGCTGGTGATGATCCAGGCGCACCTGATCGCGCTGATCCCGCTGGTGGCCGTGTTCCTGGCGCGCGGCTTCGGGGCAAGGGGCTAGCCGTGCAGCCGGCGTCCATCAAGGCGCTGTTCGCCGGCACCATCTTCCTCAGCGCCTTCCTGCTGTTCCTGGTGCAGCCGCTGGTCGCCAAGCAGATCCTGCCCTGGTTCGGCGGCTCGGCGGCGGTGTGGTCGGTCTGCATGGTGTTCTTCCAGGTCGCGCTGCTGGCCGGCTACGCCTATGCCGACTGGATCTCCCGCCGGCTGCAGCCGCGCACGCAGGCGAAGGTGCATGGCGCGCTGCTGCTGGCCAGCCTGGCCTTCATGCCGGTGCTGGCCGACGCGTCCTGGAAGCCCGGCGGCGGCGAGGAGCCGACGCTGCGCATCCTCGGCCTGCTGGTCGCGACCATCGGGCTGCCCTACTTCCTGCTGTCCACCACCGGGCCGCTGGTGCAGGCCTGGATCACGCGCACGCCGTGGGGCGCGCAGGTGTACCGCTACTTCTCGCTGTCCAACCTGGCCTCGCTGGCGGCGCTGCTCTGCTACCCCGTGCTGATCGAGCCGCACAGCACGGTGCAGCAGCAGGCCTGGGCCTGGTCGGCGGGCTACGGCGTGTTCGTGCTGCTGTGCAGCGCCACCGCGTTCTACGTCGCCGGGCGCTGGCCGGCGGCGATCCAGGTCGTGGCGCCGTCCGGCGACGCGCCGGCGCCCGCGGCCAGCCCGGAGACGAAGCCGCGCCTCATCGACCAGCTGCTGTGGCTGCTGCTGCCGGCGCTCGGCTCCTGGCTGCTGCTGGCCGTCACCAACCATGTCACGCAGAACGTGGCGCCGGTGCCCTTCCTCTGGGTGCTGCCGCTGTCGGTCTACCTGCTGACCTTCATCCTCAGTTTCGAAAGCGACCGCTGGTACCGCCGTGCGGTGGTCCTGCCGCTCACGGCCGCGATGCTGGCGCTGTGCGCCTACGGACTGCAGGACAGCATCGGCTCGCACCTGCGCACCGGCCTGCCGATCTACCTGGTCGGGCTGTTCCTGCTGTGCCTGTGCCTGCACGGCGAGACGGCGCGCCTGCGTCCGGGGCCGTCGTACCTCACGCGCTTCTACCTGATGCTCTCGCTGGGCGGCGCGGCCGGCGGTGCGCTGGTCGGCCTGGTCGCGCCCCATGTGCTGCCGACCTTCTACGAGCTGGGCATCGGCCTGGTGCTGTGCGCGCTCGCCGCGGCACTGGTGTGGCGCCACCGGCGCATGGGGGTGCTTGCATCGCTGGCGATGGCGGCCTGCTGCGGCTGGTTCCTGGCCGAGGAGCTGCGCGACGACGCGCGCGCCAGGCGCATGGACCGCAACTTCTACGGCGCGATGATGGTGGTGGACTCGGGCATCCTGCCCGACGACCGGGTGCGGCGCCTCTACCACGGCGCGACGCTGCACGGCGAGCAGTACCTGTCGCCCGCGAACCGCCGCTGGCCCGGCTCCTACTACAGCAGCAGCTCCGGCGTCGGCCGCGCGATCGAGGCGGCGCCGGCCGGCCCGCGCCGCGTGGGGCTCATCGGCCTGGGCGCGGGCACGCTGGCCGCCTACGGCCGGCCGGGGGACGTCTACCGCGTCTACGAGATCAACCCGCGCGTCTTCGATCTGGCCGACACGGAGTTCAGCTACCTGCGCGACAGCGACGCGCGCATCGAGCGCGTGCTCGCCGACGCCCGCCTGGCGCTCGAACGCGAAGCGCCGCAGGGCTTCGACGTGCTGGCCGTGGACGCCTTCTCGGCCGACTCGGTGCCGGCGCACCTGCTGACGGTGCAGGCCATGGACATCTACCTGCGCCACATGAAGCCCGGCGGCGTCATCGCCTTCCATGTCTCCAACCGCTACCTCCGTCTCGACACCGTGGTGGCGAAGCTGGCGCAGGTGCGCGGCCTGCACACGGCGCTGATCGACGACACGCCGGACGAAGTCGATGTCGAGCGCAGCATCTGGATGCTGGTGGCGCGCGATCCGCAGGCGCTCGAGCGCGAGCCGGTGCGCAGCGCCGCCACGCAGCACGAGGCGGCCGCGGACCTGGCGCCGTGGACCGACGACTTCAACAACCTGTTCAGCGTGCTCAGGTAGGACGCGCCGCGTTGCTCTGCCCGATTGCGGGCATTAGTCACACGAGGCTGCGCTATCGAAGGTCCTGCGCCCCGGCCTTGCGTCTTGCCGGGATATAACCCCGCGCAGCGCCAACAACCAACTTCCATCCGCTGCGCTCGCGGGAGGCCCCATGAGAAAAACCAAAAGCGGGCAACGGCTGCGCGCTCGGATGTTCCTGATCTTCGCGGCCATCTCGGCTGCCGTCCCTGCCGTCCCTGCCGTTCAGGCAGCGGAAGAGGCCGCCAGCAGCGGACCACGATTTGCCATTGCCCGCTTCGCCGTGGAGGGCAACAGCCTGCTGCCCGGCGCAGAAGTCGAACACGTGCTCGCTCCTTTTGCAGGGCCGGCACGCAACTTCGGCGACCTGCGGCGCGCGGTCGAAGCTTTGCAACAGGCCTACCGCCGGCGCGGCTACAGCGTGGTCCTGGTGCAATTGCCCGAACAGGAGCTCGCCCACGGCGTGGTGCGCGTCAAGGTGATCGAGCCGCGCATCGGCCGCGTCACGGTGGAGGGCAACCAGGGCTTCTCGACCGCCAACATCCGCGCCAGCCTGCCGGCACTGAAGGAAGGCGCCACCCCCAACATCCGCGACATCTCGGCGAGCCTGCAGGTGGCCAACACCAACCCCGCCAAGCAGACCACGCTGGCGCTGCAGGGTGCCGAGCAGCCCGACCAGGTCGACGCCGTGGTCCGCGTGGCCGAAGACAAGCCCTGGCGGATCGGCCTGGCCGCCGACAACACCGGCAACGCCGACATCGGCCGCACGCGCCTGAGCACGCTCTTCCAGCACGCCAACCTCTTTGGCCTGGACCACGTCGCGAGCCTGCAGTACGTCACCTCCGCCGAAAAGCCGTCGAAGCTGAGCGTGTTCGGCGCGGGCTACCACGTGCCGCTGTATGGGCTGGGCGATTCGCTGGATTTCTTCGCCAGCCATTCGGACGTGAACTCCGGCACGCTGACGGCCGGCGTGCTGCCTCTGCAGGTCAGCGGCAAGGGAACGGTGCTGGGCGCGCGCTACAACCAGAGCCTGCCGCAATGGGGCGACCTGAGCTCCACCCTGATCTACGGCATCGACTGGCGGGCCTACAAGAACGACATCGAGCTCGAGGGCGCGCAGCTGGGCGGCGAGGTCACGGTCCATCCGCTGTCGCTCGGCTATTCGGGCCAGTTGGCGCTGCCCGATGCGGTGCTCGGGCTCCAGCTCACGGGCCTGCAGAACATTCCCGGCGGATCGAACGGCGGCAGCGAGGACTTCGCCCGCCAGCGCGCCGGCGCCTCGGCCAGCTACCGCATCCTGCGCTACGGCGCTGCCTACAGCCGGCGGCTGGCGGACGATTGGCAGCTGCGCCTGCAGTTCAACGGCCAGGCCACCCGCTCGGCACTCGTTCCCGGCGAGCAGTTCGGCGCCGGTGGCGCAAGCTCGGTGCGTGGCTTCCTGGAGCGCGAGGTCGCCGGCGACCAGGGCCAGTTCGCCAGCGTGGAATTCCAGACGCCCAACTGGTGCCCGGCCACGGGTGCCTTCGTGGTGCAGTGCCGCGCGCTGGCCTTCGTGGACGCCGCCCACGTGTCGCGCAACAAGGCGCTGCCCGGCGAAGAGAAGCGCACGTCCATCTCCAGCGCGGGCCTGGGGCTGCGCTTCGCCATGGACCGGCGCGCCAGCCTGCAAGTGGACTACGCCCGCGTGCTCGACGGCGGTGGCGTGCGCGCGTCCGGCGACAGCCGGGTGCATGTCGCCCTGTCGGTTTCCTACTGACGCCGAGGAAAAAATGAAAGCAACGCACGCACGAACCGCACGGGGCCTGTTGGCCGCCGTGCTCATGCTCGCCGGCGCCGGCGGCGCCGGTGCCCAGACCGTCGTCCACGGCCAGGCCAGCTTCCAGCAACTGGGCAATGTCCGCTCGATCACCAACACCCCGGGCACCATCATCCAGTGGCCCGGCTTCTCGATCGCGGCGGGCGAAGTCACGCGCTTCGTCCAGCAGAGCGCGACCAGCACGGTGCTCAACCGCATCACGGGCCAGGAGCCCTCGCTGATCCTGGGCGCCCTCGAATCGAACGGCCGCGTCTTCCTGGTCAATCCCAACGGCGTGCTATTCGGCGCGGGTTCGCGGGTGGACGTGAACGGGCTGGTGGCGTCCAGCCTGGCGATCTCCAACAGCGATTTCCTGGCCGGCAAGATGAACTTCAGCGCCGGCGCGGTGGCGGGACGCGTCGCCAACCGGGGCCGGATCACGACGCCGGACGGCGGCCACGTGGTCCTGATCGCGCCGGATGTCCAGAACAGCGGCCTCATCCAGTCGCCCGGCGGCGACGTGGTGCTGGCCGCGGGGCGCAGCGTGAAGCTGGCCGACAGCGCCAACCCGGCCCTGCACGTCGTGGTCAGCGCGCCGCAGGACCAGGCCGTCAACCTGGGCCAGATCGTGGCGCAGAGCGGGCGCATCGGCATCTACGGCAACCTGGTCAACCAGCGCGGCCTGGTCAGCGCCGACAGCGCGACGGTGGGCGCCGGCGGGCAGATCGTGTTGAAGGCGAGCGGCGACCTGCTGCTGGAGGCCGGCAGCCTGACCAGCGCCACCGGCGCCGGCACGGGCGCCGGCGGCACCATCCACCTGCTGGGTGAGCGCGTGGGCCTCACGGGCAACGCGCGCGTGGACGCGAGCGGCAATGCCGGCGGCGGCACCGTGCTGGCCGGCGGCGACTACCGCGGCCAGAACCCGGCCGTCGCGAATGCCAAGCAGGTCTATGTGTCGGCCGACGCCAGCATCCGCGCCGACGCCATCGAATCCGGCAACGGCGGCAAGGTGATCGCCTGGTCCGACGGCATCACGCGCGTCTACGGCAGCATCAGCGCCCGGGGCGGCGCCCGCTCGGGCGACGGCGGCTTCATCGAGACCTCGGGCCACGCGCTGGACATGCGGGGCCGCGTCGATACGCGCGCGCCGAACGGCCGCACCGGCACCCTGCTGCTGGACCCGACCAACATCTACATCGCGAACGACCAGGCCAGTGCCACCGGCGCGGGCATGGTGGGCACCGACAGTTCGGCCTCCACCTTCGTCGCCAGCGGCGCCGTGGGCGATTCGCTGCTGAGCGTGGCCACCCTGCAGGCCGCGCTCGCCACCAGCATGGTGGTCGTGACCACCGACAACGCGGCGGGCACGGGCGCGGGGATCATCCAGGTGGTCGACCCCGTGACGTGGACCAGCGACACCAGCCTGGCGCTCCATGCCAACGCAGGCATCCGCATCAACGGGGCCATCAGCGGCGGGCCCGGCAGCCGGCTCGAGCTGCGCACGGCTTCGGGCGACATCGACCAGACTGCGCCCATCACCGTGGTGACGCTGTCGGCGCGCGCGGACACGGGTTCGGTCAACCTCGGCCATGCGGGCAACCAGGTGCAGCGGCTGGCCGGCTTTGCCAACGGGGCCGGCGGATTCAACTTTCGCAGCAGCAGCAGCGCGCCGCTGATCATCGGCAATGCCGGCCCGGAAGCCGGCATCACTTCGCTGGGCAACGGGCCCATCGACATCGACGTCGCAGGCGACCTGACGCTGCAAAGCCCGGTCAGTTCGCAGGCCGGCAACATCGTGTTGGCCTCGGCAGCGACCTTCGACAACCAGTCCACCGTGGATTCGATCAGCGGCCGGGTGACGGCGCAGGGCATCGTGCTGCGCCCCTCCCTGGCAGACTGCATGGCCGACACGGCGCTGGCCGGTTGCACCGCGGTGCTGCCGACGCTGGCGGTCTGCCAGGAAAATCCGGCCATCGCCGGCTGCTCGGTCGTGTTGCCGCCCCGGTGACAACGACCCCCTCCCCCCTGCGCCTGCACCGCCCACGCTGAGCGCATGGCATCGCCGACCCGGCCCTGGACGGCTGCGCCACGGTGCTGCCCAGCATGGCCGCCTGCACCAGTGCGCCCGCGACGGCCGGATGCAGCGTGGTCCTGCCGAGCCTGAGCACTTGCACCGCCATTCCTGCGCGGGCGGGGTGTTCCGCCGTGCTGCCGTCGTTGTCGCAATGCATCGCTGCACCCTCGACGGCGGGATGCTCGGCCGTGCTCCCGAACCTCGCCGCTTGCAACGCGACCCCCGCCTTGCCGGGCTGTTCGGTCGTGCTGCCTCCGGTGAATGTCTGCCTTGCCAATCCAACCGCGGCCGGCTGTGCGGTGGTGCTGCCACCGGTACGGGACGCCATCGCCGAACCCGTGAGCCAGGCGGTGAACACGACCACGGACATCATCAACAGCGTCAGCGCCACGGTGTCGAAGCCGGTCGACAAGTCAGAAGACAAGAAGGACGCGACCTCGCTGGACGCGAAGGGCAGCGTCAAGAACGAACCGACCAAGAAGATGTATTGCAACTAACCGGGGCAGACCATGAACCTCCATTCCCCTGTCCTCGCATCCCTCTTGGCCGCGCTCTCGCTCTTCGGCGCACAGGCCGGCGCCGGCACGCCGGCCGGCCAGCTGACGCAGCTGAGCGGCTTCGTGATGGCCGTGAAGGCCGACGGCGTGCTGAAAGTGCTGTCGCCGCAATCCGTCGTCGAAGTGGGCGACACCCTCACCAGCGAGCAGGACACCTACGTTCGCATCGGCTTGGCCGATGGCCGCCAGGCCGTGCTCGGCCCCCATACCCGGCTGAAGATCGCGAGTGTGGCCCGGCTCGATCTGGCGGAAGGTCAACTGCAGGTGCTCGCCGGTCCAGCCCCCGGCGCCGGCCGCCTGGTCATCGAGGCGGGCGACACCACGGTCGATGCCGGCACGGGCAGCTTCAATCTCTTCTACCGGCCGGATCCCGCCGTCGCCCTGGCGCGGCGCGCGTATGCGCAGGCCAGCCTGGCCTTGGCCCCCAGCCCGGTGCAAAGCGATGCGGAGGTGGCGCTGCCTGTCTGGGAGAAGGTGGCGCAGGTCCAGATTCCTTCGGCGCCACGCCCGCCGTCCGCGTCGAGCGCGCTCCTGCCAGGCCTCTATGTGCAAGTGATCGACGGCCTCATCAATATGTCGAACAAGGGCGGCTCGCAAAGCTATTCGCCCGGGCAGTTTGGGTACACGCCCAACTTCGCGCAGCCGCCGGCGATGTTGCCGAAGAATCCCGGACTTCAATTCACTCTGCCGGCAACCTTTTCAATCCCGACCACCGGCGGATCCGCCAGCAACAGCGGCGCGAAGAACAACGCCGTCGATTGCGAAGTGCGCTGAGCGCAAGGAAAAAAGCCCCGCCAGGCCGAAGCCTGCGGGGCTTTTCTTTATCAGCTTGCCGCGCCGCTCAGGCGGCCGGCTTGGCGGAGAGGCATTCCTTCATGAAGGCCTTGCGCTCGTCGCCCTTCAGCGCCTTGGCCTTGGGGTCGGCATTGCAGGTCTTCATCTTGTCCTGCTGCGTCACCGGCTTGGCCGAGAGGCAGGTCTTCATGAAGGCCTTGCGCTCATCGCCCTTCTTGTCTGCGGCGTCCTTGTTGCAGGTCGCCATCTTGCTCTGCTGAGCGGTCGGGGCCTTGGCGGCGGGCGTGGCCGGAGTGGCAGGCATCGCCGGAGCGGGAGCGGCCTTGGCGGCGGGAGCGGCCTTGGCGGCGGGAGCCGCCGGCGTCGCGGGAGCGGCCGGAGCGGCCTTGTCCTGCGCATGCGCCGCGCCGACGGAAAGACAGGCGGCCATGGCCATCAGGGAGAGAAGCTTCTTCATGGTGTGGGTGTCCTCTGAGGTGAGTTGTGACAGGGGCCCCGGGCCGGGGCCGCCCTTGCTAACGGCTGCTGCCGTACGGAGGATGACCGCTGCCGCCGGGGGCCGGGTTTGCCCCCGGTAAAATCCCGCGATGCTATTGGTCAAACAGGAGCTGCTCGCGGCGCTCGCGAACACGCTCGAATCCCTTTCCCCCGGCTCCGGCGCCAAGGCGGTCTTCGAATCGCCCAAGGTCGCGGCCCACGGCGACCTCGCCTGCACGGCTGCCATGCAACTCGCCAAGCCGCTCGCACGCAAACCGCGCGAACTGGCCGAGGACATCAGCGCCGCGCTGCGCGCCACGCCCGCCTTCCAGCAGTGGGTCGATGCCATCGAGATCGCCGGCCCCGGCTTCCTCAACATCCGCTTGAAGACTGCTGCCAAGCAGCAGGTGGTGCGCGAGGTGCTGGCCGCCGGCGAGGCCTTCGGCCGCGAGACCGCCAAACGCGATGGCGAAGGCGAGCGCGTGCTGGTCGAATTCGTTTCTGCCAACCCCACCGGCCCGCTGCACGTGGGCCACGGCCGGCAGGCCGCACTGGGCGACGCCATCTGCAACCTGCTCGCCACGCAGGGCGCGCAGGTGTGGCGCGAGTTCTATTACAACGACGCCGGCGTGCAGATCCAGACCCTCGCCACCAGCACCCAGCTGCGTGCCAAGGGCTTCAAGCCGGGCGATCCGCAATGGCCCGAGCAGGCCTACAACGGCGAGTACATCGCCGACATCGCCAACGACTTCAACGCGAAGAAGACGGTGCGCTCGGACGATCGCGAATACACCGCCAGCGGCGACGTGGAGGACATCGACTCGATCCGCCAGTTCGCGGTGGCCTACCTGCGCCACGAGCAGGACCTGGACCTCAAGGCCTTCCAGGTGCGCTTCGACAACTACTACCTGGAGTCCAGCCTCTACACCAGCGGCCGGGTCGAGGCCACGGTCAAGAAGCTGGTCGAAGCCGGCAAGACCTACGAGCAGGACGGCGCGCTGTGGCTGAAGTCGACCGACTACGGCGACGACAAGGACCGCGTGATGCGCAAGGGCGACGGCAGCTACACCTACTTCGTGCCCGACGTCGCCTATCACATCGCCAAGTGGGAGCGCGGCTTCCACAAGGTGGTGAACATCCAGGGCACCGACCACCACGGCACGATCGCGCGCGTGCGGGCCGGCCTGCAGGCCGCGGGCGAAGGCATCCCCTCCGGCTACCCCGACTACGTGCTGCACACCATGGTGCGCGTGATGCGCGGCGGCGAGGAGGTCAAGATCAGCAAGCGCGCCGGCAGCTACGTCACGCTGCGCGACCTGATCGAGTGGACCAGCACCGACGCCGTGCGCTTCTTCCTGCTCAGCCGCAAGCCCGACACCGAGTACACCTTCGACATCGACCTCGCGCTGGCGCAGAACAACGACAACCCGGTCTACTACGTGCAGTACGCCCATGCGCGCATCTGCTCGGTGCTGGCGGCCTGGGGCGGCGACGTGGCGACGCTGGCGCAGGCCGACCTCTCGCCGCTCGAAAGCCCGGCCGCCCAGGCCCTGCTGCTGATGCTGGCGAAGTACCCCGACATGCTGGCCGCCGCGGCCCAGGACTTCGCGCCGCACGACGTCACCTTTTACCTGCGCGAGCTGGCCGCCAGCTACCACAGCTACTACGACGCCGAGCGCATCCTGGTCGACGACGAGCCGGTGAAGCGGGCCCGCCTGGCGCTGGTCGCCGCCACCGCGCAGGTGCTGCACAATGGCCTCGCGATTCTCGGCGTGAGCGCGCCGCGCAAGATGTGATTGCTACCCTCCACATGACTACAAGACGACAAAGCGGCAACATCGTCATCGGCCTGATCGTCGGGCTGGTGCTGGGCCTGGGCGTGGCGCTGGGCATCGCGGTCTACGTGACCAAGGTGCCCATCCCCTTCATGACCAAAACGCAGCGCGGAGGCCCCGAGCAGGACGAGGCCGAGGCGCGCAAGAACCGCGACTGGAACCCCAACGCCCCCCTGGCCGGCAAGGCCGGCGCCGTGCGTCCGCCCGAGCCGCCGGCCGCCCCCGTGGCGCCGCAGCCCTCCGCCGCGGCACCCGGCGTCCCGCAGACCGCGCCGGCCCCGGTGGTGGTCCCTCCGACCGCTCAGCAGCAGCAGCAACAACAACAGCGAGCCGCGCGCCCGCCCGTGCCGGCCGAAGCCAACGCGTCGCCGCCGTCGAGCGACCCCATCGGCGATCTCGCGCGGGCCCGTTCGGGCGCCGGCCCTGGCACCACCACCGCCGCCGCGACGCCCAGCGCCAGCGACCCCTTCATGTACTTCGTGCAGGCCGGCGCCTTCCGCACCCCCGAGGATGCCGAGACGCAGCGCGCCAGGCTCTCGCTGATGGGCGTGGAGGCGCGGGTCACCGAGCGCGAGCAGGCCGGCCGCACCGTCTACCGGGTGCGTGCGGGGCCTTTCAACAAGAAGGAAGATGCCGACCGGCTCAAGGAACGGCTCGACGGCGGCGGCCTCGAATCGGCCCTGGTGCGCGTGCAGCGCTGAGCCATCCTCTTTTCGCGCTCGCGCCGTCCCCGGGAACTCCGGCGGCATCGCGGGCTCTGTCAGGCGCACAGGAGAACCTTACACATGAAACGTCGTGATTTTTCGCTGGCCGCCACTTCGCTGGGGCTGCTTCCTCTGATGACCCCGACCCACGCGCAGACGCTGGGGCCCAAGGCCGGCACCGACTACGCAGTGCTCGACAAGCGCGTGCCGGTCGACGCGCCGGCCGGCAAGGTCGAGGTGATCGAGTTCTTCTGGTACAACTGCCCGCACTGCAACGCCTTCGAGCCCACCCTCGAGGCCTGGATCAAGAAGCTGCCGCCGCACGTGGCCTTCAAGCGCGTGCCGGTCGCCTTCCAGGCCAGCTTCCAGCCGCAGCAGAAGCTCTACTACGCACTCGAGGCCATGGGCAAGGTCGACGAATACCAGCTCAAGGTGTTCAACGCCATCCACCAGCAGCGCCAGAACCTCTCAGGCGAGCAGCAGATCATCGACTGGGTCGCGGCCAACGGCCTGGACAAGGCCAAGTTCACCGAGCAATACAAGTCCTTCAGCGTGGCGAGCAAGATCCAGCGCGCCAAGCAGCTGCAGGACGCCTACCAGGTGGCCGGCGTGCCCTCGATCGGCATCGCCGGGCGCTGGTATGTCGACGGCGACCTCGCGAAGAGCATGGAGCGCGCCCTGCAGGTCACCGATTTCCTGATCGGCGAAGCGCGCAAGAGCGCCTGAGACCGCCCCTCTCCCCCGTAGGAAAGCCCGCTTCGGCGGGCTTTTTCATCCGGGCGATCGAAGTCCGGTCGATGAGGCCGCATACAATCCGCCAGCAAGTTTCGTGCCTTATGACTTCGTTACCTATTTCCCCTCGCCCCAACCGCCGCTGTCGTGCTTTCGTATTCGCCTTGGTGCTGGCCGGCCTGGTGCCGATGGCGCAGGCCGAGAAGGCGGACCGCACCAAGCCGATGAACATCGAAGCCGACGCGATGCGCTATGACGACCTCAAGCAGACCAGCGTCTTCACCGGCAACGTGGTGATGACCAAGGGCACGATCATCATCCGCGGCACCCGCATCGACGTGCGGCAGGACCCGGACGGCTACCAGTACGGCGTGGTCACGGCCGCGCCCGGCAAGCTGGCCTACTACAAGCAGAAGCGCGACGCCGGCACCGACGAGTGGATCGAGGGCGAGTCGGAGGTCATCGAGTACGACAGCCGCGCCGACAACGTGAAGTTCATCCGCCGCGCGGTGATGCGCCGGCTCTACGGCGCGACCGTCAACGACGAGAGCAGCGGGCCGCTGATCGTCTACGACCAGAGCAACGACACCTTCACCGTCAACGGCTCCTCGCTGCCGCCCAACGCGGGCGTGGCGGCGCCGCAGGGCGGGCGCGTGCGGGCCATCCTGACGCCCAAGGCGGCCGCCTCGGCGCCCGCGGCCGGCACCCGGCCGGCGGCTGCGGCCCCTGCCGCGGCGCCGGCGCCGGCACCCGCGAGCGGCACCGGCCTGCGCTCGAGCACCACCCTCGGCGGGGAAGAGCGCAAGTGACGGAGGACCGGAGCATGCTCAACGGCCGCAACGACGTGCTGAACAGCCGCCTGGAGGCGCGCGGCCTGCAGAAGACCTACGGCAGCCGCAAGGTGGTCAAGGACGTCTCGCTGGGCGTCGAGAAGGGCGAGGTCGTGGGCCTGCTGGGTCCCAACGGTGCCGGCAAGACCACCTCCTTCTACATGATCGTCGGCCTGGTGCGGGCCGATGCGGGCGAGATCAGCATCGACGGCGTGCCGATCGCGCACATGCCGATCCACCGCCGCTCCCGCATGGGCCTGAGCTACCTGCCGCAGGAGGCCTCGATCTTCCGCAAGCTGACGGTCGAGGAGAACGTGCGCGCGGTGCTCGAACTGCAGCGCGAGCCGAACGGGGACGGCCGGCCGATGCCCCTGTCGAAGCAGCGCACCGAGGAGCGCCTGAGCGAGCTGCTGCACGACCTGCGCGTCGACCACCTGCGCGATTCGCCGGCGCTGGCGCTGTCGGGCGGCGAGCGCCGCCGCGTCGAGATCGCGCGCGCGCTGGCCACCCAGCCCCGCTTCATCCTGCTGGACGAGCCCTTCGCCGGCATCGATCCGATCGCGGTGATCGAGATCCAGCGGATCATCAACTTCCTGAAGGAGCGCGGCATCGGCGTGCTCATCACCGACCACAATGTGCGCGAGACGCTGGGCATCTGCGATCACGCGTTCATCATCAGCGACGGGCATGTGCTGGCACAAGGCACGCCCTCTGAGATCGTCGACAACGCCGAGGTGCGACGCGTCTACCTCGGCGAGCATTTCCGGATGTAAGGGCCGGTCATCCAATGAAGCAAGGGCTCTCGCTGCGGGTCTCGCAGCACCTGGCGCTCACGCCGCAACTGCAGCAGTCGATCCGGCTGCTCCAGCTGTCCACGCTCGAGCTGAGCCAGGAGGTCGAGCAGATGCTCGACGAGAACCCCTTCCTGGAGCGCACCGCCGACGAAGCCCCGCGCGAGGAGTTCGGGCTCGAATCCGCCGATGCGCCAGTGCGCGATGACGACCGCCAGGCCGAAGGCGAGAGCGAGTTCGTCGCCGGGCCGGCCCCGGCCCCTGCCGACAGCGCTCCGGCCTCCCCCGCCGACAGCGAGACGGCCGCAGCCGCCGAAGGCCCCGAGAGCGAGCCCGACTGGGAAGGCGACGGCTCCGTCGACCTGGCGCCGGACGACAGCGAATGGGGCGGCGATGCCCCGGCGCGGGCCAACAACCTCGGCAACGACGAGCGCCCCGATGCAACCGAGCTGGCCAGGAGCCAGGAGTCGCTGCAGTCCTTCCTGCACCTCCAGGCGCTGTCCCTGCGCCTGGAGGAGAACGACCGCGCCGCGCTGCGCTTCCTGATCGAGTCGCTCAACGACGACGGCTACCTCGAGGACTCGCTGCCGGCCCTGGCCTCGGGCCTGGCCGGCGACGACAACGACCAGTTCGACGAGCTGGTGCACCACTTCCAGGTCGCGCTGGGCCTGCTGCAGAGCCTGGAGCCGGTCGGCGTCGGCGCGCGCAGCCTGGCCGAGTGCCTCACCATCCAGCTGCGCGCAGAGCAGGAAGAGGACGACACCGAGGAAGAGGTGCAGGTGCGCCGCACCGCCATCGCGATCTGCAAGCACCCGATGGAGCTGCTCGCCAAGCGCGACTTCAAGCGCCTGGCCACGCTCACCCGCAGCAACGAGGAGGAGGTGCGCGCAGCCCTCCAGCTGATCGCCCGGCTGGAGCCCAAGCCGGGGCGCCGCTTCGTCGACGTCGAGCGCAACGTGGTCGTCCCCGACGTGATCGTCACGCGCATCGGCCATGGCACCAGCGCCCGCTTTCGCGTCATGCTCAACCCCGAGGTCATGCCGCGGCTGCGCGTGCACGACATCTACGCCGGCGCGCTGAAAGCCCACAAGGGCGAGGGCAGCCAGGCGCTGTCGCAGCGGCTGCAGGAGGCGCGCTGGTTCATCAAGAACATCCAGCAGCGCTTCGACACCATCCTGCGCGTCTCCAACGCCATCGTGGAGCGGCAGAAGAACTACTTCGTCCACGGCGAGCTCGCCATGCGGCCGCTGGTGCTGCGCGAGATCGCCGACGAGCTGGGCCTGCACGAGTCCACCATCAGCCGCGTGACCACCGCCAAGTACATGTCCACGCCCTACGGCACGGTCGAGCTCAAGTACTTCTTCGGCTCGGCGCTGGGCACCGAGACCGGCGGCAACGCCTCCAGCACCGCGGTGCGTGCGCTGATCAAGCAGTTCGTGAGCGCCGAGGACGCGAAGCGGCCGCTGTCGGACAGCCAG
Organism: Variovorax sp. WS11; assembly: GCF_010499245.1. Lineage (GTDB taxonomy): Bacteria > Pseudomonadota > Gammaproteobacteria > Burkholderiales > Burkholderiaceae_C > Variovorax. The sequence goes on from NZ_JAAGOW010000001.1 coordinate 1,940,393, forward strand.
GTCTCCGAGATGCTCAAGGAGCAGGGCATCGAGTGCGCGCGCCGCACCGTGGCCAAGTACCGCGAGGCGCTGCGCATTGCCCCCGCCAACCTGCGCAAGGCCTTGTAGCAATGAACGCCCTGCCGGGTCGCTGGCCGCAGTGGATGCGTCTGGGCCTGGCATTGATGGCGGTGCTCTTCCTGGCCAGCGGCTGCGCCATGCTGCCTGCCGAGTTCGAGCGCACGCCTTCGAAGGCCGTGCCGCTCTCCCCCGACACCACGCTGGGCCGCATCGCGAAGAGCACGCAGCCCGACCCCGACCTGAGCGGCTTCCGCCTCATGCCGGGCGGCGACTTCGCGCTCAATACCCGGCTCGAGCTGGCGCGCCGCGCCGAGCGCACGCTGGACGTGCAGTACTACCAGATCCACAACGACGAGACCGGCCGCTATCTGCTGCGCACGCTGCGCGACGCGGCCCGGCGCGGCGTGCGCGTGCGTCTGTTGATGGACGACCTCTACACCTCGGGCGACGACGAGCTGCTGCTCGCCCTGGCTGCCACGCCCAACCTCGAGCTGCGCCTCTTCAACCCCTTCCCGGCCGGGCGCGGCAGCATGCTCAGGCGCTTCTCGGCCTCGCTCTTCGACTTCAGCCGCGTCAACCGGCGCATGCACAACAAGCTCTTCATCGCCGACGGCGCGATGGCGGTGGCCGGCGGGCGCAACATCGGCAACGAGTACTTCACGCAGACGGCCGGCGCCAACTTCATCGACCTCGACACCTTCGTCGCGGGCGCCCTCATCCCGCGGCTGGCGAGCCTGTTCGACCAGTACTGGAACAGCGAGTACGTGCGGCCGATCGAGACCCTGGTCGCCTCCGCCGTGCCGCGCGAGGAGCGCCAGCGCCGCTTCGAGGAGGCGACCAGCCCGCAGACCACGCCGCCCCCGCGCCCGCCCGCGCCCAACGACGTGCTGGGCTACAGCCCGATCGTGGAGGACCTCAAGGCCGGCAAGCTCGACCTCATCTGGACCCGGGCCGAGGCCTACGCCGACTCGCCCGAGCGCGTGATCGGCAAGCAGGTGAGCTACGGCGGCATTCCGCTGCTGGACGTCGACAGCGTGCGCTACAACGTGATCGAACAGATCCGGCGCGGGCGCTCCGACGTGACCATCGTCTCGCCCTACCTGATCCCCGGCAAGGGCGGGCTGGAGGCGATGCGCGAGGTGCGCGGACGCGGCATGAAGATCAGCGTGGTCACCAACTCGCTGGCCGCCACCGACGAGCCGGTGGTGCACACCGGCTACCGGCGCTACCGCGAAGACATGCTCAAGCTCGGTGCCGAGATCTACGAGCTCAGTTCGCAGCGCACCCGGCGCAGCGTGCGCCTGGGCCTCTTCGGCACGCAAATCGGGCGCCTGCACGCCAAGTCGGCCGTGATCGACGGGCGCACGCTCTTCGTCGGCTCGATGAACTTCGACCCGCGCTCCGACGTGCACAACACCGAGATCGGGCTGATCATCTTCAGCCGCGAGATGGCGCAGCAGGTGCTCAAGCTGATCGAGGTGCTCAAGCAGCAGGGCGCCTACAAGGTGCGCTTCGCGCCGGGCACCGAGCGGATCGAATGGGTCAGCGAGGAGGCGGGTGTCGAGCAGGTGCTGACCAGCGAGCCCGACTCCACCGTCTGGGACCGCGTGATGCTGGAGATCCTGGCGCCGCTGGCGCCGGAGAGCCTGTTGTAAGGTGCGCAGGCTGCGGGTGATGATCGCTGAGAAGTCCGAGGTGGTCACAAACTGTGACCACCCCCGCCCGGGCCTCGGGCTCAGCTCGGCCCGCCCGTGATGTTCACCGCCTCCACCTGCACCAAGAGCCGCACCTTGTCCTCGAAGCCGAAGGGAATGCCCCAGTTGATGCCCCATTCGCTGCGCGCCACCGTCGTCTCGAAGTCGCCGCCGCAGACCTGGCGCTTGATCAGCGGGCTCAGGTAGCAGCCGAAGCGGCTGGCCTTGAGCTTGACCGGCTTGGTCTGGCCCATCAGCGTCAGCGAGCCGTCGACCTCGGTCACCTTGTCGCCGCTGAAGTCGATCTTGTCGGCCACGAAGCGGGCGACCGGAAACTCGGCGACGTTGAAGAAGTCCTTGCTCAGCACGTGGCGGTTGAGCAGGTCGACGCCGGTGTTGATCGAGCTGATGTCCATCGTGATGTCGATCTTGCCGCTCTTGCCCGTGCCGTCGATCTTGATGGTGCCGTCCTTGGTGCTGAAGCGGCCGCGGTTGGTGGTGGTGCCGTAGTGGCCCATCTCGTACATCACGAAGGTGTGCGTGGGGTCGACCACGTAGCTCGCGCCCTTGACCGGCCCGCCGGCCGGCTGGGCGGCCATTTCCGGCGCGGTCTGCGCGGCGGCCAGGAATGCGGAGGCCGCCAGCGCGGCGGCGGCAACGGACTGGATGATCATCGTGGCGGGCTGGGGCATGGCGTTGGGTGCTTGCATGGCAAAGTCAAAGTGGACGCAGGCCCGTCAGGACCAGCTTGAAGCGCACCTGCACTTCGTCGCCGACCATCGAGGTGTCGGTCCATTCGCCCTCGCCGACCTTGAAGGCGAGGCGCTGGATCGTAAAGCTTCCGGTGGCGGTCGAGCGGTCTGCCGACTGGGTGATCGTCACCGGCACCACGAGTTCCTGGGTATGGCCCTTGATCGTCAAGCGGCCGGCGATGTCGAAGCGCCCTCCCCCCAGGCCCTTGATCGCGCTGGACTGGAAGCTGGCCTTGGGGAAGCGCGCGGTGTCGAACCACGGCGCCTTGGGCAGCTCGGCATCGCTCTGCGGCACGCCCAGCGTGGCGCTGGCCATGTCGATCTGCAGCGCCACGGTGCCGCCCTCGGGCTTCTTCGGGTCGAAGGCGATCTGGGCATCGAACTTGCGGAACTGGCCCTCGACCGGCACCCCCATCTGCTTGCTGACGAAGCCGATCTGGCTGTAGCCCGGCGCGAGCTGGGCCATGGGCTCGACGCCGCCCGCGACGGCGGCCGAAGCGAGGCTCAGCGCGGCCATGCACAGGGCGCGCCACGCGGGGCGAAGAAGGCTCATCGGGCGTGTCCCTGGCGCGAAAAAGGCCACATGCGGTCCATCAGGCCGTCGTGGTCGACGAAGTGATGCTTGAGCGCCGCCGCCGCATGCAGCAGCACCACGGCGCCGAGCGCGTAGGCGGCGCCGTGATGCAGCGGCTTCAGCACCGCCTCGGCGAATTCCTTGTCGACCGGCACGAAGTCCGGCAGCGGCACGACACCGAACCAGACGATCGGAAAGCCCAGCGCCGAGCTGTAGGCCCAGCCGGCCAGCGGCACCGCGAAGAAGAGCAGGTAGAGCAGCAGGTGCGTGCCGCGGTGCGCCACCAGCTGCCAGCCCGGCATGGCCTCCACGATGCAGGGCGGCAGCGGCGGCGGCGGATGCGACAGGCGCCACAGCAGCCGCAGCGCCGTCAGCCCCAGGATGGTGATGCCGGCCCACTTGTGCCAGTTGAAGAGCTTGAGCCGCTGCGGCGAGAAGGGCAGTCCCGTCATGTAGAGGCCGGCGCTGAAGGAAGCGACGATCATCAGCGCGAGCAGCCAGTGCAGCGTCATCGCCACCGCGCCGTAGCGCTGGGCGGGGACGCGGGGGCGGCTGCGGCCTGGGATTCAGCGGCTCGGCGGGCATGGGCAGAGCATAAGGCTACGGGCGCTGCCCGAGCGCCCGTTCCGCCCGCTGCGCCTAACCGATGCTCCAGCGCGCGATCAGCAGCAGGCCCAGGCCCAGCACCAGCATCAGCACGAAGGGCACCACCAGCCAGGGGGCGTCGTGCAGCTCGGGGTTTTCCAGCGTCTTCATCATGGCGATCTTTCCTTCGATGGCGAGGTGCTCAGAAGGTACTCACCGCTTCGTCCGGCACCGGCGGGGCGTTGCGCAGCGCCTCGCTGGCGGCCGGGACCGAGGGGTCCCCGCTGCCGGCGGGCGCGGGCGACGCGACCGTGAGCGCGGTGGGAGGGCTTGCCTCGGCCTGCCAGTGGCCGAGCAGGACCAGCACCGCGAGCAACGCCGCCGCCAGCGCGACGGAGCCGAGCAGCAACTGCTGCATGCGGCTGCGCCGGCGGGCCGGCCGGTTGACGAAGGCGGTGTGCGGATGCGGTTGCGGTTGCATGGCGATTCCTTCCTTGCTCCATCGAGACGCGCGACGTGCGCATGGATGCAATCTAGAAGGGAAGCGCTCCGTGAAGAATTCCGCATTCGCGCCGGGCGTCCCGCAATCGCGGGAGGGCGGTGCCGAGGGCGAGCGCCTTCGGGCGAGCCGGCGGCGCTCAGGCCGTCGCCGCGGCAGGCACCGTCATCGGCAGGCAAAGCACGACGCGGCAGCCGCCCGCAGCCGTCGGGCGCAGATCGAGCGTGCCGCCCAGCCGCTGGGCCCGCGAGCGCATGTTGTGCAGGCCATGGCCGCCGCCCTGCCGTCCAGGCTCGGCACCCAGGCCGCGGCCGTTGTCCTCGATCTCCATCTCCAGCATCTCCCCGGCACGGCGCAGCTTCACCTCGACCCGCGTGGCGTGGGCGTGCTTGAGCACGTTGGTCAGCGCCTCCTGCGCCACTCGCAACAGCTGCAGCGCGGCATGCGGCGAGAGCGTGGTCCCGTCCTCCGGCAGGTCGATGTCCCAGCCGGAGCGCACGCCCGCCGCGAGCAGCTGCGCCTCCCAGCGGAACCTGAAGTTGCCCAGGGCCGCGCCCAGGTCGTGCTCGCCGGAGGCCAGGGCGTCCAGCGCCAGCCGCATGTCGGCGATGCAGGCGCGCAGCGTGACCGCGATCTGGCCCTCGTCCATGTCCCCGCGCTCCACCCGCGACAGCGAGGTGAAGAGCTGCGAGCCCAGGCCGTCGTGCAGGTCGCGCATGATCAGCTGGCGCTCCTCCGCGGCGGCATGCTCGCGCTCCAGCGCGGCCAGGCGCGCGTAGTTGGCGGCCAGGGCGCGCTCGCGGTCGGCCACCCGCGACTCCAGCGTGCGGTTGAGCTCCTCCAGCGAATGCAGAGTGCGCAGGAAGCGCGCCGTCAGCAGCGCACCCATCGCCACCAGCAGGGTGTTGGAGCCGTAGTGCAGCAGGTGGATGCGGTGGCCCGTCCATTCCGGGAAGAAGCGCCCGAGCAGGCGCGGGTCCCAGGTCAGCAGGTAGTCGTGGATGCCCACCAGCACCGCGAAGGCCATCACGGCCGAGAGCGCCGCCGCCGTCAGCGTGCCGCGGCGCCGTGCGTAGCGGACCGCGACCGCGATGATCAGCAGCCCCACCCCCACCATGCCGCCCAGCCACCAGCGCGCGATGGCCTGCTCGGCCGCGAAGCCGCCGAGCGCGAACCACAGCGGTCCCACCAGCCCGTAGGCGACCAGCGCGCGGTCCAGCCACGGGCGGCGCATGCCCGCGTAATGCAGCGTGAACACCGCCATCACGATCACGAAGCCGCCCGTTGCGCACTGGTAGAGCACCCGCCACCACTGCCAAAGGCCGATGGGGAGGGCGTCGATCAGGAAGGTCATGGTGCGCACCGCCCACAGCACGGCCGCCAGGCCGAACAGGCCGTAGAGCGACTCGCTCGGGCGGCGCCACCAGATGAAGGCGACGAAACCGGCGACCAGCACGGACACCAGCACCGTGAGCTCGGGCACCGTGCGCACCCAGAACATGCGCTGGTTGTGCAGCGGCTGGATCTCGTCCCGCGGGCCGATGCTGAGCTGCGCGAAGCGCAGCGGATAGTCGCTCGGCAGCGCCGCGCGGATCGCCAGCTCGTTGTGGCCGGGGCGCAGCAGCGAGGCGGGCAGCAGCGCCGTCTGCGGCCTGTAGGTGCGCGCATGGACCGCCGCGCTGCGCTCCGCCACGCTGCCGATCAGGCTGCCGTTGAGCCAGATCTCGCCGCCGTCGTAGAAGTAGGGCACATAGACGGCCCATTGCGTCTGGCGGACCGGATCGTCCGGGTAGTCGAAGCCGACGCGGTACCACGCCGGTGCCCGCGCCAGCGAGGGGCGCGAGTATCCGGCGTCGTCGGGCAGGGTCACCGGCCGCCAGGCGGCGCCCGGCGGCGGGGGCGAGCGCTCGACCGCGGGCGCCGCGAGCACGGCAGCCTGCCGCGGCGACTGCAGCGCCGCCCGCGCGCCGCCTGCGAGGCAGGCCAGGATCAGAAAGACCAGCGCCAACCCGGCCGCCCGCGCGCCGGGGCGACGCATCACAGCAGCCCCATCTGGCTCGCTTCGTAGACCGCCTCGCCGCGCGAATGCACGGCCAGCTTGCGGTAGATTTTCTTGACGTGCGCCACCACGGTGTGCGGCGAGATCTCGGTCAGCTCGCCGATGGTCTCGAAGCTCAGGCCCTTGGCGGCCAGGCGCAGGATCTCGGTCTCGCGCTCCGTCAAGGGCGAGGGCGTGGCGTCCTTGGGCGTCGGCTGCAGGGCCGGTGCGGCCGGTGCGGCCGGCGTGGACGGCGTGGGCGCCGCGCTGATGCGAAAGCGCGCCAGCACCCGCCGCGCGATGCTGGGGCTGATGGGCGAGCCGCCGGCGCGCAACTCGTGGATGCTGGCGGCAATGGGCCCGGCGCCGGCGTCCTTCAGCAGGTAGCCGGTGGCGCCGGCCTCGATCGAGTCCACCACGTGCTGGTCGTCACCGAACATGGTGACCACCAGCACGTCGCACTGCGGATGGTGGCGCGCCGCGTGGCGGATCACCTCCACGCCGTCGATGTCGGGCAGGCCCAGGTCGACCAGCATCACGTCGGGCGGCTGGGCGTCCAGCATTGCGATCGCCGCGCGCCCGGTGCCCACCACGCCCGCGAGGGCGAGGCCCGGATCGGCCAGCACCGCATCCGAGAAGCGGCGCATGAACTCGGGTGTGTCTTCGACGATCAGCACGCTGGTGGTCATGGCAGCCCCTGTGGCAATGCGACTGGGGGATTTTCCCACCGGGGTCGCGCGCGGCCATAGCGCAAACGCGGTACGGGGCGCATGGGATACTGGCCGGCCATCCCCGCCATGAACGATCTCTCCCTTTTCCTGCCCTGCGCCGCCGGCGTGGAGGACTTCCTTGCCCAGGAGGTGCATGCACTGACCGGCCGCGCCGGCGACGAGCTCCTGGTCCTGCGCGGCGGCGTGCGCGTGCGCGCCGACTGGCGCGAGGCGCTCAAGCTCAACCTGCACAGCCGCCTCGCGCAGCGCGTGCTGATCGAGCTGGCCCATGCGCCCTACCGCAGCGAACACGACCTCTATGCCATCGCCGGCGACGTGGCCTGGGAGCTCTGGTTCACGCCGAAGAACACCTTCAAGATCGAGACCACGGCCCAGCACAGCCCGCTCAAGAGCCTCAACTTCGCGACCCTGCGCATCAAGGACGCAATCGCCGACCGCTTCCGCGCCAAGGCGAACGGCGTGCGGCCCAGCATCGAGACCCAGTGGCCCGACGCGCGCGTCTTCGCGCACCTCGACACGGAACACTGCACCCTCTACATCGACATGTCCGGCGAGCCGCTCTTCAAGCGCGGCTGGCGGCAGGACAAGGGCGACGCGCCGCTGAAGGAGACCCTGGCCGCCGCCATGCTGGCCGCCAGCGGCTGGTGGAACCCCGAGCGCGGCGAGGTCTCGCAGGCGCCGCTCTACGACCCCTGCTGCGGCAGCGGCACCATCGCCATCGAGGCCGCGCAGCTTGCGCAGGGCATCGCAGCGGGCGCGCAGCGGCGCTTCGGCTTCGAGAAGCTGCTGCCCTTCCAGGCCCACGTGTGGTCGCAGCTCAAGGCCGAGGCGCGGGCCGCGGTGAAGCAGGCGCCGGCGGCCGTCATCTTCGGCTCCGACGTGTCGCACCGCATGGTCGACTTCGCCGAGCGCAATGCCGAGCGCGCGGGCGTCGCCGGCGCCGTGCAGTTGCGCGGCGGCGACGCGCTGCAGCGCATGCCGCCGGCCGAGTCGGGCGTGATCGTGCTCAACCCGCCCTACGGCGAGCGCATCGAGGTCGGCGGCGTGGCCCGCGACGGCCGCGGCAGCCGCAGCAGCCGAGAGGAGGCGCAGACCGAGGACGGCGGCGAGTTCTTCGTGCAGCTCGCGAGCCATTGGAAGAAGCACTACGCCGGCTGGACCGCCTGGGTGCTCACGCCCGACCTGCAGCTGCCCAAGCGCATGCGGCTCAAGGAATCGCGCCGCGTGCCGATGTGGAACGGACCGATCGAATGCCGCCTGTTCCGCTTCGACATGGTGGCGGGCTCGGCGCGCAGCAAGGCGGTTGCTTAAAGCACACAGAATGGAGGGGCACGCGCGCCCTCGGTTGACCCGATCATGTTGCTTAGCAACAATTCCGCATCTTTTACTTCGGAGCCTCGTGCGTGGACAGTGCCAGTTGGATCAGTGATGTGATGCGTACCTCGGCAGGTGCGGCACATTCGGCACCCCAGTAGCGCAGCTTCCCGCGCTGCGTGCCGAAGCCGCTGCAGCGTGACGTTTGTTGTCTCCGACAAGCGATCTCTTCCTCCCTCCCGGTCCGTTTCTCGTCGCTGAGGTTTGCGGCGATCGGTGCATGCCTGCATCGACGCGCGCGGCCGCAGCCTGGCTTGCCGTTCATGTCGCGCGGCCCTTCAGCGCGAAGGAGCCTTGTCATGTGCCAACGGACGAATGCCCATCCGCCCGATCACGCGCGTGATCGGGTGACTTCATCGCCCAGCCCCGCCGAGAAGGAGAGCGCGCTGGACCAGGCCCAGTCGCTGGACCGCAGCGGCCTGTGGCCCTGCCGGCGCATCCGGCTCTTCCTGCTGTCGCAGCAGTCGACACAGGCCCCGCAGCGCTGAAGAACTCGGCAGCAGACCGGGAGCGAGCCCCTCAGAGATCGATCCGGAAGCGCAGCTCGGGCGTGCCGCCCAGCTCGGGCATCTTGACGAACGCCTCGAGGAGAACGCCGCCGTTGGCTGCGATCACCCGCTGCGAGGCCAGGTTGTCGGGGCTGGTGGTGATCTCGACATAGGCCAGGCCTTCGGTGCGGGCCTCGCCCAGCATCAGCCGCAGCGCCTGCGTGGCACGGCCCCGGCCGCTCTTCCATGGCACCACGCCGTAGCCGATGTGGCCCAGGCAATACGCAGGCAGGGCGTTGCTGCCGCGCTGCCAGCGCAGGGAAATGCTGCCGCAAAGCTCGCCATCCCAGATCCAGCGGCGATAGCCCGGCAGGCGAGGCACGACGGTGCCGTCCGGCAGGGCCACCGGCGACCCCTTGGCCTCGCGGTCTACCAGGCCTTCGAGGAAGCGCGCGGGGTCGGCCCGGATCTGCGCCAGCTCTTCGAACCCCGCCTCGGGCCGCAGGTTGTTGGGTGACCAGCCGCGCTCGAGCGCCGCGACGTAGCCGGGAAGGTATTTGCGCGCAGGCCAGACCAGTTCGACGGCGGGTTCGCTCACGCCTTTTTCAACTCTGGATGTAGTTGCGCAGCTGCTCGATGGTCTCTTCGTGGTCCGCGATGATGTCGTCCATCAAATCGCGGATCGAGATCATGCCGACCACCCGGTCGCCGTCCACCACCGGCAGGTGGCGGATGCGTTTCTGGCTCATCAGCGCCATGCACTCGCGCGTGCGGGTGGAGGGCGTCACGGTCAGCACGTCGGGCGTCATCAGCTCGGCGACCAGCACCTCCTTCGAGTTGCGCCCCTGCAGCGCCACCTTGCGCGTGTAGTCGCGCTCGGAGATCACGCCGACCAGCTTGTCGTGCGTCATCACCATCAGCGCGCCGACCTCGTGGCTAGCCAGCGCCTCCAGCGCGTCGAACATGGTGGCGCCGGGTTCGATGCGCCAGACGGCCGAGTTGCGGCGCTTGAGCAGTTCGGAGACAGGTTTCATGGATCGCAGCTCCCGAAGAACGGTGAATCGCCTGCGGCCCACGCAAGGGCCGCGCCAGCACCCCCATCCTAGACGCTGCGCGCGACATCCCCGCGGCAATGCACGTCCTGCCGGCGGGGGCAATGCGCAGCGGCCGACGGCCTGGGACGCCGCCCCCAGCCGACGTACTAGCCGGTTCGGCGGATGGACAGCGGCCGGCGCGCGCCGCACCATGCCTCGCGCGGCGGACACCCCCCGCCGCCCGAGGAGCAGCGATGCACATCCTGATGAGCAAGGGAAGCGCCAGCGACGATGTCGAGCGGCTGCGCCGGGCGCTCGCCAAGGCGCTGGGCGAAGACGCGAAGCTGTTCCCCTCCCTCCAGGCCTCCGGCACGCCGATCGACGAGGACTTCGACGGCGCGATCCGCCGCTGGCAAGCCGGCGTCGGCCTGATCGGCGACGGCGTGGTCGGGCCGCGCTGCCAGCTGCTGCTGGACCTGATCGCGATCGACGCGGGCAAGTTCGAACTCACGCTCAACGTCGGCAACGTGAGCCGGCTGTTCCCGGCCACCAAGCCGGCCAACATCGCGCGCTACCTGCCCTACATCGAGGCGGCTCTCGGCGTCGCGGAGCTGACGGACCGCCCGATGATCCTGGGCGCCCTGGGCACCATCCGCGCCGAGACCGAGGGCTTCGTGCCGATCGCGGAGGCGCCCTCCAAGTTCAACACGCCGCCGGGCGGCGCCCCCTTCAGCCTGTACGACACGCGCGCCGCGCTCGGCAACAGCCGGCCCGGCGACGGCGAGCGCTACCGCGGCCGCGGCTTCGTGCAGCTGACCGGCAAGGACAACTACACCCGATACGGCCAGCGCATCGGCGTGCCGCTCGAGGCTGTGCCGGACCGGGCCAACGCGCCGGAAGTCGCGGCGGTGCTGCTGGCGCTCTATCTCTCGGACAAGGCGACAAAGTTCCGCCAGGCGATCCACGGCGGCGACTTCGCGCAGGCCCGCCGGCTGGTCAACGGCGGCGTGCATGGCCTCGATCGCTTCAAGGACGTGTTCGAGCGCGCCGCCGCCGTGTGGCCCGCGGCGCGCCTGGGCGCGGGCGGTGCCCGGCGCGGTACGGCTGCCGCCGCCGCTGCCGAGGAGGAGGCGCCCTCGCACCGCTCCACCGTCTCGCGCACGCGCAAGGACGCCGCCGACCTGCGCGACCGCCTGTTCCAGCCGAGCGCGATCAGCCTGCCCGACGAGTACCCGCCGCAGGAGGAAGTGCGCCAGTACCTGCCGGCCTACACCCGAGCCGGCCTGATCCTGGACCAGGGGCGAGAGGGCGCCTGCACCGGCTTCGGGCTGAGCTGCGTCATCAACTACCTGCGCTGGGTCAAAGCCAGCCTGCCGCCCAAGATGGATTCGGTGAGCCCGCGCATGCTCTACACGCTGGCGCGCCGGCACGACGAGTACGAGGGCGAGAACTACGAGGGCTCGAGCTGCCGCGGCGCGCTCAAGGGCTGGTTCAACCACGGCGTCTGCCTGGAGCCGGACTGGCCCTACCTGCCCGAGAAAGCGAACCCCGCCACCTACGGCTACGCGAGCCGGGCGGCGCAGAACACGCTGGGCATCTACTACCGCATCGACACCCGCTCGATCACCGACGTGCAGGCCGCGATCGCGCAGCACCGCGCGGTCTTCGTCTCGGCCTTCACGCACCCGGGCTGGGACGCGGTGCCGATCACGCCGGCGCCGAAGCGCCATGCGGACCTGCCGCTCATCGCCTTCGACGGCCGCCGCTCCGAGACCGGGGGCCATGCCTTCGCCCTGATCGGCTTCAATGCGCAGGGCTTCATCCTGCAGAACTCCTGGGGCAAGAACTGGGGTGCCGGCGGCTTCGCGGTGCTGGGCTACCTCGACTGGCTGGCGCATGCGATGGACGCCTGGGTGGTCTCGCTGGGCGTGCCCGGCGTGATCGCCGGCCGGCTGGCCGTGGGCGGCAGCGGCGCCGCAGGCCTCACCGGCGCGGACCGCAGCAAGTGGTGGGACACCGGCCTGGCCTATCAGCACAGCGTGGTCCTGGGCAACGACGGCCGCGTGAGCCGCTACCTCACGGAAGACGAGCCGCCGCGCAAGCTGCAGCAGCAGGCCTGCGTGCTGCCGGACGACTGGTTCCGCAGGCAGGCGGCGGCCGCGCGCAAGCGTCTGGTGCTCTACGTGCACGGGGGGCTCAACAGCGAGGAGGAGGCGATCAAGCGCGCCAGCGCCATGGGCCGCTACTTCACCGGCAATGGCTGCTATCCGCTGTTCCTGGTGTGGAAGACGGGTTTTCTCGAATCGGTGGCGAACCTCATCGCAGACGCCTTCCGGCGCGAGCCGGCCCGCGCCGGCTTCGGCGAGTGGTTCAGCGAGCAGACCGACCTGCTGGTCGAGAAGAGCGTCGGTCGCCCTGCGGCACGGCCGTTGTGGAGCGAGATGAAGGAGAACGCCGGCTTGGCCTTCGCCGAACGGCGCGGCGGCGACCTGCTGCTGGATGCGATGCAGGCGCTGGGCAGCAACTGGGGTGCGCAGTTCGAGCTGCACCTGGTCGGCCACTCGGCCGGCGCGATCGCCATCGGCCACCTGCTCACGGCGCTGGCCGCACGCAAGCGCGCCGGCCGCGATGGGGGACTCAGCGAGCGCGTCGCCTCGGTGAACCTCTATGCCCCGGCCTGCTCCGTAGCCTTCGCGAACCGCCACTATGCCGGCGACGCGGCGCTGATGGAGCGCCTGCACCTGGAACTGCTCACGGACGAGGTCGAGCGCCGCGACACGGTGGGCCCCATCTACCGCAAGTCGCTGCTGTATCTGGTCTCCAATGCACTGGAGGCCGATCTGCACACGCCGATCCTGGGCCTGGACCGCGTCAACGACGAGAGCTACTCGGGCTGGGACGGCTCCTCCGACACCGGCGAGGCGCTGGCGGTCTGGCGCCAGGCCGCCAAGGCCGTGAAGCTCGAGGCCCGCACGCGACGCGTGCAGGGCGCGCGCATCGAGGTGGCGCTCGATGCTGGCGGCCAGCCGGTGCTGCAGGCGGCGACGCATGGGGGCTTCGACAACGACGTCGCGCTGATGACGCGCACGCTCGAGCGCATCACCGGTGCGAAGCTGGCGCTGGCGGTGGATGATCTGCGGGGCTTCTGACGAACGGCGGCTTAGCATCCCCGTCCATGCGCACCGTCATCGACACCAACATCGCCCTCGACCTGCTGGTCTTCGACGACCCGGGCTGCGCAGCGCTGCTCGCCGCGCTCGAGCTGGGCGAACTGCAATGGATCGCCACCGCCGCGATGCGCGAAGAGCTGGCGCGCGTGCTCGACTACCCGCTGGTGGCCGCGCGCCTGGCGCGCAACGGCCGCGATGCGGAGGGCGTGCTCGCAGCCTTCGACCGGCGCGTGCATCCGGTGGACGAGCAGCCCGCCCGCGCGCCCTGCCTGTGCCGCGACCCTGACGACCAGATCTTCATCGACCTCGCGGTGGCGCAGCGCGCGCAGCTGTTGAGCAAGGACCGCGCGCTGCTCGAGATGCGCGGGCCGCTCGCGCGCCTGGGCGTCGAGGTCGCCATCCCCGACGGCTGACGCCGGCTACCGCCGTGTCGGCGGCGCCGTATCGCTGCAATACCAGCGCCACAGCAGCCGCGCCACCGCCCGCGAACGCTGCGTGTCCCGGCCCCAGCGCCGCCCCGGCGGCAGATGCCGCAGCCAGCGCATGCGCCGCGCCGCCAGCGCCAGCCGCTCGCGCACCTCGTCGCCGGCATCGGCCAGCGCCGCATGCCAGTGCGTGCCGGCCGCGCCCGCCGAGGCGGCGCGCACCAGCATCGCGGTGGAGTGCAGGTAGCTGAGCCAGTCGCGCACCTGGCATTCGGCCAGGGTCAGGACCTCGCCCGGGTCGTCCTCGAAGTCGATGTAGCCGATGGTGCCGTCGGGGCACTGCACCAGGTTGCGGTCGAAGGCCTGGCTCAGGTAGGTGCCATGCGCGTGGACGTTGGCGATGGCGTCGAGGCCCTCGTGCCACACCGTGAGCAGTGCGCTCGGGCCGATGGCAGCGGCATGGTCCAGCCGCTCCTGCAGCACCACCGGCGGCCGGCCGCTTTCGCCGAGGTCGGAGATCAGCAGGCCGTCGGGTTGCTGGGCCAGCACCGCCGGCACGCGCAGGCCGGCCGCGCCGAGGGCGCGCAGGCGGCGCGCCTCGGTGGCGATGGCGGCCTCGCCGCCGAGGTTGGGCACCGGCGTCAGCACGTCCAGCCGCAGCAGGCCGGCCACCATCGCCATCAGGTGGTAGCCCAGCTTGCCGTGCGGCGGGCCCGCCTTCTTGAGCCAGACGCGCTCGCTGCCGAGCCGGTGGCTGGCCACCGCCTTCTGCTGCTGCGGCAGCATGGCGCGCAGGAATTCCGCGTAATCGCCGGGCTCCAGCGGGGCCGGGCCGGCTTCCAGGGGTGCAGGCGCCGATGCCACGCCCTTGCGCGACTGCACGCGCGTGCCGCGTTTCGCAACGTTCATGGGGCCAGGACTGCCTGTTGCGCCCGGCCGGCCGGCGAGGCGGGATCGGAGGCGGTGCCGGCCGAAGGTCGGAAGTCGCGTGTCGGAAGCGACGAAGGCAGAGGTGCTGAAATGACGGGTCTCCCGGGGCGCTTGTTGCATCATAGGGGCTGCCGCCGCATTGCCATGACCACGACCCCAGCCCCTCCCCGACCACGCTCCCTCGGCCCCGACGATTTCGACGCCCTCGACCAGGCGCTCGACGCCATGCGCCAGCACGACGAGGAAACCCCGCAATGGGAGTTCTGCGAGGGCTTCATGGCGGCGCTGGTGTGCATGCGCCGCCCGGTCGAGCCCGCCGAATACTGGCCGGTGCTGCTGGGCGAGAGCTTCGTGCCGGCGCAGCACATGGAATTCGCCTGGCGCTGGAAGCGGCGCTGGCGCGAGACCGAAGAGGGCCTGGACGCCGAGGTGCAATCGCTCGACGACGAGCGCGCCTGGCAGCCCGAGGTGCTGGACACGCGCGGCGCCGTCGCGGCCCTGCCGGAAGAAGAGCGAGGCGAGATCGCCGACGAGGACGTCCCCTCCTTTGCCCAGGTCTGGGCGCTGGGCTTCATGTACGCGGTGGAGAACTGGCCCGAGGAATGGACCCCGCCGCGCGACAGGGAGGCGGCCGCCATCCTCGACGAGGCGCTGAACGCCATCGTCGCCCTGACCGAGGACGACCGCGGCAAGCCCACGCTCTCGATGTACAGCGAGGATGGCCCGCCCAGCGTGAGCCAGCAGCGGGTGGACGAATTCGGCGATGCCATCTGGGCCGTGTACGACCTGCGCCGGCTCTGGCGCAGCATGGGCCCAAAGGTGGAGACCGTGCGCAAGGAAGCGGCTCCGGGCCGCAACGACCCCTGCCCCTGCGGCAGCGGAAAGAAGTTCAAGAAGTGCCACGGTGCCGGCTGAGACCAGCCTGACGCTCCCGGCCCGCAGCGCCTGGGCCATGGTGCTGACCTTGTGCACCGCCTTCGCGCTGAGCCAGGCCTACCGCACCGTGGGCGCGATCATGGCCGGGCCGCTGCAGGCCGAGTTCGGGCTTTCGGCGCAGGCATTGGGCCTGTTCTCCGGCTCCTTCCACTTCGCCTTCGGCGCCATGCAGCTCTTCATGGGCGTCGGCATCGACCTGCACGGCGTGCGACGCACGGTGCTGACGGCCTTCCCGCTGGCGATCGCGGGCGCGCTGCTGTCCGCGCTGTCGACCAACTTTGCGCTGCTGATCACCGGCCAGGTGCTGATCGGCGTCGGCTGCGCGCCGGCCTTCCTGGTGTGCACGGTGTTCATCGCGCGGCATTTCCCGGCGGCGCGCTTCGCCTCGGTCTCGGGGCTGGTGCTGGGCATCGGCGGGCTGGGCATGCTGCTGACCGGCACGCCGCTCGCGTGGCTGGTCGAGGCCCGCTCCTGGCGCATGGGCTTCGCGGTGCTGGCTGCGGCCTCGGCGCTGGCCTGGCTGAGCATCCTGCTGTGGGTGCGCGAGCCGGCGCGCGAAGCGGCGCGACCCAAGGAATCGCTGTTTGCCGCGCTGCGCCAATTCGGCGTGCTGTTCGCGATGCCACACACGCTGGGCATCCTGCTGCTGGGCGCCGTGACCTACGCGGCCTTCATCTCGCTGCGCGGGCTGTGGCTGGGGCCGCTGCTGATCGAGCGCTACGGCTACTCGCTGGTGCAGAGCGGCAACGTCGCGCTGATCGTGTCGGTCGTCTCGCTCTTCGGGCCGCCGCTGTTCGGCCGGCTGGACCGCGACGGCCCGGCGCGCCGGCGGCGCATCGTGGCCTGCTGCGCGGTCTATGCGGCTCTGTTCGCCGCCATCGGCGTCTTCCACGCGGCCTGGATCGACATCGCGTGCGCGATCCTGGTCGGCCTGTTGTCGGGCTTCATCGTCTGGGAGTACGCCGACGTGCGGGTGGCCTACCCGGCCGCGCTCACCGGCCGCGCGATGGCGGTGTTCACCATGGCCATGTTCCTCGGCGTGGCGCTGATGCAGTGGCTCACCGGCGTGGCGGCTTCGGTGGCGCAGTCGCAGGGCGTCGAGGCCTACACCGCTGTGCTGGCGGTCATCGCTGCGCTGCTGGTGGCGGGATGTGCAGCTTTTGCCTGGCTGCCGGCGCCGCCCGGCGCGGTGGCCCGCAAGCCCTGAATCCAGTCCTAGATTTTGAAGGCGCGCTGCGTCTCCGGCCGCACCAGGTCCACGTACTCGCGGTGCTTGCGGATGTAGCCGGCGATGAACTGGCAGGCGGGGATGACCGGCGTGCCCTGGGCCCGCGCGTCGTCGAGCACATGCCGCGCGATGGCCGAGCCCACGCCCTTGCCCTCGAAGGCGGGCAGCACTTCGGTGTGGGTGAACATCACCGCGTTCGTGAGCAGGTTGTATTCGCAGTAGCCCGCGAGCTGCCCGTCGATGGCCGCCTCGTAGCGATGCTTCTCGGGATGGTTGGTGATGGTGATCGTCATGGCATGCGCGCCATGTAGGCGGCCAGATTTTTTGCGGCGCCGGCCCGCACCTTGTTCTTCAGCATCGGCGTCCAGCCCAGCAGCAGGCCCGGCGGACCCAGCGCCTGGCGCGACCAGGCCCAGAAGTCGAAGCGGTCGCGCTGGGTGGCGATCAGGCCCTCGGGCGTGAAGCCGAACTCGGAGTCGATCGCGTTGTCGACGATGCGGCCGGTGGCGCTGAAGCGGTAGTGCGCATCCCAGTGGGCACGGCCGGTGGCGCCATCGGCCTGCACGTCGCGCCAGCTGAGCTTCCAGACATCGGCGCCCTTGGCGCGCGTGGCCTCGCACAGCATCTTCCACATGGCGCCGACCTCGCGGCCGTTCTTCAGCGAGAAGGCCTCGTCGTCGAAGCGCGCATCCGGCGCATAGCAGGCGGCCATGGTGTCGGCGTCGAGCCTGGCGAAAGCCTCGTAGAGGCGCTGGATGGTGTCTTCGTTGCGCATGGGCGGGAATCGTAGCCTAGGCCGCGCGCAACAACGTCAGCAGCGTCTGCAAGGCGTGATGCACCGTCGCCGCCCGCACGGCGGCCCGGTCGCCATCGAAGCGCCGGCGCTCGGTGCGCAGGCAGCCTGCCACCGACCAGCCGAACCACACGGTGCCCACCGGCTTCTCGGCGCTGCCGCCGGTCGGACCGGCCACGCCGGTCACGGCCACCGCGACCTGCGCCTGCGAGCGCGCCACCGCGCCCTCGGCCATGGCGCGCGCCACCGGCTCGCTGACGGCGCCCTCGGCCGCGATCAGCGCCGCGTCGACGCCCAGCAGCTCGGTCTTGGCCGCGTTCGAGTAGGTGACGAAGCCGCGCTCGAACCAGTTGCTGGAGCCCGACAGATCGGTGCAGGCGCCCGCGATCAGCCCGCCGGTGCAGCTCTCGGCCGTGGCCATCATCCGGCCCTGCTGCTGCAACAGCTCGGCCAGTTGGAGCACCAGCGCGGGCGTGTCGGATTCGGATTCAGAGGAAGCGTCGTTCATGGGCATCACCAGGCGCGGAAGAAGGCGATCACCAGCAGCGTGCAGAAGGCCGCCACCAGGTCGTCGAACAAAATGCCGAAGCCCGCTGCGCTCCACGACATGGTGGCGGGCGTCGCCCGGCGTTGCTTGAAGAGCTGGTCGGCCCAGGCCACCGGGCCCGGCTTGGCGGCATCGAAGAGGCGGAACAGCGCGAAGGCCACGAGCTGTGCCAGCAGCCCGGCCGGCGTCACCAGCCACAGGATCAGCCAGAAGGCGACGACCTCGTCCCAGACGATGGCGCCGGGGTCGGCGATGGCCATGTGGCGCGCGGCCACGGTGCAGGCCCACCAGCCGATGGGCAGCGAGGCCAGGATGATCCACCCGATGGCCGCAGTCGACAGCCAGCGCTGCATGAGCACGAAGGCGGCCCAGGCCCACAGCGTGCCCACCGTGCCGGGCGCGCGCGGCGCGAGGCCGGCGCCGAAGCCCAGCGCGATGAGGTGCGCGGGGTGGGCGAGCATGAAGCGCAGCGTGGGGCGCGGCACGGGCGGGATCGGCATGGCGCCGGAGGGAGAGGCGGATTGCATGGAACGACAGTGTCGCCCAAGATGCGCGTTGCCATCGAACGCGCACATCCACCACGCAGGAGGCCAGATGACGCCCAGCCCCATCGAGACGGACTACCTGATCGTCGGCAGCGGTGCGACGGCCATGGCCTTCGCGGACACGCTGCTGTCCGAATCCGATGACGCCCGCATCGTGATGGTGGACCGTCACCACCGGCCCGGCGGGCACTGGAACGATGCCTATCCTTTCGTGCGGCTGCATGCGCCTTCGGTGCTCTACGGCGTCAATTCGCGCACGCTGGGCAGCGGCACGAAGGACAGCGCCGGCCTCAACCAGGGCCTCTACGAACTGGCCGGCGGCGCCGAGGTGCTGGACTACTACGACCAGGTGATGAACCAGCGCTTCCTGCCCTCGGGCCGCGTGCGCTATTTCCCGATGTGCGAGGGCGAGATGAGCCCCGGCAGCGAGCACCACGTCCGCTCGATCGTGAGCGGCCAGCGCTGGACGGTGGCGGCGCGCCGCAAGGTGGTCGACGCCACCCACGCCCGCACGGCAGTCCCTTCCACCCATCGCCCAGCCTATGCGCTCGGGCCCGGCGTGCGCTGCGTGCCTGTCAACGACCTGTCCCGCATCCGCCGTGCCGAGCCAGGCTATGTGGTGGTCGGCGCAGGCAAGACCGGCATCGACGCCTGCCTGTGGCTGCTGCAGAACGGCGTCGATCCGGAGCGCATCTGCTGGATCGCGCCGCGCGATGCCTGGTTGCTCGACCGTGCCAACTTCCAGCCTCACATGGACTTCTTCGACCAGGCGATCGGAAGCCTGGTCGCCCAGTTCGACGCGATCGCCACGGCGACCTCCGTCCCGGACCTGTTCGCGCGGCTCGAGGCGCAAGGCCAACTGCTGCGGCTCGACCCGGCGGTCGAGCCCACCATGTACCGCTGCGCCACCGTCACGCAGGCCGAGCTGCGCGAGCTGCGCCGCATCCGCAACATCGTGCGCCTCGGGCGCGTGAAGGCGATCGAGGCGGCGCGCATCGTCCTCGAGCAGGGCAGCCACGAGATCGAGCCCGGCTGGCTGGTCGTCGATTGCAGCGCCGCCGGAATCACGGCGGCGCCCGCGCTGCCTATCTTCGACGGCGGCCGCATCAACCTGCTGATGGTGCGCAGCTGCCAGCCGGTCTTCAGTGCGGCCTTGATCGCGTATGTGGAAAGCCACTTCGCCGACCAGGCCGAGAAGAACGCCTTGTGCGCAGTCGTCCCGACGCCGGTGGTGCCGGCCGACTGGATCCGGGTGTGGGTTGTCTCCCTAGGCAACCGCCAGCGTTGGGGCAAGCACCCGGGCCTGATGGAATGGGTGGCGCATTCGCGCCTGGACAGCATGACCGCGCTGGTCCACGCCGTGAGGGAGGACGATGCCGACCGGCAGGCGCTGCTGCAGCGCTACAAGGCCGGCGCGAGGCAGGCCGCCGCCCGGCTGCCGGGGCTGCTGGAGGCCATCACCTCTTTTGCGCCTGTTGCCGCATCGACGCAGCTCAGATGAGCACCCGCCTCAACGCCCGGATGCGCTGCCACACCTGCGCCTGCGTGCCCGCCATGCCCATGATCTTCATGCAGCGCTCCAGCCACCCCGTGCGCGCCTGCATGCGGTCGATGGCCCGCTGCAGGTCGCGGCGCACGGCAGCGCCATAGGCGCCCTCGGCCTTGGCAACGGCCTGGCGCAGCAACGCCAAGGACGGCTTCATCATCGCGAGGTCGATCAGGTCCCGGCTGAACACGCCGTCGTCGGGCCAGCGGTCGGAATTGGCGAGCAGCTTGCTCGCGGCCATGTCCACAGGCGTGAGCGTGGGCACGCCGCAGACTTCATCGGTCTTGCCGGGTGCCTGCAGCGCGATGCGTGCCTCGAACACGATCTCGAGCTTGATTGGCTGCTCATCGACGCGCACGCGTGTGCGGATGCCGTACTGGTCGGCGCGCAGCTCGCCGACCAACTCGAGCGGCCGGGCCCCTGCCCGTTGGAGGGTTGCCAGTCCGTCGATGCCGGTCAGCGCCTGCCGAAGCTCGCGGTAGGCCCCGAGGTCCGACACGAGGAAGTCGATGTCCACCGATTCGCGGTACTCGCCGAAGCGCAGTGCGATGGCGGTGCCGCCTCCGAACAGGCAAGCTCGTGCGCGCAGTTGCGGCCCGTCGAGCGCCTCGAGGACCTGCGCGACGCGGCGGTGATGCTGCCGCTCAAACAACCGGATCGCTCCCGAGTGCCAGTCGCAGGGCATCGACCAGCTCGCGCTCGGCTGCGGACAGTGTGGCGGGGTCGACGTGCCGCCAGTTGCGCTCGTAGATGCCCAGGGCTTCGCGCGGCGTCAGTTCTTGCGCCCCGTGAACCTGCCAGGCGAGTTCCTTGAGCCAGGGGTAGTCGGCGATGCGGACGCGTGCGGGAAGCCAGCCTTCGCGGCGCGTTGCTTCGTGAGGCTCAACAGCCTCCTCCTGCGGCAGGACTGCCACTTGGAGGCTCAGCGCCACGAGCACCCGCAGATACGCGCCCATGGTGACCGCCGGCTCGCCCTTCTCGATCCGGTGCAGGGTCACGCGCGAGATGCCGGCCGCTTCGGCCGCGGCCACGGCGCTGATGCCCAGGTCCTTGCGGCGCCGCCGCACCGTGGCGCCGATGGCGGACAGGGCACCTGCGGATTGGGCGGTGAGATCAGGACCGGAGGCTGGCATAAACGTTTCTCATTGTTGACAAAATCGATGAAATGTCAAGAATGAGAAACGTTTTTAATGATTTCATGAAGGTCGCTTCGCCGCCGTGAGCACCGCCGGCATCGGCACCTCGTAGCCCTGCCCGCTCCGGCACGGCGCGAGCGCCGCCAGGATGGCCTCGTCGATGGCGCCGGCGTTCGCGTCGCGCTGCCGGGCCAGGGTGCCACGCATGCGCACGGTGCCGGTCTTCACGGCAGCGAGCAGCTGCTCGCCGGAAGCCGGGCGCCAGGTCTGTGCAACCGAACGGACCGTGCAGTCCTCGAAGCCGGCGGAAGCCATGGCCTGCGCGCAGGCCGAGCGGTCGGCGAACTGGAACATGTTCGGCCCGGCGGGCAGGCCCACGTCCATCGCGCCGCAGTGTGCGATGGCGCCGAGCACGGCGCCATAGAGCTTCGTCCGCTCGGGCGCGTCCCAGGCGGTGAAGGCCAGGCGTCCGCCGGGCTTCAGCACGCGCCAGGCCTCGCGGAAGAAGCGCTCGGGCTCCGGGAAATGCAGCACGCCGTAGTTGCACACCACTGCGTCGAAGGCGGCGTCCGCAAAGGGCAGTTGCCCGGCATCGGCTTCGAGGAAGCGCAGCTCCGGATAGCGTCGGCGCGCCGCTTGCACCTGTTCGGCCGAGAAGTCGCAGCCGGTGACCCGGGCACCGCGGTCCAGCGCGGCGGCGGCCGCATAGCCGGCGCCCGTCGCCACATCCAGCACCGCGCTGCCGGCGCCCACGCGGGCGGCGTCGAGGAGTGCGCCGATGGACTGCGTCGTCAGGCTGGCCAGGTGACGGTCATAGGCGGCGCAGACCTCGGGGTCGGTCCAGCCCGCGTGCTCGAAATCGCGAAAGCCTTCGTTCATTCGCGTCTCCTGGGTCGGCGCTGGCGCCCATGGTCCGACCGGGCCGCGCTTTCTGCAAGCGGCGCCCTCCTCAGCGGGAGGGATGTGCCGGCGCCGCGCCCGTCACGATCACGAACTCGCCGGGGATGCGGTAGCCGCCGCCCTGGCGCCACGGCTCGATCGCATCGAGGTAGCGGGCCTGCACGCGCGCGCGGGTCTCGTCGCCGAAGCGCGACCAGGCCAGCGCGACCGGCCCGCCGGCGAAGGCTGCGATGCAGGCCTCCTCGCCATCGGCGTAGCACAGCGTGCTCGCGATGCGCTGCTGCGCGATGCACTCGAAGCCCGCCTCGGTGCACTCGCGGGCCAGCGCGTCCTGCTGCCCCAGGCGGAAGAAGAGCGGGCACACCTCGCTGCGGACCTCGGCATCGACGATGGGGAACAGCGCCGACCAGCCGCAGCGCGCCCGCTCGCCCCAGACCGCCAGCGCCACCCTGCCGCCCGGACGCAGCACGCGCCGCATCTCGCGCAGGGCCTGTGCGGTGTCGGGAACGTACATGAGGCCCAACGCGCACAGCGCCAGGTCGAAGCCGCCATCGGGCAGCGCCAGCTGCTCCGCGTCCATGCGCGCGAAGCCGAGCTGGCGCAGGCCGCGCTGCGCGGCGCGCTGCCGCGCCGCATCGACCATGTGATCGGACAGGTCGGTGCCGAGCACATGGCCCTGCGGGCCCACCGCCTCGGCCGCGGCCAGCGCGACCAGGCCGGTGCCGCAGGCCACGTCGAGCACGCGTTCCTGCGGCTGTGGCGAGGCGAGCGCTATCAGGGCCTCGTGCGCGGGGGCCAGCTGCGCCTGCCAGCGCGGCTCGTAGACGGCGGCCGCCAGGTCCCAGCCGTAGCGCTGGATCCTTCGCTGCAGCCGCGGCTCCATGGCTCGGAGACTCAGCGACGGGTGACGACGATTTCGAGGTATTCGCTGGGCACCACCAGCGAGTCCGGCCCGGCCCGGTTCAGGCGGTTCAGCAGCTCGCCCAGGTCCTTCTCCAGCTCCACGGCCTTGTCCGGCGGCAGGCTGGCGAAGGCCTTGAGCACCGGCCCGTACCAGGTGCGGAACACCTCGATGAAATGCGCGGCCGAGCGGTAGCGGAAGTTGAAGAGGCGCGGCGTCGCCTGGATCGAAGCGGCCTGGTCGCCGAACAGCGTGCGCAGGTGCGCTTCGGTGCCCCACAGCGAGGGCGGCTGCACGCCTGCGGGCGGCGGCAGGTGCCGGCCCAGGGTCTTGAACATCTGGCCGATGAAGCCCTCGGGCGTCCAGTTGGCCATGCCGATGCGGCCGCCCGGGCGGCACACGCGCAGCATCTCGGCGGCGGACTTCGCATGGTCGGGAGCGAACATCACGCCGAAGGTGGAAAGCACGGCGTCGAAGCTTCCGTCGTCGAAAGGCAGGGCCTCGACGTCGGCGGCCTGGAACTTCACCTCCAGGCGCTCGGCCTTGGCACGCTCGGCACCGCGGTCGAGCAGGCCGGCCACGTAATCGGTGGAGGTGACCCTGCAGCCGCGGCGGGCCGCCGCCAGCGTGGCGTTGCCGTTGCCGGCCGCGACGTCGAGCACCGCTTCGTCGCAGCGCAGGTCGCAGGCCTCGGCCAGTTGCTCGCCGACGATCTGCAGCGTGGTGCCGATGATGGCGTAGTCGCCGCTGGACCAGGCCGCCTGCTGGCGGGACTTGACGGCGTTGAGATCGACGGGTGCGTTCATGGCGAATGGCTCCTTGGGGATGGGCCGGGGGTCCGGCAAAGGGTCTGCGGGCTTGGAACGGACGGTGGCCGCTCCCCGGCTCCCGTCCTGCCGCTACTGGACCACCGCGCGGGCCGCCGCGTCCTGCCCCTGCGTCGCCCGTGCTTGCCCGATCGTCCTCGACTGTGCGCTGGCGGCCGTGGAGCTGGCGCAGCGTCCGGGATTGCTGGCCCAGCGTCTGCGCGAAGGCATCGGCTGTTCGGCCTAGTTGGCCTCCGGGGGCCAGGCGCCCACAATTTCCGCATCGTCCTCGGCCGACCCGGAGAGCAACGGACATGAGCATGCAAGACATCGCTGCGGCCATGCAGCGCGCGGAAGCGGCGCTGGAGCGCCGCCCCGACATGGGCCTTCACGACGACGCGCCGGCCACCGCCCGCTGGCAGGGCGGCGTGCGCGTCGAATCCACCCACGCCAACGGCACCGCCATGCTGACCGACATGCCCTGCGAGCTCGGCGGCAGCGGCGACCGCGTCACGCCCGGCTGGCTGTTCCGCGCCGGCATCGCGTCCTGCGCCGCCACTTCCATCGTGATGTCCGCGGCGGCCGAGGGCATCGCGCTGGGCACGCTCGAGGTCCGCGTGAGCAGCCGGTCCGACACGCGCGGCGTGATCGGCATGGCAGGCGCCGACGGCCACGAGATCTACGCCGGGCCGCGCGACATGCAGCTGCAGGTGCGCATCGCCGCCGAGGGGGTCTCGCCGGAGCGCCTGCGCGCGCTGGCCGAGGCCGGCGTGCGGCGCTCGCCCATCCCCAACGCGACCCAGAACGCAACGCCGCTGGCGTTGCAGGTCGAGGTGGCCTGAGCATGGACGCGCTGTCCGAAGTCCTGCGTGTCGTGCGCCTGGTGGGCGCGATCTTCATCCATGGCCGCTTCACCGCGCCCTGGTGCTACCAGTCGCCGAGCGCCGACGCCGCTGCGCCCTTCCTGGAGCCGGGCGCGGAGCGGGTGGTGATCTTCCACCTGATCACCGAAGGCGAGTGCTTCGTCGAGCTGGCCGGCGAACCGCCGATGCGCCTGGTCGCCGGCGACGCGATCATCTTCCCGCAGGGTGATGCGCACCGCATGACCTCCGAGCCCGGCCTGCCGCCGGCGACCGGCGCGCGGCTGGACGAAGTGCTGTCGCGTCGCCCGCGCATGCTGGCCTACGGCGGCGGCGGTGCGACCACGCGCCTGGTCTGCGGCTACCTGGCCTGCGATGCGCGGCTGGCGCGCCTGCTGCTCGCGGGGCTGCCGCGGCTCTTGCGCGTCAACGTGCGTGGATCGAATGCCGGCATCTGGCTGGAGAGCTCGGTGCGCTATGCCCTGGCCGAGGCGCGCTCGCCGCGCCCCGGCGGCGCCGGCGTACTGGCCAAGCTGGCCGAGCTGCTGTTCATCGAGGTGCTGCGCCTGTACACCAGCGAGCAGGGGGAGGGCCGCACCGGCTGGCTGGCCGGCATGGGCGATCGCATCGTGGGCAGCGCCCTCACCGCGCTGCACAGCCGCCCGGCCCAGGCCTGGACGCTGGAGGAGCTGGCGCGCACGGCCGGCAGCTCGCGCTCGGTGCTGGCCGAGCGCTTCCAGCAGTTGGTGGGCACCGCGCCCATGCAGTACCTCACGCAGTGGCGCATGCTGCTGGCCGCCAACCTGCTGTGCCGCAGCAACGCGCCGCTGGCGCGCATCGCCGAGGACGTGGGCTACCAGACCGACACCGCCTTCAGCCGCGCCTTCCGGCGCGAGTACGGCTGCCCGCCGGCGGCGTGGCGGCGCAATCGATCGGCGCGCCCGGTGGTTCACTGAGGCGGCGCGACGCCCCTCAGCTGAGCCACCAAGGCCACGGCGTCCGCCGGCACGCGATCGCCGCGCCAGGCCACATGCTGGTCGGCGCGGCACAGCACCAGGCGATGGCGGTAGGCACGCGGGATCTCCCTGGCGTCCACGTCGAGCACCGCGAGCGGCAAGCGCGCTTCGCGGGCCGCCTTCTCAAGCGCGCCAATCTCGACGCGGCGATCGAAGCGCAGCAGCGTGTAGCCGGGGCCGAAGGCGTCGTAGAGTGAACGCCCGTCGGCCAGCCACAGGTGCGGTGCGCGGCAGCCCGGCACGGTGGAGGGCGTGAAGTCGCCCATGGTGTAGGCGGGTGCCGGCTCGCCGTCGGCCACGATGATGGGCGAGCGCATGTAGAAGTAGCCGAAGTTGAGGCCGGCGCAGCAGAACTGCTGCATGTTCAGGTCATAGGCCTCGCGCCCGATCTCGGCGCGCAGCGCATCGCCCTCGGGCCCCGGCGCCTCGATGTCGCTCGGCACGGCGCGGCGCGCGCGGATCATCTTCTGCGCATGGTCCATCGCGAATTGCGAGACCTGCTCCGTGATCGGCTGGCGCTCGGCCTGGTAGGCATCGAGGATGCGTTCGTCGGCCCAGCCCTGCACGCAGGCCGCGAGCAGCCACGAGAGGTTGATCGCATCGGCGATGCCGGCATTCATGCCGTAGCCCGCGTAGGGCACCCACAGGTGCGCCGCGTCGCCGGCGATGAACACCCGGCGCTCGCGGAAGCGGTCGGCCACCAGCCGGCGGCCCACCCAGTCCTCCTTGCTGATCACCTCGTAGTCGAAGTCCTCGCCCACGCCGAGGATCTCGCGGATCGAGCGGTCGCGGTCCACCGAATCGAACTCCGGCTCCTCGGCATTCAGATGGTTGTGCACCAGCCAGGTCTCGTGCCCGTCGATGGCGAACATCGTGCCGCAGCGGCGCGGATTGACCGAGTAGTAGGACCAGGCCGGCTTGCCGGGGATCAGCGCGCGCAGCTGCGGCGCGCGGATGTAGGTCGACTGCACGCGCTGGATCACGGCCGTGCCTTCCAGCTTCGCGCCGATGCGCTTGCGCACGCCCGAACTGCCGCCGTCGCAGCCCACCAGGTAGCGGCAGCGGATGCGGCGGGTGTCGCCGGTGTCGAGGTCGGTGGCATCGGCCGTCACGCCGTCGGCGTCCTGCTCGAAGTCGCCCACCTGCGTGCGGTTGAGCATGCGCACGTTCGGCAGCGCGGCGGCGTGCTCGAGCAGGATCGGCTCCAGGAAGAGCTGATTGATGCGATGCGGCGGCTCCGGCGTGGGCCACCAGGCGTCCGGGCCCTCGGTCTCAGTGTAGCGGTCGCGCCGGCAAGGGATGGGGATGCGCGTGAGCTCGATGCCCGTCACGCTGGTGCGGAACACCACGTCGTTCGGATGGTCGGCCGGCAGCCCCGCATCGCGCAGCTTCTGCGCCACGCCCAGGCGGCGGAACTGCTCCATGGTGCGCGCCGCCACGTGGTTGCACTTGACGTTGGGCGGCTCGGCATAGCGGCGCGTCTCGGCCACCAGCACCTTCACGCCGCGCGAGGCCAGGTCCATTGCCAGCGTCAGGCCCACCGGGCCGGCGCCGACGACCAGGACGTCGGCCTTCAGTTCTTCCTGTTCGTGCATGTCCTCAATCCAGCTTGATGTTGGCGGCCTTGATGACTTGGGCCCATTTTTTTGTTTCGGCGCGGATGTAGTCGTCGAAGGCCTTGGGCGTGCCGGGCGCGGGCTCCACGCCGAGGTTGCGCATGGCGGCCTGGATCTGCTCGTCCCTGAGCGCGGCGTTGATCTCGGCATTCAGGCGCGCCACGATCGGCGCGGGCGTCTCGGCCGGCGCCACCACGCCGAACCAGCCTGTGGAGTCGTAGCCGGGCAGCCCGGCCTCGGCCACCGTCGGCACCTCCGGCAGCATGGGGAGGCGCTGCGGGCTGCTCACCGCAAAGGCGAGCAGCTTGCCGGCCTTGATCTGCTGCAGCGACGAGGGCAGGTCCACCACCGCCAGCGGGATCTGGCCCGCCATCGCGTCGACGGCCGCCGGGCCGGAGCCGCGGTAGGGCACCTCCACCAGCTTCACCTCCGCCATCTGCGCGAAGAGCGCGGCCGACAGGTGCATGGCCGTGCCGTTGCCGCCGTGGCCGATCGAGAGCTTGCCCGGCTGCGCGCGCGCCAGCGCGAGCAGCTCGGCCTGCGTCTTCGCGCCGATGGAGGGATGGCCCACGATCACGAAGGGGATGGCGGCCAGCATGGCCACCGGCTTGAGATCCTTCTGCGGATCGAAGGGCATCTGCGCATAGAGGCTGCTGTTGGCCGACAGCGCCCCGGCCGCGCCCACGCCCAGCGTGTAGCCGTCGCCCGGCGACTTGACCACCGCCGTGAGCCCGACGTTGCCGCCGGCACCGGGACGGTTGTCCACCACCACCGGCTGGCCGAGCCTGTCGTTGAGCTTCGGCACCAGCATGCGCACCACCGCATCGGCGCTGCCGCCGGGCGGGAAGGTGACGATCACGCGGATCGGCTTGTGAGGGAAGTCGGCGGGCGCCTGGGCGCGCGCGGGTCCGGCGAGCAGCGCGGCGGCCGCGACGAGCAGGCCCAGGGCGCGGGCGAGTGTCTTCATGCGTGTTCCTTGTCGATGTCTCCGGGACGCATTGGACGGCAGCGCCATTCATTCGTAAATCAATAAATTCCGAACGAAATATGATTCGACCTGATGAATCCTCTGCCCAAGTTCAGCCCCACCATCCGCCAGCTGCGCGCCTTCGTCGCGGTGCATCAGTTGCGCAAGCTCAGCGCGGCGGCCGAGAAGCTGTTCGTCACGCAGTCGGCGGTCAGCATGCTGATCCGGCAGCTCGAGGAAGGGCTGGGCACGCGGCTCTTCGACCGCACCACGCGCTCGTTGCAGGCCACTGCGGCGGCCAACGAAATGCTGCCCGCGGCCGAGCGCATCCTGCGCGACGTCGATTCGCTCTCGGCCGACTTCCGCGAGCTCGCGCAGCTGCAGCGCGGCCGCATCTGCCTGGCGATCACGCCCACGCTCGCCTCCTTCCTGCTGCCGGACGCGATCCGCCGCTTCGGCGAGGCGCATCCGGGCGTGCGCGTGGTGGTGGACGACTGCGCGCCCGACCAGTTCGTCCCGCGCATCCTCGGCGAGCATGTGGACTTCGGCATCGGCACGCCCGAGCGGCCCGGCGCCGAGGTCGAGACCCAGACGCTGATGCGCGACCATCTAAGCCTGGTCTGCGCGCGCGGCCACGTGCTGGCGGGAAGCAAGAAGCCCGTGCGCTGGGCCGACCTGGCCGGCCATCCCGTCATCACCGTGCGGCCGGGCTACGGCATCCGGCCCCTGATCGACGCCACGGCCGCGCAGGCCGGCGTGGCGCTCGACGTGGTCAACGAGGTGTCCTTCCTGTCGACCGCGCTGTGGATGACGGCCAGCGGCATGGGGCCGTCGATCATGCCCTCGGCCTTTGCCCGGGCGGCGGGCGATGCCGCGCTGGTGGTGCGCAGCCTGACGGCGCCGCGCGTGTCGCGCGACGTCTTCGTGGTGACCAAGCGGGGCCGCTCGCTGTCGGCGGCAAGCCGCAGTTTCATCGAGACGCTGCAGCGGGCGTTGAAGAAGGGTTGAGCCGGGCGCCCTCGTTACAGCGCAGGGCGCGGCCGCTGGACCCAGAGCTGGACCGAAGGCCGTGCCCATTGCGCCTTGGCATAGCGGGCCAGGCGCGGCGACATCTCGTCGCCATTCAGGATCAACCGGTTGAGCATCAGCGCGAGGTCGACATCGGCGATGGACCAT
The DNA here is from genome assembly GCF_010499245.1 of Variovorax sp. WS11. Taxonomy (GTDB): domain Bacteria; phylum Pseudomonadota; class Gammaproteobacteria; order Burkholderiales; family Burkholderiaceae_C; genus Variovorax. The sequence continues at coordinate 1,969,720 of NZ_JAAGOW010000001.1, forward strand.
TGGTCGAACAGGTGGTCCCCACCATGGCTCAGCAGCTTGGTAGCGACCGCGATGAGCTTCTGGGAGGCATCGAACGCCGCCGGCGAGAGCGGCCGCGAAACCGGTCCGTAGAAGACGACCTCGGTGGTCCGTTCCTGCCGCAGGGGCCCCAGGTCGCTGCGCAGCCAGGCCTGCACCTGCCGCGCGCGGGCCCGCGATCGGGGGTGCCGCGGAAAGAGCAGCGGGCCGGGAAAGACTTCGTCCAGGTACTCGGCGATCGCCGAGGATTCGGACAGCGCGAAGTCGCCTTCGACCAGCGTGGGCACGCGGCGCGTCAGGGAGACGCCTGCGAACGATGGGGCCTGGTTTGCGCCGGCACCGAGATCGAGCGCCTCGACGTCGAAGGAGAGCCCCTTCTCCTTGAGCGCCACGAAGGCGGACATGGCGTAAGGCGATGCGAACTGGGAATCTACGTACAGCAGCATGACTTTTCCGTGGTGGCCGGGAGGCTGCGACCATAGCGCATCCGGCGACCGCCGGTGCCGCCGGGCGCGCCGCGCTCAGGCCGGCTGGAAATGTTGTTGGATGCGCTGCGCCAGCCGCTTGGGGTGGCGGCACAGCGCGTCGATGGGGTAAGAGCCCACGAAGAGGCCGTTCACATTGAGTTCCACGCTCGCGAAATAGGGTCCCAGCGAAGCGCCGGCGTCGAACAGGCAATAGGCCAGCGAATCGTAGGTGCCGCTGTCGCCCGCCGGCCCCGCACCGGCGACGAAGGCGCTGATGCGGTAGCTGAAGGCGTTCGATCCGACGCGTTGGATTTCGACCAGGGGCTTCATTCGACTGCGGGCGAAGGGACAGGAGCGTGAAATTGTTGGGAGCCTGATGGTCGCCGCTGCGCCGGATTGCGTAAATAGTCCAATTGGACCGGGCGCAGAGAGGGGGGACTTGGGCAGAATGCCTGGACGCTCCCCTGCCCTGCCGCCTGCCTGCCTTTCTGCCTGTCTGCCTCCCTGTCTGTTTGCCTCCATGCTGCCGCCCCGCATCCTCCTCGTCGACGACCATGCGCTGTTCCGCAGCGGGCTGCGCATGGTGCTTGCCGCCGGCATCGGCGATCTGGAGGTGGCGGAGGCCGCCTCGCTCGAGGAGGCCTTGCGCACCTCGATGCAGGAGCCGGCGCTGGTGCTGCTGGACATCCAGCTGCACGGGCTCAACGGCCTGGAAGGCATCGCGCTGGTCCGGCGCAAGTGGCCGCAGGCGCTGGTGGTGATCCTGTCCTCGGAGGTCTCGCCGCAGAAGGTCCGGCTGGCCATGGAGCGCGGCGCCGCCGCCTTCGTCTCCAAGGCCGAACCGGCCGCCAAGATCCTGGCGGTGATCGGCCAGCTGCGCCAGGGCTTGCCCGTGGCGGCCGATGGCCTGCCGGCGGGCGCGTGCGGCGAGGGCTCGCAGCCGCTGCTCACGCCGCGCCAGGGCGAGGTGCTCGACCTGATGTGCCAGGGCCTGTCCAACAAGCTCATCGGCCGGCGCCTCAACCTGTCCGAGAACACCGTGCGCGGCCATGTGCAGGCGGTGCTGGCGGCGCTGCAGGTCTCCAGCCGTTCCGAAGCCGGCTTCGCGGCGCGGCAGCGCGGGCTCGTGGCCTGATGGTGAAGGCGTCGCGCCTGCCCGAGGACCGCATGCTGGTGGAACAGCTGCGCCTGCAGCTGGGCAACATCGGCGCCTCGGTGATCCCGACCATCCTGCTGGCGCTGCTGCTGGTCTGGGTGCTCTCCAACGAATCCAACGCACTCGCGATGCGGGCCTGGGCCGGCGTCATCATCCTGATCAAGCTCTACCTCGCCCGGGATGCACGGCGGCTGCTCGCCACCGAGATCAGTCCCGCGAGCGCACGCGGGCTGCTGATGCGCAAGCTGGTGCTCAACCTCATCGACGGCGCGGCCTGGGGCTCCCTGGCCTGGGCCGCACTGGGCACCACCACGATGGCCGGCAACGTGCTGGTGCTGGCAGTGCTGGCGGGCGTCGCCGGCAGCTCCATGTCTTCGCTGGCACCGATCTTTCCGGCATTCATCATCTTCGGCGCCACCGAGCTGATCGTGCTCGGCTCCAAGCTGTGGACGATGGGCGACCCGGCCTACGACGCCCTCGGGGTGGCCGCGATCATCTACAGCGCGGCCCTGGTGGGGCAGGCGCGCAACGGCTCGCGCGCGGCGCGCCGGGCCATCGGGCTGCGCTTCGAGAACCACGAGCTGATCGAGCGCCTGCGCATCGAGACCGAGCATGCGCAGGCCGCGCACCGCACGGCCGAGGAGGCCAACCTCGCCAAGTCCCGCTTCCTCGCAGCTGCCAGCCACGACCTGCGCCAGCCGATCCACGCGCAGGGCCTGTTCCTCGAGGTGCTGGCACGCAGCAAGCTCTCGGCCGACCAGTACGACGCGCTGGCCAACGCGCGCGCCACCTGGCAGGCCTCGGCCGAGATGCTCGACACGCTGCTGGACTTCTCGCGCATCGAGGCCGGCGTGGTCGAGCCGCAGATGCAGGTCTTCCCGCTGCAGCCTCTGCTCAACAAGATCGAGAACGAGCTGGCGCCGCAGGCCGATGCCAAGGGCATCGTCTACCGCTCGCGCGAGACCCACGCGGCGGTGCGCTCCGATCCGGCGCTGGTGGCGCTGATCCTGCGCAACCTGGTGTCGAACGCGATCCGCTACACCGAGCAGGGCGGCGTGCTGGTCGCCTGCCGCGCGCGTGGCGAGCAGATGCTGATCGAGGTGTGGGACACCGGCATCGGCATCGAGCCCGCGCAGCACCAGGCGATCTTTCGCGAGTTCCACCAGTTGGGCAACGCCGAGCGCGACCGCCGCAAGGGCCTGGGCCTGGGCCTGGCCATCGCACAGGGCCTGGCACGGGCGCTGGGGCAGCCGCTCGCGCTGGTGTCGACGCCGGGGCGCGGCAGCGTCTTCCGGCTGGCCTTGCCTGCGGCGCGCGCCGGGGTGGTGGCCGAAGGCGCCGCCCAAGCGGTTCCGGGCTCGGCGCGCGGGTTCGACCTGCGCGTGCTGGTGATCGACGACGACGAATCCGTGCGCACCGGCATGCGCCAGCTGCTCGGCGCCTGGGGCTGCGTCTGCGACGTGGCCGACTCCATCGAGGAAGCGCAGGCCCTGGCGCGTGCGCACCGCCCGGGCCTGGTGATCAGCGACTACCGGCTGCGCGAGCTGCGCACCGGCGCCGAGGCCATCGCGGCCTTGCGCGCGGAGTTCGGCGCGGACCTGCCGGCACTGCTGATCACCGGCGACACCGCGCCGCAGCGGCTGCGCGAGGCGCGCGCGACCGGCGTGCCGCTGCTGCACAAGCCGGTGCTGCCCAGCCAGCTCTACCGGGCGATGAGCGCGGTGCTGATGGGGCGCGAGCTCGATTCCTCTTTCGCGGGGCTCGAAATGCGCCGGGCCTGAGCCTCACTCGCAGCGAAACAGCACGCCCTGCTCCGCCGGCGCCTTGCCCAGCATGCGGGCGGTCAACCCCTTCTCCCGGCAATGGTCGCCGGCCTGCACGTAGGTGATGGCACGCAGCGTGCCGTCGCGCAGCGGGACGACCTGGTTGGGCGGCACCCCGCAGCCGGCGATGAGCAAAGCGATGGAGAGGGATGCGAGCCAGTTCATCCGGGTATTCTGCAGTAGTTCCGCGGGCCCGCCGCCGCCGCGCGGCTCTATAACCCGGGGCGGGCCTTCATCCGAAAACCGACCACCCTCCTCTCAAGCCGAGGTTTCCATGACCCGTACCGTCGCCGAAAAGCGCGCCCTCTTCCGCCAGCTCCACGCCGAGGGCTGCTTCGTGCTGCCCAACCCCTGGGACCTGGGCAGCGCACGATTCCTGCAAAGCCTGGGCTTCCAGGCGCTGGCCACGACCAGCTCCGGCTTCGCCTGGTCGCGCGGCCATGCCGACGGCGCCCTTTCGCGCGCGCAGATCCTGGCCCACCTCCGCGAGCTCGTCGCCGCCACCGAGCTGCCCGTGAACGCGGACTTCGAGAGCGGCTTCGCCGCCGATCCGCAAGGCGTCGCCCAGAGCGTGCGCATGGCCATCGACACCGGCGTCGCTGCGCTGTCGATCGAGGACTCGACGGGCGATGCGGACCATCCGCTGTACGACATCGACATAGCGGTGGCGCGCCTGCGCGCCGCGCGCGCGGCCATCGACCAGGAGGGCGGCGAAACGCTGCTGGTCGGGCGGGCGGAGAACTTCTTCCAGGGCCGCCCCGACCTCCAGGACACCATCGCCCGGCTCAAGGCCTATGCGGAGGCTGGCGCCGACTGCCTCTACGCCCCCGGCATCCGAACCCGCGAGCAGATCGCGGCGGTGGTCGCCGCGGTGGCGCCCAAGCCGGTCAACCTGCTGGTCGGCGCCACCAGCGAGTTCACGCTGCAGGACATCGCCGCGCTGGGCGTGCGGCGCGTCAGCGTCGGCGGCGCGCTGGCGCGCGCGGCCTGGGGCGGCTTCATGCGCGCGGCCCGCACGCTGCAGGAAGGGCGCTTCGACGGGTTCGCCGATGCCGCCTCGGGCGTGGAGCTCAACGGCCTGATGCGCTGACCGGTTCAGCGCCGGGCGGCGCGGCCGCTCGGATTCGAGGCGGTGCGCGACCAGGCGATCAGCGCATCGCTGAACTGCTTGCCGGGTGAGCGGGGGCGGTGTGCGTCGGCGACGCTGCGCGCGGCCGCTCAGAAGCCCAGCCGCTCACAAGAAAAGCCAGTAGAACAGCCCGCCGAAGATCGCCCACTTGACCAGGTAGTAGCTGGGCTTGTTCCAGGCCTTCAGACGCTTGCCCAGCACGCGGATCTTGTAGACCTGTGCGAAGGCCTTGTTCAGCCCGCCGATCGGCTCGCCCTCCTCGTTCTGCGTGGCGGCGGCCTTGATCATGCGCCAGCCGATCTCGCGGTTGATCCAGCGCGCGATCGGGTTGTTGAGCGGGCGCTCGATGTCGCAGAACAGGATGAGCCGGGTCTCGTCGGTAAGGTTCTCGGCGTAGTGGATGTAGGTCTCGTCGAACATCACCGCCTCGCCGTCCTTCCAGTAGTAGGACTGGCCGTCGACGAAGATCCGGCAGCTCGGCGCATCCTGCGGCACCTTCAGGCCCAGGTGATAGCGCAGCGATCCGGCGAAGGGGTCGCGGTGCCGCACCAGCGTGCTGCCCGGCGGCAGGATGGCGAACATCGCCGCACGCACGGAGGGAATGCCTGCGAGCAGTTCGGTGGTCTTTGGGCACAGGCCCTTGGCCGAGGGCAGGAAGTCGCCGTACCAGTTGAGGTAGAAGCGCTTCCAGCCGGTGCGGAAGAAGGAGTTGAAGCCAATGTCGGTGTAGCCCGCCGCCGCCTTGATGTGGCCCTCGTCGAACAGCGCCAGGCCTTCGTCGCGGATGGTCTGCCAGTTCTGTTCGAGCACCTGGAGCTCCGGGAACTGCTTCACGTCGATGTAGGGCTTGGAGGGCACCGACGAAAACCAGTACATCAGCACGTTGAGCGGCGCGAGGAAAGTCGAGTGGTCGCTCAACTGCCGGCCGATCCGGTGCCGCACCTGGCCGCGGAAATGCACGTAGAGGCCGGAGGCCAGGAAGACGAGGGGGATCAGGAGTTTGTAGGACAGGAAGCTGGACATCGATGCGGGCGAGACTGGGGTCGTCGCCGGGATGAAGCGGAACCTGGAATTCTCGCCGAATCGCGCACGGCGCGCAGCCTCGGCCTGGGAAGGCCGACCTCCTGCACATCACTCGAGCGCCGCAATCTTCTCGGCCAGTTCCTGCGACTGCTCCTTGAACTTTGCCGGGTTTGCCTCTTTCAGCTTCGCCAGGTTGTGCAGCTTCCACTGAATCGCCGGCAATGCATTGAGATGGCCCACGCCCATCCGGCTCCAGTCCGGTTCGCCGTTGGCCAGGGACATGAGGAAGGCTCGCTCATTCACATCCAGCTCTTCGTGCAGGGTGGCGATCATCTGTCTCCGGGCAGCGAGCAACGCATCCAGTTCGACCGGCTCGGTGGTCATCCCTTTGAAGTTGGCCTCGAACTCGTAGGTCACGTCGTGCAGCGGCGGGAACAAGACCTCATGGATCGGCCTGTTGTGGCTTGCTAGGTACACGACGAACGCACGCCGAATACCGTCGGTGATGCCGCCGTTGGTCAACAGGTGCATCACGTCGAAGAGATCGCGCGGATGCTGCCGGTCCATCGCTGCGACAAGCTTCCCGCCATAGACGTCGTCGAGCGAAACCACCGGGATTTCGAGATCGACCTGAAGGATCTCCTGCGCCTTGGCCGTCAGCCCCGCCATCGCGACAGGCCTGACGGTGCCACGCATCACGTAGTTCACCTCGATCTTGACTTCGATTCCGTCTCGTTTCACCAGAAGCTTTGTCTCGCCCGCATCGGGTGCGCCGGCGAGATGCGTCTGAAACCCCTTCGACTTCAGCTGGTCGGCAGCTCGCCCAAGCGACGCTTTGATTTGCTTGAGCGCTGCGGCGCGGGACAAGGTGTGGTCCGGCAAGACCAAGTCGAGATCCACCGACAGGCGCGGCATGTCGCGCACGAACAGGTTGATGGCGGTGCCGCCCTTGAGGGCGAAAGTGTCGTCGGCAAGGACGAACGGAGCGACCTGGGTCAGCAGGCGCGCGGTCTTGAGGTAGATGTCGTTCACTTCTTGAGGACCAGCAGCCCTTCGTTGGTTCGAGAGACCCAGGGTCGATCGGCGCCGGCCGGCAGGCTTGCCGGGTCCAGCTTTTTTGCCCAGGGCAGGGTGAGCTCTCGCCCGAGCTGCAGGCACAGGCGAACCGTCTTCACGTTCGTGCACTCTCGCAGCAGCTCGCCAAGGACCGACGCGCGAAGGCCGTAAGCACTTTCAGCCAACTCGCGCGCTTCGGCCAGCGGCTGCCGCACGCCCACTTCACTCATCAGCTCCAGGAACGCACGCTCGGGGGAGGACACGTTCGGCCCGTTTGCGCGGCCCTCGAAGGGGCCGACGTGCTTCATGCCGGTCGCGTCACTGCTGAAGAGCTGCTTGCGGCGATATTCCGCGGGGAAGGAGTCGGTGAACCACGCCGGCAGTCTGGCCGACTTCAAGCCATAGAGCTGCAGTTTGGGGACCTGGGAAACATAGTGGCGCACACCATGCCAGTCCAACGCGGTCTTACCGCCGACGTGGAGGCCTGGGATCTGGCGCTGGAGCAGCCACAGGCTGGGGTCGCGCTGCAGCGCAGCGTCGGGACGCATGTACACGCCACGCGCGAGACGCTTGAGCCACCCTGCGCGAACGTAGTGAACTGCCAAGTCGGCAGAGACGCCTTCCAGGGCCAGATCTTCGCTGGTCACGGGCGTGCCGCTGGGAACCTGCGTCAGCAGAGAATTTAGTTTTGATCGTTTTATCGTAGTCAAGCTACGATTATTTTGATATTTCCAAGCGCGTGCAAGATTTCGTTTTGCCTGAGTTGTCGTAGCGAAACTACGATAACCAACACAAACTCAAACTCGACCGCCCGCCGCTGGGCTCTGCGTCGTGCCTGTCCCGGCCAGCGAGCTACGCCTTTGCCTGGAAATGATCGAAGGCCGCGAAAGCTTGCGCAATCGACGCGCCCTGGGCATCGACGATGCGCAACCCCGGCGCCGCCTCGATACGCCCGATGCGCGCGACCGGCGTCGTACTGAGCCGCCCGGCTTCAAGCACGGCGTCCGCGGCGGCGGGCGGCGCGGCGAAGAGCAGCTCGTAATCGTCGCCGCCCGCCAGCGCACAGGTGCGGCGCAGCGCCGGATCCAGCGCGGCTGCGGCGGGGATGCCGATCAGGGCGCAGGCGGCATCGGCATCCACCGTCGCGCCCACGCCGCTGGCGGCGAGGATGTGGCCGAGGTCGCCGACCAGCCCGTCGCTCAGGTCGACCGCGGCGCTGGCGATGCCGCGCAGCGCCTGGCCCAGCGCGACGCGCGGTTCGGGCTGCTCCATGCGCCGGCGCGCCTGTTCGAAGGCCTCGGGCGGCAGCGCCAGGGTGCCGCGAAAGACCTCCAGCGCCAAGCGCGCATCGCCCAGCGTGCCGCTGACCCAGAGCTCGTCGCCCGGCTTCGCGCCGGAGCGCAGCAGCGCCGCGCCGGCCGGCACCTCGCCGAACACAGTGATGCAGAGGTTGAGCGGCCCGCGCGTGGTGTCGCCGCCGACCAGCTCGCAGCCATGCGCATCGGCCAGCGCGAACAGGCCGCGCGAGAAGGCCTCGAGCCAGGCCTCGTCGATGGCCGGCAGCGCCAGCGCGAGGGTGAAGGCCAGGGGCTTCGCGCCGCAGGCGGCCAGGTCGCTGAGGTTGACCGCGAGCGCCTTGTGCCCCAGGCGCCCCGGGTCGACGGTGGAGAGGAAATGACGGCCCTCCACCAGCATGTCGGTGGACACGGCCAGCTGCATGCCGGGCGCGGGCGCCAGCAGCGCGCAGTCGTCGCCCACGCCCAGCGGCGAGCGCGTGGCGGGGCGCCTGAGGTAGCGCTCGATGAGGTCGAACTCGCCCATCGTCGTTCTCGGCTTCTCAGCCGTTGCGGAAGCGCATGGCCGCCTGCCGCACCACCTCGGCCAGCAGCCGCTCCTTGGCCTGGCGCTCGCGCAGCCAGCGCGCGTCGTTGCGGTTGGCCTCCACGCTGGTGCGCAGCTGGCCCAGGGCCTGGGTGGCGTCCAGCGCCTCGCTGTGCCATTCGAGCTGGGTCATGGTCATGAGGATGTGGTCGCGCAGCGGCATGTGGCTGCCGGTGGCCGGGTCGACGTAGAGCGCGTCCAGGCCGAAGCGGCAGGCCTGGAAGCGGTTGTAGGTGTAGACCAGGTAGTCGTCCTCGGTCGGCGTGAAAGGCTGCTCCTGCAGGAACCAGGCCGCCAGCGACTGCACGTAGCCGGCCAGCGCCGCGGCGCGCTCCACCGTGAGCGGCGTGTCGAACACGCGGATCTCGATGGTGCCGTACTCGGGCTTGGGCCGGATGTCCCAGTAGAAGTCCTTCATGCTGCGCACGACGCCGGTGCGGGTCATGCGCTCGAAGTAGTTGCCGAACTCCTTCCAGGACAGCGTGAAGGGCGCGCGGCCCGACAAGGGGAAGGCGAACACCGAGTTGAGCCGCGCCGAGTCGAACTGCGTGTCCTGCCCCTGCACGAAGGGCGAGGAGGCCGACAGCGCGATGAAGTGCGGGATATAGCGCGACATGCGGTGCAGCATCAGCAGGGCACCGTCGGCATCGGGGCAGCCGATGTGCACATGCTGGCCGAAGATGGTGAACTGCTTCGACAGGTAGCCGTAGAGCTCCGACAGCTCGCGAAAGCGCGGCTTGTCGTAGATGCGGCGCTCGTGCCACTGCTGGAAGGCATGCGTGCCGCCGCCCACCACCGCGATGTTGAGCTTGTCGGCGTTCTTCACCAGCGCGTCGCGAATGGGCGTGAGCTGCGCCACCACGTCCTTGGCCGAGTGGCAGATGTCGGTCGAGATCTCGATCATGCTCGAGGTCATCTCGGGCACCACGCTGCCGGGCAGCGGGGTCTGGGCCATCAGGCGCAGCATGTCCTCGGCATAGGGCGCGAGGTCGTAGTCGTGGGTGTTGACCAGCTGCAGCTCGAGCTCGACGCCCAGCGACAGGGCGACCGACTTGTTGAAGGGCTCCAGCGGCAGCACGCGGCCCTCGGGGGAGTCGGGCACGGGCGGCGTTCCCTCAGGCGGCAGGCCGGCGTTGAAGACGCTCATATCGACCCCCACGCTCTGCACTTCGTGTCATCGCTGCCCCCCGAGGGGGCGCCAGCTTGCTTGGGGCGGCCCGGCGCTGCGCTCATCGCTGCGTCTCCTCCGTGATGCTGAAGGCCTCGGGCATCCAGGGCCTGGAGCTCTCGCCGGCGCCGTGGATGGCGACGGTAGCGAGCACTGCGCCCAGCACCTCCATCAGCAGGATCGCGGGCAGGGCGATCTGCGTGATCATCGCGCCCAGCAGCGGCGAGGCGGTGACGAAGCCGGAGGTGATCAGGAGCGCGATGGAGGACAGCGGCGCCATCGCGCAGCCCACCCACAGGGCCTGGCGCCAGCTCGCGCCGCTGCCCGGGTTGGCGATCGCCACGCCGGCGATCTTGGCCACCGTGCGCACGGCGATCACGGCCAGCACCACGCTGGCGATGGGCAGGCTCCAGTCGGCCTGGGCCGCCACCACGGACACCAGCACGAACATCAGCATGGTGAGCAGCGAGGCGGCGGTGCCCAGCTGCCGCGGCCAGACCCAGGGCTTGGGATGCAGGGCCTTGAGCAGCACGCCGCCGATCAGCGCCGCCAGCGGGGCCGAGCCGCCCAGGTGCGCGGCCAGCGCGGCGCCGGCCGCGATGATCGCGAGCAGCAGGATGGAGGTGTTCTCGCTGGTCGGGCTCATCACGCGCAGGGCCGAGCGCAGCGACAGCGCCATCAGCGCGCCCACCACGAAGGACAGGCCCAGCACCACTGCCACCGGATAGAGCTTCTGGAACAGGCCCAGCGGCGCACGCTCGATCAGCCCGGCCTGCGCATAGCCGAGGGTCAGCGCATAGAAGGTGTTGAGCGTGGCCAGCGTCAGCGCCCGCTCGGTCACCGGGCCGGAGCCGCGGGTGTCGATCACCACCCGGCTCAGCACCGCCGGCGAGGCCACGACGGCCATCAGCGCGATCGGGTTGGCCACCGGGTCGGGCACGTCCATCCAGTGCAGCACCCAGAACACGAAGAAGTAGGTCAGCGTGGCTTCCAGCAGGCTCTGCACCAGCACCATCGGGTTGTGGCGGAACCAGCGCAGCGGCAGCCGGCCGCCGGCCTCGAACAGCACGATGGCCACGCCGAGCTCGAGCAGGAACAGGCTGATGCCCTGCAGCGGCCACATCACGCCCTCGAAGCCGGCCAGGCCGACCACGGTGCCGACCATCGAATAGCCGACCACCTTGGGCATGCCCGCATAGCGTTGCACCAGGTGGCCGGCCGCGGCCGCGGCGGCCAGCAGCAGCGACCACAGCACGGTGGGCAAGCCCGCCGAGGGCCGCAGCCACTCGGACCAGAAGCCCAGCAGGTCGTTGGTAATGAAAGAACTCATCAGGCCAATCTGTTAGGGACGCGAGCGCCGGGCAGGCATCGCGCGTCGAGCAGAGCGCACAGGGCGTTCATGGCTCGGGAAAGAAGGTTTGCGTTCAGTGCAGCACGCGCGAGACGGGGGCGCCGCCCGTGTCGGCTTCCAGCACGAACATGGGAATCGCGACGTCGAAGCGTTCGCCGCGCTCGGTCACGAAGAAGTAGCTCCCATGCATGGTACCGCTGGGCGCCTGCAGCCGGCATCCGCTGGTGTAGCGGAAGGACTGCCCGGGCGCCAGCAGCGGCTGCTGGCCGATCACGCCGAGGCCCTTGACCTCCTGCGTCTGTCCGCTTGCGTCGTTGATGAGCCAGTGCCGCGCGATCAACTGCGCCGCCACGCGGCCCGTGTTGGTCACGGTGATCGTGTAAGCGAAGGTATAGACCCGGTCTTCGGGAGAAGACTGGTCCGGCAGGTAGCGTGGCTCCACCTGGATGTTGATCGGAGGGCTGGACATCGGCGCGATGTTAACAATTGGTGAAGGAACAGCCTGCGACAATTCGCCCCCATGAGCAGCAGCAGCACCTTTCGCATCGCCCCTTCCATCCTTTCGGCCGATTTCGCGCGCCTCGGCGCCGAAGTGAGCGATGTGATCGCCGCCGGTGCCGACTGGATTCATTTCGACGTCATGGACAACCATTACGTGCCGAACCTCACCTTCGGCCCCATGGTGTGCCAGGCGCTCAAGCCGCACGCGAAGACGGCCGGCGGCACGCCGGTGCCGATCGACGTGCACCTGATGATCGAGCCGGTGGACGCGCTGGCCGCCGCCTTCGCGCAGGCGGGCGCCGACTACATCAGCTTCCACCCCGATGCCTCGCCCCACACGCACCGCAGCATCCAGGCCATCAAGGCGGCCGGCTGCAAGGCGGGGCTGGTGTTCAACCCGGGCGCCGGGCTGGAGCCGCTGGACTGGGCGATCGACGACATCGACCTGATCCTCATCATGAGCGTGAACCCGGGCTTCGGCGGTCAGAGCTTCATCGACTCGGCCCTGCGCAAGATCGAGCTCGCCCGCAAGCGCATCGAGGCCAGCGGGCGCGACATCCGCCTGGAGGTCGACGGCGGCATCAAGACCGACAACATCGCGCGCGTGGCCAGCGCCGGCGCGGACACCTTTGTGGCTGGCAGCGCGATTTTCAATGCGAAGAGTTACGCGGGCGTGATCGCCGAGATGCGCGCGCAGCTCAAGGCTGCTAGCGCTTGAGCTTCTCGTTGTAGACCCGGTCGGCCACCGGGCCGCGGTCGGTGTCGACCACGCCGCGCTCCACGTCTTCCATGCCCTTGCGGCCCTGCTCGGCGGAGCCGCCCTGGTTCTGCTGGCTGTCCGAGGACTGGTCGCGCTCGTGCGGCAGGCGCGGCGCGGATTCGCCGCCCTGTCCGACCTTGGTCTTGCCGCCGCCGGCGTCCTTCAGCGGGTCGGTCTTCGCGGGCGCCTTCTTGCTGGCCATTGCTTGCTCCTTGGTCATTCCTGCTTGTGGCACGGCATCGCGGAAAGCCCGGTAGGACCGCCATGCGCCGCCCTGTAGGATCAGCGGCGAGATGAGCGAGCAGCAGCCACCAGTCCCCGACCTTCTTCGCATCCACGGATTCACTTCCCTCGAGCCCGGGCCGAGGCTGATCGTCCTGGGCGGGGTACACGGCGACGAGACCTGCGGCACGGCGGGCATCGAGCGCACCCTGGCCGAACTTGACAGCGGCGCGCTGCAGGTGCTGCGCGGCGAGCTCACCCTGGTGCCGGTGGCCAACCCGCTGGCGCGCCGACTGATGCGGCGCGAGGGCGAACGCAACCTCAACCGCCTGTTCAAGCCCACCCCGGCGGGCGAAGCGCCGGCCGATTACGAGGCCCGCATCACCGATCTGCTGTGCCCGCTGCTGGAGCGCCACGACGTGCTGCTGGACCTGCATTCCTTCCAGAGCGCGGGCGAGGCCTTCGCGATGATCGGCCCGCGCGACAACGTCGGCACGCTCGAACCCTTCGCTCGCGCGTTCGAGGAAGGGCTGCTCGCGCTGCACATGGGCACGCCGCGCGTCGTCGAGGGCTGGCTCGACATCTACGCGGCCGGCCTGGCGCAGCGTGCCGGCGGCCAGCCGGCCGACGAGGCCGCGCTGGCCTTCGGCTGGGGGACCAACGAATACATGCGCAGCCGCGGCGGCTACGGCGTCACGCTCGAATGCGGCCAGCACCAGGACCCGGCGGCGCCCGAGGTCGCGCGCCGCGCCATCCATGCGGCGCTGCGCCTGCTGGGCATGGTCGCGCCCGATCCGCAGGCCAAGCCGCCGGCGGCGCCTTCGCTGCTGCGGCTGGTCAGCGTGACGGATCGCGACAGCGAAGAGGACCAGTTCGTGCGCGAATGGGCCACCTTCGACCCGGTGGCGAAGGGGGAGCCCATCGGCGTGCGCGCCGACGGCAGGGTGCTGGCGGCCGAGCGCGACGGCTTCATCGTGTTCCCGAACGCGGAGGCGCTGCCCGGCGCCGAGTGGTTCTATTTCGCCATCGAGAGCGAGCGCGACCTGCGCCGGCCCGGCGCCTGAAGCGCGGCGCCGCGACCGGCGCGTTCCCAGATTCCTCCGTATTTGGCGGCCAGCATCGGGCCATCATCCTTCGGAGGTCTTCTTCATGGAACTCTCGCGTGCCGTCGTTCTCGGGCTCGGCCTGAGCTTTTCTCTCGTCGCGCTGCCACGCGCGCTTGCGGCACGCCGGCCGCGCCCCGCCGGCCCCATCCTCCCGGAGGACACCGAGCCCGTCGAGCGCCGCTGGCTCGACCTTCGGGCGCCGCTCGAGGACATGTCCCGTTCCTGCGGCGCGATGCTGCGCGCGGCCGGCATCGAGCTCGAGCACCGGCTGCCCGAGCTCGCGCTCGGCGTGTGGGCGGACCCGGGCGAGCTGCGGCAGGCCTTCGGGCACATCGTCCGCCTCGCCTGCGACGCCATGCCGCGCGGCGGCGTGCTGAAGACGCTGGCACGCCGCGAGAACGGCCAGGCGGTGGTGAGCTTCATGGATTCCAGCCTGGCGTCGGGGCATCAGCCCTGCCTGGCGGCGCTCTTCGACCGCCTCCTCGCCGCCCGGCAGGCGCTCGCCGCGCAGGAGGGTGAGCTGCGCGCCAGCGTGCTGCTGGTGCGGCGCATCGTCGATCGCCTCGGCGGCCGCCTGTATGCCGCACCCTCGGCGCTGGGCGGGATGGGGCTCACACTGCGCATGCCCCTGGCCGCTGCCGGCGACATCCACCAGGCCGCGCAGGCCGCCGTGAATCGGGGGACGCTGTCATGAGGGGCGGCGAGCTGCATCGGCCGGCCTTTGCGCTCGGCCCGGCGGTGGAAGAGCTGCCCGATGGGGACCGGCTCCTGGAGGCCGCGCTGCCCTGGATCGCGGGCTTGTGCTTCATCGCTGCGATCCTGGTTGCGAGCTGGGACGGGGCCCGCTGCGAGGCCCGCGAGCAGGCCGAGAGGAGCGCGGCGGCCGGTACGCTGGCGCCGATCTTGGCAAGCGGGCGGGCTGCGGCGGCGCCAGAGGGCATACGCTCCAGCGCGAAGCCGTCCGCGACCGTGCGCGCGCGCACGGTCGATGCAGAGCTGGGCACAGCCGGCTGCACACGCAGCTCTCATCTCGCCGAAGGATGACGCACGAGGCGGGCCGGCGTAGCTTCGCGTCGTCCCCAACCTCTAGGAGCGCGTGATGGCAACGTTTGGTGAAGCACTCGAAGCACTCGAGGAATTTCGAGCCGAGTTGGTTCAATCGCAGATGAGCGTAGCGGTTCCCGGTGCCCAGGCGATGGCATTCCGTGCCCAGGCCGGCGAAGCAAGCGCCGATCCCTTGACCCATGTGCATGCGACCGGCGTGGGCATTCGAGGCGACGGCGAATTCGTCGTCAAGGTCTATATGTTCGACGTCCCCTCCGTTCAATCGGCCGCCTCCGTGCCGGTACTCAGCAAGCCGATGCAGGGCGTGAGCGTCGATGTCGAGCATCTGCCGATCCAGGTCGCGTTCGATCGCGCCGCGGCCCGCAAGAGCGTGGCCGCCGCCATCGCGAACCCCGCGCAGCACCAGGCGCGTCATCGGCCGGTGCCGGCCGGGGTCGAGATCGGGCCGCTGGGCGGCAAATTCGTCGGCACCCTCGGCTGCTTCGTGCGCGGCGGCGACGGCGCGGGCCCGCTGTTCATCCTGAGCAACAACCATGTGCTCGCCAATGTCAATCGCTTCCCGATTGGCACCCCGTTCACGCAGCCTTTCTCGGCTGGTGCAGCGGACACGATCGCGACGCTCAGTTCGTTCGAGCCAATCCTGTTCCCGGCGCCCGGGTCGCAGCCACGCAACGTGATCGATGCAGCAATCGCCGTCGTGACCGAGCCGAAGAAGGTCAAGACAGGCAGCATGCTCAACATCAAGAAGTACACGCCGCACCTGCTGGCGCCGCGGCCCGGCATGGTCGTGACCAAGGCGGGCCGCACCACCGGCGTCACGGGCGGCATGATCCGTGCGATACGCGTGCGCGGAGTCCAGGTGAACTACGGCACGCAGCAGGCCCCGATCATCGCCACCTTCGACAACGCGATCACCATCACAGGCAATGGTGGTCTGCCGTTCAGCAACCCCGGCGATTCGGGTTCGGTGATCCTGGACCAAGCCTCGGGCCGTCCGGTGGCGCTGCTGTTTGCCGGCGATGGCGTTACCACCACCGCCTGCGATGTCTCCGTGGCCTGCGCACGCTTCAACGTGCACCCTGTCTAAGCGCACGCGGTCACGAGCCCGCCGACCAGCGCGTAAGATCCTTGGCTAAGCCTAGGATCGATCCATGAAGCCCGCCCGCCTACATCGCCCGGGGGAGCCCCGCACTCCGGAGCCTCCCGAGCGCCTCATGACCGTCGCCGAAACCATCAACGACCCGCAGGTCACGCAAGCCGGGATCACCACCACTACCGATGGTCGCTGGGCGGTCTACGTGACCGTGCCGGCAGACGCGACGGTGCCGATCGAGAGCGTCGAGAAGCAAGCCCTGGGATTCCCGGTCGTCTACGAGGCGGAGCTGCCGACGCCCGTGCGGGCCGGCCCCGCCTACCCCGGTCGCAGGGGCGGACAGGGACGAGGCGCGCGTTAGTCAGAACGACGTCCCGATCTGGAACTGCACCCGCTGGATCCGGTCCGCGGCGATGCCGTTGGCGTCGTCCTGCTTCTGGTAGGTGATCGGAATCGCATAGGCCAGGCGCAGCGGCCCGAGCGGCGAGATCCAGCTGATCCCGATGCCCGCCGACGTGCGAATCCTGTTCTGCGCGCGCCACTGCGCATCCGTCAAGCCGCTCGTGCGTTCGGCGAACACGTTGCCCGCATCGAAGAAACCGTAGAGCCGCAGCGTCTTGTCGTTGCCGGCGCCGGGGAATGGCGTGCTGAACTCCATGTTGAAGATGGCCTTGCGCGTACCGCCGAGCGCGCCCGCCGTGACCGCGTCGCGCGGCCCCAGGGAGTTCTGCTCGAAGCCGCGGATCGAACCCAGCCCGCCCGCATAGAAGTTCTTGAAGATCGGAAAGCTCGTGTCGCCCAGCGCCCGGGCGTAGCCCAGCTGGCCGTTGATCGCCAGCGTGTACTGCTTCGACAGGGGGAAGTACTGCTGGTACTGGTAGCCGCTCTTCATGTAGCGCAAGTCCTTGCCCACGCCCAGCTCGACGTTTGCGCTCTGCAGCCGCCCGCGCGTCGGCACCAGCGCGCTGTCGCGATCGTCGCGCGACCAGCCGATGGTGAAGGGCACGGCGAAGCGGCTGTTGTTAGCGCAGGTGACGCTCGGCGCCGTGCCCGTGCACTCGAAGTAGTCGAGGTAGGCCTGCGGCGTGGCCGTGTAGACATAGCTGCCGTTCACCAGCGTGTAGCTGCCGTTGCTGCCCGGCGTGAAGACATAGCGCTCCAGCCCCGCGCCGAAATACACCGTGTCCAGCTCGCCGAAGGGCACGCCGAACTTGACCGATCCGCCCTCGCTGACCAGCTTGTAGTTGCCGTCGGCCTCGTAGTAGGGGCGCGTCACGGTGTGGAAGACGTTCAGCGTGCGGGAGATGCCGTCCTTCGTGAAGTAGGGGTCCGTCGCCGTGAGGGAGATGGTCTTGTTGTAGGAACTGGTGTTGATCTGCAGCCCGAGGTAGTTGCCGGAGCCGAACACGTTTTCCTGCGTGATGCCGAAGCTCAGCGAAATCTTGTCGGTGCTCGAGTAGCCCGCGCCGAGCTGGAGGCTGCCGGTGGGCTTCTCCGTCACATTGATCGCGAGGTCCACCTGGTCCGGCGAGCCCGGCACTTCCTGCGTCTCCACGTTCACGTCGGTGAAGAAGCCCAGCCGGTCCACCCGGTCGCGCGACAGCTTGATCTTGTCGCCGTCGTACCACGAGGCCTCGTACTGGCGGAACTCGCGCCGGATCACCTCGTCGCGCGTCTTGTTGTTGCCCCCGACCGCCACCCGCCGCACGTACACCCGCCGCGAGGGCTCCGCCTTCAGGGTCAGCGCGACGCGGTTGTTCACCCGGTCGATCTCCGGCTCGGCCTGCACCCGCGCGAACGCATAGCCGAAGGTGCCGAAGTAGTCGGTGAAGGCCTTGGTGGTCTCGGTGACCTGCTCGCCGTTGTAGGGCTCGCCCGGACGGATGGTCACCAGCGACTTGAACTCGTCGTCGCGCCCCAGGTAGTTGCCCTCCAGCTTGACGCCGGAAACGACGAACTTCTCGCCCTCGGTGAGGTTCACCGTGATGCTCAGGTCCTGGCGGTCCGGGGAGATGGCCACCTGGGTGGAGTCGATGCGGAACTCCAGGTAGCCGCGGGTGATGTAGTAGGAGCGCAGGGTCTCCAGGTCGGCGTTGAGCTTGGCGCGCGAGTACTGGTTGCTCTTGGTGTACCAGCTCATCCAGCCGCCGGAGTCCTGGTCGAACAGATCGAGCAGGGTGCCCTCGCTGAAGGCCTTGTTGCCCACGATGTGGACCTCGCGGATGCGCGCGGCGTCGCCCTCGGTGACGGTGAAGGTGAGGTTGACGCGGTTGCGCTCGATGGGGGTGACGGTGGTCACCACCTGGGCGTTGTAGAGGCTGCGGCTGATGTACTGGCGCTTGAGCTCCTGCTCGGCGCGGTCGGCCAGGGCCTTGTCGTAGGGGCGGCCGTCGGCCAGGCCCACTTCGCGCAGGGCCTTCTGCAGGGCTGCCTTGTCGAATTCCTTGGTGCCGACGAAGTCGACGTCGGCGATGGTGGGACGCTCCTCGATGATGACCACCAGGACGTTGCCGCTGACGTCGATGCGCACGTCCTTGAACAGGCCCAGGTCGAACAGGGCGCGGATGGCGGCGGAGCCGCGCTCGTCGTTGTAGGTGTCGCCTACACGAAAGGGCAGCGAGGCGAAGATGGTGCCGGGCTCGATGCGCTGCAGGCCTTCGACTCGGATGTCGCGCACCGTGAAGGGCTCGATGGCCCAGGCGGCGGGGATGGCCGTGCCCAGCACGGCGGCCAGCGCCACGGCCGCGAGGCCGGGCGCGATGCGGGATCGCTCATTCATGGCCGCGATGGTCGGCCGCAACTTCGGAGGAAATGTGAGCGCCCGCGGCTCCATCATTTCTACCAATTCGCTCGCGATCATCCAGGGCATGAGGACTCTGCTCGATCCCATGGGCCTACCCGTCGACCCCGCGCCGCGCGCGAACGCAGTGCCGCGCCCGCGCAGGGCCCGCCTCGGCAGCGTCGGCGCCATCGTCGCCCTGCTGGTGCTTCCGCCGGCCGTGCTCGGCCTGCTGTTCTTCGGCGAGCCGGAGGGGGACCGCGGCGCCCGCGACGGCTTCGAGCAGGGGCTGATGGTGGCCAGCGTGCTCCTCGTCCTGGTGGCGCATGCGTGGACGCTGGTCGATCTCTTGCGCGAGCGTCGCGCGCGCCGGCGCCAGGGCGCCGAGCAGCGCTGAGCCGCTGCCATCCGTCGCGAGCACCCGGCCGTCCGCTCTGTCTTCCTCCGCGCTTCATCTCGCACATGGCATCGCCGCTCGCCGGGGCGCGCAAGTGCGTGTCGCAGAATGCGGCCTTGCGCCGACCGCCCCTCCCATGCCACGCCTGACGCTCACCCGAAAAATCTTCTTCGCCCTGGCCGCGCTCCTGGTCGCGCTGCTGCTGATCTGGGCGGGCTTCTCGATCTTCGCGCTGCAGCGCGGCCTCGGCCCCTACCTGGCGGAGATCGAGATCCGGCGCATGGAGTGGCTGACGAAGCTGCTGCAGGAGCACTACGCGGGCAACGGCAACTGGGACAAGCTGCGCAACAGCGAGGAGACCTGGCGCCGGCTGCAGATGGGCGATGCCGGCCTGCCCCGCACCGAGGGACAGGACGCGGAGGACGCGCGCCTGCCGCCCTGGTATGCCCGAGGGCCTCGCCCCGAGCCGCCGCCCGGCGACGGCGCCGATCCGCCACCGATGGTGGAACTGCTGCCCCCCCGGCGCAACCTGGCGCCTCCGCCGCCCTGGATGTTCCCTGGCGGCCTGCGGGAGGTGGCCAACTCGATGTTCCGGCGGCTTGGCGTGATCGACGCCCACGGCAAGCGCGTCGTCGGCGCCACCGTCGACCCGGCCTCGGCCGCCCATCTGCCGATCAAGCGCGGGAACATCGAGATCGGCCAGCTGGTTCTGGCGCCGATGGAGGGCCTCGACAGCGAGGCCGATCGTGCCTTCGTCGCCCGCCAGTCGGGCTTCATCGCGCTGACGGGCGTGGTGGGCCTGGCCCTGGCCCTGTTGCTCTCGTGGCTGCTGGCGCGGCGCTGGCTCAGCCCCATCGACGCGCTCACGCAAGGGGCGCAGGACGTGGCGCGCGGAAAGCTCGGCACCCGCGTGCAGGTGCAGGGCTCGGACGAACTGGCCCTGCTCGGCCGCACCTTCAACGACATGGCCGAGCGCCTGGATACGGTCGAAGCCTCGCGCCGCGCCTGGCTGGCCGACGTGGCGCACGAGCTGCGCACCCCGCTGGCGGCCATGCGCGCGGAGATCGAGGCGTTGCAGGACGGCGTGCGCAGCTTCGACGACCGCACTGCGCTGCGGCTGCATCGCCAGGTCATGCGGCTCAACCAGCTGGTCGAGGACCTGCGCAGCAGCATGCGCGAGCCGCAGGCCGAATCGATCACCCGCGCGCCCGTGTTCCCGCTCGCGCTGCTGAAGGAGGCCCTGGCCGCGACGCGCGATCGCTTCGTGCAGCGCCGCATCGCGGTGGAGGTGGCGCAGGTCGATGCCCTGGCCGCACAATCACAGCCGATGGTCGAAGGCGACGCCCAGCGCCTGCACCAGGTGTTCATGAACCTGCTCGACAACACCCTTTCCTACACCGACGAGGACGGCATGCTGCGCATCGGCGCCACGGTCGAAGGCAGCGCCGGCGCGCAGCGTCTGGTGCTGCGCTTCGACGACAGCGCCCCGGGCGTCGCGCCCGACGAGCTGCCGCTGGTCTTCGAGCGCCTGTTCCGCGCCGAAGGCTCGCGCAGCCGCGCACTCGGCGGCTCGGGCCTGGGCCTGTCGATCTGCCGGACCATGGTCGAGGCGCACGGCGGCGAGATCGATGCCTCGGCCTCGCCGTTGGGCGGCCTGCGGATCACGTTCTGGCTTCCCCTGGAGACCAGTCAGTGAGCCGCATTCTGATCGTCGAGGACGAAGCCGACATCGCCTCGGTGCTGCAGGACTACCTGCGCCATGCCGGCCACGAGACCGAGCATGTGGCCGACGGCCGCACGGCGCTGGCGCGCATGCTGGAGGCGCCGCCCGACCTGAGCCTGCTCGACATCATGCTGCCCGGGCTGGACGGCCTGAGCGTGCTGCGGCAGGCCCGCGTGCACACCCACCACCCGATCATCATGCTCACCGCGCGGATCGAGGAGGTCGACCGCCTGCTGGGCCTGGAGCTGGGCGCCGACGACTATGTGTGCAAGCCCTTCTCGCCGCGCGAGGTGGTGGCCCGCGTGCGCGCCGTGCTGCGGCGCGCGGAGGGCCTGGCAGCGGCCGCCGGCAAGGCCGAGGGCCCGGTGGTGCTGGACGAGGCGCACTGGCGCGCGACGCTCGGCGGCGTCCCGCTGAACCTGACGCGGCGCGAGTTCCGGCTGCTGCAGGCGATGTCGCGGCACCCGGGACGCATCTTCTCGCGCGCCCGGCTGCTGGAGCTGGCCTACGACGACGATGCCGACGTCTCCGAACGCGCGGTGGACAGCCACATCAAGAACCTGCGGCGCAAGCTGTCCGCGGCCGATCCCTCGCACGACTGGATTCGTTCCGTCTACGGCGTGGGCTTCGCCTTCGAAACGCCGCTCGACTGAGCGGCGCGCGCCTCCCAGCTTTCTCCCAAGTCGGCCCACACACTGGGCCGACCTGATTCGGAGGACGCCCCCATGAGAACGATCCCCTGCCCTGGCCTCCCTCGCACTGGCAGCCGGCCTGAGCGGCTGCATCATGCTGCTCCCCGCTGCCGCCCCACGGGCCGCCCCCGCCCCAAGCGATGTGGCCCCGGCCCCGGCGGGCGATGCCGCCCGTGGCGTACCGCGCGGTCCGCCGCCCGAGGCCCTTCGAGCTCTGCGCCGGCAAAGCCTGAAGGCGCGCGCTCGAGATGCCGGGGCGGCGCGGCGACATGCTCGCCGGCACCTGCGAGCGCGGCCCCGACGGCCGGCTGGTGCCGCGGCCCGATGGCGCGCACTGAGGTCGCGCTCCTCGGGCGCCGGCGAGTGGAACCCTCGGCACAAATGCGTTACCAAGAACGGCCGGTGTGCTTGCCGGAGACAACACGAGGAGCATGTCTTGGTATCAGCCATCGATTCACCGTCGCGTTCGGCCCATGGATAAGGGCACTTTCAACCGCTCCGGCTGGGCGACGCCTGTCTCGCGGCATCCCGACCCGGGCGCGACACGGCAGCAGCACCATCAGCTCCCAGTCGTTTATGTTCCAGGGTTGCCGGCTGGCGTCGGCGCCCATCATGTGCAGGGGTATGTCTTGCCCACCGCGATTCCCACTCATGAGCCCGTCGTGGAATTCGTGCCGAGCGAAGGTCAGCCCTGGTTTCCGCCACGTCTGCCGTATGTGCCTTCGCACCTAAGCCTAAGGCCTCTCATTCCCGCGGAAGACGAACCCTCGTATGAAGACGAACTCGAATATGCACCTCGTGAGTTGCCGCCTCTCCCGGACCAGGAACTCCATTCGAGCAAGCGGCGGCGCACGGAGGAAACCGCGCCCAAGAGCAGTGGCGCCATCGCGGATGAGTGGTCACCCGAGCAGTTGCGCCACGTGTATCACGAAAGCCTGCATCCCCGGCCGCCGCAATTCTCCCGCGCGCAGCAGGAGCGCGGCGTCGATTCCTCGGCGCCTGGGCAGTTCGGCGAGCGGCGAGCCTGGACCTTTGTAGAAGAAAAGCCACAGTGCATTCAGAGCGGTAGGCCTGGGCTTTCGAAAGCCATTTCACCAAGTTTCCGCATCCCTGCCCCGCAGCGGCGGCGCCAGGAGGACTCCGGCACTGTGCTCGCGCAGGGATTCCGCGATTACGGGGAGAGCAGCGGCAATGGCAGTGAATCAATGCACCTCGTGGAGTTGAAAGAGAAAGCTTCATTCCACGGCATGGTGGACTATGTCGCCACTCTCCCGTCAGGTGCGCTGCAGTCTCTTGCCGAGACGCTGCTGCGGGTGAGTCGAGCGCTGCGGCTGAGCCCGGCGCCGCGGGACATCCAGGCCGCACGTCTGGCGGCGGTATTGTTCCTTTTCACTTACCGCGGGTTGCCCTTCAGTTTCGCGGCGCTTGAACTCACCGATCTGCTGCCTGAAAAATGGCCTGGCGACATCGACGAACTGCGCGCACCTTGCGTCGCTCGCTGGCTGGAGGTGAAGCCATGCACGCCTCAACGAAGGATCGTCCAAGGAATAGTTTTGCGCCGCTACCGGAATGCTCGAACGGCGGCTTCGAAGGCGACGAACACAGACACCGACGCATGCTCGTCGGCAACCCGGCCGAGCTCTACGGCTTCGGCGCCGCGTAAACGGCCGGCCCTGACGCGGGGGCCCGCCGCGTTCCTACATGTGTGCCGGCCAAGCCACCCTAAGGTGAATGGCACTTACTTTGGCCTGCACGCGTGACCGTGTCGCTGCACATGTCGACGGGCCTGCTCGCGCGGCGTCTTCAGCCATGGGTACGGTTTGGGCCGTCGCTTTCGCATTCGCGGCTCGATGCGCCCTGGGCGGTGGCCGACTTTGGATTGAGCGATCAATGCGAACAGCCGCTGGTTGTCCTTCGCGGCGCATAGTCCGCGCGTGGTCCACTCCGTCCATAGTTGCACCGTGTGTTTGAAGCTCAGGCCGCGCGGATCGACGCCGGCCTTGCAAGCGGCCTGCGCCATCAGCAGCCGGATCACGTTGTAGGCCAGCAGGTGCACCCACATCTGTTTCTCGTTCATCTGCGGCGTCTGGCAGCTCAGCACCTCCATGCCCGTGGTGGTCTTGAGGTTTCGCAGGTCCAGCTCGACGTTCCAGCGGCGTGCGTAGAGCGCCGACAGATCACTCTTGCTCACCTCTCGAGGCTCCAGCAGCGTGGTGACCAGCACCTGGTGGCCCACCTTGGCTTCGCGCAGCATGATGTCCTCGGGCACGCGCGCGTACTGCTCGTGTGTCATCCACTCGGGACGCGCCGGCCTGGGCCAGCAACGATGTGATCGCGCGTGCTCAACTGCTGGCCGCGGCGGAAGTCCGTGATCCGCGCTCCGTGCTGCTCGAACACGACGTCCACGCCCTTGTCCAGCAGCGCGGCGATCAGGAAGTAGTTGCAGTACAGCGTCGGCGAGCATCACATCGCCCGCGCCAAAGCCTTCGAGCAGGCGGCGCACCAGCGCGGAGTTCTCCGCTGCCCTTGCCGCTGGCACGGGCCAATCGCCGCGTCCAGGGCTGCTCCAGTAGCCAGGCAGATCACCGCCACCAGCCGCGCCAGCGGGAAGCCCACGCCGGTGCCTGCGTGCTGGGCTGCGGATACACCGCCTGGGTTCTCCGGGCGTGTCGGGCATCGACAGGCCCGTGCCGTCCACCAACTTGACCGCGCGGCCTCGCCACTTCCAGGGCGCCAACGCCTTTGCGCTCAGCTCGCGCCCCGTTTGCTGTGTGAGCGCCGTGACCATCTCCAAGGGCAAGCGCTGGCGAGCCTTGCAATACGCGCCCGTGCGAACGCTGCACGCGCTCAACCCGTCGGCCGCGCGCTGCGCCGCCCAGCCATTGACCGCCTTCTGGCATGAGCCATCGGCCTCCAGCGTCTGGCGCATGAACATCGACAGCGTCACCGTCGGCGGATACAGCCGCTCGCGATGCTCGGGCAGCAGCGCTTCGGTCGTCTCGAGCAACTGCGGGCTCGTCAGGATGTTGAAGAACTCCACCGCCTCGGTCGTGCGTGCCCGCCGTTGAATGCCTCTGCGGCGTTGATGCAAATCGCTTCGGGCTTTACGATCCATGCTGGCTGGCCTTTGGTGAGATGGTTTGGATGCTTCGTAACCAACCATCCTATCGATCCAGGGTCAGCCACCCTCCCTTTGCAATCAAGCACTTACGCCTCGCCGACGGCTCAGCGGCCCAAAGTAAGTGCCATTCACCCTAAGGTGCCTCCCGGAGAATCGCCATGCCCGCATCCAAGACCCCCGCCCCGCGCGTCCTGTGGAAGGGCGCCATCAGCTTCGGCCTGGTCCATATCCCGGTGGCGCTCTACGCCGCCACCGTCGACCACAGCATCGACTTCGACTGGCTCGACAAGCGCAGCATGGACCCGGTGGGCTACAAGCGCGTCAACAAGAAGACGGGCAGGGAGATCGCGCGCGAGCAGATCGTCAAGGGCGTCGAGGTCGAGGACGGCCAGTACGTGGTGCTGAGCGACAAGGAGATCGCCGACGCTTATCCGCGCATGACGCAGACTATCGAGATCGAGACCTTCGTCCCGTCCAACAGCATTCCCTTCGTCTACCTGGAGCGGCCTTACTACCTGGCGCCCATCAACCGCGGCGGCAAGGTCTACGCGCTGCTGCGTGAAACCCTGGAGCGCACCGGCCGCATCGGCGTGGCGCGAGTGGTGATCCAGACCAAGCAGCACCTCGCGGCCCTGGTGCCCGTCGGCCCGGGGCTGGTGTTGAACCTGCTGCGCTGGGGCGCCGACATCCGCCCCTGGAAGGACCTGCCGCTGCCCGCCGAGAACGCGAAGAAGGCCGGCCTCGCGGAGCGCGAGATCAAGATGGCCACCGAGCTGGTCGAGGACATGAGCTCGGACTGGGATCCCGAGTCCTTCAAGGACTCCTTCAAGGACGAGATCCTGCGCCTGGTCGACCGCAAGATCGAGGCCGGCAAGACCGAAGCCGTGGCCAAGCTCGGCCCGGTGGAAGAGCAGGAAGGACGCCCGAGCGCGAAGATCCTGGACCTCACCGAGCTGCTGCAGCGCAGCCTGCGCAAGGGCGGCAAGGCGGCGAGTGCTGACGAAGAGGCCGACGAGGAAGCGCCCGCCAAGGCGCGCAAGCCGGCCGCCAAGCGCGCGGCCCGCAAGCGCGCCCCAGCCCGGAAGGCGGCAGCGCGCCGCAAGGCGGCTTGAGGCACGGCCGTGGCAAGCAGGCCCCGTGCAAGCGAAGCGCTGGCGCCCTACCGCCGCAAGCGCGATTTCAAGAAGACGCCGGAGCCGCGCCAGGTCGGCCGCGCGAGCCGCGGCGCCCATGCCTTCGTGGTGCAGAAGCACCACGCCCGCCAGCTGCACTACGACTTCCGCCTGGAGCTCGATGGCACGCTCAAGAGCTGGGCCGTGCCCAAGGGGCCCTGCCTCGATCCCTCGGTCAAGCGCATGGCGGTGCATGTGGAGGACCATCCGGTCTCCTATGCCGACTTCGAAGGCACCATCCCGCCCCGACAGTACGGCGCCGGCACCGTGATCGTCTGGGACCGCGGCGAATGGGAGGCCGAGGGCGATGCGCGCCGCGGCCTGGCCGAGGGCAAGCTCAAGTTCGAGCTGCACGGCGACAAGCTGCGCGGCCACTGGACGCTGGTGCGCATGCGCGGCAAGGGCGAGAAGCAGGAGCCTTGGCTGCTGATCAAGGAGCAGGACGCGGAGGCGCGGCCGCTCGCGGACTACGACGTCGTCGAGGCCGAGCCCGACAGCGTGCTGACCGGCCGCGACGTCGACCACCCACCGGACGTGACCTACGGCCGCAAGGCCGAACCCGCCACGCCGCCCGCGCCTCGCAAGGCCGCGGCACCGAAGCCCCGCCGGGCCGCGTTGCCCGAGCGCCTCGAGCCGGAGCTCGCGACCCTGGCCTCGTCGCCGCCCCCCGTGCCCGACGACTGGCTCTACGAGCTCAAGTTCGACGGCTACCGCGTGCTGGCCCGCATCGAAGGCGACGAAGTCCAGTGCATCACGCGCAACGGCAACGACTGGACATCGAAGCTGCCGGCGCTGGCGAAGGCGCTGGCCAAGCTGTCCACGCGCTCGGCCTGGCTCGACGGCGAGATCGTGGTGGCCGGCAAGAACGGCGCGCCCGACTTCCAGGCGCTGCAGAACGCCTTCGACCGCCGCGCGACGGCCGACATCGTGTACTGGCTCTTCGATGCGCCCTTCCTCGACGGCGAGGACTTGCGCGCGCTGCCGGTGGAAGAGCGGCGGGCGCGGCTCGTGCAGCTGCTGGGCAAGAAGCCGCCGGCCGGCCTGCGGCTCTCCGAGGCGTTCGATGCCACGCCGCGCGAGCTGCTGGCCTCCACGGTGGACCTGGGCTTCGAGGGCATCATCGGCAAGCGCAAGGGCTCGGCCTATGTGTCGCGCCGTTCGCCCGACTGGATCAAGCTCAAGAACCAGCGGCGCCAGGAATTCGCGATCGGCGGCTACACGGCCCCGAAAGGCTCGCGCACCGGCTTCGGCTCGCTGCTCCTGGGCGTGTACGACAACGAGGGCCGGCTGCAGTACTGCGGCAACGTGGGCACCGGCTTCGACACCGGCCGGCTGGCGGACATCAAGGCGAAGCTCGACCGTCTGGCGAGCGACGAATGCCCCTTCGAGAAGCGGCCCGCGGGCGTCGAGGCGCACTGGGTCAAGCCGAAGCTGGTGGCGGAGATCGCCTTCGGCGAATGGACGCGCGACGGCCGGGTGCGCCAGGCCGTGTTCCAGGGACTGCGCAGCGACAAGCCCGCGTCGCAGATCCGGCGCGAGCAGGCGCAGCCCCCGGCAGCCATCCGACAGGCCCAACGAGCGAGCCCCGCGATGAAGGAACTGAACATCACCCACGCCGAGCGCGTGATCGACAAGACCAGCGGCGTCACCAAGGGCGAGCTGGTCGCCTACTACGACCAGGTGGGCGAGCTCATGCTGCCCCACCTGAAGGGCCGTCCGGTCGCGCTGGTGCGTGCGCCCGAGGGCGTGGGCGGCGAGCTCTTCTTCCAGAAGCATGCGAGCAAGAACGAGATGCAGGGCGTGAAGCTGCTGGACCCCGCGCTCGACCCCGATCACGAGCCGCTGCTGCAGATCGACAGCGTGCAGGGGCTGCTCTCCGCCGCGCAGATGAACGTGCTGGAGCTGCACACCTGGAACGCCACGTCCGGCGCCATCGACCGGCCCGACCGCATCACGCTGGACCTCGACCCCGGCGAAGGCGTCGAATGGGCGACGATGCAGGAGGCCACCCTGCTGGTGCGGACCCTGCTCGACGAGCTGGCACTGCCCGCCTTCGTCAAGACCAGCGGCGGCAAGGGCATGCACGTGGTGGTGCCGATACGGCGGCACTACGACTGGGATGCGGTCAAGGGATTCGCGCAGGCCATGGTGATCCACCTGGCCGAGACCATCCCCCAGCGATTCGTCGCCAAGAGCGGCCCGCGCAACCGCGTCGGCAAGATCTTCGTCGACTACCTGCGCAACGGCTTCGGCGCCACCACCGTGAGCGCCTGGTCCGTGCGCTCGCGGCCGGGCCTGGGCGTCTCCGTGCCGATCGAATGGGACGAGTTGCCGATGCTGCAGAACGCCGCGCAATGGACGGTGCGCACGATCGGCGAGCGCCTGGCCGTGGGCAACAAGCCGTGGGCGGCGATGGAGAAAAGTCGCAAGGGGGTGGCGGCGGCGATGAAGAGGCTGGGCTACGCGCCGCCGGATGCGCCCTGAGCCTCAGCCCGCCACTTCCTCGGTCACCACCTCGAAGCGCTCCAGCGTGTGCTCCCCGAACACCATGGTGATCGGCACGTCCGCCGCGTCGCGGCCGTGCGCGATCATGATGCGGCCGATGCGCGGTTTGTTGTGGCGCGCATCGAAGGACCACCAGCGGTCGCCGAGGTAGACCTCGAACCAGGCGCTGAAGTCCATCGGGTAGGGCACCGGCGGGATGCCGATGTCGCCCAGGTAGCCGGTGACGTAGCGCGCCGGCAGGTTCATGCAGCGGCACAGCGTGATCGCCAGGTGCGTGAAGTCGCGGCACACGCCCCTTCGCTCATGCCAGGCCTCCAGCGCCGTGCGCGTGGGACGCGCACTCGGATAGTCGAAGACCAGGTGCTGGTGCACATAGTCGCAGATCGCCTGCACCAGCGGCCAGCCCTTGGGCACCTGGCCGAAGTTGCGCCAGGCGAAGGCCAGCAGTTCGCCGTCGACCTCGCAGTAGCGGCTGGGCAGCAGGAAGCGCAGGGTCTCCACCGGCAGCTGGTCCGGCGTGTGTTCGACCGCGCGGAGGTCGACCGCGTCGGGCCAGCCGGTGTCGAAGACCTGCGCCTCGTTGCGCAGGCGCAGCCGCGTAACGCCGGCGGGCACGCGCACGCGTGCGCACTGGTTGTCGAAGGCATCGCTGTAGAAGTCGGTCGCGAGCGGCGGACTGATGGTGATGTTCTCGCCGCCGACGACGTCGCCGGCGCGCGAGGGGTGCACCTGCAGCATGTAGATCAGGGCGGTCGGCGGGCTCACGCCGAGTTCGATGTCGTAGCCGATTCGGATGAGCATGGGGTGGGTGTGGCGTGGAAAGGTGTGGGCGCGGAGCGCGAGCGACGATGAATCCTAAGGTGCGACGCAAGAACCGTGCGTGGGCCGGCGCGCGAACGCGCGTAGGCCGCCCTTCAAATCCGTCAGTGCGGTCCTACCGCCGACCGCTGGCCCTTCCCACAGACGTCGGCGTGCGGCCACTACGGGGTGTCTGCCGCGTGCCGCCTAAGCTGAAGCATTGCACGCGGCCGCACTGCCGGCCGTGCCTCCCGACCCGCGACCCAGCGACCTGCCAACCACAATGACACGGAGCGAATCATGGAGCTTTCCTCGTTGCTCAGCGTCCTCGATGCTCCCTGGTTCGACGATGTCATCGTCTGGACCGTGGCCGCGGTGGCCGGCATCGTCGCCCTGGCGGTCGTGGTCAACGCCCTGGACGTCTTCTTCGATGCCGGCTGATGCCGGGGCGCCCCGGGAACACCAAAGGAACTCCCGATGACGCCAACGAACAAGACCGCGGGCAGCCGCCGCGCCAAGCCGGCCAACGGCAGCAACGACAAGCAGGAACAGCTGGCGGCCTCCACCGCCGAGAACGCGCCGCGGATCACGACCAACCAGGGCGTCCAGGTCCCCGACAACCACAATTCGCTGCGGGCCGGCGTGCGCGGCCCTTCGCTGCTGGAAGACTTCATCCTGCGCGAGAAGATCACGCACTTCGACCACGAGCGCATTCCCGAGCGCGTGGTGCATGCGCGCGGCGAGGCTGCCCACGGCTACTTCGAGGTCTACAAGTCGATGTCGCAGTTCACCTCGGCCGACTTCCTGCAGGACCCTTCGGTCAAGACGCCGGTCTTCGTGCGCTTCTCGACCGTGGCCGGCTCGCGCGGCTCGGCCGACACGGTGCGCGACGTGCGCGGCTTCGCCGTCAAGTTCTACACGCGCGAGGGCAACTACGACCTGGTGGGCAACAACATCCCGGTGTTCTTCATCCAGGACGCGATCAAGTTCCCCGACCTGATCCACGCCGTCAAGCCCGAGCCCCACCACGAGATGCCGCAGGCGGCCAGCGCGCACGACACCTTCTGGGACTTCGCCTCGCTGATGCCCGAGACCACGCACATGCTGATGTGGGCGATGTCGGACCGCGCCATTCCGCGCAGCCTGCGGATGATGGAGGGCTTCGGCGTCCACAGCTTCCGCTTCGTCAACGCGCGCGGCGAGAGCCATTTCGTCAAGTTCCACTGGAAGCCCAAGCTGGGCATCCACGGCCTGGCTTGGGACGAAGCGCAGAAGATCGCCGGCAAGGACCCGGACTTCCACCGCCGCGACCTGTGGGAGGCGATCGCGCGCGGCGACTTCCCCGAATGGGAGCTGGGCGTGCAGATGATTCCGCAGGAAAAGGAGCATTCGCTGCCCTTCGACCTGCTGGACCCGACCAAGCTCATTCCCGAGGAGATGGTCCCGGTGCAGCGCATCGGGCGGCTGGTGCTCAACCGCAACCCCGACAACTTCTTTGCCGAGACCGAGCAGGTCGCCTTCCATCCGGGCCACGTGGTGCCCGGCATCGACTTCAGCAACGATCCGCTGCTGCAGGGGCGGCTGTTCTCATACACCGACACGCAGCTCTCGCGGCTGGGCGGGCCCAACTTCCACGAGCTGCCGATCAACAAGAGCGTGTGCCCCTTCCACAACTTCCAGCGCGACGGCATGCACCGCCAGACCATCGCGCGCGGCCACGTGGCCTACGAGCCGCACTCGCTGAACGACGGCAAGGAGTTCCGCATCGATGGCGGCAGCGCCGGCTTCCAGTCCTTCCCCGAGGAAATCGAGACGCCCAAGCTGCGCCGCCGCAGCCCCAGCTTCGACGACCACTTCACCCAGGCGCGGCTGTTCTTCAACAGCCAGAGCGCGGCCGAGAAGGAGCACATCATCGCGGCCTTCCGCTTCGAGCTCTCGAAGGTGACGGCGCCGACCATACGCCAGCGCATGGTCGACAACCTCGCGCATGTCGACGAGAAGCTGGCGCGCCGCGTGGCCGAGCCGCTGGGCATCGGCGCGCCCGACCCGAAGGCGGCCGCCGGCCGCGCGGGCTTTCGCGAGCACCGGATGAAGCTGCCGATCGAGGAATCGGCGGCGCTGCGCATGGTCGACAGCGGCGACGGCTCGATCAAGACCCGCCAGGTCGCGATCCTGGCGATGGACGGCATCGACTC
The DNA here is from genome assembly GCF_010499245.1 of Variovorax sp. WS11. Classification (GTDB taxonomy): domain Bacteria; phylum Pseudomonadota; class Gammaproteobacteria; order Burkholderiales; family Burkholderiaceae_C; genus Variovorax. The sequence goes on from NZ_JAAGOW010000001.1 coordinate 2,000,921, forward strand.
GGCCTCGCTCAAGCCGATCCGCGAGGCCCTCGAGCAGGCCGGCGCGCAGTGCAAGGTGGTGGGGCCGCGGCTGGGCACGGTCACCAGCGCGTCCCGGCGGCAGCTGGAGGTCGACGCCACCTTCCAGAACACGCCCTCCGTGATGTTCGACGCCGTGCTGGTGCCGGCCGGCGCGCCGGGTGCCGAGGCGCTGGCGCACAACGGCGACGCCGTGCATTTCGTGCTCGAGGCCTTCAAGCACTGCAAGGCCGTCTGCACCGTGGGCGAGGGCGTGCAGCTGCTGGCCACGCTGGGCATCGGCGGCGACGCCAAGGCCTACCCGGCCGGCGTGGTGGTGGCCTCGACGCCGACCACCAACCTGGGCGACAACACCGCCGCCCTGAAGATCGCGCATGACTTCATCGCGGCGATCGCCAAGCACCGGCATTGGGATCGGGTGAATATCGACGCCGTTCCGGCCTAAACTCACGCGCCGCGCCGCGGGCAGCCCGGCACGGGACTTCGGCAAAAATTGTTACCGGAGTTGTTACTTTCGACCGACGCGGTTACAACCCTGGGTTTGCCAGTGTTAATACCGCTTGAGGTCGCTAGTGCTTCCCAATGATTCGATCTACCGCTTCGACAACATCGAATTGCATCCTTCCACCCGGCAACTGCTGGTAGAAGGCCAGCCCGCCACTCTGGGAGCCCGGGCCTTCGATGTGCTTTCGGCCCTGATCGCGCATCGCGAGCGGATGTTGACCAAGAACGAGCTCCTCGAGATGGTGTGGCCGAACGTGGTGGTGGAAGAAAACAACCTCCAGGTGCACGTGAGCGCGCTGCGCAAGCTGCTGGGGCCCAAGGCCATCGTCACGATCCCGGGCCGGGGCTATCGCTTCGCGGCCGCGCTGGACGCCCTTCCCGCATCGGCTGCGGGCGCCACCGCGCGAACTGCCACGCCTGCACCGAGCCCCAGGGCCGCTCCCGTTTCATCCGCCGTCCGGGCGCTGCGCTCGGACACCGGCAACCTGTCCGCCCTGCTGCCCCCCTTGCTGGGCCGAGATGCCGAGCAGACGATGCTGCGCGAGCTGGTGCAGCAGCATCGGCTGCTCAGCCTGCTGGGGCCGGGCGGCATCGGCAAGACCAGCCTGGCGCGCGCCGTCGCCCGCCAGGTGGCGCACGAGTTCCGGGACGGCGCCTGGATGGTGGAGCTGGCCTCTGTCTCGGACCCGGCCGCCCTGCCTGGCGCGGTGGCGCTGTCCCTGGGCATCCATCTGCCGGGGCGGGCCGACGCGAGCGTCGAGCTGGCCGAGCGCCTGCGCGGCCACGAACTGCTCGTGCTGGACAACTGCGAGCACCTGATCGAGCCCGTGGCCACGCTGGTCAGCGACCTGCTCGATGCCGTGCCGAAACTGCATGTCCTGGTCACCAGCCAGGAGCCCTTGAAGCTGGCCACCGAGCGGCCGCTCCGGCTCGGCGCCCTGGCCGTGCCGGACCATGCCGTGCTGGCCGATGCGGCGACGCACGGCGCGGTGGCCCTGTTCGTGGCGCGCGTCGGCGCCTTGCAGCCGAACTTCCGGCTCGACGAAGGCAACCTGGGCGCGGTGGTCGACATCTGCCGCGAGCTCGACGGCCTGCCGCTGGCGCTGGAGCTCGCAGCGGCGCGCGTGCCGCTGCTGGGCGTGCAGGGCGTGCGGCAGCACCTGGCCCAGCGCCTGCACGTGCTGAAGAACGGCGTGCGCGACGCCCCCACGCGCCACCGCACCTTGCGCACCACGCTCGATTGGAGCCATGCGCTGCTGAGCCCGGACGAACAGAAGGTGTTCCGCCGGCTCGGCGTGTTCGTCGGCGGCTTCGGCCTCGAACTGGCGCAGCAGGTGGCGTGCGACGAGCACATCGACATCTGGGCCGTGCTGGATCATCTTGGCAACCTGGTCGACAAGTCGATTGTCGTGGTCGATGCCGGTCCGGTGCCTCGCTACCGCCTGCTGGAGACGGCCCGCGCCTACGCCCGCGAGCAGCTCGAGGCGGCCGGCGAATGGGACACCCTGCGGCAATGGCATGCGCACTGCATGCACGCGGCGCTCGACCGTCGCGTCTATGCGGGGCGCCAAGCCGCCGAAACGGTGGACCAGTGGGTGCTGGCCTGCACGCCCGAGATCGACAACCTGCGCAGCGCGATCGAATGGGCCTGCGGCCCCGGTGGCGATGCCGCCGTGGCGCTCGACTTGGTGAACGTCGCCGCCGTGCTGATGTACCAGGCCGGCCGTTACCCCGAGTGCCTTCGCTGGATGCTGATGGCCGAGCCCTTCATCGACGAATCCACGCCGGCGCAGGTGGTGGCCGAGTTCAGCCTGGGCCTGGCGCTGGTCGGGCTGCATGGCGGCATCGGCGTGCAGCGGCGCGTGCAGCTGCTCGACCGGGCCTGCGAGATCTTCGAGCGGCAGCCGCCGGACGGCCTGCTGGCCCTCAGCCTGTGCTCGAGCGCCTACGTGGCCGCCGTGAGCGGCGATTTCGAGGGCGCCGAGCGCAGGCTGGCGCAATGCCGCAAGCTGGTCGAGCAGCCCGGGCTGCGCGCCTTCAAGGGCACCTTGCTGTACTGCACGGGCATGGTGCGGCGCTACCAGGACCAGCCGGTCCAGGCGCTGGCGGCCTTTACCCAGGCGCTGCCGCATGTGCGCTCGGAGGGCAACGCGCGCACGCTGTTTCATGTGCTCAACAACCTGGCCGCGATGCACCAGGAACTGGGGCACGTCGACGAAGCGGTGGCCCAGTTCCGCGGGCTCATCGACCATCTGCAGCGCTCGCCACTGGCCGATGCGCAGATGATGGCCTTCGCGCTGAACTGGTACGCGCATGCGCTGACCGGCCAGGGCGCGCTCGAGGCGGCCCGGGCCCAGGTGCTGCGAAGCCTGCCGCATTGCCGCCGCTCGTTGGGGCTGCGCCACTTCTCCGGCATGCTGGCGCTGCTGGCGGCGCGCCAGGGCCGGCTGCGCGAGGCCGCGCTGCTGGTCGGCTGCGACGACGCCGCGCGCCAGCGGCGCGGCGAGCGCCGCTCGCCCAGCGACGAGCGCACGATGACGGCTGCCATGGCGCTCATCGGCAGCGCGCACCCGGCGGCCAGCGTCGAGGTCTGGCGCCTCGAAGGGGCCGGGCTCGACGAGGACGCCGTCGTGGCGCTGGTGTGTGAGCACCTTCTCAACGCGGGTCTGCACGCTCGAGCTGCGTGATGAGGTAGGGGAAGACGTCCCGCGCCGCATCGCGCCCGATGAACAGGTCCATGTGGGCGTAGCCGTCGAAGATGTGGCGCGTGTAGAGGGCCGGGTCGTTGAAGGCCGACAGCCAGCGCTGCGTGCGGATGCAGGTCTCCGGAAAGAAGAGCTCGTTGCCGGCGCCCGCCACGAAGCTGATCGGCAGCGCAAGCCGCTTTGCCTTCTCCGGCACGACGTAGACGTCGCGCCCCTCGCTGTCCACCGCCTTGGCCTGCTGCATCATCAGGCTCAACTGCTCGAAGGGGCGCAGCGACACGCAGCCGAACATTTCCGCCAGCGCCGTGTGGGTGGCGTTGTTCAGCTGCGCATGCGTGTACGAGGGGCCGAAGATGGAGAACACGCGGCGGCACAGCGGGTTCTTGCATTCCTCGCCGTCGGGAACGGGCACCTTCCAGGCGAGCGTGTCGATCTCGCGGTCGAGGTCGGTGGTGCCGGGCACGCAGTCGAAGCGGTCCTCCAGCGGTGCATAGCCTTCCAGCAGCCGGGCCAGACCGAGGTCGGCCTTGGCGTAGTTGAGCCAGTTGGTCACCGGATGCAGCGTCAGCTGCGAGGAGACGATCGAGCGCACGCCGGTCATGCCGTCGAGCAGGGCCATCAGCAGGCTCATCGAGCCGACGCAATGCGCGATCGCCTGCAGGTCCGGCGCGCCCGTGGTCTCGAGGATGAAGCGCACCGCGGCCGGCCAGTCGATGCGGGCGATGTCGTCGATGGTGAAGGGAGCGATCGGGCTGCCGGAGTCGGCGCTGGCCCGGTAGTCGAACAGCCACACGTCGTATCCGCGCGCGCAGAGCGCTTCCACCAGGTTCTGCTCCACCGTGTCGGTGGCAAAGGAGGAGGCCCGCACCGAGAAGCCCGGCGCCAGCACCACCGGCCCGCGGGCGCCGCCGGCATAGCGGGTGAGCTTGATCTTGAAGCCATCGCCGACGTCCACGCTGTGCGCCACCGGCACCGGTGCGCGCAATGCGCGCCGCTGCAGCTGGGGGAGATCGAGCGCCGGGAAGTTGTTCAGGTCCGCCAGCAGGCCGCCGTAGGCGCGGAACAGCGTCGTGCCGAAGAAGCCGCCGAACTTGGCCAAGTACACGGCGTTGATGGCGTCACGCGCCGCCGGCACCTGCTGCTCCAGCGCGCCCAGCAGGTTCGTCGGCGGCTCGAGGCGGATGGAGAAGGCCTGCCGTAGAAGGTCTTCGAGGTCGAGCGTCAGGATGCCCTGCGCGACCAGCGGGCTCTGGGCGCTTTCCGCGTCGTGCACCCGCACGAACAGCGTGGTGGTGTCGGTCCACGGTGAGGACCCGGGCCGCTGGTGCAGCACCTTGTGGCCCTTGAAGCGCAGCCGCGAGTCGCCGCGCTGCAGCATCATCTCGTAGGTCATGGTCCAGGTTTCCACCCGCTGCGCGTCGGCCGGCAGCAGGTGGAACACGCCGCTCTGCACGGGCATCGGCTCGTGCCACAGCGCCGGGCAGGTGACGGTGCCGGAGATGGTGGCGGCGTGGGTCGGGTCCGTGACCATCTGGTAGAGGTCGTGGGTCTGGATGGTCAGCTCGAAGCGCATCGCCTGGTTGCGCACACGGCCCCAGGCGCTCGCGACTTCGTAGTCGTCGGCGATGCGGCGTGCCGTGTCGGGGCGCGCGACCACCGCCTCGGTGCTGATCCAGCCCTGCATGGTCTCGGTGAACTGGAAGCTCGGGCTGAGCAGCGCCGGGTCCTTCTCGATCAGCAGCTTGATCGCGTGCTTCGCCAGCTCGATGGCGCCCGCTTCGAGATGGCCGGTCGCGTTCTGGAGCAGCGCTTCGGCGTCGTGCGCGATCGACGAGATCTCGCGCGCCATCCGCTCCAGCAGGCCCGAAGGCGGCGCGGCGGGAAGTGCTGCGGGGGATGCGGATGCGCTGCCGCCCGCCGGCAAGGCCTGGCGCGGCTGGAGGCCGAGGTCGATCGCCCAGCCCCGGGCGTCGCACAGCGCCTGGCAGGTGCGCTCGGCCAGCGCACTGATGGTGAGCAGCGGATTCACGCCGGCCGCGCCCGGCAGCACCGCGCCGTCGCAGACGTACAGGCCCTCGTACACCGCTTCGCCTTCGTTGCCGGAGAACACCTGGCCCTGGTGGTTGACCACGCCCTCGCCCGCGCTGTCGCCCATCCCGCAGCCGCCGAGCGGATGCACGGTGATCAGCTTGCGGCCGAGCGATTCGCTGGACAGCGGGTTCGGGATGAACTGGCCCTGGATGGCGTCGTTCGCGGCTCGGAGCCACGCGTCGTCCTTGACGATGGTGGGGCTGGCGCCGGCCTTCGGCCAATCGATGCGCAGCCGGTCTTCCTCGAGGTGCAGGCGGCCGGCCGCCTCGTCCACGCTCATCACCAGGTAGGTCTGCGTGCGGGCCACCGCGCCGGTGTAGGCCAGGCGGGTCAGGCTGCCGGGATCGCTCTGCACCGCCTCGCCCAGGGCCTGCGCATCGAGCAGGCGGGGCTTGGCCTGCGAGGCGCCGTAGGCGAACTCGCCGCCCAGCATCGCGTCGGCGAAGAACAGGGCCGGCGTCAGCAACGGGGCCAGGGCGCCGGGGATGACGCCCTCCTCGATCACCAGCCCGTCGCCCACCTCGGGCGTCTGGCGCATGTCGATCACGCCGGTGATGCACGGCCCCGGCAGATTGGCCGGCGCGACCTCGTTGCGCCCCGTGCCCACGCCGTTGATGTTGCGCTGGACCGCTTGGCCCTGCGCGTCGGTGCCGGACTGCCAGTAGCTGTTGTAGCCCAGCGCGAGCACGTCGCCGTTGCCGGAGAAGCGCTGGCCGACGCGGTCCGACAGCGGCAGGCCCTTCGCCTTGGAGCGCAGCAGGATCTCGGTCGAACCCAGGGCGCCCGCGCCGAGCATCACCACGTCGGCAGTGACGCTGCGCCGGCCGGCGTTCCCCTGTGCGGCCGGGCCTTCGGCGCCCCGCAGGACGACCTCGTCGAAGAACACGCGCCAGCGCGCGCCGTCGCGCTCGACATGGCTGACCCGCGCGCCGGTGAAGATCTGCGCGCCGTGGCCATGCGCGTCGGGCAGGTAGTTCATGCGCGTGGTGTTCTTCGCACCCACGTTGCAGCCGCTGGTGCAATCGCCGCACAGGTTGCAGCGCGGCTGCTCCACGCCGAAGGGGTTCACCTGGTCGACGAAGTTCACCGCGATCGGCGGGCGCTTGAACGGCTTCTTCATCGTCGCGGCCGATTTCTGCAGCGCCAGCAGCTTGTTCAACGGCGGGAAGTCCTTCGAATCCTCGGGATAGGGCGAGGGGTCGAGCATCTTCCGGGCCCGTGCGATGTAGGGGTCGAGCAGCTTCGGGTCGCGTCGGAACTCGGCCGGCCAGGGCGTGGCGTCGAACAGGCGCGGGTCGATCTCCAGCGCGACGTTGGCATTGATCAGCGAGGTGCCGCCCAGGCCGCAGCCCACCATCGCCAGCATGTCGTCGTTCAGGTGCAGGTTGTACAGGCCGTCGGCCGCGCCGAGCTTGCCGCGCGCACCGTCGATCTGCATGTCGGCCTGCGCGGTGGCGATGTCGTTCGGGAACTGGCCGGGCAGGATCTCGCGGCCGCGCTCCAGCACGCAGACCGTCTGGCCGGCCCGCGCGAGGCGCGAAGCCGCCACGCCGGCGCCGTAGCCGGAACCGACCACGACCACCGTGTAATGCGAGGCGATCTCGCCGAGGGGGCGGGAAATGGGCTTCATCGTCATGCCTTGGTCCTCGCCGTCGTCCTGGTCCGGGCTGCCATCCCGGCCCGTGCGTCCGCAATCACCGAAACCGAAGCGGTGAAGAATTCGTCGAGCAGCAGCGTGGCGCGGCTCTGCGTGGCCTGTTGCGCGTGGCGCGAGAACGCCTCCCAGGCCGGTGCGCTGCGTTCGATGCCGGCCGCCAGCGCCGCCAGCATCGGGTTGTCGCGGTCGCGGAAGCCGCCGATGCCGCAGGCATGCACAGGGGGCACGCGCCCATTCACCGGATCGTTGAACAGGCGCAGCGATGCGATGTTCAGCGCATCGTCGATGAACATCGCCGAAGCGCCCTGCGTGCTGGTCATGGTGGGCTGGTCCATCACCCAGCCGCCGGTGTTGAAGATGCCGACCGGCCGGTCGTAGCCCGGCACCGGCAGCTCGTCCTCGAAAGGCTTGTGGCTGTGGCCGAAGACGAAGCTGAAATCCAGCTCCGAGGGCTGGAGCCCGGCCTGCTCGAGCTGCAGCTTCACCGGCCCCGAGAGGTACCAGCGCAGGTCCGCCACGTCGTCGGTGCTCATCACCTCGGCATAGCCGTCGCGCTGCGACTCGGCACCCCGGCCCAGCGTGGCGTCGAGCGCGCCAAGCACGAGCTGACTGACCGTGACGCCCTGGAACACGTCCGTGCTCCCGCTCATGCCGAAGTTCTGGTCGAGCTTGGCCACCAGCAAGGCGGCCAGCCGTTGCGAGAAGTCGTGCGATGCGGCGGCATCGCGCATCACCTCGTAGAGCTTGCCGGCGCCGGCCCCGGTGAGGCCGGAGCTGCCGAGATCGGACCACATGAAGTCGACCCAGGCGCCGTTCTGGCCCTCCAGGTCGGAGACGGTCACGGCGGCGGGGTTGCGTCCGGCGCTGCGGCCCGGGGCCTGCGCATTCAGCATCGTCATCACCCGGTACATCGGGTCGATGTAGTGCCCGTGGTGCAGCACCACGCAGCGCTTGCGCGACGCATCCAGCAGGCCGAGGTTGGGGTAGGCGATGTCCACCCGCGCGTCGGCCAGGCCCGGGCAGCCGGCGGCGAGCCGCGTCAGCATCGCCGAGCCGATCCGGGAGGCCTCGGCCTCTTCGCCCGCAGGGTCGAACAGCGCGGTGTGCTTGATCAGGTCGTCCTCGACGCGGCCCTGCTGCAGCGCGTCCTGGAACTGCTGGTCCTGCGCGATGCGCCAGAGGTGGTGGTCGTGGTTGCCGGGCACGTACAGCACGCGCGGGGCGAACACCGGACGGCCGCCGTCCTGCATCACCGTCTCCACGAAGCAGCGGAAGGCCGCCGCCACGTCGCCCATCGGCGACAGGCCCATGTCGAGCACGTCGCCCAGCAGGATCAGGGTCGGGGGCGGGCCGTCCATGGTGGACAGCAGCTCGCGCAAGGCGCTGCCGAAGGCGACCTGGGTGTCGCTGGGGCGGCCTGGGTCGGGCCGTCCCTGCGCGTCGGCGTAGGTCAGGATGCTGTAGGCCGCGCCGAGGTGGAGGTCGGACAGGCAGACATAACGCGGTGCTTTGAGGGCCATGGCTCTTAGGGTCGGTCGGACCCGGCGGGGCCCGTGCCGAACTGTCGCCGAAGGCAGCCGCGGAATCATGAATGCGGCCCTTAAACGTTCTGAATTCGTGCGTCGGCGGCAGCCTGAAGCGGACTTCAGAACGCTTCAGTAGTACTTAAGGACCGGACGGGGCCCGGCGCGAGATGCTTGCGTTCCTTTTTCACCAAGCCAACGGAAGAGCCCATGCCCAACGTGAACACCAGCCCGGCTGCAGCCATCGCCGCGACGCGTCGTGCCGTGGGAGTGCCCCGGCACGTGCGGCTGCGCAACGGCGCGCCCGCCCAGATCCGCGCCGTGCGCTCCGACGACGCGAGACGCTTCGGCGCCTTCGTCGCCAGGCTGCCGGCCGCCTCGCGCGGCGAGCGCTTCGGACGCGGCCTGGGGATCTGCTCGCCGGCCATGCTGGTGGACCTGGTCAACGTGGATGGCGTGCGCCATGTCGCTTTCGTCGCGACGCTCCGGCTGGATCACGACGAGGAGGTGATCGGCGAGGCGCGCTACGAGGTCAGCGCTCAGGGCGACTGCGCGGACCTGACGCTCATCGTGGGCGACACCTGGCAGGGCCAGGGGCTGGCCGACCACTTGCTCGATCTGCTGCTCGACTCGGCGCGCCATGCCGGCCTGCGCCGGCTTGTCTGCGAGGTGCCTTCCTCCAACCGCCGGGCGATCCGCTTCATGCAGCGCATGGGCTTCGTCGCAGGCCCGCAAGGGGCCGATCGGCCGGTGCTGCACATGGAGCGCAGCGTGGTCGCGCGGATGCCGGAGGCGCCCGCGCCGCGGCCCGTGGACGTGCTGCGGCGCTGGCTGAGCAACCAGTTCTTCCAGTTCGGCTTCTGAACGGCCTTGCGGGCCGAGATAAGATGCCGCGCTTTTGGCGCGCCGGCGCACGAAGGGACCGACATGGCGATCACCACCGATGGACCGCGTGCGGGCGCACCCGTGCGGCGCATTCGCGAGCTGCCGGGGCCGCGCGGGCTGCCCGTGCTGGGCAACGCCCTCCAGATCGAGCGCGAGCGCCTGCACCAGAAGGTCGAGCAATGGGCGCGCGAGCACGGCGAGATCTACCGCTTCCGCATCGCCTCCCGCGAGTTCGTCGTCATCTCCAACCCGGCGACGGTCGCCGCGGTGCTGCGCGACCGGCCCGACGGATTCCAGCGCGGCGCCAAGCTCAACGCGGCGGCCCGCTCGCTCGGCTTCAATGGCCTGTTCACCGTCAACGGCGACGAATGGAGGCGGCACCGGCCCATGGTGCTGCGCGGCCTGGACCCGACCCACATCAAGGCCTTCCATCCCACGCTGGTGAAGGTCACGCAGCGTTTCGAGGGCCGCTGGCGCCGGGCCATGGAGGCCGGACAGGCCATCGACCTGCAGGCCGACCTGATGCGCTACACCGTCGACGTGACGGCGGGCCTGGCGTTCGGCACGGACATCAACACGCTGGAGTCGGACGATGAGGTGATCCAGCAGCACCTGGACAAGCTGCTGCCCGCGCTGGCCAAGCGCGTGCTGTCGCCGCTGCCGCGCTGGCTGACGCGGCGCGACCGGGCGGTGGAAGCGGACCTGGCCGCGGTACACGGCGCCGTGAACGGCTTCATTGCCGCCGCGCGGCAGCGGCTCGCCGACGAGCCTGAACTGCGCGAGCACCCGCGCAACCTCATCGAAGCCATGGTCGCCGAACGCGACCGGCCCGGCTCCGACCTGACCGACGAAGACGTTTCCGGCAACATGCTGACCATGCTGCTGGCCGGCGAGGACACGACGGCCAACACGTTGGCGTGGATGATCTGGCTGCTGCATCGCCATCCCGAGGCCGCGCAACGGGCCGCCGAGGAAGTGCGCCGCGTGCTCGGCACCGAGGCCCATCCCAGCCACGAGCAGCTGGGCCAGCTCGATTTCGTGGAAGCCTGCGCACACGAGACGATGCGGCTGAAGCCGGTCGCCCCGCTCCTCATCCAGGAGGCTGTGCGCGACACGGTGGTGGGCGGCGTGGCAGTGCCCGCCGGCACGCCGGTGATGTGCCTGATGCGCCCCGGGGCCGTGAATGCCGCGCATTTCGCCGACCCTGAGGCCTTCCGGCCTGAACGCTGGCTCGCCGGGGATGGCCCGGGCCGGGCCGCGGGCTCGGCCAAGCGCGTCGCCATGCCTTTCGGCGCCGGGCCGCGCACCTGCCCCGGCCGCTACCTCGCGCTGTCGGAGATGAAGATGGTGGCCGCCATGCTGCTGCGCACATTCGACATCGCGGATGTCTCGAACGCCGACGGGACGGACGTGCAGGAGCGGCTGGCGTTCACGATGTCGCCGGTGGGACTGAGGCTGCAGCTGCGAGCGCGCAGTTAGCGCACTTCGTTCACACCGTCACGCACCGGTTGCGTTCGACGCGGGCGCCGCGGCGGCCCGCGCCAGGAGCGTGAAGGTGCCGGTGGCCATCGCCACCAGCGTGCCATCCTCGGTGTGGACTTCACCGCGCGCGAAACTGATGGAGCGCCCGCGCCGGTCGCAATGGGCGTTTGCGACCAAGTCGCCGCCGCCGGCCGAGACGAAGTGCAGCGTGAGGTCGATGGTGACCACGCCGAAGCCGGCGGGATCGTGCGAGCGCACGGCGGCCGCCAGGGTGCAGTCCAGCAGCGATGCGATGGCGCCGCCATGCACGTCGCCGCGGCTGTTGGTCTGTTCAGCCTGGTAGTGCATGCGGATCCGGGCCCGGTCGTGGCCGATGGCCTCGCCGCGCAGGGCCATGGCGCGCGCCATGGGCATCGCCAGGCCGAACAGCAGGCCGGGTGCTTCCCCTTCGAAGGCGTTCGCGTCGGGCTGGGCTTGGCTGCTCGTCATGCGACCTGCCTCGCGTCCTTGCCCTTGGCTTGATCGATCAGTCGCGCAGTCATCATCCGATACCGATCCTCATGAGCTGGCCCGAATGTAAGGCGCACGCCGCGCGCCTGACAAGCACTGTCGCCGGGCGCGCCAGCCCCGTACCTGCGGGCGCAGATGGCAAGCTTGTTGCGCAATGGTGACGCATTGCACGATTGGCGCCAGGCCAATCGGCCGGTGGGCCGTTCGGCGGATAGGCAAGCGCGCACTTCGGGCCTAGCATGACATCGCATCTTCTCTCTGGGAGTTCGACGCCATGGACACCAAACACGCCAGCCTTCAGCCGCAAGACCCGGTCGCCGCCAAGCTCGGGACCTACATCACCCGCGCCGGGATCGCACTGGCCGCCATCCTCTTCGCGCTGTCGTACCTGCGCGGCTGACGCGACCCGCCGCGTCTACTCCCCGTCCGGCGCCACCGGGTGCGCCGCCATCTGCTCGAGCGCCTTGACCAGGGCCGAGTGATCCAGTTGGTCCCAGCCGTGCGCGGCGCAGGACTGCATCAGTTGCGCGGCCGAAGCCGTCTGCGGCAACGACACCCCCATCGAACGTGCGCCGGCCAGCGCCAGGCTCAGGTCCTTCTGGTGCAGCGCGATGCGGAAGCCCGGGTTGAAGGTGCGCTTGATCATCCGCTCCCCATGCACCTCCAGGATGCGGCTGGCCGCGAAGCCGCCCATCAGCGCCTGGCGCACCTTGGCCGGATCGGCGCCCGCCTTGCTCGCGAACACCAGCGCCTCGCCCACCGCGGCGATGTTCAGCGCCACGATGATCTGGTTCGCCACCTTGGTGGTCTGGCCGTCGCCGTTGCCGCCGACCAGGGTGATGTTCTTGCCCATCTTCTCGAACAGCGGCTTCGCGCGCTCGAAGGCGGCCTCGGGCCCGCCCACCATGATGGTCAGGCTGGCGGCCTTGGCGCCCACCTCGCCGCCGGAGACCGGCGCGTCCAGGTAGTCGCAGCCCAGCGCGTTGATCTTCGCGGCGAAGCGCTTGGTGTCGATGGGCGAGATCGAGCTCATGTCGATCACCAGCTTGCCCTTCGACAGGCCGGCCGCCACGCCCTCCTCGCCGAGAAGCACCTGTTCGACGTCGGGCGTGTCGGGCAGCATGAGGATCACCACCTCGGCCGCGCGCGCCACGTCGGCATTGGTCTTGCACACGGTGGCGCCCTTCAGCGCATCCGGCACCTTGCTGCGGGTGCGCACGATCATCTCGTGGCCGGCCTGCATCAGGTTCTGCGCCATCGGCGCGCCCATGATGCCCAGGCCAATGAATCCGATCTTCATGTCGATGTCCTTTCAGTAGGTGGAGGAGTTGGAGGGCGTCGCGCTCGGCGGCGTGGCGCGCATCTTGGCCAATACTTGCTGGGCGCCGGCGGCGATCAGGCGCGCGTCCGAGCTCACGGTGACGAACTGGAAGCCCTTGGCGACGCGGGCCAGCGCGCCCTCGGCCGTGCCGTTGTGGATGCCGGCGACCAGCCCATGGGCCTTGGCGCGCTCGAGGATGTGGTCGATGGCCTGGGCCACGGGCGGGTCCACGTCGTCGAAGACCGGGCGGCAGCCGAGTGCCAGCGAAAGATCCGAGGGGCCGATGTAGACCGCGTCCAGGCCCTCGACCGACAGGATGTCGTCCAGGTTGTCCAGCGCCTGCGCGGTCTCGATCATCGCGAAGGTGACGATGGTGTCGTTCGCCTGCTGCGGATAGTCGGCCCCGCCGTAGAGCAGGGCGCGCACCGGGCCGAAGCTGCGCGTGCCGCGCGGCGCGTAGTGGGTGTAGGCCACCAGGCGCTGCGCTTCCTCGCGCGTGTTGACCATCGGGCAGATCAGCCCGTAGGCGCCGGCGTCCAGCGCCTTCATCAGCGCGGCCGGATCGAGCCAGGGCACGCGCACCACCGGCACCGTGTCGGTGGTGGAGATGGCCTGCAGCATGCCGACCATGGCCTGGTAGTCGACCACGCCGTGCTGGAGGTCGATGGTCAGCGAATCCCAGCCCTGGTGGGCCATGGTCTCGGCCGAGAAGCCGTTGGGGATGGCGAGCCAGCCGTTGACGGCGGCCCCACCGGACTTCCACAGCGTGCGCAGGCGGTTCTCTCTCATGGGGCTTCCTTCAGGAGGGTGGGTCAGCGGACGAAGGCGGGGCGCTTCGGATCGAAGGTCCAGCCGGGGATCAGATATTGCATCGCGGCCGCGTCGTCGCGCGCGCCCAAGCCATGCTGCTTGTAGAGCTGGTGCGCTTTCTCGACCTCGGCCATGTCCAGCTCGACGCCCAGCCCGGGCTTCTTCGGCACCTGCACCAGGCCGCCTTCGATCTTCAACGGCTCCTTGGTGAGGCGCTGGCCGTCCTGCCAGATCCAGTGCGTGTCGATGGCAGTCACGCGCCCCGGCGCCGCGGCCCCCACGTGCGTGAACATGGCGAGCGAGACGTCGAAGTGGTTGTTGGAATGCGAGCCCCAGGTCAGCCCCCAGTCGCGGCAGCTCTGGGCCACGCGCACCGAGCCGGCCATGGTCCAGAAATGCGGGTCGGCCAGCGGGATGTCGACCGACTGCAGCGCCAGCGCATGGCTCAACTGCCGCCAGTCGGTGGCGATCATGTTGGTTGCGGTCGGCAGGCCGGTGGCGCGGCGGAACTCTGCCATCACCTCGCGGCCGGAGAAGCCCTCTTCCGCCCCGCAGGGGTCCTCGGCATAGGCGACCACGCCGCGCATGCGCTGGCCGAGGCGGATCGCATCCTTCAGGAGCCAGCCGCCGTTCGGGTCGAGCGTCACGCGCGCCTCGGGGAAGCGCTCGTGCAGCGCGACCACGGCATCGACTTCCTCGTCCCCGCGCAGCACGCCGCCCTTGAGCTTGAAGTCGTTGAAGCCGTAGCGGGCCTTGGCCGCCTCGGCCAGGCGCACGATGGCCTCGGGGGTCATCGCCTTCTCGTGGCGCAGGCGCGACCAGTCGTCGGCGGCATCGGCCTCGCGTGCGTACGGCAGGTCGGTCTTGTCGCGGTCGCCGACGTAGAAGAGGTAGCCAAGCATCTCCACCGCCTCGCGCTGCTGGCCCTCGCCGAGCAGCGCGGCCACCGGCACGTCCAGGTGCTGGCCCAGCAGATCGAGCAGCGCGGCCTCGATGGCCGTCGCCGCATGGATGGTGGTGCGCAGGTCGAAGGTCTGCAGGCCGCGGCCGCCGCTGTCGCGGTCGGCGAACTTCTTCTGCACTTGCTGCAGCACCCGCTGGTGGGCGCCGATGGGCTGGCCGACGACCAGCTCGCGCGCGTCTTCCAGCGTCTGGCGGATCTTCTCGCCGCCGGGCACCTCGCCGACGCCGGTGCGGCCGGCGCTGTCGGTCAGCACCAGCAGGTTGCGGGTGAAGAAGGGGCCGTGGGCGCCGCTCAGGTTGAGCAGCATGCTGTCGCGGCCGGCGACCGGGATTGCGCGCAGTTCGGTGATGACGGGGGTGGTGTTGTTGGACATGGGGGCCTCAATCAATCGATGGTGATCTTGCCGGTCTCGATGACTTTCTTCCAGCGATCAAACTCTTGTTTCTGAAAGCTTGCAAACTGGGCCGGCGTGTTGCCGACCACTTCGAGCCCGATGGAGTTGAACTGCTGCTTGACCGCCGGCTCGTTGAGCGCCGCCACCATCGCCTCGCTGGCCTTGGTGCGCACGGCCGGGGGCAGGCCCTTCGGCGCGACGATGGCTTGCCACGAATACACCTCGACGTTCTTCACGCCGGCTTCGGCCATGGTGGGCACGTCGGGCAGCACCGGCGAGCGCTTCGCGCCGGTCACCGCCAGCGCCTTGAGCTTGCCGCTCTTGATGTGCTGGAACACCGCGTTGACGTTCTGGAAGGACGCCTCGACTTGGCCGCCGAGCAGGTCGGTGATGGCCGGCGCGCCGCCCTTGTAGGGCACATGCAGGCCGGTGGTGCCGGTCTCCTGCCAGAACAGCTCGGCCGTGAGGTGATCGCTGGAGCCGTTGCCGGAGGAAGCGAAGGTCGTCTTGCCGGGGTTCTTCTTCTCGTGGGCGATCACGTCGGCCACCGTCTTGTGCGGCGAGTTGGCCGGCACCACCAGCACGTTGGGCGCCTGCACCGCCACGGTGATCAGGTCGAAATCCTTCAGCGCGTCGTACTGCAGGCCCTTGATCAGGTGCGGCGCGATCACCAGCGGCCCGAGCGAGGTGACCAGGAAGCTGGAGCCGTCCGCGGCGGCGCGCTTGACCTGGGTCGCGCCGATGGTGCCGGTGGCGCCGGCCTTGTTGTCCACCAGGAAAGGCTGGCCGAGCTTCTCGGCGAGCTTGGGGGTGATGGCGCGCGCCACCATGTCGGTCGAGCCGCCGGCCGGGAAGGGGACAACCAGCGTCACTGGTTTCTGGGGCCATTCCTGGGCTTGGGCGAGGCAGGCCGTCAGGCCGATGGCTAGGGCGCCGAGCAGTTTCTTCATTGGGCTTGTCTCCGGAAAAATATCAAAAGGGGAGGATCTCCACCTGGGCGCGGACGCGTGGTAGCGCTACCGTGGAATGACGTGAATGGTAGCGCTACCGTTTTCGACGTCAAGTGCCAATTGCTAAGGGTTTCTACGGATCAGGCGCTGGCCCGCTCGACGATCGAGAAGCCGATGTCCACCACCCGCTCGGCCACCGCGCGCCCCTCGGCGCGCTCCACGATGAAACGCGCCGCCTGTCGCCCGATGGCTGTGCTGTCGATGCGCACCGTGCTGAGGGCTGGATGCAGGTCGGCCGCGAACTCCAGGTCGCCGAAGCCGACCACGGCCAGCTGCTGCGGCACCGCGATGCCGCGCGCCTGGGCCTCGGTCATCACGCCCAGGGCGAGCAGGTCGGAGCTGCAGAACACTGCATCGATGCTAGGGGTGCCGGCGAGCAACTCGCCCAGCGCGCGGCGCCCGCTCCCGAGCGTGGTCGGCGCGGGGACGTAGATCAGCGGCACCTCGGGCAGGCCGGCGGCGCGGGCCGCGTCGCAAAACGCCTGATGGCGCCGCCGCGAGCGTTCGTCATCCCCGGCAACCACCGCCAGTCGGCGGTGGCCCTTGGCGTGCAGGAAATCGACCACCGCGCGTCCCACTTCGGCATGCGAGAAGCCCACCAGCATGTCCAGCGGCGTGGGCGTGAGGTCCCAGGTCTCGACCACCGGGATGCCGGCGGCCAGCAGGCGCCGCCGGCCTTCGGCCGAATGGAGGATGCCGGTCAGCACGATGCCGTCGGGCCGGCGGCCGATGATGGCTTCGAGCAGCGCGTCCTCGCGCGACTCGGCATAGCCGCTCTGGCCCAGCATCAGCTGGTAGCCGTGCTCGGCCAGCGCCTCGGTGAGCGATTGCACGGTCTGCAGGAACACCGGCCCGGCGATCGTCGGCACGACCGCGGCCACCAGCCGACTGCGCGTCGAGGCCAGCCCGCCGGCCATCACGTTGCGCACGTAGCCCGTGCGGGCGACGGCATCCGTCACCTTCCTGAGCACCTCGGGCGAGACCTGGGCCGGCGTGTTGAGCGCCCGCGACGCCGTGATGGGCGCGACGCCGGCCAGCTTGGCCACGTCGTGCAGCGTGACGGCGCCGCTGCCACGGCGGCTGCGGCGTGCGGGAGGAGCCTCGGCTTTCATTCGGGCGATTCTAGAGCGGCGATAGCGCTACCGTCATGCGCTGCTGCACAGGCTTGGCGACGAGGGTCGGGTGGCGCCGGAGCCTCCTTTCGGCTAGTGCTTCTGGTGAATGCTTCTGTTTGCAACACGCAGTAGAGTCAATGCTCACCTAGGGGATCGGACGCCATGGCCAAGCAGATCTACATCACGCGACTCGGGGCTTGCAATCGGAGCGGGCGGCCGGTCGGCGCGGCCTGAATGCCATGGACAGCCTTGCCACCCTTACCCTGCCCGTCGCGCCCGACCCAGCGACCGTGAGCAGCGACTGGCCCACGCAGCAGGCTGGCTGGGCCGAGTTCGAACGCGACGGCGCGCGCGCCCTGCCCGAAGGCCTGCGCCTGCACGACTACGAGATCGTCGGGCCGATCGGCGAAGGCGGCTTCGGCGTCGTCTACCTGGCCTGGGACCACGTGCAGGAGTGCCACGTCGCGATCAAGGAATACCTGCCGGCCGTGCTGGCCGCACGCGCCAGCGCCTCCAACGCGGTGGTCGTCAAGTCGCCGCGCCACCAGGACAGCTTCCGCATCGGGCTGCGCGCCTTCGTCAACGAAGCGCGCATACTGGCTCGCTTCGACCACCCCTCGCTGGTGCGCGTGCTGCAGCACTGGGAAGACAACGGCACGGCCTACATGGCGATGCCCTACTACCAGGGCCCGACGCTGGCACACGCGCTGGCCGAGCTGGGGCGCCCCCCCGAGGAGGCCGAGCTGCGCGCGTGGCTGCGGCCGCTGCTCGACGCGCTCGGCACGATGCACGCGCTGAGCTGCTTCCACCGCGACGTCGCGCCCGACAATATCCTGCTCACCGACACCGGCCCCGTGCTGCTGGACTTCGGCGCCGCGCGGCGCGTGATCGACAGCGCCGGGCAGTCGTCGGCCGTGGTGTTCAAGCCCGGCTTCACGCCCATCGAGCAGTACGGCGAACTCGCCTCGATGCGGCAGGGGCCCTGGACCGATCTGTATGCGCTGGCGGCGGTGGTGTATGCCGCGATCACCGGACAGCCGCCGATCTCGTCGATGGAACGCATGCCGGACGACCCCCTGCAGCCGCTGCGCGAACTCGCGCACGGCCGCTATGGCGAGCGTTTCGTGACCGTCATCGACGCGGCGCTGTCGGTGCTTCCGCAGGACCGCCCGCAGAGCGCGGCCGAGTTCGCGGCCCGGATGGGCGCCGATGCCCCGGCGTGCGAGACGGGCGGCGATGCCGCGGCCTGCGCGCCCAGCGAGCCGCCGGCGGTGGAGGTTGCGAAGGCGCCGGCGCTGCACGCCTCGGCCCGGAGTTTCGTGCCTGCGATCGCCCGGCCGCCAATGTCCAGAGTCCAGTTCTTTGCGGCGATGCCGCCGCGCCCGCGCACGACGCCGGCGCGCCGCAACCGCTTCAAGCTCCCGGCGCTGGCGGCGACGGCGGCCGTGCTGGTCGGCTTGGTGACCGCCGGGCACTACCGCATCGGCGATCCGACCCGGACAGAACCGCCGATGGCCGTGCTGGCCACCTTGCCTGCGACGGCCGCGGTAGCGCCGGCGGCCGCGGCTGCGGTTGCGGTTGCGGCGCCCACGGCCCCTACTGTGCGGGTGGCAGCGATCCCACCGGCGACACCGGCACCTGCGCCGGCCCAGGTGCAGCCCCTGCGCGTTGTCGCCGTGCCATCGGCGCCGCTGGATGCACCGGAGCCTGCCGCGATCGTCGAGGCCTTGCCATCGCCTGGCCGCGCTGCGCTGCCGGCCGTCGCAGCTGCACCGGCGCGCGTCGATCCTTTGTCCGCCAAGGCGTCGCGCGCTCCAGTCCAGGCGTCGCGCCAGCCCATGGAGCCGACGCGGCCGGCCCGGCGCGAGACGCGCATGCCGGCGGCCGAGCCGCCGATCAGCGTGGTAGCCGAGGCCGCGCCGGCTCGCAACGGCCATTGCAGCGAGCTGCTGCTGCGCGCCTCACTCGAACCTCTGGGCGCCGGGGAGGCGGCCGTTCTGAAAAAGGGATGCGAATGATGACCTCGACCTTCACCCGCTGCCGCGGGGCCCTGTCCCTGTCCGCCGTCCTGCTGCTCGTGGCTGGCCTCGCCGGCCTGGCCGGCTGCGCGACCTCCGCGCCGCCGCCGCCCTCCAAGGCCGAGCTGCCCTTCGACCAGGCCGTCGCCCAGGCCACCGACGGGCTGGTCATGCAGACGCCGAAGCAGCCGGCCCTGATCGCGCGGATGAGCGCCAAGCGCGGCGTGGTGCTCGACCCGATGATCGATGCCCGCAGCGCTCAGCAGACCGTCGCGACGCAGCAGCTGCAGGAGCGGGTCAGCGAGCGCATCGGCTCGAAGCACGAGTCGATGGAGATCCTGCCTTTCCACCGCGCGAACCTGGCCAAGGCCCGCTACCTGCTCACCGGCACCATGACGCGGCTGTCGGTCGAGCAGGCGCGCAGCCCGCTGCGCATCGACCTGGCGTTGACCGAGCTGGCCAGCGGCATGGTGGTGGCCCAGTCCTCGGTGGTGGCGCGCGACGACGGGCTGGACCACACGCCGCTGCCCTACTACCAGGACACGCCGGTGCCCCTCAAGGACCCGATCATCGAAAGCTACGTGCGCACCACCGCCACGCCGGCGGGCCAGCGGGCCGACCCGTACTACCTGGAGCGCATCGCTGTCGCACCGGTGATCAAGGACGCCACCACGCACTACAACGCCGAGCGCTACCAGGACGCGCTGACGCAGTACAACAGCGCCGCCGGCGGCACGGCCAGCGACGCCCAGCTGCGCGTGCTCAACGGCATCTACCTGAGCTCGGCCAAGCTGGGCCGCACGGCCGAGGCCGAGCAGGCATTCGGCAGGATCGTCGCCTACGGCATCGCCCAGCAGCAGCTGGGCGTGAAGTTCCTGTTCAATCCGGGCGGTACCGCCTTCTGGTCCGACGCCAAGGTCAGCGGCCCCTACCCCATGTGGCTGCGCGAGATCGCCAAGGCCAGCGCCGGTGCCAATGTCTGCATGGACATCGTCGGCCACACCAGCCGCACGGGCCCGGCGGCCTTCAACGACACGCTGTCGGTGCAGCGGGCGCGCTACATCCGGCAGCGGCTCATCGGCGAAGCCATGGAGCTGAGCGATCGCACCAAGACCAGCGGCAAAGGCTTTCGCGAGAACATCATCGGCAGCGGCACCGACGACGCGGTCGACGCGCTGGACCGCCGGGTCGAGTTCAGGATCGTGGGCTGCGGCTGAGCGCCGCGGTCTTCATGCGCGAGGACCTGGCCTGCGCCGAATGGCCCTGCGCTGCCGCCCCCCGCCGCGCGGGGGCGCTCAGGCAACGTAGCGCACGCGCCGGTTCGACAGCTTCACCAGCAGCTCGTCAGCCACCTCGACTGCGCGGTGTTCCATGACCGCGACCGGATAGCTGCCGATCACGATGTTGTCGAAGCTGACGGTGGCATAGCTGAATTCGCGGCCCAGGGCGGCCGCCGCATCCTGCAGGCACTGGGCCACCGTGGGCAGCCCTTCGCGCGCATAGCGACGGGTGCCATCGCCGATGCCGATGTACGAGTTGAAGTTTCGCTCGCCGCGTTTCGTGATTTCGACGGCAGGTTGCATTGCTGTTCTCCCAGAGTTCGCTGGGGCGATTCTGGCGAGCAGGCGGCCCGTGCGGAACTGGCCATTGGTCTAATTTTGCCGCCTGGATCCTTCATCTTGAGGAGGCCGCCCGGCCTGGGCGGCCTCCTCCTTACTCAGCTGCGGGCGCGCGCCTGGTCGCGCAGCATCTTCACCTGGTCGTGGTTGCGCTGCGCGCCGGCCGCCTGCCGCTCGACCACGCCACGCACATCGGCCGGCAGGTTGTACTTCAGGGCCTTGCGATAGCGCGCCATGGCCGCGTCCTCGCCGCGCTCGCATTCCTCGAGCATCGAGAGATCGCTGTTGGCGCCCACCATCCCCTTCACATGCACCCAGCCGCGGTGCATCGCGCCGGTGGTGGTGCCGCCCTGGGCCGGCTTGCCGCCTTGCGCCTGGATCAGCTGCGAGAGCTCGCTGGCAGCTTGCGCGCAGGATGAGGCGCGGTCGCTGAACAAGCGCTTCATCTCGGGCGATTTCACCTCCTCCGCGCAGGTGCGAAAGCCGTATTCGCCGTCGCGCGCGTTCTCGAGCAGGTCGTTCAGGATGTCCACCACCTCGCCGGCGGCCAGGACTTCGGTATCCACTGCCATGAAAGTACTCCTTGGAATCAGCGGTCCCCGACGCGGGAACGCTTGCTGGTGCTTTCATGATTGAGGGCTGAGGCGCCCGCCGCGTCAGCCTCGCCTGACGGCGCCTGTAGGGCGGTGCCGCCCGCGCGGCTCAGGCCGCAGGCCGTTGCCCGGGTACAGATCTCGCACCAGCAAGAACGCGACCTCCAACTCGCCTTGCGCATGCGCCGAAGCTGCTTCCCTCAGCAGCGCCTCAACGAAGCTCGGGTCGCGATGAGCCCGGGCGCTCACGGTCTTCGTGTAGCTGCGGGTCAGCGGCGCGGGACGTCTCCTGGTCATGCCGGTTCCAGACCGATCACGAGCCGCTGGCCAAGGAGGCCAATCGCTTCGGCAATGCGGGGGAGCTTCGAACCGTAGTGCGGGTCAAGCAGCCGGCGCACCTCCTTCTCATTCACGCCGAGCTGCTTGGCCAGTTGCATCTTGCTGATGCCCGCTTCTCGCATCGCCACGCACAGCGCAGCTTTCGCCATTGTTTCGGCCGGCGGAGCGACCAGCCGTTCGTGACGCCGGGCTTTGCTCGGCTCGGGAAAGTCGATGCCATTGATCATGTAGGTGGCGAACACCTCGTCCATTGCATCGGCTGCTTGTGCCAGCGCGTCATGCTCGTCCTCGCCCTGCGTGACAAGTTGGGGCAGGTCACGAGAGGTGACGACAAAACCACCCTCTTCGGCCGGCGTGAGCAATACGGGATATTGGAAGCGTTTCATTGGAGCACCTCACAGGTCGCTTGGTTTGATTCCGAGCTGGCTGCACATTGCATGGAACATGCCGGTCTTCAAGCCGCGCCGTAATAAAGCGTTTGATGGCTTCCTTTGCCGCGCGAAGCATTCAACGTTACGCGCACTCGTCGCGCCTTTCCGAGCATCTTCAATTTGCGGATGAATTCGTTGCCGGTCACTTGTTCAATTCTCGGACGAAAACGTCCGTTTGGAAAGCCCTGTGCGGACGAGCGGGCCGGAGCATCGAGGACGCTAGGCCCCAAGGCCGTTGACGCTGAGTTTCGCGGCCATTGCCCAAAGGGCGCGGCGCGAAATGATAGGCGAAGCCCACGCCTACTCCCTTCGCGCTAGACCGTATTGCGAATAGCCTGCCCCCCACCCCCCTCCTAGACTCGCCCCCGACGAGGTCTGAGGGGCGCGCACTTCGCGCGTCGGCGGCACGCGAGCGCGGGCCGCGACGACCGCGCGCGGGGGTCGAATGCAAAGTCTTTCGGGGTTCGGACGGGCGCACCTTGCGCGCAGGTGGATCGGCGCAGGAGCTCTCGGAATCGCGTCGTTGTTTGGCGGCCCATGGGCGCTGGCACAGGCGCCCGATGCCGAGGCCGCGGCCAGCAAGCAGGAACAGGCGCGGCTTGCCGACACCGACACGCTGCTCGCGCTCAGCAACGACGGCGCCTTGCTCTACGGGCAGGACAGTCCCAAGCTCTCGGGCTACCAGTACTGCAGCCAGGCCGTGGCGCTGGCCGAGGCGGGCGAGTTCCGCCAGAGCGTGCGGGCGGCGAGCAAGGCGTTGCACCTGGCCAACACCACGCGCGACCCCAACCTGCTCGCGATGGCCAACCGCGACCTCGCCATCGTCTACAGCTATTCCGGCCAGTTGGAGAAGGCCGAGGAATTCGCGCGCGAAGCGCTTAAGCATGAGGCCCGCGACCCCAAGCTCGTCGTCGGGCCGGCGAACAAGGTCATCGGCGACGTGCAGACGCGGCGCGGCGACTACGCCGGCGCGGTCGCCACCTACGAGACCGCGCTGGCCAACAGCTCGGAGCGCTACGCGCCGCTGGTGCAGTCCTCGCTGGTCAATGCCTTGATCGAATCGGGCGATACCTCGCGCGCGCGGCAGCTGCTCGGCACACTGCCGACGCCGCGCGAGGCGCCGCTGGCCGCGCAGCTGGAGCGCACCCGCGCGCGGCTGCTGCTGGCCGAGAACAAGCCGGCCGAGGCGCGCGATCTCTACATGCAGCTGACCACGCGCGCCGTCGGCACCGACAGCGGCTACTACCGGCTCTGGGCCTGGGACGGCGTGGCGCGCAGCGAGCTTGCGCTGGGGCAGAAGCAGGCGGCGGCCGACGCGGTGGGCCGCGCGCTCGGCAGCGTCGATGCGGTGCGCGCGAAGTTCCGCAGCGAGGAATTCAAGATGGGCCTGTTCTCCGACCTGCAGTCGGTGTTCGAGCGCGGGGTCGGCCTCTACAGCGATGTGGGCGATTCACGCCAGGCCTTCGAGCTCAGCGAGCGCAGCCGTTCGCGCGCGCTGCTGGACGCGGTGCGCGGCCGGGCGCGGCTGAACAGCGAGGCGGCCGCGACGGTGGACCTGGCGACGCTGCAGCGCACGCTGGCGCCGGACGAGCGCGTGCTGCAGTTCCATGCGCTGCCCGACCGCCTGCAGGCCTGGGTGGTGAGCCCGACCGGCATCGAGGCCAAGAGCATCGCGATCAAGCGCGACGACCTCATCGAGCTGGTCGAGACCTTCCGCAACTCGGTGGTGCGCGGGCGGCGCGCCGCCATCGGCAATGCCGACAAGCTGGGCGCCGCGCTGATCGGCCCGCTGGGCCTGAAGGCCGGCGAGCGCCTGGTGATCGTGCCGCACGGCCCCTTGCACTACCTGCCCTTCCAGGCGCTGCGCGTCGACGGCCGCTACCTGATCGAGACCCACCCGGTCTCCGTCGCGCCGTCGATGAGCATCGCGGTGCAGCTGGCGCAGCGCTCGCCCCGCGTTGAAGCAGTGCTCACCGCCTTCGGCAATCCACGCATCGAGGACAAGTACGACCTGCCGGGCGCCGAGACCGAGGTCAAGCAGCTGGCCCGGCTGTTCCCGCGCAACAGCGTCTACATGGGCGCTGCCGCCACCAAGACGCAGTTCCGCGACGTCGCCGCGCGCGCGCCGCTGATGCACGTGGCCGCCCATGCCGAGGCCGACCAGGTCGACCCGCTCTATTCGCGCATCCTGCTGGCCAACGAGGACGGCAAGCAGAACTTCCTGGAGGCGCACGAGATCCTGGGCCTGCCGATGCAGGGCAGCGCGCTGGTCACGCTCTCGGCCTGCGAGTCGGGCCTGGGCCGCGTCGCGCAGGGCGACGAGGTGCTGGGCTTCACACGCTCCTTTCTGTCGGCGGGCACCAGCAGCCTGATCTCCTCGCTGTGGCCGGTCTCGGACGACGCCACCGCCATCCTGATGGGCACGCTCTACGCCGAACTGGCCAAGGGCAGGGACATCCAGCAGGCCATGCAGGCCGGGCAGCTGGCCGTATTGAAGGAACCCCGCATGTCGCATCCCTTCTTCTGGGCCCCGTTCAACCTGATCGGCAACTGGCGGCTCAAGGTGGGGAGCCCGGCATGAGGGGGGCGAACGCACGGTCGAGGCCCTCGCAGATCCGCCCTGTCGCACTCGCCGCCTCGTCGCTCGTGGTGGTGGCGCTGGCGCTGGCCGCCTCGCGTGTCCACGCAGCCGGCGATGCGCCCGTCACGCTCGCGCCCACCAAGGACCCGTGCGGCAGCTGCGACCGCCCCGTGGCCCAGGCACCCGCCGCGCCGCAGGGCCTGCCGGCGCCGCCCGCGCCGGTGGCCAGCTTCCGGCTCAACGACCTGCGGCTCAACGGAGCGCGGGCGCTCAGCAGCGAGGAGCTGCAGGCCATCACGCGCCCCTACATCGGCCGCGAGGTCACGCTGGCCGACCTGGAGTCGCTCGCGCAGGCCATCACCGCCAGGTACCGCGAGCGCGGCTATTTCCTCGCGCAGGCCGTCGTGCCGGTGCAGACGGTGCAGGGCGGCGTGGTCGAGATCAGCGTGATCGAAGGCCGGCTCGGCAAGGTCGAGGTGGTGGTCGCCCCCGATGCGCCCATCAGCGAGGAACGCGTGCGCGCCTTCCTCGCGCCGGTGCAGTCCGGCGAGGCGATCCACGGCCAGCGCTACGAGCGCGCGATGCTGCTGCTGTCGGACCAGCCCGGCATTCGCGTCTCCTCCGGCCTGCAGGAAGGCACCCAGCCCGGCACCACCGACCTGACGGTCGAGGTTGCGGCCGGCCCGCGCTGGGTCTTCAGCGCCGAGGCCGACAACCACGGCACCAAGGAGTCGGGCCGCTACCGCGTGGGCGGCACGGCGCGCTGGCTCAGCCCGGCCGGCATCGGCGACAACCTCGATCTGCGCGCGATGGTGTCGGACGACGGCCTCTGGTTCGGTCGCGCTTCCTACGAGGCGCCCATCGGCGCGAGCGGCCTGCGCGCCGGCATCGGCCTGGCGCGCGTGCGCTACGAGCTGGGCGGCCAGTTCGCCGACCTGGATGCGCGAGGCCGCGCCGATGTGTTCGACGTCTCGCTCAACTACCCGCTGATCCGCCAGCGCCAGCAGAACCTGTTCCTGCGCCTGTCGGCCGACCACAAGAAACTCGAGGACGAGTTCGGAGCGGTGAACCTCACCTCCGACAAGCGCATCCGCGGCCTCGGCCTGGGCTGGTCCTGGGAGCGGCGCGACGAGATGCTGGGCGGCGGCTACTGGGCGAGCTCCGGCACGCTCTACCACGGCAAGCTCGACATCCGCGATCCGCAGACCCTGGCCTTCGACCAGGGCATCGGCGGCCATCGCACCGACGGCGGCTTCACCAAGGCGAGCTTCCTGTTCTCGCGGCTGCAGTCGATCATCCCGCGGCACTCGCTGTTTCTCTCGGTGGGCGGCCAGTGGGCCAACAAGAACCTCGATGCCTCGGAGAAGCTGGCGCTCGGTGGCGCCCGTGCGGTGCGGGCCTACCCTTCGGGCGAGGTGCTGGCCGACGAGGGCTGGATCGGCACGGTCGAATGGCGCTGGTCCTACAACGAAGAGTTCACGCCCTTCGTGTTCTACGACGCGGCCCGCGGCAAGCTCACGCGCGATCCCACCCTCTTCGATGGCGAGAACAAGCTGAGCCTGCGGGGCTACGGCGTCGGCGTCTCATGGTCGCGGCCCGGCAACTTCTCCATCAACGCGACGCTCGCCTGGCGCGACGGCACCCGGCCGGCACAGACCGACGGCGGCGGCCGCAATCCACGGCTCTACGTGCAAGCACAGAAGGCCTTCTGACATGAACTCCCAACCGAAGCCGAGGCGAGCCGAGCGCACACGGCCTGCGCATTTCCCCTTGCGCCCGGTCGCGCTGGCCCTGGCCTGCATGAGCGTCGCGGCGCCCGCCCTGGCGCAGCTGCCGACGTGGAACAACTTCATCGTGCGCGGCGGCACCGTGGCAGTGGGCAGCGGGCCGGGCAACCTGCCGATCACGGCCGCCGGCGTGCCCTCGGCCGCGGGCACCATCCTGCCGATCACGCAGGGCACGGCGCGCGCCATCATCGACTGGCAGGGCTTCTCGATCGGGCCGGGCAACGCCGTCAACATCGCGCAGCAGGCGGGCCCGCGCAGCGTGCTGCTCAACCGCGTGACCGGCAACGACCTCTCCACCATCGCCGGCTCGATGACCGCCAACGGCCGCGTGTTCCTGGTCAACCCCAACGGCGTGCTGTTCGCGAGCGGCTCGGCGGTCAACGTCGGCGGGCTGGTCGCCTCCACGCTCAAGATGGGCACCAGCGACGCGGACTTCATGGGCGGCAGCGAGCGGCTGGTGTTCCAGCAAGAGGGCAACGTGCTGCGCACGGTCGAGAACCGCGGCAGCATCACCGCCGTCGGCGGCGGCACCGTCGCGCTGATCGGCGGGAGCGCCGGCAACAGCGGCAGCATGGTGGCGCAGGGCGGCACGGCCGCGCTGGTGTCGGCCGACACGGTGACGGTCGATTTCGCGGGCGACGGCCTCACCACCTTCAAGGTCTCGCCGGGCCTCTTCGGCAGCGTGAGCAACAACGGCCTGGTGCAGGCCGACGGCGGCCGCGTGGTGCTGATGACCACCGGTGGCAGCGAGGTGGGGCAGGGCGTGGTCAACAACCGAGGCGTGCTGCGCGCCGACACGCTGTCATCGCGCAACGGAGAGATCGTGCTCGACAGCGGCAGTTCGGCGGGCGGCGTCACCATCAACGGCGGCCTGCTCTCGGCCAGGGGCAACGAATCCGGACTGCAGGGCGGCACGATCGATGTCACCGGCCGCACCGTCCTGCTGCAGCCCTACGTGCCGCCGGTGGCGGCCGCGCTGGTTCCGCTGCCGAACGACAGCGGCATCGTCGACGCCAGCGGCGCGGCGGGCGGCGGGCGCATCCGGCTGCATGCCACGGCGGTGGGCGGCAACGCGCAGACCGGCGCCATCGCGGTTGCCGCCGGCAGCCGCATCAGCGCCGATGCCACGATCGCCGGCAACGGCGGCGACATCCGCCTGCTGGGAGAGCGCACGCTGCGCGCCTACGGCACGATCGCGGCGCGGGGAGGGCCGGCCGGCGGCAACGGCGGCTTCATCGAGACCTCCGGTGGCTATGCCGTGCCCGCCGGCGACAACAACGGCGGCATCGACCTCGCGGGCCTGAGCACCGATGCCTCCGCGCCGAACGGGACGGCCGGCCAGTGGATGGTCGATCCCTTCGATGTCACCATCGTCAACGGCGCCGCCTCCGGCACCCTGACCGGCAATCCCTTCGTGCCGGTCGCCACGTCGACCATTCAGGACGGCGACATCAACGCGGCGCTCAACGGCGGCACCAGCGTGCGCATCACCACCGGAGACCCGGGCGTCGGATCGGCGTTCCTCGGCGACATCGTCATGGACGACGTGCAGATCGAGTACACGGGCAACAAGGGCCCCCTCACCCTGCAGCTGGATGCCCACCGCAGCGTGCGCGGGAATACCGCCTCGGTGATCGCCTCGATCGGCGATCCGCTGAACGTGATCTTCAACGCCGACGTCAATGGCGCCGGCGCCGCAGTGGGCGGCGGCCTGGTCAGCTACAGCGGTGCGATCTACAGCAACGGCGGCAACGTCGTGATGCATGGCGCGTGGGCGAATGCCAGCAACGGCATGTGCAGCATCTGCCTGACGACGGCGCTGATCGACACACGCACCGGCAACCAGCAGCTGACGCCCGGCGTGCCCGGCGCGTACACCGGCGGCAGCGACGCGGGCCTGGGCGGCGCGGTGCAGCTGCGGGGCATCAGCACTCTCGGCGATACCTTCCAGACCAGCGTCGGCGCGGTCTACCTGCAGAACAGCACCATTAGCACCGCGACCGGCGACATCTCGATCTTCGGCAGCCACAGCACGGGCAGCGGCGTGCGGCTCGAGAACTTCCAGAGCGTCGGCACGCTCAGCACCACCAGCGGCAACATCTCCGTGACCGGCATCGGCACTTTCAACACCAACGTCGCGGGAGCCCCGGGACATGGCGTCGAGATCAACAGCGAGACGCTGCGCACCGCGAGCGGCAACATCACGGTGACCGGCCGCCGCCTGGCAGGCGGCCCGGTGGCCGGCTCGGGCGTGTTGCTGCAGGACGGCGCGCTGCTGCAGACCACCGGCGGCGGCGACATCGTCGTGACCGGGCAGTACGACGGCATCGGCGCCGGCGTGAACATCGCGCCCCCGGCGTCGACCACCTCAGGGCCGGGCGGGCAGATCGACGGCAGCCACAACGTGGTGCTGCGCGCAGTCAACGATGGCAGTACCGATGCGCTGGTCATCGGCGACACGGTGCACGCCGGCAATGCGCTCGACCTGCGGCCGGGCGGCGTCGACCTCGCAGGCAACGCGCTCGACCGAACCGACCTGCCGATCACCATCGGCAGCACCGTCAACACCGGCTTCGCGGTCTCGGCCGCCGAGCTCGGGCTGATCACCACGCCGACGCTGGTGGCCGGCAGCGACACGCACGCGGCCGACATCACCGTGGTGGGGCCCTTGGCGCTGGCCTCGGCGCTCACGCTGCACAACGGCGGAGGCGGCAACATCCGCCTCGCTGCACCCGTGTCCACGCCGCAGCTGGGCCTGCTGAGCGCGGGCGACATCACGCAGGCCGCGGGCACGGCCATCA
Source organism: Variovorax sp. WS11 (assembly GCF_010499245.1). Lineage (GTDB taxonomy): Bacteria > Pseudomonadota > Gammaproteobacteria > Burkholderiales > Burkholderiaceae_C > Variovorax. Next base: position 2,030,079 of record NZ_JAAGOW010000001.1, read on the forward strand.
CGGCCGGCGCGCTGCTGGCGCGCTCCAGCGGCGGCAATGTGCTGCTCACCCAGCCGGGCAACAACGTCGCCGTGCTCGGCGGCGGCGCGGCCGGGCGCTTCGAATACACCGACGCCGATGCGCTGGCGCTGAGCTCGCCCGTGGTCACCAGCTTCAATGCCGCGACCAACCTGGCGCAGCCGGTGTTCGGCACGACCGTGAGCGCCGGCCGGGTCCTGGTGCGCACGCTGAGCGGCGACCTCTCGCTCGGCACCGACGTCACGAGCACCACCAGCACCGACCTGGTGGCGGCTGCGCGCTTCCAGAACCTGGGCGCCTACACCATCACCGGCGCGCCCTGGCGCGTGTGGGCCGACACCTGGGTCGGCGAAAGCCGCGGCGGGCTGTTCGGCTCGGGCCTGCTGCCCAACCTCTACCACTGTGCCTATTTGGGCCTGTGCACGGTAACGGTGACGGCCGCCGACAACCATTTCATCTACGCGCAGCAGCCCGCGGCAACGGTGCTGGTCCACAGCGTAGCGCGGCCCGGCGGCTTTCCCAATCCGCTGTTCACCTACAGCATCACGGGCCTGATCCTCGGCGACACCGGGGCGGGCTTCGCGGGCACGCTGAGCAGCCCGGCCACGACCTTCAGCTTGAGGGGCACGTACCCGATCAACGGCAGCTTCAGCTCGGCCGAGGGCTACGCGGTCACCGTGGTGCCGGGCGTGCTCACGGTGGGCGGGCTGGTGGAACTGATCAAGCCCGACCTGGTGCGCGACAACCCGAGCACCTGGCTCTATGACCGCAACATCGGGCCGACGCCCATCTGCCTGGCCACCGGACCGCTGGAAGGCGACCGTGCCGCGCAGGGCGGCGACGTGCTGGCGCGCGAATGGTCGCGCGTGCGCTCGCGGCCCAATCTCACGAACTGCATCGATACGGAGCGGCGCAATGGGTGTGGGGACTTCTGATTCCGCGCGAGCTCATCGCCGGGCCAGCGCGCGGCCGAAGTCCCCGGTGTAGGTGCGCAGCCCCTGGTGCGCCAGGCGCGAGCGCGCATCGGCGAACACCTTGCCGCCCACCGCCTGCCAGCGCCGACAGAAGGCGTAGTCCTCGCTCAGGTAGCGCCCGTTGCCGGGTTCGGCCATGACATCGAAGAAGCGGTAGTGCGGCCAGGCGCGCGAGGCCGGGTCATCGGGATGCGCGTCGGGCGTGTAGCGCAGTTCGGGACAGGCCGCCGCGATCCGCTCGAGCACGCTGCGCGCAATCAGCATGAAGCCGGTGGGTGCGTCCAGCACTTCGAGGAAGCCGTCCTCGTCCACCGCGCCAGGCGCCTGCAAGGCATTGGCCGGAAAGCGCGCATGTGCCGCCTCGAACTGCTCGCGCGTGGTACCGGCCGGCAACGGCGCGTGCAGCCCTTCGGCCGGCCAGCCCTCGCTCTTCACCGGATAGACCCCGGCCACCACCTCGCGCCCGGCCAGCAGCAGGCGCAGCGCGGCCTCGGGCTCGAAGCCGATGTCGGCATCGATCCAGAACAGATGGGTCCAGCGCGCATCGGCCAGGAATTCCGCCGCGAGCCGGTTGCGTGCGCGCGGGATCAGGCTGTCGCCGTCGAGAAAGCGCGTCTGCATCGCGAAGCCGTGGGTCCAGGCCAGATTCACGAGCCCGAGCAGGCTGCGCACGTAGATCGAACTGAGCGCGCCGCCGTAGCTCGGCGTCGCGATGAAGGGACGAATGTTCTTCAGGGCGGAGGAGTCGAGCATCGGCGCATTGTGGGCTGTGGCGGCGGGGACGGGAAGGTGGTGCTGCGTTCAGCAGCGCAGGAATGCGCCGGACGTGATGCCCACCGGGCGATCCGCGAGCCTGTGTTAGTCCTGGCCAAGGCCTGGTTCCATCTCGCGTCGGCTGGGGGGAAACATCGACGAGATTTCACGCCACGCTTTCTTGCCCGCCTTCGTCTTGGCGTCCTTGTTCATCTTCGTCTCGACGTCCTTGCCGATATTCAGGAAGCGCAGGCGGAACTCGAACATGCGCACCATTTCGCCTACGGCATGGTCGGCACGACGCTTCGGATAGAACCTGCACGGAGACGAATCGCCCGCAAGGCTGATGAGCGCTTGTGCCGCTTCCGCGTGCAGCTCCACCTTTCTGATCGGATCATCGACTTGTCCCATCCATATGAACATGTCGCGTCCCAGTTGCTCGTCGCTCAGCATGGCGCGCAAGACGTTTTGCAAGTCGTCGTCCGACAGCAAAGGCTTGTCATCCACTTGAATTTGTAGCATGGCATCCAGGGCCTCCTGAGCCCAGGGGAACTTCAATCGATGCAACAGTTCATCCGCCCCGCCGCGCAGTCCGTCTGCGGCGGCAGCATCGATCGCAATCGCTCCCATCATGAACATGGGTTCTTTCAAGAATGCGGTCTTCGTAGCGAGCATGATCCACAAAAATCTCCACCCGCGGGCCCACGGATGGACGTGCTGGACTTGGCCAGCAGAGAGGTTGAAAAACATTCTCCAACCTTCCAACTCCTTCAAGGCGGTCAACGGCCGCCCGTCCAAGACTTGCTCGATACGAGCTTTTCCACCATCCTCAAGCCGCACTGTGGTCTTGATTGCCGGCAAAGCGGGACCCAGGTCGACGCGATGCGCGAGTGCGTTGAACAACAAGGCTTTGTTGGCGTTGTTCCATTTGCCGTTCAAGAAGCCGTCCATCGCGGCTTCCGCGACCAGCTTTTGACCCTCATCCATCTTCAAAACGACGTCGAGCTCCGGGGAAAGCTCGGCCGTGCAGAGCAGCGGCAACGCATTGATCATCAGCGTGGGGATTGCGCCGACGATGTCCGGTTTGGGCTCTCCGACTATCCACTGGATGGCCCACTGCGGGTCTTCCGGCATCGGAAAGACGATTGAAAGAATCGTGCCGGCGAATTGCGAGCATTCCGGGTCGCCGGTCGCGGCGAGCACCACGGCCATCTGCAGCGCGACCGAACGCTGCTCTTCCTGCTCGACATCCGTGCTCATCTCTGCCAGCACCATGAAGCTGAAAGGCCGCAGCTCGGCCTTGTATCCGGCCACTGCGAGCTTGTCGATCACGGCCTCGGAAAGTCTCTCGCGTGCCGGGTTGCCGAACTCCGGGTACGGCCAGTCACGAATGAGAAGCGCGGCCGTGCGCAAGTCATCAGTGTCGACAGCTCGCCGAAAGTCGTCGGCGAACTGGATGAGCGTGTCTGCAGGCTTTTCGACCGTGTTGCCGGTCTTGCCTACTACCGAACTCAGAAAGCGGCCCCTCGGGATTCGATCCTGCGTTGCCAGGACCACCAGGAGCGCGCCCTTGTGGGCCTGATAGACCGATTCGTCCCACCGCACAAGCAGCCTGCTCACCGCGCTCATGATGTGGAATCTCAGCCGGTCGGCGTCGCTTTCGCCGAGCTGGTCGCTCAACGCTGCAAGCCCAAGCAGGTGGGTCACGCACACGCCAGGGGACTCCTTCGCCGCCGCCTGCACCACTGCAACGCGCAGGACTTCGTCTCGCACGATGTCCGGGCAGCCGTTGACCAGGTCGCGTGTCAGTTCCGGCAGCCGAGCCATGCCTTTCAGCTTGGCGGCGAATTCCTTGAGTTCACCTTCGTCTGCGCCAGGCGATAGCTCGTCCACGGCGAGACAGATCATGGACATCATCGTCGCTGCGCGGGGAAGATTCGTGTTTAGCGGATTGGTGGTTTTGAGCTCGTCGACGACCGATAGGAGCAAGGGGATTTCCACGAGGCATTTGGCCGTACCCAGCTCCCGACCGCATTCCAGCGTCAGGCGCACGGCCTCGACGAGCTCGTCGCCGCTCAGCTTGCTGAGCATCTGCACGGTGAGCCGTGGAAGCAACGTCGCCACGCCCTTCCTTGTCGCTGGCGAGCACCACGGCCACAGGCCGCGCACCTCGCCATATTTTTTGCTGCCCAACGCTTCGTGGGCCGCGGCGTCCAGCGCCCTGTCCAGGGGCTTGCAGACTTGTGGATCATCGCTGCTCCTCCAACGGTTGACGCGCTCGCTTCCACACAGCTTCAGCAGCTTGAGGCGCACCGACGGCTCGCACATACGAAAAACTGTGCATGCTGCCACGAGGCGATCCGCGTCCACGAGGATGACGATGGCTTCGGCAACGTGGTCCAGTCCCTTCTCGCCAAGCCTCGAAAGCACAACGATGCGGTCGCCCACGATCTTCACGCCGGTGACCTGTCCCAGCAGCGACTGCACACGCCCCCATTGACCGGCGCAATCCTTTTTCGTCAGAAACGGAAGTGGTTTGGTCACATGCGTTCCGCCTTTGCCCTGCCGTGGCGAAACGACTGGCAGAGGGCTTGTCTCGACTGTTGAACGCTTGGTCGATTCGGCCGACTCGGTCGGGACAACGCTTTGCCTCTTCCCAAATAGCGTGGAGAAACGGTTCCGGTTCACGGTAATTGCCAATCTGAGTAAGTTGGAAATGTGAAGCGCTTGCAAGCAAGCCGGCTTCTGCTGAGCTCAGCAGCGCAGGAATGCGCCCCAGCCGATCTCGGCCAGCCCGACGCCGGCGTGCGGCAACGGATCGGGTGGCTCGGGATGGAGGCGGACGGTCCACGACTCGCCGGTTCGTTTGAATGCATCCATCACCCCGGCCCATTCGCCCGGATCGCCGGGGATGGCCGCAAGGATCATGGACAAGGTCAGCAAGCCCGTCTGTCGATGAACGTCGACAGCCCAGTGCGCACCTTCGCCCGTCCAACGCGCCATGATGTCCTGCACGTGGCGCGGCTCGTCTTCGTCGAAGTCGCGATCCTCGTCGGCTTCCACGACGGCCTGCAGCAACTCGGCGCGCACGTAGCCTGCGCCGGCGAACAGTTCGACCCGGCCGTCCGGCAGCATGGCGGCGTGGACCTGCAGGCGCCCTTCCGCCTCGAACACGAGGCTGCCCTCGACGCTGACGCACGTTGGCGCCTGCTGGATCGAAGCAAGATACAAATCGAGGCTGTGACCTAATAGAGCCGTCATCTTGGTGTCGCTCCTCTGGGGAATGGTTATGCCGCTGAGTAACGGATCTTTCGCTTTGGTTCCATCACGGCGGAAGATGACGTGACTCGGCGAAGAAGGCCGCGATCCATGATGCGTGCCCTGATCCAGCCTGAAATCGGAGAGCCATGAGACGTCGATGCCCCCCAAGGATGAATTGCCGCCCCGGTCCAAGCGAGGCAGAAGCGCCCCTGGCGGGGCACGCCTCGTGAGCGCCGTTCCGGACAAGGTGGACGAAGCGATCGCCCCACCCGCCCGCGTCGGCTTCGCCGAAGCCTTCCGCTTCTGGCTCAAGCTCGGCTTCATCAGCTTCGGCGGGCCGGCAGGGCAGATCGCGATCATGCACACCGAGCTGGTGGAGCGCCGCCGATGGATCAGCGAGAAGCGCTTTCTCCATGCGCTGAACTACTGCATGCTGCTGCCCGGCCCCGAAGCCCAGCAGCTGGCCACCTACATCGGCTGGCTGATGCACCGGACCTGGGGCGGCATCGTCGCGGGCGCGCTGTTCGTGCTGCCCTCGCTGTTCATCCTGATCGCGCTGTCATGGATCTACCTGCGCTTCGGCGACGTCCCGGTGGTGGCCGGCCTCTTCTACGGCATCAAGCCGGCCGTCACGGCGCTGGTGCTGCACGCGGCGCACCGCATCGGCACGCGGGCGCTCAGGAATCCCTGGATGTGGGGCATCGCGGCGGCGGCCTTCGTGGCCATCTTCGCGTTCGACACGCCGTTTCCCGCGATCGTCGTCGCGGCCGGGCTGATCGGCCACTTCGGCGCGCGCCGCGCACCCGCGGTCTTCGCGCTCGGCGGTGGCCACGGGAACGGACAGGAGCGCTACGGGCCGGCGCTGATCGACGACGACACGCCGACACCGCCTCACGCGCGCTTCTCGCGCGGCCGGCTGGCAAGGCTGCTGGCCGTCGGAGTCGGGATGTGGGCGGTGGCCATGGGCGCGCTCGTCGCGACGCAGGGCCTGCAGGGAACGCTGACGCAGATGGGCTGGTTCTTCACCAAGGCGGCGCTGCTGACCTTCGGCGGCGCCTACGCGGTGCTGCCCTATGTCTACCAGGGCGCGGTCGAGCAGCACCACTGGCTGTCGGGCGCGCAGATGATCGATGGCCTGGCGCTCGGCGAGACGACGCCGGGACCGCTGATCATGGTGGTGGCCTTCGTGGGTTTCGTCGGCGGCTGGCTGCGGCAGGTGCTTGGGCCCGAGGCGCTCTTTCTCGGCGGTGCGCTGGCAGCCACCGTCGTCACCTTCTTCACCTTCCTGCCCTCCTTCGTCTTCATCCTGGCCGGCGGTCCCCTCGTCGAGGCCACGCACGGCAAGCTCGGCTTCACCGCGCCCCTATCGGCGATCACCGCGGCGGTGGTGGGAGTCATCCTGAACCTGGCGCTGTTCTTCGCTTACCACGTGCTGTGGCCGCAGGGCTTCACCGGCCGCTTCGATGGGGTGTCCGCCCTCATCGCCGTGGCCGCGGCCGTCGCCCTCTTCCGCTTCAAAATCGGCGTGATGCCGCTCCTCGGCGCCTGTGCGCTGGCTGGGCTCGCCGTCACGTTGGGCCGGGGCTGAATGCGGGTAGGGATGACCGCTTTCCGAACCTCAGTGCCCCGCAACGATCCCCCGTTGCGTGAGCCCCGCGATGTCGTCATCGGTATACCCGGCCTCGCGCAGCAGTTCGCCCGTGTGCTCGCCCAGCAGCGGCGGCTGCAGCCGGATGCCCGGCCGCTCGCCGGCCAGGGTGAAGGGCATCAGCGGCACCTTCGATTCGCTGCCGTCGTTCATGCGCACCGGCGCCAGGCCGCCGGTGGCGTTGAGGTGCGGGTCGTCGAAGAGCTCGTGCGGCTTGGCGATGGGCGCAAAGGGCAGCTCATTCTTCTCGAACACGGCGCTGAGCTCGGCCGCGCTGTAGCCGGCGAGGTGCGAGCGCAGCACGGGCATCATCCAGTCGCGCGCGAGCACGCGGTCGTTGTTGGTCTTCAGGCGCGGGTCGGCCAACATGTCCTCGAGGCCGAAGGCCTTGCAGAAGATGGTCCACTGCTTGTCGCTGACCGCGGCCAGGAAGATCTGCTCGCCGTCCTTGACGGTGAAGACGTCGTACACCGCCCAGGCGGAGATGCGGCTGGGCATCGGATCGGCCGCCTTCCCCGTCGCCGCGAACTGCATCATGTGCTGCGCGACCAGAAAGATGTTGTTCTCGAACAGCGCCGACTGCACCTCGCAGCCCTCGCCGGTCTGCTCGCGCTGGCGCAGCGCGGCCATCGCGCCGATGGCGCCGAACATGCCGCCCATGATGTCGTTGACGCTGGTGCCGGCGCGCAGCGGGTCTCCGATGCGCCCGGTCATGTAGGCCAGGCCGCCCATCATCTGCACCACCTCGTCGAGCGCGGTGCGGTGGTCGTAGGGGCCGGGCAGGAAGCCCTTGTGGCTCACGTAGATGAGGCGCGGGTTGAGCTTCTTCAGGCTCTCGTAGTCCAGGCCCAGCTTCTTCATGGTGCCGGGCTTGAAGTTCTCGCTCACGATGTCGGCGCCGGCGATCAGGCGCAGCGCGGCCTCCACGCCCTCGGGCTGCTTGAGGTCGAGCGCGATGCTCTTCTTGTTGCGGTTGAAGGTGGGAAAGAAGCCGGCGCCGGAACCCAACAGGCGCCGCGTGGCGTCGCCCTCGATGGGCTCGACCTTGATGACCTCGGCGCCGAGGTCGGCCAAGAGCATGCCGCAGGTGGGGCCCATCACCATGTGGGTGAACTCGACGACGCGGACGCCGGCGTAGGGGAGTTGCTTCTCCGTGCTGTCAGACATGTGCAGTTCCTTGAACGAAGCCCTTGGGCAGCCCGGCCTCGGGCGTCATGCCGTAGACCGGTTCGCCCGGCAAGCCGGCGATGAGCGGCGCGCGGGCCGCGATGAGTTTGGCGATGTCGATGCCGGTGGCGACGCCCATGGCCTCGAACATGAAGACCAGGTCCTCGGTCACCACGTTCCCTGAAGCGCCGGGCGCATAGGGGCAGCCACCCAGGCCGCCGAGCGAGGCATCGAAAGTGCGCACGCCCTCCTCGTAGGCCGCGAGGCAGTTGGCGAGGCCGAGGCCGCGGGTGTTGTGCATGTGGGCCGCGCCGGCCTTGTCGCCCAACTCGGTGCGCAGGCGCCTGAAGAGCCGCCGCACCTGGGCCGGGTTGGCGTAGCCGACGGTGTCGGACAGGCCCGATTCGTCGGCTCCAGCTGCCACGCACTGCACGGCGAGGCGGATCACCTCGTCCTCCGGCACCTCGCCCTGCAGCGTGCAGCCGAAGGCGGTGGAAATGCCGGCCTCGAGCTTGACGTGCGGCGCGATCTCGCGGCGCAGTTGCGCGATGGCGCGCACCTCCTCGACCATCTCCTCGCGCGTCTTGCGCACATTGGCCAGCGAGTGGGCAACGCTGGCCGACACCGGCATGGTGAGCTTGTGCACGCCGGCGGCGAGCGCGGCCTCGGCGCCCTTGCGGTTGGGCACCAGCGCCATGACGGTGAGGCCGGGCAGCGTGACGGCATGGCGCACCACCTCGGCGGCATCGGCCATCTGCGGCAGGAGGCGGGCCGGGACGAAAGAGGCGACCTCGATCTCGCGCACGCCGGCGGCGTGGAGGGCATCGATCCAGCGCAACTTGTCGGCCGTGGGCATCGTGGCCTTGACGGACTGCAGGCCGTCGCGCGGGCCGACCTCGCTGATCAGCACATCGGGGCTTGGCATCGGGCTTGTCTCCTGGGGAAGGTCTTGGGGAGGCATGAACTTGACAGTTCTATCTAACAGAACTAAATTCTGTGTTACAGAATTAGACCACGCAGCCCCCTCGACTGTCAAGCCAGACCCATGCCACGCAAAGCCCAGACCGAGTCGGTCTCAGATCTCAACGCCGCGCCCGGCGGGGCCGCAGCGGTCGACCGCGCGCTGAGCCTGCTGTCTTCCTTCCAGGCCGGCGACGAGGCGCTGAGCCTGGCGCAGTTCGCCGAGCGCACGCAGCTCTACAAGAGCACCGTTCTGCGCCTGCTCGCCTCGCTGGAGCACGCGCGCCTGATCCGCCGGCAGGAAGACGGCCGCTATGCGCTGGGCATGGAGATCGCGCGGCTGCACGGCCTGTACGCGGCCTCGCTCTCGCTCGACCGCATCGTGCCGCCGGTGCTGCGCGAGTTGGTCGCGGTCACCGGAGAGAGTGCGGCCTACCACGTGCGGCAGGCGCAGGGCGATCATTGGGCGCGGCTTTGCCTCTACCGCGTCGACTCGCCGCACGTGGTGCGCGACCACGTGCGCGCCGGCGACCTGCTGCCCAACGATCGCGGTTCAGGTGCGCGCATCCTGATCGCCTTCGGACCCGAGGCCGAGCGCCCGCGCGGCGCGAAGGAGCGCAAGCTCTACGACGCCATCCGCGCACAGGGCTACTGCGCAATGGTCGGCGACCGCTCGGCCGAGTTGGGAGGCATCTCGGCGCCGGTGTTCCATGCCGATGGCCAGCTGGCCGCGGCGCTCACGCTGACCATGCCGGCGCATCGCTACGACGAGCGGCACATCGGTCCGGTGCGCGAGGCCGCGCGGGGGCTCACGGGACGGGTCTAGGGCCCGTCATTCCCCGGCATGCACCGACTCGATGAGGTTGTTGCGCATCGTCACGATCGTCTTCTGCAATCGCACGAACTCGTCCGGCGCCAGGCCCGTCGCGTGGGCGAGGCTCACTTCCCTGGTCTTCTCGCGCAGCCGTCGACCGCTCTTGGTCACGCTGATTCGCACCTGGCGCTCGTCCGCAGGATCGCGCTGCCGCTCCACATAGCCCATGGCCTCGAGCTTCTTCAGGATCGGCGTGAGCGTGTTCGATTCGAGAAACAGTTTTTCGCCCAGACTGCCGACGGTCTGATCGTCCTGCTCCCAGAGCGCGACGATGGTGATGTATTGGGTGTAGGTCAGCCCAAGCTTCTCGAGCAGCGGCTTGTAGGCCTTGCCGAAGGCCAGGTTCGCGGAGTAGACCGCAAAGCACAGGTAGTCCGAGAGCTTCAGATCCTCGGGGATGGTTGTCTTGTCGGTGGATTTCATTTGCGTCCTCTTTGCCGGAGACCCGCGTCTCGTCTGAGCTGAACTATAAATCGCATGCGATCGTATCGCAAGAATGCGAACCCTTTCCGCAGTTCCGGGCGTCTGCTGCAGCAACAGCCCCGCAGACCGTGTCTGCGGGGCTGTTCAGGTCAGAACGCGGAGGGCGTCAGGTGACGACGTTCAGCGCCACGTCGATGTTGCCGTGCACGGCCTTCGAGTATGGGCAGATGTCGTGCGCCGCGTGGGCGATGGCGTCGGCGACTTCCTGCGCCACGCCCGGCACGCGCACATCGAAGCGCGCTTGAATGAAGTAGGCCTTGCCGGTCTGACCCAGATCGACCTGGATGTCGACCGAGAGATCGGCCGGCAGCGCCACCTTGTTCTGCTTGGCCGCCAGGCCGAGCGCCAGGATGTAGCAAGCCGACCAGGCGCCCGCGAAGAGCTGCTCCGCGGTCGGGTGCGCCTGAATGGCCGAGAACACGTGCGCGGGGTTCGCGTCGCCGGGCGACGAGAGCCGGATGTCGACGCGGTCGCCAGGGCCGCTGACGAGGGTGTGGGTCTTGCCTGAGGCCAGGACTTTTTCGATCTTGCTCATGGGTTGTTTTCCTTAAGGTTGGGAGAGGCTGACGTTAAACAACGAATGCGATTACATCGCATGCGACATCATGGAGATGGAGAAGCTTGGAAATGGACGTGAATGCCGCGTCTGATTCACGAGCCGACGACGTTCAGGGCCACGTCGATGTTGCCGTGCACGGCCTTCGAGTACGGGCAGATTTCGTGCGCCTCGTGTGCGAGGGCCTCGGCCACCTCCTGCGCCACACCCGGCACGCGGACATCGAAGCGCGCTTGAATGAAGTAGGCCTTGCCGGTCTGGCCCAGGTCGACCTGGATGTCGACAGAGAGATCGGCCGGCAGCGCGACCTTCTTCTGCTTGGCCACCAGGCCGATCGCCGAGATGTAGCAAGCGGACCAGGCGCCCGCGAAGAGCTGCTCCGCGGTCGGGTGCGCCTGGACGGCCGAGAACACGTGCGCGGGGTTCGCGTCGCCGGGCGACGAGAGCCGGAGGTCGACGCGATCGCCAGGGCCGCTGACGCGGGTGTGGGTCTTGCCCGAGAGGAGGACTTTTTCGATTTTGCTCATGATGGTTCCTTGAAGTTGAGGTGGTGAGATTGTCAAAAACGTATGCGCTATGATCGCATGCGATTTATCTATCATATCAGAGTATCAGCTAATCGCATACGAGTGCAGCGGATGCGATGGAATGGATGATACGCACGAGCGAGCTGAATCCACGGTAATTTGTCACAGGCCGGCTGCGCCCTTTTCACGTGCGGCACGACCCCGGGCGAGATAGGCGATCTATTCCGCCTTGAAGCCCGAAGCCTTGATGGGCGCTTCCCAGCGCTTCAGGTGCGCCGCCTGGACGGCCGCCAACTCGGCCGGCCCGGCATGCGCCGGCACCAGGCCGAGGTTGTAGATGCGCTCCTGGATCTCGGGCGCGCGCAATGCGTCGGCCACGGCGCGGTCGATGCGCTGCACCAGCTCCGGCGGCATTCCGGGCGGGCCGTAGAGCCCGAAGAAGGCGTCGGCCGTGATATCGATGCCGGACTCCTTGAGCGTGGGGACATCCGGCAGCGCCTTGCTGCGCTGCGCGCCGGTGACGGCCAGGATGCGCACTTTGCCGGCGCGGTGGTGCTCGATGGTCTCGACCGCCGTATCCACCATCAGCGGCACCTGCCCACCGATCAGGTCCTGCGCGGCCGGCGCGCCGCCGCGGTAGGCCACATGCGTCATCGGCACGCCGGCCGCCTGCGAGAGCAGCAGGCCGGCGAAATGCGGCACGGTGCCGGCGCCCGAGGTCGCGTAGTTGGCCTTGGAGGGGTTGGCCTTCATCCAGGCCAGCACGGTCTTGAGGTCGCCCGCCGGCGCGCCGGGCCCGGCGGTCACCGCGAAGTCGAAAGTGCTGACCAGCGAGATCGGGGTGAAGTCCTTCGCAGTGTCGTAGCCCAGGTTCGCATAGAGCCAGGGATGGATCACCATCGCGCCGCTGGGCGAGAAGATGAGCGTGCTGCCGTCCGGCACGGAACGCTTGAGCTCCGACAGCGCCAGCCGGCCGGCCGCGCCCGGCTTGTTGTCGACGATCACGTTCTGCGCGAGCGAAACGCGCATCCGGTCGGCCAGCAGGCGCGCCACCACGTCGGCCGAGCCGCCGGGCGGGAAGCCGACCAGGATGCGGGTGTTGCGCTCCTGCGCCAGGGCCAGGGGCATGGCGAGCGCGCCGGCGGCGAGCGCAGCGAAGTGGCGGCGTTTGATCAAGACGGTCTCCTCGGGTTGTTGTTCGGTCTCTTCTGCGTTCAGCGCGCGGGCGCGTGGTCGCGCAGCGCGGCCAGCACGGCCTCGTTCTGCTCGGGCAGGCCGACCGTGATGCGCAGCCAGTGCGGCAGGCCGTAGTTGTCGAGCAGCGCAACCTCGATGCCGGCGGCCAGCAGGCGTGCATGCACGGTGCGGCCCTCGCCGACCTGCGCCATCAGGAAGTTGCCCGCGGAGGGGATCGAGGCGAGGCGAAGCTCGTGCAAGCCCGCCTCGAGCCGCGCGCGTCCGGCGATATTGAGCTGGTAGCTGCGCGCCAGGAAGGCTCCGTCGCCCAGCGCCGCCGCCGCCGCGGCTTGCGCCGGCGTGCTGACGTTGAAGCGCGGCCGCTGCACGTTCAGCCGCGCCGCCAGCGCATGCTGGGCAACGCCGTAGCCGATGCGCAGGCCGGCCAGCCCATAGGCCTTGGAGAAGGTGCGCGCGACGATCAGGTTGGGGAAGCGCCGCACCCAGGCGATGCTGTCGTAGCGCTGCCCCGGCGCGAGGTACTCGCCGTAGGCCTCGTCGAGCAGCACCGTCACCTGAGGCGGCACCGACTCCAGGAAGGCGAGCAGTGCGTCGGCCTCGATGAAGGTGCCGGTGGGGTTGTTGGGATTGGCGACGAAGACCAGCCGCGTGTCCTCGCCGATGGCAGCGCGCATGGCGCCGAGGTCGTGGCCGAAGTCCTGCGCGGGCACCACCGTGCTGCGCGCATGGGCATGCGCGGCCGCCTGCCCGTAGACCACGAAGCCGTACTGCGAGTAGACGACATGCTCGCCCGGCTTCACGCTGACCTGGGCCGCGAGTTCGAGGATCTCGCTGGAGCCGCTGCCCAGCACCAGCCAGTCGGCCGGCACGTCGAGCCGCGCCGACAGCGCGTGCTTGAGCGCCGTGCCGTTGCTGTCGGGGTAGTTGCCCGCGCCCTGGAGCGCGGCGGCCGCGGCGCGGCGCGCGGACTCGGGCATGCCGAGCGGGTTTTCGTTGGAAGCCAGCAGGATCATCGCGAGGGCCGATTTATTTAAGAAGTTAAATGTATGGAGCGCTTGCAGACTGCCTATCAGGGCCTACCCTTTGGCTTGTGCCCTTGCCGGCCTCGGCGCGGACGATTACCTCCAATTTGGTCATTGATCAATCGCTCCTGAGGCTCTTACTCATCAACGAGGTATCGAATAAAGTCACCGACTGCATTCTTCCGTCTTGAATTCAAGGAGTAGATAACCATGACCGCCCGCACGACCGTCCACGGCCTCCAGGTCGCCACCGAGCTCCATCGCTTCATCGAAGACCAGGTGCTGCCGGCCACCGGCGTCGCCGGCGATGTCTTCTGGAAGGGCTTCGACGCCATCGTCGGCGATCTCGCGCCCAAGAACATCGCGCTCCTGGCCGAGCGCGACCGGCTGCAGTCGGAGATGGACGCCTGGCACCGGGCCCATCCCGGCCCGATCACGGACATGCCGGCCTACCGCGCCTTCCTCGAAAAGATCGGGTACCTGCTGCCGCAGCCCCAGGGCGTGAAAGCCACCACGGCCAATGTCGACGCCGAGCTCGCGCTGCAGGCCGGCCCGCAGTTGGTGGTGCCGATCCTCAATGCCCGCTATGCGCTGAACGCTGCCAATGCGCGTTGGGGTTCGCTCTACGACGCGCTCTACGGCACCGACGTCATCCCCGAGACCGGCGGCGCCGAGAAAGGCAAGGGCTACAACCCGGCGCGCGGCGCGAAGGTGATCGAGTTCGCGCGCGAGGTGCTGGACCAGGCCGCGCCGCTGGCCAACGGCTCGCACAAGAATGCGACCGGCTACGCCGTCAAGGACGGCCAGCTGATGGTCGCGCTGCAGAGCAGCAGCACGCCGCTGGCGAACCCCTCGCAGTTCGTCGGCTACCAGGGCGACGCGGCGGCGCCGGGCTCGGTGCTGCTCAGGCACAACGGGATCCATCTCGACATCCGGATCGACCGCAACACGCCGATCGGCAAGACCGACGCCGCGGGCATCAGCGACGTGGTGCTCGAAGCCGCGCTGTCCACCATCCTCGACCTGGAAGACTCGGTGGCGGTGGTCGATGCGCAGGACAAGGTGCTCGCCTATTCCAACTGGCTCGGCATCCTGCAGGGCACGCTGACGGAGGACGTGAAGAAGGGCGACAAGACCATCACCCGCGGCTTGAACCCGGACCGCGAGTACACCGGCGCCGGCGGCCAGCCGGTCAAGCTGCACGGCCGCTCGCTGATGTTCGTGCGCAATGTCGGCCACCTGATGACCAACCCGGCCATCCTCTACGGCGAGGGCAAGGAGATCCCCGAGGGGATCATGGACGCGGTGATCACCACCACCATCGCCACGATCGACCTGAAGCGCAAGGGCAACTCGCGCACCGGCAGCGTCTACATCGTGAAGCCCAAGATGCACGGCCCGGCCGAGGTGGCCTTCGCCAGCGAGCTCTTCGGCCGTGTCGAGCAGATGCTGGGCCTGCCGGCCAACACGGTGAAGCTGGGCATCATGGACGAGGAGCGCCGCACCAGCGTCAACCTCAAGGCTTGCATCGCCGAGGCGGCGGCGCGGGTGGCCTTCATCAACACCGGCTTCCTGGACCGCACCGGCGACGAGATGCACACCGCGATGCGCGCCGGCCCGATGCTGCGCAAGGGCGACATGAAGACCACGCCCTGGATCCAGGCCTACGAGAAGAACAACGTGCTGGTGGGCCTCTCGTGCGGCCTGCGCGGCAAGGCGCAGATCGGCAAGGGCATGTGGGCCATGCCGGACCTGATGGCCGCCATGCTCGAGCAGAAGATCGGCCACCCGAAGGCAGGCGCCAACACCGCCTGGGTGCCCTCACCCACCGCGGCCACGCTGCATGCGCTGCACTACCACCGCGTGAACGTGGCCGAGGTGCAGAAGGAGCTGGAGAAGATCGACGCCGATGCGGAGCGCGACAACATCCTCGCCGACCTGCTGAAGGTGCCCGTCGCAGCCGAGGCGAAGTGGACGGCGCAGGAGCGCCAGCAGGAGCTGGACAACAACGTGCAGGGCATCCTCGGCTACGTGGTGCGCTGGATCGACCAGGGCGTGGGCTGCTCCAAGGTGCCGGACATCCACAACATCGGCCTGATGGAAGACCGCGCGACGCTGCGCATCTCCAGCCAGCACATCGCCAACTGGCTGCTGCACGGCGTGGTCACGAAGGAAGAGGTCGACGCCACCTTCCAGCGCATGGCGGCGGTGGTGGACCAGCAGAACGCAGGCGATGCGCTCTACCAGAACATGGCCGGCAACTTCGGCACCTCGGCGGCGTACAAGGCGGCGCAGGAGCTGGTGTTCAAGGGCGTGGAGCAGCCGAGCGGGTACACCGAGCCGCTGCTGCATGCGTGGCGCTTGAAGGTGAAGGCCGGGCAGGCCTGACGCGCCATGCCGGCCACCAGGGAAGAAATCGCAGCCTTCATCGCACGCGAGTTTCCGCAAACGAAGTGCGCTGTCCTCGAAGCCGGCAATGCCGGCGCGACCGTGGCTCACGAGGTGGGCCCCGCCGAGTTGCGGCCCGGAGGCACGGTCTCCGGGCCCGTTCTCATGGCCACGGCCGACGTGGCGCTCTACGTTGCGATCCTCGCTGAGATCGGCATCGTTCCCTTGACGGTGACGACCAGTCTGAACATCAACTTCCTTCGCAAGCCGGAGGCGGGGGCACGCGTCATCGGCGTGTGCAAGCTCATCAAGCTGGGGCGCTCCCTGGCGGTGGGCGAGGTCAGCCTGTACTCGGAGGGGCGCAGCGACATCGTTGCCCATGCCGTGGGGACGTATTCCATTCCGGCACGGGCAACATGAGCCACGACACGAGGTCTCCACGTATGCGCAATGAATCAACCGACGAGCGAGCGTTCATCCATTCACGGCTCATCGATGCGCCGCGCGAGCGCGTCTTCAAGGCTTTCTCCGAACCCGAACACCTCGCCCGGTGGTGGGGTCCCAACGGGTTCACCAGCACCTTCCAGACCTTCGAGCTTCGGCCCGGTGGCCATTGGCGCTTCGTCATGCATGGGCCCGACGGCGCCGACTATCCAAACGAGAACGTCTTCATCGAGGTCGTGGCGCCGGAGCGGCTGGTACTCGATCACCTCTCCGAGGACCACCACTTCTTGATGACGATCACCTTCACGCCTCAGGGAAACAAGACCCTGGTTGGCTGGCGGCAAGTGTTCGACACCCCGGCTCACAAGGAGCGTATAGCGGGCGTCGTGGCCGAAGCCAACGAGCAGAATCTGACCCGCCTTGCCAATGAGGTCCTCAACGTCACGTAGGCGGTGCCATCACAAGCATCATCGGGTTGAAGCTGGCAGCATCTGCCTGAAGCACGTTGGCCGTCATGATCACGACACCGTTCGTCAGTCACGTCACCCTGCTCCGGGACAGGGTCGCGTCCTTCGATCGCTACCCGTTCAGCCTCCCCGCGGTGAAGGGCCTCGACCGCTTGGAGTTGCATCCAAAAATGACGGTTCTCGTCGGCGAGAACGGATCCGGCAAGTCAACGCTGCTCGAGGCCATCGCTGTGTCGCTCGGCTTCAATCCGGAAGGCGGCACCAAGAACTTTGCATTCGGTACGAGAGCATCTCACTCCGAGCTGCACGAATTCCTTCGCGTAGCCAAAGGCATTCGGCGGCCTCGCAACGGCTTCTTTCTGCGCGCCGAAAGTTTCTTCAATGTCGCAACAGAGATCGAGCGACTCGACGAGGAACCATCCTTCGGACCGCCGGTCATCAGTTCCTACGGTGGTCGGTCGCTTCACGAGCAGTCGCATGGGGAGTCTTTCCTCGCTTTGCTCACGAACCGCTTCGGCGGCCAAGGCCTGTACTTGCTTGACGAGCCTGAGGCTGCCCTGTCGCCTCAGCGCCAGCTCGCAGCGCTCTCACGCATTCACGACCTCATACTCGATGGATCGCAGTTCGTGATCGCCACACACTCCCCGATCCTGATGGCCTATCCCGATGCCCGGATCTATCAGTTGGCGAGCGATGGCATTGCGCCGATAGCGTACGAAGACACCGAGCACTTTCAAGTGACGCGGGACTTTCTCGCCGATCCGGCGAGAATGCTGCGCGTCCTTTTCGAGCGCGAACCAGATGACGCCTGACCCGTGGCGAGCGATGACATGACAGAAGGCGATCAGCCTCTTCGAACATGCATTGAATGCAAAGGCTCTCGCGCAGTGACGCCTCTCAACGCTCGTCGCCAAGTCGCGCCTGCGCCTTCCGACGGCTGAGCCGCCGCTTGGCAGCGGCGTAGACAATCCGGGTCCCGAATTGCAACGGAACTCCGCACATGACTCCCTCGCACCGCCGCCCCCAGGTCTGCGTTCTCGGCAGCGCCGAACCTGGCTCTGCTGCCCATGAGCTGGCAGGTGAAGCCGGGGCGCTGCTGGCACGCCTTGGCATCACCGTCGTCAGTGGCTGCGGAAGCCCGGCAACCAAGGTCGCCGCAGAGCGCGCCATCGAGGCCGGCGGCCTGGTGCTCAGCATCGTCCCGCCCGATGAGATGCCTCCGCCGGACTGGCCTGCGACGGTGGTCATCCCCTGCGGCATGGGCGATGCACGCAACCTGCTCATGGCGCTTGCCGGAGACGCATGCATCGTCA
The DNA here is from genome assembly GCF_010499245.1 of Variovorax sp. WS11. Taxonomy (GTDB): domain Bacteria; phylum Pseudomonadota; class Gammaproteobacteria; order Burkholderiales; family Burkholderiaceae_C; genus Variovorax. The sequence continues at coordinate 2,048,131 of NZ_JAAGOW010000001.1, forward strand.
TCGGCGGGCGAGCAGGCACGATCTCCGAAGTCTGCCTGGCCTGGCTCCACAAGCGGCCGTTGCTGCCGCTGGTGGGCTGCGGCGGCTGGTCCGATGCACTGCCGTCGAATCCTCCGGATGAGCGGCAGAACTCACCCATCCTGCCTTGGGGCTCGGTCGCGGAGCTCGAGGCCCAGCTCCGGGGCCTGGGTCTGGTTCGGGCTCCGTAGCGGGCGCATGAAGCGCTCAGGGCCGATCGAAGGGCCGGTGCCCTTACCCCCGCCGTCTCCCAAAGGGAGAGGAAGTCAAACGGGGTCCGAGGTCTCGGGACGCGCTCGCGCGGCGGCCAGCGTTCGCTTCACCTCCGCCGGATCCATCCCGTACATCTCCGCGAACTCGGCGACGCTGCGCCCGCTGGCCTCGAAGGCCCGGCGCAACGCCTCGCGCTTGGCGTTGCGCGCGCCCAGCTCGGCGAAGGCCTCGTCGAGCACGGCGTTGGCGGTCTCGTCGTTGCTGCGCACGACGAGCATGTAGTCTTCGCGCGAGAGGCCCGAGGCCTCGATGGCCTCCATCAGGCGCGCACGCAGCTGCGGGCGCAGGTCTTCGGCGCTGCGCGCCTGGCGCCGGCGGAACACCTCGAGGATGGCGTGGTGCACATGCTCGGGGGCCACCGGGTCGACCGGCACGGCGTTCAAGTCATGGCGCTGCTTGCCCGAAGCCACGGCCTCCAAGTAGCGGGTCGAGCGCGCATGCAGGCCGAGCGCGATCTTCAGGTCCTCGCGCTTGAATTCGTCGGGGTGCAGCGCCAGCAGGTCCTCAAACACGCCGAGCTTGAGCGGCAGGAAGCGCGCGCCGAACATCTTCGGATAGAGCTCGAAAAGGCGCTCGAGCACAGGATTCACCTTGCGTGCCGGCGATGGCGCGCCCTTCGGCGCCTGGGCCTGCCGGGCCTGGGTCTTCTTCTTGCGGCGTGCGGGGGTGCCTTCCTTCTCGGCGGCGGTCGGTGCGGGAACGGTGTCGGTCATCGAAGCTTTTTTCTGCAAAACGGTTGCCCGGACTGTAATGCCGCGCCGGACCCTCGTGGTCTCGCTCCTACAGGACGCCGCGCCGACCACCGACCCGGCAGGCGCAAACGGAGCGCCTAAGTTGGACGCAGTCGGTCACCGAGCCGGCATTTCCCTTTGCACCTCAGCACCCTCAAGGAGTCATCAATGAACGCACGCAAGCATCTTCTCGCCGTCCTAGCCCTGGGCGCCAGTGGCTTCGCCTTTGCCCAGAGCACGGCGCCGACGGTCTCACCGCCCGCCACGACACAGCAGAGCCAGGCCGGCACCCCGATGGAATCGAGCACCGTAGCCCAGGCCAGCCCCAGCCAGAGCACAAGCCCCGGCACGACGACCCCGAGCCAGGCGCCCGCGGCCATGCCCTCGACGACCCCCGACACCAGCAGCACGCCAGCGGCGCAACCGCAGACGACAGAGCCGATGCGCCCCGCCCGCGCGGACCGCAACTGAGGACTTGGCGACCCAAGCAAGCAGCCGGGCCGCGTGCCCGGCTCTTTCGTGCCGCCCTGAGCCCATGCCCCGATGATGAAGAAACTGCTCGCGCAAGCCCTCCTCGGCCTCGCGGCGTGCGCCGCTTCGGCCGCGCCTGAAACGCCACCAGACATCCAGCGCTTCGCCCAGCGCGCGGTGGCCTCGGGCGACAGCGTGCAGCGCCCCTTCGCGGTGGTGGACAAGCGCCAGGCGCGCGTGTTTGTCTTCGGCGCCGATGGCCGCCTGCGCGGCACGGCACCGGTGCTGCTGGGGCTCGCCCACGGCGATCGCTCGGTGCCCGGCATCGGCGAGCGCCAGATGTCGGAGATCCGCCCCGAAGAACGCATCACACCGGCCGGCCGCTTCGTGTCCGAGCCGGGACGCAACCTGCAGGGCGAGGACATTACCTGGATCGACTACGGCGCAGCGGTCTCGATGCACCGCGTGCGCGCCACCAATCCGGCTGAGCGCCGGCTGGAACGCCTGGCGTCGCCCGGCGTCGACGACAACCGAATCTCTTACGGCTGCATCAACGTGCCGGCCGATTTCTACGACGCGCAGCTCAAGCCCGTCGTCGGTGCCGCGCGCGGCGTGGTCTATGTGCTGCCCGAGAGCGGGCCGGTTGGCGCGCTGTTCGAGTTCGCGGCCGACCCGCACTGAAGGCGCTCAAGATCGCTGCGCCGCCTCGGCCTCGGCGCGCAGCCAGCGCACGAAATCCTGCGCATCCGCATTCCCGGCCGCGCGGCGCGAGCTCTCGATGAAATAGGCCCGGCGCGAAGCCACATCCGTGCCGAAAGGCGCCACCAGGCTCCCGTTCTCCAGCAGATCGCGCAGCAGCGGCAGGCGGCCGATCACCACGCCTTGGCCGGCCACCGCGGCCCCGACCGCGTCGGTGTACTGGGTGAAGCGCAAGGAATTCTTCATGCGCAGCTCGGTGAGCCCCATCACCTCGAGCCAGGGCTCCCAGTCGACCGTGGGAGCCTCGCTGTGCTTGGGCACATCGATGGTCAGCAGCGTCTGGTCGACCAGGTCGTCGGGCGAGCGCAGCTGCCCGGCGATGCTCGGCGCGCACAGCGGGATCACGGACTCCTCGAAGAGCGCGGGCCCGGTGCCGCGCTCGATGGGCACGAAGCGCACCGCCACGTCGATGCGGCTGCGCTCCAGGTCCAGCACCTCCAGCGTGGCCGACAGCCGCACGTCGACCCGCGGATGGTCCGCGGTGAAGCGGGAGAGCCGCGGGATCAGCCAGAAGGAAGCGAAGCCCGGCGTGCAGGTGATCGCAACTTGGCGCAGCATCGGTGCCGCCCGCAGCCGGGCGGTGGCGTCGCGCAGCCGCTCCAGGCTTTCGACCACCGCGCGCTGCAGCACGGCGCCGGCCTCGGTCAGCGCCAGGGCGCGATGGCGGCGCTCGAACAGCAACACGCCCAGGCTGGCCTCGAGCTGCTGGATTTGCCGGCTGACGGCCGATTGTGTGAGGAAGAGCTCGCCCGCCGCCTGCGTGAAGCTCAGCGTGCGGGCCGCGGCCTCGAAGCTGCGCAGCAGCTCCAGCGGCGGCAGCTCGGCGCCCGCGGGCAGGGGTTTCGCATTCTCTACACGCATGCTACGAGTTCCATTTGACCGTGTGACTACGGCTCTCTGGCTCACTATATTCATTCCAGAGCCGAATGCAAAAGGAGTCCGCCATGAACACCGCTACCAGCCGTTTCCACCTGAGCCTGGCCAAGCGCACCATCTTCACCCTGCCCGACGCCGCCGGCGTGGGCATCGAATGCCGCAGCGGCAGCGTGTGGGTCACGCTGGACCACGATCCGCGCGACATCGTGCTGGCACCGGGCGAGCGCTTCGAAGGCGACCAGCACCGGCGCATGCTGGTGTCGGCGCTCGAGCCCTCGTGCATCACCGTCTCGGGCTCGCGGCCCGCGGCGCTGCCGGTGCGGGAAGAGCCCGCGCGGTCGCCTTGGCGACTCTGGCCCCACGGGATGTCCCCGGCTTGACCTTGCAGCCCCGGGCGTTGAACCATCGACGCTCGTGGCCCTGACGCAGCGACGCCGTCACCCCAGGTGACGGCGTTTTGCTTTTGGTTGCGCCGGCCATGGCTTTTTCTTCCCCGGACAAGGACATCACATGGCAGAGGCATACATTGTGGCCGCGACGCGCACCGCCGGCGGCCGCCGCGGCGGCAGGCTGGCGGGCTGGCATCCGGCCGACCTGGCGGCACAGGTGATCGACGCACTGGTCGCGAAAAGCGGCATCGACGCGGCGGCGGTGGAGGACGTCATCCTCGGCTGCGTCAGCCAGGTCGGCCAGCAGGCCAGCAACGTGGGGCGCAACGCGGTGCTGGCGTCGAAGCTGCCCGAATCGGTGCCCGGCACTTCGGTCGACCGGCAGTGCGGCTCTTCGCAGCAGGCACTGCATTTCGCGGCGCAGGCCGTGATGTCGGGCAGCATGGACGCGGTGATCGCGGGCGGCGTCGAGAGCATGACGCGCGTGCCCATGTTCACGCCCAACGCGCTGCCGGCCAAGGCGGGCCTGGGTGGCTACACCAGCCCGGCCATGCAGCGCCGCTACCCGGGCGTGGAGTTCAGCCAGTTCACCGGCGCCGAGATGATCGCGAAGAACTACGGCATCACGAAGGAGGCGCTGGACCGCTATGCCTTCGAGACCCACCGGCGCGCGATCGCCGCGACCCGCGAGGGCGCCTTCGCCGGCGAGATCCTGCCGGTCGAGGCGCGCCTCGCCGACGGCAGCGCCGCGGGCGAGATGCACGCCGTGGACGAAGGCATCCGCTTCGATGTCACGCTGGAGGGCATCGCCGGCGTGAAGCTGATCGCCGAGGGCGGCCGCTGCACCGCCGCCACGGCCAGCCAGATCTGCGATGGCGCCAGCGGCGTACTGGTGGTCAACGAACGCGGGCTGAAGGCGCTGGGCGTAAAGCCGCTTGCGCGCATCCATCACATGAGCGTGCTGGGCCACGACCCGGTGATCATGCTGGAAGCACCCATTCCCGCCACGCAGCGCGCACTGCAGAAGGCCGGCCTGAAGATCGAGGGCATCGATCTCTACGAGGTCAACGAAGCCTTTGCGCCGGTGCCCATCGCCTGGCTGCAGGCGCTGGGCGCCGACCCGGCTCGGCTCAACGTGAACGGCGGCGCGATCGCGCTGGGCCATCCGCTGGGCGCCTCGGGCACCAAGCTCATGACCACGCTGGTCCACGCACTGGGCCAGCGCGGCAAGCGCTATGGGCTGCAGACCATGTGCGAAGGCGGCGGCATGGCCAACGTGACGATCGTGGAGCGGCTCTGATGGCCGCCGTCCTCTGGGAAGCCAAAGAAGGCTTGGCGACGCTGACGCTGAACCTGCCGGCCAAGCTCAACCCGATCGCGCTCGACCTGCAGCACGAGCTGCGCGCAGCGCTTGCCCGCGTGCGCGAGGACCGCGGCGTGCGCGCGGTGGTCCTCACCGCCGCCGGCAAGGCCTTCTGCGTGGGTGCGGACCTGAGCGCGATGCGCCCGCCCGAAGCCAACGAGACGCTGGGCGACCAGACGGCGAAGTGGATGCAGTCGGTGAGCAACCCGCTGATCGAGGAGCTGCGCGCGCTGCCGGTGCCGGTGGTGTGCGCGGTCAACGGCGCCGCCGCGGGCGCCGGCGTGGGCCTCGCGCTGGCCGGCGACGTGACGATCGCGGCGAAGAGCGCCTACTTCTACCTGTCCTTCCTGCCGAAGCTCGGCATCGTGCCGGACCTGGGCTGCACCTGGATCATTCCGCGGCTGGTGGGCCCGGCGCGCGCAATGGGCATGAGCTTGCTCGACGAGCGCCTGGGCGCCGAACGCGCGGCGCAGTGGGGGCTGATCTGGGCCTGCGTGGAAGACGATGTGCTGCTGCTCGAGGCGCAGCAGCTCGCGCAGCGCCTGGCGCGCTTGCCCGCGCATGCGGTGATCGAGGCGCGCCGCGCCTTCGAGGCGTCGGCGCGCCACACCCTGCCCGAGCAGCTGCACTACGAAAGCGAGCGCCAGCGCGAGCTCCTGAACCGTCCCAGCTTCGCCGAGGGCGTCGCCGCCTTCCTGCAGAAGCGCGCGCCGGAATTTCCGGGGAGACAAGCATGATCGAACGCACCCTCTTCACCCCCGACCACGAGGCCTTTCGCGACAGCTTCCGCCGCTTCATGGACAAGGAGATCGCGCCCTTCCACGAGGACTGGGAATCGCACGGCTATGTCGACCGGGCGCTCTGGAACAAGGCCGGCGAGAACGGCTTTCTCTGCATGTCGCTGCCCGAGGAACACGGCGGCGCGGGCGCCGACCTGCTCTATTCGGTGATCCAGTTCGAGGAGCTGTGGGCGCGGGGCTTCACCGGCGTCGGCTTCGGACTGCACAGCGAGATCGTGGCGCCGTACATCCTGCACTACGGCACCGAGGCGCAGAAGAACAACTACCTGCCGAAGCTGGCGAGCGGCGAGATGGTGGGCGCCATCGCGATGAGCGAGCCCGGCGCCGGCAGCGACCTGCAGGCCGTGCGCACCGCGGCGCTCAAGCAGCCCGACGGCAGCTGGCGGCTCTCGGGCAGCAAGACCTTCATCACCAACGGCTGGCATGCGGACCTGGTGATCGTGGTCGCCAAGACCGACCCCGAGGGCGGCGCCAAGGGCACCAGCCTGTTCCTGGTGGAGCGTGGCATGCCGGGCTTCGAGAAGGGCCAGCGGCTGAAGAAGCTGGGGCTGAAGGCGCAAGACACTTCCGAGCTTTTCTTCAACGACGTGCACCTGCCGGCCGACGCCCTGCTCGGCGGCGAAGCGCAGGAGAACCGCGGCTTCGTCTGCCTGATGGAACAGCTGCCCTGGGAGCGGCTGCAGATCGCGATCAGCGCGGTGGCCGCCTCGCAGGCGGCGATCGACCACACCGTCGCCTACGTCAAGGACCGCAAGGTCTTCGGCCAGCCCGTGGGCGCCTACCAGAACACGCGCTACACGCTGGCCGAGCTTCAGACCGAGGTGCAGGTGGCGCAGGTCTTCGTCGACAAGTGCATCGAGCTTCTGATGGAGCAGAAGCTGGATACCGCCACCGCCAGCATGGCCAAGTACTGGACCACCGACCTGCAGTGCAAGGTGATGGACGAGTGCGTGCAGTTGCACGGCGGCTACGGCTTCATGTGGGAGTACCCGGTGACGCGCGCGTATGCCGATGCGCGGGTGCAGCGCATCTATGGCGGCACCAACGAGATCATGAAGGAGGTGATCACGCGGGCCATGGGGCTGCCGGGGCGCTGAAGCGCTGGCATCCGGCGGGGGCCTGCGGGAGAATGCCCGCATGCCTACCCTCAATGCCTTCTATGCCCAGTCCGGGGGCGTCACCTCGGTGATCAACGCCTCGGCGGCCGGCGTGATCGAAACCGCGCGCCGGCACGCCGACCGCATCGGCACCGTCTATGCCGGGCGCAACGGCATCCTCGGCGCGCTGGCCGAGGACCTGATCGACACCGGCCTCGAATCGGCCGAGGCCATCGCGGCGCTGCGCACCACGCCCGCGGGCGCCTTCGGCTCCTGCCGCTACAAGCTCAAGTCGCTGGAGAAGAACCGCCGCGAGTACGAGCGGCTGATCGAGGTCTTCAAGGCCCACGGCATCGGCTACTTCTTCTACAACGGCGGCGGCGATTCCGCCGACACCTGCTTCAAGGTGAGCCAGCTGTCGCAGTCGATGGGCTATGCGCTGCAGGCCATCCATGTGCCCAAGACCATCGACAACGACCTGCCGCTGACCGACTGCTGCCCCGGCTTCGGCTCGGTCGCGAAGTACGTCGCCGTGTCCACGCTCGAGGCCTCGCTGGACGTGCGTTCGATGGCCGCGACCTCGACCAAGGTCTTCGTGCTGGAGGTGATGGGCCGCCATGCGGGCTGGATCGCCGCGGCCGGCGGGCTGGCGGCGGACCACGGCATCCCGGTCGTGATCCTGTTCCCCGAGATCCCCTTCGACCAGCCGGCCTTCCTGGCGCGGGTCGATGCACTGGTCAAGCACCACGGCTACTGCACGGTGGTGGTGTCGGAAGGCGCGCACCATCCCGACGGCAGCTTCCTCGCCGAGCAGGGCAGCAAGGACGCCTTCGGCCACGCGCAGCTCGGCGGCGCGGCGCCGGTGGTGGCGCAGATGGTGAAGGAGGCGCTGGGCTACAAGTTCCACTGGGCGGTGGCCGACTACCTGCAGCGCTCGGCGCGCCACATCGCCTCGGCCACCGACGCGCGGCAGGCCTACGAACTCGGGCAGCGTGCCGTGGAGCTTGCGCTCGAAGGCAAGAACTCGGTGATGCCGACCATCGAACGCACCTCCGACACGCCGTATGCCTACCGCATCGGCAGCGCGCCGCTGGACCAGGTGGCCAATGCCGAGAAGTTCATGCCGCGCGACTACATCTCGCCCGACGGCTACGGCATCAGCGACAAGGGACGTGCGTATCTGCTGCCGCTGATCCAGGGTGAGGACTATCCCGCCTACCGCGACGGGCTGCCGGTGTACGTGACGCTGCAGAACCATCCGGTCGAGAAGAAGCTGCCGGCCTTCGAGATCGCAAAGTGATGATGGGCGCGAAGCCGAGCCTCGACGCCTCGCGCTGCCCAGTGTGCGGCGAAGCCAATCGCTGCGCGATCGAGCTCGAACGCGAGACCGGGCAGGCGCAGAGGCCCTGCTGGTGCATGCAGGCCGGCGTCAGCCGTGAGGCACTTGCGCGCGTGCCGCCCGAGGCACGGGGCCTGGCCTGCATCTGCGCGCGCTGCGCTATGGATGCAGTTGCTCCGGAGCCCGTTTTAACTCCCTCTCCCCCTGGGAGAGGGAGTAAGCCCTATCGCTCCGGGGTGGGGTCGCGCGAGCCGGCGCGCTGCTCCGAGATCACTTCGTGGATGAACTGCAGCTTTCCCACCGCCACGCGCGGCAGCACGAAGGGGTAGTAGTCGGGCTGGCCCATGCTGCGCGACAGTTCGTTGAGCACGTTGGTCAGCCGCACCCAGCCGTTGAGAAAGTCGAGGAACTCGCCGGCCTCGGGGTGCTCGGGCTGCCACAGGTCCGAGAGCTCGAACAGGTCGCTGGTGAGCTCCACGTTCTGCGCGTCGACGCCGAAGCTCATGGCGGTGTCCGCGGTGTCGGCCATGTGCAGGTAATGGGCCCAGGTCTCGGCCCAATCCTCCCACGGATGTGAGCTCGCGTAGCTGGTGACGAAGCGGTTGGCCCAGTCGGGCGGCGGGCCGCTCTCGTAGTACGCCTGCAGCGCCGCCGCGTAGTCGGCGCGCTCGTCGCCGAAGAGCTCGCGGAAGGGCTCGAGCCAGTGGGTGGGGTGGACCAGCAGGTCCCAGTAGTAGTGGCCGATCTCGTGGCGGAAATGGCCCACCAGCGTGCGGTAGGGCTCGCGCATCTCGGCGCGGATGCGCTCGCGCACCGCGTCCTCGGCCTCCTCGGCGTTGAGGGTGATCACGCCCATCTGATGGCCGGTCATCACGTGCGGGCCGCCCGGGAGGTTGCCGAGGAAGTCGAAGGCCAGGCCATGCACCGGATCGGCCAGGCGCGTGACCACGGGCAGCTCGAGCGCGAGCAACTGCGAGACCAGCCGGCGCTTGGCCAGCTCCAGCTTGCGCCACAGCTCGCCGTTGCTCTCGATCGAGAGGTCGGGGATGGTGCGCGTGACGCTGCAGGCCAGGCAAAGGCCGGGCACCAGCCCGTCGGTGTTGAAGGACGGATCGTCGCCCTCGCGCGGCGCCGGCACCATCCAGTTGCAGGCGCCGGGCGTCAGCAGGTTGGCGCAGCGGCGGTAGGCCTTGCCGTCAGGGTCTCCGAAGAGGGTGAAGGTATCGGGCTCGGCGCCCTCGCGGGTGTCGGGGGCGAGCGGCACCACGCCCAGATGGTCGACCACGTAGCCGAGCGGCGTGTGGCAGGCCAGGCACTGGCTGTTGCGCAGGAACACCGGCCGGCCGCACTGGCACTGGTAGGCGCGGGTGACCGTCGGCGCCTTCAGCTCGGCGGCGAGCGTGGGCGCGGCCTCGGTGCCGGTGGTTGTCTTCTCGTCGATGGCGGATTCCATGTCTCTCTTCTCTTTGCGTGACCTGCGGAAGAACGACGGGCCATTGTCGAGGCGGCCGCCGCGGCGGCCGGCCGTGCAATGCCCGTATCCTTGTAGGACAGCCCGAACAGGCTGCCCCACGATGATCGACACGCCCCCGCCTCTCTCCCTCAGCGCCCGCTACGGGTCGCGCTACCGCTGGCTGCTGCTCTTCTCGGTGATGGTGGGGGTCATGGCCTCGATCATGTCCTCCACCATCGTCAACGTGGCGATCCCGGGCATGAGCCACTATTTCTCGCTGGGGCAGGAGCGCGCGCAGTGGGTCAGCTCGGGCTTCATGGTGGCGATGACGGTCTCGATGCTCACCACGCCCTGGCTGCTGGCGCGCTACGGCTACCGCAGCACCTACGTGGGCACCATGGTGCTGCTGCTGGCGGGCGGCATCAGCGGCGGCCTGGCCAACCACTTCCCGCTGGTGCTGGCCGCGCGGGTGGCCGAGGGGCTGGCGGCCGGGGTGGTGCAGCCGATCCCGGCCATCATCATCCTGCGCGCCTTCGAGCCGCACGAGCAGGGCCGCGCCAGCGGCATCTTCGGCATGGGCGTGGTGCTGGCACCGGCCGTGGGGCCCAGCATCGGCGGCGTGCTGGTCGACCTGTTCGGCTGGCGCTCGATCTTTTTCATGGTGGTGCCCTTCTGCGTCGCCTCGATCTGGCTGGCCTACAAGTTCGTGCCGGTCACCGCGCCGGGAGGCGTCACTGCCGCGCGCAGCGGGGCGCTGGACTGGGGCGGGCTGGCGCTGGGCACGGTCGGCACGCTGTGCCTGCTGAACGGCCTGGTCGAGCTGCGGGGCGATACGCCGCTGCAGGCGGCGGCGCTGCTGGCCGGCGCCGGGGCGGCCTTCGGCGCCTTCATCGCCTGGCAGCGGCGCGTCGCGGCTGCGGGCGGCACGCCGCTGATGAACCTGGCGCTGTTCCACCACCGGCAGTTCGCGATGGGCAGCGTGGTGGCGTTCATCTACGGCACGGCGCTGTTCGGCTCGACCTACCTGCTGCCGGTCTACATGCAGGTCGGGCTGCATCTGTCGGCCTCGCACGTGGGCACCATCCTGCTGCCGGCCGGGCTGGTGCTGGCCTTCACCATCGCGGGCGTCGGCCGGCTGGCCGACCGGCATCCGACCTGGCTGCTGGTGTGCATCGGCCTGGCGCTGCTGGCTGCCTCCTTCGCGCTGATGCTGGTGTTGCAGCTGGACAGCGCCATCTGGCTGCTGGCGGTCTTTGCGGTGATCGGGCGGGTGGGGCTTCATCCTGCCCTCGCTCAACCTGGGGTCGATGCGCCCGCTGGAGAAGCCGCTGATCCCGCAGGGGGCCAGCGCGATCAACTTCCTGCGCATGCTGGGCGGCGCCGCCGGCGTGAGCCTGTGCGCGATCGTGCTCGAATGGCGGCTGGCCGCGCATGGCGATTCGCTGGCGAACGCCGCCACCAGCACGGCGCGGCTGGCGGCTTTCGACGAGGTGTTCATGCTGCTGGCCGGGCTGTGCGCATTGGCGATCTGCGCGGCTTGGCAACTCCGGGAAAAGCGCGAGCCTTGAGCCCTTGGCTGCGTTCTAATCACCCGCATGTGCCAGCTTCTCGGAATGAACTGCAACACGCCGACGGACGTGACCTTCAGCTTCTCGGGCTTCGCGCAGCGCGGCGGGCGCACCGACCACCATGCCGACGGCTGGGGCATCGCCTTCTTCGAGGACCGGGGCCTGCGGCACTTCGTCGACCACCAGCCGGCCTGCGAGTCGCCGGTGGCCGAGCTGATCCGGCGCTACCCGATCAAGAGCCGCAACGTCATCGCCCACATCCGCAAGGCCACGCAGGGCGCGGTGAACCTGCAGAACTGCCATCCCTTCGTGCGCGAGCTGTGGGGGCGCTACTGGGTGTTCGCCCACAACGGCGACCTGAAGGACTTCCGCCCGCGCCTGCACGGCAACTTCCACCCGGTGGGCAGCACCGACAGCGAACATGCCTTCTGCTGGATCATGCAGGAGCTGGCCAAGTCGCACGCCGACGTGCCCACGGTCGATGAGCTGACGCTCACGCTGCGCGAGCTGGCGCCGCGCTTCCTGCGCCACGGCAGCTTCAACTTCATGCTCTCCAACGGACAGGCGCTGTGGTCGCACGCGTCGACGAACCTCTGGTACATCGAGCGGCGCCATCCCTTCCTGACGGCCGAGCTGTCGGACGAAGACCTGTCCATCGACTTCGCCCAGCACACCACCCCGGACGACCGCGTGGCGGTGGTGGTGACCGCGCCGCTGACCGTCAACGAGACCTGGACCGCCTTCGCGCCCGGCGAACTGGCGGTCTTCGTCGACGGGCAGCGCAGGTCCTGAGGGGTGTCGATCGGCGCGCACCTCGCCAGGTCGACTCAGCGGGCCAGGTCGATGAACGCGGCCACCAGGATCGCGAGGAATGCGGTTTCGCTCACCATCAGCACGATCGGCTTGACGCCCACGGTGGCAATGTCCTTCAGGTGAGACTTCATGCCGATCGCCGCCATGGAAACCACCAGCAGCCAGGTCGACAGCGTCTGCAGCGCTTGCTGCACCACTGCGGGAATCAGGCCGAGACTGTTGACGGCGACGATCAGCGCGAAGGCCACCACGAACCAGGGCAGCAGCGGCGGCTTCGGCGCATCGGACGAGCCGGCATGCTGCTTGCGGTACGCCAGCGTGATGACCAGGATCACCGGCAGCAGCATCGCCACCCGCAGCAGCTTCACGATGGTCGCGACGTCACCCGTTTCCTTCGACATGCCGTAGCCCGCGCCGACCACCTGCGCCACGTCGTGGATGGTGCCGCCCAGGAAGACGCCGGCGTGCTCGCGGCCGAAGCCGAGCGCCGTGGCGATCATCGGGTAGAGCACCATCGCGGCCGTGGAGAGCGTGCTGACGCCGATGACCGTGAAGATGGTGGCGCGCTCTTTCGCGCTGTCCTCGGGATGGGTGGGGATCACCGCGGCGATCGCCATCGCCGCCGAGGCGCCGCAGATGCCCACCGCGCCGCCCGTCAGGACGCCGAAGCGGGTTCGGTAGCCCATCAGGCGCGCCAGCAGGATGCCGAAGCCAATGGTCAGTGCCACCGAGCCCACGACCATCGCGATCGGCAGCGCGCCCAGCGCCGTGATCTGCCCAAGCGTGATGCGTACGCCGAGGAGCGCGACGCCGATGCGCAGCAGCGTGCTGGCGGAGAACCGGATGCCGGCAGCGCAGCGGGCCTCGGTCGACAGGAAGTTCAGTGCCATGCCGAGCAGCAACGCGAACAGCATCGCCGACACGTGGTAGTGCTCGGCCAGCGAGATGGAGGCCACTGCCACCACCACCGACACCAGGATGCCGTGGAAGTTCGTGCGCGCGGGCTCGCGCCAGCCGGTCGCCGTCAGAGAGTTCATGCCGCGCTCACTCGGGCTTGTAGTTGACCGAGCGCAGAACCTCGCCGACGCGAGCGGAGTCCTTGCGCAGGCCGGCGGACAACTCGTCCGAAGTGAGCGGCTGGCCGACTTCCTGGCCGAGCTCCCTCAAACGCTCGCGCAGCTGCGGCTGCTGCAACACCTTCAGCGTCGCCTCACGCAGCTTCTGTTGCGCGGCTGCGGGCGCGTCGGACGCGATAAACAGTCCGATCCAGCCGATCGCCTCGAGCTGCGGGAAGCCGAGCTCGGTAAAGGTCGGCACCTCGGGCAGGACGCTCAGGCGTTTCGGCGCGCTGACGGCATGGGCCTTCAGCCTGCCGCCCTTGATCATCGGCAGGGAGGTCGCAACGCCGTCGAACATCAGCGGCACATGACCGCCCATCACGTCCACCAGCGCGGGCGGCGAGCCCTTGTAGCCGACATGGCTCATCTCCAGACCGGCGACCTCGTTCATCTGCATCCCCAGGACATGCGACAGCGTGCCCGCGCTGTAGGACGCGTAGCTGATCTTGCCGGGGTTGGCCTTCACATGGGCGATCAGCTCGTTCAGGTTCTTCGCGGGCAGCGACGGGTTGCTCACCAGCACGAGGCCGCTGCGCGCCAGCTCGGCGAGCGGCGTGATGTCCTTGAACGGGTCGTACTTCGGCCTCAGCGTGTGCGGGACCTCGCTCACCAGCGCGTTGGGCGCGACGATCAGGGTATGGCCGTCGTGTGGCGACGACAGCAGATCCTGCATCGCGATGGCGCCCAGCCCGCCGGGCTTGTTCTCGACCACCACCGGCTGGCCGAGCAGCGGCGCCAGTCCCTCGGCGACCATGCGCGCAACCATGTCGGAGGTGCCGCCGGCTGGCGCGCCGACGAGCACTCGCACGGGTTTCTGGGGAAAGCCCTGCGCCCATGCCGAGGGGGCGACCAGCAACAGCGCCAGCGCGGCGCCGGTCAGCAGCAGGCCATCGCGCAGCGCGCGACCGAAAGGTGTCATCGCATTCTTCATGTGTGTCTCCTTGTGTTGGACGAGATTCGGGCTCAGGCCATGGCGCGCATCGGCACGCCGCGCTGGCCCGGCACGCGGTTGGGCGGCAGGCCCAGGCGCGCCAGCGCCTCGTCGGTGCCGGCCCAGGACTCGCCGATGCCGTAGATGCTGTGCGCCTCGGCGCCGGTGGCCACTTCGCGGCCGAGCTCGCACGCCAGGCGGACCATCATCTCGATCTGCGCCACCGAGCTCATGCGTTCACCGCGGGGCCCGAACAGGGTGTCCTCGATGCCGACACGCACGTGCATGCCCATCGCGATGGCCATCGCGTTCATCGGGTAGATGTGGCGATTCAGTGTCTCGAGCGTGAGCACCGCGCCATCGGGCGTGCGGCGCGCGAATTCCAGCATGTCGGCCGGATGCAGGCCTGCCGAGCCGCCACCGATGGCCACGTAGTTGAGGACCAGCGGGCCGCTGTAGGCGCCGCGGCGCACCAGGCGCAAGAGGCTTTCGAGCCCCGTCATGTTGCCGATCATGAAGTGCGGCTGGATGCCCTTGGCCACCAGGCGGCGGATGTGCTCGACGTGCCACGATGGGTTGGAGGGCACGATCATGTCGCGGTAGGCGGCCTGCAGCGTCGGGTTGGCGAGCGAGGTGCCCGCGACGTCGGCCTCGGTCATCAGCTCCATCACGTTCATTTGCTGGGTGTTGATCGCCACCGTGACCTGGTCGGGCCGGGGGTCGAGCTCGGCCAGCATGTGACGCGTGTCGTCGGTCATCCACTTCGCCGCCTGGCCATCGTCCTCGGGCGCGAACGAGATCGAGCCGCCGACCTGCAGAATCATCTGCGGCACGGCTTCGCGCAGGCGCGCCAGCATCTCGTTGAACTTCGACAGGCGCTTGCTGCCCTTGCCGTCGTCCTCGCGCACGTGAACGTGCAGCACGGTGGCGCCGGCGTTCCAGCAGTCGACGGCCTTCTGGACCTGCTGGTCCATCGTGACGGCGATGTCGTCGGAATCGCTGGCGGCCCATTGGGGCCCGTAGGGCGCGACCTGGATCACCAGTTTCCGCTGGTTTTCGGGCAAGAGGGAATCGTCGAGGAAGTGCATGTTTGTCTCCGTTGGATGTGAGCTGGGTTGAGTGGGGTCAGGTGGGGGTGTGGTCGCTGGCGGACGGGCCCTGGCGTTCGGCGTGCGCGGCCAATTCTTCGAGCAGGATCGGTGCGCCCAGGCTCATCGTGTGGATGCCCAGCACGCTCACGCACTGGAGTACTGCGGCGATTTCCTCCTGCGTCGCGCCCAGGTCGAGCGCCTTGCGGATGTGGCGGCGCACGCCCGGCCCATACATGTGGGTGCACGAGGCGTCGACGGCGATCGAGAGGAATTCGACGGTCTTGGCGTCGAGCACGCCCGACGCGATCGGTGCGATGGCCATCGACATGAATTTCTCGGTCCATTCCGGATCGAGCTTGGCAAAGGGCTCCCAGTTGGGGTTCCAATTGCCGCTGCTGCGCATGCGGTCGCACGCCGGGGTGCTGGGCGCTGGCTTGTCGGGTGCGTTCATTGCTTGGGTTCCTTGTGTCTCCGGGATGGGAAGAAGTTTGCGCGTCGGGTCGTTTTTCCAGTTGACTGATGGAGACACCGACTTGCCATTCCGGGACATGCGGGAAAGCCCATTCGGGTTGCGTCGCGGGGCCTAAAACCGTTGCGCCGTGTCGGACGAATGACGCTCAGAAAAAAAGCCACCCGGCTTTCGTCGGGTGGCTTCAAATCTGGCTGCCAGGCCACCGCCGAGGTCTTCGGTGCCACGGAAACAGAGGCGGCTCGAGTTATCGCCGGAGTTGGTCAGGCAGCAGCAGCTCCTCGCCGCCGATGCTCTTGGTGCGCTCTTTGTTGGGGACGTTCATCAATCAGCTCAGGCCGAAAGCTCGCGCAGCGCCTTTTTGTTGATCTTTCCGACACTTGTCTTCGGGATCTCGGAGATGAAGGCGATGCGGTCCGTGTCCGGGACGGCAAATTTGCTGATCCGCTTCGATTCGACATGTCCCATAAGTCGTTCGCAGATGGCGCTCGGCTCGAGTTCCATGCCGGGCTTGCAAACGACGAAGGCCATGGGCCGCTCGCCCCACTTCGCGTCGGGCACGCCGATCACGGCGCACTCCCGAACGCCAGGTACTTCGGCGATCAGGCCTTCCACCTCGATGGAGGAGACCCACTCGCCACCGGTCTTGATCACGTCCTTGATGCGATCGACGATCTGGACGAATCCGGCCGGCGTCATGAGCGCGATGTCTTGCGTGTGCAAATAGCCTGCCGCCCACAGTTCCTCGGACGCTTCGGGCTTCCTGAAGTAGCCCTGCGTGAGAAAGGGCGCGCGCAGGACGATCTCACCCTGGCTCTTGCTGTCGCGCGGCATGTCGCGCATCTTTTCGTCGACGATGCGGAAGTCCACCAGCGGCACGGGACGACCGGGCGAGCATCGCATCCGCACCTCCTCGCGCGGATCGGCAGCCTTGAATCCGGGCGGAAGCTGTGCCAGCGACACGATCGGGCCGGTCTCCGACATGCCGTAGCCGGCGAACACATCGAGACCGCGGGCGAGCGCCGCCTCGCACAGGACGGGGGAGAGCGCCGAGCCGCCGATGATCATCTTCCAGCCCGAGAGGTCCGGCGCGCCATCCTGGGGTGCCGCCTGCAACAGCATTTGCAGGATGGTCGGGACGCAATGGGAGAAGGTGACCTGCTCCGACTGGCGTAGTTTCAGGAGGAGCTCCGGCACGTAGCGGCCCGGCAGAACCGTCTTGAGACCCAGCATGACGGCGACGTAAGGCAGGCCCCAGGCGAGCACGTGGAACATCGGCGTGATGGGCATGTAGACGTCTTCGCGGTGCAGGCGCTGGCCGTCTTTCTGCGCACCCAGGCTCGTGGCCGCGACCAGGGCATGCAGGACGATGTCGCGGTGGCTATAGCTCACGCCCTTCGGGTCGCCCGTGGTCCCGGTCGTGTAGAAGGTTGCCGCCTTGGTCTGTTCGTCGAGGTCGCGGAACTCGAATTCGGGCGAGGCCTGCCCGAGCAAGTTCTCGTACTCGCCCGCCAGCGGCAGTGCCGTCTGCGGCACGGGCTGGCCGTCTGCCATCACGACAATGTGGCGCACGCCCTTGAGCCCGTCCTTGATCTGCTCGAGCATCGGCACGAAATCCGCGTGCACCAGCACGATCTCGGCCTCCGAATCGTTCAGCGTGTAAAGGATCTGCTGCGGCGACAAACGCACGTTCACCGTGAACAACGTTGCGCCCATCATCGGAATGCCGAAGTAGCTTTCCAGGTAGCGGTGGCTATCCCAGTCCATGACGGCCACCGTGGTGCCGTGCCGGGTGCCCAGCGCGCCCAGCGCCGACGCGAGCCGGCCGATGCGTTGGCGGAACTCGCGGAAGCTGTAGCGCATTTCGCCGCGATAGGTGATCTCCTGGTCGCCGTACAGGCTCAGCGAGTTGACCAGCAATTGCTTGATGAGCAATGGGTACGCGTACGCCGACGGCGTGGGGGCGATGAGATTTGCGTTCATGTGTGTCTCCGGTGCGCCGGTCAAAACCGGCGAGGTGTTGTGAATGAAAGAGTCATACGTTGAAGGCTTAGCCAGCTACGGCGGCCCCGAGTCATGCGTACACATTCGTGAGGGTGTGGGCGAAGCGTTGACAGGGGTACGCGCGGGCCGGGTATCGAGCCGCGTAATACATGCCCCGCGGCGAGAGCTGCGGGTGGTCCGGGGTGCCGAGGTTGTCGGAGAAAGCCGAAGGCCACACCGATGCTGCCGCTTTGGCGAGGCGGCATCGGACCCCGCGCGGTCAGAGACCCCGCGCACGCGCGGAAACACCTCGCACGGGAACCGGGAGATCCCGCGTCCTTCTGCGCAGCGCTGGGAAGCGCTGGCTGCAGAGCGCATCGTGAAGCCCAAGGGCGTACGACGATGAGCCACGGGCGCGGGAAGTCGGACTGCTGCGTAGTACCGAAGAAGCTGCCGAACAAGGCCGCGGGGGAAGCCCCTGCGGCGGCGGAGGCGGTGGAGGGAAGGCGGCAGGCCAAGGGCAATGCCATCGCGGCGCGCATGTCCCGCAGATCGGTGCGGGTCTATGACATGGGAACCGCGCTCGATGGCATACGACAGACGGCAAAGGGCCGTCGTGGTGCGAGGTTCACTGGACTGCTGCATCACATCTACGCGGTCGAGCGCCTGCGGGCGGCCTACCTTGCGCTCAAGCGCGATGCGGCCGCCGGGGTGGACGGCCAGACCTGGCAGACGTACGGGCAGGACCTGGAGGGCAACCTCCTGGAACTGTCCGAGCGGCTGGCCCGAGGGGGCTACCGGCCCCAGCCTGTCAAGAGGGTGTACATCGACAAGGCCGACGGCAGCAAGCGCCCGCTGGGCGTGCCGGCGCTGGAGGACAAGCTCGTGCAGCGCGCCACGGTCGAAGTGTTGAACGCCATCTACGAGCAGGACTTCCTCGGGTTCAGCTACGGCTTCAGGCCCGGCAAGAGCGCGCACAACGCGCTGGATGCCGTGGCGGTAGGTGTGAGCAGCAGACGAGTGAACTGGATACTCGATGCGGACATAGCCAAGTTCTTCGACACGATCGAAAGGGACTGGCTGGTGAAGTTCATCGAACACCGCGTGGCTGACGCGCGCGTGGTGCGGCTGATCAAGAAATGGCTGCACGCGGGCGTGCTGGAAGACGGCAGGCTGACGCAAAGTGAGTTGGGTACGGTTCAGGGTGGGAGCATCAGCCCGCTGCTGGCCAACATCTACCTGCACTATGCGTTCGACCTGTGGGTCAAGCAGTGGAGGGGGCGCCATGCCCGAGGCGACGTGATCGTCGTGCGCTACGCCGACGATTGGGTTGCCGGGTTCCAGTTCCGCGACGATGCCGAGCGCTTCCAGCGCGCGGTGGCCGAGCGGCTGGGCCAGTTCGGGCTGAAGCTGCACCCCGAGAAGACGCGGCTGATCGAGTTCGGGCGCTTCGCCCGCGAGAACCGACGCCGCAAGGGACAAGGCAAGCCGCAGACCTTCGACTTCCTGGGGTTCACGCATTGCTGCGGGACGACGAGGAAGGGCCACTTCATGGTCCTGCGACTCACCAGTGCCAAACGCCTGCGAGCCAAACTGCAGGTGGTCAAGCTCGAACTCAGAAGGCGCATGCACCAACCCATCCCGGAGCAGGGCCAGTACCTGCGGGCGGTGGTGACTGGGCATGCGCGCTACTTCGGCGTGCCGTGCAACGGCGCGCGGCTGAGGGCATTCCGCTTCCAGGTCGTCGGGTTGTGGCACCGCACGTTGTGCCGCCGCAGCCAGCGCCACGACCTGCCTTGGCGACGCATGTATCGCTTGATGGCGCACTGGCTGCCTGTTCCGACCATCTGCCACCCTTACCCGAACCAGCGTCTGATCGTCACGACCCAAGGCAGGAGCCGTATGCGGTAGCTCCGCACGTACGGATCTGGGGAGGGGGTGCTGGGTGACTGGCATTCCTACTCCTACTTTTCGTCACAGGGGTTGGTTTTCGAATGGCGCGTGGCAAACGCCGGTCTATGGAGCCGCCCGCACCGTCGCGTCGAGCGTGACCCTCCGGCCCACGCGCTGCTCGATCAAGGTGGCAACGTCGGCCCTTTGCTGCTCGGTCATCCGTGCCCAGCCGCCGATTTCCAGCTGGGTTCTCTTGCATCCCTGGCAGAACCTTCCGTCCAGGTCCATCCTGCAAACATTGATGCAAGGG
Organism: Variovorax sp. WS11; assembly: GCF_010499245.1. Taxonomy (GTDB): domain Bacteria; phylum Pseudomonadota; class Gammaproteobacteria; order Burkholderiales; family Burkholderiaceae_C; genus Variovorax. The sequence goes on from NZ_JAAGOW010000001.1 coordinate 2,067,876, forward strand.
TCGGCAATGGGTTTGAATGGGCTCATCGGGATCAGCGGGTAGCTGCGACGGCTGATTGTTTCGATTGGGGGGATACGCCGATTGACGAACGGGGACGTGCATTTAACCTGACGGGACACCTGGTACCAACCCCATGTCGAGCCTCGTTCGCAGCGCCAGCCTGACCCACTACGCCGAGGTGGCGCGATCGGCCGGACTCGATCCGCTGGTCTTGCTGGCGGATGTGGGGCTCAGCCCGGCCTGCCTGCACGATCCCGACCTGCGCATTCCGAGCGACGCGGTGCGAGCCCTGCTGGAGGCCTCGGCGATTGCCAGCGGCCTGGACAACTTCGGATTGCGCATGGCCGAAACGCGGCTCCTGTCCAACCTCGGGCCGGTGGCGCTGGTGGTGCGCGAGGAACCCACAGTGCGGCGCGTCGTGCGTGCGCTGGTGCGATACAGCCGCATGCTGAACGAATCGCTCTTCATGAGGCTCGACGAGGCGGAAGGCATTGCAGTGATCCGGGACGAGTTGCTGGTCGGCCACGCCGGCTCATCGCGGCAAGCGATGGAGCTGCTTGTCGGCGTCATGTTCCGCAGTCTCAAGTTTTTCCTCGGCCCGACGTGGAACCCATTGCGGGTGTGCTTCGCGCACGCACCGCCGCGCGATCCGAGCCTGCACATTCGCATGTTCGGCCATGCCGTCGACTTCGGACAGGACTTCAACGGGCTCGTCTGCACCACGCGCGACATGGATGCACCGAATCCGATGGCCGATCCGGTGATGGCGCGCTATGCGCGGCAGCTTCTCGATGCCACCGGTGGATCGGGCAGCATGAACGCGGTCGATGGCGTGCGCAACATCCTGCTCGTGCTGCTGCCTTCAGGCCAGTGCTCCATCGACCAGGTGGCGCAACAACTCGGCGTCGACCGGCGCACGGTGCATCGGCGGCTCCTGCGTGAAGGAACGACATTCACCGAGGTGATGAACACCATCCGGCGCGAGCTGGCAGCGCAGTACATCGACGACGGCACGCGCCCCCTGTCGCAGGTGGCCGATCTGCTGGGCTTCTCGGCGCTCAGCGCTTTCTCTCGTTGGTACAAGCAGCAGTTTGGCGAGGTCGCAGGTCGGCGGCGCCGTGCAGGGAGCCGAACAAAATACTAGCGAAGGAGGGTGACCCTTTGGCGCGCGTGGCCCGTGGCCTGGGCGCCCGCCAGCGGCTCAGCGCAGCTCGGCCTCGAGCGCGTCGATGAACATCGCCGGCACGTCGAAGCCGGTCTGGTCCGTGATCTCCTGGAAGCAGGTCGGGCTGGTGACGTTGATCTCGGTGAGCGAGTTGCCGATCACGTCCAGCCCGATCAGCAGCAGCCCGCGCTCGTTGAGCACCGGGCCGATGGCCTCGGCGATGCGCCGGTCCTGCTCCGTCAGCGGCTGCGCCACGCCCTTGCCGCCGGCGGCGAGGTTGCCGCGCACCTCGCTGCCTTGGGGGATGCGCGCCAGGCTGTAGGGCACGGCCTGGCCGCCGATCACCAGGATGCGCTTGTCGCCCTGCGTGATCTCGGGCACGAAGCGCTGCACCATGATCGTCTGCGCTCCGTTCTTGTTGAGCGTCTCGACGATGGAGCCGAGGTTCAGCCCGTCGGCCCGCACGCGGAAGATGCCCATGCCGCCCATGCCGTCCAGCGGCTTCAGGATGATGTCCTGGTGCTCGGCATGGAAGGCGCGCACCGCGGCCGCATCGCGCGTGACCAGGGTGGGCGTGGTGTACTCCGCAAACTCCATGATCGCGAGCTTCTCGGGATGGTCGCGCAGCGAGCGCGGCTTGTTGATCACGCGCGCGCCCTCGCGCTCGGCCTGCTCGAGCAGGTGGGTGGCGTAGATGTATTCGGCGTCGAAGGGCGGGTCCTTGCGCATCAGCACCACGTCGAAGGCCTGGAGGGGGCGCTCGATCACGGCTTCCTCGCGGAACCAGGCCGCTTCGCCGGTCAGCGTGATCTCGCGCACCTTCGCGATGACGGGGTGGCCGCGCTGCCAGGTCAGGTCTTGCGGCACGCAGGCCGAGAGCTTGTGGCCGCGGCGCTGCGCCTCTCGCATCATCGAAAAGGTGGTGTCCTTGTAGATCTTGAACTGCTCGAGCGGATCGGCAATGAAGAGGATGTGCATCAGGATGTCTTTCCAGCGTTCGATGAAGGGCGAGCCGCGTCTGCCGCTGCGGCCCGGGCGTCTTGCTTGATCTTGCAGGCAGGTGCGATGTCCTTGCCGGCGAAGGGTTTGCGGCCTGGGAGCTGCATGGCCCGGGGGTTGGCTAGATTTCGATCTTCGAGCCGAGCTCCACCACCGCGTTGTTCGGCAAGCCCAGGAAGCCCGCCGCACCGCTCGCACTGTGGTGCATCTGGGCGAACAGCTTCTCGCGCCACGGCGCCATGCCGCTGCCGAGCGTGGGAATGACCACGTCGCGCGAGAGGAAGTAGCTGGTGGTCATCGGCTCCAGCTGGCAGCCGCGCAGACGCGCATGCTCGAGCGCGCGCGGCAGGTCGACGTCGTTCTTGAAGCCGTAGTGCACGATCACCTGCCAGCAGTGGTGGCCGAGCGCCTCCATCTCGATGCGCTTGTCCATCGGGATCCACGGCACCTCGTGGTTGCGCACGGTGACGAACAGGTTCTGCTCGTGCATCACCTTGTTGTGCTTGAGGTTGTGCAGGAGCGCATTGGGCACCACGCCGGGCTCGGCGGTCATGAACACCGCGGTGCCGTCGACCCGCGCCGGCGGATTGACGAAGACCGAGTCCAGGAAGCCGCGCAGGTCGATGGCCTCGGCCATCTGCATCTGGCCCATGAGGCGGCGGCCTTCCTTCCAGGTCAGCATCAGCATGAAGACGGAGCCGCCGATCAGCAGCGGGAACCAGCCGCCCTCGAACAGCTTGAGCAGGTTGGAGGCGAAGAACAGGAAGTCGACCACGAAGAAGGCACCGGTCGCCGCGATGCACAGCGCCAGCGGGTACTTCCAGGCGTAGCGGATCACGAAGAAGGTCAGCACCGTGGTGATCAGCATGTCGGTGGTGACGGCGATGCCGTAGGCCGCGGCCAGGTTGCTGGAGGAGCGGAACATGACCACCGCGAGCACGATGGCGACGAACAGGCCCCAGTTGACGAAGGGGATGTAGATCTGCCCCGCGGCACGCACGCTGGTGTGCTCGATGTTCAGGCGCGGCAGGTAGCCCAGCTGGATCACCTGGCGCGTGACGCTGAAGGCGCCCGTGATCAGCGCCTGCGAGGCGATCACCGTGGCCGCGGTGGCCATCAGCACCAGCGGGATCAGCGCCCACTCGGGCGCCATCATGAAGAAGGGGTTCCTCACCGCCGCCGGGTTCTCCAGCAGCAGCGCGCCCTGCCCGAAGTAGTTGAGCGTGAGCGCCGGCATCACGACCGAGAACCAGGCGACGCGGATCGGCCGCTTGCCGAAATGGCCCAGGTCCGCGTAGAGCGCCTCCGCCCCCGTCACGCACAGCACGGTCGCGCCCAGGATGATGAAGCTGGTGCCCGGGTTGTCCCACATGAAGCGCAGCGCGAAGTGCGGGCTGACGGCCTTGAGGATGGACGGGTGGGTGACGATCTGCGAGACGCCCAGGAGCGCGATGACGAAGAACCAGGCCAGCGTGATGGGCCCGAAGAAACGGCCGATGCCCGAGGTGCCGTGCTTCTGCACCGCGAACAGGCAGAACAGCACGACCAGCGTGATCGGGATCACGTAGTGCTTGAAGTGCGGCGACACCACCTCCAGGCCCTCGACCGCCGACAGCACCGAGATGGCAGGGGTGATGACGCCGTCGCCATAGAACAGCGAGGTGCCGAAGATGCCGACCACCAGCAATACGTTGCGCAGCCGGGGCTTGTCGACCACCGCCTGCGAGGCCAGCGCCAGCATCGCGACCAGGCCGCCCTCGCCCTCGTTGTCGGCGCGCAGCACCAGCACCACGTACTTGAGCGAGACGATCACCGTCAGCGTCCAGAAGAACATCGACAGGATGCCGTAGACGTTCTCGACCGTGAACGGAACATGGCCGTGGCCGAACACCTCCTTGACCGCATACAGGACGCTGGTGCCGATGTCGCCGTAGACGACGCCAATGGCCGCGAGGATCAGCGCGGCGGAAGAGGATTTGGTGGGGGACACGGAAATCGATGCACAAGGGTGTGCGGCGTGATCTTCACGCCCCGGCGCCTCGACGGCCTCATGCGGCCCGCCGCGTTGCCCTCCGCCCTCGGGGTTTTGCGTTGCTGTGGGGTCGCTATTTTGCCGCCACCCGGACCCGCCGCAAGACCGGGGCGATTAAGAAATCATTCGTACGTCTCGGCGTCGGGATCGGTGGCTTCCATTTCATAGCTGGCCGCCACCATGGCCAGCCGGCCGATCACCCCGTACATGTAGAAGCGGTTGGGGGCGCTCGCGCCAGGCTTGGCGCCCGGCTGCGGTAAGTGCGCACTCTCCGAGAAGGCCAGCGGCACGAAGCTGGCGCCTGGGATGTTGAGGTTCTCGTCGGGGCTGCGCTCCGCATGCACCCGGTAGAAGCCGCCGACCACGTAGCGGTCCATCATGTAGACCACCGGCTCGGCCACGCCGTCGTGCACGCGCTCGTTGGTCAGCACGCCTTCCTGCACGATCAGGTCGCCCGAGGCACGCACCTCGTCGTTGGCGGCGGCGCCGCGGGTGCGTGCGCGATGGTTGAAGGCCTCCAGGTCCTTCACGTCGCGCACCGTCATCACGCCCATGGGGTCGGCGCCGTTGTCCGACTTGACCACCACGAAGGGCTTCTCGTTGATGCCGTATTCCTTGTACTTGCGGCGGATCTTGGTGAGCAGCGCATCGACGTGGCTGGTGAGCACGTCCAGCCCCTTGCCTTCCGCCAGGTCGACGCCGCCGGCGCGCGCGTGCATGGGGTTGATCAGCCAGGGGTCGATGCCCAGCAGCTTGCCGAAGCGCTTGGACACTTCCTCGTAGCTGTGCAGGTGGTTGCTCTTGCGGCGCACCGACCAGCCCGCATGCAGCGGCGGCAGCAGGTACTGCTCGTGCAGGTCCTCGACGATGCCCGGCGTGCCGGCCGACAGGTCGTTGTTGAGCAGGATGGTGCAGGGGTCGAAGTGCTTGAGCCCCAGGCGCCGCCGGCTGCGCACCACCGGTTCCAGGCAAACGCTCTCGCCGTGCGGCAGCTCGATCTTCTTGGGCGACTTGATGGCCGGGTCGATGGAGCCGACTCGCACGTTGAGCCCCGCCATGTGGAAGATCCGCACCAGCCGCGCCACGTTGGCCAGGTAGAAGGTGTTCTTCGAGTGGTTCTCGGGGATCACCAGCAGGTTGCGCGCCTCGGGGCAAATCTTCTCGATGGCGGCCTGCGCGGCCTGCACCGCCAGCGGCAGCATCTCGTCGGTGAGGTTGTTCCAGCCGCGCGGAAAGAGGCTGGTGTCGACCGGCGCCAGCTTGAAGCCGGCATTGCGGATGTCGACCGAGCTGTAGAACGGCGGCGTGTGCTCCATCCATTCGAGCCGGAACCAGCGCTCGATGGCCGGCATGGAGTCGAGGATGCGCTGCTCCAGTTCGTTGATCGGGCCGGTCAGGGCGGTGACGAGGTGGGGAACCATGAGGCGGCCTTGTTATGCGTGTTCTGCGACGAAAGGTGGAGTGGAATTGTAGGATTTGAGGGCGCCCGCCAGGATGACAAGCGCCTGCTCGCGGCCCTTCGTCAGCTCCGAACTTCGCCTTGCCCCAGCACCACGTACTTCAGCGAGGTCAGCCCCTCGATCCCCACCGGCCCGCGCGCATGGAACTTGTCGGTGCTGATGCCGATCTCGGCCCCCAGCCCGAACTCGAAGCCGTCGGCGAAGCGCGTGCTGGCATTGACCATCACGCTGGCCGAGTCGACTTCGCGCAGGAAGCGCTGGGCGTGCATGTGGTCGCGAGTGACGATGGCGTCGGTGTGGTGGCTGGAATAGCGGTTGATGTGGGCGATGGCCTCGTCCACGCCCTCCACCACTTTGATGCTGATGACGGCCGCCAGGTACTCCTCCGACCAGTCGGACTCGACCGCGTCGACCACCTTGGCGCCCGGGGGCAGCGCGCCCTCGGCCCGCAGGATGCGCGCAGCGGCGGGGTCGCAGCGCATCTCGACCCCCTTGGCCGCGAAGATGACGCCGATCTCGGGCAGGAAGCTCTCGGCCATCGAGGCCGCGACCAGCAGGCCCTCGGCCGCGTTGCAGGGGCTGTACTTTTGCGTCTTGGCGTTGTCCACGATGCGCACCGCCATGTCGAGTTCGGCCGTGTCGTCGACGTAGACATGGCAGTTGCCGTCCAGGTGCTTGATCACCGGCACCTTGGCCTCGCGGCTGATGCGCTCGATCAGGCCCTTGCCGCCGCGCGGGATGACCACGTCCACGAACTCGGGCATGGCGATGAGCCGGCCCACGGCCTCGCGGTCGGTGGTCTGCACCAGTTGCACCGCCTCCACCGGCAGGCCGGCCTCGGCCAGCGCCTCGCCCACCAGCGCGGCCAGGGCCTTGTTCGACTCGATGGCCTCCGAGCCGCCGCGCAGAATGGCCGCGTTGCCGCTCTTGATCGCGAGGCTGGCGGCCTCGATGGTCACGTTGGGCCGGCTCTCGTAGATCATGCCGAAGACGCCGATCGGCACCCGCATCTGGCCCACCCGGATGCCGCTGGGCTGCTGCCGCATGCCGATGACTTCGCCGATCACGTCGGGCATGGCGGCCAGCTGCTCGCAGCCCAGCGCCACGGTCTCGATGGCCTTGGGCGTGAGCTTGAGGCGGTCGACCATCGGGGCCGAGAGGCCGGCGGCCTGGGCGCGTTCGATGTCGCGCGCGTTGGCGGGTGCCAGGGCTTCGGCGCTCTCGCGCAGGCGCCGCGCCAGCGCCTTGAGCGCCTGGTTCTTGGTCGCCGCGGGGGCCTTCGCCATCCGGGCGGAGGCCGTCTTGGCCTGCAGCCCCAGGGCCTGCATGTGTTCGTTGACGTTGAAGGCGTTCATGCACGGCATTTTCCCACGCGAGGCCCGCAGGACTGGGCGGCGCATGGAAACGCCGGGTTCCTGAAAAAGCAACGCCGGGCGGACGGCTTCAACCGCGCGCCGGCACCGCGCAGGCCCGGCACAGCATCAGCGCCAGCCGCTGCAGCGCCTGCCAGCCGCTGGCCGGCCAGTCGGGCTGCTTCAGGCCCTTGACGATGCCGTCGACCACGTGGGCGGCGCGCAGCAGGCGGGCCAGCGCGCGATCGTCCAGCCGCGGCAGCACGCGCTCGAAGGTACGCTCGCGCGGGCCCCAGATGCGGTTCTCGCGCAGCGCCATGGGCAGCGGGCGGCCGGCCGACATGGCGTCCTTCACCCGCTTGAGCGCGCGGATGTCCTCGGCCAGCGTGTAGTGCACCAGCACCTCGGCCTCGCCCTCGGCCTGCAGGCCGTCGAGCATGCGCGCCACCCGCTGCGGGTTGCCGCCCAGCACCGCCTCGGAGAGCTTGAAGACGTCGTAGCGCGCCACGTTGTTGACCGCGGCCTCGACCTGCTCCCAGCCGAGCTCGCCCGCGGGGTAGAGCAGCGCGAGCTTCTGGATCTCCTGGTGCGCGGCCAGCAGGTTGCCCTCCACGCGGTCGGCGAAGAACTGCAGGGTGCGCTGGCCCTCCTCGCCGCCCTTCACGCGCTGGTCCTGGCGTGCCAGCCGCTGCGCGATCCACTGCGGCAGCGCGGCACGCTCGATGGTCTCGACGGGCAAGGTGACGCCATGGGTCTCGAGCGCGGCAAACCAGGCGCCGGTGCGCGTGGCCTTGTCCAGCCGCGGCAGCAGGACCAGCGTCAGGGTGCTGTCGTTGCCCACGGCGGCCTCGGCGATCTGCTGCAGCGCGGCGCTGCCGTCCTTGCCCGGCTTGCCCGAGGGGATGCGGATCTCGACGATCTGCCGGTCGGCGAACAGGCTCAGCGAGCCGCCGGCCGCCAGCACCGCGCTCCAGTCGAAATGAGCGCCGGCCACGGTGTAGGAGCTGCGCTCGGTGTAGCCCTGCTGCCGCGCCGCCGCGCGAATCGCGTCGGCCGCCTCCTGTGCCAGCAGCGGCTCGTCGCCATGGATGACGTAGAGCGGCTTCAGCCCCTTCTGCAGGTGGGCCTCGAGCTGGGCCGCCGCGAGCTGCATCAGAGGCTCTTGACGGCCGCGAGCCGGCGCAGGGTCTGCTGGGCGATGTCGGCCTGCATGTCGCGGTACAGCAGCTCGGTCTCGCTTTCCTTGGCGAGGGCGGCGGTTTCGTTGTAGGTGATGTCGCGGGACTGCTCGATCACGATCGGGCCCAGCAGCTCCTTGCCGCCGGGCGTGCGCAGCCGGATGCGCATCGTGAGGCGCAGCTGCAGCTCGCGCACCTGGCCGGACGAGTTGGTGGAGAGCACGGCGCTGCCGCGGGTCTCGGACAGGACGTCGAGGATCGCCTCGGCCCGCTCCTTCTCCTCCTCGGGTATCAGCTCGACGTTGCCGGCGGCGCGGAACTGCCGGCGCAGCGCCACCACATAGGCCGACTTGCCCGGCACCGCCAGCGACTTGAAGGCGAAGTCCGGCGCGCGGCGCAGCTGGAAGCCGCAGCCGGCCAGCAAGAGCGTGGCTGCCGCGCCGGCGAGCAGGGCGCGGCGCCGGGGGAAGGATCTGTTCATGTCCACTGTCATATCACCACGTTGACCAGCCGCCCGGGCACCACGATCACGCGCTTGGCCGTGGCACCTTCGGCGTGCTTGACGAAGGCCTCGCTCGCCAGCGCGATCTTCTCGATTTCCGGCTTGGTCGCATTGGCCGGCACGCGCAGCGAGCCGCGCAGCTTGCCGTTGACCTGCAGCATCAGCTCGATCTCGTCCTGCTCGAGCGCGACCGTATCGACCTCCGGCCAGGGCGCGTCGAGCAGCGCGCCGTGCAGCTTGTCGTAGCCGAGCGCATGCCACAGCGCATGCGTGACGTGCGGCGTGGCCGGGTAGAGGCAGCGCAGCAGGATGCCGAAGCCTTCGCGCACGGCGGCCCGGTCGCCCGGGCTGCCGTCGGACTTGAAGCCCTCCAGCGCGTTCAGCAGCTTCATCGCGCCCGACACCACGGTGTTGTACTGCATGCGCTGGTAGTCGTAGTCGATCTGCCGCAGCACGGTGTGCACCTCGCGGCGCAGCGCCTTGGCTTCCTTGCCGAAGGCCGAGCGCGGATCGACCGTCTCGATGTCGATCTCGGTGCCTTCAGGCACGGCCGCCTGTGCCGTGCCGAGCGCAACGCCGTAGTTCCAGACCCGGCGCAGGAAGCGGAAGCTGCCCTCCACCGCGGCGTCGTTCCACTCCAGCGTGGCTTCGGGCGGCGCGGTGAACATGGTGTAGAGGCGCGCGGTGTCGGCGCCGTACTTCTCGATCAGGTCCTGCGGGTCGACGCCGTTGCGCTCGCTCTTGCCCATCTTGCCCACGCCGCCGTACTCGACCGCCGTGCCGTCGGCCAGCGTGCCGCCGGTGATGCGGCCCTGCGCGTCCAGCGCCTGCGTCACCTCCGAAGGCGGGAAGTACTCCTTGCCGCCCTTCTCGTTGCGCCGGTAGAAGATGTGGTTGAGCACCATGCCCTGCGTGAGCAGCTTGCTGAAAGGCTCGTCCACCTTCACCAGCCCGAGGTCGCGCATCACCTTGGTCCAGAAGCGCGCGTAGAGCAGGTGCAGGATCGCATGCTCGATGCCGCCGATGTACTGGTCCATCGGCATCCAGTACTTCGCGCCCTCGGCGACCATGGCCTGGTCGTTCTTCGGATCGCAGTAGCGCATGAAGTACCAGGCGCTGTCGACGAAGGTGTCCATGGTGTCGGTCTCGCGCCGCGCGGGCTTGCCGCAGACGGGGCAGACCACGCCGGCATGAAAGCCTTCGTGCTTGTGCAGCGGATTGCCCGAGCCGTCAGGCACGCAGTCGGTGGGCAGCACCACCGGAAGGTCCTTCTCGGGCACCGGCACCGCGCCGTGCTCATCGCAGTGGATGATGGGGATCGGCGTGCCCCAGTAGCGCTGGCGGCTCACGCCCCAGTCGCGCAGGCGCCAGGTGGTCTGCATCTCGCCCAGGCCCTTCAGGTCCAGCGCATGCGCCACCGCCTTGACCGCCTCGGCATGGGACATGCCGCTGAAGTTGTCGGAGTTGATGGTCACGCCGCGCTGCTTGTCGCCGTACCAGTCCTGCCAGCGGTGGTAGTCGAAGTGCGGCTCGTCGTCGACCAGCACCACCTGGATGATCTCGATGCCGTACTTGTTGGCGAAGGCAAAGTCGCGCTCGTCGTGCGCCGGCACGCCCATCACGGCGCCGTCGCCGTAGCCGATCAGCACGTAGTTGCCGACCCAGACCGGCACCGGCTCGTCGGTGATCGGGTGGCGCACGTGCAGGCCGGTGGGCACGCCCTTCTTCTCCTGCGTCGCCAGCTCGGCCTCGGTGGTGCCGCCGCTCTTGCATTCCTCGACGAAGGCGGCGACCTTGGGGTCCAGCTTCGCGGCGTGCAGGGCCAGCGGATGCTCCGGCGCCACGGCGCAGAAGGTGACGCCCATGATGGTGTCGGCCCGCGTGGTGAAGACGTACATGCGGCCGCCCTGGATGAGCTCGCCCTTCTCGTCCCTGATGTCGTGCGGGAAGGCGAAGCGCACGCCCTCGCTCTTGCCGATCCAGTTCTCCTGCATCAGCTTGACGCGCTCGGGCCAGCCCGGCAGCTTGTGCTGGGTGTGGTCGAGCAGTTCCTCGGCGTAGTCGCTGATCTTCAGGTAGTAGCCGGGAATCTCGCGCCGCTCGACGGTCGCGCCGGTGCGCCAGCCCTTGCCGTCGATCACCTGCTCGTTGGCCAGCACGGTCTGGTCGACCGGGTCCCAGTTGACCACCTGGGTCTTGCGGTAGGCGATACCCTTCTCGAGCATCTTGAGGAACAGCCACTGGTTCCACTTGTAGTAGCTGGGATCGCAGGTCGCGATCTCGCGGCTCCAGTCGATCGCCAGGCCCATGGCCTGGAGCTGGCCCTTCATGTAGCCGATGTTCTCGTAGGTCCACTTGGCCGGGGGAACGCCGTTCTTGAGCGCCGCGTTCTCGGCCGGCAGGCCGAAGGCGTCCCAGCCCATCGGCATCAGCACGTTGTAGCCGCTCATGCGCAGGTAGCGCGTGAGCATGTCATTGATGGTGTAGTTGCGCACGTGGCCCATGTGCAGCTTGCCGCTGGGGTACGGCAGCATCGAGCAGGCGTAGTACTTCTTCCTTTTCGCGTCCTCGGTCACGCGGTAGGCATCGGCGGCCGTCCAGGCCGCCTGGGCGGACGACTCGACATCGCTGGGTTTGTAGCTGGGGTTCATGGGACTTCGACAACAGCCCGGCATCGGCTGGCCGGGGGAAGGCGGATTATCGCGGCTGCGGCGCCGGGGCGGCGTCCGGCTGCGAACCCAGGCAGCGAAGCAGCCACGAACACGCCAGAAATGCTAGGCTGGCACACCGACGACAAAGACGACGGAGGCAAGAGATGGAAAGCAGCACGCAACCGAATCTTCAGGCCCACCAGCTCGTTCGCCGCACCATTGCACTGGTGCTGGCAGGCGGACGGGGCTCCCGCCTCAAGCAATTGACCGACCGCCGGGCCAAGCCGGCGGTGTACTTCGGCGGCAAATTCCGCATCATCGATTTCGCGCTCTCCAACTGCCTCAATTCGGGCATCCGGCGCATGGCGGTGGTCACCCAGTACAAGTCGCACTCCCTGATGCGCCACCTGCAGCGCGGCTGGAGCTTTCTGCGCGCCGAGCTCAACGAGATGGTGGACGTCCTGCCGGCCCAGCAGCGCGTCGGCGAGGAGCACTGGTACCGCGGCACGGCCGACGCGGTCTACCAGAACCTGGACATCATCCAGACCCGCTCGACGCCGCACGACTACGTGGTCGTGCTGGCCGGCGACCACGTCTACAAGATGGACTATTCGATCATGCTGGGCGACCACGTCGCGCATGGGCGGGGGTGCACGGTCGGCTGCATCGAGGTGCCCCGCATGGAAGCCGTCGCCTTCGGGGTGATGGCGGTGGACGGCGAACGCAGGATCTCCGCCTTCCTCGAGAAGCCGGCCGACCCGCCGGCCATGCCCGGCAAGCCCGATGTCGCGCTGGCCAGCATGGGCATCTACATCTTCGACTCCGAGTACCTGTACCGCCTGCTGGAGGAAGACAGCGCCGACCCGGCCTCCAGCCATGACTTCGGCAAGGACATCATCCCGCGCTCGGTCTCCCAGGGGCGGGCGGCGGCGCACCCCTTCGGCATGTCCTGCGTGACGCGCGCGCGCCACGGCAGCGACGCCAAAGCCTACTGGCGCGACGTCGGCACGATTGATGCATTCTGGGCTGCCAACCTCGATCTGGCCTCGATCACCCCCGAACTCGACATCTATGACACCGACTGGCCCATCTGGACCTACCAGCGGCAGCTGCCGCCGGCCAAGTTCGTGCTCGACCGCGACGGGAAGCATGGCATGACGGTCAACACCATCGTCTCGGGCGGCTGCATCGTGTCCGGCTCGCACGTCAAGGATTCGGTGCTGTTCTCGGGTGTGCGGGTGCATTCCTTCTGCAGGATCGAGGAGGCGGTGCTGCTGCCGGACGTCGAGGTGGGCCGCGGCGCGCGGCTTCGCAAGGTCGTGATCGACCGCGGCTGCGTGATTCCCGAGGACATCGTCGTCGGCGAGGATCCGGCGGCCGACGCGGCGCGTTTCGAGCGCACCGAAGGCGGCGTGGTGCTGATCACGCGCGAGATGCTGAAGCGGCTCGAATGAGGATCCTCCAGGTCAGCGCCGAGTTGTTCCCGCTGCTCAAGACCGGTGGCCTGGCCGATGTTGCCGGCGCGCTGCCGCGGGCCTTGCTGGCCGCAGAGCAGGACGTGCGGGTGCTGCTGCCGGGCTTTCCGGCGATCCGGGATGGCGTTGCCGACGCGGTCCAGGTGGCGGAGCTGGCGGCTCCCTGGGGCGAGCGCGTGCGCCTGCGCCTCGGGCGCATCAGGACCGAAGGCGCGCCGGACCTCCAGGCCTACTGGATCGACGCGCCGTGGCTGTACGACCGCCCGGGCAATCCGTACGAGGATGCGCAGCGGCAGCCCTACGGGGACAACCACCGGCGCTTCGCGCTGCTGGGCTTTGCCGCGGCGCGCATCGCCCACGGGCTCGATGCGGCCTGGCAGCCCCAGGTGGTTCATGCGCACGACTGGCATGCCGCCCTGGCGCCGGCCTACATGGCGTTCGCGCCCCGCCACGGGCATCCGCGCGTCGGCAGCGTCTTCACGGTCCACAACCTGGCTTACCAGGGGCTGTTCGCGCCCTGGGATTTCGCCGACCTCGGCCTGCCGGCTACCGCCTGGGGGATGGATGGCCTGGAGTATCACGGCCAGCTCTCCTTCATGAAGGGCGGCCTGGGCTTCGCCGACCGCATCACCACCGTGAGTCCGAGCTACGCCCGCGAGATCCAGACGCCCGAGCAGGGTTGCGGGCTGGACGGCCTGTTGCGTCGCCGCACCGGCGTTCTCAGCGGCATCCTCAACGCGGTCGACGACCAGGTCTGGAACCCGGCGACCGACGCGCTCCTGCCGCACCGCTTCGAGCCCGGGCAATTGGCCGGCAAGATGCGCTGCAAGACGGCGCTGCAGGCGCAGCTCGGGCTCGCGCCGGAGGCCGAGACGCCGCTTTTCGTGGTCGTGAGCCGCCTGACCGAGCAGAAGGGCCTGCACCTGGTGCTCGGCGGGCTCGACGCCCTGCTGGCGCAGGGAGGCCAGTTGGCCTTGCTCGGCAGCGGCGATGCCGGGCTGGAGCGCGCATTCCGCGAACAGGCCACGGCCGCGTCGCGGTCGGTCAGCGTCACGCTGGGCTACAGCGAGCCGCTCGCGCACCGCCTCTTCGGCGCCGGCGACGTGACCCTGGTGCCCTCGCTGTTCGAGCCCTGCGGCCTGACGCAGATGTACGGCCTCAAGTACGGCAGCCTGCCGCTGGTGCGTCGCGTCGGCGGCCTGGCCGACACGGTCGTCGATGCCACGTTGGAAGACATGGCCGACGGCCGGGCCACCGGCTTCTGCTTCGACAGCTTCGACGCCGACGGCTTCGGGCGCGCGCTGCGCCGCGCCTTCGCCCTCTACCGCCGCCCGGCGGACTGGGACGCGGTGCGCGCCAGCGCGATGCGCCGCCCTGCCGATTGGGGCAGCGCGGCCGCCCGCTATCTCGACATCTATGCCCAGGCGCTGGCCTGAGCGACAAACACCACCCCAATCTCCGAATCATGTCCCTCGCCGAATTCTCGTACGACCATCCCGACCGCGACGTCGCCGCCTTCAAGCGCTCCGTCGCCAACAAGCTGATCTACGCGGTCGGCAAGGACCCCGTGGCCGCCAGCCCCGACGACTGGCTGCACGCAACCGCAATGGCGGTGCGCGACCAGCTCGTCGAGCGCTGGATGGCGACGACGCGCGCTCAATACACCCAGAAACTCAAGCGGGTCTACTACCTGTCGATGGAGTTCCTGATCGGGCGCACCTTCACCAACGCCCTGCTCGCGCTGGAGCTGCAGGACACCGTGAAGGAGGCGCTGGCCGATTTCGGCGTCGACATCCAGGCGCTCGCCGAGCGCGAGCCCGACGCCGCGCTCGGCAACGGCGGCCTTGGGCGGCTTGCGGCCTGCTTCCTCGACTCCATGGCCACGCTCGGGGTGCCGGGGATGGGCTACGGCATCCGCTACGAGTACGGCATGTTCCGGCAGCGGATCGTCGACGGACAGCAGGTCGAGACGCCCGACTACTGGCTCACGCGCGGCAACCCCTGGGAGTTCCAGCGCCCCGAGGTGACCTACCGCGTGCGCTTCGGCGGCCATGTCCACCGCCTCGACGGCAAGGGCGCCTCCCACGACGCGGCCAAGTGGATCGACACGCATGACGTGCTGGCGATGGCCTACGACACCATCATCCCGGGCTACGGTACGCAGGCCACCCAGACGCTGCGCCTGTGGTCGGCGCGCGCCACCGAGGAGATCGACCTGTCGGCCTTCAACCGCGGCAACTACATGGCGGCGGTCGAGAGCAAGAACCACTCCGAGAACGTCTCGCGCGTGCTCTACCCGGACGACTCGACGGCCTCGGGGCGCGAGCTGCGGCTGCACCAGGAGTACTTCTTCGTCAGCGCCAGCGTGCAGGACATGCTGCACCGCCATCTGCGCAACCACACCGGCTTCGACACGTTGTCCAAGCAGATCAGCATCCACCTCAACGACACGCACCCCGTCCTGGCGATCCCGGAGCTGATGCGCCTGCTCATCGACGAGCACGGGCTGTCGTGGGACACGGCATGGTCCCACACCCAGAAGGTGTTCAGCTACACCAACCACACGCTGATGCACGAGGCGCTGGAGACCTGGCCGGTCGAGATCCTGGGGCGCGTCCTGCCGCGCCACCTGCAGATCCTGTTCGAGATCAACGCACGATTCCTCCACGTCGTGGCGCACGCGAACGGCCACGACGTGGAGCTCATGCGGCGCATGTCGCTCATCGACGAGTCCGGCGAGCGGCGCGTGCGCATGGCCTATGTGGCAGTGCTGGCCAGCCATTCGATCAACGGCGTCTCGGCCCTGCATTCGGAGCTCATGAAGCAGTCGATCTTCGCGGACTTCGCGCGCCTCTTCCCGGAGCGCTTCAACAACAAGACCAACGGCGTGACGCCGCGTCGCTGGCTGGCGCAGGCCAATCCGCCGCTGGCGGCCCTGCTCGACTTGCGCATCGGCCGCGGCTGGCGGCGCGAGCTGTCGCAGCTCGAAGCGCTGAGGCCGATGGCGCAGCAGCCGGCCTTCGTGCGCGCCTTTCGCCATGCCAAGCGCGAGAACAAGCTGCGCCTGGCCAACTGGATCGAGCAGAACCTGGGCATCGTCGTCGACACCGACGCCATGTTCGACGTCCAGGTCAAGCGCATGCACGAGTACAAGCGGCAGCTGCTCAACGTGCTGCATGTGATCACGCGCTACCACCGCATCCTGCACGCGCCGCAGGCACACCACGTGCCGCGCGTGGTGGTGTTCGGGGGCAAGGCCGCCTCGGCCTACCACATGGCCAAGCTCGTGGTGCGTCTCATCAACGACGTGGCGCAGGTGGTCAACAACGACGATCGGGTGGGCGAGCTGCTGAAGGTCGTGTTCGTGCCCAACTACAGCGTGAGCCTGGCAGAGGTCATCATGCCGGCGGCCGACCTGTCCGAGCAGATCTCGACAGCCGGCACCGAGGCTTCCGGCACCGGCAACATGAAGTTCGCGCTCAATGGTGCGCTGACCATCGGCACGCTCGATGGCGCCAACGTCGAGATGCGCGAGAGCGTGGGCGCGGAGAACATCTTCATCTTCGGCAACACCACGCCCGAGGTGGCCGAGATCCGCGCCGGCGGCTACCAGCCACGCACGATCTACGAATCCGACCCGCAGCTGCGCCGCGTGCTGGACAGCATTCGCGACGGCGTCTTCTCGGCTGCCGAGCCGGCGCGCTACCAGGAAATCTACGAGGCCCTCGTGAACTGGGGCGACCCGTACCTGCTGCTGGCCGACTATGCGAGCTACGTCAAGACGCAGGACAAGGTCGACGCGCTGTATCGCCATCCCGACGCGTGGACGCGCATGGCGATCCTCAACGTGGCGGGCATGGGCGACTTCTCGTCGGACCGCACGATCGCGCAGTACGCGCACGAGATCTGGCATACCCGGCCGGTCAGGCTGGGCTGATCCCGGCGGGTCCGTGACGGGCGGCTACTTGGCCGGCGCCTGGGTCACGAAACCGATGCGGCTCAGGCCCGCCTTGTTCGCGATGCCCATCAGCTCGACCACCCGGCCGTAGGGGACGGTCTGGTCGGCGCGCAGCTGGACCTCGGTGTCGCGGCTGTCGGCGGCGGCCTTCTGGAGCCGGGCCGCGAGCTCCTCGGGCGTCACGGGCTGGTCGTTGAGGAAGAGCCCGCCGGCGGCATCGACCGAGAGGCTCACGAACTTCGGCGTGTCGGTCGGCTGGCCGGCATCGGTGCGTGGCAGGTCGAGTTTGATCGAGCTGGCCATCAGTGGGGCGGTGATGATGAAGATGACCAGCAGCACCAGCATCACGTCCACCAGCGGCGTGACGTTGATGTCCGACAGCGGCCGCTGCCCGCCGGCGCCGATCGCGCGGCCGCCGGTGGCGCTGCTGCCGAGGGAGGTGCGACCGAAGGCCATGGAAGCGTCCAGGCCGGCTACGCGGGCATCGCCCGGGCCGGCGGCAGCGGCGCCTCGCGCGCCGGGTCTTCGCCCAGGGCGCCCAGCAGGTCGTGCGCGAAGCCCTCGAGCTCGGCCTCGATGCGGCTGACCACGCGGCCGAACACGTTGTAGGCCAGCACGGCCGGAATGGCCACCGCCAGGCCGAAGGCGGTCATGATGAGCGCCTCGCCCACCGGGCCGGCCACCTTGTCGATGGTGAAGCCGCCGGCCTCGCCGGCTATGCCCGTCAACGCGCCGTAGATGCCCCAGACCGTGCCCAAGAGGCCGACGAAGGGCGCGGTGGCGCCGACCGTGGCCAGCAGGATCTGCCCGGACTGCAGGCGCCGCAGGGCGGCATGCAGGGCGTCGCGCAGCACCCGCGTGAGGCGCTGGGCGCGGGCCACCGCGCCGCCGAGCGTGGCGGGATCGGGCTGCGCGCCGAGCTGGCGGACCGCGCTCACCGCCGGCCAGACCAGGGCCGCGCGGTCGAAGCTGCGCAGCCTTTGCTCGGCGTCGCCCAGCGAAGCCGACTGCCAGAAGGCCGCGATGCTGCGCACCACGTCGTGCGTGCCGCCGCGCAGCAGCCAGGCTTTCCAGAGAATCACGACCCAGCTCGCCACCGACATGAGCAGCAGCAGCGCAGCCACGGAGCGGCTGACGCCATCGCCGTGGGTGAGCAGCTCCAGGATCGTCATGCGGGGGAGGTCAACGCAGCCCGAGGACGTCGAACATGTCGAACAGCCCGGTCTTGCGCTCGGCCAGGAAGCGCACCGCGCGCAGGCTGCCCTGCGCGTAGGTGGCGCGGCTGGCGGACTTGTGGGTGATCTCGATGCGCTCGCCGGTGCCGGCGAAGAGCACCGTGTGGTCGCCCACGATGTCGCCGCCGCGGATGGCGGCGAAGCCGATGGTGGACGGGTCGCGTTCGCCGGTGATGCCCTCGCGCGCGTAGACCGCGCAGTCCTTGAGATCGCGGCCCAGCGCGCCGGCGATCACCTCGCCCATCTTGAGCGCGGTGCCCGAGGGCGCATCGACCTTGTGCCGGTGGTGCGCCTCGATGATCTCGATGTCGTAGCCGGTGGACAGGGCCTTGGCCGCCATCTCCAGCAACTTGAAGGTGACGTTGACGCCCACGCTCATGTTGGGCGCCATCATGATGGCGATGTCCTTGGCGGCGGAGGCGATCTCGGCCTTCTGCGCCTCGCTGAAGCCGGTGGTGCCGATCACGGCCTGCACGCCCAGATCGCGGCACACCGCCAGGTGCGCCAGCGTGCCTTCGGGGCGGGTGAAATCGATCAGGACCTGGGCGTCCTGCAGGCCGGTGCGCAGGTCGGACACGATGGGCACGCCGCTGGCGGCGCCGAGGAAGGCGGCAGCGTCGCTGCCGAGCGCGGGGCTGCCCGCGATGTCGAGGGCGCCGGCCAGGCGGCAGTCCTGGGCTTCGCGCACGGCCTCGATCAGCATGTGGCCCATGCGCCCGGAGGCGCCGGCGATGGCGATGCGGCGCAGCGCCGGTGCGGAGGAAGAAGAGGAATCGGTCACGCGAGGGAACCTTCGTGAGATGCCGGCCGGTGCGGCCGGCGGATCGGCGTGCTAGCGCGTCGCTTCGAGCGGCGGATAGCTGGGGGGCAGCGGCGGCAGGGACGCGGAGGAGCTCTCGGTTTCAGCCTCCTTGCCCTTGTCCTTGCCCGGCTCGAACTTCTTGAGCTGGTCTTCGGTGGCTTCCAGCACCGGCACCTTGCCGGCGCGCCCGCGGGCATCGACGGCAGCGACGAACTCCTGCTCGCTGGGCATCGGGTCGCCCTCGAAACGGTCGAGCAGCTCCCCGTTGAAGAACAGCGTCAGCCGCCGCTGCTGGGGCTCGACGCCCTGCCGCCGGATGGTGAAGACGTAGTCCCAGCGGTTGGAATGGAACACGTCGGTCAGGAGCGAGGTGCCGAGGATCTCGCGCACCTGCTGGCGCGGCATGCCGGGCTTGAGCAGCTCGACCTGCTCCTTCGAAACGAAATTGCCCTGCACCACTTCGACCTTGTAGGGGGTGATGGCGCTGAGTGCGCTGCGCGAGCGCTCGGTGAAGCTGCTGCAGGCCCCCAGGCTCAGCGTGGCGGCGACGGCGCCGACGAGCAGCCAGAGGCGGCTTTGGGAAAACTCAGGCATGGAAAAGGGCCAGGAGGGCAAGCGATATGATCGGACCATTGTAGCGGCTGGCCCTTTGTGGGCCCTCGCAGGGACGGGCGCAGGAACCATCATGGCCAATATCGACGAACTCAAGAACACCGGCCTCAAGGCCACGCTGCCGCGCCTCAAGATCCTCGAGATCTTCCAGAACGGCGGCCAGCGCCACATGACCGCGGAAGACGTTTTCCGCGTGCTGCTCAACGAGCATTCCGACATCGGCCTGGCCACGGTCTACCGCGTGCTGACGCAGTTCGAGCAGGCGGGCATCCTCGAGCGCAGCCACTTCGAGAGCGGCAAGGCGGTCTACGAGCTCAACGAGGGCAAGCACCACGACCACCTGGTGTGCACCGGCTGCGGCAAGGTCGAGGAGTTCTACGACGCCGAGATCGAGCGCCGCCAGCAGATGATCTCGAAGGACAAGGGCTGGATCCTGCAGGACCACGCGATGTCGCTGTACGGCCTGTGTGCCGACTGCGCAAGCAAGCGTTAGAGCCCCGCCTAGTCGCCTAGTCGCCTAGTCGCCTAGTCGCCTAGTCATCCTCCCGTGCGCCTTCCATCGCCTTGTGGTGGCGCGCCACGAAGTCGGCGTAGGTGTCGATACCCCGCAGCTGCAGGATCGAATTGCGCACCGCCGCCTCCACCAGCACGGCGATGTTGCGGCCGGCCACCACCTGGATGATCACCTTGCGCACCGGGATGCCCAACACGTCCTGGGTCAGCGGCGCCGAGGGCATGCGCTCGTAGTCGCGCTCGAAGCTGTCGCGCCGCACCAGGTGCACGATGAGCTTGAGCCGCATCTTCCGACGCACCGCCGTCTCGCCGAAGATGGCGCGGATGTCCAGCAAGCCGATGCCGCGCACCTCCAGCAGGTTCTGCAGCAGCTCGGGGCAGCGCCCTTCCAGCGTGGCCTGGTTGATGCGGTAGAGGTCGACCGCGTCGTCGGCCACCAGGCCGTTGCCGCGCGAGATCAGCTCCAGGCCCAGCTCGCTCTTCCCCAGCCCCGACTCGCCCGTGATCATCACGCCCAGGCCGAGGATGTCCATGAACACGCCGTGCATCGAGGTGCGCTCGGCGAAATGCTTGGACAGGTAGGCGCGCAACAGGTCGATCACGAAGGCGGAGGATTCCCGCGTCGCGAACAGGGGCAGCTGCGCCCGCTCGCAGATCGACAGCAGCTGGTCGGGCGCCGTCTGGCCGTCGGCCAGCACCAGCATGGGCGGCTCCAGGGTCACGATGCGGGCGATGCGCCGCACGCAGTCGTCGGGCGAGCCGCGCGTGAGGTAGGCCACCTCGCGTGCGCCGAGAATCTGCACGCGGTACGGATGGATGTAGTTGAGGTAGCCGACCAGGTCGGCGGCCGACTGGGCGCGGCTGATGACGCCGGGATCGAATTGGCGCTCCGAGGCGCCCAGGCCGGCGAGCCACTCCCAGCGGAGCGACCCGCGGAACTCCTCGAACATCGCGTCGGCGCTGATGACGGTCGGCTTCATGCGCCAGACGGTCCCGGACGACGAAACGCGCGCTTCAAGCGACCTGGGCCGATTGCCATCCTGCGATCAGGGCATGCAGCTGGGCGGCGTCGTTGCTCGACTTGATCTGCTCGCGCAGGCCGGCATCGCTCAGCAGTTCGGCGATCTCGGATAGTATTTCAAGATGTTTCTGAGTGGCCGCTTCGGGCACCAGAAGGAAGATCAGCAGCACCACCGGCTGTTCGTCCGGGGCGTCGAAGCCGATCGGGTTGGCCAGCTGGAAGACCGCGGCCATCGGCGACTTGAGGCCCTTGATGCGGCCGTGCGGGATGGCCACGCCGTGCCCCAGACCGGTGGAGCCCAGGCGTTCGCGGGCGAACAGGCTGTCGGTGATGAGGGCGCGGCCGAGGCCATGCAGGTTTTCAAACAGCAAGCCCGCTTCTTCGAAAGCTCGTTTCTTGCTGGTGGCGTCAACGCTCACGAGGACTTGAGCGGGCGGCAGGATGGACGCGAGTCGGTTCATGTTGGGGCAGGGCGGGGGCGATTATGCACCCGCCCGGCAAAAAGCAAAGGGCCGCCCGAAGGCGGCCCGCAAGAGTGTTTGCCCGAGGTGGCACTACATCACGCGTTTCGGCGCTGCGTGGAAGTGGTTCTTGAGGGACTCCTTGTGGCGCACGACCTGGCGGTCGAGCTTGTCGACCAACTGGTCGACGGCGGCGTAGAGATCAGCGTGGCTCGACTCGGCGAACATGTCATTGCCCTTGACGTGAATATTGCATTCGGCCCGTTGGCGCCCTTCCTTTTCCTTCTGCTTTTCCACCGTGAGGATCACCTTGATATCGACCACTTGGTCGAAGTGGCGGGTGATTCGGTCCAACTTGCTCGTGACGTAATTGCGAAGCGCGGGGGTGACGTCGAGGTGATGACCGCTGATCGTCAAATTCATGAATGACCTCCTGGAACTGACGGTTGGGGAAAAAGACCCTGCTTCATGGAGGTGAAGCCTGGCCGGCGAAAACGAATGGGGGTGGGGAAGAGAGGGAGAGGGAGAGAGACGGGAAGCTTCGGTTCACTATGCCCATGCTGTCATCGAATTGCAATCCCTCTGGGCGCAAACCCCCGCACGGCCCTGGGGTCATGGCCCGGACGCTATGAATTTTGTAGTGCTAAAGACCGCGCGCTGCGCTCAGCGCCAGGCGGCGCGCAGGCGTTTTTGCAGATCGATGACGGCCGCGGGCGGCGGCACGGCGGGGGCGCGCTCGGGCGGCGGCGGCCAGGTGAGCTGCTCGAAGCCCCGGGCCTCGGCCGCCGTGATGAAGCGCGTGCGGCCGGCATAGAGATGCCGGTCCCCGCGCACTGCCTGCTGGGTGACGTAGAAGCGCTGCGGCACGATCAGGTGCAGGTGGTCGCGCGCACGGGTCATGGCGACGTAGAGCAGTCGCCGCTCCTCCTCCAGCTCCTGCGCGCCCTGGGCCACGTCGGCGGGGATGCAGCCATCGACCACGTTGAGCACATGCACCGAGCGCCATTCCTGCCCCTTGGCCGAATGGATGGTGGAGAGGATGAGGTAGTCCTCGTCGAGCAGGGGCGGGCCGGGCCGGTCGCTGGTGGCCTCGGGCGGATCGAGGGTGAGCTCGGTGAGGAATCGCTCGCGCGAGGCATAGCCCGAGGCCAGCCGCGCCAGCTGTTCGACATCGCCACGGCGCAGGCCGGCATCGTCGTGCAGCCGCTCCAGGTGCGGCAGGTACCAGCGCAGGGCGAGCTCCATGTCGGCCGGCCAGGCAAGTTCCGGAGCACGCAGCTGCGCATAGATGGCCGCGAAGCGCGCCCACTCCTCCTTCGCAGCGGCCGGCGGCTGGAAGGTCTGCACGACGGCGCCGGGGTCCTCCGCCTGGGCCATCGCATCGAGCAGCCGCGTCGACGTGGCCGGACCGATGCCGGGGATCAGCTGCGTCACGCGAAAGCCCGCCATGCGCCCGCGCGGGTTCTGCGCGAAGCGCAGCACCGCCAGCAGGTCCTTCACATGCGCGGCCTCGAGGAACTTGAGGCCGCCGTACTTGACGAAGGGGATGTTGCGCCGCGCCAGCTCGAGCTCGAGCGCCGCGCTGTGGCTCGAGGTGCGGAACAGCACCGCCTGCGACTTCAGCGCCAGCCCGCCCTCGCGGTGCGCGAGCACCCGTTCGGCCACGAAGCGGGCCTGCTGGGCCTCGTCGGGCACCAGCACCAGCTGCGGCCGGCCCACCGAGGGCTTGTCGGTCCACAGGGTCTTGGCATGGCGCTCGGCAGCGGCCGCGATCACGGCGTTGGAGACGTCGAGGATGGGCTGGGTCGAGCGATAGTTGCGCTCCAGCGTGACGATGCGCGCCGGATGCGTGAACTGGCCGGGAAAGTCGAGGATGTTGCGCACCGTCGCACCGCGGAAGGAATAGATGGCCTGGGCGTCGTCGCCCACCACGGTGAGGCCGCAGCCGTCAGGCTTGAGGGCGCGCAGGATGGCGGCCTGCAGCAGGTTGGTGTCCTGGTACTCGTCGACCAGCACGTGGTCGAAGCGCGCGCCGATCTGTGCCGCGATCACGGGCTCCGCCACCATCTCGGCCCAGTACAGGAGCAGGTCGTCGTAGTCGAGCACCTGCTGCGCCTGCTTGGCCTCGACGTAGGCGCCGAACAGGCGCTTGAGTTCGGCCTCCCACTCGGCACACCACGGGAAGGCCTGCGCCAGCACCTCGGCGAGCGGCGCGCCGCTGTTGACGACCCGCGAGTAGATCGCGAGGCAGGTCCCCTTGCGCGGGAAGCGGCGCTCCATGGCGGCCAGGCCGATGTCGCTGCGCACCAGACCCATCAGGTCCTCGGCATCCCCGCGGTCGTGGATGGTGAAGCTGGCGTCGAGGCCGATCTGTGCCGCGTATTCGCGCAGCAGCCGGGCGCCGACGCCATGGAAGGTGCCGGCCCAGGGCAGCGCCGGCGGCGCCTCCGAGCGCAGCCCGAGCACCTTCGCGAGGACCTGGCCGGCGCGCCGCTCCATCTCTTGCGCCGCGCGACGCGAGAAGGTCAGGAGCAGGATGCGCTGCGGATCGGCGCCGCGTGCGATCAGGTGGGCCACGCGGTGCGCCAGCGTGCTGGTCTTGCCCGAGCCGGCGCCGGCGATCACGAGCAGCGGCCGCGGGTCCGGCTGCGCCTCGCCGGTCCCATGCTCGACGGCCGCGCGCTGCGCCTCGTTGAGCTCGGCGAGGACCGCGGCAAGACGCTCTTCCTGGCGCAGGGGGACGGGGATCGCGACGCTGGACATCGGGCGCCACTTTACTGGATATCCATCCAGATCCCATCAGGAAAATGCAAGAGGCCGGTGACATAATCGCGCCTCGCTGCAACCGGAGACTCGGATGGAAACCGTTCCGCCTCGGCAGCTTTCAACTCCCCTGTGACGCGCGTCGTTGGCCGGGGATTTGAAAGCGCCCCCACCCCTCGCCCACCGCCACAAGCACCACCCGGGAGTGAGCCATGCTCAACATCTTCACGCTCGCCAACGGGCGCCTCGTCCAGGAAGAAATCGAGGCGCTCGAGGAACTGTCGCAATTCCAGCCGATCTGGGTCGACCTCGAATCGCCCACGCTGGAAGAAAAGCGCTGGATCAAGCAGTACTACGGCCTGTCCATCCCCGAGGATGCGATGGACGAGGACATCGAGGAGTCGGCGCGCTTCTACGAGGAAGACAACGGCGAGCTGCATGTGCGCAGCGACTTCCTGATCGACGACGACGAGAACCCGCGCTCGGTGCGCGTGGCCTTCATCCTCAACCAGCACAACACCGAGCTGCGCAGCCGCGGCGTGCTCTTCTCGATCCACGACGAGGACGTGCCGGTGTTCCGCCTGCTGCGCATGCGTGCACGCCGCGCGCCGGGGCTGATCGAGGACGCCAAGGAAGTGCTGCTGAAGCTCTTCGACGCCGACGCCGAATACTCGGCCGACTCGCTGGAGAACATCTACGACGAGCTGGAAGTCGCGGGCAAGAAGGTGCTGGAAGGCAACGTGAGCGACGAGCTGGCCGGCGAGGTGCTGGCCGCCATCGCCCGCCAGGAAGACCTGAACGGGCGCATCCGCCGCAACGTGATGGACACGCGCCGCGCGGTGAGCTTCATGATGCGCAGCCGCATGCTCAACGCCGACCAGTTCGAGGAGGCGCGGCAGATCCTGCGCGACATCGAGTCGCTGGACAACCACACGGCCTTCCTGTTCGACAAGATCAACTTCCTGATGGACGCCACCGTGGGCTTCATCAACATCAACCAGAACAAGACCATCAAGATCTTCTCGGTGGCCAGCGTGGCGCTGCTGCCGCCCACGCTGATCGCGAGCGTCTACGGCATGAACTTCAAGCTCATGCCGGAGCTGGAATGGGGCTACGGCTACGCCTACGCGATCGTGCTGATGATCGCCAGCGCGCTGGTGCCGATGTGGTACTTCCGGCGGCGCGGCTGGCTCAAGTAGCCTCGTCCACCTGCGCGCCGGGCAGCCCGGCCAGCCAGCCGTTCATCAGCGCCAGGCTGTAGCGGCTCGCCACCGCGGAGACGAAGCGCATGAAATCGGTATGGGCCTGGTCGTCTGCGCGGTCCGAGATCGTGCGCACCGCAGCGAAGGGCACGCGGAAGTCGTGGCAGACCTGCGCCACCGCGGCCCCTTCCATCTCGCAGGCGAGCGCATCGGGCAGCTCGTGGCGCAGCGTCTCGCTGTCGACCGCCCGGGCGATGAAGCGATCGCCGCTGACTACCAGGCCGCGGTGCAGGCGCGGCGCATGCAGCCCGAAGTCGTCGACCACCTGCTGACCCAGCAAGGCAATCGGATCGCGCAGCAGCCCTTCGGCCACGGCCGCCAGCGCATCGCTGATGGCGGTGTCGGTCGCGAAGCGCGCGTGCCCGGTCAGGGGCACCTCGTAACGGGGAAAGATCGGCGAGGCATCCAGGTCGTGCTGCAGCAGCCGGCTCGCCACCACCACATCGCCCACCCGCACCCCGGGCGCCAGCCCGCCGGCCACGCCGGTGAAGACGATGGCGCGCACGCCGAAGCGCTCCAGCAGCACGGTGGCGGTGGTGGCCGCCGCGACCTTCCCGATGCGCGACAGCACCGCCACCACGGTCTGGCCCTGCAGGTGCCCGACCCAGAAATCGCGGCCGGCGACACGCACGCGCCGCTCGTCGGGCATCGCGGCGAGCAGCGCGCCCAGCTCTTCCTGCATGGCAGCCACGATCGCGACCGGCGCCGCCACGGCAGATGCCCCCCTACTTCTTGCTGTCGCGCAGTTCGCGACGCAGGATCTTGCCCACCGGTGTCTTCGGCAGCTCGGTGCGGAACTCGATCACCCTGGGCTGCTTGTAGCCGGTGAGGTTGGCGCGGCAGAACTCGCGCACCTGGGCATCGGTGAGATCCGGGGTCTTCTTGACGATCACCAGCTTGACCGCCTCGCCGGTCTTGTCGTCGGCGATGCCGACGGCCGCGCATTCGAGCACGCCCGGCACCTGCGCCACCACCTCCTCGATCTCGTTCGGGTACACGTTGAAGCCCGAGACCAGGATCATGTCCTTCTTGCGGTCGACGATCTTGAAGTAGCCCCGCTCGTCGACGATGCCCACGTCGCCGGACTTGAAGTAGCCGTCGGCCGTCATGACCTTGGCGGTCTCGTCGGGACGCTGCCAGTAGCCGGCCATCACCTGCGGGCCCTTGATCGCGATCTCGCCCGGCTGGCCGGCCGGCACCTCGCGCCCGTCGTCGTCCAGCAGCTTCAGGTAGGTGCTGGGCAGCGGCACGCCGATGGTGCCGGTGTAGGCGGTGCTCGTGGTCGGGTTGCAGGTGGCCGAGGGCGAGGTCTCCGACAGGCCGTAGCCCTCGCAGATCGGGCAGCCGGTCTTGTCGAGCCAGAGCTTGGCGACCGCGCCCTGCACCGCCATGCCGCCGCCGACGGAGACCTTGAGGTTCTTCCAGTTGACGGTGTTGAAGTCCGGGTGGTTGGCCAGCCCGTTGAAGAGCGTATTGACCGCCGGGAAGCTGTGGAAGGTGTGCTTCGACAGCTCCTTCAGCACGGCTGGGATGTCGCGCGGATTGGGGATCAGGATCAGCTTGCCGCCGGTGCGCATGGACAGCATCATGTTCACGGTGAAGGCGAAGATGTGATAGAGCGGTAGCGCGCACACGCTGGTGGGCTGCTCGCCGGCCGGCACCTTCTGCATGACGGGGTCGTTCCAGGCCTCGGACTGCAGCACGTTGGCGATCACGTTGCGATGCAGCAGCACCGCGCCCTTGGAGACGCCGGTGGTGCCGCCTGTGTACTGCAGCACCGCGACGTCGTCGGGCCCGATGGGCGCCGGCTGCAGCTTGCGCCCCGCCCCCTTGTCCAGCGCATCGTTGAAGCGCACGGCGCCGGGCAGGCTGTACTCGGGCACCATCTT
Organism: Variovorax sp. WS11; assembly: GCF_010499245.1. Taxonomy (GTDB): domain Bacteria; phylum Pseudomonadota; class Gammaproteobacteria; order Burkholderiales; family Burkholderiaceae_C; genus Variovorax. The sequence continues at coordinate 2,095,206 of NZ_JAAGOW010000001.1, forward strand.
CTTGACGTTGCGCACCACGTAGTTGACCAGCGCGCCCTTCAACAGGCCGAGGCGGTCGCCCATGCCGCTCAGCACCACATGCTTGACCGGCGTGGCCGCGATGCACTGCTGCAGCGTGTTGCCGAAATTCTCCATGATCACGATGGCCTTGGAGCCCGAATCCTTGAGCTGGTGCTCCAGCTCGCGCGGCGTGTACAGCGGATTCACGTTCACCAGGATCAGCCCGGCGCGCAGGATGCCGCAGACCGCGATCGGGTACTGCAGGCAGTTGGGCATCATGACCGCCACGCGGTCGCCCTTGGCCAGGCCCAGGCCCTGCAGGTAGCCGGCGAAGGCGCGGCTCAGCTTGTCGACCTCGGCGTAGCCCAGGTCCTTGCCCATGAAGCTGTAGGCGGTGCGGTCGGCGAACCTGGAGAAACTCTCCTCCATGAGTTGGACCAGCGAGGCATAGCGCGAAGCATCGATGTCGGCCGGCACGCCTTGCGGGTAGCTGCTGAGCCAGGGGCGGTCTGTCATGGATCTGTCTCCTCGAACGAATTCTGGTTTCTGCTCACGAAAACGCCGCCCGGCCTCGATGGCACCGGGCGGCGGGCGCTTGGCGCTCCTCTTTCTTTTTACTCGATCGCCTTGCCCATGTCCTCGACCACCTTCTTGGCGTCGCCGAAGACCATCATGGTCTTGTCCATGTAGAACAGCTCGTTGTCCAGCCCGGCATAACCCGCAGCCATCGAGCGCTTGTTCACGATCACCGTCTTGGCCTTGTAGGCTTCCAGGATCGGCATGCCGTAGATCGGCGTGCCCTTGGTGAGCGCGGCCGGGTTCACCACGTCGTTGGCCCCCAGGATGATCGCCACGTCGGCCTGCGCGAACTCGCCGTTGATGTCTTCCATCTCGAAGACCTGGTCGTAGGGCACCTCGGCCTCGGCCAGGAGCACGTTCATGTGCCCGGGCATGCGCCCGGCCACCGGGTGGATCGCGTACTTCACCGTCACCCCCTTGTGGGTGAGCTTCTCGGCCAGCTCGTTGACCGCGTGCTGGGCACGCGCCACCGCCAGGCCGTAGCCGGGCACGATGATCACGGTGTCGGCATTGCTCAGCATGTAGGCCGCGTCGTCCGCGCTGCCGCTCTTGACCGGCCGCTGCTCCTTCGACCCGCCCGTGGCCGCGGCCGTCTCGCCGCCGAAGCCGCCCAGGATCACGTTGAAGAAGGACCGGTTCATGGCCTTGCACATGATGTAGCTCAGGATCGCACCCGAGGAGCCCACCAGCGAACCGGCCACGATCAGCATCGCGTTGTTCAGGCTGAAGCCGATGCCCGCGGCCGCCCAGCCCGAATAGCTGTTGAGCATCGACACCACCACCGGCATGTCGGCCCCGCCGATCGGGATGATGATCAGCACGCCCATCACGAAGGCCAGCAGCAGCATCAGGAAGAAGGCCGTCCAGCTCTCGGTGGCCATGTACACCAGTCCCAGGCCGATGGTCAGCAGCCCCAGCACCAGGTTGATCATGTGCTGGCCCTTGAACTGCACCGGCGCGCCCTGGAACAGGCGGAACTTGTACTTGCCCGAGAGCTTGCCGAAGGCGATGACCGAGCCGCTGAAGGTGATCGCGCCGATGGCCGCGCCCAGGAACAGCTCCAGCCGGTTGCCCGCGGGAATCGCGAAGCGCGCCAGGCCGTCGACCACGTACGCGCCCTCGGGCGTGTTGGCGCCGATCTCCGCTGCCACCGGAGGCGGCGTGATGCCGAAGGCCCAGGGCTCGACCACCGCGGCGACCGCGATGAAGACCGCCGCCAGGCCGATCATGCTGTGGAAGAAGGCCACCAGCTCGGGCATCTGGGTCATCTCGACCGTCTTGGCCCGGTAGGCGCCGTAGCCACCGCCCACCACCAAGCCCAGCAGCACCCAGGCCATGCCCTGGGCCTTGCCGCCGGAGAGTTGCACGATCAGCGCGGCGGTGGTCAGGATGGCAATGGCCATGCCGACCATGCCGAAGAGGTTGCCGCGGATGGAGGTGGTGGGATGGCTCAGGCCCTTGAGGGACTGGATGAAGCAGATGCTGGCGACCAGGTACAGCAGAGTGACGACATTCATCGACATGGTCAGTGGCCCTCCGCCTTGGCGGGCGCCGCCGCCTTCTTGTCCTTCTTCCTGAACATCTCCAGCATGCGCCGGGTGACCAGGAAGCCGCCGAAGACGTTGACCGCGGCCAAGGCCACGGCCAGCACGCCCATGCCTTTCCCCAGCCAGCTGGTGGTAAGCGCGGCCGCCAGCATGGCGCCCACAATGACGATGGCCGAGATGGCGTTGGTCACCGCCATCAGGGGCGTGTGCAGCGCGGGCGTGACGGTCCAGACCACGTGGTAGCCCACGTAGATGGCCAGCACGAAGATGATGAGGTTGATGACGGTGTGGGACACGGGATCCATGGGGCTTCTCCTCGCTTGCTTGCTGGCTTACTTCTTCGTGACCTGGCCGTCCTGCGTCATGCGGCAGGCGGCGACGATGTCATCCTCGAGATCGATCTTGAAGCCGCCCTCCTTGGGGAGCACGAGCTTCAGGAAGTCGAGCACGTTGCGTGCATAGAGCGAGGAAGCGTCGGCGGCCACCAGGGCGGGCAGGTTGGTCTCGCCCACGAGCGTGACGCCGTGTTTGATGACGGTGCGGCCGGCCTCGGTCAGCGGGCAGTTGCCGCCTTGCGGGGCGGCCATGTCGACGATCACCGAACCGGGCTTCATGGCCCGCACCATTTCCTCGGTGACCAGCACCGGCGCGGCGCGGCCGGGAATGAGCGCGGTGGTGACCACGATGTCGGCGGCGGCCACGCGCTTGGCCACTTCGACTTTCTGGCGGTCCATCCAGCTCTGTGGCATGGGGCGCGCATAGCCGCCGACGCCTTCGGCGGCTTCCTTCTCTTCCTGGGTCTCGTAGGGCACGTCGATGAACTTGGCGCCCAATGATTCGACCTGCTCCTTGACGGAGGGACGCACGTCCGAGGCTTCGATGACGGCACCCAGGCGCTTGGCGGTGGCGATGGCCTGCAGGCCGGCCACGCCGACGCCCAGGATCACCACGCGGGCGGCCTTGACGGTGCCCGCGGCGGTCATCAGCATGGGGAAGAAGCGCTGGTACTTGTCCGCGGCGATCATGACGGCCTTGTAGCCGGCGATGTTGGCCTGGGAGGACAAGACGTCCATGCTCTGGGCGCGGGTGGTGCGCGGGGCGGCCTCCAGGGCAAAGGAGGTGAGGCCCGCGGCCGCGAGCCTCTGCAGGCCCTCGGCATCGAAGGGGTTGAGCATGCCCACCACCGCGGTGCCGGGCTTCATGAGCGCGGCCTCGCCATCGGAGGGCGAGCGCACCTTGAGCACGAGCTCGCAGGCGAAGGCGCCCGCGGCATCGGTGATCTCGGCACCGGCCGCCTGGAGGGCGGCGTCGGTGATGGCGGCAGTGATGCCGGCGCCGGATTGCACGCGCACGGTGTGCCCCTGCGCGACAAGCTTCTTGGCCGTCTCGGGTGTGACGGCCACTCGGGTTTCGCCGGGCACGGTTTCGGCCGGCACGCCTATCAGCATGGGGTTTCTCCTCGGGGCAGCGTTGGAATTCGCGCCGAGCTTACATGAAGATGACAACAGCAGGCCGTTCGCGCTGTCCCGCACCAGCCCCCTTCCCCACCCACATCCACTTCCTGTACATTCGCACTCCGCGCACGACCGGCGCCCAGATGGCCGGCGGCGTGGACCAAGAAGCAAAAAATCTTCAGGGGGTTGCCATGCGAATAGCGATGCTCGACGACGAGCCGCGTGAGATCGAGTCGATTCAGCGCGTGATGGCGGTGATCGGCCACGAGTGCCACGGCTTTGCCGACGGCAAGTCCTTGCTGCGCGGACTCCGCGACGAGGTCTTCGACCTGCTGGTCCTCGATTGGCGACCGCCGGATGTCGACGGGATCGAGGTCATCCGGAAGCTGCGCGAGAGCTTCGGCAACCGGCTCCCGCTGCTCCTCACGGCCGCCCCGGAAGACAAGACCCGAATGGCCACGGCGCTGCTGGCCGGCGCGGACGACTTCATGGTGAAGCCCCTTGGCAGCGCCGAGCTCCAGGCGCGCGTGCAGGCCCTGCTGCGCCGGGCCTACCCGACCCGCTTCGAAAGAGAGCTGGCCTACGGCCCTTATCACTTTTGCCCGCTCACCAGAACGGTACGCCTGCACGGAGAACCGGTGCGGCTGAAGCAGCGCGAGTACGAGCTGGCACTCCTCCTGTTCCGCAACATCGGCCGGCTGCTGTCGCGCGAGCACGGCCATCTGGGGCCAGGAACTGGGTACCGGTTCACGTTCGCTCGATACGCATGTGTCTCGGCTGCGCGTCCGGCTGGCGCTGCGCCCCGAGAATGGCATGGTGCTGGCCTCGGTGTACGGCATGGGCTACCGGCTGGAGGTTCTCCCCGACGAGGTCGCCGGCTTGCCCTGTGCCCTGGCAGGCGCAGCAGAATGATCAACCAAGGAGTGGAAACGATGAAGAAGATGATTCGAAGCCTGCTGGCAACCGCGCTGCTGGGCAGCTGGCTGCAGTTCGCATTCGCGCAGGACGTCGAGCCGAGCGACATGGTGCGCGGCGGGCTGCAGGCGATCCAGATGATCGACCAGAACAAGACCGGCGAGCTCTGGGACGGCGCCACGCCGGCCGCCCGCAAGCGCGTGGGCCGCGACGACTTCGTGAATCAGGTCACCAAGGCGCGCGCGCCGCTGGGTGCCGCGCAGCAGCGCACCTGGGTCGCGATCAACCGGCAGGTGGTCGGCGAGGGCAACCAGGATCTGGCCGGCCAGTACGTCAGCGTCGAATACGAGACCCGCTTCGCCAACAAGGCCAACGCCACCGTGCGCGAGCTGGTGACCTTCCAGTTGGGCGACGACCGGGTCTGGCGCTTCTCGGGCTACGTACTGCGCTGATGGCGCATCGGTGGAAGCCCAACGTCACCGTCGCCGCGGTGATCGAGCAGGCCGGCCGCTTCCTGGTGGTCGAGGAAGAGACGAGCGACGGCCTGCGGCTGAACTCGCCCGCCGGCCATCTGGACCCGGGCGAGTCGCCAGCCGAAGGCTGTGCGCGCGAGACGCTGGAAGAAACCGCGCACCGCTTCACGCCAACCGCGCTGGTGGGCATCTACATGGCGCGCCAGCGCGGCGCGCGGGGCGAGGACACCACCTACATGCGCTTCGCCTTCTGCGGCACGCTGGGTGCTCTGGAGCCGGGCCGTGCGCTGGACCACGGCATCGTGCGCACCTTGTGGATGACGGCCGACGAGTTGCGCGCGAGCCGCGAACGGCATCGCAGCCCGCTGCTGCTGCAGTGCGTGGATGACTATCTTGCGGGCCATCGCCACCCGCTGGACCTCATCCACGTGCATGCCTCGGTGGCCGGCGAGGACGAGGCCTGAGCCTCGCCCGGCCGTTCCGAAGGTCAGGCTCAGCCGGCCCGCGAGATGACCCCGCCGCCCAGGCAGACCTCGCCGTCGTAAAGCACCGCCGACTGCCCCGGCGTCACCGCCCACTGGGGCTCGGCGAAGGCCAGCCGGAACGCGCCGTTGGCGCCCTCGCCCAGCACGCAGCCGGCATCGGCCTGGCGGTAGCGCGACTTCGCCGCATAGGCGCCGGCGTCGGGTGCCTCGCCCGCTACCCAGCTGGCATCGTCGGCCTCCAGCGCCGGCGACAGCAGCCAGGGATGGTCGTGGCCCTGCACCACCCAGAGCGTGTTGCTCTCGATGTCCTTGCGCGCGACGAACCAGGGCGCATGGTCGCCGGCGCCGCGTTGCGCGCCCTTGGACTTCAGGCCGCCGATGCCAAGGCCCTGGCGCTGGCCCAGGGTGTAGAAGCTCAGGCCCTGGTGCTCGCCGATGCGCCGGCCGCGCTCGTCGCGGATCGGGCCCGGCTCCTTCGAGATGTAGCGGTTGAGGAACTCGCGGAAGGGCCGCTCGCCGATGAAGCAGATGCCGGTCGAATCCTTCTTCTTCGCGTTGGGCAGCCCGATCTCGTCGGCGATGCGGCGCACCTCGGTCTTGTGCAGCTCGCCCACGGGGAACATCGTATTCGCCAGCTGCTGCTGGTTCAGGCGGTGCAGGAAGTAGCTCTGGTCCTTGGCGGGGTCGAGCCCCTTGAGCAGCTCGTGGCGCCCGCTCGCGGCGTTGAAGCGCACGCGGGCGTAGTGGCCAGTGGCGATCTTCTCGGCACCCAGGCGCATCGCGTGGTCGAGGAAGGCCTTGAACTTGATCTCGGCATTGCACAGCACGTCGGGGTTGGGCGTGCGGCCGGCCTGGTACTCGCGCAGGAATTCGGCGAAGACGCGGTCCTTGTAGTCGGCCGCGAAGTTGACATGCTCGATCTCGATGCCCAGCACGTCGGCCACGCTGGCAGCGTCGACGAAGTCGATGTTCGACGAGCAGTACTCGCTGTCGTCGTCGTCTTCCCAGTTCTTCATGAAGATACCGACCACCTCGTGGCCCTGCTGCTTGAGCAGGTGCGCCGTGACCGCGGAGTCCACCCCGCCGCTCAGGCCCACCACGATGCGCTGCTTTTCCATGGGCGGCGATTGTCCCAGGCCGGTCATGCCGGTGCCCGTGTCCGGGTAATCACGGAGCGTGGAGCGACGCGCGTCGCCTGCGGGTCTTCATCGAGTTGAAAGAAGCAGCGCCGAGGTTCACACTGCAACGCCGACCGGAAGCACAACAACGCGGGCGCGCGCGGAAAGCGCCACCCAGGAGACACGCATGGATCACCTCAGCGGCATGGACGCCTCGTTCCTGCACCTCGAAACCCCCGAGTCGCCGATGCACGTGGGCAGCCTTCAGCTGATCGACCTGCCGCCCGGCTACGAGGGCGACTTCGCCGAAGACGCCAAGAAGTACCTGAGCGGGCGCCTGCACCTGGCCTCGGTGTTCGTGCGCAAGCTGGCGATGATGCCCTTCGACCTCGCCAACCCGGTGTGGGTGGACGACGACGACCTGGACCTGGACCACCACATCCACCACGTGATCATGCCGCGGCCCGGCACCCTGGCGCAGCTCGAGCGCCTGGTCGGGCGACTGCATTCCTCGCTGCTGGACCGCAGCCGCCCGCTGTGGGAGATGCACATCATCGAGGGCCTGCAGACCGGCCAGGTGGCGCTCTACAGCAAGATGCACCACGCCGCGATCGACGGCCAGGCCGGAGTCGCGGTGGCCAAGGCGCTGTTCGACATCTCGGAGACGCCGGCACCGGTGAAAGCCCCGCGGGTGACGCGCCGGCCCGATTCATCGCAGCTGGGCATGGCCGAGCTGGCCACGGCCGCGCTGAGCAACGCGGTGCAGCAGTACGTGAAGCTGATCCAGTCGATCCCGGCCACGGCCAAGGCCATCACGAACGTGCTGATGCCGGTGTCCGAAAGCACGGGGCAGCGCGCCTTCGAGCTGCCCAAGGCGCTGCGGACCGCGCCGCGGACGCCGCTCAATGTCTCCATCACCAACCAGCGCTCCTTCGCCGCGCGCAGCGTGTCGCTGGCCGAGGTCAAGCAGATGTCCAAGGCCACCGACACCAGCCTCAATGACATCGTGCTGGCCATCTGCGCCGGCGCGCTGCGGCGCTACCTGGCCGACTACGGCTGCAAGCCGGCCAAGCCGCTGATCGCGGGCGTGCCGGTGTCTCTGCGCAGCGAGGGCAACACGGACTTGAACAACCAGGTTTCGGTGATGCTGGTGAGCCTGGCCACCGACATCGCCGATCCGCTGGAGCGGCTGGCGGCCATCCACGAGTCCTCCAGCGAAGGCAAGAAGCTCACCGGCAACGTCAAGGCAGCGATCCCGACGGACTTCCCCTCGCTGGGCGTGCCCTCGCTGATGTCCGGGCTGGCCTCGCTCTACGGCCGCTCGGGCCTGGCGGACAAGCTGCCGCCGGCGGCCAACGTGGCGATCTCCAACGTGCCCGGGCCGTCCTTCGCGCTCTACTTCGCGGGGGCCAAGGTGGCGGCCTACTTCCCGGTCTCGATCCCGGGCCACGGGCTCGCGCTGAACATGACGGTGCAGAGCTACAACGGCGCGCTCGAGTTCGGCCTCACGGCTTGCCGGCGCGCGGTGCCGGACGTGGCGGACCTGGGGGACCATGTGGTGGCCGAGCACAAGAAGCTGTTCGGGTTGATCATGGGGAACGCGGCGCAGGCTGCGGCTGCTGCGCCCGCCGTCGTGCCGGTGGCTGCACCGGCCGCTGCCGCCGTGCCGAAGGCGCCCGCGAAGAAGCGGGCGGCAACGAAGGTGGTGGCGAAGAAGAAGGTCGCGGCAAAGGCGGTGCGCCCCGCGACGCCGAAGGCGCCACACAAGGCCACCGCCTCCAAGCGCGCCGCTGCGCTGAACTGAGCACTCCCGGATTTGCTCCCTCTCTCCTGGGAGAGGGAGTCAATCCCGTAGCGCAGCCAGGATCTCGTAGGACTTCAAGCGCGCCTCGTGATCGAACACCTGCGAGGTGATCATCAGCTCATCCGCTCCCGTCCGCTCGATGAAGGCCTTCACCCCTGCCCGCACCGTCTCCTTCGACCCCACCGCCGCACAGGACAGCACCGAGTCGAGCAGCGCGTTCTCCGCCGGCCCGATGCGCGCGCGGTAGTTCGCCACCGGCGGCGGCAGCCGGCCCGGCCGGCCGCTTCGCAGGTTGACGAAGGCCTGCTGCCAGGAGCTCGAGCGGAACTCGGCCTCCTCGTCGGTCTCCGCCGCGAACACGTTGAAGCCCAGCATCACATAGGGCTTGGCGAGCTGCTTCGAGGGCTTGAAGGTGTCGCGGTAGAGGCGAATCGCCTGCATCAGCTGCTGCGGCGCGAAATGCGACGCGAAGGCATAGGGCAGGCCCAGGTGCGCCGCGAGCTGCGCGCCGAAGGTGCTGGAGCCGAGGATCCACACCGGCACCTCCAGCCCCATGCCGGGCACCGCGCGCACCACCTGCTGCGGCTCCTTGGCCATGAAGTCCATCAGTTCGACCACGTCCTGCGGGAACTGGTCGGCATCGGACTGCAGGTCGCGCCGCAAGGCCCGCGCAGTGCGCTGGTCGGAGCCCGGGGCCCGCCCGAGGCCGAGGTCGATGCGCCCCGGGTAGAGCGACTCCAGCGTGCCGAACTGCTCGGCGATCACCAGCGGCGAATGGTTGGGCAGCATCACGCCACCGGCGCCGATGCGGATGGTGGAGGTGCCGGCACCGATGTGGGCCAGCAGCACCGCCGTGGCCGCGCTCGCGATGCCCGGCATGCCGTGGTGCTCGGCCAGCCAGTAGCGCCGGTAAGCCAGCTTCTCGCCATGACGGGCGAGGCCGAGGGAATTGCGGAAGGACTGCGCGGCGTCGCTGCCTTCGGTGATGGGGGAGAGGTCGAGGATGGAGAAGGGCACCATGGTCGCGGCATCATGGCCTGATCGCGATGGTCGTGCTGGCGCAGGCGAATTCCGGGTTCTGATAAAACGCGCGCTATCGCCATCCACCGAAGCTGATACCGCCATGTCCAATTTCTGGTTGATGAAGTCCGAACCCGACGATTGCTCGATCGACGACGCGCTGGCCGCGCCCGATGCCACCGTGCCCTGGACCGGCGTGCGCGGCTGGCAGGCGCGCAACTACATGGCCAAGCAGATGCAGGTGGGAGACGGCGTGCTGTTCTACCACTCGAGCTGCCCGCAGCCGGGGATCGTGGGCATCGCGCGCGTGGCCTCCGGCACCCGGCCCGATCCGACGCAGTTCGATCCCGAGTCGCCCTACCACGACCCGGCATCGAAGCCCGAGCATCCGCGCTGGGTACTGCTGGACGTGCAGGCGCTGCGCAAGACCCGGCTGCTGGGCCTGCCAGAGATGCGCGCGACACCCGAGCTGGCGGACATGGTGGTGCTGCGCCGGGGCAATCGACTGTCGATCACGCCGGTCGATCCGGTGCACTGGCATCTGATCGTGGACAAGATGCTGGCCTGAGGGGCGGCGGCCCTCGATCGCCTCAGACCGCGACGACGGCGAGCTCGGCGCGCTGCTCGAGGTGGACCCAGTCCACCACCTCCCCGCGCGGCCGATAGCCGAGCACCATGTGCTGCAGCTGCTGCCGGATCGAAGGCGCGTCGTTGATCTCGAGTGCGGCCTTCAAGCGCTCCAGTTGCGGCGACAGCTCGCCCCAGGGCAGGAAATCGTCGCGCGCCTTCAGGATGCGCGGGTGCAAGGTGGGCATCGGGTTGTCGCCGATCAACAGCTCTTCGTAGAGCTTTTCGCCGGGGCGCAGGCCGACCACCCGGATCTCGATGTCCCCGGCCGGGTTGTCGGCGTCCCGCACGGTCATCCCGGAGAGCTCGACCATGCGGCGGGCGAGATCGACGATCCTGATCGGCTCGCCCATGTCCAGCACGAACACATCGCCGCCGCTCGCCATCGCTCCTGCCTGGATCACCAGCCTCGGGAATGGTCATGAAGTAGCGGGTGATGTCGAGGTGCGTCAGCGTGATGGGACCGCTGTTGCGAATCTGCTGGCGGAACAGGGGCGCCACGGAGCCCGAGGAGTCCAGCACATTGCCGAAGCGAACCATCGAGAAGCGCGTGCCGTTGGGCCGCCGTGCCGCCTGCTCCGCCAGGGCCTGCAGGCCCATCTCGGCCAGGCGCTTGCTGCAGCCCATGATGTTGGTGGGCCGCACGGCCTTGTCGGTGCTGATGAGCACGAAATCGCGCACGCCGTGCGCGGACGCGGCCCCGGCCGTGATCAGCGTGCCGAACACGTTGTTGCGAACCCCCTCGGCCGGGTTGTGCTCCACCAGGGGCACGTGCTTGTAGGCCGCGGCATGGTAGACGGTGTGCGGATGCCAGACCGGGCGCGCGCACCTCCCCATCGACGTACACCCGGCCAGCCCGATAGGACTGGATGCGGGCGGTGATCTTCGGCTCGGCGAAGTACTTGGCGAGACGCGCAATCAGGCGGTCGCGCACTTCCGTCTCGGTGAGCCCACCCACCTTGAAGCTGCCCACGTAGGGAAACTGGATCGTGCCGTCTGCGGCCACGTTGTAGCCGTTGCTGATGGGAGAGCCGGTGACGGCGTCCGTGGTGAGGGAGCCTGCCGGCGCGAGGGCCAGGTCGGGGTGGTCCCACACGACGATGTTCAGGATGTCACCGCTGCCGATGCGGTACGGCTGCGCAACACCGAACAGCCGCTTGACATCCGAGCCCACCACGGTGGCCTGACCCGCGCGTTGGCGGCGGATCAGTTCGGGTGTAATGCTTTGCAATGCCCCGGGCGGCGGCAAATCTGCGGCGTCAGGGGACTGGTTGAGACTTGCCGACGGGCCCGCGACAGTCGCACCAAAGTTCGCACCCGGTGCGAGCGCGCAGCCACTCAGGGCTGCGGCCGTGCAGATCAATGCGCATCGGAAAAGCTGAATCATCGCGGGTTGGTAAGGGTTGTAGCCAGCGATGCGTATGGTGCTGAAGAGTCATCGCCGGAAACAATTGCCGCGACAATTCATCAGGATCTGCGAAGGCCTGCGCCCGCTTGCTTGCAACTACTTCACGACGACTCGCAACCCCTGGGCTTCGATCGGCCGAAGGGGAAAAACAAAAAAGGCGCAGGGCCGTCAAGCCCTGCGCCTTTGAGGCGACCTGGAAGGATCTCGTCAGAAAGGGATGTCGTCGTCCATGTCGTCGAAACCTGACGAGGACTTGGCCGGCGCCTGGCGTGGAGCCGGCGACGCGGCGGGTGCGCGCGGTGCCGCGGCGGGCGGGCGCGAGTAGCCGCCACCGCCGCCGCCACCACCACCCTGCGAATAACCACCGCCATAGCCGCCATCGTCCTCGCCCGAAGGCGCGCCCTGCCCCTGGCGGCTGCCCAGCATCTGCATCTGGTCGACGCGGATGTCGGTGGCGTACTTCTCGACGCCGTCCTTGTCGGTGTACTTGCGCGTGCGAATCTGGCCCTCGACGTAAATCTGCGAGCCCTTGCGCAGGTACTGCGCGGCAATCTCAGCAAGCCGGCCGTTGAACACCAGCCGGTGCCACTCGGTAGCCTCGCGCATCTCGCCGCTCTGCTTGTCCTTCCACTTGTCGGTGGTGGCCAGGGTCACGTTGCAGATCTGGTCACCGCTCGGGAAGGTGCGGGTTTCGGGGTCGCGCCCGAGGTTGCCGACGAGGATGACTTTGTTGACCGATGCCATATGTGCTGCCCCTGGGTGATGAATGGACTGAAGACGGAAAACGGGACATTGTGCCGCAACGAGGCCGGCATCCGTCTTGCTGGCGGATGTCGCCAACCCTGCTGCGAGAATGGGCCGCCTCCGATGAACCGCGAACCCGACTTCCTCGAGAACCTGCGCGCCGAGCTTTCCAGCGGCCGTCTCTGGCTCGATCGCGCCATCGTGCTGGCCTATGCGGTGGCTGCGGGCCTGTTCGTGGTCGGCTTCACGCTCGCGAGCGACCGGGCCTTCGGCCTGTTCCATCGGCTGCACCAGGCGCAGCCCTGGGCCGTGCTGCTGTGGACGCCAGCCCTCACGGTCGCCATCGTCTGGGCCACGCGCCGGTGGTTTCCCGGGGCGGCCGGCTCCGGCATTCCGCAGGTCAAGGCCGCGTTGCATCCGGCGCTGCCGCCCGAGCGCCGCGGCCGGCTGGTGTCGCTGCGGCTCACCGTCGCCAAGATCGGGCTGGCGGTCGCCGGCCTGGCGGCGGGCCTGTCGATCGGCCGCGAAGGGCCTTCCGTGCAGGTGGCTGCCGGTGTGATGCAGCATGCGCGGCGCTGGCTTTCGCCGGCCTCCACCATCGATGCACGCGCGCTGCTGGTCGCGGGCGGCGCGGCCGGGATCGCGGCTGCCTTCAATGCACCGCTCGCGGGCGTGGTGTTCGCCATCGAGGAACTCTATGGGCGGCTGGAAACGCGCGCCAGCGGCCTGATCATCACCGCCATCGTGCTGGCCGGCCTGGTGGCGGTCTCGATGTTCGGCAATCTCAGCTACTTCGGGGTCATCCGGGTGCCGGACCTGGGGTGGTCAGCCGTGGGTCCGGGGCTGGCGGTCACGCTGGCGAGCGGCGTGGCGGGCGGGCTGTTCTCGCGCCTGCTGGCTGCCTCGCTGACCGGTGCGCCGGGGCGGCTGAACCAGGCTCGCGCTCGCTGGCCGCTGCGCTTTGCCGCCGTGGGCGGCCTGCTGATCGCGGTGATCGGTCTGGTCACGGGCGGCGCCACCTTCGGCGCCGGCTCCGACACCGTGAAGGGCATGCTGACGGGCCATGAGGAACTCTCGCCGCTGCACACCCTGCTCAAGTTCATCGCCACCTGGCTGACGGCCTGGTGCGGTGTGCCGGGCGGCATCTTCGCGCCGGCGCTGACCATCGGCGCGGGCATCGGCAACAGCATCTCGCAGCTCACCGGCGCCGGTCTGGGCCCGGCGCTGATCGCCCTGGGCATGGCCGGCTTCCTGGCGGCGGTGACGCAGACCCCACTCACGGCCTTCATCATCGTGATGGAGATGGTCGACGGCCACTCGATGGTGCTGAGCCTGATGGCCTCGGCCATGCTCGCCAGCCTGCTGTCGCGCATGATCAGCCGGCCGCTGTACGAGTCGCTGGCTGAGTACATGGTGGCGGCCGCTATCGGCTCGCCCTCGCCAGTGGTGGCGCCATCCGAATCCCCGCAGCCGCCCACCGAAACCGCCCGCGTGCCCTGAAATCCCAGGGGATTTATCATGCTCGGTTGTCCAGAAACGACCGTCCAGTGAATTCCACCCTCATGGATAGCGCCAGCGGCGCCTACCTCGGCACCGCGCTCGCCCAGCAGCGCATCAGCATCCGCGGCGCGCGCACCCACAACCTCAAGAACGTCGACCTCGACATCCCGCGCAACAAGCTGGTGGTGATCACCGGCCTGTCGGGCTCGGGCAAGTCCAGCCTGGCCTTCGACACCCTCTACGCCGAGGGGCAGCGCCGCTACGTCGAGAGCCTGTCGGCCTATGCGCGCCAGTTCCTGCAGCTGATGGACAAGCCGGACGTCGACTTGATCGAGGGCCTGTCGCCGGCGATCAGCATCGAGCAGAAGGCAACCAGCCACAACCCGCGCTCCACCGTGGGCACGGTGACCGAGATCCACGACTACCTGCGCCTGCTCTACGCGCGCGCCGGCACGCCCTACTGCCCCGACCACGACCTGCCGCTGCAGGCGCAGACCGTGAGCCAGATGGTGGATGCAGTGCTCGCCATCCCCGACGAGCCCCGATTGATGATCCTGGCCCCCGTCGCCCGCGAGAAGAAGGGCGAGTTCCTCGAGCTCTTCGCCGAGATGCAGGCCCAGGGCTACGTGCGCTTCCGCGTCGACGGCCAGACCTACGAGTACAACGACCTCCCCAAGCTCAAGAAGACCGAGAAGCACGACATCGACGTCGTGATCGACCGGCTGCGCGCCCGTCCCGACATGCAGCAGCGCCTGGCCGAGAGCTTCGAGAACGCGCTGCGCCTGGCCGAGAGCCGCGCGATTGCGCTCGAGATGCACGAGAACGGCAGCGCGAAGGAACACCTCTTCAACGCCAAGTTCGCCTGCCCGATCTGCCACTACTCGCTGGCCGAGCTCGAGCCGCGCCTCTTTTCCTTCAACTCGCCGGTGGGCGCCTGCCCGAGCTGTGACGGCCTGGGCCACCGCGAGTTCTTCGATCCGCAGCGCGTGGTGGCCTTCCCATCGCTGAGCCTGGCCAGCGGCGCCATCAAGGGCTGGGACCGGCGCAACGGCTACTACTTCAGCATGCTGGAGAGCGTGGCCAAGCACTACAAGTTCAACGTCGACACGCCCTTCGAAGAGTTGCCCGCCTCGGTGCAGCAGGCGGTGCTGCACGGCTCGGCGGAAGAAGAGATCAAGTTCAGCTACACCATGGAAAGCGGCCAGCAGGCCGGCAAGAAGCTGGTGCGCAAGCACCCCTTCGAGGGCGTGATCCCGAACATGGCGCGGCGCTACCGCGAAACCGATTCGGCCATGGTGCGCGAGGACCTCTCGCGCTTTCGCAATCTTCAGCCCTGCCCCGACTGCGGCGGCACGCGCCTGCGCCGCGAAGCGCGCCATGTGTTCCTGGCCGACGAATCGGAGAGCGGCACGCGGCGCATGGCGATCTACGAGATCAGCCGCGCGACGCTGCGCGAGAGCCTGGCGTACTTCCAGCAGCTGCATCTGCGGGGCGCAAAGGCCGAGATCGCCGACAAGGTGGTGCGCGAGATCGGCCTGCGGCTCAAGTTCCTCAACGACGTGGGCCTGAACTACCTGAGCCTGGACCGCAGCGCTGAAACCCTCTCGGGCGGCGAGGCGCAGCGCATCCGCCTGGCCTCGCAGATCGGCTCCGGCCTCACCGGCGTGATGTACGTGCTGGACGAGCCCAGCATCGGCCTGCACCAGCGCGACAACGACCGGCTGATCGGCACCCTCAAGCACCTGCGCGACATCGGCAACAGCGTGATCGTGGTCGAGCACGACGAGGACATGATCCATGCGGCCGACCACGTGATCGACATGGGCCCAGGCGCCGGCGTGCATGGCGGGCGCGTCATGGCGCAGGGCAGCTACGCGCAGGTCGCGGGCCACCCCGAATCGCTCACCGGCCAGTACCTCTCGGGCGCCAGGAAAATCGCCGTGCCCAAGCGCCGCACCCCCTGGCTGCCGGTGGTTGCCAAGCCGGACGCCGCCGAGCCGAAAAAGGCCTCGCGCTTCCCCACGAGCCCGGCAGCCGAGCGACGCGCGGCGCGCGAGGCCGCCCATCTCGCGACGCAGACCGACCTGCAGGAGATTCGCGTGGTCGGTGCCACCGGCAACAACCTGAAGAACGTCAGCGTGGCCTTCCCCGTCGGCCTCTTCACCTGCGTGACCGGCGTCTCGGGCTCGGGCAAGTCCACGCTCGTCAACGACACCCTCTACACCGCGGTTGCGCGCACCCTCTACCGCGCCCATGAGGAACCGGCCGCGCACGAGGCGGTCGAGGGCATCGAGTACTTCGACAAGGTCATCAACGTCGACCAGTCGCCCATCGGCCGCACGCCGCGCAGCAACCCCGCCACCTACACCGGCCTGTTCACCCCGATCCGCGAGCTGATGGCCGAGACCAACACCGCGCGCGAGCGCGGCTACGGCCCCGGGCGCTTCAGCTTCAACGTCGCCGGCGGCCGCTGCGAGGCCTGCCAGGGCGACGGCGTGGTGAAGGTCGAGATGCACTTCCTGCCCGACGTCTACGTGCCCTGCGAGGTCTGCCAGGGCCAGCGCTACAACCGCGAGACGCTGGAGGTCCAATACAAGGGCCGCAACATCGCGCAGATCCTGGACATGACGGTGGAGGCCGCCTACGAGTTCCTGAAGGCCGTGCCCACCATCGAGCGCAAGCTGCGCACGCTGCTGGACGTGGGCCTGAGCTACATCAAGCTGGGCCAGTCCGCGACCACGCTCTCGGGCGGCGAGGCGCAGCGCGTCAAGCTGGCGCTGGAGCTCAGCAAACGCGACACCGGCCGCACCCTCTACATCCTCGACGAGCCGACCACCGGCCTGCACTTCGCCGACATCGAGCTGCTGCTGAAGGTGCTGCACCAGCTGCGCGACGCAGGCAACACCATCGTCGTGATCGAGCACAACCTCGACGTCATCAAGACCGCCGACTGGCTGATCGACATGGGCCCTGAAGGCGGCGCGGGCGGCGGCACGGTGGTGGGCGCGGGCACGCCGGAGGAACTGGCGGCCAACGAGGCGAGCTACACGGGGCACTACCTGAAGCGGCTGCTGCCCGGCTGAGGCACGCCGGCTCCGCGCCCCGTCGGCGGTTCGGCGCTTCGGCGCCGTCACAGACCCGTCACCAGGTACATCGATAGTTCCGCGGTGCACCCGAGTCCCTCGCGCGATCGGCGCCTGGGCGGACTCGCTGTCCCGCGATTCGATTCCAACGACCTGGAGGGCCTTGCCATGACGATCCGCCGCCTGGCGCTGAGCTGCGCACTGACTGCCGTTGCCGCCGGCATCGGCCTGACATCCACCATCGCCCGCGCCCGTCCGGACGAGCCGGGGAAGATCATCGTCGCCGCCAACGACCGCGACGATCATGACCGCAACGACCACGGCCATGATCGCGACGACGACGACCGTGACCACGATCGCGGCCACCACGGCCATCCGCGCGAGCCCATCAAGGTCAAGGTCATCGGCTTCAACGACTTCCACGGCAACCTGCAGTCGCCCGGCACCTTCGGGATCAACACCGTGGTCCCCGCGGCGCAGCGCCCGGCGGTGGGCGGCGCCGAGTACTTGGCGGCCTATGTGGCCAAGCTGAAGTCCCAGAACATGCTGAACGTGGTCGTCGGCGCCGGCGACTTCATCGGCGCCTCGCCGCTGATCTCGGCCCTGTTCTTCGACGAGCCCGCGGTGGAGACGCTGAACAGGATCGGCGTCGAGTTCAACGCCGTCGGCAATCACGAGTTCGACAAGGGTTCGGTGGAACTGAAGCGCCTGCAGAACGGCGGCTGCAAGCTCACCAACAGCGTCCCCGACCCGAACAGCTGCAAGGGCCTGGGCTCCAATTCACCGGGCACCTTCGACGGCGCCAGGTTCAAGTGGCTGTCGGCCAACGTGTTCGAGACCGCGACCGGCCGCACCCTGCTGCCGGCCTACGGCATCAAGAACTTCCGCGGCGTGAAGGTGGCCTTCATCGGCATGACGCTGAAGGGCACGCCGGCCATCGTCACCCCGACCGGCGTCGCCGGCCTCGAGTTCCGCGACGAGGCCGACACGGTCAACGCGCTGATCCCGCGCCTGCGCGCGCAGGGCGTCGATGCGGTCGTGGTGCTGGTGCACCAGGGCGGCTTCCAGACCAGCCCGAACGTGGGCGACATCAACGGCTGCGACGGCAACCTGAAGAACGCCGACGGCACCGACTCCGACATCGCGAACATCGTCAAGCGCCTGCGCAACGGTGTCGACCTGGTGATCAGCGGCCACACGCACGCCGCCTACAACTGCTCCGCCAACACGGTCGACGTGAAGAACGTCAACGGCACGGCCGTCAGCACGCCGCGCCCGACCGGGCTGCCGAACAGCCAGGGCCGCCTGATCCCGGTCACGAGCGCGAGCGCCTTCGGCCGGATCCTGACCGACATCGACATCAGCTTCCATCCCAAATCGCACAAGGTGCTGTCGGTGTTGCCGACCAACCGCCTGGTGGACCGCACGGACGTGGCGATCAACAACGCGATCGCCACCGATCCCAGCGTGAAGAACATCGTCGAGGGCTACAACGCGCTGGTGTCGCCGCTGGCCAACGCGGTGATCGGCACCATCGCCGCGCCGCTGCCCAACTCCGCGAACAGCGCCGGCGAGATGCCGGCCGGCAGCCTGATCGCCGACGCCCAGCTGCAGGCCACGCAGCCGCCCGCCCTCGGCGGCGCGGTGATGGCCTTCATGAACGCCGGCGGCGTGCGCAACCCCGGCTTCGCGATCGCCGGCGCCGGCTACCCGTACAACGTGACCTACGGCAACGCCTTCACGGTGCAGCCCTTCGGCAACAGCCTGGTGACGATGACGCTGACCGCGCTGCAGATCAAGAACCTGCTGGAGCAGCAGTTCGTCGGCTGCCAGGGCCAGGTGCAGCAGCGCATCATGCAGGTGTCGAACGGCCTGAAGTATTCGTGGAGCGCAGCCGCCGCGCCCTGCTCGAAGATCCTCGACGTGGTGCTGACGCCGACCGACGTCACCGTGACGCCGCCGGCCGTGACCGGCGCGCCGGAGACCCTCGTGGCCAACGGCCAGGTGCTGAACCTGACCAAGACCTACCGGGTCACCGTCAACAACTTCATGGCCACCGGCGGCGACGGCTTCACGGTGCTGCTGGGTGGCACCAACGTGCTCGGCGGCGCGCAGGACATCGATGCGCTCACCGCCTACCTCAACGCCGGCTACAAGGCGCCGAAGCCCGCCTACGACCCGGCGCTGCCGGCCCTGGCGATCCCGCGCATCACGCAGCTGCCTTGACCTGACGGTTCGAGCTTGAAGCGAATCGCAGCCGCCTGCATCGCGCTGGGCCTGGCCGGCACGCAGGCCTTTGCACAGCCGGCCACGCCGCCGCGCTCCGCGGCATCGATCACGGACTTTCGCGTGAACGATCCGGCGCTGATGGACGCCCGCACGGCCCTGCTGCGCCGCGCCGAGTCGGAGCTCGCGCGGGGCGACGCCGCCGCGGCCAACGAGAGCTTCGACCGTGCCGCGATGATGCTGCACGCGCCCGACACCGAGATGGGCCTGGTGCGGACCTACCTGCAGGCCGGGCAGTACCGTCGCGCGCTCGCCTTCTGTGCGCATACCGCCGGCACGCACCGCGAGTCGCCTTCGGCCGGCGCCTTGTACGCGTGGCTGCTGGGGGCCGGCGGCCAGGGTGCGTTCGCCGAGCGCGTACTGAACGAGACGCTCGAGCGCTCGCCGCAAGACCCCGTATCGCTCGAGGTCCGCCGCGCGTTCGCAACGCCCCGGCCGATGGCGGCGGGCGCCTTGCTGCAGACGCCGCATCGCTTGGCCCCGCAGGCCGTGATGGCGCCAGGGCAGGACGCGATTCCGGAGACGGCGCGCATCGTCTCCAGCGGCGTGCTGATCCGCGATGGAACGCTGGCCCTGGTGCCCAACGCCGCGGTGCGCTCGGCGCCCTCCGGCATGCTGTGGGTGCGCAACGGCCTGGGGCAGACCACCCGGGCGCGGGTCGATGAGAACTCGAAGGTTCTGGAGGCCTTCGGCGTCACGCTGCTGCGCCTCGACGCCGCGCTGGAGCCGCCGCCCTCGCTCGCCGTGGCGCCGCGCGAGCCCTTCGCGGGGAGTCCGGGCTTCGCGGTCGAATATGCCGAATCGAGCAGCGCCGCTCCCGCGTGGCCGTGGCTCAGCCAGGGCTTCTTCGGTGCGCTCCCGAGCAACGGCCTTCGGCGCCTGGGCATCGAGCTGGCCGACGGACCGCATGGCGGGCCGGTGCTCGACGCCCAGGGGCGACTCGCAGGCATCGCACTGCCGGGCGTCGAGCGCGAGGCCGTGATGCTGCCCGCCTCGCGCTGGCAGGACCTCCCGGGCATCGCGACGCCCACCTCGGCGCCGGATGCGGCCAGCCCCGCCGCGCCCGCCCGGCCCTCCGGCACGCTGCCCGCCGACCAGGCCTACGAAAGCGCGCTGCGCCTCGCGCTCCAGGTCATCGCCCTGCGCTGAAGTACGCGACGTACGCCAGCCGCCATGACCTCCGAGGTCATCGACGCCGCGCACCCCCTCGGCGACAGTGGAGGCAAGCCGGAGCCAAGGGGGTTCCGGCAGTCACCAGGCCCAACTCCCAAGGCCACGAAAGAGCATCATGACCCAAGGCTTCGACATCCTCCCCCTCGCCGTCGCGCTTCTCATCGGCATCGCCGCCGTGGGCTCCTGCATCGGCATCGGCATCGTCGGGTCGAGGCTGCTGGAAGGCACGGCGCGGCAGCCCGAGCTCAAGGACCAGCTGCAGACCTTGTTCTTCCTGATCGCGGGCGTCACCGACGGCGCCTTCATCATCGCCACCGGCATCGGCCTCTGGTTCGCAACGGCGAATCCCTTCCGCTGAAGAAGCTGCAGGCGTGCAGGCCACAATCCCGGCCCATGCACGCCTTTACCCTGCGCCAGCTGGCCCTGCTCGTTCCCCTGACCCTGATCTGGGGCATCAACTGGCCGGTGATGAAGCTGGGGGTGGCCGACTATCCGCCGCTGGCCTTTCGAAGCCTTTCGCTCTGGCTCGGCCTGCCGGTGCTGGCCTTGGCGCTGGTGGCGATGAAGGTGCCGTTTCGCGTGCCGCGCCGGCATTGGCCGCAGCTGCTGTGGCTGGCGGCCACCAACATGTTCGTCTGGCACGCCTGCATCATCCTCGCCGTGAAGGCGCTGTCGAGCGGACGCGCGGCGATCCTGGGCTACACGATGCCGGTGTTCTCGGCCGTGATCGGCGCCATGCTCTTTTCCGCCACGCTGACGCGGCGCGGGTGGCTGGGCGTGAGCGCCTGCACGCTCGGCGTGGCGCTGCTGCTGTGGCACGAGCTCACGCACCTCGCGGGGCGGCCCGGCTACGTTGCGCTGGCGTTGATGGCGGCGGCCACCTGGGCGCTGGGCACACAGCTGCTGCGGCACTCGCGCATCGAGCTGCCCACGCTCACGCTTTCGTTCTGGATGACGGCGCTCACCGCGGTGGTGACGAGCCTGCTGACCTTGCTGTTCGAACGCCCGCAGTGGCGCGCGCCGAACACGGCCGCCTGGGGCGCGATCCTCTTCAATGCGGTGCTCATCTTCGGCTTTGCGCATGCGGTCTGGTTCTACCTCGCGCGCAGCCTGCCACCGGTGGCCTCCACGCTCAGCGTGATGCTGATCCCGGTGCTGGGCGTGTTCAGCGGCGCTTTGTGGCTGGGCGAGACCGTCTACTGGCAGGACTGGGCCGCAGTGGTGCTGATGATGGTGGCCATCGCCTCCGTGCTGTGGCCGGCCCGGGCCGGCGGCGACTGAGGAAGTAGGCCGGGACTCAGCCCGGCTCGTGCATTGACTCGCGAGGGTGCTCGCTACGGCGCGTAGCGCTCAGATCGGCGCCGCGCCGCCCGCCGTCGACCAGGGGCTTCCCTCGGGCAGCACCCGCAGCATCCCTTCCTGTGCCGTCGACGCCACCAGCCGTCCGTCGCGCGTGAACAGGCTGCCCCGGCAGAAGCCGCGGGCACCGCCGGCGCTGGGCGAATCGATCACGTAGAGCAGCCAGTCGTCCATCCGGAAATCGCGGTGAAACCACATCGCGTGGTCGAGGCTGGCGGGGCGAACCCGGCCGCTCATGAAGCTCAGGCCATGCGGCAGCATCGCGGCGCGCAGCAGGCCGTGGTCCGACGCATAGGCCAGCAGCGCGCGGTGCACGACCGGGTCGTCGGGCAGCGGCGCGATCGCGCGCATCCAGAGGGCAGCCTGTGACGGTCGCGGCGCCGGATCGAGCAGGTCGTCGGGATCGACGCGGCGGTACTCGATGCCATGCGGCGACAGGGCGGCGTTGCGCCAGCGCTCGGGCAGCCGGTCGCCGAGCGCGTGGCGCTGCTCCAGCTCGCTCGGCAGGCCCTCGGGGCCGGCCTCGACGGGCATCTCCAGCTGGTGCTCGATGCCCTCGTCCACCGTCTGGAAAGAGGCCGACATCTCGAAGATGATGCGATCGCGCTGACGCGCCACCACATGCCGCGTCGTGAAGCTGCGGCCGTCGCGCACGCGGTCCACCGAATACTCGATGGGCGCATGCTCGCCGGGCAGCAGGAAGTAGGCATGCATCGAATGCGCCGGCCGGTCGGCGCCCACCGTGCGGCTGGCAGCCACCAGCGACTGGCCCAGCACCTGGCCGCCGAACACGGCCGGGGTGCCGATGTCCTCGCTCTGCGCGAGGAAGCGGTCCTCGCCCAGCGGCTGCATTTGCATCAGGGCTACAAGCTCGCCGACGAGGCGGGCGGCGGTGGCGGGATCGGTCATCGTGGGGGCGGTTCGCGGCAAACAGGAACCATCGACGATAGCAAAGAGCCTGCCCGCCGTGTGTCTCCGGGCTGTCAGCGATCCAGATCGACGCCGTCGGCCGCCAGCCTCTTCTGCAACGCCGCCACATCCACCTCGGCGAAGCGCGAAGCGCCCAGCGAAGCCGCCGCCGTGCCCGCCGCCTGCCCCATCACGAAGCAGCCGCCGCTGGCGCGCGCGGCCGACTGGCCCTCGTGCGTCATCGAGGCGCAGCGGCCGGCCACCAGCAGGTTGTCGACGCCGCGCGGCACCAGCATGCGCCAGGGCAGCTGGTTGTAGGTGCGCTGTTGGTCGCGCGGGAAGGCCCATTCGATCTTGCCGGCGGCGTGCATCTCCATCGGCCAGGCGTTGATGCCGATGCAGTCGTCGAAACGCGCGGAGGACAGGATGTCCTCGCCCGAAAGCGCATAGGCGCCCTCGATGCGCCGCGTCTCGCGAATGCCCACCTGCGGCGCGATCTCGACGATGGCCGACTGCTCGAAGCCCGGCACCTCGGCCTTGAGAAAGCGGAAGTACTCGCCGATCTGGCGCCGGCCCTCGATCTCGCCCTCGCTGAGCTCGCGCGCATCCACGCCGTTCATCGCATCGCCCCTGGCGTTGCGGATCTGCGTGACGTTGGCGCGCCATTCGCGCGGATCGATCTGCGGCCGCAGGATCGCGCCCTCGCGCGGGAAGCGGTAGGCCTCGGGACTGCGCTCGAGCGCCTTCGCCATCAGCTCGTTGATGGCCTTGAACTCGCCCACCGCGGCCAGCGCGCGCGGCGCGTCCACGTGGCCGACGCGGAACATGGTGGAGGGAAAGAGCCCGCTGCCCTGCCCGTCGCCGACCGCGAAGGGCACGCCCGCGAAGGCCGCCACGTCGGCGTCGCCGCTGGCGTCGATGAAGGCGTTGGCGCGCAGGGCCACGCGGCCCGACTTGGTCTCGACCACCAGCGCGGCGATGCGCGCGCCGTCCATCACGACCGACGCGGCCAGCGCATGGAAGAGCAGCTCGACGCCGGCATCGAGCAGGAGCTGGTCGGCGGCGCACTTGTAGACCGAGGTGTCGTAGGAGCGCACGCGGATGCGGCCCTGCATGCCGTCCTGCGGCTTGTTGAGCCCGCCCAGCGCATCGATGCGCGCCAGCAGCTCGCCGACCACGCCGTGTACCAGCTGCGTCATCTCGCCGCCGCGCTTGCCGTAGAGGCCGGCGAAATTGGTCACCCCGCCCGCCGTGCCCATGCCGCCGAGGAAGCCGTAGCGCTCTACCAGCAGCGTGCGCGCGCCGTGGCGCGCCGCGCTCACCGCCGCCGCAATGCCGGCAGGACCGCCGCCGACCACGACCACGTCGTACTCGCCGAAGATGGGGAGATCGCGCGCCGGTTCACGAAGGGTCGAAGTCATTTGGTGAAACCTGAACAAGGGCTACTGAATCTTGATGCCTTGCGTCGAAATGATCTTGGTCATCACGGCGGCCTCTTCCTTCACACGCGTGCGCATGCCGTCGGGCGAGGTGCCCACCGCCTGCCAGCCCTGCTCGAAGAGCTTCTGGCGCACTTCCGGCGACTTCATCACCACGGCCAGCTCGCGCGTGATGCGCTCCTGCGCCTGCTTGGAAAGATTGGCCGGGCCCAGCAGCGCGGTCCACACCTCGAGGCTGAAGTCCTTCACGCCGGCATCGGCCAGCGGCTGCAGCTCCGGCACCAGCGTGCTGCGGCCGCTGGTGAGGCCGATGGCCTTCACCTTGCCGGCCTTGACCTGGGGCATGGCGATGCCGGGGGGGATCAGCGCCATCTGGATCTGGTTGCCGATCAGGTCGGTCATGACCTGCGGGTTGCCCTGGTAGGGCACGTGGACTGCCTTCAGGCCCGGCACGCGGCTCTTGAGCAGTTCCATGCCCAGGTGGCCCACGGAGCCGACGCCCACCGAGCCGTAGCTCCACTTGTCTGCGCTGTTGCGCGCGGCGTCGACAAAGGCCGCGCCGCTAGGCAGGCTGTTCTGCGCCACCAGCACCAGCGGCGCGGTGGTCAGCAGCGAGAGGTAGGTGAAGTCCTTGCCCGGGTCGTAGGGCAGCTTCGGATAGAGCATCTTCGACGAGGTCAGGTTGCCGTTGATCACCACGCCGAGGGTGTGATCGTCGGTCGCCTTGGCCACCTGGTCGGCCGCGATGTTGCCCGAGGCGCCGGGCTTGTTGTCGACCACGATCGGCTGGCCCAGCGCCTTGGCCAGCGGCTCGGCGATGGTGCGCGCGGCGATGTCGGGCGTGGAGCCGCCGGGGAATCCGACGACCAGTCGCACGGGCTTGGTGGGCCAGGTGGCCTGGGCACCGGCGGCCAGAGGCAGCGCACAGGCGGCGATCAGGAGAGCTCTCTTGGACAGATGCATTGGATGGACGAGATGCGAAGTGAAAGGGAGAGCCCGAGGATAAAGCCGAGCTGTGACCACGTGTTACTCGAGGCTGATGTTCCCCCGCTTCACCAGCTCCCCATAGACCTTGGACTTGGCCTCGGCCTGGCGCCGGATCTCCTCGGGCGACCAGGCCAGCGGCTCGAAGGCGAAGGTGTCGAAGCGGGCGCGGATCTCGGGGTCGGCGATGACCTTGGCCACGTCGGCGTTGATCTTCGACTGGATCGCCGGCGAGACGCCCTTGGGCGTGAGGATGGAGACGAAGGAATTCACCTCCAGCCCCGCCGGCCCGCCCGCCTCGGCCATGGTGGGCACGTCGGGCATCTGCGGAATGCGCTTCGGCGCGGCCACCGCGATGTAGCGCAGCTTGCCGGCCTTGTAGATGCCCTGGCTCGACGGGATGCTGGCATAGGCCCAGGGCACCTCGCCCGAGCCCACGTTGGCGTAGAGCTGCGAGACCTCGCGGTAGGGCACGTGCTGCATCTGTACGCCGGTCAGCGCCTCCAACTGCTGCGCGCCCAGGTGGCCCGGGCTGCCCACGCCCCACGAGCCGTAGCTCACCGGGCCAGCCTTGGCCGCGGCGACCAGATCCGTCATGTTCTTCCACTTCGAATCGGTGGGCACCGCGACGAAGAAGGGCGTGCGGAACAGCGAGGCCACCGGGTCGAAATGCTGCAGGGTCACGAAGTTGCGCGACTTGTAGAGATGGGGCAGCGCGGCGATGTGCTCGCTGTCCAGTTGCAGCAGGGTATAGCCGTCGGGTGCCGCGCGCCGCGCCTGCTCGATGGCGATGAAGCCGCCGCCGCCGGGCTTGTTGTCCACCACCACGCGCTGGTTCCAGAGGCGGCCGAGCTTATCGGCCACCAGGCGCAGCACCGCGTCGGGGCCACTGCCGGCAGCGAAGGGCGTGACCAGGGTGACGGGCTTGCTGGGGTAGTCGGCCTGGGCCCAGGCGCCGGTGGTGACGAGGACGCCGGCGATCAGCGAGAGGATGGGCTTCATGAGGACTTGTCTCCGTGGATGTCGTTGAAATGCAATGTGCGGTTCAGCCTGTGGCGCCCTGCGCGTCGGCGAGACAGTGCGCGGGGTTCCACGCGTACAGCCATTCGACCGCATCGTAGAAGCGCTCCGGCGTGCGGCCGACCCACAGGCTGTTGCGCACCAGCCGCTCCACGCCCTTGGCATGGTAGAGCCGGCCCATCTCGCGCACCGACAGCACGACGCGGGCGGTGCGTGCCACGCGGGCATCGCTGTAAAGCTGGAAGGCCGCGGGCAGGTCGAAGTCGCAGGCCTCGACGGCAGCGCCCAGCGTGACCGCATCCTCCAGCGCCATGCAGGCGCCCTGCGCGAGGTACTGCATCATCGGATGGGCCGCATCGCCCAGCAGCGTGGCCGGGCCCCGGCTCCAGCTGGCGACCGGCTCGCGGTCGGCCGTGCTCCAGCGGCGCCAGGAGGTGGGCCGGTCCAGCAGCTGGCGCGGGCGGGCATGGATGCCCTCGAAGTAGGAGAGCACCTCCTCCTTGCTGCCGTCGGTCACGCCCCAGGTCTCGTCGTAGCGGCTGTGGAAGGTCACGACCAGGTTGTATTGCTCGCCGTGGCGCAGCGGGTAGTGCACCAGATGGCAGTTGGGGCCGGCCCAGACCACGGGCGCGTTCCAGCGCAGGTCCTCGGGCATGTCGGCGGCCGGCACCACGGCGCGATACACCACATGGCCCGAGACCCGCGGCGCATCGCCGATGAGCTTGCTGCGCACCACCGACTTGACGCCGTCGGCGCCGACGATGGCGTCGGCCTGGAAGCGCCGGCCGTCGCGCGTCACCGCAGTCACGCCACGCTCGCCGATGTCCAGCTGCTCGACCTGGGCGGAGGTGTGGAAGCGGATCAGCGGATGCTGCTTCACGGCCTCGTGGATCGCGCCATGCAGATCGGCGCGGTGGCTCACCGCATAAGGATTGCCGAAGCGCGCGCGGAAGGCTTCACCCACCGGCACCGAGGCGACCTCGCTGCAGTCCACCGCGTCCATCATCACCAGCCGGTCGGTGAACACCGAGCCGCGCCGCACGGCCTCGCCCACGCCCAGCGCATCGAGCGCGGCGAAGGCGTTGGGGCCCAGCTGCAGGCCGGCGCCGATCTCGCCGATCGCGGCGCTCTGCTCCAGCAGGTCGATGGTCATGCCCAGCCGCGCCAACGCCAGCGCTGCCGCCATGCCGCCGATGCCGCCGCCGACCAGCAGCACGGAGGGCTTCTCTTGTCGTGGGGTGCTCATGGTTTGTCTCCTGTCGCGATGGCTCAGGAATTCAATCGATCCGAACCGAGATCGGATCGAGGCCGTCGATGCGCACGCTCATCGTCTGCCCGCGCTGCACCTGGCCAACGCCCTCGGGCGTGCCGGTGAAGATCAGGTCGCCGGGCTGCAGCGCGAACAGCGTCGACAGATTGGCGATCACTTCGTTGACCGACCAGATCAGGTTGCGGATGTCGCTCTTCTGGCGCGTCTCGCCATTCACTTCGAGCGCGATCGCGCCGCCGGCGATCTCGCCCGCATCCGCGAGCTTGCGCACCGGCCCGATGGGTGCCGAGAAATCGAAGGCCTTGCCGATCTCCCAAGGCCGGCCCTGCTCGCGCATCTTCATCTGCAGGTCGCGGCGCGTCATGTCCAGGCCGACCGCGTAGCCGTAGATGTGCTTGGCGGCGTCTTCCACCGCGATGTTCCGGCCGCCCTGGCCGATCAGCACCACCAGCTCGGCCTCGTAGTGGTAATTGACGGTCTGGTCCGGGTAGGGGATGCCCACCGTCTCGCCCGCCGGCACCGGCACGATGGAGGCGTCGTCGTTGGGCTTGCAAAAGAAGAAGGGCGGCTCGCGGTCGGGGTCGAAGCCCATCTCGCGCGCATGGGCCGCGTAGTTGCGGCCGACGCAGTAGACGCGGCGCACCGGGAACAGGTCGGACGAACCGACGATGGGAAGGCCGACGGTGGCCGGCGGCGTGACGACATAGGACATGGCTGGCTCCTGCCGCGGGGCGGCATGTGGTTCAAGAAAAAAAGGGAAAAAAGAGAGTGCCGCCGTGCGGGCGGCGCGAACTCAGGCGTCCTGCAGGAAGGCCTCGCGCAGCACGCCCATGGCGAGCTGCACCGGACGGTCGGAGAAGCTGAACAGCACGGCGTCTTCCGCGGCCGAGAGCCGCAGCGGCGCCCACGACGGCACGACGAAGGTGTCGCGCGGGCCGAAGTCGAAGCGCTGGCCGCCGATCTCGGCCGTGCCGCGCCCTTCGACCACGCTGTAG
The DNA here is from genome assembly GCF_010499245.1 of Variovorax sp. WS11. GTDB lineage: Bacteria > Pseudomonadota > Gammaproteobacteria > Burkholderiales > Burkholderiaceae_C > Variovorax. The sequence continues at coordinate 2,123,398 of NZ_JAAGOW010000001.1, forward strand.
ATCGTGCCATCGGTCGCGCGATGCGTCTTGCCGGCAAAGCCCTTGGGCAGCAGCTGCAGGTTCGTCCCGATGGTCGGCATCGGCGCGCCGCCGGTCAGCGGATTGACGTAGCGCAGCTTGTGGCCCAGCCAGGCGTCCGGCGCCTCCTGCTTCTGCAGCTGGGCCAGCGCCTCGCGGCTGCGCGCATACGGGTAGTTGAAGATCGGCGAGGTGGGCGCCACGTGGTCATGCCGCACCGGCACCATGTTGTGGCCGAAGCGCGCCAGGCTGTTGCCTTCGGGCCGGGCCACGTGCTGCACCTTGGCGTCGTCGTTCTCGGCGAAGCCGGCGTCGAAGAAGCGCAGCATCGGGATGTCCAGGCCGTCCAGCCAGACCACCGGCTCGGCCACGCCTTCGATGCCCTCGTTGCCGTGGTCGTGCCAGGCCCACGAGGGCGTGATGATGAAGTCGCCCGGGTACATGGTGGTGCGCTCACCCCCCACCGTGGTGTAGGCGCCCTTGCCGTCCACGATGAAGCGCAGCGCCGACTGCACATGGCGGTGCGAGGGCGCGACCTCGCCCGGCATGATCAGCTGCAGGCCGGCATAGAGCGACTGGGTGATCGAGGAGCGGCCGGGGATCGCCGGGTTTTCCAGCACCAGCACTCGGCGCACCGCCTCCTCGGCCGTGATGAGCGCGGCCGACTCCATCAGCAGCGGGCGGATCTCGTCGTAGCGCCACAGCGCCGGCACGCAGGGCGTCTGCGGCTCGCGCGGCACCAGGGCGTGCAGCGATTCCCACAGGGGCGTGAGGTTCAGCGGGCGGATGCGTTCGTAGTAGTCGCGGCGCTCGGCGGCGTTGCCGTGCGCGGGGGTCTGGGGGGCGGTGTTCATGGGGTCGTGTCTCCAGGCGTTCTGCGCCTTGGGGTGCATTGTTGGGCGCGACCACTATTTCCTCAAGCCCTGTAGCCAATACTTCGCATCTCGTTTTCGGATAATGGTGGCCGAACCGAAGAAGGACATCCCATGGCCAAGCTCGATCTCGAATGGCTCACCGTGTTCGACGAGATCTACAAAACCGGCAGCGTCTCCAAGGCGGCCGAGCGGCTCGGCATGGCGCAGGCGGCCGCCAGCACCATGCTCAACAAGCTGCGCGCGCATTTCGACGACCGGCTGTTCGCGCGCACCGCGCAGGGCATGCAGCCCACGCCCTACGCCCAGCGCATGCTGCCGCACGTGCGCGAGGCGATGTCGCAGATCGAGCAGGCCCGCGGCAGCCGCAGCAGCTTCGACCCCGGCCGGGCGCAGCGCAACTTCCGCATCTGCATGACCGACATCAGCGAGGTGGTGCTGCTGCCCGGCCTGCTCGACCACCTGCGCCGCACGGCGCCGGGCGTGCATCTCGAAACCGAGATCATCTCGACCGACAGCGGGCGGCGCCTGGCCGACGGCGAGGTGGACCTGGCGGTGGGCTTCATGCCGCAGCTGGACGCGGGCTTCTACCAGCAGACGCTCTTCAAGCAGAACTTCGTCTGCGTGGCGGCGCGCAACCATCCGCGCATCGGCGAGCGGCTCACCCGCAAGCGCTTCGAGGCCGAGGCGCATGCGGTGATCTCCTCCTCGGGCACCGGCCATGCGATCGTCGACAAGACCATCGCGCGGCTGGGCCTGAGGCGGAACGTGGTGGTGGCGCTGTCCAGCTTCCTGAGCGTGGCGCGCATCGTCGCCCACACCGAGCTGATCGTGATCGTGCCGCGCATCCTGGGCGAGGTGCTGGTCACGCAGGAGCCGGTGAAGCTGCTGGAGCCGCCCTTCGCGCTGCCGCCCTACGCGGTCAAGCAGCACTGGCACGAGCGCTTCCATGCCGATCCGGGCAATGCGTGGCTGCGGCGCACGGTGGCCCAGCTTTTCGGCCCGGGGCAGGCGGCGGGCCTCGCATAATCGGCGCCATCGCGCCCTTCCCGCGATCCCCACGATTCCTACGATTTCCACCCCCTTCGAGGCCGCCATGAGCTCCATCACCCTGCGCTTCCTCGCCGAACCCAGCACCGTCAACTTCGGCGGCAAGGTCCACGGCGGCACCGTCATGAAGTGGATCGACGAGGCCGGCTACGCCTGCGCGACCAGCTGGTCCAAGCGCTACTGCGTGACCGTCTTCATCGGCAGCATCCGCTTCCACCATCCCATCATGATCGGCGACCTGGTCGAGGTCGAGGCCAAGCTCGCCTACACCGGGAACAGCAGCATCAACATCGCGGTCGAGGTGCGCAGCGGCGACATGAAGGGGGGCGAGATGCAGAAGACGGCGGAGTGCCTGATCGTCTTCGTCTCGGTCGATTCGCACGGCCGGCCGCTGCCGATCGCGCCCTACGTGCCCGCCACCGACGAGGCCAAGACGCTGGCGGCGCGGGCCAAGGCGCACCTGGAAGCCTCCCGCGCCGCCTCCGGCATCTGATTCGGCGCCTTCCCGCGCGCTCGGCGCCGGGAATCCTTGTACGTCTCGTCTGACGCCGTTTCGGGACGGCGGTCGATACACTGCCCCGGCAAGCCCTGGCTGGGCAGCATCTACCGCGACCCTTACCCGATAACGACCGGAGGCGAGAGAGATGAACGTGCTGGACAAATCCATCGCGACGGGGTCGCTCGAGGAGATGGCCATCCTGCTGGATGCGCTGACCCGCTTTCGCAAGGGCGACGCGAAGGTCCGTCTCCCGCTGCACTGGACCGGCCTGTCCGGCAAGGTGGCCGATGTCTTCAACGACCTGGTCGAGCAGAACGCGACGCTGGCCGCCGAGCTGGTTCGGCTGCGCCAGGTGGTCGGCAAGGAGGGCAAGCTCAAGCAACGCGCGGTCCTCAGCGAAACCCGCGGCTTCTGGGGCGAATCGGTCGAATGCGTCAACGCGCTGATCGATGACCTGGTCCACCCCACCACCGAGGTCGCCCGCGTGATCGGCGCCGTCGCCCAGGGCGACCTCTCCAAGAGCATGGCGCTGGAAGTGGACGGGCGCCAGCTGGAGGGCGAGTTCCTGCGCACCGCCAAGACCATCAACAAGATGGTCGACCAGCTCGGCAACTTCTCGGCCGAGGTGACGCGGGTGGCGCGCGAGGTGGGCACCGAGGGCAAGCTGGGCGGCCAGGCCAAGGTCAAGGGCGTGGCCGGCACCTGGAAGGACCTGACGGACTCCGTCAACTCCATGGCCGGCAACCTGACCGACCAGGTGCGCAACATCGCCGACGTGACCACCGCGGTGGCCAAGGGCGACCTGTCGAAGAAGATCGACGTGGACGTGAAGGGCGAGTTCCTGACGCTCCGGAACACGATCAACACCATGGTCGACCAGCTGCGCTCCTTCGCCTCCGAGGTGACGCGGGTGGCGCGCGAGGTGGGCACCGAGGGCTCGCTGGGCGGGCAGGCGCGGGTCGAGGGCGTCTCGGGCACCTGGAAGGACCTGACCGACTCGGTGAATTCGATGGCCGGCAACCTCACCTCGCAGGTGCGCAACATCGCCGACGTGACCAAGGCGGTGGCCGCGGGCGACCTCTCCAAGAAGATCACGGTGGACGTCAAGGGCGAGATCCTCGAGCTCAAGAACACGGTCAACACCATGGTCGACCAGCTGCGCTCCTTCGCCGCCGAGGTGACGCGCGTGGCACGCGAGGTGGGCACCGAGGGCAAGCTGGGCGGCCAGGCCGACGTGCAGGGCGTGGCCGGCACCTGGAAGGACCTCACCGAGTCGGTGAACTTCATGGCCGGCAACCTGACCTCTCAGGTGCGCAACATCGCCGACGTGACCAAGGCCGTGGCCGCCGGCGACCTCTCCAAGAAGATCACGGTTGACGTGAAAGGCGAGATCCTCGAGCTCAAGAACACCGTCAACACCATGGTCGACCAGCTGCGCTCCTTCGCCGCCGAGGTGACACGGGTGGCCCGCGAGGTGGGCACCGAGGGCAAGCTGGGCGGCCAGGCCGACGTGCAGGGCGTGGCCGGCACCTGGAAGGACCTGACCGAGTCGGTCAACTTCATGGCCGGCAACCTGACCAGCCAGGTGCGCAACATCGCCGAGGTGACGACCGCGGTGGCCGCCGGCGACCTTTCCAAGAAGATCACGGTGGACGTGAAGGGCGAAATCTCCGAGCTGAAGAACACCATCAACACCATGGTGGACCAGCTCTCCTCCTTCGCCGCCGAGGTCACCCGGGTGGCGCGCGAGGTGGGCACCGAGGGCAAGCTGGGCGGCCAGGCCCAGGTGCGCGACGTCTCGGGCACCTGGAAGGACCTGACCGACAACGTCAACTTCATGGCCGGCAATCTGACCGGCCAGGTGCGCGGCATCGCCAAGGTGGTGACCGCCGTGGCCAACGGCGACCTCCAGCAGAAGCTGACGGTGGAGGCCAAAGGCGAGATCGCCGCGCTGGCCGAGACCATCAACAGCATGACCGACACGCTGGCCACCTTCGCCGACCAGGTGACCACCGTGGCGCGCGAGGTGGGCGTGGAGGGCAAGCTGGGCGGCCAGGCCAAGGTGCCCGGCGCCGCCGGCACCTGGAAGGGCCTGACCGAGAACGTGAACCAGCTGGCCGCCAACCTGACGACCCAGGTGCGTGCCATAGCGGAGGTGGCGACCGCCGTGACGCAGGGCGACCTGACGCGCTCCATCACGGTGGAAGCGCGCGGCGAGGTCGCGGCCCTGAAGGACACGATCAACGAGATGATCCGCAACCTGAAGGACACCACGCAGAAGAACACCGAGCAGGACTGGCTCAAGACCAACCTCGCCAAGTTCAGCCGCATGCTGCAGGGCCAGAAGGACCTGCTGACCGTGGGCCAGCTGATCCTGTCCGAGCTGGCGCCTGTGGTGGGCGCGCAGCAGGCCGAGTTCTACCTGCTGACCACCACGGGCAGCACGCCGAAGCTGAAGCTCTTCGCCAGCTACGCCTCGGGCGGCCAGCACGCGCACGGCAAGGAGATCGAGCTGGGCCAGGGCCTGGTCGGCCAGTGCGCGGTCGAGAAGACCAAGATCCTGCTGACCAACGTGCCGAGCACGGCCTTCCGCATCGCCACCGGGCTCTCCGAGGGCGCGGCCATGGACGTGATCGTGCTGCCCGTGATCTTCGAGGGCGAGGTGCGCGGCGTGCTGGAGCTGGCCTCGCTGGAGCGCTTCAATCCCTCGCACCAGGCCTTCCTGGACCAGCTGACCGAGTCCATCGGCATCGTGATCAACACGATCTCGGCCAACATGCGCACCGAGGACCTGCTGACCCAGTCGCAGTCGCTGGCCGAGGAGCTGCAGAGCCGCCAGCAGGAGCTGCAGCAGACCAACGAGGCGCTGCAGGAGAAGGCGCGCCTGCTGGTGCACCAGAACCAGGAGGTGGAGCGCAAGAACCAGGAGGTGGAGCAGGCCCGCCAGGCGCTGGAGGAAAAGGCCGAGCAGCTCGCGCTCACCTCCAAGTACAAGTCCGAGTTCCTGGCCAACATGTCGCACGAGCTGCGCACGCCGCTCAACAGCCTGCTGATCCTGTCGGATCAGCTGTGCAAGAACAGCGAGGGCAACCTGACGGCCCGGCAGGTGGAGTTCGCCAAGACCATCCACCTCTCGGGCAACGACCTGCTGATGCTGATCAACGACATCCTGGACTTGTCGAAGATCGAGTCGGGCACGGTGGCGGTGGAGCTCAGCGAGCTGCGGCTGGACGACCTGCAGCGTTCGGTCGACCGCAGCTTCCGCCACGTGGCCGAGGCCAAGCATGTGGACTTCGACATCCGCGCCGCGGGGCCGCTGCCCGAGACCATCGTGACGGACGTCAAGCGGCTGCAGCAGATCATCAAGAACCTGCTGTCCAACGCCTTCAAGTTCACGCACCAGGGCTCGGTGGCCATGACGGTGTCCTCGGTGGACGGCGGCTGGTCCGCGGACAACGAGAGCCTCAACCGCGCCGGGCGGGTGATGGCCTTCTCGGTCACCGACACCGGCATCGGCATCTCCGCCGACAAGCAGCAGATCGTGTTCGAGGCCTTCCAGCAGGCGGACGGCTCCACCTCCCGCAAGTACGGCGGCACCGGCCTGGGCCTGGCGATCAGCCGAGAGCTGGCGCGGCTGCTGGGCGGCGAGATCCGCCTGGTGAGCGTGCCGGCGCAGGGCAGCACCTTCACGCTGTACCTGCCGCAAAGCTACAGCTCGCCGCGCGGCGCCCGCCTGGGCCGCCCCGCCGCGGCCGGACCGGCCCAGCCCGCCGAAGCACGGACCGAAGCGCGCAGGCCGGCGCGGCGCAGCGCGCCCGCCGGCGAGCCGGTGGCCGCGCCGCCGGCCGAGGCCGAAGCCACGGCCGAGCTGCTGTCCTCGCTCAACATCGCCGACGACGACCGCGACAGCATCCTGCCGGGCGAGAAGGTGCTGCTGGTCGTGGAGAACGACCTCGGCTTCGCCCGGATGCTGCTGCACGCGGCGCGGCGCGCCGGCTTCAAGGGCCTGGTGAGCGCCAGCGGCGCGGGCGCCCTGGCGCTGGCGCGCGACCACCGGCCGATGCTCATCACGCTGGACATCTACCTGCCCGACATGGAAGGCTGGCGCATCCTGGAGCGGCTGAAGGCCGACCTGGCGACGCGGCACATCCCCGTCTGCGTGGTCTCGACGGACGACTCGCGCGAGCGGGCCCTGGCCTCCGGCGCCATCGGCTTCCTGGCCAAGCCGCTGCAGTCGATCGACGAGGTGGATGCGGCGCTGGGCGAGCTGCACCGCTTCGTCGAGGCACCCGCCCGCAGGCTGCTGGTCGCGATGCCGCCCTCGGCCCTGCGCGACAGCTATGTCGCCGCCCTGCCGCCCGACCAGGTCGAGATCGTGATCGCGGAGAGCGCCGATGCGGCCCGCGGCGCCCTGGCGCATAACGACATCGATGCCCTCGCGACCGACGGCCGCCTGCCCGGCCTCGGCCGGCGCGACGTGGCCGAGTTCGTGGAAGGGCGCCCCGCCACCACCCGGCAGCTGCCGGTGCTGCTCTACGGCCCCGACGGCCCCGTGCCCGGCTGGGACCATGGCCCGGGCGGCGCCGTGCCGCGGATCGCCGACTCGCTCGAAGCGCTGATCGATGCCACCGCCTTCTGCCTGCATCGCGGCATGGCCCGCATGTCCGAGCCCGAGCGGCGCGCGGTGGAGGCGATGCACCAGGCCGCCGGCTCGCTGGCGGGCCGCAAGGTGCTGATCGTCGACGACGACATGCGCAACATCTTCGCGCTGGCGGCCGTGCTGGACGCGCAGGGCATGCATATCGTGTCGGCGGAGAACGGCCGCGACGCGATCCGCCTGGTGCAGCAGGACGACACCATCGACATCGTGCTGATGGACATCATGATGCCGGAGATGGACGGCATGCAGACCATGCGCGAGCTGCGCCGCCTGCCGCGCGGCAAGCAGCTGCCGCTGGTGGCGGTGACGGCCAAGGCCATGAAGGGCGACCGCGAGAAATGCATCGAGGCCGGCGCCTGGGACTACCTGTCGAAGCCGGTGGACACGGCCTACCTGCTGATGGTCCTGCGGGGGTGGCTGTGCAAATAGACGACCTCGCCCTGCCGCCCGAAGACCCGGACCCGGAGCCCGATGGCACGGCCGTGGAGAAGGCCGACATCCTGGTGGTCGACGACCTGCCCGAGAAGCTGCTGGTGTTCCGCACCGTGCTCGAGGAGCTGGGCCAGAACCTGGTGCTGGTGCGCTCGGGCGCCGACGCGCTGCGCGAGATCCTGCAGCGCGAGTTCGCGGTGATCCTGCTGGACGTCAACATGCCCGGCATCGACGGCTTCGAGACCGCGACGCTGATCCGCCAGCACCGGCGCTGCAGGCACACCCCGATCATCTTCATCACCTCCTACGCCGACGAGATGCAGACCGCGCGCGGCTATTCGCTGGGCGCGGTCGACTACATCCTGTCGCCGGTGGTGCCGGAGATCCTGCGCAGCAAGGTCTCGGTCTTCGTCGCGCTCCACCAGATGCGGCGCCAGGTGCGGCGGCAGGCCGATGCGCGCGCGGCGGTGATGGCGGCACAGGCGGCGCGCCGCGTCGCCGAGGAGAACGACCGCCGCTCGGCCTTCCTGGCGCATGCGAGCCGCGTGCTCAGCGGCTCGCTGCAGATCACGGTGGCGATGAACCAGCTCGTCGAGCTGCTGGTCCCCGAGCTGGCGCCGCTGGCCGTGGTGCTGCTGCTCGATGCCGACCTCGGCGCCGGCGAGATGCTGGCCGCGGCGCAGCCGTCCGGCGGCGCGCCGCTGCAGCTGTCGACCGGCCCCGAAGCCCGCCTGCACGAGCGCCTGCGCGGCGCGCTGCGCGATGCGGCGCAGGGGCGGCAGTCCGTCCGCCTGGACGAGGAAGCGCTGGCGGCGCTGGTCCCCGCGGACTTCGGCCTCGCGGCCGCGGGCGACGCCTTCCCGCCGCTGCGTTCGGCGCAGGTGGTGCCGCTGATCTTCGGCGAGCGCATGCTGGGCGCGGTGCTCATCGCCGGCAGCGGTGCGATCGAGCGCGCTGCCGCCGAGGCCGGCCTGCTCGGCGAGCTGGCCGCGCGGGCCGCGACAGCCTTCGAGAACGCCCGCCTCTACCTCGTGCTGCAGCGCGAGATGCTCGAGCGGCAGGCCGCGCAAGAGGAGCTGCAGCGCACCAACCGGCGCAAGGACGAGTTCCTGGCGATGATGTCGCACGAGCTGCGCAACCCGCTGGCGCCCATCCACACCGCGGTGCAGGTGATCCGCCGCGTCGCGGCGCCCCATCCCAAGGTGGCCTGGGCGCTCGACATCGCCGAGCGGCAGCTCAAGCAGCTGACGCGCCTGATCGAGGAGCTGCTGGACGTGGCGCGCATCAGCCAGGGCAAGATCGTGCTGAAGCACGCGACCCTGGACCTGAACGCCGTCGTCGCCCAGAGCGTGGAGACGGTGCAGCCCTTCATCGACGGCCGCCGCCAGGCCCTGAAGGTGGTGGTGCCGCAGCAGCCGGCCTGGCTGCTCGGCGACATGGCCCGGCTCACGCAGGTGATCGCGAACCTGCTGCACAACGCCGCCAAGTACAGCCCCGAGGGCACCGGCATCGAGCTGGTCTGTTGGCTGGAGGAGGAAGACATCATGCTGTCGGTGCGCGACAACGGGATCGGCATCGATGCCGAGCTGCTGCCGCGCATCTTCGATCTCTTCGAGCAGGGCGAGCGCGGCCTCGACCGCGCCCAGGGCGGACTGGGCGTCGGCCTGACGCTGGCGCGGCGGCTGACGGAGATGCATGGCGGCCGGATCGAGGCTTTCAGCGAGGGCCGGGACCGGGGTTCCGAGTTCCGGCTGCGGCTGCCGCGTGTCGGCACGGTGGCGCCGGCCGCCGGCCAGGCCTTGCCGCAAGAGGCCGCGGGGGCGCACCGCGTCGAGGCTCTGCGCATCCTGGTCGTCGACGACAACCACGACGCGGCAACCGGCATCGCCGCGATGCTCGAACTGGAAGGCCACGCGGTCCGCACCGCCCACGACGGCGAGGAGGCGCTCGCCGCTGCGAGCGCGCACTGTCCCGTGGTGGTGGTGTTGGACATCGGCTTGCCGCTGGTGGACGGCTACGAGGTCGCGCGCCGGATGCGCGCCATGCCCGAGCTGGCCGGCGCCCTGCTGATCGCGGTGACGGGCTATGGGCAGAACGAGGATCGACAGGCCGCGCACAACGCGGGCTTCGACCACCACTTCGTCAAGCCGGCCGATCCGGAGACCCTGCTGGGCTGCATCCGGCAGTGGTCCGGGCAGCGCGCCCAGGGCGGCGCCGGGAACCGGCAGCCCTCGAGGGCCGCGTCGTAGCAGGCCCTATCGGGCGGTGGCGGTCGCCAGGATGCGGTCCAGCACCTCGAAATCGATGGGCTTCTGCAGGTGGTGGTCGAACAGGCCAGGCGCCGCGGCGTCGCCGGCGTCTTCCTTGCCGTAGCCGGACACGGCCACCAGCAGCAGGGACTTGCCGGCGGCCCCGGCGCGCATGCGCCGCGCCAACTCGGCGCCGGAGAAATCGGGCAGGACCAAGTCGACCAGCGCCGCATCGAAAGGGGTGGCGGCGGCGGCGTCCATCGCGTCCTGCGCGCAGTAGCTGCATTGCACCTCGTGGTCCTGCAGCGTCAGCAGTTCGCGCAGCAGGTCGGCTGCGGCCCTGTTGTCGTCGACGATGAGCACGTTCACGGGAAGCTCCCCCAAAAGCAGGCAAATCAGTATGGGCAGCCGCCCTGCGGCGCTGCGTAGGAAAAGGCGCCGTCCGGCTACGGCGCGACGCCTGCAGGTTGTCCGTTACGGGGGGAATGCAGGCGAAAACTGATTGCGTGCAACCGGGTCGCCCAGAAACGAAACCGGCCAGCCACTCGGTGGCCTACCCCGGGCGCCCCGTCTCAACGATGTCTTGATTGCCCGGTTTGAGGGCCCGCACCTCCTGAATCCGTGAGTGCAGGCCAGGAAGATCGCGGTGGATCGTCTTCCAGACGATTTCAAAGTCCACCTTGAAGTAGCCGTGGGCAACGGCGTTGCGCATCTCGTAGGCGAAAGACAGCGGCAATTCAGGGTGGGCAGTCGCGAACTCGGGGTAGTGCTTCCAGATGTTGTTGCTGGCCTCGCCGATGATCTCGAAGTTGCGGAGTACAGCGTCCTGCACCAACTGGTTGTTCAGGAACGCCACCTGATCCATGTCATTGCTGATCGCGGGTCATACCGGACAAGCCTCCGCGAGCACCTTGGCCCGGAAGTTGTCGGGCAAGGCATTGGGCGTCAGCACGTCCACCTGCACGCCCAGCAGCTTGCCCAGCTCATGGCGGATAGCGCCGATGTCGAACAGCGTTGTCTCAGGTGTCGGGTCAATGAGGATGTCGAGGTCACTGCTGTCCGTGTCCTGGCCATGCAACACGGAACCGAACACCCGAGCGTTGCAGGCGCGATGAGACTCGACCACATGCCGAATCGCGGCACGATTCGAGGCCAAGGCTTCAGAAGGCTTCATGCGTTCTCCGACAATAAGATCTTCATCGTATCTCTATCTCGTCAGGTGCCGAAAAGCAAACTCAGGTCCCGCGCGCCGCCTCGACCGTCCCGCTGACCTCGCCCAGCCCGATGCGCACCGCGCCTTCGCGCTCGCACCAGCCGCGCAGGATCAGCGTGTCGCCGTCCTCCAGGAAGCTGCGGCGCTCGCCGTTGGGCAGCACGACAGGCTGTTTGCCGCTGCCTGTCAGCTCCATCAGCGAACCCGCCTCGTCGGCGTTGGGACCGGACAGCGTGCCCGACCCCAGCAGATCGCCGGGTTGCAGGTTGCATCCATTGACGGTGTGGTGCGCGACCAGTTGCGCCGGCGTCCAGTAGGCCGCGCGCGTGGTGTTGGTGCCCGACAGGCGCACAGGCGCCTCGCCGGCCTCTCCCATCTTCGCGGTCTGCAGCAGCACCTCGAGCGTGATCGACAGGGCGCCCTGGGCACGGTTGGCGGACGAGTCGAGGTACGGCAGCGGCTGCGGATCGCCGGACGCTCGCTCGAACGCCGCACGAAAGGGCGCCAGCGCCTCCATCGTCACCATCCAGGGCGACAGGGTGCTGGCGAAATTCTTCGAGAGGAACGGGCCGAGCGGCTGGTATTCCCAGCCCTGGATGTCGCGCGCGGACCAGTCGTTGAACAGCGCGACGCCGAACAGGTGCGACTCGGCGCGATCCATGTCGATCGGTTCGCCCTGTGCGTTGCCCTGGCCGATGAACCATCCGAGTTCCAATTCGTAGTCGAGCCGCTTGGAGGGCCCGAGGCTCGGGACCTCGGCGTCGGGCGCCTTGGTCTGGCCGCGCGGCCGCTTGAAGCTGCTGCCGCTGACGCCGATCGAGGAGGAGCGGCCGTGATAGCCGATCGGCACCCATTTGTAGTTGGGCAGCAGCGGGTTGTCGGGGCGGAACTGCTTGCCGATCGTGGTGGCGTGGTGGACGCTCGTGTAGAAATCGGTGTAGTCGCCGATGCGGCAAGGCACCGTCATCTCGACGGCCGACTGGGCCAGCAGCACTTTGGCCCACTCGGCCGCCTGCGCGCTGCCCTCGGCCAGGCCGGCGGAGATGGCGGCACGCAAGGCCTGGCGCTCGGCGGGGGCCTTGGCCATCAACACGTTCATGTCCTCGGTGTGGATGAGGCCGGTGGCCTTCAGGTCCAGCACCTGGTCGCCGATCGCGACCCCGATGCGGAAGGCCTCGGCGCTGCCGGCCGGACGGAAGCGGCCGAAGGGCAGGTTCTGGATCGGGAAATCGCAACCGGCCTGGTTGGCCGATGCGACCCAGCTGCGCAGCTGGGGGTCGTGGGTGGCGTTCGATGTGGTCATGGCTTGAACTTGTCCTGGAGGCCGGCCCAGCAGTCGGCGTAGTCGTTGTCGAGCGCCGGGCTCTGCAGGGCCCAGGCGGTGGGAATGAAGCGGTAACGGCTCTCGAACATGAAGGCCAGCGTGTTGTCCAGCTTCTGCGGCTTGAGGTCCGCGCCGCTGGCCTTCTCGAAGGCCTCCTCGTCCGGGCCGTGCGGCACCATCGCGTTGTGCAGGCTGGCGCCGCCGGGCTTGAAGCCGCCGGGCTTGGCGTCGTACTCGCCGTAGACCAGGCCCATGAACTCACTCATGAGGTTGCGGTGGTACCAGGGCGGACGGAAGGTGTCCTCCATCACCAGCCAGCGCGGCGGGAAGATCACGAAGTCGCAGTTGGCGGTGCCGGGCGTGTCGGAGGGCGAGGTCAGCACGGTGAAGATCGACGGATCCGGGTGGTCGAAGCTGATCGAACCGATGGTCATGAAGTGGGCCGTGTCGTACTTCACCGGCGCCAGGTTGCCGTGCCAGGCGACCACGTTGAAGGGCGACTGCTTCATGGGCGCGCGCCACAGGCGGCCGGAAGATTTCTTGACCAGCTCGTAGCCGCCGGTCTCGGTCTCGAAGGCAGCCACGGGGGCCTGGAAGTCGCGCGCGTTGGCCAGGCCGTTGGAGCCGATCGGGCCCAGCTCGGGCAGGCGGAACTGGGCGCCGTAGTTCTCGCAGACGTAGCCGCGCGAAGGACCCGCGCCGGCTTCCGAGTCCGGCAGCGCGACCTTGAACACCACGCCGCGCGGCAGCAGCGCGATCTCGCCGGGCTTGACCTCGAGCACGCCCATCTCGGTGGTGATGACCAGCCGGCCCTGCTGCGGCACGACCAGCAGCTCGCCGTCGGCATTGACGAAGGCGCGGCGCGCCATCGACTTGCTCGCGAGATAGACGTGGGCGGCCAGGCCGCACTGCGCCTCGGCATCGCCGTTGGCGGCCAGGGTGTGCATGCCGTCGACGAAGTCGGCCTCGGCGCCGCTGAAGGGCAAGGGGTGCCAGCGCATCGGCTCGGGCGCCAGCGCGATGCTGCGGTCGGCCCCGGTCTGCCAGGCGGGCTGCGCATAGGCCTCGTAGCGGCCCGAGACCACCGAGGGCTGGCGCCGGTACATCCAGCTGCGCCGGTTCTCGTGGCGCGGCGCGGTGAAGGCGGTGCCCGAGATCAGCTCGGGGTAGAGGTCGAAGGGCGCGCGCTGCGGGCTGTTGCGGCCCTGCGGCAGGGCGCCGGGGACGGCCTCGGTGGCGTATTCGTTGCCGAAGCCGCTCTGGTAGCGCAATGCGTCGGTGCTGCTCATGAGCTTCCTTTTCTGGATCCGGCGTCTTCAATCGACGCGGATGTTGTTGGCCTTGATGAGGCGCCCCCAGCGCTCGCGCTCGGCCTTCACATAGCTTGCCATGTCGGCCGGCGAGCCGGGAAGGCCTTCCACGCCGAGCGCGTCGAAGCGCGCCTTGACCGCGGGCGAGGCCAGCGCCTCCTGCAGCGCCTTGGCATAGCGTGCCACCGTGGCGTCGGGCGTGCCGGAGGGCACGGTGAGGCCCTGCCAGGCATAGGCCTCGTAGCCGGCCAGGCCCTGCTCCATCAGCGTGGGCACGTTGGGCAGCGAGGCGATGCGCTTCGCGCTGGCCACGCCGATGGCCTTGACCTTGCCCGCCTGCACGAACTGGTTGCCGCTGGCCGTGTCGACCAGCATGAAGGGCACCTGCCCGCCCAGCACGTCCTGCATGGCCGGCGCCGCGCCGCGGTAGGCCACGTGGGTGAGCTTGAGCTCGGCCTTCTCGCGCAGCAGCTCGGTCGCCAGGTGGTGCGGGCTGCCGACGCCGGCCGAGCCGTAGTTGACGCCGCCCGGCTGCGCCTTGGCCCAGGCCACGAACTCCTTCCAGTTGCTCGCCGGCACCTGCGGGCCGACCACCAGCACGAGCGGGAAGCGGGCCAGCAGGCCGACCGGCTTGAGGTTCTTCTCGGCGTCGTAGCTCAGCTTGGTAAAGAGAAAGGGGTTGGCCGCCAGCGTCGCGAAGTCGGCGGTCAGCAGGGTGTGCTCGACGTCCTTGGCGCGCACCGCGTACTCGGCCGCGATGTTGGTGGCCGCGCCCGGCTTGTTGTTGATGACGATGGGCGCGCCCAGGCTCTTGCTCATGGTCTCGGCGGTGGCGCGCGCCACCGAGTCGGAGCCGCCGCCGGCGGCATAGCCGACCACCCATTCGATGGGCTTGCCGTCCTGGGCGGCGGCAACGAGGCTGGCGGCGGCCAGCGCGAGGCCGGCGAGGGTGGAACGAATCATGGTGTCTCCGGTGGATCTGGATGGATGGAATCAGCTGCCGCGCGCTGCGTCGAGGGCTTCGCGCAGCACCGGCATGGCGCCGATGTGGTTGGCCAGCAGCAGCACCAGGCGTGCGTTGAAGGCATGGCTCTCGTCGGTGGAAAGGCCCTGGTGCGCCTCGATCAGCGCTTCGTAGAAGTCGTCCGGCGCATCGAGGTGGGAGTCGGTGATCAGGTGGTGCGTTGTCGCTTGCGGCACGGCGCTTCTCCTTCAGGCTTTGGCAAGGGCACGCGCCAGCGCGGCGCGGATGGCGGACGGCGCCGGGGCGCGCCAGCGGGCGCAGACGTGCTGGTCCGGCCGCAGCAGGTAGACGGTGCCGGGCTGCGCGTCGTAGCGTTGCGCGGCCAGCGCATTCGCCTCGGCGAGCGGCACGCGCAGCACACGCAGCGCGTCGTCGGCCTCGGCAATGGCGCGGGCGCTGCTTTCCGCCGCTTCGCCTTCGCCGAACACCAGCGCGGTGAAGGCGTTGCCGCCGAGCTCGCGCAGCAGCCAGCCGCTGCGTCCGCCGGCCAGGGCGAGCGGCGCGTCCGCGGCCACGGCGCCGGGCACCATGCGGCCGCCGAAGGCATCCGCATCGGGCGTGTTGAGCGGCGAGCCGTGCAGCGTGGCCGGCACCGAGAGCCGGCCGCTGTTCACCAGCGTGCGTGCGAAGCCGTGGCGCTTGGCCAGCGCCAGCACCGCGTCGCGGAACAGCCGGCTCACCTCGCTCTTGGGCGTGATGAAGTCGGTGGCGCGGGTCGAGTTGCGGATGTTCTCGTCGGCCGCGTACTCGCGCTCGGTGGCGTAGCTGTCGAGCAGCGCGTCCGGCGCGTCGGCGCGCAGCACGGCCGCCAGCTTCCACGCCAGGTTCTCGGCGTCCTGCACGCCCGAGTTGGCGCCCCGTGCGCCGAAGGGCGAGACGCCGTGCGCCGAGTCGCCGGCGAACAGCACGCGGCCATGCCGGAAGCGGTCCATGCGCAGGCAGGCGAAGGTGTAGACGCTGGCCCATTCGAGCTCGAACTGCACGTCCTCGCCGAGCAGCGCCTTGACGCGCGGGACGATGTTCTCGGGCTTTTTCTCTTCCTCCGGGTCGGCGTCCCAGCCGAGCTGGAAGTCGATGCGCCAGACGTTGTCGGGCTGCATGTGCAGCAGCACGCTCTGGTTGCGGTGGAACTCCGGGTCGAACCAGAACCAGCGCTCCGCCGGCCGGGCGAGCTTCATCTTGACGTCGGCGATCAGGAAGCGGTCCTTGAAGATGCGGCCCTTGCTCTCCTGGCCGATGAGCTGACGCACGCTGGAGCGGGAGCCGTCGCAGGCCGCCACGTAGCCGGCCGCGAGGCGGTAGCTGCCGTCCGGCGTCTCGATGCTCAGGAGTGCGTGGTCCTCGTGCTGCTCGACGCCGACCACCTTGTTGTTCCAGCGGATGTCGATCAGCGGCAGGGCGGCGGCGCGCTCGGCCAGGTAGCCCTCGACGTAGTACTGCTGCAGGTTGATGAAGGCCGGCCGCTCGTGGCCCTGCTCGGGCAGCAGGTCGAATTCGTAGATCTGCTCGTCGCGGAAGAAGACGCGGCCCACGTTCCATGACACGCCCTTGTCGACCATGCGGTCGCCGCAGCCGAGCCGGTCGAAGACTTCGAGCGAACGCTTGGCGAAGCAGATCGCGCGCGAGCCGGTCGAAAGGCGGTTGTCGTTGTCGAGCAGGACCACGGGGATCTGCTGCTGGGCGAGGTCGATGGCGAGTGCGAGGCCGACGGGGCCGGCGCCGACCACGACCACCGGGTGGCGCACCGGGGTGGCGGCGGCCTGGTCGGCATGGCGGACGTAGTCGAAGGTGAGCTTCTGGTAGTCGAGCGGTTCCCCGCGGACCGACGCGAGGTCGTTCAGCTTCATGCTGGTCTCCGGGTTCTGTGGGGGCTCAGCCTTCGAGCGTCTTCCACATCTCGACGTCGCGCTCGGCGGTCCAGATGCGCGGATCGGCATGCTTCGTGACCTCGTCGTAGCAGCGCGTCACGTCGAAGGGCATGCAGTGGTCGAAGATCACCCAGTGCCCGTACTTGGGCTTGAGCGCGGCGAAGGTGTCCTTGTAGACCGCGTTCAGGTCCTTGCCCGCAGCGACGCCCTTCTGCACGCTGGCGTACACATCGGCGATGAAGTCGCGCGTTTCCGTC
The DNA here is from genome assembly GCF_010499245.1 of Variovorax sp. WS11. GTDB lineage: Bacteria > Pseudomonadota > Gammaproteobacteria > Burkholderiales > Burkholderiaceae_C > Variovorax. The sequence continues at coordinate 2,140,174 of NZ_JAAGOW010000001.1, forward strand.
AGGCCCTTGGCCACGTCCTCGGGCGTGGTCAGCGCGGCGCCGCGGCCGGGCACCAGCGCCTTGGGCTGCAGCGCGGCGAGGTTGTCCAGCGTCTTGGGCCAGTCCTTGAAGTAGGCGTCGCCGGCATAGGGCGTGGCGCCGAACTCGACCAGGTCGCCCGACAGCAGCGCGCGCTCCTGCGGGAGCCACACGACGGTGTCGCCCTTGGTGTGGCCGCGCCCGAGCTGCAGCAGCTGCACTTCGAGCTTGCCCAGCCACAGTGTCATCTTGCCGGTGAAGGTCATGGTCGGCCAGGTCATGCCGGGCGGCACCGTTTCGACGCCTGCGAACAGGCGCGGGAAGCGGCCGATCTCGCTGGCCTTGTCCTGCTCGCCGCGCTCGACGATGAGGTCATACGTGTCCTGGCTCGCGAGGATGTGCTCGGCCCCGTAGGCGCTGGCGCCGAGCACGCGCACGGCGTGGTAGTGGGTGAGCACCACGTACTTGATGGGCTTGTCGGTCACCTCGCGGATGCGGCGGATCACGTCCTGCGCCATCGCGGGCGTGGCCTGCGTGTCGGCCACCAGCACGGCGTCGTCGCCGATGACGATGCCGGTGTTGGGGTCGCCCTCGGCCGTGTAGGCCCAGGCGTGCTCGGAAATCTGGCTGAAAGTGACCTTCTTTTCTTCGAGGTCGGCTTGGCTGGCGAATACCTTGGTCTGGCTCATCGGGGGTCTCCTGGAAAAAATTCGTCTAAACCGAATTAATTTGCTCTGAACGAATGACGCGGAGTGTAGTGGGCGATTCGGATCATGTCTAATGCTTTCTGCATTAACGAACGCGGGAACAGGGTCATGGCCACGGACGACAGCAGCAGCGACCGCGCGCAGCGCGGCATCCAGAGCATCGAGGTGGGCGGCCAACTGCTGCGTGCCCTGGTGCACCACGGCCGGCCGATGGCGTTGAAGGACCTCGCGCGCGAGGCCGAGATGTCGCCCGCCAAGGCGCATCCCTACCTGGTCAGCTTCAGCCGGCTGGGGCTGATCGAGCAGGACCGTTCCAGCGGCCACTATCTGCTCGGTCCGCTCGCCTTGCAACTGGGGCTGATCAGCCTGCAGCAGGCCGACCCGGTGCACGTCGCCACGCCGCTGGTGGCGGCATTGGTCGAGGAGATCGGCCATACCACCGCCATTGCCGTGTGGGGCGACCGCGGCGCCACCATCGTGCGGGTGGCCGAGTCGCCGGCCGCGCTGCACATGAGCATGCGGCACGGCACGGTGTTCTCGCTGACCAGCACCGCCTCGGGCCGGCTGTTCGGCGCCTACCTGCCGCCCGAGGAGGTCAAGCGCATGCTGGAGAAAGAGCGGCGGCGCGAAAAGAGCAGCATCGCCGAGCCCGCGCGCCACGTGGGCATGCCGCCGGCGCCCCCGCTGCCGGACTGGAAGAGCTTCGAGGCGCAGCTGCATGCGGTGCGCGAGCACGGCATGAGCCGCTCCGATGGCGAGATCGTGCCGGGCGTGAGCGCGATGTCGGCGCCGGTCTTCGACCACACGGGCGCGATCGCGCTGGCGATCACGTCGATCGGCACCACGGCGATCTTCGATGCGAGCTGGGAGGGCCCGGTCGCGCAGGCGCTGAAGCGCTGCGCCGGCGAGGTCTCGCAGCGGCTGGGCGCGGCCCGGCGCTGAGGCCAGGCGCTGGACCCCAGCGCGCCGGGCCGCCTCGGACCTCCCGCACTCGCGCTAGATTCCGGCTGTCCGCCTGCCACCCCGCCGAGGTCCCCGTGCCCCACGAAACTGCTCTTTCCCTCAAGCATCCGGCCGCGCTGCGCTACTTCTACGAGGTCGCCAAGGCCGGATCGTTTCGGCAGGCGGCGGAGCACACGCACATCGCGGTGTCGGCCATCAACCGCCACGTCAAGCACCTCGAAGACCAGGTCGGCATCCTGCTGTTCGAGCGGGGACGCGGGCGCAGCGGCCTTCGGCTCACCGCGGCGGGCGAGATCTTCCTGCACCACGTCAAGCGCGCGATGAGCGAGCTCGCGGCCGCCAGCAGCGAGCTCGATGCACTGCGGGGGCTGCACCGCGGAACCGTCAACTTCGGCGTCAACGAAGGCATCTGGCGCGAGCTGCTGCCCCACCTGCTGCTGGGCTTCAAGAAGGCGCATCCGGACATCGACTACCGCATCACGGTCGGCAACTCGAGCCGCCTGGTCGAGCTGGTGCAGGAGGACGAGATCGACTTCGCACTGGCCTTCAATCCGCAGCTGAATGCAGGGCTGGAGGTGCTGGTCAAGCGCAACGTCGAAAGCGGCGTGATGGTGCCGCGCACGCATCCGCTGGCGAAGCGGAAGTCCATCCGCTTGAGCGAGTGCGCGGCCTACGACCTGGTGATGCCCGACGCCTCGCTCGCGCTGCGCGCCACGCTGGACCAGATGTTCGCGCGCGCCGGCATCAAGCCGCGCGTCGTGCTCACGACCAACTCCTACGAGATCATGCGCAGCGCGACGGAGGCCGGCGTCGGCATCGCGATCCTGACGCAGCACCTGTTCCACCACGCGCATGCGCGGCGCGGCGCCGCCTTCGTGCCGATCCGGGAAGCGCTCATCGGTCCGCAGGTGCTGGCGTGCTGTGCGCGCAAGGGACGGCACCTCTCCGGCGCGGCGCTGGCGATGATCGCGCAGATGGAAAGCGCACTGAAGGACGAGGCCGGCCCTTGATGGTTTGTGTTCTCGCTGCGAGAACACAAATCGAACTATTCGGCAATTGCTGGAGGCATTGAGCGTCTATAGATTCGTGCCCTGAAAGGACGAATCCATGTTCAAAGCCATCGTGCTCCAGCGGCACGGCTCCGAGTTCGACGCGTCGGTGCGCGAACTCGACGACGCCGAGCTTCCCGACTTCGACGTGCGTCTGCGCGTCGAGTATTCATCGCTCAACTACAAGGACGCGCTCGCGATCGCCGACCGGGCGCCGGTGGTGCGCCGCTGGCCGATGGTGCCGGGCATCGACGGCGCGGGGGTCGTGGAGCACAGCTCGCATCCGCACGTGAAAGCCGGCGACCGCGTGATCCTCAACGGCTGGGGCGCCGGCGAGACGCATTGGGGCTGCCTCGCCGGGCGTGCGGCGCTGAAGGGGGAGTGGCTGGTGCCGCTGCCGGCCAGCCTGGATGCCCGCACCGCGATGGCCATCGGCACCGCGGGCTACACCGCCATGCTGTGCGTGCAGGCGCTGCAGCGCGCGGGCGTGCGGCCGGACGACGGCGAGATTCTCGTCACCGGCGCCGCGGGTGGCGTGGGCAATGTCGCGATCAGCCTGCTGGCGGGGCGCGGCTTTCGCGTCGTCGCGTCGACGGGCCGCGCCTCCGAAGCGGACTACCTGAAGCGCATCGGCGCGGCCGAGGTGATCGATCGCGCAACGCTGTCGGCGCCCGGAAAGCCGCTCGGCAAGGAGCGCTGGGCCGGCGTGGTCGACTCGGTCGGCAGCCACACGCTGGTGAACGCCTGCGCCACGACGCGCTACGGCGGCGTGGTGACGGCTTGCGGCCTGGCGCAGGGCATGGACCTGCCCGGCAGCGTCGCGCCCTTCATCCTGCGCGGCGTGACCCTGATCGGCATCGATTCGGTGATGGCGCCGCGCGAAGCCAGGCTCGCCGCCTGGCAGCAGCTCGCGGAGGAACTCGAACGCGAGCGCGTCGAGGCGATCTCCCGCGAAGTGACGCTCGACGAAGCGATCGGGCTTGCGCCGGCGCTGCTGGCGGGCCAGGTGCGAGGCCGCACGGTGGTGCGGGTGGAGGGATGAAGGCGATGCGCGATCTCACGCCCCTGATGCGGCCTGCGTCGGTCGCCGTGCTCGGCGCCTCGGAGCGGCCCGAGTCCCTGGGCAACCGGGTCATGAAGAACCTGGTGGCCACCGGCTACCGCGGGCGCATCTTTCCGGTTCATCCGACGGCACTGGAAGTCGAAGGACTGCGCTGCTTCTCCGGCCTGCGCGGCCTGCCGGAAGTGCCCGACTGCGTCGCGGTCGCGCTGTCCGCCGACAAGGTGATCGACGCACTCGAGGAAGCAGCGGCCTGCGGCGTTCGCGCCGCCGTGGTGTTCGCCAGCGGCTTCGCGGAAACCGGCGAAGCCGGCGCCGGGCTGCAGGCGCGGCTCGCGGTGCTGTGCGAGCGCACCGGCCTGCTCGTGTGCGGCCCCAACTGCCTGGGCCTGAGCAACGTGCAGGGAGGCGTCGCGCTGTACAGCGCGCCGCTGCCGCAACCGCCGCTGGCCGGCGGCGTTGCGGTGGCATCGCATTCGGGCTCGGCCTGCGTCGCGCTCTCCAGCACGGGCCGGCTGGGCCTGAGCCATGTGGTCTCGGTGGGCAATGCCACCGTGCTCGACGTGGACGACTACCTCGACTTCTTTGCCGCGGACCCCGGAACGCGCGTGGCGGCGATGTTCATGGAATCGGTGCGGCATCCCGCACGCTTCGCGGCCGCGGCGCAGCGCATGCGCGCGGCAGGAAAGCCGGTCGTCGTGCTGAAGGTCGGCCGCTCTTCGGCCGGCGCCGCGGCGTCCGCGGCGCACACGGGCTCGCTGGCGGGCTCGCATGCGGCTGCCGTCGATTTCTTCCGGCGCGCGGGCGTGGTGCTGGTGGACGACATGGACACGCTGATCGAGACCTGCGCCCTCATGGCCCAGGCCACGAAGCGGCCGGCCGGCGATGGCGTGGCCGTCATCAACATCAGCGGCGGCGAAGTCGCGCTCACCTGCGACCTGGGGCAGGAGGCGGGCCTGAGCTTTGCGCCGCTCGGCAGTGCGACGCTCGCGCGCCTGCGCGAGTGCCTGCCCTCCTATGCCACGCCCGGGAATCCGCTCGATGCCACAGGCACCTCGATCGGCAACCCGGACATGTACGCGCAGGCGATGCGCATCCTGCTCGACGACCCCGGCGTGGCGATGCTGGCGGTGTCGCAGGACTGCCCGCCGGGCCTGAGCCCGCTGGCGGCGCACAACTACGGAAGGCTGGCACGCGCGGCGGCGGAGCTCTCGCGCGATGCGCAGAAGCCCATCGTCTTCTACAGCAACGTGGCGGGGGGCTTTCATCCGACGACGGTCGCGCCGCTGGCGGGCACCGACGTCGCCGCCTTGCAAGGCGGGCGCGCCGCGCTCGCGGCGATCCGCCACTTCGTCGAATGGCATTCGCACACGCCCGCCGCGGCCGCTGCGCCCGCGCCCTTCGATGCCGACCCGGTGTGGCGCCGGCGCCTGGCGAGCGGCCAGCCCCTGTCCGAGTACGAGGCCAAGCGCTTCCTCGGCGACCACGGCATTCGCGTCACCCGCGAGGCGCGGGCCGGCGATGCGCTGCAGGCCGCGCACGAGGCGGCCGCGATCGGCTTTCCGGTGGCCATGAAGATCGATTCGCCCGACATCGTCCACAAGACCGAAGCCGGCGGCGTGCATCTCGGGCTCGCGACCGAAGCGGCGGTGCGCGCTGCCTTCGAGGCGATGACGGCGACGGTGCGGCAACGCGCGCCCGGCGTGCGCATCGACGGCGTTCTGATCCAGGAGATGGTGACGGGCGGCGTCGAGATGATCGCGGGCCTGTCGCACCAGGCACCGTTCGGCCATGCGGTGGTCGTGGGCAGCGGCGGCGTGTTCGTCGAGCTGGTTCGCGACAGCAGCCTGATGCTGGTGCCGGTCGACGCCGCCAGCGCACGCACGCTGGTCGACCGGACACGGGCGGCGAAGCTGCTCGATGGCTTTCGCGGTGCGCCGCCGGCCGATCGCGCGGCCTTCGAAGCGCTCGTCGCCCGACTGTCGGCGATCGGCGAGCTGTATGGCGACTGCATTGAAGCCGTCGATCTCAACCCGGTCGCGGTCCTTCCATCGGGCGCATGCGTGCTCGATGCATGGATTGGCCTTCGCAACCCCTCTCGCGTTCAGCAAACTCCAGGAGCACACCCATGAAATACCAGAACATCCAACTGAGCATCGACCGATGGATCGCGACGCTCACGCTCGACCGGCCGGACAAGATGAACGCGCTCGACGATGCCATCCTGATCGAGATGCAGCATGCGCTCGACAGACTGGAGGCCGATGAATCCGTGCGCGCGCTGATCATCACCGGCGCCGGCCGCGCCTTCAGCGCCGGTTTCGACCTGAGCCCGCGCGAGCAGCCTTTCAGGACCGTCAAGGACTGGCGCGACCACGCCAAGCTCGGCAACGACACCTGGGAGCGGATCTGGCGCTCGCGTCTGCCCGTCATCGCGGCGGTCAACGGCTTCTGCCTGGGCGGCGGCTGCGAACTGTCGATGGTGTGCGACATCACGCTCGCGGCGGATGGCGCGGAGTTCGGCGAGCCGGAGATCCAGTTCCAGTCGGCGCCGCCGCTGGCCGTGATGCCCTGGGTCCTGGGCATGAAGAAGACCAAGGAACTGTTGCTCACCGGCGACCGCGTGAATGCGCAGGAGGCGGTGCGCATCGGCCTGGCCAACCGCGTGGTGCCCGCCGCGGAGCTGATGGCCGAGGCGCACCGGCTCGCGATGCGCTTCGCGATGATCGCGCCGCCTGCCATGCAGATGAACAAGCAATGCATCAACCGGGCCTACGACCTGCGCGGCTACCAGTCGACGATGGACTACGGCGCCGAGATGTTCGCACTGGTCCACATGTCCGAGTCGCAGGAAGGACGCGAATTCTTCGAGGTGGCCGCGAAGGATGGCCTGAAGGCCGCCTTCAAGTGGCGCGACGCCCGCTTTGCCTGAAAGGCCTTGCCATGCGAATCCTTGCTGCCCTTGGCATTTGCGCAACCCTTTGCTTCGCGACCTCGGGCGCTTCGGCCCAGGCGCCTGCATGGCCTGAGAAGGCCGTCCGGATCGTCGTGCCCTATACGCCCGGCCCCGGCCCGACCGATTCGGTGGCGCGCATGGTCGCCGAGAACCTGCAGCGCAGGCTCGGCCAGCCCTTCATCGTGGAGAACCGGCCCGGCGCGAGCGGCAACATCAGCACGGAGTACGTGATCGCCGCGCCGGCGGATGGCGCCACGGTGCTGGTCGGCGCCGCCGGGCCGATCGCCGTCAACCCGAGCCTCTTCAAGTCGCTGCCCTTCGATGCGGAGAAGGATCTGGCTCCGCTCGCCTACATCGGCGAGGAGATGTTCGCGCTCGTCGTGCATCCGTCGGTGAACGCGCGTTCCCTGCAGGAGCTTCTGGCGCGCATCAAGGAAAAGCCCGGGACCTTCAGCTTCAGCTCGGGCGGCAACGGCGCGGGCACGCACCTCGCCGGTGAGCGCTTCCGCATGGCGGCGGGCGTGGATCTTCTGCACGTCCCCTACAAGGGCGGAATTCCGGCGCTGAACGATGTGGTGGCGGGCGTGGTGCCGATGACCTTCACCTTCGTGCAGAACGCGGCGAACATGGCCAAGGCAGGGAAGCTGAATGTCATCGCGGTCACCGGCGCGCAGCGCAGCCCGCTGCTGCCGGACGTGCCCACGCTGGCCGAGGCAGGCCTGAAGGGCGCCGAGTTCACGTCCTGGTACGGCTTCATAGTGTCCGGCAAGACGCCGGCTGCGCTCGCCGAGAAGATGCGACAGGCCTTCTATGCGGCGCTTCGCGAGCCGGAGATCCGGAGGAAGGTCGAGGAGCAGGGCTTGCGGCCGAAGGAGATGGATGCGGCGGAGTTCAAGTCGTTCGTGCACAAGGAGACGCGGCGCATGTCGGAGATCGTGCGCACGGCCAACATCACGATCGAGTGAATCGCGGCGATCAGCCCTTGTCGGCCCCGGCGGGTTGCGACTTCGCGGCAGCGCGCGCGGCCTTCAGGGCGCGGGCGCGTTCCAGGCTCTCGGCCGGCCAGTGCTCCGCGCTGCGGTAGTACTCGGGCACCGCGGGCACGCCGGGCGGCAGTTGGACCCAGGGTTGCCTGGACATCGTGAAGATGTGGATGTCGGGCGGCAGGTGGTCCGGCATGTCGAGGGTGCCGACGCGCACGAAGCACACGGCGTCGCCGGCGCCCGCGTAGTGGCTCCACAGCGCAACCCGGCAGTGCGGGCAGCGCGCGATCTTCTGGCCCTTGCCGCTGAGCGAAGGCGTGAGCACCAGTTCGACCTCGCCTTGCAGCAGCTGCAAGCGGTCCGCTTCGATCATCGCGTTGAGGGCGAAGGCGCTGCCGGTTTCGCGCTGGCACCAGCGGCAATGGCAGCAGTGGACGAACAGCGGGCGGGTGCTCATGCGGTAGCGCACGGAGCGGCAGGTGCAGCCGCCTTCGAGCGGGAAGGGATCGGTCGTCATGGTGCGCCGTACTGTGGCGCGGCCGCGGACGAAAGGCAAATGGCGGCTTCGCGCCGCCGCCGCGCCCGGAGCCGCGAGTCGGCCCCGAGCCGGGCCGGACTTACTTGGAGCGACCGTCGAAATGCTGCACCGGCACCGATTCGAGGTCGATGCCCTCGAGGCACCGGATGTTGATGGCCGCCATCTTGTTGCCCTTGGGGTCGGTGCCCTCGCCGAAAGGGTGGATGCCGCAGACCGGGCAGAAGCGGTGCGAGATCACGTGCTTGTTGAACAAGTAGGTGCTCATGTCTTCGGGCGGGGTCTTGAGCTCGAGCTTGTCGTGGGGCACGAACCACAGCAGGGAACCCTTGCGCTGGCACATGGAGCAGTTGCATGCCATGGCGCCCTGGATCTCGCCCTCGACCTCGAAGGCGATCCGGCCGCAGTGGCAGCTGCCTTGGTGTTTCATCGTTGCCTCCAAAAGAAGATGTGCGGACCGCGGAGTATGCGCAACGCGCGGCGCACCGCCTGTAGGCCGCCGGCCTCAAACCATGAAACCGATGTTCTTCGGATAGTTGATCCCGTTGACGTTCCCGCCGAAGTTCCTGAGGTTCGGCAGGATGTTCTCCAGGTCGCCCGCCGGCACACCGAACCAGCTCGCCAGCGTGGCGCCGTACTGGTCGACCGAGGTGGAAGGAATCAGCCGCCCCTGCCCCACATGCCCGTCGTAGCCGGCCAGCTTCGAGTCGTTGTTGATGCTGACCACCTGCGGCGTGCCGTAGATCTGCTTGCCTTTCACCGCGCCGCCGACGACGAAGTGATGGCCGCCCCAGCCATGGTCGGAGCCGTCGCCGTTCGAGGCCAGCGTGCGGCCGAAGTCGGAGGCAGTGAAGGCGGTGACCTTGTCGCCCATGCCCTGCACGACCATCTCGCGGTAGAAGGCCGTCATGCCATCGCTCAGCTGCTTCATCAGGCCGGGCTGGTTGGCGATCAGGTTGTCGTGCAGGTCGAAGCCGCCCATGGAGACGAAGAACACCTGGCGCTTGGTGCCGAGCGTTGCGCGGCCGCGGATCAGGCGGGCCACCATGGCGAGCTGCCTGCCCAGGCCGGTATCGGGAAAGGTGGTGGCGGGGTACGCGCCGAAGGCATATGCCCCGCCGATGGCCGAGGTGATGGCGCCTTCGGCGTCCACCGCGCGCTTGGTGACCTTGTTGTATTCGTTCTCCAGCGCATGACCGCGCGCCTGCTGCACCAGCTGCGCCATCGCCGCCTTGACGGAGCTCGAGCCGTACACGTTGCCGCCCGTCACGCTGCCGATCTTGACCGCGCCGCCGGTGCTGACCTGGTATTGCAGGGCCGTGTCGCCCGACAGGAACACCGCATTGCCCGAGACCGACATGCAGGTGAACAGCGAGTTGCTGTTCTGCGTGAGCACGAGGTCGCCGATGTTGCCTCCCCAGCCCACGGTCGAGCCCTCGGGCGATGACGACTGCCAGGTCGACTGCTGGTCGTTGTGCGAGAACAGCTTCGGCGGCACCGGATAAAGCTTCTTGTTGCCGCTGTTGTACTGGGCGCGCGTGAGCGGCACCACCAGCGGGCCGACGTTGAGCTGCACCGCCATCTTGGCATCGGTGTTGAAGAGCCCCGCCAGCGCGGTCATGGACGGGTGCAGCGCGTACTGCCGCCCGTCGGCCAGGGCCGTGCTCGGGCTGAGCAGGGTCGGCGCGAGATCGGCCTTGGCCAGCGCGACGCCGCCAGCGGTCTGGCCGGCGCCGCCGCCGCGGATGGCGCTGTAGGCGTTGTAGCTGGGGTCGTCGTAGGTGACGACGGTGTTGGCGTAGTCGTTGCCGCCGAACAGGAAGACGCACACCAGCGCCTTGTAGTCGTCGCCGGGGGCGGCCTGCGCGGCCGCCTCGCCGATGGCGGCGAGGTTGAGCGCGAAGGGCAGCGCGCTGCCGGCCATGGCGAGTTGCCCGGAGCGGCGCAGAAAGGCGCGGCGGGTGTGGGCCTTCGGATCGATCAGGTGCATCGCGCTTTCCTTACTTCTGGATCAGGTAGCCCGGCGCGGCCATCACCATGAGCACCGCGGCGTAGACCCGATTGTTCTTGAGGGTGTCGCTGCTGGCCGCGGTGACGGCCGGGGTGGCCAGGGCGTTGTTGATCAGCGCCAGCGTGTCGGCGTCGAGCTGGTTGGCCGCCATCAGCAGGTTAAGGCGGCGCACCAGCGCGGCCGGGTCGAGCACCAGCGCCTTCTCGGCGGCGTAGCTCGCGATCACGTCCTTGCTGTTGAAGCCGTTGGGCACCACGTTCTGCATGAAGTTGAGGTAGCCGCCCACGCTGGTCTCGTTGACCAGCTGGAACTCGGGCGCGACCAGCTTGGCGCTCGCCATCGCGCTGGACGGCGGCACATAGCCGGGGCGGAAGAAGTTGAAGACCGAGGGCGAGCGCAGCGGGCTCTGGCCCAGCGAGCTGGCCGCGTCGGAGCGGTTGCCGATCTTCCAGGTGCCGGCCACCGAGCTGGCGCCGAAGGTGCGCCCCCACTGCACCAGCCGCAGCATCGGCTCGCGCAGGTGGCCGAAGTTCGGGTCGGCGAGACCCGCGGGGCTGCGCGCCTCGTTGTCCAGCAGCACTGCGGCGAACACGCTCTTCATGTCGCCGCGCACGCCGGCGCCGTTGTCGGCGAAGACGTCGGACACGCGCTTCACGTAGGCGGTGCTCGGGTTGCTGGTGACCAGGCGCTGGATCAGCTGCCGGCCGATGAAGGGGCCGACGTTGGGATGGTTGAACAGCGTGTCCAGCGCGGTCTTGAGGGCGGCCTTGCCCTCGGTGTTGGCGGGCACGGTGGTGCCGAGGAACTTGGCCTCCAGCATCGAGTGGCGCGAGGCGGTGAGGGCCATCGGGCGCGTGGTCCAGGCATTGCTCTCGATGGTGAAGCTCTGGCCCGGCGGCGTGAAGGCGCTGCGCTCGGCCGAGGGAATGTCGAGGTCGTAGCCGGTGAACACGCGCGCCAGGTTGGTGACGTCGTCCTGCGTGTAGCTCTCCAGCGGCGCGCCGTCGGCGCCGAGCCGGACCGAGCCGTCGGCGTTGAGCTGGTACAGGCCGATGCTCATGAGCTGCATGACCTCGCGGGCGTAGTTCTCGTCCGGCTGGCGGCCCTGGGCGTTCTCCTTCTGGTTGCCCTTGGTGTTGAGGTAGTAGCCCATCGCCGGGTTGAGCGACACGTTCTCCAACAGCTGGCGGAAGTTGCCGGTGACGCCGGCGACCAGCATGTCCCAGTACTGGGCGAACATGTGGGCGGTCCAGTTGGAGCTGATGTCGTTGGCCGAGACCACGAAGATCTCCGACAGCGCGAGCGCCATGCGCTTGCGCGCGCCGTCGGCCGAGGTCATGAGCTGGCTCCAGATCATGTCGTCGCTGTTGACGGTGTCGTAGGGCTTGCCGGCGACCCAGGCCCACCCGGTCTCGGTGGGCGTCCGGTCCATCTGCGCGCCGAGCCAGGGCAGGTAGCCCTGGGCACGCACGGCGGCGATCTCGGCCTCAGAGGCGGAGAACTGCGCCTGCAGCAGGAAGCGCGCGGCCTCGTCGTCGGTCTTGGCCTGGGTGTAGACGTAGGTCTGCGCGCTCGGCGTGCTGGCCAGCGGTGTCAGGCTGCCGGCCTGGATGGTTGTCGCCGCTGCCGCTTGCCGGAACCGGCGAAGACGCCTCCGCCACCGCCACCACCACCGCCGCCACCACAGGCTGCGAGGCGCGGCCGCGGCGGCCAGTGAAACCGCCAGCGGCAGGGGGTTGCGCGGCGCAGCCTCGGGGCCGTCCGCGTGCGTTTCCGGGCGCGCGCAACGGCACGTCGGTCGCTTCGACGCGACCGGTCGCAATGTCTTCCACCATGTGTTCCTCGCTCCTCGGCGCTGTGACGCCGTGCCCTTCGAGGCAAGTGCCATGCCGGCCCCCAACCGGCCGCGCAGGAGCTTAAAGGCAGAAGCAAGGACAACAATTGTTCTGAAATGTGACTTTTTCTGTCATCAGGACACAATTGTTTCTCGGCGGCGCCGAGGAAGGTCGTCTCAGTTCTTCGCTTGCTCGAGACCGTCGCGAGTACGAATGGCCTCATGCCGGGCGGCCTGGGCGAAGTCTTCGCCGGCCGACGCGTAACAAATGGCGCGCGAGGAATTGACCACGATTGGCGCATCGGCGCGCCAGCCCGCGCGCACGGTGGCGACCGCATCGCCGCCCTGGGCGCCGACGCCGGGGATCAGGAGCGGCACGGTCGGCGCCAGCGCGCGCACCCGCTCGATCTCGGCCGGATAGGTGGCGCCGACCACCAGGCCCAGCTGGCCGTTCAGGTTCCAGGGCCCCTGGACCAGCTTCGCGATGTGTTCGTACAGGAAAGGCTGGCCCTCCACGCCGGCGAGACGCTGGGCCTGCAGGTCGTCGCCGCCGGGATTGCTGGTGCGGCACAGCAGGAAGGCGCCCTTGCCCTCGTGGCGCAGGTAGGGCTCGACCGAATCGAAGCCCATGAAGGGCGAGAGCGTGACCGCATCGGCGCCATAGCGCTCGAAGGCCTCGCGCGCGTACTGCTCGGCGGTGGAGCCGATGTCGCCGCGCTTGGCGTCGAGGATGACGGGCACCTGCGGCGCGTTGCGGCGCATGTGCTCCATGAGCTTTTCGAGCTGGTCTTCGGCGCGGTGCGCGGCGAAGTAGGCGATCTGCGGCTTGAAGGCGATCACCAGGTCGGCCGTGGCATCGACGATGGCGGCGCAGAAGTCGTAGATCTTGCCGGCGTCGCCCTTCAGACGGGCGGGAAACTTGGCGGGTTCGGGGTCGAGGCCCACGCACAGCAGCGAGCCGTTGCGGCGCTCGGCGGCGCGCAGCTTGTCCAGGAAGATCATGGGGCGGAATTCTAGGCGCCCGCCCCTTCTTAGCCTTTAGCTCTTCAGCTCTGCGGCAACTGGGCGGCGGCCAGGCACAGGTCGACCCAGGCGCGCCCCTTGTCGGCCGGATTGCGCAGCAGGTAGGCCGGGTGGTACGTCACCACCACCGGCACGTCCTCCCAGCCCGGCACGGCGATGCGCGCCGGCTCGCCGCGCAGGCGGCCGAGGGGCTCGGTGCTTTGCAGCAGGCTCTGCGCGGCCAGCGGTCCCATGGCCAGGACCACCTGCGCGGCCGGCGCCGCTTCGGCAAAGGCGTCGGCGATGGGGCGCGGGCTGCCCGGCTGGCCCGAGGCCACGCCGCGGTGGGTGCGCATCAGGTGGACGGGCACGGCGCCGAGCTGCAACTGCAGCGCGCGCAGCATGGCCTCGAACAGGCGGCCGGCCTCGCCGGCGAAGGGTTCGCCATGGCGGCCATCGAGCTCGGGCGGCATGTCGGCGACGATGAGCCAGCCGCTCCCCGCCGCCGCTTCGGAGCCGTAGAGAAGGCGCGGCGCGTCGATCAGCACGCTCGCACCGGAGGGGACGGCCGAGGGGCGGGCTGCGATCGGTGGCGCGGACACCGGTGCCGGCGCAGCGGCAGCTTGCTCGGGCGCGGTGCGGGGCGAAGGCGCGTCCGCCGCCACCGGCGCCGCGGCGGGCGCCGCGGCAGACACCGCAGCCGGCCAGAAGAGCTTGATGCCCATCTCGTCGAGCATCGCGCGTTGCCGCGCGTCCAGGTTCAGCGTGCCTTCCATGTCTTTACTTCAAGGTGCCCCAGGCGCTGGTCGATTCATTCAGCCGCAGGCTCATCACCACCGCGTCCTCGCGTGCGTTGCCCTCGGCCGGGTAGTAGCCCTTGCGCACGCCCACACGGCGGAAGCCCTGGCGCTCGTAGATGGCCATCGCCCGCAGGTTGCTGGCCCGCACCTCGAGCCAGAGCCACTGGGCGTTCTGGCCGCGCGACCAGCCGGAGAGCGCTTCCAGCATCAGCGGCGCCCAGCCCTGGCCCTGGAAGGCCGGGGCCACGGTGATGTTGAGCAGGTGCACCTCGTCGACGCCCTTCATGGCGACGAAATAGCCGATCAGCGTCTCGCCGCCGATCTGAGCCGCCGGCCGGCCCCAGAGCGCGCGCGGCCGCCGCGACGGCGCCGGGTCGCCGGACGGCAGGGCCGGGGCCACCAGGCATTGGCAGTGGTAGCCGGCGACCAGCGAATCGCTGAAGTTGGCCGGCGTCCAGGGATGGGTGTAGGCGCTGCGTTCGATGGTGCACACGGCCGCGATCCGCTCGACCGTGATCGGTTCGAGGCGGGCTTCACGCGGCTGCAGGACTGCACTCATGAGGACTGTGGGGCTTGCGCCGCCTTGAAGGCGGCGCGCTCTTGCGTGGTTTGTGCGACTTTATCGCGAACATACAACGGCCACGCCTGCGCCGGCGCAACCGCCCGTCCGGCAGCAAGCAATTCGGGGGCCAGCCTCAGCATCGCCTCGGCGCCGGGCAGCGCCTCGTGGCGCGCCGCGGCGGCCGGCAGGCGCTCGCCGTAGGCAGAGAAGACGTTGCCGGCGAGCACCCAGCCCGGCGGTACGTACACCTGCTCGGGTGACATCAGCCGAGGCTCGGTATCGGGTTCGGCGGCCTGGGCGGGCTGGTTGAAGTCGTAGTGGGCGGCATAGAGCTCGTCCATGCGCGCATCGAGCAGCGCGACCACGCGCGTGGCGCCGAAGCGGTGGCGCGCTTCCTCGGCCACGGCATGCAAGGTGTCGACGGGCAGCAGCGGAACGCCGGCGCCGAAGCCCAGCCCCTGCGCGACCGAGCAGGCGGTGCGCAGGCCGGTGAAGGAGCCGGGCCCGCGGCCGAAGGCAATGGCGTCGAGCTCGGCCATGGCCAAGCCGGCTTCGGTCAGCAGGTCCTGGATCAGCGGGATGAGGCTGCTCGACGCTTGCGCGCCGCCGGGCCCGCTGCGCGAGAACACACGGTCGCCGCGACGCACCGCGACCGACAGCGCCTCGGTGCTAGTGTCGAAGGCAAGGAGCTTCGTTTCTGCCGACATTCCCATCACCCTCGCGCGACGGCGGCCGTCGCCACGCCGGCCGGGCGCATGCGTTGCACGCCGAACAGGATGCCCGCGGTGACAAGCAGCAGGCCAGCGATCAGGTTCCAGTGCATCGGCTCGCCCAGGAAGACGACCGCCCCCAGCGCCGACAGGCCCGGCACCAGCGCGGTGATCATGGTGGAGCGCACCGGTCCGAAGTACTGAATCATGCGGGTGAAGGTGATGCCCGAAATGACGACCGAGCCGACGCCCTGGAACAGCATCTGGAAGGCGATCTCGCCCAGCGGCGCACTGGCCAGCCGGCTCCCCGCCACGCCGAGCCCGGCCAGCAGCGCATAGGCCGGCACGTAGGCCAGGAAGGCGAACACGGTGATCGCGATGGTGGCGCGCACCGCCTCGAGCCCGTGGCGCCGCGCCGTCACGCTGTAGCAGGCCCAGCAGAAGGCGGCGCTCATGAACAGCAGGTCGCCTTTCCAGATCTGCCCGCCCTCGAAGGCGTGCAGCAGGCTGGCGCCGCCGACCAGCAGGTCGCCCAGCACGATCAGCGCGAGACCGCACACGCGGGCCGGCGTCAGGCGGTCGTGCAGCACCACGGCCGCGAGCACCGCCGTCCACAGCGGCAGGCTGCCGGGCATCAGCACCGAGGCATGGGTGGCCGGCGCATAGAAGAAGCCGCTGTAGGCGAGCAGGGCATAGGCGAGGCCGCCGAAGAGGCCGGCCACGACGGTGGCGCGCAGCGGGACCGGCGACAGGCCGAAGAGCGAGCCCTGCGCCGGATCGCTGCGGCGCGCCCGCGCCACCAGCCAGGCGCCCCAGGGCACCAGCACCAGGCTGGCGCCGCAGATGCGCGCGAAGGCAATGTCGAAGGGGGTCAGCGAGCGGCCGGCGGAGGCCCGCGCGATGACGATGAAGGCCGTCCAGACCAGGACGGTGACGATCGCCGCGCCGATGCCGAGGGTACGGGGGGAGAAACGGGGAGCGGCGGGCATCGCGCGATTATCCCGGGCCGGCCATGCACCGCGCTGCCCAGGGCCTATGGAGACTTGGGCTCGGGATAATCGCGCGATGCCTCCCGCCCCGAAGCTCCTGGCGCAGCGCGCCGTCCGCCTCTTCTTCCTGCTCGCCGCGCTGGCTTCGGCGCCCGCCCTGGCCCAGACGCTTCCGCCCGAGGTGGAGGCCGCGCTGGCCCGGGCCCGCGTGCCGCGCGAGGCCGTCACGATGCTGGTGGCCGATGCCGACGCAGCGCGCCCGCCGCGGCTGGCCTGGCGCACGCAGGTGCCCGTCAATCCGGCCTCGGTCATGAAGCTGGTCACCACCTACGCCGCGCTCGACCTGCTGGGGCCGGCCTTCACCTGGACCACGCCGGTGTACGTGGACGGGCCGGTGCGCGACGGCGTGCTGGCGGGCAACCTCTACATCAAGGGCCAGGGCGACCCCAAGCTGGTGCTGGAGCGCCTGTGGCTGCTGCTGCGGCGGGTGCAGGGGCTGGGCATCCACACCATTGCCGGCGACATCGTGCTGGACCGCAGCGCCTTCGAAGTGGCCGAGACCGATCCGGCCGCCTTCGACGGCGAGGGCCAGCGGCCCTACAACGCCTCGCCCGATGCGCTGCTGATCAATTTCAAGTCGGTCGTCATGACCTTCCAGCCGAACCGCGACGGGCAGACGGCGCAGGTCAATTTCGAGCCCTTCCTGAGCGGCGTGAGCACGCAGTCGACGGTGCCGCTGTCCGCCGGCGAGTGCGGCGATTGGCGCGCCGCGCTGGCGCCGGCCTTCGGCGACCCGGCGCGCATGGGCTTCGCAGGCAGCTACCCGGCCGCCTGCGGCGAGAAGACCTGGGCGGTGGCCTATGCGGAGCCGCGCAGCTATGCGGTGCGCGCGATCGGCGGGATGTGGGCCGAAATGGGCGCCAGGCTCAAGGGGCAGGTGCGCGAGGGCCCGGTGCCGGCCGGGCTCAAGCCGGCCTTCGCCTTCGAGTCGCCGCCGCTGGCCGAGGTGGTGCGCGACATCAACAAGTACAGCAACAACGTGATGGCGCAGCAGCTGTTCCTCACGCTCGGGCTGCAGCAGAAGAAGCGCGGCACGCTGGAGGGCGCGCGCGCCGCGCTGCGCCAATGGTGGAACGAGCGCATCGGCACGGGCGAGGGTCAGCCGGTGTTCGACAATGGCTCGGGCCTGTCGCGCGAGGAGCGCATCAGCGCGGCGGCGCTCGCGAAGATGCTGCAGGTGGCCTGGCGCTCGCCGCTGATGCCCGAGCTGGCGTCCTCGCTGCCGGCCATGGGCGTGGACGGCACGCTGCGCAAGCGCACGCTGCGCTCCGGCGGCGCGGCCCACCTGAAGACCGGCAGCCTGCGCGATTCGGCGGCCATCGCGGGCTATGTGCATGGCGCGAGCGGCCGGCGCTGGGTGGTGGTCGCGATCGCGAACCACGGCAGCGCGGGCGCCGCGCGGCCGGCCTTCGATGCGCTGGTCGACTGGGCGGCGCAGGACAACTGAGCGCGTCGCCTAGGCGACTGGAGCGCCGCTGCGGCTTGGGGTTTCCCTTGTCTTGCTTCGGGGAGGGCGGGCCTAGGATCGTGCGCCTCTTCACCGACAACAAACAGTAGTAGGAGTAGGAATGCCAGTCACCCAGCACCCCCTCCGCAGATCCGTACGTGCGGAGCTACCGCATACGGCTCCTGCCTTGGGTCGTGACGATCAGACGCTGGTTCGGGTAAGGGTGGCAGATGGTCGGAACAGGCAGCCAGTGCGCCATCAAGCGATACATGCGTCGCCAAGGCAGGTCGTGGCGCTGGCTGCGGCGGCACAACGTGCGGTGCCACAACCCGACGACCTGGAAGCGGAATGCCCTCAGCCGCGCGCCGTTGCACGGCACGCCGAAGTAGCGCGCATGCCCAGTCACCACCGCCCGCAGGTACTGGCCCTGCTCCGGGATGGGTTGGTGCATGCGCCTTCTGAGTTCGAGCTTGACCACCTGCAGTTTGGCTCGCAGGCGTTTGGCACTGGTGAGTCGCAGGACCATGAAGTGGCCCTTCCTCGTCGTCCCGCAGCAATGCGTGAACCCCAGGAAGTCGAAGGTCTGCGGCTTGCCTTGTCCCTTGCGGCGTCGGTTCTCGCGGGCGAAGCGCCCGAACTCGATCAGCCGCGTCTTCTCGGGGTGCAGCTTCAGCCCGAACTGGCCCAGCCGCTCGGCCACCGCGCGCTGGAAGCGCTCGGCATCGTCGCGGAACTGGAACCCGGCAACCCAATCGTCGGCGTAGCGCACGACGATCACGTCGCCTCGGGCATGGCGCCCCCTCCACTGCTTGACCCACAGGTCGAACGCATAGTGCAGGTAGATGTTGGCCAGCAGCGGGCTGATGCTCCCACCCTGAACCGTACCCAACTCACTTTGCGTCAGCCTGCCGTCTTCCAGCACGCCCGCGTGCAGCCATTTCTTGATCAGCCGCACCACGCGCGCGTCAGCCACGCGGTGTTCGATGAACTTCACCAGCCAGTCCCTTTCGATCGTGTCGAAGAACTTGGCTATGTCCGCATCGAGTATCCAGTTCACTCGTCTGCTGCTCACACCTACCGCCACGGCATCCAGCGCGTTGTGCGCGCTCTTGCCGGGCCTGAAGCCGTAGCTGAACCCGAGGAAGTCCTGCTCGTAGATGGCGTTCAACACTTCGACCGTGGCGCGCTGCACGAGCTTGTCCTCCAGCGCCGGCACGCCCAGCGGGCGCTTGCTGCCGTCGGCCTTGTCGATGTACACCCTCTTGACAGGCTGGGGCCGGTAGCCCCCTCGGGCCAGCCGCTCGGACAGTTCCAGGAGGTTGCCCTCCAGGTCCTGCCCGTACGTCTGCCAGGTCTGGCCGTCCACCCCGGCGGCCGCATCGCGCTTGAGCGCAAGGTAGGCCGCCCGCAGGCGCTCGACCGCGTAGATGTGATGCAGCAGTCCAGTGAACCTCGCACCACGACGGCCCTTTGCCGTCTGTCGTATGCCATCGAGCGCGGTTCCCATGTCATAGACCCGCACCGATCTGCGGGACATGCGCGCCGCGATGGCATTGCCCTTGGCCTGCCGCCTTCCCTCCACCGCCTCCGCCGCCGCAGGGGCTTCCCCCGCGGCCTTGTTCGGCAGCTTCTTCGGTACTACGCAGCAGTCCGACTTCCCGCGCCCGTGGCTCATCGTCGTACGCCCTTGGGCTTCACGATGCGCTCTGCAGCCAGCGCTTCCCAGCGCTGCGCAGAAGGACGCGGGATCTCCCGGTTCCCGTGCGAGGTGTTTCCGCGCGTGCGCGGGGTCTCTGACCGCGCGGGGTCCGATGCCGCCTCGCCAAAGCGGCAGCATCGGTGTGGCCTTCGGCTTTCTCCGACAACCTCGGCACCCCGGACCACCCGCAGCTCTCGCCGCGGGGCATGTATTACGCGGCTCGATACCCGGCCCGCGCGTACCCCTGTCAACGCTTCGCCCACACCCTCACGAATGTGTACGCATGACTCGGGGCCGCCGTAGCTGGCTAAGCCTTCAACGTATGACTCTTTCATTCACAACACCTCGCCGGTTTTGACCGGCGCACCGGAGACACGCATGAATCGTCTGCACCTTCTGAGCGCCATCGTGGCCGCCAGCCTGCTCACTGCCTGCGGCGGCGGCGGCGATGGCGGCGGCTTCGCCTTCATCGGGACCGGCACCGGGACCACCGGGCCCGGTACCGGCGCACTGAAGGAGCCGCCCGTCATCGTGACCACGCTGACGACGGCGCAGATCGACGGCGGCAGCGCCCAGAGCGGCCTGCAGGCGCTCAGCGGCAAGGCCAGGTGCGACGTCAACGTGATCTCGCTCAACTACAGCACCGTGGGCCCCAAGGGCGAGGTGACCAACGCCTCGGGCGTGCTGCTGATGCCGGCGGGGACTTGCGGCAACGCAGCGCCGCTGGTGGCGTATGCCAAGGGCACCGACGTGCAGAAGCCGCGCACGCTGGTCAATCCGCAGGACCCGGAGACCTTCATGCTGACCGCGATGTATGCGGCCCAGGGCTATGCGGTGGTGGCCACCGACTACCTGGGCTACGCCAAGTCCACCTTCCCCTACCACCCCTACCTGCATGCCGACTCGGAAGCACGCACGGTGCTCGACTCGGTGCGGGCGGCCCGTTCCGCGGCGGTCAGCGCGGGCGGCTCGCTGTCGGGCAAGGTGATGTTCACCGGCTACTCGCAGGGCGGCCATTCCTCGATGGCCGCGCACCGTGCCGCCGAGCGCGACAACGCCTCGGAGTTCAACGTGGTGGCCGGCGCGCACCTGGCCGGGCCCTACAACCTCTCGGGGTCCTTCAAGCTCACGCAGGCGATCGCGGGCTACCAGTTCTTCGTGCCCTTCATCGTGAACTCCTACCAGAAGGTATACGGCGACATCTACACCGACGTGAACACGGTCTACAAGCAGCCTTATGCCGGCTACATCGAGAACCTGCTGCCGAGCCCGACGCTGAACTACACCACGCTGGTTACCAGCGGCGCCCTGCCCGGCGCCAACGGCGAGACGCCCAACCAGGCGCGCGATGCGGTATTCCAGAGCGCCTTCCTCACCGATGTGCAGACCAACCCGAACAACACGCTGTTCCTGGATGCCAAGAAGAACGACCTGCTGGGCTGGAGCCCGCGCGCCAAGACGCTGCTGTGCGGCGGCGCCGGCGATCCCACGGTGCCGCCGGCCTTGCACATGGTGGCGGCGAAGGCGGACTTCGATGCGCGCGGCGTGACCACGGTCACGACGGTAGACGTGGATGCGCAGATCCAGGCGACCTACGGGCCGGGCGGCAAGGCGCCGACCGATCCGACCACGGCCGCCTACGCCACCTATTTCGGCGCCTATCACGGCACCTACGAGCCGCCCTTCTGCCACGTGCGGGCCAGGGCGCTCTTCGATACGGTGAAGTAAGGCTCAGGCTGCAGCAGCGCGCTGCAGCCTGTCTCGCACGCCTTCCCATTCGGGGCCGGCGGGCGGGGTCTCGACCCAGATCAGCTTGGCGCCTTCGGCATCGAAGGCGCGCAGCACTGCGAACAGCTGCTGGGCGGCGGCCGCGGCGTCGTCGGGCATGCGCCGAAGCAGCACGCGCTGCGAGCGGCTCTTGAGCAGGCTGCGCGACCACACGGCCAGGTGCGCGGCATTGGCGCCCAGCACGTCGAGGCCGGCCTGCAGTGCCTTGGCCTCCATCAGCCGCAGCTTGGCGGTGGGCGCGTAGTGGGCCTCCAGCGTGCCGGAGGCCCGCGGGTCGGGTGCCGCGAGCTCGTGCCTGTCGCGCAGCGGCTCGCCGCAGGCGGCCTCGATCTGGGTGCGGGTGATCGCGCCCGGGCGCAGCAGCACCGGCTGGCCGCGGCTGCAGTCGACGATGGTCGATTCGATGCCTACCTCGCAAGGCCCGCCATCGATCACCAGCAGTTCGTCGCCGAATTCCTGCTGGACATGCTGGGCGGTGGTCGGGCTCACCCGGCCGAAGCGGTTGGCGCTGGGGCCTGCCACGCCGGGCACACCCTGCTCGGCACAGGCCACGAGCAGGGCCTGCGCCACCGGGTGGGCCGGGCAGCGCAAGCCGATCGTGTCTTGCCCACCAGCCGTGGCCGCAGCGACGCCGGGCTGGCGTGTGACGATCAGGGTCAGCGGGCCGGGCCAGAAGGCCTGCACCAGCTTCTGCGCGAAGGGCGGCAGCGGCTGGGCGAAGCGCGACAGCGACTCGGTGCCCTTGGCGCCGGCCGCCACATGCACGATCAGCGGATGGTTGCTGGGCCGGCCCTTGGCCTTGAAGATGCCGGCCACGGCATCGTCGCTTGTCGCGTCGGCGCCCAGGCCGTAGACGGTCTCGGTCGGAAAGGCGACCAGGCCGCCGGCGCGCAGCACGCGCGCGGCTTCCTGGATGGCATCGGGCGTGCGGCCGTCGCGAACTGTCATCGCGCCTGGCTTATTCAGACAAGGGGATCGGCAGCCCCAGCAGCGCGGCGGCGAAGTCGGCCGTGCCGCGAACCGTGTCGATGCTGCCGCCTGTGATCGTGAGATGCCCCATCTTGCGGCCGCGGCGCGCCTCGGTCTTGCCGTAGAGGTGCAGGTGCGCGCCGGGCAGGGCGAGTACGTCGGCCCAGCGCGGCTCGACGGGCTTCGAGTCGTCGTCCGGGAACCACAGGTCGCCCAGCAGGTTCAGCATCAGCGCGGGGCTGTGCTGGCGCGGCGCGTTGAGCGGCAGGCCGGCGAGGGTGCGCACCTGCAGCTCGAACTGCGAGACGTCGCAGGCATCCAGGGTCCAGTGGCCGCTGTTGTGCGGGCGCGGCGCCATCTCGTTGACCACCAGCGCGCCGTCGGCCAGCACGAAGAACTCGACGCACAGCACGCCGACGTACTGGAGGCCTTCCGCGATCGCGACGGCCGATTCGACCGCCAGCCGCCCGGCCGCCTCGGGGACGTTGTCCGCATGCACCTCGGTCACGGCGAGGATGCCGCCGCGATGCAGGTTGCGCTGAGGCGGGAAGTGCACGACCTGGCCGTCCTGGCCGCGCGCGACGATGACGGAGCATTCGTAGTCCAGCGGCAGCAGCTTCTCGAGCACGCAGGGCACCTGGCCGGCGCGGTCCCAGGCCGCGGCCAGCTCCTCGCGGGTGTTCACGCGCTGCTGGCCCTTGCCGTCGTAGCCGAGGCGCGCGGTCTTCAGGATGCCGGGCAGCAGGTTGGGCGGAACCAGCACGACCTGCTCGGCCGACTCGATGACCGCGTAGGGCGCGCAGTCCACGCCGCAGCCGACGAAGTGGCTCTTTTCCCGGACGCGGTCCTGTGCGATCGCCACCGCGGCGGCGGCCGGCCGCACGGGCCGGGCCACCGCGAGATGCTCCAGCGAAGGCGCGGGCACGTTCTCGAACTCGGTGGTGATCGCATCGGCCAGGCCGGCGAGCCGGGCGAGGCCGTCGACGTCGGCATAGTCGGTGTGGATGTGATGGTGGCTCACGCGCCCGGCGGGGCTGTCGGCATCGGGGTCGAGCACCGCGACGAGGTAGCCCATGCGCTGGGCTGCATGCGCGAACATGCGGCCCAGTTGCCCGCCGCCCACCACGCCGAGCGTGGAGCCTGGCAGGATCACGCTCACAACGCACCCCCGCCCTGGGGCGAGAAGGGCGACACGTCCTGCGCATCGGGCGGCGGCAGCGTCATCGATTGCGCGGCCTCG
Organism: Variovorax sp. WS11; assembly: GCF_010499245.1. Classification (GTDB taxonomy): domain Bacteria; phylum Pseudomonadota; class Gammaproteobacteria; order Burkholderiales; family Burkholderiaceae_C; genus Variovorax. The sequence continues at coordinate 2,163,556 of NZ_JAAGOW010000001.1, forward strand.
GTCTGCTTCGCGCGGAAGGCGTCGAGCCGCTCGCGCAGCGCCGGATCGGTCACGGCCAGCATCGCGACCGCGAACAGGGCGGCGTTGGCGGCGCCGGCATTGCCGATGGCGAAGGTCGCGACCGGCACGCCCTTGGGCATCTGCACGATGCTGTAGAGCGAATCCACGCCCTGCAGGTGGCGGCTCGCGACCGGCACGCCGAGTACGGGGACTGTGGTCTTGGCCGCCAGCATGCCGGGCAGGTGGGCCGCCCCGCCCGCACCGGCGATGATGGCCGCCAGGCCGCGCGGGGCGGCGCGCTCGGCGTAGGCGAACAGTTCGTCGGGCATGCGGTGGGCCGAGACCACCCGCGCCTCGTGGGCGATGCCGAATTGCTGGAGAATCTCGACCGCGTTGCGCATCGTCTCCCAATCGGAGTTCGAGCCCATCACCACGCCGACCTGTATGGCTTGCTTCATGGTTTCAATTTTACGTTTCACCCTCAGCTTCCCGCGATGATCGACATCACCCTCGAAAATTTTCAGACCGAGCTGATCGACGGCTCGATGACCACCCCGGTGCTGCTCGACATCTGGGCCGAATGGTGCGGGCCGTGCAAGCAGCTCGGGCCGGTGCTCGAGAAGCTCGAAGTCGAGTATGGCGGGCGCTTCACGCTGGCCAAGCTCGACGCCGACAAGGTGCCGCAGATCTCGCAGCAGCTGAGCCAGATGTTCGGCGTGCGCAGCATCCCCTTCTGCGTGATGTTCAAGGACGGCCAGCCGGTCGACGGCTTCGTCGGCGCGATTCCCGCCGACCAGATCCGCGCCTTCCTCGACAAGCACGTACCGGGCCAGGACGAGCTCGAGGCCGCCGAGCATGAAGAGGCCGCGCAGGATGCGCTGGCCGAAGGCGACACCCAGGGCGCGCTGGAGCGGCTGCAGCATGCGGTCGCAACCGACCCGGCCAATGACGACGCGCGCTTCGACTACATCAAGCTGCTGCTGCAGGAAGGCCGCATCGACGATGCCAAGGTCGCCTTCGCGCCGGTCATCGCCAAGGCGCCGGCGGTGCGCCGCCTCGACGCCCTGCAGCGCTGGATGGATGCGATCGACTTCGCGGCGCCGGCCACGGGCGCGGCCCCGACGATCGCCGACGCCGAGTCGCGCATCGCCGCCAACAAGCGCGACTTCCAGGCCCGCTTCGACCGGGCGCGCCTGCTGATGGCCGCGCAGCGCTGGACCGACGCGATGGACGAGTTGCTCGACATCCTGATGCGTGACAAGAGCTGGAACGAGGAGCTGGCGCGCAAGACCTACATCGCGATCCTCGAGCTCATCGAGCCGCCCAAGCCCAAGGTGGCGGACGGCCAGATCCCGCCGGACGATCCGACGGTGGCGACCTACCGCCGCCGCCTCAGCAGCGTGGTGCTGAGCTAGCTAGCGACAAAGTGAGCGCAGGCTTATCTTTGGCATCGACGAAGCAGATGAGCCGGCCGGGCGTGGCGTTGGCGCACTGAACGGGCTGACATACGATTGGCGGGTTTCGATATGTTGCAAAGGAAAAGTCCGGCCATGCGCTTTCTCTTCTTGACGACGGCCCTGTTCGCGTCCTTGCTGGCGAGCGGTTGCGGCAGCGGCATCAACCTGGACGAGCCGATCGAAGGACCGGTCTGGCAACTGGAGCAGCTGGGCAGCGAGCTGATCGAGCCGAGCAGCGATCCGCGGCGCAACGCCCAGATCCAGTTCGACCGCAGCAGCGGACGGGTGAGCGGCTCGGGCGGCTGCAATCGCGTCACCGGCACCTACGAGCGCAGCGGCAGCACGCTGCGGGTGCGCCAGCTTGGCGCGACGCGCATGGCCTGTCCCAACGAGGCGAGCACCATCAACGAGACCCAGTTCTTCGCGGCGTTGCAGGCCACGGCCAGTTACCGGCTTCAGGGGAGTTCGAGGCTGTCGCTGCTGGATGCGAGCGGGCGGACGGTGGCGACGCTGAGTAACGGGAGTGCGGCGCGATAGCCGCGGCCCCTCGCAGCGCCCAAAAACATGTAGTGCTAATGACTGACTCGCCGTAACATCAGGCGCCGCCGCGTCACTGCGACGCCGGCCCCCCTGGGGCTCGCTCCAGCAGGTTCTGCACCCATCGAGGAGGAACTTGAGCGCGAATCCACAAATGCTGATCGCCGCGCCGGGCGCGACCCTTGGTCTGCCGCACCATCCCACCGTGGTGCTGGTCGCAGACCTGGTCGAATCTGTCAGCCTGATGCAGCGCGACGAGGCCGGCGTCATCACGCAGTGGCGGGCATTCGTCGCCCATGTGAGCCGCCTACTGACGCCCGACACGGGAGGCCGCATGGTGAAGAGCCTCGGTGACGGCCTCATGCTTGAGTTCAACACGGCGCCGCGAGCCGCCGCCGTCGCCCTGGCCATGCATGCGTGGATGAGGACAGCCTGCGACGGGCTGCCGACGCCCATGTTTTTGCGCGTAGGCCTGCATAGCGCAGAGGTCTACGCGGACGAGCATGACATCTACGGCAAGGGCGTCAACCTCGCGGCGCGTATTGCGACACTCGCGGGGCCTGGCGAGACGGTGCTGACCGCGCAGGTCAGGGACAGCCTGACGGACGGCCTGGACGGGACCTTGGAGGATCTGGGGGAGTGTTATCTCAAGCACCTCGATGAGCCTGTCAGAGTCTGGCGTCTGGGCGCAGCCGGGCAGCAGCCCGTCGTGATTGCAAGGAGGGACTACGCCACGCCCCTGAAGGCGACGATCGCAGTAATCCCATTCCAATCACGCAGCAATGCGCCGGATCACTTCGCAATCGGAGAGCTCATCGCCGACGGCGTCATCGGCCAGTTGAGCCGAACCGCGGACCTGAGGGTCATCTCCCGCCTGTCCACTACCGCGTTCAGAGACCGTCCGATGAGCGCCCAGGAGGTGCAAGGCCATCTCGGTGCCGACTACGTCCTCTCGGGGAGCTACGCGGTGCACGATAGCCGCATTCTCCTCACTTCCGAGTTGGCCAAGGCCGCCACCGGGGATGTCCTGGACAGCGCCAGGGTGTCGGGTGATCTCGCGGATCTGCTGGAAAAAGAGAGCGAGCTGTGCAATTCAGTGGCTGCCGGCTGTCACAAGGCCATTCTCGATTCCGAAGTTCAAGCCGCACTGATCAAGCCACTGCCGACCCTTCAGAGCTATTCGCTCCTGCTCAGCGGAATCGTCGGCCTGCATCGGTCTTCACCAAACGGCTTCAATGACGGCTATCGCATCTTGGGGACTCTCGCGGAAAGACATCCGACTTCGGGTGAAACGATCTCATGGCTCGTGAAGTGGCATGTACTGCGCGTCATCCGCGGGCTGTCGCCGAATCCCTCTGAAGACCATCAACGAGCGGCTGAACTCGCGCGCCGGGCGGTCGAGAATGCACCGCAGTGCGCTTTGGCGCATGCAATGAGTGGACTGGTCGCGGGCCTCTTTCAGAAGAATCTGGATGAGGCAGAAGCCCGGTACAAGAAGGCACTTGCACTCAATGCCAACGAGCCGCTGGCATGGCTGCTGATGGGTACCCTGCTGTCCTGGCAAGGGCGGGGCAGCGAGGCGGCTCGAGCCGCTGAGAACGCACTCGCTCTATCACCGTTCGACCCGCTGAAATACTACTTCGATTCGCTTGCGGCAGCGGCCATGCTCTCGGCCGGACGGCATGAGCAGGCCATCCAGCTGTGCCTGCGGTCCCTGCGAGCCAACCAGTGCCACACCGCGACCTACCGCGTATTGGGGATTGCACAGGTGCTGACTGGTGACATAGTGGGTGCCCACAACACGATCGCGTCCATGATGCGCTTGGAGCCTGGATTCAACGTGACCAAGTACCTGGATCGCTATCCAGGGCAGGGTCATCCACATGCGCAGATCTATGCGGATGCGTTGCTGCGCGCCGGCGCACCGACAGGTGAGCCAAAGAGCTTGTGATGAACTCGGAGGTGGTCCATGAGTGAACTTTCCAGCATGTCGTCGATGTCGAGCATGAGTTCGATGTCCAGCATGAGCTCCATGTCCAATCTGGGGGGAAGGCCCGGAGTTGCAGGCATCGCGGCGCTGTCGGGCTTGCTTGGCGAACCCTTGCTGACAGATGGACTGCTCAACGCACAGGGCGAGCAATCGATATCCCCAGGGGCGGCAGCCGTGCAGCGGTATGGAGATTTTCAGCCGGGTCAGTTGCCGGCGTTGAGGAATCAACGGCGGCTGGGCTGGTGGCAACCCGAAGTGCGGGCGCATATTTGCTCGCAGGAACTGCAGTGCGGTCTGCAATTGATCGCCGAAATGAAGCCAGACCGTCCTGTTGCGCAGCTTCTGCACGTCGATCGACAAGCGGCGGGCAAATATGTGGAGCGGCCCCTCATTTCCATCGGCCGACCCACGCGAGACGTGTTCGATGCTCAACTCAGCAAGGTTCAAGCGCATACGCGAACAGATCTGCGGCGCAAGAGGGCGCCTGAGATCCTGACTCAAACGGTGCCACAGGTTCCATACTGGAGCACTGTCGTTCCACTCAGCCCTTGGCGCACCCCCTGGACGTGGGAACTCGTCGGCACTTCATTGCATTTCGGCATGCAGGTGGTGCACCGCTTCAAGCACGCGTTCGCCGTTCCAAGACCGCACGAACTTTCACCTCGGATCCAGCCGATTCTCCTGGTACCGGGATGGGCAGCCTTTCCCAGCGGCCACGCGACCGAGGCCTTCATGTTTGCACGTCTCATGAAGTCGTTGCTCTCGCTGCAAGACGGTGACGACATGAGCCAGGCCCTTCAGCAGCAGGCCCTTCGGATTGCGGAAAACAGGGTCTTCGCAGGCCTCCACTATCCCGTCGACGGCATTGCAGGCCGATTGCTCGGTGTGACGCTGGCGGAATACGTGGCTGCTCGCTGCACGGGCACCATGTGGCAATCGCGCCAGTTCGATGCCAGCGACAGCCAAGCTCTGATGAACGCAGACCTTGACCTTAAGGATCTCGTTGGTAAGGCCATCCCCTCGCCGCTGGCCTTCAATCCGACCCTGGCGGAGTTGTGGGCCCGAGCCGCCAATGAGCTCGAAGAGCTCGGCTACCGCCCCTTGCGTCATGGCAAGACAAAGGCTGCCGGCCCTGCACTGACGCACTCGCAGAAGCGAAAGAGGCGAGCGAGCGCGCCGAGAGTGAACGCCGCGAAAGAGGCAGGAGGGACGCCGCATGTACAAGCCAACCCATGATCGCGAATTGGCGAATGGCATGGTGGACCCCTATTTTTTTTGGGCGGTCGGCACCGACTTCGCGGATCTGCCCCTGAACAAGGAGAACGAGGTACCGATACTGATCGAAGGTCCGGAGGATGCCGAACGAACGCGACAGATGATCAAAAAGTTGCGGGACGCAGGAGTCCGAGTTCCTTTGGATGCTGATGGCTGCGGTTCCAAGTACTTCACGGCGTACGAGCGGCTCGGCAACGACGCGCTTGCAAAGACGCGGACCATTGCTTCCGAATACGAGGCGCGGTGGGAATTGAGCCTGCCCTTCGCCAGCCCCTGAAACGAGGCCCGGAATGGTCACCAGCGCTACACATGCGCCGACGTCGATTCGCTCGACCTGCCCCAACATCATCGGCTTCGTCGACTTCGGTTGTGCTTTTGCCCATCCTCAGTTCCGACGATGCCTGCAGGATGCCGGGGCTGGGCCAGAGACGCGCGTCTTCGCACTGTGGGACCAGGAAGGAACCCCAGAGGGCAATCGAGCAGGCGCCAGCGGCTCTGGGCTGCGGCCGCCCGCGTGGAGAACCCCTGAATGCTTTGGCTATGGCGCGGAGGTCTTGCGCGACTGGCCACCCAGCGACGCAGAAGAAGGACTGCGTCTCGGCGATTTCATCGCCCAGTACGTGAAGGAGGGCGAGGTCGACCAACGTCGATGCTATGCCGACTCCGGCTACGGAGCCTTGAACGCAGCCACCACCCATGGCACCCATGTGATGGACCTTGCAGCAGGCTACCCCGACCCCCTCCTGCCACCGGGCAAGATGCCCGCTCCTCCCCCTACAGACGAGGACATCGTGTTCGTCCAGTTGCCGCGTCACTTCAACGGCCGGCAGACCGCAGGCCTCTTGCGCGCCCAAGTGGTGGATGCGATTCGCTACATCTTCAGCCGTGCCGCGGACCATGCCGCCGTGACCATCAACCTGAGCTACGGATCGAACGCCGGACCGCACGACGGATCCTCGCTGCTTGAGCGCGCGCTCGACGACGCCATCGAAGCACGCCGCGCGCGAGGCGGCAGCACGGACATCGTGATTCCGGCCGGCAACTCGCGCAATCAGGACCTGCACATGCGGCTCGAAGTAGGCAAGGACGAGCTACAAAAGATCATCTGGCAGAACATTCCACACAACCCAACCACTCAATTCATAGAGATCTGGCTCGACACGGCCGGCAACCCGCACGACTGCCAGATCCGCGTGAGCAAGCCTCAAGAAGCATGGCCTGCTGCGCAGGACGGCTGGATAGAAGTCGGGCAGATGGCACGCATTGAGGAAAACAATGAGTTGATCGCCATGGTCGTTGCGCCCGAACGTGTATGTCAGAGCCCTAACGGTCGAATGATTCTGGTGGCGGTGGCGCCGACAGGCCCGCTCGGAAATCGTGCCCCCGCCCCTTATGGCGATTGGACCTTCGAAATACGCAACACGGGTACGGAGCCTGTGACGGTCAACGCGTGGTGCGAGCGCGATGACCCGGTTTTCGGCTCCGGCGGCTCTCCCCGACAAGCCCGATTTCAGCACTCGAATGAAACCGGGACGCTCAACAGCATCGCCCACGGGCAGCAGACGGTGATCGTCGGGGGAATAGTCGGCATGGGTCTGGGTGGCGGGGAAGCGTCCTATTCCGGTCAGGGGCCGTTGCGTTGCTTTCCGACATCGCGGAACCTTCGCAGTTCGGTGAAGGGGATTGCCAAGGCCCGCCCTGACATATTGGCCATCAGCGACGAGAGCCCCGCCGAGCCAGGCTTGGCCGCGGCGGCTGTCATCGGCTACGGAAGCCGGCTCAGTGGCACCAGCATGGCCGCTGCCGTGGTCACTCGGATGCTAGTCGCCGAGAAACGGATCTAGCCATGTTCGAGTTCTGGAGTCGCCGTGTCTGGGTTCGCTCACCTCTCGCCAGCGGCATGCGGACCGGCACGCGAACTGTCCTGGCTTTTGCATTGCTGGTTGCCACGACCGGCGCTCTTGCGCAAACACTCCACTGGGCTGCTCAAGGCGATCCCCAAACAATGGACCCGCACTCTCACAATGAGTTGCTCACCAATTCGATGAACGGTCAGGTCTACGAAACGCTGGTGAAACGTGACAAGGATCTGGGCCTGGCTCCGGCTTTGGCCGTCTCCTGGCAGCAGACCGGCCCCACAGTGTGGCGCATGGTCATCCGCGAAGGCGTCAAGTTCCACGACGGTACCGACTTCAATGCGGACGATGTGATCTTCTCGGTCGCGCGGGCCAAGACAGCGAGTTCCGGCATCCGATCATCGGCGATGGGCCTGGGGGAGCCGCGCAAGGTCGACGCTCAGACCATCGAGTTCCAGCTCGCCAGGGTCAATCCCATTTTTCTGCAGCACGCCAGCCTGGTCCCGATCATGAGCAAAGTCTGGTGTGAAAAGCATGACGCTCGCGACCCGCAGGACTTCAAGAACAAGGAAGCCAGGCATACGGCGCTGCACGCGAACGGGACCGGTCCATTCGCTCTCGTTTCGCGTCAGCCGGACGTACAGACTGTTTACAAGCGCAACAACAACTGGTGGGGCCATTTCGACGGAAATGTCCAAGAGGTGATCTACACGCCGATCAAAAGCGACCCGACGCGGTCGGCAGCGTTGCTCTCGGGCCATCTCGATTTCGTACTGGATCCGCCTGTGCAGGACATCGACCGCCTGCGTAGCACGCCGGGGATCAAGGTCAAGGACGGCGTCGAGAACCGGATCATTTTCGTGGGCATGGACCAGCAGCGCGACGAGTTGCTCTACAGCGGCGTCAAAGGCAGGAACCCTTTCAAGGACCTCCGAGTTCGCAGGGCCCTGTACCACGCTGTCGACATCGAGGGCCTCCGATCCAGACTGATGCGAGGACAGTCCCTGCCAACCGGCTCCATCACGCCATCACCACTGGGCAGTTTCAATGGTCCGGAGATCGAGGCGAGACTTCCATTCGATCCGCCCCGCGCTCGCGCTCTCATGGCAGAAGCGGGCTATCCCGACGGTTTCGACGTCACCATGGACTGCCCCAACAATCGCTACATCAACGACGAGAGAATCTGCGTCGCCCTGGCAGGCATGTGGGCCCAAGTCGGCGTTCGAGTCACAGTGAAGGCGCAGCCTCGAACTCTCTACTTTGCCAAGTTGGAGAAGCAGGATGTCTCGATGTATTTGTTGGGCTGGGGTAGCGCGATCACCGACGCCGAAGCCACCTTCACGCCGGTTCTGCGCTCGCGTGGCGAAGGCGGCGTGGGCTATTACAACTTCGGTGGATACAGCAATAACAGGCTCGACGAGCTAGCCGTGGCATCTGCCAACGAAGCGGACCCGGCCAAGCGCGAATTGCTCATCAAGTCGGCGCTTCTGGAACATAACGCTCAGGTCCATCACATTCCCTTGCATCGTCAGGTCATTCCCTGGGCGATGCGCAGCAATGTGGACGTGGTCCACCGCGCGGACAACTGGCTGGAATGGCCATGGATCACCATCAAGCCTCCCGGCGGAAGCTGACGAACCGGAGTGACGCCCTCACCAGCGTTGTGGCAAGGGTCGTTGCAATATCAGGGTCCTGTGCTGCACAAGCAGGTAGCCGCCATTTTCCAGATCCTTTAGCAACCGGCTCACCATCTCCCGCGAGCACCCGATCTCGCTGGCGATGGCTTGATGGGTGAGCCGCTCGATGACGACCCGCGTGCCGTCGGCCTGCGCCTCGGCCCGTCCCTCGAGCAGGAGCCGCAACCGGCTGTAAACGTCGAGCAGCGCCATGCTGCGCGCACTCTCCGTCGCAAGCCTGGCCCGTCGGATCAGTCGAATGATCAGTTCGCGTGCCAGCTCCGGATCGAGTGCCAAGTGCCGCAGCATGGTCTCGCGCGTCACCACCGCGCACAGCGTCGACCCCATCGCCTGCACGCTGGCCGAGCGCGGCCCGCCATCAAGCGACATCTCGCCCACGTATTCGCCCGGCCCGTGCAAGCCCAGCGTCACTTCGCGGCCCCTCGCATCGGAGACGAAGGCGCGCAGCCGGCCCGAGAGCACGATGTAGACAGTGCCGCCCTGGTCGCCTTCCTCGATTAGCATGGCGTGCTTCCGATAGCGGCGCTGCACGCCGAGCGCCGCGAGCTTCTGGATCTGTGGCGGCAGTTCGGCGAGGGGGTCGGCGCGGGGTGCAGCGGGCTTCAGCGGCATGCGCGGACTATACGGCCCGCATCCCTCCCGGCGCGACTCGCCGACGCGGCGGGCGAGCCGCCCGCGCGCGCACCCTGTTCAGTCCTGCCCCACCAGCCGCAGCGAAGAGACGATCTGCGGCATGCGCGAGAGCTCGCGGACGATCTCGCGGACACTGCCGCGGCCGGTCTTCTGCCGCACGTTCTTGATGTGGGTGCGCACGGTGGAGACGCGAATGCCCTGCTCGCAGGCGATCTCCTGGGCGCCGCGGCCCGCGCACAGCTGCGTCAGCACGGCCTGCTCCGCCGGCGTCAGGCGCTTGGCACGGGCGAACATCTGCACCGTGAGGGTCTCGCAGCTCGAGCGCCGGCTGCAGATGATCAGCACGGCGTCGACCGCCGCGGTGGCGTGCAGCACGGCCAGCGGCACGAAGGCCAGCGAAAGCGTCTCGCCTTCGGGGTCGAGCTCCACGATGCTGCGGCAGTCGCGCTCCGCGTCCTTCAGGGCCTGGCGCAGCTTGGCCTGCCAGGCAGGCTGGGCCGCCGACAGGGTGCCATCGACATCCCGCAGCGCGCGCCCGCCCACGAGCTCGCGACGCGCCGGCCGGTTGGCATGCAGGATACGGCCGCTCAGGTCGACGAGCAGCAGGCCGTGGTCCATTTCGTCGAGCACGCGCGCCAGCAGGCCGGCTTGCAGGGAGTCTGACGTGGGCCTATCGGCGCGGGCTTCGCAGGGGGGAGCGAGCAGTTCGGCAATCAGGTTCATGGCACTTTCCTCATCCGTTGTAATGAGGACAAGTGTGCGAAATCGTGGCTTCGCCGGGCGGTGACTATTGCCGGCGGATTTGTGATTTATTCACGTCCTGCGGCCCCGAGAGGCTTCAGCCGGTCAGCCGCTGCAGCGCCTCGCGGTACTTGGCGGCCGTCTTCTCGATCACGTCGGTGGGCAGCCGCGGCGCCGGCGGGGTCTTGTCCCAGGGCTTGCCGTTGACCTTGACACCCTCCAGCCAGTCGCGCACGAACTGCTTGTCGTAGCTCGGCGGGTTGGCGCCGGCAGCCAGCGCCGCCTGGTAGCCCTCGATGGGCCAGTAGCGCGAGCTGTCGGGGGTGAGCACTTCGTCCATCAGGACCAGGGTGCCGGCCTCGTCGAGGCCGAACTCGAACTTGGTGTCGGCAATGATCATGCCCTTGGTCAACGCGATGGCGGCGGCCGCCTCGTAGATCGCAATGCTGGTGTCGCGGATCTGCTGCGCGAGCGCGGGGCCGACCACCTCGACCACGCGCTCGTAGCTGATGTTCTCGTCGTGCGCGCCCGCGGCCGCCTTGGCTGCGGGCGTGAAGATCGGCAGCGGCAGCTTGCTGGCATTGCCCAGGCCCTCGGGCAGCGGCACACCGCAAACGGAACGGCTCTCCTGGTATTCCTTCCAGCCGCTACCCGCGAGGTAGCCGCGCACCACCGCCTCGACCGGGATCGGCTTGAGGCGCTTGACCAGCATCGAGCGGTCGCGGACCTGGGGCACCTCGGCCGCCGTCACCACGCTCTCGGGCGCCTCGCCGGTCAGGTGGTTGGGGCACAGGTGGCCCAGCCGGTCGAACCACCACAGCGCCATCTGCGTCAGGATCACGCCCTTGCCCGGGATCGGCTCGCCCATGATCACGTCGAAGGCCGAGAGGCGGTCGCTCGCGACCATCAGGATGCGGTCCTCGCCGACCGCGTAGTTGTCGCGCACCTTGCCGCGCGCGAGCAGGGGCAGGCTCTGGATGGAGGAAGTGTGGACGGTGGTCATGGCGGGTGATGGAACAGCGGAAACGGGGGACGACCGAGATTGTGCGCGTGAAAAATGGCCCCCACGCTCCCTCACTTCGTGTGGTCGCTGCCCCCCGAGGGGGTTTTTCATCTTGGGGCGGCCCGGCGATGAAAAAAGCCACCGCGAGGGTGGCTTCCGCAGGAAGGCGATGAGATCAGAGCACTTCTTGCGCCAGCTCGCCCTTGGCGTACTTGGCGGCGACGACCTGCAGGGTGTCGCCCTTGATCTTGGCGCCCTGGCCTTCGCAGCCGAACTCGATGTAGCGCTGCTTGCAGATCTGCTTGGCGGCCTCGCGCGCGGGCTTGAGCCATTCGCGGGCGTCGAACTTCTCGGGGTTCTCGGCCATGAACTTGCGCACGGCGCCGGTCATCGCCAGGCGGATGTCGGTGTCGATGTTGATCTTGCGCACGCCGTACTTGATGGCTTCCTGGATCTCCTCGACCGGCACGCCGTAGGTCTCTTTCATGTTGCCGCCGTACTGGCGGATGATGGCCAGCAGGTCCTGGGGCACGGAGGACGAGCCGTGCATCACCAGGTGGGTATTGGGGATGCGGCGGTGGATCTCCTTGATGCGGTCGATCGCCAGGATGTCGCCGGTGGGCTTGCGGGTGAACTTGTACGCGCCGTGGCTGGTGCCGATGGCGATGGCCAGGGCGTCGAGCTGGGTCTTCTTGACGAAGTCCGCGGCCTGCTCCGGGTCGGTCAGCAGCTGCTCGCGCGTCATGGTCGCGTCGGTGCCGTGGCCGTCTTCCTTGTCGCCTTTCATGGTCTCGAGCGAGCCCAGGCAGCCCAGCTCGCCTTCCACGGTCACGCCGACCTTGTGCGCCATGTCGACCACCTTGCGGGTGACGTCGACGTTGTAGTCGTAGCTGGCGATGGTCTTGCCGTCGCCTTCCAGCGAGCCGTCCATCATCACCGAGGAGAAGCCCAGGTTGATCGCGCCCTGGCACACGTCGGGGCTTTGGCCGTGGTCCTGGTGCATGACCAGCGGAATGTTTGGGTAAGCCTCGACGGCCGCCAGGATGAGGTGCTTGATGAAGGGCTCGCCCGCGTACTTGCGTGCGCCTGCACTGGCCTGCAGGATCACCGGTGCGCCGGTTTCCTTGGCCGCTTCCATCACGGCCTGCACCTGTTCCAGGTTGTTGACGTTGTAGGCCGGGATGCCGTAGCCGTTGGCCGCGGCGTGGTCGAGCAGTTCGCGCATCGAGACAAGTGCCATGGGTGTACCTCGCGGGGAAGATTAAGAAGTAAAAACTACCGCGATTCTACTGAGCACCCCTGTCGGACGGCTCCGACGCCCCGTTCGGCACGGCTGCGCCTCAACCCACCCGGCAGATCTTCAGCATGTTGGTGCCGCCCGGGGCGCCCATCGGCTCGCCACAGGTGATGGCGTAGATGTCGCCGGTCTGCACGATGCCGCGCTTCTTGAGGTGGGCCTCGGCCTGGAGCAGCGCCGTGTCGCGGTCGCTCTCGGCATCCATGAGCAGGGGGCGCACGTTGCGGTAGAGCGCCATCTTGCGCTGGGTCGCCAGGCGCGAGGTCAGGGCGTACATCGGGATGTGGGCGCGGTGGCGGCTCATCCACAGCGGGGTGGAGCCCGATTCGGTCAGCGCGACGATCGCCTTGGCGCCGAGGTGGTGCGCGGTGAAGAGGGCGCCCATGGCGATCGACTGGTCGATGCGGCTGTAGGCCTGGCCGCTGAAATCGGCGTCCAGCTGCAGGTCCTCGGCGGCTTCGGCGGCCTCGCAGATGCGGCTCATCTCCTGCACCGTCTCCAGCGGATAGCGGCCCGAGGCGGTCTCGGCCGAGAGCATCACGGCGTCGGTGCCGTCGAGCACCGCGTTGGCCACGTCGCTCACCTCGGCGCGGGTGGGCACCGGGTTGCTGATCATCGACTCCATCATCTGCGTCGCCGTGATGACCACCTTGTCCATCGCGCGCGCCATGCGGATCATCTTTTTCTGAAGCGCCGGCACGGCGGCGTTGCCCACCTCGACCGCGAGGTCGCCGCGCGCGACCATGATGCCGTCGCTGGCGCGGAGGATTTCCTCGAGCTTGGGGATGGCCTCGGCGCGCTCGATCTTGGCGATCAGCCCCGGCTTGTGGCCGAACTCGGCCGCCGCCACGTTGCACAGCTGGCGCGCCATCTCCATGTCGGTGGCGTTCTTGGGGAAGCTCACCGCCACGTAGTCGGCCTGGAAGCTCATGGCGGTCTTGATGTCCTCCATGTCCTTGGCCGTCAGCGCCGGCGCCGTGAGGCCGCCGCCCTGCTTGTTGATGCCCTTGTTGTTCGAGAGCTCGCCGCCCAGCCGCACCGTGGTGTGCACCGCCTCGCCCTTGACGGCGTCGACCGTGAGCACGATGAGGCCGTCGTTCAGCAGCAGGCTGTCGCCCGCCTTCACGTCGCGCGGCAGGTCCTTGTAGTCCAGCCCGACGGCATCGACGTCACCCAGCTCGGTGCGCGCACCGTCGAGGACGAATTTCGCCCCCGGCTCCAGCCACACCTTGCCCTCGGCGAACTTGCCCACCCGGATCTTCGGGCCCTGCAGGTCGGCCATGATCGCCACCTCGCGGCCCACCTTGCGCGCCGCCTCGCGCACCATGGTGGCGCGGTTGATGTGGTCCTGCGCCGTGCCGTGGCTGAAGTTGAGCCGCACCACGCTGACCTTGTTGTTGATCATCTGCTCGAGCAGCTCGGGCGTGCTCGAGGCCGGGCCGAGCGTGGCGACGATCTTGGTGGCGTGGCGGGGAGGGCGGGTCGTGCTCATGCTGCGGGTCTCCGGTTTGTATTCCATACTGTATACACTTTTCGAGCCCGGCGATAGCCCCGCCGGCGCGATTTCCGGCGCCTCCCGCGTTGGGCTCAGCCGGCCGCTCGTTTTTCGAGGATCTCGAAAGCCGGAAGCGTCTTGCCCTCCAGCACTTCGAGGAAGGCGCCGCCACCGGTGGAGATGTAGCCGACCCGGTCTTCGATGCCGTACTTGGCGATCGCCGCCAGCGTATCGCCGCCGCCGGCGATCGAGAAGGCACTGCTGTCGGCGATGGCGCGCGCGATGGCTTCCGTCCCCTTGGAAAAGGCGTCGAACTCAAACACGCCCACCGGGCCGTTCCACACGATGGTGCCGGCCTCGCGCAGCTGGGCAGCGAGGATCTCCGCGGTCTTCGGGCCGATGTCGAGGATCAGGTCGTCCTCGGCCACCGCGTTCGCGGCCTTCACCGTGGCGGGCGCGTCGGCGGCGAAGCTCTTGGCGGTGACCACGTCGACCGGGATCGGCACCGCGGCGCCGCGCGCGCGCATGGCCTCGATCACGGCCTGGGCCTGGTCCTGCAGGTCGGGCTCGGCCAGCGACTTGCCGATCGGGAGCCCGGAAGCCAGCATGAAGGTGTTGGCAATGCCGCCGCCCACGATCAGCTGGTCGACCTTGTCGGCCAGGCTCTTGAGGATGGTGAGCTTGGTGCTGACCTTGGAGCCCGCGACGATCGCCACCAGCGGCCGCTTCGGGTTGGCCAGGGCCTTGGTGATGGCATCGATCTCGGCCGCCAGCAGCGGGCCGGCGCAGGCGATCTTCGCGTACTGGGCGATGCCGTAGGTGGTGGCCTCGGCGCGGTGCGCAGTGCCGAAGGCGTCGTTGACGTAGATGTCGGTCAGCGCCGCCAGCTTGCGCGCCAGGGCCTCGTCGTTCTTCTTCTCGCCCTTGTTGAGGCGGCAGTTCTCCAGCAGCACGACCTCGCCCGGCGCGACCTGTACGCCGTCGACCCAGTTCGGCACCAGCGGCACCTCGCGGCCCAGCAGCTCGCCCAGGCGCTTGGCGACCGGCGCCAGCGAATCCTCAGGCTTGAACTGGCCCTCGGTGGGGCGACCGAGGTGCGAGGTGACCATCACCGCCGCGCCTGCATCCAGCGCCTGCCGGATGCAGGGCACCGACGCACGGATGCGCGTGTCTTCGGTGATGTTGCCGGCATCGTCCTGCGGCACGTTGAGGTCGGCTCGGATAAACACGCGCTGGCCGGCGACTTTGCCTTGCGCTGCGAGGTCGGTGAATCGAAGGACGTTCATGGGTAGGAGCGAGAGGATGGAAGCGAGGGAGGGCGCCTCGAAAAAGGCGAAGGGCGATTGTAGGTTTGGCCGCGGGGCGCCCTGTATCAGCCCGCAAGCCCGGGCTGCGCGAAACGCTCTAGGATCTGGACAAAGCCCGCCGCCGCCGGCGAGAGCGAACGCCGCGCCGCCACGTACACGCAGACCTCGCGATGGAAGTCGGGTCGGTCGAGCTTGACCATCTGCAGCCCATGCGCGCGCACCAGCGAGGCCGAGTAGGTCGGGCAGACCGTGAGCCCCAGGCCCGAGGCCACCATGCCGAGCGCAGTCGTCATGTACGACACCTCCTGCGTCGAGGCCCGCAGCAGGAAGGCGCGCGCATCGGCCTCCAGCTCGGGCAGCACGCGCTGGCGGAAGTCGCGCGTGGGCGCGATGAAGGTGTAGGGCCCGAGCTCGCTCCAGCGCACCTTGCGCCGGCGGGCAAACGCATGGTCCGATGGGCAGATCAGCCAGTGACGATCGCGGAACAGGGTGCGGCGCTCGACCGCGGCGGGATCCACTTCCACGTCCTGCCCCACCGCCAGCTCCGCCTCGCCCGAGGCCAGGCCCGTCAGCAGGTGCTCGGGCAGGGTGTCGGCCAGCCGCACCTCGATGTCCGGATAGCACGCGCGGTAGACCGCGATCACGCGCGGCATCAGCGTGCAGGCCATCAGCTGAGGTGCGGCCAGGCGCAGCAGGCCGCGCTTCTGGTCGCGCAACTCGGTCACGCCGGCCACCGCGCCGGCCAGGTCGGCCAGCAGGCGCTGCACCGAGGGCTGGAAGGCGCGGCCGGCCTCCGACAGCAGCACGCGCCGCGTGTGGCGGTCGAAGAGCTGCACGCCCATCTCGCGCTCCAGCTCGCGCACCAGCACGCTCAGCGCCGATTGCGTGAGATGCAGGCGGGCGGCGGCGGCGGTGAAGCTGCCGGTCTCGGCCACGGCGTCGAAGGCGCGCAGCTGGCGCAGGGTGAGATTCATTGCCATTTTTCATCAATCGATGAATTTATTTCGATTGAATCATAAGAAGAACAAAGGCCCAATCCGGCCTGTTCCTTCCGGAGACATGCCATGCCCCCTGCCGAGACCGTGCCGCTCGCCCCATCCCCCGTGCCCGTGCGCGGCCTGCATCACTTTGCCTGGCGCTGCCGCGACAGCGAGGAAACGCGCCGCTTCTACGAGGACCTGCTGGGCCTGCCGCTGGTGCACGTGATCAAGAGCGACCATGTGCCGAGCACCGGCGAGTACTGCCCCTACGTCCACATCTTCTTCCAGATGCGCGACGGCTCGTACATCGCCTTCTTCGACCTGGGCGACGACACGGCCGCCCTGCCCTCGCCCAACACGCCGGCCTGGGTCAACCACATCGCACTGCGGGTGGATTCGGTGGCCGACCTGCGTGCCGCCAAGGCTCGGCTCGAATCGGCCGACGTCGAGGTGCTGGGCGTGACCGACCACCACATCATCGAGTCGATCTACTTCTTCGACCCCAATGGCATCCGGGTGGAGCTGACCACGCCCACGGTGCCGCTGGCCGAGATGGAGGCGCATGCGCGGCGCGCGCACGCCGAGCTGGACGCATGGACCCTGCGCAAGGCGGAACTGCGCGGAAAGGCGGCGGCATGACGCAGCTGCAACTCGCCGTCATCGACGTCAAGCCCGGCGCGGCGATGGAGAGCCAGTCGGGCCTGCAGATGCTGCGCCCGCGCATCTACGGCGCTTACCGCGCGCCCGCCAGCCGCAAGAAGATCGCCGCGATCGTAATGCATCCCACGAGCAACTTCATGGGCCACTACCTGATCGCGCCGCTGGCAGAGCGCGGGATCTGCTGCATGGGCCTCAACTCACGCTATATGGGCAACGACACGGTGCTGCTGATGGAGCGCGCGATCCAGGACCTGGGCGCGGGCGTGCAGTTCCTGCGCGGCCTGGGCTACGAAAAGGTGGTGCTGATCGGCAACTCGGGCGGCGCAGCGCTTGCCAGCTTCTACCAGGCGCAGGCCGAGAAGCTCACCGCCCACCACTTCCCCGATGGCGACCCCACGCATCTGCATTCGGACGACCTGCCGCCGGCCGACGGCATCGCGCTGTGCGCGGCGCACCAGGGCCGCTCGAAGCTGATGCGCGACTGGATCGATCCGTCCGTCACCGACGAGCACGACCTGCTCTCGGTCGACCCCGAGCTCGACATGTACGACGCGCGCCATCGCGCGCCTTACAGCGCCGAGTTCCTCTCCCGCTTCGGCGCCGCGCAGAAGGCTCGCCTCGACCGGCTGGAGGCCTGGGCGCTGGAACGGCTGCGGCTGCTGCGCAGCACGCCCGGTGCGCCGCGCGACCAGGCCTTCGTCGTTTACCGCACGCACGCCGATCCGCGCTGCGTGGACCTCTCCATCGACGCCAACGACCGAGCACCCGGCAGCGTCTGGGGCGATGCGCGGCAGGTCAACTACTCGGCGAACGCGATGGGCCGCACGACCTCGCTGACAGCCTTCCTGTCGCAATGGTCCTCGCGCTCGCAGGCCGACGGTCCGTCGAATCTCGCCCGAACCACCTGCCCCAAGCTGCTCTTGACCTACACGGCCGACCAGTCCACCTTCCCGAGTACGCGCGATGCGTGGATGAAGGCCGGCGGAGAACGCATACGCAATGTCGACATCGTCGGTGGCAACCACTACCTCGCCGGCCAGCCCGAGCTGGTGCCGCGCGCGGCTGACGCAATCGCCGAATGGGCCCAAGCGCTGTGAGCACAGCCGTGGAAGCATTCCACTTCACCCCCGAGTACCAGCTGCCGCACTGGCCCTTCGTGCCGCCGCCCGAGCTTGGCAGCGACGCGGTTGTTCGCCATCCGATCATCATCGTCGGCGCGGGGCCCGCCGGCCTGACGCTGGCCTGCGACCTGGCGAAGCGCGGAGTGCCCGCCGTGCTGCTGGACGAGGACGACACCGTGGGCGTGCGCGGCGCGTCCTCGCGCGGCATCTGCTACGCACAGAAGAGCCTGGAGATCTTCGAGCGGCTGGGCATCTATCAGCGCATCGCGGACAAGGGCATCACCTGGTCCTTCGGCCGCACCTTCTCGGGCGAGACCGAGGTCTACAACTTCAATCTGCAGGCGAGCAGCGTCTCTGCGCAGCCGCCTTTCATCAACCTGCAGCAGTTCTACCTCGAATGGTTCCTGGTCGACCGCCTCCTCGAACTGGGCGTGGTCGATCTGCGGTGGAAGAACCGGGTGACCCGCATCGAGCCGGGCGAGCAAGGCGTTCGCGTCGAGATCGAGACGCCGGCCGGCGCCTACGCCATCGAGGCCGGCTACCTGATCGATGCGAGCGGCGCCAGCAGCCCCATCCGCGCGCAGCTGGGCCTGGACGCCCACGTCTCGCGCAGCACCGACCGCTGGTGCATCAGCGACGTGCGCTTCAGGAAGCCGCTGCCCGTGGAGCGCTGGACCTGGGTCGACGCACCGTTCAACGAGGGCCGCGCAGTGTGGCAGCACCTGATGGCCGACGGCGTCTGGCGCATCGACTACCAGATGCCCGAGGACTGCGACACGGCCTACATCAGCAAGCCGGAGGTGGCCGGCGCACGGCTGCGCGAGCAGCTCGGGCCGGGCGTGGAGTTCGAGTTCGTCTGGATCGGGCCGTACGGCTACCGCGACCACCTGCTCGACCGCTTCCGCCATGGACGCCTGTTCTTCATCGGCGATTCAGCGCATGTGGTGAGCCCCTTCGGCGCGCGTGGCGGCAACACCGGCATCCAGGACGCGGCCAACCTGGGCTGGAAGCTCTCGCTGGTCGCGCAGGGCCTGGCCGGCGAGGCGCTGCTCGACACCTATGATGCCGAGCGCCGGCCCGCCGCGGCCGAGAACCTGAAGGTCACCAGCCGCACCGCCCGCTTCCTTGCGCCCCGCTCGCAGGCCGAGCACACGATACGCCGCGCCGTGCTCGCGCTCGCCCCGCGCTATCCGTTTGCGCGCGCGCTGGTGAACACGGGGCGCATGTCGGTGGCCAACGACTACCCGGCGGGCAGGCACTTGCTCGAAGGCGCACGCAGCGTGCAGAACCTGCCGCTGCGCTGGCGCGACGGCAGACCCTGCACCCTGATGCAGTTGCTGGCCGAAGGCACGCACTGCCTCGGGCTGTGGTTCGCGCCGACGCGCGAGCAGGTCCAGGCGGTGGCCGACACGGCCGCGTCTCTGCCGCTGCAGCTCGTCGCGATCGGCGGCGACAGCGGCCTGCCTACGCTCGAGTCCGACGACGCGCTGGGCACGCAGTTGGGCGCGCACGCGCCCGGCAGCCTCTGCCTGATTCGTCCCGACGCCTACCGCGCCGCGCTGCTGCAAGATCCCACGCCGGCGGCCATCGCCGCCGCTGTCCACACCGCCCTGGCCCACGGCTGAGGGGCCCCAGGAATCACCCGCGAGCGCGACCGCGAGCCTCTGGACGGCGCCAGCTCACCAGCCCAGGCCCAGATGCAGCGGCAGGTACACCGCCATGCCGGCCAGCATCGTCCCCAGCACGCCGCGGCGCTGGAAGAAGTAGGCGGCGCCGGCCGCCGCGCCGTACAGGCGCGCATCCTGCCAGGTCGAGATCAGGTGGCCCTGCGCCATCACGATCTCGGGAATGATCACCGCCGCGAGCGCGGCCACCGGGGCGTAGTGCAGTGCGCGGTGCGCCCAGTCGGGCAGGCCCCAGGGACGGTCGAGGATGAAGAAGAAACAGCGCGTGAGCACGGTCACGCAGGCCAGGCCGACGATCACGGCGATGGTCCAGGGATCGGTGGTGCCGCCGCTGCCCAGGGTCATTTATCGTCCTCCGCGTCGGGGTCCAGCCCGAACTGCTTCTCGAGCCAGAAGCACAACAGCACCGCCACGCCGATGCCGGCCACGATGTTGAGTTTCAAGGGCAGCGCGTAGGCCGCCACGGCGGTCACGCCCGCGATCAATGCCGCGAGAATGCGCAGCCGCGTCGTCGCCATCGAGCAGACCACGGCGACGAGGCAGAGCACGCCGGCGAAGCCCAGCCCCCAGCTTTGCGGGATCAGGTTCGCGAGCAGGACGCCGAGCACGCTCATGCCCATCCACGAGCACCAGACCACGAAGTAGTTGCCGGTGAGATAAGCCTCCTGCGCGCGCTCCTCGGCCGCGTTGGCGGGCGGCTGCGCGTACTGCCGGGTGAAAAAGGCGTAGGTCATGTCGGCCGTCAGGTAGCCGTGCGTCATGCGGCGCCAGCGCGGCATGTGCATCAGATAGGGCCGCAGGTGCAGGCTGAACACCACGAAGCGCAGGTTGACGCAGAAGCCGGTGGCCAGGATGACCCACGCCGGGGCGCCGGCGATCAGCAGCGGGATGGCCGCCAGCTGCGAGCTGCCGGCATAGACCAGCAGCGTCATCGCGACCGACTCGAAGACGCTCATGCCCGCCTTGACCATCGCCACGCCGGTCATCAGGCCCCAGGCGCCGGTGCCCAAGGCGACCGAGGACATGTCGCGCGCGCCCTGGCGGAACTCGGGGAGGCGGCGGATTGACGAGAGAAAGAACATCAGCCGAAGACCTGCCCGGGCTTCAGGTCGAAGCCGCGCAGGAAGTCGGCCACCGGCAGGCGCTTGCCGCCGGCGCGCTGCAGTTCGGTAAGCACCACGATCGCATCCTGGGCCGCCACGGCGACGCCGGTCGGGTTGACCGCCAGCACCGTTCCGGGCGGCTCCGTCGAGGGCTCCGGCTGGACCCGCGCGGCCCAGAGCTTGAGGGTCTCGCCGTCCACGGTGCTGCTGGCGCCCGGGAACGGATCGAAGGCACGGATGCGGCGCACGATGGTCGCGGCCGCCTGCGTCCAGTCGATCTGCGCCTCCTGCTTCTCGACCTTGTGCGCGTAGCTCACACCTTCGGCGGGCTGGGGCTCGGGGCGCAGCGTTGCGGCCTCCGCATGCTTCAGCGCGTCCACGATCAGCCGGCCACCCAGCGCGGCCAGCCGGTCGTGCAGCTGCGCGGTGCTGTCCTCGCCGATTGCGAGCGATTCGCCAAGCAGCATGTCGCCGGTGTCCAGGCCCGCGTCCATCTGCATGATGGTGACGCCGGTCTGTTCGTCGCCGGCCTCGATGGCGCGGTGGATGGGCGCCGCCCCGCGCCAGCGCGGCAACAGGCTGGCATGGATGTTGAGGCAGCCCAGCCGCGGCGCATCGAGCACCCATTGCGGCAGGATCAAGCCGTAGGCCGCGACCACCATGACGTCGAGCCCGGCGTCGACGATGGCGGCACGCGCCGCGACCGCGTCCTCCGGGTATTTGCCGTCCAGCCGCAGGCTGCGCGGCTGTGCCACGGGCCAGTTGCGGGCGAGGGCGAACTGCTTGACCGGCGAGGCCTGCAGCTTCATGCCGCGGCCCGCGGGGCGGTCGGGCTGCGTCAGCACCAGCACGATCTCGAAACCGGCCGCGGCGATCGCCTCCAGCGCGACGCGGGCGAACTCGGGGGTGCCCGCGAATGCGACCTTCATGCGGCCCCTCACAGCGGCGCCAGCAATTCGAGCATCAGGTCGTCACCCGTGTGGTAGCGCTGCACCACGCCGGTGGGATCGACGTAGATGTAGAGCAGGCGTGGCGTGTTTTGCCACTTGTAGCGCCAAGTCCAGATGTTGCCGTCGAACGAGCTCACCTTCGTGACCTCGAAAGGTCGGCCGTAGATGCGCAGCACGTCGGCCACGTGCCAACGGCCGACGCCGGGCTGGATGGTTCGGTCGAACAGGCGCTCGTCGAGTTCCTGCGTGACCGAGACCACATGGCCGCCTGCGTCGAGGTCGACGTTGTTGACCTCGAAGCCGGCCGGTGCGCGCGAGTACTGCAGGCGCTCCCCGCCGCCGGACAGGGGATAGACGGCCGTCGGCGCGCCGAGCTCGCGCAAGGTCTGGTCGCGCGAGCTGCCCATGGCGAGGCGCGTCGGCTCGCCGGCGCAACCGGCCAGCAGCGCTGCCGCAAGCAGCGCAGCCGGGCCGGGGCGCAGGGCGAGGGTCAACGCCGGCCTTCCCGCTGGTCGAGGCGCTGGTCCTCGCGCTGCTGCTTGAGCAGCTTGCTCTTGATGCGGTTGCGCTTCAGGGGCGAGAGGTATTCGACGAACACCTTGCCCAGCAGGTGGTCGAGTTCGTGCTGGATGCAGACGGCCAGCAGGCCCTCGGCCTCGATGGTGCGCAGCTCGCCCTCGGCGTCGAGTGCCGTGACGCGCACGGCGGTGGAACGCTCCACGCCGTCGTAAATGCCGGGAACCGAGAGACATCCTTCCTCATTGAGGACTTTTTCATCATTGGCCCAGACGATTTCGGGGTTGATCAAAACCAGGGGCTCGTTACGCTCCTCGGATACGTCGACCACGACCAGACGCTCGTGCACGTCGACTTGGGTGGCCGCAAGGCCGATGCCGTTGGCGTCGTACATGGTTTCGAGCATGTCGGCAACCAGGGTCTTGATGCGTGCATCGACGCCCTGCACCGGCTTGGCCACCTTGTGCAGGCGCGGGTCGGGATAGCTCAGGATGGTTCTTTTGGCCATGAACGGGAGGAAAAATTGTCGTTATTTTCGCCATTTCCGCGACGCCCAGAGGTCCCGCGACTTGATAAACGTTGCCCGATCAAGGGCTTCAGCGCAAAATTGGTTTCAAATTGTGAGTATTCGTACGCCCTCCCGGGCCCCGTGCGCGCACACCATCCGACCATGAAGAAACATCGCATCAACAACCGCCTGCGTCCGAACCTTCTCGCCACGCTGGCGGCGATCGCCATGGCGGGCCTGGGCGCAACGGCGCAGGCGCAGAACTATCCCGTCACGCCTCAGCAGCGCGGCACCGCGCAGCAGACCGCGCAGGCCGGCGTCCCGCTGTCCGAGCTGGCGCCGAACGCCCCCGACGAGTACACGGTCAAGCCGCGCGACACGCTGTGGGCCATCTCCCGTCTCTTCCTGCGCAGCCCCTGGCGCTGGCCCGAGCTGTGGGGCATGAACATGGGCGAGATCCAGAACCCGCACCGCATCTACCCCGGGCAGGTGCTCTATCTCGACAAGAGCGGCGGCCGCGCCCGCCTGGCGCTGCGCCGCGGCGGCAGCGGCATGCCGGAGGGCGGCACCATCAAGCTGTCCCCGCGCACGCGTTACGAGTCCCTGTCGGACATGGCGCTTCCCACGCTGAACCCCAGCGTGATCGAGCCCTTCCTTGCCGAGCCGGTGGTGGTCGACGCCGAGACGCTGGCGATCGCGCCACGCATCGTGGCCGGCAACGACAGCCGCGTGGTGCTGGCGCGCGGCGACCGAGCCTATGCGCGCGGCGAACCCAACGCGCCGCTGATGGAAGCGCCCGGCCCGATCCGGACCTACCGCGTCTTCCGCAACGCGACCCCGCTGAAGGACCCGGGCACGGGCGAGATCCTCGGCTACGAGGCGCAATACGTGGGCAAGGCCCAGCTGCAGCGCGGCGAATCGAGCGTCAAGGAAGAGGTGGAGGGCAAGGAGGTCGTGTATCCGGTGCCGGCCACCATCGACATCAGCGCCGCCCGCGAGGAGATCCGAGCCGGCGACCGCCTGCTGCCCGAGCCGCCGCGCCAGCTGCTGAGCTACGTGCCGCGCGCTCCGGCGCACACCATCGCCGACGGCCGCATCGTCTCGGTCTACGGCAACGCGGTGCAGTTCGCGGCCCAGAACCAGGTGGTCGCCATCAACAAGGGCACCATCGACGGCATCGAGAACGGCCATGTGCTGGCCATCCTCAAGAACGGCGACACCATCATCGACAAGACCGGGGCCGCCAAGGAGATGCTGAAGCTGCCGAACGAGCGCATCGGCCTTCTGATGGTGTTCCGTCCCTTCGAGCGGGTCTCCTACGCGCTGGTGCTCGAGATCAACGACGCACCCCGCATCGGCGACCTGCTGATCAACCCCTGACGCCGGCCCGACCGTCGCGTGGAACGTGACGAACTCGCAGGCTGGCTGCGGCTCACGCTGACGCCGGCCATCGGCAACACGGCCGCGCGCAGACTGCTGGCGGCCTTCGGCCTTCCCTCGGAGGTCTTCGCGCAACCGGCCGGGGCGCTCCGGCAGATCGTGCCCGAAGCGCAGGCCAACGCCTTGCTGCAGCCGCCGGACGAGCTCGGCGCCCTGCTCGACCGCACCTTCGAATGGCTTCAGGGCATCGAGCCGCAGGGCGCGACGCACCGCATCCTCACGCTGGGGGACGCTGCCTATCCGGCCTCTCTGCTCGAGATGGCCGATCCGCCCTTGATGCTCTACCTGATCGGGCCGGCGCCGGCTCGAGCTCGCGCAGTTGGCGCGCAGCGTCGCGATGGTGGGCAGCCGCAACCCCACGCCGCAGGGCGTCTCGAACGCGCGCGCCTTCGCACGGGCCTTCGGCGAGGCTGGGATCGCGGTGGTGTCGGGGCTGGCGCTGGGCATCGACGGCGCGGCCCACGAAGGCGCGCTGGATGCCGCAATCGACCCGCTCTGGCCGTCGACGGTGGCGGTGGTCGGCACGGGGCTGGACCGCGTCTACCCCGCCCGGCACCGCGCGCTCGCGCAGCGCATCGCCGAGCGCGGGCTGATCGTGAGCGAGTTCCCGCTGGGCACGCCGCCGCTCAACCAGAATTTCCCAAAGCGCAACCGCATCATCGCCGGCCTGTCGCGCGGCACGCTGGTGGTGGAGGCGGCGCTGCAGTCGGGTTCGCTGATCACCGCACGGCTCGCCAGCGAGCAGGGCAGGGAGGTGTTCGCCATCCCCGGATCCATCCATTCGCCGCAGTCGCGCGGCTGCCACGCCCTGATCCGCCAGGGCGCCAAGCTGGTCGAGACGGTGAGCGATGTGCTCGAGGAGCTGCGCTTCGATGCGGCCGCCCCTCCGCCCGCGCCAGCGCCAGCTCCGCAGAACGAGCCCGCCTCGCCCTCCGGAGGCCTGCTGCAGGCCATGGGCCACGACCCGGTGAGCCTGGACGCGCTGTGCGCGCGCACCGGCCATCCGGTCGCCGCGCTGCAGGTTCAGCTGTTGGAGCTGGAGCTGGCCGGTTGCGTGGCCCGGCTGCCCGGCGGCCTGTTTCAGCAAATCGCCCAAGGCTGAGTGCGTCGCTCCGGCACTGCATTCCGACAACGCAACCGCACCGACGCCGAGCTGGGCTATATTGGGCCCATGTTCGAAGTGCTCGTGTACGTGTACGAAAACTATTGGCGCGGCGATGCCTGCCCCGAGTCCGGCCAGCTGGGCCGCAAGCTCAGCGCACAGGGCTTCGACCCGCAGGAGATCCGCGACGCCCTGCACTGGCTCGACGGCTTGAGCCTCGCCACGCAAGGCATCCACCTCACTCGCCATGCCGACGGCACCAGCGCCACGGTGGGCCTGGAAGGCCCAACCGCGCTGCCCCAATCACCCGGGTCGATGCGTGTCTACTCGAGGGCCGAGCAAGAGCACCTGGGCGCAGAGTGCCTGGGCTTCATCAGCTTCCTCGAGTCCTCGGGCGTGCTGCCGGCCGGCCTGCGCGAGATCGTGGTCGAGCGCGCGATGGCCACCACGGGCGATCCGTTGGAGTTGGACGAGCTCAAGATCATCGTGCTGATGGTCCACTGGAGCACCGGCATCGAGCCCGATGCGCTGGTGCTGGATGAGCTCTGCGATGACACCCTGAATCGCGTCGCGCACTGAGCCCCGCGCTCAGTTCAAGAGGCGTTCGGGATTCGCGTCCAGCTTGGCCAGCGCCTCGCGGGTGGCGCGCACCGTGAGCGTCTCTTCCTCGGCCGGCACCAGCAGCCCCGCCTGCAGGTAGGAAGCCAGCCGCCCCACCTGAATCAGGAAGCTGCGCCCATCGCTGGAGGCGAACAGGTGCAATTGCTTGCGCTCGCTGCGCCAGACGAACTGGACCTGGCTCACCCGGTCGTTGTGGTCGAGCATGAACCAGGTGCCCACCTGCAGCTCGTGCGCCCACTGGAGCATGTCCTCGCCGACCTTGTTGCCGGTGTCGGGCACGATCTCGAGCGAGGCGGCATCCACTCCGAGCAGAAGCTCGATGCTGGCGGCGTCCAGCGGGAGGTCGGTGGCATCGCCCTCGTCGGTGACGAAGTCCTCGAGGTTGGCCAGGCGCTTGGCCATGGCCTCGATCTTGGCCGGCGGGATGGCCTCGGTCTTGGAGAGGAAGGCATCGGAAAGCGTCGACCCGATGGTCTTGATCTGCGCCTCCTGCGGCTCGCCCTCGATGCCCAGCAGGCTCATGCCCTGGCGCAGGCGCTGCAGCAGCTGGGGCAGGTCCTGGATCACGCGGGCGCGGTCGTTGCGGTTGGGCTTGGCGCTGGCGGCCCACACCAGGTCGGAGGCCGCGCGCTTAAGGGTGACGGTCTGCTCGTCCTGGGCACCGTAGCGCAGGGCGGCGATGGCCAGCACTTCCGCCCAGATCTTGAACAAGAACTCGCGGATCTCCTCGCGCACCGGCATGTCGTTGAGCATCTTGCGCAGCTCGATGGTGTACTGGATCGCCATCGTCTCCTTCTGCTCGACCTGCTGCGCCACGCTCATCAGACGCTGGGTGGCGTCGCTCTGCGTCAGGTACTTGTTCAGGAAGGCGACGAATTCGTCGAACACCAGCTTGAAGACGCGCTGGCCGGTCTCGGGGTACTGCTCGATCACCTGCACCACGCGCCGGATCTCGCCCTCGAGCGCGCTGCCCGAGATGGCGGCGGCATCGAAGCCCATCACGCAGGAACCCATGCGGTCGATCAGCATCCGCGCCGGGTGCTGCAGCGTGCCGAAGAACTCCGGCTCGGCAATCGCCACCCGCAGCACCGGCATCTGCAGGCGCGCGAACCACACGCGCGCCGAGAAAGGGATGCGCTCCTCGGCCAGGATGGCCTGGAACATCAGCGCCACGATCTCGACCGTGGCCTTGTCGGCCGTGGTCGGCGCCTTCTTCTTGAGCTCGCTGGTGCGTCGGCGCAACTCGGCGGCGGTCTGATGGATGGCCGTTGCCTCGTCGCCGACCACGTACTGCGAGGCCATCACCTGGTAGGCCGCCTCGGCGTCGGCAATGGCCGCGGCGAAGGCCGGCGCGCCCGACGCCGACTGGAAGAAGCCACCGCCTCCGAACCAGTTCTTCTTCTCCGCCCTGGCGGCGGCCGCCGGGCAGGCCCCGGCGAGCAGTGCCTCAGGTCGCCGCCGATCCGGGCCGTCACGAAGCGCTTGAGATTGAGCAGCACGCCCTGGGCGCGCTGGCGTGCCAACACCAGCGGGGAGCCGCCGGTGGCGACCAGGGTGTCGCCGCCCACCTGGCCCGGCCCGCGGCCGACGCCGATCGCCGCTGGCGCAAAACTGCCCGGCGGCGCGCCGAAGCCGCCCGGCATGGCGCGGGCCGCGCCGCCGACGCCGGGCAGGGTGGTGCCGGCCTGCGAGGCGTGCGCGAAGCTGCCGCCCAGCGCCGCTGGCGCCGAATTGACGCTGCCGGTGCGCTTGACAAAGCTCTTGAGGTCGATCTCGGGCATCACCCCGCGCTCGATCAGGAAGGCATTGGCATCCTTGTAGGCTGCGACGACCACCTCGACCAGGCGCTGCTGGACGATGTCCTGCACCCGGGCCCAGGTCTCGCGGCTCAGGCCCACGGCCAGCCACTGGTCGACCAGGGTCCGGGCCAGCGCCTCGGGCTTGAGCACGTCCTTGGCGTCAAGCTCGGCAGTGCCCTCCAGGTGCTGGATCCGCAGGCGCAGGTCGTTGAGCTCGAACTGGGCCTTGTCCTGGATCGACTGCGCCAGGCGAGAGGACAGGATGCTGGTCTCCACCACCTCGTCGCCGATCAGCTCCAGGCGCAGGCCACCCGTTGGGCCGCCTTGCGTGCTGCCCCCCAGCGCCTTGCGCCACGCGGTCCGCGACATCGGCACCCAGTTGGAGCCCTGGGCCTGAAAGGCCAGGTAGTCGTCGCGATGCTGCTGCATGTCGCGCGCGCTGGCGGTCATCCCGGCCAGCGCCGCGAGACGTTCGCGCACTGCATTGGCGACCGGGACGATCGCTCCTTCGGTGGCGGCGACGAAGCGCTCACGGGTCTCGCGGGCGAGCTGCTGGGAGGAGGCGGGGGACCGCGAGATCATGGGAAGGGCGAGGACGGCAATTAATACGTTTCAACAAGTCCGAGCTTGCATCGCGAAGCGTAACCGCACAAGGGTACCGGATGCTGCTCGGCAACCCGAATCCGCAGCGGCAGGGGCAAGCCCCGTGCCGTTCACACCGTGGCGCCGGCGTTCGGATCGTCCGGATCGCCCTGCTTGGGGGTTGCCTTGACCAGGTCCTCGCGCTTCACGCCCAGCCACATCGCGATCGCCGCCGCGACGAAGGCGGATGAATAGATGCCGAACAGGATGCCGATGGTCAGGGCCAGCGCGAAGTAGTGCAGCGTCGGGCCGCCGAAGAAGAACATCGACAACACCACCAGCTGGGTGGAGCCGTGGGTGATGATGGTGCGGCTGATGGTGGAAGTAATGGCGTTGTCGATCACCTCGCGGGTCGACATCTTGCGGTAGCGCCGGAAGTTCTCGCGCACCCGGTCGAAAATCACGACCGACTCGTTGACCGAGTAGCCCAGCACCGCCAGCACCGCCGCCAGCACCGCCAGCGAGAACTCCCACTGGAAGAAGGCGAAGAAGCCCAGGATGATGATCACGTCGTGCAGGTTGGCCAGAACCGTGGCCAGCGCAAACTTCCACTCGAAGCGGAAGGCCAGGTAGATCATGATGCCGACCACCACCATGCCCAGCGCCTTGAGGCCGTTGGTGGTGAGCTCCTCGCCCACCTGCGGGCCGACGAACTCGTTGCCGCGCAGGTTGGCGCTGGCGTCGACCGCCTTGAGCGCCGCCATCACCTGCTCGCTCTGCTGGGCCGAGGTCTGGCCCTTCTGCACCGGCAGGCGGATCTGGACGTCGCGCGAGGTGCCGTAGTTCTGCACCTGCACGTCGGCATAGCCGAGCTTGGCGATGGTCTCGCGCACCTTGCCGACGTCGACCGACTGCTGATAGGCGACCTCCATGACGGTGCCGCCGGTGAACTCCACCGACAGGTGCAGCCCGCGGTGGAACAGGAAGAAGACCGCCAGCAGGAAGGTGAGGACGGAGATCGCGTTCAGCACCAGCGCGTAGCGCATGAACGGGATCGTGCGGTGGATTCGGAAGAACTCCATGTTTCTTGTGCTCCCTTACTTGGCGCCGGCCGCGGCCTTGTCGGCGTCCGGCTTCCAGACTGTGCCGATGGACAGGCTCTTGAGCTTCTTCTTGCGGCCGTACCAGAGGTTCACCAGGCCGCGCGAGAAGAACACGGCCGAGAACATGGAGGTAACGATGCCGATGCAGTGCACCACCGCGAAACCGCGCACCGGCCCGGAGCCGAAGGCCAGCAGCGCGATGCCGGCGATCAGGGTGGTGACGTTGGAGTCCAGGATGGTGCCCCAGGCGCGGTCGTAGCCCGCGTGGATGGCGGCCTGCGGCGAGGCGCCGTTGCGCAGCTCCTCGCGCACGCGTTCGTTGATCAGCACGTTCGAGTCGATGGCCACACCGATCGCCAGCGCCATGGCCGCGATGCCGGGCAGCGTGAGCGTGGCCTGCAGCATCGACAGGATGGCCACCAGCAGCAGCAGGTTGACTGCCAGCGCGATCGACGAGAACAGGCCGAACAGCATGTAGTACACGCACATGAACACCATGATCGCGGCGAAGCCGTACATCACGCTGTCGAAGCCCTTCTGGATGTTGTCGGCGCCCAGGCTGGGGCCGATGGTGCGCTCCTGGATGATCTCCATCGGCGCGGCCAGCGAGCCGGCGCGCAGCAGCAGCGCGAGGTCGTTGGCCTCCACCACGTTCATCGAGCCCGAGATCTGGAAGCGGTTGCCCAGCTCGCCGTTGATCGACGGGGCCGTCAGCACCTCGCCCTTGCCCTTCTCGAAGATCAGCATCGCCATGCGCTTGCGGAAGTTCTCGCGGCTGACGTCGCGCATGATGCGGCCGCCCTTGGCGTCCATGGTCAGGTCGACCTTGGGCTGCTGGGTCTGGGAGTCGAAGCCGGGTTGGGCGTCGGTCAGGTTCTCGCCGGTCACCAGCACCTGCTTCTTGACGATGACGGTGCGGCCTTCGCGGTCGAGGAATTTCTCGGAGCCGAAGGGCACCGGGCCGCTGCCGGTCTCGGCCGCGCGGCCCTCGGCGGACTCGTCCACCAGGCGCATCTCGAGGGTGGCGGTGCGGCCCAGGATGTCCTTGGCCTTGGCCACGTCCTGCACGCCCGGCAGCTGCACCACGATGCGGTCCAGGCCCTGCTGCTGGATCACGGGCTCGGCCACGCCCAGTTCGTTGATCCGGTTGTGCAGCGTGGTGATGTTCTGCTTGAGCGCGGCATCCTGCAGCCGGCGCGCCGCCTCGGGCTTGATGGTGGCCGTGAGGCGCCACTCGTTGCCTTCCTGGCTGTCGGTGGTCGCCAGGTCGGTGAACTGGTCCTGGATCAGTGCCTTGGTCGCCTCCAGGGCGGCGGCGTCGCGGAAGCGCACCTCGATGGTCTGGCCGTTGCGCGTGACCGCGGCGCCGCGGACGTTCTTGTCGCGCAGGCCCGAGCGCAGGTCGTTGGCGAAGGATTCGGCCTTCTTGTCGATGGCGCCCTTCATGTCGACCTGCAGCAGGAAGTCCACGCCGCCGCGCAGGTCCAGGCCCAGGTACATGGGGTAGGCGCGCAGCGCGGCCAGCCAGGACGGCGAGCGCGACACCAAATTGAGGGCCACCACGTAGGGCGGATCGTTCGGGTCAGGCACCAGCGTGCGCTGCAGCACGTCGCGCGCTTTGAGCTGGTCGTCGGTGGTGGCGAAGCGCGCCCGTACCGAGTTGGCGTCGAGCGTGATCAGGTCCGGCGCGAGGCCGGCCGCCTTCAGCGCTTCCGCCACGCGGCTCTGGGTGCCGGCGTCGATCTTGACGGACGACTTGCCCGAAGACACCTGCACTGCAGGCGCCTCGCCGAAGAAATTGGGCAGGGCGTAGATCAGCCCCACGAGCAGCACGACGACGATGATCGCGTACTTCCAGACCGGGTAACGGTTCATCTAGTCAACCTCGAAGGACGCGGATGCGCAGCACCCGCGTTATCGCCCTACTTAATCGCGCCCTTGGGCAGCACTTGCACGACCGCGCTGCGCTGCAGCTGCACCTCGACGCCCTTGGCGATCTCGACCGTCAGGTACTGCTCGCCGATCTGCGTGATCTTGCCGAGCAGGCCGCCGGCGGTCGCAACCTCGTCGCCCTTGGCCAGCGCCTCGATCATGGTGCGCGCCTCCTTCTGGCGCTTCATCTGCGGACGGATCATCACGAAGTACAGCACCACGAACATCAACACCAGCGGCAGCATGCTGCCGAGAGAGGACATCATGTCGCCACCACCGGCAGCAGCGGGCGCGGTCTGGGCGAAAGCGGAGGAAATGAACAAGGGAGTCTCCAGCAAGAGAGGAAGGTATGAGCGCGCACCCCGGCGGGGTTCGCGGTTCCGCGCAGCGCATGGCACGGGCCATGGAACAGGCGCACTAAAGCGGGGCCGGGCCCCGCACAGCATCGCGCATTGTATTCGGCGGCGTCCGGCCCGCCGGCGCTAAGCCGGCAGGCCGGGCAGGGCTTTCAGGGCCGCCGCGCCGGACGGCCCCGGCGGGAGCTCAGGCTGCCGCTCGGGCGCCCTGTGGGTCGCGCCACTTGGCCATCAGGTCGGCCCAGCGGGTGCGCGCCGCCTTGAGGTTGCGCTCCTTCACATGGCCATAGCCGCGGATCTGCTCGGGCAGGCTCGCGATCTCCAGGGCCAGCGCATGATTGCCGGCATTCAAGCCGGACAGCAGCTCCTCGATGCTCGCGCGGTACTCGCCGATCAGCGCGCGCTCGGTCTTGCGTTCCTCGGTGCGGCCGAAGGGATCGAGCGCCGTGCCGCGCAGGCCCTTGAGCTTCGCGAGCAGGCGGAAGCCGGTCAGCATCGCCGGGCCGAACTTCTGCTTCTGCAGCTCGCCCTTGGCATTGCGGTGGGCAATGATCGGCGGAGCGAGGTGATAGTTGAGCTTGTAGTCGCCCTCGAACATGCCTTCGACGCGATCGAGGAAGCTGCGGTCGCTGTGCAGGCGCGCGACCTCGTACTCGTCCTTGTAAGCCATCAGCTTGAACAGGTAGCGCGCCACCGTCTCGGCCAGGCTGGTCTTGCCCAGCGCCGCCTCGGCCTGCTGCACCTTGGCGACGAAGGCCTTGTACTGCCCGGCATAGGCGACGTTCTGGTAAGCCGTGAGGAACTCGACGCGGCGCGCCACCAGGCTCTCGACCGTGTCACGCTTCTTGAACTCGACGACCTGTCCGGGCGAGACGCGCTTGCGCAAATCTTCCGGCCGCTGCGCCGCCTGACGGCCCCATTCGAAGGCGGCCTTGTTGTTGTCGATCGCGACCGCATTGAGCTCGATGGCGCGCATCAGCGAAGCATGCTCGAGCGGGATCCAGCCCTTCTGCCAGGCATAGCCCAGGATCATCGGATTGACGTAGATGGTGTCGCCCATCAGCGAGGTCGCGGCGGCATCGGCGTCGAAGGCGCCCAGCCCCGCGGTCCCGACGGCGCGCGCGATCTCGGCGGCACAGGCCTCCTGCGGGTTCTGCCAGTTGGCGTTGCGCACGAAGGACGCAGTGGGGGTGCTGTGGCTGCTGAGCGCCACGTGCGTGCGGCCCTCGCGCATGCGCGCCATGGTCTCGGCGTTGACGCTGACCAGCGGGTCGCAGGCCAGCACCAGGTCCGCCGCGGCCGTGCCCACGCGGGTGGTGCGAATATCGTCCTGGGTGTCGCCGATCAGCACATGGCTCCAGGTCGCGCCGCCCTTCTGCGCCAGGCCCGCCGCATCCTGGGTGACGATGCCCTTGCCCTCGATGTGGGCCGCCATGCCCAGCAGCTGGCCGATGGTGATCACGCCGGTCCCGCCGACGCCGGCGACCACGATGCCCCAGACGTTGCCGCCGGCCAGCGAAGGCAGCGCCGGATCGGGCAGTGCGCCCAGTTCGGCCGGCGTGGACGCCTTGTTCTTCGCCTTCTTCTTGAGCTGCCCGCCTTCCACCGTGACAAAGCTGGGGCAGAAGCCCTTGAGGCAGCTCATGTCCTTGTTGCAGGTGCTCTGGTTGATCGTGCGCTTGCGGCCGAACTCGGTCTCCAGCGGCTCCACCGACAGGCAGTTGCTCTTCACGCTGCAGTCGCCGCAGCCCTCGCAGACCAGCTCGTTGATGACGACGCGCTTGGCCGGATCGACCGCCGTGCCGCGCTTGCGGCGGCGGCGCTTCTCGGTGGCGCAGGTCTGGTCGTAGATGATGGCGGTCGTGCCCTTGATCGCCCGGAACTCGCGCTGGATCTCGTCCAGCTCGTCGCGGTGGCGCACCTTCACGTCCTGGCCGGGCACGTTCACGCCCTCGTACTTCTCGGGCTCGTCGGTCACGATCACAACCTTGACCGCGCCCTCGGCATGCAGGCTCTCCGCGATCTGCAGCACCGAGTGGCCCTCGGGCCGCTCGCCGACCTGCTGGCCGCCGGTCATGGCGACGGCGTCGTTGTAGAGGATCTTGTAGGTGATGTTGACGCCGGCCGCGATGCTCTGGCGGATCGCCAGCAGACCGCTGTGGAAGTAGGTGCCGTCGCCGAGGTTGGCGAAGATGTGCGGATCGGTCGTGAAGGGCTGCTGGCCCACCCATGGCACGCCCTCGCCGCCCATCTGCGTGAAGCCGATCGTGGAGCGGTCCATCCAGGTCGCCATGAAGTGGCAGCCGATGCCGCCCATCGCGCGCGAGCCCTCCGGCACCACGGTGCTGGTGTTATGCGGGCAGCCGGAGCAGAACCAGGGCTGGCGCGCGGCATCGGCTACGCCGACGGTCTGCGGCGCCGCCATCGCGCGCTCCTTGGCCTCGAGGATGGCGAGCTGGGCGTCGATGCGCGCCGCCATGTCCGCGCCGGCCGCAGCCAAGATGCCAGTCGTCTTCAGCCGTTTGGCGATGGCCTTGGCGATCAGCGCCGGGTTCAGGTCGGCGTTGGCACGCAGCAGCGTGTGCGCCGTCGGATTGGGCATCGACCATTCGCCGCCCGAATAGCCCTCGGCCTCATGCACCTCGCCCTCGTCGAACTTGCCGACCACGTTGGGCCGCACGTCGGCGCGCCAGTTGTAGAGCTCTTCCTTGAGCTGATACTCGATGACCTGGCGCTTTTCCTCCACCACCAGGATCTCCTGCAGGCCGGTGGCGAAGTCGCGCGTGAGCTGCGCTTCGAGCGGCCACACCACCGCCACCTTGTGCAGCCGGATGCCCAGCTGGCGGCAGGCGGCGTCGTCGAGGCCCAGGTCGATCAGGGCCTGGCGGGTGTCGTTGTAGGCCTTGCCGCTGGCCATGATGCCGAAGCGGTCGTGGGGCCCTTCGATCACGTTGTGGTTGAGCCGGTTGGCGCGGATGTAGGCCAGCGCGGCATACCACTTGTAGTGCATGAGCCGCGCTTCCTGCTCCAGCGCGTGGTCCGGCCAGCGGATGTGCAGGCCGCCGGGCGGCATCTGGAAATCGGTGGGCATCACGATCTCGACGCGCTCGGGGTCGATCATCGCGGTGGCGCTCGACTCGACGATCTCCTGGATCGTCTTCATGCCCGACCAGATGCCGGCGAAGCGGCTCATGGCGAAGGCGTGGATGCCGAGGTCCAGGATCTCCTGCACGTTGGTCGGGAAGAAGACCGGCGTGCCGCAGGCCTTGAAGATGTGGTCGCTCTGGTGCGCCGCGGTCGAGCTCTTGGAGATGTGGTCGTCGCCGGCCACCGCGATCACGCCGCCCCAGGGCGTGGTGCCGGCCATGTTGGCGTGCTTGAAGACGTCGGAGCAGCGGTCCACGCCCGGCCCCTTGCCATACCAGATGCCGAACACGCCGTCGTACTTGTTGGTGCCCGGCGGCGCGAAGCCCAGCTGCTGCGTGCCCCATAGCGCGGTCGCGGCGAGCTCCTCGTTCACGCCCGGCTGGAAGACGATGTGCTGTTCCTTCAGGTACTTGCTGGCCTTCCACAGCGCCTGGTCGTAGCCGCCGAGCGGCGAGCCGCGGTAGCCGCTGATGAAGCCTGCCGTGTTCTTGCCGGCCTGCTGGTCGCGCAGGCGCTGCAGCATCGGCAGCTTGACCAGGGCCTGGACGCCGCTCATGAAGGCGCGGCCGTAGTCCAGTGAATATTTGTCGTCGAGCGTGACCGTTTCGAGTGCCTTGCGAATGTGCTCTGGCAGCGGTGCGTTCATCGTCGTTGTCTCCGTGGCTGTGCCTTGTGGGCGTGGCGGTTGGTGGGGGGCGAGGCGATCGGGTAGGAACACTCCCCGCAGCCATCATGCTCGCAAAGTGTATGCCTGGCGCCTTGATAGGTGTTTGCGTTCTTTGCCCATTCAAGCCCCCTTTTTGAAAGGATCTTGCTTAAGATGCCCTCCTATGGAAAGCATTGACAAGTTCGACCTCGCCATCCTGCAAGAACTGCAGGCCGATGCGCGGCTCACCAACGCCGAGCTGGCGCAGCGCGTGGGCCTGTCGGCCGCACCATGCTGGCGCCGGGTGCGCGCGCTGGAGGCAGCCGGCTACATCCGCGGCTACCACGCCGAGATCGATCGCCACAAGATCGGCCTGGGCGTGCTGGCCTTCGTGCGCCTGGACACCGATCGCGCCACCGGCGAGGTCACGCGCAAGATCGAGGAGGCGATCCGCAAGCTGCCCGAGGTGGTGGCCTGCCACTACATCAGCGGCACCGGCATGTTCGAGCTGCAGGTGGTGGCCGAGGACCTGGACGGTTTTTCGCGCTTCGCGCTCAACAGCCTGATGCATCTGCCCAACGTGAAGGACCTGCACACCAGCTTCTCGCTCGGCGAGGTCAAGGCCAGCCGCGCGCTGCCGCTGGGCCATCTGGCGAAGAAGACCAAGACCTAGAATCGGCGACCCCTGCCAGCCCAGAAGGACATCAAGAATGAACCGTTTCCGCCGCACGCTCTCCTTCTCGCTCGGCCTGTTCGCCGCCGCGCTCGCCCTCGGCGCGAATGCGCAGAACCGCGAACTGACCGTGGCCTCCAGCGCCACCTACGCGCCTTTCGCCTTCGAGAACAAGGACAAGCAGATCGTCGGCTTCGACATCGACATCATCAACGCCATCGCCAAGAATCAGGGCCTGAAGATCAAGCTGGTCAACACGCCCTGGAGCGGCATCTTCGCGGCGCTCAACAACGGCGACGTGGACCTGATCATCTCGGGCGTCACCATCAACGACAAGCGCAAGCAGAGCTATGACTTCTCGCCGCCCTACTTCGCGGCCAAGCAGTTGATCGCGGTGCCCAAGGCCAGCAGCGTGACCTCGCTGAAGGACCTGGCCGGCAAGAAGATCGCCGTGGTCAATGCCTCGACCGCCGACGACGTGGTTTCGCGCGAGTTCGGCAAGACCAATCCCAACCTGCGCCGCTTCGAGAGCACGCCGCTGATCATCTCCGAGCTGGCCGGCGGCGGCGTCGACGCGGCCGTCGGCGACAACGGCGTGATCGCCTATCGCGTGGCCCAGAATCCGGCCCTCAAGACCGTTGACGACAAGTCCTTCCCCGAAGAGGCCTTCGGCATCGTGGTGAAGAAGGGCGACAAGGCGCTGCAGGACAAGCTCGCCGCCGGCTTGGCGGCCATCCGAGCCGACGGCAGCTACAACACGATCTACAAGAAGTGGTTCGACAAGGACCCCGGCGCACGCTGAGTCCGGCGGCTCGCGCACGAGGATCACGGCCGCCGCACGCGGCCGTTTTCCATTGACAACGACTTTGGAGGAGGGGTTCGATGGAACCGATCGTGTGGTTTGGCTGGTTTCGGGTCGACATCCTGCTCGAATACAAGAGCCTGTTCATCGAAGGCGCCTGGATGACGCTGCGCATGACGGTGCTGTGCGTGCTGCTTGGCGCCAGCTGGGGCCTGTGCCTCGCGCTGGCCCGCCTGGCCAATGCACGCCACGCGCCCTGGTCGTGGATGGCGCGCTTTTTCCTGCGTTGGCCCTCGACCGTCTACGTGAGCTTCTTCCGCGGCACGCCGCTGTTCGTGCAGATCCTGCTGATCCACTTCGCGGTGATGCCGCTGTTCATCCATCCAGCCACCGGCCTCATCGTGACCGGTGATCTCGCGCGCACGCTGAAGCAGGAGCACGGCGCCCTGATCTCCGGCATCGTCGCCCTCACGCTGAACTCGGCCGCCTACATCTCCGAGGTGTTCCGCGCCGGCATCCAGTCGATCGCGCGCGGCCAGGTCGATGCCGGCCGCTCGCTCGGCTTCACCCATGCGCAGGTGATGCGCTATGTGGTGTTGCCGCAGGCCTTCCGGCGCATGCTGCCGCCGCTCGGCAACAACGCGATCGCGCTGCTCAAGGACACCTCGCTGGTCTCGGCCATCGGCCTGGCCGAACTGGCTTACGCCGCCCGCACCGTGGCCGGCGCTTACGCGCGCTACTGGGAGCCCTACCTGGCCATCTCCGTGGTCTACTGGTTCATGACGCTGGCACTCACGACCCTGTTGCGCCGCCTCGAATACCGGCTGGCACGTAGCGATCGCGGCTGAGGGCCGCCGGCGACCGGACAATAGCGGCACATGCCACCGATTTCGCCCGAGGAAACCCCCGTCGCCCCGAAGCGCGCGCAGCCGCCGCGCATCGGGCCCTTCGAGCCGCTCAAGCTGCCGGTGTTCCGCATGCTGTGGAGCACCTGGCTGGTCGCCAACATCTGCATGTGGATGAACGACGTGGCGGCGGCCTGGATGATGACCTCGCTGACCACCTCGCCGATGTGGGTCGCGCTGGTGCAGTCGGCCTCCACGCTGCCGGTGTTCCTCCTGGGACTGCCCAGCGGCGCGCTGGCCGACATCCTGGACCGGCGGCGCTGGCTGGTCGCCACCCAGTTCTGGCTGGCCGGTGCCGCGATCGTGCTGTGCACTGCCGTGGTCCTCGATCTCATGAGCGCGCCGCTCCTGCTGGCCCTGACCTTCGCCAACGGCATCGGCCTGGCACTGCGCTGGCCGGTGTTCTCGGCCATCGTGCCCGAGCTGGTGCCGCGCACCCACCTGCCGGCGGCGCTCGGGCTCAACGGGCTGGCGATGAACGCCTCGCGCATCGTCGGGCCGCTGCTGGCCGGCACGCTGATCGCGAGCGCGGGTACGGTCTGGGTCTTCGGCCTCAACGCGGTACTGTGCGTGGTCTCGGGCTTCATCGTGCTGCGGTGGCGGCGCGAGCACAAGCCGAACCCGCTGGGCCGCGAGCGGCTGATCAGCGCGATGCGGGTCGGCGTGCAGTTCGTGCGCCAGTCGCAGCGCATGCGCGCGGTGCTCACGCGCATCTCGATCTTCTTCCTGCACTCGACCGCGCTGCTGGCGCTCCTGCCGCTGCTCGCGCGCAACCTGCGCGGCGGCGGGGCCGGCACCTTCACGCTGTTGCTGGCCGCCATGGGCGCCGGCGCGATCGTGGCGGTGATGTTCCTGCCGCGCCTGCGCCAGGCTCTGGCGCGCGACCAGTTGGTGATCCGCGGCACGCTGCTGCAGTCCGCCGCCACCGCCGTGATGGCCGTGGCGCCCAGCGCCTGGATCGCGGTGCCGGCGATGGTGGTCGGCGGCATGGCCTGGATCACGGTCGCGAACTCGCTCTCGGTCTCGGCCCAGCTGGCGCTGCCCGACTGGGTGCGCGCCCGCGGCATGTCCATCTACCAGATGGCGATCATGGGCGCGAGCGCCTTCGGCGCGGCGATCTGGGGCCAGGTGGCGGAGCTCTCCTCGCTTTCCATCACCCTCAGCATCGCGGCGGTCAGCGGCACCGCCTTCATGCTGCTGGCGCTTCGCTACGTGACCGACGGCGTCGGCGAGGACGACGACACCACCCCCGCCCGCAAGGGCTGGGTCAAGGGCCCGCCGGCCGAGGCGCCGGACGAGGACGGCCGCGTGGTGGTCACCGTCGAATACCTGATCGACCCGGCGCGCGCCGCCGCCTTCCACGTGGTGATGCAGCAGACCCGCCGCACCCGCCTGAGCCAAGGCGCGATCGGCTGGGAGCTGCTGCACGACATCGCCGAGCCGGGCCGCTACATCGAGGAAGTCGTCGACGAGTCCTGGACCGAGCACCTGCGCCGCTTCCACCGCGCCACCGCCGCCGACATGGCGCTGCGCGACCGGCGCCTGGCCTTCCACCAGGGCGAGACGCTGCCGGTGGTGACGCGCTACGTGGTGCGGCGCTGATCCTGCTGGAGGAAGGGCTGCCGGCGTCCTAGGGCTGACAGCTTCCCGAAAGCTTGTCGCCGGCAGCATGGGCGCCTTTCGAACCACAGCGATGGAGACAAGCATGAACGATCCGCAACTCGCCGGGCCCGCGCCCGCTTCCGCCGCCACGCGCCGCCGCCTGCTGGGCCTGACGGGCGCCCTCAGCCTGACCGCCCTCTGGCCGCACGGCGCCCGGGCCCAGGCGGCCTGGCCGAGCAAGCCGGTGCGCTTCGTCGTGCCCTTCGCGCCGGGTGGCAGCTCGGAGATCGTGGCGCGCTCGGTCGCGGCCGAGCTCTCGCGCACGCTGGGCCAGAACGTGTTCGTCGAGAACAAGCCCGGCGCCGCCGGCAACATCGCGATGGCCGAGGTGGCGCGCAGCGACGACCAGCACACGCTGATCCTCGGCCACATCGGCACGCTGGCCGTCAACCCCTACATCTTCGACAAGCTGCCCTACGACGCCAACAAGGACTTCAAGCCGGTCAGCCTGCTGGCCAAGGTGCCCAGCCTGTACGTCGTGCACCCCGACGTCCCGGCGAAGAACCTGCGCGAGCTGATCGCCTATGCGCAGGGCAAACCCGGCAAGCTCAGCTACGGTTCGGCCGGCAACGGCAGCGCCGGCCACCTCGCCTTCGAGTACCTCAAGATGACGGCCAACATCTTCATGCTGCACGTGCCCTACCGCGGCACCGGCCCGATGCTGACCGACCTGATGGCCGGGCGGCTCGACGCCTCGGCGATCGGCGCGGCGGCGGTCCTCCCTTTCATCAAGGCCGGCAAGCTGCGCTGCATTGCAACCGGCTCGTCGGCACGGCTGCCGCAGCTGCCCGAAGTGCCCACCGTGGCCGAGCAGGGCTTCCCCGGCTTCGAAATGACGCAGTGGTACGGCCTGCTCGCGCCGGCGAACCTCTCGGCCGCGAATCTGGCCAAGCTGTCGGGCGAAACCATCAAGGCGGTGAAGGCGCCGGCCGCGATGGAGCGGCTCAAGGGCGACGCCGCCGAGGCGATAGGCGACACGCCCGAGCAGTTCGCCAAGTTCATCGCCGGCGAGCAGGCGCGCTGGAAGAAGGTCATCACCCGGGCCAACATCAAGCCCGATTGACGTCGTCCGCGCATAGCATCCCGGCATGCGCATCCTGCTCGCCGAAGACGAACACACGCTGGGCACCTGGCTCTGCAAGGCGCTGGAGCATGCCGGCATCCAGGTCGACTGGGTGGACGACGGCCGGCTGGCGGACCGCGCCTTGCAGCAGCACGACCACGATGCGCTGGTGCTCGACCTTGGCCTGCCCGGCCTGGACGGCCATACGGTGCTGCAACGCCTGCGCGCCCGCGACCAGCGGCTGCCGGCGCTGATCCTGACGGCGCGCGACTCGGTGGACGAGCGGGTGCGCGCCCTCAACGCCGGCGCCGACGACTTCCTCGCCAAGCCCTTCGCGCTGGCCGAGCTGGAAGCCCGGCTGCATGCGCTGGTGCGGCGGGCGCGCGGCATCGAGCATCCGCGCCTGGCCTGCGGACCGCTGGCCTGGGACGCCGCGCGCCGCCAG
Organism: Variovorax sp. WS11; assembly: GCF_010499245.1. Lineage (GTDB taxonomy): Bacteria > Pseudomonadota > Gammaproteobacteria > Burkholderiales > Burkholderiaceae_C > Variovorax. Next base: position 2,204,645 of record NZ_JAAGOW010000001.1, read on the forward strand.
TTCCTGCTGCACGGCGAGCCGCTGCCGCTGACGCCGCGCGAGCAGGCCGTGCTACGCGTGCTGGTGCAGCGCAGCGGCGAGCCCTTCTCCAAGCAGCAGATCCTAGAACGCGTGTTCTCCGACGAGGCGGACGTGCAGCCGGAGGCGGTCGAGGTGCTGGTCCACCGCCTGCGCAAGCGGCTCGACGGGCGCGGCGTGGGCATCACGACGCTGCGCGGTCTCGGCTATGCGCTGGAAGTGGCCTGAGCGGCTGCGCGAGGCCAGCCTGTGGCAGCGCCTTGCCTGGCTGCTGCTGCCGGTGCTGGTGGCGGTGACCGCGCTCGAGCTCTGGATGACGCGGCACGACGCGCTCGAGGCCGCCGATGCCGCCTACGACCGCTCGCTGCTGGGCGCGCTCAAATCCATCGACGCCAACATCTCGACCGCCTCGGGCGGCCTGTCGGTGGAGCTGCCCTATCGCATGTTCGAGTTCTTCGAGCTCACCGCGAGCGGGCAGGTCTTCTTCCGCGTCGCCACCTCCGACGGGCTGGTGGAGCTGGGCAGTGCCGACCTGCCCGCGCCGCCGGGCACGCTCGCGAGCGGCGTGCCGGTGTTCTACGACGCACCCTACTTCAAGGAGCCGGTGCGCTTCGCCGCCTACCGGCGCGCGCTGGAGCAGGCGCCGGCCGGCAGCGAGGCGCGCAGCGTGCTCGTGCAGGTGGGCGAGAGCACGCGCTCGCGCCAGGAATTCACGCGCCGCTTCGTGCGCCGCGCGGCGCTGCGCGATGCGCTGGTGCTGGCCCTGCTGGTGTGCAGCACCGCCGCTGCGCTGGCCGCCGCCTTGCGCCCGCTGGCGCGGCTGGCACGCGAGGTGCAGACCCGAAGGCCCGAGGACCTGGCCCCGATCGCCGACGCCGGGCTGCCGGCCGACATCCGGCCCCTGGTGGCGGCAGTCAACCAGCAGATGGCGCGCACCCAGGCGCTGGCGACGCAGCAGCGGCAGTTCCTCGACGATGCCTCGCACCAGCTGCGCACCCACCTCACGACGTTGCAGATGCAGGCCGACTACGCCCAGCGCGAGCAGGACGGCGAGCAGGTGCGGGCCGCGCTGCGCGCGCTGGGCGCGGAGATCGGCCGCGCCACCCGCAGCACCCAGCAGCTGCTGGCGCTGGGCCGCAGCGACACCGCCGCGCTGGAAGCCGGGCCGCTGGACCTGGCGGCCTTGCTGCGCGAGGTGGCGCTGGACTTCCTGCCGCAGGCGCGCGCAAAGCAGATCGACCTCGGTATCCACACGCCCGCGCCCGAATTTCCGGCAGTGGCCGACCGCGGCCTGTTGCGCGAGGCGCTGGCAAACCTGGTGGCCAACGCGATCGCCAACACGCCCGCGGGCGGCACCGTGACCCTGTTCGCCGCGGCCGACGCGCAGGGCTTCAGCCTCAACGTGGAGGACGACGGCCCCGGCCTGAGCGCCGAGGAACGCGCCCTGCTGGGCCAGCGCTTCCGGCGCGGCAAGCGCGCGGCCGGCGGCGGCTCGGGGCTGGGCCTGGCGATCGCGCGCGCGATCGCCGAGCGCCATCAAGGTGCGCTGCGGCTGGAAGCGCGCGAGGCGGGCAGCGGGCTGCATGCCATCCTGTGGTGGCCGAGGATGAGATGAGCCCCATGCAAGGCGTGCCCACCTTTGCCCGCTCACGCCGCGCAACGCTGCGCGTGCTATGCGCGCTCGCGGCCCTCGGCGGCACGCCCCTGCGCACCGCCCTGGCGGCGGAAGACGATCCCTCGAACGGCCCCGCCGAATGCGTGGTCCCGGCCAAGCCCGGCGGCGGCTTCGACCTGAGCTGCATGCTCGCCCGCGAAGCCCTGCAGGCGGTGCGGCCGGCGCGGCCGCCGCTGGCGCGCCGCTACCTGCCCGGCGGCATCGGCGCCGTGGCCTTCGACCGCGTCGCGACCGGCCGCCTGGGCGGGCCCTCGACCCTTGTCGCCTTCTCCAGCGGCTCGCTGCTCAATCTGGCGCAGGGCCGCTTCGGGCCGCATTCGCCCTCGGCCGTGCGCTGGATCGCCACGCTGGGCACCGACTACGGCGTGATCGCCGTGCACCGCGACGCGCCCTTCAGGACGCTCGCCGACCTGGTCGCCGCCTTGCGCCAGGACCCCGGGCGCCTGGCCTTCGGCGCGGGCGGCACCGTCGGCAGCCAGGACTGGGTCAAGGCCGCGCTGCTGGTGCGCGCCGCCGGGCGCGATCACAAGGCGATGCGCTTCGTGGCCTTCGAGGGCGGCGGCGACGCCCTGGCGGCGCTGCAGGGCCGGCATGTGGACGTGTTCCCGGGCGACGCGGCCGAGGCGCTGCAGGCCCAGGCCGGCGGCGCGCCGCTGCGCATCCTGGCGGTGCTGGCCGAGGCCCGGCTGTCCGGCGCCCTGGCCGGCATACCGACCGCGCGCGAGCAGGGCATCGAGCTGGTCTGGCTGACCGTGCGCGGCCTGTACCTCGGCGCCGACGCCCCCGAAAGCGCCGTGCGCGCCTGGACCGAGGCCTTCCGGCAGGCGGTCGCCAGCCCCGGCTATGCCGCGCTGCGCGAGCGCCATGGCCTGCACCCCTTCGAGCCGCTCACCGGCGCCGCGCTGGAGGATTTCGTGCGCCTTCGCATCGAGGATTACCAGCGCCTGGCCGGGGAACTGGGCCTGCGGCGCTGGTCGCGGTAGCATCGGGCTTCTGCCAGGGCGGGGAACCTAATCCGGGCCTCACACTCCCAAGGCATGATCCGCTGCACAACAAGGGCCCTTGCGCCTGCCACGACAACAGCAGCCTGCACCGCACAACAAACAGGAAAGTCTTTTCATGCGACTCACCACCAAAGGCCGTTTCGCAGTTACTGCCATGATCGACCTGGCGCTGCGTGAGCGCACGGGGCCGGTCACGCTGGCTGCCATCAGCCAGCGGCAGCGCATCTCCCTTTCATATCTCGAGCAGCTGTTCGGCAAGCTGCGCCGCCACAAGCTGGTGGAGTCCACCCGCGGTCCCGGCGGCGGCTATTCGCTGGGCCGCAAGGCGGCCGACATCACGGTGGCGGACATCATCTTCTCCATCGAGGACGAGCCTTCGGAAAAGAGCGAGCCCGATGCCGGCGCCGACGGCCGCTGCAGCACCGAGGAGCTCTGGGCCTCGCTGAACCGCCGCACGGTGGAGTTCCTGGACTCGGTCTCGCTGCAGAGCCTGGTCATGGAACAGCTGGCCAAGGGCGTGAAGGTCGATGACGGCCCGGCCGTCAGGCGCGTGCCGGCCACCACGCCACCCCCCAAGCGGCCGCGCGTGAACGCGCCCAACTCGGTGTTCGCGCTGGGCCGCGCGCTCGCCACCAAGCGCTGATCCCTCCGCGCTTCAGCTGACCGGCAGCAGCAGGCGCAGCAGCCCGCGCGCCGTGACGAGCTGGCCGGGGCTGTAACTTTCCTCGAGCACCCCGCTGAGCCGGCGCACGATGCCCGGGCTGCGGCGGGCGCGCCAGATCACGAAGTCCGCGATCCAGGGGTGGTTGTTGATGCGATTGGCGTGCTCGTAGGCCGCGAAGCGCGGCCGCAGCGCCGTCAGGGCGGCCTCGTACCGCGCACCTGCCGCAGCGTCGTCGGCCCCCGCTCCAGCGATGGCCTCGCCCGCGAGCATGCCGGACTCCAGCGCTTTGCCGATGCCCTCGCCGGTGAAGGAATAGGTGCTGCCCGCCGCCTCGCCCGCCACCAGCAGGCCGGGCCGCGACCAGCGCGCCCCTTCGAGCGAGCAGCGCAGCGGCGCGCCCTTGGGCTCGCCCTGCAGGCGGCCGCCCTGCATCAGCTCGCGCGCCGGCGCGTGGACGCGCGTGAAGGCGGCGAAGAGCTCGCGCAGGTTGAGATCCGGCTCGCTGCCACCCTCGCCTTTCAGCGAACCGACGCCGATGTTGAACACGCCCCCGCCGCACGGAAAGATCCAGCCGTAGCCGCCCCGCAGCGCTCGATCCCAGACGACCTCGAGCTGACGCAGCCTCCCGGCCATCGCCTCATTCATCACGTAACCCCGCAAGGCGACGCCGCTAGGCACACGCCGCCTGCACATGTCCGCGGCCAGCAGCGGCGGGGCCGCTGCGCCGGTGGCCAGCACGGTCCAGCGCGCCCGCAGCTCGCGCGCGGTGCCGTCGGCGAGCCGAAGCCGCCCGCCCGCTACGCGCCCGTTCGCATCGGCCAGCGGCGCCTCGAAGCGCGCCGGCGCGAACCAGCGCGCGCCGGCCTCGAGCGCTGCGCGGCGCACGATCTCGTCGAGCTCGCGGCGCGGCAGCACCGCCAGCCTGGCGGGCACCTCCAGCCGGCCGCCGCGCGGCGCCACGCAGCCCACATGGCTGGCCACGGCGGCGCGCGCCAACACGGCATCGAGCACGCCCAGGCGCGCGAGCGCGCGCTGGGCGTCGGGGATCAGTCCGTCGCCGCAGACCTTCTCGCGCGGGAAGTCCTGCCGGTCGACCAGCAGCACATCCAACCCTGCGCGCGCCAGCGTCTGCGCGCAGGCGCTGCCGGCCGGCCCGGCGCCGACCACCAGCACCTCGCAATCGGCGGGGTCAGGCGCGGCCACTGCCGTACGGCCGGGTGATGATCTCGAGCCGATGGCCGTCGGGGTCGTCCCAGTAGACGCCGCGGCCGCCATCGTGGTGGTTGATCCGCCCGGGCTGCTGCTGGCCGGGGTCGGCCCAGTAGCGGAGCCCTCGGGCCCGGATGCGCCCGAAGATCTCGTCGAACTCCTCCTCGCTCACCAGGAAGGCGTAGTGCTCGATCGGGATCCGCTCCTCGCTGCGGATGTAGTCGAGCGTGACGCCGTTGTCGAGCTGCACGCAATGGAAAGGCCCGAAGGTGGTGGGCTCGTTGCGCCCGAGCAGCTCCGCCAGGAAGACGGCGGAGGCCTTCGGATCACGCGCCGGAACGATCGTGTGATTGAGCTGGATGGGCATGGTGTTCCTCCACGAGGGCGGCAAGGGCCGTGCCGCGCACTTGCCGAGCGAAGAGCGCCCATGGTAAGACCTGCGCACGCAGGCCGCGCACCGAATCCGGCGCCGGGCGCGCCGCGTGCCCACCCGCAGGGAATCCGGCCCAGCGTGAACAGTTGCGTGGACCCGACAGCGATTTACTTATTGAAGGAAATGAATTTCGCTCTCAAGCCTTACGATGGGGCCTGGCTTGAGGGATCAGCATGCGCAGCAGGAGCGGGGACGACATCGGGTTCGACGGCAACCCACCGGCAAGCGGCAGGCCGGCCATCGGCACGCTCGACTGCGACGGCCCGCTGGTGGTGCAGGCCCTGTCCTCGATGCTGGAGCTGATCCGCGAACAGCTCGGGATGGACGTTTTCTTCGTCTCCGAATTCGTCGACGGGCACCGCGTGTTCCGGCATGTCGCCACCGCCCCGTCCATGGGCATCATCCACGTCGGCGACTCCCACACCATGGAAGACAGCATCTGCCAGCAGGTGCTCGACGGCCGCGTTCCCAATCTCGCCCACGACCTGCGCGTTCTGCGCACCCGGCAGCCCCTGCCCGAGGTGACCAAGCCCATCGGCACCCACATCAGCGTGCCGGTGGTGATGCCGGACGGCAGCATCTACGGGACGCTGTGCGGCTTTGCGGTCGAGCGCACCGTCGACCTGACCGAGCGCGACGTGAAGAGGCTGGAGGTCGCGGCCCAGGCGACGGCGCGGGTGCTGGCGCAGGCGGCGGGGCACGCAGCGGCGGGCTGAAGGCCCGGGAGCGCGAGCCCGACCGCAGCTACTTTTTGGTAGTTTGCGAATCAGCCCATCAGCTTCGGATTGCGCCGCGCTTCGCCGAGCCTCTGCTGCCGTACCGTCTCGGCACACTGGGCGCTGCGCCGCATTTCCGGCCGCGCGCATTGGTTGTTCATGCATACGGCGCGGCCGATGAACGCGAGGCCCTCGCAGCGTGCCACGGGACTCGCCGCGTTGGCGGTTCGCACCGCGCCCGGTTTCGGGGTCGGCGGCGCGGACGTGCGCGCAGCGCGAGGTTTTACCGATGACACCTCGGGCGCATTCTCTTCGGCTGGCGTGGGTGGCAGGGCCGGCGCCGCATCGGAGGGCGCTGCAACGACCGGCACGAGGCTCTGCGCGACCCGCGCGGTTTCGGCGGTGGCCGTGGGATCGACCCGCGCCACCGTGCGCTCGATGGGCGCCGGCAGCGCCGCATGCGCCAGCGGGCGTGTGGGCACACCGGCCTCCCGCGGCCCACGGGCCAGGATCAGCGCCACCGCGGCCACGGTGCCCCAGAGACCGATCAGCGCGAAGACGGCGTAGCGGGAGCGGCGCACCTCGGCGTCGCCCGCGCTCATCAGGGGCGAGGGATGGGTCTCGCCGTCGACGGTCGCGAAATAGGCGGGCAGCTTGCCGTCGCAGCCCTTGCAGAAGCGTGCGTGACGCGCATTAATGGTCTGGCAGGCTTCGCAGACCTCGCCTTCCGCGGGCTCGCCGTGGAAGCGCGCCAGATCGAGCAGGCTGCCGAAGGCGACGGCAGCCGGCGGCCTCTGCCGCTCGGGGAAGATCGCGGCGGCGCTCATGTCAGCGCTCCCAGCGGAGGGCGGTCTCGCCGTCCTGCGGTTCCGCCGAGGCAGCAGACGCCAGGAGCCGGCGCCGCAGCCGCACCTCGGACACCGCAAGACGGGCGAAAAGGATCAGCTGCTCGTCCGACGGCTCGGGCCCGCCGCCCAGTTGCGCGCGGAAGGAACGGACGATTTGCGCTTGCGCGGCTTCACGCAGCCGGGTTGCGGTCATGGCGGCGCAGGCGGCGGTCGCTTGCACAGGCATGGGAATGTTCATGGCGGACTCCTGGCGGCAGCAAGGTCCCGGCGCATCTCTGTCGTCGATCTGAGCAGCGCGCGAAAGCCTTCGTTGGCGGAAGTCTTCCTTGTTGACCAGAGGCTTCCCGCTCCTTGTCGGACAACGCCTGATGCGCCCGTCGTTGTCAGTTCACCCGGCTGGGTGGACGCTCAAGAAACCGAGACTCAAAACTGACCGATTGAGCAAATCTGTCTTCGATCTCTTTATCCGGCTGAAAAATCATCACAGCTCTTTTTTACTCGAATGGATAATTTGCCCAAGCTCGCTCCACGAACAGGCCCTGTCTCATGAATGCGACACGTCTCCGCGCCAAGGCGGCCCCCAGCACGACCGGCGGAGCCCTCGCCGGCGCCACCCGGGGCCGGGCGCGCAACTACACGCAGATGCTGGGCCTGATCCACCAGGCAGCCATCGAAGTCTTCGCGGCCGATGGCCTGGCCGGGGCCTCGACCCAGGCGATCGCCCACAAGGCCGGCCTGTCCAAGGCGCAGCTGCACTACTACATCGAGAGCAAGGAGGCGCTCTACCGCCAGGTGCTGCAGGACATCGTCAACGACTGGATCGGCGTCTTCGGCTTCAGCGACGAGGCCTTGGGTCCGCGCAAGGTGCTGACCGAGTTGATCCAGCGCAGGATGCAGTTCTCCTTCGATCACCCGCTGCGCTCGCGGATCTTCACTGCCGAGATGATGCGAGGGGCGCCGGCGATCCGGGAAATGATGGGGACGAGCAGGCAGCGCACCGAGCAGGCCGCCGCCGTCATCCGGAACTGGGCCCAGCGCGGGCTGATGGACCCGGTGGACCCGCTGCTCTTCCTCTTCCACCTCTGGGCCTCGACCCAGTTCTACGCCGACCATGCGGCCCAGGTGGCCTTCTTTCGCGACGCCTCCATGAGCAACGAGAAGGACCGCCGCTATCTGACCGAAAACGTGACCGATTTCCTGCTGAAGGCGGCCGGGGTCCGCTGACGGCGGTGGCGGCCGGCACGCCCGGTTCATCAAATCGTCAAATCGCGTCAGCGGCTTGACGATTTCGTCACTGCCAGCTCAATGAGGCTCGCGGGCCTGGACGAAGGGCGTCGCGTACTCGCGGCCGATCATCCCGCGGGCGAAGAGATAGTTGTTGCGGGCCCTCTCGCTCATCGCGTCGAGGTTGACCATGCCCGTGCTGTCGCACGGGAAGGCCAGCGCGCGGCCCTGGTTGAACAGCGACTGGAACCGGATCTCGAACGCGGCTGCAGTCTGCATCGAAGAAGAACTGTGCGACATGGTCGTCTCCTGCGGGCGGCAAAAAATGGATGACTGGATCAAACAGCTGACACGGAATCCCCGCTTGCCGATTGCCTTGCATCAATCGTGCCGGGCTCGTTTGAATAACGATCCGCGCGGTTCAGCGTTGCAGGGGATTACGCAAAAAGGCGAGGCTTGGTTGTGTGGAATGCCACGATTCGCCAGATTTGCGCGCCAACTTGTTGCCGCGCAGCGTGCAGGCTCGCAGCGGCCATCGGCCGCGCGTCAACCGGCGGTTGGGCGCGATGGGGCGGCTGCGGCCCCGCTGCTGCTTCAGCCGCGCTGCAACTCGCGCAGCCAGCCCAGACCGTCGGAGCTGCCCCGCGCCACCGCGCCGCGCGCCGGCCGGTATTCGCAGCCGACCCAGCCTTCCCAGCCGCAGTGCGCCGCCACCTCATCGATCACCTTGAACAGGTAGGGATGGTTCAGCTCGCCGATGTCGGGCTCGTGGCGCTCAGGCACGCCGGCGATCTGGAAATGGCCGACGCGGCCGGTGGGCAGGTACTTGCGGATCTTCATCGCGACGTCGCCCTCGACGATCTGGCAGTGGTAGAGGTCCATCTGCACCTTGAGGTTGGGCGCGCCCACCAGGTCGACGATCTCGTGCGCGTGGTCCTGCCGGTTCAGGAAGAAGCGCGGGATGTCACGGGTGTTGATGGGCTCGATCAGCAGATCGCGCCCGGCCTTGGCGGCCTCGGCCGCGGCCCAGCGCAGGTTGTCGATGTAGGTGGGCTGCACGGCCTCGCGCTCCACGTCCGAGGGCACCAGTCCAGCCATCACATGCACGCGGGGGCAGTCCAGGGCCTCGGCATAGTCCAGCGCCTTCAGCACGCCCTCGCGGAACTCGGCCTCGCGCCCCGGCAGGCAGGCCAGGCCGCGCTCGCCGCCGTCCCAGTCGCCGGGCGGGCCGTTGAAGAGCACCTGCTGCAGGCCGTTGGCCGAGAGCCGGGCGGCCAGCTCGCGCCGCTCGTAGGGATAGGGGAAGAGGTACTCGATGGCCTGGAAGCCGTCCTTCGCGGCGGCTTCGAAGCGGTCGAGGAAATCGAGCTCGGGATAGAGCATGGAGAGGTTGGCGGCGAATCGGGGCATGGGGATGTGTCCTTCGTTCTCTTACCAGCGCGCGCCGAAATGACGGCGCAGCTCGTCGATCTGTGGTGGTGCCAGCGGCTGGGCCGACTGCTTGTTCAATGCCCAAAGCCTGGCGGTCTCTTCGAGCTCCTCGAGCACGGCCATGGCCGCGGCAGGCGTGTCGTGCCAGACGTTGGGGCCGAGGCGCTCCAGCATCACGGCGCGGATCGGCGTGCCTTCCGCGCCGTAGCGCGCGATGGTTTGCGCGACCCGCTCGGCGGCCTCGGGCGCGCCGGGCCGGTGGTAGGGGATCACGGGCACATGGCCGACCTTCATCACGAAGTAGGGCGTGAGGGCCGGCAGCAGCTCCTCGCCCGGCGCTTCCAGCGTGAGCGCCACGCAATGCGTGCTGTGGGTGTGGATCACGCAGCGCGTGCCGGCGTCGAAGCGCGTGGCGGCGGCGTAGATGCGGGCATGCAGCGCGATGGTCTTGCTGGCGCGATCGCCACCGCTCTGGTTCAAGTCGACGTCGAGCCGCGCGAGCTTCGCCGGATCGAGGAAGCCCAGGCAGGCGTCGGTGGGCGTGATGAGGAAGCCGTCGTCGAGTCGCACGCTGATGTTGCCGGCCGTGGCATGCACATGGCCGCGCTCGAACAGGCTGCGGCCGATACGGCAGATTTCTTCGCGCGCCTGGCTCTCGGTCATTCGAGAACTGTAAAGGCTTTGAAGAAGAAATCGTCGGTGCCGAAGTTGCCGGACTTGAGCGCGATATGCAGCCCGGCGCCGCCCGCTGCCTCGGCCGGGGCATGGCACCAGGGCACGCCGGGGTCGATCTGCGCGCCGATCTGCAGCTGCGCGATGCCCAGGGCCTGCACGCAGGCGCCCGAGGTCTCCCCGCCGGCCACCACCAGTTGCCGCACGCCTTGCGCGACCAGCCCGCGCGCGATCTCGGCGATGGTGCGTTCCACCATCGCGCCGGCCTCCTCGACGCCGAGCCTGCCCTGCACCGACTTCACGGCGCCGGCCTCGGCGGTGGAGTAGACCAGCACCGGCCCGTCCGCCAGCAGCGGCGCAGCCCAGGCTAGCGCCTCGGCCGCCACGTCGACGCCCGCGGCGATGCGCAGCGGATCGATCGCGAGCGCGGGGCGGCCTGCCTGGATGAAGCTCAACACTTGCCGGTTGGTGGCCAGCGAGCAGCTGCCCGAGACCACGGCCTGCAAGCCCCCCGCAGGCGGCAACACGCCGGCGGCGAACGAGGGAGCGATCCCGAAGTTGCCCGGCAGCCCGATCGCCACGCCCGAGCCCGCGGTGACCAGCGGCATGTCCGCGAGCGCCGGGCCGAGGCGCAGCAAGTCGTCGTTGGAGACCGCATCGACGATCGCGATGCCGATGCCCTCCGACCGGAGCTGCGCGATGCGCTCGCGCACCGCCTGCGCGCCGCGCGCGACCACCGCGTGGTCGATCAGTCCCACCCGGTGCCGCGTCTGCGCCTGCAGCACGCGCACGAGGTTGGGGTCGGTCATCGGCGTCAGGGGATGGTTCTGCATGCCGCTCTCGTTGAGCAGCACCTCGCCGGCGAACAGGTAGCCCTTGAACACGGTGCGCTTGTTGTCCGGGAAGGCGGGCGTGGCAATGGTGAAGTCGCAGCCCAGCGCCTCCATCAGCGCCTCCGTCACCGGGCCGATGTTGCCCGCGGGCGTGCTGTCGAAGGTGGAGCAGTACTTGAAGTAGATCTGCCGCGCCCCCTGGGCCTGCAGCCAGCGCAGCGCCTCGAGCGATTGCGCCACCGCCTCGGCCGGCGCGATGGTGCGGGACTTCAGCGCGACCACCACAGCATCGACCTCGGCCGCAAGCGGCTTGGCCGGCACGCCGATGGCCTGCACCACACGCATGCCGGCGCGCACGAGGTTGTTGGCGAGGTCGGTGGCGCCGGTGAAATCGTCGGCGATGCAGCCGAGCAGGATCTTCCCGCTCATGAGGACTCCAGCGGCTTGGAACGCGACGGCAGCTCGATGCCGGGAAATATCTTGATGACCGCGCTGTCATCCTCCCGCGCGAAGCCCGCCGTGGAGGCCTGCATGAACATCTGGTGCGCAGTGGACGCCAGCGGCAGCGGAAACTTGCTGGCGCGCGCGGTGTCGAGCACCAGGCCCAGGTCCTTCACGAAAATGTCGACCGCCGACAGCGGCGTGTAGTCGCCTGCCAGCACGTGGGCCATGCGGTTCTCGAACATCCAGCTGTTGCCGGCGCTGTGCGTGATGACCTCGTACAGCGCGGCCGCATCCACGCCCTCGCGCAGGCCCAGCGCCATGGCCTCGGCCGCCGCGGCGATGTGCACGCCGGCGAGCAGCTGGTTGATGATCTTCACCTTGCTGCCCGCGCCGGCCCGGTCCCCCAAGCGGTAGACCTTGGCGGCCATCGCATCGAGCGCGGCGCCGGCCTTGGCGTAGGCCTCGGGCGAGCCGGCGGTCATCATCGTCATCTCGCCGCTGGCGGCCTTGGCGGCGCCGCCGGAGATCGGAGCGTCGATGTAGAGGATGCCCTTCTCGGCCAGGCGCGCCTCGAGCGCGATCGACCAGCTGGGGTCCACCGTCGAGCACATCACGAACACGCTGCCCGGCTTCATCGAGGCGGCGCAGCCGGGCGCGCCGTCGGGGCCGTCGGCGCCGAACAGCACCGCCTCGGTCTGCGCGGCGTTGACCACGACGCAGACCACGACCTCGCTCTTCTCGCCCAGCTCGGCCAGGGTGGCGCAGGCGTTCCCGCCATCCATGGCAAAGGCCCGCGCCGCTTCGGCGCGCACGTCGTATACGTTCAGCGCGAAGCCCGCGCGGCGCAGCGACTGCGCCATGCCGCCGCCCATGGCGCCGAGGCCGATCAGGCCGATGGTGGAAGTCATGCGAAAAACTCCTTGTGCGAAAACCGGCTCAGCGATTGACGAGTTGCTTCGGCGTCAACCATACCGCGATGGCGCCCACCAGGAGCGCGCCCGCCAGCACATACATGCCGACCTGCGTGCTGCCGGTCGCGTCCTTCAGGTAGCCGATGAGGTAGGGGCTCACGAAGCCGGCCAGGTTGCCGACCGAGTTGATGGCGGCGATACCGGCGGCCGCCGCGGTGCCCGAGAGAAAAGCGGTGGGCAGCGACCAGAACAGCGGCGCGCAGGTCAGCACGCCGGCCGCGGCGAGCGAGAGGAAGGCCAGCGAGACGGCGGTGTTGCGGGTGTACGAGGCGGCGACGATGAAGCCGACGGCCCCCATGAGGGCGGGAACGATCAGGTGCCAGCGCCGCTCGCGGCGCTTGTCGGCGCTGCGGCCGAACAGGTTCATGGCCACGATGGCGCAGAGGAAAGGCACCGCGCTCAGCAGGCCGATGTTCAGGTTGCCCTTGACGCCGGTGGTCTTGATCAGCGTCGGCAGCCAGAAGGTCAGCGCGTACTGGCCCATGACGAAGCTGAAGTAGATCAGCGCCATCCACCAGATGCGGGCGTCCTTGAACACGCCGGCCACCGAGTGCGGGCCGCGCTGGCCGAACTGCTGGTCGAGCTCGACCTCGCGCGCCAGCAGCTTCTTCTCGTCCGCGTCGAGCCACTTGGCCTTGGCGATGCCGTTGTCCAGGTAGAACAGGACGACCAGCCCGATCAGCACCGCCGGCACCGCCTCGACCAGGAACATCCATTGCCAACCTTGCAGCGACGAGACGCCGTGGAAGGCATCCATGATCCAGCCCGACAGCGGGTTGCCGAAGATGCCCGCGACGGGGATCGCCGACATGAAGACCGCGATGATCTTGGCGCGCCGGTGCGCCGGGTACCAGTGGGTGAGGTAGAGGATCACGCCCGGGTAGAAGCCGGCCTCGGCCAGGCCGAGCAGGAAGCGCAGAACGTAGAAGCTGGTGGGCGTCTTCACGAACATGAAGCAGGCCGAGAGCAGGCCCCAGGTGATCATGATCCGCGCGATCCAGATGCGCGCGCCGACCTTGTTCATCAGCAGGTTGCTCGGCACCTCGAACAGGAAGTAGCCGAGGAAGAAGATGCCCGCGCCGAGCCCGAACACCGTTTCGCTGAAGCCCAGGTCCTGCCCCATCTGCAGCTTGGCGAAGCCGACGTTCACGCGATCGAGGTAGGCGATCACGTAGCACAGCATGAGGAAGGGCACGAGACGCCAGAACACCTTGCCGTAGGCGCGGCGCTCGAGGTCGTCGTCGGCCGGCTTCGCGCCGGCGAGGATGGATGCGGTCATTGGCAGGTCTCCGGGTGTTATGTGGTCTCGACGGCCGGATTGCCGTCGGATCTTGTCATCTCATATGGTCATCATACAAATTTAAGACCCATGTGAAAACCAAGGGATAACCCGAGCACGGCCCTCGCGAGCCCGCCGGGCAGACGCGCGGAATCAGGAGGTGACGGGCAGTCCGCCAGTAAGCGGACGGGCGAGGGCCTCGCCCTCCTGCTGCCAGAAGGCCGGGTCCGCCTGTTCGATGCGCCGGATGGCGCCGTCCATGTGGCCCGCCGCGGCGAGGCGCGCCTTCGCGGCATCGCCGGCATCGATGGCTTCCACGATGGCGCGATGCTCGTCGGCGACCTGTTGCGCGAAATCCGCGCGGCGTGCTTCGTTGGCACGGGTCACCCGTGTGGCACCGTAGAGGAACTGGCCCAGGTACTGCAGCGTGTCCAGCAGGAAGGGATTGCGCGCGGCATCGGCGATCGCGCGGTGGAAGGCCACGTCCTGCTCCGCCCCGTCTCCGCCGGCCTGCACCGCCTTCGCCAAAGCGGCCACGGCGCTGCGGATGCGACGCACGTCGGCCGGCGTGCGCCGCTGCGCGGCCAGCGCAGCGACTTCGGCTTCGAGCGCGCGCCGCACTTCCACCATCTGGATCACTGCCGTCTTCGAGCCGGCGTAACGCGCGTCGAAGCTGAGCGGCGCGAAGCCCGTCTCGCACACGTACATGCCGCTGCCCTGGCGGGAATCCACCAGGCCCAGGGACTTGAGCCGCGAGATCGCCTCGCGCACCACGGTGCGGCTGACGGCGAACTGCTCCACCAGGGCCGCCTCGGTCGGCAGCTTCTCGCCGGCGACCAGCCGCCCGGCCTTGATCTCGGCCGCGAGCGCATCGGCCACCCGGTCGGACAAGCGGGCGCCGGGGGTGATGGACTGGAAGCGGGCCGTCATGGGTCGTGTGAAATGGGTCGTACGACTTTAGCGCAGCGCCGACCGCGGGGCTTCCAGGTTGACCGGGGTCCGAGCCCGTGGCATGGTCAGAGGCAGCGCCTCACCAAGGAGACACCATGGACCAAGACAAGGGCGACAAGGGCGAAGACCCTCGGGACTGCGCACGCGATGCCCTTTCGGGCGACCGGTGGACCACCTTCATGGGCTGGGCCCTGAAGACCGTGATCGCGCTCATCGCCATCGGCGCCGCGGCCGCCTCCATCCCCTACTGGGAACGGGCCGACTTCCCGGTGACGAGCCTGATCATCTACGTCGCGGGCATGGTGTTCATCGCCATGCCGCTGTGCCTCTACTACGAATCACTGCTCAAGGCGCACGAGGATTCCAGCGTCCCGCACCCGAGCTAACTCGACGCCTGGCGCAGCAGCTTCGCCCGATGGTTCCGAACTGCCGATGCGACGATCGGCAGCAGCTGCGTGGCGCCACCGGCATCGAGCTCGCTGATCAGTTGCCCCCGCATGCTGGGCGCCCAGAAGGACTTCAGATGCGCCGCGACCGCCTGCGCGGCCGCAGCCGGATCGGCCGGCGTCTGGGCCTGGAAGAAGCTGCCGATCTGGTTGGCCATCTTGACCAGTTGCGCCGTCGGGTCGTGCATGCGCTGCTGCCTTTCTTCCTCTTCGTTCAATGAGCCAGGGCTTCCGGTGCCGCCGCCAGGCGCTCCGGCAGGCAATAGACCACCAGATCGTCCTTGCGCGCGAAGCCGACCAGCGTCAGACCGGCTCGCTGCGCGGTCTGGACCGCGAAGGACGTCGGCGCCGACACGGCGGCCAGCAGCGAGACGCCGGCCATGGCGGTCTTCTGCACCATCTCGAAGCTGGCCCGGCTGGTGACGGCGATGAAGCCGGCCGAAGCCTCGACCTCGGCGGCCGCCAGCGCGCCCACCAGCTTGTCGAGCGCGTTGTGGCGCCCCACGTCCTCGCGCAGGAACATCACCTCGCCCTCAGCCGAGCACCAGGCGGCCGCGTGCACCGCGCCGGTGGCCTGCTGCAGGGTCTGCTGCGCCTGCAGCCGCGACATCGCCCGCGCGATCGCCCGGCGCTCCAGCCGCATGCCGTCGGCGAGCACCGGCAGTTCGCGCGACACCTGGGCCAGGCTCTCGGTGCCGCACAGGCCGCAGCCGGTGCGCCCGGCCATCGAGCGGCGCTTCTGCTTGAGGCGGGCGAAGGCGGCGCTGGCCACGTCCAGGCGCACGGTGATGCCGAGCGCCGAGGGCTCGGCCTCCACGCCATAGAGCTCGTGCGCACCGTCGAGGATGCCCTCGGTCAGCGAGAAGCCGAGCGCGAAGTCCTCCAGGTCCAGCGGCGTCGCCAGCATCACCGCGTGCGAGATGCCGTTGAACTCCAGCGCGACCGGCACTTCCTGCGCCACCCAGTCCTGCACCGCGAAGGCCAGGCCGCCGCGCACGCCGCGCACCGGCAGCAGCATCGCGCCTTCGCAGGACGGGGCGTCGGCATAGGTGACGGAGGAGGGCAAGGCAGCCATGCTCATGGCATTCATGTCATTCATGTCACTTGGCCCCGACCGTCGCGTCGTCGCGCGCCGCGGCCGTCAACAGCGCCTGCTGCGTCTCGTTGAAGCGGCTGTACTCCTGCTGCCACGCGGAGGGCTGCATCACCGGCATGACCTGCACCGCCGTGACCTTGTACTCCGGGCAGTTGGTGGCCCAGTCGGAGTTGTCGGTGGTGATGACGTTGGCGCCCGACTCCGGGAAGTGGAAGGTGGTGTAGACCACGCCCGGCTGCATGCGCTCGGACACCGTGGCGCGCAGCACCGTCTCGCCGGCGCGGCTCTGGATGCCGACCCAGTCGTCGTTCCGGATGCCGCGCTCCTCCGCATCGTGCGGGTGGATTTCCAGCCGGTCCTCGCTGTGCCACTGGTTGTTGTCGGTGCGCCGCGTCTGGGCGCCGACGTTGTACTGCGACAGGATCCGGCCGGTGGTGAGCAGCAGGGGGAACTTGCGCGTGACCTTCTCGTCGGTCGCCACGTACTGCGTGACGATGAAGCGGCCCTTGCCGCGCACGAAGCTGTCGATGTGCATGGTGGGCGTGCCCTCGGGCGCGTCCTCGTTGCAAGGCCACTGGATGCTGCCGAGCTCGTCGAGCCGCTTGTAGCTCACGCCGCGGAAGGTCGGCGTCAACGCGGCGATCTCGTCCATGATCTCCTCGGGGCTGCGGTAGTCCATCGGATAGCCCAGCGCCTGCGCCAGCTTCACCGTCACCTCCCAGTCCGCATAGCCTGCCTTGGGCGGCATGACCTTGCGCACGCGCGAGATGCGGCGCTCGGCGTTGGTGAAGGTGCCGTCCTTCTCCAGGAATGAGGAGCCGGGCAGGAACACGTGGGCGTACTTCGCGGTCTCGTTGAGAAACAGGTCCTGCACCACCACGCATTCCATCGCCATCATGGCCGCCGCCACGTGCTGGGTGTTCGGATCCGACTGCACGATGTCCTCGCCCTCGCAGTACAGGCCCTTGAAGCTGCCGCCGATCGCAGCGTCGAACATGTTGGGGATGCGCAGGCCCGGCTCGGGGTCGATACGCACGCCCCAGGCCGCCTCGAAGGAGGCGCGCGAAGTGCTGTCCGACACATGCCGGTAGCCCGGCAGCTCGTGCGGGAAGGAGCCCATGTCGCAGGAGCCCTGTACGTTGTTCTGCCCGCGCAGCGGATTGACGCCCACGCCCTCGCGCCCCACGTTGCCGGTGGCCATCGCGAGGTTGGCGATGCCCATCACCGTGGTCGAGCCCTGGCTGTGCTCGGTCACGCCGAGGCCGTAGTAGATCGCGCCGTTGCCGGCCGTGGCGTACAGGCGCGCCGCGGCGCGCATCTCTTGGGCCGGCACGCCGGTGGCCGCTTCGGTGGCCTCGGGCGAGTTCTCGGCCTTCGAGACGAAGGCGCGCCATTCGGCGAAGGAGGCGAGGTCACAGCGCTCGGCCACGTAGTCCTCGGCGATCAGGCCCTCGGTCGCGATCACGTGCGCCAGCGCGGTGACCACCGCCACGTTGGTGCCGGGCCTCAGCTGGAGGTGATGCGCGGCCTGCACATGAGGTGACTTCACGATGTCGATGCGCCGCGGGTCGATCACGATCAGCTTCGCGCCTTCGCGCAGCCGCTTCTTCATGCGCGAGGCGAACACGGGGTGGCCGTCGGTCGGGTTGGCGCCGGTCACCACGATCACGTCGGCCTTCTCCACCGACTTGAAAGTCTGCGTGCCCGCCGATTCGCCCAGCGTCTGCTTGAGGCCGTAGCCGGTGGGCGAGTGGCACACGCGGGCGCAGGTGTCGACGTTGTTGTTGCCGAAGGCCGCGCGCACCAGCTTCTGGACCAGGTAGGTTTCCTCGTTGGTGCAGCGCGAAGAGGTGATGCCGCCGATGGCGTCCCTGCCGTACTGGGACTGCAGGCGCTTGAACTCGCCGGCGGCATAGCCCAGCGCGACCTCCCAGCTGACCTCCTGCCAGGGATCGGTGATCTTCTTGCGGATCATCGGCTTGAGCATGCGGTCCTGGTGCGTCGCATAGCCCCAGGCGAAGCGGCCCTTCACGCAGGAATGGCCGTCGTTGGCCTTGCCGTCCTTCCACGGCACCATGCGCACCACCTCGTTCCCCTTCATCTCGGCCTTGAAGGCGCAGCCCACGCCGCAGTAGGCGCAGGTGGTGATGACGCTGTGCTCGGGCTGGCCGAGCCAGATCACCGACTTCTCCTGCAGCGTGGCCGTCGGGCAGGCCTCGACGCAGGCGCCGCAGCTTACGCATTCGGATTCCATGAAGGGTTGATCCTGCCCCGGCGAGACGCGCGACTCGAAGCCGCGGCCGCTGATCGTCAATGCAAAGGTGCCCTGCGTCTCTTCGCAGGCGCGCACGCAGCGGTTGCAGACGATGCACTTCGACGGGTCGTAGCTGAAGTACGGATTCGACTCGTCCTTCTTGCTGTTCAGGTGGTTCGCGCCGCCTTCGCCGTAGCGCACGTTGCGCAGGCCCGTGACGCCCGCCATGTCCTGCAGCTCGCAGTTGCCGTTGGCCGAGCAGGTGAGGCAGTCCAGCGGATGGTCGGAGATGTAGAGCTCCATCACGCCCTTGCGCAGGTCCTGCAGCTTCGGCGTCTGGGTGCGCACCTTCATGCCGGCCTCGGCCGGCGTGGTACAGGAGGCAGGGAAACCCCGGCGTCCCTCGATCTCGACCAGGCACAGCCGGCAGGAGCCGAAGGGCTCCAGGCTGTCCGTGGCGCAGAGCTTGGGCACCTGGATGCCGGCATCCACGGCCGCACGCATCAGCGAGGTGCCGGCCGGCACGGTGACTTCGTTGCCGTCGATCTCGAGCGTGACTTCGCGCTCGGACTCGCGTTTCGGCGTGCCCCAGTCGGTTTCCTCCAGATGGTCCAGCATGTCTTGTTCCTCTTCTTCCTGGCTCAGGCGGCTTCGCGGTCGGGGACGACGATGCCGAAGTCTTCGGGGAAATGATCGAGTGCGGACAGCACCGGGAAGGGCGTCATGCCGCCCATCGCGCACAGCGAGCCGTGGACCATGGTGTTGCACAGGTCGCGCAGCAGGATCACCTGCTGCGGCCGGTTCTGGTCCGCACGGATCTTGTCGATCACCTCGACGCCGCGGGTCGAGCCGATGCGGCAGGGCGTGCACTTGCCGCAGGACTCGATGGCGCAGAACTCCATCGCGTAGCGCGCGAGCGTCGACAGGTCGGCCGTGTCGTCGTGGACCACGATGCCGCCATGCCCCACCGTGCCACCCACGGCGGCGTAGGCCTCGTAGTCCAGCGGCAGATCCCATTGCGATTCGGGCAGGTAGGCGCCCAGCGGGCCGCCCACCTGCACGGCCTTGATCGGCCGGCCCGAGGCGGAGCCGCCGCCGTAGTCGTAGAGCAGCTCGCGCAACGTGACGCCGAAGGCCTTCTCCACCAGACCGCCGTGCTTGATGTTGCCGGCCAGTTGCATCGGCAGCGTGCCACGGGAACGCCCGACACCGAAGTCGCGGTAGAACTCGGCCCCGCGTGCCAGGATCAGCGGCACGCTGGCCAGCGTGATCACGTTATTGATCAGCGTGGGCCGGCCGAACAGGCCCTCGATGGCCGGCAGCGGCGGCTTGGCGCGCACGATGCCGCGCTTGCCTTCCAGGCTTTCGAGCAGGGCCGTCTCCTCGCCGCAGACGTAGGAGCCGGCACCCTTGCGCACTTCGAGCCTGAAGGCGCGACCGGAGCCGAGGATGTCGTCGCCGAGGAAGCCGGCCGCCTCGGCCCGCGCGATGGCCGCGTTCAGCGCGACGATGGCGTGGGGGTACTCCGATCGCACGTACACATAGCCCTGCGTGGCGCCGGTGGCGATGCCCGCGATCGTCATGCCCTCGATCAGCATGAAGGGATCGCCCTCCATGGTCATGCGGTCGGAGAAGGTGCCCGAGTCGCCTTCGTCGGCATTGCAGACGATGTACTTCTGCGCCGCCGGCGTGGCGAGCACGGTCTTCCATTTGATGCCGGCCGGGAAGGCCGCGCCGCCGCGGCCGCGCAGGCCCGAGTCCAGGATCTGCTGCACGATGTCCGCAGGCGCCATCGCGAGTGCGCGGCGCAGGCCGGCGTAGCCTTCGTGCGCCTCGTAGTCGGCGAGCGAGAGCGGGTCGGTGATGCCCATGCGAGCGAAGGTGAGCCGCTCCTGCTGCTTCAGGTAGGGGATCTCGTCGGTCAGGCCGAGGTGCAGGGCGTGTGCGGCGGCCGCAAGGAAGTCCGCATCGAACAGGCCGGCTACATCGGCGACCGTGACCGGTCCGTAGGCCACCCGGCCCGCAGGCGTGCTGACCTCGACGAGCGGCTCGAGCCAGAACAGGCCGCGCGAGCCGTTGCGCACCAGTTGCACGTCGAGGCCGCGCCGCGCCGCCTCCTCGGCGATCCGGCGGGCCACGCGATCGGCGCCCACGGCCAGGGCCGCGGAGTCGCGCGGCACATACACGGTGATGCTCATCGCTTCGACTCCTGCAGGCCTTGGGTCTCATGGATCAGCGCATCGAAGGCATGGGGCGTCATGCGCGCATGCGGCTCGTCGTCGATCGCCATGGCGGGGGAGGAGGCACACAGCCCCAGGCAGAAGGCGGGCTCGAGGGTGAAGGCGCCGTCCTTCGTGGTGCCGTGCGCGGCACAGCCCAGGCGCTGCTGCGCGTGCGCGAGCAGGTCGTCGGCGCCCATGGCCTGGCAGGCCTCGGCGCGGCAGATCCGGACCACGTGGCGCCCCGCGGGCTCGGTGCGGAAGTGGTGGTAGTAGGTAATGACGCCGTGCACCTCGGCGCGCGAGAGGTTCAGGGCGCCGGCGATCTCCTGCACGGCGTCCGGGGGGATATGGCCGAGCGTGTCCTGCAGATCGTGCAGGATGGGCAGCAGCGCGCCGGGCTCGTCCATGCGGCGGACCAGCACGGCGCGCACGGCGGCAGTTGCGGCGAGTGTGTTTTCCATGGCGTTCATCGTGGGTGCACCGGGGGGTGCTCTGTCAGTGTCGGGAATGCCGCAAGCCCGGTCCAATTTATTCGGGGAATGAAGCGATTCGCGAAGGCAATCGAATGCGCCTCGGCCGCTTCTGCGGCTGCGTGGTGTCCCGGTGTCGTTTGTGGATTCATGACAGAGGCAATGTCGATGAATCGGCCGGTCCGACCCTTGACCCCGGTCAATTTCGAGGGGAAACAGGGCTCTGGATCGATCGGGGCTCCGCGCGCGCCACCCGCCGCAGGCCCTCCAGCGCGGGCTCGACGATGCGCGGATCGGCGCCCACCGCATAGACCGCATAGGCCGGGTAGAGAAACTCCGGCGTGCCGGGCACGCGCTTCAGCTGGCCCGATTCGAGGTGCCCGCGCACCACGTCGAGCCGGAAGTAGCCGGTGCCGCCGGCGGCCAGCAGGTACTCGCGCCCCAGCGGCCCGAGCCCGGCCATCACCGCTGCGCTGGACAGCTCCGGAAAGGCGAGGCCGTGCTGTGCCGCGAACTCCGGCCCCCAGTCGACATACACGTAGTCCGCCGGCTGCGGCACGCGGGGCCGCTTGGCCGTGGTGACCATCACGAGCTTCTCCTCGATCAGCAGCTCCACGCGCAGGCCGGGCCGCTGCTGCGGCGCGTAGGCGACGGCGATGTCGAGCACGCCCGAGGCGACCTTGTCGAGCAGGTCGAGCGGCTCGCCGACTTCGGTGCGCAGGGCCAGGTCGGGATCGGCGGCGCGCATCCACAGCAGCCATCGCAGCAGCAGCGGGTCCCACAGGCTGATCTCGCAGCCCATCGCGATCACCGCGCGGCTGCCGGTCGGCACCGCCACCTGGTGGCGGGCACGCGCCCAGACCTGCACCAGCGTGGTCGCGTGCGGCAGGAACTGTTCGCCGGCCGTGGTGAGCGTGGCGCCGGCCTTGTTGCGCACGAAGAGCTTGCGGCCGAGCAGTTGCTCCAGCGTCCGCACGCGTGCACTGACCGAGGTCTGCGTCACGTGCAGGCGTTCGGCAGCGCGCTGGAAGCTGCGCGTCTCCACGATCTCGAGGAAGGTCCGGGCCAGGTTGATGTCCACGGCGCGTCACGCGTTGTTGAGTGCATTATTTTTGCATTCAACTGGCAATAAATCTCGTTGTACTTATTGGAAAGGCCGGCCGAAGATCAAAGCATCGTCCCGTCTTCCAAAGGAACTGCCATGTCCATCCTTCAACGACCCTTCGGCGCGCGAGGCGCCGCCGATCCCCGGGCCCGCGCGCTGGGGCCGCAGAGGTCCGTGAGTTCGTCAAGGCCCTGCTGAGCCCCGGCAGGCTCATCGAGGAAGTCGAGCAGATGCGTGCCCTGCACCTCGCCGCGATTCGCGTCGAGCCCAGCAACGCGGCGCGCGCCGCCTGGCTGCGCGCGCGCGCCTCGCGCATCGGCCTGCGCTGAACGCCCAAACTAGGCGTGCTGCCGGCTCCGCTCGATATGCCTGCGCCGCATCGGGCGCAGCACGAACCACGCCATCAGCGCCGCGATCAGGTTGACCGCGCTGGCGGCGATGAAGACCGCCTGCCAGCTGCCGGTGGCCGCGGCCAGGACGCTGGACAGCGGCACCAGCAGCGAGGCCGTGCCCTTGGCGGTGTAGAGCATGCCGGCGTTGGAGGCCGCGTACTTGCCGCCGAAGGTGTCGGCGCAGGTCGAGGGGAACAAGCTGTAGATCTCGCCCCAGGCGAAGAACACGATGCCGGTCAGCACGACGAAGAGGATCGGGTTGTGGCCATAGTGGTAGAGCATCAGGATGCCCACCGATTCCAGCGCGAATGCAATGAACATCGTCTGCTCGCGCCCGATCTTGTCGGAGACCCAGCCGAAGAAGGGCCGCGTCACCCCGTTGAGCACGCGGTCGATGGCCAGCGCGAAGGTCAGCGCGGGCAGCACCAAGCCCATGATGTTGACCGGGACGTCGATGATCTTGAAATCCTGGGCGATCGGCGCGAGCTGGGCCGTGGCCATCAGGCCGCCGGCCGCCACCATCACGAACATCGCGTACATCACCCAGAAGACCGGCGAGCGCAGCACCTCGGAGGGTGCGTAGTCGCGCTGGGACTGCTGCACATTGCGGGTGCCCGAAGCCTTTGCGTGCTCGGGCGGCCGGGTCAGCGCCCAGGCCAGCAGGAAGACGATCAGGCCCTGGCCGATGCCGAAGTAGAGAAAGGCCGCTTCGTAGCCGTGCGAATGGATCATCGCGGAGATCGGGATGATCGTGATGGCCGAGCCTGCACCGAAGCCGGCCGCGGTCATGCCCGCCGCGAGGCCGCGCCGATCGGGAAACCACTTCAGTGCATTGCCCACGCAGGTGCCATAGACCGCGCCGGCGCCGATGCCGCCGACCGCCGCCGCGATGTAGAGCATCGGCAGCGAGGCGGCCACCGAGTTGAGCACCCAGCCGAGGCCGCACAGCACGCCGCCCACCAGCACCACCGGACGCGGGCCGAAGCGGTCGACCAGGTAGCCCTCGATCGGCACCAGCCAGGTCTCGGTGAGCACGAAGATCGTGAATGCCACCTGGATCGCGGCGCGGCTCCAGCCGTGCTTGTCGGCGATCGGGTTGACGAAGAGAGTCCAGCCGTATTGCAGGTTGGCGATCATCGCCATGCACACGATGCCGATCAGCAGCTGGCCCCATCGGTAGGTCTGCGATCGGGTCGTTGCCGCGCCATAGGTTGCCGTCGTGGAATACACCGCCGGATTGGCACCGGCGATCGTGGTCGTTGGCCGAGTCATGAGGTCTCCTGTTGTCGTTGGCCCGACGGAATCGAAACGCCGGACCGGTGTGGGAACGACTGTCCGCCCGAGCGGCGCAAACGCTCTTGACCGCAGTCAAGTTCCCATGAAACGCAATGCACGAGCACTGCGCGTCACATGCGCATGGCATCGAGTGAAGGGTGTTGCGCAAGCCCCGCATCGCAATGCGGTCGCATGCGATTGGGTTTGTCACGGTTAGGGGTAAACCCTAAAATCGCGGGCAAGCGCATTCCCAACCCTTCCCGGAGTTTTCCTGATGAGCAACGCTGCCCTGAATCCCACCTCGATCAAGACGACGCCCGCGAGCGGCACGGCCACCCTCCTGCGCGAACTGGTCGCCGCGATGCCCATCGTGATCTTCTTCAAGGCCGCGCGCGCCGCACTGCAGCGCTGAGAAGGGCCTGTCCGAAGGCCCTCAACTCGTCGAATCGAGCGGCACGATCTGCGCAATCAGCCCCGCGCCGTCGCTCACCAGAAAGTCCTTGAAGGCCTGCGCCACCGGCGGCAGGCGCTTGGTGCGCAGATGCACCACGTACCAATTCAGCATCAGCGGAAAGCCCTGCACGTCGAGCACGCGCAGGCTGCCGGCGCGCAGCTCCTGGCTGATGGTGTGCGCCGACAGGAAGCTCACGCCCATGCCGGCGATCACCGCCTGCTTGATGGTCTCGGTGCTGCGGATCTCCATCGCGATGTTGAGGCCGCGCAGGTCGCCGCCGAAGCCCTCCTCCATCGAGTGCCAGGTGTCGGAGCCCTTCTCGCGCACGACGAAGCGCTCGCGCATCAGCGTGGCCAGCGGGATGCTCTTGGCGCTGACCAGCGGGTGACCCGGCGCCGCGACGATCGCATAGGGATGCGGCGCGAAGGCCTGGTGGACCGTGTCCATGCCGGTGGGCGGCCGCACCATGATCGCCAGGTCGGTGAGGTTCTCGGCGATGTGCGTCAGCAGGCCCTCGCGGTTGTGGACGGTGAAGTTCAGCGTCACCCCGCGATGGCGGCCGGCGAACTCCACCAGCAGGCGCGGAAAGAAGTAGTCGCCCGCGCTGATCACGCCCACGTTGAGCCGGCCTCCCGAGACGCCCTGGAACTGCGTCATCGCATGCTCGGCTGTCTCGAACTGCTGGATGATGGCGCGGCTGATCCCGAGCAGCTCGGTGCCGGCCGGCGTCAGGTAGATCTTCTTGCCGAACTGCTCGAACAGCACGTTGCCGGCATGCTCCTCGAGCTTGCGGATCTGGGTCGAGACGGCCGGCTGGGTCAGGTGAAGCTCCTCGGCCGCGCGCGAAAAGCTTAGGAGCCGCGCGACCGCCTCGAAGACTTTCAACTGGCGCAGGGTCGCGTTCTTCATCCGGGAAATGTAAGCGCGCCAGCGCGCCAGTTCGTCCAGCTCTGCGCTGGGCACGGTAAGCACGACCGTGGCCACTCTGTTGGGGCAGGGCAGCGACAGCAGTCAGCCGCGCAAGACGCGGCCGGCCGACAAACGCCCTGACGCCACCCCATCTGGCCGTATACGTCAAACCGACACCCACGATGTGTACCTGCTGGGGAGAACATCGGTACACTCATCGAATCGCATTTGCAACGCATTACCATCATGAAGACCGCAACTTTCCCATCCCTTCGAGTCGAGGCCGAACTGCGCGAGGCGGCCGAGAGCGTACTTCGTGAAGGCGAGACGCTGACGAGCCTGATCGAAACGGCGATGCGCGAGACCATTCACCGCCGCCGGATGCAGGCCGAGTTCCTTGCTCGCGGCTTGAAGTCGAGCGAGGACGCCAAGCGCACCGGCATGTACCACTCAGCGACGGCTGTGCACGGGGAACTTCAGCGCAGGCTCGATGCCCGCCGCAAGCAGGTGCTTGGATGAAGGGTGACTTCGAGGTTCGCTACACCAACACAGCCCGCGACGATCTGCTCCGTCTCTTCGATTTCTTGCTCCACCGTGCCCGGACCGCCGAAGATTTCGACGCTGCGCAAATCGCGATCGACACCATCACCACAGAGGTCGAAAGCCACCTGTGCCGCGCTCCCTTCATCTTTCGGAAGGCTGGCCAAAGCCCTTTCCTGCGAGAACTGGTCATTCCATTTCGCAGCAGTGGATACGTCGTCCTCTACGAAATTGAAGATGGAACGACCATCACCATCCTGGCCGTTCGACATCAGCTCGAAGACGACTACCACTGAAGAACTCAGTTGCGCCGCGACGAGGGCGCGCCGGCCTCAGCGCGGGATGCGTGCGACATGCAGCAGGTTGGTTGTACCCGACTGTCCGAAGGGCAGGCCGGCGACGACCACCACGTGGTCACCGGGATGCGCGAAGCCTTCGGTACGCGCGGTGCGACACGCACACTCGATCATCTCCGCGACATCGTGGACGTCATCCACCAGCACCGCATGCACGCCCCACACCATCGCCATGCGGCGCGCGCTGACGATGTCGGGCGTGAGGCTCAGGATCGGCACCGCGGGCCGCTCGCGCGCGGCGCGCAGGCTGGTGAAGCCCGAGGAGGTATAGGTCACCGTCGCGGCCGGCGAGAGCAGCGCCGCCACGTCGCGCAGCGAGGCGCAAACCGCGTCGGCGGTGGTCGCCTGCGCCGCGGCGTGGGTGGCGTCGATCCCGCTGCGGTACGAAGGGTCCGCCTCCACGCGGGCGATGATGCGGTCCATCATCGCGACCGCTTCCAGCGGGTATCGCCCTGAGGCCGATTCGGCGGACAGCATCACCGCATCCACGCCGTCGTACACGGCCGTGGCGACGTCGGAGACCTCGGCGCGCGTGGGCACCGGCGCGGCAATCATCGATTCGAGCATCTGCGTCGCCACCACCACCGGCTTGCCTGCCTGGCGGCAGGCGCGCACGATGCGGCGCTGCAACTGAGGCACCTGCTCGGGCGGCAGCTCCACGCCGAGGTCGCCGCGGGCGACCATGATGCCGTCGGACAGCGCGACGATGCCCTCCAGGTGCTCGATCGCGGCCGGCTTCTCGAGCTTGGCCATGATCCAGGCGCGGCTGCCGATGAGGGCGCGCGCCTCCTCGATGTCCTCGGGCCGCTGCACGAAGGACAGGGCCACCCAGTCCACGCCCAGCGCGAGGCCGAAGTCGAGGTCGTCGCGGTCCTTGGGCGTCAGCGGCGAGAGGGGCAGCAGCACGCTGGGCACGTTGACGCCCTTGCGGTCCGAGATCGGCCCGCCGACGAGCACGGTGGTCTCGGCGAAGTCGGCGCCATGGCGCTCCACGCGCAGGCGCAGCTTGCCGTCGTCGAGCAGCAGCTCGGTGCCGTCCTGCAGCGCGGCAAAGATCTCCAGGTGCGGCAGCGGCGCGCGACGCGCATCGCCCGGCGTGCGGTCCATGTCGAGGCGAAAGCGCGCGCCGGCCTCGAGCTGCACGCGTCCGCCATCGAAGGTGCCGAGGCGCAGCTTGGGGCCCTGAAGGTCCAACAACACGCCGATCGGGCGGCCGAACTCTTGCTCCAGCGCACGGATGGTTTCCAGTCGCCGCGCATGGTCGGATTGCGTGCCGTGGCTGAAGTTGAGCCGGAACACATCCACCCCGCGCTCGAACAGGGCGCGGATGGCGGCCTCGTCGGAGCTGGCCGGGCCGAGCGTGGCGACGATGCGGGCGCGTCGGGTGCGTCTCATGCCGAAGCTTTCAGGCCATCTCGTGGAGACGCACCCGGCCGCGCTGGCCTTCCATCGTGCGCGCCAGCAGCTTGACCAGCGAGTACACGGTGTCGATGTGCGGCGTCGGGGTCTCGGTGAGCCGGGCCAGCTCGACTACGGCGCCCACCAGCGCATCGATCTCGGGCGCGCGCCCGGCCTCCACGTCCTGCAGCATCGAGGTCTTGTGCTTGCCCACCTTCTCGGCACCGGCGATGCGCTTGTCCAGCGACACGCGGAACTCGATGCCCAGCTTGTGCGCGACCGCCTGCGCTTCGCGCATCATCGCGGCGGCGAGCTCGCGCGAGGGCGGGTACTGGCAGATGTCGACCAGCGTGGAATGCGACAGGCTGCTGATGGGATTGAAGGTGAGGTTGCCCCACAGCTTGAGCCAGATCTCGGCGCGGATGTTGTCGAGCACGGGCGCCTTGAAGCCCGCCTCGCCGAAGCAGGCCGAGACGCGATGCACGCGATCGCTCGAGGTGCCGTCCAGCTCGCCGACGGGAAAGCGGTCGCCCTCGATGTGCTTCACGACGCCCGGCGCCACGAGCTCCGAGGCGGGGTAGACCACGCAGCCGATGACCCGCGCGGCTGGAATTTTGGTGGCGACCACGCCGTGCGGATCGACGCTCTTCACCGTGCTCCCTTCGAGCGGCCCGCCGTGCTTGTGGAAGTACCAGTAGGGAATGCCGTTCTGCATCGTCACCACCACGGTCTCGGGCCCGAAGAGCTTGGGCACCTCGTTCGCCACGGCCTCGACCTGGTGCGCCTTCATCGCGAGGATGACAATGTCCTGCGGGCCGGCCTGATCGTAGCGGTCGGTGGCCTTCATGTTGCGCGCCACCTGCTCCTCGCCCTCGGCGGAGATGAGCCGGATGCCGTTCGTCGCAATGGCATCGAGGTTCGCTCCCCGCACGATGAAGCTGACGTCCTCGCCGGCCAGTGCGAGCTTCGCTCCGACCAGGCCGCCGATCGCGCCGGCGCCTATGACTGCTATCTTCATGTCGATCCTTGGAAGTGTTGAATCTCTCCGTGCGCTAGCCGAAGCGGTTGCTCAGCCTGCCGATGCCGTTGATCTCGACTTCGACCAGGCTGCCGGGCTTCATCGAGCCGACGCCGACCGAGGTGCCGCACAGGATCACGTCGCCGGGATGCAGCGTCATGTCGGCGGAGATCAGGCTGACCAGCTGCTGCACCGAAAAGCGCATGTCGCTGATGGGATAGTGCTGCCGCGCCGCGCCGTCGAGCAGCGTGGTCACGGTGAGCGTCGCCGGGTCGAGGCCGGTGGCCACCACCGGGCCCATCGGGCAGAAGGTGTCGAAGCCCTTGGCACGGGCCCATTGGGCGAAGGAGGCGTCGCGGTTGAGGATGTCCGCCACCGTGACGTCGTTGGCGCAGGTGTAGCCGAACACACGGTCGAGCGCCTTGTCCTCCGGCACCGCGGCGCAGGTCTTGCCGATGACGATGCCGAGCTCGCCCTCGAACACCACCTTGCCCTCGCACAGCGGCTTGCGGATGGGCTCGCCGGCGGCGTGGAAGGAGTTGGGTGCCTTCAGCAGGTACAGCGGCTCGGCCGGCACCGGCAGCTGGAGCTTCTCGCCGAGCGCGTGGAAGTTGTTCCACAGCGCGATCACCTTGGTGGGCTGGGTGGGCGTGAGCAGCTTGAGCTCGTCCAGCGCCAACACGCTGCCGGTCGGCTCGGGCGCAGCGAACATGTCGCCGCGGTGCTCGCGCACATGCTTGCCGTCCAGCGTGCCGAAGCCCGTCTTGCCGGCGCGTTCGAAGCGGATCCATCGTTGCGATTGCTGCATGTCTTTTTCAGTCGAAAGGTAGGTAATCCGGAATGACCAGCGATGCCAGCAGCTTCCCGATGTCCGCCGGATTGCGCGTGACGTGGATGCCGCAGTCCTTCATCACCGCCAGCTTGGCTTCCGCCGTGCCCCGGCCGCCGGAGACGATGGCGCCCGCATGGCCCATGCGCTTGCCTGGCGGCGCACTGGCGCCGGCGATGAAGCCGACCACCGGCTTGCGCATGTGCTCCTTGATCCAGCGCGCACAGCGCTCCTCGGCGTCGCCGCCGATCTCGCCGACCATGACCACGGCGTCGGTGTGCGGGTCGTCATTGAAGAGCTTCAGCACGTCGATGTGCGCGAGCCCGCCGACCGGATCGCCGCCGATGCCGACCACCGTCGACTGGCCGATGCCGAAGGCCGCGAGCTGGCTGGCGGCCTCGTAGGTCAGGGTGCCGGAGCGCGACACCACGCCGATGCGGCCGCGCTGGTGGATGTGGCCCGGCATGATGCCGATCTTGATCTCGTCGGGCGTGATCAGGCCCGGGCAGTTGGGGCCCAGCAGCAGGGTCTTGCGGCCCTGCATGCGGTGGCGGGTGCGGATCATGTCGCGCACCGGAATGCCCTCGGTGATGCAGATCACCAGGTCGAGGCCCGCATCGACCGCCTCGTCGATGGCCGCGGCCGCGAAAGGCGGCGGCACGTAGATCACCGAGACGGTCGCGCCGGTGCGCTCCTTCGCCTCCCGGACGGTGCCGTAGACCGGGATGCCGTCCAACGACTCGCCGGCCTTGTGCGGGTTCACGCCAGCGACGAAGCACTTCCTGCCGTTGCCGTACTCCCGGCACATCGCGGTGTGAAAGCGCGCGGACTTGCCGGTGATGCCCTGCGTGATCACGCGGGTGTTGCGGTTGACGAGGATCGACATCTCATCGGCTCCTTGCGGCAGCGACGACCAACTCGGCCGCGTCCGCCATGTCGTCCGCGCTCACGATCGGCAAGCCCGACTGCGCGAGCAGAGCCCGGCCTTCCTTCTCGCGCGTGCCCTTCATGCGCACGACCATCGGCACCTTGAGCCCGACCTCGCGCGCGGCGGCGATGACGCCCTGCGCGATCAGGTCGCACTTCATGATGCCGCCGAAGATGTTGACCAGGATCGCCGCGAGCCGGGGGTTGCGCAGCATCAGCTTGAAGGCCTCGGTCACCTTCTCGGCCGTCGCGCCGCCGCCCACGTCGAGGAAGTTGGCGGGCGAGCCGCCGTAGAGCCGGATCACATCCATGGTCGCCATCGCCAGGCCGGCGCCGTTGACGAGGCAGCCGATGTTGCCGTCCAGCGGGATGTAGGCCAGCTCGAACTTCGAGGCCTCGACCTCGGCCGGGTCCTCCTCGTCGAGGTCGCGCAACGCGGCGATCTCCGGGTGACGGAAGAGCGCGTTCGCATCGAAGTCGAACTTGGCGTCGAGCGCGAGCACGCGGCCGTCGCCGGTCAGCACCAGCGGGTTGATCTCGGCCAGCGAGGCATCGCATTCGTCGAAGGCGCGGTAGAGGTTCTGCATCAGGGCACGCGCCTGCGGGATCGCCTTCTCCGGAATTCCGATGCCGCGGGCGACCGCATCGGCCTCGGCGGAGCGCAGGCCCGCGCCCGGGTCGATGCAAAGCTTGTGGATCTTGTCCGGCGAATGGGCGGCCACCGTCTCGATGTCCACGCCACCCTCGCTCGAGGCCATCAAGGCGACGCGCTGCGCCTCGCGGTCCACCACCAGGCCCAGGTAGAACTCCCGGCCGATGTCGGCGCCCTCCTCGACCAGCAGCCGCTTCACCAGGCGCCCCTCGGGGCCGGTCTGCGGCGTCCGCAGGCGCATGCCGAGCAGCCGGCCGGCGTGCTGCCGCACTTCCGCGATCGACCGCGCCACCTTCACGCCGCCGCCCTGGCCGCGCCCGCCGGCGTGGATCTGCGCCTTGAGCACCCAGGCCTCGCCGCCGAGCTGCAGGGCCGCCTCGGCCGCCTCGTCGGAGGAAAGGCAGACGAACCCGCGGGGCGTCGCCACGCCGTATTTGCGCAGCATCTCCTTGCCCTGGTATTCGTGGATGTTCATGGCATTCAGGCCGGCTGGGTTAATTCGAATTTCAGACGCCGAGCTCGCTGGCGTGCGCCTGGGCCCAGTCGAAATACCGGGAAGCCGCCGCGCCGGGTGCGGCGCAGCGCTCGATGTGCTTGGCCTTTTTCTGCTGGATGACCTCGACCAGGAAGGCCGCGTCGTAGGCCTTCAGGAGATGCGGCTGGCGGGTCTGCAGGTAGTGGCAGATGCGCTCTCCCGCATCCTGGCTGGCGCCCAGCAATTCGTAATAGGTGTGGCTGTCCCAATACCACCTGAAGCCCAATTCATAGAAAGCCGCGTTGTAGGCGTTCCGTTCCACTTCATCGTTCCGATATTGAATTGGCAAATCATTGACCATGTGCTTCTCCTTCAAATTGAATGCCGCTGCGTTTTCAACTGATTTCGCTCGGCGCATTCAAAATGTAGGGTGATCGATCAATAATTAATAGTGAAAGTATTTTATTAAAATCATTCGCTATGAGTTATGCATTGGGCGCGTGGTTTTCCGTGGTCGCAGGCCCTGCGGGAGGCAGGGCCCGTGGCCTCAGATCACGCCTTCCGCCTTCAGCATCGCCAGGTCATCCGTGCCGTAGCCGAGCTGCCGCAGCACTTCCTCGGTGTGCTCGCCGAGCAGCGGCGAGCGCGTCACCTCGGTCGGGCTGTCCGACAGCTTGATGGGATTGCCCACCGTCAGGTACTTGCCACGCGCCGGGTGGTCCACCTCGACGATGGTGCCGCTCTCGCGCAGCGATTCGTCCGCGGCGATCTCCTTCATCGAGAGGATCGGCCCGCAGGGAATGTCGTACTGGTTGAGGATGTCCATGGCCTCGAACTTGGTCTTGGTCATGGTCCACTGCTCGATGCGCGCGAAGATCGGCTTGAGGTGCAGCAGGCGCGCGGCCGGCGTGGCGTACGCCTCGTCCTCGATCCAGCCCTCTTCCCCGATCACCTTGCACACCGCCGGCCACACGGCCCCCTGCGTGATGAAGTAGATGTAGGCGTTGGGATCGGTCTCCCAGCCCTTGCAGCGCAGGATCGAGCCCGGCTGGCCGCCGCCCGAGGCGTTGCCGGCGCGCGGCACCGCATCGCCGAACTTGCCGTCCGGATACTGCGGGTATTCGTGCAGCGTGCCGGTGCGCTCCAGCCGCTGCTGGTCGCGCATCTTCACGCGGCAGAGGTTGAGCACGGCGTCCTGCATCGGCGCCAGCACCTTCTGGCCGCGCCCGGTGGTGTTGCGCTGGTAGAGCGCCGCCATGATGCCAAGCGCCAGGTGCAGGCCGGTGCCGCTGTCGCCGATCTGCGCGCCGGTCACCACCGGCGGGCCGTCCTCGAAGCCGGTGGTCGAGGCCGCGCCGCCGGCGCACTGGGCGACGTTCTCGTAGACCTTGCAGTCGGCGTACTTGCCGGGCCCGAAGCCCTTGACGGAGGCCACGATCATGCGCGGGTTGAGGTCCTGGATATGGCTCCAGGTGATGCCCATGCGGTCGAGCGCGCCGGGCGCGAAGTTCTCGACCAGCACGTCGCAGGTCTTGATCAGCGTGTCGAGCACCTGCTTGCCCTTGGGCTTCTTGGTGTCCAGCGTGATCGAGCGTTTGTTGTGGTTCAGCATCGTGAAGTAGAGGCTGTCCACGCCGGGGATGTCGCGCAGCTGTCCGCGTGTCGCGTCGCCTTCGCCGGCGCGCTCGACCTTGATCACGTCGGCGCCGAACCAGGCCAGCAGCTGGGTGCAGGTGGGGCCGGACTGCACATGGGTGAAGTCCAGAATGCGGACGCCTTCGAGGGCCTTGCTCATCGTGTGTCTCCTTTGATCCGGGCCTCGGCTTCCGCCAGCCGGGCGCGCAGCTTGCGATCTTCAGCGAAGCGGGCCGTTTCGTCGCGCACGAACGCGACGATACCCGTCACCTTGCGATCCTCGGAGAACAACATCGACACGGTGAAGGCGATCGACAGCGTGTGCCCGTCCTTGTGCAGCGCCGGGACACGCAGCAGGTCGGCGCCGTACTTGGTGATGCCGGTGGCCATCGTGGTGCGATAGCCGTCCCAGTGCCGCCCGCGCTGGCGCTCGGGAATGATCAGGTCCAGCGAGCGGCCCAGGGCTTCGGCTTCGGTGAAGCCGAAGATGCGCTCTGCGGCCGCGTTCCAGAGCACGATCGCGCCCTCGGCGTCGCACACCATGATGGCATCGCCGGCGCCTTCGACGAGCTGCTTCAAGTCAACGTTCGATTGCAAGGCGCCTCTCCCTTTCCGGCCTCAGATGGCCTTGGCTTCGCGCAGGGTCGCGATCTGGTCCTTCGAGTATCCCAGCTCGGCCAGCACCTCCTCGCTGTGCTCGCCCAGGAGCGGCGAAGGGGTGATCTCGGGCTTCAGGTCGGAGAACTTGATCGGGCTGCCGACGGTGAAATAGTTGCCACGCTCCTTGTGGCCTTTCACCTCGACGATCGAGCCGCTCTTGCGCAGCGATTCGTCGTGCAGCAGCTCCTTCATCGTCAGCACCGGCGAGCAGGGGATGTCGAACTTGCGCAGGACGTCCACGGCCTCGAACTTGGTCTTGTCGGCCAGCCAGTCCTCGATGGTGGCGAAGATCTGGGTGATGTGCGGCTGGCGCGCCTTGGGGGTCATGTAATCGGGGTCGGTCTTCCACTCGGGCTTGCCGATGGCGTCGCAGATCGGCGCCCAGGCGTGGCCCTGCACGGTGAAGTAGATGTACGCGTTGGGGTCGGTCTCCCAGCCCTTGCACTTGAGCACCCAGCCCGGCTGCCCGCCGCCGCCGGCATTGCCGCCGCGCGGCACGACGTCGCTGAAGGTGCCGTGCGGGTACTGCGGGTACTCTTCCAGATAGCCGAGCTTGTCCAGGCGCAGCTGGTCGCGCATCTTCACGCGGCAGAGGTTCAGCACCGCATCCTGCATCGCGCAGGCGACGCGTTGCCCCTTGCCGGTCTGCTGGCGGCCGATGATGGCGGTGAGGATGCCGATCGCCAGGTGCATGCCGGTGTTGCTGTCGCCCAGGGCTGCGGCGCTCACGGTCGGCGGGCCGTCCCAGAAGCCGGTGGTCGAGGCGGCGCCGCCGGCGCACTGCGCGACGTTCTCGTAGACCTTGAGGTCGTCGTAATGGTGGCCGTCGCTGAAGCCCTTGACCGAGGCGACGATCATCTTGGGGTTCAGCTCCTGGATGCGCTCCCAGGTGAAGCCCATGCGGTCGAGCGCGCCGGGGCCGAAGTTCTCGACCAGCACGTCGGATTCGCGGATCAGCTTCTCCAGCACGACCTTGCCCTCGGGCTGCTTGGTGTCCAGCGTCAGCGAGCGCTTGTTGCTGTTGAGCATGGTGAAGTACAGCGCGTCGACATCCGGAATGTCGCGCAGCTGCGTGCGCGTGACGTCGCCGGAGCCCGGGCGCTCGACCTTGATGACGTCGGCCCCGAACCAGGCCAGCATCTGCGTGCACGCGGGACCGGCCTGGACGTGGGTGAAGTCGATGATCTTGATGCCGTTGAGTGGTTTGTTGCTGCTGCTCATGTGATAGCTCCTGGTTTGCCTGGGATTACTTCTTCTTCGCCGTGCTCGGATTGAGACTGGTGATGCGGCCGCTTTCAGTGCCGGCGGTCTCGTCGATCACGGCGTTGATCAGGGTCGGACGACCGGAGGCGACGGCCTCGTTCAGGGCCTTCTCCAGCTCGTCGGCGGTGGTGGCATGCACGCCGACGCCGCCGAAGGCCTCCATCAGCTTGTCGTAGCGCGCGTTCTTGACGAACACGGTCGGCGCCACGTCGGCGCTGCCGCTCGCGTTCACGTCGGTGCCGCGGTAGACGCCGTTGTTGTTGAAGACGACGACGCAGATCGGCAGGTTGTAGCGGCAGATGGTCTCGACCTCCATGCCGCTGAAGCCGAAGGCGCTGTCGCCCTCGATGGCAATCACCGGCTTGCCGGTGACCACGGCCGCGGCGACGGCGAAGCCCATGCCGATGCCCATGATTCCCCAGGTGCCGACGTCGAGGCGCTTGCGCGGCTCGTACATGTCGACGATGCTGCGCGCGAAGTCCAGGGTGTTGGCGCCTTCGTTGACGACGATCGCATCGGGCCGCGCCTTGACCTGGTCGCGAATCACGCTGAGCGCGCTCTGGAAGCTCATCGGCGAAGGCCGGGCGGCCAGCGTGACGGCCATCTTCGACAGGTTCTTGTCCTTGCGCTCGGCGATGGCGCCGGTCCACTCTGCAGGCGGCTTGGCCCATTGGCCGTCGATGCCGGCGAGCAGCGCCGCCACGCAGGAGCCGATGTCGCCGATCACCGGCGCGGCGATCGCGACGTTGCTGTCGATCTCGGTCGGCGCGATGTCGATCTGGATGAACTGCTTGGCGCCCTTCTCCTGGCCCCAGGTCTTGCCCTTGCCGTGCGACAGCAGCCAGTTGAGGCGCGCGCCGACCAGCAGCACGACATCGGCCTCCTGCAGCACGTACGAGCGTGCCGCGGCGGCCGACTGCGCATGGGTGTCGGGCAAGAGGCCCTTGGCCATCGACATCGGCAGGTAGGGGATGCCGGTCTTCTCGACCAGCGCGCGGATGTCGGCGTCGGCCTGCGCGTAGGCCGCGCCCTTGCCCAGCAGGATCAGCGGCTTCTTCGCGCCTTTGAGCAGCTCGAGTGCACGCTTCACCGCGTCGGCGGCCGGGATCTGGCGCGGGGCCGGGTCGACCACCTTGATCAGCGACTTCTTGCCGGCCGCGGCGTCCAGGGTCTGCGCGAACAGCTTGGCCGGCAAGTCCAGGTACACGCCGCCCGGGCGGCCCGAGAGTGCCGAGCGGATCGCCCGCGCGATGCCCACGCCGATGTCCTCGGCATGCAGCACGCGGAAGGCCGCCTTGCACAGGGGCTTGGCGATGGCGAGCTGGTCCATCTCCTCGTAGTCGCCCTGCTGCAGGTCGACGATCTCGCGCTCGCTGGAGCCGCTGATCAGGATCATCGGGAAGCAGTTGGTGGTGGCGTTGGCCAGTGCCGTCAGGCCGTTGAGGAAGCCGGGCGCCGACACCGTGAGGCAGATGCCGGGCTTCTGCGTCAGGAAGCCGGCGGCGGCCGCCGCGTTGCCGGCATGCTGCTCGTGGCGGAACGAGATCACCCGCATGCCCTCGGCCTGCGCCATCCGCGTGAGGTCGGTGATCGGGATGCCGGGCAGCGCGAAAATAGTGTCGATGTCGTTGAGCTTCAGCGCATCGATGACCAGGTGGAAGCCGTCGGTGAGCTTGGATTCTTCCCCGGCGTCGTCGAGCGGGACGCTGTGAAGGGCGCGTGCGGCCGTGTCGCCGGCGCTTGCGCCTGACTGCCTGGCTGTGATGACTGAAGACATGTCTCTCCTTCTGATCGTGTGGAATGGCCGGTGGCCGTGCCCAGACTATGATTTGGACCCCGGCTGCCAGCCGTTGACCTGGGTCAACTTTCCGGAAAACGACACCCCCGCGAAGACCCTGTGTCGTTGCGAAACGGAGCAAGACGCGAACCCATGACCTCGTTGGAACACCACCCGGAGAAGAACATCATTCGTGCGCAGCTCCGGCAGAACATCCTGCTCAAGGACCTGAGCGAATCCGACCGCGCCGAGCTGGAGGCGCATCTCGCCATCGTGGACGGCAACAAGGGCGACTTCCTGCTGCACCAGGGCGTGCGGGAGATGGAGCAGTACTTCATCCTCGACGGCATCCTCAAGCGGGTGGTGAGCAACCCGGAAGGCAAGGAGATGATCCTGCGCTTCGCCGACGAGTTCGACATGGAAACCAGCTATGCCGCCCTGCGGCTGGGCACGCCGACGCCCTACGGCATCGTCTGCGTGACCAAGGCGCGGGTGGCCAGCTTGCCGCTGAAGGATTGGATCGCCTTCCTCAACCGCCGCCCGGCTGCCAAGGAGCTGTTCGAGTTCAGCGTGATGCGCGGGATGAGCGAAATCATGGCGCACACCATCACGCTGCACCTGCTGGACGCGCCGGGGCGGGTGCACCGCTTCATACGCAAGCATCCGGAGCTGGTGGATCGGATTCCGAGCAAGGAGCTGGCGTCGTACCTCAACCTCTCGGCGGAAACCCTGAGCCGCCTGAAGAAGCGCGGAAAGATCTGACTCAGGTCTGCTTCGCCGAGGCAAAGCGGCGCGAGCTGGTCATCAGCCTCAGTTCATTGGCAACGCCCGAAACGCCGGGCACCGCGGCGGCCACGTTCTCGGCTTGCTCGCGTTCCTCGGCGTCGAGCACGATGCCGCGCAGCGCCACCGCACCTTCCTTCGCATGGATCGTGATGCTGGTGTCGCGCGTGTCGGCATGCTCTTTCAGCGCGGCACGCACGCGCGTCTCCAGCGCCATGCTGGCGAGCAGGGCGCGCGATGCGGGCGTCTCGGCGAATTCAGGGCAGTTGACCAAGCGCCGGATCTGCTCGACGCAGCTGTCGACCGACACGCGGTCGGTGTTGAGCACCAGGTCGTAGAGCACCGGATCGCCCCAGGTGACGCCGAACTGCTCGTGCATGCGCGCGGCATGCGCATGGTCGCTGCGGCGGATCTCGGCCTCGGCGAACTCCGCATCGTCGGTGTCCAGGTGCGCCATCAGCCATTCGACCCGCTTCTTCAGGGGACGCGTGATGCGCACGCACACCACGTGCGGCACCGGGCGCAACAGGCAGGTCGCGCCCCAGCCGCGCAGCACCACGTTGCCGGCATCGGCCAGCGAGAACACCTCCTCCGCGGTGTAGAGCGCAACACTGCGCTTGTCCGTGGTCAGGCGCTCGACCAGGCCGGCCTTGCCGTCGCGCAGGCGGCCGATCAGGCTGGTCGACACCTGGGCGCGATCGGCCACGCGCTCGATGGCCTCGTGACGCATCACGGCCAAGCCGAGCGCGTCGGCGAGCTGCAGCGACACGTCCTTGGCGAGGGAACCCATTTCCTGGGTCATGGCGATGACGGGCATGAGTCAGGCTCCTTGTGATGGGTTCAGTCCACTGGCCGCTCGGCAGCGAACTCGTCAGCTTTTTTTGGCTTGATCATCGCCAGCACCTTGGAGATCAGCGGCCAGAAGAGCATGGTCAGCGCCAGCGTGGTGATGCTGCCGACCAGCGGGTTCGACCACATGATCCCGACGTCGCCCTGCGACACCAGCATGGCCTGGCGGAAGGAGTCCTCGGCCTTGTCGCCGAGCACCAGGGCCAGCACCAGCGGCGCCAGCGGGAAGTCCAGCTTCTTGAAGACGTAGCCCACCACGCCGAAGCCGAGCATGAACCAGATGTCGAGCATCGCGTTGTGCACGGTGTAGGCACCGATCGCGCAGATCACGATGATCACCGGCGCGATGATCGAGAAGGGAATGCGCAGGATCGAGGCGAACAGCGGCACCGTGCTCAGCACCACGATCAGGCCGACGACGTTGCCCAGGTACATGCTGGCGATCAGGCCCCAGACGAAGTCCTTCTGCTCGACGAAGAGCAGCGGCCCGGGCTGCAGGCCCCAGATCAGCAGGCCGCCCAGCAGCACCGCCGCCGTCGGCGAGCCCGGGATGCCCAGGGCCAGCATCGGCAGCAGCGCGCTGGTCCCGGCGGCATGCGCCGCGGTCTCGGGCGCCACCACGCCCTCCATCTCGCCGGTGCCGAACTTGGGACCTCTCTTCGACATCTTCTTGGCCAGGCCGTAGCTCATGAAGGAGGCCGGCGTGGCGCCCCCGGGCGTGATGCCCATCCAGATGCCGATCAGCGAGCTGCGCAGCGAGGTGACCCAGTACTGCGGCAGCTGCTTCCAGGTCTGCAGCACTACCTTGGGATCGATCTTGGCGCTCTTGCCGGAGAACTTGAGGCCCTCCTCCATCGACAGCAGGATCTCGCCGATGCCGAACAGGCCGATCACCGCGATCAGGAAGTCGAAGCCGCGCATCAGCTCGGGCTGGCCGAAGGTCAGGCGCAGCTGGCCCGTGACGGTGTCCATGCCGACGCTGGCGAGTGCGAAGCCCAGCGCC
The DNA here is from genome assembly GCF_010499245.1 of Variovorax sp. WS11. Lineage (GTDB taxonomy): Bacteria > Pseudomonadota > Gammaproteobacteria > Burkholderiales > Burkholderiaceae_C > Variovorax. The sequence continues at coordinate 2,243,805 of NZ_JAAGOW010000001.1, forward strand.
ATCGAGGCCAGGATCTTGAAGGGCGAGCCCTTGCCCATGCCGACGAAGCTGCAGAAGGTCAGGAGGTACACCGCGAAGAACTCGGGCGAGCCGAACTTGAGCGCGAACTTGGCCACCAGCGGCGCCAGGAAGGTGATCATCACCACCGCCAGGAAGGCACCGACGAAAGAGGAGGTGAAGGCGGTGGTGAGCGCGGCGCCGGCCTTGCCCTGCTGGGCCATGGGGTAGCCGTCGAAGGTGGTGGCCACGGACCAGGGCTCGCCCGGTATGTTGAAGAGCACGGAGGTGATCGCCCCGCCGAACAACGCGCCCCAGTAGATGCAGGACAGCATGATGATCGCCGAGGTCGGCGACATCGTGAAGGTGAGGGGCAGCAGGATCGCCACGCCGTTGGCGCCGCCCAGTCCGGGCAGCACGCCGATCAGCACACCCAGGATGATCCCGACGAACATCAGGACGATGTTCATGGGTGTCAGGATCACGGCGAAGCCCTGCAGCAGGGCGCTGATTTCATCCATTTCGGGTTCGCTCCGTGAAGTTCAGTAACCGAGGAAGCGAAGCGGATCGAGCGAGCCCTTGAAGAGCGGCACCTTGAACCAGACTTCGAACATGAGAAAGAAGAGCGCGTTGACGGCGAACGCGATGCCCGCGCTCTTCACCCAGGAGTACTTGCCGAGTACCACCATGAAGAGCGCGATGTAGATGGCCGAGGCGACGTACAGGCCCAGGAAGGTGACGGCCAGCACGTAGACGGTGGCCGGCACCAGCACCGACAGCACGCGCTTCAACTGCTCCGAATCGACGAAGACCTCGGTGTTCCGGTTCTTGCCGAGCAGGGCCTGGTAGAGGATGCCGGCGCCGGAGACGACGATGATCACGCCGATGTAGAAGGGAAAGTAGCCGGCGCCGGGGCCGTCGGTGGTCCAGCCCGCGCCGAGCTTGCGGCTCTCGAAGACCACGGCCAGGCCGATGATCAGCAGCAGGGCCGCCGCCACCGCCTCGACGATATTGGTGCGCACGCCGGTGCGCACCGCGCTGTCGGAATTCTCGTTGTGCTCCATGGAGCCCCCATCGTGTGTGTCGAGAAAAGATCGGAGGCGGGCTTCCCGCCATCCAGCCGGCCGCGCGAGCGCGCGGCGCCCTGCCGCTGCTACCTGGCTACTTGGCGCTGGCGGCGAGGAAGCCGGCCTCGGTCATCAGCGTACGGTGCGTGACCTCGGCGCTCGCGAGCCATTTGGAGAAGGCGTCGCCGGTCATGAAGGTCGGGTTGAAGGCGCCCTTCTCCATGTACTCCTTCCAGTCGGGCGTCTCGGCCACCTTGGTCAGCAGGTTCACGTAGAAGGCGAGCTGGTCGGGCGTCACGCCGGCGGGCATGAAGATGCCGCGCAGCATGGTGTACTTGGTCGGCACGCCGGCTTCCTTGCAGGTCGGGATGTCGTTCCACGACTGGGTGTCGGTGACCTTGGTCTTGAAGGGCATGCGCTCATCGTCGAACACGCACAGCGCGCGCAGCTTGCCGGCGCGCCACTGGGCGACCGCCTCGATCGGGTTGTTGACGGTGGAGTTCACGTGGCCGCCCACCAGCTGCACCGCCACCTCGCCACCGCCCTTGAAGGGCACGTAGATGAACTTGGTGCCGGTGGCCTTCTCGAGCGCGACCGTGATGATCTGGTCTTCCTGCTTGGAGCCGGTGCCGGCCATCTTGAACTTGTTCGGGCCCGCGGCCTTGACCGCGGCGATGTACTCGCCGGCGTTCTTGTAGGGCTGCTCGGCGTTGGTCCACAGCACGAACTGGTCGAGCGCCAGCATGGCGACCGGGGTCATGTCCTTGTAGTTGAAGGGCACGCCGGTGGCCATCGGCGTGGTGAACAGGTTCGACAGCGAGATGATGATCTTGTGCGGATCGCCCTTGGCCTCCTTCACCGCGAGGAAGCCTTCGGCGCCGGCGCCGCCCGACTTGTTGACGACGATCAGCGGCTCCTTCATCAGCTTGTACTTGATGATGATGCCCTGCAGCAGGCGCGCCATCTGGTCGGCCCCGCCGCCGGTGCCGGCAGGGATCACGAACTCCACCGGCTTGGTCGGCTCCCAGGCCAGTGCGGGCGTGGTGCCGGCCAGGGCCAGCAGGGCGGCGGCCAGGGCTTGGGTGCCGCGGGTCCGGGCGCGCGTAAAGATGCTTTCGATCATGTTGTCTCCTGTTGAATCTGCGCTCTTCTTGCTTGGCATCGCAGTCGAAATCCCAGTGCGGCAATGCTGCGCGCGGGCCGCGAAAGGCGGCTTGACCATGGTCAACTTTTCTGAGATTCCGTATCCGGGTTAGCCCGCGATGGGCGCGCGAAGGGGCTTGCGTTTGAGGCGAGATGGGGGTCTCGGGTAAACCCTATAAGATCGCCCCATCCCATCCGCAATCCAGGAGTTCCCGCATGTCAGCCCTCGAACGCTCGTCAGGCTCGCGCGCATCCGGCGGCTTGATCGGCACGTTGAAGGCCTTGGCCGACGAAGCCGGCGTGCTGCTCGACGCCTTGTTCAGCCCCGGCAGGATCATCGAAGAAGTCGAAGAGATGCGCGCGCTGCACCAGCGCGCGAACGGCCTCGAGGCCACCGACCCGCAGCGTGCGGCAGTGCTGCGCTGGCACGCCTCGCGCGTCGGGCTGCGCTGAGGCTGGCCAGACCCTAATCGGCGGGCTGGTGCTCGAAGGGCTCGCCGTTCCAGCCGAGCAGTTCAGCCAGCCGCCGGACGATCCAGCGGGCTTCGGCTGCCGACACGCCCGCCTCGGGCGTGCTCAGGCCGTCATGAATGCGCGTGAGGATCTCCGCCTCCGACGGCACCTCGACATGGTTCAGCACCTGTGCGTGCGAGACGAGGTGGTTGGCAAGGTCCTCGCAGACCTCGTAGCGCTCCCGCACGGTGCCAATGGGTTCGGCCAGGCGCTGCCGCGCATCGGTGTAGAGCGCGAAGAAGGAAGGCGGGATGTGGATCTGGTAGTCGTCGGACATGCGCTGGCGCCCCAAGAAAAACGCGCCCGTAGGCGCGTCGTTCGTGTGAAGAAAAAAGCCGGTCGGGCTTCAGCCGCCCTTCTTGGCCCGCTTGCCCGGGTTCTTCTTGCTGCGGGTCGCGGTGCCGCGCTCCAGGCTCACCTTCTGGCCGCCACCCATCCTGGGCAGGGTGTAGCCGGACGTGGGAACGGGCGGGGGGGTGGCCTTGCGGTCGGCCTCGGTGCGGATCTTCTGGGTCATGGAAGGCTCGGTGAAAAAAGAGGAAAGGGCGACATTAGGCCACATCGAGCAGCCGGACCTTGACGGCCCGGCCCTTGACGCGACCCGTCGAAAGCTTGTGGAGGGCCTCGCTCGCGATGCGCCGGTCGACCGCCACGTAGGTCGAGAACTCGTTGATGCTGATCCTGCCGACCTGCTCGCGGGTGAAGCCGGCCTCGCCGGTGAGCGCGCCCAGCACGTCGCCGGCGCGGATCTTGTCCTTGCGCCCGCCCGTGATCTGCAGCGTGGCCATGGGCGGCTGCAGCGGGCCTTCGGCGTCGTTCGCGGCCAAAGCCAGCTCGGCCAACGGATGCCATTCGCATTCGCGGCCCTGCAACTGCTCGATCTTGCCGACGCGGCCCATCTCGTCGAGGCTGGCGAGGCTGAGCGCCAGGCCTTCGGCGCCGGCGCGGCCGGTGCGGCCGATGCGGTGGACATGGATCTCGGCGTCGGGCGTCACGTCGACGTTGATCACGGCTTCGAGCTGCGCTATGTCGAGCCCGCGCGCCGCCACATCGGTGGCGACCAGCACCGAGCAGCTGCGGTTGGCGAACTGCACCAGCACCTGGTCGCGCTCTCGCTGCTCGAGCTCGCCGAACAGGGCGAGCGCGCTGAAGCCCTGGGCCTGGAGCACCTGCGCCAGGTCGCGGCACTGCTGCTTGGTGTTGCAGAAGGCCAGCGTGCTTTGCGGACGGAAACTGTTCAGCAGCAGGCCGACGGCGTGCAGGCGCTCGCTGTCCTTCACCTCGTACCAGCGCTGGCGGATCTGGCCCTCCTCATGCTGCGCCGCCACGGCGATCTGCTGCGGGTTCTTCATGAACTGCGCGGCGAGCTTGGCGATGCCCTCGGGATAGGTGGCAGAGAACAGCAGGGTCTGGCGTTCCTTCGGGCACTGGCGCACGACGGTCGCGATGTCGTCGAGGAAGCCCATGTCCAGCATGCGGTCGGCCTCGTCGAGCACCAGCGTGGAGAGGGCGTCGAGCTGCAGGCTGCTGCGCTCCAGGTGATCGAGCACGCGGCCCGGCGTGCCGACCACGATGTGGGCACCATGCGCCAGGCTGGACAGCTGCCCGCGCAGCGCGACGCCGCCGCACAACGTGACCACCTTGATGTTCTCCTCGGCCCGGGCGAGGCGGCGGATCTCGGCCGTCACCTGGTCGGCCAGCTCGCGCGTCGGGCACAGCACCAGGGCCTGGACTGCGAAGCGGCGCGGGTCGAGCCGCGCCAGCAGGGGGAGTGCGAAAGCCGCCGTCTTGCCGCTGCCGGTCTTGGCTTGCGCGATGAGGTCCGCGCCGGCCAGCGCCGCCGGCAGGCTGGCCGCCTGGATCGGCGTCATCTGCAGGTAGCCGAGCTGCCGCAGGTTCGCCAGCGTGGGCGGCGAAAGCGGCAACGTCGAAAAGTCGACGGCGGGACCGGTCACGGCAGCGCTGCTCAGCGGCGCGGGCCGTTGTTGCCCCCGGTCGGCGGCGGGCCGCGGCGCTCCAGGTGGCGGAAGGTGATGCGGCCCTTGGTCAGGTCGTAGGGCGAGAGCTCCAGCGACACCTTGTCGCCGGCCAGGATGCGGATGTGGTGCTTGCGCATCTTGCCGCCGCTGTAGGCGATCAATTGATGACCGTTGTCCAGGGTCACGCGGTAGCGGGAGTCGGGCAGCACTTCGGTGACTGCACCGTTCATTTCGATCAGTTCTTCCTTGGGCATGAGGACCTCTGAATGTTGCGTGGATGATTCGAATCGGGCGCCTGCGCAAGGCGACACCGCCTTGCGCCTGAAACAGTGAGAAGGGCGCGGGCCCGCCGGATATGGCGCCCACCGGAGCGGACAGCGCGCTCTATTCGCTTCAATGGAGTACGAAGGCAGTGGCGGCATTCATGGGCACCCGGCCTGGCGCACCAACACACTGCGCGAGCCGGCCGAAAGAGAGCCTGAGGAACCCAGGTCGGCCGGGGAGTGACGAAATGCTTCGTCGACATCGAAGCGAACCCCGCATTCTAACCGGACTGGCATGACTGTTGCTCGACGCGGTCACGGCCAGAGCCAAAGCCCATGGCCGCCGGAACGACATCGCGAAACGCGCTTGCGAGCGCCCGGCCTGCGGCGCACCATCGCATCAACCATCGTTCCAAGGAGCGCGGCCATGAAAGATCGAGCATCGTCCCGGCGGCTCCAGATGCTGGTCGCCGGGATCTTCTGGCTGCTCCTGCTTGCCGCCGTCCCGCTGGCCCTGGCCGCCTCGCCGCCCCGGCCCGATGCCCAGGTCCAGGCCCTGCAGCGTGCGGGCGACGCGGTGGTCGCCCTGCGCGTCACCGTGACCGAGGGCGCGACCTCGGCCGACAGCCTGGGCGCGCGGCGCTCCGGCTCCGGCGTGGTGATCGGGCCCGACGGGCTGATCCTCACCATCGGCTACCTGCTGCTCGAGGCCGAGACCATCGAGGTCATCACGCAGGACGACCGCACCCTGCCCGCGCGCCAGGTCGCCTACGACCTGGCGACCGGCTTCGGCCTGCTGCGGCCGCTGGTGCCCCTGCGCGGCATCACGCCGGTGCCCTTCGCGGGCGTGAGCGGCCTGGCCCCCGGCGAGCCGCTGCTGGTCGCCACCGGCAGCAACAGCGGCACCGAGGTGGGCTTCACCCGGCTGCTGGCCGTGCGGCCCTTCTCGGGCTATTGGGAGTACCACATCGAGTCGGCCCTCTTCACCAGTCCGCCGGTTCCCAACCACAGCGGGGCACCGCTCTTCAACCGGCACGGCGAGTTGCTGGGCATCGGCAGCCTGTTCGTGCTGGAGAAGGCGGCAGAGGGCCAGGAACCGCGGGTGATCCCGGGCAACATGTTCGTGCCGGTCGAGCTGCTGCGCCCGGTGCTGGACGAGATGCAGGCCACCGGCCACACGCGCGCCAGCGTCCGGCCCTGGCTGGGCCTCTCGTCCTCGGAGCGCGACGGGCATGTGCAGATCGTGCGCGTCGACCGTCAGGGGCCGGCGCTGGCCGCCGGGCTCCAGCCGGGGGACGTGGTGCTGGAGGTGGACGGCATCCAGGTGGCCACGCTGGAGGCCTTCTACAAGCAGCTCTGGAAGCGGGCCGCGCCCGACGCCGAGGTGGAGCTCACGGTGCAGCAGGGCTCGGAGACGCGCAAGGTCCGCATCCATGCGGTGGACCGCATGAAGACGCTGCGCAAGCCGGCGGGGATCTGACTCAGCCCGGGATGCCCAGCATCCTGCGGTTGGCAGCACTGTCGATGCCGCCGGCCGCGAAGTCGTCGAAGGCCCGGTCGGCCACGCGGATGATGTGGTCGGCGATGAACTGCGCGCCCTCGCGCGCCCCGTCCTCCGGATGCTTGAGGCAGCACTCCCATTCCAGCACCGCCCAGCCGGGGAAGTCGTAGGCCGCCATCTTCGAGAAGATGGCCCCGAAGTCGACCTGGCCGTCTCCCAGGGAGCGGAAGCGGCCGGCCCGGCCGATCCACGGCTGAAAGCCGCCGTAGACGCCCTGCTTGCCGGTCGGATTGAACTCCGCATCCTTCACGTGGAAGATCTTGATGCGCTCGTGATAGTGGTCAATGTAGGCCAGGTAGTCGAGCTGCTGCAGCACGAAGTGGCTGGGGTCGTAGAGCAGGCAGGCGCGCGGGTGCTGGCCCACGCGCTCGAGGAACATCTCGTAGCTGACGCCGTCGTGCAGGTCCTCGCCCGGGTGGATCTCGTAGCAGACATCGACGCCGGCATCGTCGAAGGCATTGAGGATCGGCAGCCAGCGCCGCGCCAGCTCGTCGAAGGCCTCCTCGATCAGGCCCGGCGGGCGCGGCGGCCACGAGTAGAAGTAGGGCCAGGCCAGCGCGCCCGAGAAGGTGGCGTGCGCCGTGAGCCCGAGGTTCGACGAGGCCCTGGCCGCCAGGTGCAGCTGCTCCACCGCCCAGGCCTGGCGCTTGACCGGGTCGTTGCGCACCTCGGGTGCCGCGAAGCCGTCGAAGCCGGCGTCGTAGGCCGGGTGCACGGCCACCAACTGGCCCTGCAGGTGGGTCGAGAGCTCGGTGATCCGGATGCCATGCCGCGCCAGCGTGCCCTGCACTTCCTCGCAGTAGGTCTTGCTGTCCGCCGCCAGGCGCAGGTCGAAGAGACGGGCGTCCCAGCTCGGGATCTGCACGCCCTTGTAGCCCAGGCCCGCCACCCAGCCCGCGATGGCGTCGAGCGAGTTGAAGGGAGCGGCATCGCCCGCGAACTGGGCCAGAAAGATGGCCGGGCCCTGGATGATCTTCATTCGGTCACTCCTGTGTGTCGAGTCGCACGCCAAAGAGGGCGATCCTATCCCCGCGGCGCTGTCCGACGCAGCAGCGGGGTGTGCTGTCCACTGCGAGGGGCTTTGGAACGTTTCACAATGCTTGTACCGTTACCGAAGGCGCGCGGCCCCAGCGCGGCGCCTTGATCGCGATGCCACAAACCGTTTCCGGCCGATTGAAGATCGGCTTGTCCGCCTGTTTTTCCCACGCCGACCCGGCGCGATCGCTGTTCACCAACAAGACGCTGCAGTACGTCGAGCAGTCGATCACCCACTGGCTGATGTCGGCCGGTGCCATGGTGGTCATGGTGCCCTGCCCCACCGGCGAGACGGCGCGCGGCGACACCAAGCTCTCGCACTACGCGGAATGGCTGGATGGGGTGGTGATGCACGGCGGCGCCGACGTCTGGCCCGGCAGCTACGGCGAGGTGCCGCTGAAGGACGCCTGGGTCGGCGACCGCGTCCGCGACCTCTACGACCTCGCGCTGGTCGAGGCCTTCGAGGAGGCCGGCAAGCCCATCTTCGGCGTCTGCCGCGGCCTGCAGCTCATCAACGTGGCCTTCGGCGGCACGCTCTACCAGGACATCGAGGCGCAGCACCCGAACGCGCTGCGGCACCGCGACCCGGTGACCTACGACCAGAACTTCCACCAGATCGGCTTCGCGCCCGGCTCGCGACTGGCGAAGCTTTATCCGAGCATCGAGCGCGCGCGGGTCAACAGCATCCACCACCAGGGCGTGAAGGATCTGGCGCCCGGCTTCGAGGTCGAGGCCTGGAGCATTCCCGACCACGTGCCCGAAGCCATCCGCCGCAAGGACGGGCGCGGGCGCAGCTACATCGCCGCCACCCAGTGGCATCCGGAATTCCACAAGTACGGCAGCACCGAGACGGTGGACGACACGCCGATCCTGGAAGACTTCCTGTGGGCCTGCGCGACCGCGAAGGTGAGCCCGAGGGGGCCGCTGCGCACCGCGCCGGGCCGCATCCGCAACCGCGCGGCGCGGCTGCTGCGGCAGGCGCTGCTGATGCGCTAGGGCGGCGCTAGTCGCGCGAGGAGCGGTTGCGCGTGCCGCTCACGGCCGCATCGATGGTTCCGAACACCGTCACGCCACTGCTGCTGCCGATGGTCGGGCGCTCGCCGCCGGCGGGCGCGGGCGACGAGGCGCAGCCCGCGACGGCGCCCAGCGCTGCGACGAGGCACAAGGCGGAAACGAATTTCTTCACTGGGTTTTCCTTTCGTCAGCTCAGGTGCTTGCCCACGATACCGGCGATCTCGAACATCGTCACCTGGTCCTTGCCGAACACCGGCCTGAGCTTGGCGTCGGCATTGACGGCCCGCTTGTTGGCCGGGTCCTGCAGCCCATGGGCCTTGATGTAGTCCCATAGCTTCTTGATGACCTCGGTGCGCGCCACAGGTTCCGCGCCGATCACCGCGGCCAGCGCATCGCTGGGTTTCAGGCCAGCCGCGGGCTTGCGCGCGGCGGCCTTCTTCGCCGCGGGCGCCTTCGCCTTGGCCGGTGCAGCGGCCTTCTTCGCCGCCGCCGGCGCCGCCTTGGCAAAGCTCTTGCGCGCCGGGAACTTGCTATCGCGCGGTTCGAACTCGAAGCTCACCTTGCCATCCTCCGCATTCCAGGCCAGGAAGGCCTTGAAGGGCCGGCGCGTGCGCATCGAGACGAACTTGTCCAGCAGGTCGGTCTTGCCGGTGGCCAGCAGCTTCTCGACCTGCGCGCGCTCCACCGGCTGCTGCAGGATGATCTTGCCGGTCTTGAAGTCGCAGCTGGGCGTGGGCTGGGCATCGGTGGGCACGGACTTCTCGCAGACATAGTTGCTGGCGTTCTCGAACACGCGCGCGCCGCACTTCGGGCAGGGGCCCAGCGGATGCTGGTCGCTGAAGTCGACGATCTCGCCAGTCTCGCCGTTCTTGTCGTCGCCGAAGTCGAACTCCAGCTTCCAGTTCTTCGCCTCCTCGTCGTACTTGAGGATGATCTCCGAGGTGAAGGGCCAGCCGGCCTTGGACCGGAAGCCCTCCAGCGGGCCGATGTGCTTGTCGCGCACCAGCTGCTCGGCCTCCGCCACCTCGAAGGTGCGGCCGGCCGGCGACTTGCCGAAGGAGAAGCCGCAGCCTTCCTGGCCAGGCTTGCCGGTGCAGGCATAGCGGCGGTAGTTCTCGCGCACCACGCCGCCGCAGTTGGGACAGGGCGTGGCCAGCGTCGCGTAGTCGCCGGGCACGGTGTCGCGGTCGTATTCCTTGGCCTTCTTGACGATGTGCTCCGTCATTTCGGCGATCTCGCGCATGAAGGCGGCCCGGCTGAGCTTGCCGTGCTCCATCTGCGCGAGCTTGTATTCCCACTCGCCGGTGAGCTCGGCCTTGGACAGCTCCTCTACCCCCAGGCCGCGCAGCAGCGTCATCAGCTGGAAGGCCTTGGCGGTGGGGATCAGCTCGCGGCCTTCGCGGTGCATGTACTTCTCGGCCAGCAGGCCTTCGATGATCGCGGCGCGCGTGGCAGGCGTGCCCAGGCCCTTTTCCTGCATCGCCTCGCGCAGCTCGTCGTCGTCGATGGTCTTGCCGGCGCCTTCCATGGCGCCGAGCAGCGTCGCTTCGGAGTAGCGCGCCGGCGGGCGGGTCTTGAGTGCCTTGAGCTCCGCCGATTCGACCTGCACGATCTCGCCCGGCTTGACCGGCACGAGGCGCTTGCCGTCCTTGTCGTCTTCCTTCTCGTCGTCCTGGGCTTCCTTGCCGTAGATGGCGAGCCAGCCCGGCTTGACCAGCACCTTGCCGTCGGTGCGGAAGGGGTATTTCTTGCCGCCCTGCTCCACCGTGCTGATGCGCGTGGTCACCTGGTACTCGGCGCTCGGGAAGAACACCGACAGGAAGCGCCGCACCACGAAGTCGTAGAGCTTCTGCTCGGCGTCCGACAAGCCGCTGGGCGCCTGCAGCGTGGGAATGATCGCAAAGTGGTCGCTGACCTTGGCGTTGTCGAAGATGCGCTTCGACGGCTTCACGTAGTTGTCGTCCAGCGCCTGCCTGGCGAAGGGAGCGAGGTGCTTCATGCCGCTGTTGGCGAGCATGCCCATGGTCTGCTTGACCACCGGCAGGTAGTCCTCGGGCAGCGCGCGTGAGTCGGTCCGCGGGTAGGTCAGCGCCTTGTGGCGCTCGTAGAGGCTCTGCGCCAGGGCAAGCGTGGTCTTGGCGCTGTAGCCGAAGCGGCTGTTGGCCTCGCGCTGCAGCGAGGTCAGGTCGAACAGCAGGGGCGAGGCCGTGGTGGTGGGCTTGCTTTCCTCGGTGACGCTGGCCGGCTTGCCGCGGGCCGCCTCGGCGATTTCCTTGGCTTCGCGTTCGTTCCAGACGCGATCGGCGCGCTGCTCGGGATCGGCCAGGCCGTCGGGTCCGGGCGGCGGCTTCTTCCAGGTCGGGTCGAACCACTTGCCCGGATAAGTGCCCGCCTCGGCGAGGAAGCTGCCATGCACTTCCCAGTAGTCGCGGCTCACGAACTTGCGGATCTTCTCCTCGCGCTCGACCACCACCGACAGTGTGGGCGTCTGCACCCGTCCGACCGTAGTGAGGAAGAAGCCGCCGTCGCGCGAGTTGAACGCGGTCATGGCGCGGGTGCCGTTGATGCCGACCAGCCAGTCGGCCTCCGAGCGCGAGCGCGCGGCGTCGGCCAGGCCCTTCATCTGCTGCTCGGTGCGCAGCTGCTCGAAGCCGTCGCGGATCGCCTGCGGCGTCATCGACTGCAGCCACAGGCGCCTGACCGGCTTGCCCAGCGGGACCTTGCCGCCAGCGTACTGCTCGATCAGGCGGAAGATCAGCTCGCCCTCGCGGCCCGCGTCGCAGGCGTTGATCAGCTGGCTCACGTCCTTGCGCTTGGCCTGCTTCACCACCGCGTTGAGGCGGGTCTTGGTCTTGTCGACCGGCTTCAGGTCGAAGTGCGGCGGGATCACCGGCAGGTTGGCGAAGCTCCACTTGCCGCGCTTGACGTCGAACTCCTCCGGTGCCTGGATCTCCACCAGGTGGCCGACCGCGCTGGTCACGACGTACTGCTCGTTCTCGAAATGTTCCTCGTGCTTGTCGAACTTGCCGGCCACCGGCGTGAGCGCGCGCACGATGTCCTGCGCCACTGATGGCTTCTCTGCAATTACCAAGGTCTTCATGAACAACTCATCCTTACAATCTGCGGCTTCTCGCGTGCGCACGCGCACGCGCATGCGTACATATTCAAACTAACAGACTTCGGCGATGCCCTCCAAATCCCCCACAAACGGCGGTCGCCGCATCCAGACGCGACGCTCCGGCGTTCACGGCAACGGCGTGTTCGCCGTCCAGCACATCTCGGAGGGCGAGACGCTGATCGAGTACAAGGGCGAGCTCATCACCTGGAAGGAGGCGCTCAAGCGCCATCCCCACGACCCCTCCCAGCCCAATCACACCTTCTACTTCCACATCGATGACGGGCGCGTGATCGACGGCGGGGTCAAGGGCAACGCCGCGCGCTGGATCAACCACTCCTGCGAGCCCAACTGCGAGGCCGACGAGGACAAGGGGCGCGTCTTCATCAAGGCGCTGCGCAACATCGCGGCGGGCGAGGAGCTCAGCTACGACTACGGCCTGATCATCGACGAGCCCTACACGAAGAAGCTCAAGGCCGATTTCCCCTGCTGGTGCGGCTCCGGCCAGTGCCGCGGCACCCTGCTCGCGCCCAAGGACGACGAGAAGAAGGACAAGAAGAAGAAAAAGGCCAAGAAGGACAAGAAGGCCAAGAAGAAGGACGACAAGCACTGACCATGGCCGCCCCCTGGTTCGAAGACGACATCGCCGCCGCCGTGGCCCCGCTGCTGCCGGGCCTGGCGGTCGAGGTCGTCGACGAGATCGATTCGACCAGCAGCGAGCTGATGCGGCGCGCCCGCGAAGGCCGCGCGCTGCCGGTGCTGCTGGTCGCCAAGCGCCAGACCGCCGGCCGCGGGCGCATGGGGCGGGCTTGGCAGAGCGCGCAGGACGCGGGCGAGCCCGCCTCGCTGACCTTCTCGCTGGGCCTGCCGCTGATGCCCCGCGACTGGTCGGGGCTCTCGCTCGCGGTCGGCGTGAGCGTGGCGGAGAGCCTGGACCCTTCGCACCAGCTCCGCGTCGCGCTCAAGTGGCCCAACGACCTGTGGGTCGAAGACCGCAAGCTCGGCGGCATCCTGATCGAGACCGCCCTGCCGCAGGACGGAGCGGCCGAGCGCTACCTGGTGATCGGCATCGGCATCAACATCGGCGCGCGCGAGGCCACGGGCATGAGCACACCGCCGGCGTGGCTCGCGCAATGGCGCCCCGACGCCAGCGCGCCCCAGCTGCTGCGCGAGATCATCCCGCCGCTGGTGGCGCATGTGCTGCTGTTCGGCGAGCGGGGTTTCGTGCCCTTCGCCGAGCGCTTCGCCGCGCGCGACACCCTGCGCGGCCGCGAGGTGCAGCTCAGCGACGGCACTACAGGGCGCTGCGCCGGCGTCGGCTGGGGCGGCGAACTGCTGGTGCAGACGTCCGCGGGCGTGAAGACCATCACCAGCGCCGAGGTCAGCGTGCGGCCGGCGCCGTCGAAGGGCTGATCATGCGGCTGCGCGCGCTCGTCGTCCTCCTGCTGCTGGCGAACCTGCTCTACTTCGCCTGGGCCCGCGGCGGGCTCGCGATGTTCGGCACCGTGCCCGCGCGCCTGGGCCAGAGCGAGCCGGAGCGGCTGAAGCAGCAGATCCGGCCCCAGCTGCTGCAGATCCGCAAGGACGAGAGCGCGGCGGGGGCCAAGCCCTAGTCCGAAGTTCCTGAAGCCGTCGAGCGAGTTTGCCTTTGCACGACAAGCACTTGGCGTGAGTTCGGGAGTCCGGCTTCTGTCTACAACCGGATCTGCTGGATGAGGTTGAGCGCTCGCTGCTGCTGCACGTTGGGTGTAGTGAGCACCTCGAAGGTCGGCGCGTCGGCCCCGGCGTTGGGCGTGCGACAGGTGTTGCGCACGATGGTGGCGAGTTCGGCCATGAGGGTCGAGAAGCTATGCACCGGCGTGCCGTCATCCAGCATGTGGCGGGCCACCTTGGCCAGCGCCGCCTTGGATCGCGTAGCCGGCGCCACCGGGTCACGCGCGGCCTTGGCCTGTTGATCCGTGTCGGCGAACATCAGCGGCGCCCAAGCCTCGCGCATGTGCCACTCGACGTAGTAGGCCAGCATGCACAGGAAGATGTGCGCGCGCACCCGATCAGCGGTGCGGTGGTGGATCGGGCGCACCTTCAGATCGATCGTCTTGAGCGAGCGGAACGCGCGCGACGTTGGCGAGCGCCTTGTAGCTGCGCACGCACCGGGACGCGTCCATCTGCGTCGTTGGCACCGAGGTGCGGATGATGTAAATGCCGTCCAGTGCCGCCCGGCAGCGATGGCGTCTGTCTTGCGCGAAGGGAAGGCGTTGTCGCCAATCCACCAGCTCGAAGTGCTTGGCGACCTTGTACTGGTTGACGACCTTGCCCACGCGCGGTCGAGCCGATCTCGTCGCGCCCAGCCAGCTTGAGTGCATCCACCCGGGCCTTGATCTTTCGCAGATTGGCCTCGGTGGCGGCGCGAGGCGGTCCTCGCGCTTGTGCGTGCGCAGCTTGGCGAGTTCCGGATTGCGGCACGCCACCGGCGCGCCCGGGTAGTCCGGCGAGCTCCAGGTTCAGCAGGTTGCGCTCGTCGAACAAACCAAGCTGCAGGTGGCTGCCCGACCAGCGCGCGAATCGAGACGCTCTTCAGCGCACTGATCCAGCCCACGCCCGGACTCGCGCATCTCCTGGATCGCCTTGTTGGAGATCATGCCGCGGTCACCCACCATCACCAGTTGTTCGACGCCGAACTCCTCGCGCAGCCGTTGACCTCAGGCAGCAAAGGTCAGGTTGTCGGCCACATTGCCCTCGTACACCGACACGGCCAGCGGGCAGCCCCTTCATCGGTGAGCAGGCCGTAGTTGACCTGCAGCAGGCCCTTCTTGCCGTCGCGGGGCTATAGCCGAGCCTGGCCAGGGGGCAACTGCTGCCCCTCGAAGTAGCTCGACGATAGGTCGTACAGCACCAGGGCGCCGGCCCCTCGCGACGCGCGGTGAGCTTCTTCTGGATCGTGGCCTGGCGCGCGAGCAGCCAGTCCATCGCCGCGTACAGGTCGTCCCTCGTCGGCGTCGGCGACACCGGTCCTCGGCCAGCGTCGCCGTGGTGTGCCACCAGCGCGTGGTGGCCAACTTGGTATGCGGCGTTGCGATGCGCGAGGCCACCATGGCCAGTACCAGGTCGCGCTCGCGGCAGGGCTTGGAGGCAAGCACCGAGGCGAAGCCCAGCCGCTGCATAGCCTCGCCAACGGCTTGCATATGGCCATGCGAACGCGACGCGGTGATCTCCAAGCACTGCGTGAGCGGCTGCAAGGCCTCGCCGCGCAGGGCTGCTCGAATGGCTTCGATCTGCGCGGCCGACAGGCTCGACAGATTGGCCAGCGTGCGCTTGCCGACCTTGGAGCCCTCGCGGTAGGACTCGCGCAGCAGCACGGTGGGCGGTGAGCCACGATTCGGCACGACATGGATGTGCATGCCTACATTAATAGGTCAAATACAAGCTAATATCAAGTAAATAACATGCCTACATTTTGGAACACATGAGGCCGCTCAACTCGTTGATTTCAAAGGGGTTACCGGCCAAAAGGCCGCAGGGTGACCGAGGAACTTCGGCCTAGTCATCCCCCTGTCCATTGGCGTCGAAGCGCAGGCTGAAACGTGCGCCCGGCGGCTGCTGGCCTGCGTGGGCGTCTTCCAGCTGGACGGTCGCATGGTGCTGCCGAGCGATCTCGAGCACGATCGGCAGGCCCAGGCCCGAACCGTCGGCCTCGTTGCCCAGCACGCGGTAGAAAGGCTCGAACACCAGCTCGCGCTCGCTCTCGGGGATGCCCGGGCCGTTGTCCTCCACCTGCAGCACGATGATGCGGCCGAAGGGGTCGCCCAGCACGCGCGCGGTGATCACGCCCGGGCGGCCGGGCACCGAGGGCGTGTAGTTGATGGCGTTGTCGACCAGATTGCGCACAAGCTCCTTCAGCAGGGTGGCATTGCCTTCCAGCACCACGCCCGGCGCGCCCGCCTCCGCCCCGTCGTAGCCGAGGTCGATGCGCTTCTCGATGGCGCGCGGCACGGCTTCGCGCACCACCTCGATGGTGAGCTTGGCCAGGTCGCAGGGCTGGCGTGCCACGGCGGCACCGCTGCCCTCGGCGCGCGCGAGCGACAACAGCTGGTTGACCGTGTGCGTGGCGCGCACGCTCGCCCGGCCGATCTGCTTGAGCGATTGCTTCAGCTCGTCGGCATTGGCCCCCTCGCGCTGCGCCAGGTCGGCCTGCATGCGCAGCCCGGCCAGCGGGGTTTTGAGCTGGTGCGCCGCGTCGGCCAGGAAGCGCTTCTGCGTGCCGATGGAGTCGCTGAGCTTGTTGAGCAGGTCGTTGACCGACAGCACCAGCGGCACCACCTCCAACGGCACCAGCGATTCGTCCAGCGGGCTCAGGTCGCCGGGCCGGCGTTCGCGGATGCGGGCCTCGATCACCGACAGCGGCTTGATGCCGCGCACCAGCGCCAGCCAGATCAGCAGCACCGCCAGCGGCAGGATCGCAAACTGGGGCAGCAGCACGCCCTTGATGATCTCGCCGGCCAGCACCGACTGCTTCTCGCGCGTCTCGGCCAGCTGCAGCAGGGCCGGGGGCGACTCGGGCGACGGGCCGGCGATCCACAACGAGGCCACGCGCACCGGCTGGCCGTGCATCTCGCCGTTGTGCAGGTAGACCACGCCCGGCGCGGGCACCTCGTCGGTGTTGGGCTCCGGCACGTCGCGATCGCCGGCGAGCAGTTGGCCGTCGCCGTTCTGCAGCTGGAAGTAGATGTGGTCCGCATCGTGGGCGCGCAGGATCTCGCGCGCCGAGGGCGTCAACTCGAAGGGCTCGCTGCCCGG
The DNA here is from genome assembly GCF_010499245.1 of Variovorax sp. WS11. GTDB lineage: Bacteria > Pseudomonadota > Gammaproteobacteria > Burkholderiales > Burkholderiaceae_C > Variovorax. The sequence goes on from NZ_JAAGOW010000001.1 coordinate 2,260,286, forward strand.
CGTCACGTCCACCTCCTTCGCCAGCGCGCGGATGTTGTATTCGAGCGTGCGGTCGAAAGGCGCGTTGGCGATGCCCTGGGCCACCAGCCAGGTCACGCCGATGCTCACCGGCACCAGCAGCAGGAGCGGCGTGAGCATCCAATCGAGGATCTCGCCGAAGAGGGAGCGCTGCGCGCGCTGGAAGAGCTTCACCGAGCGCTTTGAAGACGGATCAGGGGATTTTTTCGAGGCAGTAGCCGAGGCCGCGCACGGTGGCGATGTGGATCGGACCCTTCTCGATCTTCTTGCGCAGGCGGTGGATGTAGACCTCGATCGCGTTGAGGCTCACCTCCTCGCCCCACTCGCACAGGCGCTCGACCAGCTGGTCCTTGCTGACCAGCCTCCCGGCGCGCTGCAGCAGCACCTCGAGCAGGCCCAGCTCCCGCGCCGACAGCTCGATCATCTTGCCGTCGATGGTCGCCACCCGGCCGGCCTGGTCGTAGACCAGCGGGCCGTGCTTGATGGAGTTGCTGGTCGCGCCCATGCCGCGCCGCGTGAGCGCGCGCACGCGCGCCTCGAGTTCCTGCAGCGAGAAGGGCTTGGCCATGTAGTCGTCGGCGCCGTAGTCCAGGCCCTTGACGCGCTCCTCCACGCTGTCGGCCGCGGTCAGCACCAGCACCGGCAGCTGCGAGCCGCGGGCACGCAGGCGCTTGAGGATCTCGAGGCCGTGCATGTTGGGCAGGCCGAGATCGAGGATCAGCAAGTCGAATTCGCTGTTGGTCATCAGCGCGGCATCGGCTTGCGAGCCGGTGGCCACGTGGTCCACCGCCGAGCCCGAGGTGCGCAGGCTGCGCAGCAGCGCATCGGCCAGCACCTGGTCGTCTTCCGCAATCAGTATTCGCATGCCGCGTCTCCAGAGATGGCGGGCTTGCGCGGGCCGCCGGGCCGTCTCCCCCTCGGGATTCTAGGCGGCCGCATAGGCTTCGAGCCCGATGGAAACCACGGTGGCGATCTCGTCGCCGACGCTCGCGCGGAACTCGCCCTCGGCCTGCGCCACCGCCTTGCGGAAAGCCTCCAGCCAGGCCAGGCCGTCGGCGGTGAACAGCACGCGCCGGGCTCGGGCGTCATGCGTATCGGGGCCGCGGGTCACCAGGCCCCAGGCCTCGCACTGATCCACCAGCTTGCCCATCGCCTGCTTGGTCATGCCCGCGCGCTCGGCGAGTTCGGTCAGGCGCGAGCCGTCGCGCGCCAGATGACGCGTGATGTGGATGTGGGCAGCACTCACCTGCGCGCGCGCCGCGAGGTTGGACAGCGCGAGCGGCACGTCGGCGTCGTGCGCCATCAGGGCGAGTACGCGTTCGTCGAAGCGGCGCATGGCGTGGCCCAGCAGGCGGCCCAGGTGGGTCTGGCGCCAGGCGTCGGGGTCGATCGAGAATGCAGGGTCTGTCACCGGTGGTCGATAGTAAGCCAAGCTGACCAAAAATTGGGTTTACTCAAGCCCATCGACCTCTACACTACTGTTCAGGCATCCAGGCTGTTGTTAAAAGCAGTCTGGATGAATCCCCTACAACCTATTGATCCTCCAGGAGATTTTCCGCATGGACGCAGTCGTCAAGGGCACCAGCATCGCCGGCGCCAACACCGAAAAAGCCAAGGCCCTGCAGGCCGCGCTGGCCCAGATCGAGAAGCAGTTCGGCAAGGGCACCATCATGCGGCTGGGCGAGGGCGAGGCGCTGGAGGACATCCAGGTGGTCTCCACCGGCTCGCTGGGCCTGGACATCGCCCTGGGCGTCGGAGGCCTGCCGCGCGGCCGCGTGATCGAGATCTACGGGCCGGAATCCTCGGGCAAGACCACGCTCACGCTGCAGGTCATCGCCCAGATGCAGAAGCAGGCCGGCACTTGCGCCTTCGTCGATGCCGAGCATGCGCTGGACGTGCAGTACGCGCAGAAGCTGGGCGTGAACCTGTCCGACCTGCTGATCAGCCAGCCCGACACCGGCGAGCAGGCCCTGGAGATCGTCGACTCGCTGGTGCGCTCGGGTGCCGTCGACCTGATCGTCATCGACTCGGTCGCCGCGCTCACGCCCAAGGCCGAAATCGAGGGCGAGATGGGCGACTCCCTGCCCGGCCTGCAGGCGCGGCTCATGAGCCAGGCGCTGCGCAAGCTCACCGCCACCATCAAGAAGACCAACTGCATGGTCATCTTCATCAACCAGATCCGCATGAAGATCGGCGTGATGTTCGGCTCGCCCGAGACCACCACCGGTGGCAATGCGCTGAAGTTCTACGCCTCGGTGCGGCTGGACATCCGCCGCATCGGCACCATCAAGAAGGGCGACGAGGCGATCGGCAACGAGACCAAGGTCAAGGTGGTGAAGAACAAGGTCTCGCCGCCCTTCAAGACGGCCGAGTTCGACATCTTGTTCGGCGAGGGCATCAGCCGCGAGGGCGAGATCATCGACATGGGCGTGGCCGCCAAGATCGTCGACAAGTCAGGCGCCTGGTACGCCTACAACGGCGAGAAGATCGGGCAGGGCCGCGACAACGCGCGCGAATTCCTGCGCGAGAACCCGTCGCTCTCGCGCGAGATCGAGAACAAGGTGCGCGAATCGCTGGGCATTCCGCTCCTGCCCGAGGACGCGGGCGAGGCCGCTTCCGGGGGCTGATCACCGGTGATGGCCCCCAGCGCTCCTTCTCTCAAGGGCCGCGCCCTGCGCCTGCTCGGCCAACGCGAACATTCCCGCAGCGAGCTCGAACGCAAGCTGGCCAAGTACGAGGAAGAGCCCGGCACGCTGGCGCGCGCGCTCGACGAGCTGGCCGCCAAGGACTTCATCAGCGAGGCGAGGGTGGTGCAGTCGGTGCTGCACCAGCGCGCGGCCCGCCACGGCGCGGCGCGCGTGCGGCAGGAACTGCTGCACAAGGGCATCGCGCCCGAGGCGGTGGCCGATGCGATTGCCGCTCTGGCGGGCAGCGAGCTCCAGCGGGCCCGCGAGGTCTGGCAGCAGCGCTTCGGCACGCCGCCGCAGGATGCGGCCGAGCGCGCGAAGCAGATGCGCTTCATGCTGGCGCGCGGCTTCGCCGCCGGTGTGGTTGCGAAGGTGCTGCGCGACGACTTCGAGGACTGAACCCGCCTCGCCGCCGCGGGCTCAGAGCCCCAGCATCAACTCGAGGTTTTGCACCGCCGCGCCGCTGGCGCCCTTGCCCAGGTTGTCCAGCCGGGCGATGACGACCGCATGGCGGTGGTCCTCGTTCGGGAACACGCGGATCTCCAGGTTGTTGGTGTCGTTGAGGCCCAGCGCGTCGAGCTTGCCGTCTTCGGTTGGCGGCAGCACCCTCACGAACTGCTCCGGCGTGTTGCTCTTCGCGTAGTGCGCCGCCAGCGCCTCCTGCAGATCGCCGGCCTTGGGCTTGCCGGGCAGCTCGTCCAGATGCAGCGGCAGCTGCACCAACATGCCCTGCTTGAAGTTGCCCACGGAAGGGATGAAGACGGGCCGACGCGTCAGGCCGGTGTACTTCATGATCTCGGGGATGTGCTTGTGCTTGAGGCCCAGGGCATAGGTCTCGAACAGCGGCGCCTCGCCCTTTTCGTAGGCCTCGATCATGGTGCGGCCGCCGCCCGAATAGCCGCTGACGGAGGGCAGCGCGATGGCGTGGTCGGCCGGCAGCAGGCCGGCATCGACCAGCGGGCGGACGATGGCGATGGCGCCGGTCGCGTAGCAGCCGGGGTTGGCCACGCGCTCGGCCTTGGCCACGGCATCTTTCTGGCCGGCCACCAGCTCGGGGAAGCCGAACACCCAGCCGGCGGCCGTGCGGTGGGCCGTCGAGGCGTCGATGATCTTGGGGCGGCGGCCCCGGCCTTCGAGTTGGTCGATGAGCGCGACGGACTCGCGAGCCGCATCGTCGTGCAGGCACAGCACCACCAGATCGACGCCCGCCATCAGCTCGCGCTTGGCGGCCACGTCCTTGCGCAGCTCGGGGGCGATGCTCACGAGCTCGACCTGCGGCATCTTCTGCAGCCGCTCGCGGATCTGGAGGCCGGTGGTGCCGGCCTCGCCGTCGATGAAGACCTTGGGCATGGTGGAAGCCTCGGATTGCCTGGGAAAGGACGTAAGAAAAAACTACGTAGTGACCACAGCGGCCGCTCGCCGTTGGTGCGGCGCACCATGATACAGTCGCCTGCTGTCCTCCGCCCGGTCACCCCCCGCGCGCCGTGGCCCGAGGGCAACACGAAATCTCCCGTTCCCCAACCCCTCGTCCCCGAGAGACACCCTCATGAAGATTCACGAGTACCAAGGCAAGGAAATTCTTGCCAAGTTCGGCGTGCCTGTGCCGCGAGGCATCCCGGCATACACGGTTCAGGAGGCGGTCGAGGCCGCCCAGAAACTCGGCGGCCCCGTGTGGGTGGTCAAGGCCCAGATCCACGCGGGCGGCCGCGGCAAGGGCGGCGGCGTGAAGGTCGCCAAGAGCATCGACGACGTCAAGAAGCTCGCCGGCGACATCCTCGGCATGCAGCTCAAGACCCACCAGACCGGCCCCGAAGGCCAGAAGGTCCGCCGGCTCTACATCGAGGACGGCGCCGACATCCAGAAGGAATACTACGTCTCGGCCGTGACCGACCGCGCGACGCAGAAGGTGGCCTTCATCGCCTCCAGCGAAGGCGGCATGGACATCGAGGAAGTCGCGCACTCCTCGCCCGAGAAGATCATCACCGTCTTCGCCGATCCCAAGGACGGGCTGACCGACGCGCAGGCCAAGCAGATCGCCGACGGCATCGGCATTCCGGCCGATTCGACCGCGCAAGCCGTCGACATCTTCAAGAAGCTCTACACCTGCTACATGGAAACGGATGCCTCGCTGGTCGAGATCAATCCGCTCAACCGCGACAGCAAGGGCAACATCGTCGCCCTGGACGCCAAGTTCAACTTCGACAGCAACGCGCTGTTCCGCCACCCCGAGATCGTGGCCCTGCGCGACCTCGATGAAGAAGACGCCGCCGAAGTCGAGGCCAGCAAGTTCGACCTCGCCTACATCAGCCTCGACGGCAACATCGGCTGCCTGGTGAACGGCGCCGGCCTCGCGATGGCCACCATGGACACCATCAAGCTGTTCGGCGGCGAGCCGGCCAACTTCCTCGACGTGGGCGGCGGCGCCACCCCCGAGAAGGTCACCGAAGCCTTCAAGATCATGCTGAAGAACAAGAACGTCGAGGCCATCCTCGTCAACATCTTCGGCGGCATCATGAAGTGCGACACCATCGCCACCGGCGTGATCGCGGCCTGCAAGGCGGTCAACCTGCAGGTGCCGCTGGTGGTGCGCATGAAAGGCACCAACGAAGTCGAAGGCAAGAAGCTGCTAGCCGATTCGGGCCTGCCCATCATCAGCGCCGACACCATGGCGGAAGCGGCCCAGAAGGTCGTGGCAGCAGTCAAGAAAGCCTAAGGAACCGCCATGTCGATCTACATCAACAAAGACACCAAAGTCATCACCCAAGGCATCACCGGCAAGACCGGCCAGTTCCACACCGAGAAGTGCCAGGAATACGCGAACGGCAAGAACTGCTTCGTGGCCGGGGTCAACCCGAAGAAGGCCGGCGAGTCGATCTTCAACATCCCGATCTTCGGCTCGGTGAAGGAAGCCGCCACGCAGACCGGCGCCACCGTCTCCGTGATCTACGTGCCGCCGGCCGGCGCCGCCGCCGCCATCTGGGAAGCCGCCGAGGCCGACCTGGACATGGCCATCTGCATCACCGAGGGCATCCCGGTGCGGGACATGCTCGAAGTGCGCAACAGGATGAAGGCCAAGGTCGCCGCGGGCGGCAAGGAAACGCTGCTGCTCGGCCCGAACTGCCCCGGCCTGATCACGCCCGACGAGATCAAGATCGGCATCATGCCCGGCCACATCCACCGCAAGGGCCGCATCGGCGTGGTCAGCCGCTCCGGCACGCTGACCTATGAAGCGGTTGCGCAACTCACCGAGATCGGCCTGGGCCAGTCCAGCGCCGTGGGCATCGGCGGCGACCCGATCAATGGCCTGAAGCACATCGACGTGATGAAGGCCTTCAACGACGATCCCGACACCGACGCCGTGATCATGATCGGCGAGATCGGCGGTCCCGACGAGGCCGATGCCGCGCGCTGGTGCAAGGAGCACATGAAGAAGCCGGTGGTCGGCTTCATCGCCGGCGTGACCGCCCCCCCGGGCAAGCGCATGGGCCATGCGGGCGCCCTGATCTCGGGCGGCGCGGACACGGCGGAAGCCAAGCTCGCGATCATGGAAGAAAGCGGCTTCAAGATCACTCGCAACTTCTCGGAGCTCGGCAAGCTTCTCAAGGCACAGATCTAAAGCCGCCGCCCTCCCGTCCACACCAGAAGAAAAGCGCTCGCAATTCACGTTGCGGGCGCTTTTTCAATACATAACAGTGGAAAAGAGACATGGATTATTTGCAAACTGCCGACTTCTGGATCGGGCTCGTCAAGATTGTCTGGATCAACATCATTCTTTCCGGGGACAACGCGGTGGTAATCGCGATGGCCGCCCGCTCGCTGCCGCCTGCACAGCAGAACAAGGCCGTGCTCATGGGCTCGGGCGCCGCCGTGGTGCTGCGGATCGCGCTGGCTGTCGTCGCCGCCAAGCTGCTGGCACTGCCCTACCTGCAGATCCTGGGCGGCGCGCTCCTGCTATGGATCGGCGTGCAGTTGCTGGGGGATGAGGACGAGGATGACGGCGAGGAAAAGCAGTACGGCAGCATGTTCGCCGCAGTGCGGACCATCCTGCTGGCCGACCTGGTGATGAGCCTGGACAACGTGATCGCCGTCGCCGCTGCGGCGCAAGGCAGCATGGTGCTGCTGGTGCTGGGCCTGGCCATCAGCATCCCGTTGGTGATTTTCGGCAGTACCCTGATGATCAAGCTCATGGAGCGCTTCCCCATCATCATCATGCTCGGCGCCGCCTTGATCGGCTGGGTCGGCGGCGAGACCATCGTGAGCGACGTCGCCCTGAGCGGTGTGCTGGCGGCTGACCCCTGGCTCCACTACGCCGGCGCGGCGGCCGGTGCCGTCTTCGTCGTGGCCTACGGCAAGTGGCAGCGTCAGCGCGCGGCCTCGGCCGTGCAATGATCGCGCCCCCCTGACCCCAATTTGACTGATTCATGGCGAACCTAGGCGCATCCGTTTCCCCCGACACCGGCTCGCTCGCCTGGGATTTCGCCGCCCTGACCGACCCCGGCCGGGTGCGCGCCAACAACGAAGACACGATCGCCTACGACCCCGGGCTGGGCCTCGTGCTGCTGGCCGACGGCATGGGCGGCTACAACGGCGGCGAGGTGGCCAGCGGCATGGCCGTCGCGCTGCTGCAGGCGAGCTTCGGCCGCTGGCTCGCCCACGCCGGGCCGAGCGCCAACCCGCGGGCCGTGCGGCGCGCGCTGCAGGCCGGCACCGACGAAGCCAACACCGCCATCCTGGAAGCCGGGGTGGCCAACCTGCAATTGCAGGGCATGGGCACCACGCTCGTGCTGGCCGCTTTCGGCCCGCGGCGCGTCATCGTGGGCCACATCGGCGACTCTCGCTGCTACCGCCTGCGGGAGGACAAGCTGGAGCTGCTCACCCGCGACCATTCCCTGCTGCAGGAGCAGCTCGACGCAGGCGCCATCACGCCGGAGCAGGCCAGCCTCTCGCCGCACCGCAACTTGGTGACGCGGGCGCTGGGGATCGAACGCCATGTCGAACTCGAAATGCACGAGCACAACGTGAAGGCGGGGGACGTTTTCCTGCTATGTTCCGATGGCTTGAGCGAAATGGTGCCCGATGGGCAGCTTTTCACGATTTTGTTACAACAAACGGGGCTATCTGAAAAAGCAACACTTTTGGTTGCAACTGCGAACGAGAATGGCGGCAAGGACAACATTTCGGTTGTCCTGGCCAGGGCCGGTTCGAGTTCGAGCGACGCGGCGCAGGCATCCGGATCGCCAGGCTCGGACTAGCATTCACTGCAGGTGACAGCCGTGATACAACAAATGAGATCCAGGAGTCGGCCATGCCGAAAATGATCGTTTCGATCGACGGTGTCGTCATCAAGGAAGTGACGCTCGCCAAGGACCGCACCACGATGGGCCGGCGGCCGTACAACGACATCGTGATCGACAACCTCGCCATCAGCGGCGAGCACGCCGTGCTGCACATGATCGGCGGCGATGTCTACCTGGAAGATCTCAACAGCACCAACGGCACCTACGTCAACGGGCGTGCCGTCAAGAAGCAGGCGCTCGAGCACAACGACGTGATCGAGGTCGGCAAGTACAAGATTCGCTACCTGGTGGGCGGCGGCGCGACCGAAGGCGCCACCGGGCACGGCCCGACCATCGTCGCTGCGTCCTCGGAACCCATTCCCCTGTCTTCCGCGCCGACCGTCCATACGCCGCTGGGCGGCTCCACGGGCGTGGCCGTCATTCGCGTGCTCTCGGGCAGCGGCGCCGGGCGCGAGCTCTCGCTGCAGAAGGTCGTCACCACCATCGGCAAGCCCGGCGTCGCCGTCGCGGCCGTCACGAGGCGCCTACACGGCTACGTGGTAGCGCCGATCGATGGCGGCACGGCGCTCAATGGCGAGCCCCTGGGCAACGAGGCCGTCGCCCTGCAGGACGGCGACGTGCTCGAGCTCGGCGGCACGCGGATGCAGTTCGTCGCCAGCTGAGCGCGTGAAGCGCGAGCGCCGCCGCGCCCGCCCACCCGAATGAACGGACTGCGGCGACACGGCGCCCGCATCGCCATCACCCTGCTGCCCGTACTGCTCGCGCTGCTGCACGCCGCGGGCGTCTGGCGGCTCCCCCTGCTGGTTCGGCTGGATCAGTTCATCTACGACGCCCGGCTGCGCGCCACCATGCCGGGCACGCTCGACCCCCGCATCGTGATCGTCGACATCGACGAGCCCAGCCTGCACCAGCTCGGCCAATGGCCGTGGAGCCGGGACAAGCTGGCGCGTCTCACGGAGGAGCTGATGGGCCGGCAGCAGGCGGCCGTGCTGGGCTTCGACGTGCTTTTCGCCGAGCCCGACACCAGTTCGGGGCTGCCCGTTCTGCGGCAGTTGGCCGCCGGCCCCTGGCATGACGACCCGAAATTCGCCGCCGAGATCGAGCGCCTCGCGCCGCGTCTGGACCACGACGCCCTGTTCGCGAAGGCGCTCGCCGGGCGGCGCGTGGCGCTGGGCTACTACTTCACCCAGACCGCCGAGGCGCGCGCCACCGGAAAGCTGCCGCCGCCGACGCTGCCGCTCCAGGTCTTTCCGCCGGAGAGCGAGGACGTCACGGGCTGGAACGCCTTCGGCGCCAACATCCCGCAGCTGGCGACGGCCGCACCGGAGGGCGGCTTCTTCAATGTCGTGCTCGACCCGCGCGAGGATGGGGTCGTGCGCTCGGTGCCGCTGCTCGCGCGCTACGAAGGCGCCGCGGCGCGCCCGGGCTATTACGCATCGCTCGCGCTGGCGGTGCACCGCCTCATCGACGGGTCGCCGTCGACCCCCATGCCGGTGTTTGCGCCGGCCGCCTCCCCGGACGAATCGCCGGTGCTGGAAGCCCTGCTGCTCGGCGCGGGCGCCTCGCACCTGCGGGTGCCAGTCGACCAGAGCGCCAGCATGCTGGTGCCCTTTCGCGGCCGCGGCGGTGCGCGCGGCGGGTCCTTTCGCTATGTGGCCGCGGCCCAGGTCCTGGACGGCGCGCTGGCGCCCGGCGAACTCAAGGGGAAGATCGTGCTGGTCGGTGCCACGGCCCCTGGGCTGCAGGACTTGCGCTCCACACCTGTAGACGCCGTCTTCCCTGGCGTGGAAGTGCACGCCAACATCATCTCCGGCCTGCTCGACCGGCGGCTGCTCGTCGTGCCCGACTACGCCGCCGGCTACGAGCTGGTCACGATGCTGGCCGCGGGGCTGCTGCTGGCCTTTGGCCTGTCCTTGCTGTCGGCGCCGCGGGCAGCCTTGCTGGCCCTGGCCACCGGGGCAGGCTTGGTCGGGTTGAACACCTGGCTCTACCTCGGCGCCGGCCTGGTGCTGCCGATGGCCGCCGCACTGGCCATGGTGCCGCTCGCCTTCGCGTTCAACATGAGCTGGGGCTACTTCGTCGAGGCGCGCGCCAGCCGCAGCCTGGCCGGCTTGTTCGGCACCTACGTGCCGCCGCAGCTGGTCGACGAGATGCGCGCCGACCCCCGGCGCTACAGCATGCGGGCCCAGAGCAAGGAGCTCACCGTGATGTTCTGCGACATGCGCGGCTTCACCCAGATGTCGGAGCAGATGGCGCCGGTCGAGCTGCAGGCCTTCTTGAACGCCCTCTTCAGCCGCCTGACCCGGATCATCAGCGAGCGCCGGGGCACCGTCGACAAGTACATGGGCGACTGCGTCATGGCCTTCTGGGGCGCGCCCCGTCGACACGCCCGGCCATGCGGCCCTGGCCGTCGAGGCCGCCCTGCAGATGGCCGCCGCCGTGCAGGAGCTCAACGACGCGCATCGCGCAAGCGGCCGGCCGGAGATCAGCGTGGGCATCGGCCTCAACACCGGCCTCATGAGCGTCGGCGACATGGGCTCGGCCGTGCGGCGCAGTTACACCGTGGTCGGCGATGCGGTCAATCTCGCCTCCCGGCTCGAAGGGCTGGGCAGCCACTATGGCGTCGAGATCGTGGCCAGCGCCGCCACGCAAGGCGCCGCCCCGGAATTCGCGTGGCAGGAACTCGACCTGGTACGCGTCAAGGGCAAGGCGCGGGCGGTGCGCATCTTCACGCCCCTGGGCCGCATGGGCGATGCGGCAGAGGGGTCGCATGAGGCGCTTGAGCGTTGGGCTCGTACACTGGACGCTTACCGCGCGCAGGATTGGCATCAAGCGCAAGACCTGCTGGCCCCTCTGCTCGCCGCCGATGCCAAAAAAGTCCTTTACCGGCTGTATGCCGAGCGTTTAGCCTCGCTGGCGTTGCAGGCCAAGGACCCCGACTGGGACGGCGCAACCCGGTTCGACAGCAAATAGAAAATAGAGGGTCTCGCAAAATGCAGGTGCGCGTGTTGGGGTGCTCGGGCGCCATCGCCAAGGACTGCCGCACGACCTCGTTCCTGGTCGACAGCGACCTCCTGGTCGACGCCGGCACCGGCGTGGGCGACCTGAGCCTCGACGAGATGGGCGCCATCGACGACGTGGTGCTCACCCATTCCCACCTCGACCACGTGGCCGCCCTCCCGCTGATGCTGGACGCGGTGGCCAGCCGCCGCAACAAGCCGCTGCGCGTGCATGCCCTGCGCGCGACCATCGAGGCGCTGCGGACCCATGTGTTCAACAACGTGATCTGGCCGGACTTTTCGAGTATTCCGAGCCTTGAGGCGCCCTTCGTGAGCTTCCACGACATCGTGGTCGGGCAGGAGCTCCAGTTGGGAACGCAGGCGCTCAAGAACATCGAGGTGCTGCCGGCTGTTCACACGGTGCCAGCTTGCGGTTACGCCGTGCGCTGCGCCAAGGGCGGACCGCACTGGATTTTCAGCGGGGATACCGAGCGGAATCCGGCGTTCTGGCAGCGGGTGAATCAGTTGGACGTGGCGATGCTGGTGATCGAGACGGCGTTCAGCAATCGGGAGCAGGCGCTGGCAAAGCGGAGCCTGCATCTGTCGCCGGCGACGCTGGCGGATGAATTGGCGCACATCGCGGGCGACAAGGACTACCCGATCTACATCACGCATACCAAGCCGGCGGAGACCGAGGAGATCATGAGCCAGATTGCTGCACTGGCGGATGGGTCGCAGATGCACGGGGTGGACGGGGTGGGACATTCGGTGGCTGGAGGCTGCCGGGGTGCTGCAGGTCTGACTTGAGCGTCGGGGACTGACAAAATTTGTCAGTCGCTGTGCCAAAGCCGCAACAGGTTATGTCACACGACGTAAGCCGAGCGTGAACTATTAGACGGTTTGACTGCGTCGAGCAGGCGCAACGAGGGTGGCACGGATGCTGCGGAAGGTTGAACGCACCGGGGGCCCTCCTCGGGCCCCTCAACCAACCAGGAGTTTCTTGAATGAACCGTCGTTCCATCGCACGCAATGTGCAAAAGGGTTTCACCCTTATCGAACTGATGATCGTTGTGGCGATCATTGGTATCTTGGCGGCTGTGGCGCTGCCGGCTTATCAGGACTACACGGTGCGTGCACGTGTGTCGGAAGCGTTGGTCTTGGCGTCCGGTAACAAGGCGACCGTTGCAGAAAATGCCGCCAATACTGCTTCTTCGCTTTCTCTCGGGGTTGCTGACTTTACATCTGCGTCCGCAACGAAAAACGTGAGCAGCATGACGACGAGCGCAACGACCGGTCAAATTGTCATGGTTACAACTACCAATGCCGGCGGATTGACGCTTAATCTGACTCCGCGGGCGAATGGCGCGGCCTTGGCTGCGAACACGCTTCCTGGCGGCACGATTACTTGGACTTGCGCAGTTACCGACGCGACAAAAAACAAGTTTGTTCCCGCAGAGTGCCGAATCTAAGTAACGAATTTGACTGAAAAAAGCCCCTTCTGGGGCTTTTTTTCTTGGTCTCGTGAGCAATACTTTGACCAATCGTTTCTCCCAGGTTTCTCTTGCTCCGGTGTGGGCAGTTTTGGCTGCCGTACTGCTATCGTTGTGCTGGCTGTTGCCAAATCACGGGCGGCCGTGGTCGTCATTTCATTCCGATGCTTGGTCTGCCGTTGTTCTTAGCGGGGTAAGCCTTGTGGTGCTGGTGCGTGCGAGCCAGCGGCCGGTTTGGCATCGCTTGACTCTGCTCGTTGCGCTTCTGGTTCCATTGCCCTTCTTGCAGCATGCAGCCGGTCTCTTGCCATTTGTGGGGCAAGCATGGATTGCGTGCACCTATTTGCTCGGCCTATTGTTGGCCCTGTTGGTCGGCCAGCAATGGCAGGGTTGGCGGCCTATTTGGATGGGCGATATCATCTTCTTGGCCATCGGAATTGCCTCGATGGTTTCAGTGGGCCTGCAATTGCAACAGTGGCTGGGGCTTGCCCTCGACGGAGCCTTGGACGTCTGGGTGTCCAGCGCCCATGGTGCCCGGCCCTATGCCAACATGGGCCAACCAAACCAGCTCGCGACCCTATTGCTATGGGGCTTGCTTGCCGGTGGTTGGGGTGTCTGGCGGGGGAGCATAGGGCGTATGGCAGCGCTGCAGTTTGGCGCGTTCCTCATCTTGGGTTTGGCGCTCACGCAGTCGCGCAGCGGTGCGCTTGGGTTGCTTGCATTAGTGTTGGCTGTGTGGTGGTGGCGAGCGCTGTGGCTCGGTACGCACGTGCAAGTCTACGTGACAGGGTTGGCAATTCTCTATGGGATCGTGCTGGCGGTTGTGCCACCGCTTAGCCGGCTGCTGATGCTCGAATCACCTGCTTCGATGACAGACCGCCTCGCTGGTGACCTCAGGCCCAAAGTTTGGCGCATGCTATTGGATGCTGCATGGGAGCGCCCTATTTTTGGCTACGGCTGGAACGAGGTGGTGCCCGCACAGGTCAATGTCGCCGCAAGTCATCCGACAATCAGTTACCCATTTGCACAGTCGCACAATCTGTTTCTCGACTTCATTTTGTGGGCAGGAATTCCCGTCGGAATTTTTTTGACCGCGTGTGTTTTGGCTTGGGTAGTGACTGCCGCGCGCCGCGTGCGTCGCACACCAGAAGCACTCTATTTTCTGATGGTGTTGGTGGTTGGAATTCACGCAATGCTGGAATACCCACTGCACTATGCATACTGTCTGCTGCCCATCGGCTTGGTAATGGGTGCCCTAAACAGCGAACTGAAAATCTGGCAGCTAGCCCGAGCTCCCCAATGGAACGGGCGCTTTTGTTTGCTCGGCACCTGGTGCCTCTGCATCATGATATTGGGTGTGATTTTGCGCGATTATTTCAAGGTGGAAGCTGCCTACATGTCACTTCAGATCGAAAATGCGGGCATCAAGAACAGTGGTCCCGTCGCTCTACCTGACGTGCTGGCACTGAACCATTTGCGCGAAGTGCAGCGGTTTATGAAGTTTGAGCCAACTGCCGGTGTCACTTCAGTTGAGCTGCAATGGGCAAGGAATGTGATTCAGACGGCGCCCAGTTCTCGCAACTTCATGGCACTGGCTGTCCTGTTGGGACTGAACCAGCACCCGCGCGAAGCGCGCGATTGGCTGATCAAGATGTGCCGCATTGTTCCACGCGATCAATGCGAGTCAGCGCCAGCCAGATGGGCACAGGCGCGGCAGTTGCATCCACAATTGGCTGCCGTCGAATGGCCACCGGAAGAAGGCACGTCGACATCGGCAACCACGCCTTAACGTTTGGCTACGGCCCTTTGAGCTTGCCCCATACAAGTCCCAACTCAGCCTGAAGGCAAAGTGCAAGAAATCGTTCTCGGGTGGTCCCGTTCCCGCAAGCGCATGGTCGTGATCTGCCTCGACCTCTGCCTCGCCGTGGCTGCGACCTGGATGGCGTTCACGCTGAGGCTCGATACTTGGCACCGGCCCGTTGGGATGGAATGGGCGGTGTATGCCGTCGCGCCTCTGCTGTCGATTCCCGTCTTCGTGAAGTTTGGCCTGTACCGCGCGATTTTTCGCTACACCGGTTTGGCCGCGATCCTTGCAACGAGCAAAGCCGTTGCGATCTATGGCCTGCTCTTTCTTCCCGCGGTGATTGCACTCTATCTATGGGAAGGCATACCCCGGAGCCTGAGCGTCCTGCAGCCGCTCATTCTCTTGCTGCTGATCGCCGGGAGCCGGACGGTGGCCTGGCACTGGCTGGCGGCCAACTCCGCTCGTACGACCAACCGCTTGTTGATCTACGGTGCGGGAAGCGCTGGCGCACAGACCGCCGCCGCTCTGGCCAGCGCCCAGCAGTACACGCTGCTCGGCTTCATTGACGATGACGAGCACAAGGCAGGGCGCACCATCAATCGCGTGTCGGTCATGTCGCCAGCCGCCGTGCCGGCTTTTGCTAGCAGATTCGCGGTAACCGACATCTTGCTGGCTCTGCCCAGCGCCAGCCGCGAAAGGCGCAACCAGATCATCGAGCATCTATCTGCGCTACCGGTCCGCATCCGTACGCTGCCGGGCCTGGCCGACCTGGCCAGTGGCCGCGTGACGGTGCAGGACTTCCGGGATCTGGATATTGAAGACCTGCTGGGCCGGCCGCCAGTCGCACCCGATCCCCAATTGCTGGCACGCAAGCTCGCGCACCAGGTGGTGTTGGTAACAGGCGCTGGCGGCAGCATCGGCAGTGAACTGTGCCGCCAGATCGTGCAGCAAGGCCCGAGCCAGATCCTGCTGGTCGATCACAGCGAGTTCGCCCTGTACAGAATTCACATGGAGTTGGAATTGCTGGTAAGGCGAAGCGGGCTCGTGATGCGCACCGTCCCGCTGCTTGCGAGCGTGTGCAACTTCGATCGCATTTCGGAGATCTGCCGCGCCTACAAGCCTGCGTCGGTGTACCACGCGGCTGCCTACAAGCATGTCCCCATGGTCGAATCCAATCCGGGGGAGGCCGTCATCAACAACGTGCTGGGCACGCTCAACCTGGCCCGCGCGGCGCTTAAGTGGGGCGTCGATAGCTTTGTTCTCGTATCTACCGACAAGGCGGTCAGGCCGACCAACGTGATGGGCGCCACAAAGCGGATCGCCGAACAGATTCTGCAGTCGCTTGCCGACTGTGGAGCCAGCCCCTTCGACGAGGGAAACGCCGAACACTCGAAGTCACTCCCAAAGACGCGCTTCTCGATGGTGCGCTTCGGCAATGTCCTGGGGTCCAGCGGTAGCGTGGTGCCCCTGTTTCGCGACCAGATCGCCAATGGCGGGCCGGTGACCGTGACGGACCCGGAAGTGACGCGGTACTTCATGACGATCCCGGAGGCGGTGCAACTCGTCCTGTATGCGGGCGCGATGGCTCGCAGTGGGGATCTTTTCGTGCTCGACATGGGCGCGCCGGTGAAGATCGTGGATCTCGCCAAGCGCATGATCACGCTGTCCGGGCGAACGGTGCGCGACGAGTTCCGTCCGACGGGAGATATCAGCATCACCTTCACTGGCCTTCGTGCAGGAGAAAAGCGCTTCGAGGAACTCCTGATCGGGGAGAATCCGATGCCGACCGAGCACCCGCGCATCATCTTGGCGCGTGAGGAATTCGTCGAATGGCCGACTTGCTCGCAAAGGGTCCAGAGATTGCTCGAAGCCGCACGAAGCGGCGAACGCGACGCGATCGTGGACGCATTGCGCACCTTGGTTCCCGGTTACATCGCGCGGCCTACTGCCGAGAGACCGGATACTGTCGCCGAACAACCTGAAGTGGCCTTGGCGCGGCACTGAACTATCACGATGCTCTCTGACAAATCGATCCTGATCACCGGCGGCACGGGTTCGTTCGGCCAGACTTTCGTGCCGATGACGCTCGAGCGGTACAACCCCAGAAAGATCATTGTCTACTCCCGCGACGAGATGAAGCAGTGGGAAATGGCCAAGAAGTACCAGGGCGACCCTCGAGTCCGCTTCTTCATCGGCGACGTGCGCGATCGCGAGCGGCTGTACCGCGCACTCGACGGCGTGGACTACGTTGTCCATGCCGCTGCAACCAAGATCGTTCCGACCGCGGAATACAACCCCTTCGAGTGCGTCAAGACGAACATCAACGGCGCGATGAACCTCATCGATGCCTGCATCGACAAGGCGGTCAAGCGTGTCGTCGCACTATCGACAGACAAGGCGAGCAGCCCGATCAATCTCTACGGCGCGACCAAGCTGGCATCGGACAAACTCTTCGTCGCCGGTAACTCGTATGCCGGCGCGCACGACACGCGCTTCTCGGTAGTGCGGTATGGCAACGTCATGGGATCCCGCGGGTCGGTAATCCCTTATTTCCTCTCGCTGCGTGACCGGGGTATCCTGCCGATCACGGACAACCGCATGACGCGCTTCATGATCTCGCTTCAACAAGGCGTGGAAATGGTCTGGCATGGCTTCGAAGACATGGAAGGCGGCGAGATCTACGTGAAGAAGATCCCGTCGATGAAGCTCGTCGACATTGCGCAGGCGGTCGCCCCGTTGGCCAGGCACGAGGTGGTCGGTGTTCGTCCGGGGGAGAAGTTGCACGAGCAGATGATCGGGCTTGAAGACGCGCGCTACACCTACGAATACGAAGCGCATTTCAAGGTGCTTCCGGCGATCCACAATTGGAGCTCGGATCCGTATCGCATCAAGGATGGCCGCAAGGTATCCGACGAGTTCATCTATGCCAGCGACACCAATGCGCAATGGATGACGACTCGGGAGTTGCAGGACTGGATAGAGGCCAATCGCGAAAAGATCGGCGCGTTCTGATGGAAAGCATTCCCTACGGTCGCCAGAACATCACGCCGGCCGATGTCGAGGCGGTTGCCGACGTTCTGCGCTCCGAATTCCTGACACAGGGACCGGTTGTTCCGGCCTTCGAGCGCGCAGTCGCTGACCGCGTCGATGCACACCATGCCGTGGCGCTAAACAGCGCGACTTCGGCGCTGCATGCCGCCTGTCTCGCCATGGGCCTGAAAGCCGGCGACATGCTCTGGACCAGTCCGATCAGTTTCGTCGCGTCAGCCAATTGCGCCCTTTATTGCGGGGCTCGGGTCGACTTCGTCGACATCGACCGAGAGACCTTTAATCTGTGCCCGGAAGCGCTGGCCCGCAAGCTGCAGCAGGCCGAAGGCACAAACTCCCTGCCCAAGGTTGTCGTTGTGGTGCACATGACGGGGCAGCCCTGCGACTTGTCGGCCATCCATGCGCTGTCCCGTCGCTATGGGTTCCGAATCATCGAGGACGCATCCCATGCAATTGGCGCTCGCTACCGCGAGCGTCCCATCGGCAATTGCGAGTTCAGCGATGCTGTCGTCTTCAGCTTCCATCCCGTCAAGATCATCACCACAGGTGAAGGCGGCATGGTGCTGACCAACGACCCCGAGCTTGCGCGCAAGGTGGCACTGTTCCGAAGCCATGGCATCACGCGAGACGCGCAGCGGATGGTGCACCAGTCCGACGGGCCGTGGTACTACGAGCAGCTAGAGCTCGGATACAACTATCGCATGACTGATCTCCAGGCTGCACTTGGCCTGAGTCAGCTCCAGCGACTGGACGAGAGCGTGGAAGCTCGCCATCGGCTGGCGAAGAGGTACGATGAACTCCTCGCCGGGTTGCCTGTCTCGGTGCCTGTTCAGCGCTCTGAAGGCCGATCGGCCTTTCATCTCTATGTCATTCGGCTCCAGCTTGAACGCATCGATCGGTCGCGCCGCGAGGTCTTCGAAGCAATGCGCTCCGATGACATCGGGGTGAATGTGCACTACATCCCAATCTACGCCCAGCCTTATCATGAGCGGATGGGCGTCCGGCGGGCGGACTTTCCGCAGGCGGAGGCCTATTACCGCGAAGCGATCAGCATCCCCATGTTCCCAACGTTGAGTTCTGCACAGCAGGATCGCGTTGTCAGATCTTTGCGCAATGCGCTTGCGTCATGAGGCTGGCTATCATCCCCGCGCGCGGTGGCAGCAAGCGAATCCCGCACAAGAACATCAAGCCGTTTTGCGGCAAGCCGATCATCGCCTGGTCGATCGCCGCGGCGCGCGCCAGTGGCTGCTTCAATCGCATCGTCGTGTCGACCGATGACGATGAAATCGCTGCGGTGGCCCGTGCCGAAGGCGCCGAAACACCCTTCATGCGACCTGTGGCGCTTGCCGACGACCACACCGGCACGATGGCCGTGGTCGCTCACGCCGTCCAAGCCATGGAGACGCAAGGTCCGGCGTTCGATCACATCTGCTGCATATACCCCACAGCGCCACTATTGCAGCCCACGACATTGCGTGAGGCCTACGAACGGCTCGTGAGTGCGGGCACGGCGTTCGCCTTTGGCGTGGCCAGCTACGGCCATCCGATCCAGCGCGCGCTGCGCCTGGGCAGCGACGGCATTGTTTCCATGTTCGAGCCTAGCCACGCCACGGCACGCTCTCAGGACCTCGAGCCAGCCTATCACGACGCCGGCCAGTTTTGCTGGGGTACGCGAGACGCATTCCTCGCCGGCGTCTCGCCGCTATCCTCGGGAACATCGGTCGCCGTGGTGCTGCCACGCCATCGGGTTGTCGACATCGACACACCCGAAGACTGGGATCTGGCGGAGGCGCTTCACCGCGCCTTCGCGTCGGAAGGTCTCTGATGCGGATGGCGATCCGGACGGATGCCTCCGACTCCATCGGAGCCGGACACTTCACACGGTGCCTCGCCTTGGCGGATCGCGTGGCGGCGCTAGGCGGCCGTGTGAGGTTTCTTGTGAACCAGGCTCATCCAGTCATCACCGAGGCACTAACCGAGCGCGCACACGCATTGCTCGTGCTGAACGTGCCGGAAGGTGCCTCTCCCCAGGACGATGCGCAAGCCAGCGCCAGGGCGCTCGAATCCGAATGCGACTGGCTCGTCGTCGACCACTATGGCCTCGACGATCGCTGGGAGACCTCACTGCGCGAGCGTGCGCGGAACGTGCTCGTGATTGACGACCTAGCCGATCGCTCCCATGACTGCGACATCCTCGTTGACCCTGGTTACGGGCGTGACAGTGCGAACTACGCGGGATTGGTTCCGCCTCCCACTGAGTTGCTGCTGGGAACGCGCTTTGCGCTGCTCAAGCACACGTTTGCCGCTCACCACGATACGGCGCGCCTTCGCTTCGAGCGCCGGCGCGTGCACGTGTTTTTTGGCAGCGGCGCCACTGCGATGCGGTGGCTCGCCCAGTACTGCCAGTGGCTGCTCGACGCGTTCCCCGACATTCAAGTGTGCGCGATCGGCCGCGGTGATCTCAAGCCAATGCAAGCGCTTGGACAGCGGCACGCGGCGCGGCTGGACTGGCAGGAGCAAGTCGACGATATGGCGGCACACATGGCCACATGTGATGTGGCGGTCGGCGGTCCGGGCTCCGCAACGTGGGAGCGCGCCTGCGTGGGCTTGGCGTCGGCGCTCGTCGCCACTTCCGAGAACCAAGTTCCCGTTCTACGGGCCCTCGACGACGCAAAGTTTTGTCGATTCCTCGGTAGCGTGTGGGATCTCGATGCTGCACGCTTCACCGCAGGAGTTGCCGCCTTCCTGGACGACAGGGACGCCCTTGCCGACATGCGTGCACGCGGCGTTGCTGCCGTCGACGGGCGCGGCGTGGACCGCATCGCACGTCGCCTCACCAGTATGGAGCACGGCGTTGACTGAGACGGCGACCCTGCGGCCCTACGGACCTGAGCACGATGCCACAACCGTCCGCTGGCTCGACTCCGGCGAGCTGCGAGCGACTTTCGGTTTTCGGGGAGCGATCAGCGTCGAGTCGCACCGCCGATGGGTCGAGGCATCGCCGGACACGTACATCTGGGCGATTCTCGATACGCGAGGTGTGCATTGCGGCAACACCTTGCTGCACGTCAATGCCCGCCACTGCTCGGGTTACTTCCAGATGTACATCGGTGAGCCTGCAGCTCGTGGGCGCGGCTTGGGCGAGACGGCCTTGCGCCTGACCCTGGCGCACGGGTTCGAAACGCTCGCGCTGCACCGCGTGTGGCTGCATACCTTTGCCGACAACCTCGCGGCCGAGGCGCTGTACCGCAAGCACGGATTTGTTCTCGAAGGTATCGAACGCGATGCAATTCAAGCGGACGGCAGATTCATCAGCCAGAACCGCTGGTCGCAGCTCGCCGATGAATGGCGCCGCCTGCGCGAACGGTCAGAGTCATGAGGTGTGCAATCATGCAGCCAACCTACATGCCGTGGGCCGGGTTTCTCAACCTGATGGCCGAGGTGGACCTGTTCATCTACCTCGACGATGCGCAATACGAGCGTGCGACCTGGCAAAACCGCAACCGCGTGCTTGTCGCCGGTCAGCCGTCCTGGCTCACCGTGCCGGTCTTGCGGGACTTCCTTGGTGCTCCGATCCATCAGGTACGAATCGACGACCAGCGCCTCTGGCGGCGAAAGCACGCGATGCTGCTGCAACAGGCTTATGCGCGCCACGAGTTCGCCACCAACATGAGGGAAGCGGTCGACGTTCTCGGCGACATGGCACTTGCGCGTCTGGCAACTCTCAACATCGCCATCCTCGACCGGCTGAGAGATCGATTGGGCATTGCGACGCCGACGTTGCGCAGCAGCGAACTCGGCATCGATGGCGTTCGGACGGACCGGTTGATCGCGATCCTCGCCCATATGGGCGCCACCGAGTATGTGACGCCTCCGGGGGCGCTCGAGTACCTGCGCAAAGACGACTTCGTCAGCCGAGCGCCACAGCGATTACTGGTGCATGACTTCCATCCGACGCCCTATCCACAACGCGGCGCCGCGTCCTTCGTCAGCCATTTGTCGATCCTGGACGTCGTCGCGCATCTCGGCTGGCAAGGCGCCAGTCGCTACATCCACCCCTCCGCCCCGTGCGTGAGGGAATTGCAGGAGCAACCATGAGTGACGCCAGCGGCAAGTACACCGTCGAGCCGCACGCGCAGTTCGGCTTCCTCCAGGTGTCCCCGACACCGTCTGCTGAGGACATCACCCGTTTTTATGCCGAGGAGTTTTACAGCGCGAAGTACAAGGCCTTCAACAATTCGGCACTTGAGGTTCAGGAGGCCGATCGAGATTTCCACGACGCACACCGCCAGGACATCGTCGACACCATCGAGCGGCTGGCGGGCCGCCGGCTTGCCGGGCAGTCGCTGCTCGACGTGGGTTGCGGCTGGGGACAGGCCATGCAGTACTTCGCGTCGAAGGGCGCCAGGTGTTTCGGCTTCGACCCGGCCCCCGAAGCGGTGGACTATGTGCGCTCGCGTGGCCTCGAGTGCGTACGCGCAGGCATGGAGCGGATGGATGTGTTTGGTGATCGTCGCTTCGACGTCGTCACGCTGATGAACGTGCTCGAGCACCTCGCCGACCCCATCGGGGTGATGGAGGAGATCCGATCCAAGGTACTGACGCCCACCGGGCTCCTGGTTATCGAGGTGCCCAACGAGTTCAATGCGTTCCAAGTCGCTGGGCAGAAGCTGCACGGGCTACCGCCGTGGTGGGTTGCGCCGCCGGCCCACCTCAACTACTTCAGCGCGTCGACCTTGGCCAACGCACTGCGTGGCACGGGCTATGCCGTGCGTCACATGGAGGCCTCGTTCCCGATAGAAATGTTTCTGTTGATGGGCGACAGGTATGTCGGCGACAACAAGCTTGGCCGGGCCTGCCACGAACGCCGCATGGCGTTCGAGATGAACCTGCGCGCGATGGGCATGGCCGACAAGTTGCACTCGTTCTACGAGGCGCTGGCTCGGGTTGACCTAGGTCGCCAGGTCATCGCTTACGCATCAGTGGAAGCTTGAGCACCATGCGCATCATCAATCTCGGCGGCGCCACGGCCATCCTCGAGCATCGCGGCAAGCGCATGCTGTTCGACCCCTGGCTCGACGACGGGATATTCCACGGGTCATGGTTCCACTGGCCGCCAGTGACTGCGCACATTGAGGACCTGGGACGTTTCGACTACGTCTATATTTCGCACATTCACGAGGATCACTGCTCGGCCGGCACGATCCGCAGCATCAACCGCGACGCTGAGATCATCATCATGGATCGGCAGCCCAATTTCGTGGCGAACTTCCTGCGCTCGCATGACTTCGGCTTCACCAAGGTGCATCTTGTTCCGCCGCGCAAGGGCCTGCAGATCACGGAAGACCTGTTTGTCGACATGATCGAGGCCGATCCGACAAACGAGATGTCCTATCTGATCGACTCTTCCATCGTTATCAAATGGGGCGACCGCGTTGTATTCAACGCGAACGACTGCCAACCTCACGAGGACGGTCTTCGCTACCTGATGGCGAACTATTCGCACATCGACCTTGCACTGCTGCCCTACTCGGGCGGCTCCGGCTATCCGTCTTGCTACGTTAACCTCACCGACGCGCAAAAGGAGGCTGAGCGCGACCGCATCCTCAACCAACGTGTCGCCAGCTTCGTGGCCACCGCCAAATGCATCGATCCGACGTTCGTGATGCCGTTCGCCGACCAGTATGTTGTCGGCGGGTCGCGCGCACACCTCAACCGATATGTATCACACGGCGCCTCGCCGGCTGTCGTGCGACCCAAAATGGTCGAGGCCAACCTGCAGGATCGCCTTGTGCTGCTCAACTCCGGGCAGGCGTTCGATCTCGAGTCGCGGGCACTGACGCCCGGCGAGCCATACCGCACCTTCACCGATGAAGACCGTGAGCACCACATCGCACAGGCGTTGGCTGAAGAGAGGTATGACCATGAGCGCGTCACATTCGGCCCGTCAGTCGCCGTCGACCGGCTGGTCGGCCACGCGCGCGAGCGCCTGTGGAACGTACAAGAGCGACGCAAGACCTTCCCGTCCTACCGCGTGCTACTCGACTTCACCGACAGCGGTCGTCGGTTTGAGATCGACCTCGCGTGCCCTGATGTTGCGGAGACCCGCATCGACGCGCCAATCGAGGAGCCGTTCCTGCGCATAGCCGGAAGCGACACCTTGATGGTGATGCTGCTCATCGGGCACATGTCGTGGAACATCGCCGACGCGGCGCTGTTCCTCGACTACGAACGTCGACCCAACCGCTACGACCCGACCATTTACGTTCTGCTTAACTTCCTGAAGGTCTGAGATGGCGACAACAGCCGGATTTGAATTGGGCGGGTGGCGTATCGGCGCGGATGCCCCGCCCTTCGTGATCGCCGAGATGTCGGCGAACCACAACGGCAGTCTAGATGTAGCCCTCCAACTGATTGACGCGGCGAAGGCCGCCGGAGCGAACGCGGTCAAGATCCAGACCTACCGGCCGGACACGATCACGCTCGACAGCGACAGGCCCGATTTCCATATCACCAGCGGCCCATGGGCGGGGCGCACACTGCATCAGCTCTACGATTGGGCGCACACGCCTTGGGAATGGCACCGGCCACTTTTCGATCATGCGAACGCGCGCGGACTCACGATTTTCAGTTCTCCTTTTGACACCACGGCCGTAGATCTGTTGGAATCACTCGGCGCGCCCGCCTACAAGATCGCCTCGTTCGAGGCAATCGACCTGCCGCTAATCCGCTATGTCGCGGCGACCGGCAAGCCGATGATCATTTCGACTGGCCTGGCGGATGCTGACGAGATAGGAGAGGCCGTCGAAGCGGCGCGTTCGGGCGGATGCAGGCAGCTCGCGTTGCTGCATTGCGTCAGCGGCTATCCGGCACCGGCTGCCGACTACAACTTGCGCACGATCCCTGACATGATCGCGCGCTGGGGCCTCACGGTCGGGCTTTCGGATCACACCCTCGACAACACGACTGCACTGGCGAGCATTGCGCTCGGCGCATCGCTGATCGAAAAGCATTTCACGCTCGACCGATCGAGGGGCGGGCCAGACGACAGCTTCTCGCTCGAGCCAGCCGAGTTGGCAGCGCTCTGTCGCGATAGCCGCACCGCGTGGGAGTCGCTCGGTCAGATCGACTACAGCCGTAAGCCGAGCGAAGCAGGAAACCTCAAGTTCCGCCGCTCTCTGTATTTCGTCAGGGCACTGAAGGCGGGCGAAACCATCAGCGCCGATGCAGTGCGCAGCGTCCGCCCAGGCTATGGCTTGGCACCTAAATATCTGGATGCCGTACTCGGTCGCACCGTTGCGTGCGACGTCGAGTTCGGCACACCGGTGAGCTGGAAGTCACTTCAATGACGCCGGGGACGATGAGGATCGGCTTCACCTCGATCTATTCGTGGCGTCCGCATGTCGAGCATCTGGCCTTTCTCGCGCGCATGGTCGAGAAGGCGGGACACGAGGCCCACTTCCTCACCTGCGATGCAGATCTCGACAACTGCTATACGCGCGAGCTGCGAAGCCGCCCCGCCTGGCAGGAATGCCTGCAGTGCCGCGTCGGAGGCATTCGCTCATACACGGCGCGCAACGTCTCATCGATCGGGCAGATGATGAAGGTCAGCGCCGCTGATATGCAGCCGGCGCCGATCGAATGGGCGCGCTCAAGCGCGAGCACCCTGGGTCGATTCGAGTCCGACACGGACTACGCAAGTGCCGAATTCCAGTCGCGCGTCGAGCGCTTGTACCCCACGGTGCAGACGAGCTACGTCGCGGCGCGTCGCTGGATTGAAAGCCGGCAGCTCGACGCAGTCTGCGTCTTCAATGGTCGGATGGACGCCACGCGCGCGATCTTCGAGGCGGCGAAGTCGCTTGGCGTGCGAGTCGTTAGCGTCGAGCGCACCTGGTTCGGCGACGGCCTGCAACTCTACCCGGATGAGCATTGCCTCGGGCTGCAGTCACTGCACCGCCTGATGCGCGAATGGCGCGACCGGCCGCTGACGCACGCCCAGGCGATTCGCGCGGCGTCGTACGCGGCCCGCCGATTCCTGCGCCTCAACCAGAAGGAATGGCGCGCCTATAACGTCGACGCCAAGATCGGCACCTGGCCGATCGCGGGGGCTCGGCGGCGCGTGTTGTTGATTCCGAGCAGCCGCAACGAGGTTTGGGGACACCCGGACTGGGCTTCGGCCTGGGGCGACGCGCTTGTCGCGTACGACGCGATCATTGAACGGCTGCAGCTCGCGCCAGAAGACCTGGTGCTGCGTTGCCACCCCAACTGGGGTGAACGTATTGGCGTTGCCGGTGGCGAGAAGAGCGAGCGACACTACAGCCAATGGGCTTTGCAACGTGGCATCCACACGATTGCGAGCCGCGACTCTGCAAGCACACTCGGGCTGATGGAACAGTGTGACGCCCTCGTCGTGGCTAATGGCAGCGCCGTGCTCGAGGCGGGCATGCTCGGCAAGCAGGTCATTGCCGTCGCGCCGTCGTTCTTCAATGATGCGGGCATTCGCGACGACGCCACCTCGCCCGCCGCACTGCAGACTCTACGAATGCACGCAGACCTGTCTGAGCCGGAGCGCCACGCTGAGCAGCGTCGCCTGCAACGCCAGACCTTACGCTTCGCGTACACCATGGTCCACCGCGTGCCGCAGTACACGGAGGCCGTGAAGGCTGATGCGACGACCCGCTTCCGTTACGACTTCGATGCCGACCCAAAGCGATTCATCGAACTACTACGCAGCGGCGTGCTGCGCGCCGACGACGAGACCCATGCATCCGATGCCCATGACGAAGACGGCGTGCTGGCGCGCGTCACTGCGCGGGACTGGCAGGGCCTACTCGATGCGCTCGAGCCGCACGAACTCGCGTTGCAGCCGTTGAATCGACGCTTCCCTTTTCAGCCGCTCGACGCCATCCGGCAGCGCATGCCTGTGGGCGATCGTTGATTGATCATGGATCGCTGGAACCTCCGACACTGTGGCGATGCAGAGGTAGCACGCACTATCCGCATGTTCGATCACGGCGTGATGCACGACCGCCGCGCTCCGAACGGCTTGCGGATGAGTGCGTAACCCGGACCATGCGCTTGCCCCTGCTGTCGCCGAGTCGCATCCGACAACTTTGGTATGTGCCGCTTCTGGCTCTCTCGATGGGTCTGATGATGTTGCGCATCCTGGTAATGGCACGGCTGCTTGACGTCCACGCCTTTGCCGAATTTAGCGGCGGCATTCTCATCTCAAGTACTTTTTGCATGATTGGCTCTCTTGGTCTGCAATCCATGCTGCAGCGCGAATGGCCGGTGAATCTCGTGCGACGTCAGGAACTGCGGGGGCTCGTGCGAGCGGCGCAGTGCAATCTCATCGCGCTCGGCTGCGGTCTCATTGCGCTGGTGGGGATAGCGTTCAAGATACTGCCTTCAGGAACGACGTCGGCCCTGCTGGGTGTCGGCTTGCTGCACGGCGTGTCTCAGCAATGGTTCCTGGTTGCGACTGTCGAGAGTCGGAGCCGAGGAGATGTGCTTCGGTTTGCGATTCAGAACTTGCTCCGCGCAGTTGCAGCCTTCGCATTGAGCGTCGCCGCGGCGCTCTGGACCGGCTCCGCAGAACTGGCGTTGGCCATCGATGCTTTGGTCACAATCGCACTGTCGCTGGGCTTCTTCCAGTGCGCACTCGCCCGCGTTCGGTTCGGGTCGCTTGCAGTCTATCTACTGGCGATTCGCCGACTGCGGCTCGTACGCTGGAACTCAGCCTTGACCATGATGCTCATCATGGTCATTGGATTCGGGTTGCTGAACGCCGACCGCTGGGTGGCATCCGATCGTCTTGACGTAGAGGGCTTTGCCCATTACTCCTTCGCCTGGATCGTGCTGTCCATCTCCCAATCGGCCCAAGCGGTAGTCAATGCATCGGTCTATCCTCTGTTGGCGCGGCGTTTTGCAGAACACGGATGCAGAGTTGCGTTCGGCGTCTGCTTGCGCGTCTCGATGGCCATCCTGATAGTCGGTGCCGTGACGGCCGTTCCACTGTATTTGATACTTGACTACGGAATTGACCGCTGGTATCCGCGCTACGGCGACGCGCGTGCGCTGATTCCGCTCTTCCTCGCGATCGCTGTACTGCGCGTCTCTGATTTCTGGACGAGCTTCCTGTTGATTGCCGGCCTCGAGGCACAACTGCTCAAGCTCAATGTTTGCGCGATGGCGTTCGGCCTGCTGGGCTGGCTGGGTCTCGTGCGATTCTGGAATGTCGAGCCGATGACACTTCACCAGGTGAGTTGGCTGGCTGCGTTGCTGACGCTCGGTGCGTACGTGACAGCCGCGGAAGCATCGCGGCGAGCGAGACACGGATGATGCGTCCGCAAAGACTCATTTTTTGGATCGCGCGGCCTTGAACGCTGTGGCCACATCGTCAATTCACGTCTCGGTCATCATTCCGTGCTTCAACGCAGCCCGGTTCATCGCCGAGACCATCGAGTCGGTTTTGGCACAGACCTATTCGAGCTTCGAGTTGATGGTAGTCGACGACAAGTCAACGGATGGGTCTGCCGAGCTTGTCGAGAGCTACGCTCGGACCGACCCACGCATCAGGCTCATTCGGATGCAAAAAAATGCTGGCGCGCCCGCAGCGCCGCGAAATCTGGGCCTGGTCGAGGCACGCGGCGAATGGGTCGCCTTTCTTGATGCCGACGACCTCTGGCACCCGCGCAAGCTCGAACTGCAGATGCAGGCATTGAACGCACACGGCGCTTTGATGTGTAGCACGCAGATGAAGGATTTTCGCGATGGCGATCAGGTCGTTTTCGAACCGCCGCCGGTTCCGCTGCCGATCGGCCGCGTCACGCTGACGCAGCAGTTGCTCAAGTACCGCACGCCGACTTCGAGCATCGTCGCCAGCCGCGAGTTCATGCGTCGACACCCGTTCAACGAAGAGCCGACCTACAAGGCACGCGAGGACACCGATTGCTTCATCCGCGTCCACGAGGATATGCCGTTCAGCATCAAGATCATTCATCCGCTGGTCTTCTATCGACAGCAGGCCAACCAAATCTCCGGAAACAAGTGGAAGATGGTGGGGCGGCATCTAACGATGCTGAAGAGATACCGTCTCAGGTCGGGAGAGGGCTTGGGCGCGATGGCCTACGTCTACACTTTTACGCATTTCCTCGCATCGATCTACCTGCGCTTGATTCGCAGAATGCTGTAGCGCACTGTCACTGTGAGACCACGAGCCATGGAAACCATGCCGAACGACCTAGATCCCGAACCGAAGGCCGAGGCGCTGGCGGTTGCGGAGCGCTATGCGCGCAGAAAGCCGGGCGATCTCTACAGCATCCTGCGCCCGGAAGTGGTGCTGAGCACCCAGGAATGGCAAAGAGAAATGCTGTTCATGTTCGGCTCGGTATGCGGCTACACGCAAGGCGACCTGCGCGGCCTGAAATTGGTGGATGTAGGCTGCGGCTACGGTGGACACCTGCTTGACTTCCTGCGCTTCGGTTTTGCGCCGCAAAACCTCTATGGCATTGAACTGTTGCCCGAGCGCGTCGCCGGCGCACGCGCTGGGCTGCCGGATGCAGTGAAGGTGTACGAAGGCGATGCCAGCACGGCCGACGTGGCGCCCGCAAGCCGGGATATCGTGTTCCAGTCCGTCGTGTTTTCCTCGTTGCTGGACGACGCCTTCCAGGAGGACCTCGCCGATCGAATGTGGTCGTGGGTGCGCCCGGGCGGCGGGGTGTTGTGGTACGACTTCGTCTATGGCAATCCTTCCAACAGCGACGTGCGCGGAGTGCCGGTACAGCGCGTGAGGGCGCTGTTTCCGAACGGGCGCATGACCATGCGCCGCGTGACACTAGCACCTCCGATCAGCCGCCGCGTCTGCCGTTTTCATCCTGCCGCCTATCATCTCTTCAACCTCATGCCATTCCTGCGCACACATGCATTGTGCTGGATCGCTAAAGATTGACGCTATGTCAAATCACCTTCCATTTCTCCCGTTTGCGCTACCCGAAATTGGCGAGGAAGAGATCGCCGAGGTGGTCGATACGCTGCGTTCGGGTTGGCTCACTACCGGCCCGAAAGCAAAGCGTTTCGAAGTCGAATTCGCTGCCTTCCTCGGCGACCCGGCGCTGCATTGCATGGGGGTCAATTCCGCCACCGCTGGGCTACACCTTGCGCTCGAAGCGTTGGGCATCGGTCCTGGCGACGAGGTGATCACGACCACTCACACTTTTACCGCTACGGCCGAAGTGGTGCGGTATCTCGGTGCAGACACGGTACTGGTCGACATCGATCCCGACACGCTCTGCATTGATGTATCGGCGGCAGAAGCGGCCATCACGCCGCGGACCAAAGCCATCATCCCGGTGCACTTCGGCGGCTTGGCGGCTGACATGCAAAGCCTACTCGCACTTGCCGAGAGGCGTGGGCTGAAGATCGTGGAGGACGCGGCCCATGCATTGCCTGCCACTTCTGGTGGCCGAGTGATCGGCACATTGGGATCCGACATCACCGTCTTCAGCTTTTACGCCAACAAGACGATCACGACCGGAGAGGGAGGCATGGTCGTTACCCGCGACAGCGCTCTGGCCGAGCGCATGAAGGTCATGCGTCTGCACGGGATCAACCGCGACGCCTTCGATCGCTTCCGGTCAAAGGCTCCCTCCTGGTACTACGAGGTGATCGCTCCAGGCTTCAAGTACAACCTCACGGACATTGCCGCTGCGATCGGGCTGGTGCAGTTGACCAAGCTGCAGCGTTTCCTCGAGCGTCGACAGTACTTGGCAGCGCGTTACCACGACGCGCTTCGCTCATTACCGCTGATCCTTCCGGCGAATCCTTCGAACGGTGATGTCCACGCATGGCATCTCTATGTCATTCGCTTAGCTTCAGTTGCCAAGGTAACGCGAGACGAACTGATACAGGCGCTCTCGGAGCGTGGCATTGGCACCAGCGTGCACTATATTCCGCTGCATCGCCAGCCTTACTGGCGCGATCGCTACCGGCTCGCTCCCGAGATGTTTCCGCACTCCGACGCGGCTTACCAGTCGATGGTGAGCATTCCCCTTTTCACCGCGATGACCGATGGGGACCAAGACCGGGTGATTGCCGCATTGCACGAGGCGTTGGGCTGATGGTCAAGCGGGTGTTTGACATCATATTTGCGCTGTGCGCCTTGGTGATAGCGGCACCGCTGCTTGTAGGCATCGCGCTATGGATCAAACTGGATTCGCGTGGCTCCATCCTATTTCGACAAGAGCGCGTTGGCTTGCGAGGTCGATCCTTCTTTATCTGCAAGTTTCGAACCATGCGATTTGACCCTGCCGAGGGCGGTCTGCAGATCACGATTGGGGCCGACCCGCGCATCACACGAGCAGGAACATTCCTGCGCCGCTACAAGCTCGACGAACTCCCGCAGTTCGTCAATGTACTGATTGGCCACATGAGTGTGGTCGGACCAAGGCCGGAGGTGCCACGGTATGTCGCGCTGTACCCGAACGAAACAAGAGACCTGATTTTGAGCGTGAGGCCAGGTATCACAGACCTTGCTTCGATCGCCTACAGAAACGAAAGCATGGATCTTGCTGCGGTAGGAGATCCAGAGGAGCTCTATATCCGAGCGATCTTGCCGGCCAAGCTGGAGCATTGCTGTCAGTATGTTCGGGAACAGAGTTTGTTGCTCGATTTGGTTATTGTGTGGCGGACGGCGGTCGCGATCTTTGCAAAAGGTTCGCCACGGCGCTCGGGCTAGTGAGCCGTGGAATGCGGGCATCGATCTCCGACGCAACCGATGGAGCAGGCGAAGCCTCGATCCCCGTTTGGACTTCTGGTCTGGTCGCAGCCAGCGGGTCCACCCCAGCGGCCATCGGCTCTAGGCACCAACGCAACAATGCAGCACCGGTCCGGTGCAAATAGCCCCTTGGCCCCGCGTAACGATGTGAGTGCCCCAGTCCTTGCGCCCAGTAAGACTCAGTCCTACCAAGCCTCGGCAGCGCAAACACATCCACAATCAAATTGATCGACGAACGGACGAACGGCCCCGCGTGGCGGCTGAGCGGCACTCAATACTCGCCAGATTTCGTGACAATTCCCTGGATCCGTGAGCTCACGAGCGAAAGTGATTCACCCTGCGGGTGCGGGCGATTCGAGGTAGTTTGGTAAACGCGAGACAGGTGCAGGGCGTTCATGCTGCTGTTGCAAACGCAGTATCCGATTCCCTTCAATGCGCCCCTTCATCGTCAAGCAACTCGACTACGACCTCACCCCGGTAGCCGGTCTGGCGCTGGTGGGTCATCATCTGAATCGACTCGCACCGGTATTCAAGCAGCTCGATGACGCCTTGCCCGTTCGAAATGGCGTTGCCAACAGCGACATTCTGCGCAGCTACCTGGGCCTGCTGGTACAGGGCAAGAGCGACTTCGATGCGATCGAGAACTTCCGCGGCGATGCCTTCTTCAAGCAGGCGCTGGGCATCAAGCTGTTGCCCTCCAGCCCGACGCTGCGCCAGCGCATGGACGCCCGCGCGGACGAACTGTTTGACTTCCTGCCGACGCTGATCGAGACGCTGCTGTACGGCGCGCGAGTCGACTATGGCGTCTTGCCTTGCGGCTGGCTGGCGCTGGACGTGGACACCTTCGCCATGAACAACGGCGGCACTGCCAAGGACGGCGTAGGTCGTACCTACACGGGGGTCGATGGCTACTGCCCGCTGGCCGCGTACCTGGGCTCGCACGGGTTCTGCCTTGAGTTGGCGCTGCGCCCCGGCGTGCAGCATTCGGCGTCGGAGACGCAATTCAACTTCGAGCGTGTGATCCCGATGGCGCAGCGCCTGAGTGCGGCGGGTCCGAAGGCGCCGATCCTGGCGCGCCTGGATTCCGGCTTCGACTCGGCGGCGCTGATGCGCGAGATCGAGTCGTACAACCGTGCAGGTGTGCCGCAGCTGGACTGGCTGATCAAGTGGAACCCGCGCACGACCAACGTGGCGGCGCTGGCCGAGCGGCTTGAGGCCGACGCCACCACGCTCTGGGAGCATCCCCGCGCGGGCAAACGTGTGACGCTGTGGGAACAGGCGCTGGAGATCGAAGGCATCGAGCGGCCGCTGCGCCGCGTGCTGCGCCTGACCGAGCGCACCATCGATGCGCAGGGCCAGTTGTTGATCGAGCCCAAGCTCACGTTGGATGGCTGGACCACGAGCCTGAGCGCCAAACAGTTCGATGGGAAGGCCATCATCGCGCTGTACGCCGACCACGGCACGCACGAGCAGTTCCACTCCGAATTCAAGACCGACCTCGATCTGGAGCGGCTGCCCTCGGGCAAGTTCAGTACCAACTACCTGGTGTGCGAGCTCGCCGCGCTGGCCATGAATATCCTGCGCCTGATGGGCCAGGCCGGGCTGCTGGGGTCCGATGCGCCCGTGCGCCATGCGGCCAAACGCAGGCGCATCAAGACGGTGATGCAGGAACTCATCTACCGCGCCGGCCGTCTCATCGAGCATGGCCGGCGCATCATCCTCGGGCTGGGCGCCAACGATCGCGCGGCCAAGGCCTTCCAGCGGCTGCACGGCGAACTGCTGACCAGCTGCTGAGCGCAGCCGGCCTATCACCGGCCTCATTCACGCACTCACGAATCCAGAAAATCGCATCCGAGCGAGGTTGCGGCGTGGGCCAGTCGCACCCATCTCAACGCAAGTCGATCGCCGAGTCGTGATGGCGACGACTTCATCGCGTCGATCTCGGCACCGCCAAGCATCGGGCAGTCGAATGGCTCGGTCACAGTGCGACAAAGCACCCGGGATCGGTCCGCAGAGCATTGGGGCTCACGGATTCAGGAATTCGTCACATGTCTGTCGAATCCTCACTCGCCCGGAACCGCGCGTCTGGCTACGCCAGGGGATTTACCTTGGTCGAGCTTCTTGTGACGATCGTGGTTCTGGGTTTGCT
The DNA here is from genome assembly GCF_010499245.1 of Variovorax sp. WS11. Taxonomy (GTDB): domain Bacteria; phylum Pseudomonadota; class Gammaproteobacteria; order Burkholderiales; family Burkholderiaceae_C; genus Variovorax. The sequence continues at coordinate 2,293,552 of NZ_JAAGOW010000001.1, forward strand.
GCTTACTTTGGCACTACCCGGCATGAGCGACTTCTTGGTGGGCAATCGACTCTCCACGAACGTCAATGGCTTCATCGGCTTGGTCAACTATGCACGAAGCGAGGCCATCGTCCGGAACCAGGACGTGGTGATCTGCCCGAAGAATTCCAGCACCATCGCATGCGTTTCCCAAACCGGCTGGAACACCCTCGACATCCAGGCTTTTGTGGATGAGAACGGCAATGGCGATCGCGACGCCACGGAGGTTTTGCTCAAGACCATCGCGGCCGTGGATCCGGGCGATGCCCAAACGGGCTTCGACAGCTCTGCCGCCGCCAGCAAGGTGATCTTCGGCAGCGCAGGGTTCGCCCGCACGGCGCTGTCTTTCAAGATCTACGCCAAATCGTCGGATTCAGCCTATCAAGCCCGCTTCGGGCGAACGGTCTGCGTCAGCAAGGCCGGTCGCGTTCGCGTCGCCGCCTACACCGTGACGAGCTGCCCCGACTTCTAGGAATGTGGACATGGCCATGAGCATCCCGCACCGCTCCAGATCCCAACAGGGCGCCACGCTGATCGAGGCGCTTGTTTCCATCCTCATCATGTCGTTCGGGCTGCTCGGCCTCGCAGGTCTGCAGGCCGGCGCCCTGGGGTTCCAGAAGTCGGCATGGTCCACCCACCGCGTCGCCGAATTCACCGGCAACTTCGGCGAGCGCGTGCGAGCGAATCCCAAGGCGGTCGACGCCGACTATCAATACACGGCCAACTACACGACAGGCAAAGCGGCGACTTTGACCAAGTTGAACTGCCGCACCTCCACGACAGCCTGCACGGCCGCGCAGGTCGCTGCCGACGACCTCGCCGATCTGCTGCAGAAAGCGCAAGACTCATTGCCTCAGGGCTCGATGCAGATCACAGGGACGATCACGAACGGGTTCGTCATCACAGCGCTGTACTTCGACAAGGACTTTCTGAAAGCCGATGGCACCCTGGATGCGTCGGCGACCTGCACAGCAACCACGACCGGGCTGAACTGGCGCAACTGCTGCCCCGATACCGCATCGGCTCCGGCTGGTGTGCGCTGCCGTCGCTTCACGATCATCCCTTGATCAAGGCTCCGCTCATGCCAACCCCTCGCTCCCCTCGCGGCCGGAACCGCGGCGTCACGCTGATCGAACTGATGGTCGGCGTCACGATCGGATTGGTCCTGGTCATCATCGCCTCATCCGTTTATCTGTACTCCAAGCAGTCCTACAACGCCGTCTCCGAAAACTCGCAGATGGAAGAGAACGGCCGCTTTGCACTGGATCTGCTCACCAAGTACATCCAGAGCTCCGGGTTTGCCATGGTGGATCCCACGGCGCCGGGGCCCCAACTGCCGTTGGAAGACAAGCTGGCGGGTTGCGAGTTCGGCTACACCAATGCGACTGCGCCGACGACGCTTGCCAACCTTGCGTGCCGCACCGCAACCCCCACAGGGGAGCGGAAGTCCGCTTCCATCTTCTCCCGCTACGAGACGGACCAGTTCGCTTCGTCGACCGGCAAGCAGCAAGGCTATGGTTGCACCAACGAGGCAGCGGCCAGCAAGCAGGTGAGCGGCGTCCAGACCTACGAGGTGCGTTCCTATTTTTTTGTTTCGTACGTGACCGCTCAAACGCCCTCCGGCACCAAGTCGATGGGACAGTTGAGCTGCGTTTCTGACAGCACAGCTGTTATCGACGGCGTCCTCGGCACCGTCGCCCTGCAAGTCCAGCCGCTGGTCCCGGGCATCGAGCAGATCTACGTCGGCTACATCTCCGCGGCCGGCAAGCTCAGCACGACGCCCCCCACGACCGCCGCTGCATGGAAGGATGTTGCGGCGATCGAGTTGTGCGTGCTGGCGAGAACGGTGCAGGCATCGGGCAACGACACCACCACCCAATTCACCGATTGCTATGGAACGGCCATCACTGCCGGCTCATCCGAAAGCTACCGCGCCCTTCGTACCACGGTCGCGCTGCGAAACACCGCCACGCTATGAAAATGCCAAGCCCTTCGATTCGCCCCTGCGTCGGCGGCCCATCGAGCCAGCGTGGCATCTCGCTCTTCATTGTCATGATCTTCCTGGTCATCCTGAGCGTGATCGGCGTGACGGCCATTCAAAGCTCGACCTTCTCCGCCCGCATCGCCGGCAATGAGGCCGACCGCACCTTGGCCTTCCAGGCCGCGGAGTCCGCGCTGCGGGATGCCGAGAAGGACATCAACGGCTCGTGCGTGGCCGCCAATTGCCGGAGCACGCCCATCTCCCCGGAAGCGGCGGACATTTTTGCCGCGACCTGCGCGCTGGGCCTGTGCCTGCCCAATAGCACGGCGCCCGTCTGGGAGACCAAGGCCAACTGGACGACCTCCGGCCGAGCGGCAAGCTATGGGACCTATACAGGGGCCACTGCCTTGCCCGTGGTCTCGCAGCAGCCCCAATACCTCATCGAGTACTTCAAGCTCGGTGAAACCTTTATCTACCGCGTGACCGCCGTTGGCTACGGCGCCAACAGCTCGACTCAAGTCATGCTGCAAACCTCTGTGAAGGCATTGAAATGATGGCTCGAAACTTTCAGTCGTTGAGCCGCTGGATCGGCGCTCTTCTGCTCGCAGCAAGCAGCCTGATCGCAACGTCGACGCAGGCGGTCAATCTCACGCCGCTGCCCCCGTATCTCACGGAGACCAAGGGCTCTCCGATGGTGATGCTCAACCTGTCGCGCGACCATCAGCTTTCCTACAAGGCTTACAACGAGTTCTCCGACCTCGACGGCGACGGGACGATCGAGACGCAGTACAGCCACGCCTACAGCTATTACGGCTACTTCGACAGCGAACGCTGCTACACCTACAGCACCGTGGCCAACACCTACGTGCCCTCGCGGAAGGTGAATTCGACGACGCGCTACTGCAACTATGGTGGCGCGATCGTCAACGAGTGGAGCGGCAACTTCCTGAACTGGGCAACGATGACCCGGATGGATGTGGTTCGACGCATCCTCTACGGCGGCATGCGGAGCACGGACAGCGACACATCGACCGTGCTCGAGCGCGCGCATCTGCCGACCGACGCTCACGCGTTCGCGAAGTACTACAACAACACCGACATCGCGCAGCTGACGCCGTTCTCGGGAACCAACGAAATCACGATTTGCAATGCCACGTTCCGCAACGGCTCGACGAACCGTTACTCGCACGACCCCGTTGGCCCGCCGGCCATGCTGGTCGCGAACGGCAACTTCTCGTTGTGGAACTCGAATGAGCGTTGGCAGTGCTACTGGTCGGAAGACAAGGGCGCGAGTAACGGGAACAACTCCACCATCACAGGCCTGAGCGCGGCCGGCAGCAACCCATCCCGCGCGACCTATGGCCTCGGAACGGGCCTGGCGAAGGGCACCTACACCCTCAGGGTCGAAGTCTGCAGGACCGGGCTCGACGGCGCGGCGACGGGTGTTGCCTCGTTCACCACCGACGAAGGCAGCCGCTGCAAGCTCTATCCGTCGGGGGTGTACAAGCCGGTCGGCTTGCTGCAGAAGTACGGCGAGCGCAACGAAGCCGCATTCGGCTTGATCACGGGGAGCTACTCCAAGAACATCTCCGGCGGGGTGCTGCGCAAGAATGTTTCATCCTTCGCGCCCGAGGTGAACGTCGACACCGGGCAGTTCAACGCGGTCGACGGCATCGTCTCGACGATGAACAAGCTACGGATCTACGGCTATGACTACGAGGATGGAACGTATACAGCCGGTGGTGGCGACAACTGCAATTTCGGCTTGATCGGCCTGACGGAAGGACAGTGCGGAAGCTGGGGCAATCCGATCGGCGAGATGTATCTCGAGTCTCTTCGCTACCTGGCAGGCGCATCGGCGGCAACCTCGGCCTTCAATACCACCGGGGGCAAGGATGCCGCGCTGGGTTTGACGGTCGCCACCTGGTCCGACCCCTTTGCCTCATCGACCGTTGCTTCATTCGGCGATCGCACCTGCCGGCGCTCGAGCGTGATCAATTTCAACGCCAGCGTCAGCTCCTATGACAACGATCAGTGGGCCAGCGCAAATGGCGTCGCCGGGCTGACGGACGCCATCGTCACCTCGCGCACGAACGACATCGGCACTGCGGAAGGTCTCTACGCGACCGGCAAGAAATGGTCGATCGGCCGGACGGCGACGGACACCAACAATCTGTGCAACGACAAGTCCATGAGTGCGCTGGCAACCAGCGCCGGGATTTGTCCCGAGGCGCCGACGGGCTACGGCGGCTTCAAGATGGCTGGCGCGGCACAGTATGCGCATACCAATCGCATCAGGACGGACATCACTGCGCCCACCTCCAACACGCGAGCCTTCAAGGTGGATACCTATGGCGTCGCGCTGGCGACTTCGACGCCCCGTATCAAGGTTCCGGTGCCCAATCAGGCGGGCAAGTACGTCGTCATTCAACCGGCCATGCGCCTGTTCTCCGGGACGGGTGGCGGCGGCGCGCTGGTCGATTTCCGAGTTGTTTCGCAGACGCCCACTTACGGCAAGTTCATCGTGCAGTGGGAAGACTCCGAACAAGGCGGTGATTACGACCAGGACATGTGGGGCACGCTCGAATACTCTGTCAGCGCGAGCGGCAACATCAGCGTCAGCACCTATGCAGCCTTCCAGTCGACGCCCTACGTCCTGGGCTTTGGCTATGCAATTGCGGGCACCAACGGCAAGGACGGCGTCCACTTCCACTCCGGGATCAACGACGCCGATTTCACCGACCCGGTGAGCATTGGTGGATTGGTCACGCCTGCTGCCAACGTCAACGCGACCGGCGGTTGCAACAATTGCAACTCCCAGCAGGCGAAGACCACGGCCGTGTACGGCATGACGGGTGTTACGGGCGAGGCGCTGCAAGACCCGATGTGGTATGCGGCCAAGTACGGCGGGTTCGACCGCACGGCGGCGCCCAGCTACACCTCCGGCTCGGTCTTGCCGACCGCCGCATGGGATGCAAAGAAGTCCGATGGTTCCGTGGGGAGCGATGGCGTTCCTGACAACTACTTCTATGCCATCGACCCCGCCGAGCTCGAACGCTCGCTGAACAACATTTTCTCGACCATCCTGCGCGCAGGCGGTGCGGCGCCCGCGGCCGCGACCACATCACGCACCCAGGCTGGCGGCTATGTGTATTCCAGTACGCACAGCATCAAGGCCAAGGTGGTCGGCGACGACGTCGACGCGGACGCCAGCGGCCAGTTCCTGCGCTACAGCTTTGCCAGCGACGGAACCGTCAACACCACGTCCGATTGGGATGCGGGTGCGCGCCTGACGGTGGACACCGGCGGTTCCGGCTGGAACACCACGCGCAAGGTTCTCTCGCTTTCCGCCACCGCACCCATTGCTTTCCGCTGGGCCAATCTGTCCACGGCTCAGAAGACAGCGCTGAGCACGAATCCGTCCACTGGCGTTGCGCTCGATCCTCTGATCACTGCGGGTATCACTGCCGGCACCAATCGGCTGAACTGGCTGCGTGGCGACAGCAGCAAGGAGACAACGCTCGGCGGCTTGCGAATCCGGCCTACGACCGTGCTCGGCGCCATCATCAACTCGACGCCGTGGTACGTTGGCCCGCCGTCGGCCGGCTATACCAACGCGCAATACGGCGGTGGCTATGGGGACTTCCGAACCACCATCACCACCGCGAACGGCGGCAACGCCCGGACCGCGGTCTTCGTGGGTGCCAACGACGGCATGCTGCATGCATTCGATGGCGCCACCGGCCGGGAGCTCTTTGCCTACGTTCCGCGCGCCATGTATACGACCAGCACGGCGGCGCCCTATTCGAAACTTGCGGCCATCACGGCCAAGGACTTCAACCTGGGCGAGAGCACGAACCGCCTGACCGTGGACGGCAGCGTGATGGCGGCCGACATCAAGCTGGGGACGACGTGGTCGACCTACCTCTTCGGCGCGTTCGGCCGCGGCGCGCGGGGCGTGTACGCGCTCGACGTGACCAAGCCCCACCTGGTGTCCGAGGCGAGCCCGAGCGACGTGGTCAAGTGGGAGTTCACCGAGGCCGCGGACAGCGACATGGGCTACATCACGGGCCGCTCCAATGGCCGCTCGAACGGGCAACCTTTCCAGACTGGCTACATGGCCAATGGCAAGTGGGCCGCCATCTATGGGAACGGCTACAACAGCACGAGCGGCAGGGCGGCGCTGTTCATCATCTTTGCGGATGGCCCTACCTCGGCTTCATCGACCACCTGGACCGCCGGAACGCAATACATCAAGATCCTGACGCCTGTGGTCACCGGCGACGGTGCCGACAACGGGCTGGCGTCTCCCACCGCCATCGACACGAACAACGATGGCACCATCGATCGCATTTACGCGGGCGACCTGAAGGGCAATGTCTGGAAGTTCGACGTCAGCAGCGCCGATCCGGCCAACTGGAAGGTGTTCAACACGACGGCAGGGGTGGGCGTTCCGCTCTACAAGGCAACCACGGTGGTCGGCACGACGACCGTGCCGCAGCCCATCACGACGCCGATCGTGCCCTTCCCGCATCCGTCGGGCGGCTACCAGTTGTTCTTCGCGACCGGCAAGTCGCTGGAGAGCACCGACTACCCGATGTCGTCCGTCTACACCAACACGATGTACGCCATCTACGACAAGCCTGGGACGACATCGACCCTGACGACCGGCAAGACGGACCTCGTGCAGCAGACCATCTCCTTTACCGACGGCGTTCGGTACATCACGAGCAACTCCGTCTCTTATGCCTCTGGAAAGCTCGGCTGGTATGCGAATCTTCCGGTGAGTTCGGAAGGCGTCGTCTTCAATCCATTCGCGGAAGACACGGCCCGGGTCAACGTTCGCTCGCTTGCGCCCTCGTCCACTTCCGATGGCTGCCGCTACGACGGCACCTCGTTCGACATGGTGCTCAATCCGATCACGGGAACGGCGATCGACCAAGCGGTGCCCGGCGTGACCACGACCGGTGCCATCGGCATGAGCAACCTGAACTACTTCGAAGGTTCGGGCGGCGGGCAGTTCCGGGTGCCCGCGTCATCCGGCGGTGGTGGTGGTGGCGGTGGCGGTAGCCCTCCACCCCTCTGTCAGGGTCTTTGCCTCTTCCGCTCGATCATCTCTGCCGGCGACGGCACGCTCAAGACGGTGGAACGCTGCGGAGCCTGTACCAGCGGGCGTCTGACCTGGCGCGAAATCTTCAGGAATCGCTGAGGTTGCAAATGAACGCGTGTATGAAAAGTCGGAAGCTGCTGAAGGGCTTCACGCTGATCGAACTGATGATCGTCGTGGCAGTGGTTGCGATCCTCGCGGCGATCGCGATCCCGTCTTATCGGGAGTACACCCGGCGATCCCAGCGGGCCGAGGCGCGCGCAGAGGTGCTGAGGGCAGAGGGCTGGCTGGAGCGCTTCTATACGGAGAACAATCGCTACAGCAACAACGCGGCGAACACCCAGAACACGGTGTTTTCCGGCATCTTCACGGGCGTGCCCGCGGGAACCACCACGCGGTACACCATCACGCTCGCGATCCAGAATGCGGGCGCGGGCTACACCATCACCGCAGCGCCGACGACCGCGGGCCCCCTGAACGGGGATGCGTGCGGTTCATATACCAAGACCAATACGGGTGCATTGGCCTACAGCGGCACCGGCTCGAGGTGTCTCAACTGAGGGTGCGCGAGCACAGCTTGCGGACAGGCCGGCACAATGCCGGCAGATGATCGTCTACCGGACAGTTTCCGATAGCTCCGCAGCGGCCGAGACGCGCGCGAAGGCACTGACCTTGCTCGGGGCCTTGCCGGTCGCCACGCCCTTTCTGTTCCCATTTGCTGCCGGGCCTTCAGCAAGCGTCTGGCAACTGCTTGCTTCAGGGGCCTGCGTGGCGGTGCTTCTGCTGTGGGTGCCGGCGCGATGGCCCCGGCGCCTCCTGCTTTTGTGGCTGGCTGCCGCCGTCACTGCCATCGCCCTGATCCACCACAGCGAACTCGGAGCGTGGTTGCCGGCCTGCGCAGGGCTGGGCGTCATTGCTGTCGCTGCGGGCGTAGGTGCCGGCCTCTCTCGCCCGGGGACCGATGCCCGGCCGACCGTCATCGCGTGTGGCCTCCTCACCGCCGGCCTCCTCAGCGCCCTCTTAGGCCTCCTCCAGTACTACGGCCTCGCCGCCGCCCTCGTCCCCTGGACCACCACCCCCGACCTCAGCCGGAGCCTACGGCAACCTCCGCCAACACCAAATCAGTTCGCCACCCTGACAGCACTTGCCCTCATCGCAGCGCTCTGGCTGCACGGCAGCGCCACCCACCGCGCCCGCCTCGCACTGATCCCCGCCGCAGCCCTGCTGCTTCGCCCTCGCCGCCTCGACCTCGCGCACCGGGCTGCTCCAGCTGCTGCTGATCAGCGGCATCTCCGCCTGCCTCGCCTGGCGCGAAAGACATCCCCGCCAGGGAGACACGGCGAGCACCCGCCTGCCACCTCCCTGGGCGCTCCTTGCCCTTATCCCCGCCTACTTCTTCGCCGCCTGGCTACTCCCCCTGCTCGCGGGCGCCGGCGTCGAAGGCATGATGCATCGCCTGCGCGAGGGCGCGCCCGACGCCCACAGCCGCCTCGTGCTCTGGGCCAATGTCCTCGAGCTGATCGCCCAGCATCCCTGGACGGGCTGGGGCTGGGGCGAGCTGAGCTTCGCGCACTACAGCACGCTCTACCAGGGCCCGCGCTTCACCGAGATCCTGGACAACGCACACAACCTGCCCTTGCACCTCGCAGTCGAGCTGGGCATTCCGGCGGCGCTGATAATCTGCGGCGGCTTCGGCTGGCTGGTGCTGGCCGCGCGGCCTTGGCGCGAGACCGATCCGGCGCGGCTGATGGCCTGGGGCCTGCTCGGCGTGATCGTGCTCCACAGCCTGCTCGAATATCCGCTCTGGTACGGGCCCTTCCAGCTCGTCTTCGGCCTCTGCCTGGGGTTCCTGTGGCCCTCGCCGCCCAGCAAGGCAGCTCCCGCGCCGGAAGGCCGGACGGCCTTCGCGCCCTCCCTGGCCGCCGCCCTCGCCCTGATCGCCATCGTCGCCTACGCCGCCTGGGACTACACCCGCACCAGCCAGCTCTATCTCGCTCGCGAAGACCGCCTGCCGGTCTGGCGCGACGACACGCTGGCCAAGGTGCAGGACTCCTGGCTCTTCGCCAACCAGGTGAAGTTCGCAGAGCTCGCGCTCACGACGGTCGACCGGGCCAACGCAGCGGAGGTGCATGCGCTGGCGCAGCGCCTTCTTCATTTCTCGCCGGAGCCGCGCGTGATCGTCAAGCTCATCGACAGCGCCACGCTGCTCGGCCGCGACAAAGAGGCCATCGCACAGGCCACGCGCTTCCGGATCGCCTTCCCGCGCGACTACGCGCGCTGGCTCGACCACGAGTCGATGGACGATCCGTCGGAGTAGCGCGCTTCAGCCCTTGGCGGGCGGGGCCGCGGTGTAGCTCCCCGACTTGCCGCCATGCTTCTCGAGCACATGCACGCCGTTGATCGTCATCCCCCGATCCACCGCCTTGCACATGTCGTAGATGGTCAGCAGCGCCACCTGCACGGCGCTCAGGGCTTCCATCTCCACCCCGGTGGGTCCCACCGTCTCGACGGTGGCAGTACACACCACGTGCGGCACGCCGCCCTCGCCCGTGGCGAAATCCACCGCCACGCGCGTCAGCGCCAGCGGGTGGCACAGCGGGATCAGGTCGCTGGTCTTCTTGGCTGCCTGGATGCCGGCGATGCGCGCGATGCCCAGCACGTCGCCCTTCTTCGCTGTGCCCAATTCGATCAGTGCGAGGGTCGCCGCTTGCATTTCGATACGGCCCGTTGCCACTGCCACGCGATGCGTGGCCGGCTTGGCGGCCACGTCCACCATGTGGGCCTGCCCTTGGGCGTCGAAATGGGTAAGAGAACTCATGCTTGAACGTTCCACGGAGTGAAGCATCATACGAGGCCCAGCCATCGACCCATGCCATGCTGCGCCGGACCTCTTCTCCCCCTCCGACCCGCAAGCCGAAGCCCCTGTTGCGAACGCTCTGCGCCTCTGTCCTGATCGCCTGTCAGCTCGCGATGCCGCCGCTGGCGCGCGCCCAGCTGCCGGGCATGGGCGACGGCGGCGAGATGACGGCCAGCGCCGAGCGCCGGCTCGGCGACCAGATCGCGCGCGAGCTGTACCGCGACCCCGACTACATCGACGACCCGGTGCTGGCCGAGTACGTGCAGGACATCTGGCAGCGCCTGCTGGCAGCGGCGCGCCTGCGCGGCGATCTCACGCCGGAGCTCGACGAGCGCTTCGCCTGGACCGTGCTGCTGGGGCGCGACCGCAGCATCAACGCCTTCGCGCTGCCGGGCGGCTATCTGGGCCTGCACCTCGGGCTGATCTCGGTCACCGGCAGCCGCGACGAGCTCGCCACGGTGCTCGGCCACGAGCTCTCGCACGTCACGCAGCGCCACATCTCGCGCATCATGGCCAAGCAGAGCCGGCAGATGCCGCTGCTGCTGGCCGGCATGATCCTCGGCATGATCGCCGCCGGCAAGAGCCGCAACGGGGATGCCGGCCAGGCCGTGCTGATGGGCAGCCAGGCGGCCTTCATGCAGAACCAGCTCAGCTTCTCGCGCGACATGGAACGCGAGGCCGACCGCATCGGCTTCGGCGTGATGACGCAGGCGGGCTACGCGCCGCAGGGCGCGGCCGCGATGTTCGAGAAGCTGCAGTACGCCTCGCGCCTCAACGACAACGGCTCCTACCCTTACCTGCGCAGCCATCCGCTCAACAGCGAGCGGGTGGCCGACATGCAGGGCCGCTACCAGTTCAGGCCGGGCAGCGGCGTCACCATGCCGCTGGCTATGGACCACGCGATGATCGCCGCCCGCGCCCGCGTGCTGGTGCGCCCCGGCGTGGACGTGCTGCGGCTGTGGATCGACGCGGCCGGCAGCGGCGAATTCGCGCGCAGCACGCCGGCGCAGCAGGCCGGAACGCTCTACGCGGCGGCCCTGGCGACCAACGAGCTGCGCGACTACAAGTCCGCCCGCGCGCTGGTGCAGCGGCTGGTGGCGCGAACGTCGGAAGATGCGCCGGCCGCGCGGCTGGCGCGCCTGCTCTCGGCCGAGATCGAGCTCGCGGCCGACGACGCGCCGAAGGCGGCCACGCTGCTCGACCTGCAAGCCAAGGACCGGCCCGAGATGCTGCTGGTCGCGCAGGCTGCTGCCGCCACCCGCAGTCCGAAGCCGATGGTGGCGCCGTTGCGCGACTGGGTGGCGTCGCATCCGCGCGATGCGACGGCCTGGCGCATGCTGGGCCGCCTCTACGGCGCGCAGAACGACACGCTGCGCGCCATCCGAGCCGATGCCGAGGCCAACGTGGCGGTGCTCGACTATCCGGGTGCGCGCGATCGCTTCAAGGCAGCGCAGGAGTTCATGCACAAGGGCGGAGCGCCCATCGACCACTACGAGGCCTCGATCATCGACACCCGCGCGCGGGCGATCGAGGTGCTGGTCAAGGAGCAGGCGGCCGAGCCGCCTCTTAGATGAATCATCTGAGTAGGTGGCCGATGACGTGGAAGGCTGCTGAACCCGCACCCCACGAATTGCGGCGGGGAATAGAATTTTTCAGACCGCGCGCCCATATCTCGGTCAGGTTCAAGCCAAGGTTGACGGTTCACCTTCGACCACATCAGGCTGGGCGTGTGAAGAGGCTTTCCTGGCCCAAGCGCTGAAGCCACATTTGCTGTAGTCCAATTCCTGAGATGAGCCGGCACGCGAGAAGTCCATTTTTTGAGCCTCTCGTTGCAGCAGGCAAAAGCATTCCTTAGCAATTGCCTGTTATCTTCTAGCAGCCCATCATTGAAGCAGATTCAACGCGCTTCTGTGCTTGTGCGAACGCCCTTAAAACTCAATGGCGCCGGTAAAGTTGGTGGACGAATAGGCACAACGTCAACACTCCGTTGAGTGTTCTCCTGCTTAACGGTTTGCGCAGGCTTTCTCTTCGCATTCATCACATATGTCCGGAGCGTCGTCTCCTTGATCTCGACTCCTTCACTTGTGAAAAAATCGCGTATAGCCGTATAGCTGTACCCTCGCTTTCGCAAAGCCAATATATCACGAGTCATACTTTTTATTGCCTTCGCTCTGCTGAGGGCCTCCGCTGGCTCCAGCGACGGAAGTTCTCGCATTTTTTTTGTCAGTTCCGCGACTTTACTGGTAGTGAGTTTGTGTGGTGCTGCCATAGGCTTCTGCTTCTGTGTTGCACAAGTGTAGGCAACATGTGCGGGGGCTTGCGATTTTTTTTGGCTCTCTTTCGGAGTGACTGTAAAAATTCGTAGCTCCAATCTCCTCGGAGCTTAGACTTCAGAGGCGACATACGTGTAGGGTCTTACCGTTACAGGATGGACCGTGTGACACACGATGCGCTGCCGTCTTTGAAGCACCAAGTCGCTTCACGAAGCCGGCATGTCGAAGTCAACATTTTGAAGTATGAAGTTCAAGTCCCTCGAGGGTGATCAACTCGATCAAGTGGTTCACGTAAGGCTGACAGGAAGCGAAAAGTCGCAACTCCGTGAAGATGCCGACTTGGCGAGCCTCACTGTGAGTGCGCTCGTGCGCCGGCGCTGTCTCGGCAGACCAGTCGCCGTTAGAGAAGACCAAGTGGTTATCAAGGAGTTGCGCCGTTTGGGCAGTCACCTTCAGCAGCTTCTCGAACGGGACGGTGAGCTATGCAGCGGCGATATTGCTTCCGCCCTTCGTTCCGTCATCACCTACATGGATGAGCGGACTACCAATCCATGATCGGCAAGAAAATTCCCAATCCGCGAAGAGCTAGCTCGAAATCAGTACGTATTGCCGCGCTCGTCGCATACGTGCGTGGAGAGCGTGTACACGCGGCAGAAAAGTGTTCGTACCTTGGTTCCCGCGGATTTCTCAGTCCTGCTCCGGCCACTCAAACTGCGGAAATGATAGCGCTGAGCCAAGAGGCCGTGCGATCTGTGGATCCCATAAATCACTATGTGCTCTCTTGGCAGGAGAGCGAGCAGCCAACGCCCGCAAATCTCGAGGGAGCCGTCACTGCCCTGCTCGATGAACTAGGACTGGCAGGGCATCAGTGCATTTTCGGGGCGCACACGGACACCGACAACGTCCATTTGCACATCGTCGTGAACCGCGTTCACCCGCACTGCCTAAAAGTCATAAAACCGAACGATGGCTTTGATCATGATGCAACCCACAGGGCAATCGCAAAAATCGAGCACGCTCAGGGCTGGGCGCACGAGGAAAATCGACGCTATCAAATGCTTGCCAACGGTCTATTGGGGCGCGTTGAGCCCAGTTTGGACAGGTCAAAGGGGCCAAGCTCCGCGAGGAGGGACGCTGAAGGAAGAACTGGTCAGAAATCGGCCGTGCGAATCGCGATCGAGGTCGGCGGATGGATTCTGAAGTCTTCGACTAGCTGGCAGCAGTTGCATGAACGGTTAGCTGCAGAAGGCATCAGGTATGAGCCGCACGCGAGAGGTGCCCTGCTCTGGGTTGGCGAAGTGGCCATCAAGTTTTCTAGCGTGGCGCGCGCGGTTAATCTGCCCGCCCTGTCGGCACACTTGGGCGCTTACCGAGCGGCTTGCCCTGCCACGCAACCCGTGGGGCGTGCGCCTGAGCCATTGCGCGAGAACGATAAACTCTGGAGCTCTTATGCTCAAGCCATAAGTTCCCGCCGGAAGGTGAAAACCGTGCAAGTTGGGGCTCAACATCAGCAGCACGACATAGAACGCAAGCAACTCGTAACCAGCCAGAAGAAAGAACGAGCGGCATTGTTCGGAAGCAGGAACTGGAAGGGCCACGGCATTCTGCTCAACGCACTGCGCAGCGCGATGGCCACTGAGCATGCCGGCGCGCGGGCGGAACTTAACAAACACCAAGGGCGCCAACGCGCGGAATTGGGCCGCCGATATCCGCCTGTTCCTGGATTTGAAGAGTGGTTGCGGTCTCAGAACAACGAAAGAGCCGCGAACGACTGGCGGTTTCGGTTGGCAGGCGAGCGCTGTTGGATCCGCCGCGCAGGAAATATGGCCTCTGGATCCGTACACGGAACGGGTGGCGAAATTGCGATCCGAGCTACGGAGAAATTTGTGCGATTACGCCAAGGTCGCCCTGCATTGACCACAGCTGCAGAGGCCGCCATTTTTAGCGCCTACTACCATTGCCAAGAGGATCTATCGAGCCGTATGAACGAGGTGGACGCTTCGCAGCTGGATGCAATGATTGCGGCGCAGTTGCTCGAAGCAGGTCATTTGCCATCGGAAATCGAATGGGCGATCTATTGCTGCGCTTGGGGGGCGCCCCCCACAAGAAGCCCAAGAGCTCAGTTGGAGCGACTATGCCAGCAGCACTTTTGCATACGCAACCGAGCTAGCGGCAGAAAGAGACTTTCTCGGGCGTCAGACGCTGGAACCCGCAACGATTGACGAATCCGAACCTGAAGAGGGAATTGATGATCAAGAGATGATCGAGAGAGGTCCACGCTTTTGACTGTCGACGATCCTGGGTGTTCCGAGCGCTACCGCGCACGACCTTCCGCGAATGCGCGGCGGAACCCTGTGCGAGAGGCGTGACCTCCACCGAACTTATGGGGCTTTCCAGCGAACTGCTGAAGATTCGTTCTCGTTGACGCGTCTGCTCCAATGCCACAGCGCTGAGATCTCAAGCGAGCACTCGAATGCGCCACGCTCTTCCGAGCTCTGAACGACGGGCAAGTCAACGCTTTAAGAACATGCCACCCAACGCGGCCTCGATGACCAGGCCCAGCAGCGAGTAGATCAGCGAACCGATCAGCGCCGCCACGAATCCGTTGACGTGGAAGCCCTGCAAAAGCCCCGAGGCGGCCCAGAACAGCAGGGCGTTGATCACGAACAGGAAGAGGCCCAGCGTGACGATGGTGACCGGCAGCGTGAGCACCACCAGCACCGGCCGCACCACCATGTTGAGCAGGCCGATCACGGCGGCGGCGATCAGTGCCGAGGTGAAGCTCGACACCTGCACGCCGGTGTAGATGTAGGTCACTGCCAGCAGCGCGAGCGCGCTGAGCAGCCACTTGATGACGAGGCGCATGCGTCCGGTTGCGGCGCGCGCCTCAGTCGGTCAGCTCGTTGGCCAGCACCAGCAGCGCGCCCATGCCGAGCACCGCGCCGGGCAGGGCCCAGCCGGACTGGCCGGGCGACTGCACGTCCGGCGCCACCGGCTCGAGGTCCACGCCGATCTTCGGGCGGCGGGCGTCGATCACGCGGGCGGTGCCGTGCTCCATCTTCAGGCGCTGCGTCAGCTCGGCCAGCGGGCCCTTGGCCAGGACTGAAGTCACCTGGCTGTTCTCCAGCTGCAGCAGCGGCAGGAGCTGGTCCTGCGTCTTCGCCAGCCACTTGTTGCGCCAGTTCTCACGCGCGCTGTGGCTCACCCATTTGCTGATGCGATGCGTCATGCGCGGAGCGCAGGCCACCAGCACCCAATGGCGGGCACCCGTGCCGACCGCTTCCGGCGTGAGCCGCGAGAGCAGCTCGCGCGCATAGGCCGCATCGTCGACATACAGAATGATCTTTTCCATGGATGCTCCTTGTTGGCGAGATCAGGCGGTGGCGGTGTCGTGCGGCTTGGGCCGGCGCATGGCCACCCACTTGCCGATCGCCAGCACCAGCAGCGCGCCGCCGATACCGGCAATGTAACGCACCGTGTCGGTCTGCGGCAGCTTCGGCACCCAGGTCCAGGCAGCGGGGTTGACCACCGAGGGATCGGTCACGGCCATGGTGCCCGCAATCCAGCCCAGCAGCATGCCGCCCGCCGTGATGATGATCGGGAAGCGGTCCATGAGCTTGATGACCAGCTGGCTGCCCCAGACGATGATCGGAATGCTCACCAGCAGGCCGAAGATCACCAGCGGCATCTGGTGGCCCTGGCCCGCGCCCTGAGCGGCGCCGGCGATGGCGATCACGTTGTCCACGCTCATCACCAGGTCGGCCACGATGACGGTCTTGACGGCGGACCACAGCTTGTCGCTGGCGGCGATGCTGCCGTGCGCATCGTCATGCTCGGGTGCGAGCAGCTTGACGCCGATCCACACCAGCAGCAGCGCGCCGGCCAGTTTCAGGAAGGGGATGGCCAGCAGGGTGAGCGCGAAGAAGATCAGGATCACGCGCAGCAGGATGGCGCCCGCCGTGCCCCAGAGAATGCCCTTGGTGCGCTGCGCGGGCGGCAGCTTGCGGCAGGCCAGCGCGATGACGACGGCGTTGTCGCCGCCCAAAAGAATGTCGATCATGATGATCTGACCGACGGCGACCCAGAATTCGGGGGTCAGGAACTGTTCCATAGAGTCCTCTGTTCGTGATGCTTCATCCCATGCGAGTCGGATCAAGCGGCTGAATGAGGACCCCAGGGGTCCCGGACATGCAAACGCTTCGATCGAACCCGCGCGAGCTCTAATCGAAGGTCTTGCTCGGCAGCGTGAACTGCCCGACAGGCCGGAAGTGTTGTCTTCGTATTGACGACCTGTCGAAGTCCGCCCTCGTGGAGGACGGGTGGGAGCTACTCCCCTTCGTGGGGGCGATTAGAGCATCGAGGCACCCGGGCTGGCAACCGGATTTTTCTCGGGGCTTAAAGAAAAAGCGCCGGTATGTTGCGCCGCGAGGGCATTGGACGCTATCGATTTAAGAGCAAGGCATAACCTTCACCCGCCGCCGGATTTTGCCGGCACTATGATGCCCAGCCGCATTTTTCAGACCTCTCATGGCCGCCATCCACATCACAGACATCGAGGCCGCCATCAACTACTGGCGCGACAGAAAGCCCTCGCCCGACGGCATCACCCTCGCGCCCGAGCTGCGCGCGCTGGCCGAGGTCTACGCGCTGATGGTGTTCCACCACGAGGACGAGGCCGATGAGGTCGGCTTTCCGCCCAAGGCCTGGGACGCTTGGCTGGCTTGGTACCAGAGCACCCCCGACACCCCCTGCATCGCCATCTGCTCCACCAGCCAGGGCGACGACGAGTGCAAGGGCTGCGGCCGCAGTTTCGACGAGGTGCAGCACTGGCCCTCGATGACGCCGGCCCAGAAGCGCGCCACCTGGCGCCGCATCACCATGTTGGACAAGGCTTGGCGCTTCAACCGCTATGCCGAACGCGCGCGCGAGGCCGAGCCCGCCTGGCCGGACGACGAGCCCGTGCCGGCCGATGCGGCCGAGCTGCCGCGCTGAACAGGGCACACGCGCCATGCGCCGCCTCGCGCAAGCCCCCAACCTGGCGATCGCCACCCTCTGGGCCGATGCCTTGCGGGAAGAAGGCGTCGCGGTCTCCGTGCAGCGCGAATACCTCGGCGCGGCCGCCGGACAGCTGCCGCCCGACCAGTGCCTGCCCGAGATCTGGGTCGAGGACGAGGCGCAGTTCGACCGCGCCGAGCAGTTGCTCGATGCCCTGCAGCACCGGCCCCAGCGGCGCTGGCAGTGCCGTTGCGGCGAGCTGGTCGAGGGTGGCTTCGAGCAGTGCTGGCGCTGCGGCGCGATGATGCCCCGCGAGGCCTGACGAGGGCCTGCGAGAAGGGTTTACTTCCAGCGCAGCGGCTCGATGTCCACGCTGTGCGTGCCGTCTCCCAGCATCAGCGTGCCTTCCTGGATGGTGGCCTGCAGCTGCATCGAGCGCTGCGCGAGCGCGGCCAGCGCCTGCGAGGCGGCGGTCGGCACGCGATAGACGGCCAGGTTCTGCGGCCGCGTGAGCTTGTTCTCGATGCCGCGCCACCAGACCTCGGCCGCATGGTGGAAGGCGTAGACGATGGTCTCGTCCGCCTTGCCGCAGGCCTTGATGATCGGCTTGTCCTCCGGCTGTCCGACCTCGATCCACAGCCGCACCGCGCCGGTGAAGTCGCGCAGCCACACGTCGGGCTCGTCCGGGTTCGACAGCCCGGCGCCGAAGGCCAGCGTGCCGTCGCCCTGGCAGACGTCCTGCAGCTTGTAGGCGTTGAGCGCCAACGCCACCAGCCGAATCATCATCCGCTCGTCGGTCTCGCTCGGGTGGCGTGCCAGCGTGAGCGCATGGTCGGCGTAGTAGCCGTGGTCGATGTCGGCCACCGCGAGGGTGGCCTTGAAGATGGTGGATTTGAGGGCCATGGGGTCGCGAGTGTAGGCGGCGCGGCTCAGAACATCATGCGGCCCTGCACGTACACCGTGCGCGGCGCGCCCACCAGCTTGCCGGCGTTGGTGTCGGTGGTGCGCGTGAAGTAGCGCTTGTCCGCCAGGTTGTTGACGCCCACCGCCACTTCGACGCCCCGCTTGCCGGGCATCTTCCAGCGCGCCTGCGCGTTCCAGACCCGGAAACCCGGGATCACGCCCACCGTGCCGGCCGCGTTCTCCGCCGCCGTGTTGGCCTCGTCCGCGAACTGGCTCGACTGGTGCGTGCTGGAGAGATTGAAGCTCCAGTCGCCGATCGCGTAGCGCGCGCCGACGGTGTCGGTGTGGCGCGAGTAGAAGGGCACGTCGTTGCCCGCGAAGCTGCCCGAACGCAGCTTGGCGCGCGTGCTGGTCAGCGTCGCGTAGGTGCTGAAGCCTGCCAGCGGCCCCGACCGGTCGAAGGCGTAGTCGACGCTGGCCTCCAAGCCTTCGTGGCGCGTCTCGCCGAGGTTCAGGAAATAGTTGGAGCTGCCGACGAACAGCAGCTGGTTGTCGAAGCGCATGTTGAACAGGGTGGCCTCGGCCGACAGGTTGCCGCTCTTCCAGCGCGCCCCGGCCTCGACCGTCTTCGCCACTTCCGGCATCAGCGGATTGCCCAGCGGGTTCAGGTTGAGCTGCAGATGCTGGATGCTGCCGAAGGAGGTGTTGTAGTTGGCGAACAGCGTCAGCTCGCGGCTCAGCAGATAGGCCACGTTGACCGAGGGCAGCGACTTGCTGTTCTTCACGCTCTCGCCGTAGCCGGTGAGCGTGTTTTCGCGGCCGGTCTCGATGCGCTCGAAGCGCACGCCGGGCGTCACGCGCCAGCGGCCGATGGCGACCTGGTCGTCGATGTAGAAGGCGTGCGCGTCGGTGCTGTTCTCCGAGCGGCGCGCGATGGTCGGCCGCGCGGTGCGCAGGTTGATGTTCACGTTGGTCTCGTCCGCGCGCTCGCGGATGTAGCGGTAGCCCACGCTGACGTCCTGCGTCACGCTGCCGGTGGCGAAGCGCTGCGTGTAGCGCGGCTCGATGCCCAGCACGCCGTAGTTGCGCGGCTGGTTGCTCACCGAAGTGGCGCTGGCGTCGAAGTTGTTGGCCAGGAGGCTCTGGCGGAAGCTGTCGTTGTAGAAGGCGCGCAGCTCGAACTCCTGCGTGTCCGAGATCGTGTTGAGGTAGCCCAGGTCGATGCCGGTGCGGCGCCCGCTCCAGAGATCGCGCGTGCGCTGCGACTGGAAAGGGTCGGCCGCGTACTGGGCGCGCGTCAGGCCGCCGGGCACCTCGGTCCTGGCCTCGTAGTAGGAAAACTTGCCGTACAGCTCGGAAGTGGGGCTCAGCTCGTAGCGGAACTTGAGCGCCACGTCGTCGATTCTTTCCTTGCTGTGGTCGCGCCAGCCGCTGCCTTCGGAGCCGGAATAGAGCAGCGCGAGCCCCAGTTCCTTGGTGACTTGGCCGCCGATGAAGGTGCTGTACTGCGTGCTGTGCCCGCCCTCGCCGAAGCTGTTGTAGCGCAACGAGACATCGCCCGCGAGCGGCTCGTTCGGGATCGCGCGCGTGCGGAAGTTGATGATGCCGCCCACGTTCTGCGGCCCGTAGCGCACCGCGCCGCCGCCGCGCACCACGTCGATCGATTCGATGTTGGCCAGGCTCACCGGCGCGAAGGACAGCTGCGGCTGGCCGTAGGGTGCCACCGCCAGCGGGATGCCGTCGAGCAGCACGGTCGAGCGCGGCGAGTAGCGGCCTTCGAGCCCGCGCACGCCGATGTTGAGCGAGATCGCGCTGCCGCCGCTGGAGGAGTTGTCGGTCACCTGCACGCCGGGGATGGTGCGCATCACGTCGCCGATGCTGGTCGCGCCGGTGTCGGAGATGGCCTGGCGCTGGACCAGCGTGCGTGCGCCGGCAAAGCCCTGCACGCTGTTCTGCAGGCCCGAGCCCAGCCAGTCGCCGCTGACCTGGATGGTGCCGAGCGTCGGCGCCTCGGCGTCCGTCACGCTCGATTGGGCTGCGGCGCTCATCGCGAGCATCAGGCCGCAAGCTGCGGCGACGATAGTGCGCGAGGGCAAGGGATGGGTGTGCATGGTGCTCATGGAGATCGATGAAAAAGAAAAAGAAAAAAGGGGGGCAGGCTCAGCGACGACGGCGCCGGCGCCACCAGAGCCAGAGTCCGCTGAAACCCAGGCCGCCGAGGGCCAGCCCGGTCAGTGCCGTGAGCACCGAGTGCGCGGACCCACCGAGCGCGCCGGTGTGCAAGGGGTAGATCACGGCCACGGCGCGCGCACCCGGGTCCAGCGCGCTCCAGCGGCGCGTGCCCAGCACCTCGCCGCTGACCGGATGCAGCCAGACCGAGCTCAGCCCGTTGGGATGCGGGTCGTCGTCCAGCCTGAAGCGCACCTGCACCGGCCGCGTCGGCTGCGACGGCAGGAGGATGTAGCCGATCGGTTGGCGCGGGAAGACTTCCCGGGCCCGCTCGACCAGCGTGTCGAGCGTGCCCGGTGGGCCTTCGACAGCGCTCTTCGCCACGGCGGGCGGCGCTGTGGGGGCCGACCCGGCCAGGGTACTCACGAAGACGCGCAGCGGCGGCCAGGCCATGTACGCGCCGCTCAGCACCGACACCAGCACCAGCAGCCCCAGCAGCGCCCCTCCGGTGCGATGCAGGTCGAACAGCCCGCGCACCAGGCCCCGGCGCAGTTCGACCCGCCAGGAGGGCGGCCAGCGCGTCGGCCACCACAGCACCAGGCCGGAAAGAAGCAGCAGCGCATAAGCGAGCGCCACGCCCGCGAGCAGGGCCTTGCCCGTGTCCTCGAGCAGCAGCGAGCTGTGGATCTCGAACAGCAGGTTGAAGGCGCCCTCGTGCTCGCCGCGCCGGCCCTGTTCCAGCCCGGTGGCCGGATCCAGGTACACCGTGCCGTTCCAGCTGCCGCGCACGCGCACCCAGAGCGTCTCACCCGGCTCGCGCGGCGGGCGCAGCGTGAGGCCGGTGCGCGGGCCGAACTCGCGCAGCAAGCGCTGGCGCACCGGTTCGAGCGGCGCCGCCGGCGCGCTGCCGGCCGATTCCGAAACAAAAAGCCGGGGATGGGCCCAGCGGTCCAGCGGCTGCGCCACGACCAGCGCGGCGCCGAGCAGCGCCGTCAGCGCAAGAAGCCAGCCGAGGCCGAGGGCCGTCCAGCGATGGGCCTGGAGCCAGAGGCGTCGCAGTGCAGGGCGCAGCATGGGATGAGGCGGATCTGTCTCATGGGTTGCTGGCTTGCACCGACGCGAACGCGGCGCTGGCTGTCAAAGGTGAAGAAGAAGATGCCGGGAGCAGGCGACTAGAGGGTCTGCGCCCGCCGCGCCAGCTCGGCCGCCTTGCCGGTGTAGCTGCCCGGCGTCATGGCCAGCAGCCGTTCCTTCTCGGCATCGGGGATCTCGAGCGAACGGATCAGCTTGTGCAGCGCCTCGGCGGTCACCGTCTTGCCGCGCGTGACCTCCTTGAGCTGCTCGTACGCGCCCTGCACGCCGAAACGCCGCATCACGGTCTGGATCGGCTCGGCCAGCACTTCCCAGGAGGCCTCGAGGTCCTCGGCCAGCGCCTCCTCGTTGAGCTCCAGCTTGCCCAGGCCGGTCGCCAGGCTCGCATAGGCCAGCACCGCGTAGCCGAAGGCCACGCCGATGTTGCGCAGCACGGTGCTGTCGGTCAGGTCGCGCTGCCAGCGGCTGATCGGCAGCTTCTCGCTCAGGTGGCGCAGCAGCGCGTTGGCCAGCCCCAGGTTGCCTTCGGCATTCTCGAAGTCGATGGGGTTGACCTTGTGCGGCATGGTCGAGGAGCCGATCTCGCCCTTCTTGAGCCGCTGCTTGAAGTAGCCCAGGCCCACGTAGCCCCAGATATCGCGCGCGAAGTCGACCAGGATGGTGTTGATCCGCGCCACCGCATCGAAGAGCTCGGCCATGTAGTCGTGCGGCTCGATCTGGATGCTGTAGGGCTGAAAGGCGAGGCCCAGGCCCAGCGGCGCGGGCGTCTCGACCACCTTGCGGCTGAAGGCCTCCCAGTCGAACTCGGGCCAGGCCGCCATGTGGGCGTTGTAGTTGCCCACCGCGCCGTTCATCTTGCCCAGCAGCGCCACGCCGGCGATGCGCTCGCGCGCCTTGGCCAGGCGCACCGCCACGTTCGCGATTTCCTTGCCGACGGTGGTCGGGCTGGCTGTCTGCCCGTGCGTGCGCGACAGCATCGGCACCTCGGCAAAGCGGCCTGCCATCTCGCGCAGGGTGGCGATCAGGCCGTCGATCGCGGGCAGCACGACCTTCTCGCGCGCCGCCTGGATCTGCAGCGCGTGGCTGGTGTTGTTGATGTCCTCGCTGGTGCAGGCGAAATGCACGAACTCGGAGGCCGCGAGCAGCTCGGGCCGCGCCTCGAACTTGGACTTGATCCAGTACTCCACCGCCTTCACGTCGTGGTTGGTGGTTTTCTCGATCTGCTTGATCGCGACCGCGTCGGCCTCGGAAAAGTTGGTGACCAGGCCCAGCAGGTACTTGCGCGCGCCGCCGGTGAGGGGCTTGAACTCGGGGAAGCCGCAGTCCGACAGTGCGATGAACCACGCGACCTCGACCTGGACCCGGCGGTGCATGTAGCCCTGTTCGCTCATCAGCGGCCGCAGGGCCGAGAGCTTGGCCGCGTAGCGGCCGTCAAGGGGGGAGAGGGCGGAGACGGTGGAGAAACTCATGCCCTGAATTTTAGGTGCCGCCCCGGGGCCTTCAATCTCAGTTGGCCGCAGCCTCGCGGAAGAAGGCGATGCGCTCGGCCGTGGCCGGGTGCGAGGAGAAGGCCAGGCCGATGGCGTCGTCGTCCACCCCGGCGCGCTTCTGGCCGGCGCGCCAGCGCTCGATGGCCTCGAAGAAGGCGACCATGACGCGCGGCGAGATGCCGGCGGCGCGCATCAGCCGCACCGATTCGGCATCGGCCTCGCGCTCGGCATCGCGCGAGTAGCCGAGCGAGGCCAGAAGCACCGGCGCACTGCCGATCAGCGTGCCGTAATCACCAAAGGCCACCGACACCGCAAAGCCGATCGCCGAGGCCTGCACCAGCTGACGCATCGCGTGGCGCAGCCGCACATGGCCGAACTCGTGGCCCAGCACGCCGAGGACCGCGTCGGGGTCGCCCGGCAGCAGCTCCACCAGCTCGTCGGTCAGGATGATGGTGCCGCCCGGCAGCGCCAGGGCGTTGGGCCCGAGGCGCTTGTCGCGGGCGCGACGGAACTCCAGCTTCCAGGCCGGCGCGCCTTCCGGATGGGCAGCGTGGACCATCCGCGCGAAGGCGCGGCGCAGACGCTCCTGCTCTTCCGGGGCCAGCGTGCTGGGCGCCAGCAGCGACTGGTCGATGGATTCGAGCACCTCGGCGCCGATCATCGCGTCGACGCTGGTGGGCACCGCCGCGGTCACGCCGCGCGCGACCCAGGGCAGGCCCCACTGGTACAGGGCTGCGGTGGCAGCCAGCAGCAGCACCAGGGCCAGCGCCACACCGCGCCAGTTCTGCTGCGCGCGCACCACCCAGCTTTCGCCGCGGCCGAGTTGGGCCACCCAGGCGTCCCAGGCCGCGACATCGAGGGCCTGCACGCTGGCGCCTTGCGGCAACTGCAGCAGGCGGCCGCCGTGGCGCGTGCGCTCGGGCCAGCGCAGCGGTGCCAGCGGCACGCTGAACGCCGCGAAAGCTTCGCCGGGCGCCGGCGCGATGGTCAGCACGTCGCCCTGCGCGTGCAGGCGCGCGGCCTGGGGCCGGCTGCTGCGGCCGTCGAAGAAGCGGACCTCCAGGGCTGAGCTCATGCCGCCGGCCGTGCGGCGCTCACAAGCCGATGTCCAGCCCGAACAGATCGGCCGCCATGTCGCCGGTGGCGCCCGGATCCTCCCGTCCCGCCGCCTGGCTGAGCTGATCGAGCCCGATGCGGGTCTGCAGCTCGACCGCCTCGATCTGGGCGCGCCGCGTGTTCACCACCGCGAAGGGCCAGTAGAGGCCCAGCGTAAGGAAGATCAGCAGGTAGTTCCTGCACTGCAGCCCCATGTAGCTGCCGAACTTCAGGCGGCTGTCGAAGCGCAGCACCTCGTTGCCGGTGGTCGACCACAGCAGGTTCTGCAGCCGGACCTGCAGGTAGGACTTGGGCAGGATGTTGATGAGCAGGATCGCGCCGAAGCCCATGAGCGCCGCCACGACCACAAAGCCCGCGCCGGTGCCGCTCTTGCGCCCGATGAAGGCGAAGAGGCCGCCCGCCAGCAGCATGACTGCGAAGGCAACGAAGCTGATCCCGATGAGTTTGATGAAGATGCCGTAGAGCACACCCAGGTCGGCCTTGAGCTGGGTCTGCAGCGGGCCGATGGCGTAGTTGTCGTGCTGGTAGCGCCGCACGCGCCAGAGGAAATAGGGCAGCCCCGCCATGAAGGCCAGCATGCCCAGGCCGACCACGCCGGTGGCCAGCGCCGGCAGGGCGGGTGGCTTGCCTTCCACCGGCGCGCCGGCCATCGCCCCCACCAGGGCCACCGGCAGCAGGGCCAGCGCCAGGGGCGGCAGCATGCAGGCGTAGGCACCCGCGGTGTCGCCGGCGAAATGAAAGCGCAGGCCGCGCCAGCTGGTGTTGGCCAGCCGAAAGCGCATCGCCGCGCGGAACAGGGCCGGCCACAGCGCCACGAAGGCCAGCGCCGCCAGCAGTGCCGCCCAGCCCGAGAAGTTGCTGCCCACCGAATAGGCGATCAGGAAGCCGGCGGCGATCAGCGTGCCGCGCAGCATCTTGGCCGGCTCGCCGTGGAAGTCCAGCGCGTCGCCGCCGACCCAGGTGTTGCTGTAGAAGTACTTGAGCTTGCGCACCTTGGCCCAGGGCAGGTAGATGCCGAGGGTGAGGACGATGAGCAGCAGGTTCACGATCCAGATGCGGAAGTACTCGCTGCCGCTGGCCGTGAACTCGATCGGATGGCGCTCGGGCGCGGTATCTGCAGGCGCTTCTGTGACCATGTTCTCCTACCTTCTCCCTCGTTGGCTTGGATGCCGGATTCTGCACTGCGCGCCTTCCCCTAGAATCAAAACGCTACAACGACGACCCCCAGGGGGAGAGAGCCCGCATGAAACTGATCGGATCCGCAGCCAGCCCTTATGTGCGCAAAGTGCGCGTGGTCATGGCCGAGAAGCGGCTCGACTACCAGTTCGTGATCGAGGACGTCTGGTCCGACGACACGTCCATCGCCAGTTCCAACCCGCTGGGCAAGGTGCCCTGTCTGATCATGGACGGCAGCGAGGCCATGTTCGACTCGCGCGTGATCGTCGAGTACCTGGACACCCTGTCCCCGGTCGGCAAGCTGATTCCGCAGCCCGGCCGCGAGCGTGCCGAGGTCAAGACCTGGGAGGCCCTGGCCGACGGCGTGATGGACGCCGGCGTCCTCTGGCGCCTCGAGGCCACCTGGGCCCGCCGCGCCGACGGCGAGCGCAGCCAGGCCTGGATCGACCGCCAGCGCGCCAAGGTCGAGGCCGGCATCCGCGCCATGGCCAAGGGCCTGGGCGACAAGCCCTTCTGCAGCGGCATCCACCTGAGCCTGTCGGACATCTCGGTCGGCTGCGCGCTCGGCTGGATCGGCTTCCGCTTCCCCGATATCGACTGGCGCGGCGAGCACCCGAACCTCGGCAAGCTCTACGACAAGCTGATGCTGCGCCCCAGCTTCGCCGACACTGCCCCCTGAGCAGCCAGAACCTCCCAAAGCAAAAGCCCCGCACTGCGGGGCTTTTTGTTGGTGAACACCGCGGAACCGGCTTTGCCGGGCCGCCGGTGTTGCCCCCGGTAGGGGGTGGGCGGCCACACGAAGTGGGCCAACCTGGGGGCGAGATAAAGATGTTGCGAGGCGCCCCGAAACGAAGGAGGGAGGGAGGGAGGAGGAGAAGAATCGCCTCGGGATTTCGACCGGACGTCAGGCGTCCGGAAGGCCTCGCAACATGAAAAACGCTCGGGTTTTTGCACACCCGAACCGATAAGAGCCCGGCCCGCGCAGGCCGGTTCCCCGGCCAGTGGTAAGCGTTTGTGAACGAACCCCGCGCACTCGCCGCGCCGGCCAAATCCGCAGCCTCACTGCGGCCCGAGTTGCTTCTCCAGGTCGCGCACGAAGGCCCGGTCGTCCGGCGAGGTCATGCTCGAATACGACTCCACCACCTTGCCCTCGCGGCTGATCAGGTACTTGTAGAAATTCCACTTGGGCGTCGTGCCCGAGACCTGCGCCAGCTCCTTGAACAGGGCGTTGGCCTCCGCGCCGCGCACGGACGATTTGGCGAACATCGGGAACTTCACGCCGAAGGTGCTTTCGCAGAACTCCGCGATCTCCTTGTTGGAGCCCGTCTCCTGCGAGAAGTCGTTGGAAGGGAAGCCCAGCACCACCAGCCCGCGCGAGCGGTACTTGCTGTCCAGCGCCTCCAGGCCCTTGTACTGGGGCGTGAAGCCGCAGAAGCTTGCGGTGTTGACCACCAGCACCACCTTCCCCGTGTACTGGCACAGGGCCTGGGGTTTCTCGTCTTGCAGGCGGGGAAAGGTGTGTTGCAGGATGGGCGGGCAGCCGGCAGGGGCCGCCGTGGCGGCGGGCTTTGCGGCATCTTGGGCGCCCGCGGCCGCAGGCAGCAGGCAGACGGCCGCCGCGAAGGCCGCAAAAAAGGGAGCAACAAAAGGCCGTCGGAGGGGGCGTCGCATGGCGGTTTCCAAGAGTGAAAAAGGGGCTCGGCCGGGGCGGTGGCGCGGGCGTCTATACCGCATCATCGCGCGCTTGTCACGAGGGCGCCAAACCCCGCGTCTAAAATCGCGCGGTTCAGAAAGTCATTGATGCTCTACCCGGAACTTTTCAGACAGCTCGAATCCGTCCGCTGGGACATGGACAAGGACATTCCCTGGCAGTCCTTCGATGCGAGCCGCCTGTCGGAAGAACAGGCCCAGACCATCAAGATGAACGCCATCACCGAGTGGGCCGCCCTGCCCGCCACCGAGATGTTCCTGCGCGACAACCGCCACGACAGCGATTTCTCCGCCTTCATGTCGATCTGGTTCTTCGAGGAGCAGAAGCATTCGCTGGTGCTGATGGAATACCTCAAGCGCTTCAGCCCCCAGCACGCCCCCACCGAGCAGGAACTGCACGAGGTGCGCTTCGACTTCGACCCGGCGCCGCCGCTCGAGACCCTGATGCTGCATTTCTGCGGCGAGATCCGCCTCAACCACTGGTACCGCCGGGCTGCCGAGTGGCACACCGAGCCGGTCATCAAGCACATCTACACCACCCTGAGCCAGGACGAGGCCCGCCACGGCGGCGCCTACCTGCGCTACATGAAGCGCGCGCTCGAGAAGTTCGGCGACGAGGCCCGCGCCGCTTTCACCAAGGTCGGCGTGCTGATGGCCAGCGCCCGGCGCACCGCCCAGGCCCTGCATCCGACCAACCTGCACGTCAACAAGGCGCTGTTCCCGAACGACACCATCCAGAGCCGCGTGCCCGATCCGGACTGGCTGGAGCACTGGCTGGACAAGCAGATCAAGTTCGATGCCGTCTGGGAAAACAAGGTCGGCGAGCGCATCCTGCACAACCTGAGCCTGCTGATGAACCGCAGCTTCAAGACCGTGCAGGAACTCAACCGATACCGCAAGGAAATCTCGGCCACCCTCGGCCCCAGGGCCGAATACCAAGGCGCCTGAGCGCCCGCGGCGTGCGGCCGTCACAGGAAGGGCGGCCCGCCCGTCTCGTCGACATGGACGCCTCCACCCGCACCTTCAACCTCCACCGCAAGCGCCTGCTGGGCATTGCCTACCGCATGCTCGGCTCGCCGGCCGATGCCGAGGATGTGGTGCAGGACGCATGGCTGCGCTGGAACGACGCCACCGTCGACGCCCTGGACAACCCCGAGGCCTGGCTGGTCACGGTGGTCACCCGCCTGTCCATCGACCGCCTGCGCGCCGCCAAGCTGCAGCGCGAGCACTACGAAGGCCCCTGGCTGCCCGAGCCGCTCGTGGGCGAGGCGCCGGCCTCGCCCGAGCAGATGCTGGAACGCGCCGACAACATCTCCGTCGCCTTCCTGGCCGTGCTGGAGCGCCTCGCGCCCGAGGCGCGCGCGGCCTTTCTGCTGCGCGAGGTCTTCGACGCCGACTACGCCGACCTGGCCCGCACCCTGGGCAAGAGCGAGGCGGCCTGCCGCCAGCTGGTGCACCGGGCCAAGACCCAGATCCAGGACGAGCGCCCGCGCTTCGCGGTGGACCGCGATGCCCACCTGCGCCTGCTGCAAGGCTTCGCGCAGGCCGCCGGCAGCGGCGACATGCAGCGGCTGAAGGAACTGCTGGCGGAAGACGTCGAGCTGGTCGGCGACAGCGGCGGCAAGGTGCCCGCGTTCCGCAAGATGCTGCGCGGCGCCCAGCGCATCGCGCAGTACTTCCACGCCGTCCCCCGCCTGCTCGGCGAGGGTCTGCGGCTGGAGCTTGCCGAGGTCAACGGCGAACCGGGGCTGCTGCGCTTCTTCAACGGCGCCCTGGAGTCGGTGCAGACCATCGAGACCGACGGCGAGCGCATCCTGCGCATCCATACGCAGCGCAATCCGGAAAAGCTGGAGCGCGTTGCCGCGCGCTTCTCGGCGCGGGCCATCACGCGGGCCGAACTCGAGGCGCTGCGGACGGCCGCACCGCCCGAAGAAGACCCGGCCTGACTGCGTTTCAGCGCCGCTCGACGATCATCGGCGCCAGCTGCAGCCCGTTGCGCACCTGCTCGGCCGTGTCGCGCGCCTGGTCGCGCGAGGCATAGGGCCCGGCCTGCAGCCGGTAGGTGCCGCGCTCCGCGAACACGTTGAGCGCGCCGGCCAGCGCCGGCATGCTGCGGGCCACTTGCTGCTGGAAGCGCTCGACCCCGTCGCGCTGGCTGAAGGCGCCCAGCTGAACCCAGAAGCCCGATGTGGCCGCGGACAGCGACCTCGGCGCGGCTTCGTCGGTGGCGGCCGGTGCCGGTGCCGGTGCCGCCTCGGGCGCCAGCGGCGGCAGGGCGCCGAGCTCGCGCACCTCCGCGCGCGGCATGGCCACGACGGGCGAGGTCAGCGCCGCGGGTACGGCGACCGCAACAGCCTCGGACGCGATCGGCGCCGCGACGGGGCTCGCCGCCAGCGCCGTCGGCGGCACGCCCGGCGCCGCCTGCGCCAGCGCGGTGTCGCCGCGCCGCCAGGTGCCCGCGCGGATGTCCGCATTCGTGATGCGCTCGATCTCCACCGGCGCCACCCCGCGCAGCAGGTCGAGCTTGTAGGCCGCGGTGTAGCTCAGGTCGATGATGCGGTCCTCGTGGAAGGGTCCGCGGTCGTTCACCCGCACGATCACCTCGCGCCCGTTGGCCGGATTGCGCACGCGCACGTAGCTGGGCAGCGGCAGGGTCTTGTGCGCGGCCGTCATTGCGTACATGTCGTAGGGCTCGCCGCTGGCTGTGGATTGCGCGTGGAATTTGCGGCCGTACCAGGAGGCCAGCCCGGTCTCGCGCCATGGCCGGTCGTCGGTGATCGGCACGTAGGAGCGGCCCAGCACCGCATAGGGCTTGCTGGTGCCGCCGCTGCCGCGGATGGATTCGACGCGCGGTTCGGCATCGGCGACCTGGCCCAGGCCGGAGGGCGGGTTCGCGTCGGCGCCGTCGCGCCCGATGCCGGAGCCGCCGCGCGGCCCGCTGGCGCAGCCGGCCAGCAGCGCCAGCACCGCGCCGGCGACCAGCGCGAGAGCGCGCGTGCCGGCCGGGCTAGCCAAACACCGCCTTCCACAAGGCCAGCATGGCCTCGCGCTCGGCCGCGAGCGCGCTCATCGGCACCTGCGTCGGCTCTTCGTTGAGCCGAGCCCGGTGCTGCACGCGGCGCAGCTCGCGGTAAGCCGACGCGGCGTTGCGGCCGATGCCCTCGGGCAGCAGGCCCGCCTCCTCGGCGCGGATCAGCAGGGCGATATTGCCCACGTTCGGGATCAGCTCGCGATGCGTCTTCGCTTCCGACAGCACCAGGAACTGCACCGCGAACTCGGCATCGACCATGCCGCCGGGACTGTGCTTGACGTCGAAGCGGTCGGCCTTCACCGGCCGCGCGGCGCGCACCTTCTCGCGCATCGCGACGATCTCGGCTTTGAGCGCGTCTCGATCGCGCGGCGCCGTGATCACCGCCTCGCGAATGCGGTCGAAGCGACCGCACAGCGAGCAGTCGGCGCTGTCGTCGGGCCCCGTCGCCATGTCCACGAAGCGCGCTCGCGTCATGGCCTGGTGCTCCCAGGTCCATGCGGTGTTGCTGCCGCGGCCCAGCTGGTATTTCTCGTAGGCGTCGAAGCTGGTGGTGAGCAGGCCGGAGTTGCCGTTGGGCCGAAGCGCCGTGTCGATTTCGAACAGGTCGCCCTCGCGGGTCTTCACCGTGAGCCAGTTGATCAGCTTGCGCACGTAGGCCGCATAGACCTCGCCGGCGCGCTCGTCGTCGTCGTCGTAGACGAACACGATGTCCAGGTCGCTGCCGTAGCCGAGCTCCTTGCCGCCCAGCTTCCCGTAGCCGACGATCGCGAAGCGCGGCGCCTCGCGATGCGGGTTGCGCACCTGCGGCCAGCACCAGCGCGCGGTCAGGCGCAGCACCGCGTCGGCCAGGGCGCTCAGGTCGTCCGCCACCTGCTCGACCGTGATGTGGCCCTCGACGTCGCGCGCCAGCGTGCGGAACAGCTCCGCGTGGTGCGCGTGGCGCAGCAGGTTCAGCAGGCGCTCCTCGTCGGCCTCGCCGGTCTGGCGCAGCGCCAGGTGGCGCGCTTCCAGCTCGCGCTCGAACTCGGCGGCCGAGAAGCGCCCGGCCAGCATCTCGGGGCTGGCCAGCTCGTCGATCACGCCCGGGTGCTGCATCAGGTAGCGCGCCGGCCAGCGCGCCGAGCCCAGCAGGCGCAGCAGCCGCTCCTGCACCGCCGGCCGCTCGACCAGCAGGGCGATGTAGTTCTCGCGCCGCATCAGCGGCTCGATCCATTCGGCCCAGCGCAGCGCGCCGTCGATGTGGCGGGCGATCTGGCCCGCGGCATCGCCGTCGGGTTCGCGCAGCCACTGGCCGGTACGCTGAACCAGCTGGCGCAGGCGGACGCGGGTCTCGTCGCGCAGGGCCTGCACGCGCGGGCTGTCGGACCAGGCCTGGATGCGCTCGGCAAAGGGCGCAGGCAACTCCTCGATCAGGTCGCTCAGGTCGGCCGGCGCGGCACCGGCCGATTTGCCGTTGCAGCGCGTGCAGGGCTGCTTCTTGCCACCCAGCAGCTTGTCGAACTCCTGGGCCACGAACTCGCGAT
Organism: Variovorax sp. WS11; assembly: GCF_010499245.1. GTDB lineage: Bacteria > Pseudomonadota > Gammaproteobacteria > Burkholderiales > Burkholderiaceae_C > Variovorax. Next base: position 2,324,993 of record NZ_JAAGOW010000001.1, read on the forward strand.
GCGCATCCAGCTGCGCCAGGAAGGGGCAGCACCCCTCGTAGCCCAGCGTGTGCGCGATCCAGCGCAGGTCCTCGTCCTGCACCGGCAGCACATGGGTCTGCTGGTCGTCCAGGTACTGGATGCGGTGCTCGACGCGGCGCAGGAACTCATAGGCCGCGGCCAGTGCATCGGCCGTTTCCTGCGGCATCAGGTTGGCGCGCGCCAGGCGCTGCAGGGCATCGAGCGTGGGCCGGGTGCGCAGCTCAGGGAACTGGCCGCCGCGCACCACCTGCAGCAGTTGGACGATGAATTCGATCTCGCGGATGCCGCCGCGCGAGAGCTTGACGTCGTTGGCGCGCTCGGGCCGTCCGGCGCTGCGGCGCGCGGCCTGCTCGCGGATCTGCCGGTGCAGGGTGCGCAGCGAGTCGAACACGCTGTAGTCCAGGTAGCGGCGGAAGACGAAGGGCAGCACCGCCCCGCGCAGCGCGTGGGCCGAGCCGTCGGCAATCGCGCCCTGCGGCGCCACCACCCGGCTCTTGAGCCAGGCGAAGCGCTCCCATTCGCGGCCCTGCACCTGGAAATACTCTTCCAGCGCGTCCAGCGAGACCACGCTGGGCCCCGAGTTGCCGTTGGGCCGCAGCGCGAGGTCGACGCGGAACACGAAGCCATGCTCGGTGGTGTCGCCCACCATCGCGTAGATGCGCTTGACGGCGCGCGAGAAGAATTCCTGGTTGGCCAGCCGCGCGCGCCCCTGCGCATCGCCCGCGGTCTCGCCGTCGTGGTCGTAGAGGTAGATCAGGTCGATGTCGCTCGACACATTGAGCTCGCGCGCGCCGAGCTTGCCCATGCCCACCACCCAGAGCTGGGCGCGCTGTCCCGTGGGGCCGGTCGGCGCGCCATGCTGCGTCTCGAGCTCGGCACAGGCTTCGCGGCAGGCGACGTCGAGGGCGAACTCGGCGAGCTCGGTGACGGCGGTGGTGACCACCGCCAGCGGTGCCTGCTGTTCGCAGTCCAGCGTGATCAGCCGCTCCATCACCAGCTGACGCACGATGCGCAGCGCATCGGCCACGCTGTCGCCGCGCTCGCGCAGCGCGGCGTAGGCCTGCGCCATGCCGGGACGCCGCGGTTCGCCGGCCGGCAGCAGCGCCAGCTCGCCGGCATAGCGGCGCCGCAGGCGTTGCACGAAACGCGAGGAGGCCGCGAGCGGCGGCACGTGCGGCGCATCCGCTGCGCCGGCCTGGGTATCGGTGGAACCCGTTGGGAGGCTCGCAGTCATAATTCCCGTCACAGCGCGATCCTCAATGAACGACACGACGTCTTCCCCTTCACGTCTGCTCAAGATCACCGCTGTGGCGGCACGCTGGTTGTTGGGTTTGCTGATCGGTGCATGGCTGCTGCTTGCGCTGTCAGTTCTAGTCCTACACGCGTGGATTGTGCCGCGAATCGGCGACTACCGTGGCGCGCTCGAGGCGCAGGCCAGCAAGGCCATCGGGGTACCGGTGCGCATCGGCTCCATCACGGCCAAGGGCGGTACCCTGTTTCCGAGCTTCGAGCTGCGCGAAGTGGTGCTGCACGACTCCCAGCAGCGCGAGGCCCTGCGCCTGGCACGGGTGGTGGCCAGCGTCTCGCCGCGCTCGCTGTGGCGCCTGAACTTCGAGCAGCTCTACATCGAGAATCCCGCGGTGGAAGTGCGACGCGATGCCGCCGGCAAGCTGCACGTGGCCGGCCTCAGCATGGACACCGACACCACCGGCGAAGGCCGCGGGGCCGACTGGTTCTTCGGCCAGCGCGAGTTCGTGATCCGGGGCGGCACCGTGCGCTGGACCGACGAGAGCCGCGGCGCCCCGCCGCTTTTGCTGTCCGACGTGCAGTTCATCGCCCGCAACGGCCCCCGCAGCCACACGATGCGCCTCGACGCCACGCCGCCGGCCGGCTGGGGCGAGCGCTTCAGGCTGCTCGGCGCCTTCCGCCAGCCCCTGCTGTCGGTGCGCACCGGCAACTGGCACAGCTGGGACGGCGTGGCCTACGCCGAGCTGCCGCGCATCGACATCCGCCAGCTGGGCCAGTACGTGACGCTCGACGCCCGCATCCGCGAAGGCAATGGCGCGCTGCGGGTCTGGGCCGATGTCGACGACGGCCAGATCGCCGGCGGCACGGCCGACCTGGCACTGCTGAGCGTGGACGCCTCGCTGGGCAAGTCGCTCGAGCCGCTGGTGCTGCGCGCCGTCACCGGCCGGCTGGCCGGGCGCATGACGCCGGAGGCCCTGGAGTTCTCCACCACCGACCTGCAGTTCCAGACCCCCGACGGCATGCGCTGGCCGGGCGGCAACCTCTGGTTCCAGCACCTGCCTGCGAAGGGCCGGATCGCCGAGCGCGGCGCGTTGCGCGCCGACCGGCTCGACCTGGCGGCGCTGGCCATGATCGCCGACCGGCTGCCGCTGGACGACAAGGCCCGCAAGACGATCGACGACCTGGCGCCGCGCGGCCTGATCGAGCGCATCGATGCGAGCTGGCAGGGCGCCCTGGGCGCGCCCGAGAGGTACCAGGCGCGTGGCCGCGTCAGCGCCTTCGGTGTCGCTTCGCAGGCCGCCGTCGAGACCGCGCCCGCAGCCCCGCCGGCCCCGCGCCGCGTTCCTCCGCCCGCTGCGGCGGCGCGCAGCGGCAGCGCCAACACCGCCGGCCGGCGCGCCTGGCATCCGCGGCGCCACCATCGACTTCGACGCCACCCAGGCCGGCGGCAGCGCCGCCTTGACCATCGCCAACGGCGCACTCGACTTCCCGGGCGTCTTCGAAGACCCGGTGATCCCGATCGACCAGCTGTCCGCCCAGCTCGTGTGGAAGGTCGACGGCGACAAGTCCCAGCTGCAGGTCTCGGGCCTCCGGTTTGCCAACGCCGATGCCGAGGGCGAGGCGCAGGCCAGCTGGCGCACCAGCGACCCCGCCAGCTCCAGCAGCCGCTCGCGCTTTCCCGGCGTGCTGGACCTGCAGGGCAAGCTGACGCGCGCCGACGGCACCCGCGTGTTCCGCTACCTGCCGCAGCACATCCCGAAGGAAACGCGCGACTATGTGCGCGACGCGGTGCAGAAGGGCATCGCCAGCGCGGTGGACTTCAAGGTCAAGGGCGACCTGTGGGACATGCCCTTCAAGGACCCCAAGCGCGGCGACTTCCGGATCGCCGCGCGCGTGGCGGACGTGCAGTACGCCTACGCGCCGCCGGTGGCCGGGTCGAGCAAGAACTGGCCGGCCCTGACCGGCCTCTCCGGCGAGCTGGTTTTCGAGCGCTCGGGCATGCAGGTGCGCAATGCCCGCGGGCGCCTCGCGGGCGCGCCCGGCATCGAGGTCCTCAAGGCCGAGGCCCAGATCCCCGACATGGACCACCATGCGCCGCTGCTCAAGGTCGACGCTCAGGCCAAGGGCCCGCTGGCCGAACTGCTGCGCGCCGGAGCGCCGCTGGCGGGCGAGGCCGGCCCCACGCTGGCGAGCGCCCGCGCCACCGGCAACGCCGACTACCGGCTGCGCCTGGAGCTGCCGCTGGCCGCCATGGACAAGGCCAAGGTGCAGGCCAGCGTCGCGCTGGCCGACAACGACATCCAGATCCTGCCCGAGACCCCCACCCTGGGCCAGGCGCGCGGCACGCTGAACTTCACCGAAGGCGGCTTCTCGCTGGCCGGCGTGCAGGCGCGCGCGCTCGGCGGGGCCGTGCGCGTCGAGGGCGCGGGCCGCTGGGGCGCCACGCAGGAGCTGAGCCTGCGCGCCCAGGGCAGCGCCAGCGCCGAGGGCCTGCGCGCGGCGCGCGAGGTCGACTGGCTCGCGCGCCTGGCCAAGCACGCCACCGGCAGCACGCCCTACACCGCGTCCTTCTCGATGCGCGACGGCGCCTCCGAGTTCTCGCTGGCCAGCAGCCTGCAGGGCCTGGGCCTTCAGCTGCCCGCGCCGCTGGCCAAGCCGGCCGAAGAATCGATGCCGCTGTCGATCGAAAAGAAGATCGTGCAGCGCGAGACCCGCGCGAGCGGCGCCCCGCTGCTGCAGGACCGGTTCTCGATCGAACTGGGGCGCGTCGGCTCGGCCTCCTACGTGCGCGACATCTCCGGCGGCGAGGCCCGGGTGCTGCGCGGCGGCATCGGCATCGGCCTGTCCGCGGGCGAATCCGCGGCCGCGCCCGAGCGCGGCGTGCTCGCCAACATCCAGCTCGCGCGCATCGACGTGCCGGCCTGGCAGGCCCTCTTCGGCGACACCACCGGCAAGCCGGCCGAAGCGAGCGAGGGCGGCGACGATGCCTCGTCCTACCTGCCCACCATGCTCGTGGTGCGGGCCAAGGAGTTGGCGGTCGGCGGGCGCACGCTGCACGACGTGGTGATGGGCGGCACCCGCGAGGGAACGCTCTGGCGCGCCAACATCGACGCCGCCGAGCTCAACGGCTACGCCGAGTACCGCAGTGCCCAGGCCGGGCGGCTCTATGCGCGGCTGGCGCGGCTGAAGATCGCGCCGAGCACCGCCACCGCGGTCGAATCGCTGCTGGACGAGCAGCCGGGCGACCTGCCCGCGCTGGACATCCAGGTCGACGACTTCGAGCTACTGGGCCGGCGGCTGGGCCGGGCCGAGATCGATGCCGTGAACCGCGGCGGCGCCGGGCGCGAATGGCGGCTCAACAAGCTGAGCTTCACGACGCCCGAAGCCAGCTTCACGGCGCAGGGCGCCTGGGCCGCCGCGCCCGCGGGAAGCGGCAGCGCGCGCGGGCGCGGCGAGCCGCGCCGCACCACCATGGACTTCAAGCTGGACATCACCGACGCCGGCGGCCTGCTCGGGCGCTTCGGCATGAAGGACGTGGTGCGCGCCGGCCGCGGCCGCCTCGAGGGCCAGGTGCACTGGAGCGGCTCGCCCTTCGCGCTCGACTACCCCAGCCTGGGCGGCCAGCTGAAGGTCGACGTCGAGGCCGGCCAGTTCCTCAAGGCCGAGCCCGGCATCGCCAAGCTGCTCGGCGTGCTGAGCCTGCAGGCGCTGCCGCGGCGGCTCACGCTCGACTTCCGCGACGTGTTCAGCCAGGGCTTCAGCTTCGACTTCCTGCGTGGCGACGCCAAGATCAACCAGGGCGTGGCCAGCACCAACAACCTGCAGATGAAGGGCGTCAACGCCGCGGTGCTGATGGACGGCTCGGCCGACATCGCGCGCGAGACGCAGGCGCTGCGCGTGGTCGTGGTGCCCGAGATCAACGCCGGTACCGCCGCACTGGTGGCGACCGCGATCAACCCCGCGATCGGCCTGGGCACCTTCCTCGCGCAGATGGTGCTGAGCCGCCCGCTCATCGCCGCCACCACGCAGGAGTTCCAGATCGACGGCACCTGGGCCGATCCGAAGATCGTCAAGGTGCCGCGCCGCCCGCGGACGGAAGCGCTGGGCACGCCGGCTGCGCCCGCGCCCGCGGTACGCTGACGAACGACGAACCACGCGCACAAGAGAAAGACGGAGCCCCTCATGAAAGTCGCCGCCATCCAGATGGTCTCGGCCATCGCACGCGAAGCCAACCTCGCCCGCGCCCATGCGCTGCTGGGCGAAGCCGCCGCCGGTGGCGCCGAGCTGGCCGTGCTGCCCGAGTATTTCTGCATGATGGGCGCGCGCGACACCGACAAGCTGGGCCTGCGCGAGACCGCCGGCGCCGGCACGGTGCAGGGCTTCCTGGCCGACGCCGCGCGCGAGTTCGGCCTGTGGATCGTCGGCGGCACGCTGCCGCTCGAGACCGGCGACGAGACCCACGTCTTCAACAGCTCCCTGGCCTATTCGCCGGACGGCGAGCAGGTGGCGCGCTACGACAAGATCCACCTCTTCTTCTACGACAACGGCCGCGAGCGCTACGACGAGCGCCGCGTGATCGCGCCCGGCACCGAGCCCGTCTGTTTCGACCTGCCCTCGCGCGACGGACATCGCTGGCGCATCGGCATGAGCGTGTGCTACGACCTGCGCTTTCCCGAGCTCTACCGCGCGCTGGCCCGACGGGGCGCCGAGCTGCTGCTGGTGCCCAGCGCTTTCACCCACACCACCGGCTCGGCCCACTGGGAGGTGCTCTTGCGCGCCCGCGCCATCGAGAACCTCTGCTGGGTGGTGGCGCCCGCCCAGGGCGGCACCCACGAGAACCGGCGCCAGACCTGGGGCCAGTCGATGGTGGTGAACCCGTGGGGCGAGGTGGTGGCGCAGCGTGCCGTCGAGGAGGGCGTGGTGAGCTTCGAGCTCGACGCCCAGCAGATCGAGCGCGCGCGCACGCAGCTGCCGGCGCTTTCGCATCGCGTGCTCTGAAATACCTTCTGAAGCCGGTGTCCTCGACCACGCTGCCCATCGCAAGAACGGTCCGCGGGGCCTTTGCCGGCCTGCGCTCGCTGCGCAGGCTGCATTCGCTGTGGCAGCGCTGGTTCCTGTGGGTGATCCTGGCCGTGCTGGTGATCGCGCTCCTGGCCACCGTGGTGTGGCTGGCCGGTCGCCACGAGGTCGAGCAGGTGCAGACCGCGCTCGACCGCGACACCGCCGATGCCGTGTCGGACCTGCGCAGCGGCCTGCAGCGCAATGCCCAGAGCCTGCGCGCCTCGCTGGCCAACGGCATGAACCGCGAGCGCTGGCCGACGGAGGCCGCGGCGCTGCTGCGCGAGCATCGCGAATGGCTGCGCGTCGAATGGCGGGACGCCGCGCTGCGTCCGCTGGCAACGGTCGACACGCCCTACCGCCAGCGGTTGTTCGACGACAGGAGCCGCGGCCCGGACCAGTCCGACGTCGCGCTCGCCTGCGCCGCCGCGCGCAAGGCCGGCGCGTCGGCCTACTCGCCGAGCCACTATGTCCCCTTCGTGCCCAGCGGCGGCCTCGAAGTGATGGAGCTGTGCCTGCCGGTCGACGGCGGCGGCTACCTGGTGGCCACCTATTCGCTGCGCGACACGCTGATCGAGCTGGTCGCGCCCACGCTCACGCGCGGCCAGGAAGTCGCCTTCACCGAGGCCGACGGCACGCGCCTGGTCGCCGTCGGCGCGGCGCGCCGCGTGGGCACGCGCGTCTTCACCGCGCAGCAGCTGGTCGACCTGCCCGGCACCGCGTTGATGCTGCGCGTGGACGGCTGGCGTGCCGCGCCCGACCTCTTTCCCAACCTGCTGACAGCGCTGGTCACGGCGATCTCGATCGCGCTGGTGTCGGTGCTGGTGCTGCTGGCGCGCGACACGCGCCGCCGCCTGCGCGCCGAGCACGACCTGGCCGACGCGCTGGCCTTCCGCAAGGCGATGGAGGACTCGGTCATCACCGGCCTGCGCGCACGCGACCTGCAGGGCCGCATCACCTACGTCAACCCGGCCTTCTGCGAGATGGTGGGCTTCAACGCCGAGGAGCTGATGAACCACGTCGGCGACGTCCCTTACTGGCCGACCGAGCTGGCGCAGGAATACCGCCAGCGCCAGGCCCTGCGCATGGCCGGCGGCGTGCCGCCGCGCGAGGGCTTCGAATCGGTCTTCATGCACAAGGACGGCCGGCGCTTCCCGGTGCTGATCTTCGAGGCGCCGCTGATCAACGCGCAGCGCGCCCAGACCGGCTGGATGAGCGCCTTCATCGACATCAGCGAGCAGCGCCGCATCGAGGAGCTCTCGCGCGCCAGCCAGGAGCGCCTGCAGGCCAGCGCGCGGCTGGCAACCGTGGGCGAGATGGCCTCCCTGCTGAGCCATGAGCTGACCCAACCGCTGGCCGCCATCGCGAGCTACGCCAGCGGCTCGCTCAACCTGCTGCGCGGTGCCTCCGGCGGCGACCACGGCGATCATGGCGAGGTCGCGATGGCCGTGCGCCGCATCGCCGAGCAGGCCGATCGCGCGGGCCAGGTGATCCGCAGCGTGCACGACTTCGTGCGCCGCCGCGACCGCATCCGCGAGGCGGTCGCGCCGCACACCCTGATCGACGCCGTGCTGCCGCTGGTGCGCCTGCAGGCGCGCAAGCTCGGCGTGCGGGTCGACGTGCACTACGAGGAGCGCCTGCCGCGCGTGCTGTGCGACCGCACGCTGGTCGAGCAGGTGCTGCTGAACCTGGCGCGCAACGCCATGCAGGCCATGGACCTGCCCGAGCTGAGCGAGCGCGTGCTGCACATGCGCGTGGCGCGCGCCCGCGCCGTCGGCGAAAGCGGCGACACGCCCGACAAGGCCGACGTGCGCCGCTGGGTCGAGTTCTCGGTGGCCGACCGCGGTGCCGGCATCAGCGAGGAGGTGGCGGCGCGGCTCTTCACGCCCTTCTTCACCACGCGGCCCGACGGCATGGGCCTGGGCCTCAGCCTGTGCCGCACGGTGGTCGAGCAGCATGGCGGCGCGCTGGTGTTCGAGCCGCAGCGGCCGCGCGGCACGGTCTTCCGATTCACGCTCCCTGCGGCATGAAACTGCCTTGAGCTCTTACCTGCGATGCAACCCTTGATCGATGCCCTGATCTTCATCGTCGACGACGACGCCAGCGTGCGCGAAGCGCTGGCCTGGCTGCTGCGCTCGCGGCGGCTCGTGAGCGAGCAATACGCGAGCGCGGAGGACTTCGAGCTGCGCCTGGCCGAGGGCCCGCTGGCCGATCAGCCGCACTGCCTGCTGCTCGACGTGCGCATGCCCGGCATGAGCGGGCTGGTGCTGTTCGACCGGCTGGCCGAGCGCGGCCTGCTCGAGGTGCTGCCGGTGATCTTCCTGACCGGCCATGCCGACGTGCCCACCGCCGTCGATGCGGTCAAGCGCGGTGCTTTCGATTTCTGCGAGAAGCCCTTCTCCGACAACGCGCTGGTCGACCGCATCGAGCAGGCACTCGGCGGCTCGCTGCGCGCGGTGGAGGCGCAGCGCGCACGACGCCTGCTGCTGCGCCGCGTCGAGGAACTGACGGAGCGCGAGCGCGAGGTGATGCGGCGCGTGGTCGAGGGCCTGCCCAACAAGCTGATCGCCGATCAGCTCTCGATCAGCGTGCGGACGGTGGAGGTGCACCGGGCGCGGGTGTTCGAGAAGATGGAGGTCAAGTCGGCGGTGGAGTTGGCGAATCTGTTGAGGGACGTTTGAAGACTGCCGAGTCGGCTCCGCACGTCAAGGAAGCTCATCGCGCGGAAGCACAAGCCGAAAAGCACTGCCGTGCCCTGGTGTGCTGTCGAGCAGCACCTTGCCGCCGTGCCGTTGCGCCACAGTTTTGACGAAGGCCAGCCCAAGCCCCGCTCCGTCGATGTCGGCTGCGGCGCTGCCCCGAATGAACGGCTCGAACACCTGAGCCCGGAGTTCTTCTGCGATGCCGGGCCCTTCATCCCTCACCAGCACGGCCCATGCGCGGGGATGCGGTTCGACCGCGCAGACGATCGACGAGCCCGCCGGCGAGAACTTGAGCGCGTTACCCAGGAGATTGTTGATTGCGCGGGCAATGAGCTCGCGGTTGATCAGGCTGTGCGCCTCCTCCGGTGACGGCGCCATCGTCACGCGTATCCGGTGCCGGCGCGTCGCCTCCCACGCGTCATCCACGCACTCGAGCAGCACATCCACGAGGTTGTAGCGCTCGAAGTGATAGTTGTACGACTGGGCACGGACCAACTGGGTGAAGTCATCCGCCAGCCCCAGGGCCTTCTTCGCGTGACGCTCGATGCGCTCGTGGAACTGCTCCTGCGGCATCGCGGAGGGGTTCTGTCGCTGCAGATTCAGCAGCGTGAGAACGGAGGCGAGCGGTGCGCGCATGTCATGGCTGAGAAAGCGCATGGCGTGGTCGCGCTGGCGCTGCGCCTGGCGGATCTGGGTCACGTCGATGAGCGAAAGAATCCAGCCCAGGTGCTCGCCGGAGCCGCTGAACGAGGGCGCCCGCTTGACCAGCAGGTCGCGCTCCCGGCCATCGTGCGCCGCGGTGCTGCCCGCCGTGGGCGGGCCGGCAAAGATCGCCGGGATCACGACGGGTTGGCGATCCGCCTGCGACAGCACATCCTTCATCAGCGTCGCGGCCTTTGCGCCCCGCAGCATCTCGCCCGAAGCGGCCTCGAAGTGCCGGGCCGCAGCGGCGTTGGCCAGCAGCACGGTCCCATTTCTGTCGCACACGAGCGTCGCATCGGGCAGGCCTTCCAGGCTATCGCTCACGAAGCGGTGCAGGTTGCTCAGTTGCTCGGCCACCTGCCGGAGCGCATGGATGCGACGCCCCAGGAAATCGCCCGATGCGGCAGTGCCGGGGGACATGGCCACCAAGCGGCCGTTGCTGTGCAGGCGGCTGAATTCGTCCATGAGGTAGCGCGTGGAGGCGTCCAGCTTGCGCCAACTCCACAAGGCATAGTTCGCCCCCAGGGCGAGCATCCCTGCTGCCGGCCCGAATTGCAGGCCGAAGCCTGCGGCAGCGGCCGCTGCCGCAGGCAGCGCCACCATCAGTCCAAGGGTCAACAACAGCGCAGGCAACGGGCCGATGAAGGCCATGCCCGCGAGACCCAGCAGTGCAGGGAGGATGTTGAGGGCTGCGTTGAGCCATCCAGGCAACCGGGTGATGCTGCGTCGGCTCTCCAGGCTGTCGAGCACGTTGGCGGAGAATTCGGCCCCGGACATCAGCTTCGAGCGTCTGCCCGAAACGGGCGTGGCGTACAGCTCGCCTGTGCCCGCGGCGGTGGCCCCGATCAGCACATGCTTGCCCTTGAAGGTTCCCGGGGCGACAGCGCCGTCCAGCACGTCGACGTATGACACCTGCGGGAAATGTCCGGGCGGTCCGGCGAAGGGCACGATCATCTTGCGCGAACGGTGCCAGGCAGCGATGGGGTCCGAGTTCGCTGTTTCTGCCTCGGACGCCCGTTCCTCGGGGGCGGCCACGGGCTCAGGCCGCCCGCCGGCGCCGGCCGTGCGCATGGCAACGCTCAAATGGTCCCATGCCCGATCGCCGAAGCCCTCGCGCAAGTACACGCTGCGGGCGATGCCGTCGTCATCGACTGCGATGTGCACATGCCCAAGACGTCTTGCAGCGCGCCGCAGCGCAGGGATCGGCTCGACGACAAAGGGCGCTCCGTTCAGGCTTTGCATCATCAGCGGCAGCACCACCTTGCCGCTGCGCGACACGGCGGCGGCGAGCGCAGCATCATCGCCGGGAAAGCGCTCATCCGCTTCGGTCAGGAGCACGTCCAATCCGATCGCCTGCGGCGCATCCTTGTCGATGCGGTCGATCAGCTCGGCGTGGAAGGATCGCCGCCACGGCCATCGTCCCAACGCGGCAATGCTCTTGTCGTCGATGCCGACGATGATCACGTCGCCGCGATCGACCTCGTGCCCCTGCAGGGACATCAGCGTGTCGTGGAAGAGCCGGTTCGGCGCCTGCAGCCACCCGGAATGCTCCAGTGCGAGCACCAGGCCGACGGCAATCATCGAGAACGTCAACCATTCGGTCCAGCGCGTGGGCAGGCGAAGCGGTGCGGCGTCGACGATCTTGCTTTGCACGAGAAACTGCCTCCGGAACGCTACTGCCGGCCGACAGGATTGCCGCCAGCGTCGCGGACGGCGCCGCCGCTGGCGTCGCGCAGCACCGCACCGATCCGCACGACCTGCGGTGGAGAGAAGCTGCCGGCCTCGCCGTCGGGTGCAATCGCCTGAATCCGCACGTGGTAGGTGCCCGGCGCCAGGTCCGCCAGACGCAGGGATGCCTCCGACCGCGTGTCGGCAAACACGAGGTCGGCAAAGTCCTCGCCGCGCGAGACCTGAACGAGATAGCGGTAGCCTGCCTGGGCGGACCAGTAGACCTGCAGCGCGCCGTCGTCGCTGCTCGCCTTGGGCGGTGGCGCTGCCGGAGGCGGCTCGACCACCTCGAAGGCCCGGCTGCCGCTGAAGGGGCCCTGGTCCTGCGTCCCGTCCGGCGTCGCCCCCACGGATGCCACGCGCCAGAAGTACCGCCCACGCGGCAGCAAGGCCGAATGCCGGCACTCGGTGAGTGCCGAATCGTCGATCAGGAGCGTCTGGAAGCTTTCGTCGCTCGCGACCTGCAACCTGAAGCGCCGAACGCCGGCGGGCTGCGCGCAGCTGAACTCGACCACACGGCCGATGACCTGGTCTCCAGGTGCGGGTCGCTGGGACAGCGGCGCTACCGGACGCGCCTTGACCCGCAGCTTGCGCGTGCTTTCACGGCCCGAGAGGCCCGAATCATCCATGGCGCGTGCGCCGACCACGTAGTCGCCATCCTCGAGGCCGGCGAACTGCGCTGCGGCTCCTGTGGACACACCATTGCGCACGATCTGCTCCATCGCCGGATCCCTGGAGATCCGGATGCGGTAGGCGGCAATGCCGGGAACGGCAGGAAGCGGCAGGCGGACGAAATCGATGTCGGTCACCGTGTCGGGCAGCGCCACCAAGTCAGGCGCTTCCGGCAACGAGCGCACCGGTCCCATCACGCCAGCGCTGCTCACGCGCGCACCCTGTCCCTCTCGCAGCCTGTGCTGCCGGCTACCCTGCTTGCCGTGCAGGCTCTTCAGGTCGACAACGCCCTGCGTGACCTCACCGGTGATGCCGGCGTCGGGTTGCATGGCGACGCCGAATTCGGTGCCGCGGACGCTGGCCACTGCCAGCGGCGTCCGGATCTCGAAGCGGCTGGCCTTGTTGCGCTGCGGACGCGCCGAGGCGTCCACCCGGCCCGCTTCCAGCTGGATCAGGGTATCGCTGGACTGCGAGGCGTCCTGCCGTCGCACCCTGACCAGTCGGACCTGCGAGTTCGCGGGGATGCGCACCGTCGAGCCATCGCTCATCTGAAGCCGCACATAGCCATCGGCGCCCACCTCGATGCGCGTGCCCTCGCCCAGCCGTGCGCCTGACTGCAGGAACTGCGCCTGTGCGCCGTGCGGCGGGACCTGGCGAACTCTGCCCGCGACGTAGCTCGCCGTCGCAAAAGTCGAGGCGGAGGCCAGCAGCGCAGCGGGAATGCGCACTCGACTGCCCAAGGCGATGCGATGCGGATCGGCGATGCCGTTGTACTGCTGCAATTGAAGCCAGCTGTCGGAGCGGCCCGTGTACCGAGCGGCAAGAGCGAAGAGCGTTTCTCCCGGCTGCACCGCATGCACGACGTCGGACCATTGCGCCGTAGCCTGCGACAGCGCCAACCCGGCGTGCAGTGCCACATGCACGCTGACGATCCATCGCGCGAAGCGAATGCCCGCCCGACGGCTTGCGGCGCCCGCCGCAGGCTCAGCCGGCACTGCTCTCATCGGTGCCGAGGGACTCGAATCGATACCCCTGCCCGTAGATCGAGGCCAGGCGGTAGCCGCTCTCCGGTCGCAGGCCGAGCACCTTGCGCACGCGCGAGACGTGCGTGTCCAGAGAGCGCGACATCAGATCGGTTCCCGGCGGATTGCTCGCGCCCCAGATCGTCTCCAGCAGGTGCTGCCGCGAAACAAGACGCCCCGGGTTGCGAAACAGGAACAAGGCGAGATCGAACTCCTTCTGCGTCAACGCAACGGGACTGCCGTCGATTTCCAGTTGCCGATTGGCAAGCAAGAAGCGGTAGCGCCCCCAGACCTGCTCGTCGGGCTGCGACTCCGAGTAGGCGCGTCGCAGCAGCGCGCGCACCCGAGCGGCCAGCTCGCCGACCCGCATGGGTTTGACCATGAAGTCGTCCGCTCCCGCTGCCAGCCCCTCGATGATGTCGCGCTCTTCATGGCGGTTGGTCACGAACAGAACGGGGATACGGTCGCGCAGATTGGTTCGGACCCAGCGAACGATCTCCGGCCCCGTGATGTCGGGCAGGTGCCAGTCCAGAACGAGGAGATCGAAGGTCTCGCGTTGCAACGCGCGGCGCAACGCAGCCCCTTCGGCAAAGACATGGCAGTCATGCCCGACGGCCTGCAAGGTGCACTTGACGAGATCCAGCTGATCGACATCGTCGTCCAGTGCCGCGACTCGCATTTTCTTCTTCAACCTTCTACTGAGTGCCCGGCGCCGACTGCCGGGTTTTGCTAAGCGACGAAGTGTACGGCGGCCCACCAAGCTGGTTCGGGCGCGGAATGTCAAGCAATGTCAATTCGCTCCGCCTTTTGCCGCAAGCACCGGGCGGCGCAGGCCTTCGAGCTCCATGGTCCCGTCTTGCGCGCGCCAATTCTCAGGCATTGTCAACTCGATTGCGAAGCACAAACCCCGTCATTACATTCGCGCTCCAACCTCAATGCAACGCATGAACAAGTCACACAGAACGCCAGGCAACGAAGGCCTCGTCGGGTCATTTCCACAACCTATCGAATTGCTGCGACGTCTGGCGAACGCAAGACTGCCCGTTCATGTCGTGGACCACGCCGAGATCGAAACCTTGAGGATTCTGAAGCTGGGCGGTTCGATCAAGGCGGCCATTCCTGATGCGACGCGCATACCGGGCGGGCTCGCCCCATCGCAGGGGCAGGTGCCTGCAACGGTCGACGAAATCACAGGGGTCGGACGCAGCCTGCTCGACGTTTTCGCAAGGCGTCCAACGCGGATGCACCCGCGTGTGCAGTGCCTGTAATCGCAAGACACATCGTGTCCAAGGGACCCGATGACCGGCATCTTCGATCAGCCGTCCGATCTATGTTGGAAATAAAGCACATGCCCCTTCGGCAGGGGTTTTGGGCCACCTTTTCATTACAAGTAATTAAATTTTAATAAGTATTTACTACTTCAAAAAGCGCAAAAGTTCTCTTATTGACCTCCGCGCGCCGACCTCGCTTCGAGCGGCGTGCGAATGGGAAATGTCAAACATTGTCAAACGCGCCGCCAGCACTCTTGCGGCACGCCATTTACCTTAACATTTAGGAGAAAATATTTGTTTCTTTCGTAATAGTTAATAACATTGTTTACAAGCCGGGGCCATGAACCAAAGCTACCTCACTGTCTGGAACGAAGCCATCGGCGCTTGGGTCGCTGCGTCCGAGATCACTAGCGCCCGGGGCAAGCGCGGCGGCAGCCGCGTGGCGAACGCCGGAGCTGGCGTGCTTGCATCGCTCCGATCGGGCCCCTTGCGCGCGGGGATCGTGACCGCGCTGCTGGCGCTGGGCGGCCTCGGGTGGTCGCCACTGGTGCAGGCACAAGCGGTCACCTGCGATACGGCCCCTTGGGACGAGTACAACGGCACCGCCTCGTGCATGGGCGCCGGCGCCATTGCCACGGGGCAGGGGTCCACCGCGCTGGGCTCTTCCGCGACTGTCGACACCAACGGTGGGGTCGCCGTCGGGTTTCTCACCCATACCACCGGAGTCAATGCCATCGCGATTGGTTACGGGGCTTTTTCCACCGGCACCAACTCCATCTATCTGGGCGCCCGCACCGCCCCCGGGACAGGCGCACTGGGTGAGGGTGCCATCGGAATCGGCACCGACGTGACGTCCAGTGGTGACCTCGCCATTGCCGTCGGCTTGCAGACCAAGGCCACCGGGGATAGAGCCGTCTCTCTCGGGCTGCAAGCGAATGCGGCCGGGCTGCGCAGCATCGCCATCGGCAACCAGGCCAACGCGACCGTCCTGGATGCCATTGCGCAGGGCAACAGCGCCAGCGCAGGCGGCCAGAATGCCATCGCCATCGGTTTCCAGACGATCGCGTCCAAGCTGAACTCGGTCTACCTCGGCTCGCGCACTGCCGCGGGAACGGGTGCCACTGCGATCAGCGCCATCGGCATTGGCACGGACGTGACGGCATCCCAGGAAGACGCCATCGCGATCGGGCGCATCAGCCAAGCGACCGGTGCGGACGCCATCGCACTGGGCCAAAGCGCCGCGTCGACGGACAAGAGCGCCATCGCGATCGGACGCAACAGCACATCGAGTGCCGTCAACGCGATCACGCTGGGTGTCGATACCGATGCGACCGCCACCAATGCCGTAGCCATCTCGGCCTTGGCCCAGGCGACCGGCCTCAATGCGCTCGCCATCGGCACCCAGGCCAATGCGACCGCCGACAACGCGATCGCATTGGGCACTACCGCAGTCGCGAACTCGGCCGACGCAGTGGCGATCGGCAACGGCTCGACGGCCACCGGCGGCAGGGCGGTGGCCATCGGCGCCGGCAACTTCGCCAGCGGCAATGGCGCAGTCGCGATCGGCGACCCCAACACCGCCACCGGCAACGGCGCCATCGCCCAGGGCCTGGACAACACCGCCACCGGCAACGGTTCGGTGGCGATGGGCAACACCAACATGGTGGGCGGCGGCGGCCAGGCGGTGGGCGTGGCCGGCACGGCAGCGCAGGGCGCGGTCGGCATCGGCTACCAGAACACGGTGGTCGGCCAGGGCAGCGTCGCGATCGGCAGCACCAGCAGCGCGCTGGCGGCGGGCGCGGTCGCCTTCGGCGATACGGCGGTGGCGAACAACGCGGGCGACGTGGCCCTGGGCTCGGGCTCGACTACCGCCGCTGCGGTCGGCACGGCCGGTACCGTGATCGGCGGCACGCCCTACACCTTCGAAGGCACGACGCCGACCTCCACGGTGAGCGTCGGCGCGCCCGGTGCCGAGCGCACCATCACCAACGTGGCGGCCGGCAGGATTTCCAACACCTCGACCGATGCGATCAACGGCTCGCAGCTGTGGGCCACGAACCAGCAGGTGACGGCGAACACGACCGCGATCACCGATCTCGGCAACACGATCGGCGACATCAACGCCGGCGCCGGCATCAAGTACTTCCACGCCAGCTCGACCCTGCCCGACTCGCAGGCCTTGGGCGCGGATTCGGTCGCCATCGGCCCGAACGCTGTCGCCAACAATGCAGGCGACATCGCCCTGGGCTTCGGCTCCACGACGGCCGCCGCGGTCGGCACGCCCGGTACCGTGATCGGCGGCACGCCGTACACCTTCCAGGGCACGACGCCGACCTCCACCGTGAGCGTCGGCGCGCCCGGTGCCGAGCGCACCATCACCAACGTGGCGGCCGGCAGGATTTCCAACACCTCGACCGATGTGATCAATGGCTCGCAGCTGTGGGCCACGAACCAGCAGGTGACGGCGAACACGACCGCGATCACCAATCTCGGCAACACGATCGGCGACATCAACGCCGGCGCCGGCATCAAGTACTTCCACGCCAGCTCGACCCTGCCCGACTCGCAGGCCCTGGGCACGGATTCGATCGCCGTCGGCCCGAACGCCGTGGCCAACGGAGCCAGCAGCATTGCGCAGGGCCTTGGCGCGAGCGCAACCGTCGATGGTTCGGTGGCACTCGGTTCAGCCTCGGTCTCCGATCGCGCGGTCGCAGGCAGCACCGGCGACATTCCCGCGGGCAGCTCGCTGATTCCGTACAACACCACCGACCGGACGCTGCTGGGCGCCGTTTCCGTCGGCAGTGCGACGACCTACCGCCAGATCACCAACGTGGCCGACGGCACCGAGGCGCAGGATGCCGTGACGGTGCGCCAGCTCAGCGGTGCGCTGCAATCCTTCGCCGTCACGCCGATCCAGTACTTCCACGCCAACTCGACCGCGATGGACTCGCTCGCCATCGGCGCCGAATCGGTGGCGGTCGGCCCTCGGACGGTGGTCAACGGCGACAGCGGCGTGGGCATCGGCAACGGCGCGGTGGTGCAGCAGACTGCGCCCGGCGGCGTGGCGATCGGCCAGGGCGCGACCTCGCACCGGGCGGATTCCGTCGCGATCGGCACGCAGTCTTCAGCGGCAGCGGTGCAGGGCGTTGCGATCGGTGCAGGCAGCAGCGTGACCCAGGCCGGCGGCGTTGCATTGGGCGCAGGCTCGGTCGCCTCCACTGCGGCCGGCGCGGCCGGCTATGTACCCACGGGTGCGTCCACCTCGCAGACCGCAGCCATCAACGCCACCACCAGCACGCTGTCGGCGGTGTCGGTGGGCGATGCGGCCAACGGCCAGTTCCGCCAGATCACCGGGGTGGCAGCGGGTTCGCTGGACAGCGACGCGGTCAACGTGTCGCAACTGAAGGCGGTGCAGACGACGGTGGCCAGCATCGACCAATCCGCAGTGAAGTACGAAACCAACGCCGACGGCACGACGAACTACAACAGCGTGAAGCTGGGCGGAACGAACACGAACGCCCCGGTGACCCTCCACAACGTCGCCGACGGCGTGGCAGGCAACGATGCCGTCAACGTCAATCAGCTGCGCAGCGCCTCCGCCGCTTCCGCCGCCTACACCGATGCGCGGGTCAATGCGCTCGGCAACGAACTGCATGGTGTCGCGCGCAATGCCTATGCCGGCGTCGCAGCCGCCATGGCGGTGCAGATGCCCGGCAGCTATGTGCCCGGGAAGACGGTGATGCGCCTCGGCTACGGCATCTTCAAGGGCGAGAGCGCGGTCGGCGTGAGCTTCCGCCGTACCGCGGAGAACAACGGCTGGAGCGTGACGGGTGGCGTGGGCTTGAGCCGCGCCGGCCCCGCCGCCACCGTCGGGGCCGAGTGGGTATTCAACTGAGAACGAGAAGAGAACACATGAAGAGCAAATCGTTCATCCTGACGGTCAATGTCATGCTTGCCGCTGGTGCCACGATGGCACTCCTGGGCTGCGCGGGCCCGAGCTACTCCATCGATCCTGCCGCACAGACGCGCGCGGCTTCCACCCAGTCATCGCTCCCCAGTGCCGAAGACTTTCCTGCGATTGATTCAGCCAAATGGCAGCAGGGGGCATTCCCCAGCCTGGAAGCGTTGCGTGCCATGCGGACCGGCATGGGCAAGGATCAAGTGCGGCAGCTGCTGAGCTGGCCGCACTTCAGCGAGGGCCTGCGCGGCGTTCGCACATGGAACTATATCTTCCACTTTCGTACGGGCAGCGGCCCCGAGTACGTCACCTGCCAGTACATGGTTCGTTTCAACGACGACGTGCTGACCAGCGGGATGTACTGGAACAAGCCGGAATGCGCCGAAAAGATGGATTCCCCGACGGTCAAGCCAACGCCCGTTGCCGTGATCGCGCCACCCGGGTAGCCCGAGGCTTGACCGCGCTACCCGCATAAGCGAAGAATCGCGCCGAAGTAGGGGAAAAGATGAAATCGATCGTGCATCTCGCGCTCGGCGTTGTGCTGCTTTCTGCCGTGGCGTTCCACGCCGGCGCAACGGGGACGAACAAGCTCTGCAACGGACGACAGACGGACATCGTCTTTGCTGTCATCCATGAGACTTCGGACGATTCGGGTTCGAGATGCGAGCTTCAGGGATCGCGGTGCTACGTGACGCTCCAAGGCTGGTACACCATGAGGCCGGGAGCCTGCATGGACGTCGACGTGGGAAATCAATGGGAATCCTATCTGTCGATCTTCATCAAGGATACGGCGGCCGGCCAGTACAGGCCAGAAACCTTCCCAGTCAACGACAGGTTCCACAAGGACAGGAACGAGAAGAACTCTGGCGTCGTCAACGTCACCGCGTGCATGCCTGCCGGGCCGTTCAAGAAAAAGCTGCCTGGAGCCCTCGCGCCCATGCTGAGTTCAGCAGTCGCATGCGATCGCGGCGAGGCGCTGCATCCGGTCAACTACGTCATGCGCGGCGGACCGCAAACCAACGTCGTGGTCACGTTGAACTAGCGGGCTGTAAAGACCGTGTCGCCACGGTCGGTCCTCGCCCGAAACGGACCACGTCTGGGCATCACCCCTGCGGCCGCTCACCCACATAAATCTCCACCCGCCGGTTCTGTGCCCGCCCGGCATCGCTGCCGTTGTCCGCAACCGGCTCGCGCGAGCCGCGCCCCTCGATACGGAAGGCCTGCTGCGACACGCCCCGCGAGATCAGATAGTCGCGCGTGCTGGCCGCACGGTCCACCGACAGCGGGTTGTTGATGGCGTCCGTGCCCGTACTGTCGGTGTGGCCGATGATGCGCACTTCCGCATTCGGGTTGTTGCGCAGGCCGTTGGCGAACTGGTTGAGGATGGGCACGAAATTCGGCTTGATCGTGGAGCGGCCGGTGTCGAAGGAGACGTCGCTCGGGATTGCGAGCTTGAGCTCGTTGTTCGGGGTCTGCGTGACCGCAACGCCGGTGCCCTGGGTGGCGGCCTGCATCTCGCGCTTCTGCGCTTCCATGCGCTGCGACCAGAGGTAGCCGCCGAGCGCGCCGGCAGCCGCACCCACGGCAGCGCCGGTGCCGATGGCCTTGCTGTCGCCGCCGGTTGCGGAGCCGATCACGGCGCCGCCGAGGGCGCCGATCCCGGCACCGATGCCGGTGTTGCGTTGCGTGTCGCTCATGCCGGCGCAGCCTGACAGGACAATGGCAGCGGCGGTGGTGGCGAGGACGAACTTCTTCATGCAATCTCCTTGTTGAATCAGCGACTCGCGATTATCTGGACCCGCCCGCCGGCGGCTCGTCGGACGGAGGCGCTTTTTCGGCCTCGTCCTCGTCATGCAATTCGCCGCCCTTGCGGCCCGAGAACATCGTCCACCACACGATCAGGACCAGCACGATTCCGGCGCCTAGCGCTTCGAGCAAAATCAAACCCATGAAAAGAGGACTCCAGTGGCTGGTCGGGCTCGCGATCGTAGCAACGCTGGCCGGCTGTTCCGTCGGCACCCTGCAACCCGAGGCACCGGTGGCGACCGCGCCCTCGAGCGCGGCGCCCGCGCGCGAGCTGGGCCCGCTGACCGGCTCGCTCAACCATCCGAAGAGCCGCTGGGTGCCGGTGCCCTGGTCGGAGCTGCCCGGCTTCGAGGACGACGCGCTGCACGAAGGCTGGGGCGCGATGATCACCAACTGCGCCCGCCCCAACGCCGCCTTCGCGCCGCTGTGTCGCGAGGTGCGCCAGCTGGCGCTGGCCGAGACCGACGAGCAGCGCCAGTGGATGCGCGAGCGCCTGCAGCCCTATCGCGTGGAATCGCCAACGGGCCCGGTCGACGGCAAGCTCACCAGCTACTACGAGCCGGTGTTCGAAGCCTCGCGCCGGCCCACCGCGCAGCACACCGTGCCGCTCTACCAGGCGCCCGCCGGCCTGGTGGCGCGCCGCCCCTGGTTCACGCGCCAGGAGATCGACACCCTGCCGCAGGCCCAGGCCGCGCTGCGCGGGCGCGAGATCGCCTGGCTGGCCGACCCGATCGACGTGCTGATGCTGCACATTCAGGGCTCGGGCCGGCTGCGCATCACCGAGGCCGACGGCTCGCAGCGCACGGTGCGCGTGGCTTTCTCGGCCACCAACGAGCAGCCCTACCGCAGCGTGCAGCAATGGCTGCAGAGCCAGGGCGCGACCAAGGTCAGCCTGTGGCCCGACGACACCAAGCAATGGGTGGCGCAGAACCCGCAGCGCCTGTCGCAGCTGCTGTGGAGCAATCCGCGCTACGTCTTCTTCCGCGAGGAGCCGCTGGCCGACATCGATGCCGGCACCGGCCCGATCGGCGCACAGGGCGTGCCGCTCACCGCGGGCCGCTCGATCGCGGTCGACCGCGAGAGCATTCCCTATGGCACGCCGGTGTGGCTGGCCTCGCCGGGGCCGGCCGTGCCGCTGGCGCGGCTGGTGGTGGCGCAGGACACCGGCAGCGCGATCGTGGGCGCGGTGCGCGCCGACTACTTCGCCGGCACCGGCGCCGAGGCGGGGCGGCTGGCGGCGCGCATGAATCAGCCACTTCGCTTGTGGGTGTTGTGGCCGAAATGACATGGTGACGCGGCATGATTCCTGCCTGGGCTTTGACACAGACAGGGAGCGTCATGAACCTTCACACCTTCTCGATCATCTTCGCCGGCGTGCTGCTGAACTCGGCCGCGCAGCTGATGCTCAAGGCCGGCGCCAGGACGCTCGGCACCGTCGCGATGGGCAGCAGCGCCTCGCTGACGACAGCGGCCTGGAACGCGGCCACGCAGCCCTGGATCGTGCTGGGGCTCGTGTGCTATTTCGTCAGCGCCGGGCTGTGGATCCTCGCACTCACGCGGGTGGACGTGACCGTCGCCTACCCCATGCTGTCCATGGGCTACGTGATCGCCGCCCTGCTCGCGTGGCAGTTCTTCGGCGAATCGCTGAACCCCACGCGCTTGATGGGCATCGCGATCATCCTGGTCGGCGTGGTCGTCTTGAGCCGTGGGTGATGCCATGCGCCCGCTCTATGTGGATCTGGATGGCACGTTGATCGCCACCGACTCGCTGCACGAATCGCTGCTGCAACTGGTACGTGCCTCGCCGGCGTCGCTGCTTGCGCTCCCCTTGTGGCTGCTGCGCGGCAAGGCCGTGCTCAAGAAGGAAGTGGCGCAGCGCACCGCCATCGACGTGCAAACGCTTCCCTACCGGCCGGAAGTGCTCGAACTGGTGCGCAGCGCCCGCGCCGCCGGCCGGCGCACCGTTCTGGCGACGGCCACCGACGGCCAGGTGGCGCGCGCCGTGGCCTCGCACCTGGGCCTGTTCGACGCGGTGCTCGCTTCCGACGGCGAGCACAACCTGCGCGGCGCGGGCAAGCGCGCCGCCATCGAGGCCGATGCCGGCAGCCGGGCCTACAGCTATGCCGGCAATGACCACGTGGACCTCGCGGTCTGGCGCGAGGCCGAGGCCGCGGTGGTGGTGAGCCGCTCCGAAGCGCTGGCGCGCCGCGTGGCCGGGCTGACCGCGGTCGAGGCACGGATCGTGCCGCCGCGCACCCCGCTCAAGCGCTACCTGTACGGCGTGCGGCTGCACCAGTGGCTCAAGAACGTGCTGGTCTTCCTGCCGTTGATGCCGGTGCTGCACGAGCTCACGCAGCCGATCCTGCTGCATGCAGCGCTGGCCTTCCTGGCCTTCGGATTGATGGCCTCGGGCATCTACGTGCTCAACGACCTGCTCGACCTGGAGTCGGACCGGCGGCACCACCGCAAGCGCCTGCGGCCCTTCGCCGCCGGCGAGATCACGGCGCGCGAAGGGCTGGTCATGGCGGGGCTGCTGTGCGCGGCTTCGCTGGCCCTGTCGCTCGCGCTGCTGCCCGGCGCCTTCGTGAGCGTGCTGCTGCTCTACATGGCCCTGACCTGCGCCTATTCGCTGCACCTCAAGCGCCGCGCGGTGGTCGACGTGTTCGCGCTGGCGGGCCTCTACACGATCCGCGTGGCGGCCGGCACCGCGGCAACCGGGCTGCCGCTGTCCTTCTGGATCCTGTCCTTCTCGATGTTCATCTTCCTGAGCCTGGCGCTGGCCAAGCGCTACGTGGAGCTGAGCGGCCCGCCGCTCGAGGTGCAGCGCATGAAGCGCGACCGCGGCTACCACCCGGTGGACGCCCCCTTCGTGCTGTGCACCGGCATCGCGGCCGGCCAGATGGCGGTCCTGCTGCTCGGCCTCTACCTGCACGACAAGGAGGTCCTGGCGCGCTACGACGACCCCGAGTACCTGTGGATTCTGATTCCCCTGTTCCTGTTCTGGACCATGCGCGTGTGGCTCAAGGCGATCCGCGGCGCGCTGCACGACGACCCGGTGGTCTTCGCCGCGCGCGACTGGGTCAGCCGCTGGACGGTGGGCATCGCCGCGCTTGCGCTGTGGATGGCCGACTAGTGCCCAGACGCGCGCTCGGCTGGGACGCGCTTGTCGCGGCGCTGCTCGCGCTCGCGGCCGTGCTGCTGCTGACGACGCTCTCGCGCCAACTGCCGCCCGAGCTCTTCGCCCGCGACAGCGGCCTCGACGCCTGGTTCCAGTCAGACACGCCGCGCGTGCTGGCCAACATGGTCGATGCGCAGAGCAACCACTACCGCACCAAGGTCCACCCGATCGCCTCGATCCTCATCCATCCGATGGTGACCGGCCTGCGCGCGCTCTGGCCCGGCAGCGACCTGCAGGCCGCGATGCGCTTCGCCTACCTCGTGGCGGCGCTGTGGGTGCTGTGCTTCTACGTCCTGTGCCGCGTGCTCGGCAACGGGCGCTTCGTGGCGATGTGCTTCTCGCTGCTGGCCATCGGCAGCGCGGCCTTTCAGTTCTGGTTCTCGGTACCCGAGACCTACGCCCTCGGCTCGCTGAGCCTGCTGTGGGTGCTGCTGGTCGCGGCGCTCGCGGTGCACCGGCCGGTGAGCGATGGGCTGCTGCTCGCCGCCAGCATCGCCAGCCTCGCCATCACGGTCACCAACTGGGTGGCGGGACTGGCGCTGGCCGTGGTGCAGCGGCCGTGGCGGCGCGCGCTGGCGATCAGCGCGGCGGCCTTTGTCATCGTCGCCGTCCTCGCGGTGGCGCAGCGCTTCCTCTACAGCTTCGCCAAGCTGTTCTTTCTCGGCAGCCGCGAGGAGGCCGACTACGTGAATTTGGAGCGCGCCGGCACGGTGCTGAACAAGCTGGCCGCCATGTTCTGGCATCCGCTCAGCCTGCCCGAGGTGCTGAGCGTGGCCTCCGTTCCGCCCAAGCTCAACTGGCTCACGGTGCAGCTGAGCACGCCGGCCTCGGGCGGCTGGGCCGGCGGCGCTGCCCTGCTCCTGTGGAGCCTGCTGCTCGCGGCCGGTGTCGTGGGCCTGCTGCGCACCCCACGCTGGCGGAGCTTCGCCGCGGTGCTCGGGCTCACGCTGGCGGCGCAGGTGGCGCTGCACCTGGTCTATGGCGACGAGACCTTCCTCTATGCCGCGCATTTCCTGCCGCTGCTGATGGCGGTGGCGGTGTTCGCCACGCGCGCCCTGCCGCCCACGCTGGCCGCGGCGACGGCCCTGCTGACGGCCGGCCTCGCGGCCTTCCACAACGCCGCGATGTACGAGGCCGCGACCGGCCTCCTGCAGCACGCGCGCTGAGCGGCGCGCGGCATCGCCGCGCGGGGCGGCCTTGTCAGGAATCTGACCAACGCCTGACTTCCTGGCGTCATGTGGAACTTTTAGCGTACCGGGGTTTTTCAACAACCGTGCCCCACTGAAAGATTCGCGCATGACCGCCAAGACACGCCATGAAGTCGCCGCCATCGACCCCGACGACATCGGCCACAACAAGAGTTCCAACCCCTCGTTCAACGACCTGATCGCTTCGCGCCTGAGCCGACGCCACCTGTTCGGCCTGGGCGTCGGCACCGCCGGCACCGCCCTGCTGCAGGCCTGCGGTGGCGGCGGCAGCGGCGGCTTCCCGGTGCTGCCGGCCGCCCCGGCGCCCGCCCCTGCTCCTCCTGCACCCGCGCCTGCGCCTGCACCGGGCCCCGCCGCGCCGAAGCTCGGCTTCACCGCGGTCTCGAAGAGCCTGGCCGACGTCGTCGCCGTGCCGGCGGGCTACACCGCCACCGTGCTGTACCGCCTCGGCGACCCGATCGCGACCGGCGTGCCGGCCTACGCGAACGACGGCACCGACGCCGCCGCCACCTTCGACCGCCGTGCCGGCGACCACCACGACGGCATGACTTTCTTCGGCATGGATGCCTCGAACAAGTGGAGCGCGAGCGCCGCCTCGCGCGGCCTGCTGGCGATGAACCACGAAGCCATCACGCCGCTCTTCCTGCACCCGACCGGCCAGACGACCACCGGCACCGGCAATGCGCAGGTGCGCACCGTGACGGACGAAGTGCTGCGCGAGTTCTACCTGCACGGCGTGAGCGTGATCGAGGTCAACAAGGGCACGAGCGGCTGGAGCTATAAGCACGACTCCAGCTTCAACCGCCGCGTCCACACGCTGACCGAGATGAGCTTCTCTGGCCCCGCCGCCGGCACCCCCTACCTGGTGACCAAGTTCTCCACCGACGGCAGCAAGACCCGCGGCACGCTCAACAACTGCGCCAACGGCAGCACGCCCTGGGGCACTTACCTGACCTGCGAGGAGAACTGGGCCGGCTACTTCCGCCGCATCACGGCCACCGACAACCCGAACCGCAGC
The DNA here is from genome assembly GCF_010499245.1 of Variovorax sp. WS11. Classification (GTDB taxonomy): domain Bacteria; phylum Pseudomonadota; class Gammaproteobacteria; order Burkholderiales; family Burkholderiaceae_C; genus Variovorax. The sequence goes on from NZ_JAAGOW010000001.1 coordinate 2,350,585, forward strand.
GCCAAGGAGCTCGCCTCATTCACCCGCTACGGCGTGGCCGGCACCGGCCGCGAGCTGTGGGCCACTCCCACGCCCGACACGAGCGACAACCTCTACGGCCGCTGGAACACCGAGGTCATCACCGGCGCCGCCAATGCCACAGCCGACTACCGCAACGGCGCCAACACCTACGGCTGGGTGGTGGAGATCGATCCCTTCACGCCCGGCAGCACGCCGAAGAAGCGCACCGCGCTCGGCCGCATGGGCCACGAAGGCGCCTGCCTCGGCCCGGTGGTGGTCGGCAAGCCCCTCGTCTGGTACATGGGCGACGACTCGCGCAACGAGTACATCTACAAGTTCGTGTCGACGAAGAACTGGGACGCGGCCGATGTCAACGGCGGCCTGGCCGCCGGCGACAAGTACATGGACGACGGCCGGCTCTACGTCGCCAAGTTCAACGCCGACGGCACCGGCGCGTGGCTGGAGCTCAAGCTGGGCGTCAACGGCATCACGGCGAGCAACGCGGCGTATGCCTTCGCCGACGCGGCCGACGTGGTGGTCAACGCGCGCCTCGCGGCCGATGCGGCCGGCGCCACCAAGATGGACCGCCCCGAGTGGACGGCCGTCAATCCGAAGACCGGCGAGGTCTACGTGACGCTCACCAACACCAACGCCGCCTCGCGCCCGATCACCGCCACCGACGCCGCCAACCCGCGCTACTACAACGACCCGAAGGGCGCCGCCGCAACCGCGCAGACCGGCAATCCGAACGGCCACATCGTGCGCTTCGCGGACGACAACGCCGACCCGGCGGCCACGAGCTTCAAGTGGGACGTCTACCTGTTCGGCGCCCGCGCCGGCGCCTCGGCCGACATCAACCTCTCGGGCCTGGTCGCCGACAACGACTTCTCCAGCCCCGACGGCCTGTGGTTCAGCCAGGCCACGGGCGGCCTGCTGTGGCTGGAGACCGACGACGGCGCCTACACCGACGTCACCAACTGCATGCTGCTGGCCGCCCTGCCGGGCAAAGTCGGCGACGGCGCGGCCAAGACCATCAGCAACGTCGACGGCGCGACCACGCGGCAACAGGCCACCTTCGTCGGCAAGGCGCCGGGCACGGACGGCCTGCGCCGCTTCCTGGTGGGCCCGAAGGACTGCGAGATCACCGGCATCGCCGAATCGGGCGATGGCCGCGCGCTGTTCGTCAACATCCAGCATCCGGGCGAGACCACGCCGGTGGCGAATATCGGCAACCCGGCGCTGTTCGGCAGCCACTGGCCCGACGGCGGCAATGCTCGCCCGCGCTCGGCCACCATCGTCATCACCAAGGACGACGGCGGGCTCGTCGGCTTGTAAGCGCCTTCAAGACGGCGCCGCCGGCAACGGCAGCGCCGTCTTGTAGCGCACCTGCTTGAGCGCAAAGCTCGAGCGGATCTTCTCGATGCCCGCAATGGGCGTCAGCTGCTCGAGGATGAACTTCTCGAGCGCCGCGATGTCGGCCACGGCGACCCGGATCAGGTAGTCGCTGTCGCCGGTCATCAGGTAGCACTCCATCACCTCGTCGTGCTCGGCGATGCGCTGCTCGAAGTCGGCCAGCGACTGCTTGCTCTGCGTGCGCAGGCTGATCGAGATGAACACGTTGAGCCCCAGGCCCAGTGCCGCGGCATTGGCCAGCGCCACGTAGCGCTGGATCACGCCCGCGGCCTCCAGCGCCTTCACGCGCGCCAGGCAGGGCGAGGGCGACAGGTGGACGCGCCGCGCGAGCGCCACGTTGGAGAGCGCGCCGTCGCGCTGCAGTTCGTCGAGGATGCGCAGGTCGATCGCGTCCAGTTGCATGAAATGCCTTGAAGTGACCCAATCGCAGCATCTTATGCCGCGATATGAGGATGGATGCTGCTCGAACGGCAGCTCATTCCAGGGATCACGGCCTAAAGTGCGGCTCATGAACGCTCCGATTCCCGCCGACCAATTGCGCGCGCTGCTCGACACGCCCCTGAACGACCCCGACCCGGCCGAAACCGCCGAATGGCGCGAGTCTTTTGCAGCGCTGGCCGAGACGCACGGCCCCGAGCGCGCGCGCTGGATGCTGGACGAATTGGCGCGCATCGCGCGCACCCGGCGCATCGGCTGGCAGCCCGAGCTGGCCACGCCCTATGCCAACACCATCGCCGTTGAGCAGCAGCCGGCGTTCCCCGGCGACCTCGCGATCGAGGAGCGCCTGGCCTCGCTGATGCGCTGGAACGCGCTGGCGATGGTGGTGCGCGCCAACAAGGCCTATGGCGAGCTGGGTGGCCATATCGCCAGCTATGCCAGCGCGGCGGATCTGTTCGAGACGGGCTTCAACCATTTCTTCCACGCAAGGACCGATGCGCATCGCGGCGATCTCGTGTTCTTCCAGCCGCACAGCGCGCCGGGCGTCTATGCGCGGGCCTTTCTCGAAGGGCGCTTGAGCGGAGAGGATCTCCAACACTACCGCCAGGAGCTCACGGCACCCGCCTTCGAAAGCGGCAGCGGCGCGCGCGGCCTCTCCAGCTATCCGCACCCGTACCTGATGCCGGACTTCTGGCAGTTCCCCACCGGCTCGATGGGCATCGGCCCCATCAGCTCGATCTACCACGCGCGCTTCATGCGCTACCTCACGCACCGCGGGCTGCTCGACTGCGAAGGCCGCAAGGTGTGGGGCGTGTTCGGCGACGGCGAGATGGACGAGCCCGAATCGATGAGCGCCCTGACACTGGCCGCGCGCGAGCGCCTGGACAACCTCGTGTGGGTGGTCAACTGCAACCTGCAGCGGCTCGATGGACCGGTGCGCGGCAACGGCCGCATCATCGACGAGCTGGAAAAGCTCTTCGCCGGCGCCGGCTGGAACGTGATCAAGCTGGTCTGGGGCAGCGACTGGGACGGCCTGTTCGCGCGCGACACCGACGGCGCGCTGATGCGCGCCTTCGCCAACACGGTGGATGGCCAGATGCAGACCTTCGCCGCCAAGGACGGCCGCTACAACCGCGACACCTTCTTCGGCCAGAACGAGGCGCTCGCGCGGCTGGTGGAGGGCCTGACCGACGAGCAGATCGACCGCCTCAAGCGCGGCGGCCATGACCTGGTGAAGATCCACGCCGCCTACGCCGCGGCCGCCGCGCACCGCGGCCAGCCCACGGTGATCCTGGCTCACACCAAGAAGGGCTACGGCATGGGTAGCGCGGGCCAGGGCAAGATGACCACGCACTCGCAGAAGAAGCTGGACGAGCAGGACCTGATCGAGTTCCGCAACCGCTTCGCCCTGCCGCTGTCCGACGAGCAGGCCGCGCAGGCCGCCTTCTACAAGCCGGCCGAGGACAGCCCCGAGATGCGCTACCTGAAGGACAAGCGCGCCGCGCTCGGCGGCAGCATGCCGCGGCGCGAGACCGCGTGCGAGCCGGTCGCCAAGCCCGACATCGCGGCCTACGCCCAGTTCGCCGTGGCTGCCGCCGGCAAGGAGATGAGCACCACCATGGCCTTCGTGCGCATGCTGGGCAACCTCATGAAGGACGCGGCGCTGGGCCCGCGCATCGTGCCCATCGTGGCCGACGAGGCGCGCACCTTCGGCATGGCCAATCTCTTCAAGCAGGTGGGCATCTATTCGAGCGTGGGCCAGCGCTATGCGCCGGAAGACATCGGCTCGGTGCTCTCGTACCGCGAGGCGACCGACGGCCAGATCCTGGAGGAGGGCATCAGCGAGGCCGGCGCCATCGCGAGCTGGACCGCTGCGGCCACCAGCTACAGCGTGCACGGGCTGGCGATGCTGCCCTTCTACATCTACTACTCGATGTTCGGCTTCCAGCGCGTGGGCGACCAGATCTGGGCCGCGGCCGACCAGCGCCCGCGCGGCTTCCTGCTGGGCGCCACATCCGGCCGCACCACGCTGGGCGGCGAGGGGCTGCAGCACCAGGACGGCACCAGCCACCTGGTCGCGGCCACCATTCCCAACTGCAAGGCCTACGACCCGGCCTTTGCGGGCGAGATGGCGGTGATCGTCGACGCCGGCATCCGCGAGATGATGGTCGAGCAGAAGGACGCGTTCTACTACGTCACGCTGATGAACGAGAACTACGCCCAGCCCGACCTGCCGCCGGGCGTGCAGGCCGATGTGCTGCGCGGGTGTTATCGCTTCCAGGCGGCCGCGGGAGACGGCCGCAGGATCACGCTGCTGGGCTCGGGCGCGATCCTCACCGAGGTGCTCAAGGCCGCGCAGCAACTGGCTGAAGAGGGCATCGCTGCCGAGGTCTTCAGCGTCACCAGCTGGAGCGAGCTGGCGCGCGACGGGCAAGCCTGCGAGGCGCGCGCGTTGGCGGGCGAAGCCGAGCCGGGCCGGCCCTTCATCGCGCAGCAGCTCGCGGGCGGCAGCGGGCCGGTGGTCGCCGCCACGGACTACGTGCGCGCCGTGCCCGAAAGCATCCGCGCCTTCCTGCCCGCGGACCGGCGCTATCTCACGCTGGGCACGGACGGCTTCGGGCGTAGCGACACGCGTGCCGCGCTGCGGCGCTTCTTCGGGGTCGATGCGGCGAGCATCGTGCAGGCGGCGCGGTACGCGCTCGCGTGAGAGCGTTGCGACTGTCCACGCAGACGCGCCCTACCCCCGCTTCGCCCTCGCCGGCGCCTTCGCCCGCGCGGCAGGCGCCGCCTCGCCGATCGGCGGAAAAGGCGGCAGCGGCCGGTACGCCACCTCTTTGGCAGCCGCGGGCTCCATCCCCAGCCCCCGCAGCACGCAGGTCGCGACTTCGCGGCCATGGTTCGGAGGCGCCAGCCCCAGCGCCACGCTGCGCATGGCCTGCGCGATGGTGCCGTTGATCATGTCCATCGCCGCCGCCTCGCTGGGGATGCGAAAGGCCTTCTGCTTCACCCCCAGCCGCAGGTCGGCCAGCACGTAGTCGCGGATCTCCAGCAGCAGCTCGGGCGCGGCGGCCGCCACGTCCAGCGTCATCAGCGCCCATTGCGGGCTCTGCTCGGCCAGCCAGATGTAGCGCTGGTTGCCGATGGCCATGCGCTGCGCGCCCTCGGCGATGCCCTGCTGGCTGTCGTCGATGCGGCGGCACAGCGTGTCGGCCAGGAGCAGCGCCACCGCGCTCGCCACCTCCTCCTTGGTCTTGAAGTGGTTGTAGACCGTGCCGGTGGTCATGCCCGCGACCGCCGCCAGCTCCTGCATGGTCGCGCCGGCGAAACCGCGCGCCGTGAACACCTGGATGGCCGCCTGCACCAGCTGCACCCGCGTGCGCTCGCGCTTGGCCAGGCCCGGCTGCGGCCGCCACAGGCTTTCGGCCAGGGCATCTGGCAAAAGTGGTATTGACGGGTTTACGAAATTCACAGCATCATCCATTTTTAGACACATCAACCATTTTTACTCGAACCGTCCACGAAAGAGAGTTTGCCATGCCCCCCGATCTCCGTCTCGGCTATCTGGTCTTCGACGCGCGCCGCCCTGCGCGATGGGCGAGCTTCTGCCAGCACATGCTCGGCCTGCCCGCACCCGTCGACAACGCCGACGGCAGCCGCGGCTGGCGGCTCGACGAGGCCGCCCAGCGGCTGATCGTGCAGGAGGGCCCGGCCGACGACCTGGCCGCGCTCGGCCTCGAATGTGCCGACGAGGCGGTGCTGGAGCGCCTGCTCGCGCGCCTGCGGCAAGGCGGCGTCGCAGTCGAGGCGGCGGATGCCGCGCTACGCGGCGCCCGCCGCGTGCAGCGCCTGCATCGATGCACCGACCCGGCCGGCAACACGGTCGAGCTGTTCACCGGTCTCGCGCCCGCCGCGCAGCCCTTCGCGTCGGAGGCCTTCCCCGAGGGCTTTCGCACCGGCGAGCTGGGCCTGGGCCATGCTGTGCTCGTGTCGCACGACCTGGCGGCGACGGAAGCCTTCTACGCCGGCCTCCTGGGCTTCGGCGTGACCGAGCGGCTTGCCACCCGCGTCGGCCCGATCGACATCCGCGGCGTGTTCCTGCACTGCAACCGGCGCCACCATTCGATCGCGCTCTTCGACATGCCGCTTTCCAAGCGCATCCACCACTTCATGCTGCAGGCCCGGCGCTTCAGCGACATCGGCATCGCCTTCGAGCGGGCGCAGCGCCACAAGGTGCCGCTGTCGCTGGAGCTGGGCCAGCATCCGGACCCGGACGGCACCTTCTCCTTCTACGGCGCCACGCCCTCGGGCTTCGACTTTGAGATCGGCGCCGGCACGCAGACCATCGACCCCGACGGCTGGCAGACCCAGCACACCGGCGTGACCAGCGCCTGGGGCCACAAGCCGAAGCTGCGACTGCAGCTGAAGATGGCCGCCGGCCTGATCGCCCGCAAGGTCTCCGGCGCGCCGCGCCGCGCGAAGGAGCTCGCATGACGACAGGGACCCGGCGCTGGCTCAAGCGCGGCGCGCTGGCGCTGCTGGTCCTGGTCGCGCTCGCCGCCGCCGCGCTCTTCGCGGGCGAGCAGCTCGCGCGCCACAAGATGCTGCGCAAGCTCGACATCGCGGCCGAGCCCGTGGCCTACCGCGAGGACGCGGCGGCCGTCGAGCGCGGGCGCTACCTCTTCGCCTCGCGCGGCTGCGTCGACTGCCACGGCGCCCAGGGCAACGGCCGCACGTTCCTCGACAACGGCAAGGGCATGCGCATAGCCGGCCCCAACATCAGCCCCGGCCCCGGCAGCGTGGTGGCCGGCTACGCGCCCGCGGACTGGGTGCGCGCCATCCGCCACGGCGTCGCCCGCGGCGGCCGGCCGCTGATGGTGATGCCCAGCGAGGACTACAACCGCCTGACCGACGAGGACCTGGCCTCGCTGGTGGCCTACATCCGAAAGCTCGCGCCCGTGAAGGGCGGCGCTGCCGTGGTCGAGCTGCCGCTGCCGGTGCGCGCCTTCTACGGCTTCGGCCTCATGCACGATGCCGCCGCCAAGATCGACCACGCGCTTCCGCCGGCCCAGCCGGTGGCCGACGGCGTGAACGCGGCGCATGGCGCCTATGTGGCGAACATGTGCCTGGGCTGCCATGGCGCCAGGCTGGCCGGCGGCAAGATCCCCGGCGGTCCGCCCGACTGGCCGCCCGCGGCGAAGCTCACGCCAGGCACGGACAGCGCGATGCCGCGCTATCCCGATGCCGGCGCCTTCGCGCGTATGTTCAAGACCGGCAACCGACCCGACGGCACGCCGATCAAGGTCATGCCCTTCGGCTCGCTCGGCCAGATGAACGACACCGACGTGCGGGCGCTCTTTCTCTATCTGAAGAGCTTGCCGCCGGCGTAGCCGCTAACGGCCGGCCACGGCCGTCGCGATGGCGCGCGCGAAGCCATGGCGCAAGTCATCCGGCAGGTCGGGCCGATGGCACAGCGCATAGCCCAGGCTGGGCGGCTCGCCGGCCAGCGGCACGAAGCGGATGTCGGGCCGTGCGATGCAGCGCAGCGACTCGACGACCAGGCCGATGCCCACGCCCGCCGCGACCAGCCCCACCAGCGAGATCGAGGAGGTCGCGCACTGGCTGATCTGCGCCGTGACCCCCGCGCGCGAGAAGTAGCCGACGATGCGATCGAAGACCACCGGTCCGACCTCGCGCCGCACGCCCAGCAGGGGGTACCTGCGCAGCTCGGCCGCGCCGATGCTGGCCGCACCCGCCAGCGGATGCGCGGCCGGGACCACCGCCACGAAGCGCTCGCGCGCCACCTCGCGCACCACCAGGTCGTCACGCGAGGAGGGCGGGTGGACCAGTGCGAAGTCGAGCCGCCGATGCGCCACCGCCTCCTCGAGCTCGTCCGACAAGCCTTCGGTGAGCGCCAGCGCCACCCCCGGCTGTGCGGCGGCGAAAGCGCGCACGGCGTCGGGGAAAAAAGACAGGGCCGCGATCGGCGTGACGCCGATCTCCAGCCGGTCGAAGGCGCCGCGGCCGATGGCACGTGCGGCCTCCTCGGTTTCGGCGGCGCGCGACAGCAGCTGCCGCGCATGCCGCAGCAGCCGCGTGCCGCTTTCCGTCAGCCGCACGCCGCGCGCCTGGCGGTCGAAGAGCGGATAGCCGAGCGCCTCCTCCAGGCGCTGGATGCGCACGCTCAGGGCCGGCTGCGACAGCGCCAGCAGCGAGGCGGCGCGCCGGATGTTGCCGATCTCGGCCAGCGTGACGAAGCATCGCCATTGCTTGAGGTCCATGCCGGTATTCGAAAAGCCGATGGCTTGCCAAAGCCGAAAGTCCATAGGCTAGCAGCCATGAACTTCCTCTCCACCGCATTCCCCCTGGCGGCCGGCGTGTTCGCGCTCGGCCTCGCGTCGCCGGCAGCGGCCGACGAAGCGCTCCCGGCCTTTGCGTCCCAGATCGATGCGAAGGCGATCGCCGTGATCTCGGACGGCGACTTCCGCGCCAGGAGCTACCGCGACGGCGAGCTTGCTGCACTGTCGCCCGAGCGGCGCGACCTGCTGACCCTCATCCGCCCCGGCCGGCCGGCGTCGCGCGTCGCGATCCCGGTGTCGAACTCCGTGACCGCGCCACCGGAAGTCATGGCCATCTCGCCGGACGGCGGCTTCGTGTACGTGGCCGAACGGCTCGGCCAACGCAGCGAGAGCGTGCAGCGGGTCCGGGACCTGGCACCCGGCCGGCGCATCAGCGCGATCGACATCCGCGACCCGGCGAAGCCGAAGATCGCCGGGACGGCCGAGGCCGGGCCGATGCTCGAATCCGTGCGCGTCAGCCCTGACGGCCGTTTCCTCGCCCTCACCGCGAACAGCGCGGAGGAGGCGATGGTGCAGATCCTGCCCACGAACGACAGCAGGCTCGGCGTGCCGCAATCCTTCAAGTTGGCCGAGCTGGGCATTGCGCGCAGGGAAGGCGCCCCGCGCGGCGGCATCGACGCGAGCTTTGCCGACTGGCATCCGTCCGGACGCTTCCTCTCGGTGAACCTCAACACGCGCAACCAGGTCCTCTTCCTCGAAGTGACATCCATGGCGGACGGCCGGGTGAGGCTCACGCCCTGGGGCGTGCCGGTCGAGGTCGGGCGCGATCCCTTCGTCGGACGCTTCACGCCGGACGGCGGCCACTACCTCAGCGCCGACTGGGGCCGCGATTTCGAAGCCAGGACTCTGGAAGGCCGGCTGCCTTCGACGCCCTCGCGGCTGTCGCTGATCAAGCTGGCGCCGCGCGAGCGCACGGGTCCTTCGGCCCGGCACGAAGTCGTCGCCCGTGTGGACAGCGACCGCTCCTCCGAAGGCCTCGCGATCAGCCGCGACGGCCGGCATGTGGCCACGGTCAACATGCGCGAGACCGCGCTCGCGCCCGATTCGCCGCGCTACACGAGGCAGGCATCGATCAGCTATTTCCGCTTTGACGCCGGGCGCAGCGCGCTCACCAAGATCGGCGACTACCCCTTCGAGGGCATGCTGCCGGAGGGCGGCAGCTTCGATGCCACGGGCCGGCATTTCCTGGCGACGGTGTTCGAGTACCCAGACGGCACCGCGCCGCAAGGCGGCGTCGAGGTCTGGCGCGTGGGCGGCGCCGGCCAGCCGGGCTTGACGCATCTGGGCCGCATCGCGGTGCCGCATGGCGCGCACCACGTCGAGCTGACGCCCTAATCGATCTTCGCGCCCGACGCCTTCACTACCGCGCCCATGGTGTCCCAGTCCGCCCGCAGCAGCTTCTGGAAAGCCGCCGTGCTCGAGCTGCGCGGCTCGATCCCCAGGCGCGTGAGGCGCTCCTGCATCGCGGGCTCGGCGATCACCTTGGCGATCGCCGCATGGAGCTTCTCGACTTCGGCCGGGGACGTGCCGGCCGGCGCGAGCACGCCGATCCAGGAGTCGAACTCATAGCCCGGCAGGCCGCTCTCGTGCGCGGTCGGCAAGTTGGGCAGGAAGGGGCTGCGCACCTTGCCGGTGGAAGCCAACGGCTTGATGCGCGCATCGCTCTGCAGCCCGATCACGCCGATGCTCGACGAGGTGACGGCCTGCACGCGCCCGGCCAGCAGCTCGTTCACCGCCTCGCCGGTGGACTTCATCGGGATGTGCGTCATCTGCAGCCCGGCCTTGGCGAGGAAGGAGGCCATGGCCAGGTGCGTGGCGCTGCCGTTGCCGGCCGAGGCGTAGTTGTACTTGCCGGGATGCGCCTTGACCTCGCGGATGAACTCGGCCGTGTTCGCCACCTTGAGCTCGCTCGAGGCCACGACCACGTAGCCCGCGCTGCCGATCTCGGCCACGCCGACGAAGTCCTTGAGCGGGTCGTAGGGCAGCTTGCTGTAGAGATGGCCGGCGATGTGGTGGCTGGCCGCCGCCAGGATCAGCGTGTTGCCGTCCGCCGGCGCCTTGGCCACGAGCGACGCGCCCACCGTGCCGCCGGCGCCCGCGCGGTTCTCGACGATCACGCTGGCGTTGAGCGCCGCCCCCAGTTCGCTGTTGAAGGCGCGCGCCACCGTGTCCTGCACGGCGCCGGTGCCGAAGGGCACCACCATGCGGATCACGCGCTGTTGCTGCTGCGCCTGCGCGCGGCCGAGGCCCGCCAGCGCGGGCAGGCCGGCGGCGAGAAGGACCAGGGAACGTCGATGGGAGGAGAAGGACATCGTCGCGGCCGCTTTCGTGGTGGAGGGATTCAGGGGACGGCAGGGAGCCAGCGCTCCACCAGCTTCACGAAGTAGCTGGCGCCGATCGGGATGATCTCGTCGTTGAAGTCGAAGGAAGTGTTGTGGATGATGCACGGCCCCGGCCCGTGCCCCTCGAGCCGGTGATCGCCGTCGCCGTTGCCCAGGAAAGCGTAGCAGCCCGGCCGCGCCAGCAGCATGTGAGCGAAGTCCTCGGCGCCCATCACGGCCGGGAAGTCGTCGGTGACCATCTGCTCGCCCACCACCTCGCGCATCACGGCGGCAGCGAAGCGGGCCTCGTCGCGGTGGTTCACGACCGGCGGCGAGGCGCGCAGGAAGCTCACCTCGGCACTGCACTCGTGGGCCAGCGCGATGTGCTCGGCCAGCGTGCGCAGGCGCTGCTCGATGCGGTCCAGCGCGGGAATCGAGAAGGTGCGCACCGTGCCGCCGACCGAGGCGACGTCCGGGATCACGTTGGGCGCATCGGAGCCCTGCAGCTGCGTGACCGCGACCAGCGCGCGCTCGGTGCTGGCGACGTTGCGCGGCACGATGGTCTGCAGCTGCTGGGCCAGCGCGATCACCGCACCGACCGGGTCCACGCCCGTGTGCGGCATCGAGGCGTGCGTGCCGCGCCCGCGCAGCGTGATCTTGTAGGTGTTGCTCGAGGCCATCAGCGCGCCCTCGTTGAGCGCGAAGCGGCCGACCTCGCCGACCGGGAAGTTGTGCAGCGCGAAGACCGCGTCGCAGGGGAAGCGCTCGAAGAGCCCGTCCTCGATCATCTTCTTTGCGCCCGCCTTGCCCATCTCCTCGGCCGGCTGGAAGATGAAGTTCACCGTGCCGTCGAAGCGGCTGCCCTGCTGCGCGAGGTGCCAGGCTGCCGCCAGCAGCATGGTGGTGTGGCCGTCGTGGCCGCAGGCGTGCATGCGCCCCTCATGCGTGGAGCGGTGCGCGAACTGGTTGGCCTCGTGCAGCGGCAGCGCGTCCATGTCGGCGCGCAGCCCGATGCTGCGCGTGCCGCTGCCCCGGCGCAACACGCCCACGAGGCCGGTGCCGGCGATGCCGCGGTGCACCTCGATGCCCCATTCGGCCAGCAGCCTGGCCGCCTTGTCGGAGGTGCGATGTTCCTCGAAGCCCAGCTCGGGGTGGGCATGGATGTCGCGGCGGATGTCGACGAAACGGGTGAAGTCGGCGAAGGAGTCGGCGAGGTTCATGGGGGGCGGGGCGGGAAGTTCGCCACGCATTCTGGCGCAGGCTGGCATGCCGCGCTTGGCGCCATGCACCTCTGCCTCTACGATCGGCGCATCCGATCATCGTCATGGAGGAGACCGCGATGAGCAACGAACTGCGCAGGAAGCTGCACGAGCTTCAGGAACTCTCGAACAACGCACCCGATCCGGCGACGCGCGCCATCATCGAAGCGATTCGGCTTCAGACGGCGGTGCTCAACGAGCGCCTCTTCGCCGTCGAGCTGCAGCTGGCTGAGGTGCTCAAGCGCGGCGGGGCGCAGCCCTTGCCCTGACCAAGCTGCCGCGCTCAATGGGCGGCTGCGTTGCGCTTGCGCGTGGCGGCCGCCTTTTTGGCTGAAGCCGAGCGCTGAGCCGCGGTGCGGCCGGCCGAAGCAGCACCGCCCTTGTGCCCACCCTTGCGCGAGGGCGCATGGTTCTCGGCCTTGCCGCGGCCGGAGCCGCTCTTCTTGCCGCCGCCGGTCTCCGCGTTCACCGTGGCCCACGCGCGGCGCTCGGCTTCCTTCTCGCCCACGCCGCGCTTCTCGTAGCCTTCCTCGATGTGTTCGGCCTTGCGCTTCTGCTTGTCCGTATAGGACGATTTGTCACCTCTGGGCATGTGTCACTCCTTGGATGAGGTTGAGCCCCGCATCCTGCGCGCGTGAAGGCTCACGCGGGTAGGAGCGGGGACGCGCTGCGCGTCAGTGCGCTCCGGCGCAGCGGCAAGGCGCGCAGTCTCGGCTTCTCAGCGTTTGTCACGCGCCATCCGCTCCGCTTCCTCGAGTTGCGCCGCATCGGTGCCGATGTCGGGAATGCCGGGCTGGCCCGTGCCGTCGTACAGCCGGCGTCCCATGCGGCTGCCGTGCAGCGGATCGTCCTGGCCCAGCGCGCGGTTCTGCTCGATGTTGCGACCCGAGGCCGCGCCGCGGTCGCCGAGTCGAGCCTCGTTCTCTCCGAGCGGTCCGAGGGGCGCGGGGAGGGGAGTGGTGGTGTCGGTCATTGACATCTCCTTTCATTTGGTCATCACATGACACGATCGAGTCCGATCGATGCGACCAGCCTGCGACCGGCGCCGTACGCGCGGCGCAGTCCGGCATTCCCCGGCGCCGTAGGCGAATTCGCGCGCGCGGCCGCGGGGTGAATCTCGGCAGGGCCTTGGCGCGGCTTCCTACAGGGCCGCGCCGCCGCGGGCCCTAGCTTGGATTTCCCCGACTTCGAGGAGGCCTCATGAGCAGCACCACACGGACCGATCCCTTCCCCTTCCCGACTTCGGAGAAGCACGACACTCCGGTCGAGCATCACAAGCCGGTGAAGGAAGAGCCGAGCGAACAGGCGCTGGACAACGGCGTGGAGGAATCCTTCCCGGCCAGCGACCCCGTCTCGGTCACCGTGGACAAGGTCATCACGCCGAAGAAGAAGGAAGAGCCGCAGTAACCGGGACTTCCAGCGGCTGCACCCGCCACCAGGCGGGCAGCAACGCCCGGATGTCCTGCCGCGCGAAGCGATCGTCGAGCAGGTAAAGAACCCCGGCGTCCTGCTCGGTGCGGATGACCCGCCCCGCCGCCTGCACCACCTTCTGCAGGCCCGGGTACACATAGGTGTAGGCATAGCCCTCGCCGAACAGCGCCTGCATGCGCTCGCGCATGCGTTCGTTGGCCGCGTTGTGCTGAGGCAGGCCCAGGCTGGCGACGAAGGCGCCGACCAGCCGGTCGCCGGGCAGGTCGATGCCCTCGCCGAAGGCGCCGCCCAGCACCGCGAAGCCGATGCCGCGCCCGCCAGGCGCGAAACGCGCCACGAAGGCCTCGCGCTCGGGCTCGCGCATGCCTCGCGCCTGGGCCCAGGCCGGCACCTCGGGATGCCGCCGGGCGAAAGCCTCGAAGGCACTGCCGAGATAGTCGAAGCTGCTGAAGAAGGCCAGGTAGTTGCCCGGCTGCTGCGCGTACTGCGCGGCGATGATGCCCACCAGGCGTTCCAGCGAACGCGTGCGATCGCGAAAGCGCGTCGACACATCCATCGCGATGCGCACCTTCAGCTGCTCGCTGCGGAAGGGCGAGCCCACGTCCAGCGTGGCCGTGTCCTCCGGCAGGCCCAGCATGTCGCGGTAGAACGAAAACGGCGCCAGCGTCCCGGAAAAGCAAGTGCTGCTGAGGCTGCCGGCGAAGCGGCCGCGCAGGAAGGGCGCGGGCACCAGGTTGCGGATGGCGAGCGCCTCGCGGTGGCCGTCTTCTTCCAGCGTGGACTCGAAGACCGAGTGCTCCCCGAAAGACTCCGCCAGCCGCGCGAACTGCACCAGGTCGAAGAAGCACTGCTGCAGCGCGCCCTGCGCCTCTTGCGGCTGCGCCGCGAAGTGGTCGCCGAGGCTGACCACCGCCTCCTGCAAGGCCCGCGCGAAGGCGCCCGGGATGCTGTCCGAGGCGCGGTAGGCCTCGAGCTGCGTCTGCTGCTGCCGCCGCCACTCGCGCTGGAGCTTGCCCAGCGCCTTCCTGACGAGCGGAGGCGCCAGGCGGCGCACCGCGACCAGCGCCGCCGCATCGAGCTGCGCGCTGTACATGCCGCGCGCCCGGTCCAGCAGGTTGTGCGCCTCGTCGACCAGCACGGCCGCGCGCCATCCCTCCTCCTGGGTCAGCGCCCACAGGAAGGCGCTGGCGTCGAAGTAGTAGTTGTAGTCGCCGACGATGGCGTCGCACCAACGCGCCAGCTCCTGCGCGAGGAAGTAGGGGCAGACCTCGTGCGCCAGCGCGATGCGCCGCAGCGCAGCGCGGTCCAGCCAGGCCGCGCCCACGGCCTCGGCACGCGCGGCCGGCAAGCGGTCGTAGAAGCCGCGCGCCAGCGGGCAGGATTCGCCGTGGCAGGCCTTGTCCGGGTGCTCGCAGACCTTCTCGCGCGCCGCCAGTTCCAGCACGCGCAGCGGCCGGCCCGCGCCGTCGCGCAGAAGACGCAGGCCTTCCAGCGCGACCGCGCGGCCCGAGGTCTTGGCGGTGAGGAAGAAAAGCTTGTCGATGCGCTGCCGGCCGCCGGCCTTGACGGCCTTCAGCATTGGGAAGAGGGTGGCGACGGTCTTGCCGATGCCGGTGGGCGCCTGCGCGAGCAGGCAGCGTTCGGCGACGGCCGAGCGATAGACCGCCTGGGCCAGCTCGCGTTGACCGGGCCTGAAGGCTGCATGCGGAAAGGCCAGCGCGTCCAGCGCGGCGTCGCGCGCCGTGCGGTGCGCAGCCTCCTGTTCGGCCCAGTCCAGGTAGCGCCCGCACAGCGCCTCGAAGTGCGCGCACAAGGCCTCGCGCGTCATCGTCTCGGTGAGCATGTGCTCGTCGTCCGAGCCCAGGTCGAGGTAGACCAGCGCCACCTCGAGGTTGTCCAGGCCGCGCGCCTCGCACAGCATCCACGCGTAGCAGCGCGCCTGCGCCCAGTGCAGCGCGCGGTGGTTCGCGCGAATCGCCTCGAAGTCGCCGCGGAAGGTCTTGATTTCCTCCACCCGGCGACGCAGCGGGTCGTAGCCGTCGGCCCGGCCGCGCACCTGCAGGCGGCCGAAACGCGAACTCAGGCCCAGCTCGCTTTCGTAGTCCGCGCCGCGCCGGCCCTGCACCAGGCGATGGCCGGCCACGCCTTCCTGCGCGCTGGGTGCGGGCACGAAGCGCAGATCCAGGTCACCGGCCCGGGCGGCGAAGGCGCACAGGGTCTTGACCGAGACCGCGAGCCCGGCGCCGGGCAGCGGCTCGGCGGGCGAAGAGGAGGGGGGATCGGCGGACATGGGGCAATCTGGATGAATATACAGTGCCCGCCCTTCCAAGCCTCGTCCTACAGCAGCCCCCGCGCGCCACGGACACGCCGTGCCGCCCCCGCTTCCTAGCGTAGTGAACCCCCGCGTTCAGGAGACAACCCCATGGCGAATACGGATGGCAACGGCGCCGGCCATGCCGCGGCGCAGTACCTGCAGGAACACGGCCTGGTGCTGGTGACCGCCGAGTCCTGCACGGCGGGACTGATCGCCTCCCGCCTGGCCTCGGCGCCTGGCGCGGGCCAGGTGCTGGAATCGGCCTTCGTGGTCTATGACCCGAAGGCCAAGCACCGCCACCTCGGCGTTCGGCAGGCGACGCTGGAGCGCTTCAACCTCACCAGCGAACCGGTGGCGCTGGAGATGGCGCGCGGCGCCCTCTCGCACAGCGGCGCCAACGTGGCGATCGCCAACACCGGCGTGGCGGACGATACCGACGCGGGCATCCCGGCCGGTACGCAGTGCTTCGCCTGGGCCTTCCGGGACGGCAGCCGCACGCAGAGCTTCACCGAGACGAAGCGCTTCCAGGGGGATCGCAACACGATCCGCGAAGCCGCCGCCGACTATGCGCTGGAGCGCATCGCGCACTACCACCGCCGCTTCAAGGCCTGACGGCTCAGCCGACGGAGACGACCAGCAGCGCCAGTGAAGCCGCCGCCATCGCGGCTGTGGCCAGCCAGCCCAGCACCTTCCACTTGAGCGGCAGGACCATCGGGCCCATCACCTTGCGGCTGGTGGCCGCGATCATCACCGCCACCATCACCGGCACCGAGATGACGGCGTTGATCACCGCCGACCAGTAAAGCGCCGAGATCGGGTTCACGCCCGAGAGCCCGATGACCAGGCCGATGACCATGGCCGCGGCCAGGATGCCGTAGAAGCTGCGGCCCTCGGCCAGCGGCAGATCCAGGCCTCTGCGCACATGGAAATAGCAGGCCACCGCATCCGCCGCCGAACCGGCGAGCACGGGCAAGGCCAGCAGGCCGGTACCGACGATGCCGAGCGCGAAGAGCAGGAAGGCCGCCTCGCCCGCGATGGGGCGCAAGGCCTCCGCCGCCTGCTCGGTGGTCTCGATGTCGGTGATGCCGTGGGCGTGCAGCGTGGCGGCGGTGGCGACGATCATGGAGAAGGCCACCAGGTTGGAGAAGCCCATGCCGACCGCGGTATCGATGCGCAGTCGCCGCAGCTGGCGCCGCGCCTGCTCGGGGGCCACGCGCAGCGGCTGGTCGCGCGGCACGCGCTTGATCTCCTCGACCTCCTGCTCCGCCTGCCAGAAGAAGAGGTAGGGACTGATGGTGGTGCCCAGGATCGCGACCACCGTCGTCACGTACTCCTTGTTCCATTGCACGGACGGCATGAAGGTGCCCTTCAGCGCGGCAGGCCAGTCCACATCCACCGCGAACACCACCGCCACGTAGGCGAAGAGCGAGAGGGTCAGCCACTTGAGCACGCGCACATAGCGCTCGTAGGGCAGGAAGACCTGCAGCAGCAGCGACACCAGCCCGAAACCCAGCACGTACCAGGCGGCGCGGCCCGGCAGCACCAGCGCGGCGGCGGCGCCCATCGCATTGAGATCGGCTCCCAGGTTGATGACGTTGGCGGTCAGCAGCAGCAGCACCAGCGCGGCCACCAGCCAGCGGGGGCAGAACTGCGCGAAGTTCGCGATCAGGCTCCTGCCGGTGACGCGGCCGATGCGTGCGCTGGCGAGCTGGATGCCCACCATCAGCGGGTAGGCGAAGAGCAGCGTCCAGCACGCGCCGTAGCCCAGCTGCGCGCCGGCCTGCGAATAGGTGGCGATGCCGCTCGGGTCGTCGTCGGCGGCGCCGGTGATGAGCCCTGGTTCGACCGCGTCCACCATCGTTCCCGGCCTTCGCGGGGCTGCTGGAGGTACTGAGGAGGCGCTGCGATCGTTCTTCGTTGGATGGCGCAAGTTCGCCGGGCCGCATCGAAGGCCGCATCGGCCCCGGCCGCATCCCGCTGTGGGACGTCATCGAGTCTGCGCGGGCGATGCGGCATCGGACGACATGGCGCCTCCCGAGGGCTGGCTACGGTGAGTTCCATTCCCCTCATCCAGCAGGAGCCTTTCCATGCCTTCCACCCCGGACACTCTCTCTTCGGACACCAGCGAGGTCGCCGAGCAGCAGCGCAAGGTGCAGCGCGAACAGGACGCCAAGGACCGCAAGGCCGGCGACGCCAAGCCCAGCAAGAAGGCCGTGCAGGCCGGCCACCGCCCCGAGCCCGAGAACCCGATGCCGGCCCAGCACCTGAAGAAGCCCGGCCTCGAGTCCGATATGGACCTGCAGCCGCGCTTCCAGGCCTCGGGCTATCTCGGCAGCGGCAAGCTCGACGGCATGGTGGCGCTGGTGACCGGCGGCGACTCCGGCATCGGGCGCGCGGTGGCGCTGCTCTATGCACGCGAAGGCGCGGACGTGGCCATCGTCTACCTCGAGGACGAACAGGTCGATGCCGAGGAGACGCGCCGCTGCATCCACGACGAGGGCCGGCACTGCGTGCTGATCCCCGGCGACGTGCGCGACCCGGACTTCTGCCGGCGCGCGGTCAAGGAAACCATCGAGGCCTTCGGCAAGCTCGACATCCTGGTCAACAACGCCGCCTTCCAGCTGCACGCGGCGAGCATCGAGGACATCACGGACGAGCGGCTGGACCTCACCTTCAAGACCAACATCTACGGCTACTTCCAGATGGCGCGCGCCGCGGTGCCGCACCTGCCGCGCGGCGGCTCCATCATCAACACAGGCTCGGTGACAGGGCTGGAAGGCAGCGCGCACCTGCTGGACTATTCGACCACCAAGGGCGCGATCCATGCCTTCACCAAGTCGCTGGCCAGCAACCTGCTGGACAAGGGCATTCGCGTCAACGCGGTGGCACCGGGCCCGGTGTGGACGCCACTCAATCCCGCCGACCGCTCGGGCGAGGAGGTGCAGAACTTCGGCAAGCACACCGACATGAAGCGGCCGGCCCAGCCGGAGGAGCTGTCGCCGGCCTATGTGTTCCTGGCGGCGCCTTGCTGCGCCAGCTACATCACCGGGATCGTGCTGCCGATCACCGGGAGCGTGGGCGCGGAGTAAGGGGCGGGCGCGCGGATCGCGCTCGCTTCAGTGCCGTGCGGCGCGGCGCCGGCCGGCCTTGCGCTGGCGCCGCGTCCAGTGATTGGCCAGGACATTGCCGAGGGTGAGCGCCCCCAGCCACATCAGCTGGCGCAGCAACGCGGCGCTTGCACGATCGACACGGCGATCGATCTCCTCCTGCGCGCGCGCCGTGCGGCCGAGGCCCGCGTAGTCCGCAGGCGGCGGCGTCGCAGCCCCAGGGATGTTCCCGGCCTCGACGCGATCCGTGCCTGCCGCCGCATCTTCCGCTGCGGCCTCGGTGGCGGCCACCGCCTTCGTGCCCGAGACCGAGCCGTGCGCGTTGGCATAGACCTTGGTGAACTCCGCCCCCAGCAAGAAGATCTGCGCGGCGTAGTACACCCACGCCACCAGCAGCACCAGCGAGCCCGCCGCGGCAAAGGACTCGTTGACGCCGCTCTTGCCCAGGTACAGCCCGATGCCCAGCTTGCCGAGCTCGAAGAGCACGGCGGTCACCATGGCGCCGATCCACACGTCTCGCCATGCGATGCGCGCCGTCGGCATCAGCTTGTAGATCAGCGCGAAGAGGAGCGTCACGATGCCCAGCGAGATCAGCACGTTGAGCCCCTGCAGCAGCAGCTCCCATCCCGGCATCAGTCCGCCGAACCAGCTGCCGAAGGCCGCCAGGGCCGCGCTCACCACCAGCGACACCATCAACAGGAAAGCCAGGCCCAGGATCAGGCCGAAGGACAGCAACCGCGCGCGCAGCACCGCCCAGATGCCCGAAGGCTTCTCGCGCTCCGGCACGTGCCAGATGCGGTCGAGCGCACTTTGCAGCTCGGCGAAGACGGTGGTCGCGCCGACCAGCAGCACCACCGCACTGACCAGCCCCGCGATCAGCCCCTTGTCGGGCTCGCTCACGCTGCGCAGCATGGCCTCGACGGCGGTGGCGCCCTCGCGCCCCACCAGGCCCGAAATCTGAGCCACGATGCGGCCCTGCGCCGCCTCGCGCCCGAACAGCGCGCCCGCGATTGCGATCACGATCACCAGCAGCGGAGCGAGCGAGAAGATCGTGTAGTAGGAGATCGCGGCGCCCATGCTCGGCGCGTAGTCGTCGACCCAGGCCACGACGGACTGGCGGCAGAGTTCGAAGAGCTGCTTGGGCTTCATGGAGGCGGCCTCGTGGTTGGTGCGGCCACTGTCTTCCGCGCAGCGGCCATCGCCATGCGGCAAGCTTGCAAGTTCGAGTAGGCGCGAACCCCAGCCGCGCGTCGCCGGCTCAGCGCGCCGGCCTGGCCCCGCCGCCCAACGCCCGCACCAGCGCGTCGTACACCAGCCGCACGCGCGCCGGCACGGGCGAGCGCTGTGCACGCCACACGTGCACCGGCCAGGGCTCGGGCGCCTCGGCCTCGAGCACCGACACCAGCTGCCCCGTCTGCAGCCAGGGCTCGGCCAGCGGCGCCACCAGCTGGCCGAAGCCCAGGCCGGCCAGCACGGCGGTGCATTCGGCATCGGTGTCGTCGGTGACGAAGGCCGGCGCGGACACCGGCATCTGCCGCTTGCGGCTGAAGGACCAGGGCCAGAGCCGTCCCGAATCGCGGTCGACCAGGGCCGTGAGCGGCAGGCGCTGGAGCTCCTCGACGCTGCGCGGCACCCCGGTGCGCGCGACCAGCGCCGGCGCCGCCACCACCATCAACGCCATGCGCTCCACCGTGCGGGCCACGAAGCGGCCGCCGGGCTGCCCGCCCACACGCACGCCGACGTCGATCTGCTGCCCCACCGCATCGGCCAGCTGTTCCGACAGGCGCAGGTCCAGCACCAGCCCGGGGTGCCCCGCCAGCACCGGCGCCAGGGCCTGCGGGATCCAACGGCGGCCGAGCACGCTGGGCGCAGTCACGCGCACCGTGCCCGCGTGCTGCGAGAGCGCGCGCCGGTCGGTGCGGTGGAAGAGCGCATCCACGCCGCCCACCGCCGTGCGCGCCCGCTCGGCAAGGGCGCGCCCGAAGTCGGTGAGCTGCACGCCGCGGGTGCTGCGGTGGAACAGCGGCTCGCCCAGCTCCTCCTCCAGTTCGCGCACCGCACGCGTCACCACCTGGGGCGAGACCGAGAGGCGGATCGCCGCATCGCGGAAGTTGGCCGCGTCGGCGGCGGTGCAGAAGACACGCAGGGCTTCGAGGCGGTTGGACATGGGGCGCGGCCTTCTTCAAGAGCGTCAAGAGCGGAGTGTTCCGAAAATGCGAATTCTGAACGCGCTGGAGTTTCATTTACGGGAACGCCAGAATTTTCCACACTCACGTCACTCCTCCTCAACCCCTCCTCGAAAGGAAGCTTCCATGACATCCGTTCAAGACAACATCCGCGGCAAGGTTGCCATCGTCACCGGCGCGAGCAGCGGGCTCGGCGAATCGACCGCGCGCCACCTGGCCGCACGCGGCGCGAAGCTGGTGCTGGCGGCGCGGCGCACCGACCGGCTCGAGCAGCTGGTCGCCGAGATCCGCGAGGCCGGCGGCGAGGCCATCGCCGTCGCCACCGACGTGGCGAAGCGCGCCGATCTCGAGAAGCTGGCGGCCGCCACCGTCGAGGCCTTCGGCCGCATCGACGTGCTGGTCAACAACGCGGGCGTGATGCCGCTGTCGCCCTTGGCCAGGCTCCGGGTCGACGAGTGGGACCGCACCATCGATGTCAACATCAAGGGCGTGCTCTACGGCATCGCCGCGGTGCTGCCGCGCATGCAGGCGCAGGGCAGCGGCCACATCGTCAACGTGGCCTCGATCGCCGGGCTGAAGGTGTTCACGCCGATCGGCACCGTGTATAGCGCCACCAAGCATGCGGTGCGCGCGATCTCCGAGGGCCTGCGCGTGGAGGTGGGCAACAGCGGCGTGCGCGTGACCATCGTGTCGCCGGGCGCGGTGGAGTCCGAGCTCAAGTTCGGCAGCAGCGATGCGGAGGCCGCGGCCGGCGTGAAGGCCTTCTACGACGCGAACCAGATCCCGGCGGATTCCGTGGCGCGCGCCGTGGTCTACGCAGTCGAGCAGCCGGCGAACGTCGACATCAACGAGGTGGTGCTGCGCCCGGTGTCGCAGGAGTTCTGAGCGCCCGGAGGAGGCTGCCCCCGACCTGACCGAAAATCCCGCTTCCGACAGTCCAGCCCTCCTCCGCCATGAAAATCCAGAAAGACACCGTCGTCACCCTGCGCTACAAGGTCGCCGACGCCACCACCCAAAAGCTGATCGACGAAAGCCACGACCCCATGGTCTACCTCCATGGCGGCTACGACAACACTTTCCCCAAGATCGAGGCTGCGCTCGAAGGCAAGGAAACGGGCTTCCAGGCCACGCTGCACCTGGCGCCCGACGACGCCTTCGGCCAGCGCGACGAGTCGCTGATGCGCACCATCTCGAAGGCGGAATTCCCGCCCGGCGTCAAGGTCGGCGGCCAACTCGAGGGCCGGGACGACCAGGGCCAGCCGCAGGTCTTCAACGTCGTGAAGATCAAGGGCCCGCAGGTGATCCTCGACGGCAACCATCCGCTGGCCGGCAAGTCGCTCAAGTTCAGCCTGACCGTGACCGGCGTGCGCACCGCGACGGCGGAGGAAATCGCGCATCGCCATGTGCATGGAGAGCACGGGCACCATCACTGAGTCGGAACTTTCGCGCCTTCGCGGTTACCCATTGGCGCCTCTCTCCGAAAGCCGATGTACTGCCGTACCCTCAAATACCGCGATGGCCATGGCCGCTTTAGCGCGCCGGCGACCCGCCCTGGTCTTGAGCGCCTGTAGTTCGCGTGGTCGCGCATCGCCAGCCGATGGCGAGCACGGTCACTGTCACTGGGTCCGCGCCTCCGTCGTCCGCACGCAGCGGATCCACAGATAGCGCACGGCGAGGATGGCGGCCATCACGGCGCTCCCTCTCCGGGAACATCCGCCTGACTGAGCAGCCAAGAAGCCTTCGCCCGGTCCTCGGGCCAGAGCTTGACGAGGTCGGTGAGCCGCTTCTCTTCACCCGCTGGCGCATCGGTCTTCATGGGCGGGTCCGTCGCGATCCCGGTCTCCCAGGCCTCGGCTTGCGTGGGCTCCTTGTGCGATGGCGGCACGATGGTGGGATCGAAATCCGGGGGTGGCGTGGCGATGGGCATGATGCGTGACTCCTTGCTTGCAAGGTAGTCCCCGGCCCCGCCTCCGCGCTGTAGGAAGGCACCGTGGCCGGAACGGGAAGCCGTCCGGGTTGGGTGTCAGACCCACCAGCGCCCGGCCGCCAGCGCAATGGCCAGGGCGATCGGGCTGGTGATCTCGGTGGCGTACCAGGCCAGCTGCGGCACGTCGCCGCCGCCGGGCACGTTGCCCGCGGCCATCACCGCGAAGGTGCAGATGCCCAGCGCGTAATACGCGAGCACGGCCAGGAACGGCACTGCGAAGCGCGTCAGCCGGCTTCGCGCCGGACGCCACGCCGCTGCCGGCACGAGCGCCAAGGGTTGGGTGCGCATGGTGCGGGTAGGGACGCCGCCATCCCCATGGCGGCGGTCCGGGTAACTCTGCTGAAGTGGCTGCTGGTCCATGTCGTTCTGTTCGTGGAAATCGCGGCGGTCTCTCTCGCCGCTGCCTGCCGTGTCGGGCCTGGAGGCGCTGGTACGCGCCGGAATTGTGGGCCCGCCCTGCCGACGCCCATTCGTCGAACAGAAGCGCAATGCGCCCGCAGATCGTTGCGCTGCCGGGGCGACAGCGTCCTGCGGCCGGCACTTCACCCGGGCTGCATCGTCCTCATCTGGGGCGAACCACTTTCCGTCGCATCGATCGGAACAGAATGAGCCTCTGTCAAGCAGGAAAAACATCATGAGCACCGCCAGCCCCATCGTACGCATCGAAGCCCTGGGCTTCCCCTGGAAAACCGTCGACCCCTTCCTCTTCTGCGCCTACCACGACGACGCCTATCCGCGCGCCAACGCGCAGATGGGCCCCGAGGCCCCGCTGGCCGGCCGCGACCTGGGCCAGGACTTCAGCCGCAAGGACGGCTGGAGCATGTACCACGGCACGACGGTGCCGGGCTTCCCGGGTCATCCGCATCGCGGCTTCGAGACCGTGACCCTGGTGCGCAAGGGCCTGATCGACCATTCCGATTCGCTGGGCGCAACCGCCCGCTTCGGCGGCGGCGATGTGCAATGGCTCACCGCCGGCCGCGGCATCGTGCATGCGGAGATGTTCCCGCTGCTCGACAAGGCCGCGCCCAATCCGCTGGAGCTGTTCCAGATCTGGCTCAACCTGCCGGCGCGCAACAAGATGGCGCAGCCGCATTTCACGATGTTCTGGGCCGAGGACATCCCCCGCTTCACCGCGATGGACGCCGACGGCCGCTCGACCGAGGTGGCGAGCATTGCCGGGCGCATCGCGCCGATCGAGGGCGAGCCGGGTGCCGGGGGTCCGCTGGCGCCGCCGCCCGATTCCTGGGCCGCGCAGCCCGATGCGGACCTGGCCATCTGGACCGTGAAGATGGAGCCCCAGGCCTGCTGGGTGCTGCCGGCCGCGACGGGCGAGGGCACGCGGCGCACGCTGTACTTCTTCAAGGGCCGCTCGGTCGGCGTGGCGGGGGGGCAGGTCGACCACCATGCCGCGATCGAACTGCGCGCGGAAGCGCGGGTGGAACTGATCAACGGCGACGAGGAAAGCGAGTTCCTGGTGCTGCAGGGCCGCCCCATCGGCGAGCCGGTGGCGCAGTACGGCCCCTTCGTGATGAACACGCAGGCCGAGATCGCGCAGGCCATGGCCGACTACCGCCGCACGCAGTTCGGCGGCTGGCCCTGGGGCGACACCGCGCCGGTGCATGGACGCAGCCCGGCGCGCTTTGCGCGGCATCCGGACGGGCGCGAAGAGCGGCCCGAGGAAGCCGTCGCCGGCGCAGCGGCGCGCGGCTGAGCCCGTCGTTCAGCCGCAGCCGGCCGGCGGCTGCACGAACCAGCGCCCATCCGCGCCCTGGTGGAGGGCGACGCTCGTGAAGAAGTAGTCCCAGGCGAAGCCGATGTCGCGCAGGTCGCCCGTGCTGATCGCGCGCAGGTTGAAGAATCCGCCCAAGGTCGCGCGGCCCGCTCCATGCGCCCGGCGCGGCGACCACCGCTGGTGCAACTGGGCGGCGGCGGGGGGCGGTGGAGGCGGCGGCGTACGGGGCCGCCGGTATCGGCCACATGGCGCGAGAAGAAATCCCACACGATGTCCGGATAGCTCGGCCCGCTGCAGGGGCCAGTTGCCGTCGCGGCCCGCCTGCCCGCCGATCCAGTAGTGGCCGTGATCGGTGTCGCCGCGAGCGGGCGTGGCGGTCGGCCCGTTGTAGAACACGGTCTCCACCAGCGAGCGGCTGCCGGGCTGCGCATCGACGGTGTAGAAGCTTTGCTGGCAGGCGTAGTCCGGCCCGTTGACCGGCGTGCAGGGCCGCTGCCGCGCCAGTGCCTCGGCCGGCGTGTCATGCGCGGCATCGCCGTTGAGCTGCAGCTGCGCATCGCGCAGGTTGCGGCCGGCGGGCTGGATCACGGTGCAGTCCACGTTGTTCTGCAGCACCAGCAGCGGGATCGCGTAGCTTGCATTGCGTTCGCGCCGCATGTCGGCCACCACCTGGCTCACCGCGTGGAAGGTGGCGCTGCCGGGGCAGCCCGAGAAAGACACCGAGGCCGCATCCTCGCCATAGGGCAGGCCCGAGGCGCTGGCCGCCGCGGCGAAGTACTCGTTGTGCGTGACCGAGAGCACCACCGCCATCGCCGCGCCCGAGGACAGCCCGGTGACATAGCGCCGCCGCGGGTCGATGCCGAAGCGCGCCTCCACCTGCCGCGCGATCTGGTGCAGGTCCTCGGGCTCGCCGCGGCCCTGGTGGCGGTGCTGGTCGAGCCAGAAGCCCCAGCAGTTGGTGTTGCGCAGCCCGTCGTAGCTGGTGATGAAGGGCGCGACCAGGACGAAGCCGAAGCGGTCGGCCGCGGCCGTGAGCCCCCAGTCGCGCAGCACGTCGTCGTGCGTCTGCTGGCAGCCGTGCAGCGCCATCACCATCGGCGCCGGGGTGGCGATGCCGTCCGGCACGTAGACCTTGTATTGCCGCTCGCGCGAGCCGGCGTAGCTTTGCGGGGAGAGGGTGAAGGCGCTGGTGGTGCCGGCCTGGGCGGGCCGCCATGTGCCCGCCAGCACGAGCAGCCCGAACAGGGCGATGGCGACGCAGCGCGTCAGCGTAGAGACCATGGTGCACCGTCCTTCGGCATTGGGCGGCACACCTTAGCGTGCGCGGGCGGCCCTCGCAATCCTATCCAAGGGGGAGAGTCAGCAGACCCAGCGGCCCGGCGGCGTGGCGCGCGAGGGCCGCGAGGTCGAGCTGCGCGCCGCACAGCGCCACATACCCATCGGGCCGCAGCAGGTAGAACGAAGTCATCGGCAGCTTCTGGCGTGTCAGGTCCGCTGCGTTGTCCGGGTCCGAAGGCAAGGCGTGGACGCGAACGAGCTCGGCAGGAAGCAACAGGGGCTGCTGCGGCGCGGGCTGCCCCAACACGAGCAGATGGAAATGCAGGTCGTCGAGCTTGTCGAACAGGTCCTCCTGCGGCCCGTTCGCCGAGAAGCGCAAGCGCATCCACGGGAAGCGATCGCCCGCGCGCGGCGCGCCCTGGGGCGGGTCGTCCAGCGACACCGACAGGGCGCTCGCGCGGTAGTTGATGCCGATCTGCGAGATCACCCGGAAGGCCGTCTGCTGGATGCGCGGCCGGCCCATCGCCAGCGCGCCGACGCGCGCCAGCACTTCGGTGCGCAGCAGGCCGGCCCACCAGCTGTCCGACACCACCAGCTTGAAGCCGCGGTCGGTGGTGTCCAGCAGCCGGCGCGCGACCGGCAGGCGCTCGGCCTCGTACGAATCCAGCAGCGCCGCATCGGCACGGCCCTGCGTGACCAGCGCCAGCTTCCAGCCGAGGTTGTAGGCATCCTGCAGGCCCGTGTTCATGCCCTGCGCGCCGACCGGGCTGTGGATGTGGGCCGCATCGCCGAGCACGAAGGCGCGGCCCTCGCGAAAGTGCGAGGCGCTGCGGTGATGGATGCGGTAGGTGGAGAACCAGCTGCACTCCTTGAAGGCCAGGCCCGCGCCCGCCTCCTCGCGCAGCGAGGGGATCACGTCCTCGAAGCGCACATCCTCCTTGCCGCGCAGCGCGGGCGGCAGGATGCCGACGATGCGCCAGTGGTCCTGGCCGCGCATCGGGAAGAGCAGGTGGAAGCCGTCCTTCCACAGGTAGACGTTGACCTCGTCGGGCACCATGCTGCCGGTCGCTTCCACGTCGGCGACGAAGAACACGTGCTCGTAGGGCGCGCCGGGGAAGCCGATGCCGCTTTGCTCGCGCACCGCGCTGCGGGCACCGTCGCAGCCGGCCACCCAGGCGGCCTCGATCTCGCGCAGGCTGCCGTCGGGCTGCTTGAGCGTGGCCACGGCGCGCTCGGGCGTCTGCGTGAGCGCCAGCAGCTCGGTGTTCCATTGCACCGACAGGCCGAAGTCGTGCAGCCGCTCGCCCAGGATCTTCTCGTTGTCGTCCTGGCCGAGCACGAGGATGTAGGGATAGGGCGTGAGCCGCGCGCCGGCGTCTGCCAGCGGCACACGCGCCATGCGGCGGCCCTCGGCCCACATGTTGGCGCCGTCGCCGCGCTTGCCGAGCGCGAGCGCGCGATCCACGACGCCCAGCTTCGAATAGATCTCCAATGTGCGCGCCTGCACGCCCAGGGCCCGCGTTTCGCGCGCGGGGCCGGCATGGCGGTCGATGATCAGCGTGCGCACGCCGCGGCGTGCGAGCTGGTTGGCCAGCATGAGGCCGGTGGGGCCAGCGCCGACGATCAGGACATCGCAATCCATGGCATTTCCTTTCATGGGTCAGTGCACCAGGTGGCGATTGAGCGCCGGCCGATCTTCCTCACGCAACGCCCCGGGCGCCAGTGCATCGTGAAATAAGCCCGGGGCAGGCTGGGTAAACCCTGACCGGACGCGCTTCGCGCCGCACGTCCAATCCTTATCCACCATAACCATCACCCGGGAAGAGGATTCGTTTCATGCAACGCAGAAGTTTTGTCGCGTCCAGCGCGGCATTTGCCGCCGGCCTGGTGCCGCTGTCGTCCGTGCGGGCCGCCGAGAACGGCGTGAGCGACGGCGAGATCGTGCTGGGCAGCTCCGCCGTCCTGAGCGGACCCCTCGGCTCGCAGATCAAGGTCGTCCACAACGGCGCCGGACTCGCCTTCGACGCCGTCAACGAGCAGGGCGGCATCGGGGGCCGCAAGATCAAGCTGGTGGCGCTCGACGACGAGCTGAAGCCCGAGAAGGCGGTCGAGAACTACACCAAGCTGCTGAACGACCACCGCGTGTTCGCCTTCTTCGGCTGCGTCGGCTCCGGCACCACGGCTGCCGCGGCCAAGCTGCTGCAGCAAAGCGGCGCGCCCAGCGTGGGCGGCTACGGGGTGGGCGACTCGGCACGCGAACGCGTCGCGGGCTCGGCCTACTTCGTGCGCGCCAGCAATGCGCGCGAGGCGCAGGCCCTGGTCGAGCACCTGACCACCGTCGGCGTCAACAAGATCGCCATCGCCCACCTCGACAACCCCGGCGGCGCCGAGGCGGTCAAGCTGATCGGCGCGGCCATGACCACCCATAAGCTCACGCCCGCGGCCGCGATCTCGGTCAAGGGCGACGGCTCGAACGCCGCCGAGGCCGGCAAGACGCTGGCGGACAGCCAGCCCCAGGCCGTGCTGATGTACCTGGCCGGCACCGTGGCCGGCGAGGTGATCAAGGCCACGTACGCCGCCGGCAGCAAGCCGATGTTCTATGGCATGTCGATCGTGCCGGGCGAGGTCACGGCCAAGGTGGTGCAACTGCAGGCAAGCGGCCTGGCCATCTCGCAGGTCATGCCCTATCCCTGGGGCGAGGTGGAGACCGTGGCGCGCGACTACCGCCGCCTGGCGGAGCGCGCGCAGGTGCCGGTGGGCTACGGCAGCTTCGAGGGCTACCTGAACGGGCTGGTGATGATCGAGGCGCTCAAGCGCACGGGCCGCGACCTGACGCGCGCGCGCCTGCATGCGGCGCTGCGCGCCTTCAAGCTCCGGCTGGCCGGCATGGACATCGACTTCACGGCCGGCAACGGGACCGGGTCACGCTTCATCGAGATGGTTCGGGTGACGCCGGAAGGGCGCTTCGTGCGCTGAGCGCGCGAAGTGGCGCACGAGGCGCCGCAGGGCTACGATGCGCGGGGCGCGAAGTGTGCCTGGCAGGAGGACCCATGGCGACGACAAATGGCGACGGCGCGGCAGCAACCCGAGGCACCTGGTGGGGCTGGCCCCTGCAAGCCTGGAGCCCGCCCTCGCTCGCGCCCAGCGAGCTGACCCAGCCGATCAACAGCGGCTGGTCCTTCTTCAACGTCACCTACAACAACTCCTCCGCACCCGCCATCGAGCGTGACGTGCTGCAGCAGCACAGCTACGGGCGCCAGATCGGGCGGCTGATGGACGCGCTCTCGGTGCTGGTCGAGCGCCTGCCGGCGGGCGCGAAGGACGACCGGCGCATCAAGGACTTCCTGGCGCTGGCGAAGGAGGTCGCGCAGATCAAGGAGAACGCGCGCCTGCCCCGGCTGGAACGGCTGCAGAAGGACATCGAGGCGCTGCGGCAGGAGGACCCGAAGGCGTACGTGCAGCTCAAGGCCATGCTGGCGCGCTGAAGCCGGCCACTGCTGGGCGAAAGCGGCGACAGCACGCGGACCCGAGCCATCGGTCAGCCTCGCACTGCCGCGACCACCGCCTCACCCATCTCGCGCGTGCCTACGCGGCGGCAGCCGCCCTGGAAGATGTCGCCCGTGCGCAGACCCTCCGCCAGCACCCGGCGCACCGCGGCCTCGACGCGGTCCGCCTGCTCGGCAAGGCCGAAGGAATAGCGCAGCATCATCGCCATCGAGAGGATGGCGGCAAGCGGGTTCGCCAGGTCCTTGCCCGCGATGTCGGGCGCGGTGCCGTGCACCGGCTCGTACAGCCCCTTCGTGCCGGCGGCCATCGAGGCCGAAGGCAGCATGCCGATCGAGCCGGTCAGCATCGCGGCCGCATCCGAGAGGATGTCGCCGAAGATGTTGCCGGTGACGATCACGTCGAACTGCTTCGGTGCGCGCATCAGCTGCATCGCCGCGGCGTCGACAAAGTGATGCGTGAGCTCGACGTCCGGATACTCGGCGCCCACGCGTGTCACCACCTCGCGCCACAGCTGCATCACCTCCAGCACGTTGGCCTTGTCGACGGAGCACAGCTTGCGTTTGCGCGCACGCGCGGTGCGGAAGGCCACGTGCGCGATGCGCTCCACCTCGGGCTCGGAATAGCGCATCGTGTTGAACGCCTCGCGCTCGCCGCGCGCGTTCGTGCCGCTGCCGCGCGGCTCGCCGAAGTAGACGTCGCCGGTGAGCTCGCGCAGGATCATCAGGTCCAGGCCCTCGACCACTTCGGGCTTGAGGGTCGAGGCGCCGATCAGCTCGGGAAAAAGAAAGGCCGGCCGGAAGTTGGCGAACAAGCCCAGGTCCTGGCGCAGCCGCAGCAGGCTGGCGCCCGGCCGCACGGCGAAGGGAATGGCCTCGTCGCCCGGCATACCGGCAGAACCGAACAGGATGGCGTCGGCGGCCCGTGCGATCTCGAGCGTGGCCTGCGGCAACGGGTCGCCCGCGCTGTCGATGCCGGCCTGACCGATGGGCGCTTCCACCAGCTCCACGGCCTGGCCGGAGCCCAGCACGGCCTTCAACACGCGCACGGCCTCGGCCGTGACTTCGGGACCGATGCCGTCGCCCGGCAACACTGCGATCTTCATGGAGGACAACTCTTTCTTCAGGCCGATGGAATGGGTGAAAAGGACAAGGCGCGCTCGCGCTCGAAGGCTTCGATGCGCCCGGACTGGCCGAGCGTGTAGTCCAGCTCGTCCAGGCCCTCGAGCAGGCAGTGGCGCGCGAAGGGATCGATCTCGAAGGCATCGCAGCCGCCGTCGCCCGCATGCACGCGCTGCGCAGCCAGGTCGATGCGAAGGCGCGTGCCGGGCTCGCGCTGCAGCAGGGCCAGCAGCGCCTCGACGCGCGGCTCGGGCAGGCGCACCGGCAGCAGCCCGTTCTTCAGCGCGTTGGAGAAGAAGATGTCGCCGAAGCTCGGCGCGACCACCGCGCGAAAGCCGCCGTCGGCCAGCGCCCACACGGCATGCTCGCGCGAGGAGCCACAGCCGAAGTTGCGGCCGGCCACGAGGATGCGGGCCTGCGCATACGCCGGATCGTTGAGCGGGAAGTCCGGGCGCCGCGCGCCCTGCGCATCGTGCCGCACGTCGCGAAAGAGGAAGGCGCCGAAGTCGGCGGCGCGCGGCTTCTGCAGGTAGAGCGCCGGCACGATCTGGTCGGTGTCGACGTTGATGCGGGGCAGCGGCGCGGCCACGGCATCGAGCTGGGTGAAGGCTTGCATGGGGCTCGTCCTCAATGCGCCGGCAGCAGGCCGCGCACGTCGGTCAGCCGCCCGGTCACCGCGGCCGCGGCGGCCATGGCCGGGCTCATCAGATGGGTGCGCGCGCCCGGGCCCTGGCGGCCGACGAAGTTGCGGTTGGAGGTGGAGGCGCAGCGCTGGCCCGGCGCGACCTGGTCGCCGTTGGTGCCCAGGCACATCGAGCAGCCCGCATGCCGCCACTGGAAGCCGGCGGCACGGAACACGGCATCGAGGCCCTCGTCCTCGGCCTGCTGCTTGACCAGGCCGGAGCCGGGCACGACCCAGGCCTCCACGCCCTCGGCCACGCGGCGGCCGCGTGCCACCGCGGCGGCGCTGCGCAGGTCCTCGATGCGGCCGTTGGTGCAGGAGCCGATGAAGACGCGCTGCACCGCGATGTCCTCCAGCCGCTGGCCGGGCGCGAGGCCCATGTAGGCGAGGGCGCCCTGCATCGCTGCGCGCCGGTCGGCGTCGCCGGCCTGGGCCGGATCGGGCACGCGGCCGGAGATGGGTAGCACGTCCTCGGGGCTGGTGCCCCAGGTGACCATGGGGGCGATCTCGCCGGCATGCAGCGCCAGCTCGCGGTCGAAGGCGGCGCCCTCGTCGCCGGGCAGCAGGCGCCAGCGCGCGAGGGCAGCGTCCCAGTCGGCGCCCGCCGGCGCCTGCGGGCGACCGGCGAGCCAGGCGAAGGTGGTGTCGTCGGGCGCGATCATCCCGGCGCGCGCGCCGGCCTCGATGGACATGTTGCACACGGTCATGCGCGCTTCCATCGACAGCGCGCGGATCGCCTCGCCCGCGTACTCGACGACATGCCCGGTCGCGCCCGCGGCGCCGATGCGGCCGATGATGGCAAGTATCAGGTCCTTGGCGGTTACGCCGTCCCCGAGCCGGCCGTCCACGCTGACGCGCAGCGTGCGCGGCTTGCGCTGCCACAGGGTCTGCGTGGCCAGCACATGCGCCACTTCCGAGGCACCGATGCCGAAGGCCAGCGCCCCCAGCGCGCCATGGGTGGAGGTGTGGCTGTCGCCGCAGACGATCAGCATGCCCGGCAGGCTCAGGCCCTGCTCGGGGCCGACCACGTGCACGATGCCCTGGCGCGCATCGTCCAGCCCGAAGAAGCGAATGCCGGATGCGGCGCAGTCGTCGGCCAGCGCCTGGGCCATGGCGCGCTTATCCGGATCGGCGATGCGCGCCAGGTCGCGCGAGGCCGTGGGCACATAGTGGTCCGGCGTGGCGAAGGCCAAATCGGGCCGGCGTACCGGCAGGCCGCGCTGGCGCAGCATCTGGAAGGCCGGCGCCGAGCCGTCCTGCACCAGGTGGCGGTCGACGTAGAGCAGGCTCTGGCCGTCGTCGCGCTGCATCACGACGTGCTGCGCCCAGATCTTGTCGAACAGGGTGCGGGGAGACAGCGAATCGGGCATCGGCATCAATCCAGCTTGGCGCCCGAGAGCCGCACGATCGATTCGTAACGCTTGATCTCCGACACGATGAACTGCCCGAACTCCTCCGGCGTGCCGCCGCCGATCTCGGCACCGAACTCGGCCATGCGCCGCTTCATGTCGGCCGACTGCAGCACCTCGTTGGCGTGGGCGTTGAGCTTGTCGATGATGGGCCGCGGCGTGCCGGCCGGCGCCATGAGGCCATACCACGAAGAGGCGTAGATGCCGGGCAGCCCGACCTCGTCGAAGGTGGGCACGTTCGGCAGCGCCGGGTTGCGCTTCTTCGAGGCCACGGCCAGGGCGCGCATCCGGCCGCTCGCCACGAAAGGCAGGCAGGTCGTGGTGTCCAGCATCAGCGAGATATGGCCCGCCGCGAGGTCCGCCTCGGCCGGCGCGGTGCCCTTGTAGGGCACGTGCACGATGTCGATCTTTGCGGCCGACATGAACTGCACCGCCGCCAGGTGCTGCGAGGAGCCGACGCCGCCCGAGCCGTAGTTGAGCTTGCCGGGGTTAGCCTGGGCCGCGTCGATCAGCTCCTTGACCGTCTTGTAGGGCGAGGAGGCCGGCACCACCAGGATGTTCGGCACGGCCGAGACGTAGACGATGGGGGCGAAGTCCTTCACCGGGTCGAAGCCCAGCTTGGTGTAGAGATGCAGGTTGACCGCGTTCGGGCTGATCGAACCCATCAGCAGGTTGTAGCCGTCGGGCTTGACGCGGGCCGCGAGCTCGGTGCCGATGTTGCCGCCGGCGCCGCCGCGGTTGTCGATGACGATCGGCTGGCCCAGCTTCTGTGCCAGCGGCTCGGAGATCATGCGTGCGGTGGTGTCGACGCCGCCGCCGGCGGGCCACGGCACCATGAGCTTGATCGGCTGGCTGGGATAGACGCTGTCGGCTGCGGCAGCGCCCGCGAGAGCGAGCAGCGCGGCGGCCAGGCCGGCATGCAGGCAGGCATGCGCTTTCTTCATCGTCACCATGGGCTCGTCTCCTGGACTTGTAATGGGGTCGATGCTATGGACGCGGCGGCGCTGCGGCAATCACAATTAAGGCATGCACCCCATGAGCAAAGCTCATGGCTACTCCAAACCATGACGCGCCGTCTTCCACCCCTCAACGCCCTGCGCGCCTTCGAAGCCGCGGCCCGCTGCGGCAACTTCACGCGCGCGGCGCAGGAGCTGTGCGTGACGCAGGGCGCGGTCAGCCGCCACATCGCCACGCTGGAAGGCTGGCTCGGCCTCGCGCTGTTCGAGCGCGGCCGGCACGGCATCGCGCTCACGCCCGCGGGGCAGCGCTACTTCGACACCGCGCGCGCG
Organism: Variovorax sp. WS11; assembly: GCF_010499245.1. Lineage (GTDB taxonomy): Bacteria > Pseudomonadota > Gammaproteobacteria > Burkholderiales > Burkholderiaceae_C > Variovorax. The sequence goes on from NZ_JAAGOW010000001.1 coordinate 2,384,412, forward strand.
GCGCTGGACCAGATCGACTACGGCACGCGCCAGCTGCAGGCCGGCCCCGACGAGCGGCGCCTGCGCATCAAGCTGCCGCCCACCTTCGCGATCCGCTGGCTGGTGCCGCGGCTGGCGCGCTTCCATGCGCTGCACCCGCGCATCGACGTGCAGATCACCACCTCGCACGAGCGCGCCGATTTCGCGCGCGAGGAGGTGGACGTGAGCATCCATTCCGAGCCCCAGCCGCCCGCTGGCCCGGGCTTGCGGCGCCTGTTCGGGGAGACGCTGCTGCCGGTGTGCGCGCCGGGCCTGCTGGAGCGGGGCCCGCAGCTTCGCAAGCCGGCCGACCTCGCGCGGCACGTGCTGCTGTGCTCGATGAACCGGCCCAAGGACTGGCCGGCCTGGCTGGCCGAGGCCGGCGCGCCGCAGATCGACGGCAACAGCGGCCTCCGATTCGAGAACGCCGCGCTGGCCTACCAGGCCGCGGCCGACCAGCTGGGCGTGATGGTCGCGCTCGACGCCTTCGTGCGCGACGACCTGGCCGCGGGCCGGCTGGTCGCGCCCTTCGCGCTGAAGGTGCGGACGGAGGGCGCCTATTACCTGGCCTGGCGCGACCAGGCGCCGCTGCCCGAGCGGGTGCGCGCCTTCGAGGACTGGATCGTGAAGGAGGCCGAGGCGATGGCGTTCTCTTCGTAAGAAAAAATGAAGGATAGATGTAGTTTCAGGTAGTTTATTTTTTGAATGCGTGACCTGACACTCGCCTCAGGCCGTGCTTTCCGGCCCGTCGTTCCACATTGCCGGAGGTTACTGCCATGCGTCTGCGCTCCCTGCTGCCTGCCCTTGTCCTCGCCACGCTGTCGGCCCTCTCGCTGCCGGCGCTCGCAGCCTATCCCGACAAGCCGATCCGCCTGATCGTGCCGTCGGCCGCGGGCGGCGCACCCGACGCGCTGATGCGCGCACTGGGCACGCAACTGTCGCAGCAGATGGGCGTGCCCATCGTGATCGACAACAAGCCCGGCGGCTCCTACACGATCGGGACGATGGACCTGGTGCGCTCTGCGCCCGACGGCTACACGCTGGCCTATGGCAACGTCGTCTCGCTGGCCACCAACCGCTCGCTGCTGAGCAACGTGCCGTACGACGTGGAGAAGGATCTGACGCTGATCGCCAACACCTTGCGACTGTCCAATCTGCTGGTCGTCAACAACGACTTGCCGGTCAAGAGTGTCCCCGAGCTGATCGCCTACGCAAAGAAGAACCCGGACAAGCTGGCCTTCGCCTCGGACGGCAACGGCACCACCGCCCATCTCGGGGTGGAGCTCTTCAAGTCCGTGACCGGCACCAGCATGCTGCATGTCCCCTACAAGGCCGCGACCGCGGCCATGACCGACCTGATCGGCGGCGGCGTCCAGCTCATGATGATCAACACGCCGGTGTCGGGACCGCAGGCGCAGTCGGGCCGCGTGCGGGCGCTGGGAATTTCATCGAGCAAGCGCTCGTCCACCTACCCGGACATTCCCACCATCGCCGAGGCCGGCGTGCCGGGCTTCGAGGTGACCGCCTGGGGCGGCATCGTCGGGCCGGCCCACATGCCCAACGACGTCGTCACCCGCCTCAATGCCGAGATCCGCACCGCGCTGGCCAACCCGGCGTTGCGCGAGCGCTTCAAGGTGCTGGGCGCCGAGACCGACCCCAGCACGCCCGAGCAGTTCCTCGATCTCTCGCGCCGCGAGACGGCCAAGTGGGCCAGGATCGTCAAGGAATCGGGCGCGAAGATCGATTGAACGCGAGGCTGTCCCCATGCTCCCCTGGAAAGCCGCAAGGCCCGGCGACCCTCTGGTCGCCATCGACACGCCGGCGCTGGTGCTCGACCTCGACGCCTTCGAGCGCAACCTGATGCGCATGGCCGAGGCGCTGCGCGGCAGCAAGGTGCGGCTGCGCGCCCATGCCAAGTGCCACAAGACCCCGGAGATCGCGCGGCGCCAGGTGGCACTGGGCGCCGTCGGCATCTGCTGCCAGAAGGTCAGCGAGGCGGCGGTGTTCGTGGAGGCCGGCATCGAGGACGTCCTGGTCACCAACCAGGTGGTGGGCGACGCCAAGCTGCGCCATCTCGCGGCCCTGGGCCGCAGGGCGCGCATCGGCGTGCTGGTCGATCACCCGCTGCAGGTGCAGGCGCTCGCCGCCGCGGCGCAGGCGCATGCGGTCACGCTGGATGTCTATGTGGAGGTCAACGTCGGCGCCAACCGCTGCGGCGTCGCCCCCGGCGAGGAGGCGGTGCGCCTCGCGCGCCAGGTTGCCGCCAGCACGCCGCTGCGCTTCATGGGCCTGCACTGCTATCACGGCCCGGCCCAGCACATGCGCTCGCCCCAGGAGCGCGCGGCCGCCATTGCCGGGGCCGCGCAAGCCGCACGCACGACCCGCGAGGCCATCGAGGCCAGCGGCTTGCCCGTCGAGCGTGTGACCGGCGCGGGCACCGGCACCTTCCTGCACGAGCGCGACTCCGGCGTCTTCAACGAGATCCAGGCCGGCTCCTATGTGTTCATGGACCGCGACTACGGCGACAACCAGCGTGGCGAGAACGACGTCGCCTTCGAGCATGCGCTGTTCGTTCGCACCACGGTCATGAGCCGCGCCACGCCCGAGCGAGCGGTGGTCGATGCCGGCCTCAAGGCATCCAGCGTGGATTCGGGCCTGCCCATCGTGTGGCAGCGACCCGACCTGCGCTATGTGAAAGCCTCCGACGAGCATGGCGTACTGGCCACCCCCGATGCCGCGGCGCTCACGCTGGGCGACCCGCTGATGCTGGTGCCCGGCCATTGCGACCCGACCGTCAACCTCTACGACGAACTGGTCTGCGTGCGCGGCGAGCGGGTCGAGGCCCTCTGGCCGATCGCCGCGCGCGGCGCGCTGCTGTGATCCCTTTCAACCCGAGACACCCCATGCAGGAAAAATTCGACCTACTGATCCGCAACGCCAGCATCGTCGACGGCAGCGGCGCGCCGCGCTTCGCGGGCGACATCGGCATTCGCGGCGAGCGCATCGCGCGCATCGGCGATCTGTCGGCGATGCACGGCCAGGTCGAGATCGACCAGGGCGGCCGCATCGCGGCGCCCGGTTTCATCGATGCGCACACGCACGACGACCGCCTCATGCTCTCCAATCCCGACATGGCGCCCAAGGTCAGCCAGGGCATCACCACCGTCATCGCGGGCAACTGCGGGATCTCGCTGGCCCCGATGCCGGGCGGAATCACCCAACCGGTCACGCCGCCATTGAACCTGCTCGACGAGGAAGGCGGCTGGTTCTCCTTCCCCACCTTCGCCTCGTACATCGAGGCACTGCGCGCCAAGCCCGCGGCGACCAACTGCGCGCTGCTCGTGGGCCACACCACCTTGCGCGTCGCGACGCTGGACGACCTGGGCCTGCCGGCCACGGAGGAACAGATCGTCCGCATGCGCGCCCTGGTGCAGGAGGCGCTCGAAGCCGGCGCCATCGGCGTCTCCACGGGGCTCTTCTACGAGCCCTCGGTCGCAGCCCCGACCGAGGAGGTGATCGAGACCTGCCGCCCCCTCAAGGACTTCGGCGGCGTGTACTGCACCCACATGCGCGACGAGGCGGACCGCGTGATCGACTCGCTGGAAGAGACCTTCCGCGTCGGCCGCGAGGTCGGCGTGCAGGTGGTGATCTCGCACATGAAGGTGGTCGGGCCGGCGAACCACGGCCGTTCGGAGGAAGCGCTGGCCTTCGTCGAGAAGAACATGGCGAAGCAGCCGATCTGCCTGGACTGCTACCCGTACACGGCCGGCTCGACCATCCTCTCGGCCGACCGCGCGGCGACTTCGTCGCGCGTGATCGTAAGCTGGTCCAAACCCATGCCCGAGCATGCGGGCCGGGATCTCGATGCCATCGCGAAGGAGATGGGCGTCGGCGAGGAAGAAGCGATCCGCCGGCTCAGCCCCGCTGGCGGCATCTACTTCCGGCTCGACGAGAACGACGTGCAGCGCATCCTGAAATTCGACCACACCATGATCGGCTCCGACGGCCTGCCGCACGACGCCTCGCCGCATCCGCGCCTGTGGGGCAGCTTCCCGCGGGTGCTGGGCCACTACGGCCGGCTGCTCAGGCTGTTCCCGCTGGAGACGGCCGTCTACAAGATGACCGGCCTCACGGCGAAGAACTTCGGCCTCAAGGACCGCGGCGTGCTGAAGGAAGGCGCGTACGCCGACCTGACCCTGTTCGACGCCGACACCGTGGACGAAGCGGCCACCTACGAAACGCCGATCGCCCCGGCCCGCGGCATCGATGCGGTGATCGTCAACGGCGCGGTCGTCTGGCAAGGCGGCCGCCCGACCGGTGCGCGGCCCGGACGCGTGCTCGCGCGGGAAACGAACAAGGCAATGAACTGACATGACGAAACAGGTTCTCGAACAACTGGAGACACCCGCGCTGCTGCTCGACCCGGCGCGCATGGATCGCAACATCGAGCGCATGCGCAACCAGGCGCGGCGCCTGGGCGTGACGCTGCGCCCGCACGTGAAGACCAACAAGTCGATGGACGTGACGCGCCGGATGATGGAGACGCCGGAGGGACCGATCACGGTGTCGACGCTGCGCGAGGCCGATTACTTTGCGGCGCATGGCGTCAAGGACATCCTCTATGCCGTGTGCATCGCGCCGAACAAGCTGGATCACGTGATGAGGCTGCAGGACCAGGGAGTGCGGCTCACGCTGATTCTCGACAGCATGGAGGCGGCACGGGTGCTGGCCCAGTGCGCGCATGAGGCGCAACGGCATTTCGAGCTGCTCATCGAGGTGGACTCGGACGGCCACCGCTCGGGCGTGAATCCCGATTCCGGCGAGCTGCTCTCGATCGCGCAGTTCCTCGAAGCCGCCGGCATCCCGGTGCAGGGCATCCTCACGCACGCCGGAAGCTCCTACGACTGCACATCCACCGACGCGATCTGCGCGATGGCCGAGCAGGAGCGCGCGGCGGCCGTGCATGCGGCGCAGCGTCTGCGTGCTGCCGGCATCGCCTGCCCCGTGGTCAGCGTCGGCTCGACGCCGACCGCGCTCTTCGCCGAGCGGCTCGAAGGCATCACCGAAGTGCGCGCCGGCGTATTCGTGTTCTTCGATCTCTTCATGGCAGGCTTGAATGTCTGCGGCGTGGACGACATCGCCCTGTCGGTGCTGGCCACGGTGATCGGTCACCAGCGCGAAAAGGGCTGGACGATCCTGGACGCCGGATGGATGGCGATGTCGCGCGACCGCGGCACGGCGAGGCAGCCGGTGGACCAGGGCTACGGGCTGGTTTGCGACCTCGACGGGCGGCCGCTGGAGGACCTGATCCTCGTGGGCGCCAACCAGGAGCACGGGATCATGGCGCACCGCAGCGGCAAGATCGAAGGCGCACTGCAGCTGCCGGTCGGTGCGCAAGTGCGCATCCTGCCCAACCATGCCTGCCCCACCGCGGCGCAGTACGACCACTACAAGGTGCTCGGCCCGGGCCACGAGATCGAAGCGACCTGGCCGCGCATCAGCGGCTGGTGAAAGCTGCCCCACACAGAAAGACGCGATGCTGATCATTTCGGAACAGGTGGCCCGCGCGTTGGTGAGCGTCGAGGACGCCATCGCGGCGGTCGAGCGATGCTTCGCCGCGATGGCGCGCCAGGAGGCGCGCAACTACCCGGTGGTGCGCGAGGGGGTGGGTTGCCGCGATGCCGTCTACGGCGTCAAGGCCGGCTGCGACACCAGCGCCCCCCTGCTCGGCCTCAAGGCGGGCGGCTACTGGCCGCACAACGCGGACCGGAACCTGGGCAACCACCAGTCGTCGACCTTGCTCTTCGACCCGGACACGGGCCGCGCTTCGGCACTCGTCAGCGCGAACTACCTGACCGGCGTGCGCACCGGCGCCGCCAGCGCGATCGCCACCCGGCACTTGTCGCGCCCCGACAGCACCGTGCTCGGCATCGTCGGCGCGGGCGTTCAGTCGCACCACCAGCTGCGTGCGACGCTGGCCGTGCGTGCCATCCGCCAGGTGCATGCGTGGGATCCCTCCCCTGAAAACCTTGCTGCCTTCGGCCGCCTCGTGCAGCAGCTCGACCTGGAATTCGTGCCGGAGACCCAGGTCGAGACCGTGGCCGCCCACGCCGACATCCTGATCACTGCGACGCCCTCGCAGAAGGCCCTGGTCCAGAGATCCTGGGTGCGCCCCGGCACCCACATCAACGCGATGGGCGCCGACACCCGCGGCAAGCAGGAGCTGGATCCGGCCCTGGTGGCGGCAGCGGCCCTGTTCGTCGACGAGGCCGAACAGGCGGTCCGCATCGGCGAATGCCAGCATGCCTACGACGCCGGCCTGATCACCGCGCAGAGCTTTCGCGGCAGCATCGGCGCCGTCATCGAAGGTGCATGCGACGGGCGCCGCACGGCCGACGAGATCACCCTCTTCGACGGAACGGGCGTGGCGCTGCAGGACCTGGCCGTGGCCGAGCTTGCCGTCCGCACGGCCAGGCAGCGGGGACTCGGCAGCAGCGTGGACTATTAGGGCCGGTCGACAAGCCCTAGCATTCGCGGATGTCACACGACGTCACCGACCTCCGCTTCTTCGTCGTCATCACCGAAAGCGGCTCCCTCGCGGAAGCAGCCCGGCGCATGGACGTGACGGCCTCGTCCGTGTCGCAGCGGCTGCGCCAACTGGAAGACCGCCTGGGGCTGCACCTGGTCCACCGCAGCACGCGCCGCTTCAGCCTCACCGAAGAGGGCGAGCTCTTCCACGCCGGGGCCGTGAATCTTCTCGCCGAGCTGGACGGATTGATCGACAACCTGCGTGCACGCTCGGGCGAGGTCGCGGGGACGCTGGACGTTTGCGGCCCCCTGGGCTTCGGCCGGCATCACCTGGCTGCGGCCATCGCCGACTTTCATACGCTGCACCCCCGTCTGAAGGTTTCCCTGACGCTCAGCGACGTGGTGTCGGCGGCCGACGCGAATCGCTTCGACCTGATCGTGCACATCGGCAGCCTCGCGAACTCGAGCATGGTCGCCTATCCCATCGCGCCCAATGCGCGCTTCGTCTGCGCCGCGCCCGACTACCTCGCCCGCAGCCCTGCCCCGCGCACGCCGGACGAGCTGGCCGCGCACGACTGCATCGTGCTGCGGGAGAACCAGGAAGACGTCACGCTGTGGCACTTCAGGAAGAAGCGCAATGAAGTCGCGGTGCGGGTGGCGCCGACCCTGAGCAGCAATGATGGCGACGTCGCGCGGCAGTGGGCGCTCAAGGGCAAGGGCCTGATCATGCGCTCGGAGTGGGACGTCGCGGAGAGCCTGGCCTGCGGGCAACTGGTTCGCGTGCTGGACGACTGGAGCTTGCCGCCCGCCGATGTGGTAGCGCTCGTGGCGCAACGCGCAGGGATGTCCGCCAGGGTGAAGCTGTTCCTGTCGTTCCTGCAGGAGCGCTTCAAGCCCGCACCGCCATGGCGGCCACGGAAGTGAGTTTGCCGAGGCCAGCGTGAGGGCGGCTGGATGGCCCGTCGCCGCACAGCCATTGCGGCGACGGGTCCCGCGCGATTACTGCGCCAGCTGCTTCCGCCTGGCCCCGCCCTGCCGCTCCAGCATCCAGCCCGGGTATTCGGAAGGCAGTGCGCTCACCTTGTCCAGCTGCGCCAGCTCCTCGCCGCTCAGCCTCACCGCCGTCGCCGCGATGTTGTCGTCCAGCTGGTCCACGCGCTTGGCGCCGACGATCACGCTGGTGACCACCGGCTGGTGCAGCAGCCAGGCCAGAGCGACCTGCGCGACCGAGACCTTCTTCGCCTCGGCGATGGCGCGCATCGTGTCGATGGTGTCCCAGGCGCGATCGAGCTGCACCGGCGGGAAGTCGAAGGTGGTGCGGCGGCTGCCCTGCTCGGCCTGGGTGCTGCGGCCGTACTTGCCGCTCAAGAGGCCGCCCGCCAAGGGGCTCCACACCATCAAGCCCACCTGCTCGCTCTGCAGCATCGGCACCAGCTCGCGCTCCAGGTCGCGGCCGGCGATCGTGTAGTAGGCCTGCAGCGATTCGAAGCGCGCAAGGCCCAGGCGCTCGGAGATGCCCAGCGCTTTCGCGATCTGCCAGGCCGCCCAGTTCGACACGCCCACGTAGCGCACCAGGCCCTGCTGCACCAGCGTGTCGAGTGCGCGCAGCGTCTCCTCGATGGGCGTGGCCGGGTCGAAGCCGTGGATCTGGTAGAGATCGACGTGCTCCAGTTGCAGCCGCTTCAGGCTCGCATGCACCGAATGCAGGATGTGATGGCGCGAGGCACCGCGCGCATTGGGCCCCGGGCCCATCTCGCCCAGCACCTTCGTGGCGACCACCACGTTCTCGCGCGGGATCTTCAGGTTCTTGAGTGCCTGCCCGGTCATGATTTCCGAGCGGCCCTCGGCATACACGTTCGCGGTGTCGATGAAGTTGATGCCGGCATCGATCGCGCGGCCGACCAGCTCATCGACCTGGCGCTGCTCCAGGTTGCCGATCTGGCTCCAGATGCCGCTTTCGCCGCCGAAGGTCATGGTGCCGAGGCACAGTTCCGAAACGAAGAGGCCGGTGCGGCCGAATTTCTTGAAACGCATGAGTGGGACTCCTTGCTGAGGGCTGGGAAGTATCCGCCCCGATGCGCTTGCGCCGCATGCCGAATCGTGGCGCAAGATTGCTCGATCCTGCAAAGAGGAAAAACGCGGTGCTCAGGCTCCGGTCAGCGAGTGGGCGATTTCCATGAAGTGGTCCAGCGCAGGCGTGCGCTGGCCCGGCACCTTGGCCGCATCGTCGTAGCGCCGCAGCCGCACGGCCTCGGCCGCGAAGGGCTGCGCCAGGAAGCGCTGCGCCTCCTCGTCGGTGTAGATGCCGCCCTGCAGCTCGAGGCTGCGCTTCGAGGCGGGGGAGAGCGTGTCCCAGTAGCCGGAATCGGCCGCGCACAGGTAGCGCTTGGCGTCCACGTGCAGGCGCATCGGCTCCAGCACCGCCGGCGCGAACAGGCCGCGCAGGAAGGGCAGCGCGATGTACTGGTGCAGGTCGTCGCGCTGCTGCTGCGCGTCTGGGGTCTCGTCGGTGCGCTCCGGTGCGAGCAGATGGCCCAGGTCGTGCAGCAGGGCGGCCACGATGGTCTCGGGCGTTTCGCCGGCTTCCTCGGCAAGCTGTGCACACTGCAACGCATGCGCCAGCTGGCTCACGGCCTCGCGGCCGTACTGGCGCTGGCCCTTGGCTTCGAGCAGGCGCGCGATCTCTTCCAGGTTCAGGGCCATGAATGCCTTCAAACGAGCAGCTTGCGGATGCGCGCGGAGACCAGGTCGATCAAGCTCACGCTCACCACGATGATGATCATCACGGCGCAGGTCTGGTCGTACTTGAAGCCACGGATGATCTCCCACAGCACCACGCCGATGCCGCCGGCACCCACCATGCCGACCACCGAGGCCGAGCGCACGTTGGATTCGAAGCGGTAGAGCGCATAGGAGATCCACAGCGGCATCACCTGCGGGATCACGCCGTAGACGATCTCGTGCAGCGCGCTGGCGCCGGTGGAGCGGATGCCCTCCACCGGCTGCGGGTCGATGGCCTCTACCGCTTCGGCGAAGAGCTTGGCCAGCACGCCGGTGGTGTGCACCCACAGCGCCAGCACGCCCGCGAAGGGGCCGAGGCCCACGGCCACCACGAAGAGCATCGCGAACACCATCTCGTTGATGGCGCGGCAAGCGTCCATCAGCCGGCGCATGGGCTGGTAGATCCACCAGGGCACGATGTTGGCGGATGCCAGCAGCGCCATCGGCACGGCCGACACCACCGCCAGCGCCGTGCCCCACAGCGCGATCTGCAGCGTGATCACCATCTCCTGGGCATACATGCGCCAGTCGGTGAAGTCCGGCGGGAAGAACTCGGCTGCGTAAGTGGCCATGTTGCCGGAGTCGCGCAGCAACTCGAAGGGCCGCATGTCGGCGCCCTTCCAGGAGGCGGCCAGCAGCAACAGCAGCAGGGCCCAGGAGAGCTGCCAGGCCAGGCTGCGCTTCGGGGCCGGCGCGGCCGGCAGCGGCGGATGGGAGGTCAAGACCGTCGAGTGCATGGGTGCGGGAAGGCAGGCGGCGTGAGCGCCGCCTGCATCGTCGTCAGTTCAGGGCAGCGAGCTTCTTGTCGATGTCGGCAAGGCGGGTCTTCTTGTCGGCGTCGGCGATCGCGTTGTCTGCCTCGACCTTGTTGCGCTGCCCGAACAGGTCGAGCTGGCGGATCGGGGTCAGCTGCTTGTCGCTGGATTCCTTGAAGCCCGAGAGCTTGGAGATCTTCATGACGATCTCTTTCTCGCGCGCGTCGGTCTTGGCGTAGTTGTAGAAGAAGTTCCTGAGCTTCGTCTTGGTGGCCTCGGGCAGGTCCTTGCGCATGACCAGCGGGTCCAGCGGGATCAGCGGCGAAGTCCAGACGATCTTGATCTCCTTGAACTTCTCGGGCGCGCGCTCCTTGATCTTTTCCATGTTCTCGCTGTTGTTGGTCGCCACGTCCACCTGCTTGTTGGCCACCGCCAGCGCGTTGGTCTCGTGGTTGGCGCTGCGGATGACCTTGAACAGCGACTTGGCGTCCACCTTGTTCTGCGCGAAGGCGTAGTAGCTGGGCACCAGGAAGCCCGAGGTGGAGTTCGGGTCGCCGTTGCCGAAGCTCAGCGACTTGCCGTTCTTGATGACGTCGTCGAGCGTGTTGAGCGGGCTGTCCTTGTGCACGATCAGGTGCGAGTAGTAGCCCTGGGTGCCGTCGGCATTCACCATCTGCGCGAACACCTCGCCGCCGGCGCGGTCCACCGCCTCCATCGCCGACTTGTTGCCGAACCAGCCGAGCTGCACCTTGTTGAAGCGCATGCCTTCGATGATGCCGGCGTAGTCGGGCGCGAAGAAGGCCGTGACCTTGAGGCCGGTCTGGCGGCTCATGTCGTCGATCAGCGGTTGCCAGTCCTGCTTGAGGTTCTGGGTCGCTTCGGTGGAGATGATGCCGAAGTTGATGTCCTGCGCGGGCGCGGCCGTCATGCCGACGCCCAGCGCCAGGGCCGCACACAGTTTCTTGATCATGGAGTGACTCCAGGTTAAAAGAAGAGAAGGAGAAAAGAGAGAGGAACTCAGGCCGCGGCCGCCAGCGGCACCAGCGCCGGCTGCGGCAGCACATGCACTTGCGCCTCGCCCGAAGGCGGGGCCAGCAGCTCGTCGGCCTGCACGCCGTAGAGCTCGCGCAGCAGCGGCGCAGTGAGCGCCGACGAGGGCCCGTCGTAGACGATCTCGCCCTGCTTGAGGGCTACGACCCGCGGGCAGTACTTCATCGCGATGTCGACCTGGTGCAGCGAGACGATCACCGTGCAGCGGTCCTCGCGGTTGATGCGCGCCAGGATCTCCATCACCTTGCGCGAGGACTCCGGGTCCAGCGAGGCGATGGGCTCGTCGGCCAGCACCACCTTCGCGCCCTGCACCAGGGTGCGCGCGATGGCGGCGCGCTGCTGCTGCCCGCCCGAAAGGGTGGAGGCGCGCTGCGCCTGGCAGTCGGCGATGCCCACGCGGGCGAGCGCCTCGAGCGCCTGCGTGCGTTCCTCGCGGGTGAAGGCGCGCGTCCAGCTGCGCCACCAGGGCATGCGGTGCAGCGAGCCCACCAGCACATTCACCAGCACCGGCAGCCGCGCCACCAGGTTGAACTGCTGGAACACGAAGCCGATCTCCGCCCGCACCCGGCGGATGTCGCGGTCGATGCGGCCGCGCTGCTGCACGCGCTTGCCGTCGATCTCGACCAGCGAATCGCTCTCGCCGTCGGCCGCCACGAGGCCGGCCACATGGCGCAGCAAGGTGGACTTGCCGGAGCCGGAGGCGCCGATGAGCGCGACCATCTCGCCCCGGCACACGTCGAGGTCGATGTTGCGCAGGGCATGCCTGCCGCTGGCGAAATGCTTGTTGAGCTGGCGGATGCGCAGGGCTGTTTCCATCGTCGGCTTCGAAGTCGTCTAGACAACCAGAGTCTGCGCTGGTCCTGTGACGGGCGCTTGACGCTTTGGCTACGATCGCGTGTCAGGCAAGAATGCCGACGTGTTGAACGCGGAACCCCACGGAGGCCGATCGTGAAGGTCTATGACCCTGAGCTTGCACCCGACCCTCGGGAATGGCTCGAACTCGACGAGGACGAGCGAATCGCGCTGGCGGAAACGCATCACCGTGCCGCGCGCATCAGGCTTCCCAACGCCAGGGTCCACGCGTGCTTCCACGCCATCGTGGAAAACCAGATCGCCGAGGGATGCCTCTACGTCGTCCGCGCGATGGTCCGCCTGCAGAGCGAAGGCCTTTCACGGCACGATGCACTGCATGCCATCGGCAATGTGCTCGCGGAGTTGCTTCACAAGGCGGCCACTACCGAGACGGAATTCTCTTCGACACGCTATGAAGCGGCTGTCGGGCGAATGACGGCCAAGGCTTGGCGGAAACGCTACGGCGCTCGGCGATAGGGCGTGCTGAGCTGCAAACCTGAAAGCGCGTCGGAGATGTCGTGCGGGAATGTGCACGGCTTGCGCGCACTTCGAAGGTCCGGGGCTCCACCCCGGCCCTCCCCCGAGAGGGAAGGGAGCCAGGCCGGCTTGCGCGTCGAGTGAGGCCGAAGTGCCCCTGACTTGCTCAAGTCAGTAGTGATAGCGCAGCTGAGCTATGAGAAGCCCTTCCCTCTCGGGCTTGTAGACCATCCGGTGCTCGTCCGTGATCCGCCGGGACCAGTAGCCGCTCAGAGCGTGTTTCAGCGGCTCGGGCTTTCCGATGCCCGTGAAGGGTTCGCGCATCGTGTTGTCGATCAACTCGTTGATTCGCTTGACCATGCGCTTGTCCTGCTGCTGCCAATAGACATAGTCTTCCCACGCCTGCTCAGCAAAGACCAGCTTCACTTGGCGAGCTTTCGAACCTTGCCCTTGCCAGATTCGAGCGCCTCCATTGCGGCCAGCAGGCGCCTGGCGTTGGCGGGGCTCCTGAGCAAGTAGGCCGTCTCCTCCAGCGACTTGTAATCTTCCAACGACAGCATCACGACCGACTGCTCCCCGCTGCGCGTGATGATGAGCGCCTCGTGGTCGTTGCAAACGCGGTTCATCGTCTTGGCCAGATTGGCGCGCGCGGAGGAATAGGTGATGGCGTCCATGTTTCAGTGCCCGGAATGTGTACGTGTTATTGTACATATCTGGCGCTGACACCACCCATCGAAGCCGGCGCCGACGAAGGGGTGCGTCTCAATGCCCCGAAAACACCCGAGCCAGTTCATAGGGCGGCGTGACCTCCAGTTGGTCGTAACGGCAGGCGCCGGGCGACTTGTCCCACCGCCAGCGCAGGAACACGGCCGCATGACGAAACCGGTCCCCCTGCAGGTGGTCGTAGCGGACCTCGCACACGCGCTCGATGCGCAAAGGCTCCCACGACAGATCCTTACCCCCGCTCCACCGGCTTCGCGCGCCCGGCATCCGCTGGCGCAGCCCACCAGCCGCACCGCCTGCCCATCCCGACCAGGGATGCCCCGCCAACGCGTTGTCGCGCAGCGGCTGCAGTTCGTCGGACAGGCTCCGACGCCTTTCCATGTCGAAGGAGGAGGTCACGCCCACGTGATGCAGGACATCGTATTCATCGTAGAGGCCCAGGAGCAGCGAGCCCACCGCCGGGGGCCCGCTCTTGTGCCACCGGAACCCCGCCACCACGCAGTCCGCGGTGCGCTGGTGCTTGACCTTCCACATGGCGCGCTTGCCCGGCAGATAGGGCTGGTCCGCCCACTTGGCGATGACCCCATCGAGGCCGGCGCCTTTGAAGTGCCGCAGCCACTGCATGGCCAATGCGCGGTCGGTGGTCATGGGCGTCAGCCGGATCGTCGACGCCGACTCCGCCAGCAGCGCCTCGAGCAGAAGCCGGCGCTCGGCCTGCGGGCGGGTCATCAACTCCCGGCCCTCCAGCGCCAGCAGATCGAAGGCGACGAAGGAAGCAGGCGTTTCGGCGGCCAGGCGCGCGACCCGTGAAGCCGCGGGATGCACCCGCTGCTGGAGCGCGTCGAAGTCGAGCCCGCGCGGCGTGGCGACGACGATCTCGCCGTCGAGCACGGAGCCCTCGGGCAGCGCTGCCGCGAAAGCTTCATGCAGATCGGGGAAGTAGCGGTCGAGCGGCTTGCCCTCGCGGCTTTGGATCATCGTCCCGCCGCCGTTGCGAAAGACGATCGCGCGGAAGCCGTCCCACTTCGGCTCGAACAGGAATTCCTCGCCCTCCGGCAGGCTCGCGGCCGTCTTGGCGAGCATCGGCAAGATGGGTGCACGCGGTGCGGTTCCGGAATTCATCGATGCAATGGACCATCGCGCCTACGTGCTTCCTGAAGGAAATCCGACCATGATGTCGACATCCTTCTTCCGCTGATCGCAAGCCATGAAGATTGCCAGCTTCAACGTCAACGGTATCAACGGCCGGCTGCCGCGGCTGTTCGAATGGCTCGACGAGTCCAAGCCCGACGTGGCGTGCCTGCAGGAATTGAAGTCCCCCGACCAGAACTTTCCGGCGACTGCGCTGCGCGAGGTCGGCTACGGGGCGGTCTTCCACGGCCAGCGCGCATGGAACGGCGTGGCCATCCTGGCGCGCGGCAAGGACCCGATCGAGACCGGGCGCGGGCTTGAGGGCAACGCGCAGGACGACCAAAGCCGGTACATCGAAGCCGTGGTCGATGGCATCGTCATCGGCTGCCTCTATCTGCCCAATGGCAATCCCTGGCCCGGTCCCAAGTTCGACTACAAGCTGGAATGGTTCGAACGGCTCTGCGTCCATGCGCGCAGGCTCTTCGCCTGCGGTCTGCCCGTGGTGCTGGCGGGCGATTTCAACGTGGTGCCCACCGATGCCGACATCTACAACCCGGCCTCGTGGCGGGACGACGCATTGCTGCAGCCCGAGAGCCGCGCCGCCTTCGCACGGCTGCTCCAGCAGGGCTGGACCGATGCGGTACGCGCGTTGCATCCGCATGAGGCGATCTACACCTACTGGGACTACTGGCGCAATCGCTGGCCGCGCAACGCCGGCCTGCGCATCGATCACCTGCTGCTCAACGACGAACTCGCGCCGATGCTGAGCGCTGCAAGCGTGGACCGCGAGGTGCGCGGTCGTCCTGGGGCGAGCGATCATGCGCCCGTGTGGGTCGAGGTCGATTTGCCGCCGAGCTTTGCCATTGCTTGAGGGGTACGCCCCCTGGGCCGACCGTTGACACACCGCGCTACAGCACCCGTCGCCCTTCACGCCACACCCCGCGCACCACCGCATGCCGCGAGCCATCGGGCAGCTCGGTCATGCGCACGCGCACCAGGTCCGCGCGCAGGCCGGGCTCGATGGCGCCGCGGTCGCTGAGGCCGGTGGCCTTCGCCGGGGCGCGGGTGACCGTGGCCACCGCCTGCGGCAGGGTGAAGATGTCGTCGGCCACCAGGCGCATCACGGCGCCGAGCAGGCTGCTGGGCACGTAGTCGGACGAGAGGATGTCGAGCAGCCTGTGGCGCGCCAGTTCGGCCGCCGCGACGTTGCCCGAATGCGAGCCGCCGCGCACCACGTTCGGCCCGCCCATCACGGTGGCCAGCCCGCGTTCGCGCGCGGCCGAGGCTGCGGCCATCGTGGTCGGGAACTCCGACATGCTCGCACCCTCGGCATGCGCCTGCTCGACGTGGGCCACGGTGGTGTCGTCATGGCTGGCGAGCGCGATGCCGTGGGTGCGGCAGTAGTCGACGAAGTGGCGGCGATGCGGCTCGGCGTACTGGGCCTGCAGCGTGGCCGCGTGTGCGACCTGGCGCTCGAACTTCTCCGCGCTCCACCCCTTCTTGCCGGTGTAGTAGATGCGTGCGACCTCGATGTTCTCCCACTGGCGCTGGCCGGGCGTGTGGTCCATCAGCGAGATCAGCGACACGCGCGGATGGCCGTGGAAGGGCTCGAAGAGCTCGATGGTGTTGGGCGCCGGCAGCTCGCAGCGCACGTGCAGGTGGTGATCGGCGCGCAGCAGGTCCTTCGCTGCGCAGTTGTCGAGCGTGGCCAGGGTCCGGGTCCAGGTGCTGCCGCGCAGGCTCTCGGGGTCGGCCTCGCCGACACCCAGCGCATCGAAGACGGTGGTGATGCCGGCGGCGGCCACCTCGGCGTCGTGCGCGAGCAGCGCGGGCATCTCGGCCCATTGCACCTTGGGGCGCGGCATCAGGTGGCGCTCGAAGTTGTCGGTGTGCACCTCGACCAGGCCGGGCAGGAGGTAGTCGTTCTCGAGGTCCACGATGCCTGCCGCCGTGTTGCCGCCGTCGAGCGCGGCGATGCGGCCGTCGACGACCGAGAGGCTGCCGCGCACCACCTCGTCGGGCAGCACCATGCGCGCGTTGGAGAACACGATCGCTTCGCTCATGCCACGCTCCTGAAGTCGGCGACGTTGACTCGGCGCGTCGCCACCGCCGCACCCACCTCGGCGTCATGGAAGATGCCCACCAGCGCAGCGCCGCGTGCGGTGGTCTCGCGGATCAGCTCGATGACGGTGCGGGTGTTGGCCGCGTCCAGAGACGCGGTGGGCTCGTCCAAGAGCAAGAGGGGCTTGGGCTTGATCATGTTGCGTGCGATGTTGATGCGTTGCTGCTCGCCGCCCGAGAAGGTAGCGGGCGGCAGGTGCCACAGGCGCTCGGGGATGCGCAGGCGCTCCAGCCACCGACGCGCCTCGGCGCGCGCGGCCTCCAGCCCTTCGGCGTCGTCGCCGGCATCCTCGGCCAGCGGCTCGGCCACCACGTCCAGCGCCGGCACGCGCGGAATGACGCGCAGGAACTGGCTCACGTAGCCGATGGTGTCGCGGCGCAGGCGCACCAGCTCGCGCGGCGTGGCGGCGGTCACGTCGACCGCCTCGCCCTCGCGCGGCTGCACCAGGATGCGGCCGGCACTGGCGCTGTAGTTGGCATAGATGAGCTTGAGCAGCGTGCTCTTGCCCAGGCCCGAGGCGCCGTCGAGCACCACGCATTCGCCGGACGCGACGCTGAGCTCGACGCCGTCGAAGACCGGCAATTCGAGCTGGTTCTGGTGATGGAGGGTGAAGCGCTTGGCCACCCCCTGGAGCTGGAGCAGGGGTCGGTTCATTGGAGTACCTTCGCCTTCGGCTACGGTGCTATTCGCCTTCGGAGCGGCCGTGCTGCTCATGGTTGCAGCACCGAGGAGACGAGGAGCTGGGTGTAGGGATGCTGCGGGTCGTCGAGCAGCTGGTCGGTGAGGCCGGCCTCGACCACGCGGCCGCGCTGCATCACCATCATGCGGTGCGCGAGCAACCGCGCCACCGCGAGGTCGTGCGTGACCACGATGGCGGCCAGCTGCATCTGGCGCGTGAGCTGGCGCAGCAGGTCCAGCAGACGCGCCTGCACGGAGACGTCGAGCCCCGAGGTCGGCTCGTCCATGAAGACCAGGCGCGGACGCGTGACCAGGTTGCGCGCGATCTGCAACCGCTGGCGCATGCCGCCGGAGAAGGTGCGCGGCGCGTCGTCGATGCGCGCCGGATCGATCTCGACGCGCGCCAACCATTCCGAAGCGGTGGCGCGCAGGCGGCCGTAGTGCCGCTCGCCCAGGCCCATCAGCCGCTCGCCGACATTCGCACCGGCCGAGACGTCCATGCGCAGGCCCTCGGCCGCGTTCTGGTGGACGAAGCCCCAGTCGGTGCGCGCCAGCAGGCGCTGCTCGGCCTCGCTCATCGCGAAGACCTCGCGCAGTCCGGCGCTGCGGGTCTGGAACTGCACGCTGCCGGCATCGGGCTTGTCGCGCGCCGCCACCGCATTGAGCAGGGTGGACTTGCCGGAGCCCGACTCGCCCACGATGGCCAGCACCTCGCCGGGCCAGAGGTCGAAGCTCGCGTCCTGCAGGGCGACGCGGTCGCCGTAGCGCTTGCCGATTCCGCGCACGCGCAGCAGCGGCTGGGGGGAAGGCATCGCTGCGTTCATTGGGTAACCTCCGCGCTGCGCGCTGCGGTGCTATTCGACTTGGGAGCGGCCCGGCGTCTCATGCCGCCTCCGTCACGCGATCGGCGGGCAGCACGAGCGCGGGCGCCTCCTGATTCTGCTGCCGCGACTGGCAGTAGTCCGAGTCCGAGCACACATGCATGCGTGTGCCGCTGTCGTCGGTGATCAGCTCGTCGAGGAAGCTGTCGCCGGCGCCGCACAGCGCGCAGCGCGCGTCCCAGCGCTGCACCTCGAAGGGATGGTCCTCGAAGCCCAGGCTCTCCACCGGCGTGTAGGGCGGCACGGCGTAGATGCGCTTCTCGCGGCCGGCGCCGAAGAGCTGCAGCGCGGGGTTCATGTGCATCTTGGGGTTGTCGAACTTGGGGATGGGCGAGGGCGACATCACGTAGCGCTCGTTCACCAGCACCGGGTAGTCGTAGGTCGTCGCGATGTGGCCGTAGCGTGCGATGTCCTCGTAGAGCTTGACGTGCATCAGGCCGTACTCGGCCAGGCCGTGCAGGGTGCGGGTGACGGTCTCGCGCGGCTCCAGCCGCTGCATGGGCTCGGGCACCGGCACCTGGTAGACCAGCACCTGGCCTTCGGCCAGCGGCGTCTCGGGAATGCGGTGGCGCGTCTGGATCAGCGTCGCCTCCTGCGTGCGGGTGGTGGTCGCGACGCCGGTAGTGCGCTCGAAGAAGCGGCGGATGTTGACCGCGTTGACAGTGTCGTCCGAGCCCTGGTCGATGACCTTGAGCACGTCCTTCGGACCGATCACCGAGGCGGTGACCTGGATGCCGCCGGTGCCCCAGCCGTAGGGCAGCGGCATCTCGCGCGACCCAAAGGGCACCTGGTAGCCGGGGATGGCCACTGCCTTGAGGATGGCGCGGCGGATCATGCGCTTGGTGCGCTCGTCGAGATAGGCGAAGTTGATGTCGGGGGCGTTCATTCGTCGTCCTTCGGCGCGTGGGTGGCGCGCATGCGGCGCACCAGCTCAAGCTCTGCCTGGAAGTCCACGTAGTGCGGCAGCTTCAGGTGCTGCACGAAGCCCGAGGCTTCGAGGCTGTCGCTGTGCGAGAGCACGAATTCCTGCATCTGCGCGGGCGATTCGACCGTCTCGCCCAGCTCGCCGGCGCGCAGCGCGCGGTCGACCAGGCTCATCGCCATCGCCTTGCGCTCGCTGTGGCCGAAGGCCAGGCCGTAGCCGCGGGTGAACTGCGGCGGCTCGGTCTTGCTGCCGGCGAACTGGTTGACCATCTCGCACTCGGTGATCTCCAGCTCGCCGATGGAGATGGGAAAACCCAGCTCCTCGGGCGCCAGCTCCAGCGCGACGCTGCCGAAGCGGATCTCGCCGACGAAGGGATGGCTGTGCGAATAGCCGCGCTGGGTCGAGTAGGCCATCGCGAGCAGGAAGCCCTCGTCGCCGCGCGCGAGGTTCTGCAGGCGCGTGGCGCGGTCGGCCGGGAAGCGCAGCGGCTCGCGGGTGAGGTCCACCGGCGCGGGATCGCCGGGGGGCACGGGGCGGGTCTCGATCAGGCGCTCGTGGTTGAGCAGGTCCACCACGCGCGGCGTGGCGGCGGGCGCTTCGACCGGCGTCGTCTCGACTTCGGAGCGCGCGCGTGCCTCGCCATTCGCGAGCAACGTGAAGTCGAGCAGGCGCTGCGTGTAGTCGTAGGTCGGCCCCAGCACCTGGCCGCCGGGCAGGTCCTTGAAGGTGGCGGAGATGCGGCGGTCCAGCTGCATGCGCGCGGTGTCCAGCGGCAGGCTCGCGCCCAGGCGCGGCAGCGTGGCGCGGTAGGCGCGCAGCAGGAAGATGGCTTCGACCAGGTCGCCCGCGGCCTGCTTGATGGCCAGCGCGGCGAGCTCGGGGTCGTAGACCGAGCCCTCGGTCATCACGCGATCGACCGCCAGCTTGAGCTGCTCGCGGATCTGCGTGACCGAGAGCTCGGGCGTGGCGTTGTCGCCGCGGCGCTGTTCGGCCAGCAGGCGATAGCTCTGGAGGATGGCGGCTTCACCGCCCTTGACTGCGACGTACATCCGCTTCAGTCCTCGAGTTCGATGCGCGTGGTGCGCGGCAGGCCGACGATCTGGTGCTGCGTCGCGAGGAACAGGTCCACGCCGCGCGGGAAGGCGGCCTGCTGCGCGGCGCGCTGCGCCACCAGCCGGTGCGCCATCTCGCTGGGCAGGCCGTCGACGCACAGGCGCGTCTGCGTGCGGATGCCGGGGCCACGCAAGGTCCAGCCCTCGTCCTCGTCGCCATCGGCCAGCGAGGGCACATCGACCACGCAGGTGGCGGACTGCTCGGGCGCGACGTCGGTGCCCTGCGCGAAGTGCTCCAGCGCGGGTAGCTCGTCGCTGCCCGCGATCCAGGCGAACTGGGCTTGGGCCGGATCGTCCACCAGCGTGCAGCCGCTGTGGAAGCGCAGCCAGGCGGCCGCGTCGCTGGCTGCAAGCGAAGGCGAAAGCCACAGCTTGCAGTCCGGATCGAGCAGCGCCAGCAGCAGGGCAGCCGAAGCCGCATGCCCGCGCGAAGGCACCTGGGCATCGTGCGGCAGGTCGACGATGCGGCCCGGGTGCGAGAGTGCCTCCAGCGCCGCGCGGAACACGGCCTGGCTGCCGAGCGCGAGGTCGGAGAAGCCCGCGCCGACGGCGGACAGGTCGGTGGTGGTCATGGTCTGGCCTATCGAAACACCTTCGCCTTCGGCTGCGGTGCGAGCGCCTTCGGGCGGCCGGGCGGCGCTCATAAGGCAAGCTCTCTTTGGTTGAAGGCCGCCGAAGTGCTGCGGCGCAGGGTTGTCCACCGGGCTTGGTTGTGGACAACGCGCTGGCCCTTTGTCAGGCCACGAAGCGTGTTGTCCACAACTGCGAAGCACCCGGTGGTCAACCCGTGTTCAGCGCGAGGACTTTGCGTGTGTGCGGCATTGACGCCGTCGAGGAGAACAACCGAAGGTATCGACCGACTTCCGTGCCCCTGCGGTGACTGCCTAGTGCGCTTGCCTTTCAAAGGCCCGAATGAGACCCGCAGCCCGCAGGGTGCCGGAAGGCCACGACGGGCCACAGGATGTAGCGCCAGGCCTACCCAGCTGGAGCGCCAATTTATGAGCTTCCCGCCGCGCCTTCCGACACGGGCAGTCATACCGCAACTTCCAGGAGTCTGTCCATGAGTACCAATGCTTGCAGCAGCGTGTTTGTCGGCCTGGACTGGGCCGTGCACACCCATGCGGTGTGTGTCGTCGACATCACAGGCCGTGTGCTTGAGCGCTTCGAGATCGCCCACGATCGCGAGGGCCTGGCCGAGTTGATGCGACGCCTGGCTCGCTTCGGCGCGCGTGTGCGCATCGCCATCGAGCGGCCTTCGGGCCTGATCGTCGACGCCCTGGTCGAGGCCGGCCATCGTGTCTTTCCGATTCATCCCAACGCGGTCAAGGCCAGCCGTCCGCGCTACCGCAGCCATGGCGCCAAGAGTGATGCCTCCGATGCTTACCTGCTGGCCGACCTGCTGCGCACCGACGGCCACCGCTGGGGGGAGTTGTCGCCGCAGTCCGATTCGATCCGCGCGCTGCGTGCGCTGGTGCGCTCGCGCGACGATCTGGTGGCCACCCGCGTGGCACTGGGCAACCAACTGCGCAGCACGCTCGAGGCCTTCTGGCCCGGCGCGGCTTGCATCTTCTGCGACATCACTTCGCCCATCGGGTTGGCGTTTCTCAAGCGCTATCCCTCGGCCGTGTCGGCCACCCGGCTGAGCGAGGCCGCCTTGAACCGGTTCTGCCGCAGCCAGCACTACAGCGGACGCCGCAGTCCGGCCGAGTTGCTGGTGCGGCTCAACAGCGCCGCAACGGGCCTGGCCGGCCCCCTCACCAATGAGGCTGCTGGGCAGCTCGTGCGCTCGATGGTGGCGGTGCTGCAGCCGCTGGTCGAACAGATCGCCGAACTCACGCGACGCATCGAGCGCTTCGTCGAGTCGCTGCCCGACGGGCAGATCATCATGTCCTTCCCGCGGGCCGGCCGTGTCTGCGCCGCGCAGATCCTGGCCGAGTTGGGTGATGTGCGCGAGCGTTTCCCCACGCTCGATCAGCTGGCCTCTGAAGCTGGCGCCGTCCCAGTGACCTACCAGTCCGGCAAGACCCGCAGCGTGGCCTTCCGATGGGCCTGCAATCACCGCCTGCGCCAGGCCATCACTTGCCTGGCCGACAACTCGCGTCACGCCAACGACTGGGCACGCTCCATCTACGCCGCAGCGCGTGCCCGCGGCTGCGATCACCCCCATGCGATCCGCATCCTCGCGCGAGCTTGGCTGCGCGTCATCTGGCGCGCATGGACCGACCGCATTCCCTATGACCCAGCGCGCCATCTTGGCGCCCTCAAGCTCGCTTCCAGCGAGGGAGGTTGACCCAGGATGTCTCATTCGTCTTCCTCGTCGTCGCCATCCGCACCGCCGGCTTCGCGCGCGACGGTGAAGAACTCGACCTTGCTGGCCTGCGCGCGCGCATGGCGTTCGGCGCACTGCTGCGCCAGGTGCAGCCGCACGGGCTCGAGCAGGCTGGCATCGAGCGCCTCCTGCTGCGCCGGGTCCTGCAGCAGCGCATCGGCCACGGCCGCGAGCTGCGCTTGCCGGTGCGAGCGGCCCAGCACGTAGGCGACGCCGACGGCCGCGTCTTCCTGCGCCATGCCCGCCAGGCGCAGAGCGCAGCGGGTGACCGTGACTTCGCCGAGGTTGAAACGCTCGCCGGTGCCGCCTGCGCGGCCCTGGACCATCATGAGACCCGTCTCCGGCGCGCGCAGCCATTGCGGCGTACGCTTCGCGTGCTCGCCCAGCGCCGGCTCCAGCATCGAGAGCGGCGCCCTTGCCAGCACGGCCATCCACTGCGAGCGGCCCGGCGGGCGGTTCGCAGGGTGGTTGTCAAAGGCATGAAACATCGGGGTGATACTCTGAGAAAGTTGTATAGACAAATCGAACAACTGGCGCCAGCTTAGGCGCGACCCGTGTCCCTTTCATGACAACCACCACGACGTCTTCCTCCCCGCTTGCCCTCACCCCGCGCCCGGCGCGCGATTCGTTCTGGACCCGCATCGCGGCCGAGCTGGCCGAGGCCATCGCGCGCGGCGTCTATCCGCCCGGCGAGCGCCTGCCCTCGGAGCACGCGCTGGCCGAGCAGTTCGGCGTCAACCGCCACACCATCCGCCGCTCGCTGGCCAGCCTCAGCAGCCAGGGCCTGCTGCGCGTGACGCAGGGCAGCGGCACCTATGTGGAGGAGTTCGCGGTCGAGCTGGTGCTGGCCAAGCGCACGCGGCATCACCAGAACATGGCGCTGGCCGGCCTGCGCGGCGAGCTGCGCGTGCTGGGCGCGGGCACCGTGCGCGCGAACGCCGCGCAGGCGCGCGCGCTGCAGGTGCCCGTGCGCAGCATGCTGCTGCGCCTTCAGGTGCTGGGCGAGGCCGAGCAGCAGCCGCTGCACGTGGGCGAGCGCTTCTTTCCGCTGCCGCGCTTCGCGCAGCTCGAGGCGGTGGTGCGCGAGACCGGCTCCATCACCGCCGCCTTCGCCGTGCACGGCGTGGCCGACTACACGCGCCACGAGAGCCGCATCACGGCGCAGATGCCCGAGCCCGAAGTGGCGGCGCAGCTGCGCCAGCCGGCCGCGCGGCCGGTGCTGCTGGTCGAGAGCGTGAACGTGGACACCGAGGCGCAGCCGATCGAGTTCGCGCGCACCTGGTTTGCGGGCGACCGCGTCACGCTGACGGTGACCCACGATGAATGAGACGCCGATGCATCGCTATGCGGTCTATTTCGCGCCGCGCGTGAACAGCCCGTGGTGGCTGGCCGGCAGCCGCTGGCTGGGGCGCTGCGCGGCGCGCGGCGAGCCGATTGCGCAGGCACCGGTGCCGGGGCTGCCGGCGCCCGAGCTGCATCGGCTGACGAAGGCGCCGCGGCGCTACGGCTGGCATGCGACGCTGAAGGCGCCCTTCGCGCTGGCGCCGGGTGTCGATGCATCGCAGCTGCGCGACGGCCTGCGCGCGCTCGCGGCCGACTTCCAGCCTTTCACGCTGCCTCCGCTGAAGGTCGCGATGCTCGACGATTTCCTCGCGCTGGTGCCCGATGGCGATGCGCACGCGGTCGAGGCCCTGGCCGCCGCCTGCGTGACCCGCCTGCAACCGCTGGCGGCGCCGCTCGCGCCCGCCGAAGTCGAACGCCGCCGCGCGGCCGGGCTCACGCCTGAGGAAGATGCGCTGCTGCTGCGCTGGGGCTACCCCTTCGTGCTGGAGCGCTTTCGCTTCCACCTCTCACTCACCGGCTCGCTGAAGGACGCCGAGCCCGCGGCAATCGAGGCGTTGAAGGAAGCGGCGCGCCATCGCTTCGATGCGCTGCCGGCCTGCCGCGTCGAGAGTGTTTCGCTGTTCGCCGAGCCCCGGCCGGGCGCGGACTTCATGCTCGTCGAGCAAATGGAGCTCGGCGTATGAAGGGGCAGCTGGTCTATGTGATGGGCCCTTCCGGCGCGGGCAAGGACAGCCTGATCGCCTGGCTCAAGGACCATCTTCCGCCGCATCTGCCGCTGCACCTGGCGCGCCGCACGATCACGCGGCCGATCCGCCACGGCGACGAGCAGCACCACAGCGTGAGCGAACAGGCCTTCGCGCTACTGCACCAGGCACAGGCCTTCGCGCTCGACTGGCAGGCCAATGGGCTGCGCTACGGAGTGCGGCACGACGAGCTGGCGCCGCTGCATCGCGGCAACTGGGTGCTGGTCAATGGATCGCGGGCCTACCTGCCGCAGGCTGTCGCGAAGTTTCCGCATCTGACCGTGGTTCATGTCACGGCCAGCCTCGAGGTGCTGCGGCAGCGCCTGCTGGCGCGCGGGCGCGAGACGCCGGAGATGGTCGAGGCGCGGGTGCGGCGGGCGCTGGTGTTTCGGGCGCCGCCGCATGCGATCGAGGTGCGCAACGATGGGAGCCTGGCTGAGGCTGGGGGGCAGCTGTTGCGAGCTTTCGAGAGGTTGGGGCGGGGCCATGAACTGTCGACCGACAGCCCTAGAACCGCGCCTTCAGAAACGCCGAAGGCCCCTTCAACTTGACCCGCAGCCGCGCCGTGCTGCTCAGCGTATCGAAGTCCCGCTTCAGCTCGATCTCGCTCACCCCATAGGACAGCACCACGCCCACGTTCTTGATCGGAAACCACTCCACCCCAAGCGCCGCGTTGTAGATGTGCCCGCGCAGATTGCTGCCCCCCTTGCGCACGCCCGACACGTCGGCGAAGAGGCGAAGGTCCGGACTGATGGCATGCCGCACGCCGATCTCCAGCAGCGGCGCGAAGGCGTCGTCGCTGTCATGCTGGCTGAAGGTGGCGGTGGCGCCGTTCACGCCGGCGAGTGCGTTGCTGTCCAGGCTCACGCGGTAATACGCCACCCCCGCCCCCAGGCCCAGCACCGTGTTGCCCGAGCCGATCCACCACTTGTAGGCGAACTTGGCGAAGTCCAGCTTGAGGTCGAGGTTGACGTTGCCGAGCGCCGTGACCGAGGTCGGCCCGATCGCGAAGCTGTTGGCGAAGCCGGTGCCGTAGTCGCGGTTGAAGCGGTAGTAGTCGAGCGAGAAGCCCTGGCTGTCACCGATCAGCACATCGGCCGTGATGCGCGGCATGGTCACGCTACCGCCCTCGATGTCGCGTGTGTCGAAGCGGCCGTAGGGCGTGTTCAACCCGGCGTCGAGAGTGGGTTCGGCGTGGAAGGCGCCGACCGAGAGGCTGAAGCGGTCCAGTGCGGGCGAGGGCTCGGCGAGCGCAGAAGTCGACATGGAGAATCCCGCCCCAGCCAAGATGGCGAGGACGCATGAGCGCGAGAACATCATGAAGAAGCAGTCCGATGTGGCGGCAGATGCTCGGCGTGAAGGCCCGATGTCGTGACGCCGCGAAGCTCCCCTGGGCGCGAGCGCCAATGTAGAGCGCATGCCGTGCGCGGCAATGCGTGGTTGTCGGCTTCGCGTGTAGGAATTGGCCTTGAGGCCGCCCTGCACGGCCGCTCGCGGGTCCTACAGCAGGCGAGGGGCCCTGAGGACACGGCGCCGCATGCCTGCTCCCTAGCGTCGTGGCTCATTTTCCAGAAAGGCTCATCATCATGAAGGCACTCGTCTACCACGGCAGCAAGGACGTTCGCGTCGAAACGGTCAAGGACCCGGTGCTGAAGGAGCCTGACGACATCATCCTGCGCGTAAGCGCCACCGCCATCTGCGGCTCCGATCTTCATCTCTACCGCGGCAAGGTGCCGGGCCTGCAGTCCGGCGACATCCTCGGCCACGAGTTCATGGGCGAGGTGGTGGAGACCGGCAGCGCCGTGACGGCGCTGAAGGCCGGTGATCGCGTGGTGGTGCCCTTCGCGATCGCCTGCGGCGAATGCTTCTTCTGCGGCACGCGGCTGTTCGCGGCCTGCGAGCGCACCAACACCGGCCGCGGAGCCCTTCTCAACGCCAAGGGGCTTCGGCCCGGCGCCGCGCTCTTCGGCTACACGCATCTCTATGGCGGGGTGCCCGGCGGACAGGCCGAGTTCGTGCGCGTGCCCAAGGCGAACGTCGGCCCCATCCGCATTCCCGATGCGCTGTCCGACGAGCAGGTGCTGTTCCTCAGCGACATCCTGCCGACCGGCTACCAGGCGATTCTCAATGCGGAAGTCGGGCCGGGCTCGAACATTGCCATCTTCGGTGCCGGCCCGGTGGGCCTCATGGCCGCGGCCTGCGCGCGCATGCTCGGGGTAGAGGGAATCATCATGGTCGACCACCACGAGTACCGCCTCGAGTTCGCACAGCGGACCTATGGCGCCGTGCCGATCAACTTCGACAAGGTCGATGCCGCGGAGGTGATCGTCGAGGCCACGCACCGCCGCGGCGTCGACGCCGTCATCGACGCGGTGGGCTTCGAGGCCAAGGGCAGTGCGATCGAGACCGTCCTCACCACGCTGAAGGTGGAGGCCAGCAGCGGCAAGGCGCTGCGCCAGTGCATCGCCGCCGTGCGCCGCGGAGGGGTGGTGAGCGTGCCGGGCGTCTACGCGGGCTTCCTGCACGGCTTTCTCTTCGGCGACATCTTCGAGAAGGGCCTCACGATCAAGGGTGGGCAGACGCACGCCCAGCGCTTCATGCCGGAGCTGCTCGAACACATCGGCAACGGCCGCCTGAAGCCCGAGGCCATCATCACCCACCGGCTTCCGCTGGCCGAGGCGGCGCGCGGCTACCGCGTCTTCAACCAGCAGCGGGAAGACTGCCGCAAGGTGGTGCTCACGCCTTGACCGGGCCGCCGCTCACAACGCCTCGTTGAACGCATAGAGCACGTTGTCCTGGCACCGATGCCAGAGTCCACGCCGGGCCCATGCATCGAGGCGCAGCTCCGTGCAGTCCCGCGCGTCGCGCTCGAAGATCGCCTCCAGCTGCGCGGCCAGCGCGTCGTCGCGCACGCCCAGCGTGATCTCGTCGTTGGTCTCGAAGGACCGGTCGTCGAAGTTGCTGGACCCGATCGCACACCACGCCGTGTCGACGGCCATCACCTTCTGGTGCAGCAGGCACTTCGGATACTCGAAGATGCGCACGCCGCCGGCGAGCAGAAGGTGAAAGTTGCGATGCGCCGCGTGCTGAACCATCGGCATGTCCGACGCCTCGGTCGACGGCACCATCACGCGAACGTCGACGCCGCGCTGCGCCGCGTCGCACAAGGCATCGATCGCCTCCCTGTCCGGCAGGAAGTAGGGGTTCTGGATCCAGATGCGCTTGCGCGCGACGCACAGCACCAGGTGGTGCAGGATCTTCACCGCCGGCGGAGAGCCTTCGGGCTTGAGGCTGGCGACATGGACGGCGACATCGCCCACGCGCTCGAGCGGCGGGAACACCTCGTCGCCGACGAACAGCTCCCCCGTGTCCTCCACCCAGTTCTCGCTGAACGCCCCCTGCACCGCATGGACGATCGGCCCGCGCAGGCGCACGCCCAGGTCGCGGACGTGCTCGCGGGTCTCGCCGTTGCCCAGCCAGCCGTCGACGATGCAATGGCCTCCGACCAGCGCCACCCGGCCATCGACGACCAGGAGCTTGCGATGGTCGCGTTCGTTGAAGACGCCGATGTTGCGGATGTGCCGCGGGTGATGCATCCTGGGCGGACAGCCCGCTTCCCGAAGGCGCACGGCATCGCGCCCCATCTGCTTCCCGCCATTCGCGTCGACCAGCACGCGCACCTTGATCCCGGCGCGATGGCGTTCCAGCAAGGCATCCACGACCCGTGCCCCCAGCGTGCCTTCCTTCCACAGAAAGGTCTCGAAATGCACGGAGCCCTTGGCCCCGCGGATCTCTTCGAACATGGCCTCGAAGAAGGCGCCGTTCTCCAGCAGCTCGACCGCGTTGCCTTCGTAGATCGTGCCTTGCGTCAGCCCCGACAAGGAGGGCAGCAGATCGGTGATGGCGGCATCGCACTCGATCACCAGGCCTGGATCGCGATGCCGGCGAATCGACCAGATCACCAGCCCCAGCATCACGACGACGATCGCCAGCGCCAGCGCAAGCCAGGTGGGCCATGACGGCGAGGCGGGCAGGTCGATGCTCATGCCGCCTCTGCCTCTAACAGCCGCGGACCGGGATGTTCATTCCTTGGGATCGATGCCCTCGATCGGATTTTTCGTCACGTCCTTCCCGATCTCGACGACCTTGTCCTCGTTGGCCTCGTCGCGGAACTCGCCGGGTTGATCTTCCGTGCTCTTCTCCATGTTGTCCTTGACGCTCTCGCGGCTCGTCTTGGGCTGTTCCTTCGTGTTCATGGTGTCTCCTTGCATATGGCCGCCGCGCGGGCGGTCCGGTGCCGATCGCCGGCACGCTCCGAGCATGGCGGCCGGGGCAGCGCCGTGCTGTCAGGCAAGAAGAAGTTCGGGCGTAAGGGAAGCCGCGCCGCCCGAGGCTACTGCTCGGGTCTTCGCCAGAGCCAGATCGACACGATCAGCATGACCAGCGGGACGGCGACTCTGGCCGCCACGGGCACGGGCGCGAACTGCAGCACCAGCGCACCGAACGCCATCGAGACACTGGCCGCCCACTTCGCGCGGCGAGACACAACCTGGCCCCGGCGCCATTCACGAAGCGAATGCCCATAGCGTGGATGCCCGAGCAGCCATTGCTCGAGCGCCGGCCATCCGCGCCCTGCGCACCACGCGGCCAGGAGCAGGAAGGGAACCGTGGGAAGAAGCGGCAGCACAGCGCCGACGATTGCGAGCGCAAGAAACAGGATCGCGAGGATTCGCCAGAGCAGGGACAAGTGATGGAGTTTCCAGATCAGCGCTCGAGGGCGCCCGCAGCGGCCATGATCTGCGCCGCGTCCGGAAAGTAGCACAGGCTGCTCGGCCCGTCGCGCGCCTCGATGTTCGCCCAGGCGATGGTGCCGGTGCCATCGATCAGGAAGTGCCCGACCAGCTGCGTGGCATG
This sequence comes from Variovorax sp. WS11, assembly GCF_010499245.1. Taxonomy (GTDB): domain Bacteria; phylum Pseudomonadota; class Gammaproteobacteria; order Burkholderiales; family Burkholderiaceae_C; genus Variovorax. Next base: position 2,413,775 of record NZ_JAAGOW010000001.1, read on the forward strand.
GCTCGCCATGATCGCGGTGTCGGTTTCGTCGGGCTCGAAGCCGTCCTTGGCATTCATCGCGGCATTGGCGGCCATCGGCTGCATGGGCTCGGGCAGCTCACCGGTGGGATTGACGCGCGCCGCCTCGAAGTCCGCCATGCGCGTGCGGGAAGGCCATTGGGTCGGCTCTGTACTTCCGTCGGGCAGGAACTCGACGGCCGGCACGCCAAAGGCCCGGTGCGTGCCGCAAGCCGGGTCGGCCAGGAGCAGCAGCGGCACCGGGCGGTAGCGGAAGTACATGCGGGCGCGCTCCACGGGCGTGTTGATCACCGCCACCGTCTCGATCCCCTCGGCGCGCAGGGCCGGCTGGATGTCGGCCAGCTGCGTCACCTGACGCCGGCAGAAGGGGCAGTGCAGCCCGCGAAACAGGCCGATCAGGAAGGGGCGGCCGCGCAGGTCGGCGAGGGAGACGCTGCCTTCGCGGTTGGCCGCGGGGAGCGCGAACGCGGGCGCTGGATCTCCCGGCTGCAGCGGGTGAAGCGGATCTCCCATGGGGCACCTCTCTTCGTCGTGTCGCTCGGTCGAGCGGGTAAGCGTTCGGACCCTATCACTTGTCGCAGGAAGGCACAACGCCGCGAGTCCGCATCGGAAGCGCCCCCCTGTGCGGCATCGCGCGACTGAACCACAATGCCATCCGGAGGTGTCCATGCTCGTCGACGCGGATTCGGAAATGGTTCGCGCGCCACCCGCGCCAGCGCCGTCAGATCCACTCGCTGCGCAGCAGAAGGGCGCACGCCAACGCCCGGCGCGCCGGTGGCACCTGTTCCCCAAGTACGCGCTGCTGATCATCGCGCTGGTCTGCAGCATGCTCGTCGTCAGCGGCGCGGTCGTCACCTACTTCTCCTACCGCGAGAACCAGGCCCACGTCGTCGCGCTGCAGGCCGAGAAGGCCCAGGCCGCGGCCACGCGCATCGAGCAGTACGTGCTGAACATCGAGCAGCAGCTGGGCTGGACCGCGCTGCCGCGCGTCGATGCGCCCGGCAGCGATCCGCGCGAGGCCCGCTACATCGAGTACCTCAAGCTGCTGCGCCAGGCGCCGGCCATCACCGACGTGGCGTGGATCGACGGCGCCGGGCGCGAGCAGCTGCGCGTCTCCCGGCTGGCGATGAACGAGCTGGGCCGCGGCGTCGACCGTTCGGCCGAGCCGGGCTTTCGCAGTGCGGTCGAGGGCCGCACCTGGTTCGGCCCGGTCTACTTCCGCATGGGCACCGAGCCCTACATGACGCTCGCGCGCCCCTCCGGGCCCGGCGGCGGCGTCACGATGGCCGAGCTCAACCTGAAGTTCGTCTGGGACGTGGTCTCGCGCATCCGCATCGGGGCCAAGGGCCTGGCCTACGTGATCGATGCCGAGGGCACCTTGATCGCCCACCCCGACATCAGCCTGGTGCTGAAGAAGACCGACATGGCCGCACTGCCGCAGGTGGCGGCCGGGTTGCGGCCCGGCTCCGACGCGTCGCAGGCGCCTGCGCGCGACCTGTCCGGCCAGCGCATGCTGGCTGCGCACATGCCCATCCCCTCGCTCGGGTGGACGGTGTTCGTCGAGTCGCCGCGCAAGGAGGCCTTCGCGCCGCTGTACGTCATGCTGCAGCGCATGGGCCTGGTGCTCGTGCTGGCGCTGCTGGCCTCGATGGCGGCCACCTTCTTCCTGGCACGCGCGCTGGTGCGCCCGCTGCGCGCGCTGCAGGCCGGCGCGGCGCAGATCGGCGCCGGCGACCTGGACCGGCGCATCGAGGTCCACACCGGCGACGAGCTCGAAGGGCTGGCCGAGCAGTTCAACCAGATGGCCGCGCAGTTGCGCGAGTCGTACGCGGAGCTGGAACGCAAGGTCGAGCTGCGCACCGCCGAACTGAGCGAGTCGCTCGCCTACCAGACCGCCATCAGCGAGGTGCTGCGCGTCATCAGCGAATCGCCGACCGACGTGCAGCCGGTCTTCGAGGCGATCCTCGACTGCGCGGTGCGGCTGCTCGGCAGTGTGACCGCCGCGGTATTCCGCTACGACGGGCGGCTGGTGTACCTGGCGGCCCATCGAAACTGGTCGCCGTCGGCCGTCGAGAACGCCGCGCGCTTCTATCCCGGGCCGCCCGACACGCGCATGCTCAGCGGCCGGGTGATCGCGTCGCGCAAGGCGGTGGCGATCGCCGACGCAGCGGCCGACGCGGACTACGACCGCTCCACCGCGTCGACCGGCCATTGGCGCCGCATGCTCGGCGTCCCGCTGCTGCGGGACGGCTTGCCCATCGGCGCGATCGCGGTGGCCTGGGCGGACCCCGGCACGACGCCGCAGCGCCAGATCGACCTGCTCGAGACCTTCGCCGGGCAGGCCGCGATCGCCATCGAGAACCTGCGACTCATCAACGAGACCCAGGAGGCGCTCGCGCAGCAGACCGCCAGCGCCGAGGTGCTGCGGGTCATCAGCAGCTCGGTGGCCGACGCGCGGCCGGCCTTCGACGCCATCCTCGGCAGCTGCGAGCGCTTTCTTTCGGCGAGCGGGCTGGGCATCGCGCTGGTCGACGATGCCGGCATGTTGCAGAACGGCGGCTTCCGCGGCGCCCGCGAGCAGCTGCTGCGCGCCATCGTCGGCGCCTTTCCGCGCCCGCTGGAAGGCAGCGCGACCGGGCTCGCGCTGCGCGAGCGGCGCGTCGTCCACTATCCCGTGGTGCTCGATTCCGCGGACGCACCGGCGGGTTTGCGCGACGTGGCCGCAACCACCGGCGACTTCTCCATCGCGATCGCGCCGATGCTGTGGGACCAGCGCGGCGTCGGCGCGGTGCTGGTGCTGCGCGATCCGACGAATCCCTTCTCGGCCAAGGAGCTCGCGCTGCTCAAGACCTTTGCCGACCAGGCCGTCATCGCGATCCAGAACACGCGCCTGTTCAGCGAGATCCAGGACAAGGGCCACCAGCTCGAGCTGGCCAACAAGCACAAGTCGGAGTTCCTGGCCAACATGTCGCACGAGCTGCGCACGCCGCTGAACGCGATCATCGGCTTCAGCGAGGTGCTCGCCGAGCGCATGTTCGGCGAGGTCAACGACAAGCAGCTCGAATACCTGAAGGACATCCACGCCTCCGGCCACCACCTGCTGAGCCTGATCAACGACATCCTCGACCTCTCGAAGATCGAGGCCGGCCGCATGGAGCTGGACCTGTCGAGCTTCCACCTACCGATGCTGCTCGACAACACCGTCACGCTGGTGCGCGAGCGCGCGCTGCGGCACGGGCTGACGCTGGCGCTGGAGATCGACCCGACCCTCGGCGACTGGGTGGCCGATGCGCGCAAGCTCAAGCAGGTGGTGATCAACCTGCTGTCGAACGCCGTCAAGTTCACGCCGGCCGGCGGGTGCGTGACGCTGCGCGCACGCGCGCTCGAGGATGCGGTGGAGATCGCCGTCGTCGACACCGGCGTGGGCATCGCCGCCGACCAGCAGGCGCTGGTGTTCGAGGAGTTCCGCCAGGCCGGCGGCGACTACCTGCGCAAGGCCGAGGGCACCGGCCTGGGGCTGGCGCTCGCCAGGCGCTTCGTGGAGCTGCACGGCGGCACGCTTCGGGTGGAGAGCGCCCTGGGGCAGGGCTCGACCTTCGCCTTCGTCCTGCCGCGGCGGGCGCTGGGGGATTCGTTGCACGAACGGGATTGATCGCCGAGGGCAAGAGGAGGAACATGGCGCCCGGGCTCCCATCCCGCGCACAGCCCGCGACGCGCAGAGGAGGTGATCGAATGGCATCGAACCGACTCAGCATCCCGCTGTCACGCCGTGCTGCGATCGTCGCCGCGCTCGCGGCCTTCGCCAGGCCGTCAGGCGCACAGACGCGCGCGGCCGGCAAGGCGCGGCTGGGCATCCTCAGCGCCTCGACCCCCGACCCGATCACGCTGCGCACCCAGATCGATCCCTTGCGCCAGGGGCTGCGCGAGCTCGGCCATGCCGAAGGGCGGAACCTGTCCATCGAAATGCGCTGGGCCGAGGGCAAGTTCGACCGGCTGCCCGCCTTGCTGGACGAACTGCTCCGAAGCGACATCGACATCCTGATGACCACCAGCCCGCGCCCGGCGCTGCTCGCGAAGGAGGCGGTGAAGACCCTGCCGATCGTCGCCGTGGGCGTCGACGATCCGGTGAAGTCGGGACTGGTCGCCGACCACATACGCCCGGGCGGCAACATCACCGGCATCTCGGCCGCGTTCGACGGCCTCCTGCAGAAGCGCCTGCAGCTGCTCAAGGACATCCTGCCGGGGGCACGCCGCTTCGCCATCGTGTTCAACCCGAACACCGTGCCGCACGCGGACCTCGCGCGGAGCGTGGCCAACTGGGAGCCGGCCCTCGGCGTGGCGCTGCAGATCGACGCGATACGCGGCCCGGATGATTTCGAGCCCGCCTTCGCATCCATCGTCGGCGCAGGCACGAACGCGGTCGCTCTCTTGGCGGACCCCATGATCTGGACCGAGCGCGCCAAGCTCGGCGCGCTGTGCGCGAAGCACCGCCTGCCATCGATCTGGGGCGGCGCTGGTTATCTCGACGTCGGGGGCCTGCTGTCTTACCAGGGCGACTGGTCCGCGCTCTTCTACCGCGCCGCCGGCTTCGTCGACAAGATCCTCAAGGGCACCAAGCCGGGCGACATCCCCTTCGAGCAGGGCACCAAGCTGGAACTCGTCGTCAACCTCAAGGCGGCCAAGACGCTCGGCCTGACCATTCCGCAGAGCGTGCTGGTGAGTGCCGACCAGGTGATCGAATGAAACGGCGCGACGTCACGACGCTCCTCGCCGCGGCCGCGCTGGCCGGCCTCGCGCGCGCGGCGCCTGCCGGCGCACGAGCCCCGAAGATCGGCCGCCTTTCCGAAGGCGGGCCACCGAGCGCGGACACGCTGGACGGATTCCGCAAGGCAATGCGCGAGTTCGGCTACCCGGACATCGTGATCGAAGCACGGAATTCCGCCGGCGACTACGCCAGGCTGCCCGAGCTCGCGGCCGAGCTCGTGGGCCTCGGCGTCGACGCGATCTGGACCGTGGGCACCATCGCGACCGGTGCCGCAAAGGCCGCGACGCGCACCGTCCCCGTCGTGATGGTCAGCGCCGATGCCGTCGGCGCCGGACTCGTCGACAGCATGGCGCACCCCGGAGGCAATATCACCGGCCTGACGCTGATCGCCACCGAGCTGGTGCGCAAGCGGCTCGAGCTGATGAAGGAGCTGTACCCGGGGAGCCGGCGAGTGATCGGCTTCTGCACCGGTCCCGGCGCGCTGGATGTTCCGCTCGTGGTCCAGTGGGTGCGCGAGAGCGAGGCGGCCGCCCGCAAGCTGCGCCTGGGCTTCGAGCTCATCGAGGCGGCCCCCGACCCGACGCAATGGGACGGCCTGTTCGCCTCGTTCGCAACGCGGCCCGGCACGGCACTGTCGCCCATCGAAAGCCCCTTCCTGCTGCAGCACCGGACGCTGCTGGCCGAGCTCTCGCTGAAGCACCGGCTGCCCGCCATCTATGCCTTGCAGGAACACGTGCTTGCCGGCGGCCTGTGTTCCTACGGGGTGAACCTGCGCTTCCTGTTCGAGCGCGTCGCCTACTATGTCGCGAAGGTTCTCGATGGCGTCAAGCCCGCCGACCTGCCGGTGGAGCAGCCGACCCGCTACGAGCTGGTCATCAACCGGAAAACCGCCGAGGCGCTCGGCCTGTCGGTCACGCCGTCGCTGCTGCTGCAGGCCGACCGGGTGATCGAATGATGCGGGGAGAAACAGCATGAGCACCATCCTGATCGTCGAGGACAACGAGAAGAACATGAAGCTGGTGCGCGACATCCTCCAGCACGCGGGCCACGCCACGCTCGAAGCCGCGACCGGCCGCGAGGGCCTGCGCCTCGCCGTCGACGCGCAGCCCGACCTGGTGCTGATGGACATCCAGCTGCCCGACATCGACGGCATCGCCGTGCTGCGCGAGATCCGCCGCAATGCCGCGCTCGACGCGGTGCCGGTGCTGGCGGTGTCGGCCTCGGTGATGCCCGACGAGCAGCAGAAGATCGTCAGCTCCGGCTTCGATGCCTTCATCACCAAGCCGATCCAGCTGCAGCAGTTTCGCGAGACCGTGCAGCGCATGCTGCGGGAAGGGCGGCCTGTTCGATGAGCGCCACTATCCTCGTCGTCGACGACACGCCGCTCAACGCCAAGCTGCTCGCTGACCTGTTGTGCGTCAAAGGCTACCGGGCCGTGACCGCGGCCTCCGGCCCCGAAGCGCTTCGCAAGCTGGCCGAAGAGAAGCCCGACCTGGTGCTGCTCGACGTGATGATGCCGGGCATGAGCGGCTACGAGGTCTGCGCCGCCATCCGCGCCGATCCGGCGCACGCGATGCTGCCGGTGGTGCTGGTGACTGCGCTCGACCCGGCGGCGGAGCGCGTGAAAGGCCTGGAGGCCGGTGCGGACGACTTCCTGAGCAAGCCGGTGGCGCAGGCCGAGCTGCTGGCGCGCGTGAAGTCGCTGCTTCGCATCAAGCAGCTGTACGACGAGGTCGAGCGCCAGCGCAGCGCGCTGGCGGAATGGAACCGCACGCTGGAGCAGCGGGTGCAAGAGGGCGTGCAGGAGCTCGAGCGGGTCGGCCGGCTGCGGCGCTTCTTCTCGCCGCAGCTTGCGGAGGCCATCGTCAACGGCGGCGCCGACGATCCACTGAAGAGCCACCGCTGCGAGATCACCGTCGTCTTTCTCGACCTGCGCGGCTTCACCGCCTTCACCGAGACCGCCGACCCGGAGGAGGTGATGGCCGTGCTCGCCGACTACCACGCCGCGATGGGGCGGCGCATCCTCGAGTTCGAAGGCACGCTAGAACGCTTCACCGGCGACGGGATCATGGTGTTCTTCAACGACCCGACGCCGATCCCCGACCCGGCGCCGCGCGCGGCACGCATGGCGCTGGCGATGCAGGGCGACGTGGCGCTGCTGGCCGAGCGCTGGCGCAAGCGCGGGCACGAGCTGCAGATGGGCGTGGGCATCGCGCAGGGCTTCGCGACGCTGGGCGGGATCGGCTTTCCGGGGCGCATCGACTACGGGGGCGATCGGGACCGTGACCAACCTCGCGGCGCGGCTGTGCGGGGAGGCGCAAGGCGGCGAGGTCCCGGTGTCGCAGCGCGTGTGGGGCGATCGAAGGGGTCGTGGAGGGCGAGGCGGCGGGGGCGCTGGTGTTGAAGGGGTTTGCGCGGCCGGTGCAGGCGTTTAGGTTGCGGTGCGGGTGAGGTCTGAAGACTTGAGGAAAGGGCCGATGCCTGGCTTGGCTACTGCAATCGATAGGCCAGTTGGCGCTCGTGCCGCATCGAAAGCAGCACCACATCCTGTTTGGAGTGAGCGTAGAGCACGACGTGGCGAGCCAACACCAGCTCTCGCAGTTCGGGCATACCGAGTGCTCGCGCGAGTTGCCTGGCCTGCTCGGACTGAAACTGCCCCCAACCTGATTTCGCGTCGAGGAATCGGGCGGGTCGGCCACTCGCTGGTGCGAAGGAAAGAAGCGCCCGTGCTTTCACAACTTCCGCCTGCAGCTTCTTGAAGCGCGAGGGCGCAGAAGCGGTGTCCTGTTCTTCCATGAAGGCGCGGGCGGCCAGCAGGCACGCCAGGAAGTTGGGAACCGCCCGGACCCTTGCGTTGACGGGAATGCTCACGGCGCAGGTGAGACGCCGAGTGCCTGATCCAGTTCTTCGTCAGCCACGAACTGTCCCGCCAGGGCCTGCCGCAAGCCGGCGATGGCGTCCTCGGCCAGCACGAGGCTCGCATGCTCGGCTTCGAGGGCATGGTAGTAGTCCAGTCGGCGCGCGTCGATCAGAGCGACGTAGCTCGCGCCGTTCTTGGTCAGCACTTTTTCGGAGCCGCTTCCCACCACGTCTTCGGCCAGGTCGGTGAGCCTGGCGCGCGCTTCGCTGATCGGAACGACGTCTGATGCTCGCAATGGCATGTTGCAGTATCCGTTAAGGTTTTCGTTAATGTCGATCAGTTTAACGACCAAACCTGCAAGACTGCAATCGAAGCCGTTCGCGCGGCCGGTGCAGGCGTCTCGGTTGCGGTGCGGTTGAACGCAGCGCTTTGCAGGACGAGGCTCGCGCCGCGGCGCAGTAGCTGAGACATCACTGCCCACACGGGCATTGCGCACCGCGCCCCGCTACGCGGCAAACGTAGGCCATCCGCCATATGGAGGAGCCCTTGTTTTGGGCGTACAACATTCGCGCCCGAAGGGGCCGAGCGTCTGTCAGCGTGTTCAATATCTTCAGGTGATCGGCTTCGGCCCTGGTATCACCGCCCGTGGCGGGGCAGGAGAAGGATCATGGACAAGCCTTGCGGTATGGCCGTGCTCTGCGCTGGCGCAGCAGCGGCGGCGATGATGGTAATAAGTCCTGCGTGGGCCCACGAGCCGGGCCGAATGACTGGCGGTGGCAGCTTTTTCTGCCCCTACTACGGTGGGACCCAGAAAGTGACCCACGGATTCGAGTTGCACTGTGGAACCGGCGGAGCGTTCGAAGGCGCCGACCCCGCGGAGCCCAACAACCTGGAGATCAATTTTTCCGGTGGTGACAACTTCCACCTGACCACTTTGAGGAAAGGTCTTTGCAGCAACGACCCTGCCATCGACCAGACACCCCCGAACAGTTCGCTTTTCGACACCTTCGTGGGCGAAGGCACCGGAACATTCAATGGCCAGCCCGCGGCGATCAACTTCACGTTCGTCGATGCCGGAGAGCCTGGCACATTGGACACTGCCCGGGTCCTCATCACGGTGGGGGCGTCGACCGTGCTGGACTGCGATGACGCCGCTGCCCCGCTGACCTTCGGCAACCATCAGGCACACAAGCTGACGGGCAATAAGTAGCAAGGACCTGGCGATCCAGGAAGGGCTGCCGTGGCCAAAAACAAGGATCGAGCGCGCAGGGCATGGGCGGGCCTGTGCCTGGCCGCGCTTACGCTGGCCTTGGGTACGCCTTTGCTGGCAGCTGAAGCCGGCAAGGCACCCTCCATCGAGGCCGATGCGCAGCGCTCCGAGCAAGACTTTGCAAGCCTCGGCGGCGCGCTCTACAACCCATTCAGCCCCACGTTCGAGACGGCGGCGAAGATGCCCAGCGTCGCCTCGCCGGCGCGGCAGCAAGCGAACGACGAAAGCTTCGGCCTCGCGGCGACGACCCTTGCAGCGTTCTTCGCTGCCGGGGCCCTTGTCGTTCTCGTTCGCTTACTCGTGGCGGGCTAGGCAGCGGCTGCGCTGACGCTCCAGCAGGCGGCGGAGAAGCGAACTTCGCTTGCCTGCACAAACGGGTCGAAGGCCGCGCGGACGGTTGCGATGACGCGCGCACGCGTGCGCTCGTCCGCGTCCTGAAGCACCAAGCCGACTGGACCCAGCCTGGTGAAGTAGCCGACCAGTTCCTTCTCGGGCAAGGTGCAGGCGACATCGATCGGTTGAATGTCGATGCCGGTCCACCCGCTCTCTTCGAGGATCGAAGCCACTCGCTGCCGATCCGCGAAGGCGAACTGGCCCGGCGCGCCTGGCGGCCGAGGGGGAAGGGTCAGCAGTGGTGCCGCGGCGCGTTCGGCCGTCGTCATGAACGGGTTGTCCGCCGCGCTACGCCAAGTGATGGCGTGCAGCCTCGCATCCTTGCTTGCCGCTCGCCGCAGGTTCGCGAAGGCCACGACCGGGTCGTCGAAGAACATGACGCCGAAGCGCGAAACGATCATGTCGAAGCTCGCAGGCTCGAAGGCATGGCGTTGCGCGTCGGCGCAGACGAAGCTGGCCGGCGCGCCTTCGCTTTCGGCGCGCGCCCGTGCGACGGCGATCATCGGCTCCGAGACGTCGACGCCGATGCAGCGGCCCGTGGCGCCGAGCCGCCGCGCAATGGCCAAGGTCGTGCCGCCGGTGCCGCAGCCGACGTCGAGCACGCGCTGCGCGGACGCGGCGACGACCGCCTCGACGAGCAGGTCTTCGAAGGGCTGCAGCACGGCGTCGAGCACCTGCTGTTCGTCGACCCATGCGCGTCCGGCGCGGCCGTTCCAGAAGGCCGCCTGGTCGTTGCCGGTCTGGGGTGTGGTGGTGTCCATGGTCATCTTTCCTTTGCTGGCCCAGGGGGCGAAAGCTAGACTGTGCAACTTCAAGCCGACTTCAAGTCAAGAGCAAGAGCAAGAGCATGAGACACCTGGACATTGCCGAGGTCGCGCAGCAATCCGGCATTCCCGCGTCGGCGCTGCGCTTTTACGAAGAGAAGGGGCTGATTGCCTCCACCGGAAGGCGCGGGCTGCGGCGGCTGTTCGACCCCGGCGTGATCGAACGGCTGGCGCTGATCTCGCTGGGGCGCGCCTCCGGTTTTTCGCTCGACGAGATCGCGCACATGTTTGCACCGGAAGGGCAGCCGCGTCTGGATCGCAAGATGCTCGCGGCCAAGGCGGATGAGCTGGACAAGACCATCCGCAAGTTGAGCGCCATGCGCGACAGCCTTCGCCACGCGGCCGTCTGCCCGGCGCCGAGCCATATGGAATGCCCTACGTTTCGGCGGCTCCTGAAGGCCGCGGGCGCCGGTGCGCTCGGTAAGCGAAAGAAGGGCGCTCCGCAGCCGCCGGCGAACCAGGTCCGCCTCACGTCGCCTTGATCGCAAAGCGCTTGATGATGTCCCCGTACTGCTTCGTCTCCGCACGCATGCGCTCCGCAAACTGCTTGCCCGGCATCGCGACCAGATCGGTCCCCAGCGCGGCGAGCTTGGCGCGCGTGTCTGGCCGCTGAAGCACCGCGAAGGCGGCCTTCTCCAGCTGCTGGACGATCTCCGCCGGCGTGCGCGCAGGCACCAGCACGCCGTACCACGCGACGAAGTCGTCGTCGCGCATGATGCCCAGCGCCTCGCCCACCGTCGGCACGGCCGGAACGAGCGGCGAGCGCCTGGGCTGCGTCACCGCCAGCGCCACCAGCTTGCCGGCGTTGAGGTGCGACAGCAGCGGCGGCGCGCCCACCAGCGCGAAGGACACCTCGCCGCCCAGAACCCCGACCGTCGCCGGCGCGGCGCCCTTGTAGGGCACGTGCACGATGTCCAAGCCCGTCTGCGAGCGCAGCAGCTCCACCGCGATGTGCTGCGGCGTGCCGTTGCCGGGCGTGCCGACGGTGATGCCGCCCGATGTCTTGCGCGCCGCATCGAGCGCCTCGCGCAGCGTCTTCGCGCCCAGCGATGCATTGGCGACCAGCAGGTTGGGCGACTGCGACACCAGCGCCACCGGCGTGAAGTCGCTCAGCGGCGCATACGACACCTTGGCGTGGAGCGAAGGCGTGATGGTCAGCTCGGGGTTGCCCGCGAGCAGCACGGTGTAGCCGTCCGGCGCCGCCTTGGCTGCGGCCTCGGCACCGAGCATGCCGCCGGCGCCCGCACGGTTGTCGACCACGAAGTTCTGCTTCAGCTCTTCGCCCATGCCCTGCGCCATCAGGCGGGCGACCGCATCGATGCCGCCCCCGGCGGAATAGGGCACGATCATCTTCACCGGCGCGTTGGGGTAGCCCTGGGCGAAGGCCGTGCCGATGCCTCCGAACAGGGAGGCGCCTAGGCCGGCGAGGACGGTTCTGCGTTGCATGCGATGTCTCCTTCGTTCTGATCGAATATGCGGCCCGGGTTGAGCAGTTGGGCCGGATCGAGTGCCTGCTTCAGCCGGCGCATGAGCTCGACTTCCGCCGGGCTGCGCGACACCTGCAGGAATTCCTTCTTCAAGCGGCCGATGCCATGCTCGGCGCTGATGGTGCCGCGGCGTCCGCGCAGCGCGCCGTAGGCGATCTCGTCGACCTCGTGCAGGGCCTGTGCATCGACCGGCCCGCTGATGAGGTGCAGGTTGTTGTCGCCGAGGTGGCCGAGGAACAGATGCTCGGCCGATGGAATGCGCTGCCGCAACGCCGCCTCGACCTCGCCGATATAGCCGGCCGTCTCGGCCCAGGGCATGCCGATGTCCAGCGCGGCCGTGGGCTTGAGGTGCGACAGCAGCTCGGGGATCGACTCGCGCAGGCGCCAGAAGGCCTCGCGGTGCGCGAGCGTGGCGGCGAAAGCGCAGTCGGCAATCTCTTCCTTGTCCAGCGCATCGGCCAGGGCCGACTGCAGTTCGTCTTCCATCGACTGGCCGGCCGATCCGGCCGCCTCGATCAGCACGTGCCAGGGCGCCGCGCTGCCCAGCGGCGGCGCCTGTTTGCAGAGCTTCGACGCCATCCCCACGAAGCGGCCCGACATGAACTCGAAGGCACACAGCGCCGGCCCCATGCGGCTCTTGAGCGCGCGCAGCAAGGCCGGCAGCGCCTCGAAGCGATCGGCCGTCACCCACGCCGCAGCCACCTCGCCCATCGGCGGATGCAGCCGCAGCGTGAGCCGCGTGATGATGCCCAGCGTGCCTTCGGTGCCGATGAACAGAAAACGCGGATCGAAGCCCGTGCTGTTCTTGACCAGCCGCGTGAGCGAGGACACCACCGTGCCGTCGGCCAGCACCGCCTCGACGCCCAGCACCGAATCGCGCATGGTCCCGTAGCGGATCACGCGGATGCCGCCGGCATTGGTCGCCGCATTGCCGCCCACCGTGCAGCTGCCGCGCGCCCCCAGGTCGACCGCGAACATCCAGCCCTGCGCGGCCGCCGCTTCCTGCACCTGCTGCAGCGTGGCGCCGGCCTGCACCTGCATCACGCCTTCGAGCGCGTCGATGTCCTCGATGCGGTTCATGCGCTCGAGGTTGATCACCACGTCGCCGTCGCCCGGCACCGCGCCGCCCGCCAGGCCGGTCATGCCGCCCTGCACGGTGATGCGCCGCTTCTCGTCGCGACAGCGGCGCACGAGGGCCGCGACTTCCTCGGTCGTGGTCGGCCGGTGCAGCTCGCTCGGCATGCCGTGGGGCAGGCCGCTCCAGTCCTTCAGGTAGCGCTCGTCGATGTCGGTCGTGATCATGGCGCCTGCCTCACGCCTTGACCGGCGTGGACGTGGACGAGCCCAGCTGGTGCGCCGCATCCGGCCCGCCGTAGTGCTGGATCAGCCGGGCCTGGTCGGCCTGCGCCTGGCGGTCGACCGCGTCGGGGTCGCAGATGGCCAGCAGCGCCTCGTGCATGGCCGCCAGTACATCCGCATGCGCTGCGCTGCCGGCCAGGTCGACCAACTCTTCCGGATCGTCCTGCAGGTCGAAGAGCTCGGGCCGGAAGCCGACGTAGTAGTGGTACTTCCAGCGGCCCTTGCGCAGCATGAAGCCGCCCGTGTTGCTGCCGGCCGCGTGGTATTCGCTGAGGATCGGGCGCTCGGGCTCCGGCGCGGCCGTGGCCACCTCGTACAGCGAGCGGCCCGGCCGCCCCGCCATCTCGGGCGCCGGGTCGAGCCCCGCGCCTTCGAGGATGGTGGGGAACAGGTCCAGCAGGTCGACCGGCGTGTCGCACACCGAGGGCGCGACGCCCGGGCCGGCCAGCAGCATCGGCACCTTCACGCTCTCCTCGTACAGCGTCGACTTGCCCCACACGCCGCGCGCGCCGAGGTTGTCGCCGTGATCGGAGGTGTAGATGACCTGCGTGCTGTCTTCCAGTCCCGCGGTGCGCAGGGCCGCCATCATCTGGCCCACGTTGTGGTCCAGCCAGCTGCACAGGCCGTAGTAGGCCGCGAAGGCGCGCCGCCGCTCGTCCGCATCGGCAAAGCGTTCTTCCGAGGCCATGAAGTCGCAGTACTCCTGCACCCACGGATGGCGCTGGTAGCCGGTGCCGGGGTGCAGCTTGGGCTCGGGCAGGCGGTCGGTGGGGTAGAGGTTGTAGAAGGCCTCGGGCACCACCAGCGGGAAATGCGGCGCCACCAGGCCCACATACAGCACGAAGCCCTGCTCGGCGCGCCGGGCGGCCTCGCCCAGCCATTCGGCGGCGCGCTGCGTCACCGCGCGGTCGTACTGCGTGTACGACGATTCGCCGGGGCCGATGCGCTCGCCCAGCATGCGCGGGCCGTCGGGCCGCGGGCGGAAGGGGTTGCGGATCGAAGCCCACACCATCCCGTGCCCGCCCACCACATGCATCGGCAGGTGCTCGGCGTCGAAGCCCGCCGGGTCTTCCTCGCTGCGGTAGTGCAGCTTGCCGATGCTCTCGACGCGGATGCGATGCTCCTGCAGCACATGCCCCCAGCCGCGCTGCTCGCCGGTGTAGGGCATGGCGTTGTCCCAGAGGCGCAGCTGGTGTACCCGCAGACCGGTCGCGAAGGCGGCTCGCGCCGGCACGCAGATCGGGCTGGGCGTGTAGGCGTTGGTGAAGCGCACCCCGCGCTGCGCGAGCGCGTCGAGGTGGGGCGTCTGGGCGAAGGGGTGGCCGGAGCATCCCATCATCCGCGGGTCGTGCTCATCGGACATGATGACCACGACGTTTCTCTTCTGTGCCATGTGTTGTGTCTCCTGCGGTGCGCCGTGCGTAGGCACTAGCGCTTGGTGGAGACTGTGAGCGCTCCGGCGCTACGAATCCAATACTGTCTAGGGATACGCCGCTTTCATTTTTTCTTATGGCTCGCGCCGGGGATGCGGCCGTGCAGCCGGCCGTCGCGCACCATGCCGCGGACGATCTCGATCAGCGTGTCGCGCACCGCCAGCGCCGCGAGGCTCAGCGGGCGGTCGCGCGGCCACACCACCGCCTGCATGCGCGTGAGCTCCGGCTCCACCACCAGCCGTCCGGCGATGGACTTCGCCGCCACCGCCTCGTGGCAGGCGCTGGGCGGCATGATCGAAAACGCCAGCCCTTCGCGCACCACCGAGATCAGCATGGCCGGGCTGTTGAGCTCGTAGCGCACGTCGAGCCGCTTGTCGATCGCACTCGCGGCCCTTTCGATGATCTTGCGCAGGTCGTGCGCGCCGTCGGGCTCCGCCAGCGTGAGCGCCGCGACCTCGGCGAAGGGGATCTGCGCCGGCTTGCGGCGCATCGCCGCGCTGGCGCCGAAGAGCATGAAGCGCTCCTCGAACACCGGCAGCGACTCCATGCCCTGCAGCTCCGACGGGCTCGGCATCGCGGCCAGGTGCGCCTGGCCCGACTCCACCTGCGCGCGCACTTCGGACGACATCCCTTCGCGCACCGTCAGCTCGACATCGGGAAATTTCTCGGCCACCGCCCGCAGCAGCGGCGCCACCAGCAGGCCGGCGAGCGAACCGGCGATCGAGAGGCGCACCGTGCCGGAGGGCCGCACATCGCGGCCCGCGACCTGTTCCTTGAGCGCATCGGTGCGCGCGAGCAAGTCCACCGCCTTGTCGCAGAGCAGCCGGCCCGCGGGCGAGAGCTCCGCGCCGCGGGCATGGCGCTTGAAGAGCACTACCTCGAGGTCTTGCTCCAGCGCGGCGATGTTCTGGCTCAGCGCGGGCTGGGCGATGTTGAGATGCTCGGCCGCGCGCGAGAAGCTGCGGCTCTGGGCGATTTCGACGAAGTAGCGGAGCTGGCGCAGGGAGATGTTCATCGGGTGGCGCTCGACGTGGCTGAGCCGCCACTGTAGGGGCTCGATGCCCGCGCGCAGGGCCGTCCTACACCTTGATGCGCAACGGACTGGCACCGTTCGCAAGCAGAAATTGCATCGTAAAGTTACGAAAGGAATGGCCATGAACACCCTCAAGCTCCGCACCGTCTTCACCGCGGCAGCTCTTGCCGCCAGCAGCATTGCCTTCGTCGGCTGCACCACCACACGGCCCGACGACAACGCAAGCAGCGCATCGTCGCGCACGTCCATCGACGCGCAGGTCGACGCCACGCTCTCCAAGCTCTACAACGCCGTACCGGATTCGCGCGAGATGGTCGCCAAGTCCAAGGGCGTGCTGGTGTTCCCGTCGGTGGTTGGCGGGAGCCTGGGGATCGGCGCCGAGTACGGGCGCGGCGCGCTGCGCGTGGGCAACCGCACCCAGGCCTACTACAGCACCACGGCCGGCTCGATCGGCTTCCAGGCCGGCGCGCATTCCAGGGCCGTCGTCTATCTGTTCACCACGCAGGAAGCGCTGGACAAGTTCCGCAACAGCAAGGGCTGGACGGCGGGTGCCGACGCCTCGGTCGCCGCTGCGACCATGGGCGCCAACGGCCGGATCGACACCAACACGATGCGCCAGCCGGTGGTCGGCTTCGTGCTGACCAACCTGGGCCTGGAGGCGGGCGTTTCGCTGCAGGGCGCGAAGATCAGCGAGGTGCGGGTCTAGTCGTGAACCCCGGTCGGAGCGGCCAGGGCTGACCGGGGCGCTTCGACACGGCCGCATCGTGTTCTGCCCACTTGATGGCTGCGTTGTGCAGGCCAGCGATGAGCCTGGGCGCGCGCTCCACGATGCCGGACCTCGACAGCACGCAGACCAGCGTGTTCCCCTGGTGAATTTCCGCGCGGACGTAGATCTTGCCGGCATCCGTCCAATGGGAGATGGTCACGCGGCGCCCGCGATGCAGGAAGGATCTCTGCTCCTCGGTGTCCATGCGACCAGACTGCATTCGCCTGCCGGTCGGCACAGCCCCGAACTTCGTCCGCCCGTGTAGGCGGGAATGGACGCCCGATGTAGCGATCGGCCGGCCGGGGCCGCAGGCAGGCCCTCAGGGCCTTGCCGGGTCGGGGTAGAACGGACGCAAGCTCGCCGGCGCGGCGAAGCGGGCCCACCCGCCATCCGGCTGCGACAGCCGGTCTGCCACCGCATAGAACACGGCGGGGTGAACGCCCAGGCCGAAGTGGCTCGCTTCCACCTCGATGTTCTCGGAGAACGGCGTCTCCTCGTCGAGGCTGCTGCGCCACGACACGATCCCGTCGGAGCGGCTGAACATGGAGGTGGTGGGCACCATCGGCGTGGGCCTGGCCCAGCGTTGGCGCCGGGGATCGTCGGCCGGCCTGCCGCTCAGCAGCTCGTAGACCTTGGCCGCGCGCGTGGCCTTGGGGCTGCCGTGCAAGGGGCTGCCCAGCGTGACCACGTTGCGCACCGTCTCGGGGGACTTGGCGGCGAGCATCCGGGCGAACACGCCGCCGAGGCTCCAGCCCACCAGGCTGACCTTGCCCGAGCTCTGGTGCAGGCGATGCAGGAGGTCCAGCAGGCCCTTCTCGACACCCGGCAACGGCCCGCAGTTGGTGCCGTGGCCCCAGCCATGGACTGCGTAGCCGCGGGTTTCCAGGAAGCTGCGGAGCAGCTCAGTCGAACCGTCGCTCGCGCCCAGGCCGGGCAACACCATGACGGCATGGCCGTCACCGCGCGGCGCGCACTGGAGCAACGGCCATAGCGCGAGCGTCGCGCTGGCTTCCCAGAGTGCCCGGCACTCGGCCAGCATCAGGAACTTGGAAGGGGGGCCGGCAATGGCGGCAGTGGGCACGGTGGATCTCCTCGCGGTGTTGGAGCGCCCAAGGTAGGCGACGGGCCGGAGAGATTTCGCTGGGACAGGAGGCCTGCGGCGCGTAGGCGGAGCGGCCTTTCTTCTTAACGCCATGTCTTTTGACATTCGGTACGCCGGCGATGTCGATGGGAATCTTGATCGTCCTACTCGCGCGGCGTGGCGGCCGACTGTTTGATGCGCCTCACCATGCGCCCCATCGTTCAAACGGCACTGCGGAGTTTGCAAGGGCTGGCCCATGCCAGGGCGATCGCGCAGAGCCGGCGGGTGGCGTGGTCGTCACGCGCACGGGGCCGGTCGACGCGGCTGGAGGAACGGCCGGGGCGGGAGATGGCATGGGAGAACCATGTCGTGGTGCTCCGGCTGGGTATGACCGCGGAGGAGCTGAGCGAGCTGAAGATCAAGCGGGCGATCTACCTGCGGATGCTGCTGGACAGTGCGCCGAAGCGGCTGCAGGACTGGGTGGACGAGGACCAGCTGGAGGACATGCCGAAGTCGCGGCTTTTTGAATGGGTGGCGTATGACCTGGAATGCTTGGAGCTGGAGCAGATCGAGGGGACGATGACGGCGGGGGAGGAGGCGCGGTATGTGAGGGAGGTGGTGGAGTTCAAGGGGTTTGAGTAGCTGGCATGGAGGCGCAGAATCCGGCCTGGATGGGTGATCCTCCGCCGCGACGATCAACTTTGAGCGAGGTCAAGCATGCTGGCTGGCGTGGATGAGGGCCTACTGTTCCTCCTG
Organism: Variovorax sp. WS11; assembly: GCF_010499245.1. Lineage (GTDB taxonomy): Bacteria > Pseudomonadota > Gammaproteobacteria > Burkholderiales > Burkholderiaceae_C > Variovorax. The sequence goes on from NZ_JAAGOW010000001.1 coordinate 2,431,820, forward strand.
GTCATCGCAGCATTCTTTGCTGTCCTCGAGATCGCTTTTCGGGCCGGTCGCCGCAGCAGCGATCGGAATGACGAGAGGTCGAGATCGCACATCAACGCGCTGGAGGCCGCCCTCCTGGGGCTCCTTGCCCTGCTGCTGGGCTTCAATTTTGCGATGGCGGCGTCACGCTTCGATGTGCGCAAGGCGCTCATTCAGGAAGAAGTCAATGCCATCCGCACGACATCCCTCCGAGCGCAGCTGATGCCGCCCTTGCAGCGACAACAGATTTCGAACCTGCTGAACAGTTATGTCGCGGCACGCATCGACTTCATGCGCGCCGGCGTCGACCCGGCGCAGCTAGCCGCCGCCAGCGCCGCCGCGTCGGACATCGAGGCGCAGCTCTGGACGCTGGCAGGTACACCCGCGGCGGAAGGCCCGATCTCGCCGCCGACGGTCCTGGTCATTCAGTCGCTGAACGAAATGTTCAACGCCAACGAGAAGCGCCGTGCCGCGCTCGACAACCATGTGCCGCAGATCGTGATCGGCCTGCTGGTCGTCGTCGCGCTGGGCGCCCTCGGCTTCATCGCCTACGGGTATGGACTGACGGGGCATCGACGGCACGGATCGACAGCGCTGTTCGCGTTGCTGATCGCGATGGTGTTCACGATCATTGTCGATATGGATCAGCCGCGGACAGGGCTTGTCCGGGTGGGGGAGGAAAGTATGGTGCGGCTCAAGGAGAGCATTGAGCGGAATGGGCGATAGGGCCTCGTCTACGTTTTTCGTAGAGCAAACGCATTGGCGTTCGTCGACGATGGAGGGATGGAAAGCTCTTACACCTACAGAGTTCTTCGCTACGTGCACGACATCGGCACGGCCGAGTTCATCAATGTCGGTGTCGTTGTCGCCACGTGCGACGCGCCGTGCGTGGTGGCGAAGTTCAAAACTGACTGCCGGCGCGTCCAGGGCGCCTTCCCGTCGCTGGACACCGAGGTCTTTCTCGCTCGCATGCTGCGTCTGCAGGCGTGCTTCGACGCCATTGACGCCGCGCGGTGTGCCGAGGTGCGCGCCCGGGAAGGCCGGTGCATCGCGGCATTGATAGGTTCCGTGCTGCCGGTGGAAGACAGCGCACTCCACTGGTCGCCTACCGGTTCGGGCATCTACGGGCCTCTGGCTCTGGTGCTGGAGTCACTCTATGAGCGCTTGGTCACCAGACACGAATTGCAACGCGGACGTTGAGCGCTTGCCTGGGGTCAACACGGATGTTCTCGGGGGGTGGCATTGCTCCTAAGGTGCGCCGACTATGTCCAACGTCAGTTCACGCAGCGCTGCTCGCCGGCCCTCTACGATGACGGTTTTGGGTTCGCTCAAGCATCGCCCTCAGGGCTTCCCATCTGATAGTCGGGGCGGGTTCGGAAAGGATGAGCATGCGCGCCTTGTCGCCATCCGGCGCGGAGACGGCTATGACCTGGACCTGGAATGGTTGTGCAGCGCGAAATGAACGCCAGGCGTCCAGAGAAGAGGGGTCAATGCTAGATCCTGCAGCCCCTGCTGAGACAGCAGTTACCAACGCTGCGACCTGCAAGGTCGATCTCAAGGCTGACGTCCATCTCGATATCAGTCGAGGCTCCTGCCATGCTGTTGGATGTACCCGCGAAGCGCATGCGCGATCACTGTCAACGTACATATGGCCTCCTCCGAACCTGCGGCAGCAAGGCTCGATTCGCGTGACCGCGTCCCACATTCCGCGGGATGATGCAGCCACTCTGCCTATGAGCACTGCGAGTCTCCATCACACACACCCAAGCGCGCATCCTCCTTTCTAAGGAGGCGTGAATGGCCTGGTGCTTGAGACTGAATCGATCCGGGGGACAGAGGCCGCGTCAGAGCCGCGAAGACCGCAGCGGTGCAAGAAGGCATCCGTCCGCGCTGACGAATTCACCGGACGGGCACTTGCATCGCCCCGCAACGATGACAACGCCAGCAAGACGGCGACCAACTGAAGACGGACGGAACGCGGCAATCAGCATCCAGGATCGCGGCCCCTGCGTGAAGGCCGCGTCGCCGGTCCCCGTCGCGACTGCACGCGAGATCGGCATTCTCGCGAGAGACTTGGCCTCGGACAGGTCGAAGTCACCCGATGATCAATATCGCAGTCTGATGGTGGAACATGCCCGGCAAGGCGGCGACGACGCTCCCACATGAAGCGGTCGTAGTGGCGATGGAGTCCTACTTCGAAACCTTCACCCTCTCAAACTCAAACACCGCCACCTTCCCACCCGCCGTAACCTCAAACCGAATCACATCCTGCGCCTTCGGATACGGATCGCAGCACCCCTTCAACACCAGATCCCCCGTCACCATCTGCAGCGGCTCGACCGTGTTGGCTTGCAGGATCGAATGGGCCGCCTGCTCCTGGTTCTGCGCGTTGGATTCGAGTTGCTGGATGCCCAGCCCCGTGGCGCCGCCGACGGCCGCGCCGGCCACGATGCCGGCGAGCGGGTCGTACACGCGCACGGTGCTCGTGCCCGCGAAGGTCCTGATGCCGCGCGGACCGGCGGTGTAGCCCGAGTAGTTCGATCGATACGTCTGGCGCGACGCGCCGTAGGCGGCAGCGCCGGCCGCGAGGCCGCCGACGATGGCCAGGGCGATCTGCTTGGCCTGCTTCTCGCTCTGGATCTCGGCGATGCGCTCGGTGTAGGTGTAGATCGGCACCGGCTGGCCGCGGAAGAAGGCCTTGACGTTGTCGGGCGTGAAGTTGATGGCCTCGCCGCCGTTGTTGGCGTAGCCGATGGTGAAGGTCGGCATGGTCGTACCCTGCGTCCGGAACGTCGGGTACATGAAGATCTCATGGCTCTCGTTCTTCTCGGCGACGGTGCCGACGCCCTGGGTGTACTTCAGGGTCTGGATGGGCGCGTTCGCCTTGGGGGTGTACGCCACCATCGTGCTGCAGCCGCTCAAGGCGAGGGCGAGGGCGGTGATGGCGATGAGGGTCTTCGCGGGTCTGCTGCTGCGTCGTTGTTCTTTGTTGGTGGGCACGGGGGACGGCCTCCGGTTGTTCTTTTGAGGCCGCGATTGTTGGCGGCGCCCGGCCATGGGCGCGAGGCACAAAGTCTCGCTTGCGCCGTAAATCTCGCGACTTCCAGGCTCGCGCGAGTCCCTATTTGAAGATCGTGCCCGCAAAGAGCGCCTGGACGAGAGAAGGGTTCGTCCGAGGCACGGCACTCATTCGATCACCCGGTCGGCACGCAGCATCACCGTCTGCGGGATGGTCAGGCCGAGTGCGCTGGCGGTCTTCAAGTTGAGCGTGAGCTCGAACTTGCTCGGCAGCTCAACCGGCAACTCGGCCGCGCGCGCACCGCGCAGCAGCTTGTCGACATGGTTGAAGCTGTGCAAGATCATCCACCCGCGATCGGCGCCGTACGCGAGCAGGCCGCCGGCTTCGACAAACTCCTTGATCCCGCCGATGCTCGGCAGGCGCGCGCCGCTGGCGAAGTCTGCGATCCGGTGGCGCTCGCGGAAGGTCAGCGCGGTGTGATCGAACCAGACCGCGTGCGCGCGCATCTCGAGGATCTTCGCGAATGCCGCGTCGAGGTCCTCGCGACGGGACACGGGGAAGGTCTGCGCCTCGAAGCCAAGCACGGTGGCGGCGGATTCCACAAGGTTGACGGGCACTCGGTATTCGCCCCCGGCAAGGGTGCCCACCGCCGAAGCGGTCGTCACGATGGCGAGCCGCCTGATGGCCGGCAAGATCTCCTTGAGGATCTCGAGCCGTTTCAGGCCTTCGTTGCCCGCGTTGGAAGCCAGGCCCGTCACGTTGCGGCCGGGGCGCGCGAGCGCGTCGACCAATCCCTGCTCGACCGGGAAGGCGACGCCATAGAACGCAATCGGAATGTCGCGCGTGGCGCGCGCGGCGGCAAGGGCGGCCTCCGGGCCCGCAGCCCAAATGACATCGACGCGCTTGCGCACGAGCCCGGCCGCCAGCGCGTCGAGGCGATCGTTGCTCCCTTCCGCCGAGGCTTCCTCGATCTGGAGGTTCTCGCCCTCGTCCCACCCGAGCTCCTTGAGTCGCGCGCCGATCGGGGTTGCCTTTGCAGAACCTGGGTTCGGATAGAGCAGGCCGAGCACCCGTCGCCCGACTGCTCCCTGAGGCTGCGCCAAAGCGCAATCCGGCGCGGTCGCGGCAACTGCCAGAAGAGCGGGAAGCGCGTCGCGCCGCTTCATTCGATCACCTCGTCGGCGTGCAGCAGCAGGAGCAGCAGCGATTTCGGAATCGTGGAGCCGAGCGGGCCATGAAGGGAACGTGTGTGCGTGCGACCTGGCTCATTTCCGCTGCCTTCCGAGTTGCAGACAACTCTACGCGCCGCGAAAGGCTTCGTCATGCTCGCCCTTCGGATTTCCAGACGCTCGACCGTCCGGATCATCCGCCAGAAAATTTAGAACTAATGGTTGCTTTTCTTGGAAACGCTTTGTATCCTCACGCCCGCTCACGAGGGGGAGTTGGTCACTGACCGGCGCCCGGCATTGAACAACTTCAAAGAAGGCAGAACAAGAGATGAATGGCTTTCAGGTCGCTGGGCGCGCTCGCCTGGCGTTTGTTGCTTGCGGCCGTGCGGACGGCGGTGGTGGTGGTGGCGGCGGTGGTGGATTCGCGGGGCTTCCGGCCAGCGGCAGCGGCTCGGCCACCGGCCCGGCGGACCCGAACCCGCCGACCACGCTGCCCATCGATGCGACGTACACCCCACCGTCAATCTGTCCGGAGCAACGTGACGCCCACTTCGATTTCGGGCACCTATTACGCGTCGGCAACGTGATGCTCAACACATCGCTGCGCGGCACGGGGATCGGAGACGCCTCGGTGGTGGCGGGCAAGACGCTCTATGTGCTGATCGAAGACCCGGCGGGGCTGTTCGAGTCGGCGACTTCCGTGTCGGTGACGGCCGGTCCTCCGCCCGGGATGCTCATCATGCTGAAGGGCAAGAAGCTCGAGAAGGTCGGCGAGTTCACCGGCTCGCTGCGCATCTACGTGTGCCTGGACATCCGCTGCTCGGTGCGCCTGGGCAACGTGCCCTACAGCATTCCCTACGACATCAAGGTGAAGGACAACGCGGTGCCGGCGGTCGACAAGGTAGAGCTGGCCACCGGCTTCGGCGCCGTGCCCACGCCGCAGACGGTCAGCGTCACTTCACCCAGCGGCTGGGCCTCCAGCAACCTGGTGGTCTCCAGCAACAACCCGCTTTTCTCGGCCGACTTCACGCAGGCCAACGCCGACGGCACGGCGGCCCTGACCGTCGGCGCAAAGCTCGCGCTGCCGGGCACCTACACGGCAACGCTCACCATCTCGGTGAAGCAGAGCACGCCCACCTACCCGGCGCCGCTGTCGGTGACGCTGCCGGTGAGCTACACCGTGGCGCCCGACGCGAACGTGCCCTACGTATTCGGGACGGAGGGGCAGGTGCTGGCGTTGAAGGCGGGCCAGCGCAATATCAGCGAGAGCTACTTCACCGCGTTTGCCACGCCGGGCACGCTGCAGTACGACGGGCTCGAATACCTGACCACGCCCGATCAGGACGCCGCCGCGTACGTGAACCACCGCAGGAACTGGCTACAGGTCGTCACCGGCACGATTCCGGGCCACACGCTCGGGCACACGATGCGCTACCTGGGGTGCTACGGAACGGGCGCGTTCCTCAATGGCCAGCCCGTCGTTCAATGCCTGCCGCCGGACGCCTATGCGTTCCGGCTGCGGTACAAGCATCTGCAGAACGGGACCACGACGACCGTGTATTACTACGGGGCGATGGTGATCTCGCCTTGATGGCGGCGCTCAAGCGCCTTCGACAATCCGCAGGTCCCGTTCGGCCCCGTCGCCCAGCGCGGCCAGCGCGGCTTGGTAGTCGGGGCTGTCATGCGTGGCGGTGGCCTGCTCGACGCTGTCGAACTCGATCAAGACGGTGCGCTCGGACAACCCGAACTCGTAGACCTTGGCCGGCACACCGCGCGCCAGAAAGCGCCCGCCGCCGGCAGTGATGGCGGGGCCGGCCAGTTTGGCGTAGGCCGCAAGTTTGTCGGCATCCTTGACGGCTCGATATGCGCTGACCCAATAGGCTTTTGCCATGGTGATTTCTCTCTTCGTTGGTGTTTGAACAAATAGCCCTGCGTGCGCTCGATTGGCGCTCGATAGCTTTCGCGAGCTCGATCATATTTGAGCACCTGGGGCGTCGTGTGCCCCACGCATGCCCGCATGAAGCCCTCAGTCGTCGAGCGCGTCTTCATCCCTGCGGATGGATTCGCGGTCGCGGTGCTTGTCCTGGCGGCCCAGGGCGCTGTCGAGCGCACGCTTGAGCTTGTCGGCCGCGCCGCGAAAGGCCTCGTCGAGGCTGGGCGCATGCTGCGTCACGGTCACCGGCTGGCGCCCGGAGACGCGCGCTTCCATCGCGCAGCGCTTGTCGCCGCCGCCGCTCGGGTCGTGGTTCTCGTCGCTCAGGTGGACCTCGATGCGCGTCACGTCGGCAGAGAAACGGTCCAGCGCCTGCTTGATCTCTTCGTTGGCCCAGCGTTCGAGGGCGTCCTTGTTCTCGACGCCGTTGCTGGTGTTCACTTGTATTTGCATGTCATCTACCTCTGGTTCGTTTGAACTTGCTGCGTGCCCAGTTTTTCCAGCACGGCCTTCGCTTCGCGGAGCTCGCTGAATCCGAAGCCTTCAGTAAACCACGCATGGAGCGGCTGCAGCACCTGCCGTGCTTCGGTGCCTTTGCCCTGGCGCTGCCAGAGGTTTGCCAAGTCGCGGGCCGCGCGCAAGGCAAAGAGTTTGAGTCCACGCGCCTCCGCGATGGCGATGGCCTCGCGGTACCGCGCCTCGGCGCCGGCATCGTCGCCGCCGCCCTCCAGCAGGCGGCCGGCGAGCCGCAGCAGCTCGCTCTCGTAGAAGCGCTCGTCGGTCTCGGCCTGGGCGGCCTGCGCGTCGGCAAGGTAACGCCTGGCCTCTTCGCTTCGGCCGGCCCGCAACAGCGCATCGGCCGCCTGCGCGCCGTACTGCGAACACTGCTGCTTGCCGCCGGCGGATACCCAGAGCTCGTAGCCCTTGCGCAGAAGGGCGATGCCGGGCTCGACATCGCCCAGCGCGATGTTGGTTCGGCCCAAAAACATCCAGGCGTTGGCAACGCGCGTCTGGATGCCGAAGCGTTCCGACAACGCAAGCATCTGCTTCGCTTCCGCGGCCGCCTGGGCATGCTCGCCCTTCGACAGCAGGACCCTGATCCACGCCTGCTTCGCCATGGCGATGGTGGGCGGGCGTGGGCCCCGGACTTCGGCGATGCGCACGGGCCTCGGCCGCGAGGGCCTCGGCCTGCTCCAGGTAGCCCTGCGCATGCCGCGCACGCGCATGCTGATGGCGCGGATCATGATGGCCGGGTCGGCGCCCGCAACGGGGTGCTCGTGCGTGAGCTGCACGCTGTCGTCGAGCAGCCTCGCATCCTCCAGGTGCTGCCACGCCTCGGCGATCTCACCGCGCAGGTAGTGGGCGGCACCGAGGACGATCGAGACGTTGACGCGCCACCGCGGCGCCAGCAACGCCAGCTGCGCCGGCTCGATGCCGTGGATGCCTGCAATCAGCTCGCCGTTGCGCCCGGCCGAGTTCATCGACGGAGCGGAGCCGACCCAGGCGCTCACGTAGTCTTCGACACGCCCGAGCTCGCGCGCCAGCTCGCGGGCCTTGGCGTAGCTCTGGTCGGTGGCGCCCGAGGCATAGCCCTCCGAGACGGTCAGCGCGTTGCCGAGCTTCAGGTGCAGGGCCAGCTCGAGCTCGCTGCGCGACGGGCCGGCGGGCAGGCGCGCGATGAGCGCGACCGCGGCCTTGTAGTGGATGCTGGCCTCGCGGCTGGCAAAGCGTTGTTGCGCCAGGTCGCCGGCCGCGGTCCAGTAGCGGAGGGCTTCGCTCACGTGGCCGGCTTCCTGGTGGTGCTGGGCCAGCAGCTCGGGATGGATGGTGACGGTCTGCGGCTCGTTGCGCTCGAGGGCGTGCGCGATCTGCGCATGCCGCAGCGCGCGCTGGCTGCGGACCATGCTGTTGTAGGCGGTGTCGCGGATCAGCGCATGCTTGAAGGCATAGCCGGCCTCGGCAGGCGTGCCGCGGCGGAACACGAGCTCGGCGCGCAGCAGCTCGTCGAGCGCCTGCTCGAGCTGCGCGGCGAGGATCTGCATGACCTGGGCGAGCAGGGCGTGGCTGAACTCGCGGCCGATGGCGGCGGCCACCTGGGCGATCTCCTTGGCGGGTGCGAGCCGGTCGAGGCGCGCCATCAGCGAATCCTGCAGGGTCGACGGGATCGCGAGCGTCTGCAGGGGGCCGTGCAGGCGGTAGCCGGCCGGCGTGTCCTCGACGAGCGCGGAAGCCAGCACGGTCTTGGTCAGCTCCTCGACGAAGAGCGGCACGCCGTCGGTCTTGCGGATGATCTCGTCGACCAGCTCGGCGGGCAGCGGCTTGCCGCCGGTAACGCTGCCGATCAGCGCGGCCGACTGGCGATGGCTCAGGCGGTTCATCGTGAGCCGGGTCGAGTTCACGGGGTTGCCCCAGGAGGGCAGGTACTGCGGGCGGCAGGTCAGCAGCATCAGCACGCGGGCGTCGCGCAGGCCATCGACGGCCAGGCCGATCCATTCCTCGGTGGTGGGGTCGATCCAGTGCGCGTCTTCGATGAGCACGAGCAACGGCGCGCGCAGCGAAAGGCCGCGCACGACGTCGATGGCGGCCTGCAAGGTGGCGGCCTTCTGCTGCTGCTGCGTCTGGCCGGCCGGGGCGGGGCGGCCGCCGTCGGGCAGCGTCATCAGCCGGAGCAGGCCGCCCAGGGCTTCGGGCGCGAGCGCGACGTCGTGCTCGGCCAGGTACTGCTCGAAGCGCGCGGCGCGGCGGTCGGGCGCATCGGCCGGCGCCAGGTTCGCGGCGATCTCGATGCAGCGCACCAGCGGGTAGAGGGCGCTGTTGCTGTGGGAGGGCGAGCATTGCAGCACGATCGTCTCGCGGCCTTCGGCAGCGGTGCGTTCGCGCAGGGCCTGGGTGATGCGCGACTTGCCGATGCCCGGCTCGCCGGAGAGCAGCACGATCTGGCCTTCGCCCTCGCAGGCGGTGTTCCAGCGCTCGAGCAGCAGGGCCAGCTCGCTGTCGCGCCCGACCAGCTGCGACAGCTGCTGCGTGTGGATGGCCTCGAAGCGGCTGGCGGTGCGGCGCTCGCGCAGCACCTGCCAGGCCTGCACGGGCGCTTCGAAGCCCTTGAGTGCGAGCGCGCCCAGGGCCTCGAGCTCGAACTCTTCGCCGAGGAGCTGGCGCGTGCGGTCGGCGATGACGATGCAGTCGGGCGCGGCCTGGGCCTGCAGCCGGGCGGCCAGGCTGGGGGTTTCGCCGCTGGCGCTGAGCTCGGCGGCCGGTGTGCCGGATCCGATCTGGCCGACGACGACGAGGCCGGTCGCGATGCCGATGCGGGTGTGCAGGGAGTGCCGGCCGTTTGTCGCGAGCCGGCCGATGGCGGCGATCACCTCCAGGGCGGCGTGGATGGCGCGCGCTGCATCGTCCTCGTTGGCATGCGGGTAGCCGAAGTAGACGAGCACGCCGTCGCCGAGCAGCTGGGCCACGTAGCCGTCGTGCGCCGCCACGGCGGCCGTCACCGCGGCGTGGTAGTCGCCGATGACGGCGCGCAGGTCCTCGGGGTCGAGCAGGGCGGCGAGTTCGGTGGAGCCGACCAGGTCGCAGAACATCACCGTGAGTTGCCGGCGCTCGGCGACTTGCGATGTCGCGGACGGGCTGGCGGCGGGTGGGGCGATGGGGCTACTGGCGGGGGCTTCCTGATGGCCCTGCGCGATCACGTGCAGCATGCGCTTGCGATCGCCCAACGCGGCGATGCCGATCTCCTTGAGGTCTGCGTCGGTGAGCTCAGGCAGGACGTCCAGTTCGATGCGCTGCGCCTCGAACATCGGCGCATAGTGCTCCATGCCGATCTCGGCAAGCCACTGGAGCATGGTCTTCATCATTCGCTACCTGTCGACGGCCGTTCGATGGGCGCGCGCCGCGACGGGGCTCGGCACGCACGCATCGTCCGGTTGGTTGTCGCGTTGGGGAAGCGCTTTCGAGGATACGCCCGCACCTCAGATCGCGCAGCTTCTTTTCAGGCCAGGTTCGAGCGCGGGCAACTGCTTGAAACAGCTCGATATTCACTGAAAACGGCATATTTACTGCGCAGTGAATATTGGCTGTGCAGTGAATATCACCCAGGCCCCTCCCGCCGCAAGCTGTTGCTCAACGCCGTCTTCCTCAAAATCACCGCAAACGACTGCACCGCCGCCGGCTTGCTCTCCCCCAGCCGCCACAGGATCCCCGGCGTCCGCACCGGCGTCGGGCTCTCCAGCGGGATCACCTTCAGCCCCGCCATCGCCTCCGGCACGGCGTTGATGGCCACGATCGAGCCGATCATGGTGCGCGCCACCAGCGCCAGCATCGGCGCCACGGTCGACATCTCGGCCACCACGGTCGGCTCGGCGCCGCAGGCGTGGAAGCACTCGTCGAGCATGGTGCGGGTCGAGAAGCTGGACGAGACGAGCACCAGGTCCTGCCGGTGCAGCTCCACCATGCGGATGCGTTTGCGGCCGGCCAGCGGATGGCCAGTGGAGACGACCAGCACCATCTCCTCGTTGTAGAGCGGCTCGAACCACAGGCCGGTCGGGTCCTGCGGGCGGTAGGAGATGCCGAGATCCAGCTCGCCTGCCGCGAGGCGGGCGGCGATGACCTCGGCCGCCAGCTCCTCGACGCTGATGCGCACGGTGGGGTGGCGCGCCAGGAACTGCGCCACGCACTCCGGGATGAGGCCGATGTTGAAGGTGTGGGTGGCGCCGATGCGCACCTTGCCGGTGAGGTTGCCGGCGCCGGGCTTGAGCAGCGCCACGCCCTGGTCGACCTCCTTCAGGGCGCGCGAGGCAAAGCCCCGCAGCAGCTCGCCGGCCTCGGTGGTCACGACCTTCTTGCCGATGCGCTCGAAGAGGGGCTGGCCAAGCTCTTCCTCGAGCTGCTTGATCTGGTGCGAGAGGGTCGACTGGGTCACATGCACACGCTCGGCGGCGCGCGTGAAGCTCAGGCAATCGGCCAGTGCGACGAAGTAGCGCAGATGCCTCATCTCCATACAAACCCCTGCAAATGATCGATGCCATCGATGATATCGATGGAAATTCATCATTTGTCGCGGCCTCCTTCGCGGCCTATCGTCCGGCCAGAACAGGAGACAAGACATGGCGGACTACAACCAGGACAGCATCACGCAGGACGTGCTCGACGCCTTCGCGAAGACGCCCGACCCGCGCCTGCGCGAGCTCATGAGCGCGCTGGTGAAGCACATGCACGCCTTCGCGCGCGAGGTCGACCTGAAGCCGGACGAATGGCTCGCGGCGATGAAGTTTCTCGAGGCGACGGGGCAGATCTCGACCGACAAGCGGCCGGAGTTCATCCTGCTCTCAGACACGCTGGGCCTGTCGATGATGGTGGTGGCGCTGGACCAGGCGCGCGCCAGCGGCGGCGCCAAGGGCGCGACCGAGGCGACGGAGGCCACGGTGGAAGGCCCGTTCTACTGGGCCGGCGCGCCCGACATGCCGCTGGGCGCCGACATCCGCGGCAGCGCGCGCGGCGAACCGACCTTCTACATGGGCCGCGTGACCGATGTGCACGGCGCGCCGCTGGAAGGCGCCCTGCTCGACGTGTGGTCGGGCGACGGCGAGGGCAAGTACGACGTGCAGCTGAGCACCGAGCCGACGATGGCGGCGCGCGGCCGCTTCCGCACCGATGCGCAGGGACGCTACTGGTTCTGGTCGATCCTGCCTGCCTATTACCCGATTCCCGACGACGGGCCGGTGGGGCAGATGATGCACAGCACCGAGCGCAGCATCTACCGGCCGGGCCACATCCATCTGCAGGTCTCGGCACCGGGGCACGTGACGCTGACCACGCAGGTCTTCGTCGCCGGCAGCCCTTACATCGACCAGGACGCCGTCTTCGGCAAGCGCGACAGCCTGGTGGTCGACTTCGAGAAGCACGCGCCGGGCAAGGCGGTCGACGGGCGCGAGATGCGCGAGCCGTACTACTCGGCGAGCTTCGACGTCAGGCTTGCACCTGCGGCCTGAATCCCTTTTTTCTTTTTTTGCAAGGACCCTCATGAAGATCGGCAAGGCCACCGTGCCGCGCACGGCCATCTGCACCTCGGACGAACACACGATCGTGATCCGCGGGCGCGACCTCTCGAAGGAGCTGATCGGCAAGATCTCCTTCGTCGACCATTTCTTCCTGCTGCTGACGGGGCAGATGCCGACGCCGGGGCAGACCGCGGTGCTGAACGCCACGCTCGTGGCGATCGCCGAGCACGGGCTGGTGCCCAGCGTGCAGGCCGCGCGCATGACCTTCGCCGCGGCGCCCGATGCGATGCAGGGCGCGGTCGCGGCGGGCATCCTGGGCTGCGGCTCGGTGGTGCTGGGCTCGTCGGAAACGGCGGGCCGCATGTACGTCGAGATCGACGAGAAGATGCAGGCCGGCATGGCGATGGACCAGGCGTCGCTCGCGGTGATGAAGGCCTGGCGCGCGGCGGGCCGCTCGGTTCCCGGCTACGGCCATCCGCTGCACAAGGAGCGCGACGCGCGCGTGGGTGCGCTGTTCGATGCGGCCAAGGCAGCCGGCACGAGCCTGCACTTCGTCGAGATCGCCGAAGCCTGCGAGCGGCAACTGCCCGAGCTGCTGGGCAAGTCGCTCAAGCTCAACGTGTCGGGCGCAATCCCCTCGGTGCTGCTGGGCGCGGGCTTCCCGGTCGAAGCGCTCAAGGGCATACCGATGCTGGCGCGCACCGCGGGGCTGATCGCGCACATGGTGGAAGAGATCCGCCAGCCGATCGGCTTCGCGCTGTCCTACCAGGCGACGCGCGAGATGGAATACGACGGCGACGTGCCGCCGGGCTTCGGGAAGCACGCATGATCCCTGTGCTGCAAGGCCTCAAGGTCATCGAGCAGGGCACCTTCATCACGGGGCCGGCGGCCGGCATGCTGCTGGGCGACCTGGGGGCCGACGTGATCAAGGTGGAGCAGCCGGGCACGGGCGACCCCTTTCGCGCCTTCAAGAACGGGCTGTACAGCCCGCACTACCAGACCTACAACCGCAACAAGCGCAGCATCACGCTGGACACCAAGAGCAGCGAAGACCGCGAGGTGCTGGACGCGCTGATCGCCGATGCCGACGTGTACATCCAGAACTTCCGCCCCGGCGTGGCGGAGAAGCTGGGCGTGGGCGCGCAGCGGCTGCAGGCGCTGAACCCGAAGCTGATCTACGTGGCGATCAGCGGCTTCGGCTCGACGGGCCCTGCCGCGAACAGGCCGGCCTACGACACGGTGGCGCAGGCGGCGAGCGGCTTTCTCAACCTGCTGGTGAACCCCGAGAACCCACGCGTGGTGGGGCCGGCCATTGCCGATTCGCTGACCGGCTTCTACGCGGCCTACGGCGTGCTGGGCGCGCTGTACGAGCGCGGCCGCACGGGCGTCGGGCGCAAGGTCGAGGTGTCGATGCTGGAGGCGATGGCGCATTTCAACCTCGATGCCTTCACGCACTTCTTCCAGGTGGACGAGGTGATGGGGCCGTACAGCCGGCCGAGCGTGTCGCAGTCGTACGTGCTGCGCTGCGCGGACGACAAGTGGATCGCGCTGCACATGTCGTCGCCCGAGAAGTTCTGGCGCGGGCTGGCGGTGGCGATCGAGCAGCCCGACATCTTCGAGGACCCGCGCTTTGCCACGCGCGATGCGCGCATCGAGAATCAGGAGGCGCTGATCGCGCTGCTGGGCACGCGCTTCGCCACGCAGACGCGCGACGAATGGTGCCGCCGCCTGCAGCGCGAGGACGTGCCCAACGCGCCGATGTACGACACCAGCGAGGCGCTGGAAGACCCGCAGGCCAAGCACCTGCAGTTGATGACCTCGGCCGAGCATCCCGTGATGGGGCTCTTTCGCACGGTGCGCTCGCCGGTGAGCTTCGATGGCGAGCGCGCGCTGCAGGTGCGGCCGCCGCCGACGCTGGGCGAGCACAACGACGAGATCCGCGCGGCACTGAAGCGCAAGTAGACAGACAAAGAAGACGGAGACAAGCGAATGACTTTCAGGACAACGATGCGCACCCTGCTCGCCGCGGGCGTGCTGCTCGCGGGCGCGGTGGGGCAGGCCCAGGCGCAAGACAAAGGGGGCCCGATCAAGATGGTGGTGCCCTTCGGCGCCGGCACCACCACCGACACGGTGGCGCGCGTGGTGGGCGAGGCGCTGGGCAAGGCGCTGCAGCAGCCGGTGATCGTCGACAACCGCGCGGGCGCGGGCGGCTCGACCGGCAGCGACCTGGTCGCGAAGTCGGCGCCCGACGGCCGCACGCTGGTGATGGGCACGGTGGGCACGCACGCAATCAACGCCGCGCTCTTCAGCAAGCTGCCCTACGACCCGATGCGCGACTTCGCGCCGGTGGCTTTTGTCGGCTACACGCCGACGCTGCTGGTGGTGGCGGCGGATTCGCCGATCAAGTCGCTGAAGGACCTGGCGCAGGCCGCCGCGAAGCCGCAGGGCGTGACCTTCGCCTCGGCCGGCAACGGCACCTCGGGCCACCTGGCGGGCGAGCTGCTGGCGCAGCGGCTGGGCGGAAAGATGATTCATGTGCCCTTCAAGGAAGGCGCAATGGCGCTGACGGGCGTGATCGCATCGCAGGTGGACTTCATGTTCTATCACCCGGCCGCGGTGATGCCGCAGATCAAGGCGGGCAAGCTGCGCGCGCTGGGCGCGAGCGGCGCGGCGCGCAGCGCGGCGGCGAGCGATGTGCCGACGCTGATGGAGCAGGGCATCGCCGACTTCGACCTGGTCGCGTGGTTCATGTTGTACGCACCCGCCGCCACGCCGGCGGCCACGCTGGCGCAACTGCGCACGGCCGGCGCCACCGCGCTCGCGCAGCCCGAGGTGATGGCCAAGCTGCGCGAGCAGGGCATCGAGTCGCGGCCGATGCGCGCGGAGGAGATGCAGCCCTTCAACAAGATCGAGCTCGGGAAGTGGGCCGGGCTCGTGAAGCGCTCGGTGGCTCAAGTCGACTGAAAGGCTTTCGTTTTTTTGTTCGTTTCGCTCACAAGAATTTATAGGAGACAGGAACCATGAAGACGCAGCAGAACCTTCGAGGCATCGGGCGGCGCGCCGCCGTGGGCGCCATCGCGCTGGCCGCGGCCGGCTTCGCGCTGGCACAGCAGCCGGCGGGCCAGCCGGTCCGCATCGGCAGCACGCTGGCACTCACCGGGCCGCTCTCGGCGACGGCGCAGATCCACAAGCTGGTGGGCGAGATCTACGTCGAGCAGCTCAACCAGCGCGGCGGCCTGCTGGGCCGGCCGGTGGAGTGGGTGGTGAAGGACGACCAGTCCAAGCCCGACCTGGCGCGCACGCTGTACGAGCAGCTGGTGACCGCGGACAAGGTCGACCTGCTGATGGGGCCCTACGCGACCGGCGCGATCCTCTCGGCCATGGGCGTGGCGCAGCGCTACAACAAGGTGCTGGTGCACCACACGCTGGGCATTCCCTCGCTGGCCAAGTACGACATGCAGTTCCCGGCCTGGTCGATCGGCTCGGACCCGGCGACCACGGTACCCAACACGCTCTTCGATGCGCTTGCGGCCTCGCCCAAGCCGCCGAAGACGGTGGCGGTGGTGACGAGCAAGTTCCCCTCGATCCAGTTCATGAGCGCGGGTGCGCGCGAGGTGATCAAGAAGCGCGGGCTGACCGAGGTGCTGTTCCTCGAATGGGACTTCGGCAACCGCGACTTCGGGCCGATCGCCAATCGCGTGAAGGATGCCAAGCCGGACTTCGTGTGGGTCGGCGCAATCGGGCTGGAGGGCAACCTGCTGCTCGACGCGATGAAGAAGATCGACTACTCGCCGCCGCAGCACTTCTACCTGTACCCGGCGCCGGGGCCGCTGCTCGCGTCGCCGGATGCGAAGAACGCGCTCTCGGCCACCATCTTCGAGGCGCAGCCGCCCTTTATCGCCAACAAGGGCGCGGCGGAGTTCGTCAAGCTCTACAGCGAGCGTGCCGCCAAGGCCGGCTTCCCCGACACCTCGGTCGAGACGCAGGCCGCGGCTTCGTACACCGCGTGGCAGATCCTGGAAGCGGGCGTGGTCGCCACCAAGAGCCTGGACGACAAGGCCATCGGCACCTGGCTCAAGGCCAACAAGGTCGACACGCTGCAGGGCAAGCTGCGCTTCGACGGCACGGGCAACTTCGGCGACGACCTGATGCGCATCAAGCAGATTCAGGGGGGCAAGTGGGTGGTGGTGTGGCCGAAGGAAGTGACCTCCGGCGGCGCCAAGATGATCGTGCCCTGACATGAGCGGTTTCACGCTGCCCAGCATCTCGCTGCTGTCCCAGTCCATTCTCTCCGGCATCTTCGTCGGTGCGCTCTACGGATTGATGGGGCTGGGGCTCAGCCTCAGCTGGGGACTGCTGCGCCTGATCAACCTGGCGCATTTCGCGTTCGCCTTCCTGGCGGCCTACCTCTGCTACCAGATGGCGTCGATGGGCATGGACCCGCTGCTGACGCTCTTCGTCATCGTGCCGCTGTTCTTCGCGCTCGGCGCGGGGCTGCACTGGGTGATGGCGCGCTTTGCGGTGACGCCCTTCAACTCGCTGCTGCTGACCTTCGGGCTGACGGGCATCGCGGAGAGCGTGATCCAGTCGATCTGGACGGCGGACTTTCGCAAGCTCGAGTCGCACTACGGAGAGCAGAAGTTCAAGCTCGCGGGACTGTACATCCCGGTGCCCGAGCTGATCACGCTGGTGATCGCGGTGGCGCTCGCCTTCGCGGTGTGGGGCGTGCTGCGCTACACCGACCTGGGCCGCGCCCTGCGCGCTGCCGCGCAGGACGGGCCGGTGGCCTCGGCCTTCGGCGTCAACGAGAAGGCGCTGGGCCTGCTGCTGGCCGGTACCTGCGCGGCGCTCGCGAGCATCGCGGGCGTGTGCCTGGCGCTGAGCTTCACGCTCACGCCTTCGCAGATGTACGCCTGGATCGGCGTGGTGTTCGCGGCGGTGATGCTGGGCGGGCTGGGCAGTGCGCTCGGACCGCTGGTGGCAGGGGTGCTGATCGGCGTGAGCGAGGCGGTGACGATGGCGGTGACGGCGCCTTCGTGGGCGCCGATCGTGTCGTTCACGCTGTTGATCCTGATTCTTCTGTTCAGGCCGGGAAAGAGTGCTTAGATGAAGCCGCAAAGCATCGGACTTGGTTCCCTCTCCCTCTGGGAGAGGGCAAGAGAGGGAGCGGGGGCAACGAACGCGATCGCATCGCGCCCAACGGGGAAGAGGCTGACCCCGCTCCTCATCCTCTTCGCAGGCATCGCGCTCGCCTTCGTGCCCCAGCTCGGCCTGCCGGCCTTCTACGACTCCCTGCTCTACCTGATGCTGCACTGGGTGGTGCTCGCCACCTCGTGGAACATCCTCTCGGGCTATTCGGGGTATTTCTCCTTCGGCCACGGCGCCTTCTTCGGCGCCGGCATCTACACCAGCGCCAACCTGATGGCGCGCTACGACTGGCCCTTCCTCTGGACGTTGCCCGCCGCAGCGCTGGTGGCGATGGTGCTGGGCGTGGCGCTGGGCGCGATCGTGTTCCGCGTGAAGGGCGTGCGCGGCGAGCTGTTCGCGCTGCTGACGCTGGCGATCACCTTCGTGATCGGCACCATCGTCGTCAACACGCCGCTCGATGGCGGCAACGGCGTCTCGCTGGCGGCGGTGACGGTGCCGAAGGTCGGGCCCACGGCCTCGTCGACCTTCTACCTGCTGGCGCTGGCCGCGGCGGTGGTCACGCTGCTGATCGCCTGGGGCATCCAGGTGTCGAAGTTCGGCGCCGGGCTGTTCGCGATCCACGACGACGAGGAAGCGGCCGAGGTGCTGGGCGTGCCCACCTACCGCTACAAGCTGATGGCGCTGGCCGTGTCGTGCGGGCTGGCGGGGGTGGCGGGCGGCATCCACGCGCTGTTCCTGTCGTACGTGACGGCGGGCGAGGTGTTCACCATCACGGTGCCGCTGACGGTGGTGCTGATGAGCGTGCTCGGCGGCACGCGCCACTGGGCCGGGCCGGCGATCGGCGCGGTGGCGATCACGGGGTTGCTCTACAGCTTTACCGCGGCGGACCATGCCGTGGCGGGCAAGGCGCTGATCGGGGTGATCCTGATCGCGGCAATTCTCTTCATGCCCGACGGCATCCTGGAACGCGTGCGGCGGCTGTGGCGGCGTGCGCCGGGTGCAGGAACAGTGGTGGCGCCTGCGCCCGCGGCGGCGGTCCTCGCCCCGCCGGCCGTGGCGAGCGCGGCCCCGCAAGGCGAGGTGCTGCTGCGCGTGAAGGGGCTGAGCAAGTCCTTCAAGGGCGTGCGTGCGCTGTCGGGTGTGGACGTGGAGGTGCGGCGCGGCGAGATCCTGGGACTCTTGGGCCCCAACGGCTCGGGCAAGTCCACCTTTATCAATGTCGTCAGCGGCCACTACACCCCAACCGCCGGGCACATCGAGTTCGAGGGCCGCAGCCTCAACGGCCTGCCGGCCCACCGCATCGCGGGCAGCGGCATCGCGCGCACCTACCAGATCCCGCGGCCCTTCGGGCATTTGAGCGTGCTGCAGAACGTGGCCATCGCCACGATGTTCGGCGGCGCCGTGCGCGACCCCTCGGACGCGCAGCGGCAGGCGATGCGCTGGTTGGAATTCACCGGCCTGGAGGCCAAGCGCGACGCGCGGCCCGAAGACCTGAACCTGCACCAGCGCAAATTCCTGGAGCTGGCGCGCGCGCTGGCCTCGCGCCCGCGGCTGGTGCTGCTGGACGAGGTGCTGTGCGGGCTGACGCCCGGCGAGATCGACGATGCGGTGGCGCTGATCCGGCGCATCCGTGAGCAAGGCTCCACCATCGTCTTCGTCGAGCACGTGATGCGCGCGGTGATGGCACTGACCGACCGCATCGTGGTCTTCAACCACGGCGAGCTGCTGGCCGAGGGCGCGGCGCGCGACGTGATGCAGCGGCCCGAGGTGATGAGCGCCTATCTCGGAAAGGCCGCCCATGCTTGAAGTGCGTGACCTGCAGGTGGCCTACGGCGCGGCGAATGCGCTGTGGGGCGTGTCGCTGGAGCTGCGGCGCGGCGAGCTGCTGTGCGTGGTCGGGCCCAACGGGGCCGGCAAGACCACGCTGATCGCCACGCTGGCCGGCATGCTGCGCGCGCGCAGCGGGCGCATTGTGTTCGACGGGAAGGACATCACGCGGCTGGCGGCGCATCGCTTCTGCGAGGCCGGCATCGCGCTGGTGCCGGAGGGGCGGCGGCTCTTCACCGGCATGACGGTGCAGGAGAACCTGGAGCTCGGCAGCCTGCTGCCGCAGGCCAAGGCGCACCGGCAACAGACGATGGCGCAAGTGCTCGAGCTGTTTCCGGCGCTGAAGGAGAAGCTCGCGAGCCCGGCCGGCGAGCTCTCGGGCGGGCAGCAGCAGATGGTGGCGATCGCCCGCGCGCTGATGGCGCGGCCGCGCCTGCTGCTGCTGGACGAGCCATCGCTGGGCCTCTCGCCGCGCATCGTGGGCGACATGTTCGCGGCCATCCGGCGCATCAATGCCGACGGCGTGTCGGTGCTGCTGGTGGAGCAGAACGTCGCGATGGCGATGGAAGTGTCGCAGCGCGCCTATGTGCTGGAGGAGGGCCGCATGGTGGCCGAAGGCCTGCCGCAGGAGCTGCTGGCGCGGCCGGAGATCCAGCGCGTGTACCTCGGCGTCTGAGTTTTATATGGAGAAGCCCATGTTGTTCCCCACCACCATCGTCGGTAGCTTTCCGCAGCCCGAGTGGCTGATCGACCGCGCCAAGCTGGCGGGCCGCTTCCCGCCGCGGGTGCGGGCGCGCGAGCTGTGGCGCATTCCGCCGCAGTACCTGGAAGAGGCGCAGAACGACGCGACGCTGATGGCGATCCGCGCGCAGGAAGAGGCCGGACTGGACATCGTGAGCGACGGCGAGATCCGGCGCGAGAGCTATTCGAACCGCTTCGCGACCGCGCTCGACGGCGTGGACCTGGACAACCCCGGAACGGCGCTGGACCGCTCGGGGCATCCGAACCCGGTGCCGCGCATCGTCGGGCGCATCCGGCGGCGGCATCCGGTGGAAGTGGAGGACCTGAAGTTCCTGCGCGCGCATACCGAGCGGCAGGTGAAGATCACCGTGCCCGGCCCCTTCACCATGCTGCAGCAGGCGCAGAACGATTTCTACAAGACCGAGGAAGAGGCGGCGATGGACTATGCCGAGGCGGTGAACGCGGAGATCCGCGACCTGTTCGCCGCCGGCGCCGACGTGGTGCAGATCGACGAGCCCTACATGCAGGCGCGGCCCGAGAAGGCACGGCAGTACGGGCTGGCGGCGCTGAACCGTGCGCTCGAAGGCATCACGGGCACGACGGCGGTGCACATCTGCTTCGGCTACGCGGCGATCATCCACGAGCGGCCGAGCGGGTATTCCTTTCTGCCCGAGCTGGCGCAGTGCAGCTGCCGGCAGGTGTCGGTGGAGACGGCGCAGTCGCACCTGGACTGCTCGGCACTGGCCGCGCTGGACGGCAAGCGGGTGATGGTGGGCTGCATCGACCTGTCGACGCCGGAGGTGGAGTCGGTCGGGACCATCGTCGAGCGCATCCGGCGTGCGCTGCCCTATGTGAAGGCAGAGAACGTGATCCTGGCGCCGGACTGCGGCATGAAGTATTTGCCGCGGGAGGCGGCGATCGGCAAGCTGCGGGCGATGGTCGCGGCGGCGCGCGTGCTGCGCGAGGAGCACGCGACGTAGCCGCTCGCGCGCAGGCAGCTCGGACGCGCAAGCCTCTCCGGATGCGCCCTGGCAGGCACCGCTGCGGCTGACGCTCATTTCTTCATGGCCTTGATGTCGGCCTTTCCCTTCGCCTGTTCTGCCTTGGCCTGCTTCACGCAAGCGGCCTTGGCATCGCCCTTCTGGTCGTCGCATTTCTCCTTGGCGACGCCATAGACGGCCTCCACCTTCGCCTCGGCGACCTTGCGCGCATTGCTGTCGCTGGGCTTGCGCTGCTGGTCGAGTTCAGCCTTGGCAATCTTCTCCTTGCCCTTGGCTTCCTCGGTGCAGACGTCCTTGGCGTTGCCCTTCATGGTGTCGCACTGAGCCTTGGCCGCCTTGTATTCGGCTGCGATCTTGTCGCGGTCGGCCTTGTACGCGGCGTCGGCCGGGCCGAGCGTCGCCGGCGGCTGTGGCGGTGGCGGCGTGCTGACCTGCGCGCCACTCTGGACGGCAACCAGGCACGAAGATGCAATGGCGAACATCAACAACAGCTTTTTCATGATGGTCTCCTCGACGCCGACAGGTTGTAGGGACCCCATGTTCCTGCTTGAACTTCAGCGTCATCGTCAATGTGGGTGAGATGGCGAAGGAACCAGTCGCGCGCGAGCGACGATCGGCGAGCAACCCGATGTCGAACCGCAGCTGGCGCATGTGTTCATCGACCGCTTCTTCTTTGGCGGTCAGCAGGTCCGCCAGCAGGGTGGCCAGGCGAGCCGCGTTGAGCTCTTGGACCACCTCGCGATTGCGTGGGCTGAATCGACTGCTCCCGCTGCCATGCGCAAACAGCACAATGCCACGCGCCGCAGGGGGCAGGGCCAAGTCGGCTTCGAGCATGGCCTCGCGCACCGCGATCCGAACCGCAAGCTGTCCGCTCGATTTCTTTGCGGCGTCCAGGTCAGGCGGCCGCTCCGGTGAGCTCGCCCATCAGCTCTTCCTTGCGAGTCTCCAGCTGCTCGCGCATGGCGACCAGGTCGAGTCCCCGGGCCGCGCGCGCCTTGACGAAGATCTCGTTGCGCTCTTCCTTCACATGGTGGTCGATGTACTCGCCGAGGACCGTGACCTTGGCGTCGAACTTGTCGTCGACCTCGGCCGCGTCCTGGATCTGTGCGATCAGGTCCTTGGCGCTCGCGTGCTCGACCTCGGCTTCGTCGAGCAGGTCGGTGTCCTTGATGGCCTCTCGCAGGGCGGGATAGAAGATCTCTTCCTCGATCTGCGCATGCACGGTCAGCTCCATGCAGATCTGGTTGGCGAGGTCGCGCTTCTTCTGGGACGCACTGGCCGCCTTCGAGCTAGCCAGCGTCTCGTACTCCTTGAACATCTTCCTCACGTTGCGGTGGTCGCTGTCGAGCAGGCTGCAGGCGTCGGGCTCTGGGCGTTTGGTGGTGGGCATCGTGGGCTCCAATGGTGGGGTGGTTGCGGGGAAGCACAGCTTGTGATGACGTGATCGGGCCTCGCGTAGGAACGCGCCGCGGGAGAAATATCGACAAAGCGGAAGGGGCGGGAACGCAGCGCTTCGCCGCCAACTCAGCCGTGTGGAAGCCGACGAGATCCGTTCGGGCGAGGAAGCCGTTCGCGACGGCTCGGCGCGCCTCGTGTTCGCCACGCCGGAGAGGCTTGCCGACGCCGGCTTCGCGGCACTGCTCCGGGGCCGCGAGATCTCCCTGCCCTAGTTCGTGGCGAAGCAGTACAGCAAGCCGTCCCCGCCCGTTCCGCGCAAGGCCTGCTGGCTGCACCCGCCGCGCGATTGATGCGAGGAGTTCCACGACGTGGACCAGGGGTCCGTCGTCGGGCCCGAGCGGTCGTGATGGCCCACGATGGTGACCCCTTCGGCGCCGCTGCGCGTCCAGTTCCCGCAGGTCATGTCGGTGTCGTTCGGCGAGAAGGCCGTTCCGTCCGCGCGCGAACCCGTCAGGATGTCGTGGCGGTTGGGCGTATCGCCGCGCCCAAGGACGAGCTCTCCCTTCTCGTTCAGCGCGGTCTGCTTGGAGATGTTGTTGGCGCCGTGCAATTGATCGACATCACGTGCGATCAAATCGCCCTTCGCGTTGCTCCAGGGACCCTTGCCGATCCGGTCGCGCGCATTGACGGTGGGCACGCCGTCCTTGCCCTGGGTGCTCAGGTAGGCGCGCCAGGTCTTGCCGCCCGCACCGGCCGCCGACGCCAGCGATTGGCAATGGCGGTCCGCCCCTTCCAGCCCGCCCAGATCGGCGCCCTTGCCGGCGCCGACGCTGGTCACGAAGAAACCCATCCCTGCGCTTCCCATCCCGCCGGACTTCATCGCCGTACACGCTGCAACGGCAAGGGGGAGGCCAATCAATACGGCCCGCAGGGGCCAGGAAAGACGTTTTGCCATGGTTCGTCTCCTTCGTCGATGGATTGTTGTTCGCGCCGTGGCTCGGCGACCTGCTTCAGGCTGGGCGAATTATGGGAGCGGCACGCGGGGTTGAACAGCGGGGTTGCCCCCGGAAGACCCGCCGCGATTCGCGACGATCTTGTTACTCCCGGCCGCGCTCCCGTTCGGGAGAGACTTGTTCGCATCGAAGCCCGATGACTTTGAAAGGACAAGAGAAATGACTCAGGCCTACACCGGCGGCTGCGCGTGCGGCGCGATCCGCTACGAGATCTCAGGCGAGCCGATCTTCCAGAACCACTGCCAGTGCCGCGACTGCCAGCACAAGAGCGGCACCGGCCACGGCTCGTACCTCACCTTCCCGCGCGGCGGCGTGAAGCACAGCGGCCAGGCCACGCTGTGGAACATGGTCGGCGACAGCGGCAACGTCAAGACCCGGGCGTTCTGTCCGACCTGCGGCTCACCCGTGTACATGACCTTCGCAGCGATGCCCGACGTCTTCACCGTGCACGCCGCGAGCCTCGACGATCCCGGCCGCTATCGGCCGCAGGTGGTCACGTATGCCGTGCGAGGGCACGAATGGGATTCCTTGGATCCGGCATTGCCGAAGTTCGACAGGATGCCGCCGATGTGAGGGCAGGCGCCCTCAGCCGCGCGTGACCTCGACGCTGTACAGACCCCACGGGCACAGGGCGAAGCGTTCCTTCAGCGGCTTGTCCTTGAACGCGGCCAGCGTATCGGCCTCGAAGATCGCCCATAACGGCCCCAGTCCACCGAGCGCGAGCGGGGCGCCATCCATCTCGGT
Source organism: Variovorax sp. WS11 (assembly GCF_010499245.1). Classification (GTDB taxonomy): domain Bacteria; phylum Pseudomonadota; class Gammaproteobacteria; order Burkholderiales; family Burkholderiaceae_C; genus Variovorax. Next base: position 2,455,830 of record NZ_JAAGOW010000001.1, read on the forward strand.
GGCCACGATCATCCGGTAGCTGCGTGCGTCGGCCATGCGCATGGGCACGACATAGCCGTCCACCGCGCGCAGGGCCAGCATCGCGTCGGCGGCGACGCCCGCGGCCTCCATCACGCTGGTCAGCAAGGGGCCGGCGAGCGCGTGCACCTTGGCGTCGTACTCGAGCGTCGGCTTGATGCGGACCACCGGCAGGCGGCGCAAGGCCTCGGCGTCGAAGACGTAGGCCTTGTCGAACTTGACGCCGTGCTTCGCCATCAACTGGTCGAGCGCGGGATCGACGGGGCCGCGGTTGGTCTTGCCGACTGCGCCGCTGACGGTGAGGAGGCCGGGGCCCTTCGGGGTCTTGTCTGCCGCCGACGCGTGGAGGGAAGAGAACGATGCGGCGAGTGCCGCGGTGCCGAGGAAATGTCGTTTGTTCATCGGGCGATTGTGGAGTGAGGCGCCATCGCGGGGAAGCACTTCGTGCCGCCGACGGGAGTTCGGTTTTGGCGACGTCGCGGCGATCAAGCAAGAGGCCGTGCCAAAGCGCCTGGGCTTCGGCGGCGCGCCACCGAAGCCGCGGCGTCCTCTCTCCGGTGGAGGTGCGGTCTCGCCGATCGCGGTACACCACAGCACCGTCGAAACCGACATCGACAACAGCGTGTACCTGCAGCATCCGATGCGCCGGCTGCGGCCGGGTACCAGGCGGTAGTTCGCGGCCCCAAGTCCGAGGAGAACATCATGCCCAGCCTGTCCGAAATGATTGCCGACGCCGAGGTACTCGCCCAACACGCGCTGCGCCAGAACGTCGCATTGCCGGCAGGCACCGCTGACGTACTCCTGGCCGCCAGAAGGAACCAGGCCGCCATCGCAGTTCCCGGTGCGGCGGACCGCGATGCCTTCTACCGGGCGTTCGGCGATGCGGTGGCGGGCTTGAACACGACACCGGGCGACATTCGCGCACAGGTGAGCCGCGTCGCCCGCATGCGGCCCCTGGCCGATGCCGCGCAGCGCCTCCTGACCTTTGCCGCCGGCAATGGCCGAAAGGTGGAGGACGAAATCCGCAAGCCCCTGGTGCTCATCGGTGCCGCTGTCGACAGCGGCATGCCGACTGCGGAGCAGGAGCAGGAGTTCATGAAGGCGTATGAAGGGCTGACGATCGCGCTGGCGCCCATTACCGAAGAAACGCTGGACGCCTCGACGACCCGCCTGCCGACCGTCGTTGGACTCTACAAGGCGAAAGGGCTGGAAAAGCTGCAGTCCTGGACCCTGGGGCGCATCTTGAGCGTGCTGGTGTTCATGGGCGTGCTGTGGGGGACCTGCGTGGCGTTGAGCTTCTACTTCCAGGGCTCGTTCGCATTGAACCGGTACAAGGAGCTGCAGGAAATCGTCGTCAAGCTCACGCGCGACATTCCCGTGATGAAGGCCGCTCTTCAGGCAGCGGCCCGACCTATCGCCCCCGGCGCCACGGGCGTCGCGACTGCCGCATTCAATGACAAGCGTGCGCCCCGCGTTGGGGCAACCCCTGCGGCCGCCCCTGCAGCGACAGCGGGCCAAGGCGGAACTGCCGCCACGTCGCTTGAGGCCGCCAACAAGGCCACGTCGGATGCCACGATCGCAGTGACCATCGCTTCCCTCGAACTTGCTCGCGCAAAAGAGGAACTCGCAACCATTCCCGACCGGCTGGCCAGTTGGGCCGCCAGTTCCTGTCTGGACTCGAACCCCATTGCGAAGCTCGTGCTGTGCAGCGACGTGGAAAAAGCCAAAGGGGACCAAGCCAAGGCCCGTGCGGAACGGACCCCGGAGCGCGTTGGTCCCGCTCCAGGACGTGCAGCCGCACTGCCGACCACCGATGTCAGCACAACGCCGGCATCCCATCCCGGCGGCGGGATGGCATTCGCGGTCCTCTCGACGCCCGGGCCATCCGACGCCGCCAAGGTGGAGCAGGCTCGAACGGTGGCTTCGCGCCTGAGCGACGTGTACCTGCCGTTGCTGCTGGGCTGGCTTGGCGCCCATGCCTTCATCCTGCGCAGGATGAGCAAGGAGATCACCGCCAGGACCTTTGCCAAGGGCTCTGGTTTCAACCACCTGGTTCGCCTGGGTCTTGGCGCGCTGGCAGGACTCGCGTCCACGTGGCTGCTGACGCCGGAATCCGTCAGCAGCCTCCTGTCGGCCCAGGAGGCCGTCGTGGGTGGCACCACACAGGCCAAGAAGCTGCCTATCTGGGCCCTCGCCTTCGTCGCCGGCTACGGCATCGAGCTGGTCTTCGCCTTCATGGACCGCATCATCGCGGCGTTCACCGCCAAAGACCCCAACGCTCCAGCCACCTGAGGCGCAACGACAAAGGCGCGCGCGGTGCTCGATACCCGCCGCGCTCTTGTGCGTCGCACCGGTCTCGTTCAGAAACGCTCAGGCAGCCCCATCGCCGGATCGCTCACCGAGTGCCCGCCCGTCTCCACCCGACCGGCGAAGCGGCGGTAGAAGGCGGCGTCGGCATCGCAGGTCACCACGAAGTCGTACCAGTTGCCGGTGGCGTCGAGGCTCCAGCGCATGGTGGCGTCGTCGCCACCGTTGAGGCGGACGCTCCACGGGCCGCGCGGCCCGTGGCCGCGACCGTCATCGTCGCGATCATCGTGGCGGCGGTCATCATGATCGTCGCGCCCGTCCTTGCCGCCGGCCCCATGGCCATCGAGGCGGGGATAGGCGCCGTTGTGCTGCACGGTGAAGCGGCAATCGCGCCGGCCGTCGTTGCGCAGCTTCAGGTAGATGTCGCCCTTGCGCGCGTCGTAGCCCACGCGGATCTCGGGCAGCGGCGCGCCGCCGGCACGCAAGCGGTTGAGGTCGCCCTTGAAGTGGCGATGGAAGCCGTTGGGGCCGAGCACCCACAGGTCGTACAGGCCGGCATCGTCGGTCATCGCGGCCCAGTCGCCGCTAAGCTGCTTGCCCGGCTCGACCATGTAGCGGCGCGGCAGACGGTCTGCCAGGTGCAGCTTGTCGTAGACGTGGAACACGGCGGCGGCGCGGCCGCTGTTGGCGAACTGCAGCTGGACGCGGCCGTTGAGCGCATCGGCGCGCGCGCTGGCGTGCAGCTCGTAGGGCAGGGCGCGCGAGGGACGCACGCCGGTGGCCTGCAGCGGCAGGGCGAGGTCGGTCGGAGGCACGATCTTCGGCAGCGCCTGCTGGGCCGCCGTCAGCGCATCCACCTCGGCCTTGGTCCTGCGGCCCGCCAGGGTGGGCAGCGGCTCGTCGTTGGGTCGCTCGAAGTTGAAGGCGCTGGTGAGGTCGCTGCAGACGGCGCGGCGGTAGGCGCCGATCTGCGGCTCGGCCACGCCGAAGACCTTTTCGAGGAAGAGCAGCGTCGAGGTGTGGTCGCAGACCTGCGAGTTGACCCAGCCGCCACGGCTCCACGGGGACACCACCCACAGCGGCACGCGCGGGCCGGGGCCGTAGGGGCGGCCATCGATGGCGGGCTGGCTCGTGGTGGCGGGCGTGTAGTTGTGATATTCGACAGCCACGTCGGCCTCTGCCATCGTGGTGCCGCCGGCCAGCGTGCCATCGGGATTGCGCGAGGGCGCGGAGGGCGAGGGCAGGTGGTCGAAGAAGCCGTCGTTCTCGTCGAAGTTGATCAAGAGGACGGTCTTGCTCCAGACCTCGGGGTTGGCCGTCAGCGCATCCAGCACCTGCTGCACGTACCAGCCGCCCTTCGCGGGGCTCGACGGGCCGGGGTGCTCGCTGTAGGCCGAGGGCGCGATGATCCACGACACCGCGGGCAGCTTGCCGTTCTGGATGTCCTCGCGGAAAGTCTCCAGGAAGCCGTAGGGCATAGTGTTGTGGAAGCCCTTGGCCAGCGGGCTGAGCGCGTCGTCGACGACCGGGTCGTAGAACGGGCCGGCCGCGGTCACGGGCTGGGTGATGTCGGTGGCCGGCACGTAGACGGGGCGGCGGGCCGGCGGCATCTGCTCGACGGCGGTGCGCCAATGGCGAAAGCCCATCATCTCGTTGCAGCCGAAGTTGTCGATCAGGCTCTGGTAGACCTTCCACTTCACGCCGGCCTTCTCGAGCCGATCGGCATAGGTGGTCCAGGTCCAGCCTTGGGTGGAGGCGCCGATGTCGTTGCCGGCGTTGAACTGGTTGTTCAAGGCCGCGACCTGCACCTTGCTGCCGTCGACCGGGCTGACGCCGTTCGGGCCATTGGTGCCGCTCCAGTAGAACAGCCGGTTGGCGATGGTGCCGGTGTGCATGCCGCAGTGGTAGTGGTCGCACAGCGTGAAGGCATCGGCCAGCGCGCGCTGGAACGGGACCTCCGCGGCTTCGTAGTAGCCCATCGACAGCTGGTTCTTCGCGTCCGGCCACTTGTACATGCGGCCGTGGTCCCACGCCGCCTGCGAATCGGACCAGGCGTGCGGCGTGCTGCCGGCGCGCTGCGCGTTGCCCTTGCTCTCGTCGAGGTGGTAGGGCACGAAGGTGCTCGGCGGCGTGGTCTTGGTGTAGGTCTGGTGGAAGACGTTCTTGCCGTTGGGCGTCGGGACGGCGAAGCGGTCGCCGAAGCCGCGCACCCCCTTGAAGGTGCCGAAGTAGCTGTCGAAGGAGCGGTTCTCCTGCATCAGCAGCACCACGTGCTTGACGTCCTTGACGGTGCCGGTGTCGTGGTGGGCGGGGATGGCCAGCGCGCGGCGGATGCTGGGGGGAAAGGCCGCCAGGGTGGCGGCGGCGATGCCGGTGGTGGCGGTGCTCTGGAGGAATTTGCGGCGTGAGTTCGTGGTCATGTTGTTCGCGTGCGGTGTGCCCTTCGAGCCTAGGAAAGCGCGATGTCACAACCGTGACGCGATGTGTGGGACGACCGGCCGTCCGTCTTCGGGCAAGGCCTACTTCTTTCGTCGGATCGCAGGGGCGGCCTCGACTGCCTAAGATCACAGCCGCCCTCGCCAAGCCAGGGCCGCCCGGCGCCGTTCCGCCGACAGACCCGGAGGAGTGCCATGCCATTTCCCGTCACGCAGAGGATGTCGGTCCCTGCGTTCCAGAGAGACATCATCGATCACTACTGGCCCAACCTGGACCAGGCCATCGCCGGCAACAACGCGCTGAAGACCATCCCCTACGCGTACTTCCTGCCGTTCGACTATGCCGAGATCGGAGGCTTTCTTTCCGACCCGAGGCGGGTCGAGCGCTTCCTGGTCCCGCTGGAGCGCGAGATCCGCGCCAAGCTCAAGTCGGGCATGACGCTGCCCGCCACGGCGGCAGCGGCCAAGCCGTACACGACGCCCAGCAAGTTCGCGAGTCCCGGCGTGTCTTCCGCCAACGCATACCTCAAGGCACACAAGCTGCTGTCGAACGCGCTGCGCAAGTTCGAGTCGGAATCCGGCTTCAACCACGAGAAGATCCAGAACGGAAAATTCTTCGACGACGCCAAGACCGGTACGCTGTTCTCCACGGCCGCCACGGCCAACGCGAGCGGCCTAGTGAAGCGCATCACGCCGCAGGTCAAGGAAGGCGAAAAGTTTCGCGAACCCAAGCCGGCCGAGCTGGCCAAGGTCGCCCTGCCCAAAGGGGTGCCGACCGTCGTCGGCGACCTGGACGCACTGGCCTTCAATCCGCTGCTGCGCCACGGCTACCAGTTCAAGGACGTGGGCGCGGGCGCCTACCACGGCGAGTACACCCACCGCCTGCAGTGGTACGCCATCACGGCGGCCGCCGCAGTGCACGACATCTTCCTCTTCAACACGCCGCTCGACATCTACAAGAGCATGGGCTACCTCTCGGCCAAGGCGCCTGACACCGACGGCGGCGGAGTCATCCCCAAGGGCAGCGCGCAGCAGCTGTGGATCTGGCAGGCGCTGTTCGACACGGCCGAGAACGCCGATCGCGCGGTAGCGCTCAAGACGCTGGCTTGCCAGGGCGGGTTGTCGGTCTACACCTGCCCGGAGAGCATGAACAAGGCGCTGATCAGCTCGGAGTTCCTGGAGCGCAACGCCTACGACGCGAACAACTGCGACAACCTCTGGTGCCTGCGCATCCTGTTGGCCACGCGCTGGAAGAAGCGCTTCGACCAGAGCGAAGGCCTGGGCGGCCTCGGCGGCGTGGACAAGGTCAGCACCCGCATGATGAACGACAAGACGGCCGCCGTGATCTCCTCGGCGTCGATGCAGAAGGAAGTGAAGAGCTACAAGGAGGTCACGGTTCCGAAGACCGTGTTCACCACGCCCGCGAATCAACAGCCGGGCGTGATGCCCATCAAGATCAAGACCGTGGTGAACGAAGTCAAGCGCGTGGAGACAGGGACCGCAATGCAGACGAAGGAGATGCGGACCCTGCAGGATGCGGGATATGCGCTGGTCTGGTATCTGCGCAACGACGAGGTGCGCTGAGTCAAAGGCGCGTCACGTCCATCACGGCGGCTGCGAAGGCTTCGGGTGCCTCCTGAGGCAGGTTGTGCCCGATGCCGCCGGTGATGTTCCGGTGCTGGTAGGGGCCCGAGAACTTCTTGGCGTAGGCGCTGGGTTCCGGGTGCGGTGCGCCGTTGGCGTCCCCTTCCAGGGTGATGGTCGGCACGCCGATGACCGGCGCCTGCGCAAGCCGCGTCTCCAGGTCGCCATACTTCGCTTCGCCTTCCGCCAGGCCGAGCCGCCAGCGATAGTTGTGGACCACGATGCTCACGTGATCCGGGTTGTCGAAGGCCGTGGCGCTGCGTTCGAAGGTGGCGGCGTCGAAGGCCCACTTCGGCGATGCGATCCGCCAGATCAGTTTGGCGAACTCGTTGCGGTTCTTCTCGTAGCCCAGGCGGCCGCGCTCGGTGGCGAAGTAGTACTGGTACCACCACTGCAGTTCGGCCTCCGGCGGCAACGGGACCTTGCCGGCTTGCTGACTGCCGATCAGATAGCCGCTGACGGAGACCAGCGCGTTCACGCGCACCGGCCACAGCGCGGCCATGATGCAGGCCGTGCGCGCGCCCCAGTCGCAGCCTGCCACTGTTGCCTTGTCGATCTTCAGGGCATCCATCAAGGCGATGATGTCGGCGGCGACCACGCTCTGCTGGCCGTTGCGGGGCGTCGTGTCCGAAAGGAAGCGGGTCTTGCCGTAGCCGCGCAGGTGCGGAACGATCACCCGATGGCCGGCCGCGGCCAGCAGCGGCGCGACGTCGACGTAGGTGTGAATGTCGTAAGGCCAGCCGTGCAGAAGAATCACGGGGGCGCCGTTGGCCGGGCCGGCTTCGAAGTACTCCACGTTGAGCACGCCGGCATCGACGCTCTTCAGGGGCTCGAGGCGCTTCTGCGGCGATGCGCGGCGCGTGTTCGCCGAATCGGTGGACTGTGCGAACGCGGGGCTGGCGGCAAGTTGAGAGGCCGCAACGCCGATCGCGGCGACGCCGAGGAACGAGCGCCTAGGCAAGTGGAACGTGTCTGGCATGGAAGGTCCTTCGTACGGGATGCAAGGGGGACTGGCGGAGCGAATTGTTGTGCCGGAACATGGCCTGGAGCGCAGCCTTTGTATGGCTGTGTATCCGGGCCGGTTTTCAGCACAATAAATTTCAGTTCGTGATCAGCCTGCCGGTCGGGACCGACGGCCTTGACCTGATGCCTCGCGCGTCGTCGGACGCGAGATCCTGCCGAAGCCGCTCAGTCCGCTCTTGAAAGCTACCTGCTACCGAACGCAGCTCGAACTTCTTCGATCGTTCGTCTTGGGCTTTGGAGATGCGGATAGTGCCCAAGGTCGGGCAGAAGATGAAATTCCAGGCTTGCCTTCTTGGCAAACTCGACGCCCATTTGCTTGTCGATATAAAAATCCTTTTCACCCCAAATAAGCTTGACCGGCGTCTTGAGCCTGGCCAGGTTGAGCTCGAAGTAGTCCTGGTCACGGGTGAAATTCGAATAGTAGTGATAGAAGGCGTCAGCCGATGTCATGTCGCCCTGATTCCATCCTCGCAACATGTCGTCCTTGAATTCTTGAGGAAGATCGAATTGCTCATCCTTCGGCAAACCTCTTCTGAACGCGTTTTCCAGGATTTCGTCGCGATTCTTGTTCAGGGCAGCGCGAACCAGGTCGGAAGACGGCTTCGACTTCAGATTCTGCAGGTTGTCCTGCATGTACTGAGGCCTGTTGAAAGGGGCGAAATCTCCAACGATCATCGACTTGGCAAGATTGGGGTCGTCCAAGGCAAGAAGAAGCGCCGGCAAGGAGCCAATGTCGGTGGCGTAGATGACCAGTCTTGATTTGTCGATGCCGGCCTTCTCGATGTACGCCTTCAAAACGCGCGCATAGTCCTTGGGCGCGTAAGAGAATTTATCGACAGGCGGTCTTGATGAAAGGCCAAATCCCGGCCAATCGAAGGCATGGACCTCGTAGTCTCGGGCGAGATCGGGTGCGATCTCCTTCCAGGCATAAACGGTCTCGGGAAATCCATGCAGGAAGAGAACGACTCCTTTCGGTTTCGAGTTGTGAACGACCATCCTTCTGAGCTTGATGTCGGAATCGATTTGCAGGAAACCGATCTCCGTCTTCGGGTCCTGCTTGCGGGCATATAGAGCGCACCCGGCAAGAATCGAGAAGCCGAAGGCAAAAACGATGGCAACGAGCCTGGCTATGGGTAATTTCGACATTTCACTGCTCCGTAGGGTCTCTGGCAGGAGCGCGCGAGCGGAAGTGGCTTCCCCTCGCGCGCTCACGTAGGCGTTCAGGTCGGAAGCGATTCGCCAGTCTGCTCAGCGAAGACATGGTCGGCATACCAATCGGGCCAGTTGACGTCGTACTGCCCACCCATGCGCTTCTCATGTTCTCCATGCGCGACGGAAGCCCGCCGGAGCGCGACAACCAGCTCCGCGCGAGAGGCGAATGTCACGGCGTCCGTGTCGACACGGCCCGGCAAGCGCGACGTGACCTCCTGCAGCAGCCATCCGTTGCCGTCCGGGTCGCTGAACGCGGCATAGGAGGAGTACGTGCGGCGGGTCGGGTGCGGCCCGGTCCCGGGCACCTCTCCCGGCGCGCGGTGGAAGATGTCGCCGATCTCGATGCCTCGCCGGGCCACGTCGGCCCGCGCCGCTTCGATGTCCGACACCGCGAGAAAGAGTCCCTGAACGGAGCCCGGCGCCGCCGAAGAGATGCCCTTGCCGACATGCACCGAGGATGAAGAGCCCGGCGGCGTGAACTGCAGGACGTGGAACCCTTCGCCCTGGACGTCGGCGTCGAGCCGCCAGCCGAGGCTTTCATAGAAGCGCTTGGCGCGCTCGACGTCGGAGACGGGGAGGGTGACGACTTCCAGCTTCATGTCGAACCGCGGCAGGTCGGCGGTGTTCTGGTTGCTGGCTTCGGGTTGGTGGATGACGCTCATGTGTAGCTCCTTGGATAGTGGTGGGTTCGAACGGGTGGAAATGCTGCGGTCAGTGCTTGTGGGAGATGGCGGCCGCTCCCGGCTGCGTCGGCACCGTCACGGTGATCGTTTCGCTGGTCAAGATCTTGTGGACCGGATCGGCCACTTCGATCAGCATCTTGTGCACGCCCGGCTCCAGGCCAACGACGATGATCGGATCGCCGCTCGTGTGAGCCCACGTGCCGGGCCGGTCGTCGACCGTCACGTGCAGATGCCCCACACGCGGCGACACCTCCAGCGCGCCCATGCCGAAGACCGGAATGACCCGCACGTTCTCGGTCCGGTACTGGAGGATGACGACGCCCCGAGCCAAAGGATCAGCCAGCGGCGGGTACACGACGAGCTTGGGCGGCGCTTCCGCTGCGAGCGGAAGCACGGCTGCGGGACGGCCGGCCTCGGTGGCCGTCTGCGCCACGGCTGTGAGGCAGAAAATCGCGCCGGCGGCGGCGACGGCAACGTGCTTGAAGAGGGATCGCATGGTGTTGTCTCCTTGTGGGTAGCGCGTGCCGGCTGCGCGCTGCATGAACTGGCGTCTCGGTGGCCGGCCGTCGAGTGACTGAATCAGGGGGCGTTCTTCGGCGCGCTCACTTGACCACGACGAGCGGCTTTCCCTTGTCGACGAGGTAAGTGGCCAGCTCCGATGCCTTGCCGCTGCCCACGTTCCTTGCCGCGTGCGCCGCGCCGGCCGGGATGAACAGGGAGTCGCCGGCCTTGAGCGTGACCGGCGGTTTGCCTTCGAACTGGTATTCCAGCGTGCCTTCCAGCACATAGGCGATCTCCTCGCCCGGATGCGTGTGCATGCCGAACGAGGCCCCGGGGCCGAAGTCGACACGCACCTGGATGGCCTCGCGTCCCGGCGTGGCGAGGTCGTGCCGGACGACTTCGGTGCGCCCGATGGCGGGCTGTTGGGCTTGGGCCAGTGTCAAGCCGTTTACGGCAATCAGCAGTGCTGCTGCGAGGATGCGTGTCGCTTTCATATGACTTCCTTCGTGGTTGAGATCGAACAAGAAACGATGGATGTATTGAAAGCGGCGTTCGTATCCGTGATTTGTCGAACGGCGGCCGATTTGCGTTCCGGTGTGTTTGTACGCCTGCTAGACACAGTGGCGTACAAAACTGGCGGCCTGGATCCACATCCATAGTGCGGGGGATGTGCCGACGCACGTCCGGGACGTACCTTCGCTGCTCGCATCTGGTCAACGTATTGCAAGCAAAGGAGAAGACGATGATGGGACAACGTGGACGTCATGGCCGGGAGAGCTATCTCATCGGTACGAAGCTGGTCACCATGCAGGAGGACGGAACGCCCAAGTGCGCGGAAGCCAGCACGCTAGATCTGTCGACACAGTTCCGCTTCTCGCACTTCGCCGGCGACGGGGTGGTGGGCACACCGCTGCATATCGAGCTGCTGGCCGGCGTGGCCGCAAAGATGACCAGCACGGCCAATCAACCCAAGGCCGGCGACATCCCGGCCGGCTACACCTACCTCGGGCAGTTCGTCGATCACGACATGACGCTGGATCCGACGCAGCTGGACATCAACGCCACGCCCATCAGGGACCTGCAGTCGCTGCGTTCACCGACGCTCGACCTGGACAGCCTCTATGGCCGAGGCCCGGATCTCGATCCGGACATCTACGAAGCCGACAAGCTTCACATCAAGACGCATGCACCCTTTCCCGTGCCTGGCATCCCGGCACTGGCCGCGCAAAAGGGCTTCGACCTGCCGCGCAGGCAAGTCGACAGCGCCGCCGGGCCTGCCAGGCAGGCACTCATTCCGGATGGCCGGAACGACGAGAACCTGGCCGTCGCCCAGGTGCACCTCGCGTTCATTCGATTCCACAACCGCGTGGTGGACGACCTGATCGCCAGCGGCAGCCCCAGCGCGGGCTTGTTCGAGCGGGCCCAGGAAAAGGTCGTCTTGCACTACCAGTTCCTCCTGAGAACCGACTATCTTCCGCGCATCGCCAAGAAGGCGGTGGTCGACGATGTCTACGACAACGGCCGCAAGGTCTTCGAAGTGGACGGAGACCCTTTCAATGCCACCATGCCGGTCGAGTTCTCGGGCGCGGCGTTCCGTCTGGGCCACAGCATGATCCGTGGGGGTTACAGCTGGAACAGCATCTTTCCGGGGTTCCGGGACGGCCACATCTTCCGGCTCTTCCGCTTCAGCGGCACCAGCGGCACGCTGCTGCCGACCCAGCACCCGCCCGGCAGCCAGGAAGATATCGACAACCTGGAGAGCGGCCCGTTCGGCACCGCCCTGCCGAGCAACTGGGTGGCCGATTGGCCTCGTCTGTTCGACTTCGCGAAGATTCCCGACGCGGAGGGTGCGCGAGCTCCGAACGAATTCAACTTTGCGGCGTTCATGGACACGACGCTGGTGAACCCGCTGGAGTCGCTTCCGGCCGGCTCGTTCGGCGCGACCAGCTCCGTGGCCAGCAAGCGCAATCTTGCCTTCCGCAACATGGTCCGGGGCAACATGCTCGGCCTGCCCAGCGGCGAGCAGTTGTTCGATGTCATGAGCCAGCTGGGCCTGGACGTGGATCCGCTCTCGGAATCCGACATCAACAACGGAACCGGTACGCCGAACGTGGGTGTCGTGCTGACCAAGGCCGACATCCCGCGCCTGGACGAGATGAAGGGCAAGACACCGCTGTGGTTCTACATTCTTCGGGAGGCGGAATTCGGCAGCGGCAAGCTCGCCGGCGTGGGCGCCCGGATCGTCGCCGAGACCTTCCATCGTGCGATGCAGGCCTCGAAGATCTCGCTGCTCAACCGCCCATTCCAGGTCGAGTTCGGCCCGGGCAAGGGCAGCAATCGCTTCGAGATGCCCGACCTGCTCTTTTATGCCTACGACGGCGATCCGAAGAAGCTCAATCCGACGAAAGACTAAGAGCTTATCCGTAAATTATGTTGACATCGGTAGGCACCTTGCGGAAGGCGATGATGGCGGCGGCGAGATGGTTGAGCGCGACGAAGCTGCGCTCGAGTTTCTCGTAGCGCACGAGCAACTTGCGGAAGCGGTTGAACCAGCTATGGCAGACCTCGACGACCCAGCGCCGCGCCTTCTTGTTTGGATCGCGCTGCTTGATGTCGGCTTCGGTGCGTCGACCAACGACGTGCGGGATGTAGCCGTGGTCCTCGATGGTGCGAAGGTGCCCGGCTCCCCGGTAGCCCGCGTCGGCGCACAGATGCTTGTGTCGCCGATGTCGTGGATCCTTGCGCCTGACGACGATGGTGGTGAGTACGTCGTCAAGCCGCTTGCAGTCATGGACGTTGGCCCCGGTCACGACGAGCGACAACGGGACGCCACGGCCGTCCACCAACAGGTGGCGCTTGCTGCCTTTTTTTCCCCCGATCCGTCGGGTTGCGGCCGACGGCTTCCTGTGCCAGCGGCGCCTTCATCATCGCGCCGTCAACGCTCTGCCAGCGCCAGGCAATGCCCTCCATCTGGTCGTACTCGGCTAGGCCCGCCTTCCACAAGTCTTCGAAGAAGCCGGCAGCTTCCCACTCAAGGAATCGCTTGTGAACGGCGCTTGCGCTGCCGAAGCGTTCCTTGGGCAGCGCCTTCCACTGGCAACCGGTGCGCAGCACGTAGACGATCGCCTCGAACACCAGTCGAGCCGGCTTTGGCGGCCGGCCAGCCCCAGGCTTGCGCACATAGATCTTGTCCGCCGCCGAGCGCGCGGGGATCAGCGGCTCCACCCGCTGCCAGAACTCATCGGTCACTACCCATGACTCAACACGTTTCGCCAAGATCTCGATCCAGCACCGCGCCCAATGCGGCTCAGATCGATAGTTTACCTATTTACGGATAAGCTCTAAGAAGCGGACCGGGCCCTCAGTTCACGACGACAAAGCGGATCGGCACTTCCCGCCAGAGCGCTGTGCAGGCGATCAACAGCGCCATGGTCGCGCCTGCTGCGACCGACTTGCCGATCGCAGCACACCGCTTTCGGATGTCCCGCAGCAAAATGTCGGGCCCAACGACAACCTGCCGCGTTCGAATGCTAACCACCGTCGCTCCGTTCGCCACCATCGTCATTCTCCTTGTCTGGATGGGTTTCTTCATGTTCGGCTCGTTGCCGCTGATGATCCTGAAGCACGATACGCCCCTGGACGCTCGTTTTATCCGCGGCCTTTTCGATGTGTACTACAAGGCCGTGATGGTGACGGCCGCCGCCGGCGCGCTGACCCACACAGTTTCCGAACGTCCCGTCATTGCCATGGGAATGGCAGGCATCGCCTTGATCGCGTTCGCCAGCAGCCGGGGCATTCTCTCGCGCATGGACCGGCTGCGCGAAGCAATGACTGGGACCGACACGACCCGTATCCGCCGGTTTCGCTGGCTCCATGTGTGGGGCATGGTCCTCAACGTTGCGCAGCTGGTTCTGATCTGCATCGGGATGGTCAAGGCGCTTTGAACGGCTTGCAAGCAGTCTGCGCGATGGCCCGCCTCGCCCGACATGACGCGGGTCGCCTGCGGGCTTGCACTTCAGGTTGGCCATACTATGGCCCCCAGAACAGAGGAGCCAGAGATGAACCGAAGTGACAGCGAAGAGAGCCGCTCCGTCGCGTTGTACTGGGATTTCGAGAACCTTCACGCTGGCTTGGCAGAGGTCAAGTTTGGCGAAGGCTTCTACGGGCGCAGCGATTCGCGCTTCAAGCCGCAGGAGCCGCTGATCGACATTCAGGCCGTCGTGGAGCTTGCGGCTTCTTTCGGGCCGGTGGCGATCAATCGCGCCTACTGCAATTGGCAGTTTTTCGGGCGTTACCGGGATGCGCTGCTTCAGGGTGGCGTCGAACTCATCCAGCTGTTTTCGCCCGGTGCTTCGGCAAAGAATGGGGCCGACATCAAGCTATGCCTCGATGCCACGGAGGACATGAGCCGCTTCGATCACATCGGCACGATCATCATCGTGGGCGGCGACAGCGACTTCATGCCCGTGGCCCAGAAGATCAAGGCCGCAGGCCGCACGCTGGTTGGCATCGGCACGAGGAAGAATACCAACCGCCACTGGGCCAAGAGCTGCCACGAGTTCCGCTACTACGAGAACCTCGTCGAGGAAGTCGATGAGAGCCCGGCGATTGCGGCGGAGGACGAAGCTCAGAAACCAGTCCAACCACCGCCCGCGCCAGTCGATCCGGCCGCCGAGATACTGAAACGCGCGGTGCGCCTGCTCTCTGAAACCAAGGGGGAGGCCTGGGTCGGCAAGGGGGCGACCTGGCACATGATCAAGCGACTCGATCCGACCTTCGATCCGAAGGATCACGCGTACGACAGCTTCGTGGGGATGGTGAAGGCGCTCGATGCGGTGGTGGAGATGCGCAAAGGCGAATCCGATCATCAGTTGCGCCTGCGCTAGCTCGCCGCAGGCCTGCGGAAGGCGCGCCTGACGAGGCTGGCACGCAATGGCTCGAGCCATTAGCATCCCGTCATGAGCATCCTGGTCGGAACCGCCTCGTGGACTGACAAGACCCTCATCGACTGCGGGCGCTTCTACCCCAAGGAAGCGAAGACGCCCGAGGCGCGGCTTCGCTACTACGCGTCGGTCTTCCCCTTGGTCGAGATCGATTCGAGCTACTACGGCATCCCCGCGCCCGCCAATGCGAACAACTGGGCCGAGCGCACGCCCGAGCACTTCACCTTCAACGTCAAGGCCTTCCGCCTCTTCACGGGCCACCAGACCGACCCGAAGGTCCTTCCCAAGGACATCAAGGAAGCGCTGGGCTCGACGAAGACGCTCTACTACCGCGGCACCCCAGCGGAGATCCGCGACGAGCTGTGGCGCCGCTTCATCGACGCGATCTCACCGCTCAAGGGCGCCGGCAAGCTTGGCCTGGTGCATTTCCAGTTTCCGCCCTGGCTGCAATGCAATCGCGAAGGCCATGCGCATGCCCTGCATTGCATCGAAATGATGGCGGGCCATGTCTGCAGCGTCGAGTTCCGGCACGAGTCGTGGTGGACCGAAGCGCACCGCGGCGGCACGATCGACTTCCTGCGCGAGCTGCGCGCGGTGCACACCATCGTCGATGGACCGCAGGGCTTCGCCAACAGCGTGCCGATGCTGGCCGAGACCACGAACTCCGACTACGCGCTGGTGCGTCTGCACGGGCGCAACGTGGACACCTACAACGTGAAAGGGGCGGCCTCGGCGGCCGAGCGCTTCGACTACGACTATCCGGATCAAGAGCTGCGGGAGATCATGGCGGAAGTCGTTCGCCTGGCCTACAAGGTCAAGCATGCGCATGTCATCTTCAACAACTGCGATGAGGACAAGGGGCAGCGCAATGGGATCGCGTTCATGAAGATGCTGCTGGCGTATGGGTGAAGGGCGACGTCCGCCCAGAACCTACTTGGGCAGCATCATTTTCCTGATCTCCTCCATGTGCTGAGCGGCACGCTGCGTGATGTGGGTCATCGCATCGGACTGTGAACGGCGCGCCATCTCGGCGAGTTCTTTCATGTCGGCGATCGTCTTTTCGAAGGCGCTGCGAACCACCTCGGTCTGCTTCGCCGGGTCTGCGGCGCTCTTCGCAGCTTCTTGCATGACTTGCACCGACTCGGCCATCATTTCGGTTTGCTTGCGCGCGATGGCCTGCATGGCCTCGTAGGCCGACTTGTTTGCCTCCACCAGCGCCTCGACGTCCTTTCGTTGGGACTCGAGGATGGCCGTCATGTCGACACCTGGCATCTTGAACTGCTCCAGCATCTTCTTCATATCGCCAAACGGATCTGTTGCCATGGCATGTCTCCTGGTGGTGGGTTGGGCCCGGCATAAAGGCTGCGCCGGCGCAGCATCATTGCATAGGGCGCCGTCTCTCGGTGCACTTCACGCTCGCCATGTAGGCCCGCGCTGATTGCACGCGGCGCGGAGGCGGGTGATTATTCGTCGAGCCCGTGCGGCAGCGCCAGGGCTCGCTTCCACCATTCTCAGAATGTCGAGGGCCGATGTATGAACCTGTTGAGCGTGGACCTCTACCAGAGTGCTACCAATCCAGAGAAGTTTCTGGCGATTCCGGCCGGCGTCGATCCGAGCGACCTCACGGGGCCGATGGTCTTCGACAAGGACTATGCGCAAATCACCCGATACCAAGAGGCATTCCAATTCGATCCGGCCGAATCGTATGCGGGGGTCAACGCGGCCAAGATCGCCGCAGACATCTTGACTTTGAAGTGGGCGATGTATCGCCGTACGTCGCCAAGGAAGCCTTCAAAGCGATAAGGGCGACGCCAGGTGGCGCTGGTACATCATGTCCCGGTGCCGCAGCAGGACCTCGTCCAGGGCCGCCTCGGTGGCCGGCTCGCTGAATTCGAAGGCGGCCCGTGTGCCGGCGTGCATGGGGCAGACATCCTGCGGCAGGGGGCGTAGCAACCCGAGGACGCTGGCGCTGTAGATGTCGACTGCGGTGAGCCCCGCCCCGATGTAGTAAGGGCTGCCCGCTGCGTGTTGTGCCTTCAGCCGAGCCGCCAGCATGGTCAGCAGTTCGACGACCCGGGACGTTGCCGCGGCGCCGGCTTGCGGGCTGTAGCCGTACTTCTTGCCGATGTACGCCGCCACCTTCGACTGGAATCCGCCCAGCCCGAGAAGCCCGGCCTCGACCAGCTGAAGCCGGCGCGACCAGGCCAAGCCTTGCTGCCCCATGATCTCGTGGGCCAGCCCGAACGCCAGCGCCCGATCGGCTGGGTCCTTGGGCAGCAGCGCCGGCGAAGGTGCAAGGCGCTCCGCCAGCAGCAGGATCTCGGCCCACCCGGAGAGCGGTGGCTCGTCGTCGTAGACGACGACGGGCGCGCTGCGCTGGCCGGCCCAGTCCTTGAGCGCCTGGCTGTCGTAAGCCAAGTGGACTCCCGTCCACGGAATCTGCTTGACGTGGAAGATGCCCTTCGCTGCCTCCGACCACGGGCTGGGGACCTGGCCCACGACGACCATCCGGAGCCCGCGGAGGAGGATCGCTTCTTCGACGGTGACGTAGGTGTTGCTCATGGCGGGCATGCTAGCCGGTGTTCGCTTTCAATGGTTGCGGACGGCAGGTGGACTACTTGTCCCGGGGATCGATGAACAGTGGGGCGCGCTTCTCGCGGCCCGCGATCACCGCTTCGAGCTGGTTGGGCGTACCGAGCAGCGCCTTCTGTTCGCGCGTTTCGGCGATCAGACCGCTCGCGGCATCGCATGCGACGGCCAGATTCAACAGCCGCTTGGCCGAACGAATCGCATCCGGACTTTGGGCGGCGATCTCGCGCGCGGTCTCCATCGCAACGGCATGCGGATCTTCGGTCACGCGGGTGATGAAGCCAAAATCGCGGGCCTGCTCGGCCGAGAACATCCGTGCGGTGTAGGTCAGCTCACGCACCACGTCCTCGCGCGCCAGGTGACGCATGAGCTGGGTCCCGGCCATATCCGGAACCAATCCCCACTTCGTCTCCATGATCGCGAAGCGCGCGTCGGGCGCGGCATAGCGAATGTCCGCGCCCAGGGCCAGTTGAAAGCCACCGCCGATGGCCACACCGTGAATGGCCGCAATCACGGGAACCGGCATCTCCCGCCACTGCCACACGACATGCTGCGCCCAGTTGGCTATTCCGTGTGATCGCTCCGCAAGATCAGTGAACGGCAGCCGCGTGTCGCCAGTCGAAAGGCCCCTGAGGGCCTCGAAGTCCAGTCCGGCGGAGAAGGCCGCACCGTTGCCGGAAAGCACGATCGCACGCAGAGTCGGATCACGTTGTAACGACTCGCCTGTTTCGGCCAGGGCCCAGAGCATGTCGGCATCGATGGCATTCATCTTGCCGGGCCGGTCGAAGCGGACATCCGCGATTGCGTTGGCCATCAGTACTTGCATTCGATCTTGCATGACTTCGCTCCGATGTTGCTGCCGCCGTTACTCCTGTGGTGCGTGGTTCATGATAACCTACTATACAGTAGGTTGCACCAGGGCCTTGGCAGCAAGCTCGCATTCACCGAGGCTTCCCCCCGAAACTCCACCAGGACGACTCGACCCCATGAGCAACAAGGAAACTGGACTTACCCTCGTGACCGGAGGAACAGGCCATCTCGGCAGAGACCTGGTTCAGCAACTGCTCGCTGCCGGGAGGCGGGTTCGCGTGCTTGCGCGACAGCCCGGGTCCGACGCGCGCATCGACTGGGCGCGCGGCGACCTGTCGAACGGCGATGGTCTTCGCGACGCCCTCGACGGCGTGACGACGGTCATCAATGCGGCGACGTTCTCGCCCATCGCGCAGCGCGGCTACGTTCGACTCATTGACTTGTTCCGAACCCCTCGCGCCGTGGATGTCGATGGAACACGCCACCTTCTGCAGGAGAGCGAGCGAGCCGGTGTCGAGCACTTCGTGCACGTCTCGATCGTCGGGCTCGATCCTAAGAATTCACTGCCCTACAACCGAGTCAAGCTCGCAGGCGAGAACCTGGTACGGCAGTCGGATCTGCCGTGGTCCATCGTTCGTGCGGCCCCTTTCCATTACCTGATGGCCTGCCTCCTGCGAAGCATGCGATGGCTGCCCTGGTGGCCGCTCCCGAATTCGGTCATGCAACCGGTAGCCACGACCGACGTCGCCGCGTACCTGATCAGGTGCGCCGACAGCCCGGACAGAGGGATGCACGATGAAATCGGCGGGCCGGAGGCCAAGCCGTTTCCGGTGTTTGCGCAGCAATATCTCGACATCCGGGGCCTGCGGCGGAGGCTGATCCGCCTCGACATATCGGAAGAGAAGGCCAGGCGCATGGGATTCGTTGCCGCGAATGGATGCAAGGGCAGCGTCACATGGCGCGACTGGCTTCTGGGTCACGCGGATGAGCCCAAGGGCAAGGTCCGAAACACGCCGATTCCGCCGCACATGTGAGACGCGAATGATTGCCTTTGCAGACGCCAGCCGCTCGATCCGTTGGCTCGCCTACTCGCGCGGTCCGAATCCGTGCCAACTCAACGAGAAGGCTGCGTCCACGAGATCCCTGCGAGGAATCGTGGGATTGTCCAGCCACCACTCGGCCAGCGCATGCAGGCCCTTCTGGAAATGGAGTGCTGCCAGATCCTTCTGCCAGGGCTTTCGGCCACGCAACAGTGGTGAGAAGCGGGCCGCGATCGTCTCGCGAGCCTGGCGCTGAACGATTGCGGCGGCCTCGGCGGCCACGGGGTCAGACTTCGGCACCACGAAGAGCAATCGGGCACCGGTCGGGCGCTCCTCAACGAACAGGAAGAAGGCCTCGATGCCAGCGCGAAACCGTGCCTCCAGATCGCCGGCAAGAGCAGCAGCCTTTCCGCGCGCCAGAAGCTCATCGCGAGCGCCCTCGGCAGCCGCGAAGAACAGTGCCGCTTTCGACTCGAAATGGTCGTAGAGCACGGGCTTCGTCACCCCCGCAAGCCGGGCGACTTCGTCCATCGACGTGCCTGTGAAGCCGCGTTCGGCGAAAACTCGTTCTGCCGCTTCGACGATCTTCTTGCGTCGTTCCTCAGGGGCCAGCCTCCGCCTGTGTGCGGCGTCGGCAAGCTCGCGATCTAGCATGGAAGAGATCCTTTGGTACGAAAGCGGGAATTATCTACTGGTCAGTAGGTATCGCCCATGCACTGGTATCACGCCAGCCCGCCAACTGCTGCGAGGCCGGTCGATGGTGGCCCGCCCCCTGAGACCCCGGCGTCATCGCGCAGTCCTTCGCCTCCAAGGCGGCGGCGCAAGAGATTGGCGCAGCATCGCCAGAAAGGCCGTTGCCCGCGCGCTTCGCCCGAAACGGGTGCCCAGCATGGCGACGACGTCGGCGGCAGGAACCTCCCAACTCGCAAGCACCCGCTTGAGCCGACCGGCTGCCAGATCGGCAGCGACGTTCCACTCCGACCGCATCGCGACACCCTGCCCCGTGACCGCCCAGTCGCGCACCACCGCGCCGTCATTGGTGCACATGGTGGGACGGATCCGGACGGTCTCCGGCTCGCGCGAAGCGTGCACGAAGCGCCACAGCGTGACGTCTTCGTCGTTCTCTCTCACCACAAGGCATCGATGCCGCAGCAAGTCTGAAGGCGACTGAATCGGCGAAGCACCGGCGAGATAGTCCGGGCTGGCGCAGAGGATGCGCCGGTTCGGTGCCAGCGTCGTGACGATCTGGTTTTGGGCCCCAGGCGGTCCGATGTGGACGATGACGTCGCTGCTCTCGACCAGGTGCGCGCCGGGATGGTCGGCAAGGTCCAGGGTGACCGTCACGCCAGGATGCGCTTTTGCAAACGCATCGACCACGGGTGCGACATGCAGCCGGCCGAAGCCATGCGGGGCGGCTATGCGTAGATGCCCGCTGACGGCCTTCTTGCGATTGGCCAATGCCTCGGACAGCGCCTCCATCGCCCCGGCCACGATTGTCCCGTGCGATGCGACCAGATCGCCTTCATCGGTGAGGACCATCCTGCGGCCGGAGCGGTCGATCAGGCGGATGCCAATCCGTGCTTCCAGTGCTTGCAGGCGCTGAGTGACGGCCGGCGGCGTGACATCCATCTTCCGGGCAGCTTCAGCGAGCGACGCGGACTGGGCCAGCACGTTGAAGAAGCGCAGATCCTCAGAGCTGATCATTTAGTGGAGCCTTAACTCACTATGCAGGTTCGATAAATTGTAGGTTCAATCGATCAGGCGCAACATCCGGCCATCTCACTTGGTCGGTGCCGGCCCCGCATCCAGGAGGCCGCATTGGACAAGCACAACTCGGAGCAGGACATTGGGCCAGGCCATAGCCATGAAGCAGACGCAAGCCGAACAGATCGCAACGACACTGGGGGAACTGGCGACGCCTTGCCTCGTCCTCGACGCTGCGCGGATGGAGAGGAACATCGCACGGCTGAAAGCCAGGCTGGACGCGCTGGGCGTCACGCTGCGTCCCCACCTCAAGACGTCCAAGTCGGTGGACGTCGCGCGGCGCGTCATGACGTCGCCGTCGGGTCCGGCGACCGTTTCGACGCTACTTGAAGCCGAACAGTTCGCGGCGGCCGGCGTGCGGGACATCGTCTACGCCGTCGGCATTGCACCATCGAAACTGGCACAGGTGCTGGCGCTGCGCGCCGGGGGCGCCGACGTGACCGTGGTGCTGGACACTGTGGAGCAGGCGCAAGCCGTTGCCCAGGCCTCGCGCCAGGCCGGTGCGTGCATTCCAGCGCTGATCGAGATCGACTGCGACGGCCACCGCTCCGGGGTGCTGCCGACCGACCGGCAGCTGCTGCTGGACATCGGCCGCGCCCTCGAAGACGGTGCGGAACTGCGGGGCGTGATCACGCACGCCGGCGCCAGTTATTCAGCCCGTGGGGCCGAGGCCTTGCGTCAATGTGCCGAGGTCGAGCGCCGCAGCGTGGTCGATGCCGCCACCATCCTGCGCGAGGCGGGCTTGCCCTGCCCGGTGGTCAGCGTCGGCTCCACACCGACCGCGCACAACGCCGCCGACTTCACCGGCGTCACCGAAGTCCGGGCCGGCGTGTTCGTGTTCTTCGATCTCGTGATGGCCGGGATCGGTATCTGCCAAGTCGACGACATCGCGCTGTCGGTGCTGGCGACGGTGATCGGCCACCAGCGCGACAAGGGATGGATCGTGGTCGACGCCGGCTGGATGGCGCTGTCGCAGGACCGCGGCACTCGCAGGCAGGCGGTCGACCAAGGCTATGGGCTGGTGTGCGACGCCGCCGGCGTGCCCTACCCCGACCTGATCGTTGCGGACGCCAACCAGGAGCACGGGATCATCACGGTGCGTCCCGGCTCGGGGGGCAAGCTGCCCGATCTCGCGATCGGTGATCGTGTGCGAATCCTGCCGAACCACGCCTGCGCCACGGGCGCCCAGCATCGGGCTTATCACGTCGTTCGCGGCGCATCCGATCGGGTCGAAGTCGAGTGGTCGCGTTTCGAGGGCTGGCGATGAGCGGCGAGCAGTTCGTGACCGGTGTCCCTCCCGGTGCGCAAACCATGACCGCCATGGCGACTCGGCCCGGCCACCACGACCACGACGATGTGGCGCTAGTGCCGTTTGCCACGGAACACCTGGAAAGCGCCCTCCAGCTTTCGCAGGAGATGTCCTGGCCCTATCGGCTCGAGGACTGGGCCTTCGCGCTCGAGCTCGGCCAGGGCTTCGTGCTCCGCAACGGCGCCGGTACAGTGATCGCGACCGCGGCCTGGTGGGCCTACGGCGGGACCCAAGCTTCAGCCGGGATGATCATCGTCGCCAAGGCTGCCCAAGGCCGCGGCCACGGTGCCCGGCTGATGGATGCGCTGCTGGCAGCGGCGCACCCGCGGACCATCACGCTGAACTCGACGGCCGAAGGTCTGGCGCTTTATGAAAGGCGCGGCTTTGTCCGCACCGGCGTCATCCAACAGCATCAAGGCGTTCCCGACGAGGGCCACCAGGCGCCACCGGCCAGCCTGGTCAGGGCGATGGCACCATCGGACGTCGAGGCGGTCGCGCGTCTGGACCGGCAGGCCACGGGCTGGGCCAGGCGGCAGATGCTGGATCGGCTCATCCAGGCCGGTGACGGCCACGTGCTCGTGCGTGACGGCGAGCCACGCGGCTATGCCATTTCACGCCTGTTCGGCCGCGGGCACGTCATCGGTCCCGTGGTCGCCGAAAGTGCGGCCGATGCGCGCGCCTTGATCGAAGCCGCGCTCGCACGTCTCGGCCAGGTTTTCGTCCGCGTCGACACGGCTGCCACCTCGCAGCTCGGGGACTGGCTCGAAAGCATCGGCCTGCGCCAGGTCGGTGACGCCATCACGATGGTCAAGGGGCCCGACATTCCGCCGGCGGGGCCGGCACGCATGTTCGCGCTGGCCAACCAGTCGTTCAACTAGGAGACATCACGATGCCGCGCTCGAAGACGCTGGAAAGGCCGCTATGAAGCTGACCTCGTATTGGCTGGACACCTCGGAGCCCTTCCGCAGTGCCACTGCAGGACCGGTGCAGGGCAGCTGCGATGTGGCGGTAATCGGCGGCGGCCTGACCGGCTGTTCGGCTGCGCTGGCGCTTGCCAAGAAGGGGGCACGCGTCGTGCTCCTGGAAGCCGAGACCATCGGGCACGCCGCCTCCGGTCGCAACGGCGGCATGTGCAACAACGGCTTTGCCCAGGACTACGGCACGATGTCGGCCAAACTCGGCAAGGAAGTCGCCGACCGGCTCTATCGAGCCTTCGACGCCGGCGTCGATACGGTCGAGCGCCTGGTGGCGGAAGAGAAAATCGACTGCAGCTTCGCGCGCGTTGGCAAGATCAAGCTCGCGGCCAAGCCCGAGCACTACGACAAGCTGGCGCGCAGCCAGGAACTGCTGGCGACCAATGTCGATCCCGACACGGAGATGGTGAGCCGTGCCGACCTGGCCCGCGAGGTGGGTTCGGACCGCTTCCACGGCGGGCTGATCTACCGCAAAGGCGCGGGCATGCATGTCGGGCGCTTCGTCCGCGGCCTGGGAGAAGCGGCAGCGCGGCGCGGCGTCGAGATGCACGAGCGCACGCCGATGACGGGCCTGCGACCCGCCCCCGGCGGCGGCCACCAGCTCGAGACACCGAAGGGCCGGCTCCACGCCAAGCAGGTTCTGCTGGCGAGCGGAACTTCGCAGACGGGGCCGC
Source organism: Variovorax sp. WS11 (assembly GCF_010499245.1). Lineage (GTDB taxonomy): Bacteria > Pseudomonadota > Gammaproteobacteria > Burkholderiales > Burkholderiaceae_C > Variovorax. The sequence continues at coordinate 2,479,756 of NZ_JAAGOW010000001.1, forward strand.
TGGGCTGGATTCGACGCCGCATCGTGCCGGTCGGCGCGTTTCTCATCGTCACCGAGCCACTGCCGACAGAGACGCTCGACCGGCTGTTGCCGCGGCGCCGGATGGCGGTCGATACGAAGAACCTGGTCAACTACTTCCGAACGACGCCCGACAACCGGCTGCTCTTCGGTGGACGCGCCCGCTTCGCTGTCTCCAACCCGACCTCGGACGAGAAGAGCGGCGCGATCCTGCAGACGGCATTGCACGAGGTCTTTCCCGACCTTCGCCACGTGCGCATCGACTATTGCTGGGGCGGCATGGTCGACATGACGCGTGACCGCCTGCCACGCGCCGGCGAGCGCAACGGCATCTATTACTCGATGGGCTACAGCGGCCACGGCACCCAGATGTCGACCCTGATGGGGACGATCATGGCGGAAGTCATGGACGGGCGCGCCGAACTCAATCCCTGGAAAGACTTCGACTGGCCGGCCATCCCGGGCCATGTCGGACCCCCGTGGTTCCTGCCGCTGGTAGGGGCCTACTACCGGCTCAAGGACAAGCTCGCCTGAAGCCGATCTCGCCACTAATCGAGGAGTCAACCATGAACGAGCACACGAATCTCAGGGGCCTGATCGGGGCCGAGGAAAGCACGCGCCTGATGGGCCAGCTGCAGCGCGGCGCCAACCGGCGCGACGTGCTGGCGATGCTGATGGCCGGCGGCATGCAGGCGGCGCTCGCGGGCAGCGTCGCGACGCTGGCCGGCACGGCACATGCGCAGACGCCGCGCAAGGGCGGCCGCATTCGGGTCGCAGGTACTGCTTCGGGCGTGAACGACACACTCGATCCGGCCAGGCAGTCCAACGGCACCGATTACGCCCGCGGCTTCATGTTCTACAACGGGCTGACCTCGCTGGACGGCAACCTGGCGGCGCAGCCGTCGCTGGCCGAGGAGTTCAGCACCAAGGAAGCCAAGACCTGGGTGTTCAAGCTGCGCAAGGGCGTGAGCTTCCACGACGGCAAGCCGCTGACGCCGGCCGATGTGGTGTTCTCGATGATGCGGCACAAGGACCCGGCGACCGCATCAAAGGCCAAGGTCCTGGCCGACCAGATCGAGCAAGTGACGGCCACCGGCCCGAACGAGGTGACTTTCCGCCTGACCTCGCCCAACGCAGACCTGCCCGTGATCCTGGGCACCTACCACTTCCACATCGTCAAGGAAGGCACGACCGACTTCAGTGCCGGCATCGGCACCGGTCCCTACAAGGTCAAGGAGTTCAAGCCCGGCGTGCGCTCCATCGCCGTGCGCAACGAGAACTACTGGAAGCCGAACCGACCGTATCTGGACGAGATCGAGTTCCTCGCCATCACCGATGAGTCGGCGCGCGTCAACGCGCTGCTGGGGGGCCAATTGGACTTGATCAGCGCGGTCGACCCGCGCTCGGTCGAACGCGTGAAGGCCACCGGCCAGCACGCGATCTTCGAGTCCAAGGCGGTGTCGTACACGGACCTGGTCATGCGCTTCGATCGCAGCCCCGGCTCCAACCCGGATTTCGTGCTGGCCATGAAGCACCTGTTCAATCGCGAGCAGATGCTCAAGACCATCTCGCAGGGCTATGGCGTGGTGGCCAACGACCAGCCCATCGGCCCGGCCAGCCGCTTCCACTTCAAGGGCCTGCCGCAGCGTGCGTACGATCCCGAGAAGGCCAAGTGGCACCTTCAAAGGGCCAACCTGGGCAGCGCCCCCGTCCCGGTGGTGGTCTCGCCCGCCGCGGTCAACTCGGTGGAGATGGCCCTGGTGCTGCAGAACGCGGCCCAGCAGATCGGGCTGAATCTGGAGGTCAAGCGCATGCCTGCCGACGGGTATTGGTCTACGCATTGGATGAAGCACCCAGTGGGTTTCGGCAACGTCAACACACGCCCCAGCGCCGACCTGGCGTTGACCTTGTTCTTCAAGTCCGATGCGCCCTGGAACGAAGCGGCCTGGAAGAACGAGAAGTTCGACCAGCTGCTGGTGGCCGCGCGCGGCGAGATCGACGCGGCCAGGCGCGCCCAGATGTATGCGGACATGCAGGTGATGATCCACAACGAAGGCGGCATCGGGATCCCGATGTTCGTCTCCAGCATCGATGGGCACGCCAGCAAGCTCAAGGGCCTGTCGCAAATACCGCTCGGCGGGATGATGGGCTCCAGCTTCGCCGAACACGTCTGGCTGGACGCATGACCTCCTCCCGCAGCGAGTTCTCCGCGCTGGTCGGGCTTTGATGGGCGAACCGCGGCTGCCTGGGCCCCAGGGCCAAGGCAGCGAGCTGGCGCGACTGATGCTCGCCCAGCTGTTCCTCAACGCATGCGTGACCGGCGCGCGGATGGCGGCGCAGCGGAAGGCGCTTGCCTGGCTGGCTATCGGGCTGGCCCTGTCGAATGTCCTGGGACCTGTCGTGGCGGGCGTCATGATCGGCGCGGCCGGAGCCCTCATCGGCGTGTCGGGCATGTTCTGGGTGGCGGGCTGAGGTGGGTGCGGGTGCCAAGCTAGCGCTCGGTCTGAGGCAGCAGCGAAGCGCGTGAGGCCCACGGCCGACGCGGCCTATGCACAGCCCGCCAGCTTCGAAAGCTGCAGCGCGGGGTACATCCGGTCGATCGCGATCACGTCCGACCGCATCTCCTCCACGATCCATTCGCGAACCTCCACGACAGCGGAGCGCGGCGGCCGATTGGCGGGGTGCAGCAAGCGGCAGGCACGCTCGGTGGCGACCGCCTCCTGCTCGCCCGGAACCAGCGCGCTGTCGATGCCCTCATTGCCGAGGCGGATCGGCTGCGCAGCGAGCTGAAAGACGACTCTTGCTCCGTGCTGGCGCGTGCGGGGTAAGTCGCTTGCGACTTTCTTGCAGTCTCTAGAAATCAGCCACCTTGCCCCACGCCGACTTGTTGAACCGGTCAGGTCGGAAAGAAGCGGGATCGAAGATCGGCTCTGCGCCGGTGACCAGGTCGGCGATCAGGTGGCCGGCGCCTGGACCGATGCCGAAGCCGTGCCCGGAAAAGCCCGCGGCCAGGATGAATCCGGGCACCTCCGGCACTTCTCCGACGCCGGGGACGCCGTCGGGCGTGCTGTCGATGTAACCCGCCCAGGCACTGGCGATGGGAGCCTTGCCAAGTGCGGGCAACAAGTCGACGGCACGGCGGTGGGTCTCGCGCACGCCCGCCGGGTCGGGCTTGGGATCGAGGATGCGCGCCCGCTCCATGGGCGTGGGCGCGTCCAGCTTCCATCGCGCGCGGGTTTCATGACCCCACCGGATGCCTTCCAGGCCGCCGGGAAACACATTGCGCCAGCGCTTGGCGAACATGGGCACGAACTGCGGCGCGAAGCGCATCAGCTGCGGCGTTGGGTCCACGCGCCCACGGCCGCTGATGGCCAGTATGTGGCTGCCGTCGGGGCGCCGGGTGACGGCGACACCCGGGCCCGCCAGGGCGTCCGGCAGGCGCTGTTCCAGCGGGGACACGCGCACGATGGATTGGCGCACCGTGGCGAGCGGAAACCGCACGCCGAGCTGGTGGCAGAACGAGGACGCCCACGCACCACCTGCGAGAACAGCCGTGCGGGTCTTGATGGTCCCCGCTTCGGTGACCACGCCGCTGACCCGGCCGCCCTCGAGCTCGATGCCCCGTGCTGCGCAGTTCTGGTGGACGCTGCCGCCCAGCTTCATCAGCGCGGCTGCCACGGCAGGCGCCGCCTTGGCGGGATCGGCAGTGCCGTCGCTGGGCGAGAACACGCCGCCTTTCCATGCGCGGCCGGTCGCCTGACCCCGCTGCGAGGCCTGCCGGCCGCTCAGCATGTGCGTGGTCACGCCCGCCGTCTTTGCGAAATCGCGCCAGCGGGCCCAGCGCGCCAGTTCGGATTCGTCATCGCTGAGATACAACAATCCGCAGCGGGAGAAGCCCGTGTCTTCGCCGGTGTCGGCGGCAAATTGCTCCCACAGCTCAAGGCTCCGGGTCGCCATCGGCAGTTCGCGGGCGTCGCGATTCTGCTGGCGGCACCAGCCCCAGTTGCGGCTCGATTGCTCGGCGCCGATGCGGCCCTTTTCAACCACGGCGACCGAAAGCCCACGCCGGGCCAGGTAATACGCGGTAAACACACCGATGATCCCGCCGCCGATCACGACGACGTCGGCACGGGCCGGCGGGTTGGGCGAAGTCTCGACAAGGCGCAGTGGCTGTGACATGGCTGGAGCTCGGTCGTCGTTTCAGGACTGCACGCTCTGCACGACGTAGAACTTGGCGACGCGCTCGCTGCTCTCCCACCCGATCGGCGCGCCCTGCGCGACGAAGAGCGCATCGCCGGCGTTTGCCGACAGCACGCTGCCATCGGGGCTGGCGAATCGCACACCGCCGGCCAGCAGGTACATGAACTCGTTGAGGCGATGCGGGCGAACGACGCGGTGGTAGGGCGTCGAATCCCAGGTGCCCGCGCGGTACTCCGCCTGCTCATCGGTGAAGACGTTGTCGCTGCGGCATTGAGGGGGCAGGCCCAGCAGCGTCTCGGCCGGCGGCGGCGTGGACGGCTTGAAGGCGGCGTCGGCGCGCAGCGGCGTGATGCCGGAGTTGTTCGGCCCCTCTGCCGCTGCCGCGCAGGACACGAACAGCGTGCGCGATCCGGTCAGTATGCGAACTGCCGTGCCACGAGCGATGACGGCCCCTTCACCGGGGCCAAGCACGAGCGGCGCCCCGCCGGCCGCCGTCAGGCTGAGCTCTCCGTCCAAGACGACGATGGTCTCGGTGTGGGGAAAGCGCGCGACATCGAGATCGCCGATGAAGTTGACGCGGCCCGCGCTCATCGAGTCCGGTCCTTCCCAGGCAATCTCGCGATCGCGAGCGAAAGGATCGGCTGCGCCGAAGGCGGCCTTGCGGAAAGAGGTCGACAGCGGCGCGCCGTCGGCGCGGTGCAGCAGCAGGGCTACGGTCATGGTCGTTGGTCCTTTGAGTTGCGGGTATTCATTGCGTTGGCGCCCTCAAGCGGCACTGGCCGCGGGGCCATCCAGGTAGCCGAGGATGGCCTTGGTCTCGAGGTATTCCTCCAGGCCTTCGACGCCGTATTCGCGTCCGTTGCCCGAGCGCTTGTAGCCGCCGAAGGGCGCATCGGGACGCCAGGGCGGGTTGTTGATGTGCACCTGCCCGGAACGGATTCGCGCAGCCACCGCGCGAGCGGCAGCGAGGTCCTGGCCCTGGACGTGGGCGCCCAGGCCATAGACCGTGCCGTTGGCGATCGCGACGGCCTCGTCGACGCTGTCGTAGGGAATGATGGCCAGCACCGGGCCGAAGATCTCCTCCTGCGCGATCCGCATCTGCGGCCGCACGTCGGAAAAGAGAGTCGGGCGCACGTAGTAACCGCGCTCCAGCCCCTGCGGGCGACCGGGGCCGCCGCAGACGAGGCGAGCGCCTTCGGCGATGCCGACGCCTATCATTTCCTGCACGCGGTTGAACTGCGCGCGGTTGGCTACCGGGCCATGCGTGGTCTGCGGCAAACGCGGATCGCCCACGACAAGCGCGGATGCCGCCTCGCACGCGATGCGCTCGACGTCCGCGAGGCGTTCGCGGGGCACGATCATGCGGGTGGGGGCGCTGCAGGACTGGCCGACGTTGCGCAAACCCGCCGCCACCGCGGCCGGTATGGCGCGTGCGAAATCAGCATCGGGCAGGATGACGTTGGGCGACTTGCCGCCCAGTTCCTGGGCCACGCGCTTGACGGTCGGCGCGGCTGCCTGCGCCACCAGGACGCCGGCCCGCGTGGAGCCGGTGATCGAGATCATGTCCACGTCAGGGTGCGTAGCCAGCGCAGCGCCGGCCTCCGGCCCTTCGCCATTGACGAGGTTGAACACACCCGCGGGAACGCCGGCGTCGTGCATCAATTCAGCGAACAGAAAGGCGCTCAGGGGCGACAGCTCGCTGGGCTTCAGGACGACGGTGCAGCCCGCCGCCAGCGCGGGGCCCACCTTCGCGGTGATCTGGTAGAGCGGCCAGTTCCAGGGGGTGATCAGGCCGCACACGCCGATGGCCTCGCGCATGATGGCGGTGTTGCCTCGATGCGTGACAAAGGGATAGCTGCCCGCGAGGTCTCGGGCCACGCGGACGTGCTCCGCCGCAATCGGCACCTGTGCGGCGCGCGCCACGCTGATGGCGCAGCCCATCTCCTGCGAGATCGCCAGGGCAAACGCCTCGGCCCGCTCCAGGACCAGGCCGTGGACGCGGTCGAGAAGCGCGGCCCTGCTCTTTGGCGAACTCACCGACCAGGTCGCCAAGGCGCGCCGCGCCGCCGCCACGGCCGTGGCAACGTCTTGTGCGTTGCCCAATGCGATCTCCGCGACGGGTTCTTCGGTCGATGGGTCGATGACCGCACTGCGGGCCTGCCCTGCAGGCAAGACCCACTCGCCGCCGATGAAGATGCGATCCAGACGGCCGTCGATGGCGAGGCGCTCGATGATGGCGGTGTTCATGCGGGGCTATCCTTTGCAGCGGCGACGGGGTTTGCCAAGCCGACTTCCTGGCAGCAAGTATCGGCCGCAAGGCGGCCCAGGTGGTTAACGGTCGACAAAGCGAAAGCTAAGGAGACCTTAATGTGAGCAGGTACGAAGGTAGCGGCGCTCATCGCTCGCGGGCGTGCGCAAGTTGATCTCGACCGAGCAGTTGGAACGCGAATACCCCTGCACGCACTTTGCCGTCTTTCGCACTGTCGATGTCCCAGTTGCGGCATACGACATCGCCCTCGATGACGCGTTCTGCCGGCGGGCGATATTCACGCGGGTCGCCGAGTTGGTCGAAGTTGAAGGGGACAAGAAGCTTGGACATGTGAAACCTTGATCGCGTTGATCGGATGGTGGCCTATGCTAAAGAAAGCACTGCGGCGGTGATGCCGAAGCAGATGCCATGAAAGGTGGGAAATGTTTGATTGCGAGCTTCCGACAGCGCATCGTGTCGCAGCAACGGACGCTGCAGAAGTATCCGGCCACGTTGATCCGGTACCCGCGAACAGCACCACTCAGAAATGCCAGCCCCCCTCCGGATTGACAAAGAAACTGCTTGGGTTCTGCTGCGATATGGCATCTCCTGTAAGGGGGGCAACCCTAGACTTATTCCATCTCAACGCAGCAGGTGGACCCATGATCTTCAAACCAAAATTTATCAGCTTCGATTGCTATGGAACGCTCATCAACTTCGAGATGGGCCCGACGGCAAAAGTCCTGTTCAAGGACCGCGTGTCGGCCGACCGGATGCCGGCCTTTCTGGACAGTTTCCGCGCCTATCGCCTCGACGAGGTACTGGGCGACTGGAAGCCCTTTTACGACGTGGTGGAGAACGCCATCCAGCGTGCCTGCAAGGCGCATGGCATCGAATGCCTGGCATCGGATGCGCTCGCTCTGTACGACGCGGTGCCAACCTGGCAGCCGCACCCGAACGTGGTGGAGGCGCTGGAGGCGATCGCGCGGCACGTGCCGCTGGTGATCCTGTCGAACTCGATGGTCGACCTCATCCCTCACAGCGTCGCGCACCTCAAGGCCCCTTTCCACGCGGTCTACACCGCCGAGGAAGCACGCGCGTACAAGCCGCGCATGCAGACGTTCGAATACATGTTCGACCAGCTCGGCTGCGGGCCCGATCAGATGATGCATGTCTCGTCGAGCTTCCGATATGACCTGATGACGGCGTCCGACCTGGGCTTCATGGCCAAGGCCTTCATCGACCGGGGTCACGAACCCACGTCGACCGAATACGGCGTGAGCCGCTTGACAGACGTTCGCCAGCTTCCTGCACTGCTCGGACTCTGATGCTCATGCTCGACCCCCACCTTGGACCTCAGGGGGCGACGCCTGAGGGCGGCGCGAGCGAGGCCGCTGCGCTGAGCACCCCAGCGCCCGACCTGGCGCCAGCCGAGGTGCAGGCGCTGGTGGCGCGCCTCTATGGCATCGACGGCAGTGTGAAGTCTCTAGCTGGCGAGCGCGACCAGAATTGCGCCGTGGAATCCGCCGACGGCACGCGCTACGTGTTCAAGATCAGCAACCCCTCCGAGTCGGTGTCGCTGGTCGATTTCCAGATCGCCGCCCTTGAGCACATCGCCCGCACATCGCCCAGCCAGCCCGTCCCCCGCGTCGTGCGGACTCTGGACGGCCGCGCGCGTGACACCGTGGCGCTCGCCGATGGCGCCCAGACCACCGTGCGCATGCTCACCTACCTGGATGGCATCCAGATCCGGGAGACACCGCGCACCGCCGCTCAGCGCGTGGCAATGGGCAAGGGTTTAGCTGAACTGAACCTTGCCCTGCGAGGCTTCACTCACCCTGCGGCCACGCACGACCTGCTGTGGAATGTGTCGGCCGCGCACCGGCTGACTGTCCAGCTCGACAGCCTGGTTGAAGGACCACGACGCGCGCTGGCCCGGTCGTTCATGATGCGGTTCACCGACCATGTGCTGCCCCGCCTTGCGTCGTTGAGGGCGCAGGTGATCCACAACGACTATCACCTCTACAACGTGCTGGTCGCGCCGGACGACCAGGCGCGCATCACCGGCATCATCGACTTCGGCGACATGCTCCATGCGCCACTGGTCGGCGAGGTGGCGACGGCTGCCGCCTTCCACATGACCGGCAGCGCCGACCCGTTCGAGGGACCGGCGCAGTTCGTCGGCGCCTACCAGGCCGTCCTGCCGCTGACCGAGCTGGAGCAGGACGTCGTCGCCGACCTCATGGCGTCGCGCCACCTCATCACGGCATTGATATCGGAGTGGCGCGCCCTGCGCTATCCCGAGAACCGCGCCTACATCATGCGCCACAACCCCGCGGCCTGGGAGGCACTGTCGCAGATGGCGGACCTCTCCCGCCACGACGCGCGCGACCGCTTATTGACCCCAACACGAAACGGAACCTCCTCATGAAAGCCACCGCTGACTTCAACATGGTCAACGCCTACATCCCCGGCCGTGCCAATGTGGGGCCCGCCACCGAGGCAATGATCGAGCGGCGCAATGCGCTGCTCGGCCCGGCCTACCGGCTGATGTACGAACACCCGCTGCACATCGTGCGGGGTGATGGCGTGTGGCTGATCGACCCGGAAGGCCGCCGCTACCTCGACGTCTACAACAACGTCACCTCGCTCGGTCACTGCCACCCCGCAGTGACCGAGGCGATCTGCCGCCAGGTGAACACGCTTGCGACCAACACGCGATACCTCCACGACACCATCCTCGAACTGGCCGAGCGCCTGCTCGCCAGCGTGCCCGGAACTGACCTGGCCCATCTGATGCTGACTTGCACCGGCAGCGAGGCCAACGACCTGGCGTATCGCATCGCCAAGGTGCGCACGGGCGGCACGGGTGTGATCGTCACCGACACGGCCTACCACGGCATCACCGACGCCGTGTCGCAGTTCTCGCCATCGCTGGGCGTGACCGTCGACCTCGGTCCGCACGTTCGCCTGGTGTCGGCGCCGCGCCAGTACCACGCCGAAGGCGCCGACCTCGGCGAGCGCTTCACGCGCGACGTCGAGGCGGCGATTGCCGACCTGCAGCGCCACGGTATCAAGCCGGCGGCCTTGATCGTCGATTCGCTTTTCACCAGCGACGGCATCCTGCCCGAGCCTGCGGGCTTCCTGAAGGGCGCCGTGGAGGCGATCAAGCGCGCTGGCGGCCTGTTCATCGCCGACGAGGTGCAGCCGGGCTTCGGCCGCACCGGCGAGCACATGTGGGGGTTCCAGCGCCACGGCCTCGTTCCCGACATCGTCACCATGGGCAAACCGATGGGCAACGGCCAGCCGATCGCGGGCCTCCTCGCGACAGCCGACGCCCTGGCGGAATTCGGCAAGAACTCCCGCTACTTCAACACCTTCGCCGGCAACACGGTCTCCTGCGCAGCGGCCCTGGCTGTGCTGGAGACCATTGAACGGGACCGACTGGTGCCGCATGCAGCCAAGATCGGCAAGGTGCTGCTCGACGGCATCGCCGGGCTCGTCGCGAAGCACGAGGCCATCGGCGACGTACGGGGGGCGGGGCTCTTCGTGGGTGTCGAGCTCGTGTCGGACCGGACGACGCGGGCGCCGGACCGCGGCCTTACCAGCCGGGTGGTCAATCTGATGCGCGACAAAGGCGTGCTGCTCAGCGCGTGCGCCCAGGGGCACAACGTGCTCAAGATCCGTCCGCCGCTGGTGCTGTCGGCGGAACAGGCCGGCATGGTTATCGAGGCGCTCGACGAATCGCTCACCCAGGCGCAGCGTTAGTCGCCGGGATCGACTTGAAAGTACGATCGCCCCATGAGATCAGCAGTGTTGTTCGACCGGTTCGACCTCAAGATCCTGGTGCATCTCCAGCGCGAGGGGCGCTGCTCGAACGTCGATCTGGCCGAGTCGGTAGGCCTCAGCCCCAGCCCGTGTCTTCTGCGCACCAAGCGGCTGCAGGAGACCGGGCTGATCCGCGGCTACAGCGCCGACATCGCGCTGGAAAAGCTGGGGGACCACGTCATCGTGTTCTCGGAGGTCACCATCAGCAGCCACCGACCGCATGATTTCCGCAAATTCGAGGAAGCCGCCCGGCAGTACGAGGAGATCGTCGAGTGCTACAACGTCAGCGGCGGTTACGACTACCTGCTGAAGATCGTGGCGCCCGGCGTCGGCTATTTTCAGGCGCTGATGGAAAAGATGCTGGAAGACGACATCGGCATCGAGCGCTTCGCCAGCCGGATCGTCCTGCGCCAGTCGCTGGACCGGCGCGGGTATCCGCTGCGCATCATCGCGACCCAGAAACGGTGGGAGTGATGGTCGTGGGCGAGGTCAGCGCAGCGAAGCCAAGTGCGCTGCCAGCGACTCGATCTCCGCGTTGCTGAGGTCGGCAAGCAGCGGATCCGGCTTCGCGGCGGTTCCGTGCGACCGCGTGCCGCTGCGCATCAACTGCAACGACCAGGTGGTGTATTGCACCTTTTGCCCAGCGAGTCGTGCCGCGCCGGCGTGAGTCCCCCGCAACGCCGAACCGTGGCAGGCGGCACATCGCAAGCGATCGGCCAATGCGCGTCCGGTATCGCTGCCGGATGCTAGGGCGGCCGGTGGGGGCGCCAGTGCCGCATAGTGTTCGGCGAGGTCGGCGACGTCCTTCTCGCTCAACTCCCCGGCGAGGTTCACCATCACCGGGGCAGTACGTTTGCGCTCGCGGAATGCACGCCACTGTGCAATGAAGTAGGCCTTCGGCTGCCCTTCGAGCAACGGCACCGTCGAGTGGATCGTTTCGGTCGACGAATGGCAAGATGCACAGCGCGCCGCGGAGAGCCGCGCGCCAGCTGCAGCATCGGCGGCCGCCGTGCCGTGCGCGGCCAGCAGGCAGCCCACCAGCGCAGCGGCTGCAGCTGCCTGCCGAGCACGATCGGCGATCATGTCGCGTGCCGGGTCGGCGTTTACGCACGTCGCGCAATAGCCTGCAGAAATTGGGTGCGCGGCACGGCTGTGAGTCACTGAATGACCTCGTCTGCGAGCACCAGCAGCGAACTGGGTACCGTCAGGCCCAACGCTTTCGCCGTTTTCGAGTTGATCACGAACTCGAATTTTGTTGGCTGCTGGATCGGCAGGTCGCCTGGTTTTGCACCCTTGAGGATCTTGTCGACGTAGCCTGCGGCGCGTTGAAAGAGATCGATGAAGCTTGGCCCATACGATAGAAGACCGCCCGCGTCAACGAACAGCTTCTCGTCGTAGCTGCTCGGGAGCAGGCTCCTCAACGCGAAGTCGGCAATCAGCTGCGGGTGCTTGAAGCTGACTGGATTGCCGAAGGCGTGCAAGGCATCTGCTCGGCTGGCAGTCAGGGTCGCGAAGGCCGCGGGGTAGTCGTCTGGCGTACGCACCTCGATGGTCTGGATCTCCACGCCGACCACAGCAGCACCCGCCAGCATCTCCCGGAATCCGTATGTCTCGATCCGGCTCACCGGATTCCACAGCACGGCGACACGGGAGACCTTGGGTGCGATCGCCTTGAGCAGTTCGAGACGCTTGCCTATGAGTTCCGGCGCGACGTTGCTGAATCCCGTGATGTTGCCGCTCGGGCGCGCGAGGCTCTCGGCGAGGCCCATTTTTTCGGGATAAGAGGAGATCGCCATGACGATCGGGATGGCGCTTGTCGCCTGCTTGGCGGCCAGGGCCGCCTGCGTGCTCGATGTGACGATGAGGTCCACCTTCAGTTCGACGAGCTCGGTAGCAAGCTCGGGAAACCGATCAGCCTTCCCTTCCGCCCATCGCCACTCGATGGTGATATTGCGGCCTTCGACGTAGCCCAGTTCGCGAAGTACTCGGCGAAAGGCATCCCAAGCTGTCCCGTAGGTGCTGCCGAGAATCCCGATCCGGGGCGGGTTCGCGTGCTGCTGCGCGAAGGTGACGAGGGGCGAGGCAAGAAGGCCACCCGCAACCCTGCCGATGAACGCTCGCCGATCTGTCACTGAATCACCTCGTCGACAAATGGAAGTCCAGCGGATTGCGGACTAACCCAACACGCACGCAGAGCGGTGCGTGCGCCAGCCCCTTTACTTCTCCGGCATGGCCGAAGAATGGTGGCTGGTGATCAGCCACCTGTTACCGTCCCACTTGTAGGTATAGGTGTACCGCGCCTTGACTACGGCACCGGTCCTGGCGAAGGTGAAGGTATACAGACCCGCATCCACTGCCGTGGTGCAGCCGATCTCTATGGTTCTGGAGTCGATACGGCCGAACGGCTTGTCTTTGAGAAAGTGCTCGAAGTAGTCTTGCTTTTGCGCCGCATTGAAACGCGGGGTGTTGGATACGGTAGGAAGCAGAACGGATTTATCCGCGTAGTTTGCAATCACCTTGCGCGGGTCGCCGGTTTGCAATGACTGGTTCCAGCGGTCGAACAATGCGGCGACCTCTTGCTCGCTGGTTGCCTTGCAGGTCTCAGTTCGTGCAGATGTGGAGCCCATCGGATTCGAGGCGCAACCGGCGAGCAGGGTGCCCGCGGCCAAAAGCGAAAACACGGTGGCTTTCTTCACGGGCGCTCCTTCCGGCCTGCGACTCGACCGTACGAAAACAAGGTGGATGCCTCACGTATGCCGATATACCCTTAAACAGGTAAGTCGGCAAGGCGGCTCGGATGCTGAGGCTGGCGACGCTGGATGAAAGGCCTCTCCGGGATGGGTCAGGTCGAGGACGATTTGGCGCTCCCAGCGCCGAGAAATTGCAGGAGGTCAGAGGGACCAGTTCAGATTGACCTTGACCCCGTGGTGCTCGAACCCGTCCCAAGCTGTCCCGTAGGTGCCGCCGAGAATTCCGATCCGGGGCGGGTTCGTGCGCTGCTGCGCGGAGGTGACGAAGGCGAGGCAAGAAGGCCACCCGCAACGCTGCCGATGAACGCTCGCCGAGCTGTCACTGAATCACCTCGTCGACAAATGGAAGTCCACCCATACTACGCTTCGGCGCTGGGCTAGGTGGGCATCGATTTGCTTTGGGCGCCCGTGTAGTATCCGAGCGCGCGGTCGTCCAGGGAAGTGGCGGTTGCTTGAATTGGGCCACCAAGGAGGTTAGGGTGAGCGAACGTCAAATCTCGCTGCTTCCAGTGCAACTGGTCGACGAACGGCCATATGAACGTAGCTTGGATAAAGACCTGCTATGGACCGGATCGGACGAGCAGGACAGGCGCTATGCGCTGAAGACAGTCGAGACATGCAACCCACTACTGCCGCTGACCGAATGGCTGTGCTATCACCTTTGCGCCCAGATTGGCGTCTTGACTCCAGCCTACTCGGTCGTCGTTCGGATTGACGGCAGCTTGGCGTTTGGCTCTCAGTGGGAAAGCAACGCGCGACAATTCTCACCCGGACGGGTTTCCGATGCTCAATTCACGACATGGGTCCACGAGACGAGAGTAGACATTTCCGGGATGTTCGCGCTCGATGCATTCATGCCCAATGAAGACCGGCACTTTCGAAACATGCTCTTCGTAGATACCGGGGCAAGGCTCAGGGCGCTCGCCTTCGACCGGTCCCGCACCCGCATCTTCTCTCCGTGGCCATGGCCCCGGGAGAGCAAGAGTTGGTCATCATGGAACTGGCTCGTGAATCAGAAGCTGCACGACCTGAGCGCTTTGAAGGCGAAACTTGGCCGTGCATGCGAGATCACAGGCGACAAGATCGCCCTTATCCTCAATGCGGCGCCAGTCGAGTGGCGCGGAAACTTCGATATCGACGCGGCCGCCGTCTAGTGGGACGCGAACAAGGCGGAACGCAGCGACCATGTCGTCGCTCTGTTAACACCATGAACAAGCGAATTGCCCAGTACGGCGTTCTCTCCCACTACCCCCGACCGCATCGGACCGAGCACGTCCACATCGGGATCGTCTGCTTCATCGACGAAGGCGGCGTGCGAGTTCATCTTGGAGAGGACCTGAAGAAGCTGCGCTCAATCGATCCTACGGTGGACCTGGAAGCCGTGAGGTCCTGGGAGCTCGGCCTTCCCCGGCTTGTGTGCAACATGGACGCGGAAGCCGCAGCTGGCTTCATCCGCAGTTTCGGCCAGTGGACCTTGTCGAGCAGCATGGGGCGGTTCTCATATGCCTCGGAGGAGGAGTATTTGCTCCGTGTCGCGCTCGCGTTGCGCAATCTGGTCGCGGCTCCCCAGAAGAGCCTGCGGGAACGGTATGAAGTCTCGCGCTTGCATGTTGACTTGAAGATCGCCTTCAACAGCAAAGGATGGCTGGGAAAGGATATCCTGAAACATGAGGTTGTCGAGCGCCACCCGCTCGGCCCCATGACAACCGCGGAGTTCGCGATGCAGAACGGGCAACTGCACGTGATCGAGACGTTGGATCTTCGAACCAGCAATGCCTACGCCAAGAAGAATGATGCTCGCTCCAAGGCATTGACGCTGGACATGGCCAGAAAGGCAAGCGAGAGCTCTGCTCGATTCGCGATCATCGCCGGCATCGATAGTCCACTGCTTGGGGACGCGAAAGATCTGTTAGGGGGCTACTGCGAAACGCTTCTCCAATGGGAGAACGCGCGCGACATGAACGACTTGTTTGCACACATTGGTCGAGTGACTGGAAGGCCTGGGTTGCCGATTCCGACTTGACGCCTTTCAATTGCGCTGCGCGTTGGGCGAGCTCCGTGTTGGACTGGTCAATTGCTTTGAACATCGGAAGCACTTCACGGACTGACAAGACCCTCATCGTGGGTGCATCGTTGGTGGGTTTGATCCGTTTCGACTCTTCGATGCGTGAGCGGCGTCAGTCGGGATCCGCAGCCACGGCCAACGCGCGCGGTACGACGCTGCCTTGCGCTCGAACAGATCGCGATGCGGCATCAACGGGTTCATCGCCAACACACCGTCGTACAGCAGCGTAAGGCCATTGGGTGCGTAGAGTTCGCCGGGTCGGACACCGACACAGGTGGCGGGAACCAGGAAGCGGTCGATGCCGTCACGCACGCTGCGCATGCCCCGGCATAGGGCTGACCGAAGTGCGATTCGTACCAGAGGTGAACGCGCGCCTGGTTCGACGCTTTGATGGTCACGCCGAGATCGCCCAGCACTTCGTGCGTGCGGGCCTGCGCGTCACGCTCGACGGCCTCGCTCGTGTCGCCGGCGTCGAAGTAGAACAGGTCGTAGTCCTTGATGTCCGCCTCCGGCGCACGGCCGGCCTGCAAGTTCCACACCGTCTGGAACAGGCAGCCGGCGACCAGCCAACCGTCGGGAAGGGCCAGCGCGCTCCAGCGGTCGAGGATTGCACGGTTATGGGCGTTGCTGAGGATGTCGGTGAAAACGCGCGCTTGCATCGCAATCGGGAGGCAAATGGGCATTGTGTCGAGGGTCGGATGGCGGCTTTAGACTGCCTGCAGTCGGTCGTCTGCACCCACTGACTCCTTGCCCATCGTTTGAAATTTGCTCGACCCGCAGGCGCATGCGTCGATCAAGCAACGGAAATCACTACTTTCCCGTGCAAAGGCTTGCCATCGACTTCACCGCGTTCCAAGACGGCGTGCGCCTGCGGGATCTGGTGGAGTGAGAACCTCGCCCCGATGATCGGGCGGACGCGGCCGCTTTCCAGCAGCGTCTTGAGCGCGAGCAATTTGCCCCGATTCTGGCGGGTGAAGACAAAGTGGTATTCGGCATTCACGCCCCATGCCGCGACAAGGTTCTGGGGCGTGGCCAGGTCAACGATCGACACGATACGGCCCGCGTCGCTGAGCACATGAGGCGACTGGCTCAAAGTCATCCCTCCGATCGTGTCGAACACCAAGTTCACGCCCTTCTTCTCGGTCAGGCCGGCGATCTCCGCGATGTAGTCCTGACTCGTGAAGTCGATAGCGTGGTCTGCACCCAGCTCGCGAACGAACGCCAGATCACGGTTCCTGCAAGTCGTGTACACAGTTGCGCCCATCGCCTTGGCCAGTTGAACCGCGATCGAGCCAACACCACCGGCTCCGCCATGGATCAGCACAGACTCGGCCGGATGCAACCTCGCCCGTGTGACAAGGGCCTCCCACGCTGTTCCCCCGACGAGGGTCGTGGAGGCCGCTTCCTCGTGCGTCAAGTTTGCAGGCTTGCTGGTCACCAACGCTTCCGGCACGACGTTGTACTGGGCGTAGGAGCCTCCTTTCGGACCAAAGATCTGCGGTGTGTAGAACACCTCGTCTCCCACCGCGAAGTCGGCCACACCAGGGCCCACCTTTTCCACGACGCCGGAGACGTCATGGCCGATGACGGCGGGCAGAGGAACATATGCCGGATAGTCGCCCCGGCGGATTTGGTAGTCGAGCGGGTTAATGGCTGTGGCGAGCACACGCACCAACAATTCACCTGTACTGGCTTCAGGGACCACCACTTCCTGCAGCTCGAAGCTGTCAGTGCCACCAAACTTATTCAGAACCATCGCTTTCATTTTTGTATCTCCATGAGGGACAAAAAATTGCCGTGTGACCCGTGAAGAGCCCTCACGATATGCCGGGATGTGCTTCAACGATGTCGAACATCGGCAGGGCAAGCGACTCATTGAGGGGTACGCAGGTCGAAAGGGCTGAAGGCCCTCTACCGATCAGCGTTCACGACGCATTGCTCAATGCCTTCATCCCATTCCAAAGATCAGCCTGCGTTGGCAGGCACAGGCGTGTTGAGCAACTGCTGCTCCCAGAGGAACGCGATGCCGCTGCTGCCTGCATGTTGCGTAATCACTTTCGTCATTTCTGCAGCGCTCTCGGTCCGGGCCCAGTCGCGCTGCCACTCGGAAGCAACCGCGAGCCAGGTCATCATGTTGGCGCCAGCCGCAACCATCCGCTGGATGGCAACCTGATGAGCCTCGACGGAAACGCCGCCGGACGCGTCGGTGACGACGGTGACATCCCAACCTTCACCGAGCGCCTGGATGGTCGGCATCGCGACGCACACCTCGGTCCACAAACCAGCAATGATCAGCTGCTTGCGGCCTGTTGCCTTGACCGCGTCCACCGCCTTCTTGTCCTGCCAGGTGTTGATGAACGTACGGTCGATGACCTCCTGGCCGGGGAACACATCGGTGATCTGGGGGAACAGAAGCCCTCCTCGTTCAGCGATGACGCTGGTCAGGATGGTCGGGACGCCGAAGGCCTTGGCCGCCTTCGCCAACCCCACCGTGTTGTTGATGACCATCTGCGGTTCGTGACTGTTCAGGTTCGCAAGCTGGTAAGGCTGGTGGTCGATCAAGACGAGAACCGAATCTTCGGGGCGGAGAAGTGAAGAGAGGCCGTTGCGAAAAGTCATTGCTGATTCCTTTGTTGCCGCTGTAAGCGGGATTGGTTCGCGGCGAGGAGACGCCTGTGGCGATGTGCCTTCCTCAAGTGTTGCGTTCCTGTTCATCGAGCGGTAGTACCATCTTTGGGCGAGCTGTGTCGCGCAATGAGGAACGCTAACGTGGAGATCGAGGATCTACGCACATTCGTCGAACTCGCTCAGGCCGGGGGAGTTTCGGCTGCTGCCGTTCGACTGGGCATTTCCAAGTCCATGGTGAGCCGAAGGCTGGCCCGCCTTGAAGAGGATCTCGGTGTTCAGCTTCTCACGCGGTCTACGCGCGGGGCCGCGCTCACGGAAGCTGGTGCCACGTTCCGGGACTACGCAGCCAGAATCTGCACCGAGATCGACGTGGCCAGGGAAACGATCCTGCCTGCAGGCGACCTTCGTGGCCGCCTGCGAATCGCCGTGCCTCTGACGTTCGGCCCGACCCACTTCGCTCACATGCTCGCTGAAATGGCACGACGCCACCCTCACCTGCACATCCAGACCTGCTACAGCGATCGTTTTGTTGATCTCATCGCCGAAGGTTATGACTGTGCGATACGGGTTGGCTATCTAGAGGATTCCAACCTGGTGGCGAGAAGCATTGGCCGGATTTACGGGAAGCTTGTTGCGAGTCCGGGCTACGTCGAAGCTCACGGGTCGCCCGAAACCCCGGAGGAGCTTGGTAGCCATGAGGCGCTGATGCAGGGAACGGAAGCTTGGCAGTTGATGGATGGCGACCGGATCGTCACCGTTCGACCGCACGGGCGCTTCAAAGCCGATAACGGCCCGGCGTTGGTCGCCGCTGCAGTAGCAGGACTCGGGATCGCGTACTTGCCCGATTGGATCACTCATGAGTACGTGGTCGCAGGTGCACTTGTGCCGATCATGAAACGCTATCCACCGCCCCCGGCAGGTGCCTATGTCATCCGACCGCCCGGCCAACATCCCGCGAGGAAAATACGCGTCCTGACCGAGCTCCTGGTCGAGTACTGCGATTAGCTGCCGGATCGTGGAGAGCTGGCGTTGTCTGCAGGAGCATCGTCGATATCATCGGTTGCCCGTGGCTTCAAAAGCCCTCTGCAGCCATGAGCATCGGCGATCCAAAAGTCAGGATGACATGTCAGCGGAACACCGGCACGTTGCCGGTGCTCGTGCGCCGGCTTCCCGCCGCGACCATGCGCTGGCGCAGTTCTTCAATGCGACCTTCGCCGGTTTGCAGCGCCTGCGCGGACGTATGCACTGAATAGTTGCCAAGGTGCAGTTCATGCGGGTGCGGGATGGCCGATGCCAGCACGAACACCGCATCGCCACCTGGCCCTGCCTGCACGGTGATTGCGACCTCTCCATCCTCGAAGATCACCATGTCGCCCGTGCGCACAGAGGCCTCGGCTTCCAGCGTTCCCTTTGCCACGGCCAGCCAGCCTACCGTATGGCCAGCTGGCGGCTGGTAGCTCCAGGATGCGCCGGCCTTCAGCGTTACCAGCAAGTAATTCATGCCTGCGGGTGCCGGCGTTGGGCTGCGCACCCCGGCGTATTCCCCAAGAATGACTCGGGCCGGCCCAGCGGACGGAATGCCCTCCGACTCGATATAGCGGCTTTCCGGCTCACCGTTTTCCAGGTCTGGGGCCAGTGCGACCCAAAGCTGAAAGCCCTGGACGAGCGACACGTTGTCCGGCGTGAGCTCCTTGCCATGCCACACGCCACTGCCTGCGCGCAACCATTCCACACCTCCGTACGACAGCGTGCCGGTTCCAGACGACGGGTCGTCGAACTTCATCCGGCCCTCGGTGAGCACGGTCACGGTCGCGATCCCCGAGTGAGGATGGATCGACATGCCGGCGCCAGCGCGCATCGCGTCGAGCATCGGACGCTCCATGTTGAAGATGTCCAGAAAAACGAACGGCTTGAGGCTCTCACCCAAGTCGGATGGGCTCATCAGGCGCGTGATCCCGCCATGACTGTGTCCGCGGGTGCGATAGACGATGCTTCTGGTTTGGGTAGCGATGGATTGCATGAGTCCACTCCTTGTGTACCGCAATAGTAGGTTCGGGACCCATGTGCCGATAGCCCCGGAATGGCGACTTCAGAGTTGCGAAATACGAAACACCGATGGCGCGCTCGCACGTCCTCGACACAACACCTTCAATATTGTTGTCGTCGGGGTCGAGTACGAAGCAGACGTAGGAGCCCGGCTGTGCACGAAGGCCCGTTCTCATATCAAACCGATAGTGTGTGTACTCCAGGTGCGAACGCCTGGACACTCTCGTGGTGTTCAAGTCGCATCTCAAAGCAGCCATCGAGAGCAGGGATCTAGGCCGAAGTTCCTCGGTCACCCTGCGGCCTTTTGGCCGGTAACCCCTTTGAAATCAACGAGTTGAGCGGCCTCATGTGTTCCAAAATGTAGGCATGTTATTTACTTGATATTCGCTTGTATTTGACCTATTAATGTAGGCATGCACATCCATGTCGTGCCGAATCGTGGCTCACCGCCCACCGTGCTGCTGCGCGAGTCCTACCGCGAGGGCTCCAAGGTCGGCAAGCGCACGCTGGCCAATCTGTCGAGCCTGTCGGCCGCGCAGATCGAAGCCATTCGAGCAGCCCTGCGCGGCGAGGCCTTGCAGCCGCTCACGCAGTGCTTGGAGATCACCGCGTCGCGTTCGCATGGCCATATGCAAGCCGTTGGCGAGGCTATGCAGCGGCTGGGCTTCGCCTCGGTGCTTGCCTCCAAGCCCTGCCGCGAGCGCGACCTGGTACTGGCCATGGTGGCCTCGCGCATCGCAGCGCCGCATACCAAGTTGGCCACCACGCGCTGGTGGCACACCACGACGCTGGCCGAGGACTTCGGTGTCGCCGACGCCGACGAGGACGACCTGTACGCGGCGATGGACTGGCTGCTCGCGCGCCAGGCCACGATCCAGAAGAAGCTCACCGCGCGTCACGACTTGAGGGCCGGCGCCCTGGTGCTGTACGACCTATCGTCGAGCTACTTCGAGGGCAGCAGTTGCCCTCTGGCCAGGCTCGGCTATAGCCGCGACGGCAAGAAGGGCCTGCTGCAGGTCAACTACGGCCTGCTCACCGATGCGCGGGGCTGCCCGCTGGCCGTGTGGTGTACGAGGGGCAATGTGGCCGACAGCCTGACCTTGCTGCCTGAGGTCAAGCGGCTGCGCGAGGAGTTCGGCGTCGAGCAACTGGTGATGGTGGGGTGACCGCGGCATGATCTCCAACAAGGCGATCCAGGAGATGCGCGAGTCCGAGGCGTGGGGCTGGATCAGTGCGCTGAAGAGCGTCTCGATTCGCGCGCTGGTCGAGCAGGGCCACCTGCAGTTTGGTTTGTTCGACGAGCGCAACCTGCTTGAACTGAGCTCGCCGGACTACCCGGGCGAGCGCCTGGTGGCGTGCCGCAATCCGGAACTCGCCAAGCTGCGCACGCACAGCGCGAGGACCTGCTCGCCGCCACCGAGGCCAATCTGCAGAAGATCAAGGCCCGGGTGGATGCACTCAAGCTGGCTGGGCGCGACGAGATCGGCTTGCGCGTGGGCAAGGTCGTCAACCAGTACAAGGTCGCCAAGCACCCTGAGCTGGTGATTGGCGACAACGCCTTCACCTTCGCACGCAAGACAGACGCCATCGCTGCCGAGGCGGCACTGGACGGCATTTACATCATCCGCACTCGGTGCCAACGACGCAGATGGACGCGTCCCAGTGCGTGCGCAACCGCTGCTGGCGCTCGCCAACGTCGAGCGCGCGTTCCGCTCGCTCAAGACGATCGATCTGAAGGTGCGCCCGATCCACCACCGCACCGCTGATCGGGTGCGCGCGCACATCTTCCTGTGCATGCTGGCCTACTACGTCGAGTGGCACATGCGCGAGGCTTGGGCGCCGCTGATGTTCGCCGACACGGATCAACAGGCCAAGGCCGCGCGTGACCCGGTGGCGCCGGCTACGCGATCCAAGGCGGCGCTGGCCAAGGTGGCCCGCCACATGCTGGATGACGGCACGCCGGTGCATAGCTTCTCGACCCTCATGGCCGAACTCGCCACCATCGTGCGCAACACCTGTCGCACGCCCAACGCCGGGGCCGACGCGCCGACCTTCGAGGTGCTCACTACACCCAACGTGCAGCAGCAGCGAGCGCTCAACCTCATCCAGCAGATCCGGTTGTAGACAGAAGCCGGACTCCCGAACTCACGCCAAGTGCTTGTCGTGCAAAGGCAAACTCGCTCGACGGCTTCAGGAACTTCGGCCTAGGTGCCGTCGGACCGCCGCACCTTGCGCAGAGGGCCGCGATTCATGCCTCCCGCTCGTCCTCACGGACGATGAAGACATCGAAGCCATCTGCGCTTTAGTTCACGCAGGCCAAGCCAAGGCGGTGATGCAGGTCGTCTTCGACATACGAGGCGGCTTCCCGCAACCCGGCGTTGTGGTGAGCGAGATCACCCCATCGGGTTGGATGGCGCTCGAGGTCCGCGCCGGCAAGAACATCACATGATCGTCAGAGGAGCAGTCGCGCGTGAGGCAGCACCCACCCTCTGCACCGCCTCCGCCGCATCCGCAGGCGTCGTGTTGAAGCAATTCTTCGCCACCGGCCAGCTGCGCACGCACCAGATCAATCAGCCTCGCTCGCGCCCCAACAACTCCAGCGCATCATCCCGCCACCACCCCACCGCCGCGAAGCGTAGCCTTCCCACGCACCTTCGCACCCCCGCCCGCAGCAGCTGGTAGGTTCCTCCGGCGGTTCCCGAAACCCCTCGACGCCCTCGGCCCGAAGCCGGCCCTCGATCTCTCGCAAGACCTTGCGGGCCGAGTACGCATCGGTGACGGGAGGCAGTGGCACACACGCATCCTAGCGATGTCGCGGCCGCGATGCGCGCCGCGCAGGCACTCGGCCCGGCGCTGCTTGCACCTACTGCGCCTCGATGTTCGCTGCCTTCATCAGCTTCTCCGTCAGCGCAATCTCCGCCTGCAGGCTCTGCGCAAACTCCTCCGGCGTGCTGGGCACGACGGACGCGCCGGAGGCCTCGAGCTTCTCGCGCACCTCAGGCATGGCAAGCGCCTTCGCGAGCGCATCGCGCACCTTGTGCACCACCGGGCCCGGCGTGCCCTTGGGCACCGCCAGACCGCCGAAGGAGACGAGCGCAATGCCGGGGATGCCGGCCTCGGCGAGGGTGGGCACCTTGTCGAGGCGCGCGTTGCGCTTGGGCGAGAGCACGGCCAGGGGCCTGAGCTTGCCGCCCTGGATGTGCGGCAGCGAGGGGCTGACGAGCGCAATGGCAAAGTCGACCTGCTTGCCGGCGACCGCATTGGTGGACTCCGAGGCGCCCTTGTACGGCACGTGCAGGGCCTGGGCGCCGGTGGCGGCGAGCAGGAGCTCGGCGCCCATGTGCGACGGGCTGCCGACGCCGCCGGAGGCATAAGCCAGCTTGCCCGGGCTCTTGCGCATGCGCTCGATGAGCTCCTTGACGCTCGCGATGCCCGAGTCGGGGTTCACCACGATCACGGAGTCGGACTGGCTGATGCGGCCCACGTGGACGAAGTCCTTCATGACGTCGAAGCCCGGGTTGCGGTACATGCGCATGTTGGTCGCCATGGGCGAGCCCGAATAGACCCAGGTGTAGCCGTCTGAAGGCGCCTTGGCGGCGAGCTGCGCGCCCAGGTTGCCGGCCACGCCGCCGCGGTTCTCGATGACGACGGGCTGGCCCAGGATCTTCGACATGGCGTCGCCGGTGATGCGCACGGTGGTGTCGGGCGCGGTGCCGGCGAGGTAAGGCACGATCCACTTGATGGGGCGCGAGGGGTAATCCTGCTGGGCCTGCGCACCGGTGGCGGCGGCAAGCGCGGCGCCGGCGAGAAAGAGGGCCGAAGCGGCAGTACGGGTGATGGCTTTCATGTTGTGTCTCCTTGAGTTTCTATAGGGTCAGCGCAGGGCTTCGCCCAGCAGCTCGCGGGCGATGGTGTTGCGCTGGATTTCGCTGGTGCCGGTGAGCACGCGGTACATGCGCAGCAGGCGGAACAGGAACTCGACGCGGCTGCCCTGGACGATGCCCTCGCCGCCGTGCACCTGCACGGCGCGGTCGGCGATGCGGAAGGCGGTCTCGGAGCAGAAGAGCTTGGCCATCGAGGCATCGGCGCGCGCCTCGCCGCCGGCGTCGAGGGTGCGGGCCACGCTGAGCATGAGTGCGCGGGCGGCGGCAAGCTCGGTGGCCATGTCGGCCAGCATGTGCTGCACGGCCTGAAAGGCGCCGATGGGCTGGCCGAACTGGCGGCGCCGCGTGGCATGGGCAATCGAATCCTGCAGCGCGACGCGGGCGTGCCCCAGCATGGCCGGGCAGTGCAGCAGGCGGTTGACGGTGATGCGGCCGAGCGCGAGCGCCAAGCCCTTGCCCTGTTCGCCGATGAGGTTGGCGGCCGGGATGCGGCAATCGGTGAGGATGATGTTGCCGGTGCTGGCCTGGCCGGCCAGGGTCTTGTAGCCGCTCTCGACGCGGAAGCCGGGGCGGTCGCGCTCGACGAAGAAGGCGGTGGTCTCGCGGCGCGCGGGGTCGTCGCTGGTGGAGGCGATGACGACGGCCATGTCGCAGAAGGGCGAGCCGGAGATGAAGCGCTTGGTGCCGTTGAGCACGAATTCGTCGCCCACGCGCTCGGCGCGGGTCTGCACGGCGCCGGCGTCCGATCCGGCCTCGGGCTCGGTGATGGCAAAGCAGATGGCCTTCTCGGCGCGGGCCACGGGGAGGATGAAGCGCTCCATCTGGTCGGGCGTGGCCTGCTTCGCCAGCGCGCCGACGCGGGGCGGGCCGGAGAGCTCGCCGAGCACGTGCGCGGCCAGCGGGGAGCCGGTGGCGTAGATGGCCTCCTTGATCAGGCAGTGGTCGAGCACGCTGAAGCCGGCGCCGCCGAGCTGCCTGGGCAGGGTGATGCCGTAGATGCCCTCGTCGCGCGAGCGCCGCCACACCTCTTCCAGCAGCGGGCGCGGCGCCCCGGATTCGTAGCTGATGCCGTGCTCGGCGGCGAGGGGCTGGAGCTGCTCGCGGATGAAGGCTTCGACGCGCGCGATGAACGCGCGGGCGGCTTCGGAGCCTTCGAAGGGCGCGGCGGTGGTGTTGCTGCGCTGCGGGGTGAGGGTGGTGGTGGTGGCGTCCATGTTTGGTCCTTCGCTCAGTTGACGCGCCGTTCGCGGCCGCGCCAGTAGGGCTCGCGCACATCCTTGCGTGAGAGCTTGCCGTTTGCGTTCTTGGGCAGGTGCTCGGTGAAGTCGACCGAGCGCGGACGCTTGAAGTCGGCGAGCCGGCCGCGGCAGAAGTCCATCAGCTCGCCGGCCTCAGCGCGGGCGCCTTCGCGCAGCACGACGATGGCCTTGACGGATTCGCCCCAGTGGTCGTCGGGCACGCCGATGACGCAGACCTCGTACACGGCGTCGTGCTGCGCAAGCACGGCCTCGACCTCGGTGGGGTAGACGTTGAAGCCGCCGGAGACCAGCATCTCCTTCTTGCGGTCGACGATGTGGATGTAGCCCTCGGGGTCCACGCGCGCGAGGTCGCCGGTGTGCAGCCAGCCGTCTTCGCCGAGGGCCTCGCGGGTGGGCTCTGGCGCGCGCCAGAAGCCGGCGAAGACGTCGGGGCCGCGCACGCAGATCTCGCCGATCTCGTCGCCCTCGACGGGACGGCCTTGCGCATCGAGCACCTGCACGTCGGATTCGCAGGCGGGGCGGCCGCAGGCGGACAGCAGCTCGGGGCGGCCGCCTTCGATGGCGAGCGCGTGGTCGTCGATGCCGAGGGCAATGACGCCGCCGGTGGTCTCGCCGGCGCCGTAACCCTGGGCCATCACCGGGCCGAAGGCGGCCCAGGCTTCGCGGATGCGCGAGGGCGACATCGGCGCCGCGCCGTAGGAGACCAGGCGCAGGCTGCTCAGGTCGCGGGTGCGGATGCTGGGCTCGGCCAGCAGGGCGTTGATCATCGCGGGGACGAAGAAGCACATGGTGACGCGGTGCTTCTCGATCGCCTCCAGGATCTCGGCCGGCTGGAAGCGCTCCATCAGCAGCACGGTGACGCCCTGGTAGAGCATGGGCTGGATGAACATGCCGCTCGCGTGGGTGATGGGGCCGCACAGCATCAGCACGTCGTTGCGCTGGGCATGCATGCGGCCCATGACGATCTTGCGCAGCGAGGCCATGCGGTTGCCGACGGTCTGCATCGCGGCCTTGAGCTTGCCGGTGGAGCCGGAGGTGTAGTGCAGCACGGCGAGCTCGTCAGGGCGCATCTCGACGTGGATGTGCGCGTCGGTGGCCTGCGCCAGCAGGGCTTCGTAGTCGAGCCAGCCGCCCTCGCCCGGCGCGGGCGCGAAGGCGATGCGGTGCTTGAGGCCCGGCACGGGGGCCGCGGCTTCGTCCACCATGGCGCGGTGCTCGGGGCCGGCGAGGCAGGCGGCCGGCTCTGCGTTGGCAAGCGCATCGGCCAGCTCGGCCGGTGCCAGGCGCGAGTTGAGCGCGACCTTGACCAGGCCGGCCTTGTAGAGCGCGCATTCGAGCTCGACGATCTCCGGCCGGTTGGGGGAAACCACGGCGACGCGGTCGCCGCGTTGCAGGCCGAGCGCGAGCAGGGCGTGCGCGAGGCGGTTGGATCGGCGCTCGAGCTCCGCGTAGCTCAGCGCGCGATCGCGAAAGAGGATGGCGGGCCGGTCGGCCCAGAAGCGCGCACTGCGCGCGGTGTACATGCCAAGGTTCATGGGGTGTCTCCGTATGGCTGGCAGTCTAGGAAGCAAGGGGGCGCCCGTGGATAAGCGAACGGCCGGCTTTGATAAGCTGGCGTGATCACCCGGCAGGGCCTCGGAGACATCCACATGGGCGTGCGGCTCGACGACATCGACTACTTCCTGGCGGTGGCCTCGCACGGCAAGGTGCGGGCTGCGGCCGCGGCACTGAACGTGTCGCAACCGGCGATCACGCAGGGCCTGCAGCGGCTGGAAAAGGAGCTGGGCTTTCCGCTCTTCGAGCGCAGCAGCCGCGGCATGCAGCTGACGGCGGTGGCCACGCAGTTCCGCGAGCGCACGCAGGCGCTGCGCGCGAGCCTCGGCGATGCGATCAAGGAGGCGGCGGACATGCACCTCGGCGAGCTGGGGCTGCTGCGCGTGGGCGTGTCGCCGCTCTATGCGCAGCGCCTCTTTGTGCCGGCGACGGTGGCGCTGCACCGGCAGCGGCCGGCGGCACGGCTGCGGCTGATGCTCAACCTGAACGATGCGCTGGTCGCGGCGCTGCGGCTGGGCGATATCGACCTGTCGATCAACGCGCTGCCCGGCGTGATTCCGCCGGACCTGCACGCGCTGCCGCTGATGGACGACGCGCTGTGCCTGGTGGTGCGCGAGCACCACCCGCTGCTGTCGAAGCGGCGCCTGCGGCTGGCGGACCTGGTCGATGCGCAGTGAATCCTGCCCGGGCCGGCGGTCGCGGCGCGGCGCAGCGTCGAGGGGCGGCTGGCCGAGGCCGGGCTGCCGCCGCCGCGGGTGACGGTGGAGGTGAGCAACACGGCGGGCGGGCAGCTCAACCGTCTGGTCGCGCAGAGCGACCTGGTGTCGATCATGAGCGAGTCGCAGCTGGGCATGGCGAGCGGCCAAGGGCTGGCGCCGCTGCCGATGGCGGAGGCGCGCTTCACCCGCACCATCGGCGCGCTGACGCGCAAGGGAGTGGCGCTGCCGCCGCTGGCGCAGCGCTTTCTGGAGCTGCTGGAGGAGACGGCGCGCGGGGAGGTAGGGCCGGCGGGGCCGGCGCGGCGCGGCGCGAGAAGGCCGGCGCGGGCCTGAGCGCCGCGATGCCTACAACTGGCAGAAGATGGTCTTCATCGCCGTGTCGTTCCTCTTGTAGTTCGGCCCCGGCCGGGTGAAGACCTCGTCGAGCAGGACCAGGTCCTCGATCTTCGAGACGTCGAACAGGGGCTCGCGCTGCGTGCCGCCCTGGATCTGGTGGACGCGGAGCAGCTCGGTCCCCTTGGTGCCCATGCCGTAGCACTGCGGCTCGGCCAGGCGGACGCGTCCGTGATAGGAGAAGCGCAGTCTTCGCTTCTCGACGATCGATTGGACGATGACAGGGTTCACGGTCGAGGCCCTCGGCGTGTTCGCGCCTATTTCCGCGCGAACAAGGGCTGCTCGAAGTGCGCGACGCGCGTCATGCGCCCGGCAAAGCACCACTCGCGAAACTGATAGAGGAAGGCGGCGGTCGGCGCTGCGATCCAGGTGTCGCCGACGGGCATGCGCAGCACCGGGTGGACGCTGTCCTCGATCGCGTCGAGCAGCGGCGCATCCGCGCGCATGAACTCGGCGATGGGGATGCGGTGGATGCTCTCGACCTCGGCTTCGCTTGGCACCAGCTCGCGCGCGGCGCCGGCCCAGACGACGACCGGCGTGATGGCAAAGCCGGAGTGCGTCGCGAAGTCGTCGAGGCGGCCGAGGATCGCCGATTCGTCGAGCTGCAGGCCGACTTCTTCGTGCAGCTCGCGCAGCGCAGCCTGCTCGGGGGTTTCGTCGCCGTCGATGCTTCCGCCGGGCAGGGCCCACTGCCGCGGATGGTTGCGCATGTGCGTGGGGCGCCGCGTCAGCAGCACGGCGGCTTCGCGGCTCCACGCCGTCGGCGCGGGGATGCCGGGGAGCGCGGCGCCGAAGCCTTCCTCGACGATCACCAAGGCGACGGCGGCGCGCCGCGAGCCGGGCGCAGGGAGCGGCTGCAGCTCGAAGCAGCGCAGTCGTTCGGCGATCGAGACGCGCAAGGTGTCATCGAGCTGCATCGACTACTCCTTCGGCTCCAGCGCAGCCAGCAGGATCGCCAGGCGGGCATCGAGTGCCGCGAGGTCTGCGGACTTGATCGAGGCCAGCAGCCGCTGCTCGTTGGCCACGTGCGCGTCGACCGCGCGATCGATCAGCTTCAGCCCCGCCGCCGTCAGCTGCACCAGCATGCTGCGCGCATCGTCGCGGTTGGGCACGCGCTTGACCAGGCTGCGCGACTCCAGGCCCTTGAGGCGGTGGGTCATCGTGCCCGAGCTGATCATCAGCGACGAGAAAAGCTCCGTGGGCGCCAGGCAGTAGGGCGCGCCCGAGCGGCGCAGCGTGGCGAGCACGTCGAACTCCCAGCGCGTCATGCCGAAGTCGGAGAAGCAGCGGTCGAGCTCGCGCTGCAGCAGCGCAGCGCAGCGCTTGATGCGGCCGATGGTGCCCATCGCACCCACGTCCAGGTCCGGGCGCTCGCGGCGCCACTGGTCGAGGATGGCATCGACCGCGTCTGCGGCCCGCTTCTTCGCAGCCATGCAAAAAGCCCCGTTTATCTTGATGTCGAGATTATCTGCTACGCTCGATTTATCTTGAGCTAGAGACAAATCCATGTCCAGTCGCCAAGCTTCCATCTCCTGGGGCGATGTATTGCTGACCGCTTTCGCGCCGGCCATCTGGGGCTCGACCTACATCGTGGCCACCGAGCTGCTGCCGCCGGACCGGCCGTTCACCGCGGCGCTGCTGCGCGCGCTGCCGGCGGGGCTGCTGCTGGTGCTGTTCAGCCGCCGGCTGCCGGCGCGGGGCGAATGGGGCCGGGTGCTCGTGCTGTCGGCGCTGAACATCGGCTTCTTCCAGGCGCTGCTGTTCGTGGCAGCCTACCGCTTGCCGGGTGGGCTCGCCGCGGTGGTGGGCGCGATCCAGCCGCTGCTGGTGATGGGGCTGGCGTGGTCGCTGGACCATCGGCGCCCGCCGCAGCTCGCGGTCGGTGCGGCGGTGCTGGGCATTGCGGGCATGGCGGCACTGCTGCTGTCACCGGGCTCGGCGTGGGATGCGGTCGGCATCGCTGCCGCGCTGACCGGGGCCGCGCTCATGGCCGCCGGCACCTACCTCACCCGGCGCTGGCAGCCGCGCATGCCGGTGCTGGCCCTCACGGGCTGGCAGTTGCTGCTGGGTGGGTTGATCCTGCTGCCGATGACCTGGGCCTTCGATCCGCCGCCGCCGGTGCTGACCGGGATGCAGGTCGGGGCCTATGCGTATCTCTCGATCGTCGGTGCGCTGGTGGCCTATGCGCTGTGGTTCCCGCGGGATCGCGCGGCTGTCGCCGGTGGCGGTGTCATCGCTGGGGCTGTTGAGTCCGCTGACGGCGGTGGTGCTGGGGTGGGCGTTGCTGGGGGCAGGCGATGCGGGGCTTTCGTTTGTGGGGCTGGTGGCGGTGCTGGTGAGCATTCTGGCGGTGCGGTGGGCGATGAGCGCAGGGGGGGGGGGGCGGGGGCGGAGGTGCAGGAGGGTGGGGTGAGAGGACGCGAGCACATCGGAGGGGGCGGTGCCCTCACCCCAGCCCTCTCCCAGAGGGAGAGGAGCAAGACCGCGGGGGGGAGCAAGAGCGTCAGCCTTCCTCGACGAAGGCTTCTTCGCGCTTGGACTTCACCGCCGGCATCAGGACGATCACCAGCAGCAGCGCGGCGGCAATCAACAGGCCGGCCGAGATGGGGCGCGTGACCAGCACGTCCCATGAGCCGCGCGACAGCAGGAGCGCGCGGCGCAGGTTCTCTTCCATCATTGGCCCGAGGATCAGTCCCAGCAGCAGCGGCGCGGGCTCGCAGCCCAGCTTGTGGAAGGCATAGCCGACGATGCCGAACAGGCCCACCATCCAGACGTCGAAGGTGTTGTTGTTGGTCGAGTAGACGCCGACGGCGCAGAACAGCACGATGGCCGGGAACAGCCAGCGGTAGGGGATCGAGAGGAACTTGATCCAGATCCCGATCAGCGGCAGGTTCAGCACCACCAGCATCAGGTTGCCGATCCACATCGAGGCGATGAGGCCCCAGAACAGCTCGGGGTTGCTGGTCATCACTTGCGGGCCGGGCTGGATGTTGTGGATGGTCATCGCACCCACCATCAGTGCCATCACCGGATTGCCGGGAATGCCGAGCGTGAGCAGCGGGATGAAGGAGGTCTGCGCGCCGGCATTGTTGGCGGATTCGGGGCCGGCCACGCCGCGGATGTTGCCCTGCCCGAACGGCACCTCGCCCGGCTTGCGCCTGAGCTTCTTTTCCAGCGTGTAGGAGGCAAAGGCCGACAGCAGCGAACCACCGCCCGGCAGGATGCCCAGGCAGCAACCGAGCGCGGTGCCGCGCAGCGCCGCGGGCACGATGTTCTTGAAGTCCTCGCGGGTCGGCCAGAGTCCGTGCACTTCGGCGGTGTAGATCTGCCGCTCGTCGTCGGGCTTCGACAGGTTGGCAATGATCTCGCCATAGCCGAACACGCCCATCGCGATGGCGATGAAGCTGATGCCGTCGGTGAGCTCGGGGATGTCGAAGCTGAAGCGCGCCACGCCCGAGTTCACGTCGGTGCCGACCAGGCCCAACAACAGGCCGAGGAGGATCATGCAGATCGCCTTGAGCAGCGAACCCGAAGCCAGCACCACGGCGCCGATCAGGCCCAGCACCATCAGCGAGAAGTACTCGGCCGGGCCGAACTTGAAGGCCAGTTCGGTGAGCGGCGGCGCGAAGGCCGCGAGCACCAGCGTGGCGACGCTGCCGGCGAAGAAGGAGCCCAGCCCCCGCGGTGGCCAGCGCAGCACCCGCCCGCCCTCGCTTGGCCATCGGTGCCCGTCGATCACGGTGACGACCGACGAAGACTCGCCCGGCAGGTTGACCAGGATGGCCGTGGTGGAGCCACCGTACTGCGAGCCGTAGTAGATGCCGGCCAGCATGATCAGCGCAGCCACGGGCGGCAACGCATAGGTGACCGGCAGCAGCATGGCGATGGTGGGCACGGGCCCGATGCCGGGCAGCACGCCGATCAGCGTGCCCAGCAGGCAGCCGACGAAGGCGTAGATGAGGTTCTGCAGCGTGACGGCGGCGTGGAAGCCGAGCGCGAGATGATCGAGGAGTTCCATGACAACGCGTGCCTCAGCCGGTGATGAAGGAGGGCCAGACCTGGAACTGCAGGCTCAGGCCGAGGATGAAGACGAGGTAGCTGCCGATCGCCAAAATGGTGGCCAGGATCAGTGCCGATTTCATGCGGAAGCTGCTGCCCGCAAGGCTGGCGACCACGACCAGCGCGTAGATCGCGACGATCAGGCCCATGGCCGGCACGCCGATGCTCGGCAGCCCGCCCAGCATCAGGCCGAAGACCAGGTTGGCGCCGATGATGAGCAGCAGCGGCTTCCAGGCGATGCGGCCGATGGGCTCGCCATCGGTGGTGTCGACGGTCAGCGCGCCGAGGATCACGCCCAGGCCCAGGATTCCCAGCAGCACGCCCAGCATGAGGGGGAAGTAGCCGGGGCCCATGCGCGCGCCGCTGCCGATGCTGTAGTTGGTGGCGCCGATCGCGAACGCGGCGCCGACGGAAACGAACATCAACCCTGAGAAAAAGTCTCGGTGGCTCCTGATTTTCATGAGGTGTGCACTTTCGAAGGATCTGAAAAAGGGAGGGCGACCGCCGGCCAAGCAGATGCCGGGCGGCTCGTGCGGGGCGCGATGACCCACGGCCGGAGCGACGCCACGTCCCGCATGCGGATGCAGGCCCGTCGAAGGCGCCGCGATCGAATTTACATCATGCTATGAGGCTTTTTACATCACATCATGAGTAATTACCCTCGGTCCGAGGTCAGCGTCAGGTCAGGACGCATCCGGGCGCGCCTTGCTACATTGCGGGAAATCCAACAGGTAGAACAACGATGTCGAAGAACGATCAGAGCGCGTCGAAGCTGCGCCTGGAGGCGCTGTCGGAGTTCAGGTTTCGCCTGCGCAGCTTCCTGCGCTTCAGCGAGGATGCGGCACGCGATGCCGGCATCACGGTGCTGCAGTACCAGGTGCTGCTGCATACGCAGGGTTTCCCGGGCCGCGAATGGGCCTCCGTCGGCGAGATCGCCGAGCGGCTGCAGGCGCAGCCGCATGGGGTGGTGGCACTGGTGTCGCGCTGCGAGGAAGCGGGCCTGGTGAAGCGCAAGCCCAGCACAGTGGACCGCCGGCTGGTCGAGGTGCACCTGCTGCCCAAGGGGCGCAAGGTGCTGGCGATGCTCGCACAGCAGCACGCGCTGGAGCTGTCGCACCTGGCCGAGGCGGTCCGTCTCGCGAACGAGATCCAGGGCGAGATCGAGGACGGCGAGGCGTAGGCGGGGGCGCTCCGGCGCCGGCCCGCTTCAGGCCATCAACGCATCGAGCAGCCGCGCCACATGCACCGCCTGGCGCTGCGCGCCGTCGGCGATCTGGTGGCGGCAGCTGGTGCCGTCGGCCAGCACGATGGCGTCGGGGTGGCTGCGCACCGCGGGCAGCAAGGCGGCCTCGGCCATGCGCATCGACACCTCGTAGTGCGAGGCCTCGTAGCCGAAGCTGCCGGCCATGCCGCAGCAGGAGCTCTCGATCAGCTCGGGCTTCGCATCGGGGATGAGCTTCAGCACCTCGAGGATCGGGCTGACCGCGCCGAAGGCCTTCTGGTGGCAGTGGCCGTGCAGGAGGATGGGCTTCTCGGCCGGCTTGAGGGCGAGCTTGAAATGGCCCTCGCGCATCTCGCGCGCGATGAATTCCTCGAAGAGCAGCGCCTGGGCCGCGACGGTCTTCGCCTTGTCGCCCAGGCCCATCGCGAGGGTCTCGTCGCGCAGGGTCAGCAGGCAGGAAGGTTCCAGGCCCACGATGGGAACGCCGGCCTCGGCGAGGGGCAGCAAGGCATCGATCAGCGCGCCGGCGCGCGCCTTGGCCTCGCCGACCATGCCGTTGGCCAGGTAGGTGCGGCCGCAGCAATGGTGGCCGCTGAATTTCTCGACGGTGTGCAGCAGGTAGCCCGCGGCCTTGAGCACGCGCGCGGCGGCCCAGGCGTTCTCGCTCTCGAAGCCGCCGTTGAAGGTGTCGACGAAGAGCACCGCCGACTTGCGGCCGCTGCAGGCCGCGGCGATGACCATGTCGCGGCTGGTGAAGAGCGTGGGATCGCGGGTGGTCCAGAAAGTGTCGGTGCGGAATTCGGGCAGCGAGCGTTTGGCCGACAGCCCCAGCAGCCGCTCGCCGAGCCAGGCGGCGCCGGGCAGGCGGTTGCGCAGGTTGAAGAGCCAGGGCATGCGGCTGGCGGCGTGCAGGTACTCCGGTAGCCGGGCGACCAGCCGGTCGGCAAGGGTGTGGCCGTGCTTCTTCTTGTAGTGGGCGAGGAACTCGATCTTCATCTTCGCCATGTCCACGCCGGTCGGGCAGTCGCGCTTGCAGCCCTTGCAGCCCACGCACAGGTCCATGGCGTCGCGAACGGCCTCGCCGGTGAAGGCGCCCGGGCCGAGCTGGCCCGAGAGCGCCAGCCGCAGCGTGTTGGCGCGCCCACGCGTGAGGTGCTGCTCGTCGCGCGTGACGCGGTAGCTGGGGCACATGGTGCCGGCGTCGAACTTGCGGCAGTGGCCGTTGTTGTTGCACATCTCGACGGCCTTGGCGAAGCCGCCGGTGACGTCGCCGCCGCTGCCGGGCGGGGTGGTCTCCTCGGTCACCGGGTCGGCCTGCACGTTCCAGGCCGACCAGTCGAGCACGGGGGTGATGGGGATGCGCTTGTAGGGCTGCGGCGCGGAGGCGGGTGCAAAGCGGAAGAGGGCGCCGTCGTCCATCTTCGGCGGGTCGATGATCTTGCCGGGGTTGAAGAGGCCGATGGGGTCGAGCTTGTTCTTGATGGCGCGGAAGGCCTCGTTGATGGCCGGGCCGAACTGCCATTCGATCCACTCGCCGCGGCACAGGCCGTCGCCGTGCTCGCCGCTGAAGGCGCCCTTGTACTTGCGCACCAGCTCGCCGGCCTCCTCGGCGATGGCGCGCATCTTCGCGGCGCCGTCGATGCGCATGTCGAGGATGGGCCGCACGTGCAGCGTGCCCACCGACGCATGGGCGTACCAGGTGCCGCGCGTGCCGTGCCTCGCGAAGACCTCGGTCAGGCCGTCGGTGTAGGCGGCCAGGTGCTCGAGCGGTACGGCGCAGTCCTCGATGAAGCTGACCGGCTTGCCGTCGCCCTTGAGGCTCATCATGATGTTGAGGCCGGCCTTGCGCACTTCCCACAGGGCCTTCTGCGCGGCCTCCTCGGGCATGCGCACCACGCTGTCGGGCAGGCCCAGGTCGCCCATCAGCTCGGCCAGCTGCTGCAGGCGGTGCAGCAGGGCGGCGCGGTCTTCGCCCGAGAACTCGACCAGCAGGATGGCGGCGGGCTTGCCGATCAGCGCCTTCTCGACGGTCGGCTTGAAGGCCGGGTTGGCCAGGCTCAGCTCGATCATGGTGCGGTCGACCAGCTCGACGGCGGTCGGGCCCAGCTTCACGATGTGCTGGGCCGAATCCATCGCGGCGTGGAAGCTGGCGAAGTTGACGACGCCCAGCACCTTCGCGCGCGGCAGCTCGCACAGCTGCAGCGTCAGGCTGCGGGTGTAGGCCAGCGTGCCCTCGGCGCCGATCAGCAGGTGCGCAAGGTTGACGCTGCCGTCGGCGGTGTAGGGGCGCTCGCTCTGGTTGTCGAAGATGTCGAGGTTGTAGCCGGCGACGCGCCGCATCACCTTGGGCCAGCGTTCGGCGATCTCCGCGTGGTGCTGGCGGGCCAGCTGCTTCACGTGCAGCGCGATGTCGGCGGCGCGCGCGCCGAGCCTGGCGACCGGGCCGAAGTCCACCAGCTCGCCGTCCGACAGCCAGGCGCTCGCGCCCAGCACGTTATGCACCATGTTGCCGTAGGCGATGGAGCGCGAGCCGCAGGAGTTGTTGCCCGCCATGCCGCCCAGGGTGGCCTGGGCGCTGGTGGAGACGTCGACCGGGAACCACAGGCCGTGCGGCTTGAGCTGGGCGTTGAGATGGTCGAGCACCAGGCCCGGCTCCACGGTGACGCGGCGCTGCGCCACGTCGAGCTCGAGCACGCGGCGCAGGTGCTTGCTGTTGTCGATGACCAGGGCCGCGCCGGTGGTCTGGCCGCACTGGCTGGTGCCGCCGCCGCGCGCCAGCACCGGCACCTGCAGGTCGCGCGCGATGTCGATGGCGGTGGCGACGTCGCGCTCGCTCTTCGGCACCAGCACGCCCACCGGCATGATCTGGTAGATGGAGGCGTCGGTGGCGTAGCGGCCGCGCGAGGCCGCGTCGAACAGCACCTCGCCTTCGGTCTCGGCCGCGAGGCGGCGCGCCAATTGGGCGCAGACCTCGTTGGGCGGCAGCACGGTGCCGGCCGGCTGCAGATGGCTGGGGGGATCGATGCGCATCAGCGCTTGCCCGCCAGGGCGTGGGGGTAGACCTCGCCGGCGCGCAGCAGTGCCAGCACCGTGTCGCGCTTGCGGTTGAGGTGCTCGACCAGCACCTCGCGCATGGCCGTGGCGTCGTGCGCGGCGAGCGCCTCGATCATGCGTTCGTGCTCGGCCACCGCGTGCTTCCACTTGGCCTCGTCCTGGTTGGTGCGAAAGCGCAGCGACTGCACGCGGGCATTGATCGCGCGATACGTGCTGGTCAGCACCGGGTTCTTGGCGGCGTCGTTGATGGCGGTGTGGATGCGCGCGTTGATGCGGTAGTAGCCCGAGAGATCGCGGCGCGCGAAGCAGGCCAGCATTTCGTAGTGCAGGGCGCGCAGCTCGGCCAGCTCGGCATCGGTGATGCGGCGCGCCGCCAGCTCGCCGGACATGCCTTCGAGCGCGGCGAGCAGTTCGAAGGTGTTCTGGATGTCGGCCTCGGTCAGCTTGACGGCCACCGCGCCGCGGTTGGGCAGCAGGTCGACCAAGCCCTCGGCCGCCAGCAGCTTGATGGCCTCGCGCAGCGGCGTGCGCGAAACGCGCAGCTTCTCGCACAGCTCGCGCTCGTTGAGCTTGGCACCGGGCGCGATCTGGCCTTCGATCAGCATGGTGCGCAGGCGCGCGGCCACCTGGTCGTGCAGCGCCAGCCGCGAGATTTCGATCACTTCTGCCATGGCTTTATTTCCTCCGAACGCATTTTGAATGCAAATATGACACACATCAACAGAGGCGCTTCAGGGTAATCCATCATGGCCGGATGAATTTTGCATGCAAAACTAAAAAAGAAAGGACCGTCCATGCTGCAACTCGACTCCCATCCGACCGGCCGCCATTTCCTGCAGATTCCGGGCCCCAGCCCGGTGCCGGACCGCATCCTGCGCGCCATCAGCCTGCCCACCATCGACCACCGCGGGCCCGAGTTCGGCGCGCTGGGGCTGAAGGTGCTGGCGGGCATCCGGCAGGTGTTCCAGACCCGGCACCCGGTGGTGATCTATCCGGCCTCGGGCACCGGCGCGTGGGAGGCGGCGCTCGCCAACGTGATGAGCCCGGGCGATGCGGTGCTGATGTACGAAACGGGCCACTTCGCCACGCTATGGCAGAAGATGGCACTGCGCCTCGGACTCGAGCCCGAGTTCCTGGCCCTGCCGGGCGTCGACGACACGGGGCTGCCGCGCAGCTGGCGCCACGGGGTGCAGGCCGACCTCGTCGAGGCGCGGCTGCGCCAGGACACGCAGAAGAAGATCCGTGCGGTGTGCGTGGTGCACAACGAGACCTCCACCGGCGTGACCTCCGACATCGCCGCGGTGCGCCGCGCGATCGATGCGGCCGGGCATCCGGCCCTGTTGATGGTGGACAGCATCTCGGGCCTGGCCAGCGCCGACTACCGCCATGACGAGTGGGGCGTGGACGTGACGATCAGCGGCTCGCAGAAGGGGCTGATGCTGCCGCCGGGGATCAGCTTCAACGCGCTGTCGCCCAGGGCGCTGGAACGCAGCAAGTCGGCGAAGCTGCCCAAGGCCTTCTGGGCCTGGGACGAGATCGTGGAGATGAACCAGAGCGGCTACTGGCCCTACACGCCCAACACCAACCTCTTGTACGGCCTGGCCGAATCGCTGGACATGCTGCTGGGCGAGGGCCTGCCGCAGGTGTTCGCGCGCCACCAGCGCTGGGCCGCGGGGGTGCGCGCTGCCGTGCAGGCCTGGGGCTTGCCGACGCAATGCGCCGACCCGGCGGTGCATTCGCCGGTGCTGACGGGCGTGATCACGCCCGAGGGGGTGGATGCCGACGCGCTGCGGCGCCTGATCCACGAGCGCTTCGACCTCTCGCTGGGCACCGGCCTGGGCAAGCTCAAGGGCCGCATGTTCCGCATGGGCCACCTGGGCGACAGCAACGACCTCACGCTGGTGGCCATGGTGGCCGGCGTGGAGATGGGGCTGAAGCTCGCGGGCGTGAAGTTCGCGGGCGGCGGCGTGCAGGCGGCGATGGCGTATTTCGCGAGCCACGCGGCGCCGGCGGCGCTGAAGAAGGCGGCCTGAAGGCGGGCAGCCGACCAATCCACAACCAGGAGACCCATCCATGCAACGACGTTCCCTGATCCAGGCCGCGGGCGCCGCGGCCGCCACGCTTGGCGTGCCGCGCGTGTTCGCACAGGAATGGCCCAACGGGCCGGTGCGCATCGTGGTGGGCTTTCCACCGGGCGGCGGCACCGATGCGCTGGCGAGGGTGGTGGCGCAGAAGCTTTCGGTGATGTGGAACCAGTCGGTGATCGTCGAGAACAAGGCCGGCGTGGCCGGCGTGCTCGCGGCCGAGTACGTGTCGACGCAGCCGAGCGACGGCTCGACGCTGCTGATGGCGCACATCAACAGCCACGCGCTCGCGCCCAGCCTGCAGCCCAAGCTGCGCTACAGCGTGGAGCGCGACTTCGTGCCGATCGTGCTGGTGGGCGTCACGCCCAATCTGCTGATCGCGGGCCCGGCGCAGAAGGCGGTGACGGTGAAGGACATCGTCGCGCTGTGCACCGCGGAGCCCGGCAAGGTGAGCTTCGGCTCGGCCGGCGCCGGCTCGGCCCAGCACCTGGCGCTGGAGATGTTCAAGCTGCAAGCCAAGGTCGATGCGCTGCACGTGCCCTACAAGGGCAGCGGCCCGCTCTTGGCCGACCTGATGGGCAACCAGATCCAGTACAGCTTCGAGACCATGACCGCTGCCACGCCGCATGTGAAGAGCGGCAAGGTGACGGCGGTGGCGCAGACGCGGCTGAAGCGGGCCAAGGGCCACCCCGGCGTGCCGACCATGCAGGAGCAGGGCTTCGAAGGCTTCGAGGCCACCACCTGGTACGGCCTGGCCGGGCCCGGCAAGCTGCCGACGCCGATCGCCGACAAGATCAACCGCGACGTCAACGCCGTGCTGGCGATGCCCGATGTGCAGGAGCGGCTCGACACCTACGGCGCCGAGGACGGCGGCGGCTCGCGCGAGAAGTTCCAGAAGTTCATCGCGGCCGAGATCGAGAAATGGGGCCGGGTGGTGAGGGATGCCAAGGTGAAGGTGGACGCCTGAGCGACAGAGCCATCGCAAGCTGCCGACAAATGGTTGTACTGCCCCTGACGCCGAACTATGTTTAGCCGGCACGGCCGCATGGTGCCGTGAAGGAGAACGAGATGCTTGGCGAGCGCATTGGTGAAGGCCGGGGCAGGGTGACGACGCAGCGGGTGCTGCCCAGTCTGGGCGGCGGGCCGAAGATGGAGACCTCTTTCCAGAGCAGCGGCTCGCTGCTGGGCGTGGCCGACACGGAGACCGGCACCTACGTCGCGGTCGTGCGGCCCGACGGCTCCCTGTTCGGCGAAGGACAGGGCATCACGATGAGCCGGGATGGCGATGTGCTGAGCTGGGTCGGGCAGGGCGTGGGCAGGCTCCAGAAGGGCGGCGCGGTGAGCTACCGTGGCGCGGTGTACTGCCAGACGACCTCGCCCAAGTGGGCGGCCCTGAACAGCCTGGCGGTGCTGTTCGAGTTCGAAGTCGATTCGGACGGCAACACGCGCGGCGAGTTCTTCGAGTGGAAGTAGCCGCACAGTAGCCGCACTGGGCGCCGACGGTGCTCAAGCCCCGGCGGCCTGGTTCCAGGTCATCGGGTCGGCGGCCCCGGGCTCGTTCCAGAGGCAGGGGCCGCACATGGTGGCGACGTAGACGGTCTTGCCGTCCTTCACGCCCGACACCACCGGCGTGCTGCCGCACACCTCGCAGCTGTGGGCATAGTCGGGCTCGTAGCGGTCGATGGAGGTGATGGGTTCCATGCCGCAAATGATCGCAAACTCGTGTGACGCTGTCACTGCGCCACCCGGCGCCGGGCCGGCGGAGCCCGCGTTGTCGGACAACGCCGCCAATGAATCGCCGAAGATGGCCTGCTTGTTGCAGCGCAACATAATGTCAAAACGCCTTGGTTTTGTGCCGTCGTCCAGCGCGACGGGACACCTCCCCCAACCGCCAGGGCCCCCTGCACATGTTCAATCCCCCGTCGCTCGAAAGCCTGTCGCCCGCCGCCACCCGACTGTCGCAGGACACCCTGGCCCTTGCCTTCGAGGCGCAATGCAGAGCGCGGCCGGCGCAGCTGGCCTACGGTTTTCTCACGGACGACCTGTCGCTCGCCCAGCAGAGCAGCTACGCCCAGCTGCATGACGAGGTCCACCGCATCGCGGCCTGGCTCGCCGCCGCGACCCGCCCGGGTGACCGCGTGCTGCTGGCCTTCCCGCCGGGCCTGGACTTCGTGCGGGTGTTCTGGGCGTGCATGCTCAGCGGCCGGGTGGCGGTGCCGGTGCCTGCGCCCGACCCGATCCGCCTGCACCACGCCGCGCCTCGCCTGCGCAGCGTGATCGCCGATTCGCGTGCGGCCCTGGTGCTGACCAGTCCGACGCTGCTCGACGCCGCGGCCGCGGCGCTGGACCCCGCCACTTTCGCAATGGCGCGCTGGACCGCGCTGCCCGATGCGGCGCAACTGGCCGCGGCGGGGCAGGACTTCATCCCGCCGGCGCTCGAGGCCCAGACGCTGGCCTACCTGCAATACACCTCGGGCTCCACCTCGGCGCCGCGGGGCGTGCGGCTCTCGCATGCGAACGTGCTGGCCAACGTGCGCGCGCTGATCGCCGCGGGCCGCGGCAGCGCGGCCTCGCGCGCGCTCAGCTGGCTGCCGCATTTCCACGACTACGGGCTGGCCTTCGGCGTGCTGGCGCCGGTGGTGGCGGGCGCCACCGGCTACCTGATGTCGCCGCTGGCCTTCCTGCGCCGGCCGCTGCGCTGGCTGGATGCCATCGAGACCCACCGCATCACGCACACGGGCGCGCCGGAATCGGCCTTCGCCGCCTGCCTGCAGGCCTTGGGCGACAAGCCGCTGGGCGCGCGCCTGGACAGCCTGGTCTCGCTCAACTGCGGTGCCGAGCCGATCAAGGCCGCCACGGTGGAGCGCGTGCTGGCGGTCTTCGGTGCCGCGGGCATGGCCCCGCAGGTGTTCGCGCCGTCCTACGGGCTGGCCGAGGCAGTGCTGGGCGTGAGCGCTGGACGGCTGGAAGCGCCGCCGCGCATCGTGTCGGCCGACCCGGCGGCCCTATTGGCCCATCGCTTCGAGCCGCTGCCGGCGGGGTCGCCTCAAGGGCGCGACCTGGTGGGCTGCGGGCAGGCAATGCAGGCCACCGAGATCTTGATCGTCGACGAGAACCAGCACGCCTGCGCCGATCGCCGCATCGGCGAGATCTGGGTGCGTTCGCCCGGCGTCGGCGGCGGCTACTGGATGCAGCCCGAGGCCAGCGAAGCCACCTTCGGCGGCCACCTGGCGGACGGCACCGGCCCCTGGCTGCGCACTGGCGACCTGGGCTTTCTGGACCGCGGCGAGCTGTTCGTCACCGGGCGGCTGAAGGATCTGATCATCGTTCACGGCGAGAACCACTATCCGCAGGACCTGGAATGGAGCGCCGAGCGCGCCCATCCCGCGCTGCGGCCGGGCTTCGGCGCCGCCTTCGCGGTCGACACGCCGGCCGGCGAGGGCGTGGTGCTGGCGCTGGAGCTGGACCGGCGCGCGCAGGCCGGCGCCGAGGCCGATGCCGAAGCGGTGTTCCGCGCGGTGCGCCGCGCGATCGCGGTCGAGCACGGGCTGCCGGTGCATGCGGTCGCGCTGCTGCGCGCGGGCGGGCTGCCGCGCACCTCCAGCGGCAAGGTGCAGCGCCACCGTTGCCGCGAGGCCTTCCTTGCCCACGAACTGCCGCTGGCGGTGCCGCTCGACGCCGGCACCGAGGCGCTGCCCGAAGGGAGCTCGGAGGAGCCGGAAGACGGCGATCGCCGGGACCGCCTGGGCTACGTGCTGCCGCGCGATGCGCGCGAGCAGGCGGTGTGGGACATCTGGTGCGAGGTGCTGGGCACGCGCGCCTTCGGCGTACACGAGAGCTTCTTCGAGCTCGGCGGCAATTCGCTGCGCATGACGCAGGTGGTGTCGCGCCTGTCGGCGCACTTTGGCGTGGTGCTGCCGCTGGCCGAGCTGTTCGAACATGCGAGCGTGGCCGCGATGGCGGCGCATGCGGCCCACGCGGCGCAGCAGCCGCACAGCGGCAAGGCGCCGGCCGGCATCGCGCCCGTGCCGCGCGGCGCGCCGCTGCCGGCCTCGCTCTCGCAGCGGCGCATGTGGGTGATCCAGCGTTTCGACCCGGCATCGACCGCGTACAACGTGCCGATCGCGATCCGCCTGCGCGGCGCCTTCGACCCGGCCCTGTGCCAGCAGGCGCTGGATGCCATGGTGCAGCGGCACGAAGGCCTGCGCACCTGCTTCGTGATGGGCGAGCACGAGCCGATGCAATCCATCGTGCCGGCAATCGCGGTGCCGATCGAGCAGATCGACCTGAGCCGGCTGTCGGAGCGCGAGCGCAACGCGCAGGCGCGCGTGCTGCTCGCCGAGCGCGCCGCGCAGCCCTTCGACCTGGCGCAAGCCCCGTTGCACCGGCCGACGCTGATCCGGCTGGGCGAGCGCGAGCATGTGCTGTTCTGGGTGCTGCACCACGCCATCACCGACAACTGGGCCAGCGCGCTGCTGATGCGCGAAGCCCTCGCGGCCTACGGCGCGCTGGCGGCCGGGCGCGAGCCGGTGTCGGCACCGCCCGCCATCGCCTATGCCGACTACGCCGCCTGGCAGCGCAGCCCCGCTGCGGTGGAGGCGCGCCGGCCGCACCTGGATTACTGGCTGGAGCGCCTGCGCGACCTGCCCGACCTGGACCTGCCCACCGACTTCCCGCGGCCGGCCAAGGCCAGCCACCGGGGCGCGCGCGTCTCGGCCGGGTTGCCCCCGCGGCTGCGCGAGGCGATGCGCGGCTTCGGCGGCCGCGAGGCGGTCACGCCCTTCGTGGTCTACCTGTCGGCCTTCGTGCTGATGCTGTCGCGCCACGCGAAGAGCGAGGACATCGCCATCGGCACGCCGATCGCGAACCGCCACCGCTTCGCCGCCGAGCCGCTGGTGGGCACGCTGGTCAATACGCTGGTGATGCGCACCGACCTGGCGGGCGACCCCAGCTTCACGCAGCTGGTGCACCGTGTGCGCCGCAATGCGCTCGAGGCTTACGCCCACCAGGATGCGCCCTTCGACGAGCTGATCGACGCGCTGGGCCACGACCGCACGCTGCAGCCCGAGGGCCCGGTGCGCGTGCTCTTCAACGTGCTCAACGCGCCGGTGGGCGAGCCCGAGCTCTTCGGCCTGGAGGTGGACGAGTTCGACTTCGAGCGCGTGGCCGCGCAGTTCGACCTGTCGATGCACATCGACACCGAGTTCTCGCAGCGCATCCACCTGGAGTACGCGAGCGATCTCTACAG
Source organism: Variovorax sp. WS11 (assembly GCF_010499245.1). Classification (GTDB taxonomy): domain Bacteria; phylum Pseudomonadota; class Gammaproteobacteria; order Burkholderiales; family Burkholderiaceae_C; genus Variovorax. The sequence continues at coordinate 2,523,014 of NZ_JAAGOW010000001.1, forward strand.
CGAGGCGAGCGCCGAGCGCATGCTGGAGAACTACCTGTCGCTGGTCGAGCGCCTGCTGGCACAGCCCGAGCGCCGCATCTCCGAGCACGAGATGCTCGCGCCGGCGCAGCTCAACCTGCTGCGCCACGGCTGGAACGGCGCGCGCTCGCCGCTGCCCGCGCGGCAGCTGGTGCATGACTACCTGGACCTGGGCGCGCCGGAGGTGCGGGAGCGCGTGGCGGTGATTGACGCGGCGGGCGGCACGCTGAGCTACGGCGAGCTGGAGGCGCGCTCGAACCAGCTGGCCCACGCGTTGCGCCTCCGCGGCATCGCGCGCGGCCAGCGCGTCGGCCTGTGCATCGCGCGCAGCCCCGAGATGCTGATCGCGCAGCTGGGGGTGATGAAAGCCGGCGCCGCCTATGTGCCGCTAGACCCCGACTACCCGGCGGACCGCCTGCGATTCATGGCGAAGGACGCCGACCTGACTGCCGTGCTCGCGCAGCAGGACACGCTCGGCATCCTGGAAGGGCTGGCCATTCCGATGCTGGAGATCGAAGACAAGCGGCTCGCGGCCGACCATCCGGAGACGCCGCTGGTCCCCGATCCGGCGCTCGACGCCACGCCGCTGGACGAGGCCTACCTGATCTACACCTCGGGCTCCACCGGCCAGCCCAAGGGCGTGCGGGTGCCGCACCGCGGCGTGGTCAACTTCCTCGCCGGCATGGTGAAGACGCCGGGCCTGGCGGCCGATGACTGCTTGCTGGCGATCACCAGCCCCTCCTTCGACCCCTCGGTGCTGGACCTGCTGCTGCCGCTGGTGGTGCGGGCCCGGGTGGTGATCGCTTCGCAGCAGCAGGTGCACGAGCCGGCCGCGCTGCGCACGCTGCTCGAAACGCATGCGGTGACTCTGCTGCAGGCCACGCCCTCGGCCTGGCGCGCGCTGATCGAGACCGGCTGGCGCGGCACGCCGCGCTTCCGCGGGCTGATCGGCGGCGAGTCGCTGCCGCCCGTGCTGGCCGAGCAGCTGCTGGCGCGAATGGCCGAGCTGTGGAACATCTACGGGCCCACCGAGACGACGGTCTGGGCCACGGCGTGGAAGGTGGAAGAACCGCGCAAGGCGATCGCGGTCGGGCAGCCGATCGACAACGTCAGCTGCTGGGTGCTCGACGAGCAAGGCCACGCCTGCCCGATCGGCGTGCCGGGCGAGCTCTACATCGGCGGCGCCGGCGTGACCCTCGGCTACTACCACCGCGACGCGCTCACGGCCGAGCGCTTCGTGCCCGACCCCTTCGGCGAAGAGTCCGGCGCGCGGCTCTACCGCACCGGCGACCTCGGCCGCTGGCGCCACGACGGCCTGATCGAGCTGCTGGGGCGGGCCGACCACCAGGTCAAGCTGCGGGGCTTCCGCGTCGAGATGGGCGAGATCGAGTCGGCGCTGCTCGACCATCCCGAGCTGGCGCACTGCGTGGCAGTGACGCGCGCCGAGCGCGAGGACGACATGCGGCTGGTGGCCTACTTCGTCGCGCGCGGCCCGGTGCCGCCCGCGCCGCCGATGTTGCGCGAGCATCTGCGCACGCGGCTGCCGCACTACATGATCCCGCAGCACTTCGTCTCGCTCGACGCGATGCCGCTCTTGCCCAACGGCAAGGTCAACCGCGCCGCGCTGCCGGCGCCGGTGATGGACGTCGTGCTGGCCGACGGCCGCAGCTACGTGGCGCCGGCCACGCACGGCGAGCAGCTCGTCGCCGGCATCTGGTCGGACTTGCTGGGCGTCGAGCAGATCGGGCGCACCGACAACTTCTTCGACCTGGGCGGACACTCGCTGCTGGCCATGCGGGCGGTGGCGGCGATCGAGTCGCTGATGGGCTGGAAGGTTGCGCCACGCCGGCTCATCTACGAGAGCCTGCAGCAGATCGCGCGCGAAGAGAACCTTCAGGCGCGCTGAGCCTTCGCGCGGCTGAAGGGCTTGCTCAAGAAGGGCGAGCCCTTCTCGCCGAAGCGCCAGGGTACGTCGGCGGCCTTGGAGATGCCGATGCGCGGCCCGGCCTCGACCACCACCGCGGGGTGATCGTCGGGCGCGGCGAGCAGCGCAAAGGGCGGACGGTCCAGCCGCTTGCCGTTGAAGCCCGCATCGACGCCCAGCGCCTGCGCCACCCGGCCGGGGCCGGCGCACAGCAGGCGGATGTCCTCCACGCCGCGGCGCGCGCGCATGCGCTCCAGGCCGGCGGTGGGGGCCAGCGCGCGGATCAGCACTCCGGCGCCATGGCCTTCCTCGCGGCAGACGAAGTTGAGGCACCAGTGGATGCCGTAGGAGCGGTAGACATACGCGCGGCCGGGCGGACCGAACATCGCCGCATTGCGCAGGGTGGGGCCGCCGAAGCTGTGGGAGGCCGGGTCCTCGCGGTCGTAGGCCTCGGTCTCGACGATGCGGCCGCCGACGCCACCGACCAGCAGCACCAGGCCGATCAGGCGGGGGGCGACCTCGTGCGAGGGCGCGAGGAAATCGATGTCGGCGGGGGTGCGCGGGTTCACGGCGCCATGCTGCCGGAAGTCGGGACGATCAAAGCCCTTTCTCCACCATCTCCAGCAAGCGCAGGCCCAGCGGATCGGTCTGTTCGCGCGGCACGCCGCGCAGCGGGCCATCGATGATCAGCAAGGCCAAGCCATGCACCGCCGACCAGGCCAGGAACTCGGCGCCGGGGCGGCGCTCGGGCGGCAGCACGCCGGCCGCCACCATCTGGTCGAGCGCGGCACCCAGCAGCTCGAAGGGGTTGAGGCCGCTCGCGCCGCCCTTGGCGTCGGTGGGCGGATCCTCCAGCTCCACCGGGGCGCCGAAGGCGGTGCGGAACAGGCCCGTCTGTTCCTGGGCGAAGCGCAGGTAGCCGGCACCGATGGCGCGCACGCTGGCACGGGCGACGTCCTTCGGCGAGCCGTCGCGCGGCACGGCGGCGAGTTCGGCCTCCATGGCGCCGGCCGCCGCCGACAGGGCCGCGGCGCGCACGGCCAGCAGCAGCGCCTGGCGGCTGGCGAAGTGCCGGTAGGCCGCGTTGGGCACCACGCCCGCGCGCCGCGTCGCCTCGCGCAGCACAACCGCCTCCGGCCCGCCTTGGCGGGCCAGCTCGACGCCCGCCTCCAGCAGGGCCCGGCGCAGATCGCCGTGGCGATAGGTGCTGCGCGCCGGTGGCACGGGGCTGGGGTGCGTCATTTTCTTTTCCATGTGGACACCGTCCATTATCTTTGTTATTGTCTTGTGGACGTTGTACACAACAACGGAATTTCCCTCAACCACCGTGCGTTTTTTCAAGGAACCCCCATGAGCACCAAGATCTTCGTGAACCTGCCCGTCAAGAACCTCGAGAAGTCCAAGGCCTTCTACGGCGCACTGGGCTACAGCTTCGACCCGCGCTTCACCAACGAGCAGGGCGCCTGCATGGTGATCAGCGAGGACATCTACGCGATGCTGCTGGTCGAGAGCTTCTTCAAGACCTTCACGCCCAAAGCCATCGCGGATGCTTCGAAGACCACGGAAGTGCTGCTGTGCCTGTCGTGCGAGAGCCGGGCCGAGGTCGAAGCGCAGGTCGCCAAGGCCCTGGCCGCCGGCGGCAGCACGCCCACCGAGGCGAAAGACCACGGCTTCATGTACCAGCACGGCTTCCAGGACCTGGACGGCCACATGTGGGAGCTGGCGTACATGGACATGAGCGCCTTTCCCCAGGCCTGATCCCGCGCGATTCGATTCCCTTAACCACCACCCCCTCCCAAGGAGATTGCCATGCATGTCCAGCCCTACCTGTTCTTCGAAGGCCGCTGCGAGGAAGCGCTCGAGTTCTACCGTGCCAAGCTCGGCGCCGAAGTGACCATGCTGATGCGCTTCAAGGACAGCCCCGAGCCTGCGGGCAACGCCGAGATGTGCGGCGGCGCCGAGATGTCCGGCCCGCCGGCCGAGAACAACGTGATGCACGCCGAGCTCAAGATCGGCGACACGACCCTGATGGCCTCCGACGGCATGGCCAAGGAGGCGCCCGTCTTCCGCGGCTTCTCGCTGTCGCTGACCGTCGCGGACGAAGCCGACGCCAAGCGCAAGTTTGCGGCGCTCGGCGAAGGCGGCCAGGTGCAGATGCCGCTCGGGCCGACTTTCTTCTCGCCCTGCTTCGGCATGGTGCAGGACCGCTTCGGGGTCGGCTGGATGGTCGGCGTGTTCGACGCGCCGAAGGGTTGAACCTAAGCGCGCTCGCGCCGCGCACTGCGGCGCGAACGCGCCAGTGCGACGATTTCGATCAGGCCCCACACCAAGGCACCGCCGAGCGCGCGGAAGGTGTGAGGGTTCGGAGGCCAGAAGAGGGAAGAGTTCATGGAAGGCCGGGCACCCGCGATGGGTGGCCCTTGCGTCACCCTAAGGGCCTTGTGTGACATGTTGATGGCGTGCATTGCCGCTATCCTCCGCGCACCCGATCCCCCATCCACCACGCGTGAATCCCTCGGACCTGCCCGAACTGCTGGAGCTGGCGCAGTTGATCCAGCTGGCTGGCCCGCACCTGGAAACGCGCGTCCTGTGCGAAGTGACCGCTGGCGCGCGGCGCTTCCCGGTCCAAGCCTTCCTGCTCGGCAGCACGCGGCCGGATGCGCCGGCCGTGGGTTTCTTCGGCGGCGTGCACGGCCTGGAGCGCATCGGCGCGCAGGTCGCGATCGCCTACCTGCGCAGCCTGGTGATGCGGCTCGCCTGGGACGAGACGCTGCACCGCCAGCTGGAGACGATGCGGCTGGTCTTCATGCCGCTGGTCAACCCGGGCGGTACGTGGCTGGGCACGCGCGCCAATCCCAACGGCGTCGATCTGATGCGCAACGCGCCGGTCGAATCGAAGGAGCGCGTGCCCTACCTGATCGGCGGGCAGCGCATCAGCGCGAACCTGCCCTGGTACCGCGGCACCGCCGGCGAGCCGATGGAATGCGAGAGCGCCGCGCTCTGCACGCTGGTCGAGACCGAGCTGCTGGGCCGGCCGCTCAGCGTGGCGGTGGACTGCCATTCGGGCTTCGGCCTGACCGACCGCATCTGGTTCCCCTATGCACACACCGCGCGGCCGATCGGGCATCTGGCGGAGATGCACGCGCTGTGCGAGATCCTCGACCAAAGCCTGCTGCACCATCGCTACAAGCTGGAGCCGCAGAGCCGGCAGTACCTGGCCCACGGCGATCTCTGGGACCACCTCTACCTGGGCGCCGACCACCGGCCGGGCAGCGTGTTCCTGCCGGTGACGCTGGAGATGGGATCGTGGCTGTGGGTCAAGAAGAACCCGCGCCAGCTCTTCTCGCGCCACGGCATCTTCAATCCGGTGATCGAGCACCGGCACCAGCGGGTGCTGCGCCAGCACATCGCGTGGCTGGACTTCATCACCCGCGCCGTGGGCAGCCACGAACGCTGGCTGCCCGCTGGCACGCAACGGGCGCATCACGAGCAGCAAGCGCTGGCGCGCTGGTACGGGAGGCCCTGATGGACACCTGGGTGCTGATGCGCGGCCTCACGCGCGAGAGCGGGCACTGGGGACGCTTCGTCGGCCTGCTGGAGGACTGCTTTCCCACTGCGCGGATCGTGGCGCTCGACCTGCCCGGCAACGGGCGGCTGAACGACGTGCGCAGCCCGCTGCGCATCGAGGCCACGACGCAAGCCTGCCGCGAACAGCTTCGCACGCTCGGCATCGCGCCGCCCTACCACCTGCTGGCGATGTCGCTGGGCGCGATGGTGGCGGTGGACTGGGCGGCGCAGCACCCGCGCGAGCTCGCGGGCTGCGTGCTGATCAACACCAGCTTGCGGCCCTTCAGTCCCTTCCACGAGCGCCTGCGCGCGACCAACTACGGCGCGCTCCTGGGCCTGGCCTTCGGGCGGCAGGCCGCTCGCGAGCGCGAGGCGACGATCCTGCGGCTCACCACCCGGCATCCCGACGGCGGCACGGCCGTGCTCGACGACTGGACGGCCATCCGCGAGGCGCGACCGGTGTCGCCGGCAAACGCGGTGCGCCAGGTGCTGGCGGCGGCGCGCTACCGTGCGCCGGCGCGGGCGCCTTCCGTGCCGCTGCTGGTGCTGGCGAGTCGCTGCGACGGGCTGGTGAATCCGCGCTGCTCGCGGCGGCTGGCACAGCAGTGGAGCGTGGAAATCGCGGAGCATCCCAGCGCCGGGCATGACCTGCCGCTGGATGACGGCGCCTGGCTTGCGGCGCAGGTGGCGCGCTGGGCCGCGCAGAGCCTCAGGCGGGCATCAGCTGCTCCACCAGGCCGTCCAGGCGCGCCTTGACGCTGCGCCACTGCGGCATCAACGTCTCCAGCAGCCGGTGGAAACGCGGGCCGTGGTTGTGCTCGCCGAGGTGGCACAACTCGTGGATGAGCACGTAGTCGATGCACTCGCGCGGCGCCTTCACCAGATTCGGATTCAGCGTGAGGCGGCCTGCCGGCGAGCAGCTGCCCCATTGCGTCTGCATGACGCGCAGCTGCATGGGCGGCGGCGTGCCGACCCAGCGCAGCAAGGGCGCAAGGGCGGCGAGGCGCGCGCGGCCAGCACCTCGCCGGCGCGCTTGCGGTACCAGGCGTCGAGCAAGGTGCGCACGCGGGCCGCGTCGCCTTGGGCCACCGCGACTTCGATGCGAGTGCCGCGCAGGCGCACGTGGCCGTCCCGGCTTTCATCGACGACGACCTTGAGCACGTAGCGCCGGCCGAGGTAGAGCAGCGACTCGCCGCTGACATGAGCGCGGGGCACCACATGCGCAAGGCGCTCTCGAACCGCTGCGACCTGGCTGCTGATCCAGCGCGCGCGCCGCTGCAGGGCCGCCTGCACCGCGGCGTCGGATGTCTCCTGCGGCACATCGACCCGCACGCGCCCATCGGGTTCGACGTGAATGGCGATGCGCTGCGCCGTGCGCGCCGGCTGGACACGCAGGCTGAAGGCAATGAGCTCATCGCCGTAGCGAAGGCTTCGAAGGCTCGCATCGCTCAAGCGCGTTGCCCCAGGCCGATGCGGGTCATCTGGAGCACACGAGCGATCACATCGTTCGCCTGGTCGAGCCCGAGCGGCGCATAGAGCAGCTGCAGCAGGCCCTTGCGGATCGCGGCTTCGATGCTCTGCGCACTCAGGGAATGCTCGGCCACCGCGTTCTGCACCACCGCGCTGATGGCAAGCGCGTGCTGGACGTGCGCGTTGCGCCGGGCCTCGTCGAGTGCCGCCGCCTCGCCATCGCTCAGCGCCATCAGGATCGCGCCGTAGTACGCCCTGGCCCGCCCGTTGTGGGCCAGGAGTTCCGGCATGCCGGGCGTGGCGCGCTTGCCCACCTCTCGCTCGAATTCCCTGAACAGCGCGAACTGCCGGCGCGGGTGGTCGAACATGGCCTCCGCCTGCGCGATCGCACCTTGCAGCATCTCGGAAAATACCTTCTGCGCGTAGGGATCGTCGGCCAGGTCCTGCTCGATGGTCTTGCGCAGGCGGGTCTTGATCAGGTCCGCTTCGTTGCGCGCCTTGTCCTGCGACCAGGTCTCGGAAACGTCGGGGGCGACCAGCTTGTGCACCACGTAGGCCCCGTCGACCTCGCGAACATTCGTACCAACGACCTGATCGTCGACCAGCCTGCGGATCTGCTCGTCGTATTCGCTGTAGTCAACCGTCCCGCCGGCGTCGCGTCGCGCTGTTTGCCGCACCTGGATCAAGGTTCTGAGATCTGCCTTGTACTGCTCGATCGACGCTTCCGAAAAGCTCTGGTCCTCGAAGAAGCCGCGCGACGACAGCGCGGTCTGCAGACAGAGGCCGAAGGCGGTCAGCGCAGCATAGAAGTCGTCTCGGAGCTTCTGCCGCCGGTCGTACTCGCGGCCCTCGCCGTCGCTCGCAACACGAGGGCTCAAGGCTTGGCGCAGCTGCTCGGGATCCTTGCGGTTGGCAACGCCCTTGAAGAAGGACCAGACCGCCTCGTGGCGCATCGACAGTTGCCTGTACTCTGTACTGAGCTGCGCGTAGAGCCCTTCGAGATCGCCAATGTCGAAGCCGCCTTGCGTGCGGGCTTCGAGGTCCTGGTAGGCACGGATCGCCGTGTCGAGTTCCTTGAGGATGCCGCGATAGTCCACCAGCAGGCCGTAACGCTTGGCATCGTGCAGGCGATTCACCCGGGCGACGGCCTGGATCAGGTTGTGGCCCTTCAGCGGCTTGTCGATGTAGAGCACCGCGTTGCGCGGCTCGTCGAAACCGGTGAGAAGGCGATCGACCACGATCAGCAGGTCGGGGTCGCCGTCGGTCCCGAAGTCCTGCAGCACCTGCCTTTCGTGGTGCGACGTGTCGACGCCCTGGTGCAGCATGTTCTGCTGCCACCACTTCTGCACCTCGGGCATGCCGCCTTCGTCGATCCCGGCGTCGCCTTCGCGCATCTCCGGCGGGGAGATCACGACCATGCTCGTGACCAGGCCCGTTGCGTCGAGTGCCTTCTTGTAGCGGATCGCATCGGCCTTGCTGGCCGTGGCGACCTGGCCCTTCAGGCTCGACCCGATCTTCTTGAAGTTCTGATGGAAGTGCGTGGCAATGTCCCAGGCGATCAGCTCGATGCGCTTGGCTGCGCCGTGGATCGCGACGCTCCTCGCGTATTTCTTCTTCAAGTCGGCGCGCTGCGCCTCGGCGAGGCCCGTCGTGATCCCGTCGAACCAGCGGTCGACGGCCTCGGTGTCGATGGACAGCTCGGGCACGCGCTCTTCGTAGAGCAGCGGCGCGACGGCATGGTCCTCGACCGCGCGCTGCATGGTGTACGCGTGGATGATCGGGCCGAACTTCTGCGCTGTCTTCTCGTCCTTCAACAGCGGCGTCCCGGTGAAGGCCACATAGGCCGCGCGAGGCAGCGCCTTCTTCATGCGCTCGTGCGTCTCCCCGCCATGGCTGCGATGGCCTTCGTCCACCAGCACCACGACGTTGGGCGAATCGTTGCGGCACTCCGCAAGCCTGGAGGCCGTATTGAACTTCTGCACCAGCGCGAAGGTGATGCGCTTCGTGCCCTGGCCGATGCGCCGAGCCAGGTCGCGCCCGCTCGCGGCCTTGCTGTGCTCGCCCTCCTTGTGCGTGGCGATGGAGGACCCGAAGGCGCCGCCCGCCATGAAGTTGCGTGCGAGCTGCTGTTCGAGATCGCGCCTGTCGGTGATCACCACGAGCCGGCACTCCTTCAGGCCGTAGTGCAGCAGCAGCGCCTTGGTGAGAAACACCATCGTGAAGCTCTTGCCCGAGCCCGTGGTGTGCCAGATCACGCCGCCCTCGCGCGCGCCATCGGGTCGCTGCCCGGACAGGCACGCCAACAGCGCGCGCACCGCGAAGAACTGCTGGTGGCGCGCCACGATCTTTCCGATCCGGCTGTCGAACACCACGAAGCCGCGCATCAGTTCGAGCAGCCGCTCTCGCGTCAGCAGGCTGACCATCAGGCGGTCTTGGTCGTTGGGCGGCATCGACAGGAACCCGCTCGACTCGAAGTACGCGCGCACCGTGGCGGGCCGGCTTTCGAAGAGCGCATGCGAGGCGGCGGGCAAAGGCGCGTTCTTCAGGGCGAGGACGTGCGCATCGTCGAACTCTTCTTCCAGTGCCCAGTGCGCCCAGAATCTTTCCGGGGTGGTCGTGGTGCCGTAGCGAGCGTCGGCCTCGCTGATGGACAAGAGCAATTGCGCGTAGACGAACAGGTGCGGGATCTCATCGTCGCGCTGGTTGAGCAGCTGCTGGCCGATGCCTTCGAGCACCATCGCTTCGGCGGGGTTTGCACCGTGCCGGCCGTGGGGCTGCCTGGCCTCGATGACGACCAGTGGGATGCCGTTGACATAGCCGACGATGTCCGGCGCGCATTCGTGCGTGCCGCGGGTGGAGACGACGTGCAGCGCTTCCGTCACGTCGAAGCGGTTGGCGTTCGGGTCCATCCAGTCGATGACATGAATCGTCGGCTGGTGCCGCCTGCCGTCCGGCATGAATTCGGTGACCGTGATGCCATAGGCGAGCTTGGCGTAGAGGCGCTCGTTGGCCGTCAGCAGGCCTTCGCCGAGGCCGACGGTCGACAGCTCGCGCAGGATCTGGTCGATGGCGCTGGGTGAGAGGTGATAGGCCTCGCCCTTGTAGTCGAAGCGGCGGGTCTGCAGGACTTCGATGAGGCGCGGCTTGAGGAGGACTTCGCGCGTCGAGCCGCGCAGGGTGAGGCAGTCGGCGGTGCTCAGATAGTTCCACCCGAGGGTGAAGAGCATGCGCAGCGCGGAAAATTTGGCGCTGGATTGCTCGCGGGTGGGGGGGGTGATGATCATTGCGGAGGTCCGTCAGCGATCAGCCGCCGCATGACTGCTGCTCTTTGTTGTCGAGTTCGGTTCGGATGAACCGTTGCAAGAGCTGCAACGGTTGCCCCGGGTATGGCGGGGCTCGGCGTCGCGCTCATATGCTCATCTCCATCAGGTGCGCCGCTATTTCTTCCTCGATGCCATCAAGCTCCTTCCTGAGCTCATGGCGCTCGTCCTGCAGCATCGCCATGTCGAGCAGCTCGTCTTCCGCGAAGGTATTGACGTAGCGAGGAATGTTGAGGTTGAAGTCGTGTTCGGCGATCTCCTCCGGTGTCGCGAGATACGCATACCTCTCGACCGGCGCACGCGCCGCATGGGTGTCCAGCACACGCTGCAGGTCCGCCTCGCGCAGCACATTCTGGTTTTTGCCGGGCTCGAAATCGCGACTCGCATCGATGAAGAGCACCTTGTCGTTCGCCTTGTCCTTGCGGAAAACGAGCACTGCGGCCGGAATGCCCGTGCCGTAGAAGAGCTTCTCGGGCAGGCCGATCACGGCATCGAGCAGGTTTTCCTCCACCAGCTTCTGCCGAATGCGCCCCTCGGCCGCGCCGCGAAACAGAATGCCGTGCGGCACGACGACCGCCATGCGCCCGCCGGCGGGCTTCATGGTCTCGACCATGTGAAGGATGAAGGCGTAGTCGCCCTTCGTGCGCGGCGGTATGCCGCGGCGGAAGCGGCCGAACTTGTCTCTCCCCGCGGCCTCGTGGCCCCACTTCTCCAGGCTGAACGGCGGGTTGGCGACGACCACGTCGAAATGGCGCAGGCTCCCATCGTCCGCGAGCAGCTTGGGATTGCGCAGCGTGTCGCCCCACTCGATGCGATGGTTGTCCTCGCCATGCATGAACATGTTCATCTTGGCCAGGGTCCAGGTGTTGCCGATGGCCTCCTGCCCGTAGAGCGCGTAGCGCTTGGAGCCGGTGCGGTCGCGGATCAGGCGGCCGCACTTGAGCAGCAGCGAGCCGGAGCCGCAGGCCGGGTCGCAGATCTCGTCGCCTTCCTTTGGGTCCATCAGGCGCGCCACGAGGCTGGAGACTTCGGGCGGGGTGTAGAACTCGCCGGCGGTCTTTCCGCTCGACGACGCGAAGTGGCTGATGAGGTATTCGTAGGCGTTGCCGATCAGGTCGAGCTCGCCGATGCGGCTGGGGCGCAGGTTGAGCTCGGGCTTGGCGAAGTCCTCGAGGAGGTGCCGCAGGATGTCGTTCTTCTGCTGCTCGTCGCCGAGCTTGTTGGAGTTGAAGCCGACGTTCTGGAACACGTCGCGAAGCTTGCCGATGTTGGCGTCTTCGATGGCGTGCAGGGCGCGGTCGATGCGCTCGCCGTTGCCGGGCTCGAAGCGGGCCGCATGCAGGGCGTAGAAGCTGGCGCTGGGCGGCAGGACGAAGCGCTCGGTCTTGAGGAGCTCCACGATGAGATCCTGCGCGGTGTCGCCGTACTGCGCCCGGTAGGCGTCGTAGTGGTCCTGCCAGGCGTCGGACACGTACTTGAGAAAGAGCATCGGGAGCACGTAGTCCTTGTAGGTGCTCGGGTCGACGACGCCGCGAAAGGTGTCGCAGGCCGCCCACACGGTGGCGTTGATGCTGTCTTGGCTGATGACTGTCTGGTTCATGCTTTCTTGATTTCCCTGGGGTGGTTCATGCCTTGCCCGATGCGCTGGCGAGCGCTTCGGCGATCGATTCGAACTGCCGTTCGCGGTTGCGAATGAGCAGGTCTTGCAGCTGCCTTTCTCGTTGCGCGAGGCGGGCCAGCGCCACGATGCGCTCCTGATCGGCCAGGGGCGGAAGGCCGATCGGGAGCGATTCAAGCACAGGCCGGCGCACGCTCAGCTGGCTGGAGCCTTCGGCCGCGCGACGCAGGGCCCGCTGGAAGGGCGCCTGGTTGATCTGCCAGGCGAGGAAGACGGGCAGCAGCTCGCGCCCGGGCCTGACCCGCAGATGGAAGAGGTGCGGCCCGCACACGGCCGGGCCGGGAAGCTCGCCCACGCAGCTGGCATGGAAGCGCGTGCCGCGGGCAACGAAGAGCAAGTCTTCAGGGGCGAGCCAGTCGGGCTCGCGTCGGCCGGTGAGTTGGGTCCGGATGACGCCACGCCAATCGATGCCGTGGATCGGGTCCAGGTCTTTCATCTGCACGGCCTGGACGGGGCCGCTGCGGATTTCTTCGATGGCGCCGCGGAAGGGATAGCCGGCCCGAATACCCACCTGTGCGCCCAGAGCCGTTTGTTTTGCATGAATTGACATGATGCAGATATTACTACTTGCAACAGTGCGTTTTCTCCTTCACACTGTGTTTTTTCACAGAAGTATTTGCATCAGCTTGAATGATGCATTTGAAGGGAGTTTTTCATTGGGTTATGAAGTCGATCTTTTCCCCGGGGCCGATGGCGGCGCCGCAATCGTTGTGCGTTGGGGCGCCCCCGGTAACTACCGCTTGCTGGTCTACGACGGTGGCACGCCGGCCGCAGCCGAGCAGCTCGTGAAGCATGTCCGGGAGCATTGCCTCACGTCGCACGCAGACCACGTCGTGATCCCGCATCCCCGCCGAAAGCATGCCGGAGGCCTCGAGGTGGTTCTGGACCAGCTCAGCATCGGCGAGGTGTGGATGCATCGGCCGTGGGCGCACACCGATCGCTTGTCCGAAGCCACCACGGTTGCTCGACAGCTGGAGGAGCTCGCGCTGGCGCGAGAGATCCCGGTGCACGAGCCGTTCGCGGGCACGGTCATCGGGCCCTTCACAGTGCTGTCGCCAAGCCGTAGCTGGTACGTCGAGGGTTTGCTCCCGGCCTTCGAAGCGGCATTGCCGCCGGCGACCGGGCTGACGCTGGCCGACGCGGCGCGATGGATCCGGCTGGCGAGTGCAGCGGTGGGGAGCCGCTGGGACGTCGAGACGCTTCCCCGCGATCCGGCCACGTCGGCGGAGGACGAGTCGAGCGTGGTGCTGTACGGCGAGTTCGAAGGGCGCGGCGTGCTGCTGACGAGCAATGCAGGCGTGCGTGCGCTGAGCGACGCCTGTACCTTCGCCGAATACCTGGGCTTGGGCCTGCCCTCGAATCTACGGCTGATGCAGGTGCCGAATGACGGAAATCCCGACCATCTCTCGAGCCGCGTGCTGGACCGCCTGATGGGCGAGCGCCTGCCGCGCGATCAACGGCACTACACGAAGACGGCCTTCATGTCTGCGGCTCGCGATGCAGCGCCCATGGGCTACACGATCGTGGCCGACGCGCTGATGCGCCGAGGCGTCCTGAGCTTCCAGACCCAGGGGCCGCAACTGCACCATGCCCACGAGATGCCCCAGCGCCACTGGCTTCCGGCCGGGCCGGTGGGGGCAGGTGCGTGAGCACCGGCCATCAAAATGACAAAACGCGCCCGAGGGCGCGTTTCAATCGCAAAAGGAGAAGAAGCGACCTACTTGGCCGCCACCACCCGCACCATCTCCAGGCACTTGTTGGAGTAGCCCCACTCGTTGTCGTACCAGCTCACCAGCTTGATGAAGGTGCCGTCGAGCGCGATGCCGGCCTCGGCGTCGAAGATGGAGGTGCGCGGGTCGCCGCGGAAGTCGGTGGCCACCACCTTGTCTTCGGTGTAGCCGAGCACGCCCTTGAGCGCGCCTTCGCTCTGTGCCTTCATCTCGGCGCAGATCTCCTTGTACGTGGCGTCCTTCACCAGCTCTACCGTGAGGTCGACCACCGACACGTCGGAGGTCGGCACGCGGAAGCTCATGCCGGTGAGCTTCTTGTTGAGCTCGGGGATGACCACGCCCACCGCCTTGGCCGCGCCGGTGCTGGAGGGGATGATGTTCTCGAGGATGCCGCGGCCGCCGCGCCAGTCCTTGTTGCTCGGGCCGTCCACGGTCTTCTGGGTGGCCGTGGCGGCGTGCACGGTGGTCATCAGGCCGCGCTTGATGCCCCACTTGTCGTTGAGCACCTTGGCGAGCGGCGCCAGGCAGTTGGTGGTGCAGCTGGCGTTGCTGATGATGGCCTCGTTGGCGTATTTCTTGTCGTTCACGCCGTAGACGAACATGGGGGTGTCGTCCTTGCTGGGTGCCGACATGATCACCTTCTTGGCGCCGGCGTCGAGGTGCTTCTGGCAGGTTTCCTTGGTAAGGAAGAGGCCGGTGGATTCGAGCACCACGTCGGCACCCACTTCGTCCCACTTGAGGCTGGCGGGGTCGCGCTCCTGCGTCAGGCGGATCTTCTTGCCGTTGACGATCAGGGTGTTGCCTTCGACGGTGACCTCGCCCTGGAAGCGGCCGTGCACCGAGTCGTACTGGAGCATGTAGGCCAGGTACTCGGGCTCGAGCAGGTCGTTGATCGCGACGATCTCGATGTCGTTCTTGAAGTTCTGCACCGCCGCGCGCAGCACGTTGCGACCGATGCGACCGAAGCCGTTGATGCCGAGTTTGATAGCCATGTGGTTTGCTCCTGGAAGGTTGAAAACTGGGTGCGGCCGGATCAGCGCGCGAGCGCCGCCTCGACCGTGGCAGCGACGTTCTCGGCCGTGAAGCCGAAATGCTTGAACAATACGCCGGCGGGTGCCGACTCGCCGTAAGTGTCGATGCCGACGACGGCAGCGACACCGTACTTCCACCAGCCGTCGGTGGCGCCCATCTCGACCGCGATGCGCGGCGTTCCCTGGGGCAGCACGCTCTTCTTGTAGGCCACGTCCTGGCGGTCGAAGGTGGTGGTGGAGGGCATGGAGACCACGCGCACGGCGATCTTCCTCGCGGCCAGCAACTCCTGGGCCTTGAGCGCGAGCTGCACTTCGGAGCCGGTGGCGATGATGACGGCCTGCAGCTTCTTCTTGAGGCCATCGGGCTCGGTCAGCACGTAGGCGCCCTTGCTGATGTCGCTCAGGTCTTTCTTGGGCGCGTAGGGCAGGTTCTGGCGCGACAGCAGCAGCGCGGTCGGGCGCGTGGCGTTCTGGAGCGCGACGGCCCAGGCCACCGCGGTCTCGGCTGTGTCAGCAGGGCGCCAGACGTCGAGATTGGGGATGAGGCGCAGCGAGGCCGCGTGCTCGATGGACTGGTGCGTGGGGCCGTCTTCGCCGAGGCCGATGGAATCGTGCGTGAAGACATGGACCACGCGCTGCTTCATCAGCGCTGCCATGCGGATGGCGTTGCGGCTGTAGTCGCTGAAAGTCAGGAAGGTGCCGCCGTAAGGGATGAAGCCGCCGTGCAGCGCCACGCCGTTCATGATGGCGGCCATGCCGAACTCGCGCACGCCGTAGTTGATATGGCGGCCCGGCAGGCCGTCGGGGATCTGCTCGTTGCCCTCGGTGCGCACCACGGCGCCCGTGGCGTCGAAGCGCAGGGCCGGCGTGCTCTTGGTGTTGGTGAGGTTGGAGCCGGTCAGGTCGGCGCTGCCGCCCAGCAGCTCGGGCAGCGCGGCGGTGAAGGCTTCGAGCGCCAACTGCGAGGCCTTGCGCGAGGCCACGGTCTCCGCCTTGGTGTGGGCCGTGACGACGGCATCGAAAGCGGTCTGGTGGAAGTTCTTCGGCAGCTCGCCCTTCATGCGGCGGGTGAACTCGGCCGCGAGGTCGGGGAACTGCTTCGCATAGGCGGCGAACTTGTCGTTCCATGCGGCTTCGCGCTGCGCACCGGTGGCATTGGCGTCCCATTCGTCGTACACCGCCTGCGGCAGCTCGAAGGGTTCGTGCTGCCATTGCAACGCGGTACGGGTGAGGCCGATTTCGTCGGCACCCAGCGGCTCGCCGTGGGCCTTGGCGGTGTTGGCGCGGTTGGGGCTGCCCTTGCCGATCTGCGTCTTGCAGATGATGAGGGTGGGGCGCTCGTCCTGCTGCCGGGCCCGCTGGATGGCGTCCGACACCTCTTTCACATCGTGGCCGTCGATCGGGCCGATCACGCTCCAGCCGTAGGCCTTGAAGCGCTCCGCCGTGTTGTCGATGAACCAGGGCTTGACCGGGCCGTCGATGGAGATGCCGTTGTCGTCGTAGAGCGCGACCAGTTTTCCCAGCTTCCAGGCGCCGGCCAGTGCGGCGGCCTCGTGGCTGATGCCTTCCATCAGGCAGCCGTCGCCGAGGAAGGCGTAGGTGCGGTGGTCGACGATGCTGTGCTCGGGGCGATTGAACTCGGAGGCCAGCAGCTTTTCGGCCAGCGCGAAGCCGACTGCGTTGGTGATGCCCTGGCCCAGCGGACCGGTGGTGGTTTCCACCCCGGGCGTGATGCCGGTCTCGGGGTGGCCGGCCGTCTTGCTGTGCAGCTGGCGGAAGCGCTTGAGCTCCTCCACCGGCAGTGCGTAGCCCGTGAGGTGCAGCACGGCGTAGATGAGCATCGAGGCGTGGCCGTTCGAGAGCACGAAACGGTCGCGGTCGAACCACTGCGGGTTGCCGGGGTTGTGCCGGAGATGCTCGCCCCACAGGGCGACCGCCATGTCGGCCATACCCATCGGTGCGCCCGGATGCCCCGAGTTCGCGAGTTGAACGGCATCCATGGCCAACGCGCGAATCGCGTTGGCCATCAAGGCTTGGTTGGCCATGTGGTCGGGGCTTTCTTGGGGGAGCTGGTTGGGGAGAACCCGGGATTTTAACGGGCGGGGCATGGCGCCTGTCCGGAGGCGCGGCAGAGGGCTGATAGAGTGCCGGCCATGCATGGGCTGCACCTGACCGCCGACCTCCACGATTGCCGTTGCGAGACGCGCTGGCTGGTCGATGCGCCAATGCTGGGAGCCGCCTGCGTGAAGGCGGTCGAGGCCGCCGGCCTGCAGGCGGTGGGCACGCTGTTCCACGCTTTTCCGGCCAGCCCGCAGGGACCGGGCGGCGTGACGGCCACGGTGCTGCTCGCCGAGTCGCATCTGTGCGTCCACACCTGGCCGGAGCAGCGCGGGGCGACGCTGGATGTCTACGTCTGCAATTTCGGCGCCGACCACTCGGCCAAGGCGAGGGCGCTGATGGGGGCGCTGGAGGCGCTGTTCGTGCCGGGCCGCGCCGAACGGCACGCGCTGCAGCGCGGGGCCATCGCGGCGGAGGCGGTTACTTCATGAGCATCCGGGCCATGATCCTCGCCGCCGGTCGGGGCGAACGCATGCGGCCGCTGACCGACGCGATGCCCAAGCCCCTGCTCGATGTGCAAGGCAAGCCGCTGATGCAGTGGCCGATGGAGGCGCTGACGGGAGGCGGCTTCCGGCGTCTGGTCGTCAACACCGACTGGCTGGGCGAGCTGATCGTCTCGCGCTTCGGGCACCGGCACGCTGCTTGCGAGATTGCCTATTCCCACGAAGGCCGCGACTTCGGCGGCGCGCTGGAGACTGCAGGCGGCATCGTGCGCGCGTTGCCGCTGCTCGGCGAAATCTTCTGGGTGCTGGCGGGCGACGTGTTCGCGCCGGATTTCGCCTTCACCCAGGCCGCGGTGGACCGTTTCGCCGCCGGCAAGGGGCTCGCGCACCTGTGGCTGGTGCCGAACCCGCCGCACAACCTGCGCGGCGACTTCGGGATTTCGCCCGACGGGCTGGCGCTGAACGACGCGCCGCTGATGCACACCTTCTCGACCATCGGCCTGTACCGCGCGGCGTTGTTCGCACCGCCGTACTGCCGCATTCCGGCGGGCAACCCCGGCGGCGTCAAGGCGCCGCTGGCGCCGCTGTTGCGTGCGGCGATGGCCGAAGGCCGGATCAGCGCCGAGCTCTACCAGGGCGCCTGGACCGATGTCGGGACGCCGGAGCGGCTCGCGGCGCTGAACGCAAGAAGACGACCCGCACAGGGCGGACCGGCTATCGCCTAGTTCGCGGCCGGTCAGGGTACGTTGGCCGTGCGGATGTGGAAGGGCTTGCCCTCCATCGCATAGCTGCCGCCGAACTCGATGTTCATGCCGCCCGTGGCCTGGACGGGGCACCCGGTGGGCGGCTGGCAGGACCAGGAGCCGCCGCGGTCGGCGAAGACGACGGCGCCGTAGCGGTAGTTCGACACCGCCTTGCCCGTGTAGTCCGCGATGCTCAGCACCATGTTGTCGCTGGCGAAGTTGTCGGCGTCTTCCACCGCGATCGGGTCCACGATGCGTGAATCCTGCAGGGTGCGGACCACGCTGCCGCTGTCGCCGTTGGAGGCGAAGCGCACCCACTGGATCTTGCGATCGCCGCGCGAGGCCACGAGCACCTGCTGGTTCAACGGCTCGATGTCCCTGTTTTCCGGGTCGATCTTCGAGATGGCCAGCGAGGTTGGGTTCTTGCCGACGGCGACACGGCCCTTCTCGAAGACGTCCGTCGCGGTGGTGCCGGCCGGCACGTTGCCCAGCCCGTAGATGCGAAGCGAGCCGCTCTCGGTGGCGATCCACGCACGATGGACGGGGCCGAACAGGGTAGTGCGTACTGCCGTCGGCCGGTCGTCCAGCGCCACGGTCGTGATCACCGCCGGGGCCTGCTGCGGCTTGTAGGCAAAGGTGTAGGGCCACTGGTTGTCGGCCTGGCCCAGGTTGGTGAACTCCGTCGGGCCGGTACCGAAGTAGACGCCGTTGACGTAGCTGAACAGCGGCTTCAGGTCGATGAAGGCGGCCTTCTTCTCCGACTTGGAGATGACGACCGCCACGCCGGCCTTGGCATAGCGGTTGGCGTTGGAGCCGGAACCGCTAAAGGTCGCTCGCTTGGCCGGGTCGGTCAGGGGCGTATAGGTCTGGCCCATGAACTCCCCATATTTTTCCGGCAGTGCGGTCTGGAACTGATCGAAGCCGGTAGTGACCGCGATCTCCGTTGGCGCGTTCATGCCCGGCAAGTCGATGTAGCCCAGGACCTTCATAAAGGCTGTGTTGCCCATGTTCGGCAGCCCGGGGTAGACCGCCATCCACTCGTGCCACCAGTCGTACCAGGCGTCGTAGCTGCCGTTCTTGGCCGAGTTGTAGGGGTTGCAGTTGTTGCACAGGCCGGCCAACGAGATCACCGCCACCTGGCCCTTCAGCGCCGTCGTATCCCACACCGTCACCAGCGCGTATTCGCTGTTGTTGGTGATGGCCATGCCGGTCGGCACTTTGTTCTCGGGCAACTTGACAGAGGTCCGGTTGTTCGCGGTGTTGCTGCCGGCAGTGCCGATCAGGCCATTGTTGAAGGCCACCAGCGAGGTGGCGCAGAAGCCGGTACGGCCACCGCAACGTGCCACTGCCACCGGATCGCCGTTTGTGAGACCGGCGGTCTTGTAGGTGCTGACGTTGTAGTTGGTGCGCCCGGCGCTGCCGTCCCAGGCCGCCGCCTCCTGCCACGGCAGCTGCGGCGCCTGCGCAAAGGTGTTGTGGTCGACCGCCGAGATCTGCAAGTCGCCCACGCCCATGCGCACGGCCGTGTTGTCGGCGACGAAGCCGACATGAGCCTGGTTGGTCGAGTAGAGGCCGGCGTCGGCGAGGAGGGGGCCACCCACCTGCCAGGTACCGGCGTGGTAGCTCATGGTCTGGTCAGCGCGCTTGTACAGCGTGGGAATGCCGCTGTTGTTCACGGTCGGGGCGTCGCCGTAACGGTAGGCGATGCCGTCCGCCTTGGCGAGCCTGGGCGCCAGGGCGCGGTAGGCGTCGGCAACGACACGGCCGGCGCTGTCGATCACGTCGCCGGTGATCGGTGCGGGTGCGGGTGCGGGTGCGGGGCGGGGCGGGCGCGGGGCGGGGGCGGGCGCGGGGCGGGGGCGAGCGCGGGCGCGGGGCGGGCGCGGGGCCGGTGCCGCTGCAGGCACGCTGGCGGCGCCGAGTGAATAGCAGGCCTTCACGACAAAGGGCAGGGGATCGCCGCCGAAGAATTCATTGTTGCAGGCGGCACCGCCAGTGACCGTCTTTGGATCCACGACGTGCCGGAGCCGTATTAACCAAGGTCGCGACGGCGACAGTGAACGAAGCACCCTCCTTGGCGAGCAGCGTTCCCGCGACTGGTGCTGGGGCTGGTGCTGGGGCTGGTGCTGGGGCTGGTGCTGGGCTGGTGCTGGGGCTGGTGCTGGGGCTGGTGCTGGGGCTGGGGCTGGTGCTGGGGCTGGTGCTGGGGGCTGGTGCTGGGGCTGGTGCCGGTGCCGGTGCCGGTGCCGGTGCTGGGGCTGGTGCCGGTGCCGGTGCTGGGGCTGGTGCCGGTGCCGGTGCTGGGCTGGGGCTGGGCTGGGGCCGGTGCTGGGGCTGGGGGGCTGGGGCCGGTGCTGGGGCGGGAGCAGGGGCCGGAGCCGGCGCGGGCGCGGGCGCGGGCGTCTGGCCCTGGATGTAGCAGGCTTTCGCAACATAGGGCAGCGGGTCGCCGAAGGTCGCGTTGCTGCAGTCGACGGACCCCGAAAGTGTCTTGGACCTCCAGGTCGACTTTGCCCCGTACTTGACGACCATCGCGGAAGCCAGCACAAATCTTTGATTCTCGTCAGCGACCTTGGTCCAGCTCGAATCGAGCGGGCTTGCCTGAGGCTTCAGTTTCCCTTTGCGTCGGCCGAGTCGGTGGCCGTCGGGGTCGGGACAGGGTGGCTGTCGACGCCGCACCATCCGCCAGCGAGACGGGGAAGCCCCCGAGCCCCCGCCTCCACCTCCGCAACCCGCCAGCGCACCCGCAGCAACAAAGAGCAGAAGCGCGCTTTTGTCCGTGACTTTCATCCAATTGCTCCAGAAAGGATCGAGGTGGAGATGCAGAAGCAGGCGATACGTCTTTCTACGTTACTTGCATTCCGTTTCTTTTCGATCCTTATTGGGGCGCTCACGTTACTGAAGTTTCAATTGGTTACTTGAACTTTCCAAAAAGGCATACTGAAGAATTCGTTGCGGGCAGCAACTGTTTGAGGGAAGCGACAGCCAAAAAAAAAGCGGCCCGCACAAGGCGGGCCGCAAAGCTTGGATCGAATCAGGCGATCAAGGCACGTTGGCTGTCCTCAGCATGAAGGGCCGGCCCTCCATCGTGAAGCTGCCGCCGAACTCCATGTTCATGCCGCCGGTTCCCTGCACCGGGCAGCCGCCCGAAGACGCCGGGCAGGCCCCGCCACCCGCGAAGATCACCGAACCGTAGCGGTAGTTCGACACCGCCTTGCCGGTGTAGTCCGCAACGCTCAGCGTCATGTTGTCGCTGGCGAAGTTGTCGGCGTCTTCCACCGCGATCGGGTCGACCATGCGCGAGTCCTGCAGGGTGCGAACCACGCTGCCGCTGTTGCCGTCGGAGGCGAAGCGCACCCACTGGATCTTGCGATCGCCGCGCGAGGCCACCAGCACCTGCTGGTTCAGCGGCTCGATGCTCTTGTTCTCCGGATCGATCTTCGAGATGGCCAGCGAGGTCGGGTTCTTGCCGACGGCGACACGGCCCTTCTCGACGACGTCCGTTGCCGTGGTGCCGGTGGGCACGTTACCCAGGCCGTAGATGCGCAGCGAACCTTCTTCGGTGGCGATCCAGGCGCGGTGCACGTTGCCGAACAGGGTCGTGCGAACCGCGGTCGGCCTGCTGTCCAGCGCCACCGTCGAGATCACCGTCGGTGTCTGCTGCGGCTTGTACGCGAAGGTGTACGGCCACTGGCTGTCGGATTGACCCAGGTTCGTGAACTCCGTCGGACCGGTACCGAAGTAGACGCTGTTGACGTAGCTGAACAGCGGCTTCAGGTCGATGAAGGCGGCCTTCTTCTCCGACTTGGAGATGACGACCGCCACGCCGGCCTTGGCGTAACGGTTGGCGTTGGAGCCGGAGCCGCTGAAGCTGGCGCGCTTGCTCGAATCGGTCAGCGGCGAGTAGGTCTGACCCATGAACTCGCCTTGCTTCTCGGGCAACGCCGTCCTGAACTGGTCGAAGCCGGTGGTGACCGCGATTTCCGTCGGGGCGTTCATGCCCGGAATGTCGATGTAGCCCAGCACCTTCATGAAGGCGATGTTGCCCATGTTCGGCAGACCCGGGTACACGCCCATCCACTCATGCCACCAGTCGTACCAGCGGTCGTACGTCCCGTTGCGGATGCCGGTCGGCGTCCCACCATTCGAGTTGTACGGGTCGCAGTTGTTGCACAGCCCCGCCAGCGAGATCACCGCCACCTGGCCCTTCAGCGCCGTCGTGTCCCACACCGTCACCAGCGCGTATTCGCTGGTGTTGGTAACGGCAACGCCGGTCGGTACCTTGTTGGCAGGCAGCTTCACCGAGCCTCGGTTGTTCGCCGTGTTGCTCCCGGCCGTGCCGATCAGGCCATTGTTGAAGGCCACGATGGAGGTCGCGCAGAAGCCCGTGCGGCCACCGCAGCGCGCCACCGCCACCGGATCGCCGTTCGTGAGACCGGCCGTCTTGTAGGTGCTGACGTTGAAGTTGGTGCGTCCGGCACTGCCGTCCCACGCCGCCGCTTCCTGCCAGGGCAGTTGCGGCGCCTGCGAGTAGGTGTTGTGGTCGATCGCAGAGACCTGTAGATCGCCCACGCCCATGCGCAGGGTCGGGTTGTCGGCGACGAAGCCGACATGGGCCTGGTTGGTCGAGTACAGGCCCGCGTCGCCCGTGACCGGGCCGCCGACCTGCCAGGTACCGGCGTGGTAGCTCATGGTCTGGTCGGCGCGCTTGTACAGCGTGGGAATGCCGCTGTTGTTCACCGTCGGGGCGTCGCCGTAGCGATAGCGGATGCCTTCCACCTTGGAGAGCAGGGGTGCCATGGCGCGGTATGCGTCAGCCACCAGGTTTCCGGCGCTGTCGACGACGTCGCCGGGAGACAGGGCGGGGGCGGGGGCGGGGGGGGGCGGGGGCGGGTGCCGGGGCCGGGGCCGGGGCCGGAGCGGGCGCAGGAGCCGGTGCAGGGGCCGGCGCAGGTGCCGGGCGGGCGCGGGAGCCGGTGCGGGGGGCAGGTGCCGGTGATGCCGCACCGAGCGAATAGCAGGCCTTCACAACGAAGGGCGCAGGGTCGGTGCCGAAGGTTGTGTTGGAACAGTTGACGGTGCCGGTCACCGTCTTTTCGACCCACTTTGCCGGTGACGCCGTACTGGACGCGCGTCGCAGCGGGTTACCGTGAAGGACGCCCCTCGGCGGCCAAGCGCTGGCCAACGGCGGGTGCAGGTGCAGGTGCGGGGGGCAGGGGGCTGGTGCCGGGGCAGGTGCCGGTGCCGGTGCGGGTGCGGGCGCGGGCGCGGTCCCAGTCTGGACGTAGCACGCCTTCGCCACGAAGGGCAGCGGGTCGCCGAAGTTTCCGTTGCTGCAGGACTGCGAGCCCGACAGCGTCTTGGTGGCGTACGTGTCGTTCGCCCCGTATTTCACGACCGTCGCGGCGGCCAGCGTAAAGGTCCGATCCTCGTCCGCGACCTTGGTCCAGCTGGAATCGAGCTTACTGATCGGTGCGGCTTCCTTGGTCGCCGTGGATTCGGCCGCAGGTGCGGCGGTGGTTGAAGAAGCGGTCGCAGGTAACGCGTCCGAGCCTTGCGCTGCGGCGAACCCGCCTGAGCTGCTGCCCCCGCCCCCGCATCCTGCGAGCGCGCCAGCTGCAACAAAAAGCAGAAGCGCGCTTTTGTCGATGACTTTCAAGCAAATCCCTCCTAAATTGGTTAAGTTCGGGTTTGTACGGGTCAACGGCTCTGCGGGCAACCGCTCTTGCACTTCTTTTCCTATGTGTAATGCGGCTCCCTAGAGCGGTGTTACTAACGTTGTGATTGCTAA
Source organism: Variovorax sp. WS11 (assembly GCF_010499245.1). Classification (GTDB taxonomy): domain Bacteria; phylum Pseudomonadota; class Gammaproteobacteria; order Burkholderiales; family Burkholderiaceae_C; genus Variovorax. The sequence continues at coordinate 2,546,847 of NZ_JAAGOW010000001.1, forward strand.
CGCTTTCAACGCAAATCCTCCACATTGAGGAGGCGCACTTCGGCGCGTTGTCGTATGCGAAAAAAGTCGGGGCCTGACGGATGGCCCGACCGGACCCGCCAAGTAAAAGGCCCGCACGAGGCGGGCCTTTGTGCATCAATTGACGCTAGTTCTCAGCTGATCACGGCACGTTGGCAGTTCGAATCTGGAAGGGCTTGCCCTCCATCGCAAAGCTGCCGCCGAACTCGATGTTGACCCCGTTGGTGGGCTGAACCGGGCAGCCGCCCGGCGGCTGGCACGACCACGAGCCACCGCGATTCGCGAAGATGACGGAACCATAGCGGTAGTTCGACACCTTTTTGCCGGCGTAGTCGGCAACACTCAGCACCATGTTGTTGCTGGCGAAGTTGTCGGCGTCTTCCACCGCGATCGGATCGACGATCCGCGAGTCCTGCAGGTTGCGGACCACGCTGCCGCTGTTGCCGTCGGAGGCGAACCTCACCCACTGGATCTTGCGTTCACCCCGCGAGGCCACCAGCACCTGCTGGTTCAGCGGCTCGATCGACGTGTTTTCCGGATCGATCTTCGAGATCGCCAGCGAGGTCGGGTTCTTGCCGATCGCAACGCGACCCTTCTCGGCCACGTCGGCAGCCACCGTCCCGGTGGGCACATTGCCCAGGCCGTAGATGCGCAGCGAGCCGCTCTCGGTGGCGATCCAGGCGCGGTGCACACTGCCAAAAAGGGTGGTGCGCACTGCCGTCGGACGGTCATCCAGCGCCACGGTCGAGATGACCGTCGGCGTCTGCTGCGGCTTGTTCGCGAAGGTGTAGGGCCACTGGTTGTCGGCCTGACCCAGGTTCGTGAACTCCGTCGGGCCGGTACCGAAGTACACGCCATTGACGTAGCTGAACAGCGGCTTCAGGTCGATGAAGGCAGCCTTCTTCTCCGACTTGGAGATGACGACTGCCACGCCGGCCTTGGCATAGCGGTTGGCATTGGAGCCGGAACCGCTAAAACTGGCGCGCTTGGCTGCGTCGGTCAGGGGCGAGTAGGTCTGGCCCATGAATTCGCCGTTCTTCTCGGGCAGCGAGGTTCCGAACTGGTCGAAGCCGGTGGTGACTGCGATTTCCGTCGGTGCGTTCATGCCCGGCAGGTCGACGTAGCCCAGCACCTTCATGAAGGCGATGTTGCCCATGTTCGGCAGACCCGGGTACACGCCCATCCACTCATGCCACCAGTCGTACCAGGCGTCGTAGCTGCCGTTCTTGGCCGAGTCGTAGGGATTGCAGTTGTTGCACAGCCCCGCCAGCGAGATCACCGCCACCTGGCCCTTGAGCGCCGTCGTGTCCCACACCGTCACCAGCGCGTATTCGCTGTTGTTCGTCATGGCGATGCCCGTGGGCACCTTGTTGGCGGGCAGCTTCACCGAGCTCCTGTTGTTGGCGGTGTTCGTACCGGCGGTGCCGATCAGGCCGTTCTGGAAGGCCACCACCGACTCCGCGCAGAAACCCGTGCGACCGCCGCAGCGCGCCACTGCCACCGGCTCGCCGTTCGTGAGACCGGCGGTCTTGTAGGTGCTGACGTTGTAGTTGGTTCGCCCGGCGCTGCCGTCCCATGCGGCCGCTTCCTGCCAGGGCAGCTGCGGCGCCTGCGCGAAGGTGTTGTGGTCGACTGCCGAGATCTGCAGGTCACCCACGCCCATGCGCACCGAAATGTTGTCCGGCACGAAGCCGATATGTGCCTGGTTGGTCGAGTAGAGGCCGGCGTCGGCCAGCAGCGGTCCACCGACCTGCCAGGTGCCGGCGTGGTAAGCGGACATCGACTGATCTGCGCGTTGGAACAGCGTCTGGATGCCGGTGTTGTCGACCGCGGCCGGGTTGCCGTAGCGGTACGCGATGCCGGCGTCCTTGGCGAACGCAGCAGCGGTCGCCTTGTAGGCATCCGCAGCGATCGCGCCGGAACTGTCGATTACTTCGTTCGGAACGGGCGTGGTAGCCGAAGACTGAGTGACCGGCGTGGTGCTGGTACCGGTGGCGGTACCCGTACCCGTCGCCGTGGCGCCGAGGGCGGCGAATCCGCCACCACCACCGCCACCACCTCCTCCACAACCTGCGATGAGTGCGCTTGCGACCACGGTCGCCAGAAGCGCGCCTTTATATGAAAAATTAAACAAAAACACCTCCAATTTGACAAGATGGTCATTTGTACGTGGGCGACCTCCTACAGGGCAACCCTTCTTGCAAATGTTTTCGTGATGTGTTCCTACTCTCCTGGGGAGTAGTTACAAAGGTATTGCATAGTGACGTTATGAGCGCAAATCATCCGACCCGCCGCCGCAAGGAACTTTCTTCTTACTTGGGACCTGACGCGGTCGCCATCATCCCGACCGCGCCGGAGCGTCCGCGCAATCGGGACAGCGACTTCCTCTTCCGCCACGACAGCTACTTCTATTACCTGACGGGCTTTACCGAGCCCAACGCCTGGCTGGTGCTCACAAGCGAGGGACATGCCACCCTGTTCTGCGCCCCCAAGGACCGCGAGCGCGAGATCTGGGACGGCTTGCGCCTGGGCCCGGAAGCGGCACCGGCGACGCTGGCGGTCGAAGAGGCTTTCTCGATCGAGGAGCTCGATACCCGCATGCCGAAGCTGCTGGAGAACAAGAAGACGGTCTGGTATCCCTTCGCGACGCACAAGGGGTTGGAGTCCCGCGTCGACGGCTGGTTGTCGGCGGTGCGCGCCCGGGTGCGCTACGGCGCGCTGTGCCCCGAGGAGCAACGCGACCTCTGCGGCCCGCTGGACGAGATGCGGCTGGTCAAGGATGCAGGCGAGCAGGACACGATGCGCCGTGCCGCGCAGATCAGCGCCCGCGGCCATGTCCGCGCGATGCAGCTGTCGGCGCGCATGCTGCGCGAAGGCCGGGACGTGCGCGAGTACCACCTCGATGCCGAGCTGCTGCACGAATTCCGCCTCGGGGGCTCGCAGTACCCGGCCTACAACTCGATCGTGGCCGCCGGCGCCAACGCCTGCGTGCTGCACTACCGCGCCGACGTGGCGCCGGTGCGCTCGGGCGAACTGGTGCTCATCGACGCCGGCTGCGAACTGGACGGCTACGCCAGCGACATCACCCGCACCTTCCCGGCCAATGGCACGTTCACCGGCCCGCAGCGCGCGCTTTACGAGCTGGTTCTGGCCAGTCAAGACGCAGCGGCGGCTGCAACGCGAGCGGGCGCTCGCTTCAACGATCCACACGAGGCCACGGTGAAGGTGCTGTCACAGGGCATGCTCGACCTGGGCCTGCTGGATGCCGACAAGGTGGGCGGCGTGGACGACGTGATCGAGAAGCGCGCCTACTTCGCCTACTACATGCACCGCACCGGCCACTGGCTGGGCATGGACGTGCACGACTGCGGCAGCTATGTGGAGCCCGCGCAGGCCGGCGAGGTGAGCGAGCGCCGGGACCCGCTGTCGAACGAGCTGATCAAGAACCGCCCCAGCCGCATCCTGAAGCCGGGCATGGTGCTGACCATCGAGCCGGGCATCTACGTGCGGCCGGGGGAGGGCGTGCCGGAGCAGTTCCACAACATCGGCATCCGCATCGAAGACGACGCGATCGTCACCGAAACGGGCTGCGAGCTGATCTCGCGCGGGGTGCCGGTCAAGCCGGACGAGATCGAGGCGCTGATGCGGCCCTGAACCGCCCGGATTTCTAGGCGGCCTCGTCCGGGCCAAGCACCTTTCGCGCCCACGCGGGCAGCCAAAGCCCATGAGGCTGGACGCGGCCGGCGACCACCGAAGCCAGCAGGTGCGGGCCGCCGGCCTCGACGTCCGCCCCGTCGAACAACATCGCGAGCGGCACCGCGCGAACGGCCAGCCGCAGGTTCTCGAGGGTGCGCGGATAGCGCGCCAGGATCTTGCTGGCCGGCACGTCGTGGCCGCCTTCGTGTACACGCTGTTGCACGCGTTCAAGCAGGCGGCGCGGCTCGTCGACGCACACGATGTAGAGCGCCACCTCGAAGCCGAGGGCCCGCGCCTCGGCAAGGAGCTCGAGCTTGGAGGGATGCGAGAAGACGGTCTCGCTCACGAAGGAGCGCCCGGCCTCCAGATGTGCCTGGCGCTGCGCATCGGCCCAGGCCCGGGCGGTCTCCGAGCGCCGCACCGCATGCCGCATATGACCGAGCTGCTCGCGCTCGTACAGGTCGGCGTTGATGAAGGGCAGCTGCGGGTAGCGCGGCTGGATCAGGTAGCGGTACAGCGTCGACTTGCCGGCGCCATTCGGGCCGGCAATCAGGTGCAGGACCGGCATCAGGCCGCGCGGCGGCTGCGCGGACGGGGCTGCGCCTTGGCGCGGTTCTCGCCCACCGCCGCCTTGGCCCGCTCGGCCAGTGCGCCGGACTGGGCCAGGGCCAGCACGTGGCCGTGCAGGGCGTCGAGTTCGGGCGACAGGGCCGGTTGAGCCTGGCCAGCAACGACGTAACGCGCACCTTCCTCGCGCGCGATCAGCGCCTGGCTGTCCTGCGTGGAGAGGCCGGCTTGCTCGAGCGCGCGGCCGAGGGTGGCCCAGTATTCGATCTGGCTGGCCACCGAGCGGCGCATGGGCTGGGCCGCATCGCGCGCCTTGTCGACCAGCGCGGCAGGGAGCTTGACGGAAGCGAAGGGGGTGGCCGAGGACATGGGTTTCACTCCTGATTGGCGCATTTTGCGCCAGTCCGCCAAATCCCGTCAACGCGATGATGACCGGCGGCACGAAGCGAGCAAACGACGAGCGGGCTCAGGCCGCGGCCAGATGTCCGCGGACGAAGGCCTCTTCGAAGATCGAATACCCCGACCAGTCGCTGTGCGCAAAGGCCAGGCGGCCGGCGACGACGCGCTCGTGCGCGCCGAGGCCGGCAAGCAGGCCAGGCCCCGGGATGGCCATGGCATGGCCATAGCGGGTGATCTCGATGCGGGAGGCGAGCCCGGCAAGATCGGGATGAGGCACCGACAGCTCGCCGAGCAGCTCGTCGCGCCAGCCGCTCCAGGGCCGGTCGAGTAGCAGGCGCCGGCCTTCCGGCCCGTCGTAAGCGCTCGGGCCCAGCGGCCGATACCAGCTCAGCACCGTGGCGCCCGGCGTGGGGTCCAGCGCCTGATGGCGGGCATCGACGTAGCCGAGCCCGCGCGTGCCGTAGACCACGTTGTCCCAGCTCGGCGCCGCGCCGGGCCGGTCGGCCAGCGGCGCGCGCATGTGCACGTTGGCCACCAGCCATGGCGCATAGCGCAGCCGGTCCGCCGCCTCGCGCAGCGGCGCGGGCGGATTCTCCACCACGCGGGCGGCGATGAAAGCCGGCAGCGCGACGATGCAGCGCTCGGCCTCCCACCGCACGCGCGCCCGGGCCGCCACATCGAAGGCCTCGACCTCGACGCCCGAGCGCGTCTCGGCGATGCGCAGGACCGCCTGGCCCGTCTTCAGCCGATCGCCCAGCGGCGCCGCGAGCCGCCGCGCGAGCCAGCCATTGCCCTCGGGCCAGGTCAGCACCGCGTCGCGCTCCGCATCCTCGTCACCCGGTGCATGGAAGCCGTGCCGGCTCGCGAAATAGTGGATGCCGGCCCAGGCCGACACGTGGGCGCTGCCGGCGCCGTAGTCGTCGCGGCAGCAATACTCGAGGTACCAGCGCAGCTGAGGATCGTCGAGGCCTTCGCGCTCGAGCCAGGCGGCGAAGGGCAGGGCGTCCAGTTCCAGCAGGCGCGGCGCGAGCGACACGCGCAGCGTCGGAATGGCGAAGCGCGTCTCGCGCCGCAGGGCTTCCACGCGCCGCGAGAACAGGCGATATTGCGCGAGGGTGCGCTCGCGCACGCCCTGCACGGGCAGCAGTCCATCCTGCCAGGCGCCTTCGAAGAACAGGCGCTCCTGAGGGCTGTGGCAAAGGTGGCGCTCCTCGTACTGCCATCGGCCGGCCACGCGCCGGCGCAGGCCGAGTTCCTCGAGCAGGTCCTGCACCTCGTGCGCCTCGTCGCCCGGCAGCGGCAGGTAGTGGGCGCCGAGCGGGCAGGCGATGCCGCCCACCTGACCGCCGCGACTGTTGCCACCGGCCTGGTCTTCGAGCTCGAGCAGCACGAAGTCCTCGATGCCGGCCAGCCGCAGGGCACGCGCCGCCGCCAGGCCGGCCACGCCGCCGCCGGCAATGAGGACGCGGGTGCGGCGCGTAGCCGCAGGCGCGTCCTTGCGGCTCCAGGTTCCGTCGCGCAGCGCATGGCCGCGCTCGACGTCGATGCCGGCAAAGCCGCCCTCGATCTCGTGCTGCGCGTCGCAGCCGCCGAGCGCCAAGGCGCCGGCGGCGGCGGCATTCAGGAACTCGCGACGCTTCATCAGTGGCCGGCGACCTTGCCCCACTCCTGCTCGTAGGTCGTGACGAGGGTCTGATTCGACAGCCGGTTCACCTCAGCCGGCACCCGCGCCATGTCACGCGGGAACTCGAAGAGCTGCGGCAGCGCCGGCGCGGCCAGGAAGCGCAGGCCCTCGGGCAGGGCCTCGGGCAGCCGGTAAGGCCTGCGGCTCGCGATGATGAAGCCCCACTCGCCGAAGCTGGGCACATGCGCGTGGTAGGGCGCGGCCCGCAGGCCCACCGATTCGACGGTCGCGACCACGGTCCAGAAACTCTTGCGGGCGACCAGGGGCGAGGTGGTCTGGATCACGGCATAGCCGCTGGCGGCCAGCCGCTTGTCGAGCAGGGCGTAGAAGGAATTCGTGTAGAGCTTGCCGATCGCGAAGTTGGTGGGATCTGGGAAGTCGACCACGATCACGTCGAACATGTCGCCGGCTTGCTGCAGCCACTGGAAGGCGTCGGTGTTGACGACATGCACCTTCGGTGACTTGAGCGCGCCGCCGTTGAGCGCCGCCAGCGTCTCGTGCTCGCTGAAAAGCCGCGTCATGTTCGGGTCGAGCTCGACCAGCGTGATGCTCTCCACCGACGGGTACTTGAGGACCTCTCGCACCGCCATGCCGTCGCCGCCGCCGAGCACGGCCACCTTCTTCGGTGCGCCCTGCGCCGCCATGGCCGGATGCACCAGAGCCTCGTGGTAGCGGTACTCGTCGCGCTCGGCGAACTGCAGGTTGCCGTTGAGGAAGAGCCGGTGCCCGGCGGCGCCCCGTGTGACGACGATGCGCTGATAGGGCGAGCTCTCGCTGAAGACGATGCGGTCCTGGTAGAACTTGTCTTCCGCCAGCGTCGTGATGTGCCCGGCGAAGACGAAGGCGCCGGCCAGCGCAGCCAGGGCCAGCACGCAGGCCAGCGCATGCGCGCCCAAGCGGCGCAGCTCGTGCCTGAAGAGCCACAGCGCCCACAGCGCCACCGCCGCGTTCATGAGGCCGAAGAGCAGGCCGGTGCGGATCATGCCGAGCTGGGGCACGAGCAGCAGCGGGAAGGCGACCGACACCGCCAGCGCGCCCAGGTAGTCGAAGGTCAGCACCTGCGAGACCAGGTCTTTCAGCATCACATTGCGGCGCAGGATGCGCATCACCAGCGGGATCTCGAGCCCCACCAGTGTGCCCACCACCAGCACCAGCCCGTAGAGCAGCAGCCGGAAGGCGCCGGGGATGTAGGCGTTGGCGATGAAGAGCAGGGCGGGGAGCGCGCCGCCAATCAGCGCCACCATCAGCTCGATGCGCAGGAAGTGCGCGGGCAGCTGGCGCTCGAAGTAGCGCGAGAGCCAGGAGCCCACGCCCATCGCGAAGAGGTAGGTGCCGATGATGGTGCTGAACTGCAGCACCGAGTCGCCGAGCAGATAGGAGCTCAGCGCCGCGGCGCTGAGCTCGTAGACCAGCCCGCAGGCCGCGACCACGAACACGCTGGCCAGCAGCGCGATCTCGACCGGCTGCGGGCCGCGCGCTGCCCTTGCGGGAGCCGGGTCCAAGGCTGCCTCGCTCATCGACCGCCGGGAAGACTTAGTGGATCGCGGCGGCGACGATGATGCAGATGCCCAGGCTCATCGCGGCCACCACCACGCCGAGCGCCACGTTCTGCTTCTCGACGATCTCCTGCCACAGGTCGTAGGGCGTGAGCTTGTCGATGAGCAGGAAGGTGATCCAGAACACCAGCACGCCGATGATCGCGTAGAGGATCGAGCCCAGGAAGGCCGCGGGCCTTAGCCATTCAATTCCCAACATGAGGACCTCCGGAAAAAAACGTCATTTGTGACCGCCGCCACTCGAATAGCCGCCATAGGAGCCGCCCGAACTGCGCGAACCGCCCGAGCTGCTGGTGCAGGTGCTCAGGATGATCAAGAGGATGATGATCACCACGATGATCAAGATGATGGTGCCGCAGCCGAGCTTGCCGGCCGCGCTCACCGGCAGCGCGTCGCCGCGTTTGAACATGTCCTTCTTGCCGTCGAGCTTGAAGGCCGCAGCCACCGCTGCGCTGTCGATTTTGCTGCCGGACGACCAGGTCAACTCGTTGGCCGAGCGTTCCATGGACAGCAGGGCCGTGCCGCTCGCGAAATCGCGGTTGAAGCTCTTCTGTCCGCGCTCGACCTGCCAGTAGAACTCGCCCGCCACGTAGGTGGTTTCGGCGTTGTAGGCGTACTGCTGCTGGTAGACCTTGCCCAGGTAGGTGGCACGCGAGCCGCTCTCGGCCATGGTCGGCGCACCCGTGGTGGGCTTGACCAGGCTCCAGCCGTCCTCGGCATCGACCAGGAAGCTGAAGCCGCGCTTCTTGTTGTAGAGCAGGTATTCGTTCCATCCGAAGTGCTCGTCGTCGCCCGGTGCCACGCCCATGCGGTGCTGGAAGCCCACCACCTGCCACTGCGCGCCCTGCAGCTGGCCGGTGGTGCCGACGGGAATCAACGGTTGCACCGGCTCGTGCTGCTCGGCGTGGCGCAGCTCGCCGCCGATGCCCTGCGTCAGGTCGATGATGCTGTTGCAGGCGCGGCAGGTGATGCTCTTGCTCTCGGCAAAGTTGACCGTGACCGGCGAGCCGCAGTTCGGGCAGTTGAAGCTGCGGCCCTTTTCCTCCTTCGCCGATTCGTCGCGCAGGCCGGTGAGCTGCAGGTCCTCGAGCTGCACCGAGCGGCCGAGATAGGCGCCCGGCGGCTGGGTGTCGTAGTCGAGGCTCAGCACCAGGCCCTGGTCGCTGCGCAGCTCGATCACTGCGAAGGGCCGGCCAAGCTCTGGCAGGCGCGGCAGCTCGCCCTGGGCCGAGACCAGCCGGACCTGCTCGTTCGAGGCCACCGTGTAGCTCTGGCCGTTGAAGGCCGTGGTGGCGCCCACGCGCAGCTCGGCGGAGTCGGGCGCCTCGCGCTGCAAGGTGTGGGGCAGCGAGAACACGAAAGCGCCGTTGTCTTCGCTCAGGATGCCGGTGCGCTCGCCGTCGAGCGCGGCGATCCACTCGGTCCAGCGGCCGCCCTCGTAGCTGTACTGCAGGCGGCCCACCAGCGTGAAGGGCTGGTCCTGGATGCGCCCTGTGGCGAAGAGCTGCAGCGGGCTGAAATCGTCGAACAGCTCCGCCATCTTGCCGGTGCGCGCGAGCGTTTCGCCCTGGCGCACGACCGTGCTCTGGCAATAGGGGCAGACGGCGTGCGTGGACTGCGCCGAGCGGAATTCGACGGGCGCGCCGCACCCGGGGCAGGGCGCGCGGTAGTAGCGCTGCTGGGAGGAGTCGGTGGCCACGAAAAGACGGCAAGGATCCGCTCAGCGCGCCCCTGTCGACGCGTCGACGGGCTCGCCGCAGCGGAACGGGCTCAGACCAGCTTCTTCAGCAGTTCCGCCTTCTTGGCGTCGAATTCTTCCTGCGTGAGGATGCCCTTGGTCTTGAGCTCGCCGAGCTTCTCGAGGGTGGTCATCACGTCCGCCGGATTGACCACGGCGACAACGGGTTGCTGTTGCGCCGCCGCGGGGTTGTTCGGATTGAGCCCCTGCTGCAGGTTCTGCGCCAGCACCTGGCCCAGCGCGACGCCGGCACCCAGGCCCATCGCATCGCCGGCAATGCCGCTGCCCTGGCCGGCACCCTCGGCGAATTTGGGAATTGCCTGCGCCGTCTGGTACTGCATGAATTTGCCCATGTCCTGGCCGACCATGCCCATTCCGATCTTCTGGTCGAGGATCTTCTGCAGCTCTTCGGGCAGGGAAACGTTCTGGACCGTGATGGCCTCGAGCTGAATGCCGATCTTGGCGAACTCGGGCACCAGCTGCGCTGCCAGCGCCTGCGCGAACTGGATCTGGTTGGCCGCCAGGTCGAGAAAGGGCACGCCGCTGGAAGCGATCGCGTTGCTGATGTTCTGCAGCACCAGGCCGCGCAGCTGGCCGTCGAGGTCGGCCACGCTGTAGATGTCGCGCGTACCCGAGATCTCGGTGTGGAAGAGCTTGGCGTCGCCGATGCGGAAGCTGTAGTTGCCGAAGGCGCGCAGGCGCACGGCGCCAAAGTCCTTGTCGCGGATCGTGATCGGCTGGGGCGTGCCCCATTTCTGGTCGACCTGCTGGCGGGTGCTGAAGAAGTAGACGTCGCTCTTGAATGGGGACTCGAAGAGCTTGTCCCAGTTCTTGAGATAGGTGAGCACCGGCAGCGTCTGCGTGGTGAGCTTGTACATGCCCGGTCCGAACACGTCGGCCACCTGGCCCTCGTTGACGAAGACCGCCACCTGCGACTCGCGCACCGTGAGCGAGGCGCCGTTCTGGATTTCCATCTCGGCCATCGGGAAGCGCCAGGCCAGCGTCCCGTCTCCAGTTTCGGTCCACTGGATGATGTCGATGAACTGCTTCTTGATGAAATCCATCAGCGCCATGGTCGATCCTCGTCCGGTTTTTCTGAGCGGGCATATTGCCACAACGGCTCGATGCTTCGGGCCTTTTTGGCCGCACCGCCGGCGCGGCAAGGCCGGTGTCCCGCGAATCGCGAGGTCTACAATCGGCGCCCCTCACAAGAAGCGTTGCACGGAGCCAAGGCACATGTCCGATCTGACCTCCCCGATCCCTACGCCCGAAGACAAGCGCGCCGAACTGCGCAAGGCGGCCCTCGAGTACCACGAGTTTCCTGTTCCGGGCAAGGTCGCGATCGCAGCGACGAAGCAGATGCTGAACCAGCGCGACCTGGCGCTGGCCTACTCGCCCGGCGTGGCGGCGCCTTGCGAGGAGATCGTCAAGGATCCAGTCAACGCCTTCAAGTACACCGCGCGCGGCAACCTGGTGGCGGTGATCACCAACGGCACCGCGGTGCTGGGCCTAGGCGACATCGGGCCGCTTGCCTCCAAGCCGGTGATGGAAGGCAAGGGCGTGCTGTTCAAGAAGTTCGCGGGCGTCGACGTGTTCGACATCGAGATCGACGAGAAGGACCCGGCCAGGCTGGTCGAGGTCATCGCGGCACTGGAGCCGACCTTCGGCGCCATCAACCTCGAGGACATCAAGGCGCCCGATTGCTTCTACGTGGAGCGCGAGCTGCGCAAGCGCATGAAAATCCCGGTCTTCCACGACGACCAGCACGGCACCGCGATCACGGTGGCGGCCGCCATGCTCAACGGCCTCAAGGTGGTGGGCAAGGACATCGCACAGATCAAGCTGGTTACCTCCGGCGCCGGCGCCGCGGCGCTGGCCTGCCTCAACCTGCTGCTCAAGGTCGGCCTGAAGCGCGAGAACGTGTTCGTGACCGACCTGGCCGGCGTGGTCTATGAAGGCCGTACCGAGCTGATGGACGACGACAAGCGCCAATACATGCAGAAGACGTCGGCGCGCTCGCTGGCCGAGGTGATCGAGGGCGCCGACGTGTTCCTGGGCCTCTCCGCCGGCGGCGTGCTCAAGCCCGCCATGGTGGCCAAGATGGCGGCCAGGCCGGTGATCTTCGCGCTTGCCAATCCGAATCCGGAAATCACGCCCGAGGACGCGAAGGCCGTGCGCGACGACGTCGTCATGGCGACCGGCCGCACGGACTACCCGAACCAGGTCAACAACGTCCTGTGCTTCCCCTACATCTTCCGCGGCGCGCTCGACTGCGGTGCGACCACCATCACCGACGAGATGGAAGTCGCGGCGGTGCATGCCATCGCCGAGCTCGCGCAAGCGGAGCAAAGCGAGCGCGTGGCGGCGGCCTACGTCGGCGAGAAGCTCAGCTTCGGCCCCGAGTACCTGATCCCGAAGCCCTTCGACCCGCGGCTCATGATGAAGATCGCGCCCGCGGTCGCCAAGGCGGCGGCCGAGAGCGGCGTCGCGCTGCGGCCCATTGCCGATCTCGATGCCTACCGCGACAAGCTGCAGAGCTTCGTCTACGCATCGGGCACCACGATGAAGCCGATCTTCGACGCCGCCAAGCGCGCGCCGAAGAAGCGGGTGGCCTACAGCGAAGGCGAGGAAGAGCGCGTGCTGCGCGCCGCGCAGATCGTGGTCGACGAAGGCGTCGCACGGCCCACGCTGATCGGCCGGCCGGCGATCATCGCCCAGCGCATCGAGAAGTTCGGCCTGCGGCTGAAGGAAGAGCTCGACTACGACGTCGTCAACACCGATTTCGACCACCGCTACCGAGACTTCTGGCAGACCTACCACCGCATGACCGAGCGCAAGGGGATCACGGTGCAGGTCGCCAAGATCGAGATGCGCCGCCGCCTCACGCTGATCGGTGCCATGCTGCTGCACAAGGGCGACGTCGACGGGCTGATCTGCGGAACCTGGGGCACCACGGCATTGCATCTGCGCTACATCGACCAGGTCATCGGCAAGCGCGCCGGCGGCTGCGCGAGCACCCCCCAGGACGTGCCGATCTACGCCTGCATGAACGGCCTGCTGCTGCCCGACAGGCAGGTGTTCCTGGTCGACACGCACGTCAATTACGACCCGACGCCCGAGGAACTGGCCGAGATCACGACCATGGCGGCCGAGGAGATGATGCGCTTCGGCCTCAAGCCCAAGGCCGCGCTGCTGTCGCATTCGAACTTCGGAACCAGCGAACACCCGAGCGCGGTCAAGATGCGTCAGACGCTTGCACTGCTGCGCGAACAGGCGCCGTGGCTGGAGGTCGACGGCGAAATGCACGGCGACGTCGCTTTGGATGGCAAGCAGCGCGCCGCGGTCATGCCGCACAGCGCCTTGGCCGGCGATGCCAATCTGCTGGTATTTCCAAACATCGATGCGGCCAACATTTCCTACAACCTGCTCAAGACGGCGGCCGGCGGCAACATCGCCATCGGTCCGGTCCTGCTCGGGGCTGCCAAACCGGTGCACATCCTCACGGCGAGCGCCACGGTACGCCGTATCGTCAATATGACGGCCCTCACCGTTGCCGACGCCAACGCCGAGCGCTAAGTCTTCGTGCGACAGCGGTCGCTAACTTCAGTTGTGACGATGAGACCCTGGCGCCTGCTCAAAGATTGAGCAGGCGCTTGCGTTTTGTACGGCCCTAGGGCACACTTGCGGCCTTGAATTTGCGGGTTAACCCGGAGGTTGACCTGCGATTCGGCCCTCGCTCTTTTCCTTCTGGTGCCCCATGGCGGCTTACGCCTCGATCACGTCCCCGGTTTCCAAATTCGCGCTCACGGGCCTCCTGCTGGTGGCCCTCGGCGCCGGAGCCCAGGCCCGTGAATGGTTTGGCACCCGCGCCGGACAGCCGGCACAGGAAACGATCGCGCTGGCCGAATTGCCGGTGCAGGGCCAGCGCACTTACGGAGCCATCTTGAAGGGTGGCCCCTTCCGACATGAAAAGGACGGCTCGGTGTTCGGCAATCGCGAACGCCTGTTGCCGCGAGAGCGCCGGGGCCATTACCGAGAGTACACGGTCGAAACACCCGGCTCGCGTGACCGTGGCGCACGACGCATCGTCTGCGGAGGCGAGCGCACGACACCCTCGGTGTGCTGGTACACGGCAGACCACTATGCGAGTTTCAGGCGGATCGAGCCATGAGCGATGAACTGGATTTGAGCGGCGCACCCAGGCGCCCTGAGGTAAAGATGACCACGACAACTATGGAAAGACCAGCGGAGATGACCCCCACCCTTCGGGGCGTGCGACCCAATATCGTGCAGTCGATTCGTGCGTTTCGCGTGAGCGATCTGCAAGAGGCGGCGCACGCAGCGGGCCAGCACTTCCTTTACGCCAACCTGGGCAACGCCCAGTCCAAGCAGGACGTGCTGGACCTGATCGCCCAGCAGTTCACCTTTCCGCAGCATTTCGGCAAGAACTTCGATGCGCTGTACGACTGCATGACCGACCCGTTGCATAAATCGGGCCCGCAGCCCGGTTTCGTTATCGTGCTCGAGCAGATCCCGGCCAACGCCAAGTTCGACAAGGAAGCACGCGAGCAGCTGCTCGACATCTTCCGGGACGCCGCCGACTACTGGGGAGATCGGAAGATACCGTTCCGGTGCTTCTATTCTTTTCTGTAGCCCGTTCTGCATCCACCAGCCAAGCAGAACGGGCGAACGAGGCTAACGGTACCGAATCGGTGCCCGGTATCGAAGTCCAAGGCAATAGTGATCCGGCGGCAGAAAAGATGCCGACCGACAAACTGGTCGACGTGTCGCCCCTGGCGCTGCGAATGAGCAGTCCTTTCAACGCAGGCTACTGGCTCGCAGCCGCGTAGACTTGCCCGAGAAGGCCCGTCTCTGACGGGCCTTTTTCTTTATGGGGTGGTGGCTTGGGCGAGCGCGACGTACTCGGCCACGTGCACCTCTTCGGCGCGCCGGTGCGTGTCGAAATCACCGGCGAATCCATGCTGCTCCAGCCATTTGCCCAAGCTATGGCGCAGCAGTTTGCGGCGCTGGCTGAAGGCGACCTGGACGATTTCGCCCAGCCGGCCTGCGTCGACCGGCGGCGGTTCGGCCAGCGGCACCATGCGCACCACGGCACTGTCCACCCGCGGCGGCGGATCGAAGCTCTCGGGCGGCACGAACAGCACGTTCTCCATCGCGTAGCGCCACTGGAGCATCACGCTCAGGCGGCCGTAGTCCGAGGTGGCCGGCTGCGCGATCATGCGATCGACGACTTCCTTTTGCAGCATGAAGTGCTGGTCGGCAACCAAGTGCGCGAAGTCCAGCAGGTGGAACAGGATCGGCGTCGAGATGTTGTAGGGCAGGTTGCCCACCACGCGCAGCAGCTTCGTGGCCGGAGGCACGGCCAGGCGCGCGGCCAGGGCGGCGAAATCCACCTTCAGGACGTCCGACTCGATCACCTCGAGCTGCCCATGCGCCCGCAACCGCTGCGCCAGGTCGCGGTCCAGCTCGATCACCGTCAGCCGGCCCAGGCGCTCGACCAGCGGCTGGGTCAGCGCCGCGAGGCCCGGGCCGATCTCGACCATCGCATCGCCGGGCCGCGGCGCGATCTCGCGCACGATCGCATCGATGATGCCGGCGTCGGACAGGAAATGCTGTCCGAAGCGCTTGCGGGCAATGTGCTTCACCGAGGGCCGCCGAGGCGCCTTGCCGTCAGGACTGAGGTGCCTCGCGGTACTCGACGTAGGCGCGCGTGCGCAGTTCCTGCGCCCAGGTTTCGTAGGCTTCTTCCAGCTTCTTCTCTCGCAGCACGCCGCGCGCAGCCTCGCGCTGCTCGGACTGGCTCAGCTTGGCGTCGCGCCGCGCGACCACCTGGATCAGGTGCACGCCGAAACGGGACACGACCGGGTCGCTGACCTGGCCGGGCGCCAGCCGGTTCATGGCTTCCTCGAACTCGGGCACGAACTGCCCAGGACGCGACCAGCCCAGGTCGCCGCCATCCTTGGCGCTGCCGTCTTGCGAGTTGTCGCGGGCCAGCCCCGCGAAATCGGCCGTGCCCTTCTGGATGCGATCCTTGAACTCGGCCAGCTGCGCCACCGCCTGCGCGGTGGTGCGCTTCGGGTCGTTGCGCAGCAGGATGTGGCGCACCTGAGTCTGGGTGACGACCGCGTCGGCCGAGCCCGGCTGGCTCTTGGCCAGCACCTTGAGCACATGGAAACCGGCGCCCGAGCGGATCGGCCCGGCGATGCCGTTGACCGCGGTCGACTGCGTCGCCTCGACGAACAGGGAGGGGTAGCGGTCCGCGCTGCGCATGCCCAGCACGCCACCATTGGCGCGATCGGGCGAATCGGAGAATTCCTGCGCGAGCTTGGCGAAGTCCTCGCTGGCGCGCGCGCGCTGGGCGACGCCCTGGGCGCGCTGCTGCAGCGTCGCGATCTGCGCCTCGGTGGCGGTCTCGGGCACCGCCACCAGCACCTGTGCGATGTTGAGATTCGGCGCCACGGCGGCATTGGGCCCGTTGCGCTGCTCGCGCATGAACTGGTCCACCTCGACGTCGCTGATCTTCACCTTGGCCTCGATCTCGCGGTCGCGCAGGCGGGTGAGCAGGAGCTGGTCGCGCAGGTCGTTGCGGAAGCTCTGGGGCGAGATGCCCTCCGCCGCGACGCGGCTGCGCAGTTCGGTCAGGCTCATTTGGTTCTGCCGGGCCACGGTCTGCTCGGCCTGGTCGATGGCGAGCTCGTCGACCTTGATGCCGACCTCCTTGGCCGCCTGCAGCTGGGTGCGCTCGGCGATCAGGCGCTCCAGCACCAGGCGCGTGAGCTCCGCCCTCGGCACGCGCTGCGCCTCGGCGTTTTCCTTTATCAGGCGCTCGACCCGGGTCTGCACCTCGTTGTTGGTGATGGGCTCGGAATTGACGAGCGCCACGATGTATTCGGCCGAACGCTGGCCGGTCGGTGCCGCCGGCGCGGCGCGGGGTGCGGCGGGTGCTGGCGCGAGACGCGGGCCGGCACGCATGATGTCCGTGATGCCGACGCCGGGGCGCGAGCCCTGTCCCTGCGCACCGGCCGCCGCGGCCAGCGTTGCGAGGCACGCCAGGGTGAGGATGGAGCGGATGTGGTTCATGGCGGGAAGGCTCAGTCGTAGTTGGTGAAGCGGCTCGGTGCGGGGAAAGGTTGCCGCAGAGGCTGGTAGCGCTGGATGTTCTGGGTCAGGGTGCGCATGGGGCTCGATCCGATGGAGGCGAAACCGACGAATTCGATCTGGAACATGATGCGCGTGTTCGCGGTGGCTTGGCCAGTGGTCAGGCGTTCCAGGACCACGCGACCGATCCAGCAGCAGCCGTCGTACTCGAAGCCGAGCACGCCGTCGGTGAGCTTGCGGTCCTGCAGGCTGTAGTTGAGCCGCCCCACGGCGTACCAGCGCCCGCCGCCCTGGCCTCGGCCCGGGCCGAGGTCCTTGCCCTTGTCGCCCCACAGGTCGTTGACCGGCCACTGCCAGCTCACGTCCAGCGACTTGTTGCCGTCGTTGGAGGTGGGGGTCGTGTTCGCCTGGTAGCGGTAGGCCGCCGAGATGTTGCGGTAGGGCCCGGGGTTGTAGCGCGCGCTCAGCGCCGTGCGGGTCGACTTGTGATCGTCGGGGTTGTACTGGACGGTGCCGTCCACGCTCCATTGCGGCGTCCAGTTGATCTGGGCGCCGAGCAGCAGGTCGCTGACGCGGTCGGTCACCGCCGTGCCGCCAGGAAGCGTGACGCGCTGGTCCTTGAAGCGCAGCCGCTGCGCGATCCCGAAGCGGGCCGCCTCGGCGCCGGTCTCGGGATCGATCAGCCGCGAGGTCACGCCGGTAGTGAGCGTGTTGCTGTCGGAGATGCGGTCGTTGCCGGAGAAGGCGTTCTCGGTGTAGACGGTCGCGAAGTTGAAGTCGTTGGCAGCCGAGTCGTAGTTCGGCAGCAGGCTCTGGTCGCGGTAGGGCGTGTAGACGTAGAAGGCGCGCGGCTCCAGCGTCTGGCGGAAGGCGCGGCCGAAGAAATTGGCGTCGCGCTCGAAGATCATGCCGCTGTCGAGGCTGAAGGTCGGCACCGTGCGGCTGGCCGAGCTGGCGCCGTTGGACAGCGGCGCATCGAACTGGTAGCTGGTCGTGTGCAGCTGGATCTTGGGAATGACGAAGGTGCCGGGCGTGAGGAAGGGCCGGCTCAGCGAGGCCAGCGCGAACACCCGTTCGCCGTCGGGCTGCTTCTGCAGCGACGGGTCCCCGCGGAAGCGGGAGTAGTCGGCGTTGAACGAGAAGTCGAAGCCGTTCCAGTCGTACTTGTTGTAGTTGGCGGTGATCTGCGGCAGCCGGTCGTAGGGCGGCACGATCGGCGACAGGTCGTACTGCAGCGTCTGGTACTTCAGCGTGCGCACGACGCCATTCCAGTCGCCCTTGGTCCAGTTGAGCGAGGCATCGTTGGCCAGCAGACGCGTCGTCAGCGACGGCGTGCGCGTGAAGTCGCGCCAGTAGTCGTCGTCGCTCACCCGATTGAACCTCAGAGAGGCGGTCAGCGAGTCCAGGCCCAGGGGCTTGGGGTCGAAGGTTTGCGAGTGGTTCGTCCAGATGCCCCAGCGCTTGCGGTTGCGCAGGCTGTCGGTCGGCATGTAGTCGACGCGGACGTCGCCGCTGTAGCCCTTTTCGAGGTAGCGGAACTCGGTGCCGAGATTGACACCGCGCTTGCCCATCACCTCCGGGTAGAAGGTCGCGTCGCGGTTCGGCGCGATGTTCCAGTAGTAAGGCGTCGTGATGTCGACGCCGTTGACGCTTCCGATGCCGATGGTCGGTGGCAGGAAGCCGCTCTTGCGGTCGTTGCTGAGCGGAAAGCTCAGCGACGGAAAGGGCGGCGTGCTGATGCCCATGAAGCTCAGCCGCGCGTCGGTGGCCACACCGACGTTCTCCTCGGTGTCGGTGGTCAGGGTCGCGGCGCTCAGCAGCCAGGCCGGCATCCAGCCGGGATAGTCCTCGCGCCGGCAGGTGGTGTAGGTGCCTTGCCTGGCGATCGAGACGTTGCTGTCGACGAAGTCCACCCGCTCGGCGTCGCCCTCGCCGCCCGAGGCCAGGAAGCGGTAGCGCACCTTGTTGAAGAAGCCCTCGAAGGTCTCGAGCTTGAGCTCCAGCTGGGGGCCCTCGTAGACATTGCCGGCCTGGTTCACGCGCACGTTGCCGCTGGCCTTGGCGAGGTCCTCGGGCTGGTAGTACTCGAGCCGGTCGGCGTGGATCACCGTGTCGCCGCGTCGCAGCGAGGCATTGCCCTCGATCACGGTTTCGAGGTCGGGCCGGCCGGAGATGCGATCGCCATCGACGAAGCTCGGCAGCTCGCCGCGCTGCGTCTTCGGGATGGTCTCCAGCAGTTGCGGCGTGCGTTTGAGCGTGATCGGCGCGTCCAGGCCGGCGTCCTGTGCCGATGCGCCTTGGGCTTGCAGCAGCGCCAGCGTCAGCAAGGCCAGCGGCAGAGGCGGTCGGCACCGGCGCCAGTCAGCTCGGGTCAGGTCAGGCATCGGTACGGAAAGAATTCTTCTGGGGGGAGCGCCGGATGGTCGGGGGTTGCGACAGGCCCGCGCCGGGCGGATTTGTAGAATTGATTATCCATGACAGCCTCCCCGCCCCCGGACAACGGCGCCTCGACGCCTTCCCAACCGATCAGCTGGAGCGATCCGGAGCGTGCCCAGGCCTTCGCGCAATGGCTGGCCGCCATCGGCCCGCGGCACCGGCTGCTGCCGGCCACCGTGCGGCCGGCCTCGGCCGACGCAAGCTTCCGCCGCTACTTTCGCATCGACACGGAGGACCCGGCCGGCACGCGCATCGTGATGGATGCGCCCCCCGCCCAGGAGAACAGCGCCCCCTTCGTGCAGGTCGCCCGGCTGATGCGCGACGCCGGGCTGACCGCACCCCAGGTGCTCGAATGGGACGAGCCGCGAGGCTTCCTGCTGCTCGACGACCTCGGCCGCCAGACCATGCTCGAGGTGATCGACCCCGCCGACCCCGACGCTGCGCGTCCGCTCTACGCCCAGGCGATCGATGCCCTGATCCGGTGGCAACTCGCGTCCAGGCCGCAGGTGCTGCCGCCCTACGACCGGGCGCTGCTCGAGCGCGAGCTGGGTCTGTTCCCCGACTGGTACGTGGCCCGGTACCGTGGCCTCGCCGTCGAAGGCCCGCTGCAGGAGCGGCTTCAACGCAGCTTCCAGCTGATCGTCGAGAACAACCTCGCGGCGCCGCGCGTCTACGTGCACCGCGACTTCATGCCGCGCAACCTGATGATCACCAGCGGCCCGGCCCTGGGCGTACTGGACTTCCAGGACGCGGTGCACGGCCCCATCACCTACGACATCGCCAGCCTGATGCGCGACGCCTTCCTGAGCTGGGACGAGGACTTCGTGCTCGACGTCACGGTGCGCTACTGGGAGCAGGCGCGCAAGGCCGGCCTGCCGGTGGACGAGGACTTCGGCGCCTTCTACCGCGCGGTCGAATGGATGGGCCTGCAGCGCCACCTGAAGGTGGCGGGCATCTTCGCGCGGCTGACGCTGCGCGACGGCAAGCCGAAGTACCTGGCCGACACGCCGCGCTTCATCGCCTACATTCGCGCGACCGCGGGGCGCTATCGCGAGCTGACGCCGCTGCTGCGCGCCATCGACGAGATCGAAGGCACGCAGCCGCAGAGCGGCTTCGCGTACGGGCGGATGTGAAGCCGCGCTTCCACTGCACCACGGCCCTCGCCGCGCACAGCGCGATGGCGCTCCCGCCCGGCGCCGCGCGCCACGTCCAGGTGCTGCGCATGCAGCCCGGCGACGCGCTCACGCTCTTCGACGGCAGCGGCGGCGAGTACGCCGCCACCGTCGAGCGCATGGGCCGCAGCGAGGTGACGGTGCAGGTCGGCGCGCACGCCGCGCTCGAGCGCGAGGCGCCGCGCGCCGTGCACCTGGCGATCGGCATGCCGGCCAACGAGCGCATGGACTGGCTGGTCGAGAAGGCAACCGAGCTCGGCGTCGCCAGCATCCAGCCCCTGATGACCGCGCATGGCGTGCTGCGCCTGGCCGGCGAGCGCGCCGACAAGAAGCGCGCGCATTGGCAGGCGATCGCGATCGCGGCCTGCGAGCAGTGCGGCCGCAACCGGGTGCCGCTGGTCCACCCCGTGCGAGCGCTGGCGGGTTGGATCGACTCGCCGCCGATCGACGACGCCGAGCGCTTCGTACTCAGCCTGGCCGATGGCGCGCACAGCCTGCGCGAGATCCGCGATGGCGCGCCGGCCACCGGCCTGCGCGGCGCCTGCGTGCTCAGCGGCCCCGAAGGCGGCCTGAGCGCCGCCGAGGAGGGCGACGCCATCGCGCGCGGCTTCGCGCCGCTCACGCTCGGCCCGCGCGTGCTGCGCGCCGAGACCGCGGCGCTGGCGGCGCTGGCCTTGCTCGCGCACCCGTGACCAGAATCCCCGCCTCTTCTTCCACTCCTACCCGCCCATACATGCCGTCGCTCCTGCCCTCTTCGTTGCGCCTCGCGCCCCTCCTGCTCGCCATGCTGTGCACCGCCGGTGCCGCCCATGCCCAGGGCACGGCCGTGGCGCCGACGCCGACCCAGGTGCGGCCGGCGGTCGACCAGGCCTACACGCAGCTGCTGGCCGCGCCCGCCATGAAGCAACTGCTCGACGCGGTGAAAGCGGATCACGAGCGCTCGGTCGAAGACCTCAAGATGCTCACCGAGATCGAGGCACCGCCCTTCAAGGAGCAGAAGCGCGCCGAGGCCTTCCTCGCACGCATGAAGGCGCTGGGCCTCAGCGACGCCCGCATCGATGCCGAAGGCAACGTGGTGGGCCTGCGCAACGGCACGGGCAAAGGGCCCAAGCTGCTGATCTCGGCCCATCTCGACACGGTCTTCCCCGCCGGCACCGACGTCAAGGTGAAGGAGCGCGACGGCAAGCTGTACGCGCCCGGCATCTCGGACGACACACGCGGCCTCGCTGTGCTGCTGTCCTGGCTCAAGGTGCTCAACGACAACAAGATCCAGACCGTCGGCGACCTGCTGTTCGTGGGCAACGTGGGCGAGGAGGAACTGGGCAACCTGCGCGGCATGAAGGCCCTCTTCCGCGAGCACGTCGACATCGACGGCATGGTGGGCGTGGAGCCGGCGCCCGACGGCACGGTGCTGGTGCTGGGCACCGCGAGCCATCGCTACGAGGTGAGCTTCAAGAGCCCGGGTGGCCACAGCTACGGGGCCTTCGGCCAGGTGCCCAGCGCGATCCACGGCATGGGGCGCGCGATCGCCAAGATCGCCGAGATCAAGACGCCCAGCTTTCCCAAGACCACCTTCACCGTGGGCACGGTCGGCGGCGGCACCTCGGTCAACACCATCGCGCCCGATGCGCGCATGGCGGTGGACATCCGTTCCGACGAGATGGGCGCGCTGCTCGAGACCGAGAAGAAGGTGCTGGCCGCGATCGACGAGGCGGTGGCGGAGGAGAACAAGCGTTGGAACGTCAACACGCTCAGCGTCAGCAACAAGCTGATCGGCGACCGGCCGGGCGGGCGCACGCCCTCGGACTCGGTGATCGTCGAGGCCGCCGTGCGCTCCAACAGCGCCTTCGGGCACAAGACCCTGCTGAGCGGCGCCAGCACCGACGCCAATGTGCCGATGTCGCTGGGCATCCCGGCCATCATCATCGGCGGCGGCGGCAAGACCGGCGGCTTCCACGCGCTCTCCGAATGGATCGAAGTGACAGACGGCTGGAAAGGCGCGCAGAATGCCCTCGCGACCGTGCTCGGGCTGGTCGGCGTGCAGGGCGTGAGCGAGCCCTTGCTGCCCAAGCGCCCGCCGCGCCCGCAGCCCTAGCCCTTCCCCCTCATTCACTTCAGGAGTCCATCATGGGATTGCTCGATTCGGTACTCGGACAAGTGCTCGGCGGCGCGCAGCCACAGCAACCCCAGGGCGGCGGCTTGGGCGGGCTCGGTGAGCTCGGCGGCCTCGCCGGCGCGCTCGGCGGCCTGCTCGCCAACAACGGCGAGGTGGGCGGCCTCGGCGGGCTGGTCTCCAAGTTCGAACAGGCCGGCATGGGCGACGTGATCGGCTCGTGGATCGGCAAGGGCGAAAACCAGCCGGTCACCGACGACCAGCTGCAGAACGCGCTGGGCAGCGACGTCGTCTCCGGCCTTGCGCAGAAGCTCGGCATCAACGCCGCCACCCTGCTGCCGATGCTGGCCACGCTGCTGCCGATGCTGATCGACCGGCTCACGCCCCGGGGCCAGGCGCCGGCCGAGGGCCTGGGCGACCAGGACGAGCTGCTGTCCTCGCTCAGCAGTCTGCTGCACAAGGGTTGAGCTCCTCTCGATGAACCGCAATCTCTGGCTGCTCGCCGTCTGCCAGGGCTTGTTCCTGACCAACAACGTCGCCTTCATCGCGATCAACGGCCTGGTCGGTCTGGCGCTGGCGCCGCGCGGCTGGATGGCCACGCTGCCGGTGATGGGCTATGTGGTCGGCGGCGCGCTGGCCACCGGCCTGGTGGCACGCACGCAGCGGCGCCTCGGGCGGCGCCGCTCCTTCCAGATCGGCCTGGCCGTGGCGTTGGGCTCGGCGCTGCTGTGTGCGCAGGCCGCGTTCTGGCAAGACTTCTGGCTGCTGTGCGCGGCCACCGTGGTGGCCGGCTACTACAACGCGAACGCCGCGCTCTACCGCTTCGCTGCCGCCGAACTGGCCGCGCCGGCGTGGCGCGAGAAGGCGGTCTCGCTGGTGATGGCGGGCGGGCTCATCGGCGCGGTGGCGGGCCCGAACCTCGCGGCCCTCACGCGCAACTGGTTCGCGGTGCCTTTCGCGGGCGTCTATCTCGCCCTCGGCGCCGTCGCGCTGCTGGCGATGGGCCTGATGCACTTCATCGACTTTCCCGCGCCGCCCGCGAGGAATGCGGCAACCGGCGGGCGCCCGCTGGGCGAGATCGTGCGCCAGCCGGTGTTCATCGTCGCTGCGATGGCGGGCGCTCTCAGCTACGGCGTGATGAACCTGCTGATGGCCGCCACACCGATCGCGATGCAGATCTGCAACCTGCCTTTTGACGACGTCGCGCTGGTGCTCGAATGGCATGTGATCGGCATGTTCGCGCCGGGCTTCTTCACCGGCCACCTGATCCGCCGCTTCGGCGCGCTGCCGGTAATGGGCGCGGGCCTGCTGCTCAACCTGGGCTGCATCGCAGTGGCGCTGTCGGGTGTGGAATTGCACCAGTTCCTCGTCGCGCTCTTCCTGCTGGGGCTGGGCTGGAACTTCCTCTTCACGGGCAGCACGACGCTGTCGCTCTCGGCGTACACGGCCGAGGAGAAGGACCGCGCGCAAGGCGCGCTCAACTTCTGCGTGTTCGCGACGCTGGCGCTCAGCTCCTTCGCCTCCGGCGTGCTGGTCACGACGCAGGGTTGGCAGCTGCTGAACATCGGCTCGCTGGTGCCGGTGCTGCTGACCGGCGCAGGACTGTTGTGGCTCGCGCGCAAGCGGCGTGCCGCGGCGGCGGCGGCGGCTTAGGCCGGCGGGAAGCGGGCATCGAGCCAGCGCGCCAGCGTGTCGAAGACGGGTTTCGATTCCAGCTCGTTGAAGATCTCGTGATAGAGCGCCGGGAAGCAGGTGGCGCTGAGCACCTTGGCCGGCGCGGCCTCCGCAAAGCGGCGGCTGCCGGCTGGCTTCACCAACCGGTCGTCGCCGGCGTAGACCAGCAAGGTAGGCACCGTCCATCGAGGCGCCGCCGCCTGCACGACCGCGCCTTCGTCGGCCAGGAAGCGCGCCAGCCGCGCGCCGATACGGTCGTGGCACAGCGGGTCCGCGCGGTAGCCCTGGACCACCGCCGGATCGTGGGAGAGATAGCGGTCATCGAGGCCGTTGCCCACGCGCAGCGTGGGCGCCGCGCGTGACAGCACGGCGACCAGCAGTTTCTGAAACGCGCTGAGCCCCGGATCCAGTCCGGGCGACGAGAGCACCAGCGCATCGACGGGCCGCACCGCGCGCGCCACGAAGCTCGCGGCGACCAGCCCGCCGAGGCTGTGACCCAGCACGACGAGCGGCAGCCCCGGGTACAGGCGGCGCGTGTCGTCGACCACCAGCGCGAGGTCATCGACCAATCGCATCACGCCGGGCAGACCGCCGCGCGCGCCGCTCGACGCGCCGTGGCCGTAGTGGTCGGCGGCGCGGACCGCGAAACCCCAGTCGTTGAGACCTTGCGCCAGATGCGCGTAACGACCCGCATGCTCGCCGATGCCATGCACCAGCACGACGACGGCCCGGGCGGGGCGATCGGCCGAAAGCGGCCAGTCGTGCAGGGCCAGCGTCTCGCCGTCCGGCGTGCGCAACTGCGCTTGCGCCACGAATGCGGCGGCCGGCTTCAGGCGCCGGCGGCGCGAGCGGCCGGCAGCGCGGCGATGACCTCGGCCACGGCCGCGGTCAGCTTCTTGGCGTAGGGCACATGCAGGAACTCGTTGGGTCCGTGCGCATTGCTCTTGGGGCCGAGCACGCCGCAGACCATCATCTGCGCCTTCGGGAAGCCGACGCTCAGCATGTTCATGAGCGGAATGGTCCCGCCTTGCCCGATGTAGCCGCAGCTCGCGCCGAAGTGCGCCTGCGAAGCGGCGTTGAGCGCACGCTCGAACCAGGATGCGGTGGAAGGCGCATTCCAGCCGGTGGCGCCGCCGTTGCTCTCGAAGGTGACCTTGGCCTGGTAGGGCGCGTTGTCTTCGAGCAGCGTCTTGAGCTCCTGCACGGCCCGGTCGGCATCGACCAGCGGCGGCAGGCGCAGCGAGAGCTTGAACGCGGTGTACGGACGCAGCACGTTGCCCGCGTCCTTCAGCGCCGGGAAGCCTTCGGCGCCGGTCACGGAGAGCGTGGGCTTCCAGGTGCGGTTGATCAGCGCCTCCACCGGATCGCTGGTGGTCGGCAGCGCGAAGGCGGTCGCGCCGCCGCAGTCGTAGTGCGCCCAGGGGAAGCGCTTGTAGACCTCGTCGCCCAGGATTTCGGCGGTGGCCCTGGCCTGCACGAGGCGATCGGCCGGCAGCTCGCAGTGGAAGCTCTGCGGCAGCAGGCGGCCGGTCTTGCTGTCCTCGAGGCGGTCCAGCACCTGGCGCATGATGCGGAAGCTCGAGGGCACCAGGCCCGAGGCGTCGCCGGAGTGCACGCCCTCGGTCAGGATCTCGACCTTCAGCGTCCCGCTCGCCATGCCGCGCAGCGAGGTGGTGAGCCACAGCTGGTCGTAGTTGCCGGCGCCCGAGTCGAGGCAGATCACCAGGCCCACCTCGCCAAGGCGCGGCCGCAGCGCGTCGATGTAGGGCAGCAGGTCATAGGAGCCGGACTCCTCGCAGGTCTCGATCAGGCCGACCACGCGCGGATGGGCCGCGCCCTGCGCCTTGAGCGCCTGCAGCGCCGCGACGCTCGCGTAGACCGCGTAGCCATCATCCGCGCCGCCGCGGCCGTAGAGCAGGCCGTCTTCATACTTGGGGGTCCACGGGCCGAGGTCGCTGCGCCAGCCGGTGAACTCGGGCTGCTTGTCCAGGTGGCCGTACATCAGCGCGGTCTCGCTCATGTCGGTGCCGGTGGCCGGCACCTCGAAGAAGAGCACCGGCGTGCGCCCTTCGAGCCGCACGATCTCGAGCTTCAGGCCCTCGACCTTCTGTGCCTCGACCCAGGCGGCGGCATTGCGCATCACGGTGTCGAGATAGCCGTTCTGCACCCAGTCCTTGTCGAAGCCGGGCGACTTGGCCGGGATGGCGATGTACTCGGTGAGCTGGCGGACGATGTCCTGGTCCCATTTCGTCGAGACGTCGGACAGGGCGCGCTCGGCATCGAGCAGGCCCGAAGGCATTTCGCGGTGCAGGGGAGCGTTCATGGGGTTCTCCGCGTGGTGGGTCTGGGCGAGGATCTCGCGAATTATGGGCGCATGCCGCGCGGCCCGCAGGGCTTTGGGCTAATCTCTGCCGGCTTCGAAGTGGCAACCCGATCGGAGGCAGATTTTGAGCAGCAACAGCATGCACGTTCGCGTCGGCATCGGCGGCTGGACCTACGAGCCCTGGCGCAAGAACTTTTATCCCGAGGGCCTGCCGCACAGCCAGGAGCTGCACTACGCGAGCCGGCAGCTCACGGCCATCGAGGTCAACGGCACCTACTACAGCAGCTTCAAGCCGCCGACCTTCAAGAAGTGGCACGACGAGACGCCGGAGGACTTCGTCTTCTCGCTCAAGGCCTCGCGCTTCGCGACCAACCGCAAGCAGCTGTCGGCCGCGGGCGAGTCGGTCTCGCGCTTCGTCGAAAGCGGCATCACGGAACTGGGCGACAAGCTGGGCCCGATCGTCTGGCAGTTCTTGCCGACCAAGGCCTTCGATCCCGAGGACTTCGAGGCCTTTCTCGCGCTGCTGCCGAAGAAGGAGGGCAGCCGTGCGCTGCGCCACGTGATGGATGTGCGGCATCCGAGCTTCATGGCGCCGGCCTACCTGGCGCTGGCGCGCAAGTACCAGGCGGCGACGGTCTTCACCGACGCGGACAAGTTCCCGTCCTTTGCCGATCTCACGAGCGACTTCGTCTATGCGCGGCTGATGATGAGCGACGCCGGGCAGAAAACCGGGTATGCGCCCAAGGCGCTCGATGCCTGGGCCGAGGCGGCGAAGACCTGGGCCGGCGGCGGACTGCCGGAGGCGCTGCCCTATGTCGAGGAGGGCGGCAAGGGCACGAAGAGCGCGCGCGACGTCTTCATCTACTTCATCAACGGCGCAAAAGAAAAGGCACCGGCGGCTGCCGGTGCCTTGATTCAGCGCCTCGATTGAGCGGCGCGAGAGGCGCCGCGGCTCAGGCTGCGGCTTGCAGCGCCGGCTTGCTGGGGCTGCTGCTGCCAGCGGCGGCACCGAAGCTGATCTCGCCGGAGAGCTGGCCACCTTCCTCGACCACGATCTTGCCGTAGCGGATTTTGCCGGTGACTTTGCCGGTGGAATGGATGACAAGCTTTTCGCGCACTGTCAGGTTGCCGTCGAACAGGCCGCGGATTTCGGCGATGTCGATTTCGGCCGAGCCCTTGAAGGCGCCTTGTTCGGCGATCTGCATCACGCGCGAGTCCATGGTCGCCTCGACCAGGCCTTCGACCACGAGCGTGTCGCAATCGGTGATCTCGACGCCCTTGAGCTTGATGTTGGGGCCGACGGTGAGCTTGCTGCCGCCTTCCTTGGCCGCCGCGCTCGCCGTCGACTGCGCCGACAGGTTGGTCGGGGTCACGGGAGAACCCGAAAGGTTGGTGCCGGAACCCATCAGTGGCGCGGGACGAGAGGCAAGGGGTTCGGCTTCGCGTTCACGCTTGCCGAAGAAGGGGGACTGTGTGGCCAATGGGAAGCTCCTCAAAAGGGGTCATCGTAAGAAGACGCTCCGAGCTCGCTGCACTTCATTGCGCAAGAAGCGTAACTGAATACGTCTCGAATGGCAGTGCCTGGGAACTTTCGTCTGCGTCTCGCGGCGTCGGCTCACGCAGTCTGCCACACCGCGCGCCCTTGGGCGGCATCGTCGATCGTTGCGATGAAGCCGGCGACCGCGGTCTCGGGCAAGCTGAGAGCGAAATGCACGAGGCTTTCATGGCGCACTTCGCGCAGCGTGGCGCCCGCCGTCGCCATCTCGCGGCGCACCACGCCCTCGAGCGCGTAAGGGACGGCGCATTGCAGCCAACAGTGCTTCACCAGCGGTACCAGCGTTGCGCCGAGCAGCGCCTGCGCAATGCTGTCGGTGTACGCGCGTACCAGTCCGCCGGCACCGAGCTTGACGCCACCGAAGTAGCGCACGACGGTCGCGAGCACGCCTTCGAGCGCGTGGTGCCGCAGCACTTCCAGCATGGGGCGCCCGGCGGTGCCGCCGGGTTCTCCATCGTCGTTGGCGGCCGATTGCCCACCGGCCATCAGCGCCCAGCACACATGGGCCGCGCCGGGGTGCGCGCTGCGCAGTGCATCGACGATGGCCTGCGCGGCCGCGCGATCGGCCACCGGCTGCACGCAACCGATGAAGCGGCTCTTCTTGATCAGGAGTTCGCTGTGCAGCGGCGCGGCGAGGGTGAAGGCCATTGGTTCCCGGCGCGGGGCCGAAGGCTCGGCTGCTTCAGCGCTCGCGCTCGAACTTGAAGACTGCTGTGCCGGCACGCGCGTTCGGCAGCCAGCGCACCTCGGTGCCTTCCTGCAGGCCGAAGGCGTCGAGCACGCGCAGGCGGTTCTTGCGCGCGAGCACTTCGAAGTCCTTGAAGGTGCCGACGCGGATGTTGGGCGTGTCGTACCACTGATAGGGAAGGCGCCGCGTCACGGGCATGCGGCCGCGCGCGATGCTGATGCGGTTCGGCCAGTGCGCGAAGTTGGGGAACGCGACGATGCCGATGCGGCCGACGCGCGCCGTTTCGCGCAGCATCACCTCGGCATTGCGGAGATGCTGCAGCGTGTCGATCTGCAGCACGACGTCGAAGGAGGCATCGTCGAACATCGCCAGGCCTTCGTCGAGGTTGAGCTGGATCACGTCGACGCCGTGACGGATGCATTGCAGCACGTTGCCATCGGCGATCTCGACACCGTAGCCGCTGCAGCCGCGCTCGCGCTGCAACAGGTCGAGCAGGGCGCCGTCGCCGCAGCCGAGGTCGAGCACGCGCGAGCCCTCGGGCACGAGGCGCGCGATCAGGCGCTGAGTGTGCACATCGCTCATCAGGCAACCTCCGCGCTGCGCGCTGCGGTGCGAGCGCCTTCGGGCGGCCGGGCGGCGCTCATTGAAGAGGCTCCTCTTTCGCGATGTGCTCGAAGTACGAGCGCACGACGCTCATGTAGCGCACGTCGTCGAGCAGGAAGGCGTCGTGCCCGTGCGGTGCGTCGATCTCCGCATAGCTCACGTTGCGGCGGTTGTCGAGCAGCGCCTTCACGATCTCGCGACTGCGCGCCGGCGCGAAGCGCCAGTCGGTGGTGAAGCTCACGAGCAGGAAGCGGGCGGTGGCCGGCGCCAGCGCAGCGCGCAGGTCGCCGCCGTGCGCGCGCGCGGGGTCGAAGTAGTCGAGCGCGCGCGTGATCAGCAGGTAGGTGTTGGCGTCGAAGTACTCGCTGAACTTGTCGCCGTTGTAGCGCAGGTAGCTCTCGATCTGGAACTCGACCTCCTGGGTCGAGTAGAGGAAGTCCGTGCCGGCCACATCGCCCTCGACGGCGCTGCGCAACGCGCGGCCGAACTTCTCGTTCATCAGGTCGTCGCTCTGGTAGGTGATGTGGCCGATCATGCGGGCGATGCGCAGGCCGCGCTTGGGGATCACGCCATGCTCGTAGAAGTGGCCGCCGTTGAAGTCGGGGTCGGTCACGATGGCGCGGCGGGCCACCTCGTTGAAGGCGATGTTCTGCGCCGTCAGGCTGGGTGCGCTGGCGATCACGACCGCATGGCGCACGCGCTGCGGATACTGCAGGGTCCACGACAGCGCCTGCATGCCGCCCAGGCTGCCGCCCATCACCGCGGCCAGCGTCTCGATGCCGAGCGCGTCGAGCAGGGCGGCCTGCGCGCGGACCCAGTCCTCGACGGTGACCACCGGAAAGTCGGCGCCGTAGATGTGCCCGGTCGCCGGATTGGCGTGCATCGGGCCGGTGGAGCCGAAGCAGGAGCCCAGGTTGTTGATGCCGATCACGAAGAAGCGGTCGGTGTCGACCGGCTTGCCCGGGCCGATCATGTTGTCCCACCAGCCCTCGGACTTCTCCTGGCCCGCATACACGCCGGCCACGTGGTGCGAGGCGTTCAGCGCATGACAGACCAGCACGGCGTTGCTGCGCTGCGCGTTGAGCGTGCCGTAGGTCTCGTAGGCCAGGCTGTAGTCGGAGATCGTCGCGCCGCTGCTGAGCGGCAGCGGACCCGCGAAGGACATGGATTGCGAAGAGACGAGCAGCGACATGGAAAAGAAAAACCCGGCCTCGCCAAAAACGAGCCGGGTCGGGCATCCGTCTTTAGCAGCATTTGTTAAGCGCCCGCAAGCTGGAGCAAATCGGCGCGTCCGGTGAGTATATGCCGCTCAACCCCAGCCGATCAACGCGCCGGCGCCGAGCAGCAGGAAGAGGGCGGCGGAGACGCCGTGCACCAGCTTGATGGGCACGCGCTTCACGATGCGCTCGCCCAGCCACACCACCGGCGCGTTGGCCACCATCATGCCCAGCGTGGTGCCGAGCACGACCCAGGCATAGGCATCGACGTAGCGCGCGGCGAGCATGACGGTGGCGATCTGCGTCTTGTCGCCCATCTCGGCGAGAAAGAAGGCGATCAGCGTGGTGCCGAAGACGCCGAAGCGCGAGGTCTTCGGGAGCTGGTCGTCATCGAGCTTGTCGGGAATCAGCATCCACAGCGCCATCGCGATGAAGGAGCCGCCCAGGATCCAACGCAACACATCGGGGCCCAGCGCGTGGGTGACCCAGTTGCCCACCGCGCCCGCCAGCGCATGGTTGACGACCGTGGCCGCGAAGATGCCCAGCGCGATCGGCCAGGGCCTGCGAAAGCGCGCGGCGAGGACCAGCGAGAGCAGCTGGGTCTTGTCGCCCATTTCGGCGAGCGCGACCACGCCGGTCGCAACGAGAAAAGCTTCCATGAAAAAGGGACTCCTGGGCCGAAGGACGCAATTGACCGTGCAACACCTTCGGCCACATCCGAAGCTGCACGGTCAAAGGTCTCGCCAGGTGGAACACTGTCTGCGCCATGTCCGGCACAAAGGCCGGGCAAGTCTGTTGACGCACACCCTTCTCGCAATGGAAGGCGGCTACTCCCCAATGACCGGGCGATTCTAGCCATGCGCAAGCTCCGCTTTGTGAGCAGGCGCAAACTTCCCATTTATTTTTCGCGAGGGCGCCATTGCGGGCAAATTCCTACTTGCGTGCGAATCATTTCACCCATAATGCACGAGCCTCTCACTTGAGTTTTCGACAGGAGGGGCGATTCGGTGATCGGTCAGTTTCGCGCGGCCCAGCGGCTTTTCGTGGGTGGTGCTCCCGGGACTCCATCGCTTTTTCTTTGTGTTTATTAGGAGTCCCTTCATGGGCAACAAACTGTACGTCGGCAACCTGCCCTATTCGGCACGCGACGGTGATCTTGAGCACGCATTCAGCCAGTTCGGCACGGTGACGAGCGCCAAGGTCATGATGGAGCGCGACTCCAGCCCGCCACGTTCCAAGGGTTTCGGATTCGTTGAAATGGGCAGCGACGCGGAAGCGCAAGCGGCCATCAAGGGCATGAACGGCCAGGACATGGGTGGTCGCAGCGTCGTCGTGAACGAAGCGCGCCCCATGGAAGCGCGCCCACCGCGTAGCGGCGGTTACAGTGGTGGTGGCGGCGGTGGCTGCGGCGGCGGTGGTGGTGGCGGCTACGGCGGTGGTGGCGGCGGCGGTCGCAGCGGCGGTGGCGGCTACGGCGGCGGTGGCCGGAGTGGTGGTGGCGGCTACGGCGGCGGCGGGTGGCGGTGGCGACGGCGGTTTCCGCAGCCCCTACGGCGCCGGCCCGCGCGGCGGCGGCCGCAGTGGTGGTGGTGGCGGCGGTGGCTATGGCGGTGGCGGCGGCAACAGCGGCTACTGATTCGCACCCTGCACAGACTGAAAAGGCTCCCGAGGGAGCCTTTTTTCGTTGAGGGCGCGGCCCACTCGTCACCGGCGCCGGGACTTATCCGTTGCGCCGTTGCTTTCGCCCGCGGCCCTGGACCGCGATATCGAACAAGTCATTGGGCAACGCCCGCATGAGCTTGGCCACCACGCCCATCTGCCAGGGAATCACGCGGTAGCTGGCGCCGGCCTCGATCGCGCGAAAGGCGCGATCGGCAAACGCCTCGGGCTGCAACAGGAAGGGCATGCCGTAGCGGTTGCCCCGGGTGAGCGGCGTATCGACGTAGCCGGGCAACAGCGTGACCACCTTGACGCCGCTGGCGCGCAGCTCGCCGCGCAGGCTCTCGCAATAAGCCACCACGCCGGCCTTGCTGGCGCAGTAGGCGCCATGGCCGGGCAGGCCCCGGATGGCCGCGACGCTCGCGATGCCCACCAGCCGCCCTCTGCCCCGCGCGCGCATCGCGGCGACAAAAGGATGGAAGGTGGCGGCCAGGCCTACGTTGTTGATGGCCAGCGTCTCGGCCAGCACGTCGAGATCGCCGCGTTCTTCGGTGTCGATGCCCACGCTGATGCCGGCGTTCGCAATGACCACGTCCGGAACTCCCTGGCGCTCGATGCAGGCGGCGCCCGCCCCCACGATGCTGTCGATCTGCGCCACGTCGGCGCCATAGACCTGGACATCGCCGGCGCCGATGCCGCGGGAGGCGGCCCAGGCCTCGATCTCGGCGGTCCGCCGCGCCGCCAGCGCGAGCCGGTAGCCTGCCTCGTGGAAGCGCGCCGCCAGCGCCTGGCCGATGCCGCTCGATGCGCCGGTGACGAAGGCCAGCGGCTTCAACGCTTGGTCCCAGGCGTGGACGGCATCAGCATCCCCCGCACGCGGCCGTGCAGATTGGCCACGCCCGAGAGGTTGTCGTAGTCCATCGAATCGGCGGTGAACTGGTCCGAGCCGCGAATCAGGGTGACGGGCTTGTGCGACTTGACCCGCTCGGTGTCGAGAAAGGCATGCAGGAACTCGCCGCGGAACTCCAGCCGAGGCATCAACTTGCCGTCCGCCGTGGTGGCCGCTTCGCGCACCACGATCGCGTTGCCGAAGAGCTGGACCTCGCTGCCGTCGGCATTCGACAAGCCGCGCTTGGCGGTGGCGCGCGTGGTCAGGCCTTCCGGCGACACGGAGCGCAGGCGCACCTGGTCCACCTCCATCGTGTCGGTGTCCGGATAGTGCCGGCCCTCGGTGCCGAACAGCTCGCTGCGCAGCTCGCCGCTGGGCAGGAAGTTCTTGATCACGAAGTCGCGCATGAAGTAGTCGGGCTCGTGCTTGGGTGCTTCCTTGGGCACCGGCTCGAGCAGCTTCGGAGCATTGCGCACCAGCCAGTAGGTGCCCAGTGCGAGCACCGCCGTCAGGATGATCGGCAGGTAGATCGTGACCCGGTCGAAGGCGTCGCGCAGCGCGTTCCAGGCCGCCTTTGCCCTCATGCGGCGGGGCCTCGCGCAATGTCCAGCAGCCGGCGGTAGTGGCCGCCGGCCGTGAGCAGGAGATCGCAGAATTCGCGCGCCGCGCCCTCTCCGCCGCGCGCGGAGGTCACATGATGCGCGACCGCGCGTACCTCGGCATGCGCATTTGCGGGCGCGGCGGCGAAGGCGACGCGCGTGAGCACCGGCAGGTCCGGCCAGTCGTCACCGATGGCGGCGGCTTGTGTCCATTCGAAGCCGAGCAGCGCGAGCATGGCCTGCGCGGCCGGCAGCTTGTCCTCGGTGCCGTAGCGCACATGCTCGATGCCCAGGGCCTGCAGGCGCAGGCGCAGCGGCTTGGAGTCGCGCCCCGTGATCACCGCCGGCGTGATTCCGGCCAGGCGCAGCAGCTTGAGGCCGTAGCCGTCGAGGATGCTGAAACGCTTGAGCGTTTCGCCGTGCTCGCTGAAATAGATGCCGCCATCCGTCAGCACGCCGTCGACGTCGAAGAAGGCGACACGGATGTCCTGCGCGGCGAGCAAGGTCTCCGCCGTGAATGGGAGCGCCATCAGATGACTTTCGCGCGCATCAGGTCGTTGATGGTGAGCGCGCCGATCAGCACGCCCGCCGCATCGACCACCAGCACGCTGGTGATCCTGTGCTGCTCCATCAGCTCGGCCGCCTCCGCCGCCAGCGCATCGGCGCGCAGCGTGCGCGGGCCGGGGTGCATCACGTCGGCCGCGGTCAGGGCGCGCAGGTCCGCACCGGTCTCGATCTGGCGGCGCAGATCGCCGTCGGTGAAGATGCCGATCGCGCGGCCCTCGCGATCGACGATCGCGGTGGCGCCCAGGCCTTTGGAGCTCATCTCCCGCATCAGCTCGCTGAAGCTGGCATCGGGTCCCACCCGCGGCACGGCGTCGCCGGAACGCATGACGTCGCTGACATGGGTGAGCAGCTTGCGGCCCAGGGCGCCGCCGGGATGCGAGCGCGCGAAATCCTCGGTGCCGAAGCCGCGCGCATCGAGCAGCGCGACCGCCAGGGCGTCGCCCATGGCCATCTGCGCGGTGGTGCTGGCGGTGGGCGCGAGGTTGAGCGGGCAGGCCTCTTTCTCGACGCCGCCGTCGAGCACGATGTCGGCATGGCGGGCGAGCGTGGAGTCGGTGCGGCCGGTGATCGCGATCAGCGGCACGCCCTGCCGCTTGACGACCGGCAGGATCACCGTGAGCTCGTCGACCTCGCCGCTGTTGGAGATGGCGAGCACCAGGTCGACCGGCTTGATCATGCCGAGATCGCCATGGCTGGCCTCGGCCGGGTGCACGAACATCGCAGGCGTGCCGGTGGAGGCCAGCGTGGCGGCGATCTTGCGGCCCACATGGCCGCTCTTGCCCATGCCCATGACAACCACGCGGCCGCGCACTTCCAGGATCTTCTGCACGGCCTCCACGAAGCTCGCGCCAATGCGCTGCTTGAGGCCGAGCACGGCCTCGGCCTCGATGTCGAAAGTGGTGCGGGCCCGCGCGAGCATCGCGTCGGAGGAGGCCTGAAGGGCCGGGTCGGGGCTGGAGCGCATCGCGGGATTTTATCGGCCGGGCATGATCTCGCCCGCGAATGGGGGTTCCATTCAGTAGCATCGGCCCATGTCCTCCTTCGATCTCACGCTGATGTACCTGCTCGCGGCAGTGGTCGGCGTGGTCGCCTGCCGCTTCCTGCGCCTGCCGCCGATGCTGGGCTACCTGGGGGCGGGTGTGCTCATCGGGCCCCATGCGCTGGCTCTGGCCCAGGACGCGGAGGGCATCCGGCACCTGGGCGAGTTCGGCGTCGTCTTCCTGATGTTCGTGATCGGGCTGGAGTTCAGCCTGCCCAAACTGCGCGCAATGCGCAAGCATGTGTTCGGTCTGGGGCTGCTGCAGGTCATGCTAACCATGGCGATCGCGACCCTGGGCGGGCTGCTGCTGGCCTCGTGGCTGCCGCCCGACTGGCAGCTGGGGTGGCAGACGGCGCTGGCGCTCTCGGGCGCGCTCACCATGAGCAGCACGGCGATCGTGGTGAAGTTGATGGCCGAACGGCTGGAGCTCGAGAGCGAGCACGGCAAGCGCGTGATGGGCGTGCTGCTGTTCCAGGACTTGGCCGTGGTGCCCTTGCTGGTGCTGATCCCGGCGCTGGGCGCACCCCCGGAGGCCATGCTGAAGGCGCTAGCCATCGCGTGGCTGAAGGCCAGCTTCCTGGTGGGGGTGTTGCTCTACGGCGGGCCGCGGGTGATGCGCTGGTGGCTGACGCTGGTTGCGCGACGGCGCAGCGAGGAGCTCTTCATGCTCAACCTGCTGCTGGTCACGCTGGGCCTGGCCTGGCTGACGGAGCTCGCGGGGCTGAGCCTGGCGCTCGGGGCCTTCGTGGCCGGCATGCTGGTCTCGGAGACCGAGTTCAAGCATCAGGTGGAGACCGACATCCGGCCCTTCCACGACCTGCTGCTGGGGTTGTTCTTCATCTCCATCGGGATGTCGCTCGACTGGCACATCGTGGTCGAGCGCTGGGCGCTGGTCGGCGTCCTGCTGCTGCTGCCGCTGGCTTTCAAGCTGGTGCTGGTCACACTGCTGGCGCGATTGCTGGGGGCGACGGCCGGTGTGTCGCTGCGCACCGGGCTGTACCTGGCGCAGGCGGGGGAGTTCGGTTTCGTGCTGCTGAGTCTCGCGCAGGGGCGGGATCTGCTGCCGGCCTGGCTCGCGAACCCGGTACTGGCTTCGATGGTGCTATCGATGCTGGCGACGCCCTTCATCGTCCTGTACAGCAACCGCATCGTGCGCAAGCTGGTGGCCAGCGACTGGCTGCAGCAGTCGCTGCAGATGACCTCGATTGCGCGCAAGACCATCAACACGGCCCAACACGTGATCATCTGCGGCTACGGACGCTGCGGGCAGAACCTGGCGCGCATGCTCGAGCGCGAGGGCATCCCCTACCTGGCGCTGGACCTGGACCCCGACCGCGTGCACCAGGCGGCCGCGGCCGGCGACTCGGTGGTGTTCGGTGACGCGGCGCGGCTGCAGGCGCTGATGGCGGCCGGCTTGGCGCGTGCCAGCGCGGTGGTCGTGACCTACCTCGACACTCCCGGCGCACTCAAGGTGCTGGCCAACACGCGGGCGCATGCGCCGCAAGTGCCGGTGATCGTGCGCACCAAGGACGACCGCGAGCTGGAGAAGCTGCAGGCCGCCGGTGCGACCGAGGTGGTGCCGGAGGCGATCGAGGGCTCTCTCATGCTCGCCAGCCACGCCCTGGCGCTGGTCGGCGTGCCGATGCGGCGCGTGATCCGCGTGGTGCAGGACCAACGGGATGCCCGCTACAACCTGCTGCGCGGCTACTTCCACGGCGCCGACGACGACAACGCCGACGAGCTCGACCACGAGCGGCTCAACAGCTACACGCTCACGGCCGACGCGCAGGCGGTGGGCCGGCCGCTGGACCAGCGGGCGCTGGAGGCCGTGGGCGTGCGGGTGGCCGGCCTGCGCCGGCACAACGGCAAGGCCGCGGCGGTGAGCGACGACGTGGTGCTGGCGGACGGGGACACGCTGGTCCTCTCGGGCAAGCCCGGCGCGCTCGCCATCGCCATCGAGTTGCTGCACAAGGGCTGAGCCCCCGCGCAACGGGGCTCAGTTGGCGAGGCTCGGGTTGCGCTTCTCCTCGTCGATCTGCTGCTGGCGCCGCACCGCGTCGCACTGGGCGTGGGCCCTGTTCTCGGGCTTGGCGCATTGAGCGACCATGCAGCGCGAGCGGCCGAAGAAGCCTTGACTCGCACATGCCGCCTCGGGGCTGGGCGGCGCGACCGGTTCGGCCGGCGCCGCGGCGGCGACCGCTGCAGGCGTCGGCGCTGGCTGGGGTGCGGGCGTCGGCGCGGCCGGCGGAGCCTTGCGCGGCTTGGGCGCGGCGGCGACCACAGCCTTGGGCGCGGCAGCGGCCGGAGCCTTCGGCGCAGCAGCGGCCGCGGGCTTCGCCGGGGCTTCGGCCTTGGCGGATGGCGGGGCTGATGCGGGCGGCTCGGCGATGGCCGTCGCCTGGGGCGCTGGAGCGGGCTCTTCAGCCGGGGCCGGTGCGCTCTGGGCAGGCGGCGCCGGCTGGGGGGCCGGAGTGGGCGACACCGCCTCACGCGCGGGAGCCGGCGGCGCCATGGCGACCGCTCCCGCCGCGGCAGGTGTCTGGCTCACGGCCGGCGTCATGGTGTCGCGCGGGCTCTGCATGTACCAGGCGCCCGCAGCGAGTACGACAAACAGCAGGGCCCCGCCCCACAGCGCCCGAGATCGGCGCCGTGCCGTCGGGGCGGAGAGCGCGGCGGGACGCGATGCCGCCTTCGGCGCTCGAACCGCGTGCGGAGACGGTGGCAAGGGGGCAGGGCGAGTTGGCACCCGCGGTGGCGGGGCGGGCGAACGACCGATCGCCACGGTTGTTTCATCGGCGGCGGATGAAGACCTCTTCTCCAGGGCCTCGGGCAGCGGCATCCGCTGCGTGATCGGCCACCCGGCGGGCGCAACCCGGTCGTTCGCGGCGACAGCAACGGCCACCAGCCGATGGCCGCAGCCCTTGCAGAACTTGGCGCCGTCGCGATTCTGCGTCCCGCAGGACGCGCACTCCACAGCCATCTTGGAAGCCCCTCAATCTGTACGCATCACCCTCCAAGCGGCGGAGGATGGTGGTCGACGCACTCGTCAGGCCGAGGGCTTCAGGTCACCGCCACGCGCTTGGGCTTGTTGACCATTCTCTTCGCAATCACCGCGCCCAAGGCCATCGAGAGCTCCAGGGTCAGGGCAGGCTGGCGGTTCGACATCTCGGCAAAGCGGATGGCCGTGAGCCGCCAGACGCGCGCCGCGCCCGTGGCCACCACGTTCGCCGAGCGCGGGAGCCTGGAGAAGAAGGCGCCTTCGCCCACCACCGAACCGGGATTGAGGATGGCGAGCCGCATTTGCCCCTGGCTGCCGATCAGATGCACGCTGAGTGCGCCGCGCTCGATGAAGAAGAGCGTGCGGTCGTGGGCGCCCTGGTCGATCAGCACCTGGCCTGCGTTGAGGTCGTAGGGCTGCAGATAACCGGCGAACATCTCCCACTGCTGGGCATTGAAGGCCGGAGCGAACGCGTCGTAGCTGGTGTTCTGTGCGACGGCGCGGCAAAGATCCTGGATGCTCGAAGACATGTTGATTCACCCTGCTGTGCGTGCGTGCCGGAACGCAGTATCGACGATTGCGTCAGATTGCAGTGACAGAAGTCACATCTACTAACGCTTTCTGTCTACTTTCCGATACA
Source organism: Variovorax sp. WS11 (assembly GCF_010499245.1). Taxonomy (GTDB): domain Bacteria; phylum Pseudomonadota; class Gammaproteobacteria; order Burkholderiales; family Burkholderiaceae_C; genus Variovorax. The sequence continues at coordinate 2,585,796 of NZ_JAAGOW010000001.1, forward strand.
AAACCGGGAAAAAATCACACCCAGCAGGTCGTCCGCGCCGAATTCGCCCGTGATTTCGTTGAGCGCGTTCTGCGCCAGGCGCAGCTCCTCCGCCAGCAGATCGAGGGACTGTGCGCGGGCCGCCAGGTGTTCGGCGGCCATCGCGAGATGCTCCTCGACGCGCAACAGCGCCTGCACATGGCGCGCCCGCGCCAGGTAGACGCCTTCCGGCACCGCCTGCCAGCCGGCCACCTCGAGCAGGCGCTGGCGCAGCGCCTCGATCCCGAAGCCGGTCCTGGCGGACAGGCTGATGCCCGCGGCCGGCGCCGCCGATGGGGCTGCGTCCTGCTTGCTCCAGACGTCGAGCACCGGCACGCCGGCGGGCAGTTTCTCGCTCAGCAGCCGCAGGATCTCCGCATCGGCCTGCGCGTAGTCGGCGCCGGCCACGCGCGTCAGGTCGTGCAGGAACAGCACGGCGTCGGCTCCTTCGATCTGGCCCCAGGCGCGCGCGACCCCGATCTGCTCCACCAGATCCGTGCTGTCGCGCAAGCCGGCGGTGTCGACCACATGCAGGGGCACGCCGTGGATCTGGATGGTCTGCGACACCACGTCGCGCGTGGTGCCCGGGATCGGGCTCACGATGGCGAGCTCGGCGCCGGCCAGAGCGTTGAGCAACGAGCTCTTGCCTGCGTTGGGCTGGCCGGCGATGACCACCTTGATGCCTTCGCGCAACAGCGCGCCCTGGCGCGCACGCAGTTGCACCGCGCCCAGCTGCGCCTGCAGGGCGACGAGCTGGCCCTCGGCATCGGCCTTCTGCAGGAAATCGATCTCCTCCTCCGGGAAATCCAGCGTCGCCTCCACCAGCATGCGCAGGTGGATCAAGGCGTCGCGCAGCGTGTGGATCTCCTGCGAGAAGGCGCCCGACAGCGAGCGCCCGGCGCTGCGTGCCGCCGCCTCCGTGCTGGCGTCGATCAGGTCGGCGATGGCCTCGGCCTGGGCCAGATCGATCTTGCCGTTGAGAAAGGCGCGCTGGCTGAATTCCCCCGGCTCGGCCACGCGCAGGCCGGCCAGCCGGGGCCGGCCGGTGGCGGAGTCGTCTTCGGCGGCAGCTTCAAGGCAGCGTGCCAACAGCAGCTGGAGCACCACCGGCCCGCCGTGCGCCTGCAGCTCGAGCACGTCTTCACCGGTATAGGAATGCGGCGCCGGGAAGTGAATGGCCAAGCCATGGTCGATGGCGCCGCCGCTGGCATCGCGAAAGGGCAGGTAGGTGGCCTCGCGCGGCTTGAGGCTGCGCCCACAGATCGCCGCGATCACGGGCGCCAGCCGCGCGCCAGAGACGCGCACGATCCCGACCGCTCCCCGGCCCGAGGCCGTGGCGATGGCGACGATGGGATCGGTGGTGCGCGCCAGCATGGATGAATGTCGAATCTTCAAGAAGAAGGGCCGCATTCTGCGGCCCTTGCTCGAGACGGGTGCGTTCGCCCGCTATTTGCCGATTTTTCCGAGCACGCCCAGGCGCTTGTTGATGAACCACTGTTGCGCGATCGACAGCACGTTGTTCGTGATCCAGTAGAGCACCAGGCCGGCCGGGAAGAAGATGAACATCACGCTAAAGGCCAGCGGCATGATCCACATCAGCTTGGCCTGCATCGGGTCCGGCGGCGTCGGGTTGAGCCAGGTCTGGAACAACGAGGTTGCAGTCATCACGATCGGCAGGATGAACCAGGGGTCCGGCGCCGACAGGTCCTTGATCCAGCCGATCCAGGGCGCGTGGCGCATCTCGACCGACGACAGCAGCACCCAGTAGAGCGCGATGAACACCGGGATCTGGATCACGATCGGGAAGCAGCCGCCCATCGGGTTGACCTTTTCCTCGCGGTAGATGCGCATCATCTCTTGCTGCATCTCCTGCGGCTTTTCCTTGAGCCGCTCGCGCATCTCCATCACCTTCGGGTTGATGGCCTTCATCTTCGCCATGCTGGCGTAGGCTTTGGCGTTGAGCCAGTAGAAGGCGGCCTTCAGCAGCACCACCAGCGCGACGATGGCCCAGCCCCAGTTGCCCAGCATCGTGTGCAGCTTGTCGAGCAGCCAGTAGAGCGGCTTGGAGATGATGGTGAAGATGCCGTAGTCCTTGACCAGTTCGAGGCCGGGCGCCACGGCTTCGAGCGTTTTCTCGGCCTGCGGGCCGACGAAGAACTCGGCGTCGATGGCCTTCGAGGCGCCGGGCTCCACCGCGCCGGCCGGCGTGATCATGCCGACCGCGTAGAGGTTGTTGTCGACCTTGCGCGCGAACAGGTCGCGCGGAACGCCGTCCTTCAGCAGCCAGGCGCTCGCGAAGTAGTGCTGCACCATCGCAACGTAGCCGTTGGTCGCTTCCTTGACGAAGTCGGCCTTGTTGCTTTCGATGTCCTTGAACTCGATCTTCTGGTACTTCTTGGCGTCGGTGTAGACCGCCGGGCCGGTGAAGGTCGAGTAGAAGGAGGACTCGCCCGGCGGCTTGTTGCCGTCACGCACGATCTGCAGATAGAGCTGCGGCGAGACCGCCGCCGTGCCGGTGTTGACGATCTCGTGGCGCACCTGCATGTCGTAGGAGCCGCGCTTGAGGGTCCAGATCTTGACGAGCCTGACTCCGCCCAGGTCCGCGGATTCGAAGCGCAGCGCCAAGTCGTTGGCACCCTCCTTCAGCGTACGTTCGCCGGTGAAGGTCATCGGCGTCTTGTGGGTCGGGAAGGTGCCGCCGATCAGGCCGGTCTGGGCCACGTAGTAGCGGTTGGCGCTCTGGTCGAGCAGGACGAAGGGCTTGTCCTTCTCCGTCAGGTCGTCATGCTGGATGAACTCGCTCTGCACCAGAGAACCGCCCTCGGTGTCGAAGGTCAGCTTGAGCACGTCGGTGGTGACCACGACCTTTTCGCTCGCCGCAGGCGCAGCGGTCTTGCCATCCGGCACCGCACCGGCACCGCTGGTGCTGGACGGGGTCGTGCTGGTGGCCTGCGGCACTGCGCTTGATGCCGCACCCGAAGCTGCACCGGCCGGTGCGGCCACCGGCGCCGTCGCTGTCGCGGGCGGCTTGGTCGACGGCAGGAAGGTGGGATTGCGGCCGTTGAAGACCTGCCACTGGTCCCACAGCAGCACCAGCGAGAAACCAAAAATCACCCACAGGATGGTGCGGCGAATATCGTTCATGAAGAAGACTTCTTGTCGTCGGAGAAAAGGGAGGAGAACAGCGCACGCGTATCGCGGGCACCGCGCTCCTTCCTCGGGGGAACGGGATCATGGCCGCCCTGGCACCACGGCTGGCAGCGGGCGAGACGGCACAGAGTCAGATAGCTGCCGGCCGCCGCGCCGTGGCGCTCGAGCGCCTCGATGGCATAGACCGAGCAAGTGGGCTCGAAGCGGCAGCCCTGGCCGAGCCAAGGGCTCAGCAGCAGACGGTAGGCCTTCACCAGGCCGATCAGCAGGGCTTTCATGATGCGCTCGCAGCAGCAGCACGGGCGGCGCGTTCCAGCAGTTGCTGGAGCTCGGCGCGAACGGCGGCCTTGAGCTTGTCGGAACTCGCGCTTTCGAATTCCTTGCGGTCGAAGCCCGCGCGCAGCCGCACCACGTGCGCAGCAGGTGGCAACGAGGCTTCGGCGGCCGAACTCATTCGGTAGATCTGGCGCTTGATGGCATTGCGGGTGACGGCCCGTCGCGCCCAGCGCTTGGGCACCATTGCCCCGACCCACACGTCCTGCGTGGCGAACAACGGCATAGAGCCGGCTTGCGCGTCGAGCGCGCAACGGTGCAAGGCGAAATGGGTGGTGCGCGCCACGGTAGCACCTGCAAGAACAGCCTGGAATTGCGCGCGGGTCTTGAGCCGCTGCATGGAAGCCAATCGCAGGGCGCCGACGGACAAGGACGGCGGCAGCGGAACGACTGGCAACGGAGCCTTAGACGGCGAGGCGCTTGCGGCCCTTGGCGCGGCGTGCGTTGATCACGGCGCGGCCGCCGCGGGTCTTCATGCGGACCAGGAAGCCGTGGGTACGGGCGCGGCGGACTTTGGATGCTTGGTAGGTGCGTTTCATGATGGATTTCCTGGTGGACCCGCAAAGCTGGGCTGTCGGGTTCTGTTGCCACGCCTGTTGCCAAAGCGGCTCCGGGCTGACCGTAGATCAAGTTTGATTACCCCGAAACCCACAAAGAGGTTTTCAGGGAAACCCGCGATTATCGCAAACATTCTGCGCCGCAACAATCCACGCGTGCCTGGGAGCGGTTTCCGCGCATCGGAAAACCATGTGGATAAGGTTTTGACAAGTTAGAATCACCGGCCCATCCCAGGGGCGACTATCCACAAGCAGAACGACAAATGATCGAGGGACACTTGACCTTTCAGACCCCCCATGCCGAGTGAAGGCATTGGCGACAGCCTCTGGCAAGCCTGCGTCGACCAGCTCGCGCAGGAACTGTCGGAACAGCAATTCAACACCTGGATCAAGCCGCTGACCGCCAGGGTCGCGGACGATCTTTCGCGGGTCACCGTCTTCGTCGCCAACCGCTTCAAGCTGGACTGGATCCGGGCTCAGTACGCGGGCAAGATCGCCGCCATGGCCGAGAAGCTCTATGGCCAGCCGGTGATCATCGAGTTAGCGCTTGCTCCTCGCGAAATCGTTGCCCGGCCTGTATCCATGGCCGTCGCAGTCGAAACCGATGTGCCACGCGACGTGGCCGGTCCGGGCGAGGATCCGTCCGGCGGCGCCTTCAAGAACCGACTCAACTCCGGCCTGACCTTCGAGACCTTGGTCGAGGGCACGGCCAACCGCATGGCCCGCGCCGCCGCCATGCACGTGGCCGGCACGCCGGGCCATCTCTACAACCCCCTGTTCATCTACGGCGGCGTCGGCCTGGGCAAGACCCACCTGATGCATGCGGTGGGCAACCGGCTGCTGTCCGACCGCCCCGACGCCAAAGTTCTCTACATCCACGCGGAGCAGTTCGTGTCGGATGTGGTCAAGGCCTATCAGCGCAAGACCTTCGATGAGTTCAAGGAGCGCTACCACTCGCTCGATCTGCTCCTGATCGACGACGTCCAGTTCTTCGCCAACAAGGACCGGACGCAGGAAGAATTCTTCAATGCCTTCGAGGCCCTGCTGGCCAAGAAGTCGCACATCGTCATGACCAGCGACACCTACCCCAAGGGGCTGGCGGACATCCACGAGCGGCTGGTCTCGCGCTTCGACTCCGGGCTCACGGTGGCAATCGAGCCGCCCGAGCTCGAGATGCGCGTGGCCATCCTGATCAACAAGGCGCGCGCCGAGAACGCCGAGATGCCCGAGGAAGTGGCCTTCTTCGTGGCCAAGAACGTGCGCTCCAACGTGCGTGAGCTCGAAGGCGCGCTGCGCAAGATCCTCGCCTATTCGCGCTTCAACCAGAAGGAGATCTCGATCGCCCTGGCGCGCGAGGCGCTGCGCGACCTGCTGTCGATCCAGAACCGGCAGATCTCGGTCGAGAACATCCAGAAGACGGTGGCCGACTACTACAAGATCAAGGTCGCCGACATGTACTCGAAGAAGCGCCCGGCCTCGATCGCGCGGCCGCGCCAGATCGCGATGTACCTGGCCAAGGAGCTGACCCAGAAGAGCCTGCCCGAGATCGGCGAGCTGTTCGGCGGCCGCGACCACACGACGGTGCTGCACGCGGTGCGCAAGATCTCCGGCGAGCGCCAGCAGCTCACCGAGCTCAACCAGCAACTGCACGTGCTGGAACAAACCCTCAAGGGCTGATGCATGGCTGTCATCGCAGATTCACGAAGGCCTGTCAAAGGACAACTCTGGGGAAAGTTCCGGCACAAACGGACTGTTGTCCACAGGCGAGTCGCACTCCCGGAAGTTGTGCGCCTTGGCGCGACAGCACCGAAGCACGCCTGCACACAGCCAGCCGGCAACGGCAAGTACCTGTCGCCAAAGCGGAAAATGGCTCTGTCCACAGCGGGGCGCGCCCCTTATCTACTACTACTAATTTGAATTAAAGAAATAAAGGAAGAGGTAAGTCATGATCGTTTTGAAGGCTACACAAGACAAAGTCCTCGCCGCCCTGCAGTCGGTGGCGGGGATCGTGGAACGGCGCCACACGCTGCCGATCCTGGCCAACGTGCTGATTCGCAAGACCGGCCCCCGTCTGCAGCTGACCACCAGTGACCTGGAGATCCAGATCCGCACCCATGCGGAACTCGGCGGCGACGAGGGCAACTTCACCACCACCGTGGGCGCGCGCAAGCTGATCGACATCCTGCGCACCATGCCGGCCGACCAGACGGTGAGCCTGGAGTCCAGCGCCAGCAAGCTGGTGCTCAAGGGCGGCAAGAGCCGCTTCACGCTGCAGTCGCTACCGGCCGAAGACTTCCCGCTGGTGCAGGAATCCGCCAACTTCGGTCCCGTGTTCAGCGTGCCGCAGAAAACCCTGAAAGACCTGCTCAGCCAGGTCTCCTTCGCGATGGCGGTGCACGACATCCGCTACTACCTGAACGGCATCCTGTTCGTGGCCGAGGGCAAGCAACTCAGCCTGGTGGCCACCGACGGCCACCGCCTGGCCTTCGCCTCCGCCATGCTGGACGTCGAGGTGCCGCGCCAGGAGGTGATCCTGCCGCGCAAGACGGTGCTCGAAATGCAGCGCCTGCTGTCCGACGCCGAGGGCGCGATCGAGATGCAGTTCGCCAACAACCAGGCCAAGTTCGCCTTCGAGGGCATGGAGTTCGTCACCAAGCTGGTCGAGGGCAAGTTCCCCGACTACAACCGCGTGATCCCCAAGAACCACAAGAACTCGGTGACGCTCGGCCGCGCGCCACTGCTGGCCAGCCTGCAGCGCACCGCCATCCTGACCAGCGAGAAGTTCAAGGGCGTGCGCCTCAACATCGAGCCCGGGACTCTTCGCATCGCCTCCAACAACGCCGAGCAGGAAGAAGCCCAGGACGAGCTCGACATCGACTACGGCGGCGACGCCATCGAGATCGGCTTCAACGTGGGCTACCTGATCGATGCGCTGGCCAACATGGGCCAGGACATGGTCAAGCTCGACCTCGCCGACTCCAACAGCTCCGTGCTGATGACGATCCCCGACAACGCGTCCTTCAAGTACGTCGTCATGCCGATGCGCATCTGATGGCGTTCGACAGGGAGTGACGAGACCGCCCGCGCATTCCGCGGGCTTGGTCTTTCAAGAGACGATAAAACCTGGTTCCCGAGAGAGTAGAAAGATCCTGATGAGCGAAGACAGCAAGCCGGAAACGCCGCACACCGAGCCGGTCTACACCCCCGAGATCGACAGCGCAATCCCGATCGAAGTGACGCCACCCGCCGCCGATGCCTACGGCGAAGGCTCCATCACGATCCTCGAGGGGCTGGAGGCGGTGCGCAAGCGTCCCGGCATGTACATCGGCGACACGTCCGACGGCACCGGCCTGCATCACCTGGTGTTCGAGGTGGTCGACAACTCCATCGACGAGGCGCTGGCGGGCTACTGCGACGACATCGTCGTGACCATCCACACCGACAACTCGATCTCGGTGGTGGACAACGGCCGCGGCATCCCGACCGGCGTCAAGATGGACGACAAGCACGAGCCCAAGCGCTCGGCCGCCGAGATCGCGCTGACCGAGCTGCATGCCGGCGGCAAGTTCAACCAGAACAGCTACAAGGTCTCGGGCGGCCTGCACGGCGTGGGCGTGAGCTGCGTGAACGCGCTGAGCAAGATGCTGCGCCTCACCGTGCGGCGCGAGGGCAAGGTGCACGTGCTCGAGTTCAGCCAGGGCTTCGTGCAAAACCGCATCGTCGAGAAGGTGAACGGCGTCGAGGTGTCGCCGATGAAGGTCACGGGCGACACCGAGAAGCGCGGCACCGAGGTGCACTTTCTGCCCGACACCGAGATCTTCAAGGAGAACGCCGACTTCCACTACGAGATCCTCAGCAAGCGCCTGCGCGAACTGAGCTTCCTCAACAACGGCGTGCGCATTCGCCTGCTGGATGAGCGCACCGGCAAGGAAGACGACTTCTCCGGGGCCGGCGGCGTCAAGGGCTTCGTCGAGTTCATCAACAAGGGCAAGACGGTCCTGCATCCCAACGTGTTCTACGCCGCAGGCGAGCGGCCGGCCGACACCTACGGCGGCATCCCCGGCACGCATATCGGCGTCGAGGTCGCGATGCAGTGGAACAGCGGCTACAACGAGCAGGTGCTGTGCTTCACCAACAACATTCCGCAGCGTGACGGCGGCACCCACCTTACCGGCCTGCGCGCCGCGATGACGCGGGTGATCAACAAGTACATCGAGGAGACCGAGCTGGCCAAGAAGGCCAAGGTCGAAGTCACCGGCGACGACATGCGCGAAGGCCTGTGCTGCGTGATGAGCGTGAAGGTGCCCGAGCCCAAGTTCTCCAGCCAGACCAAGGACAAGCTGGTGTCCAGCGAGGTGCGCGCGCCGGTGGAGGACATCGTCGGGCGGCTGCTCGGCGACTACCTGCAGGAGCGCCCGAACGACGCCAAGATCATCTGCGGCAAGATCGTCGAGGCCGCGCGGGCGCGCGAGGCGGCGCGCAAGGCGCGCGAGATGACGCGCCGCAAGGGTGTGCTCGACGGCATGGGCCTGCCCGGTAAGCTGGCCGACTGCCAGGAGAAGGATCCGGCGCTGTGCGAGGTCTACCTGGTGGAGGGCGATTCCGCCGGCGGTTCGGCCAAGCAGGGCCGCGACCGGAAGTTCCAGGCCATCCTGCCGCTGCGCGGCAAGATCCTCAACGTGGAGAAGGCGCGTTACGAGAAGCTGCTCACCAGCAACGAGATCCTGACCATGATCACCGCGCTGGGCACCGGCATCGGCCGCGCCGGCGCGACCACGGCGGGTGGCGGCGCCGACGACTTCAACGTCGCCAAGCTGCGCTACCACCGCATCATCATCATGACCGACGCCGACGTCGACGGCGCCCACATCCGCACGCTGCTGCTGACCTTCTTCTATCGCCAGATGCCGGAGCTGGTCGAGCGCGGCCACATCTACATCGCGCAGCCGCCGCTTTACAAGGTGAAGGTCGGCAAGGAGGAGCAATACCTGAAGGACGGCCCGGCGCTAGACGCCTTCCTGCTGAAGGTGGCGCTCAAGGACGCGAGCATCCGGACCGGCGGCAACGAGCCGACGACGCTCGGCGGCGACACCCTGGCCGAGCTTGCGCGCAAGCACCAGCTGGCCGAGGCCGTGATTGCGCGCCTGGGCAACTTCCTCGACGCGGAGGCGCTGCGCGCCATCGCCGACGGCGTGTCGCTGGACCTGGACACCACCCCCGCTGCCGAAGCTTCGGCCGTGGCCCTGCAGGCCAAGCTGCGCGAGCTCAGCGCCACCGGCGTGCCGGCCGAGGTGGCCAGCGAGTTCGACGTGCGCACCGACAAGCCCTTGCTGCGCATCAGCCGACGCCACCACGGCAACATCAAGAGCAGCGTGATCACGCAGGATTTCGTGCACGGCGCCGACTACGCCGCGCTCGCCGAAGCCGCCAAGACCTTCCGCGGCCTGCTGGGCGAAGGCGCCGTGGCGCGTCGCGGCGAGGGCGAGAAGGCCAAGGAAGAGAAGGTGGGCGATTTCCGCGAGGCCATGCGCTGGCTGATCGGTCAGGCCGAGAACGCCACCTCGCGCCAGCGCTACAAGGGCCTGGGCGAGATGAACCCCGAGCAGCTGTGGGAAACCACCATGGACCCCAACGTGCGACGCCTGCTCAGGGTGCAGATCGACGACGCGATCGAAGCCGACCGCGTGTTCACCATGCTGATGGGCGACGAAGTCGAGCCGCGGCGCGAGTTCATCGAGCAGAACGCGCTGCGGGCGGCGAATATCGACGTGTAAGGCAGGCGCCTCGGCGCCTTCCATCCGCCTGCCTGTGCTCGAGCGCTGGCCGCCACGTGGGTTTCCAACATGAGGGCTGCAAAAAAGTCCCGCATCCGGCGCGCTTCGCAGCCGCACTGCTCGTAAACGCTATACCTAGCCCGACTCTTGCTAAGCAAGAATTTCGGCCGATTGGACGCCGTTTTTGGAGCGAGGACAGCAGCATGAAAGCGAACCGGATCGGGTGGCCCCTGGCGGCATGGGTCTTCCTTGGTGCATGGACATCGGCGCAGGCGCTGCCGTCAAACCCGCCGATCCTGATGACCCAAGGGATCGAGTACATGTGCGGCGGCAAGAGCAACGACGAGGCGGCGTTCATGCGCATGGTGTCGCCGCGCTGGGCGGCCACGCTGGAGTTCTCGGTCAACCGCGCCAAGCCCGGCGAGGTACCTGCCGATGTGGCGGTGGTGGTGCGCGAGCGCTATACCGGCCGCCCGATCATGGAAGCCGTCGCGGGCGCCCCCTTCATGCTGGCGCGGCTCGATCCCGGCGCCTACGAGATCGAGGCCACCCTGGCGGGGGTCACGCTGAGGCAGCCGCTGACGGTGTTCAACGGCGTCGCTTCGCGGGCCGTGTTCGTCTGGCCTTCCAACGTCGATTTCGCCAATGCCGGCGGCCCGCGCAGGGCGGAGCAGCAGGCAGCTGCGCGCACCAGCGACTGACGCAGCGCGCCTGCGGCAGCGCGCCGCCGAAGTTCAGCTTCATCTAAGGCTGGCCGCCCATAGTCCCGGGCGTGGGGCGAAACGCTTCGTCTCCGCTTCCCAACCCGAGCAAGGACATGGCTATGAACACAACCCGTTTCTGGCGGCCGGCGGCCGCCCTGGCGCTTGGAGGCGCGTCGCTTCTGGGTGCGCTCGCAGCGCATGCGGCGTACAACCCGCCGATCCACATGGCCAATGGCATCGAGTACATGAGCGGGGGCATCAGCAGCGACGAAGCCGCGCTGATGCAGACCGTGGCGCCGCGCTGGCCGGCCACCTTCGAGTTCGCGATCAAGGACGGCAGCCGCTCCGACTTCGCGGCCGATGTCGCCGTCACGGTGCGGGATGCCGCCGGCCACGCGCTGCTGTCGCAGGTCAGCGCGGAGGGCCCCTTCATGGTGGCGCGCCTGGAACCCGGCCGCTACGAGGTGGAAGCCACGCTGGCCGGCCGCACGCTGAAGCAAACGGTCGAGATTCACGCCGGCAGCCCGACCCGCACGCTCTTCCTCTGGCCGGCCGGCACCGACGTCAGTGCGCATTCGTGAGCCACAGCCCGAGGAGCCTCGGGGCCTCTCGGCCCACATCCTGCCGACCTCGGCCACCATGGTCGGGGTGTGCATGACGGTGCTTTCGATCGGCCGGCTGCGCCGCAACGGCCGCTCGGGTGTGCTGATCGACAAGCTGCTGGCCTTCGACGCTCTGGTCTTCCTGGCGAGTGCGGTGCTTTCGTTTGCCTCGATACGTTCGCGCCACCAGGGGCCACGTCACGAGCGCCGTGCCGAACTGCTGTTCCTGGCCGGCCTCGCTATCCTGGCGCTGGGCGCTGTGGCACTGGCCTTCGTGATCGAGTGAGGCTGCCGTGGAACGGGCCGTTACTTTTTGCTGGCACACGCCTTGAATGCGGCGCTACAAGCGCCCACATGCGCTGCTGGTGCTCCGCTACCGACCAAGGCCTCGATGCCGCTTCGCCCCCTCACACTCCTCGTCACGTTGCTGCATGTCTACATAGGCCTGCGGCTTCTGCCTGCGTTGGCGAGCCTCACCGGCGCCTGGCCGCTGCTGCTGGCCGCGCTGTTGCTCTCGGCCGCGACCATGCCGCTGCCCTTCATCGGTGCGCGCACCGGCGCCAGGCGTCCGGCGCTGGCCCATGGCTGGAAATGGCTGGGGCTGCTGAGCATGGGCTGGTTCTCCTCGATCTTCGTGCTCACGCTGGTGCGCGATGCAGGCCTGCTGCTGGCCTGGGCGCTCGCCTGGGTCGGTGGTGGGTCGATCGATAGTCCGAGCGCGCAGTCCTGGAGCGCAGCGGCAGTGGCGTTGCTCGCGACGCTGGTCACGCTGATCGGCTTCTTCAACGCCCGGCGCACCGCCAGCGTGGTGCGCGTCGACGTGCCGATCCGCGATCTGCCTGCGAGCCTCGAGGGCTTCACCATCGCCCAGCTCAGCGACATCCACGTGGGCCCGACCATCCGGCGCGGCTACATCCAGCGCATCGTCGACGCGGTCAACCGGCTGGGCGCCGACATGGTCGCGATCACCGGCGACCTGGTCGACGGCACCGTGGCCGAGCTGCGCGAGCATGTGACGCCGCTGGCCGGCCTGCGCGCGCGCCACGGCACCTTCGTGGTGACCGGCAACCACGAGTACTACGCCGGCGCCCACGCCTGGATCGACGAGCTTCGGCGCCTGGGCCTGCGCGTGCTGCTCAACGAGCACGTGGTGCTGCAGACCCGCAACGTGAAGGGCGCGCAGACCGACGAGGAGGTGCTCGACAGCGCCCTGGTGGTGGCCGGCGTGACCGACTACACCGCGGCGCATTTCGATGCCGCCCATGCCAGCGACCCACAGGGTGCGCTGGACAATGCGCCGCCGCTGGTGCGCACCCGGCTGCTGCTTGCGCACCAGCCGCGCAGTGCGCCGGCCGCGGCCGAGGCGGGCTACCAGCTGCAGCTGTCGGGCCACACGCACGGCGGCCAGTTCTTTCCGTGGAACCTGTTCGTGCCGCTGCAGCAGCCCTTCACCGCCGGGCTGCACCGCCTGCGCGAGATGTGGGTCTACACGAGCCGTGGCACCGGGTACTGGGGGCCGCCCAAGCGCTTCGGCGCGCCCTCGGAGATCACGCTGCTGAGGCTGGTGCCGGAGCAGCCCTGAGAGGGCGCGGACGCCCTCAGTCGGGCCGGATGCTGCGCGCCGTCGCCAGCAGCGTGGCGCACAGCGTCTCGCCACCCTCCGGGGCCACGGCGTAGACCTCCGCCGCGCACACGGTGAGCAGCTGGCCGCCGTGCACCACGCGCCCGCGCGCACGCACGGCGCGGCCGACGGCGGGGGCCACCAGCTTCAGCGTGGCGTCCACCGTCGCGTTGCGCCAGCCCTCGGGCAGCACGCTGCCGGCCGCCGACACGGCGGCGAAGTCTGCCGCTGCGAACACCGCGGTGGCCTGCAGGCGGCCCGGGCTGAAGCTGAGGGCCTCAGTTATTGGCAGCTCGATCTCGACCTCTCCGGCCGCGAGCTGCGTGAAGCGCAGGCCCAGCGTGCGCGCCATCGGCATGGCGAGCACGGCTTGTTCGACCCGCCGGAGTTGGGGGCTGTCGTTCATCGTCTCTTCTCCTTGGCGCCCGGCCAGGGCGCCTGTTTCGCTTTCTTCGAGGGCATCGCAGCGCGCTGCGGGCGTTGCGCCCGCAGCCAGTCCGCGTGCTCGATCACCTGCGCGCGCAATGCCTGCAGCCGGGCGATCTCCTGGTCGAGGGCGGCCGTGCGCTCCTCCAGCGCATCGGTCATGCGCGTGATGCTCAGGCGGCCGGCGCGGTAGGCCGGCAGCAGTTCGGCGATGGCGGGCAGCGAGAAGCCGATGCGCCGCGCCATTGCGATGAACACCACTTCGCGCCGCATCGACTCCGGATAGTCGCGATAGCCCGCGGCATTGCGGGCCGGTAGCAGCAGGCCCAGCCTTTCGTAGTGGCGCAGTGCGTGCACCGTGACGTCGGCGCGGCGAGCGAGTTCGGAGATCCGCATGAGCCCAAGGCTAGCAAGCCTCGCGCTACGCGAAGCTTGGGCGAGGGCAGTTTTTTTGCGCCGCGACGCGGCGCGCGTTCAGGCCTGTGGCCCGGCGAGCCGCAGGGCGTTGGCGCTCGCCTTGGCGTGGATCGGCTTGAGGCCGCGCTGCGCGATGCGCGCGCCGGCGCTCGACAGCTGGCTCAGCGTGGCGGCCGAACGCGTGGCCGCAACCGCGAGCGCCCGGCCGTGCGTCGCGATCTGCGCCGGCGTGGTGCTGGTGGCGAGCGAGACCAGCGCGACGGCGCCGCTCAGCCACTGCCGCATGGCGCGATTGACCAGGGCGAACTGGGTGCTGTGCAGCTGGTTGGCGATCGCGGAGCCCGACTCGGTGGCTGCCGCCAGCTTCTCGTGGCCCATGAGCTGCATCTCGGCAAGGTCCGCGTCGCTCGGCACCAAGCCGGCCTTGGCCATGAGCCCGGTGCGCAGCTGGATCACGGAGCCGGAGTGCATCAGCATCTCCTGCGTCTTGAGGGCGACGTCGACCCACAGCATGAACGGGTTGAAGAAGCGGGGGGAGGTGAGGGCTGCGGACATGAACGTCATACGAATGAGCTGAGATGCACTATAGGCTTATCGAAGGAGGTTGCGGCAGCGCTGCCAAATTTGAGAGAAGATTTCCTATCCTCTGTCGCGGCGACATGCCGTTGTCCGTCTCTTGTAAGGCGGCGATGGTAGTCACCGTTTTCGTTCGTCGCAGGTGCTGTTCGAATGTCCAATAAAAAATCGTCCTGCGCCAAGGTCCTGCTGTGTGCGGGACTCTTGTCGCTCTCCCTCGCCGCCTCCGCCTTCGAGGATGGCAACCCCGCCTTCTACGTCGATGCCGGCCGCGCGCCGCACAACGACACCAGCACCCGGTCGCTGACGATCGGCGCGGTCCTGCCCTGGGGTGCGCAGCACCTCGTCTGGGGCACCCGGGTCACGGTCTATGCGGACCTGTTCCTGAGCCAGTGGCGTGCGCCGACCGTCGCTAGTGACGGCTATCACAACTTCTCGCAGCTGGGCGCCATCGCGGGCTGGCGCTTTCGCTTCGACGAGGGCGCCTCGCCCTGGTTCTTCGAGGCGGGCCTCGGCGCCACCTCGATGAACGACCGCTACGAGACGCCAGACCGCAGCTTCAGCACCCGCTTCCAGTTCACCGAGCAGCTGGGCATCGGCCGCAGCTTCGGCACGCGCGGGGAGCACGAGCTCTCGCTGCGGATCCAGCATTTCTCGAACGCGGGCATCAGGAGACCGAACCCCGGCGAGAATTTCTACAAGGTCCGCTACCTCTATCGCTTCTGACGCGAGCGCTTGCGCGGAGCCAGGTATTCGTTGGCGCCTGAGAGGTCTTTCAACCACTGTTCATAGGCGGCTTCGCGCTGCTCCGGATCGCCCCTCAGCAGGGCTGATGGATGCAGCGTGACCAGCACCGGCAGGCCGCGCGCGTCGGTGTGCCAATGGCCCCGCTCGCGCATCACCGCGACAGGCCGCCCGAGCAGGGCGCGCGAGGCGGTGGCGCCGAGCGCGATCAGGGCCTGGGGGCGCACCTGGGCGATCTCGCTTTCGAGCCAATGCAGGCAGGCCGCGACCTCGCGCTGGGCCGGCGTCTTGTGCATGCGCCGCTTGCCGCGCAGCTCGAACTTGAAGTGCTTGACCGCGTTGGTCACATAGAGCCGCTCGCGCAACCAGCCCAGGTCCTCCACGGCCTTGTCCAACAGCCGGCCGGCCGGGCCCACGAAGGGCCGGCCCTGCAGGTCCTCCTGGTCGCCCGGCTGCTCGCCGACCACCATCACGGTGGCGCGGACTGGCCCTTCGCCGAACACCGATTGCGTGGCGTGCTCGCCGATCGGGCATTCGCGGCAGCGGTCCGTCGCCTGGTGCAGCGCTTCCAGGGCCTGTTCGGGATCCTCCGGCAGTTCAGGCGATCGGGGGGAATCAGGCATGGCAAGCTCCGTCGTTCTCGCGCTCCCCACCAGCGTCAGGGTCCTGCGGCAGCGGCCCGCCGCCGGCGTTGCCGCGCGCGCACCTCGGTGAGGAAATAGGCGGCGGACGCGATGCACAAGGGCAGCAGGTAGTAGATCGCCCGATAGGCCAGCAGCGCGCCCAGCAGGCGATCCGTCGCGATCTGATGCGACAGCAGCGCGACGAACACCGCCTCCAGCACGCCCAGACCGGCCGGCACGTGGGTGATCACGCCGGCCACCGCGGCCACCAGCAGCACGGCGAGCACCTGCGGATACGGCAGCTGCTGCTGCAGCAGGAGCCAGATCACGCCGCCGATCAGCGCCCAGTTGGTGCAGGACATCGCGAGCTGCAGCAGCGCCATGCCGAGCGCCGGGGTCTGCAGCTCGTGCCCGCGGAATTCCCAGGTGTGCTCCCGCGCCACCGCGCAGAGGATGAGGTAGGCGAGCGCCAGCACGATCAGCGTGCCGCCGAGGATGCGCAGCCCGTCCTCCTCGATCCTCCACTCGGGCGGCAGCGCCATCGGCCAGAAGAAGAAGGCCAGGCCGGCCACCACCAGGTAGCCGAGCCAGTTGGTCAGCATGCTGAAGCCGAGCACGCGCGTGATCGTGAGATTGTCCAGGCCGTGGCGCGAATAGAGCCGGTATCGGAAGGCGACGCCGCCGATCAGCGATCCGAGGTTGAGGTTGAAGGCGTAGCTGATGAAGGTCACGCCCATGACCGTGCTGGTGCCGAGCCGGTGGCGCGTCATGTGGCGGCCGAGCAGGTCGTAGGTGCTGTAGATCGCGAAGCTGCAGGCAGCCAAGAGCAGGGCGGCCAACAAGGCCGGCAGCGGGATCTCGAGCACGGCCTGCAGCACCTCGCTCCAATCGATCGTGCGTGCCTGGCGCACCAGCAGCCAGGCCACGAGGCCGAAGAAGCTCCAGGTGGCGATGCGCTTGAGCCAGGGCCACCACGCGTGCCGCGCCACGCCGCGACTCGGCGCCTCGCCGCGCAACGGGGGGCGAACACCTTCGGGCGGCCGTGCGGTTCTCATGCGTTGTCCGTCCGCGTAGCGCCGCCATGCGGCCCCTGGCCGGCCAGCGGCTGGAGTCGCGGCGCATGGCGCGGCAGCCAGCCGACCCAGGAGGGATACCAGCGCAGCAGGTGGAAGACGAAGAAGCTGCGCACCAGCCGCCAGGCGCTCCACTCGCTGAGCTCGGCCACGTCGATCTTCTTGCAGTGATGCCGCATCAGAAGTTCCAGCCGCTCGCTGAGCCGTGCGGTGAAGGCGGCGTCGCGCACGATCACGTTGGCCTCGAGGTTGAGCGACAGGCTCAGCGGGTCGAGGTTGCTGGAGCCGACCGTGCTCCAGCGATCGTCCACCAGCGCGACCTTGCCGTGCAGCGGCCGCTGGCAGTACTCGTGGATGCACACGCCGGCATGCAACAGGTGGTGGTAGAGCATGCTGGCGCCGACCTTGACGATCGGCATGTCGGGCTCACCCTGCAGGATCAGGTTCACCTCCACGCCGCGCCGCGCCGCGCGCCGAAGCTCCTTGATGAGCCGGTAGCCCGGGAAGAAGTAGGCGTTGGCGATCACGATGCGCTGGCGCGCGCTGCGGATGGCGGCGAGGTAGTGGCGCTCGATGTCGTTCGTGTGGCGCCGGTTGTCGCGCGTGACGAACTGCGCCTCGGCCTCGCCGGCCGCGGCGTTGGCCGTCGGCGGTGCCGCCGCGAGACGGCGCCGGAACCAGCCGGCGCCCTTGTTGCCCACGGCGATGGCGTGCAGCACGAAGCGGTGGATCTCCGAAACGATCGGGCCTTCGAGCTCGACGGCATAGTCCTGCTTGGCCTTGGGGCCGAAGTCCATCACATGATCGGCGGAGAAGTTGATGCCGCCCACGAAGGCGATCCTGCCGTCGATCACCGTGATCTTTCGGTGCATGCGGCGAAACAGGTTGAGCCGCTGGCCGAGGAACTGGCGGCCCGGGTCGAACACGCGCACGCGCACGCCGGCCGCGCCCAGACTTTCGACGAATGCGTCGGACAGCTCGGGCGAGCCGAAGCCGTCGATCATCAGGTCCACCTTCACGCCACGCTGCGCCGCGGCGCACATGGCCTCGTGCAGTGCGAGACCGACCTTGTCCTCGAACAAGATGAAGGTCTCGACGATCACCTCGCGCTCGGCCGTGCGGATGGCCTCGAAAACGCGCGGAAAGAACTGCTCGCCGTTCTCGAGCAGTTCCACGCGGTTGCCGGTTGTCCAGCGCTGGGCCATGGCGTTCCTCTTCAGAGCTCGATCTCCGCCACCAGCGGCGCGTGGTCCGACAAGTGCGACCAAGGCTTGCGCGGCAGCACGACCGGGGCGTGCACGCCCGCGTTGCGCACGTAGATGCGGTCCAACGACAGCAGCGGGAAGCGCGAGGGGAAGGTCTTCGCGGCGCTGCCGTTGGCATGCACGAACACCTCGCGCAGCGCGGCGCCCTGCTCGAGGATCTCGTGCGCGCGGCCGCGCCAGTCGTTGAAGTCGCCGGCCACGATCAGCGGCGCGTCGGCCGGCACTTCGTCGCGCACGATGTGGCACAAGAGCTCGAGCTGCTGCAGCCGGTGGTTCTCGGCCAGGCCCAGGTGCGCGCAGATCGCGTGCACGTCGACCGTGCGGCCCGGCAGCCGCAGCACGCAGTGCAGCAGCCCGCGCTTTTCCGGGCCGACGATCGACACGTCGTGGTTCTTGAAGTGGACGATCGGGAACTTCGACAGCACCGCGTTGCCGTGATGGCCCCGTGGATAGACCGCGTTGCGGCCATAGGCGAACTGCGGCCACATGGTGTCGGCCAGGAACTCGTAGTGCGGCGCCTCCGGCCAGTTGTCGATCCGGCGCGAATGGCGCGAGTGGGTGCCCAGCACCTCCTGCAGGAACACCACGTCGGCGCCTACGGTGCGGACTGCTTCGCGCAGCTCCGGCAGGATGAACTTGCGATTGAGCGCGGTGAAGCCCTTGTGGGTGTTCACCGTCATGACCTTGAGCGAGGTGGGCGAGGCAACCGTACCTGCGGCGGGGGTGGAGGGCTTCACATGCGCAGTTGTAAGCCGAGGTGTGCGCCCTCGCTGTAGGAGCTTGCCACCTTCTTCGCGGGCCTGCGGAAGGCAGCGGCCGGCTCCTACAGGCGGGCCTGCCCGATCCCCACATCCGGCGTGCCGGGGGCTTCCTACGGTGAACTCAGAGCTCGAGCAAGGGGGGCTCACGTTTCTGTTTGATCCTTGAAGGGGACATCACCATGAAGAGAGCCTTGATTGCAAGTGCGGTGCTCACCGGCCTGATGGGCCTGGCGGGCGCCAGTTTCGGCCAGACGACCAGTGTTCCGGCGCAGCCCGACCCGGCCAAGGGCGGGCAGGCCAGCACCAAGAGCGTGCCGGGCGGCGTGGCCAACGCCACCCAGCGGCCCGACGGCACCGACCCCGCGTCGCGCGAGGCCGTGAGGGCCGAGGCGCGTGCCCACAACCGCAACAACATCAACAACCCGGTCCCCAAGGGCGAGGCGACCACCACGGTGAACGGTCAGCCCAATGCGATGCCGCGGCCCACGGGCGAGATGTCGCGTGGCGATGTGAGCGCGGATGCGCGCAAGGTGAAGCCGCGCTTCGGTGAGCGTGGCGAGCGGCCGGAAGTGCCGACCAACCCGACCGACAAGACCGGAACGCCGCAGTAAGCGTGTCGTGGTCGCGAAAAAAAGCCCGCAGCAATCGCTGCGGGCTTTTTCATGGGCGCGTGCCGCGCTCAGCTCTTCGCGGGTTCGCGCTGGCCGTGATGCGGGTGGCCGGGGCCGCCGCGATGGCCGAAATGCACGGTTTCCGCATCGAAGGTTTTCTGCTGCGCCGGCGACAGCGTCGCATAGAAGCTGCGCGTGGCCTCGACGCGCCGGGCGAAGCGGGCGCTGCGCTCGGCCTGGCGGGCCTGCATGTGCTCCAGGCGCTGCGGCGTCGTCAGCTTGGCGAACTCGGCGCGGTCCATGCGGGCCTGGCCGGCCGGGCGAGCCGGCCGCTGCTGCGCGGCGGTGAAGCTGTTCCATGCGCCTTCCTGGCTGGCTTCGAGCTTGAGCTTCTGCTTGAGCTCGGCCAGGCGTTGCGTGCGCTTGGCCTGCATACGCTCCATGCGCTGGGCCCGTCCATGTGCGGGCGCGCGGGCTTGGCATCGGCCGGGCGGCCTGCGCGGTGGTGGCGGGGCGGCGGGGCGGCCGTCGAGGACAGTGAGAAGCCCTGCGCGAAGCCGGTGCTGCAGGCGAAGGCGGCCGAGGCGATCAGGCCGGCCATGAGCTTTTTCTGACGAGACGAGATCATGAGGGTGCTTCCTTTCGAAGAAGCCTGCCGATACGGCGGCAGGTGAGGCAAGTGTGGAAGCGCTCTGTGTCGCCGCCGTCGCGCGTGCGTGAGGCGGGCGTAAAGAAAGATGTCAGGCCGTTTCGGCCCCGGCCTCTACTTGGGCCGCGGGGGCTCGAGGCCGGCGTCCGGCGGCGCGAGCCGGCCGGCGCGCAGGGCGCCCACCGCGCGGGCGACCGCACGCGCGACGTTGCGCACCTCTTCCTGCAGGCCTGTGTCCTGGTCGAGCGCATCGTGGCTGGTCGCATAGGGGCCGTAGTAGCCGAGGTAGCGGTCCAGCCGCGCCTGGGCGCCGGCGTCGATCAGGCCCATCCAGTCCAGCCAGTCGCTGAGATTGCGCCGCAGGCTCTCCACGCCGGCCACGTCGCCGTGCACCACCAGGCCGTAGGCGCGGCCCGCCAGGTGCTTGGGGTAGTCCCAGCCCTTGAGTTCGATGGCCTTGGCCTCGTCGGCCTTCTTGCCGTGGGTGGAGGTGGGGTCGGGATTGCCACCGTCGGCGCAGACCAGGCGGTCGGCCATCAGCTTGAGGGGGCTGGTGGACTGATACCAGTGGGTAGGCGTGAAGATGATCACCCCGTGGGCCGCGACCCAGCGTTCGTAGATCTCGTTCATCCAGTCGCCGGTCTGCCGCAGCGCATGGTTGGGGTAACAGCTGCAGGGCCAGTGGCACAGCGGCATCGCGGTGGAGACGCAACCCTTGCAGGGATGGATGTGACGGCCGTAGTCGGAGGTCAGCACGCTGAGGTCCAGCACGTCGCTGTCGATCTGCTGCGCCTCGAGCACCTCGCGCGCCAGCTGCAGCAGGCGGAAGGTCTTCGACATCTCGCCGGGGCAGGTGCCGTCGTTGCGCGGGGAGCCGTTGATCAACAGCACGCGCGACTTCGTCTCGGGCTTCGACCACGCGGCCTGCGCGCGCTCGATGCGCGCCTTCGCTTCCAGCCAGTCGACGGAAAGTTCGTACTCGGGGTCGGCGTACCCAGGGCCCGCCTTGCGCGTCACGGGGGCCTTGCGGCCTTCGTGGTAGGCCTCCCAGGCGATGAGCTCGATGCGCGCCAGCGCCTCCGACTCGGCTCGATACGCCGGGTCGCGGTAAGCCTGCATGAAGCGTTCGTGGAACTCGGTGCGTTCGATGGGCGGTGGCGCCTGGCCTTTGCGGACTTCGGTCATCGCCCCAATCTACGCAGCGCGCGGCGCTTGCGCACCGCCGAGACAGGCGCAAGCTGCGGTAGGTGGGCGACTACAGCCTGCCTCGGCGCCGTCGCGCTCAGCCGAGCTTGCCGTTCTGGAAGTCGTGCACGGCCTGCGTCACTTGCTCGCGGGTGTTCATGACGAAGGGACCGTACTGCGCGATCGGCTCATGCAACGGCTTGCCCGCGATCAGCAGCGCGCGCGCCGGGCTGTGGTTGGAGGCGGGCGCACGCAGCATCACGCCATCGCTGTCCGGATCGTTGGCGAGGATGGCCATGCGCTTGGTCGGGATCTCGCTGCTGCCGATGTAGAGCGATTCTCGGAACACGTAGAGCAGCGCATTGCGGTCCGGCGCCAGGGGTTGGGCGAACTCGGTGCCCGGCGGCAGCGTGAGGTCGAGGTAGAGCGGCTCGGTGTGCTCGCGCTGCACCGCGCCGACGATGCCATGGCTCTTGCCCGCGATCACGCGCACGTGCACGCCGGCCGGCGTGACGAGCTCGGGGATCTCTTCGCTCTGGATGTCGCGGTACCAGGGCTCACGCATCTTGTGCTTGGCCGGCAGGTTGAGCCAGAGCTGGAAGCCTTGCATCAGCCCTTCCTCCTGCTCCGGCAGCTCGCTGTGCACCAGGCCGCGGCCGGCGGTCATCCACTGCACGCCGCCGTTGGCCAGCAGGCCCTCGTGGCCGGCGCTGTCGCGATGGCGCATGCGGCCCGCGATCATGTAGGTGACGGTCTCGAAGCCGCGGTGCGGATGGCTGGGGAAGCCGCCGATGTAGTCGCCGGGGTTGTCGCTGCCGAAGGCATCGAGCATCAGGTAGGGGTCGAGCCGCTGCTGCAGCGGCTGGTGCAGCACGCGCGTGAGCTTGACGCCGTCGCCGTCGCTGGTGGAGACGCCGGCGACGATCTGGTCGATGCCGCGCGGCCGGGCCAGCGTCACGGGCTCGACATGGTGAGGGGGACGGGTGGTGTTCGACGTACTCATGCAAAGCATGGTGGCACGGACCGATGTCCGCGCTACGGGTGGGGATGCCGCGCGGCCAGCGCCTCGAGCTCCCAGGACACGCCCTGCCAAGCCGCGTCGATGCCGCCGGCGCGGGGAGCGGCCGCTGCGCGCCCCGCCTCGATGGCCCAGCGCGCGCCGGCGCTCACACTGTCGATCAGCGACACTGGAAGCTGGGGCGCGATGGCGGCGGCCAGGCCGGCCAGCCCCGCGCCGCCCAGGATCACGGCCTGGGCCTCGAAGCGGGCGGCAGCCTCCAGGCAGGCTTCGGTCAGCAGTGCCTGGGCGCCGGCCGGGTCGGCCGCGATCTCGGCGCCGCTTGGCGCCACCGTGTGGATGCCGGCCAGCGAGGACGCATGGCCGAGCGCCAGGGCCAGGCGTTCGAGCATCGGCCGCCAGCGCTCGCCGCCGGTTACCACCGCGAAGCGTCCGTGCCGCGCCGCGGCGGCGAAGGCGGCTTCCGCCAGGCCGCCTACCGGCACGCCGCAGGCCTCGCGCAGGGCGAACAGGCCCGGGTCGCCGAAGCAGCCGATGAGCACCGCGTCGGCCCGCTCGCCGCGCGCCACCGCCGCGGCCCAGGCATCGAGCACCGCATGCTGCGCTACCGCGTAGCTGGCCTCGCTGGCGATGTAGGGTGCGCCGAAGCGGGCGGTGACGGTGTGCACCTTCACGGCCGGACTCACTTCGCCCTGGACATTGCGCTGCAGCAGCGCGCTCACCACCGCCGAGGTGTTGGGGTTGATGATCAGCAGGCGGCCCACGTCATCAGCGCCGTTGCCGCGTGGCGCGCCGCCGCAGCCAGGCTGCGCTGCCGAGTGCGAGCGCCATCACCGCGAAGGAAACGATGGTGGTGACCGTGCCCAGCGCGTAGATGGCGGGCGTGGTCACGGTCGAGGTCAGACCCTGCAGCTCCAGCGGGAGGGTGTTGACGTCGCCGATGGCCTGTGAGGTGCGTGCGATCTCGTCCCAGCTGAGCGTGAAGCCGAACATGCCGATGCCGACGATCGAAGGCCCGATCAGCGGCAGCACCACGTGGCGGAAGCTCTGCCAGGGCGTGGCGCCGAGGTCGCGCGCGGCCTCTTCGTAGGCCGGGTTGAAGCGGTTGAAGACCGCGAACATGATGAGCAGGCCGAAGGGCAGCGTCCATGTGAGATGGGCTCCCAGCGCGGAGCTGAGCAACCCCAGCGCGGTGCCGTAGTTCTCGAGCGTGCTGCTGGCATCCAGTGCTGCCAATGCGCCCTTGATGCCGCTGTCGAGCAGCCGGAACTGCAGGCCGATGCCCAGCGAGACGATGATCGACGGCATGATCAGGCTCGCCACCGTGACGAAGAAGAGCGCGTTGCCGCCCGCGAGCTTCTTGCGGAAGGCCAGGCCCGCCAGCACCGAGAGCGCGACGGTGAAGAGCATGACCACCGTGCCCAGCATCAGCGAGCGCCGGAAGGCCGCGCCGATGTCCACCGTGCCCAGGCCTTCGGCCAGCTTGTGGAACCAGTGCAGCGACACGCCGCGCAGCGGAAAGGTGAGGCCGCCCTCCGGCCCCTGGAAGCTCAGCACGAAGATGGTGATCATCGGCCCGTAGAGAAAGAGCACGAAGAGCGCGAACACGAGCGCGAGCGGCCAGAAGCCGCGGCTGCGCTGTTCGCCGATTCGTGCGCTCACCTCAGAGCTCCTTCCGAATGTCGACGAGCCGCGTGAGCCCCCAGATGATCATGAGCACCACGGCCAGCAGGATCATCGCGTTGGCCGCCGCCAGCGGGAACTGGAGGTAGGAGGTCTGGACCTGGATGATCTTGCCGACCGAGGCGATCTGCTGGCCGCCCATTACGCCGATGGTGACGAAGTCGCCCATCACGATGGTGATGACGAAGATCGAGCCGATGAGGATACCGGTGCGCGAGAGCGGCACGATCACGTTCCACAGCGTCTGCCAGCCGGAGGCGCCGGCGTCGCTGGCGGCCTCGAGCAGGGCGCGGTCGATGCGCATCATCGAGTTGAAGATCGGCACGATCATGAACATCGTGTAGAGGTGGACGAAGGCCAGCACCACCGAGAAGTCGGAGAACAGCAGCCACTCCACCGGCGTGTCGACCAGGCCCAGGCCCATCAGCCCCTGGTTCACCAGACCGTTGCGCCCCAAGAGCGGCACCCACGAGATCATGCGGATCACGTTCGAGGTCCAGAAGGGCACGGTGCAGAGCACGAAGAGCAGCGTCTGCATGCCCGGAGAGCGCACGTGGAAGGCCAGGAAGTAGGCCACCGAGAAGCCGATCAGCAGGGTGATGGCCCAGACCAGCAGGCAGAACTTGAGCGTGCTGAGGTAGGTGGAGAGGGTGACGCAGAAGTCGCCGTTGTCGGTGAGGTGCGAGCAGCCTTCGAAGATGCTCGCGTAGTTGCGCAGCGTGAGGGCCGGGAGCAGCTCGTACTCGTTGAAGTTCCAGAGGCTGACCATGGCGATCAGCGTCAGGGGGATCAGGAAGAAGAGCAGGAAGACCGCCGCGAAGGGGGCGGCCTGCCACCAGGGCTTGATGGCCTGGGTACGCGTTGCAGTTGCCGGTAGGGTGTTCATGTCTTGTTCCCTCTCCCTCTGGGAGAGGGTTAGGGTGAGGGCGCCGGGCGGTGGTGACCGTGCGCCGCGTGCGAAGGCCCGGTGCCCTCACCCCCGCCCTCTCCCAGAGGGAGAGGGAGCAAGTCCGTCAGGCCGCGACGAACTCGTTCCACTTGCGCACCATGTACTCGTTCTCGTCCATCACCGCGTTCCAGCACGCGATGCCGCCCATGCGCTGCTCGTAGCTGCCGCCGTCGCGCACCGCGCCGGTCTTGGCCAGCAGATCGCCGTTCGGGCTCTTGATGTCCTGCGTCGCGGCCTTGCCCTCCATCCAGTAGGCCCACTCGTAGGCCTCCATCTTGGCCTTCGCGGTCTCCAGCACCGCGCTGTAGTAGCCCTGCCGATTGAGGTACGCACCGGCCCAGCCGTCCAGGAACCAGTTGATGAACTCGTAGGCGCCGTCGAGCTTCCTGCCCGAGAGCGTCGCCGGCAGCCCGAAGCCCGCGGCCCAGGCGCGGTAGCCTTCCTTCAGCGGTTGGAAGTTGCAGGCGATGCCCTTGGTGCGCACGGCTGTCACGGCCGGCGACCACATCGACTGGATCACCACCTCGCCCGAGGCCATCAGGTTGACCGACTCGTTGAAGTCCTTCCACAGCGCGCGGAACTGGCCGGCCTTCTTGGCCTCGATCAGGGTCTTGATCGTGAGGTCGATCTCGGCCTTCGTCATGTTGCCCTTGTCGGCGTACTTGTGGATGCCCTTGGCCTCCACCACCATCGCCGCGTCCATGATGCCGATGGAGGGGATGTTGAGGATCGCGGCCTTGCCCTTGAACTCGGGATTGAGCAGCTCGGCCCAGGTGTCGATCGGCCGCTTGATCAGGTCGGGCCGGATGCCCAGCGTGTCGGCGTTGTAGACCGTCGGGATCAGCGACATGAACTGGGTCGGCGATTTGGCGAACACCTTGCTCTTCTCGCCCTCGAGGAAGATTACCTTCTTGGGCGCAGTGCCCTGGTCGCCCACCTTCTTGCCGGCCACCTCGCCCTTGGTGAAGAGCGAGGTGATCTTGTCGGCGTTCTTGATCTTCTTCGTGTCGATGCCCTTGAGATTGCCTGTGGGAACGATCTTCTTCAGCGAGAAGTACTCGGTGTCGATCAGGTCGAAACTGTTGGGCGCGGTCACGGCGCGCTTGGTGACGTCGTCGGTGGTGACGGCCACGTATTGGATCTCGATGCCGGTGTCGGCCTTGAACTTCTCGGCGATCGCCTTGTCCTGGTTCACGGCGGTGCCGAGGTAGCGCAGCACGATCTTCTCCTGCGCGTGGATGGCAGGGAACACGCCGGCGGCAAGGATGCCCGCGGTGCCTTGCAGCAGCGCGCGGCGCTGCACGCCTTTGCCGGTGGTCGAGTCGATGGGTTCGGACATGGTTGAGCTCCTGAGGGCGCAGTGATGAACTGGGTGAAATGGGGGACGGGGATCAGGCCGCCATCGCCGCGAGCGCGGACAAGGGCGCGGGCCGCGACACCGGCCCGGCGGGCGGCTCGCCCTCGGGGCGGACGGCGCCGGGGCCCAGCGGACGCGCATCTGACGGCGACCACGAAAGCCGCACGGCGTCGCCGACCGCATAGGGATGCATCCCGAAGGCCTTCTCCGGCAGCAGCACCGAGACGCCGCTGCGCTCGGGCGCAGCGCCCTCGAGCTGAAGGCCGATCAGCACGTAGGTGCCCTGGTATTCGACATCGGTGATCCGGGCCGCGAGCCCGGACTCGGCGCTGGCGGCCGGCGCGATCTGCATGTGGTCGTTGCGCACCGCGATCAGCCCCGCGGGCGTCTCCAGCACGTTGTGCCCGCCCATGAAGCGGGCGACGAACTCGCTGGCCGGATGGTTGTAGACCTGGTGCGGCGTGCCCACCTGCTCGATCAGCCCGTGGTTCATCACCACCATGGTGTCGGCCAGCGCCATCGCCTCCTCTTGCGAGTGTGTGACGTGGATGAAGGTCAGGCCCAGCTCCTTCTGCCAGCGCCGCAGCTCGGCGCGCATCTGGATGCGCAGAAAGGGGTCGAGCGCGGACAGCGGTTCGTCGAGCAGCAGGACGCGCGGTTGCGTGATGAGCGCGCGCGCCAGCGCCACGCGCTGCTGCTGCCCGCCCGAGAGCTCGCCCGGCTTGCGCTGCGCCAAGTGCCCCATGGCGACGCGCTCCAGCAGCTGGCCCGCGCGCCGGTGGCGCTCGACCTTCGAGACGCCCTTCATCTTGAGGCTGAAGGCCACGTTGTCGAGCGCCGAGAGGTGCGGGAAGAGGGCGAAGCTCTGGAACATCATGGCCGTGCCGCGGGCCGCGGCCGGCAGGTGCGTGATGTTGCGGTTGTCCAGCAGGATGTCTCCGCCCGACGCAGTTTCATGCCCCGCCACCATGCGCAGCGTGGTGCTCTTGCCGCAGCCCGAGGGCCCGAGCAGGCAGCAGTAGCTGCCGCTGGCGATGCGCAGGTCGATCTGGTCGACCGCGGGCGGCGCGCCGGCGGCGTAGCGCTTGCTGAGCGCCACGATTTCGACGGCCGCAGGCGGGAGGGTGGGGACGACATCCATCGAGAGCGTCTTCGCAAGATGGATGCCAGCGGCTACCCAGCTTGGGGCGGGCTGCAGTGCGCCGACTTGGTGCGGCCGGTGCCCGCTTCAGGGCGGCGGTGCGAAGCGCGCCGCGGCAAGGTTTCTGAGCAGCGACTCGCGCTGGCCGCGGGTGAGGCCGCGCAGGCCCTCGGCCACCCACTTGGCACGCTCGCCGTCGATGCGGCCGTCGCGCTGCCACTTCTCGAGCGCCACGCCCGGGTTGTTCAGCATCGCGGCCAGCCAGACGGCCTGGGCCGAGTCCAGGTTGCGGGCGCTTTTCTTGAAGTAGCGGCGTGCCGCGGCCTCGGCGCCGCACAGGCCCTCGCCCCAGGGGGCGTTGTCGAGGTAGAGCTGCAGGATGCGGGGCTTGCCCAGGGTTTCCTCCATCTCCACTGCGTAGAGCAGCTCGCGCAGCTTGCGCTCGGCGCTGCGCTCGCTGCCGGTCACGACCAGCCGGGCCAGCTGCTGGCTGAGGGTGCTGCCGCCGCGAGCGACCTGGCCGGCCTTCTGGTTGGCGTCGAGCGCGGCCGTGAGCTCGGCCAGGTCGTAGCCGGGGTGGCTGAAGAAGCGCTGGTCTTCGGCCGCAATCACCGCGCGGGCCAGCCAGCTGTCGGCCGCCAGCCGGCTCGGCGGGCCGCAGCTGGTGCGGGCGTTGAGCAGGGCCTCGGTGCCCAGGCCTTCGACGCTGAACTGCTCGATGCGCGGATGCAGCGCGAGGTGGTTCGCCGGCAGGTCGAACTGGGCGCGCAGGGCCAGCGTGCCGCCGATCTTGGCCCGCTGCAGCTCGGGCAGGGCGGGCGCCAGCACGCTGTACCAGCGGGCGATCGGCGCGTCGGGCGCATCGATATGGATCTGCAGGGTCTTCTGCGTGAGGCGGCCGTCCCAGCGTGCGCGCAGCACGTTGTCGCCCGCCACGCTGGAGACGGTGGTCGCGGCCGGCGTGGCCTCGAGCACGCCGTTGAGCGAGCCGGCGTCGCGGCGCGCAGTGAAGCGCAGGTTGTCGAGGCGGATCGGGGTGGTGCCCAGCGCCGGCACCGAGGCGCTGCAGGGGGCGCAGTCCAGCTCGAGGGTGGTGCTGGCCTCGTTCCAGCCGACGTGCACCGGGCCGTGTTCGGTCTGGAAGGTGCGGCCGGCCAGCCAGGGCGCGAACCAGGAGGAGGTGGCGAGCCGGATCGCGGTCGGGACGCCGACATCGAGCGTGAAGGGCCCCGCCTTGACGCGGGTCGGCCACTCGCCGGGGCTGGGCGCCAGCGCCAGCTTCACGACCAGGTAGACGGCGACCGCGGCGGTCAGCACCAGGGCCAGCAGGCCGAAAAGCAGGAAGAGCAGCGCTTTCTTCAAAAAAATCTCTCAATCACTCGAACGCGATCGGCCTTGCCAGGGTGACAGCCTGCCAGGGCCCCTTGGACCGGCCGCCGGCCGCCGCCCAGTACCAGGCTGAAGTGTCGGTGAAAGCCGCGCCCTCGGCATCGACGATGCGCTCGCAGACCCGCAACTTTTGCCCACCGGGGCCGTCGGTGACGAAACAACGCCACAGTCGGTCCTGCGGATCGCGTTCCAGCCGGGTCTCGCCGATGCGAAAACCCAGCGCGCGGTAGCAGTCGGCGGCCGGGTGCAGCATGCGGGTCGGTGCATTCACATGGCGCAACACCAGGGTCTGGCGGCCGTCGGTCAGGCGGGCGACGGCGCCGGGGAAGCGCTCGGCAAAGCGCTGCTCGATCGCGCCCAGCGCCATCGGCCGCAGCGGGGCGCCATCCCAGTGGCTGGGCCACTCGTGGAAGCTGGCGACCTGTGCCGGTGGCGGCGACGGGCGCAGGGCCGAGGCAGCCGACCACAGCAGGCACAGCGCGATCACCAGCGCGAAGCCGGCCTTGTGCGCGATGCGGTTGAGGAAGCGGTTGCCGAAGCAGCGTTCAAGAAAGAGCGGTATCGACACGGTGGGCTCCGGGGGTTGTGATCAGGCCGGGAATGGCGGTGGGGGTGAAAGCCGCCCGGCGTGCCGGCGCCAGCAGCTGCGCGATGACGCCGCAGACCAGCGCCAGCACGGCCAGGCCCACCGCCTCGTGCAGCCAGGGCGCGAGCGCATGGCCCGCGCCCTCGAAGGCCACCAGCACGCTGTTGCGCACGATGTTGCCGCCCAGCACCAGCAGGCCCACGGCCGGCAGCCGGGCCAGGAAGCGCCGGTCCCCGTGCCGGGCCCAGAGCGCGACCGCGCAGGCCGTGAAGTAGCCGAGCCAGGCCATCTGCACCCCGGAGCAGGGCGCATCGACGATCACCAGGCGGCCATCGACCAGCAGGCTGCTGCCCTCGCGCAGGACCGAGAAGCCCGGCGCCAGCAGCCAGCGGCTGGCCTCGGCCGTGATCACGCGCAGCGGGTAGCCGGCATAGAACTGCAGCGAGGACAGCAGCGGCAGCGCCAGCACCGCCAGGCCCAGCAGGGGCAGCCGGGCCACCTGGCGCGGCAGGAAGGCCAGCAGGCCGGCCGCCAGCGCGAGCACCGCGACCAGGCCGGCCGCGAGCGGCGGCAGCGCCGGCACGGGGCCGATGCCGGTGCGCAGGAAGGTGGCCGCCAGCGTGCCGGCGGCGGCGAGGGCGAGCCAGCCGAGGCGCGGTGCGGCACGCAGCGACCGGCGCTTCGACCAGGCGAAGAGGGCCAGCGCGCCGAGGGCCAGCAGGCCGAGCGGATCGTCGGCGCCATCCTGCAGCCGGCGCGCCATCCAGAGCCAGGTCGGCGCCAGCGCGGCGGCCTGCAGCGCCAGCCAGGCGGCGGCGGGCGCGCGGTCGAGGCGGATGCCCCAGTCGAACACGCGGGGGTGCGTGCGGGCGAGTTGATCGAGGGTCATGCGCGCGTCCTCGTCATGCGGTATAGCGGCGTGCATCGTGGCGGCGCGCACGGCGGCGCAGCATGGCCAGCATCGACAGCAGCACGGCGATGGCGCCCCAGGTCTCGGGCTCCGGCGTGCTCGGCACTTCGGCGCCCAGCGTCTGCCCCTGGCCCAGCGCCAGCTCGCTCACGCCCTTGGGCAGCGGCTGCGGCTGGTCCACCGAGGTGCTGGCCTGCGGCGCGGGATTGCGCACCACCTTGTCGACCGCGATGAAGCTGGTGTACTGCGTGAGCAGGCCGTAGCGCAGGCCCAGCTCGGTGATGCGCTGCTTGAAGGCATCGCCGCCTTCCAGCGCTTCCTGGTCGCTCAGGCTGGCGATGCGGTGCCGTGCCCACAGGCTGCGCAGCGCGGCGGCGTCTTGGCGCGTCTTCGCGTCGATCACGAGTTCCTGGCGGTACGGGCCTTCCGCGCCCTGGCCCTGGATCACGACGCGGCCCTTGGGCTCGCCGCGCCACTTGCCGAACACGATCACCGGGCGTTCGCCCAGCACGTCGGGCAAGGCCTGTGGCTCCACGTCGTAGACATCGAGGCCGCCGAAGGTGGCTTTCACGTTGGTGAGCACCGGCGACTCGACCATGCGCTTGAAGCGCGCCGCCTGCTCGGGCGCCTGCACCGGGTCGGTGATGATGAAGGGCTCGCCCATGCCGGCGCGTGCCAGGCCTTCCATCAGGTGCCGGTTGACCGAGCTGCCGATGCCGAAGGCGAAGACGTTGGCCTTCGACAGGTTTCTGCGCACCAGCTCGAAGGCCTCGCGCTCCACGGTCACGTAGCCGTCGGTCACGACCACCACCGTGCGCGACACCTCCTCGGCCTTGGGCTCCGCATAGACGCGCTTGAGCGCCGGGATGAGCTCGGTGCTGCCGCCGCCGCTGTAGTTCTTGATGGTGGACAGGGCCTGCTCGATGTTGGCGCGGGTCGCGGGCACCGACTGCGGCGACAGCATCTTGCTGCTGCCCGAGAAGAGCAGCACGTTGAAGGTGTCGCTGGGCCGCAGGCCGCCGATCAGCCGCTCCAGCAGCACCTTGGCCGTGTCCAGCGGGAAGCCGTGCATCGAGCCCGAGATGTCGACCACGAAGATGTAGTCGCGCGGCGAGATGGCGTTGGCGGCCACGGCTTTGGGCGGCTCGACCATGGCGAGGAAGAAGTTCTCTGCGTTCTCACCCTGGCCTTTGTAGAGCATCAGGCCCGACTCGATCTTCTCGCCGGCCAGGCGCCAGTCGAGCACGAAGTCGCGGTTGTTGGCGGGCTCGCCGGTGCGCGCCAGCGTGATGTCGGCATGCTGGTCGTTGTCGCGCTTGCCGACGTCGATGGCATGGGTGGCGGAGCGCACTTCCTTGATGCCCAGCGGCGTGTCGAGCGCGACCTTCATCTTGAAGCTCGTGTGCGGCGCCACGCCCGCGCGCAGCGTGGGCTGCGCCGCCCACTTCGCGTTGGCCTGCGATGACTGCGGACTGTTGTACCGCGGCCCCACGACCGTCGGAAACACGAACTGGTAGTTGCCGGCCTGCGGCACCAGCAGCTCGGTGTAGCGCAGCTCCACCTTGACCTCGTCGCCCGGCAGGATGTTGGCGACGTTCATCTGGAACACATTGGGCAGGTGCTGTTCCAGCAGGGCGGCGGTCTTGCCCTCCTTCTTCGCGGCGTCGTAGTCGATGCGGGCCTGCTGCTTCTCCCGGATCTGCGCGGTGATCAGGCGGTCGGCCAGTCGCACGTTGAGGCCACCGACGGCCGCGCGCGTCGAGCCCGGGAACACGTACTTCGCCTCGATGGCGCGCGTGCCCTCGTTGCGGTAGGTCTGGGTGACGGTGACGTCGGCGATCACCCCCGAGACCTTGACGTCGACCTCGGTCGCCTTGAGCGGCAGCGCGTCGACCGCGGGGTCGTCGCTCTTGACGAAGAAGTACGGGCTCTCGGTCTTCAGGCGCGGGCCCTGCGCCTCCTGTGCATGCAGGGGCCGCGCGACGAGCAGCGCGAAGCCGGCGCTCGCGAGGCCGATGGTCGCGAGCCAGAGCCAGCGGCCGGGGCGTGTGGTGATGGCTTCCATGGCGATGGTCCTTTTCCCTCGATGGATTCGTGCAACGGTGCACGGGAGCCAATGTCGAGAGCGCAGGCGAAGGAAGTTGGAAGCCTTCTTGAAGCGCGCGGCGCCGTGTGAAGTCCGTGTGAAGTCCCGCGCCGCGCGCACTTCACATGCGCTTCGGGCGGCGCGGCCAGCATCGGGCCCATCGTCATCGATGAGGAGAACTTCCATGCTTGCCCGGCTTCGACATTCCGTGCTCATCAAGGTCCTGGGCCTGCTGCTCCTGACCGTGCTGCTGTACATTCCGCTGGCCCAGATCGAGGGCCTGACCCGCGAGCGCGGCAACAGCCAGCGCGAGGCGGCCGCGGAGCTGGCCTCCACCTACACCGGGGCGCAGACGCTGGTCGGCCCCTTCGTCGTGCAGCCCTACGTGGAGCGCTGGATGGAGCCGCAGCGCGACGCGCAGGGCCGCATCGTCGGCCAGGAGGCGCGCAGCAAGGAGATGACGCACCTGATCTTCCCCGACAAGCTGCACCTCGAGGGCAGGCTGGCGCCGCAGGAGCGCTACCGCGGCATCTTCCGCATTCCCTTCTACACGCTCGATGCGGCGCTGGAAGGCGCCTTCGCGGCCTTCGATGCGGCCGCGCTGCCGCACAGCGAGAAGGAGTCCATGATCGAGCTCAGGCCGCCCTACGTGGCCTTGCACCTGAGCGACCTGCGCGGCCTCGACGGCTCGCCGGCGCTGCAACTGGCGACCGAGACGCTGCGCTTCCAGCAGCGTCTGCCGGGCGTGGCCGAGGACGCGGGGCTTGCGGACGGCATCCACGCGCCGCTGGCCGGCGCCGCGCTGGCGGCCTGGCAGGCGGGCCGACCGCTGCCCTTTCACCTGAAGCTCGGCGTGGTGGGGCAGGAGCGCCTCGCGGTGGTGCCGATCGCCGAGGAGACGACGGCGCACCTGGTCTCGCCTTGGGCCCATCCGAGCTTCGGCGGGCGCTTCCTTGCCTCCGAGCGCAGCGTGAGCGCGCAGGGCTTCGACGCGCGCTGGCGGGTGTCTTCACTGGTGACCACGGCGCGCGAGCAGGTGCGCGAAGGCCTGCGGGGCGGGCGCGATGGCCGGGCGCCCGGTGCGGGCGCGGCGATGCAGAGCTTCGACGTCTCGCTGGCCCAGCCGCTCAACGTCTATGCGATGTCCACGCGCGCCGCCAAGTACGGCCTGCTCTTCATCGGCCTGGTGCTGATGGCGGCCTTTATGTTCGAGCTGTTCCGGCGGCTGCCGCTGCACCCGGTGCAGTACGGACTGGTGGGCTTGTCGATCGCGGTCTTCTTCCTGCTGCTGCTCGCCCTGTCGGAGAAAGTCGCTTTCTGGCTGGCCTATGCCTGCGCCGCGGGTGCCAGCGTGCTGTTGCTGGCGGTCTACTTCAGCGCGGTGCTGCGCGGCTGGCGACGCGGCCTCTCCTTCGCAGCCTATGTGGCGCTGCTCTATGGCGCGCTCTACGGGCTGCTGGCCTCGGAAAGCAATGCGCTGCTGCTGGGCGCGCTGCTGGTTTTCGGCATGCTCGCGACGCTGATGTTGGCGACGCGCAAGGTCGACTGGTACGCCTTGTCGATGGGCCATGCGCCCGTTGCAGGAGCGCAGCCATGAAGGCCGGCATGAAGCGCGCGCTGCTGTGGAGCGCCGCCGCGATGGCGGGCGGCGCGGTGGCCTTGGCCTGCATCGCGGGGATCGCGGTCTCGGTGCTCTCGCCCCAGTTGCCGGACGTCTCGGAGCTCTCCGACTACCGCCCCAAGCTGCCGCTGCGCGTCTACACCGCGGACGGCGTGCTGATCGGCGAGTTCGGCGAGGAGCGGCGCGAGCTGGTGCCCATCGCCGAGATGCCGAAGGCGCTGAAGGACGCGGTGGTGGCGGTGGAGGACGCGCGCTTCTACGCGCACCCGGGCATCGACCTCAAAGGCCTGCTGCGCGCGGTGCTGGCCAACCTGCGGCATGGCGTGCATCAGGGTGCCTCCACCATCACGCAGCAGGTGGCGCGCAACGTCTACCTGAGCGCCGAGCGCACGCTGACGCGCAAGACGCTGGAGGCGCTGCTCGCCTTCCGGCTCGAGCAGCACCTGAGCAAGGACCAGATCCTCGAGATCTACCTGAACCAGATCTTCCTCGGCCATCGCGCCTACGGCTTCGCGGCGGCGTCGGAGCGCTACTTCGGCAAGCCTTTGAAGGACATCACGCTGGCCGAGGCCGCCATGCTGGCCGGGCTCCCCAAGGCGCCCGGCACCAACGACCCGGTGAGCAATCCGCGCCGCGCGCGCGCCCGCCAGCTCTACGTGCTGGACCGCATGGTGGAGACCGGCGCCATCAGCGCGGCCCAGGCAGCGCAGGCCAGGCAGGAGCCGCTGCGCCTGCGCGATCCGTCCGAGCCGAAGCGCCTGCATGCCGAGCATGTGGCCGAGGCCGTGCGCCAATTGATGTATGCCCAGTACGGCGCGAGCACCTATACGCGCGGCTTCAAGGTCAGCACCTCGCTGGTGGCGACCGAGCAGGCTGCGGCCTACGAGGCGCTGCGCAAGGGCATCCTGGACTACGAGCGGCGGCAGCCCTGGCGCGGGCCCGAGCGCTTCGCCGACCTGCCTGCCGATGCGGCCGGGCTCGACGACGCGGTCGACGAAGCGCTGGCCGAGCATCCCGACAGCGGCGACGTCCTGGCCGCGGTGGTGCTGCAGGCCGATGCGAAGGAGGTGGTGGCCACGCGCGCCAATGGCGACAGCCTGCGGATCGTGGGCGAGGGCTTGCGCCTGGCCCAGGCCGGCCTGTCGCCGCGGGCGGCGCCGAACCTGCGCGTGCGCCGCGGCGCGGTGGTTTACGTGACGAAGACGCCCAAGGGAACGTGGGAGATCACGCAGCTGCCGGAGGTCGAAGGTGCCTTCGTGTCGCTCGACCCGCGCGACGGCGCGATCCGGGCGCTGGTGGGCGGCTTCGACTTCGGCAGGAACAAGTTCAACCATGTGACGCAGGCCTGGCGCCAGCCGGGCTCCAGCTTCAAGCCCTTCATCTATTCGGCGGCGCTGGAGAAGGGTTTCACGCCGGCCACGCTGGTCGACGATGCGCCGCTCTTCTTCGACGCCGCCACCACGGGCGGTCCGCCCTGGGAGCCCCGCAACTACGACGGCCGCTTCGAAGGCCCGATGAATTTGCGCCGCGCGCTGGAGCAGTCGAAGAACATGGTCACGATCCGCGTGCTGCAGTCGATCGGGCCGCGCTACGCGCAGGACTGGATCGGCCGCTTCGGCTTCGAGCGCGCGAAGCACCCGGCCTACCTGCCGATGGCCCTGGGCGCGGGCTCGGTCACGCCGATGCAGATGGCGGCCGCCTATGCCGTCTTCGCCAACGGCGGCTATCGCGTGAGCCCCGCGCTGGTGACGCGCGTCACGGACCACAAAGGCCAGGTACTGGTCGAGACGCCGCCTGCGGTGCGCGACGAGACAACGCGCGCCATCCCCGAGCGCAACGCCTTCGTCGTGAGCTCGATGCTGCAGAGCGTGGTGCGCAACGGCACCGGCGCCAAGGCCTGGCAGGCCCTGAAGCGCGAGGACCTGCACGGCAAGACCGGCACCACCAACGACTCGATCGACACCTGGTTCGCGGGCTTTGCCTCGACGCGCGTGGGCGTGGCCTGGATCGGCTACGACACGCCGCGCCAGCTCGGCGTGCGCGGCGAGACCGGCGGCAGCCTGAGCCTGCCGATCTGGACCGCCTACATGCAGGCGGCGTTGCAGGGCGTGCCCGTTGCGCCGGTGCCGGTGCCGCCGGGCGTGGTGCAGGCGGAGGGCGAGTGGTACTACGACGACTATGCGCCCGGCCGCGGCATCGCGAGCCTGGGCGTGGAGGCGAGAGCGGTGGCGCCGGCCGAAACGCTGGCCGGCGTGCCTGTAGCCGCGGTGCCGGCGCCGGAGGAACGCAGCAGCATCCTCGACCTGTTCCGCTGAGGCGCGGCTTCGCTCACAGCTTCTTCAGCCGTGCGAGGCCAGCGGCAGCGTGAGCGTGGCCAGCGCGCCGCCGCGCGGCGCATTGGCGAGCTCGATGCGACCGCGGTGCAGTCCGGCGATCTCCTTGACGAAGGCCAGGCCGAGCCCGGTGCTCTTCTTCTGGCTGTGCGGCCGCGCAAGCGAATAGAACTTCTCGAAGACCTTGTCCTTGGCGTAGTCGGGAATGCCGCGGCCATGGTCGCGCACGGTGATGCGGGCCTCGCGCGCGCCGGCATGCAGGGCCAGAGCGACCTCGGCGCCGGCGGGCGAGAAGTCGATCGCGTTGTCGAGCAGGTTGCTCAGCGCGCGGCGCAGCAGGAAGGGGTCGCCCTCGACGCGGGCCTCGCCGTCGATCGCCACATGCAGGCGGATCTCGCGCGCCGCCGCCGCGCCCTGGGCGCTGGCCGCCACCTCCTGCAGCAGCGGCGCGAGCGCGACGGTCTCGCTGCGTTCCAGCGCGCGCTGGGTCTCGAGCGCAGTGAGCTCCATCATGCGGTCGACGATCTCTTGAATGCGCTGGGTCTCGCGCGTGATGTTGGCGAGGAAGCGCTCGCGCTCGGCCTGCGGCATCGAGGGCTCCTGCACCAGCTCGGCCGCGCCGCGGATGGCCGACAGCGGGCTCTTGATCTCGTGCGTGAAGGTCTGCACGTAGTCGGCCACGTAGCTGCGGCCGGTGAGCGCATCGCGCATTTCGCCGAAGCCGCTGCGCAGGGTGTCGACGGCGCGGCGCAGCATGCGGGCGAGGCTCCAGCTGCGCTGGCTGCGCAGCCAGCGCCAGTAGTCCGAGATCAGGCCGAAGGGCCGCACCAGCCAGACCGAGACGATGAGGGCACCAACCAGCAGCGCGAAAGCCGAGCCCACGCCCACCCACAGCGTGCGGGCGCGCGCGTCCTGGACGAACTGGCCGAAGCTCTGCACCGGCTTGCCGACGCTGACCACGCCGACGATCTCGTTGTTCCAGCGCACGGGGGCGGCGGCGTACATCACCGAAGTCAGCGGATCGCCCTCGATGTCGCGCGAGGTGCGCGCGCCGTACATGCCGGCCAGGGTGCGGCTGACGTCGCTCCACTTCGAATAGTCGGCGCCGGCGTTGCGGCCCAATGAATCGAAGAGCACGCGGCCGCTGCGGTCGGTGACGTAGACGCGCAGCTCGACGCGGCTCTTGTGCAGGTTGTAGATCTGGGCGGAGAACTGGCGCGCATAGACCGAGCGGAACAGCGGCTCCAGCCGCGCGGTGTTGATGGCGCCGGCGATCACGTCCTGCTCGATCAGGCTGGCCATGAGCTGCGAGGCCTCGACCAGCGATTCCTCGGCCGACTCGCGGTAGCGCGGGTCGATGTCGGCGACCACGCGGTAGAGCAGGAAGGCGATGCCCGCCGTGTAGATCAGCAGGATGCCGATGAAGATGCGGGTTCTACGGCTCACACGCTGGGTGGCAGTTCTTCGTTGAGCGCGTACCCGGTGCCGCGCAACGTGCGGATCGCCTCGACCTCGGGCGCGACGGCGCGCAGCTTGGCGCGCAGGGTTTTGATGTGGGCGTCGACCGTGCGGTCGAAGCTCTCGCTGGCGTCGTCCCACACGAGCTCGAGCAACTCGTCGCGCGTGAAGACGCGCCCCGGCCGCTGCACCAGCAGCTTCAGCAGCCCGTATTCGTAGCGCGAGAGCTCGAGCAGGCGGCCGTAGTAGCGGATCTGCATGCGCTCGGCATCGAGCACGAAGGGCGAGGCGGGGAGGGCCGCCGCGGGCGCGGGCGCGATGCTCGCCGAATGGCCGTTGCCGCGCCCGCTGCGCCGCAGGATGGTGCGCACGCGCGCCACCAGCTCGCGCGGCGAGAAGGGCTTGGCTACGTAGTCGTCGGCGCCCAGCTCGAGGCCCACCACGCGGTCGATCTCGTCGCTGCGCGCGGTGAGGAAGAGCATCGGCACCTCGGGCCCGCCCTGCTCGCGGTTGAGCGCCTGCAGGCGCTTGAAGAGCTCGAAGCCGTTCATGTCGGGCAGGCCCACATCGAGAATGGCCAGCGCGGGCGGCTCGGCCGCGAACTGGGCGATGGCTTCCTCGGCCGTGGCGCACCAGACGGGCACGAAGCCGTCGGTCTTGAGCACGTACTGCAGGGTGTCGGCGATGCCGGACTCGTCTTCGGCGATCAGGATCCGCGGGTGGGAGAGCATGGGGCGGATGGTAGCGGGCCGGAACCTTTGCGCGCCCGCGCGAACGAACAGGGCCTTTTTCATTTTCCGGAGACTTCCCCCGTGACCCCATCCGAAACCCGGGCCATCGTGAGCCTGAGCCTGCTGGCGGCCTTCGTCGACGGCGAGAAGCACGAGCGCGAGCGCGCTGAGATCAAGCGCATCGCCGAGGGCCTGTCGCAGGCCGACGGCGTGCAGCTGCCCATGCTGTATCAGGACGTTCTGATGAAGCGCGTGTCGCTGGCCTCGGTGGCCGGCGAGCTGAAGAGTTCCGATTCGCGGCAGTTGGCCTACGAGATGGCCGTTTGCGTCTGCGATGCCGACGGCACCCAATCGGAGGCCGAGCGCCTGTTCCTCGCCGACGCGCGCACGTCGCTGGGGCTGAACACGCCGGCGGCGACGCAGTTCGCGCAGCAGGCCGAGGCGATCGCCGCCGTGCCTCTGGCACCGGCTGCTGCTGTTGCCGCAACCCCCGCCATCGACGGCGCTGCGCTGGACCAGGCCATCCTCAACGCCGCGATCCTCAACGGCGCGCTGGAGCTGCTGCCGGAGACGCTTTCCACCATGGCCATCATCCCGCTGCAGATGAAGCTCGTCTATCGCATCGGCAAGGCCCATGGCTACGAGCTCGACAGCGGCCACGTGAAGGACTTCCTCGCCACCGTCGGCGTCGGCCTGACCTCGCAGTACCTGGAGCAGGCCGGCCGCAAGCTGCTGGGCGGGCTGCTCGGCAAGGTGGGCGGCGGCCTGCTCGGCGGGCTGGGCAAGCAGGCGGTGAGCTCGGGCATGAGCTTCGCGAGCACCTACGCGCTGGGCCACGTGGCGAAGCGCTACTACGCGGGCGGACGCACGCTGTCGACGCAAATGCTGAAGGACGCTTTTGCCAGCGTGACGCAGGAGGCGCAGGGCCTGCAGACGCGCTACCTGCCGCAGATCCAGGAGAAGGCCCGCACGCTCGATGCGGGCAAGGTGCTGGCGATGGTGCGCGGCGCCTGACCCGCACACATGTTTTCTCCCAGGTTGCGGCGCACAGTGCGGGCAGGTGCAAGCGCACCGCGGAAGAACCCCATGCCTGCGAATCCCTTCATCGCCGACGCTGCCCGCCCGGGGCATCTGCTGTGTGCTCCTGCGCTGGCGCTGCCGGCAGCGCGCATGACCGTGAGCGTGCAGCAGGCGCGCCTGGGCCAGGCACTGGACGCTGCGATGCAGCGCTTCGATGCGGACGTGCGGGACGTGGTGGCGGCGCGCGGCCGGGCGGGCAGCTTCGCCTCGGCCGCCACGTTGATCGACATCCGGGCCTTCGGCTGGAAGGCGCTGGAGCGCTATGGCGACGAGGCGGCGGTGCTGCTCGACGCCGGTCCGGCCGCGCCGCAGGCGGGCTTCAACGACGCCGAGGTGGCCCGGCTGCTGGATGCGGTGACCGATCACTTGATGGCGCTCAACAGCAACGCCACGGGATGCCTGCGCGAGGCGGCGCGCGCGATCGACATGAGCTCGCTGCTTCCCGGTCTCGAGGACGAGCTGTTCGCGACGCTCGTGCGCTGCGCCGGGCGGCTGGCGACCGTGCTCTCCGCGCGCACGGCGGCGCCGGAGGCGGTCGCCGCGCCGAGTGCATTCGAATGGTTGCAGGCAACGGGCCGCCGCTGGGTGCGGCGGCTGGGCGACGGCAGGAGTTTCTCGCGCTGACGCCGGGCCTTCAGGTCTGGTGCAGGTCGAAGCAGCAACCCGCGTAGTACGGCTTGTCGCCACCATCCACGAAGGGCACCTCGATCGGCTTGCCCTCGTTGCGCCAGGCGTCGCGCCGCTTGTAGCCCGACTCCGCCAGCTCGGCCAGCAGCTGGTCGTGGTGCTGGATGCGGTAGGGACAGACGGCGAAGCCGATGCTGTTGAGCGTGTAGAGCGTGCGCTCCGGATGCACGGCCGTGGTGTTCAGCACGATGCGCCGCGGCTTGACCGGCAGCGCCGCGATGATCTCGGAGATGCGCTGCGGCAGGTATTGCAGGCTGCCCGAGGCGTAGAGCACGTCATAGCCGCTCGCGTCCCGGAAGTCGGTGCTGAAGCTCAGCTGCGCGGTGGCTTCGCGCTGCACCGCGAGTTCGCGGCCGGTCTTGACCACGGTGGGCACGTCGCAGACCGTCCAGCGCAGGTCGGCCGGGTAGTTGAGCATGCGGCGAAAGGCGTAGTACTTGATGCCGACGTGGCCGCCCAGGTCGAAGACGCTGCGCATGCCGTCGTCCAGCGCGCGGCCGATCCAGAACAGGCCTGGATAGTCGTAGAAGGCGACCTGATGGCTGTAGAAGGCGTCCGCCGGGGCGTTGTCGTAGCCGACGGCCTTGGAGGGCGGCGCACCGGCCTCGGCGGCGGCGAAGCTGTCGAAGGAGCCCATGAAGAGGTTTTCCTCCCGGTTCTCCAGGAATTTGCGCCGGTAGGCGGCTTCACGGACCGACGGGGGAAGAAGACTCGAAAGCATGGGAGCCCTTTGCCTTTGTGTTGAATGCAACTGCAGCGCGCATTTTGCACTTTGAAACAAAGGTATTCAATAGTTTCGATGGCCGGCAAGGGGCCGCCGGCGGGCCGCGGGCGGCTAATCGACCCGGTAGCCGGCGTTCTCGATGGCCAGTGCGAGGTCCTGGCGCGGCTGCGTACTCAACACGTCGACATGGCCGGTCTCGAGGTCCACGGTGACCTGCGCTTTGGGATCGACCGCCTGCACCGCGTTCTGGACGGCGGTGACGCAGTGGTTGCAGCTCATGCCCGATACCTGGAATTTCTGGCTCATCGTTGCTCCTTCAGGGGGTTGAAGCGCCAGTGTCGACTCTGCCACGGTGTCGATGTCAAGGTCGATGGCATCGCACATCTGCTGAAGGGTA
This sequence comes from Variovorax sp. WS11, assembly GCF_010499245.1. GTDB lineage: Bacteria > Pseudomonadota > Gammaproteobacteria > Burkholderiales > Burkholderiaceae_C > Variovorax. The sequence continues at coordinate 2,627,035 of NZ_JAAGOW010000001.1, forward strand.
AATGCCGGTCCGGCAGGCACTGGGGAACCGCGGCGCGCAGGCCGCTGTCGTATCCTCGTGGCCGCTAGTCACCCCCACGGCCCCTGCGTTTGCGGACTGAGGGTGTGTCCCCAAGCCCCTCCCTCGGCTTTCCTTTTTTTCCTCATTCATGCGAATCCTCCTGGTCGAAGACGATGCCGTGCTGCGCGGCGTGATGCTGCGCAGCCTCGGCGATGCGGGCCACCGCGTCGACGTGGCGGCCAACGCCGAGGACGCGGACCACCTCTGGCGCGTGCAGTTGTTCGATGCGGTGCTGCTCGACCTCAGCCTGCCCGCCACCGCCAGCGAGACCAGCGGCCTGGCGAGCGGGTTGACCGTGCTGCGCCATGCGCGTGCGCGCGGCGACCGCACGCCGGTGCTGGTGCTGACGGCGCGCGACCGCACCGAGGAGCGCATCGCCGGGCTCGATGCGGGCGCCGACGACTATCTCGGCAAGCCCTTCGACCTGGCCGAAGTCGAGGCTCGCCTGCGTGCCCTGGTGCGGCGCGCGCAGGGCACCGAGGACATCGCGACGCTGGGCCAGCTCAAGCTCGATCGCAAGGCGCGCCGCTTCGCAGTGGCCGGCGCGCCCCTGGACCTGCCGGCGCGCGAGTTCGAGGTGCTGTGGGAGCTGATGAGCCCGCCGGGCCGCACCGTGAGCAAGCGGGCGCTGTCCGACAAGCTCTCCACCTTCGACGAGTCGCTGGGCGACAACGCACTGGAGGCCTTCATCTCGCGCCTGCGCAAGAAGCTGGTCGGCAGCGGCGCGGCCATCCGCACGCTGCGGGGGATCGGCTACCTGCTGGAAGCGGCGGTGTGAGCGTCGCCCGCGCGCCGGCACGCCGGGCGGCGGGCGCACCTCCGCTCAGCGGGCGCATGCTGCGGCGGGTGCTGCTGCCGCTGGCGCTGACCTGGCTGGTGGGCACCGCGGTGGCGGTGGCGGTGGCCGGCCACTTCACCGAGCAGGCCTTCGATCGCGCACTGCTCGACGACGCCTACGCCGTCTCGGCCAACGTCGAGTCCGGCGATCGCGATATCCGGTTGCAGCTGACGCCGCGGGAGGTCACGAGCGTGCTCTTCGATCAGTCCGAGAACATGTACTTCGCGGTGCTGCGGCAGGACGGCTCGCTGCTCGCGGGCCATGCGGGCCTGCTGGCGCCGGTGCCGGCGCAGGGCGTGCGCTACCGCTTCTCCGACATCGACTACCAGGGGCGGGAGCTGCGCGCGGTGGTGCTGAACCATGAGCCACCCGACGCCTTTCGCGTGGTGATCGCGCAGACCACGCGGGCGCGCAGCGCGCTGGTCGAGCGGCTGCTGGTCTACTCGCTGGCGCCGCAGCTGGTGCTGCTGGCGCTGCTGGCGTTCTGGCTGTGGCGCGGCATCGAGGGCGAGCTGCGGCCGCTAGGCGAACTGCGCCGGACGCTGGACCGGCGCGATGCGCGCGACCTGGCGCCGGTGCCGGTGGCGCGCAGCTCGCGCGAGCTGGAGCGCCTGGGCGATACGCTCAACGCCCTGTTCGAGCGCCTCGGGCACAGCGTGCGCGCGCAGCGCGAGTTCGCGGGCAACGTGGCGCACGAGCTGCGCACGCCGCTGGCGGGCATCCGCGCGCTGGCCGAGTACGGGCTGGCGCAGCAGGCGCCCGCCGTGTGGCGCGAGCAGCTGCAGCAGATCGCCGCCAGTCAGGCGCGCGCCAGCCGCCTGGTCGATCAGCTGCTCGGCCTGGCATTGGCCGACGAAGCGCGCACCGGCCTGCAGCGCGAGCCGCTGCGGCTCGACGTGCTGGTGGAACAGGCGGTGCTGCGCCATCTCGCGCGGGCCGATGCCCAGGGCGTGGACCTGGGCGCGCTGGGCCTGGAGGCACCGGTGACCGTGCTGGCCAATGCCGCGCTGGTGGAGGGCATCCTCGACAACCTGATCGACAACGCGCTGCGCTACGGGGGCCGCACCATCACCATCGCGCTCGCCGAGCGCACGCTGGCCGTGATCGACGACGGTCCGGGCATCGCACCCGAGCTCCAGCGTGCGCTGGTGCAGCGCTGGTCGCAGGGGCCCGAGGGCACGAAGCTGGGGCAGGGCGCCGGCCTCGGGCTGGCGATCGTGGCGCGCTACGCCGCGCTGCTGGATGCCGAGCTGCGCTTCGAGCAGGCCGGCGAAGCGGGCGGGCTGCGGGTCAGCGTGGCCTTCGGCGCGCCGCCCGAGCACGAGGATCAGTCCAACGCCGGATAGTCGATGTAGCCCTTCTCGCCGCCGCCGTAGAAGGTGCCCTTGTCCCAGGGGTTGAGCGGCGCGCCTTCGCGCAAGCGGCGCACCAGGTCGGGGTTGGAAATGAAGGGCTTGCCGAAGGCCACGAGGTCGTCGCCTTCCTTCAGGGCGGCTTCGGCCAGCGGCTTGTCGTAGCCGTTGTTCACCATCCAGGCGGCCCGGCCGCCGGCCTTGCGGTAGACGGCCTTGAGCGCTTCGTAGTCGAAGGGCCGGTCCTCCAGCTCGCGCGGCCCGCCGGTGGCGCCCTCGATGACGTGGATGTAGGCCAGGCCCAGCGGCGCGAGCTGTTTCACGACGTACTCGAAGAGTGGCTGCGGATCGGCGTCGTGCACGTCGTTGGCCGGCGTGACGGGCGACAGGCGGATGCCGGTCACGCCGCCGCCGACCGCGTCGACCACGGCGCGCGCCGCCTCGAGCAACAGGCGGGCGCGGTTCTCGATGCTGCCGCCGTAGTCGTCGCTGCGATGGTTGCTGCCGGTCTTGAGGAACTGGTCGAGCAGGTAGCCGTTGGCGCCATGAATCTCGACGCCGTCGAAGCCCGCGGTCTCGACGGCGTTGCGCGCGGCTGCTGCGTAGGCGTGGACGATGCCGGGCAGCTCGGCTGCGTCGAGGGCGCGGGGCTCGGAAGTCTCGGTGAAGGTGGGCACGCCGTCCTTGATCAGCACGGTCTTGGTCTTGGCCGCGATGGCCGACGGGGCGACCGGCTTGCCGCCGCCGGGTTGCAGCTCGTGGTGCGAGACCCGGCCCACGTGCCACAGCTGCACGACGATCTTGCCGCCCTCGGCATGGACGGCATCGGTGACGCGCTTCCAGGCCTGGAGCTGCTCGCCGGCGTAGAGGCCGGGCACGTCGGCATAGCCCTGGCCCTGGTGGCTGATGGCGGTGGCTTCGGTGATCAGCAGGCCGGCGCCGGCGCGCTGCGCGTAGTAAGTGACAGCGATGGGGGGCGGCACCGCGTTGGGCGAGCGGTTGCGCGTGAGCGGTGCCATGACGATGCGGTTGGCAAGCTTCAGATCGCCGGCCTCGATCGGATCGAAAAGGGAGGACATCCTTTTTGCCTTTTGTTGTGAAGGGATGGGCCTGACGGTAATGCGATGCGCTCGGCCGTGCTGCCGCGGGGTTGTCGCATTGCTGCTAGGAGATGTCTGGTCATGCTTCAGAATGGCCGTCCTCGATGACGACTTGCGCCGCTACGCTCACGCCCGCCCAAGCCCTGCGCCTGGCGCTCGCGTTGTCGCTGGGGGCGGCGGTCTCGCTGGGCATCACGCGCTTTTCCTATGGCCTGCTGCTGCCGCCCATGCGTGCCGACCTGGGCTGGAGCTACACGCTGGCAGGCGGCATGAACACGGCGAACGCGGCCGGCTATCTGCTGGGCGCGCTGATGACGCCGGCCTTGATGCGGCGCTTCGGGCCGCTGCGCCTGCTGGTGGGCGGTGCGGTCTGGGCCAGCCTCTTCATGGCGGCCAGCGGCTTCTTCACCTCGGCACCGGCCCTGCTGGTCCAGCGCTTCCTGGCTGGGGTGGCGAGTGCCTGGGTCTTCGTGGCGGGCGGACTGTTGGCCGCACGCCTCGGTGCGCAGCGGCCCGAACGCGCGGGCCTGCTGCTCGGCCTCTACTACGGTGGCACGGGCTTCGGCATCACGCTGTCGGCCTTGCTGGTGCCGCCGGTGCTGCAGGCCGCGGCCGGCCAGGCGCATGGGTGGGCCTGGGCGTGGTGGGCCCTGGCGCTGGCCTGCGTGGCGGCGACGGCGCTCTTGGCCAGTGCGGCGCGCGCGATGCCGGCCGATGCGCCCGCCGGCGTTGCGGCATCGCCGGCGACGGCCGCGATGCCGGGCAACGCCGTGCTTCGCTTCGGCTGGGCGTTGGCGGGCTACGCCATGTTCGGCGTGGGCTACATCGGCTACATGACTTTCGTGATCGCGCTGTTGCGCGAGCAGGGAGCGAGCCCGGGCAGCATCACGGCCTTCTATGCGCTGCTCGGCGTGGCGTGCGTGGCCTCGGCACGGCTCTGGGCGGGCCTGCTGGACCGCTTTCGCGGCGGCGGGCCGCAGGCGATGCTCAATGCGCTGCTGGGGGTGGCGACGCTGCTCCCGGTGCTCAGTGCCGCCTGGCCGGTGGCCCTGGTGTCGGGACTGCTGTTCGGCGCGGTCTTCCTGTCGGTGGTGGCGTCCACCACGGCCCTGGTGCGGCACAACCTGCCGGATGCGCAATGGGCGACCGGCATCAGCGCCTTCACCATCGTCTTCGCGCTGGGGCAGATCGTGGGACCGACGGTGACCGGCTGGATCTCCGATGGCGCCGGTGGGCTGGCGCGCGGCCTCGTGGCCTCGGCCGTGGCGCTGTGGATCGGCGCAGCGCTGGCGTGGCGTCAGCGGCCGCTGAGCCGCTGAGCCGCTGAGCGCGCCGCGCGCGTCTTGTCTTACTTGCTCAGGCCCTCGGCCTTGAGCGCTTCCTGCACGTTCGGCCGGGCACCGACACGCGCATGCCAGGCCTGCACGTTCGGGTAGGGCGACAGGTCGATCCCGACAGGCTTGGCCCAGTTGGTGACGGTGAACAGGTAGCCATCGGCCACGGTGAAGTGCTCGCCCATCAGGTACTCCTTGCCCTCGAGCTCGCGGTCGAGCCACTCGTAGCGCGACTGCAGCTTGGACTTGAAGACGGCCTTCGCCTCGTCGGGCATGGCGGGGTTGAAGAAGGGCGAGTAGGTCTTGTGGATCTCGGTGCCGATGAAGGTGAGCCACTCCTGCAGCCGATAGCGCGACAGCGTGCCCGCAGCCGGCGCGAGGTTCTTGGTGGGCGCGAGGTCGGCGATGTACTGCACGATGGCCGGGCCTTCGCGCAGGCGCGTGCCGTCGTCGAGCTCGAGCATCGGCACGTAGCCGAGCGGGTTGATGCCGTAGTAGTCGGTGCCGTCCTGCAGCTTGTGGCTCTTGGTGCTGGCGAGCACGGGCTCGAAGGCGATGCCGGCTTCGCGCAGCGCGATGTGCGGCGACAGCGAGCAGGCGCCGGGCGAGTAGTACAGCTTCATGCGAAAGACTCCAATGGAATGTTGGGAAACGATCTTGGGAGAGCAGGGGATGCTAGCGCTTTCGGCTGCGCCGCGTTTTTGTCCTACGGTGCCTCGGGCGGGCCGACTATCGGTGGCGAGGGAGGGCCTCCATATGCTCCGTGGCGCTGCGGCCGGGGCCGCAATCGAAGGAGTCCCTCCATGTTGAAGTACGCCATCATCTTCGCGATCGTCTCGCTGATCGCGGCCGGGCTCGGCTTCGGCGGCATCGCCGCAGGCGCGGCCGGGATTGCCAAGCTGCTGTTCGGTCTGTTCCTGATCCTGGCCGTTCTCTTCCTGGTGCTGGCAGCGCTGGGCATCGGCGCGGCGAAGAAGGCCTTGGACTGACAACGCCGCGGCGCCTGCGTCGCGGCCTGGGGAGGAATATGCATGTCTCGAATGTGGAAGCGGTGCTCGACTATGAAGTCGAGGCGCCATCGCACCTGGTGTTCAACATCGAGGCCGCGCGCAGCGGTGCGCAGGCAGTCGCCAGCGAGGCGCTGGTGATCGAGCCGGCGGTGCAGCGGCAGGCTTTTTGCGATGAGGGCAGCGGCAATCGCTTTGTCCGCTTCGATGCGCCGCCGGGTCCGCTGAAGATCCGCTATCGCGCGCAAGTGCAGCGCGCCCATGTGCTGGTGCCGTCCGAACTCGCGGAGCTGCCGGTGAACCAGGTGCCGAACGAGATCCTCCACTACCTCATGCCGAGCCGCTACTGCGAGTCGGACCTGATGTCGCGCTGCGCGCAGCAGCTCTTTTGCGACCTGCCGCCGGGCATCGGGCGCGTGCAGGCGATTGCCGACTGGATCCACGACAGCATCACCTACGAGCCCGGCACCAGCGACTCCACCACCACGGCGCGCGAGGTGTTCGTCGAGCGCGCGGGGGTGTGCCGCGACTTTGCGCACCTGGGCATCACCTTCTGCCGCGCGCTCAACATTCCGGCGCGCCTGGTGGTGGGCTACGTCTGGTTCGACGAGCCGCCGCAGGACTTTCATGCGGTGTTCGAGGCCTGGCTGGGCGGGCAGTGGGTGCTCTTCGATGCCACGCGCATGGCGCCGGTAGACCGCCTGGTGCGCGTGGGCACCGGCCGCGATGCGAAGGACGTGGCCTTCTGCACCTTCTTCGGGCCGGTGCGCATGACCGGCAAGACGATGAGTGTGCACGAGCTGCAGGACGAGCGCCTGGTGCCCTCGGCCGGGCCGGCGCCGAGCGGGCAGCTGGTGGGCATCGAGAAGCCCATTCCGGTGGCGGCGGCTTCCGTCTCGCTGCTGCAGACGCCGGCCGAGGCGCGTTTGCTATAAAAACGATAGCACACGACGAAGACGGCAGGCGACTTGGCGGCGAGTGCCGGACCGCGAGGCCTTGCCCCTGCGGGCCTCCAGGTGTCGCCTGCGCGATTAAAATCGACGCCCCTTTCCGCAAGCGCACGCGCAGGTGCGCCCCTCCCCATGCTCTATTCCGAAGAATTCGATGTGATCGTCGTCGGCGGCGGCCATGCCGGCACCGAGGGCGCGTTGGCCTCCGCCCGCATGGGTGCCCGCACGCTGCTGCTCACCCACAACATCGAGACGCTGGGGCAGATGAGTTGCAACCCGTCGATCGGCGGCATCGGCAAGGGGCACCTGGTGAAGGAGGTCGATGCGCTCGGTGGCGCGATGGCAATCGCGACCGATGAGGCGGGGATCCAGTTCCGTATCCTCAATTCGAGCAAGGGGCCGGCGGTGCGGGCGACGCGGGCGCAGGCCGACCGGGTGCTCTACAAGGCGGCGATCCGGCGCCGGCTGGAGAACCAGCCGAATCTCTCGCTCTTCCAGCAGGCGGTCGACGACCTGATGATCGAGGGTGACCGGGTGGTGGGCGCGGTGACGCAGGTGGGCATCGCCTTCCGGGCGCGGGCCGTGGTGCTGACGGCCGGCACCTTTCTCGATGGCCGTATCCATGTGGGCCTGGACAACTACCAGGCCGGGCGGGCGGGCGATCCGCCGGCGGTCAGCCTGTCGGTGCGGCTCAAGGAGCTGAAGCTGCCGCAAGGCCGTCTCAAGACCGGCACGCCGCCGCGGCTGGATGGGCGCAGCATCGATTTTTCCAAGTGCGTCGAGCAGCCGGGCGACGGCATGCCGGGCGGGGCAGGGCCGATGCCGGTCTTCAGCTTCATGGGCCGCGCCGACATGCATCCGGGGCAAATGCCTTGCTGGATCACGAATACCAACGCCCGCACCCACGACATCATCCGCTCCGGCTTCGATCGCAGCCCGATGTTCACCGGGAAGATCGATGGGGTGGGGCCGCGCTACTGCCCGAGCGTCGAAGACAAGATCAACCGCTTTGCCGACAAGGAAAGCCACCAGATCTTTTTGGAACCCGAGGGGCTGACGACCAACGAGTACTACCCGAACGGGATCTCGACCAGCCTGCCTTTCGACATCCAGTATCAGCTGGTCCGATCGATGGCCGGGCTGGAGAATGCCTACATCCTGCGGCCCGGCTACGCGATCGAGTACGACTACTTCGATCCGCGCGAGCTCAAGAGCAGCTTCGAGACGCGTGCCATCCAGGGGCTGTTCTTCGCCGGCCAGATCAATGGCACCACCGGCTACGAGGAGGCGGCGGCGCAGGGCCTGTTCGCCGGCATCAACGCGGCGCTGCTGTGCCGCGGCGAGGCGGCCTGGCTGCCGCGCCGTGACGAGGCCTACCTGGGCGTGCTGGTGGACGATCTGATCACCAAGGGCGTGACCGAGCCCTACCGCATGTTCACCAGCCGCGCCGAGTTCCGGCTGCAGCTGCGCGAGGACAACGCCGACATGCGCCTGACCGAGGCCGGCCGCAAGCTGGGCTTGGTGGACGACGTGCGCTGGGATGCCTTCTCGCGCAAGCGCGACCTTGTTTCACGTGAAACAGAGCGGCTGCGCTCGATCTGGGTAAATCCGCGGAACTTGCCGGCCAGCGAATCGGAGCGCGTGCTGGGCAAGGCGATCGAGCGCGAGTACAACTTGGGCGACCTGCTGCGGCGGCCCAACGTCGACTACGCCGCCCTGATGTCACTGGACGGGGGCAAGTACGCCGCGGACCAGCCGTTGGGCGAGTCGGAGATCGAGCAGATCGAGATCGCCGCCAAGTACGCGGGTTACATCGATCGCCAACACGACGAGGTCGAGCGCGCTGCGCATTTCGAGAATCTCAAGCTGCCGGCGGACCTGGATTACAGCCAGGTCAAGGCCCTGAGCTTCGAGGTGCGGCAGAAGTTGACCAAGCACCGGCCCGAAACTTTGGGGCTGGCCTCACGCATTTCGGGCGTGACCCCGGCTGCCATCTCGCTGCTGATGATCCATCTGCGCAAGGGCGGGCACCGCGCCTTCGCGCAGGACCCCTCGGCTGAACCGCAGCAAGTCGGGGAATGAGTTCCGATCGGGAGCTGCGCGAGGGCGCAGCGACGCTTGGGCTGACCCTGGATGACCAGCAATGCGAGCGGCTACTGGCCTACGGCGCGGTGATCCTGAAATGGAACAAGGTCTACAACTTGACCGCGCTGCGCGACCCGGCGAGCGTGCTGACCCATCACCTGCTCGACAGCCTGTCCGTCATCGGGCCGTTGGCCCGCGAGTGGCCGGGGAGGGCAGCGTTGCTCGATGTGGGTGCAGGGGCGGGGCTGCCGGGCGTGGTCATCGCGATTCTGCGCAACGACATTACTGTCACTTGCCTGGACGCGGTGGCCAAGAAGGCAGCCTTCGTCCAGCAGGTGGCAGCGGAACTCGGTCTGCCCAACCTGCGTGGCTTGCACGCCCGGGTGGAATCGCTGACCGGGAGCTACGAGCTGATCAGTTCGCGCGCCTTCGCCTCCTTGCCCGATTTCTTCGAAGGTTCGAAGCATCTGCTCGCGCCCGGTGGACGTTGGCTCGCCATGAAAGGCAAGACGCCAAGCGACGAACTGTCGCAGGTGGCCGCCGAAATCGAGGTGTTTCACGTGGAACAGCTGCGCGTTCCCGGGCTGGAAGCCGACCGCTGCATCGTCTGGGCGCGAAAACAGACGGCGTGAGCGGCCTTCCGCGCATCGACCTCGCTTAGACTCGAAGCCTCCCTTTCCGAGGCAATTTCCATGTTCGGCATCGCTGACTACGGCGCGTTCGTTGTCGCCATCATCGTTTTTCTGGCGATTCCCGGGCCGGGCAATCTGGCCATCATTAACTCCACCGGCAAGGGCGGTATCCGCGGCGGGCTCGCCGCCGCCTTCGGCGTGATCGCCGGCGACCAGGTCCTGATGTGGGCTGCAGTGGCTGGGGTTGCCGCGCTGCTGACTGCTTACCCGCCGGCCTTCAAGGCCATGCAGTGGCTGGGTGCTGCGTACCTGGCCTGGCTGGGATTCAGGATGCTGACCGCCAAGCCGGGCGCCGCGCCGGTGCTCAACATCCGGCCGCGCCAGTATTTCCGGCAGGCGCTGATGATCACGCTCCTGAATCCGAAGGCGATCGTCTTCTACATGGCCTTCTTTCCGCTCTTCGTCGACCCGGCGCATCACCAGGGCTTGCTGACCTTCGGCGTGATGGCGCTGACGATTGCGGTGCTGACCCTCGCCTATTGCCTGGGCGCCACGCTGCTTACGCACTTCCTTGCGGAGCGGCTGCGTGCCAATCCGCGCATCAAGACCCTGCTCGAAAAGTTGGCGGGCGTCTTCCTGATCGGCTTTGGCGTGAAGCTGGCGGCGTCCCAGTAGCATGGCGAAGATTTTCTGCATCGCGAACCAGAAGGGGGGCGTGGGCAAGACCACGACCACCGTCAATCTCGCTGCCGGACTGGCCAAGGTCGATCAGCGGGTCCTAATGATCGACCTGGACCCGCAGGGCAACGCGACCATGGGCTCGGGCATCGACAAGCGGCAGCTGGAAACCACCGTCTACGACGTGCTGCTCGAGTCCGCCTCGGTGGCCGAGGCGCGGGTGAAAGCCGAGAAGTGCGGCTACGACGTGCTGGGCGCCAACCGGGAACTGGCGGGCGCTGAGGTCGAGATGGTGACGCTCGATCGCCGCGAGAAGCGCCTGCGCACCGCGCTGGCCGCCGTCGGCGCCGAGTACGACTTCATCCTGATCGACTGCCCGCCCAGCCTGAGTCTGCTGACGCTGAACGGCCTGTGCTCCGCGCACGGCGTGATCGTGCCCATGCAGTGCGAGTACTTCGCGCTCGAGGGGCTGACGGATCTGGTCAACACCATCAAGCAGGTGCATGCGAACCTCAACAAGAACCTGCAGATCATCGGCCTGCTGCGCATCATGTTCGACCCGCGCATCACGCTGCAGCAGCAGGTCAGCGAGCAGCTCAAGTCCCATTTCGGCAACAAGGTCTTCGACACCGTGATTCCGCGCAATGTGCGGCTGGCCGAGGCGCCGAGCTATGGCCTGCCGGGCGTGATCTTCGATCCGGCCGCGCGCGGCAGCCAGGCTTTCATCGCCTTCGCGGAGGAACTGGTGCGGAAAATGCCGCCTGCCAGCGCGATGGCGGGTGCCGCCGCGGCGCCCGCACCGGTGCCGATGGATGCGCCGCCCGTTGTTGTCCAGGATCCCAATGGCCTCTGAAGGCCACCGGACCGATCTTTCTTGCTATCAATTTTGCAGCAGATGACCGCGTCCACCATCCTGTTGCTGCCCGGCTGGCAGAACAGCGATGCCCCGCACTGGCAAAGCCGCTGGGAGGCGGTCCATGGCGACCGCCGTGTCGAGCAGCATGAATGGATCCGGCCACTGCGCGGCGACTGGTCGGCACGGCTGGAGGAGGAAGTGCTGGCTTCGCCGGGACCGGTGGTTCTGGTCGCTCACAGCCTGGGCTGCATCCTGGTGGCCGCCTGGGCCGCCCATTCGCGCAACACCGACAAGGTGCAGGCCGCCCTCCTGGTGGCCCCGGGCGACCTCGAGCGAGAGGACCTGCGCCAGATGATTCCCGGCTGGGCGCCGATCGTGCGCCAGCCACTGCCGTTTCGCGCGCTGATGATTGCCGCCAGCGACGATCCCTACTGCAGCGCCGAGCGCTCGCGCGGCCTGGCGCGCGACTGGGGTGCCCGCTACCACGATGCCGGCCCGGGCGGCCATCTCAACGGCGAATCCGGCCTGGGCGACTGGGCCGCGGGCCGCCAACTGCTGAACGAAATCCTGAAAGAAGAATGACCTCGATGGCCACCAAAAAACCCAAGGGCCTCGGCCGTGGACTCGAAGCCCTTCTGGGGCCCACTTTCACCGGCCAGGACAGCTCGGCGAACGACGACGCCGCGCCGCCCAATCCGACCACCCTGAACCTCGACCAGATGGTCCCCGGCGTCTACCAGCCGCGCACCCGGATGGACGAGGGCGCGCTCTACGAGCTGGCGGAGAGCATCAAGGCGCAGGGCATCATGCAGCCCATCCTCGTTCGCCGCATCGACGGCGACGCATCGCGCGCAAACAACAACGCCGAGTTCGAGATCATCGCGGGCGAGCGCCGCTTCCGCGCCGCCAAGCTGGCGGGCCTCGACAGCGTGCCCGTGCTCGTTCGCGACGTGCCGAACGAAGCCGCGGCTGCCATGTCCCTCATCGAGAACATCCAGCGCGAAGACCTCAACCCGCTGGAAGAGGCCCAGGGCTTGCAGCGCCTGGTCTCCGAATTTGGGCTCACTCACGAGTCGGCGGCCCAGGCCGTCGGCCGCTCGCGCAGCGCCGCCAGCAACCTGCTGCGCCTGCTGAACCTCGCCGAGCCTGCCCAGGCCATGCTGATGGCGGGCGACATCGACATGGGTCACGCGCGCGCGCTGCTGTCGCTGGACAAGGCCACCCAGATCACGGCGGCCAACCAGATCGCGGCCAAGAAGCTTTCGGTGCGCGAGGCCGAGGCACTGGTGAAGAAGCTGGGCGCCGAGTTCAGCCTGCGGCCGCCGGTGCGGCGCGGCGGAGTGGAGAAGTCGCGCGACCTGCAGCGCGTCGAGGAAGAACTGGCCGACCTGCTGGCCGCCGAGGTCGAGGTGCGCATCAAGAAGCGCAGCAAGCGCGGGGGCAAGGTGGAGCAGAGCGGCGAGCTCGCCATCCATTTCGGCTCACTCGAAGCCCTCAACGGCCTCATCGACCGCATCCGCCAAACGGTCTAGTTGCAAAGTGGGGAAGTCCTAGCTTCCGGATGGTTGTCCGGAGGCTTCTTTGCGCCTATGCTCTGCCGGTTACTTTTTCTAACCTAATAGCCTGAAAGTATTCAGAGGGAATCCGACCATGAACTCCGCCCGTCTTTCGCTTGCCGTCGCCGTGGGCGCACTTTTCCTGACCGGCTGCCAGACCACCGACATGCAGATGGGCAGCCAGAGCGCGAAGACGGTGGCCACCGGCAGCGCCGCCGGCACCGCCTCGGCCAACGCCAGCGGCTCTCTGGAGCGCTGCGCCTCGCCGCTCGGCACGGTCTCGCTGATCGAGAACCAGTCGGCCGGCTGGTACACCATCCTTCGCAACGAATACCGGCTGCCGCCCACCGCCAACCTGCTGCGCCTGCTGGTGCAGCAGTCCAACTGCTTCGTTGTGGTGGAGCGTGGCGCCGCGGGCATGAACGCCATGGGGCGTGAGCGCGACCTGATGGCCTCGGGCGAGATGCGCCAGGGCAGCAACTTCGGCCGCGGCCAGATGGTCGCTTCGGACTACGGCCTGTCGCCCGAGATCGTCTTCAGCAACAGCAATGCCGGCGGCATGGGCGGCGGGCTCGGCGGCTTGGTCGGCGGGCGCTACAGCGGCGTGCTGGCGGCGGTGGGCGGCAATCTCCAGACCAAGGAAGCCAGCGCGCTGCTGACGCTGATCGACAACCGTTCGGGCGTGCAGGTCGCGGCTTCCGAAGGCAGCGCCTCCAAGACCGACTTCGGTGCGTTCGGCTCGGTCTTCGGCAGCGGCGGCGCGGGCGGCCTGGGCGGCTACACCAACACGGCGCAGGGCAAGGTGATCAGCGCCGCCTTCATGGACGCCTTCAACCAGATGGTCGTCTCGCTGCGCAACTACAAGGCGCAGACGGTGCAGGGCCAGGGCCTGGGCGGCGGTGGCCGGCTGGGCGTCGATGGCGGCGCGGCACCTTCGCAGACCTCGGCGCCGGCAGAGCGGGCGCCGGCGCGCCGCAAGTAATTCGAGAGGGAGCGCCGAAGTTCGGTCGGCGCACAAGAAAGCCCGGCCTCCTTGCGAGCGCCGGGCTTTTTCTTGGCGCCTCAGAGACTGAAGATCTTCCCCGGATTCATGATGTTCTTCGGATCCAGCGCACGCTTGATGGTCCGCATCATGTCGATGGCGCCGACGCCGGCCTCGTCGACCAGGAACGCCATCTTGTGCAGGCCCACGCCGTGTTCGCCGGTGCAGGTGCCTTCGAGCGCCAATGCGCGCGACACCAGCGCGTGGTTGAGCTTCTCGGCGGTCACGCGCTCCTCGGGTGCGTTCGGGTCGAGCAGATAGCCGAAGTGGAAGTTGCCGTCGCCCACGTGGCCGACGAGGAAGTAGGGGATGCCGCTGTCATCGGCCTCCGCCACCGATTCGAGCAGGCAGTCCGCGAGCCGCGAGATCGGCACGCAAGTGTCGGTGGAGATCACGCGGCAGCCCGGGCGCGATTGCACCGCCGCGAAGTAGCTGTTGTGCCGCGCGGTCCACAGCCGCGTTCGCTCCTCCGGCGTGCTGGCCCATTCGAAGGCCTTGCCGCCATGGCCGCTGGCCAGCTCCTGCACCGTCTCGGCCTGTTCCTTGACGCCGGCCGGCGAGCCGTGGAACTCCATCAGCAGCATCGGCTCCTCGCGCAGCGCCAGCTTGGAATAGGCGTTCACCATGCGCACCGTGTTGACGTCGATCAGTTCCACGCGCGCGATCGGCACGCCCAGCTGGATGATCTCGATGGTGGTGCGCACCGCGGCCTCGATGCTCGGGAAGGAGCAGATCGCGGCCGACACCGCCTCGGGCAGCGGATAGAGACGCAGAGTGATCTCGGTCACCACGCCCAGCGTGCCTTCGCTGCCCACGATGAGGCGGGTGAGATCGTAGCCGGCCGATGACTTCTTCGCGCGCGTGCCGGTGCGGATCACCTCGCCGCTCGCGGTGACCACCTCGAGCGCCAGCACGTTCTCGCGCATGGTGCCGTAGCGCACCGCGTTCGTGCCGCTCGCGCGCGTGGCCGTCATGCCGCCGATCGAGGCATCGGCACCGGGGTCGATGGGGAAGAACAGGCCCGTGCTCTTGATCTCCTCGTTGAGCTGCTTGCGCGTGACGCCGGGCTCCACCGTGACCGTGAGGTCTTCGGCATTGACCGAGAGCACGCGGTTCATGCGGCTCACGTCGATGCTGATGCCGCCCTGTACCGCCAGCAGATGGCCTTCGAGCGAGGAGCCGACGCCGAAGGGGATCACCGGCACGCTGTGCTCGCTCGCGAGCTTCACCGCATCGGCCACGTCCTGCGTGGTCTCGGCGAAGACCACGGCCGCGGGGGGCGGCGCGTCGAACGAAGACTCGTCGCGCCCGTGCTGCGTGCGCACCGCGAGCGCCGTGGAACAGTTGTCGCCGAAGCGGGCCTTCAAGGCCTCGATCAAGGCGTCGGGCACCTCGCGCAGCGCGATGGCAGGGGTGAGCTGGGAGAGGGCGGTGGGCGCGTTCATCGGCGGGTCTCCTGAGGGGGCTACCATTCTACGAACCACCTTCCACGAAGACACCCACATGGGCAACCGACTCACACAGATCGCCACGCGCACCGGCGACGACGGCACCACCGGCCTCGGCGACAACACGCGCGTGCCCAAGGACCACCTGCGCGTGCACGCGATGGGCGAGGTGGACGAGCTCAACTCGCATATCGGCCTGCTGCTGTGCGAGCCGATGCCGGCACCGGTGCGCGAGCTGCTGGTCGACGTGCAGCACCAGCTCTTCAACCTGGGCGGCGAGCTCTCGATGCCTGGCTACACGCTGTTGAAGGGCGAGGCGCTGCTGCAGCTGGACAACGCGCTGGCCGAGCACAATGCCGCGCTGCCGCGGCTCGCCGAGTTCATCCTGCCGGCCGGCACCCGCGCGGCTGCGCAGGCCCATGTGTGCCGCACCGTCGCCCGGCGTGCCGAGCGTGCGCTCGTCGCGCTCGGTGCCGAGGCCGAGCTCAACGACGCGCCGCGCCAGTACCTCAACCGCCTGAGCGACCTGCTGTTCGTCCTGGCGCGCGTGCTGAACCGCGTGGATGGCGGCGACGACGTGTACTGGAAGAGCGAACGGATGGCACGCGCCGCCGCCGCTGACGACCAATGAAACACCCGATTCGAGGAGACCGACTCATGACCATCAAGCCCCTCTCATGCGCCTGCGCCGCCGCACTCGCGGCTTGCCTGACGCTGCCGGTGGCGGCATCCGCGCAGAACGCGAACGATCCGCCCACGGCGCAGCGCGCCCACACGCTCAAGTCGCCGCCGCAGAACAACAAGGTGCTCGGCGGCATCCAGCGGGGCAGCGATGCCGCTGGCCGCAGCATCGACCACGCCGACTCGGCGACGCGCCGGGGCGTCAGCAATACCTCCGAGCGTGCGAGCAGGCCGATCCGCAACTTCGGCGAATCGTTGGGCCGCAAGCTGCCCGGGGGGCACGGCCGCAGTGCGCCGCCTTCCGTGGGCCCGCAGGGCAGCGCGCCCTGAGACGCTCCCGCGGCGAGTCTTTACCCGCGCTTACACCCTTCATGCCCGCCACATCGGCGGCGCGCCGCGGCGATACATGGGCTTTCCATACTGCACCCATGTTCCAACGCACTGAAGGAGTCGCAATGAACAAGCGCAGCAGGATTCGTACAAGCGTCGTCGCCGCCATGCTGGCCCTCGGCATGGCCGGAAGCGCGCTGGCGCAGGACGACGGGCACGGACATCGCGACCGCTACAGCCGTCACGACCAGGACGGCCCTCGCTACTCGCAGCGGTACGACCGCGACCACGACCGGCGCGGACATTGGGAAGCACGGGACGACCATCGCCGCTGGGACGAGCACCGCGCCTGGCGTCGCGGCGGCTATCTGCCGCCGGTCTACCGCGGCCACTATCAGGAGGTGGGCGACTGGCGCACCCACAGGCTGCAGGCGCCGCCCAGCGGCTACCACTGGGTGAGCGCGAACGGCGACTTCGTGCTGGCGGCGATCGCGACCGGGCTGATCGCCCAGATCATCGCGTCGAACTAACCGAGGGGATCAGGCGGTGGTTGCGGCCGTCTGGGCGCACACGTTGCTTCCAGTGATGGTCAGGCGCAGCCCGCCGCCATGCCATTCGAGCCAGTTCAGCGCCACGTAGGCTTCGATGTCGGCATCGGCGATCTGGTCGGCCTGGCGCTGCTTCAACAGGGTGACCGTGGCGGGCAGGGCCTGCCTCAGCCGCTCCCGCGCCTCGTCGGCCGCCGCGGAGGCGGGGTTGCGCGTGGGAAGAGAAGTCGATGCCTTGGCCAAAATCGCTCCGATCGCAGACGAAAGAGACCAATGTACGCTTCCTGCAAGCGCCGTCACGGACCTTTTTCGCGAAATGGCCGGCAGCGGGCGCCGCCCGGCATCGACGGCGCCCCTACTTGCGCGGCGTCTTCAGCAGCTTGCTGACCTCGTCCACGTTGGAGCGGATGCGCTGGCTCACGATGTCGAAGGCCTCGGCCTGCGACTTGGCCGCCAGCTCCGACAGCTCCCGGATGTCGTCCAGCGCCTGCTTGAAGGCGGCCTTGCCCATGGCGTCGAGCTTGGCGAGGTTCTCGCGCGGCTCGGCGGGCGACATGCCCTTCACCGTGCCCTGCCAGTCGACGATCGAGGCCTTGAGCATCTCGGTCTGGCGCGCCACTACGGCCTGCAGCCCCTGGTAGGAGCGCTCGTTGGCCTCCATCAGCGCCTGCAGGTCCTTGCGCCCGCTCTCGACGATGGTGCTGGCCGCGCCGGCCAGCGGGAGATTCTGCAGGCGTTCGGCCATGCCCTTGAGCGGCTTGACGAAGGCCTCCTGCACATCGTCCGCGACCGTCGGCCGCGCCTTTTTGGCGCCGGCTGTGCTGCTCGTCTTGCTGCTTGTTGCCATGCTTCACTCCGGGTTGTGGTTGGAGCCGCCACGATACGCCCACACCCCGGCTGGATGGAAGTCGCAAACGCCCCAATTCTTCTTGTCTTGCAATTTCGCACGCATGTGCTAAATTTGGCCGCATGGACGCCAAGACCCAGAAGAGCGAGCTGACCCGCACGGCCATCGTCGGCGCGGCGATGGACCTCGCCGCCGCGGAGGGCCTGGACGCCATCACGCTGCAGACCGTCGCCACGCGCCTGGGCTTGTCGAAGAGCGGGGTGTTCTCCCGCGTCGGCTCGCGCGAGGCGCTGCAGAAGGCCGTGATCGAGGAGTTCGGCCGCCGCTTCCTGGCCGACGTCTTCGTGCCCGCGATGCAGAAGCCCAAGGGCCTGGCGCGGCTGGACGAGATCGTCGCGCGCTGGATCGTGCGCACCCGCGACGTGGAGACTGAGACCGGCTGCATCTATACCGCCGGCGCCTTCGAGTTCGACGACCGCGAGGGCGAGTTGCGCGACCTGCTGGTGGAGGAGGTCACGCGCTGGCGCGCCGCCCTGCGCCGTACCGTGCTGCAGGCCATCGAGACCGGTGAGCTGCGGGCCGACACCGATCCTGCGCAACTCGTGAGCGAGATCAACGGCCTGATCATGTCCTTGCTGCACGACGCACGCTTCCTGCGAGACACGCGCGCCGCCGACCGCGCTCAACTCACCTGGCAGCGGCTGCTGGCCAGTTACCGCGCCTGAAACCAATGCCTGCCGCCGCCCTTGCCCTTCGCTCATTCACATTTCGCACAATCGTGCGATAAAGGAGAAAACCATGTTGATCGCTCTCTTGTTCCTCGGCGCCTGCCTCGTCGGCCTCGGCCTGCGTTCGGCCGCCGACACGCTCCGTAGCCTTCCCCAAAGCAACGAAGACTGGGTCTGGTACTGAACAACAAGGAACCCGCCATGACGACTGCCACGTCCACCGCCGCCCCCTCTGCCGCGGCCTCCAACTACTACGGTGCCAGCCCCTGGATGCGTGCCCTGCGCCTGGCTCTCGGCGCATCGCAGCGGGCCTGGCCGGCGCTCGGCGTGCGCGCGGCCTACCGCCTGTTCGGCACGCCGCTGCCGCTCAAGTGGCTGAACCGCCGCCATGGCCCCGAGGCCGGATGGCAGCGCGAAGCCTGGGCCTTCGAGAACGCCGACCTGGGCCTCTACACGCCGGACGCGGCCTCGCCCGAGGCGCCGCGCGTGCTGCTGGTGCACGGCTGGGGCGGCCACGCGGGCCAGATGCTGCCGCTGGCGCAGGCCCTGGCGGGCGCCGGCTTCGCCCCGCTGCTGCTGGAGATGCCGGCCCATGGCAGAAGCGCCGGGACGGTGAGCAACCTGCCGCAGTTCGCGCGGGCCATCGACTACGTGGCGGCCCGGCTGGCACTGGAGGGCACGGCGCTCAAGGCGATCGCGGCGCACTCGCTGGGCGCCAACGCCCTGGCCTACGCCGCCAGCCGCGGCCTGCGCGCGGAACGCCTGGTGCTGCTGGCGCCGCCCGCATCGCCGCATGCGTTCACCCGCTACTTCGCCCATGTGTTCGGCCTCAGCGAGCGCACGCGGGCTGCCATGCAGCACCGCATCGAGGCGCGCGAGGGCATCCTGATGCCGCTGCTGGAGCCCGCCGCCGTCGGTCCGCGCATCGCCCAGCCCACGCTGGTGGTGCATGACCAGGGCGATCGCGTGAATCGCTTCGCCGACGGCGTGGCCTACCGCGACGCGATCGCCGGTGCAGAGCTGGTCGCGACGCAGGACCTGGGCCACCGCCGCATCCTGAGGGAGCCCTCGGTGCTGCAGCAGGTGGCCGCCTTCATCTCGAAGGCTTGACCGGGGCCGCTCAGCGCGTTGCGAGCGCGGTCCCGTCCGGGAGCTCGATCTTCACCTCGAGCACCTCGAGGTTGTCCTGCTTCTCCAGGTGGACCTTGATGTCGTCGGCATTGATCGACACGTACTTGGAGATCACCGCGATCAGCTCGCGCTGCAGCTCCGGCAGGTAGTCGGGCCGGCGCTTGCCGCTCAGGCTGCTGCGCTCGTGCGCGAGGATGATCTGCAGCCGCTCCTTGGCGACGGCTGCCGTCTTCTTCTTTTCGCCCAACAGGAACGAGAGGAAAGACATCCCTTACCTCCCCCCGAAGAAGCGCTTGAAGAAGCTGGGCTTCTCGGCGTCGACGAAGCGCATCGGCTTGTCCTCGCCGAGGAAGCGCGCGATCACGTCGGCGTAGGCCTGCGCCACGATGCTCTCCTGGTCGTGAATCACCGGGATGCCCTGGTTGGAGGCTTGCAGCACGCTCTCCGATTCCGGGATCACGCCGATCAGCTTGATGCGCAGGATGTCCTGGATGTCCTCCAGCGACAGCATCTGGCCGCCTGCCACCCGGTTCGGGTTGTAGCGCGTGATCAGCAGGTGCTCCTTGATCGGCTCGCCGCCTTCCTTGGCGCGCTTGGTCTTGGAGCCCAGCATGCCGAGGATGCGGTCCGAGTCGCGCACCGAGGAGACCTCGGGGTTGGTCACGATCAGCGCCTCGTCGGCGAAGTGCATCGCCATCAGCGCGCCGGTCTCGATGCCCGCGGGCGAGTCGCAGACGATGTAGTCGAAGCCCTGCTCGGCCAGCTCCTTCAGGATCTTCTCGACGCCCTCCTGCTTCAGCGCATCCTTGTCGCGCGTCTGCGAGGCGGCCAGCACGAACAGGTTGTCGCTCTGCTTGTCCTTGATCAGCGCCTGGCTCAGGTTGGCCTCGCCCTGGATCACGTTGATCAGGTCGTAGACCACGCGCCGTTCGCAGCCCATGATCAAGTCCAGGTTGCGCAGGCCGACGTCGAAGTCGATCACGGCCGTCTTCTTGCCCGCCAGCGCGAGCCCCGATGCAAAGCTCGCGCTCGTCGTCGTCTTGCCGACGCCGCCCTTGCCCGAGGTCACCACCACAATCTTGGCCATTCCAGTCCTTCTCTTCTGTTTCGTTTGTTCAGGTGTGCGAGCCGATGCGCGTCACTCGATCGCGCTCATCACGATCTTTTTTCCATCCAGCGAGATCTGTGCCGGCTTGCCCGCGATATCCGCGGGCAGCGCGACTTCCGCGGTGCGGTAGATGCCCGCGATCGCGACCAGCTGCGCTTCCATGCAGGTGGTGTAGATGCGCGCCTCGGTATTGCCGCGCGCGCCGGCGATCGCCTTGCCGCGAAGCGGCGCGTAGACGTGCACGTTGCCGTCCGCGATCACCTCGGCGCCGAAGCTCACCACCGCGGTCACCACCACGTCGCCGCCGCGCGCATAGACCTGCTGGCCCGAGCGCAGCGGCTTGTCGATCACCAGCGTGCCGTTGGCCGGCACCGGCACCTCGCGCACGATCTGGGGTTGCGGGGGTTCGGCCGCCGGCGAGGGCGGCCGCGGGCTGGGCGCCGGCGGCACCGGCATCGCCGTCACCGACAGGCCGGCGGCCCGCGCCGCGAGGTTCTGCGGATCGCTGCCGCCGCGCACCGCGATCGGCTGCGTCTGGTGGCGCGCTAGCAGGGCGCGCAGCGCGGCGAAATCGATGCCCGGCCCCGCATCGCCCTGCGGGAGCTGCGAGAGGTCGATGACCACCGGCTCCTGGTCGAAGAAATCGGGGGAATCGGCGAGCTGAAGATCCAGCGCCTCGGCCAGCACGCCCAGGTCCGTGGTCTTGAGGATCACGGCAATCAGCGGCAGCGTCGCGCTCTTGAATTCGAAAACCGCTCGGGTGCGCGCGGCGGATGCGTCGGCCATGGAAAACGTAGGTGCGAAAAGCGTTGGAGTCTAACGGGCAGTGGCGGGCAACCTGTCGATGCTTCATGGAAAGATGACGCTGCACAACACTTCTTGCATGGGGTTTCACATTGATTCGCGGACGCAACACCGGCAGAAATGATGGCTTGACTCCTACAAGCGCTGCCGCCTTTTCTTCACAGACTCGGCCGCTTCGAAATTGCGCGGCCTGCTCGCCCTTATGCAACCCATCCTCGATATTCGAACGGTGCGTTCGGACCTCTACACCTACAGCCTCGGCGCGGCACCGGAGGCCGAGCTCCAGTGCGGCGACTTCTTCGACACGGCCGAACGCTGCCTGCTCGACGCGGGGCGGGGCCTGTACCTCTACTTCGACCGCGTTCAGATCCGCTTCGCCGGCTTCGCGCTGGGCAGCTACCCGGTCGCGCGCATGATCGATGACCCGCCGGGGCTGCTCCAGGAGCTGATGGCGCGCATCCTGCGCATCTACCGCATGCGCGCCGTGCCCCGCTGGAACCCGCCTCAGGCGGCACGCGAACGGTTGAGCAGGGCGTAGAGCAGGATCGCGCCGAAGGTGGCGGTGCCAATGCCGCCGAGCGCGAACTGGCCGAACTTCAGCGTGAAGTCGCCGGTGCCCAGGATCAGCGTGATCGCCGCCACGATCAGGTTGCGGTTCTGCGAGAAGTCGACCCGGTTGTCGACCCAGATCTTGGCCCCCGCCACCGCGATCAGGCCGAACACCACGATGCTCACGCCGCCCATCACCGGCAGCGGGATCGCCTGGATCAGCGCGCCGAACTTGGGGCTGAAGCCCAGCAGCAGCGCGATCAGCGCCGCCACCACGAAGATCGCGGTGGAGTAGATCTTGGTGGCCGCCATCACGCCGATGTTTTCGGCGTACGTGGTGACGCCCGTCCCGCCGGCCGCACCGCTCACCATCGTCGCAATGCCGTCGCCGATAAAGGCGCGCCCCAGGTAGGGGTTGAGGTCGCGCCCGGTCATCGCGCTCACCGCCTTGATGTGGCCCAGGTTTTCGGCCACCAGGATCACCGCCACGGGCGCGATCAGCAGCATGGCGTTGACCTCGAACACCGGCGCCGCGAACTTCGGCAGGCCGAACCAGGCCGCCGCGGCCAGCGGGCCGAGGTCGATCGGCTTGCCCAGGCCCAGGCCGTTGGTCAGCACGGCGTAGATGAGGCTCGCGGCGATCAACCCCATCAGGATCAAGAGGCGCTGCACCATGCCGCGCGCGTAGACCGCGATCAAGCCCACGCACAGGAAGGTCAGCGCCTGCATCCAGGTGTCGAAGCCGGTGGGCGCCATGTTCTTGATCGGCACGCTCGCGAGGTTGAGCCCGATCACCGCCACCACCGCGCCCGTCACCACCGGCGGCATCAGCCGCTCGATCCAGTGCACGGCGACGTCCTGCTCGATCTCCTCCACCTCCACGCCGCGCATCGGCGCCGACTTGTGGTGCCGCTCGTTGGTGAGCGCGACCAGCACGCCGAACAGCACGTACACCGCGCCGCAGGCGATGATGCCGCCCAGCGCCACGCCGAGGTTGGCGTTCGGCCCCTGGCCGGCGTAGCCCGTGGCCGCGATCACCACGCCGATGAAGGCGAAGCTCGAGCCCAGGTAGCTCGGCACCCGGCCGCCGGTCACCAGGAAGAAGATCAGCGTGCCGACACCGCTCATCAGGATCGC
The DNA here is from genome assembly GCF_010499245.1 of Variovorax sp. WS11. Classification (GTDB taxonomy): domain Bacteria; phylum Pseudomonadota; class Gammaproteobacteria; order Burkholderiales; family Burkholderiaceae_C; genus Variovorax. The sequence goes on from NZ_JAAGOW010000001.1 coordinate 2,649,836, forward strand.
GATGTTCGGGTTGAAGCCCATGAGGATGGGCGCCAGCACCGTGGCGCCGAACATGGCGATCACGTGCTGCACGCCCATCGCGGCGGTCTGCGGCCAGGGCAGGCGCTCGTCGGGCGCCACCACGGCGGCATGGCCGGCTGCGACCTCGCGCCAGCGGGGAAGGTAGGAATCGCTCATGGTTGGGGTTCTCCTCGGTTGTTGTTCTTGGGCTGCCTCAAGGGCTCAGCCTTGCGGGATCAGCACTGCCATCGTGATGCGCGAGACGCAGGTCAACTCGCCGGCGTCGTTGCTGAGGTCGATCTGCCAGACCTGTGTGCTGCGGCCGCGGTGCACCGGGCGCGCAACGCCCGTGACCCAGCCCGAGGTCGTGGCCTTGAGATGGTTGGCGTTGATGTCCAGGCCCACCGCGCGGTGCCCTTCCGGCGCCGAGTAGTGTGCGCCGCAGGAGCCCAGCGTCTCGGCCAGCACCACCGACACGCCGCCGTGCAGGATGCCGTAGGGCTGGCGCGTGCGCTCGTCCACCGGGACGCGGCCGCGGATGAAGTCGGGGCCGATCTCGAGAAACTCCACGCCCAGCGTGGCGACCGCCGTGTTGACGTGGCTGCGGGTGAGCTCCTCGATCGAGATCTCTTTTTTCCAGATGGACATTCGGTTTCTCCAGGGTCGATGTGGGTCAAAACTATAGCGACTGACCCTGACATCACCGGTCGTCCCCAGACGACATGGCCAAGCCACCCCGGGACTCAAGCTCTGGCGATGACGCGAACCCGACGATGGCTCATCGGCACCGGCGTGGCGGTGCTGCTGCTCCTGGGCGCCCTGGGCTGGTTCGCCTGGCGCCTGCTGCCGAGCGACGAGGCGCTCGCAGCCCGGGTCAGCGAGAGCTTCGAGCGCGCCAGCGGCATCGGCCTGCGCGTGGGTAGCGCGAGCTGGTCCCTGCGTCCCACGCCGGTCGTGGTGCTGCACGATCTCGCGACCGAGCAGCCGCGGCCGATCACCGTGCGCCGCGTGGTCCTGCGGCCGCGGCTCGCCGCGCTGTGGCGCCGCTCGATCGCCATCGAGGCCGTCGAGGTCGAAGGCGCCGTGCTGCCACGGGCCTCGGTGCGCGCCTTCCGCGGCCGCTGGCAGGCGGACGAGGTCCCCGGCATGCTGGCCGGCGCCTGGACCCTGGCCGAGATCCCGGTCGAGCGGCTGCGGCTGGAGGACATCGTGTGGATCAACCGCCGCGACATCGCGCTCGCCTACGATGCCGAGCTGCGCTTCGACCCCGGCTGGCGGCCGCGCGAGGCGGAAGTGCGGCGCCCGGGCGTGTCGCCCACCACGCGCTTGCGCCTCGCGCGCGAGGGCGAGGAAGACCGCTGGCGCGTCCAGATCGACGCCGGCGGCGGCACCTGGAACGGCCAGGCCGAACTGCAGACGCTCGAGAAGGGTCGCATGCGCATCACCGCCGAGCTGGAGCCGCGCGGCGTGGACGTGGGCCAGCTGGTGAGCGCCTTCCGCCGGCACCAGGCGATCGAAGGTCGTTTCGACGGCCGCACCGAAGTGCGCAGCGAGGGCGACAACGTCGGCGAGCTGATCCGCCACCTCAACACCCGCACCCGCTTCGCCATGCGTCCCGCGACGCTCAAGGGCTTCGACCTGTCGAAGGTGGTCGGCGCGCCGAATGCCGGGCGCGGCGGCCAGACGGTGCTCGACGAGCTCACGGGCACCCTCGAGACGCAGAACACCGGAGACGGCATCCTGCTGCGCTACACCGACCTGCAGGCGCGCTCGGGCTTGCTCAGCGCCAGCGGCAGCGCGAGCGTGCTCAATCGCCGCCTGAACGGCGAGATGGCGATCGACCTGGTCGATGGCGTCGTCGGCGTGCCGCTCAAGTTGGCCGGCACGCTCGATGAACCGCAGCTGTCGCTCACCGGCGGCGCGCTGGCCGGCGCCGCGGTGGGCACGGCCGTGCTGCCGGGCGTGGGCACCGCGATCGGCGCGCGTGTCGGGCAGCAGGTGGAGAAGCTGTTCGGCGGCGAGGACGACAAGAAGAAGCCGCAGCAGCCCGCGCCGTCCAAGGCGCGTTGAGTCGGAGTTCCGTCAAGCCGGCTTGAAGCCCGGCAGCGCATGCATGCGCTGCTTCAATGCCTCGATGAAGGCCGTCACCCGCGCCGGCCTGTACAGCCCCGGCGGCAGCGCGACGTGGATGCCGATCGGCTCCAGCCACCAGCGCGGCAGCACCCGCTTGAGCCGGCCGGCCTGGATGTCCGCATGGCACATCCACGGCGCGGCGGCGCCGATGCCCGCGCCATTGAGGATCGCGCGGTAGCTCGACAGCAGGCTGTCCGTCTTGATCGGCGTGTCCAACCGCACCATGCGCGAGCGCCCGGACCGGTCGAGCAGGCGTACGCTGCCCTCCACATAGGGCACCAGGCCCACGCAGGGCAGCGAGGGCAGCCGCGCCAGCGTGACGGGGCCGGTGCGCTTGAGCAGGGCCGGCGTGGCGATCAGCACGCGCTCCATCGCGCCCAGGTGGCGACTCACCAGGCCGGGGTCGCGCACATCGCCCACGCAGACCCAGCACTCTGCGCCCGAGGCCGCGAGGTCGACCACGCGATCGGTCAGCGTCAGCTCGATGCGCAGGCCGGGGTGCGCGGCGCGCAGGTCCGTCACCGCGTCCGTCAGGAAGCCCGTGCCATAGCCCGAGGGGCCGATCACCCGCAAGGTGCCCTCGGGCCGGCTCTGGCCGCCCGACAGCCGGTGCGACAGGCCCGACCAGCGATCCGTCAGGTCATGCGCCTCGGCCAGCAGCGAACGGCCCTCGTCGGTGAGCGAGAAGCTGGCCGTGGTGCGCAGCGCCAGCTTGCAGCCCAGCAGGCGCTCCAGCTCCAGCAGGCGCCGGCTCACCGTCGGCTGCGTCGTGCCGAGCAGCCGCGCCGCCTTGCTCAGCGATCCGCCCTCGCCGATGCGGATGAAGGTCTCGAGCAGGTCCAGGCGGTCGTGTGCGTACTTCATGCGCGTGACGTATAGCACTTCATCGCTTGATACGTCTACCCGGCAGGGCGCTCTGTTCGTATCGTCCGCGCATGAACAACCCGGCTCCCATCGTTCGCACCGTCGGCGACACGCCCCAGGGCGGCACCGTCCTCGGCTTCTACGCACCCAAGGGCGCGCCACGCCCGCCGCGCATCGCGCGCGGCGAGGGCGTCTTCCTGTGGGACGCAGACGGCAAGCGCTACCTGGACGCCACCGCCGGCGCGGTGGTCGCCAACATCGGCCACGGCAACCCGCGCGTGCTGGCCGCGATGACCGAGCAGGCGGCCAAGGTCAGCTTCGCCTACCCGCGCTTCTTCGAGAGCGAGCACAACATCGCGCTGGCCGACCGCGTCTGCGCGATGGCGGGCGAGGGCTTCGATCGCGCCTTCTTCGTCTCGGGCGGCTCGGAGGCCAACGAGTCGGCCATCAAGCTGGCGCGCCAGTACGCGGTGGTCACGGGGCAGGGCAGCCGCAGCAAGGTGATCTCGCGCGACCCCAGCTACCACGGCTCCACGCTGGGCGCGCTCGCGGTCACGGGCGATGCCAACACGCTGGGGCTGTACGGCCCGATGATCCGTTCTATGCCGAAGGTGCCGGCGCCGCTGTCCTACCGCGTGCCGGAAGGGCACACGGTGGCCTCCTTCGAGATGGCCTGCGCCGACGCACTCGAGCAGGCCATCCTGCGCGAAGGCCCCGAGACGGTGCTCGCCTTCATCCTCGAACCCATCGGCGGCCTGTCGACCGGCGCGGTCGTCTCGTCGGCCGCGTACTTCGAGCGCGTGCGGCAGATCTGCGACCGCCATGGCGTGCTCGTCATCTACGATGAGATCATGAGCGGCGCCGGCCGCACCGGCGCCTTCCTCGCCGCGCATCACTGGCCCGCGGCGCGGCCCGACCTGGTCACGCTCGCCAAGGGGCTGGCCGCGGGATATACCCCGCTGGGCTGCCTGTTGGCGCCCGATCGCATCGTCGACGCGGTGGCCGGCAGCGGTGGCTTCGTGCATGGCCACACCTACTTCACCAATCCGCTCTCCTGCGCGGTCGCCCATGCGGTGGTCGACGAGGTGATCCGACAGGATCTGATCGCGCGGGCGCGCGACCGGGGCGAGCTGCTCATGGCGCGGTTGCGCGAGATCGCGGCGCGCTCGCCCATCGTCGGCGACGTGCGCGGCAAGGGCTTGCTGACGGCCATTGAGATCGTGGCGGACAAGTCCACCAGGCGCCAGCTGCCCGTGGCCTTCAACGCGCCGGCGCGGCTTACCGAGCATGGCCTCAAGCACGGCATCGCGCTCTACAACCGGCGCGCCAACCTCGGCGCCTTCGGCGACTTCCAGATGATCACGCCGCCGCTCACCATCAGCGAGGCCGAGATCGATACGCTGGCCGAACTGCTCCAGAAGTCGCTCGCGGACCTCGCCGACGAGATCGCGCGCAAGGGCCTCGCGGCCTGACCCTTTTTCCATCCCCCGAAGGTCCCACCATGATCCATCGACTTCTGCAGACCGCGCTCGCCTGCGCGACCCTTGTCTTCGCCGCCGCAGCGCCCGCGCAGATCGCCACGAACAAGGGCCCCGTCAAGCTGATCGTCGGCTACCCCGCCGGCGGCTCCGCCGACGTGCAGGCGCGCACGCTCTCCGACAAGCTCGCGGCCGAGCTCGGCACCACCGTGGTCGTCGACAACCGCACCGGCGCCGGCGGCCAGATCGCGGCCGACTACGTGCGCAACGCCGCACCGGACGGCCTCACCGTGCTGCTGGCCAACATGCACATGATGGTGATGCTGCCGCTGACCTCGAAGTCGGTGCGCTACGACCCGGTGAAGGACTTCAAGGCCGTGGGCCGCATCGCCAGCTTCTACGAAGGCATCGCCGTGCCTGCCGCGCTGCCGGCCAGGGACGTGAAGCAGTGGCTGGACATCGCGCGCGCCGATCCGCAGAAGGCCAGCTACGGCGTGCCCGCGCCGGGCAGCGTCGCGCAGTTCATGGGCTACCGCCTCGGCACCGAGGCCAAGACCAACCTGGTGGCCGCGCCGTACCGCGGCGCCGCGCCGCTGGTGCAGGACCTGCTGGGCGACCAGATCGCGGCCGGCATCCTGCCCATCGCCGACCTCGTGGCCCACCAGCAGAGCGGCAAGCTCAAGGTGCTGGCAGTCAATGGCGCGAAGCGGGCCGCGCTGCTGCCCGACGTGCCCACGCTCAAGGAGCTGGGCCAGCCGCATTTCGACAACCTCGAATGGACCGGCCTGTTCGTGCCCGCCGGAACGCCCAAGCCCATCGTCGACCAACTGCATGCGGCACTGGGCAAGGCGCTCGCCGACAAGGAGGTGCAGGAGCGCCTGCGCAAGCTCAGCAGCGACCCGCACCCGAGCAGCGGGGAAGAGCTCGGCAAGCTCATCGAGGACGACCTCAAGCGTTGGGGGCCGGTGGTCAAGGCCTCGGGCTTCACCTCCGAATGAGCTGCATACCCGCACACAAGGCGCTTCATCTTCCCGGCGTTCATGGCTATGCCGACCACAAGAGCGTGGCGGCCGGGGAGCTGCTGCGCTTCCATGTGAGCAGCGACCGGGCCTATCGCCTCTCGGTCTGTCGCCTGGGCAGCGACGTGGAAGGGCGCAGCGACGACCAGGTGCTGCATCGCTTCGCACCGTCGCCAGCGCGGGTGCAGCCCATCCATCCGGGCTCCTACGTGCATGTCGACAAGGGATTGCCCGCCGCGCTGCCCTTGCGCGGCCTGACGGTGGAATGCTGGGTCAAACCCTGGCGCATCGACACGCGGCAGAGCCTGATGGGCCAGTACGACTTCCCCGCGCATTGCGGCTGGGGCCTCTTCATCGAGGAGGGCGGCGCGCTGGGCTTCCATCTCGGCGATGGCGGCGCCTTCCGCGCCGATGCGCTGCAAGCCCGGGGCCGGCTGGTCGCGCGGCGCTGGCAGCACGTGGCCGCCACGTGGAACGGTCGGGTGGCCGCGCTGTGGATCGATGGCGTGCAGGCCGGGCAATGGGAGGCTGCGCAGGAGGTGCGGCCCGGGCCGGCACCGCTGCGCCTGGGCGCCGGCGCCGTCGACGGCCTGGCCGATCTGCTTCTCGACGCCGACCTGCTGATGCCGGTGCTCTACGACCGCGCCCTCGAACCGGAGGAGATCGCGCAGCGCTTTGCCGAGTGCGGCCTGGTCGCCGCCACCGGCCGCTCGGTACTGGCCTGCTGGCCCTTGCGCGAAGAGCGCGGCGCGCAGGTGGGCGATGCGAGCGGCCATCAGCGCACCGGCCGCATCGTCAACCACGGCACCTGGATGATCGTCGGCCCGGCCTTCGAGCCGGCCAAGCTCGGGGCGCATGAAGACGCCGAATCGGCCTACGACCCCTTCAGCGATCCCACGCGCGGCCACGGCTTGCGCCTGGCCAGCGACGACCTCTACGACTGCCGCTGGGACGCCACGCACGAGTTCCGCATCCCGGAGGATGCGAAGCCCGGCCTCTACGTGGGCCGCCTGCGCTTCGAGCTCGAAGGCCGCGACGCCGACTACGACATCAGCTTCATCGTCCGCAAGCCCGCGCATGCCGCGCCTGCGCCCATCCTCGTGCTGTGCGCCGTCAGCAGCTGGCTGGCCTACGCGAGCACGCCCTTCGCGAAGAACGTGGTGGACGATCCCATATGGCCGCGCCGCTCGGCGGGCCTGGAGAGCTGCCACCCGGAGGCCCCGGCCTATTGCAGCTACACGGACCACCACGCCGGCCAACCCTGCTACCAGGTCGGCCTGCGCATGCCCTGGCCCAACGCGAGCCCCAACGCCCTGTACGACCCCGAGGGCAGCGGCTTCAGCCAGTGGACGCGGCTCGAACGCCGTCTTCACGTGTGGCTGGAGCGCGAGGGCTACGACTTCGATGTGATCGGCGACATCGATCTGCACCGCGACCCGTCGCTGCTCGCGCGCTACCGGACCGTGTTCGTCAACGGCCACAGCGAGTACTGGTCGACCCCCGCCGTCGACGGACTGGACGACTACCTGCGCCGTGGCGGCAGCGCGATCGTGCTGTCGGGCAACACGATGTACCTGCGCGTGAGCTACGACGAGGACCTGACGGTGATGGAGCAGCGCAAGGTCAACGGCCCCGATCACGACGAGACGGCGCCGCCGCTGGGCCCGCCTGCCGGCCCCTTCGGCGAGCAGTTCCACAGCCAAGACTGGGCGCGCGGCGGCCGCCTCAAGGCCTCGGGCCGGGCGGCCGCGGACATCATCGGCCTGGAGACCGCGGGCTGGGCCTTCGCCGACGGCGAGGACTTCGGCGCCTACCACGTCACGCAGCCGCGGCATGCCTTGTTCAACGAGCCGCATCCGCTGGGCCTCGCCGAGGGCCAGACCTTCGGCCATGCGCCGGGCGGGGGGCTGCCGCGCGCGATCGGCCACGAGTGGGACCTCACCATCGCCACGCTCGCGCGCATGACGAAGCAGGTGCCGCCGGGCGCGTCGCTCCCCGTGCCGCAAGAGGGCATCGAGGTCATCGCGCAGGGCATCCGCCGCGTGCCCGGCCGGCTCGATGCCTACCTCGACTGCTTCTCGAATCTCACCGAGTCGCTCGATGGCCTGTCAGCCGAGATGATCTACTGGGAGCGGCCCCAGGGCGGCCGCGTGTTCCACGCCGGCGCGGTGGGCGCGGCCTGGGTGCTGGGCAGCGATCCGGTCTTCGGCCGGCTGCTGCGCAACGTGCTGCACCGCTTCGGCGTGCAGCCCAGGGAGTGAAGCTCAGCCCGCGAGCAGGGCGCCCAGGCGCTCCACGTCGACATTGCCGCCGCTGATCAGCACGCCCACGCGCAGGCCGCGCAGCTGTGCGTTCATCTCGCGCGCGGCCGCGAAGCCCAGGCAGCCGGTGGGCTCGACAACCAGCTTCATGCGCGTGGCGAAGAAGCGCATGGCCTCGACCAACTGTGCATCGCTCGCCGTCAGCACGTCGTCGACATCGCGGCGGATGATGGGGAAGGTGTGCTGCCCCAGATGCTGCGTCTGCGCGCCGTCGGCGATGGTCTTGGGCGTGTCGATGTGCACGATGCTCCCGCTGCGGAAGGACTGCTGCCCGTCGTTGCCCGCCTCGGGCTCCACGCCGTAGAGCTTGCACTGCGGCGCGAGCGCGCGCGTGGACAGCGCCGTGCCGGACAGCAGCCCGCCGCCGCCCAGCGGCACGAACAGGGCATCGAGCGGGCCGGTTTCCTCGAACAGCTCCTTCGCCGCCGTGCCCTGGCCGGCCATCACGTCCGGATCGTCGTAGGGCGGGATGAGCGTCATGCCGTGCTTCTGCGCCAGCTCGCGCCCGATCTGCTCGCGGTCGTCCTTGTAGCGGTCGTAGATCACCACCTGGCCGCCATAGCCCTTGGTGGCCGCCACCTTCGCGGCCGGCGCGTCGTGCGGCATCACGATGGTGGCGGGCATGCCCAGGATGCGGGCCGCCAGCGCGATGGCCTGCGCATGGTTGCCGGAGGAGAAGGCCACCACGCCGCCGCGCCTTTGCTGCTCGTCGAACTTCGACAGCGCGTTGAAGGCACCGCGGAACTTGAAGGCGCCCATGCGCTGCAGGTTCTCACACTTGAAGAAGAGCTGCGCGCCCAGTTCCTCGTCGGCCGTGCGCGAACGTAGCACGGGGGTGCGATGGGCATGGCCTTCGATGCGGCGGGCGGCCGCAGCGACATCGTCGAAAGTGGGGAGCTTCAGGGTGTCTGGCATGGGGTACTCCTGTATTGGACTGATTATCCATAACTGGACAAATCGTCGAAGCCTCGTCAAAGCCCTTCGAACCAGCGGTCGGCCCACTGGTTCAGCGGCTTCAGTCGCTTGACCAGCTCCGTGCCCGATTCGGTGAGCGCATAGCCCGCCTCGGCCAGCTCGACGATCAACAGCGCGCGCAGCTCCTTGAGCCGGTCGTTGAGCACCGAGGGCGACATCTCGCCCGCATTCGCCTGCAGCGCGCGAAAGCTCTGCGGCGAGCCGTCGCGCAGCTCCCACAGGATGCGCAGCGTGCCCTTGCGCCCCAGCTGTTCGAGCAGCGCCATGATGGGCCGGCGGGCGGTGAGATGGGCGGCGTCGGGAGCAGGAGCGGGCATGGCGGCGAGACGATGTCGTGGGCGTTCTTGCGCTACGAAATCCGTAGCGGTAGACTGCATTCGGGCGCTACGAAATCCGTAGCAATCGAAACCATTCTAGCCAGAGGAGTCGCCCGTGACCACCCAGCCCGCACCACGCATTGCGCCACTCGCGCCACCCTATCCGGAGGAGCTCGATGCGCTGCTGAAGAAGATGACGCCACCCGATGCGCCCGAGATCCTCGCGCTGTTCCGCGTGCTGGCCGTCAATCCTGCGCTGGCCGAGCGCTCCATGCCATGGGGCGGCTACCTGCTGGGCCGCAAGGCCACGCTGCCGCTGCGCGACCGGGAGATCGTCATCCTGCGCGTGTGCGCACGCTGCGGGGCGGAGTACGAGTGGGGCGTTCACTGGGCCGCGTTCGCGCAGGCCGCGGGGTTGGGCGAGCGCGAACGCGAGCCCATCGTCTCGGCCGATGCCGCTCTCGACGGCCTTGCGCCGCGCGATCGCTTGCTGATCGAGCTGGCGGACGCGCTGCACGACAAGGCCGACGTCGACGATGCGCTCTGGCAGGCGCTGTCGGCCCAGTGGAGCGAGCCGCAGCGCATCGAGCTGCTGATGCTGGCTGGCTGGTACCACGCGATCAGCTATGTGTGCAAGGTGGCGCGCGTGCCCCTGGAACCGTGGGCGGCGCGCTGGTGACATCGCGGCCGCTTCGGGGATGACGCTGGCGCAAGCACGACCTGCGCGGCACCCGTCGCATTTTTTCCACCGATGCCCTGTTCGCCGGCCATTGGCCTGCCGATATGCAGGCATGAGCATGTGGAAGCCAGCGCCCGAGGGCGCGCCGAACTACCGAATCCTGCAGCGCGAAGGCTGCACGATCGTGTACGGCCACATGCCGCTGGGCACTTGGCTGCGCCTGCTGCGCGGGGCGAGCGATCTGCATGTGCTGCATGCCGACGTGGCGCGCATGCTGGGCGCCACGGCCGTCATCGGCCCGCCCGAGGGCTTGGCGCGCGTCCGCGAGCAGGAGACCGCCGCGGCCACCGGCCGGGTGCGCGCGCAACTGGGCCGCGCGGCGCGCCGGCTGGACGCGCAGGCAGTGCGCTGGCTGGCCGCCGGCGAGCAGGGCCTGTCGAGCCTGGCGCTCTTCACGCTGCTGACCGGCGTGCGCCCGCCTCACTACGGCGGCGCCGCGCTGGACCTGCCGCGCGATGCCCAGGAGTTCCGGCGCTGCCGCCTGCTGGTGGAGCAGGTCTCTGTGCTGCAACGCGCGCTGCATCAGCTCGCACGCCGCGTGGCCGACCCCGAACTGGTGTCCTGGGCGGCCCTGGCCGAGACCTGGAACGATCTCTGCGCCCAGATGGACCATGAATGGCCGGCCTGGCGCACGCAGGCGGGCCGGGCGCCCGGCGTGAACGCGATGCTGGCCTGCTTCCACGAAGTGGAGACCGACCGCGCCGTGCTCCAGGCCAGTCGCACGACCGCGTCGCTGCCGTTGCCTTACGGCGTGCTGGATCGGACCGCGGGGCGGGGCAACGCGCGCTGGCTGATGTAGGAATGCGAGTAGCGGCGCCTGCTCGGTCGGCTGCCCGCCTTCAGGCCGCCTTCTTCAGCGCCGCCGGCGCCGCGTGGCTCGCGAAATACGCCATCGCCGCCTGCACGCCGCCGCCCGCGAACTTCACGCCCGCGAGCTTCAGCCCCATCTCCACGCCGGCCACCATGGCCACCAGCGTGAGGTCGTTGCTGTCGCCCAGGTGGCCCATGCGGAACATGCGGCCCTTGAGCTTGCCCAGGCCGGTGCCCAGCGAGAGGTCGAAGCGCTCGTGGATCAGGCGCCGCAGCGCGTCGGCATCCACCCCCTCGGGCGTGATCACGCCCGTCAGCACCGGCGAATGCACCGCCGGGTCGGCGCATTGCGTCGGCAAGCCCCAGGCCTGCACGGCAGCGCGCACCCCCGCGGCCCAGCGCTGGTGGCGCGCGAACACCTGCGGCAGGCCCTCGCCCAGCAGCATGTCCAGCGATTCGGCCAGGCCGTACAAGAGGTTGGTGTTGGGCGTGTAGGGCCAGTAGCCGCTCTGGTTCATCTCCACGATCTCGTCCCAGGCCCAGAAGGCCTTGGGCAGCTTCGCCGACTTGCTGCGTTCCAGCGCCCTGGGCGACAGCGCGTTGAAGCTGATCCCCGGCGGCAGCATCAGCCCCTTCTGCGAGCCGCTGATCGTCACGTCCACGCCCCACTCGTCATGGCGGTAGTCGGCGCTGGCCAGGCCCGAGATGCTGTCCACCATCAACAGGGCCGGATGCCCGGCCGCATCGATCGCGCGGCGCACCGCGGCGATGTCGGAGGTCACGCCGGTGGAGGTCTCGTTGTGCACCACGCACACCGCACGGATCTTCTTCTGCGTGTCCTGGCGCAGCCGCGCCTCGACGAGGTCGGCCTGCACCCCGTGGCGCCAGCTGCGCGGCAGCCCCGTGTCGTCGACGCCCGGCAGGGCCAGGAACTCGGGCTCGAGTCCGAGGCGCAGTGCCATCTTCTGCCATAGCGTGGCGAAGTGGCCCGTTTCGTACATCAGCACCGCATCGCCCGGGCTCATCACGTTGGCGAGCGCCGCCTCCCACGCGCCGGTGCCCGAGGCCGGATAGATCACCACCGGGTGCCGGGTCTGGAACACCTGCCGGATGCCCGCCAGCACCTTCAGCCCCAGCGCGCCGAACTCGGGCCCGCGGTGGTCGATGGTGGGCAGGCTGATGGCGCGCAGGATGCGGTCCGGCACCGGGCTGGGGCCCGGAATCTGCAGGAAATGGCGGCCGCTGGGATGGTTGTCGAGAGCGATCATGGGTCTCCTTCTTTCGCTGTTGCGCATAGGGTCTACAACTGCACGGACGCCTGTCCGATGCCCGGGAACTCGGCCGTGACGAGGTCGCCCTCGGCCGCGTGAAGAATGCCCACCCAGGTGCCGGTGGTCACGACGGTGCCGGCCGAGAGAATGCTGTCGTCGCGCGTTGCATGGCGCAGCCACGCCGGCAGCAGGAAGGCGGGGTCGCCGAGCGAATGGGTGCCGCGCCGCTCCACCGGCGCCTGCGCGCCGATCCGCACGCGGCAGGTCTGGGCGCGCCAGTCGCGCGCCTCGAACGGCATCCAGTCGCCGAGCACCAGCGCGCCGTGCGACTGCAGGTCGGCCAGCTTGCACAGCGCGGGCGCTTCCAGCGCTTCGCGCCAGCGCGAGTCGACCAGCTCGATCGAGACGGCCATCGCATCGACCAACGTGCGCGCGCTGTCCGCGTCCAGCGTGGCGGCGAGCGCGGCATCGACATCGCGCGCCAGCCGCAAGGCCACCTCGGCTTCGATGCCGCGCAGGTGGAAGGGCCAGGCGCCGCTTCGGGCCGGGCTGGCCCAGACGCCGGCCGGCGGCAGCGGCGCATGCGTCAGCACCGCATCGCGCGACGGGCCACCCGATTTCCAGTGGCGCGGCGATGCGCCATCGAACCAACCGAGTTCGCCCGCCACGCGCTGCTGCACCGCGTAGGCGTCGGCCGCGTTCGCGAGCGCCGCGGCCAGCGATGCCGCGTCGGCCGGCAGGTGATCGCGGCGTGCGCGCACCAGCGCGGCAGCCACTGCATCGATGTTCGAGAATTTCATTTCCATTCCTTTTGGGTTCGGTGGCAGCAAGGCTAGAACGACACGCTCAAGGCCGCGAGCCCGCCGATCTCGACCTGCACTTTCGTGCCCTGGGAGGCGAACAGCAAGCCGGTGCACGAGCCGCTGGTGATGACCTGGCCCGCCTTGAGCCCGGCGCCCCGCGCCGCGCAATGATTGGCCAGCCATTCGAGCAGCGCGCCCGCATCCGGGCTCGGATGCCCGCCCACGGTGTGGGCCACGATCTGCGGGCCGAAGCGCAGCACGGTCTCGACGTTCGCGAGGTCGAACCACGCCGGCTCGAAGGGCTGGCGTTGGCCCAGCACCAGCGCACCGTGGCTCAGGAGATCGGCCAGCTGCGCCTGGGGGCCGGCGCCGAGCCAGTCGGCCAGGCGAGTCTCCACCACCTCGATCACCGGCAGCACGGCGTGTACGGCAAAGGCCACGTCGTCCCGGGTGTAGGGCGCCGCGCGCGGCGGCAGGTCGACGCCGAGCTGGAAGCCCACCTCGACCTCGATGCCGCGCAGCCGCCAGGCCGGCCCGGTCAGGAAGGCGCCGTCGGGGAGCAGCCCTTCGGCCGGCAGCGGCGCGCAGGTCGGCGTCTGGCCGGCGCGCGCGCCGACCTTCCACCCGCCGACGGTGCCGATGGCAGCCAGGGTCGCGTCCTGGATGGCGTAGGCCTCGAGGCAATCCGCGGGCTGCACCAGCGCCGAGGGCACGCGCCGCCCGTCACGCCGCGCCACGAACAGCGCGCGCGCGGCGGTGGCCGGCGTGACGGTGGCCGCTGCCTGCGTCACAGCTCGGGGAAGCGCTGCCACGGATGAGCTCGCTCAAAGGCGCGCGCCAGGGCGAGCAGTGCGTCGTCCTCGCCTTCGCGCCCGACCAGCTGCAGGCCGACCGGCAGCCCCTGCGCGAAGCCGCAGGGCAGCGCTATCGCCGGCAGGCCGACCGCGTTGACGAAGCCGGCGAAGACAGCGTGCCCGCGCGGACCGACCTCGCGGCCATCGATGCGTGGAGGATGCGTTTCACCAGCCGGCCACGGCAGCGCCGCGGCTGCCGGCGTCAACAGGAAGTCGTACCGCTCGAACAGGCTCGCCAGCTCGATGCGCAGGCGTTCGATCTCGAACAGGAGGTCGAACAGCGCGAGTGCCGATGCGTCGCGGCCGGCGGCTGCGTTGGCTTGCATGGTGCTGCCGAACGAGGCCGGATCGAAGGGACGCATCGACGACAGCGCCTGCGGATGCGCGACTAGCCACGCCAGCCCGACTTGCGACAGCAGCGGCCAGCGCTGATTGACCGCCTCCGCCATCTCGAAGCGATCGGCCGTCGTGACGTCATGGCCCAGCGCGGCGAGCTGACGCGCTGCGGCGTCGGTGAGTTTCGCGATCGACGGATCGACCGGGTGATCGCCGAAGCGCGGGATATGGAGAATGCGCGCGGGCGCCGCCGGCCCCTGCTGCACCGCACCGCGCCCGATCACCTGCATCACCGCGGCCACGTCGTCCACGCAGCGCGCCAGCGGGCCCGCGACCTCGAAGTCGAGAAAAATCGGCGGCAGTCCGCCCCTGCGCGGCACGCGGCCGCGAGAAGGCTTCAGTCCGACCAGGTTGGTGTGCGAGGCGGGCCGCCGGATCGAGCCGCCGCCGTCGGTGCCGAGCGCGATCGGGCATCCGCCCGCAGCCACCAGCGCGACCGCGCCGCCCGAGGAGCCGCCGGGCGTCAGCGCCGGATTCCACGGGTTGCCCGTCTCGCCGAACACCGGGTTGCCGGTGTAGCCCTGCATGGTGAACTCGGGCACGTTGGTCTTGCCGAAGATCACCGCGCCCGCTTCGCGCAGTTTCGTCACCGGCAACTCGTCGCGTTCGGCCACGAGGCCGGCCAGCGCCTGGCTGCCCCAGTGGGTGGGCAGGCCGCGCACGTGCAGGTTGTCCTTGATCGTCACGGGCACGCCGTCGAGCGCACCGAGCGCGCGGCCGGCGCGCCAGCGCGCGCTGCTCTGCTCGGCGGCATGGGTCGCGCCCTCGGCATCCAGCGCAACCAGCGCGTTGAGCCGCGGGTTGACCTCGGCGCTGCGCGCCAGGCAGGCCGCGAGCGCCAGGGTCGGCGTGAACGCGCCTTCCCGGAAGCCTGCCGCGAGCTGCGTCGCCGTGAGCTGCCAGAGCGCAGGGGTGATGCTCATCGCGCCCTCACATGTGGGCCGGCAGCCAGGTCACCAGTTGCGGCACGGCCATCAGCAGCAGGGTGAAGAGGATCATGATCAGCGCGTAGGGCAGTGCGCCCCAGATCGCGTCCTGGATGCCGCCCTTGTCCGGCCGGATGCCGTGCACCACGAACAGGTTCATGCCCACCGGCGGCGTGATCAGCCCGAGCTCGCACATCAGCACGATGAAGATGCCGAACCAGATCGGGTCGACGCCGAGCGCGACCGCGATCGGGTAGGTGATCGGGATGGTCGCGACCTGCATCGACAGCACGTCCATGAACATGCCGAGGATCAGGTAGAACACGATCAGCGCGACGATCAACCCGGTGGCCGACAGGCCGAGGCCCGCCACCCATTTCGTCATCGACTCCGCCACGCCGGTCAGGCTGATCGTCAGGTTGAGGATGAAGGCGGCGGCAATGATCAGCAGGATCATCCCGCTCACCCGCGCCGTCGAGACGAAGCAGTTGCGCATCAGCTCCCAGTTCAGCTTGCCCGAGTGCCAGACGAAGCCGAGCGCGGCGATCACGCCGAGCGCCGCGCTCTCGGCCGCGGTCGCGATGCCGAAGTACAGGCTGCCCATCACGATGCCGAACACCACCATTGGCGGCACCAGGTGCACCAGCGAGCGCAGGCGCTGGTCCAGCGGCACCTTGGGCTCGCGCATCGCCTTGCCGCTGGCCAGGCTGGAGACCGCGATCCACAGCATGAAGAGGCCGGTGAGCAGCAGGCCGGGGATGATGCCGGCGATGAACAGCTTGCCGATGGAGTTGTTGGTGAGCGAGCCGTAGACGATCATGTTCACGCTCGGCGGGATCAGGATGCCGAGCGTGCCGCCGGCGGCCAGGGAACCCAGCGAGGCGCGCATCGGATAGCCGCGCTTGTGCAGCGAGGGCAGCGCGACCGTGCCGACGGTCGCCGCCGTGGCCACCGAGGAGCCGGAGGTCGCGGCGAACAGCGCGCAGCTCCCGATGTTGGTGTGCAGCAGTCCGCCCGGCAGGCGGCCGAGCCAGGCCGACAGCGCGATGTACATGCGGTCGGCGATGCCCGAGCGCAGCAGCAGTTCGCCCAGCAGCACGAACAGCGGGATCGAGGTGAGCAGGCTTTCGTTCTGCACGCCCCAGACCACCGGCGCGATCGAGTCCATGAACGGAACCCCGTAGGCGGCAATGCCGCCGACGATGCCGATCACCGCCATCGAGACCGCGATCGGCATGCCGATCAGCATCATGGCGAGCATCGCGAAGAACGCGAGTCCGATGAGCATCAAGTTCATGGCTTGACCCCTTCGGCTTCCTGGCGCAGCGCAAGGTCGTCGAGCTCTTCCTTCAGTTCCTCTTTCGCGCTCTTCGGATGGAAGTCGCTGTTCAGCGTGGCGATGTCGCCGGCCAGGAGCAGGCGCGTCGCGCGCAGTGCAAAGCCGCAGGCGATCAGCGCAAAGATCACGAGGCCCGCATACCACACGCTCTGCGGAATGATCAGCGGCGTCGCCCAGGGCGTCTGCGCCGTGCTGCGGTAGGCCATCGTGTCGCCGATCACTTTGAACGCGACCCAGGCGATGAACAGCGCGAACGTGGCCAGCAGGACGATCGAGATCCAGTTCAGCAGCGCTTGCGCGCGTGCAGAGAACCGCTCGTGGAAGACGTCGACGCGGATGTGGTTGCGCCCCATCAGCGCGAGGCTGAAGGCGAGGGTCGAGCCCACCGCCAGCGCGTAGCCGCCCAGCTCGTCGGCACCCTGCAGCGAGACGTTGAACAGCTTGCGCGCCGCGGTCTCGGTCGTCACGATGGCGGCCAGGCCGAGAAAGATCGCGCCGAACAGGGTGGCCAGCACGGTCTCGATGCGTGTCTTGAGGTCGGCGGCCTTGGCGGGCACCGCCGCGCGCGCGGGCGGGGCCAGCGGTTCCTGCCGGGCAGTCGTCATGGCGGCGCCGCTCACTTCAGCCCCAGCACCGGGGCCACGGTGGACTGCCAGGCTTTCGAGCAGCCGGCGTTGGACTTGTCGCAGACCTCGGCCCACACCGGCAGAGAGACCTTGCTCACCGCGCTGCGCACCAGCTCGAGGTCGGTCGGCGTGACCGGCACGTTGACCAGGTTGAACTTCTTGCCGGTGGTGCATGGGTCCTTGCCGGCGTTGCAGTTCAGCGCGTCCTGGAACAGCTCTTCCGAATACTTCCAGACCTCGTCGGTCAGGCTGTCGAAGGCGGTCTTCAGCTTGGCCTGCTGCTCGGGATTCAGTGCCTTCCACGACTTCATCGACATCCCGTATCCGTTGAGCGCCATCTGAAAGCCGATCGGCAGCTGGTGCGTCGTCACCTCGGGCCAGCCGGCCGAGTTGGCCGAGCTCGGGCCGGTGATCGCGCAGTCGACGACGCCGAGCGACAGCGACTGGTGCGTGTCGGCGAAGGAGATCGGCACCGGGGTCGCGCCCACCATCTCGATGAACTTGGCCAGGTTCTGGTCGTACACGCGCACCTTCATGCCCTTGATATCGGCAAGCTTGGCAATCGGCTTCTTGCAGAACAGGATCTGCGGCCCGAAGGGCCACACACCGAGCAGCTTGACGCCGAACTGCTGCTGCAGCCGCGCATCGACCGTGTCGAAATAGGCCTTGGCGACCTTGCGGCCGGTCGCGTAGTCGGGCGCGGCGCCCACCAGGTCGAGGCCGAGGATGGTCGGCTCGTCGCGCGAGTTCTGCGAGACGCGCAGCGAGACCAGGTCGAACAGGCCGGCCTTCATGACGCGCAGCTGCTCGGTGTCCTTGATGCCGAGCGTGTCGATCGGCTTGTAGTCGACGTCGATCGGCAGCCCGGTGCGGGCAGCGAAGTTCTCGAAGAAGGGCTGTTCCTTGTTCTTCTGGATCAGCCCGGTAGCCAGGGGTTGGCCGATGGCCTTGAGCTTGATCTTGTCCTGCGCCTGTGCGGCAGGCAGTGCGAAGAGAGCCGCCAGCGCGAGCGTGGCGGCGAAGGTCTTGGAACGGTGGGGCAGCGGCATGAAGGCTCCTGGAAAGGGGGTGGCACACGACGGAAGCGGCATGCCATTGGAGCGCGCGGCAAGGCGTGCCTGCGGACTTTCCCGCGCTGCGGGAAAGCCGGCAGAAGCCGTTTGAAATCAAGCACTTGGCGCAGTGCGCCGGTGGAAGACGCGCGATAGAAGCGCGCTAGCGCAGGTGCCCGCCGTAGGCGGCGGTAATCTCGTCGGCGGCAGCGCGCACGGTGGCGCCGAGTGAAGCGAAGTCGGCGCTCCGGATGCGCTGCGTGGGCCCGACCAGCGAGATCGCGCCGAAGGGCTGCCCATGCTCGTCGCGGATCGCCGCGGCGATGCAGCGCAGCCCCACCGCGTTCTGCTCGTCGTCGATTGCAAACCCGGCGCGCCGAACCTCGCCCAGGGTCTCGTGCAGCCGCGAGGCGCGGGCGATGGTGTTGGCGGTGAGCTTCGGCAGCCCGTAGGTGCGCAGGTACTGCAGCACGTCGTCCTCGGCCATCGCGGCCAGGATCGCCTGGCCCATCGCAGTGCCGTGCAGCGGGGCGCGGAAGCCGGGCTTGCCGATGGCACGCATCACCTCGCGGCTCTCCACCTGGGTCACGAACACGATGTCGCCGAGGTCGGCGATGCCGAGGTTGACCGACTCGCCGTTGCTGTCGCGCAGACGGCGCATCACCGGCAGCGCGAGCTGAGCGATGCGGCGTCGGCGAGCGAAGGCGGCGCCGACCGAGAAGCAGCGCACGCCCACATACCAGAGGTTGGTCTCGCGGTCGAACTGGACGAACTGGCGCTGCTCCAGCGTGGTGAGCAGGCGGTGCGCGGTGGAGGAGGACAGCCCGCTGCGTGCCGCGATGTCGACCAGGCGGTAGCCCTCGTCGTCCTCGGCCAGCACCTCCAGCAGCTGCAGCGCCCGCGTGAGCGACTGCACCGTGCTGTCGCCATCGCGGTCGATGCGGGTGATCGGGCTGGCGTTGCGGGGCGCGCGGCGGGGAGAGGCGGTCATGGCGTGCGCCTTGCAAATTGCACGCCAGGAAGGAGGTATGCGGCTTCTCAGCCGTCGATCGACACCTTGGCGTCCTTTGCGACCTTCGCCCACTTGGCGAGCTCCGCGCGGGTGAACTCGGCGTAGCGCTCGATCGTGCCGCCGCCGTCCTCGACGCCGAAGCTCTCGAACTTCTCCTGCACGTCGGGCATCGCGAGCACGGCGTTGACGTCCTGGTTGATCCGGCGCGCCAGCTCCGCTGGGAGCTTGGCGGGACCCGAGATGCCGTACCAGTTCATCGTCTCGAACTCGGGAAAGCCTTGCTCATGCATGGTGGGCACGCCGGGGTAGGCCTTCGAGCGCTTGACACGGGTCTGCGCCAGCGCCACCACGCGGCCGTTCTTCACGTGCGGGGTGGCCGCGGTCATGGTCTCGAAGGTGTAGAGGATCTGGCCGCCGATCAGGTCGGTCAGCAGCGGGCCGCTGCCCTTGTAGGGCACGTGCAGCGCATCGACGCCGGCCTGCAGCTTGAACTTCTCTATCGCGAAGTGCTGGATCGTGCCCGGTCCCGCCGAGCCGAAGCTGATCTTGCCGGCTGGGCCTTGCACTGCGCGACGACCTCCTTCACCGACTTCATTGGATTGCTCGCGCTCGTGATCAGCAGGTTGGGCGTGACGCCCAGCAGCGCGATGGGTGCGAAGTCCCGATCGGCTTGGTAGCGCAGGTTGCTGCGCACGGCCGGCGCGAGCGCGTGGCTGTTGATGTTGGACAGCAGGAGCGCGCTGCCATCGGTTGGCTGCTGCAGCATGTATTCGGCGGCGAGGGTGCCGGAGACCCCGGCCTTGTTCTCGACCACCACCTGTTGGTTCCACAAGCCCGTGAGCTTCTGCGCCACCACGCGCGCCAGCGCGTCGGCGCCGCCGCCGGGCGGAAAGCCGACGATGAGGCGGATGGGCGTGTTCGGCAAGGTCTGCGCGAACACGCCGGGCGCGCCGAGCGAGGCGATGGTGGTCGCGCCGGCGGCCTTCAGGAAGTGGCGTCTTTGCATGATTCGGTCAATTTTTGTCAACGAAATGTTTTGAAGTTGTCGACATATTCGTTGACAATCGTGTTGTCGAACATGGTGATAACACTGATGTCGACATCTGATCATCGAAGGAAGCCCATGTCCCACACCCTGCGCCTCGGCGTCTTGACGCCCTCGTCCAACACCGCCCTGGAGCCGCTGACGAGCGCGCTGGCGGCCTGCGTCCCCGGCTGCAGCGCCCACTTCTCGCGCTTCAAGGTGACCGAGATCGCGCTGTCGGCGCAGGCCCTCGGGCAGTTCGACGACAGCAAGATCCTGGCGGCAGCCGAGCTGCTGGCCGATGCGAAGGTCGATGTGATCGGCTGGAGCGGCACCTCCTCGGGCTGGCTGGGCTTCGATGCCGACCGGCGCCTGGTCGAGCGCATCCGCGAGCGCACCGGCGTCGCCGCCACCACCGCGGTGCTGGCCCTCAACGAGCTGCTCGCGCTGCGCGGCGTGAAGCGGCTGGCGCTGGTCACGCCCTACACCGGCGACGTGCAGCAGAAAATTGTCGACAACTACCGTCGCATCGGCATCGAAGTGGTGGCCGAGCGCCATCTCGGCATCCGCGTGAACCATGACTTCGCAGGGGTCGAGCCCGAGCGCCTGCGGGAACTGATGCGCGAGGTTGCGACGGCGAAGCCCGAGGCCATCACCACCTTCTGCACCAACCTGCGCGCGGCCCCGTTGGCCGAGGCGGTGGAGGCCGAGCTCGGCATCCCGCTGCTCGACACGGTGAGCACCACGGTCTGGGGCCAGCTGCGCGCGGCGGGCGTTGATCCGGCGCAGGTGCGCGGCTGGGGCGGGATGTTCGGCTGGCGATAATGCGCGACCCTTCCGCCGGCGCCCGTTCCCACGCATGCGTGCGGCGCGCGCCGGACCTGCTCGCCACGCCCGATCCACCGATGCCGACTCCACGCGCGCCCAAGCCCGTCGCCACGCCAGCCCGCCTCGAACGCGAGAACACGCAGGACGAGATCTACGAAAAGATCTACGTCGCCATCCTCGAGCACCGCCTGCACCCCGGCACCAAGCTGGGGGAGGAGCGGCTGGCAGAGATCTTCGGCGCCAGCCGCGCGCGCATCCGCGAGGTGCTGGCGCGACTCGCGCACGAGCAGATCGTCGAGCTCTTCCCGCAGCGCGGCGCCTACGTGGCCAAGCCCACGATCGAGCAGGCGCGCGACGTGTTCGAGGCGCGCCGGCTGATCGAGCCGGCCGTGATGCGGCGGCTGGTCGAGACGCTCACGCCCGAGAAGCTCGCGCGCTTGCGCGAGCACCAAGAGCGCGAGCTCGATGCGCGGCGCCGCGACGACAAGCGCGCGGTGATCCGCCTGTCCGGCGAGTTCCACTCGCTCGCGGCCGAGCTGGCCGGCAATACCGCGCTGGCGCGCAGCATGCGAGAGCTGTCGGTGCTGACCTGCCTGATGATCTTTCTCTACGACGCGCCGACCTCGGTCAGCTGCCGGGCCGACGAGCATTCGAAGATCATCGAGTCGGTCGCCAGGCGCGACGCGGCGCGCGCCCAGAAGCTGATGCTGGAACACCTGGAGCACATCGAGGGCAGCATGAAGCTCGATGGCGCGACCGAGGAAGTCGATCTGGCCGCGATCTTCAAGGGCTGAGCGGCCTTACGCCAGGCGCACGACCTCGGGATCGTGCGCGGCGTCATGGAGGCGTTCGACCTCGGCGGCGCGCCGGTTCAGCACCGCGCGCTGGTTGATGTAGCCCTTGTCGGTGATCTCCCCCGCATCGATATCCGGCGGCGTCGCCAGCACCAGCGCGCACACCGGACACTGCGAAGAGCCCGCGCCCTCGTCTCGTAGGGCACGCATCGTGCGCAGCAGTGCCGCCGCCAGCTCCTCGCGCGGCCGCTGCGCGGCCTGCGCGCTCGGGAAGACCAGCATGCCCACCGCCTCGCGGTCGTGGCCGGTGATCACCACGTCCTGCACCAGCGGCGCCAGCCGCGACACCAGCTGCACGCGCAGCGTGCCCACCGAGACCCAGGTGCCGCTCGTGAGCTTGAAGTCCTCGGCCACGCGGCCGTTGAACATCACGCCGCATTCGGGCCGCTTCGCGTCGGCCAGGTAGCCCGCATCGCCGATGCGGTAGTAGCCCTCTTCGTCGAAAGCCTGCGCGGTCTCGCGCGGCGCGTTGCGGTAGCCGGGGAAGACCGACACGCCCTTGACCCGCATCTCCAGCTTGTCGCCGTTGGACACGAACTTCAGCTCCAGCCCCGGCAGCGGCGCGCCGATGCAGCCCGCGCCCTCGAGCTTCCAGTGGGCCGAGGTGATGGCCGGCGAGGTCTCGGTCGCGCCCCAGGAGGTGGTGAGCCACAGCGGCGCAGCCGGCCGCGCACGCTTCGCCACCGCCTCCAGCCGCTGCCAGGTCGAGGGCGCCAGCGCGGCGGCGGCGTAGAAGCACAGGCGCAGGCGCGACAGCACGTCGGCAGCGAGCGCTTCATCGGCCTCGAGGAAGGGCAGCAGCATGTCGAAGCCGCGCGGCACGTTGAACATCAGCGTGGGCCGCACTTCCCGCAGGTTACGCACCGTCTTCTCGATCAGGCCCGGCGCCGGCCGGCCCTCGTCGATGTAGAGCGCGCCGCCATGGCAGAGCACGACGTTGAAGTTGTGATTCGCGCCGAAGGTGTGGCTCCAGGGCAGCCAGTCCACCAGCACCGGCGGCTCCTGGTCCAGGAAGCGCCAGGTCTGCGCAATCATCTGCTGGTTGGCGCACAGCATGCGGTGGGTGTTGATCACCACCTTGGGCTTGCCGGTGGAGCCCGAGGTCAGCAGGTACTTGGCATGGGTGTCGGGCAGGATGGCCTCGAAGGCCTCCATCACGGCCGGCGTCTCTTCGGTGGCCAGCAGACGCTCGAAGGCGAGGGCGCCGGCATGCGCATCGGCGTTGCGGCTGAACACCGTGATGGCCTCGACGCCGCAGCCGGCCAGCGCGCTGCCGTAGATCTTTGCGTCCGAGGCGTAGATCAGCGCCGGCCCCAGCGCCTGCAGCATGCCGTGCAGCCGCGACGGGTCCTTGGCCATGCGCGAATAGGCGCTGGAGAGCGAGCAGGCGGTGCGGCCGATGTGCATCGTGGCGAGCATCAGCACCGCATGGTCGATCGCGTTGTCGGAGAGGATCACGACCGGCTTGTCTGCCGGCACGCCCAGGTCGAGCAGGCTCTGCGCCACGGCTCCGACCGCGCGGCGCAGCGCGCGGTAGTCCAGCTTGCGCCAGCCCTCGCCGCTCTCGTCGCGCTCGGCCAGCGCCAGCGCATCGGGGGTCTCGCGCGCCCAGCGCTCCAGCCATTCGCCGATGCAGCGGGCGTAGGGCTTGAGGGCGACCGGCGAGCGCAGGGCGAAGGAGCCGTCGTCGAAGTCGATGCGGATCGTGCGGGGCGGGGCGAGCTGGGTCTCGTCGTCGAAGAAGCCTTCGGCTTTCATCGCTTGTCTCCTGGGGACGCTTTGTTATTCGAGTGTGCCGGACGCGGACTTGGCGCGGATCAGGTTCAACAGCAGGGTGTCGCGCGTGCGTTCGAGCTCGCTTTCATGGCGCTCGCCGAGTTCCGACGCAACGCCCTCGGTCACCTGCTGCTTGAGCTGCTCCGTCATGAGGGGCGATCCCAGGTCTTTCCACCAGTCCTCGATCGGCCCGCCCAGGTGCGCCAGCACATGCGCGATGCCGCCCGCGCCGCCCGACAAGTGCAGGTTCATGAAAGGCCCCATCACCGCCCAGCGCAGGCCGGGGCCCTGCGAAATCGCGGTGTCGATGTCGGCCACCGAAGCCACGCCTTGATCGACCAGGTGGAAGGCCTCGCGCCACAGCGCCGCCTGTAGGCGGTTGGCGATGTGGCCCTTGACCTCGCGCTTCACGTGGATCGGCCGCTTGCCGATGGCGGCGTAGAAGGCCATGGTGCGCTCGACGGCGTCGGCCGAGGTGCGTTCCCCCCCGATCACCTCCACGAGAGGAATCAGGTGCGGCGGATTGAAGGGATGGCCCAGCACCACGCGCTCCGGGTGCGCGCAGCCCGACTGCATGCCACTGACCGTCAGCCCCGAGGAGCTGGAAGCCAGGATCGCATGCAGCGGCGCGGCGGCGTCCATGCGGCGGAACAGATCGATCTTGAAGTCCAGGCGCTCGGGGCCGTTCTCCTGCACGAAGTCCGCTTCGCGCAGGGCGTCTTCCAGCGACGCGTGAAAGCGCAGGCGCTCCATCGACGCAGCTTCGGCCAGCCCGAAGCGCTCCAGCGTGGGCCAGTGCTGCGCCACGGCCTCGCGCAGCCGCGCCTCGGCACCCGGCGACGGGTCGGTGGCATCGACGTCCAGCCCCTGCGCGAGAAACCAGGCGGCCCAGCTGGCGCCGATCACGCCGGTGCCGACCACCGCGACGCGTCTGACGGGCGTGCCCATGTGCGCCATCTCAGGACTCGGCCGTGAAGCCGACCTTCTTGACCAGGGGCCCCCAGCGCTCGAACTCGACGCGTTGCGAGCGGGCCATCTCTTCCACGGTGGAACCTTGCGCGATCAGGCCGACCACCGCCAGGCTGTCGATCACCGCCTTGTCCTTGATCGCGGCGTTGATGGCCGCATTCGCAGCGTTGACCACCGCGGCCGGCGTCCTGGCCGGCGCGTAGAAGCCGAACCACTCCTCGGTCGTGAGCTCCGCGAAGCCTTGCTCGGCCAGAGTCGGCACCTCGGGCGAGAAGGGCGAGCGCGCCTTGCCGGAGGTGGCCAGCAGCCGCAGCTTGCCGGCCTTGTGGTTGGCGATGAAGTCGCCGCTGGGCGTGACCATCGCGGCGATCTGGCCGCCCACCACGTCGGTCACTCCGGGGATGGAGCCGCGGTAGGGCACGTGCTTGAGCTCGACGCCGTTGTTGATGCCCAGCAGGGCGCCGATGAAGTGCGGCGTGGAGCCGGCCGCCGGCGAGCCATAACTGGCCTGGTCGGGGTTGGCCTTGGCCCAGGCCAGGAAGTCCTTGACGTTCTTGACGCTGGCCGGCACCAACGGGCCGACCGCCAGGCCATGGTGCATCACCGCCGCGATCGACACCGGCGTGATGTCCTTGACCGGGTCGTAGCTCAGCTTGCTGTAGATGTGCGGGTAGATGGAGGTGCAGGAGAAGGGCGACAGCGCCAGCACGCTGCCGTCGGCCGGCGCGCCCTTGAGCACCTCCAGCGCGATGCGGCCGCCCGCGCCGGGCTTGTTTTCCACGACGCCCGAGTTGCGGGTGTAGGCCGAGCCGGCCAGCTTCTCGCCGACGCGGCGCGCCACGCTGTCGCCGGCGCTGCCGGCCGGGAAGCCGTAGTAGATCTTGATCTGCTCGAGCGTCTGGGCCAGTGCGTTCAGCGGCGCGAGCGCGCCGAAGGCGGCAGCGGCGCCGAGGGCGTGGAGGAAGTGGCGGCGATCGGTCATGGTGTTGTACTCCTCGGAGGCTGTTATAGAGAGATAGAGAGCGTTCGTCACAGAGCGAATTCGGGGCGCGGCAGGCCGACGCGCGGCAGGCCCATCATGTCGCGCGCCTCGGCGGACGTGGCGGGCTCCATGTCCATCTCGCCGAGGATGCGCACGATGCGCTCGGTCAGCTGCAGGTTAGTCGCGAGTTCGCCGTGGCGGTAGTAGAGGTTGTCCTCCAACCCGACGCGCGCATGGCCGCCCAGCAGCAGCGCGCTGATGTTGGCCTCCAGCTGCGAGGGCCCGATGCCGCTGACGCAGAAGATCGCGCCCTTGGGCAGCGTGTCCACCATCATCTGCAGGTGGCGCGGCGAAAAGGGCATCGCGTTCTGGAAGTTGCGATGCACGTTCATCACCAGGTTGATGAAGTAGGGCTGCTCGTCGAGGCCCTCGTTGATCAGCGTGGTCGTGTCCTGCAGGATATGAGTGGGGCTGAAGACCTCCCACTCGGGCTTGATGCCGCGCGCCTTCATGCCGGCCGCGAGCTCGCGGCCCTTGCCGAGCGGCGTGTCCATCAGGATCTCGCGGCCCTCGAAGCTGAGGTTGAGCGTGGTCGCGTCCAGCGTGCACATCTCGGCGCCGGCGTCCATGCCCTTGATGCGCTCCTCGAAGGCGATCTCCCAGCGCCCGCCGGGCAGCGGCTTGACCATGTCGCCGTGCACGCCGCCGCCGGTGGAGTTGTTGATCACGATGTCGCAGCCGGCGTCGCGGATGCGCTGGTTGATTTCGCGATACACGGCCGCGTCGCAGGTCGCCCCGTCGTCCGGCCGCCGCGCATGGATCGCGGCAACGCTGGCGCCGGCCTTCCAGCAAGCCACCACGTCGGCGGCAATCTCCGCGGGCTGGGTGGGAGGTGGGGGTTCTGTGACTTGTGCGCCATGCCGCCGGTGGGGGCAATGGTCACGATCACCTTGCGCTTGGACATCGGGTCGGTCTCCTTGGATGAGGGCGTTATTATTTTTGTCTGCCGGCGGGCCCACAGTCATTGCGACGACATTTGGAGTCAGGGTTTACGCGGCGCAGGAGCGTCGATGCACAACAAGCCGAGCCGGCGACCGGCGGCATCCCTTTCGATCCCCGAGCTGCTGCAGCGTTCGGTCTGGTTTCCCGCGCTCGATGCGCAGGCCCAGGCGCGCGTGCTCGACGAGATCCGCGAGCAGCCCGTGGCCGCCGGCTGCGCGCTGTGCCGGCGCGGCGACACGCCCCTGCACTGGTACGGCACGCTGGAGGGGCTGCTCAAGTGGTGCATCACCGCCGACGACGGCCGCGCTGTGACGCTCGGCGGCCTCTCGGTCGGCAGCTGGTTCGGCGAGGGCACGCTGCTGCGCGCCCTGCCGCGTTCGGCCGACATCATCGCGCTGCGCGACAGTCGGGTGGCGCGACTGCCGCTGGAGACCTTCGAGTGGCTGCACCAGACGCAGCTGAGCTTCAACCACTTCCTGCTGCGCCAGCTCAACGAGCGGCTGCACTGGTTCATGGGCAACTACGCGGCGCACCGGCTGCTCGACGCCGACAGCCAGGTCGCGCGGGCGCTGGCGGGCCTGTTCCATCCCTGGCTGCATCCGGGCAGCGACGCGCACCTGCAGACCTCGCAGGAAGAGATCGCGAACCTCTCGGGGCTGTCGCGCCAGCGCTGCAACGCGGCGTTGAACCGGCTGCGCGAGGCGGGGCTGCTGCGCATCGAGTACGGGGGGATCACCGTGGTCGACCTGGAAGGCCTGCGGCGCTTCGTCGAGTAGCGCCGGCCGCCCGGCCGGCGGCTTCAGTGCTGCTGTTGCTGCGTCTTGTGCAGGGGCTTGGCGCCGGGGCTCTGGGGCTGTTCGCCTTCTTCGGCGGGGCCGGCATGCGGGCGCCCTCGCTGCAGCTCGTCGTGCTCTTCGTCGAGCCGACGCACCTGCTCGTCACGCCACTTCTCGTAATCCGGATCGCGCCGCGGCCGGCATGCTTCCGCGCGGCTGGGGGCATCGTGTCTGGGCATCATCAAGCTCCTTGGAAGGCGACTGGCTCCAAGCTAGCCGATGCCCGGCGCATCTCTGTCGGGACGGCGCGGGATCCGCCGTGGGAGAACTCGCACGCGGTTGGCTATCGCGGCGATGTCAGCGTCTGTCTGCCCAATACCGCGGTTCGCGGCTTTGATGCGCGATGGCGAAGATCTGCGGGCCCAGGTTTGCGTCCTCGGCATAGATCACGGTGTACGGAAACCGATCGAAGTGATAGACGCGCATGCCGTGCCCGCCGTGCGGCCCACGCTGCTGGTTTTCGCGAAGCAGCTCCAGCACTCTTTCGTACTCGACCAGGAAGGCTTCGGCGATCAGTCGGCTGGCATGCGTCGCGTAGTAGACCGCCGCATCACCGAGTTCGGCTTCGGCTTCCGGGTGGATCCAGTGGCTCACTCGATCCTTGCCCGGACACGCGCGAGTGCTTCATTGCCGGAGACCATCGCCGTCTTGCCGGAGCGGACGTCCTCCTGGCGGCGCAGCGCAACTTGCATCCAGGCTTCCTGCGCCTTCGACTTGGGCTCGAAACTGGCGATCAAGCGTTCCAGAAGCCGAGCGCGGTCCTCGGGCGGCAGGCCGAGGACTTGGGCCTCGAGATCGTGGACGGGAGTGGACATGATGGGGCCTCCGAGAATGCTTCGACTCTCAAGCATGTTACAGCGCTGCCCGCGCCGCTCAGAACTTGTGCCCCAGATGGGGCGGCCCTTCCTCGTCGCCCGTGCTCTCGTCGTCCACCGAGGCAAGCTTGAAGCGCGCGGCTTCGTGCCGCACCTTCAGCTCCGCGTAGCGCTCGCGCTCCGCGGAGCGCGAAGGCGTCCGCTGCATGCAGGCGATGAAGAAGCGCGACTCCTCGGCATTCAGCCCGAGCAGCAGTTCCTGGCCGCGCCCATCGATGGCCAGGGCGCTGCGGGCCTGAAGCTCGGTGCGTTGCGCTTCGGGCATTTCGAGCATGTTCATCGCGAGCTCCTCGATGCAATCCTGCAGTCTGCCACCGCGCGTCCGGCAACGCGACGGAAGTTGCCGCACCGCTGACGCGGTCACGGCTGACATGGGCGCCTGCATCGCGGGAATGGAATCGCGTTCCCTGCCGTCTTCAACCGCCCAAGGAGCCCTGTCGATGCCCACGTCCAAGAAGAAGCCCGCCGCCGCGCCCTCCGGCAAGGCCGCGGCCAAGTCCGCCGCCCGCAACACCGCCAGCGGGCCCGCGAGCGCTCAAGGCGCCGGCGGCGATGCGCTCGCGGCCCGCGCCGCCGAGCTGAACGAAATGGCTGCGGCCATGCCCTACAACCCCAACAAGCTGCTCGATGCCGGCCGCGAGAGTGCGGTGGTGCCACCCGAGGGCGCCAGGACGCCGCCGCCTTCCGCGCAGGCCGGCGCCAGCACCTTGAGCGAAGCCAACTTCTCGCCCAAGTCCGGCGAGGGCGTCGCGCCGGGCGAGAACCGCACCGCCGGCTCGCTCGACCGCGTGCGCGTCGATTCCAGCGGCCAGGTGCTCACCACCAACCAGGGCGTGCCCATCGCCGACAACCAGAACTCGCTGAAGGCGGGCCTGCGCGGGCCGGCCTTGCTGGAAGACTTCATCCTGCGCGAGAAGATCACCAACTTCGACCATGAGCGCATTCCCGAGCGCATCGTGCATGCGCGCGGCTCGGGCGCGCATGGCTATTTCGAGGCCTACGAGGCGCTCACGGACCTGACCCGCGCCGCGCCCTTCCAGGAAAAGGGCAAGATCACGCTGGTCTTCGTGCGCTTCTCGACCGTGGCCGGCGAGCGGGGCTCGGTGGACACGGCGCGCGACGTGCGCGGCTTCGCGGTGAAGTTCTACACCGACGAGGGCAACTGGGATCTGGTGGGCAACAACATCCCGGTCTTCTTCATCCAGGACGCGATGAAGTTCCCCGACCTCATCCACTCGGTCAAGCCCGAGCCGCATCACGCGATGCCGCAGGCGGCCAGCGCGCACGACACCTTCTACGACTTCATCTCGCTATCGCCCGAGTCCACGCACATGATGATGTGGGCCATGAGCGACCGCGCCATTCCGCGCAGCTTCCGCATGATGGAAGGCTTCGGCGTGCACAGCTTCCGGATGGTGAACGCGGCTGGCGAGAGCCGATTCGTCAAGTTCCACTGGAAGCCGAAGCTGGGCACCCACTCGCTGGTGTGGGAGGAGGCCGCCAAGATCCAGGGCGCCGACGCCGACTACCACCGGCGCGACCTCTGGGAAGCCATCGAGGCCGGCGAGTACCCGGAATGGGAGCTGGGCCTGCAGATCTTCACCGAGCAAGAGGCTGCCAACTGGAGCTTCGACATCCTCGACGCCACCAAGATCGTGCCGGAGGAGCTGGTGCCGGTGCGCATTGTCGGCCGCCTGGTGCTCGACCGCAATCCCGACAACTTCTTCGCCGAGACCGAGCAGGTCGCCTTCTGCACCGCGCACGTGGTGCCGGGCATCGACTTCAGCAACGACCCGTTGCTCGCCGGCCGCATCCATTCGTACAAGGACACGCAGATCCTGCGCCTGGGCGGCGCCAACTTCCACGAGATCCCGATCAACGCGCCCGTCGTGCCGGTGCATAACAACCAGCGTGACGGCATCAAGCGCCAGGCCCTGCACCGCGGGCGCGTGGCCTACGAGCCCAACTCGCTGGCCGGCGGCTGCCCCTTCCAGGCCGGCGCCAAGGGCTTCGTGTCCTTCCCCGAGCCCATGCAGGGCGACAAGCTGCGCGGCAAGCCGGAGAAGTTCGCCGAGCACTACCAGCAGGCCACGCTGTTCTGGAACAGCCAGACCGAGTGGGAGAAGGCGCACATCGTCGGCGCCTTCCGCTTCGAGCTGTCCAAGTGCACGGTGCCGGCAATCCGGGAGCGCATGGTCTCCAGCCTGGCCAACGTGGCGCCGGAACTGGCGGAGCGCGTGGCCAAGGGCTTGGGCTTCACCGTGCCTGCGCCCATGCCGCGGGCGGCGGAGAAGCCGCAGGCGCCCGAGGTCGCCACCTCGCCCGCGCTGTCGCTCACGGCCCGGCCCGGCGACGGCGGCATCCGCACGCGCAAGATCGCCCTGCTGGCGGCCGACGGCGTGGAAGGCGCGTCCCTCCAGGTGCTGCAGGCAGCCCTGGTGGAAGCCGGCGCGGTGGCGCGCATCGTGGCGCCGCGCATCGGACCGGTGAAGACCGCCGACGGCGGCACGCTGGACGCCGACGCCTCGCTGGAGAACACGCCGCCCGTGCTGTTCGACGCCGTCGTGCTGCCCGACGGACAAGCCGGTGTCGACCTGCTGGCCCGTGTCGGGCAGACCAGCGAGTTCGTCGTCAATACCTACCGCCACTGCAAGACGCTGCTGGTGCTGGGCGCCTCGAAGGCGTTGACGGACAAGCTGGGCATGCCCGCCACGCTGCCGTCCGGCGAGCCTGATCCGGGCATCCTCTTTGCAGGCGCGGGGGAGGACACGGCGGCGAGCTTCATCGCCGCGGTGGCCCGGCACAGGCATCCGGAGCGCGACTCGGACCCGCCGCGCTTCTGAGTCCGGCGATCAGGCGGCGCGCGGCATCGTCGCTCAGGCCACGCCGTGCTCCTGCAGCAGCGCCTCCCTGAAAGCCAGCGCCGCGCGCGAGGGCGCCGGCGAGCGCCGCATCACGCACACGAAGCCGCAGTCGTAGCGGAACATCGACTTGCGCACCGGCCGCATGCGCCCGCCTTCCTCGAAGACCCGGCCGTAGTGGTCGGGCAGGAAGCCCAGGAAGCGCCCCGAGAGAATCAGCGTCGCGATCGCCTCCTGGTCCAGGCCGGTGGCGGCGCGCTTGAGCCCGGCGCGGTGGCTGGCCTCCATGTTGGGCGAGTGGTAGCCCAGCCCGGCGAAGCGATGCGCGCGCAGCCCCTTCCAGTCCAGCCCGGTGTTGCGGCCCTCGAAGAGCGGGTGCCCGGCGCCGCAGTACAGCAACATGGTCTCGTCGAACAGCAGGTCGTAGGCCAGGCTGTCGGAGCGCCGGTGCGCCGGGATGATGCCCACGTGCAGGCTGCCGTCGATCAGCTGGCGCTCGATCGCGTTCATGGTGCCGATCTGGATCTGCAGCGCCACCTCGGGCGCGCGCTCGACGAAGCCGGCGATGGCTTCGCCGATGCGGGCCTTCGGGTTGGTCGCGGTCTTGTCGAAGAGCCCGATCTCCAACTGCCCGCCCATGCGCTGGTGGATGTCGTCCACGCCGCTGCGAAAGGTGTCGACCGCGCTCAGCAGGCGCATCGTCTCCTCGTAGATGCGTTGCCCCTCGACCGTCAGCGCGAAGCCGGCGCGCCCGCGCCGGCACAGCGTGAGGCCCAGCCGCGTCTCCAGGTCCTTGATCTGCCGGCTGATGGTGGAGGTGCCGACGTTGAGCTCCAGCTCGGCCGCCGCCATGCCGCCGCAGTCGGCCACGGCCTTGAAGACCTTGAGCATGCGCAGGTCCGATTCGCCGAGCTGGCCCAGGCGGGAAGGGGCGGAAGAGGAGGGCGTCTTTACTTTCATAGATTGACAAGTGAACGTGGATATTCCGTCATTGGCCGAAGTATCGAGCC
This sequence comes from Variovorax sp. WS11, assembly GCF_010499245.1. Taxonomy (GTDB): domain Bacteria; phylum Pseudomonadota; class Gammaproteobacteria; order Burkholderiales; family Burkholderiaceae_C; genus Variovorax. Next base: position 2,681,788 of record NZ_JAAGOW010000001.1, read on the forward strand.
TCCTCAGAATCGATGCCACCTCCAACCCGCCGGCGCGCCAGCGCCCACCTGCCATGAGCTCCATCGCTGCCGACACGTCCTCCCATCTCCCCACGGTCCGCACCGACGCCGCATGGCTGGACGCGCACTGGATGCCCTTCACCGCCAACCGCCAGTTCAAGGCCGATCCGCGCCTGATCGTCGAGGCCCAGGGCCTGTACTTCACCGACAGCGACGGCCGCAAGATCTTCGACGGCCTGTCCGGCCTGTGGTGCTCGGGCCTGGGCCACGGCCGGCCCGAGATCACCGAGGCGGTAAGCCGTCAGATCGCGAAGCTGGACTATTCGCCGGCCTTCCAGTTCGGCCATCCGCTGTCCTTCGAGCTCGCCAACCGGCTGCGCGAGCTCACGCCCGAGGGCCTGGACTACGTGTTCTTCACCGGCTCCGGCTCCGAGGCCGCCGACACCTCGCTCAAGATGGCGCGCGCCTACTGGCGCGCCAAGGGCCAAGGCGGCAAGACCCGCCTGATCGGCCGCGAGAAGGGCTACCACGGCGTCAATTTCGGCGGCATCTCGGTGGGCGGCATGGTCGCCAACCGCAAGACCTTCGGCCAGGCCGTGGAGGCAGACCACCTGCCGCACACCCAGCTGGCGGCCAATGCCTTCTCGCGCGGCGAGCCGGCGCAGGGCGCCGAGCTGGCCGACCGCCTGCTGGACCTGATCGCGCTGCACGACGCGAGCAACATCGCGGCCGTCATCGTCGAGCCCTTCTCGGGCTCCGCCGGCGTGGTGATTCCGCCCAAGGGCTACCTGAAGCGCCTGCGCGAGATCTGCACCGCCAACAACATCCTGCTGATCTTCGACGAGGTCATCACCGGCTTCGGCCGCGCGGCCGCCATGACAGGCGCCGACGCCTTCGGCGTGACGCCGGACATCATGAACGTGGCCAAGCAGGTCACCAACGGCACCCAGCCGCTGGGCGCGGTGATCGCGAGCCGCGAGATCTACGACACCTTCATGGCCGCCGGCGGGCCGGACTACATGCTCGAGTTCCCGCACGGCTACACCTACTCGGCCCATCCGGTGGCCTGCGCGGCCGGCGTCGCGGCGCTGGACGTGCTGGTGAAGGAAGACATGGTCGGCCGCGTGCAGGCGCTGGCGCCGCACTTCGAAGCCGCGGTGCACAGCCTCAAGGGCAGCAAGCATGTGACCGACATCCGCAATTACGGCCTGGCCGCGGGCTTGACGCTCGCATCGCTGCCCGGCGAGCCGGCACGCCGGCCCTACGAGGTGGCCATGGCCTGCTGGAAAAAGGGCTTCTACGTGCGCTATGGCGGCGACACGATCCAGCTGGCGCCGCCTTTCATCGCGGAGAAGGCCGACATCGAGCGGCTGGTCAGTGCGCTGGGCGATGCGCTGGCCGAGACGGCCTGACTTTGGCTAGGCCGAAGTTCCTGAAGCCGTCGAGCGAGTTTGCCTTTGCACGACAAGCACTTGGCGTGAGTTCGGGAGTCCGGCTTCTGTCTACAACCGGATCTGCTGGATGAGGTTGAGCGCTCGCTGCTGCTGCACGTTGGGTGTAGTGAGCACCTCGAAGGTCGGCGCGTCGGCCCCGGCGTTGGGCGTGCGACAGGTGTTGCGCACGATGGTGGCGAGTTCGGCCATGAGGGTCGAGAAGCTATGCACCGGCGTGCCGTCATCCAGCATGTGGCGGGCCACCTTGGCCAGCGCCGCCTTGGATCGCGTAGCCGGCGCCACCGGGTCACGCGCGGCCTTGGCCTGTTGATCCGTGTCGGCGAACATCAGCGGCGCCCAAGCCTCGCGCATGTGCCACTCGACGTAGTAGGCCAGCATGCACAGGAAGATGTGCGCGCGCACCCGATCAGCGGTGCGGTGGTGGATCGGGCGCACCTTCAGATCGATCGTCTTGAGCGAGCGGAACGCGCGCTCGACGTTGGCGAGCGCCTTGTAGTTGCGCACGCACTGGGACGCGTCCATCTGCGTCGTTGGCACCGAGGTGCGGATGATGTAAATGCCGTCCAGTGCCGCCTCGGCAGCGATGGCGTCTGTCTTGCGTGCGAAGGTGAAGGCGTTGTCGCCAATCACCAGCTCGAAGTGCTTGGCGACCTTGTACTGGTTGACGACCTTGCCCACGCGCAAGCCGATCTCGTCGCGCCCAGCCAGCTTGAGTGCATCCACCCGGGCCTTGATCTTCTGCAGATTGGCCTCGGTGGCGGCGAGCAGGTCCTCGCGCTTGTGCGTGCGCAGCTTGGCGAGTTCCGGATTGCGGCACGCCACCAGGCGCTCGCCCGGGTAGTCCGGCGAGCTCAGTTCAAGCAGGTTGCGCTCGTCGAACAAACCAAGCTGCAGGTGGCCCTGCTCGACCAGCGCGCGAATCGAGACGCTCTTCAGCGCACTGATCCAGCCCACGCCCTCGGACTCGCGCATCTCCTGGATCGCCTTGTTGGAGATCATGCCGCGGTCACCCACCATCACCAGTTGCTCGACGCCGAACTCCTCGCGCAGCCGCTTGACCTCGGGCAGCAAGGTCAGGCTGTCGGCCACATTGCCCTCGTACACCGACACGGCCAGCGGGCAGCCCCGCGCATCGGTGAGCAGGCCGTAGTTGACCTGCAGCAGGCCCTTCTTGCCGTCGCGGCTATAGCCGAGCCTGGCCAGAGGGCAACTGCTGCCCTCGAAGTAGCTCGACGATAGGTCGTACAGCACCAGGGCGCCGGCCCTCAAGTGACGCGCGGTGAGCTTCTTCTGGATCGTGGCCTGGCGCGCGAGCAGCCAGTCCATCGCCGCGTACAGGTCGTCCTCGTCGGCGTCGGCGACACCGAAGTCCTCGGCCAGCGTCGTGGTGTGCCACCAGCGCGTGGTGGCCAACTTGGTATGCGGCGCTGCGATGCGCGAGGCCACCATGGCCAGTACCAGGTCGCGCTCGCGGCAGGGCTTGGAGGCAAGCACCGAGGCGAAGCCCAGCCGCTGCATAGCCTCGCCAACGGCTTGCATATGGCCATGCGAACGCGACGCGGTGATCTCCAAGCACTGCGTGAGCGGCTGCAAGGCCTCGCCGCGCAGGGCTGCTCGAATGGCTTCGATCTGCGCGGCCGACAGGCTCGACAGATTGGCCAGCGTGCGCTTGCCGACCTTGGAGCCCTCGCGGTAGGACTCGCGCAGCAGCACGGTGGGCGGTGAGCCACGATTCGGCACGACATGGATGTGCATGCCTACATTAATAGGTCAAATACAAGCTAATATCAAGTAAATAACATGCCTACATTTTGGAACACATGAGGCCGCTCAACTCGTTGATTTCAAAGGGGTTACCGGCCAAAAGGCCGCAGGGTGACCGAGGAACTTCGGGCTAGGGGGCCGCAGGGGCCCGACGGGCATGCAGCATGCCCTCGGCCCACGCTTCCCTGATCTTCGCGAGAAAACCAGCCGGCACCCGCGCATCGCCTTTGGCGTCTTCCAGCGTCCGGTGCATGGCCTCTGCAATGGCCTCGAGCACACGGGCAGGCTGGCTCACCCCGCAAATCCGGCGGCCGAAGTCGTGGAGCTCCTCGGTGGTGGGGTAGGTCTTGGTCCGGTGCCTGCCGGCGAAGAGCTTGAGCGCCAGCGTACGGTCCTCGAGCTCGGGACCTCCCGGGTACTGCGCGTACCTGTAGACCGAGGTCGTCACCACATCGAACATCGGGGCAAGCCACACGTCCGCGGAGGAGCGGTACAGCACGCCGAAGTTCTTCAGGTGCGCATCGCCGTTGCGCACCATGACGGAGAAGGCCACCTGCTGGAAGAAGCGGTGCAGGTTATCGCTGTGCAGCCGCAGTTGCCGCAGCAGCTCGGCGATGCGTTGGTAGCTGCCCTGGTACTTCCGGTCCGACAGGATCTCGCGCACACGCAGGCCTGCCAGGGCGGCGACGTCCTCGAAGCCGAGCCGCTCGATGCGGCCGTCCTCGCGCTGCACGAGGTCGAAGCGGTCCAGGATCAGCATCTGCCCGTCGTCGGAGAGGGCGAACGAAGGCACTTCGATGCCGGCGCTCCGTGCAGCGCTCAGGCACAGGTACTCGTTGGCCGCCAGGCTCGGGTAAGCCGCGCTGGCAGCCTTCACGATGAGCGAGGGGATGGGGATCGTCGGACGGTCCGGCACCATGATCTTGGGCTGCATGCCCGCAATCCCGGCGCCCGTGCTCAGGTAGGCGGCCACCAGTTCGTTGAAGACCTCCGGCGTGTATCGGGTCTTGAGCAGTTCATCCTTGCTCAAGGGCGGCGGTGCTGCCGCCAGCGGATGCTCCGGAAGGCTGTACCCCAGCCGGCCGATCCCGTTGCGGCCGATCAGCGCCAGCAGATGCATGGGCGTCATCGGCTGCTTGGGAAACAGCTCTCGAATCTTCATGAACAAGTCGCCCTCGGGCAAGTTCTGATCCATGGGCGGGAACAGGTCGCCGTCCTGCCAGGTGAGTCTCTCCTTGGGCGGCATGAGCAAGGCCACGGGCGGCTGCTCGGGGTCCGGGTCGAGGTAGCGGAACTCGTAGGTCGAGGTCTTGAGCAACTGGCCCGCAGAGTCCGCGTCGCCGATCGAGACCGCGAGGGCGCGGATCTTTTCAGGAAGCATCGTCTTCTTCCTGGAAGCGGCGGGCGACTTCCTCTGCCGAGGGCAGGCCGACGCCCTCCAGGCGTATGGCCAAACCCAAAGCACCCAGGACGGCCATCAGGGACGAGACGGTGGAGTCTTCGCCAGCCTCCAGGCGGTAGATGACCTCGCGAACCTTCCCAGCCCGGGCCGCGAGCTCGGACTTGCTCATTCCCAAGGCCTCCCGCCGTTCGCGGAGGGCGCGGCCAAGTTCATCGGGCAGGCGGAGAGTGTCAGTCATGGCTGACAATTATGCGCGGTGAGGAATGATTTGCAAGCTATAACTTGCAACTGCCCGATTTGAGGTATGCTGTAATTGCAAGTTTTGACTTGCAAAACAATGCATCGTGACCTAATTTGCCAGCCATAACTGGCAACCGGCCCATCACCGCCTACCACGCAGCCGGCAGCTTCTTCAATATCACCAGCCGCCCCTCCCGCTGCCCGACATAGCCACCGGCCGTGAGCTCCTTCATCACCCGGTTCACCATCTCGCGCGAGGAGCCGACGCGGTCGGCGATGTCCTGCTGCGTCAGCTTGTGGCGCAGCAGGCGCTCTTCGCCCACCGGCTCCGACAGCTCCGTCAGCACCCGCACCATGCGGCCGTAGACGTCCTGCAGCGCCAGGCTGCGCACCTGCTCGGTCAGGCGTCGCACCATGCGGATCAGCTTGCGGGTCAGGTGCATCGCGAAGTCGGGGTGGTCGGCCAGGAACTGGCGCAGCTCCGAGCCTTGCACCATCCGGCAGCTGCAGGTCTCCATCGCTTTGATCGAGGCCGAGCGCTTCTCGCCGTCGATCGAGAGCTCCCCGAAATACTCGCCCGGGCCGTGCTCGGCCAGCACCAGCTCGCGGCCGTCGTCCGAGCTGGCGTAAATCTTCACCCTGCCGCTCAGCAGGATGTAGAGCGAATCGGTGGTGTCGCCCTCGTTGATCAGGATGGCGTTCGCGGGAAAGGTCCGCGTCATGCCGCGCGGCGCGATCGCGTCGAGCAGGTGCTGCGGCAGGCGGTCTTCGGCGTCGGCGGGCATCGGGGCGCTCCTGTGCACATGGGGGAAGCCGGGCGGCGCTCTCGCGGCGACCCGATTATCCGGCGGCCCCTGGGCGGCAGTGTGACGCAGTTCACATCCGCGCTGCGCACTGCTCACTCGTGGCGAAGGGGCTCTTTCCCTAGATTCGGGACAAGGCCGGTGCGTGTCGATTTCGCCGGCTGAAGAAACCCCGAGGAGCCCGCCGTGATCGCCTCTTTCGCCCGCAACCACATCCTGATCGCCCCCTGGGTCAGCCTGCGGCTGGCGATGGCGGCCTTCGTGCTGGCCCTGGGCGCTGTGCTGGCGGGCTGCGCCGGCCTCCCGAGCGCGGTGCAGCGCACCCCCTCCCAGGCCCGCACCGACGTGACCGACACCCGCCTCGCCGCCGTCGCCGCCGCCTCCATGCCGGAGCGTGACGAAGCGCTCTCGGGCCTGCGCCTGCTGCCGGCCGGCGAGCAGGCCTTCGAAGCCCGCATCGTCCTGGCCCGCGCCGCCGAGAAGAGCATCGACGCCCAGTACTACCAGATCGCCGACGACGCTTCCGGACTGCAGTTCCTGCGCAGCCTGGCCGAGGCCGCCGCCCGCGGCGTTCGCGTGCGCCTGCTGGTGGACGACCTGCACGCCATCGGCCAGGACACGCTGCTGGCCGGCCTGGCCGCTCGCCCCAACGTCGAGCTGCGCATGTTCAACCCGCTGCCGGTGCGCAACGGCGGCGTCGCCTCCCGCGTGGTCTTCTCGCTGCACGAGTTCTCGCGCATCAACCGCCGCATGCACAACAAGCTGTTCGTGGCCGACAACGCCTTCGCCGTCACCGGCGGCCGCAACATCGCCGATGAGTACTTCGACCGCAGCGGCCCGGACAACTTCATCGACATGGACATCCTGGCCGCCGGCGCCGCGGTGCAGGCCCTGTCTACGGTGTTCGACGGCTACTGGAACAGCGAGCAGGCCTACCCGATCCAGAGCCTGGTCGACGCCGCCCTGACCCCCGAAGCCGCCCGCCGCGCGTTCGACCAGGCCGCGCAGCAGGCCGGTGCCGCCGGGTTGCCGCTGGCCTCGCTCGACCTGCTCGGCCAGACCAGCGTCGGCACCCAACTCGCCACCGGCCGCCTCCAGCTGCACGTGGCCGCCGTCCGCGTGCTCGCCGATGCGCCCGTCAAGACTCCGATGGCGGACGGCGCGGTCATGCACGGCAAGCTCGAGCTGCTGCAATCGGCGCGCTCTGAAGTGCTGGTGGCATCGCCTTACTTCGTTCCCGGCCGCCGCACGATGGAGGTCCTCAAGCAGGCCACCGACAGCCAGGTGCGCGTCTCCGTCATGACCAATTCGCTCGCCACCACCGACGAGCCCCTCGTGCATGCCGGCTATGCGCGCTATCGCACCGCCCTGCTGGACATGGGCGTCTCGGTGTACGAGCTGATGCCCGGCGCCGTGCAAGCCCGCGCGGTCGCCGGCGAGGCGCACGGCTCGCTCGGCCGGCTGCATGCCAAGGTCGCCGTGGTCGACGGTCGCCGCTTCTACATCGGCTCGCTCAACATGGACCGCCGCTCTGCCCACCTCAACACCGAGATGGGCCTGATCGTCGACAGCCCCGAGCTCGCCGGCCAGCTGGCCAGCCTGCTGCGCGGCGAGCGTCAGCCCCGCAGCTACCAGGTGCGCAGCGCCGGCGGCTCGAAGAACCTGCAATGGGTGGCGCAGGGCAGCGACGCACCGATCGTGCTGGCCCAGGAACCGAACACCCGCTGGTCCACCCAGCTGCGCCTGGCGCTGCTGTCGAGCCTCATCGACGAGGAACTTCTCTGATCCTTCGGGAAGGTCCCTGAAGGAGGGGAGGGCAAGGCCCCCTGCGCGCCATGGCCCGTCGCAGTACCATGGCCGCGCAATGGCTTGTCCCGCCTGTGGGTTCGACGTCGACCGCGACTTCGCCTTCTGCCCGAAGTGCGGGACGCGGCTCGCTGCCGCCGCCCCCCCCCGCCCCTGAGCCCGAGTCCGACCGCCGCATGGTCACCGTGATGTTCGCGGACCTGTCGGGCTTTACGGCGCTGTCCGAGACGCTGGACGCTGAGGACCTGCGCACGCTGCAGACCGAGCTCTTCGAGCAGATGTCCGCCACCATCCGCCGCTTCGACGGCTTCGTCGAAAAATTTGTCGGCGACTGCGTGATGGCGGTCTTCGGCGCCCCCGTGGCGCACGAGGAAGATCCGGAGCGCGCCCTGCGCGCCGCCCTGCTGCTGCACCGGCGGGCCGGCGAGCTCGGCGAGCGCTGGCAGGCACGCACCGGCCGGCCGCTGTCCCTGCACATCGGCATCCACACCGGCCCCGTCGTCGCGGGCCACCTCGGCTCGGAGGGCGATGCCGCCTACGCCGTCACCGGCGACACGGTGAACGCCGCCTCCCGCCTCCAGAGCGCGGCGGGCGCCGGCCAGACCGTGGTCAGCCACGCGACCTGGCTGCACACGCAGCATGCCTTCTGCTTCGAGCCCATGGGCGAACTCGCGCTCAAGGGCATGGCCCAGCCGATGTCGGCCTACCGGCTGGAGGCGGCGCTGAACGCCCCCCAGTCGACGCGCGGCCTGCAGGCGCACGGCCTGACCAGCGCGCTGGTCGGCCGCGACAAGGAACTGGAGGCGCTGCAGCAGGCCTTCGAGCAGATGCGCGCCGGCCAGGGCCGGCTGTTGCGCATCGTTGCCGAGGCGGGCAGCGGCAAGACCCGGCTGCTCACCGAATTCCTCGAGCGCCTTCAGGCCCAGGGCCGGCTGGAGGACGTGGCCGTGCGCCGCGCCGCCTGCTCCCCGCTCGGCGAGCGCGCCTTCGGCGTGCCGGCGGCGCTGCTGCGCGACGCCTGGGGCCTGGACACGCGCGACCCGGACGACACGGCGCGGCAGAAGGTCGCTGCGGCGCTCGTCGGCCTGGGCGTGCAGGAAGCCGAAATGCAGGCGCTCGCGGCCTGCCTGGGCCATGTGCTGGGCCTGGAGGGCGAGGAGGCGCACACCCGCTACCTCGACCCGGAGCGGCTCAAGCAGCAGATCTTCTTCGCCGTTCACGCCGTGGTCGAGCGCCGCCTGCAGCAGAGCCCCGTGATCATGATCGTGGAGGACCTGCACTGGACCGATGCCGCCTCGCTGGAGCTGCTGCGCTTTTTGGTGGAGCGGCTGCGCGACCGTCCTTTCATGCTGATGGCGACGCAGCGCCCGACGCCGGCGCTGGAGGCCTGGGCCGAGGGTGTGGGCGCGCAGACCGTGCTGCGGCTCGATCCGTTGTCGGCGCGCTCCAGCGATGCCCTGCTCGATGGCCTGTTCGGCCCCCGCGCCCTGCCCGGGGCCTTGCGGCAACGCATCGTCGAGCATGCCGGCGGCAACCCGTTGTTCCTCGAGGAGATGGCCCGTGGGCTCATTGCCGACGGGCTCCTGACGCGCCGGGGGGAGCGATGGGTCTACAACCCCAGCGTGAGCGCCGTCCAGGTGCCGCAGACTGTTCACGGCTTGCTGCTCGGCCGCATCGACCGGCTGCCCGCGCCCGTTCGCGCCGTGCTGCGCGAGGCCGCGGTGATCGGCCCCGAGTTCGACGAGGCCCTGCTGCGCGGCGTGGCGAGCGCGCCGGAATCCGTGGCGCCGGGGCTGGATAGCCTGCTGAACGCCGGCATGCTGGCCGCGATGCCCGCGGAGGACGGCCGCGAGTTCCGCTTTCGCCAGGGCTTGCTCCAGGAGGTCGCCTACCAGAGCCTCCTGCTGCGCCGCCGCACCGAGCTGCACACCCGCATCGGCGAGGCGCTGGAGAAGCAGTGCGGCGGCGAGCCCCGGCGCCTGGAGGAACTGCAGGCCCTGGCCCATCACTTCCGCCTGGGGGCGGACAAGCCACGCGGCGCCCGCTACCTCGTCGCCGCCGGCGACTGGGCGCGCGGCACCTACGCCAATGACGACGCCATTCGCGACTACATGCAGGCGCTGGAGATCCTCGCCGCCAGCAAGGGCAACGAGGAACAGCGCCTGGCCGTGCGCGAACGCCTGGCCGACGTGCTCGCACCCGCGGGCCGCCTCGCCGAGGCCACCCAGCAGCTGTCCGCCGCCCGCGAAGGCCACTCGGCCGACGGCGACCGGGTCTCCGAGGCCCGCCTGCTCGGCAAGATCTCCGCCCTGCGCTGGGAGGCCGGCGACCGCGCCGAGGCCCAGGAGTGCCTGACCACGGGGCTGGCGCTCGTCGACGGCGAGGCGCCGCACATCGAGCGCGCCTGGCTCTACCAGCGCATGGGCGAACTGCGCTTTCGCAATGCAGACAACCACGGCGCGCTGAACTGGACCCAGCGCGCGCTCGCCCACCTGGAGGCGCTCGAGGGCCGCGAGGGCGCGGACGAGGAGGAGCGCCGCAACGCCCGCGCCGCCGCCGCGCTCGCCCTCAACACCCAGGGCGTGGCGCTGGCACGGCTGAACCGCCTGGACGAGGCCGTTGCGCAGCTCGAGCGCAGCGTGGCGGTGGCGAGCCAGGCCGACCTGCCGCAGGCCGAATGCCGGGCGCTGTGCAACCTGGGCGTGCTCTACAGCTCCAGCCATCCGCAGCGCGCCATCGAGGCCTGCGAGCGCGGCCTGGAGACGGCGCGCCGCATCGGCGACCTGGGCCTGCAGTCGCGCCTGTCGGCCAACTTGGCGGTGGCCTACTGCACCCTCACCAACCGCTGCGACGAGCGCGGCGTCGGCGCCGCCCATGCCGCCATCGAGATCGACCGCAGCACCGGCCAGCTGGACCACCTGGCCGTGTCGCTGGTCGTGCTGGCGCAGATCTACCAGTGCCACGGCGAGGCGGCGCGCGCGATGCAGCATTACCAGGAGGCGCTGGCCCTGGCCGAGAAGAGCGCCGAGCCGCAATTGCTCTTTCCTTGCTACGAAGGGCTTGCAACCTTGTACCTCGATGCCGATGATGGCGTGCAGGCGGAGCGCTACATGGCGCTCGCCCAGGACACCTGCCAGCGTGCCGGACTGGACCCCGATGCGCTGGTCGTGCTTCCATTCCTTTGCTGAATTTGCAGAAGGGAGTCGTTCATGGCTATGACAATGCACCCCGTCGCCCCCGGTGAAATCGCACCGGGCTTCGCCCTCCCGTCGATTGCCGGCTCCGGCATCGTCACCCTCGACGACTACCGCGGCCGCAGCCCGCTCTTCCTTTCCCTGATGCTGGGCCTGTGGTGCCCCTTCTGCCGCCGGCAGCTGGCGCAGCTCGGCACCTTCGAGGAGAGGCTCAAGGGCATGGGCGTCGAGAGCCTGGCGGTGGTCGCCACGGCGCCGGAGAACGCGCGGCTGTACTTCAAGTTCAGGCCCACGAAAGTGCCGCTGGCCGCCGACCCGGATCTCTCCACTCACCGCGCCTACGGGCTTCCCAAGCCGGAGCCCACGCCGGCCCTGATCGAAGCGTTGGACACGGTGCGCGTCAACCCCTTCGGCGACCTGCCCGAGCCGCTGCCGATCTCGCAAGTGGGCAAGGTGCTGCAGGAGATGGATGGCTACCAGTACACGCCGGCCGATCAGGTCGACGTCGAGAAGCAGTGGCCGCAGCTGAAGGGGCTGTTCATGATCGACCGCACGGGGGTTGTGCGCTGGGCGTACGTGGAGTGCGCGACGGAGGGGCTGGCGGGGATTGGGAAGATGCCGTCGGCGGAAGAGATATTGGAGGCGGCGCGGCAGTGCGCGGCTTGAGAGGGCGTTGAGGCGTGATCCGAACCGCGGCCCGTTACTGCACGAAGCGGTTGCCGCGCGACAGGATGGTCAAGTCCACCATCGTGCTGCCGTGGCGGCTGGTCGGCGAGTAGGTCAGCACGTAGCCGCCCAGGTCCAAGCGGCCCAGCGTGCCCATGACCTGCAGCACGCTCTCGCGCGTGGCCTTGGCGCCGCCGGCCTTCTTGAACGCGACCAGCAGCGTCTTGGCGGCGATGCACGATTCCAGCGAGGTGTAGTTCAACTTGCCGCCGTTGAATGCAGTCAGCGCCTCCGCGCAGCTCTTGACCACCGGCACCGCCACCTGGTTCGACATGCGTGGCGACGGGATCACCTGCGACACCACGGTACCGCGCGCCACCCCGCCCAGCGACTCGGCCAGCTCGTCGGGGTTGACGAAGGACAGCGCGGCAACCGGTACCTGCTGCGGCTTGCCGTCGACCGCCTTGAGGTAGTCGCCGACCTGGCTGAACTGCGTGGTTGCGAGCACGTAGTGCGGCGCGTCCTTCACCAGCGCATCGACCGTGGCGGGTTCCATGGCCGCGCCGCGCTTGGTGGCCACGCCCTTGGGCTTGGGCAGGCCGGCGTCGGTGAACGCGGTGGCCGCGGCCTCGTAGTTGCTGCGGCCCACCTCGTCGTCGTAGTGCAGGATCACGGCCTTGTCGGAGCCGACGGTGCGCTTGGCCTCCATCACCTTGGCCGTCTCGTCGCGATAGGAGGCGCGGATGGTGTAGACGTTGGGGTGCTTGCGCAGGCTCAGCGAGCCGCTGAAAGGCGCGAAGAACAGCACCTTGCTCTGCTCGGCCAGTGGCAGTGCGTCGAGGCTGTTGGTCGCGGAGTTGTAGCCGAACAGCACCATCGCCCCATGCTGGCCGAGCAGCTGCTGCGAGTTGTCGAGTGCGCGCTGGCGGTTGTTGGCGTTGTCCAACGTGACGAGCTTGATGGTGCGGCCCAGCTCTTTGCTGGCGTTGGCCTGAGCAAACACTGCCAACGCACCATCGCGCATGTCGCGCCCGATGTCGGCGTTGTTGCCGCTCAAGGGGACCGATTGGCCGATCACGATGTCCTGTGACCAGGCGGGCTGAATCGCCGCCAGCACGAACGCCATCGGCACGAGAAATCGCTTCATGTTGTTTGTCTCCTCGAGGGCTTGTTGTGGCGTGCGCCCTCTGCACGGCCACTGCTGGGCGGTGGCGGAGTGAGATTAGCAGCGCCCTCGGGGCGGAGTAACACCTTGTGGTGACAACGCGTCGGCAAAGCTGGCAAGTAAGTCACATCGCGGGCGCTTTGTGGGTGCCACGTCAATGGGTGTGTTTTTGGTGCGCCTACTTGCCCTTCTCGCGGATCGCCTTCCACTTTTCCTCGTAGTCGTCGATCAGCTGCTGGTATTCCTTGAAGCCCCAATCGGCGATCTCGTCCCTGCGTTCGTCGAAGGTGGGACTGCGCTCCTCGAACTCCAGGCGCGTCTTGAGGTTCTCCAGGTCGCCGCAGTGGCCCATGATCACCACCCACAACTCGCGCGGCGTGTAGAAGCCGCCTGCCAGCGTGATCAGCGTGATGATCGCGCTCAAGACCAGCACCACATTGCTGGCGGCGATGCTTCGCTCGGGCCCCAAGGTCTGGAAGCCCGTGATCACCGTCACCAGCGCGGAGAGCGCGGCCGCCGACATCTGGTAGCCGAAGTTCAGGCGGCGGTACCACTTCGCGAGGCCGAGGCGCCGGTTGCAGGTGGCGTCGATCTGGCGGTAGAGGTAGTCGAGCTGGGTTTCGGCGTGGCGGCGTCGCTCGGGGCGAGGTGTGGAATCGGACTCGAAGCCCGGCTCGCGTTGTTGGGCGGTTGCGGTGGGCTCGGCTGACATGGCGCGGTCCTTTCGCATGGGGTCTCGGTGCCTCGGGGAGACCGGGGATGATGCGGCAGCGTCGGGACGGGCTCCATAGGCGGAAAGCCCTAGTCGGGGAAAGGCGCCCGGGTGATTGATGGACTTCAGCGGGCGGCGTGCAGTCCATTTCCAAGGCGCCGAGCGCTGCGCATGCTGGCGGCTGCCGAATATCGCTCAAAGCCGATATATTGCGTTTATCGGCCACGGCCAATATTTTTCCCCCCCGAAGGACCAGATGGACTACGCGCTCCGGCTCGCCGACCAGCTCCGCCAGCATCTTCGTGCCCTGCGCAAGCAGCGCGGACTGACCCAAGCTCAGCTCGGCGAACAGTTGGGCATCGGGCAGGCCCGCGTCGCGGAGATCGAAGCCAGGCCAGGCGTGGTCAGTGTTGATCAGCTCATGCGGATCTTGTCCAACCTCGGCGCGACGCTTGTTTTGAGAGAGGAGCCCGTAAGGCAAGCATCGATCCGACCCGCGGGGGCCGTCCTCCCAATCCCTCCGAAGAAAGGCTCTTGGTGAGGACGGGCGATTGAATCAGAAATGGGTGTAAATGGGTGGATTAATGCGCCGTGCCCCGATGGCCCATACGCTGAAGCAGCACTTCCGGGCGCTCGTTGAACGTGGGCATCTGAACTCGCGTGGCGGCGGACGTGGAGTCCTGTACGAATCGCGCTGAGGGTTGCGCGTTGTAGCGCGGCCGCACTGCGCCCTGGCGCTAGATCGACTCTCCGCGCTGCGGCGCGTGGCTACGATTGAGGAGCAGCAGCCAACCCGAGCGGGTGATCTCGCTGACCACCACGCCGACCTGTGGACCACCGCCCAGCGGATCGACGACGACACGCACCACTGCATCTACATGACCTGCTTGAAACAGCGCACTGACGGCAAGCAGGTTTTCGTCACCTGTCAGGACATGAGGGAGAGGTTCGCTGGCGATGCGACGGAGCAAGGTGTGCTCGTTGCGCTTCTCCCAAATGCGCGATCGGGGTATTTCCAATGGGTCATTTTTCACCGAGTGATCGTCATCAAGTGATGGCGATAAGTCCACGGACTAGAGTGCTCATTTAATGCGGCGAGGGCATTGGCGTCCATGCCAACTGACCTTCCGGTATGCAGCGGTTGCAGTCGGTCGCGGGCTGCGGCCCTACTCACGCCGACCGGCACAAAGGAGGCTTTGGGTCGTGGGGCGCGCCTGGGCTAGGAGCCTGCGCGGCAGAAGCGTGACGAGCGCGCAGAGGCTTGATAGATTTGGGCGCATGCCCATCAGCTACCTGCCCTACGAGCCTCAGCAGCAAAGACTGCTTCCTGACGCACTTCAAGACTGGCTGCCCGAAGGGCACCTGGCGTACTTCATCAGCGACAGCGTCGACAGCCTGGATCTGAGCGCCTTCCATGCGCGATACGCCAAGGGTGGGCCGCGCAATCAGCCGTTCCACCCGGCCATGATGGTCAAGGTGCTGATCTACGGCTACGCCACCGGCACCTTCAGTTCGCGCAAGCTCGCGGCCAAGCTGCACGAAGACGTTGCGCTGCGGGTGTTGGGTGCAGAGAACTACCCGGCGCACCGCACGCTCTCGGACTTCCGGGCACTGCACCTGGAGGAACTGGCGGCGTTGTTCGTGCAGGTGGTGCGCCTGGCGCGCGAGTGCGGCCTGGTCAAGCTGGGCACCGTGGCGGTGGACGGCACCAAGCTCAAGGCCAACGCGAGCCGCCACAAGGCCATGAGCTATGACAGGATGGTCAAGGCCGAGGGCGAACTCAAGGCGCAGATCGATGGCTTGCTCAACCGAGCGCGTGCCGCCGACGACCTGGAAGAACGAACCCGACCTGGACATCCCCGGGAGATCAAGCGCCGTGAGGACCGGCTCAAGGCGATCACCGAGGCCAAGCTGCGCCTGGAGCAACGCCAGCGCGAGGCCGATGCGGCCCGCGGGCGCAGCGCCGACGACGAGCGCAAACCCCGTGACAAGGACGGCAAGCCCAAGGGCGGGCGCTACAAGCGCGACTTCGGTGTTCCCAAGGACAGCGCCCAGGAGAGCTTCACCGACACGGACAGTCGGATCATGAAACGCTCAGGTGGCGGCTACGACTACGGCTACAACGCCCACACCGCGGTGGACGAGGCCGCGCAACTCGTGGTGGCCGCGGAGCTGAGCAACAACGCCGCCGACAGTGACCGCCTGCCGGTGCTGTTGGCGGCGGTGAAGGCCAACCTGGGCGAGGACGCCCGACAGGTGCTGGCGGATGCGGGATTCCGCTCGGAGGCCGTGTTCGAGCAGCTCAAGGACAGCCCGAGCGAGCTGATCGTGGCATTGGGCCGAGAGGGCAAGCAGGCGCTGGACATCGACGCCGAACAATACCCGCGCACTGCAGCGATGGATGCCAGGCTGAAGACGCCACCAGGCCAAGCGGCCTACCGCAAGAGGAAGTGGATCGTGGAGGCGCCCAACGGGTGGATCAAGAGCGTGCTGGGCTTCCGGCAGTTCAGCCTGCGGGGATTGAACAAGGTCAAGGCCGAGTTCAAGCTCGTGTGCCTGGCGCTGAACCTGCGGCGCATGAGCACCTTGATGGTCAGATAAGCCCACAGTGGGGGCACACGCGTGCCCCTCGCCTCTGGCAGGCCAAATAGACCCTGTCCGGGAGCTTCAGGAACAGCCAAGGCGCAGCGCCAACCCTTCCTCGCCGTGCACGAACTCAACGCGGGGCTCACCTCCGCGCAGAAAAACTTCTGCCGCGCGGACTCCTAGTACGTCAGGTGTACGAGCTACTGCGGTCGCTGCACCTCAAGACACGGCTTGCAGCCTATCAGGGACCGCTTCGCTACCGATCGAACTGGTAGTGCCGACCCTGAGGTCGACCTGCTGAAGTCACAAGAAATCAACCTCGACTACATCCTGGAACTGATTTTTGAGAACAACAGGAAGATCAAAGACAAGGCCGCACTGGTGGAAGATGTCCGTCGGGTGATACGCGCGAGCCTGGGCAACCGTGCCAAGGAGAGCTTGCTGGTCGACTTCATCAACCAGACTGACCTGGACCAGATGGGTGACAAAGCCAGTGTGATAGACGCTTTCTTCGCCTTTGCTCAAGCAGAACTACAGCGAGAGGCGCAAGAGCTGATCAACGCCGTGCCCGGCGTCAACTACTTTGAGCGGCGCATTGACTCGTCGGATTTGCTACCCGAGCTGACCTGTTGCCTCACGTAAATTGCTACCCGTCGGATGGTCCGGCGGGAGCAGAAAGCTACGTGACAAGGCGAATCAGCATGGCGACACGCAAGGAATTGGTTGAAGCATTGGGAGAGCGGTATCGCGCAGCGGCGATGGGAGAAAAGGTCAAGATCCTCGACGAATTCGTGGCCCTGACGGGCTACCACCGCAAACACGCAATCCGGGTGTTGCGAGAGGAAGTTCCCTCGAAAGAAACGCGGGCACGCGATCGTCTGTACGACGAGGCGGTGCGGCAAGCGCTGACGGTGCTATGGGAGGCCGCTGATCGGGTCTGCGGCAAGCGGCTGAAGGCCTTGGTCCCGATGTTGGTCGATGCGATGGAGCGCCATGGCCACCTCGACCTGGACCCAGTCGTCAAGACCAAAGTCCTGCAGGTTAGTGCAGCGACCATCGATCGCATCCTTGCCGACGCGCGTTCGCATATCGATGGGAAGCGCAGGCGCCGCACTGGCGTGGGCGCGGCTATCAGACGCAGCATTCCCGTGCGCACGTTCGCCGACTGGTGGGATCCGGCGCCAGGCTTCCTCGAGATTGATATGGTCGAGCACTGCGGCGGCCCGAAGACCGATGGTGACTACGTTCACACCCTGACGCTGACCGACATCGCCAGCGGATGGACGGAATGCGTGGCAATGAGGATGCGCGACCAGATGCTGGTGATCGAAGCCTTCGAAAAGGTGGCGGCCGACCTGCCGTTCGCGATGCTCGGCATTGACTCCGGACAACGACAGCACCTTCATGAGCCAAGCCGTATTCGACTACTGCAAGGGGCGCGGCCTTGAGCAGACGCGGTCCCGCCCTACAAAAAAGAACGACCAAGCCTGGGTGGAGCAGAAGAACGGTGCCGTCGTTCGGCGGCTCGTCGGCTATGGCCGCTTGAGCGGCCGCGAAGCTACGAAAGCTCTGGCGCAGCTGTACGAGTCGTCGCGGTTGTACATCAACTTCTTCCAGCCCTCATTCAAGCTGAAGTCCAAAACACGAGACGGCGCTCGTGTGCAACAAGGTGTACTTCGCGCCGGCGACTCCATGTGAACGGCTTGTTGCCCACAGCGGCGTGGAGCCGGCGATCAGGAGAAGCTGACGGCGCAACTCAAGAGACTCGACCCGGTGCGGCTGCTGCAGGAAATCCGAATGGCCCAGCAGACGTTAAGCGAGATCGCGGCTCACGGGGCGCCGAAAGAAGTGGTGCCAAGAAGTGCGGCCGATATCTCAGCGTTCCTTCGGAGCTTGTCGTCAGCCTGGACGGAAGGCGAAGTGCGACCGACGCATCGCAAAGCAGCCGAAGGCCAAACACTGGTGGCGAACCCGCACGGACCCATTCGCCGACGCATGGCCAGTCATTGAAGGGTGGCTGATCGCGGAGCCCTCGATAGCGCCCAAGGCCCTGATGAATCGACTGGTCGCGATGGTTCCAGAGATTTACGACGGTAAGGCGCAGCTGCGAACACTGCAGCGCCGGGTGAAAGCCTGGCGCAGCGAGCGGGTCACGGAAATGGTCCTGGGCGGTCTGCGCAGGACCGCTGCAGAGCCGGCCGAAGTTTGAACGGAAGCCGACCACTTCAATGCCAGGGGGCCGGGCGCTTCGCGCCCGGCAGGCTATGGACATATGGGCGATGCGCCTGCGGCGCACCGGTTGCGACCGTGGACAACGCAGCGCTGCGCGGCTGCGTTGACCACCGCCGCAACCTTCGCCCACATGCCCACAGCCTTCGACTAAAGAATAGAAAAAGAAACCCATACGACAACCAACAGCCGGGTAACATTCCTTCGTGAGGCAACACGCCGCTCAAGATAATTGTCGCTGGCCAACGCCGAGAACCTGAATATGGAAGCGGCAAAGCGCTATCTCACCACCTCGCTGAAACGGGAGTTTGCAAGTGACAACGGCACGGAACTCAATGCTGTTCTTCCCAAAATGAGTCCGCTGAATCCTCAGTACTTAACCAAGAAGCAGAGCGTCTTTCTGAAAGTCGCCGCCTTCGTAGAGAAGTTCAAAGGCGTGGGTGGGCGAGTTTGAACTCATCAAAAAAGCCTCTCTTGAATTTCGAGTGGGTAAGATTTCGCCTGGCTGAACTCTGCGAGGGGTTGTGCGATGACTGCCAAGCTGTTCGAAGCGGCGCTCGGGATTGCTGCGCCCTGGTCGGTGAATTCGGTTGAGTTCGACGAAGGCGCCAAGCTGCTGACCGTGTTGGTCGACTTCGAACCCGGAACCCACTTCGCAGTTGCCGGGTATGAGGGTACGCACCCCGTGCATGACACGGTGGCAAAGACCTATCGACACCTGAACTTCTTCCAGCACGAGTGCCACCTGCACGTGCGCACGCCACGCGTCAAGCTGCCCAACGGCTCGGTTCGCCTGGTCGAGCCCGATTTCGCCGGACGCCTGTCGGGCTTCACGCTGCTGTTCGAGGCACTTGTCCTGATGCTGGCGCAGCAGATGCCTTTTGCGGCGGTTGCACGCATCGTGGGCGAGTCCGCCTATCGGGTCATGGAAGTTTGCAATCGCTACGTCGAGATGGCGTTGGGGCTGGCCGACTTCAGCGATGTCACTGCGCTGGCCATCGACGAGACCTCGCGTGCCCGGGGGCACGACTACGTGACCTTGGCCGCCGACGCAGTCGCCCGCCGAGTGCTCTTCGTCACCGAGGGCCGCGACGCCCAAGCCATAGCGGCACTGGCCTGCGATCTCGAGGCTCATGGCTGTCCGCCGCAGCAGATCAGCTCGGTGAGCATCGACATGTCCCCGGCCTTCATCAAGGGCGTGAGCGAGGAGTTGCCCAACGCTCAGATCACGTTCGACAAGTTCCACGTCATCTGGCACGCCAACACCGCAGTGGACAAGACACGGCGCATCGAGCAGCGTACCGACAGGTCCCTCAAGGGCATGCGCTGGACGCTGCTCAAGGACAGCTACAGCCTCAAGCCCGAGGCCGCCGCCGATCTCTACGCATTGATCACACAGCCGAGCCTCAAACGCACGGCCCGAGCTTGGCTCTACAAGGAGCAGCTGCGAGAGATCCTGGAGCGCAGGCAGGTCAACGTGATGCGCGCCATGCTTCGGTACTGGAGCACCTGCGTCATGCGCTCGAAGGTCCAGCCGATGAAAGAAGTTGCCGCGCTCGTGCGCCGCCACATGGACGGCATCGTGGCCTGGTCGCAGACGCGTCAGACCAACGGCTTTCTCGAGGCCATCAACGGCCTGTTCCAGGCTGCCAAGCGTCGCGCCCGCGGCTTCGTGCGCCTGTCCACTATCAAGACGGTCATCTTCCTGATCGCCGGCAAGCTCGACTTCCAAGCCATCAACCCTCACGCTGGGCAACCCACTTGATTTTTAACAGAGCCTCAAAAAAAAGGCAGATACAACAAGACGCTGCTGTCAGAGCATTCTTATGCTGCGCTCAATATTCCCTGCAAAGTGCGGCTTTGAACGGTTGCTGATCCGTACAGGTAGATCGTTCCTGGCCGGGACTACCAGTTCGACGCCTCGGCAGGCAGCTGACTCAGACCGGCCGCGCGCACACCTCGAAGGTCAGCCCCGGCTTTGACTACCCAGCCATCGTCGACCGTTCGCTTTGGGGACAGCGGTCACTCGTCAAGAGCGCCGTCGAAGGACCGGTCTTGGACGCCACCGACATTCGGCCCGCGGACGCGAATGTCTCAGTCCAGTCTCAAGCAGTCAGACGGGCCGCTCGCTTCGACGGGCAATACCCCAGCCTGCCGCCGCCGATCCGCACTCTGTGTACGCGCGTCAGCTTGTCGGCCTCAAGTCCTCACACCCCCAACAACTCCTCCAACACCTTCGGCTCCGCCAACAACCCCGCCGAAGGCCCCTGCCTAACAATCTTCCCCTTCTCCATCACCACAGCCTGCTCGGTGTGCCCCAGCACCTTCCGCCAATCCCGATCCACGATCAGCGTCGCAATCCCGGTCGCCCGAATCTCCGAGATCACCCGCCAGATCTCCGCCACGATCAACGGCGCCAGCCCCTCAGTCGCCTCATCCAGAATCAGCAAGCGCGGATTCGTCATCAACGCCCGCCCGATCGAAAGCATCTGCTGCTCCCCACCCGACAGCTGCTGCCCCCATGCGACAGCCTTTCCGTCAGCCGCGGAAACGTCGTCATCACCCGCTCGAAGGTCCACTCGCGCTTCCCATCGATCCCCGCCCGCGCGCTCATGACGAGGTTCTCCCTCACCGACAGGTTCGGAAAAATCCCCCGCCCTCCGGCACATACCCGATCCCCCCGCCGCGCCATCTTCTCCGGCGCCCAGCCGGTCACATCGTCCCCATCCAGCTTCACCCGCCCCGAGGCCGGCCGCACATACCCCATCAGCGACCGGATCAGCGTGGTCTTCCCCATCCCATTGCGCCCCAGCAGCCCGATCGAGGTCGCCGAAGGCAGTGCGACGTCGACGCCGCGCAGGATATGGCTGTCCCCGTAGTAGGTGTTGAGCCCTTCGATCTGCAGCATCTCAATGGTCCTCGCCCAGGTAGGCAGTGCGTACTTCGGGATTCACGCGGATCGAAGCCGGGTCGCCCGTCGCGATCACCGTGCCGTTCACCATCACCGTGATGCGGTCGGCGATGCGGAACACCGCGTCCATGTCGTGCTCCACCAGCAGGATCGCGTGGGTGGCCTTCAGGTTCGCGAGCAGGCTCAGCATGCGCTCGGTTTCCTCCGCGCCCATGCCGGCCAGCGGCTCATCCAGCAGCAGCACGCGCGGCTTGGTGGCCAGGCACATCGCGACCTCGAGCTGGCGCTTGGCACCGTGGCTCAGCGTGCCGGCGACGCGGCCGGCCACCGTGCCCAGGCCGGCGGCCTCCAATGCTTCGCGGGCGGCGCCATTGCTGTACTCGCAGCTCTGCGAGGACTGCCAGATCGCCCACGGCTTCGGCGCCGCGGCCTGCGCCGCGAGGCGGCAGTTCTCCAGAACCGTGAACTCCGGAAAGATGGTGGTGCGCTGGTAGCTGCGGCCCACGCCGGCCAGCGCGCGGCGGAATTGCGCGCGCGTGGTGATGTTCTCGCCGTTCAGCGTGATGCGCCCGTCGGAGGCCTCGATCTCGCCCGAGAGCATGTTGATCAGCGTGGACTTGCCCGCGCCGTTGGTGCCGATCACCGCATGCACCTCGCCGAGGTGCAGGTCCAGTGTCACCTTGTTGACCGCGACCAGGCCGCCGAAGCGGCGGGTCAGCGTCTCGACCGCAAGAAGCCTGCTCATGCCGCAGCCTCCTTCTTCGGCATCACGCGCACCCGCAGGCCCACGATGCCTTTCGGCAACAGCGCGACGAAGGCGATGATGGCCAGACCCAGCGTGAGCTGCCAGTGGTCTGCCAGCGGCCCCACGATCGCGTGGGTGGACAGCAGCTCCTTCAGCAGCGTGAACGCCACCGCGCCGATCACCGCGCCGCGCAGGTGGCCGAGGCCGCCCAGGATGATCATCAGCAGCACCTCGCCGGAGTTGTGCCAGGCCAGCAGCTCGGGGTTGACCACGCCGTCGCGCGAGGCGACGAGAAAGCCCGCCAGGCCCGCCAGCGCCCCTGCGATGACGAAGGCCGCGAGCTTGTAGCCGTACACCGGAAAACCCGCCGCGCGCATGCGCTGCTCGTTGACGCGGATGCCCGCCAACGCGGCGCCGAAGCGCGAGCGGCGGATCAGCGCCAGCAGGCCGTAGGTGAAGACCAGCGCGCCGAGCACGAAGTAGAACTGGACCTTGCTGTTCTCCAGGTCCAGCGCGCCCAGCACCGGGCGGATGTACATGTAGATGCCGTCGCTGCCGCCGCCCAGTGCGGTGTCGTGGAAGACGAAGAAAGCCATCTGCGCGAAGGCGAGCGTGACCATGATGAAGTACACGCCGCGGGTGCGCAGGCTCAAGGCGCCGGTCACCAGCGCATAGCCGGCCGCGCAGCCCATGGCCATCGGCAGCAGCAGGGCGATGGAGCCGCCCTCCTTGCCGGAGCCCAGCACGGTGGCATAGGCGCCGATGCCGTAGAAGGCCGCGTGGCCCAAACTCACCAGGCCGGTCATGCCGACCAGCAACTCCAGGCTCAGCGCGAAGATCGCGAGGATCATCACCTTGACCACCAGGTCGCCGAGGTAGGGGCCCAGGAAGGGCCCGAGCGCCGCAAGCGCGATGGCGCAGATGAGGGGAAGGTAGTGGGAGAAGGTCTTCATGGTTCAGGCCTTCTTGCCCATCAGGCCTTCGGGACGCCAGATCAAAATCACGGCCATCAGCACGTACACGCCGATGCCGCTCAGCTCCGCAAAGAACACCTTGCCGAAGGTGTCGACAAAGCCCACCAGCAGCGATGCCACCAGCGCGCCGGTGATGGAGCCGATGCCGCCGATCACCACCACCACGAAGCAGATGATCAGCACGCTCGCGCCCATGTTCGGGTACACCGAGGACATGGGCGCCGCGATCATGCCCGCCAGCGCGGCCAGCGCCACGCCGGCCGCGAACACGATGCGGTAGAGCCGGCGGATGTCGATGCCCAGGCCACGCACCATGTCGCGGTTGCTCGCACCGGCGCGAATCATCATGCCCAGGCGCGTGCGGTTCACCACGTAGTACAGGCCGATCGCCAGCAAGATGCAGGCGGCCGAGGCAAAGAGCCGGTACCACGGGTAGCTCATGAGGCTGCCCAGCGCGAAGCTGCCGCTTAGCCAGGGCGGCACGGGCACGCCGTGCACGTCGTTGCCCACCAGGATCGAGCGCAGCTCCTCGAAGACCAGGATGAGCCCGTAGGTCATCAGCACCTGCTGCAAATGATCGCGCTGGTAGAGGTAGCTGAAGAAGGCCCACTCCAGCACGTAGCCGAAGAGCGCCGTGAGCACCACGCCCCCCACGAGCATCAGGATGAACTGGTCACCGAAGAGCGGCGAGAGCGCGAACGCCATGTAGGCGCCGATCATGTAGAAGCTGCCGTGGGCCAGGTTGATCACGCCCATGATCCCGAAGATCAGCGTCAGTCCCGAGGCCACCAGGAACAACAGGAGCCCGTACTGAACCGAGTTCAGGCACTGGACAAGAAAGGTACCGAAGTCCACGACAGGTCATCGCTTTCAGCGTTGGTGATTACATCTTGCAGCCGCGGGCCGGGTCGGCAAGACCCTTGACGGCGATGTTGACCATCTTGTTCTCCTTGCCGTCGACCTTGCGCAGATAGATGTCCTGCACCGGGTTGTGCGACTTGCCGATGGTGAAGGCACCACGCGGGCTGTCGATCTTGGCCTTCTCGATGGCGGCCGCGAAGTCGGCCTTCTTCGTGATGTCGCCCTTGGTCGCGGCGAGGCCGATGGCCAGCATCTGCGCCGCGTCGTAGCCCTGCACCGCGTACACGTCGGGCTGCAGCTTGAACATCTTGGCGTACTCGGTGCGGAACTTGTTGTCGCGCGGCGTGTTGAGGCCGTCGGCGTAGTGCAGCGTGGTCAGCATGCCCTGGGCCGCGTCGCCCTGCGCATCGAGCGTGCCGTCGGTCAGGAAGCCGGGGCCGTAGAGCGGGATGTTCTTGTTGAGGCCCGCACCCGCGTAGTCCTTGACGAACTTCACGGCGCCGCCGCCCGCGAAGAAGGAATACACCGCATCGGGCTTGGCAGCCGCGATCTCGGTCAGGAGCGCCTGGAACTCCACGTTGGGGAAGGGCACGGTGAGCTGCTTCAGCACCTTGCCGCCACCCTTCTCGAAGCCTTCCTTGAAGCCGGCCACCGACTCGTCGCCGGCCGCGTACTTCCAGGTAAGGGTCATCGCGGTCTTCTTGCCCTGCTTGGCCGCGACCTCGCCCATCGCGTAGGCCGGCTGCCAGTTCGAGAAGGAGCTGCGGAAGATGTTCTGCGCGCACATCGGGCCGGTCACCGCGTCGGCGCCGGCATTGGGCACGATCAGCACGGTGCCGCTTTCCTTGGCGGCCTTGGCCATCGCCATCGCGACGCCGGAGTGCACGGTGCCGACGATCACGTCGACGTTGTCGCGTTTGATCAGCTTGTTGACGTTGTCGGTGGCCTTGGCCGGGTCGGACTCGTCGTCCACCTTGATGTACTCGATCTCGCGGCCGCCCAGCTTGCCGCCTTGCTCCTCGACATGGAGCTTGAAGCCGTTCTCGATGGCCACGCCGAGCGCGGCGAAGGTGCCGCTGAAGGGCAGCATCAGGCCGACCTTGAGCTTGCCCTGCTGGGCGTGGCCCAGCGTGGCGATGCAGGCCAGTGCGAGGGCCGTCAGGGTGGTGCGGGCGATGCGGGTGCTCATGGTGATCTCCTGGCGTTGGTATTGAAATGGATTGGAAACGGCTTGAAGACGGGGTCGGCGGGGTTGGGGCGCGTGTCTTCACGACGCGCCTTCGCGAGCGAGATACTTTAAGGGTAAATCATTTATCTCTCAAACACGAGTTTTCCCTGACCGCGGATTCCGCTCCTCGACGAATGAAACGGTCGCCACTATCGCTTTTTCGGGCTGGTCGCGATGCGGGGAATGCCCGCAGTCGGGCAGCTCCAGCAACTCGGCGCCGGGCACGCGCTGGGCGATGCCGCGAATCTGCGCGAGTGTGCCGTACTCGTCGTCGATGCCCTGGATAGCAAGAACCGGGCAACGGATGGCATCGAGCTCGGCTTCGATGTTCCATTGCCTGAAGGGCGGATGGAGCCAGATGCGGTTCCAGCCCCAGAAGGCCGAATCCACGTCGTCGTGGTAGCGGCCCAGCTTCTTCGGCAGGTCGGTCTCGAGGTAGGCCAGCCGGGCCTGCTCGATGTTGGCGACCGTCACGTCCTCCACGAAGATGTGCGGTGCCAGCACCACCAGGCCGGCCACGCGATCGGGGAAGCGCGCGGCGTAGAGCAGCGAGATCGAGGCGCCGTCGCTGTGGCCGAAGAGCCAGGGCTTTTCCGTGAGGCCGATGGCTTCGAAGAAGGCCGGCAGCACCTCGTGCGCCTGGCGGTGCATGAAGTCCACGTCCCAGGTCTCCTCGGGGCCGCGCGGCGTGGAGCGGCCGTAGCCGGGGCGCGAGAACACCAGACCGCGGAAGCCGCCCGCCTCGCACAGGCGCTCGGGGAAGTCCTTCCACATCGCGATCGAGCCGAGGCCTTCGTGCAGGAACACGAGCAGGGGCGCGTCGGAGCGTTCCGGTGCGATGCGCAGGTATTCGAGGCGCAGGGGGCGCCCCCGCCAATCGATGGCGGCGAACTCGGGCGCGGTGGTCACGCCTTCTGCTCCCGCTCGCGCAGCCGGAAGCGCTGGATCTTGCCCGTGGCCGTCTTCGGCAGTTCCTCCACGAATTCAATGAAGCGCGGGTACTTGTAAGGCGCGAGGCGTTCCTTGACGAAGGCCTTGAGCTCGTCGTCCGTCACGCTCTGCCCGGCCTTGCGCACCACGTAGGCCTTGGTCTTCACCAGCCCGTCCGCATCTTCCTTGCCGATCACCGCGGCCTCGAGCACGGCCGGGTGCTGCATCAGCGTGGCCTCGACCTCGAAGGGCGAGACGTAGATGCCGCTGACCTTGAGCATGTCGTCGCTGCGGCCCGCGTAGGTGTAGTAGCCGTCGGCGTCGCGCGAGTACTTGTCGCCGCTCTTGGTCCAGCCTTCGCGGAAGGTGTCGGCGCTCTTCTCGGGGTTGCCCCAGTACATCACGGCCGTGCTGGGCCCCTTGATGTAGAGGTCGCCCACTTCGCCCACGCCGACGGGCTGGCCGTCCTCGCCGCGCAGCTCGATCACGTAGCCCTCGACCGGGCGGCCCGTGGTGCCGTAGCGAATATCGCCGGGCCGGTTGGAGATGAAGATGTGCAGCATCTCGGTGGAGCCGATGCCGTCGATGATCTCGCAGCCAAAATGCTGCTTGAAGCGCTGCGCCAGCTCGCCCGGCAGCGCCTCGCCGGCGGAGGAGCACATGCGCAGCGACACCGCCTCGCGCGCCGGCAGGTTGGGGGATGCCAGCATGCCGGCGAAGCCGGTCGGCGCGCCGAAGAAGACGGTGGGCTTGTGCTGGCTGGCCCAGCGTTTGAAGGTCGCATCCGGCGTGGGCCGCTCGGCCATCAGCAGCACCGTGGCGCCCACCGAAAGCGGGAAGGTCAGCGCATTGCCCAGGCCGTAGGCGAAGTAAAGCTTGGCCGCGGAGAAGCAGACGTCGTTCTCCGTCAGCCCCAGCACCGGCTTGCCGTAGAGTTCGGCGGTCCACCAGGGGTTGCCGTGCGTGTGCACGGTGCCCTTGGGCTTGCCCGTGGAGCCGGAGGAATAGAGCCAGAAGGCGTGCTCCTGCGGGGTGGTCGCGGCGGGCTCGGCCAGCGGCTCGTGAGCGGCGAGCGCCGCTTCGAATTCCTGCGCGCCCTGGGGCAGCGGTCCGGTGGGCTGCGAGACGAACAGCGCCTTCAGCACATGCGATCCCTTGCGCTGCGCATCCTGCAGCACCGACAGCAGCGCGCCCGAGACCAGCGCGGCCTTGGCGCCGCTGTTGGCCAGCATGTAGGCATAGTCGTCGGAGGTCAGCAGCGTGTTGACCGCCACCGGCACGATGCCGGCGTAGAGGCTGCCGAGAAAACTCACCGGCCAGTCGCTGCTGTCCAGCATCAGCAGCAGCACGCGGTCCTCGCGCTTCACGCCGGCGGCGAGCAGGGCGGCCGCGAGCCGGCGTGCGCGTTCCTCCAGTTGGCCGTAGGGCAGGGCGCAGCGGTCGTCGACATAGGCAGTCTTCTGCGCGCGGCCGCGGTTGAGGGCGAACAGGTGTTCGGCGAAATTGAATCGTGCAGGCAGGCTCATCGTGTTCTCCGGGTCATCCCTGTGTTCTTGCTCAGGCCTGCGCCAGGCCCAGCTGCGCCAGCACGCCCGGACTGGCCTGCACCGCGGCGCGGCGATGGTAGAAGTCCAGCGCGCGCAGCCCGCCCAGCTCGGCACCACCGCCCGCGCGGCCGGGGCCGCCGTGCAACGAGTGCGGCATCACATTGCCGTGACCGGTGTGCGCCTGTGCGACGTCGGGCGTGATCACATGCACGCGGCCATGGCTGGCAGCGACCTGCACCGCCGCCTTGCCCAGCGCGGCCTCGTCGGCACCGTAGAGCGAGGTCACCAGCGATCCCTGGCCGCGATGCGCCAGCGCAATCGCATGGTCGAAGTCACGGTAGGGCAGCAGCGTGGCGACCGGGCCGAAGACCTCCACGTCGTGTACCCGCTGCGCCGCGTCGGCATCGCGCGCGCCCAGCAGCACCGGACCGATGCACGCCGCCACCGCCGGGTCGGCATCGACCAGCGGCGCCTGGCTGCCGTCGTGCAGCACGCTGGCTTGGCCTTTCAATTCGTCCAGCCCCTCGCGCACCGCGTTCAGCTGAGCGCGGCTCACCAGCGAGCCCATGCGAACGCTCTCGTTGCGCGGGTTGCCGACCGTGACGCCCGCGAGCTTGGCGCCGATCGCCTCGGCCGTAACGTCATAGAGTGCGGCCGGCACCAGGATGCGGCGGATCGCGGTGCACTTCTGGCCCGCCTTGACCGTCATCTCGCGCACCACCTCGCGCACTAGCAGCTTGAAGGCCTCGCTATCGGCCGTGGCATCGGGCAGCAGCAGGGCCGAGTTGAGGCTGTCGGCCTCGATGTTCACGCGCACCGAGCGTTGCGCCACCGCGGCATGCGAGCGGATCACCGCACCCGTCTCGGCCGATCCGGTGAAGGACACGACGTCGAAGCCCTGCAGCTGATCCATCAGCCCGTTCGAGCTGCCGCAGACGATCGACAGCGCACCGGCCGGCAGCACGCCCGCCTCGACCACGTCGCGCACCATGCGCTGGGTGAGCCAGGCGGTGGCGGTGGCCGGCTTCACGATCACCGGCACGCCCGAGAGCAGGGCGGGCGCGGCCTTCTCCCACAGTCCCCAGGAGGGGAAGTTGAAGGCGTTGATGAAGAGCGCCACGCCGCGCGTGGGCACCTGCAGGTGCTGCGACTGGAACACGGGTTCCTTGCCCAGCTTCACCGCATCGCCGTCGCGCAGCGCATGCACCTCGCCCAGCGCGTCGCCCCACTTGGCGTACTGGCCCAGCGTGAAGATGCCGCCGTCGATGTCCACCGCCGAGTCGTTCTTCACCGTGCCGGAGTTGGCGGTGGCGATCTCGTAGTAGGCGTCGCGGTTGGCCTGCAGCACCTTGACCACGCCCGCCAGCAGGGCCGCGCGCTGCTTGTAAGTGAGGGCGCGCAGGGCCGCCCCGCCGCTCTCCCGCGCGAAGCCGAAGGCCTCGGCCAGGTCCAGCCCGCCTGCGTCGACGCGGACCAGCTCGGTGCCCAGCACCGGATCGAAGAGCGGCGTTCCGGCGCCGCTGCCGGCCTGCCAGCGGCCGGCGACGTAGTTGGAGAGAAGTTCGGTCATGGGGTGTCTCAGGTCTTGGTGAATTGGATTTGCCCTTCGGGCAATAGATAGAGCACGAGCGCGCGGCCCTGGGCCACGGTCGGGTGGTGCGCCGATCCTGGCGGGTAGACGCACCAGCCCGCGGGCCGGCCGTCGAAGGTCGCATCGCCTTCCAGCGGCATGATCAGATCGACCTCGCCGTTCGGATGCGTGTGGTGCGGGCCCTTGATGTCCTTCATGTCCACCACGTCGACCGAGAAGCGGTGCAGCTCGTCCTCGGCCTTGAACACGCGGCCATACTTGATGCCGCCGCCCTCGCGCTCGCACAGCCAGCCTTCGGCCACGCCGTCGATGCAGGCCTCTTTCAGGCGTTCGTAGCTTTCGCTGCCGACACCGTGCACGGTGTTGAGCCAGCGGTCGAGCTCGTCGTCGAGCGGGCGGCCGGCGATCTGCGAGGTCACGTCGGCGACGATCTGGTGGAAGGATTCCTTGGACATCGTGGTGCGCTCATGCATGGGTGAAGAAGAACGAACTTGCGGCAAATCGCCGCGTGCAGTATCTTGCCTGTGCATGAACCATAAGCACCGACACAAAAGGTGTCAAGCAATATAGTGCATATATGGTGTTTACCCGTAGACCGGAGCGACGAGGAGAGGACGAAGCGAGATGAATGAGCGAGCCGACGCGGTGCTGAGCGCACCCGCCGATCCGGCCTTGCCGGCCGAGGAAGCCAAGAACCCGCTGCTGGTGGCGCTGGGCGAGCGGGTGCGCAACCTGCGCGCGCGCCGCGGCCTCACGCGCAAGGCCGTCGCGCAGGCGGCCGAGGTGTCGGAGCGCCACCTGGCCAACCTCGAGTACGGCATCGGGAATGCCTCCATCCTGGTGCTGCAGCAGGTGGCGACCGCGCTGCACTGCTCGCTGGCCGAGCTGGTGGGCGACATCACGACCAGCAGCCCCGAGTGGCTGCTGATCCGCGAGCTGCTGGAGCGCCGCGGCGAGGCCGACCTGCGCCGCGCCCGCATCGCCCTCGGCGAACTGCTGGGCACCGCCGCCGGCGACCCGGCGCGCCACCGTCGCATCGCGCTTGTCGGCTTGCGCGGCGCCGGCAAGTCGACCCTCGGCCAGATGCTGGCGGACGACCTCGACGTGCCCTTCATCGAGCTGAGCCGCGAGATCGAGAAGCTGGCCGGCTGCAGCGTGCGCGAGATCCACGACCTCTACGGCACCAATGCCTACCGCCGCTACGAGCGCCGCGCGCTCGAGGAGGCGGTACAGATCTACGCCGAGGTGGTGATCGCCACCCCCGGCGGCATCGTTTCCGACCCCGCCACCTTCAACGAGCTGCTCTCGCACTGCACCACCGTCTGGCTGCAGGCCGCCCCCGAAGAGCACATGGGCCGCGTCGCCGCCCAGGGCGACACCCGCCCCATGGCCGCCAGCAAGGAGGCCATGGACGACCTGCGCCGCATCCTCGCCGGCCGTGCCGCCTTCTATTCCAAGGCCGATCTCAGCGTGGACACGAGCGGCCGCGACCTGGCGCAAAGCTTCCAGCTGCTGCGAACGACGGTGCGGGAAGCGATGAGCCGGGGCGGCTGAGAACGCGCCGGAAGCCGGCAGTTGCAAAAAAATCCGGCAAGGGCTTGACGCGCTCCAAAACATGCAGGATGATGCATGTCAGCGCAAACGCAAACTGCATTATTGTTCACGCCAACAGGCACCCAGGAGACCGCGACATGACCGAGACCGCTGCCCATCCCGCCCGCGTCGACTACCGCACCGACCCGACCCAATACCGCCACTGGAAGCTCAGCGTCGAGGGCTCCGTCGCCCGCCTGTCGCTGGACATTGCCGAAGACGGCGGCATCCGCCCCGGCTACAAGCTCAAGCTCAACAGCTACGACCTGGGCGTGGACATCGAGCTCCACGACGCGCTCAACCGCGTGCGCTTCGAGCATCCGGAAGTGCGCTCGGTGATCGTCACCAGCGGCAAGGACCGCATCTTCTGCTCCGGCGCCAACATCTTCATGCTGGGCGTTTCCAGCCACGCCTGGAAGGTGAACTTCTGCAAGTTCACCAACGAGACCCGCAACGGCATCGAGGATTCGTCCAAGCACTCGGGCCTCAAGTTCATCGCTGCCGTCAATGGCGCCTGTGCCGGCGGCGGCTACGAGCTGGCCCTGGCCTGCGACGAGATCGTGCTGGTCGACGACCGCTCCTCGTCCGTCTCCCTGCCCGAGGTGCCTTTGCTGGGTGTGCTGCCCGGCACCGGCGGCCTGACCCGCGTCACCGACAAGCGCCATGTGCGCCATGACCTGGCCGACATCTTCTGCACCAGCGTCGAAGGCGTGCGCGGCCAGCGCGCGGTCGAATGGCGCCTGGTCGATGCGATCGCCAAGCCCGCCCAGTTCGGCGCCGCCGTGCAGGAGCGCGCCGCCAAGCTGGCCGAGGGCAGCCACCGCCCGGCCGGCGGCAAGGGCGTGAGCCTGACCCGCGTCGAGCGCGAGGACGGCGCCGACAGCATCCGCTATGAATTCGTCACGGTCGAGATCGACCGCGCCCGCCGCACCGCCACGCTGACCGTCAAGGCCCCGGCCGGCGCGCAGCCCACCGACATCGCCGGCATCGAGGCCGCGGGCGCCGCCTGGTGGCCGCTCGCGATGGTCCGCCAGCTCGACGACGCCATCCTCAACCTGCGCACCAACGAGCTGGACATCGGCACCTGGCTGCTCAAGACCGAGGGCGATGCCCAGGCCGTGCTCGACAGCGACAAGACCCTGCTCGCAAACAAGGACCACTGGCTGGTGCGCGAAACCATCGGCGCGCTGCGCCGCACGCTGGCCCGCCTGGACGTCTCCTCACGCAGCCTGTTCGCGCTGATCGAGCCCGGCTCCTGCTTCGCCGGCACCCTGGCCGAGATCGCCTTCGCCGCCGACCGGGCCTACATGCTGGCCCTGCCCGACGAGCCCGAGCGCGCGCCCAAGCTGGTGCTCGACGAGTTCAACTTCGGCTTCTTCCCCATGGTCAACGACCAGAGCCGCCTGCAGCGCCGCTTCTACGAAGAGGCCGCCCCGCTCGAGGCCGCCCGCGCCGCTGCCGGCAAGCCGCTCGACGCCGACGAGGCGCTCAAGCTCGGTCTGGTCACCGCCGCCCCCGACGACATCGACTGGGACGACGAGATCCGGATCGCCATCGAGGAGCGCGCCGCCATGTCGCCCGACGCCCTTACCGGCCTGGAGGCCAACCTGCGCTTCGCCAGCCAGGAGAACATGCTCACCCGCATCTTCGGCCGGCTCACCGCCTGGCAGAACTGGATCTTCAACCGCCCCAACGCCGTCGGCGAAAAGGGTGCCCTGAAGGTCTACGGCACCGGCGAGAAGGCCGGCTTCGATCTCAACCGCGTCTGAACGTCAGAACTCTTTGCAAGGAACAACGATGAGCACGATCAACTACAGCGAGAAGATCCCCAACAACGTCAACCTCGGCGAAGACCGCACGCTGCAGCGCGCGCTCGAAGGCTGGCAGCCCAACTTCATCAACTGGTGGGACGACGTCGGCCCCGACGGCTCGACCAACTACGAGGTCTACCTGCGCACGGCCGTGAGCGTCGACCCGCAGGGCTGGGCGCAGTTCGGCCACGTGAAGATGCGCGACTACCGCTGGGGCATCTTCCTGAACCCGGGCGATGCCAACCGCGAGATCCACTTCGGCGACCACAAGGGCGAGAAGGCCTGGCAGGACGTCCCCGGCGAGCACCGCGCCAACCTGCGCCGCATCATCGTCACGCAGGGCGACACCGAGCCCGCCTCGGTCGAGCAGCAGCGCCACCTCGGCCTGACCGCGCCCAGCATGTACGACCTGCGCAACCTGTTCCAGATCAACGTGGAAGAGGGTCGCCACCTGTGGGCCATGGTCTACCTGCTGCACAAGCACTTCGGCCGCGACGGCCGCGAAGAAGCCGAGGCCCTGCTGCAGCGCACTTCGGGCGACGAGAACAATCCGCGCATCCTGGGTGCCTTCAACGAGAAGACGCCGGACTGGCTGGCCTTCTTCATGTTCACCTACTTCACCGACCGCGACGGCAAGTTCCAGCTGTCGGCCCTGGCCGAGAGCGCCTTCGATCCGCTGGCGCGCACCACGAAGTTCATGCTGACCGAAGAAGCGCACCACATGTTCGTGGGCGAGAGCGGCGTCTCGCGCGTGCTGCAGCGCACCGCGCAGGTCATGAACGAGCTCAAGACCGACGACCCGCAGAAGGTGCGTGCGGCCGGCGCCATCGACCTCGGCACCATCCAGCGCTACCTGAACTTCCACTACAGCGTCACCATCGACCTGTTCGGCGCCGACCAGTCGAGCAACGCCGCCACCTTCTACAGCTCGGGTCTGAAGGGCCGCTACGAAGAGGGCAAGCGCACCGACGACCACGTGCTCAAGGGCCAGACCTACAAGGTGCTCGAAGTCAAGGACGGCCAGCTCCTCGAGAAGGACGTGCCGATGCTGAATGCGCTGAACGAAGTGCTGCGCGACGACTTCATCAAGGACTCGGTCGCCGGCGTGGGCCGCTGGAACAAGGTGCTGGAAAAGGCAGGTATCCCGACCCGCCTGACGGTCCCGCACAAGGCCTTCAACCGCCAGATCGGCGCGCTGGCCGGCATCAAGATGTCGCCCGAGGGGCGTGTGGTGAACGAGGCCGAATGGGCCGCGAAGAAGGACGAGTGGCTGCCCACGAGCGAAGACTTCGCCTTCGTGGCATCGTTGATGGGCCGCGTGGTCGACCCCGGCAAGTTCGCCGGCTGGATCGCCCCGCCGGTGATGGGCATCAACCGCCAGCCGGTGGATTTCGAATACGTCCGCTTCGGCTGAACTGTTGCTCGCCCCCAGGTTGCCCGGCACTTCGTGTCCGGGCGCCCACCCCCTACCGGGGGCAACACCAGCGGCCCGGCGAAGCCGGTTCCGCGGTGTTTCACGAAGGGGCCAGCGCTTTGCGCGGCCCTGGGGCGGTACAAGGGCCTTGAACGGTGATGGGCCGTCTGGGCGGCAAAGGAGATAACGACATGGACACGGCCACCATCCAACTCGGCGTCATCAAGCAGCACCTGATCGACCCCGAGATCTGCATCCGCTGCAACACCTGCGAGGCCACCTGCCCCGTCAATGCCATCACGCACGACGACCGCAACTACGTGGTGCGTGCCGATGTCTGCAACGGCTGCATGGCCTGCATCTCGCCCTGCCCGACGGGCTCCATCGACAACTGGCGCACCATGCCCGTGGCGCGCGCCTACTCCATCGAGGAGCAGCTCACCTGGGACGAGCTGCCCGCCGAGCTCACGCCCGAGCAGCTGGAGGCCGAGGGCATCGCCTCGTCCGACGAGGTCGTGATCCAGGCGCAGGCCGCCGCCGCACCGCAGCCGCAGTCCGAGCCCGGCGCGCAGGTCTTCAATTCCGCGCAATACGGCGCCACCGTGCCGCCCTGGTCGGCCGCGCACGCCTACACCAACCTGTTCCCGCCGAAGAGCCCGACCACGGCGACGGTGGTCGGCAACTTCAACTGCACCGAGGCCGGGTACGAGAACCAGACGCATCACATCGTGCTGGACTTCGGCGCCATGCCCTTCCCGGTGCTGGAGGGCCAGTCCATCGCCATCATCCCGCCGGGCACCGACGCCAACGGCAAGGCTCATTTCGCGCGCCAGTACTCCATCGCCAGCCCGCGCAACGGCGAGCGGCCCGGCTACAACAACGTCTCGCTGACGGTGAAGCGCGTGTTGCAGGACCATCAAGGCAACCCGGTTCGCGGCGTCGCCAGCAACTACGTGTGCGACCTCAAGGTGGGCGACAAGGTCCAGGTCATCGGCCCCTTCGGCACGTCCTTCCTGATGCCTAACCATCCGAAGTCGCACATCGTGATGATCTGCACCGGCACAGGCAGCGCGCCCATGCGCGCCATGACGGAGTGGCGCCGGCGCCTGCGCAAGAGCGGCAAGTTCGAGAGCGGCAAGCTGCTGCTCTTCTTCGGCGCGCGCACGCAGCAGGAGCTGCCCTACTTCGGCCCGCTGCAGACTCTGCCCAAGGACTTCATCGACATCAACTTCGCCTTCTCGCGCACGGCCGGCCAGCCCAAGCGCTACGTGCAGGACGCGATGCGCGAGCGCGCCGCCGACCTGGCTGCGCTGCTCAAGGACGGGCAGAGCCACTTCTACGTCTGCGGCTTGAAGAGCATGGAAGAGGGAGTGGTGCTCGCGCTGCGCGACGTGGCGGTGGAAGTGGGCCTGGACTGGGACACGGTGGGAGCCGCCCTGAAGCGCGAAGGCCGCCTGCACCTCGAGACTTATTAAGTAAGCTCGCGGCATGAAGTTCGCCGAGTTCCACGCGGGCCAGGTCATCGAGGCCGGGCCCTATCTCGTCACCGAGGCCGAGCTGCTGCAGTTCGCCGAGGCCTACGACCCCCAGTGGTTCCATACCGACGCCGAAGCCGCCGCCGACGGCCCCTTCGGCGGGCTCATCGCCAGCGGCTGGCACACGGGCGGCATCGCGATGCGGCTGGTGACCGATGCCGCGCTGGCGGGCTCCGAGTCCTTCGCCTCGCCGGGCCTGGCTTATGTGAAGTGGCCCAACCCCGTGCGGCCTGGTGATGCGCTGCGCCTCGTGGCCGACGTGATCGAGGTGCGGCGCTCGGAGAAGCGGCCCACGCTGGGCATCCTGCGTTGGCGCTGGCGCTTGTTCAACCAGCGCGAGCAGCTGGCGCTGGACCTGGAGGCGACGAGTCTGTTCAAGCTCGAGGGCTAGACCGGGAAGGTGGTGGCTTTCGGTTAGATGGATTAGCATTGCTGTGTATATCCAATCTAACCATCGAAGGTGCCATGACCACGACCCATGCACAGGCTGACCTGCTCGACGTCATGACCGGATCTCCCAAGGAGATCGGTCGGCGGCTGAATCAACTCGATGCGGATCAGGTCGTTGCCATCGGCCTGGAGCATGTATCTGCAAAGGAGGCTGGAGCCATCGCAGAGACTTTGGTCCGTTTCGTACAACTGGTAGGCCTGACCGTCTCCCGGCACGAACGCGAAACTCTGGAGTCCCTGGTCGAAATCCTTGTACCGAGGGCGCCGCCTACGCCAACGCAGCTCAAGGAGGCGGCCATGCTGGCGAGAGCCCGCACCGCCGTGCTCCAGGAGGACAACTGGCTGACGACGGCGCAGATCGCCGACCTGGCCGGCTTCAGTACCAGCAATCCCAGTGCCCAGCCCAACAAGTGGAAGCGCGACCGGTTGATTTTCGCCATCCGGCATCGCGGGGTCGACTACTTTCCCAGCTATGGGCTCGACCCCAAGACGGGCTTCCGGCCGCTCAAGGTCATGGCCAAGGTGATCGAGACTTTCGGCGAGTCAAAAGACGGCTGGGGTCTGGCGTACTGGTTCTCGTCCGCCAACAGCTTCCTCGGCGGCAAGCGACCCCAGGACGTGCTGGCGAAGCAGCCCGATCGCGTCATTGCGGCCGCCGCGGATGAGCAGGAGGCGGTCGCGCATGGCTAGGCGTCCCGGCAAATCGCCGCCGCCGCCGCCACCTGCCGACACCACGCCAGCGCCGCCGGCAACACTGCATGTATCGACGACGCCCTGGCCGAGGGGTACGACCTTGCATCGTGTTCATCTGGAGAAGTATGCGGGCGGTGAATTCAATCCCGGCGTCAAGGGCAATGCACGGTTCAGCCCGATCAAGAGCGCCAAGGGCAAGCCTATTCCCACACTCTATGGAGGAAACACCTTCGCGTGCGCGGCCATGGAAACGGTCTTCCACGATGTGCCTTTCGCACCGGGCTTCAAGAGCTACGACAAGGCGAAGCTGAAGGATCAAGTGCATTCCCAGCTGACGACCGGAACCGATCTCGTGCTGGCCGACCTGCGCAGCAAAGCCCTGCGCAAGCTGGGCGTGGAGCGCGGGCAATTGATCGACACGGAGAAGGATCAGTACGCGTCAACGCGGAAATGGGCCGAAGCCATCCATGCGCAGCGCGCCGACGTACAGGGCTTGTGCTGGACCTCCCGACAGGACGACAGTGCCCAGGCCGTCATGCTGTTCGGGGATCGCATCGCCCCCGGCTTGCTGCGTCAAGCCACTCCTTCCCGCAGCCTGCTCGATGACGGGGCAGCCTATGACGAGTTGCTGAGCCTGGCCGAACAGATCGGCGTGAGCATCGTGCCGGGGAAGAACTAGCTCTGCTTGAGGTTGCAGATTGCAACCTCAAGTTGGCGAACTCCTCGTCGTTCAACGCGACGTCGAGCGCAACGCCTCGCAGCGATGCTTCAGCTACTACGATCCTTGCGGCTTGGCGGCCCGCGCCTTGCCCATCAGCACCAGCGCGATCCCTCCGAGGATCGCCACCGAGCAGAGCATCAGCCGCGGCGTAATCGCCTCCGACAGGAACAGCACGCCGCCGAAAGCCGCGATCGGCGGCACCGACAACTGCACCGTCGCCGCCCGCATCGCCGTGAGCGAAGGCAGCGCCGCGTACCAGATCACATAACCGATGCCCGAAGTCAGCGCACCCGAGGCCACGGCCAGCGCGATGCCAGCCGCGTCCGCGTGCGCGCTGCCGGTGCCAGCCAGCAGGGCGCTCAGCAGCAGCGCCATCGGTGCCGCCCGCACGAAGTTGCGCGCCGTGGCAGCGAGCGGGTCGGCCACGCCGCGCCCGCGCAGCGAATACACGCCCCAGGCCACACCCGCGACCGCCATCAGCGTCGCGCCCAGCGCCGGCGGCGCCGTCACTCCCGGCGACACCAGATAGACCAGCCCCGCGACTGCCAGCACGAAGCCCGACCACGCCACCGGACCGAACATCTCGCCCGCGCGCAGGCCGGCGCCCAGCATCGTCAGCTGCACCGCGCCGAACAGGATCAGCGCCCCGGTGCCCGCGGACAGGCTGAGGTAGGCGAAGGAGAAGAAGGCGACATACGCAAACAGCATCGCCGCCGCCAGCCAGTCGGCACGCCCGGTCGGACCGGCGCCCGACCGCAGGCGCACGACCAGCATCAGCGTGAGCGCCCCCGCCACCAGCCGGATGCTGCCGAAGCTGGCCGCATCGATGCCCCCATGCTGCAGCGCCATGCGGCACAGCAGCGAATTGGCCGCGAAGGCCAGCATGGCTGCCACGGTGAGCGCGATGGCCCGCAGGCCCGGGCGGCCATCGCGCCCCTCAGGCATGGACGGCCACCACGACCAGGGCCCCCACCAGCAGCGCGATACCCAGTGGCGCGCTCAGGCGCCGGCCCCAGGGCAGGTTCTTCTCCATCGCCATCAGCACGGCCAGCAGCAGCATCCAGCCGAGGCTGCCGGTGCCCAGCGCGAACATCAGCAGCATCAGCGCCCAGCAGCAGCCCACGCAGAACACGCCGTGGTGCGCGCCCAGCATGAAGGCCTGGCGCGCCGGCGCCGGCCCGCGCCAGTGCTCGATGACGAAGCCCAGCGGCGTGCGGCATTTCTCCAGGCACTGGTGCTTGAGCCGGCTGAACTGGAAGGCGCCCGCCAGCCCGAGCGTCGCGGCGCCGATCAGCCAGCCGTGCCAGGCCAGCGTCGGCGAGCGTTCCAGCAGCGCCAGGACCAGCTCGTGCAGCCCATGCGCCAGCAGCCCGAACATGCCCCACACAGCCAAGTAGCCCAGCCCGAGCAGCAGCACCAGTCGCGCGTGGTCCGGGCGCCGGGCCGTCATGCGGTCGAACACGTTGAACAGGGGCAGGGTGGTCGGCAGCATCATGGCCGCGGTCATCAGGATCCAGGCCAGCGCGTAGAGCAGCGCGGGCAGCAGCAGCTCGCCCGCGGGCACGGCGCGGCACAGGAAGGCCGCGGGCCCCGAGGCCATCCAGTCGCCATGCTCCAGGTAGCGGCCGTAGGGACTGCGCGCCCAGGCCCACAGCGCCAGCCAGGCCAGCCCGATCAAGGCCACGAGCAGCGGCACGAACACCCGCCGGTGGCGCGCGGCTCCGGAGCGCGACACGGCCGGCCGCGCAATCCCCGCAGGAGTGTTCATTGAGTCACCTCCACGCTACGCGCTGCGGTGCGAGCGCCTTCGGAGCGGCCGTGCGGCGCTCATGGCTTCAGGCGTCGAAGACGAAAGTGCTTTGCAGCGCGTTGTGGTTCTTGATGTCGAGGTCGATGCCCAGGGCGGCATTCTTCGAGCGATAGACCGGCGCCTTGCCGACGAAGACCGGCGCGCCCGGCACGGTCGAGAACACGGTGTCCGACAGCACGGTCTGCCCGCCGGTCGCGCCGCGGTAGGGCTCGAGCTCGGCGTAGTAGTCGGTGCCGATCTCGAGCTTGCCCTGGCCCTCGTTCACGTTGAAGCCGATCTTCGCCCGCTCCACCGACACCACCGTGCCGATCAGCTTGGCCAGGTCCGCGATCGGGCCGCCCGCCTGCCCGGTGTACACCTTGAGCAGCGCTTCTTCCTGTTCCTTCGAGGCGTTGTCGTCCACGTAGATGGCGGCGGTCCAGTTGCCTTGCAGGATGTTGCCCGGCACATGGGCCACGGCGGCGATGGTGTTGCCGCCGACGTCGAGGCCATCGATCGTTCCCTTGTCGATTCGCCAGGCGACGATGGTGTCGCAGGTGCCGTTGTCCGGGTCCTCGCCGATCCAGCAGGGGCACAGCACGTTGCAGTTGCAGACCTCGAGCAGGCGACCTTCCAGGTGATAGCTCATTCCGACCTCCGTTGAAGTGTGGCTGGCGGACTTGTCGCCGCAGCTGTGGCGGCAAGGCGGAAGACGATGCTACGCCGCAGGCGGCGGCGCGTCCATGTGTCGAACGGCCGGGGGCGGGGTCGGTCAGCGCCGGTCGAGCAGGCGCTTGAGCAGGTCCTCGAGCTGGCTCACGTCCACCGGCTTGGTCAGGTGCGCGAAGAAGCCGGCGTCGAAGCTCAGCTGGCGGTCGCGCTCCTGCCCGTAGCCGGTCACGGCGATCAGCGGCGGCGGATGCTCGATCTCGGCGCGCGCGCGCCGGGCCACCTCGAGGCCGCTCATGCCGGGCAGTCCGATGTCCAGCAGCACCAGGTCGGGCGCCAGGCGCTTGATGGCCTCGAGCCCCGCCTGGCCGTCGTGCCGCACGATCGCGTGGCAGCCCAGCGTCTCCATCAGCGCGGCCATGGTCTGGGCCGAGTCGCGGTTGTCGTCGACCACCAGCACCGCGGGACGCCCGTTCGACTGCGGGCTGGCCGCCGTGGCTTTCTCGGGCAGGGCCGGGGCAGCTGCCAGCGGCAGGCGGATCACGAACTCGCTGCCCTCGCCCGGCACCCTTTGCTGTAGGCGGCGACATCCCCGCCATGCAGGTCGACCAGCTGCTGGACCAGACTCAGCCCCAGCCCCAGCCCGCCCTGCAGCCGCGCGATGTCCTGCTCGCCCTGCTCGAAGAGGTTGAAGACACGCTGGATGTCCTGCGGCGGGATGCCCGGCCCGTCGTCGCGCACGCTCAGCACCGCGCGCTCGCCGTCGCGGCGGGCCTGCACCCACACGTGGCCGCCGGCCGGCGTGAACTTGATGGCGTTGCCGAGCAGGTTGCTCAGCACCTGGATCATGCGGGCGCGGTCGCCGGTGATCCACAGCGGCGTCTCCTCGATCTCGGTCTGCAGCCGCTGGCCCTTGTCCGTGGCTGTCGGCGTCATGGCCTCGACGGACTCCAGCACCACCCACTTGAGATCGACCGGCTTGGCTTCCAGCCGGATCTTTCCGCTGGTGATGCGGCCGACGTCCAGCAGGTCATCCACCAGCCGCACCAGCTGCTTGAGCTGGCGCGAGATCGTGTCTTGTGCGAGCCGCAGCGTCCGGCTCTCCAGCTTCTCGCGGGCCATGAGCGCGAGCGCGTTCGAGATCGGCGCCAGCGGGTTGCGCAGCTCGTGGCCCAGCATCGCCAGGAAGGTGCTGATGCGCCGGCCTTCGTCCTCCAGCGAGCTGACGCGGCGCTGCTCGGTCATGTCGCGCGTCACCTTGGCGAAGCCGCGCAGCGTGCCGCTGGCATCGTGCAGCGCCGTGATCACCACGCTGGCCCAGAAGCGCGTGCCGTCCTTGCGAATGCGCCAGCCTTCGTCCTGGAAGCGCCCGTCGCGGCGCGCGATGCGCAGCTCTTCGTCCGGCCAGCCGGTGGCCTGCGCCTCGGTCGGGTAGAAGACCGAGAAGTGCCGGCCGATGATCTCGGCGGCCTCGTAGCCCTTGAAGCGCCGCGCCCCGGCGTTCCAGCTCACCACGTGGCCGCTGGTGTCGAGCATGAAGATCGCATAGTCCTTCACCCCCTCCACCAGCAGGCGGAAGCGCTCCTCGCTCATGCGCAGATGCTCCTCCTCGCGGCGGCGCTCGCTGAGGTCGCGGGTGATCTTGGAGAAGCCGCGGAACTCGCCCTCGGGGCCCGACAGCCGCGTGATGATGACGTTGGCCCAGAAGCGGGTGCCGTCCTTGCGCACGCGCCAGCCCTCGTCCTCGAAGCGCCCGACCTCGCGCGCCACCTTCAGCTCGTGTTCGGGCCACCCGCGCTCGAGCTGCTCGGGCGGATAGAACAGGGAGAAGTGGCGCCCGATCACCTCGTGCGCCTCGTAGCCCTTGATCTTGCGCGCGCCGGTGTTCCAGCTGCGCACGTTGCCGCCCGGGTCCAGCAGGAAGATCGCGTAGTCGCTCACCGCCTCGACCAGCAGCCGGTAGTCCGCGTCGCCTGGCCGCGTCAGCGCCAACGGCTGTGAGGGGCCGGGCGGGAGCGGAACGTCGCGTGCATCTGCCATGCTGTAGATCGGTCGAGGCGAATGGCGGCAGTCTAGTGGCGCGCACGCCCACGCACAGTCGGACAGATGCCCGGGTTTTCTCGCCGGGACGCGCGCCTTGCGCAGGGCGGACGATCAGGCAGGCAGCGGGGACGCCCAGTCAGGACGCCTCGCGCGCGGCGCGCCACAGTGCACCCATGCAGCAAGACCTCCATCCCCACGTCCGCGAATCCGGCGCCGGCCCCGGCGTCGTCTGCCTCCATGCCAACGCAAGCAACTCCGCCCAGTGGCGCGGCCTGATGGAGCGCCTGGCCCCGGGCTGGCGCGTGCTCGCGCCCGACTCGCTCGGCGCCGGCCGAAGCCCCGCCTGGCCGCCGGATCGCGTCGTGACCCTGGCCGACGAACTGGCACTGCTGGAGCCCGTGTTCGCGGCCGCCGGAGATCCCTTCTGCCTGGTCGGCCATTCCTACGGCGGCGCCGTGGCCCTGATGGCGGCACTCGCATGGCCCGAGCGCGTGCGCGCCGTCGCGCTGTACGAGCCCACGCTCTTCTCGCTGCTGGAGCAGGAGTCGCCCGGCCAGGAGGCGGCGAACGGCATCCGCTTCGCCGCCGCCGATGCCGCGGCCGCCATCGAGGCCGGCGACCCCGACGCCGCCGCCGAACGCTTCATCGATTACTGGATGGGCGCCGGCAGCTGGCGCCGCATGCCCGAGCCGCGCCGCGCACCCATCGCGCTGTCGATGGTCAACGTCGCGGGCTGGGCCCGCGCCCTGTTCACCGAGCCCACGCCGCTACAGGCCTTCGCCGCGCTGGAGATGCCCGTGCTCTACATGACGGGCGCGCAGTCGCCGGCCTCGGCGCGCGGGGTCGCGCGGCTGCTCACCGGCGTGCTGCCGGACGTGAGCGTCGTCGAGTTCGAGGGGCTCGGCCACATGGGCCCGGTGACGCATCCCGAGGCCGTCAACGACGCGGTGGCCGAGTTCCTCGCCCACTGCCGGGCGACCGAAGCTTACGAACGGTCACGATGTGCCTGAAAACGCTGGCGGATAGCGGCCAAAGCGCGCTCTTCTGTCGCCAGCGCGCCATCGCCTTCGGATAGCATCGCGCAGACGGTGCTGCTGCCTCCATGGACCTTCGTCCGGACGGCGGGCCGCGATGAGGATCCGCGCTTGGGCACCGACGACGCTTTCGCCGAATTGGGTTTGGCATCTGACGCAAGCGAGAGCGAGGTGAAGGCCGCGTGGCGCCGGCTGGTCTCGCAATGGCACCCCGACCGCAATGGCAGCGCCGGCGCCGTGGCCAAGATGCAGCGCATCAACCAGGCCTTCGAGGAAATCCGCCGCGCCGGATTCCGGGTCGCTCCTGAACCCTCGGCCGACGATGCCGACGTCACCGCGCCCGGCCCGGCGACGGAGCCCGGCGCCGCGTTCGACGAGCACGACGACGGCGGCGACACCGCCTTCCGCGACGACGCCAGCGCGAGCCGGCAACGGCGGCCCATCCACCGCAAGGTCAAGCTGACGCTCGAGGAGGCCGCGGCCGGTTGCATCAAGGTGCTGCGCGGCAAGGTCACCGAGACCTGCCAGGTCTGTGCAGGCGCCGGCCACCAGGTGCTCGGCGGCAACTGCGTCCGGTGCGGCGGCTCGGGCGCCGTGTCCAAGCGCTCCTTCTTCGGCTGGCCCACCGGCCTGGCCGAGTGCGAGGCCTGCCTGGGCGGCGGGATCGCGCGGCAGCCGTGCGCAGCCTGCAGGAGCTCCGGCAAGACGGCCGCGCGCAGCTACCAGGCCAAGGTCCGCATTCCGCACGGCGTGCGCCATGGCGACCTGCTGCATGTCGACGGGCGGCGGCTGCGACCCGAGCGCCTTCCCGCCGATCTCGAAATCCGCGTCGAGCTGCTCGACCATGCCTTCTTCACGCTCGACGACGACGGCACGCTTCGCTGCGAGGTTCCGGTCGACGGCTTCGCGTGGGTCGCCGGCCGGCAGGTCCAGGTGCCGACCCTCGCCGGCCTGCAGTCCCTGCAGCTGAGCCGCGGCCAGCTGTCCTATTGCCTGAAGGGCCAGGGCTTTCCGGTGGAGCGGCGCGGCGCGCGCGGCGACCAGTGGGTCACGCTCGCGCCCGTGTTTCCGGAGCGGCTCAGCACCGACCAGCAGATCCTGCTCGACCAGCTCTGTGCCACCACCTCGGGCACCGGCGCGCGCGAGGATGAACGGCTCCAGGC
Organism: Variovorax sp. WS11; assembly: GCF_010499245.1. GTDB lineage: Bacteria > Pseudomonadota > Gammaproteobacteria > Burkholderiales > Burkholderiaceae_C > Variovorax. Next base: position 2,725,511 of record NZ_JAAGOW010000001.1, read on the forward strand.
CTGGCACAGGGGCCTGCGCGCGTGGGAGCGTGGCCTGCGCGGCTAGCCGGTCAGCCAGTCAGCCGCCGGGGCGGTCCGCGAAGGCGCGGACTTCGCCGGGCTTGCGCAGCATCTTGTCGACATCCGCCGCATGCAGCTCCTCGGCGTGGATCATCTGCCGGGCAAACTCCTCCAGCGCCACCGAGCGCCCCTCGACGAGCTGCAGCAGCTGCCGGTACAGCCCCAGCGCGTGGCCTTCGGTGGCCAGCGACTCCTGCAGGATCGCCGACATGTCGTGCTTGTGCGAGTCGAGCAGTGCGCCGATGCCCAGCGACGGATAGGCGCCGAGCGTGGTGATCCATTCGCCGACCTGCTGCGCGTGCAGGAGCGATTCGTCGGCCTGCGCCCGCAGCCACGAGACGATGGGAATGCGCGAGAAGCCGAACACCAGGAACGAGTAGTGCGTGTAGCGCACCACCCCCGCCAGCTCCGCCTCCAGCAGGCGGTTCAGAACATCGACGACCTGGTCCTTGTCGATCTGGGACATGGCGCACCTCCTGGCGTGACGGACGCCGCCTCGGCAGCGCGGCCCCAAGCCTTGCACGATCCGTCGACTTGCGCAAGGCGTCCGTGGCCGAGCGCTCGGCTGGCGCAGTTGCGCCGGCAGGCCCGCGGTGCTTCAATGACCGGCTCCCCGCACGTCCACAGGAGGCCGCCATGGCCTACGAAGCCCGCTACGTCTTCAAGCCCAATCCGGGCGCCGACCTGGCTGCCGTCATGAAAGCGATGGAGCAGGGCGCCGCGCTCTGGCGCAAGCACGGTGCGACGAGCCCGCGGCTGTGGGCCATCACCGCCGGCGAGCTGGGCAACTACGTGCTCAGCGTGCAGTTCGAGAACGCCCTGGCCTTCGCCCAGGTCGTCGACCCCCTGTCCGCCGACCCGGAGTTCCGCGCCTGGCAGGCGCGGAACTCCGAGGCGGGCCACATCGCCTGGGTGCGCAGCAACCACGCGCGCGAGCTGGACCTCGGCCGCTGAGCCGCTTCAGCCGGGCGAGGCCTGGCCGCCCGACGCGCGTTCCTGCAACAGGTGCTTCGCGAAGAAGGCCGTGATCTTGCGATCCACCTCCGGCATCGTGGCCGCGCGGTCGAAGCCCGGCGGGTCGTTGAGCATGTCGCCGACCAGGCCGGTGAGCCCCGGCGGCGGCGGCGACAGCAGGGCGCCGTGGCCGGCCGTGGGCAGGTCGGCGATCAGCTCGCAGGTCTTGCAGGCCGCCACCACCCGGTCGCCGTGAAAGCGCGGGATCAGCCAGCGGTCCTGCTGCGCCGTGACCAGGCCCAGCGGCACCGGCGGCGCGGCCAGCGAGGCCATGTCGAAGTCGGCCGAGAAGGGCACGCCGGCCACCACCGCCGCGACGCGCGGGTCGACATGCACGCGCGGCGTGTCGTCGTCGAAGCGCCGGCGGATCACCGCGAGCGCGGCCCATTCCTTGAGACCATCCAGCCACCCGCCCGTCAGCCGCGTGAACAGCCCGACGCAGGACTGGAAGTCCTCCTCCAGGTGCGCCTCGCAATGCCGCTTGAAGCTGCCCGGCGACCAGCGCCCGCCCGCCAGGCTCAGGGCCGTGTGGCCGCCGGCCGACATGCCGTAGACACCCACCTTGTCCAACTGCAGCAGCGGCGCCAGGCGCGCATCGCGCCCCACCGCGTCGATGGCGCGCGACACCTCGGCCGGCCGCTGGGTCCAGCTCTCCGGCCCCGGCTTGCTCCCGTCCTTGTAGTTGTCGCCCCGGTGCTCGGGCATCGCAACCACGAAACCGGCCTGCACCAGGCTGCGCGCCAGGTCCGCATGCACCCACGGCGCGCCGCCCGAGCCGTGCGAGATCACCACCAGCCGCCCGTTGCCCCGCACCGGCTGGCCCTGCGGCGCCACCTGCAGCGTGAACGGTCCGCGCCGGACCGCCTGCTCGGCATCGGCGGACGGGTAGTACAGCGTGACCGACCCGTCCTCGGCCGTCGCGGCGATCGTGCCGAGTCCCACGCTCGCCTGTGCCAGGCCCGACAGCAACAACGCCAGCGCGGGCGCCAGCAAACGCAAAGAACGCATCGTGTTCACTCCTTTTTCGTTGGTCCGAAGGCCCCTGCCTGCGGTGATGCGGACGATGCCGTGCCGCTGCTGCCGCGTCTTGCCGAATGCGACGAAACGCGTGTTTCGGTTCGCCGATTTCAGGAATCGGCCAGCTTTTCCCGCCGGTACTCGGTGGGCGTGAGCCCGGTGGCCGCCTTGAAGGCGCGGTTGAAGGGGCCGATGGACTGGAAGCCGGCCTCCAGCGCGATGCTCAGCACCGGCAGGCTGCGGCGCGCCGGATCGGCCAGCGCGGTGCGCGCCTCCGCCAGCCGGAAGCCGTTGACGAAGGCGTTGAAGTTGCGGTGCCCCAGGCGCTGGTTGATCAGCCGCCGCAGGCGGTACTCGGGTGTGCTCAGCCGCGCGGCCAGGCCGGCGATGCTCAGGTCTTCGGTGCGGTAGGCGCGTTCCTCGTTCATCAGGCGTTGCAGCGCCTCGGCCAGCGCTTGATCGGCAGGGTCGGGTGCGGGCGGCTCGGCGCCATCCTCGGCTTCCACACGCCAGGCCTCGGCCGGATCCGCGCGCGGCACCGGGGACGGCACGACGCGCTCGGACGGGAAGATCTCGGAGCCCGCCAGCCGCAGCATCCAGAAGGCAGTCACCGCCACGATCACCAGCAACAGCGCCGCGTCCACCGTCGCTGTCGTGCCCGAGAGCCGGCCTTGCGGCGAGGCCAGGCGCGCGGCCAGCATCGCCAGCGTGTAGGCCACGCCCGTCACCACGATGAAGGCGCGCAGCCGGCGCCGCCCCTCGACCAGGTCCGCGCGCCAATGCGCCGCCGCCGCGATCGTGGCCAGCACCGAGAACAACAGCGGTACCCCGCGCTGCAGCCCCTTCGTGACCGCCAGCACCGAGCTGCCGGGGGTCGTCACCACGCAATTGAAGCCGGCCAGCGCGGCCACCGCCAGCCAGGCGGCGGCATGCAGCGGCCTGAGCCTGAAGTCGTCGTCGAACAGCGCCTGCACGAAGATCCAGAAGAGCACCGCGTTGCCCACCGAGACGGCGACCAGCGGTGCCTGCCAGAGGCGCGGCACCTGCGCCTCGAACTGCGGCGTGGAGCTGATCACCTGCACCATCAGCCCCAGCATCATCGCCAGCGCCGCGCGGGCCGCCGGCAGGCGCGGTCGGTCGCGGGCCAGCACCCAGGCCAGGAGCAGCAGCAGGGCGAGCAGCATGCCGCGCAGTGCGGCGTCGAAAAGCATCAAGAGCTGGGCGTCGGTCATGGGCGGAGCAGGGCGCGACAGGTTAGCAGGCGGTTCCCGTACTCCACGTACAGTAGCCATCGACACCACAAAGCCCAAGCACCATGCCCATCGAACTGAACAAGGAAGCCAGGAGCGAAGCGATCAAGTCGATCGAGCGCTACTTTCAGGAGAACATGGAAGAGCGCATCGGCAACATCGCCGCGGGCGCGCTCCTGAGCTTCTTCGTCGAGGAGGTCGGGCCCGTCATCTACAACCAGGCCGTCGCGGAGGTCCAGGAGCGGCTCCAAGTGCGCATCTCGGAACTCGACCTCGAAGTGCACGAGGACGAATTCCAGTACTGGCGCAAGCACGACGCTCAGCGCAAGGGCAGGAAGTGAGCACGAAACACAGCATCACGACAACGATGCGATTCCCATGGACCTCGGCGCTTCTTCCTCAGGGCGTGTGGGCGCTGCTCGCGACCTACTTCCTGGCGAGCTTGGCCCACTTCACTCACAACGCCGAGTACATCGCCTACTACCCGAACATGCCGCTGTGGATCACCCGCGAGACGGTGTACCTCGTGTGGCTCGCGGTGACCAGCGTCGGGGTGGCCGGCCTCGCGCTGTCGCGTAGCGGCTGGCCGTTCCTGGGCGCGGTCGCGTTGGCCGCCTACGGCGCGTTCGGGCTCGATGGGCTGGGGCACTACACGCTGGCGCTGTGCGCTGAACACACGTGGGCAATGAATCTCAGCATCTGGGCCGAGGCGGTTGCCGGCCTGGGGTTGGCGCTGGCTTGCACCGTGTTTGCGAGTCGCTTGTTTGCGGCACGAGCCAGGGCCGCAAGCTGGCGCGGCCCTTCATCCGAACGCTGAGGGAGCGCAGGCACCGCGAAGGACCGGCATGTCCCCCGAGCAGGGGATGCGCCTCGCGCCCGAGCGCGTACTGTCCGACCTGCAGCTTCGCCGTCGGGCTTTTCGGCGGCACCTGCTCAAGGAGCATCGACATGAACTTCACCGCAGGCGCGTTCCCGCTGGCCATCGACCACAGGCTGGAGGGCAAGCTCTACAACGCAAACCCTATCCCGGTGAAGGCCCTCCCAAAGGGTGCCGCGACGACCGACCCGTTCGACACCCAAATCGTCGACCCGGGCGACACCTGGGAACTGCCTGCGGGCGCTGAGTTCATTCGCCAACGCGAGCTGCGCGGCGCCGCAACGCCGCAGGGCACGACACCGGACTGAAGTCGGCGATCAGGCTCTAGAAGGGGCAGGACGGATCGAACTTCGGGCTGCGCTTCTCGCGTCGGTCATGGGCGAAGCAGCGCGCGCTCGAAGCAGCCGTCTAGGCTAGATCGAGCCAGAGCAGCGGCAGTCCGTCAGTGCCTGCAAATGGACGGCCCGCACCGTCGCCATCTGCAGGGCATCGCCGCCGCGCAGCTCGAAAGCATCGCCATCCGGTTCCTCCTCCGTTGACAGGATGCCGTCCAGGACCTGCAGCCAGCCGAAGCGACCCGCCGCGATCGTATGGGTACATCGACCGCCCGACGCCATTCGGCCCGCCCAGATTCGTACCGGCGCGCGCAAGCGCAGGGAGCCGTCGGTCGCATCCGGGCTCGCGACGAGGCGAAAGGGCGCGCTGACTTCGTTCAGCGCGCCGGGAAGGACTTGGTACTGCGCAGCCGCATCGTCGGCCTCACCGTGCAGCCAGATCTGGAACAGATGCGCCCGCTCCATCGCGGAAGGGTTGCGTTCTGAGTGCCTGATGCCGGTCCCTGAACTGATGACCTGGACGTCCCCGCCGTGCAGCGTCCCCGCGTTGCCGGCCGAGTCTCTGTGCTCGATGGTGCCGGTCAACAGGAAGGTGAAGATCTCGAAATGGTCGTGCGCGTGCTCGGCGAAGCCCGAGCCGCCGGCCACCACGTCCTCGTTGATGACGCGCAACGCCCTGAAGCCCATCCTCAGCGGATCGTTGAACGAGCCGAAGGAAAACGTGTGGTGGCTGGTGAGCCAGCCCGTACGGGTCAGGCCGCGTGCCTGGCGATCATGGAAGACGTCGTTCATGCGCCGACCTTACGCCCCGGGCTCCTGGCCCGACCGCGAAGCCCGACGTCGTGACCTCATGCGCGTAGTCGTGCGGGGTCGACCGCACCAGTGCCTGGGCAATGGACTTCATGGTTGGCTCTGGGTGATTTTGGCAATCAGGCCCTAGAACGGGCAGGACGGGTCGAACTTCGGGCTGCGCTTCTCGCGCAGCGAAGCGATGCCTTCCTGCACATCCGGCCCCGAGAAGCCGATGAATTCCAGCGCCAGCGAGCTGTCGAAGGTGGGCCCGGCCAGGCGCAGCCAGTTGTTGAGCGCGTACTTGGTCCAGCGGATCGCGGTCTGCGAACCGGCGGCCAGCTTCTCGGCCACCTCGAAGGCCTTGGCCACCAGCTGGTCCTCCGGCACAGCCAGCGAGACCAGGCCGATGCGCTCGGCCTCCTCGCCCGACACCGCCTCGCACAGCATCAGGTAGTACTTGGCCTTCGCCATGCCGCACAGCAGCGGCCACACGATCGCCGCATGGTCGCCGGCTGCCACGCCCAGGCGCGTGTGGCCATCGATGATGCGGGCCGTGGTGCTGGCGATCGACACGTCGGCCAAAAGCCCCGCGACCAGCCCCGCGCCCACGGCGGGGCCGTGCATGGCCGACACCACCGGCTTGGAGCAGTTGATGACGTTGTAGACCAGGTCGCGCGCCTCGCGCCAGACGCGGGCGCGCACGTTGAAGTCGTTCGCCATGTCCTCCACCAGGCCCAGGTCGCCGCCGGCGGAGAAGCCCTTGCCCTCGCCGCGGATCAGCGCCACGCGCGTTTGCGGGTCCTTGTCGATGTCGCTCCAGATCGAGGCCAGCTCGCGGTGCAGGTTGTGATCGGCGGTCGAGAGCTTCTTGTTCGCGCTCTGCGAGGCGCCCATCACCACCTCGAGGATGCCGTTGGGGTGGGGCTTGAGCGTGAGCGCGCTGTAGTGCGCGTAGGGGGATTCGTTGGCCATGTCTCGGTCCTCGTTCGGGGTTGGAAAAACCCCGATCTTCGCCCTTGAGCGCCTAGATTTCACGCGGCCCGCCGGGCACGAGCGCGGCAGCGGCGCGCAGCACCTCCTCGAGCTGCTCCACCGTGTAGGGCTTCTGCAGCCAGAAGGTCCCGGGCGCGAGCCGGGACGGCGGCGGCCTGCCGGTGGCGAAGACCACCGGGAAGCCATGCCGATGCAGCTTCTGCGCGAGCTCGAGCCCGGAGAGGGCCGGCAGGTTGACGTCGGTCATCAGCAGATCGAAGACGCCGTCGAGAAATCGGTTGATCGCCACCTCCGCGCTCTTCACCCCGGTGGCCCAATGGCCCAGCGTCTGCAGCAGCTCCAGCGTGATTGCCAGCATGTCCGGTTCGTCCTCGACCACGAGGATGCGCAGCTTGCGGGGCGACGCCGGCGCGCGCGCCGCGGTCGCGTCCTTGTTCAGCTCGGCGCGGCGCTGCGCCAGCCAGTCGAACAGGCCGCGGCGGAAGTCCGCGTGCCAGTCGGGATGCGAGAGCGCGTGATCCGCGCCCTCCAGCATTTGCGTGCGCAGCGAGCGTGCGTGCGCGAAGGCCGCCGCATAGTTCTCGATGACGGGGCGCGGCACCGTGTCGTCGCTGCCCGATCCGATCAGCATCACGTCGCCCCGGAAGGCAGCGCAGGCCGCCAGCGCGCGGTTGTCCTCGGCGCGCAAGCGCAGCAGCCGGTAGGCCGCCAGGTCTTCCTTGTCGAGATCCTCCTTGGGCCTCGACCAGCCCCGGTCGCGGTACAGCGCCGGGGCGCGCAGCGCGAGCCAGCGCACCGGGCGCAGGCCACTCGCGAACGCGGCCAGGTAGCCGCCGTAGCTCACGCCCACGAGGCCGATCGCGGCGCGATCGACGCCCGGCTCGCGGGCCAGCGCGTCGTAAGCGGCCAGCACATCCTTCAGGTTGTCCTCGCGCGTCACCGCCGCGCGCTGCGCCGGCGACCACACTTCGTTCGGCAGGTCGACGAGGCGACAGGCCCAGCCCTGCGCGACAAGGCCATCCGCCAGCGCTCGGTAGCGCTCGCGGTGGTTGTCGTCCCATCCGGGCACCAGCAGTGCGCCAGGCTTGGGGGCGGCGGTCGAAGAGGCTGGGCTGTCCATGATGTTGTTCGTCCTCGGCGAGCAGGCCCCGAAGATGCCGGCCTGCCGGCCCCGCTGCCCGTCAGCATCCGTCGCGATCGGATGCCCGCCGATTCCTGACTCGCCCGCGCGCCGAATCTCCTGGTGCTCAGATGCGTGGCACGACGCGCAGCGAAGGCCGCGGCCTGGGCGCCTTGTCGAGCAGCGTCGCGCCGCTCGCCTCCACCTTCAGGCCCAGCGCATTGAGGGCACCGCGGATCTCCTGCGCGAGCGCTTTCTCGTTCGCGTTGTACCCGAGCTCGGGGTCCGCGATCAGCTGGTCCCAGCCCGGGTCCTGCATGGCTGGATGCCGGGCGAGGTCTTCCATCAGCGCCAGGAACGTCCGCAGCCGCTGCGCCTTGTGGTTCTTCCAGCCGTCCTCGTCGATGCCGGAGCCGGCGGCCGTCGCGAAGCGCGCCACCAGGCGTTGCGCCGCGCAGTCGCCCGCGTCGCCGAGCGCGCCGATAGGGCCCGCGGGCATGTCCAGGTTCAACCCGCCTTCGTCCGCCTTCTGGGCGATCTGCACGATGCGGTCCCGGTAGCCCGGCATCGGCAACTGGATCTCGTCGCGCCAGTTCTGCATGGTGGCGACGATGCTCCAGAGGAATTGCGTGATCCCGGCCGGCGATGCCTCCGGCTCCAGCCAGAACTGCTGCAGGCCTTTGCGGTTGTCGTTCGGCAGGTAGACGCGATTCGTGTCCGTGGTGCAGTCCAGTTTTCCGGGCGCAATCGCATGGTCGACCGGGTCCTCGTCCTTCAGGTTCACCGCGAAGGTCGGATGCTGCGGCAGCAACTCATCGAAGAAATGAAGCGGCATGTTGCTCGCGATGCCGCCGTCGGAGAACCAGACCCGCTTCGCCTGGCGCATCGCGGTCTTGCCGCTGTAGTCGATCGCGTACATCGGCACTGCCGACAGCAGCACCGGGAAGCTGAGGCTCATGCGCACCAGCACGACGATGGGCAGATGGCGATTGTGGGGCAGGCGAAAGAGCGTCTTGCCGTCCTGCGTGCGGACTTGCTCCCCGTCGGGCCGCGCCGACTGCAAGGCGTCGCTGGTCTTCTCGAGCCAGGACATGACCTGCTGGGGAAAGATCCTGGACCACTCGTCCTTGTCGAAGTAGTAGGCCGGCGCCCCCGGTTTGAACGGAATCGCATGGCACATGCGGCGGCTGATGGCGGAAGTCATGACCTCCAGATTGATCCTGCGCTCTCGCAGCGGCGTGTCGCTCTTGGGCTCGACGTCCTGATCGGAGTGACGCGCGCCATCCCACAGATCGCCGAGCGTCAGCGGTCGGGCTGTGGCTTCGATGCCGGCCAGGTCATTGAAATAGCCGGTCAGCCAGTCCGTGAGGCCTTCGACCGGGCCGTCCTGGCTGCGGCCCGAGCAGAGGCCCCAGAAATTGGCGCACAGGCCTTTGACGAGCGTGAGGCCGAAGCGCCATGCGCACAGCGCCAGCGCCAGGAGAACACCGCCGGCCAGCACGATGCTCCATCCGAATGCGGCCAGCAGGTCGGCGGGCCAGGTCCGTTCCCATGCATCGGTACCGGCCAGCGCGAGCGCGCCCGCGCCGGCCAGCACCCCCGTGAGCCAGCACAGTCCGATGATCGTCGGCGAAGGCAGTCTGCCCGTGGCTCGAGATGGCCTCCACAGCACCAGCCAGCCTGCTGTGAGCCAGAGGGCCGAACCGGCCAGTGCGATCAGCAACGCCGTGGACCATGGCATCGCCCCGGTGGATCGGGCCAGCGCCACCACGATGGCCAGCGTGACGAGCGCCACCGGCAACACCAGGCCCCAGTAGCGCAACAGCAGCGTGCCGAGCGCGCCCATGACCATTGCTGTCTTGTTGGCCCGGTTCAGAGCGGCGAGCAGCACGTCGAAATGACGTGACAGCGGCCGGCTCGGCTGGAACAGATGCCGCAGGCGCGAGCCGCGCGCGCCTTCCACATCCGCACCCAGCGCGTCGGGCAAGGTCGCCAGCTTGGCGAATCCGTCGCGGTGGCCGTTCGAGCGCCCGAACTCGGCGGCGGCCGAGCCTGCAGCCGCGATCGCCCCGGCGGAGGTCCCCCCGATGTTCTTGAAGCGGTAGCTGGCGGAAAGTCGGGCGAGCAAGCGCGGATAGACGACGCCGCTGGTGATGCCGCCTTTCATCACCAGATCGCAGTAGGGCAGCTCGGGCTCTTTGCGCTCGTCCATCCGGCTCTCCTCGATGAGGGGCGCCGCCGGCGCCGCAGTGGGTGTGGGTGGCGCATGGTAGAGGCAAACGCCACCACGTCCATCCACCCGACGAAGGACGGGCGTGGGAGGGCGTCTCTACAATTCGGCCCCTTTGGCTCCCCCCGCTCGCGCACCCATGGACATCGTCGTCAACGAAGAACTCAAGGCCTACATCGACCCGTTGACCCCGGAGGAATACGAAGCCCTGGAGCGCAGCCTGCTGGCCGAGGGCTGCCGCGATGCGCTGGTGCTGTGGGGCGACGTGCTGGTGGACGGCCACAACCGCTACGGCATCTGCCGCAAGCACGGCCTGCCTTTCCAGACCGTGCAGAACACGCGCTTTCGCACGCTCGAGGACGTGCATCTGTGGATGATCGACCAGCAGCTGGGCCGGCGCAGCATCTCCGACTTCCAGCGCGGCGTGCTGGCGCTACGCAAGAAGGAGATCGTTGCCGAGCGGCGCGCGCGTGCCGCGGCCGGTCCGGCACCGGCCCCCGACGTGCCGGCGAGCGCACCGTCGGCCGAAGCCATCGGCAGCGCTCCGGCGCCCGCTCCGCTCGACAGCCGCGAGGCCGTCGCCAAGGCCGCGCGCCTGAGCAGCAGTCAGGTGGTGATGATCGAGAAAATCCGGAAGCAGGCCGCGCCCGAGCTGGTGGCCGCCGTCAAGTCCGGCACCATCTCGATCAACGCCGCGGCCGCCGTGGCCACCCTGCCGGCCGAGGAGCAGGTCGCCGCCGTGGTCGCGGGCAAGGACGAGCTCAAGCAGGCCGCCAAGCGCGTGCGCGAATCGAAGCGCAAGCCGCGCGAGGAGGGCGCCGAGGCGCCGCAGGAGGGCGCGCAGCCCGGCGACGAACTCCAGGCCCTGCGCCGGCGCGTGGCCGAGCTCACGGCCGAGAACGAGGCGCTGCGCGGGCAGCTTGCCGCGCTGCAGGCATCGAGCGATGCGGAAGAGGGCGCCGAGCTGTCGGCACCTTTCTAGCAACGCCTAGTAACGGATCGTCACCCCCGCCTTGACGCCCTTGTTGTCCTTCCCGTCTGTGTGCGCGCCGGCGGAGAAGGAGACGTCGCCGCCCGTGCTGGCGCCCAGCGAATAGTTCGGGCGCGTGCCGGAGGTGTCCATGCCGCCATAGACGCCGCTCCCGTCCTTGCGCTGCAGGCCCAGCGTCCCGCCGTTCGCGGTCGCCGCCTTCTCGGTTGGGGACAGGTTGGGGCTGACGTAGATCGAGCCCTCGTCGTTGCTTTCGATCGGAAGCTTCGGCGTTTGGGCAAAGGAGGTCGCGCAGCAGGCGACAAGGGCCAGCGATGTGAGGAGGGGCTTGTTCATGACGTCAGGGACAAGGCGTCGGGGGCAAACCAACAACCTTATCCAAGGCTGCAAGGCAGGACAAGCATCTCGGCCGCGATGCGATGATCCTTGTCGCTGCAGTGCTGCTTCGAGGAGACAGAAGTGTTTTCACATGTATTTGTCAGCGTGACCGATTTCGATCGCGCCCTGGCTTTCTATGGGCCGGTGATGGACGGCCTGGGCCTCGAAATGCGCTTCTGCGAGCGCGACAAGCCCTGGGCCGGTTGGCACAGCGAAGGCCGCTCGCGCCCTTTCTTCGTCATCTGCAAGCCCCACGACGGCCAGCCGCACGACCCCGGCAACGGGCAGATGGTCGCCTTCGCCGCGGCAGACCGAGCCATGGTGCATGCCGTTCATCGAGCCGCACTGGATCACGGTGGATGTTGCGAAGGTCCTCCTGGTTTGCGCCCGCAGTACCACGCGAACTACTACGGCGCCTACTTCCGCGATCCGGATGGCAACAAGCTCTGCGTTGCGTGCCACGCGCCGGCACCGGGCGAAGCTTGAACCTGCAGGGGCACGGCGGCCTAAGCTTGCAGCTCGCTCTTGCGCTCGATGATGCGCGACACCAGCCCGTACTCCACCGCCTCCTCGGCCGACAGCCAGCGGTCGCGCTCGATGTCGGCCATCACCGCCTCGAAGGACTTGCCGGTCTCGCGCGCGATAGTGCGCGCGATGCGTTCGCGGGCCTTGAGGATCTCCTGCGCATGGATCGCGATGTCGCTCGCCGGCCCGCCGGCGCCGCCGCTGGGCTGATGGATCAGGAAGCGCGTGTTCGGCAGGCAGAAGCGCCGTTCGCGTGGGGCCGCCAGGTACAGGTGCGTGGCCGCGCTGCCCACCCAGCCGGTGCCGATCATGCGCACCGGCGCCGCGATGAAGCGCACCACGTCGTGGATCGCGTCGCCTGATTCCAGGTGGCCGCCCGGCGAGCTCACCAAGATGTCGATGGGTGCGTCGCTGTCGGCGTCCAGCGCGATCAGCCGGCGCGTCACGTCGCGCGCGGCAACGTCGGTGATCGTGCCGAAGATTAGCAGCGTGCGCGACTTGAAGGCCTTTTCTTCGAGATAGGAACTGCTGCGCGGCTCGCTTGCCGGAGAGTCCGGTGCGTCTTCTTCAGGGGTTTCCATGGTGCTCCTCGACGTGTAGATGCCATGACGAACAGGGCCCGCAACGCGTGACGGGCCGCCGGCGGCAAGCCGCCTCGCGTCGATTCTGGGGCAAACGTCGGGCCATCGCGCGAACGCGGGATCGGCAAGGCGCACGCACCCGCCTACGATGGGACCAAGGATCGAAGGCTTCGCATGCTGTCACACCGATCCCCGCACGCGCCGACACGCGTGCTCCGTTCTCAGGGGAGCAGGAAGAAGAAGCGCCTCAATGCCTCGGCTGTCGGGCCAGGCGCTTCTTCCGGAAAGAAGTGGCCGGCGTCGATGGCGTGGCCTTGCACGTCGTCGGCCCATGCGCGCCACAACGCGAGCGGGCCGCCTTCGCCGGCGTACCAGGTGTCGAGCGCGCCGCCAGCGCCCCACAGCGCGAGCACGGGGCAGCCGATGCGGCGGCCGGCTGCGAGATCGGCCTGGTCATGCGCGCGATCGATCGTGGCCGCGGCACGGTACTCCTCGCAGATGGCATGCACGTGTGCGGCATCGCGCAACGCATCGACGTACGCTGCACGCACATCCTCCCCGAACACGCCGGCCGGTGAGCCCCAGCTGCCGAGCGCGTTGTCGACCACGGCCTCGGGCGCGGTGGCCAGCAGGCGCTCCGGCAGCGGCTCGGGCTGGGCCAGAAACGACCAGGGCCAGTAGCCCAGCGCGAGCCGCGCATCGGCACGTGCCCACACCGTCTCCGTAGGCAGGATGTCGAGCACGGCAAGCCGGGCGATGCAATCGGGATGGTCCAGCGCCATTCGGTAGGCAACCCGCCCGCCGCGGTCATGCCCCGCGACTGAGAAACGCGAATGGCCAAGTTGCCCCATCACCCGCACCAGGTCCTGCGCCATCGCGCGCTTCGCGTACGGGGCATGGTCGGGTGCCGAGGCCGGGTAGTTGCTTCGGCCGTAGCCGCGCAAGTCGGCGCACACCACGCTGAAATCGCGCGCCAGTTGTGGCGCGACCTGGCGCCACATGAGGTGTGTCTGCGGGAAGCCGTGCAACAGCAGCAGAGGCGCTCCTGCGCCGAGGCAGCGCACGAAGATGCGCGTCTCTCCGGCGTCGATCTCTCTGGATTCGAAGTCATCCATCATGGGTGAGCCTGCCTTGGGACAACCGTAAGCACGCGTTGCGTCACTCCCTGTGCGCGCGGGCCGGTCGTCAGTGTGGGAACGCGCCTTCTGGGGGGGCTGGGCCATACCTCCCCCGGACGGGGGTTGCGCCTTGCGCCCGAGCGCGTACGGTCACGAGCCGTGACATCGAAGCCGGCAAGTTCCGCTCGAGCCTGGATGCGCACCAAGCTACGCCGTCGGGCCTCGACGGCATCTACTCGAGGAGTCGCAAATGAAGTTCACTGCAGGCGAGTTCTGGTTGATCATCGACTAAAGAGGGTGCCGTCACGACCGCCCCCTTCGACACTCAGACCATCAGGCCGGCTGAAACCTGGGAACTGCCTGAGGGCGCAGAGTTCATTAAAAAACACGAACTGCGCGGCGTCTGAGCGTGGGATCATGACGCCGCCACGCGCGCGGGGATCTTGCTGCAGGCCTTGTTTCCTTCTTGCCTGCTACTTGCTCTTGACGCAGGCTTGGCGACAGGAAGGGGACGATCCATGGAAAAGCCAGTTGGCGAATCGCCATCCGCCACCGAAGCATTGACGCTCGAGCAGGTGCGGGACCAGCTTCAGGACCTGCGAAAGCAGTTCAGGCAATTCATCTGGGTGGGGTCCATTGCGGTCACGGCGCTTTCGGCCATTGGGCTGGCCAAGTTGTCGGATATCGAGACGGAGGCTCGCAAGCGGGTCGATTCGGCTGTCACGAAGGGCACCGAGTACTTCGATCTCATGTCAAACGCTCAGCTGAGGATGAATGCCTCCTCGTGGGCATCGGCCGCCACCTATCTCGAGCAAGCGCTGGCCCTGCGGCCCGATGACGAGTTTGTCTTCATGAGCTTGCTCGCAAGCTACGTGGGCGGTGCCAATACCGAGGCTGGGCTTCGCCTGCTCGAGTCCGCCGATCGCAGCGGCATGCTGGTCAGGAAGTTCTCCGGCGTTTGGACCCAGTTGAATGCGGCGAGGCTGTATATGGTTGCAGGCGTCAACGACGGCAAGTACATCAAGTCCGCTGAGTACCATTTTGGGCGAGCCGAGCGCGCCGCGCAGGCCCTCAGTGGCGGCGAAATGTCTTACGTCCTCTATTCGCAAGGTATTTTTCAGTACCTCACTGGAGACGATGCCAAGGCACGATCGACATTCCAGCGAATGGTCGAGCTGGATCCAAGAACCAGGCAGTGGCCTGCTGGCGATCGCGCTGAGCCCTGGTTTCACCGCTTGTTGAAGGCGAGGCCGACGTTGCAAGCCGATCTTGAGGATCTTTTTGAGGTCAAGAGCGGCGGCTGACTCATGCATGGGCCGGCCAGAGTGGCGGCCGCTCGGCACCCGCACGCTTCGCTTGCGGCGCATGGTCGGGGCCGAGGCCTGGCAGCTGCTTTGGGCGTAGCCGCGCTGGTCGGCACGAACCCGTCCATCGCCGCATCATCCCGCGCGGCGCTCCCCGCTGTCTTCGATGCGCTCGCCGTCTTCCTTGGTGAAGAGCGCCATCTTGCCCGCGGGCAGGATCTCCAGCACTTCCTCCGAAGGCCGGCACAGCTTGGTGCCCAGCGGCGTCACCACGATCGGGCGGTTCATCAGGATCGGGTGCTGCGCGATGAAGTCGAGCAGATCGTCATCGCTCCACTTCGGGTTGCCCAGGTCCAGCTCGGCGTAGGGCGTTCCCTTCTCGCGCAGCAGCGCGCGCAATGGCTGCCCCGTGGCCGCCGCGATCTCGCGCAGCTGCTCGCGGCTCGGCGGCGTTTTCAGGTATTCGACGACGGTGGGCTCGATGCCCGAATGACGGATCAGCGCCAGCGTATTGCGCGAGGTGCCGCAGGCGGGGTTGTGATAGATGAGGACTTCGGACATCGGGCGATTCTCGAACATGGCCGGCGCCGCAGCATCTCCCGCGGTCATTCGATCCAGGGACCACCGAGCATGGCTTGTATGTAGGCCGCGACTTTGACCAGGTCCTCGTCGGACAGCGGCACCGGCGGCGCATCGACAAGATGCTCGGCGACCAAGTGCAGCTTTGCCGCCGCATTGGGCTGCTCGTGAAGCAGAACCGCGATCGCCGTGGTTTGGGCGACGGCCCGCAATTCGAGCGCACGCAGTCGCGCGTTGATGTCTTCCATTTCCATCTGGCCGTCCCCCGGGGCAAGTTGAGAAAAGTGATTCTGCTTCCAAAAGCGTAGACGCTCATCTCCTGGTCCGAACCATGCTGCACCACCATCCAATGGCCAGCCTTGTGCCATCTACTTGGATGGTGTTAGGATGGCCGCATGCCTCGCAAAAGCGCTTCCCTCATGGCCTCGCCCAGGCCCGCCGACGAAAAGATCACCATCAACGTCGGTTGCGTGGACCTCGGCCAGATCGACCTGCTGGTGCAGGAAGGCTTCTATGCCAATCGCACCGATCTGATTCGCACGGCCATACGCAACCAACTCGCCGCGCAGGTCGACGTGGTCCGCCAGGTCGCGTCGCGCAAGTCGCTGGTGCTCGGCATCCAGCACTACGGCGCTGCTGACCTGCAGGCCACCAAAGCGGCCGGCCAGATGCTGCAGATACGCGTGCTCGGCCTGGCCGTGATTGCGCCCGATGTCACAGCGGCGCTTGCGCTCGCCACCATCGAATCCATCACGGTACTGGGCGCGCTCCACGCGAGCCCCGCCGTCAAGGCGGCGCTGGCCGCACGCATCCACTGACGAATCCCAACCTGAAGGCCCCCATGAACTTCGACTTCAAGCACTTGATGGCAGAAGCAACCCGCCTGACGCGCGCCGGCGACCTGCGTGCGGCAACCGCCGCGATCCAGGCCGCGCTGAGTCGCGGGCGTGGACCTGTTGTGCCAACGAGCACCAACCAAGCAAGCGGCGTGATCGACGTAGAGGCCAGGCAAGTCCCCGAGCCACCACCGCCCGGCATCTTCGACGAGGCGCCTGCGCCGTATGACCCCGCCCCCGTTCCGGGCCGATTCATTGCCGACAGTTTTTCCGACGCAGCCGGCCGCCGCGACTACAAGCTCTACGTTCCGCCCGAGGCGGGCCAGCGCCCCCTGCCGCTGGTCGTGATGCTGCACGGCTGCACCCAGAACCCCGACGACTTCGCAGCCGGAACAGGGATGAACGAGGCTGCGCTGGCGCAGGGCTTCTTCGTGCTGTATCCCGCGCAGTCGCGCCGCGCGAATCCTCAAGCTTGCTGGAGCTGGTTCAAGCACAGCCATCAGAAGCGCGATCGCGGAGAGCCGGCGCTCCTGGCGGGAATGACGCGCGCGGTCATGGCGCAATACGCGATCGATCCTCAACGCGTGTATGTCGCAGGGCTGTCGGCGGGCGGCGCGATGGCCGCGATCCTCGGCGAGGCGTATCCCGACCTGTACGCGGCCGTCGGCGTCCACTCCGGCCTGGCGGCCGGTGTCGCATCCGACTTGCCCGCTGCGCTGATGGCGATGAAGGTCGGCGGTGTTCCTGGCGGCAGTGCTGCCAGCCTTACTTTCCGCAGGTCGGGAGACGCATTTGCGCGTAATTTCCTGACTGCGAAGGACGGGTCTAGAACGTGCCGGGCGGGACGCCAAGGAGGGCGAGCACTTGGCGCTGCAACTGTGTGAGCTTGAGGTCGAAGACCTGGACGGGGTGTCCGTGCTGAAGCAGATGGTGGCGCTCGGCGAGGCTGAACAGCCGTAGCACCTGCTCGGTGGTGGGGTGCGCGCACTGGCGTTGCTCGGGATAGATGGGGAGTTCTTCGATGCCCTCGCGCGCCATGGCCTGGCGCAGCTCGCGCTCGATGAGGGCTTGAACCAACAGCGCGATGGCGTATAGCGTGAACAGCGCTTCGATGCGCCCCTCGTTCTTGAGGAAGACCGGGGCGATTTCGTGCACGGTCTTGACCTGCTCGAAGCGCTTCTCGATCATGGGCTGGCCCTTGTGGGCCTCAAGGACCTGGGCGGCGGTGAGCGTGCGGTCGTTGGTCATCAACGGATAGCAGCCATCACTCCTGCGGTCGTAGGTGATGGCGTCCTCGTCAATGACCCACTGCACGTCAAAGCGCCGCTTGGTGATCTTGCGGTAGGCGGTGTCGGGGCCGGGGCGACCGCGGCGCGCTTGCTTGAATACATGCTCCTCGCGCACGACGCGGCGCACCTTGAGGTAGCGGCCCACGTGGTGCTGCTCCAGGAGGAGCTTGATCTGCAGGTCGATCTCCGGGGCGCCGCGCAGTCGGGTCTTGGAGGAGGCCAGGCGCCGGCGCAGATCCTCGAACTGCTCGATGGCCGCAGCGATGTTGCGCAGGCGCCGGGCGTGCTGGCGCAGCGTCAGCAGCGTGCTCCAGACCCAGACGATGGACCAGGCCTCCATGGAGGGCAGAGGGGCGCGGTGCACGTACCAGCAGTCGCGCGGCCCGTCGCCGTAACGCGGGTTGGGCCGGTCCCAGACCAGGGTCCATTCGGGCGTGTGGGTCTGGATCCATTCGCGGAACTGCGCATCCTCCAGCCGGTTGCGCGGCATGACGGTGACGAAGCGGCCGCCCGCGCGGTCGATGTGATCCATGTTCTCGCGGGAACAAAGTTTTGAGTCCGCGCAATACAAGAAGTCGCTGCTGCCGGCAATGGCGCGTAGCGTGTTCCAAGTCTCGATGTGGGTGACTGAGTCGCTGGTGTTGCCGTCGGTGCAGCGAAACGCCACGGGGACGTTGCCATCGGCGCTCATGGTGAGGATGAACAGCAGCTGCTTGAGATCGGGGCGGTGCGCTTTGGACCTCCCGTACGTGATCGCCGGGGCGGTTCGCCCCCGGATCTGGCGCCCGCCCGCGCCGCGATAGCTGCCACAGAAGCTGATCGTCGTGGAGTCGTTGTGGAACTCCTCGAAACGCACACCGAAGCGCTGCCCGACGGCCAGGACGAGTTCGGTGAGCAACGCGGTGCGGTCGGCATCGAACAGGTGGTCCAGGGCCCGTCCGAGGCGGTCGTCGCTCAGGTGCCCCATCTCCCGGGCGCTGATGCCGAACATGCCGTCGGCGAAGCCGTGCACCGTCTCCTGCTGACGGTAGATGGGCTCACGCTCGACGATGATGGAGCGCAGCAGCACGCCCAGCGCGCTGGCGTGACTGACGGCGCAACGCCGGTCCGAGGCCACGAAGCGCGACAGCGTCTCGGTCAGCCCGATGCGCTCGATGAAGTGGTTGATCAGGGGCAGCGGGCCCAGGCGCTCGGTGTGAAGAGTGAAGCCTGCCTCCTCCATGGTGGAAGTGGGGGCTTGCGAGCGCGGCATGCTGGCGATATTATTATCGCCAGCAACACACCCGTCAAGAGCCTATGCCGAGTTCAGTCGCCCAACGCATTGAGCAAACCCGCGAGAAGATCGGGCGCATCCGAGCCGCGCTCACCGAGATCGAATACCTGTGCTCCGGCACGCTGCACAAGCGCACGAAGGTGTGCGGCAGGCCGAGTTGCCGCTGCGCCCAGGACCCCTCGGCGCGGCACGGTCCGTACTACGAATGGGGCCACCTCAGGGACGGCAAGCTTGTGCACCGCGTGGTCACGCCCGAGCAGGCCAGTTTGCTGCAGCAGGCCATAGACAACCAACGCCACGCCAAGAAGCTCATGCGGGCGTGGGAGGAGCAGACCGAGCGCCTCATCGACCTGGAAGCACCGCGCCAACCCTGATCTTCCCGGGCGTCAGGAAATTACGCGCAAATGCGTCTGCCGACCTGCGGAAAGTAAGGCCAGCGGCATGCCCACCATCGTCTTCCATGGCGATGCCGATGCAACCGTCCATGCGAGCAATGGCGAACAGGTCATTGCAGCCAGCGTCGGGGACACGGCCACGGTCGAGATCCAGCATGTGAACGGCAGCGGCGCTCGCGCCTCGACGCGCCGCCTGCACCGATCGGCTGACGGACGGGTGCTTGCCGAGCACTGGACGGTCCACGGAGCGCCTCATGCATGGGCGGGCGGCAGCGCCAAAGGCTCTTACACCGACGCCCGCGGCCCCGATGCGAGCGCTGAAATGCTGCGCTTCTTCTTCGAGCATCCACGGCGGCCTGCGCACTGAGCTGCGCCCAGCAAAAGAGCCCGCAACGCGTGAGCGCTGCGGGCTCTGCTTTCTCGATCGCTGGCTTACTTCTTCACGCCGATCGCGCCCGAGCCTTGCGCCTGGCCGCCGGCACCGGCGCCCACGGCCCCGGTCGCGCCCTGCACCGCGCCACCCACGGCATTCGTCGCGCCGCCCACCGCGTTGGTGGCACCGCCGACCGCGCCGGTCGCGCCCTGCACCCCGCCGCTCAGCGTGGAGCCGACACCGCCCAGCGTATTGCCGACCGTGCTGGCAGGCGAGCCACTGCTCGTGCCCGTGTCGGCACCTGCACTCGCACCCGTCCGCGTCTGCGCAGACCCGCCGGCGCGCGTGCCGCGCTGCTGGCGTTGCTGTTGCTGCGGCGTGCTCGCATCAGCGCCGCCCGATGCGTTGACGTCGGCCTGAACGCCCACGCCGACCCCGACCTTCGGCGTCTGCACGGTTTGCGCGTTGGCAGCGAATCCGCTGGCGGCCAGAAGGCCCGCGAGCAGGGCGCCGAGGGCGATGCGGTTGTGGTGTTGTTGCTTCATGTGTGACGGTCCCTTTCTTGATGAATGGTCACTGACTAAGGAGCTGGCTTTGAGCGCCAGTCCGGGAGGGACCATAGGGGAGGGCCCGTGCTGCGCCCTGTGCGGGAGGGGCGCCTGCAGCTGTGGGAGGTGGCCGTCGGCGAGATGTGGGGGTCATGCGTTGCGGCCGACCACGGCGCTGATGGCATCCAGATAGGCCGTACCGAGCTCTTCGTCCGGTTCCAGGTAGGTGCCTTCCGCCCATTCGTTCCAGGCGTTGATGAAGTTGAAGCGCGTTCCGGCGCGACTCGCGCCCTCGTAGAGTTGAGCGAAGCCGTCCTGGAATGTGGCGACGTCCACATTCCGCATGACCAGGCTCGTGTCCAGCCGCCTGCGCGGCGTGTTGTCCCAGTCGACGAACGCGCCCGGGTAGTGGCGGGGAGGCCGGGGCCGACTGGCAATCTCGCGCCACATCGATCGGTAGTCCCTGCTCCGCGGCGCGTAGGGGCCTCTTCCAAGATACTTCCAGCACAGCCGGCTCGCGCCGTTCGCGAGCTTCTCGGAAATCTTCACATGCACAGGCAGGTTCGCCTGCGTGTAGAAGGGCTCGAACTCGACATAGGCATCGAACAGATGGCTGCGCGCATCGCGGCCGAACACCGTCAGCATGCTCACGACATGCAGCCCCGGAAAGCCGTGCTGCACCGCCAGGTTTCGCCAGCAGTCAAGCATGTCTTCGCACTCGGCGATGCTGGCGCTTCGATAGAAGAGGATCACCGGGCAGCCGTCCACCCGGATGTAGCGCGGGTCTCGAAACGCCTTCTCGAGATATCGGAAGTGCGCTTCCCAATCGCTCCTGTCGCCATAGCTCTGCGGCATCAGGATGTCGCGGTCGCCGCCATCCCAGACACGGGTCCAGGGTTCGTTGGCCCATGCAAGACAGAACGGGAAGTCGGGCGCGCGCCGTCGCAGGAGCGAATCCACGGGCCTTTCCAGCAGCTGCCGGCCTGCGAACCAGTAGTGGTAGTAGCAGAAGCCGCCCAAGCCGTGCGCCTTCGCGAGATCGGCCTGCCAGTCCTGCGTGCGCGGGTCCGACAGGTCGTAGTAGTGGCCGTCCATCGGAATTCGCGGCTGGCGATGGCCGCGGAATCTCGGCTGCGCCTTTCTCACGTTCGTCCACTCGGTGAAGCCTTCGCCCCACCATTTGTCGTTCTCGGGAATGCGATGAAATTGCGGCAACAGGAATGCCAGCAGCTGCGGCTTGCTCAAGATGGAGGTCCTCAATGTCGGGGTGCGCGGCGTTTTTTGGGCACGCCGGATGGACCGGCCATCCTGAGGCAAGTGGCAGCAGGCAGCGCTTCGTCTGGGTACGTTTCAGCGGTAGGCCCACGCCTACTCGATGTAGGACGCAAGGCTGTCCACCCGACGGCGCAGATGTGTCACCTTGCATGCTTGCCACTGAACGTGGCCAGAGAAAGGGAGTTCGATCATGAAGCTGAACGCGCTAATGGTTCGCTACATCGTGAACGACGTCGACGAAGCAATTGCCTTCTACACCCATCATTTGGGGTTTCGCGTCTTTGCCCAATCGGGTCCATATTTCGCGATTCTCGCGCGGGAGAATCTGCAGCTCGTGCTGAGTCCACCTCGAGGACCAGGCGGGGGATCACAACCGATGCCGGACGGTCGCCACCCCGAGCCGGGTGGGTGGAATCGGATCATCGTGCGAAGCAGCGATCTTGATGGCGATGTGAACGTCCTGAAGAAGGCCGGAGTCGCGTTCCGCAACGACATCGTCGCTGGGCCGGGCGGCCGGCAGATTCTGGTTGAGGATCCGTCCGGCAATCCGGTAGAGCTTTTTGAGCCTGCGCCTGAGCCCGCGAAGTAGCGATCACGCGTCGTGATGCACGTCCTGCGGCATCGCCACCGCGCGCAGCACCTGCATCGGCCCCACTGCACGCACGCGCCCCAGCTCCTCTTGCGAACGCAGGAACAATGAGCCGGCGAAGCCGAGCCCGTTCACCGAGATCGATTCGAAGCATGCGCGCGAACGCGGCACCACGAGCATCCAGCCTCGGCGAACCAGCAGGTTGTAGGGCGCCGACTGAACCTCGCCTTCTGCCTCGGCGACAGCGGAAATTCCGCACCGATCGAGCAACTCGCGATAGAGCGCATGCAACTCGGGCGCCGTCGCTTGCGGCGTCACACGTGCGAACGCATGCCTGAACGGCAGTTGCGCGCCGCGGTCGAGCACTCGCTCCATCGGCACGCCGTCCGGGCTCTCGGCGTCGAGCGGCAGCGGCACGAGCTGCAGGTGCTTGCGTCGCTGGCTCGCCCCGGCCTCGACGCCGCCGTTGTAGAAGCCGAGCCCATCGACTTCGCCCAGGCAAGCGCTGAGCGCCGCGAAATCATCGACGCCAAGCAGGCACTCCTGGCGCTCGAAGCGGCGCGTGACGATCAGCACATGGCCATCGAGCACCTGGAACTTGTTGAGCAGGACGTAGTGCGAAGGCCCGAGCTCGCCCACGAACAGGGAAGGCTCGTAGTCGCCGAGCGGATCAGTCACCGCCGTGGCCTGGCGCGCCTTGTCCTTGCGCGCGAGGCTCGACACCGTGCGCAGCACAAACCGGACGCCATCGCTGTCGAGGAGGATGGTTTGCGTCTCGATCGGCTGCAGCGCACCGTCTGCCAGGGCGCGCTGCGTTGCATGCTGGATGATGGACTGCGAGAACACGCCGTCTTCTTTCGCCGTTCACGCGTCGACGATGAGCGTCGTCGTATGGCTGCCCATCACATGGCGCACTTCAGGCCGCCTGCACCGCAGCCAGCCACAGCTGCGCCCCTTGCTGCGGCGTCGAGGCCCAGGTCACGTTGTAGCTCCCAGCCGCGCTGACCTGCCTGACCGCAACGGCGCATTGCACCAAGGCACCCGAAGCCAATACCGAATCGATCACCGTGAACCCGTTATTGGGCACTGCCGTCTTGTCCAGGTCGACACCGGCATCGCCCCACCACCATGCGACGAGCAGCGCAGGGCCGGTGGTGGTGACGCTGGCGCTCGTCAAGGGCTGGCCCGACAACACTTCGCGCCACTGCGCATCGCGGACCGAGCCGCCATCGGTGATCTCGACGATGGTCAGCGTCGTTTCGTCGGTGACCTTGGGCTTCGCCACCGTGACCGCGTGGCCGGCCATGCCGCGGGCCTGCGCACAGGCATACAAGGCCGTCCCCGAGTTTGGCCAGAGGGTGTAGGTGTGCGCCACACCGAGCTGGACGAAGGCATTGCCCGCGTTGTCCGTCGGCAGGCCGGCCGCAAGCAAGCCCCGCCCGACGCAGGCCAACAGCGTGCTTCCGCTCGTGCGCGTGGTCATGCCGGAAGCGGACAGCGACGAGGACGTCACGCCGTCCCGGTTGAAGGCGAGCACGTGGGCGCCGAGGGCCGGCGCCGTCGAACCAGGAGCGGGTGCGGGAGCGGGTGAAGGCGCTGGAGCAGGGGCCGGGGCAGAGCGGCGCCGGTTGCAGCGGCAGCAACAAAGCGCTGCCCGCCGCCTCCCCCTCCGCCACCGCCTCCCCGCAGGCCGTGAGCGCTGCGCTTTCCAGATGCCATGCCGACGTCGCCAGCGCCGACGCCTACGGCGCAACAGGGTGCGGCGCTCGTTCAGCCGCGCAAGTGCCGCATCTTCGGAGGGTTTATTCATGTAGGCACTCCGTTTTCATTTTTAGGCCTCCGATTGTGAAACGCCGGGGTCTGCGAGCCAAGCCACGTCCGCCACCCAGGTGTTACGGACGGTCAATTGCCGACCCATTGCCCTGTAGGTGGGTGCTGGCATGGCCCGTAGTCCGCCGCCTTCATGGTGACTGGCGACTCGACGCTGGAGACATCGAGGCGACGGGCGCAGCTTGGGTGCTCACTACCGCCTTGGCGTGTTCCTCCGTTCAGGCACCATGTCTTCATCGGCCCTACCGGAATTCGTGCGACGACACCCCGTCTTGCTCGCCGTCGTCACGGCCCTGGTGATCCTGGTCCTCCTTTTCGACTGGAACTGGTTTCGCCCACCCCTGGAACGCTACATCTCGCAGAAGACACAGCGCGAGTTCAGGATCTCGGACCTGCACGTCGAGCTCGGCTTCGTCCCCACCATCCGTATGCGAGACGTGTACTTCAGCAACGCCGACTGGTCGCCGCAGCACGAGGCAATGGCCAAGATCGAAATGCTGGAGTTTTCCGTCTCGCTTCGCGACCTCCCCGAGAAGATCCTCATCCCGCGCGTGGCCCTGACCAAGCCCGACCTGGTCTTCGAACGCCTGCCCGACAACCGGAAGAACTGGATCCTCGCCGAACCTACCGAGACGACCCCGAGCAAGCTGCGAATCAGCACGCTGTCGGTCGATCACGGGCGCCTGCGCTATCTGGACCACGGGGAGCCTTTCGAGCTCGACGTGCAAGGAAGCACCTTCGACCCCGCCACCCAGGAGAAGGTCAAGGATGCAGACGCGCCGCCCTCCAACGTTCGCTACACCACGCAGTACAAGTTCGGCGGCAAATACCACGACGCTGCGTTCTCCGGTACCGCCCTCACCGGCGAAGTGCTCAGCTTTCAGGAGTCCGGCGTTCCGTTCCCGGTGAAAGGCAGCCTGATCGCCGGCACCACGAAGGTGGAGGTCGAAGGCACCGTCGCCGACGCCGCCAATATTTCGGCCATCGACACGCGCCTGTACATCGAGGGCCAGACCCTGGCCAACCTTTATCCCTTCTTGCTGCTGCCCTTGCCTGCGTCGCCGCCCTATCGGTTGAAGGGCCACCTGGTCCTCAAGGGAAACCAGTACACGATGGATGACCTTGCCGGAAAGATCGGGTCCACCGACGTCACCGGCAAGGCCCGCTACACCGACCGCAAACCGCGCCCCCTGCTCGAGGCCGAGCTGCACAGCAAGCTGCTGAACATGGCCGACCTCGGACCCATGATCGGCGTTCAGACCAAGGGCTCGGGCGGCAAGCCCGCCATCTCTCAGGCCGAAACCCGCACGCGCCCCGCCGCCAAGGCCAAGGAGCAGGCGATCGATCCGAACCACATCCTCCCGGCCGGCAGCTTCGACGGCAGCCGCCTGCAGAAGATCGACGCCGAAGCAAGCCTCGTGGCGATCAAGCTGGTCGTCCCCAAAGCCTTGCCGCTCGAAAGCCTGCGCGCTTCCTTGAGCTTGCATGACGCGATCCTGAAGCTCACGCAGCTGGACTTCGGATTTGCGGGCGGCACCATCGCATCGCAGGCCGTGCTCGATGCGCGCGAGCCCACCATCAAGTCCGATGTGAAGATCAACCTGCGCCGCGTCCGGCTGGACCGGCTCATCCCCGAAAGCCCCACTATCGCCCAGGGGGCCGGCTACGTCGGCGCGGCCCTGCAACTGAAGGGCACCGGCAACTCCATCGCCGACGCGGCAGCCAAGGCCGACGGCCGCATCGCCGCCACCATCGCGAATGGCCGCATCTCGAACCTGATGGATGCCGCGAGCGGGCTGCAAGGCGGCAAGGTGCTCGGGCTTCTGGTGGGCGGAGACCGGCTGATCACCGTCAACTGCGGCGGCATGGTCTTCGACGTGAAAGGCGGCCGCGGCACGTCCACCCTGTTTGTCGTCGACACCGAGCAGACGCAAATCCTCGGCATCGGCGGATTCGATCTCGAGCATGAGCGCTTCGACATCACCGTGGCGCCCAAGCCGAAGAGCCCGGGCGTGCTGTCGCTGCGCACCCCGGTGCGTCTGTACGGAACCTTCAAGCAGCCGGACTTCGAGATCGTGAAGGGGCCGCTCCTTGCGCGCGTCGGCGGTGCGCTTGCACTGGCCGCCGCCGGGCCCCTGGCGGCGCTCGTGCCTCTTATCGAAACCGGGCCCGGCGAAGAGACCAACTGCGGCGCAGTGAGCCGGGAGGTCGGCGCCGCGCGGGCCCAGGCCAAGCCGCCGGAAAAAAGGAAGTGACTTTGACCGGCCGACTGCGCACGGCACCCATCACAATCGCCATCCAGCCGCAGCAGCCCCATTCCCCGCGAGCCCGTCGAGTCCCCCTCCAGCGATCCATGTTGAACCTGACCCGCCTGACATTCCACCGCGCCAGGAAAGAGCGCCTGCCCCAGGTCGCAGGGAGCCTGACCTTCACGACCTTGCTGTCGATCGTGCCCTTGCTGGCGGCGAGCTTCGCGCTGTTCACGCACTTCCCGATCTTCAGGCGCTTCAAGGACGCGCTTCAGGAGCTCTTGCTGAGCAGGCTGCTCCCGGCGGACATCGCACGCACGGTGCTGAAGTACTTGAACCAGTTCGCCGCGAACGCCAGCGGCCTGACCTGGGTCGGCTCGCTCTTCCTGCTGGGCGCGGCCATCGCGCTGTTGCTGACCGTGGAGAACGCGCTGAACCAGATGTGGCAGGTGAGGAAGAATCGCCCGTTCTTCAGGCGCGTCGGCCTGTACCTGCTGATGCTGGCCGTCGGACCCCCCGTTCTGGGCCTGAGCCTGTGGGCCACGTCGTACTTGCTGGGCATTTCGATGGGCCTGATCGGCGCGCTGCCGCGGTCGCTCGCCTTCGTGCTCGACCTCGGGCCGCTCATGCTCGGCGTGACGGCGCTGACGTGCATGTTCTACCTTGTGCCCAACACCAAGGTACGGCTGCGCGACGCCATCGCGGGCGGCTTGATTGCCAGCCTGGCTTTCGAACTCGGCAAGCGGGCCTTCACCGCCTACCTGGTCAAGGTGCCGACGTACAAGGCGCTGTATGGGGCGTTTGCGGTGCTGCCTATGTTTTTGCTGTGGGTGTACTTCTCGTGGCTGGTGACGTTGGTCGCGGCGATGATGACGGCGAATCTGGCGCTGACGCGGCGGCGGGCGGCGGGGAAGCCTGCTCGGGCTTAGCAGCGGGTAGTCTCTGTCGCGATGAGCCCAACGGAACCTCGCCCCGCGTCTATTTGGAATCGCTTCTGGTCGCCGAAGAGTTTCCTCGAACAGGTTTCGCCCGCGGCGTCTGCAGAGGAGGCCGATGCCATCGCGCAGAGGAACAACGTCTGGCTCAAGACCTACATGGACATGTACATCTTGAGGTGGGGTGGGCTTTGGGCGGCTTCGCTGGCGGTGACGCTGCTCATGGTGGATGTGGCGGGGTTGCTGTTTGTGCTCGCGCTGGCGTCGAACTTGGCGGCTTTTGTGGTGTTGGTTGCGATGATCTTGATCTATCGGCGTGCGTCCAAGGCTGTTCGGGATCGGACGCTGAAGAACGGCGGGCGATGACACGTTTGCCTGCCACCTGATCTCAACGAATACCTGCATCGCAGTGCGGGAGCGGTCGTTGGCTTGTGCTCGTGTACTACCGTAGTCGGCCAAAACCGGAAGTTCCCCATGGTTCTCTGTTTTCGCTAAAGGGCGACGCTGTACCTCAAGCAATGACCCTGCACGCAACCGCTCAATGCCTAACACCGTTAGCCACTACTAGCAGCCCAGGGGGGAATCTGTTTGACGAGTGGCGCCCACACGTTGTGGCCGAAGCTGATCATTTCGTCGAGGATGGTGTCGTCCGCAAGGAGAGCTGGCGCACGGCATCAGCACCATCGTCCGCACGCAGCTCGGCGGCCAGTCCTGGCTCACCGGCGGCGCCGACCCGCAGCGCGATGGGCATCGTGGCGGCGCCGGCATGGTGGCTTAGGGCCTGTGCTGACCATGCCCTGAGGGCATGGCCGGTGGTCCATTTGTAATGGCCGCGCGCGCGGCGGCGCCTCTAGACTGGGCGCCGTCCCACTTCCAACGCGCACTCCATCGCCATGCCCGTCGCCATCTCCCGCTTCCCGCTCCGTCGCAGCGTCGCCGTGCTGGCGACGCTACTGCCCCTGGCCTTCGGCGTGTCGGCGCGCGCCGTCGACGAACCGGTCGCGCTCGATCTAATCATCGAAGGCGGCACCATCTTCACCGGCGACGACGCGCCGCCGCAGGTGGGCGACGTCGGCATTGCCGGCGACCGCATTGTCTTCGTCGGCCGGGCTGCGCCGCATCGCTTCGTGGCCAAGCGGCGCATCGATGCGCGCGGCCAGGTGGTGGCGCCGGGCTTCATCGATCCGCACACCCATGCCGACCGCGACCTGTTCCATGCCGACGCGCGCCGCTGGCTGAACGTGCCCTTCCTCACCCAGGGCGTGACCACCGCGGTGATCGGCAGCGACGGCTTCGGCGGCGCCGACATCGCGGCGCAGGCGCAGCGGCTGAGGGACAACGGCGCCGGCACCAACACCGCGATCTACGTCGGCTTCGGGCCGGTGCGCGCCGGCCAGCTCGGCGAGGCCAACCGCGCGCCGACGTCCGAGCAGCTGGACGCCATGCGCGCCCAGGTCTCGCGCGCGATGTGCGAAGGCGCGCTCGGCCTGTCAACCGGGCTCTTCTATGCACCGCAGAGTTTCGCGCGGACCGAGGAGGTGATCGAGCTGGCCAAGGTCGCGGCGCGCCACGGCGGCCTGTACGACAGCCACATTCGCGACGAGTCCATGTACAACATCGGCCTCAAGGGCTCGATCGACGAGGCGATCCGCATCGGGCACGAAGCTAGGCTGCCGGTGCACGTAGCCCACATCAAGGCGCTGGGCGTGGCAGTGCATGGCCAGAGCGGCGACATCATCCGCCGCATCGAGGCCGAACAGAAGCGCGGCCTGGCGATAACCGCCGACCAGTACCCGTGGACCGCATCGAGCACCCGCTTCTCGGCCGCGCTGGTGCCCGGCTGGGCGGTGGACGGCGGCCGCGCCGCGATGCTCAAGCGATTCGACGACGCCTCGCTGCAGGAGCGTCTGCGCAAGGACATGCGCGAGAACCTACGCCTGCGCGGCGGGCCGGAGGCGATCCTGTTCTCGGCCGGCCCGAACACCAAATACATCGGCCGCACGCTGGCCGAGGTGGCGCAGGGCGGCGATCCGGTGGACGCCGCCATCGCGGTGCTGCGCGAGGCCGACCTGGCGATCGCCTCCTTCAACCAGACCGACGACGACGTGCGCAACTTCATGAAGCGGCCGTGGGTGATGACCTCCTCCGATTCGTCGGAAGGCCATCCGCGCGCCTACGGCACTTTCGCGCGCAAGTACGACCAGTATGTGGTGAAGGAAAAGGTGATCTCGCTCGGCCGCTTCGTGCGCGCCAGCACTGGCCAAGTGGCCGACACCCTGGGACTGACCAAGCGCGGCTACCTGCGCAGCGGCTACCACGCCGACGTGGTGGTGTTCGATCCGGCGCGCTACGCGGCGCGCGCCACCTATGCGCAGCCTACGCTGCTGTCGCAGGGCGTGACGACGGTGCTGGTGAACGGCGAGCTGGCGGTGGACGGCGGCGAAGTCACCGGCCGCGCCGCCGGCCGGCCACTGCTGCGCACGCCGCGCGAGGGAAGCTGCCCGGCCTGAAGCCGGCGGCTGGTCAAACGCCAGATTGGCTACGGCGACGAATTTCTACCGGAGGTTGCCGAAACAAGCGATGTAGAACACTTGGTCATGCTCTCAATCCGCGGACTGGTCGACGCGTTCAGTCGTGGCATTGTGGCGACGTTGCAGGAAATCAAGGGTGACGATGAACGTCGGAAGTTGTTCGCGGATCGGCTGGAGAAGATGGTGCACGAACTGCCGTATAACGACTGACGTTCTATCCTCAAGATGAGGGCCCCCGCAGCCACAAGCGCAGCTGGCGAACGTCCGCTTTGGAGCGAGGCCACTGTCCGCTAGGGGCCCCATCCTTGCCGTTTGAGCTTTGCGCGTGACCGTCAGCAACCATGAAGGGTTGTGAGACATCTGCCCGGCATGCGCGCTGCGGTAGAACGACCGCGACCTGAGGGCAGGTGTCTCACAAGCCTTGAGGGAGGAAAGCGCGGAGCGCACCGTGGCGGGTATTCAGGGCCGCGGCGCTATGGCGATAGTGACACGTGCAGGACCGTCAAGCTGGCCGCGTTAGCGTCGCGCGCCGGCTCTAACGGGCGGCGCAGGTCCCGCGCAGCGGCTGCGGCGCGCGCTGGCGAGGATGGGGCGTCGAGCGGCTGGGGCCAAGGCCGCACACGGCGCGCGCCAGGCCCTTCGACTCGTTCGCTGGTCGACTTCAGGGACGCAATGGATGGGCTTGCAGTCATGGCGGTGCACGAATCGCTTGCCCACGGATGAAGACCTGCACGATGGTCATGGCGTGGCCGCAGTGCCGGCAGATGAAGGTGGAGCGCTCGGCGTGCTGCTCAGTGCCGAGGTCGCTGCTGTGCTCACACGCCGCTGACACTGGCGCGGCCGAATGCAGCAGCGCGCGTGCGATGGCCAGGCTTGCGATGCGTGTGCCGTTGGCTAGCAGCCCATAGTGGCGGATGCGATGGAATCCCGTGGGCAACACATGCAGCAGGAACCGGCGCATGAACTCTTGCGGTGAGAGCGTCATGACCTTGTGGCGCGTGCGACCCTTGGTGCGGTAGTCCTTCCAGCGGAAGATCACGCCACGCTCGTCCATCGCGAGCAGGCGGCTGTTGGAGATGGCCACGCGGTGGGTGTAGCGCGACAGATAGGCCAGCACGGCCTGCGGCCCGGCGAAGGGGCGCTTGGCATACACCACCCACTCGACCTGGCGCAGTGGCGCGAGCCAGGACTTGAACGCCCGTGCATCGGCTAGATGCGCGAGTTCGCCGAAGAACTTGAGCTTGCCGGCGGCATGCAGGCGCTGCAACTCCTCCAGGAAGCGCCGACGGAACAGGCGCGAGAGCACTCGAACCGGCAGGAAGAAACCCGGACGGCAGGCGACCCACCGCGTGCCATCGGGCGCCAACCCACCTCCCGGCACGATGCCGTGCACATGGGGATGGTGCATAAGCGCCGAGCCCCAGGTATGCAGCACCAGCGTGGCACCGATCCTGGCGCCCAGGTGCTTCGGATCGCCAGCGATCGTCAACAACACCTCGGCGGCCAGGTCGAACAGCAGCCCGTAGACAGCGGCCTTGTTCTGGTACGCGATGTCGGCGATGGCTGTGGGCAGCGTGAACACCACGTGGTAGTACTCCACCGGCAACAGATCGGCCTGCCGCGCATGAAGCCAGCGTTGCGCCGCAGTGCTCTGGCACTTCGGGCAGTGGCGGTTGCGGCAGGTTCTGGAGAGCTCTCCAGAACTTGCCTTATGGGGAGTCTCCCGATATGGGGAGTTCGGCGATCGAAGGCGCGTCAAGTCGTGGCGCTCGCATCCATTCGGCTCCCCATTTAGTGCTTCGTCCTGAGCAGCGCAATGAGTCGGTCCGGCGGCCTGAACTTGCCCTTGCGCAGATGCGGCGGCACGACGGCCTCGATGGCCTCGAGCTTTTGGCTGGGGTCGGCTCGAACGTAGATCTCGGTCGTGGCCAGGGTGCTGTGCCCCAGCCACAGAGAGACCTTGCGGATGTCCTGCGTCGCCTGCAGCACGATCATCGCGCAGGTGTGCCTTAGGACATGTGGCGAGATCTGCTTGTCGCGCAACGACGGGCAAGCGGTACTTGCGGTATCGGCATGGCTGCGCAGGACGTACGCGACGCCCCAGCGACTGAAGGGCTCGCCGCGCGCGTTGACGAACACTTCCGGCGTGGCAACCTCGCCGCGCACGGCCAACCAGGCTCGCAATGCCGAAGTCGTCGGCTTCCAAAGCGGCAAGGCTCTCTCGCGACGGCCCTTGCCGAGCACGTGAATGCTCTTGCACTGCGCCGCGACGTCGGAAATGCACAATCCCGTCAACTCCGAGACCCGCAGCCCCGCGCAGACCGCCAAATGGAGCATCGCCCGATCGCGAACCCCGTCGCGGGTGGTCGGATCCGGCGCATCGAGCAAGGCTTGGAGCTCCGCTTTGTCCAAGTGGGCAACCAGCCGGGTGTCGGTCTTCTTGTACGGGATCGCGAGGATGCGGCGAGTCTGCTCGAGCGCGCCGGGTTCACGATGTTGCACAAAGCGGAAGAACGATCGGATCGCCGCCAGACGGATATTGCGCGTTTGCGCCGAGTTGCGGCGTGCACTCTCGAGATGCTCGAGAAACGCGGCGATCAAAGGCGCGTCCAGCTGCTCCAACATCAGAGCCGATGGCACGGTGTTGAGCCTGCGGGCAGCGAACTCGAACAGCGACTGGAAGCTGTAGGCGTACGAATCGCAGGTGTGTGCACTGGCGGCACGATGGCGAGGCAGGTGCTCGCGCAGAAAGGCCTCGATATGCGGCGCCAGGGAGCTCATGGGTGACCTCCGCTCAGATAGACCTCGCCGGCTGCGGCGATGTCGGTCAACAGTTCCGGCGTCGATTCCAAGTACCAGTAGGTCGAGTCGATGCTGACGTGGCCGAGATAGGTGGTCAGCGCCAGCATGTGCTGTCCGATGCGTTGGCGACCGGCAGGCGTTGACTGCAGTGCACGCAGGGCGAACGTGTGCCTGAGCTCATGGAGCCGTGGGCGATGCCCGCGCAATGGCGCTATACCCGCAGACTCCGCCAGCCTGCCGAAGACTCGGTACACGGTCCCGTATTCCAGTGGCCGACCGTCGTCGTTGACGAACACGTGGTCCGTGGTGAGACACACGGCGCGACGCTGCGCCAGATACCGCCCGAGCCCCGCCACTGCGGTCTCATGCAGCGGCACCAACCGGGTCTTCTGGAACTTAGTCTTGCGGATCAGCAGACCGTCCGGCGTCACGTCGTCGTAGCGCAGGTGCAAGGCCTCGGAGATCCGAAGACCGGTTGCGGCAAGCAGGCCGATCAGCGTCGCATAGGTCTGCGGCCGCAGGTCACCTGCAGACAACTGCGTCGCAGCCAGGATCAGTCGATCGATCTCTGCGGCTGCGTAGATGCGAGGGACGCGGCGGGACTTCCTATGGTTGAAGTGATTGGGCGGGGGCAGGTCGTGTTGGGGGTCTTCCATCCGCACGTGCTCCGCAAACTGGCGGACGGTCTGGTAGCGGGTATGCCGTTGAGCCGATGACGGCGCTCGACTGGCCCAGTCGATCACCGTTGACGTGCAGATGTGTGGTTGCTGACGGTCGGCGGCGAACGCCGCAAAGCTGCGCAGCAGGTACTGCGCGTTGCTCAAGACGAAGCCCGCACTGCGTCGCAAGGCCAAGTACCGGTCGATGGCGGCGATCATGGATGCGCCCCCGGCCATGGTTGAGCGACGCCGCGAAGCAAGGCGACATCGACCTTGGCGTAGTAGGCGCTCATGTCGATGCTGCGGTGGCGCAGGACCAAGCCGATCTGGTCGAGCGGGACGCCACTGCGCAACATCTGCGTGGCCGCCGTGTGCCGCAGCAGATGGGCGCCCTTGACCGGGGCCTTCACGCCGGCGCGCTGCATGGCGTGCCTGACCACGGACGAGACGCCGTCGCCGTCGGCAAATGGGGTGGACGGTGCCCGGCTGCGCAGGAACACGTGATCCGAATCGCCGGCCGGCAGGCGGCGCGCAAGATAGGCGAGCAGCGCATCACCGACTTCTTGCGGCAAGGGAAGTCCCACCTCATAGCGGCCCTTGCCCGTCACCCGCAAGATGCCATTGCGCCAGTCGATGTCGCCGAGACGAAGTTGAGCCACGTCTCCTGCGCGCAGGCCCAGCCGCGACAACAGCAACACGATCGCGCGGTCGCGCAGCCGCCCTCGCGTCGTCCCATCGCACGC
Source organism: Variovorax sp. WS11 (assembly GCF_010499245.1). Lineage (GTDB taxonomy): Bacteria > Pseudomonadota > Gammaproteobacteria > Burkholderiales > Burkholderiaceae_C > Variovorax. Next base: position 2,759,002 of record NZ_JAAGOW010000001.1, read on the forward strand.
CCCGATGACGCGCGCCAGTTCGTCTTGCGACAGACAGCGCGGCAACCGTGCCAACCGCCAGCTGGCCACGGCGGGAACAGCCAGAGCAAGGTCGTCACGCGACTCGCCCGCGAAGCTGACGTAGCGCAGGAACGCCCGCAGCGAGGTGATGAGCTTCTGCGTGGTAGGAGGCCCGCACCTGGCGGCACGCCCGAGCAGGAAGTCCCGTACTGACTGCGCAGTCCAGCTCGCGACGTTGGCGCCGAGTTCGTGGATCAATTCGATGGCGCCGCGGCTGTACTGCCTCAGCGTCGGGTCGCTTGCCCCGCGATGCACACGCAGCCAATCCCTGAAGGCGGTCACGATCGCCGGCTCTGCGTGATCAGCGTCTGAGATCACAGGGCCCTTGCAGACTCCGAGTCGAACCAAATGTCGGTGGAACAACTTCGCGCCGAAGCTCGCGTGGTACCCGGTCGCTCCGCCGTTCGATCGCGGACAGCGACAGCGAGCAAAGTGGCGGCCGAATGCCGCCAACGTGCCCGCATCGGCATCGGCCCAGGCGCCACCCTCGAGATAGACGAACCAGCCCAGGTGAGCTGCCGACCTCAGGTAGCGAACCGCGCTCGCGTGAGCGTAGCCATCGCGTTCGAGCGAGTCTGCGAAGCCGTCGATGTACGGGGCACTCGGGCCGGCACGCAGGCGACGGAGCGTCTTGGGGGTGCAGAAGTAGCTGTCAAGCATCTAGATCTCCTGGGTTGGGTTGAGCCATGAATGGCTCGATGACCGTACTCAGGTGGTCCGAAGATATGGTGAGCTGCGCGCGGCAGGCGCACGCTCGAGTCCAGGGCAACACCACACCTTCGACTTCCTCGAACTCCCCGTATCGGGAGACTCCCCATAAGGCAAGAGTTGTAGGCGATCTGATCGGCACCGCAGCCCTCGCAGCGCAAGACATGTCCACCCAGCGCCGCGCTGCGGCACTGTTGGATGGCCGACATGACCTTCAGCTGCGCAAGGCTCAGATGGCCGCGTTGCTCGACGCGCCACGCTGGCGCATGCTGTCAGAAGATGTCGGCGACCTCCAGGGAAGGTCGACCCACGGCAGTCGCCTCAAGACGGCGGCAGCGTCTCCAGCGGGCTCAAGACTTCGTGCAGCAGATCATTAGCGACGTGGGTGTACACGGTGGTGGTCTCCAGGCGCTTGTGTCCCAGTAAAACCTGGATCACACGGATGTCGACCTTGCTCTCCAGCAGGGGGTGCGAAGCAGTGCCGCAGCGTGTGCATCGATACGCGCTTGTGGATGCCGGCGGCGTCGGCAGCGTCGTGAATAGCGCGGTTGAGCTGGCGAGTGGTGAGCGGATCAGTCGGGTTCATGCCCGGGAACAGCCAGCCACCGGGCAGCATGCGGCCCTGGGCATGTGCGATACGCCACCAAGTGCGAAGGCGCTGCAGCAGCACCGGGCTGAGCATGGCGTAGCGGTCCTTGCGCCCCTTGCCCTGTTCCACCCGCAGCGTCATGCGCTGGCTGTCCACGTCGGTGACCTTCAGGTGCACGACCTCGCTGGCTCGAAGGCCCGTGCCGTAGGCGAGCGACAAGGCCACCTGGTGCTTGACGTTGCTCGCAGCGGCGATGAGCCGAGAGACTTCCTGCGGGCTGAGCATCACCGGCAGGCTGCGGGGCAACTTGACCGGCTGCATCCTGACCATGACCTCCTGACGGCCCACGGTGACATCGAAGAAGAATCGCAGGCCGCTAAGCGTTGCGTTGAGCGTGATGGGTGAAGTGCCTGAGTCAACCAAGTGGAGTTGGAAGTCGCGCAACTCGTCCACGGTCGCCGTGTCGGGTGGGCGGTGAAGGTAGGCCGCGAGCTTGCGCACGGCGCGCACGTAGGCCTCCTGAGTTCGAGGCTCGAACTTGCGCATGCGCATGTCCTCGAGCATGCGTTGCCGCAGCGGGGTAACGGCCGAAGTGATGGTGTCCATGGTGGCTGCTCCGTTGATGGCGAGGCGGGATTGCCTCGCCATCAACGGTGGCGGCAACCGGGTCACGGCATATCCATGGGGTGCGCGAAGCGCCTACCGCGAGAGCGGTTTAGTGTGCGCCCGTGAAGGCGTGCTATCAGCAGGGTGAAAGTCCCTGTCGGAGTTGGCCGCAGCTCCGTAGCCGAAGGTAACTGCGTCGTCGCGAGGCGAGGTGGAGAGCAACCGGAAGCGAAATGTCGGTCCGTAGGATGACGAACCTGTTTCGGCGGGGTATGGCGGCGAGCCTGCACTAAAGTGGCGAAGCCTGGAAGCAATGCATCACGCTGGCGTGGCGGATAAAGATGCTATGTAGGACTGGCCAAATCGGCTCAACGAGCTAAAACCGTATTTCCGATTCTCTATTGCGAAGGAGTATGGAAATGACGACGACCCGAACAGTCCTACCAGGCAAGGATACCGCCGGCGGCGGCGATCTGTACATGAGCTTCGAGCTCGGCGACAAGCATTGGCAGCTGAGCATCGGCGATAGCCGTCACCGCGTGAGCCGCTATACCGTAGGCGCCGGCGATACAGCTGCCGTGGCCGATTGCATCGTCAAGGCCGGGGCGCGGCTGCGCACCGGCGCCCAGGCGCAGGTGCACAGCTGCTACGAGGCTGGGCGTGACGGCTGGTGGCTGCATCGCTGGCTGAGCGAGTTAGGTGTCGACAACATCGTGGTCGATGCGGCAAGCATCGAGGTCAACCGACGCGCACGGCGAGCCAAGACCGATCGGCTCGATGCGGACAAGCTGTTGGCCATGCTCATTCGCCACCACGCGGGCGAGCACGTATGGTCGGTGCTGCGCGAACCAAGCAGTGAGGACGAGGACGCACGCCGTGTGCACCGTGAATTGCAACGGCTGACTCACGAGCGTATCGCGCATACGAACCGCATCGGTTCGCTGTTGGTGCACAACCTGCGGCCAGGGATCGTCATCGGCGGACGCGACTGGACAGTGTGGTGGGAGCGCCATCGTAATCAGGTGCCGCCGATGTTGCGCGCGGAAATCGAGCGAGAGGGGGCTCGCCTGAAGCTGGTCAAGGAGCAAGTCAGAGCGGTCGAAGCTGCGCGCTGCAAGGAACTGGCCGAGGGCAAGCAGCCGCTGGTCGCGCACCTCGCGCGCCTGCGTGCGATCGGGCCCAAGGGTGCCTGGGTGTTGGTGAAGGAAGTGTTCGGCTGGCGGCACTTCGCCAACCGGCGCGAACTCGCAGGCAGCCTGGGCTTGGTGCCCACGCCGTATGCCAGCGGTGACAGCGATATCGAGCAGGGCATCAGCAAGGCCGGCAACAGGCGAGTGCGAGGCTTGCTGGTGGAGTTGGCTTGGAGCTGGCTCCGCCTACAGCCCGGCAGCGCACTCACGCAGTGGTTCAACCGGCGCTTCGCCGGCGCGGGCAAGCGCATGCGCCGTGTGGGGATCGTGATGGTGGCTTCATAAAGCACTCCTCACAGCTGAGAGTTGGGATGATAGACGTCGGGTAGCGTCTCGCGATGGTTCTTCAAGTGACCTGAGGTGCGTATGCGATCACGGAGTTGCTGCTCCTGTTGGTCGGTGATCGTGATCCACCAGGGGCCCTGTGCGCCGAGATGGCGTGCATCAATAACTCCGCGCTTTATCCAGTAGCGAACAAAATAGACACTCACGGATAGGCGATCAGCAAGTTGCCCGGCTGTGAGCTCTTCTGGACGCATCAGACAGACGGAAGGCACGGCGTAGCGAATGCGGATCCATTTGATCATTGCCCGCGTAATTGGCAGTCCACGCGGACTGCGAAGGCCCTCTTCATTCAAGGCCTGGACGATCTGTTGATTGGAGAGCCGGCTGGACAGTTCTCGTATGCGTTCGATGATCTGGCGCGGGTAAAGCATTTGGTCTGCGATCGGGCTTGGGAGAGGAATCGTGGTGTCGGTGCAGGCACCTTGCCAGCGAACGTGCAGAACGACCTGTCTCGCATCAGTGAGTTTCTCGACCGTGATGTCGCGGATGAGCAGTCGCAGCATCCGCTTGCGATCCTTCGACAGGTCGTCGCAGGCGCCAGACGCGCGGCAGATCACGAGCCAGAGCCAGAACCTTCGTCTTCTGCTCGGGCGTCACGACGTGGGCCTTCTGGGTCTGGAAATTTGCGGCTTCGGACTTGACTTCGTCAATGTGCAACATGGCTTCGTTCCAGCGGCGCTCAAGGCTTTGCGGCGACCAGGCGATTGGACGGGTCGACTTCTTCATAGCGGCGTTTGGCCAATGCGCAGTCATACTCGGCGCGCTCGATTCGCATGTGCCACTGACGCATGACGGCTTGGTTGCGCTGCTCAAGGTCGTTCAAGGCTGCCAAGGCCAACTCGAGTTCGGCTGGCTTCAGGGCCTGAATACCTCTGCGCAGATGGCGTCGTCGAGCAGCTCGGTGCGCACACTGAAGCAGTTCTTCGTGGCCAGCCCTCGCGGCGCCTCCGTGCATTGGTAGGTGGGATAGATGCCGCCGTTGCCTTGATAGCGCACTAGGACCGCCCGCCCGCAGGTGCCGCACAACAGCATTCCCTGGAGCAACGCAAGGCCTTCGCGTGCCGGACCGCTGAGCACGGTCCCTTCCGCGTTATTGCGGTTATTCGCCAGGCGCCGCTGGTTCTGATCGAACTCCTCCACGGTGAGGTAGCCCTCGTGGTGTTCACGCAGTGGACACGCCACTCCGGCATGGGGACCCGCCCGCACATTCTTGCGCACCTCGCCCTCGGGGTGATGCTTCTGGCGTACTGGCGGCGGCCGAAAACGTATGCCGGCATACATCGGGTTCCTCAGCAGGGTCAGAATACGACTCTGGCTGAGTCGACCCCAAACGAGCTTGGTAGCCCACACCTCCATTGGCGCGCTTTGGGAAGCGCAGGCCGTCCCTTGCAAAGCGTTGGACAACGGCGTAGGCACTCGCCCGTTTCCCGGAACACTCGAAACGCCAGTTGCACGGCCCCGCACTTCGTCGTCGGGATCCATGACGATGCGGTCGTGGTCGTCAAAGCAAAAGCCTACCGGCAAGGAAGCGCAACTCACCCTTCTGCGCCTTGTTCAGCTTGCCGCCAGGAGGCGCCCGCGCAAGAAATGCAGTTCGGCCTGGGCCATCGTGCCCCTGATTCCGAGCACCAGTCCGTCGTTGAAGTCCGCGGGGTCGTAGCAGCCATCGGTATCGATCACCAGGGTGTGCGTCAGGGCACACAGTTCCAGGAGCCGATGCCAGTCGAGGCTCGAAGCGCGCCAGGCGCGACACCTCCAGGGCAAACACCGCTCCGACCTGGCTCATCGAGACATCCGCCACCAACGTCTTGAAGTCCTCGCGACCGGCGATCTGTGCCCCGAGCGGCCCAGGTCCCGATCCAGCACGCGGATCGACCTGCGGCCACCCCATGGCCCGTGCCTTGTCCTGCAGCGCATATTGGCGCTCGGTGCTCTCCTGGTTGTGACGCACCTGACCCGGTGTCGACTGCCGCACGTAGATGTACGCCGGTTTGCTCAGGTGCGCTTGGTGATGGTCGTGTTCATCGCAGGCCTCCACACTGGACATGAGCGTCGGGTCGGCCTCGATCATGGCGATCAGCATGTTGGCCAACAGAGTCGCGCCAACTGAGAGATCGATGGGGACGGTGGGCGACAGGGTGATACCTGGCTCACCGTTGCACCTCAGGTGGCTCTCGCCGACGCAGCAGTTCGTGGTTGATCTCGGAGATCTCCTCCAAGATCTCGCGCACTTGGGCGTAGTTGGCCAGGTGCTCGCATACCTGCGCGTGCTCGGCCTGGGGACGTAGTCCATTTGAGGCGACCTGCCCGGTAGCTCACCGAGAGGTAGTACTTGGGTCCGTGTCCGGGACCCTCTGCGCACTTACGGTTTGATTTGCCGCAGCGCTTGTAGCGTTCGATCAAGGAGCCCCGAAGCACAGCGTCCAGCGGCGGCATCTTGCGCAGCAGTTGCCTGCGGCGTCGCTTGAGGGCTGAAGAGGTCGGCTCTGTCATTCTTGACGGACCACAGATATAACTGGTCCGACAATAGTTCATGAACGCTCATTTGACAAGCCCTCCGCACGAGCGAGCTGCCAGGATCTCAAGCAGCGCGACCAGATCGCACAGCGAGCCCAGGTCAAGCCGAGCCGTCGAGCCGTCAACTCGCTGGGATGGATTGGGCGCGGCGAGGTCGGTCCATTCGCGAGCGATGGCGAAGCTGAGGCGCTCGCCATCATCCCGAAGGATCAGCGTGTCCACACCCGCAACGTATCGCGCCTTCAGTACAGCAAAGCGCTGCCCCCTACGTGGATGAAACGGATGCCGAATCTCGGCCCAACCCAACGACTGGTTGGACGAGAGTGCAGTTGACGTTAACCGTGGTAGCCCTGGCGCGGCGCCTGGTCATCGCACTGTGGCGCTACTTGCAGGACGGCGAGATCCCGGCGGGCGCGCACCTGAAACCCGCAGTAGCTCACGCCTGAGCAACCAGAGTCACACAGTACAGAATGCCAACATCATGATCACAGGTCGACGCGCCCGTTGTCACCGCGGGTCGCCACAGGGCGACCGTCCTCAAAGAAGGGGCGCGTCGGTAAGCAGGGATTGCCAGCGCCTCTGGCGCGCATGCTGCATGTGGTGTCGGACTCCAATGTCCTGCACGGATAGAAGCTTGTTCGAGTACCGACTCGGACCTCCAACAGTCCCTGACCTCGGATCACGATGGATGTCGCACCCCGTCGGTACTTCGATCGGATGCTACGAACAGGTCCCGCCATGATCATCATGCCTTGACAAAACCGTCCTCATAGAAGCGCCTCTGGCGCGCATGCTGCATGTGGTGTCGGACTCCAATGTCCTGCACGGATAGAAGCTTGTTCGAGTACCGACTCGGACCTCCAACAGTCCCTGACCTCGGATCACGATGGATGTCGCACCCCGTCGGTACTTCGATCGGATGCTACGAACAGGTCCCGCCATGATCATCATGCCTTGACAAAACCGTCCTCATAGAAGCGGTGATGTGGCGTACCACGTGGTTGAGGACGGAACGACAGGAAGATGGCACGAGATAAGCGGGGAGACCTGCCGGTGCGGTGAACGCTGGCAGGAGTCAGAGTCCCAATAGTACCGATCACGGGGAACTTAAATTGAACCGTGGAGAAATGTGTCAGAGCAAAAGGCGCATTAGGGAAGTGGGGCAGGAAGGTTGATAGCTGAAGACCGGAAAGGAGCAGAGATATGACAATTGAAGCATCGACAGTGTCGGCAACGACTAAACAAGATGCAGGCGTGCTGGGAAGCTGCGTGCAGCGGAAATTCGTGCCAGCTCCAATCTGGACGGAAGCTATGTTGGCTGCTCTACAAAGAGGAGTTCGAGGAGGTAAATGGTACAGTTTGATCGATAAAGTCTATCGCCTTGAAACGCTGGAGCTTGGATGGATCCAGGTGGCGAAGAACGCTGGGGCGGCTGGGGTGGACCGAATGAGCGTGGAGCGATTCGCGCAAGGACGGCATCACTATTTGGCTGAATTGGCGCAAGCGCTGCGGGACGGGAGTTATCGCCCGTTGCCGGTACGGCGTGTTTACATACCCAAGGGCAAGAAGCAGCGCCCGCTCGGCATACCTGCTGTAAAAGACCGCGTGGTTCAGGCGGCGCTGAAGCTGGTCATCGAGCCCATCTTTGAGCACGAATTCGAGCCCAGAAGCTACGGCTTCCGGCAAGGTCTCGGCTGCAAGGATGCGCTGCGCGAAGTGGACCGGCATTTGAAAGCGGGCTACTTCTGGGTAGTGGATCCGGACCTGCAAAGCTACTTCGACACGATTCCACATGACCCCCTTCTCACGAAAGTGGGAGCCCGTATCGGTGACGGTCACGTGCTGGAGCTCATTCAGGGCTTTCTCAAGCAAGACATCATGGAAGACTTGAAGCGGTGGACGCCGATCTCCGGTAGTCCTCAAGGGGCAGTAATCAGCCCCTTGCTCGCGAACGCTTACCTTCACGAGCTGGACGTAGCGATGCGCGAAGCCGGGTTGGTAATGGTGCGATACGCAGACGACGCCGTGGTGTTGTGTCGCAGTCGAGAGGAAGCGCAAGCCGCGCTCGCTCGTTTGCGTGCTTGGGTGAGTGCGAACGGCCTGACGCTACATCCCGACAAGACCCACATTGGGGATTGCCGGGAGAAGGGGCAAGGGTTCGAGTTTCTGGGGTACCGGTTTGAAGCCGGGCGGCGGTTGGTGCGTGCGAAAAGCTTGATGGCGTTACGGGACAAAGTTCGTGCCCGGACGCCCCGCAATCACGGCGGGTCCATCGAGAGTGTGATCGCGTCGCTCAACCCGACCCTGAAGGGTTGGTACGCCTACTTCAAACAGGCCCACCGGTACACATTCTCGTCAGTCGACGGCTTTGTTCGGCGTCGACTGCGGGCGATGTTGCGAAAACAGAAACACCGACCGGGTCAGGGACGATGTCTTAGGGAGTTGTCAGGATTTTTGTGTTCGAGGCCGGTTGATTGATTTGTTCTCGATTGTTTTTTCTTATGTCTTCAGGCCCCCGCCAGGCCGCCGGAGGCGCCCCGGTTGAGCCATGTATTCATGGTTCAACCTCCTGATTTTGCGTTGCCTTGGGCCGCGTGCGTGAAGCGCTCTTCGTAGAGGATCGCGAATTGATTCATCGCCTCCTTCCAATTGTGCGCCGCGCGCCCCCAGTCGGTCGTGATGTTGCGCAACGCCAGCCAGATCAGCTTGGAGGCCGCGTCATCACTGGGGAAGTGGCCGCGCGACTTGATGATCTTGCGCAACTGCGCGTTGATGCTCTCGATGGCATTGGTCGTGTAGATCACCCGGCGGATGGACGGCGGAAACGCGAAGAACGGAATCACCCGATCCCACGCACGGCGCCAAGCCGCGACCACGGTCGGGAACTTGATACCCCAGGGGCCTTGAGCAAAGGCATCGAGTTCGGCCTCGGCCGCTTCGGCGCTCGCGGCCGTGTAGATTGGCTTGATCGCCGCGGCCAGCAGCTTGCGGTCCTTCCAGCTCGCGTAGTCCAGCGAGTTGCGTATCAGGTGCACGATGCAGGTCTGCAACGTGGTAGCCGGATACACCGCCGCCAGCGCCTCGGGCATGCCCTTCAAACCATCGGTGACGGCGATGAGGATGTCACCACGCCGCGGGTCTTCAGGTCGTTGAATACCTTCATCCAGAACTTGGCGCCCTCGGTGCCTTCGATCCACAGGCCGAGGATGTCGCGCGTGCCATCGGGCAGCACCCCAAGGCCAGTAGATGGCCTTGTTGCGCACCACCGCGTCTTCTTTGATCTTCACGCGCAAGGCGTCGAAAAAGACCACCGGGTACATCGGCTCCAGCGGCCGGGCCTGCCGAGCTCCGACCTCGACCATGACGGCGTCGGTGACCGAGCTGATGAACTCGGGCGACACCTCCACCGCGTAGCTCTCCATCAAGAAGCCCTGGATCTCGCGCATGGTCATGCCGCGCGCGTACATGGCCACGATCTTGTCGTCGAAGCCGGTGAACCGGCGTTCGTGCTTTGGGATGAGCACTGGCTCGAAGGAGCCCTCGCGGTCGCGCGGCACCTCGATGCGAAGTGGCCCGTCACCGGCCAAAACCGTCTTGGCACTCCTGCCATTGCGCTGATTGCCACCGCTGGCCTCGGGCTTGCTCGCGCCGCTCGGGTAGCCCAGGTGGTGCGACATCTCGGCACCCAGGGCGCGCTCGATCAGCGCCTTCTTGAACGCGGCCGTCGCCTCATTGACTGCGTCACCGGTCATGGGGCCGGTGACGAACTGGTCAATCAACTCCTTCGGAATCGACGGCAGCGCCGCCATCTTGGCGGCGATCGCCGCGTTCTTCATCTTCGTCTTGCTTACTGGCATACATGCTCCTGGTCGTCATGCTATGCCTCGAACACAAAATTTTTGACAGGCTCTGTCTTAGCGATCACAAACGATGGCCAAATTCCTTCTTCGCTAGTCTTGGGCTGTTCACGCTATCCGAAGCCCATCAATTGGCGCGCCAATCCCGGTGCGGAAACAACTGACTGGAGAGCCCGTCGCGGGAGAACTGCACAGCGGGTTCGGAGGGAGGGGACGGCGAGAGCCGTTTCCTACCCCTATCCAACAGTCTTGAACCGGCTTTGGCTTCGCACCGGACGCAGCCGGGCGCCTCGCGACCGCGAACTCTCGCGATCTATCAAGCGACATCAGGAACTGACCCCCGTTGTGCCTCGTCATCGAGCGCTCCCAGCATCTGGGAGCGGCGTTGTCCATGGATGCCTGGCCTGGGCACTTTCCTTGTGGTCAAGTCGCCGGAAACCGCGCCCCCATTGCACGTGGTGACCGTTGGTCATTCAGATCGACCAGAACCACTCAAGATCTGATCTGCACGAGCACGCGAGGATATTTGGTGACCCAACCCAAGCAGTCCCTGCGGAAGCGCGAATCAAGGCGCATCATGGGTTGATGAATATCCAGCTCGGTTTTGAAATCGCCTACCAGTTTCCCCGGCCGACGCCGATGATCCTGACCCTCAGCATTCATTACTCGCGCGCCTCGGATCTCCTGCGCCCGGACCATCTGCTCACGAAGCCGGCCGTCCCCACCACCGCCTACCGCGATCTGTTTGGCAACTGGTGCACACGCCTGGTCGCACCCGCGGGCCGCTTTGTACTGAGTACGGATACCGTGATCCACGACAGCGGCGCGCTGGACATCATCGTGCCCTCGGCGCCGCAGACGCCGGTGGAGTACCTGCCCGAGTCCACCTTGCTCTACCTACTGGGGAGCCGCTACTGCGAAACCGACCTGCTGTCTGATTTTGCTTGGCAGCACTTTGGGACCGGACCGACCGGCTGGGGGCGCGTGCAGGCGGTCTGCGATTTCGTGCACCAGCACATCGAGTTCGGCTACCAGCACGCCCGGCGCACCCGTTCGGCCTTTGAAGCCTTCAAGGAAGGGCAAGGCGTGTGCCGCGACTATGCCCACCTGGCGATCACCCTATGCCGCTGCCTGAACATTCCGGCCCGTTATTGCACCGGCTACCTCGGCGATGTCGGGACCCTGCCGCCGTACGGCACGATGGACTTTGCGGGTTGGTTCGAGGCTTTCCTGGGTGACCGCTGGTACACCTTCGATGCGCGCAACAACGTGCCTCGCATCGGCCGCGTGCTGATTGCGCAGGGGCGCGACGCCAGCGACGTGGCGTTGTCAAGCACCTTCGGCCCCAACGAGCTGGATGGATTCAAGGTCTGGTGCGATGAGATTCCGTGATTGAAAAGGAATGCAGGCGAACTTCCGTTGTCAGCCTGCGCAATTTGTGACTCAAACGCGGCTGACTCAAAGGCAGCAGGCCATGAGACTTGTGCCTGCACCCACCCGTCTCATGCCCACCGCACTCCTCCACCGCATCGCCCACTCCGCCTCCCCACGTCCTCACCAACGACCCCGACATCGAAGCCATCCGCCCCTGATCCTGGCCGGCCTTGTGAAGGCCGCGATGCAGGTGACGCTCGATCCATGGGGCGGAGGTCCTCAGCCGGGGATCGTGGTGAGGAGATCACGCCGGAGGGCAGAAGGGCGTTGGAGGGTCGGAGGACAGAGTGAGGGGAAGGGCGGGCGCACGGTGGTAGCTTCCATTTCCCAGCGCCAAGGGACGAGACAATGACCCCATTGCAACCATGGGCCGGTGCCGAGATGCATGACGCCGACAAACTCGAGGCGGTGCTGCGCTATCACGAGCGCACCAAGCACCAGCTCCACCGTTACGCGCGCTCCCCCGGCGCCCTGGACTGGGTGAACCAACCCAACCCGTTTCGCCGCTACGAGGGGGCGCCGCTCACGCAGCTGCCCATCCTCGGCGTGGACGAGGAGCCGCTGTCGCCCCGCTACGAGGACATCTTTAGGCGGGACGCGGTGCCGAGCGCGCCGCTCACGCTGCGCTCGCTGTCGCGGCTGTTCGAGTACGCGCTTGCGCTGTCGGCCTGGAAGCAGGCGGGCGGCATGCGCTGGGCGCTGCGCAGCAACCCTTCGAGCGGCAACCTGCATCCCACCGAGGGCTACCTGCTGATCGGCGCGCTTCCCGGGCTGGCCCCCGCGCCCGGCCTGTACCACTACGCGCCGAGAGAGCACGCGCTGGAACGGCGCACGACCGGTTCCGCCGGGTGGTTCGCCCAGTTGATGCGCGAGTTTCCCCCGCAGGCCTTTTTGGTCGGCCTCTCGTCGATCTTCTGGCGCGAAGCGTGGAAGTACGGCGAGCGCGCGTTCCGCTATTGCCAGCACGACGTGGGCCACGCCATCGCCACGCTTCGCATCGCCGCCGCGACCCTGGGATGGCGCGCTGTCGTGTTGCACGGCCTGGCCGATGAAACCATCGAAGCCTTGCTGGGGCTGGACCGCGCCGAGGACTTCGCAGGCGCCGAGCGCGAACAGCCTGAACTCGTCATGCTCGTCTGGCCGAACGATTCGGCCGGGCCGTGGTGTGCAGGCGCGCAGCGCACGCTGCCGCTCAGCCTCGATCCGCTGCTGGCGCGCGAGCTCGTGCAGCAGCAAGGCTGGTGCGGCAAAGCGAATCGGCTCAGCCGCGACGACCCGGTCGCCTGGACCGCCATCGACGAAGTGGCGCTCGCCTCGCGCAAAGCGATCGGAGAGCGCCATGGCCTGGACCTGTTCGACGCGCCCGCTCCAACGCATCCACGCACAGCGTTCCCGGACGGACCGCCGGCCGGCCGGATCATCCGCCAGCGGCGAAGCCTCCTGGCCTGCGACGGCCGGACCTCGATCACGGCCGAGCGCTTCTACGGCATGCTCGCGCGCGCGATGCCGCGCGTGGATCTGGAAGCGAACCGGCGGCCGGCGCCCTGGGACGCCATGGCCTGGGAGCCGTGCATCCACCTCGCGATGTTCGTTCATCGGGTGGACGGACTCGACGCGGGGCTGTACGTGCTCGTCCGCGACCCTCACAAGCTGGAGAAGCTGAAGCGCGCCATGCATCCGCACTTCGACTGGTCCAGCCCGCCCGGATGCCCGGCGGGCCTTCCCCTTCGCAAGCTGGAAAGCGGCGATGCCAGGCGGCTCGCGACGCAAGTGAGCTGCCAGCAGGACATCGCGGGCGACGGGGTCCTTTCGCTCGGCATGATCGCGGAGTATCGGGACGCCCTGTTCACGCACGGGCCCTGGTTCTATCGCCTGCTCTTCTGGGAGGCCGGGATCATCGGGCAGGTGTTGTACCTGGAGTCCGAAGCCGCGGGCATCCGGGGCACGGGCATCGGTTGCTTCTTCGACGATCCGGTGCACCGGGTGTTCGGCTTCAGCGACCTGGCGTTCCAGTCGCTCTATCACTTCACGATCGGCGGCCCGGTGCAGGACAGCCGGCTGACCACCTTGGCGCCCTACGGCACATCGTGATCGGCGATGCCCATGAACCACGGGGATTCCGTCGGGCATTCCGGTGGTGCGCCCTTTGCGACCCAGGGTAGGGGCGGCTAGGGTGCGCGTCTGTGCGGTAGCGCACGTTCGCATCGACGGGTGGCGTGCTAGTTCTTTATTGTGCGCAGTTGCTCTTCTGCGCGGTTGAGTTCCTGCCGCAGGTCCCGGATGACCTGCTCCAGCGCCTCGATGCGTGCGGCGCGGGTCTGCGCCGGATCGAGCGTCTTGCAACGCGCTTGCAGGGTGGCCAAGGCCTCGGCAAGCCGCTGCCGGTGCAGCATCTGCCCCTTGGAACGGGCAAGTTCCATGTTCCGCTCGATAGCGGCTTCCTCGGCCTTGCAATCGGCATTGCCCGCCGGGTCTGCGGGCTGGGCGATGGCGGGAACTGCCAGAGCCAATGCGATGGCCAGGACGTGCGGTTTAAGGAGCATGACGCATCATGCGTCGGCAACGGACGCTTCCTCATCCTGTCGATGTTCGGGACAGTCGCCAGCATCGAGGATTCGCCCATTGCGGATTGCGGCTCTGGACGCCCGGCACGACCCGGCCGCGCTCAGCGCGTGCGCAGGTTCATGCGAAACGCAATCACCGCCACATCGTCCACCACCGGCGACATCCCCAGGATGGCCGTGGCGCGCAGGTCGTGCTCGGGGCAGCGGATGAAGCCCATCTGGTGGTAGAGCTTGCAGGCCGTCGTCATGAATGACGAGCTGTGGATGCCCAGCGTCAGCGCGCCGAGCTCGCGGGCACGGTCCACGCAGTACTGCGCGAGCCGGCGCCCCAGCCCGCGGCCGCGGGCGTCCGGGTGCACCGCCAGCTTGCGGAAGCCCGCCCAGCCCTTGGGCAGGCCCATGCCCGCGAGGCCCGCGTCGGGGTAGAACACCACGCTGCCCACCACCCGGCCCTGCCATTCGGCGACCAGCAGCTGGGTGCCGTCCTCCGGCCTTTCGACGTGGCGCAGGTCGTCGAGGTACGCATCGAAGACGCCCGGAGGCGCGCTCTTGCGGTACTGCGAATAGGCGGCCATGCGGATCGATGCGATCGGCGTGGCCTCGTGGCGTGCAGCGGGGCGGATGCGGCTGCTCGCCGCCACGCGCCCCTCGAAATCCAACATGGCTCTTTCTCCTTCACTCCCCGGGCGGTCGGATGACCGGCGGATGCAGTCAGCTTAGGCTTGCGTGCCCGCACCTTCTTGAAGGAATGCGACATCTTGTCTGACACGCGCATAGGCCATGCGGCCGATGTTCGCGGCCGCGTGCGTTGGCTAGATTGCTCCGGATACGCCGACGACCCCGGAGGATTCCCATGCTCGACACTGCCCACAAGGCCCTGCTGCTGCGCCGCAACGGCGTTGCCGTTCCTGAGTTGCCGGCGGATGGCAGCATCGCGCGATGGCACGCGTCGGTCGACGCGCTCTTCGCCCAGTACGTGACGCAGCGCGCCGCCAGGAGCCTGCAAGAAGCCGAAGAGGCGCGCGAACTCGAGCTGCTGAGCCGCCTCGCCGCGACCTCCTACCCGCGACGACGCAACACGAACTACGCCTGATGGTCATCACAAGTCGTTTCCTTATCACCGCGGCGTTGCTGGCGTTCGCGGGCGCCGCGCATGCGCAGGCCGCCGGCTGCGAGGCGCTCATGGCCCAGATCGACGCGAAGATCCGCGCGGGCGGCGTGACGCAGTTCATCCTCACAACTGTGGATGCCTCGGCCGAAGCCGGCGGGCGTGTCGTCGGCACCTGCGACCTGGGCACGAAGAAGATCGTGTATGAGCCGGGGCCGACCCATGGCGCGGTCTCGGCGGGCCGGCCGGCGCAGCAGCCTGCGCCGGCGCCCGCGCCCGCACGGCAGCGCAACGAGCCGATGCTGACCGAGTGCCGAGACGGCACGGTGAACATGGGCGGCGACTGCCGCAGGTAGCTCAAGCCA
This sequence comes from Variovorax sp. WS11, assembly GCF_010499245.1. Lineage (GTDB taxonomy): Bacteria > Pseudomonadota > Gammaproteobacteria > Burkholderiales > Burkholderiaceae_C > Variovorax. Next base: position 2,774,345 of record NZ_JAAGOW010000001.1, read on the forward strand.
TCAGCCGCGCGCTGCGCCGGATGCTCTGCGGCGGCTGCCCCAGCGTCCGCAGAAAGGCGCGCCGCATCCGCTCCGGATCCCCGAACCCCGCCTCGCGCGCCACCACGCCCAGCGCGAGCTCGCCCGCGTCGATCAGCGTGCGCGCAGCTTCCACCCGCAGGTTCTCGACGGCCTGCGCCGGCGACTGCCCGGTCTCGGCCTTGAAGGCCCGGCTGAACTGCCGCGGGCTCAGGTGCGCGACATCGGCCAGGTCCTCGACCGACAGCGGCTCGCGCAGGTGGGCGCGGGCATGGGCCAGGGTCTTCTGGATGCGGTCCGACTGCGGTTCCAGCTCCAGCATGGCGGAGAACTGTGACTGGCCGCCCGGCCGGCGGTAATACACCACCATCTTCTTCGCGACGGCGCGCGCGATCTCGGCGCCCAGGTCCTGCTCGACCAGCGCCAGCACCATGTCGATGCCGGCCGTCATGCCGGCGGAGGTCCAGACCGGGCCGTCGTTGATGAAGATGCGATCGGGCTGCACCTGGATGAGCGGATGGCGCTTCTGCAGCTCTTGCGCAAAGCCCCAGTGCGTGGTCGCGCGCCGGCCGTCGAGCAGGCCGGCCTCGGCCAGGGCGAAGGCGCCGGTGCAGATGCTGGTCACGCGCCGCGCCTGGCGCATGCCCGAGCGCAAGAAGCGGCACACCTTGGGGGTGATGGCGGTGGCGACCAGCGCGCCGGTCATCACCAGGGTATCGAAGCGGGCGGTGGTGAAGCGCCGGGAATCGACCGCCGCGCCGCTGGAGCTCGCGACCAGGCCGCCATGCTCCGACAGCACCTCGACGCGGTAGTGCACCTGGCCGAGCTGCATGTTGGCCAGCTCGAAGGCGGCGATGGCCGCGAGGTCGAGGATCTGGAAGCCGGGGAAGACGAGGATGCCGATGCGTCGCATGGGGCGGAGCGTACGTGCGGCGGGCCGGATGGTCAATGGATCAGCATGTCCTGAAATGTGGGAAATATGGCATTCGGGACATGGCGGCGCAGAGCACACTTCGATCCAGCCCGTCGGTCGTTCGACGGTCCCGAATCCCGAATCCACCCAAAGGACCTGACGCCATGACTGCAGCAAACACCCGGGGCACCGCCCTCATCACCGGCGCTTCATCCGGCATCGGCGCCGTCTATGCCGACCGGCTGGCGCGCCGCGGCCACGACCTGATCCTGGTCGCGCGCAACCGCGAGCGGCTGCAGGCGCTGGCCGAGCGGCTCACCCGCGAGACCGGCCGCAAGGTCGAGACGCTGGTCGCCGATCTCAGCGACAAGGCCGCGCTGGCGCGCGTCGAGGAGGTGCTGCGCAGCAACGAGAAGATCACGATGCTGGTCAACAACGCCGGCTTGGGCGCGACCGCGCCGCTGCTCGGATCGGACATCGGGAAGATGGAAGACATGATCGCGCTCAACGTGAATGCGCTCACCCGCCTGACCTACGCCGCGGTGCCGGCCTTCGTGGAGCGCGAGGGCGCGACGCTGGTGAACATCGCCTCCATCGTCGCCATCTCGCCGGAGACGCTGAACGGGGTTTACGGCGCGACCAAGGCCTATGTGCTGGCGCTGGGGCATTCGCTGCAGCACGAACTGGCCGACAAGGGCGTGCGCATCCAGACGGTGCTGCCCGGCGCCACGGCCACCGAGTTCTGGGATATCGCCGGGCTGCCGGTGCAGCATCTGCCGAGCGAGATCGTGATGACGGCCGAGAACCTGGTCGACGCGGCGCTCGTGGGGCTGGACCGGGGGGAGGCGGTCACGATTCCCTCGCTGCATGATAAGGCGGATTGGGATGTGTACGAGGCGGCGCGGCGGGCGATGTCGGGGCGGTTGTCGAATTCGCAGGTGGCGGCGCGCTACGCCTGACTCCCGCCGGGCCCCGTCTTGTCCCCTCTCCTCTGGGAAGGGTTAGAATGAGGCACCAGGCCTTCGAATCGCCGTCATCGCCACCACCGCCGCGTGCCCCCCAGCCCTCCCCAGAGGAGAGGGAGCCATACGGGGTCCCACACAAAACTTCACGACGAAGCGCGGCAAACCCCATCGACGCGCGCCCTGACCGGCACAGTAGCAGCCCCGGCCGCCCACCGGCTCCCCGCCGTGTGAATCAACAACGCCCCCACCACCATCCCCATCCCCAACAACTCACCCCCGAGGCAGCTTCCCCATCCCCACGCTCATCAGCAGCGCCGACACCGGCACGAAGTTGATGAACGCCGTCCCCGTCACGGTCCCCAGCGTGCGTACCCCGAAGTTGTAGGCCAGCACGGCAAAGGCCGAAGGAATCAGCCCCACGTACAGCAGCGCATGCCACGACAGCCGCAGCCCCTCCACCTGCGGCACCTCGGCCAGCCCAATCGCGCTCGCGCCCAGCGCACCAAGCGCCAGCAGCGGCCAGGCGGCCAGCACGGTCAGCCCGGTGTACTCGACCACATCCAGCTGCCCCGCGAACTGCGTGGCGCCGCGCGTGTACCAGACCCAGCCCAGCGTGCCGGCGAAGGCGATCGCGTCGCCCCACGCGGTCGATGCCGCATCGCCGTTCGACGGCGCCAGCACGCCCGAGACCACGACCACGCCCGCCAGCGCCAGCGCGCTGCTCAGCAGCGTGGTGCGGGTGGGCCGCACACCGTCGAGCACCCAGCGCAGCAGCTGCGTGCTGATCGGCGTGGTGGCCATGATGATCGCGCCGTGCGAGGGCACCGAATGCGCCAACCCGGTCAGCAGCATCACGCTGAACACGCCGAAGCCGGTCACGCCGCGCAGGGCCAGCGGGCCGGCGTGGCTGCGCAGCTTGCGCCACGGCGCGGCGCCGCGCGGGGCCAGCAGCGCGGCGAAGATCAGGGCCGAGAGGCTGTAGCGGATCAAGGTGAACCAGAAGGGGTCGACGTGCCGCAGCACGTCCTTGCTGACCAGGAACATGGCGCCCCACGCGGAGGTGGCGGCGAGCAGCGCGGCGATGCCGAGCGAGGAGGAGGGGGTACGCATGAGAACAAGCCTGAAGATGAATTCGATGCCCCGAAGAATGGGCGTCGCCCCCCCTGAAAACCATTCGTTTCTTTGGACGGGGGCCTCAGGATTTGCGAATGGCCTCGTGCGCGCGAGGCGCTCACAATCGCCGCCATGGAGCTCTACCAACTCAAGACCTTCGTCGCCATTGCCCGCGAAGGCAGCCTGACGCGGGCCGCCGAGCGGGTGTTCACCAGCGCGCCGGCGGTCAGCGCGCAGCTCAAGGCGCTGGAAGACGAGCTCGGGGTCAAGCTCTTCGAGCGCACGCCGCGCGGCATGGTGGCGACCGAGGCCGGCCAGACGCTGCTCGAGGAAGCCGAGCGCACCCTGGCCTCGGCGATGCGCATGCGCTCGGCCGCCGAGCAGATCCGCGGCGCGGCGCAGGGCGTGGTGCGCTTCGGCACGGTGGTCGACCCGGTGGCGCTGCGGCTGGGCGAGGTGCTGGTGAAGCTGGCGGAACGCCATCCGCAGGTGTCGCTGCAGCTGCAGCAGGGCCTGTCGTATCAGACCTTGGCGGCGGTGCAGCGCGGCGAGCTGGACTGCGCCTTGGCGCTCAACGACGCCGAGGCGATCGAGGGCCTGGCGCTGCATCGGCTGGGCGTGGTCGACCTGGTGGTGACGCTGCCTGCGGCACTGGCCGAGGCGCGGCCGGCGCTGAAGCTGGAGGATCTCACCGAGCTCTCATGGGTGGGCACGCCCAACTCCTGCGTGATGCGCAAGCACCTCGACAGCCTGTTCGCCAGCGCCGGCCGCGAGTACCGCCCCGGCCGCACGGCGGACAGCGAAGGCGCGATCCGCAGCATGGTCGCCAGCGGGCTGGGCCCGGGCCTGCTGCGCCTGGACCAGGCCGAGCAGGGCGAGCGCAAGGGCGAGCTCAAGATCTGGCCGGGCTGGCGCTCGCACACCTGGCTGTGCTGGGTGGAGCCCGAGGGCCGGCGCGCGCCGGCGGTGGAGGCGGTGCGCGCGGCGGTGCTGGAAACCTGGGCCTGATCCGGCGGGCCGGGCCGGGGCGCGTGCGCCTTTCGCGGGTAGGACGATGCAGGCTTTTCCTACGCGACCGGGCTCGGCGCCGGGGCACGCTGCGGAGTGAATCCAATTGAACTTCCAATGCCACACGCCATGACCTCAGCCGCCCGCCTGTTCATTCCTTCCGTCGCCGACACGGCGAGCGTTCGCATCATCGACGTCACCGACCCGAGCGACGTCGACTACTGGACCGAGGCGCTCGGCGTGAGCGAGACCGAGCTTCGGCTGGCCGTGGCCGCCGTGGGCAGTTCGGTGCAGGACGTGCGCGACCACCTCGGCAAGTGAGCGCCTGGCGCCGGGCCAGGCTTCGGATCAGCAGTCGTAGCGCCGGTAGTTGACGTAGCAGAGCTCGCGGATGCGCTGCCGGTCGGCAGCGACCCGGCGCTGGCTCTCGTTGATGCGGCGTTGCTCGTCCGCCCTCACCTCGCTCGCCTTGCGCTGCTCTTCGCGCAGCTCGGCCGCGCGCTGCTGCGCGTTGAGCGAATCCTGGCGCGCCTGCAGGTTCTGCGCGCGTGCGATGGCGGCGTCCGACTCGCGGCGGAAGGCCCGGTCCTGGGCCAGTTGGTCCGCTTGGCGCCGAGCCTTCTCGCGGGCTTCCTGCTCCGCGGCCTGCCTGGATTCGGCTTCTGCGATGGCTTGCTGCCGGGCCACTTCCAGCTGCTTGGCCGCGATCTCCGCCTGCGCCGCCTGCCGGCGGTGCTGCACGTAGGCGCCACCCGCGAACAAGGCGATGGCCAGCAGGCCGATGATCACCAGGGCCCGAGGCATGCCGGATTCGCGCTCGACGACGGTGGCGGCGTAGGGGGCGGGGCGCGAGGGCGGCGATGAAGCCTGCCTCGCAAGCTTCCGGTCGTGCGCCTGCCGGGATTCCGGGTCGCGCAGCACCTTGTGGGCATCGTTGACCTCGCTCAGCTGTTCGGCAAAGCGCGAGTCCTCGGCCATCTTCTGCGGGGTGTAGAACGCGCGTGCGCGCTCGACGGCTTCCTCGATGTCGGCCGCGGTCGCGTTGCCGGGGACACCCAGGACCTGGTATGCAGACTTCACTGTTCTTCCTCGGTTTTGCTTGTTTTTACGGCCCGGTGCGGACCGGCTCTCTCGCCCGCCGGGGATCTTATCGGGAGGGGGCCGAAAAAAGTGACGGAGAGTGAGTTTTCGGCAAGGCGCTGCGAGATTCGCAAGCGCGGGCGAGGCATTTCTCACACCCGCCGGCCGCGAGGGGCGGGGAAGCACGCCAGCCGACAGCCGCGGACGGGGCCGCAGCTTCAGGGCGCGAGGCTCAGGCGATGGCCTGCAGCGAGGGCAGGGCGCTTGCCTTCGGCGGCTGCGGCTTGGGGTCGCAGGCGGACAAGGCGGCCATGGCGATGATGACGAACGCGAGGGTGATGCTTCGATGCTTCACGGTCCTCTCCTTGGTGGAGCTGATTGATTCTGCGGCGCAGCGGCGAGTGTGCATGTCAGCCGACACCCCGCGATCTTGCTCCTTCCCCTCTGGGGGAGGGAGCAAGTCACAACGCGGCGGCAGTCAACTCCAGCTGCGTCAACCTCCTCGCCATCCGCCCGATGAAGTTCTGCGTCACATGCGGCAGCGCCCGCTGCGTCGGCACCATGATCCCCACCAGCAGCTGATTCAGTGCCGGCAGTGCAAAGGGCCGCCACAGCAGCTCTCCGCGCTTGAGCTCCTCGATGAAGGCAATCTTCGAAAAGCAGGAAATGCCCTTGCCGCCCATGATCAGCCGCTTGAGCAAGGGCGTGGAGTTGCAGGTCGCGGCCGGTTCCATGTCGTCCCAGAAGGCCGCAAACTCGGCCGACAGCGAGGCGCTGATCACAGGGTGCGAGCTGGAGCGCAAAAACGGATAGCCCGCGCAGTCCTTCAGCGCAATGCGATCGTGCTTGGCGAGCGGATGGCCGGGCGGCAGCACGATGCCGATCGGCAGATTGGCCAGGCTCACCGCCTTCACCCCGCCGGGCAACCGGCCCACGAAGCTCATGCCCACGTCGGCCTGGCCCGACATCACCAGCTGCGGCACCTCCATGGGCTGGGTCGAGGCGATGGTGTAGGTCACGGCGGGGAAGATCTGGAGGAACTCCTCCACCGCGGCCGGCAGCAGCTCCTCGAAGAAGGAGTCCATCGCCGCCACCTTCACATGGCCGGTGCGCTCGCCCTTGAGCGCATCGAGCTCGGTGCGCATCACCTGGAACTGGTGCAACGTCTCCTGCGCATGCTTGAGCAGCCGCTCGCCCGCAGGGTTGAGCCGCAGCCCGTTGGGCAGGCGGTCGAAGAGCTCGACGCCCAGCTCGTCCTCCAGCTTGTGGATCTGGCGGTTGACCGCACTGGCCGCGACGAACAGCCGCTCCGAGGCCTTGCGCACCGAGCCGCAGCTCGCCACCTCGATGAAGTACTTCAGGATGCTGGCGTGCATGGCCGCACCCTCCCGAAGAAGGCCTCGCCGCTACCTCGCGGCCGCTGCGCTCGGCGCCTCCAGCGCGATGCGCGGATGGTCGCAGGCGATGCGCCGCCCTTCGGCGCCGCCGGGCGAGCCCAGGCCGCTGACCTCGGCGCCGAAGAACTCGCGGTTGATGGCGATGTAATGCGTGAGCTCGGGCGGCAGCCGATGCTCCTCGTAGATCGCCTGGGTCGGGCAGGCGGACACGCAAATGCCGCAGTCGATGCATTCATCCGGGTGAATGTACAGAGTGCGTTCGCCTTCGTAGATGCAATCGACGGGGCAGCACGGGACGCAGGCGCCGTCCTTGCAGTCGATGCAGGCGGTGGTGATGACGTGGGCCATGGTCGTGGCTTTCGCGACGCTCGGCTCAGCGGCCCAGCCACTGCGGCTTGCGCTTCTGCTGGAAGGCCAGCACGCCCTCGTCGGCGTCTTCCGAGCGCAGGGCGGCCATCAGCGCGGGCAGGCGCTGGCCGTGGGCCTCCGACGGTGAGAGCATGCCGGTGCGCCGCACTACCTGCTTGATGGCCTTGAGCGAGAGCGGCGCGCAGGCCAGCATTTGCTGCACCCAGCGCTCGACGGCGGTATCGAGCTCGGCGCGCGGCACCACTTCGTTGATCAGCCCGATCTCGAGCGCGCGCCGGGCGTTGACGCGCTGGCCGGTGAGCATCATCCCCATCGCATGGCGGAAGCCGATCTGGCGCTGCAGCAGCACCATGCCGCCGTCCAGCGGCAGGCGGCCCACCAGCGGCTCGGGCAGGCCGAAGCTCGCCTCCTCGCAGGCCACGACCAGGTCGCAGCCCAGCACCATCTCGAGCCCTCCACCGAGTGCCAGGCCGTTGACGCGCGCGATCACCGGCACGTCCAGCGTCTCGCGCAGCGCGATACCGCCGAAGCCGCCGGGGCGGGCGGCGGCCCAGTACTCGACGCCTTTCAGGTTCGAGGTGTTCTTGAGGTCGGCGCCGGCACTGAAGGCGCGCTCGCCGGTGGCGGTGAGCACGACCACGCGCACGTCGTCGCGGCGCTCGATCTCGTCCCAGATGCGCAGCAGCTCGGCCTCGGTGGCCATGTCCACCGCATTGAGCACCTCGGGACGGTCGATGGTGACGGTCGCGACGTGGTTCGCGACGTTGAAGGAAACAGTCATTTGGAAACCTCCGCGCTGCGCGCTGCGGTGCTATTCGACTTGGGAGCGGCCCGGCACGTCATTGGAGTACCTTCGCCTTCGCCTTCGCCTTCGCCTTCGCCTTCGCCTTCGCCTTCGACTGCGGAGCGAGTGCCTTCGGGCGGCCGTGCGGCACTCATGCGTCGGCCTCCTCGATCAAAGCCCGCGCCTCGGCGAGCAGCTCTTCCGTGTGCTCGCCCAGCCGCGGCGGCGCGCGCCGCAGCTCGGCCTGCGCGCCCGACATGCAGATCGGGCTGGCGATGAACTTCAGCTTGCGGCCCGAGGACGAGTTGCCCTCCAGGATCATCTCGTTGTGCAGGGTCTGCGCATCGACCAGCGCCTCGCGCATGTCGCGCACCGGCGCCGACAGCAGGTCCTGTGCTTCCAGCCGCGCCAGCCAGTGCTCGCGCGTGTGGCTCGCAAAGCGGTCGCGGAAGATCGCGTGCAGCTCGGCCTTGTTCGCGAACTGCGCGGTGAGATCGGCGAAGCGCGCATCCAGCGACAGGTCCTCGATCTCCAGCGCCGCGCAGATGTCGCGCAGCGGGTTGGCCTTGAAGGCGCCGACCAGCACCAGCGGTCCGGTCTGTGTGTCGAACACGCCCGACAGCGGCATCGCGGCCCAGTTGACCTCCGAGTCTTCCATCATCACCATCGCGGCTTCCTGCATCTGCATGGCGAGCATGGAGTTGTAGAGCGACACAGCGATCTTCTGGCCTTCGCCGGTGCGCTCGCGCTGCAGCAGCGCGAACAGGATGCCCTGCACCATGTGCATGCCGGCGGTGTAGTCGGCCAGCGCCGTGGGGTAGATCGAGACCGGCACGGTGGCGTCGGCACGCCGTGCCATCACGCCCGTGAGTGCCTGCGCCAGCACGTCCTGCCCGCCCTTGTGCGCGTAGGGCCCGGTTTCGCCGAAGCCCGTGCCCACCGCGTAGACGATGCGCGGGTTGATGCGCCGGCAGTCCTCGTAGCCCAGCCCCAGCCGCTCCATCACGCCGGCGCGGAAGTTGTTGCAGACCACGTCGCTGTCGGCGATCAGCGCCTTCACCAGCTCCATCTGGGCCGCGTCGCGCAGGTCGATCTCGACGCTGCGCTTGTTGCGGTTGAGGCTGCAGAAGATCGGGTTGTCCTCGCCCGCCACGGGCGCGAAGGTGGAGCGGCTCAGGTCGCCCGCGCCCTTGCGCTCGATCTTGATCACGTCGGCGCCATGGTCGGCCAGCATCTGGGTGCAGACCGGGCCCATCATGACCTGCGTGAAGTCGATCACGCGGATGCCGGCCAGCGGCAGGTTGTTGCCGTTCGAATGGATCATGCGGCCTCCGCGAAGGAACGGGCGATCGCCGGGGTGTCTGCGTTCGGGCCCTTCTGGTCGCCGGGGTCCGCGCCTTGCGCACGCAGCGTGCGCTGCAGCTTCGCGATGTCCACGTTGCGCACCGCGACGCCGGCATCCAGCGCCAGCGCGGCGGCGGTGCCGGTGGCCTCGCCCATCGCCATGCAGGGCGGGATCTCGCGCGAGATCTTCTGCGCGGCCGAAGTCGACGAGTAGTGGCGTCCGGCCACCAGCAGGTTCTCCACGCTGCGCGGCACCAGGGTGCGGAAGGGGTAGTAGTAGTCGCGGCCACGCGCCACGCTGTCCGCGAAGCGGGCACGCTGCGCCACGTCTTCCTTGGTCATCACGTACTCGCCTTCCAGCAGGCGGGTCTGGCGGATGCCGGTCTGCGGCGCCAGGTCGACCAGGTAGCAATCCTTGAAGCCGGGCAGCTTGGCACGGATGAACTCGATCACCTTGTGGATGGTGGCGCGGCCCTGCACTTCGGCGCGCGTCAGGTCGGTCACCTTGAGCCCATCCAGGCCCGCCATGTGCGGGCAGTTGCACCACACCACGCCGGGCAGCGGCGTCTTGAGCCACCACGAATCCCAGGCGCCGCCCAGGATGTGCTTGACCTCGCGGTCGAGCACCGCGAAGGCCTCCGGCTCCTCGTGCTCGAAGCGCTCGGCTTCGTCGGTGTCGACGCCGCCGAGGCGGAACACGGTGGTCACGATGTAGGCACCGCTGATGTGCGGCGCACCGGCCGAGGCCGCCACGTCGAGGTCGCCTGTGGCGTCGATCACCACTTTGCCCAGGATGGCTTCGCGCCCGCTCTTGGATTCGACCACCACGCCCTTGACCTGGCCGTCTTCCACCAGCGTGCGCGAGAACCAGGAGTGCAGGCGCAGGTTGATGCCGGCCTGCTGCACCATGTCGAGCGAGGCGCGCTTGAAGGCGTCCGGGTCGAAGGCGGCGGCAAAGCAGATGGGGTGCGGCTTGTCCTTGCTGTGGAAGTCGAAGGTGCCCCAGCGCTTCCAGCGGCGCACCGACTCGGGCAGGGTGCCCCAGTCCTTCTGCTTCGGGTACTCGGCCAGGCCGCGTTCGGCCATGCGCTCGATCATCTCGAGGCAGATGCCGCGCACCGAGATCTCGCGCAGGTGGCTGTCCCACATGTCGTCGAGCACCAGCACCATGCCGCCGGAGGCCAGGCCGCCCAGGTGGTTGTAGCGCTCCAGCAGCGTCACGCTGGCGCCGTTGCGCGCAGCAGCCACGGCGGCCGCCTGGCCGGCGGGGCCGCCGCCGACCACCACCACATCCGATTCGGCTGCGACGCGAATGTCGTGCGCAGGTTCTTGCATCCAGTCGCCAATACGGCTCATAGGGGTCTCCTAAATAAATTTCGAGTCGGGGCGGCGTTGGAGTCGCCCCTTGAGGTCGTTCAGTGCTGGCTTTCGGGCTGCCAGCGGATGATCCAGCGCTCGGCCAAGGTGACGAGCAGGAAGAACAGGCCGGACAGCGTGGCGCTCATCACGATCGCGGCGTAGAGCAGCGGCGAATCGAAGTTGAAGGTGGCTTGCAAAATCATGGCGCCGATGCCCACCGTGGCACCCACCCACTCGCCCACCACCGCACCGATCACGCTCATCGACGCCGCAATGCGCAGGGCCGAGAACAGGTAAGGCAGCGAGTTCTGCAGGCGCAGGCGGAAGAAGATCTCCGTCTTGCTGGCCGACAGCACCCGCATCAGCTCCATCGCCTGCGGGTTCACCGACTCCAGGCCGCGCACCATGTTCACCAGCGTCGGGAAGAAGCACACCAGCGCCGCGATGGTGATCTTGGGCTCCATGCCGTTGCCCATGATCAGCACCAGCACCGGCGCCTTGGCCACCAGCGGGATGGCGTTGAACATCAGCACGACCGGAAAGAAGATGTCCTGCAGCGTCTTGTTGTGCACGAAGACGGTGGCGATGGCGATCGCCGCCAGGTTGCCCAGCAGGAAGCCGCCGGCCGCCTCCATGGCGGTGGGCAGCAGGTTGTCGAGCAGCACCGCGCGCTTGGCGTAGAGCGTCTCCACCACCGCCCAGGGCGAGGGCGCGATGAAGGGCTTGACGTCGAAGATCGCGATCACCGCCCACCACAGCACGATCAGGCCGGTGATGCCCAGCGCGGGCAGGAGGCGGCGGCGCCACAGGCGGCGCTGGCGTGCCGTGGCCCAGGCCTGGTACTCGGGGTCGGCCGCGGCGAGGGTGGCAGCGGAGGCGCTGCTCACGTCGAGAGAAGAAGTGCTCATGAAAAAGGGCCTCGCTCAGCAGGTTTCCAGCACGCGCCGCAGATGGGCGGTGAGGCGCACGAATTCGGGGGTCTCGCGGATGTCCAGCGTGCGGTCCTCGGGCATGTCGACCGGGACGATCTCGCGCACCCGGCCCGGATTCGCCGCGAGCATCAGCACGCGCTGGCCCAGGAAGGCGGCCTCGTGGATGCTGTGGGTGACGAAGAGGATGGTCACGCCGGTTTCCTTCCACACGCGCCGGATCTCCTCGTTGAGGCGGTCGCGCGTGATCTCGTCGAGCGCGCCGAAGGGCTCGTCCATCAGCAGGATCTTCGGATCGCTGGCGAGCGCCCGCGCGATCGACACGCGCTGGCGCTGGCCGCCGGACAACTCGTGCGGCCATGCGTTGGCCTTGTCCTTGAGGCCGACCAGTTCCAGCAGTTCCTTCGGCGAGCGGCGACCCTTGCGGCTGGCGCCGCCGCCGACCTGCAGCGGCAGCTCCACGTTCTGCAGCGCGGTGCGCCAGGGCAGCAGCGCCGCGTCCTGGAACACGAAGCCGATGTCGCGGTTCTTTCGCGCGGCCTGCGGGCTGGTGGAGAGCACCTCGATGCGGCCGCGGCTGGGCTCGAGCAGGTCGGCCACCACGCGCAGGAAGGTGGACTTGCCGCAGCCCGAGGGGCCGAGCAAGGTCAGGAACTCGCCCTGCGCGACGTCGAGGTCCAGGCTCTTGATGGCGGTGACATCGCGGCGCTCGGTGAAGAAGCGCATGCCGATGTCGCGGCAGGAGATCGCCGGCGTGGCGTTCATGACGGCGGCCATGGGGTCAGGCCTTTCCCATGCGCAGGCTCGTGGTCGCCTTGAGCGCGTCGAGCGTGATCACGTCCTCCACCTTCGGCGTGCGGGCGGTGAACTGGCCCAGTTCCGAATAGGTCGCGATCTGCTGCTGCCAGACGGCGGGGTCCATGGCACCCCAGCCCTGCGTCTGCGCGAGGCCGCCGAAGCTGTAGTCGAGCATGACGTCGACCGCCAGGCGCTCGTCCTCCGCCTTGAGGTTGGGGTACTCCTTGACCAGCAGCTCCACCGCCTGGTCGCGGTTGGCCCGCACGTGTTGCCATCCCTTCGCCGTGGCGCGCAGGAAGGCTTCGATCACCTTGGGCTGCGTTTCCAGCGTCTTGGTCGAGGCGTAGTAGGGCAGGGCGTAGAGCTGCACGCCGGCGTCCCACAGCGTGAGGTCGACGCGATCGGGGCCCAGCATCTTGAGCGCCGTCGTACTGGTGAGCCAGCCGGTGACCACGTCGACCTGTCCGGTCAGGAGCGGCGCCATGTCGGAGCCGACGGTGACGACCTTGACGTCCTTCTCGGGAATCTTGTTCTTCGCCAGCAGCGCACGCAGCAGGATGGCCGCGGTCGACGGAATGCCCACCTTCTTGCCGACCAGGTCGGACGGCTTGCGCACCGGGTTCTTGGCCAGCGAGAAGAAGGTGAAGGGATGCTTCTGCGCCCCGATCGCGAAGCACTTGATCGGCAGGCCTTGCGACACCGCCAGCATCACCGAGGGGCTGGACGACACCTGCCCCACTTCGTAGCGGCCGGAGGCGACGATGGCCACGCCATCGATGTTGGGCCCGCCCGGCTGGATCGCGAAGTCGATGCCCTCCTGCTCGTAGAAGCCCAGCCGCTTGGCCACGACCTCGCCGATCTGGTTGACGCCGACGATCCAGCCGAGCTGCATGTTGATCTTCGCCTTGCCCTGGGCCAGCGCGTCGATGGAGAGCAGCCCGCCGCCACCGAGGCCGGCGGCCAGGAGCGAGGTCTTGAGGAGGCGGCGGCGACCGGGATCCCGGAGATTGGCCATGGCAGATTCCTTTGCGTTGGAGACAAGAAAAATGAAAGCGTCGACCTGGGCCTTCGATGTCGCGAAACATGCGACGGTGAAGACGTCATGACAGGAATGCTAGGAGCGGGAGGCGTTGCCTCCAAGCACCGTTTTTCGCAACGGGCGCGCTAAAAATTAGCTCGGACAGCCTTCTGGAAAACCCTGTGTGCGGATAAGACAAATGCCTGAAATGAAGGCAATTTGGTTGCTTGGATTTCAGCCTTGCAAGGCATCTTTCCAATGAAAACCTTGCTACGCCGAAGTGGCGGGCCGGTGGCATGAACTGTGCAAGTTCCAGCCATCGTTTCCCGGAGACACCCCATGGATGATGGTCAAGCCATCGCAGTCCGGCCCGCGACGGAGTCGCTGCTGGATGCCGACATCGAAGTCCTGAAGCTCTCGCTTCGTACCACCAACGTGTTACGCCTCAACCAGCTCCACACGGTCCGCGATGTGACCCGCGTGCCGGCGAAAAAGCTCTTCGTGCTTTCGCGGCTGGGCCGCAATTCGCTGCGGGAGATCGTGGAAAGCATGCACCGGCGAGGCTTGCAGCTCGCCGACTGAAAACAAGGTATCGGCATCTGACTCGGCGCGGTCAGCGCCGGACAAGCTCAGTCAGCTTGGTGATATCGCCGGCATCGGCCGCTCGCAGGGAATCGAGGTAGAGGTTCCGGACGTCGCCGCCCGCCCCGAGGTCGGCGCCCTGACCCCAGGAAAAGGGCGAGCCTCCCGCTTGGGCCAACAAGCTGTCCGTCATCAACCGTGAGTGCCGGCCATTGCCGTTCGGAAAGGCATGGACGAGCACGAGTTGGTGGTGAAAACGCACAGCGATCTCATCCAGCGGGAACACCCGCTCATGCATCCAAAAATCCGTGTTGTCGAGGAGCTGGCGAAGCCTCGTAGGAACCTGGCGCCAATCGCAACCGATGTTCTTGTCGGACTGCCGAAAGGTGCCGGCCCACTTCCAGGTCTTGCCGAACATGCGCTTGTGGAGCTCGCGGCAAAACTTCTCCGTCAACACGGCGGGATGCCGACCGCGCTTGAGCCACTTGAGCGCCTCGACGATGTTGGCCTGCTCCCACTCGTTGAGTTGGCCGTGCGTGGTGATGTGCCTCGGGATGAGTTGCGCGAGTTCGTCGGCGTCGAGCGGGGTCTGGCCCGGGTGATCTTGGAACGCTAACGCCACAAGTCCGACCACTTTCCCGCGAGCAGTTCTGCGCGGCGCTGGTCCACCTGTTGGCGCAGGTACAGATCACTGGGCCGCTGGTCTTCAAGACGCATCGAATGCGCGATGCCGAGTATCTCGGACCGGGCCACCTGTACGGCTTGGTCCTGGACCATGTCCACCAAGGGCTTGCGAGGCACCAGGCCATAAACAAGTTCGCAGTCCAGCCCTTCGGCGAGCCTGCGCAGTTGCGCCAACGAAATGCGTTCGTCGGCCTCAGACTGTTCGGACTTGTGCAGCGTGGCCACGGCGACCCCTACGCGTGTGGCTTGCTGTCGGACCGTCAGGCCCAGTGCTTCACGTATGGCGCGCAGCCAGCCTCCGCTTGGAGCGGGAGTTCCTCGAATCTGGTGGTACGGCTTTAGCGCCTCGTCGACTTGCTCGAGGCGGAGCTGGTTGAGATTGGCGGGCATCTGTTGGCGGTTCGACAGGATTAATTGCATATGTTAGCCCACAGACGAACGAAGTTAGATAAAACGTTAGCCTATAGGCGATCAATATTCGGCTGATTGTTCGCCGATAGGCGAACAAATTGCGAGTTTTGTGAGCTATCGGTAAACGGAATGGCGCTATTCGTGCGCTGCCAGACATGAGCGGGCGAAGCCCGCCGCGCTTCACGTGCCATGGGCCTGCCGATGGCGAAGAAGGTGCGCGCCTTCAGGCGCGGCAGAACAGCAGCACCGAGTTCGTGCCGCCGAAGGCGAACGAGTTGCTGATTGCGGCCTCCAGCCGCGGCGCCGCGGCGCCTTGCTGCGGCACCAGGTTGAGCCGGCATTCCGGATCGACCTCAGTGCAATGCGCATTGGGCGGCAACTGCTGCCGGTGCAGCGCCAGCACGGTGATCACCGCCTCCAGCGCGCCGGCGGCGCCGAGCAGGTGGCCGTGCAGCGCTTTGGTCGAGCTCACCTGCAGATCCTCGAGCGCGGCCTCGCCCCAGACCTCCGCCAGCGCATTGCGCTCGACCACGTCGCCGATGCGCGTGGCGGTGCCGTGCGCATTGCAGTAGCCCACGTCGCGCGGCGCGAGCCCGGCCGATCGCAGGGCGGCGCGCAGGGCACGGGCCTGGCCCGGCGCGTCGGGCTTGGTGAGGTGGGTGGCGTCGCAGCCGATGCCCCAGCCGGCCAGTTGCGCGTAGGCGCGCGCGCCGCGGGCGCGGGCACGCTCGGCCGACTCCAGCACCACGAAGGCGGCGCCCTCGCCGAGCGCGAAGCCGCTGCGATCGCTCGCGAAGGGGCGGACGGCGCGGGCCTCCTCGCCGGACGCGAAGGCGGCCAGCGTCTGCATGGCCTGCCAGGCGAGCACCACGCCGGGCACAACCAGCGCCTCGCTGCCGCCGGCGATGGCGATGTCGACCTCGCCGCGCTGCACGGCCTTGGCCGCCTCGGCGATGGCGACGCCCGATGAAGCGCAGGCCACCGAGTAGGTGAGCACCGGGCCCTGCGCCTGCCTGCGCATCGCCACCTGCGCGGCCGGCGCGTTGGGCATGAAGGCGGGAATGGTCAGCGGCGGCATGCGCGCATTGGCGCCGCGGTAGGCGGCCTCGAGCGCCGCGGCGCCGCCCATGCCGCAGCCGGCGTAAACGCCGATGCGTTCGGGATCGGCATCGCCCAGCGCGCCCGCGTCTTGCACCGCGAGCTCGGCAGCGGCCACGGCGAGCTGGCTCACGCGGTCGACGCCGGCCAGCTGAAGCTTGGTGAACCAGCGGGCGGCGTCGAAGGGCGCGAGCGCGGCGGCGGTGGGTTTGGGGAGTTCGGGGAAGACGGGCTGCACGGCCGACTCGCCGCGCATCAGCGCGTCGAACATCGCGCCCGCGTCGTCGCCATGCGGGCTCACGACGCCCAGCCCGGTGACGGCGACCTGCACGGCGCTCACTTGGCCTGGGCGGGTGCGGCCTGCGCGGCCAGGGTTTTGTCGACCATGGCGGCCAGCTCGGCGAGCGTGTCGACGTTCACGTCCTGGTCGGGCATCGAGATCTTGAAATGGTCTTCGACGGCGAACACGAATTCGACCAGTGTCAGTGAATCGAGGCCCTTCTCGCGCATCGACGCGTGGGGGTCGAGCGCCGCGGGGTCGAGGCCGTATTTCTCTTGGATCAGATCCTGTAATTCTTTCAGCGAACTCATTGGGCGGTGTCCGTCTTCACGGGGGGCCAAGGGTCATCTGTGAGGGATGATATCCGCTCCCCCGAAGACTGCAGGGGCCCTGGCGCCGGGCGTCGGCCGCCAGCGCATCGAGGGCCAAGCAAAGGCAATGCCCAGCAGCGCGCCGGCCAGTGCGTCCAGCACCACGTGCTGCTTCACGGCCAGCGTCGAATACGCGATGGCGGCGAACCAGAGCCAGTTGCCCAGGCGCAGCGACAGGGGCGCGCGCGCGCGGTGCAGCACGTCGTTCACCCGGATGGCGGTGAAGATCGCGACGGCCACGTGCATCGAAGGGCAGGCGTTGCCGGGCGCGTCCACCCCCTGCAACAGCGCGAAGCCGGGGAAGTCCGAGCCGCCGGCCATGAGCGGCGGCACCTGCGTCGGCCAGAAGTGGAACAGGGCCAGGCCGCCGAGGCACAGCGCGCCGACCCACAGGCCGTAGACCACCAGCTCGCTGAAGTTGCGCTGCAGCCCGGGCGCCAGGCCCACGTAGAACCACAGCGAGAAATACGCGATGAGCATCTCGGGCTGGAAGGGGACCAGCAGGTCGAGCGCCGTGAGCGGCATCACGGTCATCGCATGCACCGGATGGCGCAGCAGCTGGAAGTAGCCGATGAAGAAGAGCCAGGTGAAGACCGTGACGCCGACGATCTTCAGGGCCAGCAGATGGCGGATGCGAAAGCCGAGCTCGGAAGTCCAGTGCGGGGGTGCGGAAGAGGGCATGTGCAAGTGGATGAGCGTGCGTCGACGTCGTTCATCGTTTGCGGCACGAGCACCGAGCATGCCTGTTTTCGCGGCGGCATGAAACCCTCCCTCCTAAGCCCGCGCCGGCAGCACCATCCCCCGGCTCTCGCCGAAGCCGATGCGCGCATGGCCCGGCTTTTCGCACCAGCCGCGCAGCAGCACCGCGTCGCCGTCCTCGAGGAAGCGGCGCTCCTCGCCGTTGGGCAGCGCGATGGGCTTCTGGCCCCCGCGCGTGAGCTCGATGATCGCGCCGGCCTCGCCCGGCCCCGGGCCCGAGATGGTGCCGCTGCCGAACAGGTCGCCCGCGTTGAGGCTGCAGCCGCCCACCGTGTGGTGCGCCACCATCTGCGCGATGCTCCAGTACTGGTGCTTGAAGCTGGTGGACGACAGGCGAGCCGGGCCGCTGCCTTCGGCACGCGCCTTCTCGCTCTCCAGCCACACCTCGAGCCGGATGTCGATGGCGCCGGCCGCACGGTTGGCCTCGTCCTCCAGGTAGGCCAGCGGCTGCGGGTCCTGCGCAGGCCGCGTCCACGGCAGGCGGTAGGGTGCCAGCGCCTCCAGCGTGACGATCCACGGCGAGACCGTGGTCGCGAAGTTCTTGGCCAGGAAGGGGCCGAGCGGCGCCATCTCCCAAAACTGGATGTCGCGCGCCGACCAGTCGTTGAGCAGGCCGATGCCGAAGATGTGCTGCTCCGCCTTCGCCAGCGGGATCTGCTCGCCGGGTGCGTTGCCCTTGCCGATGTAGATCGCGAGCTCGAGCTCGTAGTCCAGCCGCGCGCAGGGCCCGTAGACCGGCGCCTTCGCGCCCGGCGGCAGGGCCTGCCCCATCGGCCGGCGAAAGCGCTGGCCACTCACGCCCAGCGTCGAGGCGCGGCCGTGGTAGGCGATCGGGATCCACTGGAAGTTGGGCGTGATCGGGTCCTCCGGCCGCAGCAGCCGGCCGACGTTGAGCGCATGGTCGATCGAGGTGTAGAAGTCGGTGTAGTCGCCGACGTTGGCGGGCAGCTTGAACTCGGCCTCTGCTTGCGGGACCAGGCAGCCGCGCACGGCCTCGACGAGCTCGGGGGCTGCATCGTCCTTCAGCAGCGCGAACAGGGCATGGCGCAGCGCACGCCACACGCTGGGGCCGAGCGCGAAGAATTCGTTGAGTGCCGAGGTGGCGCAGGCACGCGCCCCATCGAGCGCAGCGCCTTCGAGCTGCCGGCCGACGGCGAGGGCGCCGAGGTCCAGTACTTGGTCGCCGATGGCGACGCCGGCGCGCAAGGGCTCGCGGCTGCCGGTGCGGCGGAACACCGCGTAGGGCAGGTTCTGGATCGGGAAGTCGCAGCCCTCGGCCTGGGCCGAAGCCAGCCAGCTGCGCGCGGCGGGATCGTGCGTGTGGTTGAGCATGGCGTTCACCCCGCGCTGGCCATCAGCGCGTCGTCGAAGATCGCGACCGCGCGCGTCCAGCCCGCCGAGGCGCCGCGGATCTTGTGCGGGAAGCAGCTGATGAAGAAGCCGTCGGCCGGCAGCGCCTCGAGGTTGTGCAGCTTCTCGAGGTGGCAGTAGCCGATGTCGCGGCCGGCCTTGTGGCCTTCCCAGATCAGCGAGGCGTCTTTCGATTCGCCGTACTTCTTCGCGGTATGGACGAAGGGCGCATCCCAGCTCCAGGCGTCGGTGCCCGTGAGGCGCACGCCGCGCTCCAGCAGGTACATGGTGGCCTCGTAGCCCATGCCGGCGCCGGCCGAGACGTAGTCGCTGTGGCCGTAGCGCGAGCCGGCGCGCGTGTTGACCACCACGATCTCCAGCGGCTTGAGCGCATGGCCGATGCGCTTGAGCTCGGCGTCCACGTCGCCGGCCGTCACCACGTAGCCGTCCTCGAAGTGGCGGAAGTCCAGCTTCACGCCGGGTTGGAAGCACCATTCCAGCGGCACGTCGTGGATGGCGATCGCGGGCTTCTTGTCGCCGAGCGCCTTGTCCATGGTCGAGTGGAAGTGGTAGGGCGCATCGAGGTGCGTGCCGTTGTGGGTCGAGAGCTGCACGAACTCCACGGCCCAGCCCTCGCCGTCGGGCAGGTCTTCCTTCTTGAGGCCTGGAAAGAAGGGCTCGATCTGCTCGTAGGTCTGTTCGTGCGTGAAGTACTGGATCTTCGGCGCGAAGGCGGGCGGATCGGAGAGCACGTCGTTCTCGAGAAAGATCGACAGGTCGACGAATGTGCGGGTCATGGAGGCTTCCTTTTCTTCAGGGGTGCTGCCAGCGCAGCAGCTTGTTCTCGGCGAGGGCGAGCAGTGCGTTGCTCGCGAAGCCGATCAGGCTCAGCAGCACGATCCCGGCGAAGAGATCGCTCGCACGGAAGGCGCGCGCCGCGAGCAGGATGGCTTGGCCCAGGCCGCTTTGCGAGGCGATCATCTCGCCGACCACCGCCACGATGAGCGAGATGGTCAGCGCCAGCCGCATGCCGGCCAGGATGTCGGGCATTGCGTTGGGCAGCCCGATCTTCCAGATGAAGGCGGCGCGCGGCATCTGCAGGCAGCGCGCCACTTCCGCGAGGCGCGGCTCGACGGCGGCGAATCCGTGCACGGTGGCCAGCAGCACCGGCCACATGGCGCCGAAGGCGACCACGAAGAGCACCATGCCCGGATTGAGGCCGAAGATGGAGATCGCCAACGGCAGGAGGGCCGACGCCGGCAGCGGCCGGATGAATTCCAGCGTGGGCTGCACCCAGGCCCGCACGGCAGCCGAGACGCCGATGGCCGCGCCCAGCAGCACGCCGAACAGCGAGGCCAGCAGCCAGCCCTCCAGCATGCGCAGCACCGTGGCACCGGTGAAGGCCAGTAGCTCCCCGTTGCCGCTGCCGCCGAAGTTCAAGCCCTCGGCCAGGCTGGTGAACGTGGCTTGCGGGGTCGGCAGGAAGACCCGGCTGACCCAGCCTGCGTTGCTCGCCAGCCACCACAACGCGACCAGCGCCGCGAGCAAGGCGGTCGAGCCGAGCCAGCCGTGGATGCGCGCGGTCAATGCACCGCCTTCGGCTGCGGTATTCGCCGCGGGAGCGGCCCGGCGGCTCACTGGAGTACCTTCGCCTTCGGCTGCGGTGCTGTTCGCCTTGGGAGCGGCCCTGCGGCTCATGACGCGCTCCCCATCCGCCGCGCCACATGCCGCTGCAGCCGCAGCATGCCCGCATTGACAACGAAGCCCACCACGCCGATCCAGCCCAGCCAGGCCAGCATCAGCGCCGGGTCGAAGCTCTGCTGCGCGATCATCATCGCGTAGCCCATTCCGTGGGGATTGGCCGCGATCTCCACCGTGACCGCGACCACCAGCGCCACCGCCACGCCGAGGCGCAGCGCGACGAACAGGCGTGGCACGATGGCCGGCAGCACGATCTTGAAGGCGCGGTCGCGCGCCGAGAGGCCGAGCACCCGACTGAGCTCGAGCAGGCGCGGCTCCACCTGCTGCACCGCCGACTGCACCAGGACCAGCATCGGCCAGAAGGTGGCGAAGGCGACGATGGCGAGCTCCATGCGCACGCCGAAGCCGAACATCAGCATCGACAACGGAATCAGCGCCACCGACGGCACCGGCCGCAGCACCTCGATGGAGAGCCCGCCCAGCTGCGCGGCGCGGCGCGACAGCCCGAGCACGATGCCCAGCGCGATGCCGAGCACGGCGCCCAGCAGCAGGCCCAGCGCGGCTGTGCCCAGCGTGAAGCCCGTGGCCTGCCACAGCGAGCCGTCCAGCGCCGCGCCGGCGAAGGCTTCGAGCGCGGCGCTCGGCGGCGCCAGCGCATCGCTGCCCAGCGCCGCGGCACGGCGCGCGTACCACTCGAAGAGCCCGAGCAGCAGGGCCGGGAAGACCCAGGGCCGCAACAGCGGGAGCAGGCCGCGCCTCACGCCTTCGTCAGTCATGGCTTTGCTCGATGAAGGCGAACAGCTCGCGACGCAGGCGCACGAACTCCGGATGCTCCTTGGCCGTGAGCTGGTCGCGCGGACGCGGGATGTTCACCTCGATCATGCGCGCCAGGCTGGGCCGCCCCGGCCCCGGGTCGGCCTGCAGCGCGATGACCCGGTCGCCGAGGTAGATGGCCTCCTCCAGGTCGTGCGTGACGAAGAGCACGGTGAGCCCGTCCTCGCGCACCAGGCGCGCGAGCTCGTCCTGCAGGCTCTGGCGCGTGAGCGCATCCAGCGCGCCGAAGGGCTCGTCCATCATCATCAGCTCGGGCTGCTGCGCCAGGCAGCGCGCGATCTGGGTGCGCTGCTGCATGCCGCCGGAGAGCTGCACCGGGAACTTCTGCGCATGCGCGGCGAGGCCGACCTTGGCCAGCACTTCGGCGATGCGCGGCGCCTGCTGGTGCTTCGGCACGCCGGCCGCCTCCAGTGCCAAGCCCACGTTGCCCGCCACCGTGCGCCAGGGCAGAAGCGCGCGGCCATAGTCCTGGAACACGAAGGCCACCTCGCGCGAGGGCTCGGTCATCGGCCGCCCATTGCGCCGCACCTCGCCGGCCGTGGCGCGCACCAGGCCGGCGGCCGCGCGCAGCAGCGTGGTCTTGCCGCAGCCGCTGGGCCCGACGATGCACACGAACTCGCCGCGCGCCACCTCGAAGGATGTCGGCGACAGCACCTCGCGCGCGCCGTAGCAGATGCGCACGCCTTCGACGTTCAGCACTTCCGCGTTCACTTGACGACCAGCTTCGTCACGTCGATCGAGGTCTTGAGCATCTCCTGCTCCTTCATCAGCTCGACCCAGTAGGCCATCTGCTTCTCGCTGACCACCGGGCCGGGCGGCGAGATCTGCACCTTGGCCAACACCTCCGGCGGCAGCTTGATGTATTTGCCGATGCTCGCGCGCACGCGGGCGTCGTTCTTGGCTTGCTGCATGAAGGCGCCGCTTTCCTGCACCGCCTCGCGGAAGGCGCGCGCGGCCTCGGGGTTCTTCTGCACCCATTCGCGCTTGGCCGCATGCACGATGGTCTGCTTGCCCTCGGGAAGGAAAGTCGAGTAGTACGACGCCACGTAGCCCGCGCCGCTGTCGGTGATGCGGCTCATGAACGGATCGGCCGACACCACCGCATCGACCGAGCCGCCGCGCAGCAGGTCCGCGTGCTGCGGAAAGGCGGCCTCGACGAAGTTGACCTTGCGGTAGTCCACGCCCTGGTCCTTGAGGTAGGCCCGGAAGGTCACGTGAAGGAAGGCGCCCAGGCCGGGCACGCCGATCTTTTTGCCGATGCAGTCTTGCGGGGTCCTGATGCCCGAGCCGGCGCGCGCCACCAGGCCGAAGCCGGTCATGGTCTTGGAAGTGAGCCCGCCGCCGGCCACCAGCACCAGGTCCATCCCGCCGTCCACCGCCTGCAGGAAGACCGAGGGCGTGGGTCCGCCGATCTGCAGCGAATCGGACTGCAGCGCGGCCGGGATGGTGGAGTTGAGTGGGATGAACTTGAGCTCGACATCGAGCCCACGCTTTTTGAAGTAGCCCTCCTCGGCCGCCACGAAGATCGAGGCGAAATCGGTCACCGCGGTGTAGCCGAACACGATCCGGGTGCCGGCCTGCGCGCGCGCGGGCAGCGCGGCGGTGCCGGAAGCGGCGGCCAGCGCCGCGAGCAGGGTGCGTCGTTTCATCATGGTTTGTGTCTCCTGGTCATGGGCTTCTTCTGCGCGGCCCGGGGGCGGGGCAGCGCCGCGCGCAGGCCGCCGACGATGAAGTTCACCAGCATCGGCGCCACCGCCGGGTCGCTGCGCCGGTTCTCGCCGTGCGAGAGCCGCTCGATGCGGTTGTCGTTCAGGTGGTGCAGCAGCGTGCCCAGCGCGAACTGGTAGCCCCAGGCCGCCTGGGCGCGCGTGGCATGCGGCAGCGCGAGGTGCAGCGCGTCGATGTAGGCCTCGGCCAGCGGATCGAAGTAGCCGCGCAGCACGCGGTCGGCCTCCTCGGTCGCGTGGTAGAGCTCGCGCGCGACGAGCAGCGCGTAGTACTCGCCCTCGGCGCTGGCGCGCAGCGCGAGCACGGGCGCGGTGAAGGCTTCGATGATGCGCGGCAGCGTGCGCGCGTCCTCGGGGTCGATGGGCACCGCGCGCAAGCCCGCGAGGCGCTCCTCGATGGTGTGGCTCCAGTGCTCGAAGATCGCGTGGAAGAGCTCGTGCTTGGGGCCGTAGTAGTAGCCGACCAGCGCCAGCGGCACGCCTGCCTCATCGGCGATCTGGCGGATCGTCACGGCGTGGTAGCCGTGTTGGGCGAAGAGCTTTTCGGCTGCCAGCAGGATCGCATGCCGGCGGTCGGGCCGCGCGCCTTCGGCCGCGGCGGCTGCGCCTGCGGCGCGCTGCGGTGATCGGTGAAGAGGGGCAGCGCGGGGCGCACGTGAAACCATGTGCTGTATTGAACAAGCGTACAAAGTTCTTGTACAGCAGTACAAACCCTGTGCTTTCCCGCATTGAAGGCACAGGCGCAGGCGCGTTAGGCTGCAACGGTGAAACCCACCTCCAGCCCCTGCGTTCCCCAAATCCGCCTTTATCAGGACTGGCTGCGCGAGCAGCGCGGCCTGGCCTTCGATTCCTACGACGCGCTGTGGCGCTGGTCGGTCACCGACCTCGAGGCCTTCTGGCGCAGCGTCTGGGACTGGAGCGGCATCCGCTCGCCCGCGCCGCCGACGGTCGCGCTGGCCGATGCGCGCATGCCCGGTGCGCGCTGGTTCCCCGGCACGCAGGTCAACTACGCGCATGAGGTGCTGCGCCATGTCGATGCGGCGCATGCGGCCGGCATGCCGGCGATCGTGAGCGAGAACGAGCTGGGCGAGGTGCGCGAGATCTCCTGGCCCGAGCTTCGCCGGCAGATCGCATCCTGCGCGCTCGCGCTGCGTGCGCTGGGCGTGCAGCGCGGCGATCGCGTCGCGGCCTATCTGCCCAACGTGCCCGAGACGATGGTGGCCTTCCTCGCCTGCTCGAGCATCGGCGCGGTGTGGAGCCTGTGCGCGCCCGACATGGGTACCGCCGCGGTGGTCGACCGCTTCCGCCAGATCGAGCCCCGGCTGTTGATCGCGGCCGACGGCGTGCACTACGGCGCCAAGGCGCTGGATCGCAGCGCGGTGGTTCAGGAGCTGCGTGCCGCGCTGCCCAGCGTCGAGAAGCTGCTGCTGCTTCGCACGCCCTTCGCGGCGCAGCAGATCCCGGCCGAGGCTGCGTGGAGCGACGCCATCGCGCGCGACGACGGCGAGACCGCGGCCTTCGAGCCCGAATGGCTGCCCTTCGACCATCCGATCTGGATCGTCTACTCGAGCGGCACCACCGGCCTGCCCAAGCCCATCGTGCACGGGCAGGGCGGCATCCTGCTGACAATGTACGCCTGCGGCCTGCACCACGACCTGGGCCCGAGCTACGGCGCCAACAACTTCGGCGAGCGCTACCACTGGTACAGCTCGACCGGCTGGGTGATGTGGAACTCGCAGCTCTCGGGCTTGGCCTTCGGCACGACCGTGTGCATCTACGACGGCAATCCATCCGGCAGCAAGGAGAAGCCTGACTGGGGCGTGTTGTGGCGCTTCGTGGCGCGGCACAAGGTCACTTTCTTCGGCGCCGGCGCAGCCTATTTCTCCAACTGCATGAAGGCCGGGCTCGAGGCCAAGGCCTCCGGCGACCTCTCGCGCGTGCGGGCGCTCGGCAGCACCGGCTCGCCGCTGTCCGAGGAAGTCCAGCGCTGGGGCACGGCGCAGCTGCGCGCGGCCGGCGCGCCCGAGGTGTGGTGGTACAACATCTCGGGCGGCACCGACTTCTGCGGCGCCTTCGTCGGCGGCAACCGCGAGCTGCCCGAGGTGCCGGGGCAGATGCAGTGCCGCTTCCTCGGCGCTGCGGTCGAGGCCTGGAACGAGCAGGGGCAACCGGTGATCGGCGAGGTCGGCGAACTGGTGTGCACGAAGCCGATCCCGGCGATGCCGCTGTGCTTCTGGGGCGACGAAGGCAACGCGCGCTACCTGTCGAGCTACTTCGACACCTATCCGGGCGTGTGGCGGCACGGCGACTGGCTTCTGATCGGCCAGGACGGCGGCTGCATCATCTACGGCCGCAGCGACGCCACCATCAACCGCCAGGGCCTGCGCATGGGCACCAGCGAGATCTACAGCGCGGTCGAGGGCCTGCCCGAAGTGCTCGATTCGATGGTGGTGGACCTGGAGTACCTGGGCCGCGAGAGCTACATGCCGCTGTTCGTCGTGCTGCGGCCCGGCGTCGCGCTCGATGCGGCGATGCGCGCGAAGATCGAGGGCACGATCAAGACCCGGCTCTCGCCGCGCTTCGTGCCCAATGACATCTTCCAGGTGGCGGAGATTCCGCGCACCCTCTCGGGCAAGAAGCAGGAATTGCCGATCAAGAAGCTGCTGCTGGGCCAGCCGATCGAGAAGGTGGTGAACCGCGAGGCCATGGCCAATCCGGGCAGCCTGGACTGGTACGTGGCCTTCGCGGTGCAGCGGGGCGAGGCGCACAAGAGCGGCGCGTGAGGCCGCCCCGGAAATTGCCGCAGTGCAGCAAGAATGGGTGGGGCGTGCTAAGGTCGCGCGGGTCTAGGGTTAATACCTAACCGCCATCCCCGCCGCCCATGTCCGCACCCTCCCTGCCTGCTTCCGAAACCACACCCGGCTTTGCGCGCGCGATGCTGGCGCTCGGCGTGGGAGGCTTCGCCATCGGCACCGGCGAGTTCGTCATCATGGGCCTGCTGCCCGAGGTCGCGCGCGACATCGGCACCACCATCCCGCAGGCCGGCCATGTGATCAGCGCCTATGCGCTGGGCGTGGTGATCGGTGCACCGGTGCTCGCGGTGCTGGCCGCCGGCTGGGCCCGGCGCGCATTGCTCATCGCGCTGATGGCCGTGTTCGCTGCCGGCAACTTCGCCAGCGCCCTGGCGCCCGGCTACCTCTCGTTGAACCTGCTGCGCTTCGCCAGCGGCCTGCCGCACGGCACCTACTTCGGCGTGGCGGCCCTGGTCGCTGCAGCGCTGGCGCCGCCGGACCGGCGAGCGCGCGCCGTCGGGCTGGTGATGCTGGGGCTCACCGGCGCCACGCTGGTCGGCGTGCCCATTGCGGCCTGGCTGGGTCAGCACTTCGGTTGGCGCGCCGCCTTCGTCTTCGTCGGCGCGATCGCCGTGCTTGCGATGGCGATGCTGCGGCGCGACCTGCCGGACCTGGCCGCGCCCTCGGGCGCCAGCCCGCTGCGCGAGCTGGGCGCGCTCGGGCGCAAGCAGGTCTGGTTCACCCTGGGCATCGGTGCGATCGGCTTCGGCGGGATGTTCGCGGTCTTCAGCTATATCAAGCCCACGCTCACCGAGGTAGCGGGCCTGCCGCTGGGCGGCGTGCCGCTGGTGCTCGCGCTCTTCGGCTGCGGCATGGTGGGCGGCAACCTGGTCGGCGCGCGCCTGGCGGACAAGGCGCTGATGCCCACCATCGGCGGCCTGCTGGTCTGGGCCGCGCTGGTGCTCACTACCTTTTCGTTCGCGGCCCACCATGTGGCGACGGCCGCGCTCAACGTGTTCCTGATCGGCACCATCGTCGCCATCGGCCCGGCGCTGCAAATCCGGCTGATGGACGTGGCCGGCGACGCGCAGACCCTGGCCGCGGCCCTCAACCATTCGGCCTTCAACATGGCGAACGCGCTCGGGGCCTGGCTGGGCGGCGTCGCCATCACCGCGGGCCTGGGCTGGACTTCGACCGGCTGGGTCGGCGCGCTGCTGGCGCTGGCGGGCCTGGGCGTGTTCGGCTGGTCGCTGGCCAGCGAGCGCGGGCGCCTGCGCGCCGTGGCGGCGAGCGCGAGCCGCTGAGCGGGCCTGATACCAACTCGCGTTCAATAGATTAGATATCATGTCATTCCACGAACTTCAAGGAGTCGTGGATGAAGACATTGATCGTGGGTGATAGGCCGACTGTTGAGCGCCTGGCGGAGCGGCTCAAGCGAGCCGGCAGTCATGCGGAGTACCAGCGCATCCAGTGCGTGCTCATCCGTGCGACGCTGGGCAGTTCAGCCGCGCAGATCGCCGAGTTGCTGGGCTGGTCCACAGCGACGGTGCATGTCTTGCACTCGCGCTGGTCGAAGGAGGGAGATGCCATCTTCGAGCTGCGCGGGCGTGGCGGCAGGCATCACCAACACCTCAGCCCAGAGCAAGAGCAGCAACTTCTGGCGCCATTCGTCAAGCGTGCCGAGGCGGGCGGCATGCTGACGGTGGCGGAGATCCAGCAGGCCTACCAGGAACAACTGGGCAAGCAGGTGGCCCCCTCTACGGTCTACCGGCTTCTGGATCGCCACGGTTGGCGCAAGGTGGTGCCGCGCCCACGGCACCCCAAGGCAGACGTGGCGGCGCAGGCCGCCTTTAAAAAAACTGCGCCGCACGGTACGCCAAGAGGTCGAGCGCCAGGCTGAACGTAGGCGCCAAGTGCGCCTGATGTTCCAGGACGAAGGCCGATTCGGCTTGTTGGGCAGCCCTCGGCGCTGCTGGGCACCTCACGGCACACGCCCGGTGGTCGGTGCGCGACTGGAGCGCAAGTACATCTACGCCTTCAGCGCCGTCAGCCCGCACGACGGCGTGCTGGACAGCCTCGTGCTGCCCTGGGTCAGCGCCGAGACAATGTCGCTGTTCCTGAGCGAGGTCGCGCAGCGCCACGCCGCGGAATTCATCGTGATGGTCATGGATCAAGCAGGCTGGCACATCGCCGGTGATCTCGCCGTGCCGCAGAACATGCGCGTGATCTTCCTGCCCCCGTACAGCCCGGAGCTGAACCCCGCCGAGCACTTGTGGGAGTCGCTGCGCGAGGACTGCTTCGCCAACCACGTCTTCGCCAATCTGGACGCCGTCGAGAGCACCCTGACCAACGGACTCGTCGCCCTCGAATCCAATCCTACGCGAACCCATTCAATGACCGGGTTCAAATGGATAACTTCTATATCTTTGAACGCGAGCTAGTATGAGGCCGGGGACCGGCTGCGCGCAGAGCCGCGCCGCACGCACGCGAAGCAAGGGCTAACCTACAGCCAGTTGCCGCCGTCCGGCATCTGGATCGTCGTCGCCGGATCTCCGCCGCCGACCAGCGCGCCAAAGACGATGCTCAGCAGCGAGACGAAGAGGCTGGCGAACAGCGCGGTCCAGAAGCCCGAGACCCTGAAGCCCTTCACCAGCGCTGCCACCAGCAGCAGCACCAGCGCGTTGATCACCAGCAGGAACAGGCCGAAGGTCAGCAAGGTCAGCGGCAGCGTTAGCAGGATCAGGACCGGCTTGACGATCGCGTTGGCAAAGCCCAGCAGCAGCGCGGAAACCACCAGCGCTGAGGTGCTTTCGAAGCGGATGCCGCTGAAGATGTGGCTGGCCACCCAGAGCGAAAGGGCGATGATGGCCCAGTGAAGGAGAAAGGCCGCCAGGGTGTTCAGCATCGGGTTCCCGACCGGCCTCAGGGCTCCCCGTCGCCGGTGCCGGTGCGCTGCGCAGCCCCGGGGATGAAGCGCCGCACCCAGGCGCCCAGGCCCGGGCGGCGCGCTTCCTCGGCCGTCGCAGTCCGCCCGCCATAGTAGGTGTCGCGCTCGTGCCGCAGCACCGAGGCGAGCGCCTCGAGGTTCACGGGGTTGTACTCCCACAGTCCGCTAACGATGAAGTGGCCCATGTGCTCGGCGTTGGGCTTGGGCGCGATCACGATGTGGCTGGCACCCAGGCTCTGCAGGAAGGCGGAACGGGCGCCGGCGAGCCGCATGCCGTCGCCGTAGCCTTCGACCTGGCGGCTCAGCGACAGGCTGATGGCCTGGACCGAGGTGAAGTTCTCGGCGATGAAATACACCATCTCCACCAGCGCCAGCTTGCTGATCTCCAGCTTCTGCTGCGTGACGACGGCGGTCGGATTGAAGTGCTCGATGTGAACCTCGGTGCCTTCGCGGTTCACCGGAACCGGGTCCAGGGTCGCGATGTGAAGCGACCCGTCGTACAGGTACATCGGCTCGCCTAGCACATAGGGGCTCGAGTGGGGCCCCGTGATTCGCAATTTCGCTCTGGTCATGATTCCCTTGGGTGCCCCACTGTAGTTCGGCGCGTGCCTTCGCAGGCGCTCTTGATCGACGATTTCGTCGATTTCTGCGGGCAATTACCGATGATGGATGGCCGGCGCAAGGGCGTCTTCCCCCATACGGCCTATAGCGCGGGCGGCCGTGAATAGCTTTGGCTTACACATCCGGCGCTTCGAAGCCCCACCATGTCTGGATGCTGTGGGCAAAGGCTTTCGGATCGGCCTACGCCGCGAAACCTCGGGTTCATGCGCCGTTCGACCCCAGCCTGTGGGAGCCTCGGCGAAGAGAAGGCATAGAGGAAGGCGCCTTTTCGTGTAGACAAAAGCATTAACACGAACTTGGCAAAGATGAAAATGTGATTACTTAACGTAACACTTTGTGCTCTCCGTCCAACTACTTTTTGGACGAGCGTCACATACAACTTGCATCATGTGTGCGCAAGTGGAGTAATGCGCAATCCGTTGTCGGAAATTCGCTCATTTCGGCTCGTGGAGGGCCTCGGCAGGCTCCCCCGGCACCGTCATCACTCTCAAGGACACAGTCATGCAACTCTCCGAGATCACCGAATACCAGGATCAACTCGTTCAGCAACTGGAGGAATCCGGCCTGAACGTCAGTTTTGGTGACGATCTCTCGGTGCTGCTGAAAACCTACGAGGC
The DNA here is from genome assembly GCF_010499245.1 of Variovorax sp. WS11. Classification (GTDB taxonomy): domain Bacteria; phylum Pseudomonadota; class Gammaproteobacteria; order Burkholderiales; family Burkholderiaceae_C; genus Variovorax. Next base: position 2,804,214 of record NZ_JAAGOW010000001.1, read on the forward strand.
CGCCACTGGAACCGGCTACGTTCAGTTGCCTTTCTTGATCGACGACCCCAAGGATGCCAACCCCTACAACTTCTGGGTCTGCTTCGACGACGGCAACGCGCCCGTGGCCCTCAGCGGCTTCCGGACCATGCAGAACGGCAGCGCGGTCCGTCGCGTCGGGGAGGCCTATAACCAGGGGGCGCTCTACCGCTGCAAGGAGAAGGAGGGCTGGCTGCCGGAAACGGGCCCCAAGCTCCATCCCCACGCGCTCTTCGGTTACATCGGCGCAGGCTGGGTGCACCCGCGCTATCGCGGCCACAACCTCGCCGGCTTCATCGCCCGCATCACCCAGGCCGAAGCCCTGCTGCGCACCCGCGGCACCCTGGCCATGTCCACCGCCATGACGGCCGAAGCCCTCTATCTCTCCGGCATGAACCTGCGCGCCAGCGGCCTGCACCACCTGCATGTCGAGCTGGTGCTGGACGGCTACCTGGGCATCGCCGAGCACGACATGCGGCTGTACCTCTCGCACAGCACCGGCACCGAGCTGATGAGTTTCTACGAGCGCGAGCTGGCCATGCTGCGCAAGGACGAGACCATTCCCTGGCTGCACCAGCACGACAAGATCTATGCGTCGGCGGTCCTGGCCGGCGAGGAAAGCACCTCGGCCGACGCCAGCGCGCCGACGAGCGGCCTGGCAGCGCTCGCCTGAGCGGGGGCTCCGCTCAGCTGCTGCCCAGCAGGTGGCGCAGCAGCAGCTGCGCATTGGCGGGCAACGCGTCGCTGCGGCGCACGCAGATCATCAGGTTGCGCACCGCCCAGGGATCGGTCAGCGCGATAGACACGATCGCCATCGGCTTCGCGCAGCGCGCAGCCGCCGCCTGAGGCACCACGCCGACGCCCACGCCCTGCTCCACCATGTGGCACACCGCTTCCAGGTTGCGCACCCGCACGCGGTAGGCGAGCCGCCGGCCCAGCCGCAGGGCGTTGCGCGTCACCAGTTCCTGCAGGGGGGCGGCGCCGCCGAGGCCGACGAATTCGCGGTCCAGCACCTCACCCAGCGCGACGCGCCGCCGCCGGGCCAGCGCATCGCGGCGCGGCACCACCAGCACCAGGTGGTCCTGCCGGAAAGTGAAGGCCTCCAGCCCGGCCAAGTCCACCGCGTCCGAGACGATGCCGAGGTCGCCGAGCTCGTTGCGCAGCGCGTCCACGATCTCGTGGCTCGCGCGCTCCTCCAGGTCCACCGAGATGTGCGGATGCTGCGTCAGGAAGCCGCTCAGGGCCTCGTACAGGTGTTCGGTGAGGGCCGAGGTGTTGCACAGCAGGCGCACATGGCCCTTGAGGCCCGCGCCGTACTCGCCCAGCTCGCTTTGCATCTGCTCCATCTGCAGCAGCACCGCGCGCGCGTGGTGCAGCAGGGTGCGGCCGGCCTCGGTGGGCTGCACGCCGCGCGGGTCGCGCAGCAGCAGCGCGACGCCGATGTCGGCCTCCATGCCGCGCACCCGCTCGCTCGCGGAGGCCAGCGTCATGTGCGTGCGCTCCGCGCCGCCGGTGATCGTGCCGGCCTGCACCACGTTGACGAAGAGGCGCAGGTCGGTCAGGTCGAATCGCATGGCGCCGACCGTAGCACGGGCATCTCAGCCCTGGCCCGACGCGCCGTCAGCCGGCGCCGTGCCGGCGGTGACCCACCTCGAAGTCGTTGCGCCCGCTCCGGTCCACGCCCCTGAGCAGCCACAACGGCCGCTGCGCGAAGTTCACCGCCACGCCGGTCTTGCCGTCCGCCGGCCGGAGGTCGCGCTCGAACACCGAGGTCGATGGCATGTAGCGCAGGGCGACCCCCGTGCGCCGCTGGTTCGAGGTGTTGGCGCGGGCGCCGTGGATCATGTAGACGTCGTGCAGCGACATCTGGCCGGGCTGCAGCTCCAGGTCCACCGCCTCGGCTTCGTCGAAGCTGCCGGCGGCCATGCGCTGGTTGAGCGTCAGGTCCTGGCGCTCCTCGTGCAGGTGCGGATGCAGCACGCCGCCGCGGTGCGAGCGCGGGATCACGCGCAGGCAGCCGTTGGCGCGCGTCGACGACTCCAGCGCCACCCACACCGTGCAGTTGGCCAGCGGGCGGATCGGCCAGTAGTGGCCGTCCTGGTGCCAGGGCGTCTCGAAGCCTTCGCTGGCCGGCTTGCAGAACACATGGCAGCCCCAGAGGATCACGTCCTCGCCGATCACGCCGGAGACCAGCTCGACGATCTCTCGGTCCATCGCCAGGTCGAGGAACTCCCGGCTGCCGCGCACGCCCTCGCCGTTGTCGCCCTCGATGTGGGCCGAGACCAGCTTCTCGGGCCGCACGCCGGGGTTGCGGTGAATCAGCTCGTTGAGCGCGTCGTGCATCTGCGCCACGCGGCGCGGCGACAGGCGGAACTCGGGGATGACCCAGCCTTCGCGCTGGTAGTGGGCGATCTCGTCGGGGGAAAGTCGGGCCATGTCTCTGATCTCTTGTCGTTCTCGGGGGCGCGCGCCGCCTGGTCGGTGATCGGCGGGCCTGCTAGGGTTCCTTGCCGGTTTTCACCGGGTAGCCTGCCTCGCGCCACGCCTTCATGCCGCCGTCGAGCGCGACCGCGTGCAGGAAGCCCATGTCGCGCAGCGTGGCCGCCGCCAGTGTCGAGATGTAGCCCAGCTCGCAGCAGCTCAGGATGCGCCGCGTCGGATCGGGCAGGTCCTGGTTGACGCGCAGCTCCAGCTGGCCGCGCGGCAGCAGGCGCGCGCCCGGCACATGGCCGGCCTCATAGGCGTCGCGCTCGCGCACATCGAGCACGATCAGGTCGTCCTCGCCCGCCTCCACGCGCGCCTTGAGCTCGGCCAGCGACATGAAGGGCACCGTCGCCCCCGCCTCGGCCAGCAGGCGCGCCACGGTCTTGCCGCCGCTCATGTTGGTGCGCAGCGCCTCGGTCACATGGGTGGGCATGGTGAGGTTGAGGCTCCTCATCATCTCGACGAACTCGGCACGCTCGCGCTTTTGCAAGCGCGGGTTGGTCGCCAGCTCGTCGCCGATGGTCGAGTGCGTGCGCCCCTTGTAGTCGTGCGCCGGGCAGACCTTGAGCGCGGGGTCCAGGCGCAGCACGCGGTTGAAGAGGCTGTCGTAGAGCGCCTCGGGGTCGCCGCTGGGCAGGTCGGTGCGGCCGGTGGCGCCGATCAGCAGCGTGTCGCCGGTGAACAGGCGGTCTTCCACCTGCAGGCACATCGAGTCGGCCGTGTGGCCCGGCGTGTGCAGCACCGAGAGCCTGAGCTTGCCCAGCACCAGCATCTCGCCGTCGGCCAGCCGGAGCTCGACGAAGGGCGCGGGGCTGGCGCGGTGCATCACCACCGGCACCTTGAGCTGGCGCGCCAGTTCGCGCGTGGCGGAGAAGTGGTCGGCGTGCGTGTGGGTATCGATCAGGTAGCGGATGCGCACGCCGTGGCGCGCCGCCAAGCCCAGGTAATGGTCGATCTGGCTGAGCTCCGGGTCGATCAGCGCGGCGCCGCAGCTCTGCTCGCAGCCGACCAGGTAGGACTGGCAGCCGCCGGTCGCGACCTGCTCGAAGACCATGCGGTCCGCCGGGCTCAGCCGGGTTGCTTCACCACGCGCAGGTAAGGTTTGGGCGATTCCCAGCCGCCGGGGAACAGCTTCTTGGCATCGTCGTCGGAGACGGAGCCGGCGATGATCACGTCCTCGCCCTGCTTCCAGTTCACCGGCGTCGCGACCTTGTGCTTGGCGGTCAGCTGCATGGAGTCGAGCACGCGCAGGATCTCGTCGAAGTTGCGGCCGGTGGTCATCGGGTAGGTCAGCATCAGCTTGATCTTCTTGTCGGGGCCGATGACGAAGACCGAGCGCACGGTCGCGTTCGTGGCGGCGGTGCGCCCCTCGGAGGTGCCCGGCTCCTCGGCCGGCAGCATGTTGTAGAGCTTGGCCACCGCGAGGTCGGTGTCGCCGATCATCGGGTAGGTGGGCCGGTGGCCCTGCGTTTCCTCGATGTCGTCGGACCAGCGGTCATGGGCGTCCACCGGGTCGATGCTCAGGCCGATCAGCTTGGCGTTGCGCTTGCTGAACTCGGGCTCGATCTTGGCCATGTAGCCCAGCTCGGTGGTGCACACCGGCGTGAAGTCCTTGGGGTGGGAGAACAGGACCGCCCATTGGTCGCCGATCCATTGGTGAAAGTCGATGTCCCCCTTGGTGGTCTTGGCCTTGAAGTTGGGGGCCTCGTCGTTGATGCGCAGTGACATGTTCGCTCCTCTGAAAAAGAATGACTGACGACAAACGCTGTTGCCGCACCGGGCGGCAAGACTTAGAGCATAGAAGACTGGCGCGCCGGATGCCAGCGTCGGTTGTGTGACAGCACGAGGCGCGGGCCTTTGCCGCGGCGCACAAGGGCAGGCGCCGTGGCGCCGCTCGGCTCAGCTCTTCTTGGTGGTCTTCGCGAAGAACTGCGTCGGCTTGTGCTCGACCGAGTCGCTGCCGCACTTGGGGCAGCGCAGCTGCACGGTCTCATGCTCCGCGATGTGCTCGGCGTGTTCGAACACCTCGCCGCACTTCTGGCAGCGGTACTGATAGGTAGGCATTGCGCGTCTCCATCGTGTGACGGCCGGAGGCGGCGATTCGCCCCGCAGGCCAGCGGGCTCCGGTGCACGGGGCCGATGCTAAACCCAACGAGCACAGGGGGCCAGCCGTTCAGCGGCGCGCGGCGGAGTCGGCCTCGGCCGAGGCCTGCGCCGCCAGCCAGCCGCGAAAGGCCGCGAGCGCGGGCCGCTCGTCCGTGCTGGCCGGCGTGACCAGGAAATACCCTCGCTCCGCCTGCAGCGGGCGGTCGCAGGCCACGACCAGCTCGCCGCGCGCCAGCTCGGGCTCGATCAGCATGCGCGGCATGAGCGCCAGGCCCAGGCCGTGCGCGGCAGCGACCGCGATCATCGAGAACAGCTCGTAGCGCGGGCCGCTGCGCGCGCGCGGCGCATCCACCTTCTGGGCGTCGAACCACTGGGCCCAGCCGTCGGGCCGGGTGCTCTGCTGCAGCAGCGGCATCCGCGCGATCGCGGCCGGCGACAGCTGCGCCTTGGCGCCGAGCAGGGCAGGGTTGCACACCGGCACCACGTCCTCGTGCAGCAGCAGCACCGAGTGCGTGCCGGCCCAGTTGGCGGCCTGCGCGGGCGTGCCGGCGTAGAGCGCGGCGTCGAAGGGCGTGTCGTTGAAGAGAAAAGGGCGGGTGCGCGTCTCGATGTGGACCGTGATGTCGGGGTGCTTCGCGGCGAAGTCCGGCAGCCGCGGGATCAGCCAGCGGGTAGCGAAGGTCGGCACCGCCGCCAGCTGCAACGCGCCGCCCAGGCCCTGGCGCGCCATGGCATCGAGCGTGTCGCGCTCCATGCTGTCGAGCTGGCGCGCGGTCTGGCGTGCGTAGTCGGCGCCGGCCGGCGTCAGCGCCACGCCGTGGCGGGTGCGGCGGAACAGCGCCATGCCCAGGAAGTCCTCCAGCGCCGTGATCTGGCGCGAGACCGCGCTCTGCGTCAGCGCGAGTTCCTGCGCCGCGCGCGTGTAGCTCTCGTGCCGGGCGGCGGCCTCGAAGCAGATCAGGGCCTGGGTGGAAGGGAGTCTTCGGCGCATGGTATGCGGGTGCTACATAGTTGATCGAAGCCGTCTGCCAATGAGGCTCGATCGGGCATTGTGCGATGAAGTGAGCAAAGCGCATAACTGGGTGCCGAATCTTCGTTTGCGCTCAAAGGGTGGGCCGCTTAGGATCGCACCAGCATCCCCCGCCACCTACACCGGAGACCGCACATGGCCCACGCCGCATTCCATTGGGACGACCCCCTCCTGCTCGACCAGCAGCTCACCAGCGAAGAGCGCCAGGTGCGCGACGCCGCCCACGCCTACTGCCAGGGCCAGCTCGCACCGCGCGTGCTCGAAGGCTTCCGCAACGGCAAGACCGACCCGAAGATCTTCCGCGAGATGGGCGAGCTCGGCCTGCTCGGCCCGACCATCCCCGAGCAGTACGGCGGCCCCGCGCTGAACTACGTCTGCTACGGCCTGATCGCGCGCGAAGTCGAGCGCGTCGACTCCGGCTACCGCTCGATGGCCAGCGTGCAGAGCTCGCTGGTGATGGTGCCGATCAACGAATTCGGCACCGAGGCGCAGAAGCAGGAGTACCTGCCCAAGCTGGCCACCGGCGAATGGATCGGCTGCTTCGGCCTGACCGAGCCCGACCACGGCTCCGACCCCGGCAGCATGGTCACCCGCGCCAAGAAGGTGCCGGGCGGCTACGCGCTCACCGGCGCCAAGATGTGGATCAGCAACAGCCCGATCGCCGACGTGTTCGTGGTGTGGGCCAAGGAAGTGAGCGAGGGCGGCGCCGTCGGCCCGATCCGCGGCTTCGTGCTGGAAAAGGGCATGAAGGGCCTGTCGGCTCCCGAGATCCACGGCAAGGTCGGCCTGCGCGCCAGCATCACCGGCGAGATCGTGATGGACAACGTGTTCTGCCCCGAGGAGAACGCCTTCCCCGAGGTGCGCGGCCTGAAGGGCCCCTTCACCTGCCTCAACAGCGCGCGCTACGGCATTTCCTGGGGCGCGCTCGGCGCGGCCGAGGACTGCTGGCACCGTGCCCGCCAGTACACGCTGGACCGCAAGCAGTTCGGCCGCCCGCTCGCCGCCAACCAGCTGATCCAGAAGAAGCTGGCCGACATGCAGACCGAGATCACGCTGGGCCTGCAGGGCTGCCTGCGCTTGGGCCGCATGAAGGACGAGGGCACGGCTTCCGTCGAGGTCACCTCCCTGCTCAAGCGCAACTCCTGCGGCAAGGCGCTGGACATCGCCCGCCTGGCGCGCGACATGATGGGCGGCAACGGCATCAGCGACGAGTTCGGCGTGGCGCGGCACCTGGTGAATCTCGAGGTGGTCAACACCTACGAGGGCACGCACGACATCCATGCGCTGATCCTCGGCCGTGCCATCACGGGCATCGCGGCCTTTGCCAACTGACCATGGGCCCCCACGCTCATCACTTCGTGTATTCGCTGCCCCCCGAGGGGGCTGAGTGCCGCGGCTCCAAGCCTGCCTGCGCAGGCTTGGACGGCACGAAGAGCCGTCGCGTCTCGCGGCGGCGCGACCTGCAAGGTCAGGCCTCCCTTGGGGCGGCCCGGCGGGAGGCCTGACATGGCCGCGGCAGCACTCGACGGCATCAAGGTTCTCGATCTTTCGCGCGTGCTCGCGGGCCCGTGGTGCACCCAGATCCTCGCGGACCTGGGTGCCGACGTGGTCAAGATCGAGCGCCCCGGCGTCGGCGACGACACGCGCACCTGGGGCCCGCCCTTCCTGAAGGACGCCGAGGGCCGCGACACCGACCAGGCCACCTACTTCACGTCCTGCAACCGCAACAAGCGCTCGGTCACCATCGACATGGCGACCGCGGAAGGGCAGGCGCTCCTCAAGAAGATGGCGGCGCAGGCCGACATCGTGGTCGAGAACTTCAAGACCGGCGGGCTCAGGCAGTACGGGTTGGACTATGAGAGCCTGCGCGCCATCAACCCGCGCCTGGTCTACTGCAGCGTGACCGGCTTCGGCCATGACGGCCCGCATGCCTCGCGCGCCGGCTACGACCTGATGATCCAGGCCACCAGCGGCATGATGAGCATCACCGGCCGCCCCGACGACGCGCCCGGCGGTGGCCCGCTGCGCGTGGGCGTGGCGCTCACCGACCTCTTCACCGGCGTCTACGCGGCCACGGCGATCCTGGCCGCGATCGAGGTGCGGCACCGCACCGGCGAGGGCCAGCACGTCGACATGGCGCTGCTCGACGTCGGCATGGCCATCCTCGCCAACCAGGCCAGCGCCTTCCTCAACACCGGCGTCGCGCCCCAGCGCCAGGGCAACAGCCATCCGAGCCTTGCGCCCTACCAGGACTTCCACACCAAGGACGGCGCGATGCTGCTGGCCATCGGCAACAACGGCCAGTTCACGCGCTTCTGCGAGGCGGCCGGCCAGGCCGAATGGGCGAGCGACCCGCGCTTTGCCACCAACACCCTGCGCGTGCGGCACCGCGAGGTGCTGATCCCGATGATGGAGACCGTCACGCGCACCCGGACCACCGCCGAGTGGATCGCGCTGCTGGAAGACAAGGCCGTGCCCTGCGGCCCGATCAACAACATCGCCCAGGCCTTCGAGGACGAGCAGGTCAAGGCGCGCGGCCTCGCGGTAACTCTGCCGCGCCAGGCCGGCGACGGCATCGCGCAGATCGTGGGCGTCGCCAGCCCGCTGCGCCTGCAGGGCACGCCGCCCGTGCTGCGGCACGCGCCGCCGGCGCTCGGGCAGCACACGGACGAGGTGCTGGCCGAGATGGGGCTCGACGAGCAGCAACGCGCGGCGCTGCGCGATGCGGGCGTGATCTAGAGGCACTGCCGTTGCGGCGAATAGAGGCCTTATTCACCGCATTTTTTGCGGCGAATAGCCAGCCGTGTGCGGCGAATGGGCGCACAATCTCCGCATGAACAGCGGCGAAAGCGACGAAGGCCTCTACATCTGGGAGGACCCCGGCTGGCCGCGCCTGCGCTACGACCTCACGGTTCTCGCCGCACCGCTCGCCGCCGTTCACGCCGCCCAGGGGCATCTTCGAGGCCGCATGGCCGACGTGGGCCTATCGCAGCGTGATGCCACCACCTTGCGGGTGCTGACCGACGACGTCGTCAAGACCAGCGAGATCGAGGGTGAACGGCTCAATCCCGAGACCGTCCGCTCGTCCATCGCCCGCCGGCTGGGCCTGGACATAGGCGCATTGGCGCCCGCGGACCGGCATGTCGACGGCGTGGTCGACATGGTGCTCGACGCCACCGGCGCGCATGCGCAGCCGCTCACGCGAGAGCGCCTTTTCGGCTGGCATGCGGCACTCTTCCCGACGGGCTACAGCGGCCTCGCGCCGATCCGCACCGGCACCTGGCGTGACGATGCGAGTGGAGCGATGCAGGTGGTCTCCGGCGCCATCGGCCGGCGCAAGGTGCACTTCGAGGCGCCGCCCGCGCCGCGGCTCGAAGCGGAGATGGCCCGCTTTCTCGAATGGTTCGAGCTGTCCACAGAGGGCGATCGGCTCGTGCACGCAGGCCTCGCGCACCTCTGGTTCGTCACCTTGCACCCCTTCGACGACGGCAACGGCCGTATCGCACGTGCCGTCGGCGACATGGCCCTGGCCCGCGCGGACCGCTCCGCGCAGCGCTTCTACAGCCTCTCGGCCCAGATCCAGCGCGAGCGCAAGGACTACTACGACATGCTGGAGCGCACGCAAAAGGGCCCGATGGACGTCACGCCCTGGCTAGTTTGGTTCCTGGGCTGCCTCTTGCGCGCCGTCGAGGGCGCGGAAGCCTCGCTGTCCGCCGTGCTGGCCAAGTCCCGCGTTTGGCAGCGCTGGGCGGAGCTGCCGCTCAACGAGCGGCAGATCAAGTTGCTCAATCGCCTGCTCGACGGCTTCGAGGGCAAGCTCACGAGCAGCAAGTGGGCCGCCATCGCCAAGTGCTCCGCCGACACGGCCTTGCGCGACATCGGCGACCTGGTGGCGCGCGGGGTGTTGAAGAAGTCCGGGTCCGGCGGGCGCAGCACCAGCTACGAGCTGGTCATGCCGACCTGAAGGTCATAGCACCCGCCCCACGATCGCCAGGGCGAACACCGCCACGCCCAGCGCGATGTTCAGCTCCACCAGCCGGCGGATCGTGTTGAGCTGGCCCGCGGCCACCGGCCACTCGCGGGCGGCGACGGCGCGCAGCAGGCGCGGATAAGGCGCGAAGCGGACGTGGAGGAACACGGCCATCATCGCCAGCCCGATGGCCATCATGGCGTGCACACTCCAATGCACGCGGGCGAAGCCGCCCGCCCGCCAGACCATGCCGAGTCCGCTGGCCAGCAGCACGACGATGGCGACGGAGACGCCGGCGAAGAAGCGCGACAGCGCCTGCGCCATCAGCGGCAGCCGCAGCGGCGGCTCGAGCACCGCGACGGCGGAAGGGCGAACGGCGAAGTGCATGACGGCCATGCCGCCCACCCAGAAGGCGGCGGCGAGCAGATGCAGCAGGAGCAGGAGGGCTTGGGGCATGGCAGCGCGCAGCTTAGTCCACAAACGCGTGCGGCGCGCCATGGGACGCAAGTCAGTTCGCGTTCGTCAGCACCTCGATCCGATGACCGTCGAGGTCGAGAAAGATTGCGCCGAAGTAAGTCGGGCTGATATCGGGCCGCTCGCGCGGCGTGAACACGTCCTTCGCCGATGCAGCCATCGCCGCTTCATGGACTGCCGACACCTCGGCGCGCGAGGCCGCACCGAACGCGAGATGGGTGCCACGCGCCGTCACCCTTTCCTCCATGGGAACGGGGTAGAGAAAGAACGACCAATGCGACGGAATGCCGAATGCTGCTTCGGCGCCGGTATCCCGCAGCAGGGTCAGGCCCAGCGGTGCCAGCACGCGCTGGTAGAAGGCCACCGCCTGGGCATAGTGGTTCGTGCCGAGCGAAACGTGATCGATCATGGTGTCGTCCTCAATGGATCCAGCGAGCCACCTGTTCGTTGGTGAGATTGCTGCCGCACAGCACCGTCGCCAGGCGCTGGGACCGCAGGGACGGGTGCTCCAGCACGGCAGCGACCCCAACGACGCCGGCGGGCTCGCTCACAAGGCCGGCAGCGGAAAAGACGAGCCGTATCGCGCGCTCGATGGCCTCCTCGCTCACCAGCAGCACCTCGTCAACGGTGCCTTGCATGTCGGCCACTGCTGCGGGGACCGGACAACGAACCGCGATTCCGTCCGCGATGGTGCGCACGGCCTCACGTTCGACCACGCGACCCTGCTGCCACGAGGCCGCCATCGCATCGGCGCCCTCGGCACAGATGCCGACCACACGGACTCCCGGCGCATGGGCCTTGATCCAGCGGCCGGCGCCCGTGGCCAGTGCGCCGTTGCCCAGCGGCAGGAGCACGGTGTCGAAGCGTTGCTGGCGCAGCAGTTCGCGCCCGATCGTTCCCGCGCCCTCGGCGATGCTCGCTTCCTGGCCGTCTTCGACGAACGCGGCGCCGGTGTCGGCACAGAAACGCCGGGCCTCTTCCTTGGCCGCGTCGAAATCGTCGCTGTGCAAGCGCACCTCGGCGCCCATCGCGCGCATGCGCTCGACCTTGAGCGCGTTGGCCGTCGTCGCGCTGTAGACGACGAGCGGCCATTGCCGCGTGCGACACACATAGGCCATGGCCTGGCCCCAGTTGCCGGCGGTCGCGCACACCAGGGTTCGGCCGCGCAGGCGGGCGGCGTTCTCATGCATGAAGAAGTCGGCGCCGCGGCCCTTGAACGAGCGCAGCGGATTCAGCGTCTCGACCTTCAGGAGGAGCGACGCACCCAGCGCTTGCGACAGCGGTTCGCACTCGAACTGCGGGCTGTCGCGGAACACCGGGTCGATTAGCGTGGCTGCGCGCTCGATGTTGGCGAGCGAGAGTCGGTGGGGGGTCTCGATAATCGGCATGCAGGGAGTGTGCACAAGCGGCCGGTGCTTTCGGCCTCGATTCGACCCCCGCTTTCGCGGCCACGCCGCATCTTGAGTGCCGCCGATGCGGCCGACCGACACCATGAACCTCGACATGCTCGATCGCCAAATCCTCGCTCTCTACCAGCACGACACACGCGTGCCGAGTGAGCAGATCGGCGCCCAGGTCGGCTTGTCGGCCGCTGCGGTGCAGCGGCGGCTGAAGCGTCTGCGTGACACCGGCATCGTCGTGGCCGAGACGGCGTCGCTCGACTGCGCGAAGCTCGGCCTGGGCTTGACCGCGATCGTGCATGTCGATCTTGTCGACGAATCGGCGCGCGCGACGCAGGCGTTCCGCGACAAGGTGATCCAGCGTGGCGAGGTCCAACAGTGCTACGGCGTTGCGGGCAACGTCGACTACGTGCTGGTGGTCATCGTGCCGGATCTCGCTGCCTACGACGCGTTCTGCAACGCCTGCCTGTTGCACGACGCGAACGTCAGGAGCTTCACCACGCAAATCGTGCTCGACGCCGCGAAGCGCGGTGGCCCGCTGGAAATTCCGAAGCGGTGAGCGCGGCTTAGCCCACAACGAGCGCCCTGCGCAGCCTGGCCACCAGGCGCCTGGCCTCGGCCTCCGATGCGATGTTGGCGAAGCCCATGAGCAACCCTTCGAGGGCAGGCTTGCCCGCATAGCGCTCCGACAGGGCCCGGCAGTTGAGGCCGGCCTCCTGTGCGCGCAGGCTCAAGGCGGTGTCGCTGCCCAGCCCTTCGAAGCTGGCGATCAGATGCATGCCGCCGCTGCGAAGCTCGATGTGTACCGCCTCGCCGAAGACGCGCTGCAGCTCCGCGGCCAGCATCGTCCGTCGGCGCGCGTAGAGCAGCCGCATCTTCTTGATGTGGCGGGCGAAGTGGCCTTCCCGGAGGAAGTCGCTGACGATCGCCTGGCCGAGCGTCGAACAGCCGTTGGACCCCATGCGGGCGGCCCGCGCGAAGCGCTCGACCAGCGGCTCGGGCACGACCAGGTAGGCCAGCGCCAGGCCCGGGTGGAGCACCTTCGAAAAGGTGCCGGCATAGAGCACCCGGTCCTGCCGGTCCAGGCTCTTCAGTGCCGGCAGTGGATGCCCGGCATAGCGGTACTCGCCGTCGTAGTCGTCCTCGACGATCCAGGCCTTCGCAGCCCGCGCCCAGGCGAGCAGCTCGAGCCGGCGCGCCATGCTCATCGAGTAGCCCAGCGGTGCCTGGTGGGAGGGCGTGACCACCGCCAGCCTCGCGTCGGCCGCGCGGCGCCGGCCCTCGGCGACGCGCAGGCCTTGCGCATCGACCGGCACCGGGACCACGCGCAGGCCGGCGCTCTGCAGCACCTCGCTCGTCGGCGGAAAGCCCGGGTCTTCGACCCAGACGCGCTGCTCCGGGGCGAGCAGCACGCGCGAAACCAGGGCCAGGCTCGCGCGGTGCCCCGCGGTGACGAACACCTGCCCCGGGCTGCAAGCCACGCCGCGCGACACCAGGAGGTAGGTCGCGATGGCCTCGCGCAGCGGCGCATGGCCGACGGGGTCGCCGTAGTTCATGTCGGCGATGGTGGTCGCGCGGATCCTGCGTGCCGCCAACCGCGCCCACAGCTTGCGCGGAAAGGCGTCGAGGGCAGGGATGCCGAGCTGAAAAGGCGGGGGCGCCGAGACCGGCACCAGCGGCGGTTCGCGCAGCGCCGGCGCACCTGCGCGCGCAGGGGGCGGCGGTGCCGAGTGCGGCAGCTGCGGAGACACCACCGTGCCCGCCTGCCCGCGCGCGACCAGATAGCCCTCGCCGGCCAGCTGGCCGTAGGCGAGCTCGACCGTGCCGCGCGCCACCCCCAGCTCGCCGGCCAGAGTGCGCGCCGAGGCGAGGCGTTCGCCCGGCTGCAGCAGGCCCTGCTCGATGGCCTTGCGCAGGCGCTGGCAGATCTGCCGGTACAGCGGTGCCGCCTGGCGCCGGTCCAGCCGGAGCAGCTCGGCGCGGAGGGAATGCGCGTCCATCATGGCCCAGTCGTTTGTGCAATTCTTGGATCTTTGTCCTGGTGCATCGTAGACCTAAGCTGAGCCTCCGAAGATCGAGGAAAGGCTCTGCAAGATGAAGATATTCCTGGCCGGCGCCACGGGCGCCATCGGGTCGGTGCTGGCCCCCCTGCTGGTGGACGCCGGCTACGCGGTGTACGGCACAACTCGCCGCTCCGAACGGGCCGAGGCCCTGGAGGCGCAGGAGGTGACGCCGGTGGTGGTCGACGTCTTCGACGCGCCGGCCCTGGCATCGGCCGTGAAGCGGATCGCTCCCGGCATCGTGATCCATCAGCTAACCGCCCTTCCGCGCGACCTGGACCCGGCGCGAATGGCCGAGGCGGTGGTGCGCAACGCGCGGGTGCGCAGCGAAGGCACGCGCAACCTCGTCGCCGCGGCGCTGGCCGCGGGCTGCGGCCGCCTGATCGCGCAGAGCGTCGCCTGGGCGTATGCGCCCGGCCCGAAGCCGTGGCGCGAGGAGCAGCCGCTGGACATCACCGCCGCGGATCCGCGCGGCATCACCGTTCGCGGCGTGGCGGCCCTGGAAGAACTGACGCTCGGGACGCGCGGCCTGGCCGGGACGGTGTTGCGCTACGGCCAGATCTACGGCCCGGGCACCTCGACGCCCACGCCCCGGGGCGCCAGTCCGGTCCACGTCGAAGCGGCGGCATGGGCGGCCCTGCTGGCCGTTCAACGCAACGCCCGCGGCATCTACAACATCGCCGAGGACGGCCCCGAAGTCAGCAGCGACAAGGCCCGGCGCGAGCTCGGCTGGCATGCAGCGCTGCGCTGGCCGGCGGAGGTCCTGCGATGAGCGCCGCCCGGCCGCCCGAAGGCGCTCGCACCGCAGCGCCGCGCCGCGCCGCCGCACTCGCCACGCTCGGCCTGGCCGCCGGATGGCTGCTGCTTGCGCCCGCCGCCCCGCGTTCGGCCGTGCAATGGTTCGACGATCTCTGCAGCAGCCTCGGCCGGCCGATGTTCGCCTCCGCCCCTGCGCCGGCCGGCGCCGCGGCACGACCCGCAACCGTTGTGAAGCGGCTGTCTTGCGAGCCTTTGCCGAACGTGCCCGGCAAGTCCCAGACCACGGTGCTGGTGGAGTTCCCGCCGCTGGCCTTCTCGCCGGCGCATCGGCATCCGGGCTCGGTCACCGCGGTCGTGACCGAGGGCATCATCCGCTCGCAGCTGCAGGGCACGCCGGCAGCCGACTACCAGGCCGGCCAGAGCTTCTTCGAGCCGCCCGGCACGCTGCACGTGTTCGCCGAGAACCCGGACCCGTCGCGCACCGCGAAGCTGATCGCCTTTTTCGTCACCGACGAGAACTGCGGGCCGCTGGTGGTCTACGAGTAGCGCTCAATCCACCTTGATCCCCGCCGCCTTCACCACCTGCTGCGCCTTGGTGGTCTCGTCGACGATGAACTGATCGAACTGGGCCGAGGGCATGGTGAAGGCCTCGGCGCCGAGCTTGTCCAGCCGCTCCTTGAGCTCCGGCGCGGTCATGATCTTCGCGACCTCGGCCTGGACCCGCTCGACCACCGGCTTCGGCGTCTTGGCCGGCGCGAACAGGCCGACCCAGAACAGGTACTCCGAGCCGGGCACGCCCGCTTCGACCGTGGTGGGCAGCTGCGGCATCACGGCCGAGCGCTTGCCGGTGCCCACGGCCAGGGCCTTGAGCTTGCCGTCCTTCACCAGCGGCAGGGCCGACACCATCGGCGCAAAGAACCAGTCGATGCGCCCGCCCATCACCTCGGTCATCGCCTCGGGCGTGCCGCGAAAGGGCACGTGCTGCGCCTGCACGCCCGCGGCCAGGCGGAACACCTCGGCATTCATGTGCGTGGCCGAGCCGTTGCCGGCCGAGCCGTAGTTGAAGCCGCCGGGCTTGGCCTTGGCCTGCGCGACGAGGTCCTTCACGTCGGCGAAGCGGTTGGGCGCCACCACCAGCATGTTGGGCAGGCTCGCCATCGGCGTGATGCCGGCGAAGTCCTTCAGCGTGTCGTAGCTGAGGTTGGGATAGATCGAGGGGTTGACCAGGTGTCCCGCCGAGTGGACCAGCAGCGTGTAGCCGTCGGCGGGCGCCTTCGCAACCTGCGCCGCGCCCAGCGTGCCGCCGGCGCCCGGCTTGTTGTCGATGATCACGCTGGTGCCCAGGGCAGGGCCCAGGCGCTCGGCCACCAGCCGCGCGACGATGTCGGTGCCGCTGCCGGCGGTGAAAGGCACGATCAGCTTGATCGTCTGGCCCTTGGGCCAGTCGCCCTGGGCCTGGGCGCCGGTGAAGGCGCAGGCCGCCAATGCGGCCGCGATCAGCTGGCGGCGGCTGGGAAGAAATGTCGTCATGGTCTTGTCTCCGGTGCGCCGGTCAAAACCGGCGAGGTGTTGTGAATGAAAGAGTCATACGTTGAAGGCTTAGCCAGCTACGGCGGCCCCGAGTCATGCGTACACATTCGTGAGGGTGTGGGCGAAGCGTTGACAGGGGTACGCGCGGGCCGGGTATCGAGCCGCGTAATACATGCCCCGCGGCGAGAGTTGCGGGTGGTCCGGGGTGCCGAGGTTGTCGGAGAAAGCCGAAGGCCACACCGATGCTGCCGCTTTGGCGAGGCGGCATCGGACCCCGCGCGGTCAGAGACCCCGCGCACGCGCGGAAACACCTCGCACGGGAACCGGGAGATCCCGCGTCCTTCTGCGCAGCGCTGGGAAGCGCTGGCTGCAGAGCGCATCGTGAAGCCCAAGGGCGTACGACGATGAGCCACGGGCGCGGGAAGTCGGACTGCTGCGTAGTACCGAAGAAGCTGCCGAACAAGGCCGCGGGGGAAGCCCCTGCGGCGGCGGAGGCGGTGGAGGGAAGGCGGCAGGCCAAGGGCAATGCCATCGCGGCGCGCATGTCCCGCAGATCGGTGCGGGTCTATGACATGGGAACCGCGCTCGATGGCATACGACAGACGGCAAAGGGCCGTCGTGGTGCGAGGTTCACTGGACTGCTGCATCACATCTACGCGGTCGAGCGCCTGCGGGCGGCCTACCTTGCGCTCAAGCGCGATGCGGCCGCCGGGGTGGACGGCCAGACCTGGCAGACGTACGGGCAGGACCTGGAGGGCAACCTCCTGGAACTGTCCGAGCGGCTGGCCCGAGGGGGCTACCGGCCCCAGCCTGTCAAGAGGGTGTACATCGACAAGGCCGACGGCAGCAAGCGCCCGCTGGGCGTGCCGGCGCTGGAGGACAAGCTCGTGCAGCGCGCCACGGTCGAAGTGTTGAACGCCATCTACGAGCAGGACTTCCTCGGGTTCAGCTACGGCTTCAGGCCCGGCAAGAGCGCGCACAACGCGCTGGATGCCGTGGCGGTAGGTGTGAGCAGCAGACGAGTGAACTGGATACTCGATGCGGACATAGCCAAGTTCTTCGACACGATCGAAAGGGACTGGCTGGTGAAGTTCATCGAACACCGCGTGGCTGACGCGCGCGTGGTGCGGCTGATCAAGAAATGGCTGCACGCGGGCGTGCTGGAAGACGGCAGGCTGACGCAAAGTGAGTTGGGTACGGTTCAGGGTGGGAGCATCAGCCCGCTGCTGGCCAACATCTACCTGCACTATGCGTTCGACCTGTGGGTCAAGCAGTGGAGGGGGCGCCATGCCCGAGGCGACGTGATCGTCGTGCGCTACGCCGACGATTGGGTTGCCGGGTTCCAGTTCCGCGACGATGCCGAGCGCTTCCAGCGCGCGGTGGCCGAGCGGCTGGGCCAGTTCGGGCTGAAGCTGCACCCCGAGAAGACGCGGCTGATCGAGTTCGGGCGCTTCGCCCGCGAGAACCGACGCCGCAAGGGACAAGGCAAGCCGCAGACCTTCGACTTCCTGGGGTTCACGCATTGCTGCGGGACGACGAGGAAGGGCCACTTCATGGTCCTGCGACTCACCAGTGCCAAACGCCTGCGAGCCAAACTGCAGGTGGTCAAGCTCGAACTCAGAAGGCGCATGCACCAACCCATCCCGGAGCAGGGCCAGTACCTGCGGGCGGTGGTGACTGGGCATGCGCGCTACTTCGGCGTGCCGTGCAACGGCGCGCGGCTGAGGGCATTCCGCTTCCAGGTCGTCGGGTTGTGGCACCGCACGTTGTGCCGCCGCAGCCAGAGCCACGACCTGCCTTGGCGACGCATGTATCGCTTGATGGCGCACTGGCTGCCTGTTCCGACCATCTGCCACCCTTACCCGAACCAGCGTCTGATCGTCACGACCCAAGGCAGGAGCCGTATGCGGTAGCTCCGCACGTACGGATCTGGGGAGGGGGTGCTGGGTGACTGGCATTCCTACTCCTACTTGGATTCGTTGGGGGCCGGCTGCGGATTCGCGGTCGCGTCTTCAGGGCCGCAGCACCACGCGGTCGGTGCTGCCGGAGAGCACCAGGCGATAGGCGTCCGCCGCCTCGTCGAGCGTGAAGGCGCGCGCCACCGGGAAGGGCTTCAGGGTGCCGCGCTCGAAGCCCTCGCGCATCGCATCGAGCTGCGCGGTGGCCGCCTCGCAGTCCAGCGCGAGCGAATCGATGCCCACGTAGGTGTGCATGCCACGGTAGAACGCGAAGATGTCGAAGGGCACCGCGCGATCGTGCGTGGCGATGAAGATCTGCGTGGCACCCTTGGCCATCGACTTGTTGCCGGCCTCGAAGTAGGCGCTGCCCACCGTGTTGTAGACGATGTCGGCGCCGCGCCCGCCGGTGAGCTCGCGCACCCGTGCGGCGACGTCGCTTGTACCGGCATCGATCACGTCGACCGGCCCGCAGGCGAATCCCTCGAAGGGCCCGGCGCGCCGCTGCACCGCGATCACCCGCGCGCCGCCTTGCGCGGCGAGCTGCACCGCGGCCTGGCCCACCTTGCCGTTGGCGCCCAGCACCAGCACCGTCTGCCCCGCCTGCGGCATGCCGCTGCGGCGGAAACCCTCGTAGGCGGTGACGAAGGGCACGCCCACCGCGCCGGCCTCGTCCATCGAGATGCTGCGCGGGCGATCGCGCAGGGCGGCCACGGGCAGCGTGAGGAAGCGCGCATGGGAGCCGTCGCGCGTGATGCCGATGTCGCCGCCCGAGCCGTAGACCTCGCGGCCCACCCATTCGGTCGGGCCCGCGACCACCACGCCCGCGAAGTCGCGGCCCGGCGTGCGCGGCCACACGGCCTGGGGCATGAGGCCCAGGCTGGCCTTGACGTCGCTGGGGTTCACCGCCGCCGCCCCGACGCGCACCACGGCGAAACCGGGCCTGGCGGCAGGCTCGCGCTGCTCGGCGATGTCGAGCTTCAAGGTATCGAGCGCCGCGGCCTTCTCGTGCAGGCGCACGGCGCGGGCGGCCGTCGCCGTGTTCAGGACTGCGCTCATCGGCCGGTTCCCCCGGCCAGGCCGAGCATCGTGCGGGCCTCGCGCGGATTCGCGATCTCGCCGCCCAGGCTCTCGATGATGTCGCGCGCCTTGGCCACCAGCTGCGCATTGCTCTCGGCCAGCACGCCTTTTGCGAGATAGATGTTGTCCTCCATGCCCACGCGCACATGGCCGCCCAGCAGCCAGGCCTGCGCCACGATCGGGAACTCCATGCGGCCGATGCCGAAGGCGCTCCAGAAAGCGCCGCGCGGCAGCATGTCGCGCGCGTACAGCACGGTCTGCGGCGTGGGCATGAAGCCGTACTTCACGCCCAGCACCAGGGTCCACATCGCGGGCCCCTCGAGCGTGCCGTCGGCGATCAGGTCCAGCGCCAGGTGGATGTCGCCGGAATCGAAGATCTCGAGCTCGGGCTTCACGCCCGCCTCGCGGATCACCTTGGCCATGCGACGCACGTTCTTCGGCGTGTTGATGACCACGTCGGGACCGGAATTCATGGTGTTGAGGTCCAGCGAGCAGACGTCGGGCTTGATCAGCGCGATGTGCTCGACGCGTTTCTCGGGCGGCAGCAGGCTGGTGCCGGGCGCGTAGACCTTGGGGTCGTCCTCGCTCGGGATGAAGCGGCCGCCGGGGCCGGTGGTCAGATTGATGATCAGCTCGCGGTTCTGCTTGCGGATACGGTCCACCACGTCGCGGTAGAGCTCGACCTGCATCGAGGGCCTGCCGCTCTCGGGGTCGCGTACATGGATGTGCACCTGGCCCGCGCCGGCCTCGGCGGCGGCCAGGCACTCGTCGGCGATCTGGGCGGGCGTGATGGGCAGGTGCGGCGTCTGCTCTGGTTTCACCAGGTTGCCGGTGACGGCGCAGGTGATCAAGGTTTTCGCGTTCACAGGTGCCTCCCCCCATCCACCACGATGCGCGTGCCCGTCACGAAGCGCAGCGTGGTTGCCAGCGCCTCGACGGTGGCCGCCACGTCGTCCGGCTTGCCGATGCGCCCCAGCGGCGTGGTCGTCGCCATCTTGGCCTTGAAGTCCTCGCCGCGCCCCGGCACGAAAGACGATTCGACCGCCCCCGGCGAGACCGAAACCACCCGCACCGCAGGCGCGAGCGCCTTGGCCAGCGCATCGCCCACCACGTCCAGCCCGGCCTTGGCCGCCACGTAGGCCAGGTTGCTGCCGACGCCGGTGAAGCCCGCGATCGAGGAGATGTTGACCACCAGCCCGTCGCCGCCGGCCTTGAGCAGCGGCGCGAAGGCGCGGATGGTGGCGAAGACGCCGCGGAAGTTGGCGCGCATCAGCTCGTCGATGAGCTCGTCGGTCAGGCCGTCGAGGTCGGCGGCGGCCACGGGCCGGGTGTGGCCCGCGCTGTTGACCAGGATGTCGCAGCGGCCGTAGCGCTCGTTCACGTCGGCCGCGGCCTTCTGCAGGCTGGGCGTGTCGACGATGTCGGCGCGCAGCGCGGCATGGCGCTGGCCGGCCGCGGCGGGCAGCGAGGCCGCGCGCTGGGCCGCGTCGTCGGCGCCGCGGTGCAGCAGCACGCAGCTGGCACCGAGCGCCGCGAGGCGCTGCGCCGTGGCGTAGCCGATGGCGCCGAGGCCGCCTGAGTGATGACGGACGACCCGCCGTCGAGTCGGGTGTGGGATCGAAGCTCATGCGATGGACGTCTGGCAAGAGTGGATTCGGGAATGGGCGGGCGGGGAACTTCATCTCGCCGGGCTCGAGCACAAAGTCATGCTGCAGCGTCGCGGCTTCACGTCGCGCTGCGCCTCGAAGCGGCCGATCAGCCGGCGCGTGACGCCGAACACCGGGTCGCTCTCCAGGTTTTCGTCGTCGTCGGCGAAGACCTGCGTGATCAGCACCTTGTGCCCCGGCTTGCTCACCATGAAGTGCAGGTGCGCCGGCCGGTTGGGGTGGCGCTGCTGCGCGCGCAGCAGCTGGCCGCAGGGCCCGTCGGTCGGCACCGGGTAGCCGGCCGGGCGCACGGTGTGGAACTGGAAGCGGCCCTCGGCATCGGTCTCGAAGCGGCCGCGCAGGTTCATGTCGTCCTGCTGCGGGTCCTGGTTCTCGTAGAGGCCCGCGGGCGAGGCCTGCCAGGCATCGACGATGGCGCCCGCGAGCGGCCGCCCCTGCGTGTCGCGGACCACCCCCGTCACTTCGAGCGGCACGCCCGGCGTGTCGCAGCGCGCGATCGATTCGCCCGCCCGGCACAGCGGCGCGTTGGCCCGCCAGAAGGGCCCGAGCAGCGCGGCGGGCGATTCGCCCTGCGGGTCCTGGTTGTTCAGCAGCGCGACCAGGGTGGAGACCCCCAGCAGATCGGCCGCCAGCACCACCTCGTTCTTCTTCTCGCCGGTGGCCTGGCCGATGGCGACGATGAACTCGAGCGCCTGCTCGAACTCCTCTTCGCCGAGGCGCACTTCCTGCACGAAGGCATGGAGGTGGCGGGTGAGCGCCGCCATCACGGTGCGCAGGCGCTCGTCGGGCGTGCGGGACATGGCGGCGGTCGCCATGCGGAGCACGGAATCGGGGGTGGTCACGATGTTCATGGGGCCTTGGTGGTTGTCTGCAAACGTTTGCAGATTATGACGTCGAAGAATTTCACCAAAAAATCGGGGTTTACGAGAGTCCCCAATGAAAACAAGGCGATACTCTTGGCATCAACGAAATCAATCGTTTGCATGAAATGAGCCCACAACCGCCTTCCACGGTCACGATCCGCGACGTCGCGCTGGCCGCCGGCGTGCATGTCTCGACCGTCTCGCGCGCCCTCAGCCCGGACAAGCGCGGCCTGATCAGCGAGGAAGTGCTGCGCGTGGTCGAGGAGGCGGCGCAGCGCCTGGGCTACCGGCCCAACCGCGCTGCCTCGGCCCTGCGCACCGGCCGCACCCACACCATTGGCGTGCTGGTGCCCGACATCACCAACCCGGTGTTCCCGCCCATCCTCCAGGGCGTCGAGGCCAGCGCCGCGGCGCGCGGCTACTTCGTGTTCGTGACCAACGTGATGGACCCCGCGCTCGCCCGCCCGGTGGTCGAGCGCATGCTGGCGCAGCAGGTCGACGGGCTGGTGATGGCGATCGCCATGCGCGACGACCCGCTCATCGACTACCTGCAGAAGGCCGGCATGCACACGGTGCTGGTGAACCGCGCCGACGAGAGCGGGCGCTTACCTGCGGTGGTCAGCGACGACCGGCTGGCGATGAAGCTGGCAGTGGATCACCTCGTCGCAGCCGGCCACCGGCGCATCGCGCATCTGGCCGGACCGCAGAACGTGCCCACCGGCGTGGCCCGGCGCCAGGGCGTGGAGCAGGCGCTGCGCGACCGCGGTCTGGCGCTGGCCGCGGTCGCCGAATGCGAGAGCTACAGCCGCGAGGCCGGCCGCCAGGCCATGGAGCAACTGCTCGCGCAGAACGAGCGGCCCGAGGCCGTCGTGTGCTGCAACGACCTCGTGGCCCTGGGCGCCTACGACCTGATGCGCGCCCAAGGCTTGCGCGTGCCGCAGGACATCTCGATCACCGGCCACAACGACATGCCGCTGGTCGACATGGTCGATCCGCCCCTCACCACCATCCGCCTGCCGCACCGCGAACTGGGCTGGCGCGCGGCCGAGATGCTGTTCGATGAGATCGAGGGCAAGTCGCTGTCGGCTTCCACCGTGGTGCTGCGGCCGGAGCTGGTGGTTCGGGAGTCGACGCGCAGGGTGGCTTAACAGGCGCCCGCGCCCTTAGCCCCGTGTGCTGTGATCAGTGCCCGCCTGCGTCGCGGCGCGCAGCAGGGCCGGTACTTCGCTGCGGCCGATCCCCAGATCGAGCAGCTCGTGCTCGCTCATCGCTGCAAGCTGCAGCGCCTGGCGGCGCGCACGGCGGCGTGCGGCCAAGCGCGCGAGGCCGCTGGCGAATACCCGCATCAGCGATTCGATCAACGGCAGTTGCATCCTCAATTCCATCGCGCTTCTCCTGTCATGGAGCCCGATGGTGCGCTGCCGCGTGCTATTGTGGAAGTTGAGATTTCTGAAGCCACCAATCAGGATTCCTGATGCGTCACCTGAACCTCGACCAGCTCCGCACCCTGGTCGCCATCGCCGACCTCGGCACCTTCTCCGCTGCCGCGCAGGCCCTGCACCTGGCGCAGCCCACCGTGAGCCTCCATGTCAGCGAGCTCGAATCGCGCCTCGCCGCGCCGCTGGTCGTGCGCGGTGCGCGGCGCGTCACGCCCACCCCGGCCGGCGCAGTGCTGGTGGAGCGCGGCCGGCGCCTTTTGCGTGACGCAGACGACGCGATCGACGCGGTACGCCGCCAGCACCAGGGCCTGGCCGGCCAGGTGCGCATCGGTTGCAGCACCACCAGCGTGGTGGTCGACCTGCTGCCGCCGGTGTTCCATGCGTTGCTCGAGCGCTACCCCGACATCGTGCTGACGCCCAGCTTCCTGGGCTCGGCCTATTCGGTCTCCGGTCTGCTGGCCGGCACGCTGGACCTGGCCATCATCGCGCTGCCGCAGCCTGCGACGCCGGGCGTGGCGCTGACGCCCTGGCGCGAGCAACCCATGATGGCCTTCGTGCCGGCGCGCTGGCAGGCGCCGCGCCGCGCCACGCCTGCGTGGCTGGCGCAGCACCCGCTGATCATGAACCAGCCGGGTTCGCGCATGTACGAACTGACCATGGAGTGGTTCGGCCGCGCGGGCTTCGCGCCGCGCGCGCGCATCGAGCACGACTACGACGTCGCGATGCGCGGCCTGGTCGCCGCAGGCTACGGCGTGGCGCTGCTGCCCGCACCCGACGACGGGACGACCGCCCACGCCGGCGAGCATGTGCAGACGCTGCCGCTGAGCCCCAAGCTCACGCGCCACCTGGCCATTGCGTACCGGGCGCACGGCGCCCTCGACGGCGCTACGCAGCGCGTGATCGAGACGTTGCTGGAATTCGCCTGAGCCAGGCTAGAACACCGACAGCCCGGTCTTCGCGACGAACAGCTCCAGCGCCTTCCTGCCCAGCAGCGAATTGCCCGTCGCATCCAGCGCGGGCGACCAGACGCACAGCGTGAGCTGGTCCGGCACCACGGCCACGATGCCGCCGCCCACGCCGCTCTTGCAGGGCAGGCCGATCGAGAAGGCGACGTCGCCGGCGGCATCGTAGGTGCCGCAGGTCAGCATCAGCGCGTTGATGCGGCGCGTGTGGCGCTCGGTCGTGATGTCGGCCTCGCCGCCGCGCGGATGACGGCCGTCGCGACACAGGAAGCCGGCGGCGCGCGCCAGCTGCACGCAGCTCATGCGCAGGGCGCACTGGTGGAAGTACAGGTCGAGCACCGATTCGACCGCGTTGTCGAGCTTGCCGAAGCTCTTCATGAAGTTCGCCAGCGCGTAGTTGCGGTAGCCCGTCGCGGCCTCGGAGGCGGCCACTTCGGGGTCGAAGCCGATGGGCTCGCCGCAGAGGCTCGCCATCAGCGCGAGCAGCTCGGCCTTGGCATCGCCGTCGCAGAGCAGCCGGTCGGCCACCGCGATGGCGCCGGCATTGATGAAGGGGTTGCGCGGCTTGCCGTGCTCGCTCTCGAGCTGCACCAGCGAATTGAAGGGGTTGCCCGAGGGCTCGCGGCCGATGCGCTCCCACAGCGCATCGCCGAGGTGCCGCATGGCCAGCGTGAGCGTGAAGAGCTTGGAGATGCTCTGGATCGAGAAGGGCGTTGCCGCATCGCCGGCCGAGGCCTCTGCGCCCTGGCAGGTGCGCAGCGCAATACCGAACTGCTGCGCCGGCACGCGCGCGAGCGCGGGGATGTAGCTGGCCACCGTGCCGCCCTGGCCCAGCAGCGGGCGGATCTCTTCGTCAATCTCGTCGAGGAGGGGCTGGAAGTTCATCGCTCGCATCTCCGTGTGGCGTGCAGCCGGACAGATTCTCTTCTTCAGCTTGCGCGGTGAATGGATTCGGCCTGCACCGTCGGGCTCGTCCTCCGGTTCACCAGCACGATGCCTAGCGCCACGCCCGCCAGCGCCAGCACCAGTTGCAGCGTGAGCGGCTCGTCGAGCAGCACCACGCCGAACACCAGCGCGAACAGCGGCGTGAGGAAGGTGAAGGACGAGATGCGCGTGGCCGGGTAGTGCCGCAGCATCCACATCCAGGCCAGGTAGCTCGCGAAGGCGCCGATCGCGGTCTGCAGCGAGATCGAGAACCAGGCGTAGCCCGAGTAGGCGAAGCCCCAGCGCTCGCCCAGCGCCAGCGACAGCAGAGGCGACACCGCGGCCGTGACCGCAATTTGATAGAAGAGCGTCTTCTCGGCGCTGGCGGTGGCGAGCCGCGTGGTGCGGATCGCGAGCGTGGTCAGGCCCCACAGCACGCCGGCCACCAGCGCCAGCGCGTCGCCGTGCAATTGACCGGTGCCGCTGTGGCCGAAGCTCTCGCTGAAGGCCAGCACCACGCCGGTGAAGGCGATGGCCAGTCCCAGCCACTGCACGCCGCGCAGGCGCTCGGCCGGCACGAAGCGCGGCAGCAGCAACGCCACCACGAAGGGCGAGGTGTAGAGGAACACGGTGAGCCGCGATGCCGTCGTGTGCTGCAGTCCGATGTAGATGCAGACGAACTCGCCGGCAAACAGCAGGCCGGCGATCAGGCCACCGGCCAGCGTGCCATCGCGCTCGAACAATGGCACGCGGCGCCACAGGCACCACAGCCACAGCAGCAACACCGCACCCGTCATGCGGATCGAGGCCTGCCACAGCGGCGGCACCTCGGTCACGGTGGTCTTGATCAGGATCTGCTGCAGGCCCCAGAAGGCGCAGCAGGCGAGCAGCAGGGTGGTGGCGCGGGTGTCGAGGTGGTTCTTGCGTTCGATCATTCTTCTTGCTCGGTATGTCTCTGATGACGTTGTCAGGGGCTCGCAACCGGATAGGGCGGCTTGCCGCGCGTGCCGACCATCAGGTCGTCGACGACCAGCTCGACCTCGGGCACGGCGCGTGCCGCCTGTTCGAGCCGGCGCGCCAGCGCACGCGAGGGCACACAGCCCTGCAGATAGACCCAGCGCCGCTGCACGACGGCCCAGAGGCTGGCGCGCCGCACGCCCGGCACGGCGGCGAGCGCGGCCTGCACCTGGGGCGCGATGGCCTTGTCGTAGCGGTAGGCATTGCTGTCCTTGCAGCGGCCCTCCAGCCAGCAGCTGGTGCCGCGCTCCAGCCGCGCATGCATCTGGGAACGACGCTCTTCCTCGGTGTAGAGCGGGCCCTCGGGCACGGGACAGCCGCGCGCGCCCGACGACACCTGGAAGAAGGGATCGTCGAACCAGTTCTTCTTCTCGGGGCTGGCGGCGGCCGCCGCGCAGGCCACGGCGAGCAGTGCCGCGGGCGCGCCGCGGCGCAGGCGTGAGGGCATGGGCCGATCGTAGCCCGCCTTCGCGAAAGCTTCAGGCGGGCTTGCCGGGTTGCTGCCGGGCGCGGTGCAGGTCGGCGACCGGATGCACGCGCTGGATCGGCGCGCGGCTGACATCGCGGCGCGCGATCGTCGCCACCTCGCGCATCAGCGCGCGCGCGTCCCAGTCGACCGGCCAGCCCTTCCACAGGCGCAGCGCGCCGTGCACGAACACCGCCTCGATCTGGTCGCGGTTCGCGAAGCGCACCAGCTCCCAGCTCAGGTCCCAGCTCGGCACGAACTCGGGCACTTCCAGGTCGAGGAGCAGGAAGTCGGCGGCCAGGCCCTCGGCGATGCGGCCGGTGAGCGTGCCCAGGCCTGCGGCTTCGGCCCCGCGGTGCGTCGCGTGGTCGAGCCAGAGCCAGCCGCCGCCGCAGGAGGAGTCGCCCTTGGCCAGGCCTTGCGTGAGGCGCTGGGTGGCCTCGGCGGCGTCCATGAGGCGGAAGCCGTCGGCGCGCGTGCCGTCGGTCCCCAGGCCGAAGGGCACGCCGAGCATCTCCAGCAGGCCGGCGTCGAGCACCGCATTGCCCTTCCATTGGCTGGCCACCGGGTTGTAGGCCACGGTGGCGCCGCTGTCGCGCAGGAGGCCCAGCTCGCGCGGCGTCAGCAGGGTGGCATGGGCCAGCAGGGCCGAGGCATTGAGCGCGCCGCAGGCGTGCAGCACTTCGAGGGGGCGCAGGCCGCGCGCCACCAGCGAGCGTTCGACGGCCGCCAGGTGCTCGTTGACATGCGTCTGGAAGCGCCGGCCGCTTTCGAGCGTGAGCGCGGCGGCCGCGCGCAGCATGCGGTCGGTCGCGGCCTCGGGGATCGAGATCGCGAGGGATGGGTGCACCAGCGGGTCGTGCTCGAGCCGGGCCAGGAAGGTCGCGGCCGCATCGAGGATGCGGCGGGCGGCGGCTTCGCCGCCTTCGAGCCCCGCGTCGTTGCAAATCATGCCCAGCACGCAGCGGATGCCGGCATCGCGTGCGGCGTTGGCCACCGCATCCAGCCCGGCCTCGGAGCGCGTGCCCGCATCGACCACCGTGGTGAAGCCGCCGCGCAGCGACTCCAGCGCCGAGAGCTTGGCCGAGAGATAGGCCGCGTCGGCGTCGAGCGTGGCCTCCATCGGCACCCAGATGCGGCGGAAGATCTCCGAAGGCTCGCCGAAGGCCAGCGCCTTACCGAAGGACTGGGTGAGGTGGGTATGGGTGTCGATCAGGCCCGGCATCAGCAGGCGCTGCGGCAGTTCGATGGTGGCGAGGCCGGGATGCGCGGCGCGCACGTCGGCCAGCGGGCCCACCTGCGCGAAGCGGCCGTCGCGCACCACGACGCCGAGGCCCTGGCGCGGGCCTTCGGGCAGCATCACCCATGCGGGCGCCAGCAACAACGGCCGGTCTGGTTGCAGAACTTCGGGAGACAGCATGGCACTTCCTTCGATCAGATCAGGCGAGCAGCAGCCAGGCGAACCAGCTGCCGACGGCGAGCAGCAGCAGCGAGACGAAGCGCTGCAGCTGCCGCATGTCGAGCCCGGCGGCCGCGCGCTGCCCGGCGAGGGAGCCTGCCAGCATCAGCAGGCCGCACAGCGCCGCCAGCCGCAGGTCGAGGCGACCTTCGACCGCATGCACCGCACTGCTGGCCAGGGCCACGGGCAGCTGCACGGCCTGCGCGGCCATCACGGCAAAGCCGACCGGCTGGCGCAGCAGCATCAACAGCGGCAGCACCAGCACCGGGCCTCCGGTGCCCGTGAGCGCGGAGCCGAGTCCGACCGCCACGCCGAGCGCGAGCAGCAGCGGCGTGCCGAGCGGCGCGGCGGGGGCCGGCGCCGCGGCCGCGGCGCTCAGGCCGCGCCAGCCCGAGAACAGCACCAGCAGGGTCACGCCCGTCATCAGCGCGGCGGCGGGCAGCCAGCGCACCAGCAGCGCACCGGCGCCCGCACCCGCGAGCGCCCCGGCCAGCAAGGGGATGCAGCGCGCCGCCTCCGCGCGCTCGCGCAAGAGCGGGCGCAGCGCCACCAGCGCCGGCAGCGCGAAGCCCAGCGAGGCCGCGGCGATCGCCTGCGGCAGCGGCACTTCGCCCAACTTGGTCAGCACCGGCACCAGCAGCACGCCGCCGATGCCGCTGGCGCCGATCAGCCCGCCGGCCAGCAGCACGGCCGGCAGCACGATCCAGGCGCTGGCAAGCGACATCAGCATGGGCGCGCTCCCTCTTCCTTACTCGACCTTGATGCCGGCGGTTTGAACCACGTCGGCGATGGTCTTGCGCTCCTTCGCCAGGTAGTCGGCGAAGGCGGGGCCGGCGATCAGCTGCGGCTTGACGGCGATGTCGGCGAGCTTGCGCGCGATCTCCGGGTCCTTGAGCGTCGCGTCGAGCGCGCTGACCCACGCCGAGATCACGGTGGCCGGCGTGCCGGCGGGGGCGAGCACGCCGAGCCAGGCGTCCATTTCCAGGCCCTTGAGCTCGGGCGTCTCGCCCAGTGCGGGGATGGCCGGCGCACTGGGCGAACGGGCCACGGAGGTGACGCCGAAGGCGCGCACCTTGCCGTCCTTCACGAAGGGTTGCGCCAGCGACAGCGGCAGCACCGCGAGGTCGACCTGGCCGCCCGCCACATCCGTCAGCACCTGCGGGCCCGACTTGTACGGCACGTGCATCAGGTCGATGCCGGCGCGCTGCTTGAACATCTCGGCCGTGATATGCAGCGAGGTGCCCACGCCGTCGGTGCCGAAGTTGAGCTTGCCGGGCTGCGCCTTCGCCAGCTGGATCAGCTCGGCCGTGGTGCGCGCGGGCAGGGCGGTCTTGCCGATCAGCACGAAGGGCGAGGTGCCCACGGTGGCCACCGGCACGAAGTCCTTGAAGCTGTCGTAGCGCACCGCCGAAGGCGCCACCAGCGGCGCCACGTTGAGCGGGCTGGCCACCGCGAACAGCAGCGTGTAGCCATCGGCCGGCGCACGCGCCGCCTTCTGCGTGCCGATGGTGCCGGCCGCGCCGGCCACGTTCTCGATCACCACCGGCTGCTTCAACTGCTCACCCAGCTTGGCGGTGAGCAGGCGCGCCGTCGCATCGACGCCACCGCCCGCGCTGAACGGCACAATCAGCGTGATCGGCTTGGCGGGATAGCCCTGGGCCTGGGCGGCGGCGACGCTGGCACCGAGGGCCAGCGCGGCGGCGGTGGAATGGAAGAAGAAGGCTCGGGCTGCGGACATGGTCGATTTCCTCGGTCGGTGAATGAACGGAAAAGAAGCACCCTGGCGGTGCCGAATCTACTTGTTATGACAAGTTATGACAAGCGACGCAAGTCGCATGCCAGCGTTGGCGATGGGGCCATCCATGGCTGAGCTCCCGCAGTCGCTGCATGCGCAGCTGCGCGACGCCTTGCGCGCGCGCATCCTCGACGGCGAGCTGGCGCCGGGGGCAAAGCTGCCTTCCGAATCCGAGCTGACGGCGGCGCACGGCGTCAGCCGCATCACCGTGCGGCAGGCGCTGGGCGCGCTGCAGGCCGAGGGGCTGATCGTCAAGCTGCACGGAAAGGGGGCCTTCGTGTCCCATTCGAAGGCGGCCCAGAGCCTCAACCGGCTGCAGGGACTCAACGAGGCGCTTTCGCTGGAGCAGCACGCCGTCAGCAGCAAGCGGCTGGCCTGGCGCGAAGTGAAGGCGCCGGCCGCGGTGGCGCGGCAGCTGCAGCTGCCGGCGGGAGAGACGGTGTACCACCTGCAGACGCTGCGCTACCTGGACCGCGAGCCCTTGTCGGTCAACAGCTCCTACCTGCCACGCTTCCTGGGCGAGCGGCTGGCACGCGTGGACTTCTCGCAGCGCGACCTGATCGAGGTCTTCGAGCATGAGGGCGGCCTGGAGATCGGTGAGGCCCAGCTCGAGATCGGCGCCGGCCTGGCGAAGCCGCAGGAGGCGAAGCTGCTGCAGCTCGAGCCCGGCGCGCCGGTGCTGCAGGTGGAGCGCCTGCTGCACCTGGCCGGCGGCGGCCCGGTGCATCTGGAGACTGCTGTCTACCGCGCCGACACCTTCCGCTACAAGCTCAGCCTCCGGCGCTGAGCGAGCGCGACTACAGCGGGTGCTCGGTGTAGAAGCGCCCGCCGTGGAACAGCAGCGGCGAGGCGCCCGTTCTGTGCGTGCAGCGCTCGACCTCGCCGACGAAGATCACGTGGTCGCCCTCGTCGTAGCGGCTGCGGTTGAAGCACTCGAAGGTCGCGGCCGCGCCCGCCAGCACCGGCGCGCCGCCCACGCCCTCGATGAAGTCGACATCGGCCCAGCGGTCCACGCCCTTTGTGGCGAAGCGCTCGGCCAAGTCCTTCTGGTCGGCAGCCAGGATGTTGATCGCGTAGTGCGAGCCGGTGCTGAGCGCCGCCATCGAGGCCGCACTGCGCGCGAGGCTCCACAGCACCAGGGGCGGAGCCAGCGACACGGAGTTGAAGGAGTTGGCGGTGAGCCCGACCAGCCGTCCGTTGGCCGCGCGCGCCGTGACGATGGTCACGCCGGTCGCGAACATGCCCAGGGCATCGCGGAATTCGTCGGTCGTGAAGGAGGGCGGTGTCGCCTGGGCGGGAGCGGTCACGGGGAAGCTGGGAAGTGAGGGGCTATTCTGGCCGATCACCCCGCGCGCCGCTGTCGCGCGGGGTCGCGTGGCCTGCAAAAGGCCGCTCAGCCGAAGAACCAGTAGCCCACGCCGATCGCGCCCAGCACGCCGGCCAGCTCGGCGAGCAGGGCGCAGCCCACCGCATGCCGCGCGCGCTGGATGCCGACCGCGCCGAAGTAGACGGCCAGCACGTAGAAGGTGGTCTCGGTGCTGCCCTGGATGGTGGCCGCGACCTGTGCCGCGAAGCTGTCGACGCCGTGGCTCTGCATCGTCTCGATCAGCATCGCGCGCGCGGCACTGCCGGAGAAGGGCTTGACCAGCGCGGTGGGCAGGGCGTCGACGAAGCGCGCGTCCCACCCCGTCAGGCCGACGGCCCAGCGGATGCCTGAGAGCACCATGTCCAGTGCGCCCGAAGCCCGCAGCACGCCGACCGCGCACAGCATCGCCACCAGGTAGGGCAGCAGGTTCTTCGCGACGTCGAAGCCTTCCTTGGCGCCCTCGACGAAGCACTCGTAGACCTTCACGCGCCGCAGCGCACCGGCCAGCAGGAAGACGAGCACGATGCCGAACAACGTGAGGTTGCCCAGCAGCGAGGAGAGCGAGGCCAGCGCCGCGGCCGAGAGCATGGCGAGCAGCGCGATGAAGCCGGCGAGCAGCAGGGCGCCCGGCAGCAGGTAGGCGAGCACGACCGGGTCCCACAGCCTGAGCCGCTGCATGAAAGCCACCGAGAGCAGCCCCACCAGCGTGGAGCAGCTGGTCGCCAGCAGGATCGGCAGGAACACCAGCGTCGGATCGGCCGCGCCCTGCTGCGCCCGGTACATGAAGATGGTGACGGGCAGCAGCGTGAGGGAGGACGCGTTGAGCACCAGGAATAGGATCTGCGCATTGCTGGCCGTGGTCGCGCTGGGGTTGAGGCTCTGCAGCTCGCGCATCGCCTTCAGCCCGATGGGCGTGGCCGCGTTGTCCAGCCCCAGGGCATTGGCCGCGAAGTTCATGGTGATGAGGCCCAGCGCCGGATGGCCTGCGGGCACTTCGGGCATGAGGCGCCGGAACAAGGGGCCGAGCAGCCGCGCGAGCCCGGCCACCAGCCCCGCCGCCTCGGCGATGCGCAGGAACCCCAGCCACAGAGTGAGCGTGCCGAAGAGCAGCACCATCACCTCGACCGAGAGCTTGGCCATGGCGAACAGGCTCTCGACCAAGGCGGCGAACACCGCGGCATCGCCGCCGATCAGCCAGCGCGAGAACGCAGCCAGTGCTGCCGCCAGAAAAAAACCGAGCCACAAGCCGTTGAGCACGCGTATCCCTTGCTGCCGCTGTCCTTCGAAGATGCGCGCGATCATAGGCGGCTGGTGTTGCCCTGGCTGGGCGAGGAACTGCTGTAGAAAAGACCCATGGACTTTCGCCGTCGAGACCTCAACCGTGCCGCGCTGTGGCTCGCCCTGTGCGGGTGGTCGGCGGTGCGCCCGCTGCACGCGCAGCCGGCGCCGCGCTGGCGCTCGAATCCCTTCACCCTCGGCGTCGCCAGCGGGCAGCCGCGGCACGACAGCGTCGTGCTCTGGACCCGGCTGGCTGCAGAGAACGAGCCGGGCCTCGAAGGCCTTCAGCGCTGCGCCGTGCGCTACGAGATCTTCGGCGATGCCGAGCTCAAGCGGCCGGTGGCGCAGGGCGAGGTGCAGGCCGAAGCCGCGCGTGCCTTCAGCGTGCACGTCCATGCGCAGGGCCTGGCGCCGCAGCGCGAGTATTGGTATCGCTTCCAGTGCGGCGATGCGCAGAGCCCGGTAGGCCGCACGCGCACGGCCCCCGCCCCGGATGCGGCGGTGGCGCGCTTGCGCTTCGCGCTCGGGGCCTGCCAGAACTACGAGCATGGCTTTTACGCGGCACATCGCGAGATCGCGGGGCGCGAGCTCGACTTCGTGCTGTTCGCCGGCGACTACATCTACGAAGGCAGCAGCCGGACCCCAGAGCTGCGCCGGCACGACGCGCCCATCCCGACGACGCTGGAGGGCTACCGCGCGCGCCATGCGCTCTACAAGCGCGATGCCGACCTGCAGGCCGCACATGCGGCGCACCCGTGGATCCTGACCTGGGACGACCACGAGGTGGTCAACGACTATGCGAACGACCGCGACCCGGCCTACACCGAACCCGGCCTCTTCCTGCAGCGCCGCGCCGCGGCCTACCGCGCCTACTTCGAGCACATGCCATTGCTGCTGCCGCCGCAAGGCGCAGCGATGCGCATCCACGATCGCTTCGCCTGGGGAAGGCTGGCCGAGCTCTGGACCCTGGATTGCCGCCAATACCGCAGCCACCATGCCTGCCCGGATCCGGCGCATGACTGGGGCCGTCTGGTGATCGGCTGCGAGGCGCTGGGGAACCCGTCGCGCACCATGCTCGGCGCCGAGCAGTCACGCTGGCTGGCCCAGGGCCTGGCCGCCTCCGACCGGCAGTGGAAGCTGATGGGCCAGTCCACGCAGATGAGCCCGACCAGCCTCGAGGCGCCGCGCGGCCGCCAGTTCTGGACCGACGGCTGGGACGGCTATCCCGAGGCGCGCCGCCAACTGCTGCAGGGCATCGCCGACGCGGGCCTGCGCGACGTGGTGGTGCTGGGGGGCGATGTGCACCGGTACGTCGCGGCGGACCTGCGCGTGGTGCCCAACGACACCGCGTCGCCGGTGGTCGCGAGCGAGTTCGTCGGCGGCTCGATCAGCTCGCGCGGCGCCAGCCGGACTTCGATG
Source organism: Variovorax sp. WS11 (assembly GCF_010499245.1). Taxonomy (GTDB): domain Bacteria; phylum Pseudomonadota; class Gammaproteobacteria; order Burkholderiales; family Burkholderiaceae_C; genus Variovorax. The sequence continues at coordinate 2,837,735 of NZ_JAAGOW010000001.1, forward strand.
GATTGGTTGCGGCAAGACAATCCCGACGTGCGCCATGCGCGCGGCGACGAGCGCGGCTATGCCTTGATCGAGGCCACGCAGAAGTCCCTGCACTGCGAGTTCCGCGCGACCGCGCATCCTGTGGTGGCCGATGCGCGCTTCCACACCCAGGCGCGTTTCGTGGTCGAGGCTGGCCGTGCCGGCGTGAAGCCGGCCTGAGGCCAGACGCTCAGGCGGCGCGGTCCGGCCGCCTCGGCGGCACCTCGATGAGCAAGTCGGGCCTGAAGCCCTCCTGCTCGCCCTTGCCCACATAGCCCAACGGGTTCGCCACCACCCGGCACCCGTCCTTCACATAGTCGAAGGCGCAATGAAGATGGCCGTGCAGCCACAGGTCGGCCCGGGGCAGCAGTTCGTCGAGCGAGTTGCAGAAACCCGCGGTGCCGGGGCTCAGCCCGTAGCGCGGATCGGCGCTGGCCATCGTCGGCGCGAAGTGCGTGATGGCCACGGTGGGGCCATCGAAGTCTTCGGCCAATGCCTTTCGCAGCCACGCCTGACACGTCAGTGAGTGCTCTCTCAGAGGCTCGGCGAGGAAGACTTCGCCGGCCCGCAGGGTCACTGCTTTCTCCAGATAGAAGTTGGCGGCGCGCATGGCCTTGCCGCGCTTGCGCAGTGCCTCCGTCATGCTGTCGCCGGGCTCGACCAGGGCATCGAAGTCGGCCCACAGGGTGGTGCCGACGAAGCGGACGCCACCGATGACACGGGTTTCGCGCTCCAGCCACTGGATGTCGAGCACCTCGCAGAGCGTGCGCAGGCGCTCGTGCGTCTGGTCGAAGTCGGCGTTGTCGTACTCGTGGTTGCCCGGCACGTAGAGCACCGGGGTCGGCCAGCCATGGCGCGGGGAAAAGCGGGTGAGGCCGAAATCGGGCTCGATGAGGCGGGATCCCGCCTGATAAGACCCGATATCCCCGGCAAGGACCAGCAGGTCGGCACCCGCCGCCGGCGAGATCCGAAACTGCGGGTGCACTTCCAGGTGCAGATCCGAGAGCAGCTGGAGCTTCATGCCGGCCAGTCTAGGCGAATATCCCTATGCGCGACGCGCATAACCCGAGGCTGGAAATACTGGGGAAAACCCTTAATCTTGGTTTCATCATCACTCCAGCGCGGGCTATGGGCCGCGCAAGCTTCATGTTCAGCCTTTTTGCCCAGGTGGCACGCCTGTTCCGTTCCAAGACCCTCGAAGTCCCTGCCAGCCCCGCCGCGGCCCTGATGGAAAGCGCCGATTCCCGCGCCGGCATGAATGCCCATCAAGCCCAGGAACTGCGCGCCGCCGCCAGCGCCTGGCTCAGCGTCGTCCGCTAAACCAGGCCGCCCGGCGCGCCGGCAAAGGCTGCCCTCGCGGAGCGCAACAGCGCCTGCCGCAACCATCCATGGGCGTGACCGTGCTGCGCCCGGCGGTGCCAGATGGCGTCCACGTGCACCAGCGGCTGCTGGAACGGCACCTCGCGCAGGACCAGTTGCTCGTCGATCCCCGTGACCTTGACGAAATGGCGGGGCAGCACCGTCAGCAGGTCTGAATTGGCCACCACGCGGCCGGCCGTGAAGAACTGGTTGACGGTGACCACGACGCGCCGCTCCCGCCCCAGCGCGCCCAGCGTCTGGTCAATGAAGCCGTAGGGCCGGCCCGAGAAGCTCACCAGCAGGTGTCGCGCGGCGCAGAAAGCGTCGAGCGTCAGCGCCTGATCCGCCAGCGGATGGCCGCGCCGCATCACGCAGACATATTCGCCGACGTAGAGGCGTTGCGTCTCGAAGGGCAGCAGGGCGGCATCGGACTGGCCGCGCGCGGCCAGGTTGGCGACGACGGCCGGAAAGTAGCCGATCGCCATGTCGACCTCCTCGCTCTCGAGCAGCCGCCGGGGGTCGCGGGTGGTCAGCGGCAGCACGCGCAGCGAGATCGCCGGCGCCTCTTCCTCGACGATCCTGACAAGGCCGGGTATCAGCTCGGCCGCCGTCGCATCGGCCATGGCAAGAACGAAGGTGTCGTCGGCGACCGCAGCATCGAATTCGCCCGGCGCCAGCGAGTGCTGCAGTTGCCGCAGGGCATCGCGCACAGTCGGCCACAGCGCCAGCGCCCGGGGTGTGGGCTCGACCCCCGCGCCGGAGCGGCGCACCAGCTCGTCGCCGAGCGTCTCGCGCAGCCGGCGCAGGGAATTGCTCACGGCCGGCTGGGTGATCGAGAGGTTGCGCGCCGCCCGCGTGAGGTTGCGCTCCGCCATCACCTCGTCGAAGACGCGCAGGAGGTTGAGATCCAGCGTGCGAAAGTTGACATCTATCATTGCTGTGAATGATAGACATCATGAAGCTTAAGTAGAAAAGTACTAGGGAAACCACTAATATCACTGCATCGGTATCAGCCACTCGTCGTCCTAGGAGGGACTTCACCATGACCAGCTTTGTCCACGTTGAACAACCGGCCACTCACCCGGGCGTCGCCCGCGCGGAAGCCGTCATCGATCAGATTCGCGCTGCCCGCCGCAGCTTCGACGGCGCGCGCGGCCTCGCAGCACTGCTGCTGGCGGCCATCGTCGCCTCGTTGCTCGTTGTCGCCGACAAGCTCATGTCGACCTGGAACGACGGCGGCCTGCTCGTCGCCTGGCTCGTGCTGTGGGGCGTGGCCTTCGCAACGCTCGCCTTCTTCGCCGGTACCGCCCGCACGCTGGCCGTTCGCGCGGTCTCTGCGGCACGCAGCGCCGCTCGCCGACGCGCTGCGGCCCGTGCCGATGAGCAATTCCTGGCCTACGCCAAGCTCGACCCGCGCATCCTTCGCGAGCTGCAGGCGATCCGCACACGCCAGGAAGCAGACTCGGCCGAAGCGCCCGTGACCGCCTCTGCGCAATCGGCGAAGCTCGCCGACGACAGCGTGCCGACCTTGTACACGGCGCTGCGCCGCGTGAATCTGGGCCAGCACTACTGATCCCGCCGCGCCCATGAAAAAGCCGCCCTCGGGCGGCTTTTTTCTTTTGGGCCTCGGTCAGGCAGCGAGCCGCTGCTCGATCGCGGCCTTGGTCGCCGGCAGCTCCTTCGGCAGGTGATGCGCCAGCTGCTGGAACAGCTCGGCGTGCAGCTTCAGCTCGGCCTGCCAGGCCGCCTTGTCGATGTGGGTCACGGTGTCGAACTGCTCGGCGCTGAAGTCCAGGCCGGTCCAGTTGAGGTCTTCATAGCGCGGGCTGACGCCGAACACGTGCTCGGTGCCTTCGCCCTTGCCCTCGATGCGGTCGATCATCCACTTCAGCACGCGCATGTTCTCTCCGTAGCCCGGCCAGACGAACTTGCCGTCCGCGCCCTTGCGGAACCAGTTGGTGGTGTAGATCCGGGGCGCGCGCGTGCCCGCGGCCTCGAGCTTCTTGCCCAGGTCCAGCCAGTGCTGGAAGTAGTCGCTCATGTTGTAGCCGGCGAAGGGCAGCATCGCGAAGGGATCACGCCGCACCACGCCCTGCTGGCCGCCCGCAGCGGCGGTGGTCTCGGAGCCCATGGTCGCGGCCATGTAGACACCCTCGACCCAGTTGCGCGCCTCGGTCACCAGCGGCACCGTGGTCGAGCGGCGGCCACCGAAGATGAAGGCGTCGATCGCCACACCCTTGGGGTCATCCCAGGCGTCGTCGAGCGCCGGGTTGTTGGCGGCGGCGACGGTGAAGCGTGCGTTCGGATGGGCGGCCTTGGCGCCGGTTTCCCTGGCGATGGCGGGCGTCCAGTCCTTGCCCTGCCAGTCGATCGCGTGCGCCGGGGCCTCGCCCATGCCTTCCCACCAGACGTCGCCGTCGTCGGTCAGCGCCACGTTGGTGAAGATCACGTCGTGGTCCAGGCTGGCCATGCAGTTCGGATTGGTCTGGATGTTGGTGCCGGGCGCGACGCCGAAGTAGCCGGCTTCGGGGTTGATCGCATGCAGCTTGCCGTCGGCGCCGGGCTTGATCCAGGCGATGTCGTCGCCGATGGTCGTCACCTTCCAGCCCTCGAAGCCGGCCGGGGGGATCAGCATCGCGAAGTTGGTCTTGCCGCAGGCGCTGGGGAAGGCCGCCGCCACGTGGTATTTCTTGCCCTCCGGATTGGTCACGCCCAGGATCAGCATGTGCTCGGCCAGCCAGCCTTCGTCGCGGCCCATGTTCGAGGCGATGCGCAGGGCGAAGCACTTCTTGCCCAGCAGCGCGTTGCCGCCGTAGCCCGAGCCGTAGCTCCAGATCTCGCGCGTCTCGGGGTAGTGGACGATGTACTTGGTCTTGTTGCAGGGCCAGGCCACGTCCTTCTCGCCGGCCTGCAGCGGCGCGCCGACCGTGTGCACGCAGGGCACGAACTCGCGCTCGGCGCCCAGCACGTCGTACACCGCCTTGCCCATGCGGGTCATGATCTTCATGTTGACCGCCACGTAGGGGCTGTCGGACAGCTCGATGCCGATGTGCGCGATCGGCGAGCCCAGCGGGCCCATGCTGAAGGGCACGACGTACATCGTGCGGCCCTTCATGCAGCCGTCGAACAGAGGCTGCAGCGTGGCGCGCATCTCGGCCGGCGCCATCCAGTTGTTGGTGGGGCCGGCGTCTTCCTTCTTCTCGGAGCAGATGAAGGTGCGGTCCTCGACGCGTGCGACGTCGCTCGGGTCGGAGCTCGCGAGGAAGGAGTTGGGCCGCTTGGCCGGGTTCAGCTTCTTGAAGGTGCCGGCGTCCACCAGCAGCTGGCACAGGCGCTCGTATTCCTCCTGGCTGCCATCGCACCAGTGGATGGCTTCGGGCTTGCACAGCGCGGCCATGTCCGCCACCCAGGCGATCAGCTTCGCGTTCTTGACGTACGAGGGTGCCTGCACGGCAAGGCCCTTGAGCGGTGCGTTCATAGAGTCTCCTAAGTTGAAAATCGTCTTTCCGAACGGGGCTCAGGGGCCGGGGGGCACCGAGGTCCGTTGGAAAAAACGTTTCCCGTCTCGGGAGAGGAGGGATCCGCGCACCCCGAAGCGGAGTCCGCAATCCTGGAACGGCGGCGGTCCTCGCGGTGTCCGCCGCTGCCGCAGCCGGGTGTCAGGCCATGTAGACGGCGATGGAGGCCAGCAGCAGCATCAAAACCCCGCCGGCGATGGGCAACACCAGGGGCATGAGGGGAACGATCGACTCGACCGCGTCGGCCTCGACGGCGGCGGACTTGGCCGGATCGACAGGAGTGGGATTGGACATGGTTATTCCTCGGGTACGCAAAACTGAGACCATTTTACCGACCGACTCGAGCGCCCCGGTCTAGGGGCTTGCCAGCACACTCAGCGCTGCTCGTTTGCCTCGAGCCCGGCCTTGCGCAGGGCCTCGAGCACCGCCGTCAGATGGGCACGTCCGCGGGTCTGCAACACCAGCTCGATGTCCACGTTCTGCGCCGCCAGCATGGTGAAGGCGCGCTGGTGGTGAACCTCGTCGACGTTGGCGCCCGCTTCCGCCACAGTGGCCGTGATCTGGGCCAACGAGCCCGGAACGTCCCGCGCGCTGACGCGCACGCGGGCGAGCCGGCCGGCACGCACCATGCCGCGTTCGATGATCGCCGCCAGCAGCAGCGGATCGATGTTGCCGCCCGAAAGAACCAGCCCGACCCGCTTGCCCTTGAAGCGCTCGGGATGCCGGATCAGCGCCGCCAGCCCGGCCGCCCCAGCGCCCTCGACCAGCGTCTTCTCGATTTCCAGCAGCATTAGCACCGCCTGCTCGATGTCGCCTTCGTCGACCAGCAGCAGGTCGTTCACCTGCTCGCTGATGATGGCCTGCGTCAGCACGCCCGGCGTGCCGACGGCGATGCCCTCGGCGATGGTGCTCTGCCCCAGCGGATGGTTCGTGCCCTGCACGGCGTTGACCATGGTGGGGAAGCGCCGCGTCTGCACCCCCACGATCTCGATGCCCGGCTGCCGCGCCCGGGCCGCCAGCGCCATGCCGGCGATCAGCCCCCCGCCGCCCACCGACACCACCAGGGCGTCGAGCCGCGGCGCCACGGCCAGCATCTCGAGGGCCACGGTGCCCTGCCCGGCGATGATCGCCTCGTCGTCGTAGGGGTGGACGAAGGCCAGGCCTTCCTGCTCCGCCAGCGCCAGGGCATGGGCGCGCGCCGCGTCCAGCGTGTCGCCGTGCAGCACCACCTCGGCGCCGAAGCCGCGGGTGCGCTCGATCTTCACGCCCGGGGTAAAGCGCGGCATGACGATCAGGGCCCGCAAGCCCAGGCGCTGGGCGTGGTAGGCCACCCCCTGGGCGTGGTTGCCGGCCGACATCGCGATCACGCCCCGGACGCCCTTTTCCGACAGGTCGACCAACTTGTTGCAGGCCCCGCGCTCCTTGAAGGAGGATGTGAACTGCAGGTTCTCGAATTTGAGGAAGACCTGCGCGCCGACGATCTCGGACAGCGTGCGCGATTCCACACAGGGCGTATCGAGCACCTGCCCTCGCAGGCGCTCGGCGGCGCGTTCGATGTCGTCGATTCCAAGCATGGGCGGCATTGTGGACGGAATCGCAACATCCGGGTTTTTACTGTCCCCGAGTCTTCCCCAAGCCAAAACTCTGCGCTATGGTCGCGATCAGTTTCCGTGTTCTCCTAGCTGGGGGTTGCTCGATGGTCAAGCGTTCCGGTACCGATGTCGTGGCCGCGGCTTCCCGCGGTCATGCATTGCCGTCGCCCGGACTCAAGGAAGCGCCGGTGCTCGAGCTCATGTGCTCGCACTTCGTGCTCACCCTGGCGGCCAAGCAGGGCCCGCGCTTCAACGTGCGGCGCGACCTCAACGGCCTGCTCTCGCTGACCGGCCGCCACCTGGTCTGGCCGCTGGCCGTGCTGCAGCGCCTGCGCGAATTCCTCGGCCGCCGCTGCGCTGGCAACGATGTCTGGAAAGGCGTCGAGCATTTCGACGGCCGCACGCTGCTGGAGCGCCACGGCGTCTGGCGCGGCCCCTACGAGGAAGGCACGCTCTTCTTCTACCTCGACGAATACGCCAAGGACCAGCCCAAGGACCTGCTCTCCGTGCTGTCGGCCACACGCGACTGGCTCACCCATGCGCTGCGCAAGCAGTCGACGCTGGTCGAGAAGAACATCGATGCGCTCGCCGGCCTGCTGCAGCTCAACAAGGCCGAGCGCGCGCTGCTGCTCTACGGCACCCTGGCGCGCTACCAGCGCGACCTGCGCTCGCTGCTGGTGGAGTTCAAGGTCAACAACGCGCCCGAGGCCTATGCCGCGATCGCCGAGGTTGCCGGCGTCAATGCCAGCGACGTGGGCGAGGCGCTGCGCGCCGGCTCGCGGCTGGAGCGCATCGGCCTGGTCGAGAACCTGATCTCCGAGCACAACATCACCGACCTCGCCGACCTGATGAAGGTCAGCGAAAAGCTGCCACCCGTGCTGATGCGCGAGTACCGCGACCACAACGAGCTGATGGCCGTGTTCACGCGGCCCTCGGCCAAGAGCGCGCTCGCAGTGCACGACTTCGCATTCGTCCAGGAAGACGCGCAGATGCTCGTCACCCTGCTCTGCGCGGCAGTGGCGCGCAAGGAACCGGGCGTGAACGTGCTGCTCTACGGCCCGCCCGGCACCGGCAAGACCGAGCTCGCGAAGGTGGTGGCGCAGGCCGCGGGCCTGGAGCTCTTCGAAGTGGAGTACGCCGACCGCGACGGCAATTCGCTGTCGGGCCGCGACCGCTACCGCTCGCTGCAGATCGCGCAGGTTTTCTTGAAGGGCAGCGCGCAGGCGGCACTGCTGTTCGACGAGGTCGAGGACGTGTTCCCGCCGATCAGCACCGAGGCGGCCCAGCTCATGGCACGCGCCGAGCAGGTCCCCGCTTCCGCCAGCGGCAGCGTCAGCGGCAAGGCCTGGGTCAACCAGATCCTCGAATCCAATGCCGTGCCCACGATCTGGGTGACCAACCGCATCGAGCAGATCGACCCGGCCTTCCGGCGCCGCTTCGCCTACCACCTGGAGCTCAAGTCGCCGCCGCCGGGCGCGCGCGAGCAACTGGTGCGCAAGACACTCGAGGGCGTGGCCGTGTCCGAGGCCTTCACCGCCAAGCTGGCCGCCCGCAAGGGCCTCACGCCGGCGCAGATCCGCACCGCGGTGCGCTTCGCGGGGCTGGCCATGTCCGAGGGCACCTCCATCGAGAGCCTGATCGAGCGCCAGCTGCGCAATGCCGACCTCGCGCTCGGCACGCAGGGCGGCTTGGGCGCGCGCCGCAGCGTCACCACCTACGACCTCGACATGCTCAACGTCGAGAGCCGCTTCGAGATCCCGCGCATCGTCGAGGCGCTCAAGGCGCGCGGCCACGGCACCCTGTGCTTCTATGGAGCCCCCGGCACCGGCAAGACCGCGCTGGCCGAGCACATGGCGCGGGCCATCGGCCGCCCGCTGATCATCAAGCAGGCGAGCGACCTGATGAGCAAGTACGTCGGCGAAACCGAGCAGAACATGGCCGCCATGTTCAGGGAGGCCGAGGCCGAGCAGGCGATCCTCCTGCTCGACGAGGCCGACAGCTTCCTGCAGGACCGCCGCGGCGCCCAGCGCACCTACGAGGTGACCGAGGTCAACGAGATGCTGCAGGGCATGGAGCGCTTCGACGGCATCTTCGTCTGCACCACCAACCTGCTCGACCGGCTCGACCAGGCGGCGCTGCGACGCTTCACCTTCAAGATCAAGTTCATGCCGCTGACGCCGGTGCAGCGCGAGCGCATGTTCGTCACCGAGGCGCTGGACGGCGATGCCGCCGGCCTGACGAACGAGCGACAGCAGCGTCTGGCCAGGCTGCAGCAGCTGTGCCCCGGCGATTTCGCGGCCGTGAAACGCCAGACGGATATCCTTGCCGTCGCGTTCTCGGCCGACGAGTTCCTGGACCAGCTCGAGGCCGAGCACCGCATCAAGCCCGAGGTGCGCGAATCGCGCGGCATGGGCTTCGTTCACTGAGACAGCACGCCGTCGCGCCGGGCGCCGGCGCGCGAGGGAGATCTTCATGGAGTTTGGATTGCAGCGCCTGGCTGCGCTGTTGGCAGTGTGCGCGGCCGCTGTGGCGTTGACCGCCTGCGGGGGCGGGGGAGGAGGCGGCGGCGGCGCCTTCTTGCCGCTGGCCGCGACGCCGCAGCAGCCAGCCGCATCCACGGCCGAGGACGATGCCATCGTCGCTTCCTCCAGCGTCGCCGGCCTCTGCGCCGCGCCGCGCACCGGCATCGATCCGGACACGGGCGCCGCCTTCATCGACCGCCTCGGCACCAGCGTCGACGAGAAGCGCTGGGTGCGCGGCTGGATCGACGAAACCTACCTCTGGTTCGACGAGGTGCCGACGACGCTGGCATCGAAGGACTACGCCACGCCGATCGCGTGGTTCAGCGTGCTCAAGACGCCCAAGCTCACGGCTTCAGGCCGCGCCAAGGACCGCTTCCACTTCACGCAGGACACGGCCGCCTATCGCGCGCTCTCGCAGGGCGGCGTGGATGTCGGTTATGGCCTCGAGCTTGCCTTCCTGAGCGCATCGCCGCCGCGAGACGTGCGCGTGGCCTACACCGAGCCCAACTCGCCGGCAGCGCAGGCTAGCATCGTGCGCGGCACGCGCCTCGTGGAGATCGACGGCATCGACGTCGCCAACGGCAGCGACACCACGAAGCTCAACGCCGGGCTTGCGCCGGCGCGCGAGGGCGAAGCCCACACCTTCAAGCTGCGTGCGCCCGACGGCACCGAGCGCACGCTCTCGATGGCCGCTGCGCGCGTCACGCGCGTTCCGGTGCAGAACGTGAAGACCATCGCCACCGCCAGCGGGCCCGTGGGCTACATGCAGTTCAACGACCATCTGGCGACCGCGGAGGCGGCGCTGATCGCGGCAGTGAACCAACTGCAAGGTGCCGGCATCGTCGATCTCGTCATCGACATGCGCTACAACGGCGGCGGCCTGCTCGATGTCGCAAGCGAACTGGCCTCCATGGTCAGCTCGGGGGGCGCGACCAGCGGCGCCGTGTTCGAACGCCTCCTCTTCAACAGCAAGAACCCGTTTCGCCTGGCACCCGCGCAGACCACCTTGCCCTTCCACGCGACGTCCCGCGGCTTCTCCACTCCGGCCGGGCAGGCGCTGCCGCGCCTGGGCCTCTCGCGCGTCACCGTGCTTGCCGGCCCCGACACCTGCTCCGCCAGCGAATCGGTGATCAACAGCCTGCGCGGCGTCGGCGTCACCGTCAACCTGGTCGGCGGCGCCACTTGCGGCAAGCCCTATGGCTTCCTGCCGCAGGACAACTGCGGCACCACCTATTTCGCGATCCAGTTCCAGGGCGTCAACAACCAGAGCTTCGGCGACTACGGCGATGGCTTCGCGCCGACCTGCGCGGTGGCCGACGATTTCGACCACGCGCTGGGCGACCCGGCGGAAGCGCGGCTGGCTGCGGCGCTGACCTTCCGCAGCAGCGGGACCTGCCCGACGGCGGGGTCGAGCAAGGCCGAGCTCGCGCTGCGCAAGTCGGAGGCGCAGGGCACGCCGTATCTCGTGCGTTCGCCGGCCCGGGAGAGTCGGCTGGTCGTGACGGGGCCGCCGACGCAGCCTTAGCCCGGTCACTGCGACAAGGCCGTGCAAGCGCGGCCGTCGATCGTCGCCCCCATGAAACCTGAACAAATGTCACGCCTGCAACCTGCGTGACATGAGGCCTCCTAGCATGCCCGCGGCACTGGCACTCCGCCGGCGCATCGCACCTGGAGGAAAGATGGGGAGAATTCTCGAAAAGAAGGTCGCGCGGTCTGCAGTCTGCGCGGCATGGATCATCGCGCTGGGCGCCTGCGGGGGCGGCGGCAGTTGCGGCGCAGTGATGTTTCCGCCCATCGCAGCGGCGCCATCCCCGGTTCCCGAGATCCGGCTCCGGCTCCTGGCGAGTCCCCGACCCTGCGGTGCCCGAGCCGTCGGTCACCCTCCCGCCCCGACACCCATCCCGCAAGCCACCATCGTTCCGTCGGCTTCGGTGTCCGGCCAATGCGCCGCGCCGCATCGCATCGACCCATCGACCAACGCCGCCTTCGCGGATCGCCAGGGCACCCTGGCCAACGAGAAAGACTGGGTGCGCGCCTGGATCGACGAGACCTACCTGTGGTTCGACGAGGTGTCCACCACCCTGCTCGCGCAGGACTACGCCACCCCCGTCTCCTACTTCGATGTGCTGAAGACACCGAAGCTCACCGCGTCAGGCAAACCCAAGGATCGCTTCCATTTCACCGCCAACACCGAGCAGGCGCGCGCACTGGCGCAGAACGGCACCGAAATCGGCTATGGCATGCAGCTCGCCTTCATCGGCGCTTCGGCGCCGCGCGACATCCGCGTCGCGTTCACCGAGCCGGGTTCTCCGGCGGCACAGGCGGCTGTGGCTCGCGGTGATCGACTGATCGAGATCGACGGCATCGATGTCGTGAACGGGACGGATGTCGACGCACTCAATGCCGCGATCGCGCCCCAGCGCGCGGGAGAGCAGCACAGCTTCAAGCTGCGGGCGAACGACGGCACCGAGCGCACCCTCACGCTCGCGTCGGCGTCGATCACTCGCGATCCCGTGCCGACGCTGAACGCCTTCAACATCGGCGGCGGCAAGTATGTCGGCTACTTGCTTTTCAACGAACACCTTGCCACAGCCGAATACTGGCTCACCTCCACGATGGAGCTATTCCGGACCATCGGCATCACCGATCTCGTGATCGACATGCGCTACAACGGCGGCGGCTATCTCGACATCGCGAGCGAGCTGGCCTACATGGTGAGCTCCAACGCGGCGACCCAGGGCAAGGCCTTCGAGCGACTCCAGTACAACAGCAAGAATCCGTTCCAGTTGACGCCGGAGCAAGCCACCATGCCCTTCCATGGCGCCGCGCTCGGGTACTCGGTGGCTCCGGGATACGCGTTGCCGCAGCTCGGGCTGACGCGCGTCACTGTGCTCAGCGGCCCCGACACCTGCTCGGCCAGCGAGTCCGTCGTCAACAGCCTGCGTGGCATCGGCATCACCGTCGACCTGGTCGGCGGCGGCACGTGCGGCAAGCCCTACGGCTTCACGCCGCAGGACAACTGTGGCACCAGCTATTACGCGATCCAGTTCCAGGGCGTCAACGACAAGGGCTTCGGCGACTACGGCGATGGCTTCAAGCCGACCTGTGCGGTGGTGGACGACTTCACGCACGAGCTCGGCGATCCGAAGGAAGCCCGGCTCGCAGTGGCATTGCATCTGCTCGGGGGCGGCGTCTGTCCCACCCCGGCATCGGCCAGCAAGACCGACATCGCGATGCGCAAGGCCGAGGCCGAGCGCGTGCCCTACCTGGTGCGCTCTCCGATCCTCGAGAACCGGCTGCTCCGCCCCGGGCGCCAGCCAGGCTAGAACGCGGCGCAGACCCTGAGCACATCCGCCCCGTAGGCTTCCAGCTTTTTGCTGCCGATCCCGCTCAGGCCCTGCAGGTCCTCGAGCGTGGCCGGTGCCCGCTCGGCGATCGCGGCGAGCGTGGCGTCGTGGAAGATCACATAGGCCGGCAGGTTGTGCTCGCGCGCCACCTCGGCGCGCCAGGCCTTGAGCGCCGCGAAGCGTGCCTGGCCCGTCGAGTCCAGCGTGGCTGCGGCCGGCGAGGGCGCACCGCGCGCCGGCTTCTCGCGCCTCGACTTCTTCCGCTCGGCCGGCGACGACACCGACTCGCGCAGCAGCACCTGCACCTCGCCCTTGAGCACCGCGCGCGACCCCTCGATCAGCTGCAGCGTGTTGTAGGCCTGCGCATCGACCGAGAGCGCCCCGGTCGCGATCAGCTGGCGCAGAACGCCGCGCAGCTGCGCCTCGCTGAACTCGCTGCCCAGGCCGAAGGTGCTGAGCCTCGCGTGGCCGAACTGCGTCACCTTCTCCGTCGTCTTGCCGCGCAGGATGTCCATGATGTGGCCGGCGCCGAAGCTGATGCCGCTCTGCTGCTGCACACGGTAGATGGTGCTCAGCAGCTTGCGCGCCGCATCCGTGCCGTCCCACACCTGCGGCGGGTTCAGGCAGTTGTCGCAGTTGCCGCAGGGCGCGCTGTGCTCGCCGAAGTAATGCAGCAACCGCACCCGCCGGCAGTCGCTGGCCTCGGCCAGCGAGAGCAGGGCGTCGAGCTTGCCGCGCATCACCTGCTTGAACTCCTCGCCGGCGGGGCTCTCGTCGATCATGCGGCGCTGGTTCACCACGTCCTGCAGCCCATAGGCCATCCACGCATCGGCCGCGGCGCCGTCGCGGCCGGCGCGGCCAGTCTCCTGGTAGTAGCCCTCAATGTTCTTCGGCATGTCGAGGTGGGCCACGAAGCGCACGTCCGGCTTGTCGATGCCCATGCCGAAGGCGATGGTCGCCACCATCACGATGCCCTCGTCACGCAGAAAGCGGTCCTGGTGCTTCTGCCGCACCGCGGCATCGAGGCCGGCGTGGTAGGGCAGGGCCTCGACCCCGGCGTCGCGCAGGGTCTGGGCCGTGTCCTCGACGCGCTTGCGCGACTGGCAGTAGACAACGCCCGCATCGCCCTCGTGCTCGCGCTCGATGAAGCGCAGCAGCTGCGTGGCCGGATCCTTCTTCTCGACGATCGTGTAGCGGATGTTCGGCCGGTCGAAGCTGGAGACGAACTGGCGCGCCTCCTCGAGCTGCAGCCGCTCCACGATGTCGGCGCGCGTCAGCGCGTCGGCGGTGGCGGTGAGCGCGATGCGCGGCACGCTCGAATAGCGCTCGTGCAGCACCGTCAGTGCACGGTACTCCGGGCGGAAGTCATGCCCCCACTGGCTCACGCAATGCGCTTCGTCAATTGCAAACAACGACAACTTGCCGCGTTCGTGCAGCCCGTCGAGCTGCGAGAGAAAGCGTGGCGTCGTCACGCGTTCGGGCGCCGCGTAGAGCAATGTGATCTCGCCGCGCAGCATGCGGCGCTCGACATCCTGCGTCTGCTCCCAATCCAGCGTGGAATTGAGGAAGGCCGCCGCCACGCCCGCCTCGTGCAGTGCCCCCACCTGGTCGTGCATCAGCGCGATCAGCGGCGAGACGACCACCGTCACGCCACGGCCCGCACGCTGTCGCGCGATCGCGGGAATCTGATAGCACAGCGACTTGCCGCCGCCGGTGGGCATCAGGACCAGCGCGTCGCCTCCGCTGGTGACGTGCTCGACGACGGCCTGCTGATGGCCGCGGAACTCGGCATAGCCGAAGACGTCGCGAAGGATTTGCGACAACTCGCGTTCGGGTGATGAAGACGGCAGGACGGACACGGGGTTGACACCGACGGCGTGATGATTTCGGGAGGAGGCTGACCGGCACCGCATTGGGCGCCGAAAACTGATTGTCGCTTGAGCCGCCGTCACAAAAAGTCAGGTCGCCGGCGGAGTGTCCAGGACACGATTGTTACCAACTGATCAGGTGAACTTCCTTTGTTCGATCTGATGAGGAGACGGGCCCATGAGTAGTGAAGACTATGTCGAGCTGGTTCAGGATCTTTGCGAGGAGCTGGAACTCGGCGACGCCGGCGAGTTCCTGGATCGGGGCTTGCTGCAGGTGAACGACACGTTGGTCGCCATCGAGTATCTCGAGGAGCGCGATGAAATTCGCCTGCTCGCGGATCTCGGAGAGATCGAGGAAGGCATCGACCGGCACGCGATGCTGGAGCTGCTCCTGGAAGCCAACCTCGGCAACACCAGCTTGTATTTGCCGACTTTCAGCGTGCACCCCGAGAACCATCACCCCGTGGTGGCCTACCACATCCCTCTGCCGGTCTTGCTGGAGGAAGACGTCGATCTCGCATTCGTGCTCACGGAGCAGCTGATCCCGTTGCTGGACGATTGGAAGCTCAGGTTGCAGGAGGCACTCGACAGTGATTCATCCGGTGTCGACCCCTTGCCTCTTCCTGGCTCGTTGGTTTGAAAAACAAGGAGACTCGTGATGCCCGTGTTCCAAACCAGCAACCGGATTCCTTCACAGTACCAGACGAAAAAAAAATATCCCCGGGCCATGCCGTCGGTAGGGGGCAAGCTGCCACCAAGTCATTTCTTTAAAGCGGTCAAAGGGAAGGCGGGGTTTGGATTTTCTCCGCGATTGCCCGCAGTGAGGCTCTTTCCGGTGAATCCCCATGCAGACATAGAGGAGGCCGAGGAAGGCACAGAGTGGCCCGAGACAGACATTCAGATCAACGCCCAACTCGATGCCGTCCTCAATGAGTCAGCACCAGATCCAGTCGTGCAGCCGTGAGCAGGGAAGACTACGTCGAGCTGATGCAGGATTTCTGCAAAGCGATCGGCTTCGAGGAAGTAGGCGAGCTGCTGCACCAAGGTGTTCTGCAACTGGACGATACGCTCATCGGCATCGAGTACCTGGATGCGAGAAAAGAGATTCGCCTGCTCATGGACCTAGGGGACATGGAGGCGGAGGAAGACAGGGTAGCGCTGTTCTCTGTGCTGCTGGAATTCAATTCGAGCAACAACGGGCTGTACTTGCCGATCTTCAGCATGCATCCCGAAAGCGGGCACGTGATCGTGGCGTATCACCTGCCCCTGAAGATCCTGCGCGATCAAAGCATCGGCCTCGCCTTCGTGCTCGACGAGCAATTGATCCCGCTGCTCGACGAATGGAAGTCTGCCATTCGGCAAGCGCTCGATGATGTGCGATCCAACAGCGAAGCTTTGCTCCCAATCGGAACACTTGCCTGAACAAAAGGACGTTTGCCATGCGCGCCGCCAGTCTCCAAGCCACACCTCGTGTCCTGCATCTCAACGAGAATCATGGCGACAGGTCGACGAGCCAAGCCAGAGAAGCGACCGTCCGACGCGTCAAGCTTGTCAAACAGCCCGCTGAGCTTTTCAACCGGCAACATGCACGCCTCCTGGCCCGCAGGAACGCCGATGAAGTCGGCTTTCTCAATCAAGCTGACGAACTCAAGGCGTCTGACCTGTTCAACCCCGTGCCCGACGATCACGCCGCGAAGCAGCAGGAAGCCAGGCAGGCTGTTTCCTTCGGAATTGACCCGGAGATATTGAAGGCGCAAAGAGCGAGAGGCGAGGCAGCGTTTTCTCTGCACTACGGATTGGCAAAGCAGCTGCAGAAGAAAAAAGCCACCAGCAAGCGCTACCAGAAAATAGAGAAGACCTTCGTCGACCGCAGCGGTAAGCTTCAGAAGGTTTTCGAAGTGGTCAGGATCAAAAAGACCAGAGTCCAGCGCTTCACGGACTGGCAGACCGAAGCAGGAGCGACAGTACAGAATGGCCTCATACCAACTCGCGTTCAATAGATTAGATATCATGTCATTCCACGAACTTCAAGGAGTCGTGGATGAAGACATTGATCGTGGGTGATAGGCCGACTGTTGAGCGCCTGGCGGAGCGGCTCAAGCGAGCCGGCAGTCATGCGGAGTACCAGCGCATCCAGTGCGTGCTCATCCGTGCGACGCTGGGCAGTTCAGCCGCGCAGATCGCCGAGTTGCTGGGCTGGTCCACAGCGACGGTGCATGTCTTGCACTCGCGCTGGTCGAAGGAGGGAGATGCCATCTTCGAGCTGCGCGGGCGTGGCGGCAGGCATCACCAACACCTCAGCCCAGAGCAAGAGCAGCAACTTCTGGCGCCATTCGTCAAGCGTGCCGAGGCGGGCGGCATGCTGACGGTGGCGGAGATCCAGCAGGCCTACCAGGAACAACTGGGCAAGCAGGTGGCCCCCTCTACGGTCTACCGGCTTCTGGATCGCCACGGTTGGCGCAAGGTGGTGCCGCGCCCACGGCACCCCAAGGCAGACGTGGCGGCGCAGGCCGCCTTTAAAAAAACTGCGCCGCACGGTACGCCAAGAGGTCGAGCGCCAGGCTGAACGTGGGCGCCAAGTGCGCCTGATGTTCCAGGACGAAGGCCGATTCGGCTTGTTGGGCAGCCCTCGGCGCTGCTGGGCACCTCACGGCACACGCCCGGTGGTCGGTGCGCGACTGGAGCGCAAGTACATCTACGCCTTCAGCGCCGTCAGCCCGCACGACGGCGTGCTGGACAGCCTCGTGCTGCCCTGGGTCAGCGCCGAGACAATGTCGCTGTTCCTGAGCGAGGTCGCGCAGCGCCACGCCGCGGAATTCATCGTGATGGTCATGGATCAAGCAGGCTGGCACATCGCCGGTGATCTCGCCGTGCCGCAGAACATGCGCGTGATCTTCCTGCCCCCGTACAGCCCGGAGCTGAACCCCGCCGAGCACTTGTGGGAGTCGCTGCGCGAGGACTGCTTCGCCAACCACGTCTTCGCCAATCTGGACGCCGTCGAGAGCACCCTGACCAACGGACTCGTCGCCCTCGAATCCAATCCTACGCGAACCCATTCAATGACCGGGTTCAAATGGATAACTTCTATATCTTTGAACGCGAGTTAGTATCAATCGCATAGGCCAGCGTGGGCGCCAAATGGGCGGAAAACTGGTCGGCAAACGTAAGACCGGCAGCAACTACCTGAGCGCCAAGGGCACTGAAGGTCTGGTGACCGGCAAGAAGACCCTGCCACTGGACAACGTCGGGGTCGCCTATGGCGGAGTAGCGCAAGCCAACCGCATTGTTGCCGCCTCTGCCTCGGGCCTGGGCCAGCCAGTCGTCGCGGCCGGCGCCGGCGTGCTCGGCGGCGCGCTGAGCTGTGTCGCGCCGGTGCTATCGGTCGCCGGTGCATTAGTCGCAGCGGAAGGTCTCTCGTCGCTTATGAGCGACCAGGACAAAGCAAAAGCGAACGTGCTGCATGGCGTCAACGACGCCGGGCGCTTTTGGCACTATCTTGCAGAAGCGAACTCCGAGGAGGCGGACCTTTTCCTGGACTTCGATCAAAGCGCCTTGAAGGTGTTCAAGCCCACCAAGAAAGAACTCGCAGAGACTAAGGAGTTCAATCCGATTAAGAAAGAACTCGCAGAGATGAATGGGGCCAAGGCCGGCGCCGCCAATCAGGTGGTTCAGCAGGTGGCATCCGCCGTATCGGCAGGCGCAGCGATCACCAGCCTGGCCGCGCCCGCGGTTGCGATCGCGGCCCCTGCCGCCGCGGTATTGGCGCCGCTTGCCGCTGTCGGCGGGGGCATCGATGTTTACAAGGGGGTGCAGGAACACCTGCGCCAATCGGACCAGAAGCAGTGGGCCGAGCAGCGCAAAACTGCAATGGACAAGGTCCTGAAGGAGGTGAACGAGGAGCATCCCGACTACCCACTCCTGGTGGGCATCGTGCACAGTCTGGCCGGATGGCAGGACAAGGTGATTCGCCAAATGGAACGGGAGAAAGGTTTTGCCGAAACACACATCTTCACGGGTGGTGGGGCCGTCGGCGGCATGACGGCACTGGGAGTGACGGCATGTCTGGTCCTGGGCAGCGTCGTCGTCGCACCGTTGCTCGGTCCGGCCGGGATAATCGCTGCCGTGCCTGGGCTCGTCTGGGGAGGCGTGGCAGCCAAGCGCGGCTACGAGCAACACCGGATCGAGCACAAATCCAAGTGGCGCCAGCGGGCTGCACGCGTCCTGGGCTTCGAGATGTCCCGCGAGGAACTGGAGCAGAAGCTGGCCGGTACGCACGAGAACGATTCCAGGCTGCACGTGGCATTCCAGGAGGGCGAGTACCTGCCTGAAAAGGAGCCCTTCGCCGGCAGCCGGGAGATGGACTTCGATGCCCGCGACAACGAGTACCTGGGACTTCATGCGTTGGCGCTTCGGGTCCAGGATCTGGTCTTGAAGGGAGGCGGCTACGACCCCCAATCTCCCTTCATGAAGCTTCTGGAGGCCGTCGGCATCGACGCGATCAGGCTGCTTGCCATCTGCAAGGCGGCCTCGGCCAGGCCGGCGGATATGCAACTGGACTACATCAAGTCGAGGATCGCACCCCGGCTGGACATAAAAATGCGAATGCAAGGCGAGCTTCAGCAGGAGCAGGCCCTGCCCCATGTGTCGGTCTTTCTCGGGCATTTCCGGAAAGCACTGTCGACCGTTCGGGAGCGCTACAAGGAGGGGGGCGGTTCGGCTGACCTCCATGCGGAGATTCGCGAGGATTTGGGCAAGCTCTATCCCGACCCGCAGGCAGGCTTGCAGGCCTTCGACAGTGCCATCGGGACTTTCCTGGCAAAGGTGCAGTCGCAGAACCTTCCTGAGACACCGTTCTTGAAAATGCTGAAGGGGTTCGCCGACTATTCCGCGCAGCTGCCGGCCGAGCAATTGGCCGCGAAGAAGACGGCCGCCGAGGAAGCGCAACGACTCGTTTTCCAGCAAATGGCCGACGCAACGACATTGGTCGCCAAGGCCACCCCGCCGACATCAGGCGCCTGAACCCAATGCTGGTCTGTGCGGGCATGGTGGCCGCTTTAAGCCGCGGACGACCATCCCATTGGGGACCGACCACGGCCGAACAAACCCGCTTTCAGGGTTGTCCCTGTATAGACAGGTGCATCGCAGTCATCAACAATCGGCCCACGCTGAAGCAGCTCCTGCGCAGCTCGGCCGGGCTTTTTTTCAAAACGCGACGGAGAAACCTCGATGCTCAAGCCATTTCAAACAACCGCCTCGCTGCTCGCGGCAGGCCTCTGCGCCGCAGGCATGGCGGCCAGCGCCGATGCCCAGGAAAGCAAGATCACCCTCGGCATGTCCGGCTGGACCGGCTTTGCCCCGCTCTCCCTGGCCGACAAGGCCGGCATCTTCAAGAAGAACGGGCTCGACGTGGAGATCAAGATGATCCCGCAGAAGGACCGCCATCTGGCCCTGGCCTCCGGCGCCATCCAGTGCGCGGCCACCACCGTCGAGACGCACGTGGCCTGGAACGCCAACGGCGTGCCGATCGTGCAGATCTTCCAGATGGACAAGTCCTACGGCGCCGACGGCATCGCGGTGCGCAATGACGTCAAGTCCTTCGCCGACCTCAAGGGCAAGACCATCGGCGTGAGCGCCCCCGGCACCGCGCCCTTCTTCGGCCTGGCCTGGATGCTCAGCAAGAACGGCATGTCGCTGAAGGACGTGAAGACCGTCTCGCTCGAGCCCCAGCCCGCCGCCCAGGCCTTCGTCGCCGGCCAGAACGATGCCGCCATGACCTACGAGCCCTATCTTTCGACCGTGCGCGCCAACCCGCAGGCCGGCAAGATCCTCGCCACCACGCTCGACTATCCGATGGTGATGGACACCGTGGGCTGCGCGCCCACCTGGCTCAAGGCCAACGCCAAGGCCGCGCAGGCCCTGACCAACTCGTACTTCGAGGCGCTGGAGATGATCAAGAGCGACCCGGCCAAAGCCAACGATCTGATGGGCTCGGCCGTCAAGCAGAGCGGCGAGCAGTTCGCCAAGTCCTCGGCCTACCTGCGCTGGCAAGACAAGGCGGCCAACCAGAAGTTCTTCGCGGGCGAGCTCACCCAGTTCATGAAGGAATCGGTGCCGATCCTGCTGGAGGCCGGCGTGATCCGCAAGGCGCCCGACGATCTCGCGGCGACCTTCGACGCGAGCTTCATCAAGTAAGAACGCGGCACACGAACCTGCCAGGGCCACTGCCATGCAAGCGACCACCGCCGTCCCCACCGCTGCGCCTGCAGCACCCGCCGCCATGCCGACCGCAGCAGCGCCCCGCCGGCGCCGCGGCATGGCGCCGCTCGAGCCCGTCAGCCCCCGCGCGCGCTGGATGCTGGGCCTGGGCTTCTTCGTCCTGTTCTTCGCGGTCTGGGCTGCGTTCACGCTGGGCGGCTTCGTGCCGCCCACCTTCCTCGCGAGCCCGGTGACGATGGTGAAGGAAGGCTACGGCCTCTTCACCGAGTTCAACTTCATCCACGACATCGGCATGACGGTGTGGCGCGTGGTCGGCGGCTTCGTGCTGGCGGCCATCGTCGCCGTGCCGCTGGGCATTGCCATGGGCGCCTACAAGCCCGTCGAGGCCTTCTTCGAGCCCTTCGTCTCCTTCTGCCGCTACCTGCCGGCCTCGGCCTTCATCCCGTTGCTGATCCTCTGGGCCGGCATCGGCGAGGCGCAAAAGCTGCTGGTGATCTTCATCGGCTCGGTGTTCCAGATCACGCTGATGGTCGCCGTCACCGTGGGCGGCGCGCGCCGCGACCTGGTGGAGGCGGCCTACACGCTGGGTGCCAATAGCCGCGGCATCGTCGCGCGCGTGCTGATCCCCGGCGCCGCGCCGGGCATCGCCGAGACCCTGCGCCTGGTGCTGGGCTGGGCCTGGACCTACGTGATCGTCGCCGAGCTGATCGGCTCTTCCTCGGGCATCGGCCACATGATCACCGACAGCCAGGCGCTGCTGAACACCGGCCAGATCATCTTCGGGATCATCGTCATCGGCGTGATCGGGCTGGTCTCCGACTTCGCCTTCAAGTTCCTCAACCGCCGTCTGTTCGCGTGGAGTGCCCTGTGATGCAAAGCCAGCTCTCGATCCGCAGCGTCTCCCGCACTTTCACCGGCAACCGCGGCCAGCGCACGCAGGCGCTGCTGCCCATCGACTTCGAGGTGCGCGAGAACGACTTCGTCACCATCCTCGGCCCCTCCGGCTGCGGCAAGTCCACGCTGTTGCGCATCGTCGCGGGCCTGGACGATCCGAGCGAAGGCCGCGTGCTGCTCGACGGCCAGCCCATCGAAGGGCCGGGCGCCGACCGCGGCATGGTGTTCCAGAGCTACACGCTCTTCCCCTGGCTCACCATCGCGCAGAACATCCGCTTCGGCCTGCGCGAGCGCGGCATGGGCGAGGGCGCGCAGAAGGAGCGCAGCGACTACTTCATCGCCAAGGTGGGCCTGCGCGGCTTCGAGAACCACTACCCCAAGCAGCTCTCGGGCGGCATGCAGCAGCGCACCGCGATCGCGCGGGCGCTCGCCAACGACCCGAAGATCCTGTTGCTCGACGAGCCCTTCGGCGCACTCGACAACCAGACCCGCGTGCTGATGCAGGAGCTGTTGCTGGGCATCTGGGAATCGGCGCAGAAGACGGTGCTCTTCGTCACCCACGACATCGACGAAGCCATCTTCATGGCCAACCGCGTGGCGGTGTTCAGCGCGCGGCCGGGCCGCATCAAGAGCGAGATCGCGGTCGACTTCCCGCATCCGCGGCACTACACCATCAAGACCTCGCCCGAGTTCATGGACATCAAGGCGCGACTCACCGAGGAGATCCGCGCCGAGTCCATGGCCGCGGCCGAACACTGAAGAACGAAGCCATGACCACCAGCGCCAAGCACCGCAGCAGCAAGCCCGCGCACGGGCCGGCGGCGCCGCTGCAGCCGGCGCTGGCGCTCTACGAGCAGGTCAAGTCCTTCATCACCCACAAGATCCAGGACGGCTCCTGGCCCGCCGGCCATCGCCTGCCTTCGGAGAGCGAGCTGGTCGCGCAGTTCGGCGTCGCGCGCATGACGGTCAACCGCGCGCTGCGCGAGCTGGTGGAGCAGGGCCGCATCGTTCGCGTGGCGGGCGTCGGCAGCTTCGTCGCCGAGGACAAGCCCCAGTCCACGCTGCTTCAGATCGCCAACATCGCCAGCGAGATCCGCGCCCGCGGCCACGACTACCGCTGCAAGTTCCTCGTGGCCGAGCGCATCGCCGCCTCGCCCGACGTGGCCGTGTGGCTGGACCTGCGGCCCGGCGAGTCGGTCTTCCACACCGTGTGCCTGCACCTGGAGAACAACCTGCCCGTGCAGCTGGAAGACCGCCACGTCAACCCGCGCATGGTGCCGGCCTTCCTCGAGCAGGACTTCTCGGCCATGTCGCCCAGCGAGTACCTCGTGCGCAACGTGCCCTTCGACCAGATCGAGCATGTGGTCGATGCCGTGCTGCCGACGGTCGAGCAGGCCGAGCGGCTGGACATGCCCTCCAACGATCCGTGCCTGTTGCTGACGCGCCGTACCTGGTCGCGCAGCACCCCCGTGACGATGGTGCGCTGCCTGCACCCGGCCTCGCGCTACCGCCTGGGCAGCCGCTTCCGCGCGGACGGCAATCCGAGCTTCGGCTGAACGAAGTCCGCCCAGATCAGGACCGCCGTTCGCACGCACCTACTTGTATAGACAGGATTCACGCATGGACAACGCCTCCCTCTCCACCGCACCGCTGCTGCTCACGCCCGGCGAGGTCGAGCTCGCCGCCCTGCGCCGCGTGCACGCCGGCGGCATACAGCTCGCCATCGACCCCGCAGCGCGCGCCGGATTGCTCGCAGCCCAGGCCACCGTGCGCCGCATCGTCGATGCCGGCGAAGTGGTCTACGGCATCAACACCGGCTTCGGCAAGCTCGCGCAGACCATCATCCCGCACGAGCGCCTGGCCGAGCTGCAGCGCAACCTCGTGCTCTCGCACAGCGCCGGCACCGGCGCGCCGTTGCCGGACGGCGTCGTGCGCCTGGTGCTCGCCACCAAGGCGGTGAGCCTGGCGCGCGGCCACTCCGGCATCGCGCCCGAGATCGTCGATGCGCTGATCGCGCTGCACAACGCCGGCCTCTTGCCTCTCATCCCCTCCAAGGGCTCGGTCGGCGCCTCCGGCGATCTCGCGCCGCTCGCGCACCTGGCCTGCGTGCTGATCGGCGAGGGCGAGGTCACGACGCCCGAGGGCGCGGTGATCGGTGGCGCGGAGGCGCTTTCGCGCATCGGCCTCCAGCCCTTCGTGCTCGGCCCCAAGGAAGGCCTGGCCCTGCTCAACGGCACGCAGGTCTCGACAGCGTTGGCGCTGGCGGGCCTCTTCGGTGCCGAGGACGTGTTTGCGGCCGGCCTCATGGCCGGCGCACTCTCGCTCGAGGCGATCCAAGGCTCGATCAAACCCTTCGATGCCCGCATCCACGCCGCGCGCGGCCAGCCGGGCCAGATCGCGGTTGCGGCCGCGGTGCGCACGCTGCTCGAAGGCAGCGAGATCATCCCCTCGCATGCCGACTGCGGCCGCGTGCAGGACCCCTATTCCGTCCGCTGCGTGCCGCAGGTCATGGGCGCCTGCCTCGACAACCTCGCGCATGCCGCCCGCGTGCTGCGCACCGAAGCCAACGCGGCCTCCGACAACCCGCTGGTCTTCGACAACGGCGACGTGATCTCCGGCGGCAACTTCCACGCCGAGCCCGTGGCCTTCGCGGCCGACATCATCGCGCTGTCGGTGGCCGAGATCGGCGCCATCAGCGAGCGCCGCATGGCCTTGCTGCTCGACAGCGGCCTCTCGGGCCTGCCGCCCTTCCTGGTGCGCGATGGCGGCGTCAACTCCGGCTTCATGATCGCGCAGGTCACGGCCGCGTCGCTCGCCTCGGAGAACAAGTCGCTCGCCCATCCGGCCAGCGTGGACAGCCTGCCCACTTCGGCCAACCAGGAGGACCATGTGTCGATGGCCACCTTTGCCGCGCGTCGCCTTGGCGAGATGGTGCAGAACACCGCGGTGGTCGTGGGCATCGAGGCGATGGCTGCCGCGCAGGGCATCGAGCTCAAGCGAGGCCCGAAGAGCTCGCCCCTGCTCGAAGCCGAATTCGCCGCCATCCGCCAGCACGTCGCCTTCATCGACCAGGACCACTTCATCGCCCCCGACATCGAGGCCATGCGCCAGTGGGCGCGCCGCTGCGATTGGCCCGCCGCCCTCCTGGACATCCTGCCCAGCCGCCCCTGAACCTCGCCCCCAAACCAAAGGGACAAGCCGCCATGAACGCTCCAGACAAGTTCGTCGCCCAGACCGCCACCGACCCCCGCCATGACGCGAGCCGCGTGATCCGCGCCCCGCGCGGCAGCCAGCTCAGCTGCAAGAGCTGGCTGACCGAGGCGCCCTTCCGCATGCTGCAGAACAACCTCGACCCCGAGGTCGCCGAGCGCCCGCAGGACCTGGTGGTCTACGGCGGCATCGGCCGCGCCGCGCGCAACTGGGAATGCTTCGATCAGATCCTCGCCTCGCTGAAGACGCTCGAAGACGACGAGACCCTGCTGATCCAGTCGGGCAAGCCCGTCGGCGTCTTCAAGACCCATTCCGATGCCCCACGCGTGCTGCTGGCCAACTCCAACCTGGTGCCCAAGTGGTCGACCTGGGAGCACTTCAACGAGCTGGACCGCAAGGGGCTCTTCATGTACGGCCAGATGACCGCCGGCAGTTGGATCTACATCGGCAGCCAGGGCATCGTGCAGGGCACCTTCGAGACCTTCGTCGAAGCCGGCCGCCAGCACTACAACGACGACCTCGCAGGCAAGTGGTTCCTCACGGCCGGCCTCGGCGGCATGGGCGGCGCGCAGCCGCTGGCCGCCACGCTCGCCGGCGCGGTCTCGCTCAACATCGAATGCAAGCAGTCGAGCATCGACTTCCGCCTGCGCACGCGCTACGTGGACAAGCAGGCCAAGGACATCGACGAAGCCATCGCGCTGATCCAGCAACACACGGCGGCGAAGGAAGCCGTGTCGATCGCGCTGCTGGGCAATGCGGCCGAGATCCTCCCCGAGCTGGTGAAGCGCGCCAAGGCCGGCGGCCTGAAGCCCGACCTCGTCACCGACCAGACCTCGGCGCACGACCTGATCAACGGCTACCTGCCCGCCGGCTGGAGCGTCGAGGAGTGGATCGATGCGCAAAAAGATCCGTCGCAGCACGAGCGCCTGAAGGCCGATGCCGCGAAGTCCTGCGCGGTACACGTGCAGGCCATGCTGGACTTCCAGGCCATGGGCATCCCCACCGTCGACTACGGCAACAACATCCGCCAGGTCGCCTTCGACGAAGGCGTGAAGAACGCCTTCGACTTCCCCGGCTTCGTGCCGGCCTACATCCGCCCGCTCTTCTGCGAGGGCAAGGGCCCCTTCCGCTGGGTCGCACTCTCCGGCGACCCGGAGGACATCTACAAGACCGACGCCAAGATCAAGGAGCTCTTCCCCGACAACAAGCACACGCACCGCTGGCTGGACATGGCGCGCGAGCGCATCTCCTTCCAGGGCCTGCCGGCGCGCATCTGCTGGCTGGGCCTGGGCGAGCGCCACAAGGCGGGCCTGGCCTTCAACGAGATGGTGAAGTCGGGCGAGCTCAAGGGCCCGATCGTCATCGGCCGCGACCACCTCGACACCGGCTCCGTCGCCAGTCCCAACCGCGAGACCGAGGCCATGAAAGACGGCACCGATGCCGTGTCCGACTGGCCCCTGCTCAACGCGCTGCTCAACACCGCGGGCGGCGCGACCTGGGTCAGCCTGCACCACGGCGGCGGCGTCGGCATGGGCTACTCGCAGCACTCGGGCGTGGTGATCGTGTGCGACGGCACCGACGCAGCGGCGAAGCGCATTGGCCGCGTGCTGTGGAACGACCCGGCCACCGGCGTCATGCGCCATGCCGATGCCGGCTACGAACAGGCCGTTGCGACGGCCAAGAAGCATGCCCTCCAACTCCCCATGATCAAGTGAGCCCAACCCCATGTCCGAGATCTATCTGCACTATTTGAACCACCTCGACGTCCAGGCGCTGGCGATGACCGACGCCGAGATCGTCGCCGCCGTCGAAGAAGGCCTGCTCGCGCAAGGTCGCGGCGAAACCACCATCGAGCCGCGCATGCACCTCGTGCCCGAGAAGGACTACCCGGGCCACTTCAACGTGCTGCGCGGCTACGTCCGGCCGCTCGGCGTGGCGGGCGTGAAGGTGGTGGGCGACTTCTATCGCAACTACGAAATCGGCCTGCCCTCGGAGCTGGCGCTGCTCAACCTCTTCGATCCGAAGACCGGCGTGCCGGTGGCCATCATCGATGCTTCCGACATCACCGATATGCGCACCGGCGCGATCACCGCCATCGGCGCCAAGCACCTCGCGCGCAAGAACTCGAAGATCCTCGGTCACATCGGCGCGCGCGGCACTTCGTACTGGAACGTGCGCCTGCTGCACTCCATCTTCCACTTCGACGAGATCCGCGTGCATTCGCGCCGACCCGAGAGCCGCGAGAAATTCGCCGCGCGCCTGGAGCGCGACCTGGGCACGAAGATCACCATCACCGAGGACTGGGAGTCCTGCGTGCGCGGCGCCGACATCGTGGTCGAGGCCTCGCGCCTCGAGAAGCCCACGCCCATGCTCAAGACCGAGTGGATCAAGAAGGGCGCCTGCGTCATTCCCTACGGCACCATGAGCGCGGTCGAGCTTTCGCTGACGGACATCATGGACAAGATGGTGATGGACGACTGGGGCCAGGCCAAGGCCGGTCCGCTGGGCGCACTGCGCGCGCACGTCGACAGCGGCAAGCTGTCGGAGCAGACGCTGCATGCCGAGCTGGGCCAGATCGTCGCGGGCATCAAGCCCGGGCGCGAGAGCGAGGACGAGACCAACCTGTTCTGGCATCGCGGCTTGTCGCTGTCCGACATCGCGCTCGGCTCGGCGATGCTCGCGAAGGCCAAGCGCATGGGCCTGGGCCAGCAGCTTCGCTTCCGCTGACGCTCGCCATGGCTCGGGTCGCCAACGCGCGCATGTACTCGGCCACCGCCTCGGCGCGGGCCGACTGGAAGACCCTGCTCGCATGGGTGCTCGCGCGCGCGGAGCTCGGCTGGGAGGTGATCGACTACGACGCGCCTGCGCCGCTGGCCGCACTGTGGGCGCGCGAAGACCTGGGCCTGGTGATGATGTGCGGGCTGCCCTTCTCGCAGCGCACGCCGCGGCCCACGCTGGTCGCCGCGCCGGTGCCTTCGCCGGCGCGCTACGGCGGCCGGCCGGTCTACTTCACCGACATCGTCGTGCGCGCCGACGCGCCGTACCAGCGCCTCGAAGACACCTTCGGCGGCGTGGTGGGCTACACGCTGGCCGATTCGATGTCGGGCGGCGTGGCCTTGGCGAACCACCTCGCGCCTTACCGCGAAGCACGGGGAGCGCGTCTCTATCGCAAGGCGGTCGGCAACCTGATCCACGCGCGCGGCGTGATCGATGCGCTGGCCGCCGGCACCATCGACGTCGGCCCGCTCGACAGCTATTACCACGACCTGTTGCGACACAACGAGCCCGCCTTCGCGCAGCAGGTGCGCATCATCGCCAGCACCGAGGCGCGGCCGATCCCGCCGCTGGTGGCCACGGCCGCGTTGAAGCCGGACGAACTCGCGCGCCTGCGCGAAGCGCTGCAGGCCAGCACAAAGGTGCCGGAGCTGCACGCCGTCGCGGAACGCTTGTTGCTTGCCGGCTTCGCCGTGCCCGATCCCGCGGACTACGAGGTCCTCGCGCAGATCGCCCGCCCCGACCTTCCCACCTTCGAGGAACTCTGA
This sequence comes from Variovorax sp. WS11, assembly GCF_010499245.1. Lineage (GTDB taxonomy): Bacteria > Pseudomonadota > Gammaproteobacteria > Burkholderiales > Burkholderiaceae_C > Variovorax. Next base: position 2,865,821 of record NZ_JAAGOW010000001.1, read on the forward strand.
TGATCCAGCGTTGTCTTGCCCTTCTGTTGCCTTTGCTCGCCGTGCCCTTGATCGCGCATGCGCAGCCTTATCCCTCCAAGCCCGTGCGCGTCATCGTGCCCTTCGCGCCCGGCGGCCCGGCCGATGTGCTGGCGCGCGTCATCGGGCAGGAGCTCTCCGAGGCCCTCGGCCAGCCCTTCGTGGTGGAGAACAAGGTGGGTGCCGCGGGCAACATCGGCGTCGAGCAAATCGCCAAGGCAACGCCCGATGGCTACACCGTGGGCATCGTGCCCGTGGGCAACGTGGCGGTGAACCCCAGCCTCTTTCCCACGCTGCCCTACAAGGCCAGCGAGCTCGCGCCTGTCGCCATGCTCGCGACCGTCGAGAACGTGCTGGTGGTCAACGCGGACGTGCCCGCCAAGTCGCTCAAGGAGCTGCTCGCGCTCGCGAAGCAGAAGCCCGGCACGCTCAGCTTCGCATCGCCCGGGGCGGGCAGCCAGGCGCACCTGGCCGGCGAGCTGATGGCGCTCAGTGCCGAGGTGAAGCTCATTCACGTGCCCTACAAGGGCATCGGCCCCGCGCTCAACGACGTGGTGGGCGGGCAGGTGACCATGATGTTCGGCGCGATGTCGGCGGTTCTGCCGCACGTCAAGTCGGGCAAGCTGCGTGCGCTCGGCGTCGCGAGCATCAAGCGCTCGGCGACGATGCCCGAGCTGCCGACCATCGCCGAGCAGGGCCTGCCGCGCTTCGAAGCCGTGTCCTGGTATGCGCTGATGGCACCGGCCGGCACGCCCGCGGCCATCGTCGACCGCCTCAACGCCGAGAGCGCGCGTTCGCTCGCCAAGCCCGCGATCCGGGAGAAGTTCGCGGCGCAGGGGCTCGAGCCCGGCGGCGGCAAGCCGCAGGACCTCGCCACCGAGATCCAGGCGGAGACCGTGCGCTGGGCTGACGTGATCAAGAAGCAGAACATCAAGCCGGACTGATGGCCCTTCATCGCTTTTCGCGCGCCACGCTGCCCGCGACGCCCTGGAAGAACGGCGGCGGCACCACGCAGGAGATCGCCTGCTGGCCCGCGGGCGCGGGCCTGTCCGACTTCGGCTGGCGCGTGAGCATCGCGACCATCGCGGCTGCGGGGCCCTTCTCGGTCTTCGCGGGCGTGGACCGCAGCATCACGCTGCTGGATGGCGAGGGCGTTCGCCTGCACTCGCGCGATGGGCGCATCGATCACCGGCTCGACGTGCCGCACCGGCCCTTCGCCTTTCCCGGGGATGTAGAGATCGACTGCACGCTGCAGGGCGGCGCGTCGAGCGACTTCAATGTGATGACGCGGCGCGGGCAGTGGCGTGCGGAGGTGCAGGTGCTCGACGGCGCAGGCGCGATCGCTCCCGCCTCGCATGGTGTGCTGCTGGTCTTGCGTGGCGACTGGCGCCTGGATGGCGAGGACCGGCTCTGCCGCGAAGGCGAGGGCCTGCATTGGACCGAAGCGCCGCACGCGTGGCAGGCCGTGCCGGCGAGTCCGGATGCGCGCCTGGCCGTGGTGCGCATCCTGCCCGCCGACCCGCAGCCTTGAGAGACGAACCATGACAACCCCGAACCACCTTCCTTCCGCCGACGGCCTGTGGACGGGCCTGCGCCTGGCCCCTGGTGCGGCGCCCGATGTGTCGCTGCCCGAGGGCGCGCAAGCGGCAATCGCCGTGGAGCAGGGCCGTATCGGCTGGATCGGCGACAGTGGCGCCGTGCCCGAGCGCTTTGCCACTGCGCCACGTCACGACGGCGCAGGCGCGCTCGTCACCCCCGGCCTGATCGACTGCCACACGCACCTGGTCTACGGCGGCCAGCGCGCCAACGAGTTCGCGATGCGCCTCGCGGGGGCGAGCTACGAGGAGGTCGCGAAGGCCGGCGGCGGCATCGTCTCATCGGTCCGCGCCACGCGCGAGGCCGACGAAGACGAGCTCTTCGCCCAGGCCGCGCCGCGCCTGGAGCAACTGCTGGCCGATGGCGTGTGCGCGATCGAGATCAAGTCCGGCTACGGCCTCTCGCTCGAACACGAGCGCAAGCAACTGCGCGTGGCGCGGCGGCTCGGCGAGGCCTATGGCGTGACGGTACGCACCACCTTCCTCGGTGCCCATGCGCTGCCGCCGGAGTACGCGGGCCGCAGCGGCGAGTACATCGACGCGGTGTGCCGGGAGATGATGCCCGCCCTCGCTGCCGAGGGGCTGATCGATGCGGTCGACGTTTTCTGCGAACGCATTGCCTTCTCGCTGGAAGAGACCGAGCACGTGTTCCAGGCGGCCCGCGCGCTGGGCCTGCCGGTCAAGCTGCATGCCGAGCAGCTGTCCGACATGGGCGGTGCGGCGCTGGCGGCGCGCTACGGCGCGCTGTCGTGCGACCACATCGAGCACCTCTCCCCCGAGGGCATCGCCGCCATGCGCGAGGCCGGCACCGTCGCCGTGCTGCTGCCGGGTGCGTACTACACGCTGCGCGATACGCACCTGCCGCCCATCGAAGCGCTGCGCGCGGCTGGCGTGCCGATGGCCGTGTCGACCGACCACAACCCCGGCACCTCGCCGGCGCTGAGCCTGCTGCTGATGGTGAACATGGCCTGCACGCTGTTCCGCCTGACCGTGCCCGAGGCGCTGGCCGGGGTCACCGTGCACGCGGCGAAGGCGCTGGGCCTCGAGGACACGCATGGCGTGCTCGGCGTGGGGCGGCCGGCCGACTTCGTGCTGTGGGATGTGCGCGAGGCGGCCGAGCTCGCGTACTGGTTCGGCCACAGGCCTGCGCGCATCGTGGTGCGGCGGGGCCGTGTTGCTTTTCCCTCTCCCTCTGGGAGAGGGCAGGGTGAGGGCACGCGGCCGTGACCAACGCGCTCTTCGCGCAGGATGCGCTGCTTCCGGCAGGCTGGTCGAAGAACGTCCTGCTGACGTGGAACGACGCTGGACAGCTCACGCAGGTGCAGGCCGACGCGCAACCACCTGCAGGCACGCCGACCGCAAGCGGCCCCATCGTCCCCGGCATGCCCAACCTGCATTCGCATGCCTTCCAGCGTGCCTTCGCCGGGCTCACCGAATTCCGCGGCAGCGGCGAAGACAGCTTCTGGAGCTGGCGCAGCCTGATGTACCGCTTTGCGGCGCAGCTCTCGCCGCAGCAGGTCGAAGCCATTGCCACCTGGCTCTATGTCGAGATGCTCGAAGCCGGCTACACCTCGGTCTGCGAGTTTCACTACCTGCACCACGACCGCGACGGCCGGCCCTATGCCGACGATGCCGAGCTTGCGCTCGCGCTGCTGCGCGCAGCCGAACGCACCGGCATCGGCCTGACCCTGCTGCCCGTGCTCTACCAGGCCAGCGGCTTCGGCGGTCAGCCGCCCAATGCGGGGCAGTGCCGCTTCGTTCGTTCGACGGAATCGATGCTGCGCCTGCTCGAGCGCCTGCGCCCCGCGTGCGAGTCGCAGGGCGCGCGCCTCGGCCTCGCGCCGCATTCGCTGCGCGCGGTCGCGCCCGAGGCCTTGCGCGATGTGCTCGCGGGGCTGGACGCGATCGATGCCACCGCGCCCATTCACATCCACATCGCCGAGCAGACCGCCGAGATCGAGGCCTGCCTGGCCTGGAGCGGCCAGCGCCCCGTTGCGTGGCTGCTCGACCATGCGCCGGTCGATGCGCGCTGGTGCCTGGTGCATGCCACGCACATGGATGCGGACGAATACCGCCGCGCGGCCGCGACCGGCGCGGTCGCGGGGCTGTGCCCGACCACCGAGGCCAACCTCGGTGACGGCCTGTTCGACTTCGGTGCCTGGCGCGCGAGCGGCGGGCGCTGGGGCGTCGGCTCCGACAGCCATGCCTGCGTCAACGCGGCCGAGGAACTGCTGATGCTCGAATACGGCCAGCGGTTGGCGACCCGGCAGCGCAACATCGGCGCCGATGCGGACCAGCCTTGTGTCGCGACGGCCCTGACGCTCGCGGCGGTGCAGGGTGGGGCGCAGGCTTCAGGTCGCGCGGTCGCGGGCCTGGCTGTCGGCCAGCAGGCCGACTTCGTGATGCTCGACGCCAGCCATCCTGCGCTCGCCGGCCTCGGCGCGACGGACATGCTGTCCTCGCATGTCTTCGCCAGCCATCGCGGCAACGCGATCGCCGCGGCCTGGGTGGCCGGCCAGCCACGCGTCGCGGGCGGACGGCATCCTCTTCACCACGATGCGGCGGCGGCCTTCGTCGCCGCGCGCAACCAACTGCTCACTGATTCACCGTCATGAACTTCTTCGAAACCACCGAGCCCCCTTTCCGCTTCCGCCAGGGCACGCGGCCGCTGCTCATCTCCATGCCGCATGTGGGCACCCATGTGCCGCCCGCACTGGCCGCGCGGCTGACCGAGGAGGCGAGACAGGTGCCAGATACCGACTGGCACCTGGAGCGCCTCTACGACTTCGCCGACGAACTGGGCGCTTCCGTGCTCGTGGCCACGCATTCACGCTATGTGATCGACCTGAACCGGCCGCCGGACAACCAGAACCTCTACCCGGGCCAGGACACCACCGGCCTGTGCCCCGTCGACACCTTCGACAAGACGCCGCTCTACGCCGCTGGCGATGTGCCGGACGAGGCTGAGATTTCGGCGCGCGTGGATGCGATCTGGAAGCCGTACCACCAGAAGCTGACGGCCGAACTGGAGCGCATGAAGCAGTTGCACGGCACCGTCGCGCTGTGGGACGCGCATTCGATCCGCTCGGTGCTGCCGCGCTTTTTCGAAGGGCGGTTGACCGATCTCAATCTAGGGACTGGGGGAGGAACGAGCTGCGATCCGGCGCTGGCAGATGCGCTGCTCCGGATCGCCTCATCGGCAAGCGGCCATACCGCGGTGTTGAACGGCCGCTTCAAGGGAGGGCATATCACGCGCACCTTCGGCAATCCCGCGGGCGGCGTGCATGCGGTGCAGCTGGAAATGACGCAGGCCAGCTACATGGAGGAGCAGCTGCCTTTTGCGTACCTGCCTGAAACCGCCATCCGCGTGCAGCCGGTGGTGCGGCGGATGGTGGAGGAGGTGTTGGAGTTTGTTGGAGGCCGGTAGAGGCCCTTCTTGCGCTCCGAAATTCCCTGTCGACAACCCGAGGATGCACATTTTTCCATCCTCCCGGTTGCTCAATTAATTGTTGGGAGGAGATTCTTCGTCCGAAGCCTCGGATTTGGCGTTGATAGCCTCCTCGCTAACAACGGGAATTCCTTTCAAGCTCAAGAAACCTTCGGCGCCTTTTTGCCTGGCCGGCCTGTTTGCCTTCGTCTCTCTCCATGAGGTTGTTACCTGGCATGCTTGGAGTTCGCACCACCCTTGGCGCGGTGAGCCTTCGCGGAGTAGTGTCCGTGCACCGGGATAGGGGCGACGGGAGCATGTGTTCGCGGGCAGGCCGGCGTTCGACAATGAGCTGCGAGCTCGGGTTGTTATCTGGCTGCCCCTTCGATTCGCCCGGTTGCGCTGCGAGCGCGGATCCGTAGTTGTCGTGTTGCCCGCGAGCTTCCGCCGTGATTAACGCCACTGCAGGAGATCGCCTTATGAGAGTCATCGGTTTGGACGTGCATCGCAACTTCGCACAGGTTGCGATCCTCGACGGAGGCCTGGTCAAGGACCACGGCCGATTCGTCATGGAGCGCGAGGCCGTGCTGGCCTTCGCGAACAAGGTGCTGACCAAGGAGGACGACGTCGTGCTGGAGGCAACCGGCAATACGGCGATCATTGTCCGACTGCTGACGCCCTTCGTGGAGCCTGTCAAAAATTTTGTGTTCGAGGCATAGCATGACGACCAGGAGCATGTATGCCAGTAAGCAAGACGAAGATGAAGAACGCGGCGATCGCCGCCAAGATGGCGGCGCTGCCGTCGATTCCGAAGGAGTTGATTGACCAGTTCGTCACCGGCCCCATGACCGGTGACGCAGTCAATGAGGCGACGGCCGCGTTCAAGAAGGCGCTGATCGAGCGCGCCCTGGGTGCCGAGATGTCGCACCACCTGGGCTACCCGAGCGGCGCGAGCAAGCCCGAGGCCAGCGGTGGCAATCAGCGCAATGGCAGGAGTGCCAAGACGGTTTTGGCCGGTGACGGGCCACTTCGCATCGAGGTGCCGCGCGACCGCGAGGGCTCCTTCGAGCCAGTGCTCATCCCAAAGCACGAACGCCGGTTCACCGGCTTCGACGACAAGATCGTGGCCATGTACGCGCGCGGCATGACCATGCGCGAGATCCAGGGCTTCTTGATGGAGAGCTACGCGGTGGAGGTGTCGCCCGAGTTCATCAGCTCGGTCACCGACGCCGTCATGGCCGAGGTCGGAGCCTGGCAGGCCCGGCCGCTGGAGCCGATGTACCCGGTGGTCTTTTTCGACGCCTTGCGCGTGAAGATCAAAGAAGACGCGGTGGTGCGCAACAAGGCCATCTACTTGGCCTTGGGGGTGCTGCCCGATGGCACGCGCGACATCCTCGGCCTGTGGATCGAAGGCACCGAGGGCGCCAAGTTCTGGATGAAGGTATTCAACGACCTGAAGACCCGCGGCGTGGGTGACATCCTCATCGCCGTCACCGATGGCTTGAAGGGCATGCCCGAGGCGCTGGCGGCGGTGTATCCGGCTACCACGTTGCAGACCTGCATCGTGCACCTGATACGCAACTCGCTGGACTACGCGAGCTGGAAGGACCGCAAGCTGCTGGCCGCGGCGATCAAGCCAATCTACACGGCCGCGAGCGCCGAAGCGGCCGAGGCCGAACTCGATGCCTTTGCTCAAGGCCCCTGGGGTATCAAGTTCCCGACCGTGGTCGCGGCTTGGCGCCGTGCGTGGGATCGGGTGATTCCGTTCTTCGCGTTTCCGCCGTCCATCCGCCGGGTGATCTACACGACCAATGCCATCGAGAGCATCAACGCGCAGTTGCGCAAGATCATCAAGTCGCGCGGCCACTTCCCCAGTGATGACGCGGCCTCCAAGCTGATCTGGCTGGCGTTGCGCAACATCACGACCGACTGGGGGCGCGCGGCGCACAATTGGAAGGAGGCGATGAATCAATTCGCGATCCTCTACGAAGAGCGCTTCACGCACGCGGCCCAAGGCAACGCAAAATCAGGAGGTTGAACCATGAATACATGGCTCAACCGGGGCGCCTCCGGCGGCCTGGCGGGGGCCTGAAGACATAAGAAAAAACAATCGAGAACAAATCAATCAACCGGCCTCGAACACAAAAATCCTGACAACTCCCCTTCGTGCGTCGCGTGGTCATTGCCAACCCCCTCCAAGTGCGAGCGATCGCCTGGGCCAAGGTCAAGACAGACAAGATCGACGCTGCGACCCTCGCGCGTCTCCATGCGGCGCAGTTCCTGCCAGAGGTCTGGATGCCTCCCGAGGACGTCGAACTACAACGGAGGGTCATCGCTGAGCGCACGCAGCTGGTCGGCCAGATGACGCGGCTCAAGAACCGCATTCAGTCCATCCTTCATGCCAACCTCGTCCCGAAGGAGACCGGCCACATCTTCAGCAAGCGGGGCCGGGCACGGCTCGAAGCCCTGCCTCTTCCTGCTGACCAGATGCGGATGGCGTTGCGTCATCACGATGAACTCGGCCGCCTCGCCGCCGAATTGGCCATCATCGACCGAGACGTGGCACAGCGTGCGCTTGCCGATCCCAACGTCAAGCGCTTGATGACCATCGGCGGCGTCGACGCCATCGTCGCAGCCAGTGTGCTGGCTGCCGTCGGCGACATCCGACGGTTCTCCAGCCCTGAGAAGCTGGTCAGCTACCTTGGGCTGAACCCCTCGGTGCATCAATCCGGGGACCATCCGGCGTACCACGGCCACATCACTCATCAGGGGCGAGGACACGCCCGCGGCATGCTGGTCGAGGCAGCATGGTCGCTCGCCTCGAGCACTGGGCCGCTGAGCGCGTTCTTTCATCGAATCAGCGTCAAGCGGTGCAAGTCAGTCGCTGCGATCGCGACGGCGCGCAAGCTGGCCGTGCTCATCTGGCACATGCTGACCAAGCAGCAAGACTATGTGTGGACGCGGCCCGCTCTGCTGCAATACAAGATTCGGCGACTTGAGCTCATGGCTGGTCACACATCGCGCCGCGGCGGGAACAAGCCGGGCCCGGCGCGCGACTACAGCGTGAAGGCCATTCGCGACCAGGAGCGCGCGCGACTTGCATCCGCGGAACAGGACTACCGCCGATTCGTCGCCGGTTGGCAAGAGCGTCCTCCCACCAAGAGAAGACCTGCTTCTCAGGAAGGAGATTGCTAAGCCTCTTGTCAAATGCATCCGTGTCGATTCTCTCGTCAAACTCCGCGCCAGAGTGGTCGATCTAGCCTGTTGTTTTAGCTTTGCTGGTACTGGCCGAGTGCGAATTCTGTCCCCTATATTCATCGGCAAGGAATTTTCGGCGAACTTGTCCATGAACTCGAGGGATGGATTTGAATGAGACTTTTCGCTAGAGTCAAATTCAGGTGCTTCGGTGATCGTCTTTGTCGGTCGTTCTGTTTTTGTTGGTTTTTTGGGTCGCGGGGCGGAATCTGAGGCGCCAAGATTTTTCAGAACCAATTTTGGAATTGCGTCTGTCAGACGTTTTTTTCTGCCTTTTTCCTTTCGTCGCTTTGTGCTGTTTGAGAGGGGTTGCGCTGAATTTTCGAATGAAAATTCGAAACTGAAGTTCTATTTGACATGATTGGATATTTTGGTGACTTGTGAAGTAAATTTTCGAATCAAAGCAAATTCAAGTGAAATAACATGACAACATTGCTGAAATGAAGTGCTTAGAGAAATGACGGAGATCTGCTGCATGCAGAAGCAAGTTTCCTTTGCGTACTTGCCTAAAGCCGCCATCCGGGTGCGGCGGATGGTGGTGGCCGTGTTGGAGTTTGCCAGAGGCCGTTCCACAACGCCCATTCTGTTCAGGCTAATGCGCACTCTTCATGAAAAATTTCGATTTGGCCGTTGTATTTGAGGGTGGACGCTTCATTGAGAATTGAGGGTTATCAAGATATTCAATCTAAGGCTCTCGAGTCCGTTACGCACGGCGAAAGAGGTCTTGGCGCTTTCAATGCGGGAAATATTAGCTTCCATCCTGCCTTGATCTATTCGAGACAAGTGAGCGCCGAGCGCGTTGTACAGGGCTCTTAGTTGCCCAGGTCTCTCCTCCTCCGGAAGCGCGTTCAAAGTGCTCGCATGGGTACTGACCTCCGGATGCGAATTATTCGGATTGACAAGAAGGCCATCGGCAGCGTAATAGAGAATGTTCAGAACTCTGCTCGAAATACTTGCGGTGGCGCTTTTATTTTCTTCAATCAGCGCTTTGATGTTTAACACAAGCGCAACTCTAACTGGCTCGTTAGCAGCAACTCTGGCGGCTTTAGCTGCTTCTTCAACAACTCTAGCTGCGTGTTGAGCAGCCAAGGCTGCAGCTTTTATTTTTTTCTTGGTAACTGACAGATCTTTTGCTGCTGTGCGGAGAAATTCTTTTCCTTCTGGTCGATTGTTAATCTTCACGAATTTTTCGAGCTCGAGGACCTGATCTGCCACTTCTGTCAAGTCTTCTGTGTGCTCAGGTGTTGACACAGTTGGCGTAGTAGCTACTGGTTTTTCAGCCGACTCAGTAGATGGCGACATGGCGTCAACAAATCCCAGGTGAGCCATATCGGCGTTCAGTTCGTTTAAAAGACCAATTGTTTCCAAGTCCGCATCTAGTTGACCCTCGTTCCCCGTGCCGTCGGAGGTGTCGGCGATGGAACGCTTGCGCACTGCCTCTGGCCCTTCGGGCATCGTGATGGAGCCTTCGCCGTAGGCGTCGGCGTCGTGTGACGTCACTTCGATTGGGATTGCGCTGTTGATCGTGCGCCGCGCTCCCAGTGCTCGCACGCTACTGCGTGTCTTTTCTCTTTTGATGACTTCGAACAATTGTCGTGCAGGTGGTTTGGCTGCTTTTTTTTCTGTTCCAGAGTCGTTCTCCGGCTGTACGAGCTGTTGAGATGAGGTTATGACGTTCTTGTCTTGGCTCATCGTGAGCTCGCCTTCGCTAGAGGAGGATCGCGGCGCAATTTCCTCATCGAGGGTGGCGAGACCCTGAATGTCAGATTTAGGCAAATCAGGCGAGGGCGAATTCGGATATGGAGCAAGGTATTCGTCGAGATTTATGCTCTCGCTGTAACTAATTTCTTCATCTCTGTTGGCTGCGAGCTGAGTCGCTAGATCCACCGGACGCTGAACCCGTGGCGATACTACATGCATGTTCGCCGGCAGCACCGGTTTCCATGTGGCAATGGGCTTCGGGATAATGTCTGGCAGTGGCTGTCGGGTTGTTTTCTCTTTCTTGCTTGGCTTGTTCGATAAATCACCTGATTTAGGAACACTTTTGATCCGGAAGACGCTCTTGCGCGTATCAGTTGATTTGGATGGGGTGCTCACGAATAAACTCCTCGAGATATTTCAATAATTTGAATGGGAAAGCGGAGCAATGCCTGTTTTAGGACTGCATGTCGTGGTCGAAACAACTTGGTCAGCCTTTTTTTGTTGGACATAGAGTATTTGGGTTGGTGGTTGGTGGTTGGTGGTTGGTGTTGGTGGTTGTTGATTGACCAAAATTACCGTTCAAGCCAGCACGCTGGTCAGCAAGACGCCATGGCCCTCCGACGCACGCAGGCCGATCACCTCCCGCGCCGTCTTGGTTTCCTCCAGGTGAAAACGAAGCATCTCCGCCACGAATTCGCCATCGAGCGCTTCGTCGTCGCGAAGCTCGCCGCAAAAAAGCGCGCGCGACGAGCCGGCGTTGAATGCGTAGGCGCCTCGGAGCGTTCCGTGCGTGCGCAGGTTGAGCTGCAGGAGCTGCTCGCAAACCTCGGCGCGCTCGTGCGAGTCGGTGTCGCCCAAGTCGATGTAGAAGAAGAGCGCGTCGCCGTCTTCCGTGTCATCGAAGTCCATGAGGACTTCGACCTCGTCGATCGAGAGTGAGTAGCGCCCGTCCTGCTTCGAAGGATCGACATGCAATGCACGGGCGGCGGCTTCGCAGATGCCGTTGAATTGGCTTTGGTTCATGGTGGAGTTCCTGATTGCGCCCTTGTCCTTGTCCACAGCGGACTCAGCAGCGCGCCTAAATGCGTAACCCCTGGCGGCGGGTTGGTTCCATCCGTCCTTCGGAGGCGCAAGGCCAAGGCTCCGAAAGGGATGTCGAGCCCTTCCTACAATCCCCCCATGAAGCCCCTCGCCTACACGCGCGCCCAGCAGCTCCCCGCCATCCTCGCCACCCGCATCGCCATCCTCGACGGCGCCATGGGAACGATGATTCAGCGCTTCAAGCTCACCGAAGCCCAGTACCGCGGCGAGCGCTTCAAGGACTTTCCGCGCGACGTGAAGGGCAACAACGAGTTGCTTTCTCTGACGCGGCCCGAGGTCATCCGCGACATTCACGAGGGCTACTTGGCCGCCGGCGCCGACCTGATCGAAACCAATACCTTCGGTGCGACCCGCATCGCGCAGGAGGACTACAAGATGGCCGATCTCGCGCGCGAGATGAACCTCGAATCGGCCCGCATCGCGCGCGCTGCCTGCGACAAGTTCAGCACGCCCGACAAGCCGCGCTTCGTGGCCGGCGCCCTCGGCCCGACGCCCAAGACCGCCAGCATCAGCCCCGACGTGAACGATCCCGGCGCGCGCAACGTGAGCTTCGAGGAACTGCGCGCGTCCTACTACGAGCAGGTGGAGGCGCTGGTCGAAGGCGGCGCCGACGTGCTGCTGGTCGAGACCATCTTTGACACGCTCAACGCCAAGGCCGCGCTGTTCGCGGTCGACGAGTACTTCGCGGCGAGCGGCGAGTGCCTGCCGCTGATCATCAGCGGCACGGTGACGGACGCCTCCGGCCGCATCCTCAGCGGGCAGACCGTCACCGCCTTCTGGCACAGCGTGCGCCATGCGCGGCCGCTGGCGATCGGGCTGAACTGCGCGCTGGGCGCGGCGCTGATGCGGCCCTACATCCAGGAGCTGGCGCGGGTGGCCGACGACACCTTCATCAGCTGCTATCCCAATGCCGGCCTGCCCAATCCGATGAGCGAGACGGGGTTCGACGAGACGCCCGAGGTCACTTCGCGCCTGCTGCACGAGTTCGCCGCCGAAGGGCTGGTCAACATCGTGGGCGGCTGCTGCGGCACCACGCCGGAGCACATCGCGGCCATCGGGCAGGCGGTGTCGCCGCTGGCGGGGCGGGCGCTGCATCGCGCGGCCTTCTATTCCGAGGCCGAGGCGGCCTGAGCGCGGCCAGCGGCCTGTAAAGGCCAGATGAAGAAGCTCTCCAAGGGTTATGGCGGTGCACCGCCACCCGAGCGGCTCCGTTGGGCGGGAAGGCCGTGGCCCAATGGCAACGCCTGGGCGCGCGGCCTGCCCTGAAGTTCATCAAGGAGGCACCATGAACAACAAGCTCGCACAACGCTGGATCGGCATCGGAACCCTCGCGCTCGCGCTGCCGATCGCCGCGGCGGCCCAGGAGGCCGTCGCCCGCAACACCGTCAACCTCCGGGCGGGACCTTCGGGCGATTACCCGGTGGTGGCCCGGCTGGGCCCCGGCCAGCCCTTCGAGGTGCTGGGCTGCATCAGCGGCTACAGCTGGTGCGACGTGGTGCTGCCAGACGGCCTGCGCGGCTGGGTGTATGCCGGCGCCATCGACTACATCTACGACAACCGGCGCCTGCCCCTGGCGAGCTACGGCGCGACCATCGGCGTGCCGATCGTCGGCTTCACGATCGGCAACTACTGGGCCGACCACTACCGCGACCGGCCCTGGTACCGCGAGCAGCGCTGGTGGCATGGTCATCGGCCGCCACCCCCGGTGGCGGGCTGGCGTCCGGTGCCGCCGCCGCGGCCGGACTGGCAGCCCCGGCCCTGGCATGACCGCGACTCGGGTTACCAGCCGCGTCCGGGCCGGGGCTACCAGCCCCATCCGGACCCGGGCTTCCGGCCGCAGCCGGGTTGGCAGCAGCCGCCCGGGCAGCGCCCGCCACCGGATCACGGGTTCCGGCCGCCGCGGCCCGATCGTGACGTTCGGCCGCCGCAGCCCGGCCCCGACTTCCGTCAGCCGCGGGCCGTTCCTGGGGTTATGCCGCCGCAGCCCGGCCCTGACCTTCGTCAGCCGAGGGCCATTCCCGGGGTGGTGCCGCCCCAGCACGCTCAGCCGCCGGGCGTGCAGCCAGGGGCTCGTCCGCCGCAGATGCAGCATCCGGGACAGGCGGGCGGTCGTCCACCCGGGCCGGCGCCGGCCATGCCTGGGGCGGATATGCGGCAGCGGCAGATGGACCGGATCAACCGGCCGCCGTCGTCGTCGGACGATCGGCCTTAGGGGGCGCGCAGGAGACCGTCATCATGTGGCGGTGGATGCGCCCGGTGCCCTCACCCCGGCCCTCTCCCAGGGGGAGAGGGAGTCATACACAAGGCAAAACTAGTCCTTCTTGCGCGCGATCAGCGCCACGAAGCGCTGTGCGCCCAGGCCCAGCGGGCGCTCGCGCGACCAGACCACGTCCACCCACAGGTCCAGCCCGTTCGAGAGGTTCTCGAAGGGAATCTCCACCAGCGCCCCCGCCGCCACGTGCGGCCAGGCGAAGTTGCGCGGCAGCCAGCCCCAGCCCAGGCCGGCGGTGATCAGGCTCAGGGCGGCCAGCGCGTTGTCGGTGCGCCAGACGTGGCGCGCGAACTCGAAGCGTGGGTCGCGGGTGGCCAGGTCGCGGCCCGCCACCACGATCTGGCGGGTGGTCCGCAGATGGTCCTCGCGCAGGCGGCCGCCGGCGTCGGCCAGCACCGGGTGGGCGGGCGCGATCACGGCCACCATCATCTCGTTGGCCACTTCCTGAAAGGCCTCGCGCCCGTCCAGGCTGGGGCGCTCGAAGACCAGCGCCAGCTGCGCCCGGCCGCTGTGCAGCAGCGCCAGCGCATCGGCCTGCGGCGCGGCCAGCACTTCGACCTCCAGCTGCGGATATTCCTGCGCCAGCGTGGCCAGCGGTCCGCTCCAGGGCGCGGCCAGGAGCTCGGGTGCGATGGCCAGCGTCAGCCGGTTCTCCAGGCCCTGGGTCAGGGCCAGCGCCTGCACCTGCAACTGCTGGAGCTGGGCCGCCAGCAGCCGCGCCTGCGGCTCCAGCGAGCGCGCGGCGGCGGTGGGCTGGGGCTCGCGGCCGCTGCGATCGAACAGCGAGAGGTTCAGTTCCGCCTCGAGGTTGGCGATCGCCATGCTGACGGCCGAGGGCACGCGGTGCAGCGCCCGGGCAGCAGCCGAGAAGGAGCCGTGGTCGAGCACGGCCAGGAAGACCTCCACGTTGTCGCTGCTGAAGCTCATCGATCTGTCAATAAAACTGAAGGAAGGTGACTTCTTATATCAGTGATAAACACATAAAGTCGAGCCCAACGCAGCAACAAAAACGGGAACGAATTCATGCAAGGGCTCAAGCGCCGGATCGTCTACATCTCGCTCTACGAGGCCATCGCCATCGTCGCGGCCAGCGCCGGCCTGGCGCTGATGACGGGGCAGAGCGCCGGCCATTCGGGCGTGGCCGCCGTGCTGGCCTCGGGCATCGCCATCCTCTGGAACCTCAGCTTCAATGCCCTCTTCGAGCGCTGGGAGTCGCGCCAGGCGGTGCGCGGCCGGAGCCTGCGCCGCCGTATCGCCCACGCGATCGGCTTCGAGGGTGGGCTGGTGGCCTTCCTGGTGCCGGTCTTCGCCTGGTGGCTGGACGTGAGCCTCTGGCAGGCGCTGGTGATGGACCTGGGCCTGGTGGTGTTCTTCCTCATCTACACCTTCGTCTTCAACTGGGCTTTCGACGGGATCTTCGGCCTGCCCGCCTCGGCGTCCGGCGCGGTGCAGCCGGCGTAAAATCGCCGGCTCCCAAGGAGCGTTGCAGCGCGGCCCTCCCTTGTCGAGGGCGCCGCGTCAGGCTTGGGCTTCCATCTTCTGGAGTGCAACGACGCTCGCCTGATCCCCGTTCGCAGGTGAGCCCATGTCTTCCGATTCCTCTTCTCCCGTCCAAGTCCCTCCGATGAAGCTGTCCGGCCTGGAGCCGGTGCGCATCGGCGAGGGCACGCTGTTCGTCAACATCGGCGAGCGCACCAACGTCACCGGCTCCAAGGCCTTCGCCCGCATGGTCCTCAACGGCCAGTTCGAGGAGGCGCTGGCGGTGGCGCGCCAGCAGGTCGAAAACGGCGCCCAGGTGATCGACATCAACATGGACGAGGCCATGCTCGACAGCAAGGCCGCGATGGTGCGCTTCCTCAACCTGATCGCCAGCGAGCCTGACATCGCGCGCGTGCCGATCATGATCGACAGCTCCAAGTGGGAGGTGATCGAGGCCGGCCTGCGCTGCATCCAGGGCAAGGGCATCGTCAACTCGATCAGCATGAAGGAGGGCGTGGAGGGCTTCAAGCACCAGGCCACGCTGCTGCGCCGCTACGGCGCGGCCGCGGTGGTGATGGCCTTCGACGAGAAGGGCCAGGCCGACACCTACGAGCGCAAGATCGAGATCTGCGAGCGCGCCTACCGCATCCTGGTCGACGAGGTGGGCTTCCCGCCCGAGGACATCATCTTCGACCCCAACATCTTCGCGATCGCCACCGGCATCGAGGAGCACAACAACTACGCGGTCGACTTCATCGAGGCCACGCGCTGGATCAAGAAGAACCTGCCGGGCGCCAAGGTCTCGGGCGGCGTGTCGAACGTGAGCTTCAGCTTCCGCGGCAACGACCCGGTGCGCGAGGCCATTCACACGGTGTTCCTCTTCCACGCGATCCAGGCCGGCATGGACATGGGCATCGTCAACGCCGGCATGGTCGGCGTGTACGACGACCTCGAGGCCGGCTTGCGCGAGCGGGTGGAAGACGTGGTGCTCAACCGCCGCCCCGACGCCGGGGAGCGCCTGGTCGAGGTGGCCGAGAGCGCCAAGAGCGGCGCCAAGGACGACAGCAAGAAGCTCGAATGGCGCGGCACGCCGGAGCAGCCGGTGTCGGTCGGCCAGCGCCTGTCGCATGCGCTGGTGCACGGCATCACCGACTTCATCGTCGAGGACACCGAGGAGGCCTACCAAGCCATCGTGGCCAAGGGCGGCCGGCCGCTGCACGTGATCGAGGGCCCGCTGATGGACGGCATGAACGTGGTCGGCGACCTGTTCGGCGCCGGCAAGATGTTCCTGCCCCAGGTGGTGAAGTCGGCGCGCGTGATGAAGCAGGCCGTGGCCCACCTGATCCCCTACATCGAGGAAGAAAAGCGCCAGGACGAGGCCGCGGGCCGCGACGTTCGCAGCAAGGGCAAGATCATCATCGCCACCGTCAAGGGCGACGTGCACGACATCGGCAAGAACATCGTCACCGTCGTGCTCCAGTGCAACAACTTCGAAGTGGTGAACATGGGCGTGATGGTCCCCTGCCACGAGATCCTGGCGCGTGCCAAGGTCGAGGGCGCGGACATCGTGGGCCTGTCGGGCCTGATCACGCCCAGCCTCGAGGAGATGCAGTACGTCGCCGGCGAGATGCAGAAGGACGAGCACTTCCGCATCCGCAAGATCCCGCTCTTGATCGGCGGCGCCACCACCAGCCGCGTGCACACGGCGGTGAAGATCGCGCCACACTACGAGGGGCCGGTGGTCTACGTGCCCGACGCTTCGCGCAGCGTGAGCGTGGCGCAGTCGCTGCTGTCGGACCAGGCCGCGGCCTACATCGACGAGCTCAACACCGACTACGACAAGGTGCGGCACCTGCATGCCAACAAGAAGCAGGTGCCGCTGTGGCCGCTGGCCAAGGCGCGCGCCAACAAGACGCCCATCGACTGGCGGGGCTGTGTGCCGCCGGTGCCGAAGTTCATCGGCCGCCGCGTGTTCCGCAACTTCGACCTGAGCGAGCTCGCGAAGTACATCGACTGGGGCCCCTTCTTCCAGACCTGGGACCTGGCCGGCCCCTTCCCCGCGATCCTCAAGGACGAGGTGGTGGGCAGCGAGGCGGTGCGCGTCTTCGGCGACGGGCAACGCATGCTCAAGCGGCTGATCGAGGGCCGCTGGCTCACCGCCAACGGCGTGATCGGCTTCTGGCCCGCCAACACGGTGAACGACGACGACATCGCGCTCTACACCGACGAGACGCGCAGCCAGGCCGCGCTCACCTGGTACGGCCTGCGCCAGCAAACCGAGAAGCAGGCGATCGACGGCGTGATGCGCCCCAGCCGCTGCCTGGCCGACTTCGTGGCACCGCGCGACAGCGGCGTGGCGGACTACGTGGGCATGTTCGCCGTCACCGCCGGCATCGGCATCGAGAAGAAAGAGAAGTTCTTCATCGACGACCTCGACGACTACTCGGCCATCATGCTCAAGGCCCTGGCCGACCGGCTGGCCGAGGCCTTCGCGGAGGCGCTGCACCACCGCGTGCGCACCGACCTCTGGGGCTATGCGCACGACGGGCCCTGAGCAACGAGGCGATGATCGCCGAGAAGTACCGCGGCATCCGCCCCGCCCCCGGCTACCCCGCCTGCCCGGACCACAGCGTGAAGGGCCCGATGTTCGACGTGCTGCGGTGCCAGGACATCGGCATGACGCTGACGGAAAGCCTGGCCATGATGCCCGCCGCCAGCGTCAGCGGCTTCTACCTGAGTCATCCGGAAGCCACCTACTTCAACGTCGGCAAGATCGGGCACGACCAGTTGCAGGACCAGGCCGCACGCCGTCACGAGAGCGAGGCGGACCTGGAGCGGCTGCTGGCGCCCAATCTCTGATGTTCGAGAAACTCACATTCGCGGCCGCGCATTACGCGGCGCTCGCGATCTTCGTTGCTGCCTGCTGGGGCTTCGGGCGGGCGCTGTTCGCGCGCCTGGGCGGGCTGGTCCATCCCGACTTCTGGCTCGAGACGGCGATGACCACGGCGCTCGGCGTCGGCCTCTTCATCTGCGTGTTCCAGGCCCTGGGCATTGCGGGCCTCCTCAACCTCCCGGGCGTGCTGCTGACGGTCGCGGTCGGCTTCGCGGCGGCCTGCGTGCAGGCCCCCGCCTGGCTGCGGCAGGCGCGCGCCCTCGAGCCCGGGCCGTCCCTGTCGTGGGTCGAGAAGGCGGCCCTGGCCGCGCTCGCGCTGGTCGCACTGCCCACGCTGCTGGCGCCGCTGGCACCGCCGGCGGCCTTCGACGAGCTGATGTACCACCTGCCCTATGCGCGCCAGGTGGCCCAGAGCGGCACGCTGGGCATCCACGAGTGGCTGCGCTACCCCTGGTTCCCGTACAACTACAACCTGCTCTATGCCGGCGCGCTGCTGGTCGGCGACGACGCGCTGCCGCATTTCATGAACGGGCTGGCGGGCTGGCTGTCGGTGTGGATGGTCTACCGCCTGGGCGTGCAGTACCTGAACCGGGTGCTGGCCTGTGCGGCCGCCGCCATCTGGCTCGGCATCGGCGACTACTCGAACGCGCTGATCGACATGGGCGTCGCCCTGTTCATCGTGTCGGCCTGGATCGCCCTGTGGTGGTGGAACGAGTCGCACGCGGCGCAGCCGGCGCAGGGCGCGCGCTGGCTGGCCCTGGCGGCCTTCTTCCTCGGCCTCGCGGCCGGTTCCAAGTACCAGGCGCTGACCTTCCTGCCGCTGGCCGCGTGGTTCGTGATCCGGCGCGAGCGGCGGCCGGCCGTCTGGGCGGTGGGGCTCCTATGCTTCCTGCTGCCCTGCGTCTACTGGTACGCGCGCAACGCCGTGATGACCGGCGATCCCTTCAACCCGATCGGCGCCAAGCTGTTCGGCTTCAGCAACTGGAACCTGGCCGACTACAAGAACCAGGTCGACGACGTGCGCGCCCATGCCGCGCTGCCCAACTTCCTGATCTGGCCTGTGGTGCTCGCGCCCTTCAGCCTGGCCTGGCGGCGCTCGCCCGCGGTGCATGCGGCGATCGTGTTCTGCGCCTACTCGCTTTTCGTGTGGGCCGTGACCTCGCGCTATCCGCGCTACATGACGGCCTCTTTCCCGCTGCTCGCGCTGGTGGCGGTGCTGGGGTGGCAGGTGCTGCTGGGGTGGATCGCCGGCGGGCTGCGCAAGCTGCTGCCCGCGCTCGGCCGTGCCGGCTGGCCCGTGCGTGCGGGCGGCATCGCGCTGGGCCTGTTCCTGGCCGTGCTGGCGGCGGTGTCGTTCCGGCACACCACCCGCGAGCTGGCCAAGGTGTCGCCCACGCCCGCGGCCCGCGAGGCCTTCCTGCGGGCCAACGTACCGGGCTATGCCGTGATGAACCACGTGCGCGAGCACGCCAAGGGCCGCGTCTACCAGATCGCGCTGAGCGAGGCCATCTACTACGGGCCCAATCCGATCTGGGGCGATACGCTCGGTCCCTGGCGCTATCCGGATTTCCCGCTGCTGCCGGGCGCCGAGGCCGCGCGTCGGTTCGCCGGGCTGGGCTTCGAGGCCATCGTCATGCCCGATGCAGTGGCGCGCACCCTGACCGCCCATGAGGACTTCAACCGCCACTTCGCCCTGATGTTCGAGCAGGACGGCGCCAAGGCGTACCGTATCCTGCCCCCAGCACCATGAACGAAGCTCCTGTCTCCAACGCCCTGCGGCCCGCGCTGCGCATCGCCGCGGTGATCCCCTGCTACAACGAGGCGCTCGCCATCGCGCAGGTGGTGGACGAGTTCCGCACTGCGCTGCCCGAAGCCGAGATCCACGTCTTCGACAACGCCTCCAGCGACGACACCGCGGCCATCGCGGGGGCGGCCGGCGCCCAGGTGACCTACGTGGCCCTGCGCGGCAAGGGCAACGTGGCGCGCCGCATGTTCGCAGACGTCGAGGCCGACATCTACGTGATGGTCGACGGCGATGCCACCTACGACCTGGGCGAGCTGCGCCGCCTGGTCGACACGCTGGTGGAGGGCAACCTCGACATGGTCGTGGGCTCGCGCGTGGACGACGGCCACGATGCCCAGACCTACCGCGCCGGCCACCGCTTCGGCAACCGCCTGCTCACCGGCGCGGTGGCGGCGCTCTTCGGCGGGCGGCTCACCGACATGCTCTCGGGCCTGCGCGTGTTCTCGCGGCGCTATGCCAAGTCCTTCCCCGCCGTTTCCGAAGGCTTCGAGATCGAGACCGAGCTCACCGTCCACGCGCTGGAGCTGCGCATGCCCTTCGCCGAGCTGCCGGTGCGTTACCGCTCGCGGCTCGAGGGCTCGCACAGCAAGCTCTCCACCTACCGCGACGGCTGGCGCATCCTCAGGACCATCTGCAAGCTCTTCGTGAGCGAAAGGCCGCTGCTCTTCTTCTCCGGCATCGCGACCGTGCTCGCGCTGGGCTCGATCCTGGCGGCCGTGCCGCTGGCCCTGACGTATATCGAGACCGGCCTGGTGCCGCGGCTGCCCACCGCCGTGCTGCTGACCGGCACCATGCTGAGCGCGATGCTCGCCTTTGTCTGCGGCATCGTGATGCACACCGTGACCAAGGGCCGCCAGGAGGCCAAGCGCCTGCGCTACCTGGCCATTCCGGGCGTGCGGCATCGCGGGCTCGTCGATCGGCCCTGACGATGAAGGCAGGCCGCGAGTTCCTGCTGTTCGCGCTCGCCGGCGTGATCGGCTTCGGTGTCGACGTGGGCGTGCTTTACCTCGCGGCGCCGCTCCTGGGCTGGTACGCGGCGCGCGTGCTGTCCTTCCTCGCGGCCGCGACCGCCACCTGGGCGCTGAACCGGCGCTATGCCTTCGGCACCCGGCATTCGGGCGCCTCGCTGGCGCGCGAATACCTCGGCTACCTGCTGACCATGCTCGGCGGGGCGGTGGTGAACTACAGCGTCTATGTCCTCGTGCTGCACAGCCTCGCCGGGCCCTGGGTGCCTGCGCTGGGCGTGGCGTTGGGCAGCTGCGCGGGGCTGGCGCTGAACTTCCTCGCCGCACGGCAGCTGATCTTCAAGTCCAGGCGCGGGCGCTGAAGGCTGGGCTTTCCCGGATGCGCCGGGATGTAAAAGGCGTTGCCGCAAAAGTCAGAGAAAAGTACTATTCTTGCCGGTCCAGCGGAGGACCAAGTCTCGATCGATTCATTCGCGGGAGGGAAAAACGTGCCGACTTTGCTTGTCATGCGAGGTGCTCGCTTCGCCCGCCGCATCCGGATCGCCGAAGGCGAACTCCGTATCGGGCGGTGGGACGGGAACGAGATCGTTCTTCCCAGCCAGAAGGTCAGCCGGGTGCATGCCGTCCTGAGCTGCCAGGGCGCCTTCGCCACGATCAAGGACGCGCACAGCACCAACGGCACCTTCGTCAACGGGACGCGGATCGACTCCATGCCCGTGCTGGACGGCGACCGGCTGCAATTGGCCGACGTCGAGCTCCTGTTCTGCCGCATGGACGATCCCACCGCGGAATTTGCGCAGGCCCGGCCGGCCCCAGCCGCCGACGCGGCCGCGACGGACCTGGCCGGACTGGTCTTCACCGCGTCGCCGAGTGCCTACGACGACGTGCCGACCCACCCATCGCCCCGGGCGCACCGAGCACAGTCCGTCGGGGAGGGCGTCGCTTTCACCCTCCCGATGCGCGGCCGCGACGTGTCGGCGCTGATCACCTACGACGCCCTGGCCTCGCACTTCGGCGCCTATGCCTTCGGCGAAGAAAGCTGCAGCCGCGCGGTCGATGCCTACGAGGAGAACCACCTCGCCATCCATGTGGCGGCGACCTATCGCTACCAGCAGCTTCCGCAGGAGCCGGTGGTTTTGCGGGCGCGGGATTTCTAGGCAGACACTGAAACCGCGGCTGCTTCTCCTCGTTTCCGTCTCGCCATGTGGACCAGCAGCGCGGTGCAAAGCGCCGCGAGGCCGCTGATGCCGTACTGCCACGGCAAGGTCAGTCCCAGTGCTACGAAAGCGGTCCCCAGCAGCGCGCCGCAGATCGCGCCGATGCGTCCGAGGCCGATGATCCAGCCAAGGCCGGTCGAGCGGATCTCGGTCGGGTAGACGGTCGCGCAGTAGGCGCTCAGATTGACCTGGGCGCCGACGATCAGTCCCCCGGCTTGCGCGACAGCCGCAAGGAGCACGACCCTTTCCGAAGGCCCAAGGCCGACCGCTGCGATCGCGAAACCCGAGGCGGCAAAGGCCGCAGTGAGTGGCCACGGCGCGTCGACGCGGTCGATGATGCGTGCGAGCAGCAGGGAGCCCAGGATGCCGCCCAGCGAAAAGGTCGCCGAGGTCCAGATCGCCTGGCTCAGGTCCAGGCCGCTGGCCAGCAGCAGCGTCGGCATCCAGGTGATGATGTACACGATCACCATCTGGGTGACGAAGGACGCACCGCCCAGCATGAGGCTGCTGCGCAAGTGATCGCCGGAAAGGATCAGCCTCAAGGCGCCATGGCTGCGCTCGCCGGCGGCCGCCAGCACATAGCGATCGTCCTTGCCGAAGCCGCGCTTCGGATCCAGGCGCCGCAGCTGTGCCGCAATGCGGTCGGCAGGGGCATGCCGGGCAGCGAGGAAGCGCACCGATTCCGGCAGCAGGAACCACAGCGCAGCCAGAAGCGCCAGTGGCGCCAGGCCGCCGATGACGAACACCGCCTGCCACCCGTGCTGGGCCAGTACATGGGCGGACAGCGGCCCGCCGATGACACCTCCCAGCGGAAAGGCCGCGTACATGACGCTGACCATCGTCGCGCGCACCCGGCCCGGCGCATATTCCGACACCAGCGCGATCACGTTCGACAGCGCGCCGCCGAGGCCGAGGCCGGTCAAGCCGCGCAGGATCAACAGTGGGACGACGCCTTCGCTGAGCGGCGTTGCCAGCGCGAACAGGCCGAAGGTCGCTGTCGCTGCGAGGATTGCAGGCCTTCGGCCGATCCGATCCGCCAGCAATCCGAACAGCCCGGCGCCCAGCGCCGCCCCGGCGTAGTGGGCCGCGAAGATCGGCCCGAACGCCTCCTTCGGCAGCTTCCACGCTTGCGCAATCAGGGGCGCCGCGTAGGTGATGGCGAGGGTGTCGAAACCGTCGAGCAGCGCCACCAGCGAACAGAGCACCATGACGAGCAGCAGGTGGCGGCCGACCGGGGCAGCATCGACACTGGCGTCGACGTCCACCACGCGCGAGGCACTCGATAGGTTGCCCATCTGGACGCCCTCAGGCCGGTCGCGCATCGAGCACGAAGTCGTAGTGGAGCGCATGGCCACCTTCCAGCCGGCGGGTCCACGGCGCGACCAGCGACTGTCGTACGCCGAACACCGCATCGGAGTCCAGGTAGGCATCGCCTTCCCTGAACACATGGGTGATCAGGGTTTCGTAGCCCGGCGCCTGGATCATGAAGTGCAGATGCGCAGGCCTCCAGGGGTGGCGCTTGGCGGCGCCCAGGAATCTTCCCACCGGGCCATCGACCGGAATCGGATAGGCCTCGGCGAGGACCGTTCGAAAGCGCAGCCGGCCTTGCGCATCCGTACGAAACTGCCCCCGTCCCTGCGCATGATCCAGCTCCGGGCGCTGGACGTCGTACCGACCCTCGGCATCGGCTTGCCAGACATCGACGACCGCGTTCGCGACCGGCGTCCCATCGAGGCCGCGAACGGACGCCGTGACTTCGCAGGGCTCGCCTACCGCCCCGCGGGCGATGTCGTCGCCATACTCGCAATGCGGCGCGCCTTCGACGTAGAAAGGGCCGAACACGGTCGACTCCGTGCACCCGGCGGGCTTGTCGTTGTTCATCGCGACGGTGAGCATGGAGAGCCCGAGCACGTCGCTGAGCAGGATGAACTCCTGCCGCTTGTCGTCGGACTTCTGGCCCGTCGCCGTGAGGAACTGGATGCCGGTGAACCATTCCGCTTCGGTGAGCTCGACGTCGCGTGCGAAGTCGTGCAGATGCTGTACCAGGCCGCGGAAGATCTTCCTCGACCGCGGGTCTGGTGTGTCGGACAGGCTGTCCAGCACGGCCTGGGTGATGTTCTCTTGCGTGATGTTGCGCATGGTCGTCTCCTCGTGACTCCCGGCGCTCAGATGGACAGCGTGCCGCTCAGCGAGAGCTGCTCCTGGTGCCGGGCGGCATCCATCGCCTTCGCATAGTCCGCCGTGGCCTTGTATTCGGTGGTGTCTTCCTCCACCGCGTCGATCCCGCAGACCTGGCGTGCCAGCTTCCCGTAGGTGCCGGACCCGGAGAACTCGGCGCGCTGCATGGTCAGCATGCGGATGCTCTGCAGCGGCGTGCCGTTGAAGTTCTCGAACACGAAGAGGCGATTGCCCCAGTCGGTCAGGAACAGATCGCGGATGACTCGGCCGATGCGCAGCCGGTCCTTCGGTCGTCCCACCGGGCCGCTGTTCATTTTCTCGAAGACCGTGTTGAGCTTGGAGTCCTCCCACTGGTCCTCGGTGGCGAAGAGCAGGGCGCTGCGGCCCGACAGGTCGACCAGCTCGTAGATCATCTGCGAGAAGTTCTCGAGGTACAGGGCGCGACCGAAGTCGTAGATCAGGATGTTCGGCTTGTAGAGACCGCCCGGCGTGTGGAAACCCAGTTCCTCGGATGCCACCACATGAGCGAGCATGGCCTGGTGAAAACCAATCAGCTTGGCGACGCGCGTCTGCACCGCCGGAATCTTGCTGGTGCCGATGTGCTCCGTGATGAGCACCGCCAGGCCCGCCATGAGCTCGGCGCGCACCATCTGCCGCACCAGCGCGTGGTAGTGCAGCCAGTCGAACACGCGTTGCGGGTAGAGCTTGGCATGCTCCGGGTTGCCCAGGTGGAACACGTGCGACCAGGGAATGAAGACCTTGTCGAACACCGTCATGCCGTCGAGCTCGTCGCCCTGGGATGCCAGGGGGTGCTCGACGCGGTCCTCCTTCACGAGGCTTTCCCGGCACACGATCGACACGCCCTTGGTCGCCACGGGCACTGCCGCAAAGATGATCTGGTCGCCGGGAATGCCGGGCCGGAAGAAGACGCCGATGTGCACCCAGTCCGCAAAGGCGGTGCCGGTGGAGACGGCCTTCACGCCGTCGACCACGATGCCCTTGTCGTTGCGCTCGATGACGCGCAGTCCCGGCGAGCGCGCCTGCGCGTCGGGGGTCGAGCGATCCATCTGCGGGTCGACGAAGTTGGGCGCGCAGTTGTGGTCGCGGTCGCGCACGAACTTCGCGAAATCCACGATGTGCTGCGCCAGCGGCTGGCCCGGTGTGCCGATCGACTGCTTCTCCCAGGGCGTGGGATCATCGGTGTAGGTGGTGAGCACGTAGTTGTTGACGTCCGGCGTGCGCGGGAAGGAGGCACCGGCCATCTCGCGCATCACGGCCTCGTGGTAGCGGCGCTTGCGCTTGAGCTCCTCCTTGGTGCGGTGGCCGAACCACATCATGGAGCGGCGCTCGCCTGCCTCGTCCACGAAGGTCATCACTTCCTGCAGGTCCGGCCTGTGATGGAGGTCGTAGAAGTCCGCGTGGCGCTGCGCGTAGTCGCATGTCTTGGGGTGCGTGGCGACGTTGTCGATTTTCTCGTTGCCGACCCAGACGACGCGGCCGTCGTTGAGCGATTCCAGGTACTGTTTTCCGGTGCGCATGGCGATTCCTTTGTGTGACGTGGGTGAGTGAGTGGGAGGGAGGGATGGATGGATGAATCAGTTGAGGACGATGGGCCGCGTGGTGGCGTAGCGGCGCTGGCAATAGACCAAGGGGTCTTCGATGGCTTCCGCGATCGACGTCTTGACGACTTCGGCAAGGAAGACGCTGTGCGTCCCGACTTCCATGGCCCGCGCGACGCGGCAGTCCAGGGCGACGAGCGCGAGGCTGCAGTGCGGTGCGCCGGTCGCGAGCGTTCCCCACTGTGTCTGCGCGAAGCGATGGGCCATGGGGAGCTCGCCCACGCCGGAGAAGACCTGTGAGATCTCAGAATGCTCGGCGCCGAGCCAGTTGACGCAGAGCACGCCATTGCGCTTGATCACGCCGTTGGCAAAGCTGCGGCGGTTCACGCACACCAGGACCGTGGCCGGCGTGTCGCACACGGAGCAGACGGCCGAGCAGGTGACGCCCGCGATGCCGTGCTCGCCGTTGGTGGCGACGACGGTGACCGCGGTCGCGACGCGCGACAGCGCCGCACGGAATTCCGCAGGGTCGATGGGGTCGCTCGCAAGCCTCGAGGCGCCGGGCGAGGGCGCAACGGACGCATGCGAGCGTGCGGGTTGAATCAGTTCTGCGAGCGGCATTGTGTGTCTCCTGAATGGGGTGTGACCGGGTTGAAGCAGATCGGTGGAATCAATGTAGGTGGGCGACTGCCCGCTTGCCATGCACCAGCGGCAATGCGCACTATTCCGTTGGCAGCTGTGGCGAGCGGGTCGGGCGCGCGAGCGCGCAGGACCGGCCCGGCACCGGACTCGCGGGTGGGAATGTTGGGAGCGGCGTCGAACGCGGCAGGCGCCGCGCGCGTCTCATACCAACTCGCGTTCAATAGATTAGATATCATGTCATTCCACGAACTTCAAGGAGTCGTGGATGAAGACATTGATCGTGGGTGATAGGCCGACTGTTGAGCGCCTGGCGGAGCGGCTCAAGCGAGCCGGCAGTCATGCGGAGTACCAGCGCATCCAGTGCGTGCTCATCCGTGCGACGCTGGGCAGTTCAGCCGCGCAGATCGCCGAGTTGCTGGGCTGGTCCACAGCGACGGTGCATGTCTTGCACTCGCGCTGGTCGAAGGAGGGAGATGCCATCTTCGAGCTGCGCGGGCGTGGCGGCAGGCATCACCAACACCTCAGCCCAGAGCAAGAGCAGCAACTTCTGGCGCCATTCGTCAAGCGTGCCGAGGCGGGCGGCATGCTGACGGTGGCGGAGATCCAGCAGGCCTACCAGGAACAACTGGGCAAGCAGGTGGCCCCCTCTACGGTCTACCGGCTTCTGGATCGCCACGGTTGGCGCAAGGTGGTGCCGCGCCCACGGCACCCCAAGGCAGACGTGGCGGCGCAGGCCGCCTTTAAAAAAACTGCGCCGCACGGTACGCCAAGAGGTCGAGCGCCAGGCTGAACGTGGGCGCCAAGTGCGCCTGATGTTCCAGGACGAAGGCCGATTCGGCTTGTTGGGCAGCCCTCGGCGCTGCTGGGCACCTCACGGCACACGCCCGGTGGTCGGTGCGCGACTGGAGCGCAAGTACATCTACGCCTTCAGCGCCGTCAGCCCGCACGACGGCGTGCTGGACAGCCTCGTGCTGCCCTGGGTCAGCGCCGAGACAATGTCGCTGTTCCTGAGCGAGGTCGCGCAGCGCCACGCCGCGGAATTCATCGTGATGGTCATGGATCAAGCAGGCTGGCACATCGCCGGTGATCTCGCCGTGCCGCAGAACATGCGCGTGATCTTCCTGCCCCCGTACAGCCCGGAGCTGAACCCCGCCGAGCACTTGTGGGAGTCGCTGCGCGAGGACTGCTTCGCCAACCACGTCTTCGCCAATCTGGACGCCGTCGAGAGCACCCTGACCAACGGACTCGTCGCCCTCGAATCCAATCCTACGCGAACCCATCCAATGACCGGGTTCAAATGGATAACTTCTATATTTTTGAACGCGAGTTAGTATCAGGGGTTGGCGCTGAACCGCTGGTGCAGCACCGAGCGGAACCACTGGTTGCCGGCTTCGCGATGGAAGCGCTCATGCCAGTACTGCGCCACCTCGAAGCGGGGGAGGCGCAGCGGCGGCTTGACCAGCTCGAGGTCGAGCTCGCGCGCCAGCACTTCGGCCAGGGGCGACGGCAGGGTCACGACCGCGTCGGTGTGCTTGGCAACCACGGCTGCGGCCGTGAAGCTCGGCACGCGCGCCGTGAATTGACTCGCCGGTATCGCGGCCTGCAGCACGTGCTCGGCGAGCGCAATGCCGTGACCGGTGCCCGACGAGGAGACGAGCACATGTTGCTCGGCGGCGAATGCATCGGGGGCCGGTTCTCTCGGCAGGCGCGGATGCCCCTTGCGCACGAGGCTCAAGTAGCCCGCGGTGAACAGCCGCTGTCTTCGGATGCCCTGCGTGAGCGCGGGGTAGTTGCCGATCGCCAGGTCCACCTTGCCGGACTTCAGCCAGGCATGCAGATGGTCTTCTTCCAACTGCACCGCGCTCAGCCGCACGCTCGGCGCCTGGCTCTGCAGGGTCTTGACCAGCGACGGGAGCATGACCACCACCGCCGCATCCGTGGCGAAGAAGCTGAAGGTGCGATCGCTCTTGCGCGGATCGAAGGGCACCTGCGAGCAGCGCAGCATCTGCATCTCGTCGAGGATGAGACGGATGGGCGCCGCCAGCCCCAAGGCTTTCGGGGTCGGCTCCATGTTCAGGGACACGCGCACGAACAGCGGGTCGTCGAAATAGCTGCGCAAGCGCGCGAGGGTCTTGCTCAGCGCCGGCTGAGTCGTGTTCAGCACGAGCGCGGCGCGCGTGAGGCTTTGTTCCCGCAGCAGGACATCGATGACCCGGAGCTGGTAGAGGTCCAGCAGATCTGCTTGGATGTGCAGGTTCGTACCCATGTGATCGAGTCCTGGTTGTCTGGCCGCCATTCCATTCCGGACCTACACCAACGCGCGTGAAAACCGTGCCGGCACGGCTTCGCTAGAACGGAATTCTCGCCTGTAGCCAGACTCGCGTGCCCTGCGGCCTATTGCGCGCGCCGAACTCCGATTGGACCTTCGCGATGAGCGCCATGCGCGGCGTCAAGTTGTAGCTGATGTAGGGCCCCAGGGCGTTGACCCGGCCGCGGTTGCCGTTGTTGACGGCGACCCCGTTCTGCCAATCGTCGCTGGTCTGGCGGTAGACATAGCCGTTGACCCCGATGGCCAGGCCGGGGTTGATGCGGTAACCGCCGCTGAATTCGATCGTGGCTTCGTCACCTGATTGGTAGTTCGTCGCCTTGTTCTTGCCGTTGACGGCGTAGCGGAACTTGGCGTTGATGTCGAAGCCGGGCGCCGGGAACCAGGTGAAGGCATAGAAGAGGGCGGCCTGGGCGTAGTTGCGCCCGGTATTCACGCGCTCGCCGACGTCGTAGCTGCCGGTCTTCAGATGCGTGTCGATGCCGATCGTGTGGTGATAGTTCGACCAGTTCCAGCCCAGAATGATCGGCGTGAAGGCCATGTCGGCCAGGCCCAGCCGGTATCCGCCGCGGTCCAGCGGCGGCAGCCCCCGCCTGGCGACGGCGGCGTCCAGGTCGACCGAGGCGATGGCCTGCACCACCCGGGTCTCGACGCGCGCACCGAACAGCGTGAGGCCGGGCCACACATAGGAGAGCCGGGGCGCCACGACGTCGGAGTCGATGCGAAAGCGCGCCAGCTGCGGGTTGTCCACGCCGGCTGCGTGCCTGGAGTGGGTGGCGCTGTAGTGCGCGTAATAGGCGAACCAGTGCGCGCCGTCAGACAGCATGACGCCGTTGTAGTTGGTCTCCACGCCCACGGGGTAGGAGTTGCCACCGCCTTCGGTGGCGTGCGCGCAGGCGCTGCACAGGGCAAGGAGCGCCGACAAACTGCGCCTGTCGCAAAGCCATGAGGGCATGGCGCGCCCCGCCGAAACCGGAGCGGAGTTGCGGGTCTTGGCGGGTGCGGGCCGCGAGGCGTATCGCAGAACTGTCATGTCTGACCTCCTGACCGCGGACCTTAGGCCGGAGGCTTGCCCTTGGACAGCAAGGGCAGGGCATGCGCACTATTCCATGGAGGCATAAAGCGCACCGGGGTGCGCCATGGGTGCGGCGGCACGGCCGATGCGGCGATGAAAGCGCAGGCCCAACGCCTGCCCCGGCCCGGCCTCGACGTGCGCGCCATGGGGCATGCGGATGCTGCAGACTGCCGTCTCGCCTGCCGCGTGGACTTCCAGGTGTGCGCGGCGCCACGCCATGCCGGCGCCTCCGAGTGGTCGCAGACCTACCTCGCCGGCGTAGAGGCCTGCCGCCGGCGTGCATCTGCCGCTCGGCAGTGCAACCGGCGTGTCGATCGAGGCGGAGCCGGACCCGGGCAGCACCGTGCCCGACAAGGCATAGGGCCGCTCCAGCAGTGCCGCGGCAGCCTCGATCTCTCCGGCTCGTATCAGCCGTCGCGTCTCGCTGGACGAGCACGCAGGCGCCGACGGTTCCGCGCCGGCCTTCGCCAGGATGATCGGGTTCACGACGAACCCGTGCTTGCGTCCGGCGGCCTCGAGCCAGGGCACGTTGCCCTGCCTCGCCCGACCGCAAGCGAAGTTCTCCCCCACCACCAGCGCTCGCGCGCGCAAGCCTTCCACCAGCACGCTCCGGACGAAGTCGCCTGCCGTCTGCCGTCGCTGCATCTCGTCGAAGCGAAGCACGACGCAGTGATCGACATCGCCGGACTGCGCCAGCATGTCGAGCCGCTCGTCGAGCGTCGAGAGCATGGGCGGTGCGGCCGATGGCTGCGTGATCGCACGGGGATGCGGGTCGAAGGTGACGAGGGCGGTGGGCAGACCCAGCCGCAGCCCTTCCTCGCGCAGCATGGCCAGCACGCGCCGATGGCCGCGATGAATGCCGTCGAAGACGCCAATGGAGACGGCGCTGCCCGGGCCGTCGAACCGGATGGAATTCGTATGCACCTTCATGTCGCTCTCCAGGTTCCTGAGTTTCCTAGGTGGCAGCGCGGCCGTCGGCGCGCTGCACGGATCAAGAATAGGAGCGCGTTCGCGGCGGCGTCAGGGGCTGGAGAGCATGTGCATCATTCCGCTGGGACATGCGGGCTGCAGCGATGGTCGAGTATTTCGTCGAGCATCATCTGCCCTGCTGGCGCGGGTACGAGGCAGGGCCCGCGCCTCAGTGCGCGCCCGACACCACCACCGGGATCTCGGTCGCCGGCGGCGTGTTCCGGCTGCGCCCGCAGCGCACGATGCCGTCGATCATCACCATCCCCACGCCCGGGATGTCGCCCAGCTGTACGCTCTCCAGCAGCGTCTTGCCGGCCGTGTGCTGGGCCCGGTCCATGAAGACGAAGTCGGCCGCGCGGCCAGGCTCGATCAGCCCGCAGTTCAGTTTGCGGATGCGCGCCGTGTTGCCGGTCGCGAAGCAGAACACCAGCTCGGCCGGGATGTTGGCGAGCGAGGACAGCATCGCGACCATGCGCAGGATGCCCAGCGGCTGCACGCCCGAGCCGGCAGGCCCGTCGGTGCCGAGGATGATGCGGTGCGGGCACTTCAAATCCAACGCCGCCTTGGCCGCCGCGATGGCCACGCGCTCGTTGCCGTTGTGTACGATCTCGATGGCGCGCGATGACTTCTCGCACAGCTCGCACACATGCGCTTCGGGCAGCGAGGTGTGGCCGCCGTTGATGTGGCCGATGACGTCGGCGTCGGCCTCCAGCACCACGTCCTTGTCGATCAGCCCCGAGCCGGGAATCGAGGGCCCGCCGGTGTGGATGGTGCTCTGGATGCCGTACTTGCGCGCCCAGGCCACCATCTCCTTGGCCTCGTAGCCGGCCTTCACCGAGCCCAGGCCCACCTCGCCGAGCAGCCCGACGCCGGCCTCGGCCATCTCCTTGAAGTCGCTCTCGACCATGCCCTTCTCGAGCACCGGCGCGCCCGCCAGCACCTTGACGCCGCCGGGGCGGAAGTTGTCGAAGGCGCGCTGCGCGGTGATGGCCAGGGCCTTCACGCCCACGATGTCCTTGGGGCGGCCGGGCAGGTGCACCTCGCCGGCAGAGATCATGGTGGTCACGCCGCCGTTCATGGTGGAGTCGATCCAGCCCAGCTGGCTCTGCCGCGGCGTCCAGTCGCCGAAGACGGGGTGCACGTGGCTGTCGATCAGGCCGGGCGCAACGCAGGTCTTCTTCACGTCGATGACCGTCTGCGCGCCTTCGCAATCGCAGTCTTTCTCCTTGCCGACGGCGACGATCAGCCCGTCGTTCACGACGATCGTGTCGGCATCGAGGATGGGCTTGTCCAGGTCGCCGGACAGCAGCAGACCTATGTTCCGGATGACGACCTTGCCCGACTTTGCGGTGCTTGCGACTTCTGCCATGTCTTGTCCTCGTGGGGTGCTGGGGATGGGGGCGCTTCTTCTTCGGAGGGCCCCGCGTCGACCGTGCGCAGCACGGTCTCGATCACGAAGTCCTCCCAATGCGTGACCGCCTCCGGCGTCTCCAGCGGCTCGCCGAGGAAGGCCGTGAGCGTGTGGCGGTTGGAGGTGTAGAAATAGCCGGTGGAGGCGATCAGCAGATACAGGTCGCGCGCCGCCACGTCCTTGCGGAACAGGCCCTGCGCCACGCCGCTCTCCAGCAGCTCCTGGATGATCGCGATCGCCTTCGACGAGTACTCGCGCGCGCGCAGCGACTTCGCGATGTGCCGGCCCTTGTGCAGGTTCTCGGTGTTCAGCAGCGTCACGAACTCGGGGTTCTTGCGGTAGTAGCCGAGCACGAAGCGGATCACCGCCGCGAGCGCTTCCACCGGCCGGCTCGCATCGAGGTGCAGCGCGGCCTCGGCATCGTCCATGCGGCGGTAGATGCTTTCCAGCACCGCGATGAACAGCCCTTCCTTGCTGCCGAAGTAGTAGTAGATCATCCGGTCGTACGAGTTGGCGGCCTTCGAGATCTTCTCGACGCTGCCGCCGTCGTAGCCGTACTTGGCGAACACCTTGGTGGCCGCGCGCAGGATGCTGTCGCGCGTGGCCTGCGCGGCGGCCTCGCGCACGCCGGTGCGGCGCGTGGCCGGCTTGGGTGCGCGGGCCGTTGCCATTTACTTTTCGGCGAAGGCGCGTTCGATGACGAAGTCGCCCGGGGTCGACGTGTTGCCCTCCTTGAAGCCGCGGCCTTCGAGGATGTGCTTCAGGTCGACCAGGAGGCCGGGGCTGCCGCACAGCATCACGCGGTCTTCCCTCGCATCGAGCGGCGGCAGGCCGAGGTCGTCCGTCAACTTGTTGGTCGCGATCAGGTCGGTGATGCGGCCCATGTTGCGGAACTCCTCGCGCGTCACCGTCGGGTAGTAGAGCAGCTGCTTCTCGACCATCTCGCCCAGGATTTCATGCTTGGGCAGGTGGTCGGTCACCAGGTCGTGGTAGGCCAGCTCGTCGATCTGGCGCACGCCATGCACCAGGACGACCCGCTCGTACTTCTCGTAGGTCTCCGGGTCGCGGATGATGCTCATGAACGGTGCGAGACCGGTGCCCGTGCCGAAGAGGTAGAGCCGCTTGCCCGGCAGGGTGTAGTCGATCAGCAGCGTGCCGGTGGGCTTGCGGCCCACGATGATGGTGTCGCCCACCTGGATGTGCTGCAGCTTCGAGGTGAGCGGCCCTTCCTCGACCTTGATGCTGAGGAACTCCAGGTGCTCCTCGTAATTGGGGCTCACGATGCTGTAGGCCCGCAGCAGGGGCTTGTTGTTGACCTTCAGGCCGATCATCGTGAAGTGGCCATTCGAGAAGCGCAATGCCGGGTCGCGCGTGGTGGTGAAGGTGAACAGGCGGTCGGTCCAGTGGTGGACGCTCAACACACGTTCTTCGCTGAATGCACTCATAGGAATCAGGGATGGTTGTGGACGAAAAAACGCGCACGAACGGGGTGCGCGGTGACGCGGAGCCGAACACCGTCAGTCTGCCGCAACCCCTCGATTGTCGGCGACACCTGAGAAAACACCATTGCAAGCATCGGGTCTGTTTGCTACATTGACTTCATGTAGTGATCACCACATGAAGTTGTAGTGAATACTACACAAAGCGAAGTTCCAGCACAAGAGATCCCTCCGGCGCATTTGTTGCACCCCCGCCGCCACGAATTTCACGAGAAGCCCGCGATGACCGAACACACCAAGACAGACGGATTGCCCGGCATGGACATGCCGGTGCTGCCCGAGGCCACGGGCCGCTCGGCCCTGCGCAACGAGCGCATGAGCACCAGCAAGGTCGAGTGCAACGCCTGCCCGGTGCTGTGCCAGATCTCCGAGGGGCGCACCGGCGCCTGCGACCGCTACGCCAACCGCGAGGGCGTGCTGGTGCGGGTCGATCCGGTGCTGCTGCTGCGCCGAGAGCTGGTTAGCGAGGCGCCCGCGCTGGTGCCCTTCGCGCGCCCCGCGGCCGAGCCGGCAGCGCCCGGCGCCGAGCCCGACTGGAACGGTGATCTCCTTCATGCCGACGAGGTCTTCGTGACCGGCGTGGGCTCCTCCACCACCTACCCCGACTACAAGCCCGCCCCCTTCATCGTGGCCTCCAAGGCGCAGGGCGTGGACATGGTCACGGTGGTCACCGAAGGCATCTTCAGCTACTGCAGCTTCAAGGTGAAGATCGACACCGACCGCTTCCTCGGCGCCGAGCAGGCCAACGTGCGCTACCGCGGCGAGGTCGTGGGCCATGTCACTACCGCGGAGTACGGCTCGCAAATGCTGTCGCTCGGCGGCGTGCACCACCTGACCGGCGGCAGCAAGAAGGAAGGCCGGATGACGGTCGAGCTCATGCAGTTGCTGGGCAACAAGAAGCCGGCCGAGTGCGTGATCGACGGCGGCGCCAGCATGGTGATCCAGGCCGGCCGGGCCCCCATCGTCAATGGCGTCGAGGAAAAGCGCATGCGCGTGGGCTGCGGCTCGGCCGCGGTGGGCATCTTCGCGCGCCAGCTCTTCGGCCAGGCCGACGAGGTGGTGGTGGTCGACGACCACATCACCGGCGTGCTCACCGAGCACCAGGCCGGGCGCTGCCTGGACATGGCGCCCTCGGGCATCCAGATGCGCGGGCGCAAGTCCACGCCGGGGCGCTACTTCCAGGTGGCCAATCCGGGTAACGGCTGGGGCGGCACCGACATCGACGATCCGCTGTCGATCATCGAGGGCTGGGAGGAGGGCGTGGCCCGGCCCGGCCTGCGCCTGCTGATGACCTCCACCACCGGCGAGCATGCGGTTTGGTACGTGCTCGACGACGCGCTCAAGCCGGTCGAGCAGCAGATGCCGGCCGAGGTGCGCCGGGTCGTCGAGCGCATCGGCGAGAACTGCGAGCCCTCGATGTGCACCGTGCTCTTCCTCGGCGGCGCCGGCGGATCCTTGCGCGCGGGCGTGACGGAGAACCCGGTGCTGCTCACGCGCGCCATCAAGCGCGCGCTGGTCAACGTGACCTGCGGCGGCGCGCCGGCCTACGTGTGGCCCGGCGGCGGCATCACGGTGATGGCCGACGTGCTGCGCATGCCCGACAACAGCTTCGGTACCGTGCCCACGCCGGCCATCGTCGCGCCCATCGAGTTCAGCATGCGGCGCGAGGACTACGCGGCGCTGGGCGGCCACATGGAGCATGTGTTCCCGCTCGAGCAGGCGCTGGCGCGCGGCGCCTGGCAGAACGACGGCGCACCGCTGGCACGCCAATGGCTTCGCATGGACGAAGCCAATCCGTGGCCGCTCGGCCATCCGCCCATGCTCGGCTGATCGGGTTTCCCATGACGGCCCAACGCAGCGCTCTCGAGGGAGGCCGCTGGCATTTCAACCACGGCCCGATCGACATCGTCGCCGAGGCGCATGGCAACGAGGTCGAGGTCGCGGTCGCCCACGAGCTCGCCTGGCGGCGCTTCGGCACCGTGCTCGACGAACTCGTGGGCGAGCTGCGCCTGCTGCGCCAGCCCGTGGGCGAGACCTGTGCGCTGCAGGGCCCGATCGCACGGCGCATGTGGCAGGCCTGTGCGCCTTTCCGTGCCGGCTTCATCACGCCGATGGCCGCGGTGGCGGGTGCCGTCGCGCAGGAACTCATTGCCTTCTACCAGCGCGAGGGCATCGAGCGCGCCTGGATCAACAACGGTGGCGACATCGCGCTGCACCTCGCGCCGGGCCAGTCGGCGCGCGTCGGCCTGTTCGCCGACCTAGCGCGCTTCGACCTTCGCGAGCGCGGCCCGCTCACGACCGACGGCCAGTTCGAGCTGCGCGCCGAGATGCCCGTGCGCGGCGTCGCCACCAGCGGCTGGCGCGGACGCAGCTTCTCGCTGGGCATTGCCGACAGCGTGACCGTGCTCGCCGCCACGGCGGCCGAGGCCGATGCGGCCGCCACGGTGATCGCCAACGCGGTGAACGTGGAAGACGCGGGCATCCATCGCCGCCCCGCCAGCGAATGCAAGGACGACAGCGACCTCGGCGACATCCCGGTGACGGTCGATGTCGAGACGCTCGCGCCCGCGCAGGTGCAGCGCGCACTGGAGGCGGGCGCCGCTCGCGCCATGGCCCTGCAGCGCTCGGGGCTGATCGGCTCCGCCATGCTGGTTTGCCAGGGGCAGTGGCGCCTCATGGAACCTTTAAGCTCGCCAGCGTCCGGCATTTCCGCGCTCGTGAATTCGCCGCAGGCCGCGGCAGTTGGTTCAGTATTTGCTTAATGAAAAGCAGGACCCTTCGATGATCGATATACGCCGTGTTTTCACCCAGGTCGAGACTATCCACCACGAGTTCGGCCCGCGCGCAGCGACACCGCTGGTGCGTGGCGCCATCGGCGCCGTGCTCTCCAATCCCTTCGCCGGCCGCTACGAGCCCGACATCTTGCCGATGATGAGCCTGCTCGATCCGGTGGGCCTCGACATGGCGCAGCGCCTGCATGCGGCAATGGATGTGCCGCTCGCGCGCATCGCGACCTACGGCAAGGGCGCGATCGTCGGCGCCGCCGGCGAGCTGGAGCATGGCGCGCTGTGGCATGTGCCGGGCGGCTATGCAATGCGCGAGCTGCTGGGCTGGAAGGGCGATCGCGCGGCCTACACCGCAGGCACCGTGGACGAGAAGAAGACCGGGCAACCGGGCAATGCGCTCTCGATCGTGCCCTCGACGAAGAAGGTGGGGCCGCCCGGCGCGACGCTGGACGTGCCGCTCACCAACATCAACGCCAGCTACGTGCGCGGCCAGTTCGACGCCATCGAGGTGCGCGTACCCGGCGCGCCCGCGTCCGACGAGATCGTCTTCATCCTCGCCATGAGCACCGGCTACCGCGTACACGAGCGCGTGGGCGGTCTGCGCGCCGAGAACATCGCCAAGTGGGACGGACTGCGCTGAAGCCCTGAAGCAGCAACGCCCTTCATTCAGAGACACAAGGAAAGAACCATGAGCGCCAACATCCGCAAGCTCGTCGTGCAGCTCGACGAAACCCGCAAGGAAATGGGCAAGACCATCGAGCCGCCCACGCGCCGCGCCGTGGCCATCGCGGTCATCGAGAACCCTTACGCCGGCCGCTACAGCGAATCGCTCGACGATCTGATCGCCATCGGCGAAGAGCTGGGCGCGCTGCTGGGCCAGAAGGCCGTCCAGGCGCTGGGCATCGAGCCCGGCCAGGCGCAGAGCTACGGCAAGGCCGCGATCGTCGGCGAATCCGGCGAGCTGGAGCACGCCGCTGCCATCCTGCATCCCAAGCTCGGCGCGCCGCTGCGCGTGGCGGTGGAGAAGGGCGCTGCGCTGGTGCCGTCGGCCAAGAAGCGCGGCACGCTGGGCACCGCCATCGACGTGCCCCTGGGCCACAAGGACGCGGCCTTCGTGCGCAGCCACTTCGACGCCGTGGAGGCGCGTGTGTCCGATGCACCGCGAGCCAACGAGATCGTCGTGGCCGTCGCCGTGACCGACAGCGGCCGCCCGCTGCCGCGCATCGGCGGGCTGCAGGTCTCCGAGATCAAGGGCGAAGACGGCCTTCGTTGAGCCGTCACGCCACCTTCCCGTTTTTTCACCGTTCGACCCCAAGGAGCTTTCCATGAACCCCCTGCGTCATGTCTTCAGTGCGGCCGCCGTCGCTTCGCTCGCTGCCACCGCACTCGTCCCCGCGCATGCGCAGGGCGTGATCAAGATCGGCGAGATCAACAGCTACAAGGCGCAGCCCGCCTTCCTCGAGCCCTACAAGAAAGGCATGGAGCTGGCGGTCGACGAGATCAACGCCGCGGGCGGCGTCAACGGCAAGAAGATCGAGCTCATCAGTCGCGACGACAACGCCAACCCCGGCGACGCGGTGCGCGTGGCCGAGGAGCTGGTCTCGCGCGAGAAGGTGGACCTGCTCGCCGGCACCTTCCTGTCGAACACCGGCCTGGCGGTCACCGACTTCGCCAAGCAGAAGAAGTTCTTCTTCCTGGCCGGCGAGCCGCTCACCGACAAGATCACCTGGCAGGGCGGCAACCAGTACACCTTCCGCCTGCGCCCCGGCACCTACATGCAGGCCGCGATGCTGGTGCCCGAGGCGGCCAAGCTCAAGAAGAAGCGCTGGGCCGTGGTCTACCCCAACTACGAGTACGGCCAGTCCGCGGTGGCGGCCTTCAAGAACCTGCTGAAGGCGGCGCAGCCCGACGTGGAGTTCGTGGCCGAGCAGGCAACGCCGCTGGGCAAGGTCGACGCCGGCAGCGTGGTGCAGGCGCTGGCCGACGCCAAGCCCGATGCGATCTTCAACGTGCTCTTCGGCGCCGACCTCTCGAAGTTCGTGCGCGAGGGCAACACGCGCGGCCTCTTCAAGGACCGCGAGGTGGTCAGCGTGCTCACCGGCGAGCCCGAGTACATGGACCCGCTGAAGGACGAGGCGCCCAACGGCTGGATCGTCACCGGCTACCCGTGGTACGGCATCACCACGCCCGAGCACAAGAAGTTCGAGCAGGCCTACCAGGCCAAGTTCAAGGACTACCCGCGCCTGGGCTCGGTGGTGGGCTACAGCATGATCAAGTCGGCCGCTGCCGGCATCGCCAAGGCCAAGAGCACCGACACCGACAAGCTGGTCGCCGCCTTCAAGGGCCTGCAGGTCGACACGCCCTTCGGGAAGATCACCTACCGCCCGGAAGACCACCAGTCGACCATGGGCGCCTATGTGGGCCGCACCAAGAACGAAGGCGGCAAGGGCGTGATGGTGAATTACGTGTACCTCGACGGCGCGGACGCCAAGTATCAGCCGCCGGTCGAAGAGCTGAAGAAGTCCCGCGCGAACGACTGAGCCAGAGGCGGACGAGTCATGAGTTTTTCAGGTTTCATCGTCCAGCTCCTCAACGGGCTGGCGAGCGCGTCCTCGCTGTTCCTCGTGGCGGCGGGGTTGTCGCTGATCTTCGGCGTCACGCGGATCGTGAATTTCGCGCATGGCTCGTTCTTCATGGTGGGCATCTACGTCGCCTACACGCTGGTCGAGCGGCTGGGCACCGGCTTCGGCTTCTGGCCGGCGCTGGTGGTGGCGGCGCTGGCGGTGGGCGTGCTCGGCGCGTTGATCGAGGTGGTGCTGCTGCGCCGCATCTACAAGTCGCCCGAGCTGTTCCAGCTGCTCGCGACCTTCGCGCTGGTGCTGGTGATCAAGGACGCGGTGCTGTGGCTCTGGGGCCCCGACGAGCTGCTGGGGCCGCGTGCGCCGGGGCTTTCGGGCTCGGTCGCCATCCTCGGGCGACAGTTTCCGTCCTATGACCTGTTCCTGATCGTGGTCGGCCCGGTGGTGCTGGGCCTGGTGTGGATGCTGCTCACGCGCACCCGCTTCGGCACCCTGGTGCGCGCGGCCACGCAGGACCGCGAGATGGTCAGCGCGCTGGGGGTCAACCAGGCTTGGCTGTTCACGGCCGTGTTCGCGCTCGGTGCCATGCTCGCGGGCCTGGGCGGCGCGCTGCAGCTGCCGCGCGAGCCGGCCACGCTGGAGATGGACCTCAACACCATCGGCGCCGCCTTCGTGGTGGTGGTGGTGGGCGGCATGGGATCGATCCCCGGCGCCTACGCGGCCGCGCTGCTGATTGCCGAGATCAAGGCGATCTGCATCTGGCTGGGCGTGGTCGATGTCTTCGGCATCAGCGTGTCCTTCTCCAAGCTCACGCTGGTGGTGGACTTCCTGGTGATGGCGGTGGTGCTGGTGTGGCGCCCCTGGGGCCTCTTCGGCCGGCCGCAGGCGCCCAGCCGCTACGTGGGCATGCAGGAGGAGCCGCTGCGCCGCCCCAGCAAGACCTACCTGGTGGCCGCCGCCGTCTTCGGCCTGGTGCTGGCGGCGGTGCCCATCTTCACCGCCGACTCGCCCTACACCACCGTGCTGATGATCGACCTGATGATCGCCGCGCTGTTCGCCACCAGCCTGCACTTCATCATGGGCCCGGCCGGCATGCATTCCTTCGGGCATGCCGCCTACTTCGGGCTCGGCGCGTACGGCGCCGCGCTGCTGGTGCGTGCAAGCGGCATGCCGATGGAGCTGGCGCTCGTCCTCGCGCCGCTGGTGGCGGCGGCCGGCGCCTTCGTCTATGGCTGGTTCGCGGTGCGGCTGTCGGGCGTGTACCTTGCGATGCTGACGCTGGCTTTCGCGCAGATCACCTGGGCCATCACCTACCAGTGGGACACGTTCACCGGCGGCAGCAACGGGCTCACCGGCGTGTGGCCGGCGGCCTGGCTCGCGGACAAGCGGGTGTACTACTGGCTCACGCTGGTGCTGGTGGCGCTGGGCGTGCTGTGGCTGCGGCGCGTGCTGTTCTCGCCCTTCGGCTATGCGCTGCGCGCGGGCCGC
Source organism: Variovorax sp. WS11 (assembly GCF_010499245.1). Taxonomy (GTDB): domain Bacteria; phylum Pseudomonadota; class Gammaproteobacteria; order Burkholderiales; family Burkholderiaceae_C; genus Variovorax. The sequence goes on from NZ_JAAGOW010000001.1 coordinate 2,906,060, forward strand.
GATTCGGTGCTGCGCGCGGACGCGATCGGCATCGACGTCAAGCGCATGCAGTGGGCCGCCTTCGTGATGGCCGGCGCGGCAGCGGGGTTGGCGGGCGCGCTTTATGCCTTCTCCAAGGGCAGCATCTCACCGGAGTCGCTGAGCGTGGGCAAGTCGGTCGACGGGCTGGTGATGGTGCTGCTGGGCGGCATCCAGACGCTGGCGGGGCCGGTGGTGGGGGCCGTGACCTTCACCTGGCTGCACGACACGGTGGCGCGCAATACCGACTACTGGCGGGCCATGCTGGGCGGGATCATCCTGCTGCTGGTGCTGCTGTTCCCGCAGGGGATCGCGGGGTTTGCGAAGCAGCTGTTCGACAGGCGGCGGCATTCGAAGGATCCGGCCGAACTCAAGGAAGCCAAGGCATGAGCCTTCTCAAAGTCACAGAACTCGGCAAGTCCTTCGGCGGCGTCAAGGCCGTCGACGGCATCAGCTTCGACCTCGCTCCCGGCGAGCTGCTGGCGCTCATCGGCCCCAACGGCGCCGGCAAGTCCACCACCTTCAACATGGTCAACGGGCAGCTGAAGGCCGACCGCGGCTCGATCCTGCTCGACGGCGAGGAGCTCGTAGGCCGCAAGCCGCGCGAGATCTGGCGCATGGGCGTTGGCCGCACCTTCCAGATCGCCGAGACCTTCGCCTCGCTCACCGTGGTGGAGAACGTGCAGATGGCGCTGCTCTCGCACGACCACAAGCTCTTCGCAACCTGGCGCCGCGCTGCCGACCACAAGCGCGACGAGGCGCTGGCCCTGCTCGACCAGGTCGGCATGAAGGCCCAGGCCGACCGGCCCTGCAGCGTGCTCGCCTACGGCGACGTCAAGCGCGTCGAGCTCGCGATCGCGATGGCCAACTCGCCCAAGCTGCTGCTGATGGACGAGCCCACCGCCGGCATGGCACCCAAGGAGCGCAACTCATTGATGGCGCTCACCAAGCAGCTGGTGATCGACCGCGGCATGGCTGTGCTGTTCACCGAGCACAGCATGGATGTGGTCTTCGCTTATGCCGATCGCATGATCGTGCTGGCGCGCGGTCGCCTCATCGCACAGGGCAAGCCGCTGGAGATCCGCGACCATCCCAAGGTGCAGGAGGTCTATTTCGGCAGCGGCAAGACCTTCGAGAAGATCGCGGAGAAGGCGGCCGCGGTGAATGCCGCCGTGGCGGGAGAAATTGCATGAGCACTGCCCGGCCGTCCGAAGGGGCTCGCACCGCAGCCAAAGGCGAAGGTATTTTCCAATGAGCACCCACGAAACACTGCTCGAGGCCAAGTCCCTGTGCGCCTGGTACGGCGCCGCCCAGATCCTCTACGACGTCGACCTCGAAGTCCGCCGCGGCGAGGTGGTCGCGCTCATGGGCCGCAACGGCGCCGGCAAGTCCACCACGCTCAAGGCGCTGATCGGCATGCTGTCCAAGCGCCGCGGCGCGGTGCGCTTCCTGGGCCACGACATCTCCAAGTGCGAGCCGCACCACGCCGCCAAGCTGGGCCTGGGCTTCGTGCCCGAAGACCGGCGTGTGTTCACCGACCTCACGGTGATGGAGAACCTCGAGGTCGGCAAGCAGCCCGCGCGCCGCTGGTCCGACGGCAGCGACGCGCCGCTATGGACGCCCGAGCGCCTGTTCAAGCTCTTCCCCAACCTCGGCGAGATGCCGCAGCGCCCGGGCGGGCGCATGAGCGGCGGCGAGCAGCAGATGCTGACGGTGGCGCGCACGCTGATGGGCAACCCCTACCTCGTGCTGCTGGACGAGCCCTCCGAGGGCGTGGCGCCAGTGATCGTCGAGCAGATGGCCAACATGATCCTCGAGCTCAAGGCGCAGGGCGTGAGCATCCTGCTGTCGGAGCAGAACATGCACTTCGCCGAGCTGGTCTCCGACCGCGCCTACGTGCTGGAGAAGGGGCAGATCCGCTACCAGGCCTCGATGGCCGATCTGGCGACCAACGAGGAAGTACGGCGGGCCTACCTGTCCGTCTGATCACGGCTTTCATCAACCCGAGGAGCGAACACACCATGCACAACACGCACCGCAGAATCTTTCTCCAGTCCGCCGCCGCACTGGGCCTGGCCGGGCTTTCGGCGCCGCTGTTCGCGGCAGCGAAGATCAAGCCCTCCGACAAGTCGGCGCTGATCGTGGTCGATGTGCAGAACTGCTTCGTCGACGGCGGCACACTGCCGGTCAAGGGCGGCGCCGACGTGGTGCCGGTGATCAACAAGCTCTCCACTGCGTTCGAGAACATCGTGCTCACTCAGGACTGGCACACCCAGGGCCACGCCTCCTTCGCGAGCGCGCATCCGGGGCAGAAGCCCTTCAGCAGCATCAAGCTCGGCTACGGCAACCAGGTGCTGTGGCCCGACCACTGCGTGCAGGGCACGGAAGACGCCGCGCTGCACAAGGACCTGAAGCTGCCCAGCGCGCAACTGATCATCCGCAAGGGCTACCACAAGGGCGTCGACAGCTACTCGGCTTTCGAGGAGGCCGATCGCAAGACCCCCACCGGCCTGGCGGGCTATCTCAAGGCGCGCGGCATCAAGACCGTGTTCGTGACCGGCCTGGCCACCGACTTCTGCGTGGCCTGGACCGCGCTCGATGCGCGCAAGGCCGGCTTCGAGGCCTATGTGGTCGAGGACGCGACGCGCGCCATCGACCTGAACGGCTCGCTCGCCAAGGCCTGGAAGGAGATGCAGACCAAGGGCGTCAAGCGCATCCAGTCGACCGATATCGAGATGAGCGCCTGAGGAGGCCCGCGCGCGCAATGCAGGAACTCGCACTGAAGGTCAACGGACGCGAGGTCGCGCTGTCGGTGCCCGAGGCGGCCTCGCTGCTGCACGTGCTGCGCAACGACCTCGCGCTCAATGGCCCCAAGTACGGCTGCGGGCTGGGCCAATGCGGTGCCTGCACGGTGTGGGTCGATGGCGTGGCGGCGCGCGCCTGCGTGATCCCGGCGCATGGCGTGGCCGGCCGCGCCATCACCACGCTGGAAGGGCTCGGCTCGCGCGAGAAATGGCATCCCGTGCAGCAGGCCTTCGAGGATGCCCAGGCCGCGCAGTGCGGCTACTGCCTCAACGGCATGGTGATGCAGGCCGCCGCGCTGCTGGCGCGCGACCCGCACCCCGGCGACGAGCGCATCCGCGCCGAGCTCTCGGGCAACTTGTGCCGTTGCGGCACGCATGTGGAGATCCTGGCCGCGGTGCAGGCGGCCGCAAGGCGCCTGGCGAAGGGCCAGCCGACGTGACCCGGCGCGCCGAACAGCCGCGCACCCGCAGCGACTTCCTGAACGCCCGGGACGTGCTGGTGGTGGTGCGCGAGACGCCGCCCGCGCCGCCCGCTGCCAATGGGCAGCCGGCGGTGGTCGCGGGCAATCCCGCCGAAGGCCCCGAGATCCTGCTCGCGTTGTGGAGCGACGGCAGCGTCACTGCACTCAACGGCCATGTGGACCTGGGCACCGGCATCCGCACCGCGCTGGCGCAGGTGGTGGCCGAGGAGCTCGACCTGCCGCTGTCGCAGGTGCACATGGTGCTCGGCGACACGGCGCGCGCGCCCAACCAAGGCGCGACCATCGCCAGCGCCTCGCTGCAGATCCACGCCGTGCCGCTGCGGCAGGCCGCGGCGCAGGCACGCGCCTGGCTGCTCGCGCAGGCTTCGGAGCGCTTTGGGGTGCAGCCCTCGCTGCTCGAGGTGCGCGAGGGCCGCGTCCATGCCGGCGAGGACCCGGCCTTCAGCGTGCCCTTCGGCGAACTGGTGGCCGGCACGCGCACCGTGCTGCCACTGGACGGCGCGGCCCGGCTCAAGGACCCGAAGGACTACCGCCTTGTCGGCACCGCGGTCCCGCGCGTCGACATCCCGGCCAAGCTGGCGGGCGAGACGGTGTTCGTGCACGACATGCGCGTGCCCGGCATGCTGCACGGCCGCGTCGTGCGGCCGCCCTATGCGGGCGCGGATCACGGCGACTTCATCGGCAACACGCTGGAGTCGGTCGACGAATCTTCCATCGACCATATCCCCGGCATTCGCGCGGTGGTGGTGATCCGCGACTTCGTCGGCATCGTCGCCGAGCGCGAGGAGCACGCGGAGCAGGCGCTGCGCGAGCTGCGGGTGCGCTGGAAGGCCTGGCCTGGGCTCCCCGCGCTCGACGATCTGGAAGGCGCGATCCGCGCCAACCCCGCGACGCAGCGCCTGCTGGTCGACGAGGGCCGGGTGGACGAGGCGCTAGCCAACGCCGCCCAGCCGATGCTGCGCACCTATGTCTGGCCCTACCAGATGCATGCCTCCATCGGCCCCTCGTGCGCGCTCGCGCACTGGCAGCCCGAGGGCGATGCGGGCGTGCAGCTGCGCGTCTGGGCCGGCTCGCAGAACCCGCATGTGCTGCGCGCCGATCTCGCGAAGCTCATGGGCCTGGAGGACGTGGCCGTCGACGTGGTGCGCATGGAGGCCGCCGGCTGCTACGGCCGCAACGGCGCCGACGACGTGGCGGCCGACGCGGCCCTGCTCGCGCGCGCGGCCGGCGCGCCGGTGCGCGTGCAGCTCACGCGCGAGCAGGAGCATGCGTGGGAGCCCAAGGGCGCGGCGCAGCTGATGCAGGTCAACGGCGGGCTCGATGCCGAGGGCGGCGTGGCGGCCTACGACTTCGAGACCTCCTACCCGTCGAACGGCGCGCCGACGCTGGCGCTGCTGCTCACCCGCACGGTCGAGCCGGTCGCGCAGGCCTTCGAGATGGGCGACCGCACCGCGCGCCCGCCCTATGCCTACGAGAATCTGCGGGTCAAGGTCAACGACATGGCGCCCATCGTGCGCGCCTCCTGGCTGCGCGGCGTCTCGGCGTTGCCCAGCTCCTTCGCGCACGAGTCCTACGTGGACGAGCTGGCCACCGCGGCCGGCGTGGACCCGGTGGCCTTCCGCCTGCGCCATCTGCGCGATCCGCGCGCGGCCGAGCTGGTGCGCGAGACCGCGCAGAAGGCCGGCTGGCGCATGCGCACGGGGCCGCAGGAGGATGCCGACGGCGATCATCCTTCGAGGCGCGCCGACGCGCGCGTGGGCCCGGGCGGCGATGTGCTCTTCGGCCAGGGCTTCGCTTACGCCCGCTACGTGCACAGCAAGTGGCCCGGTTTCGGCGCGGCCTGGTCGGCCTGGGTGGCCGACGTCGAGGTCCACAAGACCACCGGCGAAGTGCACGTGCGCCGCGTGGTGGTGGGGCACGACGCGGGGCTGATGGTGAACCCGGCCGGGGTCGAGCACCAGATCCACGGCAACGTGATCCAGACCACCAGCCGGGCCTTGAAGGAGCGCGTGGACTTCGCGCCGCCGGCGCAGCCGTCCGGCGGCGAGACGCTGCCGGGCGTGCTGCCCGCGGGCGTGGTCGCGAGCCGCGAGTGGGGCAGCTACCCGATCCTCAGCTTCCGCGAGGTGCCGGTGATCGAGGTCGTGCACATGCAGCGGCCGGGCGAGCCGCCGCTGGGGCGGGGAGTCGTCCTCGGTGCCGGGGACGGCGGCGATCGCGAATGCGATCTTCGATGCGACGGGGTGAGGTTCAGGCGCCGCCGTTCACGCCGGAGGTGGTGAGGGCTGCGCTGAATCTCGTTCACTCTCCCCCTTGGGGAGGGGCAGGGGTGGGGGCACGCGGGCGGTCGATGGTGGCGCCGTCGTGCCCCCATCCCAACCTTTCCCCAGAGGGAAGGAGCAAGACCGGACGCGCCGTGGCCGAAAGCGCGTGGTGCATGGGCCACGGCCACCGCCCTCATCATCGGCGGCCTCGGCCTCATCGCCGGGCTCCTCGGCTGGCGCTCCACCATCGCCCCCGTCACCCTCAGCGCCCCCGTCTACAGCCAATCCACCATCGACCGCGGCCGCACCCTCGCCGCCCTCGGCGACTGCGCCGTCTGCCACACCGCCCCCGGCGGCACGCCCAACGCCGGCGGCCGCGCCATGGACACGCCCTTCGGCACCCTCCACACCACCAACCTCACGCCCGACCCCGACACCGGCCTCGGCCGCTGGTCCTTCAGCGCCTTCCAGCGGGCCATGCGTGAGGGCATCTCGCGCGACGGCCACCACCTCTACCCGGCCTTCCCCTACACCGCCTTCGCCAAGACCAGCGACGACGACCTGCAGGCGCTCTACGCCTACTTCATGTCGCTTCCGCCGGTGCAGGCGCCCACGCCGAAGTCTTCGCTGAACTTCCCCTTCGGCATCCGTCCGCTGATGGCCGGCTGGAACGCGCTCTTCCACGATCCCGCCCCCCTGCAGCCGAACCCGCGGCAGAGCGCCGAATGGAACCGCGGCGCCTATCTGGTCGACGGCCTGGGCCATTGCGGCGCCTGCCATACCCCACGCAACGCGCTGGGCGCGGAGCAGGGCGGCGGCGCCTACCTGTCGGGCGCGATGGTCGAGGGCTGGGAGGCGCCCGCGCTCACGGGCCTGGCCTCGAAGTCGGCCGTGCCCTGGAACGCCGAATCGCTCTACCGCTACTTGCGCAACGGCCACAGCCCCCAGCACGGCACGGCCGGCGGCCCGATGGCGGAGGTGGTTCGCGAGCTGGCCCAGGTGCCCGACACGGACATCCGCGCCATGGCCACCTACCTGGCCTCCTTCAATGCGCAGACCAGCGAGGCCGAGGCCCGTGCGCAGGCGCAGCGCGCGGTCGCCACCGCCGCCGCGCGCCAGGGCCCGCTGCTCGGCCCGGCCCAGCGCCTGTTCGACGGCGCCTGCGCCGCCTGCCACCACGACGGCAACGGGCCCACGCTGCTCGGCGCCAACGTGCCGCTCGCGCTCAACAGCAACCTCACGAGCGCGCGCCCCGACAACCTGCTGCGCACCATCCTCGATGGCGTGCGCGAGCCGGCCACGCGCGACATCGGCTTCATGCCCGCCTTCCGCGAGGCGCTCAGCGATGCGCAGATCGCCGAGCTGGCCGGCTACATGCGCGCGCGCTTCGCGCCGCAGGAGCCGGCATGGACGGATCTGCAGTCGGAGGTCGCGCGGGTGCGAGGCGACGAATGAATAAGGACTGAGCGGAACGCGAAGAACGGGAAGCTTTCGCGAAGGACGCGAAAAAGACATACAGAATGGTCTTCCTGGATTCCTTTGCGTCCTTGGCGAAACCTTCGCGTCCTCTGCGTCGGGTACCCGATTTTTTGGAGACAACATGCCCCAGACCCTCTCGTCCGCCACCAGCCTGCCACGCGACGCCGGGCGCGCCGCCCTGATCGGCCGTCTCTGGCAACCCGATGTCGGGCCCACGCCGGTGGTGGTGCACGAGGGCGGCTTGCACGACCTGACGCGCCTGGCGCCCACCACCAGCCAGCTCCTCGAGCTCGACGATCCCGTGGGCCTGGTGCGCCAGGCCCTACGCGACAACGACGCGCCGCGCATTGCGGCGCTCGACGCTTCGCTGGCCAACAGCAACGAGGCCGCGCGCGATCCCGAACTGCCCTGGCTGCTCGCCCCCTGCGACCTGCAGGCGGTGAAGGCCAGCGGCGTGACCTTCGTCGCCAGCCTGCTGGAGCGCGTGATCGAGGAGCAGGCGCGCGGCGATGCCTCCCGGGCCGAAACCATCCGCGCCGCGCTCGGCGGCGTGCTGGGCGACAACCTCGCCGGCATCGTGCCCGGCTCGCCGCAGGCAGCTCAGGTCAAGGAGGTGCTGATCGCGCAGGGCGCCTGGTCGCAGTACCTCGAGGTCGGCATCGGCCCCGATGCCGAGATCTTCACCAAGGCGCCGGTGCTGTCGGCGGTCGGCACCGGTGCCGACGTCGGCATCCATTCCGGCTCGGTCTGGAACAACCCCGAGCCCGAGGTGGTGCTGGCGGTCGACAGCCGCGGCCGCACCCTGGGCGCGGCGCTGGGCAACGACGTCAACCTGCGCGACTTCGAAGGCCGCAGCGCGCTGCTGCTGGGCAAGGCCAAGGACAACAACGCCTCCTGCGCGATCGGCCCCTTCATACGCCTGTTCGACACGCATTTCGGCATCGACGACGTGCGCCGCATCACGGTGGCGCTGCGCGTCGCCGGGCCCGAGGGTTTCGCGCTCGAGGGATCGAGCTCGCTCGCGCAGATCAGCCGCGATCCGCTGGACCTGGTCTCGCAGGCCATCGGGCCGCATCACGCCTACCCGGACGGGCTGATGCTCTTCCTCGGCACCATGTTCGCGCCCACGCAGGACCGCCACGGCCCGGGTCAGGGCTTCACCCACGTGGTGGGCGACCGCGTCACCATCTCGGCGCCCGAACTCGGCGCGCTGGAGAACCGCGTGGTGCATGCCGATCAGGCGGCGCGCTGGTCCTTCGGCATTGGTGCGCTGATGCGCAACCTGGCGGGGCGCGGTCTTCTCTAGCGCCTGGCGTTGCAACAAAACCTAGCACTCGGAGTGCAATAAAACCTAGCAGTCAGTTATCCCGCGCCGGCCAGAAGAGCGGAAAGCGGGTTTGTCCCGAGCCCCGTGGTCTTCGCGCGCCACGGCCGCGACCGGACAATGGCCGCATGCCTGCCACCTGGCGCGTCCCCGCCGTTCCCCACCAGCACACGCTCGACCTGCACGCGGTTTCGCTGCTGCTGGAGGCGCCGCGCGAGGCGGAGCCGACGCGCGCCATGCTGCATTTCCTCAACGCGCTGTTGCCGGTCGACTACATCAGCCTGGTCTCGCACATGGAGGATCCACCGGCGCTGCTCGAAGGGCATGCCTTCGGCGCCGGGCTGCGCAACGTCACCGGCCAGTGCTTCGACAAGTACCGCCGCCATTTCTACCTCTTCGACGATGCAATCCGCATCGCCGGGCAGATGCGCGCGCAGCCCGGCGAGAACGCGGAGGTGACGGCGCTGCGCTTCCGCGCCGGCGAAATCCCCGACTCCGGCTGGCGCCACCGCATCTACGAGCGCGAGCATCTGTCGGACCGGCTCACGCTGCTCTTCACGCCGGCGCCGCGCACCGCCTTCTCGATCAACCTCTACCGCAGCGAGGCCAAGGGCGCCTTCGCCGCGCAGGAGATCGAGCGCGTGCTGGCCGTTGCGCCGCTGCTTCGCCAGGTGCACCGCAATGCCGTCGGCACCGGCGCGGCCGCGCGCCAGATGGCCACGCGCGTCGCGCTCGCGCGGGCACGGCTCGACGCGCGCGACGCCGCACTCAGCCCGCGCGAGCTCGACGTCTGCGCGCGCATCGCCTGCAGCATGACGGCCGACGGCATCGCGGCCGACCTGGACATCGCGGCCTCCACCGTGCTCACGCTGCGCAAGCGCGCCTACCTCAAGCTCGACATCCACGACCGCGCCGAGCTGATCCGCCTGGCTGCCTGAGGGCAGGGCACTGTCCCCTGCGCAGGGGACGCGGGCGCGAGGCCCTGCGCGCCACCATCAGCTGGCCCCACAACCACCGATGGAGACAAGCGCAATGTTCCTGCGCAACTGCTGGTATGTCGTCGCCTGGGACCGTGAGGTTCCGGCCGACGGCCTCTTCAACCGCACCGTGATCGGCGAGCCGCTGCTGCTGTTCCGGCGCGCCGACGGCAGCATCGTCGCGCTGGAGGATCGCTGCTGCCACCGGCTGGCGCCGCTCTCCAAGGGCCGCAAGGAAGGCGATTGCGTGCGCTGCGGCTACCACGGCCTCAAGTTCGATGCCGAGGGCGTCTGTGTCGAGGTCCCCGGCCTCGAGAGCGTGCCACCCAAGGCGCGCGTGCGCAGCTATGCGGTGGCGCTGCGCCATGCCTGGGTCTTCGTGTGGATGGGCGATCCGGCCCTGGCCGATCCGGCGCTGCTGCCCGACAACTTCTCCTGCGAGCATGCCGACTGGCGCAACATCCCCGACTACCTGCACTACGACACGCCCCACCTGCTGATCTGCGACAACCTGCTGGACTTCTCGCATCTGAGCTACGTGCATGAGAAGACGCTGGGCAACTCCACCGCGATCGCGCGGGTGCGGCCCGAGATCGAGAAGATCCCGCGCGGCCTGCGCGTCAGCCGCAAGGTCCGCGACGTGCCGCCGCCCGCCTACTGGGCACGGGCGCGCGACTTCGGCGGCGGCCATGTGGACCGCTGGTTCATCTACGACTTCCTGCTGCCCGGCACGCTGCTGATGCACTCGGGCGGCCGCCCCACCGGCGATGCCGAGGGCGACATGCGGCGCGCGGTCGAGCTTCACAGCTGCCAGGCGCTAACGCCTGAGACCGAGAGCAGCACCCACTACTTCTTCCAGCAGTCGCACCGCGCCGGGCTGGGCGGCGAATGGCTGACGAAGATGATTCACGACGGCCTGGTCGTCGCCTTCGACGAGGACCGCGACATGATCACCGCGCAGGCCCGCAACATCGAGCGCGGGCCCGAGGCCCCGATGCTGCCGCTTGCGATGGACGCGGCACTCATGCAGTTCCGCCGCCTGCTGGCGCAGGCGATCGAGGCCGAGCGGGCCTGAGGCGCCGCTGGGCGCCCTTTCATCCATCACCGGAGACCCACCATGTTCAGGACCTGGATGGCTGCCTGCTGCCTGGCCGCCCTGCCGCTTTGCGCGTTCGCGCAGACCGCGCCCTCGCCGCTCCCCGCCAAACCCGTGCGGCTGGTCGTGCCCTATCCGGCCGGCGGCGCCACCGACTTCGTCGCACGTCTGGTCGGCGAGCGCCTGGCCAAGCGCCTGGGGCAGCCCGTGGTGGTGGACAACAAGCCCGGCGCCGCCGGCGCGCTGGGCGCCGCCGAGGTGGCGCGCGCGCCGGCCGACGGCAGCGTGCTGCTGCTGACCATCACCGATTCGCAGATCAACAACACGGCCCTCTTCAAGGCGCTGCCCTACGACCCGCAGAAGGACTTCGCCTTCGTCACGCAGATCGTGCGCAGCCCGGCGCTCATCTCCGCCAACGCCGATCTGCCGGCGAAGAGCATCGACGAGCTGCGCCGCCTCGCAGCGCGTCAGCCCGCGAGCCTGAGCTATGCCTCCTGGGGCGTCGGCGGGCTCGGCCACCTGGCCGGCGAATCGCTCAACCGCGAGCTCAAGGCGGGCATGGTGCATGTGCCGCAGAAGGGCGAGGGCCCGGTGGTGACCGACCTGCTGTCGAAGACGGTGAGCATCGGCCTTTCGTCGGTGGCGAGCGCCAAGCAGCATGTGCAGGCGGGCAAGCTGGTGCCGCTGGCCGTGCTGGGCCGCGAGCGCTCGACGGCCTTGCCGCAGGTGCCGACGCTGCGCGAGCTCGGCTTCACCGACCCGTTCTACGACACCAATGTGTGGCTCGGCGTGCTGGCGCCGGCGCGCACGCCGCCGGCCGTGGTGCAGCGGCTCGCGGCCGAGATTCGCGCCATCGTCGCCGCCGAGGACGTGCGCCCGGTGCTGGTCGAGCGCGGCTTCGAGATCATGAACACCACGCCCGAGCAGTTCGCCGGCGGCTACCGAGCTGAGTTCGAGGTGATCACGCAGCGCATCCGCGCCTTCGGCATCGAGGCCCAGTAGGGAGCGGAAACACAGTAAGACAATTTCCTCAAGGGTTTCTTCCCGAACGGCCAGAGGCGAGGCTGGTAACAATTGTTCACAATCTGTGCCGCGCGTTTTCACGCCCGGCCCCTTTGGAGGAGCCCATGAAAACCGTGCGAGTTCTTTGCTGTGCCGCTGCGCTCGTCTTGAGCGCCGCGAATGCGGCCGCCCAGATCCTGATCGGCCAGTCCGCCGACATGTCGGGGCCCGTCGCGGCCAGCGTGAGGGAGACCATCGCCGGCTCGCAACTGGTCATCGACCACGTCAATGCGCAGGGCGGCATCCACGGCGAGAAGGTCGAGGTGATCCGCCTGGACGACGGGCTGGACCCGAAGCGCTCCGCGGAGAACTCGCGCATCCTGATCGAAGACAAGAAGGTGATCGCGTTGCTGCTCAACCGCGGCACGCCCAATGCACTGGCCGTCATCCCGCTGCTCGACAAGAGCGGTACCCCGCTGATCGGGCCGTCCACCGGCGCGATGTCGCTGCACAAGCCGGTGCAGAAGCTCGTGTTCAACGTGCGCTCCACCTATCAGCGCGAGGCCGAGAAGGCGGTCCTGCATTTGCACACGGTGAGCATGCAGCGCATCGCCGTGGTCCAGGCCGACGACTCCTTCGGCAAGGACGCGATGGAAGGCGCGATGAAGGGCTTCGACAAGGCGGGCCTGAAGCCGGTCGCGCTGGCGCTGGCCGACCGCAACAAGCCCGACTACGCCACCATCGTGCCCAAGCTCACCGCCGCCAACGCGCAGGCCGTGCTGTGGATCGGCTCGGGCACGGCCGTCACCGAAGGCATCAAGGCGCTGCGCGCGGCGGGTTCCGCGGCGCAGGTCATCACGCTGTCGAACAACGCGGCCTCGGGCTTCATCAAGGAACTGGGCAGCGCCAGCGGCGGCGTGGTCGTCATGCAGGTGCTGCCCTCGGAGCGTGCGATGGCGCATCCGCTGATCAAGGAGGCCTCGGACCTGGCCAAGGCGAAGGGCGATATCGAGCTCTCGCCGGCGCTGCTCGAGGGCTTCGTCGCGACCAAGGTGTTGGTCGAGGCGCTGCGCCGCGCTGGCCCCAAGCCCACGCGCGCCAAGCTGCTCGCGGTGCTCAACGACTTCCGCTACGACGCGGGCGGCGGCCTGGAGGTGGGTTACTCGCCTCAGGACCACACGGGTATCGACTACGTCGATCTGTCGATCATCAGCGGGGGGCGCTTCAAGCGCTGAGCGGTTGCGGCGCTGACTCATGCCCAGTACATGCGGGCGAACATCGGCAAAAAGATCGGCAAAAACGACCCCGAATCCTGGATGTAATGATCATGTAAGTCATTGTTTTTATTGGAATTTGCTTGTACCATCAGCCGGCAAAAAGATCGGCAAATGGCCTCCAGTCCTCCTGTACTCCTCAAGGTCTACGACCAGATCCATCAGTTCGAGCCTTTGCTGCCGCGGGCGCGCTTGGATGAGCTTTGTCTCGCCACCCGCGCCGTGGTCGAGAAGTCCCTCCGCCTGCAGGGGGCCGCGAGCGAATCGGCGCGGGAGGGCCTGCGAGAAGTCGTGCGTGCCATGAACTCCTACTACTCGAATCGCATCGAGGGGCAGAGCACGCATCCTGTGAACATCGACCGGGCGATGAGGCAGAACTTTTCGGACAAGCCTGCAGTCGCGAAGCTTCAGCGAATTGCTGTCGCGCATATCGAGGCCGAAAAGGAACTGGAACATCAGATGCCGGACCAAGCCGCCGTATTGCGCAGCGACTGGTTGCTGAAGAGCCATGCGTGCCTCTACGGCCGCTTGTCGGAGGAAGACCGTCGTACCGATGACGGCCATGTGGTTCAGCCGGGAATGCTTCGCACGGAGGAAGTCAGCATCGGCCACCATCAACCGCCGGCATGGCGGTCCGTGCCGGCATTCCTCGCGCGGATGGATGAGGTCTACGGGCGTGCCTGGGGATTCGATCCGATGCTGTATGCCATTGCGGCTCAACATCATCGGGCGGTGTGGACCCACCCGTTCCGCGATGGCAATGGGCGAGCGAGCCGGCTGCAGATGCACTGCGCACTCTGGCCGTTGACCGCAGGCCTCTGGTCGGTCAATCGCGGCTTGGCGCGCCAGCAGAACCGCTACTACGACCTGCTGTCCAATGCCGACATGGCGCGCCACGGCGATCTCGATGGCCACGGCAACCTGAGCGAGCGAATGCTCTGGGAGTGGTGCCGCTTCTTCATTCAGCTGTGCGAGGACCAGGTCACATTCATGACCAAGATGTTGAATCTGGACGAGCTGAAAGAGCGAATCAGAGGGCTGTTGCTGTACCGCAGTGCTTCCGGGTCCTACCAGGGCTATCGCCAGGAAGCCGTGTTGCCCTTGCATCACGTTCTGGCGGTGGGCCCGGTGACGCGCGGGGAGTTCGTCCAGATGACCGGCCTGGCGGAGCGGACGGGTCGAAAGCTGATGTCGCAGCTCTTGAAGGACGGCTTGCTGGTCAGCGACGGCCCCAAGGGGCCGGTCGGCATCGGTTTTCCGCTCGATGCCCTGCATCTGCTGCTGCCGAACCTCTATCCGGAGGCCGCGACGGCGTCCTTCGATTGAGGAAGCTTGATCATCCGGCGACCTGCAACGCACGCCGGTACTGCACCGCTTCCGCCACATGCCCCGCCTGCACCGTGCCTGCCCCCGCCAGGTCCGCGATCGTGCGGGCCAGCTTGAGCGCGCGATGCGTCCCGCGCGCCGACCAGCCCAGCCGCGACGCCGCCGCATGCAGGAACTGCAGGGCGGCGGCATCAAGCTGCGCGTGGCGGTCGATCTCCGCGCCTTGTAGCGCCTGGTTGGCCTTGCCCTGCCGGCGGATGGCGCGCTCACGCGCTTCGACGACGCGCACACGCACCTCGGCACTGGCTTCGCCGGCGGGGGTGTCGAGCAGTTGGGTCGCCGCCACCGCGGGCACCTCGATGTGCAGGTCGATGCGGTCCAGCAAGGGCCCGCTGAGCTTGCCTTGGTAGCGGGCCACCTGGTCCGGCGTGCGGCGGCAGGACTTGAGCGAGGAGCCCAGATAGCCGCAGGGGCATGGGTTCATGGCCGCCACCAACTGGAAGCGAGCCGGGAACTCGGCACGCCGCGCCGCCCGCGCAATGGTGATGTTGCCGGTCTCCAGCGGCTCGCGCAGCGCCTCGAGCGCGCTGCGCTGGAACTCGGGGAACTCATCGAGGAACAGCACGCCGTTGTGCGCCAGCGAGATTTCCCCCGGCCGCGGCGGCGAGCCGCCGCCCACCAAGGCCACCGCGCTGGCGCTGTGGTGCGGGCTGCAGGTCGGCCGCACGCGCCAGCGCTCGACGGCGAAGCGGCCCTGCAAACTGGCCACTGCGGCGCTCTCCAGTGCCTCGTCCACGCTCATTTCCGGGAGCAGACCGGCGAAGCGCTGGGCCAGCATCGACTTGCCGGAACCCGGCGGGCCCACCATCAGCAGGCTGTGCTGGCCTGCCGCGGCGATTTCCAGGGCGCGTCTCGCACCCGCATGACCCTTGACCTCCGCCAGATCGGCCACGGCCGCCGCCGGCCCGGCGGCGGCAGGCAATGCGCGATGCCAGCCATCGTCCGCCGCCTCGCCCGGCACCGGGCCGCCCGGCAGGAACTGCCGCACCACATCGAGCAGGTGGGCCGCACCGTAGATCTCGGCACCGGGCACCAGGGCGGCCTCGCGCGCGCTCTCGGCCGGCAGCACCAGTCGCGTCGCAACGCCCCCGCCATGCAACGCCAGCGCCATCGCGAGTGCACCACGCACGGGCCGCAGATGCCCTGAAAGCGAGAGCTCCCCGGCGAACTCGTGGCCGGCCAGCCGTGCCGCCTCGATCTGTCCCGCGGCCGCCAGGATGCCCAGGGCGATCGGCAGGTCGAAGCGCCCGAGTCCTTCGGCAGGTCGGCCGGCGCCAGATTGACTGTGATCCTCTTGTTGCTCGGGAATTCGAGGCCGGCGTTCTGGATGGCGGCGCGCACGCGCTCGCGCGCTTCCTTGACCTCCACATCAGCCAGGCCCACCAGCGTGAAGCTGGGCAGGCCATTCGCCAGATGCACCTCAACCGTGACACTCGCCGCTTCCAGGCCCAGCAAAGCACGGCTTTGCACCAAAGACAGACTCATTTTTCTCCCTTTTCACCAAGATGGTGCAACCATCACTTGTTCATGCGCCTCCATGCACCTCTCTCAGGCTCCGCGACACACGGCTGCGAGATTTGGCACGCTCCCTGCTTTGAATCGGTATCCAACCATTTCAAAACTGACCGAGGAGTCTCCCGATGATGCACCGTAAAACCGCGTCCGCCTTGGCTGTGGCCGCGCTGGCAGCCCTTCCCATGCTGGCAAGCGCCCAGCTGACAGGCAACGTTTCCCTGACCAGCAACTACAAGTTCCGCGGCCAGGACCAGGACGTGCTCGGCAGCGGCGGCTTCGCCAAGACCAAGGGCTTCAAGCCCGCCATCCAGGGCGGCTTCGACTATGCCTTCGGCGAGAGCGGCTTCTACATCGGCAACTGGAACTCCAGCGTCAACTGGCTCAACGGCAACAGCATCGAGAGCGACATCTATGGCGGCTACAAGTTCAAGGCCGGCGTGTTCGACCTCGACTTCGGCGTGCTCAGCTACATCTACCCGGGCAACGCCCGCGGCAACACCACCGAGCTGTACGGCGCGGGCACCTGGGCCGACGAGGCCATCGGCTCGTTCACGCTGAAGTACTCGCACACCGTATCCAAGGACTACTTCAACTACGCCGGCGAGCGCGACGGCTCGGGCCTGAAGGGCCGCAACACCGGCTACCTGAACCTGAGCTACACGAAGGAGATCGTGCCCAAGGTCACGTTGAAGGCGGCGGTGGGCTACACGCACATGAGCAGCGACATCCGCAGCCTGGGCTACAAGAGCTACGTGGACTACAACGTGGGCGCCTCCTACGACTTCGGCAACGGCCTGTCGCTGGCCGGCTCGGTGCAGGGCGCCAACAAGAAGAGCTCGTACCTGCTGGTGTCCAGCCCGGGCATCGACCTGGGCTTCGGCCCGGTCGGCGTGCAGACCTGGTCGCCCAACAAGGCGCGGTTCATCGTTACGCTGACCAAGACGCTCTGATCCAGGCCAGGCGTCCCGATCCATCCATCCTGAGGAGAACCATCGTGAAATCTGTGGGGGAAACATCATGAAGCTGGTTACAGCCATCATCAAGCCGTTCAAGCTCGACGAGGTGCGCGAGGCGCTTTCGACGATCGGCGTCCAGGGCATCACCGTGACGGAAGTCAAGGGATTCGGCCGCCAGAAGGGCCACACCGAGCTCTACCGCGGCGCCGAGTACGTGGTCGACTTCCTGCCCAAGGTCAAGATCGAGGCCGCCGTGGCCGACGATCTGGTCGAGCGCGTGATCGAGGCGGTCGAGGCCGCCGCGCGCACCGGCAAGATCGGAGACGGCAAGATCTTCGTCTACGACCTCGAGCAGGTCGTGCGCATCCGCACCGGGGAAACAGGCCGCGAAGCCCTTTGACTTCGAGGCACGAAAGAACAGATCCAATGAAAAAACTGCTTGTCTCTCTCGCCCTCGGGCTGGGCGTGCTCGTCGCCGGCACCGCCGGCTTTGCCCAGACCCCGCCGGCCCCGGCCGAAGCGCCTGCTGCCTCGGCCCCGGCTGCTGCCGCGCCCGCTGCACCTGCTGCAGCGGCCCCGGCCGCTCCCGCCGCCGCAGCACCCGCCGCCGATGCAGCGGCCGCGGCGCCGGCGCCTTCGTTCAACAAGGGCGACACCGCCTGGATGCTGCTGTCGACGCTGCTGGTCATCATGATGACCATCCCCGGCCTGGCCCTCTTCTACGGCGGCCTGGTGCGCAGCAAGAACATGCTGTCGGTGCTCATGCAGATCATGGTCACCTTCTCGATGATCGTGGTGCTGTGGCTGATCTACGGCTACAGCCTGGCCTTCACCGAGGGCAACTCCTTCATCGGCGGCTTCGACCGTCTCTTCATGAAGGGCATCTTCGACGCCGCCACCGGCACCTTCGCGCCGGGCGCGACCTTCAGCAAGGGCGTTTACATCCCCGAGTTGCTGTTCGCCGCCTTCCAGGCCACCTTCGCCGGCATCACCTGCTGCCTGATCGTGGGCGCCTTCGCCGAGCGCATCAAGTTCTCGGCCGTGCTGCTCTTCATGGCGCTGTGGTTCACCTTCAGCTATGCGCCGATCGCGCACATGGTCTGGTTCTGGATGGGCCCGGACGCCTACGCCAACAAGGACGTGGTCGACGCCATGAACGCCAAGGCCGGCCTGCTCTGGCAATGGGGCGCGCTCGACTTCGCGGGCGGCACCGTGGTGCACATCAACGCGGCCGTTGCCGGCCTGGTCGGCGCCTTCCTGGTGGGCAAGCGCATCGGCTACGGCAAGGAAGCCTTCACGCCGCACTCGCTGACGCTCACGATGGTCGGTGCCTCGCTGCTGTGGGTGGGCTGGTTCGGCTTCAATGCGGGCTCCGCACTCGAAGCCGGCACCAGCGCCGTGCTGGCCTTCATGAACACCTTCTCGGCCACGGCCGCGGCGGTGCTCGCCTGGTCCATCGGCGAAGCGCTGATGAAGGGCAAGGCCTCGATGCTGGGTGCCGCATCCGGCGCCGTCGCCGGCCTGGTGGCCATCACGCCGGCGGCCGGTAATGTCGGCCTGATGGGGGCGATCATCATCGGCTTCATCGCCGGCTTCGCTTGCCTTTGGGGCGTCAACGGCCTCAAGCGCATGCTCGGCGCCGATGACTCGCTGGACGTGTTCGGCGTGCACGGCGTGGGCGGCATCGTCGGCGCATTGCTGACCGGCGTGTTCAACACCCAGGCGCTCGGCGGCCCCGGCCTGGTGGGAGACTGGGTTACGGCCGGCGTGGTGTCCAACGGCATCGGCGCGCAAGTCTGGATCCAGCTCAAGGCCGTGCTGCTGACCGTCGTCTGGTCCGCAGTCGTTTCCTTCGTCGCCTTCAAGATCGTCGACCTCACCGTCGGCCTGCGCGTGAGCGAAGAGGAAGAGCGCGAGGGCCTGGACATCTCGGCCCACGGCGAAACCGCCTACAACCGCTGAAGCGAGGCGAGTGTGGGCCGCGCGCGGCCCGCACCCATCGCCTGCAGGAACAATTCAAAGCAAGAGTCTCCTTTGGATGTTCGGCCCGCAAGCGCCCTGGCGCGAGCGGGCCATTTTTTTGGCTAAGCTGCCGGCATGTGGACCGCCCTCGACGACAGCCTCTGCCAGCTCGGCGAATCGCCCTTCTGGCACCCCCATGAGCGCTCGCTCTACTGGCTCGACATCCCGGGCCGCGCCGTGTTGCGCACCCGCGGCGAGATCGGGGGCAAGCCCACGGTCGAGCGCTGGAGCCTGCCCACCGAGCCCGGCTGCATGGCGCCCGCGGCCCGCGGCGGCCTGGTGATCGCACTGCGCGATGGCATCTACCGTGCGCGCAAATGGGGCGGGGCGCTCACCGTTCTCGCGCACGTGGACCACGACGCGCGCAGCATGCGCTTCAACGACGGCAAGTGCGACGCGCAGGGCCGCTTCTGGGCCGGCACGCTCAACGAGGCCAAGGACCGCGCCAGCGGTGCGCTCTACTGCCTCGATGCGCGCGGTGGCCGCGCGCCGCAGCTGACCCGCATGGCTGAAGGCGTCACCACCGCCAACGGCCTGGCCTTTGCGCCCGATGCGGCAGCGCTCTACTGGGCCGACACCGCAGCGCACTGCGTGAGCGTGTGGGACTGGGATGCCCAGGCCAATCGCCTCGCGCGTCCCCGCGTTTTGCGCCAGTTCGAAGCCAAGCCAGAGGGCTGGTCGTCGACTTCCGCGCAGCGCTACCAGGGGCGGCCCGATGGCGCAACCGTCGACGCCGAGGGCTGCTACTGGGTCGCCATGTTCGAGGGCGGGCAGTTGCTGCGCTTCTCTCCCCTGGGCGAACAGGTGGCGGCGCTGCCCGTGCCGGTGCAATGCCCCACCATGCCCTGCTTCGGCGGCGACGATCTGCGCACGCTGTTCGTTACCAGCGCACGCCGCGGGCGGCCTGCCGATGAACTCGAGCAGAGGCCGGCTTCCGGGCAGGTGATCGCGATGCGTTCGGAAGTGTCAGGACTGCCCGTCCATTTCTTCGCGGAATGAAGCCGGTAGTGGGCGCTACCATCGTCCGCATGGATCCAGCCCTTCGCCAGATCGCCGAGCGCATTCGCGCCGCTGCCGCCGAGCGCACTGTGCTGCGCATTCGTGGCGCCGGCACCAAGGATTTTTACGGAGAGCCGCCGCGGGGCGAGCCGCTTTCCACCGGCGAGCTCCAGGGCCTCGTGAGCTACGAACCCAGCGAGCTTGTCGTCACTGTGCGCGCCGGTACGCCGCTGGCAGCGCTCGAAGCAGCATTGGCGGCGCAGGGCCAGTGCCTGCCTTTCGAGCCGCCGCGTTTCGAGCAAGGCGGCACGGTCGGTGGCATGGTCGCCGCGGGCCTCAGCGGCCCTGCGCGGGCCAGCGCCGGCGCCGTGCGCGACTACGTGCTGGGCGCCCAGCTTCTCAACGGCCGCGGTGAGCTGCTCAGCTTCGGCGGCCAAGTCATGAAGAACGTTGCCGGCTACGACGTCTCACGCGTGCTGGCCGGCTCGCTGGGCGTGCTGGGGCTGATCACGGAAGTCAGCCTGAAGGTGCTGCCCGTGCCGCCGGCCGAAGCCACGCTGGTCTTCGATTGCCACCAGGCCGATGCGCTGCGCCTGCTCAACGGCTGGGGCGGCCAGCCGCTGCCGCTCAATGCGAGCCGCTGGACGCATGAGCAGGGCCAGGGGCGGCTTTGGCTGCGCCTGCGTGGCGCGACGGCCGCGGTGGCGGCGGCCTGCACCCGCCTCGGCGGCGAGCGGCAGGACGATGCGCAGGCCCGCAGCGACTGGGAGGCCGCGCGCGATCTCCGGCTGCCCTGGTTCGACGCGCGCCAGGGCAAAGAGCTGTGGCGCCTGTCCGTGCCGCAGACCGCGCCGGTGCTTCCGCTGGAAGAGCCACCGCTGATCGAATGGCATGGAGGCCAGCGTTGGTATCAGGTGGCGCCCGGCGAGGGCGAGCGGCTCCGGGAAGCGGCCCGTTCCGCAGGCGGCCATGCAACGCTGTTCATGACCGCGGACGGCGCCGGCACCGCCACCCGCCGCTTCGATGCCCTGAGCGCACCGCTCAAGCGCATCCACGAGGCGCTGATGCGCGAGTTCGATCCCCATGCCGTGTTCGACCGCGCACGGCTCTTCCCCACGACTTGAGATGCAAACCGAACTCGCTCCCGAATTCAAGGGCACGCCCGACGGCGAAGAGGCCGAGGCCATCCTGCGCAAGTGCGTGCACTGCGGCTTCTGCACGGCCACCTGCCCGACCTACCAGCTGCTGGGCGACGAGCTCGACGGCCCGCGCGGGCGCATCTACCTGATCAAGCAGGTGCTCGAAGGCAAAGCGCCGACGCGCAGCACGCAGCTGCACCTGGATCGGTGCCTCACGTGCCGCAACTGCGAGAGCACGTGTCCGAGCGGCGTGCAGTACGGCCACCTGGTCGATATCGGCCGCAAGATCGTCGACGAGAAAGTGCAGCGGCCGCCGCTGGAAGGTGCGCTGCGGTGGACGCTGAAGGAGGCGCTGCCCTCGCCGCTCTTCGGTCCTGCGATGAAGCTGGGCCAGTCGGTGCGCGGCCTGTTGCCGGCCAAGCTCAAAGCCAAGGTGCCGGCGCCGCAGCCCGCCGGGGCGTGGCCCACGCGCAGTCATGCGCGCAAGATGCTCATGCTTGCCGGCTGTGTGCAGCCATCGATGGCGCCCAACATCAACAGCGCGACCGCGCGCGTGCTCGATGCCGCGGGCATCGAGGCGGTGATCGCGCCAACTGCCGGTTGCTGCGGTGCGGTGAAGTTCCATCTCAACGACCAGGAAGGCGGCAAGGCGCAGATGCGCGCCAACATCGATGCGTGGTGGCCCTACGTCGAGGACGGTGTGGTCGAAGCAATCGTGATGAACGCCTCCGGCTGCGGCGTCACCGTGCGCGAGTACGGCCATGTGCTGCGCGATGAGCCGGCCTATGCGCAGAAGGCCGCGCGCATCGGCGCACTCACGCGTGACCTGAGCGAGCTGCTGCCCGAACTGGTGCCGCTGTTGAAGGACCGCGTAAAGGCGCCGCCGGGCGTCTACGCCTACCACCCGCCGTGCACGCTGCAGCATGGGCAGAAGCTGCGCGGCGGCGTCGAGGTGAATCTGCGCGCACTCGGCTTCGAC
This sequence comes from Variovorax sp. WS11, assembly GCF_010499245.1. Taxonomy (GTDB): domain Bacteria; phylum Pseudomonadota; class Gammaproteobacteria; order Burkholderiales; family Burkholderiaceae_C; genus Variovorax. Next base: position 2,927,776 of record NZ_JAAGOW010000001.1, read on the forward strand.
ATTCAGGTCGCGAAGAACGAGTCGCATCTTTGCTGCGGCTCGGCCGGCACGTACTCCGTGCTGCAGCCCGAGCTGGCCTATGCGCTGCGCGACCGCAAGCTGGGCCATCTCGATCAGCTGCGGCCCACCGCCATCCTGTCGGCCAACATCGGCTGCATCACGCATCTGCAAAGCGGCAGTGCGCTGCCGGTGCGGCACTGGGCGGAAGTGCTGGACGAGGCACTGGGTTCCTGACTGGGATCACCCGAACTGCCCTCGAGTCATTGCGGTCCCGCAGCGGAGTTAGCGCACCGGTGTGATCTTGCGGATCGCATTGTCGGTGGCGACGTAAAGGTTGTCGCCGGCGTCCAACTTCACGTCCCAAGGATTGTTGAATTGCGCCGTGGTCCCAATGCCGTCGGCTAAACCTGCCGTTCCTGAACCGGCGAGTTTCGTGACGACTCCAGCCGGTGTGATCTTGCGAATCGCGTGGTTGCCCAGCTCCGAGACGTAGACATTGCCGCTGGTATCGACTGCAACGCTGGACGGAAAGCTGAATTGTGCGTTTGAGCTCGTGCCGTCCGCTGAGCCGGCCGTTCCTGTCCCGGCAAATCTTGCCACGACACCTGCCGGTGTGATCTTGCGAATCGCATGGTTCCAGGTGTCCGCCACGTAGACATTGCCGCTGGTATCGACCGTGAGGCTGTACGGCCAGTTGAATCGCGCAACCAGCCCGGCGCCATCGGTCGAGCCGGACGTGGTCGTGCCGGCCAGGGTGGAGACAACGCCATTCGGCGTGATCTTGCGAATCATGTGGTCATCCGCTACGTAGACGTTGCCGCTTGCATCGATTGCGAGGCCACTCGGATAGTTGAATTGCGCGGTACCGCCGGGGCCATCGGCCGAGCCTGCTGTTCCGGAGCCGGCCAGCGTGGTGACAACGCCGACCGGTGTGATCTTGCGGATCTTGTGGTTGATGTTCTCCGCCACGTAGACATTGCCGCTGAGATCCACCGCGATGCCCCATGGGCCATTGAACTGCGCCGCAGTACCGGTGTCGTCGGCGAAGCCTGCTGTTCCGGAGCCGGCCCAGGTAGTGACGACGCCGGCCGGAGTGATCTTTCGGATCCTGTTGTTGTTGAAATCCGCCACGTAGACATTGCCGCTGGGATCAACCGCTATGCCGTCTGGGCTATTGAACCGCGCGGCATTGCCGGTGTCGTCAGCGAAGCCTGGTGCAGCCGAGCCGGCAAGTGTCGAGACCTGCGCTTGCGCTTCGATGCAGGTCACCTGTACGCTGTTCACATCAGCCGTGGCGGTCCCGCTGCCGTTGCTCACGCTGCAGTTTTGCCATAGAGGCTGTGTGCCCACCGTCACCGCGTAGGCAGTATTGAAAGCCACGGGCGCAGCGAAGCTGAAGGCGCCATTGGTCGCCAGTGTCAGTGCATCACCGGCGTTGTCCAGCAGAACCAACTTGGTGTTGCTGGCCAGCCCCGTGAGAGCGCCGCCGATGGCATAGGTGGGAGGCGCCGTATCGCCAGCGGGAGGGAACTGCGCAGGTGCCGTGTCGCCAGCGGAAGGGATCTGCGCAGGTACCGTGTCGCCGGAGGCAGGTGCACTCGGAACGGAAGCCAGGAAGCCGCATGTTGAGCACCCGCCATCGCCTCCACCGCCACAAGCAGCGAGAGACAGGCAGAGGGCGGCCATGGCGAGGGGGCGGAGAGTGAGAAGTCTCATGTTCGATTGGCTCGATGGTTGATGGCGCCGAGTCGGATGGATTGCTCGTGCGTTCAGCGCCCCGATGCACGGGTGAATATTCGCGAGAGGAGGTGATGCATTCCGTTCTGTCAGCGCAACGGACTGATCTTGCGGACGCTGTAGTCGTCGAGCACGTAGACGTTGCCGCTGGCATCCACTGCGACGTCCAGCGGATCGTCGAACTGGGCTGTGAGGCCGAAGCCGTTTTCCGAGCCGTTCGTACCCGAGCCGGCAAGCGTGGTGACAACGCCGTTCGGCGTGATCTTGCGGATCTTGTTATTGCTGGAGTCCGCCACGTAGACGTTGCCGTCGGCGTCGAGGGCGATACCCCACGGGTAGTCGAATTGCGCAGCGATGCCGGTGCCGTCTGCGAAGCCTTGCGTCGAGCCGGCCAGAGTGGTGACGACACCATCGGGCGTGATCTTGCGGATAAGGTGGTTGGAGGCGTCGGCGACGTAGATATGGCCGCTGGCGTCGACCTTGAGCCCGTTCGGTCTGTCGAACGACGCAGCCGCTCCTTGGCCATCCGCCGCCCCTCGGCTCCCGGAACCGGCCACGGTCGTGACCGTTCCGTTCGGCGTGATCTTGCGGATCACGTTGTTGTCATAGTCCGCGACATAGACGTTGCCGCTCGAATCGATCGCCAACCCTGCCGGCCCGTTGAATTGGGCATCGGTACCGGTGGCATCGGTCCAGCCCTCCGTGGAACCGGCCAGGATGGAGGCATCACCGGTTGGCGTGATCTTGCGGATCACGTTGTTCTCGTAGTCCGCGACGTAGACATTGCCGCCGGCATCGACGACCACGCCAACGGAGTAGCCGGGCACAACCGAACCGGCCAAGGTGCTCACCTCGCCAGTCGGCGTGACCTTGCGGACCACAAAGTTGTCGGAGTCCATCACATAGATGTTTCCGCTGCCGTCCATCGCCATGCTTTGCGGGCTGTCGAACCTTGCTGCACCGCCCGTGCCGTCGGCCGAGCCCGTCGCCGAAGAGCCGGCCAAGGTCGAGACCAGCGCTTGCGCGTCGGCGCAGGACACCGCGACGCTGGTGACGTTGGCGACGGCGGTGCCGTTGCCATTGGCTATGCGGCAGGCTTGCCACAGAGGCTGGGTGGCGATCGTGACCGCGTAGCCGGTATTGAAGGTCACGGGCGCCGCGAAGCTGAATGCACCATTGGCTGCCAGCGTCAGGGTGTCGCCCGCGTTGTTCAGCAGAACCAGCTTGCTGTTGGCGGGCAGTCCTGTGAGCGAGCCGCCAATGACGTAACTGGGAGGCGTCGTGCCAGGCGGCGGCGGAGGCTCGGTCGAGGGCGTTTCGGTCGAAGGCGGGGTTGTCGGCGACGTGGGCGGTTGGGCCGTCGAGGGATCTGCCGATGCGCCCGCCAGGGAAGCCCCGAACCCGCAGGCTGCGCAACCGCCATCGCCGCCTCCGCCACAAGCGGCAAGACACAAGGAGAAGATGGCCGCGGCAAGGGCGCGGAGCGGCAGGGCGCGATAACTGATCATGGGTCTGTTCGAAGGCGTGGGGTCGGCGCCGACTTTGCTGATGCGCGCGGCGCCAAGGCGAGAGCCGAAGTGTGGCGAGCGGGCGCGGATTGCTTGCCGTCTTGCGACAATTCGTCAGATTGGCGATCCGCCTGAGCGGCATGTGCGCGGCGACGGTTTGATCGCACAAGCGAAGAGGCACTGGTCCGACCCGGGCCGGGTGGCAGCGCGGCACGATACGCATGTCTTCACTTCGGGAGCAAGACCATGCACAACCGCCCTCTCCACACGCTGTTCTTCGGCGCTGCGCTCGCATGCGCCTGCGCCACAGGGCCACTGGCGTCGCACGCGCAGACCGTCGACCCCGGCACCGGCACGCTGCCTGCCATGAAGGTGCAGGGCAACGCGCGCTTCGCCTGCGGCGGCATCGGCTCGGACGAGTCCAACGCCATGCGTGCCGCGATGAAGGACCATCCGCTCGCGCTGCTGTTCGCGCGCGCCGGCGGCGAGTACCTGGCCAACGTGGAAGTCACCATCAAGTCCGCCGGCGGCGACACCGCGCTCGCGATGCGCGCCTCCGGGCCCGTGTGCCTGGTCGACCTGCCGGCCGGCCGCTACACCGTCGAGGCCCGTACCGAGGGCATGACCAAGACGCACACGGTCATGGTCGGCCGCGGCTCGCAGACCGCGGATTTCCGCTTCTGAGCGAAGCTGCTCACTGGAGTACCTTCGCCTTCGGCTGCGGTGCTATTCGCCTTGGGAGCGGCCCGGCCGGCTCATGACGCCAGCGCCGCCTCGATGTCGCGCGTCATCGAGGCCGGCGTGTCCAGTGGCGCATAGCGCTTGAGGACGCGGCCGTCCTTGCCGACCAGGAACTTGGTGAAGTTCCACTTGATGGCCGTGCTGCCCAGCAGGCCCGGCGCTTCCTTCGCCAGCCACTTGTAGAGCGGCGTCGCGCCGGAGCCGTTGACCTCGATCTTCTCCATCATCGGGAAGCTCACGCCGTAGTTCTGCACGCAGAAGGCGCCGATCTCCTCGTTCGTGCCCGGGTCCTGGTTGCCGAACTGGTTGGATGGGAAGCCGAGCACCGCGAGGCCTTTTCCGGCGTATTTCTTGTGGAGCGCCTCCAGGCCTTCGAACTGCGGCGTGAAGCCGCATTTGCTGGCCGTGTTGACGATCAGGAGCACCTGGCCCTTGTACTTGGAAAGCGGCACCTCGCTGCCGTCGATCTGCCGGGCTTCGAAGTCGTAGACGCTGGTCATGATGGCTTGTCCTCCAGGATGCGGGAATGCCGATCATCCTCGCCGCCGTTCGTTCGTGCAAACGAGGACCACAGGGCCGCCAGCACGATCAGCGCGCCGCCGGCCCAGACGCGGGCATCCAGCGTGGCCGCGCCCAGCGCCACCGAGGAGACGCTGGCGAAGAGCACCTCCGACAGCATGATCCATATGGTGGCGCGCTGTCCGCTCAAACGCAGCGCCATACTGCAGGCGAACATTGGCGAGGCAAAGCCCGCCCAGGAATTGCCGCCCAGCCGCCACCCGCCGCCGCCGACAGCTGCAGCTGGCAGCGGCAGGTGATAACCGAGCGCGGTGCTGGCCGCCGGTCAGGCCCGCCACTCCAGCAGCCGGCGAACATGGCGAGCGCGCGCGATTCGCCGGGCGCCGGGCGCAAGCGGCGGAGCAGGATGTTGGCCAGCGCGAAGCTGAAGCCGGCCGCCACCCCCAGCCAGTCGGGCAGGCTCGCCGGCACCGGCCAGTCGGTCTCCGGCGTCTTGAGCACGACGGCCACGCCGGCGAGCGCAAGTGCCATGCGCGCGAGTGCCGAGGCGCTGGGCCGCTCGCCGAGGAAGATCCAGGCCAGCAGCACGCTCCACAAGGGCATCAGGTAGAACAGCAGCACCACCCGCACCACGTCGCCCTGCGTCACGGCCCAGTTGAAGCCCACGTTGGTGAAGCCGGCCGCCAGCCCCAGGAGCCACAGACCCGGCCACGTCGCGAAGGCTCGCCACGCATGGCGGCGCAGCCATCCCATGGCCAGCGCGATCAGCGCATAGATGAGGGCCGTGGCCCAGACGGGATGCAGGCCATGCGCCTCGATCTGGCGGAAGGGGAACCAGGAGACGCCCCAGACGAAGGCGTTGAAGACAAGCGCGAGAGCGGGCAAGGCAGCGATGGGCTCAGTGATGCTTGTCGCTGCGGGCGATCGCGAGCAGGTGCTCCACCTCTTCCGGATAGCGCTGCAGGTTGTTGCGATGCCAGCGCTTGATCAGCCACATGAAGCCCGCCACCACCAGCCCGAAGGCGGTAATGGCCCAGTAGGCCGACAGCCCGAGGCCGGTGCAGGCGCTGTAGAACGCGCCGAGGATCAGGATGCAGGCCTGCTCGTTGAAGTTCTGCACCGCGATCGAGCGGCCGGCGCCCATCAGGTTGTGGCCGCGGTGCTGCAGCAGCGCATTCATCGGCACCACCAGGAAGCCGCCCAGGCCGCCTAGCAGGATAAGGAAGGGCACCGCGATCCAGATGTTGCCGATGAAGTTCATCCCGATCAGCAGGATGCCCATGCTGATGCCCATCGGGATCACGCGCGTGGCCATGTCCAGGCGCATGCGCATCGACGCCACCACCGCGCCCACCGCGGTGCCGATGGCCACCACGCCGGTCAGCGAGGACGCCTGCGCCGTGCTGTAGCCCAGCGCCAGCGAGGCCCAGGCCAGCACGATGTACTTGAGGTTGCCGCCCGCGCCCCAGAAGAGCGTGGTGGTCGCCAGCGAGATCTGGCCCAGCTTGTCGCGCCACAGGCGCGAGTTGCAGTGCCAGAAGTCCGGCAGCAGCGCCAGCAGGTTGCGCAGCATGCCCTGCTGCGCATTGGCGCGCAGCGGCCGCATCTCGACGCCGGTGTCGGGGATGCGCGTGTTGAACCAGGCCGCGATGATGTAGACGAGGATCAGCGCGGAAATCGCCGCCTCGGGCGGGGTGTCGATGCCGGTGTCGAACACCGGCAAGTCCAGCCCGAGCAGCCGGGTCGACAGCGCATGCCCCACCAGCTGCCCGCCGAGCACGATGCCCAGGATGATCGAGGCGATGGTCAGGCCCTCGATCCAGCCGTTGGCCTTGACCAGCTGCGAGGCCGGCAGCAGCTCGGTCAGGATGCCGTACTTGGCCGGCGAGTAGGCGGCCGCGCCCAGGCCGACCACCGCATAGGCCCAAAGCGGATGGCCGCCGAACAGCATCATCACGCAGCCCACCACCTTGATCGCATTGCTGATGAACATCACGCGACCCTTGGGCAGCGCATCGGCGAAGGCGCCGACCAGCGGCGCCAGTGCCACGTAGAAGATGGTGAAGATCGGGACCAGTGCCGCGCGCTGCCACTCGGGCGCGCCACCGCTTCGCATCAATTCCACCGCCGCAACGAAAAGCGCGTTGTCGGCCAGCGACGAGAAGAACTGGGCCGACATGATGGTGTAGAAACCGCGCTTCATCGATGGGCTGGCTGGCCAGGAGGTGGGCTGCTGGCAATAGTGGAAATTGGCCGCGGTACTGGCGGAAATGCGCGGTTATAGCATGGGGGTGCAATGTCAAAATGAGGTCGCGTCCCGCGTCCTCCGGGTGTTTGTCCTCATGTCCTGAACGGGTTTCACCGTGCCTCGTCCCATCCTCGCCACCATCCACACCGCCGCCCTGGCCCACAACCTCGAGCGCGCGCGCCGCGCCGCCGTCGACGCCCGCGTCTGGGCGGTGGTCAAGGCCAACGCTTACGGGCACGGCATCGAGCGCGTCTTCGAGCCCTTCCGCGCCGCCGACGGCTTCGCGCTGCTCGACCTGGCCGAGGCCGTGCGCGTGCGCGCCCTGGGCTGGCGCGGGCCGGTGCTGCTGCTCGAAGGCGTGTTCGAGCCGCGCGACCTGGAGCTGTGCTCGCGCCTGGAGCTCTGGCACACCGTGCACTGCGACGCGCAGATCGACATGCTGGCCGCCCACAAGACGCAGGTGCCGCAGCGCGTGTTCCTCAAGATGAATTCCGGCATGAACCGGCTGGGCTTCTCGCCCGAGCGCTTCCGCGCCGCCTGGACGCGGCTCGACGCGCTTCCGCAGGTCGACGAGATCTCGCTGATGACCCACTTCAGCGACGCCGACGGCGCGCGCGGCGTGGCCCACCAGCTCGCGGTCTTCGAGCGCGTCACGCGCGACCTGCCGGGCGAGCGCACGATCGCCAACAGCGCCGCCACCCTGCGCCATGCCGCCACGACGCGCGCCGACTGGGTGCGCCCCGGCATCCTGCTGTACGGCAGCGCGCCCGACTTCCCCGAGCACGATGCGGCGCACTGGCAGCTGCAGCCGTCCATGACGCTGTCCACGAGGCTGCTCTCGGTGCAGACGCTGGCTGCGGGCGCCACCATCGGCTACGGCTCCCGCTTCACCGCCGAAGGGCCGCTCACCATCGGCGTTGCGGCGGTCGGCTATGCCGACGGCTATCCGCGCCATTGCGACACCGGCACGCCGGTGCTGGTGAACGGCGTGCGCACCCGCATGGTCGGCCGGGTCAGCATGGACATGATCACGGTCGACCTCACGCCAGTGCCCGATGCCGTGTTCGGCAGCGAGGTCACGCTGTGGGGGCGTGCCTCGAACGGCGCCGTATTGCCCATCGACGAGGTCGCGCGGTCAGCCGGCACCATCGGCTACGAGCTCATGTGCGCGGTGGCGCCGCGCGTGCCCGTGGCGGTGGATTGAGCAAGGCGCGGGCCGCTTGAAGATCCTGTCCAACTGGCGCTCGGTGCGCCTCTGGGAAACGCAGGTCGAGCGCGACCTGCACCGCGACCACGACCTGCGCACGCACGGCCTGCTGATCGGGACGGCGACGCTGCTGCTCATGTGGCTCGCGTCCTGGCTGCAGATGAAGGCCGGCGTCGAGTCGCTGGCGCTGCGCTACCTGTTGACGCTGGGCGTGGGCTACCTGGGGTACCTCTGGATCCTGCGCTGGTGGGCCACGATGCTGATCCGCAAGAACACCCAGTTCGATCCCGACCTGCCCGACCCGCAGATCGCCGACTGGCCGTCGTTCCGCGGCGGCACGAGCCCGGCCGGTGGAGGCCACGGCGCCGGCGACCTGGCCGGCGGCGCGCTGGAAGCCGCGGCTGGGGCCGACGAAGGCGCCATCGTCGTGGTGCCGGTGGTCGCCATCTTCCTGATCGGCCTGGCCATCCTCTTCGGTGCCGGCGCGCTGGTGCTGCTGTACTTCGGCTCGGAGGCGCTGCTCGCGGTGGCGATCGAGCTCGCCTTTGGCTACGTCACGGCCACCGCCGCGGTGCGCGTGGCGCGCGAGGGCTGGCTCACGGCCGCGGTGCGGCTGACGTGGAAACCACTGCTCGGCGCGCTGCTGTGCGCGGTGCTGCTCGGTGCGGCGCTGGACCGCTTCATGCCGCAGGTGAACTCGCTGCCGGAGGCGGTGCGGGTGTTGCTCAAGCGCTGAGCAGCTTTCGCTTCAGTACAACCCGAGCTGCCGCGCCTGCAGCCTCGCCAGCCCCAGCAGCGCATCGGTGAAGGGCGTGGCCACGCCCGCGTGCTGCCCCAACTCGCGCACCACCGACACCAGCGCGTCGAGCTCGACCGGCCGCTGGGCCTCGACATCCTGCAGCATCGAGGTCTTGAAGGCCCCCAGCTTGCGCGTGACCGCGTGCCGGTCCTCGGGGCTCTCGGCGATCGGCACGCCGATGCGCTCGCCGATCTCGCGTGCCTCCAGCATGATGGTGGAGATGAAGCCGCGCACCAGCTCGTCGTTGAGGATCAGGTCGGTGGTCGCACCGGTCAACGCGCTGATCGGATTGACTGTCATGTTGCCCCACAGCTTGTACCAGACGTCCTTCTGGATTTGAGGCGAGAGGCGGGCCTCGAAGCCGGCCTGCTTCAGCAGCGCCTCGAGCCGCTGCGCGCGCGGCGTCGCCTCGCCCGAGGGCTCGCCGATGATCAGGCCGTTGCCGAAGTGGTGCCGCACCACGCCCGGCGCATCCAGCGAGCAGCTCGCGTGCACCACGCAGCCGATCACATGCTGCGCGGGGATCGCGGCGTCGATCTTGCCGCCCGGGTCCACCGCCTCCAGCTGCGTGCCGGCCAGCGGGCCGCCGAAGCCGCCCTGCAGGAACCACCAGGGCACGCCGTTCATGGCGGTCAGCACGATGGTGTCGGGGCCGAGCAGCGGCGCGATCTGCGCGGCGACGGCCGGCAGCGCCGGTGCCTTCACTGCGACCACCACCAGGTCCTGCACGCCCAGGTCGGCCGGGTCGGCCACCGCGTTGACCGCGACGCGCGTGCGCTGGTCGCCGCGCATCACGCTCAGCCCATCGCGCTGCAGCGCCTCCAGCGTCGCGCCGCGCGCCACCACGTTGAGCCGGCTGCCCGCCTGCGCGAGGCCGGCCCCGATCCAGCCGCCGATCGCGCCGGCGCCGTAGATGCAGACTTTCATCGCGCCTCGCTCAGTGCTTGTAGGAATCGTCGATGCGATCGACCTGCCGGACCAGCGCGTCGAACACGTCCTGTCCGCCGCCGTGCTTCGGGTTGAACTGCAGCGCATCCCGCGTGCACTTGCGCGCGATCTCTTCCGAGACAGGGATGGGCGCGCCCATCGACAGCGTCGCCATCTGGATCTCGCAGGCGCGCTGCAGCGTCCAGAGGATGGCGAAGGTCTGCGGCAGCGTCTGGCCCCAGGCCAGCAGGCCGTGGTTGCGCAGGATCACGGCCGGCCTGTCGCCGATGCTCTTCAGCAGCCGCGGCCCTTCGTCGGCATGGATGGTGATGCCCTCGAAGTCGTGGTACGCCACCATGCCGTGCAGCTGCGCTGAATAGAAGTTGGTCTGCTGCAGGCCGCCCTGCAGGCAGGCCACCGCCACGCCGGCGGTGGTGTGCGTGTGCATCACGCAATGCGCGTCGGGCAGGCCGTCGTGGATCGCGGCGTGCACGGTGAAGCCGGCCGGGTTGACCGGATGGCGCGAGCCGTCCAGCACCTTGCCCTGCAGGTCGATCTTGACCAGGTTGCCGGCCGTGACCTCGCTGTAATGCAGACCGAAGGGGTTGATGAGGAACTGCTTCTGCCCGCCCGTCACGCTGTCGGGCAGCCGCACCGTGATGTGGTTGTAGATCATCTCGGTCCAGCCCAGCATCGCGAACACGCGGTAGCAGGCGGCCAGCTGCAGGCGCGCCTCCTGTTCGTCGGGATGGATGGCGGGTCGGGCCGCGGCGGCGGCCGGGGTGGCGAGCGGTGTGTTCATCAAACAGTTCCTTTGGGGGTGGGCTATTGCTCCGCGGTAAACCCGATCTGCTTCACGATCGGCGCCCACTTCGCGGTGTCCTTCTTGAGCAGTTCTGTCAGCTCGCCGGGCGACGAAGACATGGCCTCCAGCCCGAAGGTGGCCAAGCCGTCGATCACATCCTTCTGCGCCAGCGCGGTCTTCATCGCCGCATTGGCGCGTGCCACAACCTCGGGCGAGGCCTTGGCCGGCAGCAGGAAGGCGAACCATTCGCTGTGCGTGACGTTCTTGATGCCCTGCTCCTCGAAGGTCGGCACGTCGGGCGCGAAGCGGCTGCGCTTGGCGCCGGAGACGCCGAGGATGCGCACCTTGCCCGAGGCCAGGTGCTGCGTGATGTCGCCGATCGGCCCCGACACCGCCGCCACGTTGCCGCCCAGCAGATCGAGCATGGCCGGCTGCGTGCCGCGGTAGGCGGCGTGCTTGAGATCGACGTCGGCGTTCTTGCCGAGCAGCGCGCCGATGAAGTGCGGCGTGGAGCCGGCCGCGGGCGAGCCGTAGTTGGCGCCGGCGGGGTTCGTCTTGGCCCAGGCCAGGAACTCGGGCACCGACTTCACGCTCGCCGGCACGGCCGGGCCGACCGCGAAGCCGAAGTCGAACTGGCAGGCGATCGTCACCGGCGTGAGGTCCACCAGCGGGTCGTAGGGCAGCTTCTTGTAGATGTGCGGATAGATCGTGAGGATCGAGGTCGGCGTCTGCAGGATCGTCGCGCCGTCGGCCGGCTGGCCCTTCACGTAGGTGACGGCGATCTGGCCGCCCGCGCCGGTGCGGTTCTCGACCACCACGGCCTTGCCGTAGTCGGGCTGGAGGCGGCTCGCGACGCGGCGGCAGAGCGTGTCGGAGGTGCCGCCGGCGGCGAAGCCGGTGATCAGGCGCGCGGTCTCCATGGGCTGCTGGGCCTGCGCGAAGGCCTGCTGGCCCAGGCTGGCGAGCAGCGCCGAGGCGCCGGTGGTCTGCAGCAAATGGCGGCGGGTGAGGGTCATGATGGGGATGTCTCCGTGTGAGCGTTTCAGGATTCGTCGCGCAGCCAGGTGACTGCGCCCGAATGGGTCACGGCGCCCTGGTGGCTGGGGCGCACGGTGAGCGCGTATTTTTCCAGCAAGCCTGTATGCCGCACCCCCGCGTTTACCTGACGTTGCGCGAGCCGCGCAGCGATTTCCTGATCGCTCAGCTCGACGGAGATGCTGCGGATTTCTGCCCGCGCGTCGATGGCGACGATGTCGCCGTCGCGCAGCGCCGCGATCGGTCCGCTGTCGGCCGCCTCGGGCCCCGCGTAGCCGATGCACAGGCCGCGCGTCGCGCCCGAGAAACGGCCGTCCGTCAGCAAAGCCACCTTGTCGCCCATGCCTTGGCCGTAGAGCAGGGCGGTGATGCCCAGCATCTCGCGCATGCCGGGGCTGCCCTTGGGCCCTTCGTTGCGGATGACGATCACGTCGCCGGCCTGGTAGCGGCGGTTCTGCACGGCGGTCTGCGCTTCTTCCTCGGACTCGAAGACGCGCGCCGGTCCGCGATGCACCAGCGTCTTCAGGCCCGCGGTCTTGAGCAGGGCTCCGTCGGGGCACAGGTTGCCCTTGAGCACCGCGAGGCCGCCGTCGCGCGTGATGGGATCGCCCGCCTTGCGCACCACGCGGCCGTCCGGCGCGGGCGCATCGGCCACTTCCTCGGCCAGCGTGCGGCCGGTGAAGGTGAGCACGTTGCCATGCAGGTAGCCCTGCTCCAGCAGCGTGCGCAGGATCACGCCGGCGCCGCCGATGTAGTACACGTCGCGCGCCAGGTACTGCCCGCCCGGGCGCAGATCGGCGATGAGCGGCGTGCGCGCGAACACCTCGGCCACGTCGTCGAGGTGGAACTTGATGCCCGCCTCATGCGCGATCGCCGGCAGGTGCAGCGCCGCATTGGTCGAGCCGCCGGTGGCCGAGACCAGCGCGCAGGCGTTCTCCAGCGCCTGGCGCGTCACGATGTCGCGCGGCAGCGGGCCTTCGCCCATGACGGCCTTCATCAGCTGCTTCGCGGCGCGGCGCATCAGCGGCGCGCGTTCGCTGAACACGGCCGGCACCATGCTGGAGCCGATCGGCGCCAGGCCCAGCGCCTCCGACACCATGCCCATGGTGTTGGCGGTGAACTGGCCTGCGCAGGCGCCGGCGGTGGGCAGGCAGGCGCGGCTCATGGCGTCGAGTTCCTCGTGCGTGGCGTCGCCGGCCAGCACCTTGCCGATGGTCTCGTAGGTATCGACCACGTTGAGGTCGTGGCCATCCGGCCCCGGCATCTGGCCGGGCAGCGCCGAACCGCCATGCACGAACACGCTGGGCACGTTGCAGCGGACCATGCCCATCATCAGGCCCGGCAGGTTCTTGTCGCAGGCGCCGATGGCGAAGATGCCGTCCCACTGGTGGCCGCGCGTCGAGGCTTCCACGCTGTCGGCAATCAGCTCGCGCGAGATCAGCGAGAAGCGCATGCCCGAATGCGCCATCGTCAGGCCGTCGCTCACCGACACCACCGGGCATTCGTGCGGGGTGCCGCCGCCTGCGTAGATGCCGGTCTTGGCATGCTGCGCCTGCTCGCGCAGGTTGAGGTTGCACGGGCTCATCTCGCCGCCGGTGTGGAACACGCCGATGTGCGGGCGGGCGATGTCCTCGTCGTCCTGGCCCAGCGCATGCAGGAAGCTGCGCGTGGTGGCGCGGATGGTGCCCTCGCGGATGATCGCGGAGCGGAAGCGCTTGGGGTCGCTCATGGCGAGGGGCCTAGTAAGTGCCGCCGGCGGACGCCGGCTTCGCTCCGCCCTTGAAGCGCGCGGCCAGCGCATTGGTGCTGCGCACCAGCAGGTTGGTGTCGAGCCCGACGGCGACGAAGAGGGCGCCCAGTTCCAGGTACTTCTGCGCCAGCGTCTCGTCCGGCGTCAGGATGCCGGTGGCCTTGCCGGCACGCTGGATGCGCGCAATCGCGTCCTCGATGGCGGCCTGCACCTCGGCGTGGTTCGAGTCGCCGACATGGCCGAGCGAAGCCGACAGGTCGGCCGGGCCGATGAAGACGCCGTCGACCCCGTCGACGCCTGCGATCGCGTCCAGGTTCGCCAGCGCTTCGCGCGACTCGGCCTGCACCAGCAGGCAGACCTGTGAGTTGGCCTCCCTGGCATAGCCCGGGTAGCGGCCCCAGCGCGAGGCGCGCGCGCCGCCCATGCCGCGGATGCCCTGCGGCGGATAGCGCATGGCACGCACGATGGCCTGCGCCTGCTCGGGCGTGTCGACCATCGGCACCAGCAGGGTCTGCACGCCCAGGTCGAGGTACTGCTTGATCAGCGCCGTGCCCACGTCGCCGTGTCCCACCGGCACGCGCGCGATGGCGTTCACGCCCGGATAGGCCGCGATCGCCTGCGCCTGCTGCAGCACGCTGCGCAGGCCGTTGGGCGAATGCTCGCCGTCGATGAGCAGCCAGTCGAAGCCGGCGCCGGCGCAGATCTCCGCGCTGTAGGCGTCGGCCAGGCCGAGCCACAGGCCGATCTGCGCGCGCTTCTCGGCCAGGGCTTGCTTGAAGGGATTCGTGGGGGTTTGCATGGGGTTCTTCTTCAGACGAAACGGAAAGCGACGGCGCCGAGCGGGCCGTAGTCCGCATGGAAGGTGTCGCCGGGCTTGGCATTGGTGGGCCGGGTGAAGGACCCGCCGAGCACCACCTCGCCGGCCTCCAGGCATTCGCCCCAGGGCGCGAGCTTGTTGGCCAGCCAGGCCACGCCGGTGGCCGGATGGTTGAGCACGGCCGCGGCCAGGCCCGACTCCTCGATCACGCCGTTCTTGTAGAGCAGGGCGCCGACCCAGCGCAGGTCCACCGCGTCGGGCTTGACCGGCCGCCCGCCGGTCACGATGCCGGCATTGGCCGCGTTGTCGGCGATCGTGTCGAAGACCTTGCGCATCGCGCCGGTCTCGCGGTCGAACTGCTCGATGCGCGCGTCGATGATCTCGATGGCCGGCACCACGTAGTCGGTGGCCGCGAGCACATCGAAGATGCTCACGTTCGGGCCCTGCAGCCGCTTGCCCAGGACGAAGGCGAGCTCGACCTCGATGCGCGGCGCGATGAAGCGGGTGAAGGGAATGTCGCCGCCCTGCTCGAAGAACATGTCGTCCAGCAGCGTGCCGTAGTCCGGCTCGGTGATCTGGCTGGCCTGCTGCATGGCGCGCGAGGTGAGACCGATCTTGTGGCCACGGACCACGCGGCCCTCGGTCAGCTTGGCCTTCACCCACTCGCGCGAGATGGCGTAGCCGTCCTCGATGCTCATCTCGGGAAAGCGCTTGGAGAAATGCTCGACCTGCACGCGCGACCTCTCGCTTTCGTGCAGTTCCGCGGCGAGCTGCTGGATGACGTTCCTGGCGAGCATGCTTTTCTACTTGTTGAAGAGAGGATGCAGGTTGCCGTACTTGCCGTCGTAGACCTGGTCGGGCGCTTCGTCGATCTGCAGCGTGGTCCCGATGTGCCGCTGCGCGACCAGCGGCTCGAAATGCTGCTTCACCTTGGCGAGCAATGCATCGCCGATGCGCTTCTTGACCGCCTCCGTACGTCCCGACGCCATGCGCACGTTGAGATAGACGAAGGCGTAGTCGCCCTTGCCGTCGGCCACGGCATAGTGCGCGGCCGGGAAGGCCAGCACGCGCGTGCCGCCGGTCGGAAAGACCTGCCGGCCCTCGTCGTCGCGCTGTTCGAGCATGGCGTCGGCCATCGTGCGGCAGAGCGCCGTCATGTCGGTCTGCAGCTCGATGTTGGGGGTGTAGAGAATCACGAGATGCGGCATCGTTGTCTGCTCCTCAGGCTATGGCCGGCGCCGGCAGCGGCGTGACCGGAAAGATGGCATTGATCTGCCCCGTGCCCGAACTGCCGAAGTACGGCGTGACGATCTCCACCGGCGCCGTGTAGCGGTCCCACCCCAGCAGGCCCAGCAGCATCGCGGTGTCGTGCATGTCGCCTTCGCCCCAGCACTTGTCGGCATACATCGGCAGCATGCCGACGAAGGTCTTCCATTCGCCGGCCTCCCAGAGCTGGACCACGCGGCGGTCGACCTGCTCGAGGAAGGGATCGTAGACCTTGTGCATGAACTCGGGGGCGCGGCCGTTGTCGGCGAAATGATGCGACAGCGAGCCGCTCGCGAACACCGCGACCGTGCCCTCGTAGCGCTCCTCGATGGCGCGGCGCACCGCCAGGCCGAAGCGGCCCGATTCGGTGAGGTCATGCCAGTCGCACCAGCCGCTGATGCTGATCACCTTGTAGTGCTGATCGGCGTTCATGTAGCGCATCGGCACCAGCGTGCCGTACTCCAGCTCCAGCGTGGTGTCGCTGTGGGCGCGGCTCTTCACGCCCATCTCGTTGGCCACGTCGGCGATCAGATGACCCAGCGCCGGGTTGCCTGGATAGGCAAAGGGCATGTTCTTGATGAAGTGCGGCAGTTCGTTGCTGGTGTAGGTACCCTCGAACTTCGGGCCGCAGTTGATGTGGTATTCGCTGTTGACCTGCCAGTGCACGTCGAAGACCACGATGGTGTCGACGCCCAGCTCCCGGCAGCGCCGGTCGATTTCCTTGTGGCCGTTGATCGCCGCCTCGCGGCAGCCGAAGTTCGGGCCGGGGAACTCCGACAGGTACATCGAGGGAACGTGCGTGATCTTGGCGGCGAGTGCGAGCGTGCCCATGATCAGACTCCCCAATGCGGGATGTGATGCGAACCCAGCGACACCGCCACGTTCTTCGGCTCGCAGAAGACCTCGTAGCTCCAGGTGCCGCCCTCGCGGCCCGTGCCCGAGGCCTTGGTGCCGCCGAAGGGCTGGCGCAGGTCGCGCACGTTCTGGCTGTTGACGAAGCACATGCCGGCCTCGACGGCGGCCGCCACGCGGTGCGCACGGCCGATGTTCTCGGTCCAGACGTAGCTGGAGAGGCCGTACTGGATGTCGTTGGCCAGGCGGATGGCATCGGCCTCGTCCTTGAAGGGGATCAGGCAGGCGACGGGCCCGAAGATCTCGTCCTGCGCGATCTTCATGCGGTTGTCGACATCGGCGAAGACCGTGGGCGCGACGTAGTTGCCGCGCCGCACGCGCTCCGGCAGCGGCGGCACTTCGAGCCCGCCGCACAGCAGGGTCGCGCCTTCCTTCGGCCCCAGCTCGATGTAGCTGCGCACCTTGGCCAGGTGGGCCTGCGAGATCATCGGCCCCACGATGGTCGCTTCATGAAGCGGGTCGCCGACCACGATGCGCTTGGCGCGCTCGGCGAACTTCGCCGCGAAGTCGGCGTAGATCGACTGCTGCACCAGGATGCGCGAGCCCGCGGTGCAGCGCTCGCCGTTGTTGCTGAAGATCATGAACACGGCCGCGTCGAGCGCACGGTCCAGGTCCGCGTCCTCGAAGATCACGAAGGGGCTCTTGCCGCCCAGCTCCATGCTGAACTTCTTCAGGCCCGCGCTCTTGACGATGCGGTTGCCGGTGGCGGTGGAGCCGGTGAAGGAGATCGCGCGCACGTCCGGGTGCGCGACCAGCGGCTCGCCGGCCTCCTTGCCGTAGCCATGCACCAGGTTCAGCACGCCCGGCGGAATGCCGGCCTCCAGCGCCAGCTCGCCCAGGCGCGCGGCGGTCAGCGGCGACAGCTCGCTCATCTTGAGCACCGCCGTGTTGCCGAAGGCCAGGCAGGGCGCGACCTTCCAGGTGGCGGTCATGAAGGGCACGTTCCACGGCGAGATCAGCGCGCACACGCCGACCGGGTGGAACAGCGTGTAGTTGAGGTGCGTCTCCGTCGGGTAGGTGTGGCCGTCCACCCGCGTGCACATCTCGGCGAAGTAATAGAAGTTGTCGGCCGCGCGCGGCACCAGCTGCTTGCCGGTCTGGGCGATGACCTGGCCGCAGTCGTTGGTCTCGGTCTGAGCCAGCTCGGGCACGTGGGCCGCGATCAGGTCGCCGAGCTTGCGGATCAGCTTCGCGCGCTGGGGGGCGGGCAGGCCCGCCCATTTCGGGAAGGCCGCCTTGGCGGCGGCGACCGCGGCGTTGACTTCCGCCTCGCCGCCGGAGGCGACCTCGGCCAGCACTTCCTGCGTGGCGGGGTTGACGGTCTCGAAGTAGTCGGCGCCGGCGACCGGTTTGCCGTCGATGAGGTGATCGATCTTCATGGGGCTTTCAATCCAGTTTGATGTCGCGCGCCTTGATGAGGGCGTGCCACTTCTTGCGTTCCGCTTCGGTGTAGCGGTTCATCTCGGCGGCGTCGGCGGGCGTGGGGTCCCAGCCGGCATCCTGCAGCTTCTGCCGCACGCCGGGGTCGTTCATGGTCTTCATCAGGTCCGCGCCGAGGCGGGCCTGCACGTCCTTGGGCGTGGCGGCCGGCGCCACCAGGCCTTGCCAGGCGTAGGCCTCGACGGCAGGGAAGCCGAGCTCCTTCGCGGTCACGACGTTCGGCAGCTGCGGCATGCGTTCGCCGGACATCGCGATCAGCGGGATGGCCTTGCCGGCCTTGACGGCGCTGACGCCGCTGGGAAGGTCGAGCACCATCAGCGGCACCTGGCCGCCCATCAGGTCCTGCAGGGCCGGCGCGCCGCCCTTGTAGGGCACGTGCAGCACCGACACGCCCGCCTCGCGCTGGAACAGCTCGAGCGCCAGGTGATGCGGGCTGCCGAGGCCGGGCGTGGCGACGCTGTACTTGCCGGGCGAGCGCTTGAGCTCGGCCAGCAGCGCCTTCGCGTCGGTGATGCCGGCATTGGGAGCGGCCGTGATGATGAGCGAGGAGCGGCCCATCATGCCGAGCAAGGCGAAGTCCTTCTCGGCGTCGTAGGGCAGCTTCTTGTAGAGCGCCGGGTTGTAGACCAGCACGCCGTTGTCGGCCGAGAAGACGGTGTAGCCGTCGCCCGGCGAGCGGGCCACGTGCTCTGAGGCGATGATGGCCGCCGCGCCGGGACGGTTGTCGATGACCACGGGCTGGCCCAGCTGCTGCGAGAGCTGCGCGCCGGCCGTGCGCGCAAGAAAGTCGGTGCCGCCGCCGGCCGGATACCCGACCACCCAGCGCACCTGCTTGTTCGGGTAGGGCTGCGCGGGCGCATCGAAAGCGAAGAGCGAAGCGGCCAGCGCGAGCAGCGCCGCGGCGAAACGGGAAATCCGGGTCATAGCTTGTCTCCTAGTTGTGTTGTGGCGGGCAGGCGCTGCGCGGTCACGCCTTCTCAGGCCGCAGCGATGGTGTTGGTCAGCGCGCCGATGCCTTCGATCTCCGTCACCACCACGTCGCCGGGGCGGCAGTCGACCACGCCGTCGGGCGTGCCGGTGAGGATCAGGTCGCCGGGCGCGAGCGTCATGAAGCCTGAGAAGTACTCGACGAGGAAAGGCACGTCGAAGATCATGTCCTTCGTGTTGCCCGACTGCGTGAGCTTCCCGTTGACGGTGGTCTGCAGCGCGAGCGCCATCGGGTCGGGCACGTCCTCCGCGTCCACCAGCCAGGGCCCGATGGGCGTGCAGGTGTCGCGGTTCTTCACCCGCAGGTTGGGGCGGTACCAGTTCTCGAGGTAGTCGCGGATCGCGTAGTCGTTGGCCACCGTGTAGCCGGCGATGAAGTCGTAGGCATCGCCCCGCCGCACGTTCCGCGCCGTTTTGCCGACCACGACCACCAGCTCGCATTCGTAGTGCATGAAGGACACGCCGTCCGGGCGCCGCGTCTTCTGGCGATGGCCGATGAGCGTGCTCTGGCCTTTGACGAAAACCAGCGGCTCCTCGGGCGCCTTGAATTCCAGCTCCTTCGCGTGGTCGGCGTAGTTGAGGCCGAGCGCGAGGATGGTGCGCGGGCGCGGCGTGGGCGCCAGCGGCGGCAGCCAGAGGGCGTCGTCGAAGGCGATGCTGCGGCCGTCGGCCAGCAGCAGCCGGCCGTCGCGCTCGGTGGCCGCCTGCTCCACGCCTTCGAAGGCGATGCGTGCGTGCTTCATGCGGCTTCTCCCACCAGCGTGTTGGCCAGCGTCTCGAAGCCCGGCGCACTGATCTCGATGCGGTCGCCGGGCCGCGCCAGCGGGCGGCCGGCATCGCAACCCAGCATCAGCACGTCGCCGTGCGCCAGCGTCATGAACTCGCTCACGTCGGCCAGCAGCTGCGAGGCGTTGCGCACCAGTTGCGAGAAGTCGATCGACTGGCGCTGCGCGCCGTTGATGCGCAGCTCGAGTTTGAACTCCGCCGGGTCGGCCACCTCCTGCGCATCACGCATCGCGGGGCCGATGCCGAGGAAGCCGTCCACGCACTTGAACTTGACCGGCGGGCGGAAGAAGCTCGCGTGCGGGATCGAGAGGTCGTTCATCGGCACGAAGCCTTCGACGTCGCCGTCGGCACCGATCACCATCGCGATGGTGGCGCCGACCTCGACTTCGGGCACGCGTGCGGGCACCACGATCGCGCTGCCGTGCGGGCTCCAGGTGTTGGCCGTCTTCACGTACAGCACCGGCGCCTTTGGCGGTGCCTTGTAGGGGGGCTGCGTCATCTGCGGCGCCAGCGCCTCGACTTCCGCGCGGAAGTTGAGCAGCACGCCGTAGACGGTGCCGGTGGGGAGGAAGCTCATGGTTGTTCCAGTTCGATCACTTGGTCGAGCAGCACATAGAGCTGCGACAGCTTCTGCTTGCCCAGCGACTTCTCCATCCAGGCGTAGTGCGCCTCGATGCTTTGCGAGAGCTGCTGGACCATGCGCGTGCCCTTGGGCGTGGCCTCGACCACCGTGCGGCGCTGGTCGGCGGGATCGCGCGCGCGGCGGATCAGGCCGTCGCGCTCCATGCGCGCGAGCACGCCGGTCAGGCTGGGTCCGAGGATGAAGGCCTCGCGCGCGACGCGGCCGGTCTCGACCATGCCGTGCTCGCCCAGCACCCGCAGCACGCGCCATTGCTGGTCGCTCAACCCATGCTCGCGCAGGCTGGGCCGGGTGTGCGCCATGACGGCTTCGCGCGCCTGCAGCAGCAGGCGGGGCAGGTTGCGGTGGACGAAGGGGGTGCTCATGAAGGCCTCGATTATTTAACATGTTAAGTTTTTTGCAAGTCCTCTCCGAAGCTGCTTTTCCCGGGTTTTCCCGTAGCCCGGATGAGGGCCGGCGATGGCCCCTCCCTACACTCGGGCGATGGCCAAGGAAAAAACACTCTTCGTCTGCTCCGAATGCGGCGGCACCAGCCCCAAGTGGCTGGGCCGCTGCCCCAGCTGCGGCGCCTGGAACACCCTGATCGAGCAGGTGGCGGCGGCGCCCGGCGGCGGCAACAACCGCTTCGGCGCACCCTACGCCTCGCTCGCCGGCTCGGCCGAGCTGGCGGTGCTGTCGGAGATCGAGGCCACCGACATCGAGCGCACGCCCACCGGGCTCGACGAGCTCGACCGCGTGCTGGGCGGCGGCATCGTCGATGGCGGGGTCACGCTGATCGGCGGAGACCCCGGCATCGGCAAGTCCACGCTCCTGCTGCAGGCAACCGATGCGCTGCAGCGCGCAGGGCGGAACGCGCTCTACATCACCGGCGAGGAAAGCGGTGCCCAGGTGGCGCTGCGCTCGCGGCGCCTCGGCCTCGAGTTGTCGCAGGTGCAGGTGCTGGCCGAGATCCAGCTGGAGAAGATCCTGGCCACGCTGGACGCCACGCGCCCGGCGATCGCGGTGATCGATTCGATCCAGACCGTGTATTCGGACCAACTGACCTCGGCCCCCGGCTCGGTGGCGCAGGTGCGCGAATGCGCGGCGCACCTCACGCGCTTCGCCAAGGCCAGCGGCACGGCGGTGGTGCTGGTGGGCCATGTGACCAAGGAGGGCGCGCTGGCCGGCCCGCGCGTGCTCGAGCACATGGTCGACACGGTGCTGTACTTCGAGGGCGACACCCATTCCAGCTTCCGCCTGGTGCGCGCCATCAAGAACCGCTTCGGCGCGGTCAACGAGATCGGCGTGTTTGCGATGACCGAGCGCGGCCTCAAGGGCGTGGCCAATCCCAGCGCGATCTTCCTCAGCCAGCATGCCGAGCCGGTGCCCGGCAGCGTGGTGCTGGTCACGCTGGAGGGCACGCGGCCGATGCTGGTCGAGATCCAGGCCCTGGTCGACAACGGCGGGCCCAGCCCGCGGCGCCTGTCGGTGGGCCTGGACCGCGACCGGCTCGCGATGCTGCTGGCGGTGCTGCACCGCCATGCGGGCGTGGCCTGCATGGACCAGGACGTGTTCGTCAACGCGGTGGGCGGCGTGCGCATCAGCGAACCGGCGGCCGACCTGGCGGTGATGCTGGCCATCACCTCCAGCCTGCGCGGCAAGCCGCTGCCCAAGGGCTTCATCGCCTTCGGCGAGGTGGGCTTGGCCGGCGAGGTGCGGCCGGCGCCGCGCGGCCAGGAGCGGCTGCGCGAAGCCGCCAAGCTGGGCTTCAGCGTGGCGGTGGTGCCCAAGGCCAACGCGCCGCGCAAGGGCGCGAAGGAGATCGAGGGGCTGACCATCCATCCGGTGGAGCGCATCGAGGAGGCGATGAACGTGGTGCGCGGCCTCGAGTGAGCCGTCGGCCTCCCGGCCGATTCGCGAACGGATGAAGTAGCCCCGCTTCGACGGAGGCGACAATGCGGCCCATGAATTTCGGCAAAGTCTTCGTGCCTCTCGCAGGCCTGCTGCTGCTCGGCCTGGCCTACCGCGCCTACAGTTGGCCCGGCGTCGCCTTCGCGGGCGGTGCCATCGTCATGTTCCTGCTGATGCACTTCAACCGCACCATGCAGGTCCTGAAGCGCGCGGCCGACCGGCCCATCGGCACGGTGGCGAGCGCGGTGATGCTCAATGCCAAGTTGAAGCCCAAGGTGACCCTGCTGCACGTGATCGCGATGACGCGCGCGCTCGGCGAGCAGCGCACGCCGAAGGACGCGCAGCCCGAGATCTATCGCTGGACCGACAACGGCGGTTCGTGGGTCGATGCCACCTTCGTCAACGGCAAGCTGACGGAATGGACGCTGGTGCGGCCCCAGGCGCCCGACGAGGACGCAGTGCAAGCGGCCGATGCGCCGAGCGCCGATGCGGTGAAGCCCGGGGCCGCGGATGCGCTGCGGCCGCCGATGTAGCGGCTAGCCCGCCCGCTCGGCTTCGACTCGGTTGCGCAGGACACCGATCCCCGCGACCTCGACCTCGACCACATCGCCAACCTGCATGAAGAGTGGAGGGGTGCGGGCCATTCCGACGCCACCGGGTGTCCCGGTCACGATGACGTCGCCGGGTGCAAGCGGAAGAATCGTGGAGCAATACGCGATCAGCTCGGGGATGTCGAAGATCAACAAGCTGGTGTCGGACTGCTGGACCACCGTCCCGTTCAGCCGGGTGGTGAGCGTCAGGGGGCGGCGGCTTGGGTCGAGCTCGTCGGCGGATGTCATCCACGGCCCGAACGCACCCGAGGCGGCGAAGTTCTTGCCGGGAGTCCATTGGGTCGTATGGAACTGCCAGTCTCGCATCGAGCCGTCGTTGTAGCAGCTATAGCCGGCGATATGCCGCCATGCATCGGCCGGCGAGATGCGGCGCCCTCCATGGCCGATGATGACGGCGACCTCACCCTCGAAGTCGAAACGGGTCGACTCGGGCGGCAGCAGCAGGGGCTGTTCGTGTCCGACCTGGGATTCGGGATACCGCAGGAACACGGTCGGATGCGCCGCCTTGCGGATCTTCGTTTCCTCCAAGTGATCGGCGTAGTTCACCCCGATGCAGAAGATCTTGCCGGGGTTCGGGATCACCGGTCGATGGACAAGCTGGTCCAGCGCAATCGAGGGGTCGGTTGTGGCGAGGCAACGCCGTGCCTCCTCCAGCCCACCATCGGCGGTCAGGAGGGCCCGGAGGTCGGCAAAACGCTGCCCCAGGCGTGCCCCGAGATCGACCACGGCGTCGTCGACAACCGCGCCAAACGTGGGTTGACCGTCGATGAAAAAAGATCCCAACTTCATTCAATTCCTCCTATTGGACGGGCTTGTACTTGATCGTCTTGCCCACGCGCTCCCAGCGTGCCGAGTCTTCCGCCATATAGCGCGCGAAGGGCTCGGCGCCGAGCGGCATCAGCACCGAACCCTGCTGGATCAGTGCCTCCTGCACGGCTGGGATGCGCATCACCTTCAGCGCAGCTTCCGACAGCTTTGCGAGTACTGGCGCGGGCGTGCCTGCGGGTGCCAGCAGTCCGTTCCAGAAGCCGATGTGGAAGTCGGCGACGCCGGCCTGTGCCATGGTTGGAATGGCTTCCAGCGCCGGGAGCCGCTCGCGTGAGGTGACGGCCAGCACCTTCAATCGTTTGGTGTTGGCGTATGGCATCAGCGGCACCGGATTGCTGAACATCAACTGGACCCGGCCGGCGCTGAGGTCGGTGAGCGCGGGGCCGCCGCCTTGGTACGGGACCTCCTGCCAGTCCAGGCCCAGCTTGGTTTTCATCAGTTCGGTCACCAGGTTCTGCGGCGAGCCAGGGCCGGTCGATGCGTAGTTGAGCTTGCCGGGATTTGCCTTGCTATAAGCCACCAGCTCGGCGACCGACGCGACCGGGAGCGAATCCGCCACCGCCAGCGCTACGGGCGACTCGGTCAGCAGGGCCACCGGCGCGAAGTCCTTGGGTTTGAAGGGCGTCGACGGTTCGATTGCCGGTCGCAGCGTCGCATTGCCGGTGTCGAGCAGCAGCGTGTAGCCGTCGGGCGCGGCCCGTGCCGCGGCGACGGTGCCGATCACGCCGGCAGCGCCCGGCTTGTTCAGCACGACGAAGGACTGGCCCAGGGCCTTGCTCAATTCGGCCGAGATGATGCGCGCCAGGGTGTCGGTGCCACCACCAGCCGGGTAGGCAACGATCACCTGCACAGTCCGGCTCGGATAGTCGGTCTGCGCCTGCGCCGCCGAGCCCAGCAGCAGCAGGCCGAGGGCCGCAAGGTGCCGGCACCAGCCGGCTCGAAAGCGTTTCATCGGGTTGCCTCCTGGTCTTGCGCCGCGTTATTCCGCGCTGACGCCGAGTTTTTGCACGACATTGGCCCACTTTGCCACTTCGCTTTTCACGAAGCCCGCGAAGTACGACGCGCTCGTATCGGGCGAAGGTTCGAGATACATCGCTTCCAGCTTTTCCCGGATCTGCGGCTTGCCGAGCGCGTGGCCGAGATGGCTGCTGAGCTTCTGCACGACCGGAGCTGGCGTGCCGGCGGGCGCGAACACGCCGAACCACCCCGTTTCCTCCACAGAGGGATAGCCGAGCTCGACCACGGTCGGCACCTGTGGAAAGAAGCGACTACGCTCGCGCGAGGTGACCGCCAGCGCCTTGAGCTGTCCTGACTTGAGGAAGGGCACCGCTGCGCCGGGCGTCACGAACATCATCGAGACCTGCCCGCCGATCAAGTCCGTGATGGCCGGTGCGCTGCCCCGGTAAGGAACGTGCTGCATCGGTATGCCGGCCGTTTTGGCCAATGCGAAGCCGGCGATGTGCTGCGGCAGGCCGACGCCGGGAGATGCATAGGTCAACTGCGCGCCGGCCCTGCCCTTCGCCAGGAGTTCGTCGAGCGTCTTGATTCCGCTCTTGGCGGACACGACCAGCAGGTCCGGTGCCGTGCCGATCAGGGCCACCGGGACGAAGTCGCCGAGCGGGTCGTAGGGACGAGGCTTGATGAGCGCGGGCACGATGGCGTTGGTCGCCACCTGTCCCATGAGCAGTGTGTGACCGTCGGGTGCCGCGCCCGCGACCACCTTGGTGCCGATGATGCCGCCCGCACCCGCTCGGTTGTCCACCACCACGCTTTGCCCCAGGTTCTGCGACAGCTCGGAGGCAGCGATGCGGGCGATGGCGTCGGTGCCGCCGGCCGGCGGGCCTGCCACGACCATCACCACCGGCTTGACGGGATAGTCGCCGGGCGGCTGCGCGCCCGCGCATGACGCCGAGAGTGCCAGCAGCCCCGAGAGCGCAGGCAGAAGGTACGTCCTGTACAGATATCTCATATGTTTTCCTTGAGGCGGTCTCTGCCGCGCGTTCGAATGTCGTTCAGGCCCGCAGCGTCTGCTTGCCGAACGTCGCCTTCCGCAGCGTGCAGCGCTCGACCAGATCGGTGTCGAGCCGAGGCCTGTACCCGGCTGGAATGCGGATTGCACCGTTCGAGAACGGCAACGGATTCTCGAAAACGCGCTCTCGCGTCTTGAGGAAGCCATTCATTTCGCCAGCGTTGTCGATGGCGTGCGCGGCGACGCAGGCTTCCGCCCAGCAGCCGATCTCGAGCGACACGCCATCGCCCAGCACCGGGGTAAGGCCATTGGCGCGGATGCGTTCAAGGCCTTCGATCAGCATGTCCACGCTGCCCATCTTCTTGAGCTTCAGCTTGACGAAACCGACGCCATCCATCGCGCCGGCGCGGTCGATGTCGCCCAGGTCGTAGATCGATTCATCCAGCATCACCGGCACCGCCGAGCGAACGGCAACCGCGGCGTTGGCGCGCCAGTCGTCCAGCGGGCAGGGCTGTTCAAACAGTTCGATGCCCTGCGGTGCGAGGCGGCTGGCGAAGGCGATGCCATCGACCGAATCGAAGCCCTGGTTTGCATCGAGCCGCAGCGTGGCGCGGTCCCCGACAAGACCCTGGATGCGACCGACATGGTCCAGGTCGCGCTGCCAGTCGAAGCCGACCTTCACCTTGAGCGTGCGGAAGCCCTGCGCGAGCGTCCGCTCGATTTCCTCGGCAAGTGCCGCGGGCTCGGAGGATTGCACCGGGGCGAGCAGGGGGACTGCCACGGCCGCACGTGTCGCCAGGAGCGGGTGGCCGGTCAGCATGTCCAGTGCGGCCAGCATCGCGCTGGCGGCACCTACCCCGTCATGCACATGGCTTCGGGCGACAGCCTTGGCCGCTTCTGCATCCATGCCCACCACGCGCGAGCCCAGGATTTCACACAGCCGCCATGAGCCCTCGACCGTCTCCGTCGTGTAGCCGGGAATGATCAGGGCCTCTCCAAAGCCGTGTTCGCCATCGGTGCCGCGAACTTCGATGACGAAGGGATCGAAGCGCTCGATCTTCGCCAGCGAGACTTCGTAGGGGACTCGAAGCGGCAGGTCGACCTGCCGCGCGCTCACCTGTTCGATCTGCACGCGCTGCATCCTTTCAGCGCACAGCATCGCCGGCGATCTGGGTCCGGTACATCAGCCGGCGCGCGCCCGGATCGAAGGAGTCCCGCCGATGCATCGTGCAGCTGTTGTCCCACATCATGACGTCGCCGACCTTCCAGACCTGGGTCCAGGTCAGCTCGGGGCGAGTTGCGTGGGCCCAGAGCTGGTCCAGCAGCGCCTCGCTTTCCTCGAGGTCCAAGCCGGCGATGTAGGCATTGCGGCGCCGTCCCAGCAGAAGGCAGGCCCGGCCGGTCACGGCATGCACGGACACGAGCGGATGCGTCGCACCCACGGTCTGGCGCGGATCGGTGTTGTCCGAAAAGCCCAGCCGCAGTTCGCCGGCGCTGTTGCGGCTTGCGTCGTGAACGCAACGCAGGTCGCGAATGCGCGACTGAAGCGTGGGATCGAGCGTTTCGTAGGCTCGGTACATGTTCGAAAAATGCGTGTCGCCGCCGGCCGGCGGCACTTCGACCGCATACAGGCAGGCGCCCTTGGGCGGGCGCTCGTTGTAGGTCATGTCCGCATGCCATACGGCCTCGCCGTCACCGAGTGCGCCCAGCGGCTTGCCCCCGACCTTCACGTTGGAGATGACCGTGATGGCGGGGGGCAGCGCGTCGTGCTCGACGCTCATCTTGCCGCTGGCGGTCGGGCGCTTGTCGAGCGTGCCGAAGTGCCTCGAGAACGCCACAAGGTTCTCCAGCGTGAGGCGCTTCTGGTTGCGAAAGCGCAGCACCAGGTGATCGGCCCATGCGGCCTTGATGGCATCGACCTGCGCGGGCGCAAGCGCCTCGTTCAGGTCGATCGAGCCGATATCTGCGCCCAGTGCCGCCCCACTGGGACTCACCGTTGGTGCGTGCGTGACCTCGATCGCGCTGCTCATGGTTTTTTCCTCTGTCGACTGAATGGATGACCGAAACATATCGGCAAGGCATTTATCAGACAATTTCTATTTTTAAATGTATTTATCCATCTGAATGATCAACGTTTCCCTGCGACAGATCGAGGTCTTCCTGGCCGTCTCCGCGACGCTGAGCTTCAGCCAAGCGGCTCGGCTGTGCCACCTCTCCCAGCCTGCCCTTAGCGCGAATGTGAAGCGCTTGGAGGAGGTGCTGGGTGCGCGCCTGTTCGACAGGCACACGCGCAAGGTGTCGTTGACCGCTGTGGGTGTGGAGTTTCTGAAGGCAGCATCCTCCGTGTCGGAGAACATCGAGGCCGCCCTGGCGCGGGTACAGGACTTCGTGTCCGGCAAGCGCGGCCGCCTTGTCGTGGCCGCTGCGCCCTCCATGGCGGCGACCTTCGCCCCGCGCGTGATGGCCAGGGTGGCTGCTGACCATCCCGAGCTCGATCTTGAGCTCCACGACGAACTCTCGGACCTCAGCGTCGACCTCGTTCGCCAAGGCACGGCCGACGTCGCGCTGGCGCCGGCCATGGATGACGCGTCGGACCTGACGCAGAAGCAACTGTTCCGCGACTACCTGGGCGTTGTCTGTCGGGCCGACCATCCGTTGGCGCGCCTGAAGACAGTGCAATGGCGCGATGTGCGGCCATACCCGCACATTGTCATGAACCGCAGCAGCAGCGTACGGCAGCTCGTCGACCAGCAGTTCGCACGCAACGGCGTCGGTCTGCGCCCCGCCTTCGAGGTCGCGCATGTCGGAACGATGCTGGGCCTGATCTCGGCCGATCTGGGCATCGGGGAACTGCCGGAGTCGTTCCTGCAGAACATCGACATGACGGGCCTGGTGTATCGCAGGATTGGGAGCAAAGCGACGTACCGCACGATCTGCGCCATTACCTCAAGGACGCGAAGCCCGTCACCGCTGCTCGCCGCCTTCCTCGAACATTGCGAGCAAGTTGCCAAGGAGGTCCTGCTCGAGCGTGGCAAGGCCTCGTAGCGCGCGAGTTCAGAACGGCGCGGTCTCGTCCACCAGCTCAGGCGGCGCAGACGCGTCGCTCGGTGCCGAGGGCTCGGCCGGGGCCGCGCCCAGCTGCATCTCGCCGCCCAAGGCCTCGATCAGCTCCGGCACCAGCTGCCCGAGCTCGCCGGTCGCGATCGCGGCATCTGCGTCGAAGTTGTCTTCCTTGGCCGAGCCCGGCGCGTCGTCGAGCGTGCCTTCGAGGAACACGATCTTGCGCAACTGCATGCCTTCGGTCAGTTCGAAGGACACGCGGTCGTCCCAGGTCATCGCCAGGCGGGTGGGGCGCTTGCCGTCGGCGATGTGCTGACGCACCTCCTCGATGTCCAGCGGGTGCTTGGCATAGCGCACCACGGCCTTCGACTCGTCGGTGGCCTTGAGCTCGCATTCGCGGTCGATGGTGAAGCCCGCCGGCGGCTCCTGCGTCGACAGCCAGTCCGACATGGCGACGGCCGGCTCCACCTGGGTATTGATCTGCGCTACCGCGAAGCCTTCCAGCGCCTTCACCAGGCTGGTCACGACCTCGTCGGCGCGCGCCGCATTGCTGGCGTTCACCACCAGCCGCCGCGCGGCCGGATCGATCCAGACCGCGATGCGCACATGGCGCGTGAAGGCCAGCGGCAGTAGCTCCTGCGTGATGTCTTCCTTGAGCTCCTTCTTTTCCTTCTTGCCCGGCTTGCGGCCGGTGGTGGCCTCGATCTGCGCGGCGCGCTCCTCGACCTTGCGGCGCACCACCGAGCCGGGCAGGGTCTTGCTCTCGATCATGTATTCGAGCAGCCACTGGCCGCCGACGGATTCGACCAGCGGCCCATGGTCCTCGCCGCGGGGCTCGGCCCAGCCGGCGGCCTTCTCCTGCGAGGGGCTGCAGGGCACGAAGCGAAAGGCATCCAGGCGCTGCTCGACGTCGGTGAGCGTTTGCGACCAAGTGGATTCGATGCGATAGACGATGACGTTCTTGAAGACGGACACGGAAACCCTTTTCCTGGCTGTTTGGCAAAGCCGAGCATTGTCGGCGGGACGAGCCCGGCCCGCGCCGTAAAATCGAAAGCTTTTGCGACTTCCCTTCCCCCAAAGGACAAAGACATGAGCGCGCTGCCCCCCGCACTGGACGATCGTGACGGAAAGATCTGGATGGACGGTGATCTCGTGGACTGGCGCGAGGCCAAGATCCACGTGCTGAGCCACACGCTGCACTACGGCTGCGGCGCTTTCGAGGGGGTGCGGGCCTACAAGACGGTCGACGGCACCGCGATCTTCCGCCTGGCCGAGCACACCGAGCGCCTGTTCAACAGCGCCAAGATCCTGCGCATGAAGATCCCCTTCTCGCCCGAGCAGCTCAACGAGGCGCAGAAGCAGGTGGTGCGCACCAACAACCTGGAGAGCTGCTACCTGCGCCCGCTGGTGTGGATCGGCTCCGAGAAGCTGGGCGTGAGCCCCAAGGGCAACCGCATTCACGCGATGGTCGCGGCCTGGGCCTGGGGCGCCTATCTCGGCGACGAGGGCATGAAGCGCGGCATCCGTGTCAAGACCTCGAGCTACACGCGCCACCACGTCAACATCACCATGACGCAGGCCAAGGCGGTGAGCAACTACAGCAACTCGATCCTCGCCAACATGGAGGCGCTGGACGACGGCTACGACGAGGCGCTGCTGCTCGACGCATCGGGCTTCGTGAGCGAAGGTGCGGGCGAGAACATCTTCGTGGTCAAGGGCGGCGTGGTCTACACGCCCGACCTGTCGGCCGGTGCGCTGAACGGCATCACGCGCAACACCATCCTGCACATCTGCAAGGACCTCGGCATCGAGGTGGTGCAGAAGCGCATCACGCGCGACGAGGTCTATATCGCCGAGGAAGCCTTCTTCACCGGCACCGCCGCCGAGGTCACGCCGATCCGCGAGCTCGACCGCATCGAGATCGGCCAGGGCTCGCGCGGCCCCGTCACCGAGAAGATCCAGAGCGCCTTCTTCGACATCGTGAACGGCCGCAATCCCAACTACGCCCACTGGCTCACCAAGGTCTGAGAGAAAAAATGAGTGCCAACGCCGTGATCGAACTGTCGGGCCAGGACCTGAACCACCAGGGCGGGGTGTTCTGCCCCAATCCCAAGGCCGACATGAAGCTGTGGAGCGCGCATCCCAAGGTCTACCTGGACGTGGCGCGCACCGGCGAGGCCAAGTGCCCTTACTGCGGCACGGTCTACCGGCTCAAGGCCGGCGAGGCTGTGGCGCATCGCCACTGAGGGCAGGCTCTGCCTGGCGGCGCGGCAGCAGCCCGCGCCATGAATCCCCCGGCTCCTGCGCCAGCCGCAGGTAGATCGTCGACATCCACAGCAGGCTGAGCCCGATCTGCGCATCGCGCAGTGCCGAGTTCGCATTGGTCGCGATCAGCGCGATCAGCTGCGCGGCGAAGGCATAGCGCCCGTAGAGATCGTCGCGCCGCCAGGCCACCCAGACGCCCGTCAGCATGATCGCCAACAGAGCCAGCGCGCCTGGAATGCCGGCCTGAGAGCCCATCCACAGGAAGTCGTTGTGCGGCATGTTGTAGTCGGCCAGCAGCTTGGGCCCGCGCAAATGCCACTGCTCGGTCCAGCCGCCGATGCCCCAGCCGGTGAAGGGCCGGTCGAGAATCATGCGGCCGGTGTCGCGGTACATGTAGTAGCGCACCACCCAACTGCCCTCTGACACGGCGCCGGCCTGCGCCTGCTCGAGTTCCTGCACGCCGAGCTCGAACTTCTGCTGCACCGCCGGCGAGTTCCACAGGCCCACGGCCACGATCGCGCCTCCCGCCATCAGCACCAGCGCCAGCACCTTGAGACGCCCGCGCCATTGATGGACGCAAGCCGCGGGGATGACCAGCAGCAGCGCCAGCAGCGAGGTGCGCGAGGGCAGGCTGAAGGTGATGATCACGATCACCGCCAGCGTCACTGCGAAGGCCGGCAGTGCGCGCAGCGGCCGGTGCTCCGACAGCGCCTGCAAGCCGAACACCGCCGCGGTCGCGCCCAGGATGGTGAAAAGCAGCGCGTTGCTGATGGACTTGTTGCCGATCAGGAAGATCACGCCGCGCCAGACCTCCAACACCGGGAAATACATCTTCAGGGCGACCGCCACCCAGAACATCGCGATCAGGACGATGTTGAAGAGTGCCATCAGCAGGAAGCCGCGCAGCGCCCAGATCGCCTCGTCGCGCGTAAGGGCCAGGGCCATGAGCACCGTGGCCGCGATGCGCAGCCCGTGCGCCAGGTTCGAGGGTGTCTGCGGATACTGCGGCTCGAGTGCCAGCACCACCAGCGTCCACACCACGTAGGCCACCACCGGCCACCACATCGGATTGCTGCGCAGCCGCTGCACGCGCGCGCGCCAGCCGCCGGCTGCGAGCAGGGCAGCGAGCATCAACAAGGCCGCGAGGTAGGGAACGCCGACCGGCATGAACACCGTCAGCCCCCAGAACATGGCTGCGGGGCGGACGAGTTGCGATCTCTGCATGGGGGCGAATTCTAGGGGGCGCTATTGCGCCCTTTCCTGACTTCCGCGTCAGTTCGGCAGCGCGATCACGAAGCTGGCCCCGCCGCCCGGCCGATCCTCGCAGCGCACGCTGCCGCCGTGCCGCTCGGTGATCGACTTCACCAGCGCGAGCCCGAGGCCCACGCCGCCGTTGCGCTCGCTCGCGCCCGGCAGGCGGTAGAAGGGCTCGAAGATGCGATCGCGCAGCGCCGCCGGCACACCGGGCCCCCGGTCGTTGACGCGGATCTCCGCCGCGCCCTGCCGATTGCCGAGCTCCACGCTGATCTCGCCTGCGCCATAGCGGCGCGCGTTCTCGAGCAGGTTGCGGATCGCGCGGCGCAGAAGGCGCGGCACGCCGCGCACGGTGAGGGCCTCGCTGCAGGCGCTCTCCGCCACGTCCAGCTCGGCATCGACTCGCGCGCACTCCTCGGCCGCCAGGCCGGTGAGGTCCACCGTCTCGATGGTGCCCATGTCGGCTTCCTTGGCGTCCAGCCGGCTGGCCAGCAGGATCTCGTCGATCAGCTGGTCGAGCTCGGCAATGTTGCGGGCGATTTCGTCCCGCGCGCTCGGGCTCGCCCGCTCACCGATCAATTCCAGCCCCATGCGGATGCGCGCGAGCGGCGAGCGCAGCTCGTGCGAGGCGTTGGCCAGCAGCGACTTGTGCGAGCGCACCAGTTCCTCGATGCGGGCCGCGGCGGCATTGAAGCGGTGGGAGAGGTCGGCCACCTCGTCCTGCCCTTCCTCCATCACGCGCGCCGACAGGTCGCCTTCGCCCCAGCGCTGCACGCCGCGCTGCAGCGCCTCCAGGCGCTTGGTGAGCCGCCGCACGATCGGGTAGACGCCCAGCGCCACCGCCATGCCGACCAGCGCCACCATCCAGCCCAAGCCGAAGGGCGTGCGCCAGGCTGCGAGGCCGCTGCTGCCCATCGGCCGGGCTCGCGGGGCCACGCGCAGCGACATCGAGCGGCCGTCCTCGAGCGTCACGTCGAACTCCAGTCCCTGGCCGGGCACGCGCACCGCGCTGCCGCTGCCGATGGCGCGGTCCTTGGTGTCGAGCACCACCACCTCGCGCGGCACGATCGACAGCCGTTCGCGTTCGTTCTCTGCGGCTTCCCGCACGATCCAGTTGGCGCACAGGGTGAGGATGACGACGCCGCCCACGACCGCGAGCCAGATGCGGACGTAGAGATGGCGTCGATACAGGTTGAGCAGCATGGCGCCCACCTAGTCTTGCTGCTTGGCGAAGACGTAGCCCACGCCGCGCACGGTCAGGATGCGCTTGGGGTTCTTGGCATCGACCTCGATCGCCGCGCGGATGCGGCCCATGTGCACGTCGATCGAGCGGTCGAAGGCCTCCAGCTCGCGGCCGCGCACGGCTTCCATGATCTGGTCGCGCGTGAGCACCCGGCCAGCGCGCTCGGCCATCGCGACCAGCAGGTCGAACTGGTAGGAGGTGAGGTCCGCCAGTTCGCCGCCGACGGTCACGCTGCGCGCGTTGCGGTCGATCTCGAGCGTGCCGAAGCGCATCACCGCGGCGGGCGCCGCCTCGCTGCCGCCTTCGCTGCGCCGCCGCAGCACGGCACGGATGCGCGCCAGCAGCTCGCGCGGCTCGAAGGGCTTGGGCAGGTAGTCGTCGGCGCCGATCTCCAGGCCGATGATGCGGTCCATCGGGTCGCCCTTGGCGGTGAGCATCAGCACCGACACCTTGGCCAGCGCGTGGTTGGGCAGGGCGCGGATGCGGCGGCAGACCTCGAGGCCGTCGGTGTCCGGCAGCATCAGGTCGAGGATCACCAGGTCGGGCGAGCGCTGCTGCAGCATCTCGAGCCCGCTGGCGCCGTCGAGGGCGTGATGGAAGCCGAAGCCGGACTGCGTGAGGTACTCGCCCACCATCTGGGCCAGGCGGGCATCGTCTTCGATCATCAGGAGTTGGGGTGTGCTCATCAGGGTCCTCGGCCGGCGCTCCCGCCGCTTTGTTCGGCCCGGCAGGAAGCCGGGGAATGCTGAAGCCTAGCGTCGCCGCAGGGCGACAAGCAGGCTTGAAGGGTCCGTAAAGTTGGCGTAAACCTCGCAGCCGGGCGTATCCATGGGGGCGTCACGCCGGGGCGAACAGCATGGGCGTCGTGGCCATGACGGGCGGCGCGGCACCACTGCGCTCGGCCAGGACGGCGCGCAGGGCCCGGCTGTCCAGGCCCGGGTGCTCGCCATCGGCGCGTTGCAGGATCTCGGCGGCGAGCACCTGCAACTGCTCGGCCGAGGCCCGCATGCGCGCCTGGAAGGCGGCGTCGTCCAGCCGGTCGCCCAGGCTCCGGTTGAGCTCGGCGAACCACGGCAGCGCGGCCTGGTCCAGCATCACGGCCGGGTTGCGCCTGGCGCTTTGCTTCGACCAGGCGCGCAGGAAGTCCTGCATCGCGAAGTTCAGGCGCTGGCAGTGCTGCAGCTCCTCGCGCAGGCTGCCCAGCAGCGCCAGGTCGGTCAGCCGCTGCTGGAAGAAGATCTGCGAGAGCACGCCCCAGTAGTAGGTGTAGTCCCAGATCACCTTCACCGGCAGCACCTCCGGATCGCCGAACAGCGCGTACTGGTCGGTGTAGAGCGCGAGCGTGCTTTCGTAGAAGGAGTGGTAGATCTGGTCGTAGAGCCGGGCGCGCGCCTCCACCGAACGGCCGGCGCGGTCGTGCGCGACCAGGTCGGCGATGTAGGTGTTGCTCATCGCGATGAAGTCGCTTCCCGGCGAGTAGAAGGGGTCGAGGAAGAGCCCCGCCTCGCCGGTCAGCGCCCAGCGCTGTCCCGAGAACACCTGCTTGCAGCCGTAGGAGAAGTCGCGGAAGAAGGCGAAGTCCTGCAGCAGGTGGCGCTTGCTGTCGAGCTCGTCGAAGAGGCGCGGCTGCCAGGTGCGGAACCATTCCATCGCCTTGTCGAAGCTGTCCATGGTCTCCAGCGGATGCTGCCGCGGGTCGGCCACGATGCCGACCGAATGCGAGCCCGAGGCCAGCGGGATCAGCCAGACCCAGTAGCCGGTGCCGACCAGGTGGTTGGTCGACAGCCAGCGCGCCTGCGGCTCACATCGCTCGCGCCACTCGGCGCTGTCGGACCAGTGGTCGATGGTGATGCGATCGCCGATGCGGAACCAGGCCGCGTTGCAGAGATGCGCGTTGGGCTGCGCGAGCCCCAGCTTGCGCTTGAGCAGGCCGGCACGGCCGCAGGCGTCGACCAGCCAGCGGGCGTGGACGGCGTGCGTCTCGCCCTCCCGGGTCCATTCGAGCCGGTGCGGCGCCTGGGCGTCTTCGGCCAGGTCGATGCGGCGCACCAGCGCCCCGTCGATGAAGCGCACGCCGGCGCGCGTGACCTCCTCGGCCAGGAAGTTCTCGAAGATGCCGCGGTCGATCTGGTAGCTGGGCACCGAGAGGTAGCGGCTGGCGCCGATCTCGGTCACCTGGTCGATGTCGCGCCGGCCCTCGCTGAAGAAGAAGCGGAAGCCGAACTTGCGCAGCTGGGCGCCCTGCATGTGGGCCTTCAGGCCCAGCACCGTGTCGAAGTAGTGCGCGCCGATCTCCACCGAGGACTCACCGACCTTGTGCGCGGCGTGCGGCACCGGATGGGCGCGGCGCTCCAGCACCAGCACGTCGATGTCATCGAAGCGCCGCTTGAGCTGCAGCGCGAGCGTGAGCCCCCCGAGCCCTCCGCCCATGATGACGACATCGTGGTGGGAGAGCTTCGTGTTCATGGCCTGATCAGCCCTGCGGCTCCAGCCGCAGCCGCAGCGCCAGGCGGGTGCCCAGCGGCAGGTCCAGCGATTCCGGTTCGGCGCGTGCCAGCGCTTCGTAGAAGGGCAGCGCATCGGCCATCGCGTTGGCCTTCAGCGCCGTCGCCGCCTCCGACAGCGGGCGCTGCGGCGCCGGCTCGCCGGCGGCCAGCGACCACTCCATGGCCGCCACCGTGCGCTCGCTGCGCGTGGGCGCGACCACCAGGGCCACGGCCAGCAGCTCGCGGCTCTTGATCACCGAGCCCAGGGCGCCGACCGACGGGATGTCGAAGCCGGCCAGCAGCACCGCCTGCCGGTCGGCCGCGCATTGCGTCGCGGCTTCCAGCAGGCCGGCCGCGAAGCTGTGCTCGTAGGCGGCCAGCGAATTGCTCGCGGCCGTGCAGCCGGTGCCGATGGTCCAGTAGCCGACTGCGGCGTTGTGCACCGAGTTGTGGAACTTGATCGGCGACAGCAGCTTGGGGTCGCTCGCGAGCGTGGCGGACATGTAGTCGTTGATGCCCAGGTCGCCGTGCGCCGAGGCGAACACGCAGGGCAGGTCCTTCGCCGCGCGGCCCGAGGCCTCGACCGCGGCGGCCGCGACCTCGAGCGCCAGCGCGACCGTGTCGGGGGCGCGCCGCCGCTCGGCCGGCGCCAGCATCTGGGGCGAGGGCCGCTTGGCCGGTGGATCGGCCGGCGCCGCCTCGCCGCGGAAGACCGCGCGGGCGCTGTGCCAGCCGGGCAGTGTGGCGGCCCAGAAGGCAGGACCTTCGATAAAAAGGGTAGGCATCCTGGCGCTCATAAGGCCACCTCCGCGCTACGCGCTGCGGTGCTATTCGACTTGGGAGCGGTCCGGCATCTCATGCTGCCGCCCCCTTGCCGAACAGCAGCGCGCAGTTGTTGCCGCCGAAGCCGAAGGAATTGGAGAGCGCATAGCGCACCTCGCCGTGCGCGGGCTGCAGCCGGATCTGCGGGCCGCAGCCGGGATCGGGCACGGTGGTGTTGACGGTGCCCGGCATCAGCCCGCGCTCGATGGCCAGCAGGCTGATCACCGCCTCGACGATGCCGGCCGCGCCCAGCGTGTGGCCGGTGAAGCCCTTGGTCGAGCTGGCATGGGTGCCGGGCGGGAAGCGGCGCGCCACCAGCGCGCCCTCGACCTCGTCGTTCTTGGCGCTGGCCGTGCCGTGCATGTTGATGTAGTCGATGGCCTCGGCCGTCAGGCCGGCGCGCGCCAGCGCGTCGTCGAGCGCCCGCTCGGCGCCCAGGCCTTCCGGGTGGGGCGTGGACATGTGGTGCGCGTCGCTTGCCTCGCCGTAGCCCAGCAGCTCGAGCCGGCCCGGGCCGCGCTCCAGCAGCGCGAAGCCCGCGGCCTCGCCCAGGCTGATGCCGTTGCGCTCGGCGTCGAAGGGGCGGCAGGGCTCGGGCGAGACCAGCTCGAGCGAGTTGAAGCCGAACAGCACGCTGCCGCACAGCGTGTCGACCCCGCCCACCACGGCCGCGTCGACCAGGCCCAGGCGGATCAGCCGCTCGGCCGAGGCGAAGACCTTGGCGCTGGAGGAGCAGGCGGTGGAGATGGTTTCGGCCGGCCCTTCGAGGCCCAGTGCCTCCTGCACGAACATCGCGAGCGAGTGCGGCGTGTGGACGCGCGGGCGGCGCTGGTCTTCCGGGAAACTGCCGTCGGCGTCGAGCTGCGTGTAGGCCAGCTCGGTCTCGCCGATGCTCGAGGTGGAGGTGCCCAGGATCAGGGCGATGCGTGCCGGCCCGTAGCGCTTGCGCGCCGCGGCCACCGCCTCGATGAAGCCGTCGGCCTGCAGCCCGAGCCAGGCCAGGCGGTTGTTGCGGCAGTCCCAGGACGCCAGGTCTTCGGGCAGGCTGATGTCTTCGAGGCCGTCGACGCGGCCGATCCAGGTGGGCAGCGGTGTGGCGCCGAAGTCGTTGGCGCGCAGGCCGCTCTTCGATTGTTCGAGCGCGCTGAGCAGGGGGTCCTTGCCGACACCGACGGCCGAGGTTGCGGTGAAGGCGCTGATCTGGAGGGGAGGGATGCGGGAGGGCGGCACGGTAAAGCGGTGATGCAGGACGTGAAAAACGTCACAGCCTACCAGCTACTTCCCCCGTCGAGGGGCCGTGAATGTCCTACGGCGTCGTCAGGACAAGGTGCCCAGGTGCGCCTGGGCCGCCTCGGCGAGCCCGCGGTCGAAAGTGGCGAGCGGCGCCCTGAGCTCGGCGGCCAGCCAGAGGTAGGCGGCGTCGTAGGCGCTAAGCCCGTAGCGTGTCGCCAACTCGTACTGGGCGATCAGGTCCACGGGATGAAGGTCGATGTCGGAAGCGGCGTAGTCGCGCAGCGCCTGCGCGAACGCCTCGGCCGGCCCGTCCTTTCGCCCCTTCTTGAGGGCGACGCTCACGATCTCGTGGTCGAGCAGGTTGGGGGCATGCAGGCTGCGGCCGACCAACCGCGCCAGGGCTTCGTCGCGCGCCGGCTCGTCGAAGAGGATGGCGCTCAGCGCGCTGCAATCCACCACGATCGGCGGGCGCACGCTGAAGGCCGCCGGCGGCTCGGCAACGTAGAAGGCCGGCGCCGGAGCGCTCATAAGGCAAGCTCCGCGCTACGCGCTGCGGTGCTATTCGCGTTGGGGGCGGCCCGGCGGCTCACTGGAGTACCTTCGCCTTCGGCTACGGTGCTATTCGCCTTGGGAGCGGCCCGACGGCTCATCGGGCGTCGCGCTCGGCGCGAATGATGTCCACCGCGTCGGGCCCGCTGCGGATGGGTTGCGGGAAGCGAGCCCGGTGTTCGGCTGCGATCTGCTCGATGGTCTTGCTGCCGCGCCGCAGGATCGGCCGGCCACTCCAGCCGACGCCGACGACGGCTGGGCGCGGCAGGGGCGCAGCGACCTGCTCAGGCTCACGGACGGCCTGCTCGATGATGGCCATCAGCTCCCCCTGCAGCGACCGATGGTTGCGCGCCGCGCGCTGCCGCAGCCGCTCTGCCAAATCGTCGGGTACGTCCTTGACCGAAAGATTCGCCATAGGCGCCTGCAAAATGGAGCCATTATGGCGCCGATACGGATGCGGCGCCAGCCCGTCGGGCCGGGGCATTCCGCGCCGCCAGCGCCACCAGCAGCAGCACCGGCACGCCCAGCGCCGCCGTGCCCGTGAAGAAGGCGTGGTAGCCGTAGGCGTCCACGAAGGCGCCGGAATAGCCGGCGATGAACTTGGGCAGCAGCAGCATCAGCGAGCTGAACAGCGCGTACTGCGTGGCGGAATAGCTGACGTTGGTCAGGCTCGACAGGTAGGCGATGAAGGCCGCCGAGGCGATGCCTCCCGCCAGGTTGTCGGCCGAGACCACCAGCACCAGCGCCGTCAGGTCGTGCCCGCGCGAGGCCAGCCCGGCGAACAGCAGGTTGCTGGCCGCGCTCAGCACCGCGCCCAGCATCAACACCCGCATCACGCCCAGCCGCATCGAGAGCACGCCGCCCACGAAGGCGCCCACCAGTGTCATCACCACGCCGTAGATCTTGCTGACCGTGGCCACCTCGTCCTTTGTGAAGCCCATGTCGACGTAGAAGGGGTTGGCCATGATGCCCATCACCACGTCGCTGATGCGGTAGACCGCGATCAGCGCCAGGATCAGCGCCGCCTGCCAGCGGTAGCGGCGGAAGAAGTCGGCGAAGGGCTCGATGAGCACGCTCTCCAGCCACTCGGCCGCGTTCTTCGCCTTCGGCAGCGCCACCCGTGCCGGCTCGGGGGACAGCAGCACCGTGAGCACGCCCACCGCCATCGAGGCGGCCATTGCGAGGTAGGCGGTCTTCCAGGCACTGTCTTGGTAGCCGGCGCTGCCGGCGAGCTCGGCCCAGGCCGCGATCCACAGCACGCCGGCGCCGGCCCAGATCATCGCGAGCCGGTAGCCGGTCTGGTAGGCCGCCGCGAGCGCAGCCTGCTTGCGCGTGGCCGCCGATTCGATGCGGAAGGCATCCAGCGCGATGTCCTGCGTGGCCGAGCCGAAGGCCACCAGCAGGGCGCACCACACCAGCGGCGCAAGCCCAGCGCGCGGATCGTTGAAGGCCATGCCCACCAGCCCGGCGATCACGATCATCTGCGCCAGCAGCAGCCAGCCGCGGCGCCGGCCGAGCAGCGTGGTCAGCGGCGGCACCGGCATCCGGTCCACCAGCGGCGCCCACACCCACTTGAAGCCATAGGCGAGGCCCACCCAGCTCAGGTAGCCGATGGTGGTGCGGTCGATGCCGGCCTCGCGCAGCCGGAAGCTGAGCGTGCCCAGCACCAGCAGCAGGGGCAGCCCCGCGGAGAAGCCCAGCGCGAGCATGCGCAGGTCGCGGGTTCGAGGACACCTTGAGCGCATCGCGCCAGGGCAGGGCGGGGGAGTCTGGTCAGCCGGGGTAAGGGGGCATGAAGGAATGTCTTTGGCTCTCTTATTATTCCCGCATGTGCCTGCACTGCCCCTCTCGCTCCGGTCCCTGGCAGGGTCGCCGTGCCTTTCTGCTCGCCGCAGCAGCTGCGGCGGCCACGCCGGCGCTGGCGCAGGTGGAGGTCGGCAAGTCCTCGGTTGCGCGCAACCTGGTGCCGGCCGAGAACGTCGAGCAGGCCGGCGTGCAGCAGTACGGCCAACTGCTGGCGCAGGCCAAGGCCAAGGGCGCACTGGCCGGCGACGGCAATCCGCAGCTGCAGCGCCTGCGCACGATCGCGGCGCGCACCATTCCCTTCGCGGCCCAGTGGAACGAGCGCGCCGCGCGCTGGAAGTGGGAGATCAACCTGATCGGCAGCAAGCAGATCAACGCCTTCTGCATGCCGGGCGGCAAGATCGCCTTCTTCACCGGCATCCTCGACCAGCTCAAGCTCACGGACGACGAGGTCGCGATGGTCATGGGCCACGAGATGGCGCATGCGCTGCGCGAGCACGCGCGTGCGCGACTGGCCAAGAGCGCCGGCACCGGCGCGGCGCTGTCGATCGGTGCCCAGCTGCTCGGGCTGGGCCAGGCCGGCGACCTGGCCGCGCGCGCCGGCACGCAGCTGCTCACCCTCAAGTTCAGCCGCACCGACGAGACCGACGCCGACCTGGTCGGGCTCGAGCTCGCCGCGCGCGCCGGCTACGACCCGCAAGCCGCGGTGTCGCTGTGGAAGAAGATGGGGCAGGCCTCGAAGAGCCAAGGCGGGTTGAGCTTCCTGTCGACGCACCCGAGCGGACCCGACCGGATCGCCAAGCTCGAGGCCAACGTGCCCAAGGTCGAAGGGCTCTATCGCGCGGCCAAGCGGAGCTAGATCGAGCGCGCTCCCGGCTCCCCACTTCGCCTTTGCAGGATCGGGCAAGAAGCGCCCCCGAATCGGCTACCGCCTGCAGCCACCTCGTTCCTAGACTTCGTTCCTGTCCTCGTCGCACTTGCGCCGAGGGCCTTCTTCAAGGAGCGCAGCATGTCGGGAATCCAGGAACAAGTCGTCGCCATCACCGGCGCCAGCAGCGAGGTCGGTGAAGCCGCCGCCAGGCTGCTGGCCGGGCGCGGTGCCAAGGTGATGCTGGGCGCGCTCGGGATCGGCCGGCTGTATGCGCTCGCCCACGAGATCGTCGAGGCCGGCGGCTCGGCGCACTACCAGGCGCTCGACGTCACGCAGCCCAAGAGCATGCAATGCTTCATCGACGAGGCCACCGAAGTCTTCGGCCGCGTCGATGTGATCGTCCATGTGGCCTCGCCCGCCCCGGCCATCCATTCGCGTGAGTCGAAGCGCGACTGTCGGCACATCGCCATCTCGTCCGGCGCCAGCCCGGGCGCCATCGTTCTCGCAATCGAAGGGCACTGATCCTCCCTCAGAGGGACCCGCTCTGCTGGCACGCAGCTTGCATCTCGTCTTGTACACAAGACAGGATGCTTGATGATGGTGCATGAAACAGCCTCGCCGCGCGGCAAGGCCCCGGCGCTGGACGGTGAAGCGGCTGCCGCGCAGGCCTGGATCGCGCGCATCGATCCGCCGCTGCCAGGCGCCGGGCACGGCCCGCTCGCCGGGCTGCGCTTCGCGGCCAAGGACAACATCGATGTCGCCGGTGTGCCCACCACCGCCGCCTGCCCGGCCTTCGCGCGCACGCCGGCCGCCCATGCACATGTGGTGCAACGGCTGCTCGATGCCGGTGCAAGCCTGGTCGGCAAGACCAACCTCGATCAGTTCGCCTGCGGCCTCAACGGCACGCGCTCGCCCTACGGCGCCGTGCCCAACAGCTTCGATGCGCGCTATGTGAGCGGCGGATCGAGCTCCGGCTCGGCCTATGCGGTCGCCGCCGGCGAGGTGGACTTCGCGCTGGGCACCGACACCGCGGGCTCGGGCCGCGTGCCGGCCGGGCTCAATAACATCGTCGGGCTCAAGCCCTCGCGTGGCCTGATCAGCGCGCGCGGCGTGGTGCCGGCGGCGCAGAGCGTGGACTGCGTGTCGATCTTCGCGCCGACCGTGGGCCTGGCGGTGCGCGTGCTGCAGGCGGCGATGGGCTTCGACGCCGAAGACCCGTACGCACGCCGCCTCGCACTCGCCTCGCGGCCGCTGCCGGCGCGCTTCCGCTTCGGCGTGCCGCGTGCGCCGCGCTTCTTCGGCGACGCGCTGTCGGCCGCCGCCTTCGAGCGTTCCCTCGGGCAGATGCGGGCCCTGGGCGGCGCGCCCGTCGCCATCGACTACGCACCGCTCGCGGAGGCCGCCGCGCTCCTCTACGACAGTGCCCTGGTGGCCGAGCGCTATGCCGCCGTGCGCAGTTTCTTCGATGGCAACGAGGAGGCCGTCATCGAGCCGGTGCGCGGCATCCTCGCTGCGGGCCGGCGCTACAGCGCGGCCGACTTCGTCGATGCCCGCACGAAGCTCCACGCACTGGGCCAGCGCGCGGCCGCAATGTGGGAGGACATCGACATGCTGCTGGTGCCCACCGCGCCCGCGCACTACACCATCGAGGTGATGCGCGCGGCGCCGGTCGCGCTCAACCGCAACCTCGGCGAGTACACCAACTTCGTCAACCTCCTCGACTACGCGGCGCTCGCGGTGCCCGCCGAACTGCGCGAGGACGGGCTGCCCTTCGGCATCACCCTGATCGGGCCCTGCGGCAGCGATCTGCAGCTGGCCGAGCTGGGCCAGCGCTTCCATCACGCCACCGGCCTGACCCAGGGCGCCACCGGCCGGCCGCTGCCGGCGCCCGAGGTGCTGCCGCTCGCGCCGCCGGAGCCGCTGGTGAAGCTCGCGGTCGTCGGCGCGCATCTCTCGGGCATGCCCTTGAACGGCCAGCTCGTCGAGCGCGGCGCCACGCTGGTGGCGCAGACCGCCACCGCGCCGCAGTACCGGCTCTATGCGCTGCCCGGCACGGTGCCGCCCAAGCCCGGCCTGGTGCGCGTGGCGCCGGCGCAGGGCGCGTCGATCGCACTCGAGGTGTGGCAGATGCCGCTCGCGCACTACGGCAGCTTCGTCTCGCTGATCCCCGCGCCGCTGGGCATCGGCACGCTCGCGCTGGCCGACGGCAGCAGCGTGCAGGGCTTTCTCTGCGAAGCGCTGGCGCTCGAGGGCGCCGAGGACATCACGCACCTGGGCGGCTGGCGCCGCTACATCGAATCCCGCCAAGCTTCACAAGGAGTTCCCTCATGAGTACACCCCGACCGATCTCCGGCGCTTCGCGGCGCCGCGTGCTGCAAGCCGGTGCGGCAGGCATCGCCGCGCTGGCGGCGCCGGCCGTGCTGGCCCAGGCTGCGCCGAAGATCCGCATCGGCTACTGGCCCGTGGCGGCCGGCCTGCCCTTCTTCGCCGCGGTGGACCGCGGCTACTTCAAGGAGGCCGGGCTCGAGGTGGAGCCGCTCAAGTTCGCCGGCGCGCAGCAGGTGATGGAGGCGATGCTCTCGGGCCGCTCCGACGGCAGCTCCAACGGCACCGGCTCCGCCAACCTGGCCATCGGCGAGATCGCGCAGCCGGGGCTCTTCAAGATCTTCTGCACCAATCCGAGCAACGCCAAGTTCGTGCTCGACGAATTCATCGTCGCCAAGGACAGCCCGGTCAAGAGCATGGCCGAGCTCAAGGGCAAGAAGGTGGCCTCGGGTCCGGGCATCCAGAACATGACGCTGTGCAAGACCATGCTGGAGCGTGCGGGTGCCACGGGCGCGGCCGTTTCCGAGCTGCCGATCGGCCAGCACGTGGCCGCGCTGGTGGCGGGCCAGGTCGACGCCTGCTACACACTCGAGCCCACGGGCACCGTGGGCCGCATGAACGGCACCACGCGCGTGCTGGAGGCCGGCGTTGTCGCCAAGTACATCCTCGGCGATCCGATGGCGCCGTGGCATGGCGGCGCCGCGAGCCTCACGAGCGAGTTCATCAAGAAGAACCCCGAGGCGGCGAAGAAATACATCGCCGCCTATGCGCGCGGCATCGAGCTGGTGCGCACCAAGCCCGAGGAGGCGCGCGCGCACATGAAGGGCTACACCGCGATCGAGGGCGCGCTCACCGCCGAGGTGCCGCTGGCCTCCTACATGCTCTACAACGAATTCAAGCCCAGCGACCTGGCGTACTTCCAGAAGTTCTACGACCTGTTCACCGAAAAGGGCATCTTCGAGAAGAAGGTGGCGGTGGACGGGTTGATTTACCGGGGCTGAGCATGGCCGACGCGAATCCCAGTTCCGCGGCCGGTGCGGCCTGGTCGCCGCCTGCCGGCGCCGTCGCGCCGATGGCAGCGAAGAAGTTGTCCTGGACCCCCTGGCTGCCGGCGATCGGCCCCGTGGTGCTCTTCATCCTCTGGGACCTGGTCGTTCGCCTGGGCTTCATCAAGCCCATCCTGCTGCCCACCCCGGCGGACACGCTGGCCGCGCTGATCACCGGCCTCGCGGGCGGCCCCTT
The DNA here is from genome assembly GCF_010499245.1 of Variovorax sp. WS11. Taxonomy (GTDB): domain Bacteria; phylum Pseudomonadota; class Gammaproteobacteria; order Burkholderiales; family Burkholderiaceae_C; genus Variovorax. The sequence continues at coordinate 2,972,351 of NZ_JAAGOW010000001.1, forward strand.
GCTCACCGACTTCGCGGTCACGGTCTGGCGCACCCTGCAGGCCTTCCTGATCGCCGCGGCCATCGGCGTGCCGCTGGGCGTGCTGCTGGGGAGCAACGAAAAGGCGTATCGCAGCGTCGAGTTCCTGATCGACTTCTTCCGCTCCACGCCCTCGTCGGCGCTGATCCCGCTGTTCCTGTTGATCTTCGGCGTGTCGGACATCAACAAGGTCGCGATCGCAGCCTTCGGGGCCCTGCTGATCGTGGTCTTCAACAGCGCCTACGGCGTGATCAACGCGCGCAAGCAGCGGGTGATGGCGGCGCGGGTGATGGGCGCCTCGCGCTGGCAGATCTTCAAGGACGTGCTGGTGTGGGAGAGCCTGCAGCCTTCCTTCGTCGGCCTGCGCTCGGCGGTCTCGATGGCGCTGGTGATCGTCATCGTTGCCGAGATGTTCATCGGCTCCGACAACGGGCTGGGCCACCGCATCATCGACGCGCAGCAGGTGCTCAACGTCAAGAGCATGTATGCGGCCATCCTGGCGGCCGGGGCGCTGGGCTATGCGCTCAACATCCTCTTCCTCGTGGCCGAGCGCCGCATCGTGCACTGGAGCGGACGATGAGAGCCGTCAACGACACCGTCATCAACGGCCCGGTCTACGCCGACGTGCCCAGGCCCGCCTTCCAGCCCGGCCCGGCCGGCACGCACATCACCATCCGCGGCCTCACCAAGCATTTCGCCGGCTGGCCGCTGTACGAGAACTTCGATCTCGACATCCCGAAGAACCGCATCGTCTCGGTCTTCGGTCCCAACGGCTGCGGCAAGTCCACGCTGATCAACATGATCGCGGGGCTGATCCCCATCGACGCCGGTGAGATCCTGTTCGACGGCAAGTCGCTGAAGGACACCAAGATCGGCTACGTGTTCCAGAACTACCGCGAGGCGATGTTCCCGTGGATGCGCACCATCGACAACATCGCCTATCCGCTGAAGCTGGAAGGCCGCTCCAAGGCGGAGGTCGACCGCCGTATGGCGGAGCTGGTGGCCTCCTTCGACGTCAAGTTCGACCTGCACCGCTACCCGTACGAGCTCTCGGGCGGCCAGCAGCAGACCGCCTCGATCATGCGGGCGCTGGCGCCGAACCCCGAGGTGCTGTTCCTCGACGAGCCTTTCTCGGCGCTCGACTTCGAGATGACGCTGTTCATCCGCGAGAAGCTGCAGGAGGTCTTCATGCAGACCGGCACCACCATGCTGCTCGTCTCTCACGATCTGGAGGAGGCGGTGTACCTGGCCGACCAGGTGCTGCTGCTCACCAAGCGGCCGACGCGAGTGGCCGAGATCCTCGAGTACGGCGATGCGCGCCCGCGCACCCTCGAGACGCTGAGCGCGCCCAGCTTCGTCGCCACGAAAAAGCTGAGCCTCGAAATCTTCCAGCGCGAAGTGCGCCGCTGACATGCGTGCTCCTGCAGGCCTCGCCTACTTCGTGTCGCTTCCTGGCACGGTCTTCGCGTAGGTGATGCAACGAGACGAGAGGACAGCCGCCATGACACCCAAGCAGATCGAGGCCTATGTCGACGCCGCCGCAGCCGCGCTGGACCTGCGCTTGCGGCCGGACCACCGCGCCGGTGTGCTGCGCTACTTCGAACTGGCGGCCGAGTTCGCGGCCGTCGTCGAGGCGGTGCCGCTCAGTCCCCACGACGAGACGGCGGTGCACTTCTCTCCGGTGCCCCCGACGGAGCCGCGCGAATGACGCCGGCCGCGCTGCTGCTGAAGGATGCCGCGGCGATGGCGCAGGCGGTGCGCTCGGGCGCGGTGAGCGCGGTCGCGCTGGTGCAGGCCAGCCTGGAGCGCATTGTCGCCACCGACGCGCGCGTCAACGCCTTCACCGACGTGGTTCGCGAGCGCGCCCTGCGGCGCGCCCGCCAGGTCGATGCTTCGCTGGCCTCCGAGCACGGCGTGCGCACGCGCGAGCTGCCGCTCCTGGGCGTGCCCTTCGCGGTCAAGAACCTGTTCGACATCGCCGGCCTGCCGACGCTGGCCGGCTCGAAGATCGAGCGCGAGCGCGAACCCGCGCGCGGGGACGCCACGCTGGTGCGCCGCCTCGAGAGCGCCGGCGCGGTGCTGGTCGGCGCGCTCAACATGGACGAGTACGCCTACGGCTTCACGACCGAGAACAGCCATGTCGGCGCCACCCACAACCCGCACGACCTGGAGCGCATCGCGGGCGGCTCCTCGGGCGGCTCGGGTGCCGCGGTGGCGGCCGGCCAGGTGCCGCTGGCGCTCGGCTCCGACACCAACGGCTCGATCCGCGTGCCGGCCTCGCTCAATGGCGTGTTCGGGCTCAAGCCCACCTTCGGCAGGCTGCCGCGCACCGGCAGCTACCCCTTCGTCTCCAGCCTCGACCACCTCGGTCCCTTCGCCCGCACGGCGCGCGACCTGGCCCTGGCCTACGACGCGATGCAGGGCCCGGAGCGGCTGGCGCCACGCGATCCCGGCTGCGCGCAGCGGCCCGTCGAGCCGCTCCTCACCTCGCTGTCGCGCGGGGTGCAGGGCCTGCGCATCGGCGTGCTGGGCGGCTGGTTCCGGGAACGGGCGCTGCCCGAGGCGCTGGCGGCCGTCGATGCCGTGGCAGTGGCGCTGGGCGCGGTCCGGACTGTCGAGCTGCCGATGGTCGAGGCCGGGCGCGCCGCCGCCTTCCTCATTACCAATGCCGAGGGCGCGGCGCTCCATCTGCACGATCTGCGTACCCGAGCGCAGGACTTCGAGCCGCTGTCGCGCGACCGCTTCCTGGCCGGCGCGCTGCTGCCGGCAGTCTGGGTGGCGCGCGCCCAGCGCGTGCGCCGGCTCTACGCCCAGCAGGTGGCGCGCGTGTTCGAGCGCTTCGACATCCTGCTGGCCGCGGCCACGCCCTGCGCCGCGACGCCGATCGGCGCGGAGTGGATCGAGCTGAACGACCAGCGCCTGCCGCTGCGCGCCAACATGGGCGTGCTGACCCAGCCCATCTCGTGCATCGGTCTGCCGGTCTGTGCGGTTCCGGTGTGGGGTGCGCATGCGAGCCTCCCGATCGGCGTGCAGGTCATCGGCGCGCCCTGGCGCGAGGACCTGGTGCTGCGCGTGGCCGCGGCGCTCGAATCGGCCGGCGTGGTGCAAGCCCCGGTCGCCAGGCTGGGATGAGCGAGTCCATGACGACACCCGAGATCAACCTGCCCGATGTGCTGGCCGAAGTCACGGCCGCCTTCGCGCGCTACGAGGATGCGCTGGTCCACAACAAGGTCGAGGTGCTCGACGAACTGTTCTGGAACAGCCCGCTGACGCTGCGCTACGGCGCCACCGAGAACCTCTACGGCTACCAGGCCATCCAGGCCTTTCGCGCATCGCGCCCTGCGCGGGGCCTGGCGCGCGAGCTGCTGTGCACCGTGATCACCAGCTACGGCCGCGATTTCGCCACCGCCAACTGCGAGTTCCGCCGCGAAGGCGGCACGAAGCCCGGGCGCCAGAGCCAGACCTGGATGCGCACCGATCAGGGCTGGCGCGTGGTCGCCGCCCACGTGAGCCTGCTCGCCTGACCGATCCCCAGCCACCCCCTCACTACTTGGAGCACACACCATGAGCCAGTTCAATCGCCGCGATTCCCTCAAGTCCCTCGCCGCGCTCGCGTCGGCCACCACCCTGGGCGGCTGGAGCGCGCTGGCGCAGGCGCAGAAACCGCTGACCGTGGGCGTCATCTACGTCGGTCCGCGCGACGACTACGGCTACAACCAGGCGCACGCGCAGGCCGCGGCCGAGCTCAAGAAGCTGCCGGGCATCAAGCTGGTGGAGGAAGAGAACGTGCCCGAGACCGCGGCCGTGCAGAAGACCATGACCGGCATGATCGCGCAGGACGGCGCCAAGCTGCTCTTCCCCACCTCGTTCGGCTACTTCGACCCGCACATCCTCGCGGTCGCGCCCAAGAACCCCGACGTGCGCTTCTCCCACTGCGGCGGCCTGTGGGCCGAGGGCAAGCATCCGAAGAACGTGGGCAGCTTCTTCGGCTACATCGACGAGTGCCAGTATCTGAACGGCGTGATCGCCGGCCACATGACCAAGAGCAACAAGATCGCCTTCGTCGCGGCCAAGCCCATCCCGCAGGTGCTGCGCAACATCAACGCCTTCACCATGGGCGCGCGCTCGGTCAAGCCCAACATCACCTGCAGCGTGATCTTCACCGGCGACTGGTCGATGGCCGTGAAGGAAGCCGAGGCCACCAACAGCCTGGCCGACCAGGGCTGCGACGTGTTCACCATGCACGTGGACGGGCCCAAGGTGGTGGTCGAGACGGCAGCCAAACGCGGCAAGATGGTCTGCGGCTACCACGCGAGCCAGGCCAAGCTGGCGCCCAACGCCTACCTGACGGGTGCCGAGTGGAACTGGCTCACCGCCTACAAGACCGCCATCGAGGCGGCGCAGTCCGGCAAGCCCCATCCCAACTTCCTGCGCGGCGGGTTGAAGGAGGGCTATGTGAAGACCTCGGCCTATGGGCCGATGGTGAGCGATGCCGCGAAGAAAAACGCGGAGGACATCAAGGCCAAGATGCTGGCCGGCGGCTTCGACATCTTCCAGGGCGGGCTGAAGGACAACAAGGGCGTCGTCGTCATCCCGGCCGGCAAGGCACTGAAGCAGACCGACCTCGAACTCGAGAAGATGAACTACCTCGTCGAGGGCGTGGTCGGCTCGATCGGCTGATCTTCCAGTTCGACGCAAGCCGACCATGCCCAGCGCATTGAAAGAAGCGGCCCTGCCGGTGTTCGCCATCGCGGCGGCGCTGCTCTTGTTCGGCGTCTTCGTCTGGTTCGCCGGCGCCAGCCCGCTGGAGGTCTGGGTGATTCTCTTCAAGGGTGCCTTCGGCGACTGGTTCTCCTGGCAGAACACCTTGCAGCGCGCCGCGCCGCTGATGCTCACTGCGCTGTGCGTCGCTATCCCCGCGCGCGCCGGACTCGTCATCATCGGCGGCGAGGGCGCGGTGGTGCTCGGCGGCCTGGCCTGCGCGGCCCTGCCTTATGTGCTGCCGCTGCCGGCCAACATCTTCGGTTCGCTCGCGCTGTGCATCGCCGGTGCCTTGGCCGGCGCGCTGTGGATCGCCCTGGCCGGCTGGCTGCGGCAGTACCGCGGCATCAACGAGACCATCAGCAGCCTGCTGCTGGCCTATGTCGCGATCGGCCTCTTCAAGCACCTGGTCGAGGGCGCGCTGCGCGACCCGGCCAGCCTCAACAAGCCGGCCACGCGCTCGCTCGCGGAAGGGCTGGCGATCGGCGGCATCGGCGGTTCGGACGTGCACTGGGGCCTGGTGATCGGCATCGTGGCCTGCCTGGCTTCGGGGCTGTGGCTGCGCGCGACAGCGTCGGGCTTCGCGGTGCGCGTGGTGGGCGGCAACCCGCGCACCGCGCAGCTGGTGGGGCTGCCCGCCAGCCGGCTGATCCTGGCGGCCTGCGGCCTCGGCGGCGCCTGTGCGGGCGTGGCGGGCGCGGTGGAGGTGGCGGCGGTCCATACCAACGCCAATGCCTCGCTGATCGCGGGCTACGGCTATGCGGGCATCCTGGTGTCCTTCATCGCTCGCCACAACCCGGTGGCGGTCATCCCGGTGGCGATCTTGTTCGGCGGCTTCGGTGCGGCCGGCAGCCTGCTGCAGCGGCGCCTGGGCCTGCCCGATGCCTCGGTGCTGGTGCTGCAGGGCCTGGCCTTCGTGCTGATCCTGGCGAGCGAGGGCCTGCGCATGGTCGACTGGAAGACCTTGATCCGCAACCGCATGCCGCAAGCCGCCGAGCCGCCGTTGCGCAAGGAGCCCGTATGACCGCGGACCAGTGGATCGCCCTCGTGGCCGGCATCGTCGGCGGCGCCTTGCGCGTCGGTGCGCCCTTCCTCTTCGTGAGCCTCGGCGAATGCCTGACCGAGAAGTCGGGCCGCATCAACCTCGGCCTCGAAGGCGTGCTGGTGCTCTCGGCGATGGCCTCCTTCGGGGGAGCCTGGCTCACGGGCTCGGCCTGGCTCGGCGTGCTGATCGGCGCGACCGCCGGCGCACTGCTGGCGCTGCTGCATGGCCTGCTGTGCTCGCTCGACCGCGTCAACGACGTCGCGACCGGCATCGCGCTGATGCTGTTCGGCACCGGGCTCGCCTTCTACCTGGGCAAGCCGCTGATCCAGCCGCAGGCGCCGCAGCTGCCGGCCATCCCGCTGGGCAACTGGAGCGAGAACCCGGTGGTGCGCTCCGCTCTGCAGGTCAATGCGCTGGTGCCGCTGGGCATCGTGCTCGCGCTCGTGCTGTGGTGGGCCTTCGCGCGCACGCGCATCGGCCTGCTGGTGCGCATGGCGGGCGACTCGGCCAATGCAACGCGCGCGCTGGGCTATTCGGTGGCGGGGCTGCGCATCGGCGCCACCACGGCGGGCGGTTTCATTGCGGGGCTGGGCGGCGCCTCGCTCACGCTTTTCTACCCGGGCAGCTGGAACGAAGGGATCTCGAGCGGGCAGGGGCTGATCGCCGTGGCGCTGGTGATCTTCGCGCGCTGGAGTCCGCTGCGCTGCATCGGCGCGGCGCTGCTCTTCGGCGGCGCCGGCGCGATCGGGCCGGCGCTGCAGTCCATCGGCGTGGGCTGGGGCTACCACCTCTTCAACACGGTGCCCTACGTGCTCACGCTGGTCATCCTGGTGCTGACCTGCAAGCCGGGCAGCGTGGCCGCCGGCAGCCCCGGCGAGCTGTCTTCCACACGTTGAACTCGAAAGGAAACGATCGATGAGCGGTCTGGGTGGTCTCAACAAATCGGCGAACGGCGTGGTCGTCGGGCTGGTGCAACTGCAGTTGCCGGTCGTCAAGACCCAAGCCGACCTGGCGGCGCAGACGCAGCGCATCTGCGAACTGGTGGCCAAGGCGCGGCGCAACCAGGGGACGATGGACCTCGTGGTCTTTCCGGAATACGCGCTGCACGGGCTCTCCATGGACACCGCGCCCGAGATCATGTGCACGCTGGACGGTCCCGAAGTGGCGGCCTTCAGGCAGGCCTGCATCGACAACGCGATCTGGGGCTGCTTCTCGATCATGGAGGCCAACCCCGAGGGCAACCCGTACAACAGCGGGCTGATCATCGACGACCAGGGCGCGATCAAGCTCTACTACCGCAAGATGCATCCCTGGGTGCCGGTCGAGCCCTGGGAGCCCGGCAACATCGGCGTGCCGGTCTGCGACGGACCCAAGGGCAGCAAGCTGGCGCTGATCATCTGCCACGACGGCATGCTGCCCGAGATGGCGCGCGAGGCCGCGTACAAGGGCGCCGAGATCATCATCCGCACGGCCGGCTACACCGCGCCGATCCGCCATGCTTGGCGGATCACCAACCAGGCCAATGCCTTCTGCAACCTGGCCTACACCGCGAGCGTGTGCATGTGCGGCAGCGACGGCACCTTCGACTCCATGGGCGAGGGCATGTTCTGCAACTTCGACGGCACGGTGCTGGTCGAGGGCGGCGGCCGGCCCGACGAGATCGTCACCGCCGAGCTGCGGCCCGACCTGGTGCGCGAGGCGCGCATCGGCTGGGGCGTGGAGAACAACATCTACCAGCTCTACCACCGCGGCTATGTGGCGGTGAAGGGCGGCGCACAGGACTGCCCCTACACCTACATGCGGGACATGGCGGCCGGCCGCTACCGGCTGCCGTGGAGCGAGCAGGTGAAGGTGCGCGATGGCAGCGGTTTCGGCTTCGAGCCGCCGGTGCGCGTCTACAAGGGACCGGAGAACGCGGCATGAGACGCCGAGCCGCTCCCCAGTCGAATAGCACCGCAGCGCACAGCGCGGAGGTTGCCTTATGAGCGCCGCCGAAGGCGAAGGTGGCTCCATGAATACATCGACACCGGTCGTGGAGCGTTTCGTCCACGCCGACCCCTACCGCTGGCCCTACAACGGCGCGCTGAGGCCCGACAACACGGCGCTGATCGTGATCGACATGCAGACCGACTTCTGCGGCAAGGGCGGCTATGTCGACGTGATGGGCTACGACTTGGCGCTGGTGCAGGCGCCGATCGAGCCGATCGCGCGGACGATGGCGCGCATGCGCGCGCTGGGTTTCCACATCATCCACACGCGCGAAGGCCATCGGCCGGACCTGGCCGACCTGCCGGCCAACAAGCGCTGGCGCTCGCGCCAGATCGGCGCCGGCGGCGTCGGCATAGGCGACGATGGTCCGTGCGGGCGCATCCTGGTGCGCGGCGAGCCGGGCTGGGAGATCATTCCCGCGCTGGCGCCGCTGCCCGGCGAGGTGGTGATCGACAAGCCCGGCAAGGGCTCCTTCTACGCCACCGATCTCGAACTGGTGCTGCGCACCCGCGGCATCGAGAACCTGGTCCTCGCCGGCATCACCACCGACGTCTGCGTGCACACCACCATGCGCGATGCCAACGACCGCGGCTTCGAATGCCTGCTGCTGTCGGACTGCACCGCGGCGACGGACCACGGCAACCACCTCGCGGCGCTGAAGATGATCACCATGCAGGGCGGCGTGTTCGGGGCGCACGCCGGCTCGGCCGCGCTGCTCGATGCGCTGGCCGCGATGTAGCAGGGAGCCTTGCTCATGCCCGACACCATCCAGCAGCAGCCCATCGGCGCCTTGCCCGCCGCCAGCGGCGCGCTCGCGCTCGACACCTACCGCCTGACCAAGCGCTTCGGCGATTTCACCGCCATGGACAGCGTGAGCATGTGCGTCGAGGCCGGCAGCGTGCATGCACTGCTCGGCGAAAACGGCGCCGGCAAGAGCACGCTGGTCAAGTGCGTGGCGGGCTACCAGCGCGCGGAAGAGGGCAGCATCCTGATCGACGGGCGCGAGCAGGAGATCGCCAATCCGGTGGTGGCGCGCGCCCTGGGCATCGGCATGGTCTACCAGCACTTCACGCTGGCGCCGGGCATGACGGTGGCCGAGAACCTGCTGCTGGCCGGCGGCCGGACGCCGGCCGTGATCGACTGGAAGCGCAAGCGCACCGAGCTCGAGGAGTTCCTGGCGACCACGCCCTTCCGGCTGAACCTGGACCTGCGCCCTTCGGAGCTGGCGGCCGGCGAGAAGCAGAAGCTGGAATTGCTCAAGCAGCTCTATTTGAAGCCGCGCCTCCTGATCCTCGACGAGCCGACCTCGGTGCTGACGCCGCAGGAGGCCGACGAGGTGCTGGGCCATGTGCGCGCCTTCGCCAAGAGCGGGCTGTGCACCGTGCTCATCATCACGCACAAGTTCCGCGAGGTGATGGCCTATGCCGACAGCGTCACCGTGCTGCGCCGGGGCAAGGCGGTGCATCACTGCCGCGTCGACCAGACCGACCCGGCGCGGCTGGCGGCCGCGATGATGGGCGAAGGCGAGGCGCCGCCGCCCGAGGGCGACACTGCCACCGCTTCGCCGGCGGACGGTGCGCGGCAGGCCACGCGTGCCGATGCTCCCGTGGCCTTGCAGGTCGATGCCCTGCGCGCGCAGGGCGACCGCGGCACGCTGGCCGTGCACGATCTGAGCCTCGCGGTGCGCGCAGGCGAGATCCTCGGTGTCGCCGGCGTTTCGGGCAACGGTCAGCGCGAGCTGGTCGAGGCGCTGGTCGGCCAGCGCGCACGGCTGGCCGGCGAGGTGAAGGTGATGGGCGAGCCCTATGCGGCGCGCCGCGCGGAGAACCGCCGCCTGAAGGTGCGCAGCCTGCCCGAAGAGCCGCTGCGCAATGCCTGCGTGGGCGATCTCAGCGTCGCCGAGAACATGGCGCTGCGCGACTTCGACCAGCCGCCGCTGGCGCGCGCCGGCGTGCTGAACTTCGCGGCCTGGCGCAGCCGCGCCCGCGAGTGGATCGCCGAGTACGGCGTGAAGACCCGGGGTGAGGGCGCGCCGATCCGCAGTCTCTCGGGCGGCAATGTGCAGCGTGCCGTGCTGGCGCGCGAGCTGGCCGGGGAGATCAACGTGCTGATCGCCGCCAACCCGGTGTTCGGGCTGGACTTCGCGGCCGTGGCCGAGATCCATGGCCGCATCCGGCAGGTGCGCGCGCGTGGCGGCGCGGTGCTGCTGATCAGCGAGGACCTGGACGAGCTGCTGGAGATGGCGGACCGGATCGTGGTGATGAGCGAGGGGCGGATCGTGTTCGAGACGGCAGCGGCTTCGGCGGAGCGGCATGTGCTCGGGGCGCATATGGGTGGAGGGCATCACGCATGACGCGCATGTCTCCGATTTGCTCCCTCTCCCTCTGGGAGAGGGCGGGGATGAGGGCACCGGGCGCTTGCAGTCGCCGCACTTCATCGACGGCCCGACGCCCTCACCCCAACCCTCTCCCAAAGGGAGAGAGAGAAATAACGGAGCTCATGTGCAGGTAGACGCCAACCCCTTTGTCTTCGAGTGCGACCTGGCCCGCGCGGCCCTCGTCATCATCGACATGCAGCGCGACTTCATCGAACCCGGCGGCTTCGGCGAAACCCTGGGCAACGATGTCTCGCTGCTCCAGGCCATCGTCCCCGCGACGCAGCGGATGCTCCACGCATGGCGAGAAAAAGGCGGCCTCGTGGTCCACACGAGAGAAGCCCACCGCGCCGACCTCGCCGACTGCCCGCCGGCCAAGCGCAACCGCGGCCAGCCCACGCTGCGCATCGGCGACCCCGGCCCCATGGGCCGCATCCTGGTCGCCGGCGAACCCGGCAACCAGATCATCGATGCGCTCGCGCCCATCGACGGCGAGATCGTGATCGACAAGCCCGGCAAGGGCGCCTTCTATGCAACCGGCCTGCAGTCCCTGCTGCAGCAGCGCGCCATCCGCAGCCTGGTCTTCATGGGCGTCACCACCGAGGTCTGCGTGCAGACCAGCATGCGCGAGGCCAACGACCGCGGCTACGACAGCCTGCTGCTGGAAGATTGCACCGAGAGCTACTTCCCCGCCTTCAAGGCCGCAGCGCTGGAGATGATCCGCGCCCAGGGCGCGATCGTCGGCTGGACCGCGCCGAGCCGGAAACTGCTCGCCGCGCTGGGCGACTAACATCTTCGCCGTGCCCACCTCCGTCAAGACCCGTACAGCTCCAGCCCGACCCGCGTCCGAGGACGCGGCGTTCCGCACCCGTGCCGACGAGGTCTACGCCCAGCTCAAGCGCGACGTTGCCGAGTTCAGCCTGGTGCCGGGCGACCGCTTCACCGAAAGCGAGATCAGCGAGCGCCTGGGCGTCTCGCGCACGCCGGTGCGCCAGGCGTTGTTCCGGCTTCAGCAGGAGGGCTACGTCGAGGTGCTGTTCCGCAGCGGTTGGCGCGTGCTGCCCTTCGACTTCGACCAGTTCGAGCAGCTCTACGACCTGCGCATGGTGCTCGAGACCACGGCGGTTCACCGGCTCTGCGAGAGCGACCATCGCGTCGATCGCAGCCTGCTCGACAGTCTGGCCGGCATCTGGCTGGTGCCCGTGGCGCAGCGCAGTTCCGACACGGTGCAGGTCGCGCAATGGGACGAGGAATTCCATTGCGCCCTGGTCGCTGCCGCCGGCAATGCCGAGATGGCGCGCGTGCACCGCGACGTGACCGATCGCATTCGCATCATCCGCCGGCTCGACTTCACCCAGCAGCCGCGCATCGACGCCACCTACGAGGAGCACGCCAAGATCCTCAAGGCCATCCGCGCCAACCGCGGCGAGCAGGCCGCGATGCTGCTGCGCGCGCATATCGAGACCAGCCAGGCCGAGGTGCGCAAGATCACGCTGCATCAGGTGCACATGGCCCGCCTCGCCATGCGCAAGTGAAGACGGGGAGCCCTACTCTGCGGTGATGCCGCCGCGCTGGACCACGCCAGCCCAGCGCTGCGCATCCTTGGTCATCAGTTCCTTGAACTCACCCGGCGCCGAGCTCGCCGGCGCCATCCCCTGCGACTCGAAGGCGGTCGCGACCTCGGGCTGCTTCAGCACCGCGCCGATCTCCTTGTTGAGCCGCGCCACCACGGCGCTCGGCGTGCCCTTGGGCGCCAGCACGCCGTACCACATGTCGACATTGCCGCCCTGGATGCCCGCCTCGGCCAGCGTCGGCACGTCGGGCAACTGCGCCAGCCGCTTGTCGCTGCCGGTCGCGATGGCCTTCAGCTTGCCGGCCTGGATGTGCTGCAGTGCCACGTGCACCGGCAGGAACATGTAGTCGATGCGCCCGCCCAGGAGGTCGGTCACCGCCCCGGCCGTGCCCTTGTAGGGCACGTGCAGCATCTCGGTGCCGGTGCTCTGCAGCAGCATCGCCATCGACAGGTGGTGCGGCGTGCCGACGCCCGGCGTGGCATAGGTGAACTTGCCGGGGCTGGCCTTGGCCGCGGTGACCACCTGCGCCACCGACGTGGTCTTCTGCACGTTCGGATTGGTCACCAGCAGCAGGGTGCCCCACGAGGTGAGCGAGACCGGCGTGAAGTCGTTCAGCGGGTCGTAGGCCAGCGACTTGTAGAGGCTCTTGTTCATCACGAGCGTGTTGACCTGCACCAGCAGCGTGTAGCCGTCGGGCTTGGCGCGCGCCACCTTCTCGCTGCCGATGTTGCCGCTCGCGCCGGCCACGTTGTCGACCACCACCGGCTGGCCCAGCGCGGCGGGCAGCCGGGCCGAGAGCTGGCGTGCGATCAGGTCGATGCCGGTGCCGGGCGTGTAGGGCACCACCAGCGTGATCGGCTGGTCGGGCCAGGCCTGGGCGGCCGTGGCGCCGGCGGCCAGCAGCAGGGTGGCGAGGATCTTCTTGAAGGGACGCATCGCTTGTCTCCGTAGGCCTTGTGGTTTCAAAGATAGGAAGGCCGCGCCTTCAGGGCGGCCGGGTCGTAGCCCGCGACGCGCTTGTAGTTGTCGGAGATGGCTTGCAGCTCCGCGGTGCTGACGATGTCCTCCAGCCGCTCGAAGCGCTTGCCGCCGGAGCGCTGGAACACCTCGCGCAGGATGGTATCGGGCGGGTTGCTGCGGTTGGTCAGCACCACCTGGGTGGTGGCCTGCACGCGTATGCGGTCGTAGTCCTCCAGCGCCTCGGTGCCCACACCGAGTCGGCGCAGGGCACCGGCCAGGTAGCGCGCATCGATGATGGCCTGGCCCGCGCCGTTGGAGCCGCGCGGCACCATCGGGTGCGCGGCGTCGCCCAGCAACGTGAGGCGGCGATGGGTCCATCGGGGCAACGGGTCCTGGTCGACCATCGGGTATTCGAGGATCGCGTCGGAGGAACGGATCAGCGCCGGCACGTCCAGCCAGTCGAAGTGCCAGTCCGCGAAGGCGGGCAGGAAGTCCTCGAGCCGGCCGGGGCGGCTCCAGTCCTGCAGTGCGGGCTGCGGCGCATGGATCTCGGCCACCCAGTTGACGAGCTGGTTGCCTTCGGCGTCGACGTTGTTGCGGATGGGGTAGATCACCATCTTGCCCTGGTCCAGCCAGCCGGCGCGCACCATGCTCGCGCCCGAGAGGAAGGGCTTGTGCTTCGCGGTGCCGCGCCACATGTTGACGCCCGAGTAGCGGGGCGCGCCTTCGTTCGGATAGAGCTGCTTGCGCAGCACCGAGTGGATGCCGTCGCAGCCCACCGCCAGCGCGGCGCGCACGGAGGGCAGCTCCGAGCCGTCGGGCGCGGTGAAGCGCGCCGTCACGCCCGTGTCGTCCTGCTCGACGCCGGCGCAGCGGTGGCCGCAGACCACGCTGTCCGCGCCCAGCCGTTCGCGCACCGCATTCAGCAGCACGGTGTGCAGGTCGCCGCGATGGATCGAGTACTGCGGCCAGTCGTAGCCCGCGGCGGTGCCGGCCGCCTCGCGGAACACCAGCTGGCCATGGGAGTTGAAGAACACCGCCTCCTGCGTGCGCACGCCCACCGCGTCGAGCGCGGGCAGCAGGCCCAGCTCGCCGAGCTCGCGCGCCGCATGCGGCAGCAGGTTGATGCCCACGCCCAGGGGCTTCAGTTCGGGCACGGCTTCGTAGATGCGACAGGGGATGCCGGCCTGGTGCAGGCTCAGCGCCAGGGTCAGGCCGCCGATGCCGGCGCCCAGCACGATCACTTGGGTCGATGTCTCGCTCATGTCTCCGGTCTCTTCACGGGAAAAACCGAATTAGACCGGCCTGTCGGTCATATGGGAAATTTAGATGTCGTATGGATTTATCATGATCACGTATGAATCTGTCCATGCGCCAGATGCGCGCCTTCCTGCACGTGGCGCGCATCGGCAACTTCACGCGGGCGGCCGAGCAGGCCCACATGACGCAGGCCGGCCTCAGCACCCTGGTGCGTGAGATGGAACGCCAGCTCGGCGCCCGCCTGTTCGACCGCACCACGCGCATGGTCGGCCTCACCACCGCGGGCCGGCGCCTGCTGCCGGTGGTGGAGCGCGTTCTGGGCGAGCTCGACGAGGTGACCGGCCGGCTGGGCGCCGAAGGCGACGCGGCGCGCCAGACGCTGCGCATCGCGGCCACGCCGCTGGTGTCCTCGAACCTGCTGCCGCAGGTCTTCGGCGGTTTTCGCGAAAGCCATCCGCGGATCAAGCTCAAGCTCTTCGATGCCGATCTGCGCGACGTGGAGGCGATGGTGGTGGAGGGCGAGGCCGACATGGGCCTGGGCTTCTTCTTCAAGGCCGCGGCCGGGCTGGAACGCATGCCGGTGGGTCATTTCCAGCTGATGCACGTGGCGCCGTCCGACGCCGGTGAAGCGCCACCCATCGGCAGCGTCCCCTGGTCTTCGCTGCGCGGCGCGCAGCTGCTGGGCCTACCGCCCAGCAACCCGATTCAGAAGCTGATCGACGGACACCTGGCGGCCGTCGGCGCGGCCGATCCGGACCGTCCTGCCTTCAACTTCTTCGGCACTTTGATCTCGATGGTGGAGGCCGGCTTCGGCAGCGCCGTGATGCCGACCTTCGCGCTCGCGGCCTGCCGGCGCCACCGCGTGCGCACCGACCTGCTGGCCAAGCCGAAGGTGGGGCTGGACTTCTACCGAATCACCCGGCGCGGCGTGCAGGAGACCGAGGCGATGCAGGCCTTCTGCAAGACCCTCGTCAAGGCGCTGCCGGCGCTGTCGCGATAGCGCGGCTCAGTCAGAGCGTGAAGTCGTAGTCCACCGTGATCGGCGCGTGGTCGCTGAACTTGATGGTCTTGAAGATCTGCTCGTTACGCGCAAGCTTCGCGATGCCCGGCGTGGCCAGGTGGTAGTCCAGCCGCCAGCCCACGTTCTTCGCGTAGGCCTGGCCGCGGTTGCTCCACCAGGTGTAGGCCTCGTCGGTGGTGTCGGGCTTGAGCATGCGGTAGACGTCCACCAGGCCCGCGCCCTCGGCGCCCTCGTCGAGCAGCTTCGTCATCCAGGCCCGCTCCTCGGGCAGGAAGCCGCTGTTCTTCTGGTTGCCGCGCCAGTTCTTGAGGTCGATCTCCTTGTGTGCGATGTTGATGTCGCCGCACAGCACGAATTCGCGCTCGCGCTTGAGCGCGATCAGGTGCGGGAAGAAGCCCTTCAGGAAGCGGAACTTCGCCGCCTGCCGCTCCTCGCCCGAGGAGCCGCTCGGGAAATAGCAGCTGATCACCGAGAACTTGCGTTTCGGGGTGTCGAAGCGCAGCTCGAGGTAGCGGCCCTCGGCGTCGAATTCCTTGTCGCCCCATCCGACCGTCACCTCGCTGGGCTCGTGCTTCGTGTAAACCGCAGTCCCGGCGTAGCCCTTCTTCTCGGCAAAATGGAAGTGGCCCTTGAGGCCGGCCATGGCCTCGAAGCGGCCCTCGATGTCGCTGGCCTGGACGCGGATTTCCTGCATGCAAATACAATCCGGCGCCAGTTCGGCCACCCAGTCGGCGACGCCCTTGGTCGCAGCCGAGCGCAGGCCATTGAGGTTGAGACTGGTGAGTTTGAACACGAGGACGTTCCCGATGGCTGATGAGATGGCGAAAACAGAAGAGGGCGCGCTGGCCCAGGAATTCGTGCAGTTCGCGCTCGAATCCGGGGTGCTGCGCTTTGGCCAGTTCAAGACCAAGGCCGGCCGCATGAGCCCCTACTTCTTCAATGCGGGGCTGTTCGACGACGGCGCCAAGCTCGCGCGGCTGGCGGCATTCTATGCAGACCGGCTGATCGCCAGCGGCCTCGAATTCGACATGATCTTCGGCCCGGCCTACAAGGGCATTCCCCTGGGCGCGACGGTGGCGGCCGAGTTGGCCCGGCGCGGCCGCAACGTGCCCTTTGCCTACAACCGCAAGGAAGCCAAGGACCATGGCGAGGGCGGCACGCTGGTCGGTGCGCCGCTGTCGGGACGGGTGCTGATCGTCGACGACGTGATGTCCGCCGGCACCGCGGTGCGCGAGTCGATCGCCGCCATCAAGAGCGCCGGCGCCACGCCGCATGCCGTGGCCATCGCGCTGGATCGACAAGAAAAGGCGACAGAGAACGGCATCGATGTGGACCACAGCGCCGTGCAATATGTCAGACAACAGCTCGGAATGCAGGTGGTGGCGATTGCCACGCTTGACGACTTGTTACAGTATCTGTCGGGACGCGCGGACGACGAGCTGAGCGCCCATCGGCAGGGAGTGCTGGACTATCGGGCGCGCTACGGCGCGGGTTGATCAACCACCGGAAGGATCGACGTTGGCGCGCATGCAGTACATACGCATCGGATCCCTGGGGCTCCTGCTGCTGGCTGCGGCCGGCGCGGCCCATGCCCAGCAACCCGCCGGCGGTCCCGGCATCTACACCTGCACCGACGGGCGCGGCCGCACCATCACGGCCGACCGGCCGATCGCCGACTGCGTCGACCGCGAGCAGCGCGAGCTCAGCCCCAGCGGCAGCGTGCGGCGCAAGCTCGAACCCACCTACACGGCGCGTGAGCAGGCCGAGCGCGAGGACCGCGAGCGCCAGGCGCAGCTGCAGGCCGCCCGCCTGCTCGAGGAACGCCGGCGCGAGCGCGCGCTGCTGATCCGCTACCCCAACGCGGCCGCGCACGACCGCGAGCGTGCCGAGGCGCTGGTGCAGATCGATGCGGTGACCAACGCCGCCCGCAAGCGCCTGAGCGAGCTGGCCGAGGAGCGCCGCAAGATCGACGACGAGCTCGAGTTCTACGCCAAAGACGTGAGCAAGGCGCCCGATTCCCTGCGGCGCAAGTTCGACGACAACAGCAAGAGCATGACGGTGCAAAACCGCTTCATCGCCGACCAGGACGACGAGAAGAAGCGCGTGAACGCGCGCTTCGACGAGGAGCGCGCCCGCCTGCGGCCGCTGTGGGCCGGCAACGCGCCGGCCACCTCCACGCGCTGACCGCTACCGCTAGCCCAGCTTCGCCTTCAGCAGCGCGTTGACCTGGGCCGGGTTGGCCTTGCCCTGGCTGGCCTTCATGACCTGGCCGACCAGCGCGTTGAAGGCCTTTTCCTTGCCGGCGCGGTATTCGTCGATGTTTTTCTGGTTGGCCGCCAGCACGGTGTCGACGATCTTCTCGAGCGCGCCGGTGTCGCTCATCTGCTTCAGGCCCTTGGCGTCGATGATCGCGTCGACGTCGCTGCCTTCGCCGGTCCACAGCGCGTCGAAGACCTGGCGCGCGGCGTTGTTCGACACGGTGCCGTCGCCGATGCGCCCGATCAGGGCGGCGAGCTGGGCGGCGGTGACCGGCGCCTGGGCGATGTCGATGTCCTGCAGGTTGAGCCGGCGCGCGATTTCGCCGGTAATCCAGTTGCTTGCGAGCTTGGGCGCGGCGCCCGCGCGCACGGCCTCGTCGAAGTAGCGGGCCAGCGCCGGGCTCTGGGTGAGCTGCGTGGCGTCGTAGTCCGACAGGCCATGCTCGCGCCCATAGCGCTCGGCCATGGCGCGCGGCAGTTCGGGCATCTCGCTGCGCACGCGCTCGATCCACTCGGGCGCGATCGCCAGCGGCGGCAGGTCGGGGTCGGGGAAGTAGCGGTAGTCGGCCGCGTCTTCCTTGGTGCGCATGGCGCGGGTCTCGCCGGTCTCCGGGTCGAACAGCACGGTGGCCTGCTGGATCGCCTGGCCGTCTTCCAGCTCGCCGATTTGCCAGCGGATCTCGTAGTCGATCGCCTGCTGCATGAACTTGAAGCTGTTGAGATTCTTGATCTCGCGCCGCGTGCCCAGCTTCGCGCCGGGCCGGCGCACCGAGACGTTGGCGTCGCAGCGGAAGCTGCCTTCCTGCATGTTGCCGTCGCAGATGCCGATCCAGGTCACGATCTTGTGCAGCTCGCGCGCATAGGCCACGGCCTCGGCGGTGGAGCGCATGTCGGGCTCGGTCACGATCTCCAAGAGCGGTGTGCCGGCGCGGTTCAGGTCGATGCCGGACTGGCCGATGAAGTCCTCGTGCAGCGACTTGCCGGCGTCTTCTTCCAGGTGGGCGCGCACCAGGCGCACGGTCTTCTTCTCGTCACCGAGGAAGAAGCTGACCGAGCCGCCCTGCACGACCGGGATCTCGTATTGGCTGATCTGGTAGCCCTTGGGCAGGTCGGGGTAGAAGTAGTTCTTGCGCGCGAACACGCTGCGCGGCGCGATGTGCGAGCCGAGCGCCAGCCCGAGCCGGATGGCGCGCTCGACCGCGCCCTTGTTCATCACCGGCAGCGTGCCCGGCAGAGCCAGGTCGACGGCGCTGGCCTGGGTGTTGGGCTCGGCGCCGAAGGCGGTGGAGGCGCGGCTGAAGATCTTGCTCGCGGTCGAGAGCTGGGCGTGGGTCTCGAAGCCGATGATGACTTCGTAGCCTTGCACCAGCGGGCCGGTCGGGCGGCCTTCCTGCATTTGTTCGAAGGTGTTCATCTCAAAAGCCCTCCGGCGTGCGCTGGTGCCAGTCCGTTGCCTGCTGGAAACGGTGCGCCGCGTTCAGCAGCTTCGCTTCGCCGAAGTAGTTGCCGATCAGCTGCAGGCCGACCGGCATGCCGCCGTCGAAGCCCGCCGGCACGCTCATGCCGGGCAGGCCGGCCAGCGAGGCGGGGAGGGTGAAGATATCGGCCAGGTAGTCGGCCACCGGGTCGCCGCCATGCTCGCCCAGCTTCCACGCCACCGTGGGCGCGGCCGGGCCGGCGATCAGGTCGCACTGCGCGAAGGCCTGCTGGAAGTCGTCGGCGATCATGCGGCGCACCTTCTGCGCCTGCAGGTAGTAGGCGTCGTAGTAGCCGTGCGACAGCACGTAGGTGCCGATCATGATGCGGCGCTTGACCTCGTCGCCGAAGCCTTCCTCGCGCGTCTTGGCGTACATGTCGGCCAGATCGCGGTAGTTCTTTGCGCGATGGCCGAACTTGACGCCGTCGAAGCGGCTCAGGTTCGAGCTCGCCTCGGCCGCGGCGATGATGTAGTACACGGGAATCGAGAGCTCGGTGCGCGGCAGCGTGACCTCCACGCGCTTGGCGCCCAGCTTCTCGTACTCGGCCAGCGCGGCCTCGACGGCGGCGCGCACGCCCGGTGCCACGCCGTCGCCCAGGAACTCGCGCGGCACGCCGATGCGCAGGCCTTCGAGCGAGTCGCCCAGGGTGCGGGTGAAGTCCTCGGCCGGCTTGTCGAGCGAGGTCGAATCGCGCTCCGGGTCGGGCCCGCACAGGGCCGACAGCATCAGGGCGCAATCCTCGGCCGAGCGGGCGAAGGGGCCGGCCTGGTCCAGGCTGGAGGCGAAGGCCACCATGCCGTAGCGCGAGGCGCGGCCGTAAGTGGGCTTGATGCCGGTCACGCCGCAGAAGGAGGCCGGCTGGCGGATCGAGCCGCCGGTGTCGGTGCCGGTGGCGGCCGGCACCAGGCGCGCGGCCACCGCGACGGCGCTGCCGCCCGAAGAGCCGCCGGGGATGCGCGCACGGTCCCAGGGGTTGCGCACCGGCACGGCGTGGTCGAAGCCCACGGCCGGCACGGCCACGTTCTCGTTGGAGGAGCCCATCGCGAACTCGTCGCAGCTGAGCTTGCCGAGGTTCACGGCGCCCGCCTCGGCCAGCTTGCGCACCACGGTCGCGTCGAAAGGCGAGCGGTAGCCGGCCAGGATGCGCGAGCCGGCAGTGGTCGGCAGGTCTGCCGTCGCGAAGATGTCCTTGTGTGCGATCGGCACACCGGCGAGGGCGGGGGCGTTGCCTGCTGCCAATTGCGCATCGGCGGCGCGGGCCTGGGACAGGGCGAGCGCCTCGTCCAGCGCCACGAAGGCGCCGAGGTCCTGGTGTTGACGGATGCGGCCCAATTGGTGCTGGGCGGCTTCCACTGCCGAGACCTTGCGCTCGCGCAGGGCACGGGCCAGCTCGGCCACGCCCATCTGGTGGAGTTCGCCGCTCATAAGGCAAGCTCTCTTTGGTTGAAGGCCGCCGAAGTGCTGCGGCGCAGGGTTGTCCACCGGGCTTGGTTGTGGACAACGCGCTGGCCCTTTGTCAGGCCACGAAGCGTGTTGTCCACAACTGCGAAGCACCCGGTGGTCAACCCGTGTTCAGCGCGAGGACTTTGCGTGTGTGCGGCATTGACGCCGTCGAGGAGAACAACCGAAGGTATCGACCGACTTCCGTGCCCCTGCGGTGACTGCCTAGTGCGCTTGCCTTTCAAAGGCCCGAATGAGACCCGCAGCCCGCAGGGTGCCGGAAGGCCACGACGGGCCACAGGATGTAGCGCCAGGCCTACCCAGCTGGAGCGCCAATTTATGAGCTTCCCGCCGCGCCTTCCGACACGGGCAGTCATACCGCAACTTCCAGGAGTCTGTCCATGAGTACCAATGCTTGCAGCAGCGTGTTTGTCGGCCTGGACTGGGCCGTGCACACCCATGCGGTGTGTGTCGTCGACATCACAGGCCGTGTGCTTGAGCGCTTCGAGATCGCCCACGATCGCGAGGGCCTGGCCGAGTTGATGCGACGCCTGGCTCGCTTCGGCGCGCGTGTGCGCATCGCCATCGAGCGGCCTTCGGGCCTGATCGTCGACGCCCTGGTCGAGGCC
This sequence comes from Variovorax sp. WS11, assembly GCF_010499245.1. GTDB lineage: Bacteria > Pseudomonadota > Gammaproteobacteria > Burkholderiales > Burkholderiaceae_C > Variovorax. Next base: position 2,993,158 of record NZ_JAAGOW010000001.1, read on the forward strand.
GGCCATCGTGTCTTTCCGATTCATCCCAACGCGGTCAAGGCCAGCCGTCCGCGCTACCGCAGCCATGGCGCCAAGAGTGATGCCTCCGATGCTTACCTGCTGGCCGACCTGCTGCGCACCGACGGCCACCGCTGGGGGGAGTTGTCGCCGCAGTCCGATTCGATCCGCGCGCTGCGTGCGCTGGTGCGCTCGCGCGACGATCTGGTGGCCACCCGCGTGGCACTGGGCAACCAACTGCGCAGCACGCTCGAGGCCTTCTGGCCCGGCGCGGCTTGCATCTTCTGCGACATCACTTCGCCCATCGGGTTGGCGTTTCTCAAGCGCTATCCCTCGGCCGTGTCGGCCACCCGGCTGAGCGAGGCCGCCTTGAACCGGTTCTGCCGCAGCCAGCACTACAGCGGACGCCGCAGTCCGGCCGAGTTGCTGGTGCGGCTCAACAGCGCCGCAACGGGCCTGGCCGGCCCCCTCACCAATGAGGCTGCTGGGCAGCTCGTGCGCTCGATGGTGGCGGTGCTGCAGCCGCTGGTCGAACAGATCGCCGAACTCACGCGACGCATCGAGCGCTTCGTCGAGTCGCTGCCCGACGGGCAGATCATCATGTCCTTCCCGCGGGCCGGCCGTGTCTGCGCCGCGCAGATCCTGGCCGAGTTGGGTGATGTGCGCGAGCGTTTCCCCACGCTCGATCAGCTGGCCTCTGAAGCTGGCGCCGTCCCAGTGACCTACCAGTCCGGCAAGACCCGCAGCGTGGCCTTCCGATGGGCCTGCAATCACCGCCTGCGCCAGGCCATCACTTGCCTGGCCGACAACTCGCGTCACGCCAACGACTGGGCACGCTCCATCTACGCCGCAGCGCGTGCCCGCGGCTGCGATCACCCCCATGCGATCCGCATCCTCGCGCGAGCTTGGCTGCGCGTCATCTGGCGCGCATGGACCGACCGCATTCCCTATGACCCAGCGCGCCATCTTGGCGCCCTCAAGCTCGCTTCCAGCGAGGGAGGTTGACCCAGGATGTCTCATTCGATCACCTTCGGCACCAGGAACAGCCCGTTCTCGACGGCGGGCGCGCTGCGCTGGTTGAGCTCGCGCCGGTTAGGCTCGCTGGCCACGTCCTCGGCCAGGCGCAGCGTCACATCCTGGATGGCGGCCACCGGGTGGGACAGCGGCTCGACGCCGGCGGTGTCGACGGCGCGCATGCGCTCGACCAGCTCGAAGAAGCCGTTGATCTGGCCGAGCATGCGTTCGCTCTCGTCGGGCGCGAGCTCCAGCCGGGCGAGCGAGGCGATGCGCGCGATATCTGCAGAAGTGAGGGACATCGGAATGAGCGATGGAAAAAGCAGGGCCCCGCGCGTGGCCGAATTGGCGGAATTTGCACGTCGGCAGGGTGCGCCGAAGGCGGGATGCGGAGGGGATTCGGGTATTATCCCGCCTTTGCCGCAACCCCCGCGAACACGCCGGCATTTGCTGCAAAAACGTCCATCCATCCCGTCTAAAAACGACCCAGCAAGAGGGCGACGACATGCCGACGCGCATGCCGTGCTCCAGAGGATTCCAGAATGTTCGGAGCTTTCCGTCGGTACTTTTCGACCGACCTCGCGATCGACCTCGGCACCGCCAACACCCTGATCTTTGCCCGCAACAAGGGCATCGTGCTCGACGAGCCCTCGGTCGTCGCCATCCGCCACGAGGGCGGGCCGCACGGCAAGAAGGTGATCCAGGCGGTGGGCCGCGAAGCCAAGGCCATGCTCGGCAAGGTGCCCGGCAACATCGAGGCCATCCGCCCGATGAAGGACGGCGTGATCGCCGACTTCGTGATCACCGAGCAGATGATCAAGCAGTTCATCAAGATGGTGCACCCGCGGTCGCTGCTTACGCCCAGCCCGCGCATCATCATCTGCGTGCCCTGCGGCTCGACCCAAGTCGAGCGCCGCGCCATCAAGGACGCGGCCGAGGCGGCCGGCGCCACCTCCGTCTATCTGATCGAGGAACCCATGGCCGCCGCCATCGGCGCCGGACTGCCGGTGTCGGAAGCCAGCGGCTCGATGGTGGTCGACATCGGCGGCGGCACCACTGAGGTGGGCGTGATCTCGCTGGGCGGCATGGTCTACAAGGGCAGCGTGCGGGTCGGCGGCGACCGCTTCGACGAAGCCATCATCAACTACATCCGCCGCAACTACGGCATGCTGATCGGCGAGCCGACGGCCGAAGTCATCAAGAAGAGCATCGGCTCGGCCTACCCCGGCTCCGAGGTCAAGGAGATGGAAGTCAAGGGCCGCAATCTCAGCGAAGGCGTGCCGCGCAGCTTCACCATCAGCAGCAACGAGGTGCTGGAGGCGCTGACCGATCCGCTCAACAACATCGTCTCGGCCGTCAAGAACGCGCTGGAGCAGACCCCGCCCGAGCTGGGCGCCGACATCGCCGAGCGCGGCATGATGCTGACCGGCGGCGGCGCCCTGCTGCGCGACCTGGATCGCCTGCTGGCCGAAGAGACCGGCCTGCCGGTGCTGGTGGCGGAAGACCCCTTGACCTGCGTGGTGCGCGGCTGCGGCATCGCCCTGGAGCGGATGGACCGCCTGGGCAGCATCTTCACCAGCGAATAAATGTTGCTCGCCCCCAGGTCGCGCGCACTTCGTGTCGCGCTCCCATCCCCGACCGGGGGCGGCGCCTGCGGTCCGGCAAAGCCGGTCCTGCGGCACCCCCCGAACAGTCCGGCTCGTGGCATAAAGCAGCATGCCGCTCGGCACCCTTGACCGCACTGCGCCGCCCCTGTTCAACCAGGGACCCTCGGCACTCAGCAAGCTGATCTTCTTCAGCGCGCTGGCGCTGTTCCTGATGGTGGCCGACGCCCGCTTCAACATCGTGCAGCCGCTGCGCGCCGGCATCGGGGCGGTGCTCTATCCGGTCCAGTGGCTGGCCCTGAAGCCGGTGCAGCTGGCACTGGGCGGCGGCCGCTACCTGGAAGATCTGCAGACCGCGCAGACCAAGGAGGCCGATGCACGCAAGGCGCTGGCGCTGCAGTCCGAACGGGCCAGCCAGGCCGACACCCTGGCGCAGGAGAACGCCCGGCTGCGCTCGCTGCTCGAGCTGCGCCAGATCACGCAGACACCGGGCCGCGCGGCCGAGGTGCTCTACGACGCGGCCGACCCGTATACCCGCAAGCTGGTGATCGACCAGGGCCTGGCCAACGGCATCGCGCCGGGCTCGCCGGTGATCGACGAGCACGGCGTGGTGGGCCAGGTCACGCAGGTCCAGCCCCTCACCAGCGAGATCACGCTGGTGATCGACCGCGACCTGTCGATCCCGGTGCAGAACGTGCGCACCGGCGCGCGCAGCGTGGCCTTCGGCGATGCCAGCGCCCATGGCGGCGGGCTGGAGCTGCGCTTTACCGCCGCCAACGCCGATGTGCAAGAGGGCGACCTGCTCACCACCAGCGGGGTCGACGGCGTCTACCCGCCGGGGCTGCCGGTGGCGAAGATCGACCGCATCGACCGCCGCGCCGACTCTGCCTTCGCCCGCATCCACTGCCTGCCCATGGCCCATGTGACGGCCGCGCGCTACGTGCTGGTGTTGGCGCCCACCGCCAATCAGATGCCCAAGCCGGCGCCCCCCGCGGCAGCCGACGCCAGCGCGGCGGCGAAGAAGAAGGCCGACAAGTCCGGCGCGAAGGCCGGAAAGGGCGACAAGGCGGACAAGCCCGCCAAGGCAGAGAAGAAAGAGGGCCGCACCCCATGATCATGCGTCCCGGCCACCAGCAGCTTCTGCTGCCGGTCAACCCCTTGTTCCTCTGGGCCAGCCTGATCGTGGCGCTGCTGATCAATATGGTGCCCCTGGGCCGCGCTGCCTGGCTGCCCGACCTGCTGGCGCTGGCGATCGTCTTCTGGAGCGTGCACCAGCCGGCGCGCATCGGCATCGGCGCGGCCTTCATGTTCGGCCTGCTGATGGACGTGCACCAGACCGCGCTGCTGGGCCAGCATGCGCTGTCCTACACGACGCTGGGCTTCTTCGCGATCATGGTCCACCGTCGGCTGCTCTGGTATCCGCTGCTCTCGCAGGCGCTGCAGGTGCTGCCGCTGTTCGCGATCTCGCACCTGATCGAGGTGGCGATCCGGATGATCGGCGGCGGCATCTTCCCCGGCTGGGGCTTCCTGGTCGCGCCGGTGGTCGAGGCGTGCCTCTGGCCTTTCGTGACACTGCTGCTGCTGGCGCCGCAACGGCGCGCCCCCGAGCCCGATGCCAACCGGCCCTTGTAACAGCCCCGGCTGCCGCCTTGTCCCGCGCCCGCGGGCGGCGTAGGCTTCGCGCGCCATGACCGAACTCCGCAACGTTGCCGCCGACCTCGCACGCTTCAAGCGCCGCGTGCTCGTGATCGGCCTGGTGGTGCTGGTCGCCTTCGGGCTGCTGTGCGCGCGGCTCTTCTTCCTGCAGGTGGTCCGGCACGAGGACCTCGCGGAGCAGGCCGAGAGCAACCGCACGGCAGTGGTCCCGGTGGTGCCCAATCGCGGCCTGATCCTCGACCGCAACGGCATCGTGCTGGCCTCCAACTACTCGGCCTACACGCTGGAGATCACGCCCTCCAAGGTCGGCAGCCTGGAGGACACCATCGACAGCCTGGGCGAGGTGGTGGAGGTCTCGCAGCGCGACCGCCGCCGCTTCAAGCGCCTGCGGGAGGACTCGCGCAGCTTCGACTCGATCCCGATCCGCACCCGCCTGAGCGACGAGGAGGTCGCCCGCTTCGCGGCCCAGCGCTACCGCTTCCCCGGCGTCGAGATCAAGGCGCGGCTGTTCCGCAACTACCCCAACGGCGAGCTCGCCGCCCACGTGCTCGGCTACATCGGCCGCATCAACCAGCGCGAGAAGACCGCGATGGAGGATTGGAGCGAGGAGGACCAGGCCAACTACAAGGGCACCGACTACATCGGCAAGCTGGGCATCGAGCAGAGCTACGAGAAGACGCTGCATGGCCACACCGGCGTCGAGCAGATGGAAACCTCGGCTGGCGGCCGGGCGGTGCGCCGGCTAGGCAGCCACCCGGCGACGCCGGGCAACACCGTCAAGCTCTCGCTCGACATCAAGCTGCAGAAGCTGATCGAGGACATGTTCGGCGAGCGCCGCGGCGCCCTGGTGGCCATCGATCCCAACTCCGGCGAGATCCTGGCCTTCGTCTCCAAGCCCACCTTCGACCCGAACCTGTTCGTCGAGGGGATCGACGGCGAGAGCTGGGCGGCGCTCAACGAATCCATCGACAAGCCGCTCCTGAACCGCGCGCTGCGCGGCACCTACCCGCCGGGCTCCACCTTCAAGCCCTTCATGGCCCTCGCCGCGTTGCAGCTCAACAAGCGCGCGCCCAGCGTGGTGGTCAACGATCCCGGCTTCTACACCTTCGGCGGCCACACCTTCCGCAGCCACGAGGGCGGACTGGGCGGCGTGGACATGCACCGCGCGATCCAGATGTCGAGCAACACCTACTTCTACTCGCTCGCCGTCGACATGGGCGTGGACGCCATCCACGACTTCATGAAGCCGCTGGGCTTCGGCCAGATCACCGGCATCGACGTCCAGGGCGAGGTGCGCGGCCTGCTGCCCAGCACCACCTGGAAGCGCGAGGCCTACAAGCGCCCCGAAATGAAGAAGTGGTACCCGGGCGAGACCGTGTCGCTCGGCATCGGCCAGGGCTACAACAACTTCACCATGCTGCAACTGGCGGTGGCCGAAGCGACGCTGGCCAATGGGGGTACCAAATACCGGCCGCACCTGGTCAAGGCCGTCAAGGACACGGTCACGGGCGAGATCACCGAGGTGGTGCAGACGCCTGGCGAGAGCCTCGGCTACCAGGCCAAGCACGTCGACCTGGTGCGCAACGCCCTGGTGGCGGTGAACAAGGGCGGCACCGGCACGCGGGTGTTCGCCGGCGCGCCCTACACCTCGGCCGGCAAGACCGGCACCGCCCAGGCCGTGACGTGGGGCCAGAACACCAAGTACAACGCCAAGGCGCTGGAGGAGCACCAGCGCGACCACTCGCTGTTCGCCGCCTTCGCGCCGGCCGAGGCGCCGAAGATCGCGATCGCCGTCATCGTCGAGAACGCCGGCTTCGGCGCGGCGGCGGCGGCGCCCATCGTGCGCCGGGCGTTCGACTACTGGCTGGCCGACCAGTACCCCAACGAGCAGGACCTGGCGGCCGTGCAGGTCGGCAAGGCCGTCGCGCCGATGGGCAAGCCGCGCGTGGCCAGCGAGATGCCCTGGCCCATCGTGAGCGGCGCCGCAACGGCGCCCTGAACAGCCACCGCGGGTTAACCCTGTGTCATCGAGGGGGATTAATCCCTCGTGTACGCTCGCGGCCTTTGTAAACAATCGTTACTAACGATATCGATCGTACGCAAGGTCGGAAAGGGCTTATGGACATCGGGAACCAAGGCGGGCGCCGCTTCGCGCGTTGGCGCGCCGCCTGTGCGGCTGTATTTTTGTCGGCGAGCGCCTCATGGGGCGCGGCTGCCGAGCCCATCGTCATCGGGCAGGTCGCACCTTTCACCGGCCCGCAAGCAGTCACCGGACGGGCGATCCATGCCGGCGCGAAGCTGTACTTCGACGCCATCAATGCCAAGGGCGGGGTGCGCGGCCGGCCGGTCAAGCTCGTGACGCGCGACGATGCGCAGAAGGCGGAAGAGAGCGTGCGCCTAACTCGGGAGATCATCGCCGCCGAATCGCCGGTGGCCCTGATGGGAACGGTGGGCACCACCAACCTCGAGGCCATCGCCAAGGACGGCGTGCTGGCGCAGAAGGGGGTCGCGATGATCGGCGCCGTCTCGGGCGCGAGCACCGTGGCGCAGGCGCCGGGCATCTACGTGGTGAAGGCGAGCTACCACGACGAGGTCGCGCGGCTGTTCGGCCAACTCGCCGCCGTCGGCGTGCAGCGCGTGGGCGTGGTCTACCAAGACGATGGCCTGGGCCAGGACGTGCTGGCCGGGGCCGAGGCGGCCGCCAAGGCCCATGGCATGCAACTGGTCGTGCGCGCCGGCTACCCGCGCAACACGGTGGCGGTCGAGAAGGCCGTGGCCGAGATCGCCAAGGCCAAGGTACAGGTCGTCTTCCTCGGCGCGACCACGGCGGCGGGCATCGAGTTCGTCAAGCAATACACGGCCGCGGGCGGTGCCGGCAGCATGCTTTACGGCCTGTCGATCATCGACACCGACGCGCTGCTCAAGGCGCTCGGGCCCGAACGGGCGCGCGGCTACGCCTTCTCGGTCGTCCTGCCGCAGCAGGGGGACCGCGCCGTGGTGCGCGAGTACCTGCAACTGCGCCAGGCATCCAAGGACCCGGATCTTTCGGCGCGCTCGATGGAGGGCTTCATCGCCGCCAAGGCGCTGGTCAAGGTGATGGAGGGCGCCAACACCCTCAGCGCGGCCGGCGTGGGCGCCGCGCTGGCCTCTGCGAAAGCCGTGGACGTCGGCGGTTACGTGCTCGACTTCAGCACGCGGGGGCAGACCGCCTCGCGCTACGTGGACTTCGCGATGTTCGGCGCCAGGGGCAAGCTGGTTCAGTGACGGGTGGGGCGCGGCCGCGCCCCATATGGGGGCGCTTTTGGCGCCGCCAAAAGAAAAGGCGCCGACCAGCGGCGCCTTGATAAAAAAAACAACATCTCGTGCGGATGCCTTGTCTGTAGCCTGTTCTAGTTCTTCGGCAAGTGTCTCCTCGGTTCCCCCGCGCTGCGGGCAGGCCCGTTTGCGAGTGGCTGGACTTTAGGCGGACGCACCGTGCCAGTGCATCGGGGATTACCCGCCATCTGAAACAAGCAGAAACAAGACGGCGCTACGAACCGCCGGCGGCCTCGCGAATCCAGCCGGCCGCCTTCTCCGCGATCATCAGGGTGGGACTGTTGGTGTTGCCGCTGGTGATGACGGGCATGGCGCCGGCATCGACCACGCGCAGCCCGGCGATGCCGCGCACCCGCAGGCGCGAATCCAGCACGGCCATCGGATCGCCGTCGGCGCCCATCCGGGTGGTGCCCACCGGATGGAAGATGGTCGTGGCGATGTCGCCGGCCAGCCGCGCCAGCTCCTCGTCGCTCTGGTATTCGAGGCCGGGCCTCCATTCCTCGGGCCGGTACTTCGCCAGCGCGGGCTGGGCCGTGATATGGCGTGTGACGCGCAGCGAATCGGCCGCCACCTTGCGGTCCGCCTCGGTGCTCAGGTAGCACGGCGCGATCGCCGGCGCATCCGAGAAGCGGTGGCTCTTGATCTGCACCGTGCCGCGGCTGGTCGGATTCAGGTTGCACACGCTCGCGGTGAAGGCCGGAAAGCTGTGCAGCGGCTCGCCGAAGGCGTCGAGCGAGAGCGGCTGCACGTGGTACTGGAGGTTGGGCCATTCGTGCTCGGGTGAGCTGCGGGTGAAGGCGCCGAGCTGCGAGGGAGCCATGCTCATCGGGCCGCTGCGCTTCAGCAGGTATTCGAGGCCGATCCTGGCTTTGCCGTAATAGGACGAAGCCAGCATGTTGAGCGTGGGCGCGTCCTTGATCTTGTAGACGGCGCGGATCTGCAGGTGGTCCTGCAGGTTGGCGCCGACGCCGGGCGCGTCGAGCGCCACTTCGATGCCGTGCCGGCGCAGCAGCTCCGCCGGCCCGATGCCCGAGAGCTGCAGGACCTGCGGCGAGCCGATGCTGCCGGCGCACACGATCACCTCGCGCGTCGCGTGGGCGACGACCATCTCGTGGCCGTCCCATACCTGCACGCCGCTGCAGTGCTTTTGGCCGTCCGGCGCCGTGTCGAGCAGCAGGCGCGAGACCTGCGCGCCGGTCCACAGCTCGAAGTTGGGGCGGCCGTAGCAGGTGGGCCGCAGGAAGGCCTTGGCGGTGTTCCAGCGCCAGCCGTTCTTCTGATTGACCTGGAAGTAGCCCACGCCCTCGTTGCTGCCGCGGTTGAAGTCCGTCGAATGCGGAATGCCGGCCTGCTGCGCCGCCTGGGCGAAGGCATCCAGGACGTCCCAGCGCACGCGCTGACGCTCGACCCGCCACTCGCCGCCGGCGCCGTGCAGTTCGTCGGCGCCGAGGTAGAAGTCCTCGTGCTGCTTGAAGGCCGGCAGGACCTGGTCCCAGCGCCAGGTGTCGTCGCCGGTGAGCGCTGCCCACTGGTCGTAGTCGCGCGACTGGCCACGCATGTAGATCATGCCGTTGATGGAGGAGGAGCCGCCCAGCGTCTTGCCGCGCGGGTAGCGCAGGCTGCGGCCGTTGAGGCCGGCGTCGGGCTCGGTCGTGTAGAGCCAGTCGGTGCGCGGGTTGCCGATGCAGTAGAGATAGCCCACCGGGATGTGGATCCAGTGGTAGTCGTCCTTGCGGCCGGCCTCGATCAGCAGCACGCGCCGGTTCTTGTCGGCGCTCAGGCGGTTGGCCATCAGCGCACCGGCGGTGCCGGCGCCGACGATGACGTAGTCGAAGGTGGTGTCGTCGCTCATGCCTGTGTGTCGGTCTCGCTTGTTGTCTTTCGGTGTGCCCATTGCGTGTTCCGGCTCCAAACCGAATCGGACATTGTGGCAAAGGCCCGCCTGCTACGCGAACGCCTGCGCCGACGCGCGGCGAACGGCGAACGGCTTTCGAGCTGTCAAGCGCGGCGGTTACGATGTGGCGATCTCCGTTCTGCCGAACCGCCCACCCTCCATGTCGACCGTCCCGCCGCCGCCCGCTTACGCGCAAGACGCGGATAGCAGGCGTCCCCGCGTCGATCAACGCGAGGAGGCCGGCGGTCGCTGGGCGGTCGCCAGCGGCTGCTGGACCGCGATGGCCATGTCCTCCCGGACCAGCTGGGATGCGCTCGAGAAGAGCCTCGCGGGCGCGCCGGCGCAGGACGGCCGGGCCTGGGACCTGCGCCCGATCGACCAGCTCGATCACATCGGTGCCCAGCTGCTGTGGAACCACTGGCAGCACGAATGGCCGGCGCGGCTGGAGATGGAGTCGCAGCACAAGGCCGTGCTCGACCAGGTGGCGCAATACACCTGCCGCGCGCCGGCCGAGCCGGCCAAGACGCTGGCCGAGCACCTGCGCGACTTCGCCCACATCGGCCCGCGCATCATGTTCGTGGCGCGCGACTTCCTGCGCCTGATCGGCCAGCTCACCCTCGACATTGGCAAGCTGCTGCGCGCGCCGCATCGCGCACCGTGGCGCGACTTCTCGGGGCACCTTTATCACTTCGGCGCCACCGCGCTGCCGATCACCGCGCTGGTGGGCCTGCTGATCGGCGTGGTGCTGGCCTACCTGACCTCGCAGCAGCTGCGCCAGTACGGAGGCGAGGCCTTCATCGTCAACATCCTCGGCCTGTCGCTGATCCGCGAGCTGGGCCCGGTGCTGGCGGCCGTGCTGATCGCCGGCCGCTCGGGCTCGGCCATTACCGCGCAGATCGGCGTGATGCGCGTGACCGAGGAACTCGACGCGATGCGCGTGATGGGCATCCCGCACGGCTTCCGCCTGGTGATGCCGCGGGTGCTGGCGCTGGCCATCGCGATGCCGCTGATCAGCATGTGGACCTCGATGGCGGCGCTCCTCGGCGGCATGATCGCGGCCGATCTCACGCTGGACATCGGGCCGGCCTATTTCATGACGGCGCTGCCGCGCGCGGTGCCGCTGACCAACCTGTGGCTGGCGATGGGCAAGTCGGCCGTGTTCGGCGTGCTGATCGCGCTGATCGCCTGCTACTTCGGCATGAAGGTCAAGCCCAACACGGAGAGCCTGGGGCGCGGCACCACCTCGTCGGTGGTGGCCTCGATCACGGTGGTGATCCTGGTCGATGCGCTGTTCGCGGTGCTGTTCAGGGGCGTGGGGTTCCGGGCATGAATGGAGACAACGAAAGCGGAAACGGCAACGTCCACGGCGAGGCGGTCGTCGAGATCCGCAAGCTCTGGACCGTGTTCGAGTCGCCCGAGGGCGACCAGGTGGTGCACCGCGACCTCGACCTCACCATCCACCGCGGCGAGGTGCTGTCGCTGGTGGGCGGCTCGGGCACCGGCAAGACCGTGCTGCTGCGCCAGATCCTGGGCCTCGAGCATCCGGACAAGGGCGAGGTCTCGGTGCTTGGCCATCCGCCCGGGCGCATGAGCGCCACCGGCGCCGCCCAGGTCGGCATGCTGTTCCAGCACGGCGCCTTGTTCTCAGCCTTCAGCGTGCTCGACAACATCGCTTTCCCGCTGCGCGAGCTCAAGCTTTTGCCCGAGGACCTGATCCGCGACGCCGCGCTGGTCAAGCTGCAGATGGTCGGCCTCGAGCCGCATCACGCCACCAAGAGCCCGGCGGATCTTTCGGGCGGCATGATCAAGCGCGTGGCGCTGGCGCGTGCGCTGATCATGGACCCGCCCCTGCTCCTGCTCGACGAGCCCACCGCGGGGCTGGACCCCGAGAGCGCCGACGGCTTTTGTGACCTGCTGCGCGGCCTGCACCGCGAACTCGGGCTCACGGTGGTGATGGTCACGCACGATCTCGACACGCTGTTCGACCTGAGCACCCGTATCGCGGTGCTGGCCGACCAGCGCGTGATCGTCGCCGGCACCGCGCGCGACGTGATCGCCTATCCGCATCCCTTCATCCACGAGTACTTCCTCGGCGGCCGCGGCCAGCGCGCCATGGAGGCCCTGCACGAAGGCGCGCCCTCGGCGCTCGTCGCGGGGCATCATCCAGGCGCGCGCCCGGTCCCATCCACTGAAAGGTAGCTGCCATGGAAAACAAGGCCCATGCCATCGCCGCCGGCGCCTTCGTGCTCGGCCTGGCCGCTGCGCTGATCGCGCTGGTGGTCTGGCTCACGCGCGACAACACGGTGCGCAACGTCTACGAACTGTCCACGCGCGACGCCGTCAGCGGCCTGCAGCCACAGGCCATGGTGCGCTACCGCGGCATCTCCGTCGGCAAGGTGTCCCTGATCGACTTCGACCCCAAGGTCAAGGGTAATGTGCGGGTGCGCATCACGGTCGACCAGCGGGTGCCGCTCACCACCTCCAGCTACGCCACCCTGGCCTACCAGGGCGTGACCGGCCTCGCCTTCATCGCGCTGGACGACAAGGGCGAATCGCAGACGCCGCTGTCGCCCAACAACGACGACCCGCCGCGCATCCCGCTCAAGCCCTCGGTGCTGGCCCAGTTGCAGGAACGCGGCGAGGCCATCATCGGCCAGATCGAGGAAGTGACGAAGCGTGCCAACACCCTGCTGGGCGACCCCAACCAGAAGCGCATCGCCGACGCGCTGGAGAGCATCTCGCAGGCCACGGCCAGCGCCAACGAGCTCACGCGCTCGCTCGACAACACCGTCAAGAATGGGCTCAACCCGGCGCTGGCGGCGCTGCCGCCGCTGATCGAGCGGACCAAGGACACGATGGGCACGGTGAAGGCGGCCGCCAGCGACGTCTCGCGGGTGGCCAACAATGCCAACACCACCGTGACCCGCCTGAACGCGAAGGACGGCCCGGTCGAGCGCTTGAGCGACGGCACCCGGGCGCTGGCGCAGGCGGTCGATTCCTTCAACGCCGCCACCCTGCCGCGCGTGAACCGCGTAGCCGACGACACCTCGCGGGCGGTGCGCCGCCTGGGTCGCACGGCCGACAGCATCAACGACAACCCGCAATCGCTGCTCTTCGGCAACGGTGGCGTGGTCGCGGGGCCGGGCGAGCCCGGCTTTTCCGCGCCGGCCGCGCGCCCTTGACCGTGACGAACATGAAGAACAACGCACACCCGTACCCGCGCGCGCTCGTCCGGCGCCTTCCGATCCTTGCCGTGCTTGCCGCAGGCGCCGCGCTGCTCGCAGCGGGCTGCGGCGCGCTGCCCGACAAACCCGCCCGTGCGACGCTCTACGACTTCGGGCCCAACCTCGCGGCGGCCGCGCCGGCACCGGCGAATTCCCCGGCGCTGCCGCCGATCGCGCTGGCCGAGATCGACGCCAGCATGCGGCTCGAGGGCACGCAGCTGCTCTACCGCCTGGGCTACGCCGACGCCAACGAGCTGCGCCCCTATGGCCAGGCGCGCTGGAGCCTGGCGCCGGCCCAGCTGCTGCACCAGCGGCTGCGCGATGCGCTGGCCATGCGCCGTACCGTGCTCGGCTCGGAGGAGAGCGCCACCATCGCGCGCACCGAGGGCCGGGTCCCCGACACCCTGCGGATCTCGCTCGACGAGTTCAGCCACTACTTCGAGTCGCCGTCCACGAGCGTAGGCCTGGTGCGGATGCGCGCCACGCTGATCCGCGGCGGCAGCGGCGGCGACCGCGTGCTGGCGCAGCGCAGCTTCGCGGTGCAGCGGCCGGCGCCGAGCGCCGACGCGGCCGGCGGCGTCAAGGGTTTGGCGGCAGCGAGCGATGCGGCGGTGGCCGAGCTCGTGGCCTGGGTGGACCAGCCGCGCTGACACATCCCGGCCCGGCCATGTACCGCATCGGCCTGATCTCCGACACGCACGGGCTGCTGCGGCCCGAGGCGCTGGCCTTCCTGCAGGGCTGCGATCACATCGTGCACGGCGGCGACATCGGCGATCCGCGGATCCTCGCGCAGCTGGCCGGGCTGGCGCCGCTGACGGCAGTGCGCGGCAACAACGACGTGGGCGCCTGGGCCGACGCCGTGCCCGCCGCGGCGCGGGTGGAATTCGCGGGTCTGCGCCTCTACGTGATCCATGACCTCGCCGAGCTGAAGATCGATCCGGCGGCCGAGGGCGTGCGCGTGGTGGTGTGCGGCCATTCGCACCGGCCCAAGGCCGAGGAGCGCGGGGGCGTCTGGTACGTCAATCCCGGCAGCGCCGGACCGCCACGCTTCCGGCTGCCGATCTCGGCGGCCGAGTTGCGCGTGGACGACGGCGTCGTCACGCCGCAGCTCGTCGAACTGGTGAAGCGCTGACCGCGGTCAGTGCGTGCGGGTCAGCGCCGGGAACAGGGTGGAAAGGCCGTCCGCCATCACCTCCACCGACAGTGCGGCGAGGATCAGGCCCATGAGCCGGGTCATCACGTTGATGCCGGTCTTGCCGAGCACGCGCGCGATCGGGTCGGCCAGCGAGAAGATGACGCCGGTTACCAGCCCGACCACCACGCCGTAACCCACCAGGATCGCGAGCTCCCAGACATGTTGCGTCTTGTCGGCATAGATCACCATCGTCGACATGGTGGCCGGCCCGGTCAAAAGCGGGATGGTCAGCGGCACCACCGCGATCGAGGCGCCCAGCGAAGCCTTGATTTCCGCGGCGCGGATTTCCTCTTCGTTGCTCTTCGATTCCGCCGGCTGCGCGTTGAGCATGTTGAGCGAGCTGATCAACAGCAGCATGCCGCCTCCTACTTGGAAGCTGGCGATCGAGATGCCGAAGAAGGCGAGCAGCTGCAGCCCGAGCAGCGCGCTGATCGCGATGACCACGAAGGCGCTGAAGGCCGACACCCAGGCCGTGCGCTTGCGCTGCGCCTCGGTGTAGCCCTGCGTGTAGTGGATGAAGAAAGGCACGATCGCCAGCGGGTTCACGATGGCAAGCAGCGTGATCATCGGCTTGACCAGGTCCATGGCGGGCGTGGCCACTCAGCGTCCCCCAGTGATGTCGAGGAAGGTGCCGGTGACGTAGCTGGCCTCGTCAGACAGCAGCCACGCGATGCCGTTGGCGACCTCCTGCGCGCTGCCGGTACGCTTCATCGGAACGGTGGAGGCCAGCTGAAAGGCGCGGTCGGGCATGCCGCCCGAGGCGTGGATCTCGGTGTCGATGAGGCCCGGGCGCACCGCGTTGACGCGGATGCCTTCGTCCGCGACCTCCTTGGCCAGGCCGATGGTGAAGCTCTCGATCGCGCCCTTGCTGGCCGCATAGTCGACGTACTGGCCCGGCGAGCCCAGGCGCGCCGCGGCGCTGGAGAGGTTGACGATGGCGCCGCCGCTGCCGCCATGTTTCGTGCTCAAGCGCCGCACCGCCTCGCGCGCGCAGAGGAAGCTGCCGATCACGTTGATGCGCAGCATCCGCTCGAGCCGCGCCACGCTCATGCCGTCGACCCGCGCCTGCACGTCGACCACGCCGGCGTTGTTGACCAGCGCGCCGAGGCGGCCGAACTTGGCGTCGACCTTCTCGAACATCGCCTTCACCTGCGCCTCGTCGCCCACGTCGGCCTGCACGCTCATGGCGCGCCCGCCCTGGTCGCGGATCGCGCGCACCACCTCGTCGGCGGCCAGGGAATTGCTGGCATAGTTGACGGCCACCGCGAAGCCGCGCTGCGCGGCGAGCAGCGCGGTCGCGGCGCCGATGCCGCGGCTGCCGCCCGTGATCAAGAGCACCTGGTCCAAATCCCGCCTCCTGCACGAAAGCCGTGCCTCAGTTAAAACCGTCGACGTCGATTACATCATCGAGGAGAGGCCTGTGACCCGCAGCGTCGATTACTACTTCACACCCCAGAGCCCCTGGACCTACCTGGGACACGCGCGCTTCGCCGCGCTCGCCAAGACCGCCGGCGCCACCGTGTGCGTGCGACCCGTTGATTTCGGCGCCATCTTTCCCGTCTCCGGCGGCCTGCCGCTAGGCAAGCGCGCCCCGCAGCGCCAGGCGTACCGGCTGGTCGACCTGGCGCGCTTCTCGCGTCACCTGGACATTCCGCTCAACCCGACGCCGAAGTTCTTCCCCGTCGCGGGCGACGACGCCGCCAAGCTGATCATCGCGGTCGACCTGCACGATGGCTGCGAGGCCGCAATGAAACTGTGCGGCGCGGTGTTCGCCTCGGTCTGGGTGAAGGAACGGAACATCGCGGACCCGAAGGTACTCGAGGCGCTGGCCGCCGAATGCGGGCTCGCGGCCAAGCGCATCGAGCAGTCGCAAAGCCAGACCGTCCAGGAGCGCTACGAGGACTACACGCAGCAGGCCATCGACGCCAAGGTATTCGGCGCGCCCAGCTACGTGATCGACGGCGAGATCTTCTGGGGCCAGGATCGGCTGGATTTCGTCGCGCGCGCATTGAACGCGCATTGAACAACAACCCCCTCTCACCATTACAGGAGCATGACCATGGGCCAATTCATCGACCTCACCGCCAAGGATGGCTTCAGCTTTCCCGCCTACGTGGCAGAACCCGCGGGCAAGCCCAAGGCCGCGGTGGTCGTCGTGCCGGAGATCTTCGGCGTCAACTCGCACATCCGCTCGGTGGCCGACGGCTATGCGGCCGACGGCTATCTCGCCGTCGCGCCATCGACCTTCCACCGCGTCAAGCCGGGCGTCGAGCTGGGCTACAGCGAGGAGGACATGAAGGCCGGCTTCGCGCTCAAGACTGCCGTCGAGGCGCTGCCGGCGCCGGGCGTGCTGCAGGACATCCAGGCCGCGGTCGAATACGCGGCCCGTGGCGGCAAGGTGGGCATCGTCGGCTACTGCTGGGGTGGCCTCTTGACATGGCGCGCCTCGGCGAAGGTGTCGGGCCTGTCGGCCGCGGCACCTTACTACGGCGGCGGCATGACCACGCCGGAGGAGAGCGCGATCACGCCCAAAGTGCCCGTGATGGCGCACTTCGGCAACAACGACCACTGGATTCCGCTGGACACCATCGAGGCCTTCAAGAAGGCGCATCCCGAGGTGGAAGTGCATGTCTACGAATCGGGCCACGGCTTCAACTGCGACCAGCGTGGCTCGTACAACGCGGAGGCCGCCAAGCTGGCGCGCGAGCGCACGCTGGCCTTCTTCGCCAAGCACCTCGACTGAGCGGGGCATCCGGTGCGTCTTGCCGCGGCCCTGCTGGCGGCCTTTGCATGCCTCGGCGTGCAGGCGGCCGACTACAGCGGCCCCCTGTTCGACACGCACCTGCACTACAACCAGGAAGCCTGGGACGGCAACACCGGCCCCTACCCGCCGGCCGAGGCGCTGGCGCAGATGCAGCGCAACGGCGTGAAGGCCATCATTGCCAACTCGCGGCCCAACGCGGGCACGCAGACGCTGGCGGCGGCGCGCGAGACGCGCGAAGCCGGCGTCACGGTGGTGCCCTTCGTGCGGCTCTACCGCAATCGCGACGACTACAGAAACTGGTTTCGCGACGAGAGCATCCACGACATGGTGCAGTCCGAGCTGGCCCGCGGCACTGCCAGCGGGCCGTACCGCGGGCTGGGCGAATTCCATCTCTACGACAGCGCGAACGCCAACGGACCGGTGGCCCGCAAGCTGATCGTGCTGGCCGAGCAAAAGAAGCTGGCCGTGCTCGCGCATGTGGACGATACGGCGATCGACTTGTTGATGGCGCATGCGCCGTCCAAAGGGCAGTCGCTGCGGCTGATCTGGGCGCATACCGGCATCGGCGGGCCGCCGGTGGCACGGGTGCAGGCGCTGCTGGAGCGCTATCCGCTGCTGATGGGCGAGCTCTCCTACCGGCCGGGCCTGACCTGCGAGGGCGGCATGCTCTGCCCCGAGTGGCGAGCGTTGATCCTCAAGCATCCCGATCGCTTCGTGGTCGGCTCCGACACCTGGGTGAACCAGCGCTGGAGCGCCTACGACGAGATCATGGGCGGCTACCGGCGCTGGCTGGGCGAACTGCCCCCGGAGGTGGCGCAGCGCATCGCCTGGGGCAACGCGGCGGGGCTGTTCGGGCTGCGTTGAGCGGCCGCGGCACGCGGCTACGGATTGTTTCGATCCCGGAAACGCCGTGTCTCTTTTCTAAGTAATTTCCCGAGAGTCTTCGACCGGACACTTTGTCGCACAGGCCAGCCTACGCGAGCCTGGTTTGAAACCGCCTCCGACGAACCCAAGGACCTGAAATGAAGACCTCTTACATCCTCGCCGCCGCCGCGCTCTCCTTTCTGGCCGCCGCCGGTGCCCATGCAGAAACCTACCAAGGTGTGCAAGCGCCGGTGTCCGCGGTGAGCCGCGCCGACGTCGAAGCCGAAGCCGCTCGCACGGCTTCTGCCCCCAACCAGAACGTGGTGCGCGGCTCGCGCGGCGCGGAGCCCTTCAAGGCGGTCGCCAACTCCGAGGCGGTGTACGTCCAAGCCGTCGCGACCGCCAACGCGCCGGACCAGAACGTGTCCAGCGGCTCGCGCGTCAACAGCCGCGTGATCTCGACCATGCCCAACCGCGCCGGCACGCTGCAGCAGGCGCAGAAGGAAGTCGCGCCCGTGGCCAAGTAATTCGTACCGGCCCATCGGAGAACCGGGCGGCGCGCCAGCGCTGCCCGGTTTTCTTTTGGCCTATCGGTTTCGCGCGAGATAGCGCTTGCGCCAGAACACGAGCACCAGCAGCAGTGCGACCGAGGCCATCGCACCCATGGCAATCCAGAAGCCGCCGGCCTTGTGCACCAGGGGGACGAATTCGAAGTTCATGCCGAAGATGCCGGCGATGAGGTTCAGCGGGAGGAAGACGGCAGTGAGCACCGTGAGCACCCGCATGATGTCGTTGGTGCGGTGGCTCTGCACGCTGAAATGCAGCTGCACCGCGGTCTCGGCGTTCTGCTCGAGCCGCCGCACGTGATGCACCACGCGCTGGATGTGCTCTAGCACATCGCGGCTGCGCACCATGATCAGCTCGCGCTCGCGCGACTCGGCCGTGCCTTCGGGCGCCGGCAGGGTTTCGAAGGCGTCGATCCAGTCCTGCACCGCGGCGCGCTGGTCCTCGCAGATCTCGTCCAGGTGGTGCAGCGCCTGCCGCGCCTTCATCAGCGCGCTCCAGTTCGTGAAGTGGCTGCGCGGGTCGATCAGCTCGGCCTGCCAGTGGTCCAGCTGCCGGGTCAGGTCGCGGCGCAGGTCCAGGTAGGCGTCGACGATCAGGTTGATCACGCGCAGCATCAGGTCGGCAGGACTGGCCGGCACGCGGGTCGAGACGGCGCGCACATCGAGCGCGGGCGGCGCGGCCCCGCCGCGCGCATCGGGCGTCGCCGCGTTCAGCAGGCGGGCGGCGAAGGCATCGCGCACCGACCCGTCTTCCGGATGCACGGACAGCAGCACGCGGTCGAAGACCGCGAAGCCGACCGGCCGCGTGTCGATGCGCCGCAGCACCGGCGGGCCGCCGCGCGGCAGGCCGGGTTCGGTGCCTGCGAAAGCCGGGCCATTGGCGGCGGCGAGCCGGCGAAACACCAGCACGTCGTACTGCGAGGTGTAGTCGTAGCGTGACGGCAGTTGGTCGTTGAGCAGGTCCGCCACATGAAGGTCGACCAGGTGCGTGCCGCAGAGCGATTGCAGGGTGCCTTGCACCTCGGCGAGCGCGCTGCGGAGTTCGTCGCGCGTGAGCGACAGCCACAGATAGCCCGCGCAGGCGCCAGGCGCGGCCATCGGCGCCAGCGCGGGATGCTCGGTGACGCGGGTGCCGCTGATCTCGAAGATGCGCATGCAGACGGTCCTGCTGTTCTTCTGGGGAGAGACGGCCCGCGCCCGGATGCCGTCCTGAGGCCGCAGGCTAAAGCTTGGGCAACAGCCGCGCGGCGTCGAGCGCGAAGTAGGTGAGCACGCCGTCGGCGCCGGCTCGCTTGAAGGCCAGCAGGCTCTCGAGCATCACGGCGTCGTGGTCCAGCCAGCCGTTCTGCGCCGCGGCCTTGAGCATCGCGTACTCGCCGCTGACCTGGTAGGCGAAGGTCGGTACGTGGAATTCGTCCTTCACCCGGCGCACGATGTCCAGGTAGGGCATGCCGGGCTTCACCATCACCATGTCCGCGCCTTCCGCGATGTCGAGGCCGACCTCGCGCAGCGCCTCGTCGCTGTTGCCCGGGTCCATCTGGTAGACCTTCTTGTTGCTCTTGCCGAGGTTGGCGGCCGAGCCCACGGCGTCGCGGAAGGGGCCGTAGAAGGCGCTCGCGTACTTGGCGCTGTAGGCCATGATTTGGGTGTGGATCCGGCCGGCCGATTCGAGGGCGCCGCGGATTGCGCCGATGCGGCCGTCCATCATGTCGCTGGGCGCCACGATGTCCACGCCGGCCTCGGCCTGCACCAGCGCCTGCTTCACCAGCACCTCGACGGTCGGGTCGTTGAGGATGTAGCCGGTTTCGTCGAGCAGGCCGTCCTGGCCGTGGCTGGTGTAGGGGTCCAGCGCGACGTCGGTCATCACGCCCAGTTCGGGGAAGCGCGACTTGAGCTGCGCCACCACCCGCGGAATCAGGCCGTCGGGGTTGAAGGCCTCGTCACCGGCCGGAGTCTTTAGGCCGGCGTCGATCACCGGGAACAGCGCCATCACCGGAATGCCCAGCGAGACGCATTGCTCGGCGACTGGCAGCAGCAGGTCCAGGCTGAGCCGCTCGACCCCGGGCATGGACGGCACGGCATCGCGCCGCTTCTCGCCTTCCTGCACGAACACCGGATAAATGAGGTCGTGGGCGCTGAGCGTGTGCTCACGTACCAGGTTTCGCGTAAAGACGTCCCGGCGCAGCCGGCGCGGCCGGCCCGAAGGGAAGGGGGCGTGGAGGGTCATGCCGAAAATTGTGCCCCAAGTGCGTTTGAGCCACGGCGAAAGCCGCTGATTGCTCATATTAGTAATACCTTTGAGGTACTCAATCTCCAAAAAGGCGGCAGAAAAATTAGAACTCGCTTGATCGTACGTAATGCCTTTGCTAAATTCCGCGGTGGGCGGCTTGCCGCTCCCCGCTTTTCCTCCCTGAGCGGGTGCCTTGATGTGTGACAGCAAAAGGGCTTCCCAGCCCGGCGTTTTGGCGCCGGGCTTTTTTTTGCCCTGGCGGTCGCCCCGTCTGCGAAAGGGCCCCCACTAAACTGCCGCCATGCTCTGGGTCAAATCGCTGCACATCGTGTTCATTGCCAGTTGGTTCGCGGGGCTGTTCTACCTGCCGCGCATCTTCGTGAACCTGGCCATGGTGGCGCCGGAGTCAGTGGCCGAACGCGCCCGGCTGGTCTTGATGGCGCGCAAGCTGTTCCGCTTCACCACCTTCCTGGCCGTGCCGGCGATCGGCTTCGGCCTCTGGCTGTGGCTGGGCTATGGCATCGGGCGCGGTCCCGGCAACGGCTGGATGCATGCGAAGCTGGCGCTGGTGTTGGGGGTCGTCGGCTACCACCATGGGTGCGGGGTGCTGCTGCGCAAGTTCGTGGCCGGGCAGGACCGGCGCAGCGAGCGCTGGTACCGCTGGTTCAACGAGGCGCCGGTCTTGCTCCTGCTGGCGATCGTGGTGCTGGTCGTGGTCAAGCCCTTCTGAGCGGTGGCCACGCAGCAGCACAAGTCCGCGGCCCTGCCCCTGGCATTCGCCTATGCGGCGCTGATCGTCTACGCAAGCCTCTATCCCTTTGCAGACTGGCGCGACCAGGGCATCGCCCCCTGGTCCTACCTGGCGGCGCCCTGGCCCAAGTACTGGACCGGCTTCGACTTCGGCGTGAATGTGGCCGGCTACCTGCCGCTGGGCTTTCTGGCGGCGATCGCCGTGCTGCGCACGCAACCCGGCATCGGGCCGGTGCGTGCGGTGCTGGCCGCGACACTGATTGGCGCTGCCATCGCCTTCGTCATGGAGACGCTGCAGAGCTATTTGCCGGCACGCATTCCGTCCAATGTGGACCTGGGTCTCAACAGTCTCGGCGCGCTGGCGGGCGCTGTGCTGGCAGCAGCGCTCGAGCGTCTGGGCGCGGTGGCGCACTGGCACCGCACCCGCTCGAACTGGTTCGTGGAGGATTCGCGCGGCGCGCTGGTGCTGCTGGCGCTGTGGCCGATGGCGCTGCTGTTCCCGGCCGCGGTCACCTTCGGGCTGGGCCAGGTGTTCGAGCGTCTCGAGGCGGCCATCTCCGAGTGGCTGCTGGACACGCCCTTCATCGACTGGATGCCGGTGCGCCAGTTCGAGCTGGAGCCGCTGGTGCCAGGCGTCGAACTGCTGTGCGTGGCGCTGGGGGCGCTGGTGCCCTGCCTGCTGGCCTTCCAGGTGACGCGGGCAGTCGCGCGCCGGGCCGTGTTGATGCCGCTGGTGCTGCTGAGCGGGGTGGCAGCTTCCGCGCTGTCGGCGGCGCTGAGCTACGGGCCCGAGCACGCCTGGGCCTGGCTGAGCCTGCCGGTGCAAGTCGGCATTGCGGCCGCGTTCTTCCTCGGCGTGCTGCTGCTGCCCGCGTCGCGCCGCCTGTGCGCCGCCCTGCTGCTGGTCGCGCTCGGGGTGCACCTGAGCCTGCTCAACCAGGCACCGGAGAGCGCCTACTTCGCCCAGACCCTGGCGACCTGGGAGCAGGGGCGATTCATCCGCTTCCACGGACTGGCGCAGTGGCTGGGCTGGCTCTGGCCCTTCGCGACGCTGGTCTACGTGCTGGCCGCCTTGTCGCGCCGTGCGCGTGTCTAGTCCCTTTGCGGTGCGCGGCTGCGGACGCTCAATAGAATCAGCCGATGCCCACCTCCAGCACTGCGCCGCCGCGCGGCTATTACGGCCGCCATATCTTCTTCTGCCTGAACGAGCGCAAGAACGGCGAGGAGTCCTGCTCGCAGCACAATGCGCAGCAAGGCTTCGACCGCTGCAAGAAGCGCGTCAAGGAGGCGGGGCTGGCCGGGCCGGGCAAAGTGCGCGTCAACAAGGCGGGCTGTCTCGACCGATGCGCGGGCGGGCCGGTGGCGGTGGTCTATCCCGAAGCCGTCTGGTACACCTTCGTGGACGAGCAGGACATCGACGAGATCGTCGATTCGCACCTGCGCGACGGCAAGGTGGTCGAGCGCTTGCTGCTGCCACCGGACGTGGGGCGCTGAAACCCATGAATTCGCAGACCGAGAAGATCCGGATCCAGGGCGCTGCCGGCGCGATCGCCGCGTTGCGCGATGCCGCGGCCGATGGCGTCCCAGCACGCGGCGTGGCGGTGATCGCCCATCCGCATCCGCTCTTCGGCGGCACCATGGACAACAAGGTGGTGCAGACGCTGGCGCGGGCTTTCGTCGCCTGCGGCTGGGCCGCGGTGCGCTTCAACTTCCGCGGCGTGGGCGGCACCGAGGGCGTGCACGATGAGGGCCGCGGCGAGCGCGAGGACATGCTCCAGGTCATCGAGCAGCTGGCACCCGAGGGGCCGCTCGCCATCGCCGGCTTCTCGTTCGGCGCCTTTGTGGCGAGCCGCGCGGCCGAGCAGCTGTGGGCGCGGCGGGACATCCGCCAGCTGGTGCTGGTCGGCACCGCCGCCGCGCGCTTCTCGGTGGCGACCTTGCCGGCGGAGGCGCATGAGCGCACGCTGGTCGTGCATGGCGAGCAGGACGACACCGTGCCTCTGACCGCCGTGCTGGATTGGGCCCGGCCACAATCACTTCCTGTTACGGTCGTTCCCGGGGGCGGCCATTTCTTTCACGGACAATTGCCGCTGCTCAAGGGTCTGGTCGTCCGCCATCTGCGCGCGGGCTAGTTTTCGTCTCTCTTCGCACCTCCATGAATCGTCTTCTCGGCGCGCTGCGCGCCTTTGCAGCGGCTGCCGCCGCATCCTTCTGCCTCATCGCCGCGGCCCAGGTCCCGCAAGCTCCCGAAGTCGCTGCGCGCAGCTACCTGCTGCTGGACGTGACGGCCAATCAGATGCTGGCGCAGAAGGACATCGACACGCCGGTCGAGCCGGCCTCGCTCACCAAGCTGATGTCGGCTTATCTCGTCTTCGACGCGCTCAAGGCCAAGAAGATCGGTCTGCAGCAGACCCTGCCGGTCAGCACCCGCGCCTGGAAGATGCCCGGCTCGCGCATGTTCATCGACCCGAAGATGCAGGTGCCGGTCGAGGACATGATCAAGGGCCTGATCGTGCAGTCGGGCAACGACGCCACCGTCGCGCTGGCCGAGGGCGTGGGCGGCACGGTGGAGCATTTCGTCGAGCTCATGAACGAGCAGGCCAAGGCGCTGGGCATGAAGAACACCAGCTACAAGAACCCCGAGGGCCTGACTGCGCCGGGCCATACGACCACGGCGCGCGACCTGAGCATCCTGGCGACGCGGCTGATGCGCGACTTTCCCGAGTACGTGCACTACTACTCGATCAAGAAGTACCGCTACCCCGGCACCCCCTCGACCAACGACACCAACCGCAACCTGCTGCTGTTCCGCGACCCGACCGTCGACGGCCTCAAGACCGGCCATACCGATGCGGCCGGCTACTGCATGATCGTGACCTCCAAGCGCGATTTCCCGAACCTCACCGGCGGCCGGCGCCTGCTGTCGATCGTGCTCGGGACGGCCAGCGAGAACGCGCGGGCCAACGAGTCGCAGAAGCTGCTGAACTGGGGCTACACCGCCTACGACGCGGTGCGCCTGTTCGACGCCAACCAGGCGGTCGCCACGCCGCCGGTCTGGAAGGGCAAGGAGAACACCGTCAAGCTCGGCCGCACCGAGGCCATCGTGGTGGCGGTGCCTGCCGGTTCGGCGAGCAAGATCAAGACCCAGGTCGCGCGCCCCGATCCGCTGGTTGCGCCCTTCACCCGCAACCAGCCGATCGGTTCGCTAAAGATCACGCTCGCCGACCAGCCGGTCGCCGACGTGCCGTTGGTCGCGCTCGAACCGGTGGAGCAGGCCGGCATCCTGGGCCGAGCCTGGGACGCCGTGCGCCTCTGGATCAAGTAAGCGCCCCCTCAAAGGAGTTGGGGGCCACACGAAGTGGGCAAGCCTGGGGGTGAGTGCTATACTCGCGGGCTTTTCGGAAAAATCCGAAGGGTTTCACGTTTTCGTCATCTCCCGGTTTCCTCATGTCACGGTGAGGGGTTCGACCGGGGTGTTTTTGGACTTATTCATTCATGCCAACCATCAATCAACTGGTGCGTCAGGGTCGCGAGGTCGAGAAGATCAAGTCGAAGAGCCCTGCCATGCAGAACTCGCCGCAACGCCGCGGCGTCTGCACCCGGGTCTACACCACGACCCCCAAGAAGCCGAACTCGGCGCTGCGCAAGGTCGCCAAGGTGCGCCTGACCAACGGCTTCGAAGTCATTTCCTACATCGGCGGCGAAGGCCACAATCTGCAGGAGCACAGCGTGGTGCTGGTTCGCGGCGGTCGTGTCAAGGATTTGCCCGGTGTGCGCTACCACATCGTGCGTGGCTCGCTGGACCTGCAGGGCGTGAAGGATCGCAAGCAGTCGCGTTCCAAGTACGGCGCGAAGCGTCCCAAGAAGGCTTGAGTCTTCGAGTGTTCAATCGGTGTTCGGCGCGCCTGGCGGGTGCATCGAACGAAGTGACCCACTGTCGGGTCGAGTAAGTGAGAACTCTCGTCGGTTCTCGCGGTGTCTCGGCAAGAGGCGCCAACTGAAGCAAAGAGGTTAGAAAAATGCCACGTCGTCGCGAAGTCCCCAAACGTGAAATCCTGCCGGATCCCAAGTACGGCAATGTCGAGCTGTCCAAATTCATGAACGTGATCATGGAAGGCGGCAAGAAGGCAGTGGCCGAGCGCATCATCTACGGTGCTCTCGACCAGATCGAGAAGAAGAACCCGGGCAAGGATCCGGTCGAGGCCTTCACCATGGCCATCAACAACGTCAAGCCGATGGTCGAAGTGAAGTCGCGCCGCGTCGGCGGCGCGAACTACCAGGTGCCCGTGGAAGTGCGCCCGGTGCGTCGCCTGGCGCTGTCGATGCGCTGGATCAAGGAGGCCGCTCGCAAGCGCGGCGAGAAGTCGATGGCCCTGCGCCTGGCCAACGAGCTCATGGAAGCCACGGAAGGCCGCGGCGGCGCCATGAAGAAGCGCGACGAAGTGCACCGCATGGCCGAAGCCAACAAGGCCTTCAGCCACTTCCGCTTCTAAGAGCCCGTCCTCAAATCAAGTACTGGCTGGAAGCCCGACCCACCGTGTGGTGGGCGGGCTTTCATCCGTTAATGGAGTAATTTCATGTCCCGCAAGACCCCCATCGAGCGCTACCGCAACATCGGTATCTCTGCGCACATCGACGCCGGCAAGACCACCACCACCGAGCGCATCCTGTTCTACACGGGTGTGAACCACAAGATCGGTGAAGTGCACGACGGTGCTGCCACGATGGACTGGATGGAGCAGGAGCAAGAGCGCGGCATCACCATCACCTCGGCTGCCACCACCTGCTTCTGGAAGGGCATGGCGCAGAATTTCCCCGAGCACCGCATCAACATCATCGACACCCCGGGCCACGTGGACTTCACCATCGAGGTCGAGCGCTCGATGCGCGTGCTCGATGGCGCCGTGATGGTCTATGACGCCGTCGGCGGCGTGCAGCCCCAGTCGGAAACCGTCTGGCGCCAGGCCAACAAGTACAGGGTGCCGCGCCTCGCTTTTGTCAACAAGATGGACCGCACCGGCGCCAACTTCCTGCGCGTTCGCCAGATGATGATCGACCGCCTGAAAGCCAACCCGGTCGTGATCCAGATCCCGATCGGCGCCGAGGACAAGTTCCAGGGCATCGTCGACCTCGTGAAGATGAAGGCCATCATCTGGGACGAGGACAAGGGCGTGACCTTCACCTACGGTGAGATCCCGGCCGACCTGGTCGACGTCTGCAACGAGTACCACGAGAAGCTCGTGGAAGCCGCTGCCGAATCGAGCGAAGAGCTGATGAACAAGTACCTCGAAGGCGAGAAGCTTTCGGAAGAAGAAATCAAGCTCGCCATTCGCACGCGCACCATCGCCGGCGAGATCCAGCCGATGCTGTGCGGCTCGGCCTTCAAGAACAAGGGCGTGCAGGCCATGCTCGACGCCGTCATCGATTACATGCCCGCGCCGACCGACATTCCCCCGGTCTCCGGCACCGACGAAGACGAAGCACCGGTGGTGCGCAAGGCCGACGACGAAGAGAAGTTCTCGGCCCTGGCGTTCAAGCTGATGACCGACCCGTTCGTGGGCCAGCTGACCTTCGTGCGCGTCTACTCGGGCGTGCTCTCCAAGGGTGACAGCGTCTACAACCCGGTGCGTGGCAAGAAGGAGCGCATCGGCCGTATCGTGCAGATGCACGCCAACAACCGCGAAGAAGTCAGCGAAATCCGCGCCGGCGACATCGCTGCTTGCGTGGGCCTGAAGGAAGTGACCACGGGCGAAACCCTGTGCGATCCGTCAGCCATCGTGACGCTGGAGCGCATGGTATTCCCCGAGTCGGTGATCTCGCAGGCCGTCGAGCCGAAGACCAAGGCTGACCAGGAAAAGATGGGCATTGCCCTGCAGCGCCTCGCGCAGGAAGACCCCTCGTTTCGCGTCAAAACCGACGAGGAATCGGGCCAGACCATCATTTCGGGCATGGGCGAACTGCACCTCGAAATCATCGTCGACCGCATGAAGCGCGAGTTCGGCGTGGAAGCCAACGTGGGCAAGCCGCAAGTGGCCTACCGCGAGACCATCCGCAAGACGGTGGAAGAAGCCGAAGGCAAGTTCGTGCGCCAGTCGGGCGGCAAGGGCCAGTACGGCCACGTCGTGCTCAAGATCGAGCCGCAGGAAGCCGGCAAGGGCTTCGAGTTCGTCGACGCTATCAAGGGCGGCGTGGTGCCCCGCGAGTACATCCCCGCGGTCGAAAAGGGCGTGCAGGAAGCGCTGACGCAAGGCGTGCTGGCCGGCTATCCGGTGGTGGACGTCAAGGTCACGCTGCACTTCGGCTCGTACCACGACGTGGACTCGAACGAAATGGCCTTCAAGATGGCCGCCATCTTCGGCTTCAAGGAAGGTGCCCGCAAGGCCAGCCCCGTCATCCTCGAGCCGATGATGGCCGTGGAAGTCGAGACGCCTGAAGACTACGCCGGCAACGTGATGGGTGACCTGTCGTCCCGCCGCGGCATGGTGCAGGGCATGGATGACATGATCGGCGGCGGCAAGACCATCAAGGCCGAAGTTCCGCTGTCGGAGATGTTCGGCTACTCAACCACCCTGCGCTCGATGTCGCAAGGCCGTGCCACCTACACGATGGAATTCAAGCAGTACGCGGAAGCCCCGCGCAACGTCGCCGAAGCCATCGTCGCTGCACGCACCAAGTAAGCGTGCACCCCAAAGAGGGCGAGGCGGCCTAGCCGTTCTTGTTCTCGCCTCAGTTCTGTCTGCGATCCTGTGCCCTTCGTTGCCCGTGGCGAAGGAATCAGCAACAGGATGCAGACGTAAAACCAACACACGGGAGCGCTCTTTCAAGGATTGAAAATGGCAAAAGGAAAATTCACCCGCACGAAGCCGCACGTGAACGTGGGCACGATCGGTCACGTGGACCATGGCAAGACCACCCTGACGGCGGCCATTGCGACCGTGCTGTCGGCCAAGTTCGGCGGTGAAGCCAAGGCCTACGACCAGATCGACGCGGCGCCTGAAGAAAAGGCGCGCGGCATCACCATCAACACCGCGCACGTCGAGTACGAGACGGCCAACCGCCACTACGCTCACGTCGACTGCCCCGGCCACGCCGACTACGTCAAGAACATGATCACCGGTGCCGCGCAGATGGACGGTGCCATCCTCGTGTGCTCCGCCGCCGACGGCCCCATGCCCCAGACCCGCGAGCACATCCTGCTGGCGCGCCAGGTGGGTGTGGGCTACATCATCGTCTACCTCAACAAGTGCGACATGGTCGACGACAAGGAGCTGCTGGAGCTCGTCGAGATGGAAGTGCGCGAGCTGCTCGACAAGTACGAATTCCCCGGTGACGACACCCCCATCATCCACGGCTCGGCCAAGCTGGCCCTGGAAGGCGACAAGGGCGAGCTCGGCGAAGGCTCCATCATGAAGCTGGCCGAGGCCCTGGACACCTACATCCCCACGCCCGAGCGCGCTGTGGACGGCACCTTCCTGATGCCCGTGGAAGACGTCTTCTCCATCTCCGGCCGCGGCACGGTGGTGACCGGCGCCGTCGAGCGCGGTGTCATCAAGGTCGGCGAGGAAATCGAGATCGTCGGCATCCGTCCGACCCAGAAGACCACCTGCACCGGCGTGGAAATGTTCCGCAAGCTGCTCGACCAGGGCCAGGCGGGCGACAACGTCGGCGTGCTGCTGCGCGGTACCAAGCGTGAAGAAGTCGAGCGCGGCCAGGTGCTGTGCAAGCCCGGCTCCATCAAGCCCCACACCCACTTCACCGCCGAGGTGTACGTGCTGAGCAAGGACGAGGGCGGGCGTCACACGCCGTTCTTCAACAACTACCGTCCGCAGTTCTACTTCCGCACGACCGACGTGACCGGTGCGATCGAGCTGCCCACGGACAAGGAGATGGTCATGCCCGGCGACAACGTGTCCATCACGGTGAAGCTGATCAACCCCATCGCCATGGAAGAAGGCCTGCGCTTCGCCATCCGCGAGGGCGGCCGCACCGTGGGCTCGGGCGTCGTGGCGAAGATCCTCGACATCTGATCGAACGCAAAGGAATCACCATGGCTGCCAAGCAAAAAATCCGCATCCGCCTGAAGGCGTTCGACTACAAGCTGATCGACCAGTCGGCTGCCGAGATCGTGGACACCGCCAAGCGCACCGGCGCGATCGTCAAGGGCCCCGTGCCCCTGCCGACCCGCATGAAGCGTTTCGACATCCTGCGTTCGCCGCACGTCAACAAGACGAGCCGCGACCAGTTCGAGATCCGCACCCACCAGCGCCTGATGGACATCGTCGACCCGACCGACAAGACCGTGGACGCGCTGATGAAGCTCGACCTGCCGGCTGGCGTGGACGTCGAGATCAAGCTGCAATAAAAAAGCCACACCGGCTTTGTAGGAATAGGCCCGCCCGCGGAAGCGCTGGTGGGCTTATTTTTTGACTTGTGAATGTGGCATCCTTCGCCGACGGCGATCGGCCGGGCATGGACGCTCTGGGGGGTGAGAGATCATGAAGACTTGGTTCCTGCGGAGCTTGGCAATCGTCGCCGTAGCCGTGCTCGGCGCATGCGGCGGTGGGGGTGGCGGCGGTGGCGGCTTCTTCCCGATCACGGGCTTGCCGGGCGCAACAACGGTGGCGTTGAACGGCAACGTGACTTTCGATTCGGTGCCCAACAGCACCGGTGCGCTGAACTACGGCGCCATGAGCGTCAAGCCGGTTCGTGGCGCCGTCGTCGAAGTGCTCGATGCCAACGGGGCCGTGCTGACCAGCACGGCCACCGATGGCAGCGGCGCTTATTCCGCCACCGTGCCCGCCAACACGACCGTCAGTGTGCGCGTCAAGGCACAGATGCTGCAGACCGGCTCCGGTGCGAGCTGGGACGTCAGTGTGCGCGACAACACGCAGAGCGACGCCCTCTACTCGATGGCCAGCGAGAGCTTCTCCACCGGTGGCGCGGCGGTGACGCGTAACGTCCACGCGCCCTCCGGTTGGAACGGCTCGAGCTACGCCTCGACCCGCGTTGCCGGACCGTTCGCGGTGCTCGACACCGTCTACGCAACCCAGGCCAAGGTCCTGTCGGTTGCATCGAGCACGACATTCCCGCCGCTGCGCGTCTTCTGGAGCGTCAACAACGTGCCGGCTTCCGGCAACCCGGCGCTGGGTCAGATCGGAACGACCTTCTTCACCAGTTCGACCGCGACGGGTGCGGTGCGTGCCATCTACGTGCTGGGCAAGGAGAACGTCGATACCGACGAATACGACAACTCGGTGGTCGCGCACGAATGGGGGCACTACTATCAGTCGGCCTTCAGCCGTGACGATTCGCCCGGTGGCAGCCATTCCTTGAGCGAACTGCTGGATCGGCGCCTGGCTTTCTCGGAGGGCTGGGGCAATGCGTGGTCGGGCATCGCCCTGGCACGCAGCAACTACACCGATTCGACCGGAGCGAACCAGGCCCTGGGATCCAGCCTCGATCTGACCGCGGGGACGACGTCCAATCCGGGCTGGTTCCGCGAGGCCTCGATCCAGTCCATCTTCTGGAATCTCAACAACCAGGTCGGCTTCAAGCCGATCCACGACGCGCTCACCGGCTCCTTCAAGACGAGCACGGCGGTGACCTCGATCCATCCCTTCTCCGTGGCCTTCAATGCCGCGGCATCTGGGAGCGCATCGGCGCTGAACGCACTGCTGGTTGGGCAGGGCATTGCGGTACCGAACAACCAATTCGCCGACAACGAGACGAACAGTGGTGGACTCACCAGCTTCGCTCTCCCCATGTACAGGACGGCGACGCTGGGCGTCGGCACGCAGGCTTGCGTGACGAACCAAGTCGATCCGGGCCGTGCCGGCAACAAGCTCGGCAGCTACGCCTACTTGCGCTTCACCGCCCCGACGCAACGCAATTACAGCGTCACGATCGCGGTCACCGGCGGGACTCCCGGCACGGACCCGGATTTCGTGGTCTACCAGGGGCGCCGCGCAGGCCAGGGGCTCTCCACGGTCGGCGGCAGCGAATCGGGCGCTGTCAGCCTGTCCGCGGGCGAGGCCGTTCTGGTGCTCAACGACTTCAACAACGTGTCGGCGAACACATGCTTCACCGTCACCATCAACTAAGGAGCACAGCCATGCGTGCATCTCGCAGCCTCGGAGCCGTCGTCATGGCGGCGCTGGCCATGGGCGTGTCCTTGCAGGCCTGTGCGCACAACGCGAAGCCTGGGCAGGCCGCTCCAACGGGGACGACGGCCGCGCCCGTGAAGCCGGGCGGCTCGGGCATCGCCGTTCAATACCGCATCGACGGTACACCGCAGGCCGGTAGCGCCGTCCCGGTCGTGCTGAGCTTCGACGGCGTCAGCGATCCTGCCGGCGGCACGGTCAAGCTGACGGCCGACGGCGGCCTGACCATCGGCGGCTCGGCCGGCCCGCATACCTTGCCGGCCGGAAAGGCCTCGACCCTGACCGTTCAGGTCATTCCGGATGCCGACGGCACCGGCTACCTGCATGTGTTCACTACCCAGAACGGCGCGACCAGCGCGACCTCGATCACTGTCCAGGTGGGCAAGGCACCTTCCGCCATGCCCGCCAGCAGCGGGCTGAAGCAGACGACCGAAGGCGACAAGATCATCTCCATGCCGGTGAAGTGATGAGCTCGGCCGGCAAGGCTGGCCGGCGGCTTGCGCACTCGGACTTCTGCGGGCTATAATCTCCGGCTCTGCCCAACTTGCGCCTTCTGGGCGCCTCTTGGCGCAGAGCTTTATTAACCTTCTTCCGCATACCAAACGCTGTCGCCAATTGAAGTGGCAGCGGCGGGAGTTTTGGAGAAAAACCATGAGTCTGAGCAACTCCCTCGGGTTGCTGGGCCGCAAGGTGGGGATGATGCGTCTCTTCACCGATGACGGGGATGCCGTTCCCGTCACGGTGGTGGATGTGTCCAACAACCGTGTGACCCAGATCAAATCCCAAGAGACCGATGGCTACGTCGCACTGCAAGTGACGTTCGGCTCGCGCAAGGCGTCGCGCGTTACCAAGCCCGAAGCGGGCCATCTCGCCAAGGCTGGCGTCGAAGCCGGCGAAATCATCCAGGAATTCCGCGTCACCGCCGATGCGGCCGCCCAGCACAAGGCTGGCGGCGCCATCGCCGTGAGCAGCGTGTTCGCGGTGGGCCAGAAGGTCGACGTGCAGGGCACCTCGATCGGCAAGGGCTACGCCGGCACCATCAAGCGCCACAACATGAGTTCGCAGCGCGCCTCGCACGGCAACAGCCGTTCGCACAACGTGCCGGGTTCCATCGGCATGGCGCAAGACCCGGGTCGCGTGTTCCCGGGCAAGCGCATGACGGGCCATCTGGGCGACGTCACCGTGACGACCCAGAACCTCGACGTGATCCGTATCGACGAAGCGCGCCAGCTGCTTCTGATCAAGGGCGCGATTCCCGGTGCCAAGGGTGGCTTCGTCACCGTGCGCCCGGCCGTCAAGGCCAAGGCCGCGCCGGCGGCCTAAGGAGCAAAAGAAATGCAACTCGAACTCCTGAACGAACAAGGCCAGGCCGCGTCCAAGTACGACGCACCCGAGACCGTGTTCGGCCGTGACTACAACGAAGACCTGGTCCACCAGGTTGTCGTCGCCTACCAGGCCAATGCCCGCCAGGGCACGCGCGCCCAGAAGGACCGCGAGCAGGTCAAGCACTCGACCAAGAAGCCGTTCAAGCAAAAGGGAACGGGCCGCGCCCGTGCCGGTATGACTTCCTCGCCGCTGTGGCGCGGGGGCGGCCGCATCTTCCCGAACATGCCTGACGAGAACTTCTCGCAGAAGATCAACAAGAAGATGTACCGCGCCGGCATGGCGTCCATCTTCTCTCAGCTCGCCCGCGAAGGCCGCATCGCCGTGGTCGACTCGATCAAGGTCGACTCGCCCAAGACCAAGGCGCTGGCTGCTAAGTTCAAGGCGATGAACCTCGAGTCCGTGCTCGTGATCGCCGAAGAAGTCGACGAGAACCTGTACCTGGCCTCGCGCAACCTGATGAACGTGCTCGTGGTCGAGCCGCGTTACGCCGATCCGGTGTCGCTGGTCCACTACAAGAAGGTGCTGGTCACCAAGGGCGCCGTCGACAAGCTCAAGGAGATGTTCGCATGAGCCGCATGAATCCCACGCCGCAGCAGCGTCAGTTCGACGAAGGTCGGCTGATGAACGTGCTGGTCGCACCGATCGTGTCTGAGAAGGCCACGATGGTCGGCGAGAAGTCGAATGCAGTCACTTTCAAGGTGTTGCAGGACGCCACCAAGCCCGAGATCAAGGCGGCCGTCGAACTGATGTTCAAGGTCGAAGTGAAGGGCGTGTCGGTGCTCAACACCAAGGGCAAGACCAAGCGCTTTGGCAAGTCGGTCGGCCGCCGCGACAACGTTCGCAAGGCCTACGTGACGCTCAAGGCCGGTCAAGAGCTCAACCTGGTCGGGGAAGGCGCTTAATCATGGCCGTCATCAAGATGAAACCCACTTCGCCGGGCCAGCGCGGCGCGGTGAAGATCTCGCGGGACCACCTGTACAAGGGTGCGCCGCACGCAGCGCTTCTGGAGCCCCAGTTCCAGAAGGCCGGCCGCAACAACAACGGCCACATCACGACCCGCCACAAGGGCGGCGGCCACAAGCACCACTATCGCGTGGTGGACTTCGTGCGCAACAAGGACGGCATCCCGGCCAAGGTCGAACGCATCGAGTACGACCCGAACCGCACCGCCCACATCGCGCTCGTGTGCTACGCCGACGGCGAGCGCCGCTACATCATCGCCCCGCGCGGCCTGGAAGCCGGCGCGACGCTGCTGAGCGGCTCGGAAGCGCCTATCCGTGCCGGCAACACGCTGCCGATCCGCAACATCCCCGTGGGTTCCACGATCCACTGCATCGAGCTGCAGCCCGGCAAGGGCGCGCAGATCGCCCGTTCGGCCGGCACCTCGGCCACGCTGCTGGCCCGCGAAGGCGTCTACGCCCAGGTCCGCATGCGCTCGGGCGAAGTGCGCCGCGTGCACGTCGAGTGCCGCGCGACCATCGGTGAAGTCGCCAACGAAGAGCACAGCCTGCGCCAGCTCGGCAAGGCCGGCGTGAAGCGCTGGATGGGTATCCGCCCGACCGTTCGCGGTGTGGTGATGAACCCGGTCGATCACCCGCACGGCGGCGGCGAAGGCAAGACCGGCGAAGGCCGACATCCTGTCGACCCCTGGGGCAATCTCACCAAGGGTTATCGCACCCGCAACAACAAGCGCACGCAGGTCTTCATCGTGTCGCGTCGCAAGAAGTAAGGGACAGCACAATGACTCGCTCTCTCAAGAAAGGTCCCTTCGTCGACCACCACCTGGTGGCCAAGGCCGACAAGGCCGTGACGAACAAGGACAAGAAGCCGATCAAGACCTGGTCGCGTCGCTCGATGGTCCTGCCCGAGTTCATCGGCCTGACCATCGCCGTGCACAACGGCAAGCAGCACGTGCCTGTCTACATCACCGACCAGATGGTCGGACACAAGCTCGGCGAATTTGCGCTCACGCGCACGTTCAAGGGGCACCCCGCGGACAAGAAAGTCCAGAAGAAGTAAGGAACGACCATGTCTGAAACACGTGCAGTCCTCCGCGGCGTCCGCCTCTCGGTCGACAAGGGCCGTCTGGTCGCCGACCTGATCCGCGGCAAGAAGGTCGATCAGGCGCTCAACATCCTGCAGTTCACGCAGAAGAAGGCCGCCGTGATCGTGAAGAAGGTGCTCGAGTCGGCCATCGCCAACGCCGAGCACAACGACGGTGCCGATATCGACGAGCTGAAGGTGAAGACCATCTACGTCGAGCAGGGCGCCACGCTCAAGCGCTTCACCGCGCGCGCCAAGGGCCGCGGCAACCGCATCAGCAAGCCGACGTGCCATGTGTACGTGACGGTCGGCAACTAACAAGGCTGGAAGAATATGGGACAGAAGATCCACCCCACCGGCTTCCGCCTCTCGGTGAGCCGCAACTGGTCCAGCCGCTGGTACGCGAGCAACCGCGACTTCGCGGGCATGCTGGCCGAAGACATCAAGGTGCGCGAGTACCTGAAGAAGAAGCTCAAGAACGCGTCCGTGTCGCGCGTGTTGATCGAGCGCCCCGCCAAGAACGCCCGCATCACGATCTACTCGGCACGTCCGGGCGTCGTGATCGGCAAGAAGGGCGAGGACATCGAGAACCTGAAGCGCGAACTGGGCAAGCAACTGGGCGTGCCGGTCGCCGTGAACATCGAGGAAGTGCGCAAGCCCGAAATCGATGCACAGCTGATCGCCGACAGCATCACGCAGCAGCTCGAGAAGCGCATCATGTTCCGCCGCGCCATGAAGCGCGCCATGCAGAACGCCATGCGTCTGGGTGCCCAGGGCATCAAGATCATGTCGGCTGGCCGCCTGAACGGCATCGAAATCGCCCGCACCGAGTGGTACCGCGAAGGCCGCGTGCCGCTGCACACGCTGCGCGCCGACATCGACTACGGCACCTCGGAAGCCAAGACCACGTACGGCGTCATCGGCGTCAAGGTCTGGGTCTACAAGGGCGATACGCTGGGCCGCAACGACCTGCCGGTCGTCGAGACCCCGCGTCCCGAAGAAGAGCGCCGCCCGCGTGGCCCGCGCCGTGACGGCCGCCCCGGCGACCGTCCGGGCTCGGACCGTCGCGGCCCCCGCGCCGGTGCTCGCGGCCCGATGGGCGGCAATGTCGCCCCGGCCGATGGCAGCGACAAGCCCGCCGAAGCTACCGGCGCACAGCCGGGTGCAGACTCGAAACCCGCCGTTAAGCGCGTCCGCAAAGCCGCGCCCGCTGCAGCAGCGGACGGCTCCAAGACCGAGTGATCGGTCTTAGAACTACGGAGTAAGAAATATGCTGCAACCTGCACGCAGAAAGTTCCGCAAGGAACAGAAGGGCCGCAACACCGGCATCGCGACCCGCGGCAACGCGGTGTCCTTCGGTGACTTCGGCCTCAAGTCGATCGACCGCGGCCGCCTGACGGCGCGCCAGATCGAAGCCGCCCGTCGCGCGATCTCGCGTCACGTCAAGCGGGGTGGCCGCATCTGGATTCGCGTGTTCCCCGACAAGCCGATCTCCACCAAGCCCGCAGAAGTGCGGATGGGTAACGGCAAGGGCAATCCCGAGTACTACGTGGCCGAAATCCAGCCCGGCAAGGTGATCTACGAGATCGTCGGTGTGCCCGAGGAACTCGCCCGCGAAGCGTTCCGCCTGGCTGCCGCCAAGCTGCCGCTGCGCACCACCTTCGTCGCGCGCCAGCTCGGCGCCTGATCGAGGAGAACACTCATGGCAACACGTAAGAAGAAGGACGCGGCGGCTTCGGCCAAGGTGTCGAAAGCCGCAACGCTGCGCGACAAGGACGTCGCCGCGCTGCAGACCGAAATCAAGGATCTGCAGAAGGCCCATTTCGGCCTGCGCATGCAGAAGGCCACTCAACAGCTGTCGAACACAGCCACGCTGCGCGTCACCCGTCGTGACATCGCGCGTGCCAAGACCATTCTTGCGCAGAAGCAGCAAGAAGCCGCCAAGTAAGGAGCGAACATGACGGAAGCTAAAAAATCCCTCAAGCGCACCCTGGTCGGCAAGGTGGTCAGCGACAAGCGCGAGAAGACCGTGACGGTGCTCGTCGAGCGCCGTGTGAAGCACCCGATCTACGACAAGATCGTGATCCGCTCGAGCAAGTACCACGCCCATGACGAAAAGGGCGAGTACAAGATGGGCGACATGATCGAGATCACCGAGAGCCGGCCGATCTCCAAGTCGAAGAACTGGGTGGTGACCCGCCTGGTCGAAAAGGCCGTACTGGTCTGATCGCACCGCGGTAACGCAGCCACAGCGAAAGCGGCCCACAATGTGGGCCGTTTTTCTTTTTCAGGAGCACTTTCCATGATCCAAGTCGGCGACACCCTTCCTTCCGCGACCCTGCAGGAGTATTCCGAGGTCGAAGGCGAGGGCTGCAGCATCGGGCCCAACCCGGTCGACGTGAGCAAGGCCACGGCGGGCAAGACGATCGCCATCTTCGGCCTGCCCGGCGCCTTCACGCCGACCTGCTCGGCCAAGCACGTTCCGGGCTATGTACAGAACCACGAGGCGCTCCAGGCCGCCGGCGTGGACGAGATCTGGTGCGTGAGCGTCAACGACGCCTTCGTGATGGGCGCCTGGGCGCGCGACCAGAAGACCGGCACCAAGGTGCGCATGCTGGCCGACGGCAGCGGCGCGTTTGCGAACGCGACCGGCCTGACGCTGGACCTGACGGCCCGCGGCATGGGTGTGCGCAGCAACCGCTATTCGATGCTGGTGAAAGATGGCAAGGTCGCCACGCTCAACGTCGAGGGGCCCGGCAAGTTCGAGGTCAGCGACGCCGAGACGCTGCTCAAGCAGGCGCGCGGTTGAGCGCGCCCCGCCTCAGAGCTCCACCTTGAGGTAGTGCGCCCCCGCGATGGGGTTGTGGTAATAGGGCGGCACCTCGACGAAGCCCAGGTCTTCGTAGAGGGCCCGGGCCGATTCCATGTCGTCCAACGTGTCCAGCAGCACGCAGGCATAGCCGGCGCCACGCGCCGCGTCCAGCATGGCCTCCGCCATCTGGCGGCCGAGCCCGAGGCCGCGGAAGGCGGGGCGCACGTAGAGCCGTTTCATCTCGGCGGCATTGGAATAGTCGGCCGTGTCCAGAGGGCGCAGCGCGCAGCACCCGGCCACGTAGGCCATGCCGCCCTGTGCGCGCCGGATGATCGGTGCGTCGATCGGCGGGGCGGCCGCATCCCGGCGCTCGGCGTCCGCCAGAGCCAGCAGCAGCGCGCCGCGCGGCTCGGCATAGTCCCCGGGCAGCGTGGCCAGCTCCTCGTCGAAGTTCTGGAAGCACAGGTCGATGCCCAGCGAGGCGGCGTAGTCCCTGAAGATCGCTCGCGTCGCCTCCAGTTCGTGCGCCTCGTCGGGCGTCACCAGCACGATGTCTGGCGTACCTTCCAGCGGAAGCGGCCGGGTGACGGAAAAACTCATGCTCTGAGCGACGCGATCCACGCCGCGAAGGCGGCGCAGGCCGCAAACACCACCAAAGCCAGCAGGCGCGACGCGGCGTCGTCGCGGCTCGGCGCTGCGCGGCCGTCCGCGACCAGCTTGTCGCCGGAGATCATCGGCCGCACCAGTCGACGGCGCTTGACCGCCACATAGAAGATCACCGCCAGCACGTGCAGGCTCACCAGCGCGATCACGATCCACTTGCCGAACAGGGTGTGCCAGCCCGTGGCGAGGCTCACCGTCGCGCCCGAGACGAAACGCGTGAGCGGCCCCGCCGACATGACTTCGTCGTCGGCCACGAGGCCCGTCGCCACCTGCAGCGACAGGATCGCCAGCAGCGCGAACACCGAGAAGGCGCCCAGCGGGCTGTGCCCGATGAGATGGTCCGGATGCGGGCGCCCGCGCAGGTAGTTCATCACCGAGCCGGGCGAATAGACGAAGGCAGCGAAGCGCGACCAGCGCCCGCCCACAAAGCCCCAGATCACGCGAAACAGCAGCAGCGACAGCACCGTGTAGCCGATCCGGAAGTGCCACTCCATCACGCCGCCGAAGCCGGTCGCCAGCTGGCCGATCACCGCAACCGTGAGCGCCCAGTGAAACACGCGCGTCGGCAGGTCCCAGACACGCGTGCGGATCGCGCTGGCGTCTTCCAGGCTCGCGGGGCGCGTGGCGGACTCTAGGGCGGGGGGCATCGAGGGGAGGCTGGGCGCGAAGCGTCGGAAGGCGCAGATTAGCAAAGTCGGCGCCACCGCGCCTACGGGTTGTCGCTATGCATGGGGCGCCGTCACCCGCCCCTAAACTGGCCCGCGCCGCCAGTCCCGCGGCGCTGCCCCCCACAACAAGGAACCACGATGAATCGCTTTGCCTCGTTGACCCTGGCCGCGGCCGGCGCCGTGCTGTGCCTGCCGGCCCTGGCCCAGTTCGCCAAGACCGAAGACGCCATCAAGTATCGCCAGAGCGCGATGTTCATCCAGAACTATCACATGAGCCGCCTGGGCGCCATGGCCAGCGGCCGCGCGCCCTACGACGCCGCGAGTGCGACGGCGAACGCCGAGGTGGTGGCGGAGATCTCGAAGCTGCCGTGGATCGGCTTCGGCCAAGGCACGGAAGGCGGCAAGGCCAAGCCGGAGATCTGGAAGGAGCAGGCGAAGTTCAAGGAGCTCAACGAGAAGCTGGTCGTCGAGACCGGCAAGCTGCTTGTCGCGTCGAAAGCCGGCAACCTGGACGCACTCAAGACCGCGGTCTCGGCCGTGGGCGAGACCTGCAAGTCCTGCCACGACACTTTCCGCAGCAAATGAAAGCAAGGGGCGCGGTCGAATGACGCCGCCCCGCTGCCGGCCTACGCTTCGGCCAGCAGCTTCTCGATCAGGCGGTGCAGCTCGGCAAAATCGGGCTCGCCCACGTAGCGCTTCACGATCTCGCCGCGCTTGTTGACGATGTAGGTGGTGGGCGTGAGCTTCACGTCGCCCCAGGCCTGGGCCACCGCGCCGGTGTTGTCGATTGCCACCTTGAAGGGCAGCTTGCGCGTTTGCGCGAAGTTCACCACGTAGCTGGGCGGGTCGTAGCTCATGGCCACCGCCAGCGTGTCGTAGCCGCGGTCCTTGTACTTGTCGTAGGTGGCGATCACCTTGGGCATCTCGGCCACGCAGGTGACGCAGCTGGTGGCCCAGAAATTCACCAGCGTGACCTTCCCCTTGAGATCGT
Organism: Variovorax sp. WS11; assembly: GCF_010499245.1. Classification (GTDB taxonomy): domain Bacteria; phylum Pseudomonadota; class Gammaproteobacteria; order Burkholderiales; family Burkholderiaceae_C; genus Variovorax. Next base: position 3,032,954 of record NZ_JAAGOW010000001.1, read on the forward strand.
CCGTGCTCTTCTTGCTGCCGTCGAGCAGCACGAAGGTCGAGGCCGGTGCGGCCGACACGCCCGTGTCGAGGTACACGCCGACGCCGACAGCCAGGGCGATCGCGATTGCGGCGGCGGGGACGAGTTTTTTCATGGGGCAACGGTGGAACGGAGCGGGGCGATTTTAGTTCCGTCGGATGGGCCGCGCCTGCCTGAGGGCCATCCGCACAGAGGGCGCCCGGGAGGCGGTTCGATAATCGGCCTCCGATGCACCTTTCGTTCCGTTCCCGATGGGCGCCGCTCATCGTCCTCACCGCGGCGCTCGGCGCTTGCAGCCCCGTCTTCAACTGGCGCGAAGTCCCGATCGCGGACGACGGCCTGGTCGCGCTGCTGCCCTGCAAGCCCGACCACGCCACGCGCAACCTGCCCCTGGGCGGCGGCAGCGCATCGGTGGCGGTCGACATGACCGGCTGCGAGGCCGGCGGCGCCACCTTCGCAGTGGCCCATGCCACCGCCGAAGACGCCGCCCAGGCCGACGCGTGGATGCGTGCCTGGCGCGCCGCTACGCGCAGCCAGCTGGCCGGCGCCGCGATCGTCGAGACGCCGGCCACGCTCCCCCGAGCCGCGGGCTCCCCGGCGCCGGTGCGTTTCGAGCTGCCGCAGCAGCAGGGCGCCGGTGGCCCGGCGCCCGCCCACATGCTCTGGTTCGCCCAGCAACGGGCCGGCAAAGTGGACCTCTACCAGGCGACCGTGCTGGGCCGCCCCGCATCGGCCGAGGCACCGGGCGTCTTCTTCGAAGGGCTGCGGCTCCCATGAGCCGCACGGCCGCTCCGAAGGCTCATAGCACCGCAGCCGAAGGCGAAGGTACTCCAGTGAGCCGCCTGCTCACGGGGCGTGGCCGCGGCGCGGCGGTCTTCCTCGCTTTTGCCTTCGCCTACTTCCTCTCCACGTTGATCCGCGCCATCACCGCCACCCTCTCGCCCACGCTGACGGCGGAATTCGAGCTGCACGCGCGCGACCTCGGCCTGCTGGCCGGCGGGTACTTCCTGGGCTTCGCCTTCACCCAGCTGCCCATGGGCGCCTGGCTCGACCGTCATGGCCCCAAGCGGGTGATCCTGTGCTTCCTGTCGGCCGCCGTCGCCGGCTGCCTGCTGTTCTCGGCGGCGACCCAGTTCTGGGTGTTGATGGCGGCACGTGTGCTCACCGGCGTGGGCGTCAGCGCCTGCCTGATGGCGCCGCTGACCGGCTACCGGCGCTGGTTCGACCCGCCGCTGCAGCTGCGCGCCAACTCGTGGATGCTGATGGTCGGTTCGCTGGGCCTGGTTGGCGCCACGCTGCCCGTGCGCCTGCTGATCCCCATCACGGGATGGCGGCCGCTCTTCTGGTTGCTGGCAGCCGGGCTGCTGCTCGCCATGCTGTTGATCGCGTGGGCCGCACCTGCCTGGCGCCCCGCAGGCGGCGAGGCCTCTGGGGCCCCTTCGGACGGCGGCTATGCCGCCGTATGGCGCGACCCCTTCTTCCGCAAGCTCGTCCCCGTCGGCTTCTTCAACTACGGCGGCTTCGTCGCCATGCTGACGCTGTGGGTCGTTCCCTGGCTCACCCGGGTGGCCGGTTATGCGCCGCCCGAGGCGGCCGATGCCCTGTTCCAGATCAGCATCGCGATGCTGATCACCTATTGGCTGTGGGGCGTCGCTACGCCCTGGCTCGCGCGGCGCGGCGTCCCCACCGACCGGCTGATCGCCTGGGGCCTGCCGTTCAGCATGCTGGCACTGGCCGTCATCCTGGTGCTCGGTCCCGCCGCGGGCACGCTGGCCTGGATGGTCTTTCTCTGCGGTTCCACCGTCGTCGCCCTGGCCCAGCCCGCCGTCGCCATGGCACTGCCGCCGGCGCTGGCCGGACGAGCGCTCTCGGCGTACAACCTCGTGGTGTTTCTCGGCGTTTTCGTCGTCCAGTGGGGCGTCGGCCTGCTGGTCGACCTGTTCGGCCGTGCCGGGTTCGATGCGCCGGGCGCTTTCAGGGGCGCGCTGGGGCTGTTCCTGGGATGCTGTTTGTTATCTTATTTCTACTTCCTTTGGGCGCCCCCGCATAATCGACGAACCCGCCTCCGACCCGCATGAACAGCATCTTCATCGTCGCCCACTCGCCGCTTGCCCAGGCGCTGCGGCAGTGCGCGCTGCATGTGTTCCCCGACAGCGAGTCCTCGATCGCGGCGCTCGACGTGCTGCCCAACGTGTCGCCCGACGAAACCCTGGCCGCCGCGCGCATCACCCTGGCCCAGCTGCAGCACACGCCGCGCTCGCAGGTGCTGGTGCTGGCCGACGTCTTCGGCGCCACCCCTTGCAACGTGGCGCAGAAGTTGGTCGACGGCGTGCGTTCGCGGCTGGTGGCCGGCGTCAACTTGCCGATGCTGCTGCGTGCCGTAAGCTACCGCAATGAACCGCTGGAGACGCTGGTGCAGCGCGCGCTCACCGGTGGCACTGCGGGCGTGATGCAGGTGGCGGTGGCGGCGCCCCAGAACCAGGCAAGAAGAAAGCACAGTGATCAAGACATCCGTGACCATCAGCAATAAGCTGGGCCTGCATGCGCGGGCCTCGGCCAAACTCACCAAGATCGCGGGCAGCTATCCATGCGAGGTCTGGCTGGCGCGCGGGGACCGCCGCGTCAATGCCAAGAGCATCATGGGCGTGATGATGCTGGCCGCGGGCATCGGGGTGACGGTGGACGTCGAGACGGACGGCGAGCAGGAGCAGGAGGCGCTCGACGCCATCGTCGCATTGATGAACGACAAGTTCGGGGAAGGCGAATAGAGATGGTTCACCCCCAGGCTTTCTCACCTTCGATCAGCGCGCCGCCCGCGCTTTTCTCCTGAGAGTGCAGCCATGACCTTCGCTGTCCATGGCTTGCCTGTCGCCCGTGGCATCGCCATCGGACGCGCGGTGCTCGTGGTCTCGAGCCGCATCGACGTGGCGCACTACTTCATCAAGCCGGAAGAGGTCGAAACCGAGATCGATCGCGTGCGCATCGCGCGCAACGCGGTCGCCGAGGAACTGCAGAAGCTGCAGGCCAGCGTGGCGCTGATGGGCCCCAACGACGCGCCGCACGAGCTCGCCGCGCTGCTCGAGGTGCACCTGATGCTGCTGCAGGACGAGGTGCTCACCAGCGGCGTCAAGCACTGGATCGTCGAGCGTCTCTACAACGCCGAGTGGGCGCTGACCACCCAGCTGGAGGTGGTCGCGCGCCAGTTCGACGAGATGGAGGACGAGTACCTGCGCGAGCGCAAGGCCGACCTCGAGCAGGTGGTCGAGCGCCTGCTGCACCGCATGAAGGGCACGGCCGCAGTGCTGGCGCCCACGCCGCCGCGGCGCAAGCGCACCGCCGAGGACGACGAGAGCGACCCCACCGCCCGCGACGCCATCGACGCTCCGCTGGTGCTGATCGCCCACGACCTCTCGCCGGCCGACATGCTGCAGTTCAAGAAGAGCGTGTTCGCCGGCTTCGTCACCGACGTGGGCGGGCGCACCTCGCACACCGCGATCGTCGCGCGCAGCATGGACATCCCGGCCGTGGTCGGCGCGCGCAGCGCCAGCCAGCTGGTGCGGCAGGACGACTGGGTCATCATCGACGGCGATGCCGGCGTGGTGATCGTCGATCCCTCGCCCATCATCCTCGCCGACTACGGCTTCAAGCAGCGCCAGGGCGACCTGGAGCGCGGGCGGCTGGCGCGCCTGCGCCACAAGCCGGCCGTCACGCTCGACGGCCAGAAGGTCGACCTGCTCGCCAACATCGAGATGCCCGAGGACACGCTGAACGCCGTCAAGGCCGGCGCGGTTGGCGTCGGCCTGTTCCGCAGCGAGTTCCTGTTCATGGGTCGCGAGGCCCAGCGCCTGACCCGCCTGCCCGACGAGGAAGAGCAGTACCAAGCCTACCGGCGCGCGATCGAGGGCATGCAGGGCATGCCGGTCACCATCCGCACCATCGACGTCGGCGCCGACAAGCCGCTGGACGGCCGGGCCGTGCGCGACGACGAGGCGCACCTCAACCCCGCGCTCGGCCTGCGCGCGATCCGCTGGAGCCTGGCCGACCCCGCGATGTTCCTGACCCAGATCCGCGCCATCCTGCGGGCGGCGGCGCATGGCGAGATCCTGATGCTGATCCCCATGCTCGCGCACGCCAGCGAGATCCGCCAGACGCTGGCGCTGATCGACTTTGCGCGCGCCGAACTCGATAACCGCGGCGTGGTCCACGGCAAGGTCAAGCTGGGCGCCATGATCGAGGTGCCGGCCGCGGCGCTGACGCTCAAGATCTTCCTCAAGCACTTCGACTTCCTGTCGATCGGCACCAACGACCTGATCCAGTACACCCTGGCCATCGACCGCGCCGACGAATCGGTGGCCCACCTCTACGACCCGGCCCATCCGGCCGTGCTGCGCCTGGTCGCCGAGACCATCGCCGAGTGCCAGCGCCAGGGCAAGGGCGTCAGCGTGTGCGGCGAGATGGCCGGCGACGTCGCCTTCACGCGGCTGCTGCTGGGCATGGGCCTGCGCAGCTTCTCGATGCACCCCTCCCAGATCCTCGCGGTCAAGCAGGAGGTGCTGCGCGCCGACACGAGCAAGCTGGACGCCTGGACGCAGCAGGTGCTCGAGGCCGACGACCCGGCCGCCCTGCTGGCGCCCGCGGCCGCGCCGCAATAAAACGAAACACGCCGAAACTGCCGCGAAAGGACTTCGCGGCCGCCGGCTCGCACCATCGAGTCTCCCTGATCGATCCCGATCGCACTGCAAGGAAGACTCTCATGAAACCCTGGTTCAAACGTTCCCTCTTCGGTTTTGCCGGCGCGGCGCTGCTCGCCGGCAGCCTGGCCGGCTGCTCCAGCTATCGCCACGGCTGGGGCGGCGGCTCCGAGCAGGACCGCGCCGAATTCCGCGCCCGCATGGTCGAGCGCGTGGGCAACAAGCTCGAACTCGATGCCACGCAGAAGCAGAAGCTCAACGTGCTGGCCGAGAAGATCCAGGCCCAGCGCCAGGCGCTGCGCGGCGGCGGCGACCCGCGCGCGGAATTCCGGGCCCTGTTCGCCGGCGCCAAGCTGGATCAGGAGCGGGCGAGGAAGCTGGTCGAGGACAAGACGGCCACGATCCAGTCCGGCAGCCCCGAGGTGATTGCAGCCGCCGCCGACTTCTTCGACAACCTGAACCCGGCGCAGCAGCAGAAGGTGCGCGAGTTCATGGACCGCGGCCGCCGTTGGCATCGCCATGGCTGATCTCTCTGCACCGCGGCTCCCGGCCGCGAGGGCCACGAACCCGCCGTGGGCGCGGCCGGCGCCCGACGCCCGGAACGCCTTGCCCGGCGCCACGCTGGGCGGCGTGCGCATCCTGCTGCGCCTCGAAGGCTTGGCCGTGCTCGCAGCGGCGGTGGCCGCCTACATCCACCTGGGCGCCGGCTGGGGCGCCTTCGCCATGCAGTTCCTGTTGCCCGACCTGAGCTTCCTCGGCTACCTGGCCGGTTCGCGCGCGGGCGCCATCGCCTACAACGCGGCGCACTCGTACATCGGGCCGGTCGCCTTGCTGGGGCTGGGCCTGGCCGGCGACGCATCCGTGGCGCTGGCGCTGGGGCTGATCTGGAGCGCGCACATCGGCCTGGATCGCGCCCTGGGCTACGGTCTCAAGTACGGCAGCGAATTCGGCGCCACCCACCTCGGCCGCATCGGCCGCGCAGACCCGTGGTGAGCCCCGCGCCGCACGACGGGGCCTGGCTACGCTCCCACGGGCCGGCGCTGCCATGGCCGCCGGCCTGATCACCAGCCTGCTCTTCGCCGGTAGGCACAATCACAAGCGCATGCCCCGCATCCTGCTGATCGACGACGACGAGCACCTGGCCGCGCCGCTGGCGAGCTACTTCGCGCGCTTCGACTGCGTGCTGGAGAGCGCCCAGCGCCCCAGCGAGGGCCTGGCCAAGCTGCGGGCCCACGCCTACGACGCCGCCATCCTCGACGTCATGCTGCCCGAAATGGACGGCTTCGCCCTGTGCCGCGAGATCCGCAAGGAGAGCGACATCCCGATCGTGATGCTGACCGCCCGCGGCGACGTGATGGACCGGGTGGTCGGCCTCGAGCTCGGCGCCGACGACTACCTGCCCAAGCCCTTCGAGCCGCGCGAGCTGGTGGCGCGAGTGCAGACCATCCTGCGCCGCCAGCGTGCCGTGCCGGCCGCGGCGCCCGCACAGCGCCGCGTGTTCGAGGGCCTCTCGATCGACCTCGACCGGCGCGAGGTGCTGCGCCAGGGCGAGCGCGTGGAGCTCACCGGCACCGAGTTCGAGCTGCTGGCCTTGCTGGCCGACCCGCCCGGCAAGGTCTGGAGCCGCGACGACATCCTGAACCGCCTGCGCGGCCACGAGGCCGAGCTCTACACCCGCGCCGTCGACATCGTGGTGAGCCGCCTGCGCAAGAAGCTGGAGCCGCTGGACTGCATCAAGACCCTGCGCAACGCGGGCTACATGCTCGCCGTCGGCAAGAGCGATCCGTGAACCCTCGTCGCCGGCATCCGCACCGCCACTGGCGCCACCGCTGGCGGCATTCGCTGCGCCTGCGGCTGATCACCGTCTTCGTGCTGCTGGCCATGGCGATGGCGGCGGTGTTCCTGGGCGGCATGCAGCGTGCCTTCTCCACCGGCTGGCGCGAGGCGGCGCAGCCGCTGGTGGGCGACTACATGGATCGCCTGGTGGCCGAGCTCGGCACGCCGCCCGACGTGGCGCGTGCCGAGGCGCTGGTCACGCGGCTGCCGATCTCCATCCGCATCGAGGGCCCGGTGGTCAACTGGGACTCGCATCCGCAGCGCCGCTGGCGCAGCTACGGGCCGAGCCGAGGCGACTGGCTCACGCGCAGTACCGCCGACGGCCATCGCGTGACTTTCGGCCTCGGCACCCTGCCGTGGCAGCGCGAGCCGCACGGCATCGGCTGGATCACGCTCGCGCTGCTGCTGGCCCTGATCGTCATCGCCTACGCCTATGTGCGCCGCCTGCTGCGCCCGCTGGACGACATCCGCGCCGGCGCCGAGCGCTTCGGCCGCGGCGCCTTCGACCAGCCGATCCCGCTGCGACGGCGCGACGAGCTGGGCGACCTGGCGCAGCGCATCAACACCATGGCGCACGACATCCAGGGCATGCTGGACGCCAAGCGCGCGCTGCTGCTGGCGCTGAGCCACGAGCTGCGCTCGCCGCTCACGCGCGCGCGCCTCAATGCCGAGCTGCTGCCCGCCACGCCCGAGGGCGAGGCCGAGCGCACCGCGCTTCTGCGCGACCTGGCCGAGATGCGCGACCTGATCAGCGACCTGCTCGAAAGCGAGCGCCTCGCCAGCCCGCATGCGGCGCTGCAGCGCGAGCCGGTCGACGTGGCGGCGCTGGTTCGCGAGGTGGTGGCCGAGCATCCCGAGGGCGGGCGCGTCGTGCTCGAAGTCGCGGACGGCCTGCCTGCCTTGGCGGCGGACCGCCTGCGCATCCGGCTGCTGGTGCGCAACCTCCTCGAGAACGCGCTGCGCTACGGCGGCGATGCGCCCGAGCCGCCGCGCATCGCGCTGCGCGCAGCGGGGCAGGGCGGCCTCGCGCTGGAGGTGCGCGACTTCGGCCCCGGCGTCGATGCCGAACAGCTCGAGCATCTGACCGAGCCCTTCTACCGCACCGACAGCGCCCGCCAGCGCGCCACCGGCGGGGTCGGGCTGGGCATGTACCTCTGCCGCCTGGTGGCCGAGGCGCATGGCGGCACGCTCACGGTGCGCAACGCCCAGCCGGGCCTGGCGGTCAGCGCCGTGCTGCCTGGCGCCTGAACTCGCTCGGGCTGCCGCCCGTGTGCTCGCGGAACACGCGGCTGAAGTGCGAGAGGTTGCAAAAGCCCGAGGCCAGCGCGATGTCGGTGATCGGCCGCGCCGCGTTCGCCGGGTCCTCCAGCGCGCGGATGCAGCGCGTCAGGCGCTGGTGCAGGATGTAGCCGTTCAGCGTGTCCTCCTCGCCGGCGAAGGCGTTGTGCAGGTGGCGCTTGCTGCAGCGAAGCGCCTGCGCGATGCCGTCGATCGACAGCGCCGGGTCGTGCAGGTGCTGCGCCACGTGCCGGCGAATGCGGTCCTGCAGCGCCTCGCGCTGCGTGCGCGGCGTTTCCTGCCCCGCCAGCTCCATCAGCGACAGCCGCACCAGCTGGATGATCAGCTCGCCCGCGCCGCGCGCCGCCGCTTCGCTCATGTAGGGCAGCTCGAGGTAGGTGTTGCGCATGGTCTCCAGCGCCACCCGCGAGATGCCGCTCGCGCCGCCCACGCGGCGCGCCACCAGCTCGCCCAGCGGCAGGCCGGGCACCGCGAGCTGCGCCTTGGGCAGCATCACGATCAGGTGGTCGCTGCGCTCGGGATTGGCCACCATGTAGTCGGCCGTGGTGTCGTAGAGCGTCCAGCCGCCGGCGCGCACCGACGCCTCGCGGCCGCGCTGCGTCACCGCGGCCGAGCCCTGCCAGGGCGCGACGATCTTCAAATAGTCGGCCTCCGAGCGCCGCGCCATCTGCGGCGTGCGCAGCACGCGGTGGCGGTTGGCTTCCAGCCGGGTCAGGATGACTTCGCCGGCATGCGAGGCCGCGATGTGGCCGTCGAAATCGCTGTCGCCGTAGAGCTCGGATTCGAGGCCGCCGAAATGGCGCCAGACCCATTCGCGCCACACCGGGGCGCGCTCCCGCGGCGGCACTTCGTCGGTGGACAGCAGCAGGGAAGCGGTCACTGAGCAGCCTCCGCGCTACGCGCTGCGGTGCTATTCGGCTTGGGAGCGGCGCGGCGTCTCATGCAACTATTGTCCGGTGCGCCCCCGGGCCCGGCCCTTGCGGGTTAACCACTAGCGCCGTGCACGCTGGGTCAAGTGCATTGTGCGCAGGCGGCAAAGCGCCGCGAAGCCGCCTTTTCTACGATCCCGGAAGCAGGCGCACCCGACGCCACGAGGAGACGCACATGACCCATGCCAATCGCCGCCGCTGGATCCAGCAGGCAGCAGCCACCGTTGGCGCCGCCACCGTCGCGCCCCGGCTCTTCGCGCAGGGCGCGCCGGTGAAGATCGGCTACGCCATCGCCCGCACCGGCCCCTGGGCGGCCGGCGCGCAGGTCAGCCAGGAGCCGAACTACCTGCTGTGGGCCGAGCAGGTGAATGCCGCGGGCGGGCTCTCCGTCAAGGGCGCGAAGCGGCCCATCGAGCTCATCGGCTACGACGACCGCAGCGAGACCGAGACCTGCGTGCGCACCTTCGAGAAGCTGATGGGCAGCGACAAGGTCGACCTGATCCTGCCGCCCTGGGGCTCGGGTGCCAACTTCGCGGTGGCGCCGCTGGCCAACCGCTTCGGCTATCCGATGCTGGCGCCCACCGCGCTCTCGCGCAAGCTGATCGACATGCACCTGCCGTACTTCTTCTCGCTGCTGCAGCAGCCCGACAAGATGATGGGCGCGCTGGTCGACATGATGGTGGCGAACAATGTGAAGACCATCGCCATCGTCTACATGGACGACCTGTTCGGGCTGGAGAACTTCGCCGCCCTCAACGCGGCGCTCAAGAAGACGAGCATCCAGGTCGTGGAGCGCAAGAGCTACCCGTTGGGCGTGAAGGACCTGGCGCCGGTGCTGCGCACCATCAAGGACCTGAATCCGGATGCCTTCATCGGCATCACCTACCCGCCCGACACCCTGCTGGCGAGCCGGCAGTCGCGCGAGGTGGGCTTCAACCCGAAGTTCTTCTACGCCTCGGTCGGCACCGCCTTCCAGCTCTACAAGAACGTGATGCAGGCCAACACCGAGGGCGTGATCGGCATGGGCTCGTGGAACGCCAAGACCAGCCCCGAGGCCAAGGCCTACTTCGATGCGCACACCAAGAAGTTCAACAAGGAGCCGGACCGCTGGGCCAGTGGCCATTGCTGGGCCGGCCTCGAGATCCTGCAACAGGCGGTGGCCAGGGCGGGACTGGACCGCAAGGCCCTGCGCGAGCAGATCGCCAAGAACGAGTTCAAGACCATCCTCGGGCCGATGCGCTTCGAGGGCAGCGAGAACGCCTCCGTGCCCGGAACCGTCGCGCAGTGGCAGGGCGGCGAGTTCGAGGTGGTGTGGCCGAAGAACCGCGCCACCGCGCAGCTGATGCCCAAGCCGGCCTGGAAGTAGCAAGGTGTCCTCGAGCGGATGGGCCGAGCTGCTGGCCGGCGGATTGATCACGGGCGGCATCTACGCGCTGGTGGCGATCGGGCTGAACCTGCAGTACGGCCTGATGCGCATCATGAACATCTCGCACGGCGAGTTCCTGATGCTGGGCGCCTTCCTCACCTGGTGGGCGCACACGCGCTGGGGCGTCTCGCCGCTCGTCTTCCTGCCCGCGGCCTTCCTGGTGCTGATGGCGATCGGCATCGTGGTGCACCGGCTGTGCTTCCGTCGGCTCGCGGCCGGTGCGCCCAACGTGGAGCTGTTCGAGGCGCGCAGCCTGATGGTCGGCTTCGGCCTGATGTTCTTCGTGCAGAACACGGCCCTGCTGCTGTGGGGCGGCGACCTGCGCGGCTACGAGTACCTGGCCGAGCCGGTGCAGCTGGCCGACATGCGCTTCACGGCCAACAAGCTGGTGCTCTTCGGCGTCGCGCTGGCCTTGAGCCTGGCCCTGATCGCGCTGCTCAAGCTCACGCTGCTGGGCAAGGCGGTGCGCGCACTGATGCAGTCGCCGGTCGGTGCGCAGCTGGTGGGCATCCACACCAAGCGGCTGCATCCGCTGGTCTTCGGCATCGGCCTGGGCCTGTCGGGCGTGGCCGGCGCGCTGCTGTCGATGAGCTACGAGATCTCGCCCTCGATGGGCGAGCCCTACACCGTCACGGCGCTGATCGTCATCACCCTCGGCGGCTTCGGCAGCATCGCGGGCAGCCTGGTCGGCGGCCTGCTGCTGGGCGTGGTGGAGGCGCTGGGCATGCATTTCACCAGCCCCTCGCTCAAGATGCTCTTGTCCTATGCCGTGTTCATCGGCGTGCTGATCTGGCGGCCCAACGGGCTGTTCTCGCGATGAACGACAAACGCTTTGCCGGCAAGCCCTGGCGCTGGTTGGTCCTCGCGCTGCTGATTGCGGCCGTGGTGCCCTGGGTGGCCTCGGAATTCGCCAGCGCGGTCGCGCTGAGCTGCCTGATGTACATCGCGCTGGCCACCAGCTGGTCGCTGTTCTGCGGCGCCACGCGCTACCTCTCGCTCGCGACCTCGGCCTTCTTCGGGCTCGGCGCCTATGCCAGCGCCACACTGCTGGGCCTGCTGCCCTGGCCCCTGGTGATCCTCTGCGGCGCCGCCATCGCGAGCGCGGTGGCGGTGGTCATGGGCGCGGCCGTGCTGCACCTGCGCGGCACCTACTTCGCGGTGCTCACCTTCGGCATGACGGAGCTGATCCGTCACGCCGTCACCTTCGTCGAGAAGCAGGTCTCGGGCACGGTGGGGCGGGTGCTGATGGAGGTGCCGACCAACGAGACGGTGTACCTCACGATGCTGGCCATCGCCGGCGCCGCGATCGCCTGCGCCATCCTCGTCAAGCGCAGCCGCTTCGGCCTCGCGTTGGCCGGCATCGGCGCCGACGAGCAGCGCGCCCAGACCCTGGGCGTGGACACGCGGCGCGTCAAGATCGCCGGCTTCGCGCTCACCGCCGCCTTCGCCGGCGCGGCCGGTGCCGCGATGGCGGTGCGCTGGACCTACATCGAGCCGGCGGCGGTCTTCAGCCCCTTCATCGGCTTCCAGACCGTGCTGATCGCACTGATCGGCGGCGCGGCCAGCATCGGCGGCCCGATCGTCGCGGCCATCGTCTTCAGCCTGCTGGCCGAGACGCTGCGCCTGCAGCTGCCTTACGGCTACATGATGGTGCTGGGCTTGCTGCTGATCCTGTGCGTGATGTACCTGCCGAACGGCCTGGCGACGCTGTGGACCGCACGGCAGGGGCGGCGAAATGAATGACGCGGTGATCCCCCTGCTCGAGGCCCATGCGCTCACGGTGCGCTTCGGCGGCCTCACCGCCGTCGATGCGGTCAGCGCGCGCCTGCATGCGGGCGAGCTGGTCGGCATCATCGGGCCCAACGGCGCGGGCAAGACCACTTTCTTCAACGCCATCTCGGGCGTGATCGCGCCCACCGCCGGCACGCTGGTCGTGCAGGGCACCGTCGACCTCACCGGCCGCGGGCCGCACCACTACGCCGCGCACGGCATCGCGCGTACCTTCCAGACGCCGCGCGTGATGGCCGGGATGACGCTGGCCGACAACGTGCGCTTCGGCATGCAGTTCGCGGGGCGCCATCGCAAGCCGCTCGCGGGGCTCGCGAGCGAGCAGGACATCCTCGACATGCTGGGCCTCGGGGCGCTGGCCGGTGCCCAGGCCGAAGAGGTCACGCCCTCGCAGCAGCGGCTGCTGGAGATCGGCATGGCGCTCGGCACCCGGCCGCGCGTGCTGCTGCTGGACGAGGTAGCGGCCGGGCTCACCGAGGCCGAGATCGAGGCGATGGCGCAGCGCATCCGCGGGCTGCGCGACGCGCACGGCCTCACGGTCGTCTGGATCGAGCACGCGGTGACCACGCTGCTCAAGTACGTCGAGCGCGTGCTGGTGCTGCACCAGGGGCGCAAGATCGCCGACGGATCGCCGGCCGACGTGGTGCGCAATGCCGAAGTGGTCGAGGCCTATCTGGGCGACGAGATGGAGGCCGGCCGATGAATGCCGAACTGCGCGTCCGGGGATTGGCGGCCGGCTACCACGGCTTCCAGGTGATCCAGGGCCTCGACCTCGACGTGCTGCCCGGCATCACCGTCGTGCTGGGCCCCAACGGCGCCGGCAAGACCACGCTGCTCAAGGCGTTGGCAGGCCTGCTGCCGCGGATTGGAGAGGTCGTGCTGGACGATGCGCCCCTGCCCGCGAACGATGCCACGGCCTGCGTGCGCCGCGGCCTGTCGCTGGTCGCCGAGGGGCGCCAGCTGTTCCCGCAGATGAGCGTGCGCGAGAACCTGGAGCTCGGCGGCTGGCTGGCGCCGCCGCGCCTGCGCGCCGAACGCCTGGCGCGCGCCTTCCAGGACTTCCCGCGCCTGGCGGAGCGCGCCACGCAGCTGGCCGGCACCATGAGCGGCGGCGAGCAGCAGATGCTCGCCGTGGCGCGCGCCATGATGAGCGGCCCGCGCCTGCTGATGCTCGACGAGCCCTCGCTGGGCCTCGCCCCGCGCATGGTCGACGAACTGCTCGCCATCGTGCGCCGCATCGCGGCCCAGGGCGTGACCGTGCTGATGGTCGAGCAGAACGTGCGCAAGGCGCTGCGCGCCGCCGACCGCGGCTATGTGCTCGAACGCGGCCGCGTTGTCGCTTCCGGCGATGCGCAGACGCTGCTCGGCTCCGACGTGATCCGCCAGGCCTACCTGGGCGTCGCCTGAATCCACCGTTTCCTGACCCCGAGGACTTCCTGATGACGACACTTTCCATGCTCATCGCCGGCGAGCGCCGTTCGGCCACCGGTGGCGCCACCTTCGAACGCCGCAATCCCCTGGACGGCAGCATCGCCACCGTCGCGCCCGCGGCCACGCCGGCGGATGCGGTCGCCGCGGTCGACGCCGCCGCCCAGGCCTTTCCGGCCTGGTCGCAGACTGGCCCCGGCGAGCGCCGTGCCCTGCTGCTGAAGGCGGTCCACGCCCTCGAGGCGCGCGCCGACGCCTTCGTGCAGGCCATGGCGGCCGAGACCGGCGCGTCCGCGATGTGGGCCGGCTTCAACGTCCACCTCGCGGCAGGCCTGCTGACCGAGGCCGCCGCGCTGACCACCCAGATCGGCGGCGAGGTCATCCCCTCGGACGTGCCCGGGAGCCTGGCCATGGGCGTGCGGCAGGCGGCCGGCGTGGTGCTCGGCATCGCGCCGTGGAATGCGCCCGTGATCCTCGGCGTGCGCGCCATCGCGACGCCGCTGGCCTGCGGCAACACCGTGGTGCTGAAGGGCTCCGAGCTGTGCCCGCGAACCCACGCGTTGATCGTCGAAGCGCTGAACGAAGCCGGCCTGCCACCGGGCGTCCTGAACTTCGTGACCAACGCGCCGGCCGATGCCGGCGCCGTGGTGGAGGCCATGGTCGCGCATCCGGCAGTGCGGCGCGTCAACTTCACCGGCTCCACCAGGGTCGGGCGGATCATCGCGCAGACCTGCGCCAAGTACCTGAAGCCCGCGGTGCTCGAGCTCGGCGGCAAGGCGCCGCTGGTGGTGCTCGACGATGCCGACATCGACGCGGCGGTGAACGCGGCCGCCTTCGGCGCCTTCGCCAACTCGGGTCAGATCTGCATGTCGACCGAGCGCATCGTGGTCGACGCGGCGATCGCCGACGCCTTCGCCGCCAAGTTCGCGGCCAAGGCGCAAAGCCTGCCGCTGGGCGATCCGCGCGAGGGCCCGGTGGTGCTGGGCTCGGTGGTCGACCAGAGCACCGTGGCGCGCTGCAATGCGCTCATCGACGACGCGCTCGCAAAGGGTGCCAGGCTGCTGTGCGGCAGCCGCGCCGACAGCACGCTGATGCCGGCCACGGTCCTCGACCATGTGACGCCCGCGATGCGGATCTACCGCGAGGAGTCCTTCGGCCCGGTGAAAGCGATCGTGCGCGTGAACGGCGTGGAGGAGGCCGTGGCCACCGCCAACGACAACGAGTTCGGCCTTTCCTCCGCCGTCTTCGGACGCGACATTGCGCGCGCCTGGAACGTGGCGCGCCGCATCGAGGCTGGGATCTGCCACGTGAACGGCCCGACGGTGCACGACGAGGCGCAGATGCCCTTCGGCGGCGTCAAGGCCTCGGGCTACGGCCGCTTCGGCGGCAAGGCCGGCGTGGAGGCCTTCACCGAGCTGCGCTGGATCACGGTGCAGACCACGCCGCGGCACTACCCTTTCTGAGCTGTCGCCTTCGCTACCGCCGCGCCCTCTCGCCGGGGCTACGATGCCTCCCCCGTACATCCCCAGGCAGGAGACATTTCCATGAGCAGCACCCTCAGCAATCGCCAGGTCCGCCTCGCCAAGCGCCCCGAAGGCGCGGCCACCCGCGACAACTGGCAGTTCACCACCGAGCCGGTCGGCGAACCGGCCGAGGGCGGCGTCCTGGTCAGGACCCTGTCGCTTTCGCTCGACCCCGCCATGCGCGGCTGGATGAACGAGGGCAAGAGCTACATCCCGCCGGTGGAGATCGGCGCCGTCATGCGTGCCGGCGGCGTCGGCCGCGTGGTCGCCTCGCGCAACCCGGCCTTCGCGGTCGGCGACACCGTCTACGGCACGCTGGGCGTGCAGGAATACATCCTGATCCCGCAGGAGGACATCAAGCGCAACGGGCTCGTCAAGATCGACCTGCGCGCCGGCTCGATCACCCAGTGGCTCAACGTGCTGGGCATGCCGGGCATGACCGGCTACTTCGGCCTGATGGACATCGGCGAGCCCAAGCCCGGCGAGACCGTGGTCGTCTCGGGCGCCGCCGGCGCGGTCGGCCAGACGGTGGGCCAGTTGGCCAAGATCAAGGGCTGCCGCGCGATCGGCATCGCCGGCGGCCCGGAGAAGTGCGACTGGGTGGTCAAGGAGCTGGGCTTCGACGCCTGCATCGACTACAAGGCCGGCCCCTCCGCCGTGCGCGACGGCCTGAAGGCGCACTGCCCCAAGGGCATCGACATCTACTTCGACAACGTCGGCGGCGAGATCCTCGACGCCGCGCTGGCCCGGCTGGCGCGCGGCGCGCGCATCATCATCTGCGGCGCGATCAGCCAGTACAACAACGCCAACAGCGCTCCTGCGCAGGGCCCGAAGAACTACCTGAGCCTGCTGGTGAACCGGGCGCGCATGCAGGGCATGGTGGTGTTCGACTATGCCGACCGCTACCCCATCGCCGTGGCCGAGATGGCGACCTACCTGAAGGACGGCCGCATGAAGAGCCGCGAGGACGTGGTCGAGGGCATCGACACCTTCCCCGAGGCGCTGACGCGGCTGTTCACGGGGCAGAACTTCGGCAAGCTGGTGCTGCAGGTGGCGAAGGACTGAGCCAAGCCATCAGGCGCGAATCCGCGACCCCATCACCGCCGCCGACAGGATCAGGCACGCCGCCAGCGCGATGGTCCAGCTCAGCGGCCGCTGCGTGACCAGCATCAGCAGGGCCGTCGAGGCCAGCGGCGTGATGTAGCTCAGGATGCCGATCTGCCGCGCGTCGCCGCGCTTGAGCGCCATGTCCCAGAGGAAGAAGGCCGCGCCCAACGGCCCCAGGCCGCACAGCGCGACCAGCAGCCAGTCGCGCGCCGAGAGCGACGCCTGCGGTTCCAGCAGCGCATGGCAGGCGAGCGCGAGCACGCCCGACACCAGGCCGAACAGCCCGATGGCCGTGGTCGGGAAGGCAGCCACACGCTTCGTCCACAGCGAATAGCTGGCCCAGATGAAAGCCGAGCCCAGCGCGGGCAGGAAGCCCCAGTAGCCGGCATCCGTGGCCGCCGGCCCGGCGTTGCGCGCGCCGAGGATCGCGATCGCGGCGCCCGCGAAGCCCAGCAGCGCTGCCGCCAGATGCAGCGGGCGCAGCGACAGCCCCGGTAGCAGCGCCGGCGCCAGCACGACCATGAAGAGCGGCCACAGGTAGTTCACCAGGTTGGCCTCGACGGGCGGTGCGTGGCGCAGCGCAATGAACAGCAGGAAGTGGAAGCCGAACAGGCCGTAGATGCCCAGCGCGAGCGTGCGCGCCGGCACCGCCCAGGCCTGGCGGTTGCGCAGCACCGCCGGCCAGCTCATCACGCTGCCGATCATCAGCGCGAGCCCGGTCAGGAGGAAGGGCGGCAGGTGCGAGAGCGACGTGCCCAGCGAGGCGAGCGTGCCCCAGAGGGCGATGGCGGCGAGGGCGTACAGCGTGGCGGCGGACATGCGCCCGAGCTTAAGCGGCGGGCTCGTCGCGAAACGACGGCGCATCGTCGGGAAACGACGGTCTTCAGTTCCTTCGAAGGGCCGCGGTGAGTGCGGACGGCGAGCGGTAGCCGGTGCGGCGGGCCGTCTCTGCGACGCTCATGCCGCCCGTGCGCAACTGCCTCGCCTGCAACAGCCGCTGGCTTCGCAGCCACTGCATGGCCCCCATGCCCTGCTCGACGCGGCAGCGCTGGGCGAACTGGCTGGGGCTCAGGCACGCGACCGCCGCGAGGTCGGCAACGCTCAAGGGCTGATGCCAGCGCGCTTGGGCCCACGCGGCAAGGGCCGGCCAGTCGATGGCGCGCCGGCGGCCGTTCGGAACCTGAGGCCCCCAGGCCTCCAGCAGCAGCGCCGGTGCGTGATGCAGCGCGGCCGCGGGTGGCGAAGCCTGCGTCACGCACAGCGCGAGAAAGCGCGCCAGCGACAGGAGCTGCGGCGCCATCGGCGTGCGTCCGGCGCACTGGGCCCACAGGTCCTGGGTGGTGTCGAGCACGAGGCATCGGCTGCCGGCGCGCGATTCGAAGTCGTGGCGCTCGCCGGGCGTTACCACCCAGCCCTCGCCGGCGCCGACGCGGCGGCCGCGCCCCTCGACCTCCAGGTCCAGCACGCCGTCGAGCCCGATCAGCACCTGGAAGTGCTCATGCGCATGGCTGCCGCGCGAGGCGCCGTAGCGCCGCAGCGAAAGCGCGTGCGAGGGCCATGGCGTGGTGTCGTGCGATTGCATGGGAGGGCGCCGATTGTCCTCCCGTTCAGCCGGCCGAGCGCTGCAGCCGCATGGTGAGCGAGAAGCGCTCCGCCGGATGGAGGGTGACCGTGACGTCGATCGTGTCGCCCTCGGCGTCGAGGTAGCGGCGCACGATCTGCATGGCCGCCGAGCCTGTGTCCACGCCCAGCTGCCGCGCCATCGCCGCGGGCACTTCCACCGCCTGCAACTGCTGCACGATCTCGACCACGCGCCGGCCGTAGCGCTGCTCGATCAAGGTGCTGACCAGCGCCTCCGGCGAATCGCGAACGACTTCCACCAGCTCGGTGTAGGCCGGGTCCATGTACAGGTCGGTCCAGCAGATCGGCAGCTCGGGCTGCTCTTCGTCCATCCGCAGGCTGGAAATGCGCAGCCAGGCCGTTCCCTCCGCGCAGCCGAGCAGGCGCGCCAGGGCACCCTTGGCTTCCAGCGTCTCGACCTCCCGCACCACCCGGACATGCGTCGCACCGAACTGCACGACGTCTTCGACCGAGGCCAGCGACTGCTGGAAGCCGACCTGCGGCGTCGCCGACTCCACGCGCGTGCCGACGTTCTTGCGGCGCGACACCAGGCCCAGCTGCTGGAGCTCCTGCAGGGCGGCGCGCACCGTGTGCCGGCTCGTCTTGTAGTGATCGCGCAGCTCCAGTTCAGTCGGCAGCAGCGTGCCGACGGGGTAGTGCCCCGAGGTGATGCCTTCCTTGAGGTGCAGGGCGATATCGGAAAAGCGGGGCTTGTTCATCGTGAACGTGATTTTGAGGCTCAGGGTTAACACCAAAACGCAGATATGTTCGGACATATTAAAGTCAATATGTCCGAACATATGAGAGCCACCATGTCCTCCACCTCTTTTCCGATGGCCAGCACGGTCGTCGATTCGATCCTGTTCCGCGACGCCTTCGGCACTGCGAAGATGCGCTCGCTCTTTTCCGACCGCGCCCTGATCCAGCGCTACATCGACGTCGAGGTCGCGCTGGCGAAGGCCGAGGCGCGGGTCGGCGTGATCCCGCGCGAGGCGGCCGAAACCATTGCGCGCGAATCCACCATCGAGCGCATCGACTTCGACCACATGCGCGAGGAGACCGACATCGTCGGCTACCCGATCCTTCCGCTCGTGCACCAACTGGTGGCGATGTGCGGCGAGGCCGGGCGCTACGTGCACTGGGGCGCGACCACGCAGGACATCATGGACAGCGCGGTGGCGCTGCAGGTGCGCGACGCGCTCGACGGCATCGACGCCGACATCCGCGAGCTGCGCGCCATCCTGGCCGGCCTCGCGAAGAAGTACCGCAACACGCCGATGGCCGGCCGCACCCACCTGCAGCAGGCCCTGCCCGTGACCTTCGGCTACAAGGCCGCGATCTGGCTCGCGATGTTCGATCGCCACCAGCAGCGCCTGGCCGAATTGCGCCCGCGCGTCGCGGTGGTCGAGTTCGCCGGTGCCGCGGGCACGCTGGCCTCGCTCGGCGACAAGGGCTTCGAGGTGCAGCAGGCGATGGCCGAGGAGCTCGGCCTGGGCGTGCCCGCCACCACCTGGCACGTGGCGCGCGACGGCTTCGCCGAGGCGGTGAACCTGCTGGCGCTGGTGACCGGCTCGCTCGGGAAAATCGCGCTCGACATCATGATCATGGCGTCCACCGAATTCGCCGAGGTGTACGAGCCTTTCGTGAAAGGGCGTGGCGCGAGCAGCACGATGCCGCAGAAGCGCAACCCGATCTCCAGCGAGCTGATGCTGGCTGCGTCGAAGGCGGTGCGGCAGCACGCCGGCCTGATGGTCGACGCGATGGTGCAGGACTTCGAGCGCGCCACCGGACCCTGGCATGCCGAGTGGATCGCGATCCCCGAGAGCTTCATCCTCACGGCGGGCGCGCTGCACCAGGCCAAGTTTGCGCTGGGCGGCCTGATCGTCGATGCCGAGCGCATGAAGCACAACCTCGGCATCAGCCGCGGCCTGATCGTGGCCGAGGCGGTGATGATGGGCCTGGCGCCGCACACCGGCCGCCAGCAGGCGCACGACCTGGTCTACGACGCCTGCCGAACGGTCAACGAGAAGGGCGGCACGCTGGCCGAGGCGCTGGCCGCGCTGCCCGAAGTGACGAAGCACCTCGACCGCGCCGCGATCGACCGCCTGAGCGACCCCGCCAACTACCTCGGCCTCGCGCCGCAGATGGTGGATCGCGCGCTCGCGCTGTCGGCGAAGGTGCAGCACTGAATTTTCCCGACCCCCATCCTTCCTTCCATCCAGGAGACATGAGCATGCGTTTCATCAAGACCGTTCTGTGCGCATTCGCGGCCGCCGCCGCCGTCGGTGCCGCGCAGGCCCAGGCCTACCCGACCAAGCCGATCACGTGGATCGTGCCCTTCGCCGCAGGCGGCCCCACCGATGCGCTCGCGCGCAGCATCGCCGAGCGCGTGGCGCGCGAGCTGGGCCAGCCGATCGTGATCGACAACTCGGCCGGAGCGGGCGGCACCATCGGTGCCGCCAAGGCCGCACGCGCGACGCCCGACGGCTACACCATGCTGGTCGGCCACATGGGCTACATGGGCGCCGCGCCGGCGCTCTACAAGAAGCTCAGCTACGACCCGGTGAAGGACTTCGAGCCCGTCTTCCGCTTCCCCGACACGCCGCTGGTGCTGATGGTGCGCAAGGAGCATCCGGCCAGGAACATCGAGGGCCTGATCGACTTCGCCAGGAAGAGCCCGGACAAGCTCTTCATCAGCAACGCCGGCGTGGGCTCCAGCTCGCACCTGATCGCGGCGCTGGTCGCGAGCGCCGCGAACGTCAAGGTGACGCTGGTGCCGTACAAGGGCGCAGGGCCGGCGCTGGTGGACGTGATCGGCGGCCAGGTCGACGGCATCTTCGACCAGACCAACACCGCGCTGCCGCAGATCACCGAGTCCAAGGTGCGCGCGCTCGCCGTCACCTCGAAGGTGCGCCTGCCGCAACTCAAGGACGTGCCGACGCTGGCCGAGACTGTGCTGCCGGGCTTCGAGGCCTCGACCTGGTACGGCATCTATGCACCCAGGGGAACGCCCAAGGCGGTGCTGGACAAGGTCCAGCAGGCCTATCTGAAGGTCATGACCGACAAGGCCTTCACCGACAAGATGAGCAGCCAGGCGATCCAGATGCTGCCGGCCGAGCAGTACACGGGCGCCGCGCTGGGCAAGCACACCGAGGCGGAAGTCGCGCGCTGGAAAGCGGTCGCGGCCAAGACCAACATCTCGCTGGACTGAGGCGGTATGACCGCCATGCGTGTGGAGCACGATGCCTTCGGCCCGGTCGAGATCCCGGCCGATCGCTACTGGGGCGCACAGACCCAGCGCGCGCTCGGCGTCTTCGAGATCGGCGAAGAGCGCTTCCCCGCCTGCCTGATCCGCGCCTTCGGCTTGCAGAAGATGGCGGCCGCGCGCGCCAACCTGCGCTGCGGTGCGCTCGATGCCGCGCTGGCGCAGAAGATCGTCGCCGCTGCCGAAGAGCTGCGGGCCGGGCGCTTCGACGACCACTTCCCGCTCAGCGTGTGGCAGACGGGTTCGGGCACGCAGACCAACATGAATGCGAACGAGGTGATCGCGAACCGCGCCAACGAGCTGCTGGGCCAGCCGCTGGGCACGCGTGCGCCGGTGCATCCCAACGACCACGTCAACGCCTCGCAATCGTCCAACGACAGCTTCCCGACCGTGATGCACCTCGCGGCACAGCAGGAACTCGCGCAGCGGCTGCGCCCCGCGCTCTTGCTGCTGCGCCAGCGGCTGGCCGAGCGTGCCACGGCCTTCGCCGGGGTGCTGAAGATCGCGCGCACGCACCTGATGGATGCGGTGCCGATGACCATGGGCCAGGCTTTCGACGCCTTCGGCCGCCAGATCGGGCACGGCATCGAGCGGATCGACGCGACGCTGCCGCGCCTTTGCCTGCTGCCGCAAGGCGGCACTGCGGCCGGCACCGGACTGAATGCGCCGCCGGGCTTCGACGCGGCCTTCTGCGAAGAGGTGAGCGCGTTGACCGGCACGGTCTTCGCGCCCAATCCCAGCAAGTTCGAAGGCATGGCGGCGCACGACACGCTGGTCGAGGTCTCGGGCGCACTCAACGTGGTGGCCACCTCGCTGGTCAAGATCGCCAACGACATCCGCCTGCTCGGCTCGGGCCCGCGATGCGGTTTGGGCGAGCTGGTGATCCCGGACGACGGCCTGACCAGCTCGATCATGCCGGGCAAGCGCAATCCGACCATCGCCGAAGTGGTGGTGCAGGCGAGCCTGCAGGTCATGGGCAATCACGTCACCATCACCCTGGCCGGCGCCTCCGGCAACTTCGAGCTCAACGTTGCCAAGCCGGTGCTGATCCACAACCTGCTGCAATCGATCCGCGTGCTGGCCGACAGCGCCCGCGTGTTCGCCGAGCGGATGGTGAAGGACATCGAGGTCGACCGGCAGCGGCTTGCGGCACAGGTCGACAACGCGCTGCTGCTGGTGACCGCGCTCAATCCGGTGCTGGGCTACGACCGGGTCGCGCAGATCACGAAGACCGCGCTGGAGCGGAACACGAGTCCGCGGGATGCGGCCGTCGCACTGGGCTTCCTGAGCGCCGCGGACTACGACCGGCTGGTCGACCCGAAGGCGATGGCCGGCGTATCGGTTAAAGCCTGAGGAGCAGGGCCGAGGCCGCACACACCAGCAGGAAGGGGATGCTGATGCGATGGAATTCGCGCAGCCCGTGCGGCACCTTCGCCAGCCGCAGCGCGATCAGGTTGGCCAGCGAGCCCAGCACGCAGCCGAAGCCGCCCACGCTGACGCCGGCGGCGAGCGCGGGCAGGTCGTGCATGTAGCGATCGAGCAGGATGGTGGCCGGCACATTGCTGATGAGCTGAGAGACGCCCATGGCGGCCAGGTAGGCGCGCCAGCCCTCGCCGATCGGCCACTGCTGCAGCACCGCGGCGACGGCCGGCAGCTCGGCCAGCTGGCGCAGGTCCACGAACATCAGCGCGATGATCGCGAGCAGCGCCCAGTCGATGCCCAGCAGCACGCGCGGGCGCAGCAGCAGGAAGGCGCCGAACACCAGGCCGAGCCCGGCGGCCAGCCAACGCTGGTCGAGCGCGATCACGAAGGCGATGAAGAGCAGGGCCGACAGCGCCAGCAACCGCGGCTGCACGGGCTCGGCATCGCCCGCGGGCTTGAGCTGGATCTCCACGCGCGGCACCAGGAAGCGCACCGCGGCGAAGAGCCAGAACAGCATCACGGCCACGGTGGGCGCCATCATGCCCGAGATTCCCCCAAGCGCGAAGCGCGTTTGCCTTTGCACGACAAGGACTTGGCGTGAGATCGGGGTTCCGACTTCTGTCTACAGGCGGATCTGCTGGATGAGGTCGAGCGCGCGCTGCTGCTTGGCGTTGGGCGTGGTGAGGACCTCGAAGGTCGGCGCCTCGGGGCCGGCCTGTGGGGCTCGGCAGGTATTGCGCGCGATGGTGGCGAGCTCGGCCATCAGGGTGGAGAAGCTGTGCACGGGCGTGCCGTCGTCCAGGGTGTGGCGGGCTGCCTTGGCCAGCGCCGCCTTGGAACGCGTGGCCGGCGCCACCGGGTCACGCGTGGCCTTGGCGCGCCGGTCGGTGTCGGCGAACATCAGCGGCGCCCAAGCCTCGCGCATGTGCCACTCGACGTAGTAGGCCAGCATGCACAGGAAGATGTGAGCCCGTACCCGATCGGCGGTGCGGTGGTGGATCGGGCGCACCTTTAGGTCGATCGTCTTGAGCGAGCGGAACGCGCGCTCGACGTTGGCGAGCGCCTTGTAGTTGCGCACGCAGTCGGCCGAGTCCATCTGTGTGGGCGGCACCGACGTACGGATGATGTAAATGCCGTCCAGCGCCGCCTCGGCGGCAATGGCGTCTGTCTTGCGCGCGAAGGTAAAGGCGGTGTCGCCGATGGCCAACTCGAAGTGCTTGGCCATCTTGTACTGGTTGATCACCTTGCCCACGCGCAAGCCGATCTCATCCTTCCCGGCGAGCTTGCCCGCGTCCACGCGGGCCTTGATCTTCTCGAGGTTGGCCTCGGTGGCCGCCAGTAACTCCTCGCGCTTGTGCGTGCGCAGCTTGGCAAGCTCCGGATTGCGGCATGCCACCAGGCGCTCGCCCGGATAGTCCGGCGAGCTCAGCTCGAGCAGATTGCGCTCGTCGAACAGGTCCAGTTGCAGCTGCCCTTGCTCGACCAGCGCGCGGATCGAGACGCTCTTCAGCGCCGTGATCCAGGCGATGCCGTCGCTCTCGCGCATCTCGTCAATGGCCTTGTTCGAGATCATTCCGCGGTCGCCCACCATCACCAGCTGCTCGATGCCGAAGTCCTCGCGCAGCCGCTTGACCTCGGGCATCAAGGTCTGGCTGTCGGCGACGTTGCCCTCGTGCACCGACACGGCCAGCGGGCAGCCGCGCGCATCGGTGAGCAGGCCGTAGTTGACCTGCAGCAGGCCCTTCTTGCCATCGCGGCTGTAGCCAAGCTTGGCCAGCGGACAGCAACTGCCCTCGAAGTAGCTGGAGGACAGGTCGTACAGCACCAGGCCACCGGGGCTCAGATGGCGCGAGGCGAGCTTCTTCTGGATGCGATCCTGGCGCTCGAGCAGCCAGTCCATCGCCGCATACAGATCATCCTCATCGGCGTCGGCGACACCGAAGTCCTCGGCCAGTGTCGTGGTGTGCCACCAGCGCGTGGTGGCGAGCTTCGTGTGCGGGGCGACGATGCGCGCGGCCACCATGGCCAGCACCAGCGCACGCTCGGCGCAGGGCTTGGAGGCCAGCAGCGAGGCCATCTCCAGGCTGGCCATCGCGGCGCCTGCTGCCTGCACATGGCCGTGGGGACGCGAGCGCGTGATCTGGAACGCCGAGGACACGGGCACGAAGGTCTCGCCCTGCAGCGAGCGCCGGATGATCTCGATGAGCTCATCGGGCAGGTGCGACAGGTTGCCCAGGGTCTCGTTCTTGACCTTGCCGTCCTCGCGGTAGCTGCGGCGCAGCAGATGGGTGCGATAGACCTGGTCCTTGTAGGTGCGCGTCGTAGTGACGACATGAGCGGTACCGGTTCGGGCTGCCATGGAAACAACTCTAGTCACATATCATCAAACTTCAAGTCAATTTAGTGACTACATGTATCATCCAAAAAAATCCTCCAGAGAGGAGGATTCATCAGCAGCGACAAGCACTTGCCGTAGTTGGAGTAACTACAGAGGGCGGGAACTTCGGTCATGCCCATGAAGCCCAGGAAGCTCTCGCCCGAGCGGTGCCAGAGGTACAGGTTCTGGGGATTGCCGATCGGCGTGAGGGCAGAGCCTGCGTTCACGGCCAGCGCCTCCAGCACGACCAGCCGCGCCAGCGGCAGGTGGGCCTGCGCCGCCAGCACCCTTGTGA
Organism: Variovorax sp. WS11; assembly: GCF_010499245.1. Taxonomy (GTDB): domain Bacteria; phylum Pseudomonadota; class Gammaproteobacteria; order Burkholderiales; family Burkholderiaceae_C; genus Variovorax. Next base: position 3,057,978 of record NZ_JAAGOW010000001.1, read on the forward strand.
GCGGCACCAGCAGGAACAGGCTCACGTCGTTGGTGACCAGCGCAGAGAGTCCTGCGGCGGTCGCGACGAGGAAGAAGACCAGGTGGCGCAGTTCGGTGGTGCGCGCGAGCAGTCGCGCGGCGACGGACTGCAGCATGCCGCTGCGCTCGACGCCCTGCGTGATGGCGAGCAGGCCGGCCAGGGCGCCCACCGTCTGCCAGTCGATCAGCTTCAGGTAGTCCAGCGGCGCGCGCGGGCGCACGAAGGCGAAGACCACGGCCACCGCCAGCAGCACCCACAGGAGGCCGTGCCCGCCGCCGTGCTCGGCCGTGGCGGCCTCGGCTTCAGCGGGCGTCGCGCTCACGCAGCTCGCGCTTGAGCACCTTGCCGATCGCGCTGCGCGGGAGCTCGTCGATCAGGTGCAGGCGCGCGAGCCGCTGCGTCTTGCCGAGCTGGGCATTGGCCCATTGCAGCAGCGCCTCGCCCGGCGTTTCGTCGCCTGCGCGCCGCACCACGAAGGCCACCGGCGTCTCGCCCCATTGCTCCGAGGGCATGCCGACCACCGCGGCCTCGGCCACTGCCGCGTGGCCGCGCAGCACGGCTTCGAGGTCGCTCGGGTAGATGTTGAAGCCGCCGCTGATGATCATGTCCTTCTTGCGGTCGAAGAGGGTGAGGAAGCCCTCCTCGTCGAAGCGACCGACGTCGCCGGTGCGGATGAAGCGTTTGCCTGCCGGGTCGAACCACTCGGCCTCGCGCGTCTTCTCGGGCTGGCGGTGGTAGCCGACCATCATGCCGGCCGAATGGCCCACCACCTCGCCGGCCTCGCCGCGCGCGACCTCACGGCCCGATTCGTCGATCAGGCGGATGTCGCTGCCCTCGGCCGGCTGGCCCACGGTGTGCAGCTTGTCGGGGTGCAGGTGCGCTTCGAGGATGCAGGTGCCGCCGCCCTCGGTCATGCCGTAGAACTCGACCAGGCCGCCGGGCCAGCGCTTCAGCACATCGGCCTTGAGCGCGGCGCCGAAGGGAGCGCTGGTGCTGAACTTGAAGCGGAAGCTGGAGAGGTCGTGCTTGTCGAAGGCCGGGTGCGCCATCAGGCGCTGGTACTGCACCGGCACCAGCATCGTGTGGGTCACGCGATGCCGCTCGGCCAGCGCCAGGTAGCCGGCGGCGTCGAACTTCGGCATCAGCAGCACGCAGCCGCCGTAGGCGAGGGTGGGGAAGAAGACCACCAGCGTGGTGTTGGAGTACAGCGGCGTCGACAGCAGCGTCACGGTGTCGGGCCCGTAGCCGTACTTGGCGCCGCGCTGCACGTGGGCCCAGCGCATGCCGTGGCCCTGCACGATGCCCTTGGGCTCGCCGGTGGTGCCGGAGGAATAGATGATATTGAAGGGCCAGGCGGGCTGCGGCTCGACGGCTTGCGGCCGCGCGCCCGTCGGGGCCAGCCAGGCGGCCTCGAAGGCCTGCCCGGCCGCGGAGGCGTCGAGCGCGATGCGCGGGATGGCGTCCTTCTCCGGCGCGCCGATCACCTCGGCTGCCGCGGCGTCGAGGAAGAGGATGCGCGCCTGAGCGTCCTCGATCATCCTGGCGAGGCTGGCGGGCGTGGAGCCGGGCGCCAGCGGCGCGACCGCGATGCCGGCGCGCAAGGCGCCGAGGAACAGTGCGGCGTACTGCGTGCTCGAGGCGGCGCAGATCGCGATGGCGTCGCCCGCGCGCAGGCCGTCGCGCTGCAGGCTCGCGGCCACGCGGTCCATCAGCGCATCGAGCGCGCCGTAGTCCAGCGTTCGTTGGGAATCGGCGAGCGCAGCGCGGGACGGGGCTTCCTGCGCATGCAGGCGGATCAGATCGGCGATGGCGCCGAACTCGCGTGCCATCGCGGCGTCGATCGCGCTCATCCGCGGGCTCCCCTCAGACGCCGGCGGCGTGCGCCTGCTGGTCGGCGTGGTAGCTGCTGCGCACCATCGCGCCCACCGCGGCGTGGCTGAAGCCCATCTTGTAGGCCTCTTCCTCGAACATCTTGAAGGTGTCGGGATGCACGTAGCGGCGCACCGGGAGATGGCTGCTGCTGGGCGCGAGGTACTGGCCGATGGTCAGCATGTCGATGTCGTGCGCGCGCATGTCGCGCATGACCTGCAGGATCTCCTCGTCGCTCTCGCCCAGGCCGACCATGATGCCGCTCTTGGTCGGCACCTTCGGATGCAGGGCCTTGAACTTCTTCAGCAGGTTGAGGCTGAACTGGTAGTCGCTGCCCGGACGCGCTTCCTTGTAGAGGCGCGGCGCGGTCTCGAGGTTGTGGTTCATGACGTCCGGCGGCGCGGCCTTGAGAATCTCGAGCGCGCGGTCGTCGCGGCCGCGGAAGTCGGGCACCAGGATCTCGATCTGCGTCTGCGGCGAGAGCTCGCGGATGTTGCGGATGCAGTCCACGAAGTGCTGGCTGCCGCCGTCGCGCAGGTCGTCGCGGTCCACGCTGGTGATCACCACGTACTTGAGGCGCAGCTTGGCGATGGTCTTGGCGAGGTTGAGGGGCTCGTCCTGGTCCAGCGGGTCGGGCCGGCCGTGGCCCACGTCGCAGAAGGGGCAGCGCCGGGTGCACTTGTCGCCCATGATCATGAAGGTGGCGGTGCCCTTGCCGAAGCATTCGCCGATGTTGGGGCAGGAGGCCTCTTCGCAGACGGTGTGCAGGTTGCTTTCGCGCAGGATCTGCTTGATCTCGTAGAAGCGCGTGCTCGGGCTGCCGGCCTTGACGCGGATCCACTCGGGCTTCTTGAGCACCTCGCCCTGCACCACCTTCACCGGGATGCGCGAGAGCTTGGCCGCGGCCTTCTGCTTGGCCAGCGGGTTGTAGGTGGCGGGGCCTTGGGCGTCGCGGACGACTTCGGGGGTGCTCATGGGTGCGTGGGCGGGGCTCAGGGCGCGAGGTAGATGGCGAGCTTGCTGGCCAGCACCTGCGCGGCTTCGTCCCAGGTTGTTTGAACGCCGATTGTAGAAAGGTCGACGGTTTTCAGGCCAGGGTAGCCGCAAGGGTTGATGCGGGAGAAGGGTTCGAGGTCCATCGCGACGTTGAGCGCGACGCCGTGGTAGGTGCGGTGGCGGGTGATCTTGATGCCGAGGGCGGCGATCTTGCCGAGGCCGTGGAAGGGGGCGGGGTCCCCCTGTGGTGAGGGCTGCAGCCGTGCATGCGAAAACGGATCGTCCAACCGGACGTAGATACCCGGCGCCCCGCCCACGCGGTGCCCGGTCACCGCGAAATGCGCCAGCGTGCGGATCACCGACTCCTCGATGCGATACACATACTCCTTGACGTAGTAGCCCGCACGCTTGAGGTCGATCAGCGGATAGGCCACCACCTGCCCCGGCCCGTGGTAGGTCACCTGCCCGCCGCGATCGGTCTGCACCACGGGGATCTCGCCGGGATTCAGCACATGGTCGGCCTTGCCGGCCAGGCCCTGCGTGTAGACCGGCGAGTGCTCGCAGATCCACAGCAGGTCGGCCGATTCCGGCGTGCGGCCCTGCGTCAGGCGCTGCATCGCCGCATAGATGGGCGCGTAGTCGACCTGGCCGAGCCAGTCGACCTCGAGCGTCACAGCACCACCTTGACCATCGGATGCGCAGTGAGCGCGCGGTAGATGTCGTCCAGCTGCTCGCGGCTGGTGGCGGTCACGGTGATCGTCACGCCCAGGTAGTTGCCTGCCTTGCTGTTGCGCAGCTCGACGGTGCTGGCGTCGAAGGCCGGATCGAACTGCTGGGCAATCTGCGTGATGGCATGCACGAAGCCGTCGGCCTTGGCGCCCATCACCTTGATCGGGAACTGCGAGGGGTACTCGATCAGCGATTCCTTGCGCGCGTCGATCGGGGTGTCGGAAGGGGGGGGGGTCATGCTGTCACTCCGTGGTCGTGCGCGCTGCGTTCCTTGGCGCGCTGGTAGCCGGCATCGATGGCCTGGAAGACCGGGCCCGTGCGGCCCGTGCCGATGGGCTCGCCGTCGAGCGTGACGACCGGCAGCACCTCCTTGGTGGCCGAGGACAGCAGCAACTCGTCGGCGCCGAAGACTTCGTCGCGCGCGATGCGGCGCAGCGAGAAGGGGATGCCGGCCTCGCCGCAGATGCGCTCGATCAGGCCGTAGCGGATGCCCGCGAGCACCAGCTCGTCCTTGGGAGGGCCGCTCACCGCGCCGTCCTTCACCACCCAGACGTTGCTCGACGAGGCCTCGCTCAGCCAGTCGCCGCGGAACATGACGGTCTCGGCTGCGCCGGCCTCCACGCTGATCTGCCGCGCCAGCACCGCGCCCAGCAGGCTGGTGCTCTTGATGTGCGCCTTTTGCCAGCGGAAGTCCTGCGCGCTGACGCAGGCCACGCCCTTGGCGCGCGCCGCGTCGGGCACCGGCTTCAGCGGGTTGAGCATCACGAACACGGTGGGCACGAGGCCCTGGGGCATCGCGTGTTCGCGCGGCGCAACGCCACGCGTGACCTGGATGTAGAGCGCCTGCACGGCGGCGCGCTGCTCGGCGGGGCTGGCCTCGACCAGGCGCATCGCGATCGCTTGCCATTCCTCGCGCGTGAGCGGGTTGGTAATGCGCAGCTCGGCCAGCGAGCGGTCCAGCCGCGCCATGTGTTCCTCGAAGCAGAAGGGCGCGCCGCCGTAGACGGGCACCACTTCATAGACGCCGTCGCCGAAGATGAAGCCGCGGTCCAGCACGCTGATTTTGGCGTCGCGCAGCGGCGTGTAGACGCCGTCGAGATAGCAGAGAGAATCGGGGAGAGCTTCGGCGATCGGGTGCATGAGGGATTATGGTGGGGGCTGCGCTGTGCTTTCCAATGCCTGCCCTGGCGCCCGCGTGATCGGCAAGGGTGTTGGCAAACCTGACGGGAAGCTGGCAAAGGGCCGTGGGTTTCTACTTATAATCAGCGGCTTTGTAGAATTTCTGGGTCGTCATCCGGGCTTCATTCGATATGAAAACAATTGCCCGCGATGCGCATGTTCATGAGGACGGACAAGACCCGGATGCCGACTTCAAGCCGCTGACTGCCGAGGAGGCCCAGCGGCTGCGCGAGCGGAAACCGCTGATCTCGCCGTGGCGCGTGATCGCGATCCAGGTCGCGGCGGGGCTGCTGGTGGCATTGGCCGCCTGGGGCTTGTCGGGGAGGCAGAATTTGGGGTGGTCCGCCGGATACGGCGCATTGGCGGTGGTGATTCCCTCCGCGGTGTTCGCAAGAGGACTGACGGGGAGGTTTTCTTCGCTGAATGCGGGCACCGCGGTGCTCGGGTTCTTCTTGTGGGAAATGGTCAAGCTGGTCTTGTCGGTGGCGATGCTGCTCGCCGCGCCGAGACTGATAACGGAACTGAGTTGGCCGGCGATGCTGGTGGGCTTGGTGGTGACAATGAAGGCGGCGTGGGTGGCGGTAATGCTGGCGCCCAAACGCCCGAAAATTTAAAGACGAGTAACGGATGGCTGCTGAAAACGCTGCGGAACATGGTCAGACCGCTGGTGAATACATCGTTCACCACTTGACCCATCTTCAAAGCTCCAAGCCGGCAGGTGTTGCCGATTTCTCGGTTTTCAACTTCGACTCCCTGTTCTTTTCGATCGCGCTCGGCGTGCTCGGCTGCTGGCTGCTCTGGCTGGCTGCTCGCAAGGCGACCTCGGGCGTCCCGGGTCGCTTCCAGGCCGCCGTCGAGATCCTGGTCGAGGTGGTCGACCAGCAGGCCAAGGGCATCGTCCACAACGCCCAAAGCCGCAAGTTCGTCGCGCCGCTGGCGCTCACGATCTTCGTGTGGATCTTCATGCTCAATGCGATGGACCTGCTGCCGGTCGATCTGCTGCCCGCGATCTGGGCCCAGATCTTCGGTGCCGCCGGCCACGACCCGCACCACGCCTACCTGCGCGTCGTGCCTACGGCGGACCTTTCGGTGGCGATGGGTATGTCGGTTTCCGTGCTGCTGATCTGCCTGTACTACAACATCAAGATCAAAGGTGCCGGCGGCTGGGTGCACGAGCTCTTCACCGCGCCCTTCGGCAACAAGATCTGGCTGTACCCCTTCAACTTCGCCATGCAGATCATCGAGTTCGTCGCCAAGACCGTCTCGCATGGCATGCGTCTCTTCGGCAACATGTATGCCGGTGAACTGATCTTCCTGCTGATCGCGCTGATGGGCGGCGCCTTCACGCTGTCGGCCACCGGGATCTTCCTGGCGCTCGGCCACATCATCGCCGGCACCGCCTGGGCCATCTTCCACATCCTGATCATCACGCTGCAGGCCTTCGTGTTCATGATGCTGACGCTGGTGTACGTGGGCCAAGCCCACGATCACCACTGATCCGGGTTCCCTGCGTTCTTTCCGCTTTCGTTTTTTCTTTTTCTCTTCAACCAAAGTCCTTAGGAGTCATCATGGAAGTTATTAGCTTTGTCGCCCTGGCCGCCGGCCTGATCATCGGTCTGGGCGCCGTGGGCGCTTGTATCGGCATCGGCATCATGGGCAGCAAGTACCTCGAGTCGGCCGCCCGCCAGCCCGAGCTGATGGGTGAACTCCAGACCAAGATGTTCCTGCTGGCCGGTCTGATCGACGCCGCGTTCATCATCGGTACCGGTATCGCGCTGTGGTTCGCCACCGCCAACCCCTTCCTCTCGCAGATCGCCAACCTGCCGAAGTAATTGAGCGCAGGCTTCTCGTCGAAACCGCTGCAGACCTTTCTTCCTCATGAAGAACGGCGCCGGATTTCAATCCCAAAGAGAGGGTGAAAAGTGAGCATTACCGGTACCCTGATCGTCCAGATGATCGTGTTCCTGATTCTTGTCGGGTTCACGATGAAGTTCGTGTGGCCGCCGATCGCCAAGGCGCTGGATGACCGTGCCCAGAAGATCGCCGAAGGCCTGGCCGCAGCCGACAAGGCCAAGGTCGCGTTGTCGGAAGCGGACAAGCGGGTGGAAGTCGAGCTGGGCAAGGCACGCAACGAGTCGGCGCAGCGCCTGGCCGATGCCGAACGCCGTGCGCAGGCCATCGTTGAAGAGGCCAAGGCCCGCGCCACGGAAGAAGGCAACAAGATCGTGGCGGCCGCCCGCGCCGAAGCCGAGCAACAGGCCGTGAAGGCGCGCGAGACGCTGCGCGAGCAGGTGGCCGTGCTGGCCGTCAAGGGCGCCGAGCAGATCCTGCGCAAGGAAGTGAATCCGGCCGTGCACGCCGATCTGCTTTCGCGGCTGCAGACCGAACTCTGAAACGGACGCCATGGCTGAACTCGCCACCATTGCACGCCCCTACGCCGAAGCGCTGTTCAAGGCGTCTTCGACGGACCTCGCCGGCGCCGGCGCATGGCTCGAGAGGGTCGCGGCCATCGCCGCCAATCCCGAGCTGCAGCAGTTCGCCGACAACCCCAAGGCCACGCCCGAGCAGGTGCTGGGTGTGATTGCCGGCGCCAACGGCGCTGCGCTGCCCCCGGCCGCCAACAACTTCCTGATGGCGCTGCTCGAGAACGGCCGCTTCACCGCGCTGCCGGAGATCGCCAGGCAGTTCCGGGCCCTGGCGAATGCGCAGAGCGGCTCGTCCGATGCGGTGGTGTACAGCGCCTTTCCGATCGACGCCGCTTCGCTCAACGGCGTGGCCGCCGCGCTCGAAAAGCGCTTCGGCCGCAAGCTGCAGGTCACCGTCGAGCAGGACCCGTCCCTGATCGGTGGCATCCGCGTGGTGGTGGGTGACGAGGTGCTCGACACCTCCGTCAAGGCGCGCCTCGAACAAATGAAAGTTGCGCTGGCAGCCTGAGGCCGCCAGCCCCCTCAACGAAAGAAGGAAAGAGTCATGCAACTCAATCCCGCAGAAATTTCCGAGCTGATCAAGAGCCGCATCGAGGGTCTTGGCGTCAGCGCGAACATCCGCAACGAAGGCACCGTGGTGTCGGTGACCGACGGCATCGTGCGCGTGCACGGCCTGTCGGACGCGATGCAGGGCGAAATGCTCGAGTTCCCGCCTTCCGCGGACGGCACGCCGTCCTTCGGCCTGGCGCTGAACCTCGAGCGCGACTCCGTCGGCGCCGTGATTCTGGGCGAGTACGAGCACATTTCCGAAGGCGACACCGTCAAGTGCACGGGCCGCATCCTGGAAGTGCCGGTCGGCCCCGAGCTCATCGGCCGCGTGGTCAACGCGCTGGGCCAGCCGATCGACGGCAAGGGCCCGGTCAACGCCAAGCTGACCGACGTGATCGAGAAGGTCGCCCCGGGCGTGATCGCGCGGAAGTCGGTTGACCAGCCGATGCAGACCGGCCTCAAGTCCATCGACTCGATGGTGCCGATCGGCCGCGGCCAGCGCGAGCTGATCATCGGCGACCGCCAGACCGGCAAGACCGCTGTGGCGATCGACGCGATCATCAACCAGAAGGGTCAGAACATGACCTGCGTCTACGTCGCGATCGGCCAGAAGGCTTCGTCGATCAAGAACGTGGTGCGTGCGCTGGAGCAAGCCGGTGCGATGGACTACACCATCGTCGTGGCCGCCTCGGCTTCCGAATCGGCCGCCATGCAGTACGTCAGCGCGTATTCGGGCTGCACGATGGGCGAGTACTTCCGCGACCGCGGGCAAGATGCGCTGATCGTCTATGACGACCTGTCCAAGCAGGCCGTGGCCTACCGCCAGGTGTCGCTGCTGCTGCGCCGCCCGCCAGGCCGCGAAGCCTACCCCGGCGACGTGTTCTACCTGCACAGCCGCCTGCTCGAACGCGCAGCCCGCGTGAACGCCGACTACGTCGAAGCCTTCACCAAGGGCGAAGTGAAGGGCAAGACCGGTTCGCTGACCGCGCTGCCGATCATCGAGACGCAGGCCGGCGACGTGTCCGCCTTCGTGCCGACCAACGTGATCTCGATCACCGACGGCCAGATCTTCCTGGAAACCAACCTGTTCAACGCCGGCATCCGGCCCGCCATCAACGCCGGTATCTCGGTGTCGCGGGTGGGTTCGTCGGCGCAGACCAAGGTCATCAAGAGCCTGTCGGGCGGCATCCGTACCGACCTCGCGCAGTACCGCGAACTCGCGGCCTTCGCGCAGTTCGCCTCCGACCTGGACGAAGCCACCCGCAAGCAGCTCGACCGCGGCGCCCGCGTGACCGAACTGCTGAAGCAGCCCCAGTACAGCCCGCTGCCCATCTCGCTGATGGGTGCCTCGTTGTTCGCGGTGAACAAGGGCTTCATGGACGATCTCGACGTCAAGAAGGTGCTCGCCTTCGAACACGGCCTGCACCAGTTCCTCAAGTCCAGCCACGGCGCGCTGCTCGACAAGATCGAGCAGGCCAAGGCGATCGACAAGGACGCCGAGGCCGAGCTGACGACCGCCGTGACGGCGTTCAAGAAGTCGTTCGCCTGATCGACCCAAGGAGTCCCAATGGCAGCTGGTAAGGAAATCCGCGGCAAGATCAAATCGGTGGAGAACACCAAGAAGATCACCAAGGCCATGGAAATGGTGGCCGCGTCGAAGATGCGCAAGGCGCAGGAACGCATGCGCGCCGCCCGCCCCTACAGCGAGAAGATCCGCAACATCGCGGCCAACCTCGGCCAGGCGAACCCGGAGTACACGCATGCCTTCATGAAGGTCAACGACGTGAAGGCCGCGGGCTTCATCGTCGTCACCACCGACAAGGGCCTGTGTGGCGGCATGAACACCAACGTGCTGCGCGCCGTGACGACCAAGCTGCGCGAGCAGCAGGCCGCCGGCGTCGCCGTCGAGGCGGTGGCCATCGGCAACAAGGGCCTGGGTTTCCTCAACCGCATCGGCGCTCGCGTGGTCTCGCATGTCACCCAGCTGGGCGACACCCCGCATCTCGACAAGCTGATCGGCCCGGTCAAGGTGCTGCTCGACGCGTACGCCGAAGGCAAGCTCAGCGCGGTCTACCTCTGCTACACCAAGTTCATCAACACGATGCGCCAGGAGTCGGTGGTCGAACAGCTGCTGCCGCTGGCCGCCGAGTCGTTGAAGATGGAAAAGGGCCAGCACTCGTGGGACTACATCTACGAGCCCGATGCGCAGAGCGTGATCGACGAACTGCTGGTGCGCTACGTCGAGTCGCTGGTGTACCAGGCCGTGGCCGAGAACATGGCGTCGGAACAGTCGGCGCGCATGGTCGCCATGAAGTCTGCGACTGACAACGCCGGCAACGTGATCGACGAGCTCAAGCTGGTCTACAACAAGACCCGCCAGGCCGGCATCACCAAAGAGCTGTCGGAGATCGTTTCGGGCGCTGCGGCGGCCGCAGGCGTTTGAAGGCCTTCGGTCCCTCGACCTCAACCAGATTTAGTTTTTATCGGAGCAGATGATGGCTCAAGCAAATACAACGCAAGGCAAGATCGTTCAATGTATCGGCGCCGTGGTCGACGTGGAATTCCCGCGCGACCAGATGCCCAAGGTGTACGACGCCCTGCAATACGAAGGCGGCACGCTGACCCTCGAAGTGCAGCAGCAGCTCGGCGACGGCGTCGTGCGCACCATTGCGCTCGGCTCGTCCGACGGCCTGCGCCGCGGCCTCGTCGTGACCAACACCGGCAACCCGATCACCGTGCCCGTGGGCAAGGCGACCCTGGGCCGCATCATGGACGTGCTCGGTCGCCCGATCGACGAGCGCGGCCCGGTCGGCCAGGAGGTCACCGCTTCGATTCACCGCAAGGCGCCGGCCTACGACGAGCTCTCGCCCTCGCAGGACCTGCTGGAAACCGGCATCAAGGTGATCGACCTGGTCTGCCCCTTCGCCAAGGGCGGCAAGGTGGGCCTGTTCGGCGGCGCCGGCGTGGGCAAGACCGTGAACATGATGGAGCTCATCAACAACATCGCCAAGGCTCACTCGGGCCTGTCGGTGTTCGCCGGCGTGGGTGAACGCACCCGCGAAGGCAACGACTTCTATCACGAGATGTCCGATTCGGGCGTGGTCAACCTCGAGAACCTCGCCGAGTCGAAGGTGGCCATGGTCTACGGCCAGATGAACGAGCCCCCGGGCAACCGCCTGCGCGTGGCGCTGACCGGCCTGACCATCGCCGAATCCTTCCGCGACGAAGGCCGCGACGTGCTCTTCTTCGTCGACAACATCTACCGCTACACGCTGGCCGGTACCGAGGTGTCGGCGCTGCTGGGCCGCATGCCTTCCGCCGTGGGCTACCAGCCGACGCTGGCCGAGGAAATGGGCCGCCTGCAGGAGCGCATCACCTCGACCAAGGTGGGCTCGATCACCTCGATCCAGGCCGTGTACGTGCCGGCCGACGACTTGACCGACCCCTCGCCAGCCACCACCTTCGCCCACCTGGACTCCACCGTGGTGCTGTCGCGCGACATCGCCTCGCTGGGTATCTACCCCGCCGTGGACCCGCTGGACTCGACCTCGCGCCAGCTCGACCCGCATGTGGTCGGCGAAGAGCACTACAACGTGGCCCGCGCCGTGCAGGGCACGCTGCAGCGCTACAAGGAACTGCGCGACATCATCGCCATCCTGGGCATGGACGAACTGGCGCCCGACGACAAGCTGGCCGTGGCCCGCGCCCGGAAGATCCAGCGCTTCCTGTCGCAGCCCTTCCACGTGGCCGAGGTGTTCACCGGTTCGCCCGGCAAGTACGTGCCGCTGGCCGAAACCATCCGCGGCTTCAAGATGATCGTGAACGGCGAGGCCGACCACCTGCCGGAGCAGGCCTTCTACATGGTGGGCGGCATCGACGAGGCCTTCGAGAAGGCCAAGAAGGTCGCCTAAGGCGGCTGCATAGGAACCCCGATGGCAAACACCATTCACGTCGACGTGGTCAGCGCCGAGGAGTCCATCTTCTCGGGCGAGGCCAAGTTCGTCGCGCTGCCGGGTGAAGCCGGCGAGCTCGGCATCTATCCGCGCCACACGCCGCTGATCACGCGCATCCGCCCCGGTGCCGTGCGCATCGAGACGGCCGATGGCGGCGAGGAATTCGTCTTCGTGGCCGGCGGCATCCTGGAAGTGCAGCCCAACACCGTCACCGTGCTGTCCGACACCGCGATCCGCGGCAAGGACCTCGATGAAGAGAAGGCCAACAAGTCCAAGGCCGCGGCCGAGGAAGCGCTGAAGAAGGCCAAGAGCGACATCGACATCGCGCTGGCGCAATCCGAGCTGGCCGTGATGGCCGCTCAGATCGCCGCGCTGCGCAAATACCGCCAGAAAAAATAAGCAAGGCGCGACCACCGCCCTTTCCAAAAAGCCGCCCATCCGGGCGGCTTTTTTATTGCGCCGACCCGCTGCGCGCTGCCATCTTGGAACCAAATTAGGCCGAAGTTCAATCTTGTTCGGCTGAAGATCAACGCCTAGTATTCGCCTTCGATCCGACAGCAAGCGCGCTGCCCGGATCCAAGACGAACAACGGAGACAAGCGCTTGGCACCCTGGAGCGGCCTCACTGCCGACGAGATGGCGCTGCTGGAAACGACCTTCTGGTCCGCCGGCGGCTCGCGCCATGCCATGGCCGAGCGGCTGGGCTTTTCCAAGAGCAAGGCCAATGCGCTGATCGCCGGGCTGGTCGAGCAGGGCCTGCTGGCCGAGGCCGGCCTGCAGCGTTCCTCCGGCGGGCGCCGCGCCGAGAACCTCCAGTTGCACGAAGGCCTGGGCGTTCTGGTCGGCGTGGACATCGGCGCCACCAGCCTCGACGTGGCCGTGCTGCGGCCCGACCTGAGCGTGCTGGCCCAGCATGCCGAGCCGGCCGACGTGCGCGAAGGCCCCGGCGTGGTGCTGGCCCGTGTGCGCGTGCTGATGCGCGAGCTGCTGGGCCGCTGCGGCTTCGGAGCCAAGCAGGTGATCGGCATCGGCATCGGCGTGCCGGGCCCGGTCAACTTCGAGATCGGCCAGCTGGTGAACCCGCCGCTGATGCCGGCCTGGGACAGCTTCTCGATTCGCGACTACCTGCGCGAGGACTACGCGGCCCCCGTCTTCGTCGACAACGACGTGAACCTGATGGCGCTGGGCGAGCTCTGGCGCCTGAAGCGCTCGCTGTCCAACTTCCTCGTCATCAAGGTCGGCACCGGCATCGGCTGCGGCATCGTCTGCCACGGCGAGGTGTACCGCGGCGCGGCCGGCTCGGCCGGCGACGTGGGCCACATCTGCGTCGACCAGGAAGGGCCGCTGTGCCACTGCGGCAACCTGGGCTGCGTCGAGGCGATGGCGGCCGGCCCGGCCATCACGCGCATGGCAATGCAGGCGGCGGAAGCGGGCGAGAGCCGCGCGCTCGCCGAGCGCCTGCGCGCGCAGGGCCGCATCGACGCGGTCGACGTCGGCCAAGCCAGCCGCGCCGGCGACGCGGCGGCCAATGCGATCGTGCAGCGCGCCGGCCAGCTGATCGGGCAGATGCTGGCCTCCATCGTCAACTTCTTCAATCCCTCGCATGTGTTCATCGGCGGCGGCATCACCCACATCGGGCCGCTGTTCCTGGCGGCGCTGCGCCAGAGCGTCTACCACCGCTCGCTGGCGCTGTCGACGCGGCACCTGGAGATCCAGTACACGCCGCTGGGCGCGCAGGCCGGCCTGGTCGGCGCGGGCGTGCTGGCGATGCACGAGACGCTCAAGGTCCGGGGGGTGGCGCCATGACGCAGCAGCAGCATCCGCCGAGACGCACCGTCGCCGTCGAGTTCGAACAGGTGGTGAAGGCTTTCGGGCCGGTGCAGGTGCTGCACGGCGTGAGCTTCTCGCTCGAGCCCGGGCGCGTCTACGGCCTCCTGGGCGAGAACGGCGCCGGCAAGTCCACGCTGATGAAGATCCTGGCCGGCTACGAGCCGATCACCGGCGGCTCGGTCCACGTCAACGGCGAGCCGCAGGTCTTCGCGAGCTCGCGCGAGGCCGAGGCGCTGGGCATCGTGCTGATCCACCAGGAGTTCAACCTCGCCGAGGACTTGAGCGTGGCGCAGAACATCTTCCTCGGCCACGAGAAGAAGAGGGGCTGGCTGCTCGACGACGCCGCGATGGACCGCGATGCCGCGGCCGCGCTCGCGCAGGTCGGCCTGAAGGTCGATCCGCGCACCAAGGTGCGCCGCCTGATCGTGGCCGAGAAGCAGCTGGTCGAGATCGCCAAGGCGGTTTCGCGCCACGCCCGCCTGCTGATCATGGACGAGCCCACCGCCACGCTCACGCCCGGCGAGACCGAGCGCCTGTTCCGCCTGATCGCGCAGCTGCGCGCCGACGGCGTCACCATCGTCTACATCTCGCACAAGCTCGACGAGGTCGAGCGCGTGACCGACGAAGTGATCGTGATGCGCGACGGCCGCTTCGTCACCCGCGCGCCCACCGCCGAGCTCACGCGCCACCAGATGGCCAACCTGATGGTGGGCCGAGAGCTGGCCGACCTGTACCCGCCGCGCGACCCCGTCACGGCGGCGCATGCGCCCGCGATGCAGGTGCGCGATTTCAGCGTGCCCGGCTGGGCCGACAGCGCCAGCTTCGAGGTGCGCCCCGGCGAGATCCTGGGCTTCGCCGGCCTGGTGGGCGCCGGCCGCACCGAGCTCTTCGAGGGCCTGCTGGGCCTGCGCCCCGTCAGCGCCGGCAGCGTCGAGATCGCCGGCAAGCCCGTCCAGCTGCGCAATCCCCGCGACGCCGCGCGCCACGGCCTCACCTACCTCAGCGAGGACCGCAAGGGCAAGGGCCTGCACGTGCACCTGGGCCTGCGCCAGAACCTCACGCTGATGGCGCTGGAGCGCTATGCCCAGCCCTGGCTCAAGCCCGAGGCCGAGCGCAGCGCGCTGGCTGCCGCGGTGAAGGACTTCGGCATCCGCACCGGCGACCTGGACGCGCGCGCCTCTTCGCTCTCGGGCGGCAACCAGCAGAAGCTCGCGCTGGCCAAGGTGCTGCAACCCAAGCCGAAGGTGGTGGTGCTCGACGAGCCCACCCGCGGCGTCGATGTCGGCGCCAAGCGCGACATCTATTTCCTGATCCAGCGGCTGGCCCGCGAGGGGCTGGCCGTGATCGTCGTCTCCTCGGAGCTGATGGAGCTGATCGGCCTGTGCCACCGCGTTGCGGTGATGCGCGCCGGCCGGCTCGTCGCCACGCTGGACGCTGACCAATTGACCGAAGAGGAGCTGATCGCCCATGCCACCGGAACCGCAGCAAGCCACGCCTGAAGTCGCGGGCGCCATGCACCGCAGCGAAACCCGGCCGCGCTGGACCGAGCGCCTGCACGGCCTCGGCCCCGTCATCGGCCTGGTGTTGCTGTGCATTGCCGGCACGCTGCTCAACAGCGACTTCGCCACCCTCGACAACGCGATGAACGTGCTCACCCGCACCGCCTTCATCGGCATCATCGCGGTGGGCATGTGCTTCGTGATCATCTCGGGCGGCATCGATCTCTCGGTGGGCTCGATGGCCGCGCTGATCGCGGGCTGCGTGATCATGTTCATCAACGCCATGGGGCCGGCGCTCGGCTCGCCGCTGCTGGCGGTGCTGCTCGGAGCGCTGCTCGCGGTGGTGCTGGGCGCCGTCTTCGGGCTGGCCCACGGCCTGCTCATCACCAAGGGCCGCATCGAGCCTTTCATCGTCACGCTCGGCACGCTGGGCATCTTCCGCGCCTACCTCACCTACTTCGCCGACGGCGGCGCGCTCACGCTGGACAACGAGCTGTCCGACCTTTACGCGCCGGTCTACTACGCGAGCCTGCTGGGCATCCCGGTGCCGGTGTGGGTGTTCCTGGTCGTCGCGGTGATCGGTGGCCTGATCCTCAATCGCACCGCCTACGGCCGCTATGTGCAGGCCATCGGCTCCAACGAGCAGGTCGCGCGCTACGCGGCGGTGGGCGTCGACGGCGTGAAGATCCTCACCTACGTGCTCTTGGGCGTTTGCGTGGGCATCGCGACCTTGCTCTACGTGCCGCGCCTGGGCTCGGCCTCGCCCACCACCGGCCTGCTGTGGGAGCTGGAGGCGATCGCCGCGGTGATCGTCGGCGGCACCGCGCTCAAGGGCGGCGCGGGCAGCATCACCGGCACCGTGATCGGCGCCATCCTGCTCTCGGTCATCAGCAACATCCTCAACCTCACGAGCATCATCAGCGTGTACCTCAATGCCGCGGTGCAGGGCTTCGTGATCATCGTGGTCGCTTTCCTTCAACGAGGCCGCCGTTGACGGGGCCGTCCGATTTCGTGTCAGTGAACTTTTCAACCAAGGAGACAAGTCAATGAAGCATCTCACCCGACGCATCGCACTCACCGCGGTCGCCGCTGCCGCGCTTGCAGCCATTCCGGCGCTCGCTGCGGAGAAAGTGAACCTCGGCGTCTCGATTCCGGCCGCGACGCACAGCTTCATGGGCGGCATCAACTACTGGGCCAACCAGGCGAAGAAGGATCTGGAGAAGGAGCACAAGGACCTCAAGATCACCATCAAGACCGCCGCCAACGCGCCCGAGCAGGCGAACCAGCTGCAGGACCTGTCGACGGTGACCAAGATCAACGCGTTGGTGATCTTCCCCTTCGAGTCGGCCGCGCTCACCAAGCCGGTGGCCCAGGTCAAGGCCAAGGGCACTTATGTCACCGTCGTCGACCGCGGCCTGACCGACACCAGCGCGCAGGACGCCTACGTGGCCGGCGACAACACCGCCTTCGGCAAGATCCCCGCCGAGTACATCGCCAAGAAGCTGGGCGGCAAGGGCGAGATCGTCGCCTTGCGCGGCATCGCCACCACGCTGGACAACGAGCGCATGGACGCCTTCAACGGCGTGCTCAAGAACCATCCCGACATCAAGCTGCTCGACGCCAAGTACGCCAACTGGAACCGCGACGACGCCTTCAAGGTCACGCAGGACTACCTGACCCGCTTCAAGAAGATCGACGCCATCTGGGCGGCCGACGACGACATGGCCGTCGGCGTGCTCAAGGCCATCGAGCAGGCCAAGCGCGACGACATCAAGGTCATCTTCGGCGGCGCCGGCGCCAAGGGCATGGTCAAGACCATCCTGGACGGCAAGGACCCGCGCATCCAGGCCGACGTGAGCTACTCGCCCAAGTTCATCTACGACGCCATCAAGCTCACGGCCGAAGCGCGGCTGAAGGGCGAGAAGCTGCCGGCGACCACCATCATTCCTTCGGTGCTGATCACCAAGGAAAACGCCAAGGACTTCTACCACCCCAACTCGCCGTTCTGAGGTCCCGATGCCGGCGACACGAAAGCTGCGCTACGCCATGGTCGGCGGCGGGCGCGATGCCTTCATCGGCGCGGTGCACCGCAAGGCGATCGCGCTTGACGGGCAGGCTGAGCTGGTGGCCGGCGCGCTGTCGTCCAGCCCTGAGAAGGCTAAGGCCTCCGGGCGCGAGCTCTGGCTGGCCGACGACCGCAACCACGGCGATTGGCAAGCCCTGCTGGACGACGAACTGAAGCGGCCCGCCGGGGAGCGCATCGACTTCGTCTCCATCGTCACGCCCAATCACCTGCACTTCCCGGTGGCGCAGGCCTTCGTCGAGGCCGGCTTCCACGTGGTGTGCGACAAGCCGCTGGTGCACACCGGCGCGCAGGCCGATGCGCTGGTCGCAGCGGTGGCGCGGCAGGGCACTGTGTTCGCCGTGACCTACAACTACACCGGCTACCCGATGGTGCGCGAGGCGCGCGAGATGGTGAAGAGTGGCCGGCTCGGCGAAATCCGCAAGGTGGTCGTCGAATACAACCAGGGCTGGCTCGCCACCCAGCTGGAAAAGGAAGGCAACAAGCAGGCCGCCTGGCGCAGCGATCCGGAAAAGAGCGGCGCGGCCGGCGCCATCGGCGACATCGGCTCGCATGCCGAAAACCTGGTCGCGACCGTGACGGGGCTCGAGATCGAAAGCCTCTGCGCCGACCTGAGCGCGCTGGTGCCCGGCCGCCCGCTCGACGACGACGGCAGCGTGCTGCTGCGCTTCCAAGGCGGGGCGCGCGGCGTGCTGGTCGCCTCGCAGGTCAACACCGGCCTGGAGAACGACCTGCGCCTGCGCGTCTCCGGCACGCTGGGCACGCTGGTGTGGCGGCAGGAGCAGCCCAGCGAGCTGCTGCACCTGCCGCACGACGGGCCGCGGCGCGTGCTGACGCGCGGCTCGCCGTGGCTGGGCGAATCGGCGCGGCGTGCGAGCCGCCTGCCCAGCGGCCATCCGGAAGGCTTCATCGAGGCCTTCGCCAATGTGTATGCCGGTGTCGTGGCCGACGTGCGCGCGCGGCTCGGGGGCCTACAGGTTGATGCGGTGGAAACCGACTACCCGCGCGTGGAGGACGGCGCGCGCGGCGTGCGCTTCATCGAGCGCGTGGTGGCGTCGAGCCGGAGCGAGCAGAAGTGGACGGCCTGGTGACTTGCTCCCTCTCCCTCTGGGAGAGGGCATGCAGCATCTTCGCCAGCCGCGCCAGGGCCGCCTCCGCCGTCGCCTCGATCGCCGTCGAGCAGGCCAGCATCAGGTTCAGGCGCTGCCCCAGCCCTTCCACCATCACGCCGTTCTCCCGCTCCCGCGTGACGCCGTCCGCATCTTGCGTGCACGCCATCGCCGCGCCCACGCGGCTCGCATAGCTGCCCGCCGGCACGCCGTAGACCACCACCGGCTTGCCCAGCGCCACCGCAAAGCCGACCTCGAACACGGTGCCCGAATCCGGCTCGAGCCCGCGGAAGTCCATCAGGTTGGCGATCGCGCCGTCGCACTGCCGGATAAGGGCGATGTTGCCCTCGTAGATGAGGCGCGCCCGTTCGTCGTCGGTGCCCTTGAAGTCTGCGCCCAGACCACCGTCCGAAGGCTCGATGCCCTCCAGGCCCAGGCGCGCGCAGTGAGCCTTCAGGTCCTGGTAGATCCGCTCGCAGTCGCGAAAAAAGATGTCCGGACCAGCGAGATAGACGCGAGGCCGGGAAGGTTGGGGCTGGGGCATGGTCGCGTCGGTGGTCGTCGGGTCATCACGAGCTTGGGCTTGCATTCTCCAGCACGCAAGGGCCCGGCGCACGCGCGGGCCGGGTGTGTAGGTTCGCTCCCACAGCTGAAAACGCCCCTGCGCTGCCGATCGGGCGCCGCAGGCGAATCAGCATGCAGGCATCCGCACGCGCTCGCTGCTGCATCCGCGGCACGCACGAGCGGGTTTCTCGATGTGAAGGGAGATGCGTATGGACACCGTGAGCATGCAGGCCTGGTGGGTGGTGGGGATCGTCGTGGTTCTCGCACTTGTCGCGCTGGCCGCCTATTTCCTCTATCGAAAACGACAGTCCGGCCGGCTCGCCGAGCGCTTCGGTGACGAGTACGACCTGGCCGTCAGAGAGCACGGCAGCCGAGCCAAGGCCGAGGCCGAGCTCCGGCAGCGCGAGGCGCGCGTCGGCCAGTTGCGCATCGTTCCGCTGGCGCCGGGTGAAGGCGCCCGCTTCAGCAGCGCATGGAACCGCGTGCAGGCCGATTTCGTCGACAACCCTGCCGGCGCGGTGACGCAGGCGGATCAGCTGGTGCGCGAGCTCATGCAGAAGCGCGGCTATCCGATGAGCGACTTCGAGCATCGTGCCGCCGATATCTCGGTGGACCATCCGGCGGTGGTGAGGAACTACCGCGCGGCGCAGGCCATCCATGCGCGCACCCTGAGCGGCGAAGTCGAGACCGAGGAGCTGCGCAAGGCGGTGGTGCACTACCGAGCACTGTTCGACGAACTGCTCGAAGTCAGCGTCGAGGAACCACGTCGGATGCCGGCCAGGCCGGTGGAGGCACGATCATGATTTTCGGAACCAAGCAGGATGAACGGCCCGTCGCGGCCCGAGCCACGCAGGCCCAGACCCAGACGCCGAGCGCCGATGCGCGCGTCCCGCCGGACGACCTCGACCAGCCGGTGGTGGCCCAGAATCCGCTGCCGGCGGACGGTGCCGACGATGATGCCCTGGCCCCGCTCTTCACGACCGACGCGACCCGTGATTTCCGCGCCCGCTGGGACGCGGTGCAGATCGGCTTCGTCGACGATCCGAAGCAGGCCGTGCGAGACGCGGACGAACTGGTCCGGCAGATGCTGCAGAACCTGGCGCAGACCTTCTCGGAAGATCGGGCGGGACTCGACGCCCAGGGTGATGGGGCGGCGGATACCGGATCGACGGAGAAGCTGCGCCTGGCCTTGCGCCGCTACCGCGCCTTCATGCAGCGGCTGTTATCGCTGTGATGGCATTCAGGGCGCAGCACGTGGCCACTCGAACAGGGGCGCATCCGCCTTGAGCTGCGCGTGCGCGGTGACCTGCCATCCCGCCGCCCGCATCGCATCGGCCAGCGTCCCCGTCAGCCGAGCGATGTCGCTCGCCGCGGCGGCGTGCATTGCTTCCGTCACGACAAGCGCGCTGACCGTGTCCTCGCGCACGCAGGACAGCGCGCTCTGCCGATGACACCAGCGCCGCGCATGCGCGTGGCCGCTCGCATCGGCAAAGATCACTTCGCCGGGCTCGGGGTGCTCCGCTTCGCCCGCGAAGCTCTCATGGATCTCGCTGCCGGACGCAGGGCGCACCTCGAGGAAGTCCGCCACCCGTGCCAGATCGAACACGGCGATCGGGACGGCGTTGGCCAGCGAGGCTGCATTGCAAAGGTCGACCAACGGATGCAATGAAGGCAGGCTGTCCTCCTTGCGGAAGCGGCGCAGCAGGGACTCGGCGGCGCAGCGGTATTGCGTAGGCTTGAGCCCCATTGCTGAAAAGGTGCGGCGCCAGGCCTGGATCTCCGCGAACTCGCCTTCGGGTCCTTGTGCCAGCCGCGTGCGGGCGAGGGCATGGAAGCGGGCCAGCTGATCGGCTGCCGCTGCCTGCGGCCGCACCTGCTCGACGTGAAGAACGCCCGCGTGCAGGCTCGGATGGGCCGCCCAGATGGCGGGGCTGTGGAAGAACTTCATGGGCAATGTCGCGATCGGCGGATTCGAAGCGTCATCGATGGGCGCGAGCTTCCGTCACGCCGCCCGCTCGGGCGCGGCTAGGCGCAGCCACGGCGCGCGGCCGCAGCCCTACTCGGCGCGGATGTCGTTGTCCTTCACCACCTTGCCCAGCAGCGCGTAGTAGTCCTTCGTCAGCGCGCCGAGCTGCTCGGGCGTGCCGCCGCCGGCATCGTCGCCGCGATCGGAAATGGTCTTTTGCACGTTCGGATCCTTGAGCGCGCTGTTCATCGCGGTGTTGACCTTCTTCACGACGTCCGCATTCAAGCCGGGTGGCCCGTACAGGCCGATGAAGGAGATGACCTGGAAGTCCTTGATGCCCTTTTCCGTGGCCGTGGGCACGTCGGGGAAGGCCGGCACCCGCTTCGGTCCGGTGGCCATCAGGGCCTTGAGCTGGCCGGATTTGAGGAAGGGCGCGACCACCGAGGAGGCGTCGAACATGCACGGCACGCGGCCGGCGATCAGGTCGGTCATGGCCGGCGCGCTGCCCTTGTAGGGCACATGGCTCATCTTCGGCTTGCCGATGCGCTCGCGGAACAGCTCCATCGTGGTCTGCACCAGGCTGCCCGGCCCGCCCGAGGCGTAGTCCACGGTCTTGCCTTCCTTGTCCTGCGCCTTGACCCAGGCGATGAAGCCCTCGAGATCCTTCACCGGCAGGCTGGCCGGCACCACCAGCATCAGCGAGGAGGTGAGCAGCAGGCCGATGGGCACCATCTTCAGCGGGTCCGCCACCGGCGTGTTGCGGTAGGTGTGCGGATTCAGCACCATGTTGCTGCCGTTGCCCACCAGCAGCCGGTAGCCGTCGGGCGGGGACTTCGCCACGTAGTCGGTCGCGATGTTGCCGTTGACGCCGGGCTTGTTGTCCATCACCACCGGCTGGCCCAGGCTGGCCTGCATGCCGGCGGTGAGGATGCGCCCCGCGAAGTCCGTTTGCCCGCCCGGCGGATAGCCCACCACCAGCGTGACCGATTTGGTCGGCCAGGCACCCTGGGCGTGGGCGAAGTCGGGCAGCAGTCCGGCCCCGAGGCCGCCGAGGCCAAGTTGCAACAGGGCGCTGCGGCGCGACAGAGAGACATCGGGCGCGATCGGCATCATGTTCTCCTCCGGACCTTGGCATGGCAAGGTCTGCGGGGGCCATCATAGGAGTGCGCCGGACGCGCCACAAGGGCGGCAACGCCATGCCGCGTGGGGCCTTGCGGCGCGACGTCGGTGCGCTCCTACGTATCTCGGCGGCCTGTCCGATCCCGGGCGTCGATGTCCGCCGCTCGCCGAGTCGTGGCCCGGCTTCGTAGGGTAGGCCCTCCACGAGCCTGAAAGGAGATCCGCATGAGCAAGCCGCAAGACCCCAAGAGCCCCGACCTCCAGGGCGAAGGCAACTACGACGCCACCCGCCGCTACGACAAGGCCACCACCGACTTCGTGCAGTCGGGCAAGGTCGATCAGGCGGCGCGCGATGCGCGTCCAAAGAGCGAGGCCGAGGCCGAGGCGATGAAGAAGGCCGAGCAGGAGGGCAAGTCGCACGCGAAGGGCGAGGACCCGGCGCTGCGCAAGGGCGGCGCCTCGAAGTGAGGTAGGAACCGTGCGTCGAAGGGCCGGCCTGGAAGCGCGCCGGCGGCATCCGCCCCGTGAGGCCACAATCCGGCCATGACCGAGCACGAGTTCTTCAACCCCTACACCCACGGCTTCGTCCGCCTGGCCGTGGCGGTGCCGCGCAACCGGGTGGCCGACCCGGTGTTCAACACCGCAGAAACCCTCCGCTTGTACCGCGAGACCGCGGCCGACGGCGCCGTGCTGGTCGCCTTCCCGGAGCTGGGCCTCTCGGCCTACACCTGCGACGACCTGTTCCACCAGGCCGCGCTGCTCGATGCCTGCGAGCGCGCCCTGCTGGAAATTGCCGCCGCCTCGCGCGACATCGGCGCGGTGGCCGTGGTCGGCCTGCCGCTGCGCGTGGACCATCGCCTCTTCAACTGCGCCGCGGTGGTGGCCGATGGCCGGGTGCTGGGCGTGCTGCCCAAGACCTACCTGCCGAATTACGGCGAGTTCTACGAGGGCCGCCAGTTCAACGGCGCCGACACCGCGCTCGCGACCGAGATCGCCCTCGGCGGCCAGCGCATCCCCTTCGGCGCCGACCTGCTGTTCCAGTCGCGCCAGCTGCCGCTCTTCAAGCTGCACGTGGAGATCTGCGAGGACGTGTGGGTGCCCATCCCGCCCTCCAGCTATGCCGCGCTCGCGGGCGCGACGGTGCTGGTCAATCTCTCGGCCTCGAACATCACGATCGGCAAATCGGACTACCGGCACCGGCTGGTGAGCCTGCAGTCGGCGCGCTGCCTGGCGGCCTATCTCTACACCTCGGCCGGCATCGGCGAGTCGACCACCGACCTGGCCTGGGACGGGCAGGCGCTCATCTACGAGGGCGGCGACATGCTGGCCGAGAGCGAGCGCTTCCGCAACAGCTCGCACTTCGTCGCGGCCGACGTGGACCTGGAACGCCTCTCGCGCGAGCGCATGCGGCAGAACAGCTTCGGTACCTCGGTGCACAAGCACCGCGAGGCGCTGGCGGGCTGGCGCACCGTCGAGTTCGAACTGCCGGTGCCGTCGCAGGTGCCGCACGGCCTGCTGCGCCAGGTGGCGCGCTTCCCGTACGTGCCCTCGGACGCGGCCACGCGCGACGCGCGCTGCAGCGAGGTCTTCAACATCCAGGTGCAGTCGCTGGTGCAGCGCATCGAGGCGGCCCGCATCGGCAAGCTGGTGATCGGCGTTTCGGGCGGTCTCGACTCCACTCACGCGCTGCTGGTGTGCGCCCAGGCCATGGACCGGCTGGGCAAGCCGCGCTCCGACATCCTCGGCTTCACCATGCCCGGCTTCGCGACCACCGGCCGCACGCTGGCGCAGGCGCACCGGCTGATGGCCAGCATCGGCTGCACCGCGCGCGAGATCGACATCCGCCCCAGTTGCCGCCAGATGCTGGAGGACCTGGGCCATCCCTTCGCGCAGGGCGAGCCGCAGTACGACATCGCCTTCGAGAACGTGCAGGCCGGCGAGCGCACCAGCCACCTGTTCCGGCTCGCCAACTTCCACGGCGGCATCGTGGTGGGCACCGGCGACCTGAGCGAGCTGGCGCTCGGCTGGTGCACCTACGGCGTGGGCGACCACATGTCGCATTACAACGTGAACGCGAGCGTGCCCAAGACGCTGATCAAGCACCTGGTGCACTGGGTCGAGACCACGAAGCTGCTGGGCGACGAGGGCAGCTCCGTGCTGCGCGACATCCTCGAGACCGAGGTCAGCCCGGAGCTGATTCCCGCAGATGCGCCGGCGGCCGGCGAGGGCGCTTCAAACCAGCCCGGGCAGCGCACCGAGGACACCATCGGCCCCTACGAGCTGCAGGACTTCCACCTCTACTACACGCTGCGCTACGGCTTCAGGCCGAGCAAGGTCGCCTTCCTCGCGCATGCGGCCTGGGGCGACCGCGCGCGCGGCCGCTGGCCCGACGATCTGCAGAAGGCGCGCAACGAGTACGGGCTGGCCGACATCAAGCGCCACCTCGGCACCTTCCTGTTCCGCTTCTTCAAGACCAGCCAGTTCAAGCGCAGCTGCGTGCCGAACGCGCCCAAGGTGGGCTCGGGCGGCTCGCTGTCGCCGCGCGGCGACTGGCGTGCGCCCAGCGATTCGGAAGCAGAGGTGTGGCTGGAAGACCTGAAGCGCGTGCCAACCCCCTGACTTGTGCGCTCAGCCCCGCGCCGTGCGGGGCGTGCCGCGGCTCCCCCTCAGATGCCACTCGATGTCGGCCGCGCGGCTGCCGACGGCGCGCACGGCCTCGCGCAGCCGGTCGTGCGTCACGTCCAGCCGGCGCGACCATTTGTCGAGCTCGCGGGCGCTGCTGATGTCGATGCGTTCGGGCGGAGCGCCGCTGCGCGCGCCGGCTGCCGGGGTGTTCATGGCTTCGCTCCTGGGTGCTTGTGCTTCGTGGGACGCCCACCCTAGGAGCCTCGGCTTCGCGGCGATGTAGGAGATCAGCCATCCGGCCTGCCCGCCGAACAGGCCGATCGTGCTATTTCGCCGGCGCGGCGGACGGGTTAGAAAGCGGCACCTTTTCTTCGGAGCCCTCGATGACGACTTTCGCCCGCACCCCCCGGAACGCCGCCGCGGCAACGGTCTGCCTGCTGCTGGCCGGCGCGGCCAGCGCGATGGACTACCCCGCGCGCAAGCCCGGCCTCTGGGAAATGACGATCCAGGGCGACGGCGGCGCCAAGACGCCCGCGATGAGCACCCAGCAATGCATCGACGCCGCCACCGACAAGGCGATGCGCGAGATGGGCAACGGCATGGAGCGGCAGAACTGCTCGAAGCAGGATATGCGCAACGAGTCCGGCCGCATGGTGATCGACTCCGTCTGCAAGATCGGCACCAGCACCGCCACCACGCATGCGGTGGTCACGGGCGACTTCGGCACGGCCTACCGCATGGAGAGCCGCTCGACCTACAGCCCGCCGATGATGGGCCGCAGCGAAGGCACGGCGGTCATCGAGGCCAAGTGGGTCGGGCCCTGCAAGGCAGGCCAGAAGCCGGGCGACGTCGTGCTGCCCAACGGCATGAAGATGAACCTGCTCGAAATGCCCGCAGCGCGCGGCAAGTAGGACGGCCAAACCCCAGGGCATTGCGCGCGACCCGGGCCTACAGGCGCGCCGGGTACGGCAGGGCTAGCATGACCTGCCCATGCCTGCCGAAGACCTCGTCATCGCTCGCCCCGAAGGCCTGTACTGCCCGCCTGGCGATTTCTACATCGACCCGTGGCGGCCGGTGGACCGCGCCGTCATCACCCATGCGCACTCGGACCACGCACGCGTGGGCCATGGGCACTACCTGGCCCACGACGACAGCGCTGGCACGCTGCGCGCGCGGCTCGGCGACATCATCCTGCAGACATTGCCCTACGGCGAGGCGATCGCCCATCGCGGCGTGCGCCTGTCGCTGCATCCGGCCGGCCACGTGCTGGGCTCGGCGCAGGTAAGGCTCGAGCACGAAGGCCGCGTGTGGGTCGCCTCGGGCGACTACAAGACCGAGCCCGACGGCACCTGCACGCCCTTCGAGCCGGTGCCTTGCGACACCTTCATCACCGAATCCACCTTCGGCCTGCCGATCTACCGCTGGCCGACGCAGGCCGCGCTCTTCGCCGAGATCGACGACTGGTGGCGCGCGAACGCGGCGCAGGGGCGCGCCTCGGTGCTCCTGTGCTACGCCTTCGGCAAGGCGCAGCGCATCCTGCACGGGGTGGACGCGGGCATCGGGCCGATCGTGGTGCATGGGGCCGTGGAGCCGCTGAACGCGGTCTACCGCGCGGCCGGGGTGGCGCTGCCGCCCACGCTGCGGGTGAGCGATCCGGGCGTGGATGCGGCGTTGCTGAAGCGCGCGCTGGTGCTGGCGCCGCCCTCGGCTGCGGGCACGCCGTGGATGCGGCGCTTCGGCCAGTACTCGGATGCTTTTGCCAGCGGTTGGATGCAGTTGCGCGGGACGCGAAGGCGGCGCGGCGTGGATCGCGGCTTCGTGATGTCGGACCATGCGGATTGGGCGGGGTTGCAGCAGGCCATTGCCGGAACCGGGGCCGAGCGCGTGTTCGTGACGCATGGGAGCGTGGCGGTGATGGTGCGGTGGTTGAGCGAGAGCGGGCTGGATGCGCGGGCCTTTCGGACTGAGTACGGCGATGAGGATATGGAGGGCGATGGAGACGCCCGGCGAGGGGAAGCGGCCGGGCCATGAAGCAATTTGCCGCGCTGTACCGCGAACTCGATGCGAGCACCTCCAACCTCGTCAAGCAGGCGGCTCTGCAGCGCTATCTCCGGACCGCCGCACCCGAGGACGCGGCCTGGGCCGTGTACTTCCTGGCCGGCGGCCGGCCGCGGCAACTGGTGCCGACCAAACTGCTGCGGCTGCTGGCCCAGCAGGCTGCCGGCCTGCCGGAGTGGCTGTTCGACGAGAGCTACGAGGCGGTCGGCGACCTGGCGGAGACCCTCTCGCTGCTGCTGCCGCCGCCCACCGAAGCGCACGACCTGGGCCTCGCGGCGTGGCTCGAGCAACACTTGCTGCCTTTGCGCGGGATGCCGCCCGAGCAGCTCTCCGATGCCCTGCGCGCGCAGTGGCACCAGCTGGCGCCGGAGGAGCGCCTCGTCTACTTCAAGCTCATCACCGGCGCCTTCCGCGTCGGCGTCTCGCGCCTGCAGGTCACGCAGGTGCTGGCGACGATCAGCGGGCTCGACCCCAAGCGCGTCGCGCAACGCCTGATGGGCTACACCCACATCGCGGGCCGGCCCGGCGCGGCCGACTTCGCCGCGCTGATCGCGCCCGAGAGCAGCGGCGAGCAGGACCGCCAGACCAGCGGGCAGCCTTACCCCTTCTTCCTCGCGCATCCCTTCGCGCTGCCGCTCGATCAGTTCGACGCGGTGCTGGGTCCGCCCTCGCAGTGGCTGGTCGAGTGGAAGTGGGACGGCATCCGCGCGCAACTGGTGCGGCGCGCCGGCCAGGTGTGCCTGTGGTCGCGCGGCGAGGAGCTGGTGACGGACCGCTTCCCCGAGCTGGCCGACATGGGCAGGACCTTGCCCGAGGGCACGGTCCTGGACGGCGAGATCGTGGTGTGGCGCAGGGATTCGACCTCGCCTCACGGCGAGGGTCGAGTGCAGCCCTTCGCCGAGCTGCAGAAGCGCATCGGCCGCAAGACGCTGACGCCCAAGCTGCTGCGCGAGATCCCCGTGGTGCTGCTGGCCTACGACCTGCTCGAATGGGAAGGCCGCGACCTGCGCGCGCTGCCGCAGCAGGAGCGGCGCGTGCTGCTCGACGAACTGGTCGCGACCGCGCAGCATCCCTCGTTGATCGCCAGTCCGATGCTGCATGGCGAGAGCTGGCAGGACCTCGCGCGCCAGCGCGAGTCCGCGCGGGCCATGGGCGTGGAAGGGATGATGCTCAAGCAGCGCCACGCGGCCTACGGCGTCGGCCGCACCAAGGACGTGGGTCTGTGGTGGAAGTGGAAGATCGACCCGTTGTCGGTCGACGCCGTGTTGGTCTACGCGCAGCGCGGCCACGGCCGGCGCGCGAGCCTCTACAGCGACTACACCTTCGCGGTGTGGGATGCGCCGCCCGAGGTCGAAGGGCGCAAGCTCGTGCCCTTCGCCAAGGCCTACTCGGGCCTGAGCGATGCCGAGATGGCGCGGGTCGACGCGATCATCCGGCGCACCACCATCGAGAGCTTCGGGCCGGTGAGGAGCGTGACGCCCACGCTGGTCTTCGAGCTCGGCTTCGAGGGCATCGCGCGCAGCACGCGCCACAAGAGCGGCATCGCGGTGCGCTTTCCGCGCATGCTGCGCTGGCGCGAGGACAAGCCGGTGGAGGAGGCGGACAGCTTGCAGACGCTGGCGGCGCTGTTGCCGGAAGCGGCCGCATCGCCATCGACATGAAGACGAGCGCGCAAGAGTGGTTTGCATCGCGTGGGTGGGCGCCCTTCGCCTTCCAGCGCGAAGTCTGGCAAGCCCTCGCCGAAGGCCGCTCCGGCCTGCTCCACGCCACCACCGGCGCCGGCAAGACCTACGCCGTCTGGCTCGGCGCGCTGCAGGCCTTCGCCACGACGACCAGGAGCAAGACCGCGCCGCCGCTGACCGTCTTGTGGCTCACTCCGATGCGCGCCCTCGCCGCCGACACCCTGCGCGCGCTGCAACAAGCCCTCGACGCCCTGCAGCCCGACTGGAGCGCCGGCGCGCGCAGCGGCGACACTTCCTCGGCCGAGCGCAGCGCGCAGAACCTGCGCCTGCCGACGGTGCTGGTCACCACGCCCGAGAGCCTCTCGCTGCAGCTCGCGCGCGCCGATGCGAAGGAGGTGCTGAACTCGCTGCGCCTGGTCGTGGCCGACGAATGGCACGAGCTCATGGGCAACAAGCGCGGTGTGCAGGTGCAGCTCGCGCTGGCACGGCTGCGCCGCTGGAACCCAGACCTCTGCATCTGGGGCATGTCCGCTACGCTGGGCAACCTGCAGGAGGCGATGCGCACGCTGCTGGCTGGCGGCGAGGGCGTGCTGGTGCAGGGCGACGTGCCCAAGCAGCTGCGCATCGACTCGCTGCTGCCCGGGCGTGCCGAGCGCTTTCCGTGGGGCGGGCACCTGGGTCTCACGATGCTGCCGCAAGTCATCGAGGAGATCGCCGCCAGCGCGAGCACGCTGGTCTTCACCAACACGCGCTCCCAGTCCGAGATCTGGTACCAGGCGCTGCTCGAGGCGCGGCCCGAGTGGGCCGGGCAGATCGCGCTGCACCACGGCTCGCTGGACCGCGCGGTACGCGAGTGGGTGGAGCTGGGCCTGAAGTCCGGTGCGCTCAAGGCCGTGGTCTGCACCTCCAGCCTGGACCTGGGCGTGGACTTCCTGCCGGTCGAACGCGTGCTGCAGATCGGCTCGCCCAAGGGCGTGGCACGGCTGCTGCAGCGCGCCGGCCGATCGGGCCACGCGCCGGGGCGGCCCTCGCGCATCACGCTCGTGCCCACTCACAGCATCGAGATGGTGGAGGGCGCGGCCGCGCGCGAGGCCGTGGCGCAGGGCCGCATCGAGGAGCGCCGCTCGCCGGCGCAGCCGCTGGACGTGCTGGTGCAGCACCTGGTCACGGTCGCGCTCGGCGGCGGTTTCGTGCCCGACGAACTCTATGCGGAGGTGCGCGGCACCGTCGCCTATGCCGGGCTGTCCCGCGAGAGCTGGCAGTGGTGCCTGGACTTCGTGGCGCAGGGCGGGCCCTCGCTCACGGCCTACCCCGACTACCGCCGCGTGGTGCCCGACGCCGAGGGCGTCTGGCGCGTGCCCGATGCGCGGCTGGCGCGCCGCCACCGCATGAACATCGGCACCATCGTCAGCGACGCCAGCATGGCGGTGCAGTACCTGCGCGGCGCGAGGATCGGCAGCGTGGAGGAAAGCTTCGTTGCCCGCATGAAGCCGGGCGACTGCTTCCTTTTCGGCGGCCGGCTGCTGGAGTTGGTGCGCGTGCACGACATGACGGCCTGGGTGCGGCGCGCGAGCGGCCGCAAGCCCTCCGTGCCGCGCTGGAACGGCGGGCGCATGCCGCTGACCAGCACCCTGGCCGATGCCGTCGTCCGGCAGCTGGCGCTGGCGAACGAGGGCCGCTACGACACTCCCGAACTGCAATGCGTGCGGCCGCTGCTCGAGATCCAGCAGCGCTGGTCAGCCTTGCCCACCCCCGACACCCTGCTGGCCGAGCTGCTGAAGACGCGCGAGGGCTGGCATCTCTTCCTCTATCCCTTTGCGGGGCGGCTGGTGCACCTGGGCCTGGCCAGCCTGGTCGCGTGGCGCGTCGCGCAGCACCAGCCGCGCACCTTCTCGATCGCGGTGAACGACTACGGCTTCGAGCTGCTCTGCGCGGCCGACGTGGATTGGCCCGCGCTGCTGCCGCAGGTGCTGGCGCCGGTGGAGGAGGCGCAGCTGCTGCACGAGGTCCTCGCCTCCCTCAACGCGACCGAGCTGGCACGCCGGCGCTTCCGCGAGATCGCACGCGTCTCGGGCCTGATCTTCCAGGGCTATCCCGGCGAGCGGCGCAGCAGCCGGCAACTGCAGGCCTCGTCCTCGCTGTTCTACGAGGTGTTCCGCAAGTACGACCCGGCCAACCGCCTGCTGCAGCAGGCCGAGGAGGAACTGCTCGCGCAGGAGCTGGAGATCGGGCGCCTGCGCGCCGCCCTGGCGCGCATGGCTTCGCAGCGGCTGCTGCTGCAGACGCCGCAGCGGCCCACACCCTTCGCCTTTCCGCTGATGGTGGAGCTCTTTCGCGAGAAGCTGTCGAACGAGAGCGCCGCCGAGCGCATCGCCCGCATGGTCGCGCAGCTGGAGCAGGCCGCCGGCGGCACCGCCGAGGCGGCGGACCCGGAGCGCGTGCGCAAGACGCTGGCCTTCGAGAAACCCGTGGAAGACGGTGAGGCCGGCATGCAGCAAGGCGCAGTGCGCCGGACTTCCCGCGGCCGCGGAAAAAGTCCCGGACGCGCGGGTGCGGCGTGACAATTTGCGAGTTTTTGCGGCGCTGGCTTAACGGACACTCGACGCGTGCATGCCGCATCCCCATCCTGCCGGCTCGAAATTGCCGGCGAATCCATCGAACTCCTGCCCGAGCGGGCGGTCTGGTGGCCTTCCTGCGAAGTGCTCTTCATCGCCGATCTTCACCTGGGCAAGGCGGCCAGCTTCCGAGCGCTGGGGCAACCGGTGCCGCACGGCACCACCGCGCAGAACCTCACCCGGCTCGACGACCTGATCGGGCAGCACCAGCCTCGCGAACTCGTCGTGCTCGGCGACTTCCTGCATGACGCGCAGGCGCGCACGCCGCAACTGCTGGCAAACCTCGAATCCTGGCGCGAACGCAACGCAGGACTGCGCTGCACGCTGGTACGCGGCAACCACGACGCCCGTGCCGGCGATCCGCCGCACTCGCTGTCCTTCGACGTCGTCGACGAGCCCTATCTGACCGGCCCCTTCGCCGCCTGCCACCACCCCCGGCCCCATCCGACGCACTTCGTGCTCGGCGGCCACCTCCATCCGGTCTGCAAGCTGCAGGGCAGTGGACGCGACAGCCTGCGCATGCCCTGCTTCGTGCGCGAGGAACGGCGCCTGATCTTGCCGGCCTTCGGCGAATTCACCGGCGGATGGCTGATGGAGGCTGTGCCGGGCCGACGCTTCTATGGCATCGGCGGCGATGCCGTGTGGCCCTTGCCGAACTGAGATCCACATCTTCTTCCTCATGCCACAAGCCCCCACGCCTCCCCGCCGCAACGACCTGCGCGAACACGCCATCGATCTGATGGTGCAAGCCGCCCCTCTGGCCGGCATGCGCCGCGGCGAAGCGGAAGTCGTGATCGACGTCATGAAGCCGTTGCATGTGCTGGCCGACACGCTGCTGTTCGAGGAGGGTGACGCAGACGACAACGACTACATGGTGCTGGTGCTGGAAGGCCAGCTCCGGGCCGTGAGCAGCGCCAGCATCCCCGATGGCGAAGTCGTGATCACGGTGGTCGGCCCCGGCAGCCTGCTGGGCGAGATGGGCGTGATCGATGGCGGCCCGCGTTCGGCCAGCTGCACGGCGCTCACGGACGTCAAGCTCGGTGTGCTCTCGCGCGAGGCGCTGCTGGGCCTGATCGACCGCCATCCGACCGTGGCGGCCCGGATGATGCTGGGCATCTCCGCCGTGCTCGCCGGACGGCTGCGCGAGGGCAACCGCCGCATGCGCACGCTGTCGCAGGTGTCGCGCGCACTGCAGCTGGAGTTGGACGCGGTCCATGCGGTCAACCGGCGGTTGCTGGAAGAGCAGGTCGGGCGCTGAGCCCGTCGTCCTGCGCCCTTACATCACCACCGGCTCGTCGGGCAGTTCGTTGCGGTCGGGCTCGCCCTCGGCCAGCGGGAAGTGCGCGACCAGCAGCGCCGAGACTTCCTCCAGCGCCTGCGTGATCCCGTCCTCGAAGCGGCCCTCGCGAAAGGCCGCGGCCATGCGCTTGGCCATCGCCGCCCACTCTTCGGCGCTCACATGCGCGTCGATGCCGCGGTCGGCCACGATCTCGATCGCG
This sequence comes from Variovorax sp. WS11, assembly GCF_010499245.1. Lineage (GTDB taxonomy): Bacteria > Pseudomonadota > Gammaproteobacteria > Burkholderiales > Burkholderiaceae_C > Variovorax. The sequence goes on from NZ_JAAGOW010000001.1 coordinate 3,090,348, forward strand.
TGCTCGGCCATCAGCAGGTAGATCAGCACGCCGTTGTTGTCTGCGGTGTCCCACACGCGCAGCTTGCCGAACATGTTGATCGCGCGCTCGCGCGCCGCCGCCCCCCGCCGGATGTAGGACCAGGGCAGCCCGGCCTCGATGCAGATGCGCACTTCGCCGCTGTGCCGGCGCTCGCTGGCTGCGACGCGGGCGCCCAGGCGCTGCAGCGCTTCGGGCGGCAGCGCGCGCCGCACGTCGGCCGCATCGATCCAGCGATGGCGCCACAGGCGCAGCAGCTTGGAGAAGAAGGATGGGGTGGCCATGGCTACCAGTCTCCCGAGGCGCCGCCGCCACCGAAATCGCCGCCGCCGCCCGAGCTGAAGCCGCCGCCGGATGAAGAAGACCCGCCGCTCCAGCCTCCGCCGCCGAGTCCGCCGCCCAGGCCGCCGGCAGCCGGCCCCCAGCCGCCGCCGCGGCCGCCGCGCCGCCCGGCGCCGGCACCGAAGGCACTCGACAGCAGCGTGAAGAGCAGGGCCGCGAGCCCGGCCAGCACCGCGACCACGAGGCTCGCGGTGAGCACCATCACGACGGCGCCCGTCACGCCGCCCAGCGCCACCGGGCCCAGCACCTTGCCGAGGATGGCGCGCGCGATCGGCGCGCCGATCAGCACGCCGAAGAAGAGGAAGATGGCCAGGTCGCCCCAGTCGAATCCCTGCTGCTCCTGACCGCCGCCGAAGTCGCCGCTCTTCGCATCGACCTCCGGCAGCGCCTCGCCCTTGACGCGCGCGATCAGCTGGTCGGCCGCCGCATCGAGCCCGCCCGCGAAGTCGTTCTCGCGGAAGCGCGGCTTCATCGCGGAGTCGATGATCCGGCCGGCGGCGATGTCGGGCACCGCGCCTTCCAGCGTCTTGGCGACCTCGATGCGCATCTTGCGGTCGTTCTTGGCGACGATCACCAGGATGCCGTCGCCCACCTCCTTGCGGCCGATCTTCCAGGTGTTGCCGACGCGGTTGGCAAAGCTCGCGATGTCCTCGGGCGCGGTGGTCGCCACCATCAGCACCACGATCTGCGAGCCCTTCTGCTGCTCGAAGGCGGCCAGCTTGGCCTCCAGCGCCTCGCGCTGGGCGGCGTCGAGCGTGCCGGTCTGGTCGATCACCCGCGCGCCGAGCGGCGGCACCGGCAACAGGTCCTGGGCCCACGCGCCCGCCAGCGCGCAAGCCATCAGGAAGAGGGCTGCCAGCGCGCGCCGGATGCGGGCGGCTGTCATTGAGGGATTACTTCTTCGGGGCGCCGAAATCGACGGTCGGCGGCGTGGAGATCTGGGCCTCGTTTTGCACGCTGAAGTTGGCCTTGGGGTCGTAGCTGAAGATCTTGGCGGTGATGTTCGTGGGAAAGCTGCGCGCCAGCACGTTGTATTCCTGCACCGTCTGGATGTAGCGGTTGCGCGCCACGGTGATGCGGTTCTCGGTGCCCTCCAGCGTCACGCGCAGGTCGCGGAAGGCCTGGTTGGCCTTGAGGTTGGGGTACTGCTCGGCCACCACCATCAGGCGCGATAGCGCGCTGGAGAGCTCGCCCTGCGCCTGCTGGAACTTGTTGAAGGCCTCGGGGTTGTTGAGCGTCTCGGGCGTGACCTGGATCGAGGTGGCCTTGGCGCGCGCCTCGATCACCTTGGTCAGCGTCTCCTGCTCGAAGTTGGCCTCGCCCTTGACCGTGGCCACGATGTTGGGCACCAGGTCGGCGCGGCGCTGGTATTGGTTGAGGACCTCGCTCCAGGCCGACTTGCTGGCCTCGTCGAGGCGCTGGAAGTCGTTGTAGCCGCAGCCCGAGAGCGCGAGCGCCGCGAGGAGGACCAGGAGCCAGCGTTGCACGATCTTCATGTCGAAGCCTCTTCGTCGTTCTTGCGAAGAGGCGAAGTTAGCATAGGCCGATGGCGGTCGATCCTTTCCAGGCATTGCAGGCCGCGAACCGCGCGGCCCCGCCGGTGCGCCGCGACGAAGGCACGCTGCTGATCGCCGGCGCCACCGGGGCCTTGGGACACGAACTGGTGCGGCGGCTGGCGGGCCGGCATCGCTTCGAGCACACGTTCGTGCTGGCGCGCGAGCCCATCCGCGACGGGCTGCGCGGCGTCGAGACCCTGCTGGCCCCGGGCCCCGACATCGCGCAATGGCCGCGCACGGCGGCCGATGCCGCGCTGGTCTCGTTCGAGCCGCCGCGCCTCTACTACGACCGCGAGCGCGCACTGTGGACGCCCGAGCCGGCGCAGCTGCCCGTGCTCGCGAGCTGGCTGAAGGCCTGCGGCGTGCGCACGCTGGCCGTCGTGCAGCCGCACGACCAGGGCCGCCTGCCCGAGGCGCTGAAGCGCGGGTTGGCCAGCCTCGACGAGGAGGCCGTGGTGGCGCTGGGCTTCGAGCGCGTGATCATCGTGCGCTCGGCGCGCAAGCCCGCCGCGGGGCGCTTCGCCAATCCGGCCGAGCGGCTGGCGGCCTGGATGCTGTCCATCGCCCGCTTCATGGTGCCGGCCAGCGAGCAGCCGGTGCGCCCCGGCAAGGTGGCCGAGCTGGTCGACGTGGCGCTGCGCATCGCGCCGCCGGGCGTGCACGTGGCCGCGCCCGAGCTGGTGTGGCAGGCGGCGCAGGGCGCGCTGCAGGCGGTGGCCGAGGGCTGGCTCAGCCGAAGCGCAGCGAGCGCAGCCCCACCGTCCGGTCCACCCACAGCACCACCGCCAGCGTGAGCACGATGCTCACCGTCGAGACTGCGGCCGCGGTCGGGTCGAAGTCCCAGCGCAGGTAGTCGAAGAGCTGCAGCGGCAGCGTGGTCATGCCGATGCCCTTGAGCAGCAGCGACATGTTGAAGAGGTCGAAGGAGATCACGAAGGCGAATAGCGCGCCGGTGACGATGCCGGGCTTGATCAGAGGCAGCGTCACGCGCAGGAAGGCGCGCCAGGGCGAGGCGCCGAGGCTGCGCGCCGCCTGCTCCAGCGAGGCGTCCTGGTTGTAGAGCGCCGAGGCCACGTTGGTGAACACGTAGGGCAGGGTCACCAGCACGTGGCCCACGACCAGGCCGAACAGGGTGCGCGTGCCGATGCCGGTGGCATAGAGGAAGAACAGCAGCGCGATGGCGGTCAGGATCTCGGGCAGCATGAGCGGCATCATCAGCAGCATGCGCAGGGGCTCGCGCAGGCGCGTGGAATGCCGCACCACGTACAGCGCCGCGGCGATGCCGATGACCGAGGAGATCGCCGTCGCGATCGCCGCCAGCAGCAGCGAGCTGCGGATCGCGCGCATGAAGGCCTCGTTGGCGAACAGGGCGCCGAACCAGCGCAGCGACAGGCCCTGCGGCGGGAAGCTCATGAACTCGCCCGCGTTGAGCGACATCAGCACGATGATCGCGATCGGCAGCAGCAGGAAGGCGTAGACGGCGCCTACATAGAGCAGCCCGGCGCCGTTGGCGATGCGTTCGGAAAGCGGTGCCGTGCGCTTCATGCCAAGCCCTTCATGAAGCGACCCGTCAGCTTCGCGTAGAGCGCCACCGCGGCCACGCCGCAGGCAGTGAGCAGCAGCGCCTGCGCCGCGCCGGCGGGCCACTGGAAGTTGTCGATCAGGTTCTGCACCACCAGCACCGACATCGTCTTGACCTGCGCGCCGCCCAGCATCACCGGCGTCACGTAGGCACTCAGCGCCAGCACGAAGACCAGGATGGTGCCGGCCTGGATGCCGGGCCAGGACAGGGGCAGCACGACGCGCCGGAACACCTTCGGCCGCGAGGCGCCGAGCGAGCGCGCCGCCTGCTCGAGCGAGGGGTCGATGCTCTGGATCACGCCCACCAGCGGCAGGATCATGAAGGGCAGGAACACGTGCACCAGCGCGAGCGTCACGCCGAAGCGGTTGTTCATCAGCGCGAGGCCGGTCTCGACCACGCCGAGGTCCAGCAGCAGGCGGTTGATCACGCCGTTGCCCGAGAGCAGGATCAGCCAGCCGAAGCTGCGCACCACCACCCCCACCAGCAGCGGCGAGAGCACCAGCACGTAGAGCACGCCGGCGAAGCGCGAGCGCGTGCGCGCCAGGTGGTAGGCCACCGGGTAGCCCAGGAGCAGGCAGATCGGCGTCACGGTCAGGCCGAGCAGCAGCGTGTCGCCCAGCACGCCGAGCAGGTAGGGGTCGGTCAGCGCGCGGCCGTAGTTGGCGAGCGTGAAGCCCGCGCCGTAGGGCGCGCCCACGGCCGGCGGGCGCAGGCTCATGAGCACGATGTTGAGGTAGGGCAGCACCAGGAAGACGCCGATCAGCAGCAGGGCCGGCGCGATCAGCCAGAAGGCGCGGCGCCCACGCGGCCCGGCCCGCACGGCCTGCGGCGCGGCGACGGTGGACGCGAGGCTGCTCATTGGACAAGTTCCGCGACGATCCAGGCATGCCCCGGCTCGAAGCGCATCCCGCTCGCCGCGCCGGTGGCCAGGCGCCGGCCCGGCGCGGTCTGCACCAGCAGCGCCTGGCCCGTGCCGCATTGCACGTTGTGCTCCACACTGCTGCCGAGGAAGTAGCTGGTGTGCACCACCCCCTGGTAGGGCCCGGCGCCATCGAAATGGATGGCCTCGGGCCGGATCGCGACCTGCACCGGCGCGCCGGGCGCGAGCGGCTGGTCGTGGTCGGCCTCGACCGGGCCCAGCGGCGTCTCGACCCGGTAGCGCAGGTAGGCGCCGGCCGCCGGCTGCATGGCCTGCACGCGGCCTTCGATGAGGTTGGAGCGGCCGATGAAGCGTGCCACATCCGCGCTGCGCGGCCGCAGGTAGATCGCCTCGGGCCGGTCGAACTGCTGCAGCCGGCCGCCCAGCATCACGGCCACGCGGTCCGACATCACCATCGCCTCGGCCTGGTCGTGGGTGACGTAGAGCGTGGTGATGCCGACGCGCTGCTGCAGCTCGCGGATGAACACGCGCATGTCCTCGCGCAGCACCGCGTCCAGGTTGGCCAGCGGCTCGTCGAGCAGCAGCAGGCGCGGCTCGATCACCAGCGCGCGTGCCAGCGCCACCCGCTGCTGCTGTCCGCCCGAGAGCTGGCGCGGGTAGCGCTCGGCCTTGTCGGCGAGCTGCACCATCGCCAGCACTGCGTCGATGCGCCGAGCCATCTCGGCCCGGGGCATGCCGCGCATCTCGAGGCCGAAGGCCAGGTTGCGCCGCACCGTGAGGTGCGGGAACAGCGCGTAGTTCTGGAACACCATGCCGATGTCGCGGCGCTCCGGCGGCAGGCCGGTGATGTCCTCGCCGTCGAGCAGCACCGCGCCCTCGTCGGGCTGCTCGAAGCCGGCCACGCAGCGCAGCGTGGTGGTCTTGCCGCAGCCGCTCGGGCCCAGCAGCGAGATGAACTCGCCGGGCTCGCTGTCCAGCTCCAGCGCATGCAGCGCCGTCATCGCCTGGAAGCTCTTGCGCAGGCCGCGCAGCGTGAGCCGCGTCATGCGCCGCGGCCGGCTCGCGGCCGCCGCATCGGTAGCCGCCGGCAGCGCATCGGCGCGCAGCACCGCGCTCACTTGATCTCCCGGTTCCAGCGGTCGGTGATGGCCGGCAGCTGCGGATTGACCTTGCTCCAGTCGAAGCCCACGATCGACGCCATGGCCTTGCCGCTGACCGGCACCTCGGCCGCCATCGCGGCCGGCAGCGCCACCTGGGTGTTGGTGGGCGAGGTGAAGAATTCCCGGGCCATCATCTCCTGCACCTGGGGCTGCAGGATGAAGTCCAGGTACTTGTAGGCATCCTCCTTGTTGGGCGCGTTCTTCAGGATGTTGAAGGACTGCTCGAAGGCCACCACGCCTTCGCTCGGCACCACCATCTCGACCGGCACGCCCTTCTTCCTGAGCGCGACGATCTCGGGGAAGTCGATCACCGCCACCGTCACGTCGCCGCGCGTAAGCATGGTCGACAGCGTGCCGCTCCAGTCGGCCTGGGTGAAGGGCAGCAGCTTCCTGATCTCGACGAAGGCGCGGTCGATCGCGTCCTGCGAGCCGCCGTAGAGCTTCGCGGTCATCAGCAGGAACAGCATGGCAGCCGTGTTGCCGATCTGGTAGAGGCCGATCTTGCCCTTGAACTCGGGGTTGCTCCAGAGGTCGGTCCAGGACTTCGGCGGCGTCTTCACCAGGTCCTTGCGGTAGCCGATGCCGATGGTCGACACGATGCCGCGCACGCCGTTGTCGCCCGGGTTGCGCAGGTTGGGGTAGACCTTGGCGAGGTTGGGCACCTTGGCCGCGGGAATGGGCTCGAAGTAGCCCTCGCCGCGCACCATGCTGGCGATGTTCTCGTTGACCATCAGCACGCTGTAGGGCGGCTTCTCGATGCCGGCGGCGCGCAGGTTGGCGATGAAGTTTTTGCCCAGGCCGACGTCCAGCGTGGGCTGCACGCCGCTGGTCTTGTCGAACATGGGCAGCAGGTCGCTGCGCCAGAACTTCTCCCAGCGGCCGCCGTAGGTGTTGACCACCAGGGGCGAGGCGGCGAAGGCGGGCAGGGCGGGCAGCGCGAGGCCGGCGGCGGCGCCGAGGCTGCGAAGGAGGAGGTCTCGTCGATCGATGAGGGTGTGCATGGCGGGTCCTTGGAGCGGCGGAAGAGGGAGTCAGGCGGTGACGGCGTCGCCCGACGGCGCGCGGCGGTAGTCGTAGTTGCGGTTCAGGCGGTCGAGCAGGTAGTTGCCGTAGCGCACCGGTGCGTGCCGCGGCGGGTTCGCCTCGTCGGTGCAGGTGGGCAGGCATTCGATCAGCGCATCCATGCCCGGGTCGAAGAAATAGGGCAGCGAATAGCGGTCGCCGCCGGAGCGGTTGATCACGCGGTGCGGCGTGGAGACGAAGCGCCCGTTGGTCCAGCGCGCGAGCATGTCGCCGACGTTGAGCACGTAGGTGTCCGGGATCGGCGGCGCCTCGATCCAGTCGCCGCCGCGCGGCCGCACCTGCAGGCCGCCCGCGTCGTCCTGCGCCAGCAGCGTGACGACGCCGTAGTCGGTGTGCGGCGCCGAGCCGATCTGCTCGTCTTCCTGCGGCGCCTGCGGCGGGTAGTGCAGCAGGCGCAGGAACGTGGTGGGCCGCTCGAAGTGGTGGTCGAGCGCGTGCGCGGGCAGGCCCAGGCTCATCGCGATCAGCTGCACGACGTAGCGCGAGAGCGCGTCCACCTCGGCGATGTAGCGCGTGACGCGCGGCTTGAAGTCCGGCACCCAGCCGGGCCACTGGTTGGGGCCCTGCAGCGGCAGGCCGGCCAGCAGGCCGGGGTCGTCCGGCGGCAGCTCGTGCATGAGCATCAGCGACTCGCTCATGTTCGGCCGCGTCACCTTGGCCACCGAAGAGGTGACGATGGTGGAGGTGGCCATGCCCATGTAGCCGCGATGGAAGCCGTTGATGGCGACCGACTGCTTGCGCTCGAGCGGCGATGCATGGAACTCGCGCGAGGCCGCGAAGGCCGCGTCGCGTGAGGCGGGGGCCACGTTGTGTCCAGCGATGTAGGTGAAGCCGATGGTGCTGAGCGCTTCGTGCAGGCGCGCCGCGGACTCGCGCGCCAGGGGCGCGTGGGGGTCGATGCTGCCGTGCAGGTCGATGAGGGGAATGGAGGTCATGGATGAACTTCGAAGGAGATGAATTGCTGCCAGTGCGAAAGCAGGTCGGCCGAATCCACCACCAGCCCCAGGTGCAGCGACACCATGCTGAGCGCCGCGGCCTCGAGGTGAGCGTCGGTGCCGCGCACCAGGTCGCGCAGCACGATCACGCGGTAGTTGTGGTTGTTGGCGTCGAAGGCGGTGTTGAGCACGCAGCAGTCGGTGAAGCCGCCGTTGAGCACCACGGTGCGGATGCCCTGGTTGCGCAGCAGGAAGTCGAGATCGGTGGGATAGAAGGCCGAGAGCCGGCGCTTGTTCTCCACCCGCAGGTCGCCGGGCTCGACGCGCGTGACCCATTCGGTCCAGCGGCTGCCTTCGAGGGCGTGCGCATCCGCGTTGGGGATGGGCCCCACGTGCAGCGGGAAGGTGCGCCGCCACGCGGCCGGAATGCCGCGCAGGTCGTCGGCGCCGCCGGGCCGCAGCACCGACTTCACGTGCACCACGGGCAGGCCGAGCGCGCGGGCATGGTCGTGGAAGGCATCGATGGGCGCCACCAGCTCGCGGGCGCGCGGCGCGGGGCAGGGGCAGTCGGGGCTGTCGTCCAGGTGGCCGCGGTGCATGTCGATGGAGATCACGGCGGTGCCGGCCGGGTCGAGGTAGTCCTCGAAGCCCGCGTCGAGCTCGCGTGCCTGGCCGTAGACGTAGGCCCTCATCGCCGTTCCTCCCGCACGTAGGGCACGCCCAGGGCGCCCGGTTCGCCGTCCCCGCCGCGCCGCGCCAGCGCGGCCCAGACCATCACGCCGAGCGTCACTGCATAGGGCGTCATCAGCACGAAGTACTGCGGCAGCTGCACGCCGGCCGCGGCCAACTGGGGGATCAGCGCCTCGATGCAGCCGAACAGCAGCGCGCCGGCCAGCGCCTTCCAGGGCGACCAGCGCGCGAAGATCACCAGGCCGACCGCGATCCAGCCGCGGCCGCCGGTCATGCCGGCGATCCACAGCTTGGTGCTGACCACCGAGATGTAGGCGCCGGCCAGGCCGACCAGCGCCGAGCCCGCCAGCACCGCGCCGAAGCGCCAGGCCGAGACCGGGATGCCGGCCGCATCGGCGGCCTGCGGGTTCTCGCCCACTGCGCGCAGCCGTAGGCCGGCATCGGTACGCAGCAGGAACCCGCTGACCGCCGCGAAGATCGGCAGCGTGAGCCAGACCATCGCGTTCTGCTGGAACAGCCGGCCCACGACGGGCAGCGCCGACAGGGGCCACAACGCCATCGTGCCGATGCCCGGCGTGGCCTGGTTGGTCCACTGCGCCAGTGTGCCGACCAGGGCGGTGAGGCCCTGGCAGAAGAACACCAGCGCCAGGCCCGCGATCACCTGGTTGACGCGCAGCCCGATCACCATCGCCGCGAACAGCAGGGAGACCGCGGCCGCGGCCAGCATCGCCAGCAGCAGCGACACCGCCGGCTCGCCGAACGCGAGCTGCGCCCCGATGCCGGCCAGCGCGCCCACCAGCATCAGGCCCTCGGCCCCGAGCGCGAGCACGCCGGCGCGCTCGCACACGATCAGGCCGAGCGCGGCGAGGGCATAGGGCACCGCGAAATCCGGCGTGTTGGCGAGCCAGTTGAGGAGGATGTCCGCGTTCATGCGTTCCCCACCCGACGCAAACGGTGCCTGATGAAGAAGTCGCTCGACGCCACGCAGACCACGATCACCGCCTGGATCAGCTGCACCATCGAAAAGGGCACCTGGTAGAAGACCTGCAGGCTGCGCCCGGTCACGAACAGCGCCGCGACCAGCAGTGCCACCAGGCAGGCGGCCAGCGGGTTGTTGCGCGCCAGGAAGGCGATCAGGATGCCGGAGAAGCCGTAGCCCTGGTAGAAGGCCTGCGTGAGCCGGCCCTCCTGCCCGGCCGCGACCGCGAAGCCCGCGAGGCCGGCCATCGCGCCGGAGCACAGCACCGCGCCGTAGACCATGCGTGCCACCGGCACGCCGGCCGCCTGCGCCATGCGCGGATTGGCGTCGACGAAGCGCAGGTACAGGCCGGCGCGGCTCAGGCCGACCGCCCACCAGGCCGCGAGCGCAACCAGGCCGGCCAGCACGATGGCGCTGTTCACCCCGGCGACGAGGTCGGGCAGGCGCTCGAAGGCGCGGAACTGCGGCGAGTAGGGGAAGTTGTCCTTCGGGTCCTTCCAGCTGCCGTAGACCAGGTGCAGCAGGAAGTTGGCCGCCATGTAGTTCAGCATCAGCGTCGAGATGATCTCGTTGACGCCCAGCCGGCGCTTGAGCAGCGCCGGGCCCAGCACCCACAGCAGCCCGCCGGCCCCTGCGGCCATGGCCATCAGCGGCAGCCGCAGCGCGGGCGGCCCGATCTCGAAGAAGGACACGGCGGTGGCGCCGATGGCGCCCCAGATCATCTGGCCCTCCAGGCCGAGGTTCCAGAAGCGGGCGCGAAAGGCCATCGCGCCGGCCAGCCCGACCAGGACCATCGGCGCCGCCTGGAACAGCACGGCGCGCAGGTTCTGGCCGTCGAGGAAGGTCTGGACGATGAACTCGTTGGCCAGTTCGGCGGCCGGCACGCCCGCGGCCACCAGGATGACGGCCGAGATCAGCAGCCCCACGCCGATGGCCGCGGCGAGGATGAGCGCCTGCCGGTGCCAGGCCATGTGCTGGCGGATCTCCAGCGCGTAGCGGCGCGCGGCCCAGGGCTGGCGCGCGGCCTTCGGCTCCTCCGTGCCCCCTTCGCCGGTCGAAGGGCCGAAGCCGTCTTCGACCGGCTCGCCCCGAACGGTCGGCGCCGGAGGGCCCGCAACGGCACCGCCGGGCACCATGGCCGGCGCGGACATCGACAACGCAGGCTCAGCCATGGTCCACCATCGCCTGGCCGATGGCCTGCCGGTCGGCCGGCTGCGCGAACTCGGCCACGATGCGGCCGCGCGTCATCACGCCCACGCGGTCGGCCAGCGCCAGCACCTCGTCGAGGTCCTCGCTGATCAGCAGCACGGCCGCCCCGGCATCGCGCGCGGCGCGCAGCCGCGCATGCACGTCGGCGCCGGCGCGCACGTCCAGCCCGCGGCTGGGGCTGTGGGCCAGCACCAGGCGCGGCGACTTGCCGAACTCGCGCGCCAGCACCAGCTTCTGCGCGTTGCCGCCCGACAGCAGCGCGGCCTTCTGCGCGACCGAGCGCGCGCCCTGCACGTCGAAGGCGGCGACGGCCGCGCGCGCATCGGCGTCCATCGCCCGGCGCTTCAGGCGCCACGCCGGGCCGTAGCGCCCGCTGTGGACCTGGCCGATGCCGTAGTTCTCGGCCACCGAGAGGCCGCCCGCCAGCGCGAGGCCGTAGCGGTCGGCCGGGATGGCGGCCAGGCCCAGCGCGCGGCGCGCGGGCGCCGGCGTGCGCAGGAGATCGCCATGGCCTTCGAGCGCGATCTCGCCTTCGGCATCGTCTGCCATGCCCATGATCGCCCCCGCCAGCTCCCCCTGGCCGTTGCCGCCGACGCCGGCCAGCCCGTAGATCTCGCCGGCGCGCAGTTCGAGGTCGATGCTGTCGAGCACGCGGCGGCCCTGCAGCGCGGGCGAACGCAGGCCGCGCACCGCGAGCCGCACCGGGCCGGGCGTCGCGCGTGTCGAACCGGCGGCCGGCGCGGTGATCGATTCGCCGACCGTCAGCCGGACCAGCTCGGCCACCGGCATCTGCTTCGGGTCCACCGTCGCGACCGTGCGGCCGCCGCGCATCACGGTCACGCGGTCGGCATGGCGTTTGACGTCGGCCATCTTGTGCGTGACCAGCACCACCGCCGCTCCGCGCCGCGCCAGCGCCTGCACGGTCGAGAGCAGGCGCTCGGCCTCGCTGTCGGTCAGCACCGCGGTGGGCTCGTCGAGGATCAGGATGCGCGCGCCGGCCAGCAGCACCTTGAGGATCTCGACGCGCTGCTGCTCGGCCACCGAGAGCCGGTCCACGCGCTGCGCCGGATCGATGTCGAAGCCGAGCGCCTGCGCCTGCTCGCGGATGGCCGCCTCGATGCGCCGCAGGCGCTTGCGGTGGCTCTCGAAGCCCTCGGCGGCGGGCGCAGTCAACAGGACGTTCTGCGCCACCGTGAAGGACCGCACCAGCCGGAAATGCTGGTGGACCATCCCGATGCGGGCCCGGGCCGCGTCGCGCGGTCCGCTGAAGCGCACCGTGTTGTCGTCCACCCGCAGCGTGCCGGCCTCGGCCGCGTAGAGCCCGGCCGCGATGTTCATCAGCGAGGACTTGCCGGCGCCGTTCTCGCCCAGAAGCGCATGCACCTCGCCCCAGGACGCGCGGAAATGCGCGTCGGTCAAGGCGGCGAATCCGTCGAAGGACTTGTGGATGCCGGTGAGCTCGAGCGCGGTCTTCATTTCTGCGTGACGACGCCTTTGACGAACCAGTCCATCTTCCAGAGATCCGCGTCCGAGAGCACGGCGCCCTTGGCGACGCGCTCCTTGCCCTCGCGGTCGAGCAGCGGGCCGGCGTAGATCTGCTTGCCCTTGAGCAGCGCCTCGCGCACGGCGCTGATGGCAGCCGCCTTGTCCTTCGGCACCCCCGGGCCGAAGCCGGCGATGTCGGTGCCGCCCGCGCTCATCGGGATGAAGGCGCCGTAGGGTGCGGGCTTCCAGTTGCCGGCCATGATCTTCTTGAGCTCGGGCGTGAGGAACTTGTCCCACACCCAGACCGAGGAGCACAGCGTGGCCTTGGGCGCGAACTGCCGCAGGTCGCGGTGGTGGCCGGTGCCATAGACGCCGCGCTCCTGCGCCACGATCTGCGGCGTCGGGCTGTCGACGTGCTGGCCGATCACGTCGGCGCCCTGGTCGATCAGCGCCGCGGCGGCCGCGCGTTCCTTGACCGGGTCGTTCCACGCGCCGGTGTAGATCACGTTGACCGTCGCGTTCGGGTTCATCTTCTGCGCACCCAGCGCGAAGGCGTTGATGGTCCAGTTGACCACGCCGAAGGGATTGGCCGCGACGAAGCCGAGCTTGCCGCTCTTCGAGGCCGCGCCGGCCGCCATGCCGCACAGGTACTGGCTCTCGTAGGTGCGGCCGTAGAAGGACTCGAGGTTGGCGCCGTTGCTGGTGCCCGAGCCGTTGAGGAAGGCCACGTCCGGGTACTTGGCCGCCAGCTCCTTGAAGCTGTCCGAATAGCCGAAGGCGGTGCCGATGATGATGTTGGCGCCGCGCTGGATGAACTTCTCGGCGGCGGGCTTGATGGCCGAGGCGTCCTCCGGCACGTTCTCGACGAACTGGATCTTCTCGCCGGTCTCCTTCTCGACCTTGATGCGCGCCTCGTCGAAGGCCTGGGTCCAGCCGCCGTCGTTCTTGGGCCCGAAGTACAGCATCGCGATCTTGGGCTTGCCCTTGAGCGTGAAGCCGTCGGCGGCCAGCGCCGGGGCGACCAGCGCGGCACCCGCCACGAGCGCCGCGACCGCGCAGGGAATCGATTTGCTACGCAACATCACTCGGACCTTTCATCATGAAATTGATACGGAACACATTGCCCTCGGGGTCGAGCAGCACCGATTGGTACCAGTGGTAGTAGGTGAGGTAAGGGGCCTTGACCAGCGTCGCGCCGGCCGCGACGGCGAGCGGCACCCTGCGGTCGACCTCCTCCTGCGAATCGACGTCGATGTTCAGCAGGAACTTGACGCCGCGCGTGTCGGAGAACTCGGCCAGCTGCAGCAGCGCGTAGGCATCGAGTGCGTTGAAGCCCAGGCTCGACTTGCCGGTGTCCAGGCCGCGGAAGATCGGCGAGCGGATGGCCTCGATCTCGGGAAAGCCGAACACGCGCTGGTAGAAGCCGCTGAGCGCGACCACGTCCTTCGCGAAGACGTTGACGTAGGAGAGATGCGCCATGTTCATTGGACTCCGCGCTGCGCGCTGCGGTATTCGCCTTGGGAGCGGCCCGGCGGCTCAGGCCGTCGCTTTCGTGCCGCCGAAGGTCGTCTGCTTGAGGAACTTCGACTTCAGGTGATCGCCCGAGGAGACCGGCGCGTACTTGGGCTTCTCGCCCGGTGCGAGGCAGCTCGGCAGGCACTCGACCATCGCGTCGTAGTTGGGCTGGTGGAAGAACACCAGCGACTGGCGCCGGTTGGTGCTCGCCGCATCGGGCGGCGGGTTGACCACGCGATGCAGCGTCGACACCCACAGGTCGTTGGTCCACTGCATCATCAGGTCGGCGATGTTCACCACCAGGCCGCCCTCGACCATCGGCACATCCACCCACTGGCCGGCCTTGTTGAAGACTTGCAGCCCCTTGTCGTCGGGCAGCACCACGGTGAGGCTGCCGTAGTCGCTGTGGGCGCCGGCGCGCAGCTGGCCCGGCAGCGCGGCCTCGATCTGCGGCGGGTAGCTCAGCACGCGGAACATGCTGATGTGCCGGTCGATCTTGTCGTCGAAGAAGGTCTCGGGCAGCGCGAGTGCGAGCGCGAAGATGCGCATCAGCGAGCGCGAGAGATCGCTCATGGCTTCGAAGTAGCCGTCGAAGGCCGGCTGGAAGTCCGGCAGCGCGGGCCACACGTTGGGCTCGAAATGCGGGCCGGCCGCTTCGCCCCGGTGGTACTCGTCCTCGGGCACCTTCGAGGGACCGATCGAGAAGGACTCCTTGAGGTCGCCCGGCGCCGCTTCCTCCAGGCTGTACGACAGCCCCTCCTCGCCCACCGCGCTGTAGCCGCGCACGGCGTCGTCGCGCGGGCGGTCGACCTTGCGCTTCTCGGCCAGCGGCAGCTCGAAGAAGCGGCGCGAGGCCGCGCAGACGCGCGCGACGAGTTCCGGTGCGATGCCGTGGTTCGTGATGACCAGGAAGCCGATGCTGCGGCAGGCCTCGTCGACCTGGCGCGCCACCTCGGCCTTGCCTTCGGCCGTCCCCGCAAAGTACGGGGCGAGATCGATGATCGGAACGGACAGCAGGGTCATGCTTTCAATCCTTCGGTGACGGTGGATTCGAGCCGGTGCGCGCGGCTCGCCGGTGTCATCGCCATGCAACGTCCATGCCAGTTGGACCAAATGGACAAATGCCGTTTCCCGCCGCGGCGTGGTGCGTGCGCGGCGCAGAGCGCGGCGAATGCGTGCGCGCGCGTGTTGCCGTGGTGCGTACCATCGCCGGTATGGCTCGTGCATGCGGACGCGCCGAGAGAAGGAAAATTCCACCGGAGAGAGAGCCGCCCTCATGCCCAAGACACGCAGCAAGACGCCGTCCAAGCCGATCCTCGAAGCGCCCGCGCTCAAGCGCGTGCATGCCAAGCGCGCGCCCGCCGCGCGCAGCGCCACCGCGGTGAGCCGCCGGCTGCGCCAGATCGAGGACAAGCGCGCGGCGATCCTGCGCGCGGCGCTGGGCCTGTTCTCGCGCTACGGCCTGCACGGCACCAGCGTCGACCAGGTGGCGGCGCGCGCCGATGTCTCGAAGAGCAACCTGCTCTACTACTTCGCCAACAAGGAGGAGCTGTACGTCAGCGCGCTGCGCGAGCTGCTCGCGGTGTGGCTGGAGCCGCTGCGCGGCTTCAGCGCCGAGCAGGATCCGCGGCAGGCGATCGGCGACTACATCCGGCGCAAGCTGCTGATCTCGCGCGACCAGCCCGATGCCTCGCGGCTGTTCTGCCTGGAGATGATCCAGGGCGCGCCGCTGCTGCGCGACGAGCTCGATCGCGAGCTGCGCGACCTGGTGACGCGCAAGTCGGAGGTGATCCGCGCCTGGGTCGCGGCCGGCAAGCTCGCGCCGGTCGATCCGCACCACCTGATCTTCGCGCTGTGGGCCACCACCCAGCACTACGCCGATTTCGGTGTGCAGGTGCAGGCCATCACCGGCCGCACGCTGGAGGACCCGGAGTTCTTCGAAGAGACGGTGGCCAACGTGCAGCGCATCGTGCTCGACGGCATCGTCGCGCACTGAGCGCGCTGCGCGCTCAGTGAGGCGCCGTGACGATGTCGTGATAGCGGCGATCGAAGTAGATGAGGCCGTGCGCGGTGCCGCCGATCGCGATGGCCACCGCCTCGCAGAACAGCACGTCGTGCGTGCCCACGCGCGTCACGTGCGACACGCGGCAGTCGAAGGAGACGGCCGCGTCCTCGAGCACCGGCGCGCCGGTGAGCTTGCGCTGCCAGCGGCCGGCAGCGAAGCGTTCCTCCATCGGCGTCTTGCCGCCGAACAGGCCTGAGAGCGCCTGCTGCCCCGGCGCCAGCGCGTTCACGCAGAGCACGCCGTTGGCCCGGAAGGCCGGGTAGACCGAGGCCGAGCGGTTCAGGCAGACCAGGAGCGTCGGCGGCTCGTCGGTCACGCTGCACACCGCCGATGCGGTGAAGCCGGCGCGCCCGCCGGGGCCGTCGGTGGTGATGACATGGACGGCCGCGCCGAGGCGCGCCATCGCATCGCGGTAGTCGCCCTTGGGTACGGTGTTCATGGCGTCGGCGCTTTCCTCAGGCGAGCGCGCAGGCTTCGGCGAAGTCCAGGCGCGGCAGGCGGCCGAACAGCTGCGCGTCGTCGCCGTGGCCGAGGTTGATGAGGAAGTTGGCGGTCCAGGGGGTGCCGGAGAAGAAGGCGGCGTCGACCTTCGCCTTGTCGAAGCCGGACATCGGCCCCGCATCCAGCCCCAGCGCGCGCGCGGCGAGCAGCAGGTAGGCGGCCTGCAGCGTGGCGTTGCGAAACGCGGTCTCGCGCGCGGCCTCGAGGCTGCCGGTGAACCAGCTTCGGGCGTCGGCGTGCGGGAACAGGCGGGGCAGCTTGTCGTAGAAGACGCTGTCCCAGGCCGCGATTACCGTGACCGGCGCGGCCAGGGTCTTGGCCAGGTTGCCCTTGGACAGGGCCGGCGCCAGGCGCTGCTTGCCTTCGGGCGTGCGCACGAAGACGAAGCGGCCGGGCGAGCAGTTGGCCGAGGTCGGCCCGGAGCGCGCGAGCGCGTAGAGCTGTTCGAGCAGGGCGTCGGTGATCGGCTCGGGCCGCCAGCCGTTGTGCGAGCGAGCGTCGGTGAAAAGCAGCGCCAGGGCGGCGCTGTCCAGGGCGGGTTTCATGCGGGAACTCCAGGTGCGCCCACCCGCGCGAGGAAGGCGAGCAGGCGGCGGTTGAAGGCGGCGGCCTCCGTCACGCTGTGCGCGTGGCCGCCGTGGGGCATGCGATCGAGCGAGGCCTGCGGCAGGCCCTCGGCCAGGCGCTGCGAGCAGGTCCAGGGGACGAGCACGTCGTCTTCGGCGCTGGCGACGAGCGCGGGCGCAGTGATCTGCCCGAGACGCGCATCGACATCGAAGGCGCGCAGCGCGCCGATGCGTGCGCGCAGGTTGGCTTCGCCGGGGAAATGCGCGAGTGCGTGCTCGACCTCGGCGGCCACGCGCTGCGCGTTGTGGTCGCACCAGGCGGCGGGGTAGAGGAAGATGGGTTGCGCTTCCACGTAGGCGCGCGGGCCGCAGGCGCCGAGCAGCGCGAGGCGCGCCTCGAAGCAGCGCGCCGAATGCGGGTTGGGCCGCGACCAGGCGTTGACGAGCACCAGGCTGGCCACGCGCGCGGGCGCATCGAGCGCGAGCTGCAGCCCGACCAGGCCGCCGAGCGCGTGGCCCACCAGGTGGCAGCGCGGCGTCGATGTGGCGTCCATGACCTCGAGCACGTCGCGCGCCATCTCGGCGATGGTGTAGCCGGCCGGCAGGTCCGCGGGGCTGCGGCCGGTGCCGCGGTGGTCGTAGGCGATCACGCGGTGCCCGGCTTCGACCAGCGCGGCGAGCTGCGGCGACCAGAAGCCCGCCGAGCCGCCCAGGCCCGGGCTCAGCAGCACGGCATCGCCTTCGGCTGGGCCATGCAGCTCGTGGTGCAGCGGCATGCTCAGGCCTTGTTGCCGACGTGCGCGATCGAGGCGATCTCGACCAGCGCATCGGGCTTCACCAGCCCGCACTGGATGCAGTAGCGCGCCGGCTTGGTGCCGGGGAAGAACTCGGCATAGACCGCGTTGATCTTCGCGTAGTCGGCCCAGTCCTTGATCATGATCATGTTGAAGGTCACGTCGTCCATGGTGCCGCCGGCGGCCTCGACCACGCCCTGGATGGTGGCGAGCACGTGGCGCGCCTGCGCGCTCGCGTCGCCGACGTGGACCACGTTGTTGTCCTTGTCGAAGGGCAGGGTGCCCGACACGTAGAGCACGCCGTCGGCCAGCGTGCCGGGGACGTAGGGGGCGAGCGGCACGCCGGTGCCGGGCGGGATGATGGCTTGCTTGGGCATGGTTCGATGTCCGGTGGGAGTGATGAATCAGGCGGTGGCCGCTTCGGCCGGCGCGGCTTGCGCGGCGGTCTGCGGCGCGACGGTGCGGCAGAAGTCCTCGACGGTGGACACCCAGCCGAAGAAGGTCTCGACGTTGTAGACCGTGGCCTGCTGGATCGCCGGCCCGCCGAGCTCGTGCGTGGCGTCCTCCAGCATCGCGGCGAAGTACTCGAGGTGGAAGGCGTCGCGCAGCGTGGACTCCACGCACACGTTGGTGGCGATGCCGGTGAAGACCAGGTTGCGGATGCCGCGCGCGCGCAGGCTGCTGTCGAGCGTGCTGTTGAAGAAGCCGCTGTAGCGGGTCTTGGGGATCACGATGTCGCCGGCCCGCGGCCGCAGCGCGTCGATCAGCTCGTAGTCCCAGCCGCCCTTGGCGAGGAAGCGGCCTTGCAGCTCGGGCTTCCTGCGCATGGTCTTGAGCGCGTTGGACTTGTGCCAGTTGGGCGAGCCGGGGCCGCCGGCCTCCACGTAGTCCGCATCCCAGCCGTTCTGCAGGAACACGACCAGCAGGCCGGCCGCGCGGGCCGCGGCAAGGGTGCGCGCGATGTTGGCGATCACGCCCTGCGCGCCCGAGATGTCGAAGCCGGCCGTGTCCACGTAGCCGCCGGAGGAGGCGTAGGCGTTCTGCAGGTCGACCACGATCAGCGCGGTGTTGGCCGCGTGCAGCGCGAGGGGCTCGGGCCGCGCGGGCAGCACGAGCGGCGCGGGCGCGCCCGGCGCATTCGGCACGCCAGCGGGGGTGCTGGAGGCGAGGGTGGTGTTCTTGCGGTTGCTCATGGCCGTCCTTGTCGATCAGGCAACCAGGCGCTCGGCGGCGACGCGCGAAGGCACGGGGCTGTCCATGTGCGTGCGGCTCTTCATCAGCGGCTGGATGTGTTCGCCGAAGGCCTCCACGCCGGGCAGGAAGTCGTCGAAGGTCAGCAGCACGCCCTCGGTGCCCGGCACTTCGGCGACCTCGTCGAGCAGGCGCGCGACCGTCGCGTAGGAGCCGACCAGGGTGCCCATGTTGATGTTGACGGCGGAGGTCGGGTCGGCCATCTGGCGCACGTTGGTGTCGGCGCCCGACTTGGTATCGGCCGCGCTCTGCTGCGTGAGCCAGGCCAGTGCCTCCTGGTCGGCGCCGGCCTTGTAGTGCTCCCACCTGGCGCGCGCGGCCTCGTCGGTGGCGTCGGCGATGACCATGAAGAGCACGTAGGAGGTGACGTGGCGGCCGGTCTTCTTCGTCGCCTCGATCAGCTTCTGTGCCGCCGGCGCGAAGGCCTGCGGCGTGTTGACGCCCTTGCCGAAGCAGAAGTTGTAGTCGGCGTAACTGGCGGAGAAGTCCATGCCGGCGTCGCTCTGGCCGGCGCAGATCACCTTCATCTCGGCCTGCGGCCTGGGGCTGACGCGGCAGTCGTCCATCTTGAAGTGATCGCCCTTGAAGTCCGACTGCCCGGTGGCCCAGAGCTGGCGCAGCACCTGCACGTATTCCGACAGGTACTGATAGCGCGTGCCGAAGAACGCGTCGCCGGGCCACATCCCCATCTGCGAGTACTCGGGCTTCTGCCAGCCGGTGATCAGGTTGAGGCCGAAGCGGCCGTTGGAGATCGAGTCGATGGTCGAGCTCATGCGCGCCACGATGGCTGGCGGCATCACCAGCGAGGCGGCGGTGGCGTAGAGCTTGATCTTCGAGGTGACGGCGGCCAGGCCGGCCATCAGCGTGAAGGTTTCGAGGTTGTGGTCCCAGAACTCGGTCTTGCCGCCGAAGCCGCGCAGCTTGATCATCGACAGCGCGAAGTCCATGCCGTAGTGTTCGGCGCGCTGCGTGATCTGCTTGTTGAGCTCGAAGCTGGGCTTGTACTGCGGAGCGTTCTCCGAGATCAGCCAGCCGTTGTTGCCGATGGGGATGAAGATGCCGACGTTCATGCGTTGCGCTCCGGGGCTAGAGAGGGGTGGCGATTGCTATGCATACACCGTGCCATTCCTCTAAGTCCTTTGAAATCAACAACTTGCACTCCGGCCCTGCTTATGTTTGGACCAAATGGTCCAATTTGGAGCGTTTGGTCGGACGGATCGCGATTGGCTTTGGTGCAACAGCGTCGCGCTTGTGCGTCGCAACCGGCCGCCCGACCCCGCACAATCTCCGTCACTCCCCGTGTTTCTTCCGCCATGCCCAAGACCAAACTTCGCGCCGCCGCCCTGGCCGGCACTGCCGACGATGTGGAGGCGACCTTCTACGAGTCGCTGCAACGCGGCGACATCGATGCGCTGATGGCCTGCTGGGCCGACGAGGACGAGGTGTTCTGCGTGCATCCCGGCGGCCCGCGCCTGGTGGGCGCCAGCGCGATCCGCGCGGCCTTCGAGCAGATGTTCGCCAACGGCGCGATCCATGCCACGCCGGCGCACGTGCGCAGGGTGGAGTCGCTCGCCAGCGCGGTGCACAACGTGCTGGAGCGCATCGAAGTGCTGACGGCCGAGGGGCCGCGCCACGCCTTCGTGCTGGCCACCAACGTCTATCACAAGACCGCGCAGGGCTGGCGCATGGTGGCCCACCATGCGAGTCCGGGAACGGTTCATGCGCCCGACGAGTCGGAAGAGATACCGCAGACCCTTCACTGATGCAGTACGTTGCGCCACGCTGGTTGCCGGGCGGCAACCTCCAGACCATCTGGCCCGCGCTCTGGGCGCGTCGGGTCGAGGCGCCCCTGCCGGCTTACCTTCGCGAGCGCTGGAACACGCCGGACGGCGACTTCATCGACGTGGACTTCCTCGCGGCAGAGGGGCCGGCGCCGAAGCCGCTGCTGGTGCTGTTCCATGGCCTCGAGGGCTCGTCGAAGAGCCACTATGCCGAGGCCTTCGCGGCCCACGCGCAGTCGCGCAGCTGGGACTACGCGGTGCCGCACTTCCGTGGCTGCAGCGGCGAGATCAACCTGGCGCCGCGGGCCTACCACTCCGGGGACTTCGAAGAGGTGGGCTGGATCCTCTCGCGCCTGCGCGAGCGGCATGCGGGGCCGATGCTCGTTGCCGGCGTCTCGCTGGGCGGCAATGCGCTGCTGCGCTGGGTCGAGGAGGCAGGCGCGGAGGCCTCGAAGGTAGTGAGCGCGGCGGCCTCGATCAGCGCGCCGCTGGACCTGGCGGCCGGCGGCGCGGCCATCGGGCAGGGCTTCAACCGGCTGGTCTATACGCGCATGTTCCTGGCCAGCATGAAGCCCAAGGCGCTGGCCAAGCTGGCCCAGCATCCGGGGCTGTTCGACCGCGAGGCGCTGCTCGCGGCCGCGGACCTGCACGCCTTCGACAACGTGTTCACTGCGCCGCTGCACGGTTTTCGCGACACCGACGACTATTGGCGCCGCGCCTCGGCCAAGCCGCACCTGGACGCGATCCGCATTCCGGCGCTGGTGGTGAACGCGACCAACGATCCCTTCGTGCCGGCCGCCAGCCTGCCGCGCCCGGAGGAAGCGGGCCGCCACGTCACGCTGTGGCAGCCGGCCCATGGCGGCCATGTGGGCTTTCCGATGGGGCGGCCGCCGGGCCATGTGCTGGGCATGCCCGAGCGGGTCGGCGACTGGCTGGCGCAGCACCTCTGAAGAGGCTTCGTCCGATGGCGCGGCGGCATGATCCGCGCCAGAATCCCCGGCATGGACGACATCGTCAAACAGGCGCTCGCCAAGTGGCCCAACGTGCCGCACTGCTACGGCTGGCTGGGCCTCGACGCACGCGGGAACTGGTACCTGCGCGACGACCGCACGCAGGCTATGGGGGCCTTTCCGGCCCCCAAGGGCTCGCGCCTCGAGCACGAGAAGCTGATCGACTTCATCCAGCGCAACTACGAGCACGACGAGCAGGGCCAGTGGTTCTTCCAGAACGGGCCGCAGCGCGTCTACGTGGAACTGGAGGCTGCGCCCTGGGTGTGGCGGGTCGGCGAGGACTTCTCGGTGCGCTCGCATGCCGGCGATCCGGTCGAGCCCTCGGCCTGCCTGGTCGACGAGCAGGGGCGGCTCTATTTGGTCGCGCCGCCTGGCCTGGGCCTGGTGCATACGCAAGACGTGGGCTACGCGGCCGAGGCCATCGAGCAGGGGCGCTGGGTGCCGGAGAGCGTGCGCGCGGAGGAACTGCCCGCGCGCTTCGGCCATGTCATGAGCCCGGCGGCGGGCCGACCCGTCCAGGCCGCGCATTGAAGGAAAGCGCAGGCCCATGAAAAAAGAGCCCGCATGCGGGCTCTTTTGCTGTGAGGTCCGAAACCCCGATTACTGCTTGGTAGGTGCCGGCGCCGCTGCCGCTTCCGAGGCTGCAGCCTCCGGGGCGCCTGCGGTCGCCGGACGGTCGGGCACCGGGAACTTGGCGCCGCCGGCATTGGCCAGGTAGACCACGGCACGGCCGATTTCCACGTCTTCGAAGTCGCCGCCGCCCTGGGGCGGCATCGCGCCCTTGCCCTTGATCGCATGCTCGAGCAGCGTGGCGTAGCCCTGGCCGATGCGCGGGCCCCAGGCCGCGGCGTCGTTGAGGTGCGGAGCGCCCGGGATGCCCGGGGCGCCGTGGCAGGCCACGCACTGGGCCTTGAACACCGCCTCGCCGGCGGCCAGCGGCCGGTTGGCGTCGCGGATCTCGATCGAGCCGATCTTCTTGAGGCGCTCGGCGATCTCGCGGTCGCGTGCTTCCTTCGACACGCCGTAGAGCGCCATGCCGGTGCCCTGGGCCTCGCCCGACGGATGATTGGCGGAAGTCACGTACGAGACCAGACCAACGATGATCAGGATCGGCGCGATGAAGGAGAAGAAGACCGCCAGCAGCAGTTGTTTGGGGTTCTTGATCGGGCCGATGTGGGCGTCTTCTGTGGCCTGGTGGTGCGCGTCGTCGCTCATTGGGTCCTCAGTGTGGGGGCTCGTCGGGGGCTTTTTCTAATCGACCGGCGATTATAGAGAGGCGCCCGAAAGCGCCCCGCGACGGTCCTCGGCCGCTCAGCGCGTGGCCCATCCACCGCCCAGCGTCTTGTACAGCACCACCTGGTTCTGCAGCTGCGCGAGCTGGATCTGCACCGCAGCCTGTTGCGCGCCGTAGAGCGAGCGCTGGGAGTCGAGCAGGTCCAGCGCGCTGGCGATGCCGTTGCGGTAGCGCAGGTCCGACAGCTTGAAGCGCACCGCCTCGGCCTCCGACTGCGCACGCAGGGCGCGCAGCTGCTCGCCCAGGGTGGCGCGGCCGGCGAGCGCGTCGGCGACCTCGCGGAAGGCGGTCTGGATCGACTTCTCGTATTGCGCCACCGCGATCTCGCGGCCGGCCTTGGCCGAATCCAGCCCGGCCCGGTTGCGGCCGGCGTCGAAGATCGGCACCGTCAGCTGCGGCGAGAAGGCCCAGGCCTTGGTGCCGCTATCGAACAGGTTCGAGAACTCGCTGCTCGCCGTGCCGATCGAGGTGGTCAGCGTCACGCGCGGGAAGAAGGCCGCGCGCGCCGCGCCGATGTTGGCGTTGGCCGCGATCAGCTGCTGCTCGGCGGCGCGGATGTCCGGCCGCTCGCCCAGCAGGTCGGAGGGCAGGCCGGCGGGCAGCTCCGCCATCGGCGCCACCGCGTCCAGGCCGCGCGCGCCGCCCTCGGTAGCCTCCGGCGGCACCGGCGCGCCGAGCAGCAGGGCCAGCGCGTTCTCGTCCTGCATGCGCAGGCGGCGCTGCTCCGCATACGAGGCGCGCGCGGTCTCGGCCAGCGAGTCGGCCAGGCGCAGGTCGATCTCCGAGACCACGCCGCTGTCGAAGCGCATGCGGGTGAGCTTCTGCGACTCCTCTCGGGTGGTCAGCGTCTGGCGCGTGAGCGCCAGCAGCTCGTCGTCCGCGATCAGCGTGAGCCAGCCGCTGGCCACGGCGCTGATCAGGCTGATCTGCGTGGCCTTGCGCGATTCCTCGGTGGCGAGAAACTGCGCCAGCGCCTGTTCCTTGAGGCTGGCGACGCGGCCGAAGAAGTCGAGCTCCCAGGCCGTGATGCCGAGGTTGACCGCGTAGCTCGAGGTCACGCTGCCGCCCAGGCCCAGCGACTGCAGCGCATTCGGGCTGGAGCGCGAGCCGCTGGCCGAGAGGTCGACCGCCGGGAACTGCGCCGCGCGCTGGATCTGGAACTGCGCGCGCGCCTGCTCGATGTTGAGCACGGCCACCCGCAGGTCGCGGTTGTTGGCGAGGGCGCTCTCAATCAGCTTCGCCAGACGCGGATCGGTGAAGTAGTCCTGCCAGGCCAGCGTCGAGGCCGGAGAGGGGCTCGTGGCCGCGGGCTGTGCGCCCGGATAGCTGGCCGGCACCGGCGCCGC
The DNA here is from genome assembly GCF_010499245.1 of Variovorax sp. WS11. GTDB lineage: Bacteria > Pseudomonadota > Gammaproteobacteria > Burkholderiales > Burkholderiaceae_C > Variovorax. Next base: position 3,114,390 of record NZ_JAAGOW010000001.1, read on the forward strand.
GGGGCGCTCGTAGGTGGGGATCAGCGAGCAGCCGGCCAGCACCAGGGCGGCGGCGCCGGCCAGGGCGGTGGAAACGAAGTTCTTCTTAATCATGGGCGGGGCTTTCTTCAATGCCTGCGGCCTGGGCGTGGCGCCTGTCGACCTCGTGCTGCCGGTCGCTGCCCTTGAACAGGCTGCGCACCACCACGAAGAACACCGGCACGAAGATCACGGCGAGTGCCGTGCCGGTCACCATGCCGCCGATCACGCCGGTGCCGATCGCGCGCTGGCTTGCCGAGCCCGCGCCGGAGGCGATCACCAGCGGCAGCACGCCGAGGCCGAAGGCCAGCGAGGTCATGATGATCGGCCGGAACCGCAGGTGGGCGGCGGCCAGTGCCGACTCGACCACCCCGCGGCCCTGCGCCTGCAGGTCCTTGGCGAACTCGATGATCAGGATCGCGTTCTTCGCCGACAGGCCGATGATGGTGATCAGGCCGACCTGGAAGTACACGTCGTTCGAATAGGCGCGCATCAGCGTCGCGAGCAGCACGCCCAGCACGCCCAGCGGCACCACCATGATCACCGACAGCGGAATGGTCCAGCTCTCGTACAGCGCGGCCAGGCACAGGAACACCGCCAGGATCGAGAAGACGTACAGGATGATCGCCTGCGAGCCCGCGAGCTTTTCCTCGCGCGACTGGCCGGTCCATTCGTAGCCGAAGCCCTGGGGCAGCTGTGCGGCCAGCTTTTCCATCTCGGCCATCGCGGCGCCCGAGCTGTAGCCCGGCGCGGCCGAGCCCGAGATGCGGATCGCCGGATAGCCGTTGTAGCGCACCGTCTGCTGCGCACCCGTCACCCAGCGCGTGTTGGCGAAGGCCGACAGCGGCACCGGCTCCCCCTTGGTGTTGCTGGCGTTGAGGCGCAGCAGGTCGTCCGGCTGCATGCGCGCCGGCGCATCGGCCTGCACCACCACCCGCTGCAGGCGGCCCTGGTTCGGGAAGTCGTTCACGTAGGTCGAGCCGAGCGCCGTCGACAGCGTGGTGTTGATGGCGTCGAAGCTCACGCCCAGCGCGTTCGCCTTGTCGCGGTCGATGTCGATCTGCAGCTGCGGTGCGTCCTCCAGGCCGTCCGGGCGCACCTGCGTCAGGAGCGGGCTCTTGCCGGCCATGCCCAGGATCTGGTTGCGCGCGTTGACCAGCGCCTCGTGGCCGGCGCCGCCGCGGTCCTGCAGGCGGAAGCTGAAGCCGCTGGCGTTGCCCAGCTCGGGGATGGGCGGCGGCGACAGCGGGTAGATGAAGGCGTCGCGGATGCCCGACAGCGCCCCGAAGGCGCGGCCGGCCAGCGCCTCGGCCGAGTGGGCCGGGTCGTGCCGCTCCTTCCAGTCCTTGAGCGTGACGAAGGCGAGGCCGGCGTTCTGGCCCTGGCCCGAGAAGCTGAAGCCCAGCACGCCGACCATGCTCTCCACCTCGGGCTGCTTCAGCATGTACTTCTCGACGTCCTGCATCACCGACAGCATGCGTTCCTTGGTCGCGCCCGGCGGCAGCTGCACGTTGACGATGAGGTAGCCCTGGTCTTCCTGCGGCAGGAAGGAGGTGGGCAGCTGCCGGTACACCAGCACCACCGCGCCGAAGATGGCCGCGTAGATCAACAGGTAGCGCGCCGCGCGCTTGAGGATGCGCGCCACCAGGCTCTCATAGCCCTTCGCGGTGCGCGTGAAGCCGCGGTTGAACCAGCCGAAGAAGCCGCGCTTCTCGTGGTGGTGGCCGGCCTCCACCGGCTTCAGCAGCGTGGCGCACAGGGCCGGCGTGAGCGACAGCGCCAGGAAGGCCGAGAAGCCGATCGAGGCCACCATCACCGCCGAGAACTGGCGGTAGATGTTGCCGGTGGAGCCCGCGAAGAAGGCCAGCGGCACGAACACCGAGATCAGCACCACCGTCACGCCGATGATGGCGCCGGAGATCTGGCGCATCGCCTTGCGCGTGGCCTCGAGCGGGGAGAGCCCCTCCTCGCTCATGATGCGCTCCACGTTCTCCACCACCACGATCGCGTCGTCCACCACGATGCCGATCACCAGCACCATGCCGAACATGGTCAGCACGTTGATCGAGAAGCCCAGCGCCAGCAGGACGCCGAAGGTGCCCAGGAGCGCGATCGGCACCACGATGGTCGGGATGAGCGTGTAGCGCCAGTTCTGCAGGAACAGGAACATCACCAGGAACACCAGCGCCACCGCCTCGAACAGCGTCTTCACCACCTCGGTGATGGAGATGTTCACGAAGCGCGAGCTGTCGTAGGGGATGGTCCACTTCACGCCCTGCGGGAAGTAGCGCTCCAGCTCGGTCATCTTGGCGCGGATCGCCTTGGCCGACTGCAGCGCGTTGCCGCTGGGGGCGAGCTGCACGCCGATGCCCACCGCCTGCTCGCCGTTGAGCCGCGCCGAGGTCGAGTAGGCCTGGCCGCCGAGCTCGATGCGCGCCACGTCCTTGAGCCGCACGGCCGAGCCGTCGGTGTTGGCGCGCAGCACGATGTCGCCGAACTGCGAGGTCGTGGTGAGCTGGCCGTTGACCACCACTGTGGCCGCGATCGCCTGCCCCGGCACGTTGGGCAGGTCGCCGATGGTGCCGGAGGAGACCTGCGCGTTTTGCGTGCGGATCGCCGCGTTGACCTCGGCCGCCGACAGGTTGTAGCCCTGCAGCCTGGCCGGGTCGATCCAGATGCGCATCGCACGCTCGGTGCCGAACAGCTGAGCCTGGCCGATGCCGGCCACCCGCTGCAGCTCGGGCACCACGTTGCGCGACGCGTAGTCGCCAAGCGCCGTGGTGTCGATCGCCGGGTTGTCGGAGGACAGCATCGTGAACAGCAGGAAGTTGTTGCGCGACTTGTCCACGCGCACGCCCTGCTGCGTTACCGCCGCCGGCAGCCGCGGCGTGGCGCGCGACAGGCGGTTCTGCACGTCCACCTGGGCGAGATCGGCGTTGGTGCCGGTCTCGAAGGTGATGGTGATGGTGCCGGTGCCATCGGCCTGCGCCACCGATTCCATGTAGATGAGGCCCGGAGAGCCGTTCATCTCGCGTTCGATGACCGAGAGCACGCTGTCCTCCAGCGTCTGGGCCGAGGCGCCGGGATAGGCGACGTTGACGACGATGGCCGGCGGTGCCACCGGCGGGTACTGCGCGATCGGCAATTGAGTGATGGACACGGCGCCCACCACGATCACGAACAGGGCGATCACCCACGCGAAGATGGGCCGGTCGATGAAGAACTTTGCCATGCGGGCGCGCTCCTTACGGCTTCGCGGCCGGAGCCGAGGCAGCGTTCGCGGGAGCAGCCGGGGCTGCGGCGGATTCGGGCGCCGGCGCCTTCCACGGCACCGCCTTCACCGCCGCGCCGGGCGGCATCATCATCAGCTTCTGGAAGCCGTCGACCATCACCTGCTCGCCGGCCTTCAGGCCGTCGGTCACCACCCACTGGTTGTTCTGGGCGGCGGTGATCTTCACCGTGCGCTTGTGCATCTTGCCTTCGGCATCGACCACGGTCAGCGTGTCGCCCTGCTGGGTGCGCGTGACCGCCTGCTGCGGCACCGTGATCGCGTTGGTGGCCTGGGCCTGCTCCACCTTCACGCGGACGTAGAGGCCGGGCAGCAGCTCGCCCTTCGGGTTTGGCACCTCGGCGCGCAGCGTCACCTGGCCGGTGGTCGAGTCGACCGTGAGGTCGGAGAACAGCAGCTTGCCGGGCAGCGCGTACTCGGCGCCGCCTTCCAGCTGGATGCGCACGCTGGCCGCGTCGCTGCCGCTCGCGCGCTTGAACTGGCCGGCCTCCATCGCGCGGCGCAGCTTGAGCACCTCGTTGGCCGATTGGGTGAAGTTCACGTACATCGGGTTGATCTGCTGGACCACGGCCAGCGCCGTGGCGTCGCCCTGGCCCACCAGTGCGCCTTCGGTCACCAGCGCGCGGCCGATGCGGCCGGAGATCGGCGCCGTGACGCTGGCGTAGCCCAGGTTGATCTTGGCCGTCTGCACCGAGGCGCGGGCCACCGCGATGTCCGCATCCGCCGTCTTCGCGGCAGCCACCGCGTTCAGGTATTCCTGCTTGCTGACCGCGTTGGCTTCCACCAGCGGCTTGTAGCGCTCGGCCAGGGCCTTGGCCTGCACCGCATTGGCCTCGGCGCGCGCCAGGCTGGCCTGCGCGCTCTGCGCGGTGGCCAGGTAGGGCGCGGGGTCGATGCGGAACAGCGGCTGGCCGGCCTTCACGTCGCTGCCTTCGCGGAACAGCCGCTCCTGCAGGATGCCGGCCGCGCGGGCGCGCACCTCGGCCACGCGCGAGGCCTCGAGCCGGCCGGGCAGTTCCGTCAGCAGGCCGACGTCGGTCGGCGTCGCCACCACCACCCCCACTTCGGGCGGCGGCGGCGCCCCGCCGCCGGCACCGCCGCCCTTTGCGCCAGCGGCCGGCGCCTCGCTCTTGCCGCAAGCGGCGAGCGCCAGCACCGCGGCCATTGCGAGGGCGGCAAAGGCGGGGCGGCGCGACGTGGACAACAACGAATGACGCGAGACATGCAGGAGAGGCATGCGATTCCTTTGAAGCAGAGACGGGGAACGGCGCGTGGTCGCAGCGAGTGCCTATAGCAATACGGCGAGCCTGGCCATCAGGAGGGACCCGAGTTTACATACATTCGTGAATGTATAGTGGCAACCCTCACGACTTCGGTTGTTTTACAAGTTTCAAGTCAAAGGAGCAAAGTGGTCCGTCGTACCAAGGAAGAGGCGCTGGCGACCCGGCATCGGCTGCTCGATGCCGCGGAGGTGCTGTTCCAGTCTCAAGGTGTTTCGCAGACCACGCTGCAGCAGATCGCGCAGGAGGCCGGCGCCACGCGTGGTGCGATCTACTGGCACTTCAAGGACAAGCCGGACCTCTTCAACGCCATGATGGAGCGCGTCACGCTGCCGCTGGAGTCCGCCACCCGCGAGGCCAGCGCGGCCAACGAGGACCCGCTGGCCGCGATCGAGCAGGTGATGGTGCAGGCCCTGAGCCTGATGACGACCGACCCCCAGGTGCGGCGGGTCTTCGAGGTGGCCACGCTCAAGGTCGAGTACACGGACGAGATGGCGCCGGTGCTGCAGCGCCATCGCAGCGCGCGCAACGAATGCGTGGCGGATTTCGTGCATGCGCTGCAGCATGCGGCGAGCCGCGCGGGGATCGAGCTGCCCATACCGGCGAAGACCGCGGCGTATGGGCTGCATGCGGTGATCAGCGGGTTGATTCAGGACTGGCTGCTGGAGCCGGGGCGTTTGACCTCGTGCCGGCGGGGCGGCATCTGTTCAATGTCTATCTTGCGGGGCTTGGGGTTCGAGCGCAGGGCGGGGTGGGGGAGGGGCGCCGCAAAGGGGGCTGCGTGATCAGTGATAATGGCGGGCTTCGGCCGCTGGGCCGGAGCCCCATCTCGCTGTATTTCAATGGATAGAATTCGGCCCTCCGAAGGCTGAGATCCAGGTTCGATTCCTGGCGGCCTTCAAAGGCCGGAAGCATCCGTATGCTTCCGGCCTTTTTCGTTTTCCCTCTGAGAATGCCATGCCGGTCGTGCGAGTGCGTGCGAGCGCGAAGATGTTCGACGTGGACACGCGGTAGGCACGGCCGAACACGGATGCACGCCGACCGAACCGACCCCTGTCAGAACTGCGTATGCGCTCCCTGCGAAGGCATCGGGATGACCGCGTCGACCTGACTGCCCGCTGCCCCCAGCGTCGTTGACGCTCCCCCGGTCTCGCTGTCTCCGGTTGAGAACAGAAACGTTCCCCATGCAAGCGCAAGGCATGCAAGCAGCACGGGCCAGCCAAACGCGAGGACCAATGCCGCCATTGCAAGGGGGCTCACAAGGAAGGCGATAAGTCGCATACGTGTCTCCAAAATCGTTCGTCATCGGCAGGCCCGCCTCGTTCGTACGAGTGATGGGTCTTGCCTGAGGTCCAATGTAGGCATCTGAGCAAGCGAATACATGAGCGGTGTGCCCCTATCCGAGGAGGACAGAACGCCCGTCTTCGTTCGACGTCAGGCATGACTAAACGCCCACTGTGTACCCATTGAACGGCCTCGTCGGTGTTACCCGGAGGTGGCCTTCCAGGGTCTTTGCCGTTCCCCCGGTGACCGGACTCGACCTCAGCTTCCCAGCCGGCTGCCGAGCGCCTCGAAGCGCCACTGCATGCGCATCCTCAGCGTCTCGTCGCGCGCCAGCGTCCGCAGCCCCGGCCGGCCCTCGAGATGAAAGGCATCGATAGGCTGCGTGATCGGCTCGAAGCAAAAGGCATTGCCATCGCGCGGCCGGTACATCAGGCAGTAGTGGCGCTCCGCACCGCCATCCTCCTCGAAGTCCGGCATCGTCAAGCTCAGCCGCAGCCCATGCTCCGGCCACTCGATGCGCGCATGCCCGCCCCACCCGGTGTACGCGTTGTCGACGAAGCTCCCGAAGGCCGGAGCACCGCGTCCCAGGTCCCAGTCCTCAGGGATCTGCTCGGTGTGCCGTGTCGGCAGCGGGTCATCGCCGCACAACCAGACCCCTTGCACCGGCGCGACGATGCGCGTGCGCGCCGTGCGCAGGAACCACGGATGCACGCCGAGCCCGTAGGGCAGCGGCGTCGACCCCAGGTGCTGCACTTCGAGCGTCTGCTCGAGCCCGTCGTCGACCAGGCGAAACCGCTGCACCGCGCGGTACTCGTACGGATTGCCATCGAAGCGCAGCGACTGCAGCGTCATCGTCGCGGTGTCGTCCTCCAGGCTGTCCAGCTGCCAGGCCTGCAACCAGCCGTCGCCGTGGATCGGGTAGGGCTCGCCCGCGCGGTTCGGCCGCATCGGATGAAACTCGCCCGACTCCTCGAAGCCCCCGCCGCTGATCCGGTTGGACCACGGCACCATGGGAAAGGAAGCCATGCGGTAGAGATCGGCCGTGACGCCGTCCCACGGCCGCCAGAGGTCCAGCAGGCCCTCGGCGCGCTCGAGCTGCCAGGCGGCCACACTACCGCCGAGCGAGGGCACGAGGCCCAAGCGCTGGCGGCCGTGCCGCAGCCAGACGGTGGGGTGCGGAGCGTCCGTGGCCATGCTGTCAGCCGGCAAAGCGAAAGGCCGGCAGCCCCGGGCTGTCGACCTCGATCGCGAACAGCCCGCCCGCCAGCGGCTCGGCCGCGCATTGCGCCTCGTCCAGCCCCACCTTGGCCGAGCTGATGTACAGCGTGCGCAGCTCGGGCCCGCCGAAGGCGCAGTTCGTCACCTGGCTCACCGGCAGCTCGATGCGCGCCAGCTCGTCGCCGCTCAGCGGATGGTGGCAGCTCACGCAGCTGCCGGCCCAGTGCGCGATCCAGAGGCGGCCCGCCGCATCGGTGGTCATGCCGTCCGGCAGGCCGTCGCCGCGGGCGAAGCGCAGCCAGAGCCGGCGGTGGGCGAGGGTGCCGCGCTCCGGGTCGACGTCGTAGGCGAGGATGGCGCCCTTGACCGTGTCGTTGAAGTACATCGTGCGGCCGTCGAGCGACCAGGTCGGTCCGTTGGTCACCGCGAAGCCGCTGTCGTGCTGCGCGCATTGGCCGTCGGGGTCGTAGCGGTACAGCGCGCCGCTCGGGGCCACGCAGTCGAAGTCCATGGTGCCGCCCCAGAAGCGGCCGCGGGCGTCGCACTTGCCGTCGTTGAAGCGGTTGCTGAGCAGCTCCGGCTCGGGCCGGTGCAGCCACTGCGGGCCCGCTTCGGCCGCCGCCGGATCGAAGAAGGCAAAACCGCGCCGCAGCGTGACGATCAGCCCGGGCGCGTTCTCGCGTTCGGCCAGCGCCGAGATCTCCTCGTCGAAGCGCCATTCGTCCTGCTTGCCGCTCGATGGATCGAGCCGCGACAGGCGCTTCTCCAGGATGTCGACCCAGTAGAGCGCCTGCTCGCGCGCCGACCACATCAGCCCTTCGCCGAGGCTCGCGCCCGCGGGCTGGATGCAGCGCAGCGCGCCTTCGAAGCGCGGAGCGGTAAATGTCGTGGAAAGACCCATGCGTGTCTCCGATCCAAGTCTGGCGGGTCACTCCGGACCCTTGACGCGCCGCATCGTAGCAAGGCATATTGATAAGCGAAAGCCTGCAATTGCGTATATATCGATACGCAATTTGCAATGTCAGATAACCAGGAGACCTTCTTGACCGCCACCGCCCGGCGCGCCGACGCGCCTGCTTTTTCCACCTATCCCAGCCTGCGCGACAAGACCGTCTTCGTGACCGGCGGCGGCAGCGGCATCGGCGCCGCGATCGTCGCCGCCTTCGCCGAGCAGGGCGCGCGGGTCGCCTTTGTCGACATCGCAGAGGAGGCCAGCGCCGCGCTCGCGCGGCAGATTGGCGAGGCGGGCCATCGCGCCCCCTGGTGGCGGACCTGCGATGTGCGCGACATCGCCGCATTGCAGGCCGCCGTCGCCGACGCCGCACGCGAGCTCGGCGACTTCGCGGTGCTGGTCAACAACGTCGCGAGCGACGACCGCCACACGCTCGAATCGGTCACGCCCGACTACTACGACGAGCGCATGGCCATCAACGAGCGCCCGGCCTTCTTCGCCATCCAGTCCGTGGTGCTCGGCATGAAGCGCCTGGGCGGCGGCTCCGTCGTCAACCTCGGCTCGACGGGTTGGCAGGGCAAGGGAGGCGCCTATCCCTGCTATGCCATCGCCAAGTCGTCGGTCAATGGCCTCACGCGCGGCCTGGCCGTGAACCTGGGGCGCGACCGCATCCGCATCAACACCGTCTCGCCGGGCTGGGTCATGACCGAGCGCCAGGTCCGCCTTTGGCTCGACGCCGAGGGCGAACAGGCCCTCGCGCGCAACCAGTGCCTGCCCGACCGCCTGCAGCCGCACGACATCGCCCGCATGGTGCTCTTCCTGGCCTCCGACGACGCGGCCATGTGCACCGCGCAGGAATTCAAGGTCGACGCCGGCTGGGTCTGAGGCAGCTCAGGCGTCGACTTCCAGCCGACGCCCATAGACCGCGAGGCTGGCCGCCTTCAGCGCCCGCATCATCACCTTCGCCGCCGGCGACAGCAGCCGGTCCGTGTGGGTGATGATGCCGAAGGCGTCCATGTGGCAGGGCACGGCCACGGGCAGCACCGAACCCAGGCCGTGCGCGGCGTAGTAGCGCGCCACGTCGGTCGCCAGCACCGCGAGCATGTCCGACTGCTGCAGCATGCGGGTGATGAAGAGCAGGGCCGAGGTCTCGATCACGTTGATCGGCGGCGCCAGCCCTTCCTCCCTGAACATCAGCTCGAAGCGGTGCCGCAGCACGCTGCCCGACGGCGGCACGATCCAGCCCGCGCCGACCAGGTCTCGCAGCGTCAGCCCGGTCATCGCCAGCAGCGGGTGCCCGGGCCGCACCAGCGCAGACACCGGCTCCTCGGTCAGCGGCTCGTAGTGCAGCTTGGCCTTGTCGTGCTCAGCGGACAGCCGCGCCACGAGGATGTCGAGCTTGCCCTGCTCGAAGCGCTCCATCAGCACCGCGCTGGTCTCGATCTCCAGCGCCACGCGCAGGTTGGGCTGGTCGCGCTTGACGATCGCGATGGCGGGCGGCATCAGCGTCAGCCCCGGCGCGGTGATGGTGCCCACGCTCACCTGGCCGAAGCGCCCGGCCTTCAGCGCCATGAGTTCGTCGTGCGCTTCGTTGAGGCTGGCCAGCGCCATGCGCGCGTGGCGGATCATGCACTCGCCGTACCAGGTGGGCCGCATGCCGCGCGGCAGGCGCTCGAAGAGCGGGACCTCCAGCACGTCCTCCAGATCCTTGAGCAGCTTGGAGGCGGCCGGCTGCGTCATGTTCAGCACCTGCGCGGCGCGATGGATGTTGCCTTCCTCCGCCAGCGCGACCAGCAGCAAGAGCTGCCGCGTCTTGAGGCGTGCACGGATGAACCAGTGCGTGTAGTTCGTCATGGGGTTTTCCTGAATCCTGTTTCCGGTATCGATTCGATCCAAATCTTCATTGGAAAGATATCAGTGCGATTCCTACACTCCGCCGCACCTTCCGCCATTAATCCAGGAGCCCCAACGTTGAAGCGCAGTCCCGAAGTCCAGCTCAGCGCCCGCCATTACATCAATGGCCGCTGGGAGACGGGCGTGACCAGCGGGCTGAGCATCAACCCCTCGGACCTGCGCGAGACGGTGGCCGAGTACGCGCGCGCCGACCGCAGCCAAACCGAGCAGGCCGTGCGCGCCGCGGCCGACGCCTTCCGCGCCTGGAGCATGACCACGCCGCAGCGCCGCGCCGACGCGCTCGACCAGATCGGCAGCGAGATCCTGGCGCGCAAGGACGAACTGGGCCTGCTGCTGGCGCGCGAGGAGGGCAAGACCCTGCCGGAGGCCGTGGCCGAAGCCGCGCGCGCCGGGCAGATCTTCAAGTTCTTCGCCGGCGAGGCGCTGCGGGTGGGCGGCGAAACCGTCGCATCGCTGCGCCCGGGCGTGCATGTGGACATCACGCGCGAACCCGTGGGCGTGGCCGGCCTGATCACCCCCTGGAACTTCCCGCTGGCCATTCCCGCCTGGAAGATCGCGCCGGCGCTCGCTTGCGGGAACGCGGTGGTGTTCAAGCCCTCCGAGCTGGTGCCGGCCTGCGGCTGGGCGCTTGCCGAGATCATCGGCCGCGCCGCGCTGCCGGCGGGCACCTTCAATCTGGTGATGGGCAGCGGGCGCGAGGTCGGCCAGGCGCTGATCGAGCATCCGCTGGTGGATGCGCTCAGCTTTACCGGCTCCGCGGCGACCGGCGAGCGCGTGCTGCAGGCCGCTGCCGGCCGGCGCGCCAAGGTGCAGCTCGAGATGGGCGGCAAAAATCCGCTGGTCGTGCTCGCCGATGCCGACCTCGAGCTGGCCGTGGACTGCGCGGTGCAGGGCGCCTTCTTCTCCACCGGCCAGCGCTGCACGGCTTCGAGCCGCCTCATCGTCGAGGCGCGGGTGCACGACGCCTTCGTCGCGCGTCTCAAGCAGCGCATGGCCGCGCTGAAGGTCGGCCATGCGCTCGAGCCCGGCGTGGACATCGGCCCGGTGGCCGACCGCGCGCAGCTCGAAGAGAACATGGCCGCCATCGCGACCGCGCGCGAAGAGGGCGCCGAGCACGTGTACGGCGGCGACCTGCTGCAGCGCCCAAGCGAGGGCCACTACATGAGCCCTGCGCTGTTCCTCGCCCAGCCCAACCACCGTATCGCCCGCGAGGAGATCTTCGGCCCGGTGGCCTGCGTGCTGCGCGCCGACGATGCCGAGCACGCGCTGGCGCTGGCCAACGACACGCCATTCGGCTTGTGCGCCGGCATCTGCACCAACTCGCTGCGCCATGCGATGCACTTCCGCCGCCATGCGCGCGTGGGCATGACGATGGTCAACCTGCCCACCGCCGGCATCGACTACCACGTGCCCTTCGGCGGTCGCAAGGCGTCCAGCTACGGCGCGCGCGAGCAGGGCCGCCATGCGGCCGAGTTCTACACCACGGTGAAGACCGGCTACATGAAGGCCGCGTGAAGCGTCCAGGAGGGAAGCGCTGCCGCCAACAGCAAGAGCCGAAGTCTGCAGCCATGACAGTGCGTTTCGATGTTTTAAACCATACCAACCAGGAGACAACAGCATGAAACTGAACCGCCGCACATTGACCACCGCCATCGCCGCCGCCTCGCTGGCCGCGCTTCTGCCGGCCACCGCGCTGGCGCAGAAGAAGATCGTCCTCGGCTTCAGCCAGGTCGGCGCGGAGAGCGAATGGCGCACCGCCAACACCGAGTCGATCAAGTCGGCCGCCAAGGAGGCCGGCATCGAGCTCAAGTTCTCCGACGCGCAGCAGAAGCAGGAGAACCAGATCAAGGCCATTCGCTCCTTTATCGCGCAGAAGGTCGACGTGATCGCGTTTTCGCCCGTGGTCGAGTCGGGCTGGGAGACGGTGCTGCGCGAAGCCAAGGCCGCCAAGATCCCGGTGGTGCTGACGGACCGCTCCGTCAACACCAAGGACGATTCGCTCTACGTCAGCTTCATGGGCTCCGACTTCGTCGAGGAAGGCCGCAAGGCCGGGCGCTGGCTGGTCGAGAAGATGAAGGACCAGAAGGGCGAGGTCAACATCGTCGAGCTGCAGGGCACGGTGGGCTCGGCGCCCGCGATCGACCGCAAGAAGGGCTTCGAGGAAATCATCAAGGCCGACCCCAAGTTCAAGATCATCCGCTCGCAGACCGGCGACTTCACCCGCGCCAAGGGCAAGGAGGTGATGGAGGCCTTCCTCAAGGCCGACGGCAAGAAGATCAATGTGCTCTACGCGCACAACGACGACATGGCCATCGGCGCCATCCAGGCGATCGAGGAGGCGGGGCTGAAGCCGGCCAAGGACATCACCATCATCTCCATCGACGCCGTGAAGGGCGCGTTCGAGGCCATGATCGCCGGCAAGCTGAATGTCTCGGTCGAGTGCAGCCCGCTGCTGGGGCCGCAGCTGATGTCGGCGGTGAAGGACATCAAGGCCGGCAAGCCCTTGCCCAAGCGGATCGTGACGGAGGAAACCATCTTCCCGATGGAAGTTGCCGCAAAAGAATTCCCGAAGCGCAAATACTGAAATGAGGCAAGGGCGCGCGCCCCCGCCGCGCGCCCGCCGAACAACTCCAGGAGACCCAGCCCATGAAACGCAACTTCCTCAAATCCACCCTTGCCCTCGCGGCCCTCGCCATCGCCGGCACGGCCGGCTTCTCCTCGCTCGCCCAGGCCCAGGACAAGGGCCCGATCGCGATCTCGATGCCCACCAAGTCCTCGGCACGCTGGATCGCCGACGGCTCGAACATGGTCAAGTACTTCAAGGAAAAAGGCTACAAGACAGACCTGCAGTACGCCGACGACGACATCCCCAACCAGCTCGCGCAGATCGAGAACATGGTGACCAAGGGATCGAAGGTGCTGGTGATCGCGGCCATCGACGGCACCACGCTGTCCGACGTGCTGCAGAAAGCTGCCGACAAGGGCGTGAAGGTCATCGCCTACGACCGGCTCATCAAGGGCTCGAAGAACGTCGACTACTACGCCACCTTCGACAACTTCCAGGTCGGCGTGCTGCAGGCGCAGTCGATCGAGAAGGCGCTGGACCTGAAGTCCGGCAAGGGCCCCTTCAACATCGAGCTCTTCGGCGGCTCGCCGGACGACAACAACGCCTTCTTCTTCTACAACGGCGCGATGTCGGTGCTCGACCCGTACATCAAGAGCGGCAAGCTGGTGGTTCGCAGCAAGCAGATGGGCATGGACAAGGTCGGCACGCTGCGCTGGGACGGCGCGGTGGCGCAGTCGCGCATGGACAACCTGCTGTCGGCCTACTACAGCAAGGACCGCGTCGACGCGGTGCTGTCGCCCTACGACGGGCTGTCGATCGGCATCCTGTCCTCGCTCAAGGGCGTGGGGTACGGCTCGCCGCAGCAGCCGATGCCGATCGTGTCGGGCCAGGACGCGGAAGTGCCCTCGGTCAAGTCGATCCTGCGCAAGGAGCAGACCTCCACCGTGTTCAAGGACACGCGCGAACTGGCGAAGGTCACGGTCGCGATGGTCGACGCCATGCTGGCCGGCAAGACGCCCGAGGTGAACGACACCAAGACCTACAACAACGGCGTGAAGGTGGTGCCTTCGTACCTGCTGAAGCCGGTGAGCGTCGATAGCTCGAACTGGAAGCCGGTGCTGGTCGACAGCGGCTACTACAAGGAAAGCCAGATCAAGTGATCGTGAGCGTGAGCGTGTGGCACGGCGAGCGGGCGCGCCCGCTCGCCGGTGCGAAGGAGGCCCCTTGAGCGACTCGAGCGATGCGAATGGCGCCGTGCTGCTGGAGATGCGCGGCATCACCAAGACCTTCCCCGGCGTGAACGCGCTGGACAACGTCAACCTCGCCGTGCGCGCGGCGCAGATCCATGCCGTGGTGGGCGAGAACGGGGCCGGCAAGTCCACGCTGATGAAGGTGCTCAGCGGCGTCTATCCCTGCGACTCCTATGCCGGCGAGATCCACTTCGACGGCGAGCTCAGGCGCTTCCGCGGCATCGCCGACAGCGAGGCGCTGGGCATCATCATCATCCACCAGGAGCTGGCGCTGGTGCCCCTGCTGTCGATCGCCGAGAACATCTTCCTGGGCAACGAGACGGCGCAGCGCGGCATCATCGACTGGAGCGAGTCCTGGCGCCGCACGCGCGAGCTGCTCGCCAAGGTGGGCCTGAAGGAGCTGCCGACCACGCTGATCACCGACCTGGGCGTGGGCAAGCAGCAGCTGGTCGAGATCGCCAAGGCGCTGTCCAAGCGCGTGCGCCTCTTGATCCTGGACGAGCCCACCGCGAGCCTCAACGAGAGCGACAGCGACGCGCTGCTGGCACTGTTGCTGGAGCTCAAGGCGCAGGGCATCGCCTCGATCCTGATCTCGCACAAGCTCAACGAGATCGCCAAGGTGGCCGATGCCATCACCGTGCTGCGCGACGGCAGCACGGTCGAGACCATCGACTGCCGGCGCGAGCCGATCAGCGAGGACCGCATCATCCGCGGCATGGTCGGGCGCGACATGGCGCACCGCTACCCGCAGCGCACGCCGCGCATCGGCGAGCGCGTGCTGGAGGTCAGCAACTGGCGGGTACACCACGCGCTGCACGCCGACCGCGAGCAGATCAAGGGCGTGGACCTGCACGTGTGCCGCGGCGAGATCGTCGGCATCGCGGGGCTGATGGGCGCGGGGCGCACCGAGTTCGCGATGAGCGTGTTCGGCCGCTCCTACGGCCAGCGCATCAGCGGCACGGTGCGCATGCACGGCAAGGAGGTCGACGTCGGCACCATCCGCAAGGCCATCGACCACGGCATCGCCTACGTCACCGAGGACCGCAAGGGCGCCGGCCTGGTGCTGGAGGAGGACATCCGCACCAACATCAGCCTGGCCAACCTGGAGGCCGTGTCGAATGCGATGGTGATCGACGAGGCGCGCGAGTACAAGGTGGCCAGCGACTACCGCAAGGCGCTGCGCATCCGCAGCGCCGATGTGTACCAGCAGGTGGTCAACCTGTCGGGCGGCAACCAGCAGAAGGTGGTGCTGAGCAAGTGGCTCTTCGCCAAGCCGGAGCTGCTGATCCTCGACGAGCCGACGCGCGGCATCGACGTCGGCGCCAAGTACGAGATCTACACCATCATCGACCAGCTCGCGAGCGAGGGCAAAGGCATCTTGATGATCTCTTCCGAAATGCCGGAGCTGCTGGGGATGTGCGACCGGATCTATGTGATGAACGAGGGACGCTTCGTCGCCGAATACCCGGTGGCGGAGGCCTCGCAGGAGCGCATCATGCGCGCAATCGTGAACTCGGGAGGTGGCGTCCATGGCCAATGAATTGCAGGCGGCCGAGGCCGCGCCGGGCGCGGAGGTCGCGGCCGCGAAGGCCACCATCCACCCGGGCTTCCTGAAGAGCAACCTGCGCGAGTACGGCATGCTGATCTCGCTGGTCGCGATCATGGTGCTGTTCCAGGTGCTCACCGAGGGCACGCTGATGCAGCCGCTCAACCTCACGAACCTGGTTCTGCAGAACAGCTACATCGTGATCATGGCGCTCGGCATGCTGCTGGTGATCGTGGCCGGCCACATCGACCTGTCGGTGGGCTCGGTGTGCGGCTTCATCGGCGCGCTGGCGGCGGTGCTGATGGTGGAGTACGAGTGGCATTTCGTCCCCACCTTCCTCGCCTGCCTGATCGCGGGCGGCGCGATCGGCGCGGCGCAGGGCTGGTTCGTCGCCTACTTCCGCATCCCGTCCTTCATCGTCACGCTGGCGGGCATGCTGGTGTTCAAGGGGCTGTCGCTGGCGCTCTTGGCGGGGCAGTCGGTCGGGCCCTTCCCGGTGGCGTTCCAGCGGCTGAGCTCGGGCTTCATTCCCGAAGCGCTGGCCACCGACGGACTGCGGCTCACTTCTCTGCTGCTGGGCGCGCTGGCGGCGGCGGCGCTGGTGTTCTTCAAGCTGCGCGGGCGCGCCCAGCTGGCGCGGCACGGCATGGAGGCGGAGCCCTTCGCCTTCTTCCTGCTGAAGAACGTCATCTTCGCGGCCATCATCCTGTTCTTCAGCTGGCTGCTGGCCTCGTACAAGGGGCTGCCCAACGTGCTGATCGTGATGGCGGTGCTGATCGTGGCCTACGACTTCGTCACCACCCGCACGACGGTCGGGCGCCGCATCTACGCGCTCGGCGGCAACGAGAAAGCGGCGCGGCTGTCGGGCATCAAGACGCAGCGCCTGGCCTTTCTTGCCTTCGTCAACATGGGCGTGCTGGCCGCGCTGGCGGGGCTGGTGTTCGCGGCGCGCCTCAACACCGCCACGCCCAAGGCAGGGCTGGGCTTCGAGCTCGACGTGATCGCGGCCTGCTTCATCGGCGGCGCCTCGGCTTCGGGCGGCGTCGGCAAGGTGATGGGCGCGGTGATCGGCGCCTTCGTGATGGGCGTGATGAACAACGGCATGTCCATCCTCGGCATCGGCATCGACTATCAGCAGGTCATCAAGGGGCTGGTGTTGCTGGCGGCGGTGTTCATCGATGTCTACAACAAGAACAAGTGAGGCCCTGGCGATGCAGCCTGTCCTGGAGCTCGAGGGGATTCGCAAGCAGTTCGCCGGCGTCGACGCGCTGCGCGACGTGCAGCTGCGGCTGTACCCGGGCGAGATCCACGCGCTCATGGGGCAGAACGGCGCGGGCAAGTCCACCCTCATCAAGGTGCTGACAGGCGCGCTGCCTTCCGGCGGCGGCACGATGCGGCTGGGCGGCGAGGCGATTCAACCGGCCTCGCCGCTGGAGGCACAGAAGCTGGGCATCAGCACCGTCTACCAGGAAGTCAACCTCTGCCCCAACCTCTCGGTGGCCGAGAACGTGTTCGCCGGGCGCTATCCCCGGCGCGGCGCGGTCGAGGGCTTTCGCATCGACTGGTCGGCGGTGCACCGGCGTGCGCGCGACCTGCTGGCACGCATCGGGCTGGACATCGATGTCTCGCGCCTGCTGTCGAGCTACCCGGTCGCCGTGCAGCAGATGGTCGCGATCGCGCGCGCGCTCGGCGTGTCCGCCAAGGTGCTGATCCTCGACGAGCCGACCTCCAGCCTCGACGAGGACGAGGTTCGCAAGCTCTTCGAGGTGCTGCGCCGGCTGCGCGACGAAGGCCTGGCGATCGTCTTCGTCACCCACTTCCTGAACCAGGTGTATGCAGTGTCGGACCGCATCACCGTGCTGCGCAACGGCACGTGGGTCGGCGAATGGCGGGCCAGCGAGCTGGGCCCGCAGGCGCTGATTGCCGCGATGCTCGGGCGCGAGCTGGCGGCACAGTCGGCGCGGCCGGCGGCCCTGCCGGCCGTGGCCATCGACGCGCCCGCGCTGCTGGAGGTGCAGGGGCTGGGCCAGTCGGGGCAGCTGCAGCCGGTGGACCTGCGCGTGCGGGCGGGCGAGATCGTGGGCCTGGCCGGCCTGCTGGGCGCCGGGCGCACGGAACTGGCGCGGCTGCTCTTCGGGCTGGAGGCGCCGGACCGCGGGCAGCTGCGCATCGACGGCGAGCTGGTGCGCTTCGCGAGCCCCGCCGATGCGATCCGCCACGGACTCGCGCTGTGCCCGGAAGAGCGCAAGACCGACGGCATCGTCGCCGAGCTGTCGCTGCGCGAGAACATCGCGCTCGCACTGCAGGCGCGGCTGGGTGCGCGCCGCTTCCTGTCGCGCGCCGAGCAGACCGCGCTGGCCGAACGCTACGTGACCGCGCTGGACATCAAGGCGGCGAGCGTGGAGACGTCCGTCGGCCTGCTCTCCGGCGGCAACCAGCAGAAGGCCATCATCGCGCGCTGGCTCGCCACCGAGCCGCGGCTCCTGATCCTCGATGAGCCGACGCGTGGCATCGACGTCGCAGCCAAGCAGGAAATCATGACGCAGATCCTGCGCCTCGCGAAGGCCGGCATGGCGGTGCTCTTCATCTCGTCGGAGATGAGCGAGGTGGTGCGCGTGGCGCATCGCATCGTGGTGCTGCGGGACCGCGCCAAGGTCGGCGAGCTGCCCGCGGGCAGCAGCGAAGACGAAGTGTGCGAACTGATTGCGGCCACGCCATGAGCCGCCGGGCCGTTCCCAAGGCGAATAGCACCGTAGCCAAAGGCGAAGGTATTCCAGTGAGCACCACTCCCTCTTCCAACTTCTTTGCGACGGCCTTGCGCCACCGCCTCGCGTGGCCGCTGCTCACGCTGGTGCTGCTGCTCGCGCTCAACGCGGGCTTCAACCCGGGCTTCCTGCACCTCGAATGGCGCGAGGGGCACCTCTACGGCAGCCTGATCGACATCCTCAACCGCGCGGCGCCGCTGGTGCTGGTATCGCTGGGCATGACGCTGGTGATCGCCACCCGCGGCATCGACATCTCGGTGGGCGCGGTGATGGCCATCGCCGCGGCACTCGCCGCCTGGATGATCGGCGGCTCGGTCTCGGGCAACGTCAGCCGCTTCCCGATGCCGGTGGCGATCGTGGCGGCGATCGGCATCGCGCTGGTCTGCGGGCTGTGGAACGGCCTCTTGGTCGCGCGCGTGGGCATGCAGCCCATCATCGCCACGCTGATCCTGATGGTGGCCGGGCGCGGCATCGCGCAGCTCATCACGGGCGGGCAGATCATCACCATCTACTACCAGCCCTTCTTCTTCCTCGGCAGCGGCTACTTGCTGGGCCTGCCCTTCTCGCTCTTCGTGGTGGCGCTGGTCTTCGTTGCGCTGTACCTCGCGATCACGCGCACCGCGCTCGGCCTGTTCATCCAGGCCGTGGGCATCAACCCGACGGCGGCGCGCGTGGCCGGCGTGCAGGCGCGGCGGCTGGTGGTGGGCGCCTATGCCTTCTGCGGCGCCTGTGCGGGTGTCGCCGGGCTCCTGATCAGCTCGAACGTGAAAAGCGCGGACGGCAACAACGCCGGGCAGCTGCTCGAGCTCGACGCGATCCTGGCCGTCACGCTGGGCGGCACCGCGCTGACGGGCGGACGCTTCAGCCTGGTAGGCAGCGTGATCGGCGCGCTCATCATCCAGACGCTGACCTATGCGATCTATTCGCTGGGCGTGCCGCCCGAGATCAACCTGGTGGTGAAGGCGGTGGTGGTGTTCGCGGTGATGCTGCTGCAGTCGCCGGAGTTCCGCGCCACCCTGGGCCAACTGGTGCGGCGCCCGGCGCTCGAGGGAGCGCAACGATGAGCGCGGTGATGGACAAGCGCGAAGCAGCCGCGACCGGCACTGTCCCGGGCGCCGCGCATCGCCCGCGCTTCAATCCCAAGTACCTGCCGTTGGCCGCCACCGTCTCGCTCTTCGTGATGATGGCCGCGCTCGGCTCGGTGCTCTACGACGGCTTCTTCTCGGCGCAGGTCTTTCTCAACCTGCTGATCGACAACGCCTTCCTGATCGTCGTGGCGATCGGCATGACCTTCGTGATCCTCTCTGGCGGGATCGACCTGTCGGTGGGCTCGGTGATCGCGCTCACCACCATGGTCTCGGCATCGCTGGTGGAGAAGCATGGCTGGAATCCGGCGGCGGTCATCCCGCTCGTGCTGCTGATGGGCACGGCCTTCGGCGGGGTGATGGGCGTGCTGATCGAGCGCTTTCGGCTGCAGCCCTTCATCGTCACGCTGGCGGGCATGTTCCTGGCGCGGGGGCTTTGCTACCTCATCAGCATCGACTCGATCAGCATCACCAACGAGTTCTATTCCTCGGTTTCGCAGCTGCGCATTCCGGTGGGCTTCGACGCCTCGCTGTCGATCAGCGCGGTGATCGCGCTCGTCGTGCTGGCCGTCGCAGTGTTCGTCGCGCACTGGACGCCCTTCGGCCGCACCGTCTACGCGATCGGCGGCAGCGAGCATTCGGCCATGCTGATGGGCCTGCCGGTGCGCTCCACGCTGGTGGGCGTGTATGCGCTCTCGGGCTGCTGCTCGGCGCTGGCCGGCGTCATCTTCACCTTCTACATGCTCTCGGGCTACGGCCTGCACGCCATGGGGCTGGAGCTCGACGCGATCGCGGCCGTGGTCATCGGCGGCACGCTGCTGACCGGCGGCGTGGGCTATGTGGCCGGCACGCTGTTCGGCGTGCTCACGCTCGGGATCATCCAGACCCTGATCGCCTTCGACGGCACGCTGAGCTCCTGGTGGACGCGCATCGTGGTGGGCGCCTTGCTCTTCTTCTTCTGCCTGCTGCAGCGCTTCTTCACGGCGCGCGCGCCGCGGCGCTGAGTCCCTCCAACAACGTTCCCGAGAAAGCCGCTTCATGCCGGATGCTCCCAAGAAACTACGTTCCGCCCAATGGTTCGGCCCGGCCGACAAGAACGGCTTCATGTACCGCAGCTGGATGAAGAACCAGGGCATCCCCGACCACGAGTTCGACGGCCGTCCCATCGTGGGCATCTGCAACACCTGGTCGGAACTCACGCCCTGCAACGCGCACTTTCGCAAGATCGCCGAGCATGTGAAGCGCGGCATCTCTGAGGCGGGCGGCTTCCCCGTCGAGTTCCCCGTGTTCTCCAACGGCGAGTCCAACCTGCGGCCCACTGCGATGCTGACGCGCAACCTCGCCAGCATGGACGTGGAGGAGGCGATCCGCGGCAACCCCATCGATGCCGTGGTGCTGCTCACCGGCTGCGACAAGACCACGCCCGCGCTGCTGATGGGCGCGGCCAGCTGCGACATCCCCGCCATCGTCGTGACCGGCGGACCCATGCTCAACGGCAAGCTCGAGGGCCGCGACATCGGCTCGGGCACGGCCGTGTGGCAGCTGCACGAATCACTGAAGGCGGGCGAGATCGGCCTCCACCAGTTCCTCGCGGCCGAGGGCGGCATGTCGCGCTCGGCCGGCACCTGCAACACCATGGGCACGGCCTCGACCATGGCCTGCATGGCCGAGGCGCTGGGCACCTCGCTGCCGCACAACGCGGCGATCCCGGCCGTGGACGCGCGCCGCTACGTGCTGGCGCAGATGTCGGGCGCCCGCGCCGTGGCGATGGCGCGCGAGGGGCTGACGCTGTCGAAGATCCTCACGCGCGAGGCCTTCGAGAACGCGATCCGCGTCAACGCGGCGATCGGCGGCTCGACCAACGCGGTGATCCACCTGAAGGCCATCGCGGGCCGCATCGGCGTCGAGCTGGAGCTGGAGGACTGGACGCGCATCGGCCGCGGCACGCCCACCATCGTCGACCTGATGCCCTCGGGGCGCTTCCTGATGGAGGAGTTCTACTACGCGGGCGGCCTGCCGGCGGTGCTGCGCCGGCTCGGCGAGGCGGGCCTGCTGCCGCATCCCGGCGCGCTCACCGTCAACGGCCACTCGCTCTGGGACAACGTGCGCGAGGCGCCCAGCTACAACGACGAGGTGATCCGCCCGCTCGACCGGCCGCTGATGGACGACGGCAGCATCCGTATCCTGCGCGGCAACCTGTCGCCGCGCGGCGCGGTGCTCAAGCCCTCGGCCGCCACGCCCGAGCTGCTCCAGCATCGCGGGCGCGCGGTGGTGTTCGAGGACTTCGACCACTACAAGCAGCGCATCGGCGACGAGTCGCTGGACGTCGACGCCAGCTCGGTGCTGGTGATGAAGAACTGCGGACCCAGGGGCTACCCCGGCATGGCCGAGGTCGGCAACATGGGCCTGCCGCCCAAGCTGCTGCGCCAGGGCATCAAGGACATGGTGCGCATCTCCGACGCCCGCATGAGCGGCACGGCCTATGGCACGGTGGTGCTGCACGTCGCGCCCGAGGCGGCAGCCGGCGGCCCGCTTGCGGCGGTGCGCGACGGCGACTGGATCGAGCTGGACTGCGAGGCGGGCCGGCTGCACCTGGACATCAGCGACGAGGAGCTGGCCGCGCGCCTGGCGGTGTTGGCCGCGCCGGCCGAGGCGGTGCCTGCGGCCGCGAAGGCGCGGGGCGGCTACCAGCGCCTCTACATCGACCATGTGCTGCAGGCCGACGAAGGCTGCGACTTCGACTTCCTGGTGGGTTGCCGCGGGGCCGAGGTGCCGCGGCACTCCCACTGATCCCACCCCATCTCCTGGACCCTGCATGACGCTCGACAACCCCCGCCACCGCGGCATCTACCCGGTGGCGCCCACCACCTTCACCGAATCGGGCGAGCTCGACCTCGCGAGCCAGAAGCGCTGCATCGACTTCATGATCGATGCCGGCTCCGACGGCATCTGCATCCTGGCGAACTTCTCCGAACAGTTCCTGCTGTCGGACGAGGAGCGCGAGGTGCTCACGCGCACCGTGCTCGAACATGTCGCGGGCCGCGTGCCGGTGATCGTCACCACCACGCACACCAGCACCCGCGTCTGCGCCCAGCGCAGCCGGCGCGCGCAGGACATGGGCGCCGCGATGGTGATGGTGATGCCGCCCTACCACGGCGCCACCTTCCGCTGCGTCGAGCCGCAGATCCAGGCCTTCTACGCGGGCATCTCCGACGCCATCGACATCCCCATCATGATCCAGGACGCGCCCGCGAGCGGCACGGCCTTGTCGGCGCCGTTCCTCGCGCGCCTAGCGATGGAGGTCGAGCACGTGGCCTACTTCAAGATCGAGACCGCCGGCGCGGCGTCGAAGCTGCGCGAGCTGATCCGCCTGGGCGGCCAGGCCATCGAAGGACCGTGGGACGGCGAGGAAGCGATCACGCTGCTGCCCGACCTCGACGCCGGCGCCACCGGCTCGATGACGGGGGGCGGCTATCCGGACGGCATCCGTCCCATCATCGAGGCGCATCGCAACGGCGACCGCGAGCGTGCGTATGCGCTCTACGAGCGCTGGCTGCCGCTCATCAACTACGAGAACCGGCAGGCCGGCTTCCTGGCCGCGAAGGCGCTGATGAAGGAGGGCGGCGTGATCGCCTGCGAGGCGCCGCGGCAGCCGTGGCCGGCGCTGCATCCGGACACGCGCAAGGGGCTGATCGAGACGGCGAAGCGGCTCGATCCGATGGTGCTGCGCTGGGGGCGTTGACGAGGTATCGTGCCGGGCTAGCATGAGCGCGAAAGGCCCTGACATGACCTACCAGCTCCACTACTGGCCCACCATCCAGGGCCGCGGCGAATTCGTGCGGCTCGCGCTCGAGGCGGCCGGTGCCGAGTACGTCGACGTTGCGCGCGAGCCGCCGGGCAAGGGCGGCGGGGAGTCCGCACTGGCGCAGCGGCTGAGCGACCCCGGTAATCCGCGCGCTTCCTTCGCGCCGCCCTTCCTGGTCGACGGCGATGTCGTGGTCGGCCAGACCGCCGCGATCCTGCTCTACCTGGGGGCACGCCTGGGCCTCGCCGGCATCGGCGAGCGCGACGGGCTGTGGACGCACCAACTGCAGCTCACCATCGCCGACGTGGTGGCCGAGGCGCACGATACGCATCATCCGATTTCCGTCGGCGACTACTACGAGGACCAGCGCGAAGCTGCGCAGGCGCGCGCCAAGTGCTTTCGCGAGGAGCGCATTCCGAAGTATCTCGATTGGTTCGAGCGCGTGCTGCAGCGCAACCCGGCGGGGGACGTGCATCTGGTTGGAGACAGCTTGACCTATGCCGATCTGTCGCTGTTCCAGCTTGTGGCGGGGCTGCGCTATGCCTTTCCCAAGGCCGCGGCGCGCGCATTGGGGCGCACGCCGGCGGTGGTGAAGCTGCATGCCAACGTCGCGCGGCGGCAGCGGGTGCGGGAGTACCTGCAGAGCGCGCGGCGGATTGCGTTTAATGAGGAGGGGATCTTCAGGTGTTATCCAGAGCTGGATGGTTGAGAGGGCTTGGGGCTCATGGTGCTTCAAGGGGCAAGGTGAGTTTTGACTGCGAGGGTGAGGGATCGTCCGGCGGGTCCAGCCTGAAGGTAATGGGCTGACGAAGCCGCACCTTGACCGGTGTGCCACGGTAGGTGTGAGGGCGGAATTTCCATCGACTGACGGCACTGACTGCCGCGTCTGCCAGGAGTTTGTGTGGCTCGCCGATGACGGTCGTCCGAGCCACATTGCCGCGCTCATCGACTTCCAACTCGACGATGACTCTTCCTTTAATGCCTGTTCGCCTCGCCTCCTCCGGATACTGGGAAGGCACTCCGTGCAAGATTCGAGTTGGCTGGTCCAGTCCAAGCGCGCCCTCTCCTGGAGCGGATTCTTCCAGGAGTGCTGCTGCAGCTTGTTCAAAGCTCAGGAACTTGGACCCTCCTATTGAATGCGTCGGAGGCTTGCTTGTGCAGCCAGCCAGCAAGGAGGTAAGTATGAGGGGGAGCAGTAAAGGTCGCATCGCAGATGATCTTTTTTTTATGGGCAACCGAATGTCAGCTGCTCGTTGATCCGGGTATGTTCGCCCCAGGTGTGCGCAGGAGGCCCACTACTTGTCGTCAAAACCCAAGCAGGCGGTCACCAGCGGTTTCATGGGCGGCCGATCCAACGTTTGCAGAAACGGCTGAATGGCACTGGCACTTTGGCGCAAGGAATCATCCTCGTTCAGGCAGACCTTTGAGCCATTCGCGTAGTAGGTGCGCGCCAGCCGATCGAAGCCGTCGTAGGTGTGCACGGTCAGGTTGTTCCTGGCGTCCTTGATGTTCTGCACGTAGTCGGCCGCGACCGTGGCGCCGCTCTGGGCGGAGGCCAGGTGGTTGGCGGCGTTGTAGCCGGCGGCGCTGGCGAGGTCGATGCCGCTCTTGAAGGTGTGGGGCTTGTAGCTGGGGTCAAAGACGACCCAGCTGCCGTTGATCTTGGCCTTGACCCAGATGTGCTCGAAGGACACGTCGGTCAATGCGGCCACGGTGCCGGGGCAGCTGCCGGCGCTGGTGGCGTTGATCTCGTAGACGGGGATCTGGGCCTGGCCGAGAAGGGACAGGACGCCGCAGGCGTTGGCGGTGCTCACGCCCCACCACTCGGCCAGCTGCGCGGCGCTGAGCTTGGCGATGCCGCGCACGTAGTTGGCCTCGAAGCCGGAGGCGCGCAGGAGTTCGACCATGAGCATCGCCTGATCGTGGGCGGTGGCCTGGTTGTCCAGTACCGAACCGAGGGGGCCTTTTTGCGATCCGAAGACGGGGTAGTACTCGATGGCGTTGCGGACGTACTGGTAGATGAGGTCGGGGTGGTGGCGCAAGGAGCGCGCGAGCTCGGCGATGGAGGCCGGGCCCAGCGCGCTGGCGTCGCCGGAGATCTTCATGGCGGAGGCCATGGTCGAAGTCGATGTCGAAACCGTCGCCGAGGTCTTGCTGGTCTTGGGGGCCGCGGTGACGCCTTGATTGACGTTGGCCGGAAGCACTCTGGCCTTGAGGACACGCTGGGCGTCGGCGAAGCTGACCGGGGGCATGTTGGCGCGCAGGACGCCGGGTGCGGGGGCGAACTCGCTGGTGCTGCCGGGTGCAGTAGCACCGCGGGCGGAGGCGCCGGACTCCTTGGCACCGTCCTTGAGGGCCTCGCGCCGCACCGGGTCCTTGGCCGTGGGAAGGTCATCCGGCAGGTAGCGCAGGGCGGGCTGGCCGCTGGCGAAGTTCAGCGAACTGCCCGAACCCGCGGTGGCGTTGGAAGATGAACGCTGGCTGGCGTTGGCATTGACGGCGGGAACGCCGAGGGCGACGGCAGGCGATGCCGCCTTGCGAGCCACGCCGCTCTGGATTTGCGCGGCAGCGATGCCGCCTGCAAGCGATGTGGCAACGGCCACGACAACGGCGCAGGCGCGCGCGAGCTTGGACATGGGAATTCCCCAGTTTTTTATGGAAAAGGAAATGAGCAGCCCTGCCCTCCAGGGCCGGGGCCGCGACAGCGCGCCGACGCTACGGCGTGGTGGTCACCACCGAGGTGCGATTGCCCCCGGGGTCGTAGCTGTAGGTGATCGTCGTGGTGGCGCTGCCGTTGCTGTAGACGGTGCTGGCCAATCGGCCCAGGGCGTCATACGCGAAGCTCACGGAGCCGGCGTGGGCCGCGAGAGCCGCGGCGCACAGGCCAGCGGCGAGGACGGTGCGGAACGGAATCCGGATCGATACACGGCGATCGGATGGCATCGACGTGCGCGAACTCGATGCGTGCGCTGGCGATGCAGCGGGACTTATATTTCTCATGGGGCCCCTGGCTTCTTGATGTGGCGCGGACTGTAGCCGAGCCAGGGGCGAATCAAATACTCGTTTTTTGTCGCGCAAAGGTTACCCGCTCGCCTCGTTCATGCACGACGCAAGACTCACAGGAGGCTCGTCAAATGTGACTCGCCTTCAGTGTGCGAAGAGTGGCCGCGGAGGGCGGAGATGGAGCCCGAAACCCGAGTCAGCGCTCGTCTTCGCGCAGCCGCAGCGCCAGTTCATAGAGCGCATTGCGCGGCGCGCCGCTGATCTCTGCCGCAAGGCGCACCGCACTCTTCAGGGGCAATTCGCCCAGCAGCAGGCGCAGCACGCGCTCGCCCTCAGCGCTGTCGTCCGGCGGGGCAAGCAAGGGATGCAGCACCAGCGCAAATTCGCCGCGCGTGCGGTCGCGGCTGGCAGCCAGCCAGGCGGGCAGCGCCGCGGCGGCCGTCGTGGCGATCTCCTCGAATTGCTTGGTGAGCTCGCGCCCCACCGTCACGCGGCGTTCGCCCAATGCTGCGAGCGCGCGCGCCAGGGCCTCGATGCGATGCGGCGCCTCCAGTAGCAGCACGCTGCGCGGCTCGGTGGCGAGCGCCTGCACGGCGGTATCGCGCTCGCCGGCCTTGGTGGGCAGGAAGCCGGCGAAGACGAAGGCGCTCTCGGCATCGCCTGCCGCAACCAGGCCCGCGGCCGCGATCAGGGTGGTCACGCTGCTGGCGCCGGGCAACGGCAGCACGCGCAGGCCGGCGTCGCGCACGGCGGCAGCGAGGCGCGCGCCGGGGTCGCTGACGCCGGGCGTGCCGGCATCGCTGACGTAGGCGATGCGCTCGCCGGCTACCAGGCGCGCGACCACGCCCTGCGCCGCCTCGGCCTCGTTGTGCTGGTGCAGCGCAAAGAGCTGCGCCGAAGGCCGCTCGATGCCGTAGGCGCGCAGCAGGCTCTGCGTGTGGCGCGTGTCCTCGCAGGCCACTGCGTCGACGATCTGCAGCACGTGGAGGGCGCGCAGCGTGATATCGGCCAGGTTGCCGATCGGCGTGGCGACCACGTAGAGCGCGCCTTCGGGATAATGCTGCGCGCCCGCGGCCTCGCGCGCAGCCTGCAGGGCCGCGGCGAAGGAGGCGGGGACAAGGGAGGTCAAGCGTGTTTCTCCAGAACAAGAAGGTGGCCGGGGCCACCACCAAGCAGCGCGGCGACGCGGCCGAAGCGGCCGCGCTCGCGCATCTGCAGGCGGGCGGCCTGGTGCTGGTCGCGCGCAATTATCGAACTCCGGGCCGCGGGGGCGGCGAGATCGACCTGATCATGCGCGACCCGCGCGACGGCACCCTGGTGTTCGTCGAGGTGCGCCAGCGCGCCAGCGCGAGCCATGGCGGCGCGGCCTCCAGCATCACGGGTGTGAAGCAGCGGCGCATCGTGTTCGCGGCGCGGCACTACCTGAGCCGCCTGCGCACGCTGCCGCCCTGCCGGTTCGACGTGGTGCTGGTCGAAGCGCGCATCGAATGGATTCGGGCCGCCTTCGACGCGTTGATATCGTCCGGGTACCCTGGCCGCTCGACGCATTCAACGGGGGCAATAACCTTTTGTTGCGCCCCCCGCAGTTATCATCCCGCCCCATGCTCGAGCAACGGATCCAGCAGCACTTCATCGACAGCGCAGACCTCAAGTACCAGGCCGGCCCGCTTCTCAGCAAACCGATCTCGCAGGCCATGCAAGCACTGCTCGCCTGCGTCACCAGTGGCGGGAAGATCCTCGCCTGCGGCGCGGGCGTCTCGGGCTTGTTGGCGGCGCAATTCGCCGCGCAGTTCGTCGGCCGCTTCGAACGCGATCGTCCCGGGCTCGGCGCCATCGCGCTGCCGCTCGATGCCATCGACCCCGCCGCCGACACGGCCGAGGTCGGCGACCCCGACCGTTTTGCGCGTCAGGTGCGTGCGCTGGGGCAGGGCGGCGACGTGCTGCTGGCCCTCAGCGCCAGCGGCCAGTCGGCGGCCGTGCTGGCCGCGGTCGAGGCGGCGCACATGCGCGACATGACCGTCGTGGCGCTGCTGGGCAATGCCGCGGGCGGCGGCGCCAGCAGCAGCAATCCCGGCGGCGCCGTCGGGCGCGCCTTGCGCGAAACCGATGTCCAGGTCTGCGTGCCGCACGAGCGCGCGGCGCGCATCCACGAAGTCCACCTGCTCGTGCTGCACTGCCTGTGCGACGGCGTGGACGCCCAGTTACTCGGAGAACAGGAAGGTTCCATATGACGACGACATCCCTCCGGCGCCTCGCGCTGGCTCTGGCCGCGGGCACCGCCCTGGCCGCCGGCCTCTCTGCCTGCGTGCCGCTGGTGGTCGGCGGCGCCGCGGTGGTCGGCGCGGGCATGGTGGCGACCGATCGCCGCAGCTCGGGCGCGCAGGTCGACGACCAGGGCATCGAGCTGCGCGCGAGCGCGCGGGTGCGCGAGATCGCCAACGACCAGATGTACGTCAGCGTCACCAGCTTCAACCGCCAGGTGCTGCTGACCGGCGCGGTGGGCAACGAGGCCGACCGGCGCCGCGTCGAGGACGTGGTGCGCCGCGTGGACAACGTGCGCTCGGTGGTCAACGAGCTGACGATCGGGCCGCCGAGCACCTTCCAGCAGCGCTCCAGCGACACCTTGATCGTCGGGAAGATCAAGGCCTCGCTGCTCGACGCCAAGGACGTCTTCGCCAACTCCTTCAAGGTCGTCGTGGACCGCGGGACGGTCTACCTGATGGGCCTGGCCACGCGCCGCGAGACCGATCGCGCCACCGACATCGCACGCGGCGTTTCGGGCGTGGAGAAGGTGGTGCGCGTGGTCGAGATCGTCAGTGAGGCGGAGCTGGCCGGCCAGCCGCAGCAGGGGGGCACCGGCCCTGCGTCGGGCTCGCGCTCGAACGTGCCGCTGCCGCCGATGGAGCCGCTGCCGCCCGCCGGCTCTTCGCAGCCGTCCGGCGGCGCAGGTGCGATCGCCACCCCCGTCCGATAGGGGATTCCAGGAACACCGCGGATCCGGCTTTGCCGGGCCGCTGGTGTTGCCCCCGGAAGGGCTGAAGGCCGCGGCTCCAAGCCTGCCTGCGCAGGCTTGGACGGCCTGAAGGGCAAGGCCTCTGGCCGCAGCGCGTTTGGCGGACCACACGAAGCGGGGGAGCCTGGGGGAGAGCTTATTTCAGCCGCGTGATCAGGCTCGAGGTGTCCCAGCGCTGCCCGCCGGCCTGCTGCACGGCGGCATAGAACTGGTCCACCAGCGCGGTGACCGGCAGCTGCGCGCCGTTGCGCCTGGCCTCGTCGAGCACCAGGCCGAGGTCCTTGCGCATCCAGTCGACGGCAAAGCCGAAGTCGAACTTGCCCTCGACCATGGTCTTGCCACGGTTGTCCATCTGCCAGCTCTGCGCGGCGCCCTTGCCGATCACGGCCAGCACCTCGTTCATGTCCAGGCCGGCACGCTGGCCGAAGGCGATCGCCTCCGACAGGCCCTGCACCAGGCCGGCGATCGCGATCTGATTGACCATCTTTGCGAGCTGGCCGGCGCCGCTGTCGCCGAGCCGGGTGACGGCGCGCGCGAAGGCGGCGATCACCGGCTTGGCACGCTCGAAGGCCGCCGCATCGCCGCCGCACATCACGGTCAGCACCCCGTTCTGCGCGCCGGCCTGGCCGCCGGAGACCGGGGCATCGATGAACTGCAGGCCGCGTTCGAGCGCAGCCTTGGACAGCTCACGCGCCACGTCAGCCGAGGCGGTGGTGTGGTCGACGAAGACCGCGCCTCGGGCCATGCCGGCGAAGGCACCGTCCTCGCCCAGCACCACCGAGCGCAGGTCGTCGTCGTTGCCGACGCAGCTGAACACGATGTCGGCGCCGGCCGCGGCTTCGCGCGGGGTGGGCGCGTGGCGCAGGCTGCCCTTGGCCTGGGCGCCGAACTCCTGCTGCCAGGCGGCGGACTTCGCGGCCGTGCGGTTGTAGACCGCGACGCTGTGGCCGGCCAGGGCGAGGTGCCCGGCCATGGGGTAGCCCATCACGCCGAGGCCGAGGAAGGCGACCTTGTGCGCCGGGATGGGGTCGTAGGTTTTGGGGTTGAGGCTGCTCATGAGGGCGAGCTTATCGCCCCTCGCCGCCTCGCCGCGTTCAGACGATCGCGAAGTGCTCGGTGCCCGCCGAGAGGTCGGTGGTGCGTGCGCGCTGGCTGTTGAGCTTGATCTGCAGCCGCAGGTCGTTGGCCGAGTCGGCGTTGCGCAGCGCATCCTCGAAGGAAATCATGTTGGTCTCGAACAGGTCGAACAGCGCCTGGTCGAAGGTCTGCATGCCGAGGTTGCGGCTCTTCTTCATGATCTCCTTGATCTCGCCCACCTCGCCCTTGAAGATCATGTCGCTGATCAGCGGCGTGTTCAGCAGGATCTCCACCGCGGCGACGCGCCCGTGGCCGTCCTCGGTGGGAATGAGGCGCTGCGAGATCAGCGAGCGCAGGTTGAGCGACAGGTCCATCAGCAGCTGGGCCCGGCGCTCCTCGGGGAAGAAGTTGATGATGCGGTCCAGCGCCTGGTTGGCGCTGTTGGCGTGCAGCGTGGCCATGCACAGGTGGCCGGTCTCGGCGAAGGCCACGGCATGCTCCATGGTCTCGCGGTCGCGGATCTCGCCCATCAGGATGACGTCGGGCGCCTGGCGCAGCGTGTTCTTGAGCGCGGCTTCCCAGCTGTCGGTGTCGATGCCCACCTCGCGCTGCGTCACCACGCAGTTCTTGTGCGGGTGCACGAATTCCACCGGGTCTTCGACCGTCACGATGTGGCCGAAGGAGTTGTCGTTGCGCCAGTCGATCATCGCGGCCAGCGTGGTCGACTTGCCCGAGCCGGTGGCGCCCACCAGGATGCACAGGCCGCGCTTGGTCATCGATACGTCCTTCAGCACCTGGGGCATGCCCAGCCCGTCGATGGTGGGCAGCGTGGCCGGAATGGTCCGCAGCACCATGCCCACCTTGCCCTGCTGCACGAAGGCGTTGACGCGGAAGCGGCCGATGCCGGTGGGCGAGATCGCGAAGTTGCACTCCTTGCTGCGCTCGAACTCGGCGGTCTGCCGATCGTTCATGATCGAGCGCGTGAGCGCCAGCGTGTGCTGCGCGCCCAGGGCCTGCTGCGACACCTTGGTGACCTTGCCGTCGATCTTGATCGCGGGTGGGAAGTCGGCGGTGATGAACAGGTCGCTGCCGTTGCGGCTCACCATGAGCTTGAGCAGTTCGTTGATGAACTGGCTGGCTTGATCGCGTTCCATGTCGGTACTCCGGTGCGGGAAGGCTCGTTCAGCCTGGGAAATTCTCGGGGATCTTCGCCTTGCCGCGTGCCTCGGCGGCCGAAATGACATTGCGCCGCACGAGGTCCGTCAGGCACTGGTCCAGCGTCTGCATGCCCTGGCCGCTGCCGGTCTGGATCGACGAGTACATCTGCGCCACCTTGCCCTCGCGGATCAGGTTGCGGATGGCCGAGGTGCCCAGCATGATCTCGTGCGCCGCCACCCGGCCCTGGCCGTCCTTGGTCTTGCACAGGGTCTGCGAGATCACCGCCTGCAGCGACTCGGACAGCATGGCGCGGATCATTTCCTTCTCCTCGCCGGGGAACACGTCGATGACCCGGTCGATGGTCTTGGCGGCCGATGAGGTGTGCAGGGTGCCGAACACCAGGTGGCCGGTCTCGGCCGCGGTCATCGCGAGACGGATGGTTTCCAGGTCGCGCATTTCGCCGACCAGGATCGCGTCCGGGTCCTCGCGCAGCGCCGAGCGCAGCGCGTTGGCGAAGGACAGGGTCATCGGCCCGACCTCGCGCTGGTTGATCAGGCACTTCTTCGACTCGTGCACGAACTCGATCGGGTCCTCCACCGTCAGGATGTGGCCGTACTCGGTTTCGTTGAGGAAGTTGACCATCGCAGCCAGCGTGGTGGACTTGCCCGAGCCGGTCGGGCCGGTCACCAGCACCAGGCCGCGGGGCTTGAGCGCGAGGTCGCCGAAAATCTTGGGCGCGTTCAGCTGCTCCAGCGTGAGGATCTTCGAGGGAATGGTCCGGAACACTGCCGCCGCGCCGCGGGCTTGGTTGAAGGCATTCACGCGGAAGCGGGCGAGGCCGTCGATCTCGAAGGAGAAGTCGACCTCCAGGAACTCTTCGTAGTGCTTGCGGTGCGTGTCGCTCATGATGTCGTACACCATGGCATGCACCGCCTTGTGGTCGAGGGCGTCGACGTTGATGCGCCGCACGTCGCCATGGACGCGGATCATGGGAGGCAGCCCGGACGACAGATGCAGGTCCGAGGCCTTGTTCTTCACGCTGAAGGCAAGCAGTTGGGTGATATCCACGAAGTTCCTCGGTGACGTTTTGATACGTTTTGATGATTATGACGATGATTGGTGACAAGCTCCAGCAAGTTCAGGCCCGAATCGTGACGGCATGCACGGCAGCCGGCCGAGACCCGGCGAGCGTGCGCTTGCTTGCGGTGTCCAAGACCTTCCCGGCCGAGGCGGTGCGCGAGGCCCGTGCCGCCGGCCAGATTGCCTTCGGCGAGAACTACGTGCAAGAGGGGGTGGCCAAGATCGAGGGCTTGTCCGACCTGCGCGCCGGGCTCGAATGGCACTGCATTGGCCCTCTGCAGAGCAACAAGACACGGCCGGTGGCGGCGCATTTCGACTGGGTGCACAGCATCGACCGACTCAAGATCGCCGAGCGCCTGGCCGAGCAGCGGCCGGCGGAATTGCCGCCGCTGCAGGTCTGCCTGCAGGTCAATGTGGACGCCGGCGCCAACAAGTCCGGCGTGTCCCCCGGGGAAACACTGGCCCTGGCGCGGGCTGTTGCGGCCTTGCCACGCTTGCGACTGCGCGGGCTGATGGCGATCCCCGAGCCGGTGCCGGACTTCGAGGCGCAGCGGGCACTGTTCCTGCGAGCCGCGGCCGTCTTCGAGGAGATGCGTGGCGCGGGCCTCGAGGTCGACACGCTGTCGCTGGGCATGTCCGCGGATCTCGAAGCGGCCATTGCGGCCGGCAGCACGATGGTGCGCATCGGCACCGCGATCTTCGGCGGGCGCGGGTAGTGGGAAACCGGGGCGCATCTCGCGCCCGGGGGGCAATCCCGAGCGCCGTGCGGCCTACTTGACGAGGGCGTTCCCGAGCACGAACACGAAGGCCGTCACGGGAAGACAGAAGATCAGAAACAGCAGGCCGGCACCGAAGGAGCGCAGCCGCGAGAGCCGGTTCAGCTGCCGGTAGGCGCCCCAGCCGGCAAAAATCCACGCGAGCATCGCGCCGAAGCCGGCGATCTGCACCGGCAGCGACAGCCTGTAGGCTGGACTGGCGATCAATCGCTGGAGGTTTTCATGCAGGAAGGTGGCCAGCTTGCCGGCGTGAGTGGCGTCGTGCATCTCCTTGAGCAGTTCAGGGTCGCCGGCCCTGAGGGTGCCCATCGTGCCCAGGTAAAGACCGGTCGCGAGCAGCAGGAGAATGCCTGCGTAGTAGAAGTGGATGGTCAGGAATTGCTGGAGCCCGCTCCTTGCGCCCGCAATGCGCCAGGCCAGGTAGAGCGCCACGCCGTAGGCCACGACGTACACGAAGGCGAAAACCGCATCGGCGCCGAGCTCGAGCAAGGGGTCGCCCCGGCTCAGCGGCATCTTCAAAACCCAGCCGATCGCAAAGGAAACGGCGAGGAAGACCAGGGCCTTCTGCATCGCCGACGCATCGCCGGACAGACGCTCGGCGATGAAGCGCTTGGGGCCCGTCAGCAGAGGAAGCAGCGCTTCGAAGTAGGCCGGGACCAATCCTGCGAGTCGTTCAAGAATCTCTTTCATGCGTCGCCCTCTTGGTGGGATCCGGGTCCAAGACAGGTGGCGCATGGGCATCGCGCCGCCGGAAATTGTGCGCGCGCGCCGGCTTGCCGCAAGCGCATAAGACGCAACGCATCGTGCATAGACCATGGCGGCGGGCCGCGGGCACGACTATCGTGCGCGGCATCCCAACAACGCCTGGAGTGCCATGAGCGCCGATCTGTCCTACGTCCAACCGACCCCCAACAGCCCCTGGGGCACCTACTTGTCGCAGGTGGACCGCGTGGTGCCCTACCTGGGCGAGCTGTCCCGCTGGGTCGAGACGCTCAAGCGCCCCAAGCGCGCGCTGATCGTCGACGTGCCGATCGAAATGGATGACGGAACCATCGCCCACTTCGAGGGCTACCGCGTGCAGCACAACATGTCGCGCGGCCCGGGCAAGGGCGGCGTGCGCTTCCACCCCGACGTGACGCTGGAGGAAGTGATGGCCCTGTCGGCCTGGATGACGGTCAAGACCGCCGCGGTGAACCTGCCCTACGGCGGCGCCAAGGGCGGCATCCGCGTCGATCCGAAGAAGCTCTCGCAGCAGGAACTGGAGAAGGTGACGCGCCGCTACACCAGCGAGATCGGCATCATCATCGGCCCGCAGCAGGACATCCCCGCGCCCGACGTCAACACCAACGCCCAGATCATGGCCTGGATGATGGACACCTACTCGATGAACGTCGGCGGCACCGCCACCGGCGTGGTCACGGGCAAGCCGCTGCACCTGGGCGGCTCGCTGGGCCGGGTGAAGGCGACCGGCCGCGGCGTGTTCGTCACCGGCCGCGAGGCGGCGCGCCGCCTGGGCCTGGACCTGCGCGGCGCGCGCGTCGCGGTGCAGGGCTTCGGCAACGTGGGCTCGGTGGCCGCGGAGCTGTTTGCGGAGGCCGGCGCGAAGATCGTCGCGGTGCAGGACCACACCGGCACCATCGTCAACGCCAACGGGCTCGACCTGAAAACCCTGTTGCCGCTGGCGCGCACCGAGGGCGTGGTCGGCTTCAAGGGCGGCGACGTGATCGCCAACGAGTCCTTCTGGGACGTGGCCTGCGATATCCTCATCCCGGCGGCCCTCGAAGGCCAAGTCACCGCCGAACGCGCGCAGAAGACCAAGGCCAGGCTCGTGCTCGAAGGCGCCAACGGCCCGACCGTGCCGGCGGCCGACGACATCCTGGCCGAGCGCGGCGTGCTGGTGGTTCCCGACGTGATCTGCAACGCCGGCGGCGTGACGGTCAGCTACTTCGAGTGGGTGCAGGACTTCTCGTCCTTCTTCTGGGACGAGGACGAGATCAACCAGCGGCTGGACCGCATCATGATGAACGCGCTCAACCACATCTGGGACACGGCCGACAAGCACCGGATCACGCTGCGCACCGCGACCTTCGCGGTGGCCTGCGAGCGCATCCTGATGGCGCGGCAAGAGCGCGGCCTGTACCCGTGAACCTGGCGCCCGACCTGGCCCGTCTCGAGTCGCTGCTGGCCGATGGCCGGCGCAGGCTGCTCGGCCTGGTCGGGGCGCCCGGTTCGGGCAAGTCGACGCTCGCACGCGCGCTCGAGCAAGCCCTTCCGGGACGCGCGCAGGTGGTGCCGATGGACGGCTTTCATCTCGCGCAAGTGGAGCTGCAGCGCCTGGGCCGGGCCGAGCGCAAGGGCGCGCCCGACACCTTCGACAGTGCCGGCTACGTGGCGCTGCTGCGGCGGGTGCGCGGGCAGCGCGCCGACGAGATCGTCTATGCGCCCGAGTTCCGGCGAGAAATCGAGGAGCCGGTCGCCGGCGCCATCGCCGTGCTGCCGCAGACGCAGCTCGTCATCACCGAGGGCAACTACCTGCTGCTGCAGGAAGACTCATGGGCCGAGGTCGCGCCGCTGCTCGACGAGGTCTGGTTCGTGGAGGTCGACGACGCGCTGCGCGTGGAGCGCCTGGCACTGCGCCATCAGCAGTTCGGCCGCAGTCCCGAGGAAGCGCGGGCGTGGGTCGCGCAGACCGACGAGCCCAACGCGCGCCGCATCGCCGCCACGCGCGAGCGGGCGCATCGCGTGATCCGCATCGGCGATTGAGGCCGGGAACACCGGGGGCGCGGCGACGTCCAATCGGGGCACCGCAAGGCGGCAAGCGCCGCTAGCATTCCGCATCCCCGACATTGGCTTCTTTCTCATGCGTCCTCCCCTTCCGCACGCAGCCGTCGCGCTGCTGTTCACGCTTGTTCTCACGGGCTGCGGCATCACCTCTCCGAAGCAGGTCACCTACGACCCCGAGGAATTCGATTCGACCACCACCCATACGCGCAGCTTTCGCGCGAGTCAGGCCGAGACCTGCGAGGCTGCGCGCCGCGCGCTGCTGAGCCAGGGCTACCTGGTGACTGCCGCCAACGCCGACCTGGTGGCGGGCCGCAAGAGCTTCCAGCCGGCCAGCGAAGTGCACGTGGAGGTCGAGTTGCGCGTGGTCTGTGCGCGCGACAGCGGCGGTGCGAGCACCATCGCCTTCGCCAGCGCGCTGCAGGACCGCTACAGCCTCAAGAAGACCAACAACTCGGCCAGCCTGGGCGTGGGCGCGCTGGGTTCGTTGTCGCTGCCTTTCTCCTCGAGCGACGATGCGCTGGTCAAGGTGGCCAGCGAGACGCTGACCGAGGAGCGCTTCTACGATCGCTTCTTTGCCCTGATCGATCGCTTCCTCGTGCCCGAGGCGGTGCAGAGCACGCCGGTCGCGCCGCCCGCACTGCCGGCGCCGAGCAACGATGCACCTCTGCGCGAGGTGCCACTGTCGCCTTCGCGGGGCTGATTCGGGTTCAGCAGAGCGGGACCGCGCGCGCCGCGTAGGCGGGCAGGCCGGTCAGGCCGCAGAGGCGTTGCATCACCCCGTAGCCCTGCGCCAGTGCGGCGGCATAGGTGGCGAAAGGGCGATCGGCGCGATGCAGCGCCTCGAAGTGGCCGTCGTGGCGCACGTCCTCGTGGATCACCCAGTAATAAGACCCATCGAACGGTTGTTCCACCACCAGGCCGATCTTCCTTACATCCATGTCTTGCTCCTCGCTCTGAACTCGAAATGAGTACTTAAGAATGTAAGACTATGTGTCTCATTCGAGGCGCTGAAAAGTTCACGCTTCGCCGCCTTTTGCGGCGCTTGCACCTCGTCATCCCCGCCGATTGACTTCACGGTTGCGCTGTGGGACGGTGCCAACTGGTTGTGTACTGACGTCACCACCCTCGATAAGGAGCAAGCCATGCTGGGAAACAAGGAAGCCGTCGCGAACCTCGCGGTCAAGGACCTCGACCGGGCAAGAAAGTTTTACGAGGAAACGCTGGGACTGACGCCGATCGAGACCGAGGGCGACGACATGGTCGTCTTCCAGAGCGGCGTTTCGACGCTCAACGTCTACTGCTCGAAGTACGCGGGCACCAACCAGGCGACCGCCGTCACCTGGGCCGTCGGCGACGAGATCGAGGCCCTGGTCAGCGAACTCAAGGCCAAGGGCGTGCGATTCGAGCACTACGACATGCCCGACACGCGGCTCGAAGGCGACATCCATGTCGCGGGCGAGATGAAGGTCGCGTGGTTCAAGGACCCCGACGGCAACATCCTCAACCTCATCAACCAGTAAAAAGAAATCAAAGGTTCTAAGCGCATGCGAGATCGCGTTTTTGCGCTCAGTGTTTAGTTTTCTTCGGTGACTTATTCACTCCCGTTTCGAGAGGGCGGCCGATACGCTTCACTCATCTTGTTCCTCGACGGAGATCCCCTTGATCCCCTACCACCTGAAGCGCGCTTTCGACGACTGGGCCCGGAGCCTGGAAGAAAGCAATGCCGGCACGCTGCCCGAAACCGGCCAGCCCCTGGTCTCGTCCACTGAATGGGCGCGGCTGGAAGACGTCGCCGTGCGGCGCACCCTCGGCATCTCGGTGCGCGTGTTCCCCAGCGTGTTCGCGCGCCTGGCCTGACACGCCTCAGCGCACCAGCGTCGACTTGCCGAACAGGCTCTCGATCAGCTCTACCGCCACTTCCGCCGTGCGGTTGCGCACATCCAGCGCGGGGTTGAGCTCGACGACGTCGAGCGAGGCCAGGCGGCCGGTGTCGGCGATCATCTCCATGCACAACTGCATCTCGCGCCAGGTCGGCCCGCCGCGCACACCGGTGCCCACGCCCGGCGCGTAGTCGGGGTCCAGGCAGTCGAGGTCGAAGCTCACGTGCAAGTGGGTGTCCTCGCCGATGTCCTGCAGCGCCTCGGTCATGGTCGTGCGCATGCCGTGCTCGTCGATGTGGCGCATGTCGAAGACGTTCAGGCCCAGCGCGCGGATCGCCGCCTTCTCCTCCGCGTCGACGCTGCGGATGCCGAGGAAGCGGATCGCATCGTGCTCCAGCGCCGCGGCTTCGCCGCTCCACCCGCTCAGCGCCTCCGGCCCGTGGCCCAGGAGGCAGGCGACCGGCATGCCGTGGATGTTGCCGCTGGGGCTGGTGCGCTCGGTGTTGACGTCCGAATGCGCATCCAGCCACAGCACGCGCAGCTTCTTGCCGCGCCGGCGTGCATGCCAGGCGATGGCGCTGATCGAGCCGATCGCGAGGCAGTGGTCGCCCCCCATCAGCAGCGGCAGGTGGCCGGCGCCCATCGCCTGGTCGACGGCCGCGTAGACCGAGCGGTTCCAGGTGACCACTTCGTCCAGGTGGCGCAGCCCGTTGGCCGGCTCGGCCCAGGGCGTGGCCGGGCCCGCGAGGTTGCCGCGGTCCACGATCTCGAAGCCCAGGCGCGAGAGGGTGCCAGCGATGTCCGCCACCCGCAGTGCGTCCGGCCCCATGCCGGCGCCGCGCACGCTGGCGCCGATGTCGGTGGGGGCGCCGATCAGCTCGACCGTGGTGAAGGTGCTCATGGGTGAATCTCCGGAAGGGTCATGCGTGGGCGGGGACGAGGCCGCGCCGAAGCCGGCCGCTCGCAGTGTCCACGATGAAGACCAGCACGAACATGGCGCCGATGACGGTCGCCGACTGCGCCTGCTGGAACAGCGAAAGATGAAAGTACAGCATCTGTCCCAGCCCGCCGGCGCCGACGAAGCCGAGCACGGCGGCCATGCGGATATTCATTTCCCAACGGTACAGCGCATAGGCCAGCCATTGGGGCCATGCCAGCGGCAGGCTGCCGTAGGCGAAGGCCGCGACCGCGCCGCTGCCGGCGTCGCGCAGCGCGCGCTCGGGCGTGGGTGGCACGTTCTCCAGCGTCTCGCCGAACAGCCGGCCGAACACGCCGCTGGTGTGCAGCGCCAGGGCCAGCACTCCGGCGAAGGGGCCGAGCCCGGCCGCCAGCACCATCAGCGCGGCCCACACCAGCTCGGGCACGCTGCGCAGCAGATTCAGCGCCAGGCGCGAGGCATGCCGCAGCGC
This sequence comes from Variovorax sp. WS11, assembly GCF_010499245.1. Lineage (GTDB taxonomy): Bacteria > Pseudomonadota > Gammaproteobacteria > Burkholderiales > Burkholderiaceae_C > Variovorax. The sequence continues at coordinate 3,153,542 of NZ_JAAGOW010000001.1, forward strand.
CGGGCCGAAGCGGCCCGAAGCCGGCAGCGCCAGCGCGGCGCCGCCCAGCATCGCGAGCAGCGTGCCCAGCGCCGAGACCGCGAGCGTCTGCAGTGCGCCCCAGGCGGTCTTGGCCAGGAAGTCGCGCGACAGGTCGGGCGGAAAGAACTCGGCCACGAACTTTCCCATCGAGGCCAGCGACTCGCGCGCCGCCAGGGCGCGAAAGTCGATGCCGAGGTAGAGGAAGCTGGCGATCACCGCGAGCAGGATCGCGGCGCCGGCGAGCAGGCACCCGAGGCAGGGCCCGGCGGCGCGCGCGCGTTCGGTGGCGGTGGGGCGGGTCGGGTTCATGCCAGCCACTTTCGCAACAGGGCGCTCAAGGCGTCTGCCATGAGAACCAGCAGCAGGAACACGATCAGGATGCTGCACGCCTCGCCGCCGTTGAGCATCTTCATCGACTGGTCCATCAGCTGGCCCAGCCCGCCGGCGCCGACGAAGCCCATCACCACCGAGGCGCGCACTGCGCACTCCCAGCGGTAGACGGTATAGGAGGCCAGCTCCTGCGCCGCGCCCGGCAGGAGGCCGTAGCACAGCGCGGCGACCCGCCCGCTGCCGGCTTCGAGCAGCGCCCGGGCGGGACGCGTGTCGCCCGACTCGAGGATCTCCGAGTAGACCTTGCCGAGCATGCCGCCGTAGGTGATCGCCAGCGCCAGCACGCCGGCCCCCGGTCCCAGGCCGAAGGCTCGCACCAGCAGCAGCGCCCACACCAGCTCGGGAATGGCGCGCAGCACGGTGAGCACGCCGCGCACGGCCGTGCGCATCGCTTGCCCGCGCCATCGCCCGGGGCCCGGGCCGATGCGCGAGATCGACAGCGACCGTGCCGCCGCAAAGGCCAGCGGCACCGCGAGCACGAAGGCGAGCGCCGTGCCCGCGGTTGCCATCGCGAGGGTCTGCAAGGTGGCGTGCGCCAGCAGACCCAGGAAATCGGCCGACAGCGCCGGCGGCAGGAAGCCGGCCAGGAAGCCGCCCATCACGCGCAGGCTGCCGGGCGTCAGCAGCGCCTGGGGCTTGAACTCGGCGATGACCAGCATCGGCCACAGCACCACCAGCGCGAGCAGCAGAGCGCCCAGGCGCCGGCGGGCGAGCGGGTCGCGCAAAGCGGCCTTCGCGCCTTCGGGCGGCCGGGCGGCGCTCATCGGCAGGCGGTGGGCAAGGGGCGCGCGCGGGCGCCCTCGAGGTCGAAGCCGTGGGCCTGGGTCGGCAGCAGGCTGCCCTCGGTGGCGTAGAGCTCGTGCAGCATGCCGGGGCTGACCTCGGCGGCCGGCGCGTCGAAGACCACCACGCCCGCGCGCAGGCCGACGATGCGGTCGAACCACTTCAGCGCCAGATCCACCGCGTGCAGCGATGCGAGCAGCGTGGCACCCGTGGCCTGGCTCTGCGCGATCAGCTCGCCCACCGCCAGGTCGGCCAGCGCCGGGTCCAGCGCCGACACCGGCTCGTCGGCCAGCAGCAGCTCGGGCGCCTGGTAGAGCACGCGCGCCATGCCCACGCGCTGCAGTTGGCCGCCGGAGAGCCGGTCGCAGCGGTCGAACAGCCGGTCGGCCAGGTCCAGCCGGGCCAGAACGGCCTGCGCGCCGGCGATGTCGGCCGGCACCAGCAGCGAGGCCAGGGCGCGCCCGCCTGACCAGGCACCCAGCCGGCCCGCCAGCACCGCGGTGATGACGCGCAGCCGCGGCGGAATCGGCGGCGCCTGGTGGATCAGCCCGATGCGCGCGCGCAGCGCCTTCAGCGGCCGCGCGCGCAGCTGCCAGGGCCGCGCGCCCAGCAGCTCGACGCGGCCTTCGCTGGCGCGCAGCGCGGTGGCCGCGATGCGCAGCAGGCTGGTCTTGCCCGCGCCCGAGGGGCCGATGACGGCCACGCGCGCACCCGGCGCGACCCGCAGCGTCACCCCCTGCAGCGCGCGCTGGCCGTTGGCATGGACCAGGCCGACATCCTCCAGCGCCAGCGCGGCTTCGGCGGTCAACGGCGCGGCCCGCCTACTTGATGAGCCCGGCCGACTTCGCCGCCGCCTCGATGCCGTCGTAGTTCGAGGCCTGGGTCGGGATGAACTTCGAGGCGCGCTGCAGATCGAGGATCTCCTTGTGCGCCGGATTGGCCGCGTCGAGCTTGAGGAAGGCGTCGGCCAGCTTCTTCGTGGTCGCGGCGTCGAGCCCGGGGCGCACGGTCCAGTTGTAGTCGTAATAGGGCGCGGTGGTCGCGAGCACGCGCACCTTGGCGGCGTTCGGATTGGCCGACTCGGCGAGCTTGTCCATCACCGAGGCGTTCAGCACGCCGGCCTCGGCCCGGCCCGAGGCCACGAAGGCCACCGTCGCATCGTGTGCGCCCGAGAAGGCGACGGTCTTGAAGTCCTTCTCGGGGTTGATGCCGGCCTGCGCCAGGAAATGGCGCGGCATCAGGTGGCCCGAGGTCGAGGACGGCGCGCCGAAGGCGAAGGTGGCGCCGCGCAGGTCGGTCAGCGTCTTCGCCTTGCTGTCGGCCGGCACGATGAACTTGCTGGTGAACTTCTCGTCCTCCGCGCGCTGCACGATCGGCACGGCCGCGCCGCCGGTGCGCAGCTTGGCCTGCACGAAGGTGAAGCCGCCGAGCCAGGCCATGTCGATCTTGTTCGTGGCCAGGCCTTCGACCACGGCGGCGTAGTCGGTGACGGGCGTGAACTGCACGTCGAGGCCGGTCTCTTTCTTCAGGTACTCGCCCAGCGGCTTGAACTTGCGCTGCAGCTCGGTCGGCGCCTCGTCGGGGATGGCCGACACGCGCAGCGTCGTGATGCTCTGCGCATGCACCGGCAGTCCGGCGGCCAGGCCCAGCAGGCAGAAGAGGGTGGTCTGGAGGAACTGTTGTCGTTTCATGATGGGCATGGCGAAGGGAAGAGGGCTGCAGTTTAAGTAGCCGCGGTGCGGAAGCCGGCGAAGACATCGTTGCGGCCGGGCTGGAAGAAGTTGCGGTAGTGCGGATCGTGCAGCCGCGCGTGGGTGGCGAAGGCGCCGCCGCGCAGCTCCCGGTGGTCGCCGAACCAGGGGGCCGAGTAGTCGCGGTAAGGGCCGGGGGCAAAGCCGGGGTAGGGCGTGAAGGTGCTGGCGGTCCATTCCCACACGCTGCGGCCCCAGGCGAAGGCGGGCTGGGTGGCGGCCGCGTGCTCCCATTCGGCGGCCGTGGGCAGGCGGCGGCCGGCCCAGCGCGCGTAGGCCTCGGCCTCCCAGGCGCTGACGTGGATCACGGACTGCTCGGGGTCGAGCGGCAGCCAGCGGTCGAACCAGCGGGTCTCCCATTGCTGCAAGACGCGGGAGACGCGCCTCCAGCGCGCGGGGTGGCTGCGGGGCTGCGTCGCGCGCCAGCGCCCCGCCTCGGCGGGCCAGAAGGCCGGATTGGCGTAGCCGCCGGCTTCCACGAAGCGCAGGTAGCGGCCGGCCGTGACCGGCGTGGCGTCGATCTCGAAGGCGGCCAGGGCGACGGGATGCTCGCCGAGCTCGTTGTCGAAGGCGAAGCCGTCGCGCGTCGCGGGCCAACCGATGCAAGCCTGTGCGGCAGGCAGCTCGATGGCGGGCGCTTCGGCCAGGCGCGGCGGTTCTGCCAGGCCGACAGGCGCGGGGTAGCCCAGCGTCGCGCGCAGCCAGGCAAAGGCCTCGTCGTGCATGTCTTCGTGGAACAGCGCCAGGCGATGAAAGTACAGGGCTTCGTCGCTGTCCTCGCATTGCGCGAGCGCGGCCAGGCAGGCCTCGAGCTGCGCATCGAGGCGCGCGTCGATCTCGTCCCGCGTGGGCAGGGCCACGGACCAACGGGCGATGTGGGCCAGCCGGGCCGAGTCGAACAGGGCGTCGGGCCCGGCGATGCGCGCCGGCCGGCTGGCCTGCACATGGCCTTGCGCATCGACCGCGTGCGGGCCGCGCAGCACCCAGAACTCGCCGAACCAGGCGAGGTGCGACAGCTCCCAGGCGACCAGGTTCACACCGGCCTGGCGCGGCACCTGCCATTGCGCATCGCTCAGGTCGAAGGTCCAGGCGCGCGTGCGCGCGCGGCATTCGCGCAGCGCAGCCGCGAGCGCTTCGCCGGCGAGGGTGCGTGCGTCAGCCATGGCGATATCGCCCTGACAGAATGCGCCGATGAACAAGAAGCCTCGGATTCTGATCGTCTCGCCCGCGCTGGCGGATGCGAACAACGGCAACTGGCGCACCGCTTCGCGCTGGGGCCGGTTTCTCTCGGGCGTGGCCGAGGTCGAGATCGCGCGCGCCTGGAACGGCATGGCCTGCGACGCGATGATCGCCCTGCATGCCCGCCGCTCCGCCGAGGCGATAGCGCGCCTGCATGCGGCGCGCCCGGCCTGCCCGGTCGCGCTGGTCCTGACCGGCACCGACGTGTACCGCGACATCGAAGAGAACGAGGCTGCTCGGCATTCGCTGCAGTGTGCCAGCCAACTGGTGGTGCTGCAGCCCGATGCGCTCGATCGCCTCGGGCCGGCCGAGCGCGCGAAGACCCGCGTGATCCTGCAGTCAGCCGGCCGGCTGCGCAAAGGCGCGGCGGTCCACAGCTTCAACCTGGTTGCGGTCGGGCATCTGCGCGAAGAGAAGGACCCGCTCACTCTCATGAACGCCGTGCGCCGCTTGCCCGCGGCAACGCGGGTCCGCATCGTCCACATCGGGGACGCGCTGGTGCCCGAGCTCGGCGAGGCGGCGCGCCGCACCATGGCCGAATGCCCGCACTATCGCTGGTTCGGCGGGCTCCCGCCCGACGCCACGCGGCGCTGGATCGCACGCGGCCGCGCGCTGGTGCACATGAGCCGGATCGAGGGCGGCGCGCAGGTGGTGATCGAGGCGGTGCGCTCGGGCGTGCCGGTGCTGGCCAGCCGCATCGGCGGCAACCTGGGGCTGCTGGGCGCGGACTACGAAGGCTGCTTTCCGGCCGGCGACGACGCGGCACTGGCGGCCCTGATGGAACGCTTTGCGGCCGAGCCGGCCTTCGCCAAAAGGCTGGCGGCGCAGTGCGCCCTGCGCGAGCCCTTGTTCACCCGTGAGTCCGAACGTGAATGCGTGCGGCGCCTGCTGCGCGACCTGCTCGCACCACCATAATCGGCCAGACCCCGAAAGCGAGACACCATGAACGATCGAAGCACTGCCTCCGCCCTCCGTCTCACCAGCTTCTCCCACGGCGGCGGCTGCGGCTGCAAGATCGCGCCGGGCGTGCTGTCGGAGATCCTGCGAAACAGCGGCAGCGGCATCATCCCGCCCGAGTTGCTCGTCGGCATCGAGACTGCCGACGACGCGGCGGTCTACCAGCTCAACGACGAGCAGGCGCTGATCGCCACCACCGACTTCTTCATGCCGATCGTCGACGACCCGTTCGACTTCGGCCGCATCGCCGCGACCAACGCCATCAGCGATGTCTACGCCATGGGCGGCACGCCGATCATGGCGCTGGCGCTGGTGGCGATGCCGGTCAACCAGCTGCCGCTGGAGGTGATCGGCGAGGTGGTGCGCGGCGGCCAGGCCGTGTGCCGCGAGGCCGGCATCCCGATCGCGGGCGGCCACACCATCGACTCGGTCGAGCCGATCTACGGGCTGGTCGTGATGGGGCTGGTGCATCCCAAGCGGGTCAGGCGCAACGCCGATGCGAAGGCCGGCGACGTGCTGGTGCTCGGCAAGCCGCTGGGCGTGGGCGTGCTCTCGGCGGCGCTCAAGAAGGAAAAGCTCGACGCCGAGGGCTATGCACAGTTGATTGCCAACACCACGCGGCTCAACAAGCCCGGCATCGCGCTGGCTGCGCTCGAGGGCGTGCATGCGCTGACCGATGTGACGGGCTTCGGTCTGGCTGGCCACACGCTGGAGATGGCGCGCGGCGCCGGGCTGCAGGCGGTGATCGACTGGCCGCAGGTGCCGCTCCTGCCCCGTGTCGCCCAGATGGCGGCCGAGGGCTTCGTGACCGGTGCCTCGGGCCGCAACTGGGCCGGCTACGGCGCCGAGGTGCGGCTCGATGCCGCGCTGCCGCCCGTGGCGCAGGACCTGCTGAGCGATCCGCAGACCTCGGGCGGCCTGCTCGTGAGCTGTGCGCCGGACCGCGTGCCGCAGGTGCTGGCGCTCTTCCACGAACAGGGCTTCGAGGCCGCCTGCGTGATCGGCCGCATGGAGGCCGGGCCGGCCGGCCTGCGCGTCAACGCGTAGCGGCAGCGGCCGCGCCGCGGCGGGCCGGAGTCTTGCGCGGAGCGGCGGCCTTGGCGGGCGCGGCCTTTCGCGCCGGCGTCTTGCGCGCCTTGGGCTTTGCAACTGCCACCACTTCGACCGGCTGTGACTGTGGCGCAGGCTTGGCCGCGTCCGCGGCTTGCGCAGGTTCGAGCGCCTTGACGCGCGCCAGGATCTCGCGGTGCTCGACGAGCAGGTAGTCCGCGATCACGTCCACGTCGGGCACCGCGCGGCGGCAGGCGATCAGGCCGAAGTCCAGGCTGCCGTTGTAGCTCTGCACCGTCATGTTGAGCGCCATGCCATGGGCCGGGATCGACACCGGGTAGTAGGTCAAGAGCTTCGCGCCCGCGAAGTAGAGCGCGGCCTGCGCGCCCGGCACGTTGGAGATCACCACATTGGCCACCGGCGGCAGCCGGTCCGCCAGCCGCGAGCGGCCGTACATCGAGGCCAGGCCCGACATCAGCCAGGGTGCGCCGAAGGAGGGGAAGTCGGTGGGGATCGCGGCCTTGATGTTGCCCATCAGGTTCTTGGCCGCGGTGGAGGACTCGCGGATGCGCGCGATGCGCTCGATCGGGTCGGCCACGTCGGTCGCCAGCGTCATCACCGTCATCGATACCTGGTTGTTCGACGAGGTGTCGCCCGGCGCGCGCAGCGTCACCGGGATGGCCGCGGTCATCGGCTTCTTCGGCAGCTTGCCGTGGTCCGCCAGGTAGCGGCGCAGCGCGCCGGCGCAGATGCCCATCACCACGTCGTTGAGGCTGGCGCCCAGCTTCTTGCCGGCCTGCTTGACCTCGGCCAGCGGGATCGAGCGCACCGCGTAGGCGCGCTGGTTGGTGATGGCCACGTTGAGCGGCGTGCGCGGGCCCAGCAGATTGAGGTTCTTCGGCTGCTGCCAGAGGCTCGTGCCCTCGCTGCGGGGCTGCGGCACGATCAGGCTCTGCACTGCGCGCGCCATGTCGGGGAAGGTCTTCACCAGCTTCATGTACTGCTGTAGCGTGTTGCTCAGCGCCGCGCCGGCCAGCTCGGCCACGCCCAGCTGGTAGCGGTTGTTGCGGCGCGCCTTCTGGCGCGGCGCCTTGACCGGCTCGGGATGCGGCTCCAGGTCCATGATGGCCTGCGCGAAAGCGCTTCCGGCCTGGCCGTCGATGCCCGCATGGTGAACTTTCGAATACATCGCGACCTTGCCGCCCTGCAGCCCGTCGATCACGTAGAACTCCCACAGCGGGCGGCTGCGGTCCATCAGCGTCGAATGCAGGCGGCCCACGTACTGCTCGAGCTGGCGCAGCGTGCCGGGCCGCGGCAGCGTGACGCGGCGCACGTGGTAGTCGAGGTCCACGTCCTCGTCCTCCACCCAGACGGGGTTCGACAGCTCGAAGGGCATCAGCGCGAGCTTGCGCGTGAAGATCTCCGACAGGTGCATGCGGCTCGCTATATGCGCCTGCACGTCCTCGTAGTAGTCGCCCTTGTAGTCCGCAGGCAGCTCCAGCAGGTGCAGGCCGCCGACGTGCATCGGCGTCTCGGGGGTCTCGGTGTGCAGGAAGGTCGCGTCCAGGCCGCTCAGGTGTTTCATTCGGATGGGTTCCCGTGTTGTCGTGGGCGCGTGGTGCGCGATTGGAGCGAGGGAAAATGATCCGCAATGCGCGAAGGCCCGGATAGCGGGTAAGCCCGGGGCTCGGAGGGGTAGAGCGACGTCCCGCTCGTCGTAGCATCGCGGGGCTTTGAAGAAATTGGGGCAGTTGGCCTAACTATCCGACGGTTCTAGTTTTTCAGGCCTAGGGCTTTGCGAAGAAGATGAGGCCATCGCGTCGGAACCATGACGCGAGTGATGGCGGGATCGGTTCCCGGCGTCATGTGTCCCATCCCACTTCAAGGAAATCATCATGTCCACGCAAAACATCTCCAGCGCCGCCCTCCACGTGGTCGGCCAGTACAACGATGCCGGCAAGACCCTGGTCGGCGCCTACCGCGCCGGCGCCCATCGCCTGCTGAACGGCGCCGCTTCGCGCACCAGCGAGTTCCTCAACGCCCGTCAGCTGCCGCTGGTGAGCGAGACGCTCAAGGCCCGCCTGATCGGCGCGCAGGAGAAGGTCAACGGCTTCCTGGCCAACCGCCTCGACATCGACACCGGCCGCGTCGTCGCCGTGATGGACCGCATCGCCGGCACCACCACCAGCGGCATCGAGACGGTCGCCAACGCCGCGGCCCGCATCGAGTCGCCGCTGGGCAGCTCGGTCCTGCAGGCCCTGGGCACCCTGAACCAGCCGATCGCTACGGTCTCGGTGCAGATCGCCGACCGCATTGCCGCCGGCGCCAAGCAGATCGAAAGCCGCGTGGCGGGCAGCACGGAAGAAGCGACGCCGGTCAAGACCGTGAAGGCCAAGGCCCGCACGGCCGTGCGCCGCCCGGTCCGCACTGCGCGCAAGGCCGCCTGAGCCCCACGGCGGGCCGGCCGCCTTTCGAATTGACCTGTCCTGGAGCAACGCATGGCGACTCGCCGCGATGAAACTGTCAGCGTGAAGAAGAAGGCGGCTGCGGCCGGCAAGAAGGCCCCGGCCAAGAAGACGGCGCCGGCCAGGAAGGCTGTGCCGCGCAAGAAGGCGGCCCCCGCGAAGAAGGCCGTGGCCCCCGATTCAAAGGCCGGCGCGCAGGGTTTGCTGCGCGCCGGCCTGAAGGCCTTGGGCAACGTGCGCGACGACGTGGTCAAGCGCCAGACCAATGTCATCGAGAGCCTGCTCGGCATGAGCCAGCCCAAAGGCGATGCGCCGCCGCGCGGCTTCGGGCTCGAGAGCTTCGGCATCCGCAAGTTCGAAGACGTCTTCGACCAGCGCGTCGCCACCGCGATGCAGCGGCTGGGCATGCCGACGGCGCAGGAGATCCAGGAGTTGCGCGACCAGATGAAGCTGCTGCTCGAACACCTGGCGCGCATCGAATCGGGACAGCGCAAGCGCTGAGCGCCACCGGTCGAGCCCAGAGCCCGTGGCCAGCATCAACACGCGCGAGCGCATCCTGCAGACCAGCCTGGCGCTGTTTAACGCGCAGGGGCTCGCGGCCGTGTCCACGCACCGCATCGCGGCCGAGCTCGAGATGAGCCCCGGCAACCTGCACTACCACTTCAAGGCCAAGCAGCTGATCGTCGATCGCCTGTTCCGGCGCTTCGAGGAGCAGCTGGAACTGCTCAACGCTTCCTCCGACACCGTTCGCGCCATCGACGACCTGTGGCTCGCGCTGCACCTGCGCTTCGAGGCCATCGACGCCTACCGCTTCGTCTACCGCGACATGGCCTTCCTGGCGGGCGAATACCCGGCGCTGGGCCAGCGGGCGCAGGCCCTCACGGCGCAGAACCTGCTGGCCGCGCAATCGCTGTGCGAGGCGCTGCGGGCCGCCGGTGTCATCCAGGCGACAGCCGAAGAGGCGCAAATGCTCGCGCTGCAGATGGTCTTCACCACCACCTGCTGGCTCTCCTTCGAGCGGCTGGTTCCGGGGCGCGATGCGCTGCAGCAGGCCGATCCGGGGCTGGCGGCCTTCTACACGCTGACGCTGGTTTCCCCCTATGTTTCCAGGGAATCGAGGGCTTACCTTGATTACTTGCGTGGCAAATACCTCGGATAAGCGAACGCGCCGTCCGGCGAACCCGGAACTGCCGCAGATGCATGGTCACCCATAACGACGACAAAGGAGATATTCATGATGGCAGCCACCCAAGACCCCGTCGATCCGCCCTCGCGCCTGCTGCTGCTGGCCGAAGGGCGCGCCCTCTGGGAGGCCGGCGCCGCCCTGGCCCTGTGGCCCTTGCTGCAGCTCACGCCGCGCGGCGACGGCCATCCCGTGCTGGTGCTGCCCGGCCTGGTGGCCAGCGACATGTCGACCAAGCTGCTGCGGCGCTACCTGGAAGGCCGCGGCTACGACGCCCATGGCTGGGGCCTGGGGCGCAACTTCGGTCCGCGCGAGGGCATCGAGGACGGCATGATCGCCAAGCTCGAAGCCCTGCATGCCGAGAGCGGCCGCAAGGTCAGCCTGATCGGCTGGAGCCTGGGGGGCGTCTATGCCCGCTTGCTCGCCGCGCGCCATCCGCAATGGGTGCGCAGCGTGGTCACGCTGGGCAGCCCCTTCACAGGCAGCTCGCGTGCCACGAACGCATGGCGGATCTACGAGGGCGTGAGCGGCCAGAGCTCGGAAGACCCGCGGCGCATGAAGCATGTGCGCCCCACGCCGCCGGTGCCCACCACGTCCATCTTCAGCCGCAGCGACGGCGTGGTCGCGTGGCGCTGCAGCGTGGAAGAGCCCGGGCCGCAGTCGGAGAACATCGAGGTGATCGCCAGCCACCTGGGCCTGGGCGCCCATCCCGCGGTCCTCTATGCGCTGGCGGATCGGCTGGCTCAGCCGGAGGGGCAGTGGAAGCCTTTCGATCGCAAGCTGTGGGGGCCGCTGGTGTATCCGGATCCGGGGCGGCCGGAATAGGCGAGAGTCTTGTGGCAAGCTGCTTTGGATGGAGGTGCCCATGATCTTCGACCACATCGGCTTCAACGTGAGTGATCTGCAGGCCAGCAAGGCCTTCTATCTCCAGGCGCTGGCGCCGCTCGGCATCGGCGCTGCAATGGAAGACGAAGGCTGGGTGATGCTCGGGCGACCCGGCAGGCCGCAGTTCTGGATCGGTTCCTTCGGCCCCAGTCCCGGCCCCATCCATCTCGCCTTTGCGGCCGAGAACCGCGAGCAGGTGCGTCAGTTCTACGAGGCGGCCTTGGCCGCCGGCGGCAAGGACAACGGCGCACCGGGGCTGCGCGAGCATTACCACGCCAACTATTACGGCGCCTTCGTCATCGGGCCTGACGGACACAACGTCGAGGCCGTGTGCCACAGGCCGGAGTAGCCCAAACGCCGTGTCCTCCATCCAACCCTGCGAACTGCCGAATCAGGCGCTGCTCGCAAGGTATGCGCACGGCGGCGCTTATGCGGACTGCTACACGACCGACATTGCCGGCGTCGTGTCACACGCGGCCTACGTCGAGGCCTTCTATACGGGCGCCGTGTTCAAGCTCGAGAGATTCCTGCTCGCCCGGCTGGCATCCAGGCCATCGACGGACGCGCAGGTGAGGCAGCTCGCTGCCGGCGAACGAGACACCTTTTCCGCCTGGAAGGTGGAGGCGCGGACGGACGATCAACTGCTGATGTGCGACCTTGCCGGTCGCACGCGCTCGTGGCTGATGGTGGCGCAGGCGCCCGGCGGCAGCGGCCCGTCCTCCACGCGCCTGTACTTCGGCTCGGCCGTGGTGCCCGTCGTGGACAAGGCGTCCGGCGAGGCCAGGATGGGCTTTCTCTTCAAGGCCTTGCTCGGGTTTCACAAGCTCTATTCCCGCGTGCTCCTGCACGCGGCGCGATCACGTCTCGCGCGGGCTGCCCGCGCCGCTTGAGAGAGAGCACGAGCGTGATCCGCCCCGCGCTACTCGCCGACGCACGCGCCATCGCCGAAGTCCATGTGCAGTCGTGGCAGTGCGCCTACCGCGATCTGCTGCCGCACGCATTCCTGGATGCCCTGTCCGTCGAGAAACGGCAGGCGATGTGGGCCGAGTCGCTCGCGAAGGGAGAGCCGTCCCTGCTCGTGGCCGACGTGGACGATCGGATCGTCGGCTTTTCGGCCTTCGGCATCTGTCGAGATAGCGGCGCGGCGTCCTCCGACCATGAGCTCTGGGCGATCTATCTCGCGCCGAGCCATTGGTCCACGGGCGCGGGGCGGCAGCTATGGTTGACGTCGAGAGCGGCGATGGCTGCGCGAGGCGCGGCGAGGATCAGCCTGTGGGTGCTCACCGGCAACCAGCGTGCCATTCGTTTCTATTCTGCGGCTGGTTTCGAGCCGGAGAGGGCCTCCGCCCGGACATTCGCGATGGGCGGCGCACAGGTCCAGGAGATCCGCTATGTGCTGCAAGATGCCGACAGGCCGGCCCCTGCTTCGGCAGCACGCGCGGCCGCGCGAGAATCGCAACCCCTCGACTTCGCAGGCAAGCCCATGACACGCAGACTCATCAGCTCCGGCTCGACGTTCGAGCAGGAGATCGGCTATTCCCGCGCCGTGGTGGACGGCGAGTGGGTGTTCGTCTCCGGCACCACCGGCTTCGACTACGCGACCATGACCATCCGCGACGGCGTCGTGGAGCAGGCCGAGCAATGCCTGCTGAACATCGGCGCGGCCCTGGCCGAGGCCGGCGCCTCCTTCGCCGATGTGGTGCGCGTCACCTACGTGCTGCCCAGGGCGGACGACTTCCCCGCCTGCTGGCCCGTGCTGCGCAAGTACTTCGGCGAATCCAGGCCGGCCGCGATGATGATCTCGGCCGGGCTGGCGGACCCGCGGATGAAGATCGAGATCGAGGTCACGGCGCGCAAGCGCGCCTGACCTGCGCGGGCCTCAATTGCCGGCCCACACGTCCAGCACGTAGCGCTTGTCGGCGATCATGCGCTCCAGCCAGGCCTCGCCGTCCTGCCCATGCTCGCGCGCGATGTCCGACAGCGCGCGCCGCACGTCGGGCTCCATGCGCGAGCCGTCGCCGCACACGTAGACGATCGCGCCCTGGTCCAGCAGCCGCCAGACCTCGGCCGCCTGCTCGCGGATGCGGTCCTGCACATAGACCTTGCGCTCGCCGGCACGCGAGAAGGCGGTGTGAAGCCGCACCACGCCGCGCTCGGCCCAGCCGTTCAGCTCGTCGGCGTAGATGAAGTCCTGCTCGGGATGGCGGCAGCCGAAGAAGAGCAGGGCCTCGCCCGGCGCCGTGCCCTTGGCGATCTGCGCCTCGCGCTCCTGCAGGAAGCCGCGAAAGGGTGCGAGGCCGGTGCCCGGGCCGACCATGATGAGCGGCCGCTGCGGGTCCTCGGGCAGGCGGAAGCCCTCGGCCGTGGTCTCGCGGACCACGCCATGCACCAGCTCGCCGGCCTCGGCGCGTGCCAGGTAGTTGGAGCACACGCCCTCGAAGCTGCCGAGCCCGGAGCGCGCCGGCCCGGCCACCACGCCCACGGTGACGCTGCAGCGCCCGCCATCGACCGCCGGCGAGGAGGAGATGGAGTAGTAACGCAGCGACAGCGGCGACAGCATTTCCAGGAACACCGCGAAGGGCGGCTGGCAGGCCGGGAACTCCTCCAGCAAGTCGAGCACCGACTTGCGCTTGTGCAGCACCTCGCTCTTGTAGAGCGCGGCCGAGGCCTCGTCGGCACCCGACAAGGCCTCCAGCTTGGGCCGGGTGAAGGGGCATTGCGCATGGCTTGCGAGCTGCCCGATCTGCTTGCGCGTGGCCACGTCCTGCAGCTCGACGTAGTCGCCGAGCAGGCGGTCGACCGCGATCACTTCGTCCACCGGCAGGGCGGCCTTGCGTCCCGGCGTGGCCTGCAGCCGCACATGGGCCCTGCGGTCGAAGCCGAAGCGCGCCATGGCGCGTTCCACCTGTGCCGCGCCGTTGCGCGGCACCACGCTCAGGTGGTCGCCGGCGCGATAACTGACGCCTTCGGGAAGCTGCAGCTCCACGTGCCGGGTGGAGCGGCCGTTGTTGACAAGATCGCCACCGATCTGCAGCTCGCGGTTCTGAAGGATGCGCATGCCGACCGCGCCCAGCGCGTCGACCAGCCCGTTCTTCTGCGGCGGCGGCATCTCTTCCAAGGTGTAGAGCGGTTCGCTCTGCAAGGGCGCCGAATCGACAGCCTTCAGCTCGAAGGTTTTCGCGAGCTGTGGCCACAGCGCATCGCTCCAGTCCTGGAAAGCGCCGTCCATGTCCTCGCGCGCGTCGCCTTCGCCGCGCACGTGGATGCAGGTCGCTCCCAGCGCGGCCAGGCGCTCGTCGATGCGCCGCGGCACTGCCTGGTAGGTGGAGGCCCAGTCGGTGTTGCCGCAGCCGAAGACGCTGAAGCGCACGCCCTTGAGCGAATCGTCGGCCTGGTCCAGCCAGCGATAGAACTCGGCCGCGTTGTCGGGCGCCATGCCGTTGTACGAGGCGCAGACAATGGCCACCGCGCCCTCGGCGGGTAGCCGCTCGGCGTAGTCGTCCAGGGACGCGAGCTGGGTGGAGTAGCCGCGCATCTCGGCGACTTCGGTCAGCTGGCGTGCCAGGTCCTCGGCACTGCCGAGGTTGGAGCCCTGCAGCACCAGCAGCGGGGTGCCGTGGCGCGCGACTTGCGGTCGGGGGGCAGCGGGCCGCTCGGCCGCGGTTTGCACCGGTTGCGCGACGGCCGCGTCTGTGCGCGAGCGCGTGGCGGGATCGCGCGGCACCGCCCGGATCTTGAATCCCTCCGGCTTGATCGTGAGCGCCTCGCGGATCTTCAGCTTGTAGCCCGTGTGGTCGACCAGGTCGAAGCGCTGCAGGATCATGCCCAGCGTGAGCACCGCCTCCTGCAGCGCGAACTGCCGCCCGATGCAGGCGCGCTGCCCGTTGCCGAAGGGCTTGAAGGCGTTGACCGGCCGCTCGCGCTCGGCCTCGCGGCTGAAGTGATCGGGGTTGAAGCGGTCCGCATCCTCGCCCCACACCGCCTTGTCGCGGTGCAGCGCGAGCGCATGCATGATCACCATGTTGCGCTTCTTGATGGTGTACTGGCCGCCGATGGTCGTGTCTTCCTTCGCGGCCATCGCGATCGCCGGTGCGGTCGGGAACATGCGCAGCGATTCCTTCAGCACCTGCAGCACGTAGACCAGCCGATTGACCTGCGCGTAGGTGGGCTTCGCCGTGGGATCGGGACCGAACACATGGTCGACCTCGGCCTGGGCCTTGGCCATCGCCTCGGGGTTGTTGAGTAGGAAGTAGAGCGCGAAGGACAGCAGGCCGCTGGTGGTTTCGTGGCCCGCGATCAGGAACTCGATGCACTCGTCGCGAATCTGCCGGTCGTCCAGGCGCTCGCCGGTCTTCTTGTCCACGCCGGCGATCATGTAGCTCAGCAGGTCAGGCTTGGTCGCGATGTCGGCCCCGCTCTGGCGCCGTTCCTGGATGATGTCCTCCACCATCTTGTGCATGAAGCGGATGTCCTTGCGCTGCTGTGCCAGCTCCTTCTTGAGCATCAGCTCCTCGAGCGGAATGCCGCGCCGGTTCTGCACCGTCTCCAGCGTGCGCACCATCGCGTCGACGAAGGGATGGAAGCCCTCGCGGTAGAAGGAGTTGAAGCGGTAGCCGAAGCCGCACAGGCCGATGGTGTCGAGCGTGAGCGCGGTCATATCGCGCACCACGTCCACCTCCTCGTCGAAGTTCAGGCGCTCCCACTTGGTCACCAGCTGCTCGGCGATGTCCAGCATCATCGGGTGGTAGGCCTGCATCGCGCGCTGGCTGAAGTTGGCCAGCAGGATGTTGTGCGGCTTCGACCAGGTCGACTCGTGGGTATCGGACGTGAACAGCCCGTGCGAGAGCGCGCGCAGCCGTCGCAGCGTGCCCTTGGTGCTCTTGTCGAAGCGCTTCTCGTCGCACAGCTCGTCGACCAGCGCGGCCGAGGAGACCACGATCACCGGCATGCCCGGCATGTCGAGCCAGTAGATCTCGCCCAGGTCCTGGGCGATCTTCCACATGTCGAGCACCGGCGACTCGGAGCCGATCGACAGGATGTTGCCGACGAAGGGTTTCCGCGCGGGATGCGGGATCGGGTAGAGGGGGTTCTTGCCTGCCATGGTGTTCTTCAACCTCCGGTCAGCCCTTTGCGAGCGACATCGCAGTATCCTGATGCCGCCCCGCCCGGCAGGCAGGGCTATCCCTTAGCGCGGAAGCATCAGGATGCCGGCCGCACCATCCTGCATTCCGTCCCCTGCGCCAGCTCGTTGCCCGTATAGACCGCGTCGGTGCGGAAGCCGTAGTTCGTGCCTTCCCAGCCCACCTTGACCGCCTTGTCGTCCACCGGAGCGATGGTGTTGACCACCTGCGGCAGCAGCAGCTGGTGGTCTTCCGCGCGCATGCGCACCGGGCCGACCACCGAATCGAAGCTCATGTCTTCCAGCGCGCGCGCCACCTTGGTGGTGTCGGTGCTGCCGGCCTTGTCGATCGCCGCGGCCAGCAGGCGCGGGGTGAACTCGATGCGCGGCGCCAGGAAGTCCTTGCCGGTCTTGGCCTTGTAGGCCTTGGCCAGCGCGTCGGCCTTGGGCGAGTCGGCCTGGCCCGGATGCCATTCGGCCACCCAGGTCAACTGGCCCAGCTTGGCCTGCGACACGGCAAGCACCGTGCCCGGCACCGAGCCGGCGCTGTGGTTGAAGTAGCGCAGGTTGTAGCCGGCATCGCCGGCGGCCTTGAGCAGCAGCGTCATGTCCTGGCCCCAGTTGCCGCTGATCACCGTGTCGGCGCCGGCCTGCTTCACGTTCGCGAGGTAGGGCGAGAAGTCCTTCACGCGGCCGATGGGATGCAGCGCCTCGCCCACGAACTGGACGTCGGGCCGCGCCAGGCCCACCAGCTGGCGGCCGTAGCTGGCCCATTGCTTGCCGTGCGCGTAGTCCTGGTTGAGCAGGTAGACCTTCTTGATATCCGGTGTCTTCTTGATGTAGTTGGCCAGGGCCTTCATCTTCATCGCCGTGTTGGCTTCGGTCTGGAAATGCCAGAAGCTGCAGCCCTTGCCGGTCATCTCGGGGTCGATCGAGGAGTGGTTGAGCACGATCAGCTCCTTTCCCGGGTTGCGCTGGTTCCAGCGGTTGACCGACTGCACCAGCGCCGTCACCACCGAGGAGCCCGAGCCGCCGGTCACGATCGCCTGCGCGCCCTGGTCGATCGCGGCCTGCAGCGCGCTCTGGCTCTCCTGCGCCGAGAGCTTGCTGTCGAACTGCAGCAGCTGCAGCTTCGTGCCGCCGAGCACGCCGCCCTTGGCGTTGATGTCCTCGATCGCGTACTGCGTGTGCGTGAGCATCAGCTCGCCCACGTTCGCGAAGGGGCCCGAGAGCGGATCGATGTAGGCGATCTTGTAGGTCTGCTGGGCCTGGGCCTGGGCCTGGGCCTGGGCCGTGCCGGCCGCGAGCAGCGCCGCGGCGGCCAGCGGCGCGAAGGCGAAAGAGAACCTCATGGCTTGTCTCCGGAAGTAGGGTGGAAGAAAAGGGAAGGGCGCAGCGCCGGGGCTCAGCCGCCGCGCTCGCGCAGGCCCAGCACGCGCCATGCGAGCTGCGTCAGCTCGGCCACCACTTCGTCCGGCGGGAGCCGGCCCTCCGGCCGGTACCAGCTGTAGAGGAAGCCGGGCAGGCTGAGCGCGGCCAGCGCGGTGATCTTGGTCTCGCGGAAGTCCAGGTCGCCGTCGCGCCGCGCCTCCTCGAGGAGCGGACAGAGCCGATCGTAGAAATGGTGGGCCAGCTTCTTCTGCGCGGCGACGTACTCGGGCCGGTACACCTGCGGCTCGCGGTAGGGGAAGAAGGCGCAGGGGTGGTGGGCCACCGTGGCGCTGATCAGGCGCTCGATGCCTTCCTTGACCTTCTCGACCGCGGGCCGCTGATCGCCTTCGGCGAAGTCCAGCGAGGTGAAGCAGTCGACCGCGGGCTGCCACGAGAGCGTCTCGAAGATCTCCTGCTTGTCGCGGAAGTAGTAGTAGACGAAGGGCTTGGTGACGTCGAGGGCGCGAACGATCTGCGCCATGGTCGTGTTGGCGTAGCCCTGCGCCGCGAAGAGCTGCGCGGCCGCCTGCAGGATGCGCTCGCGCTGCACGTCGGTGCCCGCGGTGGCGGCACGCTGGCGACCGGTGCCCTGTGGCAGGTCGATGCGCGCAGAGGGTTTGTGCGGTGTCGCCGAGGTTATACCCATGGGTAGGATTGTTGAAGCACCATGCGGCCATGGCAAGCGGCCAACCCTATCGATAACCCTGTGAGAGTGACGCCATGGAGACAATCACCGCGCTTCCCGATCGCCCCGAGCAGCCCCTGCACGAGTACCTGCGCACGCATGCGCGCGAGCGCGGCGGCCATCCCGCCTGCGTCTGGTACGGCCATGCGATGAGCTATGCCGAGCTCGATGCCGCCAGCGATGCCTTCGCGGCGCGGTTGCAGGCCGTCGGCGTGAAGAAGGGCCAGCCCGTGGTGCTCTTCCTCAACAACTGCCCGCAGTACCTGGCCGCGCACTACGGCATCCAGAAGATCGGCGCCATCGTGTGCCCGAGCAGCCCGCTCAACAAGGAGCACGAGCTGGCCTACCTGGTCGAGGACCTGAACGCGCACGTGATCGTCGCGGCCTCCTCGCTGCTGCCGGTGGTCGAGAAGGTGCGGGCCCGCAGCGCGCTCGAACACGTGTTCGTGGTGCACTACGCCGACCTGCTGCCGCAGGCGCCCACGCTCGACCTGCCCACCGATCTCGCAGCGGCGCGAGCCGAGGCGCGCAACGTGCCCGTGGGCTGCGAGGACTTCCTCGCCGTCATGAAGAGTGGCGCGCGGCCCGCGCCCGTTGCGCTCGCGATGGACGACGTGGCCCTGATGACCTACACCTCGGGCACCACCGGCTTGCCCAAGGGCGCGATGCTGAGCTACGGCAATGCGCTCTTCAAGACGCGCGCCGCGGCCGATTGCAACGGCGTTGCGGGCAGCGACGTGCTGCTGTCCATCGCGCCGCTTTATCACATCGCCGGCATGCTGATGGGCGTCAACGTGCCGGTGCTCACCGGCGCCACCTCGGTGCTGTTGCACCGCTTCGAGCCGCGCGCGGTGCTGCAGGCCATCGAGCGCTACCGCGTCAGCTGGTGGTACAGCATTGCGCCGATGAACGTGGCCTGCATGCAGGTGAAAGGCATCGCGGGCTTCGAGCTGTCCAGCCTGCGCATGAACCCGGTCACCAGCTTCGGCATCACCTTCACCGAGCCGCTGGCCGCGCAATGGCGCGGCTTCGCGAAGAACTGCACCTCCTTCGAGGCGGCCTACGGGCTTTCGGAAACCCACACCTGCGACACCTACACCCCGCACCATGCGCCGCGCTGGGGCACGCAGGGCGTGGCAGTGCCGGGCGTCACCATTCGCATCATCGACCCCGACACGGGCGCGGACCGGCCGGTGGGCGAGATCGGCGAGATCGTGCTCACCAGCCCCGGCAGCTTCAAGGGCTACTGGAACAAGCCCGAGGCCACGGCCGCCACGCTGCGCAAGGGCTGGGTGCATACCGGCGACATGGGCAAGCTCGATGCCGAAGGCTACCTGACGTTCATCGGCCGCTTCAAGGAAATGATCAAGGTCTCGGGCTACAGCGTGTTCCCCGAGGAGGTCGAGACCATCCTCATCAAGCACCCGGCCGTGGCGCAGGCCGCGGTCATCGCCGAGCCCGACGCGGAGAAGGGCGAGGTGGTCAAGGCCTTCATCGTGCGCAAGCCCGGCGCCGTGCTCGAGGCCGAGGCGCTGGTGGCCTGGGCCCGCGAGAACATGGCGCCGTACAAGACGCCGCGCACGGTGCGTTTCATCGATGCGCTGCCCACCACCGGCGCCGGCAAGGTGCTGCGTCGGCTGTTGAAAGACCATCCCTGAAAGGTCCTGCGTTGTTCAAGAAGATCCTTGTGGCCAACCGCGGCGAGATCGCGGTGCGGCTGGTGCGCGCGCTGCGCGACCTGGGCATCGCGAGCGTGGCCGTGCATGCGAAGGACGATTCCGCGGCGCTGCATGCGGAACTGGCCGACGCGGCCGTGCCGCTGGCCGCGACCGGTCCCGCGGCCTACCTCGACGGCACTGCGTTGATCGAGATCGCGCGCGCCCAGGGCTGCGATGCCGTGCATCCGGGCTACGGTTTCCTGAGCGAGCGCGCGGATTTCGCGCAGGCCTGCGCCGAGGCGGGACTCTACTTCATCGGGCCGACGCCCGACCAGCTCGCGCTCTTCGGCGATAAGGCGCATGCGCGCGCGCTGGCGCAGCAGTGCGATGTGCCGGTGATGCCGGGCAGCGCCGGCGCGGTGACGCTGGCCGAGGCGCAGGCCTTCTTCGCCGCGCAGCAGGCCGAGGAGGGGGCCGGCGGCAACAGGAATGGCGCGGGGCCCGGCAGCAACGGGAATGACGCCGGACCCGGCAGCAACAGGAAGGGCGCCGGGCCCGGCAGCGACGGAAATGACGCCGGGCCCGGCGTCATGGTCAAGGCCATCGGCGGTGGTGGCGGCCGCGGCATGCGCGCAGTCCTGCACGCGCGCGACCTGCCCGAGGCGCATGCGCGCTGCATGTCCGAGGCCAAGGCCGCCTTCGGCGTCGAGGGCGTGTACGTCGAGCGCCTGATGCGCAACGCCCGCCACATCGAGATCCAGGTGCTGGGTGACGGGCAATCGGTCGCGAGCCTCGGCGAGCGCGAATGCACGCTGCAGCGGCGCTTCCAGAAGCTGGTCGAGATCGCGCCCAGCCCCTCGCTGTCGCCGGCACTGCGCGAGCGCCTCACGCAGGCCGCGCTGCGCATGGCGAAGGCCGTGGGCTACCGGGGCCTGGGCACCTTCGAGTTCCTGGTCGATGAACATTCGACGAGCCTGCCCTTCGTCTTCATCGAGGCCAATCCGCGCCTGCAGGTCGAGCACACGGTGACCGAGGCCGTCACGGGGCTCGACCTGGTGCAGCTGCAGATCGGCGTCGCGGCGGGGCAGTCGCTGCAAGCGCTCGGCATCGACGCCGACCGCAGCGCCGCGCAGCGTGGCTTTGCCGTGCAGTGGCGCCTCAATGCCGAGACGCTCGACGCGCAGGGCCAGGCACGCCCGGCCGGCGGGCGCCTGTCGCGCTTCGACCTGCCGGCGGGGCCCGGGGTGCGCGTCGATACCCACGGCTACGCGGGCCTGGCGCCCTCGCCGCACTACGACACGCTGCTCGCCAAGCTGATCGTGCATGCGTCCTCGCCGCGCTTCGACGACGTGCTGCGGCGCTCGCTGCGCGCGCTGGAGGAATGCCGCATCGAGGGCGTCGCGACCAATCTCGCGCTGCTGCGCGCGATCGGCGAGCGGCCCGAGTTCGCCACGCAGAAGCTGCACACGCGCTTCGTCGAGGCGCATCTGTCGGACCTGCTCGCGGCGGCCTCGCGCATCGATGCGGCGGCGGCCAGGGCGGCGCATGCGCCCGCGTTCGAGCCGAAGGCGACGGCGCCGGAGGAGGACGAAGGCGAAGGCGGCCTCGTCGTCAAGGCGCCGATGCCGGCCCGCCTGGTGCAGTTCGAGGTCGAGGTGGGCGACGTGCTGCCGGCCGGCGCGCAGCTCGGCGTGCTCGAGGCGATGAAGATGGAGCACCTGCTGCACGCCCCCGCGGCCGGCCGCGTGATCGCGCTGCTGGCCGCGCCCGGCGACTACCTCGTCGAGGGCCAGTCGCTGCTGCGGCTCGAGGCGGTGGATGCGCAGGCCGTCGAAGCCGAGGCGCACGCCGAGCAGGACCTCGATGCGATCCGGCCCGATCTGCAAAAGGTGATCGACCGCCACGCCTTCACGCTCGATGCGAACCGCGGCGCCGCGGTCGCGAAGCGCCAGGCGCAGGGCGGCCGCACCGCGCGCGCCAACATCACCGACCTGTGCGACCTGGCCGAGGCGCCCGGCAACTTCAGCGAGTACGGCGCCCTGGCGATCGCCGCGCAGACGCGGCGCCGCACGCTCGATGACCTGATCGCCAACACCCCGGCCGACGGCATGGTGACCGGCATCGGCAGCGTCAACGCCCGGCAGTTCGGCCCCGAGAGGTCGCGCTGCGTGGTGATGGCCTACGACTACACCGTGCTCGCCGGCACGCAGGGGATGCGCAACCACCACAAGACCGACCGCATGCTGGGCATCGCGCACCAGCTGAAGCTGCCGGTGGTGCTGTTTGCCGAAGGCGGCGGCGGGCGGCCGGGCGACACCGACATGCCGATCGTCGCGGGCCTCAACAACCACACCTTCAGCCAGTTCGCGGCGCTCTCGGGCCAGGTGCCGGTGGTCGGCATCGTGCATGGGCGCTGCTTCGCCGGCAACGCGGCGCTGCTGGGCTGCGCCGACGTGATCATCGCCACCGAGGCCAGCAACATCGGCATGAGCGGGCCGGCCATGATCGAGGGCGGCGGGCTCGGCACCTTCGCGCCCGAGCAGATCGGACCCAGCGGCGTGCAGTCGCGCAACGGCGTGATCGACATCCTCGTGAAGGACGAGGCCGCGGCGGTGGCGGCGGCGAAGCAGTACCTCTCTTACTTCCAGGGGGCGACAAGCGAGTGGCGGTGCGCCGACCCGCGTGCGCTGCGCCATGCGGTGCCCGAGAACCGGCTGCGCGTGTACGACGTGCGCGCCGCGATGCGCGGCGTGGCCGACACCGGCTCGCTGCTGGAACTGCGCGCGGGCTTCGGCGCCGGCATCGTCACCGCATTGGCGCGCATCGAGGGCAAGCCGGTGGGCCTGTTGGCGAACAACCCGCATCACCTCGGCGGCGCGATCGACGTCGAGGCCGCCGACAAGGCCGCGCGCTTCATGCAGCTGTGCAATGCGCACGGGCTGCCGCTGGTCGCGCTGTGCGACACGCCGGGCTTCATGGTCGGCCCCGAGATCGAGGCGCAGGCGCAGGTGCGCCATGTGTGCCGCATGTTCATGGTGGCTTCGCACCTGCGCGTGCCCTACTTCGCGGTGGTGCTGCGCAAGGGCTACGGCCTGGGCGCGCAGGCGATGACGGCCGGCGGCTTCGATGCGCCGGTCTTCACCGTGGCCTGGCCGACCGGCGAGTTCGGCGCCATGGGGCTGGAGGGTGCGGTGCGGCTGGGCTTCCGCAAGGAGCTGGAGGCCGCGGCCGAAGGGCCCGAGCGCGATGCCCTGTTCAAGAAACTGGTGGCGCAGCAGTACGCGAACGGCGAGGCGATCCACATGGCGCAGACGCTGGAGATCGACGCGGTGATCGACCCCGCCGACACGCGCGCCTGGCTGGTGCGCGGGCTCGCGTCCGCCGCAACGGCGCAGCGGCCGGCCACGCCCTACGTCGATACCTGGTAGCGCCCCGTCCGACACCGGGCGGGAAGGGGCTTGCGTAAACTGGCACGCTTGCGCAAGGACCTGGTTTCACGACGACGCTTCGCCCAGGCCGGGCTCGCGCGCTGCGCGGGCCTGGGGCTGCTTGCCGTCATGCCGCTGCCTCTGGTCGCGCGGTCGAAGCCGGCACAAGCGCCGCTGTGGGCTGCCAGCTGGGCCGCTGCGCCGCTCGACTACATGCCGGCGCCGCTGTTCCCGGGCCTGCCGGCATTGCCTGCCAAGCCCCAGCACTTCGATGGTCAGAGCTTGCGCCAGCAGATGGTGTCGGCCCTGGGCGGCGAGGGCATGCGTGTGCGTTTCTCGAACCTGTTCGGGCGTCAGCCGCTGCGCATTTTGGATGCCAGCGTGGCGTTCGCCGCCGGCGTCGACGCGGTGGCGCCGGCCAGCCTGCAGCGGCTGCGTTTCGGCGGTCGCACTGGCATCACGATCGCGCCGGGCCGCGAGGCCTGGAGCGATGGCGCGCAGCTTGCGGTCGAGCCCGGCCAGGCAGTGGCCGTGAGCTACCAGGTCGAGGCGGGCACGCCCTTTGCCACCATGCACCCGCTGGGCGCCACGGTCATGGTCCCCGGCGCTGCGGTGATGCGCGCGAACTGGCCCGGGGCCGCCCCCTCGCCGATCAATCACATCGTGACCGGCCTGGACGTCGCGATGCAAGCCACGCCGCGCGTGGTGGTGGCCTTCGGCGACTCGATCACCCAGGGCACGGGCAACGGCGAGGCCTCGCCCGCGAGCTACCCGGACCGGCTGGCCGCGCGCCTGCGCGAGCAGTCGGGCGCCGCCGGGGCCTTCGCGGTGATCAATGCCGGCATCGGCGGCAACCGGCTGCTCGTGGACGGCACCGGCCCGCGCGCCATCGAGCGCTTTCGGCGCGATGCGCTAGCGCAGAGCGGTGTGACGCATGTGCTGATCCTGATCGGCATCAACGACCTCGGCGTGAGCCTGCCGGTCGCGATGCAGGGGCTGTCGCCGGCCTTCAGGCCGGCCAGTGCCGAGCAGCTCGCGGCCGGGCTGCAGCGGCTGATCGAGCAGGCGCGCGCCCGCGACGTGAAGGTGCTGCTGGGCACGATCACGCCCTTCAAGGGCGCGGGCTACTGGAGCGAGGAAAAAGAGCTGCGCCGGCAGGCCCTGAACCGCTGGATCCGGGGCCGCCAGGACGTCGACGCGGTGGTGGACTTCGACCAGGCGCTGCGCGACCCCGCCGATCCGGCCGCGATGAAGCCGCTCTGCGACAGCGGCGACCACCTGCACCCGGGCCCGGCCGGCTACGCCGCGATGGGCGATGCGATCGACCTGCGCGAGCTGCAAGAGTAGGCCCTGGGGCGCAACAAAAGGCGACAGAGCTTTACAAAAGGCTTCGGGCTGGGCTTACAAGGGCTTCACATGGCCCAGGGAGGATGAAGGCTCCTCCAACAACTCATGAGGGCATCCCCATGAAAAAACTCGCGATCTCTTTTGCTGTAGGCGCCGCGTCGCTTTTGTCGGTGGGTACGGCCGTGATGGTGGTCCCGACCACCGCGCAGGCACAGCCCGCGGTCATCATCCAGACGCCGCCGCCCCCGCCGCGCTCCGAACGCATGCCCCCACCGCGCCGCGGCTACGTGTGGGCGCCGGGCCACTACGAGTGGCGTGGCGGACGACATGTGTGGATCAACGGCGGCTGGGTCCGCGCGCGGCCCGGCTATGCCTACCGTGCGCCCGAATGGCGTGAGCGCGACGGGCGCTGGGAATACAACCGCGGCCGCTGGGACCGCGACCGCGACGGCGTGCCGAATCGCCGCGACCGTGACCGGGACAACGACGGCGTGCCGAATCGCTACGACAACCGGCCCAACAACCCCAATCGCAGCTGATGTGAGCGGTTGACAAAAACGCCCGCTTCCGCGGGCGTTTTTTTTCTCCTTAGCGCAGCATGCTGAAGACCAGCGGCATCAGGAGCGCTGCCAGCACGGCCTGCAGGCCAAGTGCCAGTCCCGCGTAGGCCCCGGCATCCGCATTGACGTGCAGCGCACGCGCGGCGCCGATGCCATGGGCCGTGGTGCCGAGCGCGAAGCCGCGCGCCGCGAAGCCCGTCGGGTCGGTGCCGATGCGCAGGGCGTCGAAGAGGTACTTGCCCGAGAGCGCGCCGATCATGCCGGTGAGTACCGCGAACACCGCCGACAGCGCCGGGATGCCGCCGATCTTCTCGGAGATGCCCATCGCGACCGGCGCGGTGACCGACTTGGGCGCGAGCGAGAGCACCACGTCGTGCGGCAGCCCCACGGCCCAGGCCAGGGCCACGGCGGAGGCGCTCGCGGCGATGCCGCCCAGCAGGGCGGCGAGCAGCACGCGCCCGAAGCGCGCTTTGAGTTCCGCGCGCCGCTGCCACAGCGGCCAGGCCAGCGCGACCACGGCCGGCCCGAGCAGGAAGTGAATGAACTGCGCGCCCGCAAAGTAGCTGGGGTAGTCCACGCCGGTCGCGAGCAGGCCGCCGGCCAGCACGATCACCGACCACAGCACCGGATTGGCCCAGGGCGCGCTGCCCAGCCGCGCATAGGCCGCGTTCGCGAGCAGGTAGGTCACCAGCGTGGCCGTGAGGCCGAAGAGCGGCGTGGCGGAGAGATAGATCCAGAGCTCGACGAAGCGGGGCATGGGCTCAGCGCTCCGTCTCGTGCCCGCGCCGGCGGTCGGGCCAGTAGAGCACGGTCGCCGTCACCGCGAGCCCGATCCAGGTCGACAGCACGATCACGAACAGCATGCGCCCGCCGTACTGTGCGAGCAGCGCGAGGTGCGTCATCACGCCCACGCCGACCGGGACGAAGAGCAGCGACAGGTGCGAGAGCAGGAAGTTCGCGCATTCGGCCACCGGCTCGCGCACGAGCTCGAACCGGAGCGCGGCGAGCAGCAGCACCAGGCCCAGCACCGGGCCGGGCAGCGGAAGCGACAGCCCACGCGACAGCAGCTCACCGATCGACTGCAGGACCAGAAGCCAGGCGAGGCCGCGCAAGCCCTTCATCAGAAGCGCGGCAGCTCGGCGTGCGGCATCCGTCCCGCGCGGAACACCTGCTTGCCGTACTCGGCGCAGCGTTGCAGCGTGGGAATGGTCTTGCCCGGATTGAGCAGCCCCGCAGGGTCGAAGGCGCGCTTGACGCCGAACATCTGCTCGTTCTCCTCGGCCGTGAACTGCACGCACATGCTGTTGAGCTTTTCGACGCCCACGCCGTGCTCACCCGAGACGGTGCCGCCCATGGCGACGCTGGTCTCGAGGATGTCGGCGCCGAAGAGCTCGCAACGGTGCAGCTCGTCGGGGTCGTTGGCATCGAAGAGCACCAGCGGATGCAGGTTGCCGTCGCCCGCGTGGAAGACGTTGCAGCAGCGCAGGCCGTACTTCTTCTCCATCTGCTGGATCGCCAGCAGGATGTCGGCCAGGCGCTTGCGCGGAATGGTGGAGTCCAGGCACATGTAGTCGGGGCTGATGCGGCCCGAGGCGGGGAAGGCGTTCTTGCGGCCGCTCCAGAACTTCAGGCGTTCTTCCTCGCTGGTGCTCACCGAGATCGCGGTGGCGCCCGCCGTCCGCAGCACCTCGCTCATGCGCGCGATCTCTTCTTCCACCTCTTCGGGCGTGCCGTCGGATTCGCACAGCAGGATCGCTTCGGCCTCGAGGTCGTAGCCGGCGCGCACGAAGTCCTCGACGGCGGCGGTCATCGGCTTGTCCATCATCTCCAGGCCCGCGGGGATGATGCCCGCCGCGATCACCGCGGCCACCGCGTCGCCGGCTTTGCGCACGTCGTCGAAGCTGGCCATGATGCAGCGCGCAAGCTGCGGCTTGGGCACCAGCCTGACCGAGACCTCGGTGGTGACGGCGAGCATCCCTTCGCTGCCCACCACCAGGGCCAGCAGGTCCAGGCCGGCGCAGTCCAGCGCCTCGCTGCCGAACTCGACCGGCTCGCCCTCGGCCGTGAAGCCGCGCACTCGCAGCACGTTGTGCAGCGTCAGGCCGTACTTGAGACAGTGCACGCCGCCCGAGTTCTCGGCCACGTTGCCGCCGATGGTGCAGGCGATCTGGCTGGACGGGTCGGGCGCGTAGTAGAGGTTGAAGGGCGCGGCCGCCTCGCTGATCGCGAGGTTGCGCACGCCGCACTGGACGACGGCGGTGCGGCTGACAGGGTCGACCTTCAGGATGTTGTTGAACTTGGCGAGCGACAGCGTCACGCCCATCGCATGCGGCATCGCGCCGCCCGAGAGCCCCGTGCCCGCGCCGCGCGCCACCACCGGCACGCCCAGCGCATGGCAGGTCTGCAGCACGGCCTGCACCTGCGCCTCGGTCTCGGGCAGGGCCACCACCAGCGGGCGCTGGCGGTAGGCGGTGAGGCCGTCGCATTCGTAGGGTGTGGTGTCCTCGGGCTGCCAGATCAGCGCGTGGGCGGGCAGCCGGGCCTGCAGCGCGCGGACCACTTCGGCCTGACGTTCCGAAGCCTGGAGACCTTCGCGCTGGGCGCTTGTCGTGGGCGCGTTCATGGGGCCGACTCTAAGCCAAGGGGCGCGGCGTGCGCTACTTGAAGACGACCGTCCGGTGCCCGTTGAGCAGCACCCGATGCTCGCTGTGCCACTTGACGGCGCGGGCCAGCACCTGCGTTTCGGTGTCGCGGCCGCGGGCGGTGAGGTCCTCCACCGTGTCGGTGTGGTCCGCGCGCTCCACGTCCTGCTCGATGATCGGGCCTTCGTCGAGGTCGGCCGTCACGTAGTGCGCCGTGGCGCCGATCAGCTTCACGCCGCGGTCGTGCGCCTGGTAGTAGGGCTTGGCGCCCTTGAAGCTGGGCAGGAAGGAGTGGTGGATGTTGATCGCGCGGCCGGCGAGCTGGGTGCACAGGTCGTTGCTGAGGATCTGCATGTAGCGCGCCAGCACCACCAGCTCGGCGCCCTCGGCCTCGATGATCTCCAGCTGCTTCGCTTCGGCCTGCGCCTTGGTGTCGGCCGTCACCGGGATATGGTGGAAGGGCACGTTGTAGCTGGCCGCCAGCTGGTAGAAGTCGCGGTGGTTCGAGACGATGGCGCGCACGTCGATCGAAAGCAGGCCGCTCTTCCAGCGGAACAGCAGGTCGTTGAGACAGTGGCCTTCCTTGCTGACCAGGATCACCGTCTTCATCGGCTCGGCCGCCACGCGCAGCTTCCAGCGCATCCCGAAGCTCTGCGCCAGGCCGGCGATCTGCTCGCGCAGCGCAGCCTCGCCATGGTCGGCGCAGGCGAAGCGTACGCGCATGAAGAACAGGCCGGTGCCGTGGTCGTTGTACTGCGCCGCTTCTTCGATGTTGCCGCCGCGCTCGAGCAGGAAGCCGGACACGGCGTGGACGATGCCGGTGCGGTCGGGGCAGGAAAGGGTGAGGATGTACGCGCAGGTCATAAGGGGCAGGATTGTCGCAGGGCTGCCGAATGTCGCGGCCGGTGCCAAAATGCCCTTCCCCCCAGCGTCCACCCTGCAGGAGCGAATAGATGGCCTACAACGACTTCAGCATGGACAACCAGTGGTTGCCCTTCACCCCCAACCGCCATTTCCGCAAGGACCCGCGCGTCTTCGTGGCCGCGGACGGCATGGAGTTCACCACGCACGACGGCCGCAAGGTGATCGACGGCATCTCCTCGCTGTGGTGCGTGGGTGCGGGCCACAACCGCAAGCCCATCAACGAGGCGATCAAGAAGCAGCTGGACACGCTCGACTACGCCACGGCCTTCCAGGTCAGCAACGACAAGGCCTTCAAGGCGGCCGAGATGATCGCCGCAATGGCGCCCGGCGACCTCAACAAGGTGCTGTTCTGCAACTCGGGCAGCGAGGCGGCGGATACGTCGCTGAAGGTGGCGCTGGCCTACCACCGCGCGCGCGGCGAAGGGCATCGCAACGTGTTCATCGGCCGCGAGAAGGGCTACCACGGCGTGGGCTTCGGCGGCATGTCGGTGGGCGGCATTCCGGGCAACCGCAAGGTCTTCGGCTCGGCCTTCCTGCCGCGGGTCGACCACATGCGCTTCATCCACGACCCGGTGAACCATGCCTACATCCACAACCAGGACCCGGTGTGGGCCGAGGACGCGCTGGCCGACCTGGAGCAGCGCATCCTGCCGCTGCACGACCCGAGCAACGTGGCGGCGATCATCGTGGAGCCGGTGGCGGGTTCGGCCGGCTGGTACCTGCCGCCCAAGGGCTACCTGCAGAAGCTGCGCGAGATCTGCGACAAGCACGGCATCCTGCTCGTCTTCGACGAGGTCATCACCGGGTTCGGGCG
This sequence comes from Variovorax sp. WS11, assembly GCF_010499245.1. Classification (GTDB taxonomy): domain Bacteria; phylum Pseudomonadota; class Gammaproteobacteria; order Burkholderiales; family Burkholderiaceae_C; genus Variovorax. The sequence continues at coordinate 3,182,874 of NZ_JAAGOW010000001.1, forward strand.
CATGGGCACCAACTTCGCGTCGGACTTCTACGGCGTGGTGCCCGACATGCTGAACTTCGCCAAGTGCGTGACCAACGGCGTGATCCCGCTGGGCGGCGTGATCTGCCGCGACAAGCTCTACGACGCGATGATGAACACCTCCGCGCCCGAGCACGTGGTGGAGTTCTTCCACGGCTACACCTACTCGGGCCATCCGGTGGCCTGCGCCGCGGCGCTCGCGACGCTGGAGCTCTTCGCGAAGGAGAAGCTCTTCGCGCGTGCGGGCGAGATGGGCCAGGTGCTGGGCGATGCCTTCCACGCCACCTTCAAGGGTCTGCCGAACGTGATCGGCATCCGCAGCCTGGGGCTGGCGGCGGCGGTGGAGCTCGCACCGATCGCGGGCGCGCCGGGCAAGCGCGCCTACGACATCTTTCTGGACTGCTTCCACAAGGGCGCGCTGGTGCGCCCGGCCGGCGACGTGATCGTGATCGCGCCGCCCTACGTGGTCGAGAAGTCGCACATCGACACGCTGGTCAACACGCTGGCGGATTCGATCCGCAAGAACGCCTGAGTAAAGCCCGGGCAGCCTAGCCTGGGGGGCGTATCTGTGCCCGCAGCGTTGCGCAGTAGTCCTTCTCGGGCAGCGCGGGCGTCTGCCACACGGCGTCGAAGGCGCCCGGCGCGCGCTGCGGGTCCGAGGCGGCGCCAGCCTGAAGCTGAACCGTCTTCACCGCGAGGTCGCTGGGCAGGTGCTGCGGCACGCCCAGCGCCTTGGCGCTGTGGCCGGCACCGCTCACCAGCAACACCGTCTTGCCCGGCACGCGGGCCTTGAGGAGGGTCTGCGCCATGGCGCGGTCGCGGGCGATCTGGATGCGTGTCATGGGGCCGATCTGCGATTCGGGCAGCAAGCGGCAGTGGCCCTCACGCACCGCCTCCTGCTGGGCCTTGAGCGCCTCGGCGCCGAGCTGGGCGTCGAGCGACACGTCGGCCATCGCATCCTTCATGCGCGCACGCGGGAGGTTGGCGCCGAGCACGGGCACGCCGGCACGCACCGCGGCCATCACGACCGGGCCGTAGGCGCTCCAGGACCAGGCCTTCTCGTTCCAGTCCAGGGCGGTTTGCACTTGGTCGTCGGTCGCCGTGGCGCCGAGGTGGGCGGTGCTGGCGCCTTCCTCGGCCATCTCGATGGCCAGCGCCGCCAGGCGCCCGCGCGCCACCAGCGCCTCGACGGTCTCGCGTTCGATCGTCTGGTGTTCGGAGGCGTCGTGCTGTTCGCCCAGGAGCAGGGCGTCGGCCGGCAGGAGGGCCATGGCGCGGCGGGCGACCGGCGCATCCGCCGGTGGGCCGGAGGCCGCGCAACCCGCGAGCATGGCCACCGCCAGCAGCGCGGCCGGCCAGGCGGGCGAGGAAAGGGAGCGACGCGGCATCGGGCCATACTACGCGAGGGCGGCTGCGCCGCGTCGCCATCCATTGTCCCTTCCTCCCGTCCGTGCCCCCGCTTCGATTGACGCTGCGCGTCCTTGCCACACTGTTGCTTGCGCTCGCGGCCGCAGGCGCCTGCCTCGCGCTGCACACCCCGCTGCCCTGGATGATCGGCCCGCTGCTGGCGGTGTCGCTGGCCTCCATCGCCGGCGCGCCGACCGCGAGCTACACGCCGCTGCGCAATGCCGGGCAATGGGCGATCGGGATGGCGCTGGGGCTCTACTTCACGCCGCAGATGGTGGGGCTGGTGGCCGGACTCTGGTGGGCCATCGTGCTGGCGATCGTCTGGGCGCTCGGCCTGGGCTGGCTGTTCGCACAGGGGTTGCAGGCGCTGCACGCGAAGCGGATGCCGCATGTGCCACTGCGTTCAATGAGAGCCACGACTTACTTCTCGGGCGCGATCGGCGGTGCGTCCGAGATGACGCTGCTGGCCGAGCGGGCGGGCGCACGCACCGATCTGGTGGCCGCCGCCCACAGCTTGCGGCTGGTGCTGGTCACGGTGGCGATTCCCTTCTGCGATGCAATGGAGCGGGCTGCACGGGCTCGAGCTTCATGCCGCGGGGCCGCGCGAGGTGCGCTGGGGCGGGCTGGCGCTGCTCGTGCTGGCGACGGGGCGGGCGGGGTGGTGATGCGGCTCGCTGGGCGCACCAATCCCTGGTTCATCGGGCCCCTGCTGGTGTCCATGGGCTTTGCCGTGGCCGGCCAGCCGCTGTCGGCGGTGCCGGCGTGGCTGTTGAACGCGGCGCAGCTGGTGATTGCGGTGAGCCTGGGCGTGCGCTTCAGCCGCGAGTTCCTGCACACGGCGCCGCGCTGGCTGGCGACGGTGGCGCTGGGAACCCTGGGCATGATCGTCCTGTGCGCCGGCTTCGCCTGGCTGCTGGCCTGGGGCACCGGGCTGCATCCGGCGACGCTGATTCTCGGAACCTCGCCGGGCGGCATCGCCGAGATGGCGATCACCGCCAAGGTGCTTCAGCTGGGGGTGCCGGTGGTGACGGCGTTTCAGGTGTGCCGGCTGGTGGCGGTGCTGCTGATCGTCGGGCCGATGTATGGGCGCTTGTACGGAGCGGGGAAGAAGCCTCAGTGAACCAGCACGGGCGTGTGGGCGAGCTCGGCGTAGCCTTCGAGCGTGTCTTCGACCTCTTCCTGGGTCGGCGTGTTGAGCTGCCAGGCGGCGATCTGTTGCTGGAACAGCTCGGCCCAGGAGCCATCGAGGTACACCTCCTTGCCGGAGCGCTTGTCCACGATCTCGAAGCCATGGCGGGCGAGCACGGGAATGTTCGGCGCCACCGGCGTGTCGCCCTCGGTCGGCTGCACGTGCACCACGACGAAGGAGTCGGAGTCGTAAAGCATTTGCATGGCGGGTCCAGTGAGGATGTCTAAGGCCTTCATGGTCGTTAGATAGCACTTAACGCGCCAGTTTCAATACGCACTGTTGTTTTGTAGGCACGCACCGTTATTTTTTGTGCATTTTTCGGCTTCAGGGGCGCGCTCCTTGGGCGTCGCGCAACTGGAAATCCGCGAAATCGCCATTGGCCTGGGTCTGTTTGATCCGCACGGGCAGATAGCCGAGCTCGGGTGCGATCCAGAGTTCCACCTTGTCGTCGTAGGGCTTGCGCGGGTTGCGCGTGAGCTTGCGGGCGTTGAACTCGCCGGCCTGCAGCTTCAGATGCTCGTCGTCCTCGACCTTGAAGATCCAGAGGTCGGCATCGCGCGGCCCCACCGTCTGGATCGCGAAGGCCGCGCCGGGCGGATAGCGCGCCGGGTCGCCGGCCATCAGCGCGCCGAGTTGCAGGATCACGCTGAGCCGGTCCTGCGCGCCGGGCAACAGCGGCACGCTCGGCGCGTTGTTGCTGAACACCACCTGGGCCTGCTCGCGCATGAAATGCGCGGCTACCTCGCTGCGGCGCGTGTCCGAGAAGCGCGCGGGCTCGATGCCGCCGGGGCCGATCACGCCGTTGCTGTGCTGGCTGCGGATGGTCTTGAAGAGGAAATTGAGCGAGAGCTGGGCGTCGTACTGCTGGCCATCCTGCTGCCAGGTCAGTTTGCCGAAGACGCCCTGCATTGGTGCGGCGCCTATCTGGCCCGTGACCGCGAAGGCGAGCTGCACTGATCCAGGAATCTGCATCGGAGCCGGCGCCTCCGCCTGGCCCGCAGCGGCCCCGCTGCCCGCTGCCCCCGCTGGTGCGGAGCCCGTGCCTGCCGCATCGCCCGCGGCCGCGCCTGGAGCGGCTTCGGCGGTGCCCGGCTCTGCCGGCGTCTCGGCCGCAGCGGGCGCCGTCTGATCGGGCGTCGGGCTTTCGGTGGGCGCCGGACTCGGCGCCACAGATGCGGGCGGCCGAGCCGCCGGCCGTGGTCGCGGGGGCCTGCGTGCGGGCGGCTTCGCTGCGGCGGGCGGCGGTGGCGCTGCTGCGGGCTCGGGCGCCGGCGGCGCGATCACAATGGTGCGCGTGATGAACTTGCCGGCCAGCGGCGAGGGATGCGGCCCCCCCGCCAGGGGAGCCAGCGCCAGCAGGGCCACGTGCGCGAACAGCACGGCCGCCGCCAGCAGCACCAGCACGCGCCAGGGCGGGCGCGGGACGCTGAGCAGGGCGGGAGCGGCGGGGCGCAGGTGCATCGGGAGTGGATCGGAGGCTGCTGCCAGGTTCAGCTCGGTACACCGCCGCCCGTCCAACCAGTTTAGTGGCAGCGGTGCCGTGCCGGCATCCGCGCCCGCCTCATCCATGAAACTCGCCACCCTCAAGGACGGCTCGCGCGATGGCCAGCTGGTCGTCGTATCGCGCGACCTGGCCACCGCCCATTACGCCACCGGCATCGCCAACCGCCTGCAGCAGGCGCTCGACGACTGGGGCTTCGTCAGTCCGCAGTTGCAGGATCTTTCGGACGCCCTCAACGCCGGACGCACCCGCCACGCCTTCCCCTTCGACCCCGCCCAATGCATGGCGCCGCTGCCGCGCGCCTACCAGTGGGCCGATGGTTCGGCCTACCTCAACCACGTGGAACTGGTGCGCAAGGCGCGCGACGCCGAGGTGCCCGAGAGCTTCTACAGCGACCCGCTGATGTACCAGGGCGGCAGCGACGACTTCACCGGCCCCTGCGACCGCATCGTGGCGGCCAGCGAGGCCTTCGGCATCGACTTCGAGGCCGAGATCGCCGTGATCACCGGCGACGTGAAGATGGGCGCCACGCCCGCCCAGGCGCTCGACGGCATCCGCCTCGTGATGCTGGCCAACGACGTGAGCCTGCGCAACCTGATCCCGAACGAGCTGGCCAAGGGCTTCGGCTTCTTCCAGAGCAAGCCGGCCACCGCCTTCAGCCCGGTGGCCGTCACGCCCGACGAACTGGGCGAGGCCTGGCAGGGCGGACGCGTGCACCTCACGCTGCAAAGCAGCTGGAACGGCCGCAAGGTCGGCATGTGCGATGCCGGCGAGGAAATGACCTTCCATTTCGGCCAGCTGATCGCGCACATCGCCAAGACGCGCAACGTGCGCGCCGGCAGCATCGTCGGCAGCGGCACGGTGAGCAACAAGGGGGTCGAGAAGAACGGGCGGATGGAGTGGCCTAAGGGCTACAGCTGCATCGCCGAGAAGCGCTGCATCGAGACCATCCAGGATGGCCAGCCGTCCACCGAATTCATGAAGTACGGGGACACGATCCGCATCGAAATGAAGGGGCGGGACGGGCAGTCGATCTTCGGGGCGATCGATCAGGAAGCGGCGGCGCCCTGATCGCCCGGCGTCGCCCGGGCATAGGGCGCGAAATCGTTCCCGTCCCTCATCAGGAGCTGGATCAGCTTGGGGTGCGTGAAGAGCTTTTCCTTGCCGGCCTGGATTTCCGACAGGACCCCCGCGCCCACCAGATCCTTCAGGTAGCGTGACGCCGCCTGCCGCTGGGCGATCTGCTTGTCGACCAGGTTGCCGATGCGGCAGTAAGGCTGCTCGAAGATCGTTTCGACAAGCTCGCGGCTGTAGATCTTCGGCAGGCTCTCGCGCACGTGCTCGGTGGTGTGCTCGGCCAGGCGCCGGATCGCGGCGATCTTTCCCGTGGTCCATTGCGCGGTTTCTTCAACGGCGCGCAGCATGTAAAGCACCCATTCCTCCCAGGCCTGCTCGCTGGTGACCTTCTGCAGCAGCCGGTAGTAGTCGGCCTTGTGGGCAATGACGTAGCGGCTCAGGTAGAGCACGGGCAGCGTCAGCAGCTTCTCCTGGATCAGCACCAGGATGTTGATCACGCGGCCGGTGCGGCCGTTGCCGTCGGTGAAGGGGTGGATGGCTTCGAACTGGTAATGGCCCACGGCCATGCGAATCAGAGGGTCGAGCTCGCGCTCGTCGTGAAGGAAGCGCTCCCAGTTCGCCAGCAGCTGGCGCAGCAGCGTTTCGCCCTCGGGCGGCGTGTAGATGCTCTCGCCGTTGCGATCGCTGACGAGCTGCGTGCCCGGCGTGCGGCGGATGTCCATCTCGACGCCCTTGATGGTGGTGCAGATTTCGACGGCGGTGCGGATGCACAAGGGCCGCGCCTCCAGCGAGCGAAAGCCCTGGTGCAGCGCCGTCCGGTAGCGCAGGGCCTCCTTGGTGGCCGTATCGGCTTGGCCGTCGTGGCTGTCCGCATGCTGGAAGAGACGGTCGGTGGTGGTGACGATGTTCTCGATCTCGGAACTGTCCTTGGCCTCCAGCAGCGGGATCGTGTTGATCAGCACGGTGGGATTCGGGATCAGCTCGGCCGCTTGTTTGAGCTCGGCCAAGGCGGCGCGGGCCGTGATGCACTGCTTGAGAACCGCTTTGGTTTCCAGGTCGCGGGAGGGCGGCAGAGGTGGCAGTTCGGCATAGGGCCTGTCGGGGTGCCAGGAGGGTTGTGTCATGTTCGAAAAAGTCGAATTTGTCGACATGAGTTCAGCATATGTCGCTGGCGACGCCACGTCAACGGAACGTGTCGCTGTTTTTTGATTTTGGCGACATGACCGTGGGCTCGTGTCATTGGCGGCGACATGAGGACAATGACACGTCGCAGATTTCCGGTTTTGACGACACGTCAGGTCGAAGCGCCGCGCAGGAGATCCTTCAGGCTCCGTATCCCCAGCCGCCGAAACGCCCGGTATTGATGGGTCCGCACCGTGGTGAGCTCGATCCCGATCTCGCGCGCCGTCTCCTTGGCGGTCCGGCCGGCCAGCAGGTGGCCGATCACCTCGCGCTCGCGCAGGCTCAGGGCCAGCAGGCGCGTGCCCAGGCTGGGCTCGGCCGCCTCGCGCGCCGCCATCGCGCTGCGGCCGTGCGCAAGAGTCGCGTCGGCGAGCAGGGTGGCGTGGGCCTCGAGCAGCGCGAAGTCCCGCGCATCGAACTCTGCTTGCGCGAGGCTGCGGTAGAAGCTCACGGCCGTGCGCTGCCCGGTGGGCAACAGCAGCAGCACCGAGGCGCGCTCGCGGATGCCCACGTCGCCGTAGCAGGCCGCGCGGTAGGCCGGGTCCGCCACCTCCTCGGCGACCTGGTGGCCCATCCAGAGCTGGGGCCGCTTGGGCAGTTTGCGGCCGGCGAGCCACACCATGTTGGGATCGAGCCGGTCGAAGCGCTGGGCCACGTAGCGCTCGGCCGTACGCTCTGCCGTGCTGCCGTAGCTGCTGGCGGCCGACACGGTCTCGATGCGGCCGCTGGCGCTCACGGCGAAGACGGTGCAGAAGGTGACCGGCAGCACCCGATGCAGGGCGCCCAGGTAGCTGGCCGCCAAGTGCGGCGTGCCGATGCCGGCGAGCACGCCGCTGACCACGGGGGCCGCGAACGTAGGCGCTTCAGCGCTGCGCAGGGGCCAGCGCCTCATGGGGGTCTCGGGGTTAACACTTCGTACGAAGTTAGGACATCGGCGCTCCGAAGGCATCGGGACAATCCCTTCGCATGAACACCGCTGTACTGCCCCCTCCGGCCGCGCGCCCCGGCGATGCCGCCACCGGTCCGCTGCCGCCCGCGGCGGGCGACCTGCCGCCGCCGGTCGGCGATTTCCGCTACACCCGCTTCGCACCCACGCTGCCGCCGCTCGAGGACGGCGTCGAAGCCGGCCGCCATCCCGTCGTGATCGCAGGCGGCGGGCCGGTCGGGATGGCGCTGGCCCTGGGCCTGGCCAACCACGGCCTGCGCAGCGTGATCCTCGAAGCCGACGACACGGTCTGCGTCGGCAGCCGCGCGGCCTGCGTCTCGCGCCGCAGCCTGGAGATCGTCGAGCGCCTGGGCGCGCTGCCGGCCTTCCTGGCCAAGGGCCTGGCCTGGACCGGCGGGCGCAGCTTCTACAAGACCGAGGAGGTGTTCCACTTCGAGATGCCGCACGACGCGCGGCAGAAGCTGCCGCCGATGATCAACCTCGAGCAGTACTACATCGAGCAGTACCTGCTCGACGAGATCGTGCGCCGCAATGCAGCGGCGCCGGGCCTGATCGACATCCGCTGGGGCACGGAGCTCGCCGGCTTCACGCAGGATGCCGAGGGGGCGGTGCTGCAGGCGCGCAATGCCCTGGGCGCGTACACCTTGAATGCGCAATGGCTGGTGGGCTGCGACGGCGGCCAGAGCTTCGTGCGCAAGTCGCTGGGCCTCAACCTGGAGGGCACGGCCTACGAAGGCCGCTACGTGATCATCGACATCGAGCTCCACAGCAACCACCCGACGGAGCGCCGCGCCTGGTTCGACCCGCCGTGGAACCCCGGCTCGACGGTGCTGATGCACCGTCAGCCCGACGACATCTGGCGCATCGACTACCAGCTGCGCGCCGGCCAGAGCACCGAGGAGGCGCTGCAGCCCGCCGCGGTGGCCGAGTTCGTGCAGCGCCATCTCGACGCCATCGGCGAGGGCCACCTGCCCTGGAAGACGGTCTGGACCTCGGTCTACCGCGCCGGCGCGATGACGCTTTCGAGCTACCGCCACGGCCGCGTGCTGTTCGCCGGCAATGCCGCGCATGCCATGCCGATCTTCGGCGTGCGCGGGCTCAACTCCGGCTTCGACGATGCCGACAACCTGGCCTGGAAGCTGGCGCTGGTGGCGCGTGGCGTGTCGGACGCGTCGCTGCTCGACAGCTACTCGCAGGAGCGCATCGCGGCCTTCCACATCAATGCCGAGAGCGCGATGCGCAGCACCGAGTTCATGTCGCCGCCCTCGCGCGGCTTCGACCTGCTGCGCGAGGCGGCGCTGTCGCTCTCGGGCGTGCAGCGCGGCATCGCGAACCTCATCAACCCGCGGCAGACGCAGGCCGTGAGCTACGAATCCGCGCTGTCCAGCGAGAGCGACATGCTCACGGCCGGCCCGCGGCCTGGCGAGACCCTGCCCGAACAGCCGCTGGGGCCCGGGCTTCATCTCACCGACTGGGTCGGGTCGCAGTTCACCGTGCTCCTGCTCAACATCGATCGCCCGGACGCCGGCTTCGAGGCCGAGCTCGCCGCCGCGCAGGCCGGCCCCTTGCAGCCGGTGCTGCGCGTGTTGCCGCCTGCTGCGGAACATGCCGCGGTGTTCGAGGCGCTGGGCGCAGAGGAAGGCGCGGTCTACCTGCTGCGGCCCGACGGCCATGTGGCCGCGCGCTGGCGCCGTGTGCCGCCGGGTGCGTTGGCCGAGGCGCTCGCGCGCGCATCGGCGCTCGCTCCGCAGCCGAAGGCGAAGGTACTCCAATGACTGCCGCCCTCACGCTCGAAGCCCGCGACCGGCTCTACGCCGAATGCGCCAACGCCATCAGCGAAGCCGGTGCCGAGCGAGAATCGCTCTTCCTCGCACGGCTCGTCCTGCTGCTGTTCGAGCAGATCGGCGACGAGGCGCGTTGCCGTGCCGCGCTCGCCGAAGCGCTGCGCGACCTGCCAGTGCCTTCGCTGTCCGCAGTACCGGCCGACGCCGGAACGGCTTGATTCCCTCGCCCACTGAATCACAACCCCAGGAGACTTCATCGATGGACCGCAGAACCCTGCTCACCACCCTCGCCGCCACCGCGGCCGCCGCCGCCGCACCGTGGGCGCGCGCGCAGAACTACCCCGAGCAGCTCATCAAGTGGGTGGTGCCCTATCCCGCCGGCGGCGGCACCGACGTCATCGCGCGCACCCTGGCCGAGGCCATGCGACAGACGCTGGGCCAGCAGATCGTGATCGACAACCGCCCCGGCGCCTCGACCAACATCGGCGCCGACCTGGTCGCCAAGTCCAAGCCCGACGGCTACACCATCATGTCGGCCGACAACGCGGTGCTGGCCTTCAACGAGTACCTGTTCAGCAAGCTGCCCTTCAACCCCGAGAAGGACTTCAGCTACATCGGCGCGATCGGCAAGTTCCCGCTCGCCCTGGTGGTGCACCCTGACTTCCCGGCCAAGGACTTCAAGGCCTTCCTGGCCTACGTGAAGGCCAATCCCGGCAAGGTCAACTACGCCTCGCCCGGCAACGGCTCGCCGCACCACCTGGCGATGGAGATGTTCAAGAACCGCACCGGCACCTTCATCACGCACATCCCCTACCGCGGCGCGGCGCCGGCGATGGCGGACGTGATGGGCGGCCAGGTCCCCTGCATGTTCCTCGACCTCGCCTCGGGTCTGCCGATCATGCAGGGCCAGAAGGTGCGGGTGCTGGCCATCGGCTCGGGCGCGCGTTCGAAGCTGCTGCCCGATGTGCCGACGCTGGCCGAAGTGGGCGTGCCCAACACCGAAGTGTTCGCCTTCCAGGGCATCCTGGGCCCGGCCGGCCTGCCCGCGCCGGTGGTGAGCAAGCTCAACACGGAACTCAACCGCGCCTTCGGCGTGCCCGCGGTGCAGAAGCGCTTCAGCGACTTCGGCATGGAGGCGATGCCGGGCACGCCGCAGCAGTTCGCGGCGCTCTCGCGCGCGGAGTCGAAGCGCTGGGGGCCGATCATCAAGTCGGCCGGGATCAAGCTCGATTGAGAACTCGCAGGCCTACCTTGCGTAGGCTTTTCGGGAGCCGTCCTCGAAGACTTCGTCGTCGCGCTCCAGCTTGCCGTCGGCGTCCCAGCTGCGCTCGCGCGTCACGCGGCCCTTGTCGTCGTAGCTCGACTCGGCGCGCAGCTTGCCGCTGTCGTTGAAGCGCTGGTGCAGGCCGATCGGGATCTGGCGGAAGCGGCTCACGACGGCGAAGCGTCCCAGCGCGGCGCGCTCGCCGTTGTCGTGGAACTCGGTGATCTCGACCGTGCGCGCCTCGTTGCCTTCGCCGTAGACCGCCTTGCTGCGCGGCTGGCCGTTGAGGTAGTAGCTCTCGTCGGACAGAGGCTCGCCGGCGGCGCTCCAGCGCTGGTCGCGCACGAGCAGGCCCTTCTCGGAGAACTCCTGCTCGCGCCGCTTGATCGCGCCGCGCTCGAGCAGCAGGTAGACGATCTCCCGGCGCTTGACGCCCTCGGACGACCAGCGCCGCTCGATGCGCTGGGTGCCGCTGATCTCGTCCTGCATTGAGGGCTTGCCGTTGTCGTAGAGCTCTTCGCTGCGCACCCGCTTGCCGGCCAGGTAGGCGAGCCGCGTGCGCAGGATGCCCTTGCCATCGAACAGCTCGACCTGCGAGGGGGTGTTGCCGACGAAGCCGCACAGCTTCGCATCGTCGGCCGCCGGCGCCAGCAGGGGCTTGTCGCCGCAGCGCAGGCCGGACAGCTGCCCGCGCTCGGTGAATTCGGCGTAGGCGCGCTCGCCGGGCTCGGCGTAGAAGGTGGCGCGGCGCAGCTGCCCGTTGGGATGAAAGCTGCGCGTGAGGCCGGTCTCGTGGCCGTTCTCGTACACCGCCTCGCGCAGCACCCGACCGGTGGCCGGCGAGAACTCGCGCGCCGGGCCTTCCATGTTGCCGCGGGCGTTGACGCTGTGCTCCTTCAGCAGCTTGCCTTTCTCGTAGTAGCGCACCAGGCCCATGAAGACGCCGTTCTGGAGCTGCTGCTCGCGCATCAGCTCGCCGCTGTCGCGGTCCTTGCAGCGCATCAAGCCGGTCTTGCCGGCCGTGGTGTTGCCGTTGGCCGGGTTCACGCTCTGACCGTTGAGCTCGCAGTCCTGCACCGCCTGCGCGCCCAGCGGCAGCAGGGCGAGCAGCGCGGCTGCGAGAGCGGCCGGGCGCGGGAACATGGACAACATGGATTCAGGTGGCGTAGACGCTATCGAGCGAGCGGAAGCCTTTGACCTCGATGGGATTGCCGAAAGGGTCGCAGAAGAACATCGTCCATTGCTCGCCCGGCTGGCCTTCGAAGCGCACTTGCGGCTTCAACACGAACTCGGTGCCGGCCCCTTCCAGGCGCTCGGCCAGGGCCTGCCAGTCGGGCAGTTCGAGGATCAGGCCCAGGTGGGGCATCGGCACCAGGACGTCGCCCACATGCCCGGTGCGGGCGGTGGCGAAGGGCTCGCCCAGGTGCAGTGAGATCTGGTGGCCGAAGAAGTCGAAGTCGACCCAGGTGTCGGTGCTGCGGCCTTCTGCGCAACCGAGGCGATTGCCGTAGAAGCGCCGGGCCTCGTCGAGATCGCGGACGTTGAAGGCGAGGTGAAATATGCTGCGCATGCGAAGAGCATAGCGGTGCTGCCGCCGTCCCGAAACCTGTGGATACAAACACCATGAGCGCGCCTCCCGACACCCCCGATCCGATCACCCGGCTGCTGCACGCCGACCGCCGCTTCGGCGCCGAGCAGGGCGGCGTCCACATGGCCGTGAATCCCTCGGTTCAGTATGGCTATGAGCGAGTGGAGGACCTGATCGGCGTGTTCCAGGGCCGCTTGAAGAACCGCTTCAACTACGCGCGCCAGGGCACGCCGACCACGGCGGCGCTGGAGTCCAAGATCACGGCGCTGGAGGAGGGCGTGGGCACCGTGTCCTTTGCGACCGGCATGGCGGCGGTGTCGGCGGTGTTCCTGACCCTGCTGCGCGCGGGCGATCACCTGGTGGCGAGCCGCCATCTCTTCGGCAACACCCACAGCGTGCTCGGCACCCTGCAGGGCCTGGGCGTCGAGGTGAGCCTTGTCGACGCGGCCTCGGCCGATGCGGTGGCCGCCGTGCTGCGGCCCGGGACGCGCATGGTCTTCGTGGAGACCATCGCCAACCCCGGCACGCAGGTGCCTGACCTGCCGGGCATCGGCCGGCTCTGCGCCGAGCGCGGGCTGGTCTACGTGGTGGACAACACCATCAGCTCGCCCGCGCTGTTCCGGCCCCGAACGGTGGGCGCCAGCCTGTCGCTCAACTCCTTGACCAAGACCATCGCCGGCCACGGCAATGCGCTCGGCGGCGCGGTGACAGACACCGGTCTTTTCGACTGGCAGGCCTATCCGAACATCTTCGAGGGCTATCGCCAGGGCGACGCGAAACAGTGGGGCCTGACGCAGCTGCGCAAGAAGGGCCTGCGCGACCTGGGAGGCACCCTCAGCTCGGACCACGCGCACCGCATCGCCGTGGGCGCCGAGACGCTGGCGCTACGGGTGGCGCAGACCAGTGCGACCGCGCTGGCGCTGGCCCGCTTCCTGGAATCCCACGCGGCCGTGGCGCGCGTGTACTACCCGATGCTCGAATCGCACCCGCAGCACGCGATGGCGCGCGCGCTGTTCGGCGCGGGCGCCTGGCTGCTGTCCTTCGAGCTGCGCGATCCGGCGGCCTGCATCCCGGTCATCGACCGGCTGCAGATCCCGGTCAAGGCCACGGGCATGGGCGACACGCGCACGCTGATCATTCCGGTCGCGCCCACGATCTTCTGGGAGGCCGGGCCCGAGAAGCGCGCCGAGATGGGCATTGCGGAGGGGCTGATCCGCGTCTCGGTCGGCCTGGAGCGCGAGAGCGAGCTGATCGCCGATTTCGCGGCGGCGCTGGACGGCTGAATGAAGCCCGGTGCCGTTCTGCCCGGCTGGCGCCGGGCCCTGCGCGCGCTGGCCCTCGCGGGCCTCTGCGCAGGCGCCGCGCCGGTGTTCGCGGCCGGCGAAGCGGGGGCGCCGGTTGCCTGTCCACCCGCGGCGCCCGTACCCGATCTCTCCCCGGCCGCCCTGTCGCGCGCAATGGCCTCGGGCGCCGACCGCGGGCTGCTGTGGCGCATCGAGAAGGACGGCCGGCGCTCCTGGCTCTACGGCACCATGCACCTGGGCAAGGCCGAATGGATGATCCCGGGCCGCCGCGTGCTGCGCGCGCTGATGCAGAGCGATACCCTGGCGCTCGAGCTCGACCTGGAGGACCCCGCCACGGTGGCCGTGTTCAGCGCGCCGGCCGACCCTGATGCCAGCGCGCGTCTGCTGACGCCCGAGCGCCGGCGCCGGCTGGACCGGCAGGTGGCCGCGGCCTGCCTGCCCGAGGGAGCGCTCGCCAGCCTCCGGCCGATCCTGCAGGTCACGACCCTGGCCATGCTGGCGGCGCGCGCCGGGGGGCTCTACGGCGACTTCGGCAGCGAGGCCTTTCTCTCGGCCCTGGCGCGGGCCCGCGGCAAGCCGGTGGTGGCGCTCGAAAGCGCCGCGGCGCAGTTGAAGATGCTGGCCGGCGATTCCGAGGCGGAGGAGGGCGAGCAGGTCGACCAGGCGCTCGACGAGCTCGAGTCGGGGCAGGCCGGCGCGCAGGCCAACGAACTGGCGCAGGCCTGGGCGCGCAACGACTGGCCGCGGCTCGACAGCTACACCGAATGGTGCGAGTGCCTCCGCACGCCGGCCGAAAGGCGCGCGCTGCAGCGGCTGCTGGACGATCGCAACCCGGGCCTGGCCGAGGGCATCGCGCGGCTGCACGAGCAGGGGCAGCGCGTGTTCGGGGCGGTCGGCGCGCTGCACATGGTGGGGCCGACGGGCCTGCCCGCGCTGCTGGCGGCGCGCGGTTTCCGCGTCACGCCGGTGGTTCCTGCCGCGGCCTTTCCATCCGCCGCCGCTGCCTCGCCGGTTGCCGCGGCCCCGCCGGTTGCCGCTTCTCCACCCCCTCGGGCCGAGCCCGTCGAAGCTGGCGCCACGCCATCTGGCCGATAATCGCCACCCCATGTCCTGCCTGCGCCACGCCCACCACCTCGGCCGCCTCGTGCTGCTGTGGTTCGCGCTGTCGCTGGGCGCGGCGATCGCCTCGCCGATCGTGCATCCGCAGGCGCTGGAGCTGGTGTGCTCCAGCGTCGGTGCCATCAAAGTGGTGGTCCAGGGCGAGGACGGCGCGCAGGAACTGGGCGCCACCCACATGGACTGTCCGCTGTGCCTGCTGACCGGCGCGCCGCCGCCGGCGCCAGTGGCGGCACAGCCTCATCCCCTCCCGCTGGCCCACGCGGTCCAGCCCATCCCGGCCGCGCGCATCGCCGCGGCCACCGCGGCCCCGCTGCCCGCGCGCGGGCCGCCCACGCTCTGAGCTTGCTGTCGATCTCGTAGCGAGGGTGCGCCGGTCCGGCGCTCGCTCGCGGATCTCCTTGCAATGCACCGGCGCCCAGCGGCGCCGAGGAGCGCTCCCCATGAACAAGAAAACCGTGCTGTCGCTCGCCGTGGGCGCAGCTTTCCCGTGGCTGGCCGGGCCTGCGCTCGCCCAGACCCCCTCGGCCCCTGTCGACGAGCAGGCGCCCGAGCGCATCAAATCGCTCGGCATCGTGACCGTCACCGGTGGCCAGCCGACCTCGCTGCCCACGCAGATTCCCACCACCATCGAAGGCGTGACGCGCGAGGAGATCGAGACCCGCGTCAACGCCACCGACAGCGAGGATGCGCTCAAGTACCTGCCCAGCCTGCTGGTGCGCAAGCGCTACATCGGCGACTACAACCACGCCATCCTCTCGACCCGCGCCTCGGGCGCCGGCAACAGCGCGCGCTCAGCGGTCTATGCGGACGGCATCCTGTTGTCCAACTACCTGGGCAACGGCATCGCCAATGGCACCAACTACGCGCCGCGCTGGGGCCTGGTCACGCCCGAGGAGATCGAGCGCGTGGACGTGATGTACGGGCCCTTCTCCGCCGCCTACCCCGGCAACTCGGCCGGCGCGGTGGTGGACTACGTGACGCGCATGCCGACCCAGCTGGAGGCGCATGTGAAGGCCGGCTACTTCTCGCAGCCCTTCGATCTCTATAACACGCACAAGACCTTCGACGGCTGGCAGACCAGCGCCTCGCTGGGCAGCAAGAGCGGCGACTGGTCCTGGTGGATCGACATCAACCGCACCGACAGCCGCGGCCAGCCGCTGACCTTCACCACCGCCACCATCGCCTCGGGCGCGCCGGGCCGCGGCGGCACACCGGTCTCTGGCGCGGTGCCGGGCCTGAACACCACCAACACCCCCTGGTACATCCTGGGCACCGGCACCGCGTACCACACGGTGCAGGACCATGCCAAGCTCAAGCTGGCCTACGACTTCTCGCCCACCGTGCGTGCCACCTACACGCTGGGCTGGTGGCAGAACAGCTCGGAGGGCCGGCCCGAAAGCTATCTGGTCAACGCGGCCGGCCAGCCCGTCTACAGCGGGCCGGTCAACATCGGCGGGCGCAGCTACACGCTGGCACCGACCGCCTTTCCCCTGACCAACGACCGCCAGACGCACTACATGCACGGCCTCTCGGTCAAGAGCAATACGCGGGGCGAGTGGGACTGGGAGGTGGCGGCCAGCCTGTACGACTACGCCAAGGACCAGCAGCGCGCGCCCACCGTCGCGCTGCCCCTGGCGGCGGTCGGCGGCGCCGGCACGCTGCAGGACCAGGACGGCACCGGCTGGAACACGCTCGCCGCCAAGGGCACCTGGCGGCCGCAGGGCGTGGGCGGCGCGCACATCGTCGACTTCGGCGTCGGCCGCGATGCGTACAAGCTGGCCATCGCGAAGAACAACGTCCTCGGCAGCTGGCTGGACGGGCCGGCCGTGCCCGGGTCCGCCGTCAGCAATGTCGGCGGCCGCACGCAGACGCAGAGCGCCTGGGTGCAGGACAGCTGGGGCTTCGCGCCGCAATGGAAGACCGTGCTCGGCCTGCGCTACGAGCACTGGCAGGCCAAGGACGGCTTCACCGCCACGGCAGCCAGCTCGCAGGTCTACGCCGCGCGCAGCGAATCGGACCTGTCGCCCAAGGCCGCGCTCGCATACCAGCTGACGAAGGACACGGTCCTCAAGGCCTCGGTGGGGCGCGCGGTACGCTACCCGACCGTGGGCGAGCTCTACGGCGCGACCTCGGGCGGGACGCTCTCCTTCATCAACGACCCGAACCTGAAGCCCGAGAAATCGTGGACCGGCGAGCTCTCGGCCGAGAAGGACCTGGGCAACGGCCTGGCGCGCGCCACGCTGTTCCACGAGACCACCAAGGACGCGCTCTACAACCAGCTCATCCCGAACTCGACCGTCTCGCGCGTGCAGAACGTCGACAAGGTGCGCACCACCGGCCTGGAGCTGGCCTACACCGGCCAGGACGTGTTCATCAAAGGGCTGGAGCTCGGCAGCAGCCTGACCTACGCCGATTCGAAGATCGTGGCCAACGCCGCCTTCCCGGCCAGCGTGGGCAAGTGGCAGCCGCGCGTGCCGCGCTGGCGCTCCACGGTCTACGCCACCTACAAGCCCGATGCACGCTGGGCCTTCACCGTGGCGGCGCGCTACAGCGGACGCCAGTACTCGAACCTGGACAACAGCGACGTCAACGCCAATGCCTACTTCGGCGCCAGCAAGTACTTCACCGTCGACCTGCGCGTCGTCTATCGCATCGACAAGCGCTGGTCGGCCGCCTTCGGCATCGACAACGCCAACAACGAGCAGTACTGGAACTTCCACCCCTACCCCCAGCGCACCTACAGCGCTGAACTCCGCTTCGACCTTTGATTCACACTTCGCCAAGGAGCCATGCCATGAACTACAAGCCATTTCTACCCCGGCGCCTCGCCGCCGTCCTCCTGCTCGCGGGGGCTGCCAGCGCGCTGGCCCAGGCGCCCGCGCCCGGCGCCGCGGCAGTCGATGTGCGCGATGCTTGGGTCCGCGCCTCGGTGCCCGGCCAGAGCGGCACCGGCGCCTTCATGAAGCTCAACGCACCCGCGGGCGCGCGCCTGGTCGGCGCTTCCACGCCCGTGGCCGGCGTGGCCGAGGTCCACGAGATGAAGATGGAAGGCGACACCATGCGCATGCGTGCGGTGGAGGGCGGGCTCGCGCTGCCCGCCCGGCAGACCGTCGAGCTCAAGCCCGGTGGCTATCACCTGATGCTCATGGACCTGAAGCAGCCCCTGGCCAAGGACAGCACCGTGCCGCTGACGCTGCGCTTCGAGGATGCCAAGGGGCAGAAGAGCACGCTCGACCTGAAGGTGCCGGTGTTGGCCGGTCCCGTCGCGCCCGCGAGCGGCGCGCACAAGCACTGAGAGGCCCCAGGGCCCTGCGCATGGAGTAAGCTGCCCAGACACAAAAACCCCCTCGCAGGAGACCGCCCATGAGCGACGCCAAGCCCTTCGCCTTCAGCCAGTTCGTTCCGGGATTCGACTTTCTCCAGAGTCTTGCGAGCGGCGCGTCGGGCGGCGGGAGCAGCGCCGTGCCCGGCATGCCCAGCCTGTCGAGCTGGGTGGCGCCCACGCTCAGCGTCGAGGAGGTCGACAAGCGCATCCAGGAGCTCAAGACCGTGCAGTACTGGCTGGAGCAGAACGGCCATGCGCTCAAGGCCACCATCCAGGCGCTCGAGGTGCAGAAGATGACGCTGTCGACCCTGCGCGGCATGAACCTGCGCATGGAAGACCTGGCCAACGCCTTCACGCGGTCGGCCGCGACGCCGCCGGCCCCGGCCGCCTCGGCGGAACCTGCACCCCGCGCGCAGGCCCCGGCGCCCGAGCCGGAAGCCGAAGAAGCCGCCGAGCCGGAGGAGGCGGCCGAGGTGCCGGCGCCCAAGCGCGCAGCCAAGGCCAAGGGATCCAACGGCCCCGCCGCGCCGCAGGCCGCCAATGGCGGCGTGGTGGACCCGCTTCAGTGGTGGGGCGCGCTCACGCAGCAGTTCCAGCAGATCGCCAGTTCGGCCCTGAAGGACGCCTCGCAGATGAAGATGCCCGCCGCGGCCCAGCCGCTGGCCGAGGCGGTCGGCCAGGCCATGGGCGCGCCCGCGCGCGCGCCGGCACGCAAGGCGACCACTGCCGCGAAGAAGGCGCCGGCCGCGGCCAAGAAGACGACGAGCGCCAAGCGAACGCGCGAGCGCTGATTTCCAACCACGTTGCCGGGGAGTCCGAGTCCATGAAACTGTTTCCCACGGGCCACGCCACCCATCCCCAATGGCGCATGGCAGCCGGGCTCGTGCTCGCGCAACTGCGGGCGCAGATGGCGCTTCCGGACTATGCGCACTCGCCCACGCTGGGCCTGCTCTACATCACCGACCACTACGCGACCGAGGCGCAGGAGATCCTCGACCACCTGGGTGCCGAACTGCCCGAGATCACCGACTGGTCGGGCACGGTCGGCATCGGCGTCTCGGCCAACAACGCCGAGTACATCGACGAGCCGGCGCTGTCCGTCATGCTGTGCATGCTTCCGAGCGATCAGTACCGCGTGTTCTCGGGCGTGGCCCCGCTGGCCGGCTCGGAGATGAGCGGCTTCGCGGCCCACACGGCGCTGGTGCATGCCGACCCGGGCACGCCGGACCTCACCGAGCTGGTCGCCGAGATGGCCGGGCGCACAGATACCGGCTACCTCTTCGGCGGCCTGTCCTCGGGCCGCGGCGACGCCCTGCAGTTCGCCATCGGCGGCAACGGCAACATCCGCGGCCATGGCGCCGCGGGCGGCGTGTTCTCGGGAGGCCTGTCTGGGGTGGTCTTCGGTGAGGGCGTTCGCCTGGTATCGCGCGTCACCCAGGGCTGCCAGCCGGTGTCGCGCGAGCGTGAGATCACCGAGGCCGAGGGCAACCTGCTGCTCAGGCTCGACGGCGAGCCGGCGCTGGACGTGCTGCTGGCCGAGCTGCGCGTCTCGCTGGAAGCGCCGCAGGAAGCGATCGAGGCGGTGCGCGGCACGCTGGTCGGCCTGGTCAACGCGGGCAGCGATGGCATCCGGCGCACCGGCGACCTGGGGGCCGACGTGCTGGTGCGCCACATCATCGGCCTCGACCCCACGCGCCGCGGCATCGCGATCGCCGACGTGGCCGAGGCCGGCATGCGCATGAGCTTCGTGCGCCGCAACGCGCAGGCCGCGCGCGCCGACCTGATGCGCATCTGCGCCGAGATCCGCGAGGAGCTCGAGCCCCAGGAGCAGACGCTCGCCACCGCGCGCGCGGTGGCGGCCGGCGAGGCCGAGGCTGCGCCCCATCCGGCGCGCCGCATCGCGGGCGCGGTGTACGTGAGCTGCTCGGGGCGGGGTGGCCCGCACTTCGGCGCGCCCGGCGCCGAGCTGCAGATCGTGCGCCATGCGCTGGGCGACGTGCCGCTGGTCGGCTTCTTCGCCGCGGGCGAGATCGCGCGGCACCACCTGTATGGCTATACGGGCGTCCTGACGGTGTTTGCGGCGAACGACTAGCGCATAAAGCGCTCGGCCAACAGCACCCAGTAGGCCGCGCCGATCGCCACGTTGCCGTCGTTGAAGTCATAGCCGGGGTTGTGCACCATGCAGGCGCCGTGGCTGTCGCCTTCGCCGTTGCCGATCAGGAGGTAGCTGCCGGGCACGCGCTCCAGCATGAAGGCGAAGTCCTCGCTGCCGGGCAGCGCCGGGCCCTGCAGCGTGACGCGCTCGGGGCCCAGCAGTTCCAGCGCCACCTCGCGCGCGAAGGCAGTTTCTTCGGGCGTGTTGACCAGCACGGCGTAGCCGGGACGCCAGTCGATCTGCGCCTTGACGCCGAAGCTCTCGGCCTGCGCCGCGACCAGGGCCTTGATGCGCTGCTCGAGCCTGGTGCGCACCTCGCGGTCGAGCGCTCGCACGCTGAGCTCCAGCGTCGCGCACTGCGGGATCACGTTGTTGGCCTTGCCGGCGTGGATGGCGCCCACCGTCACCACCGCCATCTGCAGCGGATCGATGTTGCGAGACACGATGGTCTGCAGCGCCATCACGATGCTCGCCGCCGCCACGATCGGGTCGGCCGTGCGATGCGGCATTGCGCCGTGGCCGCCGATGCCGGTGACCGTGACGGTCGCGTAGTCGGAGGAGGCCATCGCCGGCCCTTCGCGCAGCGCCAGCCGGCCCTGCGGCAGGCCGGGCATGTTGTGCATCGCGAAGATGGCGTCGCAGGGGTACTTGTCGAACAGGCCCTGCTCCATCATGCGCAGGGCGCCGCCGCCGCCTTCCTCGGCCGGCTGGAAGATCAGGTTCAGCGTGCCGGAAAATCGCCCGCGCTCGGCCAGGTGGTGCGCGGCGGCGAGCAGCATCGCGGTGTGGCCGTCATGGCCGCAGGCGTGCATCACGCCGGCGTGGCTGCTGGCGTAGGCGAGCCCGGTGCTCTCGTCGATGGGCAGGGCGTCCATGTCGGCGCGCAGGCCCAGGCGGCGTTCGCCGTCGCCGCGCACCAGCCGTCCGACCACGCCGGTGCCGCCGAGGCCGCGCTCGACCTGGTAGCCCCAGGCTTCGAGCCGCTCGGCCACCAGCGCCGAGGTGCGGTGCTCGTCGAAGCCGAGCTCGGGATGGCGGTGGATGTCGCGGCGGATGTCGATGAAGGCATCGGCCTGTGCGTTCAGGTCTTCGAGGAGCGTGCTCATGATTTCAGCTTACTGCGGTTGCAGATGGATGGACTTGGCGATGTCCCGGTAGCGCGCGGTTTCGGCCTCGAAGAATTTCGCCGATTCGGTCAGCGACATGGGCGGCGAGGCGACCTGCGTCTGGGCTGCGAGCTGCGTGCGCACGCCCGGGTCCTTCAGGGTCGCGCCGATGGCCTTGTGCAGTTTCTGCACGACGTCCTCCGGCGTGTTCTTCGACACCATGAAGCCGCTCCAGATCTTGTAGGCGAAGTTCTTCAGCTCCTTGCCTTCGCTCGCGGTGGGCACGTTCTTCAGCAACTCGGAGCGCTGGGCGCCCAGCTGTCCGATGACCTTGAGCCGGCCCTGGTCGGCCAGCGCGCCCATGGCGGCGCTGTAGACCAGCACGGCGAAGTCGACCTGCCCGCCGCCGAGGTCCTGCAGGAGCGGCGCATTGCCCTTGTAGGGCGCGTGCATCAGCTTGATGCCGGCATCCTGCTGCACCTTCTCCAGGATCAGGTGGTAGAGCGAGCCGACGCCCACACTGCCGTAGGACAGCGGCTGATCGGTCGACTTGCGGGCCAGCGCGATCAGCTCGTCCACGCTGTTGGCGGGCAGGTCCTTGCGGGCGACGAAGACCATCACCGCATCGGCCACCGGATGCACCAGGCGGAAGTCCTCGGTCTTGAGCTTGACGGCCGCGTTGGCCAGCGGCGAGAGGATCACCTCGTTGGGCGAGCCCTGGAAGATGTAGTAGCCGTCGGCCGGCGCCGCCAGCACCTTTTGCGCCGCCATCGCGCCGCTGACGCCGCCCAGGTTCTCGACCAGCACCTGCTGGCCCAGCTCCTTGGCCAGCGGCGTGGCGAAGATGCGCGCCGCCGCGTCGGAGGGTCCGCCGGCCGGGTAGGGGACCATCAGGCTGACGGGCTTGGCGGGGAAGCTCTGGGCGAAGGCCGCGCCTGCGGCCAGCAACAGGCCGCAGGCGAGGAGATGCGAACGCTGGAAGAACGATGTCATCGGGGGACTCCGGGTGGGGCGCCGGCGCGATTGCCGGATGCGGACGAATCCTAGGATCGACCACTGATAACGTCCAATGCATTGTTGGCTGCATTAGCATGAGTTCAATGCAGCTATCCCGCAGGCCTTCGCCATGACGCTGGTCCAACTCAGACATCTGATCTCGCTGGCCCGCACGGGCTCCTTCAGCAAGTCCGCGCAGGCCTTGCATCTGACCCAGCCGGCCCTGAGCCGCAGCATCCGTGCGCTGGAGGACGAACTGGGCATGCCGCTGTTCGACCGCGTGGGCCGCAGCAACGAGCTCACCGCCTTCGGCCGCGAGGTGCTGGACCGCTCGCGCCACCTGGTCTCCGAGGCCGACGAGCTGCGCGACAGCGGCCGGCGGCTGCGCGAAGGGGAGGGCGGCGCGGTGCGCATCGGCATGGGCTCCGGGCCGGGGGCGATGCTGATGACGCCCTTCCTGATGCACATGGCGAAGCACCACCCGAGGATGCGCGTGGCGGTGGCGCGCGGCGGCACAGACTTACTCGTGCAGTCGCTGCGCGAGCGCACCCTCGATGCGCTGGTGGTCGATGCGCGCTCGCTGAAGCCGGCGCCCGACCTCGAGCTCGGTCTGGTGCGCGAGATGCGCGGCACCTTCCTGTGCCGTCGCGGCCATCCGCTCGCGCGGCTGCGTGCCGTGGCCTTCGAGGCGGTGCAGCGCTACCCGATCGCTTCGACCCCGCTGAGCGACGAGGTGGCGCGCACCCTGGTCGAGGCCTACGGGCCGCAGGCGCATCCCGCGCACTGCGTGACGCTGCAATGCGAGGAGGTCCCCAGCCTGGTGGAAGTGGTGCGCCAGAGCGACGCCGTGCTGCTGGCCATTCGAGCAGCGGCACCCGACCTGGTCGAGCTGAAGATGAATCCGCCGCTGAATGGCGTGGCGCGCTTCGGCCTCGTGACCCTGCGCCGGCGCACCGAGGCGCCGGCGCTGGTCATCCTGCGCACGCTGATGCAGGCGCTGATGCGCGACTGAGGCTCAGGCGCCGGCAAAGGCGAAGTCGACCTCCGGCTTCAGCCCGCTCACGATACGCGCGATCGAATGGCCCGAGCCGCAGGCATGGGTCCAGCCCAGCGTGCCGTGGCCGGTGTTGAGGAACAGGTTGGGCAGGCGGGTGCGGCCGATCAGCGGCACGTTGCTCGGCGTGGCGGGGCGCAGCCCGGTCCAGAACTGCGCCCGCGTCGTGTCGCCGGCACCGGGAAAGAGCTCTTCCACGCGCCGCACGATGGCTTCGCAGCGCACGCGATTGAGGTCGCGGTCGTAGCCGTTGAGCTCGGCCGTGCCCGCGATGCGCAGCCGGTCGCCGCTGTCCGAGGTGTAGCGCGAGAAGACCAGCTTGTATTCGTCGTCAGTCAGCGAGACCTGGTGGGCCTTCGAGGCGTCCTTCACCGGCAGCGTGACCGAGTAGCCTTTGGCCGGGTAGATCGGCAGGCGGATCCCCAGCGGCGCGGCGTAGAGCGGCGACAGCGAGCCCATCGCCAGCACGACGGCATCGCCGCGGATGCGCTGGAAGCGGCCCTCGCTGTCGGTGGCCTCCACGTGGTCGATGCGTCCGCCCGCCTCGCGCAGCGCGGTGACGGTGTGGCTCATGAGGAACTGCACGCCGTCGGCCACGGCCAGCGCGACCAGCTCGCGCGCGAAGCGGTTCGCATCGCCCGACTCGTCTTCGGCCGTGTAGGTGGCGCCGGCCAGCTGGGGCCGGATGTGGGCCAGCGCCGGCTCGATGCGCACCGCCTCGTCGGCCGAGACCACGCGGCGCTCGCAGCCGAGGGCCCGCATCTGCTCGGCCGGCTTGAGTGCCCCGTCGAACTCCTTCTGCGTCGTGTAGAAGTGCAGGATGCCCTGGGTGCGCTGCTCGTACTGCAGTCCCTTGTCGCGGCGCAGCTGCTGCAGCAGCTCGCGGCTGTAGGTGCCCAGGCGCACGATCTGCTCGATGTTGCGGCGAGTGCGCGCCGGCGTGCATTCGCGCAGGAAGGCCAGGCC
Organism: Variovorax sp. WS11; assembly: GCF_010499245.1. Taxonomy (GTDB): domain Bacteria; phylum Pseudomonadota; class Gammaproteobacteria; order Burkholderiales; family Burkholderiaceae_C; genus Variovorax. Next base: position 3,206,855 of record NZ_JAAGOW010000001.1, read on the forward strand.
CCAGAGCCACTGGCGCAGGTCGGCGCGCAGGCGGAAGAGCAGGGGCGCATCCTCCTTGCCCAGCCACTGCAGCAGCTTCAGCGGTGCGCCGGGATTGGCCCAGGGCTCGGCATGGCTCACCGAGATCTGGCCGCCGTTGGCAAAGCTGGTTTCGGCGGCCGGCGTGGCCTGCCGGTCGATCACGGTCACTTCGTGGCCGAGTTGGCGGAGGTAATAGGCCGAGGTGACGCCGAGCAGGCCGGCGCCGAGAACGATCACGCGCATTGCAGGAACCTTTCAGGTTGCAACGTTCGGACGCGACGAAAGCAATGGAAGCTCGTGAAGACGAAAAAGCAACCGGCGCACGCGTCCGAGTTGCCGCTCCCCCTGTCCTCGGTACCTGAGAGATTCATCCGCTGCGCCCGCAGCGGACTTGCTCCTTCGGTGCGTCGCGTGCCGCGACGGCTCTCCAGACGGCTCTGACAGTTGGTGCAGTACAGGCTCGTTGTTGCGAGCCGACCTGAGCGTTTATGGGAGTTTGCGCCTTCGGTGGGGCCGCCTCGCAGCGGCCCGCTCTCCTGCAGTGGGGCGGATTGTAGGCGGCCCGGGCCGTGCCACCAAGCGCGGCGGGCTACAGGCCGCGGAAGGCGAACTCGAGCTCCGGCCGCAGGCCGCTCACGATGCGGGCGATGGACTTGCCCGCGCCGCAGGCGTTGATCCAGCCGCGCGCGCCCGGGGCGGTGTTGAGGAAGAGGTTGCGCACGCGGGTCTTGCCGATCATCGGCAGGCCGTTCCTGCTGACGGCGTGCATGGCGGTCTCGAAGCGGGCCCGGCTGGTGTCGACGGCACCCGGCAGCAGCGTCTCGACGCGCTGCAGCATCGCTTCGAAGCGGTCCGAATCGGGCTCGCCCTCGGTGCCGAACCCGGCATGCACGGTGGCGGACACCCGCAAGCAGTCGCCGGCCGGCGTCTCCACGCGATGGATGCGCAGCTTGTCCTGCCGGTCGCACAGCGCGACGCGCGGGGCGCGGCCCAGGTCCTGGATCGGCAGGGTGAGGATGTATTCGCGCAGGAAGCGCAGCGGCATGGCGATCCCCAGCTTCTCGGCATGCACCACGCTGGAGACGCCCAGCGCCAGCACATAGCCCTGGGCCTGCAGCCGGACGGGGCGGCCGGCGGGGTCCAGCGCGTCCACATGCTCGATGCGGCCGTTGCGTTCCTCCAGCGAGAGCACCTGGTGCCGGGTCAGGAAGCGCACGCCCGCCGCGCGGCACAAGAACACCAGGCTGGCGGCGAACTGGGCCGGATCGCGCGCCGGGTCGTCCAGCGCATAGCCCGCGCCGGCGAGCGTTTCGCGTGCCGCCTGCAGCGCCGGCTCCAGTTGGAGCGTCTCCTGGGCCGAGAGCAGCTGCTCCTCGCAGCCCAGCGCACGCCAGTGGAGCTGCTGGGCCATGCGGGCCTCGAAGGCGCCGGCGTCGGTGTACAGGCTCAGCAGGCCCGCAGTGCGCGCGCCCGCGGGCACGCCGACGTCGTCGCGCAGGGCCCGCGCGCTGGCGCGGCTATAGGCGCCGAGGCGCACCAGATGCTCGAGCGGATTGAAGCGGCCCACGGTGCAGTCGAGCCACTTGCCCATGCGTCGGCGCAGTTGGCGTCGAAGCTCCTTCCAGCCGGCCTGCGCGGACCGCCGGGCGGCGGACTGCTGAAGAAGCCGGGCAGCGTCGATCGTGAGCCCGCTGCTGGCCAGCCCGCGGGCTTTTGCGGCCGGCATCGCATGCCGGTCGATCACGGTCACTTCGTGGCCCAGCTGTTGGAGGTAATAAGCCGACGTGACGCCGAGCAGGCCGGCGCCGAGTACGAGCACGCGCATGTCCGAATCCTTATGGGATGGCATGAACGGCGGATCGCGGGGCCTTGCTTGGGGGCGCCCACATCCGGGTTCCAGTCTTGCCGCTCCCTCTGTCCTTGATGCCTGAGAGATTCATCCGCTGCGATGTCGCTGCGGACTTGCTCCTTCGGCGCATCACGCGTGTCCGCCGTTCAGCGGACTGTGATGACTCTCCAGTCGGCGATTGATGAAAGATGCAGTGAGCGAACCGCGACGGTTCACCGCGGGGGCGTTCATGGGAGTTTGCGCCGGCGGTGGGGTGGAAGTCTCCACCCGCTTTCCTGCAGGAGATTCTAGTTAGAAACCGGTTTCCTGGAAACTGTCCGTCAGGGGCGCCGGCCCGTCTCGTTCAGCTCAGGACCGGCGAAGCCGGGTGAATAGCTCAAACTCCCAGTTGCGCATGCCCAACAGCAGCGTATAGCCCTCGCGCTCCTTGGGCGAGAGCTTCTGGTCGGTCTGGTGCTGCTGGGCGAAATCCTGCGCCACGCGCTGCAGGCGGTCGAGGAAGGCCGGGGCCAGCCCCCTGCTGATCGAGCCATGCACCAGCAGCAGGCCCTCGGCTGGGCCGTCGAAGCCGCCGCGGTAGTAGTCCAGCACCACGTTTTCGCGGAAGAAGTCCATCACCGGCCCGTGCGGGCGCCAGCGAAAGGTCTTGGCGAGCTTGAGCCGGTAGCGATTGAGCGGTCGCAGCTCGATGATGCCGATGCGGTCCAGCTGCGCCAGGTAGCCGATGCATTCGGCCTCGCTGATCCGGTAGGCGGTCACGATCTGTTCCAGCGTCCACTGGCTCAGCACGCAGATGGCCAGCAGGAGCAGCTTCTTGTCTCTGACCACCGCCTTTTCCTGCTCGAGCGTCAGCTCCTTGAGCAGCGGCTGGGCATCGGCCACGCGCCGCGCCAGCTCGGCGAAGTCGATTTTCAGCGCACGGCAGATCGCATCGACCCGCGTGAGCGGCATGTCGCCTTTGGCGAGCATGCGCTTGACGCTGGATTCGGCCATGTCCAGCGACTTGGCGAGGTCTGCATAGGTCATGTGGGCGGTCTTCAGCTCGTTCTTGAGAGCCTGGACGAGGTCGATGGTGGTGCTCATGGATCGGGTATTGGTTTTTGATACCGGCGGGCGTGAAAAAGTACTCCGTATCGATTCTCGATGCTCATTCGCAGCTTGACAACCTACATTCCGCCGCACCGACCTCTCACCGGGAACCGCCATGCCCCTCACGCTCCTCTCCCGCCGCGAACGTGTTCTGTTCTTCTTCTTCGCCTTGCTCCTGCTGCTGGCCGTCGCCGGGCCCTCGCTGCCGTCGCCGGGGTCGGGCGGCGCTCCCTTTGCCGACGAGCGCGACTGGTTCGGCCTTCCTCACGCGATGGACGTGCTGAGCAACCTGCCTTTCGCCGCGCTGGGCGTCTGGGGCCTGCGCTGGCTCCACTGGCACGACCAGGCACACGAGCACGTGCAGGACGCGGTGCCGCTGCACCACGCGGTGGCCCAGCCGCCGGTCAACCTGCTCGACTGCGCCTGGATGTTCTTCGCCGGCCTGGTGATCACGGCCGCCGGCTCGGCCTTCTACCACCTGCAACCCGACGCCCTGCGCCTGGCGGCTGACCGCGCCGGGATGACGGTGGCCTTCGCCGGGCTGATCGGGTGCGCCGTCTGCGAACGGGTGAGCGCGCGCGCCGGTTGGCCGGCGGCCTGGTTCGTGCTCGGCGCGGGCTTGCTGGCGGTGGCCGTCTGCCAGGAAACGGGCAATGTGATGCCCTGGGCGCTGGTCCAGTTCGGCGGCATGCTGCTGGTGCTCGTGCTGGCGCTCGCCCGGCCCGCGCAGGGCGCCATCGGCCTGCGGCTGGGCTGGGTGATCTTCTTCTATGCGCTGGCCAAACTGTTCGAGCTGTCGGACCGCGCCATCTACGAGGCGACGCACCACCTGCTGGCCGGTCACAGCCTCAAGCACCTGGCGGCGGCATTGGCGGCGCTGCCCGTGCTGCACGCGCTGCAGGCCATGGGCCGCCAGACGCTGCGGCACAATCCGGGCGCGGCCGCGGTGACGGCCTGAAGGAGCCCGCCAGGGCGTTTCGAATGACGACATCCGCCGACGCCTCCGTTGCAGCCAGCGCGCCCGCGCCGAACGCGCACGCCAACCAGTTCGCCCTGCTCGGGCAGCGGCGCTTCGCGCCCTTCTTCTGGACCCAGTTCGCGGGGGCGGCGAACGACAACCTGTTCAAGTTCGCCTTCACGGTGATGGTGACCTACCAGCTGCAGCTGGGCTGGATGCCGCCGGCCATGGCGGGGCTGGCGATCGGCGCGCTGTTCATCCTGCCCTTCCTGCTGTTCTCGGCGACGGCCGGGCAGCTCACCGACAAGTACGACAAGACGAAGATGATCCGCTTCGTCAAGAACCTCGAGATCGCGATCATGGTGCTGGCGGCCTGGGGCTTCATGCGCGCCGACGCGGTGCTGCTGCTGGCGTGCGTGTTCCTGATGGGGCTGCACTCGACGCTCTTCGGCCCGGTCAAGTTCGCTTACCTGCCGCAGGTGCTCGATGCGCGCGAGCTCACCGGCGGCAACGGCATGGTCGAGATGGGCACCTTTATTGCCATCTTGCTGGGGCAGGTGGCCGGCGGCCTGCTGGTCGCGCTCCCGGGCATCGGCCATACGACGGTGGCAGTGGCCTGCCTGTTGCTGGCGCTGGTGGGGCGGGGCGTGGCGCAGGCGATCCCGCCGACGCCGGCGACCGATCCGGGCCTGGTGGTCAACTGGAACCCGGTCAGCGAGACCTGGCGCAACCTGCGGCTCGCGCACGGCAACCTGGTGGTGTTCCGCTCGCTGCTGGGCATCTCGTGGATGTGGTTCTTCGGCGCCGTCTTCCTGAGCCAGTTCCCGAGCTTCGCCAAGGAGGTGCTGCACGGCAACGAGCAGGTCGCTTCGCTGCTGCTGGTGGTGTTCTCGATCGGCATCGGCACCGGCTCGCTGCTGTGCGAGACGCTGAGCCGGCGCCAGGTGGAGATCGGCCTGGTGCCGCTGGGTGCGATCGGCATGAGCGTGTTCGCCATCGACCTCTACTTCGCCTCCCGTGGCTTGCCGCCAGCGGCCGAGATGGGCCTCTACAGCTTTGTCGCCCAGCCGGCCCACTGGCGCGTGATGGCCGACCTGGGCCTGCTGTCGCTCTTCGCCGGGCTCTACAGCGTGCCGATGTACGCCCTGATTCAGCTGCGCAGCCAGCCCACGCACCGCGCACGCATCATTGCGGCCAACAACATCCTCAACGCCCTCTTCATGATCGCCAGCGCGGTGATCGCTGGCGCGCTGCTCAAGGCCGGCTTCACGATTCCTCAGATCTTCCTCTTCACCGGCATTGCCAATGCGGTGGTTGCCTTCTACATCTTCATGCTGGTGCCGGAGTACCTGCTGCGCTTCTTCGCCTGGATGCTCTCGCACGTGGTCTACCGCTTCGACGTGAAGGGCGAGGAGCACATCCCGGCCGAAGGCGCCGCCGTGCTGGTCTGCAACCATGTGAGCTTCATCGACGCGGTGCTGCTGATGGCCGCGAGCCCGAGGCCGATCCGCTTCATCATGGACCACCGCATCTTCCGCGTGCCGGTGCTCGGCTGGCTATTCCGCCTGGCCAAGGCCATTCCGATCGCGTCGCAGAAGGAAGACCCGGCCGCCTATGAGGCCGCCTTCGCCCGCGCGGTGCAGGTGCTGCGCGAGGGCGACCTGCTCGCCATCTTCCCCGAGGGCGCGATCACGCACGACGGCTCGCTGCAGCCGTTCAGGGGCGGCGTGATGAGGATCCTCGAAGACGCCCGCGCCGAGGGCATCGACGTGCCGGTGATCCCGATGGCGCTGACCAACCTCTGGGGCTCCTACTTCAGCCGCATCGAGGTGCGCGATGGTGAGCGCGTGGCAATGGTGCGCCCCTTCCGGCGCGGCTTCTTCAGTCGGGTCGGGCTTCATGTCGGCAGCGCGATGGCGCGCGCCGAGGTGCAACCCGAAGCTTTGCAGCGGCGCGTGGGCGGGCTGCTCGGCGGCCAGCCGAGCTGATGCTGTTTCTGCCCGACGGCTTCTGGCATTCGATCACCTGGTTCGGTGACAGCGGCTTCCTGCTGCCGGTCGCGGCCTGGATCGCCGTTTGGCTGGGCGTGCGGACGGTCACGCGGCCGATCGCATGGCGCTGGCTCGTGCTGTTCGGCTCCGCCGGCGCCCTGGTGGCGGCTTCCAAGATCGCCTTCATGGGCTGGGGCATCGGCAGCGCGATGCTCAACTTCACCGGCATCAGCGGCCACACCATGCTCTCGGCCAGCGTCTGGCCGGTCGCCTTCTGGCTGGTCGCCGCGCACTGGGAGCCGCGCGTGCGCGCCTCCGCCGCCACGCTCGGCTGGGTCTTCGCCGGGCTCATCGGGCTGTCGAGGCTGGCGATCTACGCGCACTCCAAGTCGGAGGTGGCGGCCGGGTTCGCACTGGGCGCGGCGGTCAGTGCGCTCTTCCTGTGGCGGCAGTACCACCGGCCGCCGCGGCTTCACTGGGTCTTGCTGCTGATCAGCATCGTCTCGCCGCTGCTGTTCCTGCGTCCCGGAACGCCGGCGCCCACGCAAGATGCGCTCGGGCTGCTCGCCGTGCGGCTGGCCGGCACCGAGCGGCCCTTCACGCGCGAAGACCTGTTGCGGCGCCGGCAGCGCATCGGTATCGATTGAAGATACCCGTGGCGGCTAGATCCGCCACCGGTGCAGGAATTTGAACCCCGCAGCGAAGGCGCGAACCATCATCCGCGCACCTTCACTACGCCGCGAGGCATTCATGCAACCCTCTGCACCCATCGTCTCCATCCAGCGCGACACCCGTGCCTGGCAGGTCCAAGTCTGGATCTCCTTCGGGATGGCCGTGTTCCTTTGCGCGACCGGCCTCGGCTGGCTGCCGGGGCAGGCGCTGGATCGGGCCTTCATGGTGATGGGCTACGTGTTCTGCCTGTCGGCCGCCTTCGTGCTGGCGAAGTTCGTGCGCGACAACCAGCACGGTGCGATCCCCGGTGCCGGCGACACGCCGATGTGGAAGCTAGTGGTCTGGGGCGGCTTCTTCACCGCCATGGGCCTGACCGGCTGGGGCCTCCTGCGCATGGAGATCGGCGAGACCTACAAGGCCTTCCTGGGAGTGAGCTGGCTCTTCCTGATCAGCAGCGCCTTCACGCTGGCCAAGACCCTGCGTGACCGCCACGAGGCCGACATCGCCGAAGCGCGCCTGCAGGGCCGCCGCGAAGCCCGCGCCGAAGCAGACCGCGGCGAATGACAGCGCAACGCCTTCAAACCCCTCTTTCCGGAGAACACATCATGAAGAAGTCCTTCGTCACGGCGTTGATCGCGGCCTGTGCCGCGCTGGCGGGCGTCGCCGCTCCGCTTCAGGTTCATGCGCAGAGCGAGGCCTCGGCTGCGCTGTCGATGCTGCCGGTGGCCTCCGTCGTCGGGACGGCCTCGCTGGCTGGCAGCGCGGCGAGCGCGGTGGTGGCCTTGCCGGCGGCACTGTCGGTGGCCGGGTCGACGCTCACGGTGGTGGCGGTCGAGGCCTCGGCAGACGGCACCGTCTATCTGCTGGAGCGTGCGTCCGACGGCGCCCGCGCGAGCGTCAAGGTGCTGGGCCGTGCCGTCCATGGCAGCGCGGTCGTGGCCGGCACCGTGGTGACCGTCAGCGTGATCGGCACCGGCGTCGTGCTGTCGGCGGCCGGCGAGGTGCTGGCCTTCTTGCCCAACGCGATCGGCCGCGCGCTGCTCTACAACGAGAGGCTGTCGTGAAGCGCATCCCCACCAACTTCGGCAGCTACGAGATCGAGTACCGAAGCCGCGTCCCGCGCGCACGTCGCGGGCTGCGGGCGGTGATGCACCTGATCGCGGCCGCGCTGGCGGTGGTGCTGGCCGGACTCTTCCTGTTCCCGCTCAACGCGCACGCCGGCCGATCCTGCGAGGAGCACCGGCCGAACGCGGCCTCGATCATCAAGGGCATGGAGCTCGCTCAGCGCACGGCGCAGCAGCTCGACGCCAGCGGCGCGCAGGTGGTGCTGCTGGCGCGGGCCGGGCAGGACCTGGGCAAGTACGGGCTGCGCTACTCGCACATGGGCCTGGCCTACAAGACCGAGGGGGGCGCCTGGCGCGTGGTGCACAAGCTGAACCAGTGCAACGCGGCGACGGCGGCGGTCTACCGCCAGGGGCTGGGCGAGTTCTTCCTCGACGACCTGTGGCGCAACGAGGCCGCCTGGGTGGTGCCTACACCCGCCGTGCAGGCGCAGCTGCGGGCAGCGCTCGAAGAATCGCCCGCGCGCATCACGCGGCTGCACGTCCCCTCCTACAGCATCGTGAGCTATGCCTGGGGCGACCGGTACCAGCAGTCGAATCAGTGGGCGATCGAGACGCTGGCCGCGGCGATGGAGCCCGCGACGATCCGCACGCGCGGGCAGGCGCAGGCCTGGCTGAAGTTCAAGGGCTACGAGCCCACCACGCTCAAGCTCGGGCCGTTGACGCGCCTGGGCGGCCGCGTCAGCACGGCCAATGTGGCCTTCGACGACCATCCCAACGAGAAACGTTTTTCCGACCGCATCGAGACCGTCACGGTCGACTCGGTCTTCACCTGGATGCCCCGCGTGGGACTCAGCGCGGCGCCGGTGGCACTGCGCCTATGAGGTCGCCGCCGCGCGTGCACACCGATCGCAGCCTGGGGGCAGACGAACCCCTGGTATCGCGTCGGACCGTGCTCGCGACGGCGTTGGCCGGGGCCGGCCTGCTGCTGACCCCGGCCCGCGTCGTCCTTGGCGCAACGCCGTTCCTCGTCGAGAACGTCACGCGGCTCTACGCCGTGGAGGTCGCGCGTGTGCTGAGGCCGCGCTCGCGCGAAGCCGTTCGCGACGCGGTCCTTCAATGGCCTGCACGGATCGCGGTGGGCGGTGGGCGCTATTCGATGGGCGGGCAGGTGGCGGTCGCCGGCGGCTTGCATCTCGACATGCGTGAAATGAATCGCCTGGTGTGGTTGCGCTCCGAGACGAAGACGGTGCGCGTGCAGGCGGGCATGCGCTGGCGCGATCTGCAGGATCTCATCGACCCGCATCAGTTGTCGGTCCGGACCATGCAGAGCTACGCCAACTTCACCATCGGGGGCTCGGTGTCGGTGAACGCCCATGGCCGCTATGTCGGCCATGGCCCTCTCGGGCATTCGGTGCAGGCGCTGCAACTGGTGCTGGCGGACGGCGAGATCGTCGAGGCCGATCGGCGGACGCGGCCGGAGCTCTTCCGCGCCGCGATCGGCGGCTATGGCGCCATCGGCGTGATCACGGAGGTGGAACTCGCGCTGGACGACAACATGCGCATCGAGCGCTTCGTCACGAGCATGCCCTTGCAGGACTATCCCGCCTGGTTCGCGCGCGAAGTCAAGACCGGCAGCGGATATCTGCTGCACAACGCCGACCTGATGCCGCCCCACTTCGATACGGCCGTGGCCGTGAGCTGGCTTCGGTCCGAGAAGCCACTGACCGTGGCGGAGCGTCTGACTCCGCGCAATCGCAACTATCGGGTCGAGCAGAGCCTGATCTGGGCCGTGACCGAGCTTCCGAACGGCGATGCGCTGCAGCGCAAGTACGTCCGGCCGCTGCTCTTCGAGGGGCAGGCTGTGGTCTGGCGAAATCACGAGGCGAGCCTGGACCTTCGCTCGCTGGAGCCGGCGAGCCGCCGGGTATCCACCTACGCGCTCCAGGAGTACTTCGTTCCGACGCGGTGCTTCGGGCTCTTCGCGACCGAGATGATCCGGATCATCCGGGAGCATCAGGCCAAGGTGCTGAACGTTTCGATCCGGCATTCGCCGCCCGACGAGCTGTCCCTGCTGTCTTGGGCCCGCGAGGAAGTTTTCTCGTTTGTCGTGTACTACAAGCAGCGCACCGACGTCCAAGGCCAGGAGCACGCCGGCCACTGGACCCGGGCGATGATCGACGCTGCCTTGAAATGCGATGGAACCTACTACATGCCCTACCAGCTGCACGCGACCCCGGCGCAGTTTGCCGCGGCCTATCCGCAGGCCGATGCATTCCGCGCGGTGAAGCGCGTCGTTGACCCTGCGGGGCGCCTCTGCAACACGCTGTGGCAGCGATACCTTTGAATCGACGACCTTTGATGAACCGGAGATATTGAATGAGCAGCAAATCCCTGCGCCTGTCGGAGAAGTGGTTCCGCCGCGGCCTGTGGGTGGTGGCCCTGGTGTTCGCGACCTTCCTGATCGGACTGGGCAGCACGATCGTCGGCGACCTGCCGCGGGTCGAGCGCACGCTGACGCTCGACGACTTCATCGACCGTCCGGCAGCCGAGCCGCTGCGCCAGACCATCCGGACCAGCCAGCGCACCGAGCAGGAGGCCACGCGCGAGCGCGAGCAGGCCGAGCTTGCGCTCCTGGCCGCGCAGCAGGCCAGCCGCACTTCGCGTGAGACCTTCGGCAACTGGCTGGCGACGCGGCGCGTGACCGCGCAGCCCGACCAGGACACCGAGCTCATCGGCCGCACCAAGGCGCTCGATGCGCTGAAGACCAAGGAGAACGAAGCCGAACGCGCCGTCGGGGCGCAGCGCCAGATCGCGCTCGATGCCCGCCAGGCCCGCCAGAGCGCGCAAGAAAAGCTCGCCGTCCTCGAAGAGGCGGCGCGCAAGGCGCTCGAGGCGGAGAATCGGCGCGTCGAACTGCGCGTGTTCGCCTACCGGCTCGCGCTGACCCTGCCGCTGCTGGTGGTCGCGGGCTGGCTGTTCGCGAAGAAGCGCAAGAGCACCTGGTGGCCTTTCGTCTGGGGCTTCATCTTCTTCGCGCTGTTCGCCTTCTTCGTCGAGCTGGTGCCCTACCTGCCGAGCTATGGGGGCTATGTGCGCTACGCGGTGGGCATCGTGCTGACCGTGCTGGTGGGGCGCTACGCGATCATCGCGCTCAACCGCTACCTCGCGCGCCAGAAGCTGGCCGAGGCGCAGCCGGACACCGTCCGGCGCAACGAGCTGAGCTACGACACCGCGCTGGCGCGCCTGGCCAAGAGCGTCTGTCCGGGTTGCGAGCGGCCGGTGGATCTCAAGAACACCGAGATCGACTTCTGCCCGCACTGCGGCATCGGCCTGTTCGACCACTGCCGCGCGTGCAAGGCACGCAAGAGCGCCTTCTCTCGTTTCTGCCATGCTTGCGGGACCGTCGCGGCATCGCCGCCGAGCGACGGCCTGCCGGATTCGTTCACAGCTTCTCAGGTCCAGCCGGCATCCACCACGTAGTCCTGCGCGCTGCACATCCTCGAATCGTCAGCCGCGAGGAAGAGCGCCATGCTGGCGATGTCCTGCGCCATCACGCGGCCCGGCAGGCATTGGGCGGCGTCGATCTGGATCTCGGACTCGGGCTTGACCCACAGCTTCAGCTGACGCTCGGTCATCACCCAGCCCGGCACGATGGAGTTGACGCGGATGTTGGCCTTGCCGAGGTCGCGCGCGAGCGAACGCGTGAGGCCGCGCGCCGCAGCCTTGCAGGCTTGGTAGACCGGGTAGCCGGCGCCCTTGATCATCCAGCTGATCGAGCCGAAGTTGATGATCGAGCCACCGCCGGCTGCGCGCATGTCGTCCGCCACGGCCTGCGCAGCGAAGAACTGGTGCTTGAAGTTGATCGCCACCAGCGCATCGAAGTCCTCGCTCGTGACATCGGCCATCTCATGGCGGCGGTCGTTGGCGGCGTTGTTGAGCAGCGCGCGGATCGGCCCGAAGCGCGCGCGCACCGCAGCGATGGCCGCCTGTAGTGCGCCGACATCGGTGACGTCGCACGCATGGAACAGCACTTCGTTGTCGCCCTGCAGCGTGGCCGCCAGTGCCTGGCCAGCCGCGGCATCGATGTCGCAGAAGCCGACATGCGCGCCTTGCGCATGGAAGGAGCGCACCAGCGCTTCGCCGATGCCGGTGGCGCCGCCGGAGATGAAGACGCTGCGGCCGGCGAGCGATGGATAGCGCGCCGAATAGGAGGAGTTCGTTGCCGTCATGATCAGGGTCTGTGCGAGTGGAGGGAGCTGCGCGGCGGGCGCGGCCGAGTGATTCTCTACGCCGCAGATGGTGCGCGCCAGTCCGCACGCAGTCCTCGCGCGTGCGGCGTATGGCTTAGGTCGTGTTCCCGCGCGCGCGGCTTCTGGCTACGCTCGAAGCCTTCGATACGAGACATGCAGCCATGTTCAGCCAGCTCCTTCGCCGCCACGCCGCTGCCGGCCTTTACCTTGCATCGGTCGCTGCCGCCTTGTTGTCGGCGGCGAGCCTGGTCGCCTACGCAAAGGAGCCGGACGACATCCACCTGTTCGCGCCCTACAGCACGCCGCTGGCCTCCGAGACGACAGGCGCCGCAGAGTAGCTCAGATGCCGCGCGCGCGGTCGGCCTTGAACTGCGTACGGAACTCAGAATAGGCGCCCGCATCGAGCGCCGCGCGAATCTCGCGCATCAGGTTCAGGTAGTAGTGCAGGTTGTGGATGGTCGTGAGCATCGGCCCGAGCATCTCGCCGCACTGGTCCAGGTGATGCAGGTAGGCGCGGCTGAAGCCCTCGCGCCCACCCTCGTTCCACGGCACGCCCGAGGCGCCCGCGCAGGCATGGCAGCTGCAACTCGGGTCGATGGGCTGCGGGTCGTTCTTGTGGCGCGCATTGCGCATCTTCAGGTCGCCGAAGCGGGTGAAGAGGGTGCCGTTGCGCGCATTGCGCGTGGGCATCACGCAGTCGAACATGTCGACGCCCTGGGCCACGCCCTCCACCAGGTCCTCGGGCGTGCCGACGCCCATCAGGTAGCGTGGCTTATGGGCCGGCAGCCGGTGCGGCGTGTGCGCCATGATGCGCAGCATCTCCTCCTTGGGTTCGCCGACGCTGACGCCGCCGATCGCGTAGCCGGGGAAGTCGAGCTCGACCAGCTGCGCCAGCGATTCCTCGCGCAGGTTCTCGTACATGCCGCCCTGGACGATGCCGAAGAGGGCATTGGGATTCGCGAGCCGCGCGAACTCGGCCTGGCATCGCCGGGCCCAGCGCAGGCTCAGTTCCATCGACGAGCGCGCCTCGGCCTCGGTCGTGATGTGGCCTTGGGTGTCGTAGGGCGTGCACTCGTCGAACTGCATGACGATGTCGCTGTTGAGGATGGTCTGGATCTGCATCGAGACCTCGGGCGTGAGGAAGAGCTTGTCGCCGTTGACGGGCGAGGCGAACTTCACGCCTTCCTCGCTGATCTTGCGCATCGCGCCAAGCGACCAGACCTGGAAGCCGCCCGAGTCGGTGAGGATGGGCTTGTCCCATTTCTCGAACTGATGCAAGCCGCCGAAGCTCGCCATCACGTCCAGGCCCGGGCGCATCCAGAGGTGGAAGGTGTTGCCCAGGATGATCTGCGCGCCCATCTCCTCGAGGCTGCGCGGCATCACGCCCTTGACGGTGCCGTAGGTGCCCACGGGCATGAAGATCGGCGTCTGCACCACGCCGTGGTTGAGGGTGAGGGTGCCGCGGCGCGCGTGGCTGTCGGGATCGGCGGCGAGGAGTTCGAAATTCAGCATGCGTTGTCTCTTGATCATTTCGCCCGGGCCAGCAGCATCGCGTCGCCGTAGCTGAAGAAGCGATAGCGCTCGCGAATGGCGTGGGCGTAGAGCGCCATCACGCGCTCATAGCCCGCGAAGGCGCTCACCAGCATCATGAGCGTGCTCTTGGGCAGGTGGAAGTTGGTGACGAGCAGGTCCACGTGCGCGAAGGTGAAGCCCGGCGTGATGAAGATGCGGGTGTCGCCGCTGGCTTCACCGCTCTTCGCCCACGATTCGAGCGTGCGCACGGTGGTCGTGCCGACGGCGACGATGCGGCCGCCGCGCGCCTTGGCCTCGGCGATCGCGCGCCGCGTCGCCTCGGGCACCTCGTAGCGCTCGGCATGCATCTGGTGCTCGGCGATGTTCTCGGTCTTGACGGGCTGGAAGGTACCGGCGCCCACGTGCAGCGTGACGCTGGCGCGTTGCACGCCCCGCGCCTCGAGCTCGGCAAGCAGGGCCTCGTCGAAGTGCAGCGCCGCCGTCGGCGCAGCGACGGCGCCCGGCACGCGGGCGAACACGGTCTGGTAGCGGCGCTCGTCCTCCTGCGAGTCGGCGTGCTCGATGTACGGCGGCAAGGGCACATGGCCGCAGCGCGCCATCAGCGCGTAGGGGTCCTCGCCCGTGGGGCTGTCGAAGCGCAGGCGGAACAGCGCACCCTGCTCGTCGGGCCAGCGGCCCAGCAGCGTCGCCTGGAAGCCGCCCGCCATGGCGAGCACGGTGCCCACGGGCGGTTTCTTGCTGACCTTCATGTGGGCGACCACCTCGTGGTCTTGCAGCAGGCGCTCGACCAGCAGCTCGAGCTTGCCGCCGGTGGGCTTCTCGCCGAACAGGCGCGCCTTGACCACGCGGGTGTCGTTGAAGACCAGCAGGTCGCCCGCGCGCAGCAGCGAGGGCAGGGCCTTGAAGATGCGATCGGCGGGCGGTTCCATCGTGCCGTCGAGCAGGCGCGAGGCGCTGCGCTCGGCGGCGGGATGCTGCGCCACCAGCTCGGGCGGCAGATCGAAATCGAAATCGGAAAGCGTGAAGGCGCGCATGAATCTTGAGGGCCGGACGGGCCCGTGCCAAGGAGGCGAGAGAAAGGGAAGGGAGGCCGAAGAGGCGGGCAGAATTGTCCCATGCCCGCCGCCGCCAAGTCCTTGCCCCCGGAAAAGCCCGTCGCGGCGCCAGGCACCGGCCTGAGCGCGGTGCAGCGCGCGCTGCGCAAGCTGGGCCTGGTGCGCGACATCGACTTCGCGCTCTACCTGCCGATGCGCTATGAAGACGAGACCCGCATCGTGCGCCTGGCCGACACACGCGACGGCGACATGGCGCAGATCGAGGCGGTTGTGACCGAGAGCGAGGTGGTCTTTCGCCCCCGCCGCCAGCTGATGGTGACGGTGGACGACGGCAGCGACACCTGCCAGCTGCGCTTCTTCAATTTCTATCCCTCGCAGCAGAAGCAGCTGGCGGTGGGCGCGCGGGTGCGCGTGCGCGGCGAGGTGCGGGGCGGCTTCGTCGGGCGGCAGATGATGCATCCGAACGTCAAGGCCGCGGGCACCGAGCTGCCGCAGGCGTTGACGCCGGTGTACTCGACCGTCGCGGGCCTGCCGCAGCCGCTGCTGCGGCGCGAGGTGCGTTCCGGCCTGGCGCGGGCGGTGCTCGACGAGACCATTCCCGCGGGGCTCGCGCCGCAGGGGGCTTGGGATCTGCGGGGTGCGCTTCATTTCCTGCACTACCCGGCGCCCGACGTCGCGATGGCCACGCTCGAAGACCACAGCCATCCGGCCTGGCAGCGGCTCAAGGCCGACGAACTACTGGCGCAGCAGCTGTCGCAGCTGCAGGCGAGGCGGGCTCGCGGCGCGCAGCGGGCGCCGGTGCTGTCGATGGCTGCCTCGACGGATTCGCTCGGCGAGGCGCTGCGGGCCGTCCTCCCGTTTGCGCTGACCGGCGCCCAGCAGCGCGTGGTGGAGGAGATCGTCCGCGACCTCGCGCGCGAAGTGCCGATGCACCGGCTGCTGCAGGGCGACGTGGGCTCGGGGAAGACCGTGGTGGCCGCGCTTGCCGCCGCGCGCTGCATTGACGCGGGCCACCAGTGCGCGCTGATGGCGCCCACCGAGATCCTGGCCGCGCAGCATTTCGGCAAACTGGTCGGCTGGCTCGATCCGCTGCTGGCCGAGCGTGGCCTGCGGGTGGCCTGGCTCACCGGCAGCCAGAAGAAGAAGGAGCGCGACGCCATGTCGGCCGCGGTCGAGAGCGGCGAGGCCGCGCTGGTGATCGGCACGCATGCGGTGATCTCGGAGAAGGTGCGCTTCCGCCAGCTGGCGCTCGCCATCATCGACGAGCAGCACCGCTTCGGCGTCGCCCAGCGCCTGGCGCTGCGCGGCAAGGCCGGGGCACAGCTGGAGCCGCATCTGCTCATGATGAGCGCCACCCCGATCCCGCGCACGCTGGCGATGAGCTACTACGCCGACCTCGACGTCTCCACCCTCGACGAGCTGCCGCCGGGCCGCACGCCCATCGTCACCAAGCTGGTGGCCGATCACCGGCGCGACGAGGTCGTCGATCGCATCCGCGTCCAACTGGAACAGGGCCGGCAGGTCTACTGGGTCTGCCCCCTGATCGAGGAGAGCGAGGCGATCGACCTGCGCAACGCGACCGAGACGCGCGACGAATTGGCCGACGCGCTCGGCGAGGAAGTGGGCGTCGGGCTCCTGCATTCGCGCATGCCGACAGCCGAGAAGCAGGCGGTGATGGAGGCGTTCACCGCGAACCGGTTGCAGGTGCTGGTCAGTACCACCGTGATCGAGGTCGGCGTCGACGTGCCCAATGCCTCGCTGATGGTGATCGAGCATGCCGAGCGCTTCGGCCTCTCGCAGCTGCACCAGCTGCGCGGCCGGGTCGGGCGCGGCGCGGCGGCCTCGGCCTGCGTGCTGCTCTACGCGCCGAACGAGGGCGGCCGCGTCGGCGAGGCGGCGCGGGCGCGGCTCAAGGCCATGGCGGAGACCAGCGACGGCTTCGAGATCGCACGGCGCGACCTCGACATCCGCGGCCCCGGCGAATTCCTCGGTGCGCGCCAGTCGGGCGCGCCGCTGCTGCGCTTTGCGGACCTCAGCACCGATGTCCTGCTGCTCGACTGGGCGCGCGAGCTCGCGCCGCGCATGCTCGACCGCCACCGTGCGCTGGCCGAGAAGCATGTGGACCGCTGGCTGGGCAGCAAGGCCGAATACCTCAAAGCCTGAGTGCGGGTCAATGCGCGATGCCCCCGGCACGCTTCGGGAGCTCTTGCGCATAATTGACGAAAGCTATGACCCTCACGGAACTCAAATACATCGTTGCGGTCGCGCGTGAACGGCATTTCGGCAAGGCGGCCGAGGCCTGCTACGTCTCGCAGCCCACCCTCTCGGTCGCGATCAAGAAGCTGGAGGACGAGCTTGAGGTCAAGCTCTTCGAGCGCAGCGCGGGCGAGGTCACGGTCACGCCGCTGGGCGAGCAGATCGTGCAGCAGGCCCAGAGCGTGCTCGACCAGGCCGCCAGCATCAAGGAGATCGCCAAGCGCGGGAAGGACCCGCTGTCGGGGCCGCTCAATCTGGGCGTGATCTACACCATCGGCCCCTACCTGCTGCCCGACCTGGTGCGCCAGAACATCGCGCGCACGCCGCAGATGCCGCTGGTGCTTCAGGAGAACTTCACCGTCAAGCTGCTGGAGATGTTGCGTTCCGGCGAGATCGACTGCGCGATCATGGCCGAGCCCTTCCCGGATACCGGACTCGCCGTGGCGCAGCTGTACGACGAGCCCTTCATGGCGGCCGTTCCCGTCCACCATCCGCTGGCGGAGCGCGAGTCCGTGAGCTCCGACGAGCTCAAGAAGGAGACCATGCTGCTGCTTGGCACGGGCCACTGCTTCCGTGACCACGTGCTCGAGGTCTGCCCGGAATTCGCCCGCTTCTCGAGCGATGCCGAGGGCATCCGCAAAAGCTTCGAGGGCTCTTCGCTGGAGACCATCAAACACATGGTGGCCGCCGGCATGGGCGTGACGCTGGTCCCGCGCCTGTCGGTGCCGGCCGATGCGCTCAAGCCCCGGGCCGCGAAGGGGCGCGGCAGGGAGCTCGAGCAGATCGTGCGCTACCTGCCGGTTCGCGACCTCCAGGGCGGCGAGCCGCCGACGCGCCGCGTCGTGCTGGCCTGGCGTCGCAGCTTCACGCGCTACGAGGCCATCGCGGCTCTGCGCAATGCCATTTATGCCTGCGAGCTGCCGGGCGTCAAGCGGCTTTCGTAGCAGCAGCGATAGCCGAAAGTCGAGCCATCGGCCTACGCTTTCGAACAGGTCCGGCGCAATCGCTGCGATAGAGTGCGGCTGTTGCGAAGCCAGCGTCCGGCTTCTAAAGTTTTGACCAGTTCAACAACCTCGAAGAAAGAACTTTCGCCATGGCCAAAGTCGACAAGAAATCCAAGTCCGCCGTCGCCAACGCACCGGCCGCTTCCGCCGGCAAGGTGCCCAAGAAAGGCGGCGCACTGGTGGCCCAGGAATCGGGCAGCCGCAATGCGCCGATCATCAACATCGGCATCGACCGCGAGGACCGCGCCGCCATCGCCGAAGGTCTGAGCCGCGTGCTGGCGGACACCTACACGCTCTACCTCACGACCCACAACTTCCACTGGAACGTGACCGGTCCGCACTTCAACTCGCTGCACGCGATGTTCATGGCGCAGTACACCGAGCTGTGGGGCTCGACCGACGTCATTGCCGAGCGCATCCGTGCGCTGGGCCACTACGCGCCGGGCTCTTATGCCGAGTTCAGCAAGATCGCGACCGTGCCCGACGTGCCCAAGGACCCGCCCAAGGCGATGGAGATGGTGCGCATCCTGGTCAAGGGCCACGAGACCGTCTCGCGCATCGCGCGCGAGTTCATCCCTGTGGCCGAAGAGGCCGGCGACGACCCGACCGCCGACATGCTGACCGCGCGCTGCACGGTGCACGACCAGACGGCCTGGATGCTGCGCTCGCTGCTGGAGGACTGAGCCACTTCGCTCGGCACGAGTCTCGATCCGGGCGGGCTTCCTCCTTTGCGGTGGCGCAAAATTGCGGCATGTCCGCCTCCACCGCCCTCGCTCCTCGCGGCCGCCTCTCGCTCTACCTGGACCTGATCCGCTGGAACCGGCCGGCCGGCTGGCTGCTGCTGCTGTGGCCCTCGCTGGCTGCGCTGTGGTTCGCGGCCGACGGCTTCCCCGGCTGGCACCTGATCACGGTCTTCGTGCTCGGCACCATCCTCATGCGCAGTGCCGGCTGCTGCGTCAACGACGTGGCCGATCGCGATTTCGATCGGCACGTCAAGCGCACTGCCCAACGCCCCGTCACCAGCGGAGCGGTGTCGGTCAAAGAGGCGCTTGTTGTAGGGGCAGTGCTCGCGCTGGCCGCCTTTGCGCTGGTGCTCACGACCAACCGTGCGACGGTGCTGTGGTCCTTCGCCGCGCTGGCTGTCACGCTGGTCTACCCCTTCGCAAAGCGCTTCGTCTCGATCCCTCAGGCGGTGCTGGGTATCGCCTTCAGCTTCGGCATTCCGATGGCCTTCGCGGCCGTGCAGGCTTCGGTGCCGGCCTTCGCATGGTGGCTGCTGGCGGGCAACCTGTTCTGGGTGCTGGCCTACGACACCGAGTACGCCATGGTCGATCGCGACGACGACCTCAGGATCGGCATGAAGACTTCGGCCATCACCTTTGGGCGCTTCGATGTGGCTGCGATCATGGCGAGTTATGCGATCTTCCTCGCGGTGTGGGCCGCCGCCGGCGCGAGCCGACAGTTGGGTCCCGTCTTCTACGCCGGCATCGCCCTCGCGGCGGTGCAGGCGCTACGGCACTGGCGGCTGATCCGCGAACGCACGCGTGAGGGCTGCTTCAAGGCCTTCCGGCTCAACCACTGGCTGGGTTTCACCGTGTTCGCCGGCGTCGTGGCCGGCCATCTGCTGCGCTGAATCCGCAGGGCCGCCGCCTCAGCCGCGGCCGAACTCCTCGCCGAGTTCCGCGGCGCGCTGGTGGGCCGCGCGGATCGCGGCCTTGAATTTCGCCTTGACATCGGCGTTCTCGAGCGAGGTGATGGCGGCGTGGGTGGTCCCTCCCTTGGAGGTCACGCGCTCGCGCAGCACGGAGGGCGGTTCGGTTGCATCGTTCGCCAGGGTCGAGGCGCCGGTGAAGGTGCCGACGGCCAGCCGGTGCGCCTGCTCGGGCGTGAGACCCAGCTCGACGCCGGCTTCGGTCATGGCCTCGATGACGTAGAACACGTAGGCGGGCCCCGAGCCGGACACCGCGGTGACCGCGTCCAGCGCGCTCTCGGCGTCCACCCAGAGCAACTCGCCGGTGGCCTCCAGCACCTGCTCCACCATCTTGCGCCCTGCCGCATCGACGGCCGGCCGCGCAAATAGGCCGGTCATGCCCTTGCCGACCAGCGCCGGCGTGTTCGGCATGGCGCGTACCACCTGCTCGGTGGCGAGCCAGCGAGCGATGCTGTCGGAGGGGATTCCGGCGGCGACGCTGAGATGCAGCGCGTCCTTGGTCAGTCCCCGAACGGCCTGCGCTGCCTGCGCAAAACTCTGCGGCTTGACGGCCCAGACCAGCACCCCGCAGCGCTCGAGCGCCGCGCCGGCCTCGGCCTGGGCCGCAATGCCGAAGTCGTGCCGCAGCCGTTCGCGGGCTTCGGCCTGGGGTTCGACGACCTCGAAGGTGGCGGCCGGCACCTGTCGTTTGATGAGTCCGCCGATGATGGCGCTGGCCATGTTGCCGCCGCCGATGAAGCCGATCGGCGGCAGGGGAGCTCGCTCCTGGCGGGGCAGGAAGGTGACGGCGATGTTCATGATCTGTCCAGTGAATTCGAAGGCTGCGGACTGCGGGGCGTGCAGCGGATTGAAATTGTCGCCGCTTGCGGCCATCGCGCGGCGGCTGCCGTGCGGCCGCTGCGGACGGTCCCAATCTGGGGGTCCGACGATTTCGCAAAAACCAGGACCCATCGATCATTTCTCAGAAGCATGTACTCACCTTCCATGTCTTCTGGCTGGTGCTCGATGGCGCGCAGTTGATCGAGGACGTGGAAGTCAGGGGCGCCGCGCAACAGGGGCGTTTGACAGCCAAGCGCTGCCTGTGCAACAATCATGGGCTTCGCTTTTCCAAAGGCGAAAAACAGCGATAGAGCTTCTGCCCAACGGAGACGCGTCGAAGTGGTTTCGATGCGAGGACGACGGGCCCAAGACTGACCGCAAGCTGCTTCCGGTATTTCGGGGGGCGGCGACCGGTACAAGTTGGGAATACACGAAATGATCCAAACTGAATCCCGGCTCGACGTGGCCGACAACACGGGCGCGAAATCCGTCCTGTGTATCAAGGTGCTCGGCGGCTCCAAGCGGCGTTATGCCAGCGTGGGCGACGTCATCAAGGTCAGCATCAAGGAAGCCGCTCCGCGTGGTCGCGTCAAGAAGGGCGAGATCTACAGCGCAGTGGTGGTCCGTACCGCCAAGGGCATCCGTCGTGCCGACGGCTCGCTCGTCAAGTTCGACGGCAATGCCGCCGTTCTGCTCAACGCCAAGCTGGAGCCCATCGGCACCCGCATCTTCGGACCGGTCACGCGCGAACTGCGCACCGAGAAGTTCATGAAGATCGTGTCGCTGGCCCCCGAAGTTCTCTAAGGACAACTCGCCATGAACAAGATTCGCAAGGGCGACCAGGTCATCGTGCTGGCCGGGCGCGACAAGGGCAAGCGCGGCACGGTGTCGCTGCGCAAGGACGACTCGCATGTGGTCGTCGACGGCATCAACCTGGTCAAGAAGCACACCAAGCCGAACCCGCTCAAGGGCACGACCGGTGGCATCGTCGAGAAGGCTATGCCGATTCACCAATCCAACGTGGCGATCTTCAATGCTGCGACCGGCAAGGCCGATCGCGTGGGCATCAAGGTCACGGACGGCAAGCGCGTGCGCGTCTTCAAGTCCAGCGGCGAAGAAATCAAGGCCGCCTAAGGAGTACTCACATGGCACGTCTCCAACAACAC
The DNA here is from genome assembly GCF_010499245.1 of Variovorax sp. WS11. GTDB lineage: Bacteria > Pseudomonadota > Gammaproteobacteria > Burkholderiales > Burkholderiaceae_C > Variovorax. Next base: position 3,228,293 of record NZ_JAAGOW010000001.1, read on the forward strand.
TACCGCGAAAAGATCGCGAAGGACTTGACCGAGAAGTTCGGCTACAAGTCGCCCATGCAGGTTCCGCGCCTGACCAAGATCACGCTCAACATGGGCGTGGGCGAAGCGGTCGCCGACAAGAAGGTGCTCGACAACGCCGTGGCCGACCTGACCAAGATTGCCGGCCAGAAGCCTGTCGTGACCAAGTCGAAGAAGGCCATCGCCGGCTTCAAGATTCGCGAGAACCAGCCGATTGGCTGCATGGTCACGCTGCGCGGCATCCAGATGTACGAATTCCTGGACCGCTTCGTGACCGTGGCGCTGCCGCGCGTGCGCGACTTCCGCGGCATTTCCGGTCGTGCCTTCGACGGCCGCGGCAACTACAACATCGGCGTGAAAGAGCAGATCATTTTCCCCGAGATCGAGTACGACAAGGTCGACGCGCTGCGCGGTCTCAATATCAGCATCACGACCACGGCCAAGACCGACGAAGAAGCCAAGGCGCTGCTCGCGGGCTTCCGTTTCCCGTTCAAGAACTGAGGTGACTTGTGGCTAAAGTAGCTTTGATCGAGCGCGAGCTCAAGCGAGAAAAACTGGTCGCAAAGTACGCCGCCAAGCACGCGGAACTGAAGGCGATCGCCAACGACGCGAAGAAGAGCGACGAAGAGCGCGCAGCCGCCCGCCTGGCCCTGCAGAAGCTCCCGCGCAATGCCAACCCGACGCGCCAGCGCAACCGCTGCGAAATCACCGGCCGTCCCCGTGGCACTTTCCGCCAGTTCGGTCTGGCCCGCGCCAAGATCCGTGAACTGGCCTTCAACGGCGACATCCCCGGTGTCACCAAGGCCAGCTGGTAAGCCAGGCAGGAGCAAAGAACATGAGCATGAGTGATCCCATTGCCGACCTGCTGACGCGTATCCGCAACGCGCAGATGGTGGCGAAGCCCACCGTGTCGGTCCCGTCTTCCAAGGTGAAGGTCGCGATCGCACAGGTGCTGAAGGACGAGGGCTACATCGACGGTTTCCAGGTCAAGACCGAAGCCGGCAAGAGCGAGCTTGAAATTGCGCTGAAGTATTACGCCGGCCGTCCGGTCATCGAGCGCATCGAACGCGTAAGCCGTCCCGGCCTGCGCGTGTACAAGGCCAGCGCTGCGATCCCGCAAGTGCAGAACGGCCTGGGCGTCGCCATCGTTACCACCCCCAAGGGTGTGATGACCGACCGCAAGGCTCGCGCCAGCGGCGTCGGCGGCGAAGTGTTGTGCTACGTCGCCTGACCGAGACATCGAGGAGAACACTGAAATGTCCCGAGTAGGAAAAATGCCGGTCGCCATCCCCGAAGGCGTGGATGTGGCGATCAAGGAAGACCAGATCAGCGTCAAGGGCAAGGGCGGTGCGCTCAGCCTGCCGCTGAATGCGCTGGTGAATATCGTCAACAAGGACGGCAAGCTGAGCTTCGAGCCCGCCAACGAGTCGCGCAACGCGAACGCGATGAGCGGCACGGTGCGCCAGTTGGTGAACAACATGGTGGTCGGTGTGACCAAGGGCTTCGAGAAGAAGCTGAACCTGGTCGGCGTGGGCTACAAGGCCCAGGCGCAAGGCGCCAAGCTGAACCTGCAGGTCGGCTACTCGCACCCGGTCGACAAGCTGATGCCCGAAGGCATCACGGTGGCTACGCCCACCCCGACCGAAATCGTGATCAAGGGTGCCGACCGCCAGCGCGTCGGCCAATTGGCCGCTGAGATCCGAGCTGTTCGTCCGCCCGAGCCCTACAAGGGCAAGGGCATCCGCTACGCGGACGAGAAGATCGTGATCAAAGAGACCAAGAAGAAATAAGGGGCAGCAAAATGATGTTGACCAAGAAAGCACAGCGTCTTCGCCGCTCGCGCCAGACCCGCATCCGCATTGCGACGCAAGGCGTGGCGCGCCTGACGGTGAACCGCACCAACCTGCACATCTATGCCGCCGTCATCTCCGACGACGGCACCAAGGTGATCGCCTCCGCCTCGACCGCGGAGGCCGAAGTGCGCAACTCGCTGGGTGGTTCCGGCAAGGGCGGCAACGCCGCCGCGGCCACGCTCATCGGCAAGCGCATCGCCGAGAAGGCGAAGGCCGCCGGTGTCGAGAAGGTTGCCTTCGACCGCGCGGGCTTCGCCTACCACGGCCGCGTCAAGGCGCTGGCCGATGCGGCCCGCGAAGCCGGCCTGCAGTTCTAACCGGACACGAGATTCAACATGGCAAAGATTCAGGCAAGAACGCAAAGCGAAGGCCCCGAAGACGGTCTGCGCGAGAAGATGATCGCGATCAACCGCGTCACCAAGGTGGTGAAGGGTGGTCGTATCCTCGGTTTCGCAGCACTCACCGTGGTCGGTGACGGCGATGGCCGCGTCGGCATGGGCAAGGGCAAGTCGAAGGAAGTGCCGGCCGCAGTGCAGAAGGCGATGGAAGAAGCGCGTCGCAATCTCGCGAAGATCTCGATCAAGAACGGCACGCTGCACCATCGCGTGACGGGCCATTGGGGCGCCGCTTCGGTGGTCATGATCCCGGCGCCGAAGGGTACCGGCATCATTGCCGGCGGCCCGATGCGCGCGGTGTTCGAAGTGATGGGCATCACCGACATCGTGGCCAAGAGCCATGGTTCGTCGAACCCCTACAACATGGTCCGCGCCACGCTGAACGGCCTGCGCAATTCGACGACGGCTTCCGAAGTCGCAGCCAAGCGCGGCCTGACCGTCGAGCAACTCTTCGCCTGAACGGGAGCATCGACATGACGACGCAACAACAAACGCTCAAGGTGCAACTGGTCAAGAGCCCGATCGGCACCAAGCAATCGCATCGCGACACCGTGCGTGGCCTGGGCCTGCGCAAGCTCAACAGCGTGAGCGAGCTGCAGGACACGCCCGCGGTGCGCGGCATGATCAACAAGATCAGTTATCTGGTCAAAGTGCTGTAAGAGAGACGGATATGGAACTCAATGGCATCAAGCCGGCGGCGGGCGCCAAGCACGCCAAGCGTCGCGTCGGCCGCGGCATCGGCTCCGGCCTGGGCAAGACCGCGGGTCGCGGTCACAAGGGTCAGAAGTCCCGCGCGGGCGGCTTCCACAAGGTTGGCTTCGAAGGCGGCCAGATGCCGCTGCAGCGCCGCCTGCCCAAGCGTGGCTTCAAGTCGCAGTCGCTCAAGTACAACGCCGAAGTGACCCTGGCTGCGCTCGAGAAGCTCGGGCTGGCCGAAGTGGACCTGCTTGCACTCAAGCAAGCCGGCCTGGTGGGCCAGATCGCTAAGGTGGTCAAGGTCATCAAGTCGGGCGAGCTGACCAAGGCTATCAAGCTGACGGGCATCGGCGCGACCGCCGGCGCCAAGGCCGCGATCGAAGCGGCCGGCGGCAGCGTGGCCTGATCGCAAGCGAAAGAAGGTCATAGTGGCAACGAACGCGGCGACGCTCGCAAAGACAGGCAAGTTCGGCGACCTGCGTCGCCGGCTCGTCTTCTTGCTGCTCGCCCTCGTGGTCTACCGCATCGGAGCGCACATTCCGGTGCCGGGCATCAACCCGGACCAACTGGCGCAGCTGTTCCAGGGCCAGCAGGGCGGCATCCTGAGCCTGTTCAACATGTTCTCGGGCGGCGCGCTGTCGCGCTTCACCGTGTTCGCGTTGGGGATCATGCCGTACATCTCCGCGTCGATCATCATGCAGTTGATGACCTACGTGGTGCCGACCTTCGAGCAGCTGAAGAAGGAAGGCGAGGGCGGCCGGCGCAAGATCACCCAGTACACCCGCTACGGGACGTTGGGCCTGGCGCTGTTCCAGTCCTTCAGCATCGCGGTGGCGCTGGAATCTTCCGCAGGCCTGGTGATTTCGCCCGGCTTCGGCTTCCGCCTCACCGCCATGGTCAGTCTGACGGCAGGCTCGATGTTCCTGATGTGGCTCGGCGAGCAGATCACCGAGCGCGGTCTGGGCAACGGCATCTCGATCCTGATCTTCGCCGGCATCGCGGCCGGCCTGCCGAGCGCGATCGGAGGCCTGCTGGAGCTGGTGCGCACCGGTGCCATGAACGTGCTCGTCGCGTTGTTCATCGTCGCCGTGGTGATCCTGGTCACCTACTTCGTGGTGTTCGTGGAGCGCGGTCAGCGCAAGATCCTGGTCAACTACGCGCGCCGGCAGGTCGGGAACAAGGTCTATGGCGGCCAGTCCTCGCACCTGCCGCTGAAGCTGAACATGGCCGGAGTGATCCCTCCGATCTTCGCCTCCTCGATCATCCTGCTGCCGACCACGGTGGTGAGCTGGTTCAGCACGGGCGACAGCATGCGCTGGATCAAGGACATCGCGAGCGCGCTGACGCCGGGACAACCGATCTACGTGCTGCTTTACGCCGCCGCGATCGTGTTCTTCTGCTTCTTCTACACGGCCCTCGTTTTCAACAGCCGCGAGACCGCCGACAACCTGAAGAAGAGCGGCGCGTTCATCCCGGGCATCCGTCCGGGCGATCAGACCGCGCGCTACATCGACAAGATCCTGGTTCGCCTGACACTGGCGGGCGCGGTGTACATCACCTTCGTCTGTCTGCTGCCGGAGTTCCTGATCCTGAAATACAACGTGCCGTTCTATTTCGGCGGCACCTCTCTGCTGATCATCGTGGTGGTCACGATGGACTTCATGGCCCAGGTGCAGAACTACATGATGTCGCAGCAGTACGAATCCCTGTTAAAGAAGGCCAATTTCAAGACTTCCTAGCAGGCGAAGTGAGATGTCGAAGGACGATGTCATCCAGGTGCAGGGTGAGGTTCTGGAGAACCTTCCGAATGCGACCTTCCGGGTCAAGCTGGAAAACGGCCACATCGTGCTGGGACATATTTCCGGAAAGATGCGGATGCACTACATCCGCATCCTTCCAGGTGACAAGGTCACCGTCGAGTTGACGCCCTATGACTTGAACCGGGCGCGCATTGTGTTTAGGGCGAAGTGAGTCGCCGGGTTGAACAGAGTTTTAGGAGAGTGAAATGAGAGTTTCGGCTTCGGTCAAGACCATTTGCCGCAATTGCAAGATCATCCGCCGCAAAGGTGTCGTGCGCGTGATCTGCACCGACCCGCGCCACAAGCAGCGCCAGGGTTGAGCTAGAGATTTAAGAGGACGCACATGGCACGTATTGCTGGCATCAACATTCCGCCGCACAAGCACGCTGAGATCGGCCTGACGGCTATCTTCGGCATCGGTCGCACCCGCGCCCGCAAGATCTGCGAAGCGAGCGGCATCGAATACTCGAAGAAGATCAAGGATCTGACCGACGCCGATCTCGAGAAGATCCGCGATCAGATCGCGCTCTTCACCATCGAAGGCGACTTGCGCCGCGAAACGACGATGAACATCAAGCGCTTGATGGACATCGGCTGCTACCGCGGCTTCCGTCACCGTCGCGGCCTGCCCATGCGCGGCCAGCGCACGCGCACCAACGCCCGTACCCGCAAGGGTCCGCGCAAGGCCGCGCAGTCCCTGAAGAAGTAAGGATAGACAAGCATGGCTAAAGCTCCTGCCAACAACGCCGCACAGCGCGTTCGCAAGAAGGTCCGCAAGAACGTGGCGGACGGCATCGCGCACGTGCACGCCTCGTTCAACAACACGATCATCACGATCACCGATCGCCAGGGCAACGCCCTGTCGTGGGCGTCGTCCGGTGGCCAGGGTTTCAAGGGCTCGCGCAAGTCGACGCCCTTCGCTGCGCAGGTCGCTTCCGAAGTCGCCGGCCGGGCTGCGGTGGAACAAGGCATCAAGAACCTCGACGTCGAGATCAAGGGCCCCGGCCCGGGTCGTGAGTCGTCGGTACGCGCGCTGGCCGCGCTCGGCATTCGCATCAACTCGATCGCCGATGTGACGCCGGTTCCGCACAACGGCTGCCGTCCGCAGAAGCGCCGTCGCATCTGAGGCGAAGGCGTTCGGCGCAGCCAGCTTCCGGGCCGGCTGCGCGTTTTGTTTTTTCAACAAGCCCACCGCCATCGGCACGCCGCTGATGGCTCCCGCAGACCCCTGCGGTAGATGACACAAAGGAAGATCAAGTGGCACGCTACCTCGGCCCCAAGGCCAAACTCTCCCGCCGCGAAGGCACCGACCTGTTCCTCAAGAGCGCCCGCCGCTCGATCCAGGACAAGGCCAAGTTCGACTCCAAGCCCGGCCAGCATGGCCGCACCTCGGGCCAGCGTACTTCCGACTTCGGCCTGCAGCTGCGCGAGAAGCAGAAGGTCAAGCGCATGTACGGCGTGCTCGAGAAGCAGTTCCGCCGCTACTTCGAGGAAGCCGATCGTCGCCGTGGCAACACCGGCGCCAACCTGCTGTTCCTGCTCGAATCGCGCCTGGACAACGTGGTCTACCGCATGGGCTTCGGCTCCACGCGCGCCGAAGCGCGCCAGTTGGTTTCGCACAAGGCGATCACGGTGAATGGCCAGTCGGTCAACATCCCGTCGTACCTGGTCAAGACCGGCGACGTGATCGCCGTGCGCGACAAGTCGAAGAAGCAGAACCGCATCGCCGAGGCTCTGCAACTGGCTCAGCAGGTCGGCATCCCGGCCTGGGTCGAAGTGAATGCCGACAAGGCCGAAGGCACCTTCAAGAAGGTGCCCGATCGCGACGAGTTCGGTGCCGACATCAACGAATCGCTGATCGTCGAACTGTATTCGCGATAACAGGCGATGACGTGCCGCCTATCGGCGGCCCGAACTTTTGATTTTTGTTCCCTGTCGCGGCGCCGCGGCCGGGCACTTCACCAGCCTTACCGGTGTAACGAGCCGGGGGTATTGAGAGGAAGTCTGCATGCAAACCACCCTGTTGAAACCCAAGACCATCCAGGTCGAGCAACTGGCCGCCAACAAGGCCAAGGTCACGCTCGAGCCTTTCGAGCGCGGCTACGGCCACACGCTCGGCAACGCGCTTCGCCGTGTGCTGCTGTCCTCGATGGTGGGTTACTCCGCCACCGAAGTGACGATCGCCGGCGTGCTGCACGAGTACTCGTCCATCGATGGCGTGCAGGAAGACGTCGTCAACATCCTGCTGAACCTCAAGGGCGTGGTGTTCAAGCTCCACAACCGCGACGAAGTCACGTTGAGCCTGCGCAAGGACGGTGAAGGCGCCGTCACCGCCTCGGATATCCAGACGCCGCACGACGTCGAGATCATCAACCCTGACCACGTGATCGCGCACCTGTCGCAAGGCGGCAAGCTCGACATGCAGATCAAGGTCGAGAAGGGCCGCGGCTACGTGCCCGGTACCATGCGCCGCTATGCGGACGAGCCAACCAAGTCGATCGGCCGCATCGTGCTCGACGCTTCCTTCTCGCCGGTCAAGCGCGTGAGCTACACCGTTGAGAGCGCCCGCGTCGAGCAGCGCACCGACCTGGACAAGCTGCTGGTCGAAATCGAGACCAACGGCGCCATCACCGCGGAAGACGCGGTCCGCGCCTCGGCCAAGATCCTGGTCGAGCAGCTGGCCGTTTTCGCGCAGCTGGAGGGTGGCGAACTCGCCGCCTTCGACCAGCCGGCGCCGCGCAGCGCCCAGCAGTTCGATCCGATCCTGCTGCGCCCGGTCGACGAGCTCGAGCTCACGGTCCGCTCGGCCAACTGCCTGAAAGCCGAAAACATCTACTACATCGGTGATCTGATCCAGCGCACCGAGAACGAGCTGCTGAAGACCCCGAACCTGGGTCGCAAGTCGCTCAACGAAATCAAGGAAGTGCTCGCCTCCCGCGGCCTGACCTTGGGCATGAAGCTCGAAAGCTGGCCGCCGGCTGGCTTGGATAAGCGTTAAGCCGCAAGGACAAGGCTGCCGCGTGCGGCAAGCCTTGTTTTCTTCTAGCAAACGGTGAACGCACAGTACCTGATCCGGCTGTGCGCAATTGATAAGGAAAGGAACTCACCATGCGTCACGGACACGGACTCCGCAAACTCAACCGCACCAGCTCGCACCGTCTGGCGATGCTGCAGAACATGATGAACTCGCTCATCGAGCATGAGGTCATCAAAACCACGGTCCCCAAGGCCAAGGAACTGCGCCGCGTCATCGAGCCGATGATCACCCTGGCCAAGAATCCGACGGTCGCCAACAAGCGCCTGGCCTTCAACCGCCTGCGTGACCGCGACAGCGTGGTCAAGCTGTTCGGCGAGCTGGGCCCGCGCTACCAGGCGCGTCCGGGTGGCTACACGCGCATCCTGAAGATGGGCTTCCGCGTGGGTGACAACGCGCCCATGGCCTTGGTCGAACTGGTCGATCGTCCTGAAATCGCCGATACCCCTGCCGACGAGCAGGCTGGCGAAGAATAAGCTATAATATTAGTCTGCCGCGCGATGGAGCAGCCTGGTAGCTCGTTGGGCTCATAACCCAAAGGTCGCAAGTTCAAATCTTGCTCGCGCAACCAAATATTTTGCGAATTCGAGTTGTTCGCAAATAACAAAACGCCCACTTTCGAGTGGGCGTTTTTGTTTTTGCAGTACGCGTAAATAAAGCTCCATTTGCCTCGCGGCCGCCGACTGCGCAATACAGCGCTGCGCCAATTTCCGGCGAATGGCAGACCTCGTCTTCTATTAAGAAAAAACTACTCTTTTATCCTGCGCATGGCCTAAACGAGTAGCGGATGTGACAAAAGTCATGGATTCATGCCCCTGCCATGTGTAACATTTGGTCAGCAGAATTCTCAGCAATGAAGGAAAAAGTCCATGAATGCCGGAGACGTTAAATTTCATGACTGATCCTTCGATTTCACGCGATCTGGTCGAAAACGCGATGGATGCCGTCCAGCAGGTCGTTCACCACGTTTTCGACAACCAACCCGCCGTCCCATTCCACCCGACGACCGATCTTCTTTCGCTCGACGAGAATGAACAGGAACAGATTCGTCGTGGGGAGCAAGCCAATTACCGCGGCAGGCCGACGATGTCTGCGCTCAGTTTCTGCCTGACCTCGGCCATTTCGCTGCTGGCCATTGCGCATTCGTTGATCGACCAGCCGGACGTGCTGTCCCCGGTCGAGCGCGACCAACTGTGGAAGACGCTGGCCGCGGAGACGAAGGTGGCCGGCCGTGCCGCCTATCGCGCGGCACTGATCCTGTCCGACCCTGGCGCCGAGGACGGCGCTTACCTGTAGCTTCGACGCCTGTTGGTCAGTCCGGCACGACGGCCGTGACCTCGATCTCCACCTTCGCGCGCCCCTCGACCAGCGCAGCGACCTGAACGCAGGTCATCGCAGGGAAGTTGCGCCCCATCGCGTCGCGGTAGACCGGCCCGAGCTCGCCCAGGCGCCGGTTGTATTCGTCGCGGTCGGTCACATACCAGGTCATCCGCACCATGTGCTCGGGCCCGGCACCGCCCTCGCGCAGGATCTCGGCGATGTTGCGCAGTGCCTGGCCGGCCTGCTCGATGAAGTCGTCCGAGACGAATTGCTGTTGCCCGTTCCAGCCGACCTGTCCGCCGACGAAAACCATCGTGCCGCGCGCTGCGACGCCGTTTGCGTAGCCTTTGGGAGGCGCCCAGCCGGGCGGTTGCAAGAGTTTGTTCATGATGTCATCTGCCTCAGTTTGAATCGTTGGAGCTTGCCGGTTTCGGTGCGCGGCAAGCCGGCGACGAACTCGATCTCCCTTGGGTACTTGAAGGGTGCGATGGTGGCCTTGACGTGGTCTTGCAGCGCCTTGACCAGGGCCGCATCGCCGGTCTGGCCGGGCTTGAGCACGCAGAAGGCCTTGACGATCATTCCGCGCTCCTCGTCCGGCTTGCCGATCACGCCGCACTCGGCGACGGCGGGATGCTTGAGCAGCGCGTCCTCGACCTCCGGCCCGCCCACGTTGTAGCCGGCCGTGATGATCATGTCGTCGGCGCGCGACTGGTAGAAGAAGTAGCCATCCTCGTCCTGCACGAATGCATCGCCCGGGTAGTTCCAGCCCTTCTTCACATAGTCCGCCTGGCGCGGGTCGTCAAGGTAGCGGCAGCCGACCGGGCCGATCAGCGCCAGCTTGCCGACGGTGCCGCGTGGCACCTCCTTGCCCTCGTCGTCCACCACCTTTGCAGTGAAGCCGGGCACGGCCTTGCCGACCGCCCCGCGCCGCACTTCGTTGGCGGCTGCCGAAATGTAGATGTGGAACACCTCGGTTCCGCCGATGCCGTCCAGCATCTCGATGCCGGTGGCGTCCTTCCACAGCTGGCGCGTCGCATCGGGAAGCGCCTCGCCGGCGCTCACGCTGATGCGCAGCGTGGGCAGGCCCAGCGCCTTCGCAAAGGGCGCCATCTGCCGATAGAAGGTGGGTGCGGTGTAGCAGATCGTGGCGCCGACATCGCGAATGGTCTTGACCATGTTTTCCGGCGTGTAGGGCCCGTCGCTGAAATAGACCGAGGCGCCGGCCCACATCGGGAAGACCAGCAAGCCACCCAGCCCGAAAGTGAAGGCCAGCGGCGGCGAGCCGAGCACGATGTCCTCGCTGCGCGCGCGCAGCACGTGGCGCGGCCAGGTCTGGCACATCGCGAGCACGTCGCGGTGCGTGCTCACCGGCGCCTTCGGCTTGCCTGTGGTGCCCGAAGTGAAAGCCAGCAGGGCGATATCGTCGGCGGCCGTCGAGCAGGCCTTGAACACACCGCTCTTGACGGCGGCGCGCGCCTCCAGCGAGTCGGACGTCTCGGGCTGGTTGAAGGCGATCAGTGTCTTGAGCACCGGGTGGGCCTGCTGCGCACTCCGAAGCTCCTCGAGCAGCCGGCCATCGCACAGCGCGACCACGGGCTGCGCCTTCTCGATGATGTCGCCCAGTTCCTTGGCGCGCAGCAGCGGCATGGTGGCGACCGCGATCAGCCCCGCCTTCACCACCGCGAGCCAGCCCAGCGCCATCGCGATCGAATTGCCGCCACGCAGCAGCACGCGGTTGCCAGGCACCAGGCCCAGGTCCTCCACCAGCACCTGCGCGATGCGGTTGACCTCCGTTGCGGCCTCGGCATAGCTCAGCGTGCGCGCCGGCGAGCGCAGCATCGGCCTGTGGGCCCAGGGCTTGGAGTCGGCCTTGTCCAGCAGTTCCTCCACGAGGTTCAACTGGTCCGGCAGCTGCAGCTCGGGCAGGTCATAGCGCAACGTCGGCAACTGCTCTGCCGGCGGCAGCCGATCGTGGACGAATCGGTCGACCTGCGCGCTCATGACACGCTCCGCAGCACCGACTTGCCGATGATCAGCTGTTGCACTTCCGTCGCGCCCTCGTAGATGCGCAGCGAGCGGATGTCGCGGTACAGGCTCTCGACCTTGGTGCCCACCTTCACGCCAAGCCCGCCGTGCATCTGCAGCGCCATGTCGATCACGCGGCTCGCGTTCTCGGTGGCGCACATCTTGGCCATCGCGGCGGCCGCCGTGATGTCGCCGGCCGGCGGCGCGCCGCGGCTTTCGCTGTCGTCGCGCATCCAGGCGGCGCGGTAGGTCAGGAGCGCCGCGCTGTCGATCAGCGCGGCCATCTCGCCCAGCTTGGCCTGCGTGAGCTGGAAGTCGGCCAGGGTCTGCCCGAACATGCGCCGGTTGCTCGCATGGCGCACGGCTTCTGCCAGGGCGCGTCGCCCCATGCCGAGAGCGGCGCCCGCGACCGAGGCACGGAAGATGTCCAGCGTGCGCATCGCGAGCTTGAAGCCGCCGTTTACCTCTCCGAGCTGGGCTTCGCGCGGCACCGTGCACTCTTCGAAGCGCAGCGTGGCAAGCGGATGCGGCGCCATCACTTCGATATGCGCGGAGGTATCGAGGCCGGGTGCGTTCGCATCGACGACGAAGGCGCTGATGCCGCGCGATCCGGCCGCCGGGTCGGTCTTGGCGAACACGCAGTAGAAGTCCGCGATGCCGCCGTTGCTGATCCAGGTCTTCTCGCCATCGAGGCGCCAGCCCTGTGGCGTGGCCACGGCCTGCATCGCCATCGCGCCCACGTCCGAGCCGGCCTCGGGCTCGCTGAGCGCAAAGGCCGCGATCTTGTCGCCGCGCGCCACGGCCCCGAGGTAGTCGCGTTGCTGCGCCGCGCTGCCCGCCAGCGTGATCGCGCCGCTGCCCAGGCCCTGCATCGCAAAGGCGAAATCGGCCAGCGGCGAATGGAAGGCCAGGGTTTCGCGCAGCAGCACCAGCGCGCGCGAGTCCAGGCGTTCCAGCGCGCCGCCCGAGGCCGCCGGCACGCAATAGCGCAGCCAGCCGCCCTGGCCAAGGCGTTTCACCCAGTCGCGGCAAGCGGCGCGATCGTCGCGCTCGTCCACCGATTGCGCGGCCGCCCAGGGCAGCAGATCGTGCGCCAGCGCACGATGCGCATCATCGAAGAAGGGAAGCGCCAGATGCGCCGTGGAGGGGGGCGTTGCGGATGCAGCCATCGTGTCAGTCCCCGCCGAACACCGGCTTGCGCTTGGCCGCGAAGGCCTCGAAGGCGCGCTTGAAGTCCTCGGTCTGCATGCAGATCGCCTGCGCCTGGGCTTCGGCCTCGATCGCCTGGTCGATGGTCATCGCCCATTCCTGCGAGAGCATGGTCTTGGTCATGCCGTGCGCGAAGCTCGGGCCTTCGGCCAGCTTGCGCGCCATGGTGGCGGCGGCGGACAAGAGCGCATCGCTTTCGTGCAAGGCGTTGAAGAAGCCCCAAGCTTGGCCCTCCTGCGCCGTCATCGCACGGCCGGTGAACAGCAGCTCCGAGGCGCGGCCCTGGCCGATCACCCGCGGCAACAGCGCACAGGCCCCCATGTCGGCACCGGCCAGCCCGACGCGCGTGAACAGGAAGGCGGTATTCGTGGCCGGCGTGCCGTAGCGCAGGTCGCAGGCCAGCGCGATCATCGCGCCGGCACCCGCGCACACGCCGTCGATCGCGCCCACGATCGGCTGCGGGCAGTGGCGCATGGCCTTCACCAGGTCGCCCGTCATGCGAGTGAACTCCAGCAGCTCCGGCATCCGCATCTTCGTCAGCGGGCCGATGATCTCGTGCACGTCGCCGCCCGAGCAGAAGTTGCCGCCCGCGCCGGTCACCACGATCGCCTTGACGTCGGTCGCGTAGTTCAGCACGCGGAACAGGTCGCGCAGCTCGGCATAGGAGTCGAAGGTCAGCGGGTTCTTGCGCTCCGGCCGGTTCAGGGTGATGGTGCCGACACCGCCGTCGAAGGCCCAGCTGAAGTGCTCGGCCCGGTAGGCGGATTTCGGTTCGAATTGCGCATGCATGGGATTGCCTGCGCCGATGTAGTGCTTCATAGGGCCTCCGCCAGTTGCTGATGGGAATGCTGCTTGACCTTGCCGAGCAGCTTGTGCAGCTGCGCGATCTCTTTGGCGTTGAGCGCCGCGAAGGCGTCGACGATCCATGCCTCGTGCTGCTGCGCCATGTCATTGAACAGCCGGCGCCCGCGCGCCGTGAGCCGGACGCGCCAGGCGCGGCGGTCGCCTTCGACGTCGACGCGCTCGACCAGTCCCTCCGCCACCAGCTGGTCGGTGATGCCGGTGACGTTCCCGCCGGTGACCATCATGCGGCGCGACAGCTCGTTCATCTTCAGCCCGTCGGGCGCGCGCTCCAGCTGCGACATCAGGTCGAAGCGGGGCAGGGTGGTGCCGAACTGCTCGCGCAGCTCGTTGCGCACCTGCTTCTCGATCAGCTGGGTGCAGGTGAGGAGGCGCAGCCAGAGCCGCAGTTCCTCCGGGTGCTCGCTGTGGCCGCGTGCTTCGAGGTCCATGCTATTGCTCCTCTTCGGAATTGCGCGGCGCGGCGCTCACGGCCATGGCGGCGGCGAGCTGCTGCTGCTTGGCGATCTCGCGGTACATCTGGTCGCGGCCGCTCAGGTACTGCTTGGGCCACTCGATCTCGCGGGCCTGCAGCCTGGCCGTCTCGTGCAGGGTCCAGGCCGGGTCGGCCAGGTGCGGGCGCGCGATCGCGCACAGGTCGGCGCGGCCCGCGGCGATGATGCTGTTGGCCTGGTCGGCGTCGGTGATGGCGCCCACGGCGATGGTCGAGATGCCCACCTCGTTGCGGATGCGGTCGGCAAAAGGCGTCTGGTACATGCGGCCGTACACCGGCTTGGCAGCGCGGGTGGTCTGGCCCGACGAGACGTCGATGAAGTCGCAGCCCGCTTCCTTGAAGAGGCGCGCCACCACCACCGCATCGGCATCGGTGTTGCCGCCGGGCGCCCAGTCGTGCGCCGAGATGCGCACGCTCATCGGCTTGTCCTCCGGCCAGGCTGCGCGCATGGCGCGGAACACCTCGAGCGGATAGCGGCAGCGGTTCTCGAGGCTGCCGCCGTACTCGTCGGTGCGCAGATTGGTCAACGGGCTGATGAAAGAGGCCAGCAGGTACCCGTGCGCGCAGTGGAGCTCGAGCCAGTCGAAGCCGGCCTCGGCCGCGCGCCGCGTCGAGGCCACGAACTGCTCGCGCATCGTCTCCATCTCTTCGTGCGTCATCGCGGCCGGCAGCTGGTTCTGCTCGCCGTAGGCCAGCGCGCTGGCGGCCAGCAGCGGCCAGTTGCCTTGCGGCAGCGGCTCGTCCATCTCTTCCCAGCCCAGCTGGGTCGAGCCCTTCGGACCGCTGTGCCCCAGCTGCATGCCGATCTTGGCGGTGCTTTGCGCATGCACGAAGTCGACGATGCGCTTGAAGGCGGCCGACTGCGCATCGTTGTAGAGCCCGGTGCAGCCGGGGGTGATGCGGCCCTCGGGCGTGGGGCTGGTCATCTCCACGAAGACGATCGCCGCGCCGCCGAGCGCGCGTGCGCCTAGGTGCACGAGCAGGAAGTCCTGCGGCACTCCGTCCACTGCGCTGTAGGTCGCCATCGGCGAGACCATGATGCGGTTCTTGAGCGTGAGCCCGCGCACCTTGAGCGGCATGAGCATGGGAGGGATCGCCTTGCCGCCCGACAGCCACTGCTCGTAGCCCCCCAGCCACTGCGTGTCGCGCAGCCGCAGGTTCTCGTGGCTGATGCGCTGCGAGCGCGTCAGCAGCGAGTAGGCGAACTGCTCGACCTCCATGGCCGTGTAGCGCTTCACGTTCTCGAACCACTCCGTCGAGTTGCGCGCCGCGTTCTGGATCTTCAGCACCTCGACGCCGCGCCGCGCCTCGTAGGCCTCGAGCACGGCATCGACATCGCCGCCGCCCGAGAACTCGTTGCACAGGTCGATCGCGTCCTCGAGCGCGAGCTTGGTGCCCGAGCCGATGGAGAAGTGCGCGGTGTGCGCCGCGTCGCCCATCAGCACCACCGGCACGCTCTTGCTGCCGACGTCGATGCGGTGCGTCCAGCGCTTGCAGATCACTCGCGGGAAGCGAATCCAGTTGGCCGAGCCGCGCAGATGGGTGGCGTTGCTGATCAGCTCGTGGCCGCCCAGGTACTTCGCGAACATCTTCTCGCAGAAGGCGACCGCCTCGGGCTGTTCCATCTGGTCCAGCCCGTGCGCCTTCCAGACTTCTTCGGGCGTCTCGACGATGAAGGTCGAGGTCTTGTCGTCGAACTGGTAGGCATGGGCCTGGAACCAGCCATGCTCCGTCTCTTCGAAGGCGAAGGTGAAAGCATCGAAAGTCTGGTACGTGCCGAGCCAGACGAAGCGGCACTGGCGCAGGTCGACGTCGGGCTCGAAGATCTCGGCATAGCGCTGGCGGATACGGCTGTTGAGGCCGTCGCTGGCGATGACCAGATCGGCGTTGTACTGGGCGGCCAGCGCCTGATCGTCCGTCACGTCCGTCTCGAACACCAGCTTGACGCCCAGCGCCAGGCAGCGCTCCTGCAGGATGTTGAGCAGCCGCTTGCGCCCGATGCCGCAGAAGCCGTGGCCGCCCGAGCGCACCTGGCGGCCCTTGAAGAAGACCTGGATGTCGTCCCAGTGGTGGAACTCGTTGCCGATCAGTGCCGCGGTCGGGGCGTCGGCCGCGCGGAGGTTGTCCAGCGTCTGGTCGCTCAGCACCACGCCCCAGCCGAAGGTGTCGAAGGGGCGGTTGCGCTCGACCACCGTGACTTCGAGGTTCGGCTGCCTGGCTTTCATCAGGAGCGCGAAGTAGAGGCCGGCCGGACCGCCGCCGATACACAGGACGCGCTGGAGGTTGGGTGCGAAGCTGTTCATGGATCAATAGTTTAGACCTAAACAATCTGATGTCAACACCGAGAAGGGCTTTCCCTGAGGGTCGGTTGACGACTCTGCGCGTGCTGGCAAGAATGGCTCCATGCCGACTCTGATGCCAAGCTCCATGCCAAGCCTGATGCCGAAGATCGAATCGCAGCTCTCCGACTTGCCGGTCCCCGTGACCCTGCAGCTGCCCGACGGCCGGAAGGTCAGCCGGCCCGGATCGCGCATCACGCTGGCCTTCTCCGACTGGTCGGCGCTCGCCAAGCTCGGCGCGCGGCAGCTGGGCGCCATAGGCGAGGCCTACGTCGAGGGCAAGGTTCAGATCCAAGGCGCCATGCGCGATCTGGTCGACGTGACGGTAGGACTGCTCCCACGCAATCCGGCGGAAATCACCCACGGCTGGTGGAGCAGGCTGCAGCGACAGGCCCGCTCGCGCGGTTCGCATTCGCTGGGCAAGGACGCGGAGCAGATCGAGTTCCACTACGACGTGTCCGACGACTTCTACGCGCTGTGGCTCGACCCGCGCCGCGTCTATTCATGCGCCTATTTCCGTGACGCCGCCATGACGCTGGCGCAGGCGCAAGAGGCCAAGCTCGACCACATCTGCCGCAAGCTCATGCTGCAGCCCGGCGATCGCTTCCTGGACATCGGCTCGGGCTGGGGCGCGCTGCTGCTGTGGGCGGCCGAGCATTACGGCGTCGACGCGACCGGCATCACGCTGTCGAAGAACCAGCAAGCGTACGTGACGCGGCTGATCGAAGAGAAAGGCCTCTTGGGCCGGGTGCGCGTGGAGCTGCGCGACTACCGCCTGCTCGAGGAAGACAAACCCTTCGACAAAATCGCTTCCGTCGGCATGTTCGAGCACGTGGGCAGCGCGAACATGGGCACCTACTTCCGCAAGATCCACGCCCTGCTCAAGCCCGGCGGCCTGGCCTTGAACCACGGCATCACCTCGGGTCAGGTCGACTACGCGCAGCTGGGTGCCGGCCTGGGCGACTTCATCGAGAAGTACATCTTCCCCGGTGGCGAGCTGCTGCACGTCACCCGGATCCTGCGCGAGACCTCCGCCGCCGGCCTCGAGATGGTGGACACCGAGAACCTGCGGCCGCACTACGCGCGCACGCTGTGGCATTGGTCCGATGCGCTCGAGGCCCGCTTCGACGAGGCGCGCGAGGTCCTCGTGCGCACCGGCGGCGCGGAGAAGGCCGAGCGCGTCCTGCGCGCCTATCGCCTGTACCTGGCGGGCTCGGCCATGAGCTTCGAGCAAGGCTGGATCGCGCTGCACCAGATGCTGTCCACCAAGCCCGACGGCAAGGTGAAAGAACGGCCCCTGCGCGGCGCACAGTCGGTGTACCCTTTTGTTCGCGATTACATCTACAAGTAAGCGAGGCACCCATGCTGTACCGATTCAAATCCCGCGCCAGTCCTCCCTTCGTGATGCTGGAGACGCACGCGCGGCAGTTGTTCGACATCATCGGCAAGGCGCCGGCGCCCAAGGGCGTCATCACGGGCGAGCAGATGCCGGCCGCCATCTCCGCGCTCGAGTCCGCCATTGCACGCGAGAGCCGCAACACCCACAACCACGACGACTACGCCGTCGAGGGCCATGACAACGAGGCCGAGAAGCAGCACGTCGGGCTGCACCAGCGTGCGGTGCCCTTGCTGCACATGCTCAAGGAGTCACTGGCTGACGGCAAGGACGTCACCTGGGAGGTTTAGCTCGCCGCAAGGCGAGCCAGCCTCGGGCTTAGTCCACCTTCGCGCCCGAGGCCTTCACCACCTTCGCCCACTTGGTGTGTTCGCTGTCGATCAGCTTGGCGAACGCGGCTGGCGTGTTGCCGCTCGGGATCGCGCCCTGGGCCTGCAACTTCTCCTTGATGGCGGGCGTGCCCAGCGACTTGGCCACTTCCTGCTGGATGCGGTTGACGATCTCGGGCGGGGTGCCGGCCGGGGCCAGCAGGCCGAACCACGAGCTCGCCTCGTAGCCCTTGAGCGAGGGGCCACCGGCCTCCTCGACCGTCGGTACGTCGGGCAGGGCGGGCGAGCGCTGCGAGCTGGTCACGGCCAGGGCCTTGAGCTTGCCGCCCTTGATCTGCTGCATCGACGAAGGCAGGTTGTCGAACATCACGTCTGAATTGCCACCCACCAGGTCGAGCAGCGCCGGGCCCGAGCCGCGGTAGGGGATGTGCGTCATGAAGCTGCCCGTCATCGTCTTGAAGAGCTCGCCGGCCAGGTGGATCGAGGTGCCGCTGCCGCTCGAGGCCATGTTGAGCTTGCCCGGGTTGGCCTTGGCGTACTTGATGAAGTCCGCCACGTTGTTGATGTTGAGCGCCTTCGCCTTGTCGGCGTTCATCTCCATCACGTTCGGCACCGCGGCCACCAGCGTGATCGGCGCGAAGTCCTTGATCGGATCGTAGGGCAGCTTGGGGTAAAGCGCGCGGTTGATGCCGTGCGTGCCCACGGTGCCCATCAGCAGCGTGTAGCCGTCGTTGGGTGCCTTGGCGACGATCTCGGCGCCCACGTTGCCGCCGGCGCCCGCGCGGTTGTCGACGATGAACTGCTGGCCGAAGGCCTTCGAGAGCTCCGGCGCCACGGCGCGCGCCAGGATGTCGGTGGTGCCGCCCGCCGCGAAGGGTACGACGATGCGCACCGGCTTGTTCGGCCAGGCGCCCTGCGCGCCGGCGGTGCCCGCGGCCAGCAGCAGCGTGGCGGTGGCAGCCGCGGCGAGTGCGCCGCGGCGGGAAACGGAAGAGGAATGTCTCATGTTGTGATCCTGTGAATGCATGGCGCCGTGTTGTACATGCCGCGGATGACATCCGCCGCAGGGAATAACCCCGTGTTCATGCAGGCGCGACGCAGGCGCCCTGCATGCGTTCGGCGAAGCCCTGCTCGCGAAAGCGTTCCACCACGAAGTCGACGAACGCGCGCGTCTTCGCCGGCAGCAGCTTGCGGCTCGGATAGTAGATGGAGATCGGCCCCGCATCGGCCCACCAGCCCGGCAGCACGCGCCGCAGCGCACCGTTCTGCAACCAGGACAGCGCGAAGGGCATGGGCAGCAGGGCGATGCCCAGGCCCATCGTGGCGGCGCGGCACATCGCCTCGGGGTCGTCGAAGACCAGGCGCGGCTTCGCCTCCACGGCCACCTCCTCGCCGGACTCGTTGCGCAGGCTCCACGCACCCACGCGCCCGGTGGCGGAGGAGCGCCGCAGGATGCCGTCGAAGCCCGCCAGGTCCACCGGATGCCCGGGCAGCGGCCGCCCGGCCAGGTACTGCGGCGCGGCCACCGCCACCACCCGGATGCGTCCCAGCTCGCGCGCCACCACGCCGGGCGTGAGTGGAATGCCGCCGCCGATCGCGGCATCGAAGCCTTGGCCGATCAGGTCCACCGGGCGGTTGTCGAAATGCCAGTCCGGCAGAACCGCCGGATAGCGCGCCAGGAACTCGCCCAGAAGCGGCACCAGGTACTCGCGCCCGAAGGCTTGGCCCATGCTCACCTTGAGCGTGCCGGCCGGCTGGCCGTCGGTCCCGGCCGCCCCTGCCATGGCATCGGCCAGCGTGCCGAGTGCGCCGGAGATCTGCCCCAGCAGCCGTTCCCCGCCCTCGGTCAGCGCCAGCTTGCGGGTGCTGCGCTGGAACAGGCGCAGGCCCAGGCTCTTTTCTAGGCGCGCGACGTTCTTGCTCACGGCCGCCGGTGTCAGGCCCAACTGCCGCGCGGCGGCGGAGAAGCTGCCGGTCTCGGCGCTGCGGACGAAGGACTCGAGATGGCTCAGGGGCTGCATGGGCGGATTTTCAACCCAAAGTTGAAATTGATAGGGCTTGTCGGCGGCTACCGAAGGCGCAACCGAATCGCGACACTGAAGGCATCGCAACACACTTCCGGAGCCAACCATGACCCAAGCCACTTCTCCCAAGCCCATCCTCGGCGGCAAGGCCGCCTTCGTCACCGGCGGTTCGCGCGGCATCGGCGCTGCCATCGTGCGGCGCCTCGCCCAGGACGGCGCCGCCGTCGCCTTCAGCTACGCCAGCAACGATGCCGCGGCCAAGGACCTGGCCGCAAGCATCGAAGCCGCAGGCGGGCGCGCGCTCGCGCTGCGCGTCGACAGCGCCGATGCGAATGCACTGCGCGCGGCTGTCGACCAGGCTGCGCAGGCATTCGGCCGGCTCGACATCCTGGTCAACAACGCAGGCGTTCTCAAGCTCGGTGCCGCCGACGAGATTTCGCTGGAAGACTTCGACCTCACGCTGAACGTCAACGTGCGCGCCGTCTTCGTCGCCATCCAGGCGGCGCTGCGCCACCTGGGCGAGGGCGGCCGCATCATCAACATCGGCAGCACCAACGCCGAGCGCATGCCCTTTGCAGGCGGCGGTGTCTATGCCATGAGCAAGTCCGCACTCACCGGCCTCGTGCAAGGCTTCGCGCGCGACCTCGGACCGCGCGGTATCACGATCAACAACGTGCAGCCCGGCCCCGTCGACACCGACATGAACCCGGCCGACGGCCCGATGGCTTCCACCATGCACGGGTTCATGGCCATTCCGAGACACGGCCGCGGCGCAGAGATCGCGGGCATGGTGGCGTACCTCGCGGGGCCGGAGGCCGGATTCGTCACCGGTGCCAGTCTCAACATCGACGGCGGCTTCGCGGCCTAGCAGCGGACTTCCATCCTCTGGGCCTGCGCATCGACAGCGGCGCTGTCATGGCTGCTGCCGAGCAGGCCTCTTGCATCGGCGGCCGACCGGCTGTCCGCCGGGTTCGCACGGCGTCCGGCGACCGCAGCTCCCAAAAGTTGAGGATGTGCTGCCTTCTTTGCGGTGCTAGCTTGCCGCCAGGAGGGTCTTCATGAAAGCACTTCTCTGGCGCGCCATGCTGGATTCCGACTTCAACAGTCGGTACTGGCGCTGCATCACCGAAAAGTACAGCAACCGCGACTTTGCGCTGAAGATCTTCCTCGCCTTGTCCGCCTCCGGGGCGGTTGCGGGTTGGAGCGTGTGGAGCAACTACCCGGAGATCTGGAAGGTGCTGTCAGGCGCTGCTGCCGTCGCTTCCATCGCATCGCCGCTTCTCGCCTTCAGCAAGAAGGCGGAGGTGGCTGCGGCTCATGCAGGGCTTTGGGCCAATCTGCGCGTTCGGTGCGCCGACCTGTGGGCGGTCTTCCAGTCCAAGGGCGAGACCGAGTCGCTGCAGCGAGAACATGCGCGGCTGAGGAAGATCTTTGCAGACCTCGAGGAGAAAGAGCCGCGACTCAAGATCGCGCAGGACAGGGGGCTCGCCCGGGAGTGTCAGCAGGAAGTCCTGCGCGCCAAGCGCCTCGCTAAGGAAGGATGAACCATGGTGATTCGTCAACAACCTACCGATCCCGACCAGGACGACTCGCTTTTCGAAGATCTCGACAGGAAGTCCGTGCCGGTCTGGCGCAAGGAGATCATCGAAGCCGACGATACCTTCATGCAGGCTCCGGACGACTGGCCGCCGCCTCCGGAGGGCGATCGCGATTCGGACTCGGAAAAGCGCGGTCGCTGAGGTCGGCGCACGCTCCTGGTCCGTCCGTCCGCGACACCGAGGCGACGCGCTCGTCAAGCGTCGGCTCAGCTCGGGGCCGGCCGTGTCGCTCATCGGCAAAGCGCACGGGCGGCGTCGACGATCCGGTCGGCGCTTACCCGCGACTGGGCCTCCAGCACCGGCGCATAGCCCACCGGAATGCGCGGCGCGCCGAGGCGGGCGATGCGGCAGCCGGTGGCCTCGGCCGCGGTAGCCGCGATCTCGGCGCCGAAGCCGGCGGCCTGCACCGCCTCGTGCACCACCAACAGGCGTCGCGTGCGTGCGCAGGAGTCCAGCACCGTGTCGCGATCCCAGGGCCACAGGGTGCGCAGGTCGATCAGATCGACCGCGATGCCTTCGGCCGCGAGCGCGTCGCAGGCGGCCCTGCAGGCCTGCAGCTGGCGGCTCCAGCTGACCATCGTCAGAGCATCGCCCCGACGCAAGCGCGCGGCCTTGCCGAGCGGAACGGCGAGCGACTCGTCCACCGCGCCGCGCAACGCCCACAGATTCTTGTGCTCGATGTAGACCACCGGATCTCCGCACTGCAGCGCCGAGCGCAGCAACGAATGGTTGTCCTGCGGCGTCGAGGGACAGACCACCACCACGCCCGGCAGGTGCGCGAACCAGGCTTCCAGCGACTGCGAATGCTGCGCCGCAGACGCATCCCAGATGCCGCCCGGCATGCGCGCCACCAGCGGCACCCGGCCCTGGCCGCCGAACATGAAGCGGTTCTTTGCGGCCTGGTTCACCAGCTCGTCCATGCCGCACAGCGCGAAGTCCACCACGCGCATCTCGACCACCGGGCGAAGGCCTGCCAGCGCCATGCCCACGCCGGCGCCCATGATCGCGGCCTCCGAGATCGGCGTGTCGATCACGCGCTCCGCGCCGAAGCGCTGCTGCAGGCCCTTGTACTGGCCGAAGATGCCGCCGCGGCCCACGTCCTCGCCGAGCACCACCACGCGGGAGTCGGCCTCCATCTCGCGCTGCAAGGCCAGCGCGGCGGCTTCGGCGTAGCTGAGCTCCTTCACCGTGCCTACGGCCGCGCGGCCGGGTGCCATGTCGCTGCTCATATCCATTGGCCGGCTCCGGTGCTCTGCACGTCGGTGAAGGCGGCCGCGGCCTCGGGCCAGGGCGCAGCCTCGGCCGCGGCGAGGGCCGCCTCGACTTCCGCCAGCGCCTCGCGCTCGATCGCATCGAGCAGGGCGGGCTCCGCGCCCTCGGCCAGCAGGCGCGCACGTGCGCGCGCGAGCGGATCGGTTTCGAGCGCGGCGGCCAGCTCGGCCGGATCGCGGTAGACCGCCGGGTCGACCGACACATGGCCCTTCACGCGGTAGGTCAGCGCATGCAGCAGCCGCGGCCCGTGGCCGGCGCGCACCTCGGCCACCAGCGTGCCCGCGGCGGCCTGCACCGCGAAGACATCGTTGCCGTCCACCCGAGTCGCGGGGATGTCCAGCGCCTCGGCGCGGGCCGAGGCGCCGTCGCCGGCCGTCATCGGCCCGCTGGCGGTGGTCGCGCTCCACTGGTTGTCCTCGCAGACGAAGAGCACCGGCAGGCCATAGACGCGCGCCCAGTTCAGCGATTCCAGAAAGGGACCGCGATTGATCGCACCGTCGCCGAAGAAGCACACGGTGATCGCGTCCTCCCCCTGGAGCTTCTGCGCATGCGCCGCCCCCACCGCGATGGGCAGCCCGGCCGCGACCACGCCGTTGGCGCCCAGCATGCCGACCGAGAAGTCGGCGATGTGCATGGAGCCGCCCTTGCCGCCATTGAAGCCGCTGGCCTTGCCGAAGAGCTCGCACATCATGCGCGTCAGGTCGGCGCCCTTGGCCAGCGTGTGGCCGTGGCCGCGGTGCGTGGAAGTCAGCTAGTCGGTCTTCGCCAGGTGGGTGCAGACGCCCGCGGCGACGGCCTCCTGGCCGGTGGACAGGTGCAGCGAGCCGCGCACCCGGGCAGCGCCCGCCGCCTCCTGCCCGTAGGCGCTGACGCCGCCCTGGCTGGCCGCCTCGGCGGCGTTCTCGAAGGCGCGGATGCGCCGCATCGTTCGGTAGAGCGCCAGGCGCTCGGGCTCGGAAATCTGGGGGTTCATCTCGACTCCAGCGCAGGGCAGGGCTGCGCCTGGCGGGCCATCGTATCGATCGCGACCAACAGGGCTGAGCGGGCTAACCCGGGCGCGCTGTGGGCCTCAGTCGCCCTTGCCGTCCTGTTCCCAGCTGTGCAGCCGCCGGTAGAGCGTGCCGCGCGACACCCGCAGCTGGCGCGCTGCGTGCGAGATGTTGCCGCCGTGCGCGGCCAGCGTGTCCTCGATCAGCTTGCGGCTGTGGCTGCGCAGGGTGCCGTCGCCGCCGGGGGCGGCTTCGGGGGCAGCGGACGGCTGGGTGGTCTCGATGGCGGGCGGGCTCGCGTCCGCGATCCCCGCCATGCCGATCGCGTGCCTGAAGTCCACCCCGTCGTACGCCTGCAGCCGCGCCTGCAGCCACACGCCCAGCCCGCTCGCCAGCCGCACCGGCTGCGCCGCTTCGCGCCGGCCCAGGCGCAGCAGCGTGGCGAGGTCGAGCCCGAACAGGCGCTCCACGTCGCGCGGTCCCGATGGGGGCAGCCGTCCGACGAGCCGCGCCGCAGCCGTGTTGAGCCAGGCCACGCTCCCGTCCGGCGCCACGCCGGCCAGCGCCTCCAGCGGCGTGCCCAGCAGCGCCGGGCTGGCCTGGAAGCGCAGCACCAGCCGGTCGGCCGATTGCGCCAGCAGCAGCCGGTTCTCGATGGTGGTGGCGTAGAGCGCGACCATCGAGGCCGCATCGAAGCCGAAGGGCCGCGACTCCACCGTGACGTCGAGCACCGCGGCCAGCCGGCCATGCACGTCGCGAATGGGCGCCGCCGCGCATTGCATCTCGCGCAGGTAGTCGAAGTAGTGCTCGGCACCGTCGACCGTGCAGGCCAGGCCGGTGCACGTGACGATGCCCGGCGCCGTGGTGCCGACCACGCTCTCGGCGATGTTGACGCCCAGGCGCGCGGTCTTGTGCAGGATCGGCTGCTGCGCCGCCGACGGGTTGTGCGTGACGTGCACGATCACGCCCTGCGCATCGGTCAGCAGCACGCGCGAGCCGGTGCCGGCGAGCGAGCTCTCCATGCTCGCCAGCTCGGCGCGCGCCGCGTCGAGCAGCTCGCGGTTGCGGTTCAGCGTGGCATGCAGGCGGCTGGGCGTGACGGCGTCGAAAGCGACGAGGCGCCGCCGGTCGGTGTGGGCGCGGGTGCAGCGCATCCACGACTGGATCACCGCCTCGCCGACCAGCCCCGAGGGGCGCACCCCTTCCTCGAAGAACTGCTGACGCGCCAGCGCCACGCGCTCGGCGCGCGTGCTCGAGAACAGCTGTCGCGGAGCGCCTGGGGCGCTGCGGCTCGGGGACTGGGGCATGGCCTTCTCCTCCTCGTGTGGGCGCCTCGGGAAGCGCATCGAATTTGTTCCGCAATGGAACAGTCGCGCGCTAGGGAAATCCCGAGGGTGAACAAAGTGCCTGCGCGAACGATCCTTCGCTTGATAACGACACCGGAGACGACACGATGAACAAGCTCCACACCGCGCTGGCGCTCGGCGCGCTGCTGTGCCTGACTGCCATGCCCGCCGCGGCCCAGGGCAAGGGCTCGCCCGATCACATCAAGGCCGCCACCGGCCGCGTCGACGGCGCCTTCATCCGCGCCAACGCCGCGAAGACGCCCGACTGGCCCAGCTACGGCCTCGACTACGCCGAGACCCGCTTCAGCAAGCTCGACCAGATCAACGCCGGCAACGTCAAGGACCTCGGCCTCGCCTGGTCCTACAACCTCGAGTCCACGCGCGGCGTGGAGGCCACCCCGCTGGTGGTGGACGGCATCATGTACGTCACCGCTTCGTGGAGCGTGGTGCATGCCGTCGACGTGCGCACCGGCAAGAAGATCTGGAGCTTCGATCCCAAGGTCGACAAGTCCAAGGGCTTCAAGGGCTGCTGCGACGTGGTCAACCGCGGCGTCGCGCTCCACCAGGGCAAGGTGTACGTCGCGGCCTACGACGGACGCCTGATCGCGCTCGACGCCGCCACCGGCCAGCCGGTCTGGGAGAAGGACACCATCGTCGACCGCTCGAAGTCCTACACCATCACCGGCGCGCCGCGCGTCTTCAAGGGCAAGGTCGTCATCGGCAACGGCGGCGCCGAGTACGGCGTGCGCGGCTACGTCACCGCCTACGACGCCGCGACCGGCGAGCAGAAGTGGCGCTGGTTCACCGTGCCGGGCGATCCGTCCAAGCCCTTCGAGGACGCTTCGATGGCCAAGGCCGCCAAGACCTGGGACCCGAGCGGCAAGTATTGGGAAGCGGGCGGCGGCGGCACCGCCTGGGACACGCTGGCCTTCGACCCCGAGCTCAACCTCATGTACGTGGGCACCGGCAACGGCTCGCCATGGGCGCGCAGCAAGCGCAGCCCGAAGGGCGGGGACAACCTCTACCTGGCCTCGATCGTCGCGCTCGACCCCGACACCGGCAAATACGTCTGGCACTACCAGGAGACCCCGGGCGACAACTGGGACTACACCTCGACCCAGCCGATGATCCTGGCCGACCTGAAGATCGGCGGCAAGCCGCGCAAGGTGATCCTGCATGCGCCGAAGAACGGCTTCTTCTTCGTCCTCGATCGCACCAACGGCAAGTTCATCTCCGCGAAGAACTTCGTCGACGTCAACTGGGCCACCGGCTACGACAAGAACGGCCGCCCCATCGAGGTCGCCGCTGCGCGCCAGAACGAAAAGCCCGGTGACAGCATTCCCGGCCCCTTCGGCGCGCACAACTGGCACTCGATGTCCTTCAATCCGCAGACCGGGCTGGCCTACCTGCCGGCGCAGAACATCCCGCTGAGCCTGATGGACGACAAGGCCTGGAAGTTCAACGAGAACATGCCGGCCCGCCCCCATGCCGCGCTGGGCTGGAACACGGCCATGTTCATCAACGCCGAGCCGCCCAAGAGCAAGCCCTTCGGCCGCCTGATCGCCTGGGACCCGGTGGCGCAGAAGCAGGCCTGGGCCGTCGAGCACGTCTCGCCCTGGAACGGCGGCACGCTGACGACGGCCGGCAACCTGGTGTTCCAAGGCACGGCCGACGGCCGCCTCGTCGCCTACAACGCCAAGACCGGCGAGAAGCTCTGGGAGACCGCCACCGGCACCGGCGTGGTCGCCGCGCCTTCCACCTACATGGTGGACGGCAAGCAGTACGTCTCGATCGCGGTGGGCTGGGGCGGGGTCTATGGCCTGGCCGCGCGCGCCACCGAGCGGCAGGGACCGGGCACCGTCTATACCTTCGTGGTCGGCGGCAATGCGCCGAAGCCGGAGTTCGTGCAGTACCGCATGGACAAGCTGCTGCAGGGCGTGAAGTACGACCCGGCCAAGGTGCCCGACGGCACGCTGCTCTACGTGAGCAACTGCGTCTTCTGCCACGGCGTGCCGGGCGTGGACCGCGGCGGCAACATCCCGAACCTGGGCTACATGAATGCGAACTACATCGAGAACCTCGACAAATTCATCTTCAAGGGCCCGGCCATGGAGCGCGGCATGCCCGACTTCACCGGCAAGCTGAGCGCCGAGGACGTGGAGAAGATCAAGGCCTTCATCCAGGGGACGGCCGATGCGATCCGGCCGAAGTAGGTCAGGAGACACCATGACCCGATCCGCCTTCACGCGTGGCACGGCATGTCGATCGGCCTTCGTCATCGCCATGGCCTGTGGGCTGGCTGCCTGCGCCTCGAACCCGGGCAGCGCCGGCGACGCGTTGGCCCGTGCTTCCGCCACGATGGGCGAGGCGCAAGCCAAGCGCCTGCGCTACGTGGCCGAGGGCGTCGGCTACACCTTCGGCCAGGCGTACAAGCCCGGTGCTCCCTGGCCGCGCATCACGCTGCACTCGTATACCCGCACCATCGACTACGACAGCGGTGCCATGCGCGACGAGATCGTGCTGAGCCGTGCCGAGCCCACGGGCGGTGGCGGCTACCCGCTCTCAGGCCAGCAGCGCAACGACCAGTTCATCCACGGCGACCTGGCGTGGAACCAGACGCCGGGCGGCGTCGCGCCGGGACCGCGCCTCGTCTCCGACCGCATGCACCAACTCTGGATCACGCCGCACGGCGTGCTCAAGGCGGCGGCGCGAAACAACGCCAGCGCGCGCCGCGGCGCGGATGGCGGCTCGACGCTCAGCTTCGTCGAGCCGGGCCGCTTCAGCGCGACCGCGCAAATCAGTAGCGAGGGCCTGGTGACGCAGGTCGATTCCGTGTTCCCCGACCCCGTGCTGGGCGACACCCGCGCGCTCACGTCCTATTCGGACTACCGCGACGTCGCCGGCATCCGGTTTCCGATGCGGATCCGGCAGAGCATGGGCGGCTTTCCGGTGCTCGACCTGACCGTCAAGGAGGTGCAGCCCAACGCCGATACCGCGGCACTGCAGGTCCCCGATGCCGCGCGCAACACGGGTGAGCGCGTCACCGCCGAGAAGGTGGCCGAGGGCGTGTGGTTCCTCGGCGGTGGCTCGCATAACAGCGTGGCCATCGAGGCGAGGGATCATTTGGTGCTGGTCGAGACCCCGCTCAACGACGCCCGCACCCAGGCCGTGATCACCCAGGCCAAGGCCCTGGTGCCGGGCAAGCCGATCCGCTTCGCGATCAACAGCCACGCGCACTTCGACCATGCGGGCGGCGTGCGCACTGCCGTGGCGGAAGGCGCGACCATCGTCACGCAGGCGGCCAACGTTCCCTACTTTGAAAGCGCCTTCGCGCAGGCCAACCGCGTGCGACCCGACCGCATGGCGCAGGAAGGCAAGCGCCCGAGCACGCTCGCCGTCGGCGACAGCCTGGTCATGGGCGACGCATCGCGCCCGATCGAGGTGCACCGCATCACGAACAGCGTCCACAGCGACAGCTTCATCATGGTCTATCTGCCCAACGAGAAGCTGCTGATCCAGGCGGATGCCTTCACGCCGAGCCCGCCAAACGCGCCGCCCCTGCCCGCGCCGAATGCGAACCACCTGAACCTGATCGCCAACATCGAGCGGCTCGGCCTGAAGATCGACCGCATCCTTCCGCTGCATGGCCGCGTGGTCGCGCTGTCGGAGCTCTACGCCACAGCCGGCAGGCCCATGCCGGCGCGCTGAAGTCCATGGCTGCATCCGCACCAGCGCCATGGCATAGCCGTCGTGGTAGTCGCCCTCGATCCGGAACGCGCGGCGCCATGAACCCTTCGGCCTCGAAGCCGAATCGTTCATAGAGCGCCTTGGCTTTGGTGATTTGATTCTGCCGCTTGGGTCAGAGCGCCTTCATCATGAACGCCAGATAGAAGCCCTGGGTGTGCTTGTCGATGCGGCCGAACTCCTCGTAGCCGTGCTTCACGTAGAAGCCGCGCGCCTGCCACTCGAAGGTCTCGAGCTTTGCGCTGTGCGCGCCCAGATGCTTCGCCCTGGCTTCGGCCTGCGCGAGCAGTTCGCTCCCGAGGCCGGCGGCGCGGACTGCCTCGTCGACCCAAAACACGTCGATCTGGAGCCAATACAGGAACACGTATCCGCGAAGTCCTCCGATCGTTCGGCCTTGTTCGTCCTTGGCGTTGAGCCACACGGGCTGCGCTTCGGGGTACTCGCCGACGAAGCCGTAGTTGAAGTGACGCAGTCGGCGCCCGAGTTCGCCGGACTTCACTTCTTCTTGTGTTGCGTCGGCAATGGTCCAGCTTGTCATGGAACGCTCAATGGGTGCGAAGAGATGCATTCTGCAGGCCCAGCGTCGCGGTGCATCGACTGCGGCACGGCCTCATCGTTTTTTGACCGCGGCCTGCAGATCGGCGATCGTCACCATGAGCGTCATCGGGTCGAGAGGGGACTCGTCGAGACCGAGGCGCAAGTAGAAGACCTTGGCATCTTCTGAAAGGGCGTGTACGACCATACCCCGGATGCCGATCGCGTCGGCTGCATGGATGACGCGGAGCGCCGCGTCCTGGAAAAGGGCGCGCCCAAGCCCCTGGCCATGATGGCTCGCCGCCACCGCCAGGCGGCCGAGCACGACAACCGGAACCGGGTCCGGCATGTTGCGGCGGAAGCGCCCCGGGGCGGACGCTGGGGTGACTGCACTTGACGCCAGGGCGTAGTAGCCTGCAACTCGCTCGCCCTCGCAGGCGACGAACGTGCGCGATGCGCCGCTGACTTGGTTGGCAGCCGCGCGGCGCTGCAGCCATGTGTTGAGTGAAACAATCCCGCAGTCGAATTCGGCGATAACGTGGTCGGGATTGAGCGCTTCGGGGGCGCGCAGCATCCGGCTCAGGCCGTCGGCCAGGGCGCCTTTGCTTGCATGGTGCGCTGCAGTCGCTCACTCGGCTGGGCAGGGCGGTCGAGCCGTTTCAAGAACTTCGCATAGGCCTCCGGGCTGACAACCATCAGCGCTCGATCCAGCAGCGCTTCTTCGGCGGCGCGCCGCGCGGCTTCCAGGATGAAGTCCGTGCGTGTCTTGCCTGCCGACTCGGCCGCACGGTCGATGAGATTGCGCTCTACCGCTGGAATCCGCAAGTTCAGCGTTTCTCTGCGCGGTTTGGTGACGGCTGTTGTCATGGCGGCTGTCCTTCCTGTTGATTGGCTGCACCTTAGCATACGGTAACGACAATGTCATTACAAACAGGGCATTGGTCAGAAGGCTTCTCACCAATTGAGGCCGGTCGCATCACGTCGACCATTGCACGCCGAGGAAGAGAGCCCGGGTCGGCAGGGTGATTCCTGGATTACCTGCCGGGCCCGCCGCCGCCACCACCACCGCCGGGGCCTCCGCCACCGCCGCCAGGCCCGCCACCGCCACCGCCGGGTCCTCCGCCACCGCCTCCCACCGGGTCCTCCGCCACCCGGCCCGCCTCCACCACCGCCGCCACCAGGTCCGCCGCCGCCGGGGCCTCCGCCGCCAGCGCCGCCACCACCCGCGCCACCGCCCGCGCCAGCACCACCGCCAGCGCCACCACCGGCACCACCACCGGCACCACCACCGGCACCACCACCGGCACCACCACCGGCACCACCACCAGCACCACCACCGGCGCCGCCACCAGCACCACCACCAGCGCCGCCACCAGCACCACCGCCAGCGCCGCCACCAGCACCACCGCCAGCACCACCACCGGCGCCAGCGCCAGCACCACCACCGGCGCCAGCGCCAGCACCACCACCACCACCGGCGCCACCACCGGCGCCACCACCGGCGCCACCACCGGCGCCACCACCGGCACTACCACCCGCGCCACCGTCGCCACCCGCGGAAGCCCCACCCCCACCAGCAGCGAACAAAATCGGTCGTTGTAGCCGAGGCTCGACCCTGGAATTCCCAGTGCCAGCAGTGCCGGAAGCCGTCCGGGATGACTGCGCCGCCGACCCGGCCGGCCGGGCATTCATGCAGGCAACTTCCCCGAACGGGTTGTAGCGGTCGCATTGGCTCGGAGACGGGCCTCGAGGCAGGGCAGCCTGAATCTGCGGAGCCGGGACCGAGCGGGGCTGGGCCTCGACAGTCACCGGCCGCGGTGGAGCAACAGGCTGTTGAACCGACGGCTGCTGAACCGACGCGGAAACCGCGCTCCCGCTCGTGTCACCCTGAACCTTGGGCTCGACAGTCCTCACCGGCTCGGCGAGCTTCGCGGGCTCGGCGGCCCGGGCAGGCTCGACCGGCCTGCGGAACTCAGTCGCCCTCGAAGGCGCAGGCGCGAGAGCCCTGGCCGTCTCGACGGGCGCAGGCCTCGGCACCAGCACTGGCATCGCTTCGGGCGGCGCCGCTTCCGGCTCGGCAGTTGGCGTGGCCGCTGCCGTCTCGACCGGCGACGAAGAAAGAGCAGGCGCGGGGTCGTCCTGCAGACGCGGCGCAGGCGTTGCCGGCTCGGCAACGCGTGTCTCCGATGCCTGCGGCGGGTCGGGCTCGCGTCTCGCTTCGGTCACCGGCGCGGCAGGCTGGGGAGGCGTCGTCGCTGCCGTCCGGCTCTCCGGCTCGGCCGAGGACGGCTGCCACACGCTCGGCGCCGGAAGGGACGGCGGCGGGCCTTGCATCGCCGAGCGGCCGAGATACCAGAGCACGAAGGCGCCATGCGACACCGCCAGCACGAGCAGCAACCACACGATGGACGCATCGACGCCCGGCGGCACAGGGATCCCCAGCACGCGTCGAGCCGTCCTGCTCCCGCGCTGCTTGCGCACCGGAGGCCACTCGTCCAGCGCCGGCTGCGGCGCCGGCCGCCCGCGCAGCTCGCTGGTCGCCGTCCCCGCGGGCTCCGCGATGCCGGGCGGCAGCAGCTTGCGCGCGCAATGCCGGCAGTAATGGGCGGTGTCCCTGTTGAGCGTCTGACACGCATCGCAGACGCGCGTCAGCTGGTGCGGCGGAATGGCCGGCCCGGGCGGCTGCCAGTCCGTCCAGTTGGGCTGTGCCGACGGCGTCCGCGATATCGGCGCTGCATCCGGCTGCAAGGGCTCGTTGGCGGCGGGGTCGGCGTGATCGAAAGCCGGCGAGCGCATCGCCGTCTCGCTCATGCCGGTGATCGGCTGGCTGGCTTTGTCTCGCATGGCAGCGGGCCGGTGGTGTTGCCGCTGCTACCAGCCGATGCCGAACGCCGTCGCGCCCGCCAGCGAATTGATGACGAGCCAGAACGCCGCCAGATCCCATGTCCAACCCCGCCCGTGCGCAACGCGCAACCCGCCGAGCGGCACCGTCATCTCGCTCGCTGGCTGTTCGCGATAGAACGCCGGCAGTTTGTGCGAGCAGCCCTTGCAGAATCGCGCGGAGCCGAGATTGATCGTGCTGCACGCCTCGCACACCTCCACCGAGACCGCGCCTGTTCGCACCATCGCCAGATCGATCAGGCTGCCGAAAGCGACATCCGGAGGGCCCGGGGGGCGGGCGAAGGCGGTCGAGGTCATGGCTGATCTCCTCGCGAAGGAAGGATGGGTGGCGTACAGCGTAGCCGGCGCTCGAGCCGTTGCTCCGCGATCGCCAGTCTTGCGAAGTTCAGCAGCTGTTCGTCCGTGGGGCCTGGCCCGGACCCCTCGAGGTATTTCCCGAAGGCCGCGGCGATGCGCGCCTGCACGGCCTTCCTCGCGTCCATCGCGGCGATCCAGGCGCTGCGCGCCATCTTTTCGCGGGGCTCCGTCGAAATCCGCGCCGAGGCCCTGGCGTATCGCGGAGCACCGTTCGAGCGATGGCTGCGCGAGGCCGCCGAGCTCTTCTTGTGTGTGACAGGCTTTGACATTTTTTCCTCGAAGCATCGGCCGTTTGGCATGTGAAAACTTCACATCGATAATGCGCTTGTCTTATAGTCAGACCCAGCTTTTTGTAAGACGGTTACGCATGTCACTGTCCACTTGGTAACTGAGCGTCAATGCCTGTCATCTTCTGCACTGGGGAACATCGTGTCGCATAGGACCTTGAGGGCCCTGTTCGAGATCAGGCTGCGCTGGTCCGACGAGATCTTTCAGGAGGAAGCTGTCCCGAGCGGCAGCCTGTGGCTTCCCGACATTCCCCGCAACCGACACCATCTCAACGAGGCCATGGCCTTGGGCAACCGGCTTTATGGCGACAAGACGCACTGGATCGAGCAGCGCCAGGCCTGACGAAGGCGGCGGCGCCGCGCACGTCGAGGCCGCGCACCCTGGGGGCGAGGGCCCCACGGGCTGGGCGCTTCAGGCCTGCGCGCGCGTCATGCGGCCGATGATTCGCCTCGCGCTGGCGCTGGGCCTCAAGCACGCAAACCTCGAACTGATGCTGCGCGAACTCCTCATCGACGAGGCGCGCCGGGCATGGCTGGCCAAGGGCGTCGAGCCGAACCTCAGCCAGATTTCGGTGACCACCGGGTTGAACCGCAAGGCCGTGACGGCCAAGGTGCGGGAGTCAGAAGAACCCCTGCCGCACACCGAGATGTCGGCCGCGGCCAAGACGCTCACCCTTTGGCTCCAGATGTCCACCGACGATCCTGCCTTGCTGAGTTTGCCGATCGCGGCAGAGGGCGAGGCAGCCTCCTTCGAGACCGTGGCCCGGCACGCCAGCCGCGGGAACGTGCATCACCGCACCATCCTCGACGAACTGGTGCGCCTGAACATGGCGACCGAGCGGGCAGGCCGCGTCGAGCTGAACGCTGCCGGATTCGTGCCGGCGACGGATCTGAAGGGCATGCTCGCCTTCCTCGGCGACAACGCGCGCGACCATCTGCTGGCCGGCGTTGCCAACACCCTGGGCGCGTCTGCACCCCTGCTCGAGCGCTCGGTGTTCGCCACCGGCATCTCGGTCGAGGATTGCGAGCGGATCCACCAGCTGGCGCGGCAACGCTGGAGCGCGCTGCACCACGAACTGACGCGTGAGATGACCCGTGCCTTCGAGGCGGCGGACAACACGGCCTCGGGTCGCATCCGAGTCGGCATTTACACCTACTACGAAGACGCCGCGGAAGTGGCAAAAGCTTCCATGGCGACCCCCTCGAAAAAATCGGACAGAAAAGCATGAAGTACGCATTCCTGCGCGCCGCCTGCTGGCGCTGTCGACCGCGCTGCTGCTCTCGTGCGGCGGCGGTGGCAGCGGCGGCAGGGGGTGTTGCCGTCGGGGGCGCCGGCATCGTGGGGTCGGGCGCATGGATTGAGTTCGGGCGACGGGAGCAGCCCGGCCGGCGGTGGGGGAGATGGCCAGGGTGGCGGTACGTCCGGCTCGGGCGGGACGGCCTCCGCACCCGGCGGAACGGGCTCGGGCAGCACCGGGACCGCGACCGCAGGGGCGGGTGGCGACGGTGGCGTAGGCTCCGGCGGCACCGGCGTGAGCACCGCCGATGCGTCCGGCGTCGGCGCGGTCGACGGCTCGGGCAGCATCATCGTCAACGGCTTGCGCTACAACACCGACACCGCCGTCCTGAAAGTCGAGGATGCGCCCTCCTTGCAACTGGGCATGAGCGCCAAGGTCATCGGGCCGGTCAACGCCGACTTCACGAGCGGCACCGCACGCCAGGTCGATTCCGCCGCGGATCTGCGCGGAACGCCGTCCTCGGTCGATCTCGCGCAGGGCAGCTTCGTCATCCTCGGCACGACTGTGACCACGGACAACGCCACCGTGTGGGCCGATGCCACCGGCCTCGCCGCCATCCCGCCGGGCACCACACTGCAGGTGTGGGGCCTGCCGGGCGCGCCGGGCATCCTGCGGGCCACGCGCATCGAGCAGCGCGGCCCCTCCGCGGCCATTCTGACCGGCACGGTGCAGAACCTCGACCCCCTGCGGCACACCTTCACCATCGGCAGCTTCACGGTCGACTACAGCACGGCGGTGCTCTCCGGCAGCCTGGACGGCAGCGCGCTGGCCAATGGCATCCTGGTGCGCGTGCGCGCGAACACCGTGCTGCCGGGCCGGCTGACGGCCACCCTTGTCCAGTGGTGGTATCCGGTGCCGAGGGCGAATGCCACGCCGGTACAGATCGCCGGCATCG
Source organism: Variovorax sp. WS11 (assembly GCF_010499245.1). Lineage (GTDB taxonomy): Bacteria > Pseudomonadota > Gammaproteobacteria > Burkholderiales > Burkholderiaceae_C > Variovorax. The sequence continues at coordinate 3,263,305 of NZ_JAAGOW010000001.1, forward strand.
TCACCGACTACGCCGGATTGGGGTCCTTGCGCGCGCTCGGTGTCCCGGTGAACGCCGCGTCGGCGCAGATCACCGGCGGGCCTGCCAGCGCGGTCGGCAACGGCGTCAAGGTGGAAGTCGGCGGCGTCATGTCCAACGGCGTCCTCCAGGCTTCCAAGCTCAAGATCCGCCATGTGCCGGGCACCGGCGGACCCGCGTCTTTCAACCTGATCGGTGCCATCGGCAACTTCAGCTCGGCCGCGAGCTTCCGGGTGAAAGGCCAGCCCGTCGACGCCAGCGACCCGGCCGTGGTGTTCGTCAACGGAACGGTGGCGAACCTGGGCAATGGGGTCAACGTCAACCTCGAAGGGTCGAAGGTCGTGAACGGCGTGCTCATCGCCACGCGCGTCAGCTTCGAGTGAGGGCAGCCCCGCCGGTGTAGTGCCTTCGCTCGCAGGGATTCCCCGGATGGCCCCGGCCGGAGCGCCTCGCCATAGTTAGTTCGCTGCTCGAACTAAGCCGCGTGCGCCAAGCGCACGCACAACAAACCCGGAGACCTGCACATGAAGAAGCCGCTTCGCGCCCTGGGCGCCCTGGCCCTTGGCCTTTCCGCGATCGCCGCCTGCGCCCAGACCGTCGTCGGCGTGAGTTGGTCCAACTTCCAGGAGGAGCGCTGGAAGACCGACGAGGCCGCGATCAAGGCGCAGCTGGAGAAGCTGGGCGCGAAGTACATCAGCGCCGACGCCGGCGGCTCGCCCGAGAAGCAGCTGGCCGACATCGACGGCCTGATGTCCAAGGGCGCCAAGGCGCTGATCGTGCTGGCGATGGACAAGGATGCGATCCTGCCCGCGGTCAACAAGGCGGTGCGGCAGAAGGTGCCGGTGGTGGCCTACGACCGGCTGATCGAGACGCCCGGCGTTTTCTACATCACCTTCGACAACGTCGAGGTGGGCCGCATGCAGGCACGCGCCGTCTACAAAGTGCAGCCCAAGGGCAACTACGTGTTCATCAAGGGCTCGCCCACCGACCCGAACGCCAACTTCCTGCGCGCCGGCCAGCAGGAGATCGTGGCCGAGGCGGTGAAGAAGGGCGACATCAAGATCGTGGGCGACGAGTACACCGATGGCTGGAAGCCCGAGGTGGCGCAGAAGAACATGGAGCAGATCCTCACCAAGGCCGGCGGCAAGGTCGACGCGGTCGTGGCCGCCAACGACGGCACCGCGGGCGGCGCGGTGGCGGCGCTCAGCGCCAAGGGCATCCGCGGCATCCCGGTGTCGGGGCAGGACGCGGACTTCGCGGCGCTCAACCGCGTCGCCCTCGGCACGCAGACGGTGACGGTGTGGAAGGATTCGCGCGAGCTCGGCCGCGAGGCGGCGAGCGCCGCGATGGCGCTGGTGCAAGGTAAGACGCCGGAGAAGGCGGCCAACTGGAGCGGCGGCGAGAAGAAGATCGCGATCTCCTCGCGCCTGCTCACGCCGGTGCCGGTTACGCGCGACAACCTCGACGTGGTGGTCAAGGAAGGCTGGATCAAGAAGGACGAGCTCTGCAAGGGCGTGACGGGCGACAAGGCCCCCGCGGCCTGCAAGTAACGCGCGCAGAGCGATGAGCGAATCCCCGGGGCTCTGGCGCCGGAGCGGCGTCGACCTGCGCCTGCTCCTCATGTGCGCGCTGCTGGCGATCATGGCGATCGTCTTCCACTGGCTCTCGGGCGGCATCTTCCTCACGCCCGAGAACCTCTACAACATCGCGCAGCAGACCGCGGTGGTGGGCATCGTCTCCACCGTGATGGTGCTGGTCATCGTGGCCCGCCACATCGACCTCTCGGTCGGCTCGGTGATGGGCTTCGTCGGCGTGCTGGTGGCCTACCTGCAGTACACCTCGGGCTGGTCCTGGCCGGCCTCCTGCCTGGCGGGACTGGCGGTGGCGCTGCTGGTCTCGCTCTACCAGGGCGGGCTCACGGCGATGCTGGGCGTGCCCTCCTTCGTGGTCACGCTGGGCGGGCTGATGTCCTTCCGCGGCGCCGCCTTCCTGGTGGCCGACGGCAAGACCCAGCCGGTCAACGATGAGTTCTTCCAGCGCCTGGGCGGCGGCTACGACGGCGGTATCGGCACCACGGCCACCTGGGCGCTGGCCGCGCTGGTGGCGCTCGTGCTGTTCGCGCGCATGCTGCAGCAGCGCCGCGCGCGCCAGCGCCACGAGATGCCGGTGGAGCCGCTGTGGCTCGACGTGCTGCTCACGGCAGTGCCGGTGCTGGTGGTGTTCGCCTTCGCAGCGACCATGAACAGCTACCAGATCTCGTCCAAGACCGAGCCGCAGGGCATTCCCATTCCCGTGCTGATCTGGGCCGTGGTGGCGGTGGTGCTGTCCTTCATCGTCCACCGCACGCGCTTCGGGCGCTACGTGTTCGCGATGGGCGGCAATCCCGATGCCGCGGCGCTGGTGGGCATCCCGGTCAAGCGCGTGACGCTGCTGCTGTTCGCGCTGCTCTCGGTGCTGGTGACGGTGGCGGCCATCGTGTCGATCGCGCGGCTCAACGCGGGGACCAACTCGCTGGGCTCGGGCATGGAGCTCTACGTGATCGCGGCCGCGGTGATCGGCGGCGCGGCACTGGCGGGCGGCAGCGGCTCCATCTTCGGCTCGGTGCTGGGCGCGCTGATCATGCAGTCGCTCGACAGCGGCATGCTGCTGCTCGACGTGGCCATCGGCAAGCGCATGGTGATCATCGGCCAGGTGTTGATCGTGGCGGTGGTGTTCGACGTGCTCTACCGCAAGCATTTCGGAGAGACGCGATGAACGCGGCTCCCCCTCTCGTCGAGCTGCGCGAGATCCGCAAGTCCTTCGGCGGCGTGAAAGCGGTCGACAACGTCAGCGTCAACCTCTACCCCGGCGAGGTGGTGGCCCTGCTGGGTCACAACGGCGCCGGCAAGTCCACGCTGATGAAGATGCTCGCGGGCGCCTACCCCATCGACTCGGGCGAGACGCTCATCGCGGGCCAGCCGGTCCACATCCGCACGCCCTCGGAAGCGCAGGCGCAGGGCATCGAGACCATCTACCAGACCCTGGCCCTGGCCGACAACCTCGACTCCGTGGCCAACCTGTTCCTGGGGCGCGAGAAGCTCACGCCCTGGCGCACGCTGGACGACCACTTCATGGAGAACGAGGCGCGCAAGGTCTTCCGCCGCCTCAACAAGAACTTCACCAACATCCGCGTGCCGGTGCGGCGCCTCTCGGGCGGCCAGCGGCAGGTGGTGGCGATCTCGCGCGCGCTCTACTTCAACGCTCGCATCCTGATCATGGACGAGCCCTGCGCCGCCCTCGGGCCGGAGGAGACGGCGATGGTCGGCGCGCTGGTCAAGCAGCTGAAGGCCGACGGCGTGGGCATCTTCCTGATCACGCACGACATGCCCGATGTCTTCGGGCTCAGCGACCGCCTCGCGGTGATGAAGAACGGCCGCCTGGTCGGCACCTACCGCACCGCCGACGTGAATGAGGACGAAGTGCTGGGCATGATCATCGCGGGCAAGCGGCCCGAGGGGAAGGCGCAAGCCGAGCACGCTTCGGGATGACGACCCTCGGCGACCAGCAACTGGTCAGGCGCATCAACCGCAGCGTGCTGCTGCGGCTGCTGCGCGCCAGGCCCGGCCTCTCGCGCGCGCGGCTGGCGGCCGAGAGCGGGCTCACGAAATCCACCGTCAGCCTGCTGGTGCGAGAACTGCTCGAAGACGGCTGGCTGCATGAAGCCGATGCCGCCGTGGCCGACGGGCTCGGGCGGCCCTCCATCCCCTTGCAGATTCACGCCGGCGTGCGGGCCCTGATCGGCGTCGAGATCGCAGTCGAGACCTTGCGCGTGGTGTGCGTCTCGCTGCTGGGCGAGCGGCTCCATTCGGAAGCCCAGCCCTTGCGCGAGCCTGCGCCGCACGCGGTCTGCCGGCAGGTCGCAAGCATGGTGGCCGCCGCGCACCGGCATCTGCTCGCCGCGGGCCTGCGTGCCTCGGGCATCGGCGTCGGCGTCCCCGGCGCGGTCGACGACGCGACCGGCCAGGTCCGCTTCGCGCCCAACCTCGGCTGGCGGCAGGTGAGCTTGCTGCCGGGCCTGGTCGAGGCGCTGGCGCGGGAGGGCATCGAAGACGTGCCGGTGCAGCTGCAGAACGACGCCGATGCGGCGGCGCTGGGCGAGTACGAGTTCGCGGGCGGCGAGGGCGAAGATCCGCTGGTCTTCGTGAGCTGCGACGTAGGCGTGGGCGCCGGAGTGGTGCTCAACGACCGCCTCTTCACCGGCGCGCACGGCATGGCCGGCGAGATCGGCCACACCATCCTGCAGGTGGACGGGCCCCTGTGCTCCTGCGGCCGCCGCGGTTGTGCCGAGGCCTTCCTCGGCTCGCGCGTGCTGGGCGGCAGCGCCGATGCCGCGCCGCGCGGCGCGGCCTTTCTGGGCGTGCTGCTTCAGAACCTGTGGGTCACCTTCGAGCCGCGCGCGATCGTGGTCGGCGGCCACTCATGCCAGGCGCATCCGCAACTGCTGCGCGGCGCGATCGAGGTGGTGCGGCGCTATGCCGAGAGTGCCGGCATGCAGCCGCCGGTAGTGCGCGGTGCGCGCCATGGGGAATGGGCGCCGGCGGTCGGAGCGGCGGCACTCGCCTTGCACGAGTACCTGCGGCCGCTCCATCCGGATTCGAAGGCGCGGCGCGCGCGCGCCGCGGCCTCCGCCCTGCCTTAGTCCGCGTAGACCCCGGCCGCCTTGATGATCGGGCTCCACTTGGCGATCTCGGCGGCGACGAACTTCTTGTGCTCGGCCGGCTCGACGCGGTTGTCGCTGGCGACCACGGCGCCCAGGCCTTCCTGCTTCTTGACGAAGTCCGGGTCCTTCAGCGCGACCTTGAGCGCGTCGTTGACCTTCTTGGTGACTGCCGGCGGCGTGCCCTTGGGCGCGTAGAGGCCGTGCCAGATCGTGACCTGGAAGTCCTTCAGCCCCGATTCCTGCAGCGTGGGCAGGTCCTTGAGCAGCGGCGTGCTCAGGCGCTTCGAGGTGGTCACGGCGTAGGCCTTGACCTTCTTGGCCTCGATCTGCGGCGAGGTGTTGGTGGTCTGGTCGCACAGCAGGTCGATCTGACCGCCGATCAGGTCGGTGATGGCGGGGGCCGTGCCCTTGTACGGCACCGGCGTCATCTCGGTCTTGGTCGCGCTCTGGAACAGCAGGCCGCACAGGTGCGAGGCCGAGCCCACGCCCGCGTTGCCGAGGTTGATCTTGCCCTTGTTCTCCGCCAGCCAGGCCGTCAGCTCCTTGTAGTTGTTGGCCTTCATCGTGGGCTTGGCGATCAGCGTCATCGGCACGTCGTTGACGATGCCCAGGTACTCGAAGTCGCTCTCGACCTTGAAGGGCACGTTGCGCACCAGCGTCGGGACGGTCGCCATGCCGATGTGGTTCAGCAGCAGGGTGTAGCCGTCCGGCGCGGCGCGCGCCACCTTGGCTGCGCCGATGGAGCTGCCGGCGCCGGGCACGTTGTCGACCACGATGCTGCTGGCGCCGAGTGGCTTGCGCAGGGCCTCGGCCAGGTCGCGGGCCACGCGGTCGGTCGGGCCGCCGGCGGCGAAAGGCACCACGATGGTGACGGGCTTGCTGCCCGGGAAGTCCTGGGCATGGGCGCCCGCGGCTGCGGCGGCGATCGCCGTGAGGACGAGCAGTTTCTTCATGATCTCTCTCCGTGTTCAATCCAAGTTCAAGGGGCCGCGATCTTATCGCCCGCCGCCGGCCGGCGACTACCGGAATGCCCTTAGGAAATCTCCCACGATTTCTCGCTGCGGATGTGGTTCGAAGCGCGGTCCGTCAGGCCGCGATCGAGCGCCTTCCGCCGGCCTACCGGTCCCGCGTGCGGTTGTAGACCGGGCCGGGGCCGACCGCGATCGGCGGGCCCGAATCGTTGGCCGCCCAGTTCGGCGTGCGTGCCGACTCGTAGAGCGGTCCCGGGCCGGGCGCGATCGGCGGTCCGGGGTCGTCACGCGCCGATGGCGAACTGCCCGGCGAGTTGAAGTTGTAGACGGGCCCGGGACCGCGCGCGATCGGCGGTCCGCCATCGCCACGGATCGAAGCGGTCGCGCGCGGCGGTGCTTCCACGGGCGCCGGGCCGCGGACGATCGGTGTGCCCGGATCGTCGCGGGTCCAGCCCGGGGGGCGGATCCAGGGCGTTGCAGGTGCGGCTGCGACCGCAGGCTCCGGATCGGCCCAGGCTGGCGTGCGAGGCTGCCGAACCACCGGAGGCGGCTCCTCGCGCTTGCGTTCCGGCGGCGTGGCCGAGGCGGTGCGAGGGGCCGGCGCTGCCGCGGGGGGCTCAGCCCTTGCCGCTGCCGGTGCAGGCGGGGCGGGCTTCTCCGGCGCGGCTGAATTCGCGGACGCGGCCTGTTTCTCGGGCGCGGCGGCCAGCGCGGGCGCTGCCGCCTTCGCGGACTCGCGCTTGGAGGGGCCCGGCGCAGAAGGAGCCGTCGGCGCAGGCGCCGACGCTTGCGCCGGCGTCGTGGTCGAGTTCGCGGTCGACGTGCTCGGAGCCGCCAACGCCATCGGCGGCTCGTCCGAAGCCGGCTTGCGGTCCTCCAGCGTCAGCGCCGCCGTGACCTGGTTCAGAAAAGGCGGCTCCGCCAGCTGGCGCGTGACATAGAGGTACCAGCCGATGAAGCCGAGTCCCATCGCCAGGCCCAGCAGCGCGAGGCGCAGCCAGAAGCCCGCCGTTTCCGCCGGCAGCAGCGCCAGCGGATCGTCGCGGCGCCAGACGCGGGCCGAGCGGGCAGGCGCGCGCGGGTGCGCATGGTTGATGGTCTCGAGGGCCGAGGGTCCGGTGGCCACGAAACCGGGCAGGCGGCGTGCGCAACCGATGCAGAACTTCGCGTTCTCCCGGTTCTCGCTTCCGCAAGCCCCACAAACGATGGGCATGGACAAATTCTCCGTAAACGCCAGAAGCCACCCACTGTCCACGCGAACGCGTGCGTGTCTGTCAGCCGTTTCCTACCCAATGCTTCGGAGATTGGCGCTTGCCAGCCGTTCGGCCCACCGGCGCCCTCGCTGGTGGCGGATCGCCTTGGCTTGCAGGTGAGCGATCCCACACTTGCCGATTTGTCCGACACGGGGAGGCGACGCAGGCCCATCCGTCGGCGCGCGGGCGGCCTTAGCGTGGAATTTCCACTTGCATGAAAGGACCTCCCATGATCAAACGCCAGCTCGAGGGCATGAAGATTGCCATCCTCGTGACGGACGGCTTCGAGCAGTCCGAGATGACCGAGCCCCGCAAGGCCCTCGAGGCCGCCGGCGCGGACACCAGCCTGGTCTCCCCGAAGAACGGCGGCGTGCGCGGCTGGAAGCACCATGCGCCGGCCGACCGCTTCGACGTCGATGTGCCGCTGCAGCAGGCGGCCGCCCATGAATACGATGCCCTGGTGCTGCCGGGCGGCGTGGCGAACCCCGATGCTTTGCGCATCGACGAGCAGGCCGTCGCCTTCGTGCGCGACTTCGCCAAGGCCGGCAAGCCCATCGCTGCCATATGCCACGGCCCGTGGACCTTGATCGAGGCGGACGCGGTCAAGGGCCGCACGATGACCTCCTGGCCCTCCTTGCGCACGGACCTGAAGAATGCCGGCGCCAAGTGGGTGGACCTGGAGGTGGTGGCCGATGGGCCGCTGATCACCAGCCGCAAGCCCGCGGACCTGCCGGCTTTCAATCGTGTGATGGTGGAAGCCTTTGCCGGCGTGCGCACGCACGCCTGAGGGTGGCCATCGCCGACGATGTGCGACCCGTCAGCGAACGGGAGCCATCTTTCGGATCATGTGGTTGAGCGAGTCCGCGACATAGAGCTGGCCGTCCGCGTCGATGGCCAAGCCGTGCGGCGAATCGAACCTCGCGGCTTCGCCAACGCCGTCGATCGAGCCCCTGGCCGAAGCGCCGGCAAAGATGGTGACGTCCCCGGCGGGTGTGATCTTTCGGATGACGTTGCCCAGATACTCGGCGACGAACACCGTGCCGCCGGCATCCACCGCCACGCCGACGGGATCCAGGAAGGACGCCGCTGCGCCCGTCCCATTGACGGTTCGACGCAGGCCGGAGCCTGCCACTGTCGTGACGACGCCCTCCGGCGTGACCTTGCGGATGGTGTTGTTGCCATAGTCGCTGACATAGAGTTGCCCATCGGCGCCCACCGCAATTCCGGCCGGTTGAAAAAACGACGCTGCCCCACCCGTGCCGTCCGCTGATCCGCTCTGCGAACCGGCCAGCGTCGTGACCACGCCGGTGGGCGTGATCTTGCGAATCCTGTTGTTGTTCAGGTCCGCGACGTACACGTTGGCATTTGCGTCGACCGCCACCCCGTAGGGGCCATCGAATGACGCCGCGGTGCCGACGCCATCCGCTGACCCCGGTGTCGTGGAGCCTGCCAGCGTCGACACCTGGCCGGTTGGGGTGATCTTCCGGATGGAGTGGCTCTGCGTATCCGTCACGTAGAGATTGCCGTTCCGGTCGACCGCGATGTTCGATGGGAACCTGAATGAAGCTGCAGCGCCGAGGCCGTCGGCCAAGCCCGGGCTCGCGGATCCCGCCAGGGTCGTGACGGCGCCGCCCGGATCGATCTTCCGAATGCGGTGATTCTCCGTATCCGCGACATAGAGGTTGCCCCAGTGATCGACGGCGACGCCCGCGGGTGCATTGAACGAAGCCGCGGTTCCCGTGGCGTCGTTGAAACCTGGCGCAATGCTGCCGGCCAGCGTGGAAACTTGTGCGGGCGAATCGTCGCAGCTCACTTCTACGTCGGCCACATCGGTCGTGGCCGTACCGCTTCCGTTGGCGATGTTGCATGCCTGCCAGAGCGGTGGGACATTCAGCGTCACTGCGTAGCCTGCATCGACGGGCACCGCCGAGGGAAAGCGAAACGGGCCGTTGGTGGCCAAAGTCAGTGCATCGCCCCCGTTGTTCAGCAGGACGATCTTCCCGTTCTCGGCCAATCCGGTCACTTTGCCGCCGATGGTGCGGGTCACCGGCGCCGTTGTCTCGTCGGGAGGGGGTTCGGAGGGCAACGAGGGCGGCGCTGCGGGCGGGCCGACGGGTTCCGGCGCCGCTGTTGCGCTGGCGGGAATACCGACCCATCCGTCGCTGCCTCCCCCGCAGGCGGCAAGGCCAAGATGAAGCGAAAAAACGGCGGCAATGAGGCGGAGCGACGCAAGGAAACGGTAGGTCATCGTGGTGGCGCGAGGGGAGCGGCGCGCCGACCTGGACGAAACACGTGCGGCGCGAATGCCGCAAATTGTTGCGACGCCCCGCAAGTTGAAATCTGATCAATCGTCGCGGAGCGAGTCGGGAAAAACCCGAGCGCACTTCCCCAGCTGCGACATCGCGCGTGCCGGTCCTCAAAAACCCCGCGAATACGATCGACGAAGCCCGGACCTATCGGTAGCTGCGCGCGTCCTCGATCACCTTGCCGTCGTTGGGCAGGCTGCCCGGCTCCATCAGCTCGACCTCCCCGCGCAGCTTGGTGACATCGCGGACCGCCGCGGCAATGCGGCCGGCCAAGCCCTCGGGCTCCGACGCGCATTCGAGCCGGAGCGTCATGCGGTCCTCGCCCATCTCGCCCTCGACCACCAGCCGCGCGCGCCGCACCTCGGGGAAGCGCCGCGCGATCTCCGCCACCTGGCCCGGATGCACGAACATGCCGCGCACCTTCGTGGTCTGGTCGGCGCGGCCGAGCCAGCCCTTGATGCGGGTGTTGGTGCGGCCGGTCGGGCAGCCTCCCGGCAGCACGGCCGAGAGGTCGCCGGTGCCGAAGCGGATCAGCGGGTAATCGGGGTTCAGCGTGGTGACGACGATCTCGCCCACCTCGCCCTCGGGCACCGGGTCGCCGGTGCCGGGGCGCACGATCTCGACGATCACACCCTCGTCGAGCACCAGGCCTTCGCGTGCCGCCGTCTCGTAGGCGATCAGGCCCAGATCGGCGGTCGCGTAGCACTGCATGCCGGCCACGCCGCGCTCGGCGATCCAGTCGCGCAGGCTGGGGGGGAAGGCCTCGCCCGAGACCAGCGCCTTGGTCAGCGAGGGCAGGGGGATGCCCCGCTCGGCCGCCTTCTCCAGCAGGATCTTCAGGAAGCTGGGCGTGCCGGCATAGCCGGCGGGCTTGAGATCGGCGATCGCGTCCACCTGCTGCTCCGTCTGGCCGGTGCCGCCGGCGAACACGGTGCAGCCCAGGGCCCGCGCGCCGCTTTCCATGATCGCGCCGGCCGGCGTCATGTGGTAGCTGAAGCTGTTGTGCACCAGCTCGCCGCTGCGAAAGCCCGCCGCATGCAGCGCGCGCGCCGTGCGCCAGTAGTCGAGCGCCTCGCCCTCGGGCTCGTAGATGGTGCCGGGGCTGGCGAACACGCGCAGCATGCGCGGGCCGAAGCGAATGGCCGAAAAGCCGCCGAAGGGATCGCGCGCGCGCTCGGCCTTCTGCCGCTCCAGCAGCTCGTGCTTGCGCGTGACGGGCAGGCGCGCCAGCGCCTCGCGGCTGTCGATGTCGGCGGGCTTCACCCCGTCGAGGATCTTCGCGAAGGCGGGAGCGGCGGTCTGGGCCTGGGCAATCTGCTTCGGCAACGCAGCCAGCAAGTCCTGCTCGCGCTCCGCCGGGTCGCGCACTTCAAGCGCATCGTAGTAATCATTCATAGCCGTTGTCCTGGATCAGGCCTGTTCGGGGAACACCGCGGAACCGGCTTTGCCGGGCCGCTGGTGTTGCCCCCGGTAGGGGGTGGGCGGCTACACGAAGTGAGCCAACCTGGGGGCGAGCCATTACGCCAACCACCTCTTGCGGCGCTTGTAGCTCTTCACGTCGCGGAAGCTCTTGCGGTCCGCGCCGCCCACGCCCAGGTAGAACTCCTTGACGTCCTCGTTCTCCCTGAGGCTGTGCGCCTCGCCGTCCATCACGATGCGGCCGTTCTCCAGGATGTAGCCGTAGTCGGCATAGCGCAGCGCCATGTTGGTGTTCTGCTCAGCCAGGAGGAAGGTCACGCGCTCCTTCTGGTTCAGGTCCTTCACGATGCCGAAGACCTCGTCCACGATCTGCGGTGCCAGGCCCATCGAGGGCTCGTCGAGCAGCACCATGCTGGGGTTGGCCATCAGCGCGCGGCCGATGGCGCACATCTGCTGCTCGCCGCCCGAGGTGTAGGCGGCCTGCGAGGAGCGCCGCGTCTTCAGGCGCGGGAAGTAGGCGTAGACCTTCTCCAGCGTCTGCGCCACCGCGGCCTTGCCGTCGGTGCGGGTGTAGGCGCCGGTCATCAGGTTGTCCTCGATGGTGAGGTGGGCGAAGCAGTGGCGGCCTTCCATCACCTGGATCAGCCCGCGCCGCACCAGCTCGGCCGGCGACAGCGCCTCGATGCGCTCGCCGCGCAGCGTGATGTTGCCCTTGGTGACCGCGCCGCGCTCGCCCGCGAGCAGGTTCGAGACCGCGCGCAGCGTGGTGGTCTTGCCGGCGCCGTTGCCGCCGAGCAGCGCCACGATGCCGCCCTCGGGCACTTTGAGCGAGACGCCCTTGAGCACCAGGATCACGTGGTTGTAGATGACTTCGATGCCGTTGACGTCGAGGAGGATGTCGGCTTGCTTCATGGTTGTGTGTGGAGCATTTGGAAGCCCGGCGGCGCCGCGCTTCCAGATGCCGGCTCCGGAGAGCCGGGATCGATGGCGATCAGGCGCTCAGGACTGGCAGTCCTCCGGCGGGCGCGCGCTGAGCTTCTTCTCGGCCGCGTACTTGGCCGCGGTGGAGCGAACCAGCGGCTTGATCACCTGCTCGTCGCCCTGCAGCCAGTCGGAGGTGAAGTTCCACTTCGTGCCGTCCCAGGTGTGGATGCGCGCCCAGGAGGCGCCCATGTGGTCGGTGCACGAGGTGCTGATCGGCCGCATCACGCCGGCGAAGCCCAGTGCGTCGAGCTTGGCCTGCGTGAGGTTCAGGTTCTCCAGGCCCCAGCGCACCTGCTCGCCGGTCATGACCTTGCCCTTGCCGAAGCGTTCCTGCGCGGCCCGGATGCCTTCCACGCCGAGCATCGCGCTCATCGCGCCGCGCATGTAGAGCACCTGGCCGACCTCGTTGCGCGGGCCGGTGCCCTGGCCCTTCTCGTGCACCATCGCCAGCACGTCCTTGACCACCTTCGACTGCGGCTCCGCGCCATGCTGCATGGTCACGGCGTTGTAGCCCTTGGCGCCGTCGCCCACGTCCTTCACGTCGGGCTCGGCGCCGGCCCACCATACGCCGTACATCTTCTCGCGCGGGTAGCCGGTGGCCTGGGCTTCCTTGAGCGCGGTGGAGTTCATCACGCCCCAGCCCCACAGCAGCACGTAGTCGGGCCGGTTCTGGCGAATCTGCAGCCAGGTCGCCTTCTGCTCGACGCCGGGCGAGGTCACCGGCAGCAGCTGCAGGTCGAAGCCGTGCAGCTTGGCGCGCTCCTGCAGCAGCGGGATCGGCTCCTTGCCGTAGGGGCTGTCGTGGTAGACCAGGGCCAGCTTCTTGCCCTTGAGCTTGTCCAGCCCGCCCTCCTTCTTGGCGATGGCCTGCAGGATCGCGTCGGAGGCCACCCAGTAGGTGCCGGCGATCGGGAAGTTCCACTTGAACACGGTGCCGTCGGCGCTCTCGCTGCGGCCGTAGCCGATGGTCACCACCGGGATCTTGTCCACCGGCGCCTTCTCGGTGATGGCGAAGGTCGCGCCGGTCGACAGCGGCTGCACGAACGAGGCCCCCTTGCTCTTGAGCCGCTCGTAGCACTCGACGCTGCGCGCGGTGTCGTAGCCGGTCTCGCATTCTTCGAAGCTGAGCTTGACGCCGTTGAGGCCGCCGCGGGCGTTCACCAGCTTGAAGTAGTCGACATAGCCGTTGGCCCAGGGCGCGCCGTTGGGCGCGAAGGCGCCCGTGCGATACGACAGCACCGGGATGAACTGCTCTTTGGTCTGCGCGACGGCGGCCAGGCAGGTCATGCACGCGGCCGCGGCGATGACGGAACTGAGGACTCTCATGATTGTCTCCTTGGGTCGGTTCTAGGGTGCGGGGGATTCTGCGAAGCGCGGTATCAATAAGGGAAGGGCCACAGCCGCAGCTTCTGCTTGGCCGTGGACCACAGCCGCGCCAGCCCGTGCGGCTCCACGATCAGGAACCACACGATCAGGCCGCCGAAGATCATCAGCTCGGCATGCGCGATGCCCGCGGTCGAGATCTCGATGCCGAACAGCCCGGCCAAGAGCGGCAGGAACTGGTTGAGCGCGATCGGCAGGACCACGATGAAGGCCGCGCCGAAGAAGCTGCCCATGATCGAGCCCAGCCCGCCGATGATCACCATGAACAGCAGCCGGAAGGAGTAGTCCACCGAGAAGGCCGAGGGCTCCCACGCGCCCAGGTAGATGAAGGCCCACAGCGCGCCTGCCAGCCCGATGATGAAGGAGCTCACGGCAAAGGCGCTGAGCTTGGCGTACATCGGGCGGATGCCGATCACCGCCGCGGCCACGTCCATGTCGCGAATCGCCATCCACTCGCGCCCGATGGCGCCGCGCACCAGGTTCTTGGCCATCAGCGCGACCAGGGCCAGCACGACCAGGCAGAACAGGTACTTGCTCACCGCGCTCTCGATCGGCAGCCCGAACACCTGCAGGTTCGACACCGCCACCGAGCCCGAGGGCGTGTCGAGCGTGAACCACTTGATGCGCAGGAACATCCAGTCGGCGAAGAACTGCGCCGCGAGCGTGGCGACCGCCAGGTACAGGCCGCGCACCCGCAGGCTCGGCAGCCCGAACAGGATGCCGAAGGCGGTGGCGCACAGCCCGCCGAGGATCAGCGCCGGGATCAGCGGCATGTTCGGAACGCGGGCGAAGAAGTTGTAGGCGCCGTAGGCTCCCACCGCCATGAACGCGCCCGAGCCCAGCGAGATCTGGCCGCAGTAGCCCACCAGGATGTTCACGCCCACCGCGGCCAGCGAGAAGATCAGGAAGGGGATCAGGATGGCCCGGAACAGGTAGTCGCTCGCCAGCAGCGGCACGCCGACGACGGCGAAAGCCAGCAGCAACACGATGAACACGCGGTCCTGCAGGATCGGGAAGACCTGCTGGTCGGCGCGGTAGCTGGTCTTGAACTGGCCGTTTTCGCGGTAGAGCATGGGGTGGGTCTTTCCGCGCTCACACGCGATCGATGATCTTTTCGCCGAACAGCCCCTGCGGCCGGAACAGCAGGAACAGGAGCGCGAGCACGTAGGCGAACCAGATCTCGATGCCGCCGCCCACCAGCGGCCCGAGGTAGACCTCCGACAGCTTCTCGCCGACGCCGATGATCAGCCCGCCGAGGATGGCGCCGGGCACCGAGGTCAGCCCGCCGAGGATGACGACCGGCAGCGCGCGCAGCGCCACCGTGGCCAGCGAGAACTGCACGCCCAGCTTGCTGCCCCAGATCATCCCGGCCACCAGCGCCACCACGCCCGCCACGCACCACACGATGACCCAGATGCGCGCCAGCGGGATGCCGACGGACTGCGCGGCCTGGTGGTCGTCGGCCACCGCCCGCAGCGCGCGGCCGGTGCCGGTCTTCTGGAAGAACAGCGACAGCAGCGCCACCAGCGCGGCGGCGATCGCGGCGGCGATCAGGTCCTCCTTGTTCAGCAGGATGCCGCCCTGGAACGCCGACTCGAAGGCGAAGATCGGCTCCTTGGGCATGCCGATGTCGATCTTGTAGATGTTGCTGCCGAAGATGGTCTGGCCCAGCCCGTCGATGAAGTAGGTGATACCCAGCGTGGCCATCAGCAGCGTGGCGCCTTCCTGGTTGACCAAGTGCCGCAGCACCAGCCGCTCCACCAGCCAGGCCACCGCGAACATCACGGCGCCGGCCAGCACGAAGGCCGCGAGATTGGCGAACCAGCGGTTCTCGATGCCGGTCCACTGCGGCACCCACTCGGCGAAGCGCGCCATCGCCAGCGCGGCGAACAGCACCATCGCACCCTGCGCGAAGTTGAAGACGCCGGAGGCCTTGTAGATCAGCACGAAGCCCAGCGCGATCAGCGAATAGAGCATGCCGACCATCAGGCCGCCGAAGAGTGTTTCGAGAAAAAAGCCCATCAGTGTTCCGTCCCGAGGTAAGCCCGGATCACGTCCTCGTTGTTGCGCACTTCGTGGGGCGTGCCGTCGCCGATCTTCTTGCCGTAGTCGAGCACCACCACGCGGTCCGAGATGTCCATCACCACGCCCATGTCGTGCTCGATCAGCACGATGGTGGTGCCGAACTCGTCGTTCACGTCGAGGATGAAGCGGCTCATGTCCTGCTTCTCCTCCACGTTCATGCCGGCCATGGGCTCGTCCAGCAGCAGCACCTGCGGCTCCATCGCCAGCGCGCGGCCCAGGTCCACGCGCTTCTGCAGGCCGTAGGGCAGGCGGCCCACCGGCGTCTTGCGGTGCGGCTGGATCTCGAGGAAGTCGATGATCCGCTCGACGGACTCGCGTTGCGCGATCTCCTCGCGCTCGGCCGGGCCCCAGCGCAGCGCCTGGGCGAGCAGGCCGCTCTTCATCTTGAGGTTGCGGCCCGTCATGATGTTGTCGAGCACGCTCATGCCCTTGAACAGGGCCAGGTTCTGGAAGGTGCGTGCCACGCCCATCTCGGCCACCTGGCGCGAGTTCATGTGCCGAAAGTGCTGCCCGCGGAAGGTGATCGAGCCCTGCTGCGGTTGGTAGACGCCGTTGATGCAGTTGAGCATCGAACTCTTGCCCGCGCCATTGGGGCCGATGATGGCGCGTACCTCGTGCTCGCGCACGTCGAAGCTGATGTCGGCCAACGCCTTCACGCCGCCGAAGGACAGGCTGATGTTCTGCACGTCCAGGATCACCTCGCCGATCCGGCGCCCGCCGTGGGTCGCGCTGGCGAGCATGGCGGTCTCGGCGGTGTTCTGCGCGTTCATGCGGCGGCCTTCATCGGGGGGAAGCGCTTGGCTTCGACGATCTTCAGCGTGGCGTTCACCACGCCCGTGCGCCCGTCCTCGAACTTGACCTGGGTCTCGATGTACTGCTCGGCCTTGCCGCCGTAGAGCGCATCGACCAGCACGCGGTACTTCTCCGCGATGAAGCCGCGCCGCACCTTGCGGGTGCGGGTGAGCTCGTCGTCGTCGGGGTCCAGCTCCTTGTGCAGCACCAGGAAGCGGGCGATCTGGGTGTCGCCCATGCCCTCCTCGCCGGCCAGGTCGGCGTTGACCTTCTCCACGCATTCGGCGATCAGCTGCAGCACCTCGGGCTTGCCGGCCAGGTCCACGTAGCCGCCGTAGGGCAGGCCGCGGCGCTCGGCCCAGTTGCCCACCGCCTCGAAGTCGATGTTGATCGCCGCGCAGACCTCCTCGCGCCCGTTGCCGAAGCACACCGCTTCCTTGATCTGCGGAAAGAACTTGAGCTTGTTCTCGATGTAGTTGGGCGCGAACATCGCGCCGCGCGAGAGCTTGCCCACGTCCTTGGCGCGGTCGATGATGCGCAGGTGGCCCTCGGCGTCGATCACGCCGGCATCGCCGGTGTGGAAGTAGCCCTCGGCATCGAGCACCTCGGCCGTCGCGTCGGGCCGCTTGTAGTACCCCTGGAGCACCGAGACGCCGCGCACCAGCACTTCGCCGTCGGGTGCGATGCGCAGCTCGATGCCGGGCGCCGCGCTGCCCACGGTCTGCAGCTTCACCTTGCCGTCCTGCTGCAGGCACACGTAGGCGCAGGTCTCGGTCTGGCCGTAGAACTGCTTGAGGTTGACGCCGATCGATCGGTAGAAGCGGAACAGGTCGGGCCCGATCGCCGCGCCCGCGGTGTAGGCCACGCGGATGCGGCTCATGCCCAGCACGTTGCGCAGCGGCCCGTAGATCAGCAGGTCGCCCAGGCCGTAGAGCAGCCGGTCGCCCAGGCCCACCTTCGCGCCGTTCAGAATGTCGGCGCCCACGCGCTGTGCCAGCGCCATGAACTTCGCGTAGAGCCAGCGCTTGGGCGCCGCCGCGTCCTCCATGCGGATCGACACGGCCGTGAGCAGCCCCTCGAAGGTGCGCGGCGGGCCGAAGTAGTAGCTGGGCCCGATCTCGCGCATGTCGTTCATCACCGTGGCCGAGGACTCCGGGCAGTTGAGCGTGAAGCCGCCCACCAGCCATTGCGCCACCGAGAACAGGTGGTCGCCGACCCAGGCCATCGGCAGGTAGCTCATGATGTTGTCGCCGGGGCCGAGCCCGTCGGTCTCGACGCCGCCGCGGCCCGCCGCGATGAAGCTGGCGTGCGTCTGGCACACGCCCTTGGGCCGGCCGGTGGTGCCCGAGGTGTAGAGGATCACGGCGACGTCGCCGGGCTCGACGCCGTTCAGGCTTTGCTCGAAGAAAGCCGGCTGCGCGCCGTCGAAGGCGCGGCCCAGCGCGCGCAGGGCCTCGTAGCCGAGCAGGCCCGGCTGCTCGTAGTGGCGCAGCCCGCGCGGGTCGTCGTAGACGATGCGGCGCAGGCCCGGCTTGCCCTGGGCCGCCATCAGCTCGCGGCATTCGAGCAGCTTGTCGACCTGCTCCTGGTCCTCGGCGATCACGAAGTCGATGGCCGCGTCTTCCAGCATGAAGACCATCTCGCCCGCCACCGCGTCCTGGTACAGCGGCACCGGCACGCCGCGCAGGCTCTGCGCCGCCACCACCGCCATGTACAGGTGCGGCCGGTTGGCGCCGACGATCGCCAGGTTGTCGCCCGGCTTGAAGCCCAGGCTGGCGAGCCCGCAGGCGAGCTCGCGCACCTCGCGGGCGACGGCCGACCAGCTCCAGGTCTGCCAGATGCCGAGGTCCTTCTCGCGCACGGCCGGCGCGTCGGGCTGGCGCTGCGCATGGGCCAGCAGCAGGCGGGGAAAGGTGTTGGCGTTGGTTTGCACGATGGGCGGACTGTAGAACCCCGCTTGTCGCCAACTTGTCGTTTCAACGACAATCCTAGGGACAGTACTCCCCGGAGTTTCCCGATGAGCCACGGCAATTCCAGCGGCACTTCTTCCCTGCGCGAGCGCGTGCGGCCGGCCACCGCCGAGGAGCTGCAGAACATTCCCTGGCTTCACACGCTGACGCCCGCCGAACGCCGCCGCGCGGAGGCCGCGGTGGTGGTGGGCGACGCCGAACCCGGCGACCTGGTGTGCCGCATCGGCCGCTCGCCCACCTTCTGGTTCGGCGTGGTCGAGGGCCTGCTCAAGATGAGCAACGACAACGCCGACGGCACCTCCATGACCTACAGCGGCCTGCCGCCGGGCGGCTGGTTCGGCGAGGGCACGGCGCTCAAGCGCGAGCCCTATCGCTACAACATCCAGGCGCTGCGGCGCAGCGTGGTGGCGGGCCTGCCGGTGGACGATTTCCACTGGCTGCTGGACCACTCGATCGGCTTCAACCGCTTCGTCATGAACCAGCTCAACGAGCGCCTCGGCCAGTTCATCGCCGCGCGCGAGGCCGATCGGCTCAACGACCCCGATGCGCGCGTCGCGCGCAACCTGGCGGCGCTCTTCAATCCGGTGCTCTTCCCCGGCGTGGGCGAACTGCTGCGCATCACGCAGCAGGAGCTGGCCTACCTGATCGGGCTCTCGCGCCAGCGCGTCAACGAGGCGCTGCGCACCTTGCAGGCCGAGGGTGCGATCCGCGTCGAGTACGGCGGGCTGCGCGTGCTCGACCTCGCGGCCTTGCGTGCGGGCGGGGTGGCGGGCAGGGAGTGATCAGGCGATCACGCCTCGGGCGCCCTTTCCGGCAGGGGAATGCCGGAGTCGCGGATGATCGCGCGGCGCACCAGCTTGTCGAGCGCGTAGGGGCGCAGGTAGGCGGCCGTCTCCTCGACCGGGCAATGCAGCCAGTCGTCGATCCAGGCCTCGCGCAGGAACACCACGCGGCGCTGCGAGGGTTGCTCCACGGCCGGCAGCGTCAGCAGCGCGAAGCTCTCGACGCACTCGCCGTCCGGGGCCCGCCAGCCGTTCCACAGGCCGGCCATCGCCAGCGGCTGGCCATCGGCGCGGGTGACGCGCACCACCTGATCTTCGCTGTCGCCGCGGCGGTACAGCGCATCGGCCAGCACCACGCAGCGGTGGCCGCGCTTCCAGGGCTGGTAGAAGTTGCGTTCGCTCGCGGCCGTTTCGCCACGGGCCTCGAAGGTGTGGGGGTAGTCGCGCTCCTTGGCGAACAGGGGGACCAGGCCCCAGCGGCCCTCGGCCGCCTCGAAGCGCGCGGTGATGGCGCTGCCCTCGCGGTCGCCCCGCGGCCGGCGGATGAAGACGCCCTGCCCACCCGGCCGCACCACCGAGGGCTGCGCAGGGCCGGCCAGGCCGAAGCTCTCGGCAAAATGGCGCGCGTCGCTGGCAGGCTCGTACTGGATGGGCATCGGCTGAATGTAAGAAGCCGCCTCGCGCTTCGTCAATCCGCCGATAGCATGCGAGCCACACGGCATGTCGCCGTCGATGACGCATTTCACGAGAACCGCCATGAATTCACGCCAACTCACCATCATCACCGGCGCCTCGCGCGGCCTGGGCCGCGCCATGGCCGAGCAACTGCTGGCGCAGCCGGGCCATCGCCTGCTGTGCATCGCGCGCCGGGCCGACGAGCAGCTCGCCGCGCGCGCACGCGAAGCAGGCGCCGAGCTCGAGCAATGGCAGCAGGACCTCACCGACCCGGTGCCGGCGGCGGCCCGGCTCGCGGCTTGGCTGCAGGGCCTGGACGGGCAGTCCTTCGACGGCGTCGCGCTGATTAACAACGCCGGCGCCGTCGGCCGCATCGGGCCCCTGTCGCAGGCGGTGGCGGCTGAGCTGTCGCAGGCCTTGCGCGTGGGCCTGGAGGCGCCGCTGCTGCTGAGCTCCGCCTTCCTCGGCGCCACCCGCGGCTGGCGCGGCGAGCGCAAGGTGCTCAACATTTCCTCGGGCCTGGGCCGCAACGCCATGGCCAGCCAGGCGCCGTACTGCGCGGCCAAGGCGGGCATGGATCATTTCTCGCGCGCGGTGGCGCTGGAGGAAGAGGCGCTGGGCGGCGGCGCGAAGATCGTCTCGCTCGCGCCCGGCGTGATCGACACCGACATGCAGGTCCAGCTGCGCGAAAGCGATGCCGCCCTGTTCCCGGACCGCGCGCGCTTCGAACGGCTCAAGGCGCAGGGCCAGCTCTGGTCGCCTGACGAGGCAGCGGCGAAGGTGCTGGCCTATCTGGAGCGTGCGGACTTCGGCAGCAAGCCGGTGGCCGATGTGCGCGAGCCCTGATGGGCTATTCGATGGTTGCGCCTGAGGCCTTCACGATGTCGCGCCACTTCAGGTAGTCGGTCTTCAGCAGCGTGCCGAACTGCTCGGGCGTCATGCCTTGCGGCTCGGCGCCCTGGGCGATGATCGCGGCCTTCATCTCGGGCGTGGCCAGCAGCTTGTTCACCTCGGCGTTCAGCGTGGTGACGATCTCCTTCGGCGTCCCAGCGGGCGCGAAGAGGCCGTACCAGGTGCTGACGTCGAAGTCCTTGTAGCCCAGCTCGGCCACGATGGGCACCTCGGGCAGCGAGCTGCTGCGCTTGGCCGAGGTCACGGCCAGCGCGCGCAGCTTGCCGGACTTGATCTGCCCCATCGCCGAGGGCAGCGAGGACACCATCAGGTCCACGTTGCCGGCCAGCACGTCCATCATCGCGGGGTTCGAGCCCTTGTAGGGCACGTGGCGCATCTTGATGTTGGCCGCGCTCTTGAAGATCTCGCCGGCCAGGTGGATGGTGGTGCCGTTGCCGGGCGAGCCGTAGGTGATGGTGTCGGGCGCGGCGCGGGCGGCATCGACCACATCCTTCAGCGTCTTGAACTTCGACTCGGTGCGCGTGACGATCACCACCGGCGTGTAGGCCACATGGGCCACCGCCGCGAGGTCCTTGGTCGGCTCGTAGCTGAGGTTCTTGTAGAGCCAGGGCGCGACGACCATGTTGTCCTTCTGGCCCATCACGATGTCGTAGCCGGTGGGCGCGGCGCGCACCGCTTCCGCGATGCCGATGGTGCCGCCGGCGCCCGCGCGGTTGTCGGGCACCACGGTCCACTTGCTGACCTCCGTCAGCTTGGTGGCCACCAGCCGCGACAGGATGTCGGTGCCGCCGCCGGGCGGGAAGGGCACGATCAGGCGCACGGGCTTGGCGGGATAGGGCTGGGCCTGCACGGCGGCGAAGGCCAGTGCGAGGACGGCGGAGGTCAGCAGCTTTCGGATCATGGGGTGTCTCTTCGTTTCAGGCGCAGCCTGAGGACTGCGCACGCTGGCCGGCAGTGTGCCGGATCGGGCGCAACGAAGGGTACGCGATTCGAGATGCCGCCCTTGCCGAGGGGCGATGGAAGGGCGCGTCTCAGCGCGCCCGCTGCCTCAGTGCACAGTCCGCGCGCCGCCGCTGCCTCGCGCATCGTTGCGCCGCTGCAGCGCCGCAATGCCGGCCATCATGGCCGCGCCGTAGGTGGGCATCGGCCCCTCGGCGGCGTCGATGGGGCGGCAGTCGTTGCCGTCCTGCTTCTGCAGCACCCAGTAGAAGTGGCCGGCAATCGGTTCGTCCACGATGAGTGCGATGGCTTCCGTTTCCATGTGAATCCTCGTCTTTCAGTCCATGCGCCGGTTGTACGCAGGCTCAGGACGAACGGCTAGCAAGGAATTCACAAAGCGGCACGCGCCGTGCCACAAAGGCGCGGCGAGTGTGCAAATGCGCACGGCACGGGCGTCGTTTTTACGCTTTCTTTACGGCCGCCTGCCGACTCTGTTCCCCATCTTTACGTGCGTCTCACGAGACTGCCTGCACGTGCTTCGCATGCAGGAGTTGAAAGATGGATTTCGTTTGGATCGCCGCCATCGCGGTGTTCTGGGTCGTCATGGCGGAGGCGGTCATCGGCCTCGGCAAGCTCGACGCGCCCAAGGGAGAGGCTCAATGATCAGCCTCGATGTGCTCTATGGATTCGCCGGCCTGCTGGCCGTGATCCTCTTCGCCTACTTGGTGTTCGCGCTGATCTGCGCCGAGGAATTCTGAAATGGATGCCTCCGCCTGGACTCTCCTGGGCGTGTTCCTCGTGGTGCTGGGCCTGCTCGCCTGGCCGCTGGGCCGCTGGCTGGCGGCGCTGTGCGAAGGCCGGCTGCCCGCCTGGATGCAGCGCGCCGAAGCGCCGCTCTACAAGCTCGCCGGCGTGGACGCCGAGCGTGCCATGCACTGGCGCGGCTATGCGCTGTCGCTGCTGGCCTTCAATGCCGTCGGCGCACTCGCCGTCTACGGCCTGCAGCGCCTGCAGCACTTGTTGCCGCTGAACCCGGTCGGTATCGGCGCGGTGTCGCCCGACTCGGCCTTCAACACGGCCGTGAGCTTCGTCTCCAACACCAACTGGCAGGGCTATGCCGGCGAGTCGACCATGAGCTATCTCACGCAGATGCTGGGGCTCACGGTGCAGAACTTTCTCTCCGCCGCCACCGGCATCGCGGTCGCCTTCGCGCTGGCGCGCGGCTTCGCAGCGCGCAACACCGACGGCAGAGGCTTCGTCGGCAACTTCTGGACGGACGTGACCCGCATCACCGCCTGGCTGCTGCTGCCGATCTCGTTCGTGATCGCCATGGTATTCGTGGGCCAGGGCGTGATCCAGAACTTCGACACCTACAAGACGGTGACGACGCTGGAAGCCACCGCCTACCAGAACCCCAAGCTCGATGCCGCCGGCCAGCCGCTGAAGGACGCGGCCGGCAACGCGGTGACCGAGGCCGCGAGCACCACCACCCAGACCCTGGCCATGGGCCCGGTCGCCTCGCAGGAGGCGATCAAGATGCTGGGCACCAACGGCGGCGGCTTCTTCAACGCCAACTCGGCGCACCCCTACGAGAACCCGACGGCGCTCGCGAACTTCGTGCAAATGATCGCGATCTTCCTGATCCCGGCCGCGCTGTGCTTCGCCTTCGGCCGCGTGGTCGGCGACCCGCGCCAGGGCTGGGCCATCCTCGCGGCGATGACGGTGCTGTTCGTGCTGGCCGTGATCGCGGTGATCCCGGCCGAGCACGCCGGCAACCCGCTCCTGCCGCCGCTCGGCGTCGACCAGGCGGCCAGCGCGCTGCAGGCCGGCGGCAACATGGAAGGCAAGGAGGTGCGCTTCGGCATCGACGCCTCCGCGCTCTTCGCGGCCATCACCACCGCCGCCTCCTGCGGCGCGGTGATCGCGATGCACGACTCCTTCACCCCGCTGGGCGGCATGGTGCCGCTGGTGCTGATGCAGCTCGGCGAGGTGGTGTTCGGCGGCGTCGGCACGGGCCTCTACGGCATGCTGATCTTCGCGGTGCTGGCGGTGTTCATCGCCGGCCTGATGATCGGCCGCACGCCCGAGTACCTGGGCAAGAAGATCGAGATCCGCGAGATGAAGCTGAGCTCGATCGCGATCCTGGTCACGCCGATCCTCGTGCTGGCCGGAACCGCCGTCGCCGTCATCGCCGATCCCGGCAAGGCGGGCATCGCGAACCCCGGTGCCCATGGCTTCTCCGAGATCCTCTATGCCTTCACCTCGGCCGGCAACAACAACGGCAGCGCCTTTGCCGGCCTGTCGGCCAACACGCCTTTCTACAACGCGATGCTGGCCGTTGCGATGTGGTTCGGCCGCTTCGGCGTGATTGTGCCGGTGCTCGCCATCGCGGGCTCGCTGGCCGCCAAGAAGCGCCTGCCGGTCACGGCCGGCACCATGCCCACGCACGGCCCGCTGTTCGTGACGCTGCTGATCGGCACCGTGCTGCTGGTGGGCCTTCTCAACTACGTTCCGGCACTCGCCCTGGGCCCGGCCGTCGAACACCTGATGCTGTGGAAATGAGACCGCAGACCATGAAAAAGAATCCCTCCTCGATCCCCCTGGGCGAGCCCGTCCAGGCCGTGGTTGCGGCCGAAGCCAAGGTCCAGGCCAGGAAGAAAAAGCACCTCGGCCTCTTCGACGCCGAGCTGGTGCGCCCCGCCTTGTGGGCCGCCGTCGCCAAGCTGGACCCGCGCGTGCAGTGGCGCAACCCGGTGATGTTCATCGTCTACATCGGCAGCCTCCTCACGACGCTCTTGTGGGTGCATGCGCTGAGCTTCCCGGGCGACACCGGCATGGCGCCGGCCTTCGTGCTGGCGATCTCGATCTGGCTGTGGTTCACCGTGCTCTTCGCCAATTTCGCCGAAGCCCTCGCCGAAGGCCGCAGCAAGGCGCAAGCGGCCTCGCTGCGCGGCCTGCGCAAGGACACCTGGGCCAAGAAGATGGTCGAGCCGTACCACGGCGGCAAGTGGCTGCCGTTGCAGGCACCCGAGCTGCGCCGCGGCGACGTGGTGCTGGTCGAGGCCCACGACGTGATCCCGCTGGACGGCGAGGTGATCGAAGGCGTGGCCTCGGTCGACGAGAGCGCCATCACCGGCGAATCGGCGCCTGTGGTGCGCGAGTCGGGCGGCGACTTCTCGGCCGTGACGGGCGGCACGCGCGTGCTGTCCGACTGGCTGGTGGTGCGCATCACGGTCAACCCGGGCGAGTCCTTCCTCGACCGCATGATCGGCATGGTCGAGGCTGCCAAGCGCCAGAAGACGCCCAACGAGATCGCGCTGACCATCCTGCTGGTCGCGCTGACGCTGGTGTTCCTGATGGTCACGGTCACGCTGCTCCCGTACTCCATCTTCAGCGTGGGCGCGATGCACGCGGGCACGGTGGTGCCGCTGACGGCGCTGGTCGCGCTCCTGGTGTGCCTGATCCCGACCACCATCGGCGGCCTGCTGTCGGCCGTGGGCGTGGCCGGCATGAGCCGCATGATGCAGGCCAACGTGATCGCGACCTCGGGCCGCGCGGTGGAAGCGGCGGGCGACGTCGATGTGCTGCTGCTCGACAAGACCGGCACCATCACGCTCGGCAATCGCCAGGCCAGCGCCTTCCTGCTGGCACCGGGCGTGATGCAGCAGCGGCTGGCACGCGCCGCGCTGCTCGCCTCGCTGGCCGATGAGACGCCCGAGGGCCGCAGCATCGTCGAACTGGCGCACCGTGGTGGCGTCGACGAAACAGGGGCCGAGGGCACGCGCTTCGTGCCCTTCACCGCACAGACGCGCATGAGCGGCGTGGACCTGCCGCCCGCACCCAACAGCCTCGACGCCGACCACGTTCCGCTGCGCAAGGGCGCGGTCGACGCCGTGCGCCGCCACGTGGAGGTGCTCGGCGGCACGATGCCGCCCGAGGTCCTGCGCGCCGCCGACGAGGTTGCACGCCGCGGCAGCACGCCGCTGGCGGTGGCCGAGGGCAAGCGCGTGCTGGGCATCGTCGAGCTCAAGGACATCGTCAAGACCGACATCCGCGAACGCTTCGCCGAACTGCGCCGCATGGGCATCCGCACGGTGATGATCACCGGCGACAACAAGCTCACGGCCGCCGCCATCGCAGCCGAGGCCGGCGTCGACGACTTCCTGGCCGAGGCCACGCCCGAGGACAAGCTGGCGCTGATTCGCAAGTACCAGTCCGAAGGCCGCCTGGTCGCGATGACCGGCGACGGCACCAACGACGCACCCGCGCTGGCGCAGGCCGACGTGGCCGTGGCCATGGGCACGGGCACGCAGGCGGCCAAGGAGGCCGGCAACATGGTCGACCTCGACTCCAACCCGACCAAGCTGCTGGAGGTGGTGGAGACCGGCAAGGCGCTCCTGATGACGCGCGGCTCGCTCACCACCTTCTCGATCGCCAACGACGTGGCGAAGTACTTCGCCATCATCCCGGCGATCTTCGTCTCGACCTATCCGCAGCTTGCGGCGCTCAACGTGATGCGGCTGGCCAGCCCGTCGTCGGCCATCCTGTCGGCGGTGATCTTCAACGCGCTGGTCATCGTGTTCCTGATCCCGCTCGCGCTGAAGGGCGTGCGTTACCGGCCGGTGGGCGCCGCCGCGCTGCTGCGCCGCAATTTGGCGATCTACGGGCTGGGCGGCCTGGTCGTTCCCTTCATCGGCATCAAGCTCATCGACTGGCTGCTGGTCGCCATCCATCTGGTCTGAGGAAAGCCATCCCCATGTTCAAGATTCTTCGTCCCACGCTCGTGATCTTCGTGCTGCTCAGCGCGCTGACCGGGCTTCTCTATCCGCTGGCCGTGACCGGCGCCGCGCAGGCGCTGTTCCCGGCGCAGGCCGAGGGCAGCCTGGTGCTGCGCGGCGGCAAGCCGGTGGGCTCTTCGCTGATCGGCCAGAACTTCAGCGATCCGGCGCACTTCTGGGGCCGCCCCTCGGCCACCGCGCCCATGCCCTACAACGCGGGCGCCTCCAGCGGCTCCAACCAGGGGCCGCTGAACCCGGCGCTGGCCGATGCGGTCAAGAGCCGCGTCGAGGCGCTGCGCGCGGCCGATCCGGGCAACGCGCAGCCGGTGCCGGTGGACCTGGTCACGGCCTCGGCCAGCGGGCTGGATCCGCACATCAGCCCGGCCGCGGCGCGCTACCAGGCGGCGCGCGTGGCGCGGCTGCACAAGCTGCCGCTCGACCGTGTCGAGCAACTGATCGACGATCACACCGAAGGCCGGTGGCTCGGCGTCATCGGCGAGCCGAGGGTGAACGTGCTGGCGCTCAACCTGGCGCTGGATGACGCGTTGCGGTGACGAGGGTGCGATAACCTGCGACGTGCCCGCCTTCATGAACGACGCCGCCCGCCCCGACCCCGATGCGCTGCTGGCCGAACTGCGCGCGCAGGAAGCGCAGGCCCAGCGCGGCAAGCTGCGCATCTACTTCGGCGCGAGCGCGGGCGTCGGCAAGACCTGGGCCATGCTGAGCGCCGCGCAGCGCGAGCGCGCGGGTGGGCGAGACGTGGTCATCGGGGTGGTCGAGACGCATGGCCGCAGCGAGACCGCGGCACTGCTGGCGGGACTGGAGACGCTGGCGCTGCGCCAAGTGCCCTACCGCAGCCGCACGCTGGCCGAGTTCGATCTCGATGGCGCGCTGGCGCGCAAGCCCGTGGTGCTGCTGGTCGACGAGCTCGCGCATTCCAACGCGCCCGGCTCGCGCCATGCCAAGCGCTGGCAGGACGTGCAGGAGCTGCTGGCCGCGGGCATCGAGGTCTGGTCGGCGCTCAATGTCCAGCACCTGGAGAGCCTCAACGGCACGGTGGGCGCCATCACCGGCGTGCGCGTGCACGAGACCGTGCCCGACACCGTGCTCGACGAAGCCGACGAGGTGGTGCTGGTCGACGTCACGCCCGACGAGCTCACCGCGCGGCTCGCGGCCGGCAAGGTCTACCTGCCGCAGCAGGCCGAACGCGCGGCGCAGAACTTCTTCCGCAAGGGCAACCTCATCGCGCTGCGCGAGATCGCGCTGCGGCGCACCGCCGAGCACGTGGAAGACGACGTGCGCGGCTGGCGCATCGAGCAGTCCGGGCGCGGGGGCGAGGCGGGGCCGCCGGCCTGGAACACCTCCGGCGCGATCCTCGCCTGCGTGGGCCCGCACGAAGGCGCGGGCCAGACGGTGCGCACCGCGGCGCGGCTGGCGGGCCAGCTCAACGTCCGCTGGCATGCGGCCTACGTCGAGACACCGCGCCTGCAACGGCTGGAGGCGCCGCAGCGCGACCGCATCCTGGCGATGCTCCAGCTCGCGGAAGAGCTGGGCGCCGAGACCGCGGTGCTGACCGGCGAGAACGTGGCCGAGGCGCTCGCGGCCCAGGCCCAGCGCCTGAACTGCGCGACGCTGGTGGTGGGGCGGCCGGAGCCGGCGCAGGGCTGGCGAAGGGGGTGGCCGCAGCGGGTGCTGGCACGCGAGCTCGCGCGCCATGCAGAGGGCATCGACATCGTCGAGGCGGCGCGCGCCGACAGCTCGCGCCGCCTGGCCCCGCCGCGGCCGGGCCGGCGCGGCACCTCCGACGTCGAGGACAGCGACCGCCCGCACGCGCGCTGGCCCGGCTATGCTTGGGCCGCGGCCAGCTGCGTCGCCGTCACGCTGCTGGCCACGCCGCTGGCGGGCAGGCTGGAGCTCGCCAACATCGTGATGCTGTTCCTGCTCGGCGTGGTCGGCGTGGCGATGCGCTTCGGCCGCGGGCCGGCCGCCTTCGCGGCGCTGCTCAACGTCGCGGCCTTCGACTTCTTCTTCGTCTCGCCGCGCCTGTCCTTCGCGGTCAGCGACGTGCAGTATCTGGTGACTTTCGCGGTGATGCTGGGCGTGGGCCTGCTGGTCGGCCAGCTCACCGCGGGGCTGCGTTTCGCCGCCGGCGTCTCGACCAGCCGCGAGCGGCGCGCGCAGTCGTTGTTCGAGCTCACTCGCGAGCTCTCGGCGGCGCTCGAGACCTCGCAGGTTGTGCAGCTGGGCGCGGACGCGGTGCAGGGCCATTTCGGCGGGCGCGCGCTGGTGCTGGTGACCGATGCGAACGACCGGCTGGCGACCCCCGCCGAGCCGCCGCCCGGTTTCGATCCCAGCGTCGCAGACTGGACCTTCCGCCAGGGCCAGCCGGCCGGCCTGGCCACCGCCACGCTGGCGGCGCAGCCCTGGCACTACGTGCCGCTGAAGGCGCCGATGCGCGTGCGCGGCGTGCTCGCGCTGGAGCCGGCCCAGCCGCGCTGGCTGATGATCCCGGAGCAGGCGCAGCAGCTCGACACGCTGGCGCGGCAGATCGCGATCGCGCTGGAGCGGGTGCACTACGTCGACGTGGCGCAGCAGGCGGTGGTCGAGATGGAGTCGGAGCGCCTGCGCAACGCCTTGCTGGGCGCGATCTCCCACGACGTGCGCACGCCGCTGACGGCGCTGATCGCGCTGGCCGAATCGCTGCAGGCGCCGCCCGGCGTGGGCGGGGTCGACCGGCCGGCAGTGGCACGCGCCATCGTCGTGCAGGCGCACCAGCTGCACGCGCTGGTCAACAACCTGCTGGACATGGCGCGGCTCGAAAGCGGCATCGCCGGCGGCGCGGTCCAGCTGCGGCGCGAATGGCAGTCGGTCGAGGAGGTGGTGGGCGCGGCGATCCGCGCGGCGAGGCCCGCGCTCGGCGAGATGATGGTACGGACCGAGCTGCCGCCCGATCTGCCGCTGGTCGAGTTCGATGCCGTGCTGATCGAGCGCGTGCTGGTCAACCTGCTGGAGAACGCCGGCAAGTACGGCGCCGCGCCGGTCGTGGTCAGTGCGCGCACCACCGAGCGCTCGCTGCTCCTCGGCGTGCGCGACCACGGGCCCGGGCTGCCGGCGGCGCTCAAGGGCCGCGAGCAGACCCTGTTCGACAAGTTCACGCGCGGCCAGGCCGAGTCGGCCACGCCCGGCGTGGGCCTGGGGCTGGCGATCTGCAAGGCGGTGGTCGGCGCGCACGGCGGCGAGATCGCGGCCGCCAATGCGGTGGACGGCGGGGCCGAGTTCACGGTGACGCTGCCTCGGCGGGAGGCCCCGTCCGCCGAGGAGACGGTGTGAAAATTCGTTCCCGTTCCTGATTCCCTGAGCCATGCCCAGCCCCACCGCCATCGTGATCGAAGACGAGCCCCAGATCCGGCGCTTCGTGCGCGGTGCGCTGGAGGCCGAGGGCTGGCTGGTGCACGAGGCCGGGACGCTGCGCGACGGGCTGGCGGCGGCCGGCACGCGACAACCCGACCTGGTGGTGCTGGACCTGGGCCTGCCCGACGGCGATGGCGTGGCGCTGATCCGCGACGTGAGGGGCTGGTCGGGCGTGCCCATCATCGTGCTCTCGGCGCGCACCGACGAGGCCGACAAGATCGCGGCGCTCGACGCCGGCGCCGACGACTACCTCACCAAGCCCTTCGGCACCGGCGAGCTGCTGGCCCGCGTGCGCGCCAACCTGCGCCGGCCGCGCACCGCCAACGGCGGCGAGGAGGCCGAGCCGGTGTTCCGCTTCGGCGAGGTCGAGGTCGATCGCCTGGCCCGCCTGGTGCGGCGCGCCGGCACCGAGGTGCACCTGACGCCCACCGAGTACCGGCTGCTTTCGGTGCTGGTCGCCAATGCCGGCCGCGTGCTCACGCAGCGCCAGCTGCTGCGCGAGGTGTGGGGCCCCTCGCATGCCGAGCAGAGCCACTACCTGCGCATCTACATGGGGCACCTGCGCCAGAAGCTGGAAGCCGATCCGGCGCAGCCGCGGCACCTGCTGACCGAGACCGCGGTGGGCTACCGGCTGGTGCCCTGAGGCCCCGGCTCACTCCGCCGTCGTCGGGCTGATGATGGCGCGCACCTGTGCCACGCTGTCGGCCGGGAAGCCGCCGCGCTTCGCGTGCTCGCGGATCATCTCGTCATTGGGCGCGACATAGACGCAGTAGATCTTGTCGTCGGTGACGAAGCTCTCGACCCAGTTGATCTCCGGCCCGAGTTCGTGCAGGACGCCGTTGGACTTGATGGACAGGGCCTTGAGGTCGCGCTCCGACAGCTTTCCGGCGCCCGGGAGCGTGCGTTCGATGACATAGCGTGGCATGGTGTGTCTCCGATGAAGGGTGGCGAACGGGGGTCGTCCCAGTATGGTCGCCGGCGGGTCGAAATGCGATGTGCCATCCGGCCTGTGCCTTCGGCAGCGGCTCTGTCGAATGGCGGACAATGGCGCGCCGCCTGCCCAGCCTCCGCCCCATGTCCGACAGCCCCGAACCGACCCGACTCAACAAGCGCATGGCCGAGCTCGGCATGTGCTCGCGCCGCGAGGCCGACGCCTGGATTGCGCACGGCTGGGTCAAGGTCAACGGCCGCGTCGCGGAGATGGGGCTCAAGGTCGGCCCTGCCGACCGCATCGAGGTCGATCGCAAGGCACAGGACCACCAGCAGCAACAGGTCACCATCCTGCTGCACAAGCCCATGGGCTATGTCAGCGGGCAGGCCGAGGACGGTCATGAGCCGGCCGTGGTGCTGATCAACCCGCGCACGCACTGGCGCGAGGACCCGAGCCGCCTGCGCTTCTCGCCGCCCCAGCTGCGCGGCCTGGCGCCGGCCGGCCGGCTGGACATCGACTCGGTGGGCCTCCTGGTGCTCACGCAGGACGGCCGCGTCGCGCGCCAGCTGATCGGCGAGGACTCGGGCATGGAGAAGGAATACCTGGTGCGCGTGAGCTACGGCGAGGTGGCGCAGAACCCGCAGGCCACCTTCCCGCGCGAGCAGCTGCAGCGCCTGCGCCATGGCCTGAGCCTGGACGGCCAGCCGCTCAAGCCGGCGCTGGTCGACTGGCAGAACCCCGAGCAGCTGCGCTTCGTGCTGACCGAGGGCAAGAAGCGCCAGATCCGCCGCATGTGCGAGCAGGTCGGGCTCAAGGTGGTGGGCTTGAAGCGCATCCGCATCGGGCGCGTGGTGCTGGGGCACCTGCCCGTGGGGCTGTGGCGCTATCTGGGGCCGCACGAGCGCTTCTAGCGGATCATCGGGCCTCATGACACGCTAAGAATCCGCGTGTAGCCTTCATTGCTTCGCGAAAAAGGAGGCGCCGTGCGCACGCTGCTGGTGGAAGACGACGAGATGATCGGGAGCAGCCTGCGGCATGCGCTCGAAGGCGCCGGCTGGTCGGTCGACTGGGTGCGCGACGGCGCGCTGGCGCAGAGCGCCTTCGCCGACGGCGGCTACACCTGCGTGCTGCTCGACCTCGGCCTGCCCAAGCAGGACGGCACCGAGGTGCTGCGCCGGGCGCGCGAGCGCGGCGACACCACGCCCGTGGTGGTGCTCACCGCGCGCGACGGCCTGGAGGACCGCATCCAGGGCCTGGACCTCGGCGCCGACGACTATCTGCTCAAGCCCTTCGAATTCCGCGAGCTGCTGGCGCGCATGCGCGCCGTGATCCGCCGCCGCGACGGCGCTGCGCACTCGGTGATCGGCGGCGCGGGCCTGCAGCTGGACCTGACCACGCGCGAAGTGCTGCGCAACGGCACGCGCGAGGCCCTCACGGCGCGCGAGTTCGCGCTGCTGCACGCGCTGCTGGAGCGGCCCGGCGCCATCCTGTCGCGCGAGCAGCTGGAGAACCGCATCTACGGCTGGGGCGAGGAGGTCACCAGCAACGCTGTGGACGTGCTGATCCACGGCATGCGGCGCAAGCTCGGGCCCGATGCGATTCGCAACGTGCGCGGGCTCGGATGGCGGGTGGCGGCGGCAGCATGAAGAAGATGAATCCGCGCCCCTGGTACATGCCCTGCTCGCTGCGGGCCAAGCTGCTGCTGTGGCTGGTCTCGCTGCACCTGATCGCGGCCGGCGTCACGGGCTGGGCCTCCTATATGAGCTACGGGCGCATGGTCCACACCTTCATGGACGACCAGATGCAGCTCCTGGCCAACTCTTACGCGGCCAACGACAGCACGCCGGCACTGCTGCCGCTGGCGGACCAGAGCGTCTTCAAGTGGGGTTCCTTCATCGTCCAGATCTGGAGCCCCGACGGCCGGCTGCTGGCCAGTTCCTGGCCCAAGCTCGCGGTGCCCTTGCAGGCCGAACCTGGCCTGCGCAACGTGCGCACCGGCGCCGGCAGCGACGAGGACTGGCGCGTCTACACCGCCGAGGCCGGCCCGCGCGCCAACCAGCCGCGCGTGCAGATCGCGCAGAGCGGCAGCTTCATGCGCCACGAGGTCGCCCACCGCGCCCTGTTCGCGGCGCTGCCGATCGCGCTCCTGCTGCCGGTCTCGCTGGCGGTGCTGTGGCTGGTGGTGTGGCTCAGCTCCTACTCGCTGCACGCGGTGGCGCGCGAGGTGGCGGCGCAGGACGAGCGCAGCCTCTCGGAGCTCTCGCTGACGCGCGTGCCGGACGAGATCGCGCCGCTGGTGAGCTCCTTCAACAGCCTGCTGGCGCGCCTGCGCGACGCCTTCGCCGCACAGCGCCGCTTCGTGCAGGACGCGGCGCACGAGTTGCGCACGCCGGTCGCCGCCATCGGGCTGCAGCTGGAGAACCTGCGTGCGCATGTCCCGCCCGGCGATGCCGCCGAGCGCTTCGCGCAGCTCGAGGCCGGCGTCACCCGCGCCCAGCACCTGATCGAGCAGCTGCTGCGCCTGTCGCGCCAGGAGAGCGCCGCGCCGGCGGCGAGCGCCGAGCCGGTCGACGTGGCCGCGCTGCTGCGCGAGAGCCTGGGCCAGCTGATGGTGGTGGCGGACCGGCGCCACATCGACGTCGGCTTCGACGGCACGGTGACGCCGGTGGTCAGCGCCCCCGCGGCCGAGCTGCGCAGCGTGTTCGACAACCTGATCGACAACGCCCTGCGCCACGCGCCCGAGGGCGGCGTGGTCGACGTGCGCCTGCACGAGGTGCAGGGCCAGCCGGTGGTGGACGTGGTCGACAACGGGCCGGGCATCCCGCCGGAGTTCATGACGCGCGTCTTCGACCGCTTCTTCCGCGTGCCCGGCACCTCGGCCGGCGGCAGCGGCCTGGGCCTGGCGATCGCGCGCACCGCGGCCTTGCGCCACGGCCTGCGCATCGCGCTCAGCAACCGCAGCGAGCAGGAGGAGGGCGGCACCGGGCTGATCGCCCGGGTCTACCTGCCGGCCTGATGAAGGTGCAAAACGAGCCTGCCGTGGGGGCGCAGGCGAAAGTAGTAAAAAAGTGAAGAAGTTTACTTGTTACTTTGTGTTTAACTAGGCACAATGTATTACATGCAACATCACTCCGACCCCCAAGCCCAGTGGTCGTCCAACGGCCTCCTCCGCCTGCTGCGCGCCACGCTGCCGCCCCCGGGCGGACGGCGAGCGCGGGCCCAGCAGCCCGCGCTGGATCTGCCGCCGAAGCGCCTCGACAGCGAGCAGCTGTCGGCGCTCGCGCAGAAGTGGCGCCGCCGCCTGGAGGAGGGCGACCAGGGCGCGGAGTCCGTGGCGATGGCGCTGGAGCAGCTGGCCGAGCGCCGCGCCGGCGAAAAGCGCTCGCGGATGCAGGCGGTCGGCCGCCGGCTCTCGGAGCTGATGCAGCTGAGCTGAATCGTTGGCAATCTCCGCCCCCGGCGGATTTCGGCAAACCAAGACCATGAAGACCCAAACCGAAGCAATTTACGAAGGCTACGACGTGGATCTCTCCGGCCCCGGCCGCCCGCTGGGCGCGCGTGGCCACTACCCCAAGTACGAGGTGATCCCGCTGCTGACGGACATGGAGGCGGAGCTGCTCAACACGCTGGGCCTGATCCGCCAGCTGCTGGTCGAAGGCGCGCCCACGCCCGAGGCGCGACGCGGCGTTGTCCACGCCATCGACGGCCTGCTGACTGTCGCCCGCGCCTGAATTCGAGGCGCCCTCCGAGGGGCTAAGACTCGGCTAAGTTTTCCCTAACGATCGGCTCAGTGTGGCTGCCTAGAGTGCATCCCAGGTCAGCCGAGACGCATGTCGCACCCGGCGCGAGACCTGCCAGTCACCCGGAGTTCACCGCCATGCAAGCCTCCCTGAAGTTCCTCGCCATCACCACCCTGAGCGCCCTCGCGGGCCTGGCCTCGGTGGCCGCCCAGGCCGAAAACTACGACGGCGTGCTCACGCACGCCGCGGCCCTGAGCCGCACCGACGTGGATGCGGAAGCCGTCCGTACCGCCTCTGCCCCCAACCAGAACGTGGTGCGCGGCTCGCGCGGCGCGGAGCCCTTCAAGGCGGTCGCCGATTCGAAGGCCGTGGCGCAGGAAGCCATGCGCGCGGCCGCGGCGCCGGACCAGAACGTGTCCTCCGGCTCGCGCGTGAACAGCAAGGTCATCTCGACGATGCCGCATCCCATGGATGTGCGCACCTCCAACGCCAACGGCGGCAGCCGGCTCTGATCCGCCGCCGGCCCGGCGCGGGTCCAAACCCCGCCGGGCCGGCAAGCCGCCCGTGCCTTCGTCCCGTTTTCCCCGCGCGCCCCGTGCTGCGGCCGCGCTGCTCCTCACCCTCATCGCCACCATGACCACGCTTGGACTGAGCGCCTGCGGCAATGCCGCCCGCCATGCCGATTCGCCGCAGTTCCGCGACGGCGGCTTCCGCAATCCCGTGACGCCGAAGACGGTCGGCTGGCGCGAGGCGCCCCGCGTCGTCTGGCGCATGCTGTCCGACAAGCCGGCCGAGGCCACGCCCGCCGCGCCGCTGCCGGTGGCCCGCCTCACGCGCGAGCAACTGCTGGCCGCGCCCGACCGGACCGTGGTGCGCCTCGGCCACTCGACGGTGCTGATGAAGCTCAAGGGGGCCTTCTGGCTGACCGACCCGGTGTTCTCCGAGCGCGCCTCGCCGGTGCAATGGGCCGGGCCGAAGCGCTTTCACGCGCCGCCGATCGCGATCGACGAGCTGCCGCCGATCCAGGGCGTGCTGCTCTCGCACGACCACTACGACCACCTCGCCAAGGCCGCGATCGCCCAACTGGCCGGCCGGGTCGGGCATTTCGTGGCGCCGCTGGGCGTGGGCGACCTGCTGGTCGAATGGGGCGTGGACCCGGCCAAGGTGCGGCAGTTGGACTGGTGGCAGTCCACCACGGTGGAGGGCGTTCGCTTCGTCGCCACGCCGGCGCAGCATTTCTCGGGCCGCGGCCTGTTCAGCGACAACCCCACGCTGTGGGCCTCGTGGGTGGTCCAGGCGGACGACTTCAAGCTCTTCTTCAGCGGCGACACCGGCTACTTCGACGGCTTCAAGGCCATCGGCGAGAAGTACGGGCCCTTCGACCTCACGATGATCGAGTGCGGCGCCTACGACCGCCAGTGGTCCGGCGTGCACATGCAGCCCGAGGAAACGCTGCAGGCCCACCTGGACCTGCGCGGCAAGCGCCTGATGCCGGTACACAACGGCACCTTCGACCTGGCGATGCACGACTGGCACGACCCGCTGACGCGCATCGCCGCGCTGGCCTCGGCGCGCGAGGTGCCGGTGGTGACGCCGCGCATCGGCGAGCCGGTCGACATGAACGCGCCGCCGCTTGCCGCGATGGCCTGGTGGCCTGTGGCCGATTGAGGAGGAACGCAGATGTCGCAAGCGGCTTGGGATCGAAGCACCATCGGCGGCGCCGGACCCGGCGCCGCCCACCGCCGCATGCTCGGCGCGGCAACCGTCGCGCTGGCCGCGGGTTTCGTCAGCGGCGCCATGGTGGCGCAACCCCAAGCGGCTGCGCCGGCATCGGCGGCGTGCCGGGCAGGGGACGCATGGCATGCATGGCACGACTCCGAGAGATCGCCGCCTTCGCGCGGCGCTGAGGTCAGGCTGCCCTAAGTCGGGCTTCCTAGAGTGGCGCGAGCGGCTTCTGCCGTGGCGCATGTCGCGTCTGCGGCGAGATCCCGCCCTTTGTCGCGGAGACAACCATGCCTGCATCCACCCGCTTCCTGCCGCTCTTCGCCGCCATCGCGTTCGCCGCGCTCGGCGCCCAGGCGCAGGAGACCACCGACGGCTCCGACTACCACCCGCTCATGATGAATTCGCCGGTCAACCCCGACGTGCAGGCCGGCGCCATGGCGGCTGCGCGCCCGGCCGGCACCGAGTCCATCGGCCAGTCGACCAGCGCGCCGGCGATGACCTCCAAGGTGTCCGACACCGATGTCTATGCGGGCGCGGTCGCCGCCTCGCATGCGAGCGGCACCGAACTGCCGGGGCAGACCACGGCGCCGATGCCGCCCTCGGGCAACACCCACTGAGCGGCGCTCGCTAGAGCCCGTGCACCACGTAGAGCGCCGAGGGCGCCGCGGGCACTTTCAGCGTGCTCTCGCCGACCTGGCTGAAGCGGAACTCGCGGCCGTTCAGCACCACCGAGCGCTGGTTGGTCCAGACGCGGTACTCGTAGCCGCCCGCCATGGGCGTGACCTGCAGCACCCGGAACACCGGTGGCACGATGACCGTGAAGTTCAGCCGGGCCGTCGCGCTGTTGGCGCCCACCCGCGTTTCCGCCATGCAGGCCAGCGGCAGCAGGAGCATCGCGGACAGGGCGCTTTTCATGCAGACACCCCTGGAAAACACGCTGGCGGACATACGGCACCCGGCAAATGAAGATCGCCGTGCGCCCCTTTGACGCCCGACTTCCGGATATCGGCAGCAAGAGGGAAATGTTGAAGCCCGTTCCCGGTCGAGCCGGCGATGTATCCGAAAGTAAATACGAGGAAGGCGCCGTCCGCAATCGGCCAAAAGGGCGACTTTTGAGAAAAGCCGCGCCGTGGCCTGGGCCTCAGCGGTCCTTCTGAACGGGGAAATCGGCCCGGGCGGTGTCGCGCACGTAGACCTCGACCCGCCGCGAGGGCGCGCCGGCGCTGGTCCAGGGCAGGGGCAGGTTGTCCTGGATCAGCTCGATCTCATGGCCGCCCGCCGCCACCGACGGGAAGCTGTAGAAACCCTGGGCGTCGGTGCGCGCGACGTAGCGGCGATCCAACACCACCGTCACGTTGGCCACGCCGCCCTCGCTGGCTTCGCGCCGGCCGTTGTAGTCCTGGTCGAAGAACAAATGGCCCTCGAGCCGGCCCGCGCCGCTGCCCGGCATGCCGCCGATGGGCGCGCTGGCCAGGCCGCTGCGGCTCTCGTAGCGCAGCGCCACCATGAAGCTGCGGTTCGAGGGCGTGACCAGCACCGGCGCCTGCGTGGCCGCGGTGAGCGCCGAGACCACCGCCGGGTTGAGCGACTCCTGCCCGCGCGCCGCGGTGTACTGGGCGATGAAGGACCAGCCCAGCCCCAGCGGCCAGCTCAGGCGCGCGTTGGCGCTCAGGAAGCGCGCGCTGTTGTCGCCTGTGCCGTTGCTGCCGCGCACGCTCAGGTCCAGGCGGGCGCCGGCGGGCAGCGGCGTGGTGCCGAGCACGCCCCAGTACACCGTGCGCCGCTCGACCCCTTGCTCGCGCGAGTGCTCCAGGGCCAGCGAGGTCGACAGCGACTGCGTCTCGCCCACGCTCCAGGCATGGTCGACCCCGCTGCGCAGCACGCGCAGGTCGGTGCCGTGGGCGAGGTCGGTGCGCCACTGCGTGTAGCCCCAGTCGGACTTGTGCTCCCAGGTGAGCTGCGCCGACTGCGCGGCGAAGCTGCCGCTGCGCGCGGCGAGGGTGCCGGAGATCGCGTCGCGCGAGTCGAAGCGCCAGCGGCCGAAGAGGTTGCCGAAGACCGAGCTGCGCCGCAGCCCGCTGACGCTGTCGCTGAACTCGATGTTGGTGCCCAGCTGCCACTGGCGCGTCGAGATGTCGCCGCGCCACGAAGCGCCGCGCAGGTCGTTCGGCAGCGTGTCGCCGCCCCAGCGCAGCGAGGGCTCGAAATAGAACACCGAGGCGGCCTGCTGCATCAGCTCGCTGCGCCAGGCGGCGTCGACCCAGGCGCCGGTGGCCGAATCGCGCGGTGCCAGCGACCCGGCCTCCGAGGGCCGGCCCTCGCTGCGTGCCAGGTTGGCCTGGATGCGCATGCCGCCCACCTTGTCGGCCAGGCCGCCGAAGCCGCTGCCCAGTGTGTCGGCCCAGGGCGCCAGGCCCTGCCAGGCCACGGCGGTCCAGACCGAGCGCGTGTTCTGTGCATAGCCGGGCACGCCGTTGAGGTTGAAGTCGCGCGTCTCGACCATCTGCACCGCCGCGTCCACCCGGTTCGGCGCCAGCGCGCCCTCAGGGCCGGCCAGCTGCGTCTGCGCGCCCATGCCGGCGGCGGTGCCGCGCCCGGTCGTGAAGCCCTGGAAGTTGAGGCCGTCGAAGTAGCCCAGCCGCCCGGCCGAGGCATTGACGCTGGTGCGGCCCGGCTGCTCCAGCGTGGCGGCCACGCCCTCGATCGGCAGGCTGGGCAGGTAGACCCGGCCGACGCCGCGCGCCAGCGGCGTGCTCGCCATGTTGATGTTGCCCGCGCTGTTGTTGCCGAACCAGCCGCCGTTGAAGGGCATGCCGCGCTGGTCGATGCGCCAGGTGCTGCCGGTGCTGTAGCTGTAGGGCACCACCGTGGTGGGCGTGCCGGTGCTGCCGATGAGGCCGAGGCCGGTGACCGGGGCGCTGTCGCGGTTCAGGTTGAGGTTGGCCGAGAAGGTGCCGTAATCGGGCGTGTCCAGGTGCCCGGAGAACAGCAGCGACTGGCTGGTCTGGCGCACCACGCCGCTCTGCCGGGTCGATTGGCCCTCCACGCTCCAGCCGCGCGGCCAACCGCTGTCGCGCGCGACCGGCTCGTCGGCCTCCGCGGCTTGTGGGCTCTCGTCGAGCAAGCGGTCGACGTACTCGGCGGCCGCCGGCGCCGCGGCAGGCGGCGCGGCTTGCGCCCACGCGCCCGCGCCGGCCAGGGTGGAACCCGCCCAGCACAGTCCGAGGGCGTGACGCGCGAACCCTCGTCTCACGGAGCGAATCGCTGCTCGACGGCCATCGATCCCTTGCGGCCCCACTCCAGCTTGCCGCTGACGCTGAGGGGGTAGCGGATCGCGACGGCGGTCTCGGTGTCGCCGGGCTTCGTCGCCACCAGCGCGATCTCGCGCGTCTCGCCCGCCATGATGGGCGTGGTGGCGGCCTGCACTTCCAGCGCGGTGCCGTCGGCGTCCTTGCCGCCGAGGAAGCCGGCCAGCCGGCCGTGCGCGTTGCCGGTGTTGCGGACCTTGAGCACGGGCGTGGGACGGCCGTCGATGGTCTTGACGGCGGTGCCGGCCAGTTCCAGCACCGGCGCCACGTCCCCCACGGCCACGTACACGATGACGCCGATGCGCGCACCCAGCGCGATCGGCATGCCCGGCGCGGCCGCCGGCTGCTGGCCTTCGATCATCACGGCGAAGCGGCATTCCACCGCCGGCGTGTCGGCCGGTGGCGCGACCTCGAAGCGGAAGCGGTAGGGGCGCCCGGGCGTGATGCTGAGCTCGCGCCGTTCGATCGCCACCCAGGGCCGGCAGCTGCCGGGCAGCAGCTCGTCGCTGAAGTCGACCGAGCCATCCGGGCGCAGCGTCCAGTCAGCGGTCTTGAGCTTGTAGGCGCCGGCGCGCACATCGCTGTGCGTCAGCTCGAGCACCTCGCGCACCCGCTCGGCGGGCTTGGCGGAGAGTTCGAAGCGCGGCGGCGAGACCGCCAGCGAGAACTGGGCCTGGGCCGGAAGGACGGCCGCCGCCGAGGCAGCGAGGAGGGTGGCGAGGCGGAAGGCGGCGCGGCGGCGGCGCAGGAACTCGGCAAGGCGCGTCAAGGCGTGACCTCGATCTCGAAGAAGAATTGCAGGGATTGCGCGCGCTCCACGGTCCGGCCGTCGGCCATCAGGTCGAGCACGATGCTTTCCTGCAGGAAGGGTTCGCGCACCACGCCCTCGAACACCAGGGTGCGGCCGCCGCCGCGCACCGAGCCGGGCAGCAGCCGGCCCTGGGTGCGCCAGGTGGCGACCATCTGTTCGCCCTCGGTCGGCGCCAAGCCCATGTAGAGGCGCGCCGGGCGGTTGAGCCAGGGCGAGAGGTTGAGCCGCAGTGCCACGTTGACCCGGCCTTCGACCGTGTGGTCCCCGGCGCGGCCCGGCACCAGCTGGCGCCAGCGCATCGGTGTCGTCGGCTGGCTCAGGTAGGTGCCGGTGTCGTCGACGCGGTAGGTCGCGGCGGCGGCCGGGGCCGCAATTGCGAGCGCGATCAGCGCGATGGCCACGGCGCGGGAAAGACGGCGCGCCTTCATGGCGTGGTGAGCGTGAAGGTCGCGCGTCCGGTGAAGGTGCCGGCGGGAACCAGTTGGGTGTTGAGGTAGCGGAAGGCCAGGCAGCTCTCGAACCAGGTGTTGCGCGTGACCGAGAGCAGGGTCTGCGCGCCGCCGGTGAAGGCGCCGCTCGGGAT
Organism: Variovorax sp. WS11; assembly: GCF_010499245.1. Taxonomy (GTDB): domain Bacteria; phylum Pseudomonadota; class Gammaproteobacteria; order Burkholderiales; family Burkholderiaceae_C; genus Variovorax. The sequence goes on from NZ_JAAGOW010000001.1 coordinate 3,303,780, forward strand.
GGTCGGCGTGGTGTCGCTGTTGCCGGAGGAAGTCCAGGCGATGCTGCTGAACGCGAGAGTGTCGCCGTTGGCGTTGGTCAGGCTGGCCGGCGTGCTTACGCTCAGCGTGGCGGCGGCGCCGGAACTGCCCGGCACCCGGTAGAAGCCGCCCACGTACACCTGCCCGGTGGTGGCCGGCGTCGTGCAGAACGCGAAGCCGTCCCAGGGGCTGGCCGTCACGGTGCTGTTGGTGGTCATGGCCTGCGCGGTGCCGGAGCCGAGCTGCGCGCTGGGCACTGTGACCGAAGCCGTGTTGACGGTGCTGTTGTTGCCCGGCGTCGCGTTGTTGCTGAAGTTGCCGCCCGTCATCGTCCCCGCGCCCACCTGCAGGAACAGCGCCCGCGTGCCGGCGGTGATGCCGACCGTGTAGCCGTGCGCCGCGGGCAGGCCGGCGACGCCCAGCACCAGCGCGAGACCCAGGGGGCGCATCAGGATCAGGGTGCGGTGGCGGTGTAGGTCACGGTCCCGTTGTTGGCCACCGTGTTGCCGTAGGTGCCAGCCGGCAGCGTTGCCGTATTGGCATACGCGAAGGTCCAGCTGCCTTCCCGGCGAACCAGCCCGCCGGAGGCCGCCAGGGTGGTGGGCGTCGCCGAGGCGCCGCCGGCGGCCGCGGTGTTGAAGGCCGGGTGGACAATGGCGGCATTGGTGAACCCGGTGGTGGCCGTCGCCAGGGCGCCGGCCGTCACCACGATGTCGCTCCATGGCACGGTGGGGTTGCCGGCGGTGCCGCTGCTCAGCGGGCCGGTGACCGTGTTGCCCAGGGAGACGGTGCCGCTGTTGCCGAGCACGCGCACCGTGACGCCGCCGCCGGCCAGGTCGCCGCCGGTGCCTGCCACCGCCGTGCCGTTGCCGACGTTGCCTGCCGGCACGGCGAAGGTGATGTCGTTCACCGTGGTGTTGTTGGCGTTGCTCGTACCCGTACCGACCTGCAGGAACAGCACCTTGGGGATGGTGATGACGAAATCGAGCTTCGCGCTGGCCGACAGGGCGCCGGTACCGGTGACGAAGTTCGATTCGGCCTGGGCCGCCAGCGGGGCGATGGCGGCGAGGGCTGTGACCAGAAGAAGCTTTTTCATGTTGGCGTCCTTTTTGTAGGCGGTTGGTATTCAGCGATGGCTGAAATGTAGGCGACGGACTACAAGCTTTTGTAGGACTTAGTTCTCAAACGCCTGTCAAATGAGTACTTCCGTTAAAAAGTAACGATGTATTTCATTTGCAAGCGTCGCGCGGTTGCGACGTTCGAACGGATCGCGCGCTGGACGACGCGTTCAAGCTCGCCGTGGCTCCCGCGGGCGCGCTCTTGTAAAGTTCTCGATTCGCCCAAGGCGGCGCCTTTCACCTGTTCCTTACCGAGCCATGACGCTTTCCAAGACCAAACTCCCCTTCCAGGCCGAAGTCGCGCAACTGCTTCACCTGGTCACGCATTCGCTCTACTCCAATAAGGAAATCTTCCTGCGCGAGCTGATCTCGAACGCCTCCGACGCCTGCGACAAGCTGCGTTTCGAGGCCATCGACCAGCCGGCGCTCTACGAGGACCAGCCCACGCTGGAGGTGCGCGTGTCCTTCGACCCGGCCGCCAAGACCCTCACCATCGCCGACAACGGCATCGGCCTGTCGCAGCAGGAAGCCATCGACAACCTGGGCACTATCGCCAAGAGCGGCACCAAAGAGTTCATGAGCAAGCTCTCGGGCGACCAGAAGGTCGACGCCCAGCTGATCGGCCAGTTCGGCGTGGGCTTCTATTCGGGCTTCATCGTGGCCGACAAGATCACCGTCGAGTCGCGCCGCGCCGGCCTGCCGGCGGAAGAAGGCGTGCGCTGGGTCAGCGCCGGCGCCGGCGACTTCGAGGTCGACACCATCACCCGGCCGCAGCGCGGCACCAGCGTCACGCTGCACCTGCGCGACGACGCCGAGGAATACCTGAACCTCTGGAAGCTCAAGTCCATCATCTCCAAGTACTCCGACCACATCTCCCTGCCCATCCTGATGGAGAAGGAGGAGTGGAAGGAAGGCGAAGACAACAAGGGCGGCCAGATGGTCAAGACCGGCGAGTGGGAGCCGGTCAACCAGGCCAACGCGCTGTGGAGCCGGCCCAAGAAGGACATCACCGACGAGCAGTACGCGGAGTTCTACAAAAACATCAGCCACGACTTCGAGGCGCCGCTGGCCTGGAGCCACAACCGCGTGGAGGGCAACACCGAATACACCCAGCTGCTCTACATCCCGGCCAAGGCGCCGATGGACCTGTGGAACCGCGACAAGAGCGCGGGCGTCAAGCTCTACGTCAAGCGCGTTTTCATCATGGACGACGCCGAGGCGCTGCTGCCGACCTACCTGCGCTTCGTCAAGGGCGTGATCGACTCGGCCGACCTGCCGCTCAACGTGAGCCGCGAGCTGCTGCAGGAAAGCCGCGACGTGAAGGCGATCCGCGAGGGCAGCACCAAGCGCGTGCTCGGCATGCTCGAAGACCTGGCGAAGAAGCAGCGCAAGACCACCACCAGCAGCGGCGATGACGGCAAGCTCGACATCGGCTCCGGCGAATCGGTGCCCGCGCCCAACCCGGCCGATGGCGTGACCGATGTGGTCGACAAGAACGCCGACACCACCTTGGCCGCCGAGGCCGCGGCCGAGTACGGCGACGAATCGGGCAAGTACGCCAAGTTCTATGCCGAGTTCGGCGCCGTGCTGAAGGAAGGCCTGGGCGAGGACTTCGGCAACCGCGAGCGCATCGCCAAGCTGCTGCGCTTCGCCTCCAGCACCAGCGACACGGTGAGCGTCAGCTTCGCCGACTACAAGGCGCGCATGAAGGAAGGCCAGGAGGCGATCTACTACATCACCGCCGAGACCCAGGCCGCCGCCCGGAACAGCCCGCAGCTCGAGATCTTCGGGAAGAAGGGCATCGAGGTGCTGCTGATGACCGACCGCGTCGACGAGTGGGCGCTCAACTACCTGACCGAGTTCGACGGCACGCCCTTGCAGAGCGTGGCCAAGGGCGCGGTCGACCTGGGCAAGCTGCAGGACGAGGCCGAGAAGAAGGCGGCCGAGGAAGCGGCCGAGTCCTTCAAGCCCATGCTGGAGCGGCTCAAGGAAGCCCTCAAGGACAAGGCCGAGGACGTGCGCGTCACCACCCGACTGGTCGATTCCCCGGCCTGCCTGGTGGTGCAGGACGGCGGCATGAGCACCCAGCTCGCGCGCATGCTCAAGCAGGCCGGCCAGCCGGCGCCGGAAGTCAAGCCGGTGCTGGAGGTGAATGCCGAGCACCCGCTGGTGAAAAAGCTGGAGGGCTCGCCGCACTTCGAGGACCTGGCGAACATCCTGTTCGACCAGGCCTTGCTCGCCGAGGGCGGCCTGCCGGCCGACCCTGCCGCCTATGTGCGGCGCGTGAACGCACTGCTGGTCTAGGCGGGGACCCGAGGCCGCGCCGCCGGCCGGCCCGAATCCCGCACGGGGGCGATTCATGAACGCCGAGCCTTGTGTCGTCGATCTCTCGGGCTTCGATCTGCGAAGTCCCGGCACGGCCTTCTACGAGAACCCCTACCCCTGGTATGCGGCGCTGCGCGACGCGACGCCGGTGCGCCGCATGCCCGACGGCTCGCTGCTGCTCACGCGCCATGCCGATTGCGTGGCGGTCTACAAGGACACGCACGCCTTCAGCTCCGACAAGCGCGCCGAGTACGCGCCCAAGTACGGCGTCGGCAGCCCGCTCTACGAGCACCACACCACCAGCCTGGTGTTCAACGACCCGCCGCTGCACACGCGCGTGCGCGGGCTGATCGCCGGGGCGCTCACGGCCCGCGCCATCGAATCGATGGAGGACGGGCTCACGCACCTCGTCGCGGGCCTGCTCGACCGCATGGAAGAGCGGCAGCACGCCGGCGGCGAGGTGGACCTGATCGAGGACTTCGCCGCCGCCATCCCGGTGGAGGTCATCGGCAACCTGCTGGGTGTGCCGCGCGAGGAGCGCGGGCCGCTGCGCCACTGGTCGCTGGCCATCCTCGGCGCGCTGGAGCCGCAGCCCAGCGCGGCGCAGCTGGAAGCCGGCAATCGCGCGGTGACGGAGATGGTGGCCTACCTGCGCGGGCTGGTGCTGGAGCGCCGCCGGCACCCGGGCGACCCGGCGCACGACGTGCTGACGCGGCTGATCCAGGGCGAGGAAGACGGCGGCGACCGGCTGACCGAGAACGAGCTCTACCAGAACTGCATCTTCATCCTCAACGCCGGGCACGAGACCACCACCAACCTGATCGGCAACGGCCTCGTCGCGCTGCTCGAATGGCCTGAAGAAAAGCAGCGGCTGCTCGACGACCCTTCGCTCATCCGTGGCGCGATCGAGGAGTTCCTGCGCTTCGAAAGCTCCAACCAATTGGGCAATCGCATTGCCACCGTGGCGACAAGCGTGGGCGGCATCGAGGTGCAGCCCGGCACGCGGATCACGCTGTGCATCGGCGCGGCCAATCGCGACCCGGCGGTGTTTGCAGAGCCGGACCGGCTGGACATCACGCGCTCGCCCAACCGCCACCTGGCCTTCGGCTCCGGCACGCACCAGTGCGTGGGCATGAACCTCGCGCGGCTGGAAGCGCGCGTGGCCATCGCCGCCTTTCTTGCGCGCTTTCCGGACTACCGGCTGTGCGGGCCGACGGTGCGCGGCGGGCGCGTGCGCTTTCGTGGGTACCTGCGGGTGCCGCTGAGTCTGGGGCTGCCGATCGAGTCTTGAGTCCGTTCTGTTGTCCGGAGGCTGACCATGCGAACAACGCAACAACTGAGCATCACGCTACCCAACGAATTAGCCGACGTGGTGAAGGCTAAGGTGCGGACGGGGAAATGCGCCACCGAAAGCGAGGTCACCCGTGACGGCCCGCGCGTACTTCTGGCGCGTGATCGAGCCGTCGAGAGTTGGCTACACAGCCAGGCAGGTCCAGCCTACGATGCATTGAAGGCCGATCCTTCCCGAGCTGTCCCCGCTGACAGAGTGCGCGCCCGCCTTGCTGCCGAGCACGCCAAGGCGCGATGAACTAGCCTCCTGGCATACGTTGGCAACCGTGACTCAGGCGTACAGCACGGCAATTGGCTCATTCCATGACCGCGCCCCGGGGGTCCAACTGCTCAGGTGAGTAGTTCGCCCCCGCCCTCGGGCCACAAAAGCCGGTGCTTGACCAGTGATCTTTCGAAGGCATTGCACCGCCTCATCAAATCGATGGTCGCATCAAGATCCCCGTAGCTGAACGCTGCAGTCCATCGCTGGATGTTCGTCATCGCATCGAGGTAGGGCTCGGTCCGCGCCGCGCGCGTCAGCTCCCGCAGGCAGTCGAGGTACTGCTCGCGATAGAGGGTCGGGACGATGATCCGCAGCTCGCCCGCCGCGCTCAGCTCCGAGTTCATCACCAGGCGCGCCAGGCGGCCGTTGCCATCGTTGAAGGGGTGCACCTCGGAGACGATGAACATCGCCAGGAGCGCCCGCGGAAGGCCCGCGTCGACATCGTGAAGAAGCAGGCCGGCTTCGCGCAAGGTGCCCACCACCAGCCTGGGTTCGACGAAGGTGGTGTTGCCCGCCACGTTTCGCACGGTCTTGAATTCGCCCGGCAGAACCTCGGGCCGCGCGGCCATCATCAACGCGTGGCGCTCGCGCAAGGTCTCGTCGAACGCTCTGATGTCGGTGATGCCGCGTGCGCGCCAGGCGGGGCCTCGCGCTTGCTCGAAGACGCCCTGGATGTCGTGCGAATCCTTCGGACGGAGCTCGCTGATCCTGCCTTCGAGCGCGATCGCGCGAGCCTCGCCGATCTCGAACTCGGTCCCCTCGATGAAGTTGCTGAAGTACGACTCGAGGAAGGCGAAATGGGTGCTGGCCGGTGGAGCGCCCGCCACGTCTGTGATGCGCGGCAACTCCTCCACTTTGAGAGCCTGAACGAGCTTGTGGAACAGATCCATGCGCGGCGCGTCGTAGCCCCTGGCACGGCCCGCACCTAATGTCGTGGCCATCTTTCGATCGGGTCGCGTGCCGAGAATCGCACCCATCAGGCGATCCAATTCGTCCAGGCGTGTCTTGGGTGTCTTCAGCAGCGCGCCCACGACCTTCACGCGATCGCGCAAGGCCAGGAAGGCCGGCTCGCCCCGCGCGTCGCAGATCGAGATGAGGCGCTCCTCGAGTTCCTCTGCGCTGATGTTCCGGGGATATGCCGGATCGTTGCCGCGAGGCGGCGGCGCCATGGCATCGAGCAGCATGCGCTCCCGGCTCGGAAAGTAGAGCTGGCGTCCCTGGATCTTCGTGTCGCCGTCGACGGGGCCGGCACCCACTGACAGCGAGACTTTGAGTCCGGGGAGTTCAACGACTCGTCGATAGCCGGCGGCCAGGTAGATGGTGTTGCCGACCATGCCGTCGAAGGCACTGCGGAACGCCACGACAGCGTCCGGGAAGAGCGCGGCGAGGACCCTGGCCTTCTCACGCTTGAAGAGCGCCGGCCATTCCGGCTCCGGCAGCGGGGTGGCGATACCAGCCCGCACGCGGTGCAGTTCGCCCGCCACGACCCGACGCTGCACGGCGCGCTGCTCCGCGGGGCTCAGTTCGGCGTTGAGGTAGAGGACGTCGTCTTGTCGCATTTTTTGGGCTCGGTTCAGAATCGTGAGCCCGTTTGTCGTAAATATTAGCCTTTGTTTTGATATTTGTCGCGTTTTTTAACGTATTTCGGGAGTCAGGCGGCTGATCGGATCTGCTGGCATGAAAACCACTAGCGCCAAAATTTCCGACATGGACGATGTTCTGATCAAAAATTCACGACAGGAATCGCGGTCCGCGCCCGGCTGAGTCCAAAAAACCCGACAGGAGAGCATGGGGCGACGCTGACCGCGCCGCGCGTCTCCCTATCCCTCCAGGAACCGCTCCCCCGGCGTCAGCGGCGCATGACGGTAGCTCGCCGGCGTGCGGCTCAGCTTGATCGGCGACGCAATCCCGCGGTAGCCGCCTTCGAGCTCCACCACCATCCCGCGATGCGCCGTGTGCGGATGCTGGAGCGCCGCATCCACCGGCAGCACCGGCGCGGCAGGCACGCCGGCGGCCATCAGCGTTTCGACCAGCGTGCGGCCGTCGAAGCCTGCGAGCGCGGCTTCCAATTGCTGCTTGAGCCCTTCACGATTCACCGAGCGCGAGCGGGCGTCGCGGTACAGCGGATAGTCCGCCAGCCCGGGCAGGCCGATGCAGCCGCAGAAGCTCGCGAACTGCCGGTCGTTGCCCACCGCGACGAAGACCGGATCGGTGCCGGTCGCCAGCGCGTCGTAGGGGTAGATGTTGGGATGCGCATTGCCCGTGCGCTTCGGCGTCGCGCCGTCGAGGAACCAGTTGGCCGCATGCGGATGCAGCAGCGAGAGCCCGCTGTCGTAGAGCGCTGCCTCGACGAACTGGCCGCGGCCGCTCTTCGCGCGTTCCTGCAGCGCCAGCAGCACCCCGAGGGTGGCGTTGAGTCCGGTCACCATGTCCACCACCGGCAGGCCGACGCGCAGCGGGCCGCCCTCGGCTTCGCCGTTGATGCTCATGATCCCGGTCATGGCCTGCACCGCGGCGTCGTAGCCCGGCAGCGCACCCAGCGGGCCGTCGGCGCCGAAGCCCGAGACGCGGCACCACACGAGGCGCGGGAAGCGCTGCGACAGCGTCTCGTAGCCGATGCCCCAGCGCTCCATGGTGCCGGTCTTGAAGTTCTCGATCAGCACGTCGGCCTCGGGCAGCAGCGCCATCAGCGTTGCGCGGCCTTCCTCCGAGCCCAGGTCCAGGTGCTGCACGCGCTTGTTGCGGTTGAGGCCGCGGTAGTAGGAAGACACGCCGTCGCGGAAGGGCGGGCCCCAGGTGCGCGTGTCGTCGCCCTGCGGCGGCTCGATCTTGAGCACGTCGGCGCCGTGGTCGCCGAGCACCTGGCCGCAGTAGGGGCCGCCCAGCACGCGGGACAGGTCGAGCACGCGGATGCCGGAGAGCGCGCCGGTGGTGGTGTTGTTCATGCGAGGACTCCCGTGCTCAGTCGAGCTGCGCGCCGGATTGCCGGACCACCGTGGCCCACATCTGCATCTGCGCCGGGATGAACTTCGCGAGCTGCTCGGGCGTGGTGGCCGGCGGCGGCTCCAGGCCCTGGGCGGCGAACTGCTGCTTCACCTTGGGCGAGGCCAGCACCTCGGCGAAGGCGCGGTTGAGCTTCTGGACCCGATCCGCCGGCGTGCCGGCCGGCGCCACGATGCCAAAGAACACGCTGACGTCGTAGCCCTTCAGGCCTTGCTCGGCGATGGTCGGCACCTCGGGCAGTGCCTGCGAGCGCGCCGCGCTGGCCATGCCGAGCGCCCGCAGCTTGCCGGCCTTGACGTAGGGCAGGGCGGTGAGCACGTCGGTGAAGCTCATGCCGACCTGGCCGCCCAGCAGGTCGTTGAGCGCAGGCCCCGTGCCCTTGTACGGAATGTGCTGGAGGTCGATGCCCGCCATCGAGTTGAAGAGCACGCCCGCGAGGTGCGAGGAGGCGCCGTTGCCCGAGGAGGCGTAGCTCAGCTTGCCGGGGTTGGCCTTGGCGTAGGCGATGAGCTCCTTCACGTCCTTGGCCGGCACGGAGGGGTGCACCACCAGGATGTTGGGCAGATGGCCGACCTGGATCACCGGCGCGAAGCTCTTGACCGGGTCGTAGCCGATCTTGCGGTAAAGGCTGGCGTTGATCGCGAGCGGCCCGGAGGTGCCGAACAGCAGGGTCTGGCCGTCGGCCGGCGCGCGCGCCACGAACTCGGCGCCGATGTTGCCGCCGGCGCCGGCGCGGTTCTCCACGATCATGGGCTGGCCGAGGCGGTCCTTCATCTCGGCGGCCAGCGTGCGCGCCATCGCGTCGGTGGGGCCGCCGGGCGGGAAGGGCACGACCAGCATGACGGGCTTGTCGGGGAAGTCGGCCGCGTGGGCCGCGGGCAGCAGCGGCAGGGCCGCGGCGCAGGCGAGGAGGAGGGTGGCGAGTCGTCGCATGAGCTTGTCTCCGTTGGGGTGTTCAGGATGCGGTGTTCCAGTCGGCCGGCACCGTGCCGGCCGAGAGCGGGTCGCGCGGCAGCACCCGGTGCAGCAGGACCGCCTGCGCCCAGCCGACGCGCTGCGCAGAGCCGGCGCGCGCGCCTTCCCACGCCATCGCGATCGCGCTGCTGCAGTGGTAGAGGGCGGAGGCGGCCTGGCGCGCCAGCACGGCGCCGCCTTCCTGCGCGGCCGTGTGGGCCAGCTCGGCGGCACGTGCGAGGGCATCGCGCAGAGCGGCGGCGAAGGCCGGTGCGATGCCGGCCTCGGCGAGCAGGGCGCCGAAGTGCGCCTGCAAGACCGGCAGCGAGTTCTCGCGCTGCACCGCGCGTATCACGTCGAGCGCCACGATGTTGCTGGTGCCTTCCCAGATCGAGCCCAGGTGCGCGTCGCGCACCAGCCGCGGATCGGCCCATTCCTCGATGTAGCCGCAGCCGCCCCGCACCTCCATCGCATCGCCCGTGACCTTGCGCGCATCGCGGCAGGCGCGGAACTTGATGAGCGGCGTGAGGATGCGCAGCAGCGGATAGGCGCTCGCGTCGCCGCCGTCGGAGCGTGCCAGCGCCAGCGCGGTCTGGAACACCATCGTGCGGGCCTGCTCGGCCGGCAGGCGCAGCTTCTGCAGCTGGCGCTGCATCAGCGGCATCTGGTCCAGGCGCTGCCCGAAGGCCCGGCGCCGGCTCGCGATGTACTCGGCCTCGGCCACCGCGCGGCGCATCAGGCCGGCGGCGCGCACGCCGTTGGACAGGCGCGAGTTGTTCACCATGTCGGCCATCTGCTGGAAGCCGCGGCCGGGCTCGCCCACCAGATGGGCGATGGCGCCTTCGAGCCGGATCTCGCCGCTGGCCATCGAACGCGTGCCCAGCTTGTCCTTGAGCCGGATGATGCGGTAGTGGTTGAGCGTGCCGTCGTCCAGCCGGCGCGGCAGCAGGAACAGCGACACGCCCTTCATGCCCGCGGGCGCGCCATCGGGGCGGGCCAGCACCATCGCGAAGTCGGCGTCGGGGTTGGAGCAGAACCACTTGTCGCCGCTGAGGCGCCATTGGCGGGCCTCGTCCTGCGAGGCGCGGGTGAGCGTGGCGGCGATGTCGGAGCCGGCCGCCTGCTCGGTCATGAACATCGCGCCCTGGGCCAGGGTGTCGAAATCCAGCGACTGGAAGCGCGGCAGGAAGCGCTCGACCAGCTCGGGGCTGCCAAACTTGCGCAGCGTGCGCGCCAGCGAATCGGTCATCGAGACCGGGCAGCACAGGCCGAACTCCGCCTGCACGAAGAGATAGGTCAGCACGTACTTGACCAGGGGCGGCATCTTGCCCTTCCAGCCCAGCGTCTCCTCGCGGTGCGACATCGCGGCCAGGCCGAATTCGCTGAGCGCGAGGCGCTCCATCTCGACGTAGGCGGGGTGCTTGACCACCTTCTGCTCGTCCAGCCCGGTGCGGCTGCGGTGCGAGAGCGTGGGCGGGTTGATGTCGGCGGTGTGCGCGAGCTCGTCGAGCGGGCCGCCGGCCAGCGTGCCCAGGCGCTCGAAGTGCGGCTGCATGTGGGCGAGCAGCGCGGGCGGCAGGTACAGCGGCAGCAGCTTCAGCAGCTCGGCGTCGGTGCTGTAGAGGTTCTGCCCGTGGCGGTCGGGGACTGGGTGTTCGGCGGCGCGGGTCATGGCGTGTCTCCTTGTTCGGCCGCATTGTTCGAGCCCCGACGATTCCTGTCTAATATTGATTGGGTCTGGATCGATCCGATCTGCCTATCGTTGGAGAAGGGCCATGGAGCTGCGCCACCTGCGCTATTTCGTCGTGCTGGCCGAGGAGCTGCATTTCGGCCGCGCGGCCCGGCGGCTGTCCATCTCGCAGCCGCCGCTGAGCGTGGCCATCCGGCAGCTGGAGGACGCTGTGGGCGCGCGGCTCTTCGAGCGCAACAGCAAGGAGGTGCGGCTGACGCCCGCGGGCGAGGCCCTGCAGGCTTCGTCGCGCCGCCTGCTGCGCCAGGCCGAGGAGGCCGCGCTGGAGGCGCGCGACGTCGCGCGCGGCGCGGCCGGGCGCCTGCGCATCGGCTTCGTCGGCGCCATGCTCTACCGCGGCCTGCCTCAGGCGCTCGCGAAATTCCAGGCCAGGCACCCGGCGGTGCGCATCACGCTCGCGGAGCTCAATTCAGGCGAGCAGATCGCCGAGCTGCTGCACGACCGCATGGACCTGGGCTTCGTCCACACCAGCCGCATGCCGGCCGAGCTGAGCCATGCGCTGCTGCTGTCGGAGCCCTTCGTCGCCTGCCTGCCGGCGGGGCACCGGCTGGCGCGGCGCCGCTCAGTGGCTTTGGCCAGCCTGCGCGAAGAGCCCTTCGTGCTGTTCTCGCGCAGCGCCTCGCCTGACTACCACGAGCGCATCCTCGCCATCTGCGCCGACGCCGGCTTCCGCCCCGAGGTGCGGCACGAGGTGCGCCACTGGCTGTCGGTGGTCTCGCTGGTGTCGCAGGGCATGGGCGTGGCGCTGGTGCCCAGCGCGCTCCGGCATGCGATGCTGCGCGGCGCGGTGTTCCGCCCCCTGGAAGACGACGTGGCGCACTCCGACGCCTACTGCGTGTGGCGCAACGGCCCGGAGAACCTGGTGGTGCAGAGCTTCGTCCAGCAGCTCACGCGTACAGCGGCTCCTCTGCCATCGCCTCGCACTGGTCCTGCAGCATCTGGATCTGCTCCTTCCAGTAGTCGCTCGAGCCGAACCAGGGGAAGTTGATCGGGAAGATCGGATCGCGCCAGCGCCGCGCGAGCCAGGCGCTGTAGTGGATCTGGCGCAGGGTGCGCAGCGGCTCGATCAGTGCCAGCTCGCGCCGGTCGAAGGGGCGGAACTGCTCGTAGCCCTCGAGCAGGCCGCTGAGTTGCGCGGTGCGCTGGGCACGATCGCCCGACAGCAGCATCCAGAGGTCCTGCACCGCGAAGCCGGTGCGGGTGTCGTCGAGGTCGACGAAGTGCGGGCCGCCGTCGGGGCGGTCGGTGGGTGTCCACAGGATGTTGCCGGGATGCACGTCGCCGTGCAGCCGCAGCTTCTGCAACTCGGTGTAAGTGTCTGCGCCCAGCGCCGTGAGAGCGATCATCTCGAAGGCCTCGCTGCAGGCCTTTTCCCAGTCGCGCTGCACGTCCAGCGGGATCATCTCGTGTTCGAGCAGCCAGTCGCGCGAGGCCAGGCCGAAGCTCTGCAGGTCGAGCGCCGGCCGTTCGACGAAGGGCCGCGCCGCGCCCACCGTGTGGATGCGCGCCAGGAAGCGGCCCACCCATTCGAGCACCTCGAAGTCGTCCAGCTCCGACTGGCGTCCGCCGCGGTAGGGGCTCACGCTGAAGGCAAAGCCGCCGTGGTGGTGCAGCGTCGCGCCCTCCAGCGCGAGCGGCGCGACCGCCGGCACCTCGGCTGCGGCCAGCTCGGTGGAGAAGCGGTGCTCCTCGGCGATCTGCGTATCGCTCCAGCGGCCCGGCCGGTAGAACTTGAGCACCACCGCGCGGCCGTCCTCCAGGTGGGCCTGATAGACGCGGTTCTCGTAGGAGTTCAGCGCCATCAGCCGGCCGTCGCCGTACAGGCCGAACCCGGCAAGCGCGTCCAGTACCACGTCGGGCGTGAGCGATTCGTAGGGATGGGCGCCGGCGGCTTTCTCTGCAGAAGTCATCCGCCCATTGTCGCTACCTGGACAGCGACAAGATATGTCCGATGCGCGGATCGCCCCGGCCCGACAGCACCTGCGCATAGGCGGCCTGCACCGCCTCGGCGCCATCGTGGTGCTCGGCCGTCAGCCAGGGCGTCGCGGGCCGCGCCACCTTCGCGAGGAAGCTTTGCCAGGCCTGCACCATGCGCTGGCCGAAGCCCTCGGCGCCCCATTCCTCGGTGCGCTTCTTGATCTGGGCCGGCGCGAAGAAGAAAGCGGCGCGCGGCCCCGGCAGTTCCTTGGCGGTGCCGGCGGGCGCGAGCTGCTCCACGTGCGTGCCGCCGATCACGCAGTCGTGGCGCAGCTGCGAAAAGCGCGTGTGGATCGCGCGCCGCAGTTCGCCGTTGCCGGCGAAATCCACGTACACGCAGGGCATATCGGTCGCGACCTGGTCGAGCTCCTCGTAGACCAGCACGCGGTGGTAGCAGCCCAGGCTCTGGCAGAAGGCCTTGTTGGCCGCCGAGGTCAGGCCGACCACCTCGATGCCGGGTCGCTGGTGCATCTGGAAGGCGGTGCCGTAGGCCGTCTTGCTCGAGGCGCTGGAGAGCAGGGCGATGCCCGGCCGCGCGCCGAAGAAGTTGTTGTCGTCGAAGAAGTCGTCGATCAGCCAGGAGGTGATGAAGAGCGGGCGCAGCAGGGCCTGCAGGTCTTCGGAGTCGGAGGTGTAGAGCGGGTCGCGCGTGCAGCGGAAGTACTGGTTGTAGACCGGCGGCAGCCCGGTCCGGTGCGGCGTGCCATCGGCGAAGCGCGCGGGCGAGAGCCGCTCGGGCGCCAGCACCACGCTGGAGGCCATGGGCACGTAGCCGTAGAGCCGCTCGCCCACCGCCACGCCTGGATGCAGCGACTGCACGACCGAGGCGAAGCCCCAGACCGGGATGCAGCCCCAGCCTTCCTCGCCGGTCGGGAAGAACTGCCAGTAGTTCATCGACTCGCCGAAGGCGGCGTAAGTGATGTTGTTGGACGTGAGCGCGAACTGGTCGATGCGCAGCCGGACCTGGCCCTCGGCCAGCGCCGCGTCTTCGGTCGTGCGCACACGGGTGGAAGAAAGATCGTCCTTGCGGATCAGCAGCTGGGTGGTGGTGCTCATGAAAAGCACCTTAGCGCGAAGCTGCGTCCGTTGCATGAAAAAAGCCCGGCGCGGCGTCACCTGGGTGACGCCGCGCCGGGCCGGGCGAGCTGAGCCGCTATCAGGCGATCGCGAGCTCGACCTCGATGTTGCCGCGGGTGGCGTTCGAGTACGGGCAGACCTGGTGGGCGGTTTCGACCAGCAGCTTCTTCTGCGCGTCGTCCAGGCCCGGCAGCGTGATCGCCAGCTTGACCGCGATCCCGTAGGCCTTGCCGCCGTCCGTCGGGCCGAGCGAGACGCTGGCGTCGACCGCGACGTCTTCCGGCACCTTGACGTTGATCTTCGGCGACACCGCCTTCATCGCGCCGATGAAGCAGGCCGAGTAGCCGACCGCGAACAGCTGCTCGGGGTTGGTGCCGGGCTTGCCGGAGCCGGGCGGGTTGAGCTTGACCTCCAGCGCGTTGTCGCTGGACTGGCCGGCGCCGCCGTCGCGGCCGCCGGTGGTGTGGGACTGGGCGGTGTAGAGGACCTTGTCGAGCTGCTTGACCATGATGATTCCTTCAGGTTGGTGGTTGCGGAAAAGATGCTTCGATGCCGAAGCGGGTGGGAACGGAAAAAACCTAGGCGGCCGCCTTCACGCGGTCCCGCAGTTGCTGGACCTGCTGCGTGAGCGCCACCAGCTCTTCGATCGAGCACTGGCTGGCGGCCATCAGGCAGGCCGGCACGGCAGCCGCGCGCGCCTTGAGTCGGCGCCCGGCGGCCGTGAGGCTGACGTGCACGCGGCGCTCGTCGGCCACGTCGCGGATGCGTGCCACCAGGCCATTGGCCTCGAGGCGCTTGAGGAGCGGCGTCAGCGTGCCCGAGTCGAGCGACAGGCGCTCGCCCAGCTCCGACACCATCAGGCCGTCACGCTCCCATAACACCAGCATCACAAGATACTGGGGGTAGGTGAGGTGGAGCTTGTCGAGCAGCGGCTTGTACAGCTTGGTCATGGCCAGCGAGGCGGAATAAACCGCGAAGCAGAGCTGGTTGTCGAGCTGGAGCATCTCGTCGGCGGTGGCTTTGGAGGGCATGAGGTGAATTGTAGTGTTCAATTAAGTTGTGTGCAAGTTAATTGTTTGATCTTGATCCCCGTTTGACCGCCCGGTACCCCCCAGCCCTCCCCCCCAGAGGGGGAGGGAGTCAGCGTCCGCTGAAGCGGGCAGGCCTTCTCTCGACGAACGAGCGCACCCCTTCCGCCGCATCCTCGCTGTTCGCCAGCCGCTGCTGCACCGGAATGAAATCCTCCACCGCCGCCAGGGGCCCCTGCTCGATGGCCTTCATCACATTGAGCCGCGTCGCCACCACCGCCAGCGGCGCCTGTGCGGCAATGCGCTGCGCCAGCGCCAAGGCTTCATCCAGCTCCTGCCCGGCCGGCACCACCCGCTGCACGAAGTTCAGGCGATAGGCCTCGGCGCTGTCGAATTCGTCCGCCGTCAGCAGATGCAGCATCGCATTGCCCAGCCCCGCGCGCTCGGCCATGCGCAGCGTGGCGCCGCCGGTGGCCATGATGCCGCGCTGCACCTCCATCTGCGAGAAGCGGCAGTTGTCCGCCGCCACCACGATGTCCGCGCCCAACATCAGCTCGATGCCCACCGTGAAGCAGATGCCCTTGACCGCCACCACCATCGGCTTCGTGCGGCGGCGGTAGTTCGGCAGCCCGAAGTCATGCGGCTCCACCAGGCCCTCGGGGGTCGCCTTCTCGCCGCGCTTCATGAATTCGGCCACCGCGGGCAGATCGAGGCCCGCCGTGAAGTGATCGCCGAAGGCATGCAGCACGCCGACGCGCAACGCGGCATCGTCGTCCAGCCGCGTGTAGGCCTCGGCCAGCTCGCGGAACATCTTCGGCGTCCAGCCGTTGCGCTTGGCGGGGCGGTTGATGCCGATCAGCAGCACATGGTCGAGCACCTGGGTGTCGATGCAGCCTTCGGGCGGGGGTGTGGTGGGGATGGCGGTCATGCAGCTCTCCCTTCAGTAGGTGTACACCCCGCGCCCGGTCTTGCGGCCCAACTGGCCGGCGGCCACCATCTCCTTCAGCAGCGGGCACGGCCGGTACTTGGAATCGCCGAACTGCTCCAGGTACACCTCCATCACCGCCAGGCACACATCGAGCCCGATCATGTCCGCCAGTGCCAGTGGGCCGATCGGCTGGTTGCAGCCCAGCTTCATGCCCGCATCGATGTCCTCGGCCGTGGCCAGCCCCTCGGCCAGCACGAAGAAGGCCTCGTTGATCATCGGCACCAGGATGCGGTTGACCACGAAGCCCGGCGCGTTCTTCACCGTGATCGGCGACTTGCCCAGCGCCACGGCCAGCGCCTTCACCGCGTCGTGCGTGGCGTCGCTGGTGAGGTAGCCGCGGATGATCTCCACCAGCGCCATCATCGGCACCGGGTTGAAGAAGTGCATGCCGATGAAGCGGTCCGGCCGCGAGGTGGCGGCGGCCAGCTGGGTGATCGAGATGGAGGAAGTGTTGGAGGCGATGATCGCCTCGGGGGCCAGCACGGCGTCGATCTGCTTGAGGATCTTCAGCTTGAGCTCGTGGTTCTCGGTCGCGGCCTCGATCACCAGCTGAGCGGCCTTCAGCTCCTCGTAGTTCGTCGATCCCTTGATCAGCGCCAGGGCCGCGTCCTTCTGCTCGGTGCTGAGCTTGTCTTTCTTGATCAACCGGTCGAGACTGCCG
This sequence comes from Variovorax sp. WS11, assembly GCF_010499245.1. Lineage (GTDB taxonomy): Bacteria > Pseudomonadota > Gammaproteobacteria > Burkholderiales > Burkholderiaceae_C > Variovorax. The sequence goes on from NZ_JAAGOW010000001.1 coordinate 3,320,292, forward strand.
GCCACCGTGGCCAAGCCCTTGTCGACCGCGGCCTGCGCGATGTCGACCATGACGACGTTGACGCCCGCGACGGCGCAGGCCTGGGCGATGCCGTTGCCCATCGTTCCGGCTCCGATGATGCCGACGGTCTGGATAGCCATGTGAAATGCTCCTTGAACTGAAAGCTGCGATTGTGGAACAGCGCGCGCGGCGCACGTGTTGCCACCGGTGACAGTCGCGTTGATTTAAAGTGCCGGGCTTCCCCTTTTCACCGCGATCACCTCTCATGACCACCCTCGGCACGCCCCTGTCCCCCACCGCCACCCGCGTGATGCTGCTCGGCTCCGGCGAGCTCGGCAAGGAGGTGCTGATCGCGCTGCAGCGCCTGGGCGTGGAGACCATCGCCGTCGACCGCTACGACAACGCCCCCGGCCACCAGGTGGCGCACCACGCGCGCACCATCGCGATGAGCGACCCCGAGCAGCTCAAGGCGCTGATCGAGGCCGAGAAGCCCCAGCTGGTGGTGCCCGAGATCGAGGCCATCGCCACGCAAATGCTGCAGCAGCTGGAGGAGGCCGGCACGGTGCGCGTGATCCCGACCGCGCGCGCCGCCCGGCTCACCATGGATCGCGAAGGCATCCGCCGCCTCGCGGCCGAGACGCTGGGCCTGCCCACCAGCCCCTACAAGTTCTGCGACTCGCTGGCCGAGCTGCAGGCGGCGATCGACGGCGGCATCGGCTACCCCTGCATCGTCAAGCCGGTGATGAGCAGCTCCGGCAAGGGGCAGAGCAAGATCGATGGCCCGGCCGACGTGCAGAAAGCCTGGGACTACGCGATGGCCGGCGGCCGCGTGAGCCACGGCCGCGTGATCGTCGAGGGCTTCATCGATTTCGACTACGAGATCACGCTGCTGACCGTGCGCGCCCTCGCTGCCGACGCCACGGTGCAGACGCAGTTCTGCGAACCCATCGGCCACGTGCAGGTCAGCGGCGACTATGTCGAGAGCTGGCAGCCGCACCCGATGTCGCCCGCCGCATTGGAGAAAGCCCAGCGCATCGCCCAGGCCGTGACGGCCGACCTCGGCGGCCAGGGCCTGTTCGGGGTCGAGCTCTTCGTCAAGGGCGAGCAGGTCTGGTTCAGCGAAGTGAGCCCGCGGCCGCACGACACCGGCATGGTGACCATGACGACGCAATGGCAGAACGAGTTCGAGCTGCACGCCCGCGCCATCCTCGGCCTGCCGGTGGACACCACGCTCAAGAGCCCTGGCGCCAGCGCCGTGATCTATGGCGGCGCGGACGCCCGCGGCATCGTCTTCGAGGGTGTCGACCATGCGCTGCAGGTGCCCGGGAGCGAGTTGCGCCTGTTCGGCAAGCCCGAAAGCTTCGTCAAGCGGCGCATGGGCGTGGCCCTGGCGCGTGCCGGCGACATCGAGACCGCGCGCCGCAACGCCAAGGAAGCCGCCTCGCGCGTCAAGCCGCGCGCTGCCTGAAATCCCGCCAAAGGAGTCCCGCCATGCTGCACCCTCAGGCCCAGGCCTTCATCGATCTGCTCATCGAGCGGAAGGTGCCGCCCACCCACACGCTGACGCCGGCCGATGCGCGCAAGTTCTACCGCGAGCGCCGCGCGGTCACGCAGCCCGAGCCGGGCGAGGTGGCCGAAGTGCGCGAGCTGACTGCGCCGGGCCCGCATGGCGCGATCCCCTTGCGCTACTACCGGCCGCTCGGCAGCGCGAACGATGCCGTGTTGCCGGTGCTGGTCTATTACCACGGCGGCGGCTGGACCATCGGCGACCTCGACACGCACGACACTCTGTGCCGCGAGCTCTGCAATCTCTCGGGCTGTGCGCTGGTGGCGGTCGATTACCGCATGGGGCCGGAGCACCGCTTCCCCGCCGCGGTGGACGATGCGCTGGTCGCGACCTACTGGGTGCGCGAGCATGCCGACTCGCTCGGCGTCGACGCCGCCCGCCTCGCGATCGGCGGCGATAGCGCCGGCGGCAACCTCGCGGCCGTGGTCGCGATCGCGGCGCGCGATGCCGGCAACCTGCCCCTCGCCTTCCAGCTCTTGATCTATCCCGCCACCGACATGCGCCGCGGGCACCCTTCGCACACCACCAATGGCCAGGGCTATGTGCTGACCAGCGACAGCATCCGCTACTTCCACGATCACTACATCGCCGATCCGCAGCACGACCTCGACTGGCGCGCCTCGCCGCTGCTGCACCCCGACCTGTCGCGCCTGCCGCCGGCCCTGGTGCTGACGGCCGGCTACGACCCCTTGCGCGACGAAGGGCTGGACTATGCGCGCGCCCTGACCGCCGTCGGCAACCGTGCGGTCTACGTCTGCTTCGAGCGGCAGATCCACGGCTTCATCACCATGGGCCGGCTGATCGATGAGGCGAATGCGGCGGTGTCGATGTGTGCGGCAGAGTTGCGGCGCGCGCTTGTGGGGATGCGTCCCGCTTTTGGGCCTTCTTCGCGTTGAGCGATCGACCGACTGCTGGGCGCGGCGGACCAGTGTCCGGTTGAGCATCGCTTTGGTAGGAAGGCCTCAGACCGCGGCGCGATCTGGTGGTGCAGGCAACGGGTGGATCTTGGCGGGATGGAACGATCTGCGTGGCTGTGCCACTCATCAAAGTTCTCGCGGGACTGCGGAACGCTTTTACATTCAACTCTGCAGTAATACACAAATGAAGTTCGCATCGTATCTATGGACGCACGCGCGTGAGCTGGACGTTGTCACGGTGGTCCCTGCTCAATTGACAGGGCGCGTCGACTGGAAGAAGGACCTCGAGGCTGAGTTGAAAGCACAGGATGACATGCCCTCCGTGCTCGACCAGCTGATCAAGGAATACATCAAGAGTGATGTCCCCGAAAGCTTAAGGCTAGAGCTGAGTAGTCGCTTGGTCTGCGAATGCATGAAGCATAGAAATGGCCGCGACGCCGGACCAGTTCCAGTACTACATGCCGTTCCTCTGTAGCCAGAAGCCATTCGTAGAGCTGGACCTGAGTTGCTGTCGTATTGGCGTATCCAACTTCAACAAACTTGTCGACGCGCTCTCCAAAAAGCAGCCTCCTTTGATGGCGCTGTCTCTGAGCTGCTGCGGGCTTGGGGCCAACTTGGATTACAACAAAGGCGTGCACATCGAGATTCTTCCAGTGGCTGAGATGGGCGATCTTCGGGAGTTAGATCTCAGCGGGAACGAGCTTCGGGTCAAAACAACGGTGGTGTTGCTCGCCAAGCTGCGGGAAAAGAAAAGTCGCTTGCAGTCCCTGAATTTGAGTGCAAATCCAACCGGACCCGAGAAGTTGGTCGCGTTGGCGGCACTGCTGAAGGATAGCGAGACCCTCCTGAGGGTTTCGTTCGAACCTACGAAAATTCAAGATTACACACGCTACAACGATGGGGTGCTGACGGCACTGACCGAAGCAGTTGAACACAACAAGTATTTGCAGCAGCTCGATATTCGTCAGACTCACTTCCCCGATCCCTACCACGAACGCATGATCAAAGCTCTTGATCGCAATAGAAAGCTTCTCATCGCTGCCGCCATGAGAAGTGGCATGTACGCGGTCGTGGTGAATAGACACGACCTTCGACTCCCGTACGAACTTGCCGATGTGGTCTTCGATCAGGGGCTGACGCCACATGACGCCCTTAGCTTGTCAGTGGTCAACAAGCAAGCTTGGAACATGCGCGAAAGGCTCTCGAATGAGTCCCTGGCAATGATTGATATGAAAGCCAGGCGGAACAGTCTATTGCCACCAACAGCGCGAGCGTGTAGCAGACAACTGAGGGAAGCGAACGGCGCGTTGGGGGCCGATTCATTCGCCGGGGCCGCGATGCTTTGAACCTTTGCCTCGGATCACGCAAGACCGGGGTGGAGGGCGACCGAGCAACTCAGCCCACTGCTCTCCAAGTGAGCCATCCGACTGCCGCAGCGCAGGCCAGCGCGACGAAAAGTCCCAGCGTGTAGCTGGGTCCTTCGGGCGCTGTTGGCCTCGCGGCGGCGGGCTGGCGTGCCGCGGTCGGCATCGCCGCCGCTTTGGCGAAGGGGTTGAAGACGGCACCGCCGAGGCTCGACGCCTGGGCGGCCGTCGCTGTCGCATCACCGCCCGGCGACGGGACCGCGTCGCTCGGCACTTGCCCGATGGCCTGCGGCGAGCCGGGCAGCCCGCCCTCGGCCCAGGCCGGTTGCGCCAGCGCCCCGGCCGCCAGCAGGACGCCCAGCAACCGGACGATGCGCCCCGCGCCGATCATCAATCGTTGTTCCTCTCGCAGCGCCGCGCATTGACCAGGCAGCGCGCATAGTCCGAATCGTGCTTGAGCAGAAACATCGCACGCGCCGCGACCGCCGTGTCCGCGAAGTCGCTGAACAGCCCGGCGCGCGTCAAGGTAGTAGTCGCCTGGTTTATGCAGCCAGCGGCTGTATATCTAATGCTCGCGAATGGGTCTGAACAATCGAGTCGCGTTCGGGGTTGAGCGTCACGGCGCCGATGGGCGACCAGTTGCGAGTGCGGCCAGACCAGCGAGCCGGGTTGATCTCACGAGCGCGGGTGTACAGCGCGTGGCGAGCGGCCAGGATGGCGTGGTCGTCGCCGGCATGACGTTGGGCCGGGCTGACGTAGCGAATGCCGCTGTGGCGATGGTCATGGTTGTACCAACGCACGAAGCCGGCTGCCCAGGTGCGTGCCTGCTCGAGATCAGCGAAGCCCTTGGACGGGAATTCCGGACGGTACTTGGCCGTGCGGAACAGCGCCTCGGCGTAGGCGTTGTCATCGCTCACGCGGGGTCGCGAGTACGACGGCTTCACGCCCAACCATTTGAGCATCGCCAGCACCGTGGTGGCCTTGAGCGTCGAGCCGTTGTCGCCATGCAGCACGGGCTTGGAGTCGAGTGTCGCGATGCTCTCGGCCAGCGCCGTGCGACGCACCAGATGCGCGGCATGGTCGGAGTCATCCGTGTCATGCACCTCCGAACCCACGATCTTGCGGCTGTACAGATCCAGAATCAGGTACAGGTGGAACCAACGCCCGATCACGGTGGCCGGCAGGTAGGTCATGTCCCAGCACCAGACCTCGCGTGGTGCCGTGGCGATGTGCGTGGTGGGCGGGCGCGAGGCCTTGGGCGCCTTGGCGCGGCCACGGCGGGTATTCTGCCCGTGCGCACGCAGCACGCGGCTGAAGCTGGACTCGCTGGCCAGGTAGATGCCCTCGTCGGCCAGCATGGGCACGATACGCGCCGGCGGCACTGCGGCGAAGCGCGGCTCGTTGGCCACGCCAAGCAGCTGCGCACGCTCGGCAACGCTCAAGGCATGGCTTGGCACGGGGCGCACGGCCTGCGGCCTGCCATCGCCCGTCACGAGGCCCTCACCGATCTTCCAGCGCTGCAGGGTGCGCAACTCGATACCTGCGGTCGCGCAAGCCGTGCGCAGCCGCGCACCGGCGGCATGGGCAACGTCGATGTCTCGGGCCAGCGCCTGGCGATCTTCGAGGCCGATCATTCGTCCTCGCCTTTGTTGAAGATCGCCGCGACTTTTTTTGAAAGTACCAGCAGCGCCGCCGTCTCGGCCAGGGCCCGGTCCTTGCGCAGCAGGTCTCGTTCGAGCTCCTTGATGCGCTTCCTGTCTTGTCGCGTGGCCTGCGGGCTGGCCCGTGCTTCCTCGGGTTCGGCCAGCGCTGCCGTAGCGCTGGCGTGCCACTTGTCCAACTCTCCGGGGTAGACCCCGTGCTCGCGGCACCAAGCGCTCTTGCCGGCCTCGTCCATCGCCGCCGTGGTGATCACCGCCTCAAGCCGCGCGCGCGCAGTCCAGGCCCGCCCTCGGGCGGGCCTGGACTGCGCCTCCTCGCGCCAGCGCTCCAGCGTTCCCGCTCCAATGCCAACTTCCCGCGCAACCACTTCTACCGCTGCGCACTCCGGCGGCAGCAACCGTGCCACCGCCCTGTCCTTGAATGCTTGTCCATATCGAGCCACTACTGTCCTTCATCGCCGCCCCCAGGTTCTTGGTTCTATCGAGGCGACAACTATTGTGACGCGGGGGGAGCCCATCCACGCCGGCCTCGTAGAACGCGAGGTACTCGTTGACCGCGTTGCCCTCGAAGCTGCCCGTCAGCCGCTTCTGCTCGCTGCGGAAGGTGTAGGGGTGCACCAGCAGCCCCAGCTTGTGCGCGTTGGCGATCACCTTCGTCGGCGGCAGCAGCACGCGGTCGCGCTCGTCGACCACGCCGTCGCCCGTCACGTCCACGCAGGCGCCGTTCTGCACCGACTTGCAGGCGCTGGGGATCAGGTACGGCTTCCAGGGGCCGATGCCGTCCGCATAGCCCTTCACCTCTTGCAGGCCGCGCGGCGTCAGCAGATCCGCGAACAGGCCGTCGCGGTTCGACACCACCCAGTCGTAGGGCTTGTCATAGGGCTTGCTGAAGTCGAGCGAGCCGTCGGGCTTGACGTCGTTGGCGTCCACCAGCTGGATCAGGCGCACGCTGGTCTTGGTGCGCAGGTAGCGCAGGTTGGCCGTCTCGAAAGACTGGATGAAGACCGGCGCGTTGCGATGGTTCCAGCCGGCTGCGCTCAACACGCGCAGCAGCCGGTCTTCCAGCGGCAGGCCGATGCTCTGGTGGTAGGTCGGGTGCTTGGTCTCGGGATAGATGCCGATGCGGCGGTCTTCCTCGCGCGACTTGCGCTTGGCGAGCTCGATCACCTCGACCAGCGTCGGGATCTGGAACTTGCCGTTGAAGGACTGGTCGCGCTCCGGAAAGGACTGGACGGCGCGCAGCTGCTTGATCTCGGCCAGCGTGAAGTCGCTGGCAAAGAAGCCTTCGGTGGCAACGCCGTCGAGCATCACCGTCTTCCGGCGGTCGGCGAACTGCGGCAGGCTCTTGACGTTCGTGGTGTCGATCAGGTTGGGCTCGTGGCGCGCGATCAGGTGGCCGTCCTTGGTGGCGACCAGGTCGGGCTCGATGTAGTCGGCACCCAGCTCGATGCCGAGGGCATAGGCTTCCAGCGTGTGCTCGGGCAGGTAGCCGTTGGCGCCGCCGCGGTGGCCGATCACCAGCGGTGCGTTGTCGGCGCGGCGGCGGGCGCCCTCGTCGTGCGCGGCGGCAGGCGCGGCGGCCGTCAGCAGCAGACCCAGGGCCAGCAGGGCGGAACAGAGGCTCTTCGGGCGATTCATAAAAAGGTTCTCCTCGTGATGTGGCGGATGGACGGTATGCGGGCTTCGTGACAACTGAGTGAAGCGAGGCCCGCCCGGCTCCGCTGCGGCGTGGGTGGGCGCGCGGGCTAGGGGAAACCCCCTGCGTTGCCGCACGCGTAAGGCCCGCACGCGTCGCTACGATGGTTCGGCGCGATGCCGGCCCGGCCCCGCGCCCGGCAAAGAAGGAAGCGCATCGTGGCAACCCGGCAATCGAAGACAGCGCTGCGCGGCAGCGACGGGCGGCTGATGTGGCTCGGCCCCACGCGCGTGTTCTACGCCGGCCTGTTGGGCGCCACTTCGCACCGCAGCCTGGGCGGCCACGGGATCTATGTCTCCCCCACCGGCGGACCGCTGCGCATGCGCGTGGCTGGCGGGGCGTGGCAGAGCGGCGAGTCGCTGGTGGTGCCGGCCCGCGTGTCGCACCAGGTGGCGACCGAGCACCCGCTGGTCCTCAACCTTCTGCTCGAATCGGAGTCGGTCGACCCGGCGCGCTTGCCGTCGTTCCTGCGCCACTGCGGGCCGGTCGAAGCACCCGCCTTCGCGCAGCGCGTCCGCGACGGGCATGTGCAGCTGCTCGCGCTCGCGAGCCGTGCAGGCCCGGCGGGCTTCCCCGATTTCGACGAACTCTTCTTTGGTGCTGCGCTGCCACCGCCCCTGTTGGACGCCCGCATCCGCGAGGTGATCGATCGCATCAACGCCGACCCCGCCGCGCCCAGCCCGGCCGACGAATGCGCCGCCGCGGTCGGCCTGTCCTTCTCGCGCTTCCTCCATCTGTTCAAGCAGCAAACCGGCGTCACCTTCCGCGCCTTCCGCGCCTGGAAGCGCGCGCGCAGCCTGCTCTACCACGTGGACCAGGCGGCCAGCCTCACCGACATCGCGCTCGACACCGGCTACCCCGACTCCACCCATTTCAGCCACTCGATCCGCCAGGTCTACGGCCTGCGCCCCAGCGACATCCTCGCCGGCTCGCGCCGCCTCGCGGTCCATCGCTGAGGCGCGGCCCGGCGCCGCCCCGGCATGCGGGACAACCCTCTGCGCCGCGGGGCGGGCGGCCGATATAAACCGCCAATCCCATCCGAGGCCCCGTTGCTTCAAATCCTCCAACTCCTGCTCTCAGGCATTGCGCAAGGCTGCATCTACGGCCTGATCGCGCTGGGGTTCGTGCTGATCTACAAGGCCACCGAGACGGTGAGCTTCGCCCAGGGCGAGCTGATGATGCTGGGCGCTTTCTGCGCCTTCGCGGGCATGTCGATGGTGGGGCTGCCCTTCTGGCTGGCGGCGCTGCTGGCCATCCTGGCAATGGCCGCCTTCGGCGTGCTGCTCGAACTGGTGGTGATCCGGCCCATCCTGGGCCAGCCGCAGTTCTCGATCGTGATGCTGACCATCGGCATCGGCTACGTGGCGCGCGGGCTGATCACCATGATCCCCGGCATCGGCACCGACACGCACTCGCTCGCCGTGCCCTACAAGGACGAGATCTGGAAGCTCGGCGCGCTGGTGGTCAACGTGGAGCAGGCGGTGATCATCGTCGCCACCGCCATCCTGTGCGGGCTGCTCTACGCGATGTTCCGCTACAGCAAGCTGGGCATCGCGATGCAGGCCTCTTCGCAGAACCAGCTGGCGGCCTACTACATGGGCATCCCGGTCAAGCGGCTCAATGGGCTGGTGTGGGGGCTGGCGGCCGCGGTGGCAGCCATCGCGGGCATGCTGCTCGCGCCCATCACCTTCGTGCACGCCAACATGGGCTTCATCGGGCTCAAGGCCTTCCCGGCGGCGGTGGTGGGCGGCTTCGGCAGCCTGCCGGGCGCGATCGTCGGCGGGCTGGTGATCGGCATCGTCGAATCTTTCGCGGGCTTCTACCTGCCCGACGGCTTCAAGGACACGGCGCCCTACATCGTGGTGCTGGTGATGCTGATGGTGAAGCCCAACGGCCTGTTCGGCGAGAAGCTGCGGAAGAAAGTCTGATGCGCTACATCTTCAAGACCAGCTACGCGCAGGACATCGCCCTGGCCAAGCACGGCGGCCACGTGTTCTGGTATGGCCTGCTGGTCGCGCTGCTGATCGCCGCGCCCTGGCTGCTGCCCGAGTACTGGCTGGCGCAGCTGACCTTCGTGCTGATCTACGGCATCGTCGGCCTGGGGCTGATGCTGCTGGCCGGCTTCACCGGGCAATTCTCGATCGGGCATGCGGCCTTCCTGGGCACCGGCGCCTACACGCAGGCGGTGCTGGCCAACGCGGGCGTGCCCTTTCCCCTCGCGCTGGCGGCGGCAGCGGCGCTGTCGGCCGCGGTCGGCGTGGTGGTGGGGCTGCCGGCGCTGCGGGTGAAGGGCATCTACCTGGGCATCGCGACCCTGGCCTTCGGCTTCATCGTGGAGGAGGTCTTCGCGCGCTGGGAGCGCGTGACCGGCGGCAACTCCGGGCTGCACGTGAAGTCGCCCAAGCTCTTCGGGCTGGACATCAGCTCGGGCGAGAGCTTCTACATCGTGTGCCTGCTGGTCGCGGTGCTGTGCACCTTCGCGATCCTCAACCTGTTGCGCTCGCCCACCGGCCGCGCCTTCGTTGCGATTCGCGACTCGGAGATCTCGGCGCAAAGCATGGGCATCCACCTCGCGCGCTACAAGACCATGTCCTTCGCCATCTCGGCCGCGCTGGCGGGGCTGGGCGGGGCGCTCTATGCGCACAAGCTCAGCTTCATCTCGCCGGACCAGTTCAACATCCTGCAGTCCATCGACTTGCTGCTGATGGTGGTGATCGGCGGGCTGGGCTCGGTGCACGGCGCCTTCCTGGGCGCGATCTTCCTGATCGCGATGCCTCAGCTCATCTCGCTGGGCAAGGACTGGCTGCCGCCGGTGATCGGCCAGGCGCCGGGGCTGCAGGGGCTGGTCTACGGGCTGGTGCTGATCGGCTTCGTGCTCTTCGAGCCGCTGGGGCTGTACGGGCGCTGGCTCAAGGTGCGCACCTACCTGCAGCTCTTTCCGTTCTACCGCAAGGGGCTGTTCAAGCGGCAGAAGGCCTTCACCAAGTCGGATCGCTTGAGATGAGCTCCGATGTGCTCCTCTCAGCCAAGGACCTGAGCGTGCGCTTCGGCGGCGTGCTCGCGGTCAACAAGGTGAGCTTCGAAGTGCGGCGCGGCGAGGTGTTCACGCTGATCGGGCCCAACGGCGCCGGCAAGACGACGGTCTTCAACCTGATCAGCCGCATCTACACGCCGACCACGGGCGAGATCCTGTGGCATGGCGAGGGTGGCGCGCCGATCGTGCTGACCGAGCATGCGCCGCACGAGATCGCCGCGCTGGGCATCGCGCGGACCTTCCAGAACATCGAGCTCTTCGAGCATGCCACGGTGCTGCACAACCTGCTGATCGGCCGCCACACGCACCGCCGCACCGGTTTCTGGAGCGAGGTCTTCTTCACCCCCGGCACGCGGCGCGCCGAGATCGAGGCGCGCGAGAAGGCCGAACGGGTGATCGAATTGCTGGACCTGCAGCACCACCGCGACGCGATGGTGGCGGGCCTGCCCTACGGCGTGCGCAAGGTGGTGGAGCTGGCGCGGGCGCTATGCACCGAGCCGAAGCTGCTGCTGCTCGACGAGCCTTCGTCCGGCCTCAACGTCGAGGAGACGGCCGACATGGCCTTCTGGATCCAGGACATCCAGCAGGAGCTCGGCATCTCGGTGCTGATGGTGGAGCACGACATGTCGTTGGTGTCCAAGGTGTCGGACCGGGTGCTGGCGATGAACATGGGGGAGGCGCTGGCTTCGGGGTCTCCTCGTGAGGTGCAGTCGGATGTGCGCGTGGTCGAGGCGTATCTGGGGACGGTGGATGACTTGAGCAGTTTGAGGCGGGGGGCGTCATGAGCGACGACAACACCGTCCTCCAGTTGCTCAATGTCGAAAGCGCCTACGGCCCCATCAAGGCCATCCGCGGCGTCAGCCTCAAGGTGCGCCAGGGCGAGATCGCCACCGTGCTCGGCTCCAACGGCGCCGGCAAGACCACCATCCTCAAGACCATCTCCGGCATCATCGATCCGCGCAAGGGCAGCATCGAATTCGAGGGGCGCAACATCACGGCCCAGGACCCGGCCCACATCGTCCAGCAGGGCCTTTGCCACGTGCCCGAGGGCCGCGAGGTGTTCCCGCTGTTGTCGGTGCGGGACAACCTGCTGATGGGCGCCTACACCCGCAGCGACCGCGACGGCGTGGCGCGCGACATCGAAACCGTCTACAGCTACTTCCCCATCCTGCGCGAGCGCGCCACGCAGCACGCCGGCCTGCTCTCCGGCGGCCAGCAGCAGATGCTCGCCATTTCGCGCGCCATCATGGCCGCGCCCAAGCTGATCCTGCTCGACGAGCCCAGCCTCGGCCTCTCGCCCAAGCTCACGCGCGAGATCTTCGAGATCGTCGTGCGCATCAACCGCGAGCGCGGCACCACCATCCTGCTGGTCGAGCAGAACGCCAACATGGCCCTCAACGCGGCCGACTACGGCTACGTCCTGGAGAACGGCCGCATCGTGATGGAAGACACCTGCGAGCGCCTGCGCGAGAAGGAGGACATCAAGGAGTTCTACCTCGGCCTCAAGGACGAGGGCGTGCGCGGCGAGCGGCGCTGGAAGAAAAAGAAGACCTGGAGGTGAAGGCCATGCAGGGACTCTGGGACACCGCCCACATCCAGCCGTGCAACGACATCGTCGTGCCCGGCGACACCATCCCCGCCGTCTTCTGGAACGCCGTCGCCGCGCGCGGTGACGGCGTCTGGATGCGGCAGAAGGAATTCGGCATCTGGCGCAGCTGGAGCTGGCGCCAGACCGCCGAGGCGGTGCGCGAGATCGCCGGCGGCCTGATGGCGCTCGGCTTCGCGCCCGGCGAGTGCGCCTCCATCCTCGCCAACACGGTGGTCGAATGGGTGCTGGCCGACCTCGCCGTGCTCAGCTGCGGCGGCGTGGCCAACGGCATCTACCCGACCGATGCCGCCTCCCAGGTGCACTACCTCTGCGAGGACTCGCGCAGCACCGTGCTCTTCGTCGAGGACGACGAGCAGCTCGACAAGGCGCTGGAGGTGCGCGCCCGGCTGCCGTTGCTGCGCAAGGTGATCGTGTTCGACATGGAGGGCCTGCGCGATCTGGACGACCCCGGCGTCATCAGCCTGGAGGCCCTGCGCGCCCTCGGCCGCGAGCACCTGCAGGCCCACCCGCAGGAGCTCGAGCGGCGCATCGCCGCCTGCCGCCCCGAGCAGCTCGCGATCCTGGTCTACACCTCGGGCACCACCGGCAAGCCGAAGGGCGCCATGCACTGCCACCGTGGCCTGGTCCACACCGTGCGTGGCTACAACACGCTGGTCGCGCAGGACGAGCGCGACGAGCGCATGTGCTTCCTGCCCCTGTGCCACATCGCCGAGCGCCTGGGCGGCGAGTACTTCGCGATGTACACCGGCGCCATCCTCAACTTCGTCGAGAACCCCGAGACCGTGCCCGAGAACGTGCGCGAGATCGCGCCCACCGTCTTCACCGCCGTGCCGCGCGTCTGGGAGAAGTTCTACTCGGGCGTGATGATCGCCCTGAAGGAGGCCAGCGGCCTGCAGCAGGCCGCCTACGGCTGGAGCATCGGCGTCGGCAGCGCCATTGCGGAGCGCGTGCTGGCGGGCCGGCCGGTGGGCGCTGCATTGCGCTTCAAGTTCCGGCTGGCGCGCTGGCTGGCGCTGGACAACGTGCGCAAGCTGATCGGCATCCACCGCTCGCGCTTCCTGGTCACCGGCGCGGCGCCGATCTCGCCCGAGCTGGTCAAGTGGTATCTGGCGCTGGGCGTGCCCATGCTCGAGGTCTGGGGCATGACCGAGACCTGCGGCGCCGCCACCGGCGTGCCGGCCGGGCGCATCAAGCCCGGCTCCATCGGCCCGGCCGCGGGCTACAACGAGGTGCGCATCGATGCGGCCACCGGCGAGATCCTGGTGCGCGGCGCCAACGTCTTCATGGGCTACCTCAACCTGCCGGAGAAGACCGCCGAGGCGATCGATGCCGAGGGCTGGCTGCACACCGGCGACGTCGGCAGCATGGACGAGGACGGGTATTTCCGCATTACCGACCGGATGAAGGACATCATCATCACGGCAGGCGGCAAGAACATCACGCCCAGCGAGCTGGAGAACGAGCTCAAGTTCAGCCCCTACATCACCGACGCCGTGGTGATCGGCGATGCCAGGCCCTACCTGACGGTGATCGTCATGATCGACCAGGAGAACGTCGAGAAATTCGCGCAGGACCACGACGTGCCCTTCAGCAACTACCAGAGCCTCACGCGCGCACAGGAAGTGCAGGGCCTGATCCAGGGCGAGATCGACCGCGTCAACGCGAAGTTCGCCCGCGTCGAGCAGATCAAGAAGTTCTTCCTGCTCGAGACCCAGCTGAGCGCCGAGGACGAGGAGCTCACCCCCACCATGAAGCTCAAGCGCAAGCTCGTGCAGACGAAGTACTCCGAACGCATCGACGCCATGTACGCCTAGTTTTTTGCAACCGAGGAGACCACGCTATGAAGATCCAGGCTCTGATCCCGCTGGCCGCGATGGCCGGTCTTGCACTGAGTTCCGGCGTGGCCGGCGCGCAGTCGCAAGGCGTTACCAAGGACGAGATCCGCATCGGCACCATCCAGGATTTATCCGGCCCGCTGGCCGGCTATGGCAAGCAGTCGCGCAACGGCATGCAGCTGCGGGTGGACGAGCTCAACGAGCAGGGCAACGTCAACGGCCGCAAGCTCAAGCTCTTCGTGGAGGATTCGGGCTACGACCCGAAGAAGGCGGTGCTGGCGGCGCAGAAGCTGGTCAACCAGGACAAGATCTTCATCATGGCCGGCCACCTCGGCACTGCCCAGAACATGGCGGCCATGCCGGTGCAGTTCGAGAAGAACGTGGTCAATTTCCTGCCCATCACTGCGGCGCGCGAGATGTACGAGCCGCACCACAGGCTCAAGTACTCCTTTGCCGCCACCTACTTCGACCAGATGCGGCTGACCTTGCCCAAGCTGGTCAAGGACAAGGGTGCCAAGAAGGTGTGCACCATCTACCAGGACGACGAGTTCGGCCTCGAGGTGGAGCGCGGCGCCGAGGCCGGGCTCAAGACCCTGGGCATGGAGGTGGTCGAGAAGACCTCGTACAAGCGCGGCGCCACCGACTTCTCCTCACAGGTCGCGAAGATGAAGGCCGCCAACTGCGACCTGGTGGTGCTGGGCACCATCATCCGCGAGACCATCGGCACCGTGGGCGAGGCGCGCAAGACCGGCTTCAACCCGACCTTCCTCGGCTCCAGCGCGGCCTACACCGACCTCATCCACAAGCTGGGCGGCAAGGCCATGGACGGCATCTACGCCACCCACACGGCGCAGCATCCGTACCTGGACGAGGCCTCTCAGCCGATGCGGTTCTGGGCCAACAAGTACAAGACCAAGTTCAACGAGGACCCGACGGTGTTCTCGGTCTACGGCTACACCATCATCGACGCCTTCATCAAGGCCGCGCAGAAGGCCGGGCCCAACCTCACGACCGACAGCTTCGTCAAGTCGATGGACACGATGACCTTCGAGCCCGACATGTTCGGCGCGCCGAAGAGCACCTATACCGCCACCAAGCGGCTGGGCAACGATTTGTCGCGGCTGTCGCAGATCGTGGATGGGAAGTGGAAGGTGATGTCGGATTACGTGGCGCCTTGAGGGGGGCCGCGGCGGGGCGCCCCTGCGGTGTAGGAGAATGGAGGCCCCCGAAAGAATTAATCCCAGCACCGAGCATGACCGCAGCAAGCCTGGACGAGCTGTTTGCCGAGAACCATTCGCTGCCCTCGGTCCCGAAGGTGGTTCGTGACCTGATCGAGGTCCTGAGCAACGACAACGCGACGCTGTCGCAAGTGGCCCGCAAGATCGACGTCGACCAAGTGCTGACGGCCAAGATGCTGCGCCTGGCCAATTCGCCGTTCTACGGCGTGCGCCGGAAGATCTCCACGATGGAGGAGGCGATCCGGATGCTCGGCCTGTCGGCGATCCGGACCCTGGTGATCAGCTCCAACCTCACGGGGACCTTCAAGAAGGTCCCGCACGTGGACCTGCCGGGCTTCTGGCGCCACAGCCTGCGCGTCGCCTCCGCCGCCCGGCACCTGGCCGCCGAGTCCCGCGCCGTCGATCCGAACCTCGCCTTCACCGTGGGCAGCATGCATGCGATCGGCCACCTGATCATGTGCATCGTCATGCCCGAGGAGATGGGGCCGCTCAATGCCTCCTGCCCGATCGACACCGTGAAGCGGCTGGGCGCGGAAGAGCAGGCCCTCGGCTATCACTTCGGCGACGTCAGCGCCCGGCTGGCTTCGCGCTGGAATTTCTCCGACGAGTTCGTCACCGCGCTGGGCGGCTTCGCGCGGCCCCTGAGCGTGCAGCCCTTCGATCCCTTGTCCGGCATCGTGCACCTGGCGGTGTGGCGGGTGGCGGTGGACCGCCAGGAAGACCCGGAAGGCCCGGGCTGGCCTGGTGAGGTGGTCGATGCCCTGGGGCTTTCGCGCGAGAAGCTGCAGCAGATGCCGACGCCGGCCGAGTTGGCGGCGGATCTCGAGCTGATGATTGCCTGAAACCAGGCGCCAGTGCTGCCGCTAAGGCTGCTCGCTCGCATCGAAGTCCAGCTCCACCTTCGCCCCATTCGGGTCATGGCAGAACAGCTGCCAGGTCCCCGCGCCGGCCTGCTGCCGCAGCTCGTACTTCGTGCCGCTCTCGTCGAAGCGCGCCCTCACCGCCCGCAGGTCGCGCGCCGTGAAGGCCATGTGGTCGATCACGCCCGTGCGCTGCGCCGGCACGGGGCGGCCGAAGTAGAGGTGCACCAGCGCCTGCGATCCCTCGCCGTAGAGCCAGGCGCCGGCGAAGCCGAGGTCGGGCCGGGGGCCGACCCGCAGCCCGAGCAGGCCGGTGTAGAAGTCCAGCGTCTTCTTCTCGTCCTCCGCGGTCACGGTGAAGTGGTTCATGCCGACGATCATGGAATGGCTCCTTCCGGGTTGTTCAGGGCAGCAGCACCAGCGCGCCGAGGGTGGCGCGCGATTCGAGCCGCGCGTGCGCCTGCGCCGCGGCTTCGAGCGAATGGCGTTCGATCGGCGGCAGCCTGATGCTGCCGTCGGCCAGTGCATCCCACACCCGCTGCGCCCGCTCGGCCAGCTGCGACTGGGTCGCCACGTAGTCGAACACCACCGGCCGCGAGAAGCTCAGCGACTTGGCGACCAGCGCATCGGGTGGCAGCGGCGCCAGCGGGCCGCTGGCCTGGCCCAGGCTGATCCAGTGGCCGCGGCGGGCCAGGGCCGCCAGGTTCTCGTCGCGGGCCGCATCGCCGAGCCCGTCGATCAGCACATCGGCGCCGCCGCAGGCGCGCTGCACGGCATCGGCGAAGCGGTAGTCGCGCGTCACGATCACATGCTCGCAGCCATGCTCGCGCGCGACGCGGGCCTTCTCCTCGCTGGACACCGTGCCCAGCACCGTCGCGCCCAGCCGGCGCGCCCAGGCGCACACCAGCAGGCCCACGCCGCCGGCCGCCGCATGCACCAGCAGCCGCGTGCCGCGCTGCACGCGGCCCAGGTCGCGCAACAGGTAATCGGCGGTGATGCCCTTGAGCAGCAGCGCGGCCACCTCATCCTCGATGGCCGCGGGCAGCCGCACCACCCATTCGGCCGGTACGCAGCGCACGCCGCAGTAGGCGCCGGGCAGCGGGCCCAGGTACGCCACACGATCGCCCGGCAGCAGCCCGCCCACCTCCGGCCCGACATCGAGCACGCTGCCCGCGGCCTCCATGCCCGGCACCAGCGGCAGGGCCGAGGGAATCCAGCCGCGCCGCAGGTAGATGTCGATGAAGTTGACGCCGATGGCGCGCTGCCGGATGCGCACCTCCCCCGCGCGCGGCGCCGGGGCCTCGCCCTCCTGCGCTCGCAGCATCTCGGGCCCACCATGGCGCTCGACCACCACGCGGCGCGTGGGCAGGGGCAGGGCGGCGGGCATCGCCTCGGCCGTGCCGCTCGCGCGCAGGTCGCTGCCCTGGCGCAGGTAGCGTCGCAGGTTCTCGAAGCCCGCCTCGTACACCCCCTGCGCCACCATGTCGCGCAGCTCGCGCTCCCGGCCGGGCGGCGTGGCAAAGCTCGATTCCCAATGCCAGAAGGTGCGGTTGCCGTCGGTCACCGGCTTCAGCGTGACGGTGGCCACGTAGCGCTGCAGCGGCACCGTCGCCTCGACGATGCAGTAGGTGCTCCTGTGCTCGCGGTCCGACAGCGTCAGCAACTGCTCGCGGATGCGGTTGCCGTCCCGCAGCGTGAAGCTGCGCACGCAGCCCACCTGGTCGCTGCGTTCGCCGCCCTCGATGCGGCTGGCCTCCACCACCTCGTGCCACTGGTCGTGGCTGTTGAAGTCGCGCAGCACCGCCCAGACGCGCTCGATCGGCGCGTCGATGATGGTCGAGCGGACGACGCGCTGCAGCATCAGCGGTGGCCGAAATGGCGCTTCAGCGCATCGAAACCGCCCTGGAAAACCCCCTGGCCGATCGTCTCGGCTAGCTCGCGCTCGCGCCCCTCCTCGCACTCGAACTCCGCGCTCCACTCCGCGAAGCAGCGCGCCCCGTCCGTCACCGGCGTGAGCTTGAGCGTGGCGATGTAGTTCGCCACCCCCATCGGGCTCTCCAGGATCTCGTAGCTGCAGCTGTATTCGTAGTCCGACAGCGCCAGCAGCCGCTCGCGGATGGTGCCGCCGTCCTTCGTGTGGAACTGGCGGATGCAGCCCACGCGGTCCGCCGGCTGCCCGTTCTCGATGCGGCTGTCCGCGATCGACGGGTGCCATTGCGGCATGCCGTTGAAGTCGCGGATGCGCGACCACACGGTGTCGGCGCTGGCATCGATGACGCTGGAGACATAAACCTGCACCATCCGTCATTCCTTCTTCTTTGGGCCGCCCGAAGGCAGTGCCGCCTGTGTCCCCGCGGGCTCGCCCACCAGGCGCTGGATGTCGCCGCCCTCGATGCCGATCTCGCGCAGCAGCTGGTCCACCAGCGGCGCCTGCGCGCGGAAGCGCAGCGCCGAGTTCACCAGGCCGTCCGCAAAGCCGCCGTTCGACTCGCCGTTGGACACGCCACCGTGACCGCCGCCGCCCAGCCCCTCCACGTGCAGGATCTTGATGCCCTCGATGCGCTCCATCGGCCGCACCGACTCGCGGATGATGGCCTCGGCCTTCTCCACCAGCTTCATGCGCAGCGCCGACATGCGGGCCTCGGGCGACAGCATGTTGTGCGCCTCGTTCATCATGCGCTGCGCTTCGGCCTCGATCTCGGCGCGCACGCGCATCGCCATCGACTTGATCTTGTCGGCGTCGGCATCCGCCTCGGCCTGGGCGCGCAGCGCGGCGCCGCGGTCGGCGCTGGCCTCCTTCTCGGCCTGCGCCGCAGAAGTCAGCCGCAGGGCGTCGCGCTCGGCGGCCTGGGCCGCGGAGATCAGCTCGATGGCCTTCTTGCGCTCGGCCATCTCCACCTCGCGCGCGGTGAACACCTTCTCCTCCGCCGAGACGGCCAGCGCGCGCGCGGACTCGGCCTCGGCCTGGGCCTCGCTCTGCGCCTTGCTCTCGCGCGCCACCGCGATCGCTCGCTGCTGCTCGGCCAGCTCCAGCGACAGCCGGCGCTCGATCTCGGCACCCTGGATCGCGCGCTCCTTGGCGATGCGCTCCTCCTCGATGGTCTGCTCGGCCCGGATGCGGGCGGCGTCGATGCTCTGCTTGGCCGCGATCTGCGCGCCTTCGGCGTCCTGCTCGCGCTGGGCACGCTCGGTCGCCAGCTCGGCGCGCTGGCGGGCGCGCGCGATCTCCACCTCGCGCTGCTGCGAGAGGCGGGCATGCTCGCCCTCGCGATCGATCTCCAGCGAGAGCTTCTCGGCCTCCAGGTTCTTGTTGCGGATGGCGATGAGCGTGTCCTGCTCCACGTCGTTGCGCTGCTTCTTGCGGTGCTCGATCTGCTCGGTCAGGCGCGTCAGGCCCTCGGCGTCGAAGGCGTTGCTGGGGTTGAAGAACTCCATGCCGGTCTGGTCCAGTTGCGTGAGCGAGGCGGCCTCCAGCTCCAGGCCGTTCTTGGTCAGGTCCTCGGCCACCGATTCGCGCACCCGCTTCACGTAGGCGCCGCGCTTCTCGTGCAGCTCCTCCATGGTCATCTCGGCGGCGGCGGTGCGCAGGGCGTCGACGAACTTGCCCTCGACCAGCTCCTTGAGCTGCTCGGGCTCCATGGTGCGCAGGCCCAGGGTCTGCGCGGCTGCGGCCACGGCATCGGGATGGGCGGCCACGCGCACGTAGAACTCGGCGATCACGTCCACCCGCATGCGGTCCTTGGTGATGAGCGCCTTGTCGCGGCCGCGGCTCACCTCGAGCCGCAGCGTGTTCATGTTGACCGGGATCACGTCGTGCACGATGGGCAGCACGAAGGCGCCGCCGTCGAGCACCACCTTCTGCCCGCCCAGGCCGGTGCGCACGAAGGCGCGCTCCTTCGAGCTGCGCAGGTAGAGCCAGTGGAGCAGCCAGACGGCGAGCGCGACCACGATCGCGACGACGATCAGGCCGAGGATGAAGCTGCCGAATTGAGAACCTGACATAGCGTCGTCTCCAGTTATCGCGTGATCTGAACGAAGCGCCGCGTGGTCTCGGTCAGCGCAATCTCGGTAGGCAGCCGCTCCATCGAGCTGGCGCCGTAGAAGCCGTGGCAGGCGGGGCAGCGCGACAGCACATGCCGCGCGTCATCGGGCGTGGCGATGGGTCCGCCGTGGCACAGCACGATGGCCTCCGGGTTCACCGCATGCGCCGCTGCCGCCCAGGCGTCGATGCGCGCCACGCAGTCGTCCAGCGTGAGCGCCGTCTCCGCGCCGATGGCCCCGCCGGTGGTGAGGCCCATGTGGCACACGATGATGTCCGCCCCGGCCGCGGCCATGGCGCGCGCGTCGGCTTCGCTGAACACATAGGGCGTGGTCAGCAGGTTCATTGCATGGGCACGCGCGATCAGTTCGACCTCCAGCCCGTAGCCCATGCCGGTCTCCTCCAGGTTGGCGCGGAAGGTGCCGTCGATCAGCCCCACGGTCGGAAAGTTCTGCACGCCGGAGAAGCCGAGTGATACCAGCCGCCGCAGAAACTCCTCCGGGATCATGAAGGGATCAGTGCCGTTGACGCCCGCCAGCACCGGCGTGTGCTTCACCACCGGCAGCACCTCGTGCGCCATCTCGCAGACGATCTCGTTGGCATTGCCGTAGGCCAGGAGGCCGGCGAGCGAGCCGCGGCCGGCCATGCGGTAGCGGCCGGAGTTGTAGATCACGATCAGGTCGATACCGCCGGCCTCCTCGCATTTGGCCGACAGGCCTGTGCCGGCGCCGCCGCCGACGATCGGCCGGCCGGCGGCGATCTTGGCGCGGAAGCGTTCGAGCAAAGTGGTGCGGGCGATGCGGGGCATGGGCGTCAGGCGCGTCGTGCGCGCGGGGTGGTCGTCGAGAGCTCGTGCCAGGCGCCGACCAGCGCGTCGGCGAAGGCCTCGTCGTTGATGTGCAGGGGCAGGCGCTGCAGCTTGCGATCCGCGCCGGGCCGGAAGGACTGCTCGATGGCGGCGAACAGCGCGCGGTCGGCCTCGGGGTCGTGGAAGGGCTGGCCGGGGCGGTCGATCGCCGACACGCCGCCCTCGGGAATCAGGAAACGCATCGGCCCGCGCATGGCGTTGAGCTTGGCGGCGATGAAGCGGCCGATCGCCTCGCACTCCGCAGGCGTGGTGCGCATCAGCGTCACCGTCGGGTTGTGGCGGTAGAGCTTGCGCGCGCGGAAGCGCTCGGGCACGCTGTCCCAGGCGCCGAAGTTCACCATGTCCAGCGCGCCGCAGGAGCCCACGTAGGGCAGGGCGTGGCGTGCGAACACGTCCAGGCGCATGGGGCCGGCGGAGAGCACGCCGCCCGCGATCTCGTCGGCGATCTCGGTGGTCGTGACGTCGATCACGCCGGCGAGCAGGCCCGAGTCGGCCAGCTTCTCCATCGACTGGCCGCCCACGCCCGTGGCATGGAAGACCAGGCAGTCCCAGGCCTCCTCCAGCCGCTTGGCGACCATCTGCACGCAGGGCGTGGTCACGCCGAACATGGTGAGGCCGAGCGCCGGCTTGCTCTCGGCCGACACGAGCGGCGGATGCGCAATCATCCCCGCCAGCGCATGCGCCGCATTGGCCAGCACGCGCTCGCTGATGCGATGGATGCCCTGCACGTCGGTCACCGAATACATCATGCAGATGTCGCTCGGTCCCACGTAGGGCCGCGTGTCGCCGCTGGCCATGGTCGAGACCATCATCTTGGGCACGCCGATGGGCAGCGCGCGCATGCCCTGCGTGGCCATCGAGGTGTTGCCCGAGCCGCCGGCGGCGATGATGCCGCCCAGGTCGCGCCGCGTGCGCACGAAGGCCTCGAAGGCCTGCGCCATGGCGGCGGTCGCGCTGCCGCGGTCGCCGCTGAAGACCGCTGTTTCGCCCTGCGGATGGTGGCGCGCCACCTCGCGCGGATGCACGCTGGCCGGCGAGGTGCGGCCGGAGGTCGAGAGGTCCACCGTGACCACGCGCAGGCCCAGCCGCTCCAGGCACTGGCGCAGGAAGAACAGCTCGCGTCCCTTGGTGTCGAAGGTGCCCGCCACATAGGCAGCACGGGTGCTGCCCGCAGCCACCGGAAAGTCGAAGAGCCGTCCGGCATGGCGGTCTTCGCCCGCAAGCTCCGCGCCCGCACTCCCTCTCCCGCTCGCGGGAGCGGGCTGGGGTGAGGGCAAGGCCGTCGACCCCGCGCGCACGATATCCACCACCGGCGCCGCCGCGGCGCCCGCATTCCAGCGCGTCAACCCACGCACCGTACCCGGCGCCAGGTCGTCGAGCGTAGGCGCGCCCTCGCCATGCGCGCGCCGCACGGTGAAGACCTGCATGGGCGCCGCCCCCCCCGCCTCGCCGGCCGCGGCGGGCTTGGCCATCTCCTCGTCATGCCCGTTCGAGCGCACCCCCAGCAGTCGCTCCTGCAGCTCGCGGTCGCCGGCCAGTTGCGCCGCCGGCATCTCCTGCGTGATTCGCCCGTTGACCATCACCCCGATGCGATCGGCCACCGAGATCGCGACGCCCAGGTTCTGCTCGATCAGCAGCACCGCGATCCGGCCCTCGGCCGCGAGCGTGCGCAGCGACTGCGCCACCTGCTCGACGATGATCGGCGCCAGGCCCTCGGTGGGCTCGTCCATCACCAGCAGCTTCGGGCTCAGCAGCAGCGCGCGGCCGATCGCCAGCATCTGCTGCTCGCCGCCCGACAGCTGCGCGCCGCCGTGGCCGCGGCGCTCCGCCAGGCGGGGGAACATCGCGTAGATGCGGTCGAGATCGCGCTTGTGGCCGGCGACCAGGCGCAGCGTCTCGTCGACCGAGAGCGAGGGCCACACGCGGCGGCCCTGCGGCACGTAGGCGATGCCGCGCCGCGTGATCTCGTGCGGCGCCAGGCCGAGGATCTCCTCGCCCGCGAGCCGGATGCTGCCGCGGGCCGGCACCAGGCCGGTGATGGCGTTGCACAGCGTGGTCTTGCCCATGCCGTTGCGCCCGACGATGCCGAGCACGCCGCGCTCCAGGCTGAGGCTCACTCCCTGCAGCGCGTGCGCGCGGCCGTAGAACACGTCGAGCGCCTCGATCACCAGCGCCGGCGCGGCGCTGCTGTCCGGGGAGTCGCGATCGGTGCGGCGGAACCAGGCCATCAGTGCCGGCTCCCCATGTAGATCGCCTGCACTTGCGCGTCGTTCTCGATCTCGGCGGGACTGCCCGTGCGAAGCTCGCGCCCGTTGTGCATCACGGTGACGCGGTCGACCACGCGCAGGGCGATGTCGAGGTCGTGCTCGATCAGCACGAAGCTCATGTGCGCCGGCAGCGAGCGCAGCAGCGCCACCAGCTCGCGGCGTTCGGCCGGCGACAGGCCGGCCGCCGGCTCGTCGAACAGGATCAGGCGCGGCGCACCGGCCAGCGCCATGCCGATCTCCAGCTGGCGCTGCTGGCCGTGCGCCAGGTTGGCGACGCGTTCTTCCGCGATATGGGCCAGGCGCGCGCGCTCCAGCAGGTCCTGCGTCGCGACCATGGACGCATCGCCGGCCCCCGGCCGCCAGCAGCTGAAGCGGCCGTTGGCGACGCCGCGCACGGCGAGGAAGAGGTTGTCGCGCACGGTCAGCTCGCGAAACAGCAGCGAGGACTGGTAGGTGCGCCGCAGGCCCTTGCGGATGCGCTCGTGCGGCGGCAGCCCGGTGATGTCCTCGCCGAAGAAATGGATCCGCCCGGCGGTGGGCGGGAAGTCGCCGGTGATGGCGTTGAAGAGCGTGGTCTTGCCGGCGCCGTTCGAGCCCAGCACCGCGTACTTCTGCCCCGCGGCCACCGAGAGCGAGATGTCGTCCACCGCCCGCAGCGCGCCGAAGGTGCGCGTCACGCCGCGCAGCACCAGCGCGTCGCTGGAGGCGAGCGGCGCCGGCGCGCCCCGGCCTGGCGCCGGCCGCTGTGCCGGTATCCGGGTGATGGACGCGACGGAGGCCACCGGTGCCCTTCGCTCAGGGGCAGCTCGGCACGTCCCGCGAGCCGATCTTGAACTCGTCCGGGCTCATGCCCAGCAGCTGGTTGACGTTGTCGACCTTGCTGTGCACCTTGTTGAAGAGGTTGCCCTGCGCGTCCTTCACCACCTCGGTGACGAAGGTGGTGCCGATCGCCTGGCGGTTGGCGTCGAGCTTGACGTCGCCGTTGGGCGTCTTCAGCGTCATCTTCGACAGCGCCTCGCGGTACTTGGCCTGGTTGCCGGAGAGGTCGCCCTTCACCGAGTCCAGCCCGTCGAGCGCCGCCTTCATGTTGACGTAGTAGACGAAGGCGAACAGGCTGGGGCTCGGGAAGCCGCCGGCCGAGACGGGATAGTTCTTCTGATAGTCGGCAACGAAGGCCTTCCAGTCCGCGCCGTCGTAGGCGTCGGCCAGCGGCCCGGCCGACAGCGTGCCCACCAGCGACTCGCGGCGCTTGCCCTTGTAGTTCAGCACGTCCTGGCTCACGGTGATGGAGCCGCCCAGTATCGGCTTGTCGCCGCCCGAGTTCTCGTACTGGGTGAGGAAGTTCACCGCGTCGGCGCCGCCGAGCACGACCAGCAGCGCGTCGACATCCTTCGGGATCTTCGCGATCACCGACGAGTAGTCCTTGCCGCCCAGCGGCACCCAGGCCTTCTCCGGGACCTTGCCGCCGGCCTTGCAGTACTCGGCCATGAAGCCCTGCACCTGCGAGTAGGGGAAGGCGTAGTCCTCGGCGATCACCATCGTGCGCTTGTAGCCCTTGGCCATCGCGGCCTTGCCCAGGCCCATCATCCATTGCGCACCCTCGGTGTTGAAGCGGAAGAAGTTCGGGCTCGGGTTGACCAGCGTGGTCGCCTGCGCGCCCGAGCCGCCGTTGATGAAGGTCACCTGCGGCTGGGTCTTGGAGTAGTCCTTGACCGCGATGCCCTCGCCGCCCGACAGCGGGCCTACCATGATGTCGACCTTGTCCTGCTCCACCAGCTTGCGCGTCGCGTTGACCGCGACGTCGGGCTTGGCGTCCGAACTGGCCTTGATGACCTCGATCTTGCGGCCCGCCACCACGCCGCCACGCTGCTTGACCGCCAGCTCGGCGCCGCGCATGCCGTCCGCGCCGCCGGCCGCGAACGGCCCCTCGAGCGTGGCCAGCAGGCCGATCTTCACCGGCTGGCCCTGCGCCCAAGCGCCGCCCGCCAGCGCCGCCACCGCGGCCGCACCCACCATCGAACGAACCCAGAGTCGCTTGTTCACGTTCACGGTTGTCTCCTTTGGTTGGAAATCAAGCCTGGCTTCGGGCCGAGGCGCGCGCGCAGCATCGCCCACAGTCCGAGCAGGCCGTCGGGGGAAAACAGCACGATGGCGAGGAACACGCCGCCGATCACGAGGTTGAAGCGCTCGCGGTCGATCAGGTCGATGGCGAAGGTCTGCAGCAGCACGAAGACGAGCGCGCCGAGGAAGGCGCCGATCGGGCGCCGCAGGCCGCCGAGCACCGCGATCACCAGGATGTTGATCAGCCAGGAGGTGCCGACCGAGCCCGGCGACATCAGCGCGTTGTACCAGGCGAGCAGGATGCCGCCGACCGCCGCGATCGCGCCGGCCAGTGCATAGGCGGCCACGCGGTGCGCGACGACGTGGAAGCCCAGCGCCCGCATGCGCCGCGGGTTGTCGCGGATGCCCTGCAGCGCGATGCCGAAGGGCGTGCGCACGATCCAGTGCACCCCCAGGTAGCCGCCGAGCGAGCAGGCCAGCGCCAGGAAGTAGAAGGGAACCGGGTCGCGCCAGGCGATGCCGAGCACGGTCGGCGCCTTCAGCTCGCGCAGGCCCTGGAAGCCGTTGAAGAGGCTGTAGTTCTGCAGCACCAGGTAGTAGAAGGCGACGCCGATCGCCAGCGTGATCATGATGGTGTAGATGCCCTCGGTGCGCACCGACAGCCAGCCGATCAGCGTCGCCGCCAGCGTCGCGATCAGGAGCGCGAAGGGCACCGCGGCCCACCACGGCCAGCCCAGGCTGATGTCGGCGCTGCTGCTGGTGCCGAGCACCGCGAGCGCATAGCCGGCGATGCCGGCCACCGTCATCTGCGCCAGCGACACCATGCCGCCGTAGCCGGCGAGGAAGCTGAGGGACAGCGCGATCAGCCCGAGCACCAGCGACTGGGCCGCGACCTGGAAGGTGAGGAAGGGCGAGGCGACGAAGGGGAGGACCAGCAGGGCGGCGAGCACGACGATGTGATGCGGGCCGAGGTGCGCGCGCAGCGAATCGAACCAGCGCGGCGCGAGGCGCGCGGGTTGCGAGGGAGCCACCCTCGCGGCCGTGGCCGGCACCGGGTGCAGCGGTGGTGCCGCGGCGGACGCGCCGCGCCCGTTCATTGCCCTTCGCCACTTGGCTGCGCTCATGTCGCCCTCCCCATGATCCCGCGCGGCCGGAAGGCCAGCACCAGGATCAGGATGCCGAAGGTGAAGACGACGCTGTAGGTCGGCGCGTAGGCGAGCCCGTAGGTCTCCGCGAGGCCGAGGATCACCGCGCCGATCGCGGCGCCGACCACGCTGCCCATGCCGCCGACGATCACCACGATCAGCGAGGCGAGCAGCAGCCGGATGTCCTCGCCCGGCACCATCGACAGCTCGACCGCGCCGATCACGCCGCCGAAGCCGGCCAGCCCGGCGCCCAGCATGAAGGTGATGGCGAACACGCGGTTCACGTTGACGCCGGCGGCGGAGAGCATCGCGCGGTCGTCCACGCCGGCGCGGATCATCGCGCCCACGCGCGTGCGGTTCAGCAGCCACCACAGCCCGAAGCCGATCAGCAGGCCGAAGCCGAGCAGGCTGAGCCGGTAGGTGGAGAACGCGCGGATCAGCGGGATGTCGCGGATCGGCCCCTGAAGCCAGGACGGCGCCTCCATCTGGTGCACCTGGCCGGTGAAGATCCACAGCAGCACGTCCGCGATCACGATCGACAGGCCGATGGTCACCAGCGTCTGGCGCAGTTCCTCGCCCTGCATGTGGCGCAGGATCAGCCACTGGATCAGCAGCCCGGCGACGGCCGCCGCGGCGAAGCCGGCCGCCACCGCGAGGATCCACCAGCCGGTGTGGTTCGCGACCACGTAGCCCACATAGCCGCCGAGCAGGTACAGCGAGCCGTGCGCGAGGTTGACGTTGCGCATCAGCCCGAAGACCAGCGTGAAGCCGCTGGCCACGATGAAATAGAGCGAGGCGAGGGTGATGCTGTTGAGCAGGGTGACCAGGTAGAGGCGGGCGTTGTCGAACAGCGCCCAGAGCGAGAACGCGAGGATGGGGCCGCCGACGAGCAGCCACACGAGCCAGCGCGCCCTGCGGCTCATGCAGCCCGCTCCCAGGCCCGCTGCGACGCGATCTCCGGCGCCTTGGCGAACTCGCCGTCCTTCATCACCGCGAGGATGCGCTTCGGGTCTCGCAGGATCGCGAGGTTGGCCAGCGGATCGCCATCCACCAGCAGCAGGTCGGCCAGGTAGCCGTCCTGGATGGTGCCCAGCTCGTCGCCGCGCTTCATGATCTGGCCGCCGTAGAGCGTGGCGCAGCGGATCGCCTCCATCGGCGTGAAGCCCAGGTAGCGCACGAAGAACTCCAGGTCGCGCGCGTTCTGGCAGTGCGGGGTGAAGGCGAAGCCGTAGTCGCCGCCCGGCAGCACGCGCACGCCGCGGCGGTGCATGGCCTTGAGCGATTCGAGGGCGGCGTCCCACTCGATCTGGTAGCCCATCGCCACCGCCTTCTCATGCGTGATGCCGTAGGGCTCGGCCTCGTGCAGCATGGCGTAGAGGATGGCGATGCCGGGGGCGACGAAGACGCGGTCCTTGGCCGCTTCCAGCATGTCCAGCGTTTCCTCGTCGGTGAAGCTGGCGTGGTAGATCACGTCGATGCCGTGGCGCAGCGCCTGCTTGACCGAGGCCGCCGAGCGGGCGTGCGCGGTGCCGCGCTTGCCGCGCACGCGGACCTCCTCCATCGCGGCGGCCACCTCGGCGTCGCTCATCCAGGTGGTCTCGGCCGGCGAGTCGGGCGTGAAGTTGTCGCCCGAGAGGTTGAGCTTGATCGAGTCGACGCCGTACTTGAGGAACATGCGCACGACCTTGCGCATCTCGTCCGCGCAGTTCACGTTGACGCCGAAGCTGAACTCGGGGAAGGGCAGGTGCGGCAGGGTCTCGTCGCCCAGGCCGCCGGGGACGGTGATCTCCTGGCTCGCGGCCAGGTAGCGCGGGCCGGGGATCTGGCCGGCGTTGATGGCGTTGCGGATCACCACGTCCAGCCGCGGCTTGGCGCAGGCGGCGCCGACGCAGGAGGTGAAGCCGGCTTCGAGGTAGCGCCTGGCGACCTTGGCGCACCACAGCACGTGTTCCTCCAGCGGCATGCGCTGGATCGCCGAGAGCGTGGCCGCGTCGTTCCAGGAGAAGTGCGTGTGGGCCTCGCACATGCCCGGCATCAGCGTGGCGCCGGCGCCGTCGACCACCATCGCGCCGCCGGGTGCGATCGGCGCGGTGCTGCGGCCCACCTGGCGGATGCGGTTGCCGCGCACCAGCACGCTGCCCGTGTAGGGGTTCTGGCCGGTGCCGTCGAGAATGCGGACGTTGGTGAAGACGACATCGCTCATGAACTTCTCCTAGGCGGCCCAGCGTGTCATGTGGGACCGCCGCACGGGCGGCGCACGGTGGAACTCCCCATCCTTCATCACCGCCAGGATCCGCGTCTTGTCCTGCAGCACCGTGATGTCCGCCAGCGGATCGCCGTCGACCAGCAGCAGGTCGGCCAGGTACCCTTCGCGCACGTAGCCCAGCACCTTGCCCATGCGCATCATCGGCCCGCCCCACGCGGTAGCCGACAGCAGCGCCTCCATCGTGCTCATCCCCACGTACTTGACGAAGTACTCCAGGTCTTTCGCATTGGTCCCATGCGGCGTCCACGCAAAGCCGTAGTCGCCACCCGGCAGGATGCGAATGCCCCGCTTGCGCATCGCCCGCATGCTCTCGACGGCGGCCTCCAGTTCGCGGTGGTAGCCCATGCGCCGCGTCACCTCCGGCGTCAGCCCCCATTCGCTCGCGTGGTGGCAGGTGTTGATCAGCCAGGCCAGGCCCGGTGCGATGAAGTGCTCGAACTTGTGTTCCTCGAGCAGGTCCAGTGCCTCTTCGTCGGTGAAGCTGGCGTGGTAGATCACCTCGATGCCCTGCTTCACGCACTGCTTGATCGACCAGGTCGAGCGCGCATGCGCCGCCACCCGCTTGCCCCAGGCCTTGGCCTCCTGCACGCACACCGTGACCTCTTCCTCGGTGAACTGGCTCATCTCGCTGGGCATGCCGGTGATCGACTCGCCCGAGAGATTGATCTTCAGCGAATCGACGCCGTACTTGGCGAACATCCGCACGCAGCGGCGCATTTCCTCGGCGCCGCTCACCACCGCGCCGAAGGCGAACTCGGGCTGCGGCAGGTGCGGCTGCGTGGTGTCGCCCAGGCCGCCGGGCACGGTGATTTCCTGGCTGGCCGCGAGGTAGCGCGGGCCGACGATGGTGCCGTCGTTGATTGCGTTGCGGATCACCACGTCCAGCCGCGGCTTGGCTGCCGCGGCGCCGACGCAGCTGGTCCAGCCCATGTCCAAATAGCGCTTCGCGACCTCGGCGCACCACAGGATGTGCTCCTCCGGCGGCATGCGCTGGATGGCGTCCAGGCTGGGCTGATCGTTCCAGGAGAAGTGCGTGTGCGCCTCCACCATGCCGGGCATCAGGAAGGCGCCGGCGCCGTCGATCAGCTGCGCGCCCATCACCGGCGCCGCGTGCTGGCCGTAGCCCGTCTTGACGACGCGCGCGATGCGCTTGCCCTGCACCAGCACGTCGCCGGTGAAGGGCGCTTCGCCGCCGCCGTCGAAGATGCGGACGTTGGTGAACATCACATCGGCCATCGGTTCAGCTCCTTGCGTGGGCGGCCAGGAAGTCGCTCAGCTCGCGCTGGCATTCCTCGGGTCGCTCGACCGGCGTCCAGTGGCCGCAGCGCGACAGGACCACCACGCGCTTGCTGGCCGCGTTGTACAGCCGGTCGGCCATGGCGCGCACCGACTGCGGGGGCGCCACGCCGTCCTCGTCGCCGGTGACCAGCAGCACCGGCGCCTCGATGCGGTCCACCGCCGCGCCCTGCGCGCCGGCCAGGGCCTCGCAGCTGCGCGCGTAGGCCTCGCCGTCCTGCCGCATCAGGCTCTCGCGCACGAAGGCGACGGCGAGCGGCAGGCGTCGGCGCGTGTCGGCGGAGATCGCAGCCTGGAGCAGCCCTTGCGTGATCTCGTGCATGCCGGCCGCGCCCTCGCGGGCCTTGGCGGCGCGCGCCTTCATCGCCGTGCGCGCGGCATCCGGCGGCGCGATCAGTGGGCCGAAGAGTGCCACGCTGGCCACCAGCTTCGGATGCGCAGCGGCGATGTGCTGGCAGACGATGGTGCCCATCGAATGCCCCACCCAGTGGGCGCGCGCGATGCCCAGGCGATCGCAGACGCGCAGCAGCGCCTCCACGTAGCGCTCGATCGAGAGCTCGCCCTCGGCCCGCTGCGAACGGCCGCTGCCCGGCAGGTCCACGCGCACCACGTGGTGCCGCGCCAGCGCCGGCATCAGCGGCGTGAAGCTGTTGGAGCTGCCGCCCAGGCCGTGCACGCAGACCACATCCGGGCCATCCCCTTCGTCTTCCACCGCGACACGGTCGATCAGTTGGAATGACATCGTCGGATCGGCCTACTCGAAGGGGTTCTCGATGACGCCCACGCCATCGACCTCGATGCGCACCACGTCGCCGGACTTCAGCCACTGCGGCGGCGTCTGCCCCATGCCCACGCCGGCCGGCGTGCCGGTGGCGATCACGTCGCCCGGATACAGGGTGATGCCGCGCGAGCAGGTCTCGATCAGCGTGGGGATGTCGAAGATCATGTCCTTCGTCTGGCCGTCCTGGCGCAGCGCGCCGTTGACCCAGCCGCGCACGCGGGTGGCGCGGCCGTCGAGTTCGTCGCCCGTGACGATCCACGGCCCCATCGGGCAGAAGGTGTCGAAGCTCTTGCCCAGCTCCCATTGCTGGTGGCGCATCTGCACGTCACGCGCGGTCACGTCGTTGACCACGGTGTAGCCGAACACATGGTCCATGGCGCGCGAGCGCGGGATGTCGCGCCCGCCGCGGCCGATGACCACGGCCAGCTCCGACTCGTAGTCGATCTGCACCGAGGTGGCGGGCGAGGGCAGGCGCACCACGTCGCGCGGGCCGACCACGCATTCGCCCAGCTTGCCGAAGACGATGGGCCACGGGTCGCTCTGCGGCATGGACTCGCGGAACACGGTGCCGGCGAGTTCGCTCGCATGCGCGCGGTAGTTGCGGCCGATGCAGAACAGGCTGCGCAGCGGGCGCGGCAGCGGTGAGCGCAGCGTGAGAACTTCGACCGGCAGCCGCGCGCCGGAAGGCGAGGGCAAGGGTTCGCCACGCGCGAGCGCCTGGATCAAGGGCAGGGTGCCGAGCGAGGCGTCGCGCAGTGCGAGTGGCGTGGCTTCGCGCCCGTCGGCAGAGATCGTGCCCACGTGCTCGCGTCCACCCCAACTCCAGCTGGCCAAGCGCATCGCCTTTGTCTCCGTCTCGTCTCGTGGTCATTGCCGCTCGTGCCGGCCGCCGCGAGATCAGGGAACTGTCGTTTTTGAGACTTGCGTCTCAAATCGGGATCGGTGCATCATACGTGCCGACCTCGGATTTTCACAAGCAAGCCCGGCCCTTCGGCACTCCGTAATAACCCCATGGCGCGACTGAAGCACAAGCTGAGCGAACCGCCGGTGCCGCCCGAGCGCGGCGTCAAGGCGGCCACCTTCAAGCTGTTGCTCGACACCGCCATGGACATCATCCGGCAGAGCGGTCACATCCCGTCGGTGGCGGAGGCCGCGGCGCGCTCGAAGGTCTCGCGCGCCACCGCGTACCGATATTTCCCGAGCCGCAGCGCACTGGTCACCGCCGTCATCGACAGCTCGCTGGGGCCGGTGCGCAAGCTGGCTTCCGACAACCCCAGCGGCCGCGAGCGCGTGCACGAGCTGTTCCTGCAGACCTTCCCGCGCTTCAAGGAGTTCGAGGCGCAGCTGCGCGCCGCGGCGCAGCTGTCGCTCGAGCAGTGGGGGCTGGAGCGCGCCGGGCTGCTGGAGGAGGAGCCGTACCGGCGCGGGCACCGCGTGCGCATCCTCGAGCATGCGATCGAGCCGCTGGTGCCTCAGCTGCGGCCGGACGTGCGCAAGCGCCTGCACCATGCCCTCTCGGTGGTCTACGGCATCGAGCCCTACGTGATCCTGAAGGACATCTGGGGCCTGCGCGATCGCGAAGTGGAGCGCACCGCGCTGTGGATGGCCGACGCGCTGATCGACGCGGCGCTGCGCGAATCGGAGCAGAAGCCCGCGCCGCGCGGCCGCCCGAAGCCGAACGGTGCACGGGTGCCGGCGGCGGCCGCCGCGAAGCGACGTTGAATGCGGCCGAAGTTCGGCCGGAGTTGCGCCTGAAGATGTCCGAAGCCACGCCACCGCCCGCCTGGTACGACGCGCAATACAACAACCGCGCGCGCATTCCCGAGCATCCGGCCATCCTTGCGCACTGGGCCGAGGCCTCGGCCCGGGCCTACGAGCGACCGGGATGGGTGCTCGATCTCGCCTACGGCGAAGACCGCAGCGAGCGCCTCGACGTGCTGCCTGCCGGGCGGCCCGGCGCACCGGTGCTGGTCTATATCCACGGCGGCTACTGGCGCGCGCTCGACAAGCGCGACCAGAGCTTCGTGGCGCCGCCCTTCGCCGATGCGGGCGCGATGGTGGCGCTGGCCAACTACGCGCTGTGCCCCGCGGTCACGATCGAACACATCGTGCTGCAATTGGTGCGGGCCCTGGCCTGGGTTCATCGGAACGCGAGCGGGTATGGCGGCGAGCCCGGGCGCATCGTGGTGGCCGGCCATTCCGCCGGCGGGCACCTGGCGACGATGCTGCTGGCCTGCGACTGGAAGGCGGTCGCGCCGGATTTGCCTGCGGACCTCGTCAAATCGGCGCTGTCGATTTCCGGCCTGTACGAGCTCGAACCGCTGCGGCACGCGCCCTTCCTGGCCGCCGATATCGGCCTGACTGCTGCGACAGCGCTGCGGCTCAGCCCCGCGGGCATGCCCGCGCCTTTGCAGGGCTCGCTGGTGACAGTGGTCGGCGGCGATGAAAGCGAGGAGTTCCTTCGCCAGGTTGAGCTGATCGGACGTGCCTGGGGTCTGCGTGTCACTGCGGCGGAACGCGTGCCCGCGCGCAACCACATGGATGTGCTGCACGAGCTCGCTGACCCGAGCTCGCGGACATACCGGCTCGCGCTGGAGCTGCTGGGCCTGGGGTGATCGAGGGCATCTGATTTCGATATTTGCGAATTTACGGGAATTTGGTACCCTCATCCCATGACGACCCTGAAAGCGCCCGGCAACGCAGGAGCGAAGCACACCACGGCACAACCAGTACCAGGTAGGCCCCATATCGGCACCCTGGAGTCCGCTGTGCTTGAAGCGCTCAAGAGCTCTCAGCGAACGGCAAAGCGAGGGCCGCCGAGCGCGGCCCGAAAGTCCATGCAGACGGGCCTATCGCGCAGCAAGGCGACCACCATCCGAGAGGCCCTGCATCGTGGCCAGCAAAGCCACCTTTTTCTAGAGGACCTCAAGAAGCAAGGCTTGCTCACTGTTCAGACGGTTCGGATCCGACCCAAGGGGGAACCAGATCGCCGCTTCGTTGTCGAGTATGCGGTCGACCCGCAAGAACCGACCGCCGTCATCCTTCGCGTCAGACCCGCGTCAACTGCTGAGCTCGGCGCCGAAAGTCCCGAAATGCTCACTACACAGCAAGCCGCGGATCGGCTCAATGTGAGCAGGCCCTACGTGGCTCGCCTTGCTGATGCGGGCACTTTCCAGGGCGTCGAGCGAACGCAATCCGGCCATCGCCGAATTCCACGGAAGGAAGTCGATCGGGTTCAAGGTGAAATGCGCGCTTCGCGCGAAGCTGCGTTCCTGGAAATGGACAGCATCACCACGGAACAGAGGGCGAGAGAGCTCAATGCCGCACGCGCCAAGCCCAAGCGTCCCTGGGTGAAGACCTCCTGATGGCGGCAGCCAGGCAGCGCGCGGCCTTGGTCGCGCCTGGGCGGGTGCCGCTGGTGTACCTGGATGCCAACGTCCTGATTCCCGAGTACCTGCGAAGTGTCTTCTTGGATCTTTCGCATGCGGGGCTCATTCAGGCGCACTGGGGCAAGCAAGTCCTCGTCGAAGTTCGGCGAATTCTGTCCGCCTCGCACTGCAACCAGTTTGCCGCCAGCCTCGCTGCGGCCTGGGGCTTCACACGAGGATGACCAGAGCGTACTAGCCAAGGGCATGGCCGAGGCTGGCCCTTGATTTTCGCGGCAAGGTCAATCCTCCACGAACGCCTCCTGCCGCTTCGCCTTGATCGAAGGCAGCAGCACGATCCCCAGCAGCAGCGCCGCCGCGACCAGCAAGCCGGCCGACAGCGGCCGCGTCACGAACACGCTCCAGGTCCCGCGCGACAGCAGCAGCGCGCGGCGCAGGTTCTCTTCCATCATCGGCCCCAGGA
Source organism: Variovorax sp. WS11 (assembly GCF_010499245.1). GTDB lineage: Bacteria > Pseudomonadota > Gammaproteobacteria > Burkholderiales > Burkholderiaceae_C > Variovorax. The sequence goes on from NZ_JAAGOW010000001.1 coordinate 3,354,645, forward strand.
TGAAGCCCAGCAGCAGCGGCGCCGGCTCGGTGCGCAGCTTGAGGAAGAGGTAGCCGATGAAGCCGAAGATCGCGACCATCCACACGTCGAAGGTGTTGTTGTTGGTCGAGTACACGCCGATCGCGCAGAACAGCACGATGGCCGGGAACAGGAACTTGTAGGGCACCATCAGCAGCTTGATCCACATGCCGATCAGCGGCAGGTTCAGGATGATCAGCATCGCGTTGCCGATCCACATCGAGGCGATCAGGCCCCAGAACAGTTCCGGGTTGCTGGTCATCACCTGCGGGCCGGGCTGGATGTTGTGGATGGTCATCGCGCCGACCATCAGCGCCATCACGGCGTTGGGCGGGATGCCCAGCGTCAGCAGCGGGATGAAGGAAGTCTGCGCGCCGGCGTTGTTCGCCGATTCGGGCGAGGCCACGCCGCGGATGTTGCCCTTGCCGAAGGCGATTTCGCCGGGGCGCATCTTGATCTTCTTCTCGAGCGCATAGGCCGCGAAGGCCGCCAGCAGCGCGCCGCCGCCAGGCAGGATGCCCAGCGCCGAGCCCAGCGTGGTGCCGCGCAGCACCGCGGGCGCCATGTTCTTGAAGTCCTCCTTCGTCGGCCACAAGCCCTTGACCTTGTTGGTGAACACTTCTCGCTCGTCATCGGGCTGCGAGAGGTTGCCGATGATCTCGCCGTAGCCGAAAACGCCCATGGCGATCACCACGAAGCCGATGCCGTCGGTCAGCTCCGGGATGTCGAAGCTGAAGCGCGCCACGCCCGAGTTCACGTCGGTGCCGACGATGCCCAGCAGCAGGCCCAGAACGATCATCGCCACTGCCTTGAGCAGCGAGCCGGAAGCCAGCACCACCGCGCCGATCAGGCCCAGGATCATCAGCGAGAAGTACTCGGCCGGGCCGAACTTGAAGGCCAGCTCGGTCAGCGGCGGCGCGAAGGCGGCCAGGATCAGCGTGCCCACGCAGCCGGCGAAGAAGGAGCCCAGGCCGGCCGCCGCGAGCGCGGGGCCGGCGCGGCCCTGCCTTGCCATCTGGTAGCCGTCGATACAAGTCACCACCGAGGACGATTCCCCTGGCAGGTTGACCAGGATGGCGGTGGTGGAGCCGCCGTACTGGGCGCCGTAGTAGATGCCCGCCAGCATGATCAGCGCCGACACCGGCGGCAGCGCGTAGGTCGCCGGCAGCAGCATGGCGATGGTGGCGACCGGGCCGATGCCCGGCAGCACGCCGATCAGCGTGCCCAGGATGCAGCCGACCAGGCAATAGAGCAGGTTGGTGAAGGTGAAGGCGACGCCGAAGCCGGTCGCCAGGTTGTGGATCAGGTCCATGGCGTTCTCGTCCTCAGCCCGAAATGAAGGTGGGCCAGACCTGGATCTGGAGCTTGAGCGCCCAGATGAAGGCCACGTAGCTGCCGGCCGCCAGGATGGTCGCGAGGACCAGCACGTCACGCAGCTTGAAATGCGCGCCGGCCATGCTGGAGATGATGGTCAGCGCATAGATCGCGAGGATCATGCCCATGGCCGGCAGCCCGATGGAGGGCAGGCCGCCGAGCAGCACGCCGAAGGCGAGATTGGCGCCGAGCACGTAGGCGAGGGGCTTCCAGGCCCACTTGCCGATCTTCTCGCCGTCGTCCGTTTCGACAACCAGCCCTTCGAACATGATGGCGGCTCCGAGGATCGCCAGCAGGATTCCCAGCATGAGCGGGAAATAGCCGGGACCCATGCGGGCGCCGTCTCCGATGTTGTAGCTGGTGGAGCCGATGGCGAAAGCGCCGCCCACCGCCGTGAACATGACTCCCGAATAGAAGTCGGCCTGACTCTTGATACGCATTGTCTCTACCCTCGTTTTGGAGCCTTCGAGGGTCGTTCGCGGCGGCTGACTGCTGGCTGACCAGTGCTGTACGGACTTCCACGTAGCGGGGAGCGAGGGGGAGAGGGAGCGAGGCAGGGGTCAGTCGCGAGGCGGCCGCTTTGCGATCCCCCACGTCTCGCGAGGATCCCCAGCATCACCTCATCCGCCCCGCCCCCGATCGACGCAAACCGCCCATCCCGGTACAGCCGCGACGCGCGGTTCTCCCAGGTGAAGCCCATCCCGCCCCAGAACTGCAGGCAGGTGTCGGCCACCTCGCGCGTGAGGCGGCCGCACTTGAGCTTGGCCATCGAGGCCAGCGCGGTCACGTCCTCGCCCTGCACATGCAGGTCGCAGGCGCGGTAGGTCAGCGCGCGCAGCGCCTCGACCTCGGTCTGCAGCTCGGCCAGCTTGAACTGCACCCACTGCTGGTCGGCCAGGGTGCCGCCGAAGAGACGGCGCTCCTGCGCCCATGCGATGGTCTCGCGGATGCAGTCCTCCATGGGCTCGAGCGAGCTGGCGGCGCACCACAGGCGCTCCTCCTGGAACTGCTGCATCTGGTAGACGAAGCCCTGGCCCTCCTCGCCGATGCGATAGCGTTGCGGCACGCGCACCTCGTCGAAGTAGATCAGGCCGGTGTCGCTCGAATGCATGCCGATCTTGCGGATCTTCTTCGCGCGCTCGATGCCCGGGCTGTCCATCGGCACGATGACCAGCGACTTGTTGCGGTGAGGACTGTCGCCCGCTGCGCTCGGCCCGTCGCCGGTGTTCACCAGCATGCACATCCAGTCGGCCTGCAGGCTGTTGGTGATCCACATCTTCTGGCCGCTGATGAGGTAGTCGTCGCCGTCCTTGCGCGCGCGGCTCCTGAGGCCCGCCACGTCGCTGCCGGCGCCGGGCTCGCTGACGCCGATGCAGCCCACGGTCCGGCCCGCGATCGCCGGGGCCAGGAACTCGCGCCGGAGCGCGTCGCTGCCGAAGCGCGCCAGCGCCGGCGTGCACATGTCGGTCTGCACGCCGATGGCCATCGGCACGCCGCCGCAGCGCACATGGCCCAGGGCTTCGGCCATCGCCATCGCGTAGGAGTAGTCGAGGCCGGCACCGCCGTAGTCTTCGGGCTTGTTGAGCCCCAGCAGGCCGAGCGCGCCGAGCTTTCCGAACACCTCGTGCGCGGGGAAGCTCTCCGCCGCCTCCCATTCGTCGACATGCGGGTTGATCTCCTCGTCGATGAAGCGCCGCAGCGTCTTCTGGATCTCGAGGTGCTCGTGGGTGTACTGCATGCCCGACTCTAGGCGTGCCCTGCGGCGCGCCGCTTGCGCCAAGTGGCTATGCGTGGCGGGGGGTGACGCCCTTGGGCTCGTCCAGCGCGCGCCCGGTTACCACCCAGAGGATGAAGATCAGCACCGCGCCGGCCGTGCCGAACACGCCCAGGCCGAGGTTGCTGCCGCCGAAGCTCAGGCTGCCGGGCGGCGTGGGCGCGGTGCACACCATGGTGGCCGCCGTCATGCCCACGTAGTGCATCGAACAGACCGCCACGCCCATCACGGCGGCGGCGACCACCTGGTGCGTCAGCTCGGTCAGGTTGAAGGCCAGCCACAGCGCTGAGGCCGCCGCGATGATCGCGATGGCCACCGAGCCGGCCACGATGCCCCAGTCCAGGCTCATCGCCGCGCGCAGGCTCATCGCGTACATGCCCATGTAGTGCATCACGCAAACGCCCAGCCCGGCGAGCAGGCTGCCCATGACCCAGCCCTTGCTGTTGAAGCGCTTGCCGCCCGCGAGGTAGAGCGCCAGGCCGGAAATGACGATCGCCGCCACCAGCGACACCACCGTCAGCGGCAGGTTGTAGGCGACGGGCACCGGCAGGCGATAGGCCACCATGCCGATGAAGTGCATCGACCAGATGCCGATGCCGCCCAGGGCCACCGCGCCGCCGGCGAGCATCGCGAAGTCCACGCTGCCGTCGCTGCGCACCATCTTGCGCGTGCACAACAGGGCGAGCAGCGAGCCGAAGAAGGAGATCACATACGACAGCACAGCGGTGCCGATGGCGTAGCTGGGGTTCAGCACTTGACCGACGAGAGGGTCCATGACTTCTTTCCTTTCCGACGAATGGAGAAAGGACCGGCCGCCTGGGCGGGAAGGCCGGCGTGATGCCCGAAGGCGTCACGAGTCTGTTACATACGTTGCCGCAAGTAAATTAAGCGCTTGTTACTCAAAGGCGGGTGCAAGTGTGACTTTGTTCCGCTTTTGGAGGCCGTGATCAGCGCTGTGGCCGAATCCTGTAGAGCCCGTTGTTGCGGTCGGCCGAGAGGTAGATGCTGCCGTCGCCGCCCACCGCCACGCCGGTCGGCACATAGGGCGGCGGCATGCCCGGCCCGCCGGGCAGGCCGATCGGCAGGTTCTCGGCCACGGTGCGGCGCGTGCCGTTCGCAAGATCGATCTCGACCAGCCGCCGCGCCGCGCTCTCCGCGACGATGAAGCTGCCCCAGGGCGTCTGGGCCAGACCTTCGGGCAGCGCCAGCCCGTCGGCGACGACGCGCAACGGCGCGCTGGCATCCAGCGGGATGCGCGTGAGCTTGCCCGCGGCCTCGGTGAGGTACAGCGCGCCGTCGCGGCCGAGCACCATCTGCACCGGTCCGCCCAGGCCGCTGGCGATCAGCTGCCGGTTCTCGAACTTCGGACCGCTCGCGCGGGTCACGCTGCCGGTGGCGAGCTCGGCATAGACCAGGCTGCCGTCGGGCATCGGGATCGCGTCCGCCGGGGCCTTCAGGCCGTGCAGCACCGCGGTGGTCTTGAAGCTCTTGCGATCCACCAACTGCACCGAGCCGGTGAACCAGGAGGACAGCGCGATCGTCGATGCCGACAGGCCCACGCCGAAGGGGTATTCCAACTCCGGATCGCGCTGCATGCGGAAGATGTCGCGCACTTCGCCGGTCTGGGCGTCGACCTGGCGGAAGCCGAAGATGTCGGCCACGAAAAGCGTGTCGCCGTCGATCTTGAGGCCGGCCGGCACGGCGAGCTTGCCGCCGGTCAGCAGGCGCGAGGTGCCGGTCTCCGGCTCGAAGGCCTCGACCGAGTTGTCGGCCATGTTCGAGACGTAGATCGTCCCCTCGGGCGCGATCGCGAGGTTGTCGATGGAGGGCTTGAACTGCCTGGCGACCGTCTTGCGGCCGCTGGCCAGCTCGACGCGCACCAGTTCGCCGCTGCGGGTGTCGACCACCCACAGGTTGCCCTTGCCGTCCAGATTGGCCGCGGCCGGAATCTGGAAGCCCTCGGCGATCACCGTGAGCCGGCCGTCCGCCGGGTCGATCTTCACCACCTGGCCCTTGAACCACAGCGGGCCGTAGAGCAGGCCGTCCGGTCCGACCTCGAAGCCGTTGAAGCCGCCCATGTCCTTCTTGATCAGGCGTGGCGGCTTCTGGCCGGCCACGTCGATCTCCCACAGCGCGTCGCCGAGGAAGACCTGCGAGGCGTAGAGCTTGCCGTTGCGGCGGTCGAAGTCGAGCGAGTTGATGCCGGGCAGGTCCTTGGCGAGCACGCGCATCGGCGCGCCGTCGTTCTCGCGCAGGCGCACCTGGCCCATCAGGTAATTGGTCCAGGCGAGTTCGCCCCTGGGGCCGATCGCGATGTCGTCGGACTGGCCGTCGGGCGCATCGATCAGCACCCGCGCGGCGCCGGTGCTGCGGTCGACTTGCCACAGCTGGTTGCCGACCACCGTGCCGGCGAGCAGCCGGCCCTGGCGGTCGACGGCGAGGCCATGGACGCCGGAGAAGGAGGAGGCGCGACCAGCACCTCGGGCGGCCCCAGGCCGCGGGCGGGTGGGCGGGGCGGCGGCGGTGCGCAAGGGCCGGGGCGGTGCAGGCGCCGAGGGCGAGCACGCAAGAGAGCAGGGCAGCGGCGAAGGCACGTGGCACTCTGGACTCCTTGTATTGCTCAAGACGCCAGCAAGCGCTCCTGCGCGATCACCAGCAACCCATCCATGATCAGGCTGTCCACCTGCTCGAAGTTCCCGTTCATGCTCGGCGCCATCTTCCAGGCCGCGCCGCCCGTCATGTAGCAGGCCGGCTCGGCGCCGCAATGGGCGCGCACATGCTGGACCATGCGCTCGATCGCGCCGGCGATGGCATAGGTGCCGCCGCTGGTCAGCGCATCGCTGGTGTTGGTGGGGAATTCGCACACGTCGCCGGTCGGCACATGCAGGCCCGCCGTGCCCGACTCGAGAGCGCGCAGCATGATGCCGTGGCCGGGCAGGATCAGGCCGCCCAGGAACTTGCCGTGCACGTCCACCGCCTCCACCGTGACCGCGGTGCCGATCATCACCACCACCATCGGCCGCGCCGGGCCCTCGGCGAGCATGCGGTGGCGCGCACCGATCATCGCGACCCAGCGGTCGGCGCCCAGCCGCGTGGGGTGGTCGTAGCCGTTGACGATCCCAGCCTCGGCGGCGCTGGATACCACCCAGCGCGCGGCGCAGTCGAAGCGCTCGGTCAGTTGTTCCTCCGCCCGTCGTCGCACGGCATCGCCGGCCACCACGCAGCCCAGCATCGAGGCGGGGGCGGGCAGGTCGGCCCAGGGCCCGTCGGCCAGCCGTTCGATGTGGTCCAGGAACTCGGCGCCGTGGGCCAGCAGCGATGCGCCCGGCCGGGCCGCATCGTAGAGCGACCACTTGAGCCGGGTGTTGCCGATGTCGATCGCGAGGAATGCCATGCGCGGCATTATTGCGATTTGTCTTCCCGGATGGTTGCAATCGCGACCGCGGCCTACGCGTGGCCGTCACGTCCTGCCATTACAGTGGCCTTCCCTCAAACGGCACAAGGAGAACCCCATGGGATTGCTGAGTTTCATCAAGGAAGCGGGCGAAAAACTGTTCGGAGGCTCGTCCGCCCAAGCCGCGGAGCCCGATGCCAACAAGGTGGCGGGTGACGCCATCAAGACTTATATCGAGACCCAGAACCTCGGCCTGACCGGCCTCGAAGTGAGCTACGTCGCCGCCGAGGGGCTGGTGACGCTCAAGGGCAACGCGCCCTCGCAGGAAGCCAGCGAGAAGGCCTCGCTCGCGGCCGGCAACGTGTCCAACGTGACCAAGGTCGACAACCAGCTGGTCGCGCCCGCGGCCGACCCGGCGCAGTACCACGACGTGGTGAAGGGCGACACCCTCTCGGCCATTTCAAAGAAGTACTACGGCGACGCCAACAAGTACAACGCGATCTTCGAGGCCAACAAGCCGATGCTGACGCATCCGGACAAGATCTACCCGGGGCAGAAGCTCAGGATTCCGCCGCAGAAGTAGCCTCGACGCGCACCCTCGTCCGGGTGCGCTGCCGAGCGTCGAAAGGGTGCGTGGGTCCCGCGCCGCTCCACGAGTCTCTTTGCGAAGACCATGAAATCCAAGCACACGCTGCCACCTTGGTTGAGGCCCGGAAAGCCGCCTTCAACCGTTCACGTCGGCGTTGGCTGGCACAGCGCTGGAGTGGACGAAGGTCAAAGCCAACGCAGCAGATCCGGAGAAGTTCGAAGCCACCTATGCAGAGTGGGAGCAAATGGCGGAGCAGACGCTTGCCAGTCTTCGCTCTAGAGGCCTCTCGGTCAAGAAATGCTTCGTCAGCGCGGAAGAACTCCCGGCGCGAGGCGCCAGTGGTGCCGGCGCCTGATCCGATGCATCACGCGATCCTGATCTCCTCGTATCGCATCGAGGTTCCCGCCGCCGCGGGAGCCTGAGCCGCTAGTTCTGCTTCCAAGGCAGCCCGCGCAAGCGCCAGCCGCCCTTGCGGCCGCGGTGGCCTTCCGCGTCGGCATCGCCCTCGAAGCCCTCGAGGATGTTGTAGGCCTCGAAGCCCAGCTCCGTAGCCCGCCGGGCGGCCGCGATCGAGCGCACGCCGCTGCGGCACAGCATCAGCGCCTTCTTGCCGGCCGGCACGCCAGCGCGCAGGCCGGTGTCGAAGCCGGGGTTGAAGGCCATGCCCGGCCATTGCTTCCACGCCAGGCCGATGGCGCCGGGCACATAGCCCACCCACTCGCGCTCGGCGTCGCTGCGCACGTCGACCACGACGGCCTCGCCGTTCGTCATCCAGGCATGGGCCAGTTCGGGCAGCACGTCGCCGGCATAGCCCTCGGCGGGCCGGACGGCCTGCTGTTCACCGGCCGGTGCGTTGCCTGCGCCCGCCGGGATCTGGACTGCTTGAGTCATAAGGCTTTCTTTCCTTCAAAGTCGCTAGGAGTTCAGGGTTAGTGCGTAGGGGTGCGCCCGGCCCGATCGATGATTTTTCACCAGTTCGTGAAAACCCTCTTTGTCACGCTTGTTCACATGTCCAAAGATGGAAGTCTGGGGTTTTCCAGTCACACCTACGGAGACACACGCAATGTCAGACACCAAACCGAACCGCCGCCGCAGCCTGCTCAAGGGCGCAGCCGTGGCGGCCGGCGCCATGTCCGCGCCCATGGTCAGCATGGCGCAGACCACGTCGTTCCGCTTCCAGAGCACCTGGCCCGCGAAGGATATCTTCCACGAATACGCACAGGACTTCGCCAAGAAGGTCAATGACATGGCGGGCGGCCGTCTCAAGATAGAAGTGCTGCCGGCCGGCTCCGTGGTGCCGGCCTTCCAGCTGCTGGATGCCGTGGCCAAGGGCACGCTCGATGGCGGCCACGGCGTGGTGGCCTACTGGTACGGGAAGAACTCGGCCCTCGCGCTGTGGGGCTCGGGCCCCGGCTACGGGATGGACGCCAACATGGTGCTCGCCTGGCACAACTACGGCGGCGGCAAGGCGCTGCTGGAGGAGATCTACAAGGGCCTCAACCTCGACGTCGCTTCCTATCTTTACGGCCCGATGCCGACCCAGCCGCTGGGCTGGTTCAAGAAGCCGGTGGCCAAGGTCGAGGACATGAAGGGCCTGAAGTTCCGCACCGTGGGCCTGGCGGTGGACGTCTTCACCGACATGGGCACGGCGGTCAATCCGCTGCCGGGCGGGGAGATCGTGCCGGCCTTGGACCGCGGGCTGATCGACGCGGCCGAGTTCAACAACGCCTCCAGCGACCGCGTGCTCGGCTTCCCCGACGTCGCCAAGAACTGCATGCTGCAGAGCTTCCACCAGTCGGGAGAGCAGTTCGAGATTTTGTTCAACCGGGCCAAGCTCAATGCCCTGCCGCCCGAGCTGAAGGCGATCATCGAATACGGCGTACAGGCGGCCAGCGCCGACATGAGCTGGAAGGCGATCGAGCGCAATTCGGCGGACTACGTCGAGCTCAAGAAGGCCGGCGTCAAGTTCTACAAGACGCCCGACGCGATCCTGCGCGCACAGCTGGCCTCGTGGGACAAGACGGTGGCCAAGAAGGCGACCGAGAACCCGTCGTTCAAGAAGGTGCTCGATTCGCAGAAGGCTTTCGCGGAGCGCGCGGGCCAGTGGTACAACGACTACACCGTCGACTTCAAGATGGCCTACAACCACTACTTCGGCCGCCAGACCAAGAAGTCCTGAGATCCAGGTTCCACCAGCGAGGGGCACCGGGGGTGCCCCTCTTTTTTCGAGGCTCTGCAGGAATCTTCATGCAATCCATTCTGTTGGGGGTCGATCGCTTCTCGACCTGGATCGGCAAGACCTTCGCCTGGTGCGCGGTGCTGCTCACCGTGCTGATCAGCTGGGAGGTGTTCTGCCGCTACGTGCTCAACCGGCCTCACGCCTGGGTGCTCGATCTGCAGATCATGCTGTACGGCACCTTGTTCATGACCGCCGGCGCCTACACGCTCGCCAAGAACGGCCATGTGCGCGGTGACGTGCTCTACGGCTTCTTCCGGCCGCGCACGCAGGCGACCATCGACCTGACGCTCTACGTCCTCTTCTTTCTGCCGGGCATCGTCGCGCTGACCTGGGCCGGCTGGGTCTACGCCGGCGAGTCGCTCTCGATCCGCGAGCAGACCTTCTCCGCCGATCCGATCCCGCTCTATCCCTTCAAGTACGTGATCCCGCTCGCCGGCCTCACCCTGCTGCTGCAGGGCATCGTCGAGATCGTGCGCTGCGTGCAGTGCATCCGCGACGGCGAGTGGCCCTCGCGCGAGCAGGACGTCGAGGAAGTGGACGTCGAGAAGCTCAAGGAGATGGTGCATGTCGACGATGCCGACATCCGCGCCCTGGACCAGGTGGTCGTCTCGAAGGAGGCGAAGCCATGATCCGCCGCGAGCTCTGGTTCGGCCTGTCCTTCATGGTGCTGATCGTCGCCGCGGCGGGGATCATGCTGCTGCGCGTGGAGACCATCACCAACGGCCACCTCGGCCTGCTGATGCTGTCGCTGGTCGTGGTCGCGATCATGCTGGGCTTTCCCACCGCCTTCACGCTGATGGGCATGGGCATGATCTTCACCTGGTTCGCCTACGACCGGAACACCACGCACACGCTCGACCTGATGGTGCAGGCAGCCTACAAGACGATGGCGAACGACGTGCTCATCGCGGTGCCGCTGTTCGTCTTCATGGGCTACCTGGTGGAGCGGGCCAACCTGATCGAGACGCTGTTCAAGAGCTTGCACCTCGCGCTGGCGCGGTTGCCCGGCGCGCTGGCGGTGGCCACGCTGGTGACCTGCACCATCTTCGCCACCGCCACCGGTATCGTCGGCGCGGTCGTGACGCTGATGGGCCTGCTGGCGCTGCCGGCCATGCTGCGCGCTGGCTACAGCATCCCCTTGGCCGCGGGCTCGATCACGGCGGGCGGCTGCCTCGGCATCCTGATCCCGCCCTCGGTGCTGCTGATCGTCTACGGCGCCACCGCCGGCGTGTCGGTGGTGCAGCTTTACGCGGGCGCTTTCTTTCCGGGGTTGATGCTGGCCTCGCTCTACGTGGTCTACGTGATCCTGGTGGCCAAGCTCAAGCCGGCCTGGGCACCCCCGTTGTCGGCCGCCGACCGCGCGGTGGCGCTGCCGCCGTTGACGCAGCGGCTCACCGCCGATTCCGATCGCCATGCGCTCGCCGGCCTGGCCGGTGCGCTCAAGGGCCGCCGCAATGCCGATGTCCCCACCGGCTTCCTGCTGCGGCAGCTCGGCATCGTGCTGCTGCCCGGCCTGCTCTTCGCGCTGCTGGCCGTCACGAGCTACGAGGCCGTGACCACCGTGGCGGCGGCGGCGCGGTACGACATTCAGGAGATCGGCGCCGGGCGCAGCGCGCCCGAGGCGGCCTCGGGCGGCGTGCAGGAGCTGCCGGCCGAAAACCAAGGTGGCTTGCAGGAGCCGCCGAGCGAGGGCGAAGGCGGGCTCGCCGAGCCCCCCGGCGCGGGTGGCGTGCAGGAGCCCCCGGGAGCAGGCGAGAGCGCCGCGCAGGTGCCGCCCGGCAGCGCCGCCCCCGCGCCCGCGGGGGAGCCTGGTGCCGCGCCAGCCGCGGATGGCGCCTCCATCCGGCCGGCGCCCACCTGGTGGTGGGTCTGCTTCGCGGTAATCGGCGCCATCGTCGCGCTGTTCTATCTGTTCCTGAGCTTCGCGCGGCTCGAGATCTTCAAGATGCTGCTGGCCTCGTTCTTCCCGCTGATGATCATGATCCTGGCCGTGCTCGGGTCCATCGTGCTGGGCCTGGCCACGCCCACGGAGGCCGCCGCCATGGGCGCCCTCGGAGGCTTTCTGCTGGCGGCTGCCTACCGCCGGCTGACGCTGGGCGTGCTCAAGGAGTCGGTGTTCCTCACGGCCAAGACCTCGGCCATGGTGTGCTGGCTGTTCGTGGGCTCGGCCATCTTCTCGGCGGCCTTCGCGCTGCTCGGCGGCCAGCAGCTGGTCGAGGAGTGGGTGTTGAGCATGAACCTCTCGAAGGTGCAGTTCCTGGTGCTGAGCCAGGTGATCATCTTCATCCTGGGCTGGCCGCTGGAGTGGACCGAGATCATCGTGATCTTCATGCCGATCTTCATCCCGCTCCTGGACAACTTCGGCGTCGATCCACTGTTCTTCGGGCTGCTCGTGGCCATGAACCTGCAGACGGCCTTCCTGTCGCCGCCCGTGGCGATGGCGGCCTTTTACCTGAAGGGCGTGAGCCCGCCGCATGTGACGCTCAACCAGATCTTCCTCGGCATGCTGCCCTTCATGGGCATCCAGGTGCTGGCGATCCTGCTGCTTTACATCTGGCCGCAGATCGGGCTGTGGCTGCCGCAGCTGCTCTACAAGTAAGTAGGCCGGCGGGGCGAAGGCGAGGGCCGACAATCGGCCCCTTTTGCCCATACTCGACGTGACAACCTTGCTCGAACGACTGGCGCGCTGGATGCGCGCCGTGCCGCGCGCCTTGCGGCGCATCGGCCTGCTGCCGCCCATGGAGCCGGACCAGTGGCTCGACGGCCATTTCGAGCACCAGCACCGCAGCGTGGACTACAAGCTCTTCGTGCCGGGCCGCGGCACGGGCAGGCCCCGCCCCTTGCTGCTGATGCTGCACGGCTGCACCCAGGACCCGGAGGACTTCGCCACCGGCACGCAGATGAACCGGCTCGCTGGCGAGCTCGGCTTCCTCGTGCTCTATCCGACGCAGACCCAGAAGCACAACGCGGGCAAATGCTGGAACTGGTTCCTGCCGCAGCACCAGCAGGCCGGGCGAGGCGAGCCCGCGCTGCTGGCTGCGCTCACGCAGGCGGTGATGCGCGAGCACGGCGCCGATCCGGCGCGCGTCTACGTGGCCGGCCTGTCCGCCGGCGGCTCGATGGCCGACATCCTGGGGCGCGTCCATCCCGAACTGTTCGCCGCCGTCGGCGTGCACTCGGGCCTGCCGGGAGGCGCGGCGGATAACCTCGTCTCCGCCATGGGTGCGATGAAGAACGGCCCCGGCAAGTCCACGGCCAACGGCCCGGTGCTTCCGAAGTGCCCGACCATCGTCTTTCACGGCGATGCCGACGAGACGGTGCATCCGCGCAACGGAGAGCAGGTGGCGGCGGATGCGGTGGCGGGGCTGCTGGCGGGCGGCGAGCATCCGCCCGCGCACGAGATGCGCGGGCGCTCCGAGGGCGGTCGCGCCTTCACCCGTTGGACCTATGCCGATACCCGCGGCGGCATCGCGGTCGAACATTGGCTGCTGCATGGTGCCGGCCATGCCTGGGCCGGCGGCAGCGCCGACGGCTCCTTCACCGACCCCACCGGGCCGGATGCCAGCGCCGAGATGCTGCGCTTCTTCCTCAGCCATCCGAGGCTGCGATAAGTCCCTTGCTTACACGCGGTTGCGCCGTACGCGGGATAGTTCCAAAGTAGTTCCAAAGCTTTGCAAAGCAGATGCCAGCGCCGGTCCGTGCTGGCGCGTTGCAGGGTCTGGACACGAGGACCGATCATGAAACATCGCACCCATCCACACGCCATCCGCCGCGCCGCCGGCTGGCTGCTGGGCCTGGTGCTGCTGCTCGCCGCCGGCGCCGCAGCCTGGGCGCAGCAGGATCCGCCGGGGCGCGTGGCCCGCATCAACGAGCAACAGGGCACCGTCAGCTTCTCGCCGGCCGGCGACGACAGCTGGTACGACGCGGTGCCCAACCGGCCGATCACCACCGGCGACCGCCTCTGGACCGACCGCAACGCCCGCGCCGAGCTCTACGTCGATTCGACCGCCCTGCGCCTGGACGATCAGACGCAGCTGGTGGTCAACGAGCTCGACGACGACAGCGCCCGCTTCACCGCGACCCAGGGCCGCCTGCAGCTGCGCGTGCGCGAGGCCCCGGCCGGCCAGCGCCTGGAGATCGGCACCGCCAACCTCGCGATGGTGGTCGACGCTCCCGGCGACTACCGCATGGAGGTCGACCCGGCCGCCGGCACCACGCGTGTGGCGGTCGCTGCCGGCGGAGTCGCGCTCTTCGGCGAGAACGGGGAATCGGTGGCGCTGGGCGCCCATCAGCAGCTCACCGTCTCGGGGCGTCAGCTGGCGGCCGTGAGCGGCGCCGCGGTGCGCGCCGGCGACAACGCCTTCGACCGCTGGGTGGCGGAGCGCGACCGGCTGGAAGACCAGTCGATCTCGGCGCGCTATGTCCCGCGCGACATGCTCGGCTACCAGCAGCTCGACCGCTACGGCGAGTGGCAGAACGACCCCACCTACGGCAACGTCTGGGTTCCGCGCAGCGTCGATGCCGACTGGGCCCCTTACCGCGACGGCCAGTGGGCTGACATCCAGCCTTGGGGCTGGACCTGGATCGACGCCGCGCCCTGGGGTTTCGCGACGTCGCACTACGGCCGCTGGGCGCGCATCGGACCGCGCTGGGGCTGGGTGCCGGGACGGTCGACCGCGCGGCCGGTGTATGCGCCGGCGCTGGTCGGCTTCGTGGGCGGCGGCGGCCATGCGAATGTGGTGGCCGGCGGCCGTCCGGGCGTGGGCTGGTTTCCGCTTGCGCCCGGCGAGCCCTGGCGGCCTGGCTTTCGCGCCAGCCAGCACTACATCGACGCGGTCAACCGCGCCATCGCGCACCAGCGGCAGCTCGCGCGCGCCGACTACCTGAACCGCAACACCCCCGGCGCGCTCTCGCTGGTGCCGATCGACATCTTCGGCCGCGGGCCGATCGCCCGCCGCGACTTCCTGCGCGTGCCCGAGGATCGCGTCGCACAGCTGCCGATCACCACGGCCGTGCCGATCTCGCCGCGCGGCGAGCGGCACTTCGGCGGCGTCGGGCGCTCGGCCGCGGCGCTGCCGCCGCCCGACCTGCGGCCACGGCAGATCCAGGAGATGCAGGCGCGGCAGCTGCAGCAGGCGCAGCAGGCGCAACAGGCTCAGCAGGTCCAGCAGCAGTTGCAGTTCCAGCAGCGAGCCGTCCAGGCCCAGCAACAGCAGCAGCTCCAGCTGCAACAGCAGCAGGGCGTGCGTGCGCAGCAGGAGCTGCAGCAGCGTGCAGCCCAGGCGGCGCAAGCCCAGCAGCTGCAGCAGATGCAGCAGGCCCAGCAGGTGCAACAGATGCAGCAACGCGCCGCGCAGGCCCAGGCCCAGCAGCAACTCCAGCTGCAACAGCAGCAGCAGGGCCTGCGCGCCCAGCAAGAGATGCAGCAACGGGCGGTGCAAGCGGCGCAGGCCCAGCAGTTGCAGCAGATCCAGCAAATGCAGCAGATGCAGCAGCAACAACAGACGCTGCGGCAGCAGCAGATGCAGGCGCAACAGCAGGCCCAGCAACAGGCCCAGCAGCTTCAGACGCAGCAGCACAATGCAATGCGCCAGGCGCAGGAGAACCAGCAGCAGCGCGCGCAGCAGCAGATCCAGCAGATGCAGCAGCGTGGCGCCGATGCGCGGGCCCAGCAGATGCAGCGCATCGCGCCTAGGGATCCCTCCCAGCAGAACGACCGGCCCTGATCCCGCCTCGGGCGCGGCGCGCAGCAGCCCTTCTCGCGGCCGGCTACAGTCGGCCGCAAGGAGCGGCCCTTCCATGCGCACATTCGACTTCGACCTCTTCGTGATCGGCGGCGGCAGCGGCGGGGTGCGCGCGGCACGCATGGCGGCCCAACGCGGGGCCCGCGTGGCGGTCGCGGAATGCGCCGAACTGGGCGGCACCTGCGTCAACGTCGGCTGCATTCCCAAGAAGCTCTACAGCTACGCGGCCGGCTATGCGGAATCCTTCGAGGAGGCGGCCGGCTACGGCTGGACGCTCGACGGCGCGCCGCGCTTCGACTGGAGCCGGCTCAAGGCCAACCGTGCCAGGGAGATCGCGCGCCTCAACGGCGTCTACCGCAGCCTGCTCGAAGGTGCGGGCGTCACGCTGATCCAGGGCTGGGCGAGCCTGGCCGACGCCCACACGGTTCAGGTCGGCAAGAAGAAGCACACGGCGCGCCACATCCTGGTGGCCACCGGCGGCATGCCCTTCGTGCCTGAGCTCAAGGGGCGCGAGCACGTCGTGGTGTCGGACGCGATGTTCGACCTCGACCCCTTTCCCAAGCGCCTGCTGGTGGTCGGAGGCGGCTACATCGCCTGCGAGTTCGCCTCCATCTTCAAAGGCCTCGGCGCGCAGGTCACGCAGCTGTACCGCGGGCCGCACCTCCTCAACGGCTTCGACGAGGACCTTCGCCAGTTCCTGGCCAAGGAGATGGGCCGCGCCGGCGTCGACATCCGCTTCAACAGCGAGATCGACATGATCACGCGCCTGGACAGCGGCCTGTGCGCGTTGCTCTCGCGCGGCCAGCGCGTGGAGGCCGACGTCATCCTCTATGCCACCGGCCGCGTGCCCAACACGGAAGGCCTGGGCCTGCAAGCCGCGGGTGTGGCGCTCGACGAGCGCGGCGGCGTGGTGGTCGACGCGCACTACCGCAGCTCCGTGCCCTCGGTCTACGCGGTGGGCGACGTGTCGACGAAGCAGCAGCTCACGCCGGTGGCGCTGGCCGAGGCCATGGTGGTGGTGGACACCCTGTTCGGCCAGGGGCCGCGCGAGCTCGACTACGAGTTCACGCCCACGGCCGTCTTCACCCACCCCAACATCGGCACCTGCGGCTACACCGAGGCCGAGGCGCGCGCGAAGTTCGGCAAGGTCCGGGTGTTCTCGAGCGAGTTCAAGGCCCTGCGCCACACGCTCTCGCAAAGCGGCGAGCGCACCTTCATGAAGCTGGTGGTCGAGCGCGACACCGACCGCGTGGTGGGCCTGCACATGGTGGGGCCCGATGCCGGCGAGGTGGTGCAGGGCTTCGCGGTCGCGATGCGCGCGGGCGCGACCAAGCGGGTGTTCGACAGCACCATCGGCATCCATCCAACGGTGGCGGAGGAGTTCGTGACCATGCGGGAACCGATGCCCGGGTAGGCCGGCTGTCGCGTCGGGCATCGGCGGCAAGCTGCACAATCGCTGAATGCCCTACATGCCCACCTTCATCGCCCCGGCCCGCTTCACCGACCCCGTTGCCGCGCTCGAGCAGGTGCGGCTGATCTACGACAGCGGCCTCACGCACCTGCGCGACGCGATGCAGCGCTTTGTCGCCGGCGAGAGCATGCCGGGCCGGGTGCGGGCCTGCTACCCCTTCGTGCGGGTGCACACGCACACCGTCTCGCGCCGCACCCCGGTGGCCAACGCCTGGCTCAGCTACGGCTTCGTGGCCGGCCCGGGCCGCTATGAAACCACGCTGACGCGGCCCGACTTGTTCGAGCGCTACTACCGCGAGCAATTCCGCCTGCTGCTGGAGAACCACGAGGTCGAGCTCGAGATCGGCACCAGCACCCAGCCGATCCCGATCCACTTCTCCTTCGCCGAGAACGAGCATATCGAGGGCGACCTGAGCCCGGAGCGGCGCGCCCTGATGCGCGACGTCTTCGACCTGCCCGACCTCGGCGCGATGGACGACGGCATCGCCAACGGCACCTTCGAGGCCCGGCCGGGCGAGGCGCAGCCCCTGTCGCTCTTCACTGCGGCGCGGGTGGATTACTCGCTACACCGGCTGCGCCACTACACCGGCACCGCGCCCGAGTGGTTCCAGAACTTCGTGCTCTTCACCAACTACCAGTTCTACATCGACGAGTTCGTGCGCCTGGGCCGCGAGGCCATGGCCGACGAGAGCAGCGAATACATCGCTTTCATCGAGCCCGGCAACGTGGTGACGCGCCGGCGCGGGTTGGCGGCGGGCTCGAGCACCTTCTACGGCTCGATGCTCGACGGCAGCCAGGGCACGCCGCCCGGGCGCCTGCCGCAGATGCCGGCCTACCACCTGGTGCGCGAGGACTGCAGCGGCATCACCATGGTCAACATCGGCGTGGGCCCGGCCAACGCCAAGACCATCACCGACCACGTGGCCGTGCTGCGGCCGCACGCCTGGATGATGCTGGGCCACTGCGCCGGCCTGCGCCAGGGGCAGCAGCTGGGCGACTACGTGCTGGCCCATGCCTACGTGCGCGAGGACCATGTGCTCGACGAGGAGCTGCCGCTGTGGGTGCCGATCCCGGCGCTGTCGGAAATCCAGCTCGCGCTCGAGAAGGCGGTGGCCGATGTCACCGGCATGCAGGGCACCCAGCTCAAGAAGATCATGCGCACGGGCACCGTGGCGAGCACCGACAACCGCAACTGGGAGTTGCTGCCCGGCAACCAGCCGCAGCGCCGCTTCAGCCAGAGCCGGGCGGTGGCGCTGGACATGGAGAGCGCCACCATCGCGGCCAACGGATTCCGCTTCCGCGTGCCTTACGGCACCCTGCTGTGCGTGAGCGACAAGCCGCTGCACGGCGAGATCAAGCTGCCGGGCATGGCCAACCACTTCTACCGCGAGCGCGTCGAGCAGCACCTGCGCATCGGCATGGCCGCGATCGACGTGCTGCGCCGCGAAGGATCGAGCCGGCTGCACAGCCGCAAGCTGCGCAGCTTTGCCGAGGTGGCGTTTCAGTAGCTGCCGGCACGCGGTTTCGTGAATTCCTGAACCCCGCCCGACGTTTTCGTGCCACAGGCACGGGCCTGAGGCAGAGATGCCTGGATACGATTTCCACGATCGAAACTTCGGGAGACATCATGGTCCAGACCACGCGGCGCCTCTTCACCTCGTGGCTCGCTGCCACAGCCGCCGGCGTCTTGCCGGCCGTGGCCTCGGCTCAGGCGACACGTCCGGCCCCGGCCGCAGCTGCGAGCCTGCCGAAGCTGCGCATCGTCATCCCCGCCAACGAGGGCGGCGGCTGGGACCAGACCGGCCGCGCCCTCGGCGCCGCCATGGTGGCCGCCGGCGCGGTGGGGCAGATCGAATACGAGAACATCGGCGGCAAGGGCGGCACCATCGGCCTGGCGCGCTACGTCGAGAAGTACGACGCCGACCCCGACACCCTGTTGATGAGCGGCATGGTCATGGTCGGCGCCGTCGCGCTGCAGAAGCCCGCGGTCGACATGAGCCGCATCGCGCCCGTCGCGCGGCTGACCAGCGACTATGAAGTGGTGGTGGTCAAGGGCGACTCGCCGATCATGACCGCGAAGGACCTGATCGCGAAGATGCGCAGCGATCCGGCCAATGCCGCCATTGCCGGCGGGTCTGCGGGCGGAATCGACCACATGTTCGCCGGCATCCTGTCGCGCGCAACCGGCAATACCGCCGCGCTGGTCTACCAGCCCTTCGCGGGCGGCGCGCAGGTGGTGTCGGCCGTCGAGTCGGGCAAGGCCATTGCCGGCATCTCCGGCTACAGCGAGTTCAGCGAGCACATTGCCAGCGGCAAGCTGCGTGCGATTGGTGTGTCCTCGAGGAATGCCTTCATGGGGGTGCCCTCGGTGCGGCAGCAGGGCGTCGATGCCGACCTCGCCAACTGGCGCGGCGTTTTCACCGGCAAGGCCGTGCCCGCAGCGCGCCAGGCCGTGCTGCTCGAAGCCGTGCGGCGCGGGGTGGCCACCGACGCGTGGCAGAAGGCCCTCAAGCGCAGCAACTGGGACAGCTACTGGATGGAGGGCAAGGACTTCCAGTCCTTCCTCGAGCTGGATCAGTCCATGGCGGGCGTGCTGACCTACATCCTCAAACTCAAGACCTGAACCAGCGCGGCGCGCTCAGGCCAGCCCGAAGAGCTCCGGCATCTCGCGCTGCGCCTTGGACGTGAGCGTGAGCGCGCGGCCGTCGAGCGCCTGGCGCACCCAGCCGCGGCGCAGCGACAGCTGCAGGCAGGCCGCGCCCAGCGCGCCGCCCAGGTGCGGACGCCGCTCGCTCCAGTCGAGACAGGCGCAGGCGAAGCGGCGGCGCGAACGGCGTGCGCTCTCGATGTCCAGACCCAGGCTTTCCAGCGCCACCGCGCCCTCCGCGGTGAGTTCGTAGGCATCGCCCTCGGTCTCGAGCCAGCCCTGGGCATGCAGCCGGTCGTGCAGTGCGACGCCGGCCGTGCCGGCCATGTGGTCATAGCAGGTGCGCGCGGCGCGCAATCGGCTCGGGGTGCTGGGCTGGAACTCGCCGCGCGGCGCGCCGGCCACCACCAGCAGTCCTTCGAGCACCGCGGCGACCTCGTTGCCGGCGAGGCGGAAGTAGCGGTGCTTGCCCTGCGCGACGGATTCCACCAGCCGCTGCTCCTTGAGCCGCGCCAGGTGAGCGCTGGCCGTCGAGGCTGCGACCTCGCCGACGGCCGCCAGCTCGGTCGCGGTGCGGGCATGGCCGTCCAGCAGGCAGCACAGCATGCGGGCGCGGGCCGGCTCGGCGATCGCGCCGGCCAGGCGCGCGAGGTGGGTGTCGGCGCTCGGTGCATCCATGATTCGATGCTAAGCGAAGTGTGGGCGCGCGCGAAGGGCGACACTGCGGGCATGGAACAAGAGCACATCGACCCGCCCGCCGACGCCATCGCGGCCGTCAGCCATCACTACCCCTATCCCTGGTACGCGCGGCTGCGCGAGGGCCCGGCGCTCGCGCGCGACGAGCGCCTGCGCCTCTGGGTCGCGAGCCGCGCCGAGGTGCTGCAGGAGGCCTTCGCCCACCCCGCGCTGCGCGTGCGCCCGGCGGCCGAGCCGGTGCCGCGGGCCATCGCGGGAACGCCGGCCGGCGAAGTCTTCGGCCGGCTGGTGCGCATGAACGATGGCGCGACGCACGACGCCCACAAGCCGGTGCTGCAGCGCGCGCTGGGCGGGCTCGATCTCGGCGGCCTGCGCTCGGCCATGCCGCGCATCACGGCGCAGTTCCCGGCGCCCACCCTGGACGAGGCATGCTTTGCCTGGCCGGTCGCGGGCGTGAGCCACCTGCTGGGATTTGCCGACGAGGCGCTGCCGCTGCTTGCGAACTGGACGCGCGATTTCGTCGCCTGCCTCTCGCCGCTGTCCACCGAGGCCCAGTTGCACGCCGCCAGCGAAGCCGCGGCCGCGCTGATGGCGCGCTTCGAGGCCCTGGTGGCGGCGCGGCCGGCGCGCGAGGGCAGCTTGCTGGCAGCGGTGCGCGCGCAGGCACCCGGCGATGCGTCGCGCGCGCTGCTGGCCAACCTCGTCGGCCTGTTGTCGCAGACCTGCGAGGCCACGGCCGGGCTGATGGGCAACAGCCTGGTGGCGCTGGCGCGCGAGCCGGGCCTGGCAGATGCAATCGCCGCGCGCGCGGAATGGATCGTGGCTCTGGTGGAGGAAACGGCGCGCCACGACCCCTCGGTCCAGAACACCCGCCGCTTCGTCGCCGAGCCCACCACCGTGGCGGGTACGCGGCTCGAAGCGGGCGATGCGGTGCTGCTGGTGATGGGAGCGGCGAACCGCGATCCGCTGCTGAACGCGCAGGCCGAGCGCTTCATGCTCGAGCGCGAGGATCGGCGCATGCTCGGATTCGGACACGGCCCCCACCGCTGCCCTGGTCAAGCACTGGCCTGCGCGCTGGCAGTGGGCGGTGTCGAGGCCTTGCTGACGCGTGGGCTGGACGTCGCGGCGCTGCGCCAGCGCGGCTGGGACTATCGGGCCTCGGTCAATGCCCGCATTCCCATCTTCCGGTAGGGGGAGAGGGGCAGACAGGACTTGTTCCCTCTCCCTCTGGGAGAGGGAGTAAAGCGGGGTCCGTCCCTAGAGGGAGAGCAAGACATCAAGCCATATCGGCCCATCGCCCGGTGGCTTCGAGAAAGGGCGAGAGGCTTGCTGCCCCGAACCGCAGCGGCAGCGCCGCCGGCGCGTGCTGCGCCGCCAGCACCTCCATGCGCAGCAGGCGTTCCGCGCCCTCGAAGGCGTCGACCTCCGGCCCGCCCCACAGCACCTCGGCCTTCACCGACAGCTGCAGCAGGTCGCCTGTCTCGAAGTCCACGAAGAGCAGGCCAGCCACCGGATTCAGCGCGATGTTGCCCAGCGTGTTGAAGAAGGTGTTGCCGTTGAAGTCCGGCGCGATAAGCGTGCCTTCGCCCTCGACCCCCACGAATCCCGACCGTCCGCCGCGGTGCGAGACATCGACGCCTTCGGCCCGCGAGCGTGCAAGGCCGGCCGAAGGATGCGCCGTCGCGATGAAGAAGGTATCGGCCGCGCGCACCATGCGCCGGCCTGCCGCGTCCAGGCCCCGCACGCGCGGTCCGAAGCCCGCGGCCGCCGAGCCTCCGACGAACAGTGGTTCGCGGGCCTGGATGTACCTCGGGCAGTTGCCGAAGCTCTGACCCACCTCCACGGAGAAGCCGCTTGCATCGAGCGCCTCGACCGTTCCGTTCATCCGGTTGCGCCGCCGCGTATGCGGCTCGATGCCGAGCAGCCCGAGGGGTGCGCCGACCGCCAGCGCTGCCGCCAGCGGATCGTTGGCCAGGGGCAGTGCATCGACGCGCAGATGCCGCGGGTCGGGCGAGTGCGCGAAGCCGGGCGCAGCGGCCAGCACGCTGGCCCAGGCCCGGCCTTCGCCGTCCAGGCTTCCCGCGATCAGGAAAGGCAGCTGCGCGAAGAAGCTGCGGTGTTGCTCCGGCATGTGGTCGCGCAGCACGCGCGGCCCGATCTCGGCCATGCGTTCGGCGATGCCGGCACGCGCCTGCAAGGCGCGCTCGCCTTCATGCCAGGCGACCGCGTTCATGCGGCCAGCCCGATCGGCGAGGCGGCCATCGGCACGAAGCCGGGCAGGGCCTCGATGCGCCGCAGCCACTGGCGCACCTGCGAATAGGGCTCCAGCGACACGTTGCCTTCGGGAACGTGGGCCACGTAGCTGTAGTTCGCGATATCGGCCAGCGTCACGCTGTCGCCCGCGAGGAAGGGCTGCTGGGCCAACTCCACTTCCATCACCCGCAGCAGGTTGTGCGAGCGCGCGATCACGTCGGACGGATCGGTGGCCAGGCCGAAGAGCACGATCACGCGCGCCATCGACGGGCCCTGTGCCAGCGGGCCGGCCGCCACCGAGAGCCAGCGCTGCACGCGCGCCGCGCCCAGCGCGTCGCGCGGCATCCAGCGCGCGGGGTCGGATGCATAGCGCTCGTTGAGGTACAGGAGTATCGCGTTGGAGTCGGCCAGCGTCACCTCGCCGTCCTCGATCACCGGGACCTGGCCGAAGGCGTTGCGGCGCAGGAACTCGGGCCGGCGCTGTTCGCCGGCGCGCAGGTCGACCTCGACGGTTTCGAAGGGCTGGTCCAGCAGCGAAAGGAACAGCCGCACGCGATGGCAGTGGCCGGAGATGGACGAGTTGTAGACGGTGATGGGGCGGGCGGCAGGCATCGGTGTTCTCCGGTTGGGATGGATGAAGACGATTGTTCTTTGAGCCGGCATTCGGAGTAATGGCGCAATCTGAATTTCACTGCTGCGAAATACGGTCTAATCGTTCCATGGACCGCCTCAAAGCCATGCAGACCTTCGTCCAGATCGCCGACCAGGGCAGCCTGACCAAGGCCGCAGATTCGCTGGAGAGCTCGCTGCCGGCGGTGGTTCGCTCGCTGGCCGCGTTGGAGGCACACCTCGGCGTTCGGCTGTTCCATCGCACCACGCGGCGCATTTCGCTGACCGAGGAAGGCCGCCAGTATTTGCAGAGCGCGCGAGAGGTGCTGGCCGCGGCCGACGCGGCCGATCGCGCGCTCACGCTGGAGTCGGCCGAGCCCGCCGGGCAGCTCACCGTTACCGCGCCGGTGCTCTTCGGCCACATGTACGTGGCGCCGGCGATCGTGCGCTTCCTCCAGCGGTACGACAAGATGCGCTGCAGCGTGCTGCTGCACGACCGCACGGTGAACCTGCTAGAAGAGGGCATCGACGTCGGCATCCGCATCAGCCCGCTGGAGGACTCCTCGCTCGTGGCCCAGCAGCTCGGCACCATCCGCCGCGTGGCCGTCGCGAGCCCGGACTACCTGCGCGCCCACGGAACGCCCCGGCATCCGCGCGACTTGCTCGAGGCCAACTGCGTGCGCATCCACCCGGGCGCACCGGTGCATTTCCGCGAGAACGGCCGCAACTTCGCAGTCGCGGCCCGCGGCAACCTGGAGTTCAACCACATCGCGCCCGCGGTAGAGGCCTGCGCCGCGGGCATGGGCTTCGGCTTCTTCTTTTCGTACCAGGTGCTGCCGCTGGTGCGGGCGGGGCGGCTTCGCATCGTGCTCGAGGACTTCGAGCTGGCGCCGCGGCCGGTGAGCGTGATCTACCCGCATGCGCGCCTGCTGCCGGCGCGCACGCGGGCTTTCATCGACTGGATGAAGACCGAATTCCAGGGCCTCCACCTCTGAGACCGCAGGGCTGCACCCCTTGCGCCACAATGCCCCGGTGCCCAGCCCTTCCGCCCCTCTTTTCCAAGCGAATCACCTCCACAAGCGCTACGGTGCGACCACCGTGGTCGACGACCTTTCGTTCACCATTGCGCCGGGCGAATGCCTGGGCGTGATCGGCCCCAACGGCGCCGGCAAGACCACGACCATCCGCATGTGCCTGGGGCTCACCGCGGCCGACGGCGGCAGCATCGAGGCGCTGGGCGGGCTTTCGATGCCGCGCGATGCGCGCGCGATCAAGGCGCAGCTCGGCGTAGTGAGCCAGTTCGACACGCTCGACCCTGACTTCAGCTGCGCCGAGAACCTGATGGTCTATGCGCGCTACTTCGGCATGAGCCGACGCGAGATCACGCCGCGCATTCCGCAGCTGCTGGAGTTCGCTTCGCTGTCGCACAAGGCCGACGTCCGGCCGGGCGAGCTGTCGGGCGGCATGCGGCGCCGGCTGTCGCTGGCGCGCGCGCTGGTCAACGACCCGAAGCTCCTGATGCTCGACGAGCCCACCACCGGCCTGGACCCGCAGGCGCGCCACTTGATGTGGGAGCGCCTGCAACTGCTGCTGCAGCAGGGCAAGTCGATCCTGCTGACCACGCACTTCATGGACGAAGCCGAGCGGCTGTGCTCGCGGCTGATCGTGATCGACCACGGCCGCAAGATCGCGGAAGGCCGGCCGCGCGATTTGATCGCCGAGCATCTCGAGCCCGACGTGGTCGAGGTCTACGGCAACGGCGCACTGGGGCTGGCGCAGTCGCCGCTTAAGGACTACGCCGCGCGCGTCGAGGTCAGCGGCGAGACGGTGTTCTTCTACACGCAGGATGCGCGCGGCCTGCTGAACGCGCTCGATGGCCACAAGGGCCTGCGCACCTTCCATCGGCCTGCGAACCTGGAGGACCTGTTCCTCAAGCTCACGGGCCGGCAAATTCGGGAAGACGGTTGAGGGCTACAGCCATGGCGAATTCATCTTCTTCATTGCCGGTTCCTTCCAGCTCCGTGCCGCCGCCCGCGCCCTCGGTGTGGCGTCCGCCCGAGCTCTCGATGCGCTGGTGGCCGGTGTTCCTGCGCAACCTGCTGGTGTGGCGCAAGCTTGCGATCCCCAGCCTGATCGGCAACATCGCCGAGCCGCTGATCTGGCTGGTGGCCTTCGGCTATGGCATGGGGGCGCTGGTGGGGCAGGTGTCGGTGGAAGGCACGCAGGTGCCCTACATCCTGTTCCTTGCCAGCGGGTCTATCTGCATGAGCTCGATGAACGCCGCCTCCTTCGAGGCGCTTTATTCAGCCTTCTCGCGCATGCACGTGCAGAAGACCTGGGACGGCATCATGAACGCGCCGGTGGGGCTGGACGACGTGGTGCTGGCCGAGATGCTGTGGGCCGCTTTCAAGGCCATCTTCACCACCACCGCCATCCTGTTCGTGATGCTGGGGCTGGGCATCAGCCACAGCCCCAAGCTGCTGGTCGCGTGGTTCGTGCTGGCCGGGGTGGGCGTGACCTTCTCGTGCATCGCGCTGATCTTCAACGCGCTGGCGAAGGGCTACGACTTCTTCACCTACTACTTCACGCTCTTCATGACGCCGATGATGTTCCTGTCGGGCGTGTTCTTTCCGCTGGAGCAGCTGCCGGATATGGTGCACCGCATCGCGAACTGGCTGCCGCTCGCGAATGCCGTGGCGCTGGTGCGGCCGTTGTTCATGGACCAGTGGCCGCAGGAGTGGTGGTGGCCTGCGATCGTGCTGGGGGTCTACACGGTGGCGGCTTTCTGGGTGGCGCTCGGGTTGACGCGCAAACGGTTCCGGGCTTGATCCCGGATTTGCTCCCTCCCCCAGCGGGGGAGGGAGTGAAGTCAGGCCAGCGCCTGCGTGATCGAATGAATGAGCAGCCCCACCAACCCGCCCACCAGCGTCCCGTTGACCCGGATGAACTGCAGATCCCGCCCGATGTGCTTCTCCAACTCCACGCTCATCTCCTCGGCGTTCCACTGCCCCACGCGCTCCACGATGTAGCGCCGGATGTCTTCCCGATAGCGCTCGATCGTCCGCGGCGCCGCATCCACGATCTGCTCGTTGATCCAGCGCCGCATCGCCTCGTCGGCTTCCAGGCGCGCGCCGAGCGTGCCCGCCATCGCGACGATCCGCTGCCGGATCGCCGAGTCGCTCTTCGCCAGGTCTTCATGCAGCCAGCCCAGCAGCTCGCTCCACAGCCCGTGCAGGTATTCGCCGATGGCCGGATGCGCCTGCAGCTCCGCGCGAATCGCCTCGCCGCGGCGCTGGAACTCGGGGTCGGTCTTGAGCTTGTGGACGAACTCCTGCATGTACGCGTCGAAGCGCTGCCGCATCGGATGCGCGGGATCGCCCACCATCTCGGCCACCGTGCGCGCGGCCGCCGAGACCACCTTGCGCGTGGCCATCCGGGCCGTGACCTGGTCCAGTCCGACGTAGCGCAAGGCCCGGATTTCGCGAGCGATCGCCTCGGTGATCTGCACCTGCACTTCCTCGCCTTCGACCGCGGCGGCAACCTGGGCGAGCAGGTCGTCCAGCAGGGCTTGATGCCTCCCATGGGCCGTCAGCGCATCCAGGGCCTGCCCCGCCAGTCGCGCCATGTCGAGCTGGGCCAGGCCGGCCGCCGCCGCGCGGCCCATGAATTCGCGCACGCGCGCGTCGTCGAAGGCCACCAGGCCATAGCGCGCCGCGGCCGCCAGGTGCCCGCCAAGGGTGGCCGCATGCGCGGGCTGCGCCAGCCAGTGGGCCAGCCGCGCGGCCGGATCGAGCTGCTCGAGCTTGGCCAGCACCTGCTGAGTGCTCAGGAAGTTGTTGCAGATGAAGCCGGCCAGCCGGGCGCCGATGCGGTCCTTGTTGGACGGGATGATCGCGGTGTGCGGAATGGGCAGCCCCAGCGGATGGCGGAACAGTGCGACCACCGCGAACCAGTCGGCGATGGCGCCCACCATCGCGGCTTCGGCAAAGGCGGCCACGTAGCCCCAAGCCGGATGCTGCGCCGCCAGCGCCGTCGCCGCCGCGTACAGCAGGGCGGCGGCGCCGAGCAGGCCGAGGGCGACGCGCTTCAGCGGATCTCCCGGATCGCCGCGAGCCCCTGCAGGAACTGCTCGCAGCGTGCGAGTTGGGCCAGCGTGACGTACTCGTCGGGCTGGTGCGCCTGGGTGATGCTGCCGGGGCCGCACACCACCGTCGGGATGCCGGCCTGCTTGAAGATGCCGGCCTCGGTGCCGAAGGCGACCAGCGTGGTTCGCTCTTCCCCGGAAAGCCGCTGGGCGAGGCGGGTTACCGCGTCGTCGGCCGTGGTCAGGAAGCTGGGGATCTCGCAGATGGTCTCGAAGCTGAAGCCGGCCTCGGGCGCGATCTTCTTCATGCCGGCCTCGAGACGGTTGGCATGCAGGCGCATCTCCCTTTGCATCTTCTGGGCGTCGGCGGTGGGCAGGTCGCGGAACTCGTAGCGGAACTCGGCGTCGCGCGGCACCACGTTGTCGGCGATGCCGCCGTGGAACTGGCCGACGCTGGCCGTGCTGTAAGGCACGTCGAAGCCGGCGTAGCGCGGCTCGTCGCGCTCGAAGCCCTCGGCCATGTCGCGCAGCTTGCCGACGAGGCGCGCCGCCATCTCGATCGCGTTGACGGAGCGCGGCGTGAGCGAGGAATGCGCCTCCTTGCCGCGCACGCAGCAGCGGTAGCGATAGACGCCCTTGTGCGCGATGGCCGGCACCATCATCGTGGGCTCGCCGACGATGCAGGCCAGCGGCCGGATGCCCTGGTCCTTCATGTCGGCGATGAGCTCGCGCACGCCGAAGCAGCCCACCTCCTCGTCGTAGCTGAAGGCGAAGTGCACCGCGAAGGGCGAGTCGCTCTCGACGAAGCGCTCGGCATTGGCCAGCGCGATGGCGATGAAGCTCTTCATGTCGGCCGAGCCGCGGCCGTAGAGGCGGGGCTCGACCTGCATGGCCTCGCCGTCGTGCTCGTCCTGCGGCCAATCCTGGACCAGGGCGGACAGCGGGTCCACGCTCCAGGCCTGTCCGTCCCAGGGCACGGTGTCGGTGTGGCCCGAGACGATCACGCCGGCCGGCTTGCCCGCGCCGAGGGTGGCGAACAGGTTGGCCTTGGTCTTGTCGGCGTTGTAGGTGAGGCGGCTGCGCACGCCCAGGCCGGCCAGGTGGTCGCGCGCGAAGTCGATCAGCTCCAGGTTGCTGTGGGTGCTCACGGTATTCATGCGCACCAGCGTCTGCGCGAACTCCAGGCTGCGGGTGGAGAGAGGGTGGGACGGCATGCGGGCCATTGTCCTGGAAAGTCCTGCATCGGCGCACTGCAACGCAGTCAAACTGTCACCCGGAGCGGCTAGGCTGCGCCTTTTTTCAACCGGATGGAGAACAACACCTTGAAGCTATCCCAGACCGCGAAGCACATGCTGACTGCCGGCGCTGCCCTCGCCCTTGCCGCCTGCAGCATGCCCGGCGCCGGCCCCTCGGCCAAGCTGCCCACCCTCGACGGCCAGCCGCCGCTGGTGGTGGCGCACCGCGGCGCCTCGGGCTATCTGCCGGAAGAGACGCTGGAGGCCTATGCCCGGGCCATCGAGCTGGGCGCCGACATGATCGAGATGGACCTGGTCTCCACCAAGGACGGCGTGCTGATCACCCGCCACGACCCCAACCTGGCGATCAGCACCGACGTGGCGAAGCGCCCCGAGTTCGCCGCGCGCAAGAAGACCATCCAGGTCGACGGCGAGACCCAGACCGGCTGGTTCAGCAACGACTTCACGCTGGCCGAGATCAAGCGCCTGGGCGCCATCTCCACCGACGCCGAGCGGCCGCAGCAGTTCAACGGCCAGTACAAGGTGCCGACCTTCCAGGAGGTGATCGACCTGGCCAAGGCCAAGTCGCGCGAGACCGGCCGCACCATCGGCATCTACCCCGAGACCAAGAACCCGACCTATTTCCGCGACCTCGGGCTGCCGATGGAGGACAAGCTGATCGCCATGCTCGAGGCCGCCGGCTGGAACAGCCGCGGCGCGCCGGTTCTGGTGCAGTCCTTCGAGCCGGGCAGCCTCAAGTACATGAAGAGCAAGGGCCTGAAGACGCGGCTGGTCCAGCTGATCGACGGCGACGGCATCGACATGGCGACCGGCAAGATGACCTACGCCGTGCCGGTGGACCGGCCCTACGAGTGGACCAAGGCCGGCGACCGCCGCAACTTCGACGTGATGGTCACGCCCGCCGGCCTCGCCGAGATCAAGACCTATGCCGACGCCATCGGCCCGTGGAAGCGCTACATCGTGAGCATCAAGGGAACGGTCGGCGCCGACGGCAAGCCGGTGGACGTCAACCGCGACGGCAAGGTCAACGACGCCGACGCCACCTCCATGGCCCCGACCAACCTGGTGGCCGAGGCGCACAAGCTGGGCCTGCTGGTGCACCCCTTCACCTTCCGCAACGAGTCGCGCCGGCTGGCCTCCGACTACAAGGGCGACGGCACCAACGAGTACCTGGCCTTCTACCGGCTCGGCGTCGACGGGGTGTTTACCGATTTCACCGACACGGCGCTGGCCGCGCGACGCACCTGGCTGAAGGAAAACGGCCGTTGAATAGGGGGAGGCACGGGCTTTGCGAGTACTTCTTGCTAAGCCTAGACTCTTCCCCATGAAACTCATCGACTCCCTGGTCACCCAGGCGGGCGGCATCGCCACCGTCCGACGTGACCTGCATGCCCATCCCGAACTCTGCTTCCAGGAGCAGCGCACCGCCGACGTGGTGGCGGCCAAGCTCACTGAATGGGGCATCCCCATCCACCGCGGCCTGGCCACCACCGGCGTGATCGGCATCGTGAAGAACGGCAGCAGTCCCCGCGCCGTCGGCCTGCGCGCCGACATGGACGCGCTGCCGGTCACCGAGCTCAACACCTTCGCCCATGCCAGCAAGCACCCCGGCAAGATGCACGCCTGCGGCCACGACGGCCACACCGCGATGCTGCTGGCGGCGGCGCAGCACCTGGCGAAAAACCGCAACTTCGACGGCACGGTCTACCTGATCTTCCAGCCGGCCGAGGAGGGCGGCGGCGGGGCGCGCGAGATGGTCAAGGAGGGCCTCTTCGAGCAGTTCCCGATGGAGGCCGTGTTCGGCATGCACAACTGGCCCGGCATGAAGGCCGGCCAGTTCGCCGTCAGCCCCGGGCCGGCGATGGCCTCGAGCAACGAATTCACCATCACCGTCCGGGGCAAGGGCGGCCATGCGGCACTGCCGCACACGGGCATCGACCCGGTGCCGATCGCCTGCGAAATGGTGCAGGCCTTCCAGACCATCATCACCCGCAACAAGAAGCCGACCGAGGCCGGCGTGATCTCGGTCACCATGATCCACGGCGGCGAGGCCAGCAACGTGATCCCCGATTGCTGCGAGCTCAGGGGCACGGTGCGCACCTTCACGCTGGAGGTGCTGGACCTGATCGAGGCGCGCATGAAGAAGATCGCCGAGCACGTGAGCGCGGCGCACGACGCCGAGTGCGACTTCCACTTCCACCGCAACTACCCGCCCACCATCAACACCGCGGCCGAGGCCGACTTCGCGCGCCGCGTGATGGCCGGCATCGTCGGCGAGGAGAACGTGCTGGTGCAGGAGCCGGCGATGACGGCCGAGGACTTTGCCTTCATGCTGCTGGCCCGGCCCGGCGCCTATGCCTTCATCGGCAACGGCGACGGCAGCCACCGCGAGCTGCACCACGGCGGCGGGCCCTGCATGCTGCACAACGCCAGCTACGACTTCAACGACGAGCTGATCCCGCTGGGCGCAACCTGCTGGGTGCGGCTGGCCGAGGAGTTCCTGAATAGCCCGAAGCTTGCCGACGGAAGCGCCGCATGATCGGCGTCGGCGAGGCTTTTGCGCCGCGCTACGCACAGGCCCGCCGCAAGTTTCTCGAGGGATGCGCGAGCGCGGGCCTGGCCGTGCAGTCCCATGTGCATCCGCTGCGGGGCCGCGACGGCGAGGAGCTCGCGGTCGACGTGGCGCTCGATGGCGACGCGAATGCCGCAAGCGTGCTGATCGTGAGCAGCGGCTGCCATGGCGTCGAGGGCCATTGCGGCAGCGGCGTGCAGGTGTTCGCGCTGTACGACGCCGAGTGGCGCGAGAAGGCGCGGGATCAGGGCGTGGCGGTGCTGTACGTGCATGCGCTCAATCCGCACGGCTTCTCGCACGGGCGGCGCGTGACGCACGAGAACGTGGACCTGAACCGCAACTTCCTCGACTTCTCGAAGCCGCCGCCGGTGAACGAGGCCTATGCCAGCCTGCATGCGCTGCTGCTGCCCGAGCAATGGCCGCCGTCGGCGGCCAACCAGGCCGCCATCGACAGTCTCATCGCGCGCGAAGGCGTTGTCTTCTACCAGGCCGCCGTGTCGCGCGGCCAGTACGAGTTCGCCGACGGCCTGTTCTATGGAGGCCAGGCGCCGACATGGAGCAACAGGACCGTGCGCGAGGTGCTGCGCACCCATGCAGGCCGGGCGAGTCGCCTTGGCTGGATCGACCTGCATACCGGCCTCGGGCCCAACGGCATCGGCGAGCGCATCTTCGCCGGCCGGGACGACAAGGCCGCCTATGCGCGGGCGAATGCCTGGTGGGGCAACTCAGCGGCGCCGGTGACTTCGATGTACGACGGCTCCTCGACCTCGGCCTTCCTGACCGGGCTGATGTGCTACGCCCTGGACGACGAATGCCCCCAGGCCGAGCACACCTCGATCGCGCTGGAGTACGGTACCGAGCCCATGCTGGAAGTGACGGCCGCGCTGCGCGGGGACCACTGGCTGCACCGCCACCCCCAGGCGCCGGCCGAGCTGGCCGAGGCCATCCGCGCGCGCATGTTCGCGGCCTTCTACAGCGACACCGATGCCTGGCGCGGGCAGGTGATCAGCCAGGCGCGCCAGGCGATGTTCCAGGCGGTCGACGGCCTGGACTAGGGCCTGTTAACGCTATGCAAGGACCCCTTGCATAGCGTTAACAGGCCCTAGCTTCCCTCAAGTCCGGATGCGGCCATCCCCGGTGATCATCGACAGCTCCACGAACTTCGATGCCACGTGGTTGCGTGGCGAGAAAGAGACTTCGAAGCCACCGAACTGCTGCCGGTCGATGCTTTCCAGCCCCGCGATCAGGCCCTCGCGCGTGAGCTTGCCGGGCGCACGGCGCAGGCCTTCGGTCAGCACCTTCGCGGCTAGGTAGCCCTCCATGCTGGAGAAGTTGGACTGAACCGAGCCGCCGCTCTTCTTCACCGCCTCGTTGAACTCGCGCGTGATCCCGTTCGCGGCGTAGTAGGGGGAGGGCACGACCTGGGTGACGACCACCCCGGCACCATCCTTGCCCAACTCGTCGGCCAGGGCCTGCGTGCCGACGAAGGACACGTTGTAGAAGGTGCCGCCATAGCCCGCCTTGCGCGCCTCGCGGATGAAAGCGGCGCAGGACCTGTAGGCGCTGACCTGGACCACGGCATCGGGCCTGGTGGCCACGATGGTCTTCACCGCCGCGGCAACGTCGACCGTGTTGCGCTCCACCGTGGCCAGGGCGGCCGGCTTCAGGTCGAGCTGCGACAGCGCCAAGGTCACGCCGTCCAGGCCGGCCTTGCCGTAGGCGTCGTTCTGATAGAAGACCGCGATCTTCTTCAGGCCCAGGTGGGTGAGCTGCTTCACGATCAGCGCCGTCTCGTCGTTGTACGAGGCGCGCAGGTGGAACACGTTGCGGTGGAAGGGCTCGCGCAGCGCCATCGCACCGGTGAAGGGGGCAATGAAGGGCACCTTCGCACTCACCGCCAGCGGCAGGGCCGCCAGGCTGGTGGGCGTGCCGATGTAGCCGAAGAGCGCGAACGCATCGTCGTCGATCAGCTTCTTCGTGTTGGCGGCGCAGCGATCAGGCTCGTAGCCGTCGTCCAGGAACTTGATCTGCACGTCGCGGTGACCGGGCGTCGCGTTGTACTGGTCGAGGTACAGCTTGGCGCCCTGGTGGAACTGGATGCCCAGCTGCGCCGCCGGCCCGCTGAAAGGCGCCGACTGGCCGAGCATGATGGGCGCTTCGCTCTGGGCCCTCGCAAGGTTGAAGCCACCGAGTGTCGCGGCACCGGCCGCTATCGAAAAATGCCTGCGATGGATCATCGTGAAAACTCCAGAGCGCCGCTGCGCGCAGAACTTAGACTTGACCGGTCTTCTCGCTTCCGGCCCGCCCATCCCATGACTTCCCCGACCCAGGTGCTCGGCGCCTGTCCCCACGACTGCCCCCGACACCTGCTCCCTCGTGACCACCGTGCAGGACGGCAAGGCCGTCAAGCTGCAGGGCAACCCGGCACATCCGCACACGGCCGGCGTGCTGTGCACGAAGGTCTCGCGCTACATCGAGCGCAACGACCACGCCGAGCGCCTGCTGCAGCCCCTGAAGCGAGTCGGCCCCAAGGGCAGCGGCCGCTTCGAGCCGGTGAGCTGGGATGCGGCCCTGTCCGACATCGCCGAACGCCTGAACGTGTTAAGCCGTAACAATTCGTCAGAATCGATTCTGCCCTACAGCTATGCCGGAACCATGGGTTTGGTGCAGGGCGAGTCGATGGATCGTCGCTTTTTCCACAAGATGGGTGCGTCACTGCTGGACCGCACCATCTGCTCGACGGCAGGGGGTGAGGCCTTAAGTTTTACCTTGGGCGGCAAGGTCGGCATGCGGGTCCAGTTTTTCGCCGACGCGAAGCTGATCCTGATCTGGGGCAGCAACTCGATCGCGAGCAACCTGCATTTCTGGCGCCATGCGCAGGCTGCCAAGCGCGCCGGCGCCAAGCTGGTGTGCATCGACCCGCGCCGGACCGAGACCGCCGACAAGTGCGACGAGCACATCGCGCTGCTGCCGGGCACCGACGCGGCCCTGGCCTTCGCCCTCATCCACGAGCTGATCGTCAACGACTGGCTGGACCACGACTACATCGAGCGCCACACCCTGGGCTGGGAGCCGCTGCGCGAGCGCGCCCTGCAATGGCCGCCGGCGCGCGCGGCCGCGGTCTGCGGCGTGCCCGAGGCGCAGATCGTGGCGCTGGCACGCGCCTACGGCACCAGCCGGCCGGCGGCGATCCGCCTCAACTACGGCATGCAGCGGGTGCGCGGCGGCGGCAACGCGGCGCGCGCCATCGCCTGCCTGCCTGCGCTGGTCGGGGCTTGGCGCGAGCGCGCGGGCGGGCTGCTGCTGAGCAGCTCGGGCCAGTTCCCGATGGACCGCGCCGCGCTGCAGCGGCCCGACCTGCTGGCCGGCCGGCGCCCGCGCACCATCAACATGAGCACCATCGGCGATGCCTTGCTCGACACGGTGAATCCGGTCCGCGCGCTGGTGGTCTACAACAGCAACCCGGTGGCGGTCGCGCCCGAGTCGGGCAAGGTGGTGGCCGGCTTCGCGCGCGAGGACCTGTTCACCGTGGTGCTGGAGCAGTTTCAGACCGACACCGCCGACTATGCCGACTACGTGCTGCCGGCCACCACCCAGCTGGAGCACTGGGACATCCACACCAGCTACGGCCACACCGACGTGCTGCTGAACCGGCCGGCGCTGGCGCCGCGCGGCGAGGCGCGCAGCAATGCCTGGGTGTTCCGCGAGCTCGCGCGCCGCATGGGCTTCGACGAGCCCTGCTTCTCCGACGACGACGAGACCTTGTGCCGCAGCGCCTTCGCCCCCGGCACGATCGATGTCGAGGAACTGCAGGCGCAGGGCTTCAGCAGCCTGAAGCTGCCCGACGCGCCTTTCGCCGAAGGCGGCTTCCCCACACCCTCGGGCCGCTGCGAGTTCTTCAGCGCGCGCCTCGCGGCGCAGGGCCAGGACGGCCTGCCCGACCACCTGCCCAACTACGAGCCGGCCGGCAGCTCGACGGAGTTTCCGCTGGCGATGATCTCGCCGCCGGCGCGCAACTTCCTCAACTCGAGCTTCGTCAACGTCAGGAGCCTGCGCGCGATCGAGGGCGAGCCGCTGCTGGAAATCCACGAAGCCGATGCCGCCGCGCGCGGCATCGTCGACGGCGCGATGGTGCGCGTCTTCAACCGCCGCGGCGAGCACCGCTGCCGCGCCGAGGTCTCGCGCCGCGCCCGGCCCGGCGTGGTGCATGGCCTGGGCATCTGGTGGCGCAAGCTCGGGGTGGACGGCACCAACGTCAACCAGCTCACCAGCCAGCGGCTGACCGACATCGGCCGCGGGCCCACCTTCTACGACTGCCTGGTCGAGGTGGCCCCTGATGCCTGAGGCGCCGGCATGAGCTCGAGGCGCGCGGTCTTCGCGGCCACGGCCGTGTTGGCCCTGGCTGGCTGCGCCGACCTCGGCTATTACTGGCAGTCGGCCAGCGGCCACCTGGCGCTCATGCGCGCGGCGCGGCCGGTGCCCGAGTGGCTGCAGGACCCGGCCGCCTCCGACGCGCTCAAGGCCAAGCTGGAGCTCACGCAGCGCATCCGCCGCTTCGCGGTCGCCGAGCTGGCCCTGCCCGACAACCCGAGCTACAAGGCCTACGCCGACCTGCACCGGCCCGCCGCGATCTGGAACGTGGTGGCGGCGCCCGCCCATTCGCTCACCCTCAAGACCTGGTGCTTCCCGGTTGCAGGCTGCGTCGGCTACCGCGGCTACTACGACGAGGCCGCCGCCCGCGCAGAGGCGGCCGCCCTGAGCGCCGAGGGCCTGGAAACGGTCGCCTACCCGGTGCCGGCTTACTCCACGCTGGGCTGGATGAACTGGGCCGGCGGCGACCCGCTGCTGTCCACCTTCATCGGCTATCCGGAGGGCGAGCTGGCCCGCATCGTGTTCCACGAGCTGGCCCACCAGGTGCTGTACGTGGCCGGGGACACCATGTTCAACGAGTCCTTCGCGACTGCGGTGGAGCGCATCGGCGGGGCCCGCTGGCTGCAGTCCCAGGCCGGCGAGCCGGCGCGGCTCGAATACGCCCAGTTCGACGGCCGGCGCCAGCAGTTCCGCGCCCTCACGGCGCACACGCGCCAGGTGCTGAAGGACATCTACACCTCGAAGGAGGCGCAGGCCCAGGACTGGGCGGCGGTCGATGCGCAAAAGAAGGCCGCGATGGAAGACTTCCGCCAGCGCTACGCCGCCATGCGCGCCGGCTGGAGCGGCCCGCGGCAGGGCGCCTACGACGGCTGGGTGGCGCGCGCCAATAACGCGCTGTTCGGCGCGCAGGCCGCGTACGACGAGCTCGTGCCGGGCTTCGAGGCGCTGTTCGAGCGCGAAGGCCGGGATTGGCCGCGCTTCTATGCAGCCGTCAAGCGCCTGGCCGCGCTGCCCAAGGACGAGAGAATGTCGGCGCTGCGGCCCGGGGACGCCGCGGCGCCCGCGGCCCGCAGGCCGATCGAAGAACCCCATCACCCAAGCCGACAGGGAGGGCCCGGTGCCTGACATCCATATAGAACGCAGCCATCAACTCGGCATCGACGCGGCGCGCGCCATCGCGCGCAAATGGGTCCGCCAGGTCGAGCAGGAGTACGGGCTGGAATGCAGCTACGAGGAAGGCCCCACCCGCGACCTCGGCCGCTTCAGCCGCGCAGGCATCGACGGCAGCGTCGAAGTCAGCGGCGACAGCTTCAGGCTGCAGGCGACGCTGGCCGGCCTGTTCGCCGGCTTCAGCGGGCAGATCGAGCAGCGCTTGCGGCAGAAGCTGGACGACCTGCTGGGCGAGCGCAAAGACGGCGAGGACGAAGACGACGACGCCTACAACGACAAGGACTGGTTGTAAGTCCGCGGGGGCTGCTGCTCAGCGCAGCGACTCGATCAGGTCGATGTACTTCTGCTTGGCCTCGTCGGCGCCGAGGCCCTTCTGGGCCGTCCAGGCGTCCCACTTGGCGCGCGCGACGATGTCGCTGAAGCTGGGCTTCTTCTCGGCGTTGTCGCCCTGCGTCGCCTGCTTGAACAGACCGTAGATCTTGAGCAGCGTCGGGTTGTCCGGACGCTCGGCGAGCAGTTTGGAGTTGGCTTGGGCGGCTTCGAAGAGGGTATTCAGGTCGGACATGAGAGAGGATGAGACGGAAACCGACATCTTAGATGAGCATTCCGATGCTCCCTCTCTGGAAACAATGAGCTTGATTCTGAGGCGCCCCCGGATCCTCAACAATTCATATTGTTGTCGCGGACCAAGCTGTTCCTTGAAGAACCGGAGCCACTAGCCGAAGGGGGTGGGCGACGTTGGAGCATCTAGGTTGCGTTCTTGACGCATCTTGTTTCGGACATTTCGAGCGGCGTCGACAGTGTCGGGAAGAACGCCACCCTTGTTGAACCGAGCACGCCCGTAGCTTCCTTTGGTCTTATTGGCGCAATGGCCTAGCGCCTTGCTGACTTGATCGACATCGCCCCACTCGTTCTTGAATTCAGAGGACGCCGCGTGGCGCAGACTGTAGGCGGTCAACTCGGGCTTGTGCTTTGGCCAGGCCCGACGGCCTGCGTCTCGAATGGCCGTAGAAAAGGCTAGGGGGCTTTTGACTTGGACCGTCTTGGAGCCCCCCGCGGCCTCCGCGCTTCGGGCCAAAAGGGAGACCAGTTTCGATTGCGAGGGCAAGCTCCAACCAAGTTTTCGCCATTCTTGACCCGACTTTTTCGTAACCTTCGCGCCAAGGATTGTCAAAACCAAATGATTGTCCTTCACTTCAATTTTAACGCCAAGCGCGAGTTCGGCAGGTCGGCATCCAGCAATGGCGGCGATCGCAACAGGTTCGCAATAATTGGGCATACGCTCGACCAGTATTTGCTGCCAGTTGATTGGCAGCCTCGTAAGCCCGCGAGCCTTCGTTTTGCGCTTTTTCGGCAAGAACGGAGTTCCGGTCGGTTCCTGGTGCGCCACCGTGAGCCAGAAGGCGAGGCGTTCAAGGTGACGTGACCAGTCCGGAGTGGTGTCATGGCCAGTGCGCTGGGACTGTTCAAGCCGCGCCAATGTCCAATCGACCAATTCGCGTATGCAATGTTTAATTGCTGCCCGTCGGCGCGTCCACGTGCCAATGCTAGTGGTCTCAGCGGCACGCATCCACACCTGGCCGGGTGTATGAGCACCCTTTCTCAAGCGCACTACTTCCTGTTTGTATTCGGCGGCGCTGCTTTGACTGGGGGCGCCGACGTCACTGTGCACGCGCCGTTCACGATCCTTTTCTCGCCATAGACGCGCTGCGTGCATGATCTCTTCTTGGCTCTGCATCCTCATGTCCTTGTCATCATCCTTGCACCCGATTCTCTGGGGCACCTGACGAATCTTGAAATATTTTTTACACAACCCGCGCATGTAATGAAATATGAGTACTTTGGGGTGGCGGCGAAGTGTTCGAATGAAAGTCGCGGAGGTCGCCGCATTCCTTTTCAATGGATAGGTGATCTTTGAGACGCAATGGAGAAATAAATTGATCAGAAATCGACTTGCCTGCCTGTGACGAATAAATTTGCAAAGGTTTTGCTTTATTTTGGGCGAAGCGTCACGATTCAAATTCAATTGATGAAGCTTGACTTCTGTGCGCGTTGGCCGCCGATTGGGCCGTTAAATTTAATTTAATGCGGCAGGTTAAACGCGGTGGGGCGAAATCGTGGCATGGATGGAAGAAATGAACTGAGCATGCGCTGTTGGCCCTGTCGAGAATTGCCATATTTGGAGCGACGTGAAAGGGGTGACACGTCAATGCTCGCGAATGAACTGGCATGTAGAGTGCAATTGCTCCTATTTTTCAGAAGTATGTAGTCGAGCGATTGACACAGACCTCGCCTGTTGTATCTATCCTCCATGAAGCTTGGACGGTCGTTTAGACGTCTTGGAGGTCCAGGCAGTCGACCCTCGGTGGTTGTGGCCGCATTTGCGCAGCGCTTTTCGCCAATTCGATAATTCATAATGTCCATCGATCAGCAAAGCGCAATGACCGTGCCCTCGTGCAACGCGCGGCCTGTATCAACCGTATTCGTGGGCTGCTGGTGAAATTTGGGTCACATTCGACCGCGGCTGAAGGCGCGCGCCAAGTATTGGTGGGGCGCGACACTCATCATGTCCGGCGCGCAAGCTTGACCGAACATCCCGGTGGGATCTGCAGCTCAGTCAGCGCGTGGGCTGGAAGAATGTGTGGCGCCGGCCAACAAGAACGCGTGAATCCACTTGGCTATGCTGACCAAAGATGTGCGTTTGACGCCGATCACGCATCTGTGAAAGGCTAACCCCCGGCTGGCTGGCGCCATTGTGGGCATGCGATTGAGAGGACGAAGTCTTCGAGAGGCGTGCAATCGAAGATGCATCGACAGGTCAGACCGGCGGGAAGCTCGTAGAGGTCTATTCCGATAGCCCGGCGCGTGCCAGTTCGACGTCCAGGCGCTCGCGCGCATCGACCGGCTCGATGGCCGCGGCCCGTTCGTAGAGGCCGGTGGCCTCGGCCGTGCGTGCCTCGCCTTCCAGCATCAGCAGGCCGCGGGCGTATTCCATCAGCGCGCCGGGCGAGTTCGGGTGGAGCTCCAGGCCGTGCTGGAACAGCTCGACCGCGGTTTCTGCCCGCACGCCGTAGGTCATGCGCCCCACCAGCGCCCCGACCTTGTCGATCACCTCCGCGTGAAAAGCGGCCAGCGCCACGTGGGCGGCGGCATGCCGCGGCTGGAGCGCGATCACGCGCTCGAGCGCACCCTTGACCTTCGAGCCCAGGCCCTGCGCCAGCGCCCTCGCCACGCTGATCCCCTGGCTGTAGCGGCCCAGGGCGTAGGCCTGCCAGTACAGGGCCTGCCAGTTCTCCGGTTCGTCTTCGACCTGGGCTGCCGCGCGCTCGGCGACCTGCTTGAACATGGCCTGCCGGCATGCCTCGCGCGGTTCCAGGTAGTTGGCATAGATGGCCGTGGCCTGGTTCGCCAGCACCATGCCTTCGCGGCCATGCCGCAAGCCCAGGTTGGCGGCCCGCTCGAACTCGCCGCTGTGGTAGAGCGCCCAGCCCTCGGCCAGCGGGCCGGGTGCGGGCGGCGGCATCCCGTGGCCGACATGCAGTCGCCGCCACTGCTGCAGCACCGTGGCGGCGTCGAAGCGCGGCGCGTCCCGATAGGGCATCGCAGCCCAGGGCTCCAAGCCCGGCACCGTGTCGGAGGACAGTAGTGAGAAAGGTTGAAGGTCGGGATGGGCCATGCGGTGTTCAGACGGTTGCCGCCTGATCTTCGCCTGCGTAGGCGTTGCTCAGTGTCAGCAAATGCCGCCGTTGTTCGGCGGCGAGATAGGGAGCGAGCAGATGCAGTGTGTGGTGCGCGCCGCGCAACAGGGCACCCTGGGCATGGCCGGGCTCCAGCGCCTCCCGCGGATTGCGCACGTACTCGTAGCTCAGCCAGTAGGTCAGCACCACCACCATGCTCTGGGCCAGCGGGTCGACCTCGCGTGCGTCGATGTCCAGGTGGCCGGCCCGGCTCATGCCGGCGAGCAGAGTCCGGATGGCGCGCGCCTTGTTCTGCAGCACCAGTTGGAACTGCGTCTCCAGGCGCCGGTTCTTGGACAGCAGGTCGTTGAGGTCGCGGTACAGGAAGCGGTAGCGCCAGATCAGCTCGAACAGGCTGTGCATGAAGAACCAGGCGTCCTCCACGTCGTGCACGCCTTCGCTGGCGTGGAGCAGCTCGTTGAGCTCGGTCTCGTAGCCTTCGTAGAGCCGGTTGATCAGCTCGTCCTTGGCGGGGTAGTGGTAGTAGAGGTTGCCGGGGCTGATGTTGAGCTCGCCCGCCACCAGCGTGGTCGAGACGTTCGGCTCCCCGAACCGGTTGAACAGGTCCAATGCGGCTTCGAGGATGCGTTGCGCGGTGCGCCGTGGCGCTTTCTTGGCCATGTGCTCGTAGCCCCCGGTTTGTCTCTGCAGGCGACTCTAGCGCAAGTCCCGGGCCGCGGGGGGGTTGCTGCACTGCGGCGGGATCGCCGGCGTCCGCCATCGGGGCGCCAGGGGTCAGGCGTCGCCGCTCGGCTTGCGTCGCCGCGAAGGCTTCGCCGCGGCTTCGGCCGGATGGCGAGCGGCCGTCTTGCGCGGGGTGCGCGCGGGGCGGGCGGCGCCGTCCTTGTGCTTGAGTTGGGCTTCGAGCGCCTCGACGCGCGCCTGCAGCGCCGCGACCTCCTCCGCCGAGGGGATGCCGAGTTTTTCAAGCGCGCGCGCCACGCGGTCCTCGAAGATGGATTCCAGCTTGCCCCAGCCGCCCGCGGCCCGGTTGCCGAAATCACTCGCGAAGCCGGTCATGCGGGCCTGGGCCTGGGCCAGGGTCTCCTCGGCGGCTTGCTGGGTTTTCTTTTGCACACCGATACCGTCCTTGACCAGCGCCTCGAAGGCCTTACTGCCTTCCTGCTGCATCTTGGCGAAGGCGCCGAGGCCGGCCAGCCAGATTTGTTGGGCGGAGTCCTTGATGCGATCGGACTTGTCGTCGGGCTTGTCGGTTGGCTTTTCCATGGGTTGACCTCCGGATGCGAATGGGGCGACTTTAGAGCACGAACTCCGCGGCTTTTAGAGCCGGATGCTCATCTGCGTCAGCCGTGGTGCAGAAGATGATGAAGGTCGTCGCGGACCAGCGCCGCGCCGGAAGCGACGGCGTGCTTGATCTGATCCCACCGTGACGCGTCGGCCGTCGAGGGTCCGG
This sequence comes from Variovorax sp. WS11, assembly GCF_010499245.1. Taxonomy (GTDB): domain Bacteria; phylum Pseudomonadota; class Gammaproteobacteria; order Burkholderiales; family Burkholderiaceae_C; genus Variovorax. Next base: position 3,396,056 of record NZ_JAAGOW010000001.1, read on the forward strand.
GCCTGCCGGTGCCCGCCGGGAGCATCGCGGCGCCCAGCAAGCCCAGACAGGCCGCCGCCATGTACAGGCTGACCGCGTGCCGGCCGGCCCGCCTCCCGTGCGAAGCGTGGGGGACGCGTGCAGGGGCTTTCTCCACGACACCCGGGGCAGGATTCGGCCGCATGGAAATTCGCTGCAGGTGGAATCCCAGCCGGCGGGTATCGTCGCCGAGCCCCATGTCGCACGGCCGCTGCGGATCGGTGATCTCGAACTCGAGCACGAGCGCGGGCGTCTTCCTGGCCTCATGAAATCGAGCGTACAGGTTGAAGCGCGCGTCGGCCTTTCCGGGGGTGCCTTCCGCCACTTGAAGGTGGGCCCGCTGGCCGTTGATCCACGCCCGAACGATGGGGTTGCGTGGAGAGGTTCCTACAAAAAGCAGGCCCTCGATGCAGATGAGCAGCTGTTCGGGCGCGTCGTCCAGGTGGGCAGCATCGAGCGGGATGACGATGCAGGCGCGCTCGCCCGCGGTCCAGACGCCTGTGCCCTCCGGCAGGTGCCAGCCAAAACTGAGCCATCCCGTCGCGGCCTGGCCGCTGTGGAACTCATGGATGCGGTCGAGCGCCAGGGTGGGCAGCGCGCGCAGTCCGGCGCTGTGTGCGTCCAGGCCCCAGCGGGTTCCGAACACCCGGTCCAGCGCATCGTCCGGAAAGCGGGACGGGCGCGGGGGGACCGTGCCCGAGCCTGCGCAGATCCTGGCCAGCCCTTCCAGCGACGCGATGCCCGGACCGACGAAAGCCCAGTCCGAACAGGCGGCAGGCACGCGGCTGCGGTTGTGGCGGTCCGGCGCGATCAGGTGCCGTGACGGCTTGATGAAATAGTTCGCCTCGAGCAGCGCGCCGGACGAAAGGCCGCAAACGAATTCCAGGTTGTCCGCGCACAGCAGCGCATAGGTGTTCTCGTCCGTCCAGGCTGCATTGGGTATCTGGGCCGCGAGTTCCACGAGGTGCCGCAGGTCGGGCTCGTAGGGATGGGGCTTGATCACGAGGAGGTCCACCCGCCCGGCAAGCTCCCGGGCTTCTTCGAGCGCATCGAGCGGGCGGGCGATCTTGCCGTCCCTGACCAGTGCCAGGTCGATGGCGGTCTGTCCGCAGAACAGCCCGACGCGGAGATTCCGGCTGAACAGGAAGGGAGCGCTTCGCCGCGAAAAATAGCCCTGCAGAACGCCCGCTTCGTTCCAGTAGCTTTCCTCTTCGATGCGCCAGGCGGCGAGCGCCGCTTCGATCAGGCGATCGTTGGTGCGGGCGCAGAACGCCAGATGCGAAGCGAAGCGGATCGGTGCGATCTCGAGATCGATGAACGATGCGCCGCCCCGGTCGATGGCATGCATGAGTGACGGCGACAGGCCCCAGCCGATCACCAGCGTGCCGGGGTCGAACCGCGGCATCAGCCCCGCCTCAGCCAGCGGTTCCAGATCGGCGATGCTCGCCTGCGCCCAGCCTTCCGAGCGGCGGGGCAGGGACAGAACGCCCATCATCGCCGCGACGTCGAGTTCGCTGCCTTCGGAGCGTGGGAACATCTCCCGAATGGGGATGTCGAGGCGCCTGGCCTGCAGGCCGAAGGCCCGGCACAGGAATCGGCGGTTTGCGGGATGCGATTGCAGCGTGTTGTCCGACGAGCGAAAGAAGTCGTCCATGAAGACAATTTCGCGGAAGCGTGCGGCGCCTGTCATTTTTTTGTTACCTCGACAACCCCACACGGACCCGGCCCCGGTCGAGGGAGTTCCAGGCTTTACCCGGGCTTCACCAACGGCGAGATGCACGGGGTCGGAATGTGACCGCCCGACCGTCTCGCCCTGCGCGCGCCGGAAATTCGAAAACCTTGCGATGGGATAATCCCCGGTTGCCGGCGCAAGACGGCCTTTTCACATTGCACAACGGGAGACTGCATGATCCTGGTTACCGGCGGCGCCGGCTTCATCGGCGCCAACTTCGTTCTCGATTGGCTGGCTCAAAGCGATGAGCCCATCGTCAACCTCGACAAGCTGACGTACGCCGGCAATCTCGAGACGCTGGCTTCGCTCGACAACAACCCGAAGCACATCTTCGTGCAGGGCGACATCGGCGACAGCGCCTTGGTCGACCGGCTGCTGGCCGAACACCAGCCGCGCGCCGTGCTCAACTTCGCGGCCGAGTCGCATGTGGACCGCTCGATCCACGGGCCCGAGGACTTCGTCCAGACCAACGTGCTCGGCACCTTCCGCCTGGTCGAATCGGTGCGGGGCTACTGGGGTGGTTTGCCGGCAGAGCAGAAGGCAGCCTTCCGCTTGCTCCACGTCTCGACCGACGAGGTCTACGGCTCGCTCTCGGCGAGCGACCCGGCCTTCACCGAAGAGAACAAGTACGAGCCCAACAGCCCCTACTCGGCCAGCAAGGCCGCGAGCGATCACCTGGTGCGCGCCTGGCACCACACCTACGGCCTGCCGGTGCTCACCACCAACTGCTCGAACAACTACGGCCCCTTCCACTTCCCCGAGAAGCTGATCCCGCTGATGATCGTCAACGCGCTCGCCGGCAAGCCGCTGCCGGTGTACGGCGATGGCATGCAGGTGCGCGACTGGCTCTACGTGAAGGATCACTGCGGCGCCATCCGCCGCGTGCTCGAGGCCGGCCGGCTCGGCGAGACCTACAACGTGGGCGGCTGGAACGAGAAGCCCAATATCGAAATCGTCCACACCGTCTGCGCACTGCTGGACGAGCTGCGCCCGCGCCTCGACGGCCGCAGCTACAAGGAACAAATCAGCTTCGTCACCGACCGCCCCGGCCACGACCGCCGCTACGCCATCGACGCGCGCAAGCTCGAGCGCGAGCTGGGCTGGAAGCCGGCCGAAACCTTCGACACCGGCATCCGCAAGACCGTCGAGTGGTACCTGGACAACGCGGCCTGGGTGCACAACGTGCAAAGCGGCGCCTACCGCGACTGGGTGAAGAAGCAGTACGAGGCCGCATGAAGCTGTTGCTGCTCGGCAAGACGGGGCAGGTGGGCTGGGAGCTGCAGCGCAGCCTGGCGCCGCTCGGCGAACTGGTGGCGCTGGGCTCCGCGAGCACCGATTTCGCGGGCGACCTGCGGCATCCGGAGCAGTTGGCGCAGACGGTGCTGACGCTTCGGCCCGACGTGATCGTCAATGCCGCCGCCCACACCGCCGTCGACAAGGCCGAGAGCGAGCCCGAGCTCGCGCGCACGCTGAATGCGACCGCGCCCGGCGCCATCGCGCAGGCCGCGCAGCAGGTCGGCGCGCTGATGGTGCACTACTCCACCGACTACGTGTTCGACGGCAGCGGCGAGCGCCCCTGGCAGGAAGACGATGCCACCGGGCCCCTCAGCGCTTACGGCCGCACCAAGCTCGAGGGCGAGCAGCTGATCGCCGCGCATTGCCCGAAGCACCTGATCTTTCGCACCAGCTGGGTCTATGCCGCGCGCGGCGGCAACTTCGCCAAGACCATGCTGCGGCTGGCCAGGGAGCGCGAGCGGCTCACCGTGATCGACGACCAGTTCGGCGCGCCGACCGGCGCCGAGCTGCTGGCCGACGTGACGGCCCATGCGATCCGCGACACCCTGCGCGATCCGGCCAAGGCCGGGCTGTATCACCTGGCGGCCGCGGGCGAGACCACCTGGCACGGCTATGCGCGCTTCGTGCTCGAGCAAGCCGAGGCGACCGGCGTCGCGCTGAAGGCCGGGCCTGCCATGGTCGACCCCGTGCCGACCAGCGCCTTCCCCACGCCGGCTGCGCGGCCGCACAATTCGCGCCTGAGTACCCTCAAGCTGCGGTCCGCCTTCGGCCTCAGCCTGCCGTCCTGGCAGACCGGCGTCGCGCGCATGCTGCACGAGACGCTCTGAACCACCACCGGAAGAAGAACCCATGACGCAACGCAAAGGCATCATCCTCGCCGGAGGCTCCGGCACACGCCTGCATCCGGCCACGCTGGCGCTCAGCAAGCAGCTGCTGCCGGTGTACGACAAGCCGATGATCTACTACCCCCTCAGCACGCTGATGCTGGGCGGCATGCGCGACATCCTGGTCATCAGCACGCCGCAGGACACACCGCGCTTCCAGCAATTGCTGGGCGATGGGAGCCAGTGGGGCATCAACATCCAGTATGCGGTGCAGCCGAGCCCGGACGGGCTGGCGCAGGCGTTCATCATTGGTGACAAGTTCGTGGGGAATGCGCCGAGCGCCCTGGTGCTGGGCGACAACATCTTTTACGGCCACGACCTCGTGCACCTGCTTTCCGATGCGGACGCCAAGCAGAAGGGTGCAACGGTCTTCGCCTATCACGTGCATGACCCGGAGCGCTATGGCGTGGTCGCGTTCGATGCCAAGGGCAAGGCCAGCAGCATCGAGGAAAAGCCCGCCAAGCCAAAGAGCAGCTATGCGGTGACCGGCCTCTACTTCTACGACAACCAGGTCGTCGATATCGCCAAGGCGGTGAAGCCAAGCGCGCGCGGCGAGCTGGAGATCACTGCTGTCAACCAAGCCTACCTGGAGCGCGGCCAGCTCAATGTGCAGATCATGCAGCGGGGCTATGCCTGGCTGGACACGGGCACGCACGAAAGCCTGCTCGAAGCCGGGCAGTTCATCGCTACGCTGGAGCATCGGCAAGGACTCAAGATCGCGTGCCCCGAGGAAATCGCATGGCGCCACGGCTTTATCGACGCCGAGCAGCTCGCGGCCCTCGCGAAGCCGCTGGAGAAGAGCGGTTACGGCAAGTACCTGAACCACCTGCTGACGGACGGGGTGCGGTCGTGAAGGTCACGCGTACTTCAATTCCCGATGTGCTCGTGATCGAGCCGAAGGTGTTTGGCGATGCGCGCGGGTTCTTCTACGAGAGCTTCAACGGCAAGGCCTTCGATGAGGCGGTCGGCCGGCACGTGGAGTTCCTGCAGGACAACCATTCGCGGTCGGTGAAGGGCGTGCTGCGCGGGCTGCACTACCAGATTCAGCAGCCGCAAGGGAAGCTGGTGCGCGTGGTGCGTGGCGCGGTTTTCGATGTCGCGGTGGACATCCGCAAGTCATCGCCGACCTTCGGGCAATGGGTGGGCGTGGAGCTCACCGAAGAGAATCACAAGCAGTTGTGGGTGCCTGAGGGTTTTGCGCATGGCTTCATGGTGACCAGCGAGTCGGCCGACTTTCTCTACAAGACGACGAGCTACTACGCACCCGAGCATGAACGCTCAATCGCCTGGAACGACACCACCTTGAACATTCGTTGGCAGGATATCGGCATGGAACCTCAGTTGTCGGTCAAGGACGCGGCCGCCGTTGCATTCCGCTCTGCCGACCTGTTTGACTGAGTTACATCGAGAACAACTGCATGCTTGAATTTACGGGCGAACGGTTCATTCCTTCGGAAGGCGGCGAGATCCGCTATGAGCACATGCACCGCTACTGTTGGGCTCAAGCCCTGTGCCGTGGCCGCACGGTGCTCGATATCGCGTGCGGGGAAGGATATGGATCTGCGTTGCTTGCCCAAGTGGCCGAATCCGTGATCGGAGTCGATATTTCGCAGGACGCCGTGAACCACGCGAGCCGCAACTATTCCGCTCAAGCGAACTTGCGCTTCATTCAAGGTAGCGCGACGCGCGTACCCGTGGACGACGCCAGTGTCGATGTGCTGGTCTCATTCGAGACATTGGAGCATCTTGCAGAGCAAGAGCAGATGCTTGGGGAACTGCGGCGTGTTCTCAAGCCAAGCGGCATCCTGGTCATTTCGTCGCCCAACAAGCAGGTCTATTCCGACGATCGAAACTATGTGAACGAGTTTCACGTCAAAGAGCTCTACTTCGATGAACTAGATGCGTTGCTGCATCGGCACTTTGGCGCAGTTCGCTATTTTGGTCAGCGCTTTCTCACGGCCTCCGCCTTGCTGCCGGTCGATTCAGCCGCAGGCCACTACGAGGCGCTGCTCCTGGAGCAGGGGCGCGCTCATTCCAAGACCTTCAATCCAGAAAAAAGCATGTACTTCGTCGCGGTGTGTGCGGCGAGTGAAGACATGTTGCCCGTGGTGAAGCCCAACCTGTTCATCGAGGACGGGAGCGATCTGTACAGCGTTCAGCAGGACGTGATGCGATGGGCATCGGGATTGGACCGCGAACACAAGGAACTCGCCGCCACGCATGTGAAGCTCCAGTCCGAGTTTGATGAACGCACTGCCTGGGCGCTGCGTCTGGATGCGGAGCGGCAGCAACAAGCGTCGGAGCAAGAAGCATTGCAGCGGAGTCTTGTTGAAAGCGCGAGTCGTGCGGAGTCGGCCGAGAAGGCCTTGGCCGCTGCATCGGCGAGCTCTTCGGAAGCCAAGCGTGAACTCGCCGCTTTGACGGGCTCTCGATTGTGGAGGCTCATGACACCGTTCCGATGGCTCGGTCGACTGTTCGCCTAGATAGCGATCGCCTACTCGTCAGTGGTCTGGCTCAAGCCCGCGTCGCGACAATCGTGAACAACTCATAAGCGCGGCCCAGGTGGGGCTGGGTGTGTGTCGAGACCTTGGCGGATTTGAATCCCATCGCCCCGAGGAAATGCACGAGAAAATCGGTGCTGAACTCCCACCAAGTGTCCCATCGGTTGTTCTCTGCATTGGGCACGAGCCGACAGATCGGCGAGCCCTCGAGCTCGGGGAAGTAGAGGTCTGTGATGATCAGTGACTTCGCGCGATTCGCGCATTGCTCGACGATCTGCAGCGGAGCTCGGGTGTGCAGCAGCAGCGAACCCATGACCGCAACGTCGAAGTCGTCAATGGCGGCTGGCAGGTTGTACGCATCCGCATAGGCGAGCTGCGCTTTCGAGTTGTAGGCGGCGTGATTAAACCACCACGAGTTCTTCAGCCGATGCATTACCTGGTGGCGTGGGCCAAACAGTGGCTCGAGCACAGCGGATGGATATGGAACGAAGTCCCAACCCGGGTCGTCCTGCACTTCTACGGAAAACACCTGGGCACCGCGGCGCTCCATTTCGAAAGTCAGGAATCCGCTCGCGGGGCCGATTTCCAAAGCGCGCTTGCCAGCAAAGTCGAAGCCGCCGAGATATTCCGTCAAGCCGTTGCGAAGGTCCCAGTCGCCCTGGACGATGCCATGACCGGGGACCTCCATCGTGTGATAAAAGTGGCAGTCCGCAAGGCGAAGGCCGAGACGAGGGTTTGCAAGCAGGGAGTTGCTGCTTGTGTCTGTAGGCGTCATTGCGGGGTCCAAGGTATTGTTGTTGTTCGGCCCCCCTGGGCGCTACCCGAGAAGCGATCGACGGTGTGGCAGCTTACTCGGATTTCATGTGCCCGCCACCATCGACCTCTAAGGACTGCCGGTGCCCTTCGAGCGATACGCCGACCGACGCTAGCCTGGTGCCAAAAAAAGCGCGCTAGGCCCCGCGCCGCACCACGATCCCCACCGACGTGCAGGCGTAGCCCGCGAGCAGCAGCTTCAGATGAATGTTGCCCATGTAGGGCGGCACATCGACGTGATAGTCCAGGACGTGCGCCATGGGGCCAATCCTGAACTCTTCGACCTCGTGCCCGCGCTCTCGTAGCCTGCGGACCAACTCCTCCATGTCGCGCCGACGGTAGATCACCGTCTCGCCGGTTTCGACCGTGGCCTCGTTGGACGAAGCGTTGAACTCGGTGGTGTGCACGGCCACGCCGCTCGGGTGCAGCGTCTTCTCCACTGCGTTCACCACGAACTGCATGCCCGCCTCGAGCGAGCCCAGGTGCTCGAAGCAGCAGGACGACCAGTTGAAGTCGTAGCCCGTGAATTCGGGGCCGATCGCGGTCATGTCGCAGTAGGCGTGCGTGACATGCTGGGCGAGCTTGTCGTCGGGAACGATGGCCGGGTAGCTCAGTCCGGCCAGCGCCGTGCTGTGCTGGTTCGTGGACGACCAGGCAGCCGTCATCGGCAGATCCAGCGGGGCATCCGTGGCGGTGATGTTCGCGCCCATGCCGGCGAAAGCCGCGGGCAAGGGTTCCCGCCCCACACCGAACACCAGCCCGCGCGCGCCGGGCGAGACGGCACCGGACTCCAGCAGCTTGTGCAGCACGAACACCCACTCCCATTGCTTGCGGTGGAAGCGCGGGCGCTCGCCGATCAGCTTGCATAGCTGCATGAACCGGGGGTGATAGAAGTCCTCGGCCTGGCAGTTCGAGAACTCAAGAAAGGGCGCGGCTGAGTCGACCTGGTCGAAGCTGGGGTCGGGCGAGAAGGTGTCAAAGCGCGTGTGGTGGAGCTCAGCCGCTACGGCGTTGAGTTGGGTCTTGAGGCCGTCGATCTCCGCGTTCTGCACGGTGAGTTGTTGCTCCAGCTGTCCCAAACGCGCAGCGTTCGCGGCGCTGCTAGTCTGGGCGATCTGTTCGAAGCGGGTTCGCGCCCGCGCCCAGAACGGGCGCAGCATGGTCTTGGCGAGGCTCTTGAGCATCCAGCGAGGATAGTGCAGACGCGCAGCATGCCATTGGCGTTCGAATTCCGCGACCCCTGCGTCATGATTCTGAGGCGTCGGGCCTTCTACGAGCGCGGCTTGATTCGGTCTGCACTTGGGGTGCATGAATATGCCCCACAGCTTGCGCTGCGGTCGATCCCCGCCACGCGTTCGATCTCGCGCTGACTGGCCCCGGCGGCCAGCAGGGGCTAGATGGTCGTTTGCAGATGCGGCTCAAGACGTTCACTCCAGTGCCCTCCCAGGTGAGAGAGCGAAAAGTAACGTCCTCCCTAGCCCGATCCCAGGCAGCGCAAGCCGCGCTCCAGCGCGTCAGCGCGTCGCCGGGGCCCAAGGCCGGAACCAGGAGCGCAGTCGCGCCCACGCATTGGGTTTGGATGAACCAAGCCGACAAGGGACGTCTCGGCCAATTTTGATCGATCCAACTGCCGCTGGGACCAACTTTCTCCTTTGCAGCTAAGCTCGGCGGATGATTCGACATAATTTGATGTGCAGCGTGTGCGGCGGCGCGGAGTTTTCTGCTCGCTCGATTCTCTGGCAGGGATTGATCGATGAATGGCAGATCTCCAGACGCGAGGCGGATTACATAGATCGCCAGCAAGGCGAGCAATGCACGCGATGCGGGGCGAACCTGCGATCCATTGCTTTGGCCCGCGCCATTCTCTCGTGCCTATGCATGAGTGGCACGCTCCAGGAGGCGATAGACACCCCCACTGGTCGTACGCTGCGCATTCTCGAATTGAATGAGGCCGGATCGCTCACGCCTACGATTCGAGGGTTCGGCGGTTATGTGTTCGGGAAGTATCCCGAGGTCGACATGCACGCTCTCCCCTACCCGGATGAGAGCTTCGACATCGTGGTCCATTCAGACACATTGGAGCACGTACCCAATCCGGTACATGGCCTCGAGGAGTGTCGGCGCGTTCTCAAGACTACAGGCGCCCTTTGCTTCACGGTGCCGATCATCGTTGGCAGGATGAGTCGCGATCGGACTGGTTTGCCGAAGAGCTTTCATGGCGATGCTGCAACGGCCACAGATGACCTGATCGTGCAGACAGAGTTTGGTGCAGATGCCTGGACATTTATCATGAACGCGGGCTTTTGCAGGGTCACGACGCATGCAGTCGAATACCCGACGGCCATAGCCTTCGCGGCCTTTAAGACCTGATCGGCTGCGTTGGATGCAACCAGCAAGGTGCCCTTCAACGTGGCGTTGGTTCGGCAACATCCGAGGTCGAGCCTCGCTTGCGCAGCCGCGCGATTGGCGATGGCCGAAAGATGGCCTTTGAAAAGCGAATGGCGGGGCTATCGACCAAGCGTTCAAATATCCACGCGACCGCGATCACGCACATCGTCGTCAACGCCAGAGACATTGCCGCTGCGCTCTCGCGCGCAAAGCCCTTTTCGCTGTGCATCCAATTGAACAACCCGCATCCGACCGAGAAGATGATCGGGAGATGGACCAAATACAGTGAGTAGGAAACACGCCCCAAAAACTGGGACACCCTGCCTAGCAAGAGCCGCTTGAATGCGCCTCCACGCACTCCATAGACCAACAGTGCTCCGCCGAGCACCGAGTACAAAGCCGAGCGAGTTTCGAACTCGAGCGGCATCAAATGAAACCACGCAAAAATAGCTGACTGGTCGACGCTGCCTAGGGCAATGCCGACCACTGCGGCCGCCCAAGCATGGATTGCGGTTTTCGGGCGCGGCATGTCACCTATATGGCTGCCAAGCAGGAACGCTAAGTAGAGTGGCCAGAGCATTGGGTCAAGGAAGAACACCAACGCCACGTAGATCGCCGCTGCGACGATCTCGCGCCTGCCCGGCCAAGCCAGAGCCCTGTACGAGAATATGAGCATCGAGCCAAAAAACTCGATGCGCATCGTCCACAGTGCGGGGTTGTAGGCATGCTTGATGGTGAAGATGGATTCATAGAGTCCTTCTTTGAGAGCTGCCCCCAAGTCCGGTGGACCCTGAAGAATCTGGCTTGCCAGCCACGCCGACGATGTGACCTGAACGGTCTCGACAGAGTGATAGGCGCCGAGCTTCATCAGCGAGTATGCCAGCATGACGCTGAAGAAGACCGGGATGCCCAATCTGAAATAGCGACGGGCCACTTTGGATCTAAGAGCATCGATGTCACGCAGGTCTACGAAGGCGTTCGTAAGGACGTAGCCACTCAGCACGAAGAAAACTGAGACGGGAAATCTGCCGTTCCACAGAATCGAGAGAAATGGCGCCGACAGCATGCCGTCGAAGTGGCTCGCCTTCGCTCCGGATTGCGCAACCCAAGGAAAGAAGTGAACGAAACCCAGGGGAAACAACGCCAACAAGAAGTGCGAGGCAAACACATTCAACGCTGCCCACCCTCGCAATCCGTCAGCAGACTGGTCTTTTTCCAAGTGGAGATGCGCTCGAATAAATGATGAAGTGCGTGCGGTGGCACGGAGAAGATGCGGGCACTGCTGAAGTCGCTCACGCAGGCGAAATTATCACATCTGCTCGCGAACCGATCATCGTCTAGTGAAGTTGTCGTGATCGAATTTTGTCGAGCGTTCAGCTGGTGCGCGTTCACAGCGCCGCTCGGCAAGCGCCAATCAGCGCCATGCACACCCTGCGATTCAGATGCCTCGCGCGTGAGATCCAGGCACCTACCCGTCCGTTTATACAAGTCGACGCCTCGTGATAGGCAACGGCTGATTCAAGTGCTAATCGTCTTGCAGAAATCAGAACCGAGTGCGAGGACTCACGCGATCGACTGAATGGATCTCCGTGCTCTCCGGCGCAGCGCGATAAGGACGGCACAGGTCACCAGGGCCAGGATCGCAATGGGAATTGAGAACAGAAAGCTCTTTGGTCGATACCGAAATTCGATCTCGTGCTGCCCGGGTGGCAGTGCAACCGCCATCTGGCTACCGTTGACGCGAAGAATTCGGGCTCGGTCGCCGTCTATGGCCGCTTTCCACGCCTCGTCGAAGAACTCGTTCACAATCAACACGCCTTTGGTCGGGCATCGCGTCACCATGCTCATTCGACTGTCGGAGCGCCGAGTTTCACGGGCCTCGCACCTGGTTTGCGGTGGCGGGCCGGCGACATCGATGTCCTCGGCCCGCACATACAGCAGCCCTTGAGACAGATCTGCGTTCGTGAGCTTCGCGGCGAAGTCGCCAAGACTCGCATACGTCCCGTCCACGGCAGTCAGCATCTGGCTATGCGGCAGGGCCTGCTTGGCTTCGTAGATGCTCAATGCGTCGACGCTTTCCAGAAACGAATAGCCACGAATCGCGTCTTCCTTGCAGGAATCGCAGATCAGATAACGTGCACCGAGCGCCTGAAAATAGTTGATTGACCGGGGGCCATGGTAGTAGAGCTCCTCGAACTGCCGGTACGGCGCCGGATTGAAGTACGCATTCAAGGTGCGGATGCCCTTGTACGATGCCAGCATGGACGCCATCTGCTTGTCGATGCTTCCGTCGAAGATCACTCGGTACTGGCGTTGCGGATCGAGTTGCGCGAGTCGGTCGAATACCTTGTCGAGTTGGCGTCCGCCACCGGTGTTGTAGGTACTGGTGTAGAGGGGCGCCGGAGTCCAGCGAACATCGGCGGCGAGAAGCAGGAGGGCGCCAGAAGCCCACAGCGCACCGATGAGGAGATTTGACAGTCGCGAGGGCTTGCGGCTCGACCACAGGGTGATCGCGATCAGCAGAAGCAGAAACAGGATCGACGCCCACGGCGGCACCGGCGAAATGACTCGCCCGTCAGTCAGCAGCAGCAACGCCGTTCCCAGCGCCGCGACGATCCAAAGTGAAGCGAGTTGCCCGAGCCTTCGAGCTGGCGTGGACGTCTCGGCGTCTGCGGATGCTCTGCGGCGCAACTGATCGATACCGAGGGCCGCGAGGGCGGCGATCGCGAACTGGAACAAGACGAGGAATCGGCTTGGCTCGCGAATCTTGTTCAGGATGGGGACGAGATAGTTCACGTGTGCCAGCCCGAGGTTGCTTCCCGTCGAGGAAATGATCGAGTAGATCGCGATGAAGACGAGTGCTTTTGTGATCCACGAGCCGAAGCAAGAGACCGCTGCGACGCCGGCCAGGGCAAGCGCGATCACTCCGACATAAGGGCTGCCGACGGCAGCGCCTTCTTGCCGGAAGAGTACGCCGGCAAGATCCCGAATGGACAACTGGTCGATCTGGAAGGCGGTGAAGGGAATGGGTGCATTCCCAACCACGGGAGGAAAGGGGCCGATCCAGCGGATCATGCCCTTGAATTCGAGGGCTGCCGGCATGAGCACCGGAGAGACGAGCATGCAAGCCAGCACACCGACCGCGATCAGCAGGGCGAGTGGATGCTTCGTCCGCTGCCATCCCTCGGCCAGCCCGATGCTTGCCCAGTGCGCAATCACGAAAATCACCGATAGCAAGATGGCGTGGATTAACGGTTGGGCTGGGGAGGCCAGTGCCAGGAGCACGATGCTCACCAAGGCCATGGCAACGAAACTGGGCCGTCCAGGAAATCGAAAGATGCCGACGAGCCCGGCCAAGTAGAGGGGGAACCAGGCGTAGGGCGCGGTAATGTTCAGCCAGGCCGCGTATGTCAAGCTGTTCGCACTGAATGCGAACAGTCCGGCGCCGGCGACGGCCGCAATGCGCGAAGCACCGATGACTCTCAGGAACACGTAGGTGTTGATCTGCAGAATCAGCAGGTGACCCAGCGTGATCCAGTGCATCGAATGGACAACCTCAGTCGGCGTCCGAAAAATAGGAAGCGATGCAAAGTACAACGGGTAGAGTGGCGACAACTGCGGAAAGTTGTAGAGTGGCACGCCGCCGAGCACGGTATCCATGCGAAGCGGCCAGTCGCCGTGCGCAATGGACGCAGAGATCGACGACAGCACGGCGCCGATGAAGAACTCGTTGTCCATCAGTAGCGCAAACGAGCGATCGGGGGTGAACGCTCCGCGCAGAAAGAAGGCCCAGAGCGCTGCCAATACCAGGAGAGCTGCGATGCTCGATGCTCTGCTGGATCTCGGTATTCCGCCTTGTTCTCCGTGCTCAGCCGGCATCGGCATTCCTGAAGACATAGAGCTTGTTCATTGCATAGGAAGCGAGCACATAGACCGCTCCGGCCAAAATCTGGCTGAGGCCTTCATGAATGCCCAGTTGTCGTATGAACAGGAGAAGCGCGACAAAATTGGCGGCGTACGCGGCGGCAAAAACGACGAGGAAGCGGATGATCTCGCCGCGGTGCCGTTGTGTGCTTCTGAAGGTGTAGTGTCGGTTCAACAGGTAGGAAGTCGTCAGGCCGACCCCATAACCGATGACGTTGCTGAGCTCCGGCGACGCGCCTGCACCGTACATGCACGCGAAGATGATGCAGTAGCCAAAGACCGTATTGAGAACACCGACGGTCAGGAAGCGAAAAAACTGCCTCATGTGGGCCGAAGGCCTCTCACCCAGTATTGCCCACCCAGGGGCAACCAGCCAAGCACGTTTTCCAGCCAGGTGAGTGCAGACAGCCTCGGCGGTACAAAGAGGCAGTACCCCGCGCCTTCGACGCTTAGCGACGCGCCCTTGATGAGTGACTTGAGTTCGGTCGGCTTTAGAAGTACCGCGTCTTCGTCATACGGACAGTTGTCCACGATGCGCCGTGTCACCGGATTGAATGGGTTGTGCTCGAAGACAAACAGCTCGCCGCCCGGTGCGAGGCGGTCGAAGAGCTTGCGCGTCACGCCTGCCCGCTGGGCCACCGGAATGTGGTGAAACACGCCAGCCACGAAAATCAAATCTACCGGCTCGGTCAGGTGTGCTTCGTCACGTTCAACGAAGAAATGGGTGTCGGGATTGTCACGACGTGCGATCTCCAGGCTTGCTTGCGAGATGTCGGAGCCTTCGACGTGTGCGCTTGGAAAGGCGGTGCGGAGGAACGGAATGTTCCGACCGATACCGCATCCATACTCCAGAATGCGTCCGGGCTTGCGATTGACCATCTTTCGAACGAGTTCGATCTTGTAGCGTGCAAAGTACTCCTCGTTGGCCGAGAAGAATCCGGTGCTTTCGCGCAGCAACTCGTTGTAGTTGTTGGTGTAGTCGTCAAAGTCGACCTTGTTACTCATGGGAAATTACCTCTTCTACGATGTAGTGCGGTCGCCCCTTGACTTCCTCGTAGATGCCGCCGACGTAGGCACCCATGATGCCGAGGACGATAAGTTGGATGCCGCTGAAAAGGAGCAGCAACACGACAAGCGTCGTCCAGCCGTCCGGAACGGATTGGACGAGGAAGTACTTCACGACTGAGGCGACGATCAGCAGAAAGGCCAGCAGTGCAAACGATGCGCCGACAAAGATGCTCAGTTGCAACGGCTTGGTGCTGAACGACAGGATGCCCGCCATGGCGAGCTTGACCATGCGCGTGAGAGAGTACTTGGAGTGGCCAGCGAATCGCTTCTCGGCGGTGTACTCGACACCCGCCTGATTGAATCCCATCCAGGAGAAAAGGCCGCGCAAGAACATGTTGCGTTCTCTGAAGCTGCCTGCGAGCGCCCGCGCGACGCGGTTCGAAATCAGCCGAAAGTCCGCCGCATTGGGATTGATCGGTACCTGCGATATCTTGCCCAGTGCGTAATAGAACATGTCGCCAGCCTTCTTCCGCAGGAGGCTGGCATCTTCGGTGTCCCGCCGGATCGTGTAGACGACGTCGTTCCCCAAGCGGAATTGACTGAGCAATTGAGGAATCAACTCCGGTGGATGCTGCAAGTCGCTGTCCATCATGATGATGGCATCCGATTCGAGTGAATGTTCGATGCCGGCTAGCAGCGACATCTGATGGCCGAAGCGCGAAGACAAGGCAATGACCCGGGCGCGCGAATCGGCGGCAACGATTCCGCGGAGAACCTCGAGCGTGTTGTCAGTGCAGCGGTCCACCACGTAGACGATCGTTGCAGTGACATCGTCCAAGCCATCTAGCACAGCCGAGGTGCGCTGGTGAAAATGCCCGATTACCTGCTCTTCATTGAAGACCGGCGTGAGAACGGTGAGTTTAGTTTGCGACACTTTGAGTTCTTCGCTGCAGGAGTTGCCGTGTCTTCGTGAGATCAGCATAGATTGCGGGCACGTCGAAGCCTGCCCGATTGCTGAGCGCCACGGCTTCACGCACCGGCACGTGCTCCAGTCTGTCGGCGGCGAGCATGTTGCGAAGCAGCTCGCGCATCGTGATGGGCGTGCCGCTCGCTACGTTGTAGACCTGGCCGGCTTGCCCGCGCTCAGCGATGGCAATCAATTGCTCGACCGCTTCATCGGCACCCACGTAGTCTCTGGTGGCCGTCAACGGGCCGAGTTCGAGTTCGGTCCTCTTGCCATCGAGAACTTCCTGAATCTGCTTTTGCACCCGCCCGACGAACAGGCGCTCGGACAAGCCGGGGGCGGCCAGGTTGAAGAGCCGGGCGACCATGACGTCCACGCCGCGGCTCGCATAAAGATGCGCCAGCTGCGTCTGCCATGCTTTGCTGAGGCCATAGACGGACATCGGGCCGAGGGCGCGATCCTCGCGAATCGGGTTCTCTTCGGGACGTACTGGGCCGTACTCGGCCGCCGAGCCGACTAGGACGACGCGGCATTCGGCCCCAAGCTCCTGAACTGCTTCCAGAAGGAGCCGGCTTGCTTCCACATTGACTGCGTAGGCTTCTTCGAACTCGTTCAAGAAGGTGGCTGCAAGATGGAGGATCCAGTGCGGACGCGTCTTCTCAAGCAAAGACTTGAAGTCCGGCGATTTCCTCAAGTCAAGCGGATGGCCGTGTTGCTGCCTGCCCGCTATCACGACGTTGCAGTCGGGGTCGGCGCTGAGTCGGGAATAGACGGCTCGGCCGAGCGCGCCGTTCGCCCCCGTGAGCAAGACTGTCTTCATCGATCGATGCCCAGCTTGGCGGAGAGTTCGTCAAAGTTCTCATCGGCGAACTCGTAGTCGTCGGGGCGCCCGATATCGAGCCAGTAGCCATCGAAGGGACGGATGTCGATGCCTTGATGATTCTTCAGGCCGTCCATCATGAGGTTGTCGAAACCATACTTGACACCTGTTGCAAGTCCCCCGATCACCGAGCGATTGATGCAGTAGATCCCCATGCTCACGTCGAAATCAAAAGACGGCTTTTCCTGGAACTCGGTCAGTCGGCCATTGGCATCATGCCGAAGCACGCCGAAGTCGATCTTTACTTGGCGCCTGTACGAGGAAACCGAGATCTGACTCCTGGAGTCAACATGCGATTCAAAGAACTTCCTGTAATCTAGGTCGCAAAGGATGTCGCCGTTCATCACGAGAAAATTTTCCGGAAGATCCTTGATGAGGGTGAGCGGTCCGATGGTGCTCAGTTCTCCGTCCTCAAGCGAATAGTCGAGCTTCACACCGAGCCGCGAGCCGTCGCCGAAGTAGGCCATGATCAACTGCGAAAGGTGGTTGACCGCAAGCGTTATATGCGTAAACCCCGAGCGCTTGAGTTGCATGATGATGATCTCGAGGATCGAATACTTTCCGCCGAGCGGAACTAGCGGTTTCGGGATCAGGGTGGTGTAGGGCCGAAGCCGCGTACCCTTGCCGCCGGCCAAGATCACTGCGCGCATGGCAATTGCCTCCTTAAACGTTGTACAACCAAGCCTTGTAACGAGACAGGTTGTCGGGCTGTTTGAACCAATCGATCGTTGCGCGCAGTCCATCCTCGAGCTCGTATTGCGGCCGCCATTGGGTCAACGACGTGATCAACGTGTTATCGCCCATCAAGCGGAAGACCTCGGAAGCGTCAGGTCGAAGGCGCTGGTCATCGGTGATGATGCGCGCGTCCGGATTGAGTTCATCAACCAGGATCTCCGCCACCCGGCCAATTGGATATTCCTTGCCGGTGGCTATATTGATTTCTTTGCCGACCGTCGAGTCGGCCTCCGCCAACGCAAGGAAGCCTTGTGCCGTGTCCTTGACAAAGTTGAAATCGCGCGTGGGGGTCAGACTGCCGAGGCGTAGTTCTTTTTCGCCTAGCATGAGCTGGGTGATGATGGTTGGAATAACTGCGCGCGCCGATTGGCGAGGGCCGTAGGTATTGAAAGGTCGTACGATCACAACGGGTGTTCCGAACGACCTGTAGAACGACTCGGCCAGTCGATCTGCTCCAATCTTCGTCGCACTATAAGGCGACTGCCCTTGAAATGGGTGCTTTTCGTCGATCGGCGCATATTGTGCCGTGCCGTATACCTCGGATGTCGAGGTCACCAAACAACGTTCTACATCAAGTCGCTTGGCAGCTTGAAGAACATTGAGCGTGCCCTTGACATTGGTGTCAACGTATGAGTCGGGCGAATGATATGAAAAAGGGATTGCAATGAGCGCCGCCAAGTGAAAGACGACATCGCAACCTTTCATTGCCTCGAGAACACCATTGGGGTCTCGGATGTCTCCTGAAAAAACATCGAGTCCACGCACTATTGACTGTGGCAGGGAGTCCAGCCAGCCCCAGCTGTTGAATGAGTTGTAGTAGACAAAGGCGCGGACATCGCAGCCATGCTCGATCAAAGCTTCTACCAAGTGGCTGCCGATAAACCCATCCGCACCGGTTACAAGTACTTTTTTCCCTTTGAGGCGCATGATTCGAATCAATAGTAGAGGGTTGGATTGCTTCGCATGCAAAATGGTCCGTCGAACGGTGCATGCGGGCTTGATGTCAGGACCGCGACAGAGCGGCGTCGGCCGCTTCGGTGGCAGCGCGGCGCAGCAGACGTACATGTGCGCTGCATCCTCTGTCTGACGAGCGGCGCATTATCGCCGAGGGTGAGGGGCTTGGGGATTCGTCGTGCGCTAGGGTGCGTCCGGATCCTTCTTCTCCGGCCTCATCGGTAGACTCTGAGCGCCCCTTCATCGAGAGCCAACTTTGATCAAACAGTCGCTGCAGCTCCTGTTCACATCCAGCCCGCGTTACGGGGCGATCGGAGCGTTCCCATTTGCGGCGCACCCGGCCCCGGCGCCCGGTCTTGAGAGGGAGCTGAGGAAGGGGGTGCTGAGCGGGACGTGTCCGGTGTGTGGGCGCAAAGTTCTTTTTGAGCGATTTACTGACAACCTCCGCGAATCTGGTTTCTGTTCCGAATGTGGGTCATTCAATCGTCAGCGACAGATTGCGCACGTTCTCCGCCAACGATATGCGACGCCTCTGGCGGGGGCCTTGTCCCTGCCTTCAGGGCTGGCGGTCTACAACACTGAGACGACTGGGGCTGTACACAAGACCCTTTCTCTCGGCCGCGACTACTTTTGCTCCGAATACTTTGGCGACGAATATGCCCCTGGAGATCTCGTCGCCGGCCGTCGCCACGAGGATCTCCAGCGGCTGTCGTTCGGGGATGAAGTCCTTGATCTTGTACTTTCGAGCGACGTCCTGGAGCACATGCCGGAACCGTATGAAGCCCACCGGGAGATCTTTCGGGTGCTCAAGCCGGGCGGGAGGCACATCTTCACCGTTCCCTTCGACGGCCACGCGTCGCTGGATGATCGCAGGGCGGCGTTGATCGGGGGGGAGGTCGTGTATCTGGCGGACAAGCTGTTTCATGGAGATCCAGTCAGGCCGGATCAGGGAATTCTTGTCTGGACGATCTTCGGGCTGGAGATGCTGGTGCAGCTCGCGAAGATCGGCTTCAGGCCGGCTGCCTGGAATCTTCACGAGCCCGAGCAAGGCATCGTTGGCCCTTACTCCTTGGTGTTCGAAGCCTTCAAGCCCCCGGCCAGCTAAGTTCGGCTCAGGGCTAGGATCGGCGGCTGGAGCGAGCCGGTGCCTTGTAAGCAGTGTTACGAGTGGCACAAAAGCGACGCTCGTCCCGTGGTAGGGTTGCCTGCATCCTGGGCTTGCGGCGCTGCAAGAGGCAGCGTCGCGCGTCGTGCTGGGGTCGCTCGACCTGACCAGTGCGGCACAATCTCGGCCTGTACGCCTCAACACCAAACTTCAAGCAGATGAAAAAGCACGCAGTGGTCACCGGTATTACCGGCCAAGACGGAGCCTACTTGGCTGAACTTCTCCTGAGCAAGGGCTATGTGGTGCATGGCACCTTCCGGCGAACGAGCTCGGTCAACTTTTGGCGAATGGAGGAGTTGGGCATCCAGAACCACCCGGACCTCAAGCTGGTCGAGCATGACCTGACGGACCTGGGAAGCTCGCTCACCTTGATCAAGGAGGCCAAGCCGCACGAGGTGTACAACCTTGCCGCCCAAAGCTTCGTCGGGGTCAGCTTCAATCAGCCCGATGCGACTGCCCAGATCACAGGCATGGGCGCGCTTCATCTGTTGGAGGCTATTCGCCTTACCGACAGAAGTATCCGTTTCTATCAGGCCTCCACCTCCGAAATGTTCGGAAAGGTTCAAGCCATCCCCCAAGTCGAAGATACACCGTTTTATCCTCGGAGCCCTTATGGCGTTGCCAAGCTATTCGCTCACTGGATGACTATCAATTATCGGGAAAGCTACGACATTTTTGGCTGTAGCGGAATTCTTTTCAACCATGAAAGTCCGCTTCGTGGCAGAGAGTTTGTCACCCGGAAGATCACCGACGCTGTCGCAAAAATCAAGCTCGGCAAGCTGGAAGTTCTCGAGCTTGGGAATTTGGGTGCAAAGCGGGATTGGGGCTTTGCAAAGGAGTACGTCGAGGGAATGTGGCGGATGCTCCAGGCGGACGAGCCGGATACCTTTGTGCTTGCTACCAATCGCACCGAGACGGTGCGACATTTCGTGGACCTCGCTTTCAAGGCTGCAGGCTATGAGCTTCGCTTTGAAGGGGAAGAGCAAAACGAAGTTGGAGTTGACGTTCGCACTGGGAAAATCTTGGTTCGAGTTAATCCAAAATTCTACCGCCCTGCGGAAGTCGATTTGCTGATCGGGAATCCGGCTCGCGCCAAGGAGAAGCTGGGATGGGAGCCGAAGACCACGTTGGAGCAACTTTGCACCATGATGGTTGAGGCGGACCTGAAGCACAACACGCAAGGTCATTCCTTTTAAGCGTGATCGCGATTGCGGATGATTCGGTTATTTGAAGTGCCCCCGAGCGCGTTTCGGTAAATGCGAATGATGGCGCAGACTTCGGCTGTCGATGCATTCGAAGCTGCTTGAACATTGAGGGGTGACTCCTCCAATACGAGGCAACATTATTAATACGAATGCGCCAAGCTGCGTAGCTGGCGATCGAAAACAGAGGAGGGAGAAATTGAAGGGTATCGATCGCAGAATCGCGATATGGGCACGAATCAAGCGCCGTTTCGGATTGTCCGGCAATGCCCGATTGACCTCTGCGTCAGAGGCGGGTGCGAACTCAGAGGAAGCTCGGACTGCGCGGGCACTGCGCGAGGCCGAGTTATTCGACCCTGGGTTTTATCAGAGGGCGTATCCGGATGTCGCTGCAAGCGACCTCTCACCGCTGGACCATTTCGTGAGGTTTGGCCTTCGGGCCGCTCGACAGCCCTCGGCCCGATTTGATCCGGTGGAGTACGTAAGCATCAACGGGGACGTCGGAGACGCAGCCGATGCTGTGTCGCACTACCTGAGGTGCGGGCGGAACGAAGGGCGCGACATAGGAGGACCGCCGTTCGATCCGGAAAGATTGGACGCATTGCTGCAGGCGATCGAGGAGACCGGGTTGTTCGACGCCGCGCATTATCGTTGCGCGAACCCGGTGGTCGAGGCGAGCGGCATGGATCCCGTCATCCACTATTTGGTCAGTGGCCATCGGACGCTGGCCGAGCCGTCGCCGAATGTCTCGATGCGCGCCTATATCGCGTTGCACGCGGATGTCAGGGCCTCCGGAATGAATCCTCTGGCCCATTGGTTGGAAAACGGGCGATTCGAAGGAAGAACGCTGCCCGACGGCGAACCCTCCAGTTTTCGCTGGTCAGACCCGACCAAGCCCTTTGCGCTGCCCGACGATATCGTGCACCGCGAACTGATGGCAGGAAAGGCCTATTTCGCCGGCCAAGGCTTCGACTTTGCTGATCGTGGCACGCCCACAATGGTCGAATGCAGTGTCGACCGTATGGCGGCACGAAGGCCAAGACTTTTCGTCGAACAGGCCTCACCCAAGGTCTCCATCATCATTCCGGTCTATGGGCAAACGCACTTCCTGCTGGGATGCCTTGATTCGCTCGTGCAGCACGAATCCAGGCACTCCGTTGAAATCATCGTTGCAGACGATGCCTCGCCGGAAGACACTCAAACGGCCCTGCTCGCGCGGATACCGTGGATCCGCTATGTGCGCCGCGAGGCCAACGGCGGATTTCTCGAATGCTGCAACTCTTCGGTCCAGCAGTCGCGTGGCGAGTTTGTTGTTTTGCTCAACAGCGATACCCGCGTCGTGCCTGGTTGGCTTGACGAACTCATCGACGGCTTCTCGCTGTTCCCCAGGGCGGGCCTGACGGGCTCAAAGCTCTTGAACGACGACGGAACGTTGCAGGAGGCTGGAGGCATCTTCTGGCGTGACGGGTCTGCGCACAACTATGGTCGTGGCGATGATTCGAATCGTCCCCAATACTGTCACGCGCGTCAGGCCGACTTCATTTCGGGGGCATCCATTGCTGTGCGCAGGGCGGTCTGGGATGAGCTAGGCGGTTTTGACGGGCTGTATCGGCCAGCCTACTGCGAGGATGCGGATCTTGCTTTTCGCTTGCGACGTGCAGGGTACGAGGTTTGGTACCTGCCGTTCTCGAGGGTCATCCACTACGAGGGCGTGACACACGGCCGCGATACGTCGAGAGGCATCAAGGCCTACCAAGTCGAAAATCTGAAGAAGTTCAGCCAAAGGTTCTCTTCGGACCTTCATGCCCATCCTCAGCCCGGTACAAACTCGGCAATAGCGGCCTCTTGGCGTTCCGCGAAGAATATGCTCGTCGTCGATGCCTTGACGCCGCGTCCCGACAAGGATTCCGGCTCCATCGTGACCGACGAGGTGATGCGGACCTACAGGGAAATGGGGTTTGGTGAGAGCTTCTTCCCTCTGCATCATCCCTACTATGGCGAGAAAGCCATGGCCCCCCTTCAGCGCCGCGGTGTTTGCTGTCACTACCTGCCGTTTTCTCCCGATATGAGCGCTGTCTCCGCAGTTTCGCATGCATTCGACTACGCCCTGCTCTATCGCTACAACGTGGCCGAGGAGGTCTATGCAAAGGTACGGGAGTTGTGGCCGGCGACGCGGATCCTTTTTGCGAACGTGGATCTGCACTACCTGCGCGAATCGCGGGCCGCATCTACCAATGGGAATGCCAGCGGCATGTTCAAGGCAGCGGTCACGAAAACTCGCGAACTGGCGATGTTTGCCCGCGCGGATGCCGCGTTCGTGCATACCGAAGTCGAGAAGCAGGTTGTTCAAGCGGCCATGCCGCGGCCGCTGCGCAACATGATCGTGCTGCCTTGGTTGTCCGACATCGAGCAGGACGATCGCGGCTTCTCGGATCGCAGCGATGTCATGTTTCTGGGCAACTTTCCTCATGAGCCCAACGTCGATTCGATCAAGTTCTTCATGGCTTCGATATGGCCGGCGCTTGCGAAACAGCTCCCGACCCATGCGAAGCTCCTGGTCGTCGGCAACAAGCCGCCGCCGGAAGTCGTTGCAATGGCGAACGAGCGTGTCGTTGTCACGGGCTATGTGGAGGACCTCAAGCCCTTCTTTGCGGCGTCAAGAGTGTTTGTCGCTCCGCTGCGATATGGAGCGGGCATCAAGGGCAAGCTGGTGATGGCATTGGCTCATGGGGTTCCGAGCATTGCCAGCACGATCGCTGCTGAGGGCATCGGATCGCCTGAGTCGGGCCATTTGCGAGTAGCCGATGATCCGAAAGCATTTGCAGACGAGGTCGTGCGTGTTTACTCGGACGAGGCCCTTTGGGCTCGGATGCGCACGGCGGGCTGGGCCTTTGTTCAGGAGAACTACTCGAGCGCAGCCGCAGCGGCGCTGTGCGCCCAGGCCCTCAAGGTCGCCGATGAAACATGGCTGGAGCGGCAAGAAGCGTTGTGCCGGCAAACGCTGCGACGCCTGGCTGGGGATCCGTATGAAGGTTCACTCAGCCCTTGCGCATGACTTCGGCGCGTTGACGTTGCCTGTTGCCGTTCGTCTCCCCCTCTATATATCCCCTCGATGATTGATCAAAGGTCCAAAGATGAGCGGCTGGCCGCCGCGGAGCAGCGAGCATCCGACTTGCAAAGAAAACTGGAAGCGAGGAGTCTTCTGCCAGGCGAGGATTCCTCTGCGCTGCGCTCGGCACTCAAGGCAGCGACGCTGGCCGCCGAGAATGCGCAGCACGAGTGGCAGACAGTCGTCAATTCGTACTCGTGGCGTATCACTGCGCCCGTGCGCAAGGCCGGCGCCAGCCTGCCGGCCGCGTGGCGCTTTCAACTTCGCAGGGCGGCGAAAGCCGCCTGGTGGGTCGTCACGCCGTGGCGCATGCCAGCGAGACTGCGATTTCTGAAGGAGCGAGCGGCCCAGGCGATGCATGTCGTGCGCGAGGCAGAGACGGATGCCTATGGTGAATGGATCTTGCAGCACGAAAGCTGGACAAGTACCCAGGCAGGCGAGGAGGGCGGACCTTTGGTCAGCTTTCTGTTGTCCGCATCCAGCGATCGGACCGCCGCCTTGAAAACCTTGGAGTCCATCCGCATGCAGACCTGCGGAAGATGGGAGGCAATCGTAGCGATACGGGATGGCGGGAGAGATCTGGCAGAAGAGCTCGCCGGGCCCTCGGGGCCGGATCCTCGCGTGATCCAGGTTCAGGCTGCCGGCACCACTGTCTTGGACGAACTCGCAGCCTGTGCTGCCAGGGCAAGCGGCCAGTTTTTCGCCATCGTTGATGCTGGAGATATTCTGGTTCGGCCTGCACTCAATGAAATCGCATGCGCATTGGACTGCGCGCCGGACATCGATGTCTTGTATAGCGACGAGGACCGTCTCAGTCGTGCGGGTGCTCGGGGGGAACCATATTTCAAACCGCGCTGGTCACCCGAACTGCTCTATAGCTTCAATTACTTTGGACGGCTGACCCTTGTGCGTCGGCAACTGTTCGGCGCCGTCGGAGGTCTGGACGTGCAAATGGGCGCTGGTGCCGAGTGGGATCTTCATCTGCGGAGCAGCCAGCTTGCCCGAAAGATCAGCAGGCTCCCCAAGGTGCTGTGCCATCGCTCTCATGCCAGCCTCAAGGATCGTCCCGCGCCAGACTCCGCGGCATCGGCGGAGCATCGTGAAGCGCTGCGCAAGTTCTGGGTGTCGCTCGGTGTGGCTGCGCCGCTCGTTGAAGCCCAACCCGATGGCACATTTCGTGCCACTTGGGCGATCGATGAACCGCCGCAGGTATCCATCGTGATCCCAACCAAGGACAAGGTCGAACTGCTCCGCATGTGCATCGAGGGCTTGCTGAACCGCACCGACTATTCGAACAAGCAGATCGTCATTGTCGACACCGGTTCGATCGAAGAACAGACGCAGTCCTACTATGAGGAGCTTCGTCGCCATCCCGAGATACGCATCGTCCACTTCAACAGGAAGTTCAACTATTCAGCCGCTTGCAACTATGGTGCATCCTTTGCACACGGCGAACTGCTGCTTTTTCTCAACAACGACATCGAGGTGATAGCCCGCGACTGGCTCCAGGAAATGGTTCGCTTCGCAATGCGCCCGGGCGTCGGTGTGGTGGGAACGAAGCTGACCTATCCCTCGCGGGAATTGCAGCATGGCGGGGTAGGCATCGGCATCCACTTGTGCGGCCTCATGTATCGCTCTGCCGAGAATCAAGGATGGGGCCTGTTCGGTTCTGCTGACCACCCTCGAAATTGGCTGGCGATCATGGGGGCCTGTCAGCTGGTGCGTCGCGACGTCTTCCGGCTCGTGGGAGGATTCGACGAGGCCTACAAGGTTGCGATGAGCGACGTTGCACTCTGCTTGCGTGCTTGGCGCGCTGGATACCGGATCGCCTACGCGCCACATGCCTGTCTCGTTCACCACGAAGGCGCAACGCGCGGCAACACCAACCCGAGCCTGGACGTGCAGCGAATTGCGGACGATATTCGTGCGTTGGGCATCGACGAAGATCCGTATCTTCATCCGGAGCTCGATGGCATGCTTGCCATACCGACGCTGCGCATAGGTTCGGCGCCCACGGTGCGCGAAAGCCTGCTGGCCGATATTCGTTCATTCGGTTCGCCACTGCCTTTCTCGCCACCGCTCGATTTGTCGAACGATGGAGTCTGTCTGGACGCCGCGAAGCAGCCCCGGGAAGATGTTCTCTGGGTACCTCAGCCGGCACACGCCATATCGGACATCTGGTCCGCTGCGCGTTGGTGCCTCGATCTGTTGCGCGCACGACCTGATCTCCGAGGGAAATTCCCGATGGCCCTGTCCGATGGCGCGGACGGCGCATTCTTCCGCTGGCTGTCCAGCGAAGGCGTGAAGCAACTGGAGCTTTCCCCCTCGAATTTGTCCTGGCTGCGTCAATTGCTGTCGGCGGATATCTCTGCCCGCGCGCGCCAGTTCTTCCTGTTCAACGAGGACATCAGAGATGTTCTGCCGCATGGCTTGCTCCCATGTGGTCAACGCCACCTGCTTCGTTGGTTCACGCAGCATGGGCGTCGCGAAGGCGGATTGCGACTGGAAGAGATCTGGTGGCTGCTCTGGCTGAGCGCCGAGCAGCCGGCGCTCGAGGTCGTCCGGGCCTACTCGTTCACGCCGGCCTGGCAGGAGATGTATCCCGATGGCCTGACGATCTTTGGGCGAGGTGAATTTGCGGCATGGCTCAAGTCCACGTATCGCGTGGCTGACGCCTGGACCGATCCCGAGCAATGGCCGGTCGATCATTCGCCTGCCCGTCAGCTCCGCGCTGCCTACCATGCTCGCGAGCAATGGCGGCTCGAGCATCCACGAGCGCTCGAGGACGTGGATCGGGCTGTTGCCCTGATCGAATGGCTGCAATCGGCGGAGGCAACGCCCGGCGAAGTGCGTGACTGGCTGTCGGCGCTCGAAAAACCGGAGGTGGCAGCGGATCTCGTTGCGGTGGGCGTCAATGTCGTCGGCCACTTTGCCTATCCCTCGGGGCTGCGGGTGTCCGTGGAGGCCATGGTGGAAGGCTTGCATCGCGTGGGTGTTCGGACTTCTCTGCGCGATGTCAGAACCGATCCAAAAGACGATCCGAAGCACGCCCTGTACACCGATTTCGAGGACTTCGATACCACCATCATTCACGTCCAGCCCGAGCCCTTCTTCGACGTCGCACATCACCGTAGCGATGTGAACGAGCGCAAGCCTCGCACGTACCGGATCGCCTACTGGTACTGGGAGTTCGACACGATTCCCGACGCATGGGTGGCGCACGCGCAGGGTGTCGATGAGGTCTGGACGGCCACCGAATTCGTCGCCAAGGGCTTGCGCGAGAAGCTTTCGGTGCCGGTGCGCACGATGTTCCCCGGCGTCAAGCTGGCGCCCTACGAGCGGCGCAGCAAGGCGTATTTCGGGTTGAGCGAAGAGCCGTTCACCTTCCTCTTCACCTTCCACATGATGAGCGTGATGGAGCGAAAGAATCCGCTTGGCCTGATACGCGCGTTCAAGGAAGCGTTCCGCGAGGAGGAGGCGGTGCGGCTCGTGCTGAAGACCTCCTTCGGCGACCGCCACCCTGCGCAGATGCAGGAACTGCGCGATGCCGCCGCCGGCGCCAACGTCACCATCATCGACCAAGTCTACAACCCCGACGAGGTGCTGTCCCTCATGGACGCCTGCGACGCCTACGTCTCGCTGCACCGCAGCGAGGGCCTGGGCCTCACCATGGCCGAGGCCATGCTGATGGGCAAGCCGGTGATCGCCACCAACTTCTCGGGCAACGTGGACTTCATGGACGACAGCAACAGCCTGCTCGTGCCCTACAAGCTCGTGAAGCTGGGCAAGCCCATCCCGCCCTACGACGCCGACCTGGAGTGGGCCGAGCCCTCGGAGCAGCACGCCGCCGAACTCATGCGCCGCGTCTACGACAACCAGGCCTGGGCGAAAGAGGTGGGGGCGCGCGGCAAGGCCAGCGCCGAGGCCAACCTGTCGCTGGAGGCGGCGGGCCGCCGGATCGCCGCCCGCCTGGAGGAAATCAAGACGGTGCGCAGGGCCGCGAAACCGATGAGCAAGGCAGCTTGAGGGATCGGTCCATCCATGCAGCAAAACGCGATCAACCGACACGTGAGAAGAGTCGCCAAGGGAATATGGTGGATCGCCACCCCTTGGCGCACGCAACAGCGCCTGAGATACCTGCGTGACCGTGCGGCCGCCGAGGCTCGTGCCTCGGAATTGGCGCTTTTCATCGAACAGGAGCGGACACGCGTGACGTTGCGGCAACGCGGCGCGAACGTGTTGCCTGCTGAAGTGCTTGATCTGTTTGACGATGCGAAGGTTTTGCAAGCAGCTGGCGTGCATGCGGGCGCCATGCTGTGGGCGCCACCTACGCCCTCGGAGGTGGTGGACCGTTGGTCGGCGGCGCGCTTCTTGATCGACCTGTGGCGCAAGCGCAGCGACCTTCGCGCTCGCTTTCCTGCCGCATTGACCCACAGGAAGGCGGGCGGGCTGGATGCTTGGCTTCGCCAGGCCGGTACCGTCGAGTTGGGCCTCAGCGAGATTGCGGCTCAGCATCTTTCCGACGCGCTCGCAGCCGGCTTGTCCGATCGGGCACGGCAGGTCTTTCTGGCGAACGATGTCGCTCGATCCGTGCTGCCACATGGCCTGACGCCCGCTGGGATGCACAGCCTGATTCGCTGGTTCATGCGATGGGGCATGAGCGACGCCAGTTTGCGCTCGGAAGAAATCTGGTGGCTGTTTCTCGAGGCTGCGCAGAACCCCGAGCGTGAACTCATGCTGGCCTACGCCTTCACCCCGCGTTGGCAGCGCCAGTATCCGGAGGGCATGACGGTATTCGGCCGCAGCGCTTTCGCAGCTTGGTTTGCCGCCGACTACGGCGCCTCAGGCCCCTGGACGGACGCGTCCTCTTGGCCCGATTGGCATACGCCCGCGCAGCAGATTCGCGTCGGCTATTGGGCACGAGACCCATGGCAGCGAGCGCATCCGGACGCATTTGCCAGCGGAGCCGGCGCTCGCGCGTTGCTGGAATGGCTGGCTGTCCCCAATGGGGGCTTGCCTGAAGCGCTTCGCAATTGGTGCAGCAAGCTGGATCTTCAATCCGTCAGTGCAGAACTTGCCAAGCCCGGCGTCAATGTCATCGGCCATTTCTGCTATCCGTCGGGTCTTCGCGTCTCCGTCGAATCGATGGTTCAAGCGATGGCATCGGTGGGCGTTTCTGCGTCTCTGCGCGACGTCAGGACTGATGCCAAGGACGATCCCCATCACGTTGATTTTCGTGGTGCGGAGTCCTACGACGTCACGGTCATTCATACGCAGCCAGAGCCTTTCTTCGACAGAGCCTATGCGCGCGCTCAACTGTTCGAGCGCAAGCCTCGCACGTACCGGATCGCCTACTGGTACTGGGAGTTCGACACGATTCCCGACGCATGGGTGGCGCACGCGCAGGGTGTCGATGAGGTCTGGACGGCCACCGAATTCGTCGCCAAGGGCTTGCGCGAGAAGCTTTCGGTGCCGGTGCGCACGATGTTCCCCGGCGTCAAGCTGGCGCCCTACGAGCGGCGCAGCAAGGCGTATTTCGGGTTGAGCGAAGAGCCGTTCACCTTCCTCTTCACCTTCCACATGATGAGCGTGATGGAGCGAAAGAATCCGCTTGGCCTGATACGCGCGTTCAAGGAAGCGTTCCGCGAGGAGGAGGCGGTGCGGCTCGTGCTGAAGACCTCCTTCGGCGACCGCCACCCTGCGCAGATGCAGGAACTGCGCGATGCCGCCGCCGGCGCCAACGTCACCATCATCGACCAAGTCTACAACCCCGACGAGGTGCTGTCCCTCATGGACGCCTGCGACGCCTACGTCTCGCTGCACCGCAGCGAGGGCCTGGGCCTCACCATGGCCGAGGCCATGCTGATGGGCAAGCCGGTGATCGCCACCAACTTCTCGGGCAACGTGGACTTCATGGACGACAGCAACAGCCTGCTCGTGCCCTACAAGCTCGTGAAGCTGGGCAAGCCCATCCCGCCCTACGACGCCGACCTGGAGTGGGCCGAGCCCTCGGAGCAGCACGCCGCCGAACTCATGCGCCGCGTCTACGACAACCAGGCCTGGGCGAAAGAGGTGGGGGCGCGCGGCAAGGCCAGCGCCGAGGCCAACCTGTCGCTGGAGGCGGCGGGCCGCCGGATCGCCGCCCGCCTGGAAGAGATCAAGTCGCTGCGACGGCGTTCGCGCTCGGCAGGCTGACGGGCTCGCTGGCCGCCTGCTCGACGATCCGCCCGTGCTCCAGGTGGATCACCCGGTTGCACTCCTTTGCGATCAAAGCGGGCGAGTGCGAGGCCAGCACCAGGATGCCGGACTTGGCCACCACGTCCTTCATCCGCTGCTCGGCCTTCTCGGTGAACTCGGCGTCGCCGACCGAGAGCCACTCGTCCATCAGCAGGATGTCGGCCTGCACGCTGGTCGAGATCGAGAAGGCCAGCCGCATCAGCATGCCGGTGGAGTAGGTGCGCACCGGCATGTTGACGTATTCGCCCAGCCCGCTGAACTCGCAGATCTCGGGCGTGAGCGCGTCGATTTGCTTCTTGCTCATGCCCATCACCAGTCCGCGCAGCATGATGTTCTCGATGCCGGTGGCGTCGTGCTCGATGCCCAGCGCCGGGTCGATCAGGCTGGACACACTCCCCTCGCGGACGAACTCGCCCGAGGAGGGCTCGTAGACGCCCGCCAGCGCGCGCAGCAGCGTCGACTTGCCCGCGCCGTTGTGGCCGACCAGGCCCAGCCTGTCGCCGCTCTTGAGCTCCAGGTTGATGTTGCTCAGCGCCTGTACGACGTTGACGCCGGTCTCCTTGCCGAAGCGGCCCCCGGTGACGGAGGCGGCCAGCGTCTTCTTCAGAGAGGCGGCGCCGGCGCCGTAGATGGGGAAGTTGACCGAGACGTTCTTGAGGGAGATGAAAGCCATTGTTCTCTTAGAGCCAATAAACGACGCGGCGGCGGTACCGGGCGAAGAGCAGGCTCGAAGCCACCACGCTCAGCGTCGTCCACACCATGATGCCCCACCAGTTGTGGGCATCGGCCACGCCGCCCATGAGGGGCGCGCGCACCAGCTCGAGCATCTGCGCGAAGGGGTTGTAGAGGATGTACTGCGCGCGCCCCGGCAGGCTCTCGGGCAGCCAGAAGACGGGCGTCAGGAACATCAGCATCTGCATCACGCTGGTGACGATCTGGGTGACGTCGCGAAAACGCGTGCACACCAGCCCGAGCGCCAGGCCGAGGGCCTGGGCGTTGACCATCAGCAACAGGAAGGCCGGCACGAAGAGCCAGGCCGGCCACGACAGCGAGATGCCCGCCCACAGCGCCACCGGCACGTAGAGCACGATCTGATGCGCGAACTGGATCAGGTTGCGCGCCATGCTGCGCCAGACAAACAGGCTGATCGGGAAGTAGCCTTGCTTGAGGTAGTTGCTGGACCCGATGAAGGCGTTGCACGAGTCCGTCACCATGCTGGAGAAGAAAGTCCAGAAGATGATGCCCAGTGCCAGGTGCGGGAAGAACTTCGACAGCTCGGTGCCGAACAGCGAGCTGTACAGCGGTCCCATGCCGCCGATCATGGCGCCCATGCTGAGGGTCAGCCACAGCGGCCCGAGCATCGAGCGGCGGTAGCGCAGCACGATGTCGAACCAGGCCAGCGTCCACCAGATGTCGGTGCGACGGGTGCCCTCCCACCAGTCGGACCACGCGCTGCGATGAAGATTGGAGTGGGCTTGGCTCATACGCGTCCGTAGGTGTCCACCAGGCGAACGATGTCGTCTTCGCCGAGGTAGGCACCGCACTGGACTTCGATGAGGACCAGTTCATCCTGTCCGATGTTGGTCAAGCGATGCTTCTCCTTGAGCGGGATGTAGCGGTATTCGCCGGGCAGCGTCCGGTGCTCCACGTCGCCGATCTGGACCATGGCCGTGCCCTGCACCACCACCCAGTGCTCCGCGCGCTGGTGGTGGTACTGCAGCGACAGCGCCTCGCCCGGCTTCACGGTGATGCGCTTGACCTTGTAGCCGTCCTCTTCCTTGAGCGAGGCGTAGGTCCCCCAGGGGCGATGGACGGTTGCGGGCAGCGCCACCGTCTCGTGCTTGCGCGCCTTGAGGATGTCGACCACCTTCTTGACGTGTTGCGCGCTGTCCTTGTGGGCCACCAGCAGCGCGTCGGGCGTGTCGACGATCACCAGGTCGCGCAGGCCCAGCGCCGCGACGATCTTGGGGCCGTGGCTCTCGATCTGGATGTGGGTGCCCGTGGTGTCCACCGCCACGACGTGATCGTCGGGGAAAGTGTTGCCGCTGGCATCCGAAGGCTGCGCCTTGGCGACGGCCGGCCAGGAGCCGACGTCGCTCCAGGCGAACCTCGCAGGCACGACACGCACGTTGTCGGCATGCTCCATCACCGCGTAGTCGATGCTGATGTCGGGCTGCAGGCCGAAGGCGTGCAGGTCGAAGCTGATCGCGTCGCCCTTGGTCTGTGCCGTGTCCAGCGCATGGCGCGCGGCGTTCATCACGTCGGGCGCGTGCCGCTCCAGCGCGGAGACGATGGCGGAGGCGGTGAAGCAGAACATGCCGCTGTTCCAGTAGTAGCGCCCCGTCGCCAGGTATTCCTGCGCGGTGGCCAGGTCCGGCTTCTCGACGAAGCGCTTGGCGAGCTGGCTCTCGCGCGAGACGCGCTCGACCTCCACGTAGCCGAAGCCGGTGTCCGGCGCGGTCGGCGCGATGCCGAACAGCACCAGCGCGCCTTCCTGCGCCAGCCGGAAGGCCTCGCTCGCGCTGGCGACGAAGGCCTCGACGTCGGGCACCAGGTGGTCGGCCGAGAGCACCAGCATCACCGTGTCGCCGCTGAACTGGCGCTCGCACTGCAGGGCGGCCAGCGCGATGGCCGGCGCCGTGTTGCGGCCCTTGGGCTCGAGCAGGTAGGTGGCCGACGGCGGATCGCTCATCTGGCGCAGCACGTCCTTGGTCAGGAACTGGTGGTCCTTGTTGGTGACGACCATCAGGTCGCCGGTGCCGCAGGCCTGCCCGCGCTCGATCGCCTGTTGCAGCAGGGTGGAGCCGCCCAGCTTCATGAAGGGCTTGGGCAGGGCCTGACGGGAGACTGGCCAGAGTCTGGAGCCGGAACCTCCCGAGAGCACCACAGAAAGCAATCGCATTTTTGTCCTTCTCTTTGAGAGGGGGCGATTTTACCGGCCCAGGCCGGACGGCAATCCGACGCGACGGGCGGTGCGCGAAGGCGGCATCACGTTGCGAAGATAATCACGCGCTTGCCCGCGACGCCCGAGTCGCCGGCCGATCCGCCCCGCCCCCAGACCGCGCCCGCATGCCCCACAAGAAGAACAGTCCCACCTCGCCCACCCAAAGTACCGGCCGGACATCGATGGCCTGCGCGCGATCGCGGTGCTCTCGGTCGTGGGCTTCCACGCCTTTCCGCACTGGGTCAAGGGCGGGTTCATCGGCGTCGACATCTTTTTTGTCATTTCTGGTTACCTGATTTCCACGATCATCTTCGGCAGCCTGGCCGGAGCGGGCTTCAGCTACCGCGAGTTCTATGCGCGGCGCATCCGGCGCATCTTCCCGGCCCTGCTGGTCGTGGTGGCCGCGACCCTCGCTTTCGGCTGGTATGCACTGCTCGCGGACGAGTTCCGCCAGCTCGGCAAGCACCTGCTGGCGAGCGCCGGCTTCGTGGTCAACCTGGCGCTGTGGAACGAGGCTGGCTACTTCGACACCACCGCCGAGGGCAAGCCGCTGCTGCACCTGTGGTCGCTGGCGGTGGAAGAGCAGTTCTACATCTTCTGGCCCGTGTTTCTCGGCCTGGCCTGGCGCTTCAGGGGCGGGCAGGGGCGCCATCTCGGCACCTGGATGTGGGTGGCGACGGGGCTGTCCTTCCTGCTCAATGTGTACGCGGTCCATCGCCATCCCACCGCCACCTTCTATTCGCCGCTGCCGCGCATGTGGGAGCTGGGGGCCGGCGCCTTGCTGGCATGGAACGCGCTGCGACGCGAGCCGCATCGCAACTGGTACAGGCGCGAGCTGCGCAGCGTGGGCGGGCTCCTGCTGATCGTTCTCGGGGTGCTGCTCATCCAGCGCACCAAGGCCTTTCCGGGGTGGTGGGCGCTTCTGCCCGTGCTCGGCGCCTGCCTGTGCATTTCGGCCGGACCCGGCGCCTGGATCAATCGGCGGCTGCTCGGATCGCGCATCGCAGTCTGGTTCGGGCTGATCAGCTATCCGCTTTACCTCTGGCACTGGCCCTTGCTGGCCTATGCGCGCGTACTGGAGAACGGGAGCGATCCGACGCGCATCGTGCGCATTGCGGCGGTCGTTGCGGCGATCGCTTTGGCCTGGGTCACCTACCGCTACGTCGAGCTGCGGCTTCGCAGGCACCAAGGCGCATCCGTCGTGCGCGGCCTCGCGGGGAGCATGGTCCTCGTGGCCTTCGTGGGAGCGCTGGCCCTTGGGCGCGTGCTCCCCTCGCGCAACGACGATCCCGGCCTGCAGGACGTCATGGCGGCAAGCGCCGATTGGGCCTACCCGGACGGCATGCGCACGGTCAAGGTCGAGGGCGAGACCATCTACCGCGTCGGCGAGGGTCGGCCCCACGTGCTGCTGATGGGCGACAGCCATATCGAGCAGTTCGGTGCGCGCGCGGTCGAACTGGCCGAAAAGCGGCCCGATTCGGTCGGCACGATGTTCTTCGCCACGCGCGGCGCCTGCCCGCCGATCCCGCATGTGCTGGAAGACCGTGATCCGGTGTGCGGCGAGCGTTTCGACCGCACGCAGCGCTTCGCGCTCGGTTCGCAAGTCGACGTGGTCGTGATCGGCGGCTGCTGGACCTGCTATTTCGACATCGGCGACGCCGCGCCCAGCCCGGCCGCGCCTCCGCCCGACAACTACTACTACCTGGACGTCAAGGGGCGCCATCCGCTGCGCGGCGGTGACGGCATTCCGCGCTCGATGGAGTCGCTGGAGTTGTTCATTCGATTGCTGCGCGCGGCCGGCAAGGAGGTCTATCTGCAGCTGACCATACCCGTCGGCCCCGACTTCGAGCCGCGCACGCGCGTCGCAGGCAACCGGCTCGGTGTGATGCATGCGACGCCGGTCAGTCCGAGGGCGCCGGTGTCGCCGAGCCAGCAACAACTCCGCGAGCGGCTGCGACAGGTGGCGGAGCGGGGCGGCGCGAAGGTCATCGACCCCGTGGCGGCCCTGTGCACGCCGGAGGGCCAGTGCCTGCGAACCACTCCGGACGGCGCCCCGATCTACAAGGACGCGACGCACCTTCGGGCGGCGTATGTCCGGCAGTCGGCCACCTTCCTCGATCCCGCCCTCGAGGCGCGCAAGTAAGCGGCTTTGCCCAGCACCAGCATCCCATGAAGCGCCTCACCCGATTCCTCCGACTCGCCCAACTGGCCGTCCGGCACGGCCCGCGACTGATGACGCGGGTTCCGCAGGCGTGGCGCGTCTTCCGCAGGGCCGGATGGCGCGGCGTCGTGTGGGAAATGCGTCGGCGGACCTGGCCGCGAAGCGACTACGCCAACTGGGTGCGCATGCATGACACCCTTTCGCCCGAAGCCCGGGCAAGAATCGCCGAACGCGTGAGCGCCATGCGGGAGGGGCCGCTGATCTCGGTGCTCATGCCCAGCTACAACCCCGATCCCGCCTGGCTGCGCGCCGCGATCGAGTCGGTGCGCGAACAGCTCTATCCGAACTGGGAGCTGTGCATCGCCGACGACGCATCGCCTTCGGTCGAGGTGCGCGAGCTCCTGCGCGACTACAGCGAGCGCGATGCGCGAATCAAGGTCGTCCTGCGCCCGGAGAATGGCCACATCTCGGCCGCCTCCAACAGCGCGCTGGAACTGGCGACCGGATCGTGGATCGCGCTCATGGACCACGACGACCTGCTTCCCGCGCACGCGCTGTTCTGCGTGGCCGAGTGCATCGTTGCGCATCCGGACGTGCAGCTCATCTACTCGGACGAGGACAAGATCGACGAGGCGGGTCGACGATTCGACCCGTACTTCAAGCCGGACTGGAACATCGACCTGTTCCGTTCGCAGAACACCTTCAGCCACCTGGGCGTTCTGGCCACCGACCTGGTGCGCGCGGTCGGCGGTTTTCGCGTGGGCCTCGAGGGATCGCAGGATTGGGACCTGGTGCTGCGTTGCGTCGAGCGCGTCCGTGCCGACCAGATTCGGCATGTGCCGAGGGTGCTCTATCACTGGCGCGTGCACGGCGCCAGCACTGCGCGCTCGATGAAGGCCAAACCCTACGCTGCCGTGGCCGGCGAGCGGGCGCTGAACGAGCACTTCGAGCGTCAGGGCGTCGAAGCGAAGGCCGAGTACATCGGCATCGGATACCGCGCACGCTACGCATTGCCGGAGGCGCCGCCGCTGGTGTCGCTGATCATTCCGACCCGCAATGCGCTGAAGCTGGTGCGCCAGTGCATCGAATCGATCGTCGCAAAGACCACCTATTCGCCCTACGAAATCATCCTCGTCGACAACGGGTCGGACGATCCTGCGGCCCTCGACTATTTCCGGGCCATCTCGCAGAAACCGAACATCCGGGTGCTGCGCGACGAGCGCGATTTCAACTATTCGGCGCTCAACAACGCGGCGGTTGCGGTGGCTCGGGGCGAAGTCATCGCGCTGGTCAACAACGACATCGAAGTGATCTCGCCCGAATGGCTGTCCGAAATGGTGAGCCTGGCGCTCCAGCCCGGCGTCGGCGCGGTTGGCGCGCGGCTGTGGTACCCCGACATGACCTTGCAGCACGGCGGCGTCGTGCTCGCCCAGGACAACCTGGCCTTGCATGCGCACAAGGGCCTGCCGGCCGGGCTGAACGGCTATGCCGGGCGCGCCGCGCTGATCCAGACTTTCTCTGCCGTGACGGCAGCCTGCCTGGTGATTCGCAAGGCGACGTACCTGCAGGTGGGCGGGCTCGACGAGGTCAATCTGCAAGTGGCCTTCAACGACGTGGACTTCTGCCTGCGCCTGCGGGAAGCCGGTTTTCGCAACGTGTGGACGCCGTATGCGCAGCTCGTGCACCACGAATCCGCGACGCGGGGAGAGGACGTCGCTCCGCACAAGCGCGAGCGCTTCGAGCGGGAAATCGCCTATATGAAGGAGCGCTGGGCCGACGTGATTCGGCATGACCCTGCCTACAGCCCGAACCTGACCGTCGACAGCGACGACTTCGGCTACGCCTGGCCGCCGCGCGTCGAAGCGCTCGGGTGATGGCAGCAGTCTCCGTCGCGCTGTGCACGCGCAACGGCGCGCGCTACCTGCCGGCGCAGGTGCAGAGCATCTGCACGCAGGACCCGCTGCCGCGCGAGATCGTGCTGTCCGATGACGGCTCCAGCGACGACAGCGTGGCCGTCGTGCGCCAGGCCATGGCGGCCTGCGGCGTCGACTCCAGCGTCGCGCTCACCGTCTTCGAGAACAAGCCGGCCCTCGGCGTCACGCGCAACTTCGAGCAGGCGATACGCGCCTGCCGGCACGAGCTGATCGCCCTCAGCGACCAGGACGACGTCTGGCATCCGGGCCGCCTCGCACGCATGGCGGCCCGCTTCGAGGCCCAGCCGGAGCTGCTGCTGCTGCACACCGATGCCCGGCTCGTCGACGGCGAGCTCCGGCCCCTGGGCGACACGCTGTTCCACGCGCTGGAAGTGCAGCCCGGAGAGCTCGAGGCCATCGCCCAGGGCCGCGCCTTCGACGTGTTCCTGCGGCGCAACCTCGTGACCGGGGCGACCACCATGTTCCGCCGCAGCCTGCTCGCGTCGGCGCTGCCTTTTTCCGACGAGTGGGTGCATGACGAATGGCTGGCCGCGCTGGCCGCCGCCACCGGCCGCATGGACGTGCTGCCCGACGCCCTGATCGACTACCGCCAGCACGGCAGCAACCAGATCGGCGCCAAGCGGCCCACCTTGGCCGACAAGCTCGCCAAGGCCATGGAGACGCGCGGCAGCAAGCACATGCAGCGCTGGCGCCGTGCGCAGGCGCTGCTCGATCGCCTGCTGGCGCTGCGGGGCCTGGTCCCCGAGCCCATCGTGAGCGCCCAGCGCGGCAAGGTGGCGCACCAGCGCTTCCGGGCCGAACTGCCGGGCTCGCGCCTGGCGCGCCTGCTGCCGGTGCTGCGCGAGGCCGCGAGCGGCCGCTACGAGCGCTTCGGCCGCGGCAAGCAGGCCATCGCGCAGGATCTGCTGGAACGCGGCTGACTAGCGGTTGCCGGCGCGCGACGCCTCATCCAGCCGGCGGTAGCGCCAGAACGCCGCCGAGCTCCACACCTTCAGCAGGCTCGTCAGGTGCCAGTACAGGTGCCGCTTGCTGCTGTGGCTCGCGCGCTGCGCATCGTGCCGAGTCTGCAGATGCTCCGCGATCGACAGCTTCCAGCCGGCCAGCCGCAGGCGCGCGCAGATGTCGAAGTCCTCGCCGTACATGAAGAAGCGCTCGTCGAAGCCGCCGATCTGCCGGTACGCCTCGCTGCGGAACAGCATGAACAGGCCCGGAATCCAGGCCGGCTCGGCAGGGATCGCATAGCCCGGACGCCGCCGCGTGAGGATCTCGCGCGGCGTGATGATCGCGCGGTGCTGCTCCGGCGTGGTCTTGCCGGGCTCCAGGATGCGCGGCGCCAGCAGGCCCGCGTCTGCCGGCGCGAATTCGACCAGCGGCGCCAGCACGTCGGCGTCGAAGCGGATGTCGGGGTTGAGCACCAGGAACCACGGCGTCTCGCAGCGCGCGAAGGCCTGGTTGTGGTTGGCGCCGAAGCCCATCGGGCTGCCGTTCTCGATGCGCTCGATTGGAAAGCCCCAGCGCCCGCCCGCCAGCGCATCGGGCTCGGGGATGTTCAGCGTGAGCAGCACCTTGGCCGTCGCGGCGCGGCTGAAGCGGTCGAGCTGGTCCAGCAGCGGGCGGATGAGTTCGAGCTGACCATGGCTCACGATCGAGACGGTGACGGCGGGCGGGGAGGGTGGGGATGAGGGCATGGTCTAATTTCGCCCGGGGATTCTAGGAGCAGGCTCCTGGGTTCCCGCCTCACGCCCATGCTTACCCCTGATCGTCATCAGCTTCCTCCTCTCCGCCATCGCCGTGCAGCTGTTCATGCGGCGTGCGCGCCGCCATGCGCGGCGCTACGGCCACGACATGCCGCAGCGCTTCCACAAGGGCCATGTGCCTCGGCTCGGCGGTGCCGGCATGCTGCTGGGCACCGGCGTCGCCTGGCTGGTGGCGGGGCTGCCTTCCGACCCCTTCAACGTCAACTGGCCGATCAAGGTTTCCGGCATCGCGCTGCTGTGCATCGCGCCGGCGGTGCTCGCCGGCATCGTCGAAGACCTGACCCAGCGCGTCTCGGTGCGCTACCGGCTCGGCATCACCATCGGCTCGGCGCTCCTGCTGTGCTGGCTGCTCAAGCTCGGCGTGGCGCGCACCGGCGTTCCCTTTGTCGACGGCTGGCTGCAGGCCTGGCCCTACGCCGCCATGCTGTTCGCGGTCGTCGCCATCGGCGGCCTGCCGCACGCCTTCAACATCATCGACGGCTATAACGGCCTGGCCGGCACGGTGGCCATCCTGGTCTGCCTGGCGATCTCTCACGTGGCGCTGCAGGTGGGCGATCGGCAGCTCGCCGCCATGGTGATCTGCCTGGTCGGCGCGACGGCGGGCTTCCTCATCTGGAACTACCCGCGCGGCAAGATCTTCGCCGGCGACGGCGGGGCCTATGTCTGGGGCATGGTGATCGCGCTGGCCGCGGTCACCCTGGTGCAGCGGCACCGCGTGGTTTCGCCGTGGTTCCCGATGCTGCTGCTGATCTATCCGGTCTGGGAGACGGTGTTCTCGGTCTACCGCCGCTTCGTGCGCGGCCAATCGCCGGGCGATCCGGACGCGCTGCATTTCCACCAGCTGATCTTCCGCCGCATCGTGCGCGTCGCCTTCGCCGACGATGAGGCCCGCCAGCTCCTGGCGCGCAACAACCGCACCTCGCCCTACCTGTGGATCTTCGCGGCCCTCACCGTGGTGCCGGCCGTGCTGTTCTGGAACAACACGCCGGTTCTGATGGCCTTCAGCGCGCTGTTCATCGCCACCTACGTCCTGGCCTACTTCATGATCGTGCGCTTCAAGGTGCCGCGCTGGCTCCGTCCCTGAGCAGCTAAGCTCTCCCCCAGGTTGGCTCACTTCGTGTAGCCGCCCACCCCCTCACCGGGGGCAACACCAGCGGCCCGGCAAAGCCGGTTCCGCGGTGTTTCCCGAATTTGCCGGCAAAATCCCGTCGTCTTTCAGCGTGAGCACCATGACCGATCCTGTCCTCAATATTCCCCCCCGCGACAAGGCCGAGATCCTGGCCCAGGCGCTGCCCTACATCCGCAAGTTCCACGGCAAGACCATCGTCATCAAGTACGGCGGCAACGCCATGACCGACCCGGCCCTGCAGGCCGACTTCGCGGAAGACGTGGTGCTGCTCAAGCTGGTCGGCATGAACCCCGTGGTGGTCCACGGCGGCGGCCCGCAGATCGAGGCGGCGCTCAACCGGCTCGGCAAGAAGGGCCACTTCATCCAGGGCATGCGCGTGACCGACGCCGAGACCATGGAAGTCGTCGAGTGGGTGCTGGCCGGCGAGGTGCAGCAAGACATCGTGGGCCTGATCAACCAGGCCGGCGGCAAGGCGGTCGGCCTGACCGGCCGCGATGGCGGCCTGATCCGCGCCCAGAAGCTCAAGATGGCGGACCGCAACGACCCGAACATCGAGCACGACGTCGGCCAAGTGGGCGACATCGTCGCCATCGATCCGGGCGTGGTGAAGGCGCTGCAGGACGACGCCTTCATCCCCGTCGTGAGCCCGATCGGCTTCGGCGAGGAGAACGAGAGCTACAACATCAACGCCGACGTGGTGGCCGGCAAGCTGGCCATCGTGCTCAAGGCCGAGAAGCTGATGCTGCTGACCAACACGCCCGGCGTGCTCGACAAGGATGGCAAGCTGCTCACCAACCTCAGCGCCCGCGAGATCGACGACCTGTTCGCCGACGGCACCATCTCCGGCGGCATGCTGCCGAAGATCGAGGGCGCGCTCGATGCGGCCAAGAGCGGCGTCAACGCGGTGCACATCATCGACGGGCGGGTGCCGCATGCGATGCTGCTGGAAATCCTCACGGACCAGGCCTACGGGACCATGATCCGGGCCCGTTGAGGGTCTCTAAGTTATTGTCCTGAAAGGCTTTTCAGGGTAATTCCTGGAAATCGGAATTTCCAGTGAAAAGAGCCCGGGCCGTTCAGCTGGCGGCCGTCAGGCTTTCAGGTATAGCCCTTCGGATTCCCCTCCTGCCACCGCCAGCTGTCCTCGCACATCTGGTCCAGCCCGCGCCGCGCGCGCCAGCCCAGCAGCGACTCGGCGAGCGCCGGGTCGCCCCAGTAGGCCGGCACGTCGCCCGGTCGCCGCGGCCCGATCTCGTAGGCAATGGTCTTGCCGCTGGCACGCTCGAAGGCCTTCACCACGTCGAGCACCGAGGCGCCCTGGCCCGTGCCCAGGTTCAGCGTGACCAGGCCCGGCTGCTTCTCGGCATGGCGCAGTGCCGCCACGTGCCCCTCGGCCAGATCCATCACGTGTACGTAGTCGCGCACGCCGGTGCCGTCCGGCGTCGGGTAGTCGCCGCCGTGTACCGAGAGCTTGTCGCGCAGCCCGACCGCCACCTGGCTCACGAAGGGCATCAGGTTGTTGGGCTTGCCCTGTGGGTGCTCCCCGATCAGCCCGCTCTCGTGCGCGCCCACCGGGTTGAAGTAGCGCAGGAGCGCGATGCGCCAGGCCGGGTGCGCACGGTGCAGGTCGCGCAGCGCGTCTTCCACCATCAGCTTCGACCGGCCATAGGGATTGGCCGGCCGCAGCGCCGCGCTCTCGGGGATCGGCGAACTGTCCGGGTCGCCGTACACCGTGGCCGAGGAAGAGAAGATCAGCGTGCGCACGCCCGCCGCCTGCATCGCCTCGGTCAGCACGAAGCTGCCGTGCACATTGTTCTGGTAGTAGGTGATCGGGTCCGCCACCGAGTCGCCCACCGCCTTGAGGCCGGCGAAATGGATCACGCCGCCGATCGTCTCCTCGCGGAACACACGGTCGAGCAGGGCGCGGTCGCGCACGTCGCCCTCGACGAAACGCGGCGCCGTGCCGATGATCCGGGCCAGCCGGTCGAGCACGCGCACGTCGCTGTTGCCGAGGTTGTCGAGGATCAGCGGCACATAGCCTGCCGCCGCCAGCGCCACGCAGGTGTGGCTGCCGATGAAGCCGGCCCCGCCGGTCACCAGAATCGTTGGGCTCATCGTTCTTTCTCGCCAATCGTTAAAAAATCCCGTTGATTCTGCGCGACGTACAGTGGATGTCCGGTTGGCACGCGCTCACGTCGCTGTGCGAGAATCATTTTTTTACATTTTGCACGTGCCCATGCAGAACGATGACGAGACGAGCGCCCCAGGCGCGCCGCTGAGTTCCGTGAGTTCCGAGCCGGTGGCAGCAGCAGCGCCGACGCGCAAACGTCCCAAGCCGGGCGAGCGGCGCGTGCAGATTCTCCAGGCCCTGGCCGCCATGCTGGAGCAGCCCGGCGCCGAGCGCGTCACGACCGCGGCCCTGGCCGCCCGGCTCGAGGTGAGCGAGGCCGCGCTGTACCGCCACTTCGCCAGCAAGGCGCAGATGTTCGAGGGCCTGATCGACTTCATCGAGCAGAGCGTCTTCACCCTCATCAACCAGATCACCGAGCGCTCCGCGCCGGGCCAGGAGCAGGCCGCGCGCATCATCGCCATGCTTGTCCAGTTCGCAGAGAAGAACCCGGGCATGACCCGCGTGATGGTCGGCGACGCGCTGGTCTACGAGAACGAGCGCCTGCAAAACCGCATGAACCAGTTCTTCGACAAGATCGAGGCCACCCTGCGCCAGGCCCTGCGCGGCGCGGCCGCGGCCGAGGGCTCGGCCACGCCCAGCGTCGATGCGCAGGTGCGCGCTTCCGCGCTCACGGCCTTCGTCGTGGGGCGCCTGCAGCGCTTCGCGCGCTCGGGCTTCCGGCGCCAGCCCTCGGAGCATCTCGAAGCCGCCGTGGCGCTGATGCTCTGAGGCGCTGATTCAGTTCGTCACCGTGAGCCGGTTGTCGACCGAGTCGACGCCGCTCACCGTGCGCGCGATCTGCTCGGCGCGCGACTTCGCCTCGGCGCTCGGCGCCGAGCCACTCAGCTTCACCGCACCGGACTTCGACGCCACCTCGATCTGCCGCGGACCGAGTTCCGGGTCTCGCGCGATCGCGGCCGACACCGAGGCGGTGACCGCCGTGTCGTTGGCTGACACGCCCAGCCCGCTGCCGGCGTTCTTCAGGGCCTGCTTGGCTGCGTCGATGTCTTCCTTCACGTCCGGCGACTTGAAGTAGTTCACCGTGTTGTCGCGGGCCTTCTCCGCCAGGTCGGCGGCCTTGCGCGCGGCAGCGACGGTTGCATCTTCCGTCTTCTCGACCGCGGTATCGACGCTCTTCCGGGTTTCTGCCTTCTCGCTCTCGCTGCAGGCCGCCAGCGCCATCACGATGGCGCCCGCCACCAGAAATGCGCAGTTCAAACGTAGAAGGCGAAGCAGCAACTCTTGCTTCAGGATCATCGGGGCTCTCCTTGTTGCGGCCGCCGGGCGCCGCGAAACTCCTCCAGCAGGGCCGCCAGCCGCGCCACGCCGCCCGTGCCGCTGGCCGCGCGGCCGATGAAGGCGCCGGCCGCGGCGGCGACCAGCGCCCGGCCGATCAGCGAGCGGCTGCGCCCGGTCGCCATCAGCAGCAGCACCCCTGTCGCCAGCACGATCAGGTGTTCGCCCGGCAGGTCGGGCCGGCGCGCGTCCGCTTCCTTGAGCTTTGCGAGCCACGATTTCAGTTCCATGAGGACTCCTCGTTCCAGCGCCTCCTTCATAGGCGCGGCGCGCCTAACCCGGTGTAGGCGGGTTTCGAATACGCAACGAAGATCGCGCCGCCATCCACCCCTTTGAAGGGGCAGGGGCGCGTCGCCTCACTCCGTGTCGCGCACCTTGTGCTGCGACGTCAGCTGCTGCTGCGTCGTGGGCGGCACCGCCTCGTAGTGCGACAGCTCGATGGTGTAGCGCCCCTGGCCGCTGGTCATCGCATTGAGCCGCGACTGGTAGCCCGAAAGTTCCGACATCGGTACCTGGCCGCGCACCAGCACCGTCCCCGCCGCCGCGTTGGCGGTGCCGGTGACCAGCCCGCGCCGCGACGACAGGTCGCCGGTGATGTCGCCGATTGCGCCGTCGGGCGCGGCGATGTCGATCTTCACCACCGGCTCCAGCACGATCGGCCGCGCCTCCTGAATGGCCGCGATGAAGGCCTTGCGCCCCGCGGTGGCGAAGGCGATGTCCTTGCTGTCCACGCTGTGGCTCTTGCCGTCGTAGACCGTCACCCGCACGTCCACCACCGGGTAGCCCGCGATCGCGCCGTGCTCCAGCACCTCGCGCACGCCCTTCTCGACGGCCGGGATGAACTGGTACGGAATCGCCCCGCCCTTGACCTCGTCCTTGAACTCGAAGCCCGTGCCGCGCGCCAGCGGCTCCACGCGCAGGAAGACCTCGCCGAACTGGCCGGCGCCGCCGGTCTGCTTCTTGTGGCGATG
The DNA here is from genome assembly GCF_010499245.1 of Variovorax sp. WS11. GTDB lineage: Bacteria > Pseudomonadota > Gammaproteobacteria > Burkholderiales > Burkholderiaceae_C > Variovorax. The sequence goes on from NZ_JAAGOW010000001.1 coordinate 3,440,228, forward strand.
GTGGCCCTCGGCCGGCGCCGTCACCGTCTCGCGGTAGGCGATGCGCGGCGGCCGCGTGTTGACCTCGAAGCGGTACACGTCGCGCAGCCGCTCCAGCAGCACGCGCAGGTGCAGCTCGCCCAGGCCGTAGACAATGGTCTCGTTAGTGGCAGCCACATGCTCCACGCGCAGGCACGGGTCTTCGTCGACCAGCTTGCCCAGGATCTCCCACAGCCGTTGCTCGTCGCCGTGCCGCTGCGGCTCGATCGCAAGGCCGTGCACGGGAATGGGGAAGTCCAGCGCCGCGAGGTGGACGTGGTCGTCCTCGGCCGCGTCGTGCAGCACGGCGTCGAAGTGGATGTCCTCCACCTTCGCCACCGCCACGATGTCGCCCGGCAGCGCGCGCGACACCTCCGTGTATTCCTTGCCCTGCAGCATGAACAGGTGGTTCACCTTGAAAGGCTTGCGGCCGTCGCCGATGAAGAGCTGGCTGTCGCGTGTGAGGGTGCCCTGGTGCACCCGGAAGATGCCCATCTTGCCCACGTACGGATCGACCGTGACCTTGAACACATGCGCCAGCACGTGCGCCGAGGGATCGGGCTTCGCCTCCATCGGCTTGGCGTCCTCGCCCTCGCCGACCAGGAAGGCCGGCGGATTGGCCTCGGTCGGATCGGGCAGCAGCTTGACGATCACGTCCAGCAGCTCGCCGAGCCCGGCCCCGTTGCGCGCCGAGACGAAGCACACCGGGATCAGGTGCCCCTCGCGCAGCGCCTGCTCCAGCGGCGCATGCAGCTCGCTCGGGTCGACGTCGCCCTCCTCGAGATAGCGGTCGACGAAGGCCGCATCCACCTCCACCACCTGCTCGACCAGCGCGCGGTGCGCCGATTCCACGTCGCCCATCTTGCAGCCGCCTTCGCGGTTGTAAAAGCAATCGAGCACCTTCGTGCCGCCGTCGTCGGGCAGGTTGACCGGCAGGCACTCGCGGCCGAAGGTGGCCTGGATCTGCGCCAGCAGCCCCGCCATGTCCACGCCCTGCGAGTCGATCTTGTTGACGATCACCATGCGTGCCAGATTGCGTGCCGCCGCATGCTCCATCATGCGCACCGCCATCTGCTCGATGCCGGTCGCCGCGTTGATCACCACGGCCGCCGTCTCCACCGCCTCCAGCGCCGGCAGGCTCTGGCCGAGGAAGTCGGCGCCGCCGGGTGTGTCGAGAAGGTGGATGCGCGTGCCTGCATGCGGGAGGTGCATCACCGAGGAATTGAGCGAGTGCTGCATTCGCCGCTCGAGCGGGTCGAAGTCGCTCACCGTGCTGCCGCGCTCCACGCTGCCCGGCGCACCGATGGCGCCGGATTTGAGCAGCAGGGCCTCGGCCAGCGTGGTCTTGCCCGCGGCGGACGGACCGACGAACGCCAGGGTTCGCACCGCTTCCATTTCGGCCACGAGGCCGTTCGATCGGCTTGGCATGGACATCTCCTTTGCGCCTTGCGTGGCGCTGCGGGCGGCCGATGGGAACGCAAGCGCCGCCCGGTTGGCGGTCCAGGGTAAGGGATTGCCCAGCCCGGCGCAAGGCGGACAACCTGAGCGGGCGGCTCGCCGTGCCGGCGGCCCGAGGAATATCATGCTCGCCCGACCCGAGGAGCTCCCCAGCATGAACACCCCGACCCTGCTCGTCTTCGCGCTCGTGGCGCTGATCGCCATCGCCACCCCCGGCCCCACCGTGCTCCTGGCCCTGGCCAACGGTTCGCGCTTCGGCGTGCGCCGCGCGCTGCCCGGCATGCTGGGCGCGGTTGCCTCCGACTTCGTGCTGGTGGGCGCCGTGGCGGTGGGCCTGGGCGCGTTGCTGGCCGCCTCGGAGTTCTGGTTCTCGGTGCTCAAGTGGGTGGGCGCGGCCTACCTGGCCTGGCTGGGCTTTCGCCTGCTGCGCTCGCAGGGCGGGCTCGATCTCTCGCAGCAGGGTGCGGCCGACGGCCGTGGCAGCCCGCGCGCCATCTTCGCCAAGTCCTTCCTCGTGGCCGTGACCAACCCCAAGGGCTACCTGTTCTGCTCCGCGCTGATGCCGCAGTTCATCGACCCCAGCGCGCCGCAGTGGCCGCAGTACGCGGCCATCGGCATCGTGTTCGCGGGCCTGGACTTCTCCGTGATGCTGGCCTATGCCGTGATCGGCGCGCGCGCCGTCAAGCTGCTGCGCCGGCGCGCCGTGCTGTGGCTGGACCGCTGCTGCGGCGGCGCCCTGCTGGCCCTGGCCGGCTCGCTCGCCTTCTACCGCCGCAGCGCAAGCTGAGCGGCATTCCTCCCTTAACTTTCGCGCGCCGAGGAGAGCGGTCTGGTATTCCTCCCTCTCCCGCTGGCGGGAGAGGGCTGGGGTGAGGGTGGTTCAGCCCCCCTCAAGTTCGAAGGCCGCAGCAGCGCAATGAAGGCCGCAGCCGCCGGCGACAGGCTGTGCGCCCGGCGCGTGATCAGGTAGATCGGCGGCACGCGGATCGGCAGCTCCACCGGCAGCACCCGCAGCAGGCCCAGCCGCCCGTAGTGCGCCGCCTGCGAAGCCGGCATCACGGCCGCCATGTCCGAATGCTCCAGCAGCGCCGTCATCGCGATCGGCGAGGCCGTCTCGGTGACCTTCAGCCGCTGCTGGATGCCCGCTTCGCGCAGCGCCGCCTCGAAGCGCCCGCGCTGCGGCGAGCCCGGCGGCTGCAGCAGCCAGGGCCAGTCGACCAGGTCGCGCAACGCGAGCGCCTTGCGCCGGCAGAGCGGATGCCCCTTGCGCACCACCACCACCTGCGGCTCGCCCAGCAACGGCGCGCAGTCGAAGGCCTCCGCGCTGTGGTCCTCGGTGAGCCGCCCCAGCATCAGGTCGACCTCCCCGCGCGCGAGCTGGCGCAGCATCACGTCGCTCGTGTCCACCACCACGCTCACCGCCACGCGCTCGTGCTGCTTCTGATAGGCCACCAGCGCCGGTGCCAGCAGCTCGGGCACCGCCCCCGGCACGCTGCCGATGCGCAGCGCGCCGCTCAGCCCCGAGCGCAGCGCCTCCACCTCCTGGCACACCGCATCGAAGTCCGTCAGCACCCAGCGGGCATGGCGCACCAGCGCCTCGCCGTAGGGCGTGGGCGTCATGCCGCGCGCCACGCGGGTGAAGAGCGGCACCGCGAAGGTCTCTTCCAGCTGCTGCAGCAGCTTGGTCGCGGCCGGCTGGCTGATGCTCATCGCCGCCGCGGCACGGCCGAGGTTGCGGTGCTGGTCCAGCAGCGCCAGCAGCACCCATTGCGCGCGCGCAGCCGCGCAGCAGGCGCCAGGGCGGGAGATCGGGGCTGGCTGGGCCATATACGTGCGTATATGAATTCTTCAGAACATTCGATTGGATTGGAATGGCGAGCATCCCTAAGCTGGTCCTCATCGAGCCAGTACTACGACGACCACGACAACGGAGACAAGCCCCATGACCTTCCAGCGCCAGTTGCGCCGCGCCGCCTTCTGCGGCCTGGCCGCCGCGAGCCTGATCGCCGCCCCGCATGCGGCGATGGCCGACGCCATCTACCCCGACAAGCCCCTGCGCATCCTGGTCGGCGCCTCGCCCGGCGGCGGCACCGACATCCTGGCGCGCATGCTGGCCGACAAGTTCAGCCCCGCGCTCAAGCAGCCCGTCGTGGTCGAGAACCGCCCCGGCGCCTCCAACACCATCGCGGCCGAGCTCACCGCGCGCGCCCAGGCCGACGGCAGCACGCTGCTGCTGGCCACCAACACCGGCCAGGCGGTGGCGCCGCACCTGCTCAAGCTCAAGTACGACCCGCTCAAGGACCTGCAGCCCGTCGGCCTGGTGGCCGTCATGCCCAACGTGCTGGTGGTGCCCGCCAACTCGCCCTACCGGGATGTGAAGGAACTGGTCGCCGCCATGCGCGCCAAGCCCGGCGCCCTGCGCTATGCGTCGTCGGGCATCGGCAGCACCCAGCACGTGGCTGGCGAGGCCTTCGCGCTGGTCACCGGCACCAAGGCCATCCACGTGCCCTACCGCGGCAGCTCGCAGGCGCACGTGGACATCATCGGCGGCCAGGTCGAGATGATGTTCGACAGCACCTCCTCGGCCATGGGCCAGATCCGCAACGGCAAGCTCCGTCCGCTGGCCATCGCCGCGCCCAGGCGCATGGCCGAGCTGCCGGACGTCCCCACGCTGGCCGAAGCCGGCGTGCAGGGCGCCGACGTCAACACCTGGTATGGCCTCTTCGTCACCGCCGGCACGCCGCGCGCCGCCGTCGAGCGCCTTGCCGCCGAGCTGTCCCAGAGCCTGAAGATGCCCGAGGTGCAGGAGCGCATCAAGGGGCTGGGCGGCGAGATCACGGCCATGGGCATCGAGCCCTTCGCCGAGATGAACCGCAGCGAGTTCGAGCGCTACGGCAAGCTGGTGCGCGACACCGGCATGCGGGCCGAATGAAAAGAGAAGCAAAGGATGTCGATGAAACCCAGAATCGCGCTGCTGCTCGGCGACCCCAGCGGCATCGGCCCCGAAATGGCCGTCAAGCTGCTCGCCCGCGCGCAGAACCTCGACGCGGCCGAACTGCTGCTGATTGCCGATCCGCTGGTGCTGGAAAGCGGCGAACGCATTGCCGACCTGCGTCTGAACCCCTTGCGGCTCGACAGCCTCGACGCGCTGCGCTTCGAGCCCGGACGCGTGAGCCTGCTGGTGCAGAACACGATGCAGGGCCGTCCGCCCGTGCTCGGCGAATCGAATGTGCATTCGGGCCGTGCCTCCTTCGAAGCCATGCAGCTCGCCACCGAGGCGGTGCGGCGCAAGCAGGTCCAGGGCATCGTCTTCGCGCCGCTCAACAAGCACTCGTTGCGACTGGGCGGTCTCGAACACGAAGACGAGCTGCGCTACATGCAGGAGCGCTTCGAGGTGCCGGGCTTCGTCTGCGAGTTCAACATCACCGGCAGCCTGTGGACCTCGCGCGTCACCTCGCACGTGCCGCTGAAGGAGGTCGCATCGCTCATCACCGGCCCGGCCGTGCAGGACGCCGTGCACATCATCCGCGACGCGCTGGTCAGTGCCGGCGTCAAGGCGCCGCGCATTGCCGTCTCGGGCCTCAACCCGCATGCCGGCGATGGCGGCTCCATCGGCCGCGAGGAGATCGACATTATCGAGCCCGCCGTGCGCGCCTTGCAGTCGCAGGGCATCGATGCGCGCGGCCCTTACTCGCCCGACACCGTCTTCATCGGCGCCCGACGCGGCGACTTCGACGCTGTCGTCTCGATGTACCACGACCAAGGCCAGATCGCGATGAAGCTCATGGGCTTCGAGCAGGGCGTGACCCTGCACGGCGGCCTGCCCGTGCCGGTGGCGACATCGGCGAGCGGCAGCGCCTTCGACATCGCCGGCAAGGGCGTGGCAAACGTCGAGGGCCTGCAACGCGCCTTCGACCTGTGCGTGGAGATGGCCCGGCCAGGTTGACGCCTGCTCACTTCGGCGTCTGTGATTCCCTGACCGGCGGCGGTGCCGCCTTGACCGATGGCGGCGCCGCAGCAGGCGGCTGGCTCGGTGCGGGCGGCGGGGGCACGAACCAGACCTCGACCGTCCTTGCCCTCGGGCGATATTGAGCCGGCAGCGGTTCCACGGCCCAGCCACCTTGCTTGACTGCACCCGCCAAGGCGCGAGCGCACGTCACGGCATCGAGATCATGAAATCGCACCGTGGTTTTCGACACCACGGGCGGGCTGGCGAAGCCGCGTGAGTGCGCCGTCGCCACCACGTCCTCGATCGGTGCGAGCTTCGCGCCGAGGCGTCCCCAGTCTGCGGCATAGCCCTCCGCGGTTGCGCGTTGCTCCGGCCGGTAGATCTGCCGGAAGAGGGTGATGTCGTTGCACGGCCCCCCGCCAGGCGCCGGCGAGCCCGGGCTGGTGCCGGCCGCAGCAGGCGGCAAGCTGTCCAGCAGGCCCGAGAAGCGCCCTGCGAAGCTGCACTCCGGCCGCGGCAGCGCGCCCATGTTCAACGCCTGCCGCTGTGCGTCTTCGCGCTGGGCCACCACGGGGTCGCAAGGATGGGCGTTCGTGGCGTTGCCCGCCCCCGTGTAGTCGTAGATCCAGTAGCGCGGCGGCGGCTTGACGCTGATCACCTCCGGCCCCGGCGCGAGGCAGGTCGTGCGGCTGCCCGCATCCCGGCCTTGCGCCGCGTTCAGCAGCGCGCCACAGGCGGCGGGCTTGTTGCCGGGGATCGCCGCGCAGAGTTCGCGCGCCGCGCTGTCGATGCGCACCGCCAGGTCGGAGCGCGCGAACCAGTCGGCGCCGCCGGCCGGGCAAAGGCTGTCCGCCGTGCGCAGCAATGCGGCGGCCAGCGTGTTCGCTGCCGCCGGCCTCTCTTCGTCCTTGGCCGCCGCGGCCTTGGTCCACAGGTCCGTGAGCTCCTTCATCGCGCCACGCTCGTCCGTGCTCTGCCGGGTGTAGCTGCTCTTGGTCGACTCGATGGCCTGCCACGCCGCCACCCCCACCGTCGCTGCAGCGCTCAGGCTGAGTGTTGCGCCCACGGCCGTCACACCGCTTGCCGCCGAGGCAATGCGCGTTCCGACGCGTCCGTTGCCGGCCGGCGTTGAGGTGCCGGCGGCGGGCGCAGCCGCCTTCGCTGCAACAAATGGCGAGCACTCGTCGTCCTCGAACCATGCGTCTGCATTCGCCAGCAGCGCTTCGATGAACACGCGGTCCAGGTGCTGGCCCAGGAAGCTGCCCAGATGAAAGTAGCTTTCCCACTGCGCTTCGGAGAAGAACTGGTCCGACGTCGCCTGCTGCGGAAACTCCGGGTATTGCCGCTTAAAGTTCATCAGGTCGACCGGCAGCCCCGCGCACACATTCGGCTTGATCACGATCAGGATGCCGGTGCTTGCGCCCGCATCCGCGTACTGCACCTTCGCCAGCGCGAGGCAAGCGCTGCTCGTCGCCGATTCCAGATCGTCCAGCGAACCGAAGCGCTCCAGCGCCGCGGGCCGGGGAGCCGTCGGAGCCGCCGGCCGCGCGGTCCTGAAGCGCCGCGGGGCAGCGGCCGCCGCTGCGGCTGTCTTGCTGGCCTTCGGCTTCTGGAACAGGATCTCCGCCTGCAAGTCGATGCGCCCCTTGCGCACCAGGTTCTCGAGGTCCTCGAAGCGGAACTGAGGGTCCGCCCCGCAGTCGGCGATCACGATGACTTGCGCGCGCTCGGCGAGCAGCACATAAGCTGCCGTGTTCTCGAAATGCCCGCCGTCGGTCAGGAACCAGTCGTCCTTGTCCGTGCCCTTGAAGACCCCGAAGGTCTCGTTGAGCACGCCGCGCGACTTGGCCCCCAAGCGGTACGGCGTCGTGGTGCATCCCGTGCGCGCCTCTCGGTCCCACCAATAGCCCAGCCGCACCCCGGCGAAAGTGGCGAGCGCGGAGATGCCGCCGCGCGTGCGCCCGCCCAGGCCCGGCGCCACCGCGGCGCCGGAGATCGCCGCCCAGTTACCCAGCGTCAACGCCCCCGGGCCGGTGAGGTCTTCCCACTCGCCCTGCGAAGCCTTGCGCAGCCCGCCGGATGCGACCGACAGCGCCAGCCCGCGGCGGTCCTGGTTGAACAACCCGCCGCGCGGATCGCGCGTCTGGTTGATGCACACGTTGAGGATATGGATGGGCCCGCCCTGGGCCTGCGGCCGGTAGGCGTCCAGCGCGATGTCGTCGTCGGCATGGACGTCGTCGACCGAAGCGATCTTGTGGTCGGTGCGCAGCACCTGCGGCACACGATCCAGCGCCATGAGCGGCGGCACGGCAGCGTCGCTGGTGAACCGCGCGCCGTTCGCCGCGCCCAGGTAGCTGCGCACGATGCGCGCCTTGTAGAAGGCATGCAGCGACGAGACGTTGAGGAATTCGACGTTCTGCCCCGTCAACAGCAGGAAGCCGAGCACCGGCACGGCGAGCATCAGGCAAGCCAGCCACCCGCTGCCGTAGGAAATCCCTTCGGGCGTGAAGAGCGCGCCCAGCACCATCTTGTGCGCCAGCGAAGCCCACCACACGCACAGCAGGAACACCAGCGCATAGCCCAGCAAGCGCCCCACAGCCAGCACCACGCTCGTGCCCGGGCTCGAGGGCAGCAGCTTCGAGGCCAGCGGCAGCACCGCGCGGATCACGGCCGCGGCAATGGCCAGCCACAGGCCCGCCACGCCCTGGCCCGTCTCGGTGAGCGGCTCCAGCTCGAAGGCCAGGAACCATGCGCAGCGGTCGATCAGACCCACCAACACGATGGCGCTGAACAGCTCGAAGGTCTTGGCCAGCGCCCGCGTCACATAGGTGCGTGCGGCTTCGGAGCGCAGGCCTCCCTGGTCCTTGGAGCGCCACAGGAAGTTGGCTGCCACCGGCATCGCCGCAAGCCACAGTGCCAGCAGTGCAATGGTCATGACGAGCAAGGTGCTCCTGAGCACCTGCCCCACCGGTCGATGGCTGCCTTCGAACTGCAAGTACCACCAGCACAGCCCGCAGGTCAAGGCCAGGCTTCCCAGCCAGGCAGCGATCAGCCAGCGCCGCGGGGTCGCGTCCACCCACGGGATGGCCCAGTAGGCCGCCGCCCGCCAGGCGCCCACCATGAAGACCAGCGGCAGCGCCAGCCACACCACCGGAATCCACAGCGGCGCCCAGGCGGGCAGGTCTTGCAGCAGCGCGAACACCGGGTCGGAGGCGGCCGCGCCCAGCGCCGCCAATCCCTGCCAGGCATGCAGGATCACCACGTCGAGCACTAGCGTAATGGCCAGCACGATCAGCGCGAACTCGAAGTGGATCGCGACCAGGTTGCGGAAGAAGAGGGACGCCACGAACAGCGTGTCGCGCATGCCGCGCGGGATCAGGTAGCGCCCGTTCGCGCGGAGCCACCAGACGAACCAGCCGGCCTGTATTTCGCCGAGCGCCTGCTGCACCCGGAACATGTCCGTGCGCCGCGTGCCGCGCGAGAACAGCCGCCCCAGCATGCTGCCGATGTACCCGCCGCCCGATACCGTCGACAGCAGATCGAAGCGCAGCAACAGCCGGTTGCGCGCCAGGCTGCGCAGCAGCCCGAAGCAGAAGGTCGCGCTGCGAATGCCGCCGCCCGACAGCGCCAGGCCCCAGAGGGCCGAGCCGTCTGCGGGAAGGTTGCGAATGCCCAGGGCCCGGCGGCGGGCCGTGACTTGCTCAAGCAGCTTGCTCACGGGTGCTTCCCTCCAGGGTGGCGGCCTGGCAGGAGTCGTTGTCAGTTCGAGCGCAGGCGCGCGCCGAGTATCTCAGCTGCCCTGCGCGCTTGAAAGCCCGAATCTCACTCGCGTGGAGGAGAGAAGAATGCCGCTACGCCCCGGCCTGCCTACTGCTGCGCGGCATCGGCCTCGACCGGCAGCGGCTCCTCGTCGCGCAGCCAGGCGTCGACCAGCGTGTACGACACGGCCAGCATCACCGGCCCCACGAAGATCCCGACCAGCCCGAAGCCCAGCAGCCCGCCGATCACCCCCGCGAAGATCAGCACCAGCGGCAGGTCGGCGCCGCGGCGGATCAGTAGCGGGCGCAGGAAGTTGTCCATCGTCCCCACGATGATGGTCCACACCAGCAGGAAAATGCCCCAGCCCGTGTTGCCGCTCCAGAACACCCAGATGGTCGCCGGCGCCAGCACCAGCGTCGGCCCGGCCTGCACGAGGCACAGCATGAACATCACCGCCGTGAGCAGTGCCGCGAACGGCACCCCCGCGATCGCCAGCCCGATGCCGCCCACCACCGCCTGGACGATCGCGGTCACCCCCACCCCCAGCGCCACGCCGCGGATGGCTTTGCCGGCCAGCACCACGGCATCTTCCCCGCGCTGCCCGCCCAGCTTGAAGCCGAAGCGCCGCACCACCTCGGCCGCCGACTCGCCGCCTGCGTACATCATCCCAGCGATCACCACCGTCAGCAGGAACTGCAGCGTCAGCGCCCCCAGCACGCCGGCCTGTGCGAGCACGAACGAGGTGACCTGCCGGATATAGGGCGTGACCTGGGCCTCCAGCCCCGACACGCCTGCGGCCACCAGCTCGTTCCAGGCCTCCGTCAGCCGCGACCCGACCAGCGGCAGGCGCTGCACCCAGCCGGGCAGCGTGGGCGGGCCCTGGCTGATCAGCTTGCGCACCCAGGTGACGACTTCCTCCGCATTGGAGGCGATGGTCGAGATCGCCAGCGTGAGCGGCAGCACGAACAGCAGCAGCAGGATCACCACCATCGCCAGCACCGCGAGGCTGCGCCGCCTCCACAGGCGCGCCTGGATCCAGAGGAAGGCGGGCCAGGTCGCCACCACCACCATCGCGGCCCAGATCGTGGCGCCCAGGAAGGGGCGGAGGATCCAGAGGGAGGAGGCGATGAGGAGGGCCAGCGTGAGTACGCCGAAAGTTGTCTTGGCTAGGTCGGGGCGGGGGACGGACATGGATCGAGGGCGAGTGCGGCTCGCAGCAGTGTGCGCACGGGCGATGGGCGCATTGTGCGGCCTGTGGTGCGGTGCGGCCTTTGCGGTGCTTGCTTGCCGGCGATGCTCACCGCAGGGCCTTGGGGCGCACTCACCGACAAAAATCTTCAAGCGAGATCGGTACTTGTTGGCACTTCGACCAGCGGCCGAGTCGCGTTCTAGGGCGCCCAACCTTGTGGTCGATACAGCCGCTGCCCAGAATGCCCGGGCTGTCGCAAGGCAGGCACGAACAAATACAACCAGGAGAAGCAATTGGATTTCATCGACCAAGTCAGATCGCTCGCATCGCGCGTTGTACTCGCCATTCCCTGGCTCATGCGGTCTTGAGCGGCTTTCGTTTCGGCGGCAGCGTTCGACCAGGAAGGCCGAACCGTAAGCAGTCTCAAGTTGTCATCCACGCGATGGCGCTGGAGTCCGAGATCAGTCGGAATCAGCTGATTCGCTGCAGAGGCATCTCAACGCGGCACGTACTATAGTCTCTGGCGCTCTATGGTTCTCCCGGCACACTGGGCCCATGTCGACCGCTCCCATCATCCGCGCCGAGCCCATGCTCCCCATGCGCCAATTGCTGGCGCACCTTCCGCGCCTTCCCATCTCCGACAACGGCGCCGTCGACGCCAATCGTGCTTCGCCCGGGCTGCTGCGATCCGTCGCCGAGGACGCAGAAGCCACGATGTCCACAATCCACCAGGGCCTAGGCGCCATAGGCCTGCTAGCCCATTCGGCAGTCCCCATCGAAGATGGCAGCATCGGCGCCGACAGCCTTGAGAGCCTGGGCTTCCTTATGGCGGAGCTGGGTGACCTGGCCGCCGCCTGCATGACGCTCGCCGCCCACTGTCGGCGTGCCGCAGACCATCGCCCCATCAGCTGACAGGGCGCGACCACCGCAACCGCCAGGATAGGGTGCGCTCCATCCACTGCCTGCGGTGTCCGCCATCAGCGCGCCTGGGTGAGGAAGACGGCGCGCGCCATGCGGGCCGACCGAGCCCCCCGCTTGTGCCTCCCCGGCCATTGCGGAACAATGCTCGCCCCACTTGCACGCAGCGCTCGAAGAGGACCGCCCGCCAAGCCAGCGGCGCAGGGCCGCCCCAAGCAGGCCATGTCAACAGCATCTGCAATCCCAAGCGGGCCGAGCCAGCGCTCGTTTCCCACCCAGCGCCGGCACATTGCACCGCATCGCGGGCTTCCAGCCCGAAGGGAGGTTGTGATGACAAAGTGGTCCCAAGCCCCCGCAGCCCTCCTGCTAGCCCTCGCCTGCGCCACCACCGCCGGCATCCTCGCCCCCAACACAACCCTGTCCCCAGGCCAGTCCATCAGCTCCGACAACGGCCGCTATCTCCTGGTCATGCAGGGCGACGGCAACTTGGTCTACTACCGCACCACCGACTGGGCCGCGCGCTGGCACAGCCACACCTACGGCAATCCGGGCGCGTTCGCGCCGATGCAAGGCGATGGCAACCTCGTCGTCTACACCGGCACCGGCACGCCGGTCTGGAACTCGCAAACCTCCGGCAACCCGGGCGCCTACCTCGCGGCGCAGGACGACGGCAACCTGGTCATCTACGGCAGCGGCAGGGCGCTGTGGAACATCGGTGCGGACGTAGTCATCGGCGACCCCCAGCTCGCCGGCGATGTGGTCGGGCGCGACCTGGCGATCTCCGGGCTGGGCTCGCTGGGGCACACCGGCATGTTCGACGGCAGCAGCGTGGTCGAGGTGCTGGACGAGGGCAGCAACGCCATCCTCTACGAATCGCTGGCCAGCTTCAAGGCGCGCTCCGCCTACTGGGGCACGGCCTCGCCCAACAACCCGAACCACCTGCTCAACAAATGCTTCAAGACGGCCTGCCTGCAGCCCGCCGACTTCGAGGACATCGGTGCCCGGATGGCGCTGGTCAAGCGCGCCTTCCAGGCCTACCTGATCGGCGCCGACTACACCTACGGCCAGCACTACACGAGCGCCCAGCCCATGGTCTGGGGGCGTGTGGCCCAGCGGGGCCTGTACCGCTGCGACACCTTCATCATCAATGTGTATGAAAAGACCGCCGACGACGAAGGCATGGGCTCGGTCTATCCGGTGCCGCAGCTCTGGCTGGACCGCAATCGCGACCTCAAGAGCGACGTGATCCTGCCCTCCAAGCTGTTCGACAAGATGAAGGGCTGGAGCTGAAGTCGAGGCAGGCAGGCAGGCACGCAAGCAAGCACGCATCATGAAGAAGGCCGGAGTCCTCGCAATCGCAGGCCTTGCCCTGGCCGGGGTCGTGTGGGTGGTGTTCGGATGGCAGCATCTCGCATCGACGGTGCCGCGGCAGGAGGCGCCCGCGCCTGCATCCCGCGGCGCCGAGCAAGACGCGTCCGCAGCAGCAGCCGCCGGCAGGTATGCGGCGGCGATCACCATCGCCAGGAACAGCCCGGACCCTCACAACCCGCTGGTCGCCTATGTCCCCAAGCCCGGCATCGCGGGCCGCAACGAGCTCGACCGGATCTTCGCCCAGGGAGTGCCGCTCACCACCCAGTCGGCATTGGCCGCGCGTGCCTTGTTGCAGCGCGGGCTCAGCGACGATGAAAAGGTCGCGCTGGCCCGCATCCTGGCTCGCCTGTATGCGCCGGACGACCCGACCGGGTTCAATGCCGAACTCCTGCTGGACCTGCGTGGCCTGATGGGCGACGCCAACAGGCAGGTGGCGCGATCGGCCGTGCTGAGCTTCTCGCGCCTGGGCTATCTGCCGGGCTCCGATGCGTTGCTGAAAGATGCGTTCGACAAGCAGATCCTCGGCCGGGACGACTACTACGGGGAACTGGCGCACATGGCGCCGCTGGCGCCCGCGCGCGTGCAGGACGAGTTGCTTTCCACCGTCCGCGCCTCGTCGAATGCCTATGCGGCCGACATCCTGGCGCATGCGGTCAACGACAACCCGAAGGTGCTGAACGGCTACTCCGCCCACGCGCTCGGCGAGATCATCGAGCTGCTGAGCCGGACCGAGCCGCGCTTCCCGTCGGCCACCGGCGAATTCGGGCTCACGGATGCGGTGCGGTACGCCAACTGGCTGCGCGCCACCGCGCAGCTCGAAAGCCGCATCCACGGGATCGATCCTGACCGCGCGATCGTGGACAGGCTCGGCCTGCCCGGCACCGATCCGCGCAAGATCACGGCCTATCTGTTGACGTCCGAGGCGTCCTCGCTGCTGTCGAGCGCGCGCCTCGGCTCGCCGGCGAGCGGGCTGGTCGCTGCGTCCAACCAGTATGCGGCGCAGTACCCGGGGAACAAGAGCCTTCAATCGGCTGCGCAGGAGATCGCGCAGAAAGTTGCGAGGGCCAAGGGCACGGGGCGCTAGGCGCGCACGCTCAATGCCGATGGCCGCCCGCCCGCGCGCGGCGGTAGTGCTCGCCAGGCGCCGTCTAGGCGCCTTTGCGGCGATTGCGCTCGCGATCGACCTGAGCGCGCCATTCCTTGACCATCTGGCGACGATTTCGGATGTAGCGCTCTTGCAGGAAATCCATCTTCACGATGCGGTCGGCACGGAACAGACGGAAGTCCTGGCGCAGTTCGCACCATCCCGCGATGAACCGCCGCGACTCAACGAAGCCCAGCATGATTGGCCAGATGATTCGCTCCGAAACTACCCCGGCCTGATCGGTGTAGCCGATGCGCATCTTGCACTGCTCGCGCATTGCCTGTCGGACCCTTGCCAGGTCGAGCCCTGACGTGTCTTCTCGCTTTCGGGCGATGTAGAGCGTGTCGTCGTCCAGCATCCTCCGCATATCGGAGGGAAGTACACCGCCAATCTTGGCGAGCGCATTCTGAGCGGCCAAGGCGAGCGCATCGTCCGTCTGGCGGCTCACCCACTGTGCGCCCGCGACCAGAGCCTGGAGCTCTTCCTCGGTGAACGACAGTGGGGGTAGAAGAAATCCCGGTCTCAGGATGTAGCCGACGCCTGGGGCACCGTCGATCTCCGCTCCGAGCGACTGCAGCGTGGCGATGTCGCGCCGTATCGTGCGCAGCGACACGCCCGACTCGCTGGCAAGCACTTCGCCGGACACCGTTCCACGGTGTCGGCGCAGCACCTGCATGAGGTCGAACAATCGCTGGCTGCGGGACACGTCAATCCATCACAACGAGGCCTTTCCCGGCCAGCTTGTGCCCCTGTTCAAGCTCGTGGAGAAGTCGCATGGCGTCGCTCAGCGGCACGGTCTTGGCTACCGGGAGCCGGAGTTTTCCTTCCGCTGCAGCACGCGCCAAGCCATCGAGAATGTCCGCTTTCGCCTTGCAGATGATTGGTTTCAGCCTGCGATCGAACATGGAACGCATGAACTTGCCCAGCGTCGGATTGATGTCGAGGTACACGCCTCCGTCGCGAAGCATCCCGAGACCGACGGCGGTCGTCATGGTGGCCGCGGTATCGTAAACAACATCGAAGCGCTCGCTGATCTTTGCCAAGTCGGTTGTCCGATAGTCGTAGGCGCGCGACACCCAGCGCATGGGCGCGTGGCATTGCCTCGGCGCTGCAGCTGCCCGAGACCTTGGCCCCTGTCATCCGTGCAAGCTGAACGGCTGTTTCGCCAACGGCCCCGGTGCAGCCGTTGATGAAGACATGTGCGCCAGGCTTCAGTCCAGCCTTGTCGAACAGACCATTCCAGGCGGTGACGCCAGGAGTGCCGAGGCAGGCGGCGTCCTCGAAGGAAACGCTGTCAGGCTTCATCGCCAGAAAGCTCGCGTCGGTGAGCACTGCATGGCCGCACGCGCCGCTCTCCTTGAGTCGTGCAAGGCCGAACACGGCATCTCCAGGCTTGAAGCGAGTGACGCCCGGGCCGACGGCCATCACGGTCCCGGAGAAGTCAGACCCCAGCGCGCGTGGGAAGGACTTTCCCGTGACCATCTTGAGATCGCCGTTGCGCACTTTCCAGTCGATGGGATTGATGGCTGCAAACTTGACCCTGACGGCCACCTCCCCCTCGCCAGGGGTTCCCAGGTCGAACTCTGTCAGGCGCATCGCCTCGGGGCCGCCATACCTGTCGTATTGAACTCGCTTCATCACCGGCCCGTTCGTTCAGTGAGGCTGAACCGTTTTCATGAAGGCAGCGAAGGGCGTGGCGTCGTAGATCACATCGGTCGATGCAAGTTTGCCGTCCTTGACCTTGACGAGCTCCGCCACGAGCGAGCGAGGCACCGGGTGCGTCTCGGCGAGGTAAACCACGACGGCCTGCTGGTCGTCGCCGTAGACGGCGAGGACGGTCAGGTTCGTGAGCATCTTGGTAAAGCCTTCCTGGAAGGCGCGGAAGCGCTCGAGACCGGTGGTCTGACCGATGGGCGAGGTGCAGACGACCTCCTCGGCCGAGATAGAGACGATGGTCTCGACGTCCTTGTTCGCGAGCGCTTTGGCGTAGATCTGAGCGATCTCAAATGCCTTGCTAGTGTTCATGGTGCTTTCCTTCAGTTGAGTTGGAAGCCCAATGTAGGTCGGCATAGTGACAGATTTTGTCACCATTCTTTCTTTGACGGCATCCTGGCGACGGGGGCGGTGCTCAGATCGCCTCCTGCGTGAGATGACCCATCAACAGAGCCAAGAATGCCTGAGTCGCTATGGCGGGGTCGACGTTGTCGAACCACGCTGACAGACGAAGTGCCCTTCATGCGAAAGGCTATCCAATCCAAAGGAGCATATGCATGGAAACACAGGAGTTGCACCGCGGCCGCTTGATCGATCACCTCCAGCTGGTCGTGAAGGACCTCGCCGCAAGTCGAGCCTTCTACGAGGCTGCCTTCGAAGTGTTGAAGATCCCGATGGCCGGCAGTGGCGAGGACTATTTCTGGGCCGATGAGCTCTTCGTTTCGACCGCCAGCAGCAAGGCCGCCAACGGCCAGCTGACCGGGCGCCACCACCTGGCTTTCCAGGCCCAGGACAAGGCGATGGTCGATGCGTTCTACAAGGCCGTGCTCGCGCATGGCGGCAGGGACAACGGCGCACCGGGCGAGCGGCCGTATCACCCGGGGTACTACGCGTGCTTCGTCCTGGACCCCGACGGCAACAACATCGAGGCCGTGTTCCACGGCGAGGCCCAGCGCAGCGCGCCCTCGGTCAAGGTCACGTTCTGATCCTGCGCATCGCGCGCGGGCCTCAGCCCTTGGCCGCCTGCGCAGGCTCCGGCCCGCGGCGGAAGCTGATCGCCAAGCGGTTGAAAGCGTTCATCAGGCCGATCGCCATGGTCAGGTCGGCGAGTTCCTTTTCGCTGAACACGGACGCGGCGGCCTCGAAAGCGTCGTCCGGCACGTGCGTGTCGGCCACGCGCGTCACCGATTCGGCCCACGCGAGCGCCGCGCGTTCCCGTTCGCTGAAGAGGTCGCCGGCTTCCTGCCACGCCTGCACCAGCGCGAGCTTCTGAACCGACACCCCCTTCTTCGAGAGGTCGCGGGTGTGCATGTCCAGGCAATACGCGCAGCCGTTGATCTGGCTGATGCGCAGGTACATGAGCTCGACGAGGACGTCCTCGAGGCCCGATTGGGTGATGTAGCCGTACACGCTGCCGAAGGCCTTGACGCCGCCCGGAGATGCTTTGGTGTAGTCCAGTCTCATGGTTTGCTCCTGTGTCATTCGTTGGTGGTGAGAGGGTGGTCGCCGCTGTCCACGACGAACACGGCGAGCAGCTTGGCGGGCTTCGTCTTGCTGGCGTTGCGGCTCACGGGGTGGCGCGAGCCCGGATCCTCGTGGAAGCTTTCCCCGGCCTTGTAGACGCGCTCGGGGCCGTCGTTGACCTTGCTGGCGATGCTGCCCGAGACCACGTAGGCATAGATGAACGCAGACTTCGAATGGACGTGCGGCAGCGAAGCACCGCCCGGCGGGTACAGCACTTCCAGCGCGATGAGCGACTTGCCGGGAATGTTGGTGATGGGCCGGTCGAAGTTCGGCTTCACCGTGTCGCCGGTGCCGTGCGCAGCCGCGGCTCCGGCAAAGGCCACGCCGGTGGCGAAGAGGAGGGGGAGAAGAAGGCGTTGGAGTTTCATGGGTCGGTTTCCTTGCTTGGGAGCCTCGATGGTGCGCTCCGGCCGGTTCAGAAAAAAGACCTGAAAACGCATGATCCGGATGTACCATGCCACGATGGACAGTGGCTTGAAGATCGTTCTGGACCGCACGGCCAACACCTCCCTGGCCGAGCAGATCAGCATCGGAATCTCCGGCGCGATCGCCAGCGGGGTGCTCGCACCGGGCGCCAGGCTGCCGTCGTGGCTCGACCTCGCTGCGCAACTGGGCGTTGCGCGCGGCACTGTCAAGACGGCGTACGAGCGGTTGGCCGATGCGCAGTTGATCGTCTCGTCACGGCCCGCCGGCACCCGCGTGGCGGGCCAGCCGGTCAAGCGCGCCGTGAAGGAGCAGCGGTCGATCGAGACCGATCTGCAATCCGACCTGTACCAGCATTTCGTGCCCGGGCCTGCGGTGTTCCAGATGGGCGTACCGGCCTCCGACTGCTTCCCCGTCGCGCTCTTCGGACGCATTCGCGCGCGTGCGGCGCGTGACGAGGTGGAAGCGCCCGCCTTCTATCACGACCCTCGCGGCGAGCACGAGTTGAGGCGCGAGATTGCGGCCCACCTGGCACTGTCGCGCGGTATCGAGTGCCGGCCCTCGCAGATCTTCATCACGGCAGGCTTTTCGGGCGCGCTGGGTGCCACCCTGCAGGCCCTCCGCGCCGAAGGGCGTGCTGCATGGGTCGAGAACCCCGGCTTTCTTCCGACCCGCAGAGCGCTCCAGATCTCGCGCCTTTCGACGGTGCCCATCCCCGTCGACGAAGAGGGCATCGACGTTGCCCATGGGGAGGCGCGCGCACCCGATGCAGCCCTGGCGCTGGTGACGCCGGGCCAGCAGGCACCCCTGGGTCCGACCTTGTCGCTCGCGCGCAGGCTTCGACTGCTCGATTGGGCAAGGCGCGCGCACGCCTGGATCATCGAAGACGACTACCTGGGCGAGCTGCAACTGAAGCGCCGCGCCGCGCCCGCCCTGGCAGCGCAGGACCGGTCCGGGCGCGTGATCCATATCGGATCGTTCAGCAAAACCATCAGCCCCACGCTGCGCCTCGGCTTCGTCGTGGCGCCTCTCTCGCTCGTCGCCCGCTTCGACGATGTCATGGCTTGCCTTGCGCCCGCTCCCGGTCCGGCCGTGCAGACGGCGACGACGGAATTCATGCGAGACGGGCACTACCTGCGGCATCTGCGACGGATGAAACGCGTCTATGCGGCACGGAGCAGCGCATTGCTCGCCAACCTGGAGGCCGAAGGCCTGCATGGCTACGCCGCCGGACTGGCCGTCGTGCTTCAGTTGCCGGACGGTGCCGACGACAAGGCGATCGCCCGCGAAGCGTATGCCTATGGCATGGCCCCGGCGCCGCTGTCGGTCTGGTACGGCGCGCCCGGTACGGCGCGTTCGGGGTTGCTTCTCGGTGTCGCAACCGCCATCGAAGCCCAGCAGGCGACGGCTTGCCGGCGCCTGGGTCAACTCATACAGCGGTTTTCGTGAGCGCCGGCTCCGCGACGCTGCCCAGTCGCCGCAGCTTCTCCAACTCGGAATCGCAGAACTGCGAGGACTGCACGCACCCGAAGGCCATCGCCTCGCCGGCGAAGCGGCTCGCCGCGTCCGGCAGCGCATCGCGCCCTTGCAGGCGAAACGAAACAGGCGCAAGCGGCCCGAACAGCAGCGCACGCTGAAGCTCAGGCCAGCGCTCCAGCTCCGGCTCCACGCCCGCGGCGCGCGCGAACAGCAACGCCACCAGGTTCATCTTCGTCTTCTGCGGCTCGCCGCGGCGGGCGCGACATTCGGCAATGCCGAGCTGCATCTCATCAGGCGTCGGCGATGCCACGGCGCCGCCCCACACATAAGCGAGCCACCGCGCCTGCAATTCGACCGGCGGAAACATTGGCCCGGACTGATCCCACATGCCGACGAAGGCAAGCCCCGGCAGCTCCGGATGGAAGGTGTGCTTGTAGAGCTCGATGTGCTGCGCATCCAGGTTGAGCGTGCGGCGGATCGCTTCGCTCAAAAAAGGCAGGCTCATCTCGAAGCCCGTGCCGAAGAGAATGCCGTCGAAGGGCTCTGCCCGTCCGTCGCTGAAGCTGACCTGCGTGCCGTCGACCCGGTCGAACCACGGGCGCACCTCGATGCGGCCCTCGGCGACCAGGGGCAGGTAGTGCTGGCTCAGCGTCAGGCCCGCCTCGAAGATGCTGTCGGCGGGCTTGGGTGCGCCGTACTGTTCGGGACTGCCTACCGCGCCCACCACCAGCTCCTTCAACAATGCGCCGAACTCGCTGCGCGGCAGCGACTCCTCGGCCAGCGCCTGGTAGCGCGAGAACACGCGATGGTCCGACGGGACGCCGGCCATCAGCTTCGGAAGCACGTAGCGCTGCCGCCGCTGGCACACCACGACGCGCGCCGCACCGAGCATGCAGAGGTCGCTGGCAATCTCCAGCGCGCTGATGGCGCAGCCCGCCACGAGCACGCGCTTGCCGCGGTACCGCTCCGGGTCCTTGTACGCGAAGGTATGCGCCACGCCGGCGCTGCCCGAGAACGACGCCAGGCCCGGCACCTCGGGGATGCACGCATGCTGGAAGCGTCCGCTCGCGACCACGACTTTCTCGAACACTTCCTCTTGCGCATCGTGCCGCACGGCCCATCCGCCGGGCACGGCCCGGATTTCGCGCACGGCCGTCCGCAGACGCGTCTGCGCCGTCAGGTCGAATTGGGCCGCATAGCGCAACAGGTAGTCGCCGATCTCGCGATTGGAAGGGTAGGTGGCCAGCCCCGGCGCGTGCGGCAGGTCGCTGAATTGCGTGAGCACGCGGCTCGTGTTCGTGCGCATGGACGGCCATACGCCGCTGCAGCTGGCGTTGCCGCTCCACTGGCCGCCCGGCGTTGCCGCCTGCTCGAAGAGCACGGGCGCGAAGCCTTCCGATTGCAGGTAGCGCGCGGCGACCAGCCCGCCCGGCCCGGACCCGATGACGGCGACACGTCGCATCGTTTTTCCTCCATGACTCATTCTCGACGCGAGTGTCCGTCCAAAACGCCGGCCCTTGCAATGGCCCGCCGCGCGGGCCTCAGTGCAGCGAGGCGCCGCGGTACTCCGCCAGCTCGGTGCGCTGGAACGCGCCCAGGGGCACCCGCCTGTCCTCCAGCCCGGGAAAGCGCCCGACGATCTCGCCGCGCTCGCGCGCCCAGCAGCCTTTTAGGGTCTCGACGCCCCACCAGGTCAGGTAGGCCACGCGGGCGAGGCCCTCGCAGTTGCCCTGGGCATCGGTGAGGCTCATCACGTCGAACTCGTTGCCTTCGGTGGTGTAGAGGATGCCGGGCTGCGTGTTGCAGGCGGCGAGCAGCGCGCAGCTCAGGGCCAGCGCGGGTACGGAAAGAGGTGACTTCATGACATTGCTCCCTTGACGGCCGAACCCATGACCGCCTGGGCCGATTGGGCGCGCCGGCGGCCCGTGCGTCATCCCCCAGCCGGACGATAAAAGCCCGGTGAACACGGGCCCGGGCGGTCCGAAGAGGGGATGACTCCCTACAGCGCGGCCGCTTTACAGGCCTTACATTCAGCGACTCCTTAACTCTTTCGTAGAACGTTTTCGGGGGCTGGAAAAATGAAGGCAAGGATCCCGCCCACGGGCGGTGGCAACAAGGCGCAGGAGCCCGTGCTGTTGAAGATGGGCGTCCCCGGGCTCGACGATGTCCTGGGCGGCGGCCTCACGGCCCACCGGCTCTATCTTCTGGAGGGCGCGCCCGGCGCGGGCAAGACCACGGTGGCGATCCAGTTCCTGCGCGAGGGCGTGGTGCACGGCGAGCCGGTGCTGTACGTCACCCTTTCCGAAACGGCGCACGAACTGCAGGGCGTGGCCGAGTCCCACGGCTGGGACCTGAAGGGCATCGAGGTGCGCGAGATGCTGCCCGCGCAGGACGCGCTGGAGCCGGACGACCAGTACACGATGTTCCACCCCTCCGAGATCGAGCTCGGCGAGAAGACGCTCCGGATCCTGGCCGACGTCGACAAGATCAAGCCCACCCGGGTGGTGTTCGACTCGCTGTCCGAGTTGCGCCTGCTGGCGGGCGGGTCGCTGCGCTACCGCCGGCAGATCCTCGCGCTCAAGCAGTTCTTCACCGGCCGGCAGTGCACGGTGCTGCTGCTCGACGACCTGACGGCCGCCGACCAGGACCTGCAGGTGCAGAGCATCGCGCATGCGGTGATCCGGCTGGAGCAGCTCAACCCCGACTACGGCGCGTCGCGCCGCCGGCTGGTGGTCACCAAGTACCGCGGCAAGGAGTTCCGCGGCGGCTACCACGACTACAAGATCGCGCGCGGCGGGTTGCATGTGTTCCCTCGGCTGGTGGCCTCGGAACACACGCCGCCGATGACGCAGACGCGAATCCCCAGCGGCCTGGTGGCGCTCGACGACCTGCTGGGCGGCGGCATCGAGAAGGGCACCAGCACGCTGTTCGTGGGCGCGCCCGGCACGGGCAAGTCGAGCGTGGCGGTGCAGTTCGCGATCACCGCGGCGAAGCGTGGCGAATGCGCGGCGCTCTTCATCTTCGACGAGAGCATCAACACCCTGCGCACGCGCTGCGAGGGCCTGGGCATGGACCTGGGGCCGTACATCGACTCCGGACACATCCGCGTGCGCCAGGTCGACCCGGCGGAGCTGTCGCCCGGCGAGTTCGTCCACGAGATCCGCGAGGCGGTCGAGCAGCACGAGGCGACGATGGTGGTGATCGACAGCCTCAACGGCTACCTCAACGCCATGCCCGACGAGCGCTTCCTGATCGTCCAGCTCCACGAACTGCTGACCTACCTCGGGCAGAACGGCGTGGCCACCATGCTGGTGGGCGCTCAGCACGGCCTCATCGGCATGCAGATGCAGACGCCGGTCGATGCGAGCTACCTGGCCGACTCGGTGGTGCTGCTGCGCTACTTCGAGGACGGGGGCGAGGTGAGGCAGGCGATCTCGGTGCTCAAGAAGCGCGGCGGCGCGCACGAGCGGACCATCCGCTCCTTCTCGCTGAATGCGCAGGGCATCCATGTCGGGGCGCCGCTGCGCAACTTCCGGGGCATCCTGACGGGCGTGCCCGTCCCGATCGACGGGGTTCGGTCGCCATCGTGAGCGCGCTGCCGCCCGATCTCGAAGAGCGCATCCTCCTGCGGACGGCGACCTCGAGGGACGCCGGGATGGCGAGCACCGTGCTGGAGCGCGCGCATTTCGTCTCGCAGGTGTGCGACGACATGGGCTCGCTGGTGGATGAGCTGCTGCGCGGCGCCGGCGCCATCATGCTGGCCGAAGAGGTGCTCGCCGGCCCGGCGCTGGCCGTGCTCACCGGCGCGCTGGCCGCGCAGCCGCCCTGGTCCGACGTGCCGGTGCTGGTGCTGGCGCGCCAGGGGGCGGATTCGCGCGCCATCGCCAGCGCCATGGACGAGTTCGCCAACGTCACGGTGATCGAGCGGCCGATGCGCGTGGCCTCGCTGGTGAGCGCGGTGCGCACCGCCCTGCGCTCGCGCCGCCGGCAGTACGAGCTGCGCAACCTGCTGGAAGGGCTGCGCGACGCCGACCAGCGCAAGACCGAGTTCCTCGCCACGCTGGCCCACGAGCTGCGCAATCCGCTGGCGCCGCTGGGCACCGCCTTGTCGCTGCTGCAGCGCAAGAAGCCCGGGCCGGAAGAGGCCGGAAAGTACTACGAGCTCATGAACCGCCAGGTCGAGCACATGGTGCGCCTGGTGAACGACCTGATGGAGGTCTCGCGCATCACGCGCGGCAAGATCGAGCTGCACCTGGGCCCGGTGCTGCTCGACGCGGTGATCGACGACGCGGTCGAGCTGAGCCGGCCGCTGTTCGAGCGCGCCGGGCATTCGCTCACGGTCGACGTCGCGGGCGATCCGCTGGTGGTGCGCGGCGATGCGGTGCGCCTCACGCAGGTGTTCTCGAACCTGATGAACAACGCGGCCAAGTACACGCCCGCGGGCGGCCGGGTGACGGTGACTGCGCGTCAGGAGGGGCGGCAGGCCGTCGTGTCGGTGAGCGACACCGGCACCGGCCTGGCGCCGGAGATGCTGAAGTCGATCTTCGAGATGTTCGTGCAGGTGAGCGGCACGGCACGCGAGGCGCAGGGCGGGCTGGGCATCGGCCTGACGCTGGTGAAGAGCCTGGTGGAGCTGCAGGGCGGCAGCGTCGAGGCCGCGAGCGAAGGCCTGGGCCGCGGCGCCACCTTCACCGTGCGCCTGCCCCTGGCCAAGAGCGCGGCCGCGCCCGGCCGGCGCACGCGCATGTCGCAGGACGGGTGGGCGCCTTCCCTCGAGGGCACGATCCTGGTCGTCGACGACAACCGCGATGCGGCCGACACCCTCGCCGAGCTGCTGGCGTCGATGGGCGCGACCGCGCTGGTGGCCTACGGCGGCGAAGAGGCGCTGCAGCTGGCGCGGGAGCACGACATCGACATCGCCGTGCTCGACATCGGCATGCCGGGCATGGACGGCTGCGAGCTCGCGCGCCACCTGCGCGCCGGGCCCCGGGGCGCGGAGCTGAAGCTGATTGCGCTGACGGGCTGGGGGCAGCAGGGCTACCGCGACCGCATCGCGGCGGCGGGCTTCGACCACCACCTGATCAAGCCGCTGAACCTGGGCGAGTTCATGGCGGTGCTGTAGGCGATCGGATCAGCCGATCGCCACGCCCACCTTCGCCCCCGCCGCCACGATCTCGCTCCAGGTCGCGTCGTCGATCCAGATGCCTTCGCGCTCGCGCGCTGCGCGGGCCTTGCGCTCGGGCTCGCCGGCGATCTGCACGCCGTCGAAGCCCTGGCCCGGCGGGCTTTGCCGCAGCCAGTCGACGAAGGCGCGCGCCTCCTGCTCGAAGCTGGCCTGCGTGCCCAGCTTGCCCGGGTCGATCACGATGGCCAGCATGCCGTTGAGCACCGTGCGCGCCGTGTCGGCCTGGCGGTGCCAGGTGCCGCCGCCGGTGAGCGCGCCACCCAGCAGCTCGCAGGCCACGGCCATGCCGTAGCCCTTGTGCTCGCCGAAGGTCATCAGCGCGCCGAAGAGGCCGTTGCCCTGCGGCACCACGACCACGCCGGGGTCGTCGGTGGGCGCGCCGTGCTCGTCGATCAGGTAGCCGGGCGGCACGCGCTCGCCCTTGTTGTGGGCGACGCGCATCTTGCCTTGGGCGACGCGGCTGGTGGCGTAGTCGAGGATGAAGGGCTCGGCACCCTTCAGCGGAATGCCGATGCAGCACGGGTTGGTGCCGAAGCGCCCGTCGCCGCCGCCCCAGGGCGCGACCACCGGGCGCGAGAGCACGTTGACGAAGTGCATGGAGACCAGGCCCTGCGCCGTCGCCATTTCGGCGAAGTGCCCGATGCGGCCCAGGTGGTGGGCGTTGGCCAGCGACAGGACGCAGCTGCCGTGCTGCTTCGCGCGCTCGATCGCCATTTGCATGGCCTGCACGCCGACGATCTGGCCGTAGCCGCGCTGGCCGTCGAGGGAGAGCATGGGGCCGGTGTCGAGCTTGACCTTGACGCCGGCGTTGGGCTTCAGGCCGCCCTCGGCCGCGGCGTCGACGTAGCGCGGGACCATGCCGACGCCGTGGGAGTCATGGCCGCTGAGGTTGGCGAGCACGAGGTTGGCGGCGACCTGCTCGGCTTCGGCCGGGGTGCTGCCGGTGCCGGCGATGATGGAGGTGATCTGGGTGCGAAGCGTCGCGGCTTGGAGGGTCTGAGGCATTTGAAGAAGCTCCGTCACATCACCGCACCGACCTGCCAAGGCACGAACTCGTTCTGCCCATACCCATGCTTCTCGCTCTTGCTCGCCTCCCCCGACGCGGTCGCCAGTACCAGCTCGAAGATGCGCTGCCCCATCTCCTGGATCGACACGCTGCCTTCGACGATCTCGCCGCAGTTGATGTCCATGTCTTCTTCCTGCCGCTGCCACAACGCCGAGTTGGTCGCGAGCTTGAGCGAGGGGGAGGGCGCGCAGCCGTAGGCCGAGCCGCGGCCGGTGGTGAAGCAGATCATGTTGGCGCCGCCCGCCACCTGGCCGGTGGCGCTCACCGGGTCATAGCCCGGCGTGTCCATGTAGACGAAGCCGTGCGCCTTGACCGGCTCGGCGTACTCGTACACGGCTTCGAGGTTGCTGGTGCCGCCCTTGGCCACCGCGCCCAGGCTCTTCTCGAGGATGGTGGTGAGCCCGCCCGCCTTGTTGCCGGGCGAGGGGTTGTTGTTCATCTCGCCTTCGTTGATGGCGGTGTAGTGCTCCCACCAGCGAATGCGCTCGACCAGCTTCTCGCCCACCTCGCGCTTGACGGCGCGGCGCGTAAGCAGATGCTCGGCGCCGTAGATCTCGGGCGTCTCCGAGAGGATGGCGGTGCCGCCGTGCGCCACCAGCAGGTCCACCGCCGCGCCCAGCGCCGGGTTGGCGCTGATGCCCGAGTAGCCGTCGGAGCCGCCGCACTGCAGGCCGATAGTGATGTGCGCGGCGCTGCAGGGCTCGCGCTTCACGGCGTTGGCGCGCGGCAGCATCTCGTTGATGAGCGCAACGCCTTTCTCCACCGTCTTGCGCGTGCCGCCCGTGTCCTGGATGTTGAAGACGCGCAGGTTCTCGCCCTCGCGCAGGTTGCCGGTGGCGAGCCAGGCGTTGATCTGGTTGGCCTCGCAGCCCAGGCCCACCACCAGCACAGCCGCGAAGTTGGGGTGCGTGGCATAGCCGGTGAGCGTGCGTTCCAGCAGCTGCATGCCCATGCCCTGGGTGTCCATGCCGCAGCCGGTGCCGTGCGTGAGCGCGACCACGCCGTCGACCATGGGGTAGGGCGCGAGCGCCTGCGGATTGGTCTGGCGCGAGAAGTGATCGGCGATGGCGCGCGCCGCGGTGGCCGAGCAGTTCACGCTGGTCAGCACGCCGATGTAGTTGCGCGTGGCCACCCGGCCGTCGGCGCGCTGGATGCCCATGAAGGTGGCCTCGCGCCGCGGCGGAGGCGCCTTGACGTCGGCCCCGAAGGCGTAGTCGCGATCGAAGTGGCCCTTGTCCGGGCCCATGTCGAGGTTGTGCGTGTGCACGTGCTCGCCGGGCGCGATGGGACGGCTCGCGAAGCCGATGATCTGGTTGTAGCGGCGCACCGGCTCGCCCTGGGCGATGGCGCGCACCGCCACCTTGTGGCCGGGCGGGATCAGACCGCGGGTGGTCACGCCTTCGATGGACGTGCCGCCGACCAGCTGGCCGCGGGCGATCACGACGTCGTCGGCGGGGTGGAGGCGAATGAAGGGGTTCATCGTGGGGTCCTGCGTCGGGAATTCAGAAGATTTTCAGAAGAACATTTTCGGCAGCCAGAGTACCAACTTGGGCATGTAGGTGATGATGGCCAGGCTGAGCAGCAGCGGCACCAGCCACGGCAGGATCGCCATCGTGGTGCGCTCGAAGCTCAGGCCCGCCACCCGCGCCAGCACGAAGAGCACCATGCCCATGGGCGGATGCAGCAGGCCGATCATCAGGTTGAGCACCATCACCAGGCCGAAGTGGATCGGGTCCACGCCCAGCTGCGTCGCGATGGGCAGCAGGATGGGCACGAGGATGGTGATGGCCGCGGTCGGCTCCAGGAAGCAGCCGACGAAGAGCATCAGCAGGTTGGCCAGCAGCAGGAAGACCCAGGCCTCCTTGGTGAAGCCCAGCACCCAGTTCGCGATGTCGGTGGTGACGCCGGTGGCCGTCAGCATCCAGCCGAAGATGGAGGCGGCGGCGACGATGAAGAGCACGGTGGAGGTGGTCTCGATGGTGTCGAGGCAGACCTTGACGAACATCTTCCACGAGAGCGTGCGGTACCACGCGAAGCCGAGGATCATGGCCCACACGCAGGCCGCGATGGCACCCTCGGTGGGCGTGAAGAGCCCGGTGCTCATGCCGCCGATCAGCAGCACCGGTGTCATGATGGGCAGCAGCGCCTCGAAGGCGAAGATCCGGTCGAGCACGAAGAGCAGGCCCAGGCCGACGAAGACCGTGATCTGCGCCGGCGCGCCCAGGCGGGTCACCGCCGCCCACAGCAGCAGCGGCCAGCCGATCACCACCGCCAGCTCGCACAGCGCCTTGAAGAGCCGCGTGCTGGAGAACTTGACGTCGCCGCCCCACTTGTTGCGGTGGGCGTACCAGCCGACGGTGAACATCATCAAGAGCGCCATCATCGCGCCCGGCAGGATGCCCGCGAGGAAGAGGGCGCCCACCGAGACGTTGGCCATCATCCCGTAGATCACGAAGGGCAGGCTCGGCGGGATGATCGGCCCCAGCGTGGCCGAGGCGGCCGTCACGCCCACCGCGAACTCGGTCGCGTAGCCGTGCTCCTTCATCGCCTTGATCTCGATGGTGCCGAGGCCGGCCGCGTCCGCGATGGCGGTGCCGCTCATGCCCGCGAAGATCACCGAGCCCAGCACATTCACATGCCCCAGGCCGCCCTTGAGCCAGCCCACCAGCGCGAGCGCGAAGTTGTAGATGCGGGTGGTGATGCCGGCGTTGTTCATCAGGTTGCCGGCCAGGATGAAGAAGGGCACAGCCAACAACGGGAAGCTGTCGATGCCGCTGACCATGCGGTGGATGACGACGAAGGGCGGCAGGCTCCCCGACGTGAGGATGTAGACCAGCGAGGCGCCGGCCATGGCGATGGCGACGGGGATGCCGCCGGCCATGAAGATCAGGAAGAAGATCTTGAGCATGGGTCAGCGGTCTTCCAGTGTCGATTCGGGCCGCTCCAGCACGCTGTAGCCGCGGCGCCAGTGCACCCGCGCCACCTGCAGCGAGCGCCAGGCCATGGCCGCGAAGCCGAGCAGGCACAGGCCGTAGACCAGGTTCATCGGCAGGTCGACGATGGTCATGCGGGTCTGGTTGCCGATCTTCATCATCATCTGCACGGTCATGACCACCGCCGCGGCAAAGAAGCCGATGCGCAGCACGTCGACCGCGCGCGAGAGCCAGCGGCCGACCGCGCCGGGCAGGTAGCGGTAGAAGAAGTCGACCTGGATCTGGTTGTTCTTCGACACGCCGATGGCCGCGCCGATGAAGACCACGCCGACGAGCATGTAGCGCGCGATCTCCTCGGTCCAGGCGGCCGAGTCGTTCATGACGTAGCGGGTGACGAACTGGTAGAAGACCGTGAGGCCGAGCAGCCAGAAGAGCGCGAGCGCGGCCCAGCCCTCGGCGATGGTGCCGGAGAGGTCGACCACTTCGTCCTGGGCGTGGAAGTGGCCTTCGTCGTCGATGATTTTCTGATCGGTCATGGGGAGCCGGACTCACTTGATCGCAGTGATGCGGTCGTAGTCCTGCTGCCTGTACCCATGATCCGTCGGCTTGGTGCTCTTCAACACCGCCTCCCGGAACGCCCCCTTGTCCACCGTCATCACGTTGTTCCCCTTCTTCTTGAACTCCTCCACCAGCCGCGCCTCCGAGGCGATGATCTCGCGCCCGGTCTTCTCCGCCGCCTCCTGCATCACCTCGGTGAAGATCTTCTTCTCGTCCGCCGAGAGCTTGCCCCACAGCTGCCCCGAGACGATGGTCAGCAGCGAATCGACGATGTGCCCGGTCAGCGAGATGTTCTTCTGCACTTCGAAGAACTTCTTGGCCTCGATGGTCGGCAGCGGGTTCTCCTGCGCATCCACGGTGCCGTTCTGCAGCGCCAGGTACACCTCGGCGAAGGCGATCGGCGTCGGGTTGGCGCCCAGCGCCTTGGGGAAGGCCAGGTAGGCCGGCGCATCGGGCACGCGGATCTTCAGGCCCTTCATGTCCTCGGGCTTGGCCACCGGCCGGGCCGCGCTCGAGGTGACGTGGCGCGCGCCGTAGTAGGTCAGCGCCGTGATGTGGTTGCCGCTCTTGTCGTCGTAGCCCTTGGCCAGTTCCTTGAACACGTCGCTTGTGGCGTATTTCAGCTGGTGCTCCGCGTCGCGGAAGATGAAGGGAAAGTACGACACCGCCAGCGGCGCGTAGGTGCGCCCCGCGAAGCTCGCGCCCGAGAGGATGATGTCCACGGTGCCCAGCGTCAGGCCCTGGTTGATGTCGGCCTCCTTGCCCAGGCTGGAGGCCGGGAAGACCTGCACCTCGTACTTGCCGTTGGTGCGCTTCTTGATCTCTTCCCCCGCCCACACCGAGTACTTGTGGAAGGGCTCCGAGGTCTCGTACACGTGCGCCCACTTGAGCTTGGTCTGGGCCTGCGCGATGCCGAGGGCGCCCGCGGCGAGAACGCAGGCGGCGATCGTCTTCAGTGCGAAACGCTTGGTATTCATCGTTTTGTCTCCGTCGGTGGTTGAAAGAAGAGGTTGGCCCGGCGCCAGCTGGCGCTGAAGCGCTGGTGCGACTTGTCCATGTGCGCATGCATCGCGTTGCGCGCGCCCTCGGCGTCGTGCGCGGCGATGGCGTCGCGGATCGCCTCGTGCTCGGCGATGGCCGAACGCCAGGACTTCACGCTCTCGAAATAGCCGCCCAGGCGCGTGAAGATCGGGCCGCGGCGCGAGTCCCAGAAGCCCTGCACCGTCTCCGACAGCACCACGTTGCCGCAGCACTCGACGATCGCCAGGTGGAAGGCGCGGTCGCCGTCCAGCGGCATCACGTTGCGCTCGGCCAGCTCGCGCATGAGCGCGATGGCGCGCGTCATCGCCTCGATGTCCTTGCGCTTAGCCGTGACGGCCGCGATGGCCGCGGTCTCGCCCTCGACCACGCGGCGCGCGCGGATCAGCTCCAGCGGGCCCCACTCGGTGCTGGCCACCGGCGCGGCGGCGTGCTGCGCCCGGCCCCGCACATAGACGCCGGAGCCGGTGCGCACCTCGACCCAGCCCTCGACCTCGAGCGCGATGAGCGCCTCGCGCACCGAGGGCCGGCTCACGCCCAGCTGCTTGGCCAGGTCGCGCTCGGCCGGCAGGCGCGCGCCCACCGCGAACTCGCCCTTCGCGATCAGCGCGCTGAGCTGGTCGGCGATCTGGCGGTAGAGGCGTCTCGGTTCGAGGGTCTGGAGCGGCACTTAGGGGTTGTCCTGGATTGGCCAAGTGGTCAGGCCAATTCAGAATACGAGGCGCTACGCGAGGCAGCCATCGGGCCTAACCCTGAACGCCGCATCGCGGCTCCATCCATCAGCGAGAAGGACATCCCATGAGACTCAAGGGCAAGACCGCGCTCGTCACCGCGGCCGGGCAGGGCATCGGCCATGCCAGCGCGCTCGCACTCGCCGCCGAGGGCGCGCAGGTCTGGGCGACCGACATCAACGACAAGCTCCTGGAGCGCTTCGCGGGCGTGGCCAACATCACGGCCGCCAGGCTCGACGTGCTCGACAAGGCGGCGATCGACGCCTTCACGAAGACGCTGCCTGCGCTCGACATCCTCTTCAACTGCGCGGGCGTGGTGCACAACGGCGCCGCGCTGCAGGCCAGCGACGACGACCTGGACTTCGCCTTCCGCCTCAACGTGCGCGCCCAGTTCTGGATGATCCAGGCGGTGCTGCCGGGCATGCTGGCGGCCGGCCGCGGCAGCATCATCAACATGGCCAGCGTGTGCTCCAGCATCAAGGGCCTGCCCAACCGCTGCGTCTACGGCACCACCAAGGCGGCGGTGCTGGGGCTGACCAAGAGCGTCGCGGCCGACTACGTGGGCCAGGGCATCCGCTGCAATGCGGTGTGCCCGGGCACGGTCGATACACCTTCGCTGGCCGATCGGATCAACGCCAACGCCGACCCGGTCGAGGCGCGCAAGGCCTTCATCGCGCGCCAGCCCATGGGGCGCCTCGCGCAGGCCGAGGAGATCGCGCCGCTGGTGCTCTTCCTCGCGAGCGACGAGTCGCAGTTCGTCACCGGCCAGGCCTACGCGGCCGACGGCGGCTTCACCATATGAACCAGCTCGACTTCCGGGAGCGGCATGCGGTCGTGACCGGCGGCGCGACCGGGCTGGGCCGCGGCATCGCCCAGCGGCTGATCGAATCGGGCGGCAGCGTCACGCTGTGGGACCGCGATGCCGGCGCGGCCGAGAAGGCGGCCTGGGCGCTGGGGCCCCGGGCCTCGGCGCTGAGGGTCGACGTGGCGCAGCAGTCTTCGGTGGCCGAGGCGGTGGCAGCCACGCTGGCGCAGGCCGGGCGCATCGATGCGCTGGTCAACAGCGCAGGCATCACCGGGCCCAACGTCAAGCTGTGGGACTACCCGGCCGATGCCTGGCGCGAGGTGATGGACGTCAACCTCAACGGGCTCTTCCTCTGCTGCCGCGAGGTGGTGCCGCAGATGCGCAGGCAGGGCTATGGGCGCATCGTCAACATCGCCTCGGTCGCCGGCAAGGAGGGCAACCCCAATGCCAGCGCCTACAGCGCGAGCAAGGCGGCGGTGATCGCGCTGACCAAGTCGCTGGGCAAGGAACTGGCCGACACCGGCGTGCGCGTCAACTGCGTGACGCCGGCGGCGGTGAAGACGGCGATCTTCGACCAGATGACGCCGGAGCACATCGCCTTCATGCTCTCGAAGATCCCGATGGGCCGCTTCGGCACGGTGGAGGAGGTCGCCGCCCTGGTAGGCTGGCTTTGCACCGAAGATTGCTCTTTTTCCACGGGCGCCGTGTTCGACCTCTCGGGCGGCCGCTCCACCTACTAGTCTTGCAAGAAGAAAGGACCTCATGAAACTCGTTCGCTACGGCAACCCCGGCAAGGAGAAGCCCGGCCTCATCGACGACAACGGCCAGCTGCGCGACCTGAGCGCGGTCGTCAAGGACATCGGCCCCGAGCAGCTCGGCGACGCCGCGCTCGCCAAGCTGCGCAAGCAGAAGCTCGAGAAGCTGCCGCTGGTCAGGGGCAAGCCGCGCTTCGGCTGCCCGGTCGCGGGCGTGGGCAAGTTCATCGCCATCGGCCTCAACTACGCCGACCACGCGGCCGAGTCGGGCTTGCCGATCCCGGCCGAGCCGGTGGTCTTCACGAAGGCCATCAGCTGCATCCAGGGCCCGAACGATCCGGTCATGCTGCCCAAGGGCTCGGTTAAGAGCGACTGGGAAGTGGAGCTGGGCGTGGTGATCGGCGCGACCGCGCGCTACGTCTCGCAGAAGAGCGCGCTCGACTTCGTGGCCGGCTACTGCGTGATCAACGACGTGAGCGAGCGCGAATACCAGATCGAGCGCGGCGGCACCTGGGACAAGGGCAAGGGCTGCGACACCTTCGGCCCCATCGGCCCCTGGCTGGTGACGCGCGACGAGGTGGCCAACCCCCAGAAGCTGTCGATGTGGCTCGACCTCAACGGCAAGCGCATGCAGACCGGCAGCACCAAGACCATGATCTTCAACGTGGCCAAGATCGTGAGCTACGTGAGCCAGTTCATGACCCTGATGCCCGGCGACGTGATCACCACCGGCACCCCGCCCGGCGTGGGGCTGGGCATGAAGCCGCCGCTCTACCTCAAGAAGGGCGACGTGATGACGCTGGGCATCGAAGGCCTGGGCGAACAGCGCCAGGAAGTGGTCGCCTTCAAGGCCTGAAGGCGGGTCCCCGCAGGAACGGCGGCCCGGCGGCCGCCGTTTCTTATTTGGCAGTCGGCATCACGAACTCAGCCCCCATGGGCGTGCTCTCCGGCCAGCGCTGCATGATCGACTTCTGCCGCGTGTAGAAGCGCACCCCTTCCTCGCCGTAGGCGTTCATGTCGCCGAAGAGCGAACGCTTCCAGCCGCCGAAGCCGTGCCAGGCCATGGGCACCGGGATCGGCACGTTGATGCCCACCATGCCCACCTCGATGCGCCGCGAGAACTCGCGCGCCACGTTGCCGTCGCGGGTGAAGCAGGCCACGCCGTTGCCGAACTCGTGGGCGTTGATGAGGTCGACAGCCTCCTTCAGGTCGGGCACGCGCACGCAGGAGAGCACCGGACCGAAGATCTCTTCCTTGTAGATGCGCATCTCGGGCGTGACGTGGTCGAACAGCGTGCCGCCCATCCAGAAGCCGTTGTCGCATCCGTCGCCGACTTGCGCCGTGTCGAACTGCCGGCCGTCGAAGACCAGCTTCGCGCCTTCCTTCTCGCCCTGCGCGATGTAGCCGGTGATGCGCTCGTGCGCCGCGCGGGTGACGATCGGGCCCATCTCGGCCTCGAGGTTCGTGCCGTTGCGCACCTTCAGCGTGCGGGCGCGCTCGGCCAGCATCGGCACCAGCTTGTCGGCCACGTCGCCCACCAGCACCGCCACGCTGATCGCCATGCAGCGCTCGCCGGCCGAGCCGTAGCCGGCGCCGATCAGCGCGTCGACCGCCTGCTCCAGGTCGGCATCGGGCATGACCACCATGTGGTTCTTGGCGCCGCCCAGCGCCTGCACCCGCTTGCCGTGGTGCGCGCCGGTCTCGTAGATGTAGTTGGCGATCGGGGTGGAGCCGACGAAGCTGATGGCCTTGACGTCCGGGTGCTCCAGGAGCGCGTCGACCGCCTCCTTGTCGCCCTGGACCACGTTGAACACGCCGTCGGGCAGGCCCGCTTCCTTCAGCAGCTCGGCGATGCGCAGCGAGGGGCTGGGGTCGATCGGGCTGGGCTTGAGGATGAAGGTGTTGCCCGCCGCGATCGCGACCGGGAACATCCACATCGGCACCATCACCGGGAAGTTGAAGGGCGTGATGCCCGCCACCACGCCCAGCGGCTGGCGCAGCGTCCAGTTGTCGATGCCGGTGGAGACCTGGTCGGTGTAGTCGCCCTTGAGCAGTTGCGGGATGCCGCAGGCGAACTCGACGATGTCGATGCCGCGCGTGACCTCGCCCTGCGCGTCGGTGAAGACCTTGCCGTGCTCGGCGGTGATCAGCTGCGCCAGCTCGTCGCGGTGCTTGTTGAGCAGCTCCAGGAACTTGAACATCACCCGCGCGCGGCGGATCGGCGGCGTGTCGGCCCAGGCCGGGAAGGCGGCGCGGGCGGCGGCGACGGCCGCATCCACGTCGGCGCGGCCGGCCAGCGCGACGCGGCCGGTGACGGCACCCGTGGCGGGGTTGAAGACGTCCTGCGCGCGCTCGGAGGCGCCGCCGGCGCGCTGGCCGCCGATGAAGTGCGCGAGGGGGGTGGGGGCGGAGGGCTGCTTGGTCATGGCGAGGTCCTGTTGCGGGTGCTGGAAGTTCCGCGAGTCTAGGAAGGGCCACGCCTTCTGCCAAGGCGCCAGGGTTGAACTGATTGTTCGCTATCGTGAACAATCCACCCCATGGATGCCAAAAATATCGAGCTGCTCTGGACCCATCTCCACTGGCTGACCGTGCTGGCGCAGCAGGGCAGCTACACGGCAGCGGCCGCCCGGCTGGGCGTGAGCAAGGCCGCGATGAGCCAGCGCATTGCCGAGCTGGAGCGCGCGGCGGGCGTGCCGCTGGTGCGCCGCACCACCCGCAGCGTGCGCCTGACCGAGGCCGGCCAGCGGCTGGTGGACGACACGCGCGCACCCTTCGAGCAGATCGCCCACAGCTTCGCCGGCGTGCGCGACCTGGCCGGCGTGCCGCGCGGCCTCTTGCGGGTGACGGCGCCGGTGGCCTTCGCGCGCCAGCAGCTGGTGCCGCGGGTCGCGGACTTCCTGCGCGCCAACCCGGAAGTGCGGCTGGCGCTGGATCTCTCGGACCGGCTGAGCGCGCTGGCGGTGGAAGGCTTCGACCTCGCGATCCGGCATGCGGCCTCGGTGCCCGATACGCACGTGGCCTGGCAGCTGTGCGCCACGCGCTCGGTACTGGTCGCGAGCCGCGCCTACCTGCGCCGCCGCCCCGCGCTGCAGACGCCGCAAGAGCTGTCGCAGCACGACTGCCTGCACTACCCGCGCGCGCAGGACACGCCGGCCTGGACGCTGGAATCGTCGAACGGGCGCCGCGCCGCCGAGCGCGTGACTATCCCGGTCGCCGGCCCCTTTGCCGCCAACAACAGCGAGGCCCTGCGCGACGCGGCACTGGCCGGACTCGGCATCGCGCTGGTGCCCGACTTCAGCGCCCAGGCCGCACTGCAGGCCGGCAAGCTGGTGCAGGTGCTGCCGCAGTGGACGCCGGTGGGCGCCTTCGCCGGCCAGCTCTATGCCGTGCGCCCCTACGCCAGCCATGTGCCGCGGGCGGTGACGGTGTTCGTGGCGTGGCTGAGGGAGGCGCTGAAGGATGGCTTTGCGGCTTGAACCACGAATTTCCTGCCCACGGAATGAACCCATGTCGCCTGCAGTCGCCGTGCGCTGCGCTGCGCCATGACAGCAGCCACGATGGCGTTCAGAATGGCGATCGCCACTGTCCAAGGAGGAGCCGGCCCTACCACCGGCGCTGCGCGACGTGCTGCGGCTCACAGGCCGCGACGCCCAGGAGTCGCTCATGACGAAACGCAAGGATGAGGAAACGCTGCCGCGCCCGCCGTGTCGGCCTTTCGAGCGGCGGGCCGAAGCCTTGCTGCGCGAGCACGCCGACCTGCTGGATCTCACGCACGACGCCATGATCGTGCGCGACATGGAAGCATCGATCACCTACTGGAACCGCGGCGCCGAGCAGATGTATGGATGGACGGCCGAAGAGGCGCTCGGCCAGTCCGCGCCCGAGCTGCTGAAGACCCTCTCTGCCGTGCCGCTCGAG
Organism: Variovorax sp. WS11; assembly: GCF_010499245.1. GTDB lineage: Bacteria > Pseudomonadota > Gammaproteobacteria > Burkholderiales > Burkholderiaceae_C > Variovorax. Next base: position 3,476,162 of record NZ_JAAGOW010000001.1, read on the forward strand.
CAGATCGAATCGCAGGTGCTGCGCACTGGACGCTGGGAAGGCGAGCTGGTGCATCACCGGCGAAACGGAACGCCGGTGGTCGTGGAGAGCCGCCTGGCATTGCAGCGAAACGAGCGGGGCGAGCCGGTGGCGATCCTTGCGACCAATACCGACATCACCCAGCACAAACGGGCCGAGGAGGCCCGGCAGGATCTCGAGGAGCAGTGGCGCGCTGCCTTCGAGGCGAATCCCACGATGTACTTCATCATCGATGCGGCCGGCGCGATCCTGTCGGTGAATCCCGTCGGCGCAGAGCAGCTGGGTTGGCGCGTGAGCCAGCTGGTCGGCCAGCCGGTGCTGAACGTGTTCCACGAAGCCGATCGGGAATTCGTCCAGGGAAATGCCGAGGAGGCTTTCCGGCAGCCGGGGCGCGTGATGCGCTGGAAGGCGCGCAAGGTCCGCAAGGACGGCACGCTGCTGTGGGTCCGGGAGTCGGCCAACGCGGTCGTGCTGCGCAGCGGGCCGGTGCTGCTCGTGGCGTGCGAGGACATCACCGAGCGCAAGCACGCCGAGGAGGCGTTGCGCGAGAGCGAGGAGCGCTTTCGCACGCTGGTGAAGTTCTCTTTCGACGTGTACTGGGAGAGCGACGCCGAGCATCGCTTCACCCGGCAGGAGTACTCCGCCAGGTTCGACCGCGCGCCGGCGGCGGGCTCGGAAATCGGCAAGACGCGGTGGGAAGTGCCCTATCTGGAGCCGGACGAGGAGGCCTGGCGCCAGCACCGCGCAGCGCTCGATGCCCATGTCCCGTTCCGCGACTTCGAGCTCGCCCGGGCGACGTCCGACGGCGGCATACGCCATGTGTCGGTATCGGGGCTGCCGATGTTCGACGAGGCGGGGCGCTTCACGGGCTACCGGGGCGTCGGGCGCGACATCACCGAGCGCAAGCGCGCCGAAGAGGCGCTGCGCGCGCACCTGGGATTCCTGGAAAGCATGAACCGCGTCAACCGCGCGATGCAGGGGACCAACGACCTCGAGAAGATGATGAGCGATGTGCTCGATGTGGTCCTCGACATCTTTGCCTGCGACCGGGCATGGCTCACCTATCCGTGCGATCCGGAGGCTGACTCATGGCGCATGGTCATGGAACAGACGCGGCCCGAGTTTCCCGGCGCATTCAGGCTCGGCGCCGAGCTGCCCCTCGATGCGGAAGTCGCCACGGTGTTCCGGACGGCGCGCGCTGCGGGCGGTGCCGTGCCCTTCGGTCCTGGCTGGGAGCTCCAGGTGTCGGCGCAGCTCGCGGAGCGTTTCAGCATCCGGTCCGTGCTCGCCATGGCGCTGTACCCCAAGGGCGATCAGCCTTACCTCTTCGGGCTGCACCAGTGCTCACGCCCGCGCACCTGGACGGCGCAGGAGAGGCGGCTGTTCGAGGAGATCGGGCATCGGCTGTCCGACGCGCTCACCAGTCTTCTCATCTTCCGCAGTCTGCGCGAAAGCGAGTATTTGACGCGGCAGGTGTTCGAGAGCGCCTCCGATGGCGTGGCCGTGATCGGCCGGGACTACCGTTATCAAAGGGTCAACGAGGTCTACGGCCGCACTTGGAGGACGCCGGCGGAGGCGATCGTCGGCACGCATGTCGCCGATGTACTCGGGAGCGACTTCTTCGAGCGCGCCGTGAAGCCGAGCCTCGACCGCTGTTTTGACGGGGAGCAGTTCACCTTCGCGGAATGGTCCACGACCGAACTGGGGCGCATCTACCTGTCGGTGTCCTACTCGCCGCTGCGGCTCGGCTCGGAGCGCCCGGAGGCTGCGCTCGTGATCACGCGCGACCTCACGCACCACATCCTCGCGTCGGAGGCCCTGCGCGAGGCGCAGGCAGCGCTTGCGCGGGTCAACCGCGTGACCACGCTCGGCGTGCTCGCGGCCTCGATCGCGCACGAGGTCAACCAGCCGCTGGGGGCCATGGCCGCGAGCGCCGGATCCTGCGCGCGCTGGCTCGCGGCCCAGCCGCCCGAGATCGAAAAGGCGCAGCGTTCGCTCGAGCGCATTGCCAGGGACGGCAAGCGCGCGAGCGAGGTCATCGACCGCATCCGCGCCCTGGTCATGCGCCAGCCGCCGCGGCGGGACCGCGTCGACCTCAACCAGATCATCCTCGACGTGATTGCGTTCACTCGCGACCAGATGCGCCGCAACGACATCGCGCTCGAGAGCACGCTGGCCGAGGGCCTGTCGCCCGTGTGGGGCGACAGGGTGCAGCTCCAGCAGGTGGTCGTCAACCTGATCGTCAACGCCATCGAGGCCATGAGCGCGCCCGGCGATCGCCCGCGACAGCTGGTCATCGGCGCGAGCGAAGCGGAGGGCGGGGTGTGCGTCGAGGTGCGCGACACGGGCCCCGGCATCGCGTCCGACATCTCGGACAAGCTCTTCGAGCCCTTCCATACCTCCAAGGCGCAGGGCATCGGCATGGGGCTGTCGATCAGCCGCTCGATCATCGAGGCCCACGGCGGCCAGCTCTGGACCGCGCCGAACCTGCCCCACGGCGCCGTGTTCCAGTTTTCGCTGCCGGTCGGGCAACGGGAGCCGTAGTGGCAACCGAGCGGCCCGTCGTTTTCGTGGTCGACGACGACCTGGCGATGCGCGAGGCGCTCCAGGATCTCCTCGCCTCCGTCGGCATGGACGTGCGGGTTTTCGCCTCGACGCAGGCGTTCATGCAGGCGCAGCGCCCGGACGCGCCCGGCTGCCTGGTGCTCGACGTGCGGCTGCCCGGCGCCAGCGGATTGAGCTTCCAGGAAGAGCTCCCGCGGGCGGGCGTCGACCTGCCGGTGATCTTCATCACCGGGCACGGCGACATTCCGATGACGGTGCGCGCCATGAAGGCCGGCGCCGTCGAGTTCCTGAGCAAGCCCTTCCGCGACCAGGAGCTGCTCGATGCGATCGATGCCGCGATCGAGCGGCACCGCGCGCAGCGCCGCGAGACGGCGCTCGTTGCGGCGCTGCGGCAACGCTACGCCGCGCTCACCCAGCGGGAGCGCGAGGTCATGGCGCTGGTGAGTGCCGGGCGCGTGAACAAGCAGATCGCGGCCGACCTGGGCATCAGCGAGGCCACCGTCAAGGTCCATCGCGGGCAGATCATGCGCAAGATGCAGACGACGTCCCTGGCGCAGCTCGTGCGCTTCGCGGACACGCTCGGCCTTTCCGATTCGAAACCCTAGGTGGGCTAGGCGCCTAAACCAAAGTCGTAGAGCGCGCGACGCATGTGCAATGGTCTTGCGCGCGCGATCGGCCTAGTCTTGCGCCAATGCTCAAGACCCACCAAAAAATCCAAATGCCCAACCAACCGACCGTAGCGATCGTGGACGACGATGCGTCGGTTCGCGACACCACGAAGGACCTGCTCGACTCCGCCGGCTTGTCCTCCGCCACCTTCGACTCGGCCGAGAGCTTCCTGCAATCGAAGGGCACCTGCGCCATCCGGTGCCTCGTCGCCGACATGCGCATGCCGGGGATGACCGGGCTCGAGCTGTACAGCCACCTGGCCTCCTCCGGCACCCCGATTCCCACGATCCTGATCACCGCCTACTCCGACGAACAGGCGTGCGTGCGCGCCTTGGAGACGGGCGTGACCTGCTTTCTCACCAAGCCCTTCCGTCCGGAAGACCTCCTCGCCTGCATCGAGACCGCCCTGCGCGAATGCGATCCTGCCTGAGGTGCAAGACCTTGTTTCCTGGCCGCTTCATTGCAATGAACCAAGACGACACCGCCATGCACGCCGCCCCCGATTCATCCGTTGCACAGTCCGCCTTCGAGCTGCGCTTTCCCTCTCTCAGCGGCACGGGCCGCGCCCTGTCGTTTCCCTGCGATGCCAGCGGCACGGTGCACATGGACGGCTTGAGCGCACGGGCGCTGAACAACTATCTTCTTGCGCGCGCACTGACGGGGCGCGAATACGGGTGGCCCAGCGTGCAGGCCTCGTGCCAGGTGCAAAGCTGAACAACGCAGGAGCAAGGCGATGAACGATCGATCTGCCGAAATCCCGGGTGGCGGGGTGTCGTTCCAGCATCCGGCGCTCCTTGCGTCGCTTGCGGACGAACAAGACGCGGCGGAGGCCGACCGCGCAGTGACGGTCATCATCGGCGTCGCCTCGCCCGCGCTTCTGTGCAGCCTCGAATCGCTCGTGAGCGGCATCGAGGGCCTGGCTTTCGGGTGCTCGGCGCCCACCACGGACCGTTTGCTCGCCTGCTGCATGGAGGCCGGGGACTGCATCGCGCTGGTGGACCCGGCCCTCGGTCCGCAAGGGCTGCGCGCTTTCATGCAATTGCTCCGCATGATGGCGGCCGGAGTGCGCGTCGTGCTCATCAGCGACATGAATTCGCCGCACATGCTGCGGGAGGCGATCCGGTGGGGCGCCAGCGGATTTGTCGAGAAGACGGCCCCGCCCGCCGAGATCCGCGCCGCGCTGGTCGCCGCCGCCCGCTCGGAACGCTACCTTTCGCCGCGGATGGCGGAGGACCTGGCCGATTCCTTCGTGCTGCGGGACCTGACCCCCCGCGAGAGGAATGCGCTTGCCGTCCTGACGCGCGGCGACTGCAACAAGCTCATCAGCTCATTGCACCCGAATTGGCAGTGACGGCCCATCTCACAGCGGCGTCGGCCGCCCCGGCAGCGTCATGCGGCCGCGCGCACGCAGGCTCTCGATGAGCCGCAGCTCCATCTGCGCCACCTGGTCGTTCGCATCGAGCGCAAGGCAGCGCCGGTAGCGCGCCTCGGCCTCTTCCAGGCGGCCCATCTCGATCAGCGCGAAGCCCTGGCCGCGCAGGGCGCGGGTCTGGTGGCGGACCCGCTCGTCGTCCAGGGAGAAGGCGGTCGCGCGCTCGGCCTCGGTGAAGACCTCGAGCGCCTTCGTCCAGCTCTTGTCGATCTGGTAGGTGTGGCCGAGCTCGGAGCGGAACTGGGCGTTGGCCGGCGCGAGCTCGATCGCGCGTTCGAGCGCGCGGCGCGCGTCGGGGATGCGCTGGAGCTCCACCAGCGCATAGCCCTTGAGGTACTCGGCGTGGCTCCAGGTCGGGCCGACGTCGATCGCGCTCCGGCGATCGTTCGCCGCCTGGACCATGTAGTGGAGGCTTTCGGCCTGCGTGCGTGCGCTGTAGATGCGCGCCTTGCTGTCGCGGTAGCGGGCCTCGAAGCGGCCGATCAGGCCGTCGAGCACCTGCAGGCCCTCCGCGGGCTTGCGCTGCTTGACCAGCAGGCCGGCCTTCTCGAAGTCGGCCAGGTCCTCGGCCTGCGCCGCCTGCGCCGCCTGCGCAATGGGCGGCTGCGGGCCCGTGCCCGGGCCGCTCGCGCAGCCCGAGGCAAGAACGATGAGGGCCATGGCCGGCGCCAGCAGCACTTTGATCATGGATCGCGCAGAGCTTAGCGGAAGCGCCGGGCCGGCGGGAGCTTCGTCGAATGGCGGCCTTGAAATGTCCCATTGACAGAACATTCGAAGTGTTCAACGATGCCGTCCATGTCGCAGATGCCCTTGCCCAAGTACCACCAGATCTACCTGGTGCTGCGCGAGCAGCTGGACGAAGGGCGCTTCGCCGACGGCGTGCCGGGCGAGCTGTCGCTGATGGAGCAGTTCGGCGTTGCGCGCGTCACGGTGCGGCGCGCGCTGGAGCGCCTGTCGTCCGAAGGCCTGATCTCGCGCAACCCCGGGCGCCGCACCCGCCCGGTGCCGCCGGCCGCGGCGGCCGAGCCGCGCGAGGGAGAAAGCCAGACCCGTGCCAACCTGCACGGCCTGCTGGAGAACCTGGTCACCATGGGCCTGCGCACGTCGGTCAAGGTGATCGACGTGGCGACCGTGTGTGCCTCCAGCCAGGTGGCCGAGGCGCTGCATCTCCAGCTGGGTGATGCGGTGCAGAAGGCGGTACGCGTGCGCTCGACGCGCGAGGGGCCGCTGTCGCACATCACCACCTACGTGCCGGGCGACGTGGGGCGGCGCTTCGGCCGCCGCGAGCTCGCCAAGAAGCCGATCCTGGTGCTGCTGGAGGAGGCCGGCGTCAAGGTCGGCCGCGCGCACCAGACCATTTCCGCACGCCTGGCCGACAACGTGCTGGCCGAGCATCTCGAGGTCTCGGTCGGCTCGGCCCTGCTGGCGGTGCGCCGCCTGGTCTACGACCAGGACGAGCGGCCCGTGCAGTGGCTGCACGGCTTCTACCGGCCCGACCGCTACGCCTACGAGATGCAGCTGTCCCGCGTGGGCAGCATCGACGCCAAGGTGTGGGTCAGCAAGGACGTGTCAGCCCCTTTCAACTAAGCAGAGAGAAAAGGAAAAAGCCCATGCCGAATCGCCGCCGCTTCATGTCGCAGTCCGCCGCGATGGCCTCCGCCGTCGCCTTCCCGCTCGTGGCCGGCGCGCAGCCGAAGACCGTCAAGGTCGGCGTGCTGCATCCGGTGACCGGGGCGCTCGCCTATTCGGGCCAGCAATGCCGGCTGGGCGCGCAGCTGGCCATCGAGGACATCAACAAGGCGGGCGGCATCAAGTCGCTGGGCGGCGCGCAGATCGAGGCGCTGCTGGGCGACGCGCAGTCGCAGCCGCAGGCCGGCACCGCCGAGGTCGAGAAGATGAACGAGGCAGGCGTCGCGGCCATCGTCGGCGCCTACGCCTCCGCGATCTGCCTGGCGACCACGCAGGCCGCGGCCAAGTACAACCTGCCGCACGTGGTGGACGTGGGCGTGGCCGACCAGATCGTCGAGCGCGGCCTGAAGAACACCTTCCGCTTCGGCCCCGGCTACAAGAAGTCCACCGAGGTGGCGATGGCCAACCTGCTGGTGCTCAACAAGGCCGCGGGCAGCCCGGCCAAGACGGTGATGATCATCCACGAGGAGTCGCTGTTCGGCGCCGGCACCGCGCAGCTGCTGTCGCGCGAGCTGCCGGGCTACGGCTTCGACGTGAAGGAAGTGGTGAAGCACGCCAACCCGACGCGCGACTTCAACAACATCGTGCTGCGCATGAAGTCGGTCAACCCCGACATCGTGATCCCCGCCAACTACTACAACGAGTACGCGCTGCTGGTGCGCACCATGCAGCAGCAGAAGGTGGCGCCCAAGGCCATCTTCTCGGTGCTGGGCGGCGCGGCCTCGAGCTACAAGTTCGTGAAGGAGTTCCCGGACGCGGCCAACGGCATCATCGACTGCAACCACTGGTTCAACCCGAAGGACAAGCGCTCGCACGAGCTGCGCAAGCGGGTGGAGGCCAAGGGGCAGTTCTTCAGCTACGAGGTGTTCATGACCTACACCGCGATGTGGCTGCTGGCCGATGCGCTGGAGCGCGCGAAGTCGGCGGAGCGCGCGGCGCTCATCGATGCGCTGGAGAAGAGCAAGTTCTCCGATCACATGATGCCGTACGGGCCGACGCGCTTCGTCAACGGGCAGAACGAGGGGGCGCAGCCTCTGATGACGCAGGTGGTGAAGAACGACATCAAGGTGATCATTCCGCGGGACTACCGGGAGGTGGATCCGGTGTTTCCGCTGAAGGCGTGAGGAATGCTCGACTTCGGCATCCTCTTCCCCTCCGTGCTCAACGGCCTCACGACCGGCGCCGTCTACGCGCTGATCGCGCTCGGCCTCACGCTGATCTACGGCGTGCTGCACATCATCAACTTCGCGCACGGCGCCTGCCTGATGCTGGCGCTGTACGCGGTGTACTTCCTCAAGGAGCGCCTGGGCATCGATCCCTATCTCGCGCTGCCCGTCGTGGTGCCCGGCATGTTCGCGCTGGGCTACGGCCTGCAGCGCATCGTGATCAACCGCGCCGGCCACGGCAAGGACGAGAACATCCTGCTGGCCACGCTGGGCATCGCGATCGTGATGGAGAACCTGGCGCTGATCTTCTTCAAGTCCGACACGCGCAATATCGACACGGCCTACTCGCTCAGCACGGTCGCCATCGGCCCCGCGATGATCGCGGTGCCGAAGCTGGTGGCCTTCGCGGGTGCGCTGGTGGTGTCGGCGCTGCTGTTCTGGATCATGGGCCGCACCGATCTGGGACGCGCCATCCGCGCGGTGGCCAAGGAGAAGGAGGGCGCCAAGCTGATGGGCATCGACGTCGACCACGTCTACGCCATGAGCTTCGGCATCGGGCTGGCCTGCCTGGGCGCTGCGGCCTGCTTCCTGCTGCCTGCGTACTACGTGAACCCGCAGGTGGGCGGCGGCTTCGTGCTCGTGGCCTTCACCATCGTCGTGCTGGGCGGCATGGGCAGCTTCGTCGGCGCGCTGGTCGGCGGCCTGCTGGTGGGCGTGGTGGAGTCGCTGGGCGGGCTGTACCTCGGCGAGTCGCTGGGGCAGATCGGCATCTTCGCGATCTTCATCGGCGTGGTGCTGTTTCGGCCCGAGGGCATGTTCGGGGCGCGAGCATGAGACGCCGGGCCGCTCCCAAGTCGAATAGCACCGCAGCGCGCAGCGCGGAGGTTGCCTAATGAGTGAAATCGGCAAGCAAGGCGGGCGCCAGCTCGCGCTGATCGCGCTGTTCGCGGTGCTGGTGGCCTGCGTGCCGCTCTTCACCCGCTCAGGTACGGTGCTCAATTTCGTGATGATGGCGCTCTACGCCACCCTGCTGGCGCAGGCCTGGAACATCCTCGGCGGCTTCGGCGGGCAGTTCTCCTTCGGGCATGCGCTCTTCTTCGGGACCGGGGCCTACATCCAGGCCATTGCGCAGCTGCAGGGCGGCATCAATGCCTGGGCCGCGCTGGCGCTGGCCATCTTAGGCGCCGCGCTGGCCGGCCTCTTCGTCGGTGCGCTGAGCTTCCGCTACGGGCTCAAGGGCTCGTACTTCGCGCTGGTCACGCTGGCCTTCGCGGAGGTCTTCCGCATCATCGCGCTGTCGGTGCCCTTCACCGGCGGCGGCGTCGGGCTGATGGTGCCGCTGCGCGAGTCCGCGGCCAACCTGCAGTTCGGCTCGCGCAGCGGCTACCTGTGGCTGGTGCTGGGCTTCGTGGTCGCCGCGCTGCTCCTGAGCTGGTGGCTGCGCCGCAGCCGCTTCGGCGCCTACCTGCAGGCGGTGCGCGACAACGAGGACGCGGCGCGCGCGGTGGGGGTCAATCCCTTTCGCATCAAGCTCGCGGCCATCGGCCTGTCGGGCGCCTTCATGGGCGCGGCCGGGGCCTTCTACGTGCAGGTGTTCCAGTACATCGATCCGGGCATTGCCTATGGCGCCTCCACCTCGGTGGAGGCGCTGGTCGCGGCCATCGTGGGCGGCATGGGCACGCTGTGGGGGCCGGTGCTGGGCGCGGTGGTGCTGCATGTGCTGGCCGACCTCACGCGCAACCTGTTCGGCGAGCTGCCGGGCATCAACATGGTGATCTACGGCGTGGTGCTGGTGCTGATCGTGATCTTCCTGCCGCGCGGCATCGCCGGTCTGGGGCAGTCTGCACGGCAGCTGTGGAAGGGGGGCCGCCATGGCTGAGCCGCTGCTGCAGCTGTCCGGCATCTCGCGCTCCTTCGGCGGGCTGAAGGCGGTGCAGGACGTGAGCCTGGCCGTGCCCGAGGGGCGACTGTGTGCGCTGATCGGGCCCAACGGCGCCGGCAAGACCACGCTGTTCGCGCTGATGTCGGGCTTCCTCAGGCCCGACAGCGGCACGGTGCGCTTCGCCGGCCAGGACATCACCGGGCGCGAGCCGCACCGCAACGCGCTGCTGGGCATGACGCGCACCTTCCAGATCGTGAAGCCTTTCGCTGCGCAGACGGTGCGCGAGAACATCGCGGTCGGCGCGCACCTGCACGTGCGTGGGCGTGCGCAGGCGCTGGCGCAGGCCGAGCACGTGGCGCAATGGGTGGGCCTGGCGTCGCAGCTGGACAAGCCGGCCTCCGACCTCACCGTCGCCGGCCGCAAGCGCCTGGAGCTGGCGCGCGCGCTCGCCACCCGGCCCCGCCTGCTGCTGCTCGACGAGGTGCTGGCCGGCCTCAATCCGCAGGAGATCGCCGAGATGATGCCGGTGGTGCGCGGCATCGCCGACAGCGGCGTGACCGTGCTGATGATCGAGCACGTGATGCAGGCCGTGATGCATCTCGCCGAGCACGTGTGGGTGCTGGCGCAGGGGCGGCTGATCGCCGAGGGCAATCCGCAGCAGGTCACCTCGAACGAGCAGGTGGTCGAGGCCTATCTGGGCCATGGCACGGCGGCGCGCCTGCGCAAGGCCAGCGCGCCGGTGGAGGTCGCAGCATGAGACATCCTGTGTCAACCCCCAGTTGCGGCGAGGTGGAGCATGGCGGCGGTGTGTCGCTGCACGTCGTAGGGCTGGTGGTTCTGCCAAGCGCGCCAGATCACGCGCAGCCAGGCGCGCGCGAGGATGCGGATGGCGTGCGGATGATCACAGCCGCGAGCGCGGGCCTTTTGATAGACCTGCGCGGCCCAGGCGCTGGCGTGGCGCGAGTTGTCGGCCAGGCAGGTGATGGCGGCGCGCAGGCGATGGTTGCAGGCCCATCGAAACGCCACTGCCTTGCTTTTGCCGGACTCGTAGGTAATCGGAGTCACGCCGGCTTCGGCGGTGAGACGTTCGACATTGTCGAAGCGCTCGCGCACGCTGCCGATCTCGGCCAGGATCTGGGCTGCGCAGATGCGTCCGGCGCGCGGGAAGCTCATGATGATCTGGCCATCTTCGCTGGAGGCGACGGCGTGCTCGATACGGCTGGTCAGCAGGCGGATCTGTTCGACGAGGCGCTCGAGCACGCGCGCGAGGCTGCATGCCAGCTCGCCCTTGGCTTCGATCTCGAGCTCGCCCAATGCGACAGCAGCAGCCTGGTGCAGCCGCTGGAGCAATTCCTCGGGCGCGCGGCGGCCGCTGTAAGCGTGCTGGGCACAGAAGGCAGCCATGCGCTTGGGGCCCAGCCGGCTGGCCGACTCGGGTGTGGGATAGCGCTGGATGAAGGCCAGCGCGATCGGCGAATCCACATCGGCGAACACCTCGGCGGCGCCCGGCCAGAACGACTGAAGCAACTCGCGCAGTTGGTTGGCCAGCTGCACGCGGGTGGCGACCAGGTCATCGCGCCCGCGCACCAGGGCGCGCAGGGTGCGGATCTCGTCGCTTTGGGGCGCGAGCGGCTTGAAGCGATGGCCGTCGGTGCGCAGCAAGTCCGCCAGCAGGTAGGCGTCAGTGGCGTCGCTCTTGCCGCCGTGGCTGCGGTAGCGCGGCCGAGTGGCCTTCACGACATTGGGATGGATCGGCACCACCTGCAAGCCAGCCTCCAGCAGCGCATCGACCACCAGCCCCGAGGGCCGCTCGATCGCCACGGCTGTGACGCGCGCGGCCTTCAGGCGCCGGCACAGCTCGGCCAGTCCGGCTGCGTCGTGGCTGACTTCGAATTCGCATCGCACGGTGCCGCGCTCGTCGACGACGCACACGGCATGGGTTCGGCTGGCCCAATCCAGCCCGGCAAAGTACTTGGTCATGGACAAACTCCTGCAAGTTGCGGTATGACTTGCCGTGTCGGAAGCCCACGCGGGTCGCTCACTGATAGGCGCTCCTGGCGATCAACCTTGGCGCTACATCCTGTAGCCCGTCTGGGTCTTCCGGCACCTTGGGGGCTGCAGGTCTCATGCGAGCCTTCGAGAGGCCAGCCGCCGAAGCAGTCAACCCAAGGGCACGGAAGTCGCAACGAAACATCTCTCTGCCCAGCCGAGCGCGTCAACAAGCAACTCCGCACCGCTGAACACGGGTTGCCCACCGCGGCGTGCGTTCGTCGCAAGCGACGCCCGCCGCCGTGGACAACCCTGCGCAGCACGGTGCGTAAGCCACGCTTTGAACGGAGGGTAGTCCAGTGAGCCGCCGGGCCGCTCCCAAGGCGAATAGCACCGTAGCCGAAGGCGAAGGTACTCCCATGACGGTGCTGCTCGACATCAAGAGCCTGCGCGGCGGCTACGGCCGCACCGAGGTGCTGCGCGGCGTCGACCTCGAGGTGCGCGCCGGCGAGATGGTGGCGCTGCTGGGCAGCAACGGCGCCGGCAAGTCCACGCTCAACAAGATGGTCTGCGGCCTCTGCCCGGCGTGGGGCGGCTCGGTGCGCTTCGACGGGCAGGACCTGAGCGGCGCCCACTACCGCGAGGTGGTGAAGGCCGGGCTGATCCAGGTGCCCGAAGGGCGCAAGGTGTTCCCCAACCTCAGCGTGCTGGAGAACCTGGAGCTCGGCTCCTTCACCCGCGCCCGCGAGCGCCGCGCGCTCAACCTCGAGCGCGTGTTCGCGATCTTCCCGCGCCTGAAGGAGCGCCTCGCCCAGCAGGCCGGGACCATGAGCGGCGGCGAGCAGCAGATGCTCGCCATCGGCCGCGGCCTGATGGCCGAGCCGGTGCTGCTGATCCTCGACGAGCCCTCGCTGGGCCTGTCGCCGCTGCTGGTGGAAGAGATGTTCTCCCTGATCCGCCAGTTGCGCGACGACGGCCTCGCGGTGCTGCTGGTCGAGCAGAACGTGGGCCAGTCGCTGGAGATCGCCGACCGCGCCTATGTGCTGGAGAACGGCAGCGTGCGCTTCTCCGGCGAGCCGCAGGCGCTGCTCGCGAGCGACGAGCTGCGGCGCGCCTACCTGGGACTTTGAGCGCCTTGCGCTCACCAACGAAGAGACAAGGAAAGCCATGAAACGTCGAGATCTCCTCATCGCGTCCGCCGCCGCCGTGCTGGCGGCCGGCGCCGCGCGCGCCCAGATCGGCGGCGCGCCGGTACGCATCCTGGTCGGCGCACCTGCCGGCGGTTCCACCGACACGCTGGCGCGCACCCTGGCCGCCAGCATGGGGCCGGTGCTGAACCGCCCGGTGATCGTCGAGAACCGGCCCGGCGCCGGCGGCAACATCGCCGCCGAGGCGGTGGCCAAGGCGGCGCCCGACGGCAACACGCTGCTGATGAGCTTCACCAGCCACGCGATCAACGCCACGCTCTACCCTCAGCTCCCCTTCGACCCGGTGAAGGACTTCAGCGCGCTGACCTGCGTCGCGACCTCGCCATCGGTGCTGGTGGCACATCCCTCGGTGCCGGCCAACAACGTGCGCGAGCTGATCGCGCTGGCCAAGGCCAAGCCGGGCCAGCTCAATTTCGCGATCGGCGGCATCGGCTCCTCGCTGCACATGGCGGGCGATGCCTTCAAGATGCAGTCGAACACCTTCATCGTGAACATTCCCTACCGCGGCACCGCGCCCGCCGTGCAGGACGTGCTGGCCGGCCAGGTGCAGCTGATGTTCGCGGCGGTGGGCAATGTGCAGGCACACATCAAGGCCGGCAAGCTCAAGGCGCTGGGCGTGACCACGGCGAAGCGCCTGCCTTCGCTGCCCGAGGTGCAGGCCATCGCCGAGACGCTGCCCGGCTACGAGTCCAGCGCCTGGTTCGGCCTCTTCGGCCCGGGCGGCCTGCCGCCCGAGCTGGCGAAGCGCATCAGCGATGCCGCCCGGCAGGCCATCGCGCAACCCGAGATGCGCAGGCGCCTGGAGACCGAGGGCGCGATCCCCGTGGGCAATGCGCCCGAGCAGTTCTCGGCCTTCGTGCAGAGCGAGATCGTGCGCTGGGGCAAGGTCGTGAAATTCTCCGGAGCGAAGCCGGAATGACCGCCGCCGCCCGTGCGCCGCAGACGCTGGCGCAGAAGCTGATCGCCCGCGCCTGCGGCCGCGCGCAGGTGGCGGTCGGCGAGATCGTGAGCTGCGGCGTGGACCTCGCGATGTTCCACGACTCCTCCGGTCCGCGCCGGCTGCAGCCCATGCTCGAGGAGCTGGGCGCCGAGCTCTGGGACAAGTCGCGCGTGGTGCTGGTGATGGACCACTACGTGCCCGAGCGCGACGAGGATTCGCGCCGCATCGTGCGCATCGCGCGCGACTGGGCGCGCGACCAGGCGCTGCCCCATGTCTACGACAGCCAGGGCATCTGCCACGTGGTGGTGCCGCAGCATGGCCACATCCGGCCCGGCATGCTGTGCGTGGGCGGCGATTCGCATTCGCCCACCGGCGGGGCCTTCGGTGCCTACATGTTCGGCGTGGGCAGCACCGAGATGCTGGGCGTGGTCGTCACCGGGCAGATCTGGCTGCGCGTGCCCGAGACCATCCGCCTGTGGTGGGACGGCGCCCTGCCGGCCGGCGTCACGGCCAAGGACATGATGCTGTCGATGATCGGCCGCTTCGGCATGAACGGCGGACGCTACCAGGCGGTGGAGTTCTGCGGACCGGCGGTGACGGCGCTGTCGATGCAGGAGCGCATGACGCTGTCGAACATGAGCGCCGAGCTGGGCGCGCAGGCCGGGCTGATCGCACCCGATGCAACCACCGCCGCCTTCCTGGCCGAGGCCGGCGTGCCGGCGGTGGACACCGCGCCCTGGTTCACCGATGCCGATGCGGCCTTCGAGCTGCACCGCTTCGACGCCGCTGCACTGGAGCCGCAGGTCGCCGCGCCGCACAGCCCGGCCAATGCGCACGGCGTCAGCCGCGATGCCGGCACGCCGGTGGACGTGGCCTACATCGGCGCCTGCACCGGTGCCAAGCTGGATGACCTGCGCGCCGCGGCGCAGGTGCTGCGCGGGCGCAAGGTCGCGCCCGGCGTGCGCCTGATCGTGGCGCCCGCCAGCCTGCGCGACCAGGACCGTGCGCGCGAGGAGGGCGTGCTGCAGGTCCTGCTGGAGGCCGGTGCCGAGCTGTACCCGACGGCCTGCGGCGCCTGCTCCGGCTATGGCGACCCGCTGGGCGACGTCACCGTGATCTCCACCACCGCGCGCAACTTCAAGGGCCGCATGGGCTCGCCGAATGCGCAGGTGTACCTGGGCTCGCCCTACACCGTGGCCGCGTCGGCGCTGCGCGGGTGCGTGACCGATCCGCGGGAGGTGCTCGCATGACCCATCGCGTCTGGCGCCTCCCCGCCGACATCGACACCGATGCGCTCGCCCCCGGCCATGCGATGAAGCACGGCATCGACGTCATCGCGAAGCACTGCCTCGAAGCCGTGCGCCCGGAGTTTGCGCGCGAGGTGCGGCCGGGCGACGTGATCGTGGCCGGGCCCAACTTCGGCATCGGCTCCTCGCGCGAGCAGGCCGCGGCGGTGCTGGTGCAGCTGGGCGTGGCGGCGGTGATCGCGCCCTCGTACAGCGGCCTGTACTTCCGCAACGCCTTCAACCTCGGGCTGCTGCTCTTGACCTGCGCCGAGGCCGAATCGCTGCAGGAGGATGAGCAGGTCTCCCTGGATGTGGACCGGCCGGCCGTGCGCAGCGCCGATGGCCGCGTGCTCGCCTGCGAGCCGGTGCCGGCTTTCCTGATGGAGATGGTGCGTGCCGGAGGCCTGCTCGCGCAGCTGCGCCGGCGCTTCAAGGACCAACCCGACAAGGCTTCGACATGAGCGACCCCACCCTCGACCCCGTTACCCTCGCCGTGCTCCGCGGCCGCCTCGAACAGGTGGCCGACGAGATGGACGCCACGCTCTACCGCAGCGCCTTCAACCCCATCATTGCCGAGGCGCACGACGCCTGCCACGGCCTGTACGACGCGCAGTCCGGCGACACGCTGGTGCAGGGCAAGTCGGGCCTGCCGGTGTTCGTCGGCGCCATGGCCTTCGCGGTGCGCGCGACGGCGAAGGTGGCAGCTGCGCGCGGCGGCATGCAGGACGGCGACATCTGGATCAGCAACGACGCCTACGACGGCGGCACCCACGCCAACGACTTCAAGCTGGTGCGGCCTTTCTTCCGCCACGGCAAGCTCTACTGCCACATGGCCTCGGCCGCGCACTGGCACGACGTGGGCGGCGCGGTGCCCGGCAACTACAACCCAGCCGCCACCGAGTGCTGGCAGGAGGCGGTGCAGATCCCGCCGGTGCGCATCGTGCGCGCAGGCCAGCTCGACCCCGACGTGCTCGCCATCCTGCGCGCCAACACCCGCCTGCCCGAGAGCCTGTGGGGCGACCTCAACGGCCAGCTGGCCGCGCTCGACCTGGGCGCCAGGCGGCTGCACGGCCTGCTCGACGAGTACGGCGATGCCCTGGTGCTGCAGGCCATGGGCGAGCTGCGCGGCCGCGCGCTGAAGCTGATGCGCTCGCACATCGCCTCGCTGCCCGACGGCCGCTACAGCTTCGAGGACCTGCTGGACAACGACGGCATCACCCCCGAGCCGCTCACCATCGCGCTCGACATGACGGTGGCGGGCGACCGGCTGCGGCTGGACTTCTCGCGCAGCTCGCCGCAGTGCGCGGGGCCGGTCAACATCTCGCGGGCCACCGCGGTGGCGGCCTGCTACGTCGCGCTCAAGCACCTGTTCCCCGACGTGCCGGCCAATGCCGGCGTGCTGGACGCGGTGGACTTCGAGATCCCCGACCGCCTGGTGATCAGTGCCGAGCGGCCGCGCCCGATGGGCGGCTACACGGAAACGATCCTGCGCATGATCGACGTGATCTTCAGCGCCGCCGCGCAGGCCGATCCGAAGCGCGCGGTGGCGCAGGCCTACGGCACCATCAATGCGCTGTCGATCGCGGGCCACCGCAGCGACGCGGGGCGCGAGGGCCAGCGCTGGGTGATGTTCAGCTTCTTCGGCGGCGGCCACGGGGCGCATTCGGGCGGCGATGGGTTGTCGCACGGCAATGCGCCGATCTCCACCGCGACCATTCCGCCGCTGGAGATCCTGGAGGCCGCGTACCCGGTGCGCTTCACCGAATGGTCGCTGCGCGCCGATTCGGGCGGCGACGGCCAGCACCGCGGCGGCCTGGGCGCGGTCTACGAGATCGAGCTGCTGGAGAAGGACGCGGAGGTCTTCGTCTTCGGCGAGCGCGGCAGCTCGCCGCCCAAGGGCATCGCGGGCGGCGGCCCGGGCGCGCTGAACGTCTTCCGCTACGAGAACGAGGGCACCTGGCACGTGCCGCCCATGGTGTCGAAGATGCGCGGCATCCGCCTCGCGCGCGGCGAGCGCGTGCGCCTGGAGACGCCGGGCGGCGGCGGCTGGGGCGCGCCGGCCGAGCGCCGGCCCGAGCAGCGCGAACGCGACCGGGACATGGGCTATGTGAGCGCCGAAGCCACCGGCCGGAAAGAAAGCGAATGACAGCAGCAAATCAGAAAGCCGGCGGCGCGCTGGTGGTTGGCGTCGACGTGGGCGGCACCTTCACCGACCTGTTCGTGCTCGACGAGGCCGAGGGCACGGCCCGCATCGTCAAGGTGCCCTCGACCCGCGGCGAGGAAGCGCGCGGCTTCATGAACGGCGTGGCGCGCGTGGCCGATTCGGCCGCGGCCATCGCGACCATCGTGCACGGCACCACCGTCGGCACCAACGCCTTGCTCGAACGCAAGGTCGCGAAGACCGGCATCCTCACCACGCAGGGCTTTCGCGACGTGCTGGAGATGCGCCGCCGCGACCGGCCGCAGACCTGGGGCCTGCGCGGCAGCTTCGTGCCGGTGGTGCCGCGCCGGCTGCGGCGCGAGGTGGACGAGCGCGTGCTGGCCGACGGCAGCATCCACACGCCGGTCGACCTCGACCAGGTGCGCGAAGAGGCGCGCACGCTGCTGGCCGAGGGCTGCGAGGCGATCTGCGTCTTCTTCATCAACACCTACGCCAATCCCGAGAACGAGCGGCGCGCGGTCGCCGCGGTACGCGAGCTCTGGCCGAATGCGCATGTGACTTCCGCCGCCGAGGTGCTGCCCGAGATCCGCGAGTTCGAGCGCTGCTCCACCGCCACCCTCAATGCCGCGCTGCAGCCGGTGGTGGGCAACTACCTCGAACGGCTCGAATCCGACCTGCGCGGCCAGGGCTTCAGCGGCGAGCTGCTGGTGGTGCAGAGCAACGGCGGCGTGATGTCGCGCGCCACCGCCGGCGAGCTGCCGGTGCGCACCGCGCTCTCGGGGCCGGCGGCCGGCGTGATCGCCTGCGCCGAGATCGCGCGCGCCGCGGGCTTCCCGAACGCGATCACCGGCGACATGGGCGGCACCTCCTTCGACGTCTCGCTGATCGCCAACGGCGAGGCCGCGCTGGCGGCGCAGACCGCGATCGACTTCGGCATGGTGATCCGCTCGCCGATGATCCAGATCGAGACCATCGGCGCCGGCGGCGGCTCCATCGCCTCGGTGGATGCCAGCGGCATGCTGCAGGTGGGGCCCGAGTCGGCCGGCAGCGTGCCCGGGCCGGCCTGCTACGGCCGCGGCAACCTGCGGCCCACGGTGACCGATGCCAATGTGCTGCTGGGCCGCATCGCGGCCGACCGGCCGCTGGGCGGCGGGCTGCTGGCTGCACTGGATGCCGGCAAGGCGCGCGAGGCGATCGAGACCCATGTGGCGAAGCCGCTGGGGCTGGACGCGCATGCCGCGGCGGAGGCCATCCTCACGGTCGCGAACGCGCGCATGGCCGGTGCGATCCGGCTGGTGTCGATCGAGCGCGGGCACGATCCGCGCCGCTTCGCCTACATGCCCTTCGGTGGCGGCGGCGCGCTGCATGTGTGCGCGATGATGCGCGAGGTCGGCGTGGCCATCGGCATCGTGCCGCGTTATCCGGGCGTCACCTCGGCGCTGGGCTGCGTGATCGCCGACATGCGGCACGACGCGGTGCAGACCCTCAACCGGCCGCTGGACGACCTCGACGTCGACGCCCTGCGGCAGCGCGTCGCCGAGCTGGCCGAGGGGTGTCAGCAGCGCCTCGACTCGGCCGGCGTGCGTTTCGAGCAGGTACGCGAAGTCGTTGCGCTCGACATGCTCTACGCCGGCCAGACCCACACGCTGCCGGTGCCGCTGCCCGGCGCCGAAGCGCTGACGCGTGAGAGCATCTGCGGCGCGTTCGAGGCCGCCTATGCCTCCGCTTTCGGTCGCGTGCTCGAAGGCATCGGCATCCGCGTGATGAACTTGCGCTATGCGCGCATCGGCGTGCGACCCAAGTTCGACTTGGCCGTGCTGGCGCCGGAAGGCGAGGGCAGCGTGGCGCCTCTGGGCACGCAGCGCGTGTTTCATCAGGGGCACTGGCACGAGGCGGTGCGCTACGCGCGGCTGGCGTTGCCGGTGGGCACGCGCATCGAAGGGCCGGCGATCCTGGAGCAGGCCGACACCACCGTGTGGCTCGAGCCCGGCTTCCAGGCCGAGGTCGATGCCTTCGGCAACCTGCTGGTGAGGCTGGCATGAGCGGGGATGCACGCATCGCGGCCGCGAAGACCGCGCTGGTCGTCATCGACCTGCAGAACGACTTCCTGGACCCGAAGGGCGCCTATGCGCGCGGCGGCGACAGCAACCCGGCGGCGGCCCCGCTGCCGGCGCGCGTGGCGACCGTGGCGCGCGCGCTCAAGGCCGGCGGCGGCATGGTCGCCGCGAGTCAGTTCACGCTATGGCCCGGGGCGGACGGCGGGCCCATGGTCTCGCCGCACCTCCTGGCCCTGCGGCCCTTTCTGCGCAAGGGCGACTTCGCGCCCGGCAGCTGGGGGCAGGCCAACGTCGACGGGCTCGCGGGCCTGGTCGACGTCACGGTCTGCAAGGTCGCGTACTCGGCCTTCTTCAACACCCAGCTCGACTGGGTGCTGCGCCGCGCGGGCATCGAGACCGTCGCCGTGTGCGGCATCGTCACCAACGGCGGCGTCGCCAGCACGGTGCGCGATGCCCACATGCGCGACTACCGCACGCTGGTGCTGGCCGATGGGTGCGCGGCCTTCGGCGAGGAACGGCACCAGACCTCGCTGGCCGACATGCGCAACGTGGCCGAGGTGATGGACTGCGCGGACTTCGTGCAGCGGCTCGCATGACGCAAAAAACCGAGGCGCCGCTGCGCCGCGTGCAGCGCGCGCCGCGGATCGACGCCGAGGCGCAGGCCCCTGTCGCGATCGTCGGCGCGGGCGCCTGCGGGTTGACGGCGGCGCTGATGCTGCATGACGCCGGCATCGACTGCGTGGTGCTGGAGCGCGATGAACAGCCGAGCGGGTCGACGGCGTTGTCTTCCGGCTTCATTCCCGCGCCCGGCACGCGCGTGCAGCGCGAGCGCGGCGTCGACGACAGCCCCGAGCGCTTCGCCGCCGACATCCAGGCCAAGGCCCACGGCCGCGCGGCACCGGCGCTGGTGCGGGCCTACACCGAGGCCATCGGCCCGGCGCTCGATGCGCTGCAGGCGCGCCACGGGCTGCAGTGGACGCTGCTCGACGGCTTCCTGTACCCGGGCCATGGCGTGCATCGCATGCACAGCCTGCCGCAGAAGACCGGCGCCGCGCTGATGGCGGCCTTGCAGGCGGCGGCGGACGCAGCCGGCATTCCGGTGCTGACGCAGGCGCTGGCCGAGACGCTGTGGCTCGACGACGCCGACCGCCTGATCGGCCTCGGCGTCCGCCGGCCCGACGGCCGCGAAGAGCGCATCGCCTGCGAGGCCCTGCTGCTCGCCTGCAACGGCTTCGGCGGCAACACGGCGATGGTGCGCGAGCTGCTGCCCGAGATGGCCGAGGCCACCTTCGGCGGGCATGTGGGCAACGACGGCAGCGCCATCCTCTGGGGCCGGGCGCTGGGCGCGCGGCTGCGCGACCTGGGCGGCTACCAGGGCCACGGCTCCTGGGTCACGCCGCAGGGCGCGTTGATGTCGTGGGCCGTGATGATGGAGGGCGGCGTGCAGCTCAACCGCGAGGGCCGGCGCTTCCACGACGAGACCCAGGGCTATTCCGAGGCCGCGGTGAAGGTGCTGGCCCAGCCGGGTGGCGTCGCCTGGAACGTGTTCGATGCGCCGCTGCTGGCGCTGGCGCGCGAGTTCCCCGATTTCCGCGAAGCCGAAGCGGCCGGTGCCTTGCGCCGCTGCGACACCGTGGCGCAACTGGCCGCGTGCATCGGCTGCAATGCGGCGGCGCTGCAGGCCACGCTCGACGCCTTGCACCGTATCGATCCGCAGCCGGACGGCCGCGTGTTCCAGCGCGCTCTCGCTGCGCCGTACTTCGCGGTCAAGGTCACGGGCGCGCTGTTCCACACCCAGGGCGGCCTCGACGTCGCGCCCGACATGCGGGTGCTGCGCGCGGATGGCAGCGCCTTGCCCAATCTGCTGGCCGCGGGCGGCGCGGCCGGCGGCGTCTCGGGCGATGCGGTCTGGGGTTATCTCTCGGGCAACGGGCTCCTGAGCGCGGTCGCCGGCGGCGCCATCGCGGCGCGCACGGCGGCGGCGCTCGTCGACAAAGGAAGGAACGACCATGGCGAATGACATTTCCCTCAAGACACGGCTGGCCTCGCGCGCCATCGTGCTCGCGCCTGGCGTCTACGACGCCCTGAGCGCGCTGGTGGCCGAGCAGGCCGGCTTCGAGGCGCTGTACCTCTCGGGCGCCTCGATCGCCTACACGCGGCTGGGCCGCTCCGACGTCGGGCTCACCACTTTCACCGAGGTGGCCGACACGCTGGCGCGCATCTGCGAGCGCGTCGCGCTGCCGGTGATCGTGGATGCCGACACCGGCTTCGGCAACGCGCTCAACACCCAGCGCACGGTGCGCGGCTTCGAGCGCGCGGGCGCCGCGATGATCCAGCTGGAGGACCAGGGCTTTCCCAAGCGCTGCGGCCACCTGGACGGCAAGAGCGTGGTGTCCGAGCGCGAGATGGCCGGCAAGCTGAAGGCCGCGCTCGATGCGCGCACCTCCGAGCAAACGCTGATCCTCGCGCGCACCGACGCCCTCGCGGTCGAGGGCCTGGAGGCCGCGCTCGACCGGGCCGAGGCCTACCTGGCCTGCGGCGTGGATGCGCTCTTCATCGAGGCGCTGCGCTCGCCCGAGCAGATGGCGGTGGCCTGCAAGCGCTTCGCGGACCGGATCCCGCTGCTGGCCAACATGGTCGAAGGCGGCAAGACGCCGGTGCAGCATGCGGATGCGCTCCAGGCGCACGGCTTCCGCATCGCGATCTTCCCGGGCGGCACGGCGCGGGCGGTGGTCCACACCCTGCAGGGCTACTACGGGAGCCTGCACCAGCACCGCACGACCCAGCCTTGGCGCGACCGGATGCTGGACTTCGATGGCCTCAACGCGGTGATCGGCACGCCGGCGCTGATGGCGCTCGGCAAGCGCTACGAATAGGGCAGGGAACTGCCTCCCGCCGGACTTCCGTGCCGGCCGGCGCGTTTCTCCCGACTGAACGCCAACTTTTCGTCGATTTCCCTTCGACGATGAAGTGGAAAGTTGTAATACGAAGGCATGATACTTGTGGTAACCAAAAAGACCTCAAGTTTCAAATGACCTTCCCCACGTTCTCGATCATCTTCGCCGGCGTGCTGCTGAATTCGGCAGCGCAGCTGATGCTCAAGGCCGGCGCCAAGTCGCTCGGGACGGTGGCGTTCGGCAGCGGCGCATCGCTGTTCGCGGCCGGGTGGAACGCGGCAACCCAGCCCTGGATCCTTGTCGGCCTGTGCTGCTATTTCGTCAGCGCGGGCCTCTGGGTCCTGGCGCTGACGCGGGTGGACGTCACGCTCGCCTACCCCATGCTGTCCATGGGCTACGTGATCGCCGCGCTGCTGGCCTGGCAGCTCTTCGGCGAGGCCTTGACCGGCCCGCGGGTGCTGGGCATCGCCATCATCCTGGTCGGTGTCGTCGTGCTGGCGAGGAGTTGACATGGCGCCTCCCCTTCCGCTCTACGTCGACCTTGACGGCACGCTGATCGCGACCGATTCGCTGCACGAGTCGCTGCTCAAGCTGGTGCGCGTCTCGCCGAGCGCGCTGCTGCAGCTGCCGCTCTGGCTGCTGCGGGGGCGCGCCGCGCTCAAGCGCGAGGTGGCCCAGCGCACGAGCCTGGACGTGAGCACCTTGCCATACCGGCCCGAGGTGCTCGACTTCGTGCGCCGCGCCCGCGAAGCGGGCCGCCGCACCATCCTGGCCACGGCCAGCGACGGCAAGGTGGCGCGGCGGGTGGCCGAGCACCTGGGCCTCTTCGATGCCGTGCTGGCCTCCGACGGCGAGCGCAACGTCAAGGGCGCGAACAAGCTGGCCGCCATCCTGGCCGATACCGGCGGCAAGGCCTTCAGCTACGCCGGCGACCACCCCGCCGACCTGAAGGTCTGGCAAGGCGCGGAGGCGGCCGTCGTGGTCAGCCGCTCCGGCGCGCTGGCACGCCGCGCGGCCGGCCTGACCGAGGTGGAGGCGGTGATCAAGCCCAAGCGCGTCGGCCTCGGCCGCTATCTCTACGGGCTACGCGCGCACCAGTGGCTGAAGAACCTGCTGGTCTTCCTGCCGCTGATGCCGGTGCTGCACGACCTGACGCAGGCACTGGTGGTCGATGCGACGCTCGCCTTCCTGGCCTTCGGCCTCATGGCCTCGGGCATCTACGTGCTCAACGACCTGCTCGACCTCGAGTCGGACCGCCGCCACCACCGCAAGCGACGACGACCCTTCGCCGCCGGCGACATCTCGCCCAGCGCCGGGCTCGCGATGTCGGTCACGCTGGCCATCGCGTCGCTGACCTTGTCGGCCGCGCTGCTGCCCGCATCCTTCGTGGGCGTGCTGCTGTTCTATGCGGCGCTGACCACCGCCTACTCGGTGTTCCTCAAGCGGCGCGCGGTGGTGGACGTGTTCGCGCTGGCCGCGCTCTACACCATCCGCGTGGCGGCCGGCACCCAGGCGACGGGGCAGCCGCTCTCCTTCTGGATCCTCTCCTTCTCCCTCTTCATCTTCCTGAGCCTGGCGCTGGCCAAGCGCTATGTGGAACTCACTGCCGCCGGTGCCGCCGGCGGCGACGCCGGGCAGCTCAAGCGCGATCGGGGCTACGTCCCCGGCGATGCGACTTTCGTGCTGTGCACGGGCGTCGCTGCCGGGCAGATGTCGGCGCTGCTGCTGAGCCTCTACCTGCAGGACCGGCAGATGCTCGCGCGCTACGGCGATCCCGAATACCTGTGGGCGCTGATCCCGCTGTTCCTGTTCTGGACCGTGCGCATCTGGCTCAAGGCCGTGCGCGGCGCGCTGCACGACGACCCAGTGGTCTTCGCCGCGCGCGACTGGGTCAGCCGCCTGGCGGTCGGCCTCGGTGCCCTCGCGCTCTGGATGGCGCACTAGCTTTTTCCCCTCGACACCGCCATGAAGATCCTGATCCTGGTCGCGGCCGCGACCGTTCTCTGCACGCTGCTCCTGTTCGCGCTGTGGCGCCACCAGCCGAGTATCCCCGGCTTGCCGCGGCGCTCGGCGCAGGCGCAACGGCTGAGTGCCGCGTGGCGCCTGTGGCTGGTCTTCCTGCTGAGCGGCCTGGTGGCGAGCGCCATCGTCGCGCTCGCCGTCGGCGAGCCGCGCGAGAGCTCGCTGGGCTACCTGAAATTCGTGCTGTCCTTCCACAACGGCGACGACTCGTGGATGCCGATGCTGCGCGCCTCCGCCTTCCTGCGGGAGCATCCGGACCAGCCGCTGTACCCGTCGGTCTTCTTCGTGCAGCACGTGAAGTTCCAGTACCCGCTCACGGCGCTGCTGCCGCTGGACTTGCCGCAGTGGCTCTTCGGCCTGGCGCCGGACACGGTGGTCGCGATCTTCAAGATCCTGTCCCGGCTCAGCCTCGTCGCCATCGGAGTCGTGTTCTTCAAGCTCTTCATGGGCGCGGTGCAGGAGTCGTCCGGCCGCGAGGCGCTGCAGTTTCCGCCGGTCTCCGCCGGCGTGATGGCGGGCCTGAGCCTGCTGACGGTCGCACTGTTCTATCCGATCCTGCGCTCCGAATACCACGGCCAGATCCAGACCGCCATGACGCTGGCCGCCGGCCTCGCGCTGCTGGCCTGGCAGCGCAACCAGCCCCGGCTCTCCGGCCTGGCGATGGCCCTGTGCTGCATCATCAAGCCGCAGTGGGTCGTCGTCATCCTCTGGGCGCTGCTGCGTCGGCAATGGAAGTTCGCCTGGACCGCGACCTGGGTCACAGGCGCTTGCGCCCTGCTGGCGATCGCGGTCTACGGGCCTCGCAACTTCTTCGACTACATGCCCGTCGTGTCCTTTCTGAGCAAGCACGGGGAGAGCTACTTCATCAACCAGTCCCTCAACGGCCTGATGCACCGGCTGCTCGCCAACGGCGTGAACCTGCAGGGGGCCGGGCTCGTCTGGTCAGGCACCGATTTCCCGCCCTTCCATCCGGTCGTCTACGCGGTAACCACGGTGTCTTCGGCCCTGATCCTCGGCGTGGTGCTGCTCTGGAAGCTGGGCAAGCGCCCGAGCGCGGTGGATTTGTCGCTGGTCATGCTGAGCCTGACGCTGGCGTCGCCGATCGCGTGGGACCACCACTACGGCATGCTGCTGCCGGTCTTCGCCGTGCTCTTTCCCGCCGCGCTGCGGCGGCAGGCATGGGGCGCGTGGACCGTGCCCTTCCTGTGGATCGCGTTCGTGCTGTCCAGCGAATCCTTCGTGGGCGCGACCAACCTGCTCGCCGCGACGCGGTGGAACGTGCTGCAGTCCTACCAGTTCTTCGGGGCGGTGATGGTGCTGGGGCTGCTGTACCGCGTGTCATGGCTGGAGGTGCGTGCGCCGGCCGGGGTGCAGGCCGATCACCGCGAAGCGCCGGTCAGCGGACTGGGCCGTCTGGCCTGAGCCTGGAACGCGCGCACAGTCCGGCGACCGGGGCGCCTCCGGTCGGCGCGCCCGCGCGCGCGAGGGCTGCCGCGCGCGGCCGATAACCTTCCTCCGCTGTCGGGCTTTCATCGAGCGGAAAGTAAAAGGCCTGCAAAATAGAACGACCGTTCGTTTTATTCCATCGCCCCGCACCATGCCCGCCGCCGCGCCTCGCAAGGCCACCCGTGCGCCCCAGAAAGGCCAGCAGACCAAAGCCGTCATCGTCGATGCGGCGCTGAACCTGGCCGCCCAGATCGGGCTCGAGGGCCTGTCCATCGGCGCGCTGGCCGAGGTCACGGGCATGAGCAAGTCGGGCGTGTTCGCCCATTTCGGCTCGCGCGAGGAATTGCAGATCTCGGTGGTGCGCGAGTACCACACGCGCTTCGAGCAGGAGGTGTTCTACCCGGCCCTGCAGGCGCCGCGCGGCCTGCCGCGACTGCGTGCGCTCTTCGCCAACTGGATGAAGCGCACCTCGGCCGAGATCGACTCGGGCTGCATCTACATCAGCGGCGCGGTGGAGTTCGACGACCGGCCGGGGCCGGTGCGCGATGCGCTGGCCGAGTCGGTGAACATCTGGCTGGCTGCGATGCTGCGCGCCGTGCTGCAGGCGCAGGAAGAAGGCCAGTTGCACGCCGAGGCCGATGCCAAGCAGATCTCCTTCGAGATCCACGCGCTGATCCTGGCGCTGCACTACGAGGCGCGCTTCCTGCGCTCGCCCGATTCGCTGGCCCGCGCCAACGCCGGCTTCGACAACATCCTCGCGCGCTGCGCCACGCCGGAGGCGCTGGCCGCTTCCGGCCCCGCCGCAGC
The DNA here is from genome assembly GCF_010499245.1 of Variovorax sp. WS11. Taxonomy (GTDB): domain Bacteria; phylum Pseudomonadota; class Gammaproteobacteria; order Burkholderiales; family Burkholderiaceae_C; genus Variovorax. The sequence goes on from NZ_JAAGOW010000001.1 coordinate 3,502,396, forward strand.
GGCGACGCGCCGGCTCAAGCCGGTGCGCTGAACACGACTTCTTTTTTTTCTCTTCATTTTTTTCCGGAGACCTTTCCATGCCCGCCTACACCCCGCCCCTTCGCGACATGCAGTTCGTGATGCACGAAGTGCTCAAGGTCACCGACGAATTCAAGGCACTGCCCAAGCACGCCGAAGTCGACGCCGACACCATCAACGCGGTGCTGGAGGAGGGCGGCAAGTTCGCCGCCGAGGTCACCTTCCCGCTCAACATCTCGGGCGACGAGGAGGGCTGCGTGCTTGACAAGAGCACGCACGAGGTGAAGACCCCCAAGGGCTTCAAGGAAGCCTATGCCAAGTACGTCGAGGGCGGCTGGGCGGCGCTGTCCTGCGATCCGCAGTACGGCGGCCAGGGCCTGCCCTTCGTGGTGAACCAGTGCATCTACGAGATGCTCAACTCGGCCAACCAGGCCTGGACGATGTACCCCGGGCTCTCGCACGGCGCCTATGAGGCGCTGGTGGCGCACGGTACCGAAGAGCAGAAGAAGACCTACCTGCCCAAGCTCACCAGCGGCGAATGGACCGGCACCATGTGCCTGACCGAGCCGCACTGCGGCACCGACCTGGGCCTCTTGCGCACCAAGGCCGAGCCGCAGCCCGACGGCAGCTACAAGCTCACCGGCAACAAGATCTTCATCTCGGCCGGCGAGCACGACATGGCCGAGAACATCATTCACCTGGTGCTGGCCCGCCTGCCGGACGCGCCCAAGGGCAGCAAGGGCATCAGTCTGTTCGTGGTGCCCAAGTTCAACGTCAAGCCCGACGGCTCGCTCGGCAGCCGCAACGGCATCTACTGCGGCGGCCTGGAGCACAAGATGGGCATCCACGGCAACGCCACCGCGCAGATCGTGCTCGAAGCCGCCGCCGGCACGCTGGTGGGCGAGCCCAACAAGGGCCTGGCCGCGATGTTCGTGATGATGAACGCGGCGCGCCTGGGCGTGGGCAACCAGTCGCTGGGCCTGACCGAGGTGGCCTTCCAGAACGCGCTGGCCTACGCCAAGGACCGCGTGCAGATGCGCTCGCTGTCGGGCGTGAAGGCCAAGGACAAGGACGCCGATCCGATCATCGTGCACCCCGACGTGCGCAAGATGCTGATGACGGCCAAGGCCTATGCCGAAGGCGGCCGCGCGCTGCAGATCTTCTGCACGCTGCTTCTGGACAAGGAACACCACCATCCCGACGAGAAGGTGCGCAAGGATTCGGGCGAGCTGGTCGCGCTGCTCACTCCGATCGTGAAGGCCTTCATCACCGACAACGGCCACATCTCGACCAACGCCTGCATGCAGGTCTTCGGCGGCCACGGCTTCATCAAGGAATGGGGCATGGAGCAGTTCGTGCGGGACAACCGCATCAACATGATCTACGAGGGCACCAACACCATCCAGTCGCTGGACCTGCTGGGCCGCAAGGTACTGGGCAACAACGGCGCCACGCTCAAGAAGTTCGGCAAGCTGGTGGCCAAGCTGGTGGAGGAAGAGGGCGTGAACGAGAAGATGAGCGAGTTCATCACGCCCATCGCCGTGCTGGGCGAGCAGCTCACCAAGTTCACGACCGAGCTGGGCTTCCGCGGCTTCCAGAACCCCGACGAAGTCGGCGCCGCGGCGGTGGACTACCTGCGCGTGGCGGGCCACTTCGTGTTCGGCTACCTGTTCGCGCTGCAGGCGCGCGTGGCGCTCGCCGCGATCGCGGCCGGCAACGCCGACCCCTTCTATCAGGCCAAGCTGCAGACCGCGCGCTTCTACTTCGCCAAGCTCTTTCCAGAGACCGCGACGCTGATGCGCACCGCGCGCGCCGGCGCCGCGCCGCTCATGAACACCGACGCCGCCCTGGCTTGATCGCCATGAAGCGCCTTCTTGCAACCATCGCCCTGGCGTGGGCCGGCTCGGCCCTGGCGCAGATGACCCCCGTCGGCGTCTGGCAGAGCATCGACGACAAGACCAGCGAGGCCAAGTCGCAGATCCGCATCGGCGACTCGGGCGGCGTGCTCAGCGGCCGCATCGAGAAGCTGCTGCGCAAGGACGCGAAACAGGACGCGGTGTGCGACGAATGCACCGACGACCGCAAGGGCAAGCCGCTGGTCGGCCTGGAGATCATCCGCGGCGCGAAGAAGGCCGACGGCAAAGAGGTCTGGGAAGACGGAAAGATCCTCGACCCCGAGAACGGCAAGAGCTACACGCTGCGCCTCACGCCCATCGACGGCGGCAAGAAGCTGGAAGTGCGCGGCTCGGTGCTGGGCATCGGTCGCACGCAGACTTGGGTCCGCGTCCAGTAAGACATCTATTTGTTGGAAATTCAATGTCCAGATTTGAAGTGAAGAAGGTCGCCGTGCTCGGCGCCGGCGTGATGGGCGCGCAGATCGCGGCCCATCTCGTCAACGTGCGCGTGCCGGTCGTGTTGTTCGACCTGGCGGCCAAGGATGGTCCGAAGAACGGCATCGTGACGCGCGCGATCGACAACCTCAAGAAGCTCAAGCCCGCGCCCTTGGGCGACGTGGCCGACGCCGAGCTGATCGAGCAGGCCAACTACGAGGACGACCTCGCGAAGCTCGGCGAATGCGACCTGGTGATCGAAGCCATTGCCGAGCGCATGGACTGGAAGCTCGATCTCTACAAGAAGATCGCGGCCCATGTGGCCAAGCACGCGATCCTGGCCTCGAACACCTCGGGCCTGTCGATCACCAAGCTGAGCGAGGCGCTGCCCGAGGCGCTCAAGCCGCGCTTCTGCGGCATTCACTTCTTCAACCCGCCGCGCTACATGTTCCTGGTCGAGCTGATCAATACGCCGACCACCGAGCCGCAGGTGCTGGACCAGCTCGAGGCCTTCGTCACCAGCACGCTCGGCAAGGGCGTGGTGCGCGCACACGACACGCCCAACTTCATCGCCAACCGCGTCGGCATTGCCGGCATGCTGGCGACCCTGACGGAAGTGGAGAAGTTCGGCCTCACGCCCGACGTGGTGGACGACCTCACCGGCAAGAAGCTGGGCCGCGCGAGCTCGGGCACCTTCCGTACCGCCGACGTGGTGGGGCTGGACACCCTGGCCCACGTGGTGAAGACGCTGCAGGACAACCTGAGCACCGAGACCGACCCCTTCTACGCCAAATTCGCGACGCCGCCCGTGCTCGCCAAGCTGCTGGAGTTGGGCAACCTGGGGCAGAAGACCAAGGCCGGTTTCTTCAAGAAGGCCGGTCGCGACATCCTGCGCTTCGACTTGGCCAAGGGGGATTACGTGCCCTCAGGCGAGAAGGCCGACGAGGTCTACGGCCGCATGCTCAAGAAGCCGGCGGCCCAGCGACTGAAGCTGCTGCGCGAGAGCGAGGGCGCGCAGGGCCGCTTCCTCTGGGCCATCCTGCGCGACAGCTTCCACTACGCGGCCGTGCATCTGGCGACCATTGCCGAGAGCGCCCGCGACGTGGACTTCGCGATGCGCTGGGGCTTCGGCATGAAGCAGGGCCCCTTCGAGCTCTGGCAGGAAGCAGGCTGGGCGCAGGTCGCGAAGTGGATCCAGGAAGACATCGACGCCGGCGAGGCGCTGTCGAAGGCGCCGCTGCCGAAGTGGGTCTTCGAAGGCCCGGTGGCCGAGGCCGGCGGCGTGCACACGCCCGAGGGCTCGTGGAGTGCGTCGCAGAGCAGCTTCGTCCCGCAGCGCCGCCTGCCGGTACATGAGCGCCAGCTCTTTCCCGAGAGTGTGCTGGGCAGCAACGCGGCCGACGCGAACCTGGCCGGCACCACGATCCAGGACGAGGGCGACGTGCGCCTGTGGACGCTGGACGGCGAGGTGCTGATCGCCAGCATCCATTCGAAGATGCACGCCATCAGTCCCGACGTGGCCGACGCGCTGGCGGCCGGCGTCGAGCTGGCCGAGCGCGAATACAAAGCGATGGTGATCTGGTCGCCCGACGAGATGTTCTCGGTCGGCGCCGACCTGCAGGCCATGCTGCCGGCCTTCGTGGTCGCCGGCATCGGTGCGGTCGAGGGGGCGGAGGAAGAGCTGCAGAAGGTGATGCTCAAGATCCGCTACGCCGGCGTGCCGGTGGTGTCGGCCGTGCGCGGCATGGCGCTGGGCGGCGGTTGCGAGCTGGCCGTCTATTCGGCGAAGCGCGTCGCGGCGATGGAAAGCTACATCGGCCTGGTCGAGGTCGGCGTGGGCCTGGTGCCGGGTGCCGGCGGCCTGACCTACATCGCGCGCCGCGCGGCCGAGAACGCGGCGGCCTCGACCGGCAGCGACCTGCTGCCCTTCCTGACCGAGGGCTTCACCGCCGCGGCCATGGCCAAGGTCGGCACCAGCGCGCTGGAATCGAAGAAACTGGGCTACCTGCTGGACAGCGACGTGATCGTGCCCAACAAGGACGAGCTGCTCTACGTCGCGCTGCAGCAGGCCAAGGCGATGGCGGACGCCGGCTGGCGAGCCCCGATGCGGCGGCTGTTCAAGGTCGCCGGGCGCAGCGGTGCCGCCACGATCAAGGGACAGCTGGTCAACATGCGCGACGGCGGCTTCATCAGCGCGCACGACTTCCACATCGCCGGGCTGATCGCGAACGTGGTCACCGGCGGCGATGTCGATGCCGGCAGCCTGGTGAGCGAGGAGTACCTGATGGCGCTGGAGCGCAAGGCCTTCTGCTCGCTGATTCTTCATCCCAGGACGCAGGAGCGGGTCATGGGGATGCTCTCCACCGGCAAGCCGCTGCGCAACTGAAAGAACTCCGATGAGCAAGCAACTCCAAGACGCCTACATCGTCTCCGCCACCCGCACCCCCATCGGCCGCTCGCACCGCGGCTTCTTCCGCAACACCCGCCCCGACGACCTGCTCGCGGCCACGCTCAAGGCCGCGCTGGCCGCCGTGCCGGGCCTCGATCCGAAGGCCATCGAGGACATCGTCTGCGGTTGCGCCATCCCCGAAGCGCAGCAAGGCCTCAACGTCGCCCGCATCGGCGCCGTGCTCGCGGGCCTGCCCACCAGCATCGGCGGCATCACCGTCAACCGCTTCTGCGCCTCGGGGCTCTCGGCCGTGCAGATGGCGGCCGACCGCATCCGCGTCGGCGAGGCCGAGGTGATGATCGCCGCCGGCGTCGAGAGCATGAGCATGGTGCCGATGATGGGCAACTCGCCATCGCTGTCGCCCTCGATCTTCGAGCGCGACGGCGACGTCGGCATCGCCTACGGCATGGGCCTCACCGCCGAGAAGGTGGCGCAGCAGTGGAAGGTCAGCCGCGAGGCGCAGGACGCCTTCGCGCTGCAGTCGCACCAGCGTGCGCTGGCCGCGCAGCAGGCCGGCGAGTTCGCCGACGAGATCGCGCCGATCGAGGTGACCGATCGCACGCCCGAGCTGGACAGCGGCGAGGCCATCGCCAAGACCCGCACCGTGTCGCTCGACGAAGGCGCACGCCCCGACACCAGCCTCGAAGGCCTCGCCAAGCTGCGCACCGTGTTCGCCGCCCGCGGCACCGTCACCGCCGGCAACAGCTCGCAGACCTCCGACGGCGCCGGCGCGCTGATCCTGGCGAGCGAGAAGGCCTGCAAGCAGTTCGACCTCAAGCCCCTGGCGCGCTTCGTGAGCTTCGCGAGCAAGGGCGTGCCGCCGCACATCATGGGCATCGGCCCGATCGAGGCGATTCCGGCGGCGCTGCGCTACGCCGGGCTCACGCAGGACGCGATCGACTGGTTCGAGCTCAACGAAGCCTTCGCCGCGCAATCGTTGGCGGTGATCAACACCCTGGGCCTGGATCCGGCCAAGGTCAACCCGATGGGCGGCGCGATCGCGCTGGGCCACCCGCTCGGCGCGACCGGCGCCATCCGCTCGGCCACCGTGGTGCACGCGCTGCAACGCAAGAAGCTCAAGTACGGCATGGTCACCATGTGCGTGGGCATGGGCCAGGGCGCTGCCGGCATCTTCGAACGGGTCTGATCGCACGCGCCACGCAGGCCGCCACGCAAGACAAGGAGACAACGGCATGCAACAGAAGACCCTGACCCTGGAGGACGGCACCCCGCTCGCGCTGCGCCGCTACGAAGCCGTCGGCCCGCAGCGCGCGAGTGTGGTGATCGGCGGCGCGATGGGCGTGCGCCAGGCCTTCTACGAGCCCTTCGCGCGCTGGCTGGCGCAGGAGGGCGTCGACGTCTGGACCTTCGACTATCGTGGCTCGGGCGACTCGCGGCCGGGCGGCGCCACCGCCTCGCTGCGCGGCTTCGAGGCCGACCTGTTCGACTGGGCGCGCGACTACGAGGCCGTGATCGATGCCGCCAAGGCCGCGCGGCCCGACCGCCCGCTCTACCTCTTGGGCCACAGCCTGGGCGCGCAGCTGCCGGGCTTCCTGCAGCGGCCGCAGCAGGTCGACGGCCTGGTCAGCATCGCGGCGGGCAGCGGCTACTGGCGCGAGAACGCGCCGCGGCTCAAGCGCACCGTCCTGTACTTCTGGTTCGTGCTGGTGCCGCTGGCCACGCGCCTGTGGGGCTACTTCCCGGGCCGCAAGCTGCGCAAGGTGGGCGACCTGCCGCGCGGCGTGATCCTGCAGTGGCGGCGCTGGTGCCTGGACCCGCGCTACAGCGTGGGCGCCGAGGGCGAGGCGGCCGCGCGCAGCTACGGGCGCGTGCGTTTCCCGGTGCTGGCGCTGTCGATCACCGACGACGAGCTGATGACGCTGGAAGGCACCGAGAGCCTTCTGAGCTTCTACGCGAGTGCGCCGAAGGCAGTGCAGCGCATCGCGCCGGCCGATGTGCAGGCCCGGCGCATCGGGCATTTCGGCTTCTTCCGCGAGCAGTTCAGCCTCAACCTGTGGCCGCGCCTGGCCGACAGCCTGCACCGGCTCGCGGCGCTGACCGCGTCGCCGGCAGCGGGCGTCACGCACACGACTGCCTGAGCCGCAGCGACGGAGCACACTGCGATGATGAGCACACATCCCCTGGACCACGCCCTGGCGCTCGCGCACAGCGACCTTCGCGCCGGCCTGTTCACCGGCGCCACCAGCGCCGACTACTGGAACATGGTCGGGCCCTTCGGCGGCACGACCGCGGCCGTGATGCTGCAGTCGTTGCTCAAGCATCCCGAACTGCTCGGCGCACCGGTGGCGTTGACGGTGAACTACGCCGTGGCACTGGAGGCCGGCCCCTTCGAGCTCCTGGCCGTGCCGGTGCGCACCAACCGCTCGACCCAGCACTGGACGATCCAGATGTCGCAGGCCGATGCCGAGGGCAGGCCGCAAGTGGTGAGCACGGGCACCGCGGTCACGGCCCTGCGGCGCGACACCTGGGGCGCCAGCGACCTGCCGATGCCCGAGGTGCCGCCGCCCATCGAGGTCGAGCGTCTAAGCATCGGCCCGGGCAAGGTGGCGTGGCTGGACCGCTACGAGATGCGCCCGATCAGCGGCACGATCCCGACGCGCTGGGACGGCAGCGGCGACCACAGCGAGACCCGCATGTGGCTGCGCGACGCGCCGGCGCGCCCGCTCGATTTCGCGGCGCTGGCGGCGCTGTGCGACTGCTTCTATCCGCGCGTGTGGCTGCGCCGCGCCAAGCCGGTGCCGATCGGCACGGTGTCGATCACCACCTACTTCCATGTCGACGCCGCGCAGCTCGCCGAGGTGAGCGACGGCTACCTGCTGGGCCGCGCCACCGGCCAGCAGTTCCGCAACGGCTACTTCGACCAAGCCGCGCAGCTGTGGAGCGAGGCCGGTGCGCTGCTGGCGACCTCGAACCAGATCGTCTACTTCAAGGAGTGACGGCCGCGAGGCCCGACACTTCTTCCACTTCTTCCACTTCTTTGCAGCAAGGACCTTCCATGAGCGACATCCTCGTCCACACCGAAGCCGGCGTGATGACCCTGACCTTCAACCGGCTCGACAAGAAGAACTCCATCACCCGCGCGATGTATGCCGAGCTGGCCGACGCGCTGGCGAAGGCCGCCGAAGACGGCACGGTGCACGCCGTGCTGATCCAGGGCGATGCCACCATCTTCAGCGCCGGCAACGACATCGGCGACTTCCTCAACGCGCCGCCCTCGACGCCGGAGTCGCCGGTGTTCCGCTTCCTGCAGGGCATCGCGACCTTTCCGAAGCCGGTCGTGGCGGCCGTGTGCGGCCCGGCGGTGGGCATCGGCACCACGATGCTGTTCCATTGCGACCTGGTCTATGCGGGCGACAACGCGGCCTTCTCGATGCCCTTCGTCAACCTGGGCCTGTGCCCCGAGGCGGCGTCCAGCCTGCTGGTGCCGCAGATGTTCGGCTACCACCGCGCAGCCGAGGCGCTGCTGCTGGGCGAGCCCTTCATGGCCGAGGCGGCGCTCGAAGTCGGCCTGGTCAACCGCGTGGTCCCGCCCACCGAGGCCAATTCCATCGCCCAGGCCCAGGCGCGCAAGCTGGCGGCCAAGCCCCTGTCGGCGCTGATCGAGATCAAGCGGCTGATGAAGATGGCGCAGCAGCCGGCTCTGCTGGAGCGCATGGGCGAGGAAGGCCAGAGCTTCGGCCGCATGCTGCGCGAGCCGGCGGCGCGGGAGGCCTTCACGGCGTTCATGGAGAAGCGGAAGCCGGATTTCTCGAAGCTCTGATACTTGGTCGCGATCACGCGCCGCGCAATCACTCCTTGACGATCGCCCGCGGCCTCCCGTTGTCGTCGATCGCCACATAGGTGAAGGTGGCCTGCGTCACCTTGATGTACTCGCCCTGCGCCTGGTGGCGCTCCGCGAAGACCTCCACCGTGACCGTCACCGAGGTCCGGCCGATCCGCACCAGTTTCGAATAGAAGGACAGGATGTCGCCCAGCCGCACCGGCTGCTTGAAGACGAACTCGTTGACGGCGACCGTGGCCATGCGGCCCTTGGCGTAGCGCGCCGGGATGACGGAGCCGGCGAGGTCGCACTGGGCCATCACCCAGCCGCCGAAGATGTCGCCGTTGGCGTTGACGTCGGCCGGCAGCGGGATCACCTTGAGCACGAGTTCCATGTCGGCGGGCAGGCTCTTGAGGGGGGCAGTGACGTTCGAGGAGGCAGACATGGGCACAATCCGGGAAAAGCAACAGCCACGATTGTCTCCTCATGCGCCGTAGCGGCGAAACCCTTTCCTCTGCCCACCACGCCTCGTCCAGCGAGCCCGCGCGCGCCGATCGCTCCGACTGGGCGACCCTGCGCCGGCTCTTCCCGTACCTCTGGCGATACAAGTGGCGCGTGCTGGCCGCACTGCTCTTCATGGTGGGCGCCAAGGTCGCCAACGTCGGCGTGCCGGTGCTGCTGAAGAACCTGGTCGACACCATGACGCCCAGGCCCGACATGGCGCAGGCGCTGCTGGTGGTGCCGATCGCGCTGCTGGTGGCCTACGGGCTGCTGCGCTTCTCGACCTCGCTGTTCGGCGAGCTGCGCGAGCTGGTGTTTGCCAAGGCGACCGAGGGGGCGGCGCGCAGCATCTCGCTGGAGGTGTTCCGCCACCTGCATGCGCTGTCGCTGCGCTTCCACCTGGAGCGGCAGACCGGCGGCATGACGCGCGACATCGAGCGCGGCACGCGCGGCGTGCATTCGCTGATTTCGATGTCGCTCTACAGCATCGTGCCGACCATCATCGAGCTCGCGCTGGTGCTCACCATCCTGGGCGTCAAGTTCGATGCGCTCTTCGTCTGGATCACCGGATGCGCGCTGGTGCTCTACATCCTCTTCACCGTCACCGTGACCGAGTGGCGCACGCAGTTTCGCAAGACCATGAACGAGCTCGACTCGGTGGCGCAGAGCCGCGCCATCGACTCGTTGCTGAACTACGAGACGGTCAAGTATTTCAACAACGAGGAGTTCGAGGCCGGGCGCTACGACGCCAGCCTGGACCGCTACCGCCGCGCCGCCATCAAGAGCCAGAACACGCTGAGCCTGCTGAACACCGGCCAGCAGATGCTGATTGCGGTGAGCCTGGTGCTGATGCTGTGGCGCGCCACCTCGGGCGTGGTCGAGGGCCGCATGACGCTGGGCGACCTGGTGATGGTCAACGCCTTCATGATCCAGCTGTACATCCCGCTCAACTTCCTGGGCGTGATCTACCGCGAGATCAAGCAGAGCCTCACGGACCTGGACAAGATGTTCGTGCTGATGGAGAAGGAGCGCGAGGTGCGCGACGCGCCGGGCGCGCTGCCGCTGGCTGGGCGCGATGCCAGCGTGCGTTTCGAGGATGTGAGCTTTGCCTACGAGGCCGCGCGGCCGATTCTGAAGCACGTGAGCTTCGAGATCCCCGCGGGCAAGACGGTGGCGGTGGTCGGGCCTTCCGGCTCGGGTAAGTCAACCCTGGCGCGGCTCCTGTACCGCTTCTACGACGTCCAGCAGGGCCGCATCCTCATCGGCGGCGAGGACATCCGCGAGGTGACGCAGGCCAGCGTGCGCCAGGCCATCGGTATCGTGCCGCAGGACACGGTGCTCTTCAACGACACCATCGAATACAACATCGCCTATGGCCGCCCGGGCGCGAGCCGTGCCGAAGTCGAGCAGGCGGCGCGGGCGGCGCGCATCCACGACTTCATCGCCGCCACGCCCAAGGGCTACGAGACGGCCGTCGGCGAGCGCGGCCTCAAGCTCTCGGGCGGCGAGAAGCAGCGGGTGGCGATCGCGCGCACGCTGCTGAAGAACCCGCCGATCCTGATCTTCGACGAGGCCACTTCGGCGCTGGACTCGGCCAACGAGCGCGCGATCCAGTCCGAGCTCAAGAGCGCGGCGCAGAACAAGACCACCCTGGTGATCGCGCACCGGCTCTCGACCGTGGTCGACGCGCACGAGATCCTGGTGCTCGAGGGCGGCGTGATCGTCGAGCGTGGCACCCATGCGCAGCTGCTCGCCAGGGAGGCGCGCTATGCCCAGATGTGGGCCCTGCAGCAGATCGAGGCTGCCGAGCCCGTTCTTTGATTCCCACCGCTTTTTCCGGAGATCGGACGATGCCCGACAAGATTCCCCTCCTGGTGCTCAACAGCCTGTCGAGCGCGCACCAGGCCCAGATTGCCGCCGTCTACGACATGCGCTACGCGCCCACCGCGGCCGAACGCGCGGCCGCCATCGCGGCGCAGGGCGCCCGCTTCCGCGCGGTGCTGACGATCGGCGTGATCGGACTCACGCCCGAGGAGCTGGCCGCGATGCCGAAGGTCGAGCTGATCTGCGCGATGGGCGCGGGCTACGAAGGCCTGCCACTCTCGGCGGCGCGCTCGCGCGGCATCGCGCTCGCCAACGGCGCCGGCACCAACGACGACTGCGTGGCCGACCATGCCTTCGGCCTGCTGATCGGCATCGTGCGCGGCATCCGCACGCTCGACCGGCAGTGCCGGGAGGGCGTGTGGCGCGAGGCGATCCCGCAGCCGCCCAACGTCTCGGGCAAGCGCCTGGGCATCCTGGGCCTGGGCACCATCGGCCAGAAGATCGCGAAGCGCGCCGCCGGCTTCGACATGGAAGTCGGCTACCACAACCGCAAGCCGCGCGAGGGCGCCGCGCACCGCTACTTCGACAGCCTGCAGGCGCTGGCCGCCTGGGCCGACGTGCTGATGGTCGCCACGCCGGGCGGTCCCGGCACGCGGCACCTGGTCGATGCCGGCATCCTCGACGCGCTCGGGCCGCGGGGCTACGTGGTCAACATCTCGCGCGGCAGCGTGGTCGACACCGAAGCGCTCGCGGCCGCGCTGCGCGAGGGCCGCATCGCCGGCGCCGGGCTCGACGTCTACGAGAGCGAGCCCAAGCGCCCCGAGCCGCTGATCGGGCTCGACAACGTGCTGCTCACGCCGCACGTGGCCGGCTGGTCGCCCGAGGCCACGCAGGCCTCGGTGGACCGCTTCATGGCCAACGCAGAAGGGCACTTCGCGGGGCGCGGCGTGGTGTCGCCCATCTAGAAATGGCCACGTCATGGCGCAGACATAATCGTCGCCCATGGAAACCAAGTGGCTTGAGGACTTCGTCAGCCTTGCAGAGACACGCAGCTTCAGCCGCTCGGCCCAGCTGCGCCACGTGACCCAGCCGGCCTTCTCGCGCCGCATCCAGGCGCTCGAAGGCTGGGCCGGCACCGACCTGGTCGACCGCAGCTCCTACCCCACCCGCCTCACGCCCGCCGGCCAGACGCTCTACGGCCAGGCCATCGAGATGCTGCAAGCCCTGCAGAGCACGCGCGCCATGCTGCGCGGCCATTCGGCCGCGGCGCAGGACGTGATCGAGGTGGCCGTGCCGCACACCCTCGCCTTTACCTTCTTCCCGGCCTGGGTCACCAGCCTGCGCGAGCAGTTCGGGCCGCTGAAGAGCCGGCTCATCGCCCTCAACGTGCACGATGCCGTGCTGCGCCTGGTGGAAGGCAGCTGCGACCTGCTGATCGCCTACCACCACCCCTCGCAGCCGCTGCCGCTGGACGCCACCCGCTACGAGATGGTGAGCCTCGGCGAGGAAGTGGTCGCGCCCTGGGTCAAGCCCGATGCCGAGGGTGCGCCGCGCTATCGGCTGCCGGGCCGCCCCGGCCAGCCGCTGCCCTACCTGGGCTATGCCCCCGGGGCCTACCTGGGCCGGGTGGTCGACCAGCTGCTGAAGGAATCGCACACCGCCATCCATCTCGACCGCGTCTACGAGACCGACATGGCCGAGGGTCTCAAGGTGATGGCGCTCGAAGGGCACGGCATCGCCTTCCTGCCGCAGAGCGCGGTGCGCAAGGAGGTGCGGGCGCGCACGCTGGTGAGCGCGCTGCCGCCCGAGATCGAGAAGCTCGAGGCCACCATGGAGATCCGCGCCTACCGCGAGCGGCCGGCCGCCGCGGCGCCGGGCAAGCCCGGCTCGCGTACCGCCAAGGGGGAGGGCGCCACGGTGCGCAGCAACAAGGGCACGGCCGACGCGCTGTGGGCCTACCTCGTCGGCACCCAACCCGCTGCTTGAGCAAGACCCCTTTCTTTGTGCGCTGCACAAATCTATGACGCCCCGGCATGCCGACCGCCGCAAAGGGCATTTGCCTTGGGTAGGGGGCACCCCTACAGTCGGGCCGCACGTTTTCTGCTGTCCCAGGCTTCGGAGAGCACGCGCCAGGCGCGTGCTTTTTTTCGGGCACAAAGGCTGCTATAGCTAATCCCATGAAGCGCTTTGCAACACGGTGCACCGCCTCGGAACTGCTGCACACTCCGCGTGATCGCAGGCGGTGCGCGGCGCACCGGGTTGGCCCGGGTATGCCGCAGAATGCGGGTGTCTAGAATTTGTGTATCTCTCAGTCACAGGAGTTTTCCTTATGAAGAAGCAAGTATTGGCGCTGGCCGTGATGGCGCTCGCCGCGGGAGGCGCAATGGCCCAAGCCACTGACACCCTGGCCAAGATCAAGGCCAGCGGCAGCGTCACGATGGGGGTACGCGACTCGTCCGGCGCGCTGGCCTACACCATCGGCGACGGCAAGTACGTCGGCTTCCACACCGAGATGGCCCGCAAGATCCTGAGCGACGTGCAAAAGCAGCTGGGCCTGCCCAAGCTGGAAGTGAAGGAACAGCTGGTGACCTCGCAGAACCGCATTCCCCTGGTGCAGAACGGCACCGTCGACCTCGAATGCGGCTCGACCACCAACAACGCCACCCGCCAGAAGGACGTGGCCTTCGCGATCACCACCTACGTCGAGGAAGTGCGCATCGCCGTCAAGGCCGACTCCGGCATCACCAAGGTCGCGGACCTCAACGGCAAGAGCGTGGCCACCACCACCGGCACGACCTCCGTGCAGACCCTGCGCAAGAACGAGCGCGCCCAGGGCATCGACTTCAAGGAAGTCATGGGCAAGGACCACGCCGACAGCTTCCTGCTGCTCGAATCGGGCCGTGCCGATGCCTTCGTGATGGATGGCCAGATCCTGGCCGGCAACATCTCCAAGTCCAAGAACCCGGCCGGCTTCAAGGTCGTCGGCGAGCCCCTGTCGGTCGAGCCGATCGCCTGCATGATGCGCAAGGACGACCCAGCTTTCAAGAAGGCGGTCGACGACAGCATCAAGAACCAGATCAAGGACGGCTCGCTGGCCAAGCTCTACGACAAGTGGTTCAACCAGCCGATCCCGCCGACCAACACCAAGGTCGGCCTGCCGCTGTCTGAAGCCACCAAGGCCGCGTGGGCGGCCCCCAACGACAAGCCGATGGAAGACTACGCCAAGAAGTGATGCTCGTGGGCTGAGTCGAAACGCCCGCCCTTTGCGGCGGGCGTTTGTTTTCAGGTTTCTCTTTTTCTTCAAGCAACAACGACTGAGGAGGTCCCGATGGGAAGTTGGGATTGGCAGGTCTTCCTGCAGGACCCGGGGGGCAAGGACCCGACATATTGGCAATGGCTGCTCTCCGCATGGGGCTGGACGGTGTCCGTCGCCCTCTCGGCCTTGGTGGTGGCGCTGCTCCTCGGCTCCATCGTCGGCGTGATCCGCACGCTGCCCAACAGCCCGGGCTGGGTGCGCTTGGGCAATGCCTGGGTCGAGCTGTTCCGCAACATTCCGCTGCTGGTGCAGATCTTCCTCTGGTACCACGTGGTGCCGGCGCTGTTCCCGGTCATGCGCGACGTGCCGCCCTTCGTGCTGGTGGTGCTGGCGCTGGGCTTCTTCACCTCGTCGCGGATCGCGGAGCAGTTGCGCTCCGGCATCCAGGCCCTGCCGCGCGGGCAGCGCTACGCCGGCATGGCGGTGGGCTTCACCACGCCGCAGTACTACCGCTACGTGCTGCTGCCGATGGCCTATCGCATCATCATTCCGCCGCTGACCAGCGAGTCGATGAACATCTTCAAGAACTCGTCGGTGGCCTTCGCGGTGTCGATCGCCGAGATGACGCAGTTCGCGATGCAGGCCGGCGAAGAGACCGCCCGGCCGATGGAGATGTACCTGGCCGTGACGGTGCTCTACATCATCTCGGCCTTCGCGATCAACCGCATCATGGCCTCGATCGAGAAGCGGACGCGGGTGCCGGGCTTCATTGCCCAGGCCGGCGGGGGAGGGCACTGACATGCTGACGAACCTCGACTTCTCCTTCTACAACTGGAACGTCATCACCGGCTTCCTGTTGAAGGGCCTGTATTTCAGTCTCTTCCTCACGGTCGTCGCGACGCTGGGCGGCATTCTCTTCGGCACGCTGCTGGCGCTGATGCGGCTGTCGGGCAAGAAGTGGCTGGACACGCCCGCGGCGATCTACGTCAACGGCATGCGCAGCATTCCGCTGGTGATGGTGATCCTGTGGTTCTTCCTGCTGGTGCCCTTCCTCATCGGCCGGCCGATCGGCGCCGAGATCTCGGCCATCATCACCTTCGTGGCTTTCGAGGCGGCCTACTTCAGCGAGATCATGCGCGCGGGCATCCAGTCGATCCCGCGCGGCCAGGTCCACGCCGCGCAGGCGGTGGGCATGACCTACAAGCAGAACATGACGCTGGTGATCCTGCCGCAGGCCTTCCGCAACATGCTGCCGGTGCTGCTGACGCAGACCATCATCCTGTTCCAGGACACCTCGCTGGTGTATGCCATCGGCGCCTACGACCTGTTGAAGGGCTTCGAGACGGCCGGCAAGAATTTCGGCCGGCCCATCGAGTCCTACCTGCTGGCGGCGGTGCTGTACTTCATCATCTGCTACGCGCTCTCCTACATGGTCAAGCGTCTTCACAAGAAGATCGCCATCATCCGCTGAACATCGAAAGGCAAAGTCATGGCCGACAAAATGATCGAAATCAAGAACGTCTCCAAGTGGTACGGCCCGGTGCAGGTGCTCAACGACTGCTCGGTCAGCATCGCCAAGGGCGATGTGGTGGTGGTATGCGGGCCCTCGGGCTCGGGCAAGTCCACGCTGATCAAGACGGTGAACGCGCTCGAGCCCTTCCAGAAGGGCGAGATCACGGTCAACGGCACGCCGCTGCACGACCCCAAGACCAACCTGCCGAAGCTGCGCTCCAGGGTGGGCATGGTGTTCCAGCACTTCGAGCTGTTCCCGCACCTGTCGGTGACGGAGAACCTCACCATCGCGCAGATCAAGGTGCTGGGCCGCTCGCAGGACGAAGCCAAGGTGCGCGGTCTGAAGATGCTCGACCGCGTGGGCCTGATGGCGCACAAGGACAAGTTCCCGGGCCAGCTCTCGGGCGGTCAGCAGCAGCGCGTGGCGATCGCTCGCGCGCTGAGCATGGACCCGATCGTGATGCTGTTCGACGAGCCCACATCTGCGCTGGACCCGGAAATGGTGGGCGAGGTGCTGGACGTGATGGTGGCGCTGGCCAAGGAAGGCATGACCATGATGGTGGTCACGCACGAGATGGGCTTCGCGCGCAAGGTGGCGAGCCGGGTGATCTTCATCGATGTGGGTGGGCGCATCCTCGAAGACTGCTCGAAGGACGAGTTCTTCGCGCACCCGGAGAACCGGCAGGCGCGGACCCGGGACTTTCTCAACAAGATCCTGCAGCACTGAGTCTTGTGTTCTTCAACAGAAAGCCCCGCAGTGCGGGGCTTTTTGCTTTCCGGGTGGGGACCCCCAGCGGTAGAACGCTCGTTACTTCTTCCGAGCAGCAATCGCCTGCTCAGCCTTCGTCACCAGTTCCGCACCGATCTGTGGCTTCCACTTCGCATACACAGGCCGCGTCGCCTTCACGAAGGCCTCGCGCTCTTCCGGCGTGAGCTGCGTGACCGTCACGCCCATTCCCGCGATGTCCTTCAGCACCGGCTTGTCGGCCTCCACCAGTCCCTTGCGCGCCAGCTCGATCTCCTGCTTGCCGGCGTCGATCGCGGCCTGCCGCACGATCGCCTGGTCGGCCGGGGTCCACGACGCCCAGATGTCCTTGTTGACCACGAACACCAGCGGGTCCGCCATGTAGCCCCAGGTCGTTACGAACTTCTGCCCCACCGTGTGCATCTTGAGCACAGTGAAGAGGAACAGCGGGTTCTCCTGCCCGTCCACCGCGCCGCTCGCCAGCGCGGGCTGCGCATCGGCCCAGCTCATCTGCGTCGGGTTGGCGCCCAGCGTGCTGAACATGTCGGAGAAGATGGGCGAGCCCACCACGCGGATCTTCATGCCCTTCAGGTCTTCAGGCGACTTGATCGCGCGCTTGGAGTTGGTGATCTCGCGGTAGCCGTTCTCGCCCCAGGCCAGCGGCACCACGCCGGCCTTGTCCAGCGTGTTGAATATGTCCTTGCCCACCTCGCCCTGCGTCAGCGCATCGACGGCCGCGTAGTCGGGCATGAGGAAGGGCAGCGAGAACAGGTTGAGCTGCTTGACCTGCGGCGACCAGTTGATGGTCGAGCCCACCGCCATGTCGATCACGCCCTGGCGCAGCGCGCTGAACTCGCGCGTCTGGTCGCCCTGGATCAGCGAGACGCCGGGGTAGAGCTTGATGTTGATTCGGCCCTGCGTGCGCTCCTTCACCAGGTCGGCCCAGATCTTGCCGGCCTGGCCCCAGGGCGTGGCCGGGCCCAGCACCAGCGACATCTTGTACTCGGCCTTGTAGCCTTGCGCCGGCGCGGAGACCGAGAAGCTGCCCAGCGTGGCGGCGAGGGCCAGCAGGCCGAGCAGGGAACGACGGAATTTCATGGGTCTGTCTCCTTTGGAACGAAGCGAAAAAATCAATAGCCCAGCGTATGCGGCAGCCACAGCGCGAGCTGCGGCCACGCGATCACGGCCACCATCACGAGGAACATCGCAAACAGCATCCAGCCCACCCAGCGCACGGTCTCTTCCATGCGCACGCCGGCAATGCGGCAGGACACCATCAGGTTCACCGCCAGCGGCGGCGTGAACTGGCCCAGCGCCACCTTGAGCGTGAGGATCACGCCGAACCATACCGGGTCCCACTGGTAATGCTGAACGATCGGCCACAAGAGCGGCACGAAGATCAGGAAGATCGACACGCCGTCGAGGAACATGCCCACCGTGATCAGCAGCAGGATCAGCAGCGACAGCACGCCGTACTCGCCCAGCCCCGAGTTCACGATCGCGCGCGTCACCGGATCGATCACGCCCAGCGTCGACAGCGAATAGGCAAAGATGCCCGCCAGCGAAACCACCAGCAGGATCACCGCCGAGAGCTCGCCCGACTCGCGCAGGATCACGAACAGGTCGCGCACGCGGATCGTGCGATGCACCGCCATGCCGACGAAGAGCCCGTAGAACACTGCGACCACCGCCGCCTCGGTGGGCGTGAACCAGCCGGCGCGCATGCCGCCGAGAATGAGCACCGGCGCCGCCAGGCCCCAGATCGCCTCGCGGAAACTCTTCCAGAAGGGCGGGCGCGGCAGCGAGGCCTCGAGCGCGCCCATGCGGTGCTTGCGCGCCATCCACACGGCCGGCACGATCAGCGCCAGGCCGGCCAGCACGCCCGGCACCATGCCGGCCGCGAACAGCGCCGGCACCGAGGCGCCGGGCACCAGCACCGAGTAGACGATGAAGGCCACCGAGGGCGGGATCAGGATGTCGGTGGCGGCCGCAGCGCCGACCACGCTGGCCGAGTAGGCGGCCGGATAGCCGGCGCGCGACATCGCACCGATCATCACCGCGCCCACCGCCGCCGCATTGGCCGGGCCCGAGCCCGAGATGCCGCCGAGGAACATCGCCACCACGATCGCCACCAGCGGCAGCATGCCGGGCCCGCGTCCGACGATCGCCACGGCGAAGTTGACCAGGCGCAGCGCCACGCCCGAGCGGTCGAAGATCGAGCCCACCAGCACGAACATCGGGATTGCCAGCAGCGGGTACTTGCCCAGGCCGGCATAGAAGTTCTGCGGCACCGCCAGCAGGCCGAACCACTGGGCATCGGCATTGGCCAGCCCGATGGCGACCGCACCCGCAAGGCCCAGCGCCGCGCCGATCGGCACGCCGACCAGCATCATCAGGATGAAGGCGGCGAAGAGCAGCGCCGGGATCATTCGCCCTCGGCGTGCCGCTCGCGGCTGCGCCGGATGAACAGGCCCACCGCGCGCAGCCCGATCGCGAAGCAGACGATCGGCAGCCAGACCGAATACCACCACTGCGGCACGCCGATGCCCGGCGAGGTCTCCTCGAAGCGGTAGTCGTCCCACACCACGCGCACGCTCAGCGCCGCGATCAGGAAGAAGAGCGCGGCCACCATCAGCGCGCCGAACTGCGCGAGCCGTTTGCGCCGGCCCATGGAGCCGCTTTCCGCGAAGTATTCGATGCGGATGTGGCGGTCGCGCGCCACCGCGGCCGAGCCCGCGACCATCGCCAGCAAGATCATCAGGACTACCGAGAACTCCTCGGTCCAGGCGAAGGAGGAGTCGGTGAAGTAGCGCACCAGCACGTTGGCGAAGGTGATGCAGGCCAGGAGGCCCATGATGATCACCGTGGCCCAATCCTCGATGCCCAGGGGCACGCGGGTCGGAAGGCTCGTCGGCGGCTTCGATCTCGGGGCAGGGGCTGGCGGCGTCCAGCAAGGGGCCGGACTCGGGGGAAGACATCGGGAAACGGCGCAGCGGCCGGGATTCGGCAAGCTCCGATCGTAACGATCGATAACGGTTTCCCTATGGGGCTTTCCTTAGCCGCGTTCCGTGCTCATGGCCGGGCGCTCGGTGTCGGGTTCTGCAGCCCGGCACCGACGTGCACCCGAAGCTCGCCCAGTCCCTCCACCACGCCGATCATCGTCTGTCCGGCTTGCACGGGCCCCACGCCGGCCGGCGTTCCCGTGTAGACGAGGTCGCCCGGATGCAGCTCGAACCAGCCGGACAGGTGCGCGATGGTCTCCGCGACGTTCCAGATCAACTGGTCGATGTCGCTGTCCTGGCGTGTCTGGCCGTCCACGTCGACCCGGATGCGCGCGCGCTCGGGGTGGCCGATGGCGGCGGCGGCCCGGATTTCGCCGACCAGTGCCGAGCCGTCGAAGGACTTTCCGATTTCCCACGGCCTGCCTTGCTCGCGCATCCGGATCTGGAGGTCGCGCCGGGTCATGTCGAGACCGACCGCATAGCCGAAGACGTGATCGAGCGCCTCGCCCACCGGGATGTCGCTGCCGCGCCTGCCGATGGCGACGACGAGCTCGATCTCGTGCTGGAAGTCCGTGGTGCAGGCGGGATAGGGGATCTCGGCCGTCGTCCCTTCGCGGATGGGGACGATCGCGTCCGTGGGCTTGCAGAAGAAGAAGGGCGGCTCGCGATCCGAGAAGCCCATCTCGCGGGCATGCGCCGCGTAGTTGCGCCCGACACAGTAGACACGGCGCACCGGAAAGAGCAGGTCGCTGCCTGCAACGGGCACGGCCGTCGCGGGCGGCGGGGGCAGCACATAGGCGCTCATTCAAGCGCTCCCGCCGCCGGGCGCGCGCCCGCTTCGGGCACCGCTTCGCGACGGCGCATCGTCCGGCGAGCCAGCAGCGCGATCGCGACAGCGGCCAGCCACGCGGGGAGCGCAGCCACGGCGAAGAGGGATTCCAGGGCCACGCCGGTGCCGACCAGCATGCCGCCCACCACGGGCCCCGACGATCGAGCCCGCCGCCCCACGCCCAGGGCCCAGCCCACGCCGGTCGAGCGAATCTCGGTGGCATAGAGGCTGGACGCCAGCGCGTTGATGCTGATCTGGGCGCCGATCACGCAGAAGCCGGCGACGCAGACCATCGCCATCAGCGCGGGGAACTCCGCCTGCGTCATGCGGCCGATGGCGAAGGTCGCCAGGCCTGCCGCGACGTACGCGGCGAGGAGCACCCGGTACGGGCCCAGCCGATCGATCAGGCGCGCGAACATCAAGGCGCCTGCAATGCCGCCGAGATTGAGCAGCGCCGTGGACACGATGGCCTTGTCCAGCGGCACGCCGGCCTGCCGCAGCAGAGCGGGCAACCAGTTGACGAGGAAGTACAGCACCAGCAGGTTCATGAAGAACACCGCCCACAGCAGCAGGGTCTGCGCCGTGCGCTGGCCACCGAAGAGCTGCAGGACGCTCATGCCTTTCTGGGGCTGCGCCTCGCTCCTCTTGAAATGCACCTGCGCGGCGCGCTCCGCGCCGAGGATCGGGATCAGCAGCGCCCGCAGCGTGGCGTCGGGCGTCCGCCGCGCGGCCAGCAGCCGGATGGACTCCGGCAGCCAGACGAAGAGCGCAGGCAGCAGCAGCAAAGGCAGCGCGCCGCCCAGCCAGAAGGTCGATTCCCATCCGAGCGAGGGGATCATCCGCGCCGCCAGGAAGCCGCCGAGCACGGCACCCAGCGGGAAGCCGCAGAACATCAGGCTGATCAGCGTCGCGCGCGAACGCGCCGGGGCGTACTCGGCGGTCAGCGCAATGATGTTGGGCATGGCGCCGCCCAGGCCGAGGCCCGTCAGCAGCCGCAGGATCATCAGCGTCGTGAGCGAATCCGCCCAGGGCGTCAGCAGGGTGAACGCGCCGAAGATCGCGGTCGTGGCCATGATCACGCGGCGGCGCCCGAAGCGATCCGCTGCCGGGCCGAAGACCAGCGCGCCGAGCATCAGCCCGGCCAGGCCGGCGCCGAACACCGGGCCGAAGGACGAGACCGGCAGGCCCCATTGGGCGGCCAGCACCGGCGCCACGAAGGCAACGACCTGGGTGTCGAAGCCGTCCAGCATCGCGATCAATGCGCAGAGGAAGACGATACGTTTCTGGGCGCGGCCGAAGGGCGCCTGGTCGATCGCCGTCGCTGCGTCGACAGTAGGGGTCGAAGGCATCTTGTGCTCCGTGTGTAGGTGTCGGGACGAGGCAGCGATCAGTCCTGGTGCGGCGCCTTGCCCTCGACCATGTGGAAGGTGCGGCCGATGGGCTCCTCCCAGATCAGGTTGCGGTCCATCGCGCGCGCCGGCATGTCCTGGATGACGTACTGGATGGCCGGCTCGCTGCCGGTGTTGATGTGCTCGTGGCTGGCCATCGGCGGGCAGCCGAAGGTGTCGCCGCGCTTCCAGTCGAAGCGCTGCCCGTCCAGCACCGAATAGCCCTCGCCCTGGATGATGTGATAGAGGGCGTAGGAGTTGTGCCGGTGGGCGGCGATGTGCTCGCCGGGGCCGAAGATCTGGATGCCGAGAAAGATCGACGGGAACACGCCGCCCGCTTCGCCGGTGTCGCTGTTGACCAGCGCGATGAAGCGGCGGTCGGCGCGGCGCAGCGGGTCGCGCAGCACCTGCTCGAGACGGGGCTCGAGATCGTTCCAGCGCCAGATGGCCGCGCGCAGGTTCTTCTTGACGAGGAAGGGGTAGTACTCGTCATCGGTCATGAACCGTGCCCACTCGGTGCGATCGACGGTCGACGTGGTTTCCGGGGCGTGGTCTTCGGTGTTGAGTTGTGCGCTCATGAATGTGTCTCCTGGGGTCGTTGAAAAAAATGCGTCAATCGGGCAGGCGTCCGCGCAGATGCCAGTCGAGGAAGACCAGGCTTCTTCTCCAGGCCTCGGCGGCGGCGACGGGGCGGAAGACGGCAGGGCGGAACCATTCGTCGAACGCGTGGGGCGCGCCCGCATAGGTGTGGAGCTCATGGTGCCGCTGGGCTTCGCGCAGCTGCGCCGAGAAGTCGGCCAACTCGTCCTTGCCGATCAGCCTGTCCATGTCGCCGAAGTGCCCCAGCAGCGGCGCCTGCAGGCGCGCCGCCACGCCGATGGGGTCCAGCGCTTTCGGGCGCGAGCGGCGCAGCTGCCCGTAGTACGCGACCGCGCAGGCGGGGCCGTCCGCCTCGCTTGCCGCGAGCACGGCGTAGCTGCCGCCGATGCAGAAGCCCAGCACGCCTGCGTGCCGGCGATCGATGCCGCGTTCGCCGAGCCAATCGAGCACATGGCGGACATCGCCCAGCACGCGATGGTCATCGACGGCCGCCACGGCGGCATCGATGCGCTCGGGCGTGGACAGGTCCGGCTGCGACGCGCTGCGGCTGAAGTAGTCGACGACGGCGACCAGGTAGCCGGCGCGCGCGAGCTGTGCGGCGCGGCCCGCGACGTACGCGTTCACGCCGGCGATGGCGGGGAGCAGCACCACGGCGTGGGTCGCGTCCGCAGCGTCCGGCTGATGGACGTGGATCGTGAATCTCTCGCGTGCGTCTTCCTGCAGGAGGACGTGCTGTTGAAGGGGAGTGGGTCTCATGGTCTCGGTTCCGGATTTCGTTGCGGCAAGTATTCGTTCCAGACCCCTCGCCACGCAATGCGAATGGTTTAGTCTGTACTATTCGTTGGATGAATAAGCAGGCACTCGACCTCAACCGGCTTCGTGTCTTCCGGGCCATCTGGGAGTGCCGCAACGTCTCGCGCGCGGCCGAGGCGCTGGGTGTTTCGCAGCCCACCGTCAGCCATGCCTTGCGGGATCTGCGTGCGCATTTCGGCGACCGCATCTTCGTGCGCTGCCCCGGCGGCGTCATGCCCACGCCCCTGGCCGAGACCATCGCTCGCCGCATCAGCCAGGCCCTGGCCCTGCTCGAGCAGGGGCTCGACATCCGCGGCGAATTCGACCCCGCGTCGAGCCGCCGCGAGTTCACGATCGTGATGACGGACATCGCCGAGGCGATCATCCTTCCGCGCATCCTCGGCCTGTGCCGGCGCGAGGCGCCTGCCGTGGGCTTTCGCGCCATTCAGCTGCCCACCGAATCCGTCGTCAGCGCGCTGCGGGACGGTGCGGCGGACGTGGCCATCGGCTTCAGCCCCGCGCTGCGGGCGAGCCTGCTGCACAAGTCCTTCTTTCGCAGCGAGTACGTGTGCATCGCCAGCGCCACACATCCGCGCATCCGCGAGCGGATGAAGCTGCAGGACTTCACGCGCGAGCGCCACGCCGTGGCCCAGGCCCAGGGCACCGGGCACCACGCCGTCGAGGCCGCGCTGCAGCGCATGGGGCTGCTCGATTCCATCGGTGCGCGCGTGCCGCACTTCCTCGCCTTGCCCACCATCGTGGCGGCCAGCGACATGATCGCCACCATTCCCCGGCCGCTGGCAGAGCTGATGCTCCCGGTGGCGGCGGTGCGCATGCATCCGCTGCCGATCCGGCTGCCGAAGCTGCTGATCGAGCAGTTCTGGCACGAGCGCTTCCATGACGATGCGGCATCGCGCTGGCTGCGGGCGCTGCTGCCGCGGGCGATGCAAGAGGTCTTCGAGACCGGCCCCCAAGGCTTCAAAGAGGCCGTCGACTGACCTGCTGCGGCCCTATCGGTAGACCAGGCCCGAGAGGCGCCACGCCAGCTGCCGGCGGACCATCGGCAGTCGCGACAGCGTGCGCAGCAGAAGGTTGCGCGCCGCCCGCAGAGCGGGCCGGGCCGTCGCCATGCGCGTGAGGCGATCGGCCAGCGCGATCACCTGGCCCGCAACGGGGCGCCGCATCGTGCCGTAGGCATCGAGTGCGGCGTCGTTGCCGGCCAGCGCCTGGCTCAGTGCATCGGCCAGGGTGATCGCATCGACGATGCCGACGTTCATGCCCTGGCCGCCGGCGGGGCTGTGCACATGGGCGGCATCGCCGGCCAGCAGCACGCGCCCGGCGCGGTAGGCATCGGCCAGCCGGTGATGAACCCTGAAGCGCGAACCCCACAGCACCTCGCGGACCACTGCCCGCTCGCTCGCCGGGCCGCGCGCGTCCAGCAGGGCCTGCAGGTAACCGGCGTCGGGGTGCTCCGGCGCATTCGCCACCGTCGCGACGATGCGGTGCGCACCGCCCGGCAGGGGCGCCACCACAACCATGCCCGCGGGCGAGAAGTAGAGGATCACCTCGTCGTGCGGCACGCCGCCCGTCAGGCGAACGTCGGCCAGCAGGAAGGACTCGCCGTAGCTGCCGCCGGTAAAGCCGATGCCCGCCTGCTCGCGCACCGTGCTGTGCATCCCGTCGGTGCCCACCACGTAGCGCGCCCGCACTTGCCGGCCGTCGTCGAGCGTGGCAGTGGCGCCGGTGGCGTCCTGGCGCAGGGCGGTCAGCACGCGCGGGCGCAGCACCTGGCCGCCGAGCTCGCGCAGCCGTTCGAGCAGCACGCTTTCGGTGACCGCCTGCGAAACCATCAGCGTGTAGGGATAGCGCGTCGGCAGCTGGTCGAAGCCGATCGGCACCAGCACGCGGTCGCGGTCGCGGATCGTGAAGCGCTGCGCCTGCACGCCGCGCTCGACCAGCCGCGCCGCGACCTGCAGCGGCTCGAGGGCCTCCAGCGTGTGGGCGTGGACCACCGCGGCGCGCGAGGTGTTGGCACCCTCGGCCTGCCGGTCGATCAGCATGAAGTTCGCGCCGCGGGCGGCGAGCGCGGTCGCCAGCGTGAGGCCGGCCGGTCCTGCGCCGACGATCAGCACGTCGGTGTCGAAGGAGGAAGACGAGGGGATGCGCGGGTCGGACATGAGGGTCTCCTGTAAAGTCAACAAGTGTTGGTCAACGCTTGTTGGCAATTCTGACCAGGACCGATCCGTTTGTCAACAACTGTTGGCCTATACTTGTTGACATGGCTGAACCTGACCCCATCCTCCCCCGCCCGG
The DNA here is from genome assembly GCF_010499245.1 of Variovorax sp. WS11. Lineage (GTDB taxonomy): Bacteria > Pseudomonadota > Gammaproteobacteria > Burkholderiales > Burkholderiaceae_C > Variovorax. Next base: position 3,527,735 of record NZ_JAAGOW010000001.1, read on the forward strand.
CGCTCCGACGCGACCAAGGCGACCATCCTCGCGGCCGCGCGTGCCCAGTTCGCGGCCGTGGGCTACCAGGCCACCACCATCCGCGCCGTGGCGAACGCGGCCGAGATCGATCCCGCGATGGTGATGCGCTACTTCGGCAACAAGGAAGGGCTGTTTGCCGCGGCGGCCGATTTCGACCTGCGCCTGCCGGACTTGGCCGGCGTGCCGAGCGATGCGCTGGGCGCCGCGCTGGTGTCGCACTTTTTGGATCGGTGGGAGGATGACGAGACGCTGATGGCGCTGCTGCGCACCGCGTCGACCAACGAGGCCGCGGCGGCGCGCATGCAGGCGCTGTTCTCGTCGCAGATGGCGCCCCTGATCGCGCGCCTGAGCGGCGACTCGCGCGCCGGCGCGGCCGCGCGCGCCGGCTTGATCGCCAGCCAGGTGCTGGGCTTCGCCCTGTGCCGCTACGTGCTGAAACTGCCGCCGGTGGTCGCGCTCAAGCGCCCGGAGATCGTCCGCCGCATCGGGGCGACCGTGCAGTCCTATCTGTTCGACGCCTGATACTAACTCGCGTTCAAAGATATAGAAGTTATCCATTTGAACCCGGTCATTGAATGGGTTCGCGTAGGATTGGATTCGAGGGCGACGAGTCCGTTGGTCAGGGTGCTCTCGACGGCGTCCAGATTGGCGAAGACGTGGTTGGCGAAGCAGTCCTCGCGCAGCGACTCCCACAAGTGCTCGGCGGGGTTCAGCTCCGGGCTGTACGGGGGCAGGAAGATCACGCGCATGTTCTGCGGCACGGCGAGATCACCGGCGATGTGCCAGCCTGCTTGATCCATGACCATCACGATGAATTCCGCGGCGTGGCGCTGCGCGACCTCGCTCAGGAACAGCGACATTGTCTCGGCGCTGACCCAGGGCAGCACGAGGGCTGTCCAGCACGCCGTCGTGCGGGCTGACGGCGCTGAAGGCGTAGATGTACTTGCGCTCCAGTCGCGCACCGACCACCGGGCGTGTGCCGTGAGGTGCCAGCAGCGCCGAGGGCTGCCCAACAAGCCGAATCGGCCTTCGTCCTGGAACATCAGGCGCACTTGGCGCCCACGTTCAGCCTGGCGCTCGACCTCTTGGCGTACCGTGCGGCGCAGTTTTTTAAAGGCGGCCTGCGCCGCCACGTCTGCTGCTGGGGTGCCGTGGGCGCGGCACCACCTTGCGCCAACCGTGGCGATCCAGAAGTCGGTAGACCGTAGAGGGGGCCACCTGCTTGCCCAGTTGTTCCTGGTAGGCCTGCTGGATCTCCGCCACCGTCAGCATGCCGCCCGCCTCGGCACGCTTGACGAATGGCGCCAGAAGTTGCTGCTCTTGCTCTGGGCTGAGGTGTTGGTGATGCCTGCCGCCACGCCCGCGCAGCTCGAAGATGGCATCTCCCTCCTTCGACCAGCGCGAGTGCAAGACATGCACCGTCGCTGTGGACCAGCCCAGCAACTCGGCGATCTGCGCGGCTGAACTGCCCAGCGTCGCACGGATGAGCACGCACTGGATGCGCTGGTACTCCGCATGACTGCCGGCTCGCTTGAGCCGCTCCGCCAGGCGCTCAACAGTCGGCCTATCACCCACGATCAATGTCTTCATCCACGACTCCTTGAAGTTCGTGGAATGACATGATATCTAATCTATTGAACGCGAGTTGGTATGAGTCCGCGTCGGGTCAGGGCGAGTCGAAGTAGCCGCGCGCCCGGTCCAGGTGCTCGCGGCATTCGCGCACCATGCGCTCGATCAGCTCGGCGCAGGTCGGCACGTCGTCGATCAGGCCGATGCACTGCCCAGCCGAGATCACGCCGCCGTTGACCTCGCCGGCCTCCAGCGCCGCGCGCCCGCGCACGCCGGCCACCAGCGGGCGGATGTCCTCGAACTGGCAGCCGCCGGGGCGGTTCTCGGTGGCCACCACTTCTTCCGAGATGGCGTTGCGGAACACCCGCGCCGTGTTCTTCAGGGTGCGGAACATCAGCTTGGTGTCGCGCTCCGAGGCCGCGACCAGCGCCTGCTTGATGTTGTAGTGGATCGGCGCCTCCTGCGTGACGCAGAAGCGCGTGCCCATGTTCACGCCCTCGGCGCCCAGCGCCAGCGCAGCCGCCATGCCGCGCCCGTCGGCGATGCCGCCCGAGGCGATGATCGGGATGCGCAGCGCGCGTGCCGCGATCGGCAGCAGCACCAGGCCCGGCACGTCGTCCTCGCCCGGATGGCCCGCGCATTCGAAGCCGTCGATCGAGACCGCGTCCACGCCGTTGCGCTCGGCCGAGAGCGCATGGCGCACCGTGGTGCACTTGTGCACGATCTTCACGCCCTGCGCCTTGAACTGGTCGATGAAGTCGCGCGGGCTGTTGCCGGCTGTCTCGACGATGCGGATGCCGCCGTCGAGGATGGCCTGCACGTACTGCGCATAGGGCGGCGGCTTCACGGCCGGCAGGATCGTGAGGTTCACGCCGAAGGGCCGGTCCGTCATCGTCCGCGTGCGGGCGATCTCCTCGCGCAGCGCCTCGGGCGTCTGCTGGGTCAGCGCCGTCAGGATGCCCAGGCCGCCGGCGTTGGACACCGCCGCCGCCAGCTCGGCGCGGCCCACCCATTGCATGCCGCCCTGGATGATGGGGTAGCGGATGCCGAGCAGCTCGGTGATGCGGGTCTTCATGCCGTGGTCCTTATTCGAGTTTGGCGCCGGGCTGCTTGATCAGCTTCTCCCACACCGGCCGTTCCTTCTTGTACGCCGCGGCGAAGGCCTCCGGCGAGCTGTCCTTCAGCTCGAAGCCCATGGCTGCCACCTTCTGCTGCACATCGGGCTGCTGGGTCGCCTTTCGGATCTCGTCGGCCAGGCGCTTGACGATGGGCTCGGGGGTCTTCGCCGGCACTGCGACGGCCAGCCAGCCGGTGAGCCGATAGGCCTCGTCCTTCAGCCCCTGCTCGGCCAGCGTGGGCACGTTGGGCAGCGAGGAGAGGCGGCGCTCGCCGGTCACGCCGATGGCCTTGAGCTTGCCGGCCTCGATCTGCGGCTTGGCCTGCAGCGAGCTGGCGTAGGCCATCTGGATCTGGCCGCCGATCAGGTCCGCGATCATCGGCGCCTCACCCTTGTAGGCGACGTGGTTCATGTCGGCGTTCTGCGTCGCGCTCATGTGCGCGCCGGCCAGGTGCGGGTAGGCGCCCACCCCGTAGGAGCCATAGGCGATCTTGCCCTTGTTGGCGGCCACGTACTTGAGCATCTCGGGCCCGGTGCTGGCGGAGACGCTGGGATGCACCACCAGCACCAGCGGGCCCATCGCCACCTGGTAGACCATCGTCAGGTCGCGCTCCGGGTTGTAGGGCAGCTTCTCGTAGAGGAATTGGTTGGTCAGCAGCGAGTTGGAGATCGACAGCACGATCGTGTAGCCGTCGGGCGCGGCCTTGGCCACCGCGTCGGTGCCGATGATGCCGGCCGCGCCGGGCTTGTTGTCGATGACCACCGGCTGGCCCATGCTGGCCGCGAGCTTCTCGCCGATGACGCGCGCCAGCACGTCGGTGCCGCCGCCCGCCGCGAAGGGCACGACCATCTTGATTGGCTTGGCGGGGTAGGTCTGGGCGAGCGCGGGGGCGCCGGCGCACAGGGCGATGGCCGAGGCCGCGGCGGCGAGGCACCGTCGGCGGGTGAAGTCCTGGATGGGCATGGTTGTCTCTCGTTGGAATGAAAAGATCAGGCGGGCGGCCGCTTACTGCACGACCACCTGCACCTTGAGCGGCAGGCGCCCGAGGGCGTCCTGCAGCCGGACCCGCAGTGCCTGCACGGCCGGCCCCGTCGCGGCGGCGTCGATGGTCACCGTGAGCGCCTTTTCTCCCTGCGCCTGCACCGTCGGCCGCGCGGCGCCGGGCAGGTCGAGGTCGGCCCAGGCCTCCTCGACCAGCGCCTCGGCCACGTGGCGCGCGGCCAGGGCGCGCAGGTCGGGCTTGAAGATCTTGCCGACATTGGTCATCGGCATCTGCTCGATCACCACCACCGCCTTGGGCTTGGCCGGTGCCTCGTCCACGCGCTCCGCGGTGAAGGCCAGCAGCTCGGCCTCGGTCGCCTTCGCGCCCGGCACCAGGGTGGCGAAGGCCACCGGCAGCTCGCCCGCGTAGGCATCGGGCGCGCCGACCGCGGCGCACAGCTGCACCGCGGGATGCGCGCCCAGCGCATCCTCGATGGTCTTGGGGTCGATGTTGTGGCCGCTGCGGATGATCAGGTCCTTGGAGCGCCCGCTGAGGTTGAGGCGCTCCTCCGTGTCGAGCCAGCCCAGGTCGCCGGTGGCCAGCCAGCCGTCGGCGGTGAAGGCCTTCGCGTTGTCCGCCGGATCGACGAAGCCGGAGAACAGGTTGGGCGACTTGAAGAGCACCATGCCCTGCTCGCCGGGCGGCAGCTCGCGGTCGCTGGCATTGCCGTGCGCGTCGAGCGCCACGATGCGGACCTGCGACCAGGGCAGGCGCAGGCCCACGCAGCCCGGCGGCCCGATCACGCCGGGCGGCGTGATGGTGGAAATGCCGGCCATCTCGGTCATGCCCAGGCTCTCGTGCACGTGCAGGCCGAACAGGCGCTCGAAACGCGCCGCCAGCTCCGGCGGCAGCACCGCGGCGCCGGTGCGGCAGTAGTGGATGGAGGAGATGTCGGCGCCGGCTAGCGGCACGTTGGCCAGCGCCGCCAGCACCGTGGGCACGGCCGACAGCGAGGTCGGCCTGTGCTTCTGCACCAGCTTCCAGTAGTTCGCCATCACCTCCTTGTTGCGCAGCAGGGTGGTGGTGGGAATGATCACCTCCACCCCGGCCGAGAGCGAGGCCAGCGAGGCCGGCAGCACGCCCGCCACGTGGAACAGCGGGTAGCCGTTGATCGTGATGTCGTCGGGCCCCTGGCCGGTCATGTTCACGCTGGCGAAGGCGGTGAAGACCTGGGCGCCATGACTGTGGCGCGCCAGCTTGGGCGCGCCGGTGGTGCCGCCGGTGTGGAAGTAGGCGGCGATGTCGCCGGGTTGGATATCGCGGCCGCTCACCAGGCGGTCGTCGGGCTCGCGCGCGCGCTCCTTGGCGAAGTCGAGCACGCCTTCGGGCAGCGCGCCCGCGGCGCCCGGCGCCTCGTCGTGCGGCGCCACGCGCAGCACGGTGGTCAGCGTGGGCACCTGGCTGCGCAGGCGCATGGCTTTGGACCACATGCCCGCATCGTCGTCCGCGCCCCAGGCGATCAGCACCTTGGCGCGACCGGCCGTCATCAACGAGACCAGCTTTTCGTCGGTGAGCAGCGGATTGAGCGGCTGCGCGATGCCTGCCGCGGCGCCTCCCCACAGGGCCAGGTGGTAGTCGAGGCAGCCGGGCAGCAGGATAGCCACCGCGTCCTCGGGTCCGACGCCCAGCTTGTGCAGCAGGTTCGCGGTCTGGTGGATGCCTGCCAGCAGCTGCGCGTAGGACCAGCGGATCGGCTCGTCGGCCGGGTCGCCGCTGCGCAGCAAGGTCAGCGCCGTCTTGTCGGCGAAGGCCGCGGCCGAATTGCGAAAGATCTCGTAGGTGCTGCGCACCGTCAGCGCCTCGGCGAGCGGCTTCGCTTCGAGCCGGCGCACGTCCTCGATGCTGCGGATGGGGAAGGACGCGCTGAAGGGCGCGGCCGTAGCGCGTGTCTCGCTCGTGCTCATGGGCATGTCTCCTCGTTCTGGCGTGGGCCGATGCGCGCCGGGCTCACCCGCGGCGCGCATCGCCCATTGTCGATACCTCAGCGCGCGGCGGCGAGGGCTTGCCGGCCGAGCGCAGCGAAGCGCTGCAGATGATGGTCCTCGTCGCCCAGTTGGTGGTCGATCATCACCAGCCGCTTGGCATAGTGGGCCAGCGGCAGCTCCCAGGTCATGCCGATGCCGCCGTGCATCTGCACGCTTTCCTCGGCCACCAGCGTGCCGATGCGCCCGATGCTAGCCTTGGCGGCCGAGAGCGCGCGCTCGCGCGCCACGCGGTCCGTGCCGTCGATTGCAGCCGCGGCATTGATCACGGCCGAGCGCGCCTGCTCCACTTCGAGCAGCAGGTCGGCCATGCGGTGCTGCAGCGCCTGGAAGCTGCCGATCAGCAGGCCGAACTGCTTGCGCGTGCGCAGGTATTCGAGCGTCGCCGCCTTGGCCGCTTCCATCGCGCCCAGGCTCTCGGCGCACAGGGCGAGCAGGCCGCGGCCGACGGCGCGCTCCAGCGCCGGATAGCCCTGGCCTTCGCTGCCCAGCAGTGCATCGCCTTCCAGCTTCAGGCCGTCGAACACGACTTCGGCCACGCGGCCGCCGTCGATCGCGGGGCAGCCGCGCACGTACAGGCCCTTGGTCTTCGCCGGCACCAGGAAGAGCGAGATGCCGGACTCGTCGTCGTCCGCGCCGCCGGTGCGGGCCGAGACCACGAACAGGTCCGCCTGCTCGCCCTGCGGCACCACGGCCTTGGCGCCATTGAGCAGCCAGCCGTCGCCGCTGCGCTCGGCGCGGGTCTGCACATGCGCGAGTTCGTAGTGCGTGCCGGGCTCGTCGTGCGCCAGCGCCGCGACGGTGCTGCCCGCGATGATGCCGGCCAGCTGTTCCTTCTGCGCCTCGCTGCCCGCGGCGGCAATGGCTTCGCCGGCCATCACCGCGCCCAGCACCGGCTCGACCACCAGGCCGCGGCCCAGCGCCTCGAAGACCACGGCCACGTCGAAGCCGCCGCCGCCGAAGCCGCCATCCTCTTCGCGGAACAGCGCGCCGATCACGCCCAGCTCGGCGAACTGCTCCCAGATCTTGGTGCTGAAGCCGTGCTCCGACTTCGCGATGCGGTCGCGCGCCTCGAAGGCGTACTGCTCGGCGATGAAGCGGTTGAGGCTGTCGGCGAGCATGCGCCGGTCTTCGGTGTGTTCGAAGTTCATGGTCTTGCCCTCACAGTCCGAGGATCATCTTGGAGATGATGTTTTTTTGGATTTCGTTGGAGCCGCCGAAGATCGACAGCTTGCGGTTGTTGAAGTACTTGGCCGCGGCGGGCGCTGCCTCGGCCGGGCCGATCGGCACGCCGCTGAAGCCGTCCTCCAGCGCCGCTTCGACGTAGGGACGCGCATACGGGCCCATTGCGCGCCGGATCAGCGAAGAGATTTCCTGCCGGATCTCGGTCCCGCGGATCTTGAGCATCGAGCTCTCGGCTCCCGGCACGCCGCCGCCCGCCACCGCCGCGATCACGCGCAGGTTGGTGGTCTTCATGTTCTCCAGGTCGATCTCGACGCGCGCCATGCGCGCCGCAAACGCCGGGTCTTCCGAAAGCGGCTTGCCGTTCTTCGTCTGCTTCGCCGCGATGGCCTTGAGCTGCTCCATCGCCGCCACCGAGAAGCCCACGCCCGCGATGTTGGTGCGCTCGTAGGTCAGCAAATACTTGGCGCAGGTCCAGCCCTTGTCCTCCTCGCCCACCAGGTTCTCGGCCGGCACGCGCACGTCGGAGAAGAAGACTTCGTTGACCTCGTGGTCGCCGTCCAGCGTGATGATCGGCCGCACCACGACGCCCGGCGAGGTCATGTCGATCAGCAGGAAGCTGATGCCCTCCTGCTTCTTCGCTTCGCGGTTGGTCCGCACCAGGCAGAAGATCATGTTGGCGTGCTGGCCCAGCGTGGTCCAGGTCTTCTGGCCGTTGACGATGTAGTGCGGGCCCTCTGCATCGACGCCGCGCACGGCCGAGGTCTTGACCGAGGCGAGGTCCGAGCCCGCGCCCGGTTCCGAGTAGCCCTGGCACCACCAGTCCGAGCCGTCGAGGATGCGCGGCAGCCAGCGGCGCTTCTGCTCCTCGTTGCCGTACTTGATCATCACCGGCCCCAGCATGTTCACACCGAAGGGCACGATGCGCGGCGCATGGGCCAGCGCACATTCGTTCTCGAAGATGAACTTTTCGACCGCGGTCCAGCCCGGGCCGCCGTACTGCTCGGGCCAATGGTTCGCGAGCCAGCCGCGCGCGTTGAGGATGGCGTGCCATTCCTCCATGTCGGCCTTGGCGAGGTGCTTGCCGGTGGCCACCTTGTCGGAGAGGCGCTTCGGCAGCTTGTCGGCGAGGAAGCTGCGCACCTCGTCGCGGAAGGCTTGTTCTTCGGGAGTGAAGTTGAGGTCCATCGCCGGTCTCCTCAGAAGATTTCGAACAGGCCGGCGGCGCCCATGCCCCCTGCAATGCACATGGTGACCACGGCGTACTTCGCGCCGCGCCGCTTACCCTCGATCAGCACGTGGCCCGCGAGCCGCGCACCCGTCATGCCGAAGGGGTGGCCGATGGAGATCGCGCCGCCGTCGACATTGAGCCGCTCGGACGGAATGCCGAGCTTCTCCTGGCAGTAGATGGACTGCGAGGCAAAGGCCTCGTTGAGTTCCCAGAGGTCGATATCGTCGACCTTCAGGCCGTTGCGCGCCAGCAGTTTCGGCACCGCGAACACCGGGCCGATGCCCATCTCGTCGGGCTCGCAGCCGGCCAGCGCCAGGCCGCGAAAGGCGCCCAGGGGCTTGAGGTTGGCGCGCTCCGCGTCCTTGGCTTCCATCAGCACGCAGGCCGAGGCACCGTCGGAAAGTTGCGAGGCATTGCCGGCGGTGACGAACTTGCCGGCGCCCATCACGGGCTCGAGCTTGGCCAGCGCCTCGTAGGTGGTGCCGCGGCGGTTGCAGGTGTCGACGTCGATCGTCGCTTCCTTGTGGCTGACCTGCTTGGTCTCCTTGTCGGTCACGGCCATGGTGGTGGTGCAGGCCACGATCTCTTCCTTGTAGCGGCCGGCGAGTTGCGCCTCCTCGGTCTTGCGCTGGCTCTCGGCCGAGAAGCGGTCCTGCGCCTCGCGGCTGATGTTGTAGCGCTTGGCCACGATGTCGGCGGTCTCGATCATCGACAGGTAGAGCGCGGGCTTGTGCTCGACGATCCACGGGTCCATGCCGGAGTCACCGCTGTCGGTGGCGCTGCGGCTGCGGATTTGCGAGATGCTCTCCACGCCGCCCGCGATCATGACTGGCGCACCCTCGACCACGATGCGGCCCGCCGCGATCGCGATGGCCTGCAGGCCCGAGGCGCAGAAGCGGTTGACCGTGGTGCCCGCGATGCTGATCGGCAGGCCGGCGCGCACGATAGTCTGGCGCGCCACGTTGCGGCCGGTGGTGCCCTCGGGGTAGCCGCAGCCGAGGATGGCGTCCTCGATCTGCGCCGGGTCCAGCCCCGAGCGCTCCACCGCGGCGCGCACCGCGAAGGCGGCCAGCGTGGGGCCGGGCGTGATGTTGAATTCGCCGCGGTGCGCCTTGGTGAGCGGGGTGCGGGCGGTGGAAACGATGACGGCTTCGCGCATGATGAATGTCTCCTGATCGGGGCTTACTCGGGTTGATTGAGGCTCGAGAAATCGGCGCTGCGTTCCACCAGCTCGGCCAGCAGCGGCGAGGGCTTCCAGAACAGCGGGTCTTCCTTGGCGAACTCGCGGATGTCGGCCAGCACCTTCGGCAGGCCCACCGTGTCGGCGTACTTCATCGGCCCGCCGCGGTGGCGCGGGAAGCCGTAGCCGTAGAGGAAGGTCACGTCCACGTCCAGCGGGCGCAGCGCGATGCGCTGGTGCACGACGTTGGCGCCCTCGTTGATCATCGCGGCCATGTAGCGGCGCATGATCTCCTCGTCGCTGAAGCTGCGCGGCGCGATGCCGGCGCGCAGGCGCTCGGCGTCGATGATGGCCTCCACCTCCGGGTCCGGCGTGCCGGTGCGTGCGCCCTCGGGGTACAGGTAGTAGCCGCGGCCGGTCTTCTGGCCGAACCAGCCGCGCTCGCAGATGCGGTCGGCGATCTGCACGTAGCGCGCCTTCGGGTCGCGGGTGGCGGCCTTGCGTTTGCGCGTGGCCCAGCCGATGTCGCCGCCGGCCAGGTCGGACACCTGGAACGGGCCCATCGGGTAGCCGAAGTCGCGCACCGCCTTGTCGATCTGGTAGGGCGAGGCGCCGTCTTCCATCATGTGGTCGGCCGCCTGGCGGTACACCGCGAGGATGCGGTTGCCGATGAAGCCGTCGCACACGCCGGCGCGCACCGGCGTCTTCTTCAGCTTCTTCGCCAGCTCGAAGCCGGTGGCAACGACGTCGGCGCTGACCTTCGCCGGCACCACGATCTCCAGCAGCTTCATGATGTTGGCCGGCGAGAAGAAGTGCAGGCCCAGCACGTCGCCGGGGCGCGAGATGCTGGCCGCGATCTCGTCGATGTCGAGGTAGGAGGTGTTGGTGGCGAGCACCGCGCCGGGCTTGCACACGCGGTCGAGCTCGGCGAAGACGGCCTTCTTGACTGCCATGTCCTCGAACACGGCCTCCACCACCAGGTCGGCCTTCGCGAGCGCGTCGTAGGCGGTCGAGCCCGAGAAGCGCGCCATCACCGCCGTCTTGGCCTCGGCCGTCATGCGGCCCTTCTGGATCAGGCCGTCGTAGACCTTCTCGACGTGGGCGCGGCCGCGCGCGAGGCTGGGCTCGTCGCGCTCGATCATGGTCACCGGCAGGCCGGCATCGAGCATCGCGACCGCGATGCCCGCGCCCATGGTGCCGCCGCCGACGATGCCGCAGGATTCAATGGCGCGCGGCTTCGCGGCCTTGGTCTCGGGGGCTTTGAGCACTTCACGCTCGGCGAAGAAGGCATGGATCAGGCCGGCGCGCTGCGGGCTGTCGATGCACTGCAGGAAGAGCTTGCGCTCCAGCGCCATGCCCTCGTCGAAGGGCAGCGAGAGCGCAGCCTCGGTGGCTTCGACGATCTTCATCGGCGAGAACAGGCCGCGGCTCTTCTTCGCGGTGTCGGCGTGGCCAGCTTCCAGTGCCGCGCGCTGGGCGTCCTTGTCGGCGAGCGCGGCGCTCGCGTCACGCGTGCGGCGCACCGGCGCCTTGCCCGCGGCCAGCTCCTTCGCATAGGCCAGCCCTTCGGCCAGCGCATCGGCGCCTTCGCCCAGGCGATCGACCAGGCCCAGGGCCAGCGCTTCCTTGGCGCCGGAATGGCGGCCGCTCAGCATCAGGTCCAGCGCGGCCTTCACGCCGATCAGGCGCGGCGCGCGCTGGGTGCCGCCGGAGCCGGGGATCAGGCCCAGCTGCACCTCGGGCAAGCCCAGCTTGGCGGAAGGCACGGCCAGGCGGTAGTGCGCCGACAGCGCAATTTCCAGTCCGCCGCCGAGCGCGGCGCCGTGGATCGCGGCGACCACCGGCTTGCTGCAGTTCTCGATGCGGGCGCAGACCTCGGGCAGCGAAGGCTGTTGCGGCGGCTTGCCGAATTCGCGGATGTCGGCACCGGCGATGAAGTTGCGTCCGGCGCCGACGATCAGCACCGCGGCTGCGGCACCGTCGGCCTCCGCCGCGTCGATGGCGGCCACCAGGCCCCGGCGCACGTCCACGCCGAGCGCGTTGACGGGCGGGTTGTCGATGGTCACGACCAGCACATCGGCCTGGCGCTGGAAGGTGACGAGTTCGGGGGAGGCGTTCGTGGCCATGCTGGGTGTCTCCTGGGGGGCGAACCTGCGCCGGTTCGCTGGGGCTTGGGGGGAACCTCGCATTCTTGGACAGCCACGTCGCTTTGACAATTGCATGGCTGGTTGACAGACTGTCAAAGAATTTTTGACACAATGCGCCGATCTCCATGGACTTGCAATCCCTCACCCTGTTGGTCGAGATCCTCGATGCCGGCAACCTGAGCGAGGCCGCGCGCCGGCTCAAGATGAGCCGCGCCAACGTGAGCTACCACCTCAACCAGCTCGAGCGCTCGGTCGGCGCCCAGCTGGTGCGCCGCACAACGCGCCGCGCCGAGGCCACCGAGATCGGGCAGCGGCTCTACCAGCATGGCCTTGCCATCCAGAACGAGCTGCAGGCCGCGCGCGAGTCGGCCACGGCGCTGGGCGAGGGGCTGGTGGGCCGGGTGCGGCTCAGCGTGCCCAGCGGCTACGGGCAATTGGTGATGTCGGACTGGCTGATCGACTTCAAGCGCCTCTACCCCGGCATCGTGCTCGACGTGCTGTTCGAGAACCGCATCGAGGACCTGCTGCGCGACGAGGTCGACATCGCCATCCGCGTGATCCCCGAGCCGCCGCAGAACCTGGTGGCCCGCGCGCTGGGGCCGGTGCGCTACGTGGCCTGCGCCTCGCGCGCCTACGCGCAGGAGCACGGGCTGCCCACGCAGCTCGATCAGCTCAGCGGTGCGCCGGTGGTCACCGCCGCGGTGATCGGCAAGCAGCTGCGCATCTCGGCCTACCAGGGCGAGGAGCGGCGCGAGGTGGTGCTGGAGCCCACGCTGATCTCCGAGAACTTCCTGTTCCTGCGCCAGGCCGTCCTGGCCGGCCTGGGCATCGGGCTGGTGCCCGACTACGTGGTGCAGGAGGATGTGCGCCGCGGCGAGGTGCTGACCACGCTGGACGACTGGCGCCTGAGCATCTTCGGCACGCAGATGTTCATGCTCTACATGCCCAACCGGCAGCACACGCGGGCGACCCGGACCTTCATCGAGTTCATCCTGGAGCGGGCGCGGGCGGGTTCGACGGGCGGACCCGGTGCGGTGCAAACACCTGCGGCAGCCCGGTCTCTGCCGAGTTAGCGCGGAATTGAGGCCTTGCTGGCGTCTTTTGACTAACTTTTCCGTATTTCAAGTACGCGAAAGTTAGAAAATTTGCATATCCCAGCCTGAAATGCCAACTTTCCCGTATCTGAAACACGGAAAAGTTAGACGTGCCCCTCCACCTCGTCGGCGAGACCATCGACAAGACGCGCAGCCACTACCAGGCCGAGACGGGCAAGCTCGTCCAGCTCATGCGAGGCATCTATGCCGACGCGGGCGACGACGTCGATCAAACCGTCCTCGCGCACGCCGTGCGTATCGCGCGCTACCTGTACCCGAAGGCCTATTTGTCCGGCGCGAGCGCCATCCTGCTCGGCCCCACCCGCGACGGCCGCCTCTACCTGTCCGGCCAGCGGGTTCAGCGCACCCGCATCCGCGCCCTGGAAATCATCCAGAACAAGGCGCCGGCGAACCCTTCGGTCGCTAGCGCCTCGATCGCCGACAGTCTCGGCGAGTTCAGCGTTCAAGTCTCTGCCGTGCGGCAGCGCTTCCTCGAGGCTTTCCGTCGGCGCAGCGAGCACGCGATGTCCATCGACGCGGCCATGCGCGAGGCGCTTTCGGCGCGGCTCATCGAGGAGTACGGCGATGCCAAGGGGGCCAGCGACGCCGTCTGGGCGCTTGCGCGCGAGAACGAGTGGTATCGCGAAGCCGAGGCGGCACAGAAGTTCCTGTTGCGTCGCCCCACGGCCGTGGCCGTCCGGAACGAGGCTGCCTTCGATCTTCTCGTGGCCTGGCACGGACTGCCCATCGGCACGCTCGCGCACGATGGTTTCGAATGGCGCTGGTCGGCGACCCAGGAGGGCGCGCGGCTGCCGCCCGTCGTGCGGCAAACCGTGCCGGGAAAACTGCCGCCCTTCATCGTCTCCCTGCTGCCCGAGGGCTGGCTCGAGTCGGTTCTGAAGGGCCGCCGCGACGAACGCGCCCTGCTGCGTTCAGGCAAGCGCTACATGTCGAACATCACCGTCGCCGCGACGGTGGACGAGTTGTCGACCTTGCCCGCGGACATCCTGACCCACAAGCTCGCTGCCTTCACCCGCGACGGGCTCTTCACGGGCGCCTACGCCGGTCCCGGCAGGAGCGCCGTCGAGCGGGACTTCGAGCACCGGCTGGCCGCGCTCTTCGCGAACGCCGAGACGCCGCGCCTCTCCGGCGTGCAGATCAAGGCCCCCATGCATCTGGACGCGGACGGAAAGCTGGTGCCCAGCGTGACGCTGCCCTTCACGCACATCCTCAAGCCCGCGGGAAAGGGCGCCTTCGAAGCATTGCCGCTCATCGAGTGGATCGGCCTGGCGCTCGCGCGCGCCTGCGGGCTTCCCGCACCGGAGACCGCGCTGGTTCGCATGCCGGACGGCATGTCTGCGGCCCTCCTCGTCGAGCGCTTCGACATCCGCGACCAGCCGGGCGATACGCGTTGGCTGGCCATGGAGGACATGTGCTCGGTGCTGGATCTCGAGCCCGAGGCAAAGTACACCGGGATCCTCGAACGCGTCGCACGGGCCGTTCGCGTCTTGTCCACGGCCCCCGAGGAAGACCTGCTGCTGCTGCTTCGCCGCGTCCTGTTCGCCTGGCTCATCGGCGACGGCGACATGCACCTGAAGAACCTGGCGCTTCTCAAGAGCGCACGCGGCGGCGAGACGGCGTTCAGCGCAGTTCGCCTCGCGCCCGTCTACGACGCGCTGACCACGCGTGCCTTTCCCGGTCTGGAGCATGACCGCATGGCGCTGAAGCTCAACGGCAAGGACGAGCGGCTGCGGCGAGCGGACTTCGTGGCACTCGGCAGCATCGCAGGGCTGCGGGCAACGGATGCGCAGACCGCCATCGACGATGTGCTGCAGCGTCTGCGGCAGGGACTCGACGCGCTGAGCATTCCGCCGGCCCTCGCGCTGAAGGGCCGATGCGCAGGCCATCGTCGCGAGGACGCTGGATCTCTGCCGGGGGCGCGTTGCGGCCTTCGAGTAGTCTTGCGCAACTTCAAGAAAATCAGCGGCATCCTCAAGACCTGACACCTACCGGACCTGCCCATGCCCATAGACCCAGCCATCGTCAAAGCCTTCACGCCCACGGGCGTCCTGCGCGCATCCATCAATCTCGGCAATCCCATCCTGGCGAAGCGGAGTGCCGGAACCGGCGAGCCCGAGGGGGTGTCGATCGACCTGGCGCGCGCCTTCGCCGCGCAGCTGGGCGTTCCGCTCGAACTGGTGGTGTTCGACACCGCCGGGAAGTCCGTCGAGGCCGTGACCGCCGAGCAGGCCGACATCGGCTTCTTTGCCGTGGACCCGCTGCGCGGACAGGGCATCCGCTTCACGGCACCTTATGTGCTGATCGAGGGTGCCTACCTCGTCAGGGAAGGCTCGCCGATCGCCTCGAACGACGAGGTCGACCGGGCCGGCGTGCGCGTCATGGTCGGGAAGGGCAGTGCCTACGACCTGTACCTCACGCGCGAGTTGAAGGCGGCCGGCATCGAACGCGCGCCGACCTCGCCCGCCGTTGTCGACAGTTTTCTCTCCGAAAACGCCGACGTCGCTGCCGGCGTGAAGCAGCAGCTCGAATCCGATGCGGCGCGCCTGGGCGGGCTGCGCCTGCTGCCCGGCCGCTTCATGGAGATCCGGCAGGCGATGGGGGTGCCGATCAGCCGAGGAGAGCCGGCCGCAGCTGCCCTGTCGGCCTTCGTCGAGTCCATGAAGTCCAGCGGCTTCGTGAGTGCCGCGTTGCAGCGCCACGGGATCAAGGGCGCGATCGTCGCGCTGGCGGCCTAGGGTTCGGCCGGGCGTACCCACGCAGGCGCACGGCATGTCCTGGCCACGCCCCGCCCGGCCTGCCTCTCACACCTTCACGTCGCGCGCCGGCGGCGGCATCACATCCTCCGGGATCGGGCTGCGATAGGGCGCCCCACCCCGCTTGGCGCGCAGCTCGCGCTCCGCCTCGCACAGCACCTCGGGCCGCCCGGCGAGCGCGACGCCGGTGGCCGCGAGGCACTTGGCGGCCAGCAGCATCCCCTTGTGGGCCAGCGAGGTCTTGCCCTGCGAGACCATCTGCCACGAGTGGAAGGCCGTGCCCCACGCAAAGCAGGCCGTGAGGCACTGGGTGGTCGGCGCGGCCCAGCTCACGTCGCCCATGTCGGTGGAGCCGGTCACCGGCCGCGCGGCCTCGGGTCGGTAGGGCTGGATGCCGGTGGCGATGGGCTGCGGGTCGCGCAGCGCCGCCGCGAAATGCTTGGCGCTGCTGGCGAGCTCCTCGGCCGAGAGCGTGGACTGCATCTTCGCAGCGAAGCTGCGCTCCTCCTCGCTGACCTCCAGCGCGCCCACGGCCTCCATCTGCTCGGCCATCACCCGGTCGAGCGCGTCGTTGTGCAGCACGTTGGACACGGCCTTATCGAACACCATCTCGACCGTGGTGCCGGTCATCATCGCCGCGCCACGCGCCACCTGCTCGACGCGCGCGAACAGTGCCAGCGCTTCGTCGATGCGGGAGGCCCGCACCGTGTAGAGCACTTCGGCAAACGCCGGGATCACATTGGTCGACGGCCCGCCCGAGTCGATGTAGGCGAAGTGCACGCGCGCCTGATCGGGCATGTGCTCGCGCAGGTAGTTGACGCCGACGTTCATCAGCTCGGCCGCGTCGAGCGCGCTGCGCCCCAGGTGAGGCGCCAGCGCCGCATGCGCCGACTTGCCGTGGAAGCGGAAGTGGGCCTGCACGTTGGCCAGCGTGGCGTTCATGAACACCGAGTTGGCCACGGACGGGTGCCAGGACAGCGCGGCATCGAGGTCGTCGAACAGCCCGGCGCGTGCCATGAAGGTCTTGCCGGCCGCGGCCTCCTCGGCCGGGCAGCCGTAGAAGCGGACGGTGCCGGGCAGCTCATGGCGCCGCAGGTGGTCGCGCGCAACCACCGCGGCCAGGTGCGCCGCCGTGCCCAGCAGGTGGTGGCCGCAGCCGTGGCCCTGGTTGAACGCGCGCTCCGGATCGGGCCGGCACTCCAGCGCGCCGCTGGCCTGGTTCAGTCCCGCGAGCGCGTCGTACTCGCCGAGGAAGCCGATCATCGGGCCGCCGCTGCCGGCCTCGGCGACGAAGGCCGTGGGCATCCCGGCCACGCCGCGCGTGACGCGGAAGCCCTCGGCCTCCAGCGCCGCGGCATGCAGCTCGGCCGATTCGAACTCGCGGTAGCGCATCTCGGCCAGGCCCCAGATGCGGTCGGCGATCTCGATGTAGGGGCGGCGGCGCGCCTCGACGGCGGCGGCGATTTCGGCGACGGCGGATGCGGGCTTCACTTCTGCGTCTCCAGGTTGGCGGTTGCGACGAACTTGCGGTAGCGCGCGTCTTCCTCGCGCATCAGCCTGGGCAGGTCCTCGTCCTCGATCATCGGCAGGCCGCCCAGGTCGTTGAAGGTCTGGCGCAGTCGGGCGTCCTTCAGGGTTTCCTTCAGCGCCGCCTTGAGCTTTGCCATCACAGACTCGGGCACCCCCTTCGGCGCCATCAGCGCGAACCAGCCGGTCAGGTCGTAGCCCTTGAGTTCCGGGTGCTCGGCCAGCGCCGGCACGTTCGGATAGATCGGCGCCCGCGTGCCGCTGGTCACCGCGATCGGCACCACCACGCCCGCGTCGATCAGCGGCTTGGCCGGCCCGGTGCCCATGTAGCCGAACTCGACCGCGCCGCCGGCCAGGTCGTTGCCCAGCGCCGGCACGCCGCGGTAGGGCACGTGGGTGACCTGGGTGCCGGTGCGCTCGCGCACCAGCTCGCCGGCGAAGTGGAACATCGAGCCGTTGCCCGAGCTGCCGTAGTTGTACTTGCCGGGGTTCTTGCGCAGCAGCTGAATGAACTGGTCGGTGGTCTTGACGCCGGACTGGCGTGACGCCAGCAGCATGCCGCCCTGGTGGTTGACCACGCCGATCGGCGCGAAGTCCTTGAGGCCGTCGTAGGGCTGCTTCGGGTTCATCACCTTGGTCGCGATCAGCTCGCCGTTGCCGCCCATGAGCAGCGTGTAGCCGTCCGGCTTCGCGGTGACCACCTTCAGCGCGCCCATCGCGCCGCCGGCGCCGGCGAAGTTCTCGACCACCACGCGGGCCTTCAGCACGCGGCCGAACACCTCGGCGAAGGGCCGCGCCACGCTGTCGGTCGAGCCGCCGGCGGAGTAGCCGACGACCAGCGTGATCGGGCGCGAGGGGTAATCGTCCTGGGCGGCGGCCAGGGTCGCGGCGGCGCCCGCGAGCAGGGCCGCGAGGAGGCGCGGGAGTCGGGATCGGCGATGGGCCATGGTCGGGCGGCAGGGTGGGGTGGATCTGGCTCGATCCTAGGATTTGCCGACCGCGCGCAATAGCCCTGTCACGGTGTTGCTGTTGAGCGCCGGTTGCCGGGTCCGACAATGGCGGCCATGCTCCTCGTTTCACCGGGACTCGCATGAAGATCCATCAGCTCAAGGCCCTCTGCGCCATCGGCGACCACGGCAGCATCCGCGCCGCGTCGCGTGCCGCCGGCCTGTCGCCGGCCGCGGTGACCAAGGCGGTGCGCGAACTCGAGGAAGACCTCGGCACGCTGCTCATCACGCGCGAGGCCAAGGGCGTGACCTTCACCGAAGCCGGCCGCGCGCTGCTGGTGCACGCGAGGCTGGTGGTGGGCCAGCTGGCGCGTGCCGAGGAAGAGATGGCGCAGCTGTCGGGCCGCGGGCGGGCGCCGCTGCGCATCGGCGTGAACTCGTGGATCGCGCTGACCTGCCTGGGCGATGTGGTCAAGCTGTTCCAGCAGCGCATGCCGACGGTGCGCCTGGAGCTGATGGAAAGCGTGCAGACGGTCTCGATCCCGAAGCTGCGCGACGGCACGCTGGACTTCTGCATCGGCCGCGCCGGCCCGGCGTCCACCCATGAGGACATGGCGCATGTTCCGCTGTTCCGCACCAGCTCGGCGGTGGTGGGGCGCGAGGGCCATCCGCTCGCCCAGGCCCGGTCGCTGGCCGATCTGCGCGATGCGCAATGGCTGCTGAACTCGACGCCCGGCGATGACGCGGAAGACCTGCAGGACGACCCGTTCGCCCGCTATCTGCGCGAGGGCGCGCCGACCATCCACGTCGCCCATTCGACGGTGATCGTCATCAGCCTGCTGCGCAGCACCGACATGCTGACGCTGATGCCCTGGCCCCTGGTGGAGGCGGTCGCCGTCCGCGAGCAGCTGTGCGTGCTGCCGCTGACCGAGCGCATGAACGAAGCGACCGTGAGCCTGATCTCGCGCCGCGGCGACCCGATGAGCGCGGCCGCCCGATGCTTCATCGAATGCTTCAGGGCAGTGGTTTACCGCGCGCTCGGCTCCGACGATCCGGCGAGCCGGCGGCTCTTCCATTCGCTCGACGGGCTGGCGCTCGGCGACAGCGCCTCGAGCGAGCTGGCGCGCGCGTAGGCCGGTATGACTCCCTGCCCCTCCAAGATGTACAGACCGGAGACATAGGTGACGCATGTGCGAGGACATGGGTGACAGCTCGGCATCGGTGCCCGGGTATCGGTCGTCAGAACACGCCCAGCGCCAGCCCCGCCGCGAGCGCGGCGCCGAGCTCGCGGCATTGCGCGAGATCGTCCGCGCCGATCTGCTTGGGCCGCGCGATCGCCTCGGGCGTCTGCGCATGGGTGCAGACGATCAACGCAGGCGCGATGGCGTTCAGGCGCCAGCCGGTGGCGATGCGTTCGAGCTGCCGCGCGGCATTCTGGCCGTCGCTGCCGGCGCAGATCAGCGTGGCGTAGGGCCGGCCGTTCACGCGATCGAGTGCGGCGTAGTAGCAGCGGTCGAAGAAGTCCTTCATCAGCCCGGCCATCGCGGCGAGGTTCTCGGGCGTGGCGAACACGTAGCCGTCCGCGCCCAGCACATCCTCGGGCTGCGCGTCCGGCGCGCGCAGAAGACGCACCTGCACGCCGGGTTCGCCGCGTGCGCCCTCGGCCGCGGCCTGCGCCATCTGCGCGGTGCCGCCGGTCATCGTGTGATAGACCACGAGCAGCGTCTTGGGATTCATGCCGCCCAGCATAGCGGCACGATCCCGGGCGCTCAGTCGTCCTTGTCCTTGCCCCTGGGCCGGTCGGTGAGGAAGTCGAGCGTGGCCTGCCAGGTCTGCGGCGAATTCAGGATGCCGAGGTGGCCGGTGCGCAGGATGGCGTCGTAGGCGCCTTGCCCCGTGAGCACGAGCTCGCGCGCGCCGCGCAGGCTGGCGCTCTTCGAGAAGTCATTCGGCTTGCCGAAGGAGTCGACGGCAGGCACCGGTGCGATCACGCCGTCTTGAACCGGGAAGTAGACGAAGCTGGCGTCGCCGTTGCGGATGACCAGCACGCGCGTGGGCCCGTCGTTCTCGCGGCCGCCGTGGCGGCCGTTCAGCAGGCGCAGGAAGGGCGTGTCGGGCGAGCCCAGCTCCTGGCACACCTCGCTGGACGGCGTGAAGCCGCCCGCCGCCGGCGCCTGGAAGTAGTTCGCGGGGTCCGGGGAGCAATTGATGATGCCGTGGTTGGGGCCGTCGATGGCCACCAGGCGACGCACCACGTCATGCGCCTCGTCCTGCCGCATCCATTCGCGCGCCAGCGTCACGCCCAGGCTGTGGGCGACGATGTCCACGCGCTTCGCGCCCGTGAAGTCCATCACCGCACGCACGAAGCGGCGCAGGTCGGGCACGTTGGCCGCGTTGGTGTGGGCGATGCTCGAGCGGCGCGTCTGGTCGGCGGCCAGGTCGCACTGGTCGCCCTGGTAGCCCAGGCCCCAGAGCTCGCTGGTGGAATAGCCGTTGTCCGCGAGGAACTGCGCCAGCGCCTGGATGCGCCCGAAGGGGCTGCACGCGGTGGCAAATGGCGTGTCGTTGTTGCCGTGGATGAGGATGACCGGCGTTCGCGTCACCGCGCCGGCGGCACCGAAGCCGATGAGCGGCCTGGCGAGCGAGGTGTCCTCGATCGAAGGGAAGCCGGGCGGCAGCGTGTTGCCCACGGTGCCTGCCGCCTGCACGGCGGCAGCGGCGGCAAGGGTTGCCAGGGCGGCGGCATGGCGAATCCACGTTTTCATCGGCGGTCTCCTTCCTCTGCGGCGCGGATGATGCCGGCGAAAGGCGGCGCTGGCAAGGCTGGCCGTGCGCCTCAAGCTCGACGTTCTGTCGCCCGTAGGCTACAAAATTGATGTCGGACCCGGTTATCGGGTCTACTACTCGCAAAGAGGAACAAGGCTCCTGCTTCTTCTCGTCGGCGGCGACAAGTCCACACAACAGAAGGACATCGCCAGAGCCATTCACCTTGCGCGCAATTTCGTGGAGTAGCTATGCCAAGAGTCGCCAAGAGTTCGTCCAGAACGAAGACCTCGTCCTACGACGTGGCCGAACATCTCACGCAAGATGCTGTCGCCGAGCGCATGGGCACGACCAAGAGCGCCATCTCTCGCCTCGAATCGGCTGGTAAGCATGCCCCCTCACTTGCCACGTTGAAGCGCTACGCGCAAGCCGTTGGCTGCGAGCTTCAAGTCAAGCTGGTGCCTCAGAAAGGCGTGTGACTTGCCTGGGCCGCCAGACGCCAAGACCTCTATGCGATTCGAAGGCACATTGAAGACCTGGAACGACGAACGAGGCTTCGGGTTCCTCGAGCCCGCGCAGGGCGGCGAAGACATCTTCGTTCACGTCAAGGCATTTCGAGCGCGAGCTGGGCGTCCGCAGGTCGGACAGCTCATGTCCTTCGAGGTGGAACTCGGACCTCAAGGCAAGAAGCGCGCGAGGAACGTTGAACCGGTCAAGGCGACGCGCACTTCGTCGCCACGACACCAGGAATCCTCAGCGCAGCGGGGTACGGCCACGCTGTTCGCGATCCCTCTGTTCTTGGTCTTGTACGTCGTCGTCAGCGTTCTCTGGAAACCACCCCTCGTCATCGCCGTTGCCTACGCGGGAGTGAGCCTCATCACGTTCTTCGCCTACGCACTGGACAAGTCGGCTGCCCGACAGAACGCACGGCGCACGCAGGAAAGTACGCTTCATTTCCTTGCTTTGGCGGGTGGCTGGCCAGGGGCGTTGCTCGCTCAGCAGCTCCTGCGACACAAGTCCACGAAGGCAGAGTTCAGGTCAGTCTTCTGGGGCACAGTCGTGGTGAACGCCGCTGCGTTTGCCATACTCTCCTCGCCGATCGGCCGGTCCATATGGGCGCAGCACTGACGCCGGCGCGATCATTGGCGATGAGGTATGTCGAGAACGCCTTCATCATCAGGCGAAAGAAGTGACGCCTAACCCGCGAACCGATACCTATCGTCCAGCCGCGACATGGGCGGCCGTGTCGAGCGTCCCGATCCAGCGGCTGATCTTGCCGTCCTTGAACGTGAAGACGTGCACCCACTCGCTTTCGAAGACCTTGCCGCTGGGCCGCGGCCGGGTCTGCTCCCAGCCAAGAACGGTGACGTGGTCAGGCCCTTCGAGGAATTCGCGCGGCTCGAACTTCTGGATGTCGTCCGACTCGGCCACCTTGCCGAACCACGCTTGCACCTGTTGCTTGCCGGTGTAACGGCCTGCATAGGGGATGCCTGCGCTGGCCAGGAAACGCCAGTCGACGTCGTCCGTCAGCAATGCCAGGATGCCCTCGATATCGCCGCGCCCGAAGGCGGCGTAGGCCTGTTGTACGACTTGGGTCGGTGTGCTCATGACAGTCCTCCATGGGAGTGGGATTTCAAAGTCCATGCCTGCGGTTGAACGGCTTCAATGTGCCCTCGACACCGCAGGAGCGAACCCCGTATACGCCGGGCCTGTGGCTTCGGATTCAGCCGCCTGAGGCGGCGAGATTCTTCCGGATTGCCGCCCGGGAGGCGGCGGCGTACGATGCACGACGCTTTGGGGTCCACAACATCGCCGTCGCGCCAAGCCGAGGAGAAAAGGGATGAGTTCTGTCTCCGAGCGCCCGACCACCAAAGCGCAGCGGCCCACCTCGATCGACGAGCTGCCGGGCCCGAGACAGTGGCCCGTGGCGGGCAATCTTCTGCAAATGAAGGTCCCTCGGCTGCACCTTCAGCTCGAGGGCTGGGCCAAGACCTACGGCGACATCTACCGCCTCAAGATGGCGAAGCAGGACGTGGTCGTCATCACCAAGGCAGAGGACATCGCGGCCGTCTTGCGAGCCCGTCCCGAGACCTGGAGCCGGCCCGCCAATTTCGCCGCCATCGCGCGGGAATCCGCCGCGTACGGCGTGTTCGCCGCCGAGGGTGACGAGTGGCGCCGCCAACGCCGCATGGTCATGACGGGCTTCGACCCCGAGCACTTGCGCAACTACATGCCATCCCTCGTTCGCGTGACCAAGCGCCTGCGCAATCGGTGGATAGCCGCCGCGCACGCGTCCACAGTCATGAACCTGCAGGCCGAACTGATGCGGTATTCGGTGGACGCGGCATCCGGCATCTCCTTCGGCATCGACATCAACACCATCGAAGACGAAAGAAGCGACCTGCACGAGCACCTGAAGCACATGTTCCCGATGCTGTTTCGCCGGATGAACCTGCCGTTTCCGTACTGGCGCTACTTCCGTCTGCCATCGGACATTGCCTACGACAGGCACATCGCCGCGATCCATCGGGTCATCAAGGACATCGTCGAGCAGGCGCGTGAGCGCCTGCGGCAGGACCCGGCGAGACGGGAGCAGCCCACCGACCTGCTCGAAGCCATGCTCGCCGCGCGGGACGCCGACGGCAGCGCGCTGAGTGAAGCCGACATCACCGGCAATGTCTTCACCATGCTCAGTGCTTCGGAAGACACCACCGCCAACACGCTCGCCTGGACCATCTATCTTCTTCACCAGCACCCGGCGGTATGGCGCCGTCTTGTCGACGAAGCTCGCGCCATCCTGAAAGAGGAGCCTGTCGCACAGTCCGTCGAGCAGCTCAGATCGCTTCGGTATGCCGAAGCCTGCGCCAGCGAAGCGATGCGCCTTCGGCCCGTCGCGCCGCTCTTGATCCTCGATGCCATCGAAGACACGGCGATCCAGGAAGTTCGCATTCCGAAGAAAACACGGCTGTTCCTCGCGATGCGACCTGCCGCTGTCGACGAGTCCGTCGTCGAAGCCGCGAGCGAGTTCCGGCCCGAGCGATGGCTCGCGGACAACGCCGGCTCGGTTCACTCGCCCAAGCGCGTATCGATGCCGTTCGGCGCTGGCCCGAGACTCTGCCCGGGGCGGTATCTGGCCATGCTCGAGATCAACCTGGTCCTGAGCATGCTCGCGCGCGATTTCCAGCTGCTCGACGTGTCGACGCCGGACGGCACACCGCCCGAGGAGATCCTGGAGTTCACGATGCACCCGGTCGGCTTGCGCATGCGGCTGACGACGGGCGCCCGAGCAAAGCCCGGCTAGGACAAGGATCCGCCGGCGAGCGCCGGCAGCCTCATTCCGGCAATGGCAGCGAACTCGTGCACTTGAACTCGTCCAGGCAAACGCTGGACCGCACGCCGTCCACGCCAGGCAAGCGCATCAGCTTGTCGATCAGAAAGCGCGACAGCGCCTTCAGGTCGCGGGCGATGACCTTCATCACGAAGTCGTAGTCGCCGGTGATGGAGTAGCACTCCAGCACCTCCGGCATGTCGATCACGACGTCGGTGAACTTCGACAGGTCGCGAATGTGCCCTTTCTCCATCGCGACGAGGATGAAGGCCACCACGTGCAGGTCGAGGCGCGCGGGGTCCAGGCGCGTCTCATAGCGTGCGATGAAGCCGGCTTCCTCCAGCCGCCGGTGGCGCCGATGGCATTGCGCCGGCGACAGGCCGACGGCCGCGGCCAGCTCCAGGTTGGACGCGCGCCCATGCTCCTGCAGGAACGCCAGCATCTTGCGGTCGGTACGGTCGAGTTCGATGTCGTGCAAGTTCGTCTCCTGTTCGGGTCACATGGAGAAATTATGTTGCTTGCCTGAGGGTTCCTCCTCATGCGGGATGAAAGCAGATTTTTTGTGCAGAAGTTCACACTTCTCCACCTGGAAAGCGGCTCGGCGATGGGGATCAAACAGGTTTCCCGCCGGAGTGGCTTTCTCAATTGAACCACGCCGACTATTTCTCACAAGGACTTCATGGTGCAACATTCTTTCCTGCGTTCCTCCCTGGCCCTCATTGCTGCCGCAGCCGCGACGGCCATCGCCGCGCCCGCCCTCGCCGCCGAGAAGTCGGTGGCGGTCACGGCGATCGTCGAACACAAGGCGCTCGATGCCGTGCGTGACGGCGTCAAGGACGAACTGAAGTCCGCCGGCTTCGAAGCCGGCAAGAACCTGAAATTCCAGTACCAGTCCGCACAGGGCAACAACGGCACCGCGGCGCAGATCGCCCGCAAGTACGTGGGCGAGCGGCCGGACGTGATCGTCGCCATCGCCACGCCGTCGGCGCAGGCCGTGGTCGCCGCGAGCAAGGACATCCCGGTCGTCTACAGCGCCGTGACCGACCCGGTCGCCGCCAAGCTGGTCAAGACCTGGGAGGCCTCGGGCACCAACGTCACCGGCGTGTCCGATCTCTCGCCGCTGGACAAGCACCTCGAGCTCATCAAGCGGGTGCTCCCCAACGCGAAGCGCGTCGGCGTGATCTACAGCCCGGGCGAAGCGAATTCGGTGGCGATCGTCGACGCGCTGAAGAAGGCCGTGCCGGCCGCCGGCATGACGCTGGTGGAGGGCGCCGCCGCGCGCACCGTCGACGTGGCCAGTGCCGCGCAGAGCCTGGTCGGCAAGGTCGACGTGATCTATGCGCCCACCGACAACAACGTGATGTCGGCCTTCGAGGGCATCGTCAAGGTGGCCCAGCAGGCGAAGATCCCGGTGGTCGCGGCGGACACCGACGCGGTCAAGCGCGGTGCCGTGGCGGCGCTGGGCCTGAACTACTACGACATCGGCCAGCAGACCGGCAAGATCGTCGTGCGCATCCTCCAGGGCCAGGCGCCCGGCACCATCGCTTCGCAGACCAGCAAGACCTTCGAGCTGCACGTCAATCCGGGTGCCGCGCTGAAGCAGGGCGTGACGCTGTCGGACGAGCTGCTCAAGTCGGCCCAGGTGGTGGTCAAGTAAGCGGGCGCATCGGACATGTCGCTCATTGCTTCCCTGGGTGCCATCGAGATCGGCCTGATATTCGGGCTGGTCGCGCTGGGCGTGTACCTCTCGTTCCGCATCATCAATTTTCCCGACCTGACGGTGGACGGCAGCTTCCCGCTCGGCGGCGCCGTGGCTGCGGCGCTGATCGTCGCGGGCTGGAACCCGTTTGCCGCGACGGCGGCGGCGATTCTTGCCGGCGCCATGTCGGGCTACCTCACCGCCTGGCTCAACGTGCGGCTGCGCATCATGCAACTGCTCGCGAGCATCCTGGTGATGATCGCGCTGTACTCGGTCAACCTGCGCATCATGGGCAAGCCCAACGTGGCGCTGATCGACGACCCCACGGTGTTCAGCCTGCTCCAGTTCGGCAGCCTGCCCGACTACTGGCTCAAGCCCCTGGTGCTGCTGGCGATCGTGGCCGCCGTCAAGGTGCTGATCGACCTGTTCTTCGCCTCGGAGACGGGCCTCGCGATGCGCGCCACCGGCGGCAACCCGCGCATGGCACGGGCGCAGGGCATCTCGACCGACCGGCTCACGGTGTGGGGCCTGGCGCTGTCCAACGGGCTGGTCGCGCTGGCCGGCGCGCTCTTCGTGCAGTCGCAGGGCGGGGCGGACATCTCCATGGGCATCGGCACCATCGTCGTCGGCCTGGCCGCGGTGATCATCGGCGAGACCATCCTGCCGGCCCGCAGCCTGGTCGTCACGACGCTGGCCTGCGTGCTCGGCGCGGTGCTCTACCGCTTCTTCATCGCGCTGGCGCTCAACAGCGACTTCATCGGCCTGCAGGCCCAGGACCTGAACCTGGTGACTGCAGTGCTGGTCGCCTTCGCGCTGCTCGTGCCCGCCTACAAGCGCAAGCTGGCCGGCCTGTGGCCCGGCGTGCGCACCAACCCGTCAGTCGCCGTCAAGGAGGCCAAGTAATGCTGCGCGCCAAAGGCCTGGAAATCACCTTCAACCCCGGCACGCCGATCGAGAACCGCGTGCTGCGCGGGCTGGACCTGAGCATCCCCACGGGGCAGTTCGTCACCGTCATCGGCTCCAACGGGGCCGGCAAGTCGACCTTCCTCAATGCGATCAGCGGGGACCTGATGGTCGACCGCGGCAGCATCCACATCGACGAGAGCGAGGTCACCCGCCGCTCGGCCTGGCAGCGCTCCGACCTGGTCGCACGCGTCTTCCAGGACCCGATGGCCGGCACCTGCGAAGCGCTGACGATCGAGGAGAACATGGCGCTGGCGTGGAAGCGCGGCGCGCGCCGCGGCTTCGGCTTTTCGCTGACGCGCAAGCTGCGCGAGCTTTTCCGCGAGAAGCTCAGCATCCTCGAGCTCGGGCTCGAGAACCGCCTGGCCGACCGCATGGGTCTGCTCTCGGGCGGACAGCGCCAGGCCGTGAGCCTGCTGATGGCATCGCTGCAGCCGTCGCGCATCCTGCTGCTCGACGAGCACACCGCGGCGCTCGATCCGAAGACCGCCGCCTTCGTGCTCGAACTCACCGCGAAGATCGTCGAGGCCGGCAAGCTGACGGCCATGATGGTCACGCACAGCATGCGCCAGGCGCTCGACTACGGCACGCGCACGGTGATGCTGCACGAAGGCCGCGTGATCCTCGACGTCGAGGGCTCCGAGCGCGCCCGCATGGACGTGCCCGACCTGCTGCACATGTTCGAGAAGACCCGCGGCGAGAAGCTCGACGACGACAAGCTGCTGCTCGCCTGAACGCACCGAAACCAAAGAATCCACCGAATCCTGAAAGACCGAGATGAAAGAACTGCTGACCCGTTTCGAGAACAAGGCGCCCGAGATCGTCTTCGAATGGCACGACGCCGAGACGCCCGCCAAGGGCTGGGTCGTCATCAATTCCCTGCGCGGCGGCGCTGCCGGCGGCGGCACGCGCATGCGCCCGGGCCTGGACCGGCGCGAGGTCGAGTCGCTGGCCAAGACGATGGAGGTCAAGTTCAGCGTGTCCGGTCCCGCCATCGGCGGCGCCAAGTCGGGCATCGACTTCGACCCGGCCGATCCGCGCAAGAACGACGTGCTCAAGCGCTGGTACAAGGCCGTGACGCCGCTGCTCAAGACCTACTACGGCACCGGCGGCGACCTGAACGTCGACGAGGTGCACGAGGTGATCCCGATCACCGAGAGCTATGGCCTCTGGCATCCGCAGGAGGGCGTGGTCAACGGCCACTTCGTGCCGAGCGACAGCGAGCGCATCCAGAAGGTCGGCCAGCTGCGCATGGGCGTGGCCAAAGTGGTGGAGGACCCGCGCTACACGCCCGAGCCGGCACGCAAGGTCCTGGTGGCCGACCTGATCACGGGCTGGGGCGTGGCCGAATCGGTGTTGCACTTCTTTCGGCTCTACGGTGGCCAGGTGGCAGGCAAGCGCGTCATCGTGCAGGGCTGGGGCAACGTCGGCTCGACCGCGGCCTACTACCTCGCGCAGGCCGGCGCGCGCGTGGTCGGCATCATCGACCGCGAAGGTGGGCTGCTCGACCCCGAGGGCTTCAGCTTCGAGCAGATCCGCACGCTGTTCCTCGAGAAGAAGGGCAACCAGCTCGCCGCCAAGGGCATGCTGACCTTCGAGGAGATCGATCGCCGGGTGTGGAGCGTCGGGGCCGACATCTTCCTGCCTTGCGCCGGGTCGCGCCTGGTGACGCAGCACCAGGTCGAGCAGCTGATCGAAGGCGGACTGGAAGTCGTGTCCAGCGGTGCCAACGTGCCCTTTGCCGATCGCGAGATCTTCTACGGCCCGATCTACGAGCACGCCGATTCGCGTGTCGCGGTGATTCCCGACTTCATCGCCAATTGCGGCATGGCGCGCGCGTTCGCGTTCCTGATGCAGGGCGATGTCGAGATTTCGGACGAAGCGATCTTCGGCGACGTCTCGGCCACCGTGGCCGCGGCGCTGGAGCGCTGCCATGCGCGCTCCAGCGAACGCACCGGCATCGCCCGCACCGCGTTCGAGAACGCGTTGACGCAGATCGGCTGAGGCGCGCGAGCGTCCGTGGCCGCGCGGCTTGTCGGCGCCGGATGCGCCTTCACCCGGCCACGACGCTCGCGCCGCGCCACTGCGCCTTGATCTCCGCGAGGCGCTGCGCGATCCGCTGTCCCGCGGCCTCCAGCGACAGCTTCGCCTGTGCGTCCTTCTTGCCGCGGCGAGCGATCTCTCCCGCCCATGTCGGGTCCTCGTAGACGCGCCGCATGAGCCGCGCCGCATGCTCGATCGAGGGCTCGGCCCATTCCGAGTCGGCGTCGTAGGGCGGGATCGCCCGCCCCAGCTTCACGCGCTTGCAAGGGACGAGCAGGCTGTTGTTCCCGTCCATGAAGTCCAGGTTGCCCGAGAACTCCGTCGCGATCACGGGCTTGCCCATCAGCATCGCTTCCGCCAGGGTGAGGCCGAGGCCCTCGCTGCGATGGAGCGACACATAAGCATCGCAGGCATCCATCAGCGACAGCACCTCGTCCGGGCTGTACACCGCGTCGATGACCTTGATGTTGGCGCCGGCGGCAGCCTCGCGCAGCGCCTGCATCTGTGCCGGGTGCCGGTCGCCGAAGGAGGTCTTGAGGACCAGCTGGACGTCTTCGTTCGCGCGGAAGGCCTGCTTGAAGGCGCGGATCAGTCCCAGCGGGTTCTTCCTTTCCATCACGCTCATCATGTGGAAGGTGAAGAGAAAGCTGAACTTGCCGCGCTCGATGCCGAAGTATTCGCGGTCGCGGCGGCTGTAGCGGCCGAGCTCGACGCCGGGGAACAGCGTTCGCACCGGAATGGACAGGCGCTCGCGCAGGCCCTTGGCCACGAACTCGGTCGCGGTCCACACCTCGTCGATGCGCGTGGCCGGGGCCAGCCAGGCCTCGGGAATGGAGTCGAACTCCCAGTACCAGTAGGCGATGCGGTAGCTGCCGCGCCGCGGGCGCTCGGCGAGGTCGGCCCGGCGGTAGATGTCGCGGAAGTAGGGCTCCGGCTGCGTGTGGAGGACGGTGATGTCGTGCTCCTCGAGGCCGTCGAACTGCAGACGATGCGGGTCGTCCTTCGGGTCCGTGCGCAGGTCCCGCAACGAGGTCTCCACCCCCACCCGTCGAAGGCCCTCGGCCACCGCCTCCACCGACACCCGCAGGCCCGAGGGATAGCAGAAATGCCCGATCACGTTCGCACCCGGCGTGACCAGCGCGGTGGCAACGGCGGCCTTGTCCAGCGTGCTGCACCAGGCGCGGACCTCGGGCGCCTGCAGGGACTCGTCCGACTGCAGCCATTCGATCAACGCGAGGGCCTGGTCCCTGTCGTGGAGCGCTGCGGGGTGCCGGCTGCGCCAATGCTCCCGGGCGTGGTAGGCCAGGCGCAGCTGGCTCGCGGGCGCCAGCGCCAGGGGCCAGCGGGCGGGATCGGTCCAGTCGCCCTTGGCGCGGTAGGTCGCGGCGAACCAGGCCGCGAAGGCCTGGCGTCCGAAGACGGTCAGGGCGTCGGGGTACAGCCGCTGCCACGTTGGCGCGAAGCGATAGGCGCTCATCAGTTCCTGCGCGGGGTTCTCCGCCGCTTGCCAGAACAGCCACCACACTTCCTCCAGCCGCAAGCGGGTTTCGCGGCGGCCGTGCTGCATGAACCATCGGAACAGGTCATGCCGGCCCGCGGGCGTCAGGCCATGCGGCATCTGCGCGCGGACGTCTTCGCGGAACAGGAAGAGCTGGCGCGCGGCGGCGGCGATGTCTTCCGAGAACAGCAGCCGGACGGCCTCGGCAAAGCCCTCCGGCAGGCCGAAGCGCACGCGCCCTTCGTCCATCAGCCAGCGGGCGAAGCCGCCTTCGGCACCGCCGGACAGCGCATCGGGAAACCGCAAGCGCAGGTCCGCCCGTGTGCGCAGGAGATCGAGGCACCAGCGCGCGGCGGACCACTTGTCGTGCACGCGGTGCGCCGCCTGCGGCGCCCAGAGCACCGATTCGCGCGGCAGGCCGGCGGCTTCGAGGCAGGCGCCGTCGTCGCAAAGATCCAGCTCGGCCGCAAGCAAGGGGAACGAACCCTGTTCCTCGATGTGGCCTTGCAGCACCTGGCGCGCACCGCGCGCGCCGTCGATCCTCAGCGCCGGAATCGCGAGACTGCCGTCCAGCTCGGGATGAAGGTATGGGTCCTCGTCGATGCCCAACGCGCGGATGTCGTCGGCCATGCGGCGCATGTCCTCGGCCGGATTGGTGTTGCCCCGTGTCGCGCCCTCGTGATGGATCAGCGGGGCGTGCGCCGCGTAGGCGATCCGCAAGCCCGCCCGCCAGATGCGCAGGCACAGGGCGACGTCGCTCATCGCGATGAGGTAGGACTCGTCGAAGCCCCCGACGCGCTCGAAGGCGTCGCGGCGCACCATCTGGCAAGCGCCCATGATCGCCAGCCAGTTGCGCGGATGGTCCGGCGAGCCGTAGACGCCCCAGGGCTGCCCGCCGCCGCTGCGGTACATGAGCGCGCAGAGATGCGGGCCGATGCCGACGCCCGCGTGCTGGAGTTCCAGCGACGGGAAGACCAGCTTCGCGCCCACCACGCCGACGCCCGGGCGCTGCGCAAAGCGCACCATCTCCCGCAGCCAGTCGCGCGCGACGACCTCGATGTCGTTGTTGAGGAACAGCAGCAGCTCGCCGCGCGCGCACGAGGCGCCGTAGTTGCAGGCCGCCGAGTAGTTGAACGGCTTCTCGAAGCGCACGATGCGCACTTCGGCAAAGGCCGCCAGCTCGCCGTAGTAGGCCAGCGTCTCCGCTTCGACGGAGCCGGTGTCGACGATGACGATTTCCTTGCGGGCGTAGTCGGTGCCCGTGAGCAGGCCGTCGATGCACATCCGCAGGAGCTGCGACTTGTCCCGGGTGGGGATCACGATCGACACGAGCGGCATGTGCTCGAGCGGCCACATCGCGCGCTGGGTTCCATCCGCCTGCGTCTCGGCGACCGCTTCGAAGCCGTGCCGGCGCCAGTATTTCGCGATGGTGACGCGATGGTCGGCGGCCGCCTGCGTCGAGGCCGCGGGGCGGTCGCAATGGTTGTCCGGCCCGCGGTGGCACAGGACCTTCGGCACGCGGTGGATCTGCTTGGCCAGATCGCTGACCCGCAGGTGGAGGTCCCATTCGATGGCCGCGCCCGCGGCCGGGTCGATGCCGCCCGCGGCCAGCACGAGCTCGCGCCGCAGCAGCGTCAGGCGGCCGAAGTAGTTGAAGGCGTAGAGGAGGTCGGGCGACCAGCCCGGCTTGAAGAAGGGCGCCGTGCGGGCGTGCGCGCCGTCCTGCAGGTCTTCGTCGCTGTAGAGGATGTCCGCGTCGGGCAGGCGGTCCAGCACGGCGGCCAGCTCGTTGAGCGCGTGCGGCGCCAGCAGGTCGCCGCCGTCGACGACGGCGACGAAGCGCCCCCGCGCGGCTTCCAGCCCGGCCTGCAGGCAGGAGGCCCGGCCATGGTCGCACGCGTGGGCGATCGTGATGCGCGGGTCCGTCCGCGCCCATCGATCGATGCGCGCGACCCGTTCGCCATGCAGCGTCCGGGACCGGCACAGCACGATCTCCCAGGCGCCGTGCGGCTGGCGCTGGATCGACCCCAGCGTTCGCGACAGGGTCTCCTCGGTCGCGTGGATCAGGAAGCTCACCAGAGGCCGATCGCTCGCCGGCAGTTCCACCGCGTCGGAGCGGGTCTCGCTGTCGCTGATCCAGCGCGCATAGGGGCTGCAGGGCGCGGGCAGGGCCGAAGTCGCCAGGCTCGCGGGGGCCGGCTGGAGGACGCGGGCTCGGCCGCTCGCGGCACTTCTCTCGCGAAGGAAGCGCAGGCGCTGCGGCAGGCGCGTGGGCGTCAGCAGCCACCAGGCCGCCTTCAACGCGCGTCGCGCATGCCGGCGCGGGGCGGCAGGCAGCAGGGCCGCGGCCCTGCGCAATGGCGCGGTCGCGCGCCAGGAGGTGGAGCCCAGCACGGCCCGAACCTGGTGATCCGCCGCCGCCGCGCGTTGCCGGGCATCGAGCAGCATGCCGTCCCTGGTTCGGATCGCCCCGCGCAGCTCGCCCGCCAGCGCACGCGCCCGGCGGTCCGCCTCCCGCGCCTGCTGCTCCGAGCCGGCGCGCCGGTCTTCCGCCGTTTCGGCAGCTTGGCGTGCCTGGGCCAGCTGCGCGTCGACGCCCCCCTGCGCAGCTTGCGCACGCACGAGCGCCGCGGGCACGAAGTCGTCGAAGACGCACGGCGGGTACTCGAAGGCCTTGGCCAGCTCGGCATGCTCCTGGGCGACGTAGTAGCGGTTGAGGCCGTCGGCATAGCAATGCGTGTAGCCCGCTTCGCGCAGCACGGGCTCCCAGGCCGCGTGGCTCTCGATGCGCGAGAGCGGGCGCGTCGCCTCGACGACGACGACCCAGGGCCGATGGCGCTGCCAGTCGTTCCCGGCGAGCACGGCCTGCTCGAATCCCTCGACATCGACCTTCAGGAAATGCACCGGCTGGCCGGCCGGCACCTGATCCCGCCAGAGGGCCTGCAGGGTCGTGAGCTCGACCTCTTCCTCTTGCACCGTCCATCCCGCCGCCCGGTGGTCCTCGGCGATCTCCGCGACGGCTGTCGACAGCCCCGTGTCCTCGACGAAGCGCATGCGGACGCGGCCGCAGTGGTCGCCGACGGCCACCCGAAGGTTGACGTCGAGCGGCCGCCGCTCGACGAGCTGCGCGTGGTAGTGCGCATTGGGCTCGACGTTGATGCCGCGCCAGCCGCGCTGGCTGAAGGCCAGCGTCACCGAATCCAGTTCGGGCGACCAGGCGCCGACGTCGATGAAGAAGCCGTCGCGAACGTGGCCCAGCGCGCGCCAGAGCATCACGTCTTCGAAATTCTGGGCGTAGGAGACAAAGGGCATGAGGGAGAGGGGTGAACGAGGGGGCCCGGCGCTTCGATGGCGGCGCCGGGCAGGACGGGCCTGGCGCCGGCGCTAGCGCGCGATGCCGATCGTCGCGGTCCCGGTGTAGCCGGCCGACACGCTGCCGCTCATGGCGGGCGTCATCGCGGCGAGCTGTGCCGCGGTGTTGTCGCTGAACACGTTGTCGGTCGTCAGCGAGACGTTGGCGAAGTTGTTCACGCTCGAGGTGTAGCCGGTGGCGTAGGGGTAGACCGCGCTGCACGCGGCGCTGGGCAGCGCCAGCTGCGAGGTCAGCACCGCGTTGCGGCCGGTGGTGGCCGCGGCCTGGCTCGCGAACACCTCGAAGTGGATGTGCGGCCAGCGGCCCGAATAGCAGCCGGGGAAGATGGTGGTGAAGGTGACCTGGCCGTTGGCGTCGGTCACCTGCACGCCGCGCAGGTAGCTTTCGGCCGCGGCCGTGTACAGCGAGTAGTTGCCGTCGCGGTCGCAGTGCCACAGGTAGATCGCATAGCCCGACAGCGGCGCGCAGCTCGAATTGGTGTTGACCAGCGTGAGCGTCAGCGTGGTCAGCACGCCCTGCGCCTGCGTCGTCGAGCTGATGAAGCTGCTGCGGATGTCGCTGCGCACGATGCCGCTGGCGGTGAGCACGTCGGAGGTCGCGCCGGACGACGTGTTGGTGCCGTCGGCCGGGTAGGGGCCCGCGGTCTCGCCGGCCACGGCGGTGCAGCTGCTGCTCGATGTGCTGGTGGTCGTCGTCGTGCTCGTGGAGCCGCTCGAGCTGGAGGTGCTGGCCGTGGTCGCGGCGGCGGTGGTGCTTGCGGCGGTGGTGGTCGCCGCGCTGGTCAGGCTGCCGCCGCCCGAGCCCCCGCCGCCGCAGCCGGCCAGGGTGAGCGCCGAGCCGGCCGCCGAGGCGCCCAGCCAGGCCAGCGCCTTGCGGCGCTGAAGCAGTTGCGCGGCGATCAGGGGAAGGTCGTCGGCCAGGTGGTGGCCGTGCGCCGGTTCGCGGAGTGCGCTGTTGTGGTGTTCGCGCTTGGGGGGGAAGTCGTGGACTGACACTGTGGCTCCGTTTGTGAGGTGGAGCCCCGAGCTTCGAGCCGCGATGTTGCCGACGGATTTCGCCGCTTTGCGGCTTTGTTGCGACGTGGGCGGCCAGGGCCTGGCTGGTCAGCCGCGCGTGACGGCGGGCACGAACATGTAGCCCTCGTTGCGCACTGTGCGGATCAGGTCCGCGCGCGCTTCGCCGAAGCTGAGCTTGCGCCGCAGGCGGCTGACCTGGACATCGATCGCCCGGTCGTAGGAGTCGCTGTCGGTGCCGAGCGCGTAGTCCATCAGCTGCTCGCGCTGCAGCACTCGCCGCGGATGCTGGGTGAAGGCGCGCAGCAGGCGGAACTCGCCGTCCGACAGGCCGACGACCGCGTTCGCCGGGTCGTACAGCACCCGCTCGGTCAGGTCGATGCGCCAGCCGGCGAAGTGCAGCGTGTCGCTGGCCTCGCCGGCAGGGGCGGGGGCGACAGCAGGCGCGGGCGGTGCGGTGGCCGGCGGCGCCGAAGCGCGGCGCAGCACGGTGCGGATGCGCGCCAGCAGCTCCCGCGGATTGCAGGGCTTGGCCAGGTA
This sequence comes from Variovorax sp. WS11, assembly GCF_010499245.1. Classification (GTDB taxonomy): domain Bacteria; phylum Pseudomonadota; class Gammaproteobacteria; order Burkholderiales; family Burkholderiaceae_C; genus Variovorax. The sequence continues at coordinate 3,562,769 of NZ_JAAGOW010000001.1, forward strand.
GTCCTCGGCGCCGATCTCCAGGCCCACGATGCGGTCGATGTCGGTGCCCACCGCCGACAGCATGATGACCGGTGGCCCGCCGATCCTCTGCAGTTCCCGCAGGGCGGAGAGGCCGTCCTCGCCCGGCATCATCACGTCGAGCACGATCAGCGCGTAGGTGTTCTGCGCCAGCTTGCTGCGCATCTCGGGGACGTCCCCGGCGGTGTCGACCTGGTAGCCGTGTTTTTCCAGGAAGGAGGACACCAGGCCGCGGATGCCGGCGTCATCGTCGACGATGAGGATGCGGGTGCTGAGATTCACGGTCGGGCAGGGTGGAGGACAGCCGCTATTGTCGGTGCTCGCGCGGGGGCGCCCGACCGGCCGTTGCAATGAAGCGCAACACGTTGAAATTTCCGGGCAAGGCGGCGCGCCCACACTGCGAGGCCCATGCGTGACATCCCCCTGCGTCCATGCCAGCATCGGCGCATGAACATGACAGGTGCAGGCGCCGCTCGCCGCTGGTCCGGTCCCCCGCTCGCCCTTCAGATCATGGGGCTGCTGCTGGGCGGGCTGGTGATCGCGCAACTCGTGACGCTGGGATTGACGATGCTGCTGCCGCCGGAGCCGCAGCGTCAATGGGAGCTCCATGACATCGCCCGCGTGCTGGCCGGGAACGGCCCGGAGGTGCGCGGCACGCGAAGCCTGCAGCGCGAGCTGCAGGCCGGCCCGCCGGAGCCCACCGGTCCCGGCTGGCTGACCTCCGAACGCTCCCGCCACGAGCTGGCGCAGCTGCTGGGGCGCAGCGAATCCGAGGTGCGGCTCTACTTCTACACGCCGCTGCCCTTTGCCGGTACTGCGCGTGCGTCGCCGCGCGCGCAGGGCGACCTGCCCGAAGCGCCGGCGCCCCGGCGCGAGTTCGCGCAGGCGCTGGGCGACTTTCGCGGGGGCTTCATGCTGGCGGACTTCCAGGTCGCCCAGGCGGGCCGGGGGCCTGGTGGGTCGGGCGGCCGGGCGGTGGCGGCTTCGGTCGGGGGCGGGGGCATGTCGCCTTTCGGCGGCCGTTCGGCGGACCGGGGAGGTGGCGGTGCGCCGATGCCGGTACCACCGCCGCGCCTTCGCGCGCGGCAGGCGATGGGGCTCGCAGGCCGGGCCGACGGATGCGGCACGGGCGGGGCTGCACCTGCAACGACACCCGCGCCCGCGCCTGGGTCTGGGTCTGCACCCGCACCTGGATCCGCGCCGGCGCCTGGGTCCGGGCCTGCACCTGCACCCGGGTTCGCGGCGGACGCGCCAGCGGGGGCACGAGCGCCAGATGCGCCGGTCGCAGGGGCCGCTCCCCAGGGCGTTCCCGCGCCGGGCCCGGCACCGGGGGGCACTGCGCCCTCCGTGGGCGCGCCGCCGCCATCTCCGGGTGGCGACCGGGCTGCTGCCCCGCCATCCGGCGAGCGGCCCACGATGTCGCCGCCGCCGGGACCTGCGCCTTCAGGGCTGGGCAGCGTGTCGCCGCGGGCGCCTGCCGTCCTGCCTCCGACACCGCCAGCGCCGCGCGCGGCCCGGTCCGTGGCTGCCAACACGCCGGAACCGGCAGTTCGCGAGAGCGCGACGCCGGCCGCGCCCGCCGCGACCGTTCCTCCTGCCGCCGTTGCTCCGCCCGCGCCATCGACCCCTGCCGCCCTGCCGCGCGTCCCGGCGGTGCGGCCCGTCGAGCGGCCCTTGGCCGAGGAGAAGGGCATGGCCGTCACCCCGCCGCCGCGCGGCCTGTTCGGGCTGGCGCCGGCACCCTTCGTCGAGGGCGACTTCATCGCCGCGATGTGGGTCGGCGACGGCAACTGGGCCACGGTTCAGCCCGTGCCCGAGCCCTTCCCGAACGCCTGGCAGCGCCGCGTGCTGCTGTGGTTCCTGATCGCCGCGGCCGTGGTCGTGCCCGCGGGCTGGCTGTTCTCGCGCCGGCTGGTGAGGCCGATCGCCGGCTTCGCGCGCGCGGCCGAGCGCCTCGGCCGCGAGCCGGCAGCGCCGGTGCTCGCGCTGCGGGGCCCGGCGGAGATCGGCCGTGCGGCGCAGGCCTTCAACCTCATGCAGAGCCGGCTGAGCAGCTTCGTCGCCGACCGCACCGCGATGATCGGCGCCATCAGCCACGACCTGCGCACGCCGCTCACGCGCATGCGCTTCCGCATCGAGGACGTGCCCGACGACGTGCGCGCCGGCATGCTGCAGGACGTGGAGGAGATGGAGCGGATGATCAGCTCGGTGCTGGCCTTCACCCGCGATGCCTCGGAGCCGGGGTCGCGCGAGCGCCTGGACCTCTCCACCCTGCTCAAGGACGTGGTCGACGACGCGACCTTCGTCGGCAAGAACGTGCGCCTGGAGCGCAGCGAGGAAGCCGCGGTCGATGTCGATGCGATCGGCGTGCGCCGGCTGCTCGACAACCTGATCGAGAACGCGGTGAAGTATGGCGAGCAGGCGCGCGTGCGGCTCTTCGTCGACGAGCAGAACGCGGTGGCCGGGTCAGCGACAGCGGCCCCGGACTGCCGGAGGTCGAGCTGGAAGCGGGTCTTCGAGCCCCTTCTGCGCGCGCGCCGCTGCGCGGGGCCTCGGGCGCAGGGCAGCGGACTGGGCCTGGCGGTGTGCCGCTCGATCGCGCGCGCGCATGGGGGGGGCGAGGTGCAGCTCAAGCGCGGGCAGCGCGGGGCTGGTGGCGCAGGTGCGGCTTCCTCTGGCCTACACCTGAGGGGCTGTGAATAAATCCGCCACGCCCGCTCATCCCGCCCAGGCGACCCCACCCTGCCGTTGCAAATGCTCGCCATAGCCCGAGCTACGGCTGCGCTTTGCGCCTTGATTGAGTCCCCTGGACGGTCTGCTCGGGCGCGCCGGATTTCATTCACAGCCTCTGACTTCAGTGAGCAGGCCGGCGGGTTGGCGCAGATGGTCAGTGTGTTCAAGCTTGGGCGTGGTGAGGCTTGCTGACCTGGCGCGGCCTCACGCCGCTTCCGCGTGCAGCCGCATTCCCAATGCCCGAGCGACCTTGAGGAAGGTGGCAAAGCTTGGGTTGCCGTTTTCGCCCAAGGCCTTGTAGAGGCTTTCGCGGCTCAGGCCAGTGTCGCGTGCCACCTGGGACATGCCTTTGGCACGGGCGATGTCGCCCAATGCGCGCGCGATGCCCGCCGCGTCATCTGGCGCCTCGGCGAGCCAGGCGTCGAGGTAGGCGGCCATCTCCTCGGGCGTGCGCAACTGCTCGGCCACATCGTATGGGACGGTCTTGACCTTCGCGGCGGACTTGGCGGGTGTTCTGGCCATGCGGCTTGCTCCTAAAGATTCCTGGCAAGCGCGATGGCTGCCTCGATGTCACGTTGCTGGGTCGATTTGTCGCCACCGGCGAGAAGAATGATCAACTCGCCATCTCTCTCGGTGTAGTAGACACGGTATCCGGGACCGAAATCGATCTTCAACTCGGACACGCCGCCGCTCAGGTAGCGACACTGGCCTGGGTTGCCGTGTGCCAATCGATCCACTCGCACTTGGATCCGAGCGCGGCCTGCGCGGTCCTTGAGAGTGTTGATCCATTGAAGATAAATCTCGGTGACATGTATGCGCATGGGTAGTGTATCCCATGGGATACAAATATTGACGGGAAGGCGGGGCATCGTAAGTGCGCCGCACGGCCTTTCTGAGCAGGCGGCAACAATTGTTCAGACTCGCTGTCTTCTCGGACCCCAATGGGACAATGCACGCCATGACCAGCCCCGCCCAGACCCTCACCCTCATCCGCCCCGACGACTGGCACCTGCATGTGCGCGACGGCGCGGCCCTGCAAGCGGTGGTGCCGCATTCGGCCCGCCAGTTCGGCCGCGCGTTGATCATGCCCAACCTGCGCCCCCCGGTGACCACCGCCGAGCAGGCCAAGGCCTACCGCGGCCGCATCCGCGCCGCCGTGCCGGAGGGCCTGGACTTCGAGCCGGTGATGTCGCTGTACCTGACCGACAAGCTGCCGCCGGAGGAGATCGGGCGAGCGGCCGCGGCGGGCGTATGCGCCCTCAAGCTGTACCCCGCGGGCGCCACCACCAACAGCGATGCCGGCGTCACCGACATCCGCAAGACCTACCCGACGCTCGAAGCCATGCAGAAGCACGGCCTGCTGCTGCTGGTGCATGGCGAGGTGACCGACCCCTCGGTCGACCTGTTCGACCGCGAGGCCATCTTCATCGAGCGCGTGATGATCCCGCTGCGCCGGGACTTCCCCGAGCTGAAGATCGTGTTCGAGCACCTGACGACGAAGGAGGGCGCCCACTACGTGCGCGATGCGGACCGCTTCACCGCCGCCACGATCACCGCGCACCACCTGCTCTACAACCGCAACGCGATCTTCACCGGCGGCATCCGGCCGCACTATTACTGCCTGCCGGTGCTCAAGCGCGAGACCCATCGCGTGGCCCTGGTCGAGGCTGCCACCAGCGGCAGCTCGCGCTTTTTCCTCGGCACCGACAGCGCGCCGCACCCCGCGCACCTCAAGGAACATGCGCTGGGTTGCGCCGGCTGCTACACCGCGCTCACGGCGCTGGAGCTCTATGCCGAGGCCTTCGACAACGCCGGCGCGCTGGACAAGCTCGAAGGCTTCGCCAGCTTTCACGGCCCCGACTTCTATGGCCTGCCGCGCAACAGCGACACCGTGACTTTGCAGCGCGAGAGCTGGACCGTGCCGGAGACCGTGCCTTTTGGCGAGGCGACGCTCAAGCCGCTGCGCGGCGGCGAGACCGTCGCGTGGAGGCTGCTGTGAGCACCGCCGGCCGCCGCGTGATGCTGCTGATCGACGCCGACAACGTCTCGGCCGACGTCATCGAGCAGGCCGTGCAGCGCACGCTCGCCGACCAGGGCGCCATCCACGTGCGCCGCGCCTACTGCAACGCCGAGACCGCGCTCAAGCAGCAGGCGCTCTTCAAGCGGCTCTCGGTGCGGCCGATGGTCAACCTGGCCTCCGGCAAGAACTCCACCGACATCGCGCTGGCGGTCGACGCGATGGACTTGGTGGTGGCCGAGCGCCCCGAGCTGGTGGTGCTGGTGTCCTCCGATTCCGACTTTGCGCCGCTGGTGATTCGCCTGCGCGAGAAGGGCTGCCGCGTCTGCGGCATCGGCCAGCAGGGCAAGACGGGCGATGAGACCGTTGGGGTCTACGACAGCTTCATCGATCTGCAGCACCAGTCCGCGGCGCGGCCCGCTGCCGCCAAGCGTCCCGCGCGCGCGCCGCGGCGCACCAAGGCGCAAGCGCCTGCGCCGGCCCCCGTGGTGCTGCCCGAGGATGTGCTGCGCATCCTCGATGCGGTGCCCGAGCTCGCCGGCGGCGCGAAGCTCGAGCTCAACCAGGCGGCCGAGCGCCTGCGCGGCGCCAAGCTGCTGGGCAAGAGCGCGAGCTCGCCCAAGCTGTTCAAGAAATTTCCCGAGCTGTTCCTGCTGACGCCGGAGAAGACGCCGAACAAGGTGCAGTACGTCGGACCCGCCGCGTCGTGAACCTGCCCGCGGGCTTCGACCCGGCACGGCCCTGGCTGGCGCCCTATGCGCCGCGGGCCGCGGCGATGACGGCGCCGCTGGCACGAGGCGCCGGCGTGGCCGCCGTGCTGTCGGGCCAGGGCGCGGACGTCGGACTGCCGGCCGGGCCCCTGCGCTTTGTGCAGGCCGATGCCGCGCCGCCCGGCGAAGCCTATGAGGCCTTCATCTTCCGCACCGCGCAGGTGCCCACGCGCGACAACCTGCATGACCTTTTCAACGGCCTGGCGTGGCTGCATTTCCCGCGCGCCAAGCGGCGCCTCAACGAATTGCAGGCGGCCGAGATCGCGCGTGCCGGCATCGGTGCCACGCGCGGGCCCCTGCGCGATGCGCTGACCCTCTTCGACGAGAACGGAGCGGTGCTCGATGCGCCGGCTGCGTTGTGGGCGGCGCTGCTGGCGCGCGATTGGCCGCGCCTCTTCATGCGCGAACGCGCGCTGTGGCGCGAGGCCCGCTTGCTGGTCTTCGGCCATGCGCTGCTCGAAAAGCTCGTTTCGCCGCGCAAGGCGCTCACGGCGCATGTGCTGTGGGCACCGGGCGCGGTCCGCTCGATCGCGATCGACGATGCGGCGATCGCGGCCGCGCTGGAACCCGATCACCTGGCCGGCAAGCCCTTGGCGCCGCTGCCCGTGCTGGGCGTGCCGGGCTGGTGGCCCGCCAACGAGGCGCCGGAGTTCTACGACGACCCGGCGGTCTTCAGGCCGGCACGGCCTCCGCAGCACTGAGCGCCGGCCCATCGACGAACACATCGGCATGGAAGTCGGCGGCGTCCAGCCCGAGCTTCTGCAGCGCCAGCTCGCGCACCGCGTGCACCATGCCGGGCGAGCCGCAGCAGTAGAGCTCGTGCCCCGCGAGTTCGGGGCAGTGGGCCTGCAAGGCCTGGTCCACGCGGCCCGCGAAGGCGTCCTCGGCGTCGCCGCCTTCTTCGCTCAAGGCCGCGAGGAACCGGAAAGACCCCGGCCATTGCCGCTGCCACTTCGCCACTGCCGATCGCAGGTAGATGCCTTCCGCGCGGCGCGCGCCCCAGATCAGCGTGATCGGCCGCTCGATGCGGCGCTTCGCCATGTCGTCGAGGATGGACTTGATGGGTGCGAAGCCGGTGCCGCCGGCCACGAAGACGATGGGCCGCGGCGAGGCGGCGTCCAGCGTCACGGCGCCGAAGGGCAGTTCGACATCGAGCAGGTCTCCCTGTTGCAGCGCCGGCACGCGGGCGCTGAAGGCGCCCCCTTGCACATGGCGGATGTGCAGGGTCAGCGCGTCGCTCTCGTGCGGCGCATTGGCCATCGAATAGCAGCGCGTGCTGCCGTCGCCCACCGCGAGCTGCAGGTACTGCCCCGCGTGGAACTTCGCGCGCTGGCCCGCCGGCAGCCGCAACTGAAGCACGGACACATCGGGCGCAGCCAGCTGATTGCGAAAGACCTTGGCCGTGAAGCGCTTGCGCGCGCCGGGGTCGATGCGATGCCAGGACACCGGCTGGATCTGCAGATCGCTCGCCGGCGTGCACATGCAGTAGAGCACCTGCTCCGGCGTGCAGCTCTCGTTGCGGATCGAGGCGCCCTCGAGGCCGGCGACCTCGCCCTGCGCAATGCCGCCGGCGCAGTTTCCGCACACGCCCTTGCGGCAGGAGTAGGGCAGCTCGATGCCGGCGCGCAGGGCGGCGTCGAGCACGCTCTGGTTCTCCGCGCAGTCGAAGGCGATGTCACTGCCGGCGATGGCGACGCGATGGCTCATGGTGTGGTGTCTCCCGGACCCAGGCCCGACAAGAGGTGAATGGTGCGCAGCACTGCGCCCGGGTCCGCGATGCCGCGCCCCGCAATGTCCATCGCGCTGCCATGGCCCACGCTGGACAGCAGCACCTCGGCGCCGATGGAGAGCGCGCTGGCGGCGTGCGGCGCCAGCAGCTTGATGGGGATATGCCCCTGGTCATGCAGCATCGCGACGTAGAGCTCGTGTCGGCGCTGCGCCAGCAGCACGTCGGCGCCCTGTGGGCCGTCGACACGAAGGCCTTCGGCGCGCAACGCGCGAACGGCCGGCTCGACACAGGCCTCGTCCTCGGGCCCGAACAGCCCGTCCTCGGAGGCGTGCGGATTGATGCCGAACACGCCGATCGACGGGTCCGGCACCCCCAGCAATGCACAGGCCCGCACACCGGCGCGCACCGCGGCGGCGATCAGTTCGGGCTGCAGCCGGCCCAGGGCCTGGCGCACGCTCTCGTGCAGCGTCGCATGCACGATGCGCAGGCCACCGCCGACCAGCATCAGGAACACGCTGTCCTCCGCCTGGCCGCAGACGCGCGCCACCAGCGAGGGGTAGCCGCTGAAGGCGATGCCGGCTTGGCGGATCGCGGTCTCGTGATGAGGGCAGGCCACCACGGCATCGAATTCGCCGCGCTGGCACGCCTCGATCGCCGCGCTCGCCGACGCCACCGCCGAAGCGCCGGCCGCGGCCTCGATGCGGCCCGGCTGCGCAGCGTGGGCCGGCAACTGGCCAGCATCGACCAGACCCAGCGCCGGCAGCATCGCTGCGAGGCCCAGCTGCGCCGCCGCGCGCTCGAGCACGCTGCGTGGCCCGAAGAGGGTGATGCGCTCGCGCGCATCGGCCGGCAGCGCCGCCAGCGCCTTCAGTGCAATCTCGGGCCCGATGCCGTTAGGATCGCCCGCGGCGAGCGCGAGACGGCGGGCCCGTGTCGTCGTTGTCGCAGTGTTCACAGCGGCAGGGCCAGCAGCGTGTCGGTCACCGTGCTGTCGCACACGGCCACGCGCGACTGCAGTTTCAGCTGCCCGTCTTGCTGGACGAAGTGGTCCTGGTACACGCCGGTGGCGAAGACTTCCGTCTGGCCGGTGGCCATGATGCGCGCCACGATGAAGGGCGTGCGCGCCTCGGCGCCGTCGGCGCTGGCTTGCTCGAGCAAGGGAATGCCCAGCAGATGCCGATAGCGCTGCCGCTCGTAGATGTTCGCTTCGCGCAGGGCCGCGATGCGGTCTTGCAGCATCGCGCGCGAGTCGGCATAGACGATGCCGGCGGCCAGGCCCTCCCGCTCGTTCTCCACATGCGTGATGCGGTAGTGGCAGTCTTCGGTGAAGTAGTCCGGCCACTGCTCCAGCGCATCGCTGTCGATGGTGTGGGCGTAGGCCGCGTTGAAGGCGCACAGCGCCAGCAGGTCGATCATCGTGTGTCTCTCTCGTCGTCGCGCCTGCTCAGGCGCCCATGTGATGGCGGTAGGCTTTCCAGAAGCCGCGCACCGAAGCCTCGGTGGCGCGGCCTTCGCTCGACTCGGCGCCGTCGCCGCCCATCTCGACCACCGCCTCATGGTCGTGCGCGCCGGCAATTCCGCGCTGCACGAAGCCGCCCACCGCGCCGTCCTCCATCGAGATGAAGCCGGCGGGCCCGATCAGGTTCGACTGCTTCAGGCGTACGCGGCGCTCTTCGGCCGTGTCGTCGGCATAGCCCAGGTAGGTCCAATTGAGCTCGGTGCGCGCCACGCCCTTGGGCAGCACCTGGCGCACGGCCAGGCAGTTCTGGATCTGCTGCAGCACGAACCCGGGGAAGACCGAGAGGATCTGCAGCGTCACGCCGTCCTCGTATTCCTTGAAGCCGGCGAGCAGGCTCGGGTCCTTCAGGCGATAGCGGTCGTTGTCGGAGCGCAGCGCCTGTTCCTTGTACGAGGCGTCTTTCTCCGCGGCCGGATCGATCATCGAGTAGCTCACATGGTGGCCGCCGCTCTCGTCGACGATCACGCCGCCCTTCTGCGACAGGCGGTTGAGCTCGAAGGTGGTGAAGAACAGGTGCAGCAGGCTCGCGTGGTAGCTGTCCTTCACGTTCTCCACGTAGAGCTTCCAGTTGTTGGGCAGCGCCTGCGTGAAGCGGCCGATGACCTCCACCGGCTTGTGCAGCACGCGCTCGATGCGCGCGCATATCTCCTCGCCCAGGTAGTCCTCGATGCCGGGCACGTCCTCGCTGAAGCTGCCGAAGACCAGTCCGCAGAAGGTGGCGATGCGCAGCTTGCGCGGGCCATGGGCCTCCTTGCAGAAATCCGGCGGCATGCCGCCCTGGCCCTTGACGCCTTTCTCGAAGGCCACGCCGGTCAGGTCGCCCTGGCGGTTGTAGCTCCAGGCGTGGTAGACGCACTGGAAGTTCTCGGCGCGGCCCGATTTCTCCAGCGCGATCAGCGCGCCGCGGTGGGCGCAGCGGTTCTCGAAGGCGTAGATCTCGCCGTCTTCGTCACGTACCACCACCACCGGCGTCTCGCCGGCGAAGGTGGTGCGGTAGCTGCCGGCATCGGGCAGCTCGGCTTCGAGGCACAGGTAGTTCCAGACCTCGCCGCGGAAGATGCGGGCCTGCTCGTCGGCCGCGGTCTGCGCGTCGCTGTAGAGCGCGAAGGGGATGCGCGTGAGGCCGGGGCCGGCCCAGTGGATCGGTTGGGATGCGATGTCGTTCATGTTTCGTGATGTCAATCGAGGCTGACCTTGGCGCTCTTGATGACCTTGTTCCATTTCGCGGACTCGGCCTGCAGGAACTTGCCGGTGCGGGCGGCGTCCCAGCCGCGCGGCTCGGCGCCCTGTTCGGCGAACTTCTGCTTCACGTCAGGCAATGCCAGCGCATCGGCGATCGCCTTCTGCGTGGAGGCGACCTTGTCCGCGGGCGTGCCGGGCGGCGCCACGACAGCGAACCAGGTCACGGCGTTCATGGCGGGCAGCTTCTGCTCGGCGAAGGTGGGCACCTCGGGCAGGGCATGCGAGCGCTGCTCGTCGGCCACGCCCAGGATGCGCAGCTTGCCGGCCTGGTGGAAGGGAAGCGAAGAGCTCAGGTTGTCGAAGAACACGTCGATCTGGCCGCCCACCAGGTCCACCAGCGCGGGCGCCGTGCCCTTGTAGGGGATGTGGACCATCTCCACGCCGGTCAGCTGCATGAACAGGCTGGCCGTCAGGTGCGAGGTGGTGCCGTTGCCCTGCGAGCCGTAGCTGAGCTTGCCGGGGTTGGCCTTGGCGTAGGCGATGAACTCCTGCACGTTCTTCACCGGCAGCTTGGGGCTGACCACCAGCACGTTGGGCACCGTCGCGAGCACCGTGACGGGCACCCATTTCGCGGGATCGAAGGAGAGCTTCTTGTAGAGATGCTGGTTGATCGCGATCGGCGCCGGCGGCGAGACCAGCAGGGTGTTGCCGTCGGGCTCCGAGCGGAACACCAGCTCGGCGCCGATGTTGCCGCCCGCGCCGGTGCGGTTGTCGATCAGCACGCCGCCGGGGTACTGCGCGCGCAGCTTCTCGGCCACCACGCGCGGCAGGATGTCGGCGGTGCCGCCGGCCGGGAAGGGCACGACGAGCTTCAGCGCTTGCGGGCTCTGCGCCGAGGCGGGGCCGAGCAGGCAGGCGCCGGCCAGGCAGGCGGCGCAGAGGCGCCGCGCGAAGGAATTCAGCATGGGTGTCTTGTCTCCGTGGCAGACGTTCATCGGGGTAGGGGGAAGTGTCCGCCCCGGGGGCATGGCGAACAAGCTAGATTTGCGCTATGCGCAAAAACGAAGCCGCTCCCCAGGTAAGCGTGGACCAGCCCGACAAGAATTTCGTCGCCTCGCTGCAGAAGGGCCTGGAGGTGCTGACCTGCTTCGGGCGCCAGCACAGCCGGCTCACCGTGTCGGAGGTGGCGCGGCTCACCGGCTGCTCGCCGGCCTCGGCGCGGCGCTCGCTGCTGACCCTGCAGGCGCTGGGCTACCTCGACAGCGACGGCAAGCGCTTCTGGATGCTGCCGAAGGCGCTCTTGGTGGCGCATGCCTACCTGGCCTCGCGGGCCACGCCTTCGCTGGCGCAGCCGCTGCTGGACGCGCTGTCGGAGCGCACCCGCGAGTCGGCCTCGCTGGGCAAGCTCTTGGGCGACGACGCGATCATCATCGCCCGCTCCACCGCGCGGCGCAGCCTCAGCACGGGGCTGGGCATCGGCTCGCGCCTGCCGGCGTATTGCTCGGCGTTGGGGCGCGTGCTGCTCGCGAGCCTGCCGCCGGCGGAGGCCGAACGGCGCGTGCGCGCGATGCCGCGGCAGCCGCTCACCGCGCGCACCGTGTACGAGCTGAAGCCGGTGCTGGCCCTGCTCGCACGCTGCCGCGAGGAGGGCTACGCCGGCAACGACGGCGAGCTCGAGCTGGGCGTGCGCTCCATGGCCGTGCCGGTGCACGACCGCACGGGCGCGATGGTGGCCGCGATGAGCATCGCGGTGCGCGCCGAGCGCATGAGCTTCGTCGAATTCCGGGACGCTTTTCTCCCGGCGCTGCGCAAGGCCAGCGCTACGCTGGCGGGCCGGCTTTATCCCGAGTGAGCGTAGTGGCGTGTTCCGGACGTGCGAACTTTTGCTCCTATGATCGATCCGAGGCCTGGCGCCGCAGGGCAGAACCACCACAACGATCCGCCGTGCCGCGCTTGAAAACCCCCTCGCCGGGCCTCATTTGCTCGCCACGGCGAGTGCTTCGCCTGAACCCCACGGAGAAATCAGCTTGAAACGCATCCTTCTGTTTGTCCTGACCAACGTGATGGTGGTCGCGGTGCTGGGCGTCGTTGCCAGTCTGCTCGGCGTCAACCGCTACCTCACCGCCAACGGGCTCAACCTGACGGCCCTGCTGGGCTTTGCGCTGGTGATGGGCTTCGGCGGCGCGATCATCTCGCTGCTCATCAGCAAGCCCATGGCCAAGTGGACGGCCGGCGTGCGCATCATCAACGAGCCGCAGTCGCCCGACGAGGCCTGGATCGTGCAGACCGTGCGCAAGTTCGCCGACAAGGCCGGCATCGGCATGCCCGAGGTCGGCATCTTCGAGGGCGACCCCAATGCCTTCGCCACCGGCGCCTTCAAGAACTCGTCGCTGGTGGCCGTGTCTACCGGCCTGCTCGCCAACATGACGCGCGAGGAGGTCGAGGCCGTGATCGGCCACGAGGTGGCGCACGTGGCCAACGGCGACATGGTGACGATGACGCTGATCCAGGGCGTGATGAACACCTTCGTGGTTTTCCTCTCGCGCGTGATCGGCTATGCGGTCGACGGCTTCCTGCGCCGGGGAAGCGACAACAACGCGGGCCCCGGCATCGGCTACATGATCACCACCGTGGTGCTCGACATCGTGCTGGGCTTCGCGGCCGCGATCGTGGTGGCCTGGTTCTCGCGCCAGCGCGAGTTCCGCGCCGACGCCGGCGCGGCCCAGCTGATGGGCCGCAAGCAGCCGATGGTGAACGCGCTCGCCCGCCTGGGCGGCCTGACGCCCGGCGAGCTGCCGAAGGCGGTGGAAGCGATGGGCATCACGGGCAGCATCGGCAAGTTGTTTGCCACGCACCCGCCGATCGAGGAGCGCATCGCGGCGCTGCAGAACGCCCAGGGCTGATTGCCGACGCGCATGAAGAAAAAGGGGCCGGTCTACCGGCCCCTTTTTCGTTGGGTCGAGGCCCGTCAGCGAGTTGGCGTTGGTGAGCGGATAGCCCCCTTGCGCCGGGCCCTTCGCTATCCCGCCGCCACGATCACATGCGCCTGAATCTTGCCGGCCACCGGGCCTTCGCCATGGCGGCTGGCGATTGCCTCCGTCGCGCGGTCCGTCGCGAGTTGAAGCAAGCCGGCGTCGCGCGCCTCGATTTCGTTGCGTAGCGGCGTCCCCTGGCAGTAGGCGGTGGCGGCGTCGCGTGCCGAGGGCGCGCGACTCACCTTTTCGCTCGTCTCGATCTCGATGTCGACGAATCCTGCGCGGCTCAATTCCTCGCGGATCCGTGCGATGTCGTGATAGCCGTGCGGCGTGCGGGCGAGGAATCGCGGAGGGTCGTGCGGAAACACCGCGGCGACGGCGTTGGTGACCTCGTCGGCAAAGGCGTTCTCTTCGATGCGGTCCCAAACATTGAAGACAAATCGCCCGCCTGGCCTCAGCACGCGACGCGCCTCGGCGTAGCCGGCGATCCGGTTGGGGAAAAACATCGCGCCGAACTGGCAGCAAACGACGTCGAACGAGGCATCTTCGAACGGCAGGTCGATCGCATCCGCTTGCCGCCATTCGATACGGCTATCGGGCCTCTGCCGGGTGGCGGCATAGTCGAGCATGGGTTGGTTGAGGTCCGTCACCACGTAGGATGCGTCGGCTCTGAGCCTTGGCGCAAGCGCCCGCGTGACCACGCCGCTGCCGGCCGCCGTTTCAAGCACCGAGCCGGGCGAGGAAGCAGCGGCAAGCGCCGCCAGGTCGCCGGCATAGGCCTCGAAGATCAGGGGGACCATCAGCATGTCGTAGAACTTCGGGATCGAGCCCGCGAAGACCTTGTCGCTCTCGGCCATGAGATCTCCTTGAAAGCGCTGAACGGGCGCCCTTGACCCTCATTCCTGAGCGTGCCAAGTCTCTTCGATGAGGCCGCCGCCTGGTTGGGCATCGGTGACGATGCGCTATGGTGGCCGCGCATGCCACCCTCGTCAACGTCGCGCCAGGGGCATCGCGGCCTGATCAGCTTACTGCTCGTTCAGCTCGCCACGAAGGATGGCAGCAGTGTCTTGACGCTCGCCGAGCAGGCGAACGACGTCGAGATGATCACCCGCTTCGAAGTAGAACCACTGCACCGGAAAGCCTGTGACGCGCCACGCGCGAAGTCGTGGTATGTCGCACAGCCTCCCAAGCCGCGGCGATCCCATGGCTGGCATGCGTTGGATCGCCTCCAGTGCATCCAGTGCCGCATCGAAGAAGCGCGCGCCAAGGGCACGATCGCCCGCCTGTACGTAGTACTGGGCGGTTTCGACAAGATCTTGCTCCGCCAGCGGCCTGGGCTTCGCCCGCTTCAACGCGAGCGTCCCAGCGCTCGTTCCTTCAGCTCAGCGGCGACCTTTGGAGTGACCAAGCGCCCTTTGCCCGACTCGAGCCCTTCCTGGATCAGCTCGCGCAGTTGCTTTCTCGCCTGTTCCTCCTGATCCTTGCGAATCAGCTCCCGAAGGTACTCGCTCGTGTTCCCATAGGCGCCAGAGCGTACCCGCCGATCAACGTAGCTGCGCAAGGCCTCGGGCAGCGCAAAACTCATGGTGTTGGTGCTCATGGGGAAATCTTGATGCCACTATCAATAGTTGTCAAGAATCGTCGACGATTCCGCGCGCCACCGCCTCCGCGACCTTGATGCCGTCCACGCCCGCCGAGAGGATGCCGCCCGCGTAGCTCGCTCCTTCGCCCGCGGGATAGAGCCCGCGCACATTCAGGCTCTGGAGATCCTCGCCACGTGTGATCCTGATCGGCGATGACGTGCGCGTCTCGACGCCGGTCAGCACCGCGTCGTGCAGGTCGAAGCCCTTGATCTTGCGTCCGAAGGCCGGGAAGGCCTCGCGCATGGCCTCGATGGCATAGGTGGGCAGGGCGGCATGCAGGTCGCCCGGCGTCACGCCCGGCTTGTACGAGGGCTCGACGCTGCCCAGCGCGCTCGAGGGCTTGCCGGCCACGAAGTCGCCGACCCGCTGGCCCGGTGCGCGGTAGTCGCCGCCGCCGAGCACGAAGGCGTTGGACTCCAGCGCGCGCTGCAGCGCGATGCCTGCCAGGGGCGATCCGATGCGGCCGTCCTCCCAGCCGGGGTAGTCGCGCGGATCGATGCCCACCACGATGCCCGCGTTTGCGTTGCGCTCGTTGCGCGAGTACTGGCTCATGCCGTTGGTGACCACGCGGCCGGGCTCGCTCGTCGCCGCGACCACCGTGCCGCCCGGGCACATGCAGAAGCTGTAGACCGAGCGGCCGTTGCTCGCGTGGTGCACCAGCTTGTAGTCGGCCGCGCCCAGCAGCGGATGGCCGGCATGCCGGCCCCAGCGCGCGCGGTCGATCAGGCCCTGCGGATGCTCGACGCGGAAGCCGATCGAGAAGGGCTTGGCCTCGATGTGTACCCCGCGCGCATGCAGCATCTCGAAGCTGTCGCGCGCGCTGTGGCCCAGCGCCATCACGACATGGTCGGTGCGCAGCTCGCTGCTGGTGCCGGTGCGCTGGTCGAGCACGGTGAGGCCGCGCAGATGCCCGTTCTCGATATGCACGTCGGTCACGCGCTGCTCGAAGCGGACCTCGCCGCCCAGGGCGACGATCTGCTCGCGGATGTTCTCCACCACCTTCACCAGCTTGAAGGTGCCGATGTGCGGGTGGGCGACGTAGAGGATCTCCGGCGGCGCGCCGGCCTTGACGAGCTCCTCCATCACCTTGCGGCCGAGGAAGCGCGGATCCTTGATCTGGCTGTAGAGCTTGCCGTCGGAGAAGGTGCCGGCGCCGCCTTCGCCGAACTGCACGTTCGACTCGGGGTCGAGCACGCTCTTGCGCCACAGGCCCCAGGTGTCCTTGGTGCGCTGGCGCACGGTCTTGCCGCGCTCCAGCACGATGGGCTTGAAGCCCATCTGCGCCAGCATCAGCGCGCAGAAGATGCCGCAGGGGCCGAAGCCCACGACCACCGGGCGCTGGGATGTCTCGTCGGCGCGCACGGGCAGGCGGTAGGCCATGTCCGGCGCGGGCTGCACATGCGGGCGACCGGCATGCTTTGCCAGCACCGCGGCCTCGGCCTGCGCATCGGCCAGCGCCACGTCGACGATGTACACCGTCAGCAGCTCGGCCTTGCGGGCATCGAAGCTGCGCTTGAAGACGGTGTGCGAAGCGATGTCGCCGGGCGCGATGCCCAGCGTGGACGCGACCAGCGCGGGCAGCGCATCGGGCGCATGGTCAAGGGGGAGCTTGAGTTCGGAGACGCGGATCATGGCGGGCGGCCCGTGGTGATCGGGCAGGTGGCGCTTGAGGGGCTGCGATTGTAAATTCCGCAGCTCAGGAGCGAGCCCTTGACCATGTCCATGCGCGATGACGCGCGGTGATCGTTGCTACGCCGGCAAGAACCCCTCCACCGACAGATACCGCTCCCCCGTGTCGTAGTTGAACCCCAGCACCACCGCATCGCGCGCCAGCTCCGGCAGCTTCTGCGCGATCGCGGTGAGTGTGGCGCCGGAGGAGATGCCCACGAGCATGCCTTCCTCGGCGGCGCAGCGCCGCGCCATCTCGCGTGCCGGCTCGGCGTCGACCTGGATCACGCCGTCGAGCAGCTCCGTGTCGAGGTTCTTCGGAATGAAGCCGGCGCCGATGCCCTGGATCGGATGCGGCGAAGGCGTGCCGCCCGAGATCACGGGCGAGGCCACCGGCTCCACCGCGAAGACCTTCAGCTTCGGCCACTTCTTCTTCAGCACCTGCGCGCAGCCCGTGATGTGGCCGCCGGTGCCCACGCCCGTGATCAGCGCATCGATGCCTTCGGGGAAATCCGCCGCGATCTCCTCGGCCGTGGTGCGCGCATGGACCTCGACGTTGGCGGGGTTTTCGAACTGCTGCGGCATCCAGGCGCCGGGCGTGCCGGCCACGATTTCCTCGGCGCGCGCGATCGAGCCTTTCATGCCCTTCTCGCGCGGCGTCAGGTCGAAGCTGGCGCCGTAGGCCAGCATCAGCCGCCGGCGCTCGACCGACATGCTGTCGGGCATTACCAGGACCAGCTTGTAGCCCTTGACCGCAGCGACCATCGCCAGGCCGATGCCGGTGTTGCCCGAGGTGGGCTCGACGATGGTCCCGCCGGGCTTCAGCGCACCGGTGCGCTCGGCGTCCTCGACCATCGCCAGCGCGATGCGGTCCTTGATGGAGCCGCCGGGGTTGGCGCGCTCGCACTTGATCCACACCTCTTGCGTCGCATGGCCGAACAGGCGCTGGATGCGCACGTGCGGCGTGCCGCCGATGGTCTGCAGGATGTTCTGGACTTTCATTCGATCTCCTTGGGATGGCCGGTCGGCAAAAGCGGCCATTCTGGGGGAGCCGGAGTGATCTGTCCCCGGGGCGAAGATAATCACGCCCGTGAAGCGCGCCGGACCGCCGCTGGTGCAAGTCCCGAAAGGGCGCACTGGAGGAAAGTCCGGACTGCACAGGACAGCGCAGGAGCTAACGGCTCTCCACCGCGAGGTGAGGATCAGAGCAACAGAGACGAGTCGGCCGGGGCAACCCGGCCGGGTGAAACGGGCAATCTCTGCGCGCAGCAACACCAAGTAGGCCAGCGTCGATGTGGTTCCGCAGAGCTGGCGGGTAGGTGGCACCGAGCCGTTCGGCGACGAACGGCCCAGAGTAATGGCGGTCACGTTGGGGGAAACTCCAACGCACAGAATCCGGCTTACAGGCGCGCTTCACACTTTTCTTGCTTCATCGCTTCTGCGCGGTGATCAGCAGCGCCGGCATCGCGAAGGCGACCTTACCGCCGGCGTCGACGAAGGGCTTGAATGCTTCCTGCGCCTCGCGCCGCAGGCTTTCGAACTGGTCGTCGTCGAGCAGGCCGCCGAGCGTCCACACGCAGGCGCGCTCGGTCGACACCAGGGCATCGATCGAATCGAAGCGCACCGTGCCCTCGTGTTGCGCGACGCTTGCCTCGTCGATTCCCGCGTCGGCGCACAGCGCTTGCAGCGTGGCCGCGTCCCCCAGTACGAAGGGCGCACGGAAGGCATTGCCGACGCGCCGGCCGAACAGCCGGTCGAGCAGGGCGGCCAGCGCCGCATAGCCCGGTGAGCGCTCGAGCGCATCGCACACCGCCACGGCCAGGCGACCACCGGGCCGCAGCACGCGCTGCATCTCGCGCAGCGCCGCCACGCGATCGTCGAAGAACATCAGGCCGAACTGGCTCACGACCGCGTCGAAGCTCGCGCCGGCGAAGGGCAGCGATTCGGCGCGGCCCTCGTTCCATTCGATTTCGGGATGCTTGCGCCGGGCTACCGCCAGCATCTCGGGATTGATGTCCAGCCCGAGCACCGCGCCGCCGGGCGAGACGCGCCCGGCCACCGCCACGGTCAGCGCGCCGGTGCCGCAGGCCACATCGAGCACGCGCTGGCGCGGCCCGATGTGCGCGGCCTCGCACAGCACCGGCCCCCAGTGTCGGAACAGCGCCGGGACGAATTGCGTCTCGTACACCTCGGCCGGCGAGCGCGGGGCGTCTTCGGTGGGCGGCGTGAAGATCTTGCTCATGGCGTTCCTCTTCGGTGCAATCGCTGCGTGTAGCATCCGCCAGGCCATGAGCGCGAACCATGACCCGGCGTCCGGATCGCTTGCTGCGGCGTCCGGCTTCGACGTCCTGTCCGACGTTCTGCGCTGCGTGCGCCTCACCGGCTCCATGCTGTTTCTCGTCGATGCGCGTGCGCCCTGGATGTCATGGGCGCCCAAGGCGGATGCGTTTCGCCGTGTCGCGTTGCCCGATTCGCAGCACCTGGTCTCCTACCACGTGGTCACGCAAGGCGGCTGCTGGGCGGGGCTGCGCGATGCGGAGCCCGAGCGCTTCGAGGCCGGGGACGTGCTGGTCGTGCCCCACGGCGACGCCTACTTCCTCGCCGATTCGCCCGACACGCCCGCCGCCTACGGCCCCGAGGAAGCGGTGGATTTCTTCCGCAGCATGGCGGCCGGCGAAATGCCCTCGGTCGTGAGCGAAGGCGGGGAGGGCGCCGAGCGGGCGCAGTTCATCTGCGGCTTCCTCGGCTGCGACCGCAGGCCCCTCAACCCGGTGCTCGATGCGCTGCCGCCGATGATCCATCTGCGCAGCGCCATGCGGCCGGACGATCGCATGGGCCACCTGATCGAGTTCGCGCTGTGCGAGTTGCGCGAGCCCTCGTCCGGCGGCCGGGGCGTGCGGCTGCGCCTGGCCGAGTTGATGTTCGTCGAGGTGGTGCGGCGCTACCTCGAAACGGTAGGTGGCGCGTCAGCCGGCTGGCTGGCCGGGCTGCACGATCCGCTGGTCGCGCGCACGCTGGCGCTGCTGCACGCGTCGCCGGCCAGGCACTGGACGCTGGAGGCGCTCGCCGCGCAGGCCGGCAGCTCGCGCTCGGTGCTGGCCGAGCGCTTTGCGCATTTCGTCGGCCAGGCGCCGATGCAGTACCTCACGCAATGGCGCATGCAACTGGCAAGCCGCCTGCTCGCCGAGCCCGGTGCGAGGAAGGTCGCTGCGGTCGCGGAGGCCGTCGGCTACGAATCGGAGGCGGCCTTCAGCCGCGCGTTCAAGAAGTGCGTCGGCATGGCGCCTTCCGCATGGCGCCTGCGTGGGGCGGGGTGAGGCAAGAAGTTCAGAAGCGCTCGTGCGGCAAGAGATAGCGCCATTGGCCCGCCAGCAGCCCCGACAGCGCCACACGGCCGATGCGCAGGCGCCGAATGCCCAGCAGCCTCAGGCCGGCGGCCTGGCATTGCTGCGCAATCTGCCCCGGCTGCAGGCCCTTGACGGCGAAGCGCAGGCCGGTGTGCCCCTCGGCCTGCTGGCTCACGCTGACGCGCGCGGGCGCCCGGTCCAGCCGCGCCAGCGCCTCCGGCCCGACCGGGCCGGCCACGTCGACGATCAGCTCGTGCTCCAGCAGCGCCGCGTCCTCGTGCAGCTTGCGCTCGATGCGCCATTCCTGCGTGAAGACGACCAGGCCGCTGGCCGCCGTCTCCAGCGGCGACATGCAGCGCTGCGCCGCCACGTGGCGCGGCAGGAAGCGCAGCCCCGCGCGCTCGGGCGCGTGATGGTTCGCGGGCACCAGCAGGCGATGCGCCTGCTCGATCGCGGTGCCGGCCGGCTTGTGCAGCAGCAGCGTGACGGGCACCACGGGCTCGGGCCGCGCGCCTGCCTCGATCTCGACCTGCTGGTGCGGCTGCACGCGCGACTGCGGCAGCAGCGCCGGCTGACCATCGACGCGGACCGCGCCGTTCTCGATCAGCAGCTCGGCCTCGCGCCGCGAACAGCCGGCCAGCGCGGCGACGCGCTTGGCCAGGCGGATGCCTTCGTCGGATTCGTTCATTGCGGCGGGCGCTGTCGAATGCGCTCGATGTGCGCCGCGAGCGAGCGCGCGGCCACCGGCCACAGGCGCTGCGGCACGTCGTCGTAGGCGAGCGGCAGCCAGTCCTCGGGCGTGCCCTGCGGCAGGCGCTGCATCGCGGCGGCGATCTTGGCCTCGCGCTTCAGGCGGTGCGCCTTCAGGTGGGCAATGGCGGCGCGCGCCTCGCCCAGCACGTAGCCGTGCGCCGGCAGGATGAAGCGGATGCCGCCTTCGGCGCAGACGGCGTCGAGCCGGTCGAGCGAGTCGAGGTAGGCGTTCATGTTGCCGTCGGGCGGATCGACCACCGTGGTGCTGCCGTTGAGCACATGGTCGCCGGAGAAGAGCAAGCCGTCTTCCTCCAGCACCAGGCACAGGTGATTGGCCGCATGGCCGGGCGTGTGCACCGCGCGCAGCGTGTGCGTCGTGCCCTGGCCGTCCTGCAGCAGCAGGCGCTCGCCGTCCTGCAGCACGCGCTCGGGCACGAAGTGGGAGTGCGGACGCGCGGTCGGCGCCGAGGCCAGGCCGAGGATGGGCGGCTTCGAGGCAGCCGGGCACATCGCCTGCAGCGGCGCCGCGCCCGGCGAATGGTCGGGGTGCGAATGGGTGCAGACGATCAGGCGGATGTCGCCGCCGGTGGCCTGGTACAGCCGCTCCAGGTGCGCGGCATCGTTGGGCCCCGGGTCGATCACGATGTAGCCCGTGGCCGCATCGCCCACGATGTAGCTGTTGGTGCCGGGGCCGGTCATGGCGCCGGGGTTGGGCGCCGTGAGGCGCCGCAGGTTCTTCAGCAGCGCCACCGGCGCCTCGGTCTGCCAGCCGAGCTCGTGCACGATCTGGCCGTCGGGGCAGACCAGGGTCAGCTCGCCGAAGGGCGACTCGTGCTCCATGTAGCGCGCTTCCTTGCCGCGCAGCAGGCCGGCGCGCGGGCAGCTGGTCCACAGCGGCCCTTCGCCGCCGTCGCGCTTGGCGCAGGCCTCGAGCACCGCGTCGACCGTCGCGTAGGCGGCCAGCCGCTCCAGGGTTCGCAGCGTCGGGAAGATCATGAAGAAGCCGCCGGCCTGGTGCCGCGCCAGCGCGTCGGCCGGCCGCACCCAGCAGGGCTCGAACTGCTCGGCCTCGTCGGCCGTGGGCGTCTGGCCCTCGGGCATGCGCGCGACCAGGAAGGGCACGTCGAAGCGCTTGGGCAGGTCGCGGTCGGTGATCCAGTGGGCGAGGGTGTAGACCTGGTCGGTCGCAAGAAGCAGGCCGCGTGCCGCGCACTGTTCCGCCAGCGCGACCGCGGAGGTGGTGCTGCGGTCCATGGCCGCGACCACAGAAGGGTCGACCGGGCAGCCGTCCGGATGCCGGGCGAGCAGCACGCCGAGCTCCTCGAAGCATTCGCGCACCGCGGCGACCGATTGGGTGAGCTGCAGATCGCTCTGCGTGGGCCGGCGCGTTGCCACGGCCTGGGCCACGGCGTCCGCCTCCTCGATGCGCCCGCCCGGAAACACGTAGGCACCGGGTGCGAAGCTGGCGCTGGCGGAACGCCGCGTCATCAGCACCTCGAGGCCTTCGGGCGTGTCGCGCAGGAGCAGCACGGTGGCGGCGGGCAGCACGGCGGCGGGCTCGCGCGGGGGATGGAGTTGTTGCGTGGGGCGGACCATGGGCCGTCATTATCGGGAGGCGGGCGACGGGCTGCACGATGGCATGGTTGCTGCTGCATAAGCTTCGATGCCATTGCGAATGAGGCGCGCGCCAAAATGCGCTTTCGCTCCCTCTCTGCTTTCAAGGACCGCCATGCCCGCTTCTCTTTTCCGCCGCCCTTTCCTTGCCTTCGCCGGCCTCGCGCTGGCGGCGCCGCTGGCCTGGGGCCAGGCCGACTGGCCGCAGCAGCCCGTCACGCTGATCATGGGCTTCCCGGCCGGATCTGGCGTGGACGTGGTGGCCCGCACCATCCAGGAGCCGCTCTCGCAGAAGCTCGGCCAGCCGGTGGTGATCGACTACAAATCCGGCGCCGCCGGCAACATCGCCAGTGAATTCGTGGCGCGCGCCAAGCCGGACGGCTACACCCTGGCCTTCGGCACCGCCGCCACCCACGGCAGCAACGCCGCGCTCTACAAGAAACTGAGCTTCGACGTGGAGGCCGACTTCGTGCCCGTGGCGCCGGTGCTGGACGTGTCGAACGTGCTCACCATCAACCCGGACGTGATCGACGTCAAGACGCTCAAGGAGTTCGTCGATCTGGTCAAGGCGAATCCCGGCAAGTACAACTACGCCTCCACCGGCAACGGCGCCGGCACGCACATGGCCTTTGCCGAGTTCAACTCGCGCCTGGGCCTGGACATGATCCACGTGCCCTACAAGGGCGGGCCGGAGGCCATCACCTCGGTGGTGCGCGGCGAGACCTGCTGCATCATGAACCAGGTGCAGACCGTGCTGCCGCAGTACAAGGCGGGCAAGGTGCGGCTGCTGGGCGTGACCACCGCCAAGCCGGTGGCGGCCGTCCGGGAGGTGCCGACCATCGCCTCCAGCGGCATCGCGGGCACGCAGGGCTTCGACAGCTCGATCTGGTTCGGCGTGTTCGCCCCGAAGGGCACCGATGCGCGCATCGTCGAGAAGCTCAACACCGCCATCCGCGCGGTGCTGGAGCAGCCCGAGATTCGCGAGAAGTTCGAGGGGCAGGGCAATACGGTGCGCATCGAGACGCCGGCACAGTTCAAGCAGACGGTGCATGCCAACCGTGTGAAGTGGGCCGAGGTGGCGAAGGCGGCGAAGGTCAGCATCGACTGAGCTCCATTCGACGGGTGCGCATCCTCCAAGGGAGCAATGCAGGCGACGCTATCCGCCGACGCGCGTCCGCTTGAACTTTTCGATCTTCTCCTTCAGCTCCGTGTACTGCTCGCACGGGAACCAGCAGAGCTTGTCCAGCGCCTTCAGGTGCTTCTCCGCGCCCTCGAGCTGGCCCACCTGCAGATAGGCCTCGCCTACGTACTCGTGCGCGTCGCGGTGCCGGGGGTTGAGCTCCAGCGCCTTCTCGTAGTGCTGGAAGGACTTGTCCATCTGGCCCATGTGGCGATAGGCGAAGCCCAGCAGGTTCCAGGCATCGGCATTCTTGGGGTCGGTGCGGATCGCCTTGTCGAGGTGCCCGACGGCCTCTGACCATTGCTCGGCCTTGACGGCGGTCTGGCCGGGCCATCGGGTCCAGTTCCTGGACCGTCGCCGCCCTGCGCCTCGGCCCCGCCCGTGGCGCTGGCCGTCGCGGCTGAAGCCGGAGACAAGCCAGCGTCGCCAGGAAATCTTCTCGCGCATGATGAGTGCCTCCGCAGCAGTGCTCCCGCGCCCGCCTCCAACCAGGAATTCGATTCCTCGGACTGCCGGGTGTCAATGGAGACTTCGCGCACTTGCCCGGCTGCGCGGACGCGCGAATTTCGCTAGGCTTTGCCTTGCAAGCGACAACAACGAGCTCGGAGACAACGCGATGAGCCAGGGCGCATCCCCTCTTCGTCTGCATGTACCGGAGCCCACCGGGCGGCCGGGCCACGAGACCGACTTCTCCTACCTGCATCTCTCGCGTGCCGGCGAGGTGCGGCGGCCGCCGGTCGAGGCCGTGCCGGCCGATACCAGCGACCTGGCCTACACGCTGGTGCGGGTGCTCGACGAGCAGGGCCGGGCGGTCGGCCCCTGGGTGCCCGAGGCCGATGCCGCGCTGCTGCGCCGCGGGCTGGTCGCGATGATGAAGACGCGCATCTTCGATGCCCGCATGCTGATCGCGCAGCGGCAGAAGAAGATCTCCTTCTACATGCAGTGCCTGGGCGAGGAAGCCATCGCCACCGGCCACGCGCTGGCGCTCGTGCAGGGCGACATGTGCTTTCCCACCTACCGCCAGCAGGGCCTGCTGCTCGCGCGCGACGACGTGCCGATGGTGGACATGATCTGCGAGCTGATGTCCAACGAGCGCGACCCGCTCAAGGGGCGGCAGTTGCCGGTGTGCTATTCGATGAAGCGCGCCGGCTTCTTCTCGATCTCGGGCAACCTGGCCACGCAGTTCATCCAGGCGGTGGGCTGGGGCATGGCCTCGGCCATCAAGGGCGACACGCGCATCGCCTCGGCCTGGATCGGCGACGGTGCCACCGCCGAATCCGACTTCCACACTGCATTGACCTTCGCGCACGTGTACCGCGCGCCGGTGATCCTCAACGTGGTCAACAACCAGTGGGCGATCTCCACCTTCCAGGCCATCGCGGGCGGCGAGGCCACGACCTTCGCTGCGCGCGGCGTCGGCTGCGGCATCGCCTCGCTGCGCGTGGACGGCAACGACTTCCTCGCCGTGCTGGCGGCCTCGCGCTGGGCAGCCGAGCGCGCGCGCGGCAACCTGGGGCCGACGCTGATCGAGTGGATCACCTACCGGGCCGGCGCGCATTCCACCTCCGACGACCCCTCGCGCTACCGGCCGGCCGACGACTGGCAGCACTTCCCGCTGGGCGATCCGATCGCGCGGCTGGCGCAGCACCTGCGCGGCATCGGCGCCTGGTCGGAAGAGGAACACCAGAAGACCCAGTCGGAACTCGAAGCCCAGGTGAGCGCGGCGATGAAGGAGGCCGAGCGCTACGGCTCGCTGGCCGACGGCCACCTCTTCGGCCCGGCGGCGATGTTCGAGGATGTCTACCAGACGATGCCGCCGCACTTGCAGGAGCAGCGCCGGCAGCTCTCGCAGTTCCAGAAGGGTTGAAGCCATGCCCGCCATGACCATGATCCAGGCGCTGCGCTCGGCCATGGACCTGATGCTCGCGCGCGACGACAACGTCGTGATCTACGGCCAGGACGTGGGCTATTTCGGCGGCGTGTTCCGCGTCACCGAGGGCCTGCAGGCCAAGTACGGCCGCTCGCGCGTTTTCGATGCGCCGATCTCCGAAGGCGGCATCGTCGGCTCGGCCATCGGCATGGGCGCCTACGGCCTGCGCCCGGTGGTGGAGGTGCAGTTCGCCGACTACTTCTACCCGGCCTACGACCAGATCGTGTCGGAGGCGGCGCGCCTGCGTTACCGCTCGGCCGGCGACTTCTTCGCGCCCATCACCATCCGCATGCCCTGCGGCGGCGGCATCTACGGCGGCCAGACGCACAGCCAGAGCCCGGAGGTGCTGTTCACTCATGTCTGCGGGCTGCGCACGGTGATGCCTTCGAACCCGCGCGATGCCAAGGGCCTGCTGATCGCCTCGATCGAGAACGACGACCCGGTCATCTTCCTGGAGCCCAAGCGCCTCTACAACGGCCCCTTCGACGGCCATCACGACCAGCCGCTGGTGCCCTGGTCCCAGCATCCGCTGGGCGAGGTGCCCGAGGGCTACTACACGGTGCCGCTGGAGTCGGCCACGGTGTTCCGGCCCGGCAGCGCGCTCACGGCCATCACCTACGGCACGATGGTCTTCGTCTGCGAGGCGGCGGCGCGCGAGACCGGCATCGACGTCGAGATCATCGACCTGCGCAGCCTGTGGCCGCTGGACCTGCCCACGCTGGTCGCCTCGGTGAAGAAGACCGGCCGCTGCGCGATCGTGCATGAGGCCACGCGCACCAGCGGCTTCGGCGCCGAGCTGACGGCGCTGGTGCAGGAGCACTGCTTCTACCACCTCGAGGCGCCGATCGAGCGCGTGGCGGGCTGGGACACGCCCTACCCGCATGCGCAGGAGTGGGCCTACTTCCCCGGCCCGGCGCGCGTCGGCGCCGCCTTCCGGCGCGTGATGGAGGACTGAGCGAATGGGCGAGCTTGCGATCAAGGTGCCGGACATCGGCGAGGGCATCGCCGAGGTGGAACTGGTCGCCTGGTGGGTCCAGCCGGGCGAGACGGTGGCAGAAGACCAGGTGCTGGCCGACGTGATGACCGACAAAGCCACCGTCGAGCTGCCCTCGCCGGTCGCCGGCAAGGTGCTCTCGCTGGGCGGTACGGTGGGGCAACTGATCGCCGTGGGTGCGGAGCTGATTCGCATCGAGGTGGAAGGGGGCGGCAACGTGGAGGTGCCTGGCACGCAGACGGCTGGGCCGACGCTCGCGCCTCCGCCTCCGCCTGCGCCTGCGCCTGCAGCCGTACCTGTGGCGGCACCGGCGCCAACACCGGCGCCAACACCGGCGCGCCCGCCCGCCGCTTCAGCCGTCAAGCCCGCGCCCGCCCAGCCGGGCGAGCGCCCCATCGCCTCGCCCGCCGTGCGTCGCCGCGCGTGGGAGCTCGGCATCGACCTGCGGCAGATACCCGCCAGCGGCACCGCCGGCCGCATCGTGCAGGCCGACCTCGACGCCTGGCAGGTCCGCCATCCCGGCGCACAGCGTGAGTCGCAGCAGCCCCCGGCGAGCGCACCGCGCGGCGTCGAGCGCCACGACGAAGAGGCCGTGCCCATCACCGGCGTGCGCCGCCGCATCGCGCAGCGCATGCAGGAATCGGCGCGCCGCATCCCGCATTTCACCTATGTCGAGGAAGTCGACGTCAGCGACGTGGAGCGCCTGCGCGTGCAGCTCAACGAACGGTGGGAGGGCGAGCGCCCGCACCTGACGCTGCTGCCCTTGCTGGTGCGTGCCCTGGTGCTGGCGGTGCAGCGCTATCCACAGGCCAACGCCCGCTTCGACGACGAGGCCGGCGTGCTCACGCGCCATGGCGCCGTGCACGTGGGCATCGCCACCCAGACCGAGGCGGGCCTCATGGTGCCGGTGCTGCGGCATGCCGAGGCGCTCGACCCGTGGTCCAGTGCGGCCGAGATCGCCCGCCTGGCCGCTGCCGCACGCGCCGGCCATGCCACGCGCGACGAGCTGAGCGGCTCGACCATCACCATCACCAGCCTGGGGGCCCTGGGCGGCATCGCCTCCACGCCGATCATCAACCTGCCCGAGGTGGCGATCGTGGGCGTCAACCGCATCGTGCTGCGGCCGGTCATGCGCGACGGCGCGATGCTGCCCCGCAGCATGATGAACCTGTCCTGCTCCTTCGATCACCGCGTCATCGACGGCCAGTACGCGGCCGGGTTCGTGCAGGCGGTACGGGCCGTGCTCGAGTCCCCGGCTCTGCTGTTCGTCGAGTAACGCGAGGGTTTGCGAGCGTGTGACATCGCCGCAGCCCACTCCTAGAATCCGCCGCATGGGGTCCACCAGAGCATGGTTGATGGGACTGGTCCTCCTGGCTCATGCGGCAGCGGCGGCCAGCGCTGAAGCCGTGTCTCCAGCGGCGCCACCCCCCGCCCCCGCAACCCGCATCGTGGTCCTGATGCAGCTCGATGGCGCCATCGGCCCCGCCTCCGCCGACTATGTGCGCCGCGGTCTCGCCCTCGCTGCCCAGAAGGGCGCGCGCCTCGCCGTGCTGCAGCTCGACACGCCCGGCGGCCTCGACGCCTCGATGCGCAGCATCGTCAAGGACATCCTCGCCTCCCCCGTGCCGGTCGCGACCTTCGTGGCGCCCAGCGGCGCGCGTGCCGCCAGCGCCGGCACCTACATCCTCTACGCCAGCCACATTGCGGCGATGGCGCCCGCCTCCAACCTGGGCGCCGCGACACCGGTCGCGATCGGCATGCCGACGCCGGGGCGGCCGGATGCGAAGCCCGATGACAAGAAGGAGAAGGGCACGGAATCCGCGCCCGATGCAATGACCGCCAAGCGCCTGTCCGACGCCTCGGCCTACATCCGCAGCCTCGCGCAGCTGCGCCATCGCAATGCCGAATGGGCCGAGCAGGCGGTGCGCGAGTCGGTCAGCCTGTCGGCGCAGGAGGCGTTGCAGAAGCGGGTGGTCAACATCGTGGCGCAGGACGTGGCCGACCTGCTGATGCAGGTCAACGGCCGCGACGTGGAGATGGACCGCGGCACCGTGCGCCTCGCCACGCAGCGCGCGCAGCTGCTGGTGTTCGAGGCCGACTGGCGCAGCCGCCTGCTGTCGGTGATCACCGAGCCCAGCCTGGCGCTGATCCTGCTGATGATCGGCATCTACGGCCTGCTGTTCGAGTTCTCCAGCCCCGGCTTCGTGCTGCCCGGCGTGGTGGGGGCGATCTGCCTGACGCTCGCGCTCTTCGGCCTGCAGATGCTGCCCGTCAACTACGCGGGCCTGGCGCTGATCCTGTTGGGCGTGGCCTTCCTTGTCGCCGAGGCCTTCCTGCCCAGCTTCGGCGTGCTGGGGCTGGGCGGCATCGCCGCCTTCGCCTTCGGCGCCGTGCTGCTGATCGACAACGACGCGCCGGGCTTCGGCGTGCCGCTGTGGGTGGTCGCGCTGAGCAGTGCGGTCTCGGCGCTCTTCATCATCGTGGTCGCCGGCATGGCGGCCAAGGCGAGGCATCGCCCGGTAGTCAGCGGCGTCACGACCCTGGTGGGCACCACGGGCGAGCTGGTCGAGTTCGCCGACGGCGAGGGCTGGGCCCAGATCCAGGGCGACTACTGGCGCGTGACCGGCACGGGCGACCTGTATGCGGGCCGCCGCGTCCGTGTGAGCGGCGTGCAGGGCAGCGCCTTGCAGGTGGCGCCCGAGGGCCAGGAGGCGGCGGCCGCGAGGGCCTGAGTCCACTGAACATGTTCTTCAATCTGAGCGTCGCACTCACCATCCTGGTCGTGGTGTTCGCGGTCCTGATCATTGCCGCCTCGCTGCGCATCCTGCGCGAGTACGAGCGCGGCGTGGTGTTCCAGCTCGGCCGCTTCTGGAAGGTCAAGGGCCCGGGGCTGGTGATCCTGATCCCCGGCATCCAGCAGATGGTGCGCGTGGGGCTGCGCGTGATGGTGCTGGACATCCCGAGCCAGGACGTGATCACGCGCGACAACGTTTCGGTGAAGGTGAACGCGGTGCTGTACTTCCGCGTGGTCGATGCCGAGAAGGCCATCATCCAGGTCGAGAAGTACTTCGAGGCCACCAGCCAGCTCGCGCAGACCACGCTGCGCGCAGTGCTCGGCAAGCACGAGCTCGACGACCTGCTGGCCGAGCGCGAGCGCCTCAACCTCGACATCCAGAAGACGCTGGAGTCGCAGACCGACGCCTGGGGCATCAAGGTGACCAATGTCGAGATCAAGCACGTGGACCTCAACGACAACATGGTGCGCGCGATCGCGCGCCAGGCCGAGGCCGAGCGCGAGCGCAGGGCCAAGGTGATCCATGCGGAGGGCGAGCTGCAGGCCTCGGTCAAGCTGGCGGAGGCGGCCGAGATCCTGGCGCGCGAGCCGCAGGCGCTGCAGCTGCGCTATCTGGAGACACTGACGGTGATTGCGGCGGACAAGAACTCGACCATCATCTTTCCGCTGCCGCTGGATATCGTGGGGCCGCTGTTGCAGTGGCTGCGGAAGAAGCCTGGGGAGTGATCGAGGGGCTCGGGCGCATCCACGGCCAGCAGCCCCTGCGCGTGGCAAGATGCCGCGTCCCCACCGCCCGGTCCCTTCGCATGCTCATCAACTGCGTCGTCTACGAGAACGGCACCAAGCTGGCCGACATCCCCGTTTCCGATATCAGCGACTACGTCTCGCTGCCCGGCTGCTTCGTCTGGGTCGCGCTGCGCGACCCCACGCCCGCGGAACTCGCGGAGGTGCAGGAGGAGTTCGGGCTGCATCCGCTGGCAGTCGAGGATGCACAGCACGGCCACCAGCGGCCCAAGGTCGAGGAGTACGCGGACTCGCTGTTCGTGGTGATGCATCTGGTGGAATTGGGCCGGGGCGGGACGCCCGCTGAGCTCTCCCTGGGCGAAGTCGATGTCTTCGTCGGCCGCAACTACGTGGTCTCCGTGCGCAACCGCAGCGAGCACGGCTTCGTCGAGGTGCGCGAGCGTTGCGAGCGCGAGCCCGAGCTGCTGAAGAACGGGCCGGGTTTCGTGCTCTATGCGCTGATGGACGCGGTGGTCGACCGTTACTTCCCCGTCATCGACGCCTTCGAGGTCGAGCTCGAGGCCATCGAGCAGCGCATCTTCACCAAGGGTTCGGCGCGCGAGAACATCAAGCAGCTCTATCAGCTCAAGCAGCGCCTCACGCTGCTCAAGCACGCCGTCGCACCGCTGCTCGAAGGCACCGGCAAGCTGCACGGCGGGCGCGTGCCGCAGATCTGCGCCGGCTCGCAGGACTACTTCCGCGACGTGGTCGACCACCTGGGCCGCATCCACAACACCATCGACTCGATGCGCGACACCATCGGCACCGCCATCAGCGTCAACCTCTCGATGGTCACGATCGAGGACAACGAGGTCACCAAGCGCTTCGCGGCCTGGGCGGCCATCTTCGCCGTGTGTACCGCCTTCGCCGGTATCTGGGGTATGAACTTCGAGCACATGCCGGAGCTGAAGTGGCGCTACGGCTACTGGGCCGCGCTGGGCCTGATCGGGAGCTTCTGCGCCTTCCTGTACTACCGTTTCCGGCGCGCGGGCTGGGTTTAGGCGAAGAGGCTGGCCAGGTCCGGCGCCTGCTGCGCGGCGCCGGCACCGGCGATCACGCGCTGCTCCAGCTCGTCGAGGTGCTCCAGGGCCACGGCCAGCGCGCGCGCGAGCGAGGCGCCCGAGAGCGCCTCGATGATCTGCTCGTGCTCCCGCGGCGCGCAGCTCGCGGCCTCTGCCGTGTCGTACAGCGCCTTGTAGAGCTCGGTGTTGGCGATCAGCCGCTGGAGATAGGACAGCAGCTCCTCGCTGCCCGTCATGCGCGCGAGCAGCAGGTGGAACTCGCCCGCCTGGCGGATCGCGTCTTCGCGCCGCCCTTCCTTGAAGGCCCGCTGCTCGGCCTGCACGTGCTTGCGCAGCGCCGCGCTTTGCTCGCGCGACAACTGGCCGAACAGCGTCGTGACCACCCCCGCCTCGACGATGCGGCGCGCGCGGTAGATGCCGCGCATGTCCTCGATCGAGGGGTTGGGCACGAAGGCGCCTCGGTTGTGCTCCAGCACCAGCCTCTTTTCCATGCCCAGCCGTGCCAGCACCTTGCGGATGGCGCCGCGCGTGCAGCCCAGCGCCTCGGCCAGGGCCCGTTCGCGCAGCGGCGTGCCGGGGCGCAGCTTGCCGCTCAGCAGGGCTTTCGAGACGGCTGCGTAGACGCGCTCGTCCACGCTGATGGAGTCGGCGGGTGCCTCGGCCGGCACGTCGCGTGCGGCGCGTGCGCTGGAGGCGGAAGATGCGGTGGACGTGCGGCTGCGGGCAGTGGGCATGAAAGAGCGGGGAAGGCGTGCCGGAAATATTAACCGGCGCTATCCCGCCGCGCGGCTTTGGCCGGGATTGACGAAGCGATGGCCAATCTTTACCATGCGTTTGGTTAACCAAAAATATAAGAATAGTTGACCAATCTCTTTGCCCAGTCTGTTTCTTCTTTCTCTTCGGATCCGCCATGTCCCCAGCCCCGCTGCTGCTTCGCAATGTGCGCCCCCTGGGCGCTGCCGCCGTCGACCTGCTGGTGCAGGACGGCCGCATCGCCGCCCTCGGCCCCGCGCTCGAAGCCGCGGCGGGCTGCGTGGTGGAGGAGGGCGGCGGCGCCCTGCTGCTGCCCGGCCTGGTCGAGGGCCACACCCACCTGGACAAGACGCTGTGGGGCCTGGACTGGTATCGCAACGAGGTCGGCCCGCGCCTGGTCGACCGCATCGACAACGAGCGCGCCTTCCGCCGGGCCAGCGGCCACGATGCGGCGGCGCAGTCGCTGGCGCTGGCCAAGGCCTTCCTGGCGCTGGGCACCACGCGCCTGCGCACCCATGTGGACATCGACACCGAGGCCGGCCTGCGCCATCTCGAAGGCGTGCTGCGCACCCGCGATGCGATGCAGCAAGTGCAGCAGATCCAGATCGTGGCCTTTCCGCAGTCGGGCCTGCTCGGCCGCCCCGGTACGGCCGAACTACTGGATGAGGCCCTGGCGCGGGGCGCCGACGTGCTGGGCGGCCTGGACCCGTGCGCGATCGATGGCGATCCGGTGCGTTCGCTGGACCTGCTCTTCGAGATCGCGCAGCGCCACGGCCGGCCGCTCGACATCCACCTGCACGAGCCCGGCGCGATGGGGGCCTTCTCGCTGGAACTCATCCTCGATCGCACGGCCGCGCTGGGCCTGCAGGGCCGGGTCGCGATCAGCCACGGCTTCTGCCTGGGCGATCTGCCCGAGCGCGAATGCGAGGCGCTGTTGGCGCGCATGGCGAAGCTGGGCGTGGCGCTGATCACCAGCGCGCCGGCCGCGCGCGCCGTGCCGCCGCTCCTGGCCTGCCGGCGCGCCGGCGTCACGGTGCTGGGCGGCAACGACGGCATCCGCGACACCTGGTCGCCCTACGGCAGCCCCGACATGCTGGAGCGCGCGATGCTGATCGGCCTGCGCTACAACCTGCGGCGCGACGACGAGCTCGCGGTCGCGCTCGACTGCGTGACCGAGGCGGGCGCGCGCGGCTGCGGCTTCGAGGCCTACGGCCTGGCGCCCGGCTGCCGCGCCGACCTGGTGCTGGTCGAGGCGCAGACCGTCGCGCAGGCCGTGGTCGCGCGGCCGCCGCGGCGGCTGGTGGTGTCGGGCGGGCGCGTCGTGGCGCGCGAGGGTGCGTTGCTGCCCGGCGCAGTGGCGGCATGAGACGCCGGGCCGCTCCCAAGTCGAATAGCACCGCAGCCGAAGGCGCCGGTGCTCTGATGATCGGCGCCTGCGCGCGCCAAGGTGCCGGCATCGGCTTCGCTCTGGTGATCGTGGCGGTCGCGCTCAATTTGCGCGCCTTCCTCACGGCCAGCAGTCCGCTGCTGGGCGAGATCCGCGCCGCCACCGGCCTCGATTTCCGCGACGCCGCGATGCTCACCGTGCTGCCGATGCTGGCCATGGGGCCGATGTCGCTGGCCGGCGTAGCGCTGGGCCGATGGTTCGGCGAGCGCGCCGCGCTGCTGCTGGGCCTGGCCGCGATTGCGCTGGCCTGCGCGAGCCGCGGTTTCTCGAGCGCGGCAGCGCTGCTCTTCGGCAGCGCCGCGCTCGCGGGCCTGGGCGTGGGGCTGGTGCAGGCGCTGATGCCCGCGATCATCAAGCGGGCCTACCCGGTAGGCATGGGCCTGGCCATGGGTTTTTACTCGGCCGCGCTCATGGGCGGCGGCGGGCTCGGCGCCCTGGGCGCGCCCTGGGTGGCGCGCTGGGCCGGCGACTGGCACGCGGGGCTGGCGATCTGGGCCTTGCCCGCGTTGGCGGCGCTGCTGGCCTGGCTGCTGGCCGGCCGTGCCGCCTCGGCGCCGGCGAGCGCCGGACGCATGGATGGCGGCTGGCTGCCGCAGTCCCTGCGCAGTCGGCGCGCCTGGCTGCTGGCCCTTTATTTCGGGCTTCTGAACGGCGGCTACACCAGCCTGGTCGCCTGGCTGCCGCCGGCCTTTGCGCAGCGGGGCTGGAGCAACCAGGAGGCGGGCGCGTTGCTCGCGTTGATGACCGCGGCGCAGGTGCTGGCGGCCCTCGTGATGCCGGCGCTGGCGCGCGGCCGGCGCGACCTGCGTCCCTGGCTCGCGGTGCTGCTGCTGATGCAGATCGCCGGCTTCGGCGGCCTGTTCTGGGAACTGCCGGCGGCCGCGGGCGTGGTCGTGCTGCTGGGCTTCGGTCTCGGCGGCGGCTTCTCGCTGTGCATGGTGCTCGCGCTCGATCACCGGCCCGACCCGGCGGAGGCCGGCGCGCTGGCCGCCTTCATGCAGTGCTTCGGCTTCATGATCGCGGCACTGGCGCCTTTCGCCACCGGCTGGGTGCGCGCGATGAGCGGCGGCTTCGGCGCGGCCTGGGTGTACCTCGCGGTGGTGGCGTTGGCGCTGATTCCGATGACGGCCTGCTTCGCGCCTCGGCGCTATGGGCAGGCGACGCGGGGGCTCTTTGCTCGCGGTACGTCTACGTGGATAGGCCCGGTGCCCTCATCCTAGCCCGTTTCCGAGCAGCCCCAGAACTTCTCCGAACAGTGCACTGCCCGGCGATGCAAAGGCTTCCAGCAGGCTGAAGTGATCCGCCCCGGGCTCGACGTGCAGCGCAGAGCGATTGCCCGCGGCACCCCACGCCGCGTGGAACTCCCGGCTCTGCGCCACGAAGGCCGGCGTTTCCGCGCCACCCACCACGATCAGCGCCGGCGCCGCTTCGGCGCGCACGCGGTGCAGGGGCGAGCAGGCCTTCGCGCTGGCGGCGTCGAGTTGCAGCTTGTCGTTGAGCGTGGTCGCCACCAGCGGGGCCAGGTCGTAGATGCCGCTCAGCGCTGCCACACCTGCGATCGGCGTCGCGCCGGGCTGCTGCGCCAGCGCCAGCTCGACCGCGATGTGCGCACCCGCCGAATGGCCGGCGAGCACCAGCGCGCCGTCGCCGCCGGCCTGCGCGCGGATCGCCGGCACGCAGGCCCGTGCTGCCTCGACCAGGGCGGCCACCGAGACCTCCGGGCACAGCGGGTAGTTGACCAGCGCGACATGGACGCCGGCCCGCGCATAGGCGGGCGCGATGAAGCGGAAGCCCGACTTGTCCCGCGACTGCCAGTAGCCGGCGTGGAAATAGGCCAGCGTGCCGCGCGGCCTGCCGCGCGCCGGGAAGAAGTCGAAGGTCTGGCGCGCGTGCGGGCCGTAAGGCAGGTCGAGCACGCCGTCGACGGCAGCCGCGGCGGCGCGGCTGCGGGCCTCGTAGTCGGCGAGCAAGGCCGGGAAGCCGGGGCGCGCCTGCCCTTGCACGTACTGGTACTGGGGGTCGTCGTTCATGCTCTCACTTTCGGCCGTTGGAGCCGTGGTTCATTCTTCCAGATGGCAGCGCCCGCGCGCGCCGGCGCAGGAGGCCCTCTCCTACATGGCCGCGCGCCGGTGCGCGCCCATACTTCGCAACCCCTTTTCTCGCGGAAGCCATTCGATTGAAAGTGAAAGCCTCACCCGGAGCCAGCAGCTGGATCGTCGCCGGAGTGCGGCACGAGCTGCTCACGCGCGCCCTGCCGGCGCTGCGGCACGACATGGCCGCGCCGCTGTCGGTGATCCGCATGAGCCTGCTGCTGCTCAAGCACCGTGCGGCCGCGGCGTCGGCCGACGAAGGCCTCTCGGAGGAGCCGCTCGAATCGATCTCCGAGCAGGTCGACGCCCTGGCCGACGGCGTGCGCTCGCTGCGCGACTGGGAGCTGGCCGCGAGCGACGACGGCATCACGCGCAGCGCCCTGGTGCAGCGCTGTTCCTCGCTGATGCGCGCGGCCTTCGAGCTCCATGGCATCGGGCTGCACGTGGACGAGAACCTGGTCACCGGCACGCCCGACGAGCCGCGCTTCCCGGAGGGCGCGGCCCTGCGCTACATGGTGCTGGGCGCGCTGGGCTACCTGCATGACGCCACCGAGCGGCTCGGCGCCCTGCGCATCGAGGCCGACGGGCCCGAGGGCCTGCGCTTCGTCGCGACCCATGGCGACGCCGGCCTGGCCGAGTCGATGCCGTCGATGGCGGGCGCCCTGCGCGCCCCGCGCAAGCTGGCCATCGATGCCGTCGCGCTGCAGGCGCTGGCCGATGGGCTGGGCTATGCGGTGGCGGTCGAGGGCGATACGGTGCGGCTCTCGCTGCGCTCCGGCTGAAGCCGGGCCGGCCCGCCGGGCCGATGAGGCATTTGGTTGTCTTGCGCTGCAGCAAAGGTTTGCGTAACTTCCAGTTACCAATATTTGCAACATTCCCCATCTCGCCATGATCACCAAACGCCGCTTGCTCCAGAGCGTCGCCGCCTCGCTGTGCGGCACCGCCGCGTGGGCCCAGCAGACCCCGGCGCCCGCAGCGCGCACCGCGCGCGCCGGTGCCGCGCCGGGCACCTGGCCGACCCAGCCCGTGCGTGTGCTGGTCGGCTTTCCGGCCGGCGCCTCGCCCGACCTGGCGGCGCGGGCCATTGCCGAGCCGCTCGCCAAGCTGCTGGGCCAGCCGGTGGTGGTGGAGAACAAGCCCGGCGCCAGCGGCAACGTCGCGGCCGGCCTGGTGGCGAAGGCGCAGGACGAGCACACCATCGGCGCCCTGATCAACGGCAACCTCACGATCGCCAAGCTGCTCAACCCGGCCACGCCCTTCGACCCCGAAAAGGACTTCGCGCCCGTGGGCCTGATCGGCACCGCCCCGCTGGTGCTGGCGACCTCCGGCGACGCCATCGGCAAGACGCCGACCGAACTGCTGCTGTGGGCGCGCAACCTGGGCGACAAGGGTAAGTACGGCACGCCGGGCGTGGGCACGGTGGGCCACCTGGGCATGGAACTGCTCAAGACCCGCACCAGCATCGCGCCCCAGCACGTGCCCTTCAACGGCAACCCGCAGGTGATCGAGGCGATGCTGGCCGGCAAGATCCAGCTGGCGCTGCTGCCGCCCGGCCTCGCCAAGCCGCATGTGGCTTCGGGCAAGTTCAAGGCCATCGGCGTCACCTCGCCGCTGCGCAGCCCGCTCTTCAGCGAACTGCCCACGCTGCGCGAGGCCAGCGTGCGCGGCGCCGACCTGGAGATCTGGACGGCCCTCGCGGCGCCGGCCAGCCTGCCCAAGGCTGCGGTGATGAAGCTCAACGCCGCGATGAGCGAGGTGCTCAACGCCCCGGAGGTCCAGGCCCAGCTGCTCAAGGCGGGCTGGCAAAGCCAGGCCGGCACGCCGCAGGCGCTCGCCTATCGCATGCGCACCGACACCTCGCAGCTCGGCGGGGTGATCCTCATGCGCGGCATCCGCTCCGAGACCTAGCTCTCCCAGCGTGCGGCGGCGGCGTGGCCATAAGCCGCGCTTATGCAAAATCAACGGGCAACGGCGTTCCGTCGGGAGCGATGCGTCTCGATACTTGGGCCAGCCCCCGTTCGAGGGGAATCCCATCAGACCCACCCCCCGGAGACATCGCCGTGCATCTTTCCTCCAGCCTCGTCCTGCTCGCCGCCCTGGCCGGCGCCACCGCCACCGCATCCGCGCAGACCTGGCCCGCCAAGCCGATCCGCCTGGTCGTGCCCTTCGCGGCCGGCGGTGCCAACGACCTGATGGCGCGTGCCGCCGCCGAGGGTGCCTCCAAGGCACTCGGGCAGCCCATCGTGGTCGACAACAAGCCAGGTGCCGGCGCCACGCTGGGCGCTGACATCGTCGCCAAGAGCGCGCCCGACGGCTACACCTTCCTCGTGAGCGCAGCCGGCGTGATCTCCAACAGCATGATCAAGAAGAGCCTGCCCTACAAGGACAGCGACCTGGTGCCGGTGAACATGATCGGCCTTGCGCCATCGGTGATCCTGGTGCCGGCCGATGCGCCCTACAAGGACCTGAAGGAATTCATCGCCGCGTCGAAGACCGGCGCCGGCTTCCACTGGGCCACCGCCGGCACCGGCAGCACCCCGCATTTCGTGGAGGGCATGCTGGAGACGAAGTACGGCGCCAAGCTCGACGTGGTGCCCTACAAGAGCGGCTCGGAATCGATCACCGCGGTGCTCGGCAAGCAGGTCGAGGCCACGTCCGAGGCCAGCATCGTCGCGCTGCCCTATCTCAAGAGCGGCAAGCTGAAGGCGCTGGCCAACACCTGGACCACGCGCATCTCGGCCTATCCCGAGCTGCCCACGGCCGCGGAGCAGGGCTTCCCGGAGGTGCGCATCGCCCACTGGGCCGGCGTGCATGCGCCGCACGGCACGCCCGAGCCGGTGCTCGAGAAGATGAGCGCCGCCATCGACGCGGCCATGAAGACGCCGGCCATCGCCGAGCGGCTCAAGGGGCTGGGCATCGAGCCGATCGGCGGCGCGCGCGCCTCCTTCGTGCAGTTCGTCGATGCCGAGCGCGCGCGCCTGGGCGCGGTCGTCAAGGCCACCGGCATGAAGGACGAATGAGGATGAGCGCTCCAGCCACACATCCCGGAACGCTGCTGCGGCAGAAGGTCGAAGCCCGGCGCGGGCTGCTGGTGCCCGGCGCGGCCAATGCGCTGGCCGCGCGCGTGATCGAGGAGCTGGGCTTCGAGGCCGTCTACCTGAGCGGCGCCGGCCTGACGAACACCTTCTACGGCATCCCCGACCTGGGCTTCGTCCACCTGGGCGATCTGGCCCAGCACACGGCGGCGCTGCGCGATGCGGTGAAGCTGCCCCTCATCGTCGACGCCGACACCGGCTTCGGCAATGCGCTCAACGTGCAGCACACGGTGCGCACCCTGGAGCGCGCCGGCGCCAACGCGATCCAGCTGGAAGACCAGGTGAGCCCCAAGAAGTGCGGGCACTTCGAAGGCAAGGGCGTGATCGCGCAAAGCGAGATGGTGGGCAAGGTCAAGGCCGCCGTCGATGCGCGAGCACATGCCGACTTCCTGGTGATCGCGCGCACCGATGCCGCCGCGGTCGAGGGCCTCGATGCCGCGCTCGCCCGCGCCGCGGCCTACTCCGAGGCCGGGGCCGACATCACCTTCGTCGAGGCGCCCGAGTCGCTGGAGGCGCTGCGCCGCATCCCGCGCGAGTTGGCCTGCCCGCAGCTGGTCAACGTGGTGATCGGCGGCAAGACGCCGACGTTGGACGCGGCCGAGCTCGGCGCCATGGGCTTCGGCCTCGTGCTCTATGCCAACGCCGCGCTGCAGGGCGCGGTGCGCGGCATGACGCTGGCGTTGCAGGCCCTGCGCGACGGCGGCCGGCTCGAGGAGGCGAGCGGTCTGGTCGCGACCTTTGCCGAGCGGCAGGCGCTGGTGCGCAAGAAGGACTTCGATGCACTGGAGCAGCGCTATGCCTGAGGCGATCACCGCGATCGACAGCCATGCCCACGTGTTCCGGCGCGGCCTGCCGCTGGCGCCGGTACACCGCCACGCGCCGGACTTCGACGCGCTGCTGCCCGACTACTTCGCACTGCTCGACGCGCATGCGGTCTCGCACGGGGTGCTGGTGCAGCCGAGCTTCCTGGGCACCGACAACAGCTTCCTGCTCGACGCGCTGCGCACCAGCCCGCAGCGCCTGCGCGGCGTGGTGATCATCGAGCCGACGCTGGACGAGGCCGCGTTGGCATCCCTGGACCGGGAGGGCGTGCGCGGCATCCGGCTCAACCTCGTGGGCCTGCCTATCCCCGACTT
The DNA here is from genome assembly GCF_010499245.1 of Variovorax sp. WS11. Lineage (GTDB taxonomy): Bacteria > Pseudomonadota > Gammaproteobacteria > Burkholderiales > Burkholderiaceae_C > Variovorax. Next base: position 3,601,961 of record NZ_JAAGOW010000001.1, read on the forward strand.
CGCGCAGGCTGAGTGGCAGCGCCTGTTCGAGCGCGTGCGCGCCCTCGACTGGCATGTGGAACTGCATCGCGAATCGCGCGACCTGCCGGTGGCTGGCCAGCCGCTGCTGGACGCCGGCTGCAAGCTGGTGGTGGACCACTTCGGCCGGCCCGGCCCGGTGCCCGGCGACGACGAAGGCTTCGCCTGGCTGCTGCGAAGCGCCGAGACCGGGCGCGTGTGGGTCAAGCTTGCCGCCGCTTACCGCAGCTGGCCTGATTCACGCGGCAACGCCGCCTGCGCCGCGGCCCTGGCCCTGCTGCAGGCGCTGGGTGCGGACCGCCTCCTGTGGGGCAGCGACTGGCCGCATACGCAGCACCAGCATCTCGCCGATTTCGCTTCCACCCGGGCGGTGCTGGCCGACTGGGTGCCCGATGCCGAGGCGCGCCGCCGCATCCTGGTGGACACGCCCGCGGCGCTGTTCCGCTTCGCCTGATCTTTCAAGACAAGAGGCGCCCCCCAGGGCGCCCGAAGGAGACATCGATGTTCCATTCCACGCGCCTCGCGCGCGCCACCTCTCGCGTCCTTGCCGCCGCCGCCGGACTGCTGCTCACCGCCGCCGCCGTGCACGCGCAGTCCTGGCCGGCCAAGCCGGTCCGCCTGGTCGTGACCTATCCGCCCGGCGGCACCGTCGACGCGGTGGCGCGCATCATCGGCCCAAAGCTCTCGGCGCGCCTGGGGCAGCCGGTGGTGATCGACAACCGCGGTGGTGCCGGCGGCGCGATCGGCGGCGAGCTGGTCGCCAAGAGCCCGGCCGACGGCTACACCGTGATGCTGGACGCCTCCAACCATGCGCAGAACCCGGCGCTGCGCAGCAAGATGCCCTTCGACACGCTGCGCGACTTCGCGCCGGTGTCTCTGCTGGTCAAGGTGCCCAACATCCTGGTGGTGCACCCCGGCGCGCCGATCCAGAGCGTGAAGGACCTGATCGCGCAGGCGAAGGCGCGGCCGGGCGAGATCAACTACGCCTCCTCCGGCAACGGCTCCTCGCCGCACCTGGCCGCCGAGCTCTTCGATTCGATGGCGAAGACGCGCATGATGCACGTTGCCTACAAGGGCGGCGGCCCCGCGCTCACGGACGTGATGGCGGGCCAGGTGCCGGTATTCTTCGCCAGCCTGGGCTCGGGCATGCCCTACATCCAGGGCGGCAAGCTGCGGCCGCTCGCGATCGGCGGCCGGACGCGCTCGCCCGCGCTGCCCGAGGTGCCGACCATCGCGGAGTCGGGCCTGCCGGGCTACGAGATGTACGAGTGGAACGCGATCTTCGTGCCGGCTGCCACGCCGGCCGCGGTGGTCGAGCGGCTGTCGAAGGAGATCGCCGCGACGCTCAAGGACACGGAGGTGCGGCAGCGGCTGGAAGCGCTGGGTGCCGAGGTGATCGGCAGCGGCCCGGCCGAGCTCGACGCCTTCCGCCGCGCGGAGCTCGCCAAGTGGAGCCGCCTCGCGAAGGAGAACAAGCTTCAGCTCGACTGAAGCGACAGCTTGCCGGCGAAGGCGTCGGCAAAGGTCGGCCGCGAGCGCGCCAGCCACATCGCCGCCAGCTCGAAGGCGGGCAGGTCGGCGCCGTCGCGCACCTCGGCATAGCGCACGCCTTCGTGGCGCAGCGCACGCACCGAGCGCGGCAGCAGCGACCAGCCCAGCCCGGCGGCCACGCAGGCCAGCACGGTGAGCGTGCGGTTCGCGTCCTGCACCACCTGCACCTGATGCCCCGCGCGCCGGATTGCGCCCAGCAGCTGGCTGCGCAGCGCCGGGATCTGCTGCTCCGGAAACCACACCAGGCCGTGCCGCGCGATCTCGGCCAGGGAGACGCGGCCGTCTTCCGCCACCTCGTAGGCGGCCGGCAGCGCCGCCACCATCGGCTCCTCGCCCAGCCGCAGCTCATGGACATGGGCATCGATGGAAACCGGCGGATGCAGGAGCGCGACATCGATGCGCCCGCCTGCCAGCGCGTCGACCTGCTCGGCATTGCTCATCTCGCGCAGCACCACCTCCAGCTGCGGATGCTCGGCGCGCAGCAGGCGCAGCGCGCGCGGCAGCACCTCGTAGATGGCATGGGTCACGAAGCCCACGGTCAGCCTGCCCGCGCGGCCCGCGGCGATGGCCCGCGCCCGATCGGCCGCCGCGTCGCCATGGGCCAGGCTGGCGCGCACGTCGTCCACGATCGCGAGGCCGGCCTCGGTCAGCGTGGCGCCGCGCCGCGTGCGGGTGAACAGGGACGTGCCGATCTCGCGCTCCAGCCGGTTCAGCGTCTGCGTGAGGGCCGGCTGCGCCAGGCCCAGCCGCTCGGCCGCGCGCGTGAGGCTGCCGGCCTCGCTGATGGCAAGGATGCAGCGCATCTGGCGGGTGTCCATCAGGGCCTTTCGCGCCGGTCCGGCGGAACGTACCAGCGTGTCGCCGCCAGCTCCGGCTCGTCGTGCGCCTGCAGCCGCGCCCAGTGGCGGTCGGCATCTTCCACGAACAGGTCGCGCGCGATCGCCTGGGCCAGGCGGGTGGCGCCGATCGCGAGGCCGGGGATGTCGCCCGCCAGCGCGCCGTGGCTCATCGTGGCGCCCCAGTTGAAGAGGCGCATGCGCGAGAGCGCGGCGGCCGCGTCCGGCGCGCCGGGCGCATGGGAGCGCAGCTCGAAGCCCGCGCCCAGGTAGGGAAAGCGCGCCGGCTCGGGATAGCGCCGCGCCTCCTCGGGCGGCACGTGGCGGGCCCAGGTATCGATCAGCGGCGTGTAGCGCGCGATCTCCGGCCGGTCGAGCAGGTCGACGTCGAAGCCGGTGCCGAAGATCACCGCATCGAAGCGCTCGCTGCCGCCGTCGGGCAGGGTGACCGTCACGCCGTCCTCGTCGGGCGCCACGTCCAGCCAGGGCGTGCCCACGCGCAGCGTGAATGCTTCGTGCGCGTCGCAGCGGCGCACGCTCTCCCAGGGCGGCGGCACCTGCTCGTCGAAGATGTAGGTGTAGACGCGCCACTTGCGCGGATCGTCCAGCCCCTCGAAGCCGCGCAGGAAGCCGTGGCTGGAGGCGGCCTTGCTCTTGTTGACCTGCGGCAGCTGCGGCCGGCGCGCGAACAGCTGCACCTGGGCGGCGCCGGCCTCCAGCGCGCAGCCCGCGTTGTCGAAGGCCGAGGCGCCGGCGCCCAGCACGCCGATGCGCCGGCCCTCGAGGGCAGCGAAGTCGATCGCGTCGGCCGAATGGAACACCCGGCCGGCGGCCAGCGGGTCGTCGCGCCGCAGCGCCGGGAAGTCGGGCCAGCGCGGCGCGCCGCTGCCGTCGCGGCCCAGCGCCAGCACCAGCTGGCGTGCGCGCACGGTCTCGCGCCGGCCGCCGGGGCCTTCCAGCGCGATCGAAAGCAGGCGGCCGCCTTCGTCGTGCGCGACCGAGTGCAGGCTGACGCCGTTGTCCACCGCCAGGCCGGCGGTGTCGCGCACCCACAGCAGGTAGTCGCGCCAGTCGATGCGGCCGATCTTGTGCAGCGCCTGCCAGCCCTCGTCGCCGTGCTGCGCTTCGTACCAGGCGCGGAAAGAGAGCGAAGGCACGCCCAGCTCCGGCCCGCCGACCTGCTTGGGGCTGCGCAGCGTCAGCATGCGCGCATAGGTGCCCCAGGGGCCTTCCTCGCCGCGTGCGGCGCGGTCGATCACGCGGATATTCGTCAGGCCCTCGCGGCGCAGCGCGAAGGCGGCGGTCTGGCCGCACATGCCGGCGCCGGCCACCAGCACGTCGAGCACCGGCGAGGCCTCGGTGGCGGATTCGGCCGGGAGCATCCAGGCGGGCGGCGGGACGTTGATGCGTTCGAGGTCGGCGCGCGCCTGGCGGGCGAGGGCCTCGAGCGCCGCCGCGTCGCGCGGGCTGGTGGTGAACTGGGGGGGCACCGGCGGCAGCGCGGCCGAAGGGAGTTCGTCGTCAGGCATGGCCTGAAGATAATCCAGAAGATGATCGCCCTCGACTGCTACTACAGCCTCTCCTCGCCCTGGGCCTACCTCGGCGGCCCGCAATTGCAGGACATCGTGCGGCGCCACCACGTGCGCCTCACGCTCAAGCCCTACGACTTCCAGGCGGTGGTGCCGCAGACCGGCGGCATTCCGCTGAAGACCCGGCCGCAGGCGCGCCGCAGCTACCACGCGCTCGAGCTCGCGCGCTGGCGGGAGTACCTGGGCATGCCGCTGGTGCTGGAACCGGCGCACTATCCCAAGGGCAAACCGTCCGATCCGGATTGGAACAAGTACGCCGGCTGGATGGTGATCGCCGCCCAACTGCAGGGGCTGGACGCGCAGCCGCTCTCGCATGCGCTGCTGCGCGCGCTGTGGGCCGAGGAGCGCGACACCTCGGATGCCGCGGTGCGCATCGCGGTGGCGGACGAGAACGGCTATGACGGGGCGGCGCTGCAGGCGCTGGAGCAGGGCGCAGAGACGCAGGCCACGTACCGCGCCAACAGCGCCGAGGCGGTGGAGCAGGGCGTGTTTGGGGCGCCGACCTACATCCTCGATGGCGAGCGCTTCTGGGGGCAGGACCGGCTGGCCTTCCTGGACCGGGCGCTCGACCGGCTGCGCCGCTGATCGAAAGCCCGGCGCGGCAGATAATCCCCCGATGCGAATCCGCTTCACCAAGATGCAGGGCGCCGGCAACGACTTCGTCGTGCTGGACGAGACCCGCGGCGCGCTGGGCCTCGACGCGGCGCAGTACCGCTTCCTGGCCGACCGCCATTTCGGGGTCGGCGCTGACCAGATCCTCAGCGTGCGGCCCGCGCCGGCCGAAGGCGTCGACTTCCAGTACGTGATCCACAACGCCGACGGCGGCGAGGTCGAGCAGTGCGGCAACGGCGCGCGGTGCTTCATGCGCTTCGTGCGCGAGCAGGGCCTGACCGACAAGGAGCAGGTGCGGGTGCAGACGCTGTCGGGCGTGATCGAGCCCAGGATGGGCGACGACGGCCGCGTGACGGTGGACATGGGCGCCCCCATCTTCGAGCCGCAGCGCGTGCCCTTCGACACCGCCGGGCTCGACCCGCAGCACGACAACGGCTGGCACACCTGGCATCTCACGCTGGGCACGCACGCCGAAAGCGCCAAGGTGTCGCTGGCGGTGCTCTCCATGGGCAATCCGCACGCGGTGCAGATCGTGCCCGATGTCGATACCGCGCCGGTGGCGAAGCAGGGCCCGGCGATCGAGCACCATCCGCGCTTTCCGCAGCGCGTCAATGCGGGCTTCATGCAGGTCGTCGATCGCAGCCACGTGCGCCTGCGCGTGTTCGAGCGCGGCGCCGGCGAGACCCTGGCCTGCGGCACCGGCGCCTGCGCCGCGGTGGTGGCGGGCATCCGGCTCGGGCGGCTCGATGCGCGCGTCGACGTTCAGACCCATGGCGGGCTGCTGACCATCGAGTGGGCCGGCGACGGCGCCCCGGTGCTGATGACCGGCCCCGCCGTCACCGTGTTCGAGGGCGAGATCGAGGTCCCCGATGCCCGATGAAAGCGCCATGAAATCCAATCACAAAGACGCCATGAACCCCATCACCGAAGACGACATCGCCAACTACCTCTCGAACACGCCCGACTTCTTCGAACGCCATGCGCAGCTGCTGGCGCAGGTGCAGCTCACCAGCCCGCACGGCAACCGCGCCGTCAGCCTGCAGGAGCGCCAGGCCGAGATGCTGCGCGAGAAGATCAAGGCGCTGGAGCATCGGGTGATGGACATGGTGCGCCACGGCACCGAGAACGTGGTCACTGCCGACCGCCTGCAGCGCTGGACGCGAGGCCTCTTGACCATGCGCGATCCGCGGGCGCTGCCCACGCGCATCGCGGGCGATCTGCAGACGCTGTTCGTGGTGCCGCAGGTCACGATCAAGGTCTGGGACTGCGACAGCAGCTACCTCCACGAACCCTATGCACAGCAGGTGAGCGAGGACATGAAGGCGCTGGCCACTTCGCTGACCGCGCCTTACTGCGGCCTCAACGCTGGCTTCGAGGTCGCCAGCTGGCTGGCCGAGCCGCAGGCGGCGGTGTCGATCGCGCTGATCCCGCTGCGGCCCGAGCCCGAGGCGCCGGCCTTCGGCCTGCTGGTACTGGCATCGCCCGATGCGCATCGCTTCAACGCGGAAATGGGCACCGACTTCCTGGAGCGCATCGCCGAGCTGGCCTCCGCAGCGCTGTCGCGGCTGCGCGCTTGATTGCGCGGCTGCGGCGCGCGCTGCCCGGCGCGCTGCTGGTGCTGCTGCTGGGCTATGTCGCGATCCACGGCACGATCTGGCTGCATGCGCGCGAGCGGCTCGCGCATCCGCCTGGGCAGGCGGCCGATGTGGCGCTGGTGCTCGGGAACCGGGCGTACCGCGACGGCCGGCCCAACCCCTGCCTCACCGGGCGCGTCGATGCCGCCATTGCGCTGGCGCGTGCGGGGCTGGTACGCCAGCTCGTTTTCTCGGGCGGGGTCGACAGGGAAGACGGACGCATCGAGGCCGAGGTGATGCAGCAGCATGCGCGTGCCTCGGGCTATGCGGGCCCGCTGCTGCTGGAGCCGGTGTCGCAGTCCACGCGCGAGAACCTGTCGATGTCGCGGCCCTTGCTCGAAGCCGCGGGCGTGAAGCGCGTGATCGTCGTCTCCGAGCCGTATCACCTGTGGCGCGTCGAGCGCCTGGCGCGGGCCACCGGCTTCGACCGGCGGTTCGAGGTGCAGTACGCCGCCGCGCCCACCACCTGCTGGCAACGCTGGGGCATGGCCTTCCGGGGCGCGTTGCGCGAGCCGCTGGCCATCGTGAACAATGCCGTCAATGGATACTTCCACTGAATCGCCGCTCGTCGAGAAATACCTCGAGCACGTGCGGGTCGAGCGCCGATTGGCGGAGCGCAGCGTCGAGCTCTATGCGATCCACCTGAAGACGCTGGTCGAGAAGGCCCAGGCCGCGGGGCTGGCGCTGGACCAGGTGCAGACCGCGCATGTGCGCCGCTGGATGGCGCAATTGCACAGCGCGGGCCGCGAGTCGCGCGGCATTGCGCTGGTGCTCTCCTGCTGGCGCGGCTTCTACCGCTGGCTGGGCCACGAGGGGCGGATCGGTTCGAACCCCGTGCAGGACGTCCACGCGCCCAAAGCCGGGCGGCCGCTGCCCAAGGCGCTGGCGGTCGACGAGGCGGTACAGCTCGCCGAGCTGCACGATGACGAGGCCGATCCCTGGACCGAGGCGCGCGACCGCGCCATCGTGGAGCTGCTCTACGGCTGCGGCTTGCGGGTCAGCGAGCTGACCGGCCTGGACCTGCGCGCGAGCAACACCGCGCGCGGCTGGGTGGACCTCGATGCGCGGGAGGCCAGCGTGCTCGGCAAGGGCAGCAAGCGGCGCACCGTGCCGGTAGGCGCCAAAGCGGCCGAGGCGCTGGCAGCCTGGATCGCACGGCGCGAGGACTGCGCGGCGCTGCCGGCCGCGCAACTGCGCGATCCGGCCGGCGCCGCGGCGCTCTTCATCGGCCGCACCGGCGTGCGCATGTCCTCCCAGGCGGTCTGGCGCCAGCTGCGCCAGCGCAGCCTGAAGGCCGGCCTGGCCGCGCCGGTGCATCCGCACATGCTGCGCCATTCCTTCGCCAGCCATGTGCTGCAATCCAGCAGCGACCTGCGCGCCGTGCAGGAGCTGCTGGGCCATGCCAGCATCTCGACCACGCAGATCTACACGCGCCTGGATTTCCAGCATCTGGCCAAGGCCTACGATGCGGCGCATCCCCGGGCCAAGGCTCGCGAGGAAGCCGTCCCCAAGATCGTCAAGAACAAGAGCAAATGAAAGTCCTGCGCCTTCGCCCCGGCAAGGAGCGCTCGCTCCTGCGCCGCCACCCCTGGGTCTTCGAATCGGCCATCTCCAAGGGCGGCGGCGACGCCGGCGAGACGGTGCGCATCGAGGCCGAGGACGGCCGCTTCCTGGCCTGGGCGGCCTTCAGCCCGCATTCGAAGATCCGCGCGCGGGCCTGGAGCTTCGACGAGAAGCAGCGCATCGACGCGGCCTTCATGGCGTCGCGGGTTTCGAGCGCGGTGGCGGCTCGGGATCGCTTCGAACTGCCCAGCGAGGGTGTGCGCCTGGTCCATGGCGAGGCCGACGGCCTGCCGGGGCTGATCGTCGACCGCTACGGCGACACGCTGGTGGCGCAATTTCTTTCGGCCGGCGCCGAGCGCTGGAAGCCCGTGCTGGCCGATGCGCTGCTGGCGGCCACCGGCCTCACGAAACTCTACGAGCGCTCCGATGCGAGCGGCCGCGAGCGCGAGGGCCTGCCGCCCGTGGCCGGCTGGCTGCGCGGCAGCGGGCCCACCGAACTCGCCATCCGCGAGCACGACTGGCAGCTCACGCTGGACATCGCCACCGGCCACAAGACCGGCTTCTACCTCGACCAGCGCGACAGCCGCCGGCGCTTCGCCGAGCTGGCGCGGCACCGGCGCTTCCGGCGCGTGCTCAACTGCTTCTGCTACACGGGCGGCTTCACGGTGGCGGCGCTGGCCGGGCTGAAGGCGGCGGGCGCGTTGGAGGGGGCGGAGCTGCTGTCCATCGACTCCTCGCTTCCGGCGCTGGAGCGTGCGCGGGCCCACGTGGCCCTCAATGGCTTCGAAGGGGCCCGCACGGAGTTCCTCGATGCCGACGTCAACGCCAGCCTGCGCCGCTTCCTCGACGAGGGCCGCAGTTTCGACGCCATCGTGCTCGACCCGCCCAAGTTCGCCCCCACCGTGGCCCACGCCGAGCGCGCGGCGCGGGCCTACAAGGACCTCAACCGGCTGGCCCTGAAGCTGCTCGAGCCGGGCGGCGTGCTGCTGACCTTCTCCTGCTCGGGCGGCATCGGCGCCGACCTGTTCCACAAGATCGTGGCCTCGGCCGGCATCGACGCCGGCGTGGACGGCTACATCAGCGAGCGCCTGGGCGCGGCGCCGGACCACCCGATGACCATCGAGTTCCCGGAGGGCGAGTACTTGAAGGGCCTGGTGGTGGTGCGCAAATAGGCCGCTCAGGCTCTCGTGGCCTTTTGCCCCTGCCGGAACGTGGCCCCGGGCGCGTGGCTAAACTTCCCGCCTTCCCCTGTCCCTATTCCCGGAGCATCCATGGCCCTGATTCCCGCCACCATCCTCACCGGCTTCCTCGGCTCCGGCAAGACCACGCTGCTCAAGCGCATCCTGAGCGAGGCGCATGGGCAGAAGATCGCCGTGATCGAGAACGAGTTCGGCGAGGAGAACATCGACAACGACATCCTGGTCACCGAGTCCAAGGAGCAGATCGTGCAGATGAGCAACGGCTGCATCTGCTGCACCATCCGCGAAGACCTGCGCGAGGCCCTGCAGCTGCTGGCCGCCAAGAAGCGCAAGGGGCTGCTCGACTTCGACCGCGTGGTGATCGAGACCACGGGCCTGGCCGACCCGGGCCCGGTGGCCCAGACCTTCTTCATGGACGACGAGATCGCCGAGAGCTACCTGCTCGACTCGATCCTCACGCTGGTGGACGCCAAGCATGCGCCGCAGCAGCTCGACGACCGCCAGGAGGCACGCCGCCAGGTGGGCTTTGCCGACCAGATCTTCATCAGCAAGAGCGACCTGGTGGCGGCCGAGGAGACCGAGGCGCTGATCCACCGCCTCAAGCACATGAACCCGCGCGCCCCGCAGCAGAAGGTGCATTTCGGCGACGTGCCGCTGAAGGACGTGTTCGACCTGCGCGGATTCAACCTCAATGCCAAGCTGGACATCGACCCGGACTTCCTGAAGGAGGAAGAGGAGCACGACCACGACCATGCGCACGGCGAGGACTGCGACCACCCCTCGCACAAGCACGAGGGCCAGGGCCACCACCATCGCCACGACGACGACGTGAAGAGCTTCGTCTTCCGCGCCGACCGGCCGTTCGATCCGGCCCGCCTGGAGGACTTCCTGGGCGCCATCGTCAACATCTACGGCCCGCGCATGCTGCGCTACAAGGGCGTGCTGCACATGCAGGGCACCGAGCGCAAGGTGATCTTCCAGGGCGTGCACCAGCTGATGGGCAGCGACCTCGGGCCCGCCTGGGGCCCGGACGAGAAGCGCAACAGCCGCATGGTGTTCATCGGCATCGACCTGCCGCGCGAGATCCTGGAGCAGGGCCTGGAGCAGTGCCTGGTCTGAGACCCCGTTCGCCCTGAGCCCGCCCGGGCGCCGGCGGCCGGGGCAGGGAACACCCGGTACCGGCGCGCACTCCCATCCCTTCGAGTTCTCTATACAATCGCGCGCCTGTTCCGGACGCCAGGCACTGTCCTTCCCGGGACGATGTGTGACTTTCGGCATAGAGCTGTGCACGTTTTCGGCCCGCTTTCGGGGGTATAACCCCTGGGCGCGTACCAGTTCGTCGAAGGAGCCAGTCACCGTGAATAAACCAGTCGCCAAGGCAACGCCCGTGTCCCAACCCGCCGTCAAGAAGACGGCGGTTGCCAAGCAGGCTGCGCCCGCCGCGAAGAAGGTTTCCGCGTCCACGCCCGCGAGGCCTGCCGCGCCGCCGAAGCCCCCTGCCGAGAGCAAGGCCAAGGCGGCGGGTGCAGGCGCTTCTCCATCAACCAAGGCGGCCGGCACCCACGCCGCCGCACCTGCTACATCGATTCCCGTTAAAAAGGCGCCCACGGCCTCCACCACTGCGGCGAAAACTGCCATGACCACTCCGACCGACTCCACCAGCAATCCACCCTCCACGGCACCCGCTCCCGCACGCGGCGGGCGCGTGACGCGGCTGTCGCAACTGACCGTGCCCTCCATGCCGCAATCGGTGGCCTCCACCGCGGCCAAGTCCAGCTTCGTGCAGGTCGCGGACACCGCCCTGGTGCCGCCGCCGCCCATCGCCGTCAAGAAAGACCCCAAGCTGGCGAACAACTGGAAGACCAAGTCGGCCGAGGAGCTCAGCGACGCCGAGGTGATCGCGATGCCCGACGCGGAGTACATGAACGACAAGCAGATGGCCTTCTTCCGTCTCAAGCTGCAGGCGTTGAAGCGCGGCATCCTCGAGAACGCCGGCGAGACCACCGAGCATCTGCGCGAGGACACCGTGGTGGTGCCCGACCCGGCCGACCGCGCCACCATCGAGGAAGAGCACGCGCTGGAGCTGCGCACCCGCGACCGCGAGCGCAAGCTGCTCAAGAAGATCGAGCAGTCGATCCAGCGCATCGACAACGGCGACTACGGCTACTGCGACGAGACCGGCGAGCCCATCGGCGTCGGCCGCCTGCTGGCCCGCCCGACCGCCACGCTGTCGCTCGAAGCGCAGCAGCGCCGCGAGCTCAAGCAAAAAATGTACGGCGACTGAGCGCCGGACGGGATCGAGGGGAGTTGCCGCGCATGGCCAAGGAAGATACCGGGCGCCTGCTGTCCAAGGTGGCGAAGTTCGTTCGCAATCCCCTCAAGGATTGGTCCGAGCTCGACGCCGAGGAGTCCTCGCAGCTCGAGAACGGCTATAGCCGCGAGATGCTCAAGGAAATGATCGAGCGGCGGCAGCGCAACGACTTCGTGCGCCGCCGCGAGTTCGACATGCTGCGCAAGCTGCGCCAGCGCGAGGCGGCCGGCGGGCGCGACCCGGCGGCCACGCCGTCCTCCTTCAACATCAGCAGCACCTCCGGCAAGACCGAAGGCCGCGCGCTCACGCTCAAGAAGATCGCCGAGATCGAAGAGCAGATGTCGCAGCAGTGGTGGAAGAACCGCGGCCCCGGCGGCGAGGCCGCCGAGAATGGCAAGGCGGGCCCCGGCGGCGACATGGCGGCCCAGCACGCGCGCGCCTATGCCGACACCGAGCCGGGCGTGCCGCCGCCCCAGGGCGCCGCCGGCCCGGCCGCCGTGCCCTCCGTCTCCGACGGCTGCATCGAGGAGGCCGCGATCCGCTTCGCCCACGGCGACGATGCCGGCACCGAGGCCATCCTGCTGCAGGCGCTGGCGCCTGAAGCCTCGAGCGCCGACCACGACGACACCTGGCGCGCCCTGTTCGACTTCTACCGTGCCATTGGCGACAACGAGAAATTCTCGGCCGCCGCGGTGCGCTATGCGCAGCGCACCAAGCGGGCCTCGCCCGAATGGATCTCGCTGCGCGCGGTGGCGCGCCACGCCCAGGTCGTGGCGGCGGCCACCCCCGCGCCCGAACCGCCGCCGGCCGGCGGCGCCGACTGGGCCAGCCCGCCGGTGCTCAAGCGCGAAAACCTGCTCGCCCTGACGCGCGCCCTGGCCGCGGCCGGCCCCTCCTGGAAGCTGGACTGGAGCGCGATCGACGCCATCGAGGCCGATGCCGCCGGCCCGCTGCGCGCGCTGTTCAACCACTGGGCCGACTCGCCGGTGCAACTGCGCTTCGCCGGCGCCGACCGGCTGCTGATCGTGCTCACCGAGGCCACCCCCGTCAACGAACGCCGGGTCGACGCCGCCTGGTGGCAGCTGCACATGGCGGCCCTGCGCGTCATGCATCGGGCCGACGAGTTCGAGCTGCTGGCGCTCAACTACTGCATCACCTACGAGGTCTCGCCGCCGCCCTGGGAAGACCCCAAGGGCGACTTCGGCGAGCTCGAGCCGCCGCCGGCGACGCCCCGGCCGTCGGTGTCTTCCGGATTCTCGATCTCGGGCCACGACGACGAGCTGATAGGCGCCGACGCCGCACCGACGGCCGCCGCGGCGGGCCACGGCTCGCTGGCGGGGGAGCTCACCGGCGAATCGCTCGCGACCTGGGAGCGCCTCGATGCCGAGCTCGCCGATGCGCAGGGCCTGAGCATTTCCTGCGCCGCGCTGGTGCGCATCGATTTCCAGGCGGCCGGCTCGCTGCTGAACTGGGTCACTGCCCGCGATGCGCGCGGCCAGCGCGTCGCCTTCGTCGATGCACACCGCCTCGTTGCGGCCTTCTTCAGCGTGATCGGGATCGCGGACCACGCCGAAGTGGGCGTCCGGGCAAACTGAGCCTGCCCCCCAGCGCGCGGGCCCATCCCGCGCCGTGCGTTGGCCTCCTGGCGGAAGAGGCCACCGCAACGCGCTATTCTGTCTGCGGCCTGCTTTCCGCTTTCCGGCTTGCATTCGTGCGGGCCATCGCCATATTGCTTCGATGGAACAATTTCACGGAACCACGATCATCAGCGTGCGCCGCAAGTCCCCGAACGGCGACCAGGTCGCGATCGGCGGCGACGGCCAGGTCACGCTGGGCAACATCGTCATCAAGGGCAGCGCGCGCAAGGTGCGCCGGCTCTACCAGGGCAAGGTGCTCGCCGGCTTCGCCGGCGCCACGGCCGATGCCTTCACACTCTTCGAGCGCTTCGAGGGCAAGCTCGAGAAGCACCAGGGCCACCTGGCGCGCGCCGCCATCGAGCTGACCAAGGACTGGCGCACTGACCGCGTGCTGCGCCGCCTGGAGGCGATGCTGGCCGTGGCCGACGCCCACAGCTCGCTGATCATCACCGGCAACGGCGACGTGCTGGAGCCCGAGAACGGCATCATCGCGATCGGCTCCGGCGGCGCCTACGCCCAGGCCGCGGCCAAGGCCCTGCTCGACCACACCGAGCTGAGCGCCGCCGACATCGTGAAGAAGTCGCTCGAGATCGCGGGCGAGCTCTGCATTTACACCAACATGCATCACACCATCGAAACCCTGTGAGCACAGTGAGTCGCCCCATGCCCATGACCCCACAGGAAATCGTCTCCGAACTCGACAACCACATCGTCGGCCAGCCCGACGCCAAGCGCGCCGTGGCCATTGCGCTGCGCAACCGCTGGCGCCGCCAGCAGGTCGACGAAAAGCTGCGCGCCGAGATCACGCCCAAGAACATCCTCATGATCGGCCCCACCGGCGTGGGCAAGACCGAGATCGCGCGCCGGCTCGCGCGACTGGCCGATGCGCCCTTCATCAAGGTCGAGGCCACCAAGTTCACCGAGGTGGGCTACGTGGGCAAGGACGTGGACTCCATCGTCCGCGACTTGGCCGAGATCGCCGTCAAGCAGACGCGCGAGAGCGAGAGCGCCAAGGTGCGCATGCGCGCCGAGGACGGCGCCGAGGAGCGCATCCTCGACGTGCTGCTGCCCCCGGCCCGCACGGCCGACGGCGCGAGCGCCGACAGCAACAATGCCACCCGCCAGGCTTTCCGCAAGAAGCTGCGCGAACACCAGCTCGACGACAAGGAAATCGATATCGAGCTGGCCGAGCAGCGCGCCCCGCTCGAGATCATGGGCCCCGCCGGCATGGAGGACATGACCGAGCAGCTGCGCGGCATGTTCGGCCAGCTGACCCAGGGCCGGCGCAAGACGCGCAAGCTCAAGATCGGCGAGGCCATGCGCCTTCTGGTCGACGAGGAGGCCGCCAAGCTGCTCAACGAGGACGAGATCCGCGCCCAGGCGATCAACAACGCCGAGCAGAACGGCATCGTCTTCATCGACGAGATCGACAAGGTCGCCACCCGCAGCGAGACCCAGGGCGCCGATGTCTCGCGTCAGGGCGTGCAGCGCGACCTGTTGCCGCTGGTCGAGGGCACGGCGGTGAGCACCAAGTACGGCGTGGTGCGCACCGACCACATCCTCTTCATCGCCAGCGGCGCCTTCCACCTGAGCAAGCCCAGCGACCTGATCCCGGAGCTGCAGGGCCGCTTCCCGATCCGCGTCGAGCTGCAGTCGCTGTCGATTGCGGACTTCGAGAGCATCCTGACCCAGACCCGGGCCTCGCTGGTCAAGCAGTACCAGGCGCTGCTGGCCACCGAAGGCGTGACGCTGGGGTTCGCGGCCGACGGCATCACCCGGCTGGCCAGCATTGCCTACGAGGTCAACGAGCGCACCGAGAACATCGGCGCCCGGCGCCTCTCGACCGTGATGGAGCGGCTGCTCGACGAAGTGAGCTTCGACGCCGCCAGGCTCGAAGGCCAGACGGTGCACATCGACGCCGCCTACGTGGACGCACGCCTCTCGGCACTAAGTCACGACGAAGACCTTTCCCGATTCATCCTCTGATCGGGCTTTTGCACTGGGACGGTTCACGCAACACATTCATTGCGTGAGCTAAGTGCTTCATTTGCAACGGAATTCGGTGTCTTTGAGGCTTCAAAAACACCGCTAAGTCGTTGATTCCATTACAAAAAATAGCCGCGGCGCCCGGTTGCGGGGTAGGTGTTTCCTGCTACAGTGCAAAAAAGTGCAGTTAAGTGGGAAAAAGTGTCCGTTCGTGCCTCGCCGAGGTGCGCGGTGCCTTCCAAAACAGGGGTTTCGCGGTCGTGTTTCAAGGGGCTTCATCGCTCAGTCTGGATGCCAAGGGGCGGCTTTCCGTGCCGACCCGGCATCGTGACGTCCTGAGCGCGACCGCCGCCGGCCAGCTCACGATCACCAAGCACCCCCACGGCTGCCTGATGGTGTTCCCGCGTCCGGAGTGGGAGAAATTCCGCGAGCGCATCGCGGCGCTCCCGATGTCGGCACAGTGGTGGAAGCGCGTCTTCCTGGGCAATGCGATGGACGTGGACATGGACGGCACCGGTCGCGTGCTGATCTCCCCCGAACTGCGTGCGGCCGCCGGCATCACGCGGGATGCGCTGCTGCTCGGCATGGGCAACCACTTCGAGCTCTGGGACAAGGCCACCTACGACGCCAAGGAGGCCGAGGCCACCCAGGGCGAAATGCCCGATGTGTTCCAGGACTTCTCGTTCTGAGGCCGCCCGTGCAAGCGCCATGGAGCCATACGACCGTGCTGTTGAAGGAGGCGGTGGAAGCCCTCCTTCCCGGCACCGCGCCCGGACCCGGCACCTACGTCGATGCCACCTTCGGGCGCGGCGGTCACTCCCGGGCCATCCTGGAAAGACTGTCCGAGGCCGGCCGGCTGATCGCGTTCGACAAGGACGCGGAAGCGGTGGCCGAGGCAGCGCGCATCGAGGATGCGCGTTTTTCCATCCGGCACCAGAGCTTCGACCACCTGGGGGAACTGCCGCCGCGCAGCGTCGCCGGCGTGCTGATGGATCTCGGCGTGAGCTCCCCTCAGATCGACAACCCCGTACGGGGTTTTTCTTTTCGTTTCGACGGCCCGCTCGACATGCGCATGGACACCACGCGCGGCCAGAGCGTGGCTGAGTGGCTGGCAACGGCCGAAATACAGCAGATGGCGGAGGTGATTCGTGACTATGGCGAGGAACGGTTTGCTGTTCAGATTGCAAAGGCGATTGCAGCTCGCCGACAGGAACGGGGCCCAATTTCAACCACCGCCGAGCTGGCCGAGCTCGTGGCTGGCACGGTCAAAACCCGCGAGCCGGGCCAGAACCCTGCAACGCGCACATTTCAGGCTCTTCGGATTTTCATCAACGCCGAGCTTGAAGAGCTGCAACAGGCGCTAGAAGCGAGTCTTTCCGTGCTGCAACCCCAGGGCCGGCTCGCGGTGATCAGCTTCCATTCGCTGGAAGACCGCATCGTGAAGCAGTTCATCGCCAGGCATTCGCGCGAGGTCTACGACCGCCGCGCGCCCTTCGCCGCGCCGCGCGCGATGAAGCTGCGCGCCGTCGCGCGCATCAAGCCGACGCAGGCCGAGGTGGACGCCAACCCCCGGGCCCGCAGCGCGATCCTGCGCGTGGCCGAGCGCACCGAGGAAGTCTGACCGTGGTGCGCCTCAATCTTCTCCTGCTCCTGGCCGTGCTGGCCTCGGCGATCTACCTGGTGCACACGCAGTACCTGTCGCGCCAGCTCTTCACCGAGCTGCACCGCGTGCAGCAAGAGACGCGCAGGCTGGAGCTCGAGCGCGACCGGCTGGAGGTGGAGAAGCGCGCACAGGCCACGCCGCTGCGGGTGGAGCGGCTGGCCAAGGAGCAGCTGAAGATGCGCACCACCACGCCGGCCATCACGCAGTACGTGCGTGCCGACGGCACGGTGATCCCGGCGGTGGCTGCGCCCGCGGCCGCGCCCGCAACGCCTGCAGCACGTCCCGCCGCAGCGCCGGCGCGGAGGAGCGCTCCATGAGCCGCAGGGCCGCTCCCAAGGCGAATAGCGCCGTAGCCGAAGGCGGAGGTACTCCATGAGCCGCCGCAGCCGCAGCGTCCAATACACCACCAGCCCGCTGCTGGCGAGCAAGACGCCCGTCTGGCGCAGCAAGTTCATCGTCGCCGGCATTGCGTTCGGCTTCCTGGTGCTGGCCGGCCGCGCGGCCTATGTGCAGGTGTTCGGCAACGCCTTCTTCCAGCGCCAGGGCGAGGTGCGCTTCGCCCGCACGCTGGAGCTGCCTGCCAACCGCGGCCGCATCCTGGACCGCAACGGCCTGCTGCTCGCCTCCAGCGTGGTGGCGCCCAGCATCTGGGCCATTCCCGAAGATATCGAGCGCGACGACCCCGAGGTCAAGGCCAAGCTGCGCCAGGCGGCGAAGCTGCTGGGCATGGCGCAGAAGGACTTCGACAAGAAGCTGGAGGACGAGGACAAGACCTTCGTCTGGATCCAGCGCCAGGTCGACGAGCCCATCGCCAAGCAGATCGCCGAGCTCAACATCAAGGGCCTCTACCAGCGCAAGGAATACAAGCGCCAGTATCCCGAGGGCGAGGCGGCCGCGCACGTGGTGGGCTTCACCAATGTCGAGGACAAGGGCCAGGAAGGCATCGAGCTCGCCTTCAACAACGACCTGGCCGGCCGCGCCGGCTCGAAGCGCGTGATCAAGGACCGCCTCGGCCGTGTGGTCGAGGGCATCGGCGAGCAGGTGCCGCCCGTGGACGGCAAGGACATCCAGCTCTCCGTGGACAGCAAGGTGCAGTTCTTCGCCTACCAGAAGCTGCGCGACGCGGTCACGGCCAACAAGGCCAAGGCCGGCAGCGTGGTGGTGCTGGACGCCATCACCGGCGAAGTGCTGGCGCTGGCCAACTATCCGAGCTACGTGCCCGACAAGCGGCAGAACCTCACCGGCGAGCAGTTGCGCAACCGCGCGCTCACTGACACCTTCGAGCCCGGATCGACCATGAAGCCCATCACGGTGGCGATGGCGCTGGAGGCCGGCCGCATCAAGCCGCAGACGCCGATCGACACCTCCCCGGGGCGCTTCAGCATCGGCGGCTTCACCATCAGCGACACCCACAACTACGGCCTGCTGACGGTCGAGGGCGTGATCCAGAAGTCCAGCAACGTGGGCGCGCTCAAGATCGCCCAGAAGATGACGCCGCACGAGATGTGGGACACCTACACCGCGCTCGGCTACGGCCAGAAGCCGCAGCTCCAGTTCCCCGGCGCCGTGACCGGACGGCTGCGTCCGTGGAAGAGCTGGAAGCCGGTCGAGCAGGCCACCATGGCCTATGGCTACGGCCTGTCGGCCTCGCTGTTCCAGATGGCGCATTCCTACACCGCCTTCGCGCACGACGGCGCCATCATTCCCGCCACCATCCTCAAGAATCCCGATCCGGCGGTGGGCGTGAAGGTGTTCTCGTCTCAGAACGCGCTGGCAGTGCGCAAGATGCTGCAGATGGCCGCGGGCCCCGGCGGCACGGGCCAGCGCGCGCAGACCATCGGCTATTCGGTGGGCGGCAAGTCGGGCACCGCGCACAAGCAGGTCGGCAGGGGCTACGCCAGCAACAAGTACCGCTCCTGGTTCACCGGCATGGCGCCGATCGAGAAGCCGCGCATCATCGTGGCGGTGATGATCGACGAGCCGAGCGCCGGCCAGTACTTCGGCGGCCTGGTGGCGGCGCCCGTGTTCAGCGAGGTGGTGCAGCAGACGCTGCGCATGATGAACGTGCCGCCGGACCTGGCAGTCAAACCGCTGGTCGTGACCAACGGCGTGGAGGAGAGCTTCTGATGCTGGCGCTCCACAATCCCCTCGAGGCCGCGGGCTGGCTGAAGTCCCGCGTGCGCGGCGTGCTGCATGCCGACAGCCGCCCGGTGGGCGCGGGCGACGGCTTCGTCGCCTGGCCGGGCGCGGCCACCGACGGCCGACGCCACGTCGCGGCCGCGCTGGCCCAGGGCGCCGCAGCCTGCCTCATCGAGGCGGAGGGCGCCGAGGCTTTTGGCTTCGACGAGGGCGATGAACGCATCGCTCGCTACGCCGGCCTGAAGGCTGCCACCGGGCCGATCGCCGCCGCCTTCCACGAGGACCCGTCGTCGCGTCTGGACGTGCTCGCCGTCACCGGCACCAACGGCAAGACCTCCACCGCCTGGTGGCTGGCGCAGGCGCTGGCGGCGCACGACGCCACTCGGCCCTGCGCCGTGATGGGCACGCTCGGCATCGGCGTGCCGCCCGATCTCACCTACACCGGCCTCACCACGCCCGACCCGGTGATGCTGCAGCGCGAGCTGCGCGCCTTCGCGCAGCGCGGCTTCGGCGCCTGCGCGATCGAGGCCTCCTCGATCGGCATCGCCGAGCGCCGCCTCGACGGCGCGCGCATCGCGGTCGCGGTGTTCACCAACTTCACCCAGGACCACCTGGACTACCACGGCAGCATGGATGCCTACTGGCAGGCCAAGGCCGAGCTGTTCCGCTGGCCGGGCCTGCGCGCCGCGGTGGTCAACGTCGACGACGTGCATGGCGCGAGCCTGGTGGCCAACCTGGTCGAGCGCGGCGAGGGCGCTCCGGACATCTGGACCGTCTCCGCCGCCGGCGCGCCGGCCCGCTTGGCGGCACAGGACATCGGCTACGACGCCGAGGGCCTGCAGTTCACCGTGGTGGAGCGGGGCGCCGCGCCCGAGCGGCTGTCGACGCAGCTGATCGGCCAGTACAACGTGGCCAACCTGCTGGGCGTGCTCGGCACCCTGCGTGCGCTGGGCCTCACGCTCGCGCAGGCGGTGGCGGCCTGCGCCCGGCTGGACAGCGTGCCGGGCCGCATGGAGCGCGTGAGCCTGCCGGGCCGCCCGCTGGCCGTGGTCGACTACGCCCACACGCCCGATGCGCTGGACAAGGCGCTGGCCGGCCTGCGCCCGCTGGCGCGCCAGCGCGGCGGGCAGCTCTGGTGCATGTTCGGCTGCGGCGGCGACCGCGACCGCGCCAAGCGGCCGATGATGGCCGCAGTGGCCGAGAAGCAGGCCGACCGCGTGGTGCTGACCAGCGACAACCCGCGCAGCGAGAAGCCCGGCGCCATCATCAGCCAGATCCTGCTGGGGCTGGCACGCCCCGAGGCCGCCCAGGTCGAGCCCGACCGCGCCGAGGCGATCCGCCAGACCCTGGCCCAGGCCGCGCCCGACGACGTCGTGCTGCTGGCCGGCCGCGGCCACGAGGCCTGGCAGGAGATTGCCGGCGAGCGCATCGCCTTCTCCGACCGAGCGCATGCCATCGATGCGTTGACGCAAAGGAGGGGAGCAGCATGAGCGCTGAAGAAGCTCCCATGATGACGCTCCGCAAGGCGCTCGCCTGGATTCCCGGCGCCCGCCTGGTCGGCGATCCGGACGTGGCCATCTCGCGCGTGCACACCGACACCCGCACCCTCGCGGCCGGCGACCTGTTCGTCGCGCTGAAGGGCGAGCGCTTCGACGCCAACGACTTCCTGGCCGATGCACGCGCGCGCGGCGCCGTCGCCGCCATCGCGCACCGCGGGCTGGAGGCCGCCGGGCTTTCGGGCCTGGAAGTGCCCGACACCCTGGCCGCCCTGGGCGCCCTGGCCGCGGGCTGGCGTTCCCAGTTCGACCTGCCGCTGGTCGCGGTCACCGGCAGCAACGGCAAGACGACCGTCACGCAGATGATCGCCTCCATCCTGCGGGCCGCGGGTGTGGACCGGGCGCTGGCCACCATCGGCAACCTCAACAACGAGATCGGCCTGCCGCTGACCCTGCTGCGCCTGCGTGAGCGCCACCAGCTGGCAGTGGTCGAGCTGGGCATGAACCATCCGGGCGAGATCGCGCGACTGGCGGCGATCGCCCGCCCCACCATCGGCCTGGTCAACAACGCACAGCGCGAGCACCAGGAGTTCATGGCCACGGTCGAGGCAGTGGCCCGCGAGAACGGCGCCGTGTTCGCCGCGCTGCCGGACAGCGGCACGGCCGTCTTCCCCTACGGCGACGCCTTCACCTCGCTGTGGAACGAGATGGCGCACGAGGGAGCGCCGCGGCGCTGCCTGAGCTTCGGCGAGCAGCCCAACGCCGACATTGCGCTCGGCCGCGCCGAGTGGAAGCACGGCGCCTGGGAGTTCGAGGCGCGCACCCCGCTCGGCGAGATCCGCTCCACCGTGCGCATCGCCGGGCGCCACAACGTGGTGAACGCGCTGGCGGCCATCGCCTGCGCGCTGGCCTGCGGGGTGTCAGTCGAAAAGATCGCCGAAGGCCTCGCCGCGTTCGAACCCGTCAAGGGGCGCTCCCGGGCGAGCGAGCTGCTGCTGGCGGACGGCCGCGCCATCACCGTGGTCGACGACAGCTACAACGCCAACCCCGATTCCGTGCGCGCCGCCGTCGACGTGCTCAGCGGCCTGCCGGGCCCGCGCCTGCTGGTGCTGGGCGACATGGGCGAGGTCGGCGACCGCGGCCCGCAATTCCATGCCGAGGTCGGCGCCTGGGCGGCCGAGCGCGGCATCGAGTCGCTGTTCGCGCTGGGCGACGCATCGGTCCACGCCATCACCGCCTTCTCGCGCGCCGGCGGCGCCGAGGCGCGGCACTTCGGCGACATCGACGCGCTCGATGCCGCAGTGCTGGCGCAGCTGCCGCGCATCGCCAGCGTGCTGGTCAAGGGCTCGCGCTTCATGCGGATGGAGCGCGTGGTCCAGGCCATCGCTGCCGCTTCCGCACGCCAGGACAACAACAAGGAGGGCCGGCCATGATCCATGCGCCGCGCACGTTCGCATCATGCTGATGAGTCTTGCCCAATGGCTGCAGACGCTCTCGCCGGAGCTGGGCTTCCTGCGCATCTTCCAGTACCTCACCTTCCGCGCGCTGATGGCGGCGCTGAGCGCGCTGCTGCTCGGCCTGGGTGCCGGGCCCTACGTGATCCGCCGGCTGGCCGCGCTCAAGATCGGCCAGCCGGTGCGCGGCTACGCCATGGAGACGCACCTGAGCAAGAGCGGCACGCCCACCATGGGCGGCGTGCTGGTGCTGTTCTCGATCGCCTTCGCCACCTTGCTGTGGTTCGACCTGTCCAACCGCTTCGTCTGGATCGTGCTGTGGGTCACGTTGGGCTTCGGCGCCATCGGCTGGGTCGACGACTGGCGCAAGGTGGTGAGAAAAGACCCCGAGGGCATGCGTTCGCGCGAGAAGTACATCTGGCAGTCGGTCGTCGGCCTGGTCGCGGCCTTCTACCTGCTCTTCAGCATCTCCGAGAGCTCCAACTGGCGCGTGCTCGAGCTGTTCTACACCTGGGTGGGCTCGGGCTTCGACCTGGACTTCCCGCCCAAGATCAACCTGCTGGTGCCCTTCTTCAAGGAAGTGAGCTATCCGCTGGGCGGCATCGGCTTCGTGATCCTGACCTACCTGGTGATCGTGGGCGCCAGCAACGCGGTGAACCTGACCGACGGCCTCGACGGCCTGGCGATCATGCCGGTGGTGATGGTGGGTTCGGCGCTGGGCGTGTTCGCCTACGTCACCGGCAGCGCGGTCTATTCGCGCTACCTGCTGTTCCCGCACATCCCGGGCTCGGGCGAGCTGCTGGTGTTCTGCTCGGCGATGGCCGGTGCGGGCCTGGCCTTCCTCTGGTTCAACACCCATCCGGCGCAGGTCTTCATGGGCGACGTCGGCGCGCTCGCGCTGGGCGGCGCGCTCGGCACCATCGCGGTCATCGTGCGCCAGGAGATCGTGTTCTTCGTCATGGGCGGCATCTTCGTGGTCGAGGCGATCTCGGTGATGGCGCAGGTGACCTACTTCAAGTACACCAAGAAGCGCTTCGGCGAAGGGCGGCGCGTGCTCAAGATGGCGCCGCTGCACCACCACTTCGAGAAGAGCGGCTGGCGCGAGACGCAGGTCGTGGTGCGCTTCTGGATCATCACCATGCTGCTGTGCCTGGTGGGCCTGTCGACCCTGAAGCTGCGGTGACATCCATGCGGCATCTTCAAGACCAACACGTGCTGATCCTGGGCCTGGGCGCCTCGGGCCTGGCGATGGCGCGCTGGTGCGCGCGCCATGGAGCAAAGCTCACGGTGGCCGACACCCGCGAGGCGCCGCCGCAGCTCGAAGCCCTGCGTGCCGAACTGCCCGATGCGGTCTTCGTCGGCGGCCCCTTCTCGGCCGCGCTGGTCGAAGGCACGGCGGTGCGCGCGGTGTATCGCTCGCCAGGCTTGTCGCCCGCCTCGGTGGCGGTGGTGGTCGACGCCGCCAAGGCCGTGGGCTTGCCGGTGGGTGGCGAGCTGGATCTCTTCGCGCGCGCGCTGGCGGACTTGCGCGTGGTCGAGCGTGCAGAAGAAGCTGCACCGCCGGCCGAGCCGGAGGCGCAGCTGACGCTGGAGGCGCTGCAGCCTGCCGATGTGCTGGAAGTGCTGGAAGTGCTGGAAGTGCCGGAAGTGCCGGAAGTGCCGGAAGCGCAGCAGCCCGAGGAAGCGCTGGCCGCCAACGAGCCGCAACTTGCCCCCGTGCCGGAATCCGCCGCCGTCGAAGACGACGACGATGCCGAGGCCCCGCCGCCTCCGCCCGTGCCCGTTCCGCCGGCGCCCCAGGGCTACCGGCCCGCCGTGCTGGCCGTGACCGGCACCAACGGCAAGACCACCGTCACCGCGCTGACAGGCCAGCTGGTCGCGCGCGCCGGCAAGACGGTGGCAGTGGCCGGCAACATCGGGCCCACCCTGCTGGACACGCTCGCCGCGCACATCGATACCGGCACGCTGCCCGAGGTGTGGGTGCTCGAGCTCTCCAGCTTCCAGCTCGACGGCGTGCAGGGTTTCGAGCCGACCGCCGCGACCGTGCTGAACGTGACGCAGGACCACCTCGACTGGCACGGCGACATGGCCGCCTATGCCGCTGCCAAGGCGCGCATCTTCGGCACGAAAAGCGTCATGGTGCTCAACCGCGAGGACGAGGCGGTGATGGCGATGAAGCCGGTCCCCGTCAAGCTGGCCAAGGGCCAGTCGCCCCGCTCGGTCCTGACCTTCGGCGCCGGCATGCCCCTGCGACCGGGCGACTACGGCATCGAGCGCGTCCACGGCATGGCCTGGCTGGTGCGTGCCCTGGAAGCCGACGAGACGCAAAAGCGCAAGCGCGGCGCCGCGGTCGAGGAGGAAGAGATTCACATCCAGCGCCTGATGCCCGCCGATGCCCTGCGCATCCGCGGCCGGCACAACGCGCTCAATGCACTGGCGGCGCTTGCGCTCGCCACCGCCGCGGGCTGCCAGCTCGGGCCCATGCTCTACGGCCTGCGCGAATACCGCGGCGAGTCGCACCGCGTGGAGCCGGTCACCATCGTGGACGAGGTCGAGTTCTTCGACGACAGCAAGGGCACGAACGTCGGCGCGACGGTTGCGGCCCTGAGCGGCCTCGGCGAGGAGCGCCGCGTGGTCGTGATCCTCGGCGGCGAGGGCAAGGGCCAGGACTTCGCGCCGCTGGCGGCACCCGTGCGTCAGTACGCGCGCGCCGTGGTGCTGATCGGCCGCGACGCACCGCTGATCGAGGCCGCGCTCGCCTCCACCGGCGTGCCGCTGCTGCACGCCGCCTCGATGGAAGAGGCGGTGAAGGCCGCGGCCGGCCGCGCCCGTCCCGGCGATGCGGTGCTGCTGTCGCCGGCCTGCGCCAGCTTCGACATGTTCAAGGACTACGCGCACCGCGCCGCCGTGTTCTGCGAGGCCGTGCAGGACTGGGCCGAGTCGCCGCGCGACGTGGGCATCGACGGCGACGCGCCGTCGGGCGGGGAGAGCGATAGATGAGCCCCCGCACGGCCGCTCCGAAGGGGGCTCACACCGCAGCGCGTAGCGCGGAGGTCGCCTTATGAGCGCGAACGCCGCCGCCGCCACGCCCAACAAGAGCCCCCGCTTCTGGGAGGGCTGGTTCAGTCGCGCCAAGACCAGCATGGACGCCTTGCCCATGCACCTGCCGGTGCGCCTGGGCAATGCCGGCATGACGCAGACCAAGGCCGCGCCGGTGCGCGTGCTGGGCTTCGACCAGGCGCTGGCCTGGGTCACGGTCGCGCTGCTGGCCTGGGGGCTGGTGATGGTCTACTCGGCCTCGATCGCGCTGCCCGACAACCCGCGCTTCGCGCGCGCCGGCTACAGCGCCAGCTACTTCCTCACGCGGCACGTCGCCTCGATCGTGATCGCCTTCGTGGCCGCGCTGCTGGCCTTCCAGGTGCCGATGCGCACCTGGGAGCGCGCCGCGCCCTGGCTCTTCGTGGCCTCGCTGCTGCTGCTGGTCGCGGTGCTGATCCCGCACATCGGCATCAACGTCAACGGCGCGCGCCGCTGGCTGCCGATGGGCTTCATGCGCTTCCAGCCCTCGGAGCTGGCCAAGCTCGCGATGATCCTCTACGCCGCCAGCTACATGGTGCGCAAGATGGAAATCAAGGAGCGCTTCTTCCGCGCCGTGTTGCCGATGGGCGTGGCGGTGGTCGTGGTCGGAATGCTGGTGATGGCCGAACCCGACATGGGCGCCTTCATGGTGATCGCGGTGATCGCGATGGGCATCCTGTTCCTGGGCGGCGTCAATGCGCGCATGTTCTTCCTGATCGCGGCGCTGGTGGTGGTGGCCTTCGGCACCATCGTGGCCTCCAGCCCGTGGCGGCGCGAGCGCATCTTCGCCTACCTCGACCCGTGGAGCGAGGAGCATGCGCTGGGCAAGGGCTACCAGCTCTCGCATTCGCTGATCGCCATCGGCCGCGGCGAGATCTTCGGCGTCGGCCTGGGCGGCAGCGTCGAGAAGCTGCACTGGCTGCCCGAGGCCCACACCGACTTCCTGATGGCGGTGATCGGCGAGGAGTTCGGCCTGGTCGGCGTGCTGCTGGCCATCGGCCTGTTCCTCTGGCTCACCCGCCGCATCATGCACATCGGCCGCCAGGCGATCGCGCTGGACCGCGTGTTCGCCGGCCTGGTGGCGCAGGGCGTGGGCATCTGGATCGGCTTCCAGGCTTTCATCAACATGGGCGTGAACCTGGGCGCGCTGCCGACCAAGGGGCTGACCCTGCCGCTGATGAGCTTCGGCGGCTCGGCCATCCTGATGAACGTGATCGCGCTGGCGATCGTGCTTCGCATCGACTACGAGAACCGTGTGCTCATGCGCGGAGGCCGCGTATGAGCAGCAGGACCGCACTCGTCATGGCAGGCGGCACGGGTGGCCACATCTTCCCGGGCCTCGCCGTGGCCGAAGCCCTGCGCGAGCGCGGCTGGCGCGTGCACTGGCTGGGCGCGCCCGGCAGCATGGAAGAGAAGCTGGTGCCGCCGCGCGGCTTCGCCTTCGAACCCGTGCAGTTCGGCGGCGTGCGCGGCAAGGGGCCGCTCACGCTGGCCCTGCTGCCCATGCGCCTCTTGCGCGCCTTCTGGCAGAGCCTGGCCGTGGTGCGCCGCGTGCGGCCCGACGTGGTGCTGGGACTGGGTGGCTACATCACTTTCCCCGGCGGCATGATGAGCGTGCTGCTGAACAAGCCGCTGGTGCTGCACGAGCAGAACTCGGTGGCCGGGCTCGCCAACAAGATCCTGGCCGGCGTTGCCGACCGCGTCTTCACCGCCTTCCCGAACGTGATGAAGAAGGCGCAATGGGTCGGCAATCCGCTGCGCGCGGCCTTCGTGTCGCAGCCCGACCCGGCCACCCGCTTCGCCGGCCGCAGCGGCCCGCTCAAGCTGCTGGTGGTGGGCGGCAGCCTGGGCGCGAAGGCGCTCAACGCGGTGGTGCCGAAGGCGCTGGCCCGCATCGCGCCCGAGCAGCGCCCGAGCGTCTTGCACCAGAGCGGCGCCAAGCAGATCGACGAGCTGCGCTCCAACTACGCCGCTGCCGGCGTCGAGGGCGAGCTCACCCCTTTCATCGAAGACGCCGCAAGTGCCTATGCCGACGCCGATCTGATCGTCGCGCGTGCCGGTGCGAGCACCGTCACCGAGATCGCGGCCGTCGGCGCGGCTGCGCTGTTCGTGCCTTTCCCTTCCGCCGTGGACGACCACCAGACCACCAACGCCCGCTTCCTCGTCGACGCGGGCGGGGGCTGGCTCGTTCAACAAACCGAATTGACTCCCGAATTGCTGGCCGATTTGCTACAGAAGACCGGGCGCCCCGCGCTCATGGAACGTGCCGTGAAGGCCAAGACGATGCAGAAGACCGAGGCGGTCGACGTCCTGGTCCGCGCGTGCGAGGAGCTTGCGAAATGAAGCACGCCATTCGCCACATTCACTTTGTCGGTGTCGGCGGCTCCGGCATGAGCGGCATCGCCGAGGTGCTGCTCAACCTCGGCTACAAGATCACCGGCTCCGACCTGGCCGACAGCGCCACGCTCAAGCGGCTCGCGGGCCTGGGCATCGGCACCTTCGTCGGCCACGACGCGGCCCACATCGCGGGCGCCGACGCGGTCGTCACCTCCACGGCCGTGCAGGGCGACAACCCCGAGGTGGTGGCGGCACGCGAGAAGCGCATCCCCGTGGTGCCGCGCGCGCTGATGCTGGCCGAGCTGATGCGGCTCAAGCAGGGCGTCGCCATTGCCGGCACGCACGGCAAGACCACCACCACCAGCCTCGTGGCCAGCGTGCTCGCCGCCGCCGGGCTGGACCCGACCTTCGTCATCGGCGGCCGGCTCAACAGCGCCGGCGCCAATGCGCAGCTGGGCAGCGGCGACTACATCGTGGTGGAGGCCGACGAATCCGACGCCTCCTTCCTGAACCTGCTGCCGGTCATGGCGGTGGTCACGAACATCGACGCCGACCACATGGAGACCTACGGGCACGACTTCGCGAAGCTCAAGAAGGCCTTCGTCGATTTTCTGCACCGCATGCCCTTCTACGGCGTGGCGATCCTGTGCACCGACGACCCCGCGGTGCGCGAGATCGTGACCGAGGTCTCGTGCCCGGTCACCAGCTACGGCTTCGGCGAAGACGCGCAGGTGCGGGCCGTGAACGTGCGCGCGGTCGGCCAGCAGATGCACTTCACCGCGCAGCGGCGCAACGGCGTCACCTTGCCCGACCTCGACATCGTGCTCAACCTGCCGGGCGAGCACAACGTGCGCAACGCGTTGGCGGTGATCGCGGTGGCGGTCGAGCTCAACGTGCCCGACGAGGCGGTGCAGCGCGGCCTGGCCGACTTCAAGGGCGTGGGCCGGCGCTTCCAGCGCTACGGCGACGTCAAGCTGCGCGGCGCCCTCGGCCTGGGCAGCTTCACGCTGATCGACGACTACGGCCACCACCCGGTCGAGATGGCGGCCACCATCGCCGCCGCGCGCGGCGCCTTTCCGGGCCGCCGCCTGGTGCTGGCCTTCCAGCCGCACCGCTACACCCGCACGCGCGACTGCTTCGAGGACTTCGTCAAGGTCATCGGCGGCGCCGATGCGGTGCTGCTCGGCGAGGTCTACGCCGCGGGCGAGGCGCCCATCGTGGCGGCCGACGGCCGCTCGCTGGCGCGGGCGATCCGCGTTGCGGGCAAGGTCGAGCCGGTCTTCGTCGACGACATCGCCGGCATGCCGCAGGCGATCCTGGACAACGCGCACGACGGCGACGTCGTGATCTGCATGGGCGCGGGCTCCATCGGCGCCGTGCCGGCCAAGGTGGTCGAGCAGGGCGGTTCGGTTTCTTCTTCAGGGAGGTCCCTGTGAACCCGCAAGACTTCGGCAAGGTCGCGGTGCTGTTCGGCGGCACCTCGGCGGAGCGCGAGATTTCCATCATGTCGGGCACCGGCGTGCTCGAAGCGCTGCGCTCGGGCGGCGTCGATGCGCATGCCTTCGACCCGGCCGAGCGCGAGCTGGTCGAGCTCAAGCACGAGGGCTTCGCGCGCTGCTTCGTGGTGCTGCACGGCCGCCACGGCGAGGACGGCACGGTGCAGGGCGCGCTGGAGCTGCTGGGCATCCCCTACACCGGCTCCGGCGTCATGGCCTCGGCCGTGGCCATGGACAAGGTCATGACCAAGCGCATCTGGCAGGCCGACGGCCTGCCGACGCCGCGCTATGCGCGTCTGGCCTTCGACCAGCAGAGCCGCGAGCAGATCATGGCCGTGCCCGACGTGCTGGGCCTGCCGCTGATCGTCAAGCCGCCGCGCGAGGGCTCCTCCATCGGCGTGACCAAGGTCATGGGCTATTCCGAGATGCAGGATGCCGTGACGCTCGCCGTCGGCTACGACACCGACGTGCTGTGCGAGGAGTTCATCGAGGGCGAGGAAGTCACCTGCGCCGTGCTGGGCAACGGCCTGAACGCGCAGGCGCTGCCGGTGGTGCGCATCGCCGCGCCCGAGGGCGCCTACGACTACCAGAACAAGTACTTCACCGACGACGTGAAGTACCACTGCCCGAGCGGCTTGCCCGAGGCCGAGGAGCAGGAGATCCGGCGCATCTCGCTGGCCGCCTACCACCAGCTCGGCTGCCGCGGCTGGGGCCGTGCCGACCTGATGATCCGCGCCAGCGACCGCAAGCCCTTCCTGCTGGAGATGAACACCTCGCCGGGCATGACCACCCATTCGCTGGTGCCCATGTCGGCGCGCGCTGCCGGCATCTCCTACGAGGATTTGTGCTTGCGCGTGCTCGCTTCCGCCACGCTGGATTCAAGGGCGGAGGTCTGATGGCCGACAGCATCCCCGTGCCCTTCGACGTCAAGCTCATGAACGTGACCGCGACCCTGGTGTACGCGTTGTTCGCGCTCGTGCTGCTGGCGGCGGGTGCCTGGTGGGTGCTGCGCCAGCCCTTCTTCCCGCTCGCCGGCATCAAGGTGGACGGCGAGGTCACGCACAACAACGCGGTCACGCTGCGCGCCAACGTCGCGCCGCAGCTGGCCGGCAACTTCTTCACCGTCGACCTGGCGAAGGCGCGCGCGGCCTTCGAATCCGTGCCCTGGGTGCGCAAGGCGGTG
The DNA here is from genome assembly GCF_010499245.1 of Variovorax sp. WS11. Classification (GTDB taxonomy): domain Bacteria; phylum Pseudomonadota; class Gammaproteobacteria; order Burkholderiales; family Burkholderiaceae_C; genus Variovorax. Next base: position 3,631,743 of record NZ_JAAGOW010000001.1, read on the forward strand.
GTGCGGCGCGAGTTCCCCAACAAGCTGCGCGCGACGCTGACCGAGCATGCGCCAGTGGCGCACTGGGGCGACGAAGCCGATTCGCGGCTGATCAACGGCTTCGGCGAGGTCTTCGACGCCAACGTCGCGGAGGTGGACGACGACCTGCCGCGCCTCGGCGGCCCGCCCGAGCAGGCCGGCCAGGTGTTGGGCATGTACCGCGTGCTGCAGCCGCTGTTCTCGCCCTACGAACTGGCGATCGATCAACTGAAGCTGTCGAGCCGCGGCAGCTGGAGTGTGGTGCTGGACAGCGGGGCGGTGCTCGAGCTGGGCCGCGGGCGCAGCGAGGAAGTGGCGGCCCGCACGCAGCGCTTCCTGGTCACGGTGGCGCCGGTCGCCAAACAGTACGGGCGCAGCGTCTCCGCCGTCGAAGGCGCCGACCTGCGGCACAACGAAGGCTATGCACTGCGGTTGCGCGGCGTCACCACGGTCACGACAGAGCCGCCACCGCCCAGGAAGAAATAGAGAGCAGAGGAAATTCATGTCCAAGGAATACAAAGACCTGGTCGTCGGACTCGACATCGGAACCGCCAAGGTGATGGCGGTGGTGGCCGAGGTGCTGCCCACCGGCGAGCTCAAGCTGGCGGGGCTGGGCATCGCGCCCAGCAACGGGCTCAAGCGCGGCGTGGTGGTGAACATCGACGCCACGGTGCAGAGCATCCAGCAGGCGCTCAAGGAAGCGGAGCTGATGGCCGACTGCAAGATCAGCCGCGTCTACACCGGCATCACGGGCAGCCACATCCGCGGCATCAATTCGAGCGGCATGGTGGCGGTCAAGGACAAGGAAGTCACGCAGGCCGACGTGGCGCGCGTGGTGGAGACCGCGCGCGCGATCAACATCTCCAGCGACCAGCGCCTGCTGCTGGTCGAGCCGCAAGAGTTCGTGATCGACGGCCAGGACGTGAAGGAGCCGATCGGCATGAGCGGCATGCGGCTCGAAGCCAAGGTGCACATCGTCACCGGCGCGCAGAGCGCGGCCGAGAACATCATCAAGTGCGTGCGCCGCTGCGGGCTCGAAGTCGACCAGCTGATGCTCAACCCGCTCGCTTCCAGCCAGGCGGTGCTGACCGAGGACGAGCGCGAGCTGGGCGTGGTGCTGGTGGACATCGGCGCCGGCACCACCGACGTGGCCATCTTCACCAACGGCGCGATCCGCCACACGGCGGTGATCCCGATCGCGGGCGACCTCATTACCAGCGACATCGCGATGGCGCTGCGAACGCCCACCAAGGACGCCGAGGACATCAAGGTCGAGAACGGCTATGCCAAGCAGCTGCTGGCCGATCCCGACACGCAGGTCGAAGTGCCCGGGCTCGGCGATCGCGGGCCGCGCATGCTCAGCAAGCAGGCGCTGGCCGGCGTGATCGAGCCGCGAGTGGAAGAGATCTTCTCGCTGGTGCAGCAGGTGGTGCGCGAGTCGGGCTACGAGGAGGTGCTGTCCTCCGGCGTGGTGCTGACCGGCGGCAGCGCGGTGATGCCAGGGATGGTCGAGCTGGGCGAGGACATCTTCCTCAAGCCGGTGCGCCGCGGCATCCCCAAGTATTCGAGCGCCCTGTCGGACATGGTCGCGCAGCCGCGCGCAGCGACCGTGATGGGCCTGCTGGAGGAGGCGCGCTATGCACGGCTGCGCGGCTTCAAGGTCGCCCAGAAGAACGGCTCCGTAAAGACCGCCTTCGGCCGCTTCAAGGACTTCATCGTGGGGAACTTCTGAAGATGGACAGCACACCACTTTGGCTCGTGCGGGGAAGTCCCCCTCGACATTTCAACGAGCGATGGCGGCGCACCGGACCGCCTTGGGAGGGCAGACGGTGACCCTCAAAACAACACATTCGTACAAACAAGGCAACTGCAAATTCAAGGAGTCAGAAATGGCCATCGAAATGATCGAAATCGAAGAGTTCAACCAAGGCACCCAGATCAAGGTGATCGGCGTGGGCGGCGGCGGCGGCAACGCGGTCTCGCACATGATCGAGCGCCGCGTACAGGGCGTCGAGTTCATCTGCGCGAACACCGATGCGCAGGCGCTCCAGCGCAGCAACGCGCACAAGACCATCCAGCTCGGCACCAACGGGCTGGGCGCGGGCAGCAAGCCCGAGAAGGGCCGCGACGCGGCGGAAGCGGCGGTCGACGACATCCGCGGCGCGATCAACGGCGCCCACATGCTGTTCATCACGGCCGGCATGGGCGGCGGCACCGGCACCGGCGCGGCGCCGGTGATCGCGCGCGTGGCCAAGGAGATGGGCATCCTCACGGTGGGCGTGGTCACCAAGCCCTTCGACTGGGAAGGTGGCCGCCGCATGACCAATGCCGACGCCGGCCTGACCGAGCTGGAAGCGAACGTCGACTCGCTGATCGTGGTGCTCAACGAGAAGCTGCTCGACGTGCTGGGCGAGGATGTCACGCAGGACGAGGCCTTCGCGCATGCCAACGACGTGCTGAAGAACGCCGTGGGCGGGATCTCGGAGATCATCAACGAGTACGGCGGCGTGAACGTCGACTTCGAGGACGTGCGCACCGTGATGGGCGAGCCGGGCAAGGCCATGATGGGCACTGCCGCGGCCTCGGGCCCGGACCGCGCGCGCATCGCGGCGGAACAGGCCGTGGCCTGCCCGCTGCTCGAAGGCATCGACCTCTCGGGCGCCAAGGGCGTGCTGGTGCTGGTGACGGCGTCGAAGAATTCGCTGAAGCTGAGCGAATCGAAGCTGGCCATGACCACCATCCGCGCCTTCGCGGCGGAAGACGCGCACGTGATCTACGGTGCCGCCTACGACGACAGCCTGGGCGACGAGATGCGCGTGACCGTGGTCGCCACCGGCCTGTCGCGCCAGGACGCGCGCCGCCAGGCGCCGACGCTGGAAGTGATCCGCACCGGCACCGACAACATCCCGTTCGGCGTGCCGACGCTCGGCGGCACCGTGCAGGGCCACCCCAGCCAGCCCAACTACGACGGCATGGCCGTGCCCAGCGTGTGGCGGACCAACCGCACCATGGCCGCGGCCAAGGTGGACGCGCTGTCGACGGGCGGGATGGACGACATCGAGATCCCGGCCTTCCTGCGCAGGCAGGCAGACTGATCGGTCCGACATGGTGGCTATTGCGGAGATAGCGAGGCGCACGGCGCGCCGGATGCCTCGCGCTCCTAAAATCGCTGCCGTGCTCCAACAACGAACCCTGAAATCCATCACCCGCGCGGTCGGCGTGGGGCTGCACAGCGGCCAGCGCGTCGAGCTGACGCTCCGGCCGGCGCCCATCGATGCCGGCATCGTGTTCCGCCGCGTCGACCTGCCCGAGCCGGTGGACATCCTCATGCGCGCCGAGGCCGTGACCGACACGCGGCTGGCCTCCACCGTGTCCACCAACGGGGCCAAGGTGCAGACGGTCGAACACCTGATGTCGGCCTGCGCGGGCCTGGGCATCGACAACCTGCAGATCGACATCACCGCCGACGAGGTGCCGATCCTCGACGGTTCCGCCTCGTCCTTCGTGTTCCTGCTGCAGAGCGCGGGCATCGTGCTGCAGGATGCGCCGCGCCGCTTCATCAAGGTCACGAAGCCGGTCGAGGTGCGCGAGGGCGAAGGCCACGACCTCAAGTGGGCGCGCCTCGTGCCCTACCACGGCTACAAGCTGAGCTTCGAGATCGACTTCGACCACCGCGTGGTCAACGCCAGCGGCCAGCGCTTCGAATTCGACCTGGGCTCGGGCTCCTACAGCCGCGACATCGCGCGCGCGCGCACCTTCGGCTTCACCAAGGAGGTCGAGTACATGCGCTCCAAGGGGCTGGCGCTGGGCGGCGGGCTCGACAACGCGATCGTGATGGACGACACCAAGGTGCTCAATGCCGGCGGGCTGCGCTACGACGACGAGTTCGTCAAGCACAAGATCCTCGACGCCATGGGCGACCTCTACGTCATCGGCCGCCCGCTGCTCGCGGCCTACAGCGCCTTCCGCTCGGGCCATGCGCTCAACAACAAGCTGCTGCGCGAATTGCTGGCCCAGAAAGACGCTTACGAGATCGTCAGCTTCGACGACCAGCGCCAGGCGCCGGCCGGCTTCGCCGAAGTCGCGCGGGCCTGGTAGGCATCCCCCGGCAATGCTGCTGTTCCGCTGGGCCATCCTGCTGCTCCTGCTGGTGGCCGGCGTTTCCTTCGCCTTCTATGCCGGGACCGGGCAGGCCAAGTACAAGCGCTTCGGCTGGATCGTGCTCAAGTGGACGCTGCTGGCGGCCTTTGGGTTCTTTGCGGTGCTGATCGCCGAGCGGGCGCTCTGAATCGAAGTCCTCTACCTTTTTGTAAGAAGCACCGTGCAGACCACGCTCGGCTCGAAGGGCCTGATGACGCTGCCGAGCGCTGCGAGAGCGCGGCTGGGCCTGAAAGCAGGCGACCGGCTTCTGGTGACGGTGGTGGATGACAACACCATCGTTCTGAAGCGACAGCCCTCGACCTCCATCAAGGATTTGCGTGGCCTTCTCGCCCGTCCCAAGCGGGCGCTCTCTGTGGAAGACATGGACACCAGCATCGCCGAGCACATGCGCGAGAAGCACCGCTCCGGCACCAGGAAGTGACCGCGCTCGATACCAACCTGCTGGTCATACGGGTTCGCGAGCTCGCGTCGCCCTTGGCATAGACCTCGTCGATGGAGGCGATGTCCATTCCGGTCGGAAACACGTTTCACGGGGCGCAGCGAGCTATCAGGCTGCCCCGGATTGCCTCTCCACCTCATGTCGTATTCCATCCTTGTTGATTCGACAGCACCATTTCGCCGCGACGGCCCAGCTTGCACTGCTTACATTTCGCTCCACTGCTCCGTCAGCAATCAAATTGTTGGGTTTGCCGTCTGCATCGGAGTCGGCCTCGTAGACATGCACCTGCAATCCCTCACGAAGCAATATTGTTTCGCCGGCGGAGTTCGTTCGTATATCCGTCTTCGATAGCAGTACCAGATCAGGTGCCAGCATTTCGTTGAAGTCCACAGAGATGCGAGCTTGTTCCACTTCTTGCTCCTTTCACCTGCGCATGTTGGGTGGCACAGGGTTAGATATCGTCGGCGTGAAGAGCCGCTCAAGTTGCGCGGGGGTTAACCCGTCGACCGTCGCGTGGTTAGGATTGCCCGGCCTGCCATCCAGCGTCAAACGACCACCCGATGCCCGAATCTCGCCAGCGGTCGTCACGCCTACCTGATTGTGTTTGAACGCCCCCGTGAGTTCATCGACTGTCGCTCCCGGTTTGCATTGCGTAGATACCCCGTTCAAGGTTCCATCGGCCGATCTGCCAACCCCGGAGCCATTGCTAAAGTTCTCGGCCCGGCAAGCGCCCCCTCGACATACGAGCGCCGAGTCGGGCTGGCAAGCGGAACTACCGCCTGCACGCCCAGGCGACAACGAAGCGCCCGCCCTCGCACCACCACCTTCCCATGCCACCCCCACCTCCACCGCCGCCCATGCCGCCGGTTCAGCCCGAAGCCCCACCTCTGTAGGCACTCCAACGGCGACAAGTGCTTGTCGGCTGATGCCGGGGGATTTTTTGGATGCGGCATCGCAGTTGGCGAACTTGACAACCGATGGTGCAATGGCGATTGCGCCCATGGCAGCCCGTTCACGCGCTGCGTCAACTCGTCACTACGACGCGCACCTCCATGGACCAGGTCTATCGGACCCATCTGCTGCGGCGCAGCTACCGCGAGGACGGCAAAGTCAAGAACGAGGGCGTGGGCAACCTGTCGCACCTGCCCGATGAACTCATCGAGATCATCCGGCGTTCGCGCAGGGCGAGTCCTTGTGCCCGTGGCCACGGCGTTCCAGATCACGCGTGCGCCCCCACGGCCGTGTGCAGGCGGCAAGCGCCTGCGATGGCCAGCCTGGAGATGGCCGCGCTGCTGGCCTCCGCGTCGCTGCCGCGAACGCGACCTGGTGCTGGCGATGGTGGTCGCGGCGCACGTCGCCCCGCACACGAAGCTCGCCACCACCCGCTGGTGGCACACCACGACACTGGCCGAGGGCTTGAGCATCGCACAGGCCGACGAGGACGACCTGTATGCGGGCGATGGACGGCTGCTCGAGCGCCAGGATCGCATCCAGAAGCGTTCTTGGGGTCCGCGCCATCTGAGCGCTGGCGCCCTGGTGCCCGCCGACCTGTCCTCCGCTACGCGAGGGCAGCTGCCGCCCGCTGGGGTAGTCGGCTACAGCCGCGACGGTGAGAAGGGCATGCTGCAGGTCAACTACGGCCTGCTCACCGGGGCCGCGGCCCCCGGCAGCCGAATCGGTGCACGAGGCCAATGTCGCCGACAGCCGACTTTGCCGCAGGCGGTCCAGCGGCAGCGTCGCGATCGGCGTCGAGCAACTGGTGATGGTGGGCGACCGCGGCGCGCCTCCTGGGCGATCCAGGAGCTGCGCGAGACCGAAGGCTGGATGGATCAGTGCATTGAAGAGCGTCCGATTCGCGCGCTGGTCGAGCAGGGCCACCCGCAGTTGGGCTTGTTCGACGAGCGCAACCCACTTCTGCTCAGCTCGCCGGACTATCCCGGCGAGCGCCTGGTGGCGTGCTGGTGAAACCCAGAGCTGGTCGCTGCGCACGTACAAGCGTGAGGAACTTTTCGTGGCCACCGAGGCGCAACCTCCAGAAGCAGGCTCGGGGATGGCGGCTTCACGCCGGCCGGGCGGCGTCTGCGCGGGGGCGTAGGTGGTCAACCAGTACAAGATGGCCAAGCCCTTCACGCTGGCCATCGGCGAGAACGCACTTCACCTTCGCGCGGCAAGACAGACGCCATTGACGCCGAGGCGGCGCTGGATGGCACCTGCATCATCCGGTCGCGGTGAGCGCGGCGCAGATGGACTGGCCGACTGCAGGTGCGTCACGGCCAAGTCGTTGGCTAACGTCGACGGCGCGTTCCGCTGCTTGACCATCGACCTGAAGGTGCGTCCGATCCACCATCGCACCGCCGATCGGGTGCGCGCGCACATCTTCCTGTGCATGCTGGCCTACTACGTCGAGTGGCACATGCGCGAGGCTTGGGCGCCGCTGATGTTCGCCGACACCGAGCAGCTCGCCAAGGCCACGCGTGACCCCGTGGCACCGGCTACGCGCTCCAAGGCGGCGCTGGCCAAGGCAGCGCGCCACACCCTGGACGACGGCACGCCCGTGCACAGCTTCTCTACCCTGATGGCCGAGCTCGCCACCATCGTGCGCAATACCTGCCGAACCCCACAGGCTGGCCCCGAGGCGCCCACCTTCGAGCTCCTCACCAACGCGCAGCCGCTGCACCTGCGCGCGCTCGCGCTCGTGCAAAACATCAAACCGTAGACAGAAAACTTCCTCGCCAACTCAAGCAAGTGCTTGAGTCACAAGGGAATCTCGTCCGCCGCTTCGGGGAACTTCGGTCTAGCGTGACGAGGTCTCTCGGATTCCGGATCTCTTTGACCAAACCTTCCGGGTCCGTGTAGCTCAATGGATTGCCGTCCACGTAGACGGCATGGGCGACATTCATCAGTCCGATCAACAGCGCTGCCGCGGCGCCGAGCCTTCTCACCTAGTTGCTCATTGCGTTCCTCCTTGGTTGAAATTCGTTCTACGAGTTCAATGCATCAACGGTCCATGCCAGCCTTGGCCCGTTTGATCCGCTCGCGGTACGCGGCTTGCTCTTCGGCGGTCGGCGCCTTGAAGCCAAGCGCCTTGGCCTTGTGGCCCCAGTACTGCCAGCCATCACTCAACTGTTCGAACCGGGGCCGCAGGCTCACCGGGATATCGAATGGCCGGGGGTACTTGTCGATGAACTGCCGCTGCCGCAGGCCCCTGTAGCCCAGGTAGGCATTGACGATGGCCCCCATGTCCTTGGGATAGTGCTCGACCAGCAGCATGGCCAACTTGATGCGCGCCTCGTCGGCTTCATCGGTGTTCTGGGCTTGGTAGTGCTCCAGCACCGAACCGATGGTGGCGACGGCCGCTTCCTTTCGGGTCAGGGGCTGCAGGTAGACGCCGTTCGCAATGGACTCGGGCGTGATCGAGGGGAAGGTCTTGCGCTGCCACTCGTCATCGGCCCAGCCACCGCCATTGGTCGCTTCGACGCCGTACCACTGGCCGTTGTCGCCTCGGAACTTCAGGTAGAGGTGCTCGGGTGCCGAGGCCAGGGCCACGGGAATCCCAAGCTTCTGGCCCAGGATCACGAACAGCGTGGGCATGGAAATGCAGTTGCCGCGGCGCGTGTTCAGGTACACCGGCAGCAGCTTGGCCCGGGGGCTGCGGTCGTCTTCAAGGTTGTAGAGAAACGGTTGGCGCCCGCTGAGCAGGGGCGGCCGGTACAGGTAGTCGCGCAGCGCCTTGAACTTCACCAGGTTCGAGGCGCCAAGTGGAAAGGTGGCCCGGATCTCTTCGGCCAGTTGATCGATCTGCTTCGTGGTGGCCGCCACGTCGACGGATGGATCGATCATCCGATCGACCGTCAGCTTGATGACACCAAGGTCCATCCGCGACTCGGGCTGCTGAAGCAGTGCCCGAACCGTCTTGAGGTCGGAGTCGTAGGACGCGGGAGCAAGGCGCTGCGCGTGGGCGTGCGATGCCATGAGCAGCATCAGCAATACCCATGGCAGTGCCGCCCGCATGGCGGTACTGACGAAGGTTTTCACCGTTCTTGTTCTGTGTAAGCGTGTGTGACGGCGCGGAGGATATATCGCCGTGCGAGCCGTCACCTGAGGGTCAATCCCTATGCGAACGCGGCGGTCCGCTTCAGCAGCCGCTCTAGCGCGTCCGCCCCTTCCGATACATCCCGCTGGTGCTGCGCGTCAGCACCGCCGCCTGCCCGATCCGCGCCATCGAGCTGCCCACATGCGCATGGGTGATCGCGATGCCCAGCGCGTCGGCCGCATCGCTGCCCGGCACGCCGGGCAACTGCAGCAGGCGCCGCACCATCTCCTGCACCTGCGCCTTGGCGGCGCGGCCGTGGCCGGCGACGGCCTGCTTCATCTGCAGGGCGGTGTACTCGGCCACGGGCAGGGCGTTCGTCACCAGCGCCGTGAGGCAGGCGCCGCGCGCCTGCCCGAGCAGCAGGGTGGATTGCGGATTGACGTTGACGAACACGATCTCCACCGCCGCTGCGTCGGGCTTGTAGCGGGCCACGATCTCGCCGATGCCGTCGAAAAGCACCTTGAGCCGCGCCGGCAGCTCGCCTTGCGACACGCTGCGGGTGCTGATGGTGCCACTGGCGACGTAGCGCAGCGCATGGCCGTCCATGTCCACCAAGCCGAAGCCGGTGGTCTGCAGGCCGGGGTCGATGCCGAGGATGCGCATGCCAGGCCGCGCCTCAGGCACCGAAGTACCAGCGTACCGAATGGAAGAACACCGGGGCCGCGAAGCACAGTGCGTCGACGCGGTCCAGCAAGCCGTTGGCCCCGGTCACGCCCACGCCGCGCCGGCCCCAGTTGGGAATGCCGCGGTCGCGCTTGAGCGCTTTCATCACCAGGTGGCCCATCGAGCCGGCCACGCAGGCGAGCAGGGAGACGGCCAGCGCCTGGCCGAAGCGGAAGGGCGTGATAAAGGAGAACAGCGCGCCCACCACGCTCGCGATCGCCATGCCGATGGCCCAGCTGCGCCAGTTGAAGCTGCGGCTCACATGCGGCGCGGCAGGCGCGTCCCTGAAGAGCCAGTCGCCGACGCGCTGCAGGCGCCCGCCGGATGCTTCGGCGTCTTCCGCGGCCGCTTCTTCGCCGGGCAGGCTGCCGCGCCGCGCAATCAGGTGCTGCACCAGCACGCAGGTCTGCACGACGAAGACCAGGAAGAACACGAGAAAGGCGCTCTTGCCCTCGTAGCCGGGGAAGGTGAGCAGCAGCAGCGCCGGCACATGGCTCATGCCGTAGACGCAGACCATGATGCCCCACTGCAGCTTGGCGTTGCGTTCGAGGAAGTGGTTGGGGTCGTCGGCCAGCGCGCTCACCACCGGGATGGCGAGGAAGACGTAGACCGGGATGAACACGGTGAAGAGGTCGAAGCGGGCCGTCGCCACCAGCCAGAACTGGATCGGCAGCACCACGAAGAAGGCCAGGATCAGGCTGCGATGGTCGCCGCGCCGCGTCGGCGACAGCGTGATGAACTCGCGCAACGCGAAGAAGGAGATCAGCGCGAACAGCACGGTGGCCACCGTCTCGCCCAGGGCCCAGCCGATCCAGAAGATCACCGCCATGAACCAGGTGGTGCCCAGCAGCCGGCGGAAATGCGCCAGCTCGCGCTGCCAGCGCTCGTCGTGCCGCGGGTTGCGGCGCTCGCGGAAGCTCAGCAGGAAGGCCACGATGCTCACCATCACGAGCAGACCGAAGACGATGAAGAACAGGGCCGCGACCTGGTGGGTGGGCGAGAGCTGGCGGAGGTATTCGTTCATCTACACATACCGCAATGCGATCACCGCTTCGCGCGCGCGGTCGAGGAAAGGGCGGCGCTCTTCGCTCTCCTCGAGGCGCACCGGCTCACCGAAGGTGACCGAGCAGAGGATCGGCACCGGCACCACCTCGCCCTTGGGCATCACGCGCTGCACGTTGTCGATCCAGGCCGGCACCAGTACGGCCTCGGGGAACATCTGCGCCAGCGTGTAAAGGCCCGACTTGAATTTCTGCGGCTCGCCGGTGTTGCCGCGCGTGCCCTCGGGAAAGATGATGATCGAGTCGCCGCTCTGCAGCGCCTCGATCAGCGGCTGCAGCGGCAGCAGCGCTTCGGCGCTGCCCGGCTCTGGCGCGGGTGGCGCATCGGCCGGTGGCGATGCCAGTAGCAGCTCGCCCTGCATGGCGTCGACCGGTTCAGGCGCGACGACCGGCATCGCTTCTTCGAACACGGGCTCGATGCGCTCGCGGGGCGCGGCCGGCGCAGGTGCGGGTGCCGGCACGGGCGCGCTGCCGCTGCGCTCCACGTAGATCGCATTGAACACCTCGGTGGTGATCCAGCGCTTGAAGGGCGTCGTGGCCCAGTAGTCGCGCGCCGCGATCGGCCGCGTGATGCTGCGCAGCTCCTCGGGCAGCGCGGCCCAGATCATCACCAGATCAAGATGGCTCTGGTGATTGGCGAAGTAGATGCGCTGCTCGGCCTTGGGCGGGCAGCCCCACCAGCGCGCCTGGGCACCGGTGAGGAGCCGGATCAGGCCCAGCAGCACCCACCCCGTGAACTTTGCAAGCATGGCGGCGATGATACGGGCCGCGCATGCAGGTTTTTCTCCTGCCGCGGCCGAAGAGGTCTCGCGAATCCGTTATGATTCGGACCCTTCAAACGCGGGAATAGCTCAGTTGGTAGAGCGCAACCTTGCCAAGGTTGAGGTCGAGAGTTCGAGACTCTTTTCCCGCTCCAGATCCCCCCACTTCGATGCGCGCGCTGCCCCTGCAGATCAGGGCAGCTCGGCCGATGGCATGCGCGCCACGATCGTGGCCGTGCGGCCCGCGAGGTAGGCCGATCCGGACCGCCGCTCGAAGAACTTCGGGCTCGGCAGCATCACCGCCAGTTTCGCCGCCTCATGCGCGCCGAGCCGGGAGGCCGGCTTCTTGAAGTAGTGCTGCGCGGCCGCCTCTGCGCCGAAGATGCCCTCACCCCACTCCACGCTGTTGAGGTAGATCTCGAGGATGCGCTGCTTGTCCAGCAGCAGCTCCAGCGCGACCGAAAGCAGCAGCTCCTGGCCTTTGCGCAGCAGCGTGCGCTCGCCCGACAGCAGCAGGTTCTTCGCCAGCTGCTGCGTGATGGTCGAGCCGCCGCGCAGCTGCACCGGCCGCGGCTCCTTGCCGCGTGCGCGCATCTGCGCCGCACGCCGGGCAGCGATCTGCTCGGCCCTCGCATTGCGTTGGCGCGCGCGCTCGACGGCCTCCCATTCGACGCCGTTGTGATAGATGAATTCGCCGTCCTCGCTGGCGATCACCGCGCGCTTCAGGCTGTCGGCGATCTGCGAGTAGGGCACCCACTCTTGTTTCCAGCCACGCTCGCCGTTGCTGCGCCCCTCGGTCGCGAGCTGCCAGGCTTCGGAACGCTGGAAGGCGGTGGACTGCGGATCGATCACCGCCATCGCGGCGATGCGGCCGATGAAGAAGACTTCGAGCGCCACTGCCGCGAACAGCAGGCACAGCACCCAGCGCAGGATGGCCTTCACTTGCCGTCGACAACCGCGCGCAGCTCGGCCAGCACCTGCCCTGAAGGCGGCCGCACGCCGCGCCAGAGCGCGAAGGATTCGGCCGCCTGTTCGACCAGCATGCCCAGCCCGTCGCGCGGCACGGCGCCGTGTTCGCGGGCCCAGTCCATGAAGCCCGCGGCGGCCGGCCCGTACATCATGTCGACGGCCAGCGCGCCGCGCTTGAGCACGCGGGCCGACACCGGCACCTCGCCGCCGGCGAGGCTGGAGGCGGTGCCGTTCACCACCACATCGAACTCGCCGGACACCGACTGCAGTTCGTGCGCCTCCAGCGCAATGCCATGCTGCAGCGCCAGCGCTGCATGGCGTCGCACGAGGTCGATGGCCTTGGCCAGCGTGCGGTTGGCCACCACCACGCGGCGCGGGCCGGCTTCCAGCAGCGGGCCCAGCACGCCGGCCGCGGCGCCGCCGGCGCCCAGCAAGAGCAGCTCGCTGCCGGCCAGCGGCACCCCGGCGTGCTGCGTGATGTCGGCGACGAGGCCGGCGCCGTCGGTGTTGTCGCCGTGGATGCCGTCCTCGTCGAAGCGCAGCGTGTTGACCGCGCGCGCCAGCATGGCCCGTGGGCTCAGGTGCTGCGCTAGCGCCGCGGCCTCGAACTTGAAGGGCACGGTGACGTTGCAGCCGCGCGCCGTGCCGCTGGTCTCGGCGCGAAAGGCGGCCACCGCGGCCTCGAAGCCGTCCAGCGGCACCAGGCGGCGGCTGTAGTCCAGCACCTGGCCGGTGAGCTCGCCGAAGCGCGCATGAATCCAGGGCGAGCGGCTGTGCTCGACCGGGTTGCCCATCACGCAATAGAGGTCCATGGCGTCCGGCTTATTGTTTGGACGACGACGAGGAGACCTGCGTCTCGAGCGTCTCGTCGCGGGTGAACTTGAAACGTGAGGGCAGCACGATCTGGTCGGTCTGCCGCCGCATCGCGTCGGTGAACTTGCCGAAGTTGCCGATGCTGCGCACGATGGCCTGCGCGCGCCGGTCCAGGGTCGTGTTGCCCGAGCCCTCGACGACCTCGGTGCCGAGGATCGCGCCGTCGAAGTTGACGGTCACCAGCATCGTGAGCTCGCCGTAGAGCTTCCTGCCCGAGAGCTCGGGGAAGTTCTCGGTGCCTCGCGCCTCGATCTTGCGGCGCAGCGCATCGACGTAGACGGCATAGGTGGCCTCGCGCGTCGCGGGGCTGAGGTAGCGCTTCTTGGGCCGCGCGTTCTCTTCGTTCACCCGGCGCTCGATCTCGGCCAGCAACTCGATCAGCTGGCGGCGTCTTTCCTCGCGCGCCTTGGCCTCGCTGGGATTGCCCTGGTGCCGCGGATCGGGCAGCGGCATCGCGGCGAGCTGTTGCTTGATCTGCGCCAGCAGCAGCATCTGCTGGGCTTGCATGGCCTCGACCTGACGCTGGGCGTCTTCCATCGAGTCGCCGATGGCGGTGAAGGTGGAGGGCGGCAGCGGGCTGGTGGCGCGGCCGCGCTCGAGGTCGCCGCCGCCGGCCAGCGAGCTCTGGGCGATGGCCTGGGCCTTTTCGGGCCGCTCGTTGCTCTTGGCGTTGACCAGGATGACTTCGAGCGGCGTCTCGGTGAAGACCCGGTTGAAGGACTCGGGGTCGGCAAAGCGGAACGCGAGCAGCAGGGCATGCGCGGCGACCGAGATGCCGAGCGCGATTTGCAGGCTGCTCAGGTCGCGCAGGTTCATGCGGGGATCTTCTCCGGTGGCGCCGCCTCGTCGCTGTCGGCCAGGTCCACCGCGATGGCGATCGGTCCGGCGACTTCTTCTTCGTCGCCTTCGTCTTCCACAGCCGCCTCGGCCGGCGCCGTGTCGAGGCGCTCGATGACGGTGCCGTGCACGTCGAGCGCGATCTCGTCGACCTCGCCGAGCTTGACGCGCACACGCGCCCCGCGCGCAAGGCCTTGCGTACCCGTAACCTGGAACACCAGAGGCAGCGTATCAGCGCGCGCCAAGGCGCCGTTGGGCACGTCCTTGATCAGCGTCGCCTCGAGATCGGTGATGTTTTCCTGCTCCAGGTACTTGAGCGTCCAGAAGCGCTCCATGCCGCCCTGGTGCGCGTTGTAGGCGGCATAGGCGGCATCGAAGCCTGAGAGGATGGAGAACAGGTCGGCATCCTTCGGCTTGAAGGGCGCTGCCAGCGCGGCGGTCTTGCCGTGGCGCGCGGCCGCGATGATCTGCCACTGGTTCACCAGGTCGGTGTAGCGACGCAGCGGCGAGGTGCTCCAGGCATAGCTCTTCACGCCCAGGCCGGCATGCGGCAGGGCGCGGGTCCCCATGCGCACCTTGATGCCCGGCGCCAGGCTGGCCTGGCTGCGGTAGAGCGCGGGCACGCCGAGCTCGCCGAGCCAGCCGCCCCAGCTGCTGTTGGCCAGGATCATCGCTTCCGACACGATCAGGTCCAGCGGCGCGCCGCGCTGGCGGGTCGTGATCTGCACCCGCTCGTCGCCGGTGGGCTCGCCCTGGGCGTCGGGCAGGCGGAAGTTGTAGTCGGGCCGGTTGAAGCTCTCGGGCTTGCCGCGCACCACTTCGCGTTGCGCCTTCAGCTGCTTGGCGAGGCGGAACAGGAAGGACAGCGGCTGGCGCAGCCGCTTGGCGACCTCGGGCGTGCCCGCGTTGTCGACCGTGCCGTCCTCGAGCCAGGCCTGCGTGATGAAGCCATCGAGCTGGTCGTGGCGCAGGTTGGCCACGATGGGCACGCGCTCGAGGCGGGTCTCGGTGGTCTTCAGTGCCAGCGTGGCCTCGTCGAAGTCCGCGTAGAGCGAGACGGCCGGGCAGTCGCGCCCTTCCTGCAGGGTGTAGGTCTCGACCACCTCGTCGGGCAACATGGTGATCTTGTGGCCCGGCATGTAGACGGTGGACATGCGCGCGCGCGCGACCTGGTCGATGGGGCCGCCCGGCGCTAGCGCCAGGCCCGGCGCGGCGATGTGGATGCCGACGCGCACCGTGCCGCTGCCGAGGCCCGTGACCGAGAGCGCGTCGTCGATCTCGGTGGTTTGCGAGTCGTCGACCGAAAAGGCCTGCACCTCGGCCAGCGGCAGTTCGTCGGCGATGGCTGGGGCCTTGAGCGCCGGGAAGGCGGTGCCCTTGGGGAAGTTCTCGAACAGGAAACGCCGCCAGTGGAACTGGTAGGGCGAGTCGATCGCGCCCGCTTGCTGCAGCAAGTCGAGGGGCGGGCGCTGCGTGGCGCGCGCGGCCTCGACCACGGCCTTGTACTCGGGCGCGTTCTTGTCGGGCTTGAAGAGGATCTTGTAGAGCTGCTCTCGCACCGGCGCCGGGCACTCGCCGGCGCCGAGCTGCGCGGCCCATTCGGTGATCTGGGCCTGGACCTGCCTCTTCTTCTCGATGGCGGCCAGCGCCTGCTGCACGATCTCGGCCGGCGCCTTCTTGAAGCGGCCCTTGCCGGCGCGGCGGAAGTAGTGCGGCGCCTCGAACAGCGCCAGCAGCGAGGCGGCCTGCTGGGCCAGCGTGGGCTGGGCCTGGAAGTAGTCGGCGGCCAACTCGATAAAAGCAAACTCCCCCTCGGGGGCGAATTCCCAGGCCAGGTCGAGGTCCATGCCGGCGGCGAGGGCGCGCGCCTCGTCCAGCAACTGGGCCGGCGCCGGCTTCTCGAAGCGCAGCACGATGTTGGCGGCCTTGACCTTGACCCGCTTGCCGGAATCGAGCTCGACCTGTGCCGAGGCCTCCGCCTCCGACAGCACGCGTCCGCCCAGGTACTTGCCGGCTTCTTCGAACAAAACAAACATGGGGCGGATTGTCCCATGCGCCGCCGCGCGCGTAGCCGCCTAGGCGGGGTCGATGAAGGCCATCACCTCGTCCAGGTGGTGGCGCTCGAAATCGGACAGGGCGTGGTCGCTGCCTTCCAGCAGCTTGATGCGGCTTTCGGGGTAGCGCGCCGACATCTCCCGCCAGTCCAGCAGCTCGTCGCCCTTGGCGATGACGGCGAAGACGCGTTCCGGCCGCGCCAGCGGGCCCACGCCGAGGGCGCGCAACTCGTCGATGTACTCGGGCCGGAAATGGAAGTGCTCGGCCGGGTCGTGCCAGGAGGTCTGCTCGCCGATGTGCTTCGCCAGGTCGCGCGCCGGGTGGACGGCCGGGTTCAGCAGCACGGCGCGGCAACGGGTCATGCCGGCGACGTAGGTGGCGTAGAAGCCGCCCAGCGAGGAGCCGACCACCGCCATCGTGTCGCGCGGCCACTGCGCGATGCCGCGCATGACGAGCTCGATCGCTTCGTGCGGCGACGGCGGCAGCTGCGGGCACCACCAATGCAGCTGCGGGTGCCGCTCCCGGACGCGCTGTGCCACCTGCCGGGCCTTGGTCGATTGCGGCGAGGAACGGAAGCCGTGGAGGTACAGCAGGTGGGTGGTGGGCGCGGAAGTCATGCCTTAGTCTTAAATCGAGGACGGACCGATGCTCGGCGATTGTCCGTGAAGCTGGAGGATTGCGGCCGCGAGCGGATAATCCGCGCCCATGTCCGCCGCCGTGTTCCACCAGCCGTCCCTCGCGCGTCGCATCGCGCCCGTGTTCCAGGGCTTCGATGGCTTTCTCGCCTTCGCCGTGCTGTTGCTGGCCTGCGCCGGGCTGCTGACCATGTACTCGTCGGGTTACGACCACGGCACGCGCTTCATGGACCACGGCCGCAACATGCTGCTGGCCGGCTTCATCATGTTCGTGGTGGCGCAGGTGCCGCCGCAGCGGCTGATGTTCTTCGCCGTGCCGGTCTATGTGCTGGGCGTGTCGCTGCTGGTGGCGGTGATGCTGTTCGGCATCACGAAGAAGGGCGCGACGCGCTGGATCAACGTGGGCGTGGTCATCCAGCCGAGCGAGATCCTGAAGATCGCCATGCCGCTGATGCTGGCCTGGTGGTTCCAGCGCCGCGAAGGGCAGCTGCGCACCCTCGACTACGTGGTGGCGACAGTGCTGCTGGCGGTGCCGGTCGGGCTGATCATGAAGCAGCCTGACCTGGGCACCGCGCTGCTGGTGCTGGCGGCCGGCATGTCGGTGATCTTCTTCGCCGGCCTGTCGTGGAAGCTGATCGTGCCGCCCGTCATCATCGGGCTGATCGCGGTGGCGCTGATCGTGGGCTTCGAGTCGCAGCTGTGCGCCGACGGCCTCGACTGGCGAATCCTGCACGACTACCAGAAGCAGCGCATCTGCACGCTGCTCGACCCGACCAAAGACCCGCTGGGCAAGGGCTTCCACATCATCCAAGGCATGATCGCCATCGGCTCCGGCGGGATCGGCGGCAAGGGCTTCATGCAGGGCACGCAGACGCACCTGGAGTTCATTCCCGAGCGCACCACCGACTTCATCTTCGCTGCCTACTCCGAGGAGTTCGGCCTGGCCGGGAATCTGGCGCTGATCGCCGGCTTCATCTTCCTGATCTTCCGTGGCCTGGCGATCGCGCTGGACGCGCCCACGCTGTTCTCGCGCCTGCTGGCCGGTGCGGTGACCATGATCTTCTTCACCTATGCCTTCGTGAACATGGGCATGGTCAGCGGGATCCTGCCGGTGGTGGGGGTGCCCTTGCCCTTCATCAGCTATGGGGGCACCGCGATGGTGACGCTGGGGCTGGGGCTGGGCATCCTGATGTCGATCGCGCGCGCCAAGCGACTGATGCAAAGCTGAGCGCCATTCGGGGGGCGAGCCTAGAATCCTCCGATGATTTCCCGCGAACCCACCCTCGAGCGCCTCGCCACGGCGCAGCAGCTCCTGCTCACGCCCTTCGGCCTGGACGAATCGCACCTGCTGCGCGCCCTGGCGGAGATCACCGCCCACAAGGTGGACGACGCCGACCTCTACTTCCAGTACACCCGCAGCGAGGGCTGGAGCCTGGAGGAGGGCATCGTCAAGACCGGCAGCTTCAGCATCGACCAGGGCGTGGGCGTGCGCGCGGTCAGCGGCGAGAAGACGGCCTTCGCCTATTCGGATGACATTTCCGAGGCATCGCTCCTCGATGCGGCGCGCACCGTCCGCACCATTTCCGCCGCGGGACGCAACGGCCGGGTCAAGGCGCCGACGCGCAAGGTCGCGACCAGCCGCACGCTCTACGGTGGCGTGGACCCGATCTCGACGCTCGACAGCGCCGCCAAGGTCGAGCTACTGGGCAAGGTCGAGAAGCTTGCGCGCTCGCGCGATCCGCGGGTCGCCCAGGTGATGGCCGGGCTGGCGAGCGAGTACGACGTGGTGCTGGTAGCGCGCGCCGACGGCACCCTGGCCGCCGACGTGCGGCCGCTGGTGCGCCTGTCGGTCACGGTGATCGCCGAGCAGAACGGCCGGCGCGAGGTGGGCTCGGGCGGCGGCGGCGGGCGCTTCGGCCTCGCCTACTTCGACGAGGCGCGCATTGCCGAATTCGTCGACCAAGCGGTCAAGCAGGCGCTCGTCAACCTCGATTCGCGTCCGGCACCCGCGGGCGAGATGACCGTGGTGCTGGGCCCGGGCTGGCCCGGCATCCTGCTGCACGAAGCCATCGGCCACGGGCTGGAGGGCGACTTCAACCGCAAGGGGTCGAGCGCCTTCTCGGGCCGCATCGGCGAACGCGTGGCCGCCAAGGGCGTGACGGTGCTGGACGACGGCACCATCGCCGACCGCCGCGGCTCGCTCAATGTCGACGACGAGGGCAACGCCACCCAGCGCAACGTGCTGATCGAGGACGGCATCCTCAAGGGCTACATCCAGGACTCGCTCAATGCGCGGCTGATGAAGGTCAAGCCCACCGGCAACGGCCGCCGCGAGAGCTATGCGCACGTGCCGATGCCGCGCATGACCAACACTTACATGCTGGGCGGCGACAAGGTGCCCGCGGAGATCGTGGCCAGCATCAAGAAGGGCCTCTACGCCACCAACTTCGGCGGCGGCCAGGTCGACATCACCAGCGGCAAGTTCGTGTTCTCGGCCAGTGAGGCCTACTGGGTGGAGAACGGCAAGATCCAGTACCCGGTGAAGGGCGCGACCCTGGTCGGCAACGGCCCCGATGCGCTGACGCGCGTCACCATGATCGGCAACGACATGGCGCTCGATTCCGGCGTGGGCACCTGCGGCAAGGAGGGCCAGAGCGTGCCGGTCGGCGTGGGCCAGCCCACGTTGCGCATCGATGGCTTGACGGTCGGCGGCACAGCCTGAGGCCTTCGCGCAGCGGTTGCCTCGTTTTGCTGTGCTACATTCGGCCCCTATGTCTTCGCGCGTCGCGTTTTTCTTTTCGTACTTTTGGTTCCCGGACTCCGGCGGACGAGAGGCGAGCGCGTAAAGCACACTGAACACCTCCCAAAACCGCCGGCGCCCCGAGCCCCGGCGGTTTTTTTATGCCCCGATGATTCACACCCCTTGAAGGAACGACCATGAGCACGAGCAATCTCCCCGCCACCGAGAACTGGTATGCGAGCGTCGAAAAAACCAGCCGAACCGACGACGAACGCATCAAGGACATCACCGTGCTCCCGCCTCCCGAACATCTGATCCGCTTCTTCCCGATTCGCGGCACGCCGGTCGAGACGCTCATCACCGGCACCCGCCACGCCATCCACAACATCATGAGCGGCAAGGACGACCGCCTGCTGGTGGTGATGGGCCCCTGCTCGATCCACGACCCGGTCGCCGCGCTCGAGTACGCCCGGCGCCTGAAGGCCGAGCGCGAGAAGTACGCCGGTACGCTGGAGATCGTGATGCGCGTCTACTTCGAGAAGCCGCGCACCACGGTGGGCTGGAAGGGGCTGATCAACGACCCCTACCTCGACGAGAGCTACCGCATCGACGAAGGGCTGCGCATCGCGCGCCAGCTGCTGATCGAGATCAACCGCCTCGGGCTGCCGGCCGGCAGCGAATTCCTCGATGTGATCTCGCCGCAGTACATCGGCGACCTGATCTCCTGGGGCGCGATCGGTGCGCGCACCACCGAGAGCCAGGTGCATCGCGAGCTGGCCTCGGGCCTGTCGGCGCCGATCGGCTTCAAGAACGGCACCGACGGCAACATCCGCATCGCCACGGATGCGATCCAGGCGGCGGCGCGCGGCCATCACTTCCTCTCGGTGCACAAGAACGGCCAGGTTGCGATCGTGCAGACCAACGGCAACAAGGACTGCCACGTGATCCTGCGCGGCGGCAAGGCACCCAACTACGACGCCGCCAGCGTGGCCACCGCCTGCAAGGACCTGGAGGCCACCAAGCTGCCGCCGACGCTGATGGTGGACTGCAGCCATGCCAACAGCAGCAAGCAGCACCAGAAGCAGGTCGACGTGGCGAAGGACATTGCGGCGCAAATTGCGCACGGTAGCCGCAGCATCTTCGGCTTGATGGTCGAGAGCCACCTGACTGCCGGTGCCCAGAAATTCAGCGCCGGCAAGGACAACGCCGCCAACCTCGAATACGGCAAGAGCATCACCGATGCCTGCCTGGGCTGGGACGATTCGGCGCACGTGCTGGAGCTGCTGTCGCAGGCGGTCAAGGCGCGCCGGGGCTGAGGCCCGGTCAGATCAGCTCGACCAGCGCAGGCCAGTGGTGGCGCAGCAGCGCCGCCTCTTCGCCGTCGGGCTGCATGAACGAGAAGTCATTGAAGTCGAAGCCGGGGCCGACGGTGCAATGCACCAGCGTGTAGTCGGCGCTGGCTGGCGTCAGCAGCGGCCTGGCTGCCTGCCAGCGCCCTGCCGTCACGGTGTGCTGCGGATGCGTGCCATGCACGTCGACCGGCCCCAGCCGGACATGTGCAGGCGGCGTGCGCAGCGCAGCATCGCTGGTCCAGAGCGAGAGCGGGGCACCTTCGAGGTAAACCCAGACTTCGTCGGAGAGCACCCGGTGCCAGCGTGAATACTGGCCGGCTTGCAGCAGGAAATAGATGGTCGTGAGCGCCTGGCGCACCGGCCGGCCATCGTCCGGCGACACCTGTGCCTCGGAGCGGAACAGCTCGCGGTACCAGCCGCCCTCGGGATGGGGCGCCAGCTTCAGGGTGTCGATGAGCTGCTGCGCGCGCATCCGCTCATTTTGCCGCGCCTGTCGCGCGCAGGGCTGAAAGAAGCTTCTCGTGCACGCCGCCGAAGCCGCCGTTGCTCATGCAGACGATGTGGTCGCCGGGCTGCGCTGTGGCCACGATCTGGGCCACCAGGGGCTCGATTGCGCCGGCCACCCGTGCGCGTTCGCCCATCGGCGCGAGCGCGCCCGCCGCGTCCCAGTCCAGCCCGCCGCTGTGGCAGAAGGCGAGGTCGGCCTGCTCCAGGCACCAGGGCAGCTGGGCAGCCATGGTGCCCAGCTTCATCGTGTTGCTGCGCGGCTCGAAGGCGGCGAGGATGCGCTCGCCCCGATGGCCGCCGGCGTCGAGCTTGTTGCGCAGGCCATCGAGCGTGGTGCGGATGGCGGTCGGGTGGTGTGCGAAATCGTCGTAGACCGTGATCGGCCTGCCGGCCCGCTCGACCGTGCCGCGCACTTCCATGCGCCGGCGCACGTTGCGAAATCTCGCCAGCGCCGCCGCCGCCTCGGCCGGCACCACGCCCACATGCTCGGCCGCGGCGATGGCGGCCAGCGCGTTCATCTGGTTGTGCAGGCCGGACAGCGGCCATTCGACCCGGCCGACGGCCTCGCCTTGCCGCAGGACGTCGAAGGCGTCGTGCGTCCCCCGCGCCTGCCATTCGCCGCCGGTACCGAAGCGGGCCAGCTCGCTCCAGCAGCCCTGGGTCAGCACGCGCCGCAGGCTGTCCTCGGTTGCATTGACGACCACCCGGCCGCTGGCGGGGACCGTGCGCACCAGGTGGTGGAACTGCCGCTCGATCGCCGCCAGGTCGTCGAAGATGTCGGCGTGGTCGTATTCCAGGTTGTTGAGGATCGCGGTGCGCGGACGGTAGTGGACGAACTTGCTGCGTTTGTCGAAGAAGGCGGTGTCGTACTCGTCGGCCTCGATCACGAAGAGCTTCTGCGCACCGCTTCCCAGCCGGGCCGAGACGCCGAAGTCCAGCGGCACCCCGCCCACCAGGAAGCCCGGCGAGCGGCCGGCGCGCTCGAGGATCCAGGCCAGCATGGAGGTGGTGGTGGTCTTGCCGTGGGTGCCGGCAACGGCCAGCACATGCCGGCCCTGCAGCACCTGCTCCGCCAGCCACTGGGGGCCGCTGGTGTAGGGGACACCGGCGTCGAGGATCGCTTCCATCAGCGGGAACTTGGGCGCGCCGTCGGCGAGCCGGACCCGCGACACCACGTTGCCGATGACGAAGACGTCGGGCTGCAGTGCCATCTGGTCGGCGCCGAAGCCTTCGATCAGCTCGATGCCGAGGGCGCGCAACTGGTCGCTCATCGGCGGGTAGACGCCGGCATCGCAGCCGGTGACCCGGTGCCCGGCCTCGCGCGCCAGTGCGGCCAGCCCGCCCATGAAGGTGCCGCAGATGCCGAGGATGTGAATGTGCATCGGTCGATTCTAGGGATGCCCGAGATCGCTCTTCTGCGCACGCCTTCCTTTGGGCAAAATGGCCCGATGGATGTGCCCAAACAGGAAATCGCCGCCGCCGCCGCGCGCCTCATCGTCGAGGAGGGGCTGGAGTACGGCCCGGCCAAGCGCCGCGCGCTGCGCGACCTGGGCCTGCCCGCGCGCACGCCGTTGCCGCACAACGACGAGGTCGAGAACGAGGTGCGCGACTACATCCAGCTCTTTTGCGCCGACACCCAGCCGAAGGAACTGCATGCCCTGCGCGTGCTGGCGCTCGAATGGATGGAGCACATGGCCGAGTACCGCCCCCATATCGGCGGCGCCGTCTGGCACGGCACGGCGACCCGGCTGTCGGACATCTATATCCAGCTGTTCTGCGACGACCCGAAGTCGGCCGAAATCACGCTCATCGACCACCATGTCGACTACGAGCCGCGCATGGTGACCGGCTTTCATGGCGAGCAGGTCGAGGCGCTCAGCATTCATGTGGCGAGCCGCGCCCTCGGCGAAGAGATCGGGGTGCACCTCCTGATCTACGACCTCGACGACCTGCGCGGCGCCCTCAAGCCCGACACTCAGGGCCGTGTGCCGCGGGGCAATCTGGCCGCGCTGAGGCGGCTGATCGAAAAGGAAAATGAATGACTGCCAAGCCTACGCGCCGGGGCTGGCTCTATGGGGGTGTGGCCGCAGTGGCGGCGATCGCCGGATTCGGCGGCGCGGTCTGGCACCGGCGCGCCAATGGGGGCGGCGAGCGGCTCGATGCCGCTTTCTGGGCCCAGCGCTTCGAGCGGCCGGAGGGCGGGGAACTGGTCTTCGAGCAACTTCGTGGCAAGCGCGTGCTGATCAACTTCTGGGCCACCTGGTGCCCGCCCTGCATCGAGGAGATGCCGATGATCGATGCCTTCTTTCGCGAAAATGCCGCCAACGGCTGGCAAGTCGTCGGATTAGCCATCGATCAACCCAGCGCCGTGCGCAAATTCCTGGCCAAGACGCCAGTCAGCTATCCCATCGGGCTGGCGGGCTTGCAAGGGACCGAACTGGTCAAAAACCTGGGGAACACGGCCGGCGGACTGCCGTTCAGCATCGTGTTGGATGCCGGTGGCGCGATCACGGCGCGTAAAATGGGCAAGATCGAACCGGCCGACCTCCAAGCGTGGCGGCGGGCATAGTTCACGGCTAGAATTCGGTCCCCTTATCGGGTAGTTGGCGGCTGAACGCCGAAGTACACCGAAGTACACAGAAGTACACCGATTTTCAGGCCAAATAAATCCTCATAGCCGGCAACCCCGGCGCTGGAGTCCCATGGATCTGCGCAAGCTCAAGACACTGATCGATCTGGTGTCCGAATCGAATATTTCCGAACTGGAAATCACCGAAACCGAAGGCAAGGTCCGCATCGTAAAAGGCGGAATCGCAGCGCCGGTGCAGTATGTGCAGGCCATGCCGGCTCCGGCTCCGGGCGTCGGTGTCGCGGCACCCGCGGGCGCCATCGCCGCGGCGCCGGCTCCGGCGGCTCCCGTGGAAGCCGCGCCATCCGGCCACGTGGTGAAGTCGCCCATGGTCGGCACCTTCTACCGCTCCTCCAGCCCCGGCGCCCCGGCCTTCGTCGAAGTGGGCAGCCAGGTGAAGGAGGGCGACACGATCTGCATCATCGAGGCGATGAAGATCCTCAACGAAATCGAGGCCGACAAGTCCGGCACCGTCACACAAATCCTCGGCGAAAACGGTCAGGCGGTCGAATACGGCCAGCCGCTGTTCATCATCGAGTGACCATGTTCAAGAAGATTCTCGTTGCCAATCGCGGGGAGATTGCACTTCGTATCCAGCGGGCTTGCAGTGAACTGGGCATCAAGGCCGTCATGGTCTATTCCGAGGCCGATCGGGAAGCCAAGTACGTGAAGCTGGCCGAAGAGGCGGTGTGCATCGGCCCGGCGCCGTCTTCCCAGAGCTACCTGAACATGCCGGCGATCATCTCGGCCGCCGAAGTGACGGACTCCGAGGCCATCCATCCCGGCTACGGCTTCCTGAGCGAAAACGCCAACTTCGCCGAGCGCGTCGAGCAGAGCGGCTTCCAGTTCATCGGCCCCAGCCCCGAGTCGATCCGGATCATGGGCGACAAGGTGTCGGCCAAGCAGGCCATGATCAAGGCCGGCGTGCCCTGCGTGCCCGGCTCGGAGGGCGAACTGTCCGACGACGCCGCCATCAACAAGCGCATCGCGCGCGCCATCGGCTACCCGGTCATCATCAAGGCGGCAGGCGGTGGCGGCGGCCGCGGCATGCGCGTGGTGCACACCGAGGCAGCGCTGGTCAACGCGATCCAGATGACCAAGGCGGAGGCCGCGGCGGCCTTCAACAATCCCTCGGTCTACATGGAGAAGTTTCTCCAGAACCCGCGCCACATCGAGATCCAGGTGCTGGCCGACAAGCACAAGAACGCGGTCTACCTGGGCGAGCGCGACTGCTCCATGCAGCGGCGCCACCAGAAGGTGATCGAGGAATCGCCCGCGCCGGGCATCCCGCGCAAGCTGATCGAGAAGATCGGCGAGCGCTGCGCCATGGCATGCAAGAAGATCGGCTACCGCGGCGCCGGCACCTTCGAGTTTCTCTATGAGAACGGCGAGTTCTACTTCATCGAGATGAACACGCGCGTGCAGGTGGAGCACCCTGTCACCGAGTTCACCACCGGCATCGACATCGTGAAGACGCAGATCATGGTGGCGGCCGGCGAGCGGCTGCCGTTCACGCAGCGCCAGATCGAGATGCGCGGCCATGCGATCGAGTGCCGCATCAACGCCGAGGATCCGTACAAGTTCACGCCGTCGCCGGGCCGCATCACGATGTGGCATCCGCCGGGCGGGCCGGGCGTGCGGGTGGATTCCCACATCTATACCAACTACTTCGTGCCGCCCAACTACGACTCGATGGTCGGCAAGATCATCGTGCATGGCGACACCCGCGAGCAGGCGCTCGCGCGCATGCGAACGGCGCTCAGCGAGACGGTGGTGGAGGGCATCCAGACCAACATCCCGCTGCACCGCGAGCTGATGGTCGACGCCAAGTTCATGAGTGGCGGCACCAACATCCACTACCTCGAAGAGTGGCTCGCGGCCCACAAACGCTGAACGGGGCTGCCCCATGTTCGAACTCCGCCTGCTCGTTCCGGAGGACCGCGTCGAGACCGTCAGCGACGCGCTCGAGGCCCTGGATGCGCTGAGCGTCTCGGTCGAGGACGCCGACGCTCAGACCGACGCCGAGCAGGCGCTCTTCGGCGAGCCGGGCATGCCGCCGCCGAAAGAGGGTTGGCAGCGCTCCCGCGTGATTGCCCTGTTCGCCGACGAGGCGCAGGCGCGCGAGGCTGCGACGGTATTGGCGGCGCAGGACTTCTTCGACGGCTGCCAGCTGCAGGGCCTGGTGGACGTGCCCGAGCAGGACTGGGTGCGGCTCACCCAATCGCAGTTCGCGCCGGTCGAGATCACGCCGGAGTTCTGGATCGTGCCCACCTGGCATGAGCCCCCGGCCGGGGCGCAGCAGGTGATTCGGCTGGATCCGGGCCTGGCCTTCGGCACCGGCACGCACCCGACCACGCGCATGTGCCTGCGCTGGATCGCGTCGGGCGCGAAGACGGCCGGCAAGCGTGTGCTGGACTACGGCTGCGGCTCCGGCATCCTGGCGATCGGCGCGGCCAAGTTCGGCGCCGCGGAGATCGATGCCGTCGACATCGACGAAGCCGCGGTCGACGCGACCCGCCTCAACGCCGAGGCCAATCGTGTCCAGCTGAAGGCCGGGCTGAGCGAACTCGCCCAGGGCCGCTACGACATCGTGCTGGCGAATATCCTCGCCACCCCGCTCAAGGTGCTGGCGCCCCTGTTGTGCGAGCACGTGGCGCCCGGCGGCTCGCTCGTGCTGGCCGGCATCCTCCAGCGCCAGGCCGATGAGCTGAAGCTGGCCTATGCGCCCTATGCGGCGCTGGAGGTCAGCGACGCCGAGGACGGTTGGATCCTGATGACCGCGCGGGTCTAGACCCTCCTCCTGCCGGAGGTCGCAACCCTACAATCGGCGCCTCATGAGCCTGGTCACCCGCTGCCCCGCCTGCGGCACCACCTTCAAGGTGGTGAGGGACCAGCTTCGCATCTCCGATGGCTGGGTGCGCTGCGGGCGCTGCAGCGAAGTCTTCGATGCGACCCTTGCGCTGCAGGAGACGCCCGAGCCGGCGCCGGAGTCCAGGGCGCCCGCGGCGCCGATCGAAACGCCAGCGAGCGCGCCGTCCCCCACCATGCCCGAGCAGGAGGAGGTCGCGCTGCCTTCGGAAGACTCGTTGCACGACGTGGATGAGACGGACTTCCTCGACGACGAGCACGAGACCGAGCCGCCGCCAGCCGAACCGCAGATCGCCGAGCCACGGGTCGCCGAGCCGCTGCCACCCGAAGCCCCCAGGAAACCCAAAGCGCGGGCGAAGTCCGATCCGCTGCCTTTTGCCGGCGTCGTCACCGACGAGCCCTGGCCCGAGACTTCTGCGTCGATGGTCGAGGCGGATCCGCATGTGGTGCCGCCGTACCCTTCCTTGCCGCCCTTCCCGAATATCGACCTGAGCCTGCCGGCCTCGCCACCCATCGGTCGCGAGGCGCGGCGAGCGGAGCCGGCGCGGCTCGAGACGAAGGCTGCACCGGCGATCACGGCCGAAGACGACGCTGCCAACGTGCAGCTGCAGAAGGCCTTGCGGCGCGCGCGTGCCAAGTCCGCCAAGATCGCCCGAGCCAAGGCCCGCGGCGAAGAGCGCGCTGCGCGCGAGTCGGCCCCCGTCGTGCTCGCGGCCAGCGAGCACGAACCCGTGCCCGACATCCCGCGGCGCCTGCCCCGCTTCGTTACTGCCGCCGAGGGCGCTGCATTCTGGGAGCGCGTCGGCGTGCGACGTGCGCTGGTCGGGGTGGCCGCACTGGCTGCGGTCCTCCTGGTCGTGCAGGTGCTGCACCAGGAGCGCGACCTGATCGCGGCGCGCCAGCCCTCGATGCGCCCGGTGCTCGCGGCCGTGTGCGGGCTGACGGGCTGCGAGCTCTCGGCCCTGCGGCAGATCGGCGACATCACGATCGACGGCGCCTCCTTCGCGCGCGAGAAGGTCGGCGACGCCTACAGGCTGAACTTCACCTTGCGCAATGCCGCGCCCGTGCCGCTCGCGATGCCGGCCGTCGAGTTGTCCCTGCTCGACACGCAGGAGCGCGCCGTGGTGCGGCGCGTGCTCATGCCGTCGGAGTTCGGCGCGCCCTCCGTGCTGCCGGCCCGTGCCGAGCGCGCTGCATCGCTGCCGTTGGCGCTCGGCGGCCCCGAGGCTGCGGCGCTGCCGCCGGTCGCCGGGTTCCATCTGCTGGCCTTCTATCCCTGAAGCCAGCGCCTCTTTTTCTTTCTCAAACCAACCAGTGGTTCATTCATGGCAGCAGTGATTTGCGGTTCTCTCGCGTTCGACACGATCATGACTTTCGAGGGCCGGTTCGCCGATCAGATCCTTCCTGATCAGCTGCACATCCTCAACGTGTCCTTTCTGGTCCCTGGCCTGCGGCGCGATTTCGGGGGCTGTGCCGGCAACATCGCCTACAGCCTCAACGCGCTGGGCGGCCGGGCGCTGCCGATGGCCACGGTCGGCAGCGACGGCGGCGACTACCTGGAGCGGCTGCGCTCGCTCGGCATCAGCACGGAATTCGTGCGGCAGGTCGACGACAGCTTCACCGCGCAGGCGATGATCATGAACGACCGCGACAACAACCAGATCACGGCCTTCCACCCCGGCGCGATGCAGCAGGCGCACATCACGCGCGTGACGGCGCGCGACGACATCCGGCTCGGCATCGTGGCGCCCGACGGGCGCGAGGCGATGCTGCAGCACGCCGAACAGTTCAAGGCGGCGAACATCCCCTTCGTCTTCGATCCCGGCCAGGGCCTGCCGATGTTCGACGGCGAGGAGCTGCGGCATTTCGTGGAGCTGGCGAGTTGGGTCGTCGTCAACGACTACGAGGGCAAGATGCTCTCGCAGCGCACGGGCTGGAGCTTCGCCGAGATCTCCGATCGCGTGCAGGGCCTGGTCATCACCCTCGCGGCCGAGGGCTGCGAGGTGTGGATCCGGGGCGAGCGCGAGCATGTGCTGGCCGTCAAGCCCACCGCGGTGATCGAGCCCACGGGCTGCGGCGACGCCTGGCGCGGTGCCCTGCTGTACGGGCTGGAGCAAGGCTGGGCGCTCGCGCGCTGTGCCGCCCTGGGCAACCGCCTCGGTGCGCTCAAGATCGCGCAGCGGGGCCCGCAGAACTACCAGGTGGATCGCCAGGCGCTCGGCCTCTGAACTCCAGTCCGCAATAAAAAAAGCCCGGCACCGAAGTGCCGGGCTTTTGCCTTCAAGGCTGCTGAGCGACTCAGGGCTTGCTGGCCGTCGGGAACGGCCAGGCTGCCTGGGGGTTCAGCGTCGTTTGCGCTGCAGGCGCAGGCGCAGCAGCGGCGGGCGCTTTCGCGGCCTTCTTGGCAGCAGGCTTCTTCGCTGCTTTCTTGGCGGCGGGCTTCTTGGCCGCGGCCTTTTTCGCCGGCGCCTTTTTCGCAGGAGCCTTCTTGGCAGCGGCCTTCTTCGCCGGCGCCTTCTTGGCTGCTGCCTTCTTGGCAGGAGCCTTCTTGGCAGCGGCCTTCTTCGCCGGCGCCTTCTTGGCCGCTACCTTCTTGGCAGGAGCCTTCTTCGCTGCGGCCTTCTTCGCCGGCGCCTTCTTGGCCGCTACCTTCTTGGCAGGAGCCTTCTTCGCTGCGACCTTCTTGGCCGGTGCCTTCTTGGCAGCAGCGACCTTTTTGGCCGGAGCCTTCTTTGCTGCGGCTTTCTTAGCCGGCGCTTTCTTTGCAGTTGCCATTTCTCTTTTCTCCTTGATCAAGTTGAAAAAATCAACCTTTTGAAGCACTCCACGCATGTTGGTAGCGTGAAGCGATTCATGGCGTTGGATCGAGCTCCAGCGCCATGAACACCTGCGCCTTCACCGCCGCCGCACTCTCCGGTGCTTGGTCGTGATGAGGGCTATTCTTGAATTCACTTTTCTTGTCGGAACAATTCAATCCCAGGAGAGCGCACCACCCGACTGATACTCGATCACGCGGGTCTCGAAGAAGTTGCGCTCCTTCTTCAGGTCAATCATCTCGCTCATCCAGGGGAAGGGATTTTCCTCGTTCGGGAAGAGCGTTTCCAGGCCGATCTGCTGCGCGCGCCGGTTGGCGATGTAGCGCAGGTAGCCCTTGAACATGGAGGCGTTCATGCCGAGCACGCCGCGGGGCATGGTGTCTTCGGCATAGCGGTACTCGAGCTCGACGGCCTTCAGGAAGAGGGCCTTGATCTCCGCCTTGAACTCCGCGGTCCAGAGGTGGGGGTTCTCGAGCTTCAGCTGGTTGATCAGGTCGATGCCGAAATTGCAGTGCATCGACTCGTCGCGCAGGATGTATTGGTACTGCTCGGCAGCACCGGTCATCTTGTTCTGGCGGCCCAGCGCGAGGATCTGCGTGAAGCCGACGTAGAAGAACAGGCCTTCCATCAGGCAGGCGAAGACGATCAGCGACTTGAGCAGCGTCTGGTCGTTCTCGTGCGTGCCGGTGTGGAAGTTCGGGTCGCTGATGGCGTCGATGAAGGGGATCAGGAACTGGTCCTTCTCGCGGATCGACGGCACCTCGTTGTAGGCGTTGAAGATCTCGCTCTCGTCCAGGCCCAGCGACTCGACGATGTACTGGTAGGCGTGCGTGTGGATCGCTTCCTCGAAAGCCTGGCGCAGCAGGAACTGGCGGCATTCGGGCGCCGTGATGTGGCGGTAGGTGCCCAGCACGATGTTGTTGGCGGCCAGCGAATCGGCCGTCACGAAGAAGCCGAGGTTGCGCTTGACGATGCGGCGCTCGTCCTCGGTCAGGCCGTTCGGGTCTTTCCAGAGCGCGATATCGCGCGTCATGTTCACTTCCTGCGGCATCCAGTGGTTGGCGCAGGTGGCGAGGTACTTCTCCCAGGCCCACTTGTACTTGAACGGAACCAGCTGATTGACGTCGGTCTGGCCGTTGATGATGCGCTTGTCGGCGGCCTTCACGCGGCGTGCGGCCGGCTGCGCGGGCGCGGCCTGCTGTGCAGCGCGCGGCACGGCGCCGTCATCGAGCGTGCGGGGAACCGAAGCGAGGGTGGGCGCTGTTTGCGAAGTCGGGTGCTCCAGCGAGCGGCTGGCTTGCGCGTCGCTGATCGATGGTTGCCGCATGCCTTGTTGCAGATCCTTTGGCAAGGAGGGCTTGACTTCTTCGTCCCAGGTCAACATAGAAAAATCCAATGCTCAAATTATGTGAGCAACGATGTGAGTTGCAAAGTGCTCTTCACATCGCGCTCTGTTTATGTTGCCGTTATGTTGTTCGCATGCATCGCAGTTTGTCGGGCGATGCCGCGAATCGATGCGTCTTCACGCCGACATCACTGGCACGCTTCGCACGTCGGATCGTCGACGCCGCAGAAGGCGATGTCGGTCGCAGGCATCGCGCCGAGCTGCGCGCGCGCAGCCGCCGCGGCCGCTTCGAGCGCGCTCATGCCCGACGAAGATGCATCGTTCGAACCCGAGGACACCGCGTTGAGCCGGCCCGATTGCACGGTCGACTTCTCGGCGTGCGTGGCGCTCTGCGTGCGCAGGTAGTAGGTGGTCTTCAGCCCGCGCAGCCATGCGAGCTTGTAGGTGTCGTCGAGCTTCTTGCCCGAGGCGCCGGCCATGTAGATGTTCAGCGACTGCGCCTGGTCGATCCACTTCTGGCGACGCGCGGCGGCCTCGACCAGCCAGGTGGTTTCGATCTCGAATGCGGTCGCGTAGAGCGCCTTCACGTCCTGCGGCACGCGGTCGATCGGGCGCAGCGAGCCGTCGAAGTGCTTGAGGTCCATCACCATCACGTCGTCCCACAGGCCCAGGCGCTTGAGGTCGCGCACCAGGTAGTGGTTGATGACGGTGAACTCGCCGGAGAGGTTCGACTTGACCGAGAGGTTGCCGAAGCAGGGCTCGATCGAGGCGTCCACGCCGATGATGTTGGAGATGGTGGCGGTCGGCGCGATGGCCACGCAGTTGGAATTGCGCATGCCGTCGGCCTTGATCTTCTGGCGCAGCGCGTCCCAGTCCAGCGTGGCCGAGCGGTCCAGCTCGACGTAGCCGCCGCGCGCCTTCTCGAGCAGATCCAGCGTGTCGGGCGGCAGCACGCCCTTGTCCCACAGCGAGCCCTTGTAGCTCGAGTAGCGGCCGCGCTCGCGGGCCAGCTCGGTCGAGGCCCAGTAGGCGTGGTAGCAGATCGCTTCCATCGATTCGTCGGCGAACTGCACGGCCTCTTGCGAGGCGTAGGGGATGCGCAGCTCGTACAGCGCGTCCTGGAAGCCCATCAGGCCCAGGCCGACCGGGCGGTGGCGCAGGTTGGAGTCGCGCGCCTTCTTGACGGCGTAGTAGTTGATGTCGATCACGTTGTCGAGCATGCGCATCGCGGTCGACACGGTGCGCTGCAGCTTCTCCTGGTCGACCTTGCCGTCCTTCAGATGCTGCAGCAGGTTGACCGAGCCCAGGTTGCAGACGGCGGTCTCGGTGTCGCTGGTGTTGAGCGTGATCTCGGTGCAGAGGTTGGACGAGTGGACCACGCCGACGTGCTGCTGGGGCGAGCGCACGTTGCAGGCGTCCTTGAAGGTGATCCAGGGATGGCCGGTCTCGAACAGCATCGTGAGCATCTTGCGCCAGAGATCGGTGGCCTGGAGCGTGCGGCTGGGCTTGATCTCGCCGCGCGCGGCCTTCTCTTCATAGGCGACGTAGGCGGTCTCGAAGTCGGCTCCGAACTTGTCGTGCAGGTCCGGCACGCTGGAGGGCGAGAACAGCGTCCAGTTGCCCTTTTCCATCACGCGGCGCATGAACAGGTCGGGAATCCAGTTGGCCGTGTTCATGTCGTGCGTGCGGCGGCGGTCGTCGCCGGTGTTCTTGCGCAGCTCCAGGAACTCCTCGATGTCGAGGTGCCAGCTTTCCAGGTAAGTGCAGACCGCGCCCTTGCGCTTGCCGCCCTGGTTGACCGCGACCGCGGTGTCGTTCACCACCTTGAGGAAGGGCACCACGCCCTGCGACTCGCCGTTGGTGCCCTTGATGTGGCTGCCCAGCGCGCGCACGCGGGTCCAGTCGTTGCCCAGGCCGCCGGCGAACTTGGAGAGCAGGGCGTTTTCCTTGATCGACTCGTAGATGCCGTCCAGGTCGTCGGGCACGGTGGTCAGGTAGCAGCTGGAGAGCTGCGAGCGCAGCGTGCCGCTGTTGAACAGGGTGGGCGTGCTGGACATGAAGTCGAAGGAGGACAGCACCTCGTAGAACTCGATGGCGCGCGCCTCGCGATCGATCTCGTTCAGCGCCAGGCCCATGGCCACGCGCATGAAGAAGGCCTGCGGCAGCTCGATGCGGGTCTTGCGCACGTGCAGGAAGTAGCGGTCGTACAGGGTCTGCAGGCCGAGGTAGTCGAACTGCAGATCGCGCTCGGGCTTGAGCGCGGCGCCCAGGCGGGCCAAGTCGTACTGCTGCAGCTTCTCGTCGAGCAGCTCGTTGTCCACGCCCTTCTTGATGAACAGCGGGAAGCTGTCGGCGTAGGCCTGGGCGCGCTCGGCGGCCGGCACTTCGCGGCCGATGACTTCCTTGAAGATCGTGTGCAGCAGCAGGCGTGCGGTGGCGAAGGTGTAGTCGGGGTCCTTCTCGATCAGCGTGCGGGCGGCCAGGATCGAGGCCTTGTAGACCTCGTCCAGCGGCACGCCGTCGTAGAGGTTGCGCATGGTCTCGGCCACGATCGGGCCGGCCGTGATGCTCTCGCCCAGGCCGGCGCAGGCGGATTCGATCAGGCCCTTGAGCTCGTTGAGGTCCAGAGCGACGCGCTCGCCGCGGTCGAGCACATGCAGCGTGGAGACGGCGATCGGGGAGTCCTGCTCGCCCTGCTTGGAGCGCTCCTGTGAGCGGCGCTCGCGGTACAGCACGTAGGCGCGCGCGATCTCGTGGTGGCCGCCGCGCATCAGGCCCAGCTCGACCTGATCCTGCACGTCCTCGATGTGGAAGGTGCCGCCGCCCGGACGCGAGCGCAGCATGGCGCGCACCACGCCCTGGGTCAGGGTGTCGACCGTCTCGCGCACGCTGGCGGAGGCCGCGCCCTGCGTGCCGTGCACCGCGAGGAAGGCCTTCATCATCGCGATCGCGATCTTGTTGGGCTCGAAGGGAACGACAGCGCCGTTGCGGCGGATGATCTGGTAGTTGGCGAGCGCGTTGCCGGCGGGCGAGCCGGCCTTGTCGCTGGGGTGTTGCGGCGTCGAGGTTACGGCGCGGGAGGTGGCGGGATGGTTCAGGGCAGTTTGCATTCGATCCTCTGTTGGCAATTCTTGTTGGGGCGGCGGTGCCGCATCGGGCCGGTTGCTCGGCATGAAGCACGGGGCAGGGCACACTATATCTGGGGTCCAAGGGGGGTTCAACCCACTAGATATAGTGTTTTCCTTGTAGTTCAACGGTATCCATCCCCTGTGGACGCCTTGCGATCGGCGGGTTTGCCGCGTCGTTACTGAGCCACCTTAGCGGGCGCCGCTGTTCATGCGCCTTGCGCGCGTTTTTGGGCCTGAAAGGCGCATGGTTGCTGCGCGGGGCGAAAGCAAAAGCGGCGATGGCTCGACCGTGGCGCCGGCGCATCAGTGCCGCAGCGACGATTGAAAAAAATCAGGGGGCAACAGTTGTGTCCGGGAACATCGCGGGCGCCCATGCCAGCTGCTGTTGCAGCAACGGCCAGTTGAAGCCGCTGCCGGGATCGGCCTTGCGGCCCGGCGCAATGTGCTCGTGGCCGGCGATGAAGGCGATCGCGTAGCGCTGCGCGATGGCCGGGCAGAGACTGGCCAGGGTTTCGTATTGCGCAAGCTCGAAATGCTCGCCCTCCAGGCCTTCGAGCTCGATGCCGATCGAATCGTCGTTGCAGTTGGCGCGGCCGCGCCAGGACGATGGGCCGGCATGCCAGGCGCGGTCGTCGCAGCTCACGAACTGCCAGAGCTCGCCGTTGCGTCGCACATAGAAATGGGCCGAGACCTCGAGGCCGCGGATGGTGCCGAAGTAGGGATGCGCGTCCCAGTCCAACTGGTTCATGAAGAGCTGCTGCACCTCGTCGCCGCCATAGCGGCCCGGCGGCAGGCTGATGGAATGCAGCACGATCAGGTCGATCTGCGCACCGGCAGGCCGCGGCCCGAAGTTCGGCGAGCGCAGCGGCCGGGCGAAGCGGTACCAGCCGTCCTGCCAGAGGACAGCGCTGGTGTTGTCAGTCGTCGGGTCCGTTGCCATGGGGGTCGTCGCCGCCCGGCGTCGCGATGCCCAGGCGCGCGATGCGATAGCGGATCTGCCGCAGGCTCAGGCCCAGCCGCGCCGCGGCGGCGGTGCGGTTGAATCCGCTTTCCTGCAGCGCGCGAACGAGGATCTCGCGCTCCTGCTGGTCCAGATAGCTTTGCAGATCGCTCGGCACCGCGGCGGCGGGCCTGGCCGCGGGAAGCGCAGGCTGCTGCGGCTCGGCCGGCGCCTGCGTTGCCGTGGCAGGCGGCGCGCCCGCCGGCTCGAGTTGAGCCGCGGGGCTCGAGACATCGATGTGCAGCACGTCGCCATCGCTCAAGGCGACGGCGCGGTGCAGCAGGTTCTCGAGCTCGCGCACGTTGCCGTGCAAGGGATGCTGCGACAGCCGCTGCAGCACCTCGGCCGACAGCGCGGGGATCGGCATGCCGGCGTCGCGCGCAATGCGCGCCAGCAGGGCCTCGCAGAGTGCCGGCAGATCCTCGCGGCGCTCGCGCAGCGCAGGCACCGCGATCTCGATCACGTTCAGGCGATAGAACAGGTCCTGCCGGAAGCGGCCGGCCTGCACCTCGGCCTGCAGATCCTTGTGCGTGGCGCTCACGATGCGCACGTCGACGGCGTCTTCCTGGGTCGAGCCGATCGGCCGCACGCTGCGCTCCTGGATCGCGCGCAGCAGCTTGGACTGCATCGCCAGCGGCAGGTCGCCGATTTCGTCGAGGAAGAGCGTGCCGCCGCGCGCGGCCTGGAAATAGCCGTCGCGGTCCTGCGAGGAGCCGGTGTACGAGCCTTTTCTGGCGCCGAAGAACTCGGCCTCGAGCAGGTTCTCGGGGATGGCGCCGCAGTTGACGGCGACGAAGGGGCCGTCGCTGCGCTGGCTGCACGCATGCACCGCGCGCGCCGCCAGTTCCTTGCCGGTGCCGGACTCGCCGCGCACCAGCACCGGCGCCATGCCGCGCGCCACCTTGGCGATGCGGGACTTGACCAGGCGCATCGGCTCGGAGCCGCCGACCAGCCGTTCGAGCGCCGCGATGCCGGCGTTGCTGGTGATCGCGGCGAGCTTGCTGCCGCTGTCCTCCGCCTGGCGCACCGGCCGCGCGGGCGCGGCCTGCGCCTGCACCGCCGAGGCCACGACGGTGCGGAACTGCTTCAGGTCCACCGGCTTGGTGAGGTAGTCGAAGGCGCCCGCCTTCAGGGCCTCGACCGCGTTCTCGGCCGAACCGTAGGCGGTCATCACCACGCAGCGCTCGCTGCGCTGCTCCTGCTGGATGCGCTGCAGGATCTCCATGCCCAGCCCGTCGGGCAGGCGCATGTCGGTGATCACGGCATCGAAGCGGCCCGCGTCCAGATGCTCGCGCGCCTCCGACACGCTGCCGGCTGCCTCGACGCGGTAGCCTTCGCGCAGCAGCGTGAGCTCGTAGAGCGTGCGCAGGTCGGGCTCGTCATCGACGACCAGGATCTGTGCAGGGCGCTGTGCGGACGGATTGGAGCTGCTCACGGCGCTATTGTGTCAGCCCGCCTTCGCCCGGCATGAAGACGATCGCGAATTCGTTGCCCTCCGGCCCGCCTGCGGCGAGGGTGCGGCGCTCGTAGCCGATGGTCGCGCCGTGGCGTTCGCACAGCTCGCGGCACAGGTAGAGGCCGAGGCCGCTGGAGCGGCTCTCGGACGAGAAGAAGGGCTCGAACAGATGGCGCTGCACCGCGGGCTCGAGCGGCGCGCCGTCGCTCCACACCTGCAGGCTGGCGCGGCCGGCGGCATTCAGCCGTGTCGTGACCTGGATCGAGCCTTCGCGCGCGCCGGCGTAGCGCGCGGCGTTGTCGAGCAGATTCACGAGGATGCGCCGCAGGTGCTCGATGTCGAAGCGCACCACGCGGCCGGGGGCTTCCAGCACCAGCAGCACGCCCTGGCGCTGCGTTTGCCGAACCCATTCCTCGGCCAGCGTGCGCACGGTCGGATCGAGCACCAGCTGCTCGCCCATCGGCAGCACGCGCTGCTGCCGGGCGCGGGCGACGTCGAGCACGTCGTCGACGATGCGCGCCAGGCGCTGGGCGTTTTGCTGGACCATGTTCGTCAGTCGGCGGTGGGCCGGATCGACCAGGTCCTCGCTCAGCAGCGCACTGGCCTGTGTGATCGCGGCCAAGGGGTTGCGGATCTCGTGCGCGACCGCCGCCGACATGCGCCCCATGGCCGCCAGCTTCTCGGTGCGGATGCGCGCCTCCAGTTCGCGCAGGTCCTGGAGGAACATCACGCACAGGCTGTCGATGCCGCGCTCGGCAGCGCGCGTGAGGCGCGTGCGCACGCGCACCTCGCGCGGCGCGCCCTGGGTCTGCGCGATCGGGATCTCGCGCGCCTGCGATGTGCGGCGCGCGAAGGTGCTGCGCGCGATCGCTGCCAGCGGCGCCCAGGCGGGGTTCGCGCCCAGGGCGAAGGGCAGCGCGAGCTGCGCCAGGCCCTGCCCGAGAATCGCGTCGGCCGCCGGGTTGGCCGCGTGCACCTGGCCCTGGGCGTCGACCACCAGCACGCCCTCGCTGAGCGTCTCGATCACCAGGTCGTTCACCAGGGCATGCATCTGCGCCGCACCGCGGTTGCTCTGCGCCAGCGCCTCCTCGCGCATCAGCCGCCGCGCCAGCTCGTGCGCCAGCAGCGCCACCACGAACAGGCCGGTGCCGGTCAGCGCCGCCTGCACGAAGCGCGCCGAGGGCTCGGCCTGCTGCTGCAGCCAGTACCAGCCGGCGTGCGCCAGCAGCAGCAGCGTGACGATGGCGGTGGTGCCCAGCCCGACGGTGCCGGTGCCCAGTACCGCCCCCATCAGCACCGGCAAGGCGAACAGCGGCGTGTAGTTGATGCTGCCCACCTGCAGCAGTTGCAGCGTGCTGAAGACCACCAGGTCGACGCCGATGCTGGATAGCCAGGCCGTGCCGAAGCGCCGCACCGGCGGCTGGAAAAGCGAGTAGCGCGCGGTCAGCACGGTGACGACCAGGTAGCTGCCCGTCAGCGCCACCACGATAGGCTGCGGGGCTTGCCCGAGCGCGAAGACGATGGCCTGCAGCAGCAGCAGCACGACGGCGATGAAGCAGCGCGCGGTCATGAAGCCGCGCCACAGGCGCAGCAGGGCCGAGCTTTCGCGGCCGGCCGCCCGGTCGAGCGGCGTCCAGTCGGTCCCGGGCTCGGCACGCGACCAGAGGAAGGTGCTCATCGGTGGTGGCCCACTCAGCGTGTGGCGGCCTGGCGGTGCGCCGTACTGCAGTAGGCCGCACCGTCCGTGCC
This sequence comes from Variovorax sp. WS11, assembly GCF_010499245.1. GTDB lineage: Bacteria > Pseudomonadota > Gammaproteobacteria > Burkholderiales > Burkholderiaceae_C > Variovorax. The sequence goes on from NZ_JAAGOW010000001.1 coordinate 3,669,898, forward strand.
GCGCACCGCGTCCGCGGCCGGCAGGTGCAGTCCGCAATGCGCGCAGCGCAGCATGGCTTGCGGCGGCGCGATGGCGCCCGGTGCAGGCGGGGGTGACGGCGGCGGCGTGCGCGACTGCAGCTCTTCGCGCCGGGCCTTGCGCCAGAGCCAGACCGCCACCAGGATGACCGCGAGGACCAGCAGGTATTTCATGTCACGCGTCCCAGCACCACCTCGAGCACGAAGCGCGAGCCCACATAGGCCAGCAGCAACAGGGCCGCGCCGGCGTAGAGCACTCGCCTTGCGGTGCGCCCGCGCCAGCCGAAGCGCGCGCGTCCGATCAGCAGCACCGCGAAGCTGATCCACGCCAGCACCGAGAACACCGTCTTGTGGTCCCATTTCCAGCTGCGTGCGCTGGCACCGTACAACTGCTCGCTGAACAGCAGGCCCGCAAGAAGGGTGGCCGACAGCAGCACGAAGCCGGCGGTCACGAATCGGAAGGTCAGGCGCTCCATGGTGAGCAGAGGCACGCCGGCCTGCGGCTCGGCCGCCAGCCGGATCTGCTTCTCGGCGCGGGTCATGATCCAGGCGTGAATCACCGCCGCGCCGAACAGGCCGTAGGAGGCAATGCCCAGTGCCAGGTGCAGCGGCAGCCAGGGCGAGGCCGACACATGCAGCGGCGTGCCCGGAAAGACCAGCGCCAGCAGCACGGCCGCCGCGCCCAGGCCCGCGAGCATGCGCCGCACCTTGAGCTGCGGATACAGGCGGCTCTCGATCGCGTAGACCGTCATCACCAGCCAGGCGGTGACGGACAGGGCGGGAGCGAAGCCGAAGCGCGGATCGCCCCCGGCCAGCGACCAGGCGAGCACGCACGCGTGCAGCACCCAGGCCAGACCCAGCATCCATTGCGTGGAAGGCCGTCCGAGCCAGGAGGCCGCGGCAGCGGTCGCGGCGTAGGCGGCGGCGGTGGCGATGCCCAGCGCCACGCCGAGTGGGGAGGGGATCGCTAAAATCATCGGTCGGAGTTTAGCGTCTCGCTCTTGCGTGATCCTTCGCGAAGGCGCCCCCACTCCCCACCTACCGGTCCCGCCCGCGGGAAGCACCATGGCCAGCGCCCTCACCGAAAAATTCTCACGCCTCGTCAAGCAGGTCAGCGGCCAGGCCCGCATCACCGAAAGCAATGTGCAGGACATGCTGCGCGAGGTCCGCATGGCCTTGCTCGAGGCCGACGTCGCGCTGCCCGTGGTGCGCGATTTCGTCGCCCGCGTCAAGGACAAGGCGATGGGTCAGGAGGTGCTGGGCTCGCTCAAGCCCGGCCAGGCGCTGGTGGGCATCGTCAACCGCGAGCTCGCCGCCACCATGGGCGAGGGTGTGGTCGACATCAACCTGGTGGCCCAGCCGCCCGCCGTGATCCTGATGGCCGGCCTGCAGGGCGCCGGCAAGACCACCACCACCGCCAAGCTCGCCAAGCATCTCATCGAGAAGCGCAAGAAAAAGGTGCTCACCGTCTCGGGCGACGTCTACCGGCCGGCGGCCATCGAGCAGCTCAAGACCGTCACGAAGCAGGCCGGCGCCGAGTGGTTCCCGAGCACGCCGGAGCAGAAGCCGCTGGACATCGCCCGCGCCGCGCTCGATCACGCCAAGCGCCATTTCTTCGACGTGCTGCTGGTCGACACCGCCGGCCGCCTCGCCATCGACGAGGTGCTGATGAACGAGATCCAGCAGCTGCACGCGGCGCTGAACCCGGTCGAGACCCTGTTCGTGGTCGACGCGATGCAGGGCCAGGATGCGATCAACACCGCCAAGGCCTTCAAGGAAGCGCTGCCGCTCACCGGCATCATCCTCACCAAGACCGACGGCGATTCGCGCGGCGGCGCGGCGCTGTCGGTGCGCCAAGTCACGGGCGTGCCGATCAAGTTCGCCGGCGTCAGCGAGAAGATCGACGGCCTGGAGGTGTTTGATGCCGAGCGCCATGCCGGCCGCATCCTCGGCATGGGCGACATCGTCGCGCTGGTCGAGCAGGTCACGGCCGGCGTCGATGTGGCGGCGGCGCAGAAGCTGGCGGCCAAGGTCAAGAGCGGCGCCGGCTTCGACCTCAACGACTTTCTCGGCCAGCTGCAGCAGATGAAGCAGATGGGCGGACTCTCCAGCATCATGGACAAGCTGCCGACGCAGCTCGCCGCCAAGGCCACCGACGCCGACATGAGCCGCGCCGAGCGCGACATCCGGCGCAAGGAGGGCATCATCAACAGCATGACGCCGCTGGAGCGGCGCAAGCCGGAGCTGCTCAAGGCGACGCGCAAGCGGCGCATCGCGGCCGGCGCGGGGGTGCAGGTTCAGGAGGTGAACCGGCTGCTCAACGAGTTCGAGCAGATGCAGCAGATGATGAAGAAGATGAAGGGCGGCGGCCTGATGAAGATGATGAAGCGCATGGGCGGCATGAAGGGCCTGCCCGGCATGGGTGGAGGCGGCGGCGGCATGCCGCGATTCTGACTTCGCTTCCTCCGCCGAAAGGCAAGTGAGAAAGAAAAAAGCCCGCTCGATGAGCGGGCTTTTTCATGGGCGGCGAACCGTCAGGCGCGTGCCAACCGCACCGCGTGCATCCACGCCCTGCGCAGCACCGCCGGCGAACGCGACTCTTCCGGAATGACCAGGAAGCCCCGGTCGCGCATCGCATTGCCCAGCGCGATCTGGCTGGTCAGCACGGTCAGCGGGATCGCCAGCAGCAGCGGCAGGCCCACCGGCATCAGCCAGGCCAGCGCGCCGGCATCGATCAGCGCGATGCCCACCGCCAGCACGGCGATCACCAGCGTCATCGGCGCCAGCTGGGTGAAGGCGATGCGCCACGGCACGGCAGCGGCTTCCCGCGGCGGCGACTTCCAGTCCAGCTTGATGCCGGTGAGCGCCACCACCACGAACAACGAGTGGGCCAGCATGCGCACGGGGGCCTGCACGATGGCCAGCGCGCTTTCCAGCGCGGCGCTCTTGAGCAGGCCGCCGACGCCGCCGTACTGGCGCTGCTCGCGGCGCATCACCACGGCCACGATGCCCAGGATGCGCGGCAGGAACAGGAGGCACAGCGTCCACAGCCACAGGCCGGCCAGTTCCATCGGCATCACCATCCAGTGCGCCATCACGCTCGAGCCGGTGAGCCACAGGGCGGTGCCCAGCGTCAGGAAGGCCAGCCACAGCGGCGCGGATGCATAGGCCATGGTGCCGGTCATGAACATCGCGCGATGCACCGGGTGCAGGCCGGGCTCGGCCATCAGGCGGGCGTTCTGCAGGTTGCCCTGGCACCAGCGGCGGTCGCGCTGCAGCTCGGCCAGCAGGTCCGGTGGCTGTTGCTCGTAGCTGCCGACCAGGTCGGCCACCAGCCACACGTGGTAGCCGGCGCGGCGCATCAGCGCGGCCTCGACGAAGTCGTGCGACATGATGCCGCCCGACATGCCGCCGGTGCCCTTGATCGGCGCCAGCGCGCAGTGCTCCATGAAGGGCTCGACGCGGATGATCGCGTTGTGGCCCCAGTAGTGCGACTCGCCGAGCTGCCAGAACTGCATGCCCAGCGTGAACAGGCGGCCCGTCACGCGCGAGGCGAACTGCTGGGCGCGGGCGTGCAGCGTGACGTGGCCGATGGCCTGCGTCGCGGTCTGGATGATGCCGGCGCTGGGGTTGGCTTCCATCAGCTTGACCATCGAGGTCAGGCAGTCGCCGCTCATCACGCTGTCGGCGTCGAGCACCACCATGTAGCGGTAGTCCTTGCCCCAGCGGCGGCAGAAGTCGGCCACATTGCCGGCCTTGCGGTGGGTGCGGCGCTTGCGCAGGCGGTAGTAGACCTCGACCTGCGGCTGGTTCGGGCTGTCGGCCAGCGCGGCGCGCAGCTCTTCCCAGGCGGCGCGCTCGGCGGCGGCGACCTCGGGCGTGTAGCTGTCGGACAGCACGAAGACGTCGAACTGCCTCGCATGGCCGGTTGCCGCCACCGATTCGCAGGTGGCGCGCAGGCCGGCGAACACCGTGGCCACGTCTTCGTTGCAGATCGGCATGATGATCGCCGTGCGTGCTTCCGGGTTCATCGGATGGTCGGCCACTTGCTTGGCCGACAGCGCGTGCTTGTCGCCGCGCACCGAGACATAGAAGCCCATCAGCGCGGTCACGAAGCCCGTCACCACCCAGCCCGAGAGCAGGCCGTAGAGGGCGATCTGGCTGTATTGGAGCCAGAGATTGTCGTAGTCGGGCTGCACGCCGGCGAACAGCGTCGAGGCGATGACCGTGCTGACCACGGTGAGCGCCAAGAAGGCCATGCGCCGCCGCTGGGCCGCGCTCTGCCAGGCCTGGGGGGCCTGCGGTGCGCGCGACGCAACCGCCGCTGCCTTGCCGCCGGCGCCGAGCTTGACCAGCAGGGCCGTGCCGATGCTGTTCCAGAAGCCGCGCCAGGGGCGGGGGGTCATCGAGCCGCGGTTGATCGGCGGCGCGGTGACCGAGTTAGGGTGGCGTTCTTCACGGAGCAGGCTGCGGCGGGAGAAATCCGCTTCGGTGAGAACGTTGAGCTGGGAGAAATCGTTGGGCTTCATGTGCGACTCACCCCCGTTGCTTGTCGACGGAAGGCGTGTCGCCGATTGCCGGAAAGCGCTTGAAGACGCAGTCCGGTGCCGCACCGCCGGCGCTGGCCAGGCCGGCCGGCGGATGACCCGCGGCACGGGACCGCGAGAGGGAAAACTGCTTTTGACGCAGGCCGTCGCGCTGCGGACGCAGTGCGAAAGATGGGCTGGTAAGTGCTGTCATGCCCTCATAAGGGCAAACCCCGTGCCAGCCTGGAAAAACCCTTTCAGATCAATCGCTTAGCGCGATTTCGCGGCGCCGGGATCGGCTTTTGAGGTCTAAAGGCCTCCAAAACCCCCGAATTTGTCGCCGAATCCCGACAAGGCTTGTGAACGGGCGGTTAATTCCCAACGAAATCAAGCACTTAGGGCCGTCGCTCTTCGGCGACAGCATCGCCGCCCGGCGACACGGCATCGGATTTGAAGTGCCCGGCAGTGAGCCCGTTCTTCTGTAGCAGGCGATAGAACTCCGTGCGGTTGCGGTCCGCCAGGCGTGCCGCGTCGGCCACGTTGCCGTCGGTCAGCTTGAGCAGGCCGACCAGGTATTCGCGCTCGAAGCGCTGCTTGGCCTCGGCATAGGTCTGGACTTCGACGCTGGGCGAGCGCAGCGCCCGCTGCACCAGCGCCAGCGGGATCAGCGGCGAGCTCGACAGGGCGCAGACCTGCTCGACCACGTTGAACAGCTGGCGCACGTTGCCCGGCCAAGACGCCATGGTCAGTGCCTTCAGCGCCTCCGGCGCGAAGCCCGACAGGCGCTTGCCGTACTTGCTCGAAAGCCGGTGCAGGAAATGGTTGGCCAGTAGCGGAATGTCCTCGCGCCGCGCCGACAGGGGCGGCAGCTGGAGTGTCACGACATTGAGACGGTAGTAGAGGTCTTCGCGGAACTGCCCGGCCTCCATCGCGGCATCGAGGTCGCGGTGGGTGGCGGAGATGATCCGCACATCGACCTCGATCGACTGGGTCGATCCGACCGGCCGTACCGCGTGCTCTTGCAGCACCCGCAGGAGCTTGACCTGCAGGGCCGGCGGCATGTCGCCGATCTCGTCGAGCAGCAGGGTGCCGCCGTCGGCCTGCTGGAACAGGCCCTTGTGATTGGCGACCGCGTCGGTGAAGGCGCCCTTCATATGACCGAACAGCTCCGACTCCAGCAGCGCCTCCGGGATGGCGCCGCAGTTGACCGCCACGAAGGGCTTGTCGGCGCGCGCGCTGGCGCGGTGGATGGCGCGGGCCAGCAGCTCCTTGCCGGCGCCGCTGTCGCCGCGCAGCAGCACGCTGGCGTCCGACTTGGCCACCATCCGGGCCTCGGCCAGCAGCTCGGCCATGCGGTTGCTGCGGCTCACGATCTCCGAGCGCCAGCTCTCGTCGCCGACCTTGCCGCTGCTGGGTGCGGGCGCGCCCAGCGCCAGGGCCTGCGCGATCTTGTCGAGCAGCTCGCGCGCGTCGTAGGGCTTGGTGAGGTAGGTGAAGACGCCGCGCGCGGTGGCCTCGACCGCGTCGGGGATGGTGCCGTGCGCGGTCAGCAGGATCACCGGCAGCGTGGGATGGCGCTTGCGGATCTCGTCGAAGAGCTGAAGGCCGTCGCGGCCGGGCAGGCGCACGTCGCTCAGCACCAGCTGGGGATGTTCGATCTCGAGCTGCGTCAGCGCCGATTCGGCCGATGTCACGGCCGTGACCTGATAGCCGGCCCCCGTGAGCCGCATCGACAACAGGCGCAGCATGTCCGCGTCATCGTCGACCACCAGCAGGCGGGCGCCGGGCGGGTCCTTCGCGGAGCCAGGGGCGGTGTTCATGGTGCAGGCTTGGGTGCCGCCGGCGCGACGGGCGGCGGGTTGTTGGGACGCGAGAAGCTGCGCTCGATCGCCCGCAGCGCCTCGATCCGGTCGGTCAGCTGGTCGATGCGGCGCTGGCTGTCGCGCAGCTGCTGCGCCTGGCGCTCGCGGTCGTCCTCGACGCGGCGCTGCTCCTGGTAGCGCGCGGCCAGAAGTCGGGCCAGCGGATGCAGCGCCTGGGCCTCGTTCGCCGGGTTGGCGATCACACGCTGCAGCAGGCCGAGCGCGCGCGCGAGATCGGCCGGAGAGCGGGTCTGCGCCAGCAGCATCGCCAGCTGCATCTGCACCAAGGGCTGCTCGCCCGGCTCGCCCAGGCGCGAAATCTCGTTGGCGAGTTCGTTGCCGCCCAATGGACGCACCTTGTCGGCGTACACGAGCAGGGCGGCCACGGGACGCGCGGAGCGTGAAGACAGGCTCACCACGTGCCGGCGCCATCCCGGCTTCCACCGGCTGCACGATGCCGGCGGCGGGGGCGGCGGCGGGGGTAGAGCACCGGTCGACGGCTCCTGCGTCGTGCCGGCGGCCGGACGGCGCGGCGCGTGCGGCGGCAGCAGCGGCATGACGACCACGGTCATGGCGAATGCGGATCTGCGAGCGATCGAACTGAAGAACATGGGTCGGAGAAAAACGCTTGAAGCGGGGGCGGTGGTCAGGCGGAGCGCGGCAGCTCGATGCGAAAGCGCGCCCCGGGTCCCTCGGGCAGCAGCGTGATGCGGCCGCCATGAGCTGCAATGTACTCCTGCACGATCGACAGCCCGATCCCGGTGCCCTTGACGGCATGCTGGGGTTGGCGCTCGCCGCGGTAGAAAGGCTCGAAGATGCGGTCGCGGTCGCCCTCGGCGATGCCCGGGCCCGCGTCCTGGATCTCGATGCTGGCGGTGTCCGGCGTGCTCGACACGGTGATCGCGATGGTGCCGCCGCGGGCCGAATAACGGATGGCGTTGGACAGCAGGTTGGCCAGCGCCGTGCCCAGCTTCACCGGGTCCACCACCACCGCGAGCGGCTCGCCCTCGGCCCGCACCGCCAGCCCGTTGGCCTGCCATTGCAGGCGCTGGGCCTCGATCTGCTCCTCGATCAGCGGCAGCAGCGGCGTGCGCTGGCGACGCAGCTCGCGCGCCTCGAAGGCCGCCGCGTTGAAGCGCAGCAACGCCTCGATCTGGCCCTGCAGCGCGACGGTGTTCTGCTGCAGGATCTGCGCCACCTCGCGCTGCGCCGGGTTCAAGGCGCCGGTCACGCCGTCCTCCAGCAGCGACACGCCTTCGCGCAACGCGGCCAGCGGGGTCTTGAGCTCATGCGAGACGTGGCGCAGGAAGCGCGCCTTGTCGGCGTCCAGCTCGGTCAGCCGCAGCCGCAGCCACTCGAGCTGCTGCGAGATGCGGCGCACGTCGGCCGCGCCGCGGATGTCGATCGGCTCGTCCAGCCGGTTCTCGCCCAGCCCGACGATGGCGCGCTGCAGCCGCTTGAAGGGCCGTGCCAGCCAGACGCCGAAAGCCAGCGCGAGCGCCACTGCCACCGCGCTGGCGGCCAGCACCTCGCGCATCAGCCGCCGGCGCGCGTTCTCGATGCGCTGCGCCAGCGCGTTGTTCTGCGTCTCGATCAGGATCTGGGCCTGCTGTGCGATGTTGGTGTTGAGCGCGTCGAGGTCGCGGAACTGCATCGCCATCGAGCTTTCGCGCGCGAGCGCGGTTTCCGGCGCACCGCTCATCAGCCCTTCGATCACGGCCAGCTGGCCGCGCCACAGGTCGAGGCCGGTGGAGGGCAGGCCGTTCGCGCCCAGGCGGTCGAGGGCGTGGTTGGCGTCGCGCGCTGCGTCGTCGAAGCGGCGGCGCAGCACCGCGTCGTTGAGCACCAACGACTGGCGCCCGGCGCGCTCCATGGCGGCGCTGCGCTCGGCCAGGGACTGCGCCGCGCCCGAGAGCGTGAGCGCGCGGCCCGCGGCATTGCGGCTCTGCGTCATCAGCACGTCGTACTGGAACACCGAGCGCAGGGCCACGCCCACCAGCAGCGCGGTGATCAGCAGGAACGCGAACAGCAGCAGTTGTTGGAACGAGCCGCGCGCCGACTTCAGGCCCGCCATCAGGCCGAGGCCAGCGCGGCCGGGGCGGCCGGCGACGGGGTCGATTCGGCGGTCGGCACCTCGCCGCGCAGGGAGTAGGCCAGCGAGCGGGTGATGCGCACGTCGATCATTTGGCCGACCAGTCGCGGATCGCCTTCGAAGTTGACCACGCGGTTGCACTCGGTGCGGCCCATCAGCTCGTTGGCGTCCTTGCGCGAGCGGCCTTCGACCAGCACACGCTGGGCCGTACCCACGAGGGCCTGGCCGAAGCGCTTGACATTGGCGTCGATTACCGCCTGCAGCCTTTGCAGCCGCGCGAGCTTGACCGCATGCGGCGTGTCGTCGTGCAACTGCGCCGCCGGCGTGCCGGGGCGCGGGCTGAAGATGAAGCTGAAGCTGTTGTCGAATTCCAGCTCGTCGATCAGCTTCATCATCTTGTCGAAGTCGGCGTCGGTCTCGCCCGGGAAGCCGACGATGAAGTCGCTGGAGAGCGAGAGGCCGGGGCGGATGGCGCGCAGCTTGCGCACCGTGCTCTTGTATTCCATCGCCGTGTAGCCGCGCTTCATCGCCATCAGGATGCGGTCGCTGCCGTGCTGCACCGGCAGGTGCAGGTGGCTCACCAGCTTGGGCACGCGGGCATAGGCCTCGATCAGCCGCGGGGTGAATTCGTTGGGGTGGCTGGTCGTGTAGCGGATGCGCTCGATGCCGGGAATCTCCGCGATGTACTCGATGAGCAGCGCGAAATCGGCGATCTCGGCCCCGTCGCCCGTGCTGCCCATGCGGCCGCGGTAAGCATTGACGTTCTGGCCCAGCAGCGTGACCTCGCGCACGCCCTGGTCGGCCAGGCCGGCGATCTCGACCAGCACGTCGTCCAGCGGCCGGTTCACCTCTTCGCCGCGGGTGTAGGGCACCACGCAGTAGCTGCAGTACTTGGAGCAGCCTTCCATGATCGATACGAAGGCGGTCGCGCCCTCGACCCGTGCCGGCGGCAGGTGGTCGAACTTCTCGATCTCGGGGAAGCTGATGTCCACCTGCGGCTGGCCCGCACGCTCGCGCTCGTGCAGCAGCTCAGGCAGGCGGTGCAGGGTCTGGGGGCCGAAGACCACGTCGACGTAGGGCGCGCGCGCGATGATGGCCGCGCCTTCCTGGCTGGCCACGCAGCCGCCGATGCCGATCTTCACGCCGCGCGCCTTGAGGTGCTTCACGCGGCCGAGGTCGGAGAACACCTTCTCCTGCGCCTTCTCGCGCACCGAGCAGGTGTTGAAGAGGATCAGGTCGGCCTCTTCCACGTTGGTGGTGGGCTCGTAGCCCTCGGCGGCGTGCAGCACGTCGGCCATCTTGTCCGAGTCGTACTCGTTCATCTGGCAGCCGAAGGTCTTGATGAAAACTTTGGGGGGCATGGGGTGGGCTCCTTGGAGGGCCGTCGGAAAGCGGAACGCCGGACGTGAAGGGCAGGCGCCCCTCCGCGTCCGGTCACCGGATTCGAGGATTACTGGCCGTAGCGGGGCAGCTGGTCGAACGGCGTCTTGCCGTCGTCGCGCGGGCCGGTGTCGGCCACGAAGGGCCAGAAGTTCAGTAGCGGCTTCTCGGCCGACTCGCGCTTGGCCTGGGCTTCCTCGGGCGTGAGGATCCAGACCTCGCTCACCATGCCGGCGGCGTCGCGCTTGTAGTTGACCAGCAGGTTCTGGCCGGTGAGGTTGGACGGCATCACCAGCATCTGCTGGGCGCTGCGGATGCGGGCACCGGGCGAGAGCCGCTCGGGCTGGCCGTCGAGCTGGATCTCGGGCGAATTCACGACCATGAAGCGCCCGCGCAGGGTGCCGATGGGAAAGTTGCGGCCGCCGAGCGCGGCCTCGTTCTGGGTCTGGGCCGGCTCCTGCGCGGCAGCGGGCGCCAGAACGGCGCACAGTGCTACCAAAATGAGAGCAAGCCAGGGAGGGTTGCAGCGGTTCATGGTGTTCATCCAGAGGCTGTGGGGCAGCGGCGATTCTAGCGGCCGCCTCCCACACGCCGCGGCGAACGGAGCGCCTTCCGTGCGGTGCTTCATATTCGCTTTACTTATCTTTACGGCACCGATGGACGGCAGTCCCACACCCCTGATCCAATAGCTGTTGTCAGGCAAAAGTGCGCCTCGATGAACCGTGGCCGGCTTTCTACCCCATCCAAAAGCGCTCATGAACAAGAAACTCGTCCTCGCCCTCGCGGGTGTGCTGATCCTGACCGCGGCCGGCGCCTGGCGCTGGGCCGGGAACAGGACCCAGGGCGTGGCACAGACGGGCGCACCCACCGCCGGCAGCACCGCCGCGCCCGGCAAGGGCGCCGGGCCGGGCGCCGGCGCAGCGGCCCTGGTCACGCTCGCGGCGGCGCAGAAGCAGGACGTGCCGGTCACCGTGCAGGTCAACGGCAGCGTGGTGTCGCTCAACAGCGTGGAACTGCGCCCGCAGGTGACGAACACCGTGCGCGAGGTGCATGTGAAGGAAGGCCAGTTCGTCAAGCAAGGCCAGTTGCTCTTCACGCTCGACGACCGCCCCGACCAGGCCAACCTCGCCAAGGCCCGCGCCCAGCAGCAGAAGGACGAGGCCATGATGGCCGACCTGGAGCGCCAGTACCGCCGCAGCCAGGAGCTGGTGGCGCAGAACTTCATCGCCAAGGCCGCCGCCGACGCGACGCTGTCGCAGTTGGAGGCCCAGCGCGCCGCAGTCGCCGCCGACAAGGCGGCGGTGCAGTCGGCGCAGGTGGCGCTGGGCTACGCCACGCTGCGCGCACCGATCGCCGGGCGCATCGGCGCGGTCAACATCTATCCGGGCACCCTGGTCCAGCCCACCCTGACGCTGGTGACCATCACCCAGCTCGACCCGATCGCAGTGAGCTTCCCGGTGCCCGAAGGCAAGCTCCAGGACCTGCTGGCCGCCGCGCGCTCGCACACGCCGGTCGAGGCGCTGGTGAGCGGACGCAAGACGCCGATGAAGGGCACGCTGAACTTCGTCGACAACACGGTCGACCCGATGATCGGCACCGTGCGCGCCAAGGCGGTGTTCGACAACGCCGACCAGGCCCTGTGGCCCGGCCAGTTCGTCGAGACTCGCGTGACCGTGCGCAGCCTAGAGGGCGCCACCGTCATCCCCGCAGCCGCCGTCATGATGCTGGCCGAGGGCAACTCGGTCTACGTGGTCGACGCCGAGCACAGGGCCGCGCGCCGCAAGGTCGAGACCTTGCACACCTTCGGCACGCAGGTCGCGGTGCGCGGCGTCGAGCCCGGCGAGCAGGTGGTGATCGAGGGCAAGCAGAACGTGCGTCCGGGCGGCAAGGTGCGGCTCGACAGCGCCGCCCCGCCGCAACAGCGCCCCAACGGCAATGCGCCTGAGGCGACGCCGGGCAGCGCGGCCTCCGCCACGCCCGGCAACGCCAGCGTGGTCGCGGAGCGGGAGCGGACGTGAGCCGCACGGCCGCTCCGAAGGCGAATAGCACCGCAGCCCGCAGGGCGGAGGTTATCCAATGAACATCTCCGAGCTCTGCATCCGTCGTCCCGCGATGACGGTGCTGCTCTCGGCCGCCGCGGTGGTGGCGGGCATCTTCGCCTACTTCCAGATCCCGGTCGCGGCACTGCCCAGCTACAATACGCCGGTCATCAACGTCAATGCGCAGCTGCCGGGCGCCAGTCCCGACACGATGGCCTCCTCGGTCGCGCTGCCGCTGGAGAAGCAGTTCTCCACCATCCCCGGCCTTTCGACCATCAGCTCGGTCAACACCCAGGGCGTGAGCTCGATCACGCTGGAATTCGTCAGCAGCCGCGACATCGATGCCGCCGCGGTCGACGTGCAGGCGGCGCTGCTGCGCGCGCAGCGCCAGCTGCCGGTCGAGCTGACGCAGATGCCCTCGTACCGCAAGGTCAACCCGGCGGATGCGCCGGTGCTCTTCATCTCGCTGGTCTCGCCCTCGATGACGCCGTCGGAACTCAACGACTATGCCGAGAACCTGATCTCGCCCACGCTCTCCACCATCGACGGCGTGGCCCAGGTCGCCGTCTACGGCCGCAAGGCCTTCGCGGTGCGCGTCAAGGCCGATGCCGACCTGCTCAACGCCCGCAACATCACCCTCGACGAGCTGGCCAACGCGGTGCGCCTGGCCAATGCGAACACCCCCGTGGGCGTGCTCGACGGCCCGCGCCAGACGCTCACCATCCAGGCCAACGAGCAGATGCTCAAGGCGGCCGACTTCGCCAAGGTGATCGTCGGCCAGCGCAACGGCGCCCCGGTGCGGCTGGACGAGGTGGCCACCATCGAGGACAGCTTCGAGTCCGTCAAGACTGCCAGCAGCTTCAACGGCGAGAGCTCGATCTCGCTGGCCGTGCTGCGCCAGCCCAATGCCAACACGGTGCAGGTGGTCGACGCGGTGCGCGCGCTGATGCCGCGCTTCCGCGACGAGCTGCCGCAGTCGGTCGAGATCAACATGGTGAATGACCGCTCGATCTCGATCCGCGAGGCGGTGCACGACGTGCAGCTCACTCTGATGGGCACCGTGCTGCTGGTGGTGCTGGTGATCTTCCTGTTTCTGCACCGCGTGGTCGCCACGCTGATTCCCGCGGCCACCATCCCCATCTCGCTGATCGGCGCCGTGGCGCTGCTCTACGCCTTCGGCTACAGCCTGGACAACGTCTCGCTGCTGGGCATCACGCTGGCGGTAGGCCTGGTGGTGGACGACGCCATCGTGGTGCTGGAAAACATCATGCGCTACGTCGAGAAGGGCATGGAGCCGATGGCGGCCGCGCTGCGCGGCTCGCGCGAGGTGGGCTTCACCATCGTGTCGATCTCGATCTCGCTGGTGGCGGTGTTCATCCCGATCTTCTTCATGCCCGGCGTGATCGGCCTGCTGTTCCACGAATTCGCCGTGGTGGTGGGCCTGGCGGTGATGGTGTCGGCCGTGGTCTCGCTCACCCTGGTGCCGATGCTCGCGAGCCGGCTCCTGCGGCACCAGCCGCGTGAAGGCGGCGTGGCCGAGGACCACGAGGAAACGCATCCCGAGCCCGGCACCGCGATCGGCCGCGGCTTCGAGCGCGGCTACCGCTGGGTGCACGGCAACTACATGCGCACGCTCGACTGGACGCTGCACCACCGCAATCTCATGCTGGGCCTGGCGGCCGCGACCTTCGCGCTCACGGCCTGGATGTTCATCAGCATCCCGAAGGGCTTCTTCCCCGAGGAGGACATCGGCCAGATCCAGATCACGACCGAGGCCGCCGAGGACATCTCGTTCCCCGCGATGAAGGTCCTGCAGGACCGCGTCGCCGATGCGCTGATGGCCGACCCGAGCGTGGCCTACGTCAACTCCTTCATCGGCGTCGGCGGCCCCACCGCCACGCAGAACGCCGGCCGCCTGTTCGCGGTGCTCAAGCCGCGCGCCGAGCGGCCGCGCATGCCGCAGGTGCTGGAGCAGCTGCGCAGGCGCTTCCGCGAGATCCCCGGCGTCGCCGTCTACATGCAGCCGGTGCAGAACCTGCGCCTGGGCGGCCGGCAGAGCAAGGCGCGCTTCCAGTACACCCTGCAGAGCGTGAACGCCGGCGCCATCACCGAGTGGGCCGAGAAGCTGATGGAGCGCATGCGCGCCGAGCCGGAGTTCCGAGACGTCACCAGCGACTCGCAGAACCGCGGCCTGCAGGCCACGCTGGAGATCGATCGCGACAAGGCCGGCGTGCTCGGCGTCGCCGTCGGCGATCTGCGCACCGCGCTCTACAACGCCTACGGCGACCGCCAGATCGGCAGCATCTACGCGCCCAGCAACACTTACCAGGTGATCCTCTCGGCGGCCGACGACGACCGCCGCTTCGAGGAAGACATGTCGCGCCTGTCGGTGCGCAACAAGGCCGGGCAGCTCGTACCGCTGTCGGCCTTCTCGACCGTCAAGCGCACCGTCGGCCCGACCTCGGTCAACCACCAGGGCCAGCTGCAGGCCGTGACGGTGTCCTTCAACCTGGCGCCCGAGGTGCCTTTGGGCAACGCGACGGCGAAGATCGATCGCTTCAAGGCCGAGCTCAAGGTCCCGCCCTCGATCATCACCAGCTACGGCGGCGACGCGGCCGTGTTCCAGAGCTCGCAGGCCAGCCAGGCGGTGCTGCTGGTGCTGGCGGTGCTGGTCATCTATGTGCTGCTGGGCGTGCTCTACGAGAGCTACATCCACCCGCTCACCATCCTCGCGGGGCTGCCCTCGGCGGCCGTGGGAGCGCTGCTCTCGCTCAAGCTTTTCGGCTTCGACCTGACGCTGATCGCGACCATCGGCATCCTGCTTTTGATCGGCATCGTCAAGAAGAACGCGATCATGATGATCGACTTCGCGCTGGATGCGCAGCGCACCCAGGCCATGCAGCCGGTCGACGCGATCCGCGAGGCCTGCCGCCTGCGCTTCCGCCCGATCCTGATGACCACCTTGGCCGCCCTGATGGGCGCGCTGCCCCTCGCGCTGGGGCTGGGCGCCGGCGCCGAGCTGCGCCAGCCGCTGGGCGTGGCGGTGGTCGGCGGGCTGCTGTTCTCGCAGGTGATCACGCTCTACATCACGCCGGCCATCTACCTGGCGCTGGACCGCTACAGCGGGAGCGGGCCGATGCAGGAGCTGCCGGGGGAGAAGGTCGGGCACGCTGCGGCTGGATCTGCCGCCTGAGCGCGCATTCCGGTCTGACTCCCTCTCCCTCTGGGAGAGGGCGGGGGTGAGGGCACCGACCCGTCGATCAGCCACAGCGCGAAGTCAAATGCCCGCTGCTACGCGCTGGTCCTGGCTCATCCGGCCCAGTCTCCTCCCGACAGACTCGTCGCCTGCTTCACTTCGCGAACAACCGCCCGATATCGGCGAAGGCCTTGAGCTCCAGCGCATTGCCCGAGGGGTCGAGGAAGAACATCGTCGCCTGCTCGCCCGGCTCGCCCTTGAAGCGGATGTACGGCTCGATCACGAATTCGACGCCGTGCGCCTTCAGCCGAGCCGCCATCGCCTCCCAGTCGGGCATCGGCAGCACGATGCCGAAATGCCGCACCGGCACGCCGTGCCCGTCGACCGCATTGCGCTGCGACGCGCCGGTCTCGCCCGGCGCGAGGTGGGCCACGATCTGGTGGCCGTAGAAGTTGAAGTCCACCCAGTCCTCCGCACTGCGGCCTTCGGGGCAGCCCAGCAGCTCGCCGTAGAACCGGCGGGCCAGCACCAGGTCATGCACCGGGAAGGCGAGGTGGAACGGGGACAGCAGGGCGGGGTTGGTGGTCGGCGTGAGCATCGCGCGGGCTGGTGTGGAGGAGGATGCGTGATCCTAGGGGCGAAAGAGAAGAAAGAAAATCAATATATATTTGCCCGAAGCATCAACAGAATTTGTGAATGATCCGCGAGCTGAAGACCCTCATTGCCGTAGCCCGCGAAGGCACCTTCGCCGCCGCCGGCCAGAAGATCGGCCTGACGCAGGCGGCAGTCAGCGCCCAGATGCAGCGGCTGGAGACGGAACTCGGCTTCGTGCTCTTCGACCGCACCGGCCGCTCGGCGCGCCTGAATGCGATGGGCCACGAGACGCTGGCGCAGGCCACGGAGCTGATCGGGCTCTACGGCCAGCTGGGCTCGCACCACGCCGCCTCGCGCGCGGCAGAGGTGCTCCACATCGGCGCGATCGCGTCCGCGCAGCGTCTGCTGTTGGCCGAAGCGCTGGCGGCCTTCCACCGGCAGGCCCCGAGCTGCCGTACGCGCGTGCTGCCCGGGGTGTCGATGGAGCTGCTCAACCGCGTGGATGCCGGCGACATCGACATGGCGGTCATCATCCGCCCGCCCTTCGCGCTGCAAAGCGACCTGCGCTGGACCACGCTGGCCCACGAGCCCTTCAGACTGCTGGTTCCGCGGCGGGTCGAAGGCGACGACTGGGCGGCGCTGCTGTCCCGCCATCCATTCGTGCGCTACGACCGCTCGTCCTTCGGCGGCCGGCAGGTCGATCGCTTCCTGCGCGCGGCGCACGTGGACGTGCACGACATCTGCGAGCTTGACGAGCTGGACGCCATCGTGGCCCTGGTCGCCAAGGGCGTCGGCATGGCCCTGGTGCCGCAGACCGCCACGCACCGGCGCTGGCCCGCATCGGTCCGCGCGATCGACCTGGGCCGCCACACTTTTTATCGCGACATCGGGCTGGTGAATCGCGGCAGCCGGCCGCTGACCGGACCGGCCGGCCTGCTTGAGAAGCAGATCTGCGCCGCCTACGAATTCAGGGGAACGCCTGCCGGCACCTCGGCCGAGGGCAAGCGCCGCAAAGAGCGGCCGGGCCCGGGCGCCTAGATCACCGGATCCCGCTGCAACGCCACCGCCGGCCTGCTGCTGGCGAACTGCCCGCCGCTGCGTGCCGCGGCCGCGGCATGCGGCGCCGAGGCCGCTACCGCGCCCTGCGACACGCGCAGCGCCCAGTCGCACACCACCTCCATGAAGATCCGCTGCGATTCCATCGAGGTCAGGCTGTGGTCGATCTCGCCGATGAAGCGGTACTCGAAGCGCTGCGTGAAGGCCTCGTTCGCGAAGGGGCCGAGCTGGTCGCGCTTGCGGTCGGTCACGTGCATGGTGCCGGTGTAGAACAGCAGCACTGCAACGTTGCGCTCCGCGACCTGCGTCATCGAGCGGCGGAACACCGCGGCCGTGACCTCCGGCGGATCGGGCTCGAAGATGTGCGGCGCAGCCGCCGCTGCCGCCTTGGCGGAGAACTTGCGCTGCAGCCAGCGCGCCGTCTTGCCGATCACGGCCGGGTTGGTGGGCGCTGCCAGCGCGCGGCGGAATTGCCGCTCCAGCTGCGCGCGCCGGCCGGGGAAGGCATAGCCGTCGAACATCAGCAGGCCCACCACGCGGGAGTCGGCCACCGCCAGCGACAGGCCGTTGGTCGCGCCGGAGCACAGGCCGATCACGATGAAGCGGCGCACGCCCAGCATGGTCTGGATCAGGTTCATGGCCGCCTGCAGGTCCAGCACCGCCTGCGTGAGGAAGTGCTCGGAGCCACTGGCCGGGCCGCTGTCGCCCAGGCCCGCGAGGTCCATGCGGATGCAGCTGATGCCGCGCCCCGCCATCTCGCGCGCGAGCTTGACGTTGATGCGCCGTGGCCCGATGCGGTGGTTGGCGCCCATGTTGAGCATCAGGCAGGCCACCGGCGCGAGCGGCCCTTCGGCCGGCGTGGTGATGATGCCGATCAGCGAGCCGTCGGGCCCGAACTGGACAGGTGTCTCTTTGTAGTCACTCATGTATTGCCGCCAGCAGTCTCTGCAGCGCCTCCGTGGGAACCATCGCATTATTGGGGTGCGGATCGGACGTCCATATCAGGGGATGCGCGAAGGCCGAAGCCCGCACCGGCATATGGCGGGCCGTCTCCTGGGCCGCCCATTGTTGAGCCGCATGGTCCTCGGCATCGGCCAGGACGACTGTCTCGTGCAGCGCGGTGAGCTGCAAGGTGGCCGGCGCGAGCGCGCGCATCTGATCGCGCATCAGCGGCGACACGCCGAAGCCGAAGATCTCTTCGGTGAAGGCATCGGCGTCCCGGGCCAGCTGGCGCCGCCAGGCCGGATCGGGCACGCAGAAGGAACGCTCCAGCGCATCGACATGGCCGGCGCGCAGTGTCTCGAGGTAGCGCGCGCCGTCCACGATCGGGTCCCACAGGATGAGCCGCGCCGGATCGCAGCGGCCGCTCTTGGCCGCCATCACCGCCAGCGTCGCGCCCAGGCGCGCGCCGAGCCAGATGATGCGCCGGGCGCCGGTGCGGCGTCGCAGCTCCTCATGCGCGGTGCAGACGTCGCGCCGCCAGCCCTCGAGGTCGCCGTCGGTGTCCTCGCCGGGCGAGTCGCCGCTGCCGTGGTAGTCGAAGCGCAGCACCGCCACGCCGGCCCGCGCGAGCCGGTCGGACAGCACGCGGAACAGCCGGTGCCCACGCACGGCCTCCTGGCCCAGGGGCATGCAGATCAGCACCGCGAGCTTGCCGTCGCGCTCGGGTGCGTGGAAGAGCCCGAACAGCTGCCTGGAGGCCGGGCCGAAGAGCATCGGGGTCATGCGTAGATCTCGTTGTCGACCAGGGGCCGGCACGCCGCCGCAGCCGGCCCGCAGGCCAGCACGCGAGCCACGGCGCACAGCGCTCCCTGGACATCGTGGAAAGAGGACAGCGCGAGGCGCGCAACGCCGTCCGCCGCGTCGATCTTCACTTCGCGCGCATCGGGCGCGACGCCCACCTCGAAGCTGCGCGTGTCCACCGACAAGCCCATGCCGGTGGCCTTGAGGCAGGCCTCCTTGCGCGTCCAGCAGCAGAGGAAGGCGCGGTCGCGCGCCTCGGCTGGCAGCGCCCCCAGCGCACGCCGCTCGGCGGCGGTGAAGTAGGTCTCGGCCAGGGCCTCGGCGTCGGGCATCGGACGCAGCAGCTCGACGTCGGCGCCCACCTCGGCATCGTCGCAGACCGCGATCAGGCCCAGCGACTGGCTGTGGCTGAGGTTGAAGCGCAGCCCGCCGTGCTCGACCAGGCTCGGCTTGCCGAAGGGGCCCAGCGCGAACTCCAGCATCGAGGCCGGGATGCCGCATTGCGCGGAGAGCGTCTCGCGCAGCGCCGCATGGGCCGCGATGAAGCGGTTGCGATCGCGCTTGAAGACGAAGCGCCGTGCGCGCTCCCATTCCGCTTCCGAGAGCGAAGCCACGGCCTGCGGCGCCGGCGTGGCGTCCAGGTCCACCTGCCACAGGCGGCAGTGCATGGAGGAGGGGAGCTGCACGGTCGTCATGGCGCTTTCCTTCAGCCCTTGCGGCCCCAGCCCAGCACGCGGCCGAGCAGCCCGCCGCGCTTGGCGCCGCTGTCGGCGGCCTCGGCGGAGGTCGCCTCGATCGCCGTTCCCGCTGCGGCCGAGGCCAGCTGCCCCAGGCTCTCGAACACATAGCGCCGCGGCTCCACGCGGAAGCCCATCACCTGCTCGGCCTGCTGCACCACGCGCATCGCCAGCAGCGAGTCGCCGCCAAGGTCGAAGAAGTTGTCGTTGGCGCGGATGTCGTTGACGTCGACGGCCAGCGCGCTGGCCCAGATCTGCGCCAGCTTGGCCTGCTCCGGCAGGAGCAGCACCGGCTCTGCCTGCGCCGGCCGCGCAGCCACGGTCTCGGCCGCACTGGGCGCCGGTGCCGCGCCGGCAGCCAGGCGCTGCAGGTAGACCGCGCTGTCCGAGCCTTCCGGCGAGGAGATCGCCGCCAGCGTCGCGTCGGGCTGCTGGGCCACCTGGCGCAGCAGCTCCATGTAGCGCTCCTTGAAGGCGGCGCCGGTCTCGCGCTGGTAGATGTCGGCGTTGTAGACCACGGCGCCTTCGAGGCCCTGGGGCTTGTCCATCAGCCAGATGCCGAGGTCGTCGGTGGCGCCGCGCTGCGGCAGGTGCATCTGCCGGTGCGCGAGGCCGCCGATGTCGCGCGGCCGCTCGCGGGCGTCCTGGAAGGAGAACAGCGCCTGGTACAGCCCCACGCCCTGGGCACGCTCCACGAATTCGGGCTCGCTCACGAGGCGCTCGAAGGGAATCTGCTGGTGGCTCATCACCGCGATCAGCTCCTGCTTGACGTAGCGCATGAACTCGCCGAAGCGCAGGGTCGAATCGACCTGGAAGGACAGCGGCAGCACGTTGTTGAAGAAGCCCATCACCGGCTCCAGCTCGGGCGCCTCGCGGCCGCGCACCGGCGTCGCGATGACGATGGCGCGGCTGTCGATGATGCTGCTCATCATCAGGATGTAGATGCCCAGCGTCAGCATGTTGAGCGTGACGTCGTTGCGCTGGCCGATCTCGCGCAGCCGCTCGGTGAGCGCTTTGTCGACGTTGATCCAGTGCGCGCCGCCCTGGCCGCTCATGCCGGCCTTGCGCGGCATGTCGGTGCGCGGAGCCTTGGGCGTGGGCGAGTTGGCGAAGCGGTCCTTCCAGTAGCGCAGCTGCGACTCGAACTCGGGCTCGGTCAGCCACTTTGCATACCAGTCGGCGTAGTCGCCGTGGGTCACGGCCAGCGGCGGCAGGCCGTGCTGCTCGCCGCGCACCAGGGCGCCGTAGATGGTCGAGAGCTCGCTCTGCAGCACGTCGAAGGACCAGCCGTCCCAGACCAGGTGGTGCGGCACGAACACGAAGGCGTGGTCGTTCTCGGCGATGCGGAACAGCGCCGCGTGGAACATGGGCGCCTGGTGGATGTCGATCGGCCGCTCGGCCAGCGCGTGCATGCGCTCGACCAGCTCGGCCTCGCGCTGGTCTTCCGGCAGCGTGCCCAGGTCGAAGACGGGCAGCTCGTAGTTCACCTTGCTCGCGATCAGCGCGGCGGGCTCGCCGGTGGCCGGGTCGGGTCCGATGGCGGTGCGCAGCGAGGGCTGGCGCTCGATGATCATCGCCAGCGCGGCCTTGAACTTCTGCACGTCCAGCGGCCCGCCGAGGCGGTGCGCCGAGGGCGCGTTGTAGGTCGCCCGGCCCGGGTGCAGCTCCTCGACGAAGCGGATGCGCTCCTGCATCGGCGTGAGCGGCGCGCTGCGGCGATCGGCCCTGTGCGCGATCGGCGCGCTGCGCGGCGCGTTGCTGCCGTTCAGGCCCTCGATGGCGGCGGCCAGGCGCTCGGCGGTCGGCGCCTCGAAGAGCAGGCGCAGCGGCACCGTCAAATTCAACTCGCGGCTCAGCAGCGTCGTCAGCCGCGCCGCCAGCAGCGAGTGGCCGCCCAGCGAGAAGAAGTCGTCGCGGATGCCCAGGCCTGGCAGGTTGAGCACGCGCTCCATGGTCTGCAGCACCAGCGCCTCGCGCTCGTTGCGCGGAGCGAGGCGCTCGCCCGCATCCTGGTGCGTGGCGCTGGGCTTGGGCAGGGCCTTGCGGTCCACCTTGCCATTGGGCAGCAGCGGGATGGCGTCCAGCGGCACCACGTGCTGCGGCACCATGTACTGCGGCAGGCGGCTGCGCAGGTGGCGGTCGACTGCGGCCAGGTCCACGGTGGCGCCCGGCGAAGGCGCCAGGTAAGCCACCAGGCGCACGTCGCCCGGCTGGTCCTCGCGCGTGATCACCACGCTGCGCGCCACGCCCTCGAGCTCGTTGCAGCGGGCCTCGATCTCGCCCAGCTCGATGCGGTAGCCCCGCACCTTCACCTGGAAGTCGAAGCGGCCCATGTGCTCCAGCAGGCCGTCGTTGCGCCAGCGGCCACGGTCGCCGCTGCGGTAGATCAGCGTTTGCACGCCATCGATCGACGTGGTGACGAAGCGCTCGGCCGTCAGCTCGGGGCGCTCCAGGTAGCCCAGGGTCACGCCCAGGCCGCTGATGCAGATCTCGCCCGGCACGCCGATGGGGCAGGGCTGCAGGTTGGCGTCGAGGATCCAGACGCCGGTGTTGGCCATCGGCTTGCCGATGGAGACGCCGCGCGCCGCCACGATCGGGCGCTCCATGCGCCAGACGGTGGACCACACAGTGGTCTCGGTCGGGCCGTAGAGGTTCCACAGCTCGCTGGTGCGGTCCATCAGCTCGAGCGAGAGCTCGGCCGGCACCGGCTCGGCGCCGATCCAGGCGCGGAAGCCGCGCGGGCCGGACCACTGCGCATCGAGCAGCAGGCGCCACATGCCGGGCGTGGCCTGCAGGATGGTGATGGCTTCGGATTCGAGCGTGGCGCGCAGGCGGTTGCCGTCCATCGCGACCTCGCGCTGCACGATCACGATCTCGGCGCCGGCGGCCAGCGGCAGCATGACCTCGGGCACCGCCATGTCGAAGGACAGGGTGGTGACGGCGGCGAGCCGGTCATCCGGGCCGATGCCGGGCTCGCGCTGCATGGTCTGCATCAGGTTGGCGACCGCGCGGTGCGGCACGCACACGCCCTTGGGCTTGCCGGTGGAGCCGGAGGTGTAGATCACGTAGGCCGTGTCTTCGGCCTGCGCATCCTGCGGGCCGGGCGGCAGCGCCGTGGCGGGCTGCTGGAGCCAGGCCGTGTCGCGGTCGAGCAGCAGCACGCGGTCGGCCGCATCCTCGCGCCAAGCCTTCGGCGCGGCGGCGATGGTGGACGAGGTCAGCAGCAGGCCGAGCTTCGCATCCTCGGCGTAGTAGTCGAGCCGGGCCTGCGGGAAGGCCGGGTCCAGCGGCACATAGGCCGCGCCGCTCTTGAGCACCGCGAGCAGGGCCACGAACATGTCGAAGCCGCGGTCCAGGCACAGGCCGACGCGATCGCCGCGGCCCATGCCGCGTGCACGCAGCGCATGGGCCAGGCGGTTGGCGCGCTCGTCGAGCTCGCGGTAGTTCAGGCGCTGGGCGCCGTCGCGCAGCGCGGGGCGCGCGGGCTGCGAGGCCGCATGCGCCAGGAAGCCCGCATGCATCAGCGGCGCGCCTTCGATCGGCGTCGGCGCCGGCTGCAGGGCCGCCAGCGCGTGCGCCTGCTCGTCCGACAACAGCGCGAGCCGGCCCACGGGCTGCGAAGGCTGGCGCACCACGTGGCGCAGCAGCTGCTCGTACATGCCCAGCCAGCGGCGCACGGTCGCGTCGTCGTAGAGGTCGGCGTTGTATTGGGCCTCCATCTGCATGCCGCCCACCACGGGCGTGATGTTCAGGAACAGCTCGAAGTTCTCGTAGCGCCGGCCGATGGTGCTCTGCTCGACCTTGAGCTCGGGGAAGTTGCCGTCGTTGGGCGCCGCATCGCGGTCGACGTTGAACAGCACGTTCACCAGCGGCAGGCGGCTGGGGTCGCGTGGCACCGGCAGCTTCTTGAGCAGCGCGCCGTAGCCCAGGGTCTGGTGCTCGAAGGCGTCGAGCAGGGTGCTGCCGCAGGCGCGCGCCAGCTTGTCGAAGGGGGCCTGCGCATCGACCGCGACGCGGATCGGCAGCAGGTTGACGCAGTGGCCCACCAGCGAGGGCATGTCGCTCGGCATCTGGCCAGCGGCGGCGATGCCGACCACCAGGTCGTCCTGCGCCGTCAGGCGGTGCAGCATGGCCGCGAAGGCGCTGAACATGGTGGCGAAGAGGCTGGTGCCGGTCTTGGCGCCGAACTTGCGCAGGCCTTCGATCAGGTCCTGGTCCAGCACCTGGTCGATGCGGTAGGCGTTGAAGGTGCGCACCGGCGGACGCGGGCGGTCCAGCGGCAGCTCCAGCACCGGCAGGCTGCCGCCGGCGTAGCGCGCGAGCCAGTAGCCGATGTGGGCGTCCATCTCGGGGCTGTTGGCCTCCTGGACCTCCCAGGTGGCGTAGTCGGAATATTGGGCGGCCTGCTCCAGCGCCGGCCCGGCGCCGGTCTGCTCGGCATAGAGCGCGCCCAGGTCCTGGCTGATCACGCCCCAGGACCAGCCGTCGCAGATCGCGTGGTGGGCGCTCAGCACCAGCACATGGTCGATGGACGAGAGGCGGTAGAGCGCGGCGCGAAACAGCGGGCCGTGCTCCAGGTCGAAGCGCTCCAGCACCACGGCCACGCCGTCGTCCTCCAGGCGGCGCTTCTGGGCGGCCGGATCGAGCGTGCCCAGGTCATGCTCCACCAGCGCGACCGGGGCCGGCTCGCCGATCAGCAGCTGGGTGCCGTCCGGCGAGATGGTGGCGCGCAGCGACTCGTGGCGCGCGACCAGCCGGTCCAGCGCCAGCGTCAGCGCGGCCGTGTCCAGCGCGCCCTTCAGGCGCAGGCGCATCGACTCGTTGTAGGCCAGCGAGGACTCGGGGCTGAGGCGATCGCCGAGCCAGACCTCGCGCTGCGCCTCGGTCGTCGGAACGATGCGCTCGATCAGGCCCGAGGCAAAGGGATCGAAGTCCTCGGCGGCGTCCTCGTGGGACAGGGTGGCGACGGCAGCGTTGCTCATGCTTGGTACTTGGTGAACTTGCCTTGGGCCTTGGGGTCGGGCACGAACCAGGCGGGCTGCCCGTCTTTGTCCCGTCCGAGGCGTGCATTCGGCGTAGGAGGATGCGCCGGATCCAGGGCCATCTTCGGCGCGGCGCGGCGCGGGAGCAGCTCGGCTTCCTGCATCTCGGCGATCGATTCCTTGAAGGCCGACTTGATGGTCGCGATGTCCTGCTGCGAATGCGCGGTGGTCATGAAGCAGGGGAAGTTGTCCAGGATGTGGACGCCGCGGCTGCGCATCATCGCGAACAGCAGGTCCTGCAGCGGATGGTCTTCCAGCCAGCTCACGCGCCACAGCGACGAGAAGTAGCGGATCTCCAGCGGCGCGCCGACCTCGCGGCAGAAGGCCGTGAGCTCGTCGGCCATGGCCGCGGTGTGCAGGTTGAGCTGGGTCTGCAGCTTGTTGTTGTCCTGCTTGAGGTGTTCCAGCGCGGCCTTGGAGGCGGCCAGCGCCAGCGGATGGCGCACGAAGGTGCCGGCGAAGTAGGTCACGCCCACGGTGGGCACCGAGTCGTCGCCGTACTGCCAGGGGCCGCCGTCCAGCGCATCCATGTAGGTGCGCTTGCCGGCGATCACGCCGACGGGCATGCCGCCGCCCAGCACCTTGCCGTAGGTGGCGAGGTCGGCGCGGATGCCGAACAGCGCCTGCGCTCCGCCCAGGTCGCAGCGGAAGCCGGTGATGACCTCGTCGAAGATCAGGCAGGTCTCGGACTTCTCGGTGATGGCGCGCACCTCGCGCAGGAACTCGCGCGGCTGGAAGTCGGGCCGGCGGCTCTGCACCGGCTCGACCAGCACCGCGGCCAGGTCGTCGGCGTTGGCGCGGATGAACTCCAGCGCCTCGGGCGTGCCGTAGTCCAGCACGCGCACGTCGCCGAACATGCCCTGCAGCACGCCGGGCGCGGCCGACATGCCCTTGGCGCTGCGGCCGGCGCGCACCAGCACCTCGTCGAAGGTGCCGTGGTAGGAGCCGGTGAACAGCACCACCGTGCTGCGGCCGGTCACGGTGCGCGCGATGCGCAGCGCCGCCATCACGGCCTCGGAGCCGGTGTTGCACAGGCCCGCGCGGTCGAAGCCGGTGAGCTCGCACAGGAGCCTCGTCACGTCGGCGGCCAGCGGATGCTGCGGGCCGATCTCGTAGCCCAGCTCGAGCTGCTTCTTCACCGCCTCGTTGATGAAGTCCGGCGTCCAGCCGAAGAGATTCATGCCGAAGCCGTTGAGCGTGTCGACGTACTCGTTGCCGTCGATGTCCCACATCCGCGAGCCCTTGGAGCGCTCGATCACGATCTGGTAGGTGATCTCCTTGGTGGCCGGGCGGAAGCCGTTGACCACGCGCGGGTCGGCCATGTGCGCCCGGTTGTGCTCGGTGAAGGCCTTGCTCTTCTTCGTGCGCTCCACGTAGCGGCGCATGAAGGCGGCCAGCCGCGCCTTCTGGCGCTCGGTGGGCTCCTTGCTCTGCGTGTGGATGCGCGCGATGGCGCCGAAGGCCTTCTTGACGTCGTACTTCGGCGCCGGGACCGGCTCCTCGGCCGCCGGTTCGGGCGTGGTGTTGGACGCCGTGGCCGCGGCGGTGGCCATGGGCGTGGGTTGCTCCACCGCCGGGACCGGCAGCCCCAGGCTGACCGGCACCGTCGGCGCCGCCGACAGCAATACGAGTTGCTGTTGCATCAGTTGCATCTGTTGCGCGATGACCTGCTGGACCAGGCTGCCGCCGGGCGCCGCGGCCATCGGCACGGGCTGCAGGACCTGCACCGCCTGCAGGGCCGGCATCGCTGCCGCCGGCACGGCCGCCACCGCCTGCTGCGGCGCCACGGCCGCGGGCATCGCCGCGGCGACCGGCGCCGCGGGTGCTGCCTCGGGCGGCAGGGTGGCATCGAGGAACTCGGCCAGCGCGTCGAAGCTGCGATAGCTCTCCATCAGCTGGCGGAAGGTCAGGTTGACCTTGAAGGTCTTCTTGACCTGCAGCGCGGCCTGCGTGAGCGTGAGCGAGTCCAGCCCGATCTCGACGAAGGGCGCGGACCCGTCGACCTCGGCCATGTCGGCACCGGAGAGATTCTCGAACAGCTCGCGCAGGCGGGTGACGAGCGAGGCGCGGCGGGCGGGCGGCGCGGATGTGGCGGCTGCAACAGCAACAGTCATGGACAACTCCGGGATCGGTGAGGGCGGAACGGCGGGGGGAGGTAAACGCCGCAAGCGCGACCGGTGCCGGCGATGCGATGTCGGGGAGAAGCTGCTTGCGCTCGAAGGCGGCAGTTTCAGGTGGGCAGGCGCACGCGGTGCTTGCGCGCGCGCCGGTCCAGCGGCGAAAGATCGATCTCGGCGCCCTGCGCCCAGAGCCGGCCGGCGGCCAGGCGCCAGGCGGCGCATTCGCTCGCGGGCTGGTCGGCCAAGAGCGAGACGGCGGGCGCGGGCTGGGCCTTGGTCGCATGCTGGCGCACCAGCGTGGCCAGGGTGTTGCGCGGGCCGAGTTCGATGAAGAGCGGATGCGCGAGCTGGGCCAGCACCTCGCGCACGGCGGGCGAGAAGCGCACCGTCTCGCGCAGGTGGCGGGCCCAGTAGCGCGGGTCGGTCGCTTCCTCGGCCGTCAGCAGGCGGCCGGTGAGGGTCGAATAGATCGGCAGGCGCGGCGCCGACAGCGCGAGTTCGCCCACCAGCGCCTCGAAGGGCGCGACGGCCGGTTCCATCATCGCGGAGTGGAAGGCATGCGAGGTCTGCAGCGCCTTGGCGACGATGCCCTTGGCTTCCAACGCGGCGCGCAGCTGCTCGATGGCTTCGGCCGGGCCGGCGGCGACGGAGACCGCGGGGCCGTTGTCGGCGGCCAGCGAGATGCCTTCGGGCAGGAGCGGCAGCAGCTCGGCGGCGGCCATGCGGACGGAGAGCATGATGCCCGCCGGCTGCGCCTGCATCAGCGCGCCGCGGCGTGCGACGAGGCGGGCCGCGTCTTCCAGGCGCATCACGCCGGCCAGCACGGCGGCGGCGAATTCGCCCACGCTGTGGCCGATCATCGCGACGGGCGTCACGCCCAGCGACATCAGCTGGCGGGCCAGCGCGTATTCGAGCGCGAAGGTGGCGGGCTGAGTGACCGAGGTGGGCGACAGCGCGGCGGCGTCGTTCGAGGCGATGCGCTCGCGCAGGTCGTAGTCCAGCACGCCTTCAAAGGCCGCGAGGCACTCGTCGAAGGCGGCGCGGAACACCGGTTCGGCTGCATGCAGCGCGAGGCCCATGCCGGCGTACTGCGCGCCCTGGCCGGGGAACATGAAGACCGGCTGCGGCATCCAGGCCGGCGCGGCGGCGCCGGCACGCGCCGGGGAATCTGCGGTGCGCAAGGCGGCCACGGCTTCGTCGATGGAGCCGGCGACCACGCAGGCGCGCTGGGCGAAGGCCTTGCGGCCGACGCGCAGCGTGTGGGCGACATCGGCCAGCGAGAGATCGCGGTGGGCGTCGAGATGCTCGGCCAGCTGGGCCGCGGCGGTCGCGAGCGCGGCCGGCGAGCGGGCCGACAGCATCAGCAGCTGCGGGCCGCTGGCGGGGTCGGAGGGCTCGCGCAGCGGCGCCTCTTCCACGATCACGTGCGCATTGGTGCCGCCCACGCCGAAGCTGCTGACGCCCGCGCGCCGCGGCGCGGCCTCGCGCGGCCAGGGGCGCAGCTGGCTGTTGACGCTGAAGGGCGTGGCGTCGAAGTCGATGGCCGGGTTCGGCGCCTCGTAGTGCAGGCTGGCCGGGATCGCCTCGCTGTGCAGTGCGAGCGCGGTCTTGATCAGCCCCGCCGCGCCGGCGGCGGTGACCATGTGGCCGACGTTGCTCTTGAGCGAGCCGATGGTGCAGAAGCCCTTGTCGGCCGTGTGCGCCGCATAGGCGCGCACCAGGCCCTCGACCTCGATCGGGTCGCCCATAGGCGTCGCGGTGCCGTGCGTCTCGACGTAGGAGATGCTGCGCGCGGGCACGCCGGACTGCGCCAGCGCGGCCTCGATCACCGCCGCCTGGCCGTCCACGCTGGGCGCGGTGAAGCTGGCCTTGGCGCCGCCGTCGTTGTTGACGGCCGCGCCGCGCAGCACGGCATAGATGGTGTCGCCGTCGGCAATCGCGTCGGACAGGCGCTTGAGCAGCACCACCGTCGCGCCGTCGCTGAAGACGGTGCCCTTGGCCTTGGCATCGAAGCTGCGCGTGTGGCCGTCGGGCGAGAGCATCGAGCCCTCGTTGTAGAGATAGCCGCTGCGTGGCGGGCAGGTCACCGAGGCGCCGCCGGCCAGCGCCATGCGGCACTGGCCGGTGCGCAGCGCATGGAAGGCCTGGGCCACCGCCACCAGCGAGGTCGAGCAGGCGGTGTGCACGCTGACGGCCGGGCCGGTGAGGTTGAGCTTGTTCGCCACGCGGGTGGTGATGTAGTCCTTCTCGTTGGCCAGCATCACCTGGAAGTCGCCCACCATCTCGACCAGGTCGGGCCGCGTGGCCACGTGGCGCTGGAAGTAGGTGGCGTTGTACATGCCGGCGTACACGCCGACCGGGCCGGGCGCCTGGTCGGGCGCGTAGCCGCCGCGCTCCAGGCATTCCCAGCAGATCTCGAGGAAGACCCGCTGCTGCGGGTCCATCAGCTCGGCTTCCTTGGGGTTGATGCCGAAGAAGGCGGCGTCGAAGTTTTCGATGCCGTCGAGCACGCCGCGGGCGCGCACATACAGCGGGTCGGCGCGCAGCGCGGCGCTGACGCCGGCGTCCAGCATCGCATCGTCGAAGAAGCTGATCGACTCGCGACCGGCCATGAGGTTGTCCCAGAACTGCTCGACGTCCGCGGCGCCCGGGAAGCGGCCGGCCATCGCGATCAGGGCGACGGCTTCGCTGTCGTTGCGGGCAACAGGGCGGGCGGGCGCAGGTTCGGCGGGCACCGGCACCGGCACCTCGGCGGCCTGCATGTCGGCGGCCAGCGCAGCCGGCGTGGGCTGGCGGAAGAACAGGGTGGTCGTGAGGCGGCGCGCGCTGCCCTGCTGCAGCTCCTTTGAGCACCCGCAGCACCAGCAGCGAATCGCCGCCCAGGTCGAAGAAGTTGTCGTCGCGCCCGATGGGGTCGATGCCCAGCACGCGGGCGAAGGCGGCGCAGACGCGGCGCTCCGCCTCGTTGCGTGCTTCGGCGTAAGGCTGCGCGAGCTCGGGGCGCTGGCGCGCCGGCTCAGGCAGGGCGCGCCGGTCCAGCTTGCCGTTGGTGGTGACGGGCAGCTGCGCGAGCCACACGGCCGCCGACGGGATCATGGCCTCGGGCAGGTGCTCGGCCAGGTGCTGGCGCAGCGCGCTCCAGGGCAGCTCCGTGCTGCGCGCCACTAGATAGGCGACCAGGCGCAGGCGGCCGGCCGGGTCCTTCTGGGGCACGACGGCGCAGGACTTGAGGGCGGGGTGGGCCAGCAGCGCGGCCTCGATCTCGCCGGTCTCGATGCGGTGGCCGCGGATCTTCACCTGGCCGTCGATGCGGCCGATGTATTCGATGGTGCCGTCCGGCAGCCAGCGCACCTGGTCGCCGGTGCGGTAGAGGCGCTCGCCGGGGGCGTAGGGGTCGGCCACGAAGCGCGCGGCCGTGAGCTCGGGGCTCTGCAGGTAGCCGCGTGCCACGCCGCGACCGCCGATGCACAGCTCGCCGACCAGGCCTGCGGGCAGCAGCGCCATCGAAGGGCTCAGCACGCGCAGCGCAGTCTCGTTGATGGGGCGGCCGATGGGCACCGAGCGCGCATCGGCCGGCAGGTCGCGCGGAATGCGGTGGGTGGCCGCGAAGGTGGTGCACTCGGTCGGGCCGTAGCCGTTGATCAGCGTGGTGCCCGGCAGGGTTTCCAGCGCGCGCCGCACATGCGGCACCGACAGCGCCTCGCCGCCGGTCAGCAGCTGGCGCAGGCCGGCGAGTTGGGCCGGGTCGTCGTCGACCACGGCGTTGAAGAGGCCGGCCGTGAGCCAGGCGGTCTTCACCTCGTGCCGGGCGATGGTGCGCGCGAGGCCGGCGCCGCTGGGCACCTTCTCGTCATGCACCACGCAGATGCCGCCGTTCAGGAGCGGGCCCCAGATCTCCAGCGTCGAGGCATCGAAGCCCAGCGGCGCCGCATGCAGCATGGCCTCGCCGGGCGGTAGCTCGACATAGTTCGCGTCCACCACCAGCCGCAGGATCGAGCGATGGCAGATCTCGATGCCCTTGGGCGTGCCGGTCGAGCCGGAGGTGTACATCACATAGGCGACCGATTCGCCGTCCGCGGCAGCCGGCGCGAAGGGCGGCAGCGCGGCTTCGGCGCCCGGGCTCTGTTTGTCGATGGCCAGCAGCGGCCGCTCGGCGGGCACCAGCGCCTTGTAGGCGGCCTGCGTCAGGACCAGGACTACATCGGAATGCGCCAGCATGAAGGCGATGCGCTCGGCCGGGAAATCGGGCTGCACCGGCACATAGGCCGCGCCCGCCTTCAGGATGCCGAGCAGTGCCACCACGGCGGCGCTCGAGCGGTCGAGGAGCACGCCCACCGTGTCGCCGGCGCGCACGCCGCGGGCCTGCAGGCGGCGGGCCAGGCGCTCGGCCTCCTGGTCGAGCGCTCGATAGCTCAGCGCGCCGGTTTCGCCGATCAGCGCGACCGCGTCGCCGCGAGCGGCCACCTGGCGCTCGAACAGGGCGTGGACGGTCAGCGCCGGGTCGAAGACGCCTGGCGCGGCGTTCCATTCATCGAGCTGCCGCTGGCGGTCGGCCGCCGGCAGGGTGCGGATCTCGCGCAGGCGGGCCTCGGGGTGGTCGAGCAGGTCGGTGGCGGCATCGGCCAACGCCAGCAGCAGGCTGATCTCGATCGCGCTGTCCATCAGCGCGGCGGCACCGGTCAGGCGCAGCGAGGCCGGGGCCTGGAAGCCCAGCTGGAGCATGACCGTGGCGCCAGCGTCATGGGCAGCGCCTTCGCGCAGCCAGTGCGCAAAAGGGGGCGCGGAGGCCGCGGCCGGCCGGGCGTCCCGGCGCGCGCGGTCGACCTGAGCGATCCATTGCCAGGCCGAGTGATCTCCATCGCAGTGCAGTTCGAGCCGGGCCGAGGCCCCGGTGCCCAGCGCCTCGTGGAATTCCACCGTCGGCGTGCCAAGCCAGCGGGATTGCAGCAGCACCCAGGCCGCGGCGAAGAGCGTGTCGGGCAGATAGCCGCCTTGCTGGGCCTCCGTTGACCAGCGCGAGGCCAGCGCCTGCGGGATGTCGAGGCTGGAAACCTGCACCGCGGCCTGCGCGGGCTTGCTGGAACGGGGGGCGAACAGGTCGGCCAGTGAAAGCGCGGCAAGCTCGGTCGATGAGGGGAGAGGTTCTTGCTCCATGTACTGTTGACTCCGCATTGAACAGGCCTTGCCCTTCGTAACCCCGTATGTGTATCGATGCCGCCACGTCTGTTCGGCGACACATGGTTCCGTTTCCTGCGGTAAGTTAATCACAAAGCATTCAAACCGCTAGGGGGCCGATATTGCTCTCGGGTCGCGTGTAACGCCACCTTACGAAAGCCATGCCGGTTGCCTATGCCGTTTGGAAAGCTCTGCAACACCTCGACGCATTTGGTTGCGGTTGGCGTGTCAGCCAGAAGCTCGTGCGGTGACGATTCTGCACGCCTTTTTACAATTTGAATACAAACGGGCTACTGACAATGCCTCGAAATGGGTAGGAACTCATAGAAAAGTTCTATTTTCAAGGCGCCTCGGGGCGAGGTAGCAGTTCAGGCCGTTGCTTCGTCCAGCGAGCCCTGATCGAGATGTCCCGTATCGCCCCAGCCAACGAGCGTGAAGCCCTGGGGGGTCCAGAGAAGGCGGTTGATGGCGGCGTTGCCCAGGTGCCACGTTCGCGGGGCCTGCAGTTCCTGGCCGGTGGCGGCGCGATAGAGAACGTCCATGACGCCGCCGTGCGCCACCAGCACCACCAGCTCGCCCGGGTGCCGCTGCGCCAGCTCTCCCGCGATGCCTGTCACCCGTTCCCTGAAGGTGAGCAGTGACTCACCGCCCTCCGGCGCGAACTGCGGGTCGCGTGTGCGCCACAGCCGGGCCTGATCGGGCAGCGAGGCGTCGATGTCGGCGAAGGTGCGGCCCTCGAAGTGGCCGAAGGCCCGCTCGCGCAGCCCGGGCTCGGCCTGCACCTCGATGCCGAGCGGGCGGGCGATCTCGAGCGCGGTCTGCCAGGCGCGCGCCAAGTCGCTGGCATAGATGGCAGCGATGGGCTCGTCCGCCAGCGCCTCCCCGACGCGCCGGGCCTGCCACAGGCCGGTGTCGTTGAGCGCGATGTCGAGCTGGCCCTGGATGCGGGTGTCGACGTTCCAGGCGGTTTCGCCGTGGCGCACGGCGATGAGTCGGGTGAGCTCCATCGGGAAAATTCTAGGGGGAAACCCTGGGCGCTCAGTTCTTCGCGGTGGGGATCTCGATGTCCACGCGGCGTTCGCCCACCGGCGGGTTCGGGAAGCCCTGCAGCGCGGCCTGGAACATCACCGGCAGCACCGCCCCGCTCGCGGTGTAGGGGCCGTCGTTGCGCGCGTGGGTTTCGTAGACCACGCGGTTGGAGGGCAGCTCGCGCAGCACGATGCTGACCTCGCGCGCATACCAGGGGTTGGCCGGCGGGAAGGCCGACCCGTACCAGCCGCCGCCATGCCAGCCGCGCCCATACCAGCCCCCGGCCCCGTAGCCCCAGGGCCGCATGCGGTAGTAGCCCGGGCCCCAGGCGCCGTGGTAGTACCAGGGGTCGGCCCAGGGCGAGAGCTCGGCCGTCACGCGGGCGGCGATCTGCGCCGTGTACTGCGGGCTGGCGTCGTCGCGGCGCAGGCCCACGCGTTCGAGCGCAGCGCCGGCCATCGCCTCCAGCTGCTGTTGCTGCGCCTCGCCGGCCTGCTGCGAGGGCAGGCGCTCGAAGCGGTAGGTGGCGCCGGCCGGCACGGCGCCGAGGCTCGAGAAGCTGCGGACATCGCTGTCGACCACCCAGCGGGTGGCGCAGCCGGCAAGCCCGGTGCACAGCGCGAGGACGGCAAGGACGTGTTTCATGCGAATCTCCTCGTCGAGGGCCGCCGCCTCCGGTCTAAAGCTGCACGACGCGAAGGGGCGAAGGCGGCGGGAAGTCCGGCGGGTCGAAGGCCTTGTCGCCTTCCTCGTCGGCCACGCCGGTCGTCCTGAGACCCTTGAAGTCGAACGACGTTCCGTCCAGCAGGTGCGAGGGCACCACGTTCTGCAGCGCGTTGAACATGTTCTCGATGCGCCCCGGGTGCTTGCGCTCCCACTCGCGCAGCATCTCGCCGACCTGCTTTCGCTGCAGGTTCTCCTGGCTGCCGCAGAGGGTGCAGGGAATGATGGGGAAGGCGCGGTGCTGGGCCCAGCGCACCAGGTCTTTCTCGGCCACGTAGGCCAGCGGCCGGATGACGATGTGGCGGCCGTCGTCGCTCACCAGCTTGGGCGGCATGGACTTGAGCTTGGCGGCGAAGAACATGTTGAGAAAGAAGGTCTGCAGCATGTCGTCGCGGTGGTGGCCCAGCGCGACCTTGGTGGCGCCCAGCTCGTCGGCCACGCGGTAGAGGATGCCGCGGCGCAGCCGGCTGCACAGGCCGCAGGTGGTCTTGCCTTCCGGAATGACGCGCTTGACGATCGAGTAGGTGTCCTGCTCCTCGATGTGAAAGGGCACGCCCAGCGCCTTCAGGTAGGTGGGCAGCACCTCTTCGGGGAAGCCGGGCTGCTTCTGGTCGAGGTTGACCGCGACGATGTCGAAGTGCACCGGCGCGCGGGCGCGCAGCTTGAGCAGGATGTCGAGCAGCGCATAGCTGTCCTTGCCGCCCGAGACGCAGACCATGACCTTGTCGCCCTCTTCGATCATGTTGTAGTCGAAGATCGCGCGGCCGACCTCGCGGCACAGGCGCTTCTCGAGCTTGTGGGTCTCGCGCTCGATCTTCAGGCCATTGCCGGCGGACGAAGGGGCCTCGTCGTCGATCCATACAGCGCTCATCACTTGCTCCTGAAAACTTCGACCCCGACTGCCGCGCAATCGGGATACACATCGGGCTTGGCCGTGGACACCCGCGCCGCCTGCACCTTGGGATGCATCAGCACCTGGTCGAGGATGTCGTCGCACAGCGTTTCCTGCAAGTGGATGTGGCCCTTGGACAGGCGCGTGGCGACGGTGCGGCGGATGAAGTCGTAGTCGACCACCTCGTCGAGCTCGTCGGCCTTGGGCGTGGAGACATCCAGCGGCACGTAGAGGTCGACGTTGATGATGACGCGCTGCTCGGCGCGCTTCTCGAACTCGTGCACGCCGATGTTGATCCAGACCTCGTAGTCGCGCAGGAAGAGGCGCCGGCAGGTGCTCAGCAGCGGGTCGATGGATGCATGGTGGCTCATGGCTTCGGGGCTTTCAGCAGTTCGTCGACGACGAACATGATGTCGCGCGGCAGGGGCACCAGGTGCTGGCCGTTGTCCACGCTGAGGGTGGTGCCGGTCACGCTGGGCGTGCCGGCGAGGAAGACGCAGGCACGCGCGACGTCGGCCGGGTCGATGGGCCGGCGCATCGGGTTGGCGCGCGCCGCCTGCTGGAAGTTGGCCGGGTCCTGAGGCCCGCTCGGGTAGAGGATGCCCGGCGCCACGCCGCACACGCGCACGGCCGGCGCCAGCGACTGCGCCTGCAGCGCCACCGCGCGCTCCAGCGCCAGCTTGGACACCGTGTAGGAGAAATAGTCGGGGTTCAGGTTGTAGACCTTCTGGTCGAGGATGTGGATCGCGCAGCGGTCGATGCCGTCGCCCGCCACCGCGCGCTGCGCCAGCAGGCGCGCAAAGTCCAGCGGCGCGATCAGGTTCACGCCGATCTGGCGCAGGGCGCCTTCCTCGTCGAAGTCCAGCCCGGTGTCGGGCTCGAAGGCCGAGGCGTTGTTGACGATGCAGGCCAGCGGACCCTCGATGCACTCGAGCAGTGCGCGCCGGCCCGCGGCGCTGCCGATATCCGCCTCGACCGCCGTGGCCTGCAGCCCTTCGCCGCGCAGCCGCGCGCACAGGGCCTTGGCTTCCTCGCGCGAGGCGCGGTACTGGCACCACACCGGCCAGCCTGCGCGCGCGAAGGCTTCGCAGAGCGCGGCGCCGAGCCGTCGGCCGCCGCCGGTCACGAGCACGCCGGGGCGTGGGGGGGATTCGCGCATGCTGATAGATTTCCTGTCTTATGAACGTGGAGCCGGGCGCCGCGCGCGCCAACCCCCTGACCCGGATTATCGACGCCGCCCTGCAGCGCGA
This sequence comes from Variovorax sp. WS11, assembly GCF_010499245.1. Lineage (GTDB taxonomy): Bacteria > Pseudomonadota > Gammaproteobacteria > Burkholderiales > Burkholderiaceae_C > Variovorax. Next base: position 3,705,372 of record NZ_JAAGOW010000001.1, read on the forward strand.
CGGCGGCTGGCTGCCCTTCGACCGCTTCATGGCCCTGGCCTTGTACGCGCCGGGGCTGGGCTATTACGCCAACGCGAGCCGCAAGTTCGGCCACATGCCCGAATCGGGCAGCGACTTCGTCACCGCGCCCGAGCTCACGCCGCTGTTCGGCCGCACGCTGGCGCTGCAGCTGGCCGAGGCGCTGGAGCGCACCGGCACGGACGAGATCTGGGAGTTCGGCGCCGGCTCGGGCGCGCTGGCCGCGCAGCTGCTCGAGGCGCTGGGCGAGCGCGTCGCTCGCTACCGCATCGTCGACCTGTCGGGCACGCTGCGCGAGCGCCAGCAGCAGGCGCTCGCGTCCTGGCACGCCAAGGTCGAGTGGCTGTCCGAGCTGCCGGCACACATGCGCGGCGTGGTGGTGGGCAACGAGGTGCTCGACGCCATGCCCGTGCAGCTGCTGGCGCGTCGCGGCGGGCAGTGGTTCGAGCGCGGCGTCGTGCGGCAAGGCGAGGGCTTCGGCTGGAACGACCGCCCGACCGAGCTGCGCCCGCCCTTCGAGATCGCCGGCGCGCACGACTACCTGACCGAGATCCACCCGCAGGCCCGCGCCTTCATCGCCACCCTGGCGGAGCGCCTGCAGCAGGGCGCCGCCTTCTTCATCGACTACGGCTTTCCCGAGGCCGAGTACTACCACCCCCAGCGCCACATGGGCACCGTGATGTGCCACCGCGGCCACCTGGCCGACGCCGATCCGCTGGCCGATGTCGGCGCCAAGGACATCACGGCCCATGTCGATTTCACCGGCATCGCGCTGGCCGGGCAGGACGCCGGCCTGGCGGTGCTCGGCTACACCAGCCAGGCGAGGTTCCTGCTCAATGCCGGCATCCTGCCGATGATGGAATCGGCATCGCTGGCCGAGCGCACGCTCGCCGCGCGGCTGATCCACGAGCACGAGATGGGCGAGTTGTTCAAGGTGATCGGCTTCGCGGTCGGCGAGGGCTGGGAGGCCCTGGGTTTCGCCGAGGGCGACCGCAGCCACACGCTGTGATGCAGCGAGCCATAAGCTAGCAACGAACGGTTTCTTGGCAATCGCCGGCCATGCTCCTACAGTGGTCGGCTCCTCGATGAATCGTTCGAATGACTGCCTCGCCTGACACCACGCCACCCCAGGACTTCGAGATCCGCCGCTTCGACGCACCGGTCGGCGCCGAGGTGCTCGGCCTGGACATCGGCAAGCCCATCAACGCCGTCGACTTCGCGCGCCTCCACCGCGCGCACCTGGACCACCATGTGCTGGTCTTCCGCGACCAGCGCGTCACGCCTGAAGCGCACATCGCCTTCAGCCGCCGCTTCGGCCCGCTCGAGATCCATGTGCTGCACCAGTTCCATCTGGCGGGCCATCCGGAGATCCTGATCGTCTCCAACATCAAGAAGCCCGACGGCGAGCCGCTGGGCCTGGGCGATGCCGGCGCCTACTGGCACTCCGATCTGTCGTACAAGCCCAAGCCCAGCCTGGGCTCGCTGCTGCATGCACAGGAGCTGCCCAGCGAGGGCGGCGACACGCTGTTCGCAGACCAGCACCTGGCCTGGGAAGGCCTTGCGCCCGCGCTGCAGCAGCGCATCGTGCCGCTGAAGGCCGAGCACAGCTACCTCGCGAAGTACGAGGAACTGCGCGCGAAGAACCCCTGGCGCCCCAAGCTGTCGCAGGCGCAGATCGACCAGGTCGCGCCGGCCGTGCAGCCGGTGGTGCGCATCCATCCGGAGACCGGCCGCAAGGCGCTTTTCGTCAGCGAGCACTTCACGACCCGCATCGTCGGCCTGCCGCAGGAGGAGGGCGATGCGCTGCTGGCCGAGCTGTTCGCGCACAGCGTCAAGCCCGAGTACGTGTACCGCCACCGCTGGGCGCCGCACGACCTGGTGTTCTGGGACAACCGTTCGCTGATGCACCTCGCGGCGGGCACGCCCGACCACCTGCGGCGCAAGCTCCACCGCACCACTGTCGAGGGTGATGCGCCGTTCTGATCAGACCTTGGCCTGTCGCCTCACCTGGCGAAGCTCCTCGTGCAGGAAGTCGGCGGAGTTGCGCGTGCCCTTGTTCGCGGTGCGGACCTTGTAGGGGACCTTCGTCACTTCCGAGCGCGTGCCGCAGAGCCGGATGAAGTCCTCCGCGGTCACGATCTTGTCCTTGAAGTGGTCGTACTTGGCGCGCAAGTGGCGTGCGGCTTCCGCCGCGTCATGCTCTTCGCCGTTGCGCATGAACTTCATCGACTTGTGGTCGGCGACGCGCTCGATCAGCGTCTCGATGACCTTCTGCTCGGAGGGCGACGGCGTGGCGTACGCCAGGCCGGCCACGCAGAGTGCGACGGCCGTCGTGGCCAGCAGGCGTTGCAGGAATCGAATCAGGTTCATGGCATGGGCTCCGGGAACTGGTCATCCTAATCGGGGACCGGTGGCGCGCTGCGTGGGGCGCCGGGGCGCCCTGGCGTCAGGTTTAATCTGATCTTCTTTTCCGTTCGCGCGCCATGAGCTCCCCCGCCACACCCCAAGACAACCTGCGCATCGCCAACGCCCTTGCCGATGCCGCTGCCTCCCATTCGCTGCGCCTGTTCCGCACGCCGCTGGAGGTGATCGCCAAGGCCGATGAAAGCCCGGTCACGCAGGCCGACCGCGCGGCCGAGGCCGCCATGCGCGAGATCCTCGGCCGGGAACGCCCCGCCGATGGCATCTACGGCGAGGAGCACGGCCTGGAGCGCCTGGACGCCGCCAGCGTCTGGGTGTTGGACCCGATCGACGGCACGCGCAGCTTCATCACCGGTTCACCGCTGTGGGGCACGTTGATCGGGCTGGTGCGCGGCGGCCGCGTCGAACTGGGCATGGTCGACATGCCGGTGCTGGACGAGCGCTGGGTCGGCCAGCCCGGCCTGGGCGCGCAGCGCAACGGCCAGGCGGTGCGCGTGAGCGCCTGCAGTGCCGTCGAGGCGGCGCGCATCTTCACCACCTCGCCCGACATCTTCGGCGCCGCCGACTGGCAGGCCTTCGACCGGCTGAGCCGGCGCTGCGCCATGCGCCGTTTCGGCGGCGACTGCTACAGCTACGCCCAGCTGGCCGGCGGCACCGTCGACCTGGTGGTGGAGACCGGCCTGCAGCCTTACGACTACCTGGGCCCCGCCGGCCTGATCGAGGCCGCGGGCGGCGTCATCACCGACTGGGCGGGCCGGCCGCTGGGGCTGGGCTCCGACGGGCGCGTGATCGCCGCGGCCACGCCTGCGTTGCACCAAGAGGCGCTGGCGATCCTCAATCCGTAGCGAGCCGATCGCGCGGCTCAGCCGATCCGCAGCGTCGACGCGCCCGTGAACGCATAGTCCGGAATCTCCAGGTTGGTGGGGGCCGGCACGTTCTTCACGACCCGGCCCGCCAGGTCGTAGCGCGAGCCGTGGCAAGGGCACACGAACCCGCCGGGCGCGTGAAGCTCCGCGTTCAATGCGGCGTCGTCCAGCCGCAGTGTCGGCATGCAGCCCAGGTGCGTGCAGATGCCGATCGCGACGAAGAGATCCGCCCGTTCCGAGCGGGTGGGATTGGCGCACGACGCCGGTTGCTCGGACCGTTTGGACTGCGGGTCCGCCAGCTCCGGGTCGGGCCAGCGGAGTGCCCGCACCATCTCGTCGCTGCGGCGCATCAGCCAGACCGGCTTGCCGCGCCATTCCACGGTGCGCAGTTCGCCCACCGTCAGCGTGGCGAGGTCGACCTGCACCGGCCCGCCGAACGCCCTGGCACGTTCGGAGGGCTCCAGGCTGGCGACGAAGGGATAGGCCGCTGCCAGCAGGCCGGCACCGCCGACGACGCCGGTGGCCGTGCGCAGCAGCCGGCGCCGCGTCGCATCGGGCACGGCGCCCTCGTGGACCTGGTGGACGAATTCGCGGATCGCGCTCATCGCTTCACTATCGACACCGATGCTTAGGCGATCCTTAAGCTCGCCCGGGACACAGGTCCCGGTCCCCACAGCCCCCATGGCGCCGCAGGCGGTCCGGACGGGACAAAGGCCCCGGGACGGCTGGCGCCGCGCACCGAACAATGGAAGCTCCCCTTCATGTTTTTCGTGGGAGGCTTCGATGTCCGTCTACGCGATCCACGCCGCGCCCGCCAAGCGCTTCCATGTGGCGCATGCCTGCGCCGCCGCCGCCCTGCCGACACGGCATGTGGCCTCGCTGGGCCTGGTCGACGTCGAGGCCCGCGGGGGTGGCGTACACCGGGGGCTGCCGCATGAGCTCTTCATGGTCACGGCCTACTGCGACGAGCGGCTGGACTGCCGCAGCGCCGGCGACGGCGGCGCGTTGCGCGTGATGGTCTCGGCCCTGCGCACGCAGGCCGTGAACTTCCAGACGCAGGGCCGCGGACAACTGGCGATCGCCATGCTGACGCCGCTGGGCCTGCTGCGCGCCTTCGGCCGGCCCTGGGACCGCCTGTGCAACGAGCGCCTGCCGCTGCGCGAGATCGTGCCGGCATGGCAGGAGGCGATGCTGCACGGCGCGCTGGTCGATGCCCCGTCCGGGCCCGAGCGCTGCGCGGTCTTCGGGCGCTGGCTCGAGACCCGCATCGGCGAGCGCCGCCCGCTGGGCTGGCAGGCCGAGCGCGTGGCGGCGGCGGCGATGTCGCTCCTCGAGGCGCCGGAGCTCTCGGTCGACGAACTGGCCGGCCAGCATCGCGTGAGCCGGCGCCAGCTGGAGCGCGACTTCCGTCACTGGCTGGGCGTCGCGCCGGCCGGCTACGCGCGGCTGGTGCGCTTCCAGCGCGCGGCCTGCGCGATCGCCGAGGGGACGCCGCTGGCCCATGTGGCGGCGGAGCAAGGCTATGCCGACCAGGCCCATATGACACGCGCCTTCTCCGAGACCGCCGGCGTCACGCCGCGCCAGCTGCGCGAGGGCGGCGGTCCTGCGTCTGCCCTGCGTTCGGTCTTTGCGCAGCGAATGATCATGCTGCCGGCGGCCGGCGAGGCCGAAGCCCTGCGGCTGGCGGCCTGAGAGGCTGAGCGCCGCACGGGGCTCAAAGGGCCCCGGCGCGCGGCGTGCCTGCGCTTCTTTCGACCGGCGTGGCCGCCTGCCGATCCAGCGGCTCGCGTGGAAGCGGCCAGGCGAGCACCTTGCCGCTGTCGCTCCACGCCTCGGCCGCGAGGGCGGCCGAGCGGATGGTGGCCCGCATGTCGCAGGCGGCGATGCCGGCAGCAGCCAGCACCAGCAGCAGGCCGGCCAGGCCGGCGCGAAGCGCCTCGTCGAACATGCTCATCTCCTTGCGTCGGGTCGAGTGATCGATGTTCCGCGCAGGGGCCCTTCGGGTCTTGCAGTTTTGCGACACCTTGCGGGTCCGGGCGCTAGACTGTCCGCATGATTCGCTGGCTGATCGTCGTCGTGCTCGCGCTGCTCCTGATGAGCGGCCTGACGCAATGGCTGCGGCGCTTCGGCTTCGGGCGCCTGCCCGGCGACTTTGAGTTTCGTGCCTTCGGGCGCGAATGGCAGCTGCCGATCGGAAGCACCGTCGTGCTCAGCCTGATCGCGGCCCTGATTGCACGATGGATCTGACCCCATGAGAGCCTGTGTCGATATCGGCGGCACCAAGGTGGCCGTGAGCCTGTCGGCCGACAGCGCCTCGCCCCTGATCGGCCGCCGCACCGAACCCACCGCCAAGACCGGCAACAACGACGCAGTGGCGCAGCAGATCCTGCGGCTCGTCGACGAGATCTGCGCCGAGCAGGGCATCGCTCCCGCCTCGGTCGAGCGCGTCGGCGTCTCCTCGGCCGGCCCTTTCGTGCTGCGCGACGGGCTGGTCGAGCTGGCCACGCCCAACATCTGCGGCGGCATCGCGGGCCCGGCGCGCGGCCTGCCCAACGACTGGATGACGGCCACCGTCGAGGCGCCGCTCAAACAGCGCTTCCGCCATGTCCGGGTCGAGAACGACGCCGTCGCCGCCCTCGAGGCCGAGCGCACCTGGGGCGCGCTGCAGGGCACGGACCACTGCGCCTATGTCACCTGGAGCACCGGCGTCGGGGTCGGCCTGTGCGTCGACGGCCGCATCCTGCACGGCAAGAACGGCAATGCGGGCCATGCGGGCCACAGCTTCGTATCCGACGACGACAGCCATGCGCTGTGCGGCTGCGGCAACGTCGGCGATGTCGAGGCCCTGGCCGCGGGCAACGCGATCGCCCGCCGCTTCGGCCGTCCGCCGCCGGAACTGTTCGCCGCCGCCGCGGCCGGCGAGCCGAAGGCGCTGGCCACCACCGAGGCAGCGTGCCGGGTGATGGGCCGCATGCTCTTCAACCTGATCGCCACGCTCGACCTCGAGCGCATCAGCCTGGGCGGCAGCGTCTTCTGGCACAACCGCGATTTCCTGCTGCCGCGCCTGCAGGCCGAGATCGACGGCAAGCTCGTGCCGCTGACAGGCGGCGCGGTGTTGGTGCCTGCGGGCTTGGGCGACAAGGTCGGCGACTTCGCTGCGCTTGCGCTGCTCGATTAAAGGAACATCCCGCCCGAGACCTCGATGCGCTGCCCGGTGATCCAGCGGTTCTCAGGCTGCAGCAGCGAAGAGATCGCCCCGCCGATGTCGTCCGGCAGCCCCGCTCGGCCCAGCGCCGTCTGGGAGGCGACAAAGCTGTTGACCTGCGCGTTGTCGCGCGTCAGCCCGCCGCCGAAGTCGGTCTCGATCGCGCCCGGCGCCACCACGTTCACCGCGATGCCGCGCGCGCCCAGCTCCTTGGCCTGGTAGCGCGTCAGCACCTCGATGCCGCCCTTCATCGCCGCGTAGGCGGCATAGCCCGGGAGCGCGAAGCGCGCGAGGCCGGTCGATACGTTGAGGATGCGCCCGCCGTCGGCGATCAGCGGCAGCAGCTTTTGCGTGAGGAAGAAGGGCCCCTTGAGCTGGATGTTCATCAGCTGGTCGAACTGTTCCTCGCTGGTCTCCTCGAAGCTCGCGCGCAGGCCGATGCCGGCGTTGTTGACCAGGTAGTCGAAGCGCTCGCGCTGCCAGTGCTGCGCCAGTGCGGCCTTCACCTGTGCGGCGAAGTCCGCGAAGCCTCGGCTGTCGGCGACGTCGAGGGGCAGCGCCACGGCGCGGCGGCCCAACGCCTCGATCTGCTGGACGACCTGCTGGGCCTCTTCGGCGCCGCTGCGGTAAGTCAGGATGATGTCGACGCCGCGCTCGGCCAGCTTCAGCGCGGTGTTCTTGCCCAGGCCGCGGCTGCCGCCGGTGATCAAGGCGATGGGGGTGGTGCTGGTGTTCATGTCGCTTCCTTTGAAAGAGAGTGGGTCGGTGGAGTGGACTTTAGGGAAGAACAATGAGCCGATAAACTGCCTGAAAAAGAGATGACTGTTCAGGTGAGGAGAACAATCAAGCGCCCTTCACCGATGGACCTCGACACGCTTCGCATCTTTGTCAAAGTGGCCGAACTGGCCAGCTTCACCCGCGCCGCCGACCAGCTCGGCCATCCCAAGGCGCGCGTCTCCACCGCCGTGCAGCAGCTGGAGGCGCAACTCGGCACCCGGCTGCTGCACCGGACCACCCGCAGCGTGCGCCTGACGCAGGACGGCGAGCAGTTCCTGGAGCGCTGCAAGGAACTGCTGGCGGACGCGGAGGAGTTGCAGTCCATGTTCCAGCAGGCGCCCAGCGCCCTGCGCGGGCGGCTGCGCGTCGACCTGCCGGTGGGCATCGCGCGCAGCATCGTGATCCCGCGCCTGCCCGAGTTCTTCGCCGTCCATCCGCAGCTGGCGCTGGAGATCAGCACCACCGACCGGCTGGTGGATCCGGTGCACGAGGGCTTCGATTGCGTGCTGCGCATCGGCGCGCTGCGCGAGTCGGGCCTGGTGGCGCGTCCGCTGGGGCGGCTGCGGCTGATCAACTGCGCGAGCCCCGGCTACCTGCGCGCGCAGGGCATTCCGCGGACGCTGGAGGACCTGGCGGGGCATCGGCTGGTTCACTACTCGCCCACGCTCGGCGGCCAGCCGCCGGGGTGGGAGTACCACGACGGCGAGCGCTACCGCTTCCAGCCCATGGGTGGGCAGATCACGGTGAACAGCTCGGAGGCCTACGAAGCCGCCTGCCTCGCGGGCCTGGGCCTGATCCAGGCGCCGGTGCTGGGCCTGCAGCCGCTGATCGAGCAGGGGCTGCTGGAGGAGGTCATGCCGCAGGCGACGGGTGAGCCGATGCCGGTGACGCTGCTTTATCCGCACCGGCGGAACCTGTCCAAGCGGGTGCAGGCCGTGCTGGACTGGCTGGCGCAGACACTGGCGCCCTCGCTGCACTAGCAGCGCCTGCGCGGCAAAGATCGGTGGCGATGGCGCCCAGCCGCCGCAACGCCCCGTCCACCGCCTCGCCATAGGGCCAGCCGCAGTTGATGCGCAGGTAGTGGTCGAAGCGCGAAGAGTTCGAGAACAGCGTGCCGGGCGCCACCACGATGCGCTCGGCTAGGGCCGTCTCGAAGACCCGCCACGAGGACAGCCGTTCGGGCAGCTCGACCCACAGCTGCAGTCCGCCGGGCGGCAGGTTGATGCGCGTGCCCGGCGGAAAGAAGCCGGCGATCGCATCGGCGGTCTGCTCGCGCTGCGTCTTCAAGCATTGGCGCAGGTGCCGCAGGTGGCGCTCGTAGCCGCCGGTGGCCATGAACTCGCCGGCCGCGGCCTGCGAGAGCGCCTCGTTGTTGCGGGTCTGCGCGAATTTGAGCATCTCCACTCGCGCCTGCCAGCGCCCGGCCGTCATCCAGCCCAGCCGCAGGCCGGGCGCGAGGATCTTGTGCAGCGAGGCGCAGTGGATCACGTTGCCCGATGCGTCGAAGGACTTGAGCGCGCGTGGCGGCATCGGCGCGTCGATCAGCTCGCTGTAGGTGTCGTCCTCGATCAGCGGGATCGCGTGCTGCTCGCACAGCTGCGCGAGCCGCACCTTGTGGGTGTCGGGCATCACGCTGCCCAGCGGGTTCTGCAGATGCGGCACCACCACCACCGCCTTGATGTTGTCGTAGGTGCGGATGGCGAGGTCCAGGGCCTCGATCGAGAGGCCGGTCTGCGGGCTCGTCGGGATCTCCAGCGCCTGCAGCCCCAGGCTCTCGAGCACCTGCAGCAGGCCATAGAAAGTGGGGGACTCCACCGCCACCGTGTCGCCCGGCTGCGCGACCGCGCGCAGCGCGAGGTTCAGCGCCTCGATGCAGCCGTTGGTCACCAGGATGTCCTCCGGCGAGAGCGTCATGCCCACGCGCAGACTGCGCTGCGCGAGCACCTCGCGAAACTGGAGACGGCCCTTGAGCGGCGCAGCCACCGCCAGCATCTCGGGGCGCTGGCGCAGCGCGCGCGTCATGGCGTTGCGCAGCGCCTCGGCGGGGTAGAGCTCCGGCGCGCCGCGTGCGATGGAGAGGTCGAGCTTGTCGGACACCTGCCGGCGGCGCGCCACGAAGTCCGACACCTTGGCGTGGATGCCCACGTACTGCGCCGGGTCGGGCGCCCGGTCGGCCGCGGGCTCGTCCATGGGCGCCATCGAGAGGCGCCGCGGCCGGCGCACGAAGTAGCCCGAGCGCTCGCGCGCCTCGACCCAGCCTTCGCTTTCCATCGAGCGGCACAGCTGCAGCGCGGTCGACAGGCTGATGCCGTGCTGCCGCATCAGGTGGCGCAGCGAGGGCAGCTTGTCGCCCGGCTTGAGCGAGCCGGCGCGGATCGCGTCGAGGTAGTGCGCGGCCAGCTGGCGGTAGAGCGGGGTGGAGTCCATGGGGCGATCCTCCGGGAAGGACGGGGGGCCGCAACAGATGCAGATGGCGGCGAAAACCACCATAACAGACGCCGCGCGGGGTGGGCTGTTCTGCTTCAAACAACCCTGGCTGTGTCTGTTTTGCGGGCGGCTCGCTGCCTACGATTTCAGCACCCACTCAACACCGAGGTCCGCCATGAGATCCACCGATTTTTCTTCCCCCACCCGGCTCCAGCCCGGCCAGTCGCTGCGCCTCGCCCTCGATGCCGGTGCGGCTCTGATGGTGCTGGAAGGAAGCGTGCGCGTGGTCTCGCCGCCGTCATGGTTCGGTGAGACCGCGTTCACCGTGAAGAACGACTACGAGGAGGGCGAGGCCTATGTCGCCGAGCGCGGCGGCTGGGTCGAGGTCGAGGCGCTCACGCCGGCGCAGATCCGTGGCCTGCCGCAGCCGGCGCCGGTCACGGCGCTACGCCCTTCGCCCGTGGCGCGGCTGTTGCGCCTGCTGCTCGCCTAACGCACGCTCTCCGCCTCGCGCAGCGCATCGAGGAAGGTGCGCCGCCACCAGTGCACATCCTGCGCGCGGATGTGCGACAGCAGCATCTGGTGGCGCTCGCGCCGCTCCTCCAGCGGCATCTGCAGCGCCTGCTGCACCGTTTCGGCGGTGCCGTGGGTGTCGTAGGGGTTGACCAGCAGGGCTTCCTTCAGCTGCTCGGCCGCGCCGGCAAAACGCGACAGCACCAGCACGCCCGGATCGGCCGGGTCCTGGGCTGCGATGTATTCCTTGGCCACCAGGTTCATGCCGTCGCGCAGGGGCGTCACCAGCCCGACCGCTGCCGCGCGGCACAGGCCCGGCACGCGCTTGCGCGCCACCATGCGGTGGATGTAGCGCACCGGCATCCAGTCGAGCTCGCCGTAGTCGCCGTTGATGGCGCCGCACAGCGACTCGAGCTCGCGCCGGATGTCGGCGTAGGCATCCACCGTCTCGCGGGTGGGCGAGGCGATCTGGATCAGCGTCGCGCTGCGGCGGTTCTCGGGGTAGTTGGCCAGCAGTTCGCGGAAGGAGCGCACCCGGTTCGGGATGCCCTTGGAATAGTCCAGCCGGTCGATGCCCAGCAGCAGGCGCCGGCTGGAGTATTCGCGCCGCATGGTCTCGAACATGTCGCGCGATTCCTTGGCGTGGGTGAGCGCCGCGAACTCGTCGACGTCGATGCCGATCGGGAAGGCGCTGCAGCGCACCGTCTGGCCGTAGGCGCGGTACAGGTCGCGTCCCACGAACTCGCCGTTGGCCTCGTTGCGCACGTACTGCTCGAAGTGCTGCACGTCCTGCCGGGCCTGGAAGCCGATCAGGTCGTAGGCGAACAGGGAGCGCATCAGCCACTCGTGCTGCGGGATCGCCGCCATGATGATGTGCGGCGGCAGCGGGATGTGCAGGAAGAAGCCGATGCGCTGGCGGCAACCCATGCCGCGCAGCTCGGCCGCCAGCGGGATCAGGTGGTAGTCGTGGATCCAGATGATGTCGTCCGGCTTCAGGAGCGGCAGCAGCTTGCGCGCGAACAGCTGGTTCACGCGCCGGTAGCCGCCGATGAAGCCGGCATCGAAGTTCGCCAGGTCCAGCCGGTCGTGGAACACCGGCCACAGCACGTCGTTGCTGTAGCCCAGGTAGTAGCTGTCGTGGTCCTCGCGGCTCAGGTCGATGGTGGCGAGCGTGACCTTGCCGGCCGGCTGGATGCGCAGCTCGCCTTCGCCGGTGGGGCCGTCCTCGACGATGTTGCCGCTCCACCCGAACCACAGGCCGCCGGTCTGCTGCAGGCTCTCGCCCAGGGCGACGGCCAGGCCGCCGGCGGCCGGCTTGCGGGGGTCGGCGACGCGATTGGAAATGACGACGAGACGACTCATGAGCTCCTTGTTCTTCTCGCGCTCAGATGCACGAGTCCCACGGCGCCGACAGACGCACCGCCGCGTTGATGATCCCCACCATCGAATAGGTCTGCGGGAAGTTGCCCCACATCTCGCCCGTGACCGGATGGGTGTCCTCCGACAGCAGGCCCAGCGGGTTGCGCGCGGCCAGCATGGTTTCGAAGATCTGGCGCGCCTCGGCCTTGCGGCCGATCTTGGCCAGCGCGTCGATGCGCCAGAAGGTGCAGATGTTGAAGGCGGTCTCGGGCTTGCCGAAGTCGTCGGCCGCCTCGTAGCGACGCATGTAGGGGCCGTCGCACAGCGACTTCTCCATGGCCTCGACGGTGGAGATGAAGCGCGGGTCGCGCGCGTCGATCAGGCCGACTTCGGTCATCAGCAGGATGCTGGCGTCGAGCTCGTGCCCGCCGAAGCTCTCGGCAAAGGCCTGGCGCTCCTCGCACCAGGACTTGGCGAGGATCTCCTCGCGCATGCGCGAGGAATGGTCGTGCCAGTAGGCCGCGCGCTCCGGCAGCCCCAGCGTGCGCGCCACCTTGGCGAGCCGGTCGCAGGCGGCCCAGCTCATCAGCGCCGAGCTGGTGTGCACGCGGGCGCGCGTGCGCAGCTCCCACATGCCGGCGTCGGGCGTGCCGTAGACGCGGATGGCCTGCTCGCCCACCGCCTCCAGGTGCGGGAACTCGGCCACGCCGCCGCGGCTGAGCAGCCGGTGGTCGTGGAAGGCCTGCGAGGCGCCCAGCACGATGTTGCCGTAGACGTCGTGCTGGAAATGCTCCTGCGCCTGGTTGCCCACCCGCACCGGGCCCATGCCGCGGTAGCCGCTCAGCCCCTCGACGAAGGACTCGGGCAGCTCGCGCTCCAGGCCGATGCCGTAGAGCGGCTGGATGTGCTGGCCGTGCGAGCCGATCACCACGTTGGCCAGCCAGCGCAGGTAGTCCTCCATGGTGCCGACCTCGGACAGGCTGTTGAGCGCCCGCACCACGAAGAAGGCATCGCGCAGCCAGCAGAAGCGGTAGTCCCAGTTGCGCTCGCTGCCCGGCGCTTCGGGGATGCTGGTGGTCATGGCGGCCACGATGGCGCCCGTGTCCTCGTACAGGGACAGCTTGAGAGTGATGGCCGCGCGGATCACCGCGTCCTGCCACTCGAAGGGAATTGCGAGCCGCTTGCTCCAGGTGCGCCAGTAGGCGATGGTCTCCTGCTCGAAATGGCGCGCCGTGTCGGCGATGCCGTCCATCAGCGTCTCGTCGGCGCCGAGCACGAAGTTGTGCTCGCGCGACAGCACGAAGGGCTGCTTCGAGAGCACGTGCGAGACCGGGGCGTCCATGTTGAGGCGCAGCGCGAAGTCCGGGCCCACGTAGCGGATGTGGTTGCTGCCGCGCGTGATCTGCGGCGGCGTGCTGCCCCACTGGAAGCGCGGCGCCAGCGAGACGCGGATGCGTGGCGTGCCCTGGATCGGCTTCACCCGGCGCACGATGGTGAGCGGCCGGAAGTAGCGCGAACGGCTGTGGAAGCGCGGCGCGAAGTCGGTGATTTCCAGGCCCTGGCCTGCGCTGTCGAAGAGCTGGGTGCGCAGCACCGCGGTGTTCGGCTCGTACCACTGCTTGCTGGAGGCGAAGTCCTCGATCTCGATGGCCCAGGCGCTCGCGTCCTCGCCCGTGTGGAGCAGGGCATTGAACACCGGCTCGCCGTCGAAGCGCGGCAGGCAGCACCAGACCACGCGGCCGCGCGCGTCGATCAGCGCGCTGAAGGAGCAGTTGCCGATCACGCCGACGTTGAGCGAGGGCTCGGCCGGCGGGCCGAAGCCGCCGCGCGCGGCCGGCTGGGTGACGGCTTCCGGGTGGGCAGCGGGCTTGTCGCTGGCGCTCGCGGCGCCGGCGATCGAGTCGCCGGCCCGGTTTTCCTTCTGCTTCAGTTCATCCTCCGTCGTCGTCACCTCTCGGGGGTTTTTCGTCATGCGGGTTTTCCTTTGGGATCGGATGGCGATTCGGCCAGCAGTTTGCGTGCCTCGACCAGCCATTCGAACACGGCGAGCGGGGAATCCAGCCGGTGCAGCGCCAGGCTGGGGCCCGATCCGACCTTGATCGCCACGCCGCCGCGCGGCTGCACCACCGCAAAGCCGCTTTCGTCGGTGGTGTCGTCGCCGGCGAAGACCGGCGTGCGGCCGACGAAGGGCGCCTCCCGCATGAAGGCGTCGATCGCGATTCCCTTGTTGATGCCGGCCGGCTTGACCTCGAACACGAACTTGCCGTGCATCAGCTCCAACTGCGGCTGGTCCGTGATGGTGCGCAGCAGCGCGTCGCGGCACACGGCCTCCAATTGGGGCGCGAGCCGGTAGTGCAGGGCGATGGCCGCGTGCTTGCGCTCCACCAGCAGGCCCTCGTAGACACGGGCCAGCTCGTTGGCCGTGTCCAGCACGTCTGTGAGATCGGGCGGTCGTGATTCTTGCATCTCCCCTTCCGCACTGCGGCGCTGCACGCCGTGCTCGCCGGCGGCCGGCAGGCGCAGGGGGGCAAGGAAGCGGTCGAGCACGTCGATCTGCCGGCCCGACACCACTGCCAGCGCGCCGCCCAGCAGGTCGCGCAGGTCGCTGAGCAGTGGGACCAGTGCGCTGGGCACCTCGATCGCCTCGGGAGTTTCGGCGATCGCTACCAGCGTGCCGTCGAAGTCGAGGAAGAGCGCAGCGTCGTGCGTGAGGCGTGGAGGCGTCTGCATGGGGAAAACCATAGCAGACTCGGGCGGCCGAGCACGTCGGCCAAATCCGTCAATCGGTTTTTGTCTCTATGCCGACGGACGGCGGCTGCATGGCGGCGACCGCTGCCACCCTCGCACGCGCGATCGCCTCGCCGATCCGGGGCCCCGTGGCGCCGGCCTGCTGCGCTTCACGGGCGATCGCTTCGGTCTGCACCGACTGCGCCGCCGCCAGTGCCGCCAGCAGCCGCTCGCGTTCCGGATAGGGCCGCTCGTCCATCCCCAGCCGTCCCCTAGCATCGCATTCGCAGGCCAGCAGCGCCTGCTCGAAGCGCCCCGGCTTGCGAAAGGCGTCGCAGCGTTCGAGCAGCCGCACCAGCGCCTGCGCGCCGAGTCCGGCGCTGCGGTGGATGTTGCCGTGCTCGCGCGCCACCACCTCGGCCAGCTCGCGCAGCTCCACCGGCACGCGCCAGCGCTCGCAGACCGCGCGCAGCAGGTCCACGCTGCGCTGCTCGTGGCCGATGTGGCGCGGCAGCACCTCGGCGGGCGTGGTGCCCTTGCCGAGGTCGTGCACCAGGCAGGCGAAGCGCACCGGGAGCGGCGCATCCAGGCGTGCCGCCATGTCCAGCACCAGCATCAGGTGCCGGCCGGTATCGACCTCGGGATGATGGGCCTCGGGCTGGGGAATGCCCCAGAGGCGGTCCACCTCGGGCAGCAGCACGGCGAGCGCACCGCATTCGCGCAGCAGCTCGAACATGCGCGAGGGCCTGGCTTCCATCAGGCCGCGCGCGAGTTCCTGCCAGACGCGCTCGGGCACCAGCGCGTCGGCCTCGCCGGCGGCGACCATCTCGCGCATCAGCGCCAGGGTTTCGGGCGCGATGCTGAAGTCGGCGAAGCGGGCGGCGAAGCGCGCGACGCGCAGGATGCGCACCGGGTCCTCGCGGAAGGCATCGGTCACGTGGCGCAGCACCTTGTGCTGCAGGTCTTGCCGGCCGTGGAAGGGATCGACCAGGTGGCCGAGGTCGGGCGTGGGTTCGGCCCGGTCGGCGGGCAGCGCAATGGCATTGACCGTGAGGTCGCGCCGCGCGAGGTCCTGCTCCAGCGTGACTTCCGGCGAGGCATGGAGGACGAAGCCGCGGTAGCCGGGCGCGCTCTTGCGCTCGGTACGCGCCAGCGCGTATTCCTCGCGCGTCACGGGGTGCAGGAAGACGGGGAAGTCGCGGCCCACCGGCAGATAGCCCTGCGCGGCCATCTCTTCGGGCGTGGCGCCGACTACGACCCAGTCTCGGTCGCTGCCGGGCCGGCCCAGCAGGGCATCGCGAATGGCGCCGCCGACGAGGTAGGTTTGCATGCGCCGCAGTTTAGGTGCTGGGCGTCATGCAGGGGCGCGGTCTCAGCCTTCGATGCGGTACGGTTCGTCCATGACCACGAAGCGCTTCTCGACCAGTGCCTCGTCGATCCAGGCCTTGACGCCGGGCAACTGCTGCACGCACTCGATGTAGGCCGCGATTTCGGCGGGCACCGGCAGGCCGAAGGTCTTGATGCGCACGCCGACCGGGGCGAAGTAGGCATCCGCGATGCTGAATTCGCCGAAGAGCATCGGCCCGCCGTGGGCCTCCAGCAGGCCGCTCCACATCTGCACGATGCGCGCGAGGTCGGCGCGAACCTGCGGCTGGTCGCGCAGGACGATCTTGCCCTGCACGCGCAGGTCGGCCTCGATGTTCATGCCGCAGTGGGTGCGCAGCGCGCCGAAGCCCGCGTGCATCTCGGCGCAGACGCTGCGCGCGTGGGCTCGCAGGGCCTTGTCGCGCGGCCAGAGCTTCTTGTCGGGGTGGGTCTCGGCGAGGTATTCGCAGATCGCCAGCGTGTCGTAGATGACGATCTCGCCGTCGACCAGCACGGGCACCCGGCCGGCCGGGTTGAGGGCCTCGATGGTCTTCTTGAAGTGCGAGTCGGCATCGAAGGTATCGAAGGGCACCATCACCTCCTCGAAGGCGATGCCGGCCTGCTTCATGAGCACCCAGGGGCGCATCGACCAGGACGAGTAATTCTTGTTGCCGATATAGAGCTTGAGCATCGCGACCTCCGGGGGTTCTTGAAGGGAAAGCCTGCGATGCTAGCGCCCGGCCGCCGCGCGATTGATGCCGAAGGCGCGCGGGATTGATGCTCAGCGCTGGGTCGTGTCGTCGTCGCTGCCGGGCGGCACGATCACGCGCTTGCCGTTGCCGCCCGACGGCGGACCGACGACGCGCTCGATGGCCTTCACCACATGCGGCACCAGCGAGAGCACGGCCAGCGCCAGAAGCGCACTGAGCACCGCCGTCAGCTCGCGGCCCAGGCCGCAGGCCATGCCGATGGCGGCCGTCATCCACAGGCCGGCTGCGGTGGTGAGACCCTGCACGTGCTGCTCGTCGCGGCCCTGCTTGAGGATGGTGCCGGCGCAGAGGAAGCCGACGCCCGCCACCAGGCCCTGGATCACGCGGCTCATGTCGGCCGGCTCGATGCCGGCCTGCTGCGGAACGAGCACGAAGAGGGCGGAGCCCACGGCCACCAGCATGTGCGTGCGCACGCCGGCTGCCTTGCCCTGCTGCTCGCGCTCGAAGCCCAGCGCGAAGCCCAGCACCGAGGCCAGCACCAGGCGAATGAGGATGCGGGTGACCTGGGCGACGTCGTCCACATCCGAGAATTCGGAGGCGAACGTGGCGGCGACCTGGTCCCACCACATCAGGGCAGATCCTTGTTGGGCTCCGGCTCGGCGGCGTCGCGCGGGCCCACGGTGCCGAGGCGGTCCTTGAGCGACTGCGGCCGGCCGCTGATCAGGGCCGCATAGTTGGTGGTGTTGGCCAGCACCTTCTTGACGTAGTCGCGGGTCTCGTTAAAGGGCACGTTCTCGGCCCAGATCGCGGCCTCCATCACGGGGCCGTTGCGCCAGTTGCGCGGCCGGCCCGGGCCGGCGTTGTAGGCCGCCGCGGCCAGGGCCATGGAGCCGTCGAAGTCGTCGAGCGCCAGCTTGAGGTAGTTGGTGCCGATGGTGATGTTGGTGTCGCGGTCGTTGATCTGCCCGGGCGTGAAGCCCGACAGGCCGATCTTGCGCGCGGTCCAGCGCGCGGTGGCAGGCATCACCTGCATCAGGCCCGAGGCGCCGACGCCGGAGCGCGCGTCCATGATGAAGCGGCTTTCCTGGCGGATCAGGCCGTAGACGTAAGCGGGGTCGAGGCCGATCTCCTCGCTCTTGGCAACCACCGTCTCGCGGAAGGGCATGGGGAAGCGCTGCTCGACGTCGATCATGCCCTTGGTGCGTTCGCTGGTGTTGATGCAACGGTCCCAGATCTCGCGCTGGCAGGCAACGTCGGCGGCGGCCAGCAGCTCGCGGTCGCCCATGCCGCCCTTGTCGTGCAGGTTGGTCGCGTAGTTCCACTCGCGCACGCCCTCGGAGCGCAGGCCGATCTCGATGGCGTAGAGCGCGCGGGCGAGCGCGGGGTTGCTGCGTGCCGCCGCCTTCTCCTCGGGCGTGAGCGGCGCGGGGCGGGTGGGCGCGCTGGCGCGCTGGCCCAGCTCCTCGAGCGCCAGCAGCTCGTAGAAGCCGCGCGTGCCGGCGATGCTCTCGAACAGCGTGCGCGCCTCGGCCCGGCGCTCGTCGCCACCCTGCGCGTGCAGGGCGCGCGCCTTCCAGTACACCCAGGTCGGGTCTTCCTGGGTCGATTCGGCCATGCCGGCGATGGCGGCGCGCACTTCCTTCCAGTTGCCGGTGCGCAGGGCGGCGCGGGCCTTCCAGGCCAGCATGTCGTCGGACAGGTCGGCGTTCTTGGTGACGTTGGCGAAGGCGCCGCTGGCCGCCGGCGAGAGCTTCACCGCGTATTGGCGGCCGATCGCGCCCCACACCCAGTTGCGCTCCTCGGGCGAGAGCATCACGCTCCATTTGCTCTCGAGCTGGGAGGCGGCCATGTCCGGATCGGCGATGACCATCTTGATCAGCGCCAGCACCACCAGCTCGCGCCGCGCCTTGCCGGGGGCGATGCCGCGGCCGGCCAGGAACTTCGCCATGCTGGCGTTGAGCTCGTCGAACTGCGGCACCGCATCGGGCGCGGCCAGCAGCACCGCAGCGCGCGCGGCCTGCGGCCGGTTGGCCTCGATCGCGAAGCGCGCCTTCTTCCAGGCGTCGTTGGGCGACATCATGCGCGCCGAGATCATGCGGTCGGCCGCCGTGAGGCAGCCGTCGTCGAGCTCGCGCTGGCCGAGCCAGTTGCGGCGCACCTCCGCGGCCTGGGCGGCGGTGGGCGTGCCCGAGCGCAGCGCCTCGACCAGCACCGCGTAGCAGCGCACCTGAGCGTCGTCGTTCATGCGGAAGGCCGGGTGCAGCGTCGCGAAGCCGTCCCAGTCGCGGCGCTGGCCGAGCAGGACGAGCCAGTCGTTGCGCAGGCGGTCCTCCTGGTAGGTGCCGGCGTAGCGCGAGAGGAAGTCCTGCACCTCCGAAGCGCTGGCTTCGCCAAGGCGGGCTCTGAGCTCCCAATAGGCGGCCCAGGGTTCGAGCAGGTGGCCGCGCGCCTGCGGCAGCAGGGCGGCGAGACGCGCCTTGTCGCCGCGCTGCGTGGCCTGTTTCATCTGCGTGATGACATCGTCGCTTCCGTTCTGCGCGCGGGCCTGCTGCAGCAGCGCAGTGGCGGCGAAGGCGAGCGAAAGAAGGAGAGTGGGGAAGGGGGCGCGCAGACGGCCGCGCGCAGGTGCCAAAATGCTTGCTAACTGCATCGGGGGATTATGGACAAGTCAAAGGGTGCCGACACCTCGGCAACTGCCAACTTTCTCAAGCAACAGCTACGTTCCGCACTGATCGAGCAGCGGCTTGCCATGCCCGACCGCCAGGCGCGCGCCGATCTGCTGCAGCGCGTGATGCGCATCTGGCTGGTGGGCCGGCCCGACACGGTGATCGGCGCCTACTGGCCGATCAAGGGCGAGTTCGATCCGCTGCCCGCGCTGCACCGCTGGAAGGAAGACGGCGAGCTGCAGGGCGAGCCGCAGCGCCGCCGCATCGGCCTGCCGGTGATGGACCGGGTGCACAAGACACTGACTTTCCACGCCTGGCATCCGGGCTGTCCGATGGAGCCGGACGCCTACGACATCCCCAAGCCCAAGGACACCGAGCTGATCGTGCCCACGCTGCTGTTCGTGCCCTGCGTGGGCTACAGCGCCGGCGGCTTTCGGCTGGGCTATGGCGGGGGCTTCTACGACCGCACCCTGGCGGCGCTCGAGCCGCGGCCCTTCACGGTCGGGCTGGGCTTCACCAACGGCTTCCTCGATGACTTCGAGCCGGAGCCGCACGACCTGCCCTTGGACGCGATCCTCAACGACAACGGCGTGGTCTGGCCGGTGGGCTGAGCTTCAGTCCATCTGATCCACGGTGTCCGGATCGGGCACCTCCCCGATGGTCTCCCGCGTGGTGGCCGCCTGCGCCTCCAGCCAATCGCGAAAGGCCTGGATCTCGGGCCGCTGCGTGCTGCGCGGGCCGACGATCAGCCAGTAGGCCATCGGCGAGTCCATGCGGTGCTGCGGCAGCACCTCCACCAGGTCGCCGTTGGCCAGGCTCTCGGCGATCAGCGAGCTGCGCGCCAGCACCAGGCCCTGGCCGGTGAGTGCGGCCTGCACCATCTGGTAGGCGTAGTTGAAATAGAGCCAGCGCTTGGGCTGCGCGCGCTGCAGGTCGTTCACCTCGAACCAGCGCCGCCAGGTCAGCCATTCCAGGTGGCTGCGGTGCGCGTCGCCGGCCTCGATCAAGGTGAAGCGCGCGATGTCGGCCGGCGTCTTGATCGGCGGGTTGCTCTTGATCAGCCAGGGGCTGGCCACCGGCGTCAGGTTCTCGCCGAACAGGCGGATCGATCCGGCCGGCATGTTCTCGCCCGGGCCGTAGCGCAGGGCGATGTCGATGTCCGCGAGGTCCATGTCGAGCGCGGTGTCGGAGGCGTCGATGCGGATGTCGATGTCGGGGTTGTCGCGCTGGAAGGCCTCCAGCCGCGGGATCAGCCACATCGAGGCGAACGAGGCGAAGGTGGTGAGCGAGACGCTCTTGCGTCCCGCGCTCTGCCGGATCTGCCGCACCGCGCCGTCGATGCGCGG
Organism: Variovorax sp. WS11; assembly: GCF_010499245.1. GTDB lineage: Bacteria > Pseudomonadota > Gammaproteobacteria > Burkholderiales > Burkholderiaceae_C > Variovorax. The sequence continues at coordinate 3,725,772 of NZ_JAAGOW010000001.1, forward strand.
CAGCGCCTGCTGCACCGCCAGCAGCAGCTGAGCGCCCGCGCTGGTGAGCTCGACCGCGCGCGTGTGGCGCAGGAACAGGCCCACGCCCACCTCTTCTTCCAGCGACTGGATCTGCCGGCTGACCGCGGACTGGGTCAGCGCCATCTCCTCGGCCGCGGCGCGAAAGTTCAGGTGGCGGGCCACGGCCTCGAAGGCGCGCAGGTGGCCGGCCGAGATCGGGCGGGAGCGCAGGTGGGTCTGAGAATGCTGCATGGGCTGAATCCGTGGGGTCCGGATTGATGCGAAATCGGAATCAGTAGGGTACCGCGTTTTCATTGGACCGCGAACGAGGCAAGGCAGATCATTCATTCCCGAAGCGCGAAATTGCGCTGATGGAGAAACCCCCTCTTTAGGAGCCTCGTATGTCCGCCGTCTGCACCACCTCCACGTTCCCGTCGTCCCCGGTCCTGACCCAGCGTCCGGCCGCCGTACCGCCGGCCGTTCGCCGCGGTGCATGGCAGCTGGGCGCAGGCGAGGCGACCAGTCTCAAGGCTTCCGGCGCGAGCATTCTGCGCGTGCGCCAGGGCCGGGTCTGGGTCACACGCGATGCCACCGACCAATGGGGCAGCGAAGACCTGGTGCTGGCACCGGGCGAGACGCTGCGGGTCGAGGCCGGCGAGCGCATCGTGATGGAGCCGTGGGACAGCCACGGCGCCACCTACAGCTGGGACCTCGCGTCGGCCGCCGAGCGGGCTTGAACCTGGATCAGATGTCCAGGCGGGGGCGCAGCGCCATGAAGCGCGCCAGCGCCTCCACCCCATCGAACTGCTGGACGACGGCGATGTCCTCGCTGTCCTCGACCTGGGCGAGGCCCAGGTCGAAGGCGTGGTAGCGGCGCTGCAAGAGCTCGCCCTCGTACACCACCCGCATCTGCACGTGCCTGGGATCGGCTTCGAGCCGTTCCATCAGTTGCAGCACGTTCCGGCGCGGGCCCTCGAAGTGCTGGCAGAAGCGCATGCCGTCGAAGACCAGCAGCCCCGTGATCCCCTCCATCGCGTTGCGGGCGCGTGCCCGGGCCACGATCTGGCCCACGACGTCGGTGGGCTGGTTCGGCGCCAGCTGGCTGAAGTAGAGGATCTCGTGGAGTTCTGTCATTCGCTTCGGAATCGGGGGGCGCCCGCAGTGTAGGAGCGCCCTGCGGCGCGCGAAATGTGAAAAGACACAGATCGCACGCCTATAGTCCGAAGGTGACCCTTGACTATCCAGCGCTCAGTCACCCGCCGACCGGTCCGAATCCCTGCGACCGCTGCCTGCTGCGCTGCAACCCCGCCTTCCTTCCCATCTCCGCCGAGGACCTGCGCCTCCTCGAGGCCTTTCGCACCGGCACGCGCAGCGTCGAGGCCGGCCGGCCGGTGATCGAGGAAGACCGACCCAGCCCGCAGCTCTACACGATCTATTCCGGCTGGGCCTTCCGCTACAAGACGCTGAGCGACGGGCGGCGCCAGATCCTGGGCTTCTTGTTGCCGGGCGACTTCATGGGCTTGCAGGACGAGTTTGCCGACAGCCACACGCACGGCGTCGAGGCGGTGACCGACGTCACGCTCTGCACCTTCGCCCGCGAGCGCCTGTGGGAGCTGTTCCATGCCCAGCCGAAGCTGGGCTACCACATCACCTGGCTCGCGGCGCGCGAGGAGAAGATGGTGGACGACAACCTCGTGACCGCCGGCCGCCGCAACGCGGCCGAGCGGGTGGCGATGCTCTTGATGCATCTTTACCGGCGCGCCGAGCGCGTCGGCATGGCGCGCGACGGCTGGGTCCAGTTCCCCTTCAACCAGCAGCACATCGCCGATGCGCTGGGCCTGTCTCTGGTGCATACCAACAAGACCTTGAGGCGGCTGCAGCAGCTGCGCCTGTACAAGCTCGATGCCGGCTGGCTGCGCATCCTCGAGCCGCATGCGCTGCAGGCGCTGGGCGACTACTTCGAGCGGCCGCTGCAGCCCACCCCGCTGATCTGATCGGTCCGTGAGCCGACCCGTCACGCCCATCGCGTATCGTAGAGGCCTGTCCGCCCGCGCGGACGAAGCCCGACCCGGCAGCCGCCGGCCAACCCCATTGACCGTCGCCGCTCATCCGTGAAGCTCCTCCCTCGTCTGCGCCAGATCGCCCTGGTCGGCAGCGTCGAAACCTTCGGCGTGGCCATCGGCGGCATCGCCGGCCTGCTGATCGTCAACGTGCTGCCCAAGGACCAGTACGCCGCCTATACCTTCCTGATCGCCTGCATGACCCTGATCCTGGGGATCAGCGACCTGGGTCTGGCCCACTGCACCATGCCCATCGTGGGCCAGCGCGCCAACGAACAGCCCTGGGTGGTGGGCGTGTGCCACCAGGTCTTCCGCAAGCGCTGGGTGCTGCTGGGGCTGGGGCTGGCCGTCATCGGGCCCTACTGGTTCTACAGCTCGCAGCAGCACGGCTGGTCCGGCGCGCCCTACCTGGCGGGCTCGCTGCTGATGCTGGCGGTGGTGCTGCTCACCCTGCGGGAGCATTACTGCAGCACGGTGCTGCTGATCCTCAGCCAGATCAACACGCTGAACCGCATCGCCTTCTACTCGCACAGCGTGCGCATCATCTTCGTGGGGGCGGTGCTGCTGCTGCCGATCACCTCCTGGTCGATGGTCGGCATCGTGGCCGCGACGGCCGCGGCCAGCTTCGTCAGCGTGATGTTCTACCGCAAGACCTTCCGCACGCAGCAGATCGTGGACGCGCACCTCGACGCCGGTGACTCGAAGAAGGTGGATGCCGAGATCCTGCGCATCGCCAAGCCGCTGGTGCTGCCGGGCGTGTTCTACCAGGTGCAGGGCGTGATCACGGTGTTCCTGGTGTCGCTGTTCGGCACCGCCAGCATGCTGGCCGAGGTGGGCGCTTTCGGCCGGCTCGCCATGGTGCTGATGGTGGTGGACCGCGTGACCAACGTGCTGCTGTTCCCGGCCATCGCGCGCGCGCCCATGGGCCCTCGGCTGGGCAAGATCGTGGCGCAGGCCCATCTCGCCTATTTCGCGATGGGGGGCGCGGTGCTGCTGACGTCCTTCTTGTTCCCGCAGTACTGGATCCTGCTGCTCGGCAAGCAGTACGAGAGCATGACGCCGCTGGTGTGGATGGTCTTCCTGGCTTCCATCGTGATGAACGCCTCGGGCTTTGCCTTCCGCACCCTGTCGGTGCGCGGTGCGACTGCTGGGCAGACCTACAGCATCGCGGTGACGCTGATCACCCAGGTGCTCTACCTGTGGCTGGTGGGCGTGAGCGACCTGCGCTCGGTGCTGTGGTTCGGCATCGCGACCAGCCTGGCCAACTTCGGCTACCAGTACGCGCTGCTGGCGGTGCGCTGGGTGGAGTGGCGCAAAGACAAACCACCCGAGGACGCTCAGGCGCGCTTGTAGACCCGCCCGATCGCCGCCGCGATCTTCAGCGCCAGCGTGCTCTTGCGCAACTCGCCGTCCGAATACACGCGGATCGGCGCGTTGGCGTAGCGCCAGTACCACTTGCTCGCGGCCGATGGCGGCCGCCCGCGCAGGGCCTGGCTGATGAAGCCGCCATGCCAGGGCTTGACCGAGCCGATGGCGTGCGAGAGGTAATAGCCGCCGGGCGCGAAGTCCATCGCCTCGGGGCCCGCGGTGTTCAGGGGCGCCTCGCACACCGTCAAGGCGAAGTTCAGCGCGTCCTGGTCCGTCGAGTGGAAGAGCTCGGCCGAGCCGCCGGCCTTCAGTTGCTTGGCGCCCTTGTTGTAGTCGACCACCAGGTCGCACAGTCGGCGCCACAGGTCCAGGAACTCGAAGTGCGCGCGCGAGACTGCGATGAAGCCCGCGTTGTAGTAGCGGTCCAGCCCGCGCCGCGGCGTGGCGCCGTGCGGTGCGAAGAAGCGGGCCCACAGCAGGCGCTTGGGATGCCGCGCCGGGAAGCACCAGTTGACGTCCTCGGCCAGCGAGATGCCATCTTCGGTGAACCAGCCGGCGAGCGACGGCCAGTCGCACTTCACGACGATGTCCGGGTCGATATACGCGCAGATGTCGGCCTGCGGGGCGTGCTTTTCCAGCATCTCGCGGATGAAGGTGGGCTTGTAGTAGGTGAAGTGCAGCGGCGTGTCCAGCTCCAGCATGCACAGCGTGAGCTGGGGCGCGACCTTCAGCCGGCCGCTGGCGCGATCGAAGGCCGGCGCGTCGACGATCCAGCCCGGCAGGGCGCCGCGGTAGCCCACCCACAACTCGCCCTGGTAGCCGGCGGCGATCAGCGAGTTCGCCAGCGCCGCCACGCCGTAGTGGTAGTTTTTCTCGAAGAGCGTACAGAGCGTGATGTTCATGGAAGCGTGGTCAGAGCGTTGCGGCTGAGTGTAAACAAATGTTCTACATGTTCGCGTGACATCGGTCTCAGTGCGCTGCAAACAGTTCGCCGAGCTCGCGTTCGTAGGCCTGCAGGCGGCGCACCGCCTGCTCGCGCTGGGCCGCGCTGGTGCTGTTGTGCAGGGCGGCCAGGTTTCGGCAGCCCTCCTGCTGCAACGCCTGCTGCCGCTCGCGCCACGGGCCCGGCGGCGGGTCGGCGATGCGCAGCACGTAGGCATGGATGGCCGCCCGCGCCTCGGCCGGCGGCGTTCGCTCGGCCTGGAAGCGGCGTAGCAGCGCCAGCACCTCCTGCTGGCGCCTGCGGCGCTCGGCATCGAAGGCCGGGGGGTCGAAGCCCGACTGCGCCACCTGCTGCTTGAGCAGCTCGCGCTGGGTCGGCTCGAGGCGGCCGTAGAAGTCCTCGTTGCGCTCGACGATGCGCTCGTAGCGCTTCTCCTGCCAGCGCGCCGGGCCGCGCTCCAGCCACTCCTTGCGGTACTCGGCGTTGTTTTTTGCGTACTTGCGTTCGAGCTGCTGCAGCTGGGCTTCGCCCAGGCTCAGGGCCAGCCCGGTGCCCGGGCCTTCGGCCTGCACGGCGACTGCCAGCAGCCGCTCGCGGATCTGGTCGGCGAACGCGCAGGCCTGCTGGGGCGTGATGTCCTCGGGCGCCAGTGCCTGGGCCCCGCGCAGCAGCTCGACCAGGCGCGGCAGCTCATGGCGGCGGTGCCAGGCCAGCAGCTCGGCCAGGTCGTCGCGCACCCGCGGGGTCTGCGCGCCGTCGAAATCCAGGTAGCCGTCCAGCCACCAGTAGCTCAGCTCGGGGAAGTTGTTGTAGGCCAGCTTGAGCGTGCTGCAGGCCGCGAGCGCCGCGGCCGCGAGCAGCACGCCGATAATTCGCGCCAGCCTGACCCAACGCATTCGAGAAAGTGGCATGAACAAGACTCCGCAGGACAACCAGGAACCGGTCGATGTCGTCATCATGGCGGCCGGCAAGGGCACGCGCATGAAAAGCAGCCTGCCCAAAGTGTTGCATCGTTTGGGTGGCCGCGCGCTGGTGGCGCACGTCGTGGACACGGCCGCGCGCATCGGCGCGCGCAAGGTGGTGGTGGTCACCGGCCACGGCGCCACCGATGTCGAGGCCGCGCTCGGCGAGGGTGCGGCGGGTGTGGTCCCGCAATTTGCGCGCCAGGTGCCGCAGCTGGGCACCGGCCACGCGATGCAGCAGGCCGCGCCGCTCCTGCCCGACGACGGCACGGTGGTGGTGCTCTCGGGCGACGTGCCCCTGATCGGCGACGCCACCCTGCGCTCGCTGATCGCGCAGAGCGGCGGCCGCCGGCTCGCGCTGCTCACCATCCGCGTCGAGGACCCGACCGGCTACGGCCGCATCGTGCGCGCGCCCGCCGCCGAGGGCGAAGGCGAGGTCCAGGCGATCGTGGAAGAGAAGGACGCGAGCGAGGCCCAGCGCACCATCCGCGAGACCTACAGCGGCGTGATGGCGGTGCCCTCCGCGCTGCTCAGGCCCTGGCTGGCGCGGCTGGACAACAAGAACGCCCAGGGCGAGTACTACCTGACCGACGTGGTGGGCCTGGCCACCGTCGACGGCGTGCCCGTCGTGGCGCACCGCATCGAAGACCCGCTGGAGGTGGCCGGCGTCAACACGCCGGCGCAGCTGGCGGCGCTCGAGCGCGCCTACCAGCGGCGCCAGGCCGAGGCGCTGATGGCGCAGGGCGTGCGCCTGGCCGACCCGGCGCGCATCGACGTGCGCGGCACCCTGGCCTGCGAGTCGGACGTGGAGATCGACGTCAACTGCGTCTTCGAGGGTGCGGTTTCGCTGGGCGCCGGCGTGCGCGTGGGCGCCAACTGCGTGATCGCCAACGCGCGCATCGAGACCGGCGCGGTGATCCATCCCTTCACCCACATCGACGGCGAGAAGACCGGCGTGACGGTCGGCGTCGGCGCGCTCGTCGGCCCCTTCGCACGGCTGCGGCCCGGCGCGCGGCTGGGCGCCGAGGTGCACATCGGCAACTTCGTCGAGGTCAAGAACTCCACGCTGGCCGCCGGCGCCAAGGCCAATCATTTGGCCTACCTGGGCGACGCCAGCGTGGGCGCGCGCGTCAACTACGGCGCCGGCAGCATCACGGCCAACTACGACGGCGCCAACAAGCACCGCACCGTGATCGGCGACGACGTGCACGTGGGCAGCAACTGCGTGCTGGTGGCGCCGGTCACCATCGGCGCCGGCGGCACGGTGGGGGGCGGCTCGACCGTGACCAAAAGCACCGAGCCGGGCGTGCTGACCATCGCACGGGGCCGCCAGGTGAGCTACGCAAACTGGAAGCGGCCCCAAAAGGCGCCGAAGGACTAGGACGCCGGCGACAGCGGCACGCGCGGGTCGAACTTCGCGCGCTTGACGCTGAAGAAGGCCTTCACGTTGCGCACATTGGCATCGGTGGTGAACAGGCGCTGCGCGAGCGCCTGGTAGCCGGGCATGTCGCGCACGGTGGCGATCAGCACGAAGTCCGGGCCGGGCGAGACGCGGTAGCACTGCTGCACCGCCTCGTCGGCGACGACCCGCGCCTCGAAGGCCTCGAGTGCAGCGGCATCCTGGCGGTCCAGCGAAATCTCGATCACCGCGGTGAGCAGGGCGCCCACGCGCTCGGGGTCGAGGATCGCGACCTCGCGCGCGATCCAGCCCGCCTCGCGCAGCCGACGCACGCGCCGCAGGCAGGTGGCGGGCGACAGGCCGAAGCGCTCGGCCAAAGACTGGTTGCTCTGGGAGGCGTCTTGCTGGAGCGCATCGAGTAGCTGTAGGCCGACGGTATCCATGTCCGAGAATTTCATGTGGACAAGTGTAGTGAAATATTATTGCTCACGTCTATCATGATGAAATGCAAAGGCTGAATTCGTCGAAATTTGACTGCAAATTTCACATCAGCCTGCCTACCATCCTCGGACTTCCCAATCAGCAGGAGCTCATCCCATGTGTGGCATCGTCGGCGCCGTCTCCGGCCGCAACATCGTTCCCATCCTCGTGCAGGGCTTGCAGCGCCTCGAATACCGCGGCTACGACTCCTGCGGCGTGGCCGTGCATGCGGGCGGCCTCGAGCGCGCCCGCACCACCGCCCGGGTGGCTGACCTGCTGGCCCAGGTGCGCGACGACCGCATCGAAGGCAGCACCGGCATCGCCCACACGCGCTGGGCCACGCACGGCGCGCCGGCCGTGCACAACGCGCACCCGCACTTCAGCCATGGCCCCGGCGCCGGTGCCGAATCCACCCGCCCCAGCCGCGTGGCGCTGGTGCACAACGGCATCATCGAGAACCACGAGGCTCTGCGCGCGAAGCTGCAGGCCAAGGGCTACGTGTTCGCGAGCCAGACCGACACCGAGGTCATCGCCCACCTGATCGACAGCCACTACGACGGCGACCTGTTCGAGGCGCTGAAGGCCAGCGTGCTGCAGCTGCAGGGCGCCTACGCGATCGCGGCGATCTGCCGCGACGAGCCGCACCGCGTCGTCGGCGCGCGCGCCGGTTCGCCGCTGATCCTCGGCGTGGGACAGGAGGGCGGCGAGAACTTCCTGGCCAGCGACGCGATGGCGCTGGCCGGCGTGACCGACCAGATCGTCTACCTGGACGAGGGCGACCTGGTCGACATCCAGCCCGGCCGCTACTGGATCCTGGACCGGGCCCACAAGCCGGCCGAACGGCCCGTGCGCACCGTGCTCGCGCACAGCGGCGCCGCCGAACTGGGCCCGTATCGCCACTACATGCAGAAGGAAATCTTCGAGCAGCCGCGCGCCATTGCCGACACGCTGGAGGGCATCGAAGGCATCGTGCCCGAGCTCTTCGACGGCGTCGGCCAGGACGGCATGCCGGGCGCTGCTGCCTGGCGCGTCTTCAAGGAGATCGACAAGGTGCTGATCCTGGCCTGCGGCACCAGCTACTACAGCGGCTGCACCGCCAAGTACTGGCTGGAGGGCATCGCGAAGATCCCGACCCAGGTCGAGATCGCGAGCGAGTACCGCTACCGCGACTCCGTGCCCGACCCGAAGACCCTGGTCGTGACCATCAGTCAGTCCGGCGAAACGGCCGACACGCTGGCCGCGCTCAAGCATGCGCGCTCGCTGGGCATGGAGCACACGCTGACCATCTGCAACGTCGCGACCAGCGCGATGGTGCGCGAATGCAAGCTGGCCTACATCACGCGCGCCGGCGTCGAGATCGGCGTGGCTTCCACCAAGGCTTTCACCACGCAGCTGGCGGGCCTGTTCCTGCTGACGCTCGCACTGGCGCAGGCCAAGGAGCGCCTCGGCGAAGCCGACGAGGCGCGCTACCTGAAGGAGATGCGGCACCTGCCCGTCGCGCTGCAGTCGGTGCTGGCGCTGGAGCCGCAGATCATCAGCTGGGCCGAGGACTTCGCACGCAAGGAGAACGCGCTCTTCCTCGGCCGCGGCTTGCACTACCCCATTGCGCTGGAGGGTGCGCTCAAGCTCAAGGAAGTGACTTACATCCACGCCGAGGCCTACGCCGCCGGCGAGCTCAAGCACGGCCCGCTGGCGCTGGTGACCAGCGAGATGCCGGTGGTGGCGGTGGCGCCCAACGATGCGCTCCTGGAAAAGCTCAAGAGCAATCTGCAGGAAGTGCGCGCGCGCGGCGGCGTGCTCTACGTGCTGGCCGACGGCGACACCCACATCGAGAGCGGCGAGGACCTGCACGTGATCCGCATGCCCGAGCACTACGGGGCGCTGTCGCCGATGCTGCATGTGGTGCCGCTGCAGCTGCTGGCCTATCACACGGCTTGTGCGCGGGGGACGGACGTGGACAAGCCCAGGAATCTGGCGAAGAGTGTGACGGTGGAGTAGGGGGCGCGCTTCGAGGGCGGCTCTTCTTCTCCAGACGAATAAATCTCTAGAAGTACGCTCGGCCGGATATGTCTGGCACGGAATCTGCTCGGGTAAACCCGATTGTCGATTGTCGAACAATCCAACAAGATCCGTCCATCGTGAACCGAGGCCCCATGACACATCCGATCATTCGCATCAGCGGCTTGCACAAGTGGTTTGGCGATCACCATGTCCTGAAGGGGATCGACTTCGACGTTCAACCCGGGGATCGCGTCGCCATCTTGGGGTCCAGCGGTTCCGGCAAGAGCACCTTTCTGCGCTGCCTGAACTTCATGGAACTGCCGACCACGGGTCGCGTTGAACTCAAGGGAAAGCTCATCGGCAAACCCACCGGCAAGCACCCGAAGGGCGAAGGCATGAGCTACTCGCAAGGCCAGCTCTCGGAGCTGCGCAAGGAGGTTGGCATGGTCTTCCAGCAGTTCAACCTGTTCCCCCACATGACGGTCGTCGGCAACGTGATGGAGGGCCTCGTGACCGTGCTCGGCGTCGGGTCCAAGGAGGCGCGAGAGCGGTCCATGGCCCAGCTCGAGAAGGTCGGCATGGCCCATAAGGCCGACGCCTACCCGGCCCGGCTGTCGGGTGGACAGCAGCAGCGCGTCGCCATCGCCCGAGCATTGGCGATGGAGCCGGAGGTCCTGCTGTTCGACGAGCCCACGTCGTCCCTCGATCCCGAACTCGTCGGCGAAGTGCTGAACGTCATCAAGGACTTGGCCCAAGAGGGCCGCACCATGCTTCTGGTGACCCATGAACTTGGGTTCGCCTACCACTACGCCAACAAGGTTCTCTTCCTGGCCGATGGCCAGTTCTACGAGACCGGGACGCCCGACGAAGTGCTCAAGCACCCGAAGAAGGAGCACACCCAACGCTTTCTCGAACGGTTCACGGCCTTCAGCTTCTGATCCGACCCCTCATCTCATTGAAGTCACCCATGCAACTCTCCCCACAAGCATCCAAGACAAGTTCGCAGGCCTACCAGGCCGACGACCGCAACGAGAAGGTCCTCGTCTACGTCAATGGCGAATTCGTTCCAAGGTCTGAAGCGCGCGTGTCCGTCTTCGATGCCGGGTACGTCTGCGGCGACGGGGTCTGGGAGGGCGTTCGTCTCGTGAAAGGCCGGGTCGTCTCCTTCGATGCACACGTCGACCGCCTGTTCGAGGGGGCCAATGTCATCGCCATGGACATCGGCCTGAGCAAGCAGGAGGTCAAGGACGTGATCCTGAAGACCTTCGAGGTCAACAAGATGCAGGACGGTGCGCACGCACGCCTGATGGTGACTCGGGGCGTGAAGAAGACACCCAATCAGGATCCGCGCTTTATCCTGGGCAAGGCGACCGTCGTTTGCGTCGCCGAACACAAGGTGGTCGATGCCGAAGCCAAAAAGCGCGGGCTCACGCTGCACACATCCACCATTCGATGCAGCACGCCGGATGTGTTCGACCTGCGGCTGAACTCCCACAGCCGGCTGAACTTCATCCAAGCGCTGATTCAAGCCATCAACGTCGGCGCGGACGAGGCCCTGATGCTCGACACGAATGGCTTCGTCTCCAGCTGCAACTCCACGAACTTCTTCGTGGTGCGCGACGGGGCGCTGTGGACCTCGTCGGGTCGCTACTGCTTCAACGGGATCACGCGCGCGACGATCTTGCGCCTGGCGCGCGAAGCCGGCATCGCTGTCCGCGAGGGCGACTACACGCTGGCCGAGGTCTACGCGGCCGACGAGGCCTTCGTCACCGGAACCCTCGGCGGCATCACGCCGGTGTCGGCGATCGACGGGCGCAAGTTGCCCGGTGCCGGAATGGGCCCGTTGACGGAACGCCTCGCAGACCTCTATCAGCAATACATCGCGGCCCCTCAAAAGGCCGCCGCCTGACTCCCTTTCAACTCGATCTTTCCAGGAGCTACCAATGAACGTCCTGTCTCGCTTTGCGGCATTTCGCCGCGGATTCCTTGTCTGCCTGACTTGCCTGGGCCTGCTGGCCGGCACCTCGTCTCACGCGCAAACGCTGCAGAAGGTCAAGCAGACCGGCGAGCTGCGCATCGGCGTGGCGTCTGGCGATCCCTGGTACTACCGGGATCCCGTCTCGGGCCAGTGGTCCGGCGTGGGCGTGCTCGTGGGCGAGCAGATTGCGAAGAACCTCGGCGTGAAGATGGTTCCGGTCGAGACGACGTGGGGCAACAGCGTCGCAGGCCTGCAGTCCGGCCAGATCGATGTCATGTTCGTTCTGGACGCGACCGAGGAACGCAAGCGCGCCATCGACTTCCCCACCACGCCGCTGCTGTGGTACGCGCAGGGCATCCTGGCCAAGGAGGGTCTGGTCGCCAAGAACTGGGAAGACCTGAACAAGCCGAACGTACGTGTGGGTGTGGCACTGGGAACGGCGACCGACCGCGACCTCACCAAGCGTCTGCCGAACGCCAAGATCGAACGCTTTACCAACACCGACGAGACGGTGGCAGCGTTCAATGCGGGCCGGGTGGATGCGATTGGCTTCTACCACTCCGTGCTGGTGATCGCCTACTCGAAGATCAAAAAGGGCAGTGTGCAGATTCCCCAGCCCGTGGTGGCCATTCCCACCAGCGCCGGCGTTCGCCGTGAGCAGGACGCGTCCTTCCGCGACATGCTCGACGAGCAATTCAAGAAGATGTACGCGTCGGGCCAGACGCAGGCGCTGTACGCGCAATACCTCAAGACCAAGGGCCTCGATCCGGACAAGCTGCCCGGCGTCACCAAGGAAACCCTCGAAAAGTAGTCGAGCGCGGCAACGGCGGTCGACATGAACTACGACTGGGATTTCGGCGCGGTCTGGGCCTATCGCCAGATGTTGCTGGAGGGCGCGCTGGGCACGATGCGGATCGCCGCGGTGGCGATCCTCATGGGCGTCGTCATCGGGGCGCTGCTGGCCACGATGCGGCTGTCGAAACTGCGCTGGCTGGCGTATCCGGCCCTCTGGTTCACCGAGTTCTACCGAAACACGCCGCCGCTGGTGCACTTCTTCTGGGCGTTCTATGCACTGCCGGTGATCCTGGGCGTGAGCCTGGACCCCTACGCGGCGGCCATCATTGCGCTGTCCACGCAGTCCGGCGCTTTCTACGCCGAGGTGTTTCGGGGCGGTGTGATCTCGGTGGAGCGAGGGCAGTGGGAGGGCGCCCGTGCGCTGGGCATGAAACCTCACAAGGTCTTGCGGCGCGTCGTCCTGCCTCAGGCACTGCAACGCATGCTGCCGCCCTTCATGGAGCGTTCGTTCGAGCTGATCAAGACGACGGCGCTCGCCTCGACGCTGGCCTACTCGGATCTGCTCTACCAGGCGATGCAGGTCAATTCCATCACCTTCCGCCCCCTGGAGGTCTACACCTTCGTGGCGGGCATCTTCTTCATCACCTTGCTGGCCCTGAGCATGCTCGCCCATCTGCTCGAATCGCGTCTTTCGCGCGCCAGCTATCAAACCGCGCGGTGAGCCAACATGGAATTCTCCTGGGACTTCACGCCGGTTCTGCAGAACTACCCTGTCTTGCTGAAGGGCGTCGCGATGACGGCGCTGCTCTGGCTCATCGCATTCCCGGTCTCGATGCTGATCGGCTTCTTCATCGCGCTGGCCACCGGCTCGCACAACAGGCTTGCCGTCGGCATCGGACGCTCGTATGTCGAGCTGTTCCGCAACACGCCGGTCATGATCCAGCTGATCTGGTTCTTCTACGCCTTTCCCATCCTCACCGGCCAGCAGCTGACGCCCATCGTCGCCGCACTGTGCGGCCTGGTCCTGAACGCGTCGGCCTACTGCTCGGAGATCTTCCGGGGCGGCATGGCCTCGGTGCCCAACGGTCAGTGGGAAGGTGCCAGGGCATTGGGGATGAGCCGCCAGCAGCTGATGCGGCGCGTCATCGTGCCGCAGGTTTTCGCGCGGATGCTGCCGGCCTTCACCAACCGCGGCATCGAGTTGGCCAAGAACACTTCCATCGCATCGGTCATCGCAGTGCAGGAGCTGATGTACCAGGGTCGGGCGCTGTCGGCCGCGTTCTACCGGCCGCTGGAAATCCTGACAGCGGTCGGCATCATCTACTTCCTGCTGATCTATCCGGGTTCGTACCTGGCCTCGCGGCTGGAAAAACGATTCGCGCTTCGCGCTTGAGCACATCGGCCGAGATCCGAAGGACAATCGGCGCACCACCATGAGCAGCATTCCCAAGTTCGCACCCGTCCCGACCCTCACGCGGCGTGACCAGGTCGCGGAGACCCTGCGCCGCGCCATCCTGTCCGGCCAGGTGGCGCCGGGAACTCAGCTGATCGAGAGTCGCCTGGCGGCCGACCTGGCAGTGAGCCGCGGCCTCCTGCGCGAAGCGATTCGGGAGTTGATCGAGAGCGGGCTGGCCGTCAATCGGCCCTACGCGGGCACCTTTGTCGCCGAGGTCAATGCCAGCGTGCTGCGTGACGTCTACGAGATGCGCCGCGTGATGGAGCGCCAGGCCTACATCCGCATCTGGCCGCAACGGGATCAGTCCTTCAGGACCGAGCTGCAACACCGCTTCGACCAGATGATCGAGGCGGTCAAGGGTGACGATCTGTCCGAGGAGATTCGGGCGGAGGCGCACTTCCACGGCCTCGTGTACGAGCGCTGCGGCAACCACCTGATGCCCGCCTTCTGGCAGCAGATGACCCAGAAGACGCAGTTGGGTTTCGCCATCTGCCAGATCGCGCATGCGCCCAAGGTGGACTTCGAGGAAAACCACCACAAGTTCCTTGAATGTGCCTTGGGCGAAAGTCTGGAAGAGATGCTTGCCGAGCTGGACGCGCATCTCGATCGTGGCCTCGCGACGATCCAGTTCGAGACGGAATCGCCGATGTCTTCGGGGGCAGTGGCTTTGGCCTCGTCAGAGTCGGTCATTCCGTTGAAGCATCATTGAGTCGACACGACACGACACGACACGACACGTCGCTTCTTCTCTCTCCAATCCAGGATCGAGCGCTGCAGCCCCTAAATGACCCCGCCTCGACGCAGTTCCGCCATGTCGGCTGCCTCGACGCCCGCGAGGCGCCGCAATACCTCCGTCGTGTGCTCGCCCGGCTGCGGCGCGGGCGCATCGTATCCGCCCGGCGTTCGACTGAACTTCAGCGGGAATCCGGGGGCCAGGCCCTTTACGAAGCTTTGTGCCAACGGATTGAAGACCCGATCGACCATCCGCCGCTCCTGCAAGTGCGGCCAATCCATGACTTGATCGATTTCTCGAACCGGACTGCACGGTACCTTGCCTGCGCCCAAGGCAGCGACCACTTCGAGTGTGCTTCGCCGGCCGGTCCACTCCGCCACCACCGCATCGACCTGCTCGTTGTTCTCGAGGCGCCAAGCAAGGCGGCTGAAACCGGGATGGTCGAGGAGGTCGAGGCGATCGACGATCTTCAGCAGCGCGATCCAGTCCTCCTGCGTCGCCGCGCCGGCCACGACCCAGCCATCGAGGGTGGGATAGGCATTGAAGGGCGAGAAACGCATGATGCGGCTTCCCTGCTGGTGATCGAGGCCCAGTTCGCGATAGCAGTCCAGCGGCTCGTCGAAAATCAGCGAGAACAGACAGTCGGCCATCGAGACATCGACAGCCTGGCCTTCGCCCGTGCGCTCGCGGTGGAGCAGGGCTGCGACGACGCCACTGGCCGCGAACACGCCGGCAATGGTGTCCGAGATGGGGGAACCCGCCTTCATCGGCCCGGCACCCGCCTGGCCTGTGATGCTCATCATTCCGACGGCTGCCTGGATCATCGGGTCGTAGGCCTTCAGCGACCGGTCGGGCCCGGTCGAACCGTAGCCGGTCAGCGCGCAGTAGACGATCGACGGATTCGCTTCGCGCAACTTCTCGTACCCGATCTCCAACCGATCCGAAACACCGACGCTGAAGTTCTCGATGACCACGTCGGCCCGCGCCACCATCGCCAGGAAGATCTCGCGGCCACGCGGGGATTTCAGGTCCAGCGTGATCGACTGCTTCGAGCGGGCTCGCTTGAGGTAAGCCAAGCCCATATCCTGGTCGGTCCTTCTTTCAAAGGACACGCCCTGCGGGCCGGCGAACGGCGGCGCGAAGGCTGTCGGGTCGCCACCCTTGGGCTCGTCGATCTTGATGACCTCCGCGCCCATCCCGGCAAGGAGGAGCGTGGCCTGCGGTCCGGACAGAAACCGGGTGAGGTCGAGGACGATGATCCCTTCGAGAATCTTCTTCATGGAAATGCCGTAGTGCTGGCGCAGGTGTCGATGAAGCACGCAGTCTAGGAAGAAGCGTTCGCGAGCCGGTAATAGGGGATGGGCCTGCGGGTATCGCTCGAACTTATGGCTCTGTCGCCTGGCCTTGCCTCGCCGGCTTGGCGCCTGTCCAGGCACCGGTGCGCATCAGTGACGCGCTCACCTCGACGATGAGGTTCCACAAGCACTCCGCAGCTGCGCTCAGCGGAACGATGTCATAGGTGCACAGGGATACCTCGCGCCAAAGCTCGCGGTCGGAGATGCGATGCGCGCTGACGCCATCGTGCCTGGTCGCCCCGAGCAGAGACGAGGCCGAGAGGATGGTCGCCCCCAGGCCGGTCGACACCACCGATTTGATCGTCGCCAGCGAGTCGAGCTCCGCGACGACGTTCAGGGGCAGCGCGGCGTCGCGGAACAAGCGGTCGATGAACTGCCTCGTGGCATTGGCACTGCCCGGCAGCACGAAGTCGTAACCCGCCGCTTGCGCCATCGTGACCGGCCGGCCGAAGCGACGCTTTCCGGCGGTCAGCAGGAAGAGTTCCTCCTCGAGCACCGGCGTGACCCGCAGCGGACCGCTCTTGACGCGAACCGCGTCCGTGCGCGAAGGCGCGGCACGCTCGTAATCGAAGAGCAAGGCCATCTCCACGCGTCCGTTTGCCACCAGCTCTTTCAAATGACCGCTCAGAGCTTCGATCACCTGGAGGCGAACACCCGGATGGCGATCGCGCGTGGCTGCGACAAGCGGTGCGGCCAGCACATTGGCCACGCTGGTCGGCATGCCGATGGAGACCTCGCCGGTGGGTTGACTGCCCACGTGCTGCACATCGGATTTGAGGCGCTCCATTTGGCGCAGCATGCTTTGCGCGCGACTGTAGAAGACCTGTCCCGCTTCGGTAGGCGTGACGCCTCGCACCGAGCGCGCGAGCAGTCGAACGCCAAGCTCGCCTTCGAGGTTCGCGAGCTGCTGGCTCAGCGCGGGCTGCGCAATGTGGAGGTCGCGCGCCGCGCGCGACAAGCTGCCGAGTTCGACGATCCGAACAAAGTACCGCAGCTGGCGGATTTCCATCCTGATCACCTTTGCAAGGGGAACGCTTGGGCGCTGCTGCCCAGCGACGAGGGGTAGAGGGGGCTATAGATCGCCCTTATACCGCAATGTTGATTCCATATTTTCGCTTATCGAGGCGTCTTCCTAGACTGCCCTCACACGAACAGATGGACGCCTTGAACGGCCGGAAACCGAACCATGAACAGCAGCAAGCAAGTCGAGATGTATTGGGACGCGGGCAGCACGAATACCTACTTCGCGATCAAGTTGATCAAGCCCATCCTCGAGCGCCACGGCGCGACCCTGGTGCTTCACCCCTACAACGTCGGTTATGTCTTCCGCTCGAACAACTACGAGCTCATGAAGGAGCCGAAGGAAAAGTTGCGCTACCGCAAGGCCGACCTCATGCGCTGGGCTGCGAAGTACCGGCTGCCCTTCCAGATCCCGCGGCAGTTCCCGATCAAGTCGAGCCGCATCCTGCGCGGATCGCTTGCCATGCGCCGACAGTCGCTCGAAATCCAGTTCGTCGAGGCGGTGTTCGACGCCTATTGGGAGCGCGGCGACGCCTCTGTCACAGAGTTCGCCGGCTTGCGGCCGATCGTCGAGAGTCTGGGGGTCGAACCGGACTGGTTCGAGCACCTGGCGGCCAGTGACGAGATCGCGGCCGAGGTGGCCGCAAGCACCGACCGCGGCATCCAGCGTGGCGTGTTCGGAGTGCCCAGCATCTTCGTGGGCGATGCGATGTTCTGGGGCAAGGACCGCATGGAATTCGTCGACGAGGAACTGGAGCGCCTGGGTGCCTCGCAGCCGGTCGGCACGGAGGACCGGGCATGATCGACCTCTACTTCTGGAGCACGCCAAACGGCTACAAGGTGTCGATTCTGCTGGAGGAGCTTGGCGTCCCGTACCGCGTGATTCCGGTGCACATCGGCAAAGGCGAACAGTTCCAGCCGGAGTTTCTTGCGATCAGCCCCAACAACAAGATCCCGGCCATCGTGGATCCGCATGGGCCCGACGGTGAGCCCATCGCACTGTTCGAATCCGGCGCAATCATGATGTACCTCGCCGAGAAAGCGGGCGCCGCGGGGGAAAGCTTTCTGCCCGCCGGCGTTCGCCAGCGCTGCGAAGTCATCCAGTGGCTCATGTTCCAGATGGGCGGCGTCGGCCCGATGCTGGGGCAAGCCCATCACTTCCGGAAGTACGCGCCCGAGACCATTCCCTATGCAGTCGATCGCTACACGAACGAGGCCACCCGGCTTTACCGCGTGATCGACAAGCGGCTGTCCGAGGCGGCGTTCCTCGGCGGGGCGGCCTATTCGATCGCCGACATGGCCACTTATCCCTGGCTGCGCGCCTACAAGTGGCAAGGGCAGGACATCGAGGACTATCCCCACCTGAAGCGCTGGTACCTCGAAGTCCGCGGGCGGCCTGCGGTGCAGCGCGGCCTGGCCGTGCTCGAAGAGAAAGTCGACCGCTCCGGCGCCAAGCCTGACGGCGAGCGCTGGAACAACCTGTTCGGAAGCGCGCAGTTCGACAAGCACTGACCGAAAAGGCACGACGACATGACATCACCCATGCTCAAGGGCTTCCGTGTCCTCGATCTCACGCAGATCGTGGCGGGCCCGACCTGTACCCGGATCATGGCCGAGCTCGGTGCCGAGGTGGTCAAGCTCGAACTCGCTCCTTTCGGCGACCGGACCCGTGTGGGAGGACTTCGCACCACCCGACCCGAGCTCAAGGGCGACACGCAGAGCACCTACTTCTTTCAGCACAACCATTCGAAGAAGAGCCTGGCGCTCGATTTCAAGAATCCGAAAGGCCGCGCGCTGATCAAGCGCCTCGCGACCGAGTTCGACGTGCTGGTCGAGAACTTCTCGCCCGGCGTCATGCAACGCGCAGGCCTGGGCTACGAAGACCTGCGGCGGATCAACCCACGCCTTGTGATGTGCTCGATCTCGCTGGCGGGCCAGAGCGGGCCTCTGAGCCAAAAGCCGGGCTACGACTACATCGCGCAGGCCTATGCCGGAATCACCGACCTGATCGGAGCGCCGCAAGGGGATCCGGCGCTGATCACGATGGCGATCGGCGACACGTCCACGGGCCTCGCTGCGGCGATGGCGGTCGGCTTCGCACTGCTGCACCGCGAGCGCACCGGCGAGGGACAGCACGTTGAAGCCACCCTGCTGGACACCTACTTCCACATGCACGAGGTCGCGGTGCCGCGGGTGGCACTGAGGAAGAACTACACGCCCCGGCGCACCGGATCGCAGCACCCCGATGGCGGGCCGACGGGCATCTTCCGCTGCTCGGACGGCAGCTACGTGAGCATCGCGACCCTGCCCCACCAGTGGAAGGCCTTCGTCAGCGTCCTCGGGACGCCCGAACTGCTCGCCGATCCGCGCTTCGCCACCGCTTCCCTGCGCCGCGACAACAACGAGGCGTTGAAGGACATCCTGGAGCGCTGGCTTGCGGGATTTCCATCGCGGGACGCGGCCGTCGCGAAACTGGAAGAGAACCGCATCCCGGTTGCGCCGGTGCTCACGCTGAACGAAGCCATGGCACATCCGCATCTGCGCGAACGCGGCACCGTGCGCCGCGTGCATGACCGGGCACTCGGAACGTTTGACGTGCCGGGCATGCCGGTGAAGTTCTCCGCATGGCCGATCGCGCATGAACTGCGCGCCGATCGACTTGGCGAGCACAACGAGGCGCTGCTGCGCAAGCATCTCGGCCTCAGTGCGGAGGAGATAGCGCTCCTGCATGAAGAGGGTGTTCTGGTGCAAGACCCCATGCTCGACAGGCTCGCGTCGGCATCTGCGACCGGCGCCTGAACCGAGGGCTTGCACACCATGACAAAGACCTCGATCCTCGATGTGGACCTGTTCGTCATCGGCGCTGGTTCCGGCGGCGTTCGCGCGGCGCGCATTGCCGCAGGCCATGGCGCTGCAGTCGCCATCGCCGAATCCGACCGCGTCGGGGGCACCTGCGTGATACGCGGATGCGTTCCGAAGAAGCTGCTGGTGGTCGCAAGCCGCTTTGCGGAGACCTTCGATGCGGCGTCCGGCTTCGGCTGGAGTCACGCCGGGCGGCACTTCGATTGGAAAACCCTGATCGGCAACACGCAGGGCGAAGTGGCCCGGCTCGAGTCGCTGTATCGTGGAAACCTCGAGGCCTCGGGCGTGGTCCTGTGCCAGGAGCACGCTTGCCTCGTCGATGCGCACACGATCCGCCTGCGCAGCGGCCGTCTGATTCGAGCCCGGCACATTCTGGTCGCGACCGGCGCTCGAGCGGTGCGACCCGAATTTCCCGGCGCCGAGCACCTGCTGAGCTCCGATGATCTGTTCGAACTGCCGGCACTGCCACGCAGCTTCTGCGTCATGGGTGGAGGCTATATCGCTGTCGAGGTGGCCGGGCTGCTGGCGGGCCTCGGTGTCTCGACCACCCTCGTGCATCGCGGCAGTCAGCTGTTGCGCGGCTTCGATGAAGATCTGCAGCGCAGCCTGCACCAGGCGTTGGTGGAGCGCGGCATCCGGGTGGAGTTGAACGCAGTCGTTTCGCGCGTCGATGCGGCCGGCGAGGGCTTTCAGATCCGCCTTGCGGATGGCCGCAGCCTGGCCGCCGATCGGGTGCTTGCCGCCACGGGACGCAGGCCGAACACCGATGGCCTCGGGCTCGAAGCGGCCGGTGTCTCGCTCGATGGCGCGGGTGCGATTCCAGTCGATCAGGACTCTCGCACCAGAATTCCGGGCATCTTCGCGGTCGGCGATGTCACGAACCGCGTCAACCTTACGCCGGTCGCCCTCCGCGAGGGGCAGGCAGTGGCAGAGCTGCTCTTTGGCAGCCGAACAGCGCCTGTGGACCATCGGAACGTGCCGACCGCCGTCTTCTCGACTCCCGAGATCGGCACTGTGGGGCCGTCCGAACAGCAGGCGCGCGAGCTCTATCCACGGCTGCAGGTCTATCGGTCGTCTTTCGTTCCGCTGGCCTCTGCGTTGAGCCGGCGAAAGGATCGGATGCTCATCAAGCTGCTGGTGGACGGCGACAGTGGCCGGGTCGTGGCCGCCCATCTGCTCGGCACGGATGCGGCGGAGCTGATCCAACTCATGGCGGTCGCGATCCGCGGCGGCCTCACCAAATCGGACTTCGACGCGACCGTCGCGGTGCACCCCACCGTCGCGGAGGAACTGGTCACTCTCCGAATGGCCGTTCCTGCTGCGCCGTCGATGGCTGCCGCTGCCACCGTCGACTAGGCCCGGAATGCTCGAGGCTTCGGCAACTCCAGGAGACAAGACATGATGAAGAGATTGATCGCGACCGCCGTTCTCGGCGCCTGTGTCGTCGCAAATGCTCAGACCTATCCGAGCAAGCCGGTGATCCTCGTGGTGCCGTTCTCTCCAGGCGGCCCCACGGATGTGGTGGCCCGCAGCCTGGCGCTGGCAATGGGGCGCACGCTCGGCCAATCGGTGATCGTCGAGAACAAGGCCAGTTCCGGCGGCATCGTCGGCAGCGAGGCCGTGCAGCGCGCCGAGCCCGACGGCTACACGCTTCTGATCCACAACATCGGCATGTCGACCTTGCCCGCGCTGTCGCGCAATCTGCGCTTCAATCCGCTCAAGGATTTCGCCTACGTCGGTGAGGTGGTCGACGTTCCCATGACCCTTGTGGGACGCAAGGATCTGAAGCCTGCAGGCTTCAAGGAACTGCAACCGTATCTCAAGGTGCAGCAGCGCCAGGTCAACATCGCCAATGCCGGAATGGGCACCGCCTCGCATCTGTGCGGACTGCTGCTGATGAGCCGGCTCGACGTCGCGATGACGTCGGTGTCGTACAAGGGTGCGGCTCCGGCGCTCACCGATCTGATGGGAGGCCACGTCGACCTTCTCTGCGACCAGGTGACGACCACGACGCAGCCCATTCGCGGGGGCCTCGTGAAAGCCTACGGGGCGACGACCGCTGAGCGCCTCCCGACGCTGGCAGAGGTCCCTACCTTGTCCGAGCAAGGCTTGAGCGAGTTTCGGATTGCGGTGTGGCATGGCGTGTACGCCCCCAAGGCCACGCCCAAGGAGATCGTGGACCGCTTGGCTGGAGCGCTGCGCGCCGCATTGGTTGACAAGGGCTTCGAGGAAGCGATGGCCAGGCTCGGCGCGCTGCCGGTGTCGCCGGACCGCGCGTCGCCCGCCGGATTGCAAAAGCAACTCGCGCGCGAGATCGAGCGCTGGACGCCCATCATCCAGAGGGCGCACGTCTATCTCGACTGAGGTGGTGAAAAGCCCTCGGGCGGGTCGAGTCAGGCAGCCTGCGCGGGTGTATGCTGCCCCGATTCTCGTCCTGCAGGGACGCTTCAGGCGCGGCCTCCCACGGTCTTCGGAGGCAGCGCGCAGCCTCGGAGCAAGAAGGGTGCGCCCCAAGCTGTTGACCCGCAAGGAGCTGTCGCCGGCCAAGACTGCTTCGCTCGAAGAGCGAGTGATGCAGGCAGGCGCGCTGCGGTATGCGCTGGCGCCCGCGTGGGTGCTGCTCGCAGTGCTGGTGTACCTCTCGCCCGCCGGTCCGATTCTCAGTCTTGCGGGCTTGTTCATGTTTGCCGTGATCGCCGCGGCGTGGTTCGGCGGCGCCGGCCCCGGACTCGTGGCTGCAGTGCTGGCCACGTTCACGCTCCCCCAGCTGATTGCAGTGACCTATCCGTTGCTCGGCGGCTTTCTCGATCTGCCCCGCTTCATCACGTTCTCCGTCGTGGGATGGATCGTGGGGTGGGGGAGCTCCCGACGAGCCAGGGCACTGCGCGACCAGGAGCGCTACGCGCGTGCCATGGGGGCGAGCGACGATGGTTTCTGGGACTGGATCGTCGCCGACGACGCCATCTACACCTCGCCGCGCTTGCTGGAGATCTATGGCTTTGCGCCCGGCACGCGCTTCGCCGGTCGCGATGACCTTGTCGCACGGATTCCGTTTCACCCCGAGGATCGCCCGCTGTTGCTGCGGGCGTTCACGGAACACTTCGCCGGCAAGACGGTGCGCTACGACGTCGAGCCCCGAGTCATCCGGAACGGGGAGACGCGTTGGGTGCACCTGACCGGCATCGCAGCGCGCGATCCTTCCGGCGCTGTCGTTCGCTGGACCGGCACGGTGCGGGACGTGACGGAGCGCAAGCGCGCCGAAGAGGCGCTGCGCGAATCCGAGCAACGCTACGAGCTCGCAATGGCTGCGAGCGAGTCGGGATACTGGGATTGGCAAGTCCCCACCAACAAGTATGTGGTCTCGCCGAGAGCGTACGAACTGAGCGGGTATCCGCCTGGAACCAAGTGGGTGAACAGGGACGAGTACAGGGCACGCATCAACATGCACCCGGAGGATTTCACGCGATGGGAAGCTGCGCGGGAGGCGTTGTTCGCCGGAACCGGCGACCGGCTCGCCATGGAGGTGCGCTACATCGTCCGCGGCGAGGCCCGCTGGCACAGCCTCCAGGCCATCTGCAGGCGCGACGACGCCGGCAAGGTCATCCGGTGGACCGGCTCGACCACCGACATCACGGCGCGCAAGCTGGCCGAGCAAGAGCTGAAGACAATGGAACGCAAGCTGCGCCAGGCGCAACAGCTCGAGTCGATGGGAACGCTGGCGGGCGGAATCGCGCACGACTTCAACAACATCCTCGGCGCGATCCTCGGCTACGGCGAGATGGCGCTGCGCGACGCGCCCAAGGGGAGCCGCCTCGCGCGCGACCTCGACAGCATCATGGTCGCCGGCGAGCGCGGGCGCGCGCTCGTCGAGCGCTTGCTGGCCTTCAGCCGCAGTGCGGTCGGCGAGCGTGTGCCGGTCCATGTCGAGCGGGTGGTACGCGAAGTGCTCGACCTGGTTTCGGGGAAGTTGCCGCCGAGCGTGGCCGTGCAGGCCAGGCTGCACGCGGGGCCCGCGGCGGTACTCGGCGACGCGACACAGGTGCACCAGGTGGTGGCCAATCTTGCGACCAATGCCATCCAGGCCATGCCGGCCGGCGGAACCTTGCGTATCGAGCTCGCCATCGAGCGCGTCGAGGTGCCTCGCGTCGGGACGATCGGTGCGCGCGGGCCGGGAGAGTATGTCGTGCTGACGGTCGCGGATACCGGCGCCGGCATGGCGCCGGAGATCATCGATCGCATCTTCGACCCCTTCTTCACCACCAAGGAAGTGGGCACCGGTACTGGCCTGGGACTGTCGCTCGTGCACGGCATCGTCACCGAGCTCGGCGGCGCGATCGACGTCGCGAGCACGCCCGGCATCGGCAGCACGTTCATCGTCTACATGCCGCGCTCCGGGGACGCGGCGGAGCCAGACGAAGAAAAGGAACCGAGCCTGGCACGCGGCGACGGCCAGCGCGTGCTGGTCGTCGACGACGAAGAGCCGTTGATGCAGCTTGCGACCCGCATCCTGGCGGAGCTGGGCTATGTGCCCATCGGCTTCAGCTCGAGTACGGCTGCGCTCGCGGCGTTTCGTGCCGACCCCGAGCACTTCGATGCTCTCGTCACCGACGAGCGCATGCCGGAAATGTCGGGCTCCGCGCTGATCCGCGAAGTGCGTGGCATGCGCAGCACCATGCCCGTCGTGCTGATGAGCGGCTACCTGGGAGCGACGGCGGGGAAGGCGGGTGAAAGCGCTTCGGGCGATGCGCGTGGCGTGGCGCCGGAAGGCGTCTCGGCGATCGTGGCCGACGAAGTCCTGCAGAAGCCGCTTTCGGCGCGCGACCTCGCGACCGGCCTGGCCAGGGTGTTCGCGCCCCGGGCTGGAAGGGGCGACACCTAGTTCCTTGGATTTTTCGGCCGAGTCGCTATTCTTGTGGATGCCATTCCTCGCGGGGCCGCGGGGGACTTCACCATCACTGACGACGAGCTTGCACCATGACCGGTCAAACGAAATCTGGTGGACACGACCTTGCCGCGGACGCCGAGAAGCTGCGCAAGCTGCATGTTCCGGGCGATCCTCTGCTCTTGGCCAACGTTTGGGACCCCGAGAGCGCCCGCGTCGTCGAAGCCGCCGGCATGCGCGCGATTGCCACCGCCAGCGCGGCGCTTGCGCCCGTGAACGGGTACGAGGATCACGGCCATCTTCCACCCGATGTCGCGTTCGGTGCGCTTCGACGCATTACTGACGCCGTGACGCTGCCGGTCACGGCCGACCTGGAGGATGGCTACGGACTGTCGCCGCAGGAATTCGTCGATCGGCTTGCCGGCGCAGGCGCCTGCGGGGCCAACCTCGAAGACACCGATCATCGTGCCGGCGCTCTGGTCGACGCCGATCGGCACGCGGAACGCATTGCCTCCATCAAGGCAGCGGCGCGTGCCCGTGGCTTCGACCCGGTCATCAACGCGCGCATCGACGTGCACTATCGCCAAGGCCCTCTGGAGGAGGGCCTGAAGCGCGCGCGGAAGTACCTCGATGCCGGTGCCGATTGCGTCTACCCGATCTTCTTGTCGGACGCATCGGCCATACGCCAGTACGTCGCTCTCGGCCCGACGAACATCCTGTACGGACCGGAAAGCATCGCGATTTCCGAGCTCGCCGGGCTGGGCGTGGCGAGGCTCAGCGTCGGGCCGTTTCTGTTCCGGCTCCTGCTGAAGCGGCTCGAGGCTGCTGCCGATGCGTTCCGCCGGCACGACGACAAGGGCATCTGGGCCTGATTGCCGGATCTCGCGCGGCGCACGCTTGCGCTCAGTCGTCGTCCCAGTCGTAGCTTCCCGCCCGCGACGGTCGCGGCGTCGATGCCCGAACTCGTGCGCTCAGGTCGACGCCGAGCGCTGGCGCGAAGGCTGGCAACGCACGATACTTGCCCCCACTCCCGTGGCGGAGAGCAAGGATACAGACGGAGTGGACAGCCTCAGAAGAATCCTCTTGACGCTCGCGATGGGTGCTGCCTGTGCCCCGCGCGCCTCCTTCGCGCAACGGCCATCGTCGAAGCTGATGCGCATCGGATACCTGGACACCAGCTCGGCGCGCATCGCGAGCGACCGGCTCAATCGGCTTCGGGCAGGCCTGCGCGACCTGGGGTACGTCGAGGGCAAAGACATCGCCATCGAGGCCCGGTGGGCAGAAAGCGCCTACGAGCGTCTTCCCGATCTCGCGGCGGCGTTGCTGGAGCAGAAGCTGGACGTCATGGTGGCCGCGGGGCCCGCTGCCATCCAGGTCGTCCGGCAAGCCACGACCACCTTGCCCATCGTCTTCGCGGCGAGCGGCGATCCGCTCGTCTTCGGCTTTGTTCAGAGCCTGTCGCGGCCGGGAGGCAACGTGACCGGCGTGTCGAGCGTCGGTGCCGACCTCAGCTACAAGTACCTGGAGTTTCTGCGCGAGGCGATCACCAGCCTCTCGACGGTCGCCGTGCTGGTGAATCCCGGTCATCCGGGCCACGCTGTCTACTTGAAGAACATCCAGACGGCGGCGCGGGAGGCCGTGCGGGTCCTTCCCATGCAGGTGGCGAGCGCCGGCCAGATCGAGGCTGCTTTCGGTGCGATCAGGAAGAGCCGCGCGCAGGCGCTCATCGTGCCTGGCGACGGGCTGTTTTTCTCACAGGCGCGGCGGATCGCCGAACTCGCCGTCCAGCAACATCTGCCCACGCTGTTCTCGACCCGGGAACCCGTTCAGGCCGGTGGCTTGATGAGCTACGGCCCGAACCTGGCGGAGCAGTTCTACCGGGCAGCGAGCTACGTCGGCAAGATACTGGGAGGTGCGCACCCCCGGGATTTGCCTGTCGAGCAACCCACGACCTTCGAACTGGTCATCAACCTCAAGACCGCCAAGGCGATCGGGCTGACCCTGCGGCGGGAACTGCTCCTGCGGGCCGATGTTCTGGTGGAGTGAGGCCCGGAAACACGCAGCTATGCGACACGCAGACGCTGCAATCTGCCCGTCGCACAAGCGCCGCGCAGGAACGTTGCCACGACGGACGATGCATGGACGTGAATCTCGATGGGACTGGGCGACGCCCGCAGTCCGAAGACGATCTCCAGCAGCAGATCCCCCCGCAGCATCGACACGAACCGGCGCGCTGCAAGCCTGCAATCGTCGAAGCCGACTTCGCCGCGGCGCCTTGCATCCTCCAGCACCTCGCAGATGCGGTCGATCGCCCGCTGCGGCCCGAAGGTCCAGTAGGCGCCCGCGGCGTCCTTGAATCGGTTGGAATCGGACACCGCCGCCTTGTACAGGCTGATCGCCGACGAAGACGTCATGGCGCTCATGACGCCGGTGCCAAGAGCCAGCAGGACTTCCTCCAGCGGCTCGTCGCCTCGCCTGGGGAGCAGCTTCAAGGCCTTGTCGGCATTCTTGTTCGCCACGCGCTCGAAGTGGTCGCACAGGAATTGCGACAGGTCGACCGGCTCCGTGCCGGCCTCGGCCAGGAGTCGCCGATAGAGCCCGTTGGGCGTCCACGTCCAGTAGGAGCGGCCGAGCAGCAAGGAAACCAGCACCGCGCAGTTCGACCAGCCGCGCGCCTGGCTGCCTTGTCCCGGAATCGCCTCGCGCACCTTGAGGATGTTGCCGACGGCGCCCCAGCGGAGGAACTTGATGGCTTCGTCGAGCGTCAGGACGTTGACCATCATCCGTGTCCACCACGGTTCCAGGAGCAGCCATGTGTCGTCGTCGACCAGCCGCATCGCGAAGACGTGCTTGTGCTTGGGATTGGTGAAGCGATGCCACCATTGCCGTTGCAGGCCAGGGACGAAGCAGACGTACCAATGGCCTTCATGGACGGTGATCGGCGAACCGTCGGCGTCGATCTCCATCGCCAGTTCGTCCGGGACGCCGGGGACGTGCGAACGACCATCGGTGGTGCCGCGCGGAACGGGATCCGTGTTCGACGCCAAGGCCCTGATCAGCTTAGTGAGCGACATGCGCATTCTCGGCTCCTGTGTGAATGCCGGCACAGAACAGGTCGACGATCTGCGAGACATCGCCCTGGTCATGGGACGAGTCCTTCGACACGTCGGAAGGAAAGGTGTCGGAAAGGTCGAAGCTGGCCCTGAGCAGCGCCAGGAGGTGACTCGCCAGCGCGTGGCTGTCTTCTTCCAGCACGATGCCGGCCCCCCGTGCAGCTTCGAAGAAGCGGGCCAGCTCGGCCGTCAGCAAGCCCGGGCCGTGCTTGTAGAAGTCACGGCCGATGCCGGTGTTCCGGATGACGTCGGTGAGCGCGATTCGATAAAGGCGCTTCAGCTGCGCGGCCGAGTACACGTTCGTGACTCGATGGCCGAATGCAATGAGTTTGGGCCGGAAAGACGCCGCCGTCGTGGGGCCCTCGAGCGGCTCCAGCATCGAGGCCGCGAGCATCTCTGCCAGGGCAATGACGAGGCCTTGGTTGTTGCCGAACGCGTCGGCGATCTCCTGGGCGCCGAGATCGGTCGTGGCGATGACGGCCTCGATGCTCCTGACGCCGCTGTCCGCGGCCCGAAGAGCATCTGCCACTTCGCTCAGGATGGTGTATCGCCGGTTCTCGGCGACCGATGGCTGGACCATGGACATGGAGGCGCTCCTTTCGGCTTGGGGTCAGAGGTTGGGTGCTGTCCACGCCGGTGCCGAGCCGCGCCGTTGATCGACATGGATCTTCGGCGTGACGGACATGCCGACCCTCAGCTTGGCCACCGCGGCTTGACCGGGATCGATGCGGATGCGAACGGGAAGCCGCTGCACGATCTTCGTGAAGTTGCCCGTGGCGTTGTGGGGCGCCACGGCGGAGTAGCTGGCGCCGCTGGCCGGTCCCAGGCTTTCCACCACGCCTTTCAGCACCTCGCCCGGCAAGGCATCGACTTCGATGTCCACGGCGTGGCCGGCCTGCACGCGCGCCAGCTGCGTCTCGCGGAAGTTGGCGGCGACGTAGACCGCGTCGAGCGGAACGATTGCGAGCAACGGCTTTCCCGCGCTCACGAAGGCCCCGACGCGCACCGATTTGTGCCCGATCGTCCCGTCGACCGGCGCCGTGATGCGCGTATAGGAAAGCTTGAGCTCCGCGGCGTCCTGCGCAGACTGCGTCTGCGAAAGTGCCGCCTTGGCCTTCTCGAGGTCGGCCCTGAGAACGCCGGTCTGCTGACGGGCAGCCTGCAGTCCCGCCAGGTCCTTCTCTCGTGCCGCCAGCTGGATGCTCAACTGCGCTTCGGCCTGTTGCAGGGCCTGCACGGTGCCCGATCCGTCTGCGGCGAGGTTGCGATAGCGCGCCTGGTTCGTCTTGGCCAGCTTGAACGAAGCGTCGTTCGCCTCCACGGCGGCTTGTGCCTGGCGGATCGCCGATTCCTGGAGGATCAGGCGCGCCTGCAGCCCGGCGATGTTTGCCTTGGCGCCTTCGACCTGGGCCTTCGCCGCGCTCACGGCAACGACGAAATCACGGTCGTCGATGGTGGCGAGCAAGTCGCCGGCCTTCACGGGCTGGTTGTCTTCGATCAGGACCTTCTCCACCGTTCCCGACACCTGGGGCGCCACGGTCGTGAAGTCGGCTTGCACGTAGGCGTCATCCGTGGACTGCGTGGAGGCGCTGGAGGCGGGGCGGTTCAGGTAGAGCGCGCCGCCGATCACGACTGCGAGCAGCAGTGCGGCACTGGTGATCCTGGCTGTCTTCGGCAATGCCATGGCGGTTCATCCGTTGGAAGAAGTGGGAGATGCAGCGCCCAGGTCGGGCGCGGGGATACGGGCCAGGCGCAGCACGAGCGGAATCATCAGCAGCGCCAGAACGCCGAGCACGCGGTAGGCATCGGCGATCGACAGCACCAGCGATTGCGGGCCGATCACGCTCATCAGCTGGGACGGGTCCGGCGGATTCGGCAGCGAGTTGCCGACCAGGCCCGCGTGGTCCAGCAGCATCTCGGCATGGAAGCGCGCACGCACCGTCGTGAACTGCCCGACCACGGCGGCGCCGAGCAAGGAGCCGAAGGCGCGCAGTGCGTTGATCGTGCCGGATATGTAAGGCCCTTCCTCGGGCTGCACGACGCTGGTGATCAAGAAAAGCATCGACACCACGGCCATCGGTTGGCCGAAGGCCTGCAAGGCCTGTGCGACGGCGAACTGTTCCCAGATCCAGTCGGAGGTCAGCCGCGATCCGGCGAGGCATGCCAACGCAATGAGGGCCAGCCCGAGCGAGAACACCAGCCGCGCATCGACCCACTTCTGATACAGCAGCACGGCCACTGCCGATCCGAGCACCAGTTGCGGCAAGGCCACGATCAGGCCGATCGGCGCCGTCTGCATGGAACGGTAGCCCTGGGCCTGCCCCAGGTAGGCGGCCGGCAACAGCGAGCCGGACAGCAGCACCACCAGCAGCAGGACGAAGAGGGTGCAGCCCAGCGCCAGGTTGCGGCGCCCGAGGATCTGCAGCTTGAGGAAGGGCGAAGGGTGATGCCACTCGGTCAACAGGTAGACGAACAGAAGGATGAAGCCGCCCAGCAGCGCTACCGTGATCAAGGGCGAGTTGAACCAGTCGAGGCGCGCGCCCTGGTCGAGCGCGACCGTGATCAGGCACAGGGCCGGGATGCCGATGGCCATGCCGAGCCAGTTGGCCTGCCCGAAGCGCTCCATCTGGATCGCATCGCGCGACAGTCCCCACTTCACGAGCAGTCCGGCGACGACCGCCACCGGAACGATCTGCCAGTACACCCAGCGCCAGTCGGCGATGCCATCCGTCCATTGGCCTGCCAGCCAGATCGAGAGGTTGGGCGCGAAGGTGGCGGTCATCGCATAGAGCGCCAGTCCATGCAGGCGAATGTTCGGCGGCAGGAACTTCAGGGCCGCCATCATCAGGATCGGGATCAGGGTGCCGCTGCCGATGCCTTGCAGGAAGCGCAGGGCCAGCAGCAGGTTCAAGTCCTCGACGAAGGGCAGCAGCACGGCCAGCACCGTGCAGGTGCCGAGCATCCACAGGTGAAAGCGGCGCACCGACAAGGTGACGGCGAACCATGCCGCAAACGGCATCGCGATCAGTTCGCCGGCGGTGTAGGCGGTGGAGAGCCAGGACGCGTCGTCCACGCCGAAGCCGAGGGCGCCGCGCACGTCGGCCAGCGCCAGCGCGCCGACGCGATTGTTCAGCCCCGACATCATCGCGGCCAGGAAGATGCCGAGCAGTCCGGCCATGGGACGCAGGGCGGAGGGCTTGGCAGGTGCGGCGTCGGCAATGGGCGAGCCGGGTCGCGCCGGCAAGGTGGTGCTGGTCATGGCCTGGCCTCCGCCGGGTCCCAGCCGCCGCCCAGCGACTTGTAGAGGTTGACGAGGGTGAGCGTGGCGCCTGTCGCGCTGGCATTCAGGCTGGTCTGGCTGGCCAGCAGGTTGCGCTGCGCGGTCAGCACGCTCAGGTAGTCGGCCGCGCCCTCTTGATATCCGCGCTCGGCAACCCGCAGCGCCTCGCTGCTCTGCTCGTACGAGACTCGCAACTCGGCATGCTGATGCTGCTGGGCCGCCCAGGCATCCAGCGCGTTGTCCACTTCGTGCCAGGCGCGCAGCACCGTCTGCCTGTAGGCAAGGGCGGCGGCTTTTTGCTGCGCCTCGTTCAGCGCCAGCCGCTGGGTCAGCCTGCCGCCCTGGAAGATGGGGAGGAACACCGTCGGCCCCACCGAGAAGAACCGCGAGTCCCAGCTGCCGAGATCGCCGAACTCGAAGGCTTCGACGCCCACGCGGCCTCTCAGGCTGATGCGCGGATAGAACTCGGCCTTCGCGACGCCGATGGCGGCCGTCGCGGCATGGAGCTGCGCTTCGGCGCGCAGGATGTCCGGCCGCCTGCGCGCCAGCTCGGACGGGACACCGACCGGCACATCGCTCGGCAGCGTGGGCAAGGGCAGGGCGTTGCGCAGCTGCGCATCGACGGCGCGCGGCGGCTCGCCGAGCAACGATGCAAGCGCGTTCGTCTGGGCATTGCGGCGCTGGATCAGCTCGGGCACCAGGGCCTTGATCGTCGCCAGCTGCGCGCGTGCCGACGAGGTCTCGAAGCGCGTGGCGACCCCGTTGCGCTCACGGCTGTCGGCCAGGCCGAGCGTGCGTTCGGCGACGACTCGATTCTGTTGCGCGATGTCCAGCTGCGCCTGCGTTCCGCGCAGCTGCAGATAGCTTCGAGCCACTTCGGCCGCGAGGCTCACGCGCGTCGCTTCGCGCTCGTACACCGCCGCGTCCAGCGTGGCCGCTGCCCCTTCGCGCGCACGCCGGATGCGGCCCCACAGATCGATCTCCCAGCTGGCATCGAAGCCCAGCTGCCAAAAGTCGCTGGGCGTGGTCGGTGCGCCGAGCGCGGCGAACTTGCCGTGTTCGCTGAGTGCCTCGCGCGAGTAGCTGGCGCCTGCCCCCACGCTGGGCAGCCGCTCCGCCGAAGCAATGCCCAGCTGCGCACGGGCCTGCTCGATGCGGGTGGCCGCGACTTGCAGATCGAGATTGGCGGATTGCGCACGCCCTTGCAGCTCGGTCAGCAGCGGGTCGTTGAACAGGTTCCACCATTGAGACGGAACCTCGGATCCGGAAGGCTGTGCGGCACCGGCGTAGTCCGCCCTGGGGCTCAATGCGATCTCGTTCAGTCCGTTCTCGGGCCTCACGAACTCCGGGCCCACCGTGCAGCCGGACGACAGCAGGGCAACGCACAATGCCACGCCCGCGCGCAGGCGGAGTCTGGAGAGCGCGGGTTGTGAGGTCATCATGGTCCTTGGAAGGGGAAGCCCGGCCCATCGACCTTGTCCAGCAGTGCGACCGGAGGTGGTTCTTCAGCGGGAGGGCAGCGCCGTTCAGCGTGCCGGCTTCGGCAGCGCGAACCACGCATCGAAGTCGAGCTTGCCGATGCGCGGGTTCTTGCCTGGCACGAGCGTGTCGTCCTTGAGCTCGGCGCCGAAGTAGCGCGAATGCACATCCGGCACGACGGTGCGCGGGTCCTTCGTCTTCGAAAGGTAGCGCTGGACCAGCTCCGACAGGCGCACGCGCTCGGGCCCCGCGATCTCGACCACGCCGTTGCGGGGGGCGCCCAGCGTGAACTCGGCCATGGCGGCAGCCACGTCGTCCGAGGCGATCGGCTGCACGAAGGCGGGCGACAGGCGCACTGTGTTCCCCTCGGTTCCCGACTGCGCGATCCCGCCCAGGAACTCGAAGAACTGGGTGGAGTGGACGATGGTGTAGGGGATCTTCGATTCCCGGATCAGCTTCTCCTGCGCGATCTTGCCGCGGAAGTAGCCGCTTTCGGCGAGACGGTCCGTGCCCACCACGGAGAGGGCAACGTGGTGCTTGACGCCTGCCTTCTCCTCGGCGGCCAGCAGGTTGCGCCCGGAGGTCTGGAAGAACTCGAGCACGGCCTTGTCCTCGAAGGAGGGCGAGTTGGCGACGTCGACCACGACCTGGGTGCCGGCAAGCACCTCGGCCAGGCCCTCGCCCGTGATGGTGTCGACGCCGGACGCGGGCGACGCGGCGATGGCTTCGTGGTCGAGCGCGCGCAGGTTGCTGACGAGCTTGCTGCCGATGAGGCCGGTGCCTCCGATGACGACGATCTTCATGATGGGTCTTTCCGGGGCCCCGAAGGGGCGTTGGGTTGCAGGGTTGGCGCCGGAACAGATCGTAGTTTTGCGCGACTGCCGCCGGTAGGCACGCAGAGGTGCCCGCGGTGTTTCCCGGCGGGCACCAATCAAGCGCCGCTTGCCCTCAGAGGCTCCAGGGATAGCGCGCTTCGGGCCCCGATGCGGCTGCTGCAAAGCGCGCGTTCTGCGAAAGCGACTGGTCGATGTCACAGTTCATGGCGTCGCCGGTCCATCGGCCTTCAGCACGCCGCGGCGCACCTGGTCGCGCTCGATCGACTGGAACAGCGCCTTGAAGTTGCCTTCGCCGAAACCATCGTCGCCCTTGCGCTGGATGAACTCGAAGAAGACCGGGCTGCCGAACGCCGTCTGCGAGAAGATCTGCAGCAGCAGGCGCGGCCGTCCGCCCTCGGTGCTGCCG
Organism: Variovorax sp. WS11; assembly: GCF_010499245.1. Lineage (GTDB taxonomy): Bacteria > Pseudomonadota > Gammaproteobacteria > Burkholderiales > Burkholderiaceae_C > Variovorax. Next base: position 3,759,180 of record NZ_JAAGOW010000001.1, read on the forward strand.
TCCAGCAGGATGCCCCTTGCCTGCAGTTCGGGCACGGGCTGGCCGTGGCCGGGCAGCCGCGTCTCCAGCATCTCGTAGTAGATGTCGTTGGGGGCGGTCATCAGCGGCACGCCGGCAAGCCCCAGCTGGTCGATGGTGTCGATCAGGTTGTCGCTCAGCAGTGCGATGTGCTGGATGCCTTCGCCGTTGAACTTCATGAGGAACTCCTCGATCTGGCCCGAGCCCTTGGAGGATTCCTCGTTCAGCGGGATGCGGATCTTGCCGTCCGGCGCCGTCAGGGCCTTGGAGGTCAGGCCGGTGTACTCGCCCTGGATGTCGAAGTAGCGGATCTCGCGGAAGTTGAAGAGCTTCTCGTAGAAATTGGCCCAGTAGCCCATGCGGCCGCGGTAGACGTTGTGCGTCAGGTGGTCGATCACCCTGAGGCCATGGCCCGCAGGATGCCGGTCCGCGCCCTCGATGAACTCGAAGTCGATGTCGTAGATCGACTTGCCGTCCTCGAAGCGGTCGATGAGGTAGAGCGGCGCGCCGCCGATGCCCTTGATCGCGGGCAGGCGCAGCTCCATCGGCCCGGTCGCGATCTCGACCGGCTGGGCGCCCAGCTCGAGCGCCCGCGCGTAGGCCCGGTGCGAGTCCTTCACGCGAAAGGCCATGCCGCAGGCCGAGGGGCCGTGCTCCGCGGCGAAGTAGGCCGCAGGGCTGTTCGGTTCGCGGTTGACGATGAAGTTGATGTCGCCCTGGCGGTAGAGCACCACATCTTTCGAGCGGTGCTTGGCGACTTGTGCGAAGCCGAGCTGCTCGAAAAAGGGTTCCAGCGTATTGGGTGTGGGCGAGGCGAATTCGACGAACTCGAAGCCCTGCAGCCCCATCGGGTTTTCGAACAGATCGGTCATGGGCGCTCCGTGAAGGGTTGGGATGTGTGCGATCAGTCAGCCGTAATGCTGGCCTTCTTGACCAGCGCTGCATAGCGCTCCTGTTCCGTCTTGAAGAACTGCAGCGAGGCCTCGGGCGTCATCGGGTGGATGATGTTCTCCTGCTTGGCCATCGCGTCCTTGGTCTCGGGTGTCGCGAAGGCGGCGACGACTGCGGCATGCAGGCGCTTGACCTCGGCAGGCGGGAGCTTGGCGGGGCCGACCACGGCGAACCATCCGCCGATGTCGACCGCCGGGAAGCCCTGCTCGGCCAGGGTGGGCACATCGGGCAGCGAGGGCACGCGCGTCTTGCCCATCACGCCGATGGCCCGCAGCGATCCGGCCTTGAGCTGCCCCTGCACGGCGGGCACCGCGAGCACGCCCATCTCGACCTGCCCGCCGATGATGTCGGCCACCATCGGGCCGACCCCCTTGTAGGGGATGTGGCGCGCCTCCGCGCCCGCCGCGTCGAGGAACATCGCGGCGGCCAGGTGCAGGATGGTGCCGTTGCCGGAGGACGCGTAGTTGTAGGCCTCGGGCTTGGCCTTGAGCATCGCCTGCAGTTCCTTCGCGTTCTTCGCCGGCACCTTGGGGTTGACGACCAGCACGAAAGGCGTGGCGCCCACCACCGAGATGGGCGTGATGTCGTTGACGGCATCGAAGGGCATCTTCTTGAACACGCTGGGGTTCACGACATGGTTGTTCGACACCACGCCGATCGTCTGCCCGTCGGCGGGCGCGCGGACGATCACCGATGCGCCCGTGATGCCGCCGGCACCGGGCAGGTTCTCGATCACCACGCCCTGGCCGCCCAGGGCTTTGGTCAGCGAGGGGGCCGCGGCCCGCATGATGGTGTCGACACCGGAGCCGGCGCCCACCGGCAGGACGACGCGAAGCGGCTTGTCCGAAGCTTGAGCCATGGCGCCGGTGCCGAAGAGGGCCAGCGTGGCGAAGAATGCAGCGACGCCGCGTCGTTGGATTGCGTGGGGCATCTCGTTTGTCTCTTTGAGTTGCGGTTGCGGGTTGCGGATGTCAGGCGGGAGCGTGGCTCTTGAGCCCCGAGAGCACCTCCTCGGTGTGCTGGCCGACGCCCGGCAGGGCACTGCGCACACCGGGGCGGCGCCCGCCCATCAGCAGGGGAAGGAGCACCACGTCGGTCATGCTGCCGTCGTCGGTTTCCATCGGCACGAGGCCGCCGCTGGCCTTCAGGTGCGGGTCGCTCATGAGCTGGTCGGGCCGCATGATGGGTGCGTAGGGAATGCCCGCGGCCTCGAGCTTGGGCGACAGCTCCTCGACGCGGTGGTGCCTGAGGTATTCGGCCAGCCGCTGCAGCAGGGCCGGGCGCACCGCGACCCGCAGCGCGTTGGTGGCCAGCGCCGGATCGGCGGCGAGCTCGGGCGCCTCGATCACTCGGCACAGCGTGAGGAACTGCTTGTCGCTCACCGCGCCGATGAAGAGCTGCTCGCCGCCCGCCAGCGTGAACACGTCGTACACGCTCCAGGCCGACACGCGCGAGGGCATCGGCGGCGGCGCCTCGCCCGTCATGGCGAACTGCTGCATGTGCTGGGACGACAGGAACACGCAGTTCTCGAACAGCGCGCTCTGCACCTCCTGGCCCTTGGCGGTGCGCTCGCGTTCGCGCAGCGCGGCCAGCACGCCGATGGCGCCGAACATGCCGCCCATGATGTCGTTGACCGAGGTGCCCGCGCGCAGCGGCCGGCCCTCGGGGCCGGTCATGTAGGAGAGTCCGCCCATCATCTGCACTACCTCGTCGAGCGCGAGCCGGTTCTCGTAGGGGCCGGGCAGGAAGCCCTTGTGCGTGACGTAGATGAGCTTCGGATACTTCTTCGACAGCGTCTCGTAGTCGAGCCCGAAGCCGGCCATCAGGCCCGGGCGAAAGTTCTCCAGCACGACGTCGCATTCGCCGGCCAGTTCCGCGGCCGTGGCGCGGCCCTCGTCGGTGCCGATGTCGATGACCACGCTCTTCTTGTTGCGGTTGAAGGAGCGGAAGAAGCCGATGCCCAGGCCGGGCAGCTTGCGCGTCTTGTCGCCGCCCGGAGGCTCGACCTTGATCACTTCGGCGCCGAGGTCGGCCAGGATCATCCCGCAGGTCGGGCCCATGACCATGTGGGTGAACTCGAGGACGCGGACGCCTGCGAGGGGGAGGGGTCGTTCGGTGGTTGTCATGAGGTGGTTGTTTCCGTGAGGATTAAGCGGCCACGGCTTGTGCGAGGCCGAAAGTCTTGGGCAGGCCGGCCTGCCACAGCGAGCCGTGCAGGGTTTCGCCGGCGAGCCATTGCGCCACCCGGGCGCGCAGGGCCAGCAACCGCCCGATGTCGACGCCGGTGGCGATGCCCATGCTGCCGAGCATGTAGGCGAGGTCTTCGGTCGAGACGTTGCCGCTCGCGCCCGGCGCGTGCGGGCAGCCGCCGATGCCGGCGAGGCAGGCATCGAAGCGGGCCACGCCGCCTTCGAGCGCGGCATAGACGTTGGCCAGGCCGAGCCCGCGCGTGTCGTGGAAGTGGCCGCACCAGAAGCGGTCGCCGGCGATCTTCACGGCGTCCTCGAACAGGTCGCGCACCATGCCCGGATCGGCATAGCCGACCGTGTCGGCGATGCTCACGCGGTCGGCGCCGGCGTCGAGCAAGGCCTGCATCAGGCGCAGCACTTCGCTCTTCTCCACACGGCCCTGGATCGTGCAGCCGAAGGCGGTGCCGACACCGCCTTCGATCAGCGTCTTCGATCCGGCGGCGTCGCGGGCGGCGCGGATTCTTCCCACCTCGGCGACCACATCGTCGGGCGTCTTGCGCAGGTTGGCCAGGCTGTGTGCGTGGCTCGCGGACAGCGGCACGATCATCAGGTCCGCTTCGGCAGCGATGGCGTTCTCCGCACCGCGCAGATTGGGAACCAGCACCGACACGAAGAGACCGGGCAGCGTTTTCGCGAAGGCCACGAGCTCGACCGTGTCGGCCAGCTGCGGCAGCAGGCGCGCCGGGACGAAGGAGCCGACCTCGATCTCGCGCTGCCCGGCGTCGTAGGCGGCGCGAATCCATTCACGCTTGTGCTCGCTCGCAAGGATGGTTGCGATGCTTTGCAGGCCATCGCGCAGGCCCACTTCGCGAATGACAGCGCTGCGCGGCAGCCGGCTGCTGGAAGAAATCATCAACTTGTCTCCTGGCTGTGGCGCACGGTGCGGCGCCATGAGGAGACTTTAGGGATTCCCAACACATCAGGAAAGCGGTAGATTGGAACGACGGGCGTTCCATGTTGGAATGCCACGAAGCGAAGACATCCATGCGCGATCTCGACCTGACCACCCTGCGCCTGTTCCTGACGGTGTGCGAGACCCGCAACATCGCCCGTGCCGCCGAGATCCACAACATCGTGGCTTCCGCGATCAGCAAGCGGCTTCTGCAGCTCGAGGACTCGGTCGGCAACGTGCTGCTCGAACGGCGCCGGCGCGGCGTGATTCCGACGGCCGCCGGGGAAATCCTCCTGGAGCACGCGCGCGCGATCCTGGCCGGCGCGGATCGCGTGGCGCGTGACATGGCGGCTTACGGCAAGGGCATCCAGGGCCAGGTCCGCGTGCTGGCCACAGTGTCCTCCATCGCGGAATTCCTGCCGGACGACATCGCGAACTTCCTGCAGGTGCCCGCGCACCGGGACATTCGCATCGACATCGAGGAGGCGATCAGCCGCGACTTGGTGCGCGGCTTGCGCGAAGGCGTGGCGCCGGTGGGTGTGTGCTGGGATGCCGCCGACCTGGAGGGGCTGCAGACGCGCGGCTACCGCCACGACCACCTCGCCATCGTGGCGCACCCTTCGCATCCGATCGCGCGACGCAGCCGCTGTTCGTTCGAGCAAACGCTGGGGTTCGACCACGTGGGCCTGCCCGCGTCCACCGCGGTGCACACGATGCTGGCACGCGCGGCGGCCATCATCGGCCACCCGATCAGCTACCGCGCGGTGGTCAGCACCTTCGACGCATCGCTGCGCTGCGTGCGCGCGAACCTCGGCATCGCGGTGGTGCCGCGCGAGGTTGCAGAGCCGGTCGCGGAGAGCTTCGGCGTGAAGGTGGTGCAGCTGTCCGACGCGTGGGCCAAGCGAAGATTCGCATTGTGCTTTCGCGATGCGGAGAAGCTGTCGCCGGCGGCGAAGCTGCTGCTCGCGCATCTGGAGGGATTGGCCTCTGCGCGTGCCAAGTGATCGATCCCATCGCTGCGACCGCGACCGCGACCGCGGGCGCCAACGGCGTCACTGCGGCTCGATGCCCGCCTTCTTGACCAGCGCCGCGTACTTCGCCAGCTCGCTGCGGAATGTCGCCTGCGCCTGCTCGGGTGTGCCGATGGAAATCGTGTTGCCCTGCTTGGTCATCGCCTCCCGCACGGCAGGATCGTCGAAAGCGGCGACCACCGCATCGTGCGCCTTCTTCACGTGGGCGGGACTCAGGCCCTTGGGGCCGATGACGGCGAACCAGGCGTCCACCACGAAATTCGGCAGCCCCTGCTCGGCGAAGGTGGGGATCTCCGGTGCGGCCGGCGTGCGCTGTGCCGTGAGAACGCCGATCGCCCGCAGCGCGCCGCTCTTGATGTGCGCCTGGACGCTGGGCAGGGCGGCGGTGCCGAACTCGACCTGTCCGCCGATGAGGTCGGTCACCATCGGGCCCACGCCTTTGTAGGGGATGTGCTTGGCGCTCACGCCGGCCTGCTCCAGGAACAGCTCGGTCGCAAGGTGCAGGATGGTGCCGTTGCCTCCCGAGGCGAAGTTGAGCGCGCCCGGCTTGCTCTTGAGCAGCGCAATGAACTCCTTGCTGTTGGTCGCCTGCACCTTGGACGGGTTGACCACCAGCACCATCGGCGTGGCGCCGACCACGGCAATGGGTGTGAAGTCGCCCGGCATGTCGAAGGGCAGCGACTTGAGCACGCTGGGGAAGATCACGACGTTGTTCGAGACGATCGACAGCGTGTTCCCATCGGGTGCGGAGCGCGCGAGCGCCTGCAGCCCGACCACGCCGCCCGCGCCGGGCTGGTTGTCGACGACCACCGAGGCGTTGAAGGCCTTGGAAAGCGCGGGCTGCGCTGCCCGCGTGATCGTGTCCACGCCGGATCCGGTGGCGTTGGGCAGGATGAAGCGCACCGTGCCGGATTGGGCGCGCGCGGCAAGAGGCCACGCACCCATCGCGAGGGCGGCGGCCACCGAGCCCGACAGGATCGAGCGGCGCGAGAAGTTCTGTCTCGAAATCATGTTTTGTCTCCTTCCGTCTTGGATGCAGGTCCGCGAGAGCGGTGATTCATGCCACGACGTTTCGGGATCGTAGGCCTTCCACGTCGGCTTCGCTGTAGCCCATTTCCTTCAGCAGCCCTGCGGTGTGCTCGCCCAGTTTGGGCGGACTCATTCGCACGCCCAGGCGCCGGCCCTGCAAGGTGATGGGGAAGAGCGTGGTCTTGACGGTCTGCCCTGCCTTCGGGCCGTCGGGCAGCTGCATGTCGGCCAGGCCGCCGGTCGCGAGCAGGTGCTCGTCGTCGTAGAGCTCCTCGGGCCGGCGGATCGGCGCGAAGGGCAGGCCGGCCTTCTCCATGGCCTGCGCCAGCTCTGCCGCGCTGCGATGGGCGATGCGCTTGCCGATGGTCTCGAGCAGCCGCGGCCGGTGCGCGATGCGCTCGTTGTTGGTGGACAGCTCCGGCTGCGCCTTCAGGTCGGCAAAGCCGAGCGCGTCGCAGAAAGCCGACCACTGCGCATCGCTCACGGCAGCCAGGAAGATCTGCTCGCCGTCCTTGACGGTGAACACGTCGTACACGGCCCAGGGGTTGTCGCGTGCCGGCATGGGTGCCGGGTGCTTGCCCGTCATCGCGAACTGCAGCATGTGCTGGCCCATCAGGAACACGTTGTTCTCGTACAGGGCGGACTGCACTTCCATGCCGCGGCCGCTGATGCCGCGCTGGATGAGGGCGCCCAGGACGGCGATGGCGCCGAACAGGCCGCCCATGATGTCGTTGACGCTGGTGCCGGCCCGCAGCGGGTCGCCCGGCCTGCCGGTCATGTAGGCCAGGCCTCCCATCATCTGCACGACTTCGTCGAGGGCGGTGCGATGGTCGTACGGGCCCGGCAGAAAGCCCTTGTGGCTGGCGTAGATGATGCGCGGGTTCACCTTGGACAGGGCAGCGTAGTCCAGGCCGTACTTGGCCATGGTGCCCGGCTTGAAGTTCTCGGCCACCACGTCGGCCGTCGCGGCCAGGCGCCGGGCCGTTTCTGCTCCCTCGGCGCTGTGCAGATCGATGCCGATGCTCTTCTTGTTGCGGTTGAACATCGGAAAGAAGCCGGACCCCGCACCCAGCAGCCGGCGGCTGTGATCGCCGTTCACCGGTTCGATCTTGATGACCTCTGCGCCCAGATCCGCCAGCACCATGCCGCAGGTGGGGCCCATCACCATGTGGGTGAACTCGACGACGCGCAGGCCCTTCAAGGGCTGCGCAAGCTCATGGCTTTCTTCGCTCATGCGGGCTGTTCCTGCTTCATGGTTTTGGGAAGGCCGGCGCGCCAGAGCGTGCCGTGCAGGCTTTCACCTTCCAGCCAGTTCGCCACCTTCTTGCGAAGCTCGAGCAGCGCGTCGAAATCCTGCCCCGTCTCGATGCCCATGCTGGCCAGCATGTAGGCCAGGTCTTCGGTGGCGACGTTGCCGCTCGCGCCCGGCGCATGCGGGCAGCCGCCAATGCCGCCCAGGCATGCGTCGAAGCGGCTGATGCCGAGTTCGAGCGCGGCATACACGTTGGCCATGCCCATGCCGCGCGTGTCGTGGAAATGCCCGCAGTTCAACTTGTCGCCCGCGACCGGCAGCACCAACTCGAAGAGCGAGCGCACCATCGCCGGGTCGGCGTAGCCCACCGTGTCGGCCAGGCTCACCGCGTCGGCGCCGGCGTCCAGCACGGCCTTGACGAGGCGCACGACCTCCGCCGGGTCGACCCGCCCCTGGATCGTGCAGCCGAAGGCGGTGCTGATGCCGACCTCGATCAAGGTCTTCGAGCCCCGTGCGTCGCGCGCCTCGCGAATGCGCGCGAAGTCCTGCACCACCTCGTCGGGCGTCTTGCGCTGGTTGGCGAGGCTGTGGGCGTGGCTGGCCGATAGGGGCAACAGCATGAACTCGGCTTCGCAGTCCATCGCGCGCTCGGCGCCCTTGAAGTTGGGCACCAGTACCGAGGCCTTGAGGCCCGGCAAGGTCCTTGCAAAAGCGAGCACGTCGGCCGTGTCGGCCAGTTGCGGCAGCAGCCGGGGCGGCACGAAGGAGCCGACCTCGATCTCGCGTTGGCCGGCGGCGTAGGCGTCGCAAACCCATTCGAGCTTGGCGGCCGTGGGCACGACGCGGGCGATGCTTTGCAGGCCGTCGCGCAGGCCCGTCTCGCGGATCGAGACCTGGCGGGGCAGGGGGGAAGATGGCATCAAGCGGGTCTCCTCGGTGGCGTGGGCGCCATTGCGTTGATCGGACCGGCAAGTCTAGAATTTCCCACACGACAAATCTTCGCTATTTAGGAACATCAGAGTTCCGAACCGGAATATCTTGCGCGACTTCGACCTCACCACCCTGCGTCTCTTCGTGGCCGTCTGCGAGACCGGCAACATGTCCCGTGCGGGAGAGCGCGCAAGCATCGTCGGCTCGGCCATCAGCAAGCGATTGGCGCAGCTCGAGCACCAGGTGCGCACGCCGCTACTGGTACGCAAGCGCCACGGAGTGGTGCCGACGCCAGCGGGCCAGACGCTGCTGGAGCACGCGCGCAGCATGCTCGACGGCGCGGCGCGCATCGAGCGCGACATGGAAAGCTACGTGGCGGGCGCGCACGGTCAAGTGCGCATGCTGGCCAGCATTTCCGCGATGACCGAGTCTTTGGCCGGCGACGTGGCCGCCTTCCTGAACATGCGGGCGCATCGCACCATCCAGGTGGACGTGGAGGAGCGGATCAGCCCCGAGGTCGTGCGCGGCGTGCACGAGGGCATGGCGTCCCTGGGCGTGTGCTGGGATGCGGTCGAGCTCGGATCGCTGCAGGCGCGGCCCTACCGAAGCGACCACTTGTGCATCGTGGTGCCGCCCGGGCACCCGCTGGCCAGGCGCAAGAGCCTGCGCTTCGAGCAGACGCTCGATCACGAGCACGTCGGCCTGCGGGTCAACAGCGCCTTGCAGGTCATGCTGCAACGTGCCGCCGCACAACTGGGGCGCACGCTGGTCCACCGCATCGTCGTCAGCAACTTCGAGGCCGCGCTGCACGTGGTGCGCGCGGGCCTGGCCATCAGCCTGGTACCGCGGGAGGTGGTCGAACGACAAGGCGCCAGCGATGGGCTGGCTGTCATCCCGCTGGCCGAAGCCTGGGCCGAGCGCCGGTTCGTGGTGTGCTTTCGCGAAGTCGATCAGCTCTCGCTTGCCGCGCGCGCATTGATGGAGCACTTGGTGGCGAGAGGCAATCCCGGCTCCCGATGACCCGGCGATGGCCTCGGTCGCACTGGCTTCAGGTGAACGAAGCGACCCAGTCCCACACCCGCGCGGGCGCTTCGACCATCACGTTGTGGCCGTGCGGCCCCAGGTCCGAGGCCTCGGGATCGAGCGCGCGCATCTGCTCCATCGTGACCAGCGCGTCATCGCGCCCGCGGCCCAGATGGACCGGGCAGCGGGCCAGCGCCATCAGCTCCGACATCGGCGGCTTGCCGACGCCATGGGCGCGAGGATCCATCGCGAGACGCCACCCCTCGGTGCTGCGTTGGATGCCCCGCGCGACCACGGGGGCCGCTGCGTCGGCGATCCCTGCGAGGCCCGAGACCTTCAGGTACCGCTCCCACGCTTCTTCTTCCGTGGAGAAGTTCTTGGCGGGCTGGGATGCCAGGGTCTCCATGCGGCGGAGCTCATCGTCGCTCCACGCGATCTTGATGCCGGCTGCGAAGACGCGGTGCGGCGTGAGGCCGAACCAGCCGGTGGCCAGGGCAAGACCGATCACGCCGCCCAGCGAGTGTCCGAGCACCACGAGCCGGCCTGCGGGATCGACGTGCGGCAGCGCGGCGCGTGCCACCGCCGCGGCGGTCTGCCCGATGGCGTAGGCATCCTGGCGATCGGATTGCCCGTGGCCGGGCAAGTCCAGCGCGATCCACCGGCCCGCCCAGCGACTGCCGGCCCCTGCGCATAAGGGCGACCACACAGCCCCCGTCGCGCCCATCCCATGCAGCATGAGCAGCAGGTCCGGGCCTTCGCCGCCTCGTTCCAGGTACATGTCCACCGCCTCCATCTCAATGTCGATGGGGGCGAGACTACCCGACCTGGGCCCGGACGCTTCCTCAGTGCGCCTGCTTCGGCAGGTTCAGGCTCTGCAACAGCGGCACCCAGCGATTGAACTCGGTGTTGACGAACTTCGCGAGATCCTCCGGGCTGCCGCCGCGCGGCTCCATGCCGACGGCCCGGGCGCGCTCGACGAACTCCGGGTCGGCGATCACCTGGTTGACGGCGCGGTTCAGCCGCTCGATCGCTTCCTTCGGCGTGCCGGCGGGCACCGAGAGCGAGTACCACAGGGTGGCCTCGAGGTCGTAGCCCAGTTCCTTGAAGGTCGGTGCGTCCGGCACCTGGGGCATCCTCTTGCTGTCCATCACGCCCAGGACCCGGAGCTTGCCGCTGCGCACATGGGGCAGCGAGCCCGTGATGGAGGTGCCGTGGATGTCGATCTCGCCGCTCAGCAGTGCCTGGACCGCGGGGGCATCGCCATTGAAGGGGATGTGGGTCGTGCTGAAGCCGTTGTTCTTCTCGAAGCTCAGGGGCGCGAGGTTGGTCAGGATGGCCGCGCCGGGCGAACCCCGGTTGATCTTGCCGGGGTTGGCCTTGGCATAGTCCACCATCTCGCGGATGTTCTTGTAGGGCAGGTCGGCCCGCCCGACGATGATCGCCGGCTGGTAGGCGATCTGCGTGACAGGCGCGAAGTCCTTCTTGGGGTCGTAGGGCAGCTTCTCGTACAGGATGGTGTTGTTGGCCAGCGTGCCCAGCGACGACACCAGCACCGTGTTGCCGTCCGGGCGGGAGCGCGCCACGTAGTCCGCGGCGACGATGCCGCTGGCACCCGGCTTGTTGTCCACGATGACCTGCGTGCCGCGCTTGGTGAGTTCGGCCGCGAGGATGCGCACGTACTGGTCGGTGCCGCCGCCTGCGGCGAAGGGGACGACGATGCGGATGGGCTGCTGCGCCTGGGCCGGGCCCAGTGTCGCGAACAGTCCGAACAGCACGCCGGAGATGAATTTCCTGTAGCTCACTTTTGTCTCCTGATTGACTCTCATAGGGCCTGCGTTGCGGCGGTATGCCCGACCGGGACCGACGCGCCGGGCCAGTCTAGGGCGGGGCAGGGCGAGCCGGCGTGCAAGGAATGAAAAGCTGCTTTGTATGCCGTGCACGCGGGCCGGACGCGCGCGCCTTCACCGTGGGGCACCCGCCGGCTCTGCCTTGACCACGCCCTCCGCATGCAGCGCCGCGATCTCTTCCTCCCCGAAGCCCGCCCCGCGCAGAACCTCTTCGGTATGCGCCCCGTGCGCCGGCGCGGCCTGGGTCGGCCGGCGCGGTGTGTCGCACAGCTCATAGGGTAGGCCGAAGCTGGGATAGCCCGGCCGCTCGCCGTTCGGCGCCACGTCGATGACCATGCGGCTCGAACGGAAGTCCTCGCCCGCCAGGGCCTCGCTGTAGCTGCGCACCACGCCCACCACGATGTTGTTGCGCGTGAGCAGCGCCACGCACTCCTGCGTGCTGCAGTGCGACAGGCGCGCGCTCACCACCTCCTTCATCGCCGGGCGGTTGGCCACCCGCAGCTCGTTGGTGAGAAAGCGCGCATCCGCCGCCAGCTCGGGGCAGCCGATCGCCTCGCACAGCCGCACCCAGTGCGATTGCACGTAGGCCGAGACCACCACCATCCCGTCGCGCGTGCGAAAGATGTCCGCCGCCGGGGCGTTCATCGGCTGGCCGTCGCCGCTGCGGGTGGGCTCCACGCCGCGCACCAGGTAGTCGCTCCAGTTCGGCAACTGCAGGTTCAGCGCCACCTCCAGCAGCGAGACGCGGATGGTCTCGCCGAGGCCCGTGCGCTCGCGCCGGAACAGCGCGGCCAGCGTGGCCTGCGCCGCCACCTGCACGGTCGCCGCGTCGATGATGGTGGCGCCCACCTTCTGCGGCAGGCCCCCGGGCTCGCCGGTGACGGACATCATCCCGCTCTCCGCCTGCGCCGCGATGTCGTAGCCGGGCCGGTCCCGCGAAGGCGCCTCGGCGGGGAAGCCGGCGATCGACACGTGGACCAGTCCGGGGTGCTGCGCGCGCAGGGCCTCGGCGCCCAGGCCCAGCGCCTCGGCGGCGCCGGGCCGCAGGTTCTGCACCAGCACGTCGGCGCCCGCGATCAGGCGCCGCGCGATCTCCTTGCCGCGCGGCTGGCGCAGGTCGAGGGCGATCGACTTCTTGCTGCGGTTGTAGGCCCGCAGCATGGCGTGGCCGAAGTGGCCGGTGTGGCGCGCCATGTCGCCTTCCATCGACTCGATCTTCACCACCTCGGCACCGAGGTCGCCGAGCGTCATCGCGGTGCCCGGGCCCGCGATGTAGTTGCCGAGTTCGATGACGCGGATGCCCTGCAGGGGCGGCGGGGGAGGTGCGGCTCGTTCGTTCATCCGCGGGACTCTAGGAGCCCGCGGCGGCACCGGGAAACCGGCAACTGCAAAGCTGCTTTGCACGGCGCGGCGCTGCAGGCGCCGGATCGTTGCCACACTGCGGCGCAACACGCGAACACCGAAGCATCACCATGGCCATCGAGATTCGAAGAATTGGAGACACGAAGGACCTGCTGGGCGAGAGCCCCTGCTGGGACGCGCCCGCGGGCGCCCTCTGCTGGATCGACTCGCTGGCGGGCACGCTGCGGCGCATGCGGCCCGCCACCGGGGCGATCGAGCAGCACAGCCTGCCCGCGCCGGTCGGCTCGATCGCGCCCTGCGAGAGCGGTGCCGTGGTCGCGGCGCTGAAGAACGGTTTTGCCCGCTACGACTTCGCCACGCGCGAGTTGGAGGTGATTGCGAGCATCGACGTCGACCACCCGGACGTGCGCCTCAACGACGGCAAGTGCGACCCCTGGGGCAACTTCGTCGCAGGCACCATGCACATCAACCGCCAGCCGGGCGACGCCATCCTCGGCGGCGTGTACCGGCTGCGGCCGGACCGCTCGGTGGAGAAGATCGCCGACGGCTTCGGGCTGACCAACGGACCCTGCTTCGGCCTGGATGGCCGCACGCTGTATGTGGCCGACAGCACGGTGCGCACGATCTGGGCCTATGACTACGCGCCCGACGCGCCGCTCGCCAACCGGCGCGTTTTCGCGCAGACCGAGGACTTCGGATCCGGCCCCGACGGCGCGACCGTGGACGCGCAGGGCTTCGTGTGGACGGTGCTGCCACGCATTGGGAAGATGGCCCGCTTTGCGCCCGACGGCCGGTTGGACTGCATGGTCGAGTTGCCGGCGACCTACCCGACCAGCCTGTGCTTCGGTGGTCTGCGCTTCGATGTCGCCTATGTCACGTCGATCTCCAGGAGCACGCACCTTGCGGGAGAGCGGGTGCAGGATGGTGGGCTGTTCGAGGTGAGGGGGTTGCCTGCGGGGGGTGTTGCGCCGCATCGGTTCGCGGACGGACACTAGAGTCGGTACTCTGATGGTCGGCAGTTGCGCCGCATAAGGCCACTCGCAATTGAGTCCCAACACTTGTCCCGCCGTGAACGTGTGAGCAGACGCGATGTCCGGCTGCCATCGACAAATGCTCCAGCTGCGCCGATGGCTTGGCTCCCGCTTTCAAGAATCAAGCCCTCCGCGGTACTCTGCGCGAAGCGTCGTGTCGCCGCTGCTTCGCAGCTGATGTCCGTCGCGTCGAGCGTGGCGCGCGCCAGGCTCCGCGAGAATTCACTTTCTTACCTGCGGTTCGGGCACGTTCGCCATCCTGGGACTTCCTTGACGTTCGAGTTTCATCTCTCATGCTGCGGTAAAGAACACAGCAGTCAGGATCGATAGATGATCAAGCCGGCATCCACTGAACGCGGCGCGCTTTGGCCTCACCGATTCACGGCATCAGGTCAGCGCGGCAGGCATCACAAGGCGCCCGCGCTCCAGGTCGCGGGCTACGGCATTCAATGGAAGATCCGGCGGAAGCTCTACTCCTGACCGCACGTATAGGGCTCTGTCAAGGAACGGGCCGTGCTCTTGCTGGGCATCGCGTGCCACTCGAGAGAAAACGACGGCCCATTCCGGATCCCATGGACCAACCAGAGCCACCATCAGTTTCGCAACCGCCTCCGTGGAGCTCACATCAAAGCTCATCGGCAGGCTAAGCACCACTGAATTGCTCAACCCCGAGACTGTCGAATGCATACCGCAACAAATACCAAGCGATGCAACGCGATGAGCAGATAGGCCGTTCCATATTCCCATCTCGAAACCCAAATGTTCAATCACCTCGCCTCCGATGTCCTTGTGGTTGAGCCCTTTGACGAAGAGTTCCTTCAGCACGTCCAAGGATTCCGAAGTGATAGGCGGATTGCTCAGTGCGGCTTTGCGGGTCATCCCCTTGGCACGCCAAGTAGAAAAATCGTCACTCACTTGAGCCAGCGAAGCTAGGCACTGCTGTGTACGCGCCACACATGCGGTAAGTTCTTCCCGCCGAGCCCCCCAGTATGCGCAGGCAAAAAAAGACTCCATCTGCTTTCCTTCAGTCACGTTATTTTGGTGGGACGTGCACAACGTTGATCCCCTTGATCCCACGATCGCTAAGTAGATTTTGCATCGCTATTGCCGCCGATGGCTCTGCAACACTCCACTGAATTGGCGTGCCGTTCGCTGCTTCAACCTGCCGCCTTGCCTGTTCGACAAGGCTTTGCTCGCCTGCGAACCAAGGGGCAAATTCTCCATTGCCCAAGACGAAGTTGGCATAGCCACTTCCTTTCGCATCAAGCAAGATTCCATTGCTGCCGACACCATCGAACTTCACGCCGCTCACGACATACGCTTGGCCCGATACGCCTGTAATTTGCGTTTGATAGGCACGCGCCTGCGGAGACATTGACTCATTCACCTGAACCCAGCCAGTTTGGCTCATCATGATCGAGCCACCCAGCGGACCGTTGTTCGGCAGTGAGGTCGACGTATCTGTCAGCCATGGCTCTGCAACGTTGAATCCGGGCGGCCCCAAACTACCTACTACAGTTCCAGGCGTCGTCGTGATGTTCGACCCTTGCATGACATCCGCCGACGTGCTGGTAGACCCATCCAAAACCCGAACGCCGCCTGCGCCATACCCCGTCGGGATCTGATCCGCAAGCGATGGCTGGTGCGCCGCCATCTGAGCACCGATGGCCCAGGTCGCTGCGGCGCCCACTGGCAGGAGCGCGTTGCAAGCCGCCGAACCAATACAACGCTCGACCAACGTGGTCTCTGCCGAACTCAGAGCGCTCGCGCCCAAGCGGACGGCGCGCTCGAGATAGTTGCTCACGCGCGGCGCGAGCGTGAGCAGGTAGCCGAAATTGTTCTCCGCTGCGTTCTCGCCGGCTGAAGCCCCGATATAGATGCCCCGCTCGTCACCACCGGCAATGGCCGCTGCCACGCTACCCATCAGGCGGCTGAACTGTACGGTTTGATCCAGGGGAACGCCCTCACCGACGAATTGCGCGAACAGGTGCCCAGCGACGGCACCTACAGCACCGGCCGCGCACCCGTCGCCGGTCGCGCCCCCGGTCGCGCTCGCACGACCTGCACCGACGGCGCATCCCGCGATCGCGTGCGCGAGTTCGGACGTGAAGCGGTTGAGTGCGGAACCCTCTCCCGTGTTCAAGGCAATCGCATTGGCGCTTTGCGTGGCCGCGGTCGTCAGCAGCGCGTTCGCCAAGCCATA
The DNA here is from genome assembly GCF_010499245.1 of Variovorax sp. WS11. Classification (GTDB taxonomy): domain Bacteria; phylum Pseudomonadota; class Gammaproteobacteria; order Burkholderiales; family Burkholderiaceae_C; genus Variovorax. The sequence continues at coordinate 3,774,998 of NZ_JAAGOW010000001.1, forward strand.
CCGAAGTTCGTCTTCGAGGGGCGTTCCGTTGATGGCGCTGCGCACCACGGCACTGGCTGTGCCGTCCGCGACGTTGCGGCCCAGTTGTTGCTGCCAGCTCAGATCCGCTGACGGAGCGCCCAAACCAACGGCGTCATTGAGACCCTGAATCACGCCCGCCGTCACCATGGACGTGGCAATGGCCTTGATGCCCTCGCTGCTGCTCAGCTCCTCGAGCACCTTGCCCAAGTCGCCATCGTTGTTGGCCAGCGAGAGGGTCGCCCTGCTCACCATCGTCGTGATGCCGGCCTGGATGGCCGCGGTCGTCGCGGGATAGGCGGCTGCGCCGGCAGCGCCCATCACGGACGTGCCCGCACCTGCCGTCGCGACGCCCACTACCAGGGTCACCACCAGCGCCGTCACCGGCCCCATGCCGCTCTGGTGCCCGCATTGGCCAGCGTGCCCTGGGTGGCGATCTTGAGGTCCCCGCCGCTCGTGATGCGGCCGCTGTTGGCGAGGCTCTGGGCCGCGATGTCGGCACGCCTCGCGGCCTGCATCGTCCCGATGTTCTCCAGCCGCCCGGCCGCAGTGACGACCAGTTCGCCGACACCGCCCAGCGGCCCCGAGCCGTCCGCGGCCATGATCGTGCCCGCATTGCGCGCACCGACGCCATGTTCCGTGCCGATCAGGGTGATCTTGCCCGCGTACATACCCCCGAGCAGCGACGAATCCAGCGCGAAGACGGGCGCGGTGCCGGTGCCGGTGGTCGGGCTGATCTGCCCTTGATCGGCCGAGACCTGATTCGCGCCGGTCACCACCTTGAGCTCGTTGGCCCAGAGGCCCGCATTGACCTTGATGGCGCGCGCGAGGATGGCCGCGTAGTCGGTGCTCCTGGCATCCAGGCCCGCCCCATCGATGCTGACGGTGCCGCCGCGCACCACGTAGCCGTCCAGCCCGCCGGCAGCATTGAGCTGCGGCGCTCCGGTGGTGAGCGTGGCACGGCTGGCGTTGATGAAGGAGCCGCCATCGACGGCGATGCCCGCGGGGTTGGCGACGATGACCTCGGCCCGCTGCCCGCCCACCTCGATGGCCCCGCGCAGCTGCGTCGGCTTGCCGCTGACCACTTCGTTGAGGATGATCCGCGCCGGCCCGGTCGCAAGATAGGGATTGGCCTGCACCCAGCCGCCCAATTGCGTCTGCACATCGCTGCGGCTGTTGTTGAGGATGACGCCGCCCCGCTGGACGTCGAACTGGTGGTAGAGGTTGCGCGAGACACCCGCGGCCGAGGGGGTCTGGATGTTGATCAGGGGCACGCCGTTGGGCGCCACCAGCACCGTGGGCCGCAGGCCAGGCGCCACGCCCGGCGCGCCCACGATCTGGCTTGGCCGGGTAGCGCCACCAGCACGCCAAAAAGAGCGCCCGCCGCGATCGCGGGCGTTGTCCCCGTTGCCTTGCCCGCGCTCCTGGCCGTTTCCTGCACCACCACGCGCAGGCCGCGCACAGCATTGAAGACCACCCTGTGAAGGTGCTTGTTCATGTTCTTCCTTCCGGCCTGGGCGTCAGAAGGAAGCCTCCCCTGGCATTCATCACATCGACCCTTCTTGTTTTTGAAGGGCCGGATTCTGGTGCGCACCTCCGCAATAGCGGCGGCGTCAGAAAACACCAGATTTGCCTGATCGAATGCGCGGCCCTACGGCTTGGGCCGATCGACTTCTTAGTTCTTTTGGGCTAGCGCGTCGCCCTCGCGCAGCGCATCGGCCATGAAGTCGACAAAGGCGCGCACCTTCAACGGCAGCGTGCGGCTCTGGCGAAACACCGCGTAGATCCCGTTGGAGAAGGCCCGCACCGCAAACCGGTGCTCGGGCAGGAGCCGCACCAGCGTGCCGTCCTGGATGCAGCTGCGCACGGTGGGTTCCGACAGCAGCGCAATCCCCATCCCGCCGATCGCGGCCAGCCGCAGCAGCTCGCCGTTGTTCGAGCTCAGCACGCCCTGGATCACCAGCACCTGCTGTTCCCCCTGTTCGTCGATGTACTTCCAGGTCGTGGCCTCGTGCTCTCGGCGGTAGGTGAGGCAGCGAACCTGCGTGAGGTCGCGCGGATGGTGGATGCGCTTGTGCACCTTCATGAAAGACGGGCTGGCCACCAGCACTTCGTCGCTGCTGAGCAGCCGCTTGATCACGAAGCTCGAATCGTTCGACTCCCCGGTGCGGATGTCGATGTCGAAATCCTGCTCCACCAGGTTCACCGGGTGTTCGGAGAGTTCGAACTCGAGCTGGATGTCCGGATGGCGCTGGGCGAAGCGCGGCAGCAGGGGCGCGATCACGCGCAGGCCGATCTGCGTGCGCGAGTGGATGCGCAGCCGGCCCTCGGGCAGTAGCTTGGAGCTGCGCGCCGCCTCTTCTGCCTCCGCCATCGCCTCCAGCACCACCTCCGCCCGCGCCAGGAAGGCCTTGCCCGCCTCGGTGACTTTGAGATTGCGGCTGGTGCGGTCGACCAGCTGAACCCCGAGCTCATCTTCCAGCGCGCTGATGCGGCGCGAAATGGTGGCGGGCGACAGGCTGAGGCTGCGCGCCGCGGCCGAGAGGCTGCCCTTGCGCAGCGTCGTCACGAAGATCCGCAGCGAGTCGAGGGCCTTCATTTCAGAAAACGCAAAGAAGGTGTACGCGGCGTGGCGAACAGGAGAGGCACCCCACTCCTACCATCGACCGCACGCAACCAACAAGGAGCCCGGCCATGGATTTCGGAATCTTCATTCTGATGCAGCAGCGAAACAAACATAAGACCTCCCATCAGATCCTGCGCGACGCCGTGGAGCAGACGCGGCTGGCGGACGAACTGGGCTTCGGCGGCGCGTGGTTCGCAGAGCATCATTTCAGCAACTACGGCATGTGCTCGTCGCCGCTCACGATGATCGCGCACTGCGCCGCCGTCACCCGCAACATTCGCCTGGGCACCGGCATTGTCGTCGCACCGCTGTACACCCCGGCCCGCCTGATCGCCGACGTGGCGATGGTGGACCAGCTGTCCGACGGCCGCCTGAACCTGGGCATCGGCTCCGGCTACCAGCACTTCGAGTTCGAGCGCTTCGGCGTTTCGCTGGAAACCTCCAAGCAGCGCACGCTGGAGATGCTGGACATGCTGGAGCTGGGCCTGAAGGAGCCGAAGTTCGCCTACGACGGCCAGTTCTACCAGCAGCCCGAGAGCGCGATCAGCCAGCGCGCGGTGCAGCAGCCGATGCCGCCGCTGTGGGTGACCAGCGTGGACCCGACCTTCCTGGCCCGCGCCGTGCGTGGCGGCCACCACGTGTTCGTCTCCGGCGGCGACGGCGGCGTCGAGAAGCTGCAGGCCACCCGCGCCCTGATCGATAAGGTAGCCCTGGGTGAAGGCAAGGACCCGGCCCAGGTGCCGGTCGGCGTGCTGCGTGCGGCCTACGCCAGCGACAACAAGGCCGAGGTCGACCGCTACCTCGATTGCGCCCGCTACCAGCGCCGCGTGGCCCTCAGCCTGAAGCGCCGCACGGCGCAGATCGGCGAGGACTACCAGGTGGCCGAGACGATGGTGGACGGCGAGCCGACCCTCGACGAAATGCGTGCCCTCCTGCCCGTGGGCCCGGTGGACACGGTGATCGAGCGGGTGGTGCGCGAGATCCGCGCCATCAAGCCCGTGCACTACTGCTTCCAGACGCAGATGGGCGACTTCGACCACCCCACGATGCTGAAGCACCTGGAGCTGTGGGCCAAGGTGATCATGCCCGCCGTGCAGCGGGAGATCGCCAACGACCCGCCTCACGTGGCCCAGCCGGTCATCGAGACAGCCGCTGCCTGAGGCGCCAAGGCGTACGCCATGACTCGCACGACCTTGCAACGCGATGGCATCGAGCCGGCACTGTTCCGGCAGCTGCTCGGCTGCTTTCCGACCGGCGTGGCCGTCATCACCACGCGCGCGGCCGACGGGACGCCCGCGGGCCTGACCTGCAATTCCTTCAGCTCCGTCTCGCTGGAGCCGCCGCTGGTGCTGTTCAGCCTGCGCAAGGAGAGCCGGCTGATGGCGACCTTCGCCGAGGCCGAGGGCTTCGCCATCAACATCCTGTCGCAGCGGCAGGATGCGCTGTCGGGCCGCTTCGCCTCCAGCAAGATCGCGGACAAGTTCGAGGGCGTGGCCTGGCACGCGGGGCCGCTGGGCATGCCCGTCATCGAGGACTGCCTGGCCAGCTTCGAATGCAGCGTCTACGCCCGCCACGAGGCCGGCGATCACCATGTCTTCATCGGGGAAGTCAGGCACATGAGCAGCGGCCCGACCGACCAGGCCCTGGTGTTCTACAAGGGCGCCTACATGATGCTGGCGGAGTCGCTGCGCAACCTGGTGGTCCAGGGGCGGCTCGGCTCGCCCGACATCGACGAGGCCTACCGCACGCTGTACGGCACGCTGCTGCGGCTGGCCTGCGAGCGCGCCAGCGACGGCGAGATCGACGCGATCGAGGCCGCTGTCGACGTCATAGAAGCGCACCAGGCCACCGACACGCTTGCGCAGCGCATCGACTCGGCCAGCCGCTTCTTCTCCGCCATCGCAACGGCCGGGCACAACGAGGCCCTCACGCTGATGGCACAGACGATGACCACCATCTTGCGCGAACGCATGACGCACGTCCCGGTGCGGCCGCGGCCGGACCTCTTCCCGCTGCGGCGCAAGGTCGTGCACTGCCTGCGGGCACGCGACGCGGACGGCGCCGCCGCCGCGCTCGACGAGCTGATTGACAAGCTGCGCAAGGGCGGCGAGCTGCAGGCCGGCGCGGACGCCGCCCCGGCCGAGGCCCGATAGACAAAAACACTTTGACAGGAGACCACATGTCGAACACCGACGCCCCCGGCGCCGAGGCGGATGCCTACGCCGCCTTTCGCCGCGAGCTGGAAGACTTCGCCCGCAGCGCCTGCCCGCCGGAAATCCGCGCCGTGGTGGCCGCGGGCCAGAAGGTCACCAAGCGCGAGTACCTGGGCTGGCACCAGGTCCTGCACGCCAAGGGTTGGGGCGCGCCCAGCTGGCCCAAGGAGTACGGCGGCACCGGCTGGGACCTGAAGCAGCGGCTGATCTTCGAGGAGGTGATGGCGGAGGCGGAGTGCCCGCCGCTCTACCACCACGGCCTCGGCCACATCGGCCCGGTCATCATCCGCTTCGGCACGCCCGAGCAGAAGGCGCGCCTCCTGCCGCGCATCCTGGATGGCTCCGACTGGTGGTGCCAGGGCTACTCGGAGCCGGGCTCGGGCTCGGACCTGGCCTCGCTCAGCACCAGCGCCCGGCGCGACGGCGACGACTACGTGGTCAACGGCCAGAAGATCTGGACCTCGCATGCCCACGAGGCCAGCATGATCTACATGCTGGTGCGCACCTCGAAGGAGGCGAAGAAGCAGGAGGGCATCTCGCTGATCCTGGTGCCGATGGGCACGCCCGGCATCACGGTGCGCCCCATCCGCACCATCGACGGCTGGCACCACCTCAACGAGGTGTTCTTCGACGAGGTGCGCGTCCCCGCCGCCAACCTGATCGGCGAGGAGGGCAAGGGCTGGACCTGCGCCAAGTACCTGCTCGAGCGCGAGCGCCTGCCGCCCGCGAGCGTCTCCCGGCTGGAGCTGGTGAGAAGGCAGGTCACCCGTGTGGTGGACGAGGCCGCCAGGGACAGCGCCGGGCGCCGGGATTTCGGCAGCCTGCGCTACCGGCTGCTGCTGGCCGAGGCCGACCTGAAAGGCGCGCGCGCCGTACTGGCCAACGCCACCGACGACCTGATGCACCAGCGCCCGCTCGGTGCGCAGCCCTCGACGCTCAAGCTCTTGTGCAGCGATGTCGCGCAGCGGCTGACCACCATCGCGCTCGACGCGGTCGGGCCGGATGCGGCGCATCGCTTCCTCGTCGACGAGGGCGAGGGCGAGCCCGGCGCGACCTGGGTGCAGAACTACCTGTTCACGCGGGCAAGAACGATCGCGGGCGGCACTTCCGAAGTGCAGCGCAACGTCGTCGCCCACGAACTGCTCGGAGCCTGACCTGTGCCCACCTCATTCAATCCCCTGTTCCCCGGCATGCTGCTCGACGCAGCCAGCCGCTTCGCCCAGGACCACGCCGCGGCGCACGACTTCGCGGACACCGACCCGATCGCCGAGATGGGCTGGGCCTGCACGCTGGTGCCCGAGGAACTCGACGGAGCAGGCGGCACGCTGGCCGATCTCGCCTCCATCGTCGAGGGCCTCGCCACGCACGGCCTGCACCTGCCGGTGGTGGAGGCCTGTGCCATCGCGCCCCTCCTGCTGCAGGCAGCGCAGCCCGAAGCCGCCGCGCGCTGGCTGCAGGCCGTGTGCGAGGGCAGCGCCAGGATCGCGCCGCTCACGGCGCTGGCCGCGCCGCTGGACGAGATCGCCGTGCAGGCGCAGCAGCTCGACATCGGCTTTGCGCTGACAGGCGACGCGCTGGGCGTCGACGTCTCGCGGGCCGCCACCCACTACCTGGTGCCCGCCGTGCTGCAGGGCACGCAGGAGACGGCGATCTTCCTCGTCGACGCCGAGCGCGTCGCGCCTGCCGCCGCCTACCGCACCATGGAAGGCCGGCACACAGAGGACTTCAGGCTGGTGCAGCTCGCCGTGCCCGCCAGTGCCTGCCTCGCGCGCGGTGCCGAGGCGCAGGATGCCTTGCTGCGTGCCCAGGACGCGGCCCTTCTGCTGACGGCAGCCGATACCGTGGCAGCGCTTGCCACGCTCATCGAGCAGACCGTCAACCATCTCAAGGAGCGGCGCCAGTTCGGCGTCGCGCTCTCGTCCTTTCAGGTGCTGCGCCACCGCGCGGCCGACATGTACGTGCGCTACCTCGGCGCGAGGGGGCAGCTGATGCACGCCTTTCACGAGCATGAAACCGATGCCGCCGGCCTGCGCCGCACGCTGGCGTTGATGAAGGTGTCGCTGGCCGAGACCGCCAGGGCCTGCGCCGAAGCCGCGATCCAGATGCACGGCGGCATGGGCGTGAGCGAGGAAGTGCTGGCCACCCGCATGGCCCAGCGCCTGCTCGCTTCCGAGTTCCGCTACGGCGACCGCCTCGCGCATGCCACGCGCCTGCTCGCGCCACAGGACCCCGAGGGCGCGCTGCGCGACCTCGGCACCCCCCACGTTTCCAGGAGTTCACGATGAGCGTCAGCCTCGAAGTTTCCGAATACGTCGCCGTGGTGCGGCTGGACAAGCCGCCGGTGAACGCGCTGGCCCGCGAAACGCGGCGGCGCCTGATCGAGGTCTTCGACGAGATCTCCGAGCGCAGCGACATCCGCGCCGCCATCCTCACCGGCACCGGCAAGTTCTTCTGCTCCGGCGCCGACCTCAAGGACCGTCCCGACCCAGACAAGGCCGGCGACTTCCTCGGCCACAACCGCCTGACGCGCGAGACCGGCAACGCGATCCGCGAGTGCGCCAAGCCGGTGATCGCGGCCGTCAACGGCCCCGCGCTGGGCGCCGGCATGGGCCTGATGGCCGCCTGCGACATCTTCCTCGCCTCCGAGGACGCGAGCTTCGCGATGCCCGAGATCAACGTGGGCCTGGCCGGTGGCGTGTCGATGCTCAGGACCATGGTGGGGCGCTCCTTCACCCGCCGCATGTTCTTCACCGGCATGCGGGTGCCGGCGGCGGAGATGTACCGCCGCGGCGTGCTGGACGAAGTGGTTCCCGCCGAGCAGTTGATGCCCCTCGCGATGCAGATCGCGCAGGACATCGCGTCGAAGAGCCCGGTCGCCATCGCCTATGCCAAGCAGGCCGCGAACATGATGGACCTGATGCCGCAGCGCGACGGCTACCGCTTCGAGCAGAACTTCACCATGGCCTTGTCGAAGACCGACGACGCGAAGGAGGCCCGCCAGGCTTTCCTGGAAAAGCGCAAGCCGGTCTACAAGGGGCAATGAACCATGGGCGTGGCTGAACTCGACAAGGTGGCGCCAGTGACTGAAGTGGCTGAAGTAGCCGAAGTGGGAAGGGGTCTCGACGCGCTGTTCCGGCCGCGCTCGATCGCCATCTTCGGCGCCTCGGACGACGTGACCAAGATCGGCGGCCGGCCGCTGCAGTTCCTGCAGAAGTACGGCTACGCCGGTGCGATCTACCCCATCAACCGCAAGGCCGGCAAGGTCCAGTCGCTGCGCGCCTACGCCGGCGTGGGCGATCTGCCGGAAGTGCCCGAGCTGGCCGTTGTGGCGGTGCCGCCCGGCGGCGTGCTGGAGGTCGTGCAGGACTGCGCTGCTCGCGGCGTGCGCGCGGCGGTCATCCTCACCGCGGGCTTCTCCGAGATGGGCGAGGAGGGCGCCCGGCTGCAGCGCGCCATCGGCGAAGTGGCCCGAGCGTCGGGCATGCGCGTCGTCGGCCCCAACTGCCTGGGCTCGATCGGCGTGCCCGAGAAGAGCATCGCCACCTTCTCCGTGGCGCTGGAGTCGGCCTTGCCCGCCGCGGGGCCGGTGGGCATCGTGTCGCAGAGCGGCAACCTCGGCAGCTACACCATGCGGCTGGCGGCCGAGCGCGGCATCGGCATCAGCAGACTGCTCACCACCGGCAACGAATGCGACGTCGACATCGCCGATGCCATCGCCTCGCTGGCGCGCGACCCCGGCACCTCGGTGATCCTGTGCTGCATGGAAACCTGCCGAGACGGCGCCAAGCTGCTGCGCGCCATGGCGATGGCGCGCGAGGCCGGCAAACCCCTGGTGGTGCTGAAGGTCGGCGTTTCCGCCGCGGGCAGCGAGGCGGCTGCATCGCACACCGGCGCGCTGGCGGGCTCCGACGCCGTGTTCGACGTGGTGCTGCGCAACGGCGGCGCCCTGCGGGTGCCCAGCATCGAGCAGTTGCTGGAAGTGGGCCACGCGATCGCGGTGGTCGGCGCGGACCGCGCGCCGAAGGGCAACCGCACCGCGTTGATGACCGCCTCGGGCGGCTTCGGCGTGCTGATGGCCGATGCGGCCAGCATGCACGGCCTGGCCTTGCCGAAGCTCTCGGCGCGCACGCAGGAGCGTATCGTCGCCGCGCTGCCCTTCGCATCGGCCGTGAATCCGGTCGACATGACGGCCCAGGTGTCGAGCCGGCCGGAGCTGCTGGTGCAGGCGCTGTCGGCGGTGGCGGACGACGAGTCCTGCGATGCCCTGATCCTGCAGTCCGCCTATGCCTTCCAGCTGCCGCGGCTGCGCGACGTCTACATCGCCGCGCTGGAGCAGCTGCGCCGGGACCATCCCTCGCGCCTCGTCCTGTTGTGCTGCAAGCCGCCGCGCGAAGTGGCGGCGCAGCTGCACGGGATGGGCTTCCCGACCGTGGAGACCATCGATGCGGCCTGCGCGACGCTGGCGGCGCTGGTGCGGCTCGGCACGCGGAGCGAGGCCGTTCAAACGGAGACGGCGCCGGAAGCGAAGGCCGCGCTGTCCGCCGAAGCCTTTGCGAACGAGGCGAGCGCCAAGGCCGCGCTCGCGCAGGCGGGGCTTCTCGTGCTCCGGGAGATCACGGCATCGAGCCGCGACGCGGCGCTGGCGGCGGCGCGCGAGATCGGCTTCCCGGTCGTGCTCAAGATCGTCTCGCCCGACATTGCGCACAAGACCGAGGTCGGCGGCGTCGTCGTCGGCGTGGGATCGGAGCCGCAGCTGCTGGACGACTACGACAGCCTGCTGGCGCGCGTCGTGCAGAAGGCGCCACGGGCCCGCATCGACGGCGTGCTGGTGGCGCAGATGGCGCGCGGCGGCACCGAGCTGATCCTCGGGACCAAGAAAGATCCGGTCTTCGGCCCGGTGGTGATGGTGGGCCTGGGCGGCATCTTCGCCGAGGTGCTCAAGGATGTCGCCCTGCAGGTGGCGCCGGTGAGCGAGTCGCAGGCGGTCGCGATGCTGCGCTCGCTCAAGGCCTTCGCCCTGCTCGATGGCGCACGCGGCCGGCCGCGTGCAGACGTGCAAGCCGCCGCGCGTGCGGTGGCGAGCCTCTCGCGCTTTGCCGTGCGGCATGCGGATGCCGTCGCGGAGATCGACATAAATCCGCTGGTGGTGCTGGATGAAGGGCAGGGCGCCTTCGCGCTCGATGCACTGCTGGTGCCGGAAACGAAAGGCAAACCATGAATGCATCCCTGGAAGGCCGCGCGGCCTTCATCAGCGGCGCCGGCCACGGCATCGGCCGCGCCACCGCGCTCGAAATGGCCCGGCTGGGCGCCACCGTCGGTGTGAACGACCTCAAGCCGGAGTTCGTGGAAGACACCGTCGCCGAGATCCGCCGCCTCGGCGGCAAGGCGGTCGCGATGCCGGGCGACGTCTCGACCCGCGAGGGCATGCGCGAAGCGGTATTGCGCTTCGCGCGCGAGGCGGGGCGGCTGGACGTGATGGTCAACAACGCGGCCTGGGTGCGCTACCAGCCGCTGGCCGAGATCACGCCGGAGGTGATGGACCGGATGGTGGAGATCGGCTTCAAGTCGGTGATCTGGGGCATCCAGGCCGCCGCCGAGGCGATGGATCCGGAGCGCGGTGGCTCGATCGTCAACGTGGCGTCCATCGCCGCCTTCAAGTCGCCGGCGCGGTCGGTGGTGTACAGCGGGTTGAAGGCCGGCGTGCTCGGCATCACCCGCGCCGCGGCCGCCGACCTGGGCGCGCGCCGCATCCGCGTCAACGCGGTGGCGCCGGGCGCGGTGCCGACCGAGGGCACGGCCAAGCACCGCAATGCCGAGCTCGATGCCAAGCGCATCGCGCGCACGCCGCTCGGCCGGCTCGGGACGGTGGAAGACATCGCCGACGCGATCTGCTTCCTGGCCGGTGACGGCTCGCGCTTCATCAATGCGGATGTGCTGCGCCTCGACGGCGGCGCGTCGGAGACCTCGCTGTGAGCGGCCCCAAGCGTCTGCAGAACGTGTACGTGGTGGCCGAACGGCCGGCCGAGCTGCACGCCTTCTACGAATCCGCGCTGGGGCTGCAGCTCAAGTTCCGCGACCAGGAGCGCTGGTTCCAGTACAGCGTGGGCAACACCAGCGTGGCGCTCGCCTGCAGGGAAGAGGCGGCGCCTGCGACCTCCGGGCTCGTGATGGTGTTCGAGGTGGAGGACTTCGCCGCGGCGCAGGAACGCATCGCCGGCGCGGGGGGAGAGGTGCTCGGCATCCGCGACATGGGCGCGCACGGCGCGGTCCTGTCGCTGCGCGACCCGGAAGGCAACGTCGTGCAGCTGTTCAAGCGCGCGGCCACGCCGGCGCCATGAGCTCGGCAGCGCAAGAGCAGCTGCAGGCCTTGCTCGACCGCGAGGCCATCCGCGAGTGCTTGTACCGCTACTGCCGCGGCATCGACCGCGCCGACGAGGCTGCGCTGCGTTCCGCCTACTGGGAGGACGCCACCGACTGCCACGGCGCCTGGAACGGCAGCGCCGCCGGCTTCATCGAGCAGGCCCTGCAACGCCTGCGCGGCGGCGGCCGGCGCGTGCACCAGGTGTCGAACATCTGCATCGAGCTGCATGGCGAGCTCGCCGCGGTGGAGAGCTCTTTCCTGGCGCTGCAGGCCCCGGCCGGCGCGACGGTGCAGACCCTCCTGTGCGGCCGCTACGTGGACCGCTTCGAGCGTCGCCGCGGCGAGTGGCGCGTCGCCGCGCGGACCGTGGTGTACGACTGGATCGAGGAGCGGCAGCGCCCGGAGCTCGCGCTCGGCGACGAGGCCCTGTTCGGCAAGCGCCAGCCCGTGGGGCGTGCGGCGCCGGACGATGCGGTGTATGCGCTGCTGCGCGAAGTGCGCGCCGCTGCACAGATGACCTGCTGATCCGCAAGCGCGAGCAGTTTTTCGCCGGCGACGGAGATCAGGCCGGCATGCGCACGATGATCTTTCCGATATGCGCGCCGGCTTCCATGCGGGCCTTGGCCTCCGGCAGCCGCGCGAAGTCCATCACCTGGTCGATCTGCGGCTGGATGCGTCCCGCCGCAAAGTGAGGCAGGACCTCGGCGACGAAACGCGGGATCGCGGCCGCTCGTTGTTCCAGGGTGCGCAGCTTGTTGGAGACGCCGAAGAAGGTGAGGCGCCTGGCATGCAGGGCCGCGAGGTCGATGTCGGCGTGCAGCACGCCGTCGACGTAGCCCACGGTGGCCAGCCGCCCTTCGAAGGCCATCGCGCGCACGTTCTCCGCGAACACCGAGCCGCCGACCGTGTTGACGACCAGGTCGGCGCCGTGCCGGCCGGTCGCCTCCATCACCGCCGGCGCAAAGTCCGGCTCGCGGGTACACAGCGCGACGTCCAGGCCGAGCGGCTCGAGTGCGGCCAGCTTGTCGCGCGAGCCCGAGGTGCCGATGACGCGCGCGCCCAGGGCCTTGCCCAGCTGCAGCGAGGCCACGCCCACGCCGGAGGACACGCCGTTGACGAGCAGCCATTCGCCCGGCTTCAGCCGGCCTTGCAGCACCAGCATGTCGAAGGCCACCAGGAAGGTCAGCGGAATGCCGGCCGCCTGCTCCCACGCGAGGCTCTCCGGCATCGCCATGGCCTCCGCCGCCTCCATCAGTGCGTATTCCGAGAAGGCGCCCGCGCAGCGGCCCATGACGCGGTCGCCCGGCTGGAAGCCGCTCGCCTCGGCGCCGGCGGCCACGACCACACCCGCGCCCTCGCCGCCGATCGCCTTCCAGCTGCCGGGTTGGCCTTGTGGGCCATGCCCCGGCAGGAACTCCCCACGGTTCAGCGCCGCGGCGTGCAGGCGCACCAGCAGCTGATGCGGGCCCGGCGTCGGCGCGGGGACATCGCGCAGCGCCAGCGCGGTGCCCGTCTCGGCCATCTGCATCCGATAGGACTGCATGGCCGCTAGCTCTGCAGGTTGCGCAGCACGGCCTGCGTGAAGGCCGCGGTGTTGCCGCTGCCGCGGATGTCGCCCGTGCGGGCGCGCGGGTCGGCCAGCGCCGCCGTGGTCGCCCGCGACATCGACGCGCCCATGCGCACCGCGCCTTCGTTGCCGCGGCTGTGGCCCAGCCACTCGAAGAGCATGCGCGTGGATTCGATCATGGCGTAGGGGTTGGCGATGCCACGGCTCGCGATGTCGGGGGCCGAGCCATGCGTGGCCTGTGCCATCGCCACGTCGCCGTCGCCGATGCACAGCCCCGGCGCCATGCCCAGGCCGCCCACCAGCCCGGCCGCCTCGTCGGAGAGGATGTCGCCGAACATGTTGGTCGTCACCACCACGTCGAAGTTCTGCGGATCGCGCACCAGCCGCATCGCGAAGGTGTCGACGATCACGTCGTCGACGCGCACGTCGGGGTACTCGGCCGCGAGCTTGCGGCACTCCTCCACGAACATGCCGCAGCCGAGCTTGAACACGGTGTCCTTGTGGACGTAGGTGAGGTGCTTGCGCCGCTGGCGCGCGAGCTCGAAGGCCGCGCGCGCGACGCGCCGGCTGCCCGTGCGCGTGATCACGCGCACCGAGAGCGTCACCTCGTCGGTCGGGCGGAACTCGCCCGAGCCGGCGACCATGTTGCGGTCCGGCTGAAAGCCCTCGTTGTTCTCGCGCACGATCACCAGGTCCACCCCCTCGTGCAGGCAGCCGATATCGGGGTAGGAGCGCGTCGGGCGGACGTTGGCGAACAGGTTGAACTGCTTGCGCAGGATCGGGTGCGGGTTGATCGCGCTGGGCCCCTTGGGATAGGCGCGATGCCCGATGGGTCCGAGGATCCAGCCGTCCAGCGACTGGAGGCCCTCCATGGTTTCGGGCGGCAGCGTGTGGCCGTGCGTCTCGAGGGCGCGCGCGCCGATGGGCAGAGGGCGCCAGTCGATCTGGACGCCGTGCAGTTCGGCCGCGGCGCGGGCGATGTCCACGGCGGCGGGCACGATCTCGTGGCCGATGTCGTCGCCGTTCAGGATGCCGATGCGAAGGGGTGCGAGGGTGGTCGTCACTTGGGGTCCGGTGGAAGTGGGAGGGGTCACGCGCCGCACAGCGCCGTGAGGGCGCGCACGTCGGGCAGCGAGGCCAGCGTCCGGCAGGTCTTCGTGATCTCGTCCGAGCGGGCCTGGCCCAGCACCGGCACCGCGAGCGAGCCGAACTTGGCCTCCAACTGCGCATCGGTCAGAGGGTTCTGCAGCGATCCGATGGCGTGGTCCACGTGAACCTCGACGCGGCGCCCATCGTGCAGCACCGCCGTCACATGGGCCGCCGCTTCGTCGATGCTGTCGTCGACGCTGGCCTGCACCTTGTTGCGCAGGGCCACGACCTGCGGGTCGTTGACCACCGCGTCGGAGAACTCCTCCTCCGCCGCGCGGCCGTGGATTAGACCCACCGCGCAGCCGTGGTAGACGCTGAACTTGCCCTGCAGGCCGTCCTTCGGCTCCTTCTTGCCGGTGAGCTCCAGCACCAGCGAGTGCACGCGCAGCTCGATGCGTTCCACCTGCTCGGGCGTGACGCCCTGCGCGCCCAGCCGCACGCAGGCGTCGATGCTGGGATGGATCACGATGCCGCAGGCAAAGGGTTTGTAGGTGTTGAAGGAGATCTCGAAGCGCTCGCCCAGCTCGTCGGTCACTTCGTTCCAGGCGCGCTTGTCCGAGGCCACCTGCACGAAACCGCGCGGCGCCTCCAGCGCGCGGGCGCTGGCGGTGAAGCCCTGGCTCGCCAGCAGCGCGGACATCAGCCCCGCGCGCGCGGCGGCGCCGGGATGGAAGGGCTTGGTCATCGTGCCGAACTGCTCGCGCAGGCCGACCGGCTGCGAGGCCGCGATGCCGAGCGCCATGGCCGTCTGCGCTTCGTCCAGCCGCAGCAGGCGCGCGCAGCCGGCCGCCGCGCCGAGCATGCCGGTGGAGCCGGTGATGTGCCAGCCGCGGTCGTAGTGGTCCGGGTACATGGCGTTGCCGATGCGGCAGGCCACGTCGATGCCCAGCACCAGCGCATCGATCACGTCCCGCCCGGCGGCGCCGTTGCGCTCGGCCAGTGCCAGCACGGCCGAGGCGACCGGGCCGGCGGGATGGATGATCGTCTTCAGGTGGGTGTCGTCGAAGTCGAAGGTGTGGGAGGTGATGCCGTTGACCAGCGCCGCGCTGGCCATGTCGATCTTCTCCGGCCGGCCCAGCACGGTCGCCTGCGGCGCCGGCTGCAGCAGCTGCACGGCGGCCAGGGCCGCATCGGCCGCTTCGTGGCGCGCCGCGCCGATCGCGCAGCCGAGCCAGTTGTAGAAGGTGCGATGCGCCTCGCGCTCCACCGCGTCGCTCCATCCGCGTGAGGGATGGCCGGTGACGAATTTGGCGAGGATGGCGGTGATCGGAGGTGCCGACAGGTCGGCAGGAACGTTCGTATTGCGAGCCACGGGGATCTTCTCTGGTTGCTGAGGGTGGTGAATGAGGCGCCGGCGAGGATCACTCGTCGAGGCGGATGTTGCGTGCCTTGGCCAGCGCGGTCCAGCGTGCGATCTCGGCACCGATGTACTGGCCGAACTGCTCTGGCGTCATCGGCCAGGGCTCGACGGCCTCGGCGGAAAGCTTCTCGGCGAGGTCGGGCGCCTTCAGCACCGCCACCTGCGTCTCGTTGAGGCGCGCCACGATGTCCGCGGGCAGGCCGGCCGGCCCGACGGAGCCGTACCACTGCATGGCGTCGAAGCCCTTGAAGCCGATCTCCTCCATGGTGGGCACGTCCTTCAGCTGCGCGCTGCGCTGCTTGCCGGTGACGGCCAGCGCGCGCATGCGGCCCGAGCGGAGGTGCGGCAGGGCCGCCGCGAGGCCGGGGAACATGGCTTGCGTCTGGCCGCCGAGCAGGTCGTTGATGGCCGGCGCGATGCCGCGGTACGGGATGTGCAGCATGAACGCGCCGGTCTCCTGCTTGAAGAGCTCCATCGTCAGGTGCGTGAGCGAGCCCGCGCCGGCCGAGCCGTAGCTCACCTTGCCGGGGCTGCGCTTGACGTAGTCGATGAACTCCTTGACGTTCTTCGCCGGCACTTCCGCGTTGACCGCCAGCACGTTGGGCGTGGCGCCGATCATGCCGATCGGGGTGAAGTCCTTGATCGCGTCGTAGCTGACGCGCCGTGTCGCGGGCGTGGTGCCGTGGGTCGCGACGTAGCCCTGCATCAGCGTGTACCCGTCCGGCGCGGCGCGCGCGGTGGTCTGGCAGGCCACCACGCCGCCGCCGCCGCTCTGGTTGTCGACGACGAAGCTCTGGCCCAGCAGCCGGCCCCAGCGCTCGGCGACGACGCGGGCGATCATGTCGTTGCCGCCGCCGGCGGCGACCGGGACGATGTAGCGGATCGGCTTCGCGGGGTAGCCCTGCGCGAAGGCCAGGTGCGGCGCTGCGATGGCCGCCGATGCGGCCTGCAGCAGATGGCGGCGTTGCATGGTGATGTCTCCTTCGTTGTTGTGCGCGCATCTTCTCCCCGCGGCACGTTGCAGTAAATTGCATTCTTCTGGGGTTTTATTGCACTCGCTGCATGAATGGATTGCCATGATCAAGCCGTCGCTCGCGGACCTGCGCGCCTTCGTCACCGTGGGGGAGCTGCAAAGCTTCGCGGCGGCGGCGCGTGCGCTGCACCTGTCGCAGCCCGCGCTCTCGCGCCGCATCTCGCATCTGGAAGACTTGCTCGGCGTGCGCCTGTTCGACCGGACCACGCGCAGCGTCGAACTGACGGTGCTGGGGCAGCGCTTCCTGGGGCAGGTCCGCGGGCTGGTGGAGGGCCTGGACCGCTCCGTCCTCAGCCTGCGGGACGCCGCGGAGCTGGAGGCGGGTGATGTGACGGTCGGCTGCGTGCTCTCCACGGTCCATCACTTTCTGCCGCCGGTGATCCACGACTTCCGCAAGCGCCACCCGCGCGTGCTGGTGCGCATCATCGAGGAGGGCGCGGACGAGGTGCTGGAGAGCGTGAAGCGGGGAGAAGCCGACTTCGCGCTGAACTACATCGGCATGCAGGACCCGGATGTCGAATTCACCCCGCTGCTGAAGGAGCCCTACGTGCTGGCCTGCCCGGCGGGGCATCCGCTCGCGAAGCGCCGCTCCGTAGGCTGGGATGAGCTTGCGGCCTATCCCCTGGCGCGCGTGTCGCACGCGAGCCGCAATCGCCTGTTCATCGACCAGGCGCTCGCCGAGCTGCCGCCGCTGCCCCGTCCGATTTGCGAGGTGCGCCACGTCTCGACGCTGATCGGGATCGTGGAGAGCGGACTGGGCATTGCGGTGGTTCCGCAGCTGACGCTGCCCCGCAGCGCGGCATCGGTGGTGGGCGTGCGGCTGGAGAAGCCCGCGATCAGCCGCACGCTGGGCATCGTCCGCCGGACCGGCCGCAGCCTTTCTCCTGCGGCCGCCGCTTTTGCCGAGGTGCTGGCGCGTGCGGGGCGCACCAAGGTGAAGCCGATGCGCAAATAGACCTTTCCCCGGGGCCTAACGCCTTGCAGGATCCTTGCGCATGTTTGCACGATCCTGCAACGCGAAAGCCCAAGACGAGACAAGCGGCAGCAAAGCTTTAAGCTTCGGCGCATGCTGACATCCCTCCAGAAAGCACCGCAGGACGACCGATCGTCCGATCAGTTGCAGGTCACCGTGATGCGGGCCGAGCTCGCCGCGTTGATCGACCGGCTCACCGGCGGTGCCGACGGCGTCCATCCGACGGCGGTCCCCCGTCTGGCGCTCGCCCGGGCCTCGCAGATGCAGCATCCGGTGCACGCGGTCTACGACCCGGCCTTCTGCGTGCTGGCGCAGGGCAGCAAGCGGGTGCTGCTGGCCGACGAGGTCTACATCTACGACACCAGCCAGTACCTGGTGGTCGCGCAGAACCTGCCGGTGTCCGGCCAGGTGATCGACGCCTCGCCGGAGGCCCCCTACCTGGGCCTGAAGCTGAGCTTCGACGTCAAGGACATTGCCGCCGCGGCGCTGGAGTTCCGCTTCGGCGAAGCCGCGCCCGCGCGCGCCTCCTCGCGCGGGATCTACACCGGCGAACTCTCCACCGCCGTGCTGGACCCGGTGCTGCGCCTGGTCAAGCTGCTGGCCTCGCCCGAGGACGTGCCCGCGCTGGCGCCGCTGATCGTGCGCGAGATCCTGTACCGGCTGCTGAAGTCGCCCGATGGCTGGCGCCTGGCCCAGATGGCTATCGTGGACAGCCACAGCCAGCGCATCACGCAGGCCATCAGCGTGCTCTCGCGGCGCTTCCAGGAGCCGCTGCGTGTCGAAGCGCTGGCGGACGAGGTGCACATGAGCGTGTCCTCGCTGCACCACCATTTCAAGGCGGTCACCGCGATGAGCCCGCTGCAGTTCCAGAAGCAGCTGCGGCTGCAGGAGGCGCGGCGCATCATGATCAGCGAACACGTGGACGCCGCGACCGCGGGGCATCGCGTGGGCTATGAAAGCCAGTCGCAGTTCAACCGGGAGTACAGCCGCTTCTTCGGCTCGCCGCCGGCGCGCGATGTGAAGCGGCTGCGGGAGCTGCAGCTGGGGCGCGTGAGCGGGTGACGCGGCTGAGTCTGCGGCGAATGTTGCGATAGCGCGCTGCAAAGGTGCCCGCGGGTCCGCTGCGGCGCGCCACTGTGGCGGTCGTCGCTTCGCGCCGACTTCCCTGCGGTGCTCGCGTCGCCGGCCTGCCGCAGAACTCACTCCGTTCACTTCGTTCACTACGTTCAAACAGCTGCGGCAAGTCAGACAACGAAGCACGCCTGTCCTTCGGCAGGCGTGCGGCCGGCGACGCTCCGCTCCTCGGCGCCACAGAGGCGCGCCGCAGCGGACCCACGGGCACCTTTGCCGGATACGTTGTGCCGGTTTCCCCGAACATCCAAACACCCCAGAACGCTGGGTGTGTGAGGCCGGGGCCGGGGTCCGGGTCGGACTTCAGATCAACCCCACCGTCTCCTCCGCGGAAGGTGGTCTGCGGGCCGGGCGATTTCTGGGGCGGCGAGCACCGCAGCGGAGTCGGCGCGAAGCGACGACCGCCCCAGTATGAGCCCGGACCGTAGACCGCCTTCCGCGGCGCGCAGAGCTTGCGTCACCGCCGCTAGCGCACCCGCACGGCTTCGTCAGGCCCCGTGCATCAACGCCCGGCGGTAACGGTCGATCACGCCGAAGCAGGCAACCGCTCCAGCAGCTTGTCCAGCGTGATCGGATAGTCGCGCACCCGCACGCCGGTGGCGTTGTAGATCGCATTCGCCACCGCCGCACCCACGCCGCAGATCCCCAGCTCCCCCACGCCCTTGGCCTTCATCGGCGAGGAGATGGGGTCGGTCTCGTCGAGGAAGACCACCTCCTGGTGCGGGATGTCGGCATGCACCGGCACCTCGTAGCCGGCGAGGTCGTGGTTCACGAAGAAGCCCCGGCGCTTGTCGACGGCGAGTTCCTCCATCAGCGCCGCGCCCACGCCCATCGTCATCGCGCCGATCACCTGGCTGCGCGCCGACTTCGGGTTGAGGATGCGGCCCGCGGCGCACACCGCGAGCATGCGCCGCACGCGAATCTCGCCGGTCAGGGCATCCACGCCGACTTCGACGAAGTGCGCGCCGAAGGTCGACTGCTGGTACTTCTTGCCGAGGTCGCCGAACTCGATGGCGTCCTCGGCCACGAGCTCGCCGCTGCGCGCCGCTTCCGCGAGCGAGACCGAGCGGTTCCCGGCACGCACCATGCCGTCCGAGAAGCTGGCATCGCCCGGCGCAAGACCGAGCTTCTGCGCGATGGCCTCGCGCAGCTTGACGCAGGCCGCATAGACGCCGGCAGTCGAGCTGTTGGCGCCCCACTGGCCGCCCGAGCCCGCCGAAACCGGGAAGCTCGAATCGCCCAGCCGCACCACGACCCGCTCCAGCGGCACACCCATCATCTCGGCCGCGGTCTGGGCAATGATCGTGTAGCTGCCGGTGCCGATGTCCGTCATGTCCGTTTCGACAGTGACGATGCCGCGGCGGTCGAGGCGCACGCGGGCGGCGGACTTCGTGACCTGGTTGTTGCGGAAGGCCGCCGCGGCACCCATGCCGACCAGCCAGCGCCCCTCGCGCACCCGGCCCGGTTGCGCCTCGCGGCGGTTCCAGCCGAAGCGCTCGGCGCCGAGGCGCAGGCATTCGACGAGCCGGCGCTGGGAGAACGCGCGCTCGGGCTTCTCCGGATCGACCTGCGTGTCGTTGAGCACGCGGAATTCAACCGGGTCGAGGCCGAGCTTCTCGGCCATCTCGTCCATTGCGATCTCCAGGGCCATCATGCCCGGCGCTTCGCCGGGTGCGCGCATCGCGTTGCCTTCGGACATGTCGAGCACCGCCAGCCGCGTGGCCGTAAGGCGGTGTGCACCGGCATAGAGCAGCCGCGTCTGGGCGACGGCCATCTCCGGCTTGCCGCCCGGCAGGTCGCCGGACCAGCTCTCGTGGCCGATGGCGGTGATCCTGCCGTCGCGGCCGGCACCGATGCGGATGCGCTGGAGCGTCGCCGGCCGGTGGACGGTGTTGTTGAACATCAAGGGGCGGGCGAGCGCGACCTTCACCGGCCGCCCGGCCGCCCGTGCGCCGAGCGCCGCGAGCACCACGTCGGCGCGCACGAACAACTTGCCGCCGAAGCCGCCGCCGATGAAGCGCGAGACCAGGCGAACCTGGCTCTTCGGAATGCCCAGCGTCTTGGCAAGGTCGCCGGTGCTCCAGTCGATCATCTGGTTCGAGGTCCAGACCGTCAGCCGGTCGCCTTCCCACGCCGCGATGCTGGCGTGCGGCTCCATCATCGCGTGTGCCTGGTCGGGCGTGCTGTAGCTTGCATCGAGCTGGACCGGCGCCGCAGCGAAGCTGCCGGCGAAGTCGCCGACGCGGGTGTCGGGTATGCGGCTTCCCCGGGGCACGGAGGCCGTGTCCTTCGCCCCGGCGAGGTCGAAGACGCCCGGCGAGGCGGCGTACTCCACGCGCAGCAGCTGGGCGGCCGCGCGCGCCTGCTCGAAGCTTTCGGCCACCACCAGCGCAACGGCCTGGTGGTAGTGGTCGACCCCGGGGCCGGCGAGCAGCTTGGCCGTGTTGAAGTTGCCCTTGCCCAGCGTGCCGGCGTTGTCGGCGGTAACGATCGCGAGCACGCCGGGCGCCGCGCGCGCGGCGCTCAGGTCCATCGAGGCGATGCGGCCCTTGGCGATGCCGGAACCGACGACGAAACCGTAGGCAGCTCCCGGCACTTCGTCGTGATGCTCGTAGGCATAGCGCGCGCGCCCGGTGGTCTTGAGCGGTCCGTCGATGCGGTCGGTCGGCTTGCCGACGACCTTCAGCTGGTCGATCGGATTGGTGGTGGCGGGGGTGTCGAACTTCATGATCAGGCCTTTGCTTGCATCAGAACCGCCTGGAGCGTGCGCTCCGCCAACTGCACCTTGAAGGCGTTGTCCGGCGTCGGCCGCGCGCCCTCGAGCAGGCGCGCCGTCACGGCCTTGGCGCCCCTCGGCATGTCGGCCTCCGCCGCCTCCACGCGCCAGGGCTTGTGCGCCACGCCGCCGAGCGCGACATGGCCCGATCCGTGCCGCTGCACGATCGCGGCCACCGAGACCAGCGCGAAGGCGTAGGAGGCGCGGTCGCGCACCTTGCGATAGAGCTGCGTGCCGCCGGCCGGCTTCGGCAGGCTCACCGCCGTGATCAGCTCGCCGCGTTCGAGCGCCGTCTCGAGCTGCGGCGTATTGCCGGGCAGCTTGTGGAAGTCGACGATCGGGATCCGGCGCATCTGCCCGTCGGGCCGCACGGTCTCGACCATGGCGTCGAGCACGCGCATCGCCACCGCCATGTCGCTCGGGTGCGTCGCGATGCAGTCGGTGCTCGAGCCGATCACCGCGTGCTGCCGGCTCACGCCGCCGATCGCGCTGCAGCCGGTGCCCGGCTGGCGCTTGTTGCACGGCTGGTTCGTGTCGTAGAAGTAGGGGCAGCGCGTGCGCTGCAGCAGGTTGCCGGCCGTGGTCGCCCGGTTGCGCAGCTGGCCCGAGGCGCCGGCCAGCAAGGCGCGCGAGAGCACGCCGTAGTCGCGGCGCACGCGCAGGTCCGCGGCCAGGTCGGTGTTGCGCACCAGCGCGCCGATGCGCAGGCCGCCGTCGGCCGCCGGCTCGATCTTGTCGAGCGCGAGGCCGTTCACATCCACCAGGTGCGTCGGGGTCTCGATCTGCAGCTTCATCAGGTCGAGCAGGTTGGTGCCGCCGGCGATGAAGCGGGCGCCCGGGTTGCGCGCGACGGCCGCGGCGGCTTCGGCCGGGGTGCGGGCGCGTTCGTAGGTGAAGGGGATCATGCCTTGCCTCCTGCGACCTCGGTGATCGCGTCGACGATGTTGGAGTACGCGCCGCAGCGGCAGATGTTGCCGCTCATGCGCTCGCGCAGCTCGTCGGCCGACAGCAGGGGACGGGCCGTCAGGTCGGCGCTGGCGTGGCTCGGGATGCCCAGGCGGATCTCGTCGAGCACGGCGACCGCCGAGCAGATCTGCCCGGGCGTGCAGTAGCCGCACTGGTAGCCGTCGTGCTTCACGAAGGCGGCCTGCATGGGGTGCATGCGATCCGTGCTGCCCAGGCCCTCGATCGTCGTCACGCTCGCGCCGTCGTGCATCACGGCCAGCGTCAGGCAGGAATTGAGCCGCCGCCCGTCGACGATCACGGTGCAGGCGCCGCACTGGCCGTGGTCGCAGCCCTTCTTGGTGCCGGTCAGGTGCAGGTGTTCGCGCAGGGTGTCGAGCAGGGTGGTGCGCGTGTCGAGCTCGAGCCGGTGCGTTTTGCCGTTCACCTTCAGGGCGACTCGGGCCGTCGGTATCGAGCCCGCGGCGGCCGGTGCCGCGGGCGGCCTGGCCTGCGCGGTGGCGGCCGAAGGGACCGCGACCGCCGTCGCCGAAGCCGCGCCGGCGGCCAGCAGCTCGCGTCGCGACATCGGGGCGCAGCAGGAGCGGTTCTTGTCGTCTTGTTGTTCCATGTGGGTCACCTCATCGTGGGATGTGTGGGTTGCCTGAATGGCCGTGAGGATCGTCCGGCGCCGAATGCGGCCGGAGCGCGTGCCTTCGTCCAACGTTCCGGTCGGAAAACCCCTACCTGCGGGCGAACGGGACCAGGACGGACTCCTCCGACTCTAGGTCGCACATTGGCATCGAACTAGGCGACATTTCCTTGAAGCATCGGCAAGCTGCGCTTGATAATCCCATCGCCCCAGGAGAACCCGAAGTGCCGATCAACGAGCTGCGTTCCATCACCACCTTCGCCAAGACCGCCGAGCTGGGCAGCCTGCGGCAGGCCGCTGCCGCGCAGGGCATCACGCCGCAGGCGGCGAGCCAGGCGCTGGCGCAGCTGGAGCAGCACCTCGGCATCCGCCTGTTCCACCGCACCACGCGCAACATGTCGCTCACCGACGAGGGGCAGCAGTTCCTCGAGGCGGCCGAGCCGGCCTTGGCCGGCCTTCAGCGCGCCATGCACATGGCGCGCCGCGCGAAGGACGAGATCGCCGGGCCGCTGCGCATCGTCGGCCCTCGGTCGACCTTCCTGCCGGTGCTGTGGGCCGTCCTGGAGGGCTTTTGCGGCGAGCATCCGGACGTGCAGCCCGACGTGCAGCTGGACGATCGCATCGGCAACTGGGTGGAAGACCGCGTCGACGTGGGCTTTCGCATCGGCCTGTCGCCGGCCGAAGGCGTGGTGGCGCGTCGCCTGTTCCCGCTGCAGTTGATCATCTGCGCTGCCCCGGAGTACCTGCGGCGCCATGGCGCGCCAGACAACCTCAACCAGCTCGCGTCACACCGCTGCAGCGTCTTTCGCTATCCCGTCAGCGGGAAGCTGATGCCGTGGCGCGTCAAGGTCGGCGAGAGCCCGGTCCTGTACGAGGTCGTGCCCGCGCTTTGCACCAACGAAGAGGAGGTGGAGACCCGCGCCGTGCTGGCCGGGCAGGTGCTGGGCCTGCTCACCGGCATCACCGCGGCGCCGCACATCCGTTCGGGCCGGCTGGTGCCCTTGCTGACGCCGCATGTGTCCGACCACTCCAGCGTGTTCGTCTATTACGGAAGCCGGCCGGCCCAGCCGGCCCGTGCGCGCGCTTTCATCGAGCATGCGGTGAGTCGGCTGGTGGACAACAAGGACTTCGTGCTGTCGGCCAAGGAGTTGACGGCGGCGGAGGCGAAGGGGCGCAAGGCGCTTCGGCGGAATTGAAGGGCGCCCTCCGCACCCCTGCGCGATCAAGGCCAATCAGGGCGCCAGGCGGATGTTCGCGTCCTTGATGATCCTCGCGTAGATCGCCGCATCCGTCCGCACCACCTTCTGGAACTCTTCCGGCTTGCCACCCCCCACCTGCAGCCCCAGCGCCTCGATCTTGGCCGTGACCTCCGGCAGGCGCAGGATGCGGTCGATCTCGTCCGACAGCTTCTGCACCACCGGCGCCGGCGTCGCTGCCGGCAGGAACACGCCGAACCAGCCGTAGGGATCGAAGGACTGGTAGCCCAGCTCGGCGAAGGTGGGCACGTCCGGCAGCCCGGGCATGCGCTGTGTGCCGGTCACCGCCAGCGGACGCATGGACTTGAGATGCGGCCGGGCGCTGGCACTGTCGATGAAGGCCGACGCCAGCTGCCCGCCGACCAGGTTGGTGACCAGCGGCGCGGCGCCCTGGAAGGGCACGTGCACCAGGTCGATGCCGGCCTGCATGTTCAGCAGCGCGCCCTGGATGTGCGAGGAGGTGCCGGCGCCGTAGCTGCCGAAGTTGTACTTGCCGGGACTGGCCTTCACCATCGCGATGAAGCCCTTCAGATCCTTCGCGGGTGAGTCGAGCGGCACCGCCAGCATGCTCGGGCTGCGCGCGATCATGGTGACGGGCACCAGGTCCTTCAGCGGATCGTAGGGCAGCTTCTCCATCAGCGACTGCTGCTGGATCAGCGCCGTGATGCCGATCAGCACCGTGTGGCCGTCGGCCGGCGCCTTGGCGACGAAGCCGTTGCCGATGGTGCCGCCGGCGCCGGGCCGGTTCTCCACCAGCGCGGGCTGGCCCCAGGCTTCCTGCAGCTTCTGCCCGATCGTGCGCGCCAGGGTGTCGGTGGCGCCGCCGGCGGGGTAGGGCACGATCAGCTTCAGCGGCTGGCTGGGGTAGGGGCCTTGCGCCGCGGCCGGTGCGGCGAGCAGCGCCGCCAGGCCGGCGGCCACGCAGAGCCTGCGCATCATCGATGTCTTCTTCACGGGCTTGTCTCCTCTTGATGGTGGGAAAAACTCAACGCATCGCTTCGCGCACCAGATTGCGGGCGATGACGATCTGCTGAATCTGCGTCGTGCCCTCGTACAGCCGGAACAGGCGCACGTCACGATAGAAGCGCTCGATGCCGTAGTCGGCGATGTAGCCCGCGCCGCCGAAGATCTGCACCGCGCGGTCCGCCACGCGGCCGCACATCTCGGAGGCGAACAGCTTGCAGCACGATGCTTCCGTCGACACCTCGCGGCCCTCGTCGCGCCGGCGCGCCGCATCGATCACCATGCAGCGGGCGGCGTAGATCTCCGCCTGGCTGTCGGCCAGCATCGCCTGCACCAGCTGGAACTCGGCGATGGGCTGGCCGAACTGCCTGCGCTCCACCGCGTAGTTCAGCGCGTCGCGCAGCATGCGCTCGGCCGCGCCGACGCAGATGGCGGCGATGTGGATGCGGCCCTTCTCCAGCACCTTCATCGCCGTCTTGAAGCCCTGGCCCTCGCGGCCGCCGATCAGCTGTGCAGCGGGCACCTTGCAGTTCTCGAAGATCACATCCGCCGTGTGGGCGCCGCGCTGGCCCATCTTGCGGTCCTTCTTGCCGATGGTGATGCCCGGCGTGTCGGCCTCCACGATAAAGGCCGAGACGCCGCTGGCGCCCTTGTCCTCGGGGTCGGTGCGCGCCATCAGCGTGAAGATGCCGGCATGCGGTGCGTTGGTGATGAAGCGCTTGGTGCCGTTGACGATGTAGTGATCGCCCTCGCGGATAGCAGTCGTGCGCAGCGAGGCCGCGTCGGAGCCGGCCTCGGGCTCGGTCAGGGCGAAGGAGGCGATCAATTCGCCCGTCGCGAGCCGCGGCAGGTACTTCTTCTTCTGCGCTTCGGTGCCGTCGAAGAGGATGCCCTGCGAGCCGATGCCCACCGTGGTGCCGAAGAGCGAACGGAAGCAGGGCGAGGTCTGGCCCATGGCCAGCATCACCATCACCTCTTCTTCCATCGTCACGCCCAGGCCACCGTAGGCCTCGGGCACGGTCAGGCCGAAGAGGCCCAGTTCCTTCATCCCGCGCACGATGTCGTCGGGGATCTCGTCGGTCTCGGCCACCTGTGCTTCGGCGGGCACCAGCCGCTCGCGCACGAAGCGGTTGACGGCGTCGAGCAGGGCTTCGAGGGTTTCGGGGTCGCGGATCATGGTCGATTCCTCAAAGGGCGTCGGCGGTGCCGAGAATGGCGGTGGCCTGGCTGGACAGCATGCCGCCGTTGCCATGCGCGATGGCGGTGTGCGCGTTCTTCACCTGCCGCTCGCCGCAGTCGCCGCGCAGCTGCCGCACGGCCTCGATGAGCGCGAAGATGCCGTACATGCCGGGATGCACGCACGAGAGTCCGCCGCCGTTGGTGTTGACCGGCAAGCGCCCGCCGGGCGCGATGGCGCCGTCGGCCACGAAACGGCCGGCCTCGCCCTTCGGGCAGAAGCCCAGGTCTTCCAGGAAGAGCAGCGTGTTGATGGTGAAGGCGTCGTAGAGCTGCACCACGTCGATGTCCTTGGGCGTCAGCCCCGCCATCGCGAAGGCCTCGCGTCCCGACTGGCTGGCCGCCGTGACGGTGAGATCCTTCATCGACGAGATCTGCCGGTTCCACACCGCCGTCCCATTGCCCAGCACATAGACCGGCTTCTTCGGCAGGTCCCGCGCGCGCTCGGCGCTCACCAGCACGTACGCGCCGCCGCCGTCGGTGACCAGGCAGCAGTCGCGCACGGTCAGCGGGTCCGACACCATGCGGGAGGCCAGCACCTGCTCGCGCGTGAGCGCCTCGCGCATGAAGGCTTCCGGGTTGAGCCGGGCCCACGCACGCGCGGCCACGGCCACGTCGGCGAGCTGCTCGCGCGTGGTGCCGAACTCGTGCATGTGGCGCGAGGCGGCCAGCGCGTAGGCCGACACCGGTAGCATCGGCTCGTAGGGATGCTCGTAGGGCTGCGGGTCGAGAAAGCGGCGCGCCGCCACGATCTCGCGCCGGCCGAAGGCGGCGCTGCGCTGCGCGCTGCCGTAGCAGACGAGCACCGCGCTGCACTGGCCGGAACGAATGGCGTGCATCGCGGGCAGAAGGTGCGCGATGAAGCTGCTGCCGCCCAGCATGGTGCCGTCGATGTAGCGCGGGTTGAGGCCCAGGTACTCGACCACCGGCAGGGCCCACATCGCGGCGGAGGCGCTGGCGGTGCACAGGCCGTCGATGTCGTGCATCGTCAGCCCTGCGTCGGCCACGGCGGCGTGCGCCGAGCGCGCCAGCAGTTCCATGTCGGTGAAGCCGGGCGTCTCGCCGCAGCCGAAGGTGGCAACGCCGGCGATCGCGGCGCTGCCGCGCAGATCCTTCAGTCCGCTGCTCATCGGGTGCCTCCTTCGATGGCATCGAAGAGCACCAGCCCCCGGCCGTCCTTCACCTGCACCCGCGCCTGCACGCGCTGCCCGATGCGCACCGCATCGGGCGCCAGGTTGTCCACGCGGCTCATGAGCCGCACGCCTTCATCGAGATCGATCAGGCTGACGTTGAGATCGCCTCCGTCGGCGGGCTTGCGCCGCACGGTCGTCACGGCATGCACGGTGCCGAGGCCGTTGAAGCTTTTCCACTCCAGCGCGGTGCTGCCGCAGTGCGGGCAGCCCTCGCGCGGGTAGTACACGTGGCGGCTGCACGCGCCGCAGCACTGCAGCAGGAGGCGGCCGGCGTCCAGCTCGCGCTGGTGAAAGGTCTGCACGCCGGTGGCGCCTTCCTCGATGGTTTGCGTCGTCATGGGCGTCCTCAGATCGGGTCCCAGCTGAACACGTCGCCGGAACGCTCGAGCTCGTAGAAGCTCGCCTTCAAGGCGGGCAGCGCATGGCTGGCCACGGTCTGTGGGCTCCAGCCCTCGCTGCGGTGCACCGAGCGCACCGGCCGCGGCTGGCTCATCAGGAAGATCTCGTTGTTGCGCACCGCGAAGATCTGGCCGTTGACGTCCTTCGCGGCATCGCTGGCCAGGCACACGGCCAGCGGCGCGATCTTGGCGGGCGTCATTTGCTTCAGGCGGTCGACGCGCGCCTGCTCCTCGGGCGTCTCGGTCGGGATGGAGCCGATCATCCGGCTCCAGGCAAAGGGCGAGATGCAGTTGGAGCGCACGTTGAACTTCTGCATGTCGAGCGCGATGGACTTGGACAGCGCGGCAACGCCGAGCTTCGCGGCGCTGTAGTTGGCCTGGCCGAAATTGCCGATCAGGCCGGAGGTGGAGGTCATGTGCACGAAGCAGCCGCTTTCCTGCTCCTTGAAGTGCGGGGCGGCGGCGCGGCTCACATAGAAGCTGCCGTAGAGATGCACCTTGATGACCGCATCCCACTCCTCCGCGCTCATCTTGTGAAAGAAGCGGTCGCGCAGGATGCCGGCGTTGTTGACCACGACGTCGATGCGGCCGAAGGCCTCCACGGCCGTGCCGACGATGCGTGCCGCGCCCGCCTGTTCCGACACGCTGTCGGTGCTGGCCACGGCCTGCCCGCCGAAGGCCTCGATCTCGCGGACCACGGCCTGCGCCGGGCCTTCGTCCTTGCCTTCGCCGCCGACCGAGGCGCCGATGTCGTTGACCACCACCTTCGCGCCTTCGCGCGCCATGGCCAGCGCCATGTCGCGGCCGATGCCGCCGCCGGCACCGGTGACGACGACCACCTTGTTCTCCACCATCCTGCTCATGTCTTTCACTCCTTGTCCGTGCGCGCCGGCCACTGGAAGGCCGGCGGCTCCTTGTCGAAGAACCGCTGCAGCGCCTTGCGATGCAGCGTGGTCTGGAAGCACAGCGCCTGGCCGTCGGCCTCGGCCGCGAAGGCGGCTTCCATGGCGCCCGCGTCGAGCGCGATGCGCTTGACCAGGCCCACGGCCAGCGGCGAGGCGCCGGCAAAGCTGTCCGCCAGCGCCAGCGCCCGCGGCAGCAGCGCGGCCTGCTCGTGCTGCTCCATGGCAATGCCGAGCGCCAGTGCCTCCGCCGCGTCCACCTCCCTGGCCGAGAGGAACAGCTCGCGGGCGCGCTGCGCGCCGACGATGCGCGGCAGCGTGTAGGTGGCGCCGCAGTCCGGGATGACCCCGACCCGCATGAAGACCATGCAGAAGCGGGCACGCGGCGTCACCAGCACGAAGTCCGCCGCCAGCGCCAGGCTGAAGCCGGCACCGTAGGCCGCACCGTCCACCGCGGCGATGACGGGGCGGTCCAGGGACAGCAGCTCGCGGAAGATCGCGTTCGCGCTCTGCATGCGGGCGCGCAAGCCGTCGCTTTCGAGCGTGCCGGCGGCGGCAATGCCGCGCAGGTCGCCGCCCGCGCAGAAGGCGCCGTTGGCGCCGGTGATCACCACCGCGCGCACGCCGCTGTCCGACTTGACCCGTGCGATGGCGGCCGCCAGGCCCTCCTTCAGGTCGGGGGTGAGCGAGTTGCGGGTGGCAGGGTCGTCGAGGGTCACGACGGCCGTGGTGCCGCGGCGTTCGTAGTGAACGGGGCTGGTTTCGCTCATTCGGATTCCTTCCTTGCCGCGGCGCGATGCTGCTCCTGCAGCTCGCGCCAGAGGATCTTGCCGGTGCCCGACTTGGGCAGGGCATCCATGAATTCCACGAAGCGGGGCGCCTTGTAGACCGCCATGCGGCCGCGCGCCCAATCGACGATGTCCTGGGCCTGAACTTCGCCGCGGAAGCCGGGCTTGAGGGAGACGATCGCCTTCACCGCCTCGCCCTGCCTCGTGTCGGGCACGCCGATGATGCAGGCCTCGTGGATGGCCGGGTGCTCGTACAGCATGTTCTCCACCTCGGCCGGCCAGACCTTGTAGCCCGAGGTGTTGAGCATCCGCTTGAGGCGGTCGCGCATGAAGAAGTAGCCTTCCTCGTCCATGTAGGCGAGGTCGCCGGTACGGAAGAAGCGCTTGCCCTCCAGCTCGAAGAAGGCTTCGCGGTCGGCCTGCGGGTTGCGCCAGTAGCCCACGGTGTTCTGCGGCGCGTGGGTGACCAGCTCGCCCACCTCGCCCTGCGCAAGCTCCTGCAGCGTCTGCGGGTCCACGATGCGGGTGTCCACCCCCTGGGCCGGGATGCCCAGGCACTGGCGCTTGCCGCGCGCAAGCGGATTGGCCTGCAGGAATGAGGCGGTCTCCGTCAGGCCGTAGCCCTCGTTGTAGGTGATGCCCCAGCGCTGCTGCATCATCGCCGCCACCGCTTCCGGCATCGCCGCCGCGCCGCCGGAGAGCAGGGTCAGGCTGGAGATGTCGCGTTGGGCCACCTCGGGCTCCGCGAAGAAGTCCAGGATCATTGCCGGCGGGGCCGTCCACGCGGTCACGCGGTGGCGCTCGATGAGGCGCGCTGCAACGGCCGGATTCCAGCGCGGCAGCATCACCGAGGTGCCGCCCAGGAAGATCGGCATGTTCATGCCGTTCTGCAGCCCGAGCATGTGGAACAGCGGCGCGACCGCAAGCACCACCGTCTCGCAATGCAGGCCCTTCCAGACGTGCGAGGCCGCCAGCGAGGCGATCACCGTCTGGTGCGTGTGCATGCAGCCCTTGGGGTGGCCGGTGGTGCCGGAGGTGTAGGGAAGGATGGCGAGGTCTGCGGGGCGAACTTCCGCATCGATGCCGTCGCAGGCTGCCGGCACCTTGTCCCAGCCCGTGCAGTCCGCGCGCGAGATCGGACGCAGCGGCGCAAGCACCCAATCCGGGATCTCGTCGGTGCCGTTGTCCCCCACCGCCTCGCTGTAGGCATGCACGACGATGCGATCGAACAGGCCCGCCTCGAAGTGCTCCAGCAGCTCCTGCGCCACGAAGGCGATGCGCGCGCCGCTGTTCTCGGCGTAGTAGCGCACCTCCTGGGCCTTGCTCATGGGGTTGACCGGCACCACCACGCCACCCGCGCGCAGGATCGCGTAGCAGGCGATCACGAACTGCGGGCAGTTCTGGCTCGCCACCAGCACGCGGTCGCCGCGCTGCAGCACGAGCGTGTCGCGCAGCCAGGCGGACATTGCGGCCACGCGGCGCTGGAGCTCGCCATAGCGGACCACGCTGCCGCAGTAGACGATCGCGGCTTTGTCCGGATAGCGCCGCGCCGCGAGCTCGAGGACTTCCGGCAGCGTCGCCTGCGGCACGACCAGCTCGCGCGCAACGCCCTTGGGCCAGAAGCGGAAATGCGGACGTTCGCCCTCGGCCATCATCATTGCTTCTCCATGGCCCGGGCGATGATTTCCTTCATCACCTCGTTGGCGCCGCCGTAGATGCGGCCGACGCGCACGTCGGCGTAGAGCCGCGCGATCGGGTACTCGTTCATGAAGCCGTAGCCGCCGTGCAGCTGCAGGCATTCGTCGACGATGCGGCAGCAGGCGTCGGTGGTCCACCACTTGGCCATGGCGGCGGTCGGCACGTCGAGCTCGCCGCGCATCAGGCGCGCGATGCAGTCGTCCACGAAGGCGCGCGCCACCTGCGCCTGCGTCTCGCACTCGGCCAGCTTGAAGCGGGTGTTCTGCATCTTCAGCAGCGGCTGGCCGAACACCTGGCGGTCTCGCACGTACTCGAGCGTGTCGTCGATCGCGCGCTGCATGCTCGCCACGGTGCCGACGGCGATCAGCATGCGCTCGCGCGGCAGCTGGTTCATGAGCTGCGCGAAGCCGCCGCCTTCCTCGCCGCCCAGCAGGTTCTCTGCGGGCACGCGCACGTCGTCGAAGAAGAGCTCGGTGGTGTCCAGCGTCTTCTGGCCCATCTTGTCCAGCAGCGGCCCCCGGCGAAAGCCCGCCGTGCCTTCGGCCTCCACCATCAGCAGCGAAATCCCCTTGGCACCGCCTGCCGCGTCCGTCTTCGCGGCGACGCAGACCAGCCCGGCGTGCATGCCGTTGGTGATGAAGGTCTTGCTGCCGCTGATGCGCCACTGCTCGCCATCGCGCCGCGCCTGGGTCTTGATGCGCTGCAGGTCGGTGCCGGCGCCGGGCTCGGTCATCGCGATGGCCGCCACCAGCTCGCCGGTGGCCATGCGCGGCAGCCAGCGGCGCTTCTGTTCTTCGGTGCCGTAGGCCAGCAGGTAGTGGGCGACGATGCCGCTGTGCACGTTGTTGCTGAAGCCCTGCGCCATGGCGCGCATCTGCTCCTCGCAGATCACCGCCTCGTGCAGGAAGCTGCCGCCGCCGCCGCCGTATTCCTCGGGGATGCTGGCGCACAGCAGGCCGGCCTGGCCCGCCTTCGTCCAGATGTCGCGGTCGGCGTGCTGCTGCGCGCGCCAGCGCATCTCGTGGGGAACGCATTCGCGCTCGAAGAAGCGGCGCGCGCTGTCGCGCAGCATCTGCAGCTCCTCGGTCATCCACGGCCGGCTGGCGTTCACGGGCGGCCGCCTCCGCAGACCAGCACCTGTCCGCTGACGTAGTTCGACTCGGGGATGCAGAACATGTACACGGCCCCGGCCGCTTCTTCCGGCGTGCCGCCGCGGCCCAGCGGGATCAGCGCCTCGGCGTTCTTCAGGATCTGCGGGTTGACGCCCACCTTGATCTGCCGGCCCTCGATGTCGATGCTGGCGCCGGCGCTGGCATCCGCTTCGGTCAGCCGGGTCTTGATCAGCCCGAAGGCGACGCTGTTGACGTTGACCTTGTAGCGCCCCCATTCCTTGGCCATCGCCTTCGTCAGGCCGTTGATGCCGGCCTTGGCCGCCGCGTAGTTGGCCTGGCCGGCGTTGCCGTAGACGCCGGAGGTGGAGGAGATGTTGACCACCTTGCGGAACACTTCACGGCCTTCGTCGGCCTCGCGCTTGGCCGCGTCGCGGATGAAGTTGGAAGCCGCGCGCAGGATGCGGAAGGGTGCCGTGAGGTGCACGGCGAGCATGGCCTCCCACTGCTCGTCGCTCATCTTCTGCACCACGCTGTCCCAGGTGTAGCCGGCGTTGTTGACGATGATGTCCAGGCCGCCGTAAGCATCGACAGCCGTTTGCACGAAGCGGTCGGCAAAGCCGCTGTCCGTCACGCTGCCGGCGCAGGCGATGGCGCTGCCGCCCGCGGCCACGATCTCGGCAACGGTCTGTGCGGCCGGTTCGGCGTCGAGGTCGTTGATGACGACGCGGGCCCCTTCGCTCGCCAGCTTGAGCGCGATCTCGCGCCCGATGCCGCGGCCGGAGCCGGAGACGATGGCGACCTTGTTGTCGAGTTTGCGGTTCATGGGTGTCTTTCCTTGTCCTGTGTCAGTGCCAGGCGACGATTGCCTCGCCGCTCAGCTTGGTGATGCCGTCCTGGTTGGCCGTCGCGATCTGCAGCCGCACGCAGCGCTGGCCCTCGTGCTCGAACTTCTCGTGGACCTTGCCCGTGCAGGTGATGCGCTCGCCCACGTGGGTGATGGCGGCGAAGCGAATGTCCAGCGAACGGATCGAAGACTGGGGAACCCAGTTCGTCAGCAGCCGGCCCAGCCAGGCGGCCGACAACATGCCGTGCGCGAACACGTCGGGCATGCCGGCGGATTGGGCGAAGTCCGTGTCCACGTGGATGGGGTTGTGGTCGCCGGAGGCGCCGCAGTACAGCGCCAGTGCGAGGCGGGTGATGGGCGGCAGTTCCAGCGGGGGGAGGGTGTCGCCTTGCTCTAGGGCGTCCCAGTTTGGAAGGGCAGATATCGTCATTGCGTAAGGCCTTTGAGTTGAGTGCGGGGGCGGGCCGAGGGCGGCGGGTGGCCAACTCCGCTCATGTCCCCCGCAGCGGGCTGCGCCCGCTGCTCCTCCTTTACTTCGCTGCGTTGGCCATCCACCACCCTCGGCCTGGACGCGCCGCGCGCTCTCGGGCACTGAGCACTCCCGGCGCTCGAAGGATCGGGACGGTGGGGCGTGCTGCGCAGTGAGGTAAAGGAGGAGGCGGCCGCAGGCCGACGGGGGACACGAACGGAGCAGCATGCCCCGCCGGCCCGATCCCGCCCCAGCCGCCAAGCATTTCTGAACCCCGCTGGGATCGAAGCCATATCAGCCATTGCGCACCACCGTCACGCAACGCAGCTCCGCCACCAGCTCATCGCGCTGATTGCTCACACGCGTCTGCCGCACCACGAACTCGAGCGCGCCGCCCTTCTTGTCGTAGATGTCCGCGATGCGCTGCTCGTAGCGCAGCGTGTCGCCCGCATACGCCATTGCGTGGTACGTGAAGCCCTGCTCGCCATGCAGCAGCGTGCGGTAGTCCATGCCCAGCAGCTCGCGGATCGCCGCCGGGTTGGGCGCTTCCATCTCCAGGCAGAAGAGAAAGATGGGCGGCACCGGCAGGCCCGGATGCCCCGCGTCGCGCGCCGCGGCTTCGTCGATGTAGACCGGGTCGGTCTGCCCGGTGGCCTTGGCGAAGAAGCGCAGGCGGCCCGCCTCCACCGGCACCTGGAAAGGCGGCAGCGTGTGGCCGATGTGGCGGCGATCGATCATCGCTGGCTCTGGTAGAGCGTGACGACGCAGGCGCCGCCGAGCCCCAGGTTGTGCTGCAACGCAAGCCGTGCTCCCTCGACTTGGCGCTGCTCGGCCTGCCCGCGCAGTTGCCACACCAGCTCCGCGCATTGGGCCAGGCCGGTGGCGCCTAGCGGATGGCCTTTGGAGAGCAGGCCACCGGAGGGGTTGGTCACCACCCGGCCGCCATAAGTGTTCTCGCCCTCGACGATGAAGCGCTCCGCCGTGCCCTCGGGCGTGAGGCCCAGCGCCTCGTAGGTGATCAGTTCGTTGGCGGTGAAGCAGTCGTGCAGCTCCACCACGTCGAGCTCCTCGGGGCCGATACCGGCGGCTTCGTACACCTGCTTCGCCGCGGCGGCGGTCATGTCGTAGCCCACCAGCTTGCGCATGTCCCCGCTCTCGAAAGTGGAGGGCGTGTCGGTGGTCATCGCCTGCGCAGCGATCACGACGCGCATGTCCAGGTCATGCTTCTTCGCGAACTCGGCCGAGCACACGATCGCCGCGGCCGCACCGCAGGTCGGCGGGCAGCACTGGAAGCGCGTGAGCGGATCGAACACCAGCGGCGCGGCCATCACTTCGTCCAGCGTCAGCGTCTGGCGGAACACCGCCAGCGGGTTGCGCGCCGCATGCTGGCGCGCCTTCACCGAGATGCGGCCGAAGGTGTCGCGGCGGATGCCGTGCTGCGCCATGTAGTCGCGGCCGGCGCCGCCGAAGAACTGCGCGGCGCGCGGCGCTTCGGGGACGAAGCCCTGCTTCTGCGTCATCACCTCCGCGAAGCGCCCCATCGGCGAGGGCCGGTCGTCGTACGCGCCCTTCAGCGCGCCGGGCTGCATCTGCTCGAAGCCCAGCGCGATCGCGCATTCGACCACGCCGCTCTCGACCGCCTGGCGCGCGAGGAACAGCGCGCTGGAGCCGGTCGAGCAGTTGTTGTTGAGGTTGAAGACCGGGATGCCCGTGAGGCCGACGCCGTAGATCGCCGCCTGCCCGGCCGTGGAGTCGCCGTAGACGTAGCCCACGTAGGCTTGCTGCACGAGCGCGTAGTCCACGCCGGCATCGTCGAGCGCGAGCTTCGCCGCGCGCGCACCCATCACGGTGTACGGGTCGCTCGCGCCGGGCTTGGTGAAGGGGATCATGCCCACGCCGACCACATGGACGGGGCGCTGTTGAAGTGTCATGGAAGCTCCTGGATGAGACGTGTGACGATGAAGAGAAGTCTCGGCTGCCGCGCGGGGTTCAACAATCGCGGATCGGTCCAAAACGATTGGCCGAAATGCTCACGCCGGATCGCGGTAGCGGAAGGTGCCCATGGCGCGCGCCGCCACCTCGCCGCCGGCGTCGATGATGGTGGCCTCACAGAAGCACACCGAACGCCCGCCGCCCGTGGCGCACCCTTGCGCCTGCAGACGTCCGCTGGTGGGCCGCATGAAGGCGATGTGCATGTCGACGGTGACGACCTCGCGCGCGTAGGCCACGCGCGAAAGCGCGGCATGCGCCATCGCACTGTCGAGCAAAGTCATCAACACGCCGCCGTGGCCGCTGTCGTGGTTGTTCAGGAGCTCGGGGCGCAGTTCCACCGACACCAGCGATTCGCCGCCCTCGGCGCGTTCGACCCGCAGGCCCAGGTGCTCCGAGAAGGGCACGTAGCGCTGCGGGCCGCTGCGCGGCTTGTCGCTTTCCTCCCGCTGCGTGCTTGCCAGGTGAAGGCTCATGCCGTCTCCCGCTTCGACGCGGCCGCCGCCGCCGTGAAGTCGCGCGGCCCGGTCAAGGCCAGCCCGCCATCCACGGGAATCACCGCGCCGGTGATGTACGAGCCCCAGTCGCTGGCCAGCAGCATCGCCATGCGGCTGATGTCCTCGATGCGGCCGAGGCGCTTGAGCGGCACGCGCTGCGCCATCGCCTTCATCGTGTCCTCGGTCGGCGCGAGGCGCTTCAGCCCCTCGGTGTCGGCGATCGGGCCGGGCACGATGGAGTTGATGCGAATGCCCCGCGGCCCCCATTCCAGCGCCAGCACCTGCGTCAGCATGTCGACGCCCGCCTTCGCCGCGCACACGTGCGCCTGAAAGGGTGTGGGGATGAAGGCCTGCCCGGCCGAGATCTGGATCACGCAGGCGCCGGGTTGGCGCAGGTGCGCATGCGCCAGCCGCGCCACGTTGAAGCTGCCCAGCAGGTCGATGTCGACCACCGTCTTGAAGGCGTTGGGCGACATGTCGAGCGCGCTGGCCAGGAAGTTGCCCGCGGCGCCCGAGACCAGCACGTCGATGGGGCCGAAGCGTTCCGCGGCCTGCGCGAAGGCGCGTTCCAGCGCCTCGGGCTGGCGCACGTCGGCGGGGATGCCGAGCGCCTCGGTGCCCAGCGCTTCGAGCTGCTGCGCGGCGCTGGCCACCTTGTCGGCCGAGCGGCTGAGCACCGTGACGCGCGCACCGGCACGGGCGAAGGCCTGCGCGATGCCGAAGTTGATGCCGCTGGAGCCGCCGGCGGCGAACACATGATGGCCCTGGAAGTCGAAGGCAGAGAAGTCCATGAGCGTCACTCCGGCTTGAAGCCGATCTCGGCCAGCATCTTCCGCTCGCGCTCGAACTGCGCACGGGCGTAGTCGGCATAGCTCTCGCCGGTCATCAGCTTGGGTTGCATGTCGAACAGCTCCAGCTGCTGGAGGTAGGCCGGGTCTGCCGCAGCCTTGCTGAAGGCCGCGTGCAGCCTGGCGGCGATCTTCGGATCGAGGTTCTTCGGCGCGACCAGCCCCACCGGCGACTCGATCACCAGGTCATGACCCAGCTCCTTCACGGTCGGCGCGTCGTAGCGCTTCAGGCGCTCCGCGGTGAAGGTGGCGAGCACGCGCACCTTGCCGCCCTGGACCTGGGGCCCGAAGCCGGGGTCGCCGTAGACGTCGAGGTGGCGCCCGATCACCGCCTGGAAAGCTTCGCTGCCGCCCTTGTAGGGCACCAGGTTGAAGGAGGTGCCTGCCTGCCTGGCGAGCCGCTCGGCGTAGATGCGGTTGATGCTGATCGCACCGACGTTGCCCCAGCTGATCGCGCCGGGGCGCTTCCTGGCGTCGGCCAGCAGCTCGGGCAGCGACTTCCAGGGCGCGTCGGTGGCCACCACGATGCCGGTGGTGAGGCCGGCCAGCCCGATCAGGTAGGTGAAGTCCTTGAGCGGATCCCAGGTCACCTTCTGCACCAGCGGCGCGCGGATCACCGAGTTGTGCATCACCGCGATCGTGTAGCCGTCGGCCTCGTTCATGGTCGCCAGCGATGCGGTGCCGGTGACGCCGCCCGCGCCCGGCTTGTGCATCAGCACGATGGGCTGGCCCAGGTCCTTCGAGGCGGCCTCGGCCAGCGTGCGGAAGATCGGGTCGAAGGAGCCGCCCGGCGGAAATGGCAGCACGAGCTGGATCGGCTTGCTCGGGTAGGGGTCGGCGGCCTGCGCCAGCGGCGCGGCCAGCGCGCAGGCGGCCAATGCGGCCAGGGCCGCGCGGCGATGCATCTTCATCATGGTGTCGTCTCCTGAGTGTTGGAAGCAGCCTGCGGCAGCGGCAGGTAGCGGAAGGATCCCTGGGCCTGCGCGACCAGGCGGCCGGTGGCATCGGTGACGGCGGCGCGGCACCAGGCGACGCTGTCGTCGTGGTGCAGCACCTCGCCGTCGGCGCTGAGCCGGCCGCGGCCCGGTTCGAGGAAGCTGGTGTTGAGGTCGAGCGTGACGGCGGTGCGCGCGAAGTCGAACACCGACACGGCCGCGCTGGCCATCACCACGTCGAGCAGCGTGACCAGCACGCCGCCATGCACCGCGCCGATCACGTTGCCGAGCTCCGGCCGCTCGTCGATCACGACGCGCGCACGGCCCGCTTCGGCGAATTCGCGACGCGCGTCCAGGAGCCGCATGAAGGGCACGCGACTGAAGACGTTGCGTCGGTCTCCGCCGGCGACCGGCAGAATAAGTGGAGTACCTTCGCCTGCGGCTACGGTGCTATTCGCCTTCGGAGCGGCCGTGCGTCTCATGCCCGCACCTGCTCGCGCAGCACGTTCTTCAGCACCTTGCCGGCGGCCGACATCGGCAGCTCGCGCACGAAGCTGATGCCGCGCGGGCACTTGTAGCCGGCCAGGCGCTCGCGGCACCAGGCGCGCAGCGCGTCGGCATCGGCGGCGGCATCGTCGGCCATCACCACCGCGGCGTGCACCGCCTCGCCCCAGCGCGCATCCGGCACGCCGACGACCGCCGCCAGCCTGACCTGCGGATGGCTGCGCAGCGCGGCCTCGACCTCGGCGCAGTACACGTTCTCGCCGCCGCTGATGATCATGTCCTTGAGGCGGTCGACGATGAAGAGATGCCCGTCGGGCAGCATGCGGCCGGCGTCGCCGGTGTGCAGCCAGCCGTCGTGCAGCGCGGCGGCCGTCGCTTCGGGATTGCGCCAGTAGCCCTGCATGACCATCGGCCCGCGCGCCAGCACTTCGCCCACCTCGCCGCGCGGCAGCTCGCGGCCGTGCTCGTCCGCGACGATGATCTCGGCGCCCAGGCCGGCGCGGCCGACGGAGTTCAGCCGGCCGAGCGCGCGCGCCTCGGGCCGGTGGTTGGCCGGCAGGTTGATGCATACCGCGCCTGCGGTCTCGGTGAGGCCGTAGGCCTGGAAGAACTCGGCCTGCGGCCAGGCGGCCAGCGCGCGGTCCAGCAGGTCAGGCGGCATTGGCGCCGCACCGAAGGCGATGCGTGTCAGGCTCTGCACGCGCCCGGGCGTGAAGGCGGGGTCGTCGAGCAGCGACTGCAGCATGCTCGGCACCACGATGATGTCGCCGATGCGGTGCTCCTCGACCGCGTCGATCACCGAGGCGGGGCGGAACTGCGCCATCGTCACGCAGCTGCCGCCGACGATCAGCTGGCCCACCAGGCGGCCGAGGCCGGCGACGTGGAACAGCGGGGCGACCAGCAGCGAGACCGAATCCGGGGCGTTGTTCAGCTCGGCGCCGCGGGTCATCGAGGCGGTCCAGAAGTTGGCGTGGCTCAGCATCACGCCCTTGGAGCGGCCGGTGGTGCCGCCGGTGTAGAGGATGGCGGCGAGCGCGTCGCCGCCGGTGCGCGTGTCGGGCAAGGGCGCGAGCGTGCTGCCTTCTTCTTCCAGCGTGGGCAGGCGAAGCAGCGTGGTTTTGCCGGCCGGTGCGATCGCGGCCAGCGCATCGTCGGCGAGCAGCAGCGAGGCTTCGCTGTCCTGCAGCGCGTAGGCGAGCTCGGGCGTGCTCCAGCGGATGTTCAGCGGGCAGGCGACGGCACCCAGCCACCAGCAGGCGAGGATGGCACTGACCAGCTGGTCGCTGTTGGGCGCGAGCAGCGCCACGCGGTCGCCGGGGCCGATGCCGCGGCGTGCCAGCGCGGCCGCCTGCCGGGCGACGCCGCTCGCCAGTTGGGCATGCGTATGGCGGCGCGTGCCGGTGTCGGCGACATGGGTGAGCGCCGTCTGGTCGGGCTTGCGCTGCAGTGCGCGATGCAGTCCTTGGGTGAGATACACGATGGGGCCGCGGGCTTGTGGAAGATGGGGCAAAGCTTAGGTCGCGTTGCGGCGCGGACCCATGGCAGGAAGCGCCAAAGGGCTTGGCGAAAGCGTCCAAGTGCTTGTTCGTGACCAAGTCCGTATGGAAGGGCGAAGGGCCTGTCGTTGGATGCACGCACCGCATGCCGGGCTTGGGGGTGTGCGAGGGTTGCGTGCACTTCGGAGGGCCGGTGCCCTCACCCCGGCCCTCTCCCAGAGGGAGAGGGAGTAAGACCGGCCTGCGCGAAGGGGGGCTGTGCCCGGAGCGGGAGCGTGTCCCTGCCTTGCTCCCTCTCCCTCTGGGAGAGGGCTGGGGTGAGGGCACCGGGCATACCGCACGCCTCCGCGCCCCTACGCGATTAAAGCCTCGGCATTCACTCCGCATCCGCCATTCGCACTCTGTTGGTCATGCGAACAGCCCCAAAATCTCAGCGCTCCGGCCCGTGCGCCAGCCGGTACTCCCCCGGCGCCACGCCCGTCCACTGCTTGAACGCCCGATGAAAGGTGCTCGCCTCCGAGAAGCCCACGCGGTTGGCGATCTCCAGCAGCGGCAGCGGCGTGTGCAGCAGGTACTCGATCGCCGCATCGCGCCGCAGCTCGTCCTTGATCTGCTGGAAGCCGCGGCCCTCGTCGCGCAGGCGCCGGCGCAGCGTCTGCGGCGTCACGGCGAGCGCCTCGCCGACTTCCTCCAGCGAGGGCAGCTCGCTGCCCAGCTGCTTGCGCAGCAGCCGGCGGATGCGCTCGGTGAGGCTGCTGGTGTCGCGGTACCGCACGATCAGGTTGGCGGGCGAGCCGGCCAGGAACTCGCGCAGGCTCTGCGGCGATTGCACGACCGGCAGCGCCAGCCAGCGCGCGTCGAACCACAGGCCGACGTGCGGCTGGCCGTAGCGGATCGGCACCTGGTAGACGCGCGAGGTGTCCGAGCTCATTTGCTCGGCCGTGTAGTCGACCTCCAGCAGCGGGATGCGGCGCGCCACCAGCCAGGACAAGGCGTTGAAAGCCAGCAGCATGAAGGCCTTCACCGCATAGTCCAGCTGCGCATCGGAAGCGCGCCGCAGCACGAACTGCAGGTGCGCGCGGCCCTGGCTCACGGTGAGGCGCGGCACGAAGTCGTGCAGCAGCAGGTGGTACCAGGCGAACCCGTCGCGCAGGGCCTCGCCGAGCGTGGCGCAGCGCACCAGCTGGCGCATGCACTGGCCGAAGCTGCCGGGCGGCAGCGGATGGCTCAGCAGGCCCCAGAGCTCGTCGCGCAGCTCGCGCCGCAGGGCGCGGATCAGCAGCGCGTACTGGCGCTGCGAAATGCGCGCCAGCGGCGACTCCAGCAGCGGGGGGGCGATGCCCGCCCGCGCCAGCAGCGGGGCCTCGTCGAGCCCGCGATGGCGCGCGCCCATCAGGATGCTGTGCACCTGCTGGATGGCAACGGTGTGGTGGGTGAGCGTCATCGATGGCGGCCGCCGCGGCCCGGCCGCCCGGATTGTAGGCAGCGCCCGCTCGGGCTCGGTCCGCCGCCGCGCCGCTGCAAGGCGGTACGCAGCGAAGGCCGCTTCACCCGATGGCGCCCGCGGCCCGCAGCGCGGCCACGGCGGGCGCGTCGAGTCCGGCCTGGCGCAGGATCTCGTCGGTGTGTTCCCCGGCGCGCGGCGCGGGCCGCGGCGCTGAAGGCTCGAAGCCGGTCATCTTGATGGGGCAACCGAGCTGCGGCGAGGCCGCATCGTCGGCCGCGATGCGCATGCCGCGCGCGCGAAAGTGCGGATGCGCCAGCGTCTCGTCGATGCGCAGCACCGGCGTGACGCAGCCGGCGCCGTCGCGGAACAGCTCGCGCCAATGCGCGAGCGGCTGTGCACCGAAGAGGGCGGCCAGCGCCGCGCGCACGCTTTCTTCGGTCGCCGCGTCGCCGCTGCGGTGCAGGGGAACGAGGTCGGGGCGCTCGAGCCTGCGGCACAGCGCCTCCCAGAACTTCGGCTCCAGCGCACCGACGGCCACCTGCCGCCCGTCGGCCGTGCGGT
Organism: Variovorax sp. WS11; assembly: GCF_010499245.1. Classification (GTDB taxonomy): domain Bacteria; phylum Pseudomonadota; class Gammaproteobacteria; order Burkholderiales; family Burkholderiaceae_C; genus Variovorax. The sequence continues at coordinate 3,816,935 of NZ_JAAGOW010000001.1, forward strand.
AGAAGCCGTAGCAGGCGAGCGCACCCGTCAGCGCGCTGTGGCCGATCTGCGGCACCTTTCCGTGCTGGTGCAGCCCGGCCAGCGGCAGCACCGCGTGGGCGAGCACGCCATCGGCCATGGCGATGTCGACGTGCCGTCCACGGCCGGTGCGCGCGGCGTCGAAGAGCGCGGCAAGAATGCCCGCCACCGCCGTCATGGTGCCGCCCAGCAGGTCGGCCACGGGCAGGTTCGACAGGGCGGGCCCTGCGGCGTTGCCGATCTGCTCGGCCACGCCGGCCAGCGCCGCGTAGTTGAGGTCGTGTCCCGGCGAGTCGCGCAGCGGCCCGGCCTGGCCGAAGCCGCTGATGCTGCAGTAGACGATGCGCGGGTTGACGGCCGCCACGGCCTCGTAGCCCACGCCCAGCCGCTGCATCACGCCGGGCCGGAAGCCTTCGACCAGCACGTCGGCTTGCCGGCACAGGCGCAGCAGCGTGGCCACGCCTTCGGGGTGCTTGAGGTCGATGCGGATCGCGCGCTTGTTGCGGTTGACGAGCGCGCGCACCGCGGGGCTGGCGTAGTCGCCGGCGCCGGTGTCCTCGATCTTGAGCACGTCGGCGCCGAGGTCGGCGAGGTGCATGGTGCCGAGCGGGCCCGGCAGCAGGCGGGTGAGGTCGAGCACGCGCACGCCGGCGAGCGGGGCGCCGGTGGGGGTGCTTTCTGCGGATTCAGGAGAAGAGGTCATGAGGCCTGCAATCTAGGCGGCGCACAGGACCGCGGCAATGGCGGCACCGGTCGCGGCGATTGGCGAAAAGCGTCACAGCCTCTCAGGCCGGCCCAAGCGGTCATGGCTTGCAACTTGCTTTGAACGGCTTTCCCACGCAGGCACGCATCATGAGTTCCACATTCATCAAGGCCGCCGAAGTCTGGTTGCCGAGCGAAGACGGCACGCTGCTCGAGTTCGGAGGCGGTGCGTTCGGGCCCGCGAGGCGATTCGCTGCCATCAGCCGCGAGATGTGCTTCGGCCGGGGCGAAGGCCTGCCGGGCCGGGCCTGGGACGAGGGCCGGCCGGTTCTTCTGCCCCGCTTCGAAGGCTCGAACTTTCGCCGCGTGTCCGCCGCGCGCGACGCCGGCCTGGCCTGCGCCGTCGCGCTGCCGCTTTTCGTGCATGACAGCCTCAGTTCGGTGCTCGTGATCTTCTGCGGGCCCGATGCCGTGGCCGATGCGGCCAGCGGTCTCGAGCTCTGGCACCACGACGCGCGCATCACCAGCGACATGCGCCTGGTCGATGGCGCCTTTTTCGGAGCGAACGCGCAAGCCTTCGAGTCGGCCTCGCGCGATACCTACCTGCCGCGCGGGGTCGGCCTGCCGGGCGCGGCCTGGCAGCGCGGCGAAGCGGTGTTCCTGGAGAACCTGCCGGCCGTGCCCGGGCGTTTCCTGCGCGCGCAGGAAGCGGCCGAGGCGGGCCTTCTGCGGGGCCTGGCCATCCCCGCAGGCTCGAAGCTGGAGGACAGCCATGTCCTGAGCTTTCTGGCCGATGCGAAGCTGCCGCTGGCTCGTCGCATCGAGCGCTGGGTGCCCGATGCGGCGGGGGCGCTGCTGCGGCGCGTCTACGCCTTCAGCGAGCTGCATGGCGGGGCCTCGCTGATCGAGGCGACGTTGCCGGCGTCGGCATCCGCTTCGGTGACGGCGGGATCGATCGTCGAGGCCTGGCGCAGCGCGATGCCGGCGATCAACGACTTTCCGGCGTCGGAGCCGGGCGCGCCCGCAGCCGCCGCGACGGCGATCGGGTCCTGGGCGCTGTTGGCAATACCGGTGGTGTGGGGGGATGAAGTGGTCGAGGTGGTGGCGCTGTATCTCTAGAGCTCACAGCGCCATCTCGATGATGGTGAAGTCGTCCTCGAGCACGCCGGGCCCGTGCATCTCCCGCGCGAAGTCCAGCAGCCTGTCGAGCTCGGACTGCCCGTCGCGCACCGGCTGCGCGAGCACCGCGGCGAAGTCGGAGAACGCCAGCATGGACCCGTCCGGCCGGGTGATCTCGTAGGTCCCGTCGCTGAACACGAACAGGCGGGCCGGCGATTGCAGGCTGCAGTGCTCGTCGCCATAGCGGGCGGTGGGCGAGATGCCGATGCTGGGGCCGCTGGCCTTCAAGGGCACGCAGTCCCCGGCGGCCTCGGGCGGCCCACTCACCAGCATGGCCGGCGGGTGGCCGGCCGAGGCATAGCGCAGGCTCCCGGTGGCCCGGTGATAGACGCCGTACCAGACGGTGCAGAACAGCTCGCCGTGGCGCTCCATCTGGTAGGCCTGGTTGAGCGCGGCGAGCACCTCCGCGGGCCGGCGGAAGTCGGTGCGCGGCAGGGCCTCCGAGCGCAGCGTGTCGGCGACCGCGACCGAGAGCAGGGCGGCGCCCACGCCGTGGCCGCAGACGTCGATCAGGTAGAGCGCGAAGTGCTCGTCGTCGATCCAGTGGTAGCCGAAGGAATCGCCGCCCAGCTCGGTCGAGGGCACGAAGCGCCAGTCGATGGCGAGGGGCTCCGACAGCGGCGCCGGCAGGATGGAGCGAACGTAGCGCTCGGCGTCGCGCAGCTCCTGCTGCAGGCGGTCGTGGGTGCGCTGCAGGGCTTCGCGCGACGCCGCGAGCTCGCTGTGGGCGCGCCTCAGTTCCTGGTTGGCCGCCTCGAGCTGCTCGATCAGCCGGGCCTCGCGCTGGCTGAGCAGGGTCATGTCGTAGGCCTTCTGCTGCACCCGCTGGGCCTCGTCGTGCTCCATCGTCACGTCGAGCAGGACGATCCAGACGGTGCTGCCATCGGCGAACAAATGCACGTCGGCGACCCGCCCGCTGGGCATCTCCATGGAACGCAGGAGGAAAGGGTTTTCTGCCAGCGGCAACAGGCCTTCAAGGAAGGAAATCCGGTCGCAGGCGGAATCGCCGGGCTGGACGTCGGCCAGGCCGTAGTGCGCCAGGTCGCCGCCGGCATGCACCAGCTTCTGCGCGTCGTCGACGGCCAGGTGCGCGAGCGCGTGCTGCCCATGGACCAGCAGCATGAGCGAGTCGGAAATCTGCGCCGGCAGGTCCAGCATGGCTATCGCGCGAGCAGCGCCGCCAGGTCCTCGAAGCTCGCCTCGACGCCCTCGCCGGTCTTGGCGCTGGTGCGGCGGAAGGTCCAGCCCGCACCCTCCAGCGCCTCCAGCCGCGGCGCCGGGAGGGCCCAATCCTCCACCAGGTCCGCCTTGTTGAGCAGGGCGAGGAAGGGGATGCTGCCGACCTCGGCGTTGACGCGCGTCTGGATCGACGCGGCGGTCTCGAGGGTTTCGGGGCGCGTGCCGTCCACCACCAGCAGGTAGCCGGCCGCGCCGCGCAGGTAGCTCAGCCGCACCGCCGACATCTCGTCCTCGCCGGCGATGTCCCACAGGATGAGCGCGAACGGCTCGGTGCCGACGGTCAGCATCTTCTTGTCGATCTTCACGCCGACCGTGGTGAGGTAGGCGTCCGAGAAGATGGTGTCGACGAAGCGGCGCACCAGGCTGGTCTTTCCGACGCCGAAGGCACCGAGCAGGCAGATCTTCTTTTGCAGCATGGGTTGGCAGGCCTCAATCGCTGGTGCCGACGACGAAGGACACGCGCCGGTTCATCGACAGCTCGTCCGCGCTGGCGCCGGGCCGCAGCGGCTCCAGCGGGCCGGCGCCGCGCACCGAGAGCAAGGTCGGGTCGATGCCGCGGGCCCGCAGCATGGAGCGCACGACCTCGGCGCGTCCCAGGCTCAAGGCCAGGTTGGCGGTGTCCTTGCCGGTCGCATCGGCGTGGCCGACGATCGTGACCTTGACGGAGAAGCCCAGGCCGCGGGCCACCCGCACCAGCTCGCGCAGCTCGGCCGCGATGGTGTCGAGCTCGATCCCCTGCTCGGCGGTGGGCCGCGGTGCGTTGTTCTCGAAGGGGATGACGTGGGCCTGGAGGGCATCGCGCAGGCGGTTGTAGTCCGGGTCCTGGATGTCCTTGAGGGCGCTGAGATCCACCTGCGGGGCGCCGGCGGGCAGGCTGTTCACGAAGGCCCGCGCCTTGTCCATCCAGTGCTGGGGGGCGCTGCCGTCGGCGCGAATGCCGTTCGCGTCCTGCGAGAGGCTGACGGTCGGGGGCGGATTCAGGGTCGCCTGCAGGCGCTTCAGCATGATGGCCGGATGCAGCGCCTGGTAGGGTTCCCAGCGGCCGACGACGCGCGATGGGTCCAGCTTCGCCGGCGCCAGCAAGGTTTCCGGCCGCGCGGCCAGCGGGTCGCGCAGCCCGGACACCCGCCACTTGCCGTCTTGGCGGTCGGCGCCCATCACGACGATGCCGGGCTCGTCTCGCAGCGCCGCCACGTAGTTGTCGACGCGCCGTTCCTCGACCAGCCGTTGCCCGAGCCAGTAGCCCAGCAACAGCAGCAGGACGAGGGGGACGGCCCAGAGCAGCGGCGACAGCCTTCCCCTGGACTCGGCCGACTGGGACCACAGCGTTGGCCGCAGCCGCTCCTGGCCGGTTTGCTCGAAGGGTGCGGTGTCGCCTTCGAATTCATCGAGCGCCGTGCGCCATTCGTCATGGATGGCGCCCAGCGTCTCCCCCAGTGACACGCGCAGCGCCGGGGGCGGGTTGCCGTGGATCACCGCCGCCAGAAAAGCCGACGGCCCTTCCTCGCACCACAGCAGCAGGTCGCCCAGGCGCAGGCTGTCGATGCTGCGGCCCTTGGCGCCGCCCTGGGCGGATTCGTCGAAGGAGTCGCGCACGAAATCCTGGATCGCGGAGAGCATGGCCGACACCAGCTGCGGGTCGCGCGAGGTCGCGTCGTCGGCGGCCTCGTGCGCCAGCAGCAGGCCCGTCTTGCGATGCACCAGGAACAGGTGCTCGACGCGGAACACGGCGGTGTGCTTGAGCACCACGTCGGCGAAGGCGCTGCCGCTGCGCCAGGCCTCCAGGCGCCACGTCATGCCGCGCCACGACAGGCTGTGCTTGAGCGCCTGGTTTAGCGACTGCAGCTTGCCTTCGAGCGTCTCGGCGATGGCCTTGCGGATCGCCGGCCCCATGACGGGGTACAGGATGTCGACCATGGTGTCCGGATTCTTCCGGATCGAGGCCTGGGTGGCCTTCTCGACCGTGGGGGCGATCACCTGGCCGAGGCGCTCGTCCTGCGCCGCCAGCTCGAAGGCGGCGGGCAGCACCGCGCCCACCGCGTCGGCGAACTCGCGCGGGTCGTCGAACTTGCGCTGCAGCCGCGCCAGCGCCACCTGCTCGCGTTCGAGCAGCACGTCGCGCAGCGCCTCCATGCGGGGATCGGCCGCCGGGCGGGTCGGCACCGGCAGCGGCAGGACCACGTCGGGGTTGACGCAGCGGGCCAGCTCCAGCAGCAGGCCGGCGAGCCGGCGGTTCGGATCTTCTTCGGGGGCACCGCTGGTCGCAGCCAGCGGCAGGCGCGCTGTCACGCGGCCTCCTCCGCCCTTGCGGCCCGCCGCGGGGGCGCGCGGGTCACTGAAGCACCTTCGCCTACGGCTGCGGTGCTGTTCGCCTTCGGAGCGGCCGTGCGGCTCACGCGCTCGCGCCGTTGCCGCCCTTGGGCGACGCGTCCTGGTTCAAGCATTTGGCGATCTCGACGAACAGTCCCGCGAGCAGGTTGCGATCGGTCTTGACGTTGCTGAGCTCGGCGAACATCCGCTCGATGGTGGCGCGGGTGTCGTCCTGGCGCCGCCGCATCTCGTCGCGCAGGCCCTGGACCTCATGGCCCAGGCTGTCGGTGAAGTCGCGCCCCTGGCGCGCGAGCTGGTCGGAGAGCTGGGCGAGGCGCTTTTCCAGCGCCTGGGTCTGCTCCCGCAGGCTGCGCTCCATGTCCTTGTCGGCGTCGGCGCGCAGGTCCTTTTCCTCGCGGAACTGGCCGGCGACCGATTCGAGCTGCTTCTTGATCGTCGCTTCGAGGTTGGTCAGGCTGCGGGAGGACTCCGATTCCATGTCGCGCATCCTTTGCGCGAAACGGTCTTCGAGGACCGAGAAGCGCTTGTCGTAGTCCTGCATCTGGTTGCCGAACAGCAACTCGCGCATCTTGTCGACCCCCGAGGCGCCCGAGGCATCGCCCGTGCCATTGGGGCCGTTGGGCTGGGTGGCCAGGGCCGCGCGCGCGGCCATTGCGCTCTGCGTGTCGATGGTGGGGAGGGGTTTGGCTGCGGTTCCCATGGTGTGTTTCCTCGTAGTGGTGCTTTGTGGAAGTGGCGCCGGGGGGGACGGCGCCCGCGGGATGGCTGGTGTGGCGGGCCTTCGCTCAGGGCGGCGCCGTCGGCCGGAAAAGAAGCGTCAGGCGATTGCGGCCGTCTTCGCGGCGGTAGTGCATGCCGTCGGAGAAGCGGCGAACGATGGGGATGCCCCAGCCGCCCACGTGCGCATCGTCGAGGCTGCTCGCATGCATCGGTTGCGGGGCCTGCAGCGGGTCGAAGGGGCTTCCCTCGTCCTCGACCACCAGGGCCACGGCCTCGCCCTGCCACCCGAGGCGCAGGAGGATGCTGGCGTGCGCAGCCGCGTCGCTGCTGCCGTGGGTCATGATGTTGGTCAGCGCCTCGGTCGAGCACAAGTCGAGCTGCTGTGTGGTGCGGGCCGGAAGCCGCTGGCGCTGCGCCCAGTCCTGCACCCACGCGCTCACGCGCGAAAGCTCGCACAGCTCGGAACCGACGATCAGGGAGGCCTGGGGCTCCCTGTCGCTGGAGGACATCAGGGCCTCACTCGGCTCCCGCCTTCAGCGCGCTGAAGGCGGTATCGACGTCGGGGTAGAGCGGGATGATCGTGTCGATTCCCGCAACCTTGAGCACATCCGCCACCAGCGGCTGCGGGCCCGCCAAGGCCATCTCGCCGCCGCGCTGCCGCTGGGCTCTCGCGTTGGTGATCAGGGCGCGAATGCCGATGGACGCCAGGAACGACACCTCGGACATGTCGACCACGGCGAGAAGCTTCCGGGTCGCGACCAGCGCGGCGAAGCGCATGTCGATCTCTTGTGTGCCGGCGCTGTCCAGGCGCCCGATCAGGCTGATTTTCTCGATGCCCTCAGCCAGTTGCTCCGTCCTTAGCTCCATGCCACCTCCGTATTGGATGTATCGATGAGCGTTGAACCGGCAGTCGCCCCCCGGCGCCAGGATCGCTGCACCCGCGCGGTTCTCTGGGCTGGAGCGCGGGATGGTGAGCGTCCTGCGATCGACAAGCAGGAACTTTTGTAGGATACGCGCAAAGGACGGTGGCGTCGATAAGCGTGACTGCGCGGTACACGCTCCCTCCTTCGCGCAGACCGGTCTTGCTCCCTCTCCCTTTGCGAGGCCCGCGGGGGCGGGCGCAGGCGGCCTGGTTCCCCTTCAGGATGCCGCCCGGCGCCCGTGCTCGCCACCGTTCTGGCCACTCGGCAGTGGAGCCTGTTCTGCCGCACGGCGCGTTCTGCAGGGCATCCACCGAGCCGAAGCCGCTGCGGCTCGCGATCCGGTCCTGCGTCCAGCGCGTGCGCCGCAGCAGCTGCGCGGCAGCGGCCACCCGGGTCTGCTCGACGAAGCGCGCCGGGGTACAGCCGGCCTGGGCGGCGAAGGCGCGGCCGAAGTTGCGCGGGCTCATCTGCACGCGAGCCGCCAGCACCTCGACCGACAGCTCCTCCTGCGGATGCGTGCCGATCCAGGCCACCAGCTCGCGCAGGCGATGGCTGGCCGAGGCCTGGGCCTGCAGGGTCGGGCTCAGCTGCGGCTCCCCCGCGCCGCGCAGCATCGGCAGCGCCAGCGTGCGGGCGATCTCCATCGCCACCGCATGGCCCAGGTCGTCCTCGACCAGCGCGAGCGCGAGCTCGATGCCGGTGGTGACGCCGGCCGAGGTCCACACCGGGCCATCGTGCACGTAGATGCGCTCGTGCCGCACGCGCACCTGCGGCCGCAGCGCCTGCAGCTGGTCGCAGGCGCGCCAGTGCGTGGTGGCCTCGCGGCCGTCGAGCAGGCCGGCCGCGGCGAGTGCGAAGGCCCCGGTACACACGCTCGCGATGCGGCGGACCTGCGGCGCGACCTGGGCGAGCCAGGCCCCGATGCGCTGCTCGACGATCGCCGCCCGCACCCCCGGCTCGTCGCCGCCGGCGACGATCAGCGTGTCGATCGCGGCGGGCAGCTGCTGCAGCGTGCAGGTGCCGGCAAAGCTCAGCCCGCCGTTGGTCGATACGGTGCCGCCGGCCGGCGATGCGATGTGCAGGCGGTAGCTGCCGGGACGCATCTGCTCGGCCTTGCTGAAGACGCTGGCCGGGCCGGCGACGTCGATCGCCTCGACGCCGTCGAAGGCGACCAGCACGATGTCGCTGGCAGAAAGCGCGGCTTCTTCGTCCTTGCGGGGCAGGGTGGGCATTCGTAGGCTCAGGACATCGCGGTTACGGAGGGGCGGCCATGTCGAAGTGGGTGCGGGCGCTGATCGGGGCAAGTATTGCAGCGTTGGGGCTGGCAGGCTGCGGGGCGGGCGCGCCGCAGCCGCCGGCGCAGGATGATGCGGCCAGGGTCGCGCGCGAGAAGCAGGCCTTTATCGAGGCCTTGAAGCCGCGCGGGGCGGGCCGGCCGGTGGTCGCGATCCTCGCCCTGAACGAGGGCACCGAGATGACCGACCTGCTGCTGCCGCACGCGGTGCTCCAGCGTGCCGGCGTGGCCGAGGTGCGGGTCGTGGCGCCGCGGGCGGGCCGGGTGAGCCTGTATCCCGCGCTGGAAGTCGATGGCGCGCAGGACCTGGCCGGCTTCGACCGGATGCATCCCGCGGGCGCCGACTACGTGATCGTCCCAGCGATGAGAACCGACGACGACCCCGCCGTGACGGGCTGGCTGCAGCGCCAGGCGCGGCTGGGCGCGCGCGTGATCGGCGTGTGCTCGGGGGTGCGGGTGGTCGGCCAGGCCGGCCTGCTCGACGGCCGGCGTTTCACGGGCCACTGGTACGACCGCGGCACGCTGCTTCGGCGTCACCCGGACGCCACCTACGTGCCGAACCAGCGCTATGCGATCGACCGCGGCGTCGCCACCACCACGGGCGTTACCGCCTCGGTGCCGACGCTGCTCGCGCTGGTGGAGGCGATGGGCGGCCGGACGAGGGCCCAGAGCGTCGCGGCCGAGCTCGGCGTGTCTTCGTGGGGTCCGGAGCACGACAGCGCCTCCTTCCACCTCGATGCCCGCCGGGCCTGGACCTACGTGCTCGACAAGGCCATGTTCTGGCGCGTCGAGCGCCGGCACGCCGAGGTGCAGGACGGCATGGACGACATCGCCCTCGCGCTGGCCGCGGATGCCTGGTCGCGCACGGGGCGCGTGAACGTGGAGGCGGCGTCGGCATCGGGCCCGGTGAGGCTGAAGAGCGGGCTGGTGCTGGTCGCGCAGCCCTCGGCCGACGGGTCGCCGCGGCTGCCGCTTTCGCCGGGGCTGAAGCCGGTGCAGCAGCTGGATCGCACGCTGTGCGAGATCGCCGAGCGCTATGGCGACGCGCGGCGGGACCGGGTGATGCTGGAGATGGAGTACCCGGGGACGGGTACTGGCTGCGCGGGCTGAGCATCGGTCTTGGCCAGCTCTGCGGGTCCACTGCGCGCAAATATTGCGCGACAAAAAACGAGTATTTGATAGCTCCTGGCTCGGCTACAGTCCGCGCCACATCAAGAAGCCAGGGGCCCCATGAAGAAGAAAAATCCCGCTGCATCGCCAGCGCACGCATCGAGATCGCGCGTATCGATGCCAGCCGATCGCCGTGTATCGATCCGGATTCCGTTCCGCACAGTCTTCGCCGCTTGCCTGTGCGCCGCCACGCTCGCCGGCCTTCCCGCTTATGCCGGCTCCGTGAGCTTCACGTATGACGCCCTGGGCCGACTTGCCAGCACCGTCTACAGCAACGGTGCCTCCGCCACCACGATCACCTACAGCTACGACCCCGCGGGCAATCGCACCTCGGTGGTGATCACCTCGCCGTAGCGTCAGCGCGCCGTTGCAGGTCCGGCCCGGGAGGGCAGGGCTGCTCGTTTTCTTTTCCATCAAAACACTGGGGGAGTTCCCATGTCCAAGCTCGCGCGCGCCTGCGCCGTTGTCGTGGCCGTTGCCACATCGCTTGCAGGCGGCATCGCTGCTGCGCAGATTCAGAGCGGTGCGGCTCGCAAGGCGGCACCGCCGTCCGTCGCCCTCGGCGTTGCCAGTGCCAATGCCAAGCCCAACATCAGCCAGCGTTCGTCCACCAATGCCACCGCGGGATGGGGCAGCTCATTGAACTTCGCGAGCGGCCAACCCGCCCTGCGCTACCTGCCGGACGATCTGCCCACGGCGAAGGACCCTGTACGGCGAGAGGCCGTCAAGGACGGTGCCAAGGAGTCCGGAGTCTCCACCCGCAGCGCCACTGCACCCGGCGCTGCCGGCGCCGGCGAGTTCGCCCCCGCCCCCGGCGTCCTGCGCGCCAACATGCCCCCGGTCACCTTCGCCGACGCCCAGCGCGTGCTGAAGGCCAGGGTGCTTCCGGCCAATGTCAATCAAGGCGTCACCGCGGCCCCCAAGACCAACAAGACCTCGACCTCGGCATCCACCACGACATCGGTCATGAAGATCTCCGGCGATGGCAACGCCTTGGGCCCCGCCTCCATCGCCGAGCTCGGCCGGTCGCTGCGCCACCACCCCGACCTCATCTACCAGTACGTTCGCAACACCATCGAGTACTACCCTGTCTTCGGATCGCAAAAAGGAGCGCTCGGCGCCGTCCTCGACAACCAAGCCACCGCCCACGACCAAGCCACCTTGATGGTCGAGCTCCTGCGCGCCTCCGGCGTCGAGGCCACCCGCTACTTCGTGAGCAGCGAGCCACTCGACGAACTCCTGTGCATCTGGGCCAGCCACCGAATTCCCGGCCGCTTCGCGATCGTCCACACCCACCCGGCTGACCTGAAGGCGCTGCTGTCGCGGCTCGAAGCGTGATGGCGGGCGCCCGATCGCCGAAGTCGCCAGGTAACGTCAGCGCAGCATCGCCGACATCGCCGAACAGCAGTTGAGCATGCGCACCGCCGCTTCCACCGAGGCCGCGGCGAAGCGGAGCTCGGTCGGTGTGCTGCGCTCGAAGGCTGGCCACTGGCAGAACAGGTCGGCCAGCGCGGGCGTCTGGGTGTGCAGGGTGACGGCCAAGGGCTTCTCCAGCACCAGCGGGCGGGCCTTCCCATGCTCGGCCAGGCCCGCGGCCACGCCTTCGCGGATCGCCGCGCAGGACCGGGCCGGCGACAGCGAGACCCCGCTGGTCTGGCCCGTGGCGCGCTTGGTCTGAACGAAGGTCGCGTGCGGGAACAGCGCCCGGTTCTCTGCGATGAAGACGTCGTCGCCGCTCGCCATCAGCACCGGCACGCCGTATTCGCCGGCCAGCGCGCCGTAGAGGCCGGCCTCGCCCAGGGCCTGGCCGCCGATCTCGATGCCGGCGAAGGCGAAGCTGTTGATGGTGTGGGCCAGGATGCCCGCGCCGCCAGCGCGCGAGTGGTAGCCGACCATGCACACGCCGTCCACGCCGAGCTCCACGCCCGCCACCATGCTCAGGGTGCGCGGCTTGCCCTGGATCACCTGGGCGCGCGCGTCGAGCAGGTCCGGTGGCATGTTGCGGAAGTCGCCGTGCGAGTCGTTGACCCAGACCTCGGTGGCGCCGCCGTCGAAGGCGCCCGCGATGGCGGCGTTGGCCTCCTCGGTCATCAGCCGGCGCGCGCGCTCGTACTCGGAATTGCCGGCGCGCACTTGCTGGGAATGAAAGACGCCGGCCACGCCTTCGATGTCGACGGAGATCAGGATCTTCATGGGTGCGTGTCGTGCAGGTCGTTGGGTGGCGCGAAGGCATCGGCAGGCCAGTCGCGCAGCAGTTCGGTGAGGGCCGGGCGCACGTGGCCGTCGCGCCCGGTGATGGACTCGGCCCGCCACAGCGCATGCAGGATGGCCTGCTCCACGCTGTCGGCCGCGGCCTGGAACAGGCCGTCGAGCAGCGCGTCGTGCAACAGCGCGACCGCCGGCATCGGCTGCTCGCGCCGCTGCGGCAGCGTGTAGGCGGTGGAGAAGGCCAGCGCGATGTCGCCGCTGCCGTGGCCGAAGACCGAGCCGGTGCGCGCCAGGCCGGCGCCCGCGCGCAGCGCAAGGCGGCGCAGCTGGCGCGCGTCCAGCGGCGCGTCGGTGGCGATCAGCATGATGATCGAGCCCTTCTCAGGTTCGGCCGCCGGCGCCGCACCGGCCAGCTGGGTCGCCAGTCGCGCGCCGACCGCGCGGCCGGCGATCACCAGGTTGGGCAGCAGGCCGTAGTTGGCGAGCACCAGCGCGCCCACCGTGTGCAGCCCGGCGCCCGGTGCCGACACGCGCCGCGAGGCCGTGCCGATGCCGCCCTTGAGCGCGAAGCTGGACATGCCGCGCCCTGCGCCGACCGAGCCCTGCGCCACCGCTTCGCCGGCCGCGGCCCAGGCCTCGAGGTAGTGGTGCCCGCGAACGGCCATGCGCTGCATGTCGTTGAGAAAGCCGTCGTTGCACTCGAAGACCAGCGGGTTGACGCTGGGCAGGCTGCGCCCGCATTCGGGGTTCATCGCGATGCAGTCGCGGATCTGCGCTTCGGCCATGGCCGGCACCGAGAAGGTGTTGGTCAGCGCGATCGGCGTTTCGAGCACGCCGAGTTCCTCGACCTGCACCAGCCCCACGCTCTTGCCGAAGCCGTTGAGCACCGCGACGCCCGCCGGCACCCGCTGTTGGAAGGGGTCGCCCGCATGCGGGCACACCACCGTCACCCCCGTCTGGACCTCGCCCTCGTCGAGCGTGCAATGCCCGACCGTGACGCCGGCCACGTCGGTGATGGCGTCGCGCTTGCCCGAGGGCAAGGCGCCGATGTGCGGCACGACTGGAACCAGCATCACCGCACCCGGGGTTCGACGATGAGCCTCATACCCGGTCGATCTTGGGGTCGAGCGCGTCCCGCAGCCCATCCCCGAGCAAATTGAAGGCCAGCACCGTGAAGAAGATCGCCAGCGACGGGAACAGCGCCACGTGCGGCGCGTTGACCATGTCCGCGCGCGCTTCGTTGAGCATCGCGCCCCATTCGGGCATCGGCGGCTGCGCGCCCATGCCGAGGAAGCTGAGGCTGGCCGCCGTGATGATCGAAGTGCCCAGGCGCATCGTGAAGTACACGACGATGGAGGAGATGGTGCCTGGCAGGATGTGCCGCAGCAGGATGGTGCGGTCGCTCGCGCCGATGCTGCGCGTGGCCTCGATGTAGGTGAGGTTCTTCAGCGCCAGCGTGTTGCCGCGCACCAGCCGTGCGAAGGCCGGCACGCTGAAGACCGAGACCGCCACCACCACGTTGGTCATGCTGCTGCCGAGGATGGCCACCACGCCCAGCGCCAGCAGGATGCCGGGGAAAGCGAAGAGCACGTCGGAGATGCGCATCACGATGCGGTCCCACCAGCCGCCGTAGTAGCCGGCCAGCAGGCCCAGCACGGTGCCGATGATGGCGCCCAGCACCACCGACAGGAAGCCGGTGGCCAGCGAGATGCGCGCGCCCATCAGGATGCGGCTGAAGATGTCGCGGCCCAGCGGATCGACGCCGAACCAGTGGGCGGCCGAGGGGCCGGTGTTGAGCTTGTCGTAGTCGAAGAAATTCTCGGCGTCGTAGGGCACGATCCAGGGTGCGAGGATGGCGATGACCACCAGCAGCAGCACGAAGACGCCGGCGCCCATCGCGACGTGCTGCATGCGGAACTTGCGCCAGAACTCGGTCCACGGCGTGCGCACGCGCGAGGAGGCGGCGATCGCGGCGACCGGCTGCTCGGCCACGGCGGGGATGGGTTCAGCGGGAGGGGTGCTCATCGCCTGCTCACTTGTAGCGGATGGTGGGGTTGATGAAGCCGTAGAGCACGTCCACCACCAGGTTGATCAGGATGAACTCCAGCGAGAAGAGCAGCACCAGCGTCTGGATGATCGGGTAGTCGCGCATGTCGACCGCGTCCACCAGCAGGCGCCCGAGGCCGGGCCAATTGAACACCGCCTCGACCACGATCGAGCCGCCCAGCAGGAAGCCGAACTGCAGGCCCATCATCGTGACCACCGGGATCAGCGCGTTGCGCAGGCAGTGCTTGAGCACCACCCATTTCTCCGACACGCCCTTGGCGCGCGCGGTGCGCACGAAATCCTCCTGGATCACCTCGACGAAGGAGGCGCGGGTGAAGCGCGCCATCACCGCTGCCACCGCGGCGCCCAGCGTGATCGAGGGCAGGATGTAGTGGCGCCACGAGTCGGCGCCCACCGTGGGCAGCCAGCCGAGCTGCACCGAGAAGATCTGCATCAGCAGCATGCCCAGCGCGAAGGCCGGGAAGGAGATGCCCGAGACCGCCAGCGTCATGCCGACCCGGTCGGGCCACTGGTTGCGATACACCGCCGACGTGATCCCGATCGCCATGCCGAAGACCACCGCCCAGGCCATGCTGGTGAGGGTGAGCAGCAGCGTGGGCATGAAGCGCTCGGCGATCTCGGTGGAGACCGGCCGCTTGGAGCGCAGCGAGCGGCCGAAGTCGCCCTGCAGCATGTTGGTGAAGAAGTTCAGGAACTGCTGCGGCAACGGCTTGTCGAGGCCGAGGTCCGCGCGCACCAGCGCCACCGTCTCGGGGCTGGCGTCCGGTCCGGCCGCCAGCCGCGCCGGGTCGCCGGGCAGCATGTGGACGAACAGGAACACCAGCACCGCCACGATGAGCAGTGTCGGGAGCAGGCCCAGCAGGCGCTTTAGAACATACTGGGTCATGGACTGGCCGTGTGCAGGATCACTTCAGTTCAACGTCGTCGAAGTTGAAGCTGCCGTCCGGGATCACGTAGAAGCCCGCGAGGTTGCGCGCACGCACCGACAGCAGCTGCTCGGTGACCAGGAAAGCCCAGGGCGCGTCCTTCCAGATGCGCTGCTGCGCGTCGGCGTAGATCTTGGCCTTGGCGGCGGGATCGGTGGTCACCAGCGCCTTCTTGATGTCGGCGTCGACTTCGTCGTTCTTGTAGTAGGCGGTGTTGAAGAGCTTGGGCGGGAAGGACTCGGAGGCCAGCAGCGGACGCATCGCCCAGTCGGCCTCGCCGGTCGACGAGGACCAGCCCACGTAGTACATGCGCACCGGGGCGGTGGCCGGGTCTTGTGCGCTCTCGACGCGTTCGACGCGCTGGCCGGCCTCGAGCGCCAGCACCTGCACCTTGACGCCGACCTGCGCCAGCTGCTGCTGCACGAACTGGATCACCTTCTGCGCGGTCGTATAGTTGTAGGCCGACCAGAGCGTGCTCTCGAAGCCGTTCGGGTAGCCGGCCTCCTTCAGCAGCTCGCGCGCCTTGGCCGGGTTGTAGGGCCAGGGGCCGAGCTTGGCCGCACCCTCGATGCCCTTGGGCAGCACGCCCTCGGCCGGAATGGCGTAGCCCGAGAACGCCACCTTGACCAGCGCCTCCTTGTTGATCGCATAGTTGATCGCCTCGCGCACCTTCGGGTTGTCGAAGGGCTTCTGCTGCGTGTTCATCGAGATGTAGCGATGAATGATCGAGGGCGAGGTGTTCACCTCGAGGCTGGGCTTGCCCTGCAGCGTTGCGGCCGCTTCGGGCGGCATCGGGAAGGCGAAGTGCGCCTCGTTGGTCTGCATCATCGCGGCGCGCGTGTTGTTGTCGACCACCGGGCGGAAGGTGATCGTGTCGACCTTCGGATAGCCCTTCTTCCAGTAGCCGTCGAACTTGGCGACCTTCAGGTAGTCGGTGGCCTTCCACTCGACGAACTTGAAGGGGCCGGTGCCCACGGGGTTCTGCGCGATGCCCTTGCTGCCGTACTTGGTCAAGGCGGCCGGCGAGATGATCACGCCCGAGGGGTGCGCAAGCGTGTTGATGAAGGGCGAGAAGGGTTCGCTGAGCGTGAAGCGCACCGTGGTCGCGTCGACCGCCTCGGTCTTGGCGATGTTCTTGTAGAGGTTGTAGCGCTTGAGCTTGTTGTCCGGATTGGTCACGCGGTCGAAGGTCGCCTTCACCGCCTCGGCATTGAAGGGCGTGCCGTCGTGGAACTGCACGCCGGTGCGCAGCTTGACGGTGTAGACCAGCCCGTCCTTGCTGACGGTGTGGCCGGTGGCCAGCACCGGCACCATCTTCATGTCCTTGTCGAAGCCGTACAGGCCCTGGTAGAAGGACTTGGCAACCGCCTGCGAGAGCGTGTCGTTGGCGTCGTAGGGATCGGTGGTGGTGAAATTGGATTGCACGGCCACGACCACGTCCTTGGCGGCCTGTGCCGACATGGCGAGGCCGGCCAGCGCGAGGGCGGCTGCGATTCGGGTAAGACGCTTGTTCATGCGAAGACTCCTTTGACGTCGCTGGGTGGGAAAGAAAAAATCAGAAGGCGCCGGCGATCGGATGCCGCGCCACGAAATGGCCCGGGCCGACCTCGACCAGCGGCGCCACCGTGGGCTGGTAGTCCACGGGATGCACCGGGCTCGGCACCTCGCCCTGCAGCAGCGGGCGCTTCTGCGTGCGCCGCGCCGGGTCGGCCACCGGCACCGCGGCCATCAGCCGCTTCGTGTAGGCATGCTGCGGGTTCTCGAAGATGGCGCGCCGCGGGCCGATCTCGACGATCTGGCCCAGGAACATCACGGCCACGCGGTGGCTGATGCGCTCCACCACCGCCATGTCGTGCGAGATGAAGAGGAAGGCCACGCCCAGCTCGCGCTGCAGGTCGAGCATGAGGTTGACGATCTGGGCCTGGATCGACACGTCCAGCGCCGAGACCGACTCGTCGGCCACCACCACCTTGGGGTCGAGCGCCAGCGCGCGGGCGATCGCGATGCGCTGGCGCTGGCCGCCGGAGAACTCGTGCGGGTAGCGCTGCGCGTAGTCGGCCGGCAGGCCCACTTTTTCGAGCAGCCAGCGCACCCGCGCCTGCGCCGCGGCGCCGCTGGCGACGCGGTGCACCAAGAGCGGCTCCATGATCGAGAAGCCCACGGTGAGGCGCGGGTCCAGCGAGGCGAAGGGGTCCTGGAAGATGAACTGGATGTCGCGCCGCAGCGCCTGCAGCTCGCCCTGCGGCAGCGCCAGCACATTGCGGCCCTTGAACTCGATCTCGCCGCCCTGGCTGTCGACCAGGCGCAGCAGCGAGCGGCCGGTGGTCGACTTGCCGCAGCCCGACTCGCCCACCAGCGCCAGCGTCTCGCCGGCATGCAGGTCGAAGCTGATGCCTTCCACCGCATGCACCCGGCGCGTGACGCGGCCGAACAGGCCGCTCTTGAGGTCGAAGCGCGTCACCAGGTCCTTCACGCGCAGGATCGGCGGGGCGTCGCGGCGCACCGTGTCCTGCGGGCTGCGGTCGCTCACGCTGACGCCGGCCGCGTCGACCTGCAGCAGCTCGAAGCGCGCCGGCAGCTCGGTGCCGCGCATCGCGCCCAGCTGCGGCACGGCGGAGAGCAGGGCGCGCGTGTAGGGGTGCTGCGGGGCCGCGAACACCTGCTCCGACGGGCCGGCCTCGGCCTTGTCGCCGCGGTACATCACGAGCACGCGGTCGGCCACCTCGGCCACCACGCCCATGTCGTGGGTGATGAAGACCACGCCCATGTGCATCTCGGACTGCAGCTCGCGGATCAGCTGCAGGATCTGGGCCTGGATGGTGACGTCGAGCGCGGTGGTGGGCTCGTCGGCGATCAGCAGAGAAGGCCGGCAGGACAGCGCCATCGCGATCATCACGCGCTGGCGCATGCCGCCGGAGAGCTGGTGCGGGTAGCGCTGCAGCACGCTGCGCGCCTCGGGAATGCGCACCAGCTCCAGCATGCGCAGCGCCTCGGCGCGCGCGGCAGCGCGGTCCTTGGCCTGGTGGATGGCGATGGCCTCCGCGATCTGGTCGCCGGCGGTGAACACCGGGTTGAGCGAGGTCATCGGCTCCTGGAAGATCATCGCGATGTCGGCGCCGCGAATGCCGCGCATCGTGGCGTCCGATGCCTTCGCCAGGTCGAGCACGCGGCCGTCACGGCGCTTGAAGACCATGCGGCCGTCGAGGATGCGGCCGCCGCCGTATTCGACCAGCCGCATCAGCGCGAGCGAGGTGACGGACTTGCCCGAACCCGACTCGCCCACGATGGCCAGCGTTTCGCCGCGCTCGACGTGGAAGCTCAGTTTGCGCACCGCGTCGACGGTGCGCTCGGAAGTCGCGAAGCGCACGGTAAGGCCATCGACCTCGAGCACGCGCTGCTCGGACAGCTGCAAGGCAGCGCCGGCAGAAGAGGGCAGAGTGACAGCGCTCATAAGGCAAGCTCCGTGCATGCGCGCTGCAGCGATGCGGACTTGCTCCCTCTCCCTCTGGGAGAGGGCTGGGGTGAGGGCACTGGACGCCTCATCGATGAATCGCCGTCTGCGGCGCCTCCGTGCCCCGGGCATGGCCGCGGTACATGCCCTCGGTGTTGAAGGGCATGCAGACGTTGCCGTTGCGATCGATCGCGATCAGCCCGCCGCTGCCGCCGATCGCCGGCAGCGACTGCATCACCACCGCCTGCGCCGCCTGCGCCAGCGACTGGCCCGCATAGCGCATGCGCGCGCAGACGTCGTAGGCCGCGGCCGCGCGGATGAACATCTCGCCGCTGCCGGTGCAGGACACGGCGGCGCGCTTGTCGTCGGCATAGGTGCCGGCGCCGATCAGCGGCGAATCGCCGACACGGCCGGCGCGCTTGTTGGTCATGCCGCCGGTGGAGGTGGCGGCCGCCAGGTGGCCCTGCAGGTCGAGCGCCACGGCGCCGACGGTGCCGAACTTGCGGCCTTCGTCCAGCGGCGCGGCGGCGTTGGCCGTGCCGTCGTGGTCGAGCGCGACGCGGCCGGCGGCCTGCGCGCGCACCAGCTGGGCGCGGCGCGCCTCGGTGGAGAAGTACGAGGGATCGACCATCTCCAGCCCACGCTCGCGCGCGAAGTCCTCGGCACCAGCGCCGACCAGCAGCACGTGGGCGCCGTCCTCCATCACCGCGCGGGCGGCGCGCACCGGGCGGCGGATGCGGCTGACGCAGGCGACCGCGCCGGCGCGCAGGTCGGCGCCGTTCATCACGGCCGCGTCGAGCTCGTGCGTGCCGGCGTGGGTGAAGACGGCGCCGTGGCCGGCATTGAAGAGCGGGCAGTCCTCCAGCATCTCGACGGCGAGGCAGGCCGCGTCGAGCGCGGAGCCGCCGCGCAGCAGCAGCGCCTGGCCGGCCTGCACGATGGCGCGCAGCGCCTCGTGGTAGGCCTGGGCCGCGCCGGCGTCCAGCGCCGCGGCACTGATCGTGCCGGCGCCGCCGTGGATGGCAATGACGGGCGTCGTTCTCATCGGGTCTTCTTCTTTCCGGCCGGCGCGCGCGGCACCGGCCTTTGCTTGATCTTCGGCGTGCTCGCGGCCCGCAGGTCCTGCGCGCCGTGCAGCCATGGCATCACGGCATGGACCACCTTGCTCGCGGCTTGGTAGGCCTGCGGGGCGCGCAGGGCCACGGCGCTGGTCAGGGCCTCGATCAGCGCCAGAACGCTGGTCTCGCAGTTGGGACGATAGCGGGTTTCGGTCTGCGCGTAGAGGGCCACGTCGGCCAGCGGCGCGATCGGCGAGCTGGGCCGGTCGGTCAGCGCCAGCACGCCGATGCCCTGACTGCGCGCGAGGCCGGTGAGTGCCACGGTGTCGGTCAGGTAGCGCGGGAAGGTCAGCGCCACCAGGAGGTCTTGCGGGCCGCCGCGCGACAGGGCACGTGCGCCGTGCGTGACGCCGCTGACCGATGACAGCAGGCGCACGTCGCCGCAGTAGGCATCCAGGCCGTGGTGCAGCAGCCCGGCCAGCCAGGCGCTGGCGCCGAAGCCGGCGATGAAGACGGTGCGGGCGCCGAGCACGCGCGCCACCGCCGCTTCGCAGGAGGCGGGGTCCAGGGCCTGGCGCGTCGCGCCGATGTTGCCCTGGCTTTCCTCCAGCGCCATCGCGAACACCTCCGCCACCGTCGAAGGGCGGGCGAGGTTGCCGCGCAGCCGCTCCACCGGCGCCACCAGCGGCTCGAAGCCGCGCACCAGCTCGGCGCGGAAGCTCGCATAGCCGTCGAAGCCCAGGGCCCGGGCGAAGCGGTTGGCGGTGGCCACCGACACGCCGACGGTGGCGGCCAGCTCGTCGATCGGCAGGGTGGCGACCTGCAGCGGGCGCTCGAGCACGTAGTCGGCCACCTGGCGGTGCGAACGCGTCAGTTGCGGCAGCGCCTGGGCGATGCGCTGCGGGACGGTAGTGGCTGCGGAGGAAGCCGGCATGCGGTGGGGGCTCGCCCGTTCACGGTGCAGGCGATGTAAATAAAATTACATAGTGGTGCGAGGAAAGTAAATTTTCAATCATTGCTTGGTGTTTAGCAAGCTGCGGGCCAACGCCTCTGTGCCGGTCAGGAGCCGATTTACGACGCCTGCATCCATGCAGGTATGTCGCGCCGTCCGTGGAGGACGCGCCAAACATCAATGCAGTCTGACCGCTCGAAGTAAAAGACCAAATGCGGGAAGCGAGTCAATGGCCAACAGCGCAGCCCTGGCAAGTCGAGCTCATGCGCGTAGCGCGTGGAGCCCGTGCCGGGGTGCCGGCTGATATGAACGTAGGCACGTTCAAGCTCATCGATCAAGCCGAGTGCGGCACTTTCCGTGCCCTCTCCCAGGTAGTAGGCGATGGCGTCGTCAATGTCTCGGTTGGCCTCTTCTCGCGGGACGACTGTTTTCGCCTTCACCTTTTGCCGCCGGCCCTGGCTGCCTTCTTGCCCGCGTCGCGCACCCTCTTGCGCAGGCCATCGAAGTAAGCGTCGTCTGCCGCCGCGGCGGGCGCCGAAAGGCCTCCTTGGAGAAGCAGGCTGCGCAGTTGAAGCCTCTGTTGGTCCTTGCGGATGAGCTCGCGCACATATTCGCTGCTCGTGCCATAGCCCCGTTCGACCACTTGCTCATCCACGAACGACTTCATGGCTTCGGGCAGGGATACGTTCATGGTGCTCATGAGACAAGCTTATGGCGCTTGGCAAATTTTGGCAAGCCTGTGGCCGCGGACCGATACCGCCCGGGCGCTTATCAACTCGACTCGGCACAAGAGTTCACCACGTCCATGCCTTTACCGATACCCTGAATCCGTGAGCCCCAATGCTCTGCGGACCGATCCCGGGTGCTTTGTCGCACTGTGACCGAGCCATTCGACTGCCCGATGCTTGGCGGTGCCGAGATCGACGCGATGAAGTCGTCGCCATCACGACTCGGCGATCGACTTGCGTTGAGATGGGTGCGACTGGCCCACGCCGCAACCTCGCTCGGATGCGATTTTCTGGATTCGTGAGTGCGTGAATGAGGCCGGTGATAGGCCGGCTGCGCTCAGCAGCTGGTCAGCAGTTCGCCGTGCAGCCGCTGGAAGGCCTTGGCCGCGCGATCGTTGGCGCCCAGCCCGAGGATGATGCGCCGGCCATGCTCGATGAGACGGCCGGCGCGGTAGATGAGTTCCTGCATCACCGTCTTGATGCGCCTGCGTTTGGCCGCATGGCGCACGGGCGCATCGGACCCCAGCAGCCCGGCCTGGCCCATCAGGCGCAGGATATTCATGGCCAGCGCGGCGAGCTCGCACACCAGGTAGTTGGTACTGAACTTGCCCGAGGGCAGCCGCTCCAGATCGAGGTCGGTCTTGAATTCGGAGTGGAACTGCTCGTGCGTGCCGTGGTCGGCGTACAGCGCGATGATGGCCTTCCCATCGAACTGTTTGGCGCTCAGGCTCGTGGTCCAGCCATCCAACGTGAGCTTGGGCTCGATCAACAACTGGCCCTGCGCATCGATGGTGCGCTCGGTCAGGCGCAGCACGCGGCGCAGCGGCCGCTCGATGCCTTCGATCTCCAGCGCCTGTTCCCACAGCGTCACACGTTTGCCCGCGCGGGGATGCTCCCAGAGCGTGGTGGCGTCGGCCTCAAGCCGCTCGGCCAGCGCCGCCACGTTGGTCGTGCGCGGGTTCCACTTGATCAGCCAGTCCAGCTGCGGCACACCTGCACGGTTGTACGACTCGATCTCGCGCATCAGCGCCGCCGAGTCGAAGCCGGAATCCAGGCGCGCCAGGATCGGCGCCTTCGGACCCGCCGCACTCAGGCGCTGCGCCATCGGGATCACACGCTCGAAGTTGAATTGCGTCTCCGACGCCGAATGCTGCACGCCGGGGCGCAGCGCCAACTCAAGGCAGAACCCGTGCGAGCCCAGGTACGCGGCCAGCGGGCAGTAGCCATCGACCCCCGTGTAGGTACGACCTACGCCGTCCTTGGCAGTGCCGCCGTTGTTCATGGCGAAGGTGTCCACGTCCAGCGCCAGCCAGCCGCAAGGCAAGACGCCATAGTCGACTCGCGCGCCGTACAGCAGCGTCTCGATCAGCGTCGGCAGGAAGTCAAACAGTTCGTCCGCGCGGGCGTCCATGCGCTGGCGCAGCGTCGGGCTGGAGGGCAACAGCTTGATGCCCAGCGCCTGCTTGAAGAAGGCATCGCCGCGGAAGTTCTCGATCGCATCGAAGTCGCTCTTGCCCTGTACCAGCAGGCCCAGGTAGCTGCGCAGAATGTCGCTGTTGGCAACGCCATTTCGAACGGGCAAGGCGTCATCGAGCTGCTTGAATACCGGTGCGAGTCGATTCAGATGATGAC
Organism: Variovorax sp. WS11; assembly: GCF_010499245.1. Taxonomy (GTDB): domain Bacteria; phylum Pseudomonadota; class Gammaproteobacteria; order Burkholderiales; family Burkholderiaceae_C; genus Variovorax. The sequence continues at coordinate 3,839,533 of NZ_JAAGOW010000001.1, forward strand.
CCACCAGCGCCAGACCGGCTACCGGGGTGAGGTCGTAGTCGAGTTGCTTGACGATGAAGGGGCGCATTGAAGGGAATCGGATACTGCGTTTGCAACAGCAGCATGAACGCCCTGCACCTGTCTCGCGTTTACCAAACTACCTCGAATCGCCCGCACCCGCAGGGTGAATCACTTTCGCTCGTGAGCTCACGGATCCAGGGATACGTATTGACGGTGTCTCGATGCATGGCGGCCGCTATCTGGCAAGAGCCCTGAGGTCATTGCTTGCCCGATCCAGACTCGCACCCTAGACTGGCCGCATGCTGACCACCACCCTCATCCTGGCCCACGCCGCAACAGCGGCACTGCTCCTTGCAGCAGCATTCGTCCGGGCACGCGAGGTCATGGCGGTGCGTCGCAAGCAAACGCCAGCACATCTCTGAGCCCGGCGGTCCGCTCCTTCCCTCTTCAGCGCAACCATTCACCGCCGGGCACAAGTCCCGCGCGTTCGCGGCCGCCCTCAAGCACAGGCGCCGCACGAATGGAGTGCGTCAATGCATGCAACGATTCACGGCGAGCGCACGCTCGCCGACCTTGACTCGATTCTCGCCATCACCGATTTCTCTGCCAGCACGGACGCCGTCCTCTCCCGTGCAGCGCAACTTGCCGCCGAGCATGACGCGACGCTGAAGCTCATGTATGCGGCGCCGGGCGGGGACCTCCCTTGCCCCGACGCCGCATGCCGGCTGTCCCACCACGCGCTGCAGCTCGGCCAGCGCCATGCGATCAGCGTCCGCACCGTGAGCCGGACCTCGAACACCGACGAGGATGTCGCGAGCGCGGCGCGATGTGCCGACCTGGTCGTTGCGGGTCTGAGCCGGGTACGCTCGGTGCTGTCCTTCTTGCGTGGCCAGCCCGTGGAGCGGCTTCTCCGGGCGGCGCGCCGACCCGTCCTGGTGGTGAACCCGGAAGCCGGACCGGCACAAGCTGCCTATGGACGCTTGCTCGTCGCGGTGGACTTCTCGGAGGCCTCGCACAATTTGATCGCGGCAGCCTTCGCGCTCGGCAGGTCCGCGCAGGTAGAGCTGTTCCACGCCATCAGCACTGCCAACGAGGGGAAGCTCCGCTATGCAGAGGTCTCGGATCAGGCCATCAAGGCGTACCGGCAGGAATGCAGGCGGTACGCCAGGGACAGGATGTTCCGGCTGACCGATTCGACCGATGCGCGCCGCAACCGCGTCTACTCGGCAATCCGGCATGGCGACCCCGCGCGCCAGGTCATCGTGCAGCAGGAGCACAGCGGCGCCGAGCTCATCGTGGTGGGGAAGCATTCGGCCTCCGCCTTGTCGGACTTCGTCTTCGGAAGCGTGGCACAGCGAGTCCTGCGCCGTGCCTCCATCGATGTTCTCGTGGTCCCTCATGACTTTCAGCCTGCAACGCGGGCCGCCGCCGTGCGTCGGCTCGAACAGAACCCGCGGGCGATGCGATCGCTGGGTGGGTGATGCAGCGCTCGGCCGGCGGGTTGGCGCGAAATGCCAAATGGGCGGCGTGATCCGGCAAACGGCCTTCTGCCTGCCCGTCCTACAGTGAATGCGCCCTCGGAATCTCACGCCGCACACGCCGGATGTCCGAGGTAGCCCACTACCCACTGGAGACATGCAATGAATTTCCTCGACGGACACCTGTTCCCCGAGAACCAGCCGCCGCTCATCATCACGGCCGCTCCCTATGCGCCGGGCTGGCTGCCCTCCGACTTTCCCGAGGACATCCCCGTCACGATGCAAGCACAGATCCAGAAGGCGGTGGATTGCTACAACGCCGGCGCCACCGTGCTGCACCTGCACGTGCGCGAGCTCGACGGCAAGGGCAGCAAGCGCCTGTCCAAGTTCAACGAGCTGATCGCCGGCGTGCGCAAGGCCGTGCCCGAGATGGTGATCCAGGTGGGCGGCTCGATCAGCTTTGCGCCGGAGTCGGAAGGCGCTGCCGCCAAGTGGCTGAGCGACGACACCCGCCACATGCTGGCCGAGCTCGACCCCAAGCCCGATCAGGTCACGGTGACGGTGAACACCTCGCAGATGAACGTGACCGAGCATGCGGAGCTGGCTGATTTCAAAGGCACCTCCCGGGAGATTCCCGCCATCTTCAATGCCTACAAGGAAATGACGGTGCCCTCCCAGCCCGGCTGGGTGGAGGAGCACATCCGCCGCCTGAGCGCGGCCGGCATCCAGAGCGCCTTCCAGTGCTACAACATCAACAGCTTCGAATCGGTGGAGCGGCTGATGCGCCGCGGTGTCTACAAGGGCCCGCTGGTCATGAACTGGGTCGCCATCAGCGGCGGCATGGATGCGCCCAACATCTACAACCTGGCCAACATGCTGCGCGCCGTGCCCGACGGTGCGGTGCTGACGGTCGAAAGCTCGGTGCGCAACGTGCTGCCGATCAACATGATGGGCATCGCCATGGGCCTGCATGTGCGCTGCGGCACCGAGGACGTCCTGTGGAACCAGTCGCGCACGGCCAAGGCGAGCACGGTGTCGCAGATCGAGCAGCTGGTGCGCATGTCCCGCGATTTCGGCCGCGAGATCGCCACGGCCAGGCAGGCGCGCGAAATCAGCAAGATCGGCGTGTTCTACGACACCGTGGAAGAAAGCCTGCAGGCCAACGGCTTTGCCCCCAACCGCAACGGCGGCAACCAGGGCTTCCTGCGCAAGGCCGCCTGAACGCTAGGCCTGTCGAGCCTCGTCTGCGCTACGCCCAGGAAGATACTGCTGGCGCCAGCCGCTCGGGCTTTGCTGGAACTGCTTGCTGAACCACCGCGTGAAAGAGCTGTTTTCCGCAAAGCCGGCAAGTGCGGCGGCCTCGCCGATCGAGAGCTGCGGGTTCTGCAGTGCGCGGACGGCGGCCTGGCTGCGCACGGCGTCCAGGGTGTCCTGAAAGCTGGTTCGGCTGTTCTCCAGCTGGCGCTGAAGGGAGCGCGATGTGCAGCCCAGCGCGCTGGCCACTTGGGCGATGCCATGGCGTCCATGCGGCAACAGCGACTGGATGGCGCTGCGTACCTGCTGCTCGATGGGCTTGGGAGATCTGCCGGGCGCGTGGAGGTCCATCAGATGCCGGGCATGCGCCTCCATGCCGCTGTCGTGCTCCGGATCGAGAAGCTGCAGGTCTTCGGTGGACAGCACGATGCCGTCGAAGTCCGAGGCGAACACGATCTCGCTGCCGAGCACCCGGCGGTGAAGGGCCATGCTGCTGGGCGCAGCGTGCGAGAAATGCACGCCGACGGGCTTCCAGCCTTTGCCCAGTTGGTGGCGGCACAGGCTCAGCAAGGCCGTGATGCCCAGCTCCATGGGGTGGCGTCCCGGCGTCTCCCTCTCGGTGTCCAGGTGCAACTGAATGATCGAAAGCCGCCCCTGCGTCACGGTTTCCGTGGTGATGGTGGTGCTGATCAGGTGGTGGTAGTCCTTGAGCGTCTGCAGAAGGGTGGCCAGGCTTGGCTGATGCTGCAGAAGCAGGCTGATTTGCCCAAAGTCCGACAGCCGCCAGTACGAACCCATGAGCAACCCGAGCGATGCGTTGCCGGTTTGCGCGGAAGAAGCCTCCAGCAGCTGAGCGAAGGCCGTCTCTGGCACCAGCAGGTCGGGCGAGTTCAGGCAGCTGTGGTCCAGGCCCACCTGGCGGAGCATGCTCAACGGATCGATGCCGAGCTCCTGCGCGACTTTCGAGTACTTGTTGAGACTGATGCTTCGGATGCGGGGCGTCATGCCTGACGTCTATCAATGCTGTGCAAGTTGGTCAATGGTGTTAGTACCAGAGGCCTTGGCAGCTGCGGCGAAGCCTCGGCGCGACTGGGTAAGCGCCTGTCGTGATCGGTCAAGCCGGTTGGCGCCTTGCGGTTCGAGAATTGCTCCATCGGCAGGCACAGGATGAATGCATCGCAAGACCTGCCGCGGTGGACTTCCTGGAGACAAGGAGCAGGCAATGAAAGTCGAAAAGCTGACGTGCACCATCGGTGCGGAAGTATCGGGTGTGCACCTGGGCGATGCGTCGCGCGACGCCCGTCTGGCCCATGAAATCAAGGCCTTGCTGCTGCAGCACAAGGTGCTGTTTTTTCGTGACCAGGAAATCACGCGGGCCGAGCATGTGGCCTTTGCCCGCCACTTCGGTGAACTGGAAGACCATCCCGTGGCCGGCAGCGACCCGGACCATCCGGGGCTGGTTCAGATCTATCGCAGCGACAAGCGCGAAAACTACGAGAACAGCTTTCACACCGATGGGCAGTGGCGCGACGCACCGCCCATGGGGGGTGTGCTGCGCTGCATCGAATGCCCGCCGGTGGGAGGCGACACTATCTGGGTCGACATGGTGCAGGCTTACGGCAACCTGCCGGACGACATCAAGAAGAAGATCGATGGCCTGAAGGTGAAGTGCAGCATCGAGCATTCGTTCGGCGCCGCCATGCCGGAAGAAAAGCGCCGGGCGCTCGGGATGGAGCATCCGATGGTGGAGCATCCCGTGGTGCGCACCCATCCGGAAACCGGGGAGAAGATCCTGTACGTCTGTGGGTTCGCAACCCACTTTGCGAACTACCACACGCCGGGCAACGTGCGCTTCGGCCAGGACAAGACACCGGGCGCCAGCATGCTGCTCAATTACCTGACCAGCCAGGCGGCCATTCCCGAGTACCAGGTCCGGTTCCGCTGGAAGCCCAACAGCGTGGCCATGTGGGACAACCGCTGCACGCAGCACTACGCGGTCCAGGACTACTGGCCGGCGCCCCGAAAAATGGAGCGCACGGCCATCATCGGCGACAAGCCTTTCTAAGCGCGCATGCGCAGCAATCAACAAAGGAGACAGAGATGAACGTGAAGAAACAGGACTACTTCTGGTGGCGCGGATTCGCCTTGGCGGTCGGCATGGGTGTTCTGGGTTGGACGGCCGAGGTCCAGGCCCAGCCGGCCTGGCCCACCAAGCCGATTCGCCTGGTGGTGGCCGGACCTGCCGGCGGCAGCGCCGACGCGTTGGCGCGGCTGCTGGCGGAGGGCATGCAGCAGGAACTGGGCAAGCCGGTCATCGTGGAATCCAAGCCCGGTGCCGCCGGTGCGCTGGCAATCGGCGATCTGATGTCCAACGGCAAGGACGGCCACACCCTCCTGGTCATCCAGGGCGGCGCCGTGAGCGAAACCCCACTGGCCTACAAGGTCCACTATCAGCCCTTTGCGGACCTGAAGCCGTTGGCCCAGCTCAGCCGGACCGGGCTGGTGCTGGTCGCCAACAAGGATCTGCCTGTCGCCAACCTGCAGCAGGTCGTGGCGTACGGCAAATCGCAAAAGGACGGGCTTAGTTTCGCGTCCTACGCGGCGGGCATGAAGGGTCACACCTCGGGCATGCTGCTCGGGAAGCTCACGCAGATGCAGATGAATCATGTGGGCTACAAGGGCTCTCCCCCGGCATTGACCGATCTCATGGGCGGCCATGTGCCCCTGATGTTCGATGGGCTGGCCACCTCGTTGCCGTTGATCAAGAGCGGCAAGATCAAGGCGATTGCGGTGAACTACCCCACCCGCATCGCCGCGTTGCCGGAGGTGCCCACCTTCAAGGAACTCGGCTACCCACAGCTCGCGCAGGCAGGCTGGTTCGCCGTGTGGTCCCGCCCGGATGCTCCCGCGGCAGTCCAGCAGAAAATGCGCGAGTTGACGCTGGCCCATTTCAAGCGAGCCGAGGTGCAGAATCGCCTCAAGGAAATGGGCATGGAGCAGGGCGGCTCCGAGACTTCGGAAGAGATGATGGCGGAATTGAAGCAGGCGTATGAGCAGCAGTCCGCACTGCTGAAATCCATCGACTACAAGCCGGAGTGAAGCGGTGTCCATTGAGGAGCATGCGATGAGCGCGACCCGCGAATCCCGCCTTCCGCTCGCCGGCGTGCGTGTGCTGGATCTGTCGCGCGTTCTGGCCGGCCCCATGTGCGCGCAGGCGCTGGGCGACCTGGGCGCGGAGGTCATCAAGATCGAGCATCCCGCCCGCGGCGACGACACGCGCGACTGGGGCCTGCGCGTGGGCTCGCGCAACACGGCCTACTTCAACAGCGCCAACCGCAACAAGCAGTCGGTGGGCGTGGATCTGCAAAAGCCCGAGGGCCAGCGCCTTGTGCGCGAGCTGGCCGCGAAGAGCGACGTGGTGATCCAGAACTTCAAGTTCGGCGGCATCGCGAAGATGGGGCTGGATTACGAGTCGCTGAAACCCATCAACCCGGCCCTCGTGTACTGCTCCATCACCGGCTACCGCACCGATGGCCCCGAGGCCGCGCGCCCGGGCTACGACCTGGTGGTGCAGGGCGAGGCCGGCCTGATGGCGCTGAACGGCGAGGAAGGGCAGGGCCCGCTGAAGTTCGGGGTGGCGGCGGTGGACATGTTCACCGGCATGTACTCGGCGCAGGCGATCCTGGCAGCCCTGTTCGATCGCCAGCGCACGGGACAGGGACGGCATGTCGAGATGGCCCTGTACGACTGCGGCCTGATGATCACCGCCTACTACGGCATGGAGGCGCTGCTCATGGGCAACGATCCGCCCAAGTACGGCAACGCACACCCTTCCATCGTGCCCTATGGCGTGTTCGATGCGGCCGACGGCCCGCTGGTCATCACGGTGGGCAACAACGCGCAGTTCCAGCGCTTCTGCACCGAGGTGCTGGAACGGGACGACCTGGCGACCGACGAGCGCTTCGTCACGAACCTGGCCCGGTCGCAGAACCGCCATGCACTGCTGCCCGAACTGCGCGCCGAGCTGGCCCGCCGCCCGCGTGAGCTTCTGCTGGCGCGCCTGACGGCGGCCGGCATTCCCTGCGGCGAGGTCCTGGGCCTGCTGGAGGCCCTGCAGTCGCAGCGCACGGCAGAGGCCGGCTTGCTGGCCGAGCTTCCCAACCCCGAGACCGGCCGCGTGCAGGTGCTGGCGCCTCCGTACCGCTTCGACGGCCAGCGCATGCCCGTGCGTGCCGCGCCGCCGCTGCTCGCGCAGGACACCGAACGCGTGCTCGGCGACCTGCTGGGCATGGACGCACAGGCCATTGCCGCGCTCCGGCAGGGCGGCGTTCTGTAGCGGCTCACTCGGGGCTGATCTTGAGCTGGAGCTTCTTGACGATGGCCTGGTTATGGGCCGTGGTTGCCGCCAGCGTTTGCCGAAGCTGATCCAGCGAGGCATCCTGCGGAAAATCCAGGCCCTGCGCAGTCAGTGCTTCGCGGAACTTGGACGTGCGGATCACCTTCGCCATCTCGCTCTGGATTCGATCGACGATCGGCTTGGGCGTGCTGCTCAAGACGAAGACACCGACGCTCGCATGCGGAAGAACGAAATCGGGCAAGCCCAGTTCGCCGAAACTCGGAACATCGGGCAGATGCTGCGAGCGCGTCGACGAGGAGACCGCATAGGCCTTGAGCTTGCCGCTCCTGATGTGCGGGACGACGTTGCTCACGACTTCGAAGGTCATCTGAACCTGGTTTCCCATCAGGTCGACCAGGATGGGCGCCGAACCCTTGTACGGAACGATCAGCATGTCGTTGCCGCTCTTTTCCTTCAGCATTTCGCCCATGAGATTGGAACGCGTGCCGGCACCGTGGTTCGCTACGCTGACCGATTTGGGGTTGCGCCTGGCATGGTCGAGCATCTCCTTGACGTTGTTGGGCGGAAAGCTCGAATTGGCGACCAGCACGTGGATCATGCTGCTGGCTTCTGCGACATAGGTGAAGGTCTTGAGCACGTCGTACGGCGTCTTCACGACCAGGGGTACGTCGGACATGACGCTCGACGGCCCCACCATCCAGGTGTAGCCATCGGCGGGCGCCGCCATCACGGCCCGCTCCGCCACCACGCCCGAAGCGCCTGGCTTGTTGTCCACCAGAATGGTCTGGCCGAGGTTCGGCCGCAGTTGTTCGGCGAGCAATCGAGCCACCAGGTCGGACACGCCACCCGGCGGCGCCGGCACGACGAGTCGGATGGGCTTGTCGGGCCATTGCTGTGCCAGCGCAGGCGAAAGTGCTGCCACCCAGGACAGGGCAGCGATCGTGAGACTTCGTCGTGTCAGGAATTTTGAAATCATGTCAATTCACCCGAGGCTCAGATGGCTTGCGCAGGAAGCCCTGGGTGCCGCCGTTGCGGTTGGGCGCGAAGCCGTTTTCCCGAAGCGTCTCGTCCGCGGTCTCGTAGAAGACGTCGAGCTTCAAGATGTCCCGTGCCTGTTGCGCCGTCGCGATGGGGCGGCCGAATTCGCCGGCGATGCGCACCAGTTGCTTGATCTGCTCGACGGAGCTCATCTTGCCCGTGCGCGTCTGGTTCCAGAGCACGTCTTCGATGCCGCAGCGCACGTGCAGGCCCAGGGCCATGCCGATCATGTTCACGGGCAGGACGTTGAGCACCGAGCTCTCCACCGTGATCACCGAGCCATCGGGCGCGGCGCGCAGAAAGTTCGCCAGGTTGTAGATGTTCGCCTGGTCCATGCCGCCGCTGATGGCCACCCAGTTCATCACCAGCGGGCCCTTGTAGACGCCGCGGCGAATCATCCGCTCGATCGTCTCGAAGCTGTTGATGTTGTAGCACTGGAACGCACTTTGGATTCCGGCGGCCGACAGGCGACGGATGTGCTCCTCGGCCCAGCTGGGATTCGAGGGAACGATCATGTCCTTGTAGGTTGCATAGAGGTGCGGGAAGCCGCGCGAAACGCCCTTGAAGTCATCGATGCCCGCATGCTCCGTCACATTCATCTGCGTCGTGTTGACGGTGACAGTCACCTGGTCGGGCTTCGGATCGAGTTCGGCCAGCATGTGCCGCGTGTCGTCGCTCAGCCACTTGGCGGCCGAGCCATCGTCTTCCGGCGCGAAGCTGATGGAACCACCCACCTGAATCACCATCTCGGGCACCGCCTTGCGCACACCCGCGATCAGCTCATTGAACATGGACAGGCGCTTGCTGCCCTTGCCGTCGGCTTCACGCACATGCAGATGCAGCACGGTGGCGCCGGCTTCGTAGCAATCCACCGCCTTCTGGATCTGCTCCTCCATGGTGATCGGGATATCTTCCGGGAAGTCCGAGGGAATCCAGCCCGGCGCATAAGGAGCGGCCGTAATGATGAGGGGCTGCTGGTTCTCGGGATACAGGTGGCCGTCGAGGAAGTTCATGATGATGGGTCTCCAAGTTTTGAAATGTGAACACCGGGGTGAACCGACGCCGCAAATCATCTCCCCGGCATCGCTGCCCATGCTTGACCTTGCATGCCTCGTACTTGGCTTTTCATGACATCGGTGCGCCCCTTCCGGGCGGTGCCGGCTATGCCTGCGCGACGCGCAAGGTCATCGCGTTCCGCGCTGCTCGGGCTGCCGGGCGGCGCGTGCGGCCCGGCTCTCTTTGGCGCTGCAACCGAATTGCGCCTGATACCAGCGCGAGAGTGCGCTCGGCGCGGAAAAGCCGAGGAGCATCGCCACCTCGGTCAAAGGACGATCGCTCTCGATGACATGACGCGTGGCGAGTTCCTTGCGGATCTCGTTCACCATCGAGGAGAAGTCCTGCCCCTGTTCCGCCAGCCTGCGCTGGACCGTGCGGCACGCCACGCCCAGGTGCTCGGCCACCTGTTCGATGGTGCAGCGCCCGCTGGGCAGCAGCAGAAGGATCGTGCGCCGCACGTCCTCGAGCATGGTCGGCCTCTGCGGCTCGACCGACGCGTCCAGCAACTGCTGCGCGTAGCGCGCCATCGCCGGATCGGCGGACGGGTTGCGGGCATCGAGATCGGTCTTCGCGCAGACGATGCAGTTGAAGTCGGAGTCGAACTCGACGCAAGGGCCGAATACCCGGTGATGCACACTGGCATCGTGCGGCGCCGGGTGCTCGAAGCACACGCGCCGCGGCTGCCAGTCGGCCCCCAGAAACTGACGCATCAACCGCAGCATCACGCCGAGCGCCAGCTCGATTCTTTGGCGCGTGGGCTGCTGCGGGTTGCCGGCCTTCAGCTGCTCGCGGAGAACGACCACGCCGGCGCTCTCTTCGATCATCAGCGACAGCGAACCATTGAGCAGCACCTGGTAGCGCACCAGCACGGCCAGCGAGTCGCGCAACGTGGTCTGGTCGCGGATCAGCATGCCCACCGCACCCAGGTTGGACAGCAGTCGCGACTCTGCCATGCACAGACCGAAGCTCTCGTTGCCCGACAGGGTTGCAGACGCCTGGAGCAGTTGGCCGACGCGTTCGACCGGGATCATGAGGTCCGGCTCGCGCAGTACGTTCGGGCTGAGCCCCGCATCGAGAAGCATCCGAACGGGATCCAGGCCACCGGCACGGGCGACCTCGCTGTAGTTGGTGAGGCTCGCAGCGCGGACCAGTGACGACATCGGAGAGCGGGGGAAGAAGTGGCACCGAAGGATAAGTGCCAGTCATGCAATGTCAAGCGGGGGCATGCCGGCGCAACCACACTCCGAAGCATCAACGGCCCGTTCGACAACAGGAGACAAGGCTCATGACGCAAGAACTCAAACCGGCGCCCGCCGTGGTCCGCGCGACCTCCCTGGGCCACTCGATCCACGTCGAGCCACTCACCTGTTCGATCGGCGCCGAGCTCGGCAACGTCGACCTGGGCGCGGCGGCAGAAGATGACCTGCTGATGGCCGAGATCCGGGCGCTGCTGTTGAAGCATCGCGTCGTGTTCTTTCGCGACCAGGACATCACGCGCGCCCAGCACGTGGCCTTTGCGCGGCGCTTCGGCGAGCTGGAGGACCACCCGGTGGTGGGCAGTCACCCCGACCATCCGGGGCTGATCCAGATCTACAAGACCCCCGAGAGTCCGCCCGAACGTCACGAGAACTCCTGGCACACCGATGCCACCTGGCGCGAGAAGCCGCCGCTTGGCTGCGTGCTGCGCTGTGTCGAATGCCCGCCTGTGGGCGGCGACACGATGTGGGTCAACATGGTGGAGGCGTATCGGCAGCTGCCCGAGGATGTCAAGGCGAAGATTGCGCCTCTGCGCGCGCGCCACAGCATCGAGGCGAGCTTTGGCGCCGCCATGCCCATCGAAAAGCGCCTGGCGCTGAAGGCGCAGTTCCCGGACGCCGAGCATCCCGTGGTCCGCATCCATCCCGAAACCGGCGAGAAGGTGCTGTTCGTCAATGGCAGCTTCACGACGCATTTCACCAATTTCAATACGCCGGACAACGTGCGCTTCGGCCTGGACAAGTCGCCGGGCGCCAGTCACCTGCTCAACTTCCTCGTCAGCCAGGCCCTCATCCCCGAATACCAGGTGCGCTTTCGTTGGAAGAAGAACAGCGTTGCGTTCTGGGACAACCGCTCCACCCAGCATTACGCAGTGATGGACTACCCGCCGTGCCACCGCAAGATGGAGCGCACGGCCATCGTCGGTGACGCGCCGTACTGAAACGGCCGGCATGAGCGACACGAACCCCGAGGAAAGAAAAGCACCCGTGAGCACCACACGACAAGCCACGATCCTGATCGTTCCCGGCCTGCGCGACCATGTCGAGGACCACTGGCAAACGCACCTGGAACGCAAGCTGTCGTCGGTACGCCAGGTCGTCTCCGTGCCTCCGCTGGAGACCGACAAGCTGAGTTGCGCGGCGCGCGTTGCGGCGGTCCAGCGGGCCATCGAGATCATCGAAGGTCCCCTCATCGTCGTCGCTCACAGTGCCGGCGCCCTCATGATGGTGCACTGGGCGCAAGAGCACACCCGAGGGCTCGAGGGTGTGTTGTTGGCGGCGCCGCCGGATTTCGAGTCGCCGCTTCCCGCGGGCTATCCGACGCCTGATGCCCTGCAGGCGAACGGCTGGCTGCCCGTGCCCCGGCACGCGCTGCCCTTTCGGAGCATCGTGGCGGCCAGCACCAATGACCCGCTGGCCACGCTCGATCGCGTCACGCAGATGGCGAGCGACTGGGGCAGCGAGCTGGTCGACGTGGGCGCGCTGGGCCATATCAACCCGGCGTCAGGCTTTGGCGAATGGCCGTTGGCCGAACAGCTCATCCGGTCACTGGAGTCCTGATCGCGGCAGCAGCGCGGGCACGAGCGAGCGGTTCAGCCGCTCCCGCCACCAGCGCAGCGCCCGCCCTTCGGCGCCCGTCTTCCACGCGAGCCAGAACGACTCGGACGGGCGCGACTCCTCGGTGGGCAGTTCCACCAGCGTTCCGCGCGCCAGCTCGCCGGCGATGCAGGCGCGCGGCAGGTGGCCGTGGCCCAGGCCCTCGACCTGGCAGGCGATCTTCGCGGCCATGCTGGGCACGGTGATGCGCGGCTGTCCTGCGAGCAGGCCCACGGTGCGGTCAGACAGCGAGCGGGCGCTGTCGCCCACCACGATGGCATTGCAGTCGAGCAGATCGCCGCGCTGCAGCGGCCGGCCCAGGCGAGTGAGGGGATGGGTGGGCGCCACGCAGAAGGCGAAGTCGAGGCTGCCCACGGTCACCGCCTGGTAGCCGCCGCCGGCCGGGCCCTCGCCCGCGGCGATGACGATGTCGGCGCGGCCTTCGCGCAGGGCCTCCCAGGCGCCGGTCAGGGCTTCGCAGCCGATGCGCAGCCGGGTGCCGCAGCGCAGATCCTCGAAGGCGCGGATGTCGTTGATCAGCGCCTGGGTGGGGATGAGCGAGTCATGCACCAGCCGCAACTCCGACTCGTAACCGGTGGCGATCTGCCGCATGCGCGATTCGAGGTCGCTCGCGGCGCCGAGCAGCCAGCGGCCTTCCTTCAGCATCTCGTCCCCCGCGGAGGTGAGAGTGACGCGCGGGCCGTTGCGCTCGAACAGCAGCATGCCGAGCTGCTCCTCGAGCTTGCCTACCGCGTACGAGATGGTGGAGGGCACCTTGTTGAGTCGCGCGGCGGCGGCGGCAAAGGAGCCGTGGCGCGCGATGGCGTCGACGAGTTCGATGGCTTCGAGGGTGAGCTTGAGCACGTGAGCGTCCTGGGGTTTACGGGTCGGAAGCGGGTCGAAAAACCGATGTTCGAAAACTTCGATCATTAGAAGCCAAAAGTTTCGTCAACAACCGGCCAGGAGGCCGCCATGATTGCGTCCATGCCAAGGAGAAATGTCTCTGGAAGCAGATTGTGAATTTAATCGAATTCAATTCCTCCGCCCCCTGAACCCACGCAACCGACCCACCTACTGAAGGAGCTTCCCATGACCGTCAAAGCAACCCCCACCGCCGGCGCCCGGCTGCTCAAGCCCGCCGACCACATGCTGGTGATGATCGACTTCCAGTCGCAGATGGCCTTCGCCACCCATTCGATCGACGCGGTGAACCTGCGCAACAACGCGGCGCTGGTGGCGCAGGCGGCCGCGGGCTTCAAGGTGTCGACCATCCTCACGACGGTGGCCGAGAAGAGCTTCTCGGGCCCGATGTTCAGCGAGATCACCGACGCCTTCCCGGGCCAGGCGATGCTCGACCGCACCTCGATGAATACCTGGGAAGACGCCGCCGTGATCGAGCGCGTGAACGAGATCGGCAAGCCGCGCATCGTGCTGGCGGGCCTGTGGACCAGCGTGTGCATCGTGGGCCCGGCGCTGTCGGCGCTCGACCAGGGCTTCGAGGTGTTCGTCATCGCGGACGCCTGCGGCGATGTTTCGGCCGAGGCGCACAACCGCGCCATGGAGCGCATGGTGCAGGCCGGCGCGCAGCCGATGACCTCGCTGCAGTACCTGCTGGAGCTGCAGCGCGACTGGGCCCGTGGCGAGACCTACGAGCTCACCACCGGCATCGCGAAGAAGGTCGGCGGCGCCTATGGCCTGGGCGTGACCTACGCCAAGACCATGTTCGGCGCGCACGAAGGCTGATCGCGGGAAGAGTGCCGGCCATGAAGCCCTACGTCGTTTCTCTTGCGCTGGGCCTGCTGGTCGGCGTGATTTATGCGCTCTTCCAGGTGCGCTCGCCGGCCCCGCCGGTGATCGCCCTGGTGGGACTCCTGGGAATCCTGCTCGGCGAGCAAATCCCGCCACTGGTGAAGCAGGTCTTCGACCGCGATAGGGTGAGCACCTCGTGGCTGCACCACCAAGTGAAGCCGCACATGTTCGGCGAGCTGCCGAAATGCGCGCAGCCGCTGGCAGCGAACACGTCCAAGGCCCATTCGTCCGAAGAGCGAAGCTCATGACATCATCTTCCGATCCGGGACGCCGCCGCTTCCTCGGCGCGCTCGGCGCGGCGCTGGCCGCCCCGGGCCTTGCGCAAACCACCGACTCGATCAAGCCTGCCATGTCCGACATCCAGACCCCCGACCTGATCCTGCACAACGGCCGCATCACGACACTGGACCGCGCCAACCCCAGCGCCGGCGCCGTGGCCATCCGGGATGGCCGCTTCATCGGCGTAGGCCGCTCGGAAGACATCCTGCCGCTTGCCGGGCACCACACCCGCGTCATCGACCTCATGGGCCGGCCCGTGCTGCCCGGCCTCATCGACAACCACATCCACATCATCCGCGGCGGGCTCAACTTCAACCTCGAGCTGCGCTGGGACGGCGTGCGCAGCCTGGCCGATGCGATGGCGATGCTGAAGCGCCAAGTGGCGATCACACCGGCCCCCCAGTGGGTGCGCGTCGTCGGCGGCTTCACCGAGCACCAGTTCACGGAGAAACGCCTGCCCACCATCGAGGAGCTCAACGCGGTGGCGCCCGACACGCCGGTGTTCATCCTTCACCTCTACGACCGCGCGCTGCTCAACGCCGCCGCGCTGCGCGCCGTGGGCTACACCAAGGACACGCCGCAGCCGCCCGGCGGCGAGATCACGCGGGATGCCAACGGCAACCCCACCGGCCTGCTGCTGGCCAAGCCCAACGCGGCCATCCTCTACGCCACCCTTGCCAAGGGGCCGAAGCTGCCGATCGAGTACCAACTCAATTCCACCCGCCACTTCATGCGCGAGCTCAACCGCCTGGGCGTGACCGGCGCCATCGACGCCGGCGGCGGCTTCCAGAACTACCCCGAGGACTACCAGGTCATCCAGCAGCTCGCCGATGCGGGCCAGCTCACCATCCGCCTGGCCTACAACCTGTTCACGCGGAAGGGCAAGCAGGAGAAGCAGGACTTCCTGAACTGGACGGCGAGCTCGAAGTACAAGCAGGGCGACGACTACTTCCGCCACAACGGCGCGGGCGAAATGCTGGTCTTTTCGGCGGCCGACTTCGAGGACTTCCGCCAGCCGCGGCCCGACATGGCGCCCGAGATGGAGGGCGAGCTGGAAGAGGTGATTCGCATCCTGGCGCAGAACCGCTGGCCCTGGCGCATGCACGCCACCTACGACGAGACCATCACCCGCGCGCTCGATGTCTTCGAGAAGGTGAACCAGGACATTCCGCTCGCGGGCCTGAACTGGTTCTTCGACCATGCCGAGACCATCTCGGAGAAATCCATCGACCGCATCGCCGCGCTCGGCGGCGGGGTGGCGGTGCAGCACCGCATGGCTTACCAGGGCGAGTACTTCGTCGAGCGCTACGGTGCCGCGGCGGCCGAGGCCACCCCGCCGGTCAAGCGCATGCTGGAGGAGGGCGTGAAGGTCTCCGCCGGCACCGATGCGACCCGCGTCGCCTCCTACAACCCGTGGGTGTCGTTGTCCTGGCTGATCACCGGCAAGACCGTCGGCGGCCTGCAGATCACCCCGCAGCGCAACTTGCTCGACCGCGAGGCGGCGCTGCGGATGTGGACCGAGAAGGTGACCTGGTTCTCCAACGAAGAAGGCAAGAAGGGGCAGATCGCGGTGGGCCAGTTCGCCGACTTGGTCATACCGGACCGCGACTTCTTCGCGTGTGCCGAGTCGGAGATCGCCGACACGACGGCGCTGCTCACGATGGTGGGCGGCAAGGTGGTCTATGCCGCGGGCGCCTTCGAACCGCACGACGAGGGTGCGCCGCCGCTGGCCATGCCCGATTGGTCGCCGGTGCGCCGCTACGGCGGCTATGGCGGCTGGGGCGAGAAGGAAGGCACCTCCATGCAGTCGGCGCTGCGCCGCGCGGCCGTGGCCTGCAGTTGCGCGAACGGCTGCGGCATTCATGGCCACAGCCACGCGTCGGCCTGGGCCAGCAAAGTGCCGGCGTCCGACCTCAAGAGCTTCTGGGGCGCGCTCGGCTGCGCCTGCTGGGCGGTGTGACCATGCCTGAAACCCAGCCTGCTGCCAAAGCGGTCGCCCAGCCGGGCGCCTTCGCGCCGCTGCGCCAGCCGGTCTTCGCGGTGCTCTGGGCCGCCACGGTGCTCGGCAACATCGGCAGCTTCATGCGCGACGTCGCGAGCTCGTGGCTGGTGACGGACTTGTCGGCCAGCCCGACCGCGGTCGCGCTGATTCAGACGGCCGCCACCTTGCCCGTCTTCCTGCTGGCCATCCCGGCGGGGGTGCTCTCGGACATCCTCGACCGGCGCCGCTTCCTGATCTTCGTGCAACTGGTGCTAGCGGCCGTCAGTGGCACGCTGCTGGTGCTCTCGCACACGGGCGCGCTGACGGTGGAGTACCTCATCGCGCTGACCTTCGCCGGGGGCATCGGCGCGGCGCTGATGGGGCCGACCTGGCAGGCGATCGTGCCCGAGCTGGTGCCGCGCACGGAGCTCAAGGGCGCGGTGGCCTTGAACTCGCTGGGCATCAACATCGCGCGCTCGATCGGGCCGGCGGCGGGCGGCCTGATCCTTGCCGGCTTCGGCGCGGCGGCGACCTACGGCTTGGACGTGCTGAGCTACGTGTTCGTGATCGCGGCGCTGCTGTGGTGGAAGCGGCCAGCGGCCGCCGACAGCGCGCTTTCGGAGAACTTCCTCGGCGCCTTCCGCGCGGGACTGCGCTACACCCGCGCCAGCCGCGAGCTGCACGTGGTGCTGCTGCGCGCGGCGGTATTCTTCGTGTTCGCGAGCTCGGTGTGGGCGCTGCTGCCGCTGGTGGCGCGCCAGATGCTCGCCGGTGGCGCCGACTTCTACGGCGTGCTGCTGGGCGCGGTGGGCGCGGGTGCCATCGGCGGCGCATTGGTGATGCCGCGGCTGCGCGCCCGGCTCGACGCAGACGCCATGCTGCTGCTGGCCGCCTTGCTCACCGCCGCCGTGATGGGGAGCCTGGTCTTCTCGCCGCCGAAGTGGCTGGCCGTGGCGCTGCTGCTGCTGCTGGGGCTGGGCTGGATCGTGGCGTTGACGACGCTCAACGGCGTGGCGCAGTCCATCCTGCCCAACTGGGTCCGCGGCCGCGGGCTGGCGGTGTATCTCACCGTGTTCAATGGCGCGATGGCTGCGGGCAGCCTGGGCTGGGGCCTGGTGGCGCAAGCGGTCGGCGTGCCGGGCACGCTCGTCGCAGGCGCGCTGGGGCTGGTGGTGGCGGGCTTGCTGTTCCACCGCGTGAAGCTGCCCAAGGGCGAAGCCGACCTGCAGCCCTCCAACCACTGGCCCGAGCCGCTGTTGGCCGAACCCGTGCCGCACGACCGCGGGCCGGTGATGATCCAGGTCGAGTACCGCATCCGCAAGGACGACCGGCCGGCATTCCTCGAGGCCGTGAAGCGCCTGTCGCTGGAGCGCCGCCGCGACGGCGCCTATGCCTGGGGCATCCACGAGCACACCTCCGATCCCGAGCGGGTGATGGAGTGGTTCCTCGTCGAGTCGTGGGCGGAGCACCTGCGACAGCACCATCGGGTGTCGCAGGCCGACGCCGATCTGCAGAGCGAGGTGTTGCGCTTCCACATCGGGCCCGGCAAGCCCGAGGTGCATCATTTCCTGGCGCTGTGAACCGGGCGGGTCGCCAGGGCGCCCGCAAAGGCAGACGGGCTGCGGGGCGGTGAAGTAAAGGTTGGCGGCAGGGGTCGGACCCGAGGCGACAATACGGGCGCTCGCCCCTGACCAAAGCCCCACCCCCTCCCGCATGAACAACAAAGTCGCCGGCACGCTCCAGATGATGGCGGCCATGCTGATCTCCGGAACCATCGGCTGGTTCGTCGTCTACTCGGGGCAGCCGGTCACCGAGCTGCTGTTTTGGCGCTGCGTCTTCGGAGCGGCGACGCTGCTCGTGGTTTGTGCGTTCACGGGGTCGTTGCGCGGCAAGCTCACGCTCAGGCAGGTCGGCTGGGCCGCCCTCGGCGGCGTGGCCATCGTCCTCAACTGGCTTCTGATCTTCGCCTCCTTCTCGCGGGCCTCGATCTCCGTCGCCATCGCCGTCTACAACACGCAGCCCTTCATTCTGATCGGCCTCGGCGCCATCTTTTTTGCCGAGCGCATCACCGCCGCCAAGCTCGCGTGGCTTGGCATCGCGTTCGCGGGCGTGCTGCTCATCGTGCAGGCCAGGCCGTCCGCGGCGGCCTATGCCGGCCCGGACTCGGCCTACATTTCCGGCGTGTTGATGGCGCTCGGTGCGGCGTTCTTCTACGCCATCTCGGCGATCGTGACCAAGAAGCTCGACGACACGCCGCCGCACCTCATCGCGTTGATCCATGTCCTGGTCGGCACCCTCATGATCGCGCCCTTTGCGGACCTGAGGCATCTTCCCTCCGACTACCGCGTCTGGGGCGACTACGTGGTGATGGGCGCGGTGTACACCGGCCTGGTGTTCGCGCTCCTGTACGGCGCGATCCAGAAGCTGCCGACGCACTCGGTGGGCGCGCTGTCCTTCCTCTACCCGATCGTCGCCATGGTGGTGGACTTCGTCGCCTTCGACCACCGGCTCAAGCCGCTGCAACTCGTCGGCTCGGCGGCCATCGTGATTGCCGCTGCCGGAATGACGCTCGGGTGGTCCTTGAATCGGACCAAGGCCTTCCCGCAAGCCTGAGAGGACCGCTTTTCGCCAGTCCTCTTGGGGCTGCCTGCCAGGGCCCTCCCTTCGGAGCCAGTACACTCCGCCCGCCCCGGCATCGGCCGGGGCCGCTGCTGGCAACGCGGCGTGTCTCAATCCAAGGAATCCTGAATGAACCGAATCGAACTGGTCGAGAAGATCGCCACCGCCCACACGCTGAGCAAGGCCGAAGCCGCGCGCGTCCTCGAAACAGTCACCAACGCCATCGTCAACGCCGTGAAGAAGGACGACCCCGTCCAGATCGTCGGCTTCGGCACTTTCAAGCAGGTCGCCCGCGCCGCGCGCTCCGGCTTCAACCCCCAGGCAGGCACGAAGATCAAGATCGCCGCGACCAAGGTGCCGAAGTTCGTGCCGGGCGCCGCCTTCAAGGCCGCCATCGACCCGAAGGCCGCCAAGCGCAAGGCCGAGAAGGCTGCGGCCAAGCCTGCCGCGAAGAAGGCTGCTGCGCCGAAGAAGGCCGCTGCCAAGAAGAAGTAAGCCACGGCGATGGCCGGTCCTGCGCAGGGCCGGCGATGCTGAAAAGAAGCCGCCCCTGGGCGGCTTTTTCTTGGCGCCCCTCGCAGGGCGGGTCGGCTATGCTCGCGCGAGACGACACAACTCCCGGAGGTTGCCGATGACACAGACTCCGCTCGCCACCTGGCATGAACTCGTGCGCACCCGCAATGCCAAGGGCCTGGACGCGCTCTTCGCGAACGAGGTCGTCTTCCACTCCCCGGTCGTGCACACGCCACAATCCGGGAAGGCCGTGACGCTGCAGTACCTGTCCGCCGCCTTCCACGTCTTCTTCAACCCGTCCTTCCGCTACGTGCGCGAGCTCGTCGGCGAGCGCGACGCGGTGCTGGAGTTCCAGGTCGAGATCGAGGGCATCGCCGTCAACGGCGTCGACATGATCCGGTGGGACGACCAGGGGCGGATCGTCGATTTCAAGGTCATGATCCGTCCGCTGAAGGCCATCAACCTGATTCACCAGAAGATGGCGGCGATGCTGCAGGCGAACCAGTAGCCTGCCCGATCAGAGCAGGCGCGAGATCTCCTGCGCCGCCTCCACCAGCGCCGGCAGCATCGTTTCCTGCATCACCTTCGCGCTGGTCCGGTTGGCCTGCCCGCTGATGTTGAGCGCCGCCACCATGCGCCCGCCCCGGTCCACGATGGGCGCGGCGATCGAGATCAGGCCCTCTTCCAGCTCCTGGTTCACCAGGCACCAGCGCTGCCGCCGCGCCTGCAGCACCTTGGCGACGAGCGTGTCGATGTCGGTCAGCGTGTGGCGCGTGAGGGGCTCGACGTTCGAAGTCTCGAGGCGCGCGCGCAGCGCCTCGTCGTCCAGGTCGGCCAGCAGCAGCCGGCCCATCGACGTGCACCAGGCCGGCAGGCGCGAGCCCACGCCCAGGCTGATGCGCATGATCTTGTGGGTGGAAACGCGCATCACGTAGACGATGTCGGTGTCGTCGAGCACCGCGGCCGAGCAGGACTCCTGCACCTGCTGCACGAGCGCCTCCATCACCGGCTCGGCGCGGTTCCAGATCGGCATCGACGACAGGTAGGCAAAGCCCAGGTCGAGGATGCGCGGGGTCAGCGCGAACAGCTTGCCGTCGAAGTCCACATAGCCCAGCGTCTGCAGCGTGAGCAGGATGCGCCGCGCGCCCGCCCGCGTCAGCCCGGTTGCGGCCGCGACCTCGCTGAGCGTCTGGCGCGGCGCTCGCTCGCTGAAGGAGCGGATGACCTGCAGCCCGCGCGCGAAGGACTGGACGTAGCTGTCGCCGGGCGTGGGGGCGGCGGGTTTGTTCAGGGTTGCCATGAGGAGCGATTTTCTCTAGAATTCATTATACGAACACATGTTCAAGATACGAACAAACCAGAACATTGTGCTCCACGCCTGAAGCCGAGGCCTTCGGCTTTTCCCTTACTCCGGAGACAGATTCCATGATCAACAAGATCGCCCGCTCGATCGCCGATGCCATGGCCGGCATCCCCGACGGCGCCACGGTCCTCATCGGCGGCTTTGGCACCGCCGGCATTCCCAACGAGCTCATCGACGGCCTGATCGAGCAGGGCGCCAAGGAGCTCACCGTCGTCAACAACAACGCCGGCAACGGCGACACCGGCCTGGCTGCGCTGCTGAAGGCCGGGCGGGTGCGCAAGATCATCTGCAGCTTCCCGCGCCAGGCCGACAGCTATGTGTTCGACGAGCTCTACCGTTCCGGCAAGCTGGAGCTCGAGCTGGTGCCGCAGGGCAACCTGGCCGAGCGCATCCGCGCCGCCGGCGCGGGCGTCGGCGCCTTCTTCTGCCCCACGGGCTACGGCACGCAGCTGGCCGGCGAGCGCGAGACGCGCATCATCGACGGCAAGCAATACGTGCTGGAGTACCCGATCCGCGGCGACGTCGCGCTGATCAAGGCCGAGCAGGGCGACCGCTGGGGCAACCTCACCTACCGCAAGGCGGCGCGCAACTTCGGCCCGGTGATGGCCATGGCGTCCGACCGCACCATCGCCACCGTGCACGAGATCGTCGAACTGGGCCAGATGGACCCCGAGACGGTCGTCACCCCGGGCATCTTCGTCAGCAACATCGTCAAGATCGACCGCGTGGCCACGCAAGCCGGCGGCTTCAAGAAGGCAGCATGACCATGAGCAACTATCAACGCCGCACCAAGGACCAGCTCGCCGCGCGCGTGGCGCAGGACATCTTCGACGGCGCCGTCGTCAACCTCGGCATCGGCCAGCCCACGCTGGTCGCCAACCACCTGCCGGCCGGCCGCGAAGTCATCCTGCACAGCGAGAACGGCATCCTCGGCATGGGCGCGGCACCTGCCGCGGGGCAGGAAGACTACGACCTCATCAACGCCGGCAAGCAGCCCGTCACGCTGCTGCCGGGTGGCGCCTACTTCCACCATGCCGACAGCTTCGCCATGATGCGCGGCGGCCACCTCGACATCTGCGTGCTGGGCGCCTTCCAGGTGTCGGCCACCGGCGACCTGGCCAACTGGAGCACGGGCGAGGAGGGGGCCATCCCCGCCGTCGGCGGCGCGATGGACCTGGCCATCGGTGCGAAGCAGACCTGGGTGATGATGGACTTGCTCACCAAGAAGGGCGAGAGCAAGATCGTCGCGCAGTGCACCTACCCGCTGACCGGCATCGGCTGCGTGAAGCGCGTGTACTCCGACCTCGCCACGATCGAGTGCACGCCGGCGGGCCTGAAGCTGATCGACAAGGTCGAGGGCCTCGAGCATGCGGAGCTCGAGAAGCTGGTCGGGCTGCCGATCGCTGCCTGAGACGGAAACATCCCTGAGAGACACACACCATGACCACCCAAGCCTTCATCTGCGACGCCGTTCGCACCCCCTTCGGCCGCTACGGCGGTTCCCTCTCCGGCGTGCGCGCCGATGACCTGGGCGCCGTGCCGATCAAGGCGCTGATGGAGCGCAACAAGAACGTCGACTGGCAGGCCGTGGCCGACGTGCTCTACGGCTGTGCCAACCAGGCCGGCGAGGACAACCGCAACGTGGCGCGCATGTCGGCGCTGCTGGCGGGGCTGCCGCTCGAAGTCGGCGGCGGCACCATCAACCGCCTGTGCGGCTCGGGCCTCGACGCGCTCGGCAGCGCGGCGCGCGCCATCAAGGCCGGCGAGGCGGGCCTGATGATCGCGGGCGGCGTGGAGAGCATGAGCCGCGCCCCCTTCGTGATGCCCAAGGCCGAGAGCGCCTTCAGCCGCAACAACGCGGTGTACGACACCACCATCGGCTGGCGCTTCGTCAACAAGCTGATGAAGGCGCAGTACGGCGTCGACTCCATGCCCGAGACGGCAGAGAACGTCGCCACCGACCACAAGATCGAGCGTGAGGCGCAGGACCGCATGGCGCTGGCCTCGCAGCAGCGCGCCGTGGCGGCGCAGAAGTCGGGCTTCTTCGATGCCGAGATCGTGCCGGTCAGCGTGCCGCAGAAGAAGGGCGATGCGATCGTCGTCGACAAGGACGAGCATCCGCGCGACACCAGCCTGGAGGCCCTGGCCAAGCTCAAGGGCGTGGTGCGCCCCGACGGCACGGTGACGGCCGGCAACGCCAGCGGCGTGAACGACGGCGCCTGCGCGCTGCTGCTGGCCGACGAGGCGAGCGCGGCGAAGCACGGCCTGACGCCGCGCGCCCGCGTGGTCGGCATGGCCACCGCCGGCGTGCCGCCGCGCGTGATGGGCATCGGCCCGGCGCCGGCCACCGAGAAGGTGCTGAAGCTCACCGGCCTGAAGCTCGACCAGATCGACGTGATCGAGCTCAACGAGGCCTTCGCTGCGCAGGGCCTCGCGGTGCTGCGGCTTCTGGGCCTGAAGGACGACGATGCGCGCGTCAACATCAACGGCGGCGCGATCGCGCTGGGCCA
The DNA here is from genome assembly GCF_010499245.1 of Variovorax sp. WS11. Classification (GTDB taxonomy): domain Bacteria; phylum Pseudomonadota; class Gammaproteobacteria; order Burkholderiales; family Burkholderiaceae_C; genus Variovorax. The sequence continues at coordinate 3,862,642 of NZ_JAAGOW010000001.1, forward strand.
TCCGCTGGGCGCCAGCGGCGCGCGGCTGGCGACCACCGCGGTCAACCAGCTGCACAAGGGCGGCGGCCGCTATGCGCTGTGCACCATGTGCATCGGCGTGGGGCAAGGCATCGCGGTGATCCTCGAACGCGTCTGACCGGGCCCGCCCGGCGCGTGCCGCTGCCGGAGCGGCCGGTAGCGGCAGGGGCTGCTGCGCGCAGCTCAAGAATTTTCAATAACGGAGACTCTTCATGTCCTTCAGATCCCTCATGTCGCGCCGCGGCCTGACGGCACTCGCGCTGGCCCTGGCCGCGGGCGGCCTGCTGCCCGCCACCGCGAGCGCCCAGCAGTTCCCAACCAAGCCGGTGCGCATCATCACGCCCTTCCCGGTGGGCGGCGGACCCGACGGCGTCGCGCGCCTGGTGGCCGACAAGCTCTCGCGCGCCTGGGGCCAGCCGGTGGTGGTCGAGAACCGCCCGGGCGGCAACGGCTTCATTGCCATCGATGCCTGGAAGCGCGGCGCCAAGGACGGGCACGACCTGCTGGTGCTCGACAACGTGCACCTCGCGGCCTATCCGGCGCTGTTCAAGAAGCTGCCCTACGACCCGGCCAAGGACTTCGACGCGCTGCTGCCGCTGTTCAAGGCCTACTTCTTCTTCACCGTGCCCACCAACAGCAAGTACAAGACGGTGGGCGACCTGATCGCCGATGCCAAGGCCAATCCGGGCAAGCTCAACTACGGCTCCTGGTCGGTGGGCAACCCGGTGCACCTGGGCTCGGAGCTGTTCGAGTCGGCCACCGGCACGCAGATGGAGCACGTGATCTACAAGGAGACGACGCAGCTCTACACCTCGGTGTCCACCGGCGAGCTCGCCTTCGCGCTGGGCACGAGCGCCACCGCCGGCCCGCTGTACCGCGCCGGCAAGCTGAAGTTCCTGGCGGCGGCGGCGCCTCAGCGCGTATCTGCTTTCCCGGACGTGCCGACGGTGGCCGAATCCGGCGGGCCCAAGGGCTTCGAGGTGACAGGCTGGAATGCGATCGCGGTGCCGCAGGGCCTGCCCCCGGCAGTGACCGACAAGATCAAGCGCGACATCGAGAAGGGGCTGGCCGAAGCCGACGTGCAGGAGAAGTTCAAGAGCTTCGGCTACGAGCCCTTCCCGACCACGCGCGACCAGTTCAGCCAGTTCGTGAAGAGCGAGACGCAGCGCTTCGGCGATGTGATCAGGAAGGCGAACGTCTCGCTGGATTGATCGCGCCCTGATCCGCGGCCTGCCACACCAGCGTGGCGGCTGCGAGATCCTCGAGCGCGCTGCCGACGGCCTTGAAGACGGTGCGCTCCGTGGCGCTCGCTCGGCCGCCGCGCACGCCTTTGCACAGGTCGGCGAGCGTGGCCCGCACCGCATCGCGCGCCAACGTGCCGGTGGCGATCGCATCGAGCAGATCGCCGGCCTTCTGCAGCGCCTCCTCGGTATCGACGAAGGTCTGAGCTCCGGCAAAGCAGGCCGGGTCCGCCTCGCGCATCTGCGGCGTGAAACTGCCGATCAGGTCCAGGTGTGACCCCGGCGCGAGCCACTCGCCCTTGACCAGCGGCGAGGTGGCGAGCGTCGCGCAGCTCACGATGTCGGCGCTGCGCACGGCGGCCTCCAGGTCGGTCGCGGCACGCGCGTTCCAGCCTTCGCCGCGCCACTGCGCCGCCAGGGCCTCCGCACCTTCGGGGCGGTGATTCCAGATCCACACCTCGTCGATCGCACGCGCGCCCGCATGCGCGGCCGGCAGCAGCCGTGCGACGCGGCCGGTGCCCAGCACGAGCAGGCGCCGTGCATCCCTTCGCGCAAGAAAGGACGCCCCGAGCGCCGAGGCCGCCGCCGTCCGGTGCGCCGTGATCTCGTTGCCGTCCATCATCGCCAGCGGCACGCCGGTGTGCGCGTCGTAGAGCATGTAGGTCGCGTGCAGCCCCGGCAGCCCGCGTGTGCCGTTGCCGGGAAAGATGTTGATGGTCTTGATGCCGAGAAAGCCCGCCTCGCTCCAGGCCGGCATGATCAGCACCGTGCCGCGGTCGCTGCCCGCCTCGACCGCGTGCACGTGGCGCGGCGGGACCGTGGCTTCGCCCGCGAAGGCTGCGCGCAGGGCGGGGATCAGGCGGGCGAAATCCAGGGCGGATCGGGTGGCGTCGGCGTCGAAATGCTGCATGGCAGGCCTCAAGGGGGTGACAACTGGCTCCATTGGAGCCCGTACTTGGCCAGGTACTTGCGCAGGCGGTCGGCGTCATTGACCACCGAGCGCTGCGCGCGCGAGGCCTGGAACAGCTGGCGGCCGGCGTCCGAGAGCGTGCGCGCGCCGCGGCAAACGCGCAGCACCGCCTCGAGCTGCAGGCGGTCGAAGAGATCCAGCTCGGCCTCGCGTTCGGGGCTGAGCAGGCTGCCGAGCTCGACCGCCTCAGGCCCGCCGGCGGGCGTGCCGCGCTTCCAGAGCCAGCGCAGCCGCGCGATCTCGGCATCGACCAGCGCGGTCGTGATGCGCCCGCCGTCGGCCAGCGTCGCCAGCCGCGTCACGCTGGCCGAGAGGTCGCGGAAATTGCCGCTCCAGTGCGCCTCGGGGTTGCGCGCGAAGCGCAGGTAGGCGGCGCGCGCCTCGGCGTTGAAGCGCGCGACGCGGTGGTTCTCGGCCGCGTGCAGGGCCAGCAGGTGGTCGATGTTGGGCTCGATGTCCTCGGGGCGCTGCGCGAGGCCGGGCAGGTCGTAGGTCCAGAGGTTGATGCGCGCGAAGAGGTCTTCGCGAAAGCGCCCCTCGGCCACGTCGCTGCGCAGGTCGCGGTTGGTGCCGGCGATGAGCTGGAAGTCGCTCGCCACCTCCTTGTCGGCGCCCACCGGGAAGAAGCGCTTCTCTTCGATGGCCTTGAGCAGCATGGCCTGCTCGTCGAGGCCGAGTTCACCGATCTCGTCGAGGAACAGCACGCCTTGGTGAGCGGTGCGCAGCAGGCCTGCGCGGTCGCCCGCGGCGCCGGTGAACGCGCCCTTCTTGTGGCCGAAGAGCGTGGAGGCCGCGCCGTCGCCGCGCAGCGTGGCGCAGTTCACCTCGACGAAGGGGCCCGTGGTCTGGTGGCGCGACTGCTTGAGCTCGAACATGCGCCGCGCCAGGAAGGACTTGCCCGCGCCCGTGGGGCCGGCGAGCAGGATCGGCGCGCGCGAGCGCACGGCCACGCGCTCGATCTCGTCGATGAGCGCGTTGAAGCGCGCATTGCGCGTGGCGATGCCGCTCTTCAGGAAGGCGACAGCATCGCGCTGCTCGGCGTCGAATCGGCGCGCCATCGCGTCGTAGCGCGAGAGGTCGAGGTCGATCAGCACGTACTTGCCGGGGTCGCCCTCGCGCTGCCGTTTGGGCGGCGAGGTCTGGACCAGCACGCCGGGGATCACGCGCGATTCCGCCAGCAGGAACATGCAGATCTGCGCGACATGGGTGCCGGTGGTGATGTGCGCCCAGTACTGCTCGCGCTCGGTGTCGAAGGGGTAGGCGCGGGCCCAGTCGTACAAGCCGGTGTAGACCTCGCCGAAATCCCACGGGTCCTCGAGTTCGAGCGGGACGAGCCGGACCGTGGTCTCGGACGAGACGGTGGCGATGTCGGCCTGGACCCGCTCGGCCAGTGCCTGGTGCCGCGGTGTGTAGAGCAGCTCCAGGCGCGCGACTGCCATGTCCTCGTGCTGCGCGAGCGACACGGTGGGGCGCCACTTCTCCCAACGGCCCGCGGCCTGGCCGGCGTCGAGCTGTGTGCCGAGGAAGCCGATGACGACGATGGATTTCATCTGGATAAATAGTTAGCTAATATTCTAGTGAACGAGGGCCCATGCGCAGAGGACTTCGGTGCCGGCCAGGCAAAAAGACCTTGGCCATCAAGGACTTGATCCGGTCTGAGGTCCGTCGTGCCGACTTGGCACACTCTTCGCAAACAGGACGGCAAGCGCCGTTGTGGCGCGAGTCGGGGAGGGTGCAATCGGCACCCTCCCGAACGCAGGAAAAGTCATGCAAGAAAAGAACTACGAAGTGCATCCCGTCGAGAACGGCGTGCCGGTGAAGATGTGGACCCGCGGCGTGCCGGTCGAGGACGAGGCACAGCGACAGCTCGAGAACGCCGCGCGCCTGCCCATCGTGTTCAAGCACATCGCGGCCATGCCCGACGTGCACTACGGCATCGGCGCGACCGTGGGCTCGGTGATCCCGACCTTCAAGGCCATCATCCCGGCCGCGGTGGGCGTGGACATCGGCTGCGGAATGATGGCGTGCAAGACAACGCTGCACGCCAACGACCTGCCCGACAACCTGGGCCCGCTGCGCTCCGCGATCGAGAAGGCCGTGCCGCACGGCAGCAACCCCAAGCGCATGGGCCGCGACAAGGGTTCGTGGGAGACCCCACCCGACGAGACCGATGCCGCCTGGGCCCATCTGGTCGACGAGTTCGAGGCCATCTGCGGGGACTACCCGCGCCTGAAGAACACCAACAACCACAAGCACCTGGGTACGCTGGGCACGGGCAACCATTTCATCGAGGTCTGCCTGGACGAAGCGGGTTCGGTGTGGTTCATGCTGCATTCGGGTTCGCGCGGCGTGGGCAATGCCATCGGCACCCACTTCATCGAGCTCGCGAAGAAGGACGCCGAACAGCACCAGCGCAACCTGCCCGACCAGGATCTCGCGTACTTCGAGGAAGGGGCCAGGTACTTCGGCGACTACGTGCGCGCCGTGGGCTGGGCCCAGAAGTTCGCGCGCGCCAACCGCGAGGTGATGATGCAGCGCGTGGTCGCGGCCGCGCGCAAGGTGATCGGCAAGGCCTTCGAGGCGCACGTGGAAGCGGTGAACTGCCACCACAACTACGTGCAGCGCGAGACGCACTTCGGCCAGGAGGTGCTCGTGACCCGCAAGGGCGCGGTGAGCGCGAAGGCCGGCGAGCTGGGGATCATTCCCGGCAGCATGGGCGCCAAGAGCTACATCGTGCGCGGCAAGGGCAACCCGGAGAGCTTCATGAGCTGCAGCCACGGCGCCGGCCGCAAGATGAGCCGCACCAAGGCGAAGAAGCTCTACACCGTGGCCGACCAGATCGCCGCGACCCAGGGCGTGGAATGCCGCAAGGACGCCGACGTGATCGATGAGATCCCGATGGCCTACAAGGACATCGACGCGGTGATGGAGGCGCAGAAGGACCTGGTGGAGGTGGTGTACACGCTCAAGCAGGTGGTGTGTGTGAAAGGATAGGACGAGGGCAGGGGCCTGCGCCCGGCAGGACGATCATGAAAAGCAACAAGCAGCGGCGCGCCGAGATCAAGGAGAGGCGCCTCGACCGTGCCGGGAAGCTGGCGGCGCAGCTGCGCGGGCAGGATGTGCGGCATCTCGCCGCCGGTGCGCGGCCTGCCGGCATGGAGCTGGGCGACCAGGAGGTGCTCGCACGCCACAACAACACCTACGGGCTCTTGCCCGCCTTCTATGTCGACCTGGCCTTCACCTGCCGCGACTGCGGCATCGAGGAGGTCTGGACGGCCAAGCAGCAGAAGTGGTGGTACGAGGTGGCCCACGGCCATATCGACAGCACGGCGGTGCGCTGCCGTGCCTGCCGTCGTGCGCTTCGCGAACAGCGGGAACGTGCCGCGGCCTATGCTGCCGCCAAGGCGCTGGGCAGGCAGGCGACCTGATCTGCATTCGAACGACAAGAAGATGAAGACAGAAGAAAAGATGATCGAACTCGACGGCTCGCAAGGCGAAGGCGGCGGCCAGATTCTGCGCACCGGTCTCGCGCTGGCCATGGCGACCGGCCAGGTCCTGGCCATCGACAACATCCGTGCACGCCGGCCCAAGCCGGGCCTGATGCGCCAGCACCTGGCCTGCGTGAACGCGGCGGCAGAGGTCAGCGGCGCACGGGTCGAAGGCGCGGAGCTGGGCTCGCAGTCCTTGCGCTTCGTGCCCGGCCCGGTGCGCGCAGGCGACTACCGCTTCGCCGTGGCCAGCGCGGGCAGCTGCATGCTGGTGCTGCAGACCGTGCTGCCCGCGCTGCTGCTGGCCGATGGACCGAGCCGCATCGCGCTAGCCGGCGGCACGCACAACCCCATGGCGCCGCCCTTCCACTTCCTGGAGCGCGCCTATGCGCCGCTGGTGCGCCGCATGGGAGCCGATCTGCAGCTGACGCTGCATCGCTGCGGCTTCTACCCGGCCGGCGGCGGCGCGGTGGACGCGATGCTCGTGCCCGCGGCCGGCGGGCTGAAGCCCTTCGACCTGGGCGCACGCGGCGCGCTGCAGCACGCGCATGCCGAGTGCCTCGCGCCCGGCCTGCCGCGGCATGTCGCGGCGCGCGAACTCGACGCGCTCGGCAGCGCGATGGGCTGGTCCGGCGAGCAACTGCGCAGCGGCGGCACGCGGCAGAACGAGGGGCCGGGCAATGCGCTGATGGCGACGCTGGCCTACGAGCATGTCACGGAGGTCTTCACGAGCTTCGGCGAGAAGGCGCTGTCCGCCGAGCAGGTGGCGCACCGGCTCGTGAAAGAAGTGCGCGCCTTCCAGAAGAGCGAGGCGGCGACCGGGCCGCACCTGGCGGACCAGCTGGCGCTGCTGCTGGCCCTGGCGACGTGGCAGAACGGGCAGGCCGCCGCGTTCAGCTGCAGCGAGCTGACGGAACACACGCGCACCAACTGCGCGGTGATCGAGCGCTTCCTGCCGGTGCGCTTCGCGATCGGGCAAGGCGCCCGCGCGACGACGGTGCAGGTGGCGCCGGTCTGAACGCTGCGCCGGCGGCTCCGCGTTCGCGCAGACCCCGCCGCCGAGGGGCTCCGGAGCGGGCATCGCGACGCCGCTTCCTGCTACGCTCGGTGGCCCGCTCCTGGCGGCGGGCTCGTCCTTTCCGCATCCCATGGCTCTTCCCATCATCAGCGACTGGCATTTCTATGCGGTCGCGGTTCCTGCCGTGCTCATGCTCGGCGTCAGCAAGAGCGGCTTCGGCGCCGGCTTCGGCTCGCTGGCGGTGCCCATGCTGGCGCTGGCGGTCACCGTGCCGCAAGCGGCGGCGATCCTGATGCCGGTGTTGCTCCTGATGGACCTGCTGGGCCTCGCCGCCTTCCGCCGCGACTTCGATCGATCGCTGCTGTATTTCCTGATTCCCTTCGGCTTGGTGGGCACGGTGGTCGGCACAGTGCTGTTCCGGGCGCTGCCCGCGCACACGGTGGCGGGCATCGTCGGCGTCTTCACGCTGCTGTTCCTGGCGCAGCGGCTGCTTTTCCCGCCTCGGGCGGACGCGCCGCCGCCTTCTAAAACCACCGGTGCCGTTTTGACGACCATCGGCGGCTTCACCAGCTTCATCGCGCATGCGGGCGGCCCGCCGGTCAATGCCTATGTGATCCCGCTGCGCCTCACGCCGGTGGCCTACACCGCGACGCTCGCCTATTTCTTCTTCGTGGTGAACCTGAGCAAGTGGCTTCCCTACGCCTGGCTCGGCCTGCTCGACTGGCGCAACATGGCGACCTCGCTGGTGCTGCTGCCGATCGCGCCGCTGGGCGTTTGGGTCGGTATCCGCATCGCGCGCCGCATCGATGCAGTCTGGTTCTACCGCTTCGTGTACCTCGGCATGCTCCTGACCGGACTCAAGCTCAGCTGGGACGGATTCATGCCATGACAAGTGGGCGCCACAGCTTTTGACATAGGCCTAATTCGCCGTGTAATGCAAAGATCTACGATTGCCGCGTCCTCGTCGCGTGTGCAAAATTTCACGCATGTCCGAATCGATGACGACGCCCGCCAAGCTCGAGGATTCCGAGCTGCAAAGCTTGGCTGCCGAGTGGCGCATCCGCGCCATGCAGGGCGACCAGCTGGCGCATCGCATGGCGCAGGCCCTCGAGGCCGAGCAGCGCCGCCGCATTCGCGACACCGGCCTGCAGCCGCTGCCTCCGGCGCGTTCCTCCGCTTCCGCGCCCTGGTGGAAATTCTGGTGAGGCCGTCGCACGAATTCACCTGACGGCGATGGACTCTGCGATCGCGCTCGCCCTGGCGAGTCTTTTCCTGACGACCTGCCTTCCAATCTGCTCGCCCCGGCTTGCCGCCGGGCGCGCATTCCGGTCAGTGGTAGATCTTCTGCAGCAGCCGGATCAGCGTCTCGCGCTCGCGCGCCGTGAGCTTGGCGCTGGCCTCTGCTTCCAGCTCGACCACGGTTCGCTCGGCCTCGTGTACCAGCGATTCGCCGGCCGGCGTCAGGTACAGGCCGATGGCGCGGCCGTCGTAGGGATGGGGGCGCCGTTCGATCAGGCCGCGGCTGTCCATCGCGGAGATCAGGCTGACCAGGTTGGGCGGCAGGATGTCCAGGGTGGCGCAGAGCTGGCGCGAGGTTGCGCCGGGGTTGTGCGCTAGCAGCGAGAGCACGGAAAAGTCCACCTGCTTGAGCCCGTAGACCGCCATGCGCTCCGCGAACACCGTGCTCACCGCCAGCCAGGCGCGCCGGGCGTTGTAGCCCACCAGGGCTTCGAGGACGCGGGTGTCGAGCCGGTCGGGACGCGACGGCGGGACGGAGACGGAGGGGACGGCGGCTTTCTTGCGCGGGGCTGGCATGGCTCCGAGGGTAACTGCGTTTGCGCGGCCGGCGTAGGGGCGTGCCCCCTACGCTGCGGCGCCGGGCGACATGACAGCCTCGCAGGCGCGCTTGACCATGCCCAGCCGCATCTCGAACTCCGGCAGCACGAAGCGGCGAAAGGCCGCCGCAGGCGCCGTCCAGCGCGAGGTCTCCGGCGCGGCGTTGCCGATGCGCGCCCAGGCCCAGGCCAGCAGGGCGATCGCCACCACCCTCAGGTAGTCGTCGGCCACCTCGTGTGCGAGCGCGGGATCGCGCTGCGCCGCCAGGGCGATCGTGGTGCCGAGGTAACGCAGCTGCGCGAAGCGGCGCTGCACCTCGGCGTCGAACTCGCGGGAGGCATCGAGCTCGTCGCGCAGCTCGATCAGCAGGCTCGCCATGCCGGCGCCGCCGTCGGGCAGCAGCTTGCGCACGACCAGGTCGATGGCCTGGATTTCGTTGGTGCCCTCGTAGATCATGGTCACACGGGCGTCGCGCAGCACCTGCTCGATGCCCCATTCGCGCACGTAGCCGTGGCCGCCGAAGACCTGCAGGCAGGCGCTGGCGCCATCGAAGGCCTGCTGCGTGCAGGCGGCCTTCAGCACCGGCGTGACGAGCGCGCACGCCCGCTCGGCGCGCTCGCGGCGCGCGGGGTCGGCATCGTGGCGCGCGATGTCCAGCTGCAGCGCGGTGCGGTAGGCCAGCAGGCGGGCGCCGTCGATCCAGGCGCGCTGGGTCTCGAGGATGCGCCGCACCGCCGGGTGCTCGGAGATCAGGTCGGCGGCCTCGGCGCCGCGGCTGGCCGGCACCGGGCCGGGTGCGCGCATCTGGCGGCGTTCGCGGGCGTAGGCGTCGGCCTTCTGCCAGGCCGCGTCCAGCAGGCCGATGCCCTGCAGCGCCACATGCAGGCGCGCCGCATTCATCATCACGAACATCGCGGCCAAGCCGCGGTTCGCCTCGCCGACCAGCCAGCCGATGGCACCGTCGAAGCGCATCGCGCAGGTGGGGCTGCCGTGCAAACCCATCTTTTCCTCGATGCGCTCGCAGTGCACCGCGTTGTGAGCGCCGTCCGGCAGCAGCTTGGGCACGAGGAGCAGCGACAGGCCCTTGGGCCCGGCCGGCGCGTCGGGCAGCCGGCACAGCACCAGGTGCACGATGTTGGGCGTCAGGTCGTGTTCGCCGCCGGAGATGAAGATCTTGCCGCCGCTGACCCGGAAGCTGCCATCCGGCTGCGGCAGGGCACGCGTGCGAACCTGGCCCAGGTCGCTGCCGGCATGGGCTTCAGTCAGGCACATGGTGGCCAGCCACTCGCCGCTCGCGATCTTCGGCAGGTAGCCAGCCTTGAGCGCCTCGCTGCCGTGGTGCTTGATGCATTCATAAGCGCCATGCAGCAGGCCGGGCGCCATCGTGAGGCCGTGGTTGGCGGCGCTGAGCCATTCGAAGAGGATGGCCTCGAGGACGGCCGGCAGGCCCTGCCCCCCGTCTTCCGGCGCCGCGGAGAGCGCGAGCCAGCCGCCTTCGACCAGGCCCGCGTAGGCCTCGCGGAAGCCGGGCGGCGTGTGCACCTCGCCGTTGGCGAAGCGGCAGCCCGTCTCGTCGCCCGTGCGGTTCAGCGGGGCGATCACCTCGGCCACGAACTTGCCGGCCTCGTCCAGCACCTGGGCCTGCAAGGCATCGTCGAATTCGGCGAAGGGGCCGAGCGCGCGCAGGCGCGGCGTGGCGCCGAGCACGGTGTCGAGCAGGAAGCGCTGATCGTCGGGACGGGGCTGGTAGTTCATCGGCAGGCGAAGCTGGAAGCGGCCTCGGGATCGCCGCCGGTGTAGGTCGCGACACGCGGGTAGGGGCACAGCGGGCGGGTGCGGCGCGGCGACCAGTCGGCCGGTACCTCGGCATTGACCACGGCGGCGCCCGGGCCGCGCGCGCTGGCGGTGACGGACTGTGGCGCCCGGCCCTGCTCGACCCAGTCCACCAGGGCGCTCAGCATGTCGAACTGGTCGGTGGCGGGGCCGCCCGCGCAATGGTTCATGCCCGGCACCGGGAAGTAGCGCGCGAACGAAGGGGCATCGCCGCCGTGGGTGGCCTGCAGGCGCTCGTACCAGGCGGCCGTGTCGTCGGAGGAGAACACCGGGTCGCTGGTGCCGTGGTAGACGATCATCTTCGCGCCGCGCTGGCGCAGCGGGTCCAGCTTCGTCGCCTCCGGGGGAGCCATGAAGGCCATCGCCGACTCGCGGTAGACGCCGCTGGCGGCCTCGATCAGGGGCGCATCGCGGTCCATGTCGAAGCCCAGCGCGAAGGACAGGCCGGCCGGCCGCTCGGCCAGCGGCGGCGTGCTGAAGATGAAGGCCACCGCACCCGCGTCGCGTGTCGGCGGGCTCGCGAATTTCCATTCGCGCCAGTTGGCGCCCGAGATGCCGGCGTCGAAGGGAAAGCTGCTGTAGATCGGCTTGCCGCCGCTGTTGCGCGCACCGGCGAAGACGTTGGCCAGCGCGCTCTTCTGCGCCGGGGCGAGGCAGCTGCCGTCGCGCGCGCCGGTGCAGGTGGGCACGTCGGTGTCGATGCGAAAGCGGGCCTGGCAGGCCTTCACGTCGGAGACGATGCCATCGGCCAGCCCGTCGAGCGCATCGCAGCGCGCGAGCACGCGGCGGGCCACCAGCTGCAGCTCCGCGGGCGTGAAGGCGCTCTGCAGATCGGGCTGGCCGGCGCTCGTCGAAGCGCTCGCCACCTTGGCGTACTGCTGTGCGCCGTAGAGCTGCGCCACCGCCGCCTTCGGCAACTGGAAGCCGGGATTGCCGGCGAGGACGCCGTCGTACTGCGGCGCCGAGCGGGCGGCCGCCACCATCGCATGCCGGCCGCCGTTGGAGCAGCCGCCGATGTAGGAGCGGTCCGGGCCGCGGCCGTAGGCCTGCGCGATCAGGTTCTTGGCCGTGGGCGTGAGCTGGGCGACGGCGTTGTAGCCGTAGTCCTGCCGCGCCTGCGGATCGAGGCCGAAGCGCGGGCCCATCGAGCCCGCGTGGCCGGCGTCGGAGCTGATGACGGCGAAGCCCATCTGCAAGGCGGTGCTCGCGGGTCCGCCGCCGCCGATGCCGCCCATGGCCGGCACCACCGCGCCGTCCAGCCCGCCATTGGCCTGGTAGAAGAAGCGGCCGTTCCAGGCGCGCGGCAGGCGCATCTCGAAGCCGATGGCATAGCGCTGGCCGTCCACCGCGCTCACGCGCTCGTTCATGCGGCCCTGCACCAGGCAATGCGCCGGCGCGGGCACGCTGGAGGTTCCGATGGTGACGGGGCCGGCGGCGACTTCCACCGCGCTGGTGTAGACCGTGTCCGGCCGGGCGGCCTTGGCGGCGAGCTCGGTGCAGGACAGCAAGGGGCCCGGCTGTGCCGCCGACAACTGCGGTATACGCGCGCCGGGGCCGGAGGAGGTGCAGGCCACCAGCGCCGCGGCCAAGCCCAGCATGCCCAGGCGCAGCGTGCCTACGAGAGCGCCGCCGGTGATCATGACTCTGCGGTGAAGCCGATTTGCTTGACCAGCGGTCCCCAGCGCTCGTACTCCGCCTTCTGGTCAGCCGCCATTTCCTGCGGCGTGCTGCCGTTCGCCACCAGGCCGACCAGGGCCAGGGCGTCGATCACCGACTTGTCCTTCAGCGCGGCGGTGATCGCGGCGTTGGCGGACGCGATGGTGGCGGTCGGCGTCTTGGCGGGGGCGTAGAAGCCGAACCACTCTTCCGAGGTCACGTCCGGGTAGCCGAGTTCGGTGAAGGTGGGCACATCGGGCAGATAGGGCGAGCGCTTGCGCCCGGAGGTGGCCAGCACGCGCACGCGGCCGGTCTTCATGTACTGCAGGTAGTCGCCGCTGGGGTTCATGGCCGCGGCGATCTGGCCGCCCACCAGGTCGGTGATGCTGGGCACGGTGCCGCGGTAGGGCACGTGCTTGAGCTCCACGCCCGCACGCAGGCCGAGCAGCGCGCCCAGCAGGTGCGGCATCGAGCCCGCACCGGGCGAGCCGTAGCTGGCCTGCGCCGGGTTGGCCTTGGCCCAGGCGAGGAAGTCCTTGAGCGTCTTCACCTCGGCCGGCACCGCCGGCCCCACCGCCAGGCCGTGGAACATGATCGCGCCGATGGACACCGGGGCGACGTCCTCGGGCTTGTAGGCGAGCTTGGGATAGATGTAGGGATAGACCGCCAGCGCCGACACCGGGGCCAGCGTGAGCACCGAGCCATCGGCCGGCGAGTTCTTCAGCGTCTCGACCGCGATGCGGCCGCCCGCGCCGGGCTTGTTCTCGACGAAGCCGGGGTTCTTGCTGTAGGCCGTGCCGCCCAGCTTCTCGGCCACGCGGCGGGCCACGCTGTCGCCGGCGCTGCCCGCCGGAAAGCCGTACATGATCTTGACCTGGTCCAGCCCCTGCGCCAGGGCCGAGAGGGGCGACAGGCCGCCGAGGACGGCGGCGCTGCCCAGGGTATGCAGGAAGTGGCGACGGTGTTGCATGGCGATGTCTCCTTGATGAATTCGGAATGCGGGTGCCGAGGACGCAAAACCTTCGCGTCCCCTGTGTCCGGATGTTTGGATGTCCCGTCTTCAGCGCGGCGCCATGCGCAAGGCGCCGTCGAGGCGGATCACCTCGCCGTTCAAGTGGCCGTTGGTCACGAAGTGGCAGGCCAGCTCGGCGAACTCCGAGGGCTTGCCCAGGCGCGGCGGGAAGGGGATCGAGGCGGCCAGCGACTGCTGCACGGGTTCGGGCAGCTCCTTCAGCAGGGGCGTGGCGAACAGGCCCGGCGCGATGGTGCAGACGCGAATGCCGTGTTGCGCGAGGTCGCGCGCCATCGGCAGCGTCATGCCCACCAGCCCGCCCTTGGAGGCGCTGTAGGCCTGCTGGCCGACCTGGCCGTCGAAGGCCGCGACCGAGGCGGTGAACATCATCGCGCCGCGCTCGCCGCCTTCCAGCGGGTCGAGCTTCGCGCACTGCGCCGCGTAGAGGCGGCTGATGTTGTAGGCACCGATCAGGTTGACGTTGACCACGCGCACGAAGTCTTCCAGCGGCGCCGGGTTGCCATCCTTGCCGACGATGCGCTTGGCGCTGCCGATGCCAGCGACGTTCATCAGGATGCGGGCTGGGCCGTGCGCGGCGGCGGCTTTGTCCAGCGCGGCGTTCACGCTGTCGGTGTTGGTGATGTCGCAAGCGCACGCGATGCCGCCGATATCGGCTGCGACCTTCTCGGCCAGCGCGGCGTTCACGTCCAGCACCGCCACCTTGGCACCCAGGCGCGCGAGCTCGCGCGCGGTCGCCTCGCCCAGGCCCGATGCGCCGCCGGTGACCAGCGCGGCTTGTCCTTCGATCTTCATGGCTTGTCTCCTTGGGGTTTGAGCGTGAACGGCAGGCTGCCGGCGTGGAAAGCCTCCACGGTATCGGCGCGGTGCTTGAGCACGGAGCGCTGGTTGATGGAGCCCTTGTCGGTGACTTCGCCCCGATCGATCGAGGGCGGCTCGTGCTCCAGGTGCAGGCGCGCGATGCGGTTGGCGCTCCCGGTGGCGGACTTGGCAAGCTCGTCCAGCACGCGCTGGAAGTGGGCTTGCACCGGTGCGCTCTCGACGACCTCGCGCATGCCGGCATCGGCAGCGAGGCCGGCCAGTTCCCGGACCTTCTGCGTCGGGAAGATCAGCGCGCCGACCTCCTTGAGGTTGATCCCGGTCAGCACCGCGTCCTGCACGTAGGGCGCGCCAGCCGCGATGATCTTCGCGCGCAGCGGGCCCACGCTCACGAAGGTGCCGGTGGCGAGCTTGAAGTCTTCCGCGATGCGGCCGTCGAAGCGCAGCCCGCGGTGGATGTTGTTTTCGTCAATCCAGTTCACCGCGTCGCCGGTGCAGAAGAAGCCTTCCTCGTCGAAGGCTTCGGCCGTGGCCTCGGGTGCGCGCCAGTAGCCCGGCGTGATGTTGGGGCCGCGGTAACGCACCTCGGTCTTGCCGTCGGTGTCGATCAGCTTGATCTCGATGCCGGCCGCCGGCAGGCCCAGGTCGCCCGACTTGACTTCGGGGCCGGTGACGTAGAGCGCGAAGGGGCCCGATTCGGTCATCCCCAGGCCGGTGCCCATCACGATGCGCTCGCCGACTTCGGCCTCCTGCGTGCGGTGCAGGCTGTCCCACACCGGCTGCGCGAGGGCGGCGCCCGAGTAGAAGAACATCTTCACGCGCGACAACAGGTTGCGGCGCAGCACTGCGTCGCTTTCCATGGCGTGCGCGATGGCCTCGAAGCCGGTCGGCACGTTGAAGTAGATGGTGGGCGCGATCTCGCGCAGGTTGCGCAGCGTCTCGGCCATGCCGGCAGAGGTGGGCTTGCCGTCGTCGATGTAGAGCGTGCCGCCGTTGTCCAGCACGATGCCCACGTTGTGGTTGCCGCCGAAGGTGTGGTTCCAGGGCAGCCAGTCGACCAGCACCGGCGGCTCCTCGCCCAGGGCCGGGATCGACTGGCGCAACTGCTGCTGGTTGGCGCACCACATGCGGTGCGTGTTGATCACCGCCTTGGGCAGCTTGGTCGAGCCCGAGGTGAAGAGGAACTTGGTGATGGTGTCGGGGCCGGTGGCCTGCATCGCGGCGTCGATGGCGGGGGTCGCCGGGGTGGCGGCCAGCTGCGCGAGGCTCGTGGCGGGGCGGCCCTCGATCTCGCCCTCGCCGAGCACCAGCTCGATGTCGGCGGGCACGGTGGCACTGATGGCGCGCTCGAAGCGCTGGGCGTCGGCGGCGAACACCAGGCCGGGGGTCAGCGTATCCAGCACATGGCGCAGCTTGTCGAAGTCCTGGCTCACCAGCGAATAGGGCGGCGAGACCGGGCAGTAGGGCACGCCGGCGTAGAGGCAGCCCAGGGCCATGAGCGCATGCTCGATGCCGTTCTCGCTGAGGATCGCGACCGGGCGCTCGGGGCCCAGGCCGCGCTCGAGCAGGGCCTGGCCGATGCTGCGGGCCTGCCGGTGCGCCTCGGCGTAGCTCACGCGAATCCAGTCGCCCGTGCCGCCGCCGGGCAGGCGCTCGCGGCGGGCGATGAAGGTGCGATCGGGCGCGGCCTCGGCCCAGTGGCACAGGCGGTCGGTCATGCGCTCGGCATAGGGCGCGAGCTGGGCTTCGGCCCGCAGGTAACGCGTGCCGGGCGCGCCTTCGCGCAGGACGGCCCGCGTCACGCCGAAGGCGAGGGGGCGATAGCGGACCGGGGTGTTCATTCCTTTGTCACCTTGTTGGCGCGGCCTTCGAGGAAGGCGCGCACGCGTTCCTTGGCCTCGGGTGCGGCCTGGACGATGCCGGAGATCAGCGCTTCGGTGAAGAAGCCATGATCGGCCGGCTGCTCGCTGATGCGCGGCAGCGCATGCATCAGCGCGTAATTGGTCAGGGGCGCATTGCCGGCCACCTTCTGCGCGAGCTCGAGCGCCTTTTCGAAAGAGCGGCCCTCGGCCACCAGGTACTGCGCGAAGCCGGCGCGCTCGCCGGCCTCGGCGTCGTAGACGCGGCCGGTCATCATCATGTCCATCATGCGCGCGGTGCCGATCAGCTTGGGGATCCGCACCGAGCCGCCGCCGCCGACGAAGATGCCGCGCGAGCCCTCGGGCAGTGCGTAGAAGGTGGTGCTGTCGGCCACGCGGATGTGGCAGGCGCTCGCCAGCTCCAGCCCGCCGCCCACCACCGCGCCGTGCAGTGCCGCGATCACCGGCACCGGGCCGCTTTGGATGACATCGAGCGCCGCGTGCCAGAGGCGCGAGTGCTGCAGGCCCTGGCCGGCATCGCGCTCCTTCAGCTCGGAGAGATCGAGGCCGGCGCAGAAATGCGGGCCCTCGCCGTCGATGACCGCCGCGCGCACGGTGGAAGGCAGGTTCTGGAAGGTGTCGCGCAGGGCGAGGATGAGGGAATCCGACAGTGCATTGCGCTTGGCGGCGCGCGTCAGGCGGATGATGGCGATCTCGTCGCGGATTTCGAGTTGAAGGTCTGTGGTGGTGGTCATGGTTGCGCTCCCGGTTAGGATCGATTATGGTTATGGAAAATAACTAATTCAAGCCGAGACTACGGGCTCGGCACCCGGACTTACCCTTAGTCGCTAGCAGCCTGGAGACAAGCCCCATGGACCACCGCAACCTGATCGCGATCGACACCCACACGCACGCCGAAGTGAGCTGCTGGAATCCCTTCGACAACTACGGCGAGGAGTACGACCGCGCGGCCGACAAGTATTTCAGGTCGAGCCGGCGCCCGACGATCCAGGAAAGCATCGACTACTACCGCGAACGCAAGATCGGGCTGGTGATGTTCATGGTCGACGCGGAGTCGAACCTGGGCCGGCGCCGCATCCCGAACGAGGAGATCGCCGAGGCGGCGCAGAAGAACAGCGACATCATGATCGCCTTCGCCAGCATCGATCCTCACAAGGGGAAGATGGGGGCGCGCGAGGCGAGGCGGCTGATCGAGGAGCACGGCGTCAAGGGCTTCAAGTTCCATCCGACGGTGCAGGGCTACCACCCCTACGACAAGATGGCCTGGCCGATCTACGAGGTGATCGCCGAGCATGGTCTGCCGGCCGTCTTCCACACCGGCCACAGCGGCATCGGCTCGGGCATGCGCTGCGGCGGCGGCCTCAGGCTGGAATACAGCAACCCGATGCACCTGGACGACGTGGCGATCGACTTCCCCGACATGCAGATCGTGATGGCGCACCCCAGCTTCCCCTGGCAAGACGAGGCGCTGAGCGTGGCCACGCACAAGCCCAATGTCTGGATCGACCTGTCGGGCTGGAGCCCGAAGTACTTCCCGAAGCAGCTGGTGCAGTACGCCAACACGCTGCTGAAGGACCGCATCCTGTTCGGCAGCGACTACCCGCTGATCACGCCGGACCGCTGGATGAAGGACTTCGAGGAGGCCGGCTTCAAGCCCGAGGTGATGCCGGGCATCTTGAAGGGCAATGCGGTCCGGCTGCTGAAGCTGGACGCCTGAGCCGATACCGGCGGCGGACGGCCCTTCACGGAACGGGCTCCTCCTCTTCCGCCGCCAGATTCCAGTCCTGCCCCGAGCGCCGCTTGCGCTCGTCGCGCTCGCGTGCGATCTGGTCCTGGAACTGCTGACGGCCTTCCTTCGAGACCGCGATCAGCTTGGCGCGGTCCTTGTAGTGCGGATAGAGCTCGTGCATGAGCTCGATGTTGCGGCGGCGGAAGCGCATCGCGGCCTCGCGCGCCTCGTAAGCCGGCCAGCCCAGGCCCTCCAGCACCGAGCGGGCGCTGCGCAGCGAGGACTCGAAGAGCTCGCGCTCGATGAATTCCACCTTGCGGTCCAGCAGCTGGTAGAGATGCCCCACGTTGCGTGCGCGGGCGATGATGCGCGCGTTCGGGAAATGCTCGCGCGCCATGTCCACGATGGCGAGCGACTGCTCCACGTCGTCGACCGCCACCACCAGCACCTTGGCAGTGCCGGCGCCGGCGGTGCGCAGCAGGTCCAGCCGCGTGGCGTCGCCGTAGAAGACCCGGAAGCCGAACTCGCGCAGGTTCTCGATGGTGTCGGGGTCGTGGTCCAGCACGGTCAGTTTCAGGCCTTGGGCGCTGAGCATGCGCCCGAGGATCTGGCCGTAGCGGCCGAAGCCGCAGATCAGCACCTTGGCGTCCTGCTGCTCGGAGATTTCCTCCATCGTGACCGGCTGGCCGGCGCTGTAACGCGGCAGCACCCACTTGTCGAGCGCCACCAGCAGCAGCGGCGACAAGAGCATCGACAGCGCCACCGCGCCGATCAGGAAAGAGGCCACGCCGGCCGGCAGCACCTGCGGCCCGGCCGCCTGGAAGACGACGAAGGCGAACTCGCCGCCCTGCGCCAGCAGCAGCGTGAACACCGGCCGCTGCTGGTAGGGCAGGCCCATCAGCTTCGCCAGCGTGAAGATCACCACCGCCTTCAACAGCATGAAGCCGAGCACGACCAGCGCCATCAGCCCCGGGCTGGCCAGCAGCACGCCGAAGTCGATGCTCATCCCGACCGCGATGAAGAACAGGCCCAGCAGCAGGCCCTTGAAGGGCTCGATGTCGGTCTCCAGTTCGCGCCGGTACTCGCTCTCGGCCAGCAGCACGCCGGCGAGGAAGGCGCCCAGCGCCATCGACAGGCCGACGAACTGCATCAGCGCGGCGATCGCCACCACCAGCAGCAGGGAGGCGGCGGTGAAGATCTCGGGCGTGTCGCTGCGTGCGATCCAGCGCAGCAGGGGACGCAGCACCAGGCGGCCGCCCAGCACGATGCCGCCGACCACCGCGACGATCTTCAGACCCTCGAGCGCCCGGTCGGCGCCGGTGAGGGCGGGCCCCGTATCGGAACCGACGGCCAGCAGGGGCAGCAGCGCGAGGATCGGGATCGCTGCCACGTCCTGGAACAGCAGGATCGAGAAGCCGGCCTGCCCGCTCGGCGTCGGCAGCAGGTTGCGCTCGCCCAGCACCTGCAGCGCGATGGCGGTGGAGGACAGCGCCAGGCCCAGCGCCGCGACCAGGGCCACGCGCCAGCTCGCGCCGCCGGCCCAGCCGGCCAGGAAGAGCACGACCGCGCAGCCCAGGACCTGGGCCGAGCCCCAACCGAAGATCGGCCGGCGCAGGCTCCACAGGCGCTTGGGCTCCAGCTCGAGGCCGACCAGGAACAGCATCAGCACCACGCCGAACTCGGCGAAGTGCAGGATGTCCACGACGTTGGTCACCAGGCCCAGGCCCCAGGGGCCGATGACGATGCCGGCCGCGAGGTAGCCGATGATCGAGCCCAGGCCGAGCGCCTTCGACAGCGGCACCACCAGCACGGCGGCGCCCAGGTAGATGAGGGAATTGACGAGCCAGGCCGGTGCGTGTTCCATCAGGCCTCCTCGGCTTCGTGCGGCCGGTCGGTGGCCGGCACCTCGCAGGCGACACACTCGGCGATGTCCTCCATCTCGGGCCAGTCGGGGTAGCTCGAGAGGCGCTGGCTGAAGACCTCGACGTGCGCCGCCAGCATCTCGGGGCTGGCGCTGCGCGCGCCGTGCAAGAGCAGCGGCGGCAGAAAGCGCATGCCGCACAGGGCGGCGGTCTGCTCGTAGGGCGGCAGGAAGGCGTCGAAGAAGTAGCGGTTGTAGCTTTGCGGGTGGTAGCTGCGCTCGGGCCCGCCGGTGGTGGCGACCAGCCAGCAGTCCTTGCCCTGCAGCGCCGTGCCGCCGCCGTAGGCCCAGCCGTAGCTCAGCACCTCGTCGAGCCAGAGCTTCTGCAGCGCGGGCATCGAATACCACTGGATCGGGTGCAGCAGCACCAGCAGCTCGGCGCGTGCCAGGCGGGCCTGCTCGGCCTGCACGTCGATCGCGAAGTCCGGGTAGCTGGCATAGAGGTCGTTGACCTCGACGCCGGGCAGGCCGCGTGCGGCCTGCAGCAGCTGCCAGTTGATGCGCGAATCGCGCCAATGGGGATGGGCGGCGAGCAGGTAGATCCCCCCTGCGGAACTGCCGGGGCCGGTGGTTGTCGTTGTCATGGTCCGCGAACATAGCGCAACTCGGACGGCCGGCGGGCGTGGCTACCATGGCGCCTTGTCTCTTCAGCCTGGAAGGAGCCTGTCATGCCGGTGGTCCTGGTCGCCAATCCCAAGGGTGGGGTCGGCAAATCCACGCTCGCGACCAACATTGCGGGCTATTTCGCGAGCCGTGGCCATGCGGTGATGCTGGGCGACATCGACCGGCAGCAGTCCTCGCGCCTGTGGCTCGGGCTGCGCACGCCGGCCGCGCGCGAGATCAGGACCTGGGAGGCCTCGGAAGACGGCAACGTGGTGCGGCCCCCGCGCGGCACCACCCATGCGGTGATCGACACGCCGGCCGGCCTGCACGGCTCGCGCCTCAAGGAGGTGGTGCCGCTGGCCGACAAGGTGCTGGTGCCGCTGCAGCCCAGCATCTTCGACATCTACGCCACGCGCGACTTCCTCGACAAGCTGCTGGCCAACCGCCATCTCGGCAAGACACAGGTCGGCGTCGTCGGCATGCGCGTCGACGGCCGCACACTGGCGGCCGAGCGCCTGCGCGAGTTCGTCGCCGGGCTGGGCGTGCCGGTGCTGGGCGAGCTGCGCGACACGCAGAACTACGTGCAGCTGGCCGCGCGGGGGCTGACGCTCTTCGACATCGCGCCGGGCCGGGTGCAGCGCGACCTCGAGCAGTGGCAGCCGATCCAGCAGTGGCTCGAAGCCTGACTGAGGTTTACCCGCAGCCGCCTTGTCGCGGCAGCTACAGCCGCGGCGCTTGCGGCCCGATACAGTGAAAGCATGAAGAAGACATTCCAGACCCTTCAGGATCTCGCCGCCTGCGTCGGCCAGGAAGTCGCGGTGAGCGACTGGACCACCGTCACGCAGGAGCAGGTCAACCAGTTCGCCGAGGCCACCGGCGACCACCAGTGGATCCACGTGGACGTGGAGCGCGCCAAGGCCGGGCCCTTCGGCGGGCCGATCGCGCATGGCTTCCTGACCCTGTCGCTGCTGCCGCGCTTCTACGAGACGGCCTTCGAGGTGGTCGAGTCACGCATGGGCGTGAACTATGGGCTCAACCGCGTGCGCTTCATGACGCCGGTGCCGGTGGGCGGCCGGCTGCGCGGCCGCATGAAGCTGCTGAGCTGCGAACCGATCGAGGGCGAGGGCGTCCAGATGGTCTGGGAAACCACCATCGAGCTCGAGGGCGCGCCCAAGCCGGCCTGCGTGGCCGAATCGGTGGTGCGCCGCTACCGCTGACGAATCCACCGGGCCGCCCGGCGCGTAGGGGCGGCATGGACCGATTGCTTTCCATGCGCGTCTTCCAGCGCGTGATCGACGAGGGCGGCTTCGCGGCGGCCGCGCGGGCGCTGGCGCTGTCGCCGGCGGCCGTCACCCGGCTGGTGGGCGACCTGGAGGCGCACCTGGGCGCGCGGCTGATGCAGCGCAGCACGCGCAGCATCCGCCTCACCGAGGCGGGGCGTGCCTACCTGGGGAGCCTGCGCGCCATCCTGCAGGGCATCGACGAGGCCGAGGCCGTGGCGGCCGCCGGCACGCGCGAGCTGCAGGGCACGCTGCGCATCGTGTCGGCGCCGGCGCTCGCGGCCCATGTGCTCGCACCGCGCATCGCGCCGTGGCGCGCGCTGCATCCCCGGCTGGCGCTGGACATCGCGACCGATCCGCTGCCGCAGCAGCTGGTGGCCGCCTTCGACCTGGGCCTGCTGCTGCTGGAAGACGGCTGCGACCTGAACCTGGCGGTGCGGCCGCTGGCCCGTACCGAGACCATCCTGTGTGCTTCGCCCGCCTACCTGCGCCGTGCCGGCATGCCGGGCCGGCCCGAGGCGCTGGCGGACCATGCCTGCCTGCGCTTTCCCGGCGTGCGCCGCCTGCGTCTCCAGCCGCGCCAGGGGGCGGCATCGGCGGTCGAGGTCGAGATGCCGGTGGCGCTGCAGTCGGCCAGCTTCGAGCTGCTCTGCCAGGCAGCGCTGGAGGGCGCCGGGATTGCCGCGCTCGCGAGCGCGCTGGTGGCAGCCCAGTTGGCCCGCGGCGAGCTGGTGCGGCTGCTGCCCGAGTGGGTCGCCGGGCGCTTCACGATCTGCGCGGCGCTCCCCAGCCGCAAACTGATGCCGGCGCGCACGCGGGCCTTCCTGGATTTTCTGGACAGTCCCTTGCCGGGCGCCGCATCCTGAGCGGCGGCAGAACGCCTCAGGCGAAGCCGTTCTGCCGCCACGCCTCGAACACCGTCACCGCCACTGCGTTCGACAGGTTCAGGCTGCGCTGGCCTTCGCGCATCGGCAGGCGCAGGCGCTGCGGCGGCGGGAAGCGTTCGCGCAGTTCCGGCGCCAGGCCGCGCGTTTCCGAACCGAAGACCAGCCAGTCGCCGGGACGGAAATCGACCTCGTGGACGGTGCGCGTGCCTCGTGTGGTGAGCGCGAACAGGCGTTCGGGCGACGGCTCCTCGGCGGCCAGCAGTGTTTCCCAGCCTGCGTGGCGCCGGACCTCGGCGTACTCGTGATAGTCGAGGCCGGCGCGCCGCAGCAGCCGGTCGTCCATCGAGAAGCCCAGCGGCTCCACCAGGTGCAGGGTGCAGCCGGTGTTGGCAGCCAGCCGGATCACGTTGCCGGTGTTGGGCGGGATTTCGGGTTCGACCAGGACGATGTGGAACATGGGCCCGATTGTCTTCATGCGGGCGGATCGGTCCGCGCCAGCACGAGCGCGGTGATGTGCGCGGCCCCGCCGGTGCGCACCACCTGCGCCGCCGAGAACAGCGAGGCGCCGCTGGTCATCACGTCGTCCACCAGCACGATGCGCCGCCCGCGCACCGCCTCGGCGCGCAGCGGCTCCAGCGCGAAGGCGCCCTGCAGGTTGCGCAGCCGCTCGGTGCGCGCAAGGCCGCTTTGCGCCGGGGTCTCCCGGGTGCGCAGCAGCAGCCGGGCATCGGTCTTCTGTGGAGCGAGCCGGCGCGCCAGCTCGTGCGCCTGGTTGAAGCCGCGCTCGCGCAGCCGGCCCGGGGCCAGCGGCATCGGCAGCACCAGGTCGGCCTGCTCCAGGGCCGGCTCGACCCAGGGGGCGCTGCGCAGCAGGGTCGCCAGCGGTGCGGCCCAGCCCGCGCGGCCCTGGAACTTGAACTGCGCGATGCAATCCGGCCAGGGCCAGGCATAGGCACAGGCCGCCAGGCAGGCGTCCAGCGGCGGCGGATGGGCGAGGCACTCGCCGCAGCGGGGCACCCCCTGCGGCACCGGCAGGGCACAGCCGAGGCAGCGTGCTGCGGGCGGCGCGAAGCGCGTCACGCAGGCGTCGCACACCGGCCGCGAGGGCCAGGCCCGGCACACGGCGCACTGGCTCGGCACGCGTTCGAGCAGGGAAGAGAGCAGAGAAGGGCGCCCGCGCCAGGGGTTGGACATGCCTCAATATACTGAGCGCCCCATGGCCACCGATCCCCCCCAGCGACCGCCGACCATCGATGCGGCGGCCGCCGCGCGGTGGAGCCGCCTCGTGCCCGAGGGCAGCGCACCCTGGCTGCACGAGGAGATCGGCCGGCGCATGGAAGACCGGCTGCAGTGGATCAAGACCCAGCCGAGCCATTGGGCCGACTGGTCTCCCCTGCGCGGCGGCATGGAGGCGCATGCGCTGCTCGCGCGCCGTTACCGCGACGCCGCGGCCTTCGTGATCGAGCCGGAACCGGCGCTGCTCGCGCCCACCCGCGAGGCGCTCGCCGCGCCCTGGTGGAGCGCTCGGCGCTGGCAAGGCGCGCGCCCGAGCTTCGATGCGCCGCCCGAGGAGGGCGTGGACCTGCTGTGGGCCAACATGGCGCTGCACATGGCGGCCGACCCGCAGGCCCTGATCGCGCGCTGGCACCGGCTGGTGGCGACCGACGGCTTCCTGATGTTCTCCTGCTTCGGCCCCGACACGGTGCGCGAGCTGCGCGTGCTGCACGAGCGCCAGGGCTGGCCGCCGGCCAGCCACGAGTTCACCGACATGCACGACTGGGGCGACATGCTGGTGCATGCCGGCTTCGCGGAGCCGGTGATGGACATGGAGCGCATCGTGCTCACCTGGCCCAGTGCCGAGGCCGCGTTGGCCGAGCTGCGCACGTTGGGGCGCAACCTCCATCGGGCGCGCTTTCCCGCGCTGCGCGGCCGGACCTGGCACCGCAACCTGCGCCGCGCGCTGCCCGACGTGGCGCTGTCCGCGGAAGGGGCGGGGCGGATCGCGCTGACCTTCGAGATCATCTACGGCCATGCCTTCAAGCCGGCGCCGCGCGTGGCCCTGGCGGCCGAAAGCGCAGTCTCGCTGCGCGAAATGCGTTCGATGCTCCAGCGCGGCGGGCGACCGGGTGGCTGAGCCCGAGGCGAGGGCCGCAGAGCCGTTCGGATCACCCGCTACAATCCGCCGTTGCGTGAACTCCGGGTATTGTCCCGTGATCGAGGCCTGTCGGACATGGGTTTGACGGCGATCGACGCACCGATTTGCTGAACTCGCTCGCCCGTGTCGAATTCCGTGTTTCGTTTTGCCACCGTTTCAGGCCAGAACATCCACTGGTTCCTGAAGCGCAACTGCTCGGTCACGCCGAGCCAGCTCGGCTGGCTCTACGCATCCTTGTGCGTGATCTCGCTGGGCATCGGAACCGTCTTCTGGCTGCATGGCGCGCTGCTGGTGTTGCCCTTCGCCTGGCTCGAGCTGGGCGCCGTCGGCTTCGCCTTCCTGCTGTATGCGCGCCACGCCGCCGACGGCGAGCGTATCGCGCTGCAGGGTGGCCGGCTGGTGGTCGAGCTCGAAAACGGCGGGCACTACGAGCGCACTGAATTCTTGCCGCACCAGGTGCGGGTCGAGCCGCAGCTCAGCGACCGGTCGCTGATCGAGGTCTCGGGACAGGGTCGTTCGGTCAGGGTGGGGCGCTATGTGCGTCCGGAGCTGCGCGCGGCGCTGGCGCGCGAGATTCGCATGGCATTGCGCGGCGCCTGAAGGCGCGGCGCGCTGCGGCACCGTGGGGACCGGTGGGTTACTTGAAAATTGAAGAAGTGAACACGATGAAGAGCAATTGGTGCAACAAGAAATGGCCGGCGAATCTGCTGCTGGCGGCCGGCGCGATGTGGGGCGGCGCGGCGCATGCAGTCAACGATCTGGCCGGCGGCCCGTCGGTGCGCCAGCTGAACCTGCCCGTGGGCGTCACCAAGATCGCGGAAGAGCAGCACTTCCTGCACACCGTGATGCTGGTCCTGTGCACGGTGATCTTCATCGCCGTCTTTGCGGTGATGTTCTATTCGATCTGGAAGCACCGCAAGTCGGTGGGCCACAAGGCGGCCAACTTCCATGAATCGGTGGTGGTCGAAGTCCTCTGGACCATCGTGCCCTTCATCATCGTGATCCTGATGGCACTGCCGGCCACCAAGGTGCTGGTGGCCCAGAAGGACACCACCAACGCCGACCTCACGATCAAGACCACCGGCTACCAGTGGAAGTGGGGCTACGACTACATCAAGGGCGAGGGCGAGGGCCTGGCCTTCATCTCCACGCTGGACAGCTCGCACCGCGCCTTGTCGGACGCCGGCGCCAAGGGCGATGTGCCGGACGACTACCTTCTGAAGGTCGACAACCCGATGGTGGTGCCGGTCGACACCAAGGTCCGCATCATCACCACCGCCAACGACGTGATCCACGCCTTCGCCGTGCCGCAGCTGGGCGTCAAGCAGGACGCCATTCCCGGCTTCGTGCGCGACACATGGTTCCGCGCCGAGAAGGTGGGCGACTACTACGGCCAGTGCCAGGAGCTCTGCGGCAAGGAGCACGCCTACATGCCGATCCACGTCAAGGTGGTTTCCAAGGGCGACTACACCGCCTGGGTCGATGCCAAGCGCAAGGAGGCGGCGGCCAAGCAGGACGACCCGACCAAGGTCTGGACCCTGCCCGATATCCTGGCACGCGGCGAGAAGGTCTATGCGGCCAACTGCGCGGCCTGCCACCAGGCCAACGGCAAGGGCGCGGGCCCGATCAAGCCGCTGGACGGCTCGGCGATCGTGGTGGACGCCGACCACAACAAGCAGATCCACATCGTGCTCAACGGCGCGAACAACGGCGCCATGCCCGCCTGGAAGCAGCTGAGCGACACCGACATCGCGGCCGTGGTGAGCTTCACCAAGAACAGCTGGTCGAACAAGACGGGCCAGCTGGTGCAGCCGGCCGAGGTGCTGGCGCAGCGCGGCAAGTAAGCCGACGCTGCCCCACGACGCCACGACGAAGAGTTTGCAAGGAATAACACAATGAGCGCAGTCATCGATCCCCACGGCCACGCCCCCGGCCACGGCGACCATGCCCACGACGATCACCACCACGGCGCGCCGACCGGCTGGCGCCGCTGGGTGTTCGCCACCAACCATAAGGACATCGGCACGCTGTATTTGCTGTTCTCCTTCACCATGCTGATGGTGGGCGGCATCCTCGCGCTGCTGATTCGTGCCGAGCTGTTCCAGCCCGGCCTGCAAGTCGTGAACCCGGAACTGTTCAACCAGTTCACCACCATGCACGGCCTGATCATGGTGTTCGGCGCGATCATGCCGGCCTTCGTGGGCTTCGCGAACTGGATGATTCCGATGCAGATCGGCGCCTCCGACATGGCCTTCGCGCGGATGAACAACTTCAGCTTCTGGCTGCTGATCCCCGCGGCCCTGATGCTGGTGGGCTCCTTCTTCATGCCGGGCGGCGCGCCCGCGGCCGGCTGGACGCTCTACGCGCCGCTGACGCTGCAGATGGGCCCCTCGATGGACGCCGGCATCTTCGCGATGCACATCATGGGCGCCTCGTCCATCATGGGCTCGATCAACATCATCGTCACCATCCTCAACATGCGCGCCCCCGGCATGACGCTGATGAAGATGCCGATGTTCTGCTGGACCTGGCTCATCACCGCCTACCTGCTGATCGCCGTGATGCCCGTGCTTGCCGGCGCCATCACGATGACGCTGACCGACCGCCACTTCGGCACCAGCTTCTTCAGCCCCGCCGGCGGCGGCGACCCGGTGATGTACCAGCACATCTTCTGGTTCTTCGGCCACCCCGAGGTCTACATCATGATCCTGCCGGCCTTCGGCATCATCAGCCAGATCGTGCCGGCCTTCTCGCGCAAGCGCCTGTTCGGCTACGCCTCGATGGTGTATGCGACCTCCTCGATCGCGATCCTGTCCTTCATCGTGTGGGCACACCACATGTTCACCACCGGCATGCCGTTGACCGGCCAGCTCTTCTTCATGTACGCGACCATGCTGATCGCAGTGCCGACGGCGGTGAAAATCTTCAACTGGATCGCCACCATGTGGCAGGGCTCGATGACCTTCGAGACCCCGATGCTCTTCGCGGTGGGCTTCATCTTCGTGTTCACCATGGGCGGCTTCACCGGCCTGATCCTGGCGATCGCGCCGATCGACACGCAGCTGCAGGACACCTACTACGTCGTCGCACACTTCCACTACGTGCTGGTGGCCGGCTCGCTCTACGCCATGTTCGCGGGCTACTACTACTGGGCGCCCAAGTGGACCGGCGTGATGTACAACGAGGCGCGCGGCAAGATCCACTTCTGGTGGTCGCTGATCTCCTTCAACATCACCTTCTTCCCGATGCACTTCCTGGGCCTGGCCGGCATGCCGCGCCGCTATGCCGACTACCCGATGCAGTTCGCCGATTTCAACGCCCTGGCCTCGGTCGGCGCCTTCGCCTTCGGTCTGGCACAGGTCTACTTCTTCTTCTTCATCGTGCTGCCCACGATGATGGGCAAGGGCGAGAAGGCTTCGCAGAAGCCCTGGGAAGCGGCCGAGGGCCTGGAGTGGGAAGTGCCGTCGCCGGCGCCCTTCCACACCTTCGAGACCCCGCCCAAGCTGGACGCCACCGCCACCAAAGTGATCGGCTGAGAGGATGCACGCGATGACGCCTGAACAGAAGAGGAACAACCGACGCATGGGGCTCACGCTGGCCTCCATCGCGGTGCTGTTCTTCATCGGCTTCGTCGTCCGAATGGTCTGGATCGGACACTGAGTCCGCGCACGGGGCGAAGCGAACATGGGCATCGGTCAACGCATCCGGCGCGAGAACGTCCGCATGGTGGGCAAGCTGGCCGTGGTCGCGGCCGGCATGTTCGCCTTCGGCTATGCGCTGGTGCCGCTGTACCGCGCCATCTGCGAGATGACCGGCATCAACATCCTGGCGCTTTCAGAGCTCGAGGTGCCGGGCGGCGCCAGCGGCGGCAAGAACGTCCGGCTGCCCGACAACACGCAGGTCGACACCAGCCGCACCATCACGGTCGAGTTCGACGCCAACGTGCGCGGCCTCTGGGACTTCAAGCCTGCGCAGCGCTCGATGCAGGTCCATCCGGGCCAGCTCAACACGGTGATGTACGAGTTCCAGAACGTGCAGAACCGCCGCATGGCCGCGCAAGCCATCCCGAGCTACGCGCCGCAGCAGGCCGCGCCGTACTTCAACAAGCTCGAGTGCTTCTGCTTCAACCAGTACACGCTCGATGCGGGCGAGAAGAAGCAGTGGCCGGTCGCCTTCGTGATCGATCCGAAGATCTCCAAGGACGTCAAGACGATCACGCTGTCGTACACCTTCTTCGAGGTCGGCGGCAAGACGCCACCGGCGCCCGTGGCCGCCAACACCGCCACGCCCGCGCCTGCCGCGGAGCCGCGCTCATGATCATGGCCGAGACGCCGCCCAAGAAAGGCTCCCTGTGGCGTACCGTCAAGGCGGTGGCCTGGGGCTTCTTCGGCGTGCGCAAGAACAGCGACTACCAGGAAGACATCGCCAAGCTCACGCCGCTGCACGTCGTGGCCGTGGGGCTGGTCGCCGCCGTGCTCTTCGTGGTCGGCCTGATCCTGCTGGTGAAGTTCGTCGTCGCGCCCTGACAGAGACAAGTGCCCCACAGATTTGAATCGAGAGAAGAGAACCAGGACCTGATATGAGTTCAAGCACCCACGGCACCACGCCCTACTACTTCGTGCCCTCGCCATCGCCGTACCCGGTCATGGCGTCGATCGGCCTGCTCTTCGTGATCTTCGGCGCTGCCCAATGGATCAACGGCCACCAGTGGGGCGCCTGGTCGCTGCTGGTGGGCATGGTGTGGTGGCTGGCCACGCTCTTCGTCTGGTTCCGCCGCGCCATCGGCGAGAGCGAGAGCGGCCAGTACGGCCACAAGGTGGACCTCTCCTTCCGTTGGAGCATGAGCTGGTTCATCTTCTCCGAGGTGATGTTCTTCGGTGCGTTCTTCACCGCGCTGTGGTGGGCCCGCACCCACGCGCTGCCCGCGCTCGGCAGTCTGGACAACGCCCTGCTGTGGCCCGACTTCAAGGCCGTGTGGCCGACCGTCGCGGCCGGCGTGACCGGTTCCCCGGCCGACATCGTCGAGCCCTTCCAGACCGTCGGACCCTTCTGGCTGCCGACCATCAACACCGCGCTGCTGTTGAGTTCGGGCGTCACGCTGACCATCGCCCACCACGCGCTGCGCGCCAACCACCGCGCCCAGGCGATCCGCTTCATGTGGCTCACCGTGGCGCTGGGCTTGACCTTCCTCAGCGTGCAGGGCTACGAGTACTACCACCTCTACACCGACCTGAACCTCAAGCTCAGCTCCGGCGCCTACGGCTCCACCTTCTTCATGCTGACCGGTTTCCACGGCCTGCACGTGTTCATCGGCATGTTGATGCTGCTGTTCATCACCCTGCGCCTGCGCAGCGGCCATTTCACGCCGGAGCGCCACTTCGGCTTCGAGGGCGCGGCCTGGTACTGGCACTTCGTCGACGTGGTGTGGCTCGGCCTGTACTTCCTGGTCTACTGGCTTTGAGCTTGCACGACGGCACAAAGAAAAAGCGCCGTAAGGCGCTTTTTTCATGGCGTCTGTGGAACGAGCACGACCTACTTGCCGACGGGCAGTCCGCCCGGCTGGATGTAGCCGAGCTTCCAGGCCAGCAGCAGGCACAGGAACAAAAGCACCGAGAGCCCGATCCGAACGGTGAGAGCGCGCGCCATCCCGCCGCTCTTGGCGCGGCCCTCGCGCCCATCCCTCAGCATGAAGAACAGCGCGACACCGAGGCTCGCCAGGATGCCGATGAAGGCCAGGGCGACAAGGTATTTCATGACTCCGATTATCGGCCGCAGCGGCCGGCCCATGGCGTGAACGATGGCTTGGCACCCGCCGCGCGGCGCGTGCGCGGCGGACGCTTCTGGCTGATCACCATGGCAGCGCTGGTCATGCTCGCAGCGACGATTTCGCTGGGGCGATGGCAGCTGTCGCGTGCCGCCCAGAAGGAGGCGCTGCAGGCCGAGATCGAGGCGCAGAAGACCCTGCCGCCGCTCGAGCAGGATGACTTCCTCGCGCTCGACCCGGCGACTTCCGCCATGCATCGGCCGGTGCGGCTGCACGGGCTCTGGCTGGCGCCGCACACGGTCTACCTGGACAACCGCCAGATGCATGGGCTGCCCGGCTTCTACGTGCTCACGCCCTTTGCCATCGAAGGCAGCAACCAGACCGTGCTGGTGCAGCGCGGCTGGGTGCAGCGCAATTTCACCGACCGCGCGCAGCTCGCCCCGGTCGAGACGCCGGGCGGCCTGGTCGAACTGGTCGCCCGGGTCGCACCGCCGCCTGCGCACCTGCTCGAACTGGGCAGGGAAAGCCCGCCGCCCGCCGCGGCGCCGGGGTCTTCGCCCATCCGGCAGAATCTCGATCTCGAAGCGTTCCGCGCCCAGACCGGGCTGCCCCTGCGGACCGATGTCTCGCTGCTGCAGACCGGCCCGGCGTCCGAGGGCTTGCAGCGCGACTGGCCGGTCCCGGCGCTGGGCATCGAGAAGCACTACGGCTATGCGTTCCAGTGGTTCGGGCTCGCCGCCCTCGTCGTCATCCTTTATGTCTGGTTTCAACTCATCGCCCCCTTCCGCAGCGCGCGGCGCCTCCGCCGTGGCTGACGAGCCGCTCGGGCTGACGGTGCATTCGATGCCCTCGCCGCGCCAGGCGCTCGATGGTGCCGAGGGCCGGCGCACCGTGCTCGGCCGCTGGAAGATGATCCTGGTCATGCTGTGCTGTGCGGCGCCCGTGATTGCCTCGTACTTCACCTACTACGTGATCCGGCCCGAGGGGCGGCGCGTCTACGGCGAGCTGATCGACCCGCAGCGCACCATGCCCGAGCTGATGGCAGCCACGCGTGAAGGCGCGCCGGTGCGCCTCTCCACGCTCAAGGGCCAGTGGCTGCTGGTCGCAGTGGCCGATGCCGGCTGCGATGCGCTGTGCGAGCAGCAGCTCTACCTGCAGCGCCAGCTGCGCGAGAGCCTGGGCCGCGAGAAGGATCGGCTCGACCGCGTCTGGCTGGTGAGCGACACGGCGCCTGTGCCCGCGCGCCTGAACACTGGCCTGCAAGGCGCGACCGTGCTGCGGGTGCCGCCGGCGCAGCTGGCGCAATGGCTGGCTCCCGAATCCGGCCATGCACTGGCGGAGCACTTCTATGTGGTCGATCCCATGGGCAACTGGATGATGCGCTTCCCCGCCCGCATGGACACCGCCGGCGCGGCCCGCGCCAAGCGCGACCTCGAGCGCCTCCTGCGCGCCTCGGCCTCCTGGGACGAGCCCGGCCGCTAGCAGCGGCACTCCGCACGGCATGGACACGAACTCGCTCTACGACCTGACCCCCATCGCCTGGCTGCTGGCGGTGGGGGTGCTGCTCGCCCTCGGGCCGCTGCTCTGGGTCTGGCGCCGCAGCGCCGGCCATGGCGCGGCCCGGCGCCTGCACGTACTGACCGTGCTCACGCTGTTCCTGACCTTCGATCTCACGCTGTTCGGCGCCTTCACGCGCCTGACGGATTCAGGCCTGGGCTGCCCCGACTGGCCCGGCTGCTACGGCAACGCGAGCCCCATCGGCGCGCGCCACGACATCGCGACGGCGCAGGCCGCGCAGCCCACCGGCCCGGTGACGCACAGCAAGGCCTGGGTGGAGATGGTGCATCGCTACCTGGCCACGGGCGTCGGCTTCCTGATCCTGGTGCTGGCGGTGTCCACCTGGGTGGCGCGGCGGAACCAGCGGCATGCGGAACATGCGCGCGAGAAGCCGCTGAGCGCCTGGTGGCCGGCTGCCACGCTGGTGTGGGTTTGCCTGCAAGGCGCCTTCGGTGCGCTGACCGTGACCTGGAAGCTGTACCCCGCCATCGTCACCCTGCACCTGCTGGGTGCCGTCGTGTTGCTGGCGCTGCTGTGCATCCAGGCCGTGCGCTACCGGCAGGCGGCGGCAGAGCGGCTGCCCACGGCCATCCCTTCGGCGCTGCGCACGCTGCTGATCGTGGTGACGGTCTTGCTGCTCTTGCAGATCGCACTCGGCGGCTGGGTCAGCACCAACTACGCGGTGCTCGCCTGCACCCAGTTCCCGACCTGCCAGGGCAGCTGGTGGCCGCCGATGAACTTTGCCCAGGGCTTCCACATCTGGCGCTCGCTGGGCGAGGGCGCGGGCGGCGCGCCCATCGACTTCACGGCGCTGACGGCCATCCACTACGTGCACCGCCTTATGGCTTACCTAGTCTTCGTCGCGATCGGCCTGCTCGTGTGGCAGCTGCGCCGCGTCGCACCGTTGCGCCCGCAGGCCCGATGGCTGGCGGGGCTGGCGCTGCTGCAACTGGCGACCGGCCTGGGCAATGCGCTGCTGGGCTGGCCGCTGGTGGCGGCCGTGCTCCATACCGGCGGCGCCGCGGCGCTCGCGGTGGTGCTGACCTGGACGCTGTGCGAAAGCCGGGGCGCGCGAAGCGCCGTGTCCGCCGCTGCGCAAGAGCGCCGCCGCGGGATGGAGGCTGCATGACCACGCCAGCCTCGGTCCACAGCCACAGCACCGCCAACGTGCTGCGCCAGTTCTACGCGCTGACCAAGCCGCGCGTGGTGCAGCTGATCGTGTTCTGCGCCCTCATCGGCATGGTGCTGGCCGTGCCCGGCCTGCCCAGCCTGGCCGCGCTGCAACGCATCGTGGTGGCCTGCATCGGCATCTGGCTGGTGGCCGGCGCCGCCGCGGCCTTCAACTGCCTGGTCGAGAAGGGCATCGACGCCAAGATGAAGCGCACCGCCTGGCGGCCCACCGCGCGCGGCGAGCTCAGCGACCGGCAAGCCCTGCTGTTCTCGGCGGGACTGTGCGCGGCCGGCTCGGCGCTGCTGTGGTTTACGGTGAATCCGCTCACCATGTGGCTCACTTTCGCGACCTTCGTCGGCTACGCCGTGATCTACACCGTGATCCTCAAGCCGCTGACGCCGCAGAACATCGTGATCGGCGGCGCCTCCGGTGCGATGCCGCCGGTGCTGGGCTGGGCCGCGATGACGGGCGATGTCGGGCCCGAGGCGCTGATCCTTTTCCTCATCATCTTCCTGTGGACGCCGCCGCATTTCTGGGCGCTCGCGCTTTATCGTGTGGAGGACTACCGCAAGGCGGGCCTGCCCATGCTGCCGGTGACGCACGGCAACGAGTTCACGCGGCTGCAGGTGCTGCTCTACACCTTCATCCTCTTCGCCGCCTGCCTCATGCCCTTCATCTACGGCATGAGCGGCTGGCTCTACCTGGCGGTCGCGGTGGCCGTGAGCATCGGCTTCACCGGCTATGCCTTCGCGCTGTGGCGCAAGTACTCGGATACGCTGGCGCGCAAGACCTTTCGCTTCTCGCTGATCCACCTGAGCGTGCTCTTTGCCGCGCTGCTGATCGACCACTACCTGCGATGAATGAACCCATGAACAAGCGGCACGCACTTCGACTGCTGGCCTGGACCGGGCTGGCGGCTGTCGCCGGCACGGGCCTCGCGGCCTGCACGGACAGGAAGCCCAGCTTCAATGCCGTGGACATCACCGGCGCCGACTATGCCAAGGGTTTTACCCTGGCCGATGCCGACGGCAGGCAGCGCACGCTGGCCGACTTCAAGGGCAAGGTCGTCGTGATGTTCTTCGGCTATGCGCAGTGCCCCGACGTCTGCCCGACCACCATGACCGAGATGGCGCAGGTGAAGCAGCAGCTGGGCAGCGACGGTGACAAGCTGCAGGTGCTCTTCGTCACCGTCGATCCGGAGCGCGACACGCCCACCGTGATGAAGGCCTACATGGGCGCCTTCGACCCGGCCTTCGTCGCGCTGATCCCGACGCCGGAGCAACTGCCCGCGCTGGCGAAGGACTACAAGGCCTACTACAAGAAGGTCGAGGGCAAGACGCCGACCAGCTATTCGATGGACCACTCGGCCGCCAGCTTCGTCTACGACACCGAAGGCCGGCTTCGGCTCTACGCCCGCTACGGCGCCGGCGTGCCGGCGATGGTGTCGGATCTCAGAGCCTTGCTGAAGTCCGACTGAAGCGCCGGCGCCGATGGCTCCCGTGAGCGTCGACCATCTGCGGCAGCGCAAGGGTGCCTTCCGCATCGCGCTGATACCCCCGGAAGTGCTGGAGGCGCTCAACGAGGGCCTGCTGGAGACCGTCAACCTCAACGAATTCATGGCGCTGGAGCTGCCGCGGCTGGCACGCAGCGTGGCGGGGCAGCTGGGTCTCGATCCGGAGAGCGAGCGGCTGGTCGACACCCTCGCCATGCTGTCCGCCTTCAAGCCCATGCAGCGCCACGGACATATCGCGCGGGCGCTTTACGACCTCACGGCGCTCCACGTCGAGCGCGACGCGGTGGCGCATCGCCTCGCCACGCATCCCAGCGACGTGGCGCGCAGCTGGGCCACGCAATGGGTCACGCTCTCGGGCCTGCCGCTGCCGGCGCAGCTGCAGGCGGTGCGTCGCTTTGCCGCCGACGCGCACTTCGGTGTGCGCGAGATGGCGTGGATGGCGGTGCGCGAGGCCATCATCGCCTCGCTCGACGAGGCCCTGGTACTGCTGGCGCCCTGGGCGGCGGACGCCGACCCGAACATCCGCCGCTTCGCCAGCGAGCTCACGCGGCCGCGCGGGGTCTGGTGCGCGCAGATCGAGCGGCTCAAGGCCGAGCCATGGCTGGGCCTGCCGCTGCTGGAACCCTTGCGGGCCGATCCCAGCCGCTATGTTCAGAACTCGGTCGCCAACTGGCTCAACGATGCCAGCCGGACGCAGCCCGAGTGGGTCGAGCAGACCTGCGCTCGCTGGCTCGACGAGGGCAGGGGCGTGCCGCAGACCGCGTACATCGTCCGGCGGGCGCTCCGGACACTGGACAAGCGCTGAGCCCAAAGAAAAAAGCCCGGACGACGCCGGGCTTCGATGGGGAGGAGACCGAGGCTCAGGCGAATTCCGCCAGCGCCTTCTTCATCTTCTTCATGGCCGCAACCTCGATCTGGCGGATGCGCTCGGCGCTCACGCCATAGACCGCGGCCAGCTCATGCAGCGTCATGCCGCCCGAGCCGTCGTCGTTGACCTTGAGCCAGCGCTCTTCGACGATGCGGCGGCTGCGGTCGTCCAGCGTCGCCAGGGCCGTGGAGATGCCATCGGTCGACAGGCGATCGCGCTGACGCGATTCGATCTGCGCGGTGGGCTCCTGCGAGGCGTCGGCCAGGTAGGCGATGGGGCCGAAGCCATCGTCGCCGTCGTCCGAGGGGCTGGGGTCGAGCAGCACGTCGCCGCCCGACATGCGCGTTTCCATCTCGAGCACTTCCTCGGGCTTCACGTTCAGCCGGGTCGCCACCTGGGAGACCTCGTTCGCGCTCAGCGTGTCGCGGTGCGTGTCGCCGTCGGCCGAGTCGGCCTTGAAGCCCTGCTTCATCGAGCGCAGGTTGAAGAACAGTTTGCGCTGGGCCTTGGTCGTCGCGACCTTGACCATGCGCCAGTTCTTCAGGATGTACTCGTGGATCTCGGCCTTGATCCAGTGCATGGCGTAGCTCACCAGCCGCACGCCCTGGTCGGGGTCGAAGCGCTTGACGGCCTTCATGAGGCCGACATTGCCTTCCTGGATCAG
Organism: Variovorax sp. WS11; assembly: GCF_010499245.1. GTDB lineage: Bacteria > Pseudomonadota > Gammaproteobacteria > Burkholderiales > Burkholderiaceae_C > Variovorax. The sequence goes on from NZ_JAAGOW010000001.1 coordinate 3,898,543, forward strand.
GTCGCCGTGCGGCAGCCCGTAACCCAGGTACTGGCGGGAAATCGAGATCACGAGGCGCAGGTGCGAGAGCACCAGCGCACCGGCGGCTTCCAGATCATTGGTGTCGCGCAGCCGGCGCGCGTAGCGCTGCTCTTCCTCCTGCGTCAGCAGGGGGAGGCGGTTGGCTGCGGAAATGTAGGCGTCCAGGTTACCCAGCGAGGGCACCATCGACCAGGGATTGGCGACGGCGAGCTGGTTGGCGGGGGCTCCGGACATTGCTGTCATTGGGCAAACTCCTTCGTTCAGAGGCATATTAGCACTCGGTTGGACGGAGTGCTAAGCTAAGGGTTCCCCCGGAGTTTCAATAGGGTTGATAGGCACAGCCTATCCCCGCGCCCTTTCCACGCAATAGGACGGCGCCGGGTCTGCGGCCCGGAAAGCAGCGGTTACCAGCGGATGCCCAGGCGCAGGAAAAGCCTGGACAGCACGAACAGCGGCCCGACCCACAGGTACTGGATGTCTTCGAAGAAGGAAGGTTTCTTGCCCTCGATCTTGTGGCCGACGAACTGGAAGATCCAGGCCACCACGAAGATGGTGGCGGAGATCGGGAGCACAAGGTCTCCCATCGCGTGCACGGCAGCCAGTGCCACGACGATGCAGACCCCCATCGCGATCAAGAAGCTCGCGGAGCGCAGCATCAGGTAATAGACCCCGCTGGCGGCCACGAAGGCGTAGGCCACCCACGGATGCAGGGCATACAGCAGGCCGACGATGCTCAGCATGATCGCCGGGATGGCGATCATGTGGATCGCCTCGTTGGTCGGGTTCTGGTGGCTCTCGCCGTAGTGGGCGAGCAGGCGGTCGACCTTGCGATCGGTGCCCGGCAGGGGCGTGGCGGCGCTGTGCATGGCTGTCTCCTGGCGGGCTCTGCGGCCCATGAAGATGATGCCAGAAGCACCGGCGCCGGCGCTATCCCATCAGGGCCTGGGCGAATTCCCGCGCCTTGAAGGTCTCCAGGTCTTCCAGCTTCTCGCCGACGCCGATGAAATACACCGGAATCGGCCGCTCGCGCGCGATCGCGCAGAGCACGCCGCCTTTGGCCGTGCCGTCCAGCTTGGTGATGACAAGGCCCGTCAGGCCCAGCGCCTCGTCGAAGGCCCTGACCTGTGCCAGGGCATTCTGGCCGGTGTTCCCATCGATGACCAGCAGCAGCTCGTGCGGCGCCGTGGCGTCGGCGCGCGTGACCACCCGCTTGATCTTCTTGAGTTCGTCCATCAGGTGCAGCTGAGTCGGCAGGCGACCGGCGGTGTCGACCAGCACCACATCCTTGCCGCGCGCCTTGCCGGCATTGACCGCGTCGAAGCTCACGGCCGCCGGGTCGCCGCCCTCCTGGCTCACGATCTCGACCGTGTTGCGGTCGGCCCAGACCAGCAGCTGCTCGCGCGCCGCGGCCCGGAAGGTGTCGGCCGCCGCCAGCAGGACCGAGGCGCCCTCGTTGGACAAGTGCTTGGTCAGCTTGCCGATCGAGGTGGTCTTGCCGGCGCCGTTGACGCCCGCCACCATGACCACGGTGGGCGTGTGCTTGCCGATCACCAGCTCCTTCTCGAGCGGCCGCAGCAGGTCCGCAATGGCGTCGGCCAGCAGCACCTTGACCTGCGAAGCCTCGGTCGCCATGTTGCTGCGCACGCGGCGGCGCAGGTCTTCCAGGAGGTATTCGGTGGCCTTGACGCCTGTGTCGGCCATCAGCAGGGCCTCTTCGAGCTCTTCGTAGAGGGTGTCGTCGATCTGGGCGTTGACGAAGGCGGCGGTGATGCTGTTGCCGGTCTTGCGCAGGCCTGTCTTGAGCTTGCCGAGCCAGCCGCCGCGCTCGGGAGGCGGGACTTCCACGGGCGCAGGCGGCGGCGGTGACGGTGGCACCGGCACCGCCACCGGCGTCTCGGCGGCGGGGACGAGGGACATCGACAGGGGGCTGCCGGCGCCGCAGGGCAGGAGCAGCCGCGGCGGCGTCGCTTCGGCCGTCTTGCCGCCGAACCAACTGGACGGCGAGAGCAGCGACCGGGCGGGCGCCGGCGGCTCCACGGGCGTCTCGGCCGGCGCGGCGGCCGGTGTGTCGCTGTCGGCTGGCGGCTTTTTCTTGAAGAAACTGAACATCGGGGGGTTTTTACAATCCGACCCATTCTATGAAACACCCCTCGCCACGCCGCGCTGCGTCTGGTGCGGTGCTGGCCTCGGTGCTGATGGCGCCCTGGGCCGGAGCCGCTCTGGCCCAGACACCTCCGCCGGACGCTCCCGCCGCCGCCGCTTCTGCGGCCGCCCAGCCGGTCCAGGCCCGTCAATTCACCCTCGCCAACGGCATGACGCTCATCGTCAAGCCCGACCGGCGCGCGCCGACGGCGGTTCAGATGCTCTGGGTGCGGGTCGGCTCCTTCGACGAGGTCGACGGCACCTCGGGCGTGGCGCATGTGCTCGAGCACATGATGTTCAAGGGCAGCAAGGCGCTGAAACCCGGGGAGTTCTCGCGCCGCGTCGCGGCGCTGGGCGGGCGCGAGAACGCCTTCACCACGCGCGACTACACCGGCTACTACCAGCAGATCCCGGCCGACAAGCTGGAGCAGGTGATGGTGCTGGAGTCCGACCGCTTCGCCAGCAACCAGTGGCCGGACGACGAATTCAAGCGCGAGATCGAAGTCGTCAAGGAAGAGCGCCGCCTGCGCACCGACGACCAGCCGCGCGCCCTGCTGGGCGAGCAGCAGAACGCCGCCATCTTCACCGCCTCGGCCTACCACCGTCCCATCGTCGGCTGGATGAGCGACCTCGACGCGATGACGCCGGCCGACGCGCGTGCCTTCTTCCAGCGCTGGTACGTGCCCGCCAACGCGGCGGTGGTGATCGCCGGCGACGTCGATGTGGAGCGCGTGCGCGCCCTGGCCGAGAAGTACTACGGCCGCATTCCCGCCCGTGCCGTGCCCGAGCGCAAGCCGCGCATCGAGCCGGCGCAGCGCGGCATCCGGCGCATCGAATTCAAGGCGCCGGCCGAGCAGGCCTACGTCTCGCTGGCATTCCGCTCGCCGCAGATCCCCGCGACCGACCAGTTCGACGGCGCGAGCGATGTCTATGCGCTCACGGTGCTGTCCGCCGTGCTCGACGGCTATCCCGGTGCGCGGCTCGACCGCGCGCTCACGCAGGGCCCGGGCCGCGTGGCCGACTCGGCCGGCGCGTATGCGGGCTTCGTCGGCCGCGGCCCGCAGCTTTTCGTACTGGATGGGGTGCCTGCCGCCGGCAAGACGCCGGAGGTGGTCGAGGCCGCGCTGCGCGAGCAGGTGGCGAAGATCGCCCGCGAGGGCATCGGCGCCGCCGAACTGGCCCGCGTCAAGACCCAATGGACGGCCAGCGAGACCTACAAGCTCGATTCGGTGATGGCCCAGGCACGCGAGCTCGGCAGCCACTGGATTCAGGGCCTGCCGCTCGACGCCAGCGCGCGCATCATCGCGCGCCTGCAGAAGGTGACGGCCGAAGAAGTGCAGGCGGTGGCCGCGAAGTACTTCGGCGACGACCAGCTGACGGCTGCCATCCTGCGGCCGCTGCCGCCCGACCCCCAACGCCGCGCGCGCGGCTTCGCGGCGCCTGCGGGCGACCTGCGTTGAAGACCGGGAGCGGCCCCACCATGCTGAGCTTCAAGAACACCCGAACCCTGCTGTGCCTCGCACTGGCGCTGGCCGGCGCTGCGGCGCAGGCGGCCGTGCCGATCGAGCACTGGACGCTGCCCAGCGGCGCCAAGATCTACCTGGCTTCCACCGACGCCTTGCCCATCGTCGACGTGCAGATCGATTTCGACGCCGGCAGCCGGCGCGATCCACCGGCGCGGTCTGGCCTGGCCGGCGTGACGGCCGGCATGGTCGAAAAAGGAATCCGCGCGAATGGGAGCGATCCAGCCATGGACCAGAACGCGTTGGGCGAAGCCTGGGCCGATCTGGGCGCCAACTTCGACGCCAGCGCCGGCGCCGACCGCATGAGCTTCTCGCTGCGCACGCTGTCCGAGCCGACGCTGTTGCACAAGGCGGTGCAGCTCGCGGCGCGCGAGATCGGCGAGCCGGCCTTCCCCGAGGACGTCTGGCAGCGCGAGCGCGAGCGCATCAACGCCTCGATCCGCGAATCCAACACCAAGCCCGCGACCCTGGCGGCGCGCACCTTCTCGCAGGACGTGTTCGGCGACCATCCCTACGGGCAGGATACGACCGAGGCCACCCTGGCGCGCATCGACACCGCCGCGATGCGGCAGCGCTACGAGCAGCTGATCCTGCCTTGCCGCGCCAAGCTCAGCATCGTCGGCGCGGTCACGCGCGTGCAGGCGGAAACCATCGCGAACACGCTGCTGTCGCGCCTGCCTTCACCGGCGGGCGGCTGCGCCGCGCTGCCGCCGGTGCCCGATGTCGTTCCCCTTACCGCGCCCAAGGACGAGCGCCTGCCTTTCGATTCGGCGCAGGCCCATGTCTGGATCGGCCAGCCCGGCTACCCGCGTAGCGATCCGGATCATTTCGCCCTCACCCTCGGCAACTACATCCTGGGCGGCGGCGGCTTCGTCTCGCGCCTGACCGAGCAGGTGCGCGAGAAGCGCGGCCTGGCCTACAGCGTCTACAGCAGCTTCTCGCCGGGCCTGCACGCGGGCTCCTTCCGCATCGGGTTCCAGACCCGGCCCGACCAGGCGGCCGAGGCGGTGAAGGTCTCGCGCGAGGTGCTCGCCAGCTTCGTCGCCGAAGGGCCCACCGAGGCCGAGCTCAAGGCCGCCAAGGACAACCTGATCGGCGGCTTTCCGCTCCTGCTCGACAGCAATCGCAAGCTGCTCGGCAACGTGTCGAACATCGCGTGGAACGACCTGCCGCTCGACTACCTCGAGACCTGGACCGCGCGCATGAACGCGGTCACGGCGGCGGACGTCAAGGCCGCCTTCGCGCGCAAGCTGCAGCCCGCTCGCATGGTGACGGTGGTCGTCGGCGGCAAGCCCTAAGACTGCGCATCGCCGCTTGGCTACCATCCTCGCCTTACAGCGCAACACGAGGAGCGACAAGATGGCGATGGATGTGGTGGACTACGAGATCCGCGGCGCCGAGATGCAGTTCGTCGAAGTCGAACTGGACCCCGGCGAGGCGGCCATCGGCGAGGCCGGCAGCCTGATGTTCATGGACGGCGGCATCGCCATGGACACGGTGTTCGGCGACGGCTCGGCGCAGCAGGGCGGTGGCCTGTTCGGCAAGCTGCTGGGCGCGGGCAAGCGGCTGGTCACGGGCGAATCGCTCTTCACCACCGTCTACACCAACAACGCGCAGGACAAGCGCCGCGTGGCCTTCGCCGCGCCCTATCCCGGCAAGATCCTGCCGATGGACCTGAAAGCGCTGGGCGGCACGCTGATCTGCCAGAAGGATGCGTTTCTCTGCGCCGCGCGCGGCGTGAGCCTGGGCATCGCCTTCCAGCGCAAGCTCTCGGTCGGCTTCTTCGGCGGCGAGGGCTTCATCATGCAGAAGCTCGACGGCGACGGCCTGGCCTTCGTGCACGCCGGCGGCACGGTGGTCGAGCGCGAGCTGGCGCCGGGCCAGATGCTGATGGTGGACACCGGCTGCGTGGTGGCCTTCACCCCGAACGTCAATTTCGAGATCGAGTACGTCGGCAAGATCAAGACCGCCCTGTTCGGCGGCGAGGGCCTGTTCTTCGCCAAGCTCGGCGGCCCCGGCACCGTCTGGCTGCAGAGCCTGCCCTTCTCGCGCCTCGCCTCGCGCGTGTTCGCGGCGGCACCGCAACGCGGCGGTTCGCGCGAAGAGGGCTCGGTGCTGGGCGGCTTCGGTGCCGGCGGGCTGCTGGGCGGCGTTCTCGGCGGCGACGATGAATAAGCGGGCACCGGCGCGCAGCAGTGCGAAGGCGGCACCGAGGCCAGCCGAGGCGCGCCGCAACGAGGTCCGCATCATCGGCGGCCAATGGAAGCGCACTCGCCTCGCCGTGGCCGACAAGCCCGGCTTGCGCCCCACGCCCGACCGCGTGCGCGAGACGCTGTTCAACTGGCTCGCCAGTCTGGCGGGGGTCAGTGGCGGGGAGTTGCTGGACTGGCACTGCATCGATGCCTTCGCGGGCACCGGGGCGCTCGGCTTCGAGGCGGCCTCGCGCGGCGCGGCCTCCGTGCTGCTGTGCGAGCAGGACGCGGCGCTGGTCGCGCAACTGCAGGCGTTGAAGACAAAGCTGGAGGCGGCCGCGGTGCGCATCGAACGCGGCAATGGCGTCACCGCCCTCGAACGTGCGGCGGCGGGCAGCCTGCATGCCGTGTTCCTCGACCCACCATTCGAGAACACGGCCCTCTACGAGCCCGCCCTGCGCGCCGCGGCGCGCGCGCTACGGCCCGAGGGGGTGGTCTACCTCGAAGCGGCGCGCCGGTGGGCCGACGAGGAACTGGCCGCCCTCGGGCTCGGCGTGTTCCGATATCTCAAGGCCGGCGCGGTCCATGCACATCTCTTGATACTTGCGACTGACAGCACTGCATAATCCGGCCGAAGCAGGCCGCACCAGGAGGAAGCAACCATGTCCAGCAATGTGATCGCGGTGTACCCCGGCACTTTCGACCCCATGACGCTCGGCCACGAAGACGTGGTGCGACGAGCGACCCAGCTGTTCTCGAAGGTCATCGTGGCGGTGGCCGCGGGCCATCACAAGAAGGCGATGTTCACGCTGCAGGAGCGCATGGACATGGCGCGCAAGGCGGTGGCGCCTTTCAGCGATCAGGTCACGGTGGAGAGCTTTTCGGGCCTGTTGCGCGACTTCGTCGTGGCGCGCGGCGGCAAGGCCATGGTGCGCGGCCTTCGCGCCGTGACCGACTTCGACTACGAGTTCCAGCTCGCCGGCATGAACCGCTCGCTGATGCCCGAGGTCGAGACCGTGTTCCTCACGCCCAGCGACAAATACCAGTTCATCTCCAGCACCTTCGTGCGCGAGATCGCAGTGCTCGGCGGCGAGGTCGACAAGTTCGTTTCGCGCAACGTGCAGGACAGCCTCATGGCCAAGGTACGCAGTCTGGGCCGCGAATGAGCCCGGGGCCGCGCCTGCACGCTTTGGGCGACGCGGCATTGCTGTGCGAGCTGCCGGCGCCCGCGACGCTGGCGCAGCAGCAGCAGATCTGGGCACTGACGAACGAGGCCCTGCAGTGGCGCGGCGTGCGCGAGGTGCTGCCGGGCATGAACAACCTGAGCCTGCTCTTCGATCCCGAAGAGGTCGATGCGGCCGAGCTCGAGATGCAGGTGTTGTCGGCCTGGCCGCAGCTCGCGGGCATGGCGATCGAAGGGCGCGAGATCCGCATCCCGGTCGCCTATGGCGGCGAGGCCGGCCCCGACCTGGCCGAGGTGGCGGCCCACACCGGGCTCGCGCCGGCCGAGGTGGTGCGGCGCCACAGCGAGGCCGAGTACGTGGTCTATCTGCTGGGCTTCCTGCCGGGCTTCGGCTTCCTGGGCGGGCTGCCGCCGGAACTGGCGACGCCACGGCGTGCCGAACCCCGGGTCGCGGTGCCGGCCCGTTCGGTCGGCATCGGCGGTGCGCAGACCGGCATCTATCCGCTGGTCTCGCCGGGCGGCTGGCAGCTGATCGGCCGCACGCCGCTCGAGCTCTTCGATCCGCGCGCCGCCGAGCCCACCCTGCTGCGTCCGGGCGACCGCGTGCGCTTCGTCGTCGAAAGCGCCGAGCTGTGAGGGCGGAGGGCGCTCTCACGGTCTTGCGTCCCGGCTTGCTGGCTTCCGTGCAGGACCTGGGCCGTTACGGGCACCGGCAGCAAGGCATCTGTCCGGGCGGTGCGCTCGACGCACTCGGGCTCACGCTGGCGAATCGGCTGGTGGGCAACTGCGACAACGCGGCCGGGCTCGAGCTCACCCTGGGCGGGTGCGAGATCCGCTTCGAGGCACCCACCCGCATCGCGCTGACCGGCGATGACTTCGGCGCGCGGCTCGATGGTGCGCCGCTGTGGCCCTGCTGGAGCGTTCCGGTGCAGCCGGGCCAGGTGCTGCGGCTCGGACCTGCGAACGAATGGAGCGCGAAGGCGGGCCTGCGCAGTTGGCTCGCCGTTGCCGGCGGCATCGACGTGCCGCCGGTCATCGGCTCGCGCAGCACCGATCTCAAGGCCGGCTTCGGCGGCCACCTGGGGCGCGCGCTCAAGAAGGGGGATCGCCTCCCCTTGGGCGTGCCGAGCCTCGATGCGGTGCGCCTGGCGCGGCGTGCCTTCGGCCTGCGTGCGCCCGACTGGGAGCAGGACAAGGACGGCGCCGCCGTCCTGCGCGTCATGCCCGGCCCCGAGTTCGAGCAGTTCACGCTCGCCGCGCGTGAACAGCTGTGGGGCGCAGCCTGGCGCATCACGCCGCAGAGCAATCGCATGGGCATTCGCCTCGAGGGCCCCGAACTCAAGCGCAAGCGCAATGCCGACATGCTGTCCTCGGCCGTGATCCCCGGCACGATCCAGGTGCCGCCCTCGGGGCAGCCGATCATCCTGATGGGCGATGCCCAGACCACCGGCGGCTATCCGCGCATCGGCGTGGTGATCCGCGCCGATCTCTGGAAGCTCGCGCGGGCGCCGCTCAACGGCCGCCTGCGCCTTGCGGAAGTCGATGCCGCGGCCGCCCTGCAGGCCTGGGCCGAGCAGCGGCGCTACCTCGCGCAGCTCGGGCAATCCCTGGCGGCTGCGGGCTGGCCGCTGCCGGCGCACAATCCGGCCGAAGGAGAAAGCCACCATGCGGATTGACCTCAACGCCGACCTCGGCGAAGGCTGCGACAACGACGAGGCGCTGCTCAAGCTCGTGAGCTCGGCCAACATCGCCTGCGGCTGGCATGCGGGCGATGCGAAGACCATGCGCCAGTGCGTGCGCTGGGCCCTCGACAACGGCGTCGCGATCGGCGCGCATCCCAGCTTTCCGGACCGCGAGAACTTCGGCCGCAGCGAGATGCAGCTGCCGCCCGAGGAGGTCGTTGCGGGCGTGCTCTACCAGGTCGGCGCGCTCGCCGCCATCGTCAAGGCCGAGGGCGGCACGCTGGCGCATGTCAAGCCGCACGGCGCGCTCTACAACCAGGCGGTGAAGGAACCGGCGCTGGCCGAGGCCCTGTGCGAGGCCGTGCGGCGCTTCGACCCCGGCCTGCGCTTCTTCGGCCTCGCCGGCAGCGGGATGATCGGCGCCGCCGAACGCGCGGGCCTGAAGCCGGTCGAGGAGGTGTTCGCCGACCGCGGCTACATGCCCGACGGCAGCCTGGTGCCGCGCAGCCGGCCCGGCGCCCTGATCGAGGACGAAGAGCAGTCGCTGGCGCAGACGTTGTCGCTGGTGCGCGATCACCGCGTGACCGCGATCGATGGCACGGTGGTGAAAGTCAACGCGCAGACCGTCTGCCTGCATGGAGACGGCGCGCATGCTCTGGCCTTTGCGCGCCGCATCCGCGAGCGCCTCGAGAGCGAAGGCATCACGGTCGCCGCGACGGCCTGAGCACGCTTCGTCGTGAACGTGCTGCTGACGGGCTTCGAGCCCTTCGACAAGGAAGCGCTCAATCCCTCATGGGAGGCAGTGAGCGCGCTCGAAGGCTGGCGCTGCGAAGGCGCCGCGGTGCATGCACGCCGCATCCCCTGCGTCTTCGGCGCCGCGCTGCGCGAGCTCGATGCGGCCATCGACGAGCTGCAACCGCAGCTGGTCATCGGCATCGGCCAGGCCGGCGGGCGCAGCGAGATCACGCCGGAGCGCGTGGCGATCAACGTCGATGACGGCCGCATCTGCGACAACGCGGGCTGCCAGCCCATCGACGTGCCGGTGGTCGCTGGCGCGCCGGCGGCTTATTTCTCCACGCTGCCGATCAAGGCCATGGTGCGCGACCTGCGAGCGAGCGGCATTCCTGCCGCGGTGTCGAACAGCGCCGGCACCTTCGTGTGCAACCATCTCTTCTTCGGCCTCATGCACCGAATCGTGACGCGGCCGGTGGCAGCGGGCGTGCGCGGCGGGTTCATTCACATTCCCTACCTGCCCGAGCAGGCGGCGCGCTTTCCCGGGGTGCCGAGCATGGCGCTCGACACAGTGATCGCCGCGCTGCGCATCGCAGTGGCCACGGCGCTCGTGGTGCGCGAGGATGTGCGCGAGACCGGCGGCCAGTTGAGCTAACGCGACTGCAGGTGCCGCTGCAGCCACGGCATCAGCGCGGCGTTGACCTCTGCGGGCTTCTCCATGGTCAGCATGTGGCCGCAGGTCTGGATCCACACCAGCTCGGCCTGCGGCACCAGTTCTGCGATCTCCTGCGAGCATTCGGGCGGCGTCAGGCGATCGCCGTCGCCGCAGATCACGAGCACCGGGCAGCGCAGCGACGCGAGCGACGGACGCTGGTCGGGCCGCTCCATCAGCGCGCGGTTCTGCCTGATGAGCTGCTGCGCGCCCGCATCGAGCACCAGCTCCACGTAGCGCTGCACCAGTGCCGCATCGCCCGCCTGTTCGGGATGGAAGGCGAAGCCCGCATTGAACTGGATCACGTCGCGCGCCTCGCCGTGCTCGAAGAGCTCGATCGCCGAGGTGCGCAGCTCGTACATCTCGGGCGTCTCGGGCCGCGGGTTGGTGCCCAGCAGCGCGAGGCCCGCGATGCGCTCGGGCGCCTGGCGCGCGGCCTCCATCGCGATCATGCCGCCCATCGAGGCGCCGCAGAGGATCAGCGGGCCCTCATGCTCGCTCAGCACGGCCGCGGCCATGGCCTCGATGCGCTCGTGGCGCATGTGGGCGTCGCTCACGCGGACGTCGATGCCGGAGGGCAGGGCGGGCAACTGGGCTTCCCAGAGGCGCTCGTCGCAGGCGAGGCCGGGCAACAGGACAAGACGGGGCATGGGCCGATTCTCCGCGATCAGCGCGCCGCCGCCCCGATGCCGCTGCCCTGACATGTATTGCGAGGACAATAGCCTCACTCCATGTCCACCGAACTCATCCTGATCCGCCACGGCGAAACCGACTGGAATCGCGAGCTGCGCTTCCAGGGCCACATCGACGTTCCCCTCAACGACACCGGCCACGAGCAGGCACGCCGGCTCGGTCTGCGACTCGCGCGCGAATCGGTCCAGCACCTCGTCAGCAGCGACCTCATGCGCGCGCAGCAGACGGCCGCGCCGGCCGCACAGCAGCTCGGGCTCGAGATCGTCGGCTCGGTGGCGCTGCGCGAGCAGAACTTCGGCATCGTCGAAGGCATGAATGCCGACGAGATCCAGCGCCTGCACCCGCGCGCCTGGGAAGACTGGCTCAAGTTCAACGAGGACCATCGCATGCCCGAGGGCGAGTCGCCGCGCGAGTTTCATGCACGCGTCATCGAAGCGCTGGGCCGCATCGCGGCCGCGCACCAGCAGCAGACCGTGATGGTGGTGACGCACGGGGGCGTGCTCGACATGGTCTGGCGCACGGTGAAGGGCCTCGGCCTCAACGGACCGCGCCAGAGCGCGATTCCCAATGCAGGCTTCAACCGCATCCGCATCGCCGACGCCGCGAGGCCTGCGCAGATCGAGATCGTCGACTGGGCCGACACGGCGCACCTCGACGGCCTGCCGGCCCAGCCCAGCTACGACCAGGGGCGGCACCTGCGCAAGTCATGAGCCGCCGGGCCGCTCCCAAGGCGAATAGCACCGTAGCCGAAGGCGAAGGTACTCCAGTGAGCCGCACGGCCGTTCCGAAGGCTCATAGCACCGTAGCCGAAGGCGAAGGTACTCCAGTCAGCCGCGATCGGCGGCGCAGCCCTCGCGCTGGAGCACCGGCAGCAGCTGCGGCGCCATCGACTTCAGCAGCTGCACCGGCAGCGCACTGGTGAAGCGGTAGTGCGCCGCGTGCGGCTCGCGCACGTAGGCCACGAGCGTGCCGAAGTAGCGGTCGCCAAGCGTGAAGACGAAGGTGGCCGTGCGTTCGACCTTGCGCTCGGCGATCACGCGTCCGCCGCGTCCGATGACCTGGAAGCGGTGGTCGCCGGTGCCGGTCTTGCCGGCGATCTCGAGGGGCTGCCCCTTCGCATCCCGGACTGCATCCTTGAGGCGGCGTGCGGTCCCGTTGTTCACCACGTCGAGCAGCGCGCGGCGGGCGGCCTGCGCCACCTCCGGCGCGAGCAGTTGCTGCGATGCCGCGCCGCGCTGCTCCAGCCGCGTCTCGTAGGGCATGTCGCGCGCGAAGTGCAGCACGCTCACACGCTGTTGCGGCAGCCGCCTGCCGTCGTTGGCCAGGATGCCCATCAGCTCGGCCAGCGCCGCCGGCCGGTCGCCCGAGGCGCCGATCGCGCTGGCGTACGAGGGCGTCAGCGAGGCGAAGGGATAGCCCAGGCGCTGCCATGAGCGATGGATCTGGGCGAAGGCGTCGCGCTCGATCAACTCGCGGATGCGCCGATCCTGCGCATTCTTGTGGCGCGTCCTGAAGAGCCAGGCGTAGGCGTCCTGCCGTACCTGCACGCTCGCGTCCAGTGCCTCGGTCAGCGTCGCGCCGGGGTGGCGCCGCAGGTAGCCGACCAGCCAGAGCTCCAGCGGATGCACGCGCGCCACGTAGCCGCGATCGGCCAGCGACAGGCCCGGGTAGGTCTTGTGCATCGTGCGCAGCGCGCGCGGCGAACTGGCCCCGCGTCCCAGGCGCTGCGTGAGCAGGTCCTCGAGCTGCGCCTCGCTGGCCTCGGGCTCGAGGGTGAACAGCACGCTCGCGAGGCGAGGCGCCGAGGGGCGCACGCCCTTCAGCAGCAGCGCTTCGGCCTCGGCCGGCGACTTGCCCGCGTACTTCCGGTGGAAGCGCGTCAGATACGCCGAGCCCTCGCGGTCGGCGAAGAGCACCAGCATCTCCCGCCGGCCCGGGTCGGAAGGGTCTTCCAGCATGCTGCGCCCGGCGGCCTCGTCGCCGTACATCCGGTGGCGCACGATGTCGCGCATCACGCGGATGAACACCAGGTTGACCGAGTGCCTGAAGGCTTCCTGCACCGTCATCGGCCCGCCGCGCGTGCGATCGAAATTGCTGAAGCTGTGCAGGCCGCCGCCGGTGAAGAAGGCTTCGCCCTCGCCCGCCGAGTAGCGGCGCTGCATGGCCGCCTCCAGCATCGGAGCAAGGCTGTGGTCCCGGCTGCGCAGCAGGTAGTCGCGTGCCCAGGTGCCCAGCGGATCGCGCTTGCTCGGCGGCCATGCGGCGATGGCGGATGCATCGCGCCCGGCCCAGCGCTCGTGCAGCTCGGCGACGAGTTCGAGGTAGCTCACCAGCGTACGCAGCTTGGCGGTGGAGCCGAGGTCCAGACGCGCGCCCTGGTTCACGTCGAAGGGCTGGTCGATGTTGTCGGCCTGGATGCGCGGCAGGTTGGCGAGCGCGCCGCGCTCGTACAGCGTGAAGCTGTAGACCAGGTGGCGCGGGTCGTTGCCCGGGTCGAGCAGGTGATGGCCGTACAGGCCCGCCGCCTTCGCGCCCGCCGGCGTGCGCAGTGCGGCCAGCGCCCGCGCCGCGATCGCCTGCGCCTCGCTGTCCATGCTGCCGTCCACCTCGAGGTCGAGCCGCTCGAGGTCGTAGGCGCGCGGCACGCCGAGCAGGGCAGACACTTCGCCGCGCATGGCGTTCAAGCCCTTGCGCTCGACGAAATCGGGCCGCGGCGTCGCGGGCCGCCCGGCCTGCCGCTGCAGGGAGACTTGCAGCGCCGCATCGCGCAGGGAGGGCGCGATCACGCCCGCCTCGGCCATCAGCCGCAGGTAGCTGTCGGTGAGCCGGGCCAGGCTCTCGCCGTTGTCCAGCAGGTGCTGCGAGGGCCGGCGCTGCGCGATCATCAGCGACAGCGCCTGCTTGAAGGCCTCGGCCTGGCGCCGCAGCACCTCGTCGGACGGCGGGGATCCCTCCGCGTTGTCGGACAGCAGCCGGTTGACCTCGCGCACGTCGCGGCCGTACCAGGCCCACAGGCCGTCGCCGAGGCCGTGCACCTCGCCGAATCCCGGCCGCGCGGCCAGCGGCACGGTGTCGAGGTAGTCGACCACCACCTGGCGCCGCCGCGCCTGCGTGTCCTCGCCTTCCTGGTAGGCGCGCAGCGAGGCCGACGCCATCTGGCGCAGCTTGTCGCCGATCGACACGGTGCGGCCCTGGGGCGAGTGGCGGTACTTCTCGATCTGGGTGGCCAGGGTGCTGCCGCCGGAAGCCGATTGCCGCGCGCCGACCGCCCGGTGCAACTGCTCCAGCGTCGCCTTCGCGAAGCGCTCCGGGTCGACCGCGGGATTGCGCTGGGCCGGCTGCGCGTCCAGCAGGTGGCGGTCCTCGACGAAGAGCAGCGCGTCCACCAGCAGCGGCGGGACCTGCTCGAAACGCTCGTACACGCGTTGGGGGACGCGCGATTGCGACAGGATGCGGGCGCGGCAGTCGCGCACCGTCAGGCCCGCCTGGTTCTTGTCGCGGTAGGGGCCGTAGAGGCCGTGTTCGTGCAGCTCGATCAACCGCGGCGACATGCGGGCCTGCTGCGTCACCTCGTAGCCGCGCGCCTGCAGACGCTCGATGAACTCAGGCAGCTGGCGGTAGCCGAGCCGAGCGTCGTAGGGCCCCGAATGCGGGAAGCGGATGGTGTCGCTGGGGCCGGCCTCCATGCTGAAGTGCGCATCGCGCCCCAAGTCGCGCCAAAAGGCCGACTGCAGCCTCGAAGTCCTGAGCTCGTCCACGGTGACGGCGACGAGCGCGGCCATCGCGGCGAGCCCCGCACCGAGCCAGAAGACCGTCCTGAGCCTTGCCACGACCTGCCTCGCTGTGAGCCCGTACCCGGGTTCTTCAGTCCGGATGATGCTCCTTTCGCGGGCTGTTTGGGGGAACGGGCAGCCCGGAACCCGCAGCGCCGTGCAAGGCTCCAAGCAGAACCGGCCTTCCTGCCGGCAGGAGGTATGAACCATGTTCCAAGTGAAACATTGGCAAGACCCTGTGAATGGGGCGCTGGGTGCCTGGCTGCTTCTTTCGCCCTGGATCCTGGGCTACAACGGCGAGGCGGCCGCGATGCCCAATGCGGTGATCGTCGGCGTCGCGCTGATCGCTGCCGCGCTCGGCGCCATGCTGCTTCCCCGCGCCTGGGAGGAGTGGACCGAAGCGGCGCTCGGCCTGTGGCTGATGGCGTCGCCTTGGGTGCTGCGCTTCAACGGCAACGCCGACGCCATGCTCGCCGCGGTCATCACGGGTCTGGTGGTGCTGGTGCTGGCGGCGTGGACGCTGTTGACCGACGAGGAATACAGCCGCTGGTGGCACCGCGCCGCGCACTGAGCGCGGTCCGCGCTTCTAGGCGGGGCGCTTGGCCAGCAGCGCCCACACGCCTGCGGCCGAGAGCAGCGAGCCGCCCGCCAGGTGGAAGCGCCGCTGCGCGCGCGGCGAGCTCAACAGACGCCGCGCCGCGGCAGCGAACACCGCATACAGCGTGGCGTTGAGCGTCGCCATCGCCACGAAGGTGAGGGCGAGGATCCAGAGCTGGCGCGAGACGTCCTCGCCCGGCCGGATGAACTGCGGCAGGAAGGCCACGAAGAACACGATGCCCTTGGGGTTGAGGGCGGTCACCAGCCAGGTGTTGGCGAACAGCCGCCAGCGCGAGCCCGGCACGGCCGGCGCCGCCAGCTCGGTGGAGGACACGCCGGCCCTGAGCAGCTTGATGCCGAGGTACAGCAGGTACAGGCCGCCGACCCACTTCACCACCGTGAACCAGAAGGCCGAGGCCGCCAGCAGCGCACCGAGGCCGAGCAGGGAGACCAGCAAAGCGGTCGAATCGCCCAGCGCCACGGCCGCCACCAGCGGCACGTTGGCGCGGCGGCCGTGCGCCATCGAGTAGCTGATGACAGTGAGGATGGTCGGGCCGGGAATGATCAGCAGCACCGCGGACGCGGCGACGAAGGCAAGCCAGATTTCAATGGACACGGGATGGGCTCCTCGGGAGATCAGGGGTTGGTGGCATTTGACACCAGTTGCGGCAGTCGCAGTGCCGCATAGACCGCGTCGGCCTGGCGCCGCAGGCGCAGCGACTCCGGCTGGGCATTGACCTGCTGCTGCAGGAGCCCCTGGGCGCTCGCCAGCGCCGTCGAGGTGCCGCTGGCGATCAGTGCATCGAGGTACAGCTGCTCGAAGAGGTCGCGCTGCGCATGGCTGCCGCCGATTTCCACCAGGCGCGGCAGCGCCAGGCCCAACCCTTCGATGGCGCCGGCGGCGTCGCCGCGCGCGTGGGCCAGGAGGCCGCGTGCAGCCGGCACGGCGACGCGCTGCCAGGCGGCCCGCGTCGAAGGCGCCGCCTGTGGCGCGAAGGCCTCGATATTGCGAAGCAGGCGCTCGGCCTCGGGCCGGCCGGCGCGCGCCAGGCCGTAGAGGTATTGCAGATCGAGGAAGGGCAGCACGTGGTCGTCGAGCCGCTGCCCCAGGTAGCTTGCCAGCGCCTGCCAGCGCTCGCCGACGTCGATGCCCGCGAGCTCGAGGCGTGCCAGCAGCGACACGGCGCCGATCTGGTCCTGCGAGTAGTCCTTGACCACGCCCCACACCTGCTCGTCGTAGACCGCGAGCGCTTCCGCGTCGCGGCCCAGGTCGATCAGGAACAGCGCCACGTGCCACCAGTTGTGGGTGACCATGAAGGAGTTGAGGCCGACCCAGCTGTCGCTCACGCCCCGCATGAAGTCCAGGCCCTCGGCGAGCCGGCCCTCGGTCAGCATCACGTGGCCGAGCGCATGGTGGGCCCAGGGCTCCTTGCGCTCCATCGCGATCGCGCGGCGCGCGCTGGCCTCGGCCTCGCGCATCCGGTGGCATTGCTCGTAGCCGAAGGCCGCCATGCCGTGCAGATAGGCCACGTCGGCGGCGGTAGGCAGCGCCGCCAGCGCGAGCCGCAGCATGCCGGGGCAGTCGCCGATGTTGAAGCAGTGGTACTGGCCCAGCTTGAGCGAGGCCAGGTCGCGCGGATGCTCGTGGGCCTGCTCGTGATGCAGGGCGATCGCACGCGCGATGTCGCCCTCGGCCCAGGCCGCGATGGCCTCGATGTAGCGCCGCTCGCGCGGGCTGGTGCGCGAGGCGCCGGCCTGTGCGCGTTCGATGAAGGGACGCGCGTTGGCGGCTGCATCGCGCGACTCGGCGAACAGGTGCAGCGTCGCGCAGTAGGCCTGCACGAGGGGGTTGTCGTCCTCCGCCGCCGCGAGCACGTCGGCGGCGCGCGCCTCGCAGGCAATGAAGCCCTCGACGAACTCGTTGACCGCGCGCTGGCTGGCTGGATCGGTCAGGGTGATCGGGTTGCCCAAGCTGTCTTGCATGGGCGCATTTTTGCCCAGGATCTGCACCTTGTCCTGTGAGCCGCTGACATCGTGGCGGAGCGCTGACGCGCTACGATCACCCATGAAAAGGACATTCCTGCTGCGTCTCGACAGAAAGGAGCCCGAGCGGGTTCTGACAAGGTCCGCCCACCACAAGGCGGCGACTGAAGACGTGAGCAACACGGCGCCATGAGCGGCATTCAGGCCAAGCGCAGGTTCATCGTCATTGCGCTGCTGTGCGTGGCCGTGGGGGGCGCACTGCTGCGACAGCTGTCCGAGCCCGGTTCGACGGCCCGCGACGTCGGCACCTTGTTGATGCTGCTATGGCTGCCAATCATCGGCAACGTCATCGCCTGGCTCATTGCCAAGCTGCGGCGCCCGCTGGCTGCAGAGCCCGCGGGTTTCGAACCCGGCAGCACTTTCCACCCCCATGCGCTCGTCGAGCTCACGCTGCGCGCGCCCCAGCTCCCGTCCGAAGACTTGCCGATCCCCGTGGGCGAGCACCGCTGCGTGCTCGTGGTGGACAACGAAGGCTTTTCGGCACGCTGGGTCGTGGCGCCGGGTCAAGCGTTTCGTCGCGGAATGGCGCAAACGCTTCACGTCGAGTTCCTGAAACCGGCGATCGCATTGCAGCGCTTCCCGCGCGACACGGCATTCCGGATGCTGGTGGCCGAATCGTTCGTGGGCGAAGGCCGGGTGCTGGGGTTGCTCGGGTAGCGACCGCGGAGGTGAGGCCGTGTCAAGCGCTTCGGAACGCGGCTGGCTTCTAGACCCCCGCCTGCTGGTGGCGGTACTCCTGCGTGAACCCGCCGTAGCCGTAGGCTGCGGCGCGCGCGTCGATCAGATGCACGTACGAGACCTCGTGGAGGTTCTTCCGCAGCGCCGCCATCGCGCCGTAGATCTCGCGCAGGTAGCGCGCTTTCTCCGCCTTGGTGTTGGTCTCGTCGGTGATGCTGATGTCCAGGTGGAAGGCCGACTTGCCGAGCTCGGCCAGCGACCGGCCGCCGATGAACCAGGCGTCGTCCGCGATGTACTGCACGGTGGTGGCGATCACCGGCAGCTTCTTGCCCAGCACGCCCTGGGTCAGTTCGGCGACGGTATCGACCACGCGGCGGGTGAGTTGGGCGTCGGGCTGGCCGGAGAGGTGAATCACGATATGGGGCATGGCGCTTTCCTTTCGAATCGTTGAGGACTTCATTGTGGAAAGTTGTAGTCCATCGGCAAAGCGGGAAGATATGATGGATGCCATCGGTTTATCGAATGGATGGATGCGGCCATGCAGACCTTCGACCTGGAGCAGCTCAGAACTTTTGTCGCCGTTGTCGAGGCGGGCAGCCTCACCGCGGCCGCGCCGCAGGTGTTCCTGTCGCAATCCGCCGTCAGCGAACAGATGCGCAAGCTCGAGGAGCGCGCCGGCCAGTCGCTGCTGACGCGCAGCAAGGCCGGCGTGGCGCCCACCGTCGCCGGCACGCGGCTTCTGGGGCATGCGCAACGCCTGCTGGCGCTCGCGGACGAGGCGCTGCGCGACCTGCGGGGCGACACGCTGCAGGGCGAGCTTCGCCTGGCGGTGACCGACTATTTCAGGCCGGGCGAGCTGGCGCGGCTGCTGGGCCGCCTCGGCGAGCGCTACCCGCAGGTGCGGCTGCATGTGAGCGTCATGAAGAGCGGCGCGATCGAGGCGGGCTATGCGCAGGGTCAGTTCGACGTGGGCCTGTCGATGCGCATCACGGGACAAGGCGACTCTGCTTCATCGAAGGCGCCGGCGCTGCGCCGCGAATCGCTGGCCTGGATGGGGGCGACGGGCCTGCGCCCCGTGCGCGGCGAGCCGCTGCGGCTGCTGGTCCTGCCCGACACCTGCTCGCTGCACCAGTTCACGGTCAAGCTGCTGAAGCAACGGCGCGTGCCCTTCACCGTGGCGCATGTCGCTTCGGGCGTCGCAGGTCTTCAGTCGGCCTTGGCCGCGGGACTGGGCGTGGCCTGCCTCAACGAATCCTCCCTGTGCGAGGGCGTGGCGCGCCTGGCACTGCCGCATGGGCTGCCTGCGCTGCCGCGCGTGGCCTTCCAGTTCCTGCCGCCGCGGCGCGGCGAGTCGGCGTTCGTGACGCGTGCGCGCGAGCTGCTGGCCTCGCAGCTCGTTTGAGCTGCGAGACGCGCTTCAGGCACCGGGCGGCTGCGGCCAGGGCCGTTGCGGCCCGCGGATCAGCTCGAAGGCGCGCGAGACCTTCAGCACGCCCAGGTCGTCGAAGCGATGGCCCGCGATCTGCAGGCCGATCGGCAGGCCTGCGCGGCTGTAGCCGCAATTGATCGACGCCGCAGGCTGCTCCGACATGTTGAAGGGTACGGTGAAGCCGATGTGCTCCAGCGGCCGCAGGGGATCGTTGGTGGGCGATGGCAGCTCGGCGTCCGACGGCAGGTTGGGCGCGGTGGGCGAGATCACGTAGTCGTATTGCGCGCAGGCTGCCACGGCCGCCAAGCGGGTCGCGTGGAACTGGCTGAAGGCCCGGAACACATGCTCGCCGCCGAAGCCGGCCGCGCTCTCGGCCCATGCGCGGATGTAGGGCAGCACCTTGGCACGCCGCTCCGCCGGCAGGGCATTGATGTCCACCAGCGAGCGCATGCGCCAGAGGTGGTCCATGCCGTCGAGCATGGCCTGCGACATGAAGGGCTGCAGGATCTCGACGACGGCGCCGGCCCGCTCGAACAAGCGGGCCGCCTCCTCGACGGCCGCACGGATCTCGGCGTCGACCGCCAGGCCGCAGCCCGCGTCGAGCAGCAGGCCGATGCGCAGGCCGCGCAGATGCTCCGCGCCGACGTCGAAGGACGACCAGGCGATGTCCTGCGCCGGCAGGCTCATGCTGTCGCGCGCGTCGGGCTGGGCCAGCACCTGCATCATGAGCGCGGCATCGGCGACGCTGCGCGTCATCGGACCGGCGGCGCGGCCCATGTAGGGCGGGTCGATCGGGATGCGGCCCAGGCTGGGCTTGAGCGTGAAGATGCCGCACCAGCTGGCCGGCAGCCTGAGCGAGCCGCCGATGTCGGTGCCGATGTGCAGCGGCCCGTAGCCGGCCGCCGCGGCGGCGCCGGCGCCGGCGCTCGAACCACCCGGCGTCTTCGTCAGGTCCCAGGGATTGCGCGCCAGCGTGTGGAAGCTCGAGAGGCCGGAGGACAGCATGCCGTAGTCGGGCATGGTGGTCTTCGAGAAGATCACCGCGCCTGCTTCCTTCAGCCGCGCGGCCGGCGGTGCGTCGGCGGCGGCCGGCCGAAGCTCGACCGCGGCCGTGCCGGCAGGCATCGGGTCGCCCTGCGTGGCGATGTTTTCCTTGATCGTGGTCGGCACGCCATCGAGCAGGCCCTGCGGCTCGCCGCGTCGCCAGCGCGCCTCGGAGGCGCGCGCCTGCTCGAGCGCGGCCTCGGGACGCAGCAGCCAGGTGGCCTGCAGCTTCGGTTCCCAGCGCGCGATGTGGTCGAGCACCGCCTGCGTGGCCTCGACCGGCGAGAGGCTGGCGTCGCGGTAGGCGTCGAGCAGTTCCCGTGCCGACAGGTCGTGAAGCGCCTTGCTCACGACCAGGACAGCGCCGCAAGGTCGTTGACGAAGATCGGGCTTTCCTTCCAGAGC
This sequence comes from Variovorax sp. WS11, assembly GCF_010499245.1. Lineage (GTDB taxonomy): Bacteria > Pseudomonadota > Gammaproteobacteria > Burkholderiales > Burkholderiaceae_C > Variovorax. The sequence continues at coordinate 3,919,392 of NZ_JAAGOW010000001.1, forward strand.
CCCTTGACGCCCTTCTTGGCGACGCTGGGAAATTGGGGCTGGTAGAGGAATCCGTTCGCTGCGTCGGTGGCCAGCAGCTTCTGCGCATCCCCCAGGAGCTTGTTGCGCTCGGCCGCGTTGGCGGTGCTCTTGATCTTGGCGTAGAGCGCCGTGAACTCCTTGGAGTCGTAGCCCCAGTAGTAGTCCGGCTTGGCATAGTTGCCCAGATCGAAGGGTTCGACGTGCGACACGATGGTGAGGTCGTAGTCGTGTGCGCCACCGTAGGTGTTGCTGAGCCATTGCGCCCATTCGACGTTCTGGATCTTCACGTTGATGCCGATCTTGGCAAGCTCGGCCGCGATCACTTCCCCGCCTTGGCGCGCATAGGGCGGTGGCGGCAGCGTCATCGTGAGTTCGAGCGGCGTTTTCACGCCCGCTTCGGCCAGGAGTTTCTTGGCCTTCTCGACGTCGTAAGGGTTGATGGCGGTGGTATCCACATAGCCGGGGGCGCCGGGCACGTAGTGGCTGCCGATGGGCGTGCCGAAGCCGTCTGCAGCGCCCTCGATCACCGCCTTGCGGTCGATGGCGGCGAGGATGGCGCGGCGCACGCGCACATCGCTGAGCGGCTTTTTCTTGCTGTTGATCGCCAGGATGGTCTTGGCGCGAGAGCCGCCCTGGATGACCTGGAACTGCGGATTGTTCTTGAACTGCGCTACCGCGCGCGTGCCGATGGGCTTGAACACGTCGACATCGCCCGCCATCAGCGCTGCCGCCTGCGCGGCGGTGTCGGAAATGAATCGGAAAGTGACGCGCCGGAGCTTGGCCTCGCCCGGATTGCGATAGCCGTCCCACTTGCTCACGACGACCGAGGAGCCCTTGGCCCAGCTGTCGAGCTTGTACGGGCCGGTGCCGACGGGCTTCGTGGCGTTGGTGTCCACGCTCTTGGGCTCGACGATGATGGCGGTCGCCTGCCCCAGTAGAAAGGGCAGGTCCGGATCGATCTCCTTGTTGATCAGCACCACGGTGGTGTCGTCGACCACCTGCGTGCTCAGGTTGGCAAAGGTTCGCTTGTCCTTGTTGGTGCTTTTCTCGGCGCCGGCGCGATCGAACGAGAACTTGACGGCCTGCGCGTTGAACGGCTCGCCATTCTGGAACTTCACGCCGCGGCGCAGCTTGAAGGTGTAGGTCTTGAGGTCGGGCGAGACCTCCCAGCTTTCGGCCAGGAGTGGCGTCACCTTGCCGTCGGCGTTGATCTTCGTCAGCGTCTCGTAGATGTTGTAGTGGGTGATTTCCGCGATGGCGGACGCCGCGCCGGTGGTCGGGTCCAGGCCCGGCGGCTCGAGCGTCATGCCAATCACCAACGCGTCCTTGCGGCCCTGCGCCAGCGCCGCCTGCGGCAGGGCGAGCGGCACGGTGACGAGTGCGGCGGTGGTCAGGAGGGTGCGGCGTTTCAACATGGTCGAGGCTCCAGGCAAAAAGCTGAGAAGGGGAAATACGACGTTACATCATGCGTGGGCGGCGCGTGCTCGGGGGAAGCACCTGCTCAGGCGAGCGCCGTGGGCTCGGCGCGCGGCACCGCCGCGAGCAGGGCCTGCGTGTACGGGTGCTCCGCATGCGCGAACAGCTGCTGCGGCGCGCCGCGCTCGACGACCAGGCCGCGGTGCAGCACGCAGACCTCGTCGCACAGGTGGTTCACCACCGCAAGGTCGTGGCTGATCAGCAGGTAGCTGATGCCGAACTTCTGCTGCAGCTCCTGCATCAGGTTCAGTACTTGCGCCTGCACCGAAACGTCGAGCGCGCTCACCGGCTCGTCGGCCACGATGAGCTTGGGACGCGTGATCAGCGCGCGGGCGATAGCGATGCGCTGGCGCTGGCCGCCGGAGAACTCGTGCGGGTACTTGTCGAGGTCGCCGCTGCGCAGGCCCACGGCGGCCAGCGATTCGCCGGCGCGCTCGCGCTGCTCGGCGCGGGTGGTTTCGGCCAGCGCTTCCAGCGGCTCGGCGACGATGCGCGCCACGGTCTGGCGCGGGTCCAGCGAGCCGTAGGGGTCCTGGAACACCATCTGCACATCGCGGCGCGCGGCGCGCAGCTCGTGCCTGGGCAGGGCATGGAGGTTGCGGCCGAGGAGCTTCACCGTGCCGGCCGTCGGCGTGTCGAGCGCCATCACCAGGCGGGCGATGGTCGACTTGCCTGAGCCCGACTCGCCGACGATGCCCATGCTGCGCCCGGGCTGCAGGCTGAAGCTCACGCCGTTGAGCGCCTTGACCGTGGGCGGCGGGCCGAAGAGGCGCTCGCGCGGCAGGTTGTAGTGGCGCACCAGATTGTCGACTTCGAGCAATGGCGTCACTGGAAAACCTCCGCGCTACGCGCTGCAGTGCCATTCGGCTTGGGAGCGGCCCGGCGGCTCATGCCAATGTCCCTTCGGCGAGCACTTCGCCAAGGCGAATGCAGCGAACCTCGTGCCCGTGCGGCATGGGCGTGGGCGGCGGCCGCGTCGCGTGGCAGTCGTCGATGGTGAAGCGGCAGCGCCCGGCGAAGGGACAGCCGCCCGGCAGGTCGACCAGATCGGGCACGCTGCCGCGGATGGTGGACAGTTTCTGCCCGCGCTCCGCGCCGAGCGCCGGCCGGGCGGCGAACAGGCCCTGCGTGTAGGGGTGGGCGCGCTCGGCGAAGACGGCCGCCGTGGGCCCGCTCTCGACCACGCTGCCGCCATACATGACCAGCATCTTCGAGACGTTCTGCGCGATCACGCCCAGGTCGTGCGAGATCAGGATCAGCGCCATGCCGCGTTCGTCCACCAGGCCCTGGATCAGCTCGAGGATCTGCTTCTGGATGGTCACGTCGAGCGCGGTGGTGGGCTCGTCGGCGATCAGCAGGTCGGGCCCGCAGGCCAGTGCCATCGCGATGCCGATGCGCTGGCGCTGCCCGCCCGAGAACTGGTGGGGGTAGGCATCGAGGCGCGAGGCCGCGTCGGGGATGCCGACGCGCTCCAGCAGGGCCAGCGCCTCCTTGCGGGCTTCGGCGCGCGACAGGCCGCGATGCAGCCGCAGCGGCTCACCGACCTGGCGCGCGATGGTGTGGAGCGGGTTCAGCGCCGTCATCGGCTCCTGGAAGATCATGCCGATGCGGTTGCCGCGGATGTCGCACATTGCGCGCTCGGGCAGGCCCACGAGCTCGGTGCCGTCGAAGCGGATGCTGCCCGTGACCTTGGCGGTCGAAGGCAGCAGGCCCATCAGCGACTGCACCGTGATCGACTTGCCGCAGCCCGATTCGCCGACGATGCCGAGCGTCTCGCCGCGCTCGAGCGTGAAGCCGATGCCGCGCACGGCCTCGGCGGGGCCGCGCTGCGTCTGCAGCTGGACATGGAGATCGTCGACTTCGAGCAAGGGCATGGAGGGCAAGGGTCAGCGGGCGCGTGCGAGGCGCGGGTCGAGCAGGTCGCGCAGGCCGTCGCCGAGCAGGTTGAGGCCGAGCACGGCGAGCGCGATCGCCATGCCCGGGAACACGGCGAGCAAGGGGGCCTGGAACATCATGGTCTGGGCCTCGCTGAGCATGCGGCCCCACGAAGGCTGCGGGGGCTGCGTGCCCAGGCCCAGGTAGGAGAGGGCGGCCTCGGCCAGGATCGCGATCGCGAAGCGGATGGTGGACTGCACGATCAGCACCGCCGAGATGTTGGGTAGCACATGCTGCATCGTGATCGCGAACGCCCCCTTGCCGCAGGCGCGCGCGGCGGCCACATACTCGCGCGACCAGATCGCGTTGGCCGAGGCCCGCGTGATGCGCGCGAAGGTCGGGATGTTGTAGATGCCGATCGCGATGATCGCGTTGACGATGCCGGCGCCGAACACCGCCGTCATCATGATGGCCGAGAGGATGGCGGGGAAGGCCATCGAGAAATCGGCGAAGCGCATGATGGCTTCTTCCACCCAGCCGCGCCGCGCGGCCGCCAGCAGGCCCAGCGCCGTGCCCACCACCAGGCCGATGCCGACCGCGATCACGCCCACCAGGATGGACGCACGCGCGCCCACCAGCAGCAGCGAGGCCACGTCGCGGCCGAAGGTGTCGGTGCCCAGCCAGTGCGCGCCGGTGGGCGGCTTGAGCTTGTCGGCCATGTTCATCTCGTAGGGCGACCAGGGCGTCCAGACCAGGGAGACGGCGGCGGCGAGGACCAGCAGCAGCGTGAGAACGCCGCCGATGACGAAGCTGCGGTGGTGGAGGGCGCGGCGCCAGAAGCCTGGCACCTTGAAGGCTGCCGCGCTGGGCACGGTGCTGGGAACGGCGCTCATATGTCGGAGGCCTTGATGCGAGGGTCGATGACCGCATAGAGCACATCGACCACGAAGTTGACGATGACGACCATCGCCGCCAGCAGCATCACGCAGTTGCGCACCACGATCAGGTCGCGGTTGCTGATGGCCTGGAAGATCAGACGGCCGAGGCCCGGCAGGTAGAACACGTTCTCCACCACGATGGTGCCGGCCAGCAGCTCGGAGAACTGCATGCCCATGACGGTGATCACCGGGATCAGCGCGTTGCGCAGCACATGGGTCCACAGCACGGCGCGCTGCGAGACGCCTTTGGCGCGCGCGGTGCGGACGAAGTCCTCGCGCATCACCTCCAGCACCGCCGAGCGGGTGATGCGCGCCAGGATCGCGGCCTGTACCACCGCGAGTGAGAGGGCGGGCAGCAGCAGCGCCTTGAGGCCGGCGAGCACGCCGTCGTCCCAGCCCTCGAAGCCGCCGGCCGAGAACCACTGCAGCTGCACCGAGAAGACCAGGATCAGCAGGATGGCGAACCAGAAGTTGGGGATGGCGATGCCCACCTGCGTCAGCCCCATCAGGCCGACGTCGCCCAGCTTGTTGTGGCGCGCCGCGGCGGTCACGCCCACGAGCAGCGCGAGCACAGTGGTGAAGGCCATTGCGAGCAGGGCCAGGGGCACGGTCAGCGCCAGCCGCTCGAGGACCAGCTCGACCACGGGGGTGCTGTAGGCGTAGCTGTCGCCGAGGTTTCCGGTGAGCAGGCCGCCGATCCAGTGCCAGTAGCGGGTCCAGGCGGGCTGGTCCAGGCCCAGCTTGGTGGCCAGGGCCGCCACCGCGTCGGGCGAGGCGTCGGGGCCCATGAGCATCTGCGCGGCATTGCCGGGCAGGATCTCGAGCACGAGGAAGACGATGACGGAGGCGCCGATCAGCGTGGCGATCAGCGTCACGAAGCGCTTGAACAGAAAGAGGCTCATGGGGCGGGCCGCAGCATAACCCGACAGACGCAATGACCATGCCCGGGGCCGATAATGCGGCCCATGGCCCTCATGATCACCGACGAATGCATCAACTGCGACGTCTGCGAGCCCGAGTGCCCCAACGATGCGATCTACATGGGCGAGGAGATCTACGAGATCGACCCGCACAAGTGCACCGAATGCGTGGGCCACTTCGCCGAGCCGCAGTGCGTGCAGATTTGTCCCGTGGCTTGCATTCCCAAGAACCCGGCCCACCTCGAGTCCCAAGAGACCCTGTGGCAGAAGTTCGAGCGGCTGACTGCGGCCAAGGCGGCCGGCGCTGAAGGCAAGCCGCCCGCGGCCGCGCAGGCCTAGCTTTTGTCTGCGCTGCGGCGGCCGGCTTTTTCTGCCTTCTCCGCTTTCTTCTTCGCCGTGGCCACGGGGTCGTGGGCGCTGAAGTAGTCGGGCTCCTTCTTGCCCTTCTTCTTTTTCTTGGCGCTGTCGGCCTCCGGCTTGGGCGCCGCAGGCCGGCTGTCGATGAGCGTGGGGTGGCGGCCGGCCTGGGCCTTTTCCTGGCGCAGGCGCTCGCGTTCCAGCCTGTCGCCGGCGGCCAGGGCCTCGCGGGTCGTGCGATCCGCGTCACGTTTTTGGGTGGCATCGCGCGCATCGTCGAGAGCGAGCGGCTTGCCTTCCGGACAAGGCTGGTCGGAGTAGGTATTGCCGCAGCGCCAGGCGGCGGTGCCGGCCGCGGCAGCAGGCGAGGCCCACAAGGCGCAGGGCGCCATCGCCAGGATGGCGATTTTGGATGTCGAGTTCTTCATTCTTCTTTCTCTCTCCCTTGGGCTTCGAGGGTTGCGCTCAGGCCGGAGCGGGCGGTTCGCCTTCGCCCGGCTCGCGCCGCGGCGGCTTGGGACGCGACGGCTTGCTCGTATGGATGAGCAGGGTCGCCTTGTCCATTTCGCCGGCGACCAGGGCCGGGAAGGCGTGCAGCGTGCGGGCGATCGCGTCCTCGATCGCCTCGCGCTGTTCTTTCAGGGGCTTCTTCAGCACCCAGCCGATCACCTCGGACTTCACGCCCGGATGGCCGATGCCCAGGCGCAGCCGCCAGTAGTCGCCGGTGCCCAGTTGCGCATGGATGTCGCGCAGGCCGTTGTGCCCGGCATGGCTGCCGCCGCGCTTGAGCTTGGCCTGACCCGGCACCACGTCGAGCTCGTCATGCACCACCAGGATCTCGTGGGGCTCGATCTTGAAGAAGCGGGCCAGCGCGGCCACCGACTTGCCCGACAAGTTCATGAAGGTCTGCGGCTCGAGCAGCCACACCGGCTGGCCGCCCACCTGCATGCGGGCCACCAGCCCGTGGTAGCTGCGCTCCGGCGCCAGCGTGAGCTTGCGCTCGCGCGCCAACGCGTCGATCCACCAGAAGCCCGCGTTGTGCCGCGTGGCTTCGTACTCGGGACCGGGATTGCCGAGGCCGACGAACAACTTGATCATGGGGCGGGATTATCGGGTCGCCGCTCGCCAAAATAAAACGGCCCGCGCGAGGCGGGCCGTGGTGGCGAAGCAGGCGCGAGGCGCGATTACTTCTTCTTCGCGGGCGCCTTGGCGGGTGCTTTGGCGTCCGTCTTGGCAGCGGCCGGGGCGCCTTCGACAGCACCTTCCGCCGGCGCGGCTTCTTCGGCCACCAGCGGCGACACGGCCGACACCACCACCGGGTTGCCCCTGCCGTGGCTGATGTACTTCAGGCCCTTGGGCAGCTTGATGTCGCTGACGTGCAGCGTCGCGTTCTTGGTCAGGCCGGTGAGGTCCACTTCAATGAACTCGGGCAGGTCAGCGGGCAGGCAGTTGACTTCGAGCTCGGTCATCACGTGGTTCACGAGGTTGTGGTCCAGCTTGACGGCGGTGGACTCTTCCTCGCCCTTGAAGTGCAGCGGCACCTTGACGGTCATGCGCGTGCGGGCATCGACGCGCTGGAAGTCCACGTGCTGCACCAGCGGGCGGAAGGGGTGGTACTGCACGTCGCGCAGCAGCACCTTGCTGGTGGCGCCGGCCAGTTCCATCTCGAGGATGGACGAGTGGAAGGCTTCCTTCTTGAGGGCATGCCACAGCGCGTTGTGATCGAGTTCGATCAGCTGGGGCTGGCCGTCGCCCCCGTAGACGATACCGGGCGTCTTGCCCGAAATGCGGAGACGGCGGCTCGCACCCGTGCCCTGCTTGGCGCGCTCGTAAGCGACGAATTTCATGACTCACTCCTGTGGAAGTCGACCGCGACCAGTGCGACTCCGGTTTCAAAAAGGGCGCCGCGGAGGGCGCCCGGCTTCTTGCTCAGGCCAGGAGAACCCTCAGAAGAGGTTCTCCTGGTCCGAGAACAAACTCATGACCGACTCGCCCTTGGCGATGCGCTGGATCGTCTCTGCGATCAGCGGCGCCACGGAGAGCTGGCGGATCTTGGTGCAGCCCGTTGCGCCGTCGTTGAGCGGGATCGTGTTGGTCACGACGACTTCGTCGAGCGCGCTGCCCTTGGCGATGCGCTCGATGGCGGGGCCCGAGAAGATCGGGTGCGTGCAATAGGCGTAGACCTTCTTGGCGCCGCGTTCTTTCAGCACTTCGGCCGCCTTCACCAGTGTGCCGGCCGTGTCGATCATGTCGTCCATGATCACGCAATTGCGGCCGTCGATCTCGCCGATCACGTGCATGACCTCGCTCACGTTGGCGCGAGGGCGGCGCTTGTCGATGATGGCGAGGTCGCAGTCGAGCTGCTTGGCCAGTGCGCGGGCGCGCACCACGCCGCCGACGTCGGGCGAGACCACGATCAGGTCTTCGTAGTTCTTCAGGCGCAGGTCGCCGAGCAGCACGGGCGAGGCGTAGATGTTGTCGACTGGGATGTCGAAGAAGCCCTGGATCTGGTCGGCGTGCAGGTCCATGGTCAGCACACGGGCCACGCCCACGGTTTCGAGCAGGTTGGCCACCACCTTGGCCGAGATCGGCACCCGGCTCGAGCGCGGACGGCGGTCCTGGCGCGCATAGCCGAAGTAGGGGATGACGGCACTGATGCGCTCGGCCGAGGCGCGCTTGAGCGCGTCGACCATGATGAGCAGCTCCATCAGGTTCTCGTTGGTCGGCGCGCAGGTGGACTGGACCACGAACACGTCGCGCGCACGCACGTTCTGATTGATCTCGACAGTGACTTCGCCGTCGGAGAAGCGGCCGACGCGGGCGGCACCCAGCGAGGTGCCGAGGTTCTGCGCGATCTCGGCGGCAAGGCCCGGGTTGGCATTGCCGGTGAAAACCATGAAATCAGGATGGTGAGCCTGCATGAGCGTCCCGGCAAAAAAGGAAATGGCCCGTTTGAGGGGCCGCCAATACTCTCGTGAATGTGAGGATTTGGCAGGGGAGAAAGGATTCGAACCTTTGCATGCTGGAATCAAAATCCAGTGCCTTAACCAGCTTGGCGACTCCCCTACACAGGTTGGCGGCCAGAAGCCACCCACCGATATATGTCGCATCAGACCACAAAAGCGCTCTGACCTTCTAGACCGCCCAACCCACGAGGGGGTGGATGGCCAGATTGCTGCATTTGCGAACCTGCCAGCCCGAGGGCGCACCGGCAAGTTCTACGTCATGCGGCATTGCCGCGAACACCGAACTTCCCGAACCGGTCATGCGAGCCTGGAGTCCTTGGCGACCGAGCCAGGCAATGGCATCGGTGACGGCGGGACAGAGCCTCTCAGCAACCGGCTGCAGATCGTTGCGACCGAAGCCGAGACTCTTGATCTCGCCCCCGTCTTGTTCAGCGCATGCAGCAAAGCCAGAAATTATAGCAGCAGGTGTTGCGCGTTGAAGATCCGGCGCTGCAAAAATAAGACGGGTATCCAGCCCTTCCGGCGGCTTGACGACGGCGAAGCGCCCCTGCGGCAGCTCGATCGGCGTGATCTGCTCGCCGATGCCTTCCACCCAGGCGTTGCGCCCGCGGAGGAAAAAGGGCACGTCGGCGCCCAGCGCGACGCCGATCTGCGCCAGTTCGGATAGCGGCAGGTTCAGGCCCCACAGGCGGTTGAGCGCCAGCAGGCAGGTGGCTGCGTCTGAGGAGCCGCCCCCCATGCCGGCCTGCGCCGGAACCTGCTTGGCGATGCCGATATGGGCGCCCTGCGTCGTTCCCGAAAAAACCTGGAGCGCCTTCGCAGCGCGCAGCACGAGGTCATCGGGCGGCAGGGGGGTTGTGAGGTCCTCCCGCGTGAGCTGGCCGTCGCTGCGCTTTTCCACATGCAGGGTGTCGCACCAATCGATCAGCATGAACACCGACTGCAGCAGGTGGTAGCCGTCCGCACGCCGGCCGGTGATGTGCAGGAAGAGATTGAGCTTGGCCGGCGCCAGAAGGTCGTAGAGCGCCTTCATGCGCGTTCGAAGACGATGCGCAGATCCGCCCGCGGCTGTGGCGAATCGCGCGTGGCCTGCAGCCGGCCGGCGCCGACCTGGGACAGATCCGGCCGCCAGCCGGGCACCCGTTCTTCGCGGCCGGCCAGCCAGCCGAACAGTGCGCCGACCGGGATCACGGCGCCGGTGGCGGCTTCGATCAGCGCGTCGACCGACTCGAAGCGCCTCGTCTGGCTGCCGTTCCTCAGCAAGGCCTCGCCCGGCGCCCAGTGCAGCTGGGCCAAGGTATTGCCGATCGGGCTCGTGAGGATGAGCTCGCCGGCCTGCGGGGCGCCGCGCAGCTCGAACAGTGCCGAGAAGGTCTGTACCGGCTCGCTGTCGACGCGCAGCGAAAGCCGCCCGCTCCAGGCCTCACCGGCGGCCGCGCCCGGCGGGCCTGCGGGGCTGGCGCAGCCCGCGGCCAGCAGCAGGCCGGCCCAGCCGGCACAGAGGGCAAGGCGACGCTTCAAAGCTTCACGCGCAGGCGTTTGAGCGTCTCCTGCAGCGTCTCGTTGTCCGCATCGGTCAGGAAAGCTTCCTTCCAGATCGACATAGCGCGATCGCGCTGGCCCTTGGCCCAGAGCACCTCGCCCAGGTGCGCCCCGATCTCGGGGTCGGGCCTGCGCTTGTACGCGGCCTCGAGAATGCGCATGGCTTCGTCGGTGTTGCCGAGCCGGAACTCGACCCAACCCAGGCTGTCGGCGATGAACGGATCCTCGGGCGCCAACTGCACGGCCTTCTTGATCAGCGTGCGCGCCTCCTCGAGCCGGATCTTGCGATCGGCCAGCGAGTAGCCGAGCGCGTTGTAGGCGTTCTGGTTGTCGGGCTTGAGCTCGATCAGGCGGCGCAGCAGGCGTTCCATCTCGTCGAGACGATTCAGCTTTTCGGCCACCATGGCCTTGTCGTAGATCAGGTCCGTGTCCTCGGGCTTGGCCGAGCTGGCCTGCGACAGCATGTCGTAGGCGGCCTGGTACTGCTTGGCATCGCGCAGCAACTGGACTTCGGCCATGAACTTCTGCTTTTTGTCGTCCTCGGTGCGCTCTGGCAGGGCCCGGACCAGCTCCCGGGCCTGGGGCAGCTTGCCCTGGCGGGCCAGCAGCGCCGCGCGCCGCGTTTGCGCACCCACCAGGTCTTCGGTGCTGTCGATGCGCGACAGCCAGTGCTCGGCGCCCACGAAGTCCTTGCGGCGTTCCGCCAGTTGCGCCAGCAGCAGGAAGGCCTGGGTCTGGCCGCGGCCGCGCGCTTCGGCATCGGGCTGCGTGTCGGCCATCGCGACATAGCGCTTGAGGGAGGTTTCGGCCGCCGCATCCTGCCGTGCCTGGGTCTGCAGGCTGCCCAGCAGCAGCCAGGGCTCGGGCAATTCGGGGCGTGCCGCGGTCAGCGCGGCGAGTTCCGCGCTCGCATCGGTGTAGCGGCGGCCTTCCACCAGCACGCGCGCATAGGCGATGCGCATCTCGGGCAGGACCTTGGGGCCGGCCAAGTAGCGCTTGACCAGCGCTTCGGCCTCGGGCAGGGCGGGGTCCACCAATTCGAGGGCCAGCATGGCCGGGCCATCCGCGGAGGGGTCGATCTCCTGGCCCTTCCGCGCGGCTTCCAGCGCCCCGGCTGCGTCGCCCGCCGCCAGCCGCAGGCGGCCCACGGTGGCCCAGGCTGCGCCGCCGGTGGCTGGGCTCTTGAGGTCGTCCGCCAGCGCCTGTTCGACGACCGAAACGGCAAGCTTCTTGTCGGTGGCCCGGGCGTAGTTGCGCGCGATGATGGCCATCAGGAAGGGCCGCTCCACCTGGGGCGTGGACGCCAGTTCGGCCTTGAGCGGCTCGACGGTTTCGGAGATGCGGTTCAGCGCGATCAGGATCTGCAGCTCGAAGCGGCGCGCATCGCGCGACTGGGGCAGGCTTTCCTTCCAGGCACGCGATGCGGCCAGGGCGGCATCGCCGGAACGCGCCTGGAGCGCGATTTCCACGGCACGCTGGAACAGCTTGGGGTCGCGCGAGCGGCGTGCGGCATCCAGCACCAGCGCATAGCCCGAACCGGGGTCGCCGGAGCGCGCCGTCAGCTCGCCCATCAACACTTCGTAGAAGAGCTCGGCCGTCATCGCCGAGGGCTGCGCTTTCTCTTCGCGCGGGACGCTGGCGGCAGCGGTCGTCACGGGCGGTGCTGCCGGTTCGATGAGGGGCGCGGGGCTGGTCGGTGCCGCGGGGGCGGGCGTGTTGGGCTGCGCTTGCGCAGCCAAGGAAACAAGGGCCAAGAGCGCGGCCGCCGCAAGGCGGGATCGGCGGAGCGAGGGGATCATCGAGCCATAATAATCCAAGGTTTTCGAGCGATGGCCGCGCGGGGCTTCGATCTCGCCTTGTTTTCGTGTCAGCCTTCCTCCATGCCTGAACTACCCGAAGTCGAAGTCACGCGGCGCGGTTTCGCCGAGCGCATCGCGGGTGCGCGCATCGAAGCGGTGCGGCTCGGCAAGCCGCTGCGCTGGGCCCTGTCAGTGGAGCCCGCGGTACTGGTGGGCCGCACGGTGCGCGCCGTGCGCAGGCGCGGCAAATATCTTCTGGTCGATATGGACGCAGGCCTGCTGCTGATGCACCTGGGCATGTCCGGCAGCCTGCGCTTCGACACCCGCCTGCCCGCGCCCGGCGTTCACGATCATTTCGACCTGGTGACCAGCCTCGGCACCCTGCGGCTCAACGACCCGCGGCGTTTCGGCGCAGTGGTGTACGTGGAGGACGAAACGTCGCCCCTGGCGATCAAGCTGCTGGGTGGCCTGGGGATGGAGCCGCTGGAGGCGTCCTTCGATGCCGATCGCTTCCATGCGGGCCTCAGGCGCCGCAAGGCACAGATCAAGCAGGTGTTGCTGGCCGGCGACGTGGTGGTGGGCGTCGGCAACATCTACGCCTCCGAGGCGCTGTTCCTGGCCGGCATTCGTCCGAGCGTCTCCGCTTCCCGCATCAGCCGCCCGCGCGCGTTGCGGCTGCACGCGGCAGTGCGGGAGATTCTCGCCAGAGCGGTCGAGCGCGGCGGCAGCACGCTGCGCGATTTCTCCAATGTCGACGGGCAGAGTGGCTACTTCCAGCTGGAGGCGGCCGTCTACGGCCGCGCCGGCGAGCCTTGCCGGGTATGCGGCGCCCCGGTGCGGCAGGTGCGGCAGGGTCAGCGCTCGACTTATTTTTGCCCGACGTGCCAAAAGTACTGAAAGCCCGGCAGACTACTGCCACGCCAGCGCCATGTGGGTGCTAATATTTTGTAAGCAACCCTTACACGCCCTTGACCCGTTCCTTCAATCAGCAATTCGACCAGCATGGCGCCTGGCGACGCAACTTCGCGCACCGCCTCAAGTGGCTGTCGCGCTGGCTGGATGAGAACGAACTGCTGGACCAGAGCGTGGCCGAGCGCCTGCGCGAGCTTGAGTCGCAGATGCGCACCAGCAAGGTCATGGTTGCCTTCGTGGCCGAGTTCTCGCGCGGCAAGTCGGAGCTGATCAACGCGATCTTCTTCGCCGCCTACGGCCGCCGCATCATGCCGGCCAGCGCAGGCCGCACGACGATGTGCCCCACGGAGCTGGGCTACGACACCTCCTTCCTCCCTTGCCTGCGGCTGCTGCCCATCGAAACCCGGCTCGAGCCGCATTCGCTCGCCCATTGGCGCGACAAGGCCGGGCACTGGACCGAGATCCCGATCGACGTCGAAGACGCCGAGCAGCTCTCGCAGACCATGAACAAGGTGGCCGAGGTCCGGCGCGTGCCGTTGGCCGAGGCGCGTTCGCTGGGCTTCTGGAGCGACGAATCGCCGGACGACAATCCCGTGCCCGACGCCGAGGGCCAGGTCGAGATCCCGCGCTGGCGCCATGCCCTGCTGAACATGCCGCACCCCCTGCTCGAGCAGGGGCTGGTGATCCTCGACACCCCCGGTCTCAACGCGATCGGCGCCGAGCCCGAGCTGACGGTGAGCCTGATTCCGCAGGCCCACGCCGTGGTCTTCATCCTCGGTGCGGACACAGGCGTGACCCGTTCCGATCTCGCGATCTGGCGCGAGCACCTGATCACCGAGGGCGATCCGGGCGAAACGCGCATCGTGGTGCTCAACAAGATCGACACCATGTGGGACACGCTGAGCACGCCGGCCCAGATCGATGCCCAGATCCAGCGCCAGCGCAAGGGCGCGGCCGAACTGCTGGGCGTACCGCTCACGCAGGTCCTCCCGGTATCGGCGCAGAAGGGTCTGCAGGCCAAGATCCGCCGCGACGTGCCGCTGCTGCAGGCGAGCCGGCTGCCCGCGCTCGAGTCCGTGCTGGGCGAGGGCCTGCTCGGCAAGCGCGAGCGCATGCTGCGGCTGGCGGTGGACGCCGGCATCTCGGCCCTCCAGGCCGAGGCGGCGCGCATCCTGAAGGTGCGCCAGCGCGACCTGTCGGAACAGGCGCTCGAGCTGCAGGGCCTGCGCGGCAAGAACGTCTCGGTCATTCGCCACATGCGCACCCGCATCGAGCAGGAGCAGGCCGAGTTCGAGGGTAGCAACACGCGCATCCTGGCGCTGCGCTCGGTACAGGGCAAGTTGCTGCGCGAGGTGTACGCGGTGCTGGGCAGCACCGCGCTCAAGGCCGACATGGCCCGCCTGTCGGCCTCGCTCAAGCGGCCCGGCATCAAGTTCAACGTGCGCAAGGTCTACGGTGCGACCTTCGACGCGCTGCGCAACAACTTGCGCGAGGTGCAGGCGACCACCGCCGAGATCCAGTCGATGCTGCACGCCACGTTCCGCCAGCTCAACGCCGAGCACGGCTTCGCGCTGCAGGCGCCGGCCGAGCCTGATTTGACGGGTTTCCAGGAGCAGCTGAGCCAGATCGAGAACAGCCACATCCACTACCTCGGCATCGGCAACCTGCTGAAGCTGGCGCAGCCCGACTTCTGCGACAAGCTGGTGCGTGCGCTGGCGAGTCGGCTGCGGGTGGTCAACGAGGCGGCCATGACCGAGGTGGAACGCTGGAGCAAGGGCGCCGGCGCGCAGCTCGACGCGCAGCTCAAGGAGCGCCGCCGCAATTTCACCAAGCGCATCGAGGCGGTCGAGCGCATCCAGGGCGCCGCGGGCAACCTCGACGAGCGCCTGGCCGAGCTCGCCACCCAGGAGGCCGGGCTGGCCGAGCTGCACGTGCGCCTGCGGGAGTTCACGGCGCTGCTCACGAGCAACGAGGCGCCCTCCGCGGCTGCGGCGCGCAGCGAACTCAGTGCTGCCTGAAGATCTGGAACCGGCGGCCCAGCGGCTGCCGGCGGATTTCGCCGCGCGCGTCGTCGACTGGCAGCGCAGCCACGGCCGCAGCGAGCTTCCATGGCAGAACACCCAGGATCCGTATTGCGTCTGGCTGTCGGAGGTCATGCTCCAGCAGACCCAGGTTTCGACCGTGCTGGGCTACTTCGCCCTCTTCCTCGAGCGCTTTCCCACCGTGCAGACGCTGGCCGCTGGCACCGAGGACGAAGTGCTGGGCCTGTGGAGCGGCCTGGGCTACTACAGCCGCGCGCGCAACATGCACCGCTGCGCCCAGGACGTGGTCGCGCGCTTCGGCGGATCTTTCCCGCGCACGGCCGCCGAGCTGCAGACGCTGCCGGGCATCGGCCGTTCGACCGCCGCCGCCATCGCCGCCTTCTGTTTCGGCGAGCGGGTCGCGATCCTCGATGGCAACGTGAAGCGGGTGCTGACGCGGGTGCTGGGCTTCGAAGGCGACCTGGCGTCCGCCGCGCAGGAGAAGGCCCTGTGGGCGCTGGCGACGGAGCTGCTTCCGCCGGCGGCCCAGCGGCGCGCCATCGCCGGCTACACGCAGGGCCTCATGGACCTCGGCGCCACCGTGTGCCTGCCGCGCAAGCCCAGCTGCATGATCTGCCCGGTCAGCGCGCTGTGCGTGGGCCGGCGCGAGGGCGCACCCGAGCGCTTTCCGGTCAAGACACGCAAGCTGCGTCGCAGCGCGCAGTCCCTGTGGATGCTGAAGGCACTCGATTCGAAGGGGCGCGTCTGGCTCGAGAAGCGCCCTTCGCGCGGCATCTGGGCCGGGCTCTACTGCCTGCCGGTCTATGAGAGCCGCGCTTTGCTGCTGGACGAGCTGGCGCCCGATGCGCGCCGTACCGCGGAGGATGCCCCGGCTTTCCTGCACGTGCTCACGCACAAGGACCTGCACTTGCACCCGGTGTCGGTGGCGTGTGCGGCCGAGCGCCCGCCGACCGAGTCGGGCAATTGGTTCGCCGCCGTCGAATGGTCGGCGCTCGGCCTGCCGGCGCCGGTGCGCAAGCTGCTGGTCGCCGGCGACTAACCCAGGGCGTCCAGCTCGCGATGCCGCTTGAGCGCGGCCCAGCGCGTGCTGAAGCCGCGGGCCAACTGCTCCACCAGGAACACCGAGCGGTGCTGGCCGCCAGTGCAGCCGATCGCCACGGTCACGTAGCTGCGATGGTCGCGCGCCAATGCATCGAGCCAACGAAGAAGGAACTGCTCGATGTCGCCGTACATGCGCGCGACATCGTCGTGCTCGCGCAGCCACTCGATCACGGGCGCGTCGCGGCCGGTCAATGGCCGCAGCGCGGGCACGTAGTGCGGATTGGGAAGCATGCGCACGTCGAACACGTAGTCGGCATCGAGCGGCACGCCACGCTTGAAGGCGAAGGATTCGAAGACCAGCGTGAGCGCGCTCTCGGGCGCCGCGATCAGCGCCTTGATGTAGCTTTGCAGCTGCGCCGGCCGGATGATGCTGGTGTCGATGACGTCGGCGCCGTCGCGCAGCTCGGCCAGCAGCTCGCGTTCGAGCTCGATGGCCTGCACCAGCACGCGCTGCTGCTCCGGCGCATCGGTGCGGCCATCGTGGCGCGACAGGGGATGGCGCCGCCGAGTCTCCGAATAGCGGCGCACCAGCGCGTCGGTGGTCGAGTCCAGGAACAGCGAGCGCAGCGACACGCCCTCTTGCCGCAGCCGGTCCAGCTGCTGCGGCACCAGCGGCAGCGAGACGCCGCTGCGCACGTCCATCGCGATCGCCACACGTTCTGCCTGCTGCTCGCGCTGCAGGGCGACGAAGGGCATGAGCAGCTCGGGCGGCAGGTTGTCGACGCAGTAGTAGCCCGCATCTTCCAGCGCGTGCAGGGCAACGGACTTGCCCGAGCCGGACATGCCGGTGATCAGCACGAGTTCAAGGCTCATGACGAGGTCTCCGGCGCCTTCTTGCCCAGCATTTCGCGCGCGTGCGCGAGCGAGGTCTGCGACATGCGCTCGCCGCCCAGCATGCGTGCGATCTCGCGGGTGCGGGTGTCGTCGTCGAGCACCGACACGCTGCTTTCCGTGCGGATGCCGTCTTTGGTCCTGGCGCTGGTCTGCTGCTTGGCGACCAGCAGATGGTGGTCGGCACAGGCGGCTACCTGCGGCAAGTGGGTGACGGCCAGCACCTGCCGGTCTCGGCCCAATTGGTTCATGAGGCGGCCGACGGTCTCCGCCACGGCGCCACCGACACCGGCATCGACCTCGTCGAAGATCAGCGTCTGCGCGGTGCCGAGCTGGCTTGTGGTGACGGCGATCGCCAGCGCAATGCGCGAGAGCTCGCCGCCCGAAGCCACCTTGCCGATCGCCCGCGCCGTGCTGCCCGGATGGCCCGCGACCAGGAAGGCGATGTCCTCGAGCCCGTGCCGGGCGGGTTCGGCCAGCGCTTCCAGAACGACTTCGAAGCGGCCGCCTTGCATACCCAGGCCCTGCATGGCCAGTGTCACTGCCTGTGCCAGCCGCGGGGCGGCCTGCTTGCGCGTCTTGCCCAGGGCTCTGGCCTCCTTCATGTAGGCCTGCTGCGCGGCCTGCTCGGCGCGTTCCAGCGCCTCCAAGTCGCTCTGTGCGTCCAGCGTCTGCAGCTCGGCTTGCCAGCCGGCCAGCAGGGCGGGCAGCTCGGCCGGCGTGCGCTTGTAGCGGCGGGCCAACGACATCCAGAGGCCCATCCGCTCGTCCTGCTCGGCGAGCCGTTCCGGGTCCGTGTCGGCCTGGCGCAGATAGCCGTGCAGGGAGTGCGCGGCGTCGGAGGCCTGGGCCACGCTCGAGGCCAGCACCTCGCCCAGCTCCTTGAAAGCCGGCTCGATGTGCTCGCAGTTCTGCAGGAGCGTGACGGCCCGGCTCAGCGCGGCGAGCGCGCCGCTCTCGTCGTCTTCCAGCGCGCTGCAGGCACCCTCGGCCGCATCGATGAGCGCTTGGGCGTTGGAGATGCGGGTGTGGCTGGCCGAGAGCTCGTCCCATTCGTCGACGCCCGGCGCGAGCTTCATGACCTCGCTCACCTGCCACTGGAGACGCTCGCGCTCGCGCTGCAGCGAGTCCTGGGCCGAGCGTGCCTTGTCCAGCGCCGCGATGACTTGGCGCCAGCTTTGCCAGGCTTGCGCGAGTGCTGCATCGTCGGCGCCGGCATAGGCGTCGAGCAATCCGCGCACGGCCTCGGGGCGCGTCAGGCTTTGCCATGCATGCTGGCCGTGGATGTCCAGCAGCCGGTCGCCGAGTTCGCGCAACTGGGTCGCGGTGGCGGGGCTGCCGTTGATCCAGCCGCGGCTGCGACCTTGGACATCGACCGTCCGGCGCATCAGCAGCGCATCGCCGGCTTCGAAGCCGCCTTCGTCCAGCCAGGCCGCGAGGGCCGGATCGGCATCGAATTCGGCACTGACGTCGAGGCGGTCGGCGCCTTCGCGCACCGCACCGGCGTCTGCGCGATTGCCGAGCGCCAGCTGGAGCGCGTCGATCAGGATCGACTTGCCGGCGCCGGTTTCGCCGGTGAGCACGGTAAAGCCGGCGGCCAGATCGAGTTCGAGCGCGCGCACGATCACGAAATCGCGCAAGGCGATGCGACGCAGCGCCATGTCAATGCCCGCCCAGAATGCCGAAGGGCTCGGAGGGCGCCCGCGAGGGGCGACGAACAGGTCGAGCGTGCGGGCTCATCGGAGTACCTTCGCCTTCGGCTACGGTGCTATTCGCGTTCGGGGCGGCCGTGCGGCTCATGGATCAGGAACCTCCTTCGTTCCAGTGCAGTTTCTTGCGTAGCGTGTCGAAATAGCTCCAGCCCCGGGGATGCAGGAAGCGCACACGGTACTCGGAGCGCCGCACCACGATCTGGTCGCCGATGGCCATGGTCGCCAGCGATTGCATGTCGAAATTGGCGCTCGCATCACGGCCGCCGACCAGCTCGATCGAGACTTCGTCCGCGTCCGGCAGCAGGATCGGGCGGTTGGAGAGCGAGTGGGGTGCGATCGGCACCATCACCCAGCCCGGCACCGCTGGATGCAGCAGCGGGCCGCCGGCGGACAGCGCATATGCGGTCGAGCCGGTGGGCGAGGCGATGATCATGCCGTCGGCGCGGTGATTGGCGACGAAGTGATGGCCCACCGAAACCCGCAGCTCCACCATGCCCGAGGTGGCGCCGCGGTTGACGACCACGTCGTTCATGGCGAGCGCATCGAACACCGAGACGCCCTTGCGCACCACATTCGCCTGCATCAGGCTGCGATGGTCTTCCTCGTACTCGCCGGCCAGCATCGGGATCAGCACGCTCTGGTAGTCGTTCAGCGCGATGTCGGTGATGAACCCCAGCCGCCCGCGGTTGATGCCGATCAGCGGCAGGCCGTAGCAGGCGAGCTGGCGCCCGATGCCGAGCATGGTTCCGTCGCCGCCGACCACCAGGCCCAGGTCGCATCGCCGGCCGATCTCGTCGACCGACAGGGCGGCGTAACGGGTCCGCGCCCGCTCGCCTTCGTCCGCCTGCTCGACGAAGACCTCGCAGCCCTGAGATTCGAGAAAGGCGCCGATGCCTTCCATGACCTCGTCCAGCGCACCGGCCGGCACGCGCGCGCCGGAAGCCTGGTACTTGCCGATCAATGCGACGCGCCGGAAGCTGGATGTCATCTGTAAATTACAACACTAAAATCTTTCAATGCTGGACGACCGCGCCAAGTTGCTGCTCAAGACATTGGTCGAGCGGTACATCGCCGAAGGGCAGCCTGTGGGTTCCCGTACGCTCTCCCGTGCCTCGGGACTCGAGCTGTCGCCTGCGACCATTCGCAATGTGATGTCCGACCTCGAAGGGCTCGGGCTCATCGTCAGTCCTCACACCTCGGCCGGTCGCATTCCGACGGCGCGTGGCTATCGGCTGTTCGTCGACACCATGCTGACCGCGCAGCGCGAGCATTTCGCAGCGCCCAGCCTGCCGCCCGATCAGCCGCAGAAGGTGATCGCCAATGCCGCCAATCTGCTGTCGAACCTGTCGCAGTTCGTCGGCGTCGTGATGGCGCCGCGCCGTGCCTCGGCATTCCGGCAGATCGAGTTCTTGCGCCTGTCGGAGCGCCGCCTGCTGGTGATCATCGTCTCGCCCGACGGCGATGTGCAGAACCGGGTGATCTTTCCCGAGGTCGACTATTCGCAGTCGCAACTGGTGGAGGCTTCGAATTACATCAACGCGCACTTCGCGGGCCTTTCGATCGAGCAGGTGCGCGACCGGCTGCAGTCCGAGATGGAGCAACTGCGCGGCGAGATCGCGGCGCTCATGCAGGCGGCGGTGCAGGTCAGCTCCGAGGTGCTCACGGAGGCGCAGGACGAAGTGGTGATCGCCGGCGAGCGCAACCTGCTGTCGGTCACCGATTTCTCCAGCGACATGAGCCACCTGCGCCGCGCCTTCGAGCTCTTCGAGCAGAAGGCGCAGTTGCTGCGCCTGCTCGACGTCTCGAGCAAGGCCGAGGGCGTGCGCATCTTCATCGGCGGGGAAAGCCAGGTCGTGCCCTTCGACGATCTCTCGATCGTGAGCGCGAATTACGAGGTGGACGGCGAGGTGGTCGGAACGCTCGGCGTGATCGGGCCGACACGCATGCCCTACGACCGCATGATCCAGATCGTCGACATCACGTCGAAGCTGGTCACCAACGCGCTGAGTCACCGCAAATAGGGCGGGGCGGCGCGCCACTAGAATCCCGACTGCGTGGGCCGTTAGCTCAGCTGGTTAGAGCAGCGGACTCATAATCCGTTGGTCGCTGGTTCAATCCCAGCACGGCCTACCACTGCATGTTTGCATGACCTCCGGCGAAGAGGCCTCGCGAGCATGCTATACTCGCAAGCTGTGCGGCTGTAGCTCAGTTGGATAGAGTACTTGGCTACGAACCAAGGGGTCGTGGGTTCGAATCCTGCCAGCCGCACCACTTTTTCACTGTGAATCAACGGCTTAGAGGCTTATCCCTCTAAGCCGTTTTTCTTTGCGTGGGGACTTTTGGGGGGCCGCGCCAGTTCCATCTGGGCGGCCGCTGCTATGAAGAATGGCGTCGGTCCGAGGCGAGGCGCAAGGCCACGCGTTCCGCAAAGCCGGTCAGAAGACGCGCGTCGGCCGAATGGAACCACGTGACGGCGCCGTTGCGGCGCCGCACCAGCAGGCGGGGCGCGATGATGCGGTCGACCCAAGGCCAGTGCACCAGCTTGAGCTGCGCCACGTTCGCTGCGCTTTCGCGCTTGTTCCACAGCCAGGTCTGCGTGAGCACGTCGCCTTCGAGCCGCGTGCGGCTGTAGACGATCCAGTAGCCGACCCACGCGATGCAGACCGCGGCGCCGCCGAACAACAACAGGCCCGGCGTCGACCACTCGGCGCTTCGCAGCGCAGGCAGGCTCCACAGCCCGAATCCGATCAGGTCGACGATCAGCACCACCGCCAGGATCCGCACCAAAGGCGGATAGGCGGGGCTCTCGAGCGGCCCACCTGCGTCGGCCTCGGGTGCGCTCACTGCTTGCTGTCGGTCCCGGGCGCCGGCGCTTCGGGCTCCGGCATCGGCAGCGCGTCCGGCTCGGTGGATTTCTTGTTGCCGAAGGGGTCGTCCATGTTGATGCCGCCGCTGTCGGGGCTTTGCAGATCGGCCGGCATCTCCAGCTTGACCTTGTCGATGTCGACCTCGACCTTTTTGTCGAGGAACACGGTGACGGTCTGCGGGAAGAAGATCACGATCGCCACCAGCAGCAGCTGTAGCCCGACCCAGGGAATGGCGCCCAGGTAGATGTCGCGAGACTCGATCTTGCGCGGCAGCGCGCCGTTCTTGAACAGCGTGTCGGCGATGCCGCGCAGATAGAACAGCGCGAAGCCGAAGGGCGGGTGCATGAACGAGGTCTGCATGTTCACGCACAGCAGCACGCCGAACCACACCATGTCGATGCCCAGCTTGGCAGCGACCGGCCCGAGCATCGGCAGGATGATGAAGGCGATCTCGAAGAAGTCCAGGAAGAAGGCCAGGAAGAAGACGAAGACGTTGACCGCGATCAGGAAGCCGATCTGCCCGCCCGGCAGGCCCGAGAGCAAGTGCTCGATCCACTTGGCGCCGTCGACGCCCTGGAACACCAGCGAGAACACGCGCGAGCCGATCAGGATGAAGACCACCATGGCGGTGAGCCGCATGGTGCCGTTCATTGCCTCCTTGAGCATCGGCCAGTTCAGCCGCCGGTGGATGGCGGCCAGGATCAGCGAGCCCACCGCACCCATCGCGCCGGCTTCGGTCGGCGTCGCGATCGCGTGGTCCATGAAGGGCAGACCGCCCATCGAGCCCAGCACCGCGAAGATCAGGATCGCCGAGGGGATGATGCCGCGCAGGCACTTGCCCCACAGCGCCCAGCCCTCCAGCGTACGCGCCGAGGCCGGCACGCCCGGCACGTAGCTCGGGCGGATGCGCGAGATCAGGAAGGTGTAGATCGCGAAGATCAGCACCTGCAGGATCGACGGCCCCCAGGCGCCCTTGTACATCTGGCCCACGTCGGTGCCGAGCTGGTCGGCCATCACGATCAGCACCAGCGAGGGCGGCACCAGCTGCGTGATGGTCCCCGAGGCCGCGAGCACGCCGGCGGAGTAGCGCATGTTGTAGCCGTAGCGCATCATCACCGGCAGCGAGATCATCGCCATCGCGATCACCTGGCCGGCCACGGTGCCGGTGATGGCGCCGAGGATGAAGCCCACGATGATCACCGAGTAGCCCAGGCCGCCGCGCACCGGACCGAAGAGCTGGCCCATGGAGTCGAGCATGTCCTCGGCCAGGCCGCACTTCTCGAGCACCGCGCCCATCAGCGTGAAGAAGGGGATGGCCAGCAGCGTCTCGTTGGACAGGATGCCGAACACGTTGAGCGGCAGGTTGGCCATGAAGCCCGGCGGGAACCAGCCCATCTCGATCGCGATGAAGCCGCTGAGGAGGCCCAGCGCCGACAGCGAGAACGCCACCGGGAAGCCGATCAGCATGATCACCACCAGCCCCGCGAACATGATCGGGGCGAAATTTTCCATCTGCATTTCTTATCCTGGGAAGCGGTGCGGTTGGGGTGGTGCTTACTGCACCGGCTTCTCGTAGTGCGTGTCCATCTCGATCAGGCCGCGCAGGTAGGCAATGCGCTTGATCACCTCGGCCACGCCCTGCAGGAACACGGCGCCGAAGCCCACGGGCATCATCAGCGCGGCCGGCCAGCGGATTAGGCCACCAATGTTTCCGGACATCTCGCCGCTCCTCAGCATGCCGAGGAAGAAGGGGAGCGTGAGCCAGAACAGCAGGCCCATCACGGGCAGCAGGAAGAAGATCAGGCCGAAGAGATCGACATACACCGGCCCGTGGCGCTTGAGCTTGCCGTAGATGATGTCCACCCGCACGTGCTCATTGAGCTTCAGTACCAGCGGCGCACCGAGCATCACGGTGGCGGCGAACAGATACCACTGGATCTCGAGCCAGGCGTTGGAGCTGAAGTCCAGGCCATAGCGCACGAAGGCATTGCCGGCGGAGATCAAGGAGGCGGCGAGCACGGCCCAGGCCGCCAGCTTGCCGAGCTGTGCGCTGATCCAGTCCATGGCCAGCGCGAACTTGAGGAATGCGGACAAGGTATGTCTCTTTGGGGTGGTTTCGACGCCAGTCGGGTAGGGTCGGCGCAAAGCCGGCAATGTTACCGCGCCGCTGCCGAACGCCGGCCGAAGGCGAGCGGCGGGTTTACCCGGGGAAGTCCCTCCGCATCGCGCGCGTGGCCATAATGGCCGATGCCTTCGAGCCCGCCGTCCGGCACGCCTTTCGGCGCTTCCGGCCTGCCTCATTCCATCGATTCGCCCGAGATGCGCCGCGCAGGCCGCGAGCTGCTCTCGCTGGCCCTGATCGACGCGCGCAACCACACGCTGCACCTGCTGTCGCTCTACGAGCAGGCACTGGGCTCGGGAACACTGGCCGTGCCGCGGCAGGAGGACATCGATCCGCCGCTCTGGCTGGCCGGCCACATCGGCTGGTTCGCCGAGTGGTGGATCGCGCGCAACACGCAGCGTGCCTTCGGTGCCGAATGCCCGGTGCGGCCCACGCGCCTGGCCGCCATCGAGCCGGAGGCCGACGGCTGGTGGAACCCGGCGCAGGTCGAGGCGAAGCAGCGCTGGTCGCTGGAGCTGCCCGACCTCGAGCAAACCAAGGCCTACCTGCTCGACACGCTGGAGAGCACGCTGGAACTGCTGGAGCATGCGGTCGAGACCGATGCCGGCCTTTACTTCTATCGGCTGGCGCTGTTCCACGAAGACCTGCGCGGCGAGCAGCTGGTGGTGATGGCGCAGACCCTCGGCCTGCCGTTGGGCATCGAGGCGCGGCCCGCGCCGGTGGAGCACGAGCCGCTGGTGCTGCCGGCCACCGCATGGACGCTCGGTTTCGACGAGGCCGGCTTCGCCTTCGCGCAGGAGCGCGGCCGGCGCACGCTGGAGGTGCCGGAATTCGAGATCGATGCCCAGCCCGTCACCTGGAGCCAGTACGTGGAGTTCGTCGACGACGGTGGCTACGACCGCGAAGAATTCTGGCTGCCGGGCGGGCTCGCCTGGCTCGCGGCCCAGACCGAGGGCCGGCGCGGCCCGCGCCATGTGGAGCAGATCGGCGCGGCGCGCCGCGGCAGCGGCGGCTCGGTGCTGCAGCAGCGCTTCGGCCGCCCGATGCGCGCGGCCGGCAACCAGAGCGTGGTGCATGTGAGCTGGTGGGAGGCCGACGCCTGGGCGCGCTGGGCCGGGCGCCGTCTCGCGACCGAGGTCGAATGGGAGATCGCCGCGCACCAGGCCGCGCGGCGCGGCTTCCGCTGGGCCGACGTGCACGAGTGGACCGCGGGCACCCTGCAGCCTTGGCCCGACTTCCGCGCCGATCCCTGGAGCGCGGGCACCGAGTTCGACCCGCAGCCTGCTTTCGGCACGGCGCGCGTGCTGCGCGGCGCTTCTGCTGCGACCCGCGCGCGCCTGCGTTCACCCAAGCGCCGCGGCTTTGCCTGGCCGGAGCGGGACGACGGGTTCTTCGGATTTCGCACCTGCGCGTTCTGATTGCCGCCTCGGCAGGCGCGCGCTGGGGAACCGGGATCGGCACCTATGCAGATGGCAGAGGGTGTTGGATCACCGCTTCCCATGCTCCGGATTCGCGACCTGCCGCAGCGTCTCGAACACCAGCCGTCGCGGCGCGATCCGCCACCCCAGCCGTTTCTCCGCCGCGATGACCGCGCGCATCGCCAGCAGCGAATGTCCGCCCAGGTCGAAGAAGTTGTCGGTGGCCGCAACGCGGTCGATTCCCAACAGCTCCGCCCAGATGGCAGCGATGACTTTTTCCTCGTCGGTCTTGGGCGCCAGCCACACAAGCGACGCCGGGCGGGCCACCTCGATGTCAGGCGCCGGCAGCGCGCCGCGATCGATCTTGCCGTTGGGCAGCAGGGGCAGCGCAGGCAAGGCCACCAGGTGCTGCGGCACCATGTATTCGGGCAGTTGCGAGCGCAGGTGCTCGCGCAGGGCTTTCGTATCGCCGCTGCCATCGCCCTCGCCCTCGCCCTTGCCCTTGCCCTTGCCGTCGCCCTCGCGCAGCACCACGTAGCCCACCAGCCGCACATCGTCCTCGCGCTCGGCCCGCGTGACGACGACGCATTGCGCCACCGCCGGATGGCCGAGCAGCACCGATTCGATCTCGCCCAGCTCGATGCGGAAACCCCTCACCTTGACCTGGTGGTCGAGCCGCCCCATGTGCTCGAGCACGCCGTCGTGACGCCAGCGGCAAAGGTCGCCGGTGCGGTACAGCCTCGCGCCGGGCTCGTCGCCCCACGGATCAGGCACGAAGCGCTCCGCGCTCAGGGCCTCGCGCCCGTGGTAGCCGAGGGCCACGCCCAAGCCGCCGATGCAGGCCTCGCCCGGCACCCCGATCGGACAAGGCTGGCCGTTGGCGTCGAGAATCCACACGGAGGTGTTGGCGATCGGACGGCCGATCGAGATGCCCTCTCGCGGCGATTGCACCTGCCAGCAAGTGGACCAGACAGTGGTCTCGGTCGGGCCGTACATGTTCCACAGCGCGGCCGTGCGCTCCATCAGCTGGTCGGCCAGCGCCGGCTGAAGCGGCTCGCCGCCGATCAGGGCGCGGAAGCCGGCCGCACCGGTCCAGCCGGCCTCGATCAGCGAACGCCAGGCCGAAGGCGTGGCCTGCATCACCGTCACGCCATGGCGCTCCAGCAGCGCGTGCAACTGCGCCGGGTCACTCACCTGCTCGCGGTCGGCGATGACGATCTGCGCACCGACCGCCAGCGGCAGGAGCAGCTCCAGCACCGCGATGTCGAAGGAGAGCGTGGTGACGGCCAGCAGCCGATCGGTCTCGAGCAGCCCCGGCGTGCGCGCCATCGCGGCCAGCAAGTTGACCACCGCCCGATGCGGAACGGCCACCGCCTTGGGTTTGCCGGTCGATCCGGAGGTGTAGATCATGTAGGCGGCATCGATCGGCCTGGCGTCGCGCGCGGCGTCGGGCGGCAAGGGCTCGCTCGAGGCGCCCGCGATGAAGGCCGGATCGTGCGGATCCACCAGCGGCACGCCGGCATCCGCGAAGGGAGGCGCCAGCTCCGGCGGCACCAGGATGGCAGACAGCGCCCCGTCGGACGCCATGTAGCGCAGCCGCTCGACCGGAAAGGCCGGGTCCAGCGGCACGTAGGCTGCGCCCGACTTCAGCACGCCGAGCTGCGCCGCGACCATGCCCGCATCGCGCGCGACACACAACCCGACGCGGTGGCCGCGGCCGATGCCGCGTGCGCGCAGGGCATGCGCCAGCACGTTCGAGCGGGCCTCGAGCTGGCCGTAGCCCGTGGCGCGGCCGGCGGCATCGACCACCGCGACGCGGTCGCGCAGCCCGGCTTCGCCGACGCGCAGATGCCGATGCACCAGCAGCTGCGGCGGCAGCGGGTGCTGCGTGGCATTCCATCCATCGCGCAGCAAGGCCAATTGCGCCGGCGTCACCATGGAGTAGCGCGACAGGGGACGCGCGGAATCGGCCAGGGCGTCCTCGACCAGCGCCAGGTAGCTCTCGAGCATCCGCTGCGCACTCTCCCGCGCATACAGGTCGGTCGAGTATTCGAGGTAGATGCGATGGCCGAATTCGGTGTCGACGTGCATCGACAGGTCGAACTGCGCGGCGGTGTGCTCCAGCTCGAATTCCTCGGCGCTGAACTCGACCGGGGTCAGCCGTCCGAGCGGCGCGTTGAGCACGTTGAAGAGCGTGCGCACCAGCCCTTCGGGTTGCGCGACGCGGTCCTGCCCCAGCACCTCGACGAGCTCGTCGAAGGGCGCATCCTGGTGGGCATAGGCATCCAGCGCCGTCTTGCGCACGCGCTGCACGAGCTCGACGAAGTCCGGGTCGCCCGACAGGTCGGTGCGCATCACCAGCGTGTTGACCAGGGTGCCGACCAGCTGTTCGGTGGCGAGGCGGTGCCGGTTGGCGATGGGCGTGCCGACCGCGATGTCGCTGCTGTTCGCGTGCCGGGCCAGCATCAGCTTGAACGCCGCGAGCAGGACGACGAAGGGCGTCGTCCCGTGCCGGCCGCAGAAGTCGTGTAGGTGCTCGCGCAGCGTCTGCGGCAGGGTCGCCGCGACCAGGCTGCCGCGGAAGGTGGGCAGCTGCGGCCGCGGGTAGTCGGTCGGCAGGTCGAGCCGCTGCAGGCCGCGCAAGCGCCCGACCCAGTAGTCCATCTCGTGGTGGCGCTGCGCCACCGCCTCGGGCGAGCGCTGCCAGGCGGCGTAGTCGGCGTACTCGATGCGCAGCGCGGGCAGCTCCGGTGCATGGCCCGCCTTCAGACTCGCGTACACCTCCAGCAGCTCGCGCATCAGGATCGCCACCGACCAGTTGTCGGTGATGGCATGGTGCAGGAGCCACAGCAGCACGTGGTCTTCATCGCCGAGCAGCACCAGCGTCGCATGGTGCAGCGGCGCCTTCGTGAGCTCGAAAGGCGTCGCCACCCGGTCGCGCAGGACCGACCGCGCCGCGGCCACGCGCTCGCCGGACGGCAGCATCCGAAGATCGACGCGGTCGATCGCCGCGCCGGCAGCCGGCGCGATGACCTGCGCCGGCTCGTCCTCGTGCAGCACGAAGTGGGTGCGCAGGCCTTCGTGGCGTTCGACCAGTGCATCGAGTGCGCGCTGCAGCAGATCGCGGTCGAGCGGGCCGCGCAGGCGCAGCGTGACGGCCACGTTGTAGGCCACCGAGGCCGGATCGAACTGCTGGATCACCCACATGCGCCGCTGCGACAGCGACACCGGCAGCGGGCCGCCGCGTGGCACGCGCGGGATCGAGGCCAGCGCCGCCGAGGGCTTGCCGGCCAGCTGATGGTCGATCCACGCTGCGAGCTCGGCGATGGTGACGTGCTCGAAGAGCGTGGCCAGCGGCATGTCGAGGTCGAGCCGCTCGCGCACGCGCGACGCCACCTGCATGGTCATGAGCGAATGGCCGCCCAGTTCGAAGAAGCTGTCTTCCACGCCGAAGGCCGTGCTGTGCAGCACGTCGCGCCAGATCTCCCAGATCATTTCTTCGGTGCGATGGCGCGGCATCACCCGCTCGCGGCCCGCGTGTGCCTGCGGCGGCGGCAGTGCGCGGCGGTCGAGCTTGCCGCTGGCGGTCAGGGGCAGGGCGGGCAGCACGACGTAGGCGCCCGGCAGCATGTAGTCCGGCAGCAGGTGGCGCAGGTGCGTGCGCAGGCGCTTGACCAGGTTGTTTTCGTCGTGGGGCGATCCGGGCGCTTTCGCCACGTAGGCGACCAGGCGCTTGTCCCCCGGCCTGTCCTCGCGCAGCACCACGGCGACGTCGCCGACCGCGGGATGGCGTCCGATCTGCGCCTCGATCTCGCCCAGCTCGATGCGAAAGCCGCGCAGCTTCACCTGGTCGTCCTCGCGGCTCAGGTATTCGAGGAGGCCGTCGGCGCGCCAGCGGCCGATGTCGCCGGTCTTGTAGAGGCGCGCTCCGGGCCGGGCGTCGAAGGGGTCGGCCACGAAGCTGGCGCTGGTGATCCCCGGCTGAAGCAGGTAGCCGCGCGCCATGCCGGCGCCGCCGAGGTAGATCTCGCCCTTGACGCCGATCGGCTGCAGCCGGCGCTGCGCGTCCAGCACGCGAACGCGGGTGTTCGCGATGGGGCGCCCGATGGGCGGCAGCAGCGGCCAGCCCTCGGGCGGACCGTCCAGGTCCAGCGCGGTGGCCACCGGGTACTCGGTCGGGCCGTACTGGTTCTGCAGCCGGCAGTCGCCCAGGCGCTTGAACAGGTCGCGGATCTCGGTGCCGATGCGTAGTTGCTCGCCGCCGGTGATCACCTCGCGCAGCGCGGGCAGCGGCGCCTTCGTCACCGCGGCCTCTTCCGCCAGGTGCTGCAGCGAGATGAAGGGAAGGATCAAGCGCTCGATGTGCTGCTCGCGCAGCAGGCGCAGCAGCGCACCCATGTCGCGGCGCGTGCTTTCGCGCACCGTCACCAGCGTGCCGCCGGCGCACAGCGTGGTGAAGATCTCCTGGAACGCGACGTCGAAGCCGATCGCCACGTATTGCAGAGTGCGCGGGGCGCTGCGCTGCGGCCGTTGGCGGGCCTGCCACTCGATGAAGTTGACCAGTGCCGAGTGCGGCATCGCCACGCCCTTCGGATCTCCGGTAGAGCCGGAGGTATAGATCACGTAGGCCAGGGGATCCCGCGCAGCTGCGGCAGGCGGGTCCTTCGAGGGCGAGATCTCCGGGGCCTTGGCCTCGGCCTCCAGCAGCATGAGCCGCGCGCGCAAGGGCGGCAGCACGCTGCGCAGCCGTTCCTGCGTCAACACGACGCGCGGCTTCGCGTCGCCCAGCATGCGGGCGATGCGCTCCGGCGGATCGGCCGGGTCCAGCGGGACGTAGGCGCCGCCGCTCTTGAGCACGGCCAGCATCGCGATCACCAGCTCGGCGCCGCGGGCCACGAACAGGGCCACGCGGTCGTCCGCGACCACGCCGGCGGCGCGCAGCCGTTGCGCCAGCCGATTCGCCTCGCGCTCGAGCTCCGCGTAGCGCCAGCTGCGCTGCTCGTCGACCAGAGCGAGGGCCTCGGGCGTGCGCGCCGCCTGTGCCTCGAACAGGGCGTGCACCCGCGGCTGCACGGGCAGCGGCGCCGGCGCATCGCCGAAGCCGCCGAGCAGCAGCGCGCGTTCCGCATCGTCGAGCATCTCGAGGTCGGCGACGCGCCGGGTTTCGTCGCTGGCCATGGCGCCGAGCAGACGCAGGAAGTAGCCGGTCCAGCGCTGCACCGTCTCGCGGTCGAACAGCCCGGTGGCATAGGCGAAGCGGCCCACCATTCCCTCGGCCGTCTCGCGCAGGACCACCGCCAGGTCCCAGGGCACGCTCTGGGGCGGGACCTCGACCAGCTGCAGGGTTGCGTCCGGCAGCTCGATGACTTCGGTGTCGAAGTTGTGCATCACCAGCAGCACCTGGAAGATCGGGCTGTGGCTCGGATTGCGCGCGGGCTGGACCGTTTCGACGATCTGCTCGAAAGGCACGTCCTGCCGCAGGTAGGCGGCCTGCGCGACGCCGCGCACGCGCTCCACCAGCTCGGCGGCGCTCGGGTTGTCGGCGAGGTCGACGCGCAGCGCGATGGTGTTGACGAAGAAGCCCATCAGCTGCCGATAGGCCGCGCGGCGCCGGTTGGCCACCGGCATGCCGATCACGATGTCGCCTTGGCCGCTCAGGCGCGCGAGCAGGACCGACAGCCCCGCGTGCAGCACCATCGGCAAGGTGGCGTCGCGGCGCCGGGCCCAGGCGCGCAGGGCCTCGAGCAGGGGCGCTGGGAACACCATGTCGACCCGGTCCCCCGCGTGGCTCTGCAGCGGCGGGCGGGGGCGATCGGTGGGCAGCTCGAGCAGCTCGGGCGCGCCCTGCAGCTGGCGCCGCCAGAAGTCGAGCCGGGTCTGGCGCGTGCTCGACGAGGCGCGTTCGCGCTCCTCCTGCACGTGGTCCGCGTACTGCGCCTGCAGCGGCGGCAGCGGGTCGGGGAGTCCCTGGACGAAGGCGGTGTAGAAGGCGGCGACATCGCGCATCAGGATCGCCGTCGACAAGCCGTCGGTCACCATGTGATGCAGCGCCAGCACGAGCGTGTGGCGGTCGGCGGCGATGCGCAACAGACGGCCGCGGATCAGCGGACCGGCGCGCAGGTCGAAGCGTGCGCCGCATTCCTCCTCGATCTGGCGGTGGCGTTCGGCCTCCAGGGCCGGGCCCGACAGGTGGCGAAGATCCTCCGTGCGCCATGCGAAACGCAGCGCGGGCGGAATGCGCTGCATCGCCCGGCCGTCGATCTCCATGACAGTGGCGCGCAGCACGTCGTGCCGCGCCATCAGGGCATCGAGGCTGTGCCTCAGGGCTTCTTCGTCGAGCCGCCCCCGGAACTCCAGTGCGCCCGAGATGTGGTAGGCGTCCTGCACGCCCGCGTCGATCTGGTCCAGCAGCCACAGCCTCAGTTGCGCCGACAGGGGCAGCCGGCGTTCGCGCTGCTCGTTCGAAGGCCTGGGAGCGAAGGCAGGAGAAATCGTCAAGAGAAACCTCGGGAATGCAACGAGACGCGCGCAAGCAACAGGCGTGCATGCATGACCGTGTTCGCCGGATTCGCTGCACTCCCTCCGATCACGGTTTTGACACGTTTTGCGAGGTTGATGAGTAGGTGAAAACGTTAAAACCATCTCGGAGAAAACGCCGTCGAGCGACCTCGTCAGACCCCGCCTCATGCGCGCCAACCCCGCGTCCCGGTACGTATTTCCCCGCACCGGCAGGTCAGATTCCGTTCAGTGCCGGCGCACGAGCATCGGACCGCCCGGCAGTTCCCGGCCGGGCGCATGAACGCACGGCGCCCTGTTCTCACGCATGGGTTGCCGCCGAGAACCGGAGACAACACGCAGCTAGCCCATGAACAACCGAAATCTTTCCAGAGGACTTTTCCTCATCGCGATCTCGCTCGCCTTCGGCCTGCAATCCTTGCGTTACCCGATCGGTGATTTCAGCCGCGCCGGGCCCGGGCTGTTCCCGGCCCTGGTGAGCTTCCTGCTCTTCCTGATCGGCCTGGCGACCGTGATCCGCTCGCGCTTCGTCGAGCGCGTGCACCTGGACCTCAACTTCAAGAACATCGCCATCATCATTGGGAGCCTCTGCGGATTCGCGGTGATCTCGATGGTCGTGAACATGATCGCGGGCATCGTCTTCATGGTGTTCTTCTCCACCTTGGCCGGCACCTCCTATTCGTGGTGGCGCAACGTCAAGATCGCCGCCGGCCTGGTCACCATGGCCCTGGTGCTTCAAAAACTCCTCGGCCTGAACCTGCCGCTCTACTGATGGACGTCCTGCACAACCTGGCGTTCGGCTTCTCGCACGCCCTGACCATTCAGAACCTGATGTTCTGCGCCCTCGGCTGCACGGTGGGCACGCTCGTCGGCCTGCTGCCCGGCCTGGGGCCGCTGGCCACCATCAGCCTGCTGCTGCCGCTGACCTATTCCATCCCGACCGGCGGCGCGCTCATCATGCTGGCCGGCATCTACTACGGCGCGCAGTACGGGGACAGCGTGAGCGCCATCACGATGAAGATCCCGCACGCCAGCAGCATCGTGGCCTGCATCGACGGCTACGCGATGACGCTGAAAGGCAAGACCGGCCTGGCCCTGTTCACCGCCGGCGTCTCCAGCTTCATCGGCGGCACGATCGCCATCGTGGTGCTCGCGTGGATGGCACCCATGCTGGGCGAAGTGGCCTTCCTGTTCGGGCCCGCGGATTACTGCGCCATGATGCTGGTGGGCTTCGTGTGCGTGAGCTTCGTCACCACCGGCAGCTTGCTCAACGGCCTGGCCATGTGCCTGATCGGCGTGCTGCTGGGCCAGATCGGGACCGACGTGAACAGCGGCACCGCGCGCTTCACCATGGACCTGCCCTTCCTGATAGACGGCGTCGGCATCGTGAGCATCGCGCTGGGCTGCTTCGGCATTGCCGAGATCACAAAGAACCTCGACGCCCGCGAGGAGCGCTCGCCCTTCAACGGCAAGATCCACCTGATCCCGACCTGGCAGGAGTTCAAGCGGATCCTCCCCAGCGCCCTGCGCGGCGGGGCGATCGGCTCCTTCCTGGGCATCCTGCCCGGCGGCGGCCCGACCATCGCCCAGTTCGCCGCGTATGCGCTCGACAAGAAGGTCAGCAAGTACAAGCACGAGATCGGCACCGGCTGCATCGAAGGCGTGGCCGGCCAGGCCGCGGCCGACGAAGCGGCAGCGCGCACCAGCTTCATTCCGCTGATGAGCATCGGCATCCCCGAGAACCCGGTGATGGCACTGATGCTGGCGGCCTTCGTCATCAAGGGCATCCAGCCGGGGCCGAACATGATCGCCAGCCACCCCGACCTGTTCTGGGGCCTGGTGGCCAGCATGTGGGTGGGCAACGTCTTCCTGCTGGTGCTGAACGTGCCGCTGGTTCGCTACTGGCTGTCGGTGTTCAAGATCCCCTACAGCGTGCTGTTCCCTTCGATCCTGTTCTTCTGCTGCATCGGCACCTACAGCGTGAACAACAACCTGGAGGACGTCTTCATCACGGCCGGGTTCGGCTTCATCGGCTACATGTTCATGCGGCTGGAGCTGGATGCCGCGCCGCTGATGCTCGGCTTCATCCTCGGCCCGATGCTGGAAGAGAACTTCCGTCGCGCGCTGCTGCTGAGCCGCGGGAGCTTCACGATGTTCTTCACGCGGCCCATCAGCGGCACCTTGCTGGCCTTGATCGGCGTCTTCGTCACCTGGCAGGTGCTCGCGTTCTTCCTCCAGGCCCGGAAGAGGAGCGCCCTGCAGCAGCCGGTGGTATAGGGACCTGTCGACACATGAATCACGGCGCGGTCTCCGTGGCATGCAGGTCGAAGCGCAGGCTCAGGCGGTCCTGCACCTGGATGGCGCCGCCCAGCACCGAGAAGGGCACGATGCCGAATTCGGACTGGTCGAATTCCAGCTCGCCGCTGACCCGCATCTCGCCGCGTCCCGCAGCGACTCGCGCCGGCACCTCGAAGTGGCGGGTCTGGCCGTGCAGCGTGATGGCCACATCCAGCCGCGCGTCGGCGCGTGTCTTCACACCGATCAGCGCGAAGGGAAAGCGCTGCACCTCCAGCACCTTGTCGAGCATGTTGGTGCGCGTCGCCGCGATGTCGGCCTCGCCGGGCTGGGTGTCCAGGCCCGCCTCGGCGCGCAGCGCCGGCTCGTCGACCGAGAGCTCGGCCAGCGGCAGGTACACGTCGGCGCGGCCGTCCCCGAGTGCGACCAGGCCCTGCACGCCGCGGCTGGCGACGACGTGGTCGTGCCCCAGCCGCGCCAGCGATCCGCCGCGGCGCACGGTGATGGCGACCAGCGAGCGCGCGGGCTCGATGCGATAGACCGGCTGCCCGCGCGACAGCGCCTGCTCGTAGAACGCCCGCGGGAATTCGGCCGGAGCCGTGGCGGGCGCCTGGGGCGCGGCCTCGCGCAGTGGCGGCGTACAGGCCGCGAGCAGCGTGGCCAGCAGGGCGAGGGCGCAGAGAGCTCGCCGCGGCATCAGGAGGCCTTGCGGAGTCGGATGCGGAATTTGATGGTCACGTCAAGGCCGATGACGTTCGTCGCCGCCCACTCGCCGGTGCCGATGCCGAAGGGCAGCCGCTTCACGATGAACTCGCCCTGCATGCTCGCGCCATCGGCCGCACCGCTCCAGCTGAAGGGCACCTCGACGGCCTGATGCACCCCCTTCAGGCTCAGCGTGCCGCGCGCGAGGTAGCTGTTGCCCTGCACGCGGCGGATCTCGGTGGTGCGGAACTCGGCCTGCGGATGGCGCGCGAAGTCGAACCATTCGGGACCGGCGATGGCCTTGTTGATGTCCGCGTTCGCCATGTCGGCGCTCGCGACGCCGATGCGAACCTCGAGGCGGCCGTCGGCCGGACGCTCGGGGTCGAAGTCCAGCCGCACCTCGAAGTTCTTGAACACGCCCGGTGCCGGGGTTCCCTCGAAGGTCGCGGCGAAATCGAGCCGGCTCGCGGCCGGGTCCATCTTCCAGTCGGCGGCGAAGGCGGGCGCCAGCGCGGCCGAGGCGAGCAGCAGGGTGAGGCAGGCCAGGCGGGTCATGAAGCGCGTCTCCTGGTGGGCAGCATCTGCGTGAGCACCTCGTCGCGCTGGATGAAGTGATGCCGCAGCGCCGCGCCGATGTGCACGACGAGCAGGGCGGCGAGGGCGATGCCCAGCGAGAGATGCACGATCGCCGCAAGATCGGTCGCGGCCTTGTCGGCTGCCGCGATCACCGGCAGCGGCCATTGCCAAAAGATGCGGAAGGGCATGCCGGAGGTGGACTGCACGACCCAGCCGCTGAGCGGCAGCGCGAGCATCAGCACATAGAGCAGCACGTGGCTGGCGTGCGCCGCGATGCGTTCCCACGCGGGCATGTGCGCGGGCAGGGCGGGTGCCGGCGGCGCGAGCAGCCGCCACGCGAGGCGCAGCAACACCAGCGCGAGCACCAGCACGCCGATTGACTTGTGCCAGACGAAGAGATCCAGCTTGGTCGGGGAGAGCCGCCAGCCGACCGCCAGCCAGCCGAGCGCGAACTGGACGAGGATCAGCAGCGCAATCAGCCAGTGGAAGAACTTGACGCCGCCGTTCCAGGCGGCAGGCGCCGGCCCGGCACGGCGGCGGGCGTCGATGGAGCTGGGTTTGGGCCGCATGCTGCGCTTGTACCGGCTGTGCCGCCTGCGTACAAGGGCTGCCGGCGTCGACGGGCCTTGGTTTTTTTGCCGTGTCTATAACCAGATTCGGCTCGTTTGACAAGAGCACTTCTGAAGGAGGCGCCTGGCATGCCTGCGCGCGACACTCCTGCCCCGAGGACCCCCGGAAGCATGACGAAGAAGATCCAGCTCAACGACGAACAGTGGCGCACGCTCGAAGCGCTGCGCGACGCCATTGCCAAGCGGCACCCCACCGAGACCATCAAGGTTTCCAGCCGCCTGCGCTCCAACGGCCTGGTGACCACCGACCGCCAAGGCACCTGCATGCTGACCGACCTGGGGCTCAGCCGCCTGAACCAGGGGCGCTGAGGCGGTCGTGAGCGGGAGGGGGGCAGCGATGAACGAGAGCCAATTCTCGCTTTTTGTCGCATTCGCCTGACGCCGCCCCAAGGCATTTCTAGCATTCGACGGTCGCCGAGCCCTCCGGGGTTCCATGCGCTTTGTCGAAGAACGGCTCCGGCGTTCGAAGAGCATGGCCACGGCTCGAGGCGGCATTGCCTGCCACGTGCGGCTCGCCCGCGTGGGTCCTTGAACGACCGAGACCTCCCCCATGAACAGAACACATCGCAGCCTTTGGAACCGAGCGCTGGGCGCCTGGGTGGCTGCTCCGGAGAATGCCCGTGCGCGAGGCAAGCGCAGTCGTGTCGCGAGGGCTTGCGCGTTGACCGCCGCCATCTTGTGCGGCGGCATGCCCGCCGCCCATGCATGTACCGCAGGCAGCACAGCCGAGCTGGCCGCCTGCATCACAGGCAACGATGCGGTCATCGATCTCACGGCCTCCATCACGTTGAGCGGACATCTGCCGGTGCTGGAGCGCGACGTAACCATCAACGGACAGGGCTTGTACGGCCAGCGCTTCGTGCTTGATGGCGCTGGCCAGTTCCGGGGGCTTCTTCGTGGCTCGGTTTGACCACCGTCAATGGGTTGCGACTGATGCAGAACCGCCTGCGGGCCCAGGGGGGGCAGGGGGACGACGCAATTCGGGAGCAGCGGCCTGGGCTGCGCGAGTAGTGCAGTGTTTCAGGCCACCAGGCCACGGCCAGCCTGAACGGTGACGGCAATGATTAAATGCGTCGACAATAACGCTGCGATCGTCGGTGGCCTTGGTATCGGCGCATGACCCCAATAACGCGCCAGTAATGGCGGGAGGCGGATGCGGCGGCAATGGTAGCGGCGGAAGCGGGAGACGGCAACCGTTCAGGGTGATGGCGGCGGCGGCTTGTTCGACGATGGCTCCGTAGCGTGGCTCTGGTTGGCGGCAATGGCGGAGGACCAGTGGGGCGGGCGGTCTTCGGGCGTCAGCGGCACCGACTTGGTGGGGCTTGGCGAGCGGCGGCGGGGGGTTTTGGCAACCGCGTCTCTGGCGGAAACGGTGGCGTGGCACCGGCGGGAGGCAGCGGTGGCCATCAAAACAGAGCCAGGGTGGCTTTGGAGGAGGAGGCGGCGGCGGCACCGTCGGCGGGGCGGGTGATGGTTTTGCAGCGGGAGGCGCCGGCAGCTAATGCCAGCCCTGGTCGCTGGCGTCCGAGGTTTGGGGCTGGCGGATCTACTGTCGACAGGCGGCAGCGGTGCCGCGAGCTGAACCATCTTCGTCATGGAGAGGGCGCTCACCATCGGCGGCAACACCGAGGTGCGCGGCAACAGCGTGACGGGCGGCGCGAGCGGCGGCAATGGCGCTCAAGCCGGTTCGGCCTTCGGCGCCGGCATCTTCATGCAGGGCAGCAGCACACTCACCTTCGTGCCCGGCGGCGGCGCCACACAGACCTTCGCCGATGCCATCGCCGACCAGACCGGCTCCGGCGGCACCGGTGCCAATGCCGGCAGCATCGGCCTGGTCAAGGGCGGCGATGGACGCCTGGTTCTCTCGGGAGCCAACACCTACAGCGGCGGTACCAGGGTCACCGGCGGTACGCTGTCGATCGCCGCAGACCACAACCTCGGCGCGGTGTCGGGCACCCTGACACTCGATGCCGGCATATTGCAGAACACGGCGGCCGTCGCGACGGCGCGGGCCATCACGATCGGAAACGGGGCCGGCTTCCAGACCGATGCCGACTTGACCGCCACCGGCGTCATCTCGGGGACGGGTAGCCTGGCCAAGACCGGTGCCGGCACCTTGACCCTTGCCGGGGTCAACACCTACAGCGGCGGGACCAGCCTGTGGGGCGGCAAGGTGTCGGTGTCTTCCGATGCCAATCTGGGCGCATTCGGCCCGCTCGCCTTCGACGGCGGCACTTTGCAAGTCACCGGCACAGCTTTCACGTCCACGTCGCGCTTCGTCATTTGGGGGTCGGACGGCGGGGGCTTCGACATCGTCGAGGGCGACGCGACCTTCAGCGTCGGTCAGGCGCTGACCAAGTTCGGTTCCTTGAGGAAGGAAGGCGCAGGCACGCTGGTGCTGTCGGGTGCCAACACGTTTATGGGCGGCACCACCATCAGCGCCGGCACGCTGGTCGGCAGCGCCGGAAACTTCGGCAGCGGCACCATCACCAACAACGCTGCGCTGCGGATCGATCAGTCCGGTGACGCCACCTTCGCCAACACCATCACCGGCAGCGGCATCCTGACCAAGACCGGGACCGGAACGCTGAAGCTGACGCGAGCCAACGGCCACACCGGTGGCACCACCGTCGCCGGCGGTACGCTCGAGCTCGCAACGACCGGCGCGGCTGGCTCCGGAGACATCACGGTCGACAACAGCGCCAATCGGAATGCCACGCTTCAGGTCGATGCCGGCGTTCATATCGACAACGCGGTGTTCGTCAGCAATCAGGGCACGCTCAACAATTCCGGTGCGATCGCGGCGAGCAATCCCGCCGGGCCAGGCGTCGCGGTTGCGGTGCGTGGTGGCACAGTCAACAACTCCGCGACCGGGACCATCATTGGAGATGGTGCTGGCGTGACGCTGGAGGGTGGGGCCGGGGCTGTCACCAATACCGGCGGCCTGATCCAGGGAGGCAATGGCATCGGTGTGCGGGGGGCCTGTCACAGTCGTCAACGAAGCTGGTGGAACCATCACTGGCGAGGTCATTGGCGTCCTTATGCTCAACGGCGGCACTGTGGTCAATGATGTCAATTCGACGATCCGGAGCCAAGACCTTCCTTCCTCCATCAGGGCGGGCTCCGTCTACATCGATGGCGGTGACGCGACGCTTGTCAACAAGGGCGCCCTGGTCGGGCGCGTCGTGTTCGATCCCGATCGCACGGGCTTCGTCAACACGGCAACGCTGTTCACCGGCTCGTCGCTGCAAGGCAATCTGGACATGGGCGCCAACACGGCATCGAGCCTGGTGCTGGATGGATCAGGCCAGCAACTGCTTTCGAACGCGGTGACTGATGGCATTCAGTTCGCCGGCAAGCTGGTCGGGCAAGGCGGCGGAACGTGGATCATTGACGGGGACCTCGCTCCGGCGAGCACGACCATCGCGGCGGACAGCACGCTGCAGCTCGGCAACGGCGGCACGTTCGGCTCGATCGCGGGGCCGATCGACACCAACGGCACGCTGGCCATCAACCGCTCCAACGCGCTGACGCTCGGCGACACGATCAGCGGCGCGGGCGGGCTCAGCCAGACCGGCACCGGGACCACTGTTCTGACCGCCGACAACAGCTACTTGGGCGGTACGCGCCTCAACGCGGGCGTGCTCTCCGTTTCCAGCAATGCCAACCTCGGCGACGCGGCTGGCGGTCTTGCGTTCGGCGGGGGCACTTTGCAGACCACCGCTGATATCACAATGAATCGTGCTACCACGCTCGATTCGCAGGGCGGCACGATCGACACGCTCGTGAGCACGACGCTGACTCATCAAGGCGTGGTCGGCGGAGCTGGTGCTCTCACCAAGACCGGCACCGGTACCCTGACCCTTGCCGGCGAGAACACCTACAGCGGCGGCACCGACCTCAAGGAGGGCCGTGTCGCCGTGCGCAACAACCGCGCTCTCGGCACCGGGGAGCTCGCCATGCACGAAGGCACCATGCTGCGCTTCGCCGCCGATGGGCTCACCCTGGACAACGCCATTGCCTTCACCGATGCTGTCGATCCCATCGTCGACACCGGCCCCTTCACCGCCACCCTCACCGGCGCCATCACCGGGCCTGGCGATCTGAGCAAGATCGGCAGCGGCACCCTCATCCTCTCGGGCGCCAACACCTACACCGGCGCCACTGCCGTCACCGAAGGCACCTTGCGCGCTGGTGTTTCCAACACCTTCAGCGCGGCCTCGGCCCACAGCGTCGCCTCCGGGGCCACGCTCGACCTCGCCGGCTTGAGCCAGAGCGTGGCCGGCCTCACCAACAGCGGCACTGTCTCCCTCATCGGCAGCACGCCTGGCACCACCCTCACCGTCACCGGCCCCTACGTGGGCAACAACGGCCTCCTGCGCCTGGGCACCTTCCTGGGCGACAGCGCCAGCGAGAGCGACCGGCTTGTCCTCAGCGGCCCGAGCGCCACCGCCAGCGGAAACACGACCGTGCAGGTCGTCAATCTCGGCGGCCTGGGTGCCCTCACCAGCGGCAACGGCATCGAGCCTGTCAGTGCCCTCAATGGCGCCGCCACCACTACTTTGCGCAGAGCAATTGGCGCGATGCCTTCGCGCTGCAGGGCGGCCAGCGTACGCGGGCGCTCACGAATACCGCCTGCAGGCTGGCGATGCTGCGGGTACAGGAGAGAACTGGTGCATCTGCGCCCACCAGCACGATCATGCCGCCGCCGGCCCCGCCTGGGTACCTCCCCGGGCACCCCGGTCCTGCCGGCGCCCGGGGAACCTTCCAGCACCCGCGGTTCCGCCTTCCCCACCGCTTCGGTTCCAACTGCGGCCCCATCCAGGCGCCCTTCCACTTTACCGTGCTTTTCGAAAGTGCCTCTTCAGCAGCCTCCCGCTCCGAGCAGCTGCGCCAGGCAACCTGGCCACGTTCTCGGCAACCTGCATCAGCGCATCGGCGACGACGATGTGAAGACGCGGCTGCCGGCGCCCGCTGGCGGCGCTGCAACCCCCAACTGGTGAGCGCCACCGCGCTCAGCCGCGTCCTCAGCACTAGCCTCAACATCCAGCAAGCCGGAACCGTC
Organism: Variovorax sp. WS11; assembly: GCF_010499245.1. GTDB lineage: Bacteria > Pseudomonadota > Gammaproteobacteria > Burkholderiales > Burkholderiaceae_C > Variovorax. The sequence continues at coordinate 3,960,074 of NZ_JAAGOW010000001.1, forward strand.
AGCCCTCAAAGCGATGGCCGCTCAGCGCCTTTCGCGGCCGGCAACACCGACCTGTGGACCGCCCTCAACTGGCGCGCTTTGCCTCTACGTCGGCTTTCAGCCAGCCTGACGGCGAGCTCTGTCGGGCGGGCTTCGCCTGCGGTATCGACAACCTGCTGTCGGCAGCAACGACCTGCGCAGCTACCTGGGTGGTTACGCTACCTACAGCAAACGACAGCGGCTTACGCCGATGCCGTGCTGCAGGCGGGACGCCACCGCTACGAGGTCAAGCCGCAGACCACCCTGCGCACCAAGCGCGGGGTAAGGGCAGTGCCTGAGCACTTCCTTGGAGATCGGCCAGTCCTTCGCGCTCGGCGAAGGCTGGCAGATCCAGCCCCAGGTCCAACTGGTGCACCAGCGCCTGGACCTCGACGACGTCGACATCACCGGCGCCCGCGTGCGCCAGGAGCGCGATGGCAACTGGCTCGCCCGCGTGGGCGTGCGCGTGAAGGGCGACATCGCCACGCGTGCAGGCCGCCTGCAGCCCTATGCGCGGGTGAACCTGTACCGCGCCTCGGGCGGCAACGACAGCACCCGCTTCATCAACGCGGCCGCCAGCACGGCCATCGCCAGCAGCACCGGCAGCACCTCCACCGAGCTGGCCGCAGGCTTCACGCTGCGCCTGAGCGAATCGACCAGCCTCTACGGCGAGCTCGGCAAGCTGTGGGCATCGGGAGGAGACACCCGCGTGAAGTCGCAGCTCAATGCCTCGGCGGGCCTGCGAGTGCGCTGGTAGCAGTTTCGTGAATGGAACGGGCCGTGCAAGCGCCGGTTGAGCAGCGATTCCGTCAGGTCTTCGCCCGCAACGCCGCACCCGGAAAATGGGCGAACGCAGCCGAGACGCGGATCACGCCCTCATGCACCGCGAGCATCTCCCCGGTCAACACGTTCTCGAAGCGCATGCCCTCGGCGACCTCCGGCAGGCGCACGACCGTGTCGCCCCACAGCTCGCCCACCGGCGCCTCCCCCGACGCTGCGAGCGAACTGAACAAGCGCGCCGCGATCAGCACCAGCATCTGATCCTCATGCCGCCGCGCGAAAGCGACCACGTGCGCGGCCTTCGCGCCCTCGGCCTGCAGTCCCCGGTAGTCGCCTTCGCGGAACAGCGCGGGCTGCTCGCGCCGCAGCGACAGCATGCGCCAGCAGACCCATAGCTTGGCGCGTCCATCGCCGGCGGCAGCGGGCACCAGCGCGGCGACGCGGGCCGGCAGGTCGTCAGCCTGCGCCATCGCCTCGAGCTCGTCCAGGCAGCGCACGCGCAGTGCGTAGTCCACCGGCCGCCGGTTGTCGGGATCGACCAGGCTCAGGTCCATCAGCTCGTTGCCCTGGTAGACGTCAGGCACGCCCGGCGAAGCGAACTTCAGCAGCATGAGCGACAGGCTGTCGAGCGCGCCGAACCAGGCCAGCGTGCGGGCCAGCGTCTGCAGCTCGTCGACGAAGCGCGGGTCGGCCCGCGAACTCAGCACCGCGCGCACGAAGCCTTCCAGCGCCTGCTCGTAGGCCTCGTCGGGATTGGTCCAGCGCGTATGGAGCTTCGCCTCGCGCGCCGCCTTCTGCATGTAGCGCACGATGCGCTCGATGTAGGCCTCGCGGGTGCTGTCGTCCAGGCCGTCGGCGGGAAGGGTGCCGAGCAAGGTCTGGTAGAGCAGGTATTCGTCCGTGGCCGAGGGGGCGCCCGAGGGCGCGCCGCCGGCTTCCAGCCTTCGGCGAATCCCGCGCGTCAGTGCGCGCCAGCGCCGCAGCGCCAGGCGCCAGGTGCCAGGCATCTCGGACAGCACGTCGATGCGGCAGCGCACGTCCTCGGAGCGCTTGTTGTCGTGGGTGGAGCTGGCCAGCATCGTGTGCGGCCAATGCCGCGCGCGGTCGGTGCCGGCCGCGTGGAACTCGTCCACCGTCATGCCGAAGCGCGCCGGCTCGCCGCCCACTTCGTTGAGCGCGCTCAACGGAAAGTAGCGGTAGAAGGCGGTGTCCTCCACGCCCTTGGCCGTGACCGGCGCGCTGAACTGCTGGAAGCGGATCGCCAGGTGCAGCGCCCTGCGCTGCAGCGCCTCGTCGGCACCGGGCACGGCGCGGCCGAGCAGGGTCTGCTGCACGAAGTCGTAGATCGTGAGGTCCGCCTCCCGGCTGTTGCGCTGCGCCTCGCGAGCGGCCCAGGTGATGAAGCGCTCGTCCTGCGCGGAGGGCGCCTCGATGATGTAGGTGCGGTAGACCGGCAGGCAGGCCGCGACCTCGCCCAGCGCGCGCTGCAGCGCGTTGAAGGTGTAGTCGCGCGTGCGCCGATCGGCGCGTGCAATGCGCAGCAGCTCGGTCGACAGCACGGTCAGCTCCGAGGCCAGCGCGCTGCGCATGATGTCGCGCTTGCCGGCGCGCGCCAGCGCCTGGAAGCTGTCGCGCACGCCGGTGAAGTTGCGCCAGATCTTCTCGAACTTCTCCGCCGCGCCGGTGTCGATCAGCACGCCGTTCGCCACGTTGGCGAAGCGGTAGCCGGTGGTGCCGTGCACCGCCCAGTCTTCGGGGACTTCCTCGTCCTCGGCCTTGATCTTCTCCGCCACCACGTAGAGCGGCCGCGGGGGGCGCCCGTCGGCATCGCGCTCGGCCAACACCTGGCCAGCGCGCCGCGCATAGCCTTCCTGCAGCTGGCGGAAATAGCGTGCGGGGTCGTAGAGGCCGTCCGGGTGGTCGATGCGCAGCCCGCTGACCTGGCCCGAGGCTGCCAGGTCGAGCGCGAAGGACTGCGTGGCCTCGAACACCGCCTCATGCTCCATGCGCAGCCCGGCCAGCGAGTTGATATCGAAGAAGCGCCGGTAGTTGATGTCGTCCCCGGCCACGCGCCAGTACGCGAGCCGCCAGGCCTGGGCCTCGATCAGCGCATGCAGCTCGTCGCGCGCGCTCGGCAGGTTGAGCTCGGCCACGCGCGCGACGATGGCGCGCGCGACGGCCGGTTGGCGCGCCGCGAGCTGCGCCAGCTGGGTCTTGAGCAGCTCCTTGTCGCGCGCCTGCTCGGCTCTGGCGTGGTCGTCGCTCGCATCGCGCCCCAGCAGCCGGCCGAAGGCGGAAGAGATGCCCGCCAGCTGGGCCGCAAGCTGCGCCTCCTCGAGCTGCGCCGCGGCGCCGCCGAGCACCCGCGGATAGCTCTCGGGCGCGAGCGGAAAGCGGTGCTCGAAGTAGTACACCGCCAGGCTGCCGCTGCCTTCCTCGAAGCGCAGCGCCAGCTCGCCGCTGGTGAGCACGTCGCCGTAGTGGTCGCCCAGCACCGGCACCAGCACCTTGCCCGCGAGTTCGGGGTTGAGCGGCTGCCAGTCGATGTCGAAGTGCTGGGCGTAAAGCGAGGCGGGGCCGTTCTCCAGCACGTCCATCCACCAGGCGTTGTCGGCGCCCATCACGCCCATGTGGTTGGGCACCAGGTCCAGCAGCTGGCCCATGCCCTGCGCGCGCAGCGCCGCGACGAAGCGCTCGAAGCCCTCGCGTCCGCCGAGCTCGGGGTTGACTTGGTCGTGCGCCACCACGTCGTAGCCGTGCATGCTGCCCGCGCGGGCGCGCTGGATCGGTGAGCAATAGACGTGGCTGATGCCCAGGCGCGCGAGGTAGGGCAGCACGCGGATCGCATCGTCGAAGCCGAAGCCCTTGTGGAACTGGAGCCGGTAGGTGGCGCGCGGGATGCGCGTCTGCATCGGCGCGTGCTGCGCCTGGGCGGCGGGGTTCGTGCGCGGCCGCAGGCGGGCCAGCGTGCGGCCGAGCGAATCCATCTCCGTGCTGGCGGCCAGCGCCTGCAGGTCGGCCGGCAGCTTGCGCTGCCAGTTGGGCTGCTCGCTGACGGTGCCGGGCATGTTGGCCTGCTCGACGACGCCCAGCACGTCCTCGAGCTGCACCATCATGAGCAGGGCGGGCGCCTCGGCCAGGAAGGCATGCACGGCCTCGATGGTGCGCGGCGCGAGCTGCGCCTCGCTGGTCGCCTGCGCGACCTCCTCGGCGCTCAGCAGGCCCGCGTGCCGCACCGCCAGCAGCAGCTGCACGCGGTGGCGCGCGCGATCGAGCAACTGCTGCTCGAGCCGCGCCTCGTCGGGGATCAGGCCGAGCTGCAGGCGCAGGCGCAGGTCCTCGCCGGCCCACCAACCGGCCAGCGTCGGCAGGTCGTGTGTGCCTACCGCGGCGAGGGCCTGCGCGGGATAGGCGGCAGCGGGCTTGAAGGCGCCGTCGCCCTCGCGCTCGAAGAAGAGCAGCCGGTAGGACAGCACGTCGAAGCGCGCCAGCGCCTCGCGCACCTCGGGCGCGACGGTGCCGAGGTCCTCGCCGATCACCAGGCAGCGGTGGCGCTGGCTTTCGAGCGCGACGATGGCCAGCATCTCTTCCAGCGGGTAGTGCACGTAGCCGCCCTCTCGCGCGCTGCGCCCCGCGGGAATCCAGAACAGGCGCATCAGCCCCATCACGTGGTCGACGCGCAGGGCTCCGGCATGGCGCATGTTGGCGCGCAGCGTGTCGATGAAGAAGCGGTAGCGCCCGGCGCGCAGGCGGTCGGGCCGCAGCGGCGGAAGCCCCCAGCCCTGGCCGCCCGGATTGAAGTCGTCCGGCGGCGCACCCACGCTCGCATCGGCGGCGAACAGCGCGCCTTCGCTCCAGACATCGGAGCCGCCCCGGTCGCTCGACACCGCGAGGTCGAGGTACAGGCCGATGCCCAGTCCCAGCGCCTTGCAGTGCGCATTGGCGCGCGCCAGCTGACCGGCAGCCAGCCACTGGAGGTACTGGTGGAACTGCACGCGCCCGGCATGCTGCTGCGCGAAGGCCTCGACCGCGGGGCTGGTGGGGTCGCGATGGTCCTCGGGCCAGAGCGGCCAGCCCCAGATCGACGGGTCGGCCGCGTGGAAGTGCGCCTGCAGCGCCTCGAACAGCGCATGGCGCCGCAGCGACTCGCCGCCCTGCGCGACGAAGGCCAGGAAGGCGGCGCCGCTGTCATCCTTGGCACTTTCGCTGTCCTCCGACAAGTGGCTGACGCAGAAGTGCGCGAACAGCAGCTCCAGCACCTCGAACTTCGCGCGCGCGACGCCGGCATGGTCCACCAGCGGCAGCTCGCGCAGTGCCGCGAGCCGGGTCTGGAATTCGAGCGAGGCCACCAACCGTCGCGCGGCCTCGCAGCCGGCGAAGCCCGGCACCGCCTCGACGTCGATGTAGAGCACGTTGAGCCAGCGCCGCGACGACGGGCTGTACGGGCTCGCATGCGCCGGGTTGTGCGGGAACAGCGCATGCAGCGGATTGAGGCCCACGATGTCGGCGCCGCGCGGCGCCATCTGCGTGAGCAGCTGCACCAGATCGCCGAAGTCGCCGATGCCCCAGTTGCGGTGCGAGCGCAGCGCGTAGAGCTGCAGCGCCGGGCCCCAGGCCCGGGCCCCGTCGCGCAGTGCGGCCGGGCGCCAGCAGCGCTCGGGCGCGCTGATGAGGAGGGTCTCGCCCTCGAGCCCTTCGATGCGAAGGCGGTGGTAGCCCATCGGCAGGCTTCGTGCGAAGGGCAGCTGGCGTTCGCACCAGCGCTCGCCGTCGATCTCGATACCGGCCGTCTCCGGCAGCGCGTGCGCGTCGAGCTCGCCCTGATGATGCGCGCCGTTCTCTTCGCAGAGCTGCCAGCGCAGGCGCGACATCGACGCCGGCATGCGCAAGGGCAGTGTCCAGCCGGCGTCCGAGGCCCGGATCACCTGCACGGGCGGCAGGCCGCGGGACCAGCTCGCACGGCGCGCGGCCTCCAGCAGTTCGTCGGCCTGCGCGCTGTCGTCCAGGCGCACGCCGAACTCGGCCAGCAGCGCGAGCAGGGTCTCGCGTGGCACCGGGCGATGTACACCCCACATGTCGTGGTAGTCGAGCGCGATGCCGAAGTGTGCGCAGAGCCGGGCGATCGCTTCCGATGCGCCGCCGTGCGCGCCTTCAGGCAAGACCGGGCTCCTGCAGCGTCACGAAGACGGCGCCGCGCGCCAGGCGCAGCGCGCCGGCGTCGTCACGCTCGACTGCATTGATGTAGAAGGGCTCGCCCGGCGGCGGCGCGACGCCGTCGACCGGCGCCTCGCCGAAGTGGGCGAGGAGGTGCAGGCGTGGCCCGTCCAGGCCGCGCGTGGTGTCGGCCAGCGTCCACTCGACGCGCAGCAGGCCGCCTTCGGCCTCGAAGCGCCCCGGGCCGCGCTGGCCGGCGAAGAGCGGCACCAGCCGCTGCCGTCGCAGCGCCAGCATCTCGCCCAGCTGGACGCGCCAGGCCTCGTGCAGGGGATCGTCGCATTCCTCCCAGCGCAGCTTGGAGGCCAGGAAGGTCGATTCGGCATTCGGATCGGGTATGCGCGCGCGGGCCGCTTCGTCGGCGAAGGCCTTGAAGCGGCCGAACTCCTCGCGCCGGCCATTGGACACCGCGGCGGCCAGCTCGGGCCCGAAGTCGCAGAAGTACTGGAAGGGCGTGGAGGCCTCGAACTCCTCGCCCATGAAGAACATCGGCACATGCGGAGAGAACACGAGGCAGGTCCAGGCGGCGCGTATCAACGCAGGCTCGCCGATCGCCTGGATGCGCTCGCCGAAGGCGCGGTTGCCGACCTGGTCATGGGTCTGCAGGTAGGAGACGAAGGCGCCCAGCGGCAGACGGCTGGCGTCCTCGCCGTGCCGCTTGCCGCCGCGGAAGGCCGAGGGCTGGCCCTGGTAGACGAAGCCCTGCGCCAGCGCACGGCCGAACTGCGCCACCGGGTCGTCGGCGAAGTCGGTGTAGTAGCCGTCGGTCTCGCCGGTGGCCAGCACATGGGCTGCGTGGTGCAGGTCGTCGTTCCATTGGGCCGTGCCGCACAGCGGGAGGCCGCGCGGGTCGCGGGCGAGGAAGGAGGCCTGGTTGGCATCGTTCTCGAGCACCACGTGCACATGGCGTTCCTGGCCGGGGCCGGCATGCAGCGCGTGGCAGATCTCGTGGACGATGTGCTGGGCCGAGTCGTCGCGGATCGCATGGATCGCGTCCATGCGCAGGCCGTCGAAGCGGAACTCCTCGACCCAGTAGAGCGCGTTGTGGATGAAGAAGTCGCGCACTGTGCGCGCGCCCTCGCCGTCGTAGTTGATGGCCGCGCCCCAGGGCGTCTGGTGCCTGGCGTTGAAGAACTGCGGGCAGTAGGCATGCAGGTAGTTGCCCTCCGGCCCGAAGTGGTTGTAGACCACGTCGATCAGCACCATCAGGCCGAGGCCGTGGGCGGCGTCGACCAGCGCCTTGAGTTCTTCGGGCGTGCCGTAGCTCGCATCGGGCGCGAAGAGCAGGGCGCCGTCATAGCCCCAGTTGCGCCGGCCCGGAAAATCGGCCAGCGGCATGAGCTCGATCGCGGTGATGCCCAATTGGGCCAGGGCGCGCAGCCGGGCCTGGGCAGCGGCGAACGTGCCTTCGGCGGTGAAGGTGCCGACGTGCAGTTCGTAGAGCACGGCCTCTTCCCAGGGGCGGCCGCGCCAGTCCTCGTGCTGCCAGGCGCGGGCCATCGGATCGACCACGCGGCTCGCACCATGCACATCGTCGGGATTGAAGCGCGAGGCCGGGTCGGGCACGCGCAGGCCGTCGGGCAGCCGGAAGCGGTAGGCGTCGCCGGGCCGCGCGTCGCGCAGCTCCATCCGATGCCAGCCTCCGGTGTCGCGCCGCATCGGGTGTGAAGAGGGCGCCGCGCCGAGCTCCAGCACGACCTGCTCGACGGCCGGCGCCCACAGCGCGAAGCGCACGCCGCCGCCTTCCATCAGGCTGGCGCCGAAAGGCATGTCGTGCGCCTGATTCACTCGGGCTCCTCCCGCGGCTTGGGCGGCGGCTGCGTCGGGCGGCTCATCAGCGCGAAGGAGCGGGACTGCAGCGGATAGCTGTTCTGCGCCCAGGCCTGCGGCAGGTCGCACAGGTTGTCCTCGGGCGGCAGCACGCCGGTGGCCGTGTCGAGCAGGAGCCGCCACCCGCCGTGCTCGACCGGCAGCTTGAATTCGAGGGCCTCGTGGTGCGCGTTGAAGAGCAGCAGGAAGTCGTCGTCGCGCAGCGCCTCGCCGCGCGGCCCGCGGTCCGTGATGCCCAGGCCCGAGATCACCATGGCCAAGCTGCGGGCGTTGGAGTCGTTCCAGTCCTCCGGCGTCATCTCGTGGCCGTCGGGCCGCAGCCAGCACACGTCGTTGACGCCGCTGCCCTCCATCGGCTTGCCGTGGAAGAAGTTGCGGCGGCGAAAGGTGGGGTGGGCCCGGCGCAGCGTGATCAGGCGCTGCACGAAGGTGGTCAGGGCCTCGCTGCCTGCGTCGGGACGCCAGTCCAGCCAGGACAGCTCGTTGTCCTGGCAGTAGCCGTTGTTGTTGCCCACCTGCGTGTGCCCGCGCTCGTCGCCGGCCAGCAGCATCGGCACGCCCTGCGACAGCAGCACGGTGGCGAGCAGGTTGCGCTTCTGCCGCTCGCGCAGCGCGAGGATCTTGGGATCGTCCGTCGGCCCTTCGACCCCGCAGTTCCACGAGAGGTTGTTGTTGTGGCCGTCGCGGTTGTCCTCAGCATTGGCCTCGTTGTGCTTCTCGTTGTAGGAGACCAGGTCCTGCAGCGTGAAGCCGTCGTGGGCGGTCACGAAGTTGATGCTCGCGTCGGGCCGCTTGCCCGACCAGCCGTAGAGATCCTGCGAGCCGGTGAGGCGCTGCCCGAGCTCGCCCAGGGTGCTGTTGTCGCCCTTCCAGAAGGCGCGCGCGCCGTCGCGGTAGCGGTCGTTCCATTCGGCCCAGCCGTAGGGAAAGTTGCCCACGTGGTAGCCGCCGTGCCCCAGGTCCCAGGGCTCGGCGATCAGCTTCACGCGGTTGAGCGTGGGGTCCTGGCGGATGGCGTCGAAGAAGCCGCCCAGATTCTCCACCTTGCCCGACTCGCGCGCCAGCGCCGCCGCGAGGTCGAAGCGGAAGCCGTCGACATGCATCTCCTCCACCCAGTAGCGCAGCGAATCCATCACCAGCTGCAGGGCGCGCGGATGCTCGAGGTTGACGGTGTTGCCGCAGCCGGTGAAGTCGTCGTAGAAGCGGCGGTTCTCGGCGTTGGTGATGTAGTAGGAGGCGTTGTCCACGCCGCGCAGCGACAGCGTCGGGCCCATCTGGTTGCCCTCGCAGCTGTGGTTGTAGACCACGTCGAGGATCACCTCGATGCCGGCGGTGTGCAGCGTCTTCACCATGGTCTTGAATTCCTTGACCTTGAGCGAAGCGCTGTAGCGCATTTCGGGCGCGAAGTAGCACAGGGAGTTGTAGCCCCAGTAGTTCTGCAGGCCCTTCTCCGCGAGGCGGTGGTCGTTGAGGTAGGCATGGACCGGCAGCAGCTCGACGGTGGTGACGCCGAGGCGCTTGAGGTAGTCGACGACGGGCGCGGAGCAGAGCCCGGCGTAGGTGCCGCGCAGTTGCGGCGGCACGTCCGGATGCGTCATGGTGAAGCCGCGCACGTGCATCTCGTAGATCACCATGTCCCGCCATGCAATCTGCGGCCGGCGGTCGTTGCCCCAGGTGAAGGCCGGCTCCAGCACCCGGCCCTTGGGCATCAGCGGCGCGCTGTCGCGCCGGTCGAAGGACAGGTCCCCCCGCTTGCTGCCGACGGTGTAGCCGTACAGCGCGTCGCTCCAGCGCAGCTGGCCGACCAGGTCCTTGGCGTAGGGGTCGATCAGCAGCTTGTGCGGGTTGAAGCGGTGCCCTTCCTCGGGTTTGTAGGGGCCATGCACGCGATAGCCGTAGGCCAGGCCGGGCCGGGCCTCGGGCAGGTAGCAGTGCCAGATGTCGTCGGTGCGCTCGCGCATGACGATGCGGTGGCGCTCGTGGCGCCCCTTCTCGTCGAAGATGCACAGCTCCACCTTCTGCGCGTGCTGCGAGAAGAGGGCGAAATTGACGCCCTCGCCATCCCAGTGGGCGCCGGGTGGATAGGGCCGGCCGGGCCAGACCGCTGTGATCAGCTCGTTGGTCTTCATCGGCGGAACTTGCGCTCCTCGATGTGCTCGGCCGGGTCCTTGTGTTCGCGCGGCCACCACTGCTCGATGCGCTCGGCCGCCCAGTCCTTGCCGCCGAGGCCGAAGGCCAGGGCCAGGGCGAACACGATGCCGGCCAGGATGACCAGGAAGCTCTCGCGCACGATGTCGCCGCCGACCTTGATCTGGTCGAGCGCGATCAGCACCACGAAGACCATGATGGCGTACTGCGCCAGCTTGCCCAGGAAGACGGCGTCCTGCAGCTTGACGTTGCGGCCGTAGGCGGTGACCGTGTCGCCGACGAAGCGCGCGAAGTAGGAGCCGAAGGCGAGCACCAGCAGCGCGACGAAGACGTTGGGCACGAACCACAGCACCTTGCCGATCAGGTCGGCGATGTAGGTGAGGCCCATGCCGTTGAAGGCGATCAGCAGCGAGGCCAGGATCACCAGCCAGTACACCAGCACACCGAACAGGCTGGTGGTGTCGCCGCGCATGCCGCCCTGGCGCAGGAAGCCGTCGAGGCCGGCGCGCTCGGTGAGCACGTTGAAGTTGATGGCGTGCAGCCCTTTCACGACGGTGAAGCGCGCCAGCTTGGCGAGGAGCCAGCCGGCGACCACGACCACCATCGCGAAGAGCAGCCGTGGCAGGAAGGCGCCGATCTGAAACAGGATGGCCCGCAAGGGCTCCAGGTGGATTCCGAAGCTTTCCATGATGCTTTCTCCGTTGGCCCGGGCGCGCGCGGCGGGCGTGGTCAGGATGTGGTGTCGCGGCCCGTCAGCGCCAGCAGGCCCTGCAGCGGGACCTGGACCCAGTCGGTGCGATTGTTCAGTTCGTAGCGCAGCTCGTACAGCGCCTTTTCAAGTTCGAACAAGTCCAGCAGTTGCAGGTCGACAGGGATCGCGGGCGCGCCTTCCTTCATGGTCCCGAGGTAGGCGGAGAGGAAGGCCTCCCGGCTCGTCGTCTCCCAGTCGCGCACGGGCAGCGCCAGGCGCTGCAGCTCGTCGGCGTTCTGCGCGACGCGCTTGAGCGCCGACCAGCGCGCGTAGTTGAAGGAGCGCAGCATGCCCGCCACGTCGCGCAGCGGCGAGCCCTTGGCGCGGCGCTCCTCGAAGGTGCGCGTGGGCTCGCCCTCGAAGTCGATGATGACGAAATCGTTGTCGCTCACCAGCACCTGGCCCAGGTGGTAGTCGCCGTGGAAGCGGGTCTTCAGGCCGTGGCCGTTCTCGATCGCCGCGGTGGCGCGTGCCGCAAGCCGGCTCTCCTGTGCGAGCAGCGCCTGCGCGTCTTCCTGCGCGGGTGCCGGCAGCTGCGGCAGGCGCTCGCGCAGCAGGGCCAGGGTGGTCGCGACGTCGGCGCTCGCATGCTCGCGCATGGCCTCGATGTCCTCGGACGCCAGGGGCTCGGGGTCGAAGGCCGGATCGCCGGTGCGTTGCGCGAGCGCAAGATGCAGCTCCGCGGTGCGGCGGCCGAGCACCTGCATCAGCACGCTGAAGCCGCCATGCGCTTCTGCCGGCGCGACGGCGCCGAGCGTATCGGCCGCGGTGCGCAGTTCCTCGAGGAAGCGCTCGACGTAGCCCAGGGTGTAGACCCAGCCGTCGCCCTGGTTGGTCACGTAGCGCTGCACCATCGCCAGGGTCGCGATGCGGCCGTCGTCGCCGATGTATTCGAGCGCGCCCAGCACCGGCACGCAGTGCGGGTAGCGCGCCACGCTGGTGAGGAAGCGGCCCATCTCCACCTCGGGATTGATGCCGTCGCGCACGCGGCGGTAGGCCTTGAGGAACAGCGTCTCGTCGAAGGTCACGACGGTGTTGCTGCTCTGCGCGCCGGGGCGGCCGACCGGCATCGCGTCGAGGTCGCCTTCGATGCGGCGGAAGGCCTCTGTGGGCGTGAAGCGCAGGCGCCCCTTGGCGGCCGGCAGTTCCATGCCGCCGCGCACGGCGCGCACCATGGCGCGACAGAAGGCCTCGTCGTAGAAGGCATCGGCCATGACGCCGACATTGGCCTGCTGCCGCACCTTGGCGACGCCGGCCTGCATGAGGCGGTTGAGGCGGTCTTCGTCCTGTTCCTCCCAGGCCAGTGCGAGCGGGACAAAGTAGGTCGACTCCTCCGCAGGCCCGTCCAGCGAGACCAAAGGCAGCATCCAGCTGAAGCCGTCGCTCTCCCACACCGCATGGTCCACCAGGCGCGCGCGCGCGACGGCCGAGCCCTTTGCGCCGTACCAGCGCTGGATCTCCATGAAGCGCGGCAGCGTGTCGATCTCGAACTGCGTGCGCATGCGTTCGGCCATGCCGATGCGCCACGGCATCACGCGGTCGCGGAAGAAGCTGGTCCAGCCGTCGAAGAGCACCAGCGTCGGCCGGTCCTGCAGGCCCACGCCTTCCTGGTGCCAGCTGGGCATCTCGGCATCCTGCGCGAGCCGGAACCAGTAGAAGCCGTAGGAGGGCAGGGTCAGCAGGTAGGGCAGCTCGCCGATCGGCGGGAAGGAGGTGCGGCCCAGCATCTCGACCGGGACGCGGCCCTTGTGGGCGGAGAGGTCGAGCTCCACCGGCTGCGCGGCACGCGAGAGATTGAACACGGTGAGGATGGTGTCGTCCTCGTATTCGCTGAGGTAGGCGAGGATCTTGCGGTTGCCGGGCCGCAGGAACACGCGCCTGCCGCGGCCGAAGGCATGGCTGGTCTTGCGCACGGCGAGCATGCGGCGCGTCCAGTTCAGCAGCGAGCTGGCGTCGCGCGCCTGCGCCTCGACGTTCAGGGCTTCGTAGCCGTACATGGGGTCCATGATCGGCTGCAGGTAGAGGCGCTGCGGATCGGCGCGCGAGAAGCCGGCGTTGCGGTCGGGGCTCCATTGCATCGGCGTGCGCACGCCGTTGCGGTCGCCCACGAAGAAGTTGTCGCCCATGCCGATCTCGTCGCCGTAGTAGATGATGGGCGAGCCCGGCATCGACAGCAGCATGGCGTTCATCAGCTTGAGCCGGTCCATGTCGTTTTCCATCAGCGGCGCGAGCCGGCGCCGGATGCCGACGTTGATGCGGGCGCGAATGTCGGCGGCGTACATGAGGTACATGTAGTCGCGCTCCTTGCTGGTCACCATCTCCAGCGTCAGCTCGTCGTGGTTGCGCAGGAAGATGGCCCACTGGCAGCCCTCGGGGATCTCGGGCGTCTGCTGGATGATCTCGACGATCGGGTGGCGGTCCTCCTGCGCGATCGCCATGTACATGCGCGGCATCAGGGGGAAGTGGTAGGCCATGTGGCATTCGTCGGCGTCGCCGAAGTACTCGCGCACGTCCTCGGGCCACATATTGGCCTCGGCCAGCAGGAAGCGGTTCTTGTACTGCGCGTCGATGGCGGCGCGCAGCTGCTTGATCACCACGTGGGTCTCGGGCAGGTTCTCGTTGCTGGTGCCGTCGCGCTCGCAGAGGTAGGGGATGGCGTCGAGGCGGAAGCCGTCCACGCCCATGTCCAGCCAGAAGCGCATGGTCTTGAACACCGCCTCCAGCACCTGCGGGTTGTTGAAGTTGAGGTCGGGCTGGTGGCTGAAGAAGCGGTGCCAGTAGTAGGCCTTGGCCACCGGGTCCCAGGCCCAGTTGGAGGTCTCGGTGTCGGTGAAGATGATGCGGGTGCCCTGGTAGAGCTGGTCGGTGTCGCTCCAGACGTAGAACTCGCGCTCGGGCGAGCCCGGCGGCGCGCGGCGCGCGGCCTGGAACCACGGATGGTCGCTGGAGGTGTGGTTGATGACCAGCTCGGTGATCACGCGCAGGCCCCGCTTGTGGGCCTCGTCGAGCATGATCTTGAAGTCGGCGAGCGTTCCGTAGTGCGGGTGCACGTCCTCGTAGCCGGCGATGTCGTAGCCGTCATCGCGCAGCGGCGAGGGGTAGAAGGGCATCAGCCAGATGGTGTTGACGCCCAGGTCCTTCACGTAGTCGAGCTTGGCGGTGACGCCCTTGAAGTCGCCGTAGCCGTCGTCGTTGGAGTCGAAGAAGGCCTTGACGTTGAGCTGGTAGATGACGGCATCGCGGTACCACTGCGGATCGTCGCTGCTGTCGATTTCGACGGTCTCGAGGAGCAGGTGCGATACCGGTGCATTCATGGGTGCCAGCCTCACAGGAAGTAGTCGAAGTCGCGTTCGTCGCGCACCCGCCGCCGCACAACGAAGACATGTGCCGGCACGCTGTGCGGGTCGAGCCGGATGAAATGACGGCCACCCTGCCAGAGGAAGCGCTGGTTGCTCAGCAGATCGTGCATCTGGAAGGGGTGCGCGGAGTCGCAGTCGATGAAAGCCAGGTCCAGCTCGAGCCAGCCGGACTGCACATTGTGCGGGTCGAGGTTCACCACTGTCACGATCACGTTGCTGCCGTCGTCGGAGCGCTTGGCATACGCGAGCAGCTCGTCGTTGTCGATGGTGAAGAAGCGCAGGCCGCGGTCCGCATGCAGGGCCGGGTTCTCGCGCCGGATGTGGTTGACGCGGGAGATGAAGGGCGCGAGGCTTTGCGGGTCGTCGTGGTTCCAGCGTCGCAGCTGGTACTTCTCGGAGTCGAGGTATTCCTCGCTGCCCTGCTCGCGCGGCAGGTGCTCGCGCAGCTCGAAGGCGGGGCCGTAGATGCCGTAGCTCGCGGCCAGCGTGCCGGCGAGCACCAGGCGGGCCATGAAGACGGCGGTCTCGCCGCCCTGCAGCCGCTCGTGCAGGATGTCGGGCGTGTTGGGCCACACGTTGGGGCGGAAGTACTCGCTGCCGGGGCCCTGCGAGAGCTCGGTGAAGTATTCGGTGAGCTCGTGCTTGGTGTTGCGCCAGGTGAAGTAGGTGTAGGACTGTGAGTAGCCCAGCTTGGCCAGCCGGTGCATCACCTTGGGCCGGGTGAAGGCCTCCGCCAGGAACAGCACGTCGGGGTGATCGCGCTTGAGCTCGGTGATCGCCCATTCCCAGAAGGGGAAGGCCTTGGTGTGCGGGTTGTCCACGCGGAAAATCTTCACGCCCTCGCCGATCCAGTGCTCGAACACGCTCTTGAGTTCGGTCCAGAGGCCCTGCCAGTCCTCGGTCTCGAAGTTGAAGGGATAGATGTCCTGGTACTTCTTCGGCGGGTTCTCGGCGTATTGCACGGTGCCGTCGGGCCGCCAGCGGAACCAGCTGGGATGGGCCTTGACGTAGGGATGGTCGGGCGCGCACTGGAAGGCGATGTCGAGCGCGATCTCCAGGCCATGGCGCTGCGCCTCGGTTCGCAGGTGCTGGAAGTCCTCGCGGGTGCCCAGCTCGGGCAGGATGGACTTGTGGCCGCCTTCCTCGGCGCCGATGGCCCAGGGGCTGCCCACGTCGCCGGGCTGCGCGGCGAGCGCGTTGTTCTTGCCCTTGCGCTGGATGCGGCCGACCGGATGGATGGGCGGGAAGTAGAGCACGTCGAAGCCCATGGCCGCGATGGCCGGCAGGCGCGCCTCCACGTCCTTGAAGGTGCCGTGCCGGTCGCCCTCGGGCGCGGTGGAGCGCGGGAAGAGCTCGTACCAGGTGCTGAAGCGGGCGCGCTCGCGGTCGGCGACCAGCGGAAGCTCCACCGGGTGCTGCGTGGCCAGGCGGCGGTCGGGATAGCGCTCGGCCAGGGTGCACAGGGCCTCGTCCAGCGCGAAGGCCTTGAGGGCGGGCGCTTCCATGGTGTTCTCGATCGCCGCGGTCTTCAGCTCGCTGCTCCAGCGGGCCAGCGCCTGGGCATCGGCGCCCTTCGCGCGCCCGGCCGCGGCGGCGATTTCCTGCGCGCCCACCTGCGAGGCGATGCGGATGTCCTCTGGGTCGATGCGGCGTGCCATGTCGTGGCGCCAGGACTCGAAGGCATCGACCCAGGCGGTGACGGTGTAGCGGTAGCGGCCCATGGCGGGCGGGACGAACTCGGCCTCCCAGACGTCGTTGCCCAGCGGCTTCATGGGCAGCTCGGTCCAGTCGGTGTCGGCTTCGGGGCGCCAGCGCAGGAACACGCGCAGCACGTCGTGGCCGTCGGCGAAGCAGTGCGCGTGCACGCGCAGGGTCTCGCCGGCCACGCGCTTGACGGCAAAGCGGCCGCCGTCGACGTTGGGCAGCACGGCATCGATGACGGCGCGCACGCGGCCGTCCTCGCCGTCCGCGCGTTCGATCTTCGGGGCAGGCGATGTGGCGGCCTTAGGCATGGGGGTCGTGCTCCAGGATCAGGGTGGAGAGCGGAGGCAGCGTCAGGCACAGCGAGTGCATGCGGCCATGGGCGCGCACCGGCGAGGCCTCGACCCCGCCGAAGTTGCCCCAGCCTGCGCCGCCGAACTCGCTGGCATCGCTGTTGAGGCGCTCGCGCCAGAAGCCCGCCCTGGGCACGCCCAGCAGGTAGTTGGTGCGCGGCACCGGCGTCATGTTGCTCACGATCAGCACGGGCGCCCCTTCGCGCGGCTTGCGCAGGAAGGCGAACACGCTGCGCTCGGCATCGTCGGCGGCGACCCATTCGAAGCCGGCGCCGGAGAAGTCCAGCTCGTACAGCGCGGGCGTGGCGCGGTAGACGTGGTTGAGCTGGGCCACGTAGCGCTGCAGCCCCGCGTGGTCCTCGAGCGCGGCGACCCACCATTCGAGCTCGCCGTCGTGCGTCCATTCGCGGCGCTGGCCGAACTCGCCGCCCATGAACAGGAGCTTTTTGCCCGGATGCCCCCACATGAAGCCGAAGAGCGCGCGCAGGTTGGCGAACTGCTGCCAGTTGTCGCCCGGCATCTTGCCGAGCAGCGAACCCTTGCCGTACACCACCTCGTCGTGCGAGAGCGGCAGCACGAAGTTCTCGCTGAAGGCGTAGACCAGCGAGAAGGTCAGCTGGTGGTGGTGATACCGGCGGTGCACCGGGTCCTCGTGCATGTAGGCCAGGCTGTCGTGCATCCAGCCCATGTTCCACTTCATGCCGAAGCCCAGGCCGTCCATGTCGGTGGGGCGCGAGACGCGCGGCCAGGCGGTGGATTCCTCGGCGATGGTGAGGGTGTCGGGGTGCTCGCGGTAGACGGTGCGGTTGAGGGTCTGCAGGAACTCGATGGCTTCCAGGTTCTCGCGGCCGCCGTGGCGATTGGGAATCCACTCGCCGTGCGCGCGGCCGTAGTCGAGGTAGAGCATGGAAGCGACCGCATCGACGCGCAGGCCGTCCAGGTGGTACTTCTCCAGCCAGAAGAGGCCGGAAGAGATGAGGAAGCTGCGCACCTCGTGGCGACCGTAGTTGAAGATGCTGGACTTCCAGTCCGGGTGGAAGCCCTGCCGCGGGTCTTCATGCTCGTAGAGATGGGTGCCGTCGAAATAGCCGAGGCCGTGCTCGTCGGTGGGAAAGTGCGAGGGCACCCAGTCCAGCAGCACGCCGATGCCGCGCTGGTGCAGGTGGTCGACGAAGTACATGAAGTCCTGCGGCGTGCCGTAGCGCGAGGTGGGCGCGAAGTACGCGGTGGTCTGGTAGCCCCAGGAGCCGTAGAACGGGTGCTCGGTGACGGGCATCAGCTCCACATGCGTGAAGCCCATCTCGTGCATGTAGTCCGCCAGCAGGGGCGCGAGCTCGCGATAGCCGATGAAGCGCCCGTCGCGGCGCTGCCAGGAGCCCAGGTGCATCTCGTAGATCGACATGGGCGCGTCCAGCGCGTTGCGCGGGCCGCGGTTGGTCATCCAGTCGCCGTCGCCCCAGGTGTAGTCGAGGGACCAGGCGCGCGAGGCGGTGGCCGGCGGCGGCTCGCAGAAGAAGGCGAAGGGATCGGCCTTGTCGACCTGGTAGCCGTTGTGGCGCGAGCGGATGCGGTACTTGTAGGCTTGGCCGGGCTCGACCTCGCAGGCGGAGCCGGTCCAGATGCCGGTGTCTTCGTGCGGCTCCAGCGGATGGGCGTCGCCGTTCCAGCCGTTCCAGTCCCCGACCACCGAGACCGATGCGGCGTTCGGCGCCCAGACCGCGAAGCGGGCACCGCCGTCGGCGCGCAGGTGGCAGCCCAGTTGATCGTAGAGACGGGAGTGCGTGCCCTCGCCGAAGAAGTAGCGGTCCTGGGCACTGAAGGCGGTGGTGGTGATGGGCACTGCGGACGTCCTTGGGCGTTCGACCCCACGGCCGTGCGAACAGCACGGCCGGACGGGCCTGGACCGCTCTTTGTAGAGGCGTAGCAGCGCCGCGGCAAGCACCCTGTGCCTTTCGGCCTGTCGGACAGCGACGCGTCTTGGTCCTTGCGAGCAAAAAAAATCGGGCCCCGCTTGCGCAAGGCCCGATTTTTTGGACGAATCCGCCGGTGATTACAGGCCGGCTTGGCGCGTGTTGCTGCGCTCGATCTTGTATTGCGACGGGATCACGCTGTTCACGAAGGCCTTGCGGTCCAGGCTCTGCGTCCCGTCGTGGGCGGCGGCAACGGCCTCGGCCTCGACGGCGGCGCGGTCACGCACGCTGGCAATCACCGGTGCAACGCCGGCAGCGGCGCCGTCGGCATAGGGGTTGGCGGCGCGGGCGGCTTCGGTGGCTTGGGCGTTCACTTCGGCGCGGCTGAAGGTCGACACGGGCGCTTGCACGCCTTCATAGGTTTCGGCTTGGGCGCCGGCGGCGGCGAGCAGCGACAGGGCGGCGGCGGCGATGATCTTGGAGGTCTTCATTTTTCGTTCCTTCTTCAGTGGCTTTGGATGGTTCGGGTACGCAGTCTGCCGCGGAAAACTAGGTGGAAACCCGGAGAAATCGAATCACGGTGTTCACACGCTGGAAACAATGAAGCGGAACTTTTGGGACGTGGGGTATCCGGCCGTATTCAGATCTGCCGGTAGGCGGCGCCGAGTTCGGGGACGAAGTCCTCGAAGCGGGTGGGCGTCGTATTCGCGGGCGTGCGGCCTTCGCGGGAGCCGACCCGCTCCTCGTTGAAGGCGCGCGTCATCTCCAGATAGAGCGCCACGAAGCTGGGCGACAGGCCGGCGCCGACGAGCGCTTCGCCCATGTCGGCCTCGGGCAACTGCACATAGGGCAGCGCCGGTTGGCCGATGGCTTCACCGATCAGGTGCGCGACTTCGCGATGGCTGATGTCGCGCTGGCCCAGCAGCTCGCGCACCGCGACGCCGGTCCAGTCGCGCGCCAGCAGGGCCTGGGCAGCGACCGCGGCGATGTCGTCGGTCGCGATCATGGGCACGGCCAAGTCGGGGGCGACGGTGTCGGCCAGCATGCCCGCTCCCTTGATCGTGCCGAGCGAGTCGTGGAGGTTCTCGAAGAAGGAGGCCGGGCGCAGCAGCAGCAGGTCGATGCCGGCGATCTTCCGCAGGCGCTGCTCCTGGCGATGCAGGCCGGCGATCACGCCCGTGCCCTCGGGCACGTCCGCGCCCAAGCTGCTGAGCGCGACGACGCGGCGCACGCCGCTGGCGCGCAGGGCGGCGGCGATCACTTCGCCTTCCTCGTCCTGCCGGGCCGCGTAGTCGGGCGCCTGGCGATCGGTGGCGAGCAGGGTGTAGACCGCATCGGCGCCGCCGAAGGCCTGCGCGAGGAAGGCCGCGTCGCGGCTGTCGCCGGCCAGCACCTCGGCACCGGCGCTCGCCAGCGCGGCCAGCTTGTCAGGATTGCGGCCGATGGCGCGGACCCGGGCGCCAGGGGCCAGCAGGCGCCGGGCGATCTTGCCGCCGGTGTGGCCGGTGGCGCCCATGACGGTAAGGAGAGGGGTGGTGGTCATGATCGGTACTCCTGGAGTGGGTGGGACATGGCGTCTACTATCGTCGGCCCATAGAGGCTTATCAATGTTCAAAAAGCGCTAATCAATGCTCACTCGTCCAATCGGCCTGGACGATGAGTATGGAGCCGCCCATACTCGCCCCATGCAGATCGCCGACGCCTTCATCCCCGTAGACCCCCTGGGCGAAGCCCTGCATTTCCTGCGCATGAACGGCGTCTTCTACTGCCGCTCCGAGTTCAGCGCGCCCTGGGGGCTGGCGCTGCCGCCGATGGAGGGCTGCCTGATGTTCCATGTGGTGACGGCCGGCCCCTGCTGGCTCGAGGTCGAAGGCCTCGAGCCGCAACGGCTCGCGCCGGGCGAGTTCGCGCTGGTGCCGCACGGCGCCGGTCATCGGCTGGTGAGCGAGCCGGGCGCGGAGGCAGCCGGGCTCTTCGACCTGCCGCGCGAGCAGCTCAGCGAACGCTACGAAGTGCTGCGCCATGGCGGCGGGGGCGCGGCCACCGGCCTGGTGTGTGGGGCGGTGCGCTTCGACCATCCGGCGGCGCAGCGCCTGGTCCGCCTGCTGCCGGCCGTGATCCGCATGGACGCCGAGCGCTCGCCGGAGGCCGAATGGCTGGGCAGCACGCTGCGCTTCATGGCGGCCGAGGCCAAAGCCCTGCGACCGGGCGGCGAGACCGTGATCACCCGGCTGGCCGACATCCTCGTGATCCAGGCCATCCGCTCATGGATGGCGCGCGATCCGGCCGCGCGCACCGGCTGGCTCGGCGCGCTGCAGGATCGGCAGATCGGCCGCGCCATCTCGCTCATCCACCGCGAGCCGGCGCGGCCGTGGACGGTGGCCTCGCTGGCGGCCGAGGCCGCGATGTCGCGCTCTGCCTTCGCGGCCCGCTTCACGGCTTTGGTCGGCGAGCCGGCGATGCAGTACGTGGCGCGCTGGCGCATGCACATCGCGCTCACGCTGCTGCAGGAGAAGAACGCGCGTCCGGTGGAGCTGGCCAGCCAGCTGGGGTACCAGTCGGAGGCGGCGTTCAGCCGGTCGTTCAAGCGCTATGTCGGCATCTCGCCGGGCGCGGCGCGGCGCGGGCGGGTTGTCGTGCCGGGTGCATTCTGAAGGCTACGAGCCCTTCCAGAACCGCCGCGCCTGCGCGATCTTGTCCAGCGCCGCGCGGCATTCGAGCGCGTTTTGCGGCTGCCGCGCCGAGAGCCAGCCGACGGCAAACCAGGCGCTGCCGTCCTGGCTCGCCGCCTCGCGGTAGGCGTCGATCGCCACCGCCGCGTCGTTGTGCTCGCCCAGAGCATCCTGGGCCGGCTTCAGTTCCTTCAGGTAGCGCGCGGCGCGGCCCTCCCCGAAGATCGGCGCGACGAACTCGCCCAGGTAGCGCAGGCGCTTGAGCCGCTTGCGGACGCGGTGCTGCGCCTCGGGCTCCAGCGCCTCGAAGTGCCGGCCGTCGCGCACCACCTGGCGATGCAGCTTCGCGAGGCGCGCGCGCAGCGGCTTGCGGGCCGGCTCGGCGTCTTGCTGCTGCTCCGGGGGCGGCGCGTCGGCAGCTTGTTCCTCGGGCGGCAGCGAGGCGGCGATCAGGCTCATCAGCACCAGCTGGAAGGCCTGCTCGCGCACCACGGCGGCCGGTGCCGGCTCGGGCTCGGCCGGCTCGGGCCAGGCCACCGGCGGGCCGCCGACCGCTTCGATCTGCGGTTGCACGGTCTTCTGCAGGTGCTCGCGGTCGCGCTGGCGGCCCAACGCGCGGAAGGCGTCGACCAGGGCGGGCTCCCAGGCGGGATCGATGGCCGGCGCGAAATCGGCCATCTCGCGCAGCGCCGTGCGCAGGCGGCGGATGCCGACGCGCAACTGATGCACATGCTCGGGGTCGGGGCTGCCGGCCGCCACTTCGCTGGCATTGGGCAGCATCTGTGCCAAACAGGCGCCGATCACCGCGCGGAAGACTTGCGGCCCGTCCATGTCCTCGTCCACCGAGGGCGGCTCTGCCTTGACCGCTTCGCCGTACTCGATGCCCTTCGCCAGGCGTTCGCCGCGCGCGGCCTTGGACACGGTGTCCAGCGAGAGCCCATAGCGCATGCGCCAGCGCCGCGCCAGCTCGAGCAAGGACTGCGGGCTGCCGCTCTTGAGTTCGATCTCGAGCTCGCACACGGGATGGGAGCGATCGCCCGCGCGCACCTCGCCGCGGTCGAACGCGAGTTCCACCCGCGCATCGCCGGTGCGCATCTCGCGCGTGGTGCGGCGGATGTCGGTGCCGTAGGTCGGCATGAGCAGGACTTCGGCCGGCGCCTGGCCGGCGGTCCGCAGCGCCTTGTCGATCAGCGCGCCGACGGGCGTGCCGGCATGGCGCTCCAGCCGCGGCAGCGGCACGTCGCTGGCCTTGGCGGTCTCGATCTCGACGTTGTGCTCATGGCGCTCCAGCGCGTTGCCGCCCGGCGCCTTGGCGGTCTGTACCCAGCGGCGGCCTTCCTTGCGGATGCGCAGGACGATGCGCTTCGCCGCCAGGGCGCCGTCCGCGGTGTCGTAGTAGCGCGCCTGAAGGCGTTCCCGCCGCGAGTTGCCGCGCGCCACCGCGCTTTCGACGGCAGCCCGGTGCTGGGGGTCGACCTGGAACTTGAGCTCGAATTCGGTCACGTCTTCTGACGCCACCCCGGATGCGACGCGCTCAGCCCGGCAGCTCGCTGACTTGCAGCGACAAGTCGAACAGCTTGGACTTGCTCGCGTAGTAGCGGTCCAGACGCCATTCCTTCAAGATGTCCATCGCCAGCTGGAAGCTCTTATAGTCGAGCGCATAGAGCGTGACCAGCTCGAAGCTCCGCTCGGACTCGAGGGCCAGGACCAGGCGGGCGAGAATCTGGGCCGATTCGTTGGCCGGGTCCGTCTCGATGAAGCGGCGGGCGACCTTGATGGCGTTCATGGGCTGGGTTCCTCCTAATGGACCCGGAACTATAGCCATCCCTACTTACCCTTTTGTGACAGTCGTGTGACAGCGTAGGTCTTTGGTTCTCGCTTGACGGGTTGGCTCACTGAACCTGCGCCGGCACCGCTATCGGCGTCACGGTCTCGCGGATCAAGCCGCCGCCCAGCACGCTGCCCTCGACCGAGGTCATGCCGGTGCCGCGCATCCGGGCCTCGCAAGCGGAGCGATCGGCCGGAGGCTGCAGCGCGCAGCGGGCGAGCGCGTTCTGCTCGTAGGTCGTCGGTGCGGCGCTGGTCAAACCGCCGCGGTTGGCTTCGTAGCGTGCGGCGCCGGCTTCGCGCAGGCAGGCGCTGCGGTCCTGCAGGCCACTGTCGCAGACGGCGCGTTCGCGCAGGTAGGTGGGGTCTGTGCCCTGGGCACTGGTCAAGGCCGGTGCCGCGAGGCCGCTGGCGGCAAGCACCAGCGCGAGGGTGGAACGAATGGTCCTGTTCATGAAGGCACTCCTTTCGGGGCGGCGCAGCGTGCGCCGTCCGGTGGGGCAGTGTCCAAGGCCCGAGGAGCCCGGGCTGTGGGACAGCGCGGCTCGCCGCCCGGCACCCGGGCCGCGGCTTCATGTCGGACGGGTCTGGCAGGGCGGGGCCCGAACCGGCCCGGCCTTCGCCCCTCAGGCTTCGGCGATGCGCTTGGCCAGGTGAGCGAGCGCTTCCTCGACCTGGTCGACCAGGATCAGCGACAGGTCGCCCGGCTGCAGCCGCGCGAGCGCGGTGTCGATGGCGATGAACTCGCCGCGGATCTCGTCGATGCTGCGCGTGCGGGTGGCGCCTTCGAGGCCCTGGCGCAGCAGGGCCATGACCTCGCCGTCGGCGCGGCCGCGCTGGGCGGCATCCTGGTAGAGGATGACGTCGTCGAAGGCCTGGCCGAGGATGGCGGTCTGGTCGCGGATGTCGCAGTCGCGGCGGTCGCCGGCGCCGCTGATCACGACCGAGCGCTTCTTCGCGGGCATGGTGTCGACCGCGGCCACCAGGGCGCGCATGGCGTCGGTGTTGTGGCCATAGTCGGCGATCACGGTGGCGCCGCGGTAGTCCATCACGTTGAAGCGGCCCGGCACGCCGGCCGCGTCGTTCTTGAAGCTGGCGAGGCCGCGGCGGATGCTGTCCCAGTCCAGGCCCACGGCCCAGGCGGCGGCCACGGCGGCCATCACGTTGTCGACCTGGAAGCCGATGGTGCCGTTCCGCGTGATCTGCACGTCGCGCAGCGCAATGCGCTCGCGCCACGAGCCCTCGGCCGCGACCAGCGTGTCCTGGTCGACGTAGACGGTGCGCTTGCCCTGGGCGCGATGGGTGGCCATCACCGGGTGTTGCCGGTCGTGGGTGAAGAAGATCACGCTGCCGGGGCAGCTGGTGGCCATCGCCGCCACGTTGGGGTCGGCGGCGTTGAGCACCGCATAGCCGTCGGGCGCCACGTTGCGCACGATCACGCGCTTGAGCACCGCGAGGTCTTCCACCGTCGTGATGTAGTTGAGGCCCAGGTGGTCGCCGCTGCCGATGTTGGTGACCACCGCGACCTGGCAGCGGTCGAAGCCCAGGCCCTCGCGCAGCACGCCGCCGCGCGCCACCTCGAAGACGGCGGCATCGACATCGGGATGCAGCAGCACGTTGCGCGCGCTCTTGGGGCCGCTGCAGTCGCCGCTGTCGGTCTGGCGGCCGTCGACGTACACGCCGTCGGTGTTGGTCATGCCGGTGCGCAGGCCGCTGCCGGCGAGCAGATGGTTGATGAGGCGCGCGGTGGTGGTCTTGCCGTTGGTGCCGGTCACGGCCACCACGGGGATGCGGCCGTCGTCGCCGGGCGCGAAGAGGGTGTCCATCACCGCCTCGCCGACCGCGCGGCCGCGGCCGAAGGAGGGCGAGATGTGCATGCGCAGGCCGGGCGCGGCGTTGACCTCGACCACGCCGCCGTGCTGCTCCTCGAGCGGGCGCAGCACGTTCTCGCAGACCATGTCGACGCCGCAGATGTGCAGGCCGACCATCTGGGCCGCATCGACGGCGCGCGCCGCCACCTCGGGGTGCACGGTGTCGGTCACGTCGGTGGCAGTGCCGCCGGTGGAGAGGTTGGCGTTGTTGCGCAGCACCACGCGCTGGCCCAGCGCGGGCACGCTGTCGGGCGCGAGGCCCTGCGCCTCGAGGCGGCCGATGGCGATGTCGTCCAGCCGGATCTTGGTCAACGAGGTCGCATGGCCTTCGCCGCGGCGCGGGTCCAGGTTGACCAGGTCGACCAGCTGGCGCACCGTCTGCCTGCCATCGCCGATCACCTGCGGCGGATCGCGGCGGGCGGCGGCGATCAGCCGGTCGCCGACCACCAGCAGGCGGAAGTCGAAGCCCGGCAGGAACTTCTCGACCATCACCTCGCCGTAGGCTGCGGCCGAGTCGTAGGCGGCGCTCAGCTGCTCGCGCGTGCTGATGTTGACGGTGACGCCCTTGCCCTGGTTGCCGTCCTGCGGCTTCACCACCACCGGCAAGCCGACTTCCTGCGCCGCAGCCCAGCCGTCGTCGACGCTCGTGACCGGGCGGCCCAGGGGCACCGGCACGCCGGCCGCGTTGAGCAGCTGCTTGGTGAGCTCCTTGTCCTGCGCGATCGACTCTGCCACGCCGCTGGTGCTGTCGACTTCTGCGGCCTGGATGCGGCGCTGCTTCGAGCCCCAGCCGAACTGCACCAGGCTGCCGCTGGTGAGGCGGCGGTAGGGGATGCCGCGCGCCACGGCGGCATCGACGATCGAGCCGGTGCTCGGGCCGAGGCGCTCGGATTCGTCGAGGTCGCGCAGCTCGGTGATGGCGGCGGTGGCGTCGAAGCCGTTGCCGTTCTGCGCGGCGGCGATCAACTGCTCGGCCAGTTCCAGCGCACGCCGGCCGACGGCCTCCTCGCTGTACTGGAAGGTGACCTGGTAGACGCCTTCATCGACCGTACGCGCGGTATGGCCGAAGTTCACCGCGCAGCCGGCCTGGGCCTGCAGCGCGACGGCGGCGTTCTCCAGCACATGGGCCAGCGCCAGCGGCTGGCCGAGCACGATCGGGTGCAGCTCGCCGATGGTGGGGAAGAGGGCGCGCAGGCGGCTTTCGAAGCCGGGCAGCCGCCCGACGGCGTTCTCGTCGCCGCTACAGGTGACGATGGCCTCGATGCAGGTGTGGCGGCTCCAGAGATTGGGCCCGCGCAGCGCGCGAATGCGTTTGACGTCCATGGCGTTGAGACTGAGGGGGCGATGCGGAAGGACCGGGCGTTGCCGGTCAAGCCAGTTGTTGTTCGGGCGAAAGAAGGGTCTGCGACAGCTGCAGCGAGGCGAGCGCGGCCTGCAGGTCGGCTTCGAAGGCTTCGACGCCGGCGCCGATCAGGCTCAGCGGAATGCCCATGGCCCAGGCGGCGGCGACCGCGGCCAGCAGGCTTTCGAGGCCCACGCCCGCATGGGTGGCACGCCAGATGGTCAGGCGCCCCAGCCCGGGCAGGAAGGATTCGCTGCTGCCGTTGGCCAGCACCACGCGGTCCTGCCGCACGAGGACGGCCTTGCCGCCCGCCTGCTGGTGCTTGGACAACGCCTCGGCCTGCGGGTCGGCCGAGTAGAGGATCACGTCGCCGTCGCACAGCGGCGCGAGGCCTGCAACGCGCGGGTCTGCGGCGTTGAGCACGGCCGTGCCTTCGGCCAGCACCACGTCGACCTGGGTGCGCAGCACCTTGACCATCTGGTCGCTCTCGGTGATGTCGAACTCGGCCAGGTCCTCGGCGCCTTCCAGATCGGTCACGATGCCGACCTCGCAGCGGTCATAGGCCAGGCCGTGACGCAGGATGGTTTCGGCGCCGTTCTCGATCACCACGGCCTGCACGGCGCGGTTCATCAGCAGGCGGCGGCCGGCGTCCCAGTTGGCGCTGTCGCGTGCATCGACGCGCCGGCGCTCGAGGAACAGGCCGTCGCGGCAGGCCAGGCCGGTATGGCGGCCGCCCAGGCCCACGAGCCAGGCGACCAGGCGCGCCAGCACGGCGGTGCCGCGCGAGCCGGACACGCCCACCACCGGGATGCGGCCGGGTGCGTCGTCGGGGAACAGGTGGTCGCAGATCGCGCGGCCCACCGGGCGCGGCGAGCCCACGGCGGGCTTCAGGTGCATCAGCAGGCCGGGGCCGGCGTTCACTTCGACGATGGCACCGCCCTGCGCTCCCAGCGGGCGGGCGATGTCCTGCGCCACCAGGTCGACGCCGGCGATGTCCAGGCCGACCACGCGCGCGGCCAGCACGGCGGCATGCGCGACCTCGGGGTGGACCTGGTCGGTGCAGTCGATGGCCATGTTGCCGTTGCGCTGGATGGTGATGACGCGGCCGGCCTCGGGCACGGCCGCGGCGTCCAGGTCCTGGCGCTTGAGCTCGAGCTGCAGCTTGGGGTCGGTCGCGACGTTCAGGAAGTCGAGCGGGAATTCTTCCTCGACGCCGCGCCGCGGGTCGCTGTTGAGCTGGCTGTCGATCAGCTGCGCGACAGTGGCCTGGCCATCGGCGGTCACGGTGATGATCTCGCCGCGGGCGGCGGCCACCACTTGGCCGCCCACCACCAGCAGGCGGTGCTCATGACCGCGGATGAAGCGCTCGACCATGACGTCGCTGCCCTCGGGCTCGGCCACCGCGAAGGCGGCCTCGACCTCCTCGCGGGTGTTCAGCTCGAGCGAGACGCCGCGGCCGTGGTTGGCGTCGGAAGGCTTGACCACCACCGGCAGGCCGATGTCCTCGGCGGCTTCCCAGGCCTCCTGGGCGCTGGCGACCACCTGGCCTTCGGGCACCGGCACGCCGCAGCCGGACAGCAGGGTCTTGGTGAGCTCCTTGTCGCTGGCGATGGACTCGCCGATGGCGCTGGTGTAGTCGGTCTCGGCGGTCCAGATGCGCTGCTGGTTGGCACCGTAGCCCAGCTGCACCAGGTTGCCGCTGTTCAGCCGCATGTGCGGAATGCCGCGATCGGTGGCGGCGCCGACGATGCAGGCGGTGCTCGGGCCGAGGTAGCAATCCTCGACCTTGGCCTTGACCGCGTCGACCGCGCGCTGCACGTCGGCGGCGTCGAAGGGGGCGTTGTTGATGGTCGCCATGAGCAGGCGATGGCCCTCGGCCAGCGCGACCCGGGCGACCTGCTCGTCGCGCGCCCGGAACACCATGCGGTAGACGCCGTGCTGCGAGGTGCTGCGGGTCTGGCCGAAGCCGGTGGGCATGCCGGCCAGGTTGAGCAGCTCGATCACCACATGTTCGAGCACATGACCGGCCCAGGTGCCTTCGTTCAGGCGCTGGATGAAGCCGCCGCGCTCGCCGACGCCGCAGTGGTGCTCGATCAGGGCCGGCAGCAGCGTGGTCAGGCGCTCGGTGAAGCCGGAGATCTTGTTGGAAGGGAAGTCCTCCAGGGCGCCGAGGTCGAGCCAGACTTCGAGCACGGGCCGGTAGGTCCAGAGGTTCGGGCCGCGCAGATAGTTGACGCGCAGCAGGCGGATGTCGTCGAAACGGGTCATGCAAACGTTCGTTGTGCTTTGGCCGAGCACGGCGGCGCCCTCAAGCGCGCCCATGGCCATCGGTCAGAATCGGCGCCCGGCGAGCGCCATGAGGCGGCCCGCGACGGGCCAGAGACACAGAAACACAATGCAACATCACGATCCAGTCGAGGCCCCGGAGGGCGAAGAAGAGGAGGCTTCGGTTGCCCTGAAAAGCCGGCTCGGAACTGCCGAAAACGTGCTGGCGACGGTCCCGGTTGACCTCGATGGAGAACTTCGGTTTAGCACCGGACTGCTCGCGCTGACCGATCGGCGCCTGCTGGCCAGGGACGCCGAGGGCGCCTGGGCCGAATGGCCGCTGGCCCATCCGGGGCTGGAACTGCAGCTGGCCGACCATGCCGGCATCGGCACCCTGGACCTGCAGGACGACCGCGGCCGGCTGGCCCGCTGGCGTTACACCCTTTCACACCAGGCTGCGGCGCTGCGGCTGCAGAAGCTCTTCGGCCTGCAGGCTGCCGGTGTCGCGCCCGCGACAGAAGCCGACGCCGACGATGGCCCCCTGGCCGAGCCCGAGCTCCAGACCCCGCCCTCCACCTGGGTGCTGCTGCGCCTGGGCCGCTTCGCCCGGCCCTACCGCAAGCAGCTGATCGCCGGGTTTCTGCTCACGCTGGCCTCGACCGCTGCCACCCTGGTGCCGCCCTACCTGACCATCCCGCTGATGGACGACATCCTGATCCCGTTCCAGAACGGGCAGCAGATCGCGGTCGAGAAGGTCGCGCTCTTCCTGGGCCTGCTGCTGATCGCGGCGCTTGCCGGCTGGGCGCTGGGCTGGGCCCGCACCTACCTGCTGGCGCTGGTCTCGGAGCGCATCGGCGCCGACCTGCGCACCACCACCTACGAACACTTGCTGACCTTGCCGCTCGACTACTTCGGCGGCAAGCGCACCGGCGACCTGATGGCGCGCATCGGCTCGGAGACCGACCGCATCAACGTGTTCCTGTCGCTGCACGCCCTGGACTTCCTGACCGACGTGCTGATGATCGCGATGACCGCCATCATCCTGGTCTCCATCAACCCGCTGCTGGCGGTAGTCACGCTGGTGCCGCTGCCCTTCATCGCCTGGATGATCCACGTGGTGCGCGACCGGCTGCGCACCGGCTTCGAAAAGATCGATCGCGTCTGGAGCGAGGTGACCAACGTGCTGGCCGACACCATCCCCGGCATCCGGGTGGTCAAGGCCTTTGCGCAGGAGAAGCGCGAGGCCGGCCGCTTCCACGCTGCCAACCTCTACAACCTGCAGGTCAACGACAAGCTCAACAAGACCTGGTCGCTGTTCACGCCCAGCGTGTCGCTCTTGACCGAGATCGGCCTGCTGGTGGTCTGGGCCTTCGGCATCTGGCAGGTAGCGCGCCACAACATCACGGTGGGTGTGCTGACCGCCTTCATCGCCTACATCGGGCGCTTCTACACGCGGCTGGATTCGATGAGCCGCATCGTCTCGGTCACGCAGAAGGCAGCGGCCGGGGCCAAGCGCATCTTCGACATCCTCGACCACGTGAGCAACGTGCCCGAGCCGGCCGACCCGGTGAAGATCGAGCGCGTGCAGGGCCGCATCCAGATGCGCGACGTGGGCTTCCGCTACGGCAGCCGCGCCGTGATCCGCGACCTGGACCTCGTGATCGAGCCGGGCGAGATGATCGGCCTGGTGGGCCATAGCGGCTCCGGCAAGAGCACGCTGGTCAACCTGATCTGCCGCTTCTACGACGTGACCGACGGCGCCATCCTGGTCGACGGCACCGACATCCGCCGCTTCGCCGTGGCCGACTACCGGCGCCACGTGGGGCTGGTGCTGCAGGAGCCTTTCCTCTTCTTCGGCACCATCGCCCAGAACATCGCCTACGGCAAGCCCCAAGCGACGCGCGAGGAGATCGTGGCCGCGGCGCGCGCCGCCCATGCGCACGACTTCATCCTGCGCCTGCCGCACGGCTACGACTCGCTGGTGGGCGAGCGCGGGCAGGGGCTGTCGGGCGGCGAGCGCCAGCGCATCAGCATCGCGCGCGCGCTCCTGATCGACCCGCGCATCCTGATCCTCGACGAGGCAACTTCCGCGGTGGACACCGAGACCGAGAAGGAGATCCAGAAGGCGCTGGACAACCTGGTGCAGGGCCGCACCACCATCGCCATCGCGCACCGGCTCTCGACCTTGCGCAAGGCCGACCGGCTGGTGGTGATGGACCGCGGCGAGGTCGTCGAGGTCGGGCCGCACGACGCGCTGATGGAGAAGCAGGGCGCCTACTGGCGGCTCTACCAGGCGCAGCTGCGCCAGGCCGATGACGAGAGCCCCGGCTCCGCGGACGAGCGGGCCGGTGCCGCGCTGGCCTTCGGCGGGCATGCGGCGCATCCGGCGGGAGAGGCATGATGAGCAGCAGTTTCAAGCTGGAACGCGATGCCTTCGGCCACCTCGTCCTGATCGAGGCCGAAGGAGTACGTCACGTCGGCGTGGTGCCCGTGCGTGCCTTCCCGCTCAGTGCGCCCGGCGAGGGCCTGTCGCTGGTCGGCAGCGAAGGCCGCGAGCTGCTGTGGATCGACCGCGTGGCCGACCTGCCCGAGCCGACGCGCGCGCTGCTTGCCGAAGACCTCGCTGCGCGCGACTTCGCGCCGAGGCTCCTGAAGCTGCACGAGGTCTCGAGCTTCGGCGTGCCCAGCACCTGGACCGTGAGCACCGACCGCGGCGATACCCGGTTCGTGCTCAAGGCCGAGGAGGACATCCGCCGGCTCGAAGGCGGCGCGCTGCTGATCGCGAGCGCGCACGGGGTGCAGTTCCGCATTCCGGATGCGAAGGCGCTGGATCGGGCGTCGCGCAAGCTGCTGGAACGGTTCCTGTAGCCCCACGGAATCCACGCCTGGTGGATGCATCAAATGCGATAAACTGCATCAAATCACAGAAACGGCATCAAATATGCGAACCACCATCACTTTGGAGGACGACGCTTTTGCCGCAGCGCAGGCTTATGCACAGGCGCGTGCGTTGAAACTCGGACAAGCCATTTCGGAGTTGATCCGGCGAGGCAGCGGCGAGCGCCTGCCGGTACGAAAAGAGTCGGGCGTCTGGGTCTTCGACCTGCCCGCCGACGCGCCGAGAGTCACGGCACGGCAGGTCAAGGAACTGCTGGAAGACGAGTCTTGAGCTATTTGCTCGATGCCAATGCCCTGATTGCCCTGGGCTGGCCGGCGCATGAGCACCACGAACGCATGATTCGCTGGTTCAAGGCTCACGCCCGCCATGGCTGGGCCACCAGCGCCCTGACGCAGGCTGCTTTTGTTCGCATCATCTCGCAACCGGCCTTTTCAGGTCAGGCGCTGAGAGTAGGCGAAATTGCCGAGGTGCTGCTTCGCAACACCGCACATCCTCGACACCGTTTCCTGTCGCTGGATTTCGGGATCGAGGCGGTGCTGGGCTTATGCACCGGGGGACTGCGCGGGCACCGCCAGATCACCGATGCTTGGTTGCTCACACTGGCGATGCGCAACCAATCCAAGCTTGTGACCTTCGACGGAGGCATTGCACAGCTGCTGGCGACCGCTCAAGAGCGCGAGCGCTATTTGCACCTGCCCGCCTAGCCAAGCCCAGCACGCCGATCACGCCATGCACACCACCGCACTCGTTCTCTTCTCCGGCGGCCAGGACTCCACCACCTGCCTGGCCGAGGCGCTCGACAAGTACGAGCGCGTCGAGACCATCGGCTTCGACTACGGCCAGCGCCACAGCATCGAGCTCGAAGCGCGGCGCACCGTGCTGGCGCATCTGCGCGAGCGCTTCCCGCACTGGGCGGCGCGGCTGGGCGAGGACCACCTGATCAACGTCGACGTGCTGGGCCGGATCAGCGAGTCCTCCCTGACGCAGGACATCGCCTTCGAGATGCAGGCCAACGGCCTGCCCAACACCTTCGTGCCGGGCCGCAACCTGCTGTTCCTCACATTGGCCGGCGCGCTGGCCTACCGGCGCGGGCTGGCGGTGATCGTCACCGGCGTCTGCGAGACCGACTTCTCGGGCTACCCCGACTGCCGCGACGACACCATGAAAGCGATGCAGCTCGCGCTCTCGCTGGGCATGGACCGGCGCTTCGTGATCGAGACGCCGCTGATGTGGATCGACAAGGCCGCGACCTGGGCGATGGCGCAGCGGCTGGGCGGCGATGCGCTGGTCGAGCTGATCATCGAGGACACCCACACCTGCTACCTCGGCGATCGCGGCCAGCGCCATCCCTGGGGCTACGGCTGCGGCCACTGCCCGGCCTGCGAGCTGCGCGCCCGCGGCTGGGAGCGCTACGCCGCTTCGAGCCGGTAGCGCGCGCTCGCGCCTTCGGGCTGCGGCACCAGGGTCCAGCGCTTGTCGTGGAAGGCAGCGGCGGACGCGCGGTGGGCGATGGACACCATGGCCCCGCCGGCCGCGCGCACGCCCTCGGCCAGGCGCTTGTAGAGCGTCTCCTCGGCCTGCGCATCGAGCGCGCTGGTCGCCTCGTCGGCGAACAGCCAGGCCGGCTTCTTCAGCAGCACGCGCGCGATCGCCAGCCGCTGCTGCTCGCCGCCGGAGAGCTTCTGGCTCCAGGCGTCGGCATCGTCGAGCCGGTCGGTGAGCCCGGGAAGGAGGGCGTCCTCGAGCGCCTGCTTCAGCTGCGCGTCGGTGTAGTCGCTCGCGGACTGCGGATAGGCCAGTGCGTCGCGCAGCTTGCCGTCGGGCACATAGGGTCGCTGCGGAATGAACATCGCGTTCTCCGGCATCGAGACCTTGCCGTGCGCGAAGGGCCAGATGCCGGCGAAGGAACGGAACAGCGTCGACTTGCCGCTTCCCGAAGGACCTTGCAGCAAAACGTGGTCGCCCGGATTGACGCTCAGCGCGGTCTTCGCGAGCAGCGGGGTGCCGTTGGGCAGCGCGATGTCGAGATCCTGGGTGTGCAGCGAGCTCGCGCTGTCATGCACCAGCGCGCCATCGGGCGTTGCATGGGCACGCATGGCGTCGTCGAAGCTGGTGAGACGGTCGGCGGTGGCGCGCCAGATGGCGACGCGGTCGTAGTTGTCGATGAACCAGCTCAGCTGCGTCTGCACCTTGTCGAAGGCGGTGACGATCTGCATCAGCTGCCCGAGCGGGAAGGCGCCGCCGAAGAAGCGCGGCGCGGCGATGATGAAGGGGAACACGGCGGCCGCCTGGCTGAAGGAGAGCGTGAAGGAGACCAGGTTCTTCTGCTGCTTGATCAGCGTCAGGTAATTGCGCAGCACCGCGCCGAAGCGCTGCTCCAGCTGGGCGTGCTCGACGCGCTCGCCGCGGTCCAGCGCGATCGCCTCGCTGTACTCGCGCACCCGCACCAGGTGATGCCGGAAGTCGGCTTCGAAGCGCTGCTGCCTGAAGTTGGTGCCGATCAGCGGCCGGCCGATGTAGTGGGTGATGACGGTGCCGACCACGCAGTAGGCGAGCGCGAGCCAGACCATCGAGCCCGCGACCTGGTAGGTGCTGCCGCTAAGCTGGAAGTCGACGACGCCGCTCAGGCCCCACAGGATGCCGATGAAGCTCACCAGCGTGACCACCGCGTTGAGCAGCCCCATCGACAGCGTGACCGTGTAGTCGGTGAACATCTGCAGGTCTTCCTGGATGCGCTGGTCGGGGTTGTCAGGCGAGTGGTTGTTGTCACCGGCATAGCGCGCGAGTTCGAGCCGGTAGAAGGTGCGATCGGCGATCCAGCGGGTGAGGTAGCTGCGCGTCATCCAGGCGCGCCAGCGGATCTGCAGCAGTTGGGTCAGGTAGAACTTCAGGATGCCGATGGTGATGGCGCCGAAGGCGATCCAGCAGAAGAAGCCCAGCTCGCGCCAGAACACCGCCTGGTCGCGGTTCTCGAGCGCGTTGTAGAAGCGGCCGAACCACTGGTTGTTGAGCACCGCCATGTAGACCGTGCCGAGGTTGAGCGCAATGATCACGAGAAGCAGGCCGCGTGCCTTCCATCGGTCCTCGGAGCGGAAGTAGGGCGCGGCAAGCGCCCCGATGCGGCGCAGCGTGACGAGCATGCTCGTGGAGTGGGCGGGATCGTTCATGGACGTGGGGCCTGGATTGGGGCTGGAAGCAGCGCCTTCCAGGCCATCGTAGCGCCGGCGCCGGCCGCTTTCTTAGGCGGGTCTGAAACGCCGCTCGTACCGAAGCTCAGCGCGGATTGCTGATCCCGCTGGACACATGCCCCGCCGGCACATGCCGTGCGGCTGAATCGACATGGCCGGTCTGGTCGTCGAAGAAGAAGTCGGGCTCGAACTCGCGCAGGAATTCGCCCTTGGACAGTCCGGCGAGAAACATGGCTTCGTCGACGCGGATGTTCCAGTCCATCAGCGTCTGGATCGCGCGGCGATGGGAGGGAGCGCCGCGCGCCGTCACCAGCGCGGTGCGCACCCGCATGCCGGTGCTCGAAGCCTGCTGCAGGCGGTGCAGGGCCACGAGGAAGGGCTTGAACGGTCCGGCACCCAGCGGCACCGCGGCCTTGCTGGTCTCGTGCGCCTGGAAGGCATCCAGGCCTTCCATCTGGTACACCTTTTCCGCCTCGTCGGAGAAAAGGACCGCATCGCCGTCGAAGGCGATCCGGACCTCGTCGGGGTGAAGCGCGCTGGCCAAGGCCCCATCGACCCGCACGTGCGCGGCGGGAAAGCCGGCGACCAGCGCCTCGCGCACGTCCGATGCGTTGGCCGACAGGAAGATGTCGGCGTTGAGCGGCCGGAGGTAGCGGTAGGGAGGTCGCCCTTGCGTGAACACGCCGCGCTGCACGCGCAGCTCCGCCGCGGCGCCCGAGTTGAAGATGCGCATGCCGGACACCGGGTCGTTGCGCGACAGGATCACGACCTCGACGCGCTGGACGCCGTCGTCGTTGAAGCGCAGCAGCTTGCGGATCATCGAATAGGCGATGCCGGGTGCGGCCGGCACGTCGAGGCGCTCGAGCTGCAGGCGCATGTAGGCGTCGGGGTCGCCGGCATCGAATAGGCGGTTCTCTTCTTCCAGATTGAACAGGGCGCGGGACGAGATCGCGACCACCAGCTTGTCGTCCAGGGAGACCGGCATGGTTGAGGACCCGACTACTTGACGAACTGGTTCAGCTGGATGATCGGCATCAGCACCGCCAGCACGATCAGCATGACCACCGCGCCCATCGCGACGATCAGCAGGGGCTCGAGGATGGTGGCCAGGTGCATCGCGCGGCGCTGCACCTCGGCGCCCAGCTGGGTAGCGGCGCGCTGCAGCATCAGGGGCAGGGTGCCGGTCTGCTCGCCCAGGCGCGCGAACATCGAGACGATGCCGGGGAAGCGCTTCTTCTGCGCCAGCGCCGAGGCCAGCGGCGCACCTTCGCGCACCAGCACCAGCGCATCGAGCGCATCGGCGCGCATCGCGCGGTTGCCCAGCGTCTCGGAGGCGGCCTGAAGCGCGCGCAGGATCGGCACGCCGGCGGTGGCCAGCATGGCCAGCGTGCTGGCGAAGCGCGCCGCGTTGTAGCCGCGCGAGAGGCGGCCCACCAGCGGCAGTTCGAGCCAGGTGGCATCGAAGCGCTCGCGGAAGGCGGCGCGCGCCAGTGCCATGCGCATGCCGATCGCCGCCAGCACGACGACGCCCAGCATCAGCCAGCCGTAGTTGCGGACGAAGTCGCTCATCTTCAGCATGATCACGGTCAGGATCGGCAGCGCGCGCTTGGTGCCGGCGAAGACGTTGGCCACCTGGGGCACGACGTAGCTGACCAGGAAGACCACGATCACGATCGCGACCAGGGTCACGATCGCGGGGTATAGGGCCGCGCCGACCAGCTTCTGCTGCAGCGCCTGGCGCTGCTCCAGGTCGTCGGCCAGGCGCTCCAGCACCAGGCCGAGGTTGCCGCTCTGCTCGCCGGCGCCGATCACCGCGGTGTAGATGGGGGAGAACTCGCGCGGATGTTGCGATAGCGCGCGGCCGAAGGGCGAGCCCGCGTTGACGTCCGCCCGGAGCGAGGCGACCAGGTTGCGCTGCTCCTCGGTCTCGGCTTCGTCGGTCAGTGCGGTGAGCGCGCGTTCCAGCGGCAGGCCCGAGGAGACCAGCCCCGCGAGCTGCCGGGTCCAGACCGCAAGGGTGGTGGAATTGAAGATGCGCCTGCCGCCCAGGAAGCGGAGCCAGCCGCCCGAGGCGGCGGGGCCGCCCTCGGCGCTGCCGACCACCGTCACCGACAGCGGGATCAGGGCTTGCGCCCGCAGCAGGCCGCGCGCGCTGCGCGCGGTGTCGGCTTCGAGCACGCCCTTGCGGGGCTGGCCCTGTTGGTCTATGGCTTCGAACGAATAGGCGGGCATGGGGACTGGCGGCAAAATGCGCGAGTCCGCATTGTCGACGTTTGGCGCTGCCTTTTCGTCACGCGGCCTTCACAACAGCAAACCGAGGAGTCTTCATGCCGCTTCGTACTTCCGCTCTTGCCGTCGCCGCGCTGCTGGGCGCGCTGTCGCTGCCCGCCGCTGCCCAGCCCGCTTTCGATGGCTTTCTCTGCTGCAACCTGCGCACCGACGGCAGCTGGATCAGCGACAGCAACTACGCCGAGAGCGGCAAACGCATCATCCCGGTCGGCACGCCGACGCGCGTGACGGGCTATGGCCGGCAGCGTGTCAATGTGCTGATCGACGGCAAGAAGCAGGACATCGGCAACGACTACAGCCGCGACCTGGACCTGGGCGCCTTCGCCAAGCGCTACGTGGTGACGGAGGATCCGGCGGCCCGCATCGCGGGCTTCCCGCCCAAGATCCGCGAGGCCATCAAGTCGGCGCGCGTGACCAAGGGCATGACGCGCGAGCAGGTCGCAATGTCGGTGGGCTACCCCATCAGCAGCGAGAACCCGAACCTCGACGCGCCGATCTGGCGCATGTGGCTGGGCAGCTTCAGCGAGTTCCAGGTGCTGTTCGACAACGCCGGCCGCGTGCGTGCCGTGGAGACGGATGCGCAGACGCGCAACCTGGTCGTGCTGGAGTGAAGCGCAGGGATGCGGGATCAGTCCCGCGTCACCCGCAGCAGCTCGGCCCGCGAGGTCACGCCGGACTTGACCAGCCGCTCCCCGTCCTCGCGCATCGAGCGCAGGCCGCCGCGCTCGGCCGCCACGAAGAGCTGGCTCTCGGGCGCGCGGTTGTGCACCAGCGAGCGGATCGTGTCGTCGGCGACCAGCAGCTCGAAGATGCCTGTGCGGCCCTGGTAGCCGGTCTGGCCGCAGGTCTCGCAGCCCACGGGCCCGGCCTCGTCGCCGGCCGCGGTGGGCACGGCGCACACGGGGCAGAGGCGGCGCACCAGGCGCTGCGCCAGCACGCCCAGCAATGACGAGCTCAGCAGGAAGGGCTCTACCCCCATGTCGGTCAGCCGCGTCACCGCGCTGACCGAATCGTTGGTGTGCAATGTGGCCAGCACGAGGTGGCCGGTGAGCGAGGCCTGGATCGCGATCTGCGCGGTCTCGAAGTCGCGGATCTCGCCGATCATGATCACGTCCGGGTCCTGCCGCAGGATGGCGCGAAGGGCCTTGGCGAAGGTGAGGTCGATCTTTGCGTTGACCTGGGTCTGGCCGACGCCGGGCAGCTCGTACTCGATCGGGTCCTCGACCGTCATGATGTTGCTGTGGGCGCTGTCCAGGCGACCCAGCGCGGCATAGAGGGTGGTGGTCTTGCCGGAACCGGTCGGGCCGGTGACCAGGATGATGCCGTGCGGCTGATTGATCAGGTGCAGGAAGCGCGCCAGCGTGTCGCCCTGCATGCCGACCGATTCCAGCGTGAGCTTGCTCTCGGACTTGTCCAGGAGGCGAAGCACGGCGCGCTCGCCATGCGCCGAGGGCAGGGTCGAGACCCGCACGTCGACCGCGCGCGTGCCGATGCGCAGGCTGATGCGCCCGTCCTGCGGCAAGCGCTTCTCGGCGATGTCGAGGTCGGCCATGATCTTCAGTCGCGAGATCAGCGCCGCATGCAGCGCCCGGTTGGGCTGCACCACCTCGCGCAGGGTGCCGTCGATGCGAAAGCGCACCGATGACGTGCGCTCGTAGGGCTCGATGTGGATGTCGCTGGCGCCGTCGCGCGCCGCCTGCGTGAGCAGCGCGTTGAGCATGCGGATGATGGGCGCGTCGCCGGCGCTTTCCAGCAAGTCTTCGACCGCCGGCAGCTCCTGCATCATGCGCGACAGGTCGGCATCGCTCTGCACCTCGCTCACCACCGCGGCGGCGTTCGATTCGCCCTTTGCGTAGGCGGCCGAGATGCGCTGGGCCAACTCGACGGGGGTCAGCGGCTCGAAGGCCTTGACCGGGTACTTGCGCACCACTTCGCTGAGCGCGCTCTTGGGCGGCGTCTGCGGCATCCAGAGGGTGAGGGCGCCGTCGTCCGCTTCTTCCAGCAGCAGCTGCTGGCCGCGCGCGAAGGCATAGGGCAGGGGATAGCGCATGGCTCGGACCTCAGGGCAGTTCGCGCTGCGTGGAGGGGTCGGCGGTGGGCGGGAGCGCGCCCTTGAGCGAACCGCCCGGCGGCAACGGCACATGCTGCGGCGGCAGCGGCGGCGGGATCAGCTGGGTGCCCTCGATGCGGCGCGTGGGGTCGCCCTGCCTGATGGTCGGGAGCGGCGGAAGGATCGCCGAATCGCGCACCGAGTTGAGCATCGGGTTGTCGGTCGCCGGCTGCTGAGTCTGCTGCAACGCTCGCAGCGCGTCGTAGCGGTCGGCGGTGATAGCGTCGCCGGAGAGCTGGTCGCGCACGACCGAGGGACGCAGGAACACCATCAGGTTGGTCTTCCTGCGGCTGCGCACCTCGCTCTTGAACAGGTTGCCCAGCACCGGCACGTCGCCCAGGCCGGGAATCTTCTCCTGGGAGTTCGAGTACTCGTCGGACAGGAGGCCGCCCAGCACGATGATGTTGCCATCGTCGACCAGCACGTTCGACTCGATCGAGCGCTTGGTCGTGGTCGGGCCGTTGACATTGTTCACGGTGGAGGCGACCACGCTGGAGACCTCCTGGAAGATCTGCATCTTGACCGTGCCGGTCTCGCTGATCTGCGGACGCACACGCAGCGTCAAGCCCACGTCCTTGCGCTCGATGGTCTGGAAGGGGTTGACGGTGTTGGTGTTGCTGCCGGTGTTGGTGTACTGGCCGGTGACGAAGGGCACGTTCTGGCCGACCACGATCTTGGCTTCCTCGTTGTCCAGCGTCAGGAGGTTGGGCGTGGACAGCACGTTGCCCTCGCCGTTGCTGGCCAGGAAGCGGGCCAGGAAGCCCAGCACGTACTGGCCGTTGTCGCCGTATCGGTGGCCGATGCCGAAGTTGAAGCCGCTGGAGGGCCGGGTCGCCGTGTTGCGGGTCGCGAGGCCGACCGCCAGGTCGATGATGTTGGCGCCGCCCAAGCTCGAGTTGGTGCCGATCACGCCGACGTTGCGGTCGCCGCTGCTGCCGATGCCGGTCTGCCACTGGATGCCGAACTCGGCCGCCTTGTCGGCGTTGACCTCGACGATCAGGCTTTCGATCAGCACCTGCGCGCGGCGGCTGTCGAGCCGGTCGATCACCGCGCGGAGCTGCCGGTAGAGCGGATCGGGCGCGCTGATGATCAGCGAGTTGGTGGCCGGATCGGCCTGGATCTGCCCGCCGGTGGAAGGCGGCGGGGTGGTGCTGACCGGCGTCGTGGCGCCGCTCAGCCCGCCTCCCGCGCCGGCCAGCTGGCTGAGCTGCTGCTGTTGCTGCTGCTGTTGCTGCCCCCCGGCGGCGACCGGGGTCGCGCCGGCGGTGCCCTGGGCACTCAGGTTGCCGGCCTGTGCACTTGCGAGGGCGGCGCGCAGCGTGGTGGCCATGCGCACCGCGTCGGCGTTCTTGAGGTAGACCACGTAGATGTTGCCGGCGGCGCCGTTGCCGGTGTCGACGGGCGGGCGGTCGAGGCGGGCGATCAGCGTGCGGATCAGCTGCGAGCGCGCCGGGTTGGCCGCGCGCAGGATGATCGCGTTGCTGCGCGGCTCGGCCAGCAGGGTGGTGCGGAAGGAGGCATCGGCAGTGCCAGGCGCGGCGGCGGGCTGCCCCGGCCCGGTGGCGGAGCCGCCCTCGGCCAGCCGCGTGATCACCGGCACGAGGTCGGTCGCGACCGAATACTTGAGGGGGATGACCTCGACCTCGGAGGCATTGGGCACGTCCAGCGCCGCGATGATGCGCGCCAGCCGGCGCATGTTCTCGGCGTAGTCGGTGACCACCAGCGAGTTGTTGCCCGGATTCACGTTGATCGTGTTGTTGGGCGCGATCAGCGGGCGCAGAACCGGCAGCAGGTTGTTCGCCGATTCGTAGTTGAGCTTGAAGACCTGGGTGACGATCTGGTTGCCGGAGAGGCTGGCGGTGGCGGACGTCGAGGTGGTCACCGCGTTGCTCTGCAACTTGGCGTCGGCCTCGGGCACCACCTTGTAGAGCCCCTCGGACTGCACGATCGCGAAGCCCTGCAGGCGCAGCGCGGCGGCGAACTGGTTGAAGGCGGCGTTGGGCGAGATCGGGCGGTCGGTCTGCAGGTTGATCGTGCCCTTGACGCGCGGGTCGACCACCACGTCGCGTCCGGTCACCACGGCCATGGTGCGCGCCACCGATTCGATCTCGGCGTTGGTGAAATTCAGCGTGATCGGCTCGCCGCGGCGCGGCGGCGGGGCGGCTTCCTGCGCGAAGGCGGCCGGCATGCAGGCGGCGGCCAGCAGATGCACCGCGAGGGCGACGGTGCAGAGGCGCATGGCGCTGTGGGATGGTGATTTCATGGTCAACCCAGAGTGATGATCGAGCGCGCGCCCTCGCGTCGCCCGATGATGTTCAACAAGTTCGACAGTGCGTCCTCGCGCCCCGGCGCGGCGCTGGCCTCGCCGTCGAAACGCAGGGCGCGGCCGTTCCATCGGCCGCTGCCATTGAGCTGCAGACTGCCCTCGCGCGTGGTCAGCAGCAAGGTGGGCGAGGGCCCGCCTTCGAGGGTGATGCGGTAGCTGCCCATCGGCTTGAGCGTCGACAGGCTGGAGGAGATGTCGGTGGCGTCGAGCGTGGCGCGGCCGGCCAGCCGCAGCTGCGGGCCGCTGAACTGCATCGCGAAGGCCTGCATCGACACATCGAGCACGCCCTCGGGCTTGAGCGTGTTCCAGGGCGCGCCGAAGCCGCTGAGCAGGGCGGCCGGCCAGCGCGAGCGGCCGTCCTCCCACGCCAGCTGTAGCCCGCTGGGGCGCGGCCGGGCTCTGAATTGCAGCGGCTGGGGGGCGCAGCAGGGGATATCGAGCGCCGCAGCGACGCCGTCCCAGCGCGGGCGCAGGGTCCAGGCAAGCGTGCCCGGCAGGGAGATCGATTCGACGCCGCCCGCGCCGCTGGCGAACACGACGCCTGCGGTGCCGTTCCAGACCGTGCCGCGCGCGTTGACCAGCTGCAGATGGCCGTCGCTCCAGCTCGCCAGGCCCGCGGCCAGCCAGCGCGCCGGCGCATAGAGCGCGAACGCCAGCAGCGCGCCCAGCAGCACGCCCAGCAATGCCCAGCCGCGACCGGTGGCGGCACGGGGGGCGGAGGGGTCGCTTCGCGTGGCCATCGAAAATTGCTCAACGGGCCGGCAGGCCCATGACCAGCGTGCCGTCCCAGCGCACGGCAGGGCGCTCGCCGTTCCTGGCGCGCGCCGCGGCAGCGCCGCCCGCCGCCGGCGCGTCGGGTGCGCCTTGCGCGGTGCGCGCGAGGTGCGCCTCGCGCGGCACGGCACGCGCGTTGCTGCGGGCCTGCCCAAGCCACTGGGCCAGGGTGTCGGCCGGTACCGTGCGCACGGCGACCGTGACGCCTTCGCCCGAGGCAGCGGGTTGCAACTGCGCGTTGGGCCCGAGGCTTTGGCGCACCGAGCTTTCGAGTGCGCGTACCGCGTCGTCGCGGCTGGCGCGGGGCTGGGCTTGCAGCGCCTTGGCCTGGGTCTGCAGGGTGGTCATCTGCTGCAGCTGGGCGTCGAGCTTGGCGTGCTCCGCCGGTGCCGCGGACAGGGTGCGCAGGGCCGGGGCCAGCCCCACCCACCACAGCAGGGCCAGCAGCACCAGCGCGGCTGCCGCGCCGATCAGTCGCTGTTCGCGCGATTCCAGCTCGGGCCACCAGGCCTGCCAGCGCGCTTCGAGCGTTTCGATCCAGTTCATCGCGGTGCCTCCGCCTGGACCAGCAGCAGGTCGCCCTCGCTGCGGGCGCTGTAGCCGCGAGCCGACAGGGTGGCCGCGACGTTGCCGGCCTCCGAGGGCTGCAGACCCAGCCCGCGCAGGCGCAGCTGGCCGGCGGTGTAGTCGATGGCGCTGGGGACCCGGCCCGGCGGCAGGCTGGTGGCGACGGCGCCGAGCATGGGCTCGAGGTCGATCGCGGACACGCCGCCCGTGGCCTGCTGCAGCGTCGCCACCTCGCGCACCATCTGGGCCGGTGCATCGACCACCAGCTGCACCGAGGGGAAGGTCTGCTTCAGGATGTTGTTCACTGCGGCCCGCTTGCTGTCGAGCGCGCTGCGCTCCTTCCAGGCCCAGGCGTTGAGGCCGATGAGCTGCGTCAGCACCAGCACCAGCGCGCCCCAGCGCGCGAGCCGCCATTCGGGGCCGTGCCACGCCGCGCGCCAGATCGCCGCCAGCTTCTTGCTTGCGCGGGCACGGCCAGTGGAGGCGAGATCGAACTGCGCGAGGTCCCAGGGCGAGCGGCTGGCCTGCAGCCAGCGCGCGGCCGGCTTGACGATCGGCACGCGGCGGCCGAGCAAGCTTTCCGCGAGCTCGGCCACGGCCGGCTCGGCCAGCATGGCTGTGCCTTCGGGCACCGTGCCGACCAGCGCGGCGCCGGCGGCATCGAGCGGCAAAGGGGTGACGCCTTCGGTGTCGCAGACCACCAGCTGGGCGGTACCGGGCTCGCCGATGGCGAAGATCATGGGCGGCGCGCCCGCCGGCTGCGGCGTGAACTCCGGAACGATGCGGGTGACGCGGCGGCCCGCGCCCTCGAGCGCCTGCACCACGCCGCGCAGCCAAAGCCGATTGCAGGCGGCCACCCACACGGGAACGCCCGCGCGGGCGTCGGGCTCCAGCGAGAAGTGCAGTTGCTCGGGATCGTCGAGCAGCCGGTCTTCGAGCAGACCATTGAGCACCGAGCGCAGGCGCACGTTGCCGCTCATGCTGCCTTGCGGCAGCGTGAGCTGGTGCCAGGACAGTGCGGCCGCCGGCACGCCCAGGGTCAGCTCGTCGCCGCTCGGCAGCAGGGCCGGCGGCGCGCTGCCCTGGGAGCGCAGCTTGCGGCCGTCGCTGGACCACAGCGCCCAGCCGTAGTCGCCGCCGGCAGGCGCAGGGGGAAGAGGGGCGGTGACGAG
This sequence comes from Variovorax sp. WS11, assembly GCF_010499245.1. Taxonomy (GTDB): domain Bacteria; phylum Pseudomonadota; class Gammaproteobacteria; order Burkholderiales; family Burkholderiaceae_C; genus Variovorax. The sequence goes on from NZ_JAAGOW010000001.1 coordinate 4,003,440, forward strand.
CAGCAGGGCCATGATGAATAGGGGGTCGCCATTGTAGGAGGATGGTTCACATCTCTCGCTACAAACTTGATAGCGTCTTCAGCACGCGGCGTGGGCGCTTCGACGCATTTAATCCGATAAGCGTGACCAAAGGTTTCCGCTTCAAGACTTCGGCGCCGTCGACGTGGCGCCGGCACCACGTTCGCGCCAGACGATGCGAAGCTCGAGGTTGTCGCGTTGGAGCAGCGAGTGCTCCTCGACCCAGGCATTGTCCAGCCGCAGCCGGCCTTGCACTTCGAAAAAGCGAGTCGCCACGGCGTGCTGGGTGCTGTTGAATTGGCCTGAGCCTTGGGCGATGACCTTGTTGGCGTCTTCCAGGGTGCGGAAGTAGCGCGACGCGCGCTGCGCGACCACGCGCTTGGCCGTCGCCAGGTCGAGCGAGGGCACGCTGGCGGCCATCGCTTCGGCGCTGGCGGTGTTGATGTTGAGCGGCATGCGCTCGGGCAGGATGGTGACGTAGGGCTCCAGCGCAGCGACGGTGGACGGCGACAGCCCCAGCCAGACCAGTTGGGCGGTGCGCTGCGGCAGCAGCGGGCCGGATGCCGAGCTGTCCGTGGTGGCCTGCGCGCCGGTGGTGGTGCCGGTGCCGGTAGTGGTCGTAGTGGTGGTGGTACCGGTGGTGGTTCCCGTGCCCGTACCCGTACCCGTGGCAGCAGCCGGGGGCAGGGCGCGCCTGAGCTGGGCCGCAAGCACCGGCACCTCCTGCGCGGGTAGCCCCAGCAGCTCGAACAGCTTGGTGAAGGCGGCGATCTCGGCCGGCACCGGGACGCCGTTCACCACCAGGTTCATCACGTTCATCTTGGATTGGGCGTCGACGATGCGGCCCTGCAGAAAAGCCTCGGGCAGCCCTTCGAGCGCATCGCTGGCGATGTTCTTCTCGGCCGCGAGGAAGCTCGACAGCTTGGCTTCCTCCAGTGGCACGGCCCAGGGCTCGGCCAGGTGGTCCGCGCCGCCGCCGGCGGCCGTGGTGGCGCGGGCATCCTCGCGCAGTATCAGGCGCGACCAGTCGAGCGCGCCGATCAGCACCCACGACGATTGCACCCGTCCGCGCTCGGCAGCCTCGATTTCGACGGCGCGCCATTGCTGCCAGAGCGCCGCCGCGGCGAAGGTGGCGACCAGCGTGACGGTGAGCATGGCCGTCAGCAGCGCCGCGCCGCGGGAGCGTCGTGATGCGGTGCGGGCAGGCGGCTTCATGAGGATTTGGCCGCCGAGGCGGTGGGTCGGACCCAGTCGCGCGTGAGCAGGCCGGCGAGCGCCGGGCCGGGCGGCAGGCTCAGCACGAGGCGCACGCCATCGGGCAGCGGCGTGTTGGTGCCGAGTGCGGCGGCGCCGACGGCCGGACCCCACGCGTCGTTGCGAAAGTAGAAGAGCTGCCAGGCTTCCAGCGGCACCAGGCCGAGTTCGGTTCCGCGCAGTTCGTTGGTGCTGCCGCCGCCGTCCTGGGCCCAGGCGGCGGCGCGGTCCCAGGCCTGCTGCCATTCGGGGCGCGTCGTGAAGCCGGGCGATTGCCAGCGGTACCAGCGTGCCGTGCCGGTCGCATCGGCCCGCAGGGTCCAGGCCACCACGTAGACCGCGGGCAGGGCCGTGTCGGTGCTGCGCCGCGTGAGGCGCAGCACACGGCCGTCCCAGTCGATGGGGCGCGTCTGCGACAGAGCCACCGTGGCGTCGAGGTCGGCCGTCCATTGCGACAGCGTGGTTTGCAGCGTGAGCACGGCGTCGCTGCGCTCGCGGTTGATGGACTGGGCGCGCGCCATACCTTCGAGGCCTTGCCAGCTGACCAGCGCAAGCAGCGCCATGATGGCGATCGCCACCAGCAGTTCGATCAGCGTAAAGCCGCGGGTGGCGCGCGTCGTTGCCATCAGAAGCGTCCTACGACGGTGGAGAGGCGCAGCACTGGCGCATCGAACGCGTCGCGCACCTGCACGTCGACGCGGCGGAAGTTCGGGTTCAGCGTGGGCGTGGTCGAGACGGTGACGGCGAAGCTGTTGTTGGCCTGGGTGCAGACCAAGCCGGCATCGCCGATCGCGGGCATCTGGCGCGCGAGGCGGGCCTTGATCAGCTCGTTTTCTGCACAAAGCTGGGCCAGCAGCAGGTCCGACTGGCGCTGTCCATTGCGGGTGAGCGCGTTTGTGGCCTGGGTGCCAGCCGCCAGTGCGATCGCGATGATGCCGAGCGCGACCAGCACCTCGACTAGGGTGAAGCCGCGGCTTGCGCTGCGCTTCATTGGACAAGCTCCGCGCTATGCGCTGCGGTGCTGTTCGACTTGGCGGCCGCCTGGCGTCTCATGGCGAAGCCACCGCGAAGGGCCGCAGGCCATCGGTCGCGATGCGCAGGGTGCGCGCCGGCGGGCCCTCCGCCGTGAGCAGAACCTGCTGCGCCGCGATGATCGGATCGGGGCCCAACTGCAGCGCCGCGACCGGCGAGCCGTCCGCCATCAGCGGCTGCGCCGTGATGCCGGCGGAAAGCCATTGGGTGGGCAAGGTGCCGGACGGCAGGCCGTCGAAGCTGAAGTTGGCCGCCTCTTGCGGTGTGACGCGCCAGCGCACCGCCATGCCGCTGGCGCGCGACTGGGCGCGCGCCGCTTCGAGCAGGGCCGAAAGGCGCTCGGCTTCGCGGTCCAGGCTTTCCTGGCCCGTGTCGCGCAGCGCGAGTCCGACGCCCGCGGTGGCGATCGCGATGATCGCGATCACCACCAGCAGCTCGATCAGGGTGAAGCCGCCGGCGTGGCGGTGGCGGGCGCCCAGGCAGCGGGGAGCGACGCGCCTATTGCCAGCTGCCGATGTCGGCATTCTTGCCTTCGCCGCCGGGCTGGCTGTCGGCGCCGAGCGAGAACACGTCGATCTCGCCCTTCAGGCCGGGGTTCATGTACTGGTAGGGACGGCCCCAGGGATCGTTGGGCAGCTTTTCGACGTAAGGCTTCCAGTTGGGTGCGGCCGGTCCCGTGGTCGGGCGCGCAAGCAGTGCCTGCAGGCCCTGCTCGGCCGTCGGGTAGCGCTGGTTGTCGAGGCGGTAGAGCTTGAGCGCCTGCATCAGGTTGTTGACGTCGGTCCGCGCGGCGGTCACGCGCGCGTCGTCGGCACGCTCGATCACGTTCGGCACGATCAGGGCTGCGAGCACGCCGATGATGACCAGCACGACCATCAGTTCGATCAGCGTGAAGCCGCGCTGCACGGCGCGCGCGAGAGGGCGGTGAGGAAAGGGCATGAAGGTGGGAGGAGGGACTGGGAAGAATGCGCGTTGGCGCTTGTGCTGCATGATAATCCGGCCCCATGTCAGCTTCCTACGCCCCCGCCCGCTGGCCTTCGGCCACCGCGACGACCGCCCTGTGGGCGCTGGCCGCCGCGAGTGTCGTGTTCTGGGGGCTGCGGCTGATGTCACCGTCGGATGCCGTCGCGCCGCCCGCGCTGAGCAGCAACGCTGCGGCAAGCGTGGATCCGGCAGCGGTCGCGCAGATGCTGGGAGCGGTGCCGAGCCAGGCCGCGGTCGTGGCCACACCGGACGCCGCCAGCCGCTTCCAACTGCTGGGCGTGGTGGCCGACGCCGATCAACAGGGGGCGGCGCTGATCGTCGTGGACGGCAAGCCGCCGCGGCCCTTCCGCGTCGGCGCCAAGGTGGCCGATGGCTATGTGCTGCATTCGGTCAGCGCCCGTGCCGCCTCGCTCGGCGCGAGCGTCGACGCGGCGCCGGCCTTCACGCTGCAACTGCCGACGCAGCCGCTGGCCGTCAATGCACCGCCGCCGGCCGCGGCCGACGCTCCCCCGCCCGTGGTGGCGCCGCCGCCACCTCCACGGGGCGGCGTCCGGCGCTAAAGGCCTCTAGGCCTGCAGGAACAGCCGGTAGACCGGGTTGCCGGTTTCCTCCACGAAGGGATAGGCGAGCGTCCGCAGGAATTCCTCGAAAGCCGCGTGGTCGACCGCCGGAACCTGCAGCCCGACCAGGATGCGGCCGTAGTCGGCGCCCTGGTTGCGATAGTGGAAGAGGCTGATGTTCCAAGTCGGCCGCATCAGGCTCAGGAACTTGAGCAGCGCGCCGGGCCGCTCGGGGAACACGAAGCGCAGCAGCCGCTCGTCGTGCGCCAGGTTGCTTCGGCCGCCCACCAGATGGCGGATGTGCTCCTTGGCGAGCTCGTTGTGCGTGAGGTCGATGCAGCCGTAGCCGTGGGCGAGGAAGGTCTCCATTATGGTCTTCGACTCGCCGCGCGTCTGGGTGGTCAGACCCACGAACACATGCGCCTCCTTGGCGTCGCTGATCCGATAGTTGAACTCGGTCACGCTGCGCGAGGCGCCCGGCAATTGGCCGATCAGCTCGCAGAAGCGCCGGAAGCTGCCGCGCTCCTCGGGGATGGTGACCGCGAACAGGGCTTCGCGCTCCTCGCCCACCTCGGCGCGCTCGGCGACAAAACGCAGCCGGTCGAAGTTCATGTTCGCGCCGCACAGGATGGCCGCGTAGGTCTGGCCCTGCGTGCCGTGCGACTCGACGTATTGCTTGATCGCTGCCACTGCCAGCGCTCCGGCGGGCTCGACGATGCTGCGTGTGTCGATGAACACGTCCTTGATGCCTGCGCAGACGGCGTCGGTGTCGACGGTGATGAATTCGTCCACCAGTTCGCGTGAGATCCGGAAGGTCTCCTCGCCGACCAGCTTGACCGCGGTGCCGTCGGAGAAAAGGCCTACGTCGGGCAGCGTCACCCGTTCGCGCGCGGCGACGGAGCGCATCATCGCGTCGGAGTCGTTCATCTGGACGCCAATCACCTTGATCTCGGGCCGAACGGCCTTGATGTAGTTGGCAACGCCCGAGATCAGCCCGCCGCCACCGATGGCGACGAAGACCGCATCGAGCGGGCCCTGGTGCTGGCGCAGGATCTCCATCGCGATCGTCCCCTGGCCAGCGATGACATCGGGGTCGTCGAAGGGGTGAACGAAGGTGAGGCCGTGCAGCTTCTGCTGTTCCAGCGCGTAGCCATACGCGTCGGAGTAGCTGTCGCCGTGCAGCTGCACTTCGCCGCCGAGCCCGCGCACGGCGTCGATCTTGAGCTGCGGCGTGGTCACGGGCATCACCACCACAGCGCGCGCGCCGAGCTTGCGGGCGCTGAGCGCGACGCCCTGGGCATGGTTGCCGGCCGATGCGCAGATCACGCCCTTGGAGAGCTGCTCCGGGCTCAGGTGCGCCATCTTGTTGTAGGCTCCGCGCAGCTTGAAGCTGAAGACCTCCTGCTGGTCCTCGCGCTTGAGCAGCACCGTGTTGCCGAGCCGCGCGCTCAGGGCCTGCGCCGGCTCGAGCGCGGACTCCACCGCCACATCGTAGACACGGGCCGTGAGGATCTTCTTCAGGTAGTCGGCGGGCGAAAGCGGAGCGGGCGGTGTGGACATAGGGCCGCGATCATAGGCCTGCCATCCTTGCCCGCAGGCGCGGGCAAGAAAAAAGCCCCGGGCCTTGCGGCTCGGGGCTAAATCCACCAATTGGGAGGGTGGAGGAGACAACCGGTGCACACGAGTTCGTGTGCGATGAAATAAAGTATACCGACTCATTGTTGCAATGCAACAAGCGAGTGACTCTTTTCCAACACAAATCGACGCCGACGTGATTTTTCTTGCCGTGCGTCGCGACTTCTGGAGTCTGCAAGGATGGAATGCACAGTGAGCTGGACCGGCAACGCGGGGGCGCGATCGGCCATGGGCTTCGTCGCCGAGACCGGCAGCGGCCATGTCCTGATGATGGATGGCGCGCCGGACCCGTCGAAGCCGGAGAACGGTGGGCAGAACCTGGCGGCCCGGCCGATGGAAACCGTGCTGGCCGGCACCGGCGGCTGCACCGCCTACGACGTGGTCCTGATCCTCAAGCGCGGCCGGCACCAAGTCGAGCGCGTCAGTGTCAAGCTGAGCAGCGAGCGGGCAGAGAAAGATCCGAAGGTCTTCACCAAGATCCACATGCACTTCACCGTGGCAGGCAAGGGCATTCCGGCCGCAGCGGTCGAGCGCGCGATCGCCCTGAGCCACGATACCTACTGCTCGGCCAGCGTCATGCTGGCCAAGACGGCCGAGATCACGACCAGCTTCGACCTGATCGAAGCCTGAGCGCGACCCCGGCGTCGCTCAGATGCGGTGGGCGACCGTGGTCATCACGCGCGAGGCCAAGCGCATCAGGGCCTTGGCCGGCGCCGGCAGTTCCTGTGCGCCGGCGCTCCAGGCCTGCGCCGCATGGCGCGCCTCGTCCAGCTTCATCTGATTGACTACCGCCCGCGAGGCCGTATCGCCTGCGGGAAGACGGTCGAGGTGGCCATCCAGATGGGCCTCGACCTGCCGCTCGGTCTCTGCCACGAAACCCAGGCTCAGCGGGTCGCCGAGCCGGCCGGCCACGAGGCCAAGCCCGAATGCGCCCAGATACCAGAGCGGATTGAGCACCGACGGGTGTGCACCCAGTTCCTCGAGCCGCTGCTGCGTCCAGGCGAGGTGATCGGTTTCCTCGCGTGCAGCCTCGTCGAAGTGCGCCCGCAGCTTGGGATCGCGCGTGACGGCCGCCTGCGCTGTATACAAGGCCTGGGCACAAACCTCCCCGACATGATTCACGCGCATCAACGCCCCGGCTTCCCGGCGCTCGCCTTCGCTCAGCTCCCTGTCCGAGCTGTCCGGCAGCGGCGCGGCGCGCGTCGCATGGGGCTTGGCAAACAGGGTGCGCAGGGCTGCATCCGCGGTGCCGAGGACGGCGTCGAGCGAGAAGGTCATGGGGCGATTGGAACCGATGCGCAATAGGTCACTTGCACAGCAGGTCTTGTTTCATATCGCGAGATCTTGCAGGCAGTTAGTGCTTTGTTGCACTACTGCAACGAAACGGCGGAGCCGGCTGTGTTTTCGGGCGATTTGTTTTGCCCAGACGAAGCCGCTCTGGTGCAATAGCGACAACTTCCCAAAAGGAGGTTGGCCCGGGGTCCGGTGGGTGCACAGAAGTGCCAGTCACGGTGAGCCCTTCGCACCGGAGCCCTATGTTTAACCTTGGAGAAACTTGCAATGAAAAAATCTCTAGTTGCCCTGGCTGCTCTGGCTGTTGCCGGTGTTGCCTCGGCGCAGTCGTCCGTGACGCTGTTCGGCGTGGTTGACGCTTCTGTCAGCAGCTACTCGAACAAGTCGGATCTCGCGATCCCGTCCCTGACCAACCCCTTCCTGGTTGACAGCATCAAGGTCAAGCGCACCGTTCTGGCGAACTCGGGTTACAACTCCAGCCGTCTGGGCTTCCGCGGTACGGAAGACCTCGGTGGTGGCCTGGCAGCCAGCTTCTGGCTCGAAGCCCCGATCTCCAACGACGACGGCCAGCAAGGCGTTGCGACCTTCGCCCGTCGCTCGACCGTGAGCCTGTCGGGTGGTTTCGGTGAACTCCGTCTGGGCCGTGACTACACCCCGACGTTCTGGAACGACACCGTGTTCGACCCCTTCGGCACCAACGGCGTCGGCACCAACCTGATCAGCACCGCGAACACCGGCTTCGGTACTTGGCTCGGCGGCGGCACCACGAGCGTCCCCGGCTTCACCAACGTGACCGGCAGCAACTACGTTCGTGCCAGCAACTCCATCGGCTATTTCCTGCCCCCGAACCTCGGTGGCTTCTATGGCCAAGTGATGTACGCCTTCCACGAGCGTGACAAGTTCGATCCGGGCACTCTGACGCCGACCGCGCTGAACACCCAGCGCACCGGTCGTTACGTCGGCGGCCGCTTCGGTTACGCCAACGGCCCGCTGGACGTGGCTGCCGCTTACGGTCAAAGCACCATCGGCGACAACTTCTTCGTCGGCACCACGACCAACGTGAAGACCTTCAACCTGGGCGCTTCGTACGACTTCGGCGTCGTGAAGCTCTTCGGTGAATTGTCGAAGGCCAAGAACGAAGTCGACACCGACAACTCGTTCATCGCCCAGCCGACCGACGTGGACCTGAAGGGTTGGCTTCTCGGCGCGACCGTGCCCGTCGGCCCCGGCCTGATCCGTGTTGCGTACTCTGCTGTCAAGTACGACTTCAACCTGCCGGCCACGCTGTTCACCACGACCGACGATCCGAAGGCCAACAAGTTCGCCATCGGCTACGTGCACAACCTGTCGAAGCGTACGGCCCTGTACGCGACGGTGGCTCGCATCCGCAACAAGAACGGCGCTGGCTTGACCCTGGGTGGCCCGTCCTTCGTGACGACCTCCGGCGGCGCGGCCTACCTGCCGAAGACCTCGACGGGTTACGACTTCGGTATCCGTCACGCTTTCTGATCTGAAGCTGGCGTAAGCCAGCTTTGAATGGGAAGTTCTTGAAAGCCGCCCGACGAAAGTCGGGCGGCTTTTTTCTTTTCCGGGCTTTCGCGAACAGGGATATCCCTTGGGTCAGCGTTCTCCCGTCTCTCAAGCTGGCGCGGGTGTTGCATAGTCCGCGTTTTGACTTGTGACGGAAGGTTAACCATGGGTTCCAAGCGCGTACTGTTTCCCATTGCCCTCGCCCTCGCGGCCGCCGCGTTGGCGACCCCTGTGGTGCATGCCAAGACCTTCAAATGGTCGAGTGCGAGCGACATCCCCACGCTCGACATCCACTCGCAGAACAATGCCCTGGGCAATGGTGTGCATGCGGCCATCTACGACTCGTTGGTCTACTACAACAGCAAGACCTTCAAGCCCGAGGCCCAACTGGCGAGCAGCTGGAAGAATGTGTCCCCGACGCAGGTGCGGTTCACCCTGCGCAGCGGCGTCAAGTTCAGCGACGGGTCTGCGCTCACAGCCGATGACGTCGTGTATTCGCTGACGCGCGCAATGGCCAAGACCTCCAATTACGCGGTCTATGCCCAGGGCATCGACAAGGTGGTCAAGATCGACGAGAACACGGTCGATATCCTGCTCAAGGGCCCCAATCCGGTGCTGCTGAACCAGCTGACCGAGCTTCGCATCATGAGCAAGGCCTGGGCGGATAAGAACAAGTCCGTCGAGCCGAAGGACATCAAGACCCCCGAGGAAAGCTACGCCCATCGCAATGCCATGGGCACCGGCGCCTTCATGGTCAAGGAATGGCTGCCGGACCAGCGCCTGGTGCTGGTGAAGAACCCGCACTACTGGGGCAAGAACGATTCGAACGTGACCGAGGTGGTCTACACCCCGATCAAGCAGGAAGCCACGCGCGCGGCGGCGCTGCTTTCCGGCGAGGTCGACTTCGTGCTCGACCCCAGCCCGCAGGACTTGGGCCGTCTGCGGCAGAGCGGCAACCTGAAGGTCGTCGACGGCATCGAGAACCGCACCATCTTCTTCGGCATGGACCAGTTCCGCGACGAGTTGCCCGGCTCCAGCGTCAAGGGCAAGAATCCGCTGAAGGACCAGCGTGTTCGCATGGCGCTGTACCAGGCCATCGACATCGCGAGCCTGACCCGCGTGACCATGCGCGGCCTGAGCCAGCCCACCGGCGCCCTGGTGGCACCACAGGTCAACGGCTGGAGCGAAGGGGTGCACAAGCGCCATCCCTATGACGTCGAGGCTGCCAAGAAGCTGCTGGCGGACGCCGGCTATCCCGGCGGCTTCGAGGTCGATTTCGCATGCCCGAACAACCGCTACATCAACGACGAGGAAATTTGCCAGGCGGTGACCGCCATGTGGGCGCGCGTCGGCATCAAGGCCAAGTTGCGCACGCTGCCGCTGGTGACCTACTTCCCGATGATCCAGCGCTTCGAGGCCAGCATCTACATGCTCGGCTGGGGCGTGCCGACCTTCGACGCGCTCTACAGCCTGCAGTCGCTCACGCGCTCGGTGGGCGGCGGCGGCGACGGCAACTACAACGTCGGGCGCTACAGCAATCCGAAGATGGACCAGCTCGTCGACCGCGTAAAGACGGAGACCGACATCCCGGTGCGCGACCGCCTGCTGACCGAGGCGCTGCAGTTGCAGAACGACGACGTGTCGCACATCCCGCTGCACAACCAGATCATCCCCTGGGCGATGAAGAAGAACATCGAGGTGGTCCATCGCGCCGATAACCGGCTCGATTGGCGCCTCATCAAGGTGAACTGATCCGCGCCCAGAGCCTGCCGCATTTCTGTCGAGCCCCGGGCGCGCCGCAACCCGGGGAACCACCTCTTGGGCATGCGGCTTGCTCTGCTAGCATTCTTGAACACGTGCTCTGCTGAATGATTGCTTTCGTACTGCGCCGCCTGATCCAGGCCGTGATCGTCATGGTCGCGGTTGCCTTCATCGCCTTTCTCCTGTTCCAGTACGTGGGCGATCCGGTCGTGTTCCTGCTCGGCCAGGATGCGACGCCCGAGCAGATCCGCGAACTGCGCTCCGGCCTCGGGCTGGACAAACCCTTCTTCGTGCAGTTCTGGCACTTCCTGGTCAACGCCTCGCAGGGCGAGTTCGGCCTGAGCCTGCGCCAGGGCAGCAAGGTCTCGCGCCTGATCGGCGAGCGCTTCCCGGCGACGCTCGAGCTGGCACTCGTCGCCGCCTTCCTCGCGCTCGCGGTCGGCATCCCGATGGGCGTCTACACGGCGCTGCGGCGCGGCACCTTCATGAGCCAGGTGTTCATGACGATCTCGCTGCTGGGCGTCTCGCTGCCCACCTTCCTGATCGGCATCCTGCTGATCCTGGTCTTCGCCGTGCTGCTCGGCTGGTTCCCCAGCTTCGGTCGCGGCGAGACGGTGCAACTGGGCTGGTGGAGCACCGGCTTGCTGCGCGCCGACGGCTGGATGCACATCGTGCTGCCGGCCATCACGCTCGCCATCTTCCAGCTCACGCTGATCATGCGGCTGGTGCGCGCCGAGATGCTGGAGGTGTTGCGCACCGACTACATCAAGTTCGCACGCGCCCGCGGCCTGTCGGACCGGGCCATCCACTTCGGCCATGCGCTCAAGAACACGCTGGTGCCGGTGATGACCATCACCGGCCTGCAGCTCGGCGGCCTGATCGCTTTTGCCATCATCACCGAGTCGGTCTTCCAGTGGCCCGGCATGGGCCTGCTCTTCATCCAGGCCGTGACCTTCGCCGACATCCCGGTGATGGCCGCCTACCTGTGCCTGATCGCGCTGATCTTCGTCGTCATCAACCTGGTCGTGGACCTGCTGTACTTCGTGGTCGACCCGCGGCTGCGCATCGGCAGGGCGGGAGGGCATTGACGATGGACAGCAGCCCCCGCTTCCAGGCTTCCGGACGGGCCTTCGCGCACATCGCGCGCTTCCATCCCGAGATCACCGCCTTCCGGCGCGACCTGCATGCCCACCCGGAGCTCGGCTTCGAGGAGATCTATACCTCCGGCCGCGTGCAGGAGTCGCTGCGGGCCTGCGGCGTCGACGAGATCCATCCGGGCATCGGCAAGACCGGCGTGGTCGGCGTGATCCGCGGCCGCTCCACGGCCAGCGGCCGCATGATCGGCCTGCGCGCCGACATGGACGCCTTGCCGATGTGCGAGGACAACGACTTCAACTGGCGCTCCGCGAAGAAGGGCCTGATGCACGGCTGCGGCCACGACGGCCACACCGCCATGCTGGTCGGCGCCGCGCGCTACCTGGCCGAGACGCGCGACTTCGACGGCACCGCCGTGCTGATCTTCCAGCCCGGCGAGGAAGGCTTCGCCGGCGCGCGCGCGATGATCGAGGACGGTCTGTTCGACCGCTTCCCGGTCAGCGCGGTCTACGCAATGCACAACTGGCCCGGCCTGCCCGCCGGCACGGTGGGCATCAACCGCGGCGCGATGATGGCGGCGGCCGACCGCATCACCATCGAGATCACGGGCAAGGGCGGCCACGGCGCGCATGCTTACCTCACGGTCGACCCGGTGCTGGTGTCGGCCCACATCATCACAGCCGTGCAGACCATCGTCTCGCGCAATGTGCGACCCATCGACGCGGCCGTGATCAGCATCTGCGCGGTGCAGGCCGGCGACCTCGGCGCCATGAGCGTGGTGCCCGGCAAGGCGACGCTGGTGGGTACGGTGCGCACCTTCAGCATCCGCGTGCAGGCGCAGGTCGAGCAGCGGCTGGTGGAACTGTGCTCCGCGGTCGCGGCCGGCTTCGGCGCGACGGCGCAGGTCAAGTTCGAGCGCATCTACCCCGCCACCATCAACACCGCGCCCGAGGCCTTGTTCGCCGGCGACGTCGCGCAGTCCCTGGTGGGCGCGCACAACGTCGAGCGCAACATGGAGCCGAGCATGGGCGCCGAAGATTTCTCCTTCATGCTGCAGAAGAAGGCCGGCGCTTACATGCGCATCGGCCAGGACGCTCGCGGCGGCGCATTCCTGCACAACAGCCGCTACGACTTCAATGACGAGATCCTGCCGCTCGGCGCCGCCCTGCATGCCGGCCTGATCGAGCAGGGCATGCCCCTGAACGCCGTGGACCGGCCCGCCAAGAGCGTGGTTGCATCCGCGGCGTCCTGAACGTTTTCAACCGAGGAGTGCTTCCATGAACCTGAGAAACAAGCTGGCCGCGATGGCCGTCATGTCCGCGCTGGGCGCGCTCTGCCTCCCCGCGGGCGCGCAGACGATCCGCGTCGCGAATCAGGGTGATGCGCTTTCGCTCGATCCGCACTCGCTCAACGAGTCGCTGCAGCTCTCGGTCGATCTCAACGTGTACGACGCGCTGACCGATCGCAACAAGGACCTGAGCCTCGCGCCATCGCTGGCCACCTCCTGGCGGCAGACATCGCCGACGGTGTGGCGCTTCGAGCTGCGTAAGAACGTCAAGTTTCACGACGGCACGCCATTCACCGCCGATGACGTCCTCTTCAGCATCACGCGTGCGGCCGGCGACGGCTCGGACGTGAAGGCCAAGGTGAACGACATCAAGGAAGTGCGAAAGGTCAACGACCATGCGGTCGACATCGAGACCAAGGGGCCGTTCCCGATCCTGCCGGACGTGTTGTCGGACCTCGCGATCATGAGCAAGAAGTGGTGCGAGGAGAACAAGGCCGAGAAGCCCGTCGACCGCCGCAAGGGCATCGAGAACACCGCCTCGTTCAAGGCAAACGGCACCGGGCCCTTCCGCGTGCGCGAGCGCCAGCCCAATGTGCGCACCGTCTTCGTGCGCAACAACACCTACTGGGGCAAGATCGACGGCAACGTGCAGGAGGTGATCTTCACCCCCATCGCCAATTCGGCGACGCGCGTGGCGGCACTGATGTCGGGCGAGATCGACGTGATGGAGCCGGTGCCGGTGCAGGACATCGCGCGCATCAATGCCAGCCCGAACGCGCAGGTGGTGGTCGGCCCCGAGCTGCGCACCATCTTCCTGGGCATGGACCAGAAGCGCGACGAGCTGCTGTACTCGAGCGTCAAGGGCAAGAACCCCTTCAAGGACAAGCGCGTGCGCCAGGCCTTCTACCAGGCCATCGACATCACGGGGATCCAGCGCACGGTGATGCGCGGCGCCTCGCGGCCCACGGGACTGATGGTGGGCCCCGGCATCAATGGCTGGACCGAGGCGCAGGACAAGCGCCTGCCGCAGGACGTCGAGGGCGCCAAGAAGCTGCTGGCGGACGCCGGCTACCCGAGCGGCTTCGAGGTGACGATGAACTGCCCCAACGACCGCTACGTCAACGACGGGCAGATCTGCCAATCGGTGGCCGCGAACCTCGCGCGGATCGGCGTGAAGATCAATCTCGCGGCCGAGACCAAGGGCACGTATTTCCCCAAGATCCTGCGCCGCGACACCAGCTTCTATCTGCTCGGCTGGACGCCGACCACCTACGACTCGCACAACGCGCTCGACGCGCTGATGCGCTGCCCCGACGACAAGACGGGCGACGGCCAGTTCAACCTCGGCTCGTACTGCAATCCCAAGCTCGACGAACTGATCGGAAAGATCAAGTCGAGCACCGACAAGACGGAACGCATGGCGATGATCCAGGAAGCCTTCAAGATCCATGCGGACGAAATCGGCCACCTGCCGTTGCACCAGCAGTCGCTGGCCTGGGGCGTGAGCAAGAAGGTCGCGCTGACGCAGCGGGCCGACAACTTCATGCCCTTCAAGTGGATGAGCATCCAGGGCCCCGCCAAGCCCTGAGGGCTTGACGGCACATGACTCCGGGGGCCTGCGATGCAGGCCCGCTTTTTAGGCCTCCCGATGAAAAAGACACTGGCCCGCTGGCTAGACAGCGACATCGGCCACAGTTTCCGCACCTCGCCGGTCGCGATGCTCGCGGCGGCAATCGCCTTCGTCTGCGTCTTCTGTTCGGTCTTCGCCGGATGGGTATCGCCGCACAACCCCTTCGACCTTGCCGCGCTCGAGCTCGGCGATGCGCGCCTGCCGCCCGCCTGGGAGGCCGAGGGCACGACCAAGTACCTGCTGGGCACCGACGACCAGGGCCGCGACATCCTGTCGGCGCTGATCTACGGCGCACGCATCTCGCTGGTCGTCGGCATGGTTTCGGTGGTGCTGTCGGTCATGGTCGGCGTGCTGCTGGGGCTGCTGGCCGGCTTCTGGGGCGGATGGCTCGATGCCTTCCTGATGCGCGTGTGCGACGTGATGCTGTCCTTCCCGCCCATCCTGGTCGCGCTGCTGATCGCCGGCGTGGGGCGCGCGCTGTTCCCCAATGCGCACGACACGGTCGCCTTCAGCGTGCTGATCATCTCGATCTCGCTCACCGGCTGGGTGCAGTACGCGCGCACCGTGCGCGGTTCGACCATGGTCGAGCGCAACAAGGAGTACGTGCAGGCCGCGCGCGTGACGGGCGTCGCACCGCTTCGCATCATGCGCCGGCACGTGTTGCCCAACGTGCTGGGGCCGGTGCTGGTGCTGGCCACCATCCAGGTCGCGACCGCGATCATCACCGAGGCGACGCTGTCCTTCCTGGGCGTGGGCGTGCCGCCGACCTCGCCTTCGCTGGGCACCTTGATCCGCGTCGGCAACGACTACCTGTTCTCGGGCGAATGGTGGATCACCGTCTTCCCCGGCCTGATGCTGATCCTGATCGCGCTGAGCGTGAACCTCCTGGGCGACTGGCTGCGCGACGCCCTCAACCCCCGACTGCGCTGAAGCCAGGAGCACACCGAATGAGTCTTCTGCAAGTCCGCAACCTGATGGTCGAATTCCCGCACCGCCGCGGCACGCTGCGCGCGCTGGACGACATCAGCTTCGAGATCGCGCCGGGCGAGATTCTGGGCGTGGTGGGCGAGTCGGGCGCGGGCAAGTCCTTGACCGGCGCGGCCATCATCGGCCTCTTGGAGCCGCCCGGGCGCGTGGCCGCCGGGCAGATCGTGCTGGAGGGCCAGCGCATCGACAACCTGGGCCATGAGGCCATGCGCCACATCCGCGGGCGCAAGATCGGCGCCATCTTCCAGGATCCGCTGACCTCCCTGAATCCGCTCTACACCATCGGCCGGCAGCTGACCGAGACCATCCGCACCCACCTGCCCGTGGGAGAGGAGGAAGCGCGCCGACGCGCCATTGGCTTGCTGCAGGACACCGGCATCCCCGGCGCCGCGCAGCGCATCGATCACTTTCCGCACCAGTTCTCCGGTGGCATGCGCCAGCGGGTGGTGATTGCCCTGGCCCTGGCCGCGGAGCCCAAGCTGATCGTGGCGGATGAGCCGACCACCGCGCTGGACGTTTCGATCCAGGCGCAGATCATCACGCTGCTCAAGCGCATCTGCAAAGAGCGCGGCGCGGCGGTGATGCTGATCACCCATGACATGGGCGTGATTGCCGAGACCTGCGACCGCGTGGCCGTGATGTACGCAGGCCGCATCGCCGAGATCGGCCCGGTGCAGGAGGTGATCCACCAGCCCGCGCATCCCTACACCTCGGGCCTGATGGCCGCCATCCCCGACATGACGATGGACCGCGAACGCCTCAACCAGATCGACGGCGCCATGCCGCGCCTGAACGCCATTCCGCGCGGTTGCGCCTACAACCCGCGCTGCCCGCGCGTCTTCGACCGCTGCCTGGTCGAGCGGCCCGACCTGCTCAACGCCGGCGCGACCCGGGCCGCCTGTTGGTTGCACGATGCGCACAGCACGTCATCGGTCGATGGGATCGCAGCATGAGTAGTGAATTGGTCCAGGCCAACGATCTGGCCAAGGTCTTCGACGTCTCCCCGCCCTGGCTCAACCGCGTGCTCGAACGCAAGCCGCGGCTGCTGCTGCGCGCGGTGGACGGCGTGAGCTTCTCCATCGAGCGCGGCAAGACCCTGGCCCTGGTCGGCGAATCCGGCTGCGGTAAGAGCACCGTCGCGCGCCTGCTCGTGGGCCTGTACGAGCCCACCCGCGGCGGCATGCACTTCGATGGCCAGGACGCCCATGCCGCCTTCAAGAGTGCCGAGGGCCGCAAGCTGCGCCGCCGCATCCAGATGATCTTCCAGGACCCCTATGCCAGCCTCAACCCGCGCTGGCTGGTGGAGGACATCGTCGGCGAGCCCCTGCGCGAGCACGAGATCCTGAAGGAAGGCCCCGCGCTGAAGGCGCGCGTCGGCGAGTTGCTGCAGTCCGTCGGCCTGAGCCCGCTGGACATGGTCAAGTACCCCCACCAGTTCTCCGGCGGCCAGCGCCAGCGCATCTCCATCGCCCGGGCCCTGGCCACTCAGCCCGAGTTCCTGGTGTGCGATGAGCCCACCTCTGCGCTGGACGTCAGCGTGCAGGCCCAAGTCCTTAACATCATGAAGGACCTGCAGCGCGAGCGCGGCCTGACCTATCTCTTCATCTCGCACAACCTCGCCGTGGTGCGCCATGTGGCCGACCAGGTCGGCGTGATGTACCTCGGGCGGCTGGTGGAGGTGGCCGACAAGGCCAAGCTCTTCGAGGCGCCGCAGCACCCCTACACCCGCATGCTGCTGGAGGCCATCCCCAAGATGAAGCACGCGGGCGATGCGCGCATCCCGGTGCAGGGCGAGGTCCCCAACCCGCTCAACCCGCCGACCGGCTGCACATTCCATCCGCGCTGCCCGCATGCCAATGCGCGCTGCAAGGCCGAGCGTCCGCCGCTGCAGATGCTGCGCGGCGTGCAGGTGGCCTGCCACGCCGTGGAGGAAGGCAGGATCTGAGAGCGGTACCTACTGCTCTTCGCTCCACGCAAACCCATCGCGCGCAATCATCGCGCTCGATGCGCTGGGCCCCCAGGTGCCCGCTGCGTAAGGGCGCGGCGGCCCGTCCGAGGCCCAGCTGTCGATCAGCGGCTCGACCCAGCGCCAGGCTTCTTCCTGCTCGTCGCTGCGCACGAAGAGGTTGAGCCGGCCGTCGATCACATCGAGCAGCAGGCGTTCGTAGGCGCCCACGCGCTCGGAGCCGAAACGCTTGTCGAAGTCGAGGTCCAGCTGCACCGGTGCCAGCTGCGGCCCGGCGTAGCGGGGACCGTTGCCGCTGCGGTGGCGGCCGTCCTGCGCCTGCGCGAGCATGTGCAGCTCCAGCCCGTCCCTGGGCTGCAGGTTGATCACCAGCTTGTTGAAGGCGTTGGTCGGCGCCCGGAAAATCGCGTGCGGCGTCGGCTTGAAGTTGACCGTGATGTGCGCATCGCGCGAGGCCAGCCGCTTGCCGGTGCGGATGTAGAGCGGCACGCCGGCCCAGCGCCAGTTGGCGATCTCGGTGCGCAGCGCGACGAAGGTCTCGGTGCGGCTTTCGGGGTCGACGCCCGGCTCGTCGCGGTAGCCCTGCACGCGCTCGCCGTAGGCCGTGCCGGCGGCGTACTGCCCGCGGATCGCGTGCAGCCCGATGGATTCCGCCGTCCACGGCTTGAGCGCGCGCAGCACCTTGAGCTTTTCGTCGCGGATGGCGTCGGCATGGGCGTTGATCGGCGGCTCCATGCCGATGGCGCAGACCAGCTGCAGCGCGTGGTTCTGCACCATGTCGCGCAGCGCGCCGGTCTGGTCGTAGAAGGCGCCGCGCTTCTCGACACCCAGGTCTTCGGCGATCGTGATCTCGATGTTGGCGATGTGCTCGCGGCGCCAGATCGGCTCGAACAGCGCGTTGCCGAAGCGCATCGCGAACAGGTTCTGCACCGAGGGCTTGCCCAGGTAGTGGTCGATGCGGAACACCTGGTGCTCGGCGAGCACCTTGCACACCGCCTTGTTGATGGCGCGGTTGGAGGCCAGGTCGTGGCCGAGCGGCTTCTCGAGCACCACGCGCGTCTTGGGGCCGTTGAGCCCGGCCGCGGCGATCTGCTCCACCACCTGCGTGAAAAGAGCCGGCGCGGTGGCGAGGTACATCACGACCGTGCTCGCGTCGCGCTGCTTGAGCAGGTCGGCGAGCTTCGCGTAGTCCTGCGCCCTCGACAGGTCCATGCGCAGGTAGTACAGCATCGAGGCGAACTTCTTGAACTCCTCAGGGCTCGGCCGCTTGGCACCCTCGACCGCCGCGAAGCGCGACTGGATCAGCTCGCGGTAGCCGTCGTCGGACAGCTCGTCGCGCGCCACGCCGATGATGCGGCCGTCCTCGGGCAGGCTGCCGTGGCGAAAGGCCTGGAACAGTGCCGGCATCAGCTTGCGCCACGCGAGGTCGCCGGTACCGCCAAAGAGGACGAGATCGAAACTCATGGATAAAAACCCGTGTTGTCGTGGTGATGTTTCGCGCTTGAAGCCCGCCTGCGAATGTTAACGGACGCTGTCGCGCCGGCGACTTCGCTTAAGCTTCGGGCCGGTCCCCGGGGACCTTTTTGTTTTTGAACGAGCAGGCATGAAGAACGTTGTGTTCGATCTCGGCGCGGTGCTGCTGAGCTGGGAGCCGGTGTCGCTGGTGCATGCGGTGCTGGCGCCGCACACGCCCACGGCGCAGGCCGCGCACGCCCTGGCGCGCGAGATGTTCCATCACGAGGACTGGCTGGGCTTCGACCGCGGCACGCACAGCCTGGAGGACGCCATCGGGCGCATGGCGCTGCGCCTGTCGCTGCCGGCGGAGCGGCTCAGCACCACGCTCGCGCCGATGGGCGAGCGCCTGGAGCCGATCGCAGTCACCATCGAGCTGCTGGGCGAGCTGCGCGCGCGCCGCGACGCCGGCGAGGCGCTCAGACTCTTCTACCTGTCGAACATGCCGGTGCCCTATGCGCGCGTGCTCGAGCAGCGCCATGCCTTCTTCGACTGGTTCGACGGCGGCATCTTCTCGGGCGACGTTCGCATAATCAAGCCGCAGCCCGAGATCTACGAGCTGCTCGCCGCGCGCTACGGCCTGCAAGCCTCAGAGACGGTGTTCATCGACGACTCGGCCGCCAACGTGTTGGCCGCGCGGTCGCTCGGCTGGCAGGCCATCCACTGCGAGGCGCCGAGCGCGCTGCCGGCGCAGCTGGCGCCCTATCTGCCGGTGCGCTCGACCTTGTCGACTTCGAAGCCCAGCGAGCGCGCGTAGTCGAGCTCGGCCTGCAGCGCAGCGTCCTCCAGCCGCGGCGCGCGCGACAGCACCCATAGGCACTTGCGGTCCGGCGTGCCGACCAGCGCGACCTGATAGTCCCGGTCGAGCCTGAGGATCCAGTAATCGCCCCAGACCAGGGGCAGCCAGCGCAGCCACTCCGGTGCGAAGCACACCTCGAGCCGGCCGGCGCCGGGCTGCCCGGCGACCGGCGCGACGCGCGCCACGCCGCTCGACTCGTCGAAGCGGCCGTCCGGCAGGATGCAGCGGTTCAGCACCTGCAGGCCGCTGCCATCCTCCTTCAGCGTGTATTCGGCCGTGACCGGACCGGCGCAGCGTCTCTCGAAACGGTTCGGCAGGCGCGCCTGCTCGTGCCACAGGCCCACGTAGCGTTGCAGGTCGACCGGGGCGACCACCTGCAGCGGCGCGCGCATCAGCGGCGCTCCGTCGGCCGGGCCGGCCAGACGCGCGGTGCGGGCGGTTCGGGCGGTGTTGAAGGCCAGCAGCGTCAGCACGCCGCCGACGCAAAAGGCCGTGGCAAGGGTCCCGATCGACGCGCTGTGGACGCGGTCGTCGAAGACGACGCGGGGTCGCGAGGCAGGCAGTTGGCGGCGGGGCATGGGCATTCCTTCGATTCGGTCGAAGTCCGACCGTAGCCGCGGGCGCTCGCCGGCTCCGTCAGCCAGGGACCACACGAACTGTAGTTTTGCGGCGGGATAATGGCCGCATGAACCAACTCGATGCCCTCCGACAGTGGACCACCGTGGTGGCCGACACCGGCGATTTCCGCCAACTGGCCCAGTTCAAGCCCCAGGACGCGACCACCAATCCGTCCCTCATCCTCAAGGCGGTGCAGAAGGCCGAGTACCGGCCGCTGCTCGACGAGGCGGTGAAGAAGCATGGCCAGTTGGCGACCGACGAGATCATCGACCGCCTGCTGGTGCGCTTCGGCACCGAGATCCTGTCGCTCATCCCGGGCCGGGTCTCCACCGAGGTGGATGCGCGCCTCAGCTTCGACACCGCCGCCACCGTGGCGCGGGCCGAGCGCATCGTGGCGCTCTACCGTGCCGAGGACGTCGACACCGAGAAGCGCGTGCTGATCAAGATCGCCGCCACCTGGGAAGGCATCGAGGCGGCGCGCCAGCTGGAGCAGAAGGGCATCCACACCAACCTCACGCTGCTCTTCTCCTTTGCCCAGGCGGTGGCCTGCGGTGCGGCGGGCGTGCAGCTGATCTCGCCCTTCGTCGGCCGCATCTACGATTGGCACAAGAAGGCGGCCGGCAGCGCCTGGGACGAAGCGGCCCGCGCGGGCGCCAACGACCCCGGCGTCCAGTCGGTGCGCCAGATCTTCGACTACTACAAGAAGCACGGCATCCGCACCGAGGTGATGGGCGCGAGCTTCCGCAACATGGGCCAGATCGCGGCGCTGGCGGGCTGCGACCTGCTCACCATCAGCCCCGAGCTGCTGGGCGAGCTCGCCGCCAGTGAGGCCCCGCTGGCGCACGCGCTGGACGCGGACCCCGCGCGGGCGCTCGACATCCCGAAGCTGGTGCTCGACGAGCCGGCCTTTCGCTTCGCCCTCAATGAGGACGCGATGGCCACCGAGAAGCTGGCCGAGGGCATCCGCGCCTTCGCGGCCGACGCGGTCAAGCTGGAAAAACTGATGGAGGAGGTCGCATGACACGAACACGCTGCGATCGCACGCCGGCGTGGGGCCGGCTCCAGGCGCATTACGACACGGCCGGCCGCGGCTTCGACCTGCGTGAGGCCTTTGCCGCCGATCCGCAGCGCTTCGGAGCCTTCAGCCAGTCCGCGCCGCATCTCTTCGCCGATCTGTCCAAGAACCTGATCGACGCGAAGACCGAGGAACTGCTGCTGGCGCTGGCCCGCGAGGCCGGCCTCGAGGCGCATCGCGACGCCATGTTCGCGGGCGAGCACATCAATGCCACCGAAGACCGCGCCGTGCTCCACACGCTGCTGCGTGCGCCGGCCTCGATGACCGTGCCGCCCTCGCTGGCGGGCGAACTGGCCCAGGTGCACGCCACGCTCGACGCCATGCTGGCCTATGCCGAGCGGGTGCGCGCCGACCACACCATCACCGACGTCGTCAACATCGGCATCGGTGGCTCGGACCTGGGGCCCCAGATGGTGGTGCGCGCCCTCGATGCCTACGTGGCGCCGGGCAAGCGCTTCCATTTCGTCTCCAACGTCGACGGCCACGAACTCGCCGGGGTGCTGCGCGGCCTGGCGCCCGAGCACACGCTGTTCCTGGTCGCCTCCAAGACCTTCACCACGGCCGAGACCATGGCCAACGCGCACTCGGCCAAGCGCTGGTTCGAGCAGTCCGGCAACGTCGACATCGCCCACCATTTCGCCGCGCTCACCACCAACGTCGAGGCGGCGCGCGCCTTCGGCATCGAGACCACCTTCGGCTTCTGGGATTGGGTGGGCGGGCGCTATTCGCTGTGGTCTTCCATCGGGCTGCCGATCGCGCTGGCCATCGGCCCCGAGGGCTTCCGCCGCCTGCTGGCCGGCGCCCACGCGATGGACGAGCATTTTCGAACCGCCCCGCTGGTGCAGAACCTGCCTGTGCGCCTGGGGCTGCTCGACGTCTGGTACCGCAACTTCCACCGCTTCACCAGCCGCAGCATCGCGCCGTATCACAGCGCGCTGCAGCGCCTGCCGGCCTACCTGCAGCAGCTCGAGATGGAGAGCAACGGCAAGCAGGTCGACGCCAGCGGCGCCGCACTGCCGCTGGGCACCTCGCCGGTGCTGTGGGGCGAGCCTGGCACCAACGGGCAGCATGCCTATTTCCAGATGCTGCACCAGGGCACGGACGTGATCCCGCTGGAGTTCATTGCCGTGCGCGAGCCGGCGCACGACCTGGAAGGCCACCACCCCAAGCTGCTGGCCAATGCGCTCGCGCAGGCCCAGGCCTTGATGGTCGGCAAGCAGGACGCGGGCGGTCACCGCAACTTCCCGGGCAACCGGCCGAGCAGCTTCTTCGTCTTCGACCAGCTGAACCCGGAGGCTCTGGGCGCCTTCCTCGCGATGTACGAGCACCGGGTGTTCACCAGCGGCGCGCTGTGGGGCATCAACAGTTTCGACCAGTGGGGCGTGGAGCTCGGCAAGGTGCTGGCCAAGGACATCGAGCCGCGGCTGGCTTCGGGTGACACCGCGGGGCTGGATGCCTCCACCGCCGGCCTGCTGGCCCGGTTGCGCTAGACGCACGTCGTCATCAAAAGCCGGCGGACCGCCCTTTATGATGGCCGCGGGAGTTTTCCCGTGGGAACTATCAAGAGGAGCTGTTCGATGAATTTTCAAGAAGCCGTCAAGACCTGCTTCAGCAAGTACGTGGACTTCAGCGGCCGCGCCTCGCGGTCCGAGTACTGGTGGTTCGTGCTGGCCTATGTGATCGTCGCGATCGTGGCCGGCTTCATTCACGAGATCGTCTATGGCCTCGTCATCCTTGCCTTCCTGCTGCCGATGCTGTCGGCCGGCGCGCGCCGCCTGCACGACATCGGCAAGAGCGGGTGGTGGCTGTTGCTGGGCCTGATCCCGCTGGTGAACCTGGTGCTGCTGTACTTCGCGGTGCAGCCGAGCCAGCCCGAGAGCAACGAATACGGCGCACCGCCGCTCGCCGTGGCCTGAGGCCCGACGCCTTCAATCGCCCCAAATGAAAAAACCCCGCGGCTCGCACCGCGGGGTTTTTTGTTGGCTGAAGCGCCGGGCTGATTACATGCCCATGCCGCCCATGCCACCCATGCCGCCCATGTCGGGCATGCCGCCGCCGCCAGGCGCTTCGTCCTTCGGCGCTTCGGCGACCATGGCTTCGGTCGTCAGCAGCAGCGAAGACACGGAAGCGGCGTTCTGCAGCGCCGTGCGGGTCACCTTGGTCGGGTCCAGGATGCCCATCTCGAGCATGTCGCCGTAGGTGTCGTTCTGCGCATTGAAGCCGTAGTTGCCCTTGCCGGCCAGCACCGCGTTCACCACCACGCTGGCTTCGCCGCCGGCGTTGAACACGATCTCGCGCAGCGGCGCTTCGATGGCCTTGAGCACCAGGCGGATGCCGGCGTCCTGGTCAGCGTTGTCGCCCTTGACCTTGTCGCCCAGGGCCTGCTTGGCGCGCAGCAGCGCCACGCCGCCGCCGGCCACCACGCCTTCTTCCACTGCCGCGCGGGTGGCGTGCAGGGCGTCTTCGACGCGGGCCTTCTTTTCCTTCATCTCGACTTCGGTGGCGGCACCGACCTTGATCACCGCCACGCCGCCGGCCAGCTTGGCCACGCGCTCTTGCAGCTTCTCGCGGTCGTAGTCGCTGGTGGCTTCCTCGATCTGCACGCGGATCTGCTTCACGCGGGCTTCGATGTCGCCTGCAGCGCCGGCGCCGTCGATGAGGATGGTGTTTTCCTTGCCCACTTCGATGCGCTTGGCCTGGCCGAGGTCAGCCAGCGTCACCTTCTCGAGGGTCAGGCCCACTTCTTCGGCGATGACCTTGCCGCCCGTCAGGATGGCGATGTCTTCCAGCATGGCCTTGCGGCGGTCGCCGAAGCCAGGCGCCTTGACGGCCACGACCTTCAGGATGCCGCGGATGGTGTTGACCACCAGCGTCGCCAGGGCTTCGCCTTCGACTTCTTCCGCGATGATCAGCAGCGGACGGCCGGCCTTGGCCACTTGCTCCAGCGTGGGCAGCAGGTCGCGGATGTTGCTGATCTTCTTGTCGAACAGCAGCACGAACGGGTTCTCGAGGATCGCGCTTTGCTTTTCGGGGTTGTTGATGAAGTAGGGCGACAGGTAGCCGCGGTCGAACTGCATGCCCTCGACGACTTCCAGTTCGCTGTCGAGCGACTTGCCGTCTTCGACGGTGATCACGCCTTCCTTGCCGACCTTGTCCATCGCGTCAGCGATGATCTTGCCGATGGTCTCGTCGCTGTTGGCCGAGATCGAGCCGACCTGCGCGATTTCCTTCGAGGTGGTGGTGGCCTTCGAAGCCTTCTTCAGCTCTTCGACCAGGGCGGTGACCGCCTTGTCGATGCCGCGCTTCAGGTCCATCGGGTTCATGCCCGCGGCCACGTACTTGAAGCCTTCGCGAACGATGGCCTGGGCCAGCACGGTCGCGGTGGTGGTGCCGTCACCGGCGTTGTCCGAGGTCTTGGAGGCCACTTCCTTCACGAGCTGGGCGCCCATGTTCTGGAGCTTGTCCTTGAGCTCGATTTCCTTGGCGACCGACACGCCGTCCTTGGTCACGGTGGGGGCGCCGAAGGAGCGCTCGAGCACCACGTTGCGGCCCTTGGGGCCCAGGGTCACCTTGACCGCGTTGGCCAGGATGTTCACGCCTTCGACCATGCGTGCGCGGGCTTCGCCGCCGAAGACTACGTCTTTTGCTGCCATGAGATATCTCCGAAAAAAATGATGATCCAGTCAGTTGGGGACAGAGCAGCGATCGCTTCGCGCTCGCCTGGTCTGTCCCGCAAAATCACTTCGCTTCAACGACCGCGAACAGGTCGTCTTCCTTCATGACCAGCAGCTCGTCGCCGTCGACCTTGACGGTCTGGCCGCTGTACTTGCCGAACAGGACGCGGTCGCCGACCTTGACGCTCATGGGAGCCAGCTCGCCCTTGTCGGTCTTCTTGCCAGGACCGACGGCCAGCACTTCACCCTGGTCGGGCTTTTCGGCGGCGTTGTCGGGGATCACGATGCCCGAGGCGGTCTTGGTTTCGCTTTCAATGCGCTTGACGATCACGCGATCGTGCAAAGGACGAAGTTTCATTGCATCTCCTGGATAAGAAACGGGGTTCGGTTTTGGGCTGCGGCCTGATGGCCACCTGCCCTGCCACTGGAAGCGGGTGTTGTTAGCACTCCTCTTCAGCGAGTGCTAATGATAAGGGCAATTCTGACGCTTTCAAGCGGGCGAGGGCGCGGCGCGCTTGCAGTTGTCGGTTCTTGAGGAGCGACCACTGGACATTCGTGAACGCGCCACCTAACTTTCGGAGGGCGGGCCGCAGAGCTGTTTTTCAGAGGGGCGGCCGGCCTCACCGGGAGACCATCATGACGACAGCGATTGCGCAACAGGTTTGCCTCCAGCTCGACAGCCGATTGACCGCGGCTGAAGCTGTGCTGGCGACCGGCGGCATGGCATCCCCCGTTCTCGTGGCGGTCGTCGCGGAGTTTCGGCGGAAGTTTGCGAAAACGCGGCCCGCAGTGGAAGGCGACGCTGTCCCCGGTCAACGCGAGGCCGTGTTCGAGCTCGAACAGGCGGCCGATAGCGCCAAGTGGGCGGCTTTGGCCGACCCAGGTGCGTCCGAGCAGATCAAGCTGGCAGTCGTCGCCGCGCACGACTCGATCTGCTGGTTCAAGGCGACCGGCGGCCTGCTCGACCGGGAGTACGCCGAACAAGACCCGCTCGCCTCCTAACCCGAAGCGGCGTCGGCCGACAGCGAACAAGGCTCTCGCAAGCCGGCCGACTGGCGCGCCCACTCCAGCAGCTCTGCGGCGCCGCCGATGTCCGCAGCCACACCGTAGACGATGTGGTCGGGACGCACCAGCGCCGCGCCGCAGCCCTGCGCCTCGAACCAGCGGGCGAGCACGCCGTCGGCCTCGGCCAAGCCGAGCAGGCCCTCGATGCCATTGGCGTCGTGCAGGCACACGGCCTTGGCATCGAGTGCATCCAAGCCGCTTTGCAGCGCCTGGAGCTGAGCCGGCGCGGGTGCCTCGCGCAGGAACAACAAGAAGCCCCGGGGCAGCAGGTCGTCCATCATCTCCGCGGCGCCATGGGCGCCGACCCTGCCCACCGCCTGCGGGAACGGCGTCCCGGCGGCGTCGTGGCCGGGTTCGACCAGGCCGTGGCGCACGCCGGGCAGCAGGCTTTGCCGCAGCTGCACCCGGACCTCGCCGCCTTGCTGCGCCCGCAGGCCCTGGTCGCGCTGCGCGGCGCGCGCGGGATCGCGCTCGCAGATGATCTGGCCCAGGCGCTTGACGGTGCGGGTGGTTTCCTCGACCTGCGGGCCGCGCTCCGTCCCGTAGCTGTCCAGCAGCGACTCGGGGGCTTTGCCGCGCAGCACCCAGTCCAGCTTCCAGGCCAGGTTGGTCGCGTCGCGCAGGCCCTGGCACATGCCCTGGGCGAGGAAAGGCGGCATCTGGTGCGCCGCATCGCCGGCGAGCAGCACGCGTCCCCGGCGCCAGGGGTCGAGGACCACGGCGTGGAAGCGATAGGTCGCGGCGCGCCAGATGCGCGCCTCGTGCGGGGCCAGCCAGGGCGCCAGCAGCTTCCAGATCGCCTCGTGCGGCATGTCGCGCTGCCCCGTCTCGTGCGGCAGCAGCAGGAACTCCCAGCGCCGGTGCGTGCCGGGCCCCACCACATAGGTGCAGGGCCGGGCCGGGTTGCAGTACTGGATATTGGTGGCCGGCAGGCGCTCGAGCACGTCCTCGTCGATGTGCATGTCGATCACCACCCAGGGCTCGTCGAAGTCCAGGCTCCTGAGCTGCAGCCCGAGCTGCTTGCGCGCGGGGCTGGTTCCACCGTCGCAGGCGATCACGTAGCGCGCGCGGACCTCGCCCGAGCTGCCGTCCGGCGCGCGCACGGACAGCCGCACCTGCTCGCCCTCGTCCTCGATGAAGCCGACTTCATGGCCCAGGTGGACCGACACGGAGGGCATCAGCCCCACGGCACGGCGCAGCGACGCCTCGAGGGCCGGCTGGTTGAAGGTATAGGACGGTGCCCAGGCCAGCGGGTAGGGCGAGGGCCCCATGTCGAAGTGCTGGATCGGCTCGCCGTCCGCGCCTTGGTAGATCGTGGGGCGGTAGGGCGTCATGTGCGGCGCCAGTGCCCCGGCGATGCCGATCTCCTGGAAGGTGCGCATCGCCTCGTGGTCCAGGGCGAAGGCGCGCGGCAGCGGATAGATCTGCTCCGACTTGTCGAACACGGCCACGCGCCGGCCGCGCCGGCCCAGCAGTGCCGCCAGCGTGGCGCCGACGGGGCCGAAGCCGACGATGGCCACCTCCACGGGTGGGCCGGGAATGGGATTCATTGGGCGCTCTCCGAATGCAGAAATGGAAAATTGTGCATAAAATAATAATTTGCGCACCGGCGGGTTCCTCCGATGCCGGGCCGGCGGGCTGCTGCTGAAAAATGCACAAAAATCGAAGATGCCGGCGAGACTCCATGCCGATGATGAGCCGCGCGACTGCACAAGGTCGGCGCCCCGATGGAGATCGAGCAGCTGCCCATCCCCCAGCCCGCCGCCAACGACGTGCAGGTGCGGGTGCATGCCTGCGGCATCGTGCCGAACCTGGGCAACATCCTGGCGAACTGGACCACCTGGTTCCCCGAGCTGCCGCTGCCGCCGCTGCCAGCGGTCTTCGGGCTGGACCCGGCCGGCGAAGTGACGGCGGTCGGCTCGCACGTCCACACCTGGAAGCCCGGCGACCGCGTGTACGTGAACCCGAGCCTGTACTGCGGCGGCTGCCGCGCCTGCCGCAACGGCGACCTGATCAACTGCACGCACTACGCCTTCAGCGGCTACTTCGGCTTCTCGCAGAACTCGCTCAAGCTCTACAAGAACTACCCGTACGGCGGCCTCTCCGAGTACATGATCGCGCCGCAGTACGCGCTGGTGAAGCTGCCCGACAACGTCAGCTTCAACCAGGCGGCGCGCTTCGGCTACCTGGGCACGATGTACTCGGCCATGCGCAAGGCCAAGGTGGGGCCGGGCCGCAGCGTGCTGATCAACGGCATCAGCGGCACGCTGGGCCTCGGCGGCGCGCTGTTCGGCCTGGCCATGGGCGCCACGCACATCCTCGGCACCGGGCGCAACCAGGCGCTGCTGGAGCGCGTGAAGGCGCTGGCGCCGGATCGCATCGAGGTGTTCTCGAACGCGAACGGCGAGGCCATCGACGCATGGGCCAAGGCGCGCACCGACGGCTTGGGCGTGGACACCTTCATCGACGCGCTCGGCCCGGGTGCGCCGCACGAGACCATGCAGCAGGGCGTCCGTGCGCTCAAGCGCGGCGGCCGCGCCTTCAACATCGGCGCCATCGCCGGCATGGTCGGGATGGACCTGCACACCATGATGGACGAGCAGCAGAGCATCGAGGGCTCGGCCTGGTTCACCGCGGGCGAAGGCCAGGACATGGCCGACATGGCCGAGGCCGGCACGCTGGACCTGTCGGTCTTCGAGCATGTCTGCTATCCGCTGGACCGCGTGAACGAGGCGATCTCGGGCATCGCGACGCGCAACGGCGGCTTCAGCAACTTCGTCATCAACCCCTGAGCGAGGCCCGCCATGAAGATCCGACGAGTGGTGACGGGCACGGGCCCGGATGGCAAGGCGGTCGTGATGTCGGACGGGCCGGCGCCGCGTGCAGGCGCGTTCGAAACCGTGCCGGGCTTCGCCAACGCGCTCCTCTGGGCGACAGAGGCTTCCGATACCGTCGGCGCCGGCGCGCCGGCCGATCGCACGGTGGACGTGGGTTTCGTGCCCGGTGCCGGCGGCACCCGGCTGATGACGGTCGTGTTCCCGCCCGACGCCGTGATGATGCGTGCCGACTTCGATGCGGCCGCGTTCGGCGCCGAGTTCGCGCAGCGGGTTCCGGGCCTGGCCGAGAAGTTCGAGCCCGAGCACCCGGGCATGCACACCACCGACAGCATCGACTACGACATCGTGTTGGACGGCGAGATCACGCTGGAGCTCGACGACGGCGTGCAGGTGCCGCTGCGCCGCCACGACGTGGTCGTGCAGCACGGCAACCGGCATGCGTGGCGCAACCTGTCCGACCGGCCGGCGACGATGCTCTTCGTGCTGGTCGGCGCTCCGCGAAGGAGCTAGCGCCATGCACGGCAGCGAAGCGACGGACTACACCCCCACCCTCGTCGAACAGGCTTTCGGGCGCCTGCGCCAGGATGTGCTGGCGGGGACCCACGCCGCCGGCGCGAAGCTCAAGCTCGATGAACTGCAGAACGCCTATGGCTTCTCCAGCAGCCCCTTGCGCGAGGCCCTGAGCCGGCTTGCGCAGGAAGGCCTGGTGCGCGCCGACGAGCGCCGGGGCTTTCGCGTCGCGGCGATCTCCGCCGAGGACCTGGCCGACATCACCCGCATGCGGGTGATGCTGGACGTGCCGGCGCTGCGCGAAGCGATCGCGCATGGCGACGACGCCTGGGAGGCTGCGATCCTGGCCGCCTACCACCGCCTGGAGAAGGCGGAGTCGCGCCTCGGCGATGGGCCGGTGGTCCTGGACGACAGCTGGAGCGAGCTGCACCGGGCCTTTCATCTCGCGCTGATCGCGTCCTGTCCCTCGGAGCGCCAACGTGCCTGGAGCGCGAGCCTGTTCGACCAGGCCGAGCGCTACCGGCGCTTCTCGGCGCGTTTTCGCGAGGCGGCGCGCCGCAAATCGAACGAGCACCGGAAGATCATGGAGGCGACCCTGCGGCGCGACGCCGACACCGCGTGTGCGCTGCTGGAGGAACACATCCTAAGCACGCAGCGCAACGTGCAGTCGGCTTTGATTGCAGCCGAGGCCTGATGGCCTGTTCGCACGCCTCACCCGGCGGCGAGTGAGCGCACCTCAGCCGTTGCGGAACAGGAAGCTGTAGGCATTCAGCGCCGGCACGCCACCCAGGTGCGCATAGAGCACCTTCGAGCCGGGCTCGAACTCCCCGCGGCGCACCTTGTCGATCATCCCGTGCATGGACTTGCCCTCGTACACCGGGTCGGTCAGCATGCCTTCCTGGCGCGCGCACAGGCGGATGGCTTCCAGCGTACCCTCGTTGGGCAGGCCGTATTCGGGGCCGCCGTAGCGGGTGTCGAGCACCACGTCCTCGTCCTTGATGTCCTGGCCCAGTTCCACCAGTGCGGCGGTGTTGCGCGCAATGCGCAGGATCTGTTCGCGCGTCTGCTCCGGCTTGGCGGATGCGTCGATGCCGATGACCCGTTGCGCGCGCCCGTCGGCCGCGAAGCCGACCACCATGCCGGCCTGCGTGCTGCCGGTGACGGAGCAGACCACGATGTAGTCGAACTTGAAGCCGAGCGCGGCCTCCTGTTCGCGCACCTCCTCGGCGAAGCCGACGAAGCCCAGGCCGCCGTAGGGATGCTCGGAGCAGCCCGCGGGGATGGGGAAGGGTTTGCCTCCGGCGCTGCGCACGTCTTCCATGGCCTGCTCCCAGCTCGGCCGAATGCCGATGTCGAAGCCGGCCGCGTCCAGCCGCACGTCGGCGCCCAGGATGCGCGACATCTCGATGTTGCCCACGCGGTCGTAGACGGCGTCCGAGTAGTTGACCCAGTTCTCCTGCACCAGCACGCACTTCATGCCCAGGTGGGCCGCGACGGCGGCGACCTGGCGCGTCTGGTTGGACTGGATGCCGCCGATGGACACCAGCGTGTCGCAGCCCTGCGCGAGCGCCTCGGGGATCAGGTACTCCAGCTTGCGCGTCTTGTTGCCGCCGAAGGCCAGGCCGCTGTTGCAATCCTCGCGCTTGGCGTAGAGCTCGACCTTGCCGCCCAGGTGCGCGCTCAGGCGCTTCAGCGGCTGGATCGGCGACGGGCCGAAGGTCAGGGGATGGCGGGGGAAGCGCTTCAGTTGCATGGCGGTGATCCTCGATGTGGTGACGACTGCATCGTAGGAAAAAGGCGCGTTCACAGGGTTGCGAATATCGATCCACTCACGCACGATCGAGCATCGACGATCGATTCATGAAGGGTCTAATTGCACAATGTCCACATCCCGTGCAACAAAAGTTCGTCCTCGCCCTGAGGCGCCTGGCTCGCCCTCGCCCGCGCTCGATCGCACCGACAAGGCGATCCTGCGGGCGCTGCAAACCGACGCGTCCATCTCCAACGTGGCGCTGGCCGACAAGGTCCACCTGAGCCCGCCGGCCTGCCTGCGCCGGGTCGATCGCCTCAAGCGCGCGGGGCTGATCGATGCGACCGTGGCGCTGCTGAATCCCCAGGCGCTCGGCGCCGGCATGCTGGTGATGATCGGCGTGGTGCTCGACCGCTCGACGCCGGAGTCCTTCAGCGCCTTCGAGAAGGCGGCGGCGAAGATCTCCGGCTGCATGGAATGCCATGTCGTGACCGGCGAGTTCGACTACTTCATGCTCGTGCGCACGCGCGACGGCGAGAGCTTCAACCGCCTGCACGCAGAGCAACTGCTCTACCTGCCGGGCGTGCGGCAGATCCGGTCCTTCATCGTGCTCAAGCAGGTGCTCTCGACGACGCAGATCCCCCTGTGATCAGGAACACCTTCACCACCTCGTCCAGTCCGGCCGCCTGCTCGCGCAGCGACTGGGAGGCAGCGGCCGACTGCTCGACCAGGCCGGCGTTCTGCTGCGTCATCTCGTCGAGCCGGGCGATGGCCTGGTTCACCTGGCCGATGCTGTCGCCCTGCCCGGCGGTGGAGGCATTGAGCTCGGCCATCAGCCCGGTCACGCGCTCGACGGCGGAGACGGCGGGCGAGCGCGCTTCCAGCGCCGCGCCGTCCAGTGCCAGACGCTCGCCCTGGTCCAGGCGGCTCACCAGCTGCAGCAGCTCATGGCCCTGGACTGCGTCGCGGCGCATGCGCTCGCCGATCACGATCTCGAAGCCGGTCTGCACTACGACGTAGCCCGCGTGCAGGAGCACGATGGCGAAGTCCGGCTCGGTGGTGCAGTAGACCGGAAGCCCAGGGCCTGCAGCCGGTCGAAGGCGATGTGGTGCAGGGCGATGGCGCCGGCACCGATGGCCAGCGGCTTCCAGTCGCGGTAGAGCAGCAGGAAGGCGAGGGTGACGAAGACGCCGAAATGGTATTCGATGCGCCCCATGCCGAGCTGGATCTGCAGGGCGACCGCGCCCATCAGCAGCACCGGGAAGGCACAGCGCGCGAGCAGGGTGCCGCGCGCAGCCGTGTAGAGCAGCAGCCCGGCGGCCAGGAGCATGCCCGCGCACGCGAGCGCCAGCCCCGCAAGGCCCTGAACGAAGCCGAGGGCGACCGCGACCAGGCAGCCCAGGGCGAGCGCGCCCATCATCCAGGTGTCGGCCTGGCGGCGCAGGCCATGCAGGTCCAACGAGGCCGAAGCCTTCGAACGAGAAATATCCATCTTCGATCTTCGCAACGTGGGCGAGCAGGGCAGGCCGCCTCCGGGCAGAGGCAGCCTTGTCTGATGGATATCGGCGAGCGGGCGGGTTTTTTTAGAGCTGGTCCGTCGGGACGAACCATGAGAACAACAGCAGCTGCAAGCGCGTGAGGAGACTCGAGTCGGGCTCGTCGTCGAGCACCTCGTTCACCTCGTCGCCGGTGCCCACCCATTGCACGTTCCGGCCGTCGGGCTTGAGGACCACGCGGTAGACGCCTTCCAGATGGTCCAGCGAATAGGCGAACAGCAGGGCCTGCGCGAGCTCGAAGCTGCGCACCTTCACGCCGAACTCGGTGTTGAGCCGCTCCGAGCGGGGGTCGAGGTTCATCGAGCCCAGCAGCACCCATTCGCGGTCGAGGAGGGCCAGCTTGGCATGCAGCCGACCGCGCGCCTGGCGCAGCAGGCGGCGCATCTGCGCGCTGCGCTTGAGCTGGCGGGTGCTGACCTCGAGCAGCTCCACGCCTTCCTGCAGCATCGCGACGCGGTAGCGGTTGTAGTTGATGTTGACCAGCGGCTCGTCGCTGTCGGCCAGCGAGTTGGTGACCACCGTGATGCGGATGCCGCGCGCGCGGGCGGCGCGGATGCGCGCCATGCCTTCGTCGCCGGGAATGAAATAGGGCGATATCACCAGCACCTGCGATTGCGCCGTATTGCCCAGCGTCGTGTGGAACTGCTGGGCCAGCGTCCAGGTGCCGGGCGGGCGGGTGCCCAGCGCCTTGTTGGGGCTGTCGGCGAGCGCGTGGGCGTCGGCGCGCATCCAGTGCAGCTCGCCGCGGGCCAGCTGCGCGGCCAGGCGCGGCTCGCCGAAGACGTCGGTGTCGGGCGGCGCCTCGGGCCGCGGCGCCTCGCGCTCGGAGGTGGCGGCGTCGAAGGCGGCAACCAGCGCTTCCTGGGGCTGCGCCGAGCGCACCACCCGCTGCAGCGGATAGACCACGTCGCTGTTCCAGTAGCTGTCGAAGAAGCGCGCGGACTCGGGCACCACCGGGCCGGCCATCAGCAGCTCGAAGTCGATGAAGTTCGCGAGCTCGCTGCGCAGGAAGTACTCGTCCGCCAGGTTGCGGCCGCCCGCGATCGCGAGGGCGCCATCGGCGATGAACAGCTTGTTGTGCATGCGGTGGTTGAGCCGCCGGAAGTCGGTAAAGAAGTCGAGCCAGCGCGTGGCCATGTGCTCGCGCCCGTTCGCGAAGGGATTGAAGAGGCGCACCTGCGCCTTCGGTTCGGCCGCCAGCGCCAGCAGCAGGGGGTCGAGGCCGGCGGTGTAGAAGTCGTCCAGCAGCAGGCGCACGCGCACGCCGCGGCGGGCCGCGTCGCGCAGCTCGCGCAGGATCAGCCGGCCGGTCTTGTCGTTGCCGAGCTGGTAGGTCTGCACGTCCAGCGAAGCCTGGGCGCGGCGAATCAGCTCGAGCCTGGCGTCCAGGGCGAAGTTGGCCTGCGGCAGCGGGCGCACGGCAGAGAGCGCGTCGGCCGCGCCGCGGATGGAGGCGGTCACGCGGCCGAGCTCGGTGGCCGTTGAGGCCGGGATCGCCGCCTCGGGCGCCAGCGCTTCGAGCGGCGGCAGGCTGGCGCAGCCGGCGGCAAAACAGGCGAGGGCGATCGCGGCGCAGCGCTGGAGCAACGGCAAGGTGCAGACAAGGACGGTGGCCATGGGAGTCATCGCGCTGCGCCGCAAGGAGGACGCATCGAAGCGCGTCGTAGTTGCGGCGGCAACGGCCAAAAACGCAGGCGAATCGAGGGGAAATGGTTTCAAAGTAGAACAATTAACTACTAGAATGCGAATCACTCTCAACAACAATTGGGTCGGAGAATTGACTTCCAGCTTTTCCGGGCGGCGAAAGGCCGCATCGCTTTTGGCAGGGTACATGGCCATTACCGCTTCATCGACGGTGTTTGCGCAAACGAGCAGCGGCGGCGCTCTGCCCGAGGTGCGCGTCGATGCGAACGCGGAGAAAGAGACCGCCACCACCCCGGTGATCGGCTACCGTGCCAAGAACGCCGCCACCGCGACCAAGACCGACACCCCGCTGGCGGAGACGCCGCAGGCGGTAACGGTGGTCACGCGCGACCAGATCGTCGACCAGGGCGCCACCAACCTGCAGGACGCGCTCAACTACGCGGCCGGCGTTCGCTCCGACGCCTACGGCCTCGATGCGCGCACCGACTCGGTCCGCGTGCGCGGCGCCTATCCCGACGTCTACCTCGACGGCCTGCGCCAGGCCTACGGCTACTACACCAGCACCACCCGCACCGAGCCCTACACGCTGGAGCGCCTCGAAGTGCTGCGCGGGCCCTCGGGCATGCTGTTCGGGTCGGGCACCGCGGCCGGCATCGTCAACATGGTGAGCAAGCGGCCGCTGCAGGAGGCCCAGCGTGAAGTGGGCGTGCAGCTGGGCAGCTGGAACCGCCGCCAGCTCCAGGCCGACCTGACCGGCCCGCTGACGGCCGACGGCCAGTGGTCGTACCGCCTGATCGCGGTCGCGCGCGAGGCCGATACCCAGGTCGACTTCGTGCCGGACGACCGCCGGCTTATCGCGCCCTCGCTGACCTGGCGCCCGAATGCGGCCACCTCGCTCACGCTGCAAGGCCTCTACCAGAAGGACAAGAGCGGCACGACCTCGCAGTTCTTCCCGTGGGAGGGCACGATCCTGCCGAACCCGAACGGCCGCCTGCCGACCCGCCGCTTCATCGGCGAGCCCGGCGACCATTACGACAGCGAGCGCAAGACCTTCGGCTGGCTGTTCGAGCACAAGTTCAACGAGAACTTCACCTTCCGCCAGAACTTCCGCCACTCGGAGAACGAGAACGACAACAGCTACCACTACGGCGATTCCTTCTCGATCGCCGGCGGCTGGGGCGCTGACCCGATCTTCAAGCGCCGCATCGGCCGCTTCCTCGACAGCTACCTCACGCGCAACCGCATCGACACGCTGGACAACCATCTCGAAAGCCATTTCGCCACCGGCGCGCTGAAGCACACGCTGCTGATCGGCGCCGACTACTCGCACCAGCGCGAGAACGTCTGGGGCGCCACCACCTACAGCGAGATCGACGCCTATGCACCGCTGTACGGCAACAGGGTCGAGCCCGAGCGCGTGGCGTTCCCCCGTACCAAGCAGCGCGCGACCGGCGTCTACATTCAGGACCAGATCAAGCTGGACCGCTGGAACTTCATCGCCGGCCTGCGGCGCGACCGTGTGGTCTCGGGCGCCGAGGGCGGCGAGGACGCCACGAACAGCGCGACCAGCAAGCGTTTCGGCGTGCTCTACGCCTTCCCCTCCGGCTGGTCGCCTTACGTCAGCTACGCCGAATCCTTCACGCCCCAGTCGCCGCAGCAAGGACAGGTGTTCAGGCCCCTGCAAGGCGAGCAGTGGGAGGTCGGCGTGAAGTACGAGCCGGTCGGGCGCAGCATGGCATTCAGCGCCGCCGCGTACGACCTGCGCGAGAAGAATCAGATCGCACAGCCGATCCCCAACGTCTATACGCAGCTCGGCCAGACCAAGACCCGCGGCCTCGAGCTCGAGGCCAGGGGCTCGATCACGCCCAACCTCGACGTGACGGCGCACTACAACTACACCGACCTCGACCCGCAGATCGAAGGCCTGCCGCGCCACCAGGCCGCGGTGTGGACCAAGTACCGCTTCGCGATCGCAGGCGTGCCGGGCTTCTCGGCCGGCGCGGGCGTGCGCTACATGGGCTCCTTCCGCGACGTGTCCTTCGGCGGCTACGGCCCCCGCATCCCCAGCGTGACGCTGCTGGACCTGGTGTTCGCCTACGAGACCGCGAAGTGGCGCTATGCGCTCAACATCAACAACGCGACGGACAAGGAGTATTTCAGCACCTGCCTCGCGCGCGGCGACTGCTGGTGGGGCACGCGCCGCAACGTCGTGGCCAGCGCCACCTACCGCTTCTAGACCCGAGGAATCCCCGCGATGAGCAACAGCCGAAGAATCAAGGCCTGGGCCTGGGTGCACAAGTGGAGCAGTCTGATCTGCACGGTCTTCATGCTGCTGCTGTGCATCACCGGGCTGCCGCTGATCTTCCACCACGAGATCGGCCACCTGCTGGGCACCGAGGTCGACGCGCCGAAGATGCCGGCCGGCACGCCGCGCGCCAGCCTCGACCGCGTGATCGCGACGGCGCATGCGCTGCATCCCGAGCGCGTGGTGCAGTTCGTGTCGCAGCCCGAGGACGACGACGGCCTCTGGTTCGTCACCCTCACGCCCACGCCGGCGCCCACCGACGACTTCAAGTCGGTGGCGGTCGACGCGCGCACCGGCCAGGTGCTGGCGCAGCCCAAGTTCGACGAGGGCTTCATGTGGGTGATGCTCAAGCTGCACGTGGACCTGTTCGCCGGCCTGCCCGGCAAGCTGTTCCTGGGCTTCATGGGCCTGCTGCTGCTGGTGGCCATCGTCAGCGGTGTGGTGCTCTACGCGCCCTTCATGCGCAAGCTGGACTTCGGCACCGTGCGGCGCGAGCGCCGGCCGCGCCTCAAGTGGCTGGACCTGCACAACCTGCTGGGCATCGTGACCTTGGTGTGGGCCTTCACGGTGGGCGCCACCGGCATGATCAACACCTGGGCCGACCTGGTGATCAAGTATTGGCAGTACGACCAGCTGAGCGCGCTGCTTGCTCCCTACAAGGGCCAGCCCGAGACGCCGAAGGCCGAGCGCGGCTCGGTGCAGCGCTCGCTCGATGTTGCGCTCGAGCGCGCGCCGGGGATGAAGGTCAGCTTCATCGCCTTCCCGGGCACGGCCTTCTCGAGCCCGCACCACAACACGGTCTTCCTGCGCGGCAACGAGCCTTTCACCTCGCGCCTGCTGCAGCCGGTGCTGGTCGATGCCAAGACTGCCCAGGTGACTGCCAGTCCGCAACTGCCCTGGTATCTCACGGCCCTGCTGGTCTCGCAGCCGCTGCACTTCGGCGACTACGGCGGCATGCCGATGCAGATCCTCTGGGCGCTGCTGGACATCGCCACCATCATCGTGCTGGGCAGCGGCCTCTACTTGTGGCTCAAGCGCGGCAAGGCCGTGCCTGCCGCGGCGCCAGGGGAAGCTTCCGCCAAGGGCGCGCCGGCGGCGCCGATCGCGCGGCCGGCCGTGACCGCCAAGGCGGGGTCATGACGAAGGTGCGCCATTCTTTCTGGCACCTGTGGGGCTGGCCGATCGTGCTGGGTGTGCTCACCTCCGTCGGACTGGTGTCGGCGCTGTTCAGCGACGGCGGCCTGGGCGATGCGGTGGCCTGGGTCGCGCTCGGCATCCCCACGGTGATTGGCTTCTGGTACGGCTGGCGGCGCGTGCCGAGGCGTTCCTAGTTTCAATGGCGCGCCCTGCGCCATAGGGTCTTGCCCGCCGCGGCGGGTCAGCGGGTGGCCGCAGAATCGCCGCGATGAAATCCCGCCTCGCCACGGCCGGCCTGCTCGCCGCCGCTTCCTGCGCCGCCCCTGCGCAGGACGCCCCATCCGCGCCCACGTTGCGGGAGGTCACCGTTTCCACCCCGCGTGGCGAAATTCGGCCTTTCGACGTGCCGGGTTCGGTCGACCGGGTCGAGGGCAGCGAAATGCGCGATGCGCGCCTGGGTGTGAACCTCTCCGAGAGCCTGGGCTCGGTGCCGGGGCTGCAGGTCCAGAACCGCCAGAACTATGCGCAGGACCTGCAGCTGTCCATCCGCGGCTTCGGCGCGCGCTCCACCTTCGGCGTGCGTGGCGTGCGCCTGTACGTGGACGGCATCCCGGCCACGCTGCCCGATGGCCAGGGCCAGACTTCCAACATCGACATCGGCTCGGCCGACCGCGTCGAGATCCTGCGCGGGCCTTTCTCGGCGCTCTACGGCAATTCCTCGGGCGGCGTGGTGCAGGTCTTCACCGAGGACGGCGAGGGGCCGCCGACCCTGGGCTTCTCGGGGGCCGGCGGCAGCTTCGGCACCTGGCGCGTCGGCAGCAAGCTCGGCGGCTCCGCCGGCGCCGTCGACTACACCCTGAGCGCCAGCCGCTTCCACACCGACGGCTGGCGCGAGCACAGCGCGGCGGACCGCGAGATCCAGAACGGCAAGCTGGGCTTCCGGCTGGACGACGGCAGCAAGCTCACGCTCGTCTTCAACAGCGTGCATGTCTACGCCCAGGATCCGCTGGGGCTGTCGGTGCAGCAGTACGCCATCAACCCGCGGGGCGCCGACCTGGCGACGCAGTTCGACACGCGCAAGACGGTGGACCAGCAGCAGCTCGGCCTCAGCTACGAGCGCCGCATCGATGCGACCAACACGCTGCGCCTGATGGTCTACGGCGGCCAGCGCAGCACCGTGCAGTTCCAGTCCATCCCGCCCTCGGCGCAACTGAACCCGCTGCATGCCGGCGGGGTGATCGACCTGGCGCGCGATTACGGCGGCGTGGACCTGCGCTGGAGCGCGAAGCTGCAGTTGGCCGACCGGCCCTTCGACCTGGTCGCCGGCCTGGCCTACGACAACCTGCGCGAAGAGCGCCGCGGCTTCGAGAACTTCTTCGGCCGGGCCGCCGCGCCGCTGGCCCTGGGCGTGCAGGGCCGGCTGCGCCGCGACGAGCGCAACGAAGTGCGCAATCTCGATCCCTATGTGCAGGGCAGCTGGCGCTTTGCCGACGCATGGACGCTGGAAGCCGGCCTGCGCCGCAGCAACGTGCGCTTTTCTTCGCACGACCTCTACATCGGAGGCCCCAACCGCGACGACAGCGGCAGCGCGCGCTACGGCAAGACCCTGCCGGTGGCCTCGCTGCGCTACCAGGCCACGTCCGACCTGGCGCTCTACGCTTCGGCCGGGCGCGGCTTCGAGACGCCCACGCTCAACGAGCTGTCCTACCGGCCCGACGGCATCGGCGGGCTCAACTTCGGACTGCAGCCTTCGGTTAACACCAGCGTCGAGGTCGGCGCCAAGGCGCGCCTGGCGGGCGGCCTGCTCACCGCGGCCCTGTTCCAAACCCGCACGCGCGACGAGATCGTGACCAACACCAACGTCGGCGGCCGTTCCACCTTCCAGAACGCCGGCCGCACGAAGCGCGACGGCTTCGAGCTTGCCTGGCAGCACGAGACCGCCGATCACTGGCGCACGCAGCTGGCCTACACCTGGCTCGACGCGCGCTACCGCGATGCCTTCTGCTCGCCTTCGCCCTGCGGCACGGGCAGCACGGTGGCGGCGGGCAACCGCATCCCCGGCATTGCCGAGCACGCGCTCTACGCCTCCTTCGGCTGGGTGCCGCCCGAGGGCTGGCGCGCCGGCGCCGAGCTGCGCGCGCTCGGCCACATCGAAGCCAACGACCGCAACACCGCCGGCGCGCCGGGCTATGCGGTGGCGGCGCTTTACGCGGGCTACGTCAAGCGCTGGGCGCAATGGGACTTCAATGCCTTCCTGCGCGTGGACAACCTGTTCGACCGGCGCTACATCGGCTCGGTGATCGTCAACGAGGGCAATGCGCGCTACTTCGAGCCCGCCCCGGGGCGCAGCTGGACGCTCGGCATGGGAGCGGCGTATCGTTTCTGAGTTGCGACTGCCACGACGAGGAGCGCAAATGGCTCAGGTGGAATTCAGGGATCGACACGATGCGGGCCGGGTGCTCGCGAAGGCGCTGGCGGCCTGGCGCGGCCGGCCCGAGGTGGTGGTGCTGGCGCTGCCGCGCGGTGGCGTGCCGGTGGCCTGGGAGGTCGCCCAGGCCTTGGAGGCACCGCTCGACGTGCTGGTGGTGCGCAAGCTCGGCTTCCCCGGCCAGGAGGAACTCGCGATGGGCGCGATCGGGCCCGGCGGCGTGCGCGTGATGTCCGATATCCCGCGCATGTGGCCCGTGTCCGACGCCGAAGTGGAGAAGGTGGTCCAACGCGAGCAGGACGAGCTGGCGCGCCGCGAGCGGCTCTACCGCGGCGAGCGCGCCCCGCTGGCGCTGGCCGGGCGCATTGCCATCCTGGTCGACGACGGCCTCGCCACCGGCGCCAGCATGCATGCGGCCGCGCTCGCGGTGCGCGCGATGCAGCCGCAGCGGATCGTGGTGGCGGTCCCCGTCGGCTCGAGGGAGGCCGTGCAGCTGCTGAACACGGTGGCCGACGAGGTGGTCTGCGTCCACTTGCCCGAGCCCTTCCGTGCGGTCGGCCTCTGGTACGAGGACTTCGGGCAGACCAGCGACGAAGAGGTGCGCGGGCTGCTGCAGGGCGAGGGCGCCCAGCCCGATTGAAGGGGTGGGCTTACAGCCCGGCAGCGGCTCGCAGCGCCGCGGCCTTGCTCGTGTCTTCCCAGGTGAACTCCGGCTCTTCGCGGCCGAAGTGGCCGTAGGCCGCGGTCTTGCCGTAGATCGGGCGCAGCAGGTCCAGCATCTGGATGATGCCCTTGGGACGCAGGTCGAAATGCTCCTGCACCAGCTCCGCGAGCTTGGCATCGGAGATCACGCCGGTGCCTTCGGTGTAGACCGTCACGTTCATCGGGCGTGCCACGCCGATCGCGTAGGCGACCTGGATTTGGCACTGGCGCGCCAGGCCCGCGGCCA
Organism: Variovorax sp. WS11; assembly: GCF_010499245.1. GTDB lineage: Bacteria > Pseudomonadota > Gammaproteobacteria > Burkholderiales > Burkholderiaceae_C > Variovorax. The sequence continues at coordinate 4,044,332 of NZ_JAAGOW010000001.1, forward strand.
CGATGTTCTTGGCCACGTAGCGCGCGGCATAGGCGGCCGAGCGGTCCACCTTGCTCGGGTCCTTGCCCGAGAAAGCGCCGCCGCCGTGCGGGCAGGCGCCGCCGTAGGTGTCGACGATGATCTTGCGGCCCGTCAGGCCGCAGTCGCCCTGCGGGCCGCCGATGACGAAGCGGCCGGTCGGGTTGATCAGGTACTTGGTGTCCTTCAGCCATTCCTTGGGGAGCACCGGCTTGATGATCTCCTCGATGATGGCTTCGTTGAACGAGGCCTTCATCTTGGTCGGCGTCTCGCTCTGGTCGGGGTGGTGCTGGGTGGAGAGCACCACGGTGTCGATGCTGTGCGGCTTGCCGTCCACGTAGCGCATGGTCACCTGGCTCTTGGCATCGGGGCGCAGGAAGGGCAGGCGGCCGTCCTTGCGCAGCTGGGCCTGGCGCTCGACCAGGCGGTGGGCGTAGTAGATCGGCGCGGGCATCAGCTCGGGCGTCTCGTCGCAGGCATAGCCGAACATCAGGCCCTGGTCGCCGGCGCCGGTGTTGAGGTGGTCGTCGCTCGCGTGGTCCACGCCCTGGGCGATGTCGTTGGACTGCTTGTCGTAGCAGACCATCACGGCGCAGCCCTTGTAGTCGATGCCGTAGTCGGTGTTGTCGTAGCCGATGCGCTTGATGGTGTCGCGCGCGACCTGGATGTAGTCGACATGTGCGTTGGTCGTGATCTCGCCGGCGAGCACCACGAGGCCGGTGTTGGTGAGCGTCTCGGCGGCCACGCGGCTGCGCGGGTCCTGGGCGAAGATCGCGTCGAGGATGGCATCCGAGATCTGGTCCGCGACCTTGTCGGGATGGCCTTCGGAGACCGATTCGGAAGTGAAGAGAAAGTCGTTCGCCATGTTGATGAAACTCCAAGCAGTTGAATAGGCGCGTTGCCAATCCATTTGGAGTGCGGCGAACGCTTTAGCAGTGATGTTTAACGTCGCCCTGCAAGTAGTTCCATAACTCAGCGACAATTTCGATTGTATTCGAGCCGCGCGATAGCCCGCGTGCGCGTCCTGGTATTCACCCCCTCCAACCGGATGATCCTTCTGTTTCGATTGCTCGCCCATGTGCCGCTGCGCTGGATGCATGCCGCCGGCCGCTGCCTGGGCTGGCTGGTGTGGTGGGGCTCGCCCACCTATCGCCAGCGCTTCAAGGACAACGCCGAGGGCGCCGGCTTCACGCCCGCGCAGTACCGCCCGGCCATCGGCGCCGCCGGCGCCATGGCGGCCGAGCTGCCCTGGCTGTGGGCCCGGCCGCAGGGCGAGAGCGTGCTGCCTCGCATCGTGCGATGGGAGGGTGCGGCCGAACTGGAGGCGGCGCTGGCGGCGCGCAAGGGCGTGATCGTCGCCTCGCCGCATGTCGGCTGCTGGGAGATCCTGGGGCAGGCGCTCGGCGAGCGCTTCGTCGACGCCTACGGCCCGATCACGGCCCTGTTCCGGCCAGCGCGCAAGAAATGGATGGCCGAGCTGATCGGTGCCGGCTCGCGCGAGCGGCGCGGCCTGCAGACGCTGCCCACCAGCGTCGCCGGCGTGCGCGGGTTGATTCGCACGTTGCGGGCGGGCGGCTACACCGGCATCCTGCCGGACCAGGTCCCGCCGCTGGGGCAGGGCGTCTGGGCGCCCTTCCTCGGCCGGCCGGCCTACACCATGACCCTGCTGCCTCGTCTGGCGCAGCAAACCGGGGCGCGCGTCTTCTTCGGCGTGTGCGAGCGGCTGCCGCGCGGCGCGGGCTATGCGATCCGTCTGATGCCTTTCGACGGCACCGCCCTGGGCGACCCGAAGGCCACGCCGGAAGCCGCTGCTGCCGCGATGAATGAGGGCATCGCGGCGCTGATCCGCGCGCTGCCGGGCCAGTACGTCTGGGACTACGCGCGCTACAAGCAGCCGCGCGGCGAAGCAGCCGCGGTGGCCGAGGCGGAGGCCGCGCGATGAGCGTGTTTTCCCGTCTCGGCATCGTCTTCATGCGCACCCTGGCCCATGTGCCGCTGCCGCTGGCGCGCGGCTTCGGCACCGCCCTGGGCCACGTGCTGCACGCCGTCGCCGCGCCGCGCCGGCGCGTGGTCGACGCCAACCTGGCGCTGTGCTTCCCGGACAAGTCGCCGGCCGAGCGGCGGCGCATCGCGCGCGAGACCTTCGTCTACGTGGCGCAGTCGTGGCTGGACCGCAGCTGGCTCTGGCATGCGCCCGAAGAAACCGTGGCCGCGCGGCTGCAGGTGAAGGGCTCGCCGGAGGAGATCGACGAGATCGCCAACGGCAAGGAGCCGATGATCCTCTTCGCGCCGCACTTCTACGGCCTCGATGCGGCGGCCACCGCGCTGACCATGCACACGGCGCGGCCCTCCACCACCATCTACACCACGCAGCGCGATCCGATGGTGGACGAGTGGATCCGCGAGGGCCGCAAGCGCTTCGGCAACGTGATCACGCTCAACCGGGTCGACGGCATCAAGCCGATCATTGCGGGGTTGCGCAAGGGCGGCCTGCTGTACCTGCTGCCCGACATGGACTTCGGCCGCGACCAGACCGTCTTCGTGCCCTTCTACGGCGTGCCGGCGGCCACCGTGCCCTCGCTATCGCGCTTCGCCCGGCTGGGGCGGGCCAAGGTGGTGCCGATCGTCTCGAAGCTCACGCCCACCGGCTACGAGATCGAGGTGTTGCCGGCCTGGCAGGACTTCCCGACCGAGGACGTGGTGGCCGACACAGCGCTGATGAACCAGCGCCTGCAGGGCTACATCGACACCATGCCCTCGCAGTACTACTGGGTGCACCGGCGCTTCAAGACGCGCCCCGAGGGCGCGGCGCCGGTCTACTGAGTCCGCTGCAGGAAGGCCTCGATCTCGCGCGCCACGAACTCCGGCTGCTCGTGCACGATCCAGTGTGTGGCGTCGGGCACTTTCTTCAGATCGAGCTTCGGCACGTAGTCCTCCAGGCCTTCGAGCAGCCCTGGCAGGAGCGCCGCGTCGTCCAGGGCCCAGAAGACGAAGGTGGGCACCTCCACCACCAGCCGCTCCCGTGGCAGCTCGGGGATCTCGGCGGGAGGCTTGCCGGGGATGGCCGGCTTCATCGGCGTCACGCGGTAGAGGTTCAAGGCGCCGGTGAGGCCGTGGTCCCACACCTCGCGGTACTTGGCCTTGATGTCCTCGGTCAGCCAGCCATAGCCCTCCGGCCCCGCCTTCATCTGCGTGAACGAGAGCCACATGCGCTTGTAGTCGTCGGCCGACATCAGCGCTTCGGCGTCGGGCCGCGCGAGGAAGTTCATGTAGGCGCTCGCGGCCTGCTGGGCCGGGTTGCTGCGCAGCTCGCGCATGAAGGTGCCCGGATGCGGCGAGTTGATGATGACCAGGCGGCCCAGCTTGTCGCCATGCTGGTTGCCGTAGCCCCAGCCGAAGGCGCCGCCCCAGTCGTGCGCGACCAGCACCTCGATGCGGCCATCGTCACGCTCGCTTTGGGCGAGCTGCTCGATGTCCTGGATCAGCAGGTGCGCGCGATAGGCCGACACCTCGGTGGGGGCGCTCGACTTCTCGAAGCCGCGCAGGTTCGGCGCCACGCAGCGGTATCCGCCGTGCTCCGGCTGGCTGAAATGCGCGAGCAGCTCGTCCCAGATGAACGCGGCTTCCGGAAAGCCGTGCAGGAACACCATCAAGGGGCGGCCGGGCTCGCCGGCAGCACGGCAGCTGAGCGTGGTGCCGTTGGGCAGTGCGCGGGCAAAGGTCTGGATCATGGCGGGCTGTCTCCTTCTTTCGGTTCTGCGGGCGGTTCGTCCTGCGGATGGGCCCAGCGCCACAGCAGTTCCGCCGCCTCGTCCACTCCCTGTTGTTTCAAGGCCGAGAACAGTTTGACCTCGCCGCCGCCGGCCTGCAGTCGCACGATGGACAGCGCCTTGGCGCCGTCCGAGCGCGTGAGCTTGTCGGCCTTGGTCAGCAGCACGAGGAACTTCAGGCCTTGCTCGACCCGCGGGCGGATCACTTCCAGCAGGATCTCGTCGAGCTCGGTGAGGCCGTGGCGCGGGTCGCACATCAGCACCACGCCGCGCAGGCTCTCGCGCGTCATCAGGTAGTTGCCCATGACGCGCTGCCAGCGCAGCTTGGCTTCGCGCGGCACGGCCGCGTAGCCGTAGCCCGGCAGGTCGGCCAGCACCGCGTCGTCCACTTTCTGCTTGCCGACACCGAACAGGTTGATGTGCTGGGTGCGGCCGGGCGTCTTGGAGGCGAAGGCCAGGCGGGTCTGCTGGGTGAGGGTGTTGATGGCGGTCGACTTGCCGGCGTTCGAGCGCCCGACGAAGGCGATCTCCGGCAACTCGAGGGAGGGCAGGTGCTCCAGCTGCGGTGCGCTGGTGAGGAAGTGGGCGGTATGCAGCCAGCCGCGTGCGATGCGGATGCGTTCGGCGGCCGCGCCGTCCACGGCAACTGCCGGGCGGGAGAAAGGGGCGGCCGGCTTGCGGCTCGGGGTGGTCATGGGTGGAGCCTCGGTTGCGGGGCGCCATTGTAGAATCGCGCGGTTTTGCGCCATAAATCCAGAGCCCCCGATATGAAGTTGTTTGCCCGTCTCCTGCTTGCAGCCCTCATGGGCGCCGCCGCCAGCGCCAGCTTCGCGGCCGACGATCCGGCAAGCAAGCCCGCTGCCGCCGCGGCCCCCGCCAAGGCCGCCAAGCCCGATCCGGCCAAGGGCGACACCATCTTCAACAACACCCCGGCCAACAGTCAGAGCTGCGCCTCGTGCCACAACGCCGACGGCAACTCGGCCATCGCGGCCAACCCCAAGCTGGCGCAACAGCACCCCGAATACATCCTCAAGCAGCTGCAGGACTTCAAGTCCGGCAAGCGCAAGAGCGCGATCATGAAGCCGCTGGCCGCGGCCCTGTCCGAAGAGGACATGCGCAACGTCGCCTGGTTCGTCGGCTCCAAGAAGGTCAAAACCGGCTTCTCGAAAGAGAAGGACCTGGTCGCCCTGGGCGAGAAGATCTACCGCGGCGGCATCGGCGAGCGCCAGATCCCCGCCTGCGCCGGCTGCCACAGCCCGAACGGCGCCGGTATCCCGGCCCAGTACCCGCGCCTGGGCGGCCAGCATGCCGACTACACCACGGTCCAGCTCAACCAGTTCCGCGACGGCACCCGCCAGAACAGCCTGCAGATGACCGGCGTGGCCGCCAAGCTCAACGACCGCGAGATCAAGGCCGTTTCCGACTACATAGCCGGCCTGCGTTGATGCCCCCGGCGCCAGCGTGAACTAACCGCCGATAAAAAACCCCAACAGGGCGGGCCGATCCAGCGAGGATGGCCCGCCTTTTTGCTTTCCACCGATCGCTTCCATGTCAGCAGTCTCCACCCACGGTCTACGCGTGCGCCGCGGTCCCCACGCGGTCCGCGCGGCGGTGGAACTGCTGTCGTCGATGCGCTTTGCGATCGCGCTGCTGACGGTCATCTGCATCGCCTCCATCATCGGCACCGTGCTCAAGCAGCGCGAGGCGGTCAACAATTACGTCAACCAGTTCGGCCCCTTCTGGGCCGAGGTGTTCCGCGCGGCGCAGCTCGATTCCATCTACAGCGCCTGGTGGTTCCTGCTGATCCTGGCCTTCCTGGTGATCAGCACCTCGCTGTGCATCGCGCGCAACACGCCGCGCATCCTTGCCGACCTGAAGAACTTCAAGGAGAGCATCCGCGTCCAGAGCCTGCGTGCCTTCGGCCAGCGCGCCGAGACCCGGCTCGACGAGTCGCCGGACGGCGCGGCCAACCGCATCGGACAGCTGCTCGCGGGCGGCGGCTGGAAGGTCAAGCTGCAGCACCGCGATGGCGACGGCTGGATGGTGGCTGCGCGCGCGGGCGGCGCCCACAAGCTCGGTTACATCGCGGCGCACGGCGCCATCGTGCTGGTGTGCCTGGGCGGCTTGCTCGACGGTGACCTCGTGGTGCGCGCCCAGACCTGGTTCAACGGCAAGAGCGTCTACACCGGCGGCGGGCTGATCGCCGATGTGGCGCCGCAGCATCGCCTGTCACCCAACAATCCCACCTTCCGCGGCAACATCCTCGTGCCCGAGGGCGGCCAGGGCAGCGTCGCCATCCTGAACCAGGCCGATGGCGTGCTGCTGCAGGACCTGCCCTTCTCCATCGAGCTGAAGAAGTTCATCGTCGACTACTACTCGACCGGCATGCCCAAGCTGTTCGCCAGCGAGGTGGTGCTGCATGACCGCGCGACCGGCCAGCAAGTGCCGGCGCGCATCGAGGTGAATCATCCGGCCAGCTACAAGGGCATCGAGATCTACCAGTCCAGCTTCGACGATGGCGGCTCCAGCGTGAAGCTCAAGGCCGTGCCGATGGCGGCCGCATCCAAGCCCTTCGAGATCGAGGGCATCATCGGCAACAGCTCGGAGATCACCAACGGCAGCGAGCGGCTGACGCTGGAGTACACGGCGCTGCGCGTGATCAACGTCGAGAACTTCGGCGATGCCGGCGCCATGACGAGCGGCGCCGACGTGCGCAAGGTCGACCTGCGCAACGACATCGAGTCGCGCCTGGGTGCGGCCAACAAGACCAACAAGCCCAAGGTGCTGCGCAACATCGGCCCGAGCATCGGCTACAAGCTGCGCGACGCCGCCGGCCAGGCCCGCGAGTACCAGAACTACATGGTGCCGGTCGATACCGGCGACGGCCAGCCGGTGTTCCTGCTCGGCATGCGCGAGCGGCCGGAGGAGCCCTTCCGCTATCTGCGCGTGCCGGCCGACGAGCAGGGCTCGATGGACGGCTTCGTGCGCATGCGCGCGGCCCTGGCCGACGCCGACATCCGCACGCGTGCCATCGAGCGCTACATCGCGCGCAGCATCGATCCCAAGCGGCCCGAGCTGGCCGGGCAGCTGCGCATCTCGGCCGGCCGCGCACTCGCGCTGTTCGCGGGCGCCGAGCGCGCCAAGGCCGACGCGGTGAGCAGCGGCGGCTGGCAGGCGATCGCCGAATTCATGGAGGCCAACGTGCCCGAGGCCGACCGGGAGCGGGCCGGCGCCGTGCTGGTGCGCATCCTCAACGACGTGCTGTTCGAGGTGCTGAACCTCAGCCGCGAGCAGGCAGGCTTGGCGGCGCTGCCGGCCGACGAGAAGGCACAGGCCTTCCTGACGCAGGCGGTGCTGGCCGCCAGCGACGCCTACTTCTACCCCGCGCCGGTGGCGATGATGATGACCGACTTCAAACAGGTGCAGGCCAGCGTGTTCCAGGTCGCCCGTGCCCCCGGCAAGAACATCGTCTACCTGGGCTGCCTGTTGCTGATCGTGGGCATTTTTGCCATGCTGTACGTCCGCGAGCGCAGGCTCTGGGTGTGGCTCGCGAAGGACGCGGGCGCCGGCGGCACGGCGGCCACCATGGCCTACTCGGTCAACCGCAAGACCATCGACAGCGACCGCGAATTCGAGCGCCTGAAAGACAGGCTGCTCGCCCTCAGGAAGGACAGTGGATCATGAACACCACCACCCTCACGCTCAACGAGAGCTGGTTCTCGCGCCGCAACGCCTTCGACTGGGTGTTCGCCGCGCTGGTCGTGGCCGGTGGCCTCTTCGCCTTCTCGCGCTATGCGGGCGCGATGGACATCTACGAGAAGGTCATCCTTTTGGCGACCGTGCCCTTCGCCATCTGGCTGGGCTGGTTCTGGCGGCCGCTGCGCGTGCTGGCCATCGTGGTGGCCGCGGCGGCGCTGCTGGGCATCGTCTCCTACCAGGGCGACCTGGCGCGCGCCGACACCGTGTTCTGGCTCAAGTACTTCCTGTCCAGCCAGTCGGCCATCCTCTGGATGAGCGTGCTCTTCTTCATGAGCACGCTGTTCTACTGGATCGGCTTCTTCGGCGGCCGTCAGGCCGACGCCATGGACCTGATCGGCTCGCGCCTGGCCTGGGCGGCGGTCACGATGGCGCTGATCGGCTCCATGGTGCGCTGGTACGAAAGCCACCAGCTGGGTCCGGACATCGGCCACATCCCGGTCAGCAACCTCTACGAAGTCTTCGTGCTGTTCTGCTGGCTGACGGCGGCCTTCTACCTGTACTTCGAATCGCGCTACGGCACGCGCGCGCTGGGCGCCTTCGTGATGCTGGTGGTGAGCGCCGCGGTCGGCTTCCTGCTCTGGTACACGCTGGTACGCGAGGCCCACGAGATCCAGCCGCTGGTGCCGGCCCTGCAAAGCTGGTGGATGAAGCTGCACGTGCCGGCCAACTTCATCGGCTACGGCACCTTCGCGCTGGCGGCAATGGTCGCCTTCGCCTACCTCATCAAGGAGCAGGCGCAGGAGACGCGCTGGTACAAGCTCACGCCGATGTGGCTCTTGGGCGTGGCGCTGTGCTTCGTGCCGGTGGCCTTCCGCCAGCGGGTGCAGGAGGCCGGCGGCAGCTACTGGTTCGTCTACGCGGCCATCTCGGCGCTGATCGCCGCCGGCATCCTGCTGGGCCGCAAGCGCATCGCGGCACGGCTGCCGGCCAACGAGGTGCTGGACGACGTGATGTACAAGTCCATCACCGTGGGCTTCGCCTTCTTCACCATCGCCACCGTGCTGGGTGCGCTGTGGGCGGCCGATGCCTGGGGCGGCTACTGGAGCTGGGACCCGAAGGAAACCTGGGCGCTGATCGTCTGGCTCAACTACGCGGCCTGGCTGCACATGCGCCTGGTCAAGGGCCTGCGCGGCACCGTGGCGGCCTGGTGGGCGCTGGGTGGGCTGGCGGTGACCACCTTCGCCTTCCTGGGCGTCAACATGTTCCTGAGCGGCCTGCACAGCTACGGGACCCTGTAGCGCGCGCCTGCCACGGGGCGGTGGCCGGGTGAAACCGATTGAACGCCCGGTGCGTAACCGAATCAGCATTGGGAACGAATAGATCCCAGTACGACAAAACACGCGAAAGGCGATTCATGTTGATTCGATCCAAGGACCAGGGTTTCATCCATCCGCATCCGAGCGAGATCACACCGCGCGCGGCCTACGAAGGGCGGCGCGACATGCTCAAGCTGCTGGCCAGCGGCGTCGCCGGCGCGGCCATCGCCTCCTGGGCCGGGCGTGAGGCACTGGCCCAGGCCGCCGCGCCGGGCAAGCTGGCTGCGTTGAAAGGCGAGAAGTCGGCGGTGGCCGGTGCGCAGACCATGGAGAAGCTCACCGAACACAAGGACGCCACCAGCTACAACAACTTCTACGAGTTCGGCACCGACAAGGGCGATCCGGTCAAGAACGCCGGCACGCTGAAGACCCGGCCCTGGACCGTCGAGGTCGAGGGGCTGGTCAAGAAGCCTGGCAAGTACTCGATCGAGGACCTGATCAAGCTCAGCGCACAGGAGGAACGCATTTACCGCCTGCGCTGCGTCGAGGGCTGGTCGATGGTGATCCCGTGGGTTGGCTACTCGCTGGCCGAACTCATCAAGCGGGTCGAGCCGCAGGGCAATGCCAAGTACGTCGAGTTCGTCACGCTGGCCGACCCGAAGACCATGCCCTTCGTCGGCTCGCGCGTCCTCGATTGGCCCTACGCCGAAGGGCTGCGCATGGACGAGGCGATGCATCCGTTGACGCTGCTCACCTTCGGCATGTACGGCGAGGTGCTGCCCAACCAGAACGGCGCGCCGGTGCGCATCGTGGTGCCGTGGAAGTACGGCTTCAAGAGCGCCAAGTCGATCGTCAAGATCCGCTTCGTCGAGAAGGAGCCGGGGACGGCCTGGAACAAGGCGGCGGCGCAGGAGTACGGCTTCTACTCCAACGTCAATCCCAACGTCGACCATCCGCGCTGGAGCCAGGCGACCGAGCGGCGCATCGGCGACGGCAGCGGGTTGTTCGCCAAGCGCCACAAGACGCTGATGTTCAACGGCTACGAGGCGCAGGTCGGCCAGCTCTACGCCGGCATGGACCTGAAGAAGTTCTATTGAGCCCATCATGAACAAGCTGTTGCTTCACCCGGCCGCCAAGCCGGCGGTGTTCGTGCTGTGCCTGCTGCCCTTTGCCTGGCTGGCCTGGGGCGCGTTCACCGACGGACTGGGCGCCAATCCGGCCGAGTACCTGATCCGCTCGACCGGCGACTGGACGCTGCGCTTCATCTGCATCGTGCTGGCGGTCACCCCGCTGCGCGTGATGACGAAGACCAACGCATTGGCGCGCTTTCGCCGCATGCTGGGCTTGTTCGCGTATTTCTACGTGGTGGTCCACCTGCTGAGCTACAGCCTGTTCGACATGGGCTTCGACATTCAGGAGATCGCCAAGGACATCGCCAAGCGACCCTTCATCCTGGTGGGCTTCACGGCCTTCGTGCTGCTCACGCCGCTCGCGGCCACTTCGTTCAACCGCGCGATCAAGGCGCTGGGCGCGAAGCGCTGGCAGACGCTGCACAAGCTGGTCTATGTGATCGCCGGCCTGGGCCTGCTGCATTTCTTCTGGATGCGGGCGGGGAAGAACGACTTCGCCGAAGTCTTCGTCTATGCCGCCATCATCGCGGCGCTGCTGGGCTGGCGGGTCTGGAACTTCGCGCGGAACAAGAGAGCGCCGCGGCCCGTACCGGCCGGGCGGGTGCAGCTGAGCAAGTGAGGGCGCTCAGCCGCCGTCGAACTGCTCGCTGCGCAGCTGGTCCTCGATGCTCTCGCGGCGGCGGATCAGCGTGGCGCCGTTGCCGCTGACCAGCAGCTCGGCCGCGCGGCCGCGGGTGTTGTAGTTGCTGGCCATCGCCATCGAATAGGCACCGGCCGACAGCACCGCCAGCAGGTCTCCGGCCTGCACGTCGAGCGCGCGGTCGCGGCCGAGCCAGTCGCCGCTCTCGCAGACCGGCCCGACGACGTCGTAGCTCACGGCCTCGCCCTGGCACGGGGCGATGGGGACGATCCGATGGAAGGCCTGGTACATCGCGGGCCGCGGCAGGTCGTTCATGGCCGCATCGACGATGCAGAAGTTCTTGGCCTCGCCCGGCTTGGTGTAGAGCACTTCCGTCACGCAGACGCCGGCATTGCCCACCAGCGAACGTCCGGGTTCGACGATCAGCCGGCGCTTGCCGAAGCCACGTGCGTCGAGGCGCGCGAGCAGCTGCTGCCACAGCGCATCGGCCGCGGGCGGCGTGTCGCCGTTGTAGTCGATGCCCAGGCCGCCGCCGAAGTCCAGGTGATGCAGCGCGATGCCGGCCTTCTCGATAGCCTCGACCAGGTCGAGCACCCGCTCCAGCGCCTCGAGGTAGGGCGCGGCCTCGGTGATCTGCGAGCCGATGTGGCAGTCGATGCCGACCACCTGCAGGCCCTTCAGCGACGCGGCATGTCGGTAGATGGCGAGCGCGCGGTCATGCGCGATGCCGAACTTGTTGCCCTTCAGGCCGGTGGAGATATAGGGGTGCGTCTTCGGATCGACGTTGGGATTGATGCGCACGCTGATCGCGGCACGGTGCCCCGTTTCGAGCGCGACCGCGTTGAGGACGTCGATCTCCGCTTCGCTCTCCACGTTGAAGCAGCCGATGCCGGCCGCCAGCGCCTGCCGCATCTCCTGCTTCGTCTTGCCCACACCGGAGAAGATCACCTTGGCCGGATCGGCGCCCGCCGCGAGCACGCGCGCGAGCTCGCCGCCGGAGACAATGTCGAAGCCGCAGCCCGCCGCGGCGAAGACGCGCAGCACGCCCAGCGAGGAGTTGGCCTTGATGGCATAGCAGACCAGCGCGTCGCGCCCTTCGAAGCCGCGCTGGTAGGCGGCCAGCGCGTCGAGCATCCATTGCTTCGAATAGACGAAAAGCGGCGTGCCGTGCTCGCGGGCCACGTCTCGCAACGCCACGCCCTCGACGTGCAGCGTGCCGTTCCGGTAGGCAATGTGGGGATGCCCGGGGAGGCGTTCGGGGTTCGTCACTTCGTTCCTTCGCTGGTCGCGGGCGCACTGCTGGCGGCGGCAGGGGCGGGCGCGGCCGCTCCCCCGGAACTCGTAGCATCATCTGCACTGCCCGAGCCGGGCATGAGCAGGCCCGGGAGCGTGGCGCGATTCTTCGCGGCCGGATCCGTAGGCAGGTAGAGCGCACCCTTCTGGCCGCAGCCCACCAGTGCGACCCCGACGAGCGCGAGGCCAATCGCGCTCACTAGAATTTGACGAACATTCAGCATGACGAAATTGTAATGACCGATCCCGAGTACATGGACTGCGCCGAGGCCGTGCTGGCCGCCATCGAACGCGGCTGCGACCGCATCAACGATGCGACCGATGCCGATATCGACAACCAGCGCGTGGGGGGCATGATCACCATCACCTTCCGCAACGGCAGCCAGTTGATCATCAATCTGCAGAAGCCCTTGCAGGAGATCTGGCTGGCCGCGCGCTCCGGCGGCTACCACTACCGGCATGACGGCCGCGCGTGGGTGGATACGAAGACCCGCGAGGAGTTCTTCGGCCAGCTGTCGCGCGAGGCGAGCGCGCAGGCCGGTCTGCCGCTGCAGTTCTCGGCCGGCTGAAGGCGATCAGTTGCGGAAGAGCTCGAGGATGCGGTTGCGCTCTTCCGGCGGCGGCGGCGCACCGATCGGCGCGCCAGAAATCGCCTCGACCGGCTGCGTCGGGCCGGCCTCGACGCCGAGATTCGCGACACCGCGGCCCGGCGCATAGTCGTCGTAGTACCACTCGCCGCCCACGTTGACCACGCCGGACGGGGCCGTGGCAGTCAGCTCCGTCACCGGCACGCCCTTGATGGCGGTCTCCATGTAGCTGATCCAGATCGGCAGGCTCAGGCCGCCGCCGGTCTCGCGGTCGCCGAGCTTGCGCGGCGTGTCGTAGCCCATCCAGGCCACCGCCGCCATCGTCGGCTGGAAGCCGGCGAACCAGGCGTCCAGCGAGTCGTTGGTGGTGCCGGTCTTGCCGTACAGATCGGGGCGCTTCAGCGTGGCCTGCGCCTTGGCGGCGGTGCCGCTGCGGGCCACCTCCTGCAACAGGCTGTCCATGATGAAGGCGTTGCGCTGCGGGATGGCGCGCATGGTCTCGTTGAGCAGCGGCGGCTGCGTTTCCACGAGCACCTTGTCCTTGTGATCGGTGATGCGCGTCACGAGGTAGGGATTGACGCGATACCCGCCGTTCGCGAACACCGAGTACGCGGTTGCCATCTGCATCGGTGTGACCGCGCCGGCACCCAGCGCCATCGGCAGGTAGGCCGGATGCTTCTCGCGCTCGAAGCCGAAGTTGCCGATCCAGTCCTGCGCGTAGCGCGTGCCGATCGACTGCAGCACGCGGATAGACACCATGTTCTTGGACTTGGCGAGCGCGCGGCGCAGGGACATCGGGCCCTCGAAGTTGCCGTCGTAGTTCTTGGGTTCCCAAGGCTGGCCGCCGGTGGTGCCGGCGTCGAAGAACAGCGGCGCGTCGTTGACCACCGTCGCGGGCGTGAAGCCCTTCTCCAGTGCCGCCGAGTAGATGAAGGGCTTGAAGCTCGAGCCCGGCTGGCGCCAGGCCTGCGTCACGTGGTTGAACTTGTTCTTGTCGAAGTCGAAGCCGCCGATCATGGCCTTGACGGCGCCATCGCGTGGATCGAGCGCAATGAAGGCACCCTCGACCTCGGGCAGTTGGGTGATCTCCCAAGTGTTCTTCGGCGTTTTGACGACGCGGATCACCGCGCCGCGGCGGATCTTGATGTTGGGCGGTGCCTTGTCCGACAGGCCCGACTGCGCCGGGCGCAGCCCCTCGCCGATGATCTGCACGGTGTCGCCGTTGGCACGCACGGCGTTGATTTCCTTGGCGTTGGCCTTGAGCACCACGGCCGACATCACGTCGCCGTTGTCGGGATGCTCGGCCAGCGCGTCATCGACGGCCTCGTCCACTTCCTTGGGATCGTTGGGCAGGTCGACGAACTTCTCGGGGCCGCGGTAGATCTGGCGGCGCTCGTAGTCCATGATGCCCTTGCGCAGCGCCTTGTAGGCTGCCGCCTGGTCGGCAGCCACCAGTGTGGTGTAGACCTTGAGGCCGCGGGTGTAGGTGCTGTCGCCGTACTGCGCGTACATCAGCTGGCGCACGGTCTCCGCCACGTATTCGGCATGCAGACGCGTGGGGTCGGCGCCGTCGCGCAAGTGCAGCTCTTCCTTCTTGGCCTCGGCCGCCTGTTCGGCGGTGATGAAGCCGGCTTCCTGCATGCGGTCTATCACATAGAGCTGGCGCCCGCGCGCACGCGTCGGATTGTTGACCGGATTGTTCGCGCCCGGCGCCTTCGGCAGGCCGGCGAGCATCGCAGCCTGGGCGATGCTGATGTCCTTGAGCGGCTTGCCGAAATAGGCTTCCGAGGCGGCCGCGAAGCCGTACGCGCGATTGCCCAGATAGATCTGGTTGAGGTAGATCTCAAAAATCTGGTCCTTGCTGAGCAGGTGCTCGAGCTTGAAGGTGAGCAGGACCTCGTAGATCTTGCGGGTCAGCGTCTTCTCGGAACTCAGATAGACGTTGCGCGCCACCTGCATGGTGATGGTGGAGGCGCCCTGGCTCTTCACGCGGTTCATGTTCGCAATTCCGGCGCGCAGCAAGCCCTTGTAGTCGACCCCGCCGTGATCGTAGAAGCGGGTGTCTTCGGCGGCCAGCACGGCGTCCTTCATCACTTTGGGGATGGTCGCGATGGGCGTCAGGTTGCGGCGCTCCTCGCCGAACTCGCCGATCAGGATGCCTTCGGAGGAGAACACCCGGAGCGGCAGCTTGGGCCGGTAGTCCGCCAGCTCGGAGATGTCCGGCAGGTTCGGATAGGCCACGGCCAGGGCCACGGCGACCACGCAGATCATGGACACCGCACCGGCCGCGGCGATGCCCAGTCCCCACATCACGAAGCGCAGAAGCCAAGTCAGCCAGGCAGGGCGCTGAGGAGGCGGGGGAGTCTTGGCGGGCCCGTTGGGGCGAGTTTTTTCGGGCATGAAGCGAGGGTGAAGTCAGCCGCAATTATAAAAAGCGAGCCCCTCCGGGCGGCTCATTGAAGCCAGATAAAACCCAAGTACTCGCATTTGTGACGTAAGTTGTGAATCGGCGCTGTTACGTTCCCTTTTGACAACGCTTGGTGCCACAGTTGGGGCCAAGGCGCTTGGTTGGCGCTACACGTCCTGATAGCATGCAACCACACGCAAATATTTCCAATCGTTACAAACACAACGGGATATAACTTGGCTGCTTTGGGATCGCTGTTTAGCCGTCAACCCGCGCCTCTGCTCGGGTTGGACGTCAGCTCCTCCAGTGTCAAGCTGGTCGAGCTCGGCCGCGACGCCAGCGGCAAGTTGATTCTGGAACGTTGCGCGATCGAGCCACTGGAGCGCGGCTGGATCACCGATGGCAACGTCGAGAAATTCGATGAAGTGGCCGAGGCGGTCCGTCGTGCCGTGCGCAAGAGCGGCAGCCGAACCAAGAACGCTGCCTTGGCCCTGCCACCCTCGGCTGTCATCACGAAGAAGATTGTCCTGCCTGGGGGCATGAGCGAGCAGGAGCTCGAGATCCAGGTCGAGTCCGAGGCCAATCAATACATCCCCTTCTCGCTCGACGAGGTCAGCCTGGATTTCTGCGTCATCGGCCAGAGTGCCAGCGCGGCGGGCGATGTCGAGGTCCTGATCGCCGCCTCGCGCAAGGAAAAGGTCCAAGACCGCCAGGGCCTGGCCGAAGCCGCCGGCCTCAAGGCCGTGATTCTCGATGTCGAGTCCTATGCCTCGCGACTGGCGACGGCGCGGCTGATCGAGCAACTGCCCGGCCAGGGCCGCGACGCGGTGGTGGCCCTGTTTGAAGTGGGCGCCTTCACCACCAGCATGCAGGTGCTGCGCAACCAGGAAGTGCTCTACGACCGTGACCAGGCCTTCGGTGGCGCCCAGCTCACGCAGCTGATCGTGCGGCAGTACGGCTTTTCCGCCGAAGAGGCGGAGACCAAGAAGCGCAGCGGCGACCTGCCGGACGACTACGGCTCGGGCGTGCTCAAGCCCTTCGTGGCGAGCATCGCGCAGGAAATCGCGCGGGCGCTCCAGTTCTTCTTCACCAGTACGCCGCACAACCGCGTCGACTACGTGCTGCTGGCCGGCGGCTCGGCCGCGCTGCCGGGCCTTACCAGTGCCGTGACGCGGCAGACCTCCTTCGCCTGCTCGCTGGTCAATCCCTTCGACGGCATGGAGATCGGCAGCGGCATCCGCGAGAAGAAGGTCCGGCGCGAGGCACCCTCATACCTGACCTCGTGCGGGCTTGCCATGCGGAGGTTCCTGCAGTGATCCTGATCAACCTGCTCCCGCACCGGGAAGCTGCACGCAAGCGCCGGCGCGAAACCTTCTATGCCACCCTCGGTGCCTCGGCCGTGGCGGGCTTCCTGATCGCGGGCGGCGCCTATCTCTGGTACCAGGCCCAGATCTCCAGTCAGCAGGGCAAGAACAGCTTCCTCCAGGCCGAGATCAAGAAACTCGAGGCCGAGATCAAGGAAATTTCTACCTTGCAGGCCGAAATCGCCGCCTTGCGCGCCCGCCAGCAGGCCGTCGAGGACCTGCAGGGCGACCGCAACATGCCCGTGCACCTGCTCAACGAACTCGTGCGGCAACTGCCCGATGGCGTCTACCTGACGAGCATGAAGCAGGACAACCAGACCGTCACGCTTCTCGGCCAAGCGCAGTCCAACGAGCGGGTCTCGGAACTGCTGCGCAACCTGGGCAACAACAGCCCTTGGCTGGTCAAGCCGGAGCTGATCGAAATTACTTCCGGCAATGTCAACCTGAGCGCGCGCGACCAGCGTCGCGTGGCGAACTTCACGATGCGCATCGGGCTCAAGCGGCCCACCGATGCGCAGAAGGCCGCGACCGGCGCAGGCGCGGCGACATCGGCCGCAGGCAAAGGCTGAGCGTCATCATGGCAACCCAACGCGCATCCTCCAACATCGACATCGGCGCCGCCCTGCAGCGCTTCGGCGACCAGTTCCGGGGGCTGAATCCGAACGATCCTTCGGTCTGGCCACCGATGCCGCGCTACGCGCTGTGCGTGGTGGTCACTGCTCTGGTCCTGGTGGCCCTTTGGTTCGTCTGGCTCACCAATTCGAACGATGAGCTCGAGGCCGAGCGGGCCAAGGAAATCACGCTCCGGGCCGACTACCAGAAGAAGGTGGGGCAGGCCGCCAATCTCGAGCTGCTCAAGAAGCAGCGCGAGCAGGTGCAGCAGTACGTGACGCTGCTCGAAAAGCAACTGCCGAGCAAGGCCGAGATGGATGCCTTGCTCTCCGACATCAACCAGGCCGGCCTCGGCCGCAGTCTGCAGTTCGAGCTGTTCCGTCCGGGGCAGATCGTCGTGAAGGACTACTACGCGGAGCTGCCGATCGCCGTGCGCGTCACAGGGCGCTACCACGACATGGGTGCCTTCGCCGCAGACGTCGCCAATCTCTCGCGCATCGTGACTTTGAACAACCTGGCCGTCACGCCCGGTAAAGACGGCGTCCTGACGATGGACGCCACGGCGCGGACCTTCCGCTATCTGGACGAGGAAGAGCAGGCGGCGCAGAAGCGCGCCGCGGCGGGAGCACAAAAGAAATGAGCAGGCTTGCCTTTGTGCTGTGCATCGGTGCAGCGGCCGTCGGCCTGAGCGGCTGCATCGGCTCTGAACAGGATGAACTTCAGCAGTGGATGGCCGAGCAGCGGGCGCAGGTGCGCCCCACCGTGCCGCCCATCACGGAGCCCAAGAAGTTCACGCCCCAGGCCTACACCGAAGGCAACGCGTTCGAGCCCTTCAACATGCAGAAGCTCACGCAGGCCCTGCGCCGTGATTCGGCCCAGCCGAGCACTTCGGGCCTCATCGCGCCGGAGCTGGCACGCCGCAAGGAAGCGCTGGAGGCTTTCCCGCTCGATTCGATGGCCATGGTGGGCAGCATGAACCGCAATGGACAGCCGGTGGCCCTGGTCACCGTCGACAAGCTTCTCTACCAGGTTCGGGTGGGGAACTATCTGGGACTCAACTACGGGCGCATCACCCGTATCAGCGAAACCGAACTCGGCTTGCGTGAAATCGTGCAGGACGCCGCCGGTGAATGGATCGAACGCGTGGCGACGCTGCAGTTGCAAGAGAGGTCGAAATGAAACCCAAGAATTCAAGGTTCGCGCAGTGGCTGCGCGTGGTCGGTGTCAGCCTGCTCGCGCTCGGCGCGGTCGCGGCGGCACATGCGCAGAACGCGATCGAGTCGGTCACCACCTCGATGCAATCGGGCGCCGAAGTCATCCGGATCGACCTGAGTCAACCGCTGGCCGCGGCGCCCACGGGCTTCGCCATCCAGACGCCGGCGCGCATCGCGCTCGACTTCCCGGGCGTGACGAATGCCATCGGCCGCTCGGCGATCGACGTCAACCAGGGCAACCTTCGCTCCATCAATGTGGTGCAGGCCGGTGAGCGTACGCGCCTGGTGCTGAACCTCAAGCAGGCCACGGCGTACAAGGCCGAGATCCAGGGCAAGTCGCTCCTGGTGTCGCTGGAGCCAGTTCCCGGTGCCGCGCTGGTCGCCTCGACCCCGCAGGCTTTCGCCGAGAACCGCAACCGCGACACCCTGCCGCTGCGCGACGTCGATTTCCGCCTGGGTTCGGACAACACCGGCCGTGTGGTGGTCGACCTAGCCAACAACCAGGTGGGCGTCGACATCCGTCAGCAAGGCCGCAACCTGGTGGTGGAATTCACCAAGTCGACCTTGCCCGAAGGCCTGCGCCGCCGCCTCGACGTCTCGGACTTCGGCACCCCCGTGCAGACCGTGACGACCCAGCAGGCCGGCGACCGCGTGCGCATGACCATCGAGCCCAAGGGCGACTGGGAGCACAGCGCCTACCAGAGCGAGAACCAGTTCGTGGTCGAGGTGCGCCAGCGCAAGGTCGACCCGACCAAGCTGACCCAAGGCGTGGGCTACACCGGCGAGAAGCTGTCGCTGAACTTCCAGAACATCGAGATCCGCTCCCTGCTGCAGGTGATCGCCGATTTCACCAACTTCAACATCGTGACCTCGGATTCGGTGACCGGCGCGCTGACCCTTCGCCTGAAGGACGTGCCTTGGGACCAGGCCCTGGACATCATCATGCAGGCGAAGAACCTGGGCATGCGCAAGAACGGCAGCGTGCTGTGGATCGCGCCCAAGGACGAGATCAACGCCAAGGAAAAGCTCGAGTTCGAGGCGCAAGCCGCGATCCAGAACCTGGAGCCGCTGCGCACCCAGTCTTTCCAGCTGAACTACACCAAGGCGGTCACGATCGCGCAGGGCCTCACGGGCACCGGCCAGGCCAGCGGCGGCGGCTCCGGCACCACCACCCGCATCCTGAGCCCGCGCGGCAGCGTGATCGCCGAATCGCGCACCAACCAGCTCTTCGTGTCGGACATCCCCTCCCGCCTCCAGCAGGTCGCCGAGCTGATCCAGAAACTCGACGTGCCGGTGCGTCAGGTCCTGATCGAGGCGCGCATCGTCGAGGCTTCGGACACCTTCGGCAAAAACCTGGGCGTCCGTTTGGGCGGCGGCCTCGCCGGCGGCTCGGTGGGCTCCAACAACGGCCGCCCGGTGTTCGGCAACATCGGTGCGATCCCCGTCGTGACGGCGGCCACCGCGACCACCCCGGCCAGCGCGCTCACCACCTTCACGAACTCGAATTTCGTGAACCTGCCCTCGACCGGCGTGTCCGGCAACGGCAACGCGCCGGGAACCTTCGCCATCTCGCTCTTCAACTCCAGCTTCTCGCGCATGCTGAATCTGGAAATCTCGGCCCTCGAAGCCGACGGCAAGGGCAAGGTGGTGTCCAGCCCCCGCGTGGTGACGGCCGACCAGACCAAGGCGCTGATCGAGCAGGGTACGGAACTGCCCTACCAGGTCGCCACCTCCAGCGGTGCCACCTCGATCGCCTTCCGCAAGGCCAACCTCAAGCTCGAAGTCACGCCGCAGATCACGCCCGAGGGCAACATCATCCTGACACTGGACGTCAACAAGGACACGGTCGGCCAGGCGACGACCGCGGGCTTCGCTATCAACACCAAGCACGTGCAGACCGAGGTGCTGGTCGAGAACGGCGGAACCGTGGTTATCGGTGGTATCTTCGAGCTCACCGAAACCAGCGACGAATCGCGCGTGCCGGTGCTGGGTGAAGTGCCCTATGTCGGGGCGCTGTTCCGCACACGCAATCGCGTTGCCAACAAGACCGAAATGCTCGTCTTTATCACCCCGAAGATGATTACCGACCGTAACGCCGCGCGCTGAAGCGCGCGGGCGTTCGCAGCACCGCGTGGCGGTCGCACTCGTCGGTCTGCCCGGCGCCGGAAAATCCGCGGTGGGCCGGCGCCTGGCCCAACGGCTCCAGCTCCCCTTCATCGACAGCGATGACCTGATCGAGCGGCGCATTGGCTGTTCCATCCGCGACTACTTCGAGCGCGAGGGAGAGCAGAGCTTCCGCGACCTCGAGCAGACCGTGATCACCGAGCTCGCGGCGTCGGCCCAGGGCATCGTGTCGACCGGTGGCGGTTCCGTGCTGCGCGAGGCCAATCGGGTCCAGCTGCATACGAACTTCCACGTGATTTACCTGCGCTCCTCGCCCGAGGACCTGTTCAGGCGCCTTCGCCACGATGTCAAGCGGCCGCTGCTGCAGGTGGCCGATCCGCTGGGCCGCCTGCACGAGCTCTACAGCGCCCGCGATCCGCTTTACCGCGAGGCCGCCCACGACGTGGTCGAGACCGGCCGGCCTTCGGTCGCGATGCTGGTGAACATCATCGTGATGCAGCTGGAGCTGGCCGGCCTCATACCCCCCGGCTCCCAAAGCGATCCGCCGGGCTGAGCCGGGGTCTGGGCGCCGTGCGCCTAAACTCGGAGCCATGCGAGTGTCCGCCTCCCCCGAATGCGTCGAGATCCAGCTCGGCGAGCGCAGCTATCCGATCCTGATTGGCAGCGACCTGCTCGGCGACTCAACTCATTTCGATGCCGTGCCCGCAGCCGCCACGGCCCTGATCGTCACCAACACCACCGTGGCGCCGCTCTATGGCGAAGCCCTGCGCCGGACGCTGGCCGGCCGCTTCCGGGCCGTGCATCTGCTGGAACTGCCCGACGGCGAGACGCACAAGGACTGGCCGACGCTGAACCTGATCTTCGACGCCTTGCTGAGTCATGGCTGTGACCGCAAGACGGTGCTCTTCGCCCTCGGTGGCGGGGTGGTGGGCGACATGACCGGATTCGCCGCAGCCAGCTACATGCGCGGCGTGCCCTTCGTCCAGGTGCCCACCACGCTGCTCGCGCAGGTCGATTCGTCCGTGGGCGGCAAGACGGCGATCAACCATCCGCTCGGCAAGAACATGATCGGCGCCTTCTACCAGCCGCGCCTCGTGCTGTGCGACCTCTCCACGCTGGCCACGCTGCCGCCGCGCGAGCTCAGCGCGGGCCTGGCCGAAATCATCAAGTACGGCCCGATCTACGACATGGCTTTCTTCGACTGGATCGAGGCGAACATCGAAGCGCTGGTGGGCCGAGACCCGGCGGCGCTGGCGCATGCGGTCCGGCGCAGCTGCGAGATCAAGGCCGCGGTCGTAGGGCAGGACGAGCGCGAGACCGGCTTGCGGGCGATCCTGAACTTCGGCCACACCTTCGGCCATGCCATCGAGGCCGGCATGGGCTACGGCCGCTGGCTGCACGGCGAAGCGGTCGGATGCGGCATGATCCTGGCTGCCCATCTGTCGCAACGCCTCGGCGGCGTCGATGCGGCCTTTGTCCAGCGGCTGTCGGCGCTGGTCGAGCGGGCGGGCCTGCCGGTGACCGCCCCCGCGCTCGGCGCCGAGCGCTACCTAGAGCTGATGCGCATCGACAAGAAATCGGAAGCCGGCGAGATCCGCTTCGTGGTGATCGACAAGCCCGGCTCGGCCGTCATGCGCAGCGCCCCTGACGCCGTGGTGCGCGAGGTGCTGGCGCAGTGCTGTGCGGACTGAATCGGGCAGCAGGGCGATGAGCCTGGCACGCTACGCCAGCCATCCGGCGCAGTCCCGCGGCCGGCGCCATGCCGAGACGCCGGCCCCCACGCGCGACGCCTTCCAGCGAGACCGCGACCGCATCGTTCATTCCACGGCCTTCCGGCGACTGGTCTACAAGACCCAGGTTTTCCTCAACCACGAGGGCGATCTGTTCCGCACCCGCCTCACGCATTCCCTCGAGGTCGCCCAGCTCGGCCGCTCCATTGCGCGCTCGTTGCGCCTCAACGAGGACCTGGTGGAAGCCATTGCACTGGCGCACGACCTGGGCCACACGCCCTTCGGCCATGCGGGGCAGGACGCGCTGGATGCCTGCATGGCGGAACACGGCGGCTTCGAGCACAACCTGCAGAGCCTGCGGGTGGTGGATGCGCTCGAGCATCGCTATCCACAGTACGACGGGCTCAACCTGAGCTTCGAGACGCGCGAGGGCATCCTCAAGCATTGCTCGCGCGCCAATGCCGAGCGCCTGGAGACAGCCGAGCCGGGCGGGGTAGGGCGGCGTTTCCGCGATCGCACGCAGCCGAGTCTCGAGGCACAGCTGTGCAACCTCGCCGATGAGATCGCCTACAACGCGCATGACATCGACGACGGCGTGCGCTCGGGGCTCATCGGCCTCGAACGGCTGGGCGAGGTCGCGCTGTTCAGCCGCTACCTGCGCGAGACGCTCGACGAGCATCCGCAGCTGCAGGGCCGGCGCGTGCTCTACGAAGCCATCCGCCGCATGCTGAGCGCTCAGGTTTACGACGTGATCGACGCCACGCACAGCGCGCTCGAGGCGACGGCGCCCGCCGATGCGGACGCGGTGCGCCGTGCCGCGCCACTGGTGCTCTTCAGCGAGACCATGCGCGCCCAGTCCACCGAGCTGAAGCAGTTTCTCTTCAGCAACCTCTATCGGCATCCGCGCGTCATGCAAACCACGAGCCGGGCGAAGGATGTGGTGCGCGAGCTGTTCGCGGCCTACATCGACGATGCGCAGCAGATGCCGGCGTCCTATGCGCAACGCGACGATCGACATCGCGCGGTGGCCGACTACATCGCCGGCATGACGGACCGCTTCGCGATCCGCGAGCACGAACGCATCACGGGACGGCCGTGGAGCGAATGAGCGCCATGTCTTCGCATGCACGCATCCCCGCCGCCGCGCTGGCCGTGGTGCTGGCCGGCGTGGCCGCGGCCCTGCACCTGGGCAAGCTGCCGCCGGCAGTGCCGGCGCTGCAGGCGACGCTGGGCATCGACCTGGTCGAAGCGGGATTCCTGCTGTCGCTGGTGCAGGTCGCGGGCATGTGCCTGGGCATCGTGTTCGGCCTGATGGCCGACGCCATCGGCTTGCGGCGCAGCATGCTGACAGGCCTGACCGTGGTGACCGTTGCGAGCGTGCTCGGCGGCCTCGTCGGGAGCACGGCCGATGCCGGCCCCAGCGCCGTTCGCTGGCTGTTCGCCCTGCGCGCGCTCGAAGGCCTGGGCTTCCTGCTGGCGGTGATGCCCGGGCCCGGGCTGATCCGCTCGCTCGCGCCGCCGAGCGCAGAGAAGAAGGCCCTCGGCCTCTGGGGCGCCTACATGCCCTTGGGCGTGGCGCTGGCGCTCCTGCTCGGTCCGGCCTTGATCGCCTGGGGCGGTTGGCCGGGCTGGTGGTGGGTGTTGTCCCTGGTCTCGGCTGCCGTGGCGCTGTGGGTGCTGCTCGTCGTGCCGGCGGACAGGCGGCCACCCGTCGCGCCGGGAACGCCTTCGTCTTCGCGCTGGTCGGCGCGCTTGTTCGATACGGCCCGCTCCAGCGGCCCCTGGACACTGGCATCGGCCTTCGCCGTCTATTCCTCGCAATGGATGGCCGTGATCGGTTTTCTGCCCGCGATCTATGCCGACGCCGGCGTGCCGGCCGCCTGGAACGCGGCGTTGACCGCGCTCGCCGCCGCGATGAACATCGTCGGCAACGTCAGCGGCGGCCGCTTCCTGCAGCACGGCGTCGCGCCCGAGCGCCTGCTGCGCTGGGGTTTCGTCGCGATGGCGCTGGGCAGCGTCGCGGCCTTTGCCCAGATCGGCCCGGCCGGGAGCGCCGCGAGCCTGCCGCCCGCGCTGCGTTACCTCGCCGTGTGCCTGTTCTCGCTGGCCGGCGGAATGATTCCGGCGACGCTCTTCATGCTTTCCATCCGGCTTGCGCCAGGTCCCTCGACGGTCTCGACGACCGTGGGGATGATGCAGCAGGCCTCCTCGCTCGGCCAGTTCATCGCCCCGCCGGTGGTCGCCTGGATTGCCCATCGGGCCGGGGGCTGGCAATGGACCTGGGTCGTGACCCTCGCCTGCTCCATGGCGGGCCTGGCGCTGGCGGCGCGCGTGGCGCCCGCAAGATCCCGTACGGGCACCGCGACATGAACAACCATCCTCTCATCACTGCCGAGCAAGCACGGGCGGACACGCAGCGCTGGATCGAGCGTGCCGTGATCGGCCTCAACCTCTGCCCCTTCGCCAAGGCCGTGCATGCGCGAGGCCAGATCCACTATGCGCTGTACCTGCAGGACGAGCAGGGCGGCTTGATCGACGCCCTGCTCGACGAGGCGCGCGCGCTGGCGGCCTGCGGCGCTTCCGAGCGCGACACCACCCTCCTGATCGCACCCAACACCTTGGCCGACTTCCTGGACTTCAACGATTTCACCGCCCGTGCCGAGCGCCGCCTGGCGCGTGCGGGCTTCGAGGGCGAGTTCCAGCTGGCCAGCTTCCATCCGCGTTTCCAGTTCGCCGGAACCGAGCCCGAAGACATCACGAATGCGACCAATCGCGCCCCCTACCCGACGTTGCACCTGTTGCGCGAGGACAGCGTGAGCCGCGCCGTCGAGGCCTTTCCCGATGCGCAGGCCATCTTCGGGCGCAACATGCAGATCCTGCAGCAGCTCGGCGCCGAGGGCTGGTCGGCCCTGGACGTCGGGCCGGGCGGAGCGCCGCGATGAACGGAAAGGCCGTCGCCAAGGCCTCGAAGGCCGAAGCCGAACTGCAGGAGGTCCTGCGCCCGGGCCAGTCGATGGAGCTGCTGAAGGAACTGCACATCCTCACGCGCGAAGGGCGGCTCAACCAGGACTCGCGCCGCAAGCTCAAGCAGGTCTACCACCTGTTCCAGTTCATCGAGAAGCTGCTGCTCGAGCTGCCGGAGGAGGGCGCGCACGCCAGCCTGGCCGACCACGGCGCCGGCAAGTCCTATCTCGGCTTCATCCTCTACGACCTGTTCTTCGGCCCGCGCGGCGGGGGGCGGGTGTACGGCATCGAAACGCGGGCCGACCTGGTCGACAAATCGCGCGCGCTGGCGAGGCGGCTGGGCTTCGACCGCATGGTCTTCCTCAATATCAGCGCGGCCGAATCCGCCGACGCGGCAGAGCTGCCGGCCCAGGTCGACGTGGTGACCGCGTTGCATGCCTGCGACACCGCCACCGACGACGCCATCGCATTCGGACTCGCGAAGCAGGCACGCTTCATGGTGCTGGTGCCCTGTTGCCAGGCCGAGGTCGCGGCCTGCCTGCGCCAGACCAAGGCGCTGTCGCTCTCGCGCACGCCCCTGGCCGAACTCTGGCGCCATCCCCTGCACACGCGCGAGATCGGCAGCCAGCTCACCAACGTCCTGCGCTGCCTCTATCTGGAGGCCAACGGTTACCAGGTCACTGTCACCGAGCTGGTGGGTTGGGAGCACAGTTTGAAGAACGAGCTGATCATTGCGCGCCGTACCGGCCAGCGCAAAGCCAGCGCCGCGGCCCGGCTCCAGGAACTGCTCGCCCAGTTCGGGCTGGAGGCGCTGCTGGAGACGCGCTTCCGCCCGGGCTGATCCTCGCCATGGCCCGCCTTCCACGTCTCACGCTGGCCGAGCAGCCGCACCACGTGATACAGCGCGGCAACAACCGCCAGGCCATCTTCGTCGACAACGTCGACCGCGAGATGGTGCTGGCGCTGCTGGGCGAGAACGCGGCGCGCTTCGGCATCGCGCTGCATGCCTACGTGCTGATGGACAACCACTACCACCTGCTTGCCACGCCGGCGAGCGCGGACGGGCTCCCGTTGTGGATGCAGGCCGTGGGCCGGCGCTACGTGCGCTACTTCAACGACCGGCACGGGCGCACCGGCACCCTGTGGGAAGGCCGCTACAAGTCCACGCTGATCCAGACCGAGCGCTACCTGCTGACCTGCATGGCCTACATCGACCTCAACCCGGTGCGCGCCGGCATGGTCGCCGAGGCCCGCGACTATCCCTGGTCCAGCCATGCGCACTACGCCGGGCTGCGGCACGACAAGCTCTTGACGCCGCACCCGCTCTACTGGTCGCTGGGCAACACGCCCTTCGCCCGCGAGGCCGCCTACGCCGAGATGGTGCGTGGCGGCGTGGCAGGTGCCGATCAGACCCTGCTCACCGAGGCCACGCTGCACGGATGGGCGGCGGGCGATCGGGACTTCCTCGAGGCGCTGCAGAAGAACACGTCGCGACGGGTCCTGAAGGCGCGGCCCGGGCGTCCTCCCTCCGACCGAGGCTGACAGAACAGCTGCGCTCACGGTGTATGAAAGGATGGCGCCTCTGCGGCATTTTTAATATGTCCCTATTTTTTATCCGAGCCAAAGACTCAAGATTTAATGAGAATCTGACCCCAAATAAAACACTTGGCATTATTTGTGCAACGCAATATCCTTCCCCTCCCTGCGAAAAACTGAAGGAGCGCGCCCATGACGACGGCTGCCGAGATCGAGCATCTCCAACAACACGGTCTTTATTCCGCCGCCGACGAGCACGATTCGTGCGGTGTCGGCTTCGTGGCCCACATCAAGGGCGAGAAGAGCCATTCGATCGTCCTCCAGGGCTTGAAGATTCTCGAGAATCTCGACCATCGCGGCGCAGTGGGCGCTGACAAGCTGATGGGCGACGGGGCCGGCATCCTGATCCAGCTGCCCGACGTCCTTTACCGCGATGAGATGGCCAAACAGGGCGTCGCGCTCCCGCCGCCCGGCGAATACGGCGTCGGCATGGTCTTCCTGCCCAAGGAGCACGCCTCGCGCGAAGCCTGCGAGCAGGAACTGGAGCGCGCCGTCAAGGCCGAAGGCCAGGTGCTGCTGGGCTGGCGCGACGTCCCGGTCAACCGCGAGATGCCGATGTCGCCGGCCGTGCGCAAGAAGGAGCCGCTGCTGCGCCAGATCTTCATCGGCCGCGGCAACGACGTCATCGTGCAGGACGCCCTGGAGCGCAAGCTCTACGTGATCCGCAAGACCGCCAGTGCCGCCATCCAGCGCCTAAAGCTCAAGCACAGCAAGGAGTACTACGTCCCCAGCATGTCGAGCCGCACGGTGGTCTACAAGGGCCTGCTGCTGGCCGACCAGGTCGGCACCTACTACCTCGACCTCCAGGACAAGCGCTGCATCTCGGCCCTGGGCCTGGTGCACCAGCGCTTCTCGACCAACACCTTCCCCGAGTGGCCGCTGGCCCACCCGTACCGCTACGTCGCCCACAACGGCGAGATCAACACCGTCAAGGGCAACTACAACTGGATGAAGGCGCGCGAGGGCGTGATGTCCTCGCCGGTGCTGGGCACCGACCTGCAGAAGCTCTACCCGATCAGCTTCGCCGACCAGTCGGACACCGCCACCTTCGACAACTGCCTCGAACTGCTCACCATGGCCGGCTACCCGATCAGCCAGGCCGTGATGATGATGATCCCCGAGCCCTGGGAGCAGCACGCGACCATGGACCCGCGCCGCCGCGCCTTCTACGAATACCACGCGGCCATGCTGGAGCCCTGGGACGGCCCGGCCTCGATCGTCTTCACCGACGGCCGCCAGATCGGCGCCACGCTCGACCGCAACGGCCTGCGCCCCTCGCGCTACTGCGTGACCGACGACGACCTGGTCATCATGGCCTCCGAGTCCGGCGTGCTGCCGGTGCCCGAGCAGAAGATCGTTCGCAAGTGGCGCCTGCAGCCCGGCAAGATGTTCCTCATCGACCTGGAGCAGGGCCGCATGATCGACGACGAGGAGGTCAAGGCCACCCTCGCCAACAGCAAGCCCTACAAGCAGTGGATCGAGAACCTGCGCATCAAGCTCGACAGCGTCGAGGCCGAGGCCGTGCAGCCGCCGCTGAGCCAGGTCGCGCTGCTCGACCGCCAGCAGGCCTTCGGCTACACGCAGGAAGACATCAAGTTCCTGATGAGCCCGATGGCCGCCGCCGGCGAGGAGGGCATCGGCTCCATGGGCAACGACAGCCCGCTGGCCGTGCTGTCCAACAAGAACAAGCCGCTCTACAACTACTTCAAGCAGCTGTTCGCGCAGGTCACGAACCCGCCCATCGACCCGATCCGCGAGGCGATCGTGATGTCGCTCGTGTCCTTCATCGGCCCGAAGCCGAACCTGCTGGACATCAACCAGGTCAACCCGCCGATGCGGCTGGAGGTGAGCCAGCCCATCCTCGACTTCGCCGATATGGCGAAGCTGCGCGACATCGGCACCTACACGCAGGGCAAGTTCAAGAGCTACACGCTGGACATCACCTACCCGCTCGCCTGGGGCGAGGAGGGCGTGGAAGCCAAGCTCGCCTCGCTGTGCGCCGAGGCGGTCGATGCGATCAAGGGCGGCCACAACATCCTGATCGTGAGCGACCGCGCGGTCAGCGCCACGCAGATCGCCATCCCCGCGCTGCTCGCGCTCTCGGCCATCCACCAGTACCTGGTGCGCGAGGGCCTGCGCACCACCGCCGGCCTGGTGGTCGAGACCGGTTCGGCGCGCGAGGTGCATCACTTCGGCGTGCTCGCCGGCTACGGCGCCGAGGCGGTCCATCCGTACCTCGCGATGGAAACGCTGGCCGCGATGCACGAGGACCTGTCCGGCGACCTCGGCGCCGAAAAGGCGATCTACAACTACGTCAAGGCGATCGGCAAGGGTCTGTCCAAGATCATGTCGAAGATGGGTGTCAGCACCTACATGAGCTACTGCGGCGCCCAGCTCTTCGAGGCCATCGGCCTCAACAGCGACACCGTGGGCAAGTACTTCACCGGAACCGCCAGCCGCGTCGAGGGCATCGGCGTGTTCGAGATCGCGCAGGAAGCCATCCGCATGCACAAGGCGGCCTTCGGCGACGACCCGGTGCTCGCCCACATGCTGGATGCCGGCGGCGAATACGCCTGGCGCACCCGCGGCGAGGAGCACATGTGGACGCCGGACGCCATCGCCAAGCTGCAGCACAGCACGCGCGCCAACAACTTCAACACCTACAAGGAATACGCGCAGCTCATCAACGACCAGAACCGGCGCCACCTCACGCTGCGCGGGCTGTTCGAGTTCCGCATCGACCCGGCCAAGGCGATTTCCGTGGACGAGGTCGAACCCGCAAGCGAGATCGTCAAGCGCTTCGCCACCGGCGCCATGTCGCTGGGCTCGATCAGCACCGAGGCGCACTCGACGCTGGCGGTGGCGATGAACCGCATCGGCGGCAAGAGCAACACCGGTGAGGGCGGCGAGGACCCGGCGCGCTACCGCAACGAGCTCAAGGGCATCCCCATCAAGCAGGGCGACACGCTCAAGAGCGTAATCGGCGAGGCCAACGTCGAGGTCGACCTGCCGCTGGAAGACGGCGACTCCCTGCGCTCGAAGATCAAGCAGGTGGCCTCCGGCCGCTTCGGCGTCACGGCCGAGTACCTCTCTTCGGCCGACCAGCTGCAGATCAAGATGGCGCAGGGCGCCAAGCCTGGCGAAGGCGGCCAGCTGCCCGGCGGCAAGGTCTCCAACTACATCGGCCAGCTGCGCTACTCGGTGCCCGGCGTGGGCCTGATCTCGCCCCCGCCGCACCACGACATCTACTCCATCGAAGACCTGGCGCAGCTGATCCACGACCTGAAGAACGTCGCGCCGCATGCCAGCGTCAGCGTCAAGCTGGTGAGCGAGGTCGGCGTGGGCACCATCGCGGCGGGCGTCGCCAAGTGCAAGAGCGACCACGTCGTGATCGCCGGCCATGACGGCGGGACCGGCGCCTCGCCCTGGTCATCGATCAAGCATGCGGGCAGCCCGTGGGAAATCGGCCTGGCCGAGACCCAGCAGACCCTGGTGCTCAACCGCCTGCGCGGCCGCATCCGCGTGCAGGCCGACGGCCAGATGAAGACCGGCCGCGACGTCGCCATCGGCGCGCTGCTGGGCGCCGACGAGTTCGGCTTCGCGACCGCGCCGCTGGTGGTCGAGGGCTGCATCATGATGCGCAAGTGCCACCTCAACACCTGCCCGGTCGGCGTCGCAACGCAGGATCCGGTGCTGCGCAAGAAGTTCTCGGGCAGGCCCGAGCACGTGGTGAACTACTTCTTCTTCGTCGCGGAAGAAGTGCGCCAGATCATGGCGCAGCTGGGCATCCGCAAGTTCGACGACCTGATCGGCCGCGCCGACCTGCTCGACACCCGCAAGGGCATCGAGCACTGGAAAGCCCGTGGCCTGGACTTCAGCCGCCTGTTCGCGCAGCCCAACGTGCCGGCCGAGGTGCCGCGCTTCCACGTCGAGGCGCAGGACCACGGCCTCGCGAAGAGCCTGGACAACAAGCTCATCGAGAAGTCGCGTCCGGCCATCGAGAAGGGCGAGAAGGTGCAGTTCATCGAGGTGGCGCGCAACGTCAACCGCTCGGTGGGCGCCATGCTCTCGGGCGCGCTGACCAAGGTGCATCCGCAGGGCCTGCCCGACGATTCGATCCGCATCCAGCTCGAGGGCACGGGCGGCCAGTCCTTCGGTGCCTTCCTGGCGCGCGGCATCACGCTCTACCTGATCGGCGACGCCAACGACTACACCGGCAAGGGCCTCTCGGGCGGCCGCGTGGTGGTGCGCCCCAGCCTGGACTTCCGCGGCGAGGCCACGCGCAACACCATCGTCGGCAACACCGCGCTCTACGGCGCGACCACCGGCGAGGCCTTCCTGAGCGGCGTCGCGGGCGAGCGCTTCGCGGTGCGCCTGTCGGGCGCCACCGCCGTGGTCGAAGGCACGGGCGATCATGGCTGCGAGTACATGACCGGCGGCACGGTGGTGGTGCTGGGCAAGACCGGGCGCAACTTCGCGGCCGGCATGAGCGGCGGCGTCGCCTTCGTCTACGACGAGGACGGCCAGTTCGCCTCGCGCTGCAACCTGGCGATGGTTTCGCTCGACAAGGTGCTGACCTCGGCCGAGCAGACCGCCAGCGTGCATCGCAAGATCTGGCACGAGGGCGAGACCGACGAGGCCAGGCTCAAAAAGCTGCTGGAAGACCACCACCGCTGGACCGGCAGCAAGCGCGCGCGCGAGCTGCTCGACACCTGGGCCGTGGCGCGCACGCGCTTCGTCAAGGTCTTCCCGAACGAGTACAAGCGCGCGCTGGCCGAGATCCACGACCGCAAGGTCGAGCTCACCAGCAGCGGCAACAACGCGCACGTGGGCCTCGAGCCGCACGCGATGACGAAGCCGGCGGTGGCGGCCTGAGCGCCGCTTGAACGAAGAAAAGAACCAGGACATCACGATGGGAAAGATCACCGGCTTCATGGAGCATGAGCGCATCGAGGAGGGCTACAAGCCCGTCGAGGAGCGCGTCAAGCATCACAAGGAATTCGTCATCGGCCTCGATGCGCAGCAGGCCAAGGTGCAAGGCGCGCGCTGCATGGACTGCGGCACGCCCTTCTGCAATAGCGGCTGTCCGGTCAACAACATCATTCCGGACTTCAACGACCTGGTCTACCGCAACGACTGGCAGAGCGCCTTCGCGGTGCTGGACTCGACCAACAACTTCCCCGAGTTCACCGGCCGCATCTGCCCCGCGCCCTGCGAAGCAGCATGCGTGCTCAACGTGAACGACGATCCGGTCGGCATCAAGTCCATCGAGCACGCGATCGTCAACCGCGCCTGGCAGGAAGAGTGGGTCGTGCCGCGTCCGGCCAAGCACAAGACCGGCAAGAAAGTCGCGGTGGTGGGCTCCGGCCCGGCCGGCATGGCGGCCGCGCAGCAGCTCGCCCGCGTCGGCCACGACGTCACCCTGTTCGAGAAGAACGACCGTATCGGCGGCCTGCTGCGCTACGGCATCCCCGACTTCAAGATGGAGAAGACGCACATCGACCGCCGCGTCGAGCAGATGAAGGCCGAGGGCGTGGTGTTCCGCACCGGCGTGGTGGTCGGCGCCGCCAAGGACCCGCTGGGCAAGGGCTCCAAGGTCACCAACTGGGCCAAGGAGACGGTGACGCCCGAGCAGCTCGACAAGGAATTCGACGCCGTAGTGCTCACCGGCGGCGCCGAGCAGTCGCGCGACCTCCCGGTGCCGGGGCGCGATCTCGACGGCATCCATTTCGCGATGGAATTCCTGCCGCAGCAGAACAAGATCAACGCAGGCGACAAGGTCAAGGGCCAGATCCGCGCGGATGGCAAGCACGTGATCGTGATCGGCGGCGGCGATACCGGCTCCGACTGTGTGGGCACCAGCAACCGCCATGGCGCCGCCAGCGTCACCCAGTTCGAGCTGATGCCGCAGCCGCCGGAAGAAGAAAACCGGCCGATGACCTGGCCCTACTGGCCCTACAAGCTGCGCACCAGTTCCAGCCACGAAGAGGGCTGCGAGCGCGAGTTCGCGATCTCCACCAAGGAATTCATCGGCGAGAAGGGCAAGGTCACCGGCCTCAAGAC
Organism: Variovorax sp. WS11; assembly: GCF_010499245.1. Classification (GTDB taxonomy): domain Bacteria; phylum Pseudomonadota; class Gammaproteobacteria; order Burkholderiales; family Burkholderiaceae_C; genus Variovorax. Next base: position 4,076,859 of record NZ_JAAGOW010000001.1, read on the forward strand.
CGTGCGCGTCGAGTGGAAGGACGGCAAGATGGTCGAGGTCCCCGGCTCCGAGACGGTGCTGAAGGCCGACCTGGTGCTGCTGGCCATGGGCTTCGTGAGCCCCGTCGCCGGCGTGCTGGATGCCTTTGGGGTCGAGAAGGACGCCCGCGGCAACGCCAAGGCCAGCCTCGACTTCGTCGGTGGTTATGCGACCAACGTGCCCAAGGTGTTCGCCGCCGGCGACATCCGCCGCGGCCAGTCGCTGGTGGTGTGGGCAATCCGCGAAGGCCGCCAGGCAGCGCGCGCGGTCGACGAGTTTCTCATGGGCTACAGCGACCTGCCTCGTTGAGTGCGCTGAATTAGGCGGAGATTAGCCCCTTACTTCGGTGGATGGGCACATCCTGTGCTTCATTTATCATGGATGGCTACCGCGAGCCGGGGATGCCTCAGGCGCCCCGGCTTTTCTGTTGTCCATGAACCCACCCGAGTCCTCACTGGTTGAATTTCGCGATGTCCGCTTCGGCTACGGCGAGCGGGCGATCCTCGACGGCGTCTCCTTCACCGTGCCCCGCGGCAAGGTGACGGCGCTCATGGGTGCTTCCGGCGGCGGCAAGACCACCGTGCTGCGCCTGGTCGGCGGCCAGGTGCGCGCGCAGCGCGGCGAGGTGCTGTTCGACGGCCAGGACATCGGCAAGCTGGGCAGCGACGCACTCTATGCCGCGCGTCGCCGCATGGGCATGCTGTTCCAGTTCGGTGCGCTGTTCACCGACATGAGCGTGTTCGACAACGTCGCTTTCCCGCTGCGCGAGCACACGCAGTTGTCCGAGGCGCTGGTGCGCGACATCGTGCTCATGAAGCTCGACGCCGTCGGCCTGCGCGGCGCACGCCAGCTGATGCCCAGCGAGGTCTCCGGCGGCATGGCCCGACGCGTGGCGCTGGCCCGGGCGATCGCGCTCGACCCCGACCTGGTCATGTACGACGAGCCCTTCGCCGGCCTCGACCCGATTTCGTTGGGCACTGCGGCGCGCCTGATCCGCCAGCTCAACGACACGCTGGGACTGACCAGCGTCGTGGTGTCGCACGATCTGGAAGAGACCTTCCGCATTGCCGACCACGTGATCATCCTGGCCAACGGCGGCATCGCCGCACAGGGCCGGCCCGAGGAGGTGCGCGCGAGCGGCGATCCGCTGGTCCACCAGTTCGTCAATGCGCTGCCCGACGGGCCGGTGCATTTCCACTACCCGGGCGTCCCGGTGGAGCAGGACTTCGGCAACAACGCGCATGGGGAACGAGGATGAGCTGGTATCGGCCTGCCGATCTGGGGTTCGCCGCGCGCTCCAAGCTGAGCGATCTCGGCATGGGCGCGCGCCTGTTCCTGCGCCTCACGCTGCGCGGCGCGCGCAGCCTGCGCCGCTTCGGCCTGGTGCGCGACCAGATCCACTTTCTCGGCAACTACTCGCTGGCCATCATCGCGGTCTCCGGCCTCTTCGTCGGCTTCGTGCTCGGGCTGCAGGGCTATTACACGCTGCAGCGCTATGGCTCCTCCGAAGCGCTGGGCCTGCTGGTGGCGCTGAGCCTGGTGCGCGAGCTCGGCCCCGTGGTCTCGGCCCTGCTCTTCGCGGGCCGCGCGGGCACCTCGCTGACTGCGGAGATCGGCCTCATGAAAGCCGGCGAGCAGCTCAGCGCCATGGAGATGATGGCGGTCGACCCGGTGCAGCGCATCCTGGCGCCGCGCTTCTGGGCCGGCGTGATCACCATGCCGCTCTTGGCGGCCGTGTTCAGCGCGGTCGGCGTGATCGGCGGCTGGGTCGTCGGCGTGCTGATGCTGGGCGTCGACCCGGGCGCCTTCTGGGGCCAGATGCAGGGCGGCGTCGATGTCTGGCGCGACGTGGGCAACGGCGTGGTCAAGAGCATCGTCTTCGGCTTCACCGTCACCTTCATCGCACTGCTGCAGGGCTTCGTGGCCCAGCCGACACCCGAGGGCGTTTCGCGTGCGACCACCCGCACGGTGGTCGTCGCCTCTCTCGCGGTGCTGGGGCTCGACTTCCTGCTCACCGCCATGATGTTCAGTATCTAGAAAACAAAGGCACTCCATGCAACGTTCCAAGAATGACGTCTGGGTCGGCCTGTTCGTGCTCATCGGCGCGGCAGCGCTGCTGTTCCTCGCGCTGCAGTCCGCCAATCTGCTGAGCTTGAACTTCCAGAAGACTTACTCCGTCAGCGCCCGCTTCGACAACATCGGCGGGCTCAAGCCGCAGACCGCAGTCAAGAGCGCGGGCGTGGTGGTCGGCCGTGTCGAATCGATCACGTTCGACGACAAGAATTTCCAGGCCAGCGTCACGCTCGCGTTGCAGAGCCGTTACAGTTTCCCCAAGGACAGCTCCCTCAAGATCCTGACCAGCGGCTTGCTCGGCGAGCAGTACATCGGGATCGAGGCGGGCGCCGAGGAGAAGACCCTTCAAGCCGGTGACACCATCACAGCGACGCAGTCGGCGGTCGTGCTGGAGAACCTGATCGGACAGTTTCTCTACAGCAAGGCGGCTGACGGCAGCACGCCATCGGGCAGCAGCAACAAGAAATGAAACCACGATTCCCCCATGATCTGCCGCGCACGCTGCGCGGCACTGCCTCGGCCGTGCGCGGCCTGGGCGCCATTGCGGCGCTGGCGCTGGCCACCGGCTGCGCCTCCGGGCCCAAGGCCAATCCGGCCGACCCGTTCGAACCCCTCAACCGCGGGGTCATGCGTTTCAACGACGTCGTGGACGACGCCGTGCTGGTGCCGGCTGCAACGGCCTATCGCCGGGCCTTGCCTTCCTTCGTGCGCACGGGGGTCAACAACTTCTTCGGCAACCTGTCCGATGTGTGGAGTTTTGCCAACAGCGTGTTGCAGCTCAAGCTGGAGCACAGTGCCCAGACCTTCATGCGCGTGAACGTCAACACCGTCTTCGGACTCGGCGGGCTGCTGGATGTCGCCACCGAGGCCGGCATCGACCGCCACTCCGAAGACTTCGGCCAGACCCTGGGGCGCTGGGGCGTACCGAGCGGCCCGTACCTGGTGCTGCCGCTGCTGGGTTCCTCGACTGTGCGCGACACGGCTGCCCTGACGGTCGATCGGCAGGGCGACCTGCTCAACCAGATCCACGACGTCCCGTGGCGCAACTCGCTCTACTTTGTTCGCGTGATCGACGCGCGCTCGAACTTCCTGCGTGCGAGCCAGCTGCTCGACAACGCGGCGCTCGACAAGTACACGTTCACGCGCGATGCCTACCTGCAGCGCCGAAAGAACGAGGTGCATGACGGGGACCTGCCGAACGAGGGCAATTGACCATGCATCCGGCGCTTGCATCCCGTTGCGCGCTTTGCACGGGAGCGGGAACGCCGTTCACAGGCCTCGGCTCCAATTCGCCACGGGTCGCAAAGATCCGAAACTTTCAACAAGGGAATCATCGATGAATCAGATCCTGCAACGACGCTCCGTCGGACGCCTGATGCTGGCCGGCCTGCTGCTCGCGGGCGCCGCCGCCTTCGTGCGGCCGGTCCACGCCGCCGACGAGACGCCGGACGCGCTGGTCAAGCGGCTGTCGACCGACGTGCTCGAGACCATTAAGGCCGACAAGTCGATCAAGGCCGGCGACGTCAGCAAGATCATGGTCCTGGTCGACACCAAGATCATGCCGAACGTCAACTTCCAGCGCATGACCGCCTCCGCCGTCGGTCCGGCATGGCGCCAGGCCACTCCCGAGCAGCAGCAGCGCCTGCAGGAAGAGTTCAAGAAGCTGCTGGTGCGCACCTATGCCGGCGCGCTCGACCAGGTCAGCGACCAGAGCGTGGTCGTGCGTCCCTTCCGCGGCTCGCCTGACGACAAGGAAGTGCTGGTGCGCACGGAAGTCCGCGGCAGCGGCGACCCGGTGCAGCTCGACTACCGGCTCGAGAAGACGCCCGGCGAAGCGGGCGGCTGGAAGATCTACAACCTCAACGTGCTGGGCGTGTGGCTGGTCGATACCTACCGCAGCCAGTTCGCGCAGGAGATCAACGCCAAGGGCATCGACGGCCTGATCGCTGCGCTGACGGAGCGCAACAAGCGCAACGGCAAGAGCTGAAGCCCGATGCTGGTCCTGCCGCCCAAGCTCACGCATGACGAAGCGCCGGCCTGCGTGCTCATGCTGCGCCAGGGGCTCGCGGGGCAGGCCGCCTCGTCCATGGTGGTCGATGCCAGCGCGCTCGCGCAGTTCGATTCGTCGGCTCTCGCGGTGCTGCTCGAATGCCGGCGCGAAGCCAGCGCACTGGGCCGCGGCTTCGCGGTGAAGGGGCTGCCGCCGCGGCTGCGCGAACTCGCGTCGCTGTACGGCGTGGCAGGGCTTCTTCCCGCTGCGCCCTGATCGGCGGGCCTTTATCGCGCCCGGAAGCGGAAAAACGGCAGGGCCCTAAAATCGCGGGCTCCCATGCCTGCGATCTCCTTCCAATCGGTCTCCAAGACCTATCCTGCCTCGCGCCAACAGCGTGCCCAGGGAAAACCCGGGCTGCGTGCCGTCGACGGGGTCACGTTCCAGATCGAGGAGGGCGAGTTCTTCGGTCTTCTGGGCCCCAACGGCGCCGGCAAGACCACGCTGATCAGCATGCTGGCCGGCCTGTCCAGGCCGAGCGCGGGCACCATCAGCGTCCACGGCTTCGACGTCCAGCGCGAATACGGGCAGGCACGCCGGACGCTCGGCGTGGTGCCGCAGGAGCTGGTCTTCGATCCCTTCTTCAACGTGCGCGAATCGTTGCGCATCCAGTCGGGCTACTTCGGCATCAAGAACAACGACGACTGGATCGACGAACTTCTGAGCAGCCTGGGCCTGGCCGACAAGGCCGGCGCCAACATGCGCCAGCTCTCCGGCGGCATGAAGCGGCGCGTACTGGTGGCGCAGGCGCTGGTGCACAAGCCGCCGGTCATCGTGCTGGACGAGCCCACCGCCGGCGTCGACGTCGAGCTGCGGCAGACCCTGTGGCAGTTCGTCGCCAAGCTCAACAAGCAGGGCAGCACCGTGCTCCTGACCACGCACTACCTCGAAGAGGCCGAGGCGCTGTGCAACCGCATCGCGATGCTCAAGCAGGGCCGCGTGATCGCGCTGGACCGCACCAGCGAGCTGCTGCGCTCGGCCGCCAGCAACGTGCTGCGCTTCAAGACCGACGGCATGCTGCCCTGGGAGCTGGCCCAGCATGCGCGAATCACGGGGCGCATCGTGCAGTTGCCGGCGCAGAACGCGCGTGAGGTCGAGCAGTTGCTGGCCGCCATTCGCGAGGCCGGTCTCGACGTGGAAGACGTGGAGATGCGCAAGGCTGATCTGGAGGACGTGTTCATCGACCTCATGGCGGGTGAGCAGACACCCCTGGAGGTCGCGCGATGATGGTTCATGCACTCGGCTGGCGTGCACTCCTCTACAAGGAAACGCTGCGCTTCTGGAAGGTCGGCTTCCAGACCGTGGGCGCACCGGTGCTCACCGCGCTGCTCTACCTGATGGTCTTCGGCCATGTGCTGGAGGGCCGCGTCACCGTCTACGGCTCGGTCAGCTACACCGCCTTCCTGGTGCCCGGCCTGGTGATGATGAGCGTGCTGCAGAACGCCTTCGCGAACAGTTCGTCCTCGATCATCCAGAGCAAGATCATGGGCAACCTGGTCTTCATCCTGCTCACGCCCCTGTCGCACTGGGGGTGGTTCCTGGCCTACGTCGGTTCCTCCGTGGTGCGCGGGCTGGTGGTGGGCTTGGGTGTGTTCGCGGTGACGGCCTTCTTCGCCGTGCCCGGCTTCGTCGCACCGCTGTGGATCGTGGTCTTCGCCTTTCTGGGTGCCGCGATCCTCGGCACGCTGGGCCTGATCGCCGGGCTCTGGGCCGAGAAGTTCGACCAGATGGCCGTGTTCCAGAACTTCCTGATCATGCCCATGACCTTCCTCTCGGGCGTGTTCTATTCCATCCATTCGCTGCCGGCCTTCTGGCAGACGGTGAGCCACCTGAACCCCTTCTTCTACATGATCGACGGCTTCCGCTATGGCTTCTTCGGGGTCAGCGACATCTCGCCCTGGGTGAGCCTGGCCATCGTCGGCGGCGCCTGGCTGGTGGTGAGCGCGATCGCCATCCACCTGCTGCGCATCGGCTACAAGATCCGGGGCTGAACCCTTCCACGACATGACTGCCGAAGAGCTGCAATCCATCATCCAGGCCGGCCTGCCCTGCGAGCACATCACGCTCGAGGGCGATGGCCGCCACTGGTATGCCACCATCGTGTCCACCGAGTTCGAGGGCAAGCGCGCGATCCAGCGACACCAGCGCGTCTACGCCACCCTCGGTGCCAAAATGCACACGGACGAAGTGCATGCGCTCTCGATGAAGACCTACACGCCCGCCGAATGGGCGGCTCAAAACTCCTAGTTCGCTCGCTGGATCTTTCATGGACAAACTCTTGATTCGCGGCGGGCGCCAGCTCCGCGGCGAAGTGCTCATTTCCGGCGCGAAGAACGCGGCCCTGCCGGAGCTGTGCGCGGCGCTCTTGAGCGACCGCCCGGTCACCCTGCACAACGTGCCGCGGCTCAACGACGTCTCGACCATGCTCAAGCTGCTGCGCAACATGGGCGTGGCGGCCGAGCGCGACGACAACGGCACCGTGCGCCTCGACGCCGGCCCGCTGCACACGCCCGAGGCACCCTACGAGCTGGTGAAGACGATGCGAGCTTCGGTGCTCGCGCTCGGGCCGCTGCTGGCCCGCTTCGGCAAGGCCCGGGTCTCCCTGCCCGGCGGCTGCGCCATCGGCTCGCGCCCGGTCGACCAGCACATCAAGGGCCTGCAGGCCATGGGCGCCGAGATCGTCGTCGAGCACGGCTACATGGTGGCGAGCATCGGCGGCGGTCGCCGGCGCCTGCACGGCGCGCGCATTACCACCGACATGGTGACCGTCACCGGCACCGAGAACTTCCTGATGGCCGCTGCGCTGGCCGAGGGCGAGACCGTGCTGGAGAACGCCGCGCAGGAACCCGAGATCACCGACCTGGCCGAGATGCTGATCGAGATGGGCGCGAAGATCGAAGGCCACGGCACCAGCCGCATCCGCATCCAGGGCGTGGAGAAGCTCCAGGGCTGCAACCACCGCGTGGTGGCCGACCGCATCGAGGCCGGCACCTTCCTCTGCGCCGTGGCCGCCACCGGCGGCGAGGTGCTGCTGCGCCACGGCCGCGCCGACCACCTCGACGCCGTGATCGAGAAGCTGCGCGAGGCCGGCGTGGAAGTGGATGCAGTGGAGGAGGGCATCCGCGTGCGCAGCCACGGCCGCCTGAAGGCGCAGAGCTTCCGCACCACCGAGTACCCGGGCTTCCCGACCGACATGCAGGCCCAGTTCATGGCGCTCAACGTGATCGCCGACGGCACCTCGACCGTGACCGAAACGATCTTCGAGAACCGCTTCATGCACGTGGACGAGATGCTGCGCCTGGGTGCCAAGATCCAGACCGACGGCAAGGTGGCGGTGATCGAGGGGGTGCACCAGCTCTCCGGCGCCACCGTGATGGCGACGGACCTGCGCGCCTCCGCCAGCCTGGTGATTGCCGGCCTGGTGGCCGAGGGCGAGACCTTGGTCGACCGCATCTACCACCTGGACCGCGGCTACGACCGCATGGAAAGCAAGCTGCGCGGCCTGGGCGCCGACATCGAGCGCGTGGCCGGCCCGGCGGAGTACCAGCCGTGATCACGCTCGCGCTGTCCAAGGGACGCATCTTCGACGAGACGCTGCCGCTGCTGGCGGCGGCCGGCATCGAGGTCAGCGAGGACCCCGAGAAATCGCGCAAGCTCATCCTCGCGACCTCCCGCCCCGAGGTGCGCGTCGTGCTGGTGCGCGCCTCGGACGTGCCCACTTACGTGCAGTACGGCGGCGCCGACCTGGGCGTGACCGGCCTGGACGTGCTGCTCGAGCACGGCAATCAGGGCTTGTACCAGCCGCTGGACCTGCGCATCGCCGCCTGCCGGCTGAGCGTGGCGGTGCGCGCCGACTACGACTACGCCTCGGCCGTGCGCCAGGGCTCGCGCATCAAGGTCGCGACCAAGTACGTCGGCCTGGCGCGCGAGTTCTTCGCCAGCAAGGGCGTGCACGTGGACCTGATCAAGCTCTACGGCAGCATGGAACTGGCGCCGCTCACCGGCCTGGCCGATGCCATCGTCGACCTCGTGTCGACCGGCAACACGCTCAAGGCCAACCACCTGGTCGAGGTCGAGCGCATCATGGACATCAGCGCGCGCCTGGTGGTCAACCAGGCCGCGCTCAAGCTCAAGCAGGCGCCGATCCGGCACATCATCGACGCCTTCGCCTCAGCCATCCCCTCCGCCTGAAAATGAACGTGAAAGCCACTCCCGCACGCCTGTCGACCGCCTCTACCGGCTTCGAAGCCGATTTCCAGGCGCGGCTGCATTGGTCGGCCGACACCGATGCCGCGATCGAGCAGGTGGTGGCCGACATCCTGGCCGATGTGCGCCGGCGCGGCGATGCGGCGGTGCTCGAGTACACGCGGCGCTTCGATGGCCTGGAGGCCGGGTCGGTGCAGCAGCTGGAGCTCACGCAAGCGGACTTCAAGGCCGCCTTCGATTCGCTCCCCGCAGTGCAGCGCGACGCGTTGCGCATGGCGGCCGAGCGGATCCGCAGCTACCACGAGGCACAAAAGAAGGCCAGCGGCGAGAGCTGGAGCTACCGCGACGCCGACGGCACGCTGTTGGGCCAGAAGGTCACGCCGCTGGATCGCGTGGGCATCTATGTACCGGGCGGCAAGGCGGCGTATCCGTCCAGCCTGTTGATGAACGCGATTCCCGCGCACGTGGCCGGCGTGGCCGAGATCATCATGGCCGTCCCGACGCCGGCCAAGGGAAGCGTCGCCACCGGGGGCTCGGGCAACGAGGCATCCGCCAAGGGCGAGCGCAATGTTCTCGTGCTCGCCGCCGCCCACGTCGCCGGCGTGACGCGCGCCTTCACCATCGGCGGCGCGCAGGCCGTGGCCGCGCTGGCCTACGGCACCGCCACCCTCCCGGCCGTCGACAAGATCACCGGCCCCGGCAATGCCTACGTGGCGGCCGCCAAGCGTCGCGTGTTCGGCACCGTGGGCATCGACATGATCGCCGGCCCGAGCGAAATCCTGGTCCTGGCCGACGGCAGCACGCCGCCCGAGTGGGTTGCGATGGATCTCTTCAGCCAGGCCGAGCACGACGAGCTCGCTCAGAGCATCCTGCTGTGTCCCGACGCCGCCTACATCGAGCAAGTGCAGCAGGAGATCGACCGCCTGCTGCCCACGATGCCGCGTGCCGCGATCATCGCCGCCTCGCTCAATGGCCGTGGCGCGCTGATCCACACCAAGAGCATGGAAGAGGCCTGCGCTATCAGCAACCGCATCGCGCCCGAGCACGTGGAGGTCAGCAGCCGCGAGCCGCATCGCTGGGAGCCGCTGCTCCGGCATGCCGGAGCGATCTTCCTCGGCGCCTACACCAGCGAAAGCCTGGGCGACTACTGCGCCGGCCCCAACCACGTGCTGCCCACCAGCGGCACCGCGCGCTTCAGCTCGCCGCTGGGCGTCTACGATTTCCAGAAGCGATCCAGCCTGATCGAGGTCAGCGAGGCCGGCGCGCAGCCGCTGGGCCGCATCGCTGTGACCCTGGCCGAAGGGGAGGGCCTGCCGGCGCACGCCGAGGCCGCCCGCATGCGTCTGCGTTAAGGGGGCGGACATGGCGATCCTGACGCTCCGGTCCGTCCGCTGCATGGTCCTCCTGGGCCTGGCGGCCGCCGGTGCCGCCTGCCAGGCCATGAGCATCCGCGAACTGCGCTTGCTCGAAGCCAACGAGAAGGACGGCAAGCTTTACGCAAACTACTACCTGGTCGGCGTGGTCGAGGGCCTGCGCGAAGCCAGCGAGGCTGAGCAGCGCGCCGGACAGAAGCCGCTGTTCTGCGTCAGCGGCCGCCGGCTCGAGCCCGCGATGGCGCGCACGCTCTACCAGACCGAGCTGACACGCAACGCCGACAGCTACGAGGCCGACATGCCGGTGCAACTGGTGATCTCCGCCGCCCTGCGCAACAGCTACCGCTGTCCTTGAATCGAATGACTTCCGCTTCCGACGACACCACCCGCGCCCTGGGCCGCATCCGCGCCGACGTCCAGTCCATGCATGCCTACGCCGTGCAGGACGCGCGTGGCCTGCTCAAGCTCGACGCCATGGAGAACCCTCACGGCCTGTCGCCCGCGCTGCAGGCCGCGCTGGGCGAGCGCCTGGGTGCGCTGGCGCTGAACCGCTATCCCGGCCCGCGCGGCGCCGACCTGCAGCGCGCGCTGGCGGCCTACGCCGGCGTGCCGGAAGGCTTCGGCCTGATGCTCGGCAACGGCTCGGACGAGCTGATTTCGCTGCTCGCCATGGCCTGCGACCTTCCCCGGGCCGCCGTGCTCGCGCCCGAGCCTGGCTTCGTGATGTACGCGATGAGCGCCCGGCTGCAGGGCCTGCGCTTCGTCGGCGTGCCGCTCACGGCCGATTTCGAGCTCGACGAGGCCGCCATGCTCGCGGCCATCGCGCGCGAGAAGCCGGCCATCGTCTACCTGGCCTATCCCAACAACCCGACCGCCAACCTGTGGGACGACGCCGTGATCGAGAAGATCATCGAGGCCCAGGGCGTCCAGGGCGGCCTGGTCGTGATCGACGAGGCCTACCAGCCTTTCGCGGCCCGCAGCTACATCGACCGCGTCGCGCGCCACGGCCATGTGCTGCTGATGCGCACGCTCAGCAAGTTCGGGCTGGCGGGCGTGCGGCTGGGCTACCTGATCGGGCCCCAGGCGCTGATCGCCGAGGTGGACAAGGTTCGCCCGCCCTACAACATCAGCGTGCTGAACTGCGAGTGCGCGCTATTCGCGCTCGAGCATGCCGAGGTGTTCGCGGAGCAGGCGGCCCAAATTCGCGCTGAGCGCGCCCGCATCGCCCGGGCGCTGGCCCGCCTCCCGGCGGTCAAGAGCTGGCCCAGCGACGCCAACATGATCCTGGTGCGGGTGCCGGATGCCGCCAGGACCTTCGAGGGCATGAAGGCGCGCGGAGTGCTGATCAAGAACGTTTCTAAAATGCACCCATTGCTCGCGAACTGCCTGCGCCTGACCGTCGGAACCGCCGACGAGAATGCCCGGATGCTCGCGGTCCTCGAAGCCTCGCTATGAACACCCCCTCGGCCCCCGAACCCGTCGTCTCCGCCGCTGCTGGCGCGCGGACCGCTTCCGTCACGCGCAACACGGCCGAGACGAAGATCACGGTCTCGGTCAACCTCGACGGCAGCGGCCGCTCGAAGCTCTCGACCGGCATCGGCTTCTTCGACCACATGCTGGACCAGATCGCCCGCCACGGCCTGATCGACCTCGAGATCGACTGCCAGGGCGACCTGCACATCGACGGCCACCACACGGTGGAGGACGTGGGCATCACCCTCGGCCAGGCCGTCTCCAAGGCCGTCGGCGACAAGAAGGGCATCCGCCGCTACGGCCATGCCTACGTGCCGCTGGACGAGGCGCTCAGCCGCGTGGTGATCGATTTCTCCGGCCGGCCCGGCCTGGTGATGCATGTGCCCTTCACCAGCGGCATGATCGGCGGCTTCGACAGCCAGCTCACCTACGAGTTCTTCCAGGGCTTCGCCAACCACGCCTTCGTCACCCTGCACATCGACAACCTCAAGGGCGTCAATGCGCACCACCAGTGCGAGACCGTCTTCAAGGCCTTCGCGCGCGCACTGCGGGCCGCGCTCGAGCTCGATCCGCGCTCGGCCGGCGTCATTCCTTCGACCAAGGGTTCCCTCTGAGCAGCAGCAAAAACACGGTCGCCGTCGTCGACTACGGCATGGGCAACCTGCGCTCCGTCTCGCAGGCGGTGCAGCATGCGGCCGACCAGGTCGGGGTGGAGGTCTTCGTGACCGCCGACCCCGAGGTGGTGCGCCGCGCCACCCGCGTGGTGCTGCCGGGCCAGGGCGCCATGCCCGACTGCATGCGCGAGCTGCGCGACTCCGGCCTGCAAGAGTCGGTGCTGGAGGCGGCGGCTTCCAAGCCCCTCTTCGGCGTCTGCGTGGGCATGCAGATGCTGCTTTCGGCCAGCGACGAGGGCCCGACCGAGGGCCTGGGCCTGATCCCCGGCCGGGTGCTCAAGTTCGAGCTGGCCGGCCGCACCCAGCCCGACGGCAGCCGCTACAAGGTTCCCCAGATGGGCTGGAACCAGGTGCTGCAGACCCGGCCGCACCCTGTGTGGGCGGGGGTGCCGGACGGCAGTTACTTCTATTTCGTGCACAGTTTCTACGCCCGGCCGGCCGATGCCCTCCACAGCGCGGGCGAGGCGGAATACGGCGAGCGCTTTACCGCCGCCATTGCACGCGATAATATTTTTGCGACCCAGTTCCACCCCGAGAAGAGCGCGGACCATGGGTTGCAGCTGTACCGAAACTTTCTCCACTGGAATCCCTGAAGCAGTTTTTTCGCTGCGCTTCATCGCTCGCGCCCTGCGCAAATCCCGCACCATGCTCCTTATTCCCGCGATTGACCTCAAGGATGGCCACTGCGTTCGCCTCAAGCAAGGCGACATGGCCCAGTCCACCATCTTCAGTGAAGACCCGGCCGCCATGGCGCGCCAGTGGATCGAGGCCGGTGCGCGGCGGCTGCACCTGGTCGACCTGAACGGCGCCTTCGCGGGCAAGCCGCAGAACCACGCCGCGATCAAGGCGATCCTGCGGGAGGTGGGCGACGACATCCCCGTGCAGCTGGGCGGCGGCATCCGCGACCTCGATACCATCGAGCGCTACATCGACGACGGCCTGCGCTACGTGATCATCGGCACCGCCGCGGTCAAGAATCCCGGCTTTTTGAAGGACGCGTGCAGCGCCTTCGGCGGCCACATCATCGTCGGCCTCGACGCCAAGGACGGCAAGGTCGCCACCGACGGCTGGAGCAAGCTCACCGGCCACGAGGTGGCTGACCTGGGCAAGAAGTTCGAGGACTACGGCGTCGAGTCGATCATCTACACCGACATCGGCCGCGACGGCATGCTCTCGGGCATCAACATCGATGCGACGGTGAAGCTGGCACAGGCACTCACCATTCCGGTGATCGCGTCGGGCGGGCTGTCGAACATGGCCGACATCGACAAGCTCTGCGCCGTCGAGGCCGATGGCATCGAGGGCGTGATCTGCGGGCGTGCGATCTATTCGGGCGACCTGGACTTCGCGGCCGCGCAGGCGCGAGCCGACGAGCTGGCCGAACAGTAGTCCTGCGCCAAAGCGTCGCGCACTTCGCCACGCGCTTGGCAAGGCACGCCTAGGGAGGCGTGCCGTTTTTCTTTTTCTGCATGCGCCGGTGTTCGGGCATCGGTGCACTGGCCTGCGAGTCATTTCTCGCTTTTTGTTGCGTCAGTACGACTGCGCTTCCAGAAATTCCTAGCATTCCTCGGCCGCTGATTCCTCCGGGTTTCACGAACTGCGGCCTGAGCTTCCGGCGTGTGTACGGGGGCGCACGGCGCACGCTCAAGTGGCATTGCCCGCCACGTGCGCGCCGCGCGCGTGGGTCCCTGAACGACCCGTGAATTCCCCTCATGAACAGAACGCATCGCAGCCTTTGGAACTCCGCACTGGGCGCCTGGGTCGCCGCCCCCGAGAACGCCAGTGCGCGAGGCAAGCCTTCTGGGCGGCACGCTGCGGAACACGGCGGCCGTCACCACCTCGCGTGACATCTTCCTCGGATGGTCCGGAGGCAGCATCGAGACCGACGCCGACCTGACCTCCACCGGTGTGATCTCGGATGACTTCTTGCCGGGCGCTCTGTTCAAGGATGGTGCCGGTACCTTGACCCTCGCCGGCGACAACACCTACAGCGGCGACACGACCATCCTGAAGGGTGCCAACACCTACAGAGGAGGCACGCGGCTCAACGCCGGGGTGCTGGCCGTTGCAGCTGATGCCAGCTTGGGGGAGGCATCGGGTGCGCTGAGGTTCAATGGCGGCGGCCTGCGCACCACCGGTGCCTTCGCCACCGGGCGAAACATTGACCTCGAGGCGGGCGGGGGCACCTTGCAGACCTACAGCGATCTTGCGGCGACCGGCGTCGTCAGCGGCGCGGGGGCCTTGACCAAGACCGGGTCCGCAACCCTCATCCTCACCGGCGAGAACAGCTACAGCGGCGGCACCAACCTCAAGCAAGGCCGCCTCGCCGTCGGCAACGACCGCGCCCTGGGCACCGGCGAACTCGCCATGCACGAAGGCACCATCCTGCTCTTCGCCGCCGATGGCCTCACCCTGGCCAACCCCATCGCCTTCACCGACGCCGTCGATCCCTTCATCGATACCGGCCCCTTCACCGCCACGCTCTCCGGCGCCATCACGGGCCCTGGCGACCTGAGCAAGATCGGCAGCGGCACCCTCATCCTCTCGGGCGCCAACACGTACACCGGGGCCACTGCCGTCACCGAAGGCACCTTGCGTGCTGGTGCGCCCAACACCTTCAGCCCGGCCTCGGCCCACAGCGTCGCCGCGGGCGCCACGCTCGATCTCGCCGGCTTCAGCCAAGGCATCGCCGCGCTCACCAACGCCGGCACCGTCTCGCTCATCGGCGCTGCTCCTGGGACTACCCTCACCGTCACCGGCCCCTACGTGGGCAACAACGGCCTCCTGCGCCTGGGCACCTTCCTGGACGGCAGCGCCAGCGCGAGTGACCGGCTCATCCTCAGCGGCCCAAGTGCAGTCGCCAGTGGCCACACGACCGTGCAGGTCGTCAACCTCGGCGGCCTGGGTGCCCTCACCACCGGCAACGGCATCGAGCTCGTGAGCGCCCTCAACGGCGCCACTACCACCGCGCAGAGCACCAAGGACGCCTTCGCCCTGCAGGGCGGCCATGTGGATGCGGGTGCCTACGAATACAGCCTGCAGGCCGGCGATGCTGCAGGCGCCGGAGAGAACTGGTACCTGCGCTCCACCAGCACCATCATTCCGCCCGGCCCGCCGGCACCACCGGCGCCACCCATCGAGGTGCCTACCTACCGAGCCGAAGTGCCTCTCTTCGCAGCCCTGCCCGGGCACCTGCGCCAGGGCAACATGGCCATGCTCGGCAACCTGCACCAGCGCATCGGCGACGATGACGTCAAGACAGCTGCCGGCGCCCAAGGCAGCGCGACAACGCCCACCACCGGCGAGCGCCGCGCCTGGGGCCGCGTCCTTAGCACCCGCCAGAACATCCAGCAAAGCGGCACCGTCAGCCCGCAAAGCGATGGCCGCCTGAGCGGCCTGCAGGCCGGCACCGACCTGTGGACCGACGCCCACTGGCGCGCCGGCGCCTACGTCGGCCAGCTCGACGGCGAGTTCCAGGTCAAGGGTTTCGCCCGCGGCATCGCCAACCTGGCCGTCGGCAGCAACGACCTGCGCAGCCAGTACCTGGGCGGCTATGCCACCTATGGCATCGACAACGGCTTCTATCTCGACGCCGTGCTGCAACTGGGCCGCCACCGCTACGAGGTCAAGCCCCAGACCGCCCTGCGCACCAAGGGCAAGGCCAGCAGCCTGAGTGCTTCGCTGGAGATCGGCCAGTCCTTCGCGCTTGGCGAAGGCTGGCAGATCGAGCCACAGGCGCAACTGGTGCACCAGGACGTCGAATTCGACGACGTCCACCTCGCGGCCACGCGCATGCACCAGGAGAGCGACGTCAGCTGGCTCGCCCGCGTGGGCGTGCGCGTGAAGGGCGACATAAGCACGAGCGCAGGTCGGCTGCAACCCTATGCGCGCGTGAACCTGTACCGTACCGGAGGTGGCGATGACGCCACGCGCTTCATCACCCCGGCTGCCATCACGACCATTGTCAGCAGCAACGGCAGCACCTCCGCCGAACTCGCCGCAGGCTTCACGCTGGGCCTGAGCGAATCGACCAGCCTCTACGGCGAGCTCGGCAAGCTGTGGGCAACAGGAGGCGACACCCGCGTGAAGTCGCAGCTCAACGCCTCGGCGGGGCTGCGGGTGCGATGGTAGGTTGAAGGCGCGCTTGACGCGCTTGACGCGCTCGATGCTGGCGACACTTCAGCATCCGTGGTGCCCCTCGGCGGTCGCACGCCAAAACCTAGAATGGGGCCATGTCTCTCCAAGAGCTCGATTTCCACGGCCAGCCCGCGCTGCGCCTCGCCCTGCCTGAGGGCGGCGCCTGCACCGTAGCGCTGCACGGCGCCCATGTGCTGTCCTGGACCACGGCGGATGGCACCGAGCGCCTGTACCTCAGCCCGGAAGCGCGTTTCGACGGCCAGAGCGCGATCCGCGGCGGCGTGCCCCTCTGCTGGCCCCAGTTCAACCAGCGCGGACCGCTGCCCAAGCACGGTTTCGTGCGCAACGTCGCCTGGCGAGCCGACCCGGCCGGCGCCGCCGGCAAGGCCGACACCCTGGTCCTCGCGCTGCACGACGACGAGGCCACGCGCGCGATCTGGCCGCATGCCTTCCACGCCAAGCTGGCGGTGACCCTGGCCCCGCATTCGCTGCGCATCGCGCTCACCATCGACAACACCGGCGGTGCGCCCTGGTCCTTCGCCGCCGCACTGCACAGCTACCTGCGCGTGGACGATATCGACCAGGCGACGCTCGAAGGCCTGCAGGGCGCCAACCGCTGGGACGCAGTGCGCGACGACCGCCATGTCGACCTCGCGCCCGCGCTTCGCTTCGGCACCGAATTCGACAGCGTCTACGCGGCGCCGGCCCGCCCGCTGCACCTGGTGCAGCCTTCCGGCACGCTCGAGATCGCGCAGAGCGCGAGCTGCACCGAAACGGTGGTCTGGAACCCCGGCCCCGAATTGAGCGCCCAGTTGGCGGACCTGCCCGACGACGGCTGGCGCCACATGCTCTGCGTCGAGGCCGCGCGCATCGACGAGCAGGTGCTGCTGGCGCCCGGCGGCAGCTGGCAAGGCTGGCAGCTGCTCACCGTCCTCTGAACTCCTTCCCGAGCTGAACCCACATGCTTGCCAAGCGCATCATTCCCTGCCTCGACGTCACCGGCGGCCGCGTCGTCAAGGGCGTCAACTTCGTCGAACTGCGCGATGCCGGCGATCCGGTCGAGATCGCGGCGCGCTACAACGCCCAGGGCGCCGACGAGCTGACCTTCCTGGACATCACGGCCACCAGCGACGGCCGCGACCTGATCCTGCCCATCATCGAGGCCGTCGCCTCGCAGGTCTTCATCCCGCTGACGGTCGGCGGCGGCGTGCGCACCGTCGAGGACGTGCGCCGGCTGCTCAATGCGGGCGCCGACAAGACCAGCTTCAACTCGGCCGCCATCGCGAATCCGCAGGTCATCGAGGACGCCTCGCGCAAGTACGGCGCCCAGTGCATCGTGGTCGCGATCGACGCCAAGCGCCGTTCCGCCGAGGACGCGGGCCGGCGCGGCGAGGGCTGGGACGTCTACAGCCACGGCGGCCGCAAGAACACCGGCCTGGACGCGGTGCAGTGGGCGGTGGAGATGGCGCGCCGCGGCGCCGGCGAGATCCTCCTGACAAGCATGGACCGCGACGGCACCAAGAGCGGCTTCGACCTCGCGCTGACACGGGCGGTGAGCGACGCGGTGAGCGTGCCGGTGATCGCCTCGGGCGGCGTCGGCAACCTGGACCATCTGGCCGACGGCATCCAGACCGGCGGCGCCGACGCAGTGCTGGCGGCCAGCATCTTCCACTACGGCGAATACACCGTCGGCGAGGCCAAGGCCTGCATGGCGGCGCGCGGGATTCCCGTGCGGATGTGAAACAAACATCCCCGACAATGACCAAGATGAACTGGCTGGACGAAGTGAAGTGGGACGCGAACGGCCTGGTGCCGGTGATCGCGCAGGAACAGGGCAGCAAGGACGTGCTGATGTTCGCCTGGATGAACCGCGAGGCCCTGGAAAAGACGGCCGCGCTGGGCCGCGCCGTGTACTTCAGCCGCTCGCGCGGCAAACTCTGGTTCAAGGGCGAGGAGTCGGGCCATGTGCAGACCGTGCACCAGATCCGCATGGACTGCGACAACGACGTCCTGCTGCTCGAGGTCACGCAGACCGGCCACGAGCCCGGCATCGCCTGCCACACCGGCCGCCACAGCTGCTTCTTCAGCAAGTACGAGAACGGCCGGTGGACCGTGACCGAACCGGTCCTGAAGGACCCCGCAATGATCTACTCCGCCTCACCCCGATGAGCACCGCACGGCCAACCGAAGGTGCTCGCACCGCAGCCGAAGGCGAAGGTCGCCTTTTGAGCACTGACGCCCCGCAACATCCGATGGAAGACGCACTGGCCCGCCTGGCCGCCGTGATCGAGAGCCGTCTGCCCGTCCACGGCGGCGATCCCGACAAGAGCTATGTCGCGCGCCTGCTGCACCGCGGCCCCGACGCCTTCCTCAAGAAGATCGGAGAGGAGGCCACCGAGGTGGTGATGGCCGCCAAGGACGCCGACCACGGCGGCGAACGCACGAAAATAGTGAACGAAGTGGCCGATCTCTGGTTCCACAGCATGGTGGCCCTGGCCCACTACGGCTTCTCGCCGCGCGACGTGGTCGCCGAGCTGGAGCGGCGCGCAGGCACCAGCGGCATCGAGGAAAAGGCCCTGCGCAAGGCGCAGGACCGCGAAGTTTCCAACGATTGAGTCCAACGACCGAGACTGAGAGGACGCCATGCCCAACGACATCGTGACCGTCGAGCCCGATTCGTCGCTCAAGACCTGGGGCTGGATCAGTTACATCCTGCATCTGGTCGTCGCCGTAGGCGCCGTGCTGCCCGGTACGCAAGCCTCCATCGCACTGCTGCTGATCGCGCTGGTCATCGACCTGGTCAAGCGCGACGATGCCGCCGGCACCTGGCAGGCCTCGCATTTCAGCTGGCGCATCCGCTCGGTGCTGTGGGCCGGCCTGGCCTACATCCTGACCTCCTGGCTCTGGCTGCTGTTGCTGCTGCCCGGCTGGATCGCCTGGGCGCTGATTTCACTGTGGTTCCTCTATCGCATCGTCAAGGGGATGGTGCGCATGAATGCGGGCCGTTCCATGGAGCCTTCGAATGTCCTCTGATCCGAACTGCATCTTCTGCAAAATCGTTGCGGGCCAGATCCCCTCGCGCAAGGTCTACGAGGACGACGAGCTGTTCGGCTTCCACGACATCGCGCCCTGGGCGCCCGTGCACTTCATGCTGGTGCCCAAGTGCCACATTCCCTCGATGGCCCAGGTCACGCCGGAAGACTCGGCGCTGCTCGGCCGAATCATGACCCTGGCCCCCAAGCTGGCCCTCGAGCAGGGCTGCCGGCCCTATCCGCAGGGCGGCTACCGAATCGTTGTGAACACGGGCGCCGAGGGCGGGCAGGAGGTTCACCATCTCCATGTCCATGTCATGGGCGGACCCCGCCCCTGGCTCAAGGGTTGATATTCCGTTCTGCGCCGGAGGCCGCCTCTCGCGCCGACTAAAATCGAACATTCTTCAGGAGTAATCCATGGGTTCACTTTCCATCTGGCACTGGCTGATCGTGCTGCTCGTCGTCGTGATGATTTTCGGCACCAAGAAGCTGCGCAACATGGGCTCCGACCTGGGCGGCGCCGTCAAGGGCTTCAAGGACGGCATGAAGGACGGCTCGACGCCCGAGACGCCCGCCACCCCCAATCCCCAGGTAAGCGCCAACGCCAGCAACGCCGACAAGTCGACCATCGACGTCGAAGCGCGCCAGAAGTCCTGAGCACGCTGCCTCCGTGATCGACCTCGGCATCTCGAAACTGGCGTTGATCGGCGCCGTCGCGCTGATCGTGATTGGCCCCGAAAAGCTGCCGCGGGTGGCGCGCACCGTCGGCACGCTGCTGGGCAAGGCCCAGCGCTACGTGAACGACGTCAAGGCCGAGGTCAATCGCTCGATGGACCTCGACGAATTGCGCAAGATGAAGGACACGGTCCAGGATGCCGCCCGTGACGTCGAGCACAGCATTCAGACCGGCGCCAGCGAGTTCGAGAAGCAGTTCTCCGAAGTCGGCCAAACCAGCTCCGAGCTGACCGAGCCGACACCGAGCTACCCCGAGTACAAGCACCCCCGCAAGAAGTGGCGCCTGAAGCAGGGCGCCATGCCGCAGTGGTACAAGGCACGCAACGGCGTCCGCACTCGGGCGCTTTCGGGCGCAGCGCGCGTGGCCCGTTACCGCCCGCACAAGATCAACTGAGAGCCGTCCGCTCGTTCCGGCCGCGCGCAGCGCGCCCCCCCAACTTCGCCCGCAGCGCCCCCACATGGCCGATTCCCCCGACAAGAATAAAGAAGACGAGCTGGCCGGCACCGAGCAGCCTTTCGTCGCGCACCTGATGGAGCTGCGCGACCGCCTGCTCTACTGCGTCTACGGGCTCGCGATCGCAGGCGTCCTGCTGGCGATCTGGCCCGGCCCGAGCGGCCTGATCGACCTGATCGCGGTGCCGATCCGCTCCCACATGCCGCCCGATGCCAAGCTGATCGCGGTGGGCGTGTTCTCGCCCTTCTTCGTGCCGCTGAAGGCGCTGATGATGGCGGCGGTGCTGCTGACCCTCCCCTGGCTCATGTATCAAGCCTGGATGTTCGTCGCGCCCGGCCTCTACAGCCACGAAAAGAAGTTCGCGCTGCCGCTCATCATCTTCGGCAGCTTCCTGGCCTATGCCGGCATCGCCTTCGTGCAGTTCTTCGTGCTCGACAAGATGTTCGGCTTCATCCAGAAATTCACGCCTGAGGCGGTGGCGGCCACGCCTGACATCGCGTCGTACGTCGAAGCCATCTTGTCGCTCTATCTTGCGTTCGGCGTGGCTTTCCAGGTGCCGATCGTCGTGATGCTGCTCGTGCGCTTCGAAATGGTCACCATCGAGAAGCTGAAGAGCTTCCGCGGCTACTTCATCGTGCTGGCCTTCGTGGTGGCGGCGGTGCTCACGCCGCCCGACGTGGTCTCGCAGCTCGCGTTGGCGATCCCGATGTGTGTGCTCTATGAAGTCGGCATCGTCGCCGCGCGCTACTTCGTCAAGCACAGCAAGGCACCCGACGAAAGCGAAAGCGCCGACTCGCCGCAGCCCTGACCGGCGTCGACTACTCGGTCTGCGGCGCGCGGCGCACCGGACTGCGGGGCCGAAGGCCCGGCGTGACGTCCAGCTCCATCTTGTCGCTGCCGCGTTGAAGCGCGAAGCGCGTGGCGCCGCCGGGCTTGAGCCCCGCGACCGCCGTCAGCAGCTCCTGCACGTTGCCGATCTGCTTCTCGCCGACGCCGGTGATCACGTCCCCGGGGCGGACGCCCGCCCGCGCGGCCGGGCCGTTCTGCAGCACGCCGGTGATGATCACGCCCTTGCGGGCCTTGACGCCGAAGGTCTCCGCCAGCTCCGGCGAGAGGTCGTTCGGCTCGACGCCGATCCAGCCGCGCGTGACCTTGCCCTCCTTGACGATGTCTTCCAGCACCTGCTTGGCGGTGGAGACCGGGATGGCGAAGCCGATGCCCATGCTGCCGCCCGAGCGCGAGTAGATCGCGGTGTTGATGCCCTCGAGGTTGCCGTTCACGTCGATCAGCGCGCCGCCCGAGTTGCCGGGGTTGATGGCGGCATCGGTCTGGATGAAGTTCTCGAAGGTGTTGATGCCCAGCTGGTTGCGCCCCAGCGCCGAGACGATGCCGCTGGTCACGGTCTGGCCGACGCCGAAGGGATTGCCGATGGCCAGCACCTGGTCGCCCACCTGCAGGTTGTCCGAGTTGCCCAGCACGACCACGGGCAGCTTGTCGAGCTCGATCTTGAGCACCGCGAGGTCGGTGTCGGGGTCGGTGCCGATCACCTTGCCGCGTGCGTGGCGGCTGTCGTTGAGCGTGACGTCGATCTCGTCGGCGCCCTCCACCACATGGTTGTTGGTGAGGATGTAGCCGTCGGCGCTCACGATCACGCCGCTGCCCAGCCCGATTTGCGGCTGGTCGCCCTGGTCGCCGAAGAAGAAGCGGAACCACGGGTCGTCGCTGCGCGGGCTGCGCCGCGCCGCCTTGCTGGTGTTGATGCTGACCACGGCCGGGGAGGCCTTCTTGGCAGCCGCGCTCAGGCTGCCGGGTGTCATCGCCGAGGGGTTGGACGCCGGCGCCTCGATCACCGACACAACGCCGCCCAGCGATGTGGCGCGCCGGCCGATCCATTCGGGCTTGAGCGTGGCGACGACGAAATAGGCCGCGAGCATCACGGTCACGGCTTGGGCGAACAGCAGCCAGGTGCGTTTCATGAAAAAGCAGGGAGGAGAAGGAGGGTTGCAGCGTTGCCGTGCAAAGCCGGCGTCGAGGAGTTGCATTGTCCCTCAAGGTCCGGGCCGTTCCGGTGCGCCTGCGCGCGGCGGGGCTATTCCGGCTCCTGTCCATCTAGGGGAAACCCTGACGATTGCGCGCCCCTGGCCGCGAGCGGGTCCACAATGGCGCGATGAGCACCACCCGACACGAGCTGTTGCACGCCTTCGACCTGCTGCTCGCGCCCGAGCGCTTCAAGGACTACGGACCCAACGGCCTGCAGGTCGAGGGCCGCACCTCGGTGCGCAAGATCGTCTCCGGCGTGACCGCGAGCCGCGCGCTGATCGAGGCCGCCATCCATGCCGAAGCCGACGCGATCTTCGTCCACCACGGCCTGTTCTGGCGCGGCCAGGACGGCCGCGTGACCGGCTGGATGAAGCAGCGGCTGGGCCTGCTGCTCGGCGACGACGTGAGCCTGTTCGCCTACCACCTGCCGCTGGATGCCCATCCCGAGCTCGGCAACAACGCCCAGCTCGGGCTGAAGCTGGGCCTGGTCGCACACGCGGGCTCGACCGGCCGCTTCGGCGAGCAGGAGATCGGCTTCCTCGGCGCGCCCGGCAATGGCGAGAGCTTCGACCACGCCCGTGCGCTGGCCGCGCACGTGGAGCAGGCGCTGGGCAAGAAGATCACGCTGGTCGACGTGCCGAAGCCGCGGCCCATCCGCAACATCGCCTGGTGCACCGGCGGGGCGCAGGGCTACTTCGAGGCCGCGATCGCTGCCGGCGCGGACGCCTTCATCACCGGCGAGATCTCGGAGCCCCAGGCCCACTATGCGCGCGAGATGGGCGTGGCTTTCCTGGCCTGCGGCCACCATGCGACCGAGCGCTACGGCGCGCCCGCGGTGGCAGATCATGTGGCCGCGCAGCTGGGCCTCGCGCATCAGTTCATCGACATCGACAACCCGGCGTGAAGAGCCAGGCCCTCGCCATCACCCTGGGCGATCCCGCGGGCATCGGCCCCGAGATCATCGCGCGTGCCTTTCGCGACGCGCCCGAGCTCGCGCGGGGCTGCTTCGTGGCCGGCGACCTGGGGCTCGTGCGCCGGGCGGCGCAGGCGCTCGAGGCGCCGGGACGGCCCGCGCTGCCGGTCGCGCTGATCGAGGCGCCGGCCGAGGCGCTCGCCGTGCCGCCGCACTGCATTCCCGTTGTGCAGGTCGTGGCCCCACCCGGCGAGGCGATCGCGCCCGGTGCGATCAGTGCGGTCGCCGGCCGCATCGCCGGCGACTGCGTGGTCTGGGCGGCGCGCGCCGCCCTGCGCGGCGAAGTGGCGGGCATCGTGACCGCGCCGCTGCACAAGGAGGCGCTGGCGGCAGCCGGCTATCCCTTCCCCGGTCACACCGAGCTGCTGCAGGCCGAGGCCGCGGCCCACCTGGGCCGGCCGCTGGCGGACGTGCCGGTGCGCATGATGCTGGCCAACGACGAGCTGCGCACCGTGCTCGTGAGCATCCATATGTCCTTGCGTGCGGCGATCGAGGCCGTCAGCCTCGAGGGCGTGCTGCAGACACTGCGCATCACGCACGATTCGCTGTCGGCGCTGCTGGGGCGCGCGCCGAGGATCGGCGTCGCCGGCCTGAATCCGCATGCAGGGGAGGGCGGCCTGTTCGGCACGGAAGAGCGCGAGATCATCGCGCCGGCCATCGCGGCCGCGCGCGCGCAGGGCATCGACGCCGATGGACCGCATGCGCCCGACACCGTCTTCATGCGCGCCCGCGCCACCGCGCAGCGCGCCGGCGAATTCGACGTGGTCGTCGCGATGTACCACGACCAGGGCCTGATCCCCGTCAAGTACCTGGGCGTGGAGAAGGGCGTGAACGTGACGCTGGGCTTGCCGCTGGTGCGCACCAGCCCCGATCACGGCACCGCCTTCGACATCGCCGGCAGCGGGCGGGCCGACGCGTCCAGCCTGATCGAGGCGATCCGGATGGCGCGCGCGCTGGCGTTCAGGGGCGCTTGAGGCTGTCGCGGATCTCGCGCAGCAGCACGATGTCCTCGGGCGGCGCAGCCGGCGCGGGTGCTTCCTCCTGCGTCCTGCGCAGTTTGTTGATCTGCTTGACCATCATGAAGATGATGAAGGCGAGGATCACGAAGTTGACCACGATGGTGATGAAGTTGCCGTAGGCCAGCACCGGCACGCCGGCCTTCTTGAGGTCTGCCAGGTTGTTTGCCACGTTCGGCGGTATCGTGCCCAGCACCACATAGAGGTTCGAGAAGTCGAGCCTGCCGAACACCAGGCCCACGATCGGCATGATGATGTCGGCGACGATCGAGTCGACGATCTTGCCGAAAGCGGCGCCGATGATCACGCCGACTGCCAGGTCGACCACGTTGCCCTTGACGGCGAACTCGCGAAATTCCTTAAGAAAACTCATGAGGCCTACCTCGCGTGCTTGTTGTTGGTCCGGGTCAGTATAGAGGGGCGCGTGGCTCGCGGCCACGCCTCGCGCTCGCGTTGAATCGGCTTGTGACGCTCCGCTACAATCGCCGGCTGACCCCCAAGCCCCCAGCGAAGAAGATTGAGGACCCCCATGAGTGACATCTCCGTCGGCCGCCAGCGGATCGACAGCAGCAAGCGGACGTGGTTGATCGCATCAGGCTGTGCCGGCGCAGTGGGCGGAGTGGCCACCGCCATCCCGTTCGTCAGCACCTTCCAGCCTTCTGAAAAAGCCAAGGCCGCCGGCGCACCCGTCGAGGTGGACATCGGTGGTCTTCAGCCCGGCGAGAAGATGACCGTCGAATGGCGCGGCAAGCCGGTGTGGATCCTCAAGCGCTCGCCGGCCCAGGTCGCCGAACTGGCCAAGCTGGACGGCCAGCTCGCCGATCCGCAGTCCAAGCGCAACCCCGACGAGTTCACGCCCGAATACGCGCGCAATGGGGCGCGCTCGATCAAGCCCGAGGTCCTGGTGGTCGTGGGCATCTGCACCCACCTCGGCTGCTCGCCCATCGACAAGCTCCAACCCGGCCCGCAGCCTTCGGTGCCCGACAACTGGGAAGGCGGCTTCCTCTGCCCCTGCCACGGCTCGACCTTCGACCTGGCCGGCCGCGTCTTCAAGAACAAGCCCGCGCCCGACAACCTGCCGGTGCCCCCGCACATGTACCTCTCCGACACGCGCCTTCTGATCGGCGAAGACAAGAAGGCCTGAGGAGCAAAAGGAACATGGCTGAATTCAAGGAAATCTCGCCCAACGCCCCCGCCGGCGACAAGCTGCTGAACTGGGTCGACAACCGCTTCCCGCTGACCAAGCTCTGGAACGACCAGTGGGGCCAGTACTACGCGCCGAAGAACTTCAACTTCTGGTACATCTTCGGCTCGCTGGCGATGCTGGTCCTCGTGATCCAGATCGTGACCGGCATCTTCCTCGTGATGCACTACAAGCCCGACGCGACGCTGGCCTTCGCCTCGGTCGAGTACATCATGCGCGACGTGCCCTGGGGCTGGCTGATCCGCTACATGCACTCGACGGGGGCCTCGGCCTTCTTCATCGTGGTGTACCTGCACATGTTCCGCGGCCTGATCTACGGCAGCTACCGCAAGCCGCGCGAGCTGATCTGGATCTTCGGCTGCGCCATCTTCCTGTGCCTGATGGCCGAAGCCTTCATGGGCTATCTGCTGCCCTGGGGCCAGATGAGCTACTGGGGCGCGCAGGTGATCGTCAACCTGTTCTCCGCCATCCCCTTCGTCGGCCCCGACCTGGCGCTCTTGATCCGCGGCGACTACGTGGTGAGCGACGCCACGCTCAACCGCTTCTTCAGCTTCCACGTGATCGCGGTGCCGCTGGTGCTGCTCGGCCTGGTGGTCGCGCACCTGATCGCGCTGCACGAGGTGGGCTCGAACAACCCGGACGGCATCGAGATCAAGGCCAAGCGCGGCCCTGACGGCCATCCGCTGGACGGCATTCCTTCGCATCCCTACTACACGGTGCACGACATCTTCGGCGTGGTGGTGTTCCTCACCATCTTCTCGGCCGTGATCTTCTTCGCGCCCGAGGCCGGCGGCTACTTCCTGGAGTACAACAACTTCATCCCGGCCGATTCGCTGAAGACGCCGAACCACATCGCGCCGGTCTGGTACTTCACGCCCTACTACTCGATGCTGCGCGCCATCACCAGCGAGATGATGTATGCGCTGATCGCCTGCGTGGTCGCGGGTGCTGCCTTCGGCGTCTGGAAGGCGCACCTCGCCGCGGTCTTCAAGGCCGTCATCGTGATCGTCGCCGTCGGCGTCGCCGCCATGATGCTGACGATCGACGCCAAGTTCTGGGGTGTGGTGGTGATGGGAGGCGCGGTCATCATCCTGTTCTTCCTGCCCTGGCTGGACCACAGCCCGGTGCGCTCGATCCGCTACCGCCCGACCTGGCACTGGTACCTGTACGGCCTGTTCGTCATCAACTTCGTGGTCCTCGCCTACCTCGGCGTCCAGCCGCCCTCGCCGACCGGCGAGCGCGTGTCGCAGGTCGGTACGCTCTTCTATTTCGGTTTCTTCCTGCTGATGCCGTGGTGGAGCCGCCTCGGCGAATTCAAGCCGGTGCCCGAGCGCGTGACCTTCCACGCGCACTGAGAGAGCCGGAGCACACAACAATGAAGAAACTGATCCTCACGTTGATCGCAGCGCTCGGCATCGTGGCCGGCACGCATGCCGCCGAGGGCGGCATCGCCTGGGACAAGGCGCCGAACAAGACCAACGACCTGGCCGCCCTGCAAAACGGCGCCAAGCTGTTCGTCAACTACTGCCTCAATTGCCATTCGGCGGCGTTCATGCGCTACAACCGGCTGCAGGACATCGGCATCACCGAGCAGCAGATCAAGGACAACCTGCTGTTCACGACCGACAAGGTCGGCGAGACCATGAAGGCCAACCTCGACCCGGCCCAGGCCAAGGCCTGGTTCGGCGGCGTCCCGCCCGACCTCACGCTGGTCGCGCGCTCGCGCGCCGGCCACGGCGGCACCGGGGCGGATTATCTGTACACCTACCTGCGCACCTTCTACCGCGACGACACCAAGGCGACCGGTTGGAACAACCTGGTGTTCCCGAGCGTCGGCATGCCCCATGCGCTGTGGGAACTGCAGGGCGATCGCCGCCCGGTGTTCGACAAGGTCGAAGCCCACGGTCACGCGACCGAGGTCTTCAAGGGTTGGGAGCAGGTCTCGCCCGGCACCATGACGCCGCTTCAGTTCGATCAGGCCATGGGCGACCTCGTGGCCTACCTGCAGTGGATGGCCGAGCCGGCGCAGAACACCCGCATCCGCGTCGGCGTCTGGGTCCTGCTGTTCCTGGTGTTGGCACTCGTCTTCGTGTGGCGTCTCAACGCCTCGTATTGGAAAGACGTGAAGTAACGGACGGAACGCGGCCGGCCTTTGCCGGCGCGCGTCCTTGCGGAGTGGGTTGCCGAGAGCTACCCACTCTTTTTAGTTTTTAGGAGCCTTAAGCCATGATGGTCTTGTATTCAGGAACGACCTGCCCCTTCTCCCATCGTTGCCGCTTCGTGCTGTTTGAAAAAGGCATGGACTTCGAGATTCGCGACGTCGATCTCTACAACAAGCCCGAGGACATCAGCGTGATGAACCCGTACGGCCAGGTGCCGATCCTGGTCGAGCGCGACCTGATCCTGTACGAGTCGAACATCATCAACGAGTACATCGACGAGCGCTTCCCGCATCCGCAACTGATGCCCGGCGACCCGGTCGACCGCGCCCGCGTGCGCCTGTTCCTGCTCAACTTCGAGAAGGAACTGTTCGTGCACGTGTCCACGCTCGAGAACCGCAGCGCCAAGGGCAACGAGAAGGCGCTGGAAAAGGCCCGCTCGCACATCCGCGACCGCCTGACCCAGCTCGCGCCCGTGTTCCTCAAGAACAAATACATGCTTGGCGACAATTTCTCGATGCTGGATGTCGCCATTGCGCCGCTGCTCTGGCGCCTGGATTACTATGGCATCGACCTGAGCAAGAACGCCGCCCCGCTCCTGAAGTACGCCGAGCGCATCTTCTCGCGCCCCGCCTACATCGAGGCGCTGACGCCTTCCGAAAAGGTCATGCGCAAGTAAACGCCGAATGCTGCTGCTGCTTTTTTCATGATCAATGCGCTGGAGTCCTCTTCGACCCGCCCCTACCTGATCCGGGCGCTTTACGAGTGGTGCACGGACAACGGCTTCACCCCCTACGTGGCGGTGCAGGTCGACGACACCGTGCAGGTGCCGCGCGAGTACGTGAAGAACGGCGAGATCGTGCTGAACATCAGCTTCGATGCGACCAGTTCGCTCAAGCTGGGCAACGACTTCATCGAGTTCAAGGCCCGCTTCGCCGGCACCGCGCGCGAGATCAGCGTGCCGGTGGGCCGCGTGATCGCGATCTATGCGCGCGAGAACGGCCAGGGCATGGCCTTTCCCGCGCCAGCGCCGAGCGCGACGTCGGCCGATGCGGGCAGCACCTCCGGCGGTGCGGCAGCGCCCGCGGCGCGCCTGCCGCTGCGTGATGCCTCCCGCGGCGCGGAAGCCGATCCCGGCAAAGTGGTGCACCTGATCAGCGGCGAAGGCGCGACGGAGGACAGCACGGCAACCACCGCGTCCACGCCGACCGACCCCGAGGATCCGCCCCGCCCGCCGGGCAGCGGCGGCTCGCGTCCTTCGCTCAAGCGCATCAAGTAGCCGCAGGAGCAGGGGAGCGGCGCGTGCAGGGGCGAAGTTAGAATCAACGCCCATTCCCGTGCCGCTTTAGCTCAGTTGGTAGAGCAACCGCCTTGTAAGCGGTAGGTCGTCAGTTCGATTCCGACAAGCGGCACCATCGAACATCTCCCCCATCTCGGCAAGGCGGCGCGCGACATCGGCGCGCTGGTAGCCTGTCGCCATGGATTCCCTCATCGCCGCCTCCGCGCGCGCCCTCGCTGCCGGCGACGCGCTCGGCGCCCTCAAGCGTGTCGCCCTGCGCGAGGACCCCCCGGCGCTGGCCCTGCGCGGCATTGCGATGGCCCAGCTCGGCGAGCATCCGAGAGCGCGCGAGCTCTTGCGGCGCGCCGCCCGCGGCTTCGGCGCCCACGAGGAACTGGCGCGCGCCCGTTGTCTCGTTGCCGAGGCCGAGGTGGCGCTGGCCATGCGCGACCTCGGCGGCTCGCCGCGCTCGCTGGCGGCCGCTGCGGCCACGCTCGAGGCACGCGGCGATCACGCCAACGCGCTGCAGGCACGGCTGATTGCGGCGCGCCGGCTGCTGCTGCTCGGTCGTCTCGACGAAGCCGCGGCTGCGTTGGCAGGCCTCGATGCGCGCGGCCTGCCGCCGTCGCTGGCGGCGGTGGCCGAGTTGAGCACGGCCGAGCTGGCGCTGCGCTCGCTGCGCACCGGCCCGGCCCAGGCGGCGCTCGCCCGCGCGCAGGAAGCGGCCGATCGCGCACGCGTGCCGGCGCTCCAGGCCGAGGTGGCGGAGGCGAGCGCGGTGCTCGATCGTCCTGCCGCGCGGCGCCTCTTCGCCGGCGGCGAGCAGGCGCTGCGCCTCGACGAGGTGGCCGCGCTCCTGGACTCCGGCGCGCTGGTGGTCGACGCCTGCCGGCGCGGCCTGGGTGCCGATGCCGAATGGCGGCTGCTGGCGCGGCGGCCAGTGCTGTTCGCGTTGGCGCGCGCGCTCGCCGAGGCGTGGCCCGGGGATGTGGATCGCGAAGCCTTGATTGCCTGCGCATTCCGCACCCAGTACCCCGACGAGACGCATCGGGCGCGCCTGCGGGTCGAAATCGGCCGCCTGCGCGCACTCGTCGGGACGCTCGCGCACATCGAGTCGACGCAGCGCGGCTTCGTCCTCAGGCCACGCGACGAGCGCGCCGTCGTCGTGCTCGCGCCGCCCATCGACGGCGAGCAGGCTTCGCTGGTGGCGCTGCTCTCCGATGGCGCGGCCTGGTCGACTTCGGCCCTGGCCTTGGCCCTGGGGGCCAGCCAGCGCACCGTCCAGCGCGCGCTGGTCGAGCTCGAGTCGGAGGGGCGCGTGCGCTCCATCGGCCGGGCCCGGGCCCAGCGCTGGCTGGCCCCGCCGCTCGCCGGATTCACGACGATCTTGTTACTCCCTGCTGCGCTGCCGATTGAATAGAGTTGTCTCCAGGCGCCGATCCCGAGGCGCACCACAAGGAGCAGCGATGAGCAGCAAGACAAGCAAGGGCAGACCCCAGGTCGCGGTGCATGCGGCCGAGATCGTCCGCGAGTACGGTCCCTTTCCCGGAGTCGACCAGGTGGCCGGCGTGACCCATGACGGCCAGCGCGTCTGGGCCGCCACCGGCGCGAGGCTGATCGCCTTCGACCCCGAAAGCGGCGAGCCCACGCGCACGCTGGCCTGCGCCGGCGACGCCGGCACCGCCTTCGACGGCAAGCACCTCTACCAGATCGCCGAGTCGCGCATCGACAAGATCGATCCGGCCACCGGCGAAGTGGTGGCGTCGATCCCGGCGCCGGGCAGCGGGAGCGACTCGGGGCTCACCTGGGCCGAGGGCAGCCTGTGGGTGGGGCAGTACCGCGACCGCAAGATCCACCAGATCGACCCCACGACCGGTGCTGTGATTCGCACCATCGAGTCCAACCGCTTCGTCACAGGCGTGACCTGGGTCGATGGCGAGCTGTGGCATGGAACGTGGGAAGGAGACGAGAGCGACATCCGCCGCATCGACCCGGCCAGCGGCGCTGTGCTCGAGCGGCTGGAGATGCCGCGCGGCGCCGGCGTCAGCGGGCTCGAGTCCGACGGGGCCGATCTCTTCTATGCCGGCGGCGGCGCGAGCGGAAAGGTCCGCGCCGTGCGGCGCCCCAGAAGCGCATCGAACAACGACAGGAGCCCGTCATGAACACAGTGAACCATCCCGTCGTGTCGAAGGCGCAGTGGATTGCGCAGCGCAAGACCCTGCTGGCGCGCGAAAAAGAACTGACGCGCCTGCGCGATCAGATTGCGCGCGAACGCCGCGCGCTGCCGTGGGAGCGTGTCGAGGCGGACTACGTCTTCGAAGCCCCCGAGGGCCGGCGCACGCTGGCCGAGCTGTTCGGAGACCGCCGGCAGCTGCTGGTGCAGCACTTCATGCTCGCGCCGGGGTGGGAGCAGGGTTGTCCGAGCTGCTCGTTCATGGCCGACCACGCCGACGGCATGAACGTGCACCTGGCGTATCGCGACGTCAGCTTCGTGGCCATGTCGCGCGCACCGCTGGCAGAGATCGAGCGCTTTCGCCGGCGCATGGGCTGGCAGTTCAAGTGGGTGTCCTCGCATGGCACCGACTTCAACCACGACTTCGGTGTCAGCTTCACGCCGGAGGAGGTGGCGCGGGGCAAGCTCCACTACAACTACGGCGAGTGGCCGATGGCGTCGGAGGAGTGGCCCGGCATCAGCGTGTTCTACAAGGACGATGCGGGCGAAATCTTCCACACCTACTCGACCTACGGGCGTGGCGTGGAAGTGATGATGGGCACCTACAACATGCTGGACCTCACGCCCAAGGGCCGCGACGAGGGCGACGGACCCTACAAGATGGATTGGGTGCGCCACCACGACCGCTACGAGCCGGAACCGGCGGCGAAGCCGGCCGCCCATTCGTGCTGCGTGCACGATTGACGGGCGCGCGGCCTGAGCCGGAGCACATGTCGTGGCAAGCCTCTGGCCATGGCTGGCGGTCGCAGGAGCCGGCGCCCTCCACGGGCTGAATCCTGCCACCGGCTGGATGTGGGCTGCCGCCTGGGGCGTGCGTTCGCGCGATCGGGCGCAAGCGCTGCGGGCGCTGGTGCCCATCGCGCTCGGGCACGCCGCGTCGGTCGCGCTGGTGGCGGCCGCGGTGGCCTTCGGCCTGTCGATGGATCGCGTGGTGCTGCAAGCGGTGGCGGGCGGGCTTTTGATCGTCGCCGCGCTGCTTCACATGTCGGGCCACACACCCCAGCGGGCGCGCGCGCCGGCGGGACATGCGGGACTGGCGCTCTGGTCCTTCATGATGTCCACCGCGCACGGTGCCGGCTTGATGCTGGTGCCGGCGCTGATCCCGCTCTGCCTGGGCGACGCGTCGGCCGGGGAGGTCGGCGCAGCGGGTTCGCTGGCCCTGGCGTTCGCGGCCGTCGGCGTCCACACCGCGGCGATGCTCGCTGTCACCGGCGTGATCGCCACCGGGATTTGCCGCGGCTTTCTCAGGCGGTCATGGCGGGTGTGCCCGGATCCTGTCGCAAAGGCCGCTTTCCCATTGCCCGAACCGCGTGCAGCACGGGAAGTGCCGCGAGCGCCGCAGTCAGATGCTTGAGGGTGTGACCCGAGATCAGCGCGTGCGTCGCCTCGAAGATTGCGTGGTCCGAAAGCTCGAACAGCTTGGCCAGGCCGTAGAAGAAGATCACCCAACCGGGCTTGAACCCGATGCCGCTGCCCATCGGCTTGGCAAGCGCCAGCGCCAGGAGCAGCACCATGCCGCCGAACTGGACCAACGCCCATGGCAGCACGTTGCCGGTCTCGTGAAAGACGCCCACCGCCAGCAAGCCGCCGGCCAAAGTGAACCAGGCCGCCGGCCAGCCGGCGCGCGTGCTCACCCGGTCGCAGACCGCAACGCCCACGATGCCGGCGAACGCGATGGCCATGCCGGCACGATCCGCGGCCAGCCGCAGGCTGTCGGGATGCAGGTGATAGAAGGCCGACCCGGCGGCGGTGAGGATCAGGCCCGCGAAGAACAGCCAGGCGCAATCGAGTGCGTTGTCGCTCGCCTGCCTTGTCGCCGCGGGCGGCGGCACAGTGTCCTGGGCGGCCTCCCGTGTCCGGTCCAGCCGGTACAGCTGGAGCAGGCCCCAGATGCCGATCGCCGCGAAGGCCAGATTGCTCAGCACGTCCATCGCGTTCGGCAGCCCGTACCAGGCACGGTCGTCGGCAAAGGGCGCGGCAGCCGGTTCAGGGGTGGGCAGATCAGGTCCGACGAAGGCGGCCGCCAGCAGCAAGGCGAGCAGAACCAGCAGTGCCCATTCGCGATGCGAGAGCGACGGACGACGCAGCATGGTGGAACTCAAGCCGCCTTCGGCTCCGGGAGGATGGCCGTCAGGGCGAAGTCGACGAGATGGAGCCAGGTCGCCTCGAGGCCCATGATGTTGTGGTGGTCGGAGCCGGCGATGGTCTGCACGCTGATGGGCGTCGGCCAGGCAGCGATGAGCTTCTGCGAGCGCTCCGGCAGCACGACATCGTCCTGCTCGGCCAGGAGGACCTGGGTTTTCGCCGCGACCTCCTTGCTGTGCGCCAGGGAGTTGAACTGGTGCCGCAGCAACAGGGAAAGCGGAACCAGCGGGAAGCGCCGCTTCGCCACCTCCAGCATCGAGTCGTAGGGCGTGACCAGCTGCAGGCTCGCGATCTCCTGTCGCGCCGCCAACTGGATGGCCACGCCCGTGCCCAGGCTCCGGCCGACGACGTGCAGGCGGGCGTGCGGGAGGGCTCGGCGCAAGTGATTGGCGAACTGGCTCGCGTCCTGCACGGAGGCGAGTTCGGAAGGGTGTCCCTCGGAGTCGGCCACCCCGCGATAGTTGATTGCGGCAAAGCCGAAGCCTTCCGGAAGCCAGTGCAGCGCCTGCGCCGTGGCGCGAACGTCCTCGCCGCGGCCCGCGAAGTAGATGAACAGGTCCTGCAGCGCCTCCTCGCCATGCGGGTGGTAGACGTACCCCCGGACCATCCCGCCCGGCACGGTGTGCGAGTACGTGGAGAAGTCGTCGGACAGGTGGACGACGGGGTGCTTGCGGGCGTTGAACAGGATGTGGCCTTGGCGTGCCGCCAGGAGGGCCCAGTAGGCCGCAATGCTGCCGATGGCAGCTGCCGAAGCCGATAGTGCAATGCGAGAGACTCTGGATGACAAGGTTCTGCTTCTCAATGGCGGGTGTGGACTTTCAGGCGCAGGGTCACGTCAGGCCACCCTCTGGACTTCAATCGCGCCTGCAGCGCAGGCACCAGCTGCCGCAGCTTGGCCGCCGCGGCGCTGCCCCGCACCAGCAGGCACCAGCTGTCCCCTTCCACCGGCCCGGCCTGGACCGCGGCGCGCATCTCGGGCGGGATCAGTTCCTGGATCGCCTGAAGCCGTTCGGAGGCGTCGCGCGCCCGCGCGATCAGGCTCGCCAGCGTGGGCGAATCC
Source organism: Variovorax sp. WS11 (assembly GCF_010499245.1). Taxonomy (GTDB): domain Bacteria; phylum Pseudomonadota; class Gammaproteobacteria; order Burkholderiales; family Burkholderiaceae_C; genus Variovorax. The sequence goes on from NZ_JAAGOW010000001.1 coordinate 4,111,194, forward strand.
TCGGCAGCCTGCTGCAAGGTGACGGGGTGCAAACGACGGTTCATGACTAGGTAGTGGAAATGGCAACGCGGCTAAAATGCCCGGTTTGCCGGCATTCGTGCCGGCGGGGCGCGTGCCATTTGGCGTGTTGATTTTGCGCCAGGCGCGCCCACCTGCTTTCACTATCTTAGGAATTTCGGTCGCGGACCCGCATGCCATGGGGTCGCTGTCGACCCGCTCGCATGGCCACCAACTTCCTGACCCAGATCTTCGGCAGTCGCAACGACCGGCTCCTCAAGCAGTATCGCAAGACGGTCGAGCGCATCAATGCGCTCGAGCCGGACTTCGAAAAGCTCAGCGACGAGGCGCTGCAGGCCAAGACGCAGGAATTCAAGGACCGCGTGACGCGTGGCGAGACGCTGGACGACCTGCTGCCCGAAGCCTTCGCCGTCGTGCGCGAGGGCTCCAAGCGCGTGATGAAGATGCGCCACTTCGACGTGCAGCTGCTCGGCGGCATGGCGCTGCACTACGGCAAGATCTCCGAGATGCGCACCGGCGAAGGCAAGACGCTGACCGCCACGCTCCCCGTGTACCTGAATGCGCTGACCGGCAAGGGCGTGCATGTGGTGACGGTGAACGACTACCTCGCCAACCGCGACGCGCGCTGGATGGGCCGCCTCTACAACTTCCTCGGGCTCACGGTCGGCATCAACCTGCCGCAGATGCCGCGCGAGGAGAAGCAGCAGGCTTACGGCAGCGACATCACCTACGGCACCAACAACGAGTACGGCTTCGACTACCTGCGCGACAACATGGTCTACGAGACGCAGGACCGGGTGCAGCGCGGGCTGAACTACGCCATCGTCGACGAAGTGGACTCGATCCTGATCGACGAGGCGCGCACCCCGCTGATCATCAGCGGCCAGGCCGAGGACCACACCGATCTGTATCTGGCGATCAACAAGGTCGTGCCGCTGCTCACCCGTCAGGAGGGCGAGGCCGACCCGCGCACCGGCGAGGGCGTCACCAAGCCGGGCGACTTCACGGTCGACGAGAAGACGCACCAGGTGTTCCTGACCGAGGACGGCCACGAGAAGGCGGAGCAGGTGCTCTCCGAGTTCAAGCTGCTGCCCGACGGTGCCTCGCTCTACGATCCGGCCAACATCACGCTGATGCATCACCTCAATGCCGCGCTGCGCGCGCGGCATCTCTACCACCGCGACCAGCACTACGTGGTGCAGCAGGGCGAGGTCGTGATCGTCGACGAATTCACCGGCCGGCTGATGACGGGCCGGCGCTGGAGCGACGGCCTGCACCAGGCCGTGGAAGCCAAGGAAGGCGTGGAGATCCAGGCCGAGAACCAGACCCTCGCTTCGATCACCTTCCAGAACTACTTCCGCCTCTACGCCAAGCTCGCCGGCATGACCGGCACGGCCGACACCGAGGCCTACGAGTTCCAGGAGATCTACGGCCTGGAGACCGTGATCATTCCGCCCAACCGTCCGAGCAAGCGCGATGACCAGCTCGACCGCGTCTACAAGACCACGCGCGAGAAGTACGAGGCCGCCATCCAGGACATCCGCGAGTGCTACGAGCGCGGCCAGCCGGTGCTGGTGGGCACCTCCTCGATCGAGAACTCCGAGATCATCGACGGCCTGCTCGTCAAGGCCGACCTGCCGCACCAGGTGCTCAACGCCAAGCAGCACGCGCGCGAAGCCGACATCGTGGCGCAGGCGGGGCGGACCAAGATGATCACCATCGCGACCAACATGGCGGGTCGCGGCACCGACATCGTGCTCGGCGGCAACGTCGAAAAGGTGATCGAAACGGTCGAGGCGAACGAGGAACTCGACCCCTCGGCCAAGGCCGCCGAGATCGCGCGCCTGCGCGCGGAGTGGGACAAGGACCACGAGTTCGTCAAGTCGGTCGGCGGCCTGCGCATCATCGCCACCGAGCGCCACGAGTCGCGGCGCATCGACAACCAGCTGCGCGGCCGCTCGGGCCGCCAGGGCGACCCCGGCTCCTCGCGCTTCTACCTGAGCCTGGACGATCCGCTGATGCGCATCTTCGCGGGCGACCGCGTCAAGGCCATCATGGACCGCCTCAAGATGCCGGACGGCGAGGCGATCGAGGCCGGCATCGTCACCCGCAGCATCGAGAGCGCGCAGCGCAAGGTCGAGGCGCGCAACTTCGACATCCGCAAGCAACTGCTCGAGTACGACGACGTGTCGAACGACCAGCGCAAGGTGATCTACCAGCAGCGCAACGACATCCTCGACGCCGGCGACCTGACGGCGCAGATCGAGGCCCTGCGCGAGGGCTGCTTCACCGACCTGGTCCGCCAGTACGTGCCGGCCGAATCGGTCGAGGAGCAGTGGGACCTGGCCAGCCTCGAGAAGACGCTGTCCGGCGAATGGACTATCGACCTCCCGCTGCAGAAGGAAGTGGAGGCCGCCACTGCCATGACCGACGATGACGTCGTCGAGAAAGTGATCGCTGCGGCCAACGAGGCCTTCAACGCCAAGGTGGCGCTGATCGGCCAGGAGAACTTCACGCAGTTCGAGCGCATGGTGCTGCTGCAGAGCATCGACACGCATTGGCGCGAGCATCTGGCCTCGCTGGACTACCTTCGCCAGGGCATCCACCTGCGCGGCTATGCGCAGAAGCAGCCCAAGCAGGAATACAAGCGCGAGGCCTTCGAGCTCTTCGGCCAGCTGCTCGATTCGGTGAAGAACGAAGTCACACGCCAGCTGATGACGGTGCGCGTTCAGTCCACCGAGCAGCTGGAGCAGGCCGCCGAGGCGATGGAAAGCCGCGGCGAGAACCTGGCCAACATCACCTACAGCGCGCCGACCGAGACCGGCGAGGTCGAAGTCCGCGTCGACGAGGAAAGCCAGCGCCGCCTGGCGGCGATCGCCACCGGCCATGCGACCGGCGCCGCTGCCTTCGCGCGCGTGGGCCGCAACGATCCCTGCCCCTGCGGCAGCGGCAAGAAATTCAAGCATTGCCACGGCAAGCTCACCTGATAGCCGAACGGAAACCCCCGCCATGCCCGTGAATCTTTCCGCTCCCGATCCCGCCGCGCTGCACGCGGTGCCCGGCGTTCGCATCGGCGTGGCCGAAGCGGGCGTGCGCAAGGCCAACCGCAAGGACCTGACGGTGGTGCTGATCGACGAGGGCGCCGCGGTCGGCGGCGTCTTCACGCAGAACCGCTTCTGCGCCGCGCCGGTGCAGGTCTGCCGCGAGCACCTGCAGAAGGACTTCGGCATCCGCGCGATGCTGATCAACACCGGCAACGCGAACGCCGGCACCGGCGAGGACGGGCTGGCACGCACGCGCGCCACCTGCATCGCGCTGGCCCGCAAGCTCAACGTGGCGCCGGAGCAGATCCTGCCCTTCTCGACCGGCGTGATCATGGAGCCGCTGCCCATCGACCGCATCGAGGCCGGCCTGCCGGCCGCGCTGGCCGATGCGCAACCCGCCCACTGGGCGCGTGCGGCCGAGGGCATCATGACCACCGACACCGTGCCCAAGGCTTTCAGCCGGCAGCTGCAGATCGGCGGAGCCACCGTCACCGTCACCGGCATCAGCAAGGGCGCCGGCATGATCCGGCCCAACATGGCGACCATGCTGGGCTTCATGGCGACTGACGCGAAGATCGCGCCGGCCCTGATCCAGCCCTTGGCCAAGGCGCTGGCCGAGGCCTCCTTCAACCGCGTGACCATCGACGGCGACACCTCGACCAACGACTCCTTCGTGGTGATCGCGACGCAGCAGGCCGCGCATGCCACCATCGACTCGCTGGACTCGGCCGAGGGCCGTGCGCTGGTCGAGGCGATGCAGGCGGTCGCGCGCCAGCTGGCCCAAGCCATCGTGCGCGACGGCGAGGGCGCGACCAAGTTCATCACCGTGCGCGTGGAGGGCGGCCGCGACGCTGCCGAATGCCGGCAGGTGGCCTATGCGGTCGCGCATTCGCCGCTGGTCAAGACGGCGTTCTACGCGAGCGACCCGAACCTCGGCCGCATCCTGGCGGCAGTCGGGTATGCCGGGATCTCCGACCTGGATCAGACGGGCATCGATCTCTACCTCGACGACGTGCATGTGGCCGTCAAGGGCGGGCGCAATCCGTCCTACCGCGAGGAAGATGGCCAGCGCGTGATGAAGCAGAGCGAGATCACCGTGCGCATCGCGCTCGGCCGCGGTGAAGCCGCCGACACCGTGTGGACCTGCGACCTGAGCCACGACTATGTGTCCATCAACGCCGACTACAGGTCATGAATGAGAAGTTCGAAAAGTTGATCGAGCGTGCCGAGCAGTTGATCGGCCGCATCGAATCCATCCTTCCCCAGCCGCTGTCCGCCCCCGCCGACTGGAACGCCTCGATTGCCTGGCGCTACCGCCGCCGCAGCTCGGGGCATGGCACGCTGGAGCCGGTGCGCCACTTGGCGCCCATGCCGCTCGATGCGCTGAAGGAAATCGACGTCCAGAAGGAAAAGATCGAGCGCAACACCCGCCAGTTCGTCGAGGGCAAGCCGGCCAACAACGTGCTGCTGACCGGTGCTCGCGGCACCGGCAAGTCTTCCCTGATCCGCGCCTGCCTGCACGCCTATGCACCGCAGGGGCTGCGACTGATCGAGGTCGACAAGGCCGAGCTGACCGACCTGCCCGACATCGTCGAGGTGGTGTCGCAGCGGCCCGAGAAGTTCATCGTCTTCAGCGACGACTTGAGCTTCGACGAGGGCGAGCCGGGCTACAAGGCGCTCAAGTCCATCCTCGACGGCTCGGTGGCCGCGGCCACGCCCAACGTGCTGATCTATGCGACCAGCAACCGGCGCCACCTGCTGCCCGAGTACATGAAGGACAACCTCAGCTACACCCACACCGAGGACGGCGAGGTTCATCCCGGCGAGGTGATCGAGGAGAAGATCTCTCTGTCGGAGCGCTTCGGCCTCTGGGTGAGCTTCTATCCCTTCAGCCAGAACGAGTACCTGGCGATCGTCGCGCAGTGGCTGTCTTCCTTCGGCGCCGATGCCAAGACCATCGAAGGTGCGCGCGCCGAGGCGCTGGTCTGGGCGCTGGAGCGCGGCTCGCGCAGCGGCCGCGTGGCCTACCAGTTCGCGCGCGACTACGCCGGGCGGCACTGAGCACGGCCGTGGCGGACGCACGCAAGCACACCGAGGTGGCGGTCGGAATCCTGATCCGCGAGCAGGACGAGGCGCTGCTGCTGTCCACCCGCCCCGAAGGCAAGCCCTATGCCGGCTACTGGGAATTCCCGGGCGGCAAGATCGAGAGCGGCGAATCGATCGAGCAGGCGCTGCGGCGCGAACTGCACGAGGAGCTCGGCATCACCATCGATGCCGCCGAGGTCTGGAAGACCACCGAGCACGACTACCCGCACGCACTGGTGCGCCTGCACTGGTGCAAGGTGCGTGCGTGGCAAGGCGAGTTCGAGATGCGCGAGGGCCAGGCGATGCGCTGGCAACAACTGCCGCTGTCGGTGACGCCCGTGCTGCCGGGTGCGCTGCCGGTGCTCGACTGGCTGGCGCAGGAGCGCGGCCTGCCCGGGGCCGCCTACTGAAGCTTGGGGTCGCCGAAGGCCTCGTCGTCGGGCGGGGCATCCGCCGGCATGCGGAATTCCTCGGTGGCCCAGGCGCCGAGATCGATGCCCTTGCAGCGCGCGCTGCAGAAGGGGCGATAGGGGTTGCTCGGCCCGTAGACGCTGTCTTTGCCGCACGCAGGGCAGCGCACGATGCGCTCGCCGGCAGCCGTCTTCCTGCTCGTGCTCATCGAAACACTCAGGCGCAGAGGGTGAGCTCGAAGGGCGTGTCCTCCGCGCTCTGGTGTAGCCGGTCGTCGGCCTCGTGCCGCATCAGCCGCACCGACACCATGAGCCGGTTGCCGCTGATCTCGGGGATGAGCCCCAGCCGCGGATCGATGCGCAGCCGCAGCAGCTGGAAGCTGCGGCCCTGCGGCAAGTTCTGCTGGAACTGGCCGTTCGTCGCGATCACCTTGTAGGGCACGTCGGTGTCGCGCAGCAGCTTCAGCAGCAGGTAGATCGATTCAGCCAGCGGCGCGAGCGTGGAGGACCAGCGTTCCAGATCGGCCCGGCGCTCGTGGGCCTGGCGGTGCTGCCAGGCGTAGTAGGCGGGCAGGTCGAACTCGCAGGTGCCGCCGGGAATGCTGGCGCGGCTGCGGATGCTCATGAGCCACTCGTTCTCGGTCAGCGCCTGGCCGGCCTTGCCGGCAATCGTGTTGAGCGTCGCGAAGTTGGTTTCGAGCTTGCCGACCACCTGGTCCAGCACGGCCTCGGAAATCGCGGGGTTGCCGCGATAGCTGTTGAAGACGTTCTTGTGCTTGTCGAGGTCGCGCATCACGTCGGCCTTCAGGTCGGCGCGTGCGGCCACGTCCATGATCTCGAAGATCGTCACCAGCGCGTAGTGATGGGACAGGGCCGAGTCGGCAGGGACCAGTTCACCGAGGCGGCGGAACAGGTGCTCCAGCCGCAGGTAGGTCCGGATGCGCTCGTTGAAGGGGTATTCGTAGAGGATCACGTGTCTGTGGGTTTCCCGTCGCGGGATGATAAGCCTCTCACGGCGCCTTCGTCTGTGGGACGGGCAGCACTTCGCGCACCACGCCCAGCATGTACTCGCCCAGCGCCAGCTGTCCGTGCATGGACAGGTGGGTGTCGTTCGAGAAATAGAAGTCCTGCATCTGGTGGCCCTTTTCGCGCGCGAAGGCGTAGAGGTCGGGCCCGAGCTTCGCCTCGCGGAAGCCGTGAACGAAGTCCTTCGAGAAGTCGGGTCTGAGGAAGACGGTGGTCTTGTTGGGGATCACCATCCACAGCTGCGGGATGGCCTGGTGCTGCGCGGCAAAGCCCTTGATCCGGTCCAGCGTGCCCGTGGTCAGCGGGCCGTTGCCCTCGTCGTCGACGAAGACCGGCAGCTTGTTGCACTCGCGGTGGGAGAAGTACTTGCAGCCGTCCGGCAGCGGCCGGACCCAGGTGTTCTTGTTGAACAGGAGATCGACAGCCGAGTTCCTCGCGCGCCAGGAGTTGTAGTAGGCGGCCGGGCCGGTGTCGAAGCGCGCGCTCCAGTTCGGCAGGGCATCGGGGCCCGGAAGCTCGGCGGGCTTCACGAAAGGCTCGAGCTGGGATGAGAAGGGCTTGATGACCTTCTCGCAGGTCTGGCCACTCACCGTCCGCTCGTCGAGCAGGCGCTCTACGCTTTCGAAGATGATCAGCTTCCCCTTGAAGCCCGCGCGCTGGATCCACTGGTCGAAATCCTTGCACATCACCGTGCCGTACTGGCCCCAGTAGGTGGTGGCGACGCGGTAGCCGGCCTTCGCCAGCGAGGACTGCCAGTAGAGCGTCATCGAAAAACTGTCGCCGATGACCAGGATGTCAGCCTGGTCGACCGGCGCGGCCTTCAGGTAGGCGGGGGCGACCGTGGGGGCCGGCTTGGTCCAGCCGAAATCCTCTTCCGCCAGGTGGCCGATGCGGGTCAGGTCGCCATAGGGCGGGAGACTGGTGAGCGAGACGAGCCACATCACGAACACGGCCACGTAGCCGGTGACGAAGATGCGGAGCCAGACTTTTGCGAGCGTCATGGCGGTTTTCAGAATTGGAAGTACAGGAAGGGGCTGTAGCCGCCCAGCTTCGACACCGCCCAGGCGAACATCAGGAAGCTGCCGGCGGCAATCAGCACGGTCGAGCCCAGGGCCAGCACCCGGCTGCCGGCCACGGCCTGCGGATGGGGCACCCAGCGCTCGAGCGAGATGGTGGGCGGGAAGGCCAGGCAGATCAGCACGCCTATCAGCATCGTCCTGAAGAACTCGGACTTGCGGTAGGGCACCAGGCCCATCTCGCTGAAGGCGGTGGGCGGCGCGCCGTGCAGGCCCAGCATGCCCTTGTAGACCGCCACCGCCGTGTGCATGCCGTCGGCGCGGAAGACCACCCAGGCAATCATCACGCAGAGGAAGGTGAGCAGCCAGCCGAACACGCGTGCGATGGGCCCCGCCGGAACGTTGCGCCGCACCTTGGCGTTCCAGAGGTGGTTGACCATCAGGTAGGCACCGTGCAGCGCGCCCCAGATCACGAAGGTCCAGGCCGCGCCGTGCCAGAGCCCGCCCAGCAGCATGGTGAGGAACAGGTTCAGGTAGCGCCTGGCCTCGCCCTTGCGGTTGCCGCCCAGCGGCACATAGAGGTAGTCGCGCAGGAAGGTCGACAGCGAGATGTGCCAGCGGCGCCAGAACTCGATGATGTTGGTCGACTTGTAGGGCGAGCGGAAGTTGAGCGGCAGCTGCACGCCCAGGCACATCGACAGGCCGACCGCCATGTCCGAATAGCCCGAGAAGTCGAAGTAGATCTGCAGCGTGTAGGCGAGCACGCCGAACCACGCCGTGTAGAGCGTGGGCGCGAGGCCGCTGTGCGCCCCGTTGAACATCAGGTCGGAGTACTGGCCCATCGGGTCGGCGATCAGCAGCTTCTTGGCCAGGCCGAAGCTGAAGATCGCCAGGCCCAGCGCCACCTTGCGCGGGTCGGCCTTGTAGGTCTCCGGGTTGGCGAACTGCGGCATCATCTGCGCGTGGTGCAGGACCGGGCCCGCGATCAGGTGCGGGAAGTAGGTGACGAAGAGCGCGTAATGCACGAAGCTGCGCTCATGCACCTTGCCCTGCCAGCAGTCGACCAGGAAGGCGATCTGCGTGAAGGTGTAGAAGGAAATCCCGATCGGCAGCGCGATGTGCAGCATCGGGATGGGCGAGAAGCCGCTCGCCGCCAGCCCCTCGTTGACGTTCGACACGAAGAAGTTCGCGTACTTGAAGACCGCCAGCACGCCGAGGTTGACCACCAGGGCGACGATCAGCAGGCGCTTGCGCTGGGCGTCGTCGCGGCCCGGCCCGGGCGTGAGGCGCAGGCCGAACCAGTAGTTGATGCAGATCGAGGCGATCAGGAGCGGCATCGCCTTGACGCTCCACCAGCCGTAGAAGAAGAGCGAGGCGAGGGCCAGGAAGCCGGCCGCGGCGCGCGCGTTGCGTTGACCGATCAGGAAGAAGCCGAACAGGACGATCGGAAAAAAGACAAAGAGAAACGCGTGCGAATTGAAAAGCATCTCGGAGGGGGCGTGCACGCTGGCCTCGCGCGCCGCCTTCTTCTGTTCGGTGGGGGATCCGCCGCCGGGGCAGCAAACCCCGCATTATCGCTGGGCAGCCGGGTGCCAGGACAGAGCGCGGACTTCCAGCGCGAGTTCCTCGAGCGAGAGCGTTTCGTTGAAGATCACCGCGTCGGCGGCTGCGCGCCGCGCGCTGCGCTGCGCCTGCTGGGCGATGACGGCGCGCACCGCCTCGGGGGTCCAGCCCGAGCGGGCGATCACGCGCTGCAGCTGGGTCTCTTCGGTGGCGTCGACCACCAGCACGCGGTCGACCAGCGCGCGCCAGCGCCTCGATTCGACCAGCAGGGGCACGTCGAAGACGATCAGGCCCGGGCCGGCAGCGGCCGCCTGGGCCTCGCACTCGGCGCCGATCGCGGGGTGAAGAATGGCCTCGAGCCGCTGCTTGGCCGCGGGGTCGGCGAACGCCAGCGCACGCATCCGCGCGCGGTCCATGCTGCCGTCCGCAGCGACGACCGAGGGGCCGAAGGCGGCCGCGATCGCCGGCATCGCGGCGCCTTGCGGCTGGGTGATGGCGCGCGCGATGGCGTCGGTGTCGATCAGCGTGGCGCCGTCCGCGACCAGGATGGACGCGACCGTGCTCTTGCCGCTGCCGATGCCGCCGGTCAGGCCGATGCGCAGGCTCAGGACGTCAGTGCGCCCAGGGGAAAGGCGAAGGGGATCCATTGCCGCACAGTATCGGGCCCGGCGACGAGGCACACGAGCCCGGCGCCCGCCAGGAAGGGGCCGAAGGAGATGGGAACGTCCTTGTGGGCCAGCTTGCCGATCAGCAGCAGCAGGCTGCCGAGGATGGCGCCCACCAGGGACGACACCAGCACGATGGCGATGAGGTAGTCGGCGCCCAGCCAGGCGCCCAACGCCGCCAGGAGCTTGAAGTCGCCATAGCCCATGCCCTCCTTGCCGGTGGCGAGGCGGTAAGCGTGGTAGACCAGCCACAGGCTCAGGTAGCCGAACACGGCGCCCCAGACCGCGGACGCCAGCGGCACGCGTGTCAGGCCCGCCGCCGCGCCGATGAGGCCCAGCCAGAGCAGGGCATAGTTGAGCGAGTCGGGCAGGTACTGCGTGTCCAGGTCGATCAGGAACTGGCAGACCAGGAGCGCGGCGAAGGCGGCCCACAGTGCCGCGGTCGGCGACAGTCCGTGGCGCCAGGCGCACAGCGCGAACAGCGCCCCCATGACCAGTTCCACCAGCGGGTAGCGCGGGCTGATCGATGCCTTGCAGGCGCTGCAGCGTCCGCGCAGGAAGAGATAGCTGAGCACCGGCACGTTTTCGTACCAGCGGATCGCGTGGCCGCAGTGTCCGCAGCGCGAGGCCGGACGCGCCAGGCTGAACGGGGGCAGGGCTTCGACCGCCTTGGCCGCTTCGCCGACGGCTGCCTCGAGCGGGGGGGGCGTGTTCGTCTTCGGGCCGAACACCAGGCTCCACAGCGAAGGCACGCCATCGACCCTCATTAGGTTGCCCACGGCCTCGCCCAGCCACTGCCGGTACATCATGATCGGCGTGCGGTAGATCACCACGTTGAGGAAACTGCCGACGAGCAGCCCCAGCACGCCGGCCAGCGCGGCGTCGACCCCCTGCGACGGCAGCATCAGACGACCTGGCCGAGCTTGAAGATGGGCAGGTACATCGAGACCACGATGCCGCCGATGATCACGCCGAGGAACACGATGATGATCGGCTCCATCAGGCTCGACAGGCCCGCGACCATGTCATCGACCTCCGACTCGTAGAAGTCGGCCGCCTTGCCCAGCATGTGGTCGATGGAACCGGACTCCTCGCCGATGGCGGTCATCTGCAGCACCATCGAGGGGAAGAGGTTGGCGTTGGTCATGGCCATGGTCAGGCTGGTGCCGGTCGAGACCTCCTGCTGGATCTTGACCGTGGCATCGCTGTACACCGTGTTGCCCGAGGCGCCGCCCACCGAGTCGAGCGCCTCGACCAGCGGCACGCCGGCGGCGAACATGGTGGCCAGCGTGCGGGTCCAGCGCGCGACGCACGACTTGTCGATCAGCGTGCCGAAGATCGGCACGCGCAGCAGCAGGCGGTCCATGAAGCGCTGGACCTTCTCGTTGCGCTTCCAGGCCTGGAAGAAGAAGTAGAGGCCGCCGCCGATCACGCCGAAAATCAGCCACCAGTAGGCGACAAAGAACTCGCTCAGGGCCATGACGAAGAGCGTCGGCGCCGGCAGGTCGGCGCCGAAGGAGGTGAACACCTGCTTGAAGGCCGGGATCACGAAGATCATGATGATCGCCACCACCACGAAGGCCACCACCACCACCGAGGTCGGGTACATCAGCGCCGACTTGATCTTCGACTTGATGGCCTCCGTCTTCTCCATGTAGGTGGCCAGGCGGTCGAGCAGTTCTTCCAGGATACCCGCGGCCTCCCCGGCTTCCACCAGGTTGCAGTAGAGGCTGTCGAAGTACCTGGGGAACTTGCGGAAGGCGGAAGACAGCGAGGTGCCGGTCTCCACGTCGCTGCGGACGTCGTTGAGCAGCTTGGCCACGCTCGGGTTCGCGTTGCCGCGGCCCACGATGTCGAAAGCCTGCAGCAGTGGGACGCCCGCCTTCATCATGGTCGCCAGCTGGCGCGTGAAGATGGCGATGTCCTTGGGCTTGATGGCCTTGCCGGAGCGCATGCGCCGCTTCTTGATCTTCGAGGCCAGCACGCCCTGGCGCCGCAGCGCGGCCTGGACCTGGTTCTCTCCGGCGGCGCGGATCTCTCCGCGCACCACCTTGCCGTTGCGGTCCTTGCCTTCCCATTCGAAGACGAATTCCTTGAGCGTTGCCCGGGATGCTGCTGCCGTTGCCATTCGATGTCCGCTTCTCTATTCGTTGGTGACCGCGAGCACTTCTTCGAGCGAAGTCAGGCCCTGCATGACCTTCCGGAGTCCGGACTGGCGCAGGGAGCGCACGCCCTCGGCTTCGGACTGCTTGGCGATATCGAGCGCGCTTCCGTCGCGCAGGATGATTTGCTGGATTTCCTCGGAGATCGGCATCACCTGGTAGATGCCGACGCGGCCCTTGTAGCCGCCGTTGCAGGCCGAGCAGCCGACGGGCTTGTAGGGCTTCCAGGTGCCGTCGATCTCGCGGTCCTTGAAGCCGGCTTCGAGCAGGGCTTCCCTGGGCACCTCGGTCGGCGCCTTGCACACGGTGCACAGGCGGCGCGCCAGCCGCTGCGCGGTGATCAGGATCACGCTGGAGGCGATGTTGAAGGGCGCGATGCCCATGTTGCGCATCCGAGTCAGCGTGGTCGGGGCGTCATTGGTGTGCAGGGTGGAGAGCACCAGGTGGCCGGTCTGCGCGGCCTTGATCGAGATGTCGGCGGTTTCCAGGTCGCGGATTTCGCCGACCATGATGATGTCCGGATCCTGGCGCAGGAAGGCGCGCAGCGCGGTCGCGAAGGTCAGGCCTGCCTTGTCGTTGACGTTGACCTGGTTGACGCCGGGCAGGTTGATTTCGGATGGATCCTCGGCCGTGGCGATGTTGACGCCCGGCTTGTTCAGCAGGTTCAGGCAGGTGTAGAGCGACACCGTCTTGCCCGAGCCCGTCGGCCCGGTGACCAGCACCATGCCGTAGGGGCGGCCGATGGCCTGCAGCAGCCGCTCCTTCTCGTCGGGGTCGTAGCCCAGGGCGTCGATGCCCAGGCGTGCGCTGCTCGGGTCGAGGATACGCACCACGATCTTCTCGCCGAACAGCGTGGGCAGGGTGCTGACGCGAAAGTCGATCACCCGGTCGGGGCCGATCTTGAGCTTCATGCGGCCGTCCTGCGGCACGCGCTTCTCGGAGATGTCCAGGCGCGAGATCACCTTGATGCGCGAGGCCAGCTTGTCCTTGATGACGGTGGGCGGCGCCGCGATCTCGCGCAGCTCGCCGTCGACCCGGAAGCGCACCCGGTACTGGTGCTCGTAGGGCTCGAAGTGGATGTCCGATGCGCGCATGCTGAAGGCGTCGAGCAGCATCTTGTGCAGGAAGCGGACGACCGGTGCGTCCTCGACCTCGGCGACCGCCGCTTCGCTCGCGTCGGCGCTTTCGGCGATCGAGGAGTCGTCGAACTCGAACTCGGCGCCGACGATGCTGTCGATGGTTTCGGCGGCACTGGCCGCCGCCGCCTCGATCATGCGGGAGAGCTTGTCGTACTCGGCGACGACCCAGTCCACGCCCATTTGCGAGGCGAACTTTATTTTTTCCGCCGCCTGCTGATCGGAGGGGTCGGCTGTTGCAACAATGAGACGATTGTTCCGCTTGCTCAGCACCACGACCCGGTAGGCCTGGCACAACTTCGAGTCCAGCAGGTCCTTGGGCAGGCGCTGCTGATCGATTGCATCGAGGTCGAGCAGGGGGGCGCCGAAGGCGCTCGACAGGGTATGGGCGAGATCGGCCGCCGAGACGGCGCCGGTGCCGGTCAGCTCGGCAATAAAGCTGCTGCGCCCACTGAGCGACTTCTGGTAGATCTCCTCCGCGGTCTTCGCCGGCAGCTTGCCGGCGGAGATCAAGGCGCGCGCCAGGCCGGGCAGGGCGATGGACGAGCTTTCTTTGATGAGAGGTTCAGCGGCAGCCATTCAGTGGAATGTAACAAGACGTGAAAAAGTGCGTCACGATCATCGCCGATCACCCAGGGGCTGTAAACCGCGCCGCCGGCCCAGGGTGCGGAGCATTTTGCACTTGCAGCCGGAAAGACGCGTCGAAATGAATGCCTTCGGGTGAATGGCTCCTGCTGAAAATTCTCGACTTTCAGCGCTCGAAACGAGGCGCCAGTTTAGGCCTAAACCGGGCTGCCGCTTCGTCGTTCGAGGCGAGTGCTCGCGCCCCGCTATCTGGCCGCCTGCACTTTCACACGCTCGTTCGGGAGTTCCCCGAACATCTCCGGCGCATACAAGGCCTCGACCCGGCTGGGCGGCAACGCGAACTCGCCCACGTTGTTCAACCGCACCGTGTACTCCATCTTGACCACGCCCTTGGGGAGGTACTCGTAGTAGCTGCGGAAGGCCTCGAAACTGCGCTCCTCGAAGGCCGGCCAGCCGGTGCCCGAGCGCTTCTCGCCCTGGGTCGCGATCTGCGAGTCGCGGCCCAGCCCGCTGCCCAGGATGGTGGCGCCGCCCGGGATCGGGTCGGTGATCGCGACCCAGGTCATGTCGGCGCTGGCATTGACCTCCAGGCTGACGCGCAGCACGTCGCCGCGCGTGTAGACGCCCTGGATCGCCTGCTCGACCGGCGTGACGGTCTTCTTGATCGCATACCCGGCCGCGAAAGGCGCCTTCAGCTGGACCGCCGCGATGGACTGCAGCGTGAGCCACGGCTTGCCACTGCCGCTCTGCGTGACCAGCAGCGTATCGCGTGCGGCCGGGGCCGCCGCCGGCCAGGGCAGGAACATGCTGTTGTTGCGCAGGTTGCCGGGTGCGGCGGGCGCGCCGAAGGCAGTGCGCTGGTTCGGCGCGCCGGCCGGGTCGCTGGCCTTGATGCGCTCGACCTTGCTCCAGTCCACCTGGGCCTTGGTGCCGCCCAGGTTGGCCGCGGTGACGCCTGCGACCGGTGCGCTCTCGAACTGCTTCGAGAACTTCTCGAGCGCCAGGCCGCCCCAGAGGTTGGCGGTGGTGGTGTGCCAGGCGCCGTTCTGCTGGCGGCCGATGAAGCCGACGGCGAGCCGGCCGATGTCGTCCTTCCACGCCGGGTCGTCCAGCACGGTGAGCAGCAGGCGCGCGGTGTTGACGTCGCCATTGGCCATCAGCCACCACCAGTAGTCGTCGCGCTCGGTGCTGAAGATCAACTTGGTGCCCTGGTAGCTCAGGCGCGCCTTCAGCACGTTGTTCGCTTCCTCGAGCCGCTGCTGGCGCTGCGGCACGTCCGGCACGCGCTTGAGGATGTTGATCCAGTCGAGCACCGCGCCGGTCGGCCACTGGTTGGGCGCGATGGCGATGCTGCTGGTCATGCGGCCCTGCACCTTGCCGTAGCGCGAGAGCGCTTCCAGGGCCGCGAGCTTGCGCACGTCCAGGTCCTTGCGCGGGCTCCAGAACTCGCGCTGGATGCGGCCTTCGACGAAGGCGATCAGGCCCTGTTCCATCGGCGCCCGCGCCGCGTCGGGCAGGGCGAAGGCCGCATCGAGCGCGGCCGCCTCGTGGGTGGCCGCGAGCAGGTAGGCCGTCAGGATGTCGCTGCCGCGGTTGGCCTCGCCGTCGCGCGGCGGGAAGTAGCTGGCCAGGCCGTCGCCGTCCAGGTAGCTGGGCAACTGTGCGGCCACGGTCTGCCAGGCCTTGCCGTCGCGCAGGCCGATGGACTTGCTGGTCTTCTGTTCCAGGCAGGCGTAAGGGTAGGCGGCGAACCAGTCGCGAACCCCGGTCAGGCCCTCGGCCAGCCGCGGCTGCAGCGAGAGCCTGAGCCCGCCGCGGCCGGGCAGGGCGTCCGCCGGCGGCGCGACGTCGAGGGTGAAGGGGCCGTCCAACTGCACCAGCGTGGCCTGCTGCACCGTAAGCGGCACGGCCGGCACGATGCGCTGGCGCACCTTGAGCGCGTCGCGCGCGCCGCCGATCTGGTCCTTGGCCTCGATCTCCCACAGGAGGGCCTCGGCACGCGTCTGCGCAAGCTGGGCCGGCGCGGTCACCATCCAGGCCAGCTCGCGGGCCGCGCCGGCCGGAACGTCGACTATCTGCGGTTCCAGCTTCAACAGCGTGGCGCGTGGTGCCGCCTCCACCTTCATGGCTTTCTGGGTGGTGTTGCGCAAGGTGATCTGGGCGCGGAACTGATCGTCCTCCCTCACCAGCGGCGGCAGGCCGCTGACGATCTGCAGATCTTGCGTGGCCTGGATCGAGGCCTGGCCGGTGCCGAACAGGCCCGTGCCGGCATCCGCCACCGCGACGATTTTGAAGGTGGTCAGCGCATCGTTGAGCGGCACCGTCACCGTCGCCTGGCCATTGGCGTCCAGCACCACGGCCGGATTCCACAACAGCAGCGTGTCGAGCAGCTCGCGTGTCTGGCCCTTGCCCCCGCCGCCGCCGGCCGGCACCGCCTTGCGGCCGTAGTGCCGGCGGCCCACGATCTCCATCTGCGCGGTGGAGGTGGAGACGCCCCAGCTGCGCCGCTGCAGCATGGCCTCGAGCAGCTTCCAGCTGTCGTTGGGCATCAGCTCCAGCAGGGCTTGGTCGACCGCCGCCAGCGCCACCTCGGCGCCCGCGGCGGGCTTGCCATCCGGCAGCTTGGCCGAGATCGTGACCAGCGCCTTGCCGCGCACCGGGTAGCTGGGCTTGTCGCTCGCCACCTTCACGTCGAGCTGGTGGGCCTGCGTGCCGACGCGGATCTCGGCCAGCCCGAGCCGGAAGGCCGGCTTGCTGAGGTCGACGAGCGCGGTCGGCGCCACGTACTCCTTGCCCTCGTACCAGAAGGCGGTCCACCATTCGCGCGGCGCCTTGAAGCCCCAGGTGAAGAAGCTGTACCACGGCACCTCGCGCAGCCGCCCGCGCAGCGCGAGCACGCTCACGTACGCGTTGGGGCCCCATTCGGGCTTGACCTGCAGCGTGACCGTCGGGTCCTTGCCGTCCAGCCGCACGACCTGCGTCTCGATCACGCCCTCGCGCTCGACCGACACCAGCGCGGTCGCGAAGCGGAAGGGGCTGCGCACCTGGAAGCGGGCGGTCTCGCCGGGCTGGTAGTTCTTCTTCTCGGGCAAGACGTCGATGCGGTCGTGGTCCTCTCCGCCGAACCACAGCTCACCCTGCCGGGTGACGTAGACCGAGCTCGCGGCGCGGCTGTCGCGCCCATCCTTGTCGGTGGCGCTGGCGATCAGCTCGACCTGGCCGGACTCCTTGAGCTCGGCCTCGCACAGCAGCAGGCCGCGCGCATCGCTCTTGCCGCTGCAGACCGTGCCGATCTCCTTCACCTCGGTCTTGTTGTCGTAGGTGTAGAAGCCGCCCACCATGCGCTTGCGGCTGGTGGCGGTGATGCGCGCGATGGCGCGCACGTTGAGCGTCACGCCTTCCTGCGGCTTGCCGGCGAGGTCCAGGGCCAGGGCCTGGAACTTCAGCTTCTGGCCTGTCGAGACCCAGCCCTCGGTCTTGACGCCGGCGATCACGGCCGCGGGCCACAGCGCCTGCACGCTGCGCAGCGTCTGCACCTCGCCGTTGGGATCGGCGTAGGTGGCTTCGAGCAGCAGCTCGCGCGGCGTCGCCTTGGCCAGCGGGATCTTCTCGATGGTGAGCTTGCCCGCGCCGTCCTTGTCGAGCGTGAGCGGCAGCTTGTCGGCCACCACGCGCAGCTCCTGCGAGGCCGAATCCGCCTCCTCGGCGTCGGCCGCGGCCGTCCCGTCCTTGCGTGGCGGCGCGAAGCTGAAGCTGTCGAAGTCGGCGAAGGCGAGGCTCTTGGCCCGCACCGCCGCCGACACGCGCACCGGCAGGTGGACCGCGCCGCCGCCAGCCACGTAGTTGATCTGCACGTCGGTGGGCAGCGAGGTCGCGGCCACCAGCGGCTTCTTCTCGGCCGGCGCGATGCGGCCCTCGAGCACCGGCAGGCGGAATTCCTCGACGCGGAACTGGCCGGTGCCGTAGCTGCGCCGGCCGCCGTCCTCGCCATCGCCGGCGCTGGCGTCCTTGCCGTTGCGCAGCTCGACCTGGTAGAGGCCGAGCTTGGCTGCCGGCGGGATCGCGAAGGTGTTCTCGCCGCTCTGGCCGCCGGTCGCGGTCTTGCGCCATTGGAGCGGCTGGGTGTACTGCTGGCCGCTGCCCACGTGCGTCACGATCAGGGTGTCGGGCAGCGTCTTCGGCAGGCCGAAGCCTTCGCGGGTCTGGGTGCGGATCAGGTGCTTCATCGACACCGTCTCGCCGGCGCGCAGCAGCGTGCGGTCGAAGATGGTGTGGGCCACGCGGTCGGGCTCCGGCTCCAGGCTGGTGGGCACGTTGAAGCGCCAGGGCTCGATGCCGCGCTGCCAGTCGCTCCAGGTGAAGGCGAGGTCTTCCACGCCGGCCTCGTCCTTGGCGCGGGCGCTGACGAACCAGGCGTCGCTGCTGTAGTCCTCCTCGCTGGAGCAGCTCGGCGGGCTGGGCGGGATGCCCGCCAGCTGCACCAGCCCGCGCGCGTCGGTGGTGCCCGACGCGACCTCCTTGCCGTTGCAGTCCGAAACGCGCACAGCGGCATGGGCCACCACCTTGCCCTTGTCCAGCGTCGTGACCCAGGCGAGCGCGTTCTCGCGGCCCAGCTTGAAATGCACCGCCAGGTTGGTGGCCAGCGCCGTGGTGCGCACGTACATCGTGCGGCCGGCGCCGTAGCGCTCGTCCAGCAGCGTGTCGCCCAGCTTCTGCGAGGCGATCTCCAGCACGTGGAAGCCCGGCGTGAGCGGGATGCCGATCACCTCGAAGGGCCGGGGGTCGCCGCCTTCGGCCTGGGGCATGTCGAGGGTCTTCACGCCCGACTGACCGCCGAGCAGCGACACCATGCGGGTCTGGACGCTGTCGCGGTCGTCCTTGTCGATCACCTTGGGCAGCGCGCCCTTGACGTCGCGCGCCGCCTGCGTGCGCGAGAGGGTGTAGTTGCTGTCGTAGCGCCGCACCTTGCGGAACCAGGCGATGATTTCCGCGTCGGTCCGCGGATTCATGTCGCTGACCTTGCCAGGCGTCAGCGCCTGCACCTGCAGCGCCGGCTCGACGCGCCGCACCGTGACCGGCATCAGCGCCGTGCCGCCGGGCTCGGCCAGGCGCTCGATCACGCCGAAGGGCGAGGCCGCGAACTTGGCCAGCGGCGGCATGGCGCCGGTCGCGACCTTCAGCGGAAAGCTGTCGGGCGAGGCCAGGGCGCGGCCCGAAGCATCCTCGAACTTGGCCGGCAGCGTGATGGTGAAGGGCGTCTGCTCCGCGAAGGGCGGCGGGAAGCTCACCGAATCGACCACCGCGTCCTCGTCCTTGGACGTGTTCTCGTCGTCGAACCTGGGCTTGAGAGTCTTGCCCCCGCCCTGCAGGGTGATCTGTGCCGCCAGCTTGCGCGCCACCGGCGCGTTGAACTGCAGCACCATCGGCTTGAGCGGCAGGCAGGCCGACTGCGCGTTCTCGCGCTCGCAGCTGAAGGAGACCGCGAAGGGCTCGCGCACCTCGAAGTTGAGGCGCCGCTCGACCGCATTGGCCACGCCGGAGGGCGTGGCCACGCCCTTGCCGTACACCAGCTGCAGACGCCCGCCCGGGCTCAGCCGGCGATTGCACTGCAGCGTGACGAAGCGCAGCGGCGCCTTCTCGGCTTCCTTGTCGCGGCCGAAGGCCTTGAGCAGGGCCTGGCGCTGCGCACCCTCGACCAGGCGCACCGGGATGCGCTCGCCCACGCCGTCGGCCTGGCACCAGATGTTGTCGCGCACGCTCTCCAGCGTGGCCGGGCCGTTGAGCTCCAGCATGAACTGCTGCTCTTCGTCGATCTTGCCGTAGCTGGGCTGCCAGTTGCGCACGAAGGGGCCGCCGCTCGAGAACTGGTAGCGCTCCGGCCCCGTCAGGTCCGCCCCCGAGGCCGACTTGAAGCCCGCGATCCGCGTGACCGTGCAGCGCACGCCCGGCGGCAGGTCGTTCTCGAAGTCCCAGACCCACTGCTTCTCGCCGGTCCACCGGCCCGTGCCCTTGCCGGCCTGCGCGTCGCTGCAGCTGACGGCGAGCGGGGCGGGCGCCTTGGGGTCGCCGAAGTTGACGGCCGCCTGGTCGAACTTCGCGACCACTTGCCGGATCCGGGCCACCTCACCCTGCGGCGTGAGGCTGGCGATCTGCAGCGCATGGGCGCCGAGGCTGCAAAAAAGGGTCAGGGCGGCGACTGCAAAGGTCCGCGTCATTGTTCTCGTTTTCAAGGGCTTCTCCTTCGGGTGCGCAGGGTAGCGCAACTCTGGAGCGCCACAGGCGTCCACTATGATCGATCGATATGAAACTGCTGTTCAGCCACCCCGCAGGCAACCAGAACGTGCGCGCCATGCTCGACGGGCTGGAGGCCGCCGGAATGCTCGCGCGTTTCACGACCACCCTGGCGGTCGAGCCTGACAACATGGCCCTGAAACTGGTGCCCCAGGGCCTGAGCCGTGACCTGCTGCGGCGGCGCTTCAACATCCCGCGCGAGAAGATCCTTCAGCACCCCTGGCGCGAGCTGGCGCGGGCCGTCTGCTCCCGGGCCGGCTGGAACTACTGGCTGCGCCACGAGCAGGGCTTCGCCTCCATCGACGGCGTGCTGCAGGACTTCGACCGCTTCAGCGCCCGCGCCCTGCCAAGGCTGCACCGGCGCCTCGGCCTCGGCGCCGTCTACACCTACGAGGACTCCGCGCTCGACACCTTCCGGGCCGCCAAGGACCTGGGCCTGAAATGCGTGTACGACCTGCCCATCTCGTACTGGGAGGTCGGCCGCAAGCTGATGGAAGAGGAGGTCCAGCGCCTGCCGGCCTGGGCCCATGCACTGGGCGGCGGCATGGCCGATTCGCCGGCCAAGCTGGAGCGCAAGGCGCGCGAGCTGGAGCTGGCCGACCTGGTGGTGGTGCCCAGCCGATTCGTGGCCGACTCCCTGCCCGCCTGGGCCGGGCAGAAGACCCGGGTGCTGTCGCCCTTCGGCTCGCCGTTGCCGCCGATCGCGCCCGCGCGCAAGGTGGTCGACCCCTCGAAGCCGCTGCGCGTGCTCTTCGTGGGCTCGATGGGGCAGCGCAAGGGCCTGGGCGACCTGTTCCAGGCCATGCACCTGCTCAAGGGCGAGAACATCGAGCTGGTCGTGATGGGCTCGCTGTTGAACGAGCCTGCCTTCTACCGCGGCCAGTACGCCGACTTCACCCTCGAGAAGGGGCGCCCCCATGCCGAGGTGCTGGCCCTGATGCGCAGCTGCGACGTGTTCTGCCTGCCCTCGCTCTACGAAGGCCGCGCGCTGGTGATGCAGGAGGCGATGAGCCAGGGCCTGCCGATCGTGATCACGCCCAACACCGGCGGCGACGACCTTGTGATCGAGGGCAAGACCGGCTTCCTGGTGCCGATCCGCTCGCCCGAGAAGATCGCCGAGAAGCTCGCCTGGTTCAACCAGAACCGGCAGGAACTCCCGGCCATGAGCGAGGCCGCCGTGCAGCATGCGGCCAGCTACACCTGGAAGAAGTACAGCGAGGTCGTGATCGACGCCATCCGCAAGCTGGCGTAGCACCGAAAGCGGCCCCGCCGCATACGCCGGGTGCCGAGCCCCCATGAAGCGCTACTGGGAAATCGACGCACTGCGCGGGCTGATGCTCGTGCTGATGACCTTCACCCACCTGCCCACGCGGTTCACCGATCCGCTGGGGCAGCCCTTCGGCTTCGTCTCGGCAGCCGAAGGCTTCGTGCTGCTCTCGGCCTTCGTCGCCGGCCTGGTCTACACCCGCATCAGCGACAGCCGCGGCGTCGATGCGATGCGCCGTGCCTTCTGGCAGCGTGCGCTCAAGGTCTACCTGGCGCAGGCGGCGACGCTGCTGTTCCTCTTCACCATCATCACGCGGGTGGGGCTGCGCATCGATCAGCCGGCCGTGAAGAACCTGCTGTCCTTCTACCTCGCGCATCCGCTCGAGGGCTTCGGCTACTCGCTGCTGCTGGTGTACGAGCCGGCGCTGCTCGACATCCTGCCGATGTACATCTTCTTCATGCTGATGAGCCCCTGGGTGCTCGCCTTCGCGCTGCGCCACGGCTGGACCGGCGTGATGGCTGCCAGCGCGGCGCTGTGGGGGCTGGCCCAGTTCGGCTTCAGCGAATGGCTGTACGGGCTGGCGGTGCACCACCTGCACATGCCCGTGCCCTTCCGCGAGATGGGCGCCTTCAATGCCTTCGCCTGGCAGTTCCTGTGGTTCGCGGGGCTGTGGATGGGCGCCAGCCGGCATGCGCCCGATGCCGAGCCCTTCCGCTTTCCTACGTTGCTGGTGGCGCTGGCGGTGGGGGCTGCGCTCTACGGGCTCTGGTGGCGGCACCATGGCATCAATGGCCAGGCGCCCTTCGGCGGCGACGAGGAGATGAACCTGCTGTTCGACAAGTGGCAGCTCGGGCCGCTGCGCATCCTCAACCTGGTGGTGCTGGGCATCGTCACCGTGCGCTTCGGGCCGGCGCTCATGCGGCGCCTGCCGCGCCTGCACGCGCTGGAGGCCATGGGCTCGGCCTCGCTGCCGGTGTTCTGCGCGCACCTGGTCGCGGTACTGCTGGTGCTGGCGTTCTACGGCGACAGCCAGACCGCGCGGCCCTGGTGGGGCGATCTGCTGCTGCTGGCCGTGGTGTTCGCGGGGCTCTATGGCGTGGCCCGGGTGGCGCTCTGGTGGGGCGAGCGGCGGCGCAGTCGGGACGGCTACCGCGACACCGGCGCGATTGACAGCTCGGTCTGATCCACGGGCCGCGCCAGCTGCGCGCCGATGACCGAGCGCCACAGCCGATAGCCCTCGTCGTTGAGATGCAGTTGGTCGCCGCGGAACAGCTCGGGCCGCGCGCGCCCGTCCGTGCCCATCATGGGCGTGAAGACATCGATGTAGTCGCTGTTCGGCAGCCGCCGCAGATAGGCGGCAATGATGTCGTTGGTCTCGCGCATCCGCGGCAGCAGCTTCTCGCGCGAGGGGCTGGGCTTGATCGAGATGTAGCTGATGCGCGCCTCGGGCAGCTCGGCGCGCACGGTGTTGGCGAACTGCGCGAAGCTTTCCAGGATCTGGATCGGCGTGCGGCCCTCGGCCAGGTCGTTGTCGCCGGCGTAGACCAGGACATGGCGCGGCTTGTAGCGCAGCACCAGCTCGCGCGCGAAGAAGCTGCAGTCGGCCATGGTCGAGCCGCCGAAGCCGCGGTTGATGACCACCGGCAGTTGCGGGAAGTCCTGCGCGAGGCGGGTCCAGAAGCGGATGGTGGAACTGCCGACGAAGACCACGCCGCCCTCGCTGGGCCACTGCTGCCGGTCGGCGGCATCGAAGGCCGAGAGCTCGCTGCGCCAGCGTGTCTGCGCTGCGAGGTAGGCGGGGGAGGGGGCGGCGTCGACCCCGACGGGTTCGGCCTGCGAAGCGCACGCCGCAATGAAGAGTGCGATCGGCAACAGGGTCCGGCGAGCCGCCCCGGAGGCGGGAGCAACGTTCATCACAAGCATGAAATTCGAGAGAAGACCTTCGACCTCATCATGCGGTCGAGTCCCCGCCGATGCGTCGCAGGATGTTAACGGCCCTCAAAGGGTCTTCTCGATCAGCGCGCCCTTGAACAGCACCGGCCCGGTCGGCCCGCGCTCGCTGGGAACGCCGCCCTTGGGCTCGAGGCTGATGGCCAGCGCCGGCACCGAACGCACGTCGGCTTCCTGCGCAGTCAGCCTGAGCGCCGGGTCGCGGCCCAGCACGCCCAGCGAACGCGGCGCGCCGCCGGGCGGCAGCGCCCACAGCTGCAGCGACTTGTCCTCGCCCTCGCGGTAGCCGCCGACGCGCTGCAGCACCAGCTGGCGCTTCTTCGGGTCGAAAGTCACGAGCATCGAGGCCGCGGCCTGATCGTCCGACAGCACGGCCACATACTGCACGGCCGGCGCATTGCGCAGTTGCTCGCTCAGGTTGAGGCCGACGAAGGCGGCCACCACGGTAGCGAGTGCGCCGGCGGCTGCGGCGCTGCGCCACAGCGCGAGGCTGCGCAGCCAGCCGCCGCGCGCGGGCGTCTCGGGCGGCAGCGTGGTGCGCTGGCGTGCGATGGCTTCCTGCTCCTGCTCGGCGGCGATCAGGTTACGGATGCGGGTCCACACGGCCGCATCCGGCACCACCGGCGACTGCAGCTCGGCCATGCTGGCGAGCCGGCTCTGCCAGACCAGCGCGGCGGCCCGCACCGGCGCCTGCTCGCGCGCCAGGACTTCGAAGCGCCTGCGCGCGCCGCCGCGCAGGGTGCCCAGCGCGTGGCTCGCGGCCAGCATCTCCAGCAGTTCGGGATGGGCGGAAAGATTCATTGCGAAGCTGCCTTCACGCCAACTGCTGCATGCAGATGCGCAGCTTGTCCAGCCCACGCCGGATCCAGGTCTTGACCGTGCCCAGCGGCAGCTTGAGCTGCTCGGCCAGCTCGCCGTGGCTGAGTTCGCGCAGGTAGGCCAGGCTCAGCACCTCGCGCTGCCGGCCCTCGAGCCGGCTCAGGCACTGGTGCAGGGCGCGGGCCTGCTCGCTGGCATCGGCGGTGTCCATCGGGTTCGCGGCATCGGACTCGAAGGTCTCGGCCATCAGTTCGTCGAATTCCTGGGTGAGCTGGGCGCGGTCGGCGGTCCGGCGCCGCAGGAAGTCCAGCGAGCGGCTGCGCACGATCAGCCCCAGCCAGGCCATCGGCGGGCTCAGCGTGCTGCGGTAGTCGCCGGCGACGCGCCAGATGGTGAGGAAGGATTCCTGCAGCACGTCCTCGGCCCATTCGCGCTGGCGCACCACCCGCATCGCCAGGCCGAAGAGCTTGGGCGAGGTGCGCTCGTAAAGCAGGCGCAGGGCGGTCTCGTCCCGGCGGCCGATGCGGTCGATCAGCGCCATCAGTTCGGCGTCGGGGCTGGCTTCGGGCATGCGCGGATTGTGGAGCATCGGTCGTCACACAGGCGATACGGCGCAAGGCGGCCGGCGGATTCAGGCGCTGCCGATCGCTGAATCCGATCGCGCCCCCGCCGCGTACCGGGGATGGAGGCCGCCAGTCTGCGAACAACAGCGTCCGCCAAGCACCTCAGCATCCGAATCGACACGAAAGGAACAGACCATGACCTTGCGCAACCTCGGCCTCCTCGCGGCCGCCGCCAGCCTCGCCGCCTGCTCCGGCATGGGCATGAACAAGCCCATGGCGTACTCCCAGGCCAGCCTCCCCGATGCCGTCAAGGTGCCCGCCGGCCACCGGGTCGCGATGGAGACGGTCGGCGCCGGCGACATCACCTACGAATGCCGCGCCAAGGCCAACGCCCCCGGGCAGCACGAATGGGTCTTCGTCGGCCCCGACGCCCGCCTCATGGACCGCGGCGGCAAGCAGGTCGGCAAGTACTACGGCCCGCCGGCCACCTGGGAAAGCATGGACGGCTCCAAGCTCACGGGCACCCAGGTCGCGGTCGCGCCCAATGGCAGCGCCAACATCCCCTACCAGCTGGTGAA
The DNA here is from genome assembly GCF_010499245.1 of Variovorax sp. WS11. Taxonomy (GTDB): domain Bacteria; phylum Pseudomonadota; class Gammaproteobacteria; order Burkholderiales; family Burkholderiaceae_C; genus Variovorax. The sequence goes on from NZ_JAAGOW010000001.1 coordinate 4,136,372, forward strand.
GGCCAACCCGGCCATGGGCAGCGGCGCGATGCAGGGCGTGAGCTACATCCAGCGCGTGGCCACCCAGGGCGGGACGGCGCCGGCCATGGCCTGTGGCGCAGACTCGATGGGCCGGAAACAGGTGGTGAAGTACCAGGCCGACTACATTTTTTATCGAGCGATGTGAGCGGTCCTGCACGGCGGCGACGCAGTGCGTGGCCGTTGTGCAACAACTTGAAACATATACTGGGCGCTCCTCGTTGGAGCGTCCATGCAAGAGCCCGGAAGTCCCGCACCCCGCCCGTTCTGGCATCGCCTGAACACCTTCTTCGCCTTCCCTTTCCAGCTGCAGCCGCTCGGCTATGCGCTGCTGCTCGCGGGCGCCAGCCTGCTCATCCACCTGTTCTTCTTCCTGCCGCAAGCGCTGACGCTGCTGCTGGTCGAGCTGGGCATCGTGCTCGCGGCCAGCCGCTACGGCTTCAAGGTGATGGCGCTCGGCGCGCGCGGCATCGTGCGGGCCGCCGATTTTCCGCGCATGCTGGACGAGGAGTGGACGAACCTGCCCTGGAAGCTGTTCGCGCTGCTGGTGCTGCAGGGCATGGTGGGCGGCCTCATCGGCGCCTTGAATCCGGCACTCGGCTACATCGCGATCTTCGTGCTCTCGTTCACGCTGCCGGCCACGACCATGGTCCTGGTGCAGTCGGGCAGCTTCTGGCAGGCGCTGAACCCGGGCCTGGTGTGGGAGACCCTGCGCGCCATCGGCTGGCCCTACGTGCTGCTGTGCCTCTTCCTGTTCCTGCTGAATTCCGGCGCGCAGCTGGCGCTGGTCATGCTGCTGCCCGTCTTCAAGGGCTGGATCGCGCTGCCGCTCTTCAATTTCGTGATGATCTATTTCGGCTGGGTCATGGCCAGCCTGCTGGGCTACGTGATGTACCAGAACCATGCGGCGCTCGGCATCGACCTGCTGCCCGGTGCCGGTGCCGACGAGCGTGCGATCGACACCCGAACCCCGGCCCAGATCGCGCAGCAGCAGACCGATGCGCTGGTGGCGCAGATGGTGACCGACGGCGACGTGGCCGGCGCGCTGGCGCTGGCCTACGAGGAGCAGCGCACCAAGCCGGACGACCTGGCCGCGCAGCGGCGCTACCACCGCGTGCTGCTGCTGGCACCCGACAAGACGGCCACCCTGCTGGACCATGGGCGGCGGCTGATCGGCATGCTCGCCGCGCGCGATCTCCCGTCGGAGGCGCTGAAGGTCTACAAGGCCTGCGGCGAGAAGGACGCCGGCTTCGTGCTCGACGATCCCGCGACGACCATCGCGTTGGCACGCGCCGAGTGGCGCAACGGCGAGGCGAAAGCCGCGCTCGCGCTGCTGACCGGCTTCGACAAGCGCTTCCGCGGGCATGCGGCGATTCCGCAGGCCTACGAGTTGGCGGCGCGGGTGCTGGTGCAGGGGCTGGACCGGCGCGACATGGCGCGGCCGATCCTGAAGACGCTCGAACGGCGCTATCCGGACAGCGAGCAGACGCAGGAAGTGCGCTGGCTCATGCGCGAGGTGGTCTGACTCCCTCTCCCAGGGGGAGAGGGAGCAAGTCGGGAAGAGGACAAGGCCGCTCAGGCCTTCTGAAGCATTCGCGTCACCATGGCCTCGGGCGCCAGCCGCAGCAGGTGCGGCAGCCAGCCCAGCGCCTGGTCGCGCCGCCCGGCCTGCAGCAGGCCGTTGGCGCACAGCGCCACGGTCTCGGCCAGCTCCGGATGTTCCGGCGCCGTCTTCATCAGCGCCTGGCACAGGCGCTCCGCATCGGCGAACTGCTGCGCGCGCGTGAAGCGGCGCGCCAGCCGCGCCATGTCCTCGGGCCGCAGGCGCGCACCCGGCTTGGCGTGGTCGAGGTAGGTCTTGTAGCTCGCATGCTGCAGTTCCAGCGTGGCGGGGTCCTGCGGCCGGAGCTGGAAGATGCGGTGCGCTGCGCGATGGAAGTCTTCCCCGGCGGGCCAGAGCTTGGCGGTGTTGAACCAGGCGCGCAGCGTGTCCGCATCCCCGGGGCGCAGCTTCGCGGCGGCGCGCCACTGAGTGCAGGCCTGCTCGAACTTCATCTCGCCGGCCAGGCGCCGCGCCGCGGTCACATGCTGCTCGAATGGGTCCGGCGCCTTCTCGGCCGGCGCTTCGGGCAGGCGCAGCCGGCGCCACCGCATCGCGATCGCCATCAGCAGCGCGCCGGTCAACAGCCCGCCCAGGTGCGCCATGTAGGCGATGCCCTTGCCGCCGACGAGATGCTGCAGCAGTTCGTTGGCGATCCAGGCCGGCAGCAGGATCAGCGCCGGCGCGGTGACGTAGTTGAAGTAGAAGAAGAGCTGGTAGAAGAAGCGGATGCGCCGGAGGCGATACATCACCGCGTACATGCCCATCAGCGCCGACACCGCGCCCGAGGCGCCCAGCCCGTAGCCGCCCTGACCCGCATAGGCCCACGCCGCCAGCGCCGAGGCGCCGGCCGCGCCCAGCAGGTAGAAGCCCAGGTAGAGGCTGCGGCCCAGCGCCAGCTCGACCGAGAAGCCGAACAGGAAGAGGAAGAGCATGTTGCCCAGCAGGTGGCTGGTGCTGCCGTGCAAGAAGGCCGATGTGAGCCAAGTCCAGGGTTTGGATTCGGCGTCCGGGTTGTGGTCCTGCGCCCAGCGGGTGGTGAAGGGCGCCGGCAGCTGGGCCTCGTAGCGCTGCCGCTCGCGCTTCCAGTCCGCGTACTGAGCTTGGGCGGGCTTGATGATCTGGTCGGCGTGCAGCTTGCGCAGGAAGGCCTGCTCCTGCTGCAGGCCTTCGAGCAGCTCGCCGTAGCGCTCGCGCGCCAGCAGCCGCCGGGCCACAGTCGCGCGCGGCGAGCCGGTCTCCTGCAGCCAGGCCACGAAGGGCGGCAGCTCCAGCTTCGGCAGGCCGCTCTGAAGGTAGAACTGCGCGGCCCGCTCCTGCGCCGCGTCTTCCGCGCGCTGCGGTCCCCAGAAGACCAGCATGTTCACCAGGATGAGCAGCACCGTCACCCAGGGCGGGTTGCGCCAGCTCGGCCGGCTCTCGAGAGGGATTGCGTAGAACACGCTGCCGGACGCTAAGGCAGCGTGCTCAGCGGCTGTTGCGCCCGATGCCCTGGTAGATGACGCCGGCTTCCTTCATCACGCCGGGCTCGTAGAGGTTGCGGCCGTCGAAGATCACCGGCGACTTCATCAGCGCCTTGAGCCGCTCCAGGTTGGGGCTGCGGTAGGCCTTCCACTCCGTGACAATGATCAGCGCGTCTGCGTCGGCCAGCACTTCCATCGGGTCCTTGGCCGAGGAGAAGCTGATGCGCTCCAGCAGCGCCGGCGCATCGGCGAAGTCCAGCTGCAGCACGCGCCGGGTCTCGTCGACCGCGATCGGGTCGTGCGCCACCACGCGCGCACCGGCACGCAGCAGCGCATCGAGCACCACTCGGCTCGGGGCCTCGCGCATGTCGTCGGTGTTGGGCTTGAAGGCCAAGCCCCACAGCGCGAAGCTGCGGTCGCTGAGGTCGGGGCCGAAGCGGTCGAGCACCTTCTGCGTCAGCACGCGCTTCTGCTCGTCGTTGACCGCCTCGACCGACTCCAGCACCCGCAACGCCTGCCCGTTGTCGCGCGCGATGCGCGTGAGCGCCTGGATGTCCTTGGGGAAGCAGCTGCCGCCGTAGCCCGTGCCCGCGTAGAGAAAGCTGTAGCCGATGCGCGGGTCGGAGCCGATGCCCTGGCGCACCGCCTCGATGTCGGCGCCCACGCGGTCGGCCAGGTTGGCCAGCTCGTTCATGAAGCTGATGCGGGTGGCGAGCATCGCGTTGGCCGCGTACTTGGTGAACTCGGCGGAGCGCACGTCCATCACGCGGGTGCGCTCGTGGTTGCGGTTGAAGGGCGCGTAGAGCTTGCGCATCGCGGCCAGCGCCTCGCGGCCGTCCTCGTCGTCGCTGTAGCCGATGACGATGCGGTCGGGCCGCATGAAGTCCTCGATCGCCGCGCCTTCCTTGAGGAACTCGGGGTTGCTCACCACCGAGAAGCGCAGGTCGGAGCGGCCGCGCTTGTCGAGCTCTTCCTGGATCACGGCCGCAACCTTGTCGGCCGTGCCCACCGGCACCGTCGACTTGTCGACCACGACCTTGAAGCCGTTCATGTACTTGCCGATGTTGCGCGCCGCCGCCAGCACGTATTGCAGGTCGGCGCTGCCGTCCTCGTCGGGCGGGGTGCCTACGGCGATGAACTGCACGTCGCCGTGCGCCACCGAGGCCTCGATGTCGGTCGAGAAGGCGAGGCGCTTCGCCGCCATGTTCGACTCGACCAGATCGCCCAGGCCCGGCTCGTAGATCGGGATGCCGCCCGCGTTGAGGGTGTCGATCTTGCGCGCATCGACGTCCACGCACAGCATGTTGTTGCCGATGTCGGCGAGACAGGCGCCGGTGACGAGCCCGACATAGCCGGTACCGATGATGGTGACGTTCATGCGTTGTTCAGTCTGCGGTGGTTTCGGACAGCGCCTTGTCGAAGTAGGCGATGGTCTTCTTCAGGCCTTCCTCGAGCTGGGTCTTCGGCGCCCAGCCGTCGAGCTCCTGCTGGGCCAGGGTGATGTCGGGGCGGCGCTGCTTGGGGTCGTCCGCCGGCAGCGGCATGCGCATCAGCTGGCTCTTGGAGCCGGTCAGTTCGATCACCTTGTTGGCGAGCTCCAGCATCGAGAACTCGCCCGGGTTGCCGATGTTGATCGGGCCGGGCACCTCGTCGCCGGTACCCATCATGCGCAGCATCGCCTCCACCAGGTCGTCCACGTAGCAGAAGCTGCGCGTCTGCTGGCCGTCGCCGTAGATGGTGATGTCCTCGCCCTTGAGCGCCTGCACGATGAAGTTGGACACCACGCGCCCGTCGTTCATGTGCATGCGCGGACCGTAGGTGTTGAAGATGCGCACGACCTTGATGCGCAGCTTGTGCTGGCGGTAATAGTCGAAGAACAGCGTCTCGGCGCAGCGCTTGCCCTCGTCGTAGCAGCTGCGGATGCCGATCGGGTTGACGCGGCCCCAGTAGGCCTCGACCTGCGGATGGATCTCGGGGTCGCCGTAGACCTCGCTGGTGGAGGCCTGCAGGATCTTCGCGCGCACCCGCTTGGCCAGGCCCAGCATGTTGATGGCGCCATGCACGCTGGTCTTGGTGGTCTGCACCGGGTCGTGCTGGTAGTGGATGGGCGAGGCCGGGCAGGCCAGGTTGAAGATCTCGTCCACCTCCACGTAGAGCGGGAAGGTCACGTCGTGCCGCATCAGCTCGAAGCGCGGGTGGCCCAGCAGGTGCTCGATGTTGCGCTTGGTGCCGGTGAAGAAGTTGTCCACGCACAGGACGTCGTGGCCGTGCTCGATGAGCCGGTCGCACAGATGGCTGCCGAGGAAGCCGGCGCCGCCGGTGACCAGGACCTTCTTGGAAGCGTTGTATTGCCGCATGTTGCGAGTTCACTCCATAGGGGGAATCGGGTGGGTGGTGGCCTTCAGTTCGGCCGGCGGGCGCTGCGCTGAGCGTTGCTCGTACATCTTCGCGTCGACCAGCATGCGGAACCACAGTGCCTGGAAGAACGCGAAGTAGAAGCCGGTGGTGCCATCCAGGAAGCCGAGCCGGAAGACGTAGCGGTAGACGAAATAGCTGAGCGAGCGCAGGCCGGTCGGCAGCTTGTAGTAGAGCTCCTTGATGAAGCGCGTGCGCTCGCGCGCGTCACCCATCAGCCGCGGCTGGAGCACGTTGTCGGCGGCCATGCGCGGGCCCAGCTTCTCCTTGGCTTCGGCGTCGCTCCAGCGGTTGTGGCTGTTGATCCAGTCGGTGAGCCGCGCCGAGTTCTTGTCGTGCATGAAGCCCTGCAGGCGCCCCGGCGTGGCGCTGCTGATGAAGTGCTGGTCGTAGAGCCGCGCCTCGCAGCGCCCGGCGCCCGAGCGGAACAGCCGCAGGTGCCAGGGGTTGACGCCCGAGAAGCGCAGCATCTTGCCCATGAAGTAGTCGCGCCGGCGCAGCATGTAGGCGTCGAAGCGCGGCGTGCCGGCGAGCAGGGCGCGGATTTCGCCCACCGCCTGTTCGTCCAGCACCTCGTCGGCATCCAGGTGCAGCTGCCAGCCGTAGGCGGCCTCGACTTGCGAGATCGCCCAGTTGCGCTGGTCGCTGTAGTTGGAGAAGGGCCGCTGCACCACGGTGCAGCCCAGTTCCTCGAGGATGGCGACGGTGCTGTCGGACGAATGCGAGTCGACCGCGAAGACCTTGGGGCTCACCTTCTTCGCCTGCGACACGGTCTCCCGGATGATCGAGGCGGAATTGAAGGTCAGGATGACGACGACGCAGGGGGCTTTTTCCATGGATTCGGGCGGCTGGGGTGCTTCGGCAACACAGGTTGCCGGGCACTTTGCTGCAATGCAATGCCAAACTTTAGCACTACAGTTTTACAACTGGCCACAAAACTTACGGCGTAGAGCCCTGCCATAGGTCGTACCTGCTGGGGAAAGCGCTATTCAATCGATAGCGCCTGAGCAAGAGCCGGAAAGGGTTTTAGCAGCTATTCGGGGTAAACCCCAAATATTTCTCAGCCGAGCCTGGCGCGATGGCGGGCGATCTGCTTGCGCACCTGGGCCGGCGCCGTGCCGCCCAGAATGTTGCGCGCATACAGCGAACCCCGCAGGCTCAGCACGTCGTAGACGTCTTTCTCGATCTTCGGATGGAAGGTCTGCAGCACCGACAGCGGCAGCTCCGACAGGTCCACCTTGTGCGAGATCGCGGCCTTGACCGCGTGCGCCACGGTCTCGTGCGCGTCGCGGAAGGGCAGGCCCTTCTTCACCAGATAGTCGGCCAGGTCGGTGGCGGTGGCGTAGCCGCGCAGCGCGGCGTTCTCCATCGCCTCGGCCTTGACCGTGATGCCGCCCACCATCTCGGCAAAGATGCGCAGCGTGTCCTTGAGCGTGTCGACGGTGTCGAACAGCGGCTCCTTGTCCTCCTGGTTGTCCTTGTTGTAGGCCAGCGGCTGGCCCTTCATGAGCGTGATCAGTCCCATCAGGTGGCCCACCACGCGGCCGGTCTTGCCGCGCGCGAGCTCGGGCACGTCCGGGTTCTTCTTCTGCGGCATGATCGAGCTGCCCGTGCAGAAGCGGTCGGCGATGTCGATGAAGCCGAAGGCCTGGCTGGTCCAGAGCACCAGCTCCTCGCTGAGCCGGCTGATGTGCACCATCGCGAGCGAGGCAGCGGCGCTGAATTCGATCGCGAAGTCGCGGTCGCTCACCGCGTCCAGGCTGTTCTCGCACACCCCGTCCATGCCCAGCGTGCGGGCCACCAGCTCGCGGTCCAGCGGGTAGCTGGTGCCGGCCAGCGCCGCGGCGCCGAGCGGCAGTCGGTTGACGCGGCCGCGCACGTCGGCCATGCGCTCGGCATCGCGCGAGAACATCTCGACGTAGGCCAGCATGTGGTGGCCGAAGCTCACCGGCTGCGCCACCTGCAGGTGCGTGAAGCCCGGCAGGATCACCTCGGCGTTCTTCTCGGCGATGGCCACCAGCGACTTCTGCAGGTCGACCAGCAGCCCGCCGATCAGGTCGATCTCGCCGCGCAGCCAGAGCCGCACGTCGGTGGCCACCTGGTCGTTGCGGCTGCGGCCGGTGTGCAGGCGCTTGCCGGCATCGCCGACCAGCTGGGTGAGGCGGGCCTCGATGTTCAGGTGCACGTCCTCGAGGTCGAGCTTCCAGTCGAAGGCGCCGGACTCGATCTCGCCGCGGATCTGCGCCATGCCGCGCTCGATGGCGGCGTGGTCGTCGGCGCCGATGACGCCCTGCGCCGCCAGCATGCCCGCATGCGCGAGCGAGCCCTGGATGTCGGCCTGCCACAGCCGCTTGTCGAAGAAGACGCTCGCGGTGTAGCGCTTCACCAGGTCGCTCATCGGTTCGGAGAACAGGGCGGACCAGGCTTCGGATTTCTTGTCGAGTTGGTTGTGGGTCATGGGGTGAACCGGTTGGGAGGCAATAATGGGTTTGCACCCGATTTGCTTGATGCGCAGCCCATCGATTTTATCGACCACCCCCCAGGCGCCGTCCCCGGCACGGGCCCGCGCGCCGGCACGTGCCGGTGCCGCGCTCTTCGATGCCTGCCAGATCGGCGTGGTGCTGCGCACCGTGATGTTCGTCGAGTCGGTGGTGGCGGTCGTCACGCTGTTCCAGGCGCCCACACCGGCCGAGTGGCTGATGCTGCTGGCCACCGTGACCGGCGGCGCCTTGCCGGCCACGCTGCTGTGGCTGCTCGCGGCCTGCTGGCTCAAGAAGCTGCTGGGCCGCCTGCCGCGCGCCGGGCAGTACGGCGCCGGCATCGTGCTGGGGGCGCTGTCCGCGCTTTATGGCTGCGGCCTGCTGCGGCTGACGGGCGTGCTTGCCAGCGCGCCCTGGATCGCGAGCGCCCTGGCCGGCGCGATGTTCGCGTCACTGGTAATGGCCGCGCTGGTGCTGCGGGCGCGCGGCCAGACGCCGGCGGCCACGACGGCGCGGCTGGAAGAGCTGCAGTCGCGCATCCGCCCGCACTTTCTCTTCAACACGCTGAACAGCGCCATCGCGCTCGTGCGCGAGGAGCCGGCCAAGGCCGAGGCCATGCTGGAAGACCTGAGCGAGCTGTTCCGGCACGCCCTGGCCGATGCGGGCGAATCGGTCACCCTGGCCGACGAGATCGCGCTGGCCGAGCGCTACCTGGCGATCGAGCAGGTGCGCTTCGGCGACCGCCTGCGCATCCGCTGGGACATCGACCCCGCGGCCAACGGTGCGCGCCTGCCGCCCTTGCTGCTGCAGCCGCTGGTCGAGAACGCGGTCAAGCATGGCGTCGAGCCCAGCCCGGAGGGCGCGAAGATCCGCATCCGCACCGAGCGCCGCGGCAGCATGGCGGTGATCGAGGTGGTCAACAGCCTGCCGCCGCTGCGCTGGGCCGACGAGCCCCTGCCGCGCGGCCACGGCATCGCCCTGGCCAACGTGCGCGACCGGCTGCGCCTGCTGCACGATGTGCAGGCGCAGTTCAGCGCCGGCATGGACCAGAAGGCCTATCGCGTGCGCATCGCCATTCCTGTCGGAACTTGAGGAGTCCATGAATCTTCTGCGCACCCTGATCGTCGACGACGAAACGCTGGCCCGGTCGCGGCTGCGCACGCTGCTGGCCGAGTGCCACGCGCCGGGGGCCGAGGTGGTGGCCGAGGCCTCAAACGGCGCCGACGCCCAGGCGCAACTGCTCACGGCCGACCTCGACCTGGTGCTGCTCGACATCCACATGCCCGGCATCGACGGCATCGAGCTGGCGCGCAGCCTGCGCCAGCGCGCCGGTGCGCCGGCGGTGGTGTTCGTCACCGCCCACGCGGCCCATGCCGTGACGGCCTTCGAGCTCGAGGCGGTCGACTACCTGACCAAGCCGGTGCGGGCCGAGCGGCTGCAGCAGGCGTTGCAGAAGGCGGAGCGGTCGCTGCGGGAGCGGCGCGGCCCGATGACCGAGGTGCCGCAGGAGGTGCTGCTGATCCAGGATCGCGGCCGCACCGAGCGGGTGCTGCTGTCCGAGGTGGTCTATCTCAAGTCGGAGTTCAAGTACCTCACGGTGCGCACCGCGGCGCGCAGCCATATCTACGATGGGTCGCTGGCCGAGTTCGAGGAGCGCTATCCGGCACGCTTCGTGCGCGTGCACCGCAATGCGCTGGTGGCGCGCCAGGCGATCCGCGCGCTCGAGAAGTACGACGACGGCGAGGACGCCGAGGGCTGGGCCTTGCGGCTCGACGGCATTCCGGAGCCGGTGGTGGTGTCGCGCCGCCAGCTGGCGGCGGTGCGCGAGGTGCTCAAGGATCCGCGATGAACGACGGCGCTGAGCAGAACAAGGTCGAGCGGCCCCAGGCTCCTCCGGAGCCGGAGCCTGAGCCCGAGCCGAAGCCGAGGCAGGAGCCGACGCTGGAGCCGGAGCCGTCCGCCCCTGCGCCCGAGCCGGAGCGCGTGCTGCTGCAGATGCCGGTCGACGTGCGCAGCGCCGCGCTGGTCGTGCTCAGCGTGCTCGCGGTGGTGTTCACGCTGCATTGGGCCAAGGCCGTGTTCGTCCCGCTGATGCTGAGCCTGCTGCTGACCTACGCGCTCGAGCCGCTGGTCGGCCTGCTCGAGCGCTGGAGGATCTCCCGCTGGATCGGTGCTGCCGTGATCCTGCTCGGGCTCGGCGGTGGGGTCGGCTGGACTGGCTACTCGCTCTCCGGCAGCGCCACCGAGCTGCTCGATTCGCTGCCGGTCGCGGCGCAGAAGCTGCGCGTGGCGATGCGCAGCGGCAGCCGGGCAAGCGACCCCAGCGCGCTCGACACCGTGCAGAAGGCCGCCCAGCAGCTCGAGCAGGCGGCGGACGAGAACTCCGCCAGGGTGGCCTCGCGCCGCGGCGTGGCGCGCGTGGTCATCGAGCGGCCGCCCTTCAACGTGCGCGACTACCTCGTGAGCGGCACGGTGGGCCTGATCGGCGCCATCGGGCAGCTCACGCTGGTGGCCTTCCTGACCTACTTCGCGCTCGGCTCGGGCGACACCTTCAGGCGCAAGCTGGTAAAGATCACGGGGCCTGGCCTGCAGAAGAAGAGGATCACGGTGAACGTGCTGGACGACATCACCAAGCAGATCGAGCGCTACCTGCTGGTGCAGATCCTCACCAGCGCGGTGGTCGGCGTCGCGACCGGCCTGGCCTTCTGGGCCATCGGCCTGGAAAACGCGGCCGTGTGGGGCATCCTCGCCGGGGTGACCAATCTCATCCCCTACATCGGCTCGGTGATCATGATGGCCGCCGCCGGCCTGGTGGCCTTCCTGCAGTTCAACAGCATTCAGTTGGCCCTGCTGGTCGGCGGTGCCTCGCTGCTGATCCACACCCTCGTGGGCAACCTGCTGGTGCCCTGGCTCACCAGCCGCACCAGCCGCATGAACCCGGTGGCCGTGTTCGTGGGCGTGATCTTCTGGGGCTGGCTCTGGGGCATCTGGGGGCTGCTCTTGGGCATCCCGATCATGATGGTCGTGAAGGCTGTCTGCGATCGGGTGGAGGATCTGCAGCCGATTGGGGAACTGCTGGGCGACTAGGGTTCTCGCCTCAGGCGTCGATGTCGATCAGTGCCAACCCCGTCTCGCGGTTGCACGTCTTGCGCAGATAGCCTGGCGACTCGATCAGCAACACTTCGAGCGTCGGGCGCACAGTAGCCTGCAGCAAGTGGCCGCCGATCGTGCTGCCGTCGCGCCGCCCAAGGACGGCATGGGCATGGACCTTCGGCGCATCGCCATCCAACGCGATATCGCCGTTGAGAGAGAGCACCTCGACTTGCTCTTTCACGGGTATTCGGTCGTAGTCCTTTCGCTCCCAATCGAAGTACCCGAGAACCGCGCCCTGCAACGCGCCGATCGCGCTGAAGCGGCTGGCCGACAACGCATGCTCTTTCGCGAACCGCTCGAGGATGGGGACGACGTCGTCGCCCTTTTCGAAGATGAGCGCAATGGTGCGCTCTGGGGCTTCATTGAGCATCTTGGCTTTCATCGATCGATCTCCTGTGAGGCCATGGACCGGGCGGGTACGCCGAGTGCGCCCCGGTTTCATGTCAGGCCTTCAGGCTTGCTGTCCACCCGTTGTTCGTTGCTCGAACTGCGAGTTCCCTTCAAGTGAAGCTCCACGTCCGCGATGCGGCTTCCAACGGCCTTGACCGCTTCCCGGATCTGCTGGGGTGTTGCGTCGAATCGCTTGGCAAGATCTTCCACCGCGCTGGCGGAACTGACGTCGATGCTTTCGGCTTGTGACGAGGCTTCATGCTGCGGCATATGGGGGTCCTTTAAATGGGTCGGGCTGCTTGCCAAGCTAGGACACGGCATGGGAAACCATGTCGGCGCGAGGCGCAACCGGTGCAGCGAGAATTCCTACTTGAACCGGGGACGGCCATCGCAACCGGAAGAATTCAATGGTCGTGATGCAGGTAGCTCGCCTGCCGCGGCAGCCGCCAGCTCACGACGAAGGCGATCGCCATCATCGCCGTGACGTACCAGAAGAAGGCCGACTCGTGCCCCATCGCCTTGAGCCCCAGCGCGACGTACTCGGCCGAGCCGCCGAAGATCGCATTGGCCACCGCATAGGCCAGGCCCACGCCGAGGGCGCGCACCTCGGGCGGGAACATCTCGGCCTTCACGATGCCGCTGATCGAGGTGTAGAAGCTCACGATCGCCAGCGCCAGGATGATGAGCGCGAAGGCCGCCACCGGGTTCGTCACGTGCTGCAGCGCCGTGAGGATGGGCACCGTCGAAAGAGCCCCCAGCGCACCGAACAGCAGCATGTTGTTGCGCCGGCCGATGCGGTCCGACAGCGCGCCGAAAACGGGCTGCAGGCACATGTAGACGAACAGGGCGCAGGTCATCACGTAGCTGGTGGTCTTGATCGGCAGCTTCACCGTGTTGACCAGGTACTTCTGCATGTAGGTCGTGAAGGTGTAGAAGATCAGCGAGCCGCCCGCTGTGAAGCCCAGCACCGTGAAGAAGGCCGCCTTGTGGTGGCGGAACAGCCCCGCGAGGGTGCCGGCCTCCTGGTTGCCGCGGCTCTCGGAGCTCGAGGTCTCGTGCAGCTGGCGGCGCAGCTGCATCGCCACCACGGCGGTGAGGGCACCGATCACGAAGGGGATGCGCCAGCCCCAGGCCTTGAGCTCGGCCTCGCTCAGCAGCTGCTCGAGGAGCACGATGACCAGCACCGCGAGCAGCTGGCCGCCGATCAGCGTGACGTACTGGAAGGAAGAGAAGAAACCACGCTGCCCCTTGAGCGCCACCTCGCTCATGTAGGTTGCGGTGGTGCCGTACTCGCCGCCCACCGAGAGGCCCTGGAACAGCCGCGCGACCAGCAGCAGCGCCGGCGCCCAGGCCCCGATGCTGTCGTAGGTCGGCAGGCAGGCGATGGCCAGCGAGCCGGCGCACATCATCGTGACCGAGATCACCATCGAGGTCTTGCGGCCCTTGCGGTCGGCGATGCGGCCGAACAGCCAGCCGCCGATCGGCCGCATCAGGAAGCCGGCCGCGAACACGCCGGCGGTGTTCAGCAGCTGAACGGTGGGATCGGACTTGGGGAAGAAGGAGGAGGCGAAGTAGATCGCCGAGAAGGCGTAGACGTAGAAGTCGAACCACTCGACCAGGTTGCCGGAGGAGGCGCCGACGATGGCGAAGATCCTGCGGCGTTTTTCTTCGGGGGTGTAGTGGGGTGTGGGCTGCTGGGGTAGGCCGGAAACGGGCGTGACTGCACTCATGATGATCGGGTCTTGGAGTGTTGTTATGGCCCGATCGATTCTGTGCCGCAGCGCTCAATCACGCTGTCGGATGAGGACTTACCCGCACCTCGACCCGGGTCTAGAAGGTGCCCGGCAGCAGGATGCTCGAATCCACCTCGTCGATCTGCGTGCGCCCGCAGAAGGCCATCGTGATGTCGAGTTCCTTCTGAATGATCTGCAGCGCCCGCGTCACCCCGGCCTCGCCGAAGGCGCCCAGCGCGTAGAGGAAGCTGCGCCCGATCAGCGTGCCGCGCGCGCCGAGCGCACGCGCCTTCAGCACGTCCTGGCCGCTGCGGATGCCGCCGTCCATCCAGACCTCGATCTCCGTGCCCACCGCCTCGGCGATCGCCGGCAGCGCCTCGATGGAGGAGGGCGCGCCGTCGAGCTGGCGGCCGCCGTGGTTCGACACGATCAGCGCATCGGCGCCGCTGGAAGCGGCCAGGCGCGCGTCTTCCACGTCCATGATGCCCTTGAGGATCAGCGGCCCGCCCCAGAGCTTCTTGATCCATTCCACATCGGCCCAGCTCAGCGCCGGATCGAACTGCTCGGCCGTCCAGGAGGACAGCGAGGACAGGTCCCCCACCCCCTTGGCATGGCCCACGATGTTGCCGAAGCTGCGCCGCTTCGTGCCCAGCATGCCCAGGCACCAGCGCGGCTTGGTCGCGAGGTTGATCAGGTTCTTCAGCGTGGGCTTGGGCGGCGCCGTTAGCCCGTTCTTGATGTCCTTGTGCCGCTGGCCCAGGATCTGCAGGTCCAGCGTGAGCTGCAGTGCCGAGACGTTGGCGGCCTTGGCGCGCTCGATCAGCCGCTCGATGAACTCGCGGTCGCGCATCACGTAGAGCTGGAACCAGAAGGGATGGCGGTCGGTGCTTTCAGCGATGTCTTCCAGCGAGCAGATGCTCATGGTCGACAGCGTGAAGGGAACGCCGAAGGCCTTGGCCGCTCGCGCGCCCAGGATCTCGCCGTCGGCGTGCTGCATGCCCGTGAGGCCGGTGGGCGCGATGGCCACCGGCATCGCGACTTCCTGGCCGATCATGGTGCTCCTCGTCGAGCGGCCTTCCATGTTGACGGCCACGCGCTGGCGCAGCTTGATCTTGTGGAAGTCGGCCTCGTTCGCGCGGTAGGTGCCCTCGGTCCAGGCGCCGGAGTCGGCGTAGTCGTAGAACATGCGCGGCACGCGCGACTGGGCGATCACTCGCAGGTCTTCGATGCAGGTGATCTGGGAAAGGTCGGGCACTCGGGGTCTCCTTCTTTGGGGTGCGCTGGGTGCCCGATTATCGCGGCGCACCAAGTCGGCACGCCTGTTGCTTGCCTCCGGCACATGGACGGCGCGACGCGTCCTTCCCCACTTCCAACAGGAGCATGCGCATGAATCGCAACGACGTCACCGAGAAGATCGTCACCGCCAAGGTGGCCAAGGGCATCCAGTGGGCCGAGGTCGCCGAGCAGGTCGGCCTCTCGAAGGAATGGACCACGGCCGCCTGCCTCGGCCAGATGACGCTCGACGAGAAGCAGGCCGCCATCGTCGGCGAGATCTTCGGCCTCACGGCCGAGGAGCAGAAGTGGCTGCAGGTGGTGCCCTACAAGGGCTCGCTGCCCTCGGCGGTGCCCACCGATCCGCTGATCTACCGCTGGTACGAGATCGTGAACGTCTACGGCACCACCATCAAGGAGCTGATCCACGAGGAATTCGGCGACGGGATCATGAGCGCGATCGACTTCAGCATGGACATCCAGCGGCAGGCCGATCCGAAGGGCGATCGGGTGAACGTGGTGCTGTCCGGGAAGTTCCTGCCCTACAAGACCTACTGAACCGGGCAGGGAGCGGCGCATAGGGTGCTCCCCGGTTTGACTCGGCGCAAGTCTTGCTATCCTGCCCCGGGGCTCCTTGGGGGCCTGCGGCGGGCCTCGACGGCAGAGGTGCAACGCGGCAGAAATTCTTAACAGCCGGATTGCTGGGGATGCGCACCATGAAACTCGACAAGGCCCTCGTCCTCGCTCTCGCGGCCTGCGCCGCCACCCTCGCAGGCGCCGAGCCCGCCATCGTCTACGACATGGGCGGCAAGTTCGACAAGTCCTTCAACGAGGCGGCCTACCGCGGCGCCGAGATGTGGAAGAAGGAAAGCGGCAAGCCCTATCTCGACTTCGAGATCGCCAACGAGGCACAGCGCGAGCAGGCCATGCGGCGCATGGCGGGACGCGGCGCCAACCCGGTGATCGGCATCGGCTTCTCGCAGGGCAGCAGCCTAGAGAAGGTGGCCAAGGAATTCCCCAAGCTCAACTTCGCGATCATCGATTCGGTGGTCAAGCTGCCCAATGTCGAATCGATCGTGTTCAAGGAGCACGAGGGCAGCTTCCTCGTCGGCATGATGGCGGCGCTGGCCAGCAAGAGCGGCAAGGTCGGCTTCGTGGGCGGGATGGACATCCCGCTGATCCGCAAGTTCCAGTGCGGCTACGAGCAGGGTGCGAAGTACGCCAACCCGAAGGTCGAGCTGAGCTCGGTCATGACCGGCACCACGCCCGCCGCCTGGAGCGACCCGACGCGCGGCAGCGAGCTGGCCAAGGCGCAGTTCGCCAAGGGCGTCGACGTGGTCTTCGCCGCCGCCGGCGGCACCGGCTCGGGCGTCTACCAGGCCGCCAAGGATGCGGGCAAGCTGGCCATCGGCGTCGACAGCAACCAGAACCACATGCAGCCCGGCACCATGCTGACCTCGATGGTCAAGCGCGTCGACGTGGCGGTGTACAACGCCGCGAAGAAGCCGACGCCTGGGGTCACCGCACTGGGCCTGAAGGAAGGCGGGGTCGACTACGCGCTGGACGAGCACAACGCCAAGCTCGTGAGCGCCGACATGAAAGCCAAGGTCGACGCCGCCAAGGCCGACATCATTGCCGGCAAGATCAAGGTGGTCGACTACATGGCCGACAACAGCTGCAAGCTTTGAGCGAGAGGCCCGCGCCCGCGGTGCGCATGACGCGCATCGACAAGCGCTTCGGCGCGGTCCACGCCAACCGCGAAGTCACGCTGAACGTGCCGGCCGGCACCGTGCATGGCGTGGTGGGCGAGAACGGCGCCGGCAAGAGCACGCTGATGTCGATCCTCTACGGCTTCTACCAGGCCGACAGCGGCGAGATCGAGATCGAAGGCAAGCCCGTGCAGATCCGCGGCTCGAACGACGCCATTGCCCTGGGCATCGGCATGGTGCACCAGCACTTCATGCTGGTCGAACCCTTTTCCGCACTCGACAACATCCTGCTCGGCGCCGAGCCGCACTGGCGGCTGCCGAGCGCCCGCGCGCAGGTGCGCACGCGCCTGGAGGCGCTGATGCAGGGCAGCGGCTTGCAGGTGCGGCTGGACCTGCCGGTCGAGCAGTTGCCGGTGGGGGAGCGGCAGCGGCTGGAGATCCTCAAGACGCTTTTTCGCGGCGCGCGCATCCTGATCCTCGACGAGCCGACCGCGGTGCTCACGCCGCAGGAGACCGAGCAGCTCTTCGACACGCTGCGCGCCCTGCGCGCGCGCGGCACCACGGTGCTGATGATCACGCACAAGCTCAAGGAGATCATGGCGCTGTGCGACGCCGTGACGGTGATGCGCGCGGGCGCCGTGGTGCTGGACTGCGCCATCGCCGACACCAGCGTCGACGCGCTCGCGCAGGCCATGGTGGGGCGCCGTGTGCAGACGGGGCGGGTGGCCGGTGCCGCGCAGGCGGCGAGCGGAGCGCCGCTGCTCGATGCGCGCGGCCTGGGCTGGCGCGACGCGCAAGGCACGCCGCGGCTGGCCGATGTCTCGCTGCAGCTGCGCGCGGGCGAGATCGTCGGCATCGCGGGCGTCTCGGGCAACGGCCAGAGCGAGCTGCTGGAGGTGCTGTCGGGCATGCTGGTGCCGCAGGCCGGCACGCTGGCGCTGGGGGCGCAGACCTTCACACCGCAGCATTGGCTCGACCCCGAGGCCGCGCGCGAGGCCGGCCTTGCCCATGTGCCGGAAGACCGTCACCGGCGCGGCCTGGTGCTGCCCTTCGCGGCCTGGGAATCGGCCGTGCTCGGCTACCAGCGCCGGCCGCGCTACAACCGCCACGGCTGGATGCGGCACGCGGCCATGCAGGCCGACACCGCGCAGATGATGGACGAGTACGACGTGCGCCCGCGCAATGCGCGCCTCGGCAGCGCGAAGTTCTCAGGCGGCAACCAGCAGAAGCTGGTGCTGGCGCGCGAGGCCGCGCCCAAGCCGCGCGTGCTGCTGGTGGGCCAGCCGACGCGCGGGGTCGACATCGGTGCCATCGAGTTCATCCACGGCCGCCTGCGCGCCATGGCCGCTGGCGGCGGCGCCGTACTGGTCGTGTCCTCCGAGCTCGACGAGATCCTGGCCCTGGCCGACCGCGTGCTAGTGATGGCGGTTGGCCGCATCGTCGGCGAGCGCCCGGTCGCGCTGTGCGACGAGACCACGCTGGGCCGCCTGATGTGCGGCGCCGGGGACGAGGTCGCCGTGGAATGAGACGCCGCACCGCTCCCAAGTCGAATAGCACCGCAGCGCATGGCGCGGAGCTTGCCTGGTGAGCTCGTCCGCCGCCGAGCTGCCGCGCTGGATCGACCTCCTGGTCCTGCCGCTGGTCAACCTCGCGCTGGCCCTGCTGGCCTGCGGCATCGTGGTCGCCGTGGTCGGCTACGACCCCTGGCAGGCGCTCGCGCTGCTGGTGGAGGGCGCCTTCGGCAGCCGCATGGGCCTGAGCTACACGCTGTATTACGCGACCACCTTCGTCTTCACCGGCCTGGCGGTCGCGGTCGCCTTCCATGCGGGCCTCTTCAACATCGGCGGCGAAGGCCAGGCCATGATGGGCGGCCTGGGCACCGCGCTGGCGGCCCTGGCCTTCGACGAGTACCTGCCGGGCTGGGCCATGGTGCCGCTGATGATCGGCGCCGCCATGCTGTTCGGCATGGCCTGGGCCGCGGTGCCGGCGGCGCTGCAGGCCTGGCGCGGCAGCCACGTGGTGATCACCACCATCATGTTCAACTTCATCGCCTCGGCGCTCTTGGCCTACCTGCTGGTCGACGTGCTCAAGGAGCCCGGCAACATGACGGTGGAGAGCCGCGCCTTCGCGCCCTCGGCGCGCGTGCCCGGCATGCACGAGGCGCTCGCCGCCATCGGCATCGAGTGGCCGGCCTCGCCGCTCAACCTGAGCGTGCTGCTGGCGCTGGCCAGTGCCGTGGCGGTGTACCTGCTGCTGTGGCGCTCGCAGGCCGGCTACGCCATCCGCGCCGTCGGCCATGCGCCGGAGGCGGCGCACTACGGCGGCATGCGGCCGCGGGTGCAGATCATGGTGTCGATGGCGCTGTCGGGGGCGCTGGCCGGGCTGGTGGGCATCAACGAGATCGCGGGCGTGCACGGCCGGCTGCTGCTGGAGTACGTGGTGGGCGCGGGCTTCGCCGGCATCGCGGTCTCGCTGATCGGGCGCAACCACCCGGTGGGCATCGTGCTGGCGGCGCTGCTGTTCGGCGCGCTCTACCAGGGCGGCTCGGAGCTGGCCTTCGAGATCCCCGGCTTCAGCCGCGACATGGTGTTCACGCTGCAGGGGCTGATCGTGCTGTTCTCCGGTGCGCTGTCGCAGGTGGCCGCGCCGACGCTGGCGCGGCTGTGGCGCGCGACGCGCCGTGCGCCGCGCGCTGCTGCAGCGCAAGGGAGCAGCGATGGATGAAGTCGCGCTCGGCACGCTGCTCGCCTCGACCCTGCGCGTGGCGACGCCGCTGATCCTGTGCGCGCTGGCCGGCACGCTGGCCGAGCGCTCGGGCGTGATCGATCTCGGCCTCGAAGGCAAGATGCTTTCCTGCGCCTTCGCCGCCGGCAGCGTCGCCGCGCTGAGCGGCTCGCTGGCGCTGGCCCTGGCGGTGTCGCTCCTCGTCGGCGTGGCGCTGTCGCTGCTGCAGGGCTTCGGCTGCGTGACCCATCGCGGCGACCAGGTCGTGATGGGCATGGCCATCACGATGACGGCCGCGGGCCTGACGGTAGTGCTGGGCATCGCCTGGTTCCAGCAGGGCGGCCAGACGCCCCCGCTGCCCGACATGGCGATCCGCGCCGTGGGGCGACGCCGGCGAGGCGAGCCTGCTCGCCGTCGGTGCGCTGCTGAGGTTCGGAAGCGGGTGCTGGTGCCCTGGCCATCGCCCTGGTGCCGGCCGTGTGGTGGCTGCTGTTCCGCACGCGCTTCGGCCTGCGCCTGCGCGCCACCGGCGAGAACCCGGCCATGGTCGATGCGGCGGGCGTCTCCATCACCGCGCTGCGCTATCGCGCGCTGATGCTGAACGGCGTGCTGTGCTCGCTGGCCGGCAGCTACCTGGTGCTGGCGCAGAATCCTGCATTCATGCCGCACATGACGGCCGGCCGCGGCTACATGGCGCTGGCCGCCATGATCTTCGGCAAGTGGCATCCGGTCGGCGCCTTCCTGGCCTGCCTGCTGTTCGGCTTTCTGGATGCGGTGTCGATCCGGCTGCAAGGCGTTGCGTTGCCGCTGGTCGGCGCCGTGCCGGTGCAGGCGATCCAGGCCTTGCCCTACGTGCTGACGGTGGTGCTGCTGGCCGGCTTCGTCGGCAAGGCGCGAGCGCCCAAGGCGCTGGGCATCCCGTATGTGAAGGAGCGATGACGTGGCCGTTTCGCAGACCTCGATGGCGCAGTTGATCGACGCGGCACGCGCCGCCCGCGAGCGCGCCTATGCGCCTTATTCGAAGTTCGCGGTGGGTGCCGCGCTGCTGGACGAACACGGCCGTGTCCACGCGGGCTGCAACATCGAGAACGCGGCCTACCCGCAGGGCCAGTGCGCCGAGGCATCGGCGCTCGCGCACCTGGTGCTGGCCGGTGGCACGCGGGTGCTGGCGGCGGTGGTGGTCGGCGTGGCCGATGCGCCCGTCACCCCGTGCGGTGGCTGCCGCCAGAAGCTGCGCGAGTTCGCGGATGACGACACGCCGGTATGGGCTGCCGACCTGCAAGCGGTGCGTGGCCGCTATACCCTGGGCGAGTTGCTGCCCGCGAGCTTCGGCCCGATGCATCTTCCCGGTGTGCTGTCCCGCAAATAGCTCCACAAATGAAATCGATGCATTTCGTGCCAGGGCAAGGCGCAAACCGCAGCGATACCCGAAGGTATCGCGAGGATTTGCAACGCCGCCATGGCGCGAAAGGCGCGATTTCATGTGGAGCTATTCGCGGGACAGCACACTAGACCATGAGCCCGCAAGACATGATTCGCGACGCCCGCCTCGCACTGGCCTGCCTGGACCTGACCAGCCTCGACGACAACGACGATGCGGCCGCCATCGATGCCCTGTGCGCCAAGGCGCAAGGCCCGGCGGGCTCGCCGGCTGCGCTGTGCGTGTGGCCGCGCTTCGTGGCGCAGGCCAGGGCCGCGCTGCCGGCATCGATCCGGGTCGCGGCCGTGGCCAACTTTCCGGACGGCGCGCTCGACACCGGGCGCGCCTTGCGCGAGACGCAGGCCATCCTCGATGCCGGTGGCGACGAGGTGGACCTGGTGCTGCCCTGGCGCGCGCTCGCTGCGGGCGATGCGGCCGGCCCTGCGGCGCTGGTCGCGGCCGTGCGCGCGGCATGCGTGGGCAAGACGCTCAAGCTCATCATCGAATCCGGCGAGCTGCCGGCGCCCGAGCTGATCCGCCAGGCCTGCAGCATCGGGCTTGACGCCGGCGTCGACTTCCTCAAGACCAGCACCGGCAAGACGGGCACGGGCGCAACCCCGGAGGCCGCGCGCCTGATGCTCGAGACCATCGCCGCCCATGCGCGGCGGGACGCCGTTGGCTTCAAGGCCTCGGGCGGCGTGCGCACGGTGGCCGATGCGGCGGTCTACATCGCGCTGGTGCGCGAGCTGCTGGGCGAGCCGGCTCTCACGCCGACGCGCCTGCGCTTCGGCGCCAGCAGCTTGCTGGCCGACATCGAGGCGGTGCTGTTGCAGCAGGGCAGCGCCGGCAAGCCATCCGCGCCAGGGGACTATTGAGATGCTGCTGCCGGCCGAGGTCATCCGCGCCAAGCGCGACCGCCATGCGCTCGCGCCGGCGCAGATCGAGGCCTTCGTGCGCGGCCTGATCGACGGCAGCTGGAGCGAGGGCCAGGCGGCGGCGCTGTCGATGGCGATCCTGCTCAACGGCATGGATCCCGGCGAATGCGTGGCCCTGACCCGCGCCATGACGCATTCCGGCGAAGTGCTGCGCTGGCCCGACATGCCGGGCCCCGTGCTCGACAAGCATTCCACCGGCGGCGTGGGCGACAAAGTGAGCCTGATGCTGGCGCCGATCGTCGCGGCCTGCGGCGGCGTGGTGCCGATGATCTCCGGCCGCGGCCTGGGCCATACCGGCGGCACGCTGGACAAGCTCGAATCGCTTCCCGGCTACGGCGTCGAGCCGTCGCGCGAGACGCTGCTCGCGGTGCTGCGCGACGCCGGCTGCGCCATCGTCGGCGCCGGCCCCACGCTGGCGCCCGCCGACAAACGGCTCTATGCGATTCGCGACGTGACGGCCACGGTCGAATCGGTGCCCTTGATCACCGCCAGCATCCTCTCCAAGAAGCTCGCGGCCGGCCTGCAGGGGCTGGTGCTCGACGTCAAGGTCGGCAACGGCGCCTTCATGCCGGGGCTCGACGACGCACGCGCGCTGGCCGGCAGCCTGGTGGCAGTGGCATCGGGTGCCGGCCTGCCGGCGCAGGCGCTGATCACCGACATGAATCAAGTGCTGGGCCACAGCGCGGGCAACGCGGTCGAAGTGCGGGAGGCGATCGATTTCCTGAGCGGCGTCGAGCGCGAACCGCGTCTGCTCGAAGTGACCCTGGCATTGGCGGCGCGGCTGCTATGCCTGGGCGGCCTCGCGGCCGGCATGCCCGAGGCCCGGGCGCAGGCCCTGCGTGCGCTCGACAGCGGCGCGGCTGCCGAGCGCTTTGCGCGCATGGTGGCAGGCCTGGGCGGGGCGGGCGACCTGCGGCAGGCCGTGCAGCAGCTGCCGGCTGCGCCCGTGCAATGCGATGTGCCGGCACTGCAGGACGGTGTGCTGGCGGCGACGGATGTGCGCGCCATCGGGCTGGCCATCGTTGCGCTGGGCGGCGGACGGCGTCGCGCCGGCGATCGCATCGATACGCGCGTCGGGCTCACGCAGGTGCTGCCGCTGGGAGCCAGCGTCCGGAAGGGCCAGCCGCTCGCGCGCGTGCATGCTGCCAGCCAGGGCGATGCCGAGGCGGCCGTCGCCGCGCTGCAGGCCGCCATGCACATCGACGAGAACCCGCGAGGGCCCGCGGCGCTTCCTGCGCCCGGCCCGGTGATCTGCGAAGAGATCACGCAGGCACCATCGCCGCGTTCCGTCTGATTCAACCCTCACCCCTGCGGCCGCGTGGGGCTGCCGGGTAAGTCTCGCTGACCCATGTGCGGGCCGGCGCTGCCTAGGCCGAAGTTCCCGCCCTCTGTAGTTACTCCAACTACGGCAAGTGCTTGTCGCTGCTGATGAATCCTCCTCTCTGGAGGATTTTTTTGGATGATACATGTAGTCACTAAATTGACTTGAAGTTTGATGATATGTGACTAGAGTTGTTTCCATGGCAGCCCGAACCGGTACCGCTCATGTCGTCACTACGACGCGCACCTACAAGGACCAGGTCTATCGCACCCATCTGCTGCGCCGCAGCTACCGCGAGGACGGCAAGGTCAAGAACGAGACCCTGGGCAACCTGTCGCACCTGCCCGATGAGCTCATCGAGATCATCCGGCGCTCGCTGCAGGGCGAGACCTTCGTGCCCGTGTCCTCGGCGTTCCAGATCACGCGCTCGCGTCCCCACGGCCATGTGCAGGCAGCAGGCGCCGCGATGGCCAGCCTGGAGATGGCCTCGCTGCTGGCCTCCAAGCCCTGCGCCGAGCGTGCGCTGGTGCTGGCCATGGTGGCCGCGCGCATCGTCGCCCCGCACACGAAGCTCGCCACCACGCGCTGGTGGCACACCACGACACTGGCCGAGGACTTCGGTGTCGCCGACGCCGATGAGGATGATCTGTATGCGGCGATGGACTGGCTGCTCGAGCGCCAGGATCGCATCCAGAAGAAGCTCGCCTCGCGCCATCTGAGCCCCGGTGGCCTGGTGCTGTACGACCTGTCCTCCAGCTACTTCGAGGGCAGTTGCTGTCCGCTGGCCAAGCTTGGCTACAGCCGCGATGGCAAGAAGGGCCTGCTGCAGGTCAACTACGGCCTGCTCACCGATGCGCGCGGCTGCCCGCTGGCCGTGTCGGTGCACGAGGGCAACGTCGCCGACAGCCAGACCTTGATGCCCGAGGTCAAGCGGCTGCGCGAGGACTTCGGCATCGAGCAGCTGGTGATGGTGGGCGACCGCGGAATGATCTCGAACAAGGCCATTGACGAGATGCGCGAGAGCGACGGCATCGCCTGGATCACGGCGCTGAAGAGCGTCTCGATCCGCGCGCTGGTCGAGCAAGGGCAGCTGCAACTGGACCTGTTCGACGAGCGCAATCTGCTCGAGCTGAGCTCGCCGGACTATCCGGGCGAGCGCCTGGTGGCATGCCGCAATCCGGAGCTTGCCAAGCTGCGCACGCACAAGCGCGAGGAGTTACTGGCGGCCACCGAGGCCAACCTCGAGAAGATCAAGGCCCGCGTGGACGCGGGCAAGCTCGCCGGGAAGGATGAGATCGGCTTGCGCGTGGGCAAGGTGATCAACCAGTACAAGATGGCCAAGCACTTCGAGTTGGCCATCGGCGACACCGCCTTTACCTTCGCGCGCAAGACAGACGCCATTGCCGCCGAGGCGGCGCTGGACGGCATTTACATCATCCGTACGTCGGTGCCGCCCACACAGATGGACTCGGCCGACTGCGTGCGCAACTACAAGGCGCTCGCCAACGTCGAGCGCGCGTTCCGCTCGCTCAAGACGATCGACCTAAAGGTGCGCCCGATCCACCACCGCACCGCCGATCGGGTACGGGCTCACATCTTCCTGTGCATGCTGGCCTACTACGTCGAGTGGCACATGCGCGAGGCTTGGGCGCCGCTGATGTTCGCCGACACCGACCGGCGCGCCAAGGCCACGCGTGACCCGGTGGCGCCGGCCACGCGTTCCAAGGCGGCGCTGGCCAAGGCAGCCCGCCACACCCTGGACGACGGCACGCCCGTGCACAGCTTCTCCACCCTGATGGCCGAGCTCGCCACCATCGCGCGCAATACCTGCCGAGCCCCACAGGCCGGCCCCGAGGCGCCGACCTTCGAGGTCCTCACCACGCCCAACGCCAAGCAGCAGCGCGCGCTCGACCTCATCCAGCAGATCCGCCTGTAGACAGAAGTCGGAACCCCGATCTCACGCCAAGTCCTTGTCGTGCAAAGGCAAACGCGCTTCGCGCTTGGGGGAATCTCGGCCTAGGCCAACAGCACCCGCCCGTCCACCTTCTCGATATCGGTGTGCCCGCAGAAGGCCATCGTGAGGTCCAGCTCGCGATGGAGGATCTGCAGGGCCCGCGTCACCCCGGCCTCGCCCATCGCACCCAGCCCGTAGAGCATCGAGCGGCCGATGTAGACGCCGCGGGCGCCGAGGGCCCGCGCCTTCAGCACGTCCTGCCCGCTGCGGATGCCACCGTCCATGTGCACCTCGATCCGGTGGCCCACGGCCTCGGCGATCGCGGGCAGCGCCGAGATGGAGGAGGGCGCGCCGTCGAGCTGGCGGCCGCCGTGGTTGGAGACGATCAGCGCATCGGCGCCCGAATCCACGGCCAGCCGTGCGTCCTCCACGTCCTGGATCCCCTTGAGGATCAGCCTGCCGCCCCAGCGCTTGCGGATCCAGTCGATGTCCGCCCATGAGAGGGTGGGATCGAATTGCCGGTTGGTCCACTCCGACAGCGAGCGCATGGTCTCGATGCCCTTCACATGCCCGAACACGTTGCCGAAGTTGCGTCGCTTCGTGCCCAGCATGCCCAGGCACCAGCGCGGCTTGCTCGCCATGTTCGCGAGATTGGCCAGGCTCAGCTTCGGCGGCACCGACAGGCCGTTGCGCAAGTCCTTGTGACGCTGGCCGATGATCTGCAGGTCGAGCGTGAGCACCAGGGCCGAGCAGTTTGCGGCCTTGGCGCGGTCGATCAGGCGCGCCATGAAGTCGCGGTCGCGCATCACGTAGAGCTGGAACCAGAAGGGCCGGCTCGTGGCCGCCGCGATGTCCTCGATGGAGCAGATGCTCATGGTCGAGAGCGTGAAGGGGATGCCGAACTTCTCCGCCGCTCTGGCCGCCAGGATCTCGCCGTCGGCATGCTGCATGCCCGTCATGCCGGTGGGCGCGATGGCCACCGGCATCGCGACCTCGATGCCGGCCATCGTCGTGCGCGTGCTGCGCTGCTCGATGTTCACCGCCACGCGCTGGCGCAGCTGGAGGCGGCCGAAGTCGGCGGCGTTGGCGCGGTAGGTGCCCTCGGTCCAGGAGCCGGAGTCCACGTAGTCGTAGAACATCCGCGGCACGCGCTTCTTCGCGAGGACGCGCAGGTCCTCGATGTTCGTGATGACGCTCACTGGGCCGAGATCTTCTGTTCGCTGATCAGCTTGCCCCAGCGCGCCGATTCCTGCGCCATCGCCGTGGCCAGCGCAGCGGAGGGCATGAAGTCCGGCACGGCGCCCTGCAGCGCCGCTGCCTGCGGGAGGTCCGGTGCGCTCATGGCGCTGCGCGCCGCCTCGCCCAGCTTGTCGACGATGGCATCGGGCGTGCCGGCGGGTGCCAGCAGGAAGAGGCGCGGTGCCACGTCGATGCCGGGCACCGCGGTCGAAAGGGCGGCCACGTTTTCGGCGCCCGGGAGCTTGTCGTTGCTCATCATCGCCAGCGCGCGCAGCTTGCCGGCCTTGGCCTGCGCCAGGCCGGCGGTCGCGCTGACCACGCCGAGCGGCACCTGGCCGCTGATCACGTCGGGCACGATCTGCGCCGCGCCGCGGTAGGGGATGTGCAGCGCGAAGGTGCCCGACTGGCCCTTCATCATCTCGAAGCCCAGGTGCTGCACCGTGCCCACGCCCGAAGTGGCGAAGGAATAGAAGCCGGGCCTGGCCTTGAGCGCCGCCACCAGCTCGCGCGGATTGGTGGCAGGGAAGTCGTTGCCGGCCACGATCAGCAGCGGTGACTTGAACAGGCCCGCCACCGGCACGAAGCTTTTGACCGGGTCGAACGTGAGCTTGGCCTGCATGTACTTCGCAATCAGCGTCGAGCTGTCGCCCAGCAGCAGCGTGTAGCCGTCGGGCGCGGCCTTGGCCACCGCGTCGCCCGCGATCACGCCCGCGGCGCCGGCGCGGTTCTCCACCACCACCTGCTGGCCCAAGAGGGCCGACAGGCGCGGCGCGATGAGCCGCGCCATTGCATCGACGCCGCCGCCGGCGGAGTAGCCCACCAGCAGGCGGATCGGGCGGTCGGGGTAGGCGCCTTGTGCCGCGGCGAGGCCTGCGTGGCCGGCCAGCAGGGTGGCGGCCAGTGCGAGCAGCGCGCGGCGGTGAGGAGTGAATGGCTTCATCGTCTTGTCTCCGGAATCTTGTTGTCGCTCGTGAGTTCTCAGGCTTTGCCGGCGCCGCGGGAGCCGGGCCGCTTCGCGAGCTCGGCCACGCGCTTGCGGTTGGGCTCGAAGCCCAGGCCCGGCTTCTCGGGCAGCGCGAGCACGCCCTGGCTCGGCACCGGCAGGTCATCGAAGACCAGCTTGCAGCAGTCCACCGCCACCGAGTGGTACTCCACCAGCGAGCCGTTGGCCAGCCCCGCATGCAGGTGCATGTTGTGGTGCGGCCAGGCACCGCCGTTGGCGAAGCGCGCGTTGAAGGCCGAGGCCATGCCGGCGATGCGCATGCATTGCGTGAAGCCGCCGGTGATGCAGGCATTGGGCTGCACCACGTCCACCGCCTGCGCCACCAGCATGTCGCGGAAGCGGCTGGCCTGGCCTTCGTTCTGCCCCGCGGCGAGCGGGATCGAGGTCTTCTGCCGCAGCTTCACCAGGTTGGGGATGTCGTTCTGCGACACCGGCTCCTCGAAGAAGCTGATGCCGTACTCCTCGATGCGCTGCGCCAGCGAGAGCGCGTGAAAGTAGTCGAGGCTGCAGTTGGCGTCGATGTAGAGCTGCACCTCGGGCCCCACCGCTTCGCGCACGGCGCGGATGCGCTGCACGTCCTCGGCGATCAGCGCGTCCAGCGGGCGCGGCTCGTCGCGCCGCGCCAGGCCATGGTGGCCCACCGTCATCTTCAGGCGCTTGAAGCCGCGCTCGACCCAGCTCTGCGCCGCCGCGGCCAGCTCGTCGCGCTCGAAGAAGGCGAAGCCGAAGGTGGCGTACACCGGCACCTCGGCGCGCGCGCCGCCCAGCAGGCGCCAGCAGGGCTGGCCCAGGGCCTTGCCCTTCAGGTCCCACAGGGCAAGGTCGAGCGCGGCGATGGCATGGCTCGCATAGCCCGACTGGCCGCGCGGCGTGAGCAGCCAGTAGAGCCGCTCCCAGATCTGCTCGTGGCGCAGCGGGTCCATGCCGACGAGCGCATGGGCGGCGATGTCGTTGACCACCGAGGCGATCACCTCCTCCTCGGTGATGGCGGTCATGCCGGTGCCGACCAGGCCTTCGTCGGTCTCGACGTCGACCAGGCACAGCGAGAGCGAGGTGGTCTTGCTGCGGCCCGCCGCCTCCACCGAAACCGGCAGGTGCAGGGGCGTGGCCGCGACGCGGGTGATCTTCATGGGGCGTGTCTCCAGGGTTGGGCGCAGTGTAGGAAGGCCGTCCCGGCGCTCACAAGCATCCTGCGCGAAGCCTGCTTTCGCGAAGCACGAAATCAAGGGTTTGCCCGGAGCGGGCGGGCGGTCAGCGCAGCAGGAAGTCGATCAGCGTCAGCGTGGCCGGCGAGGGCTCGACCCCGCTGCGCAGCGCGATGCGGTGCGTGCGTGCGGCCCAGGCGTCGGTGAGCGGCACCGCGGCCAGCGGCAGGCTGGCGAGTTGCGGGCCTATCGCCTGCAGCGGCAGCACGGCGACGCCCAGGCCGCCCGCGACCATGCGGCAGACGGCGTCGAAGCTGCGCATCTGCATGCGGATCTTCAGCGCCTTGCCGGCCTGCGAGGCCGAGCGCATGAGCCGGCTGGAGAGCGCGGTGCCGTCGTGCAGGGCGATGAACTGCTCGTCCAGCGCCTGCTCCAGCGCCAGCGGCGCGGCGCCGGCCAACGCGTGGCCGGCCGGCACCACCAGCACCAGCGTGTCGGAGAAGCAGTCGGTCAGGGTGATGCCGTGCGGGGCATGCGCCATGTCCACGATGCCGAGGTCGGCTCGCCCTTCGAGCAGCAGCAGCGGGATGTCCAGGCTGCCGTGCTCCACCACATCGATGCGGATCAGCGGATGCTCGCGCGCCATGCGGTCGAGCTTGGCCGGCAGCACTTCCAGCATGGCCGAGGTGTTGGCCGCCAGCCGCACGTGGCCTTGCAGGCCCTTGGCGTAGTCGTGCAGGTCGACCGACAGGCGGTCCATGTCGACCAGGATCTCGCGGCCGCGCCGCACCAGCATCTGGCCGGCGGGCGTGAGCCGCACGCCGCGCGAGGAGCGCTCGAAGACGCGCAGGCCCAGCGCCTCCTCGAGCGCGGTGATGCGCGCGCTCGCGGCCGCCACGGCGAGCTGCAGGCGGTCGCCGGCGGCGCTGATGGAGCCGAGCTCCGCCGCCGCGACGATCACGCGCAGCGTGGCGAGGTCAAGCGGCTCGTTCAAGCGCGGACTCGGGCGCGGACTCGGGTGCGAACAGGCGGCCGTGGCCGGGCGAGGCGGGGTCGAGCCCGCCGGTGCGCATCAGGTCCCAGAAGCCGGCGGGCGAGCTCGAGGTGACGGGAATGCCGAGCTGGCGCTCCAGCGGCACGTGGAGGTCCAAGGTCAGCAGGCCGCCGCAGGAGATCAGCAAGCCCTGGGCCGAGCGGTCGGCAGCCACGGTGCGCTCGGCCAGCGCCATCAGCGTTTCTCCCGGCACCTGGCCGACGGCTTCGACGCCGGTGATGGAGAGGCCCTCGATGTGCGTCACCGTGATGCCGCAGCTCGCCAGGTAATCCACCAGCCGCTGGTTGAGGGTGTCGATGTAGGCGGTGGCCACTGCGACGCGCCGGATGCCGAGCGCGCGCAGGCTGTCGACGATCGCGTGGCTCATGGTGGTGCAGGGCAGGCCGGTGGCCTCCTGCATGCGCTCGCGCAGTGCGTCGGTGAATGCCAGGCCGCGGTAGAAGCTCAGCGAGGTGCCCATCAGCGAGATGGCTTCGGCGCCGGCGTCGCGCAGCTCGGCCGCGAGCGCGAGGATGCGGTCCACCACGGTGTCGAAGCCTTCGGGCGAGATGCCCGGGATGCCGAGGCCGCGCGCGATGAAGCGCACGTCGCGCCCGCCGTAGAGCGCCTGTCCGTCGATCGGAACGAGGCCTGCGGCCGGCGGCACGATGAGGCCCAGGGTGCTTGTCTTCATGTCGATGTCTCCGGATGAATGCTCGAGTTGGCTCGAGCGCCGGATTGTGCGGCAAGCGGCAGCGGCCCCTGGAGCCTCGGCTTCAGCCCTGCAGGTGCAGCGCCATGGCGGGATCGCTGACGCCCGGCTTGCCGGTCTCGACGCGGCCGGCGAAGCGGCGCTCGAAGTTCCTGGAAGTGACGGTGAAGTCGTACCAGTCGCCGCTCTTCTTGAGGTTCCAGTGCTGCGCCTCGGTCTCGCCCGGCTTGATCTTCTTCATCGTCCACGGGCCATCGTCGCGGTAGGCGTTGGACGTGATCGTCACGCTGCCGGCCTCCTTGCCGCTGTTGCGCACCCTCAGGTGGAGATCGCCGCTGTGGGCCTGGTAGCCGATCTGGATCTCGGGCTGGAAGTCCGCGGTGTCGTGGAACAGCGCATCGCCCTTGAAGCTGCGCACGAAGCCGTTGGGGCCGTAGACCCATAGCTCGTACTTGCCGCTGTCGGAGAGGCCCGTGTTCCAGGTGTCGGTGAGCGTCTTGCCGGCCTCCACGGTATAGCGGCGCGGGATGCGGTCCAGGTGCAGCTTGTCGTAGACGTGGAAGACCGCACCCTGCTTGCCGCTGTTGGCGAACACCAGCGAGAGCATGCCGCGCGACTCCACCCGCGCGCTGGTGTGCAGCTCGTAGGGGAGCGCCCGCGACGGGCGCACGCCGGTCTCCTGGAACAGCGGCTGCGGCGTGGCGGGCGCAGTGGTGATGGGGGCCGTGGGCAGCAGCCTCTGCGCCGCATTGATCGCGGGGAAGTTGCTCGTGTCGGGCAGTTTGGGGAAGACCGGGTCGTTCGGGTTGACGAAGTCGAAGCAGGAGGTGAGGTCGCCGCAGACTGCGCGGTGCCACGGGCTGATGGCGTCCACCGTGATGCCGAAACGCTGCTCCAGGAACATGCCCACGGAGGTGTGGTCGAACACCTGCGAATCGACCCAGCCGCCCTTGCTCCACGGCGACACCACGTACATCGGCACGCGCGAACTCAGGCCCCACGGGCGAATCTTGCCGCTGGTGGTGTCGTTGACGTTCAGGTAGTTGCCCACGGAGGCGTCGAAATACTCGCCGTCCAGCGCCACGGTGGACTTGCCCATCAGGTTGCCATTGGCGTCATACGACGGCACTGCCGGCATCGCCAAATGGTCGAAGAAGCCGTCGTTCTCGTCGAAGGTCACGAAAAGGACGGTCTTGCTCCAGACTTTCGGATTGGACGTCAGCGCGTCCAGCACGTCCGAAATGAAGTCGGCGGCGCCCGCAGTGCCTTCGCTGCTGCCGGGATGCTCGGCGAGGGCCTGCGTAGGCAGCACCCACGAGACCTGCGGCAGGGTGTCGTTGATCACGTCCTGCTTGAGCTGGGCGAGGAAATTGACAGCGCCGTCAGCCGTCGCGGGGCCGCCCGTCAGGCCGTGCTCATAGATCGGCGAACCCGGCTGCGCGGTGCGGAAACTCTGGAAGGCCAGGCATCCGTGCATGGCCCCCGTCCAGTTGTTGTTCATGTTCTGGTAGATGTGCCAGCTGATGCCCGCCTTTTGCAGGACGTCCGGCAACGTCGCCCATTTGAAGGCGTTGTTGACGTACTTGTAGTTGTAGGTACCCGTTGCGGGATCGATCTGACCCGACCCGTCTGCCTGCTGCGCCCTGTCCGCGACCCATCTGGATGGGTTGGGCCAGCAGCGCGAGTTGACGGGCTCGGAATCAGTGTGCGTGCTGTTGATGCCCAGCTTGCGCAGTTCCGGGTTGAAGTTGGATCCCGACCAGAACACGATGCGGTTCGGGTCGGTGCCGGTGAGGATGGAACAGTGATAGCCGTCGCAGATCGTGAAGGCGTCGGCCAGCGCGAACTGGAATGGAATGTCCTCGCGCAGGAAGTAGCCCATGGTCGCCTGGTTCTTGAACTGAATCCAGCGATTCATCTTCCCCTGGTTCCACGCCGCCTGCTGATCGGGAAAATTGTGCGGCGTGCCGGATCCGATCAGCGCCCTGCCGGTCCTGGAATCGCGGCGAAAGGGCTGGATCTCCGCGCCGCCGGTGGGGTTGGGTTGGAAATATACCGACTTGCCGCTCGCCAGCGGAATCGGGAAGCGGTCGCCGAAGCCGCGCACGCCGCGCATGGTGCCGAAGTAGTGGTCGAAGCTGCGGTTCTCCTGCATCAGGATGACGATGTGCTGGACGTCCTCGATGCTGCGGTGCTTGTTGTGCGCCTCGACCGCCAGTGCGCGACGGATCGAGGGCGGCAGCACGGTGAGCGCGGTCGCGGCACCCAGGGTGCCGGCGGTCTTGCGGAGGAAGTCGCGTCGTGGGGGAATGTTCGTGGTCATGGTTTCAGCTCGATGAGGAGGGGCGAGAAGGGGATGGAAGGTTCAGGGCGCCCAGCTCGTGGATGTCGATGAGGACGGGTCGTCCGTCGAGCCGTCGGCCTTCTGCGTTGCCGTTGTCTGGCTGCTTGCCGCCGGCGCGCCCAGCGAACCGCCATCGGAGCCGCCGCCGCAGGCTGCGAGGCTGAGCAGGAGCGCGGCGGCACAAAGACCGCGGATAAAAAGGTGAGGTGTCATGGTGGGATTCCTTGGTTGCACTCGAAGAGCTTAGGAATCGGAGATGACAAGAAAATGAAGTTTGCTCAATGAATGGGCGGATAGAACTTGAGATTCGTTCAATTCAAGGGGGAGGGTGTGCCCAGGCGCGCAGACGCCCCGGCGGCGCTGCGGCGCAGGCGCTTCGCTCAGTAGCGCTTGAGAGAGAGCACGTCGAAGGTCTGGCGCAGCGTCCGGACCGAGCGTTCGTAGTCCGAGAGCGCGAGGCAGGCGATCAGCGCATCGATGATGGCCAGCTGCGCGAGACGGCTGGTCATGGCCTCGGTGCGGAAGCTGGTCTCGCGCGCCATGGTGAAGAGCAGCACATCGCAGAAGGCCTGGATCGGCGACTTGCCGAGGTTCGTGATGCAGATGGTCGTGGCGCCCGCCTCCTTGGCCAGGCGCGTGGCCGTCACCGTCTCGTGCGTGCTGCCGGAATGCGAGATCGTCAGCACCGCCACGTCCCGGCCGGTGAGCGAGGCGCTGATCGCCTGCACGTGCGAGTCGACCACCACTTTGGCATCGAGGCCGATGCGCAGCATGCGGTAGTGCGCGTCCTCGGCGATGGTCGCGGCGCTGCCGATGCCGTAGATCTCGACGCGTTTCGCCTTCTTGATCAGCCGCACCGCCTTCTCCATCGCCTTGACGTCCAGCGCGGCCTGGGTGTCGTGCAGGGTCTGCACGTTGCTCTGGAAGATCTTGCGGATGGTGGCTTCGGCCTTGTCGCCGGGCTCCAGGTCCTCGTGGATGAACTGCACCGGCTGCACGATCTCCTGCGCCAGCGTGATCTTGATCTGCTGGAAGCCGGTGGCGCCGAGGTTCTTGCAGAAGCCGACGATGCTACCTTCGCTCGAACCCGTGCGCTCCGCCACCTCGCTGACCGACATGTGAACCACGTCCTGCGGGTGCGTGACGATGAACTCGGCGATGCGCCGACCGACCGGTCCGAGCGAGGGCCAGAGCGTTTCGATGCGCGCCAGCACGGCCGAGATCTGGCCGTGCGGCGCTTCGGTCCTGGCCGGCTTTCGGGAAGGCTGCTGCTTCATGGGCGCAGAGCTTACTTGGCCGCTGCGCTCTTCACGCCGGCGCCGCGCACCTCGAGCTTGACCTGGTCCACCACGCGGCCGCGCGCGTCGAGCAGCTCCACCACATGCCGGCCGGGCCAGGGCAGCCACTGGGCGCTGGCGCCGCGCGCGAAGGGCTTGCCGTCGATGCGCCAGGCGAGGCCGCTGCCTTGCGCCTCGAAGCGCACGCGCTGGTGGCGTGGGGGGATGTCGGGGTCCAGCGCGATGATGGTGCCGTCCGTCGGCGCGGTGATGCGCGGCGCCGGCTCGGCAACGGCCGCGGCGGCCGGCAGCTCGAAGCGGGCCTGCTCGGTGCCGGCGATGAACCATTCGTCGCGCGCCGCCTCGAGGTCGTCGCCGAAGCGCACGTACGCACGCACCACGCCCGTCGGCGGCGCCGGCGCGCGGCTGGCTTCGCGGCGGTGCAGGAAGCCCATCAGCTCGGCCCACACGGGCGCGGCGCCGCTGGTGCCGCTCACATCCCACATCGGCGCGCCGCTCGCGTTGCCCACCCACACGCCCACGGTGTAGCGCTCGGACCAGCCCACGGCCCAGTTGTCGCGCATGTCCTTGCTGGTGCCGGTCTTTACCGCGCTCCAGAAGCGGGTGCCGAGCACGCTGTCGAGGCCGAAGGTGGGGGCGCGGGCGTTGGCATCGCTGAGGATGTCGCCCACGATGAAGCTCGCCCGCGGATCGAACGCGCGCGCTTCACTCCCTCTCCCGCTTGCGGGAGAGGGTTGGGGTGAGGGTGTGGGCGCTCGCAGGATGCGCGTCTCCCCAAACCTCTCCCCATTCGCCAACGTCCGATACGCATTCGCCAACCCCAGCAGCGACACCTCCGCGCTCCCCAGAGCCAGGCTATACCCGTAGTAGTCCCCGTTCTGCGCCAGCCCCAGCCCCGCCGCGCGCAACTGCCGCGCGAACGCCTCGGGCGACACCATCACCAGCGTGCGCACCGCCGGCACGTTGAGCGAGGCCGCGAGCGCGGTGCGTACCGAGACATGGCCCTTGAACTGCCGGTCGTAGTTCTGCGGGATGTAGAGGCCGCTGGCGGTGCTGATCTGGGCCGAGGAATCGTCGAGCAGCGAGGCCGCGGTAAGCCGTCGCTCGGCGATCGCCTGCGCATAGAGCAACGGCTTGAGCGTGGAGCCCGGCTGGCGTTGCGCGAGCACGCCGTCGACCTCGGCTGCGCGGCTCAGCGTTCCGGAGGAGCCGATCCAGGCCAGCACCTCTCCGCTGGCGTTGTCGAGCACCACCGCTGCGCCGTCCTCGACATTGCGGCCGCGCAGCTCCTTCAGGTGGCGCTGCAGGGTCGTGAGCGCAAAGCGTTGCAGTGGCGCCCGCAGCGTGGTGCGGATGTCCCCGTCTTGCTCCCTCTCCCTCCGGGAGAGGGCGGGGGTGAGGGCGCGAGCGCTCGACGAGGCCTCGGCCTCCCTCAACGCCCGCCGCGCCAGATGCGGCGCGATGCCTTCGCTCGCCTCGAAGGCCCTGCGTTGCAAGGCCGCGCTCGCGAACATGTCCAGCGCCTCGCAATCCATCCTGGTGTCTGCCTCCATGGCGCGCATCACCTCGCAAGCGCGTTGCGCGACCAGCGCCGGCTTCGCGTTGGGCGCACGCACCAGCGCGGCCGCCACCGCCGCCTCGCGCGCATCCAGCCCGTGCGGCGCTTTGCCGAAGAGCGTGCGCGACAACGCATCGATGCCGACCAGCTCACCGCGGAAAGGCACGGTGTTGAGGTAGGCCTCGAGGATCTGATCCTTGCGCCACTGGCGCTCGAGCTGCTGCGCCGCCACGGTCTGCCCCAGCTTCTGCGCCAGGTCGCGCCCGCCGCTGCCGCGGCGCAGCTCGTCATCGAGCAGGCCGGCGAGCTGCATGGTGATCGTGGAGGCGCCGCGCGTGCGCGTGTTCCACAGATTGCCCCAGGCAGCGGCCGAGACCGCGCGCCAGTCGACGCCGCTGTGCTCGTAGAAGCGCTTGTCCTCGCTGAGCAGCATGGCGGTGCGCAGGGCCGGCGAGACCTCGGCCAGCGCGACCCACCGGCCGCGACGCACGCGGGCGTCGGTGCGCACGCGCTGCAGCAACTCGCCGTCGCGGTCGAGCACCTGGATGTCGGAGGGGCGGAAGTCGCGCTTCACCTCCTCGAAGGCCGGCAGCGCCCGTGCCGGGCCGGCCAGGGCGGCAAGCAGGCTCAGCGCCAGGAGGGCGTTTCGGGTGCGCGGCATGGGGCCGCTAGCTTGCCACAGGCGGCATACCGCGGTGCTTTGTCGCGAGGGGTTGGCATGCGTTGGGCAAAAGATGCATGCCCGGCATGCGAACGCGGTCTGGACCTACTTTCGAACGGGCGCGGGTGGCGGTTGGCGGCAGCCCCGCACCGGGCATCGTGGAGGCACATCGTGTATCAAGGAGAACGCATGAAAACACTTGCTGCCCTGCTGATCGCCGCATCCGCCGCCCTGGCTGGCTGCGTGGCGGTGCCTTACGACAGCGGCCGGCCGCCGCCGCATGCCGGCTACGCGGATCGCGATCGCGACGGCGTGCCCAACCGGTACGACCGCGACCGCGACAACGACGGCGTGCCGAATCGCTACGACAGCCGCCCGAACAATCCCAACCGCTATTGAGGGTGGGCGCCCTGCGCGCTATTCCTGGGGCGGAAACTCCGGATAGTGCGGCAGGTCGTCGGCGAAATGCACCCAGGGCAGGCGCTTCGACTCCCAGTAGTGCAAGCTCGGTGCCACGCGCGCCGGGTCGTCGAGGCTGCCGATGGTGATGTCGATGAGCCCGGGGATGTAGTCGGCCGTGAAGCTGATCTGCGTTCCGCAGCGGGCGCAGAAGCCGCGGCGCGCGCCCGGCGACGATTCATAGACGGTCGGTGGGCCCGCGGGAAAGGCCACCTGCGATTCGGCATACATGGCCCAGGCCACGGCTGGTGCCGCATTCGCGCGGCGGCACATCGAGCAATGGCACAGTGCCGCCATGACGGGATCGCCGCTGATGCGGTAGCGGACCGCGCCGCACTGGCAGCCGCCTTCCAGAACGGAGGGATTCGACACGGGTTGCTCCTTTGCTTAGTCCAGGATGAGCTGCGTCTGCGTGACGACGGCGCACAGCTTGCCTTCGGCAGAACGGACCGTGGTCTGCCACACCATCGTGGTCCGGCCTCGGTGCAGGGCGATGCTCTCGCCGGTGACCGTGGTGTCGACGCGCGCACTTCCAATGAACTTGGTGCTGGAGTCGGTGGTCGTCGTCCGCTTCCCCTGCGGCATGTTGACGATGGTGCCGACCGCGCCGAGGGTGTCGGCGAAGGCCATGTAGGCGCCGCCGTGCAGGATGCCGCCGGCGGTGCAGAGGTCAGGGCGCACGACCAGCTCCGCGATCACGCGCTCCGGATCGAGCGTCAGGAGGCGAACGCCCATGAGGCCGGGAAATATCGGGTCCAGGATTTGCTGGACGGCTTCGACGGAAGGGATGGTCATGGGGCGGCCTTCTTCGTGTTCATTCGGTGGCAGCGCTTCGATGCACGAGAAGCGCTTTGATCACTCATGCGTCTGCCTCGAGGGGCCTGTAAGGCTGCGTTCCGAATCGGTTCGCCGACTTGGCCCGCGCTCGCTCGGCTTCGATCTCGCGGTCGCGCGGATCGGCCGTCGTCACCAACGAATCGATCAGCACCCGCGCCGCGCTCGCGACATCTTCCACGGCGCGCTGGAAGGCCTCCTGGTTGAGCTTCGAGGGGCTGTTGAAGCCGCTGAGCTTGCGCACGAACTGCAGCGATGCGGACCGTATTTCCTCATCCGTCGCGGGCGGTTCGAAATTGAAGAGGGTCTTGATGTTTCGGCACATGGTCGCTCCATGGAATGGATGGATCGGCGGGGTCTGCGGCGAAGGCTAGAAGGATACGCAGGTTCGCGCCTTGACGCGCAGGACGGCTTCCTGCTGGAACTGCGCCTTGTACGCGGCCACGAGCGCCTGCACCGCCTTCTCGCTGGCCGCGTCGTCGGGATGGATGAGCTGAAGCACCTGCGAGGCCTCCTGGACGATCGCGCCGTCGGCGCCGCGCCATTGGCCGGAGGCGGGCGACACGGTCAGGCCTTGCGGGAATCGCGGCGTGACGGTGCTCTTCAGGAATTCGCTCCATTCCGCGGGCGTCACCACGCCGCCGCGCGGCTTGCCGGTGCCGAAGTACAGCGTGTCGTGGACGAGTGCCTGTTCTCCGTCTTCGCAGCCGCTGCGCTGCATGGGCGCGCAGCCGGCGAGCAAGGCGAGGAGGCTGGCGACAAGCGTGATGCGGGCGATGCGCATGACACTCGCGAGGCCTTCAGACCGGCCGCAGCAGTTTGTCGAAGGCGCGCGTCTTCGCGTTGACGACAGGCGAAGCCGCGATCTTCTTTGGGGAGGAGACGTTCGTCATGCTGGGCGGGAGTCGTGGATTCGACGCATCGTAACTGCGCCTCCGCTGCCTCTGCCGAAGTCCGCGCCGATGTGGCGGATTCAGCAATCAATCTGGTCGGGGTGAGAGGATTCGAACCTCCGGCCTCTACGTCCCGAACGTAGCGCTCTACCAGGCTAAGCTACACCCCGATGGTGGTTGCGAGAAAAAGATTCGACCTTGGTGGCCTCACATCGTGAGGTATCAGGCGCGTCGCTCCAGCAACTGAGCCGCTAATTGTAGCAAACCCGCGGAGTGCGGATTCACGGGGAAGCCGGCGAGTGCATCGATCGCGCGCTGCGCCTCGGCCGCGGCGGCCTCGCGCGTGGCGTCGAGCGCGCCGGTTTCGCGCACGATGGCGACGATCTGCGGCAGCTGCGTCGTGTCGCCGGCCTCGATGGCGGCGCGAATGAGATCGCGCTGTGCCGCCGTGCCCCGCTGCATGGCGAGGATCAGCGGCAGGGTGGTCTTGCCTTCGCGCAGGTCGTCGCCGACGTTCTTGCCGGTCTCGTTGGCATCGCCGGCGTAGTCGAGCACGTCATCGATCACCTGGAAGGCGGTGCCGAGGGCCTGGCCGTACGCGGCGCAGGCTTCTTCCGTTTCCGGCGTGGCGCCGGCGAGCACCGCGGCCAGGCGGGTGCTGGCCTCGAACAGCTTGGCTGTCTTCGAGCGGATCACGCGCAGATAGGCCTCCTCGTCGAGCGAGGCGTCATGCATGTTCATCAGCTGCAGCACCTCGCCCTCGGCGATCACGTTGGTGGCGTCGGCCAGGATCTCCATGACGCGGATGTCGTGGGCGTCCAGCATCATCTGGAAGGCCCGGGAATAGAGAAAGTCGCCGACCAACACGCTGGCGGGGTTGCCGAAGGACTCGTTGGCGGTGGGGCGGCCGCGCCGCAGCGTGGATTCGTCGACCACGTCGTCGTGCAGCAGGGTCGCGGTATGGATGAACTCCACCACCGCAGCCAGGTTGAAGCGCTGTTCCCCGCGGTACCCCAGGGCGCCCGCCATGAGCAGCAGCAGCGCCGGGCGCAGCCGCTTGCCGCCGGCCGAGATGATGTACTGCGACACTTGGCGCACCAGCGGGACGCCGGTGTCGAGGCGGCGGGCGATCACGAGATCGACCCCGGCCATGTCCTCGGCGATCAGGCTGAGCACGGCGGCGGCGGGGGAGTTATCGGCGGGGGGAACTGACAAGGCGAAGGCGCTCGTGCGCTGCTTGGGAAAGTACGGCCGGCCGGGGCCGGAACGCGCAGATTATAGGGAGCCAGGTGCCTCGGACGCCCCTGCGGGCCCGCGTCAATGGCAGAAACCGCCCGCCGTGCTAGAATCTTGGGCTCTGCGGAATTCGCCGCGGAGCCATCTTCCTCAAGAGGTTTACATGTACGCGGTCATAAAAACCGGCGGCAAGCAGTATCGCGTTGCTTCCGGCGAGAAAATTAAAGTAGAACAGATTGCTGCGGACGTAGGCCAGGAAATCGTGATCGACCAAGTGCTCGCAGTCGGCGACGGCAGCGCTCTCAAGGTCGGTACGCCCCTGGTGTCCGGTGCAACGGTCACAGCCACCGTGCTGTCGCATGGCAAGCACGACAAGGTCCGCATCTTCAAGATGCGCCGTCGCAAGCACTATCAGAAACGTCAAGGCCATCGCCAGCAGTTCACCGAGCTGCAAATCGGCGCGATCGCCGGCTAAGGAGCTGACACCATGGCACAGAAAAAAGGCGGCGGCTCTACGCGAAACGGGCGCGATTCCAAGCCCAAGATGCTCGGCGTGAAGGCTTTCGGCGGCGAACTGATCAGCGCAGGCTCGATCATCGTGCGCCAGCGCGGCACCCAGTTCCACCCCGGCACCAACGTCGGCGTGGGCAAGGACCACACGCTGTTCGCCCTGGTGGACGGCCATGTGTCCTTCGGTGTTAAGGGCGCGCTCAACAAGCAAACGGTCAACGTGACGCCGGCCTGAGCCCGTCACTTCGATCCGCTCGAAGCCCCGCTTTGCCGGGGCTTCTTCATTTGTAAACTGGACATCTCATGAAGTTCGTCGACGAAGCCTTCATCGACATCGCCGCCGGCGATGGCGGCAACGGCTGCGTGTCGTTCCGCCATGAGAAGTACAAGGAATTCGGCGGCCCCGATGGCGGCGACGGCGGCCGCGGCGGCCATG
The DNA here is from genome assembly GCF_010499245.1 of Variovorax sp. WS11. Taxonomy (GTDB): domain Bacteria; phylum Pseudomonadota; class Gammaproteobacteria; order Burkholderiales; family Burkholderiaceae_C; genus Variovorax. Next base: position 4,176,320 of record NZ_JAAGOW010000001.1, read on the forward strand.
TCTTCGCGGTGGCCGACCCCAACCTCAACACGCTGGTGGACTTCCGCTTCTCGCGCCGCCACGAGGCCAGGCGCGGCCAGCACGGCATGGGCTCGGACATGTTCGGCGCGGCCGGCGACGACATCACGCTCAAGATGCCGGTGGGCACCATCATCAGCGATGTCGAGACCGGCGAAGTCCTGTTCGAACTGCTGACTCCGGGCGAGGTCACCATCATCGCCAAGGGTGGAGACGGCGGCTTCGGCAACCTGCGCTTCAAGAGCGCCATCAACCGCGCGCCGCGCCAGAAGACGCCGGGCTGGGCTGGCGAGCGCAAGAGCCTCAAGCTGGAACTCAAGGTGCTGGCCGACGTCGGCCTGCTGGGCATGCCCAATGCGGGCAAGTCCACCCTCATCAGCGCGGTGTCGAACGCGCGCCCGCGCATTGCAGACTACCCCTTCACCACGCTGCACCCGAACCTGGGCGTGGTGCGGGTGGGGCCGGAGCAGAGTTTCGTGATTGCCGATTTGCCGGGCCTGATCGAAGGCGCCTCCGAGGGCGCCGGCCTGGGCCACCAGTTCCTGCGCCATCTGCAGCGCACCCGCCTGCTGCTGCACGTGGTGGACCTTGCGCCTTTCGACGATACCGATCCGGTTGCGCAGGCCAAGGCCATCGTCGGCGAACTCAAGAAGTACGACCCGGCGCTCTACGAGAAACCGCGCTGGCTGGTGCTCAACAAGCTGGACATGATTCCGGTCGAGGAGCGGGCCGCGAAGGTGAAGGATTTCGTCAAGCGTCTGCGCTTCAAGGGTCCCGTGTTCGAGATCTCTGCGCTGACCCGTGAAGGCTGCGAGACGCTGGTGCAGTCGGTCTACCAGCATGTCAAGGCGCAGCAGGTGGCGGAGCAGCCTCCCGCCGAGATCGATCCGCGTTTCGCCTGACAGGACTTCCACGCCGATGACTACCTCTACCGTCCTGCGCGATGCCCGCCGCCTCGTGGTCAAGGTCGGTTCCAGCTTGGTCACCAACGAAGGCCGGGGCCTGGACGACCAGGCCATCGGCGAGTGGTGCCGCCAGCTCGCGGCCCTGGTGCGCGATGGCCGTGAGGTGGTGATGGTCTCAAGCGGCGCCATCGCCGAGGGCATGAAGCGCCTGGGCTGGCGCACGCGCCCGCACGAGGTTCACGAGTTGCAGGCCGCGGCAGCGGTCGGGCAGATGGGCCTGGCCCAGATCTACGAGACCAAGCTGCGCGAGAACGGACTGGGCAGCGCCCAGGTGCTGCTCACCCATGCCGACCTGGCCGACCGCGAGCGCTACCTGAATGCCCGCTCCACGCTGGTGACCCTGCTCGCGCTCGGCGTGGTGCCGGTCATCAACGAGAACGACACGGTGGTCAACGACGAGATCAAGTTCGGCGACAACGACACCCTGGGCGCGCTGGTCGCCAACCTGGTGGAGGCCGATGCGCTGGTGATCCTGACCGACCAGAAGGGCCTCTACACCGCCGACCCGCGCAAGGACCCGGACGCGTGCTTCGTGCACGAGGCGGCCGCGGGCGATCCCGCGCTGGAAGCCATGGCCGGCGGCGCGGGCAGCAGCATCGGCCGCGGAGGCATGATCACCAAGATCCTGGCCGCCAAGCGCGCCGCGGGGTCGGGCGCTTCGACCGTGATCGCCTGGGGCCGCGAGCCCGATGCCCTGCTGCGCCTGACGCGCGGCGAGTCCATTGGCACCCTGCTGGTGGCGCAGACTGCCAAGCATCAGGCGCGCAAGCGCTGGATGGCCGATCACCTGCAGATGCGCGGCTCGGTCACGGTGGACGCCGGCGCCGCCGCCAAGGTGCGGGGCGAGGGCAAGAGCCTGCTTCCGATCGGCATGACCGGGGTCGAGGGCGAGTTCTCGCGCGGGGACGTGATCGCCGTTCGGGACGCCGCGGGCATCGAGCTGGCCCGCGGGCTGGCCAACTACTCCAGCGCCGAGGCGCGACTGCTGTGCCGCAAGCCCTCGGCCGAGTTCGAGCGTCTGCTGGGCTACGCGGCTGAGCCGGAAATGGTGCACCGGGACAACATGGTCCTGATGCCCGTCTGAAGTCTCAGGGGAGCTCGCGCAGCGGGTTCTTCATCTGCTGGAGCATCTCACGCACCGAGGCGCGCGGCGCGTGGTCGCGGCAGACGCCCTGCCGTGACAGCTCCCTGGCATAGCGCGTGCGGTCGTCGATGCGCTTCCATTCCGCTGTTTTCACGACTTGCCAAGCCCCTTGGCTGTAGCGCGCGTATTGCCTGACCTCCTCCGAGGCGCAGCGGATCCCTTCGTAGAAGGCATTGGTGCCACCGCCGCCCGTCTTGCTGCTGGCCACCACCACGTAACGGACCACGCCGTCGCCCGTGACGCTGAGGGTGGCCGGGTCGACGCCGAACTTGAGCGTCGAGTAGGGCGGCATCTCGATCTGAATCAGCCGGCTCTCGCTGAAGGCGGGGGGCGGCGGCACCTCGGCCTCTTTCCATTCGTCGGCCTGGGCGGTCACCTTGGGCGGTGGCGGCATCCCGGCCTGGGCCCAGTCCGGGTTGTCGGTGTCCCTGGGGGTCGAGCCGCAGGCGGCCAGGACGCCCGCCAGGGCGAGCACAAGAGCCGGCTTAGCGCGGCGCATGAAGAGGGTCGTTGGTCGAAGACGGGTCGGATGCGGGATGAGGGGCATTGGGATTCGGGTCGAAGCTCGCCCCGGGAGGCAATTCGAAGTGGGTTTCATGGCCTGCGCCGGGCGGATGGCGCTCGAACTCGCGAGCGCGCACGTTGCTGCGCAGGAAACGGTTGCGGAAGTCCTGCCGGGGCAGGTAGCGGGCCAGTTCGGTCAGCGCCATTTCATAGACGCCGCGCTTGAACTCGACCACCACGTCAAGCGGGACCCAGTAGTCGTGCCAGCGCCAGGCGTCGAATTCGGGGTGGTCGGTGGCGCGCAGGTTCAGGTCCCAGTCGTGGCCGGTCAGCTGCAGCAAGTACCAGATCTGCTTCTGGCCCTTGTAGTGACCCCGTGCGTCACGGCGAATGAACCGGTCCGGCACCTCGTAGCGCAACCAGTCGCGGGTACGGGCCACGATGCGCACATGCTCCGGATGGAGTCCGACTTCTTCGTGCAGCTCCCGGAACATGGCCTGTTCGGGACTCTCGCCGCGATCGATGCCGCCTTGCGGGAACTGCCAGGAATGGGTCCGGATGCGCTTGCCCCAGAAAACCTGGTTCTTCTGGTTGAGCAGGATGATGCCGACGTTGGGCCTGAAGCCGTCGCGGTCGAGCATAATCAAACCCCAATTTTTTGAACTGAGTCGATTATGCATGCCGGGTCGCCCTCGGCAAAGCGACCGGTTCCGGGGCGCCGCCGGGCGTTCCTCCCCTACCTGGATTCCTTTTCTGCGCGACCGATGAAAGCTTCCCGATTCTTTATCTCCACCCTCAAGGAAGCGCCGGCTGACGCCGAAGTCGCGAGCCACCGGCTCATGATGCGCGCCGGCATGATCAAGAAGCTGGGCACCGGCATCTACACGTACATGCCCATGGGGCTGCGCGTGATCCGCAAGGTCGAGGCCATCGTGCGCGAGGAGATGAACCGCGCCGGCGCCGTCGAGCTTGCCATGCCGGTGGTCCAGCCGGCCGAGCTGTGGGAGGAGAGCGGCCGCTTCCAGGCTTACGGCCCCGAGCTGCTGCGTATCAAGGACCGGCACGAGCGCGGCTTCGTCGTGCAGCCGACCAGCGAGGAGGTCGTCACCGACATCGCCCGCCAGGAGATCCGCAGCTACAAGCAGCTGCCCAAGAACCTCTACCAGATCCAGACCAAGTTCCGCGACGAGCGCCGTCCGCGCTTCGGCCTGATGCGTGGGCGCGAGTTCATCATGAAGGACGCCTACAGCTTCGACCGCGACCTCGAAAGCGCCAAGGCCAGCTACCAGGTCATGGCGGACGCCTACCGCAAGATCTTCGACCGCTTCGGCCTGCGCTACCGCGCGGTGGCCGCGGACAGCGGTGCGATCGGCGGCGACGTCAGCCAGGAATTCCAGGTGATCGCCGCCACCGGCGAGGACGCGATCGTCTACTGCCCCGGCAGCGATTACGCGGCCAACATGGAGAAGGCCGAGGCGCTGGCCCCTGCCGGCCCGCGGCCCGCGGCGGCCCAGGCGCTGGCCAAGACCCCCACGCCGGGCAAGGCCACCTGCGAGGAGGTTGCCGAGTTGCTGAGCGTGCCGCTTTCGACCAGCGTCAAGTCCCTGGTGCTGGCCACCGACAAGCTCGGCGCCGACGGCCAGGTCGAGAGCTCCCAGGTCTGGCTGCTGCTGGTGCGCGGCGATCACGATATGAACGAGATCAAGGTGAGCAAGGTGCCGGGCCTGGACCAGGGCTTCCGCTTCGCGACCAGCGCCGAGATCGACGAGCACTTCGGCTGCAAGCCCGGCTACCTCGGCCCGCTCGCCCTGAAGAAGCCCGTGAAGCTGGTGGCTGACCGCGAGGTGGCGGTGATGGCCGACTGGATCACCGGCGCCAACGAGGTCGACTTTCACATGACCGGCGTCAACTGGGGCCGCGACCTGCCCGAGCCCGAGCTGGTGGCCGACCTGCGCAACGTCGTGGCCGGCGACCTCTCGCCCGACGGCAAGGGCGTGCTGGCGATCGAGCGCGGCATCGAGATCGGCCATGTGTTCGTGCTCGGCACCAAGTACAGCAAACCGATGAACGCCACCTTCCTCGACGAGGCCGGCAAGCCGCAGTTCCTCGAGATGGGCTGCTACGGCATCGGCATCTCGCGCCTGCCCGCGGCCGCGATCGAGCAGAACAACGACGAGCGCGGGATCATCTGGCCCGACGCCATCGCACCCTTCACCGTGGTGCTGTGCCCGATCGGCATGGACCGCAGCGCGGAGGTTCAGCAGGCGGCCGAGGCGCTCTACGGCGAGCTGCTGGCCGCCGGTGCCGATGTGCTGCTCGACGACCGCGGCGAGCGCCCCGGCGCCATGTTTGCCGACTGGGAGCTGATCGGCGTGCCGCACCGCGTGGTCATCTCCGACCGCGGCCTGAAGGACGGCCAGTTCGAGTACCAGCACCGCCGCGACACGGCGGCGACCAAGGTGCCCGTGGCCGAGGTCGCAGCCTTCATCAAGGGAAAACTGGCCGCATGAGCCTTTCCCGGCGCTCGTGCCTCCTGGCGGGCGCCGCCGCCGGAACGCTGCCGTTCTCGCTGCTGCCGCGCACGGCCCATGCCGGCGCGCAGATCGAGGAGCCGCTGATCGATTCGGTGCGCAACGCTCTGATCTCTGCCGTACGGAGCAGCGCTCCGCCAAAGCCCGAGTTCAGCAATACCGCCTCGCGCCTCGCCTTCCTCCGCTGGCTGGGTGAGATGAGCGAGCGCCTGAAGAAGAAGATTCCCGGGCATCAGGAACGCCTCGAGTTTCTGCAGACCGTCTGGTACGAGAGCAGGCGTGCGGGTTTGGACGTCAGCCTGGTGCTGGGTCTCGTCCAGGTCGAAAGCAATTTCCGAAAGTTCGCCGTGTCGAGCGCGGGCGCGCGCGGCCTCATGCAAGTCATGCCCTTCTGGACCCGCGTGATCGGCGACGGCGATTCCTCCAAGCTGTTCCACATGCAGACCAACCTGCGCTTCGGCTGCGTGATCCTGCGCCACTACCTCGATCGCGAGGCCGGCGACCTGTTCATGACGCTGGGGCGCTACAACGGCAGCCGCGGCCGTGCGCCGTACCCGAATGCGGTGTTCTCCAACCAGCGGCTCTGGGCCTTCAACGACCGGCGCGACGACAGCGGCTAGCCACTAGGCCACCGGCGTGGCCGCCACGGCGCCGCCGCGCGTCACCATCACCTGGTCGATGCGGTGGCTGTCCACGTCCATCACCTCGAAGGTGAAGCCGCCCCAGCTCACGGTGTCGGTGCGCTTGGGCATGCGGCGCAGCATCACCATCAGGAAGCCAGCCAGCGTTTCGTACTCGTCGGCATGCGGCAGCTCGTCGATGTCGAGGGCGCGCTGCACGTCCTGGATCGGCGTCACGCCGTCGATCAGCCATGAGTTCTCGTCGCGCCGGACGATCTGCTGCTCCTCGTCCTGCACGCCGACCAGGTCGCCCATGACCGTGCTCATCACGTCGTTGAGCGTGATCACGCCCACCACCAGCGCGTATTCGTTGACGATGATCGCGAAGTCCTCGTGCGCCTGCTGGAACTGCTCCAGCACCTCGGTGAGCGAGAGCCGGTCGGGGATGATCAGCGCCTTGTGCAGCGGCAGGCCCTGGCCGAAGGCCAGGGGCTGGCCGCTGAGCACGCGCTGGAACATGTCCTTGGCGTCCACGTAGCCCAGCACATGGTCGATGTCGCCCTCGCACACCGGGTAGGCCGAGAAGGGTTCGGCCACGATGCGGGCGCGCAGCACCGCCTCGGGGTCGTCCTTCTGGAACCAGGCGATGCGATCGCGCGAGGTCATCACGCTGCTGACCAGGCGCGTGTCGAGCTCGAACACGTTGGCGATCACCTGCTGCTCGCGCACGGCCAGGATACCGGCGCGGGCGCCGGCCTCGGTCATGGCGAGGATGTCGGCCGAGGTGATCTTGTCGTCGCGCTGCATGGGCAAGCCCAGCAGCTTGAAGAGCAGGTCGGTGCAGTGGGTGAACAGCCAGACCAGTGGCTTCATCACGGTGATCAGCACCTGCATCGGCCCGACCATGCGCATCGCCAGGCGCTCGGGGTCGTTCATGCCCAGGCGCTTGGGGAACAGATCGGCGAACACCAGGAACACCGCGATGATGGTGACGAAGGAAGCCAGGAAGGCGGCGGTCTGCGCCGTCTGGACCGTGAACCAGAGCTCGAAGAGCCGCGCGAAGTAGGGGCTGAGCGAGCCTTCGCCGACCACGCCACCCAGGATGGCCACCGCATTGAGTCCGATCTGGACCACGGTGAAGTAGTGGCCCGGCTGTTCCTGGATGCGCAGCACGCGCTCAGCGCGCGCATCGCCTTCGTCGGCCATCTGCCGTAGCCGCAGGCGGCGCGAGGCGGCCAGCGAGATCTCGGCCAGCGAGAAGAAGGCGCTGGTCGCGATTAGGAGGGCGATGATGAGAAGGCTTTGGGTCAGCGTCATGGGTCGGTCGGGGAAGACCGACATGGTGCCATGAGCCGCACGGCCGCTCCGAAGGCTCATAGCACCGTAGCCGCAGGCGAAGGTACTCCAGTGAGCCGCACCCGGCGCTGCCGCCGCGCCGCCTGCGCTACTGCACGAAGCCGATCCGGCTGCGGCCCGGGCCGGTGCGTGGCAGGTCCTCGACGTGCACCTCATCGCGCCCGGCCAGGCGCGCATTGCCGAAGCCGGTCATCAGCGCGCGCCGCATCTCGCGTGGCGCCATCGTGGCCAGCTGGTCGAGCACGTCGGCCGAAGGCTCCTCGGCCAGCCGGCGGCCCCAGTCGTGACCCTCGCGGATCGAGGCATAGAGCTGGCGCGCGATCTGCCGCGCCGCCTCGGGCGAGGGGGCGTCGATCTCGAACACGTTCATCCGGTTGAGGATCGGCTCGGGAATGCCGCGCACGTCGTTCGCCGTCGTCACCCAGATCACCTGGCTGGCGTCGATCGGCACCTCGGCGAACTCGTCGACGAAGGCATGGGCGGTGTCGTGCTCCAGCAGGCTGTAGAGCGCGCCCAGCGGGTCGTACTGCACGTCGGCTCCGGCCTTGTCGATCTCGTCGATCACCATCACCGGATTGGCGTACTGGCCGTCGACCAGGGCCTCGAACACCTTGCCGGGCTTGGCGCCCTTCCACTGCGAGGAGGCGCCCGAGAGCAGCCAGCCGGCGGTCATCGAGCTCATCGGCACCAGCGACATGCCGGTACCCAGCAGCTCGGCCAGCCGCTTGGCGAAATGGGTCTTGCCGATGCCGGGCGGGCCGAGCAGCAGCATGGGCGTGACCTCCAGGCCGTCGCGGCTGTCCTGCGCCAGCGCGACATGACGCCGCACGTCGTCGAGCACGTCGGTGAAGTTGGGCAGCTCGGCGTAGAGGGCGGCCATCTCGGGCACGCCGCTGGGCTTGACCTGGAAGCGCTCGGGGCCGCGCTCGAGCATGCGCTCGTAGGTGGTCCGCAGGTGTTCGTGGTCGCGTTCGGGGAGCTTGGCGAGCTTGCGCTCGACATCGTGCGTGCGGAACACGCTGCGCAAGTGCGCCACCGGCAGCCGGAAGGACGACGTGGATGCTGGAACCAGGTCGCGGGATGGGCGGGAATCCATGGACACCTCCGATAGCACACACTTTGGCACAGCATAAGCCGTGCCCGGTGTCGGCGCTTGTCTATGTTTTCTCGCTTCGGAGGCTTTTGAAACGAGGCCTCAGACGCCGCCTTTGGGATGGGTCGGGTCGACCCACAGCACCGATTCCGGCTTCTCGACCGGCTCGATGTCGAGGTTGACGGCCACCGCCTCGCCGTCGCTGCGGCACAGCACGCACTCGAGGGCCTCGGTCGGGCTGGCGTTGATTTCCTGGTGCGGGACGTAGGGCGGCACGTAGATGAAGTCGCCCGGCCCGGCCTCGGCGGTGAACTCGAGCTGCTCGCCCCAGCGCATGCGGGCGCGCCCGCGCACCACGTAGATCACGGATTCCAGGTGGCCGTGGTGATGGGCGCCGGTCTTCGCATCGGGGTGGATGGTCACCGTGCCGGCCCAGAGCTTCTGCGCGCCGACGCGCGCGAAGTTGATGGCCGCGGCGCGGTTCATGCCCGGCGTCTGCGCGGTGTTGGTGTCGAGCTGGTTGCCGGGGATCACCCGCACGCCGTCGTGCTTCCATGCGGCGTCGTTGTGATCATGATCGGAATGTTCGTGGCTCACGATGCGCCCTCATGGCCGGCGAAGCCAGGCCCGTTGGTGAAACACCGCGGAACCGGCTTTGCCGGGCCGCTGGTGTTGCCCCCGGTAGGGGGTGGGCGCCCGACACGAAGTGCGGGCAACCTGGGGGCGAGCAACATTCAGGCGGGACTGCCGTTCAGCATTTGCTGCAGCTCGCCCGATTCGTACATCTCCATCAGGATGTCCGAGCCGCCGACGAACTCGCCCTTGACGTACAGCTGCGGGATGGTCGGCCAGTTGCTGTATTCCTTGATGCCCTGGCGGATGCCTTCGTCCTCGAGCACATTGACGGTCTTGAGCGTGCGGGTGTCGACGCCCACCGCCTTGAGGATCTGGATCGCGCGGCCCGAAAAGCCGCACATCGGGAAACTGGCGTTGCCCTTCATGAAGAGCACGAGATCGTTGGTCTTGACGAGATCGTCGATGCGCTGCTGGACTTCGGACATGGGCCTCTCCAAAAAATGAGTTGGGCGGATTATTTCACCGCGCGCCAGATCCCGCCCGAGCAGCGCGCGATGCCTGCCAGGTCGTCGCGGCTTTGCACCTCGGCGAAGCCGCGGCGCGCCAGCAGGGCGCGCACCGCTGCCGCCTGGTCGTAGCCGTGCTCGAGCAGCAGCCAGCCCTCTTCGCGCAGGTGCGCGGGCGCGTCGTCGACGATGCGGCGGATGTCGTCCAGCCCGTCCGCCCCCGACACCAGCGCGCTCAGGGGCTCGTGGCGCAGGGCGGCGAGGTGCGGGTCGCTGGCGGCGACGTAGGGTGGGTTGGAAACGACCAGGTCCAGGTCCGTGTCGGCGCTTTCCAGCCAGTCGGCCTCGGCGAACCGGACGGCCAGCCCCAGGCGCTGCGCGTTGGCGCGGGCCACGGCCAGGGCCGCGGCGCTGCGGTCGACTGCTGCAACCCGCGCATCGGGGCGGGCATGCCGGATCGCCAGCGCGATCGCGCCGCTTCCGGTACCCAGATCGAGCACCGAGGGCGCCGTGCGGCCCTGCAGGCATTGCAGTGCCCACTCGACCAGGGTCTCGGTGTCGGGCCGGGGCACCAGCACGCGGGCGTCGACCTGCAGGCCGAGGCCGTGGAATTCCTTCTCGCCCACCAGATAGGCCACCGGCTCGCCGGCCACGCGGCGGGCGCACAGCCGGGCGAAAGCTGGCCAGACGGCGTCGGCGAGGATGTCGGTGTCGTGCGCCAGCAGCCAGGCGCGATCACCCGAGGGCCGGCCCAGCACATGCAGCAGCAAGAGCTGGGCGTCGAGCCGCTCCACGCCCAGCGCGGCGGCCGCGGCCAGCATCTGCGCCGCGGTCGATGGCGAGCGGCCGTGCTCGGGCTTCATGCTCATGCCGGCAGGCTGGCTTCCAGCTCGGCCAACTGCTCGGCCTCGCGCGCCGCGCGCAGGGCGTCCAGCACCTCGCGCAGGTCGCCTTCCATGATCGTCTGCAGCTTGTAGAGCGTGAGGTTGATGCGGTGGTCGGTGAGCCGCCCCTGCGGGAAGTTGTAGGTGCGGATGCGGTCGCTACGGTCCCCGCTGCCGATCAGGCCCTTGCGCAGCGCCGCATCCTCGGCGGCGCGCTCGCTGCGCTCCTTCTCCTGGATGCGGGCCGACAGCACCTGCAGCGCCTTGGCCTTGTTGCGGTGCTGGCTGCGGTCGTCCTGGCACTCGGCCACGATGCCGGTGGGAATGTGCGTGATGCGCACCGCCGAATCGGTCTTGTTGATGTGCTGGCCGCCGGCGCCGCTGGCGCGGTAGGTGTCGATGCGAAGGTCGGCCGGGTTGATCTGCACCGCCTGCGCCTCGTCCGGCTCGGCCAGCACGGCCACCGTGCAGGCGCTGGTGTGGATGCGGCCCTGGGTCTCGGTCGCGGGCACGCGCTGCACCCGGTGGCCGCCGGACTCGAAGCGCAGCTGCCCGAAGACCTCGTTGCCGACCACGCGCACCACCACTTCCTTGAAGCCACCCAGCTCGCTCTCGCTGGCGCTCACGATCTCGCAGCGCCAGCCGGCGCGCTCCGCATGGCGCGTGTACATGCGCAGCAGGTCGCCGGCGAAGAGCGCAGATTCGTCGCCGCCGGTGCCGGCGCGGATCTCGAGAAAGGCGTTGCGCGTGTCCTCCGGGTCCTTGGGCAGCAGCAGGCGCTGCAGCTCGTCCTCGAGCGAGACCAGCTCGGCCTCGGCGCCGGCGATCTCTTCCCGGGCCATCTCGGCCATGTCCGGGTCGTCCAGCATTTCGCGCGCGGCCGCCAGGTCCGACTCGCGCTGCAGGTAGCGCTGGTAGCGGCCCGCCACCTGTGTCACCTCGGCATGCTCGCGCGAGATGCTTCGGTATTGCGTCATGTCCGACATGATGTCCTCGCGCGAGAGCAGGAAGTCCAGCTCGCCGAGGCGTTGCGCAAAGCGCTCGAGTTGTTGACGCAGGAAGGGTTTCACGGAAAGAACGGGAAATCGGGGAAGGGAGCCGTGCCGCGATGCGGCAGGAGCGGGGAGGAGGGCAGCGCGCCCCGGGCGCCGCTAACGCTCTTTGCGCAGGAACAGCCGCGAGATGGCCTGCGCCGTGTGCTCGCGCGCCGTGGTGTCGCCGGCATGCAGCTCGGCCATGGCGCCGTGCAGCATCTTCTGCGTGAGCCCGCGGGACAGGGCCTCCAGCACCGCCTCGACCGGCTCGCCCTTGGCCAGCAGCTTGCGCGCGCGGGCCAGCTCCGCGGCGCGCCACTCGTCGGCCTGGGCGTTGAGCTGCTGGATCAGCGGCACGCTGCCGCGCTGGTCGAGCCAGTGCATGAAGCTGCGCACGCCGGCGTCGATGATCACCTCGGCCTCGGCCACCGCGGCCTGGCGGCTGGCATGGCCCTGCTGGACCACCTGGGCCAGGTCGTCGACGGTGTAGAGATAGATGTCTTCGAGCGCCTTGACCTCGGGCTCGATGTCGCGCGGCACGGCCAGGTCGACCATGAACATCGGGCGGTGCTTGCGCAGCTTGAGCGCACGCTCCACCGCGCCCAGCCCGATCAGCGGCAGCGTGCTGGCGGTGCAGCTCACCACGATGTCGAATTCCGCCAGGCGCCCCGGCAGCTCGGCCAGCCGCATCGCCTCGCCGCCGAAGCGCGAGGCCAGTTTCTCGCCGCGCTCCAGCGTGCGGTTGGCGATGACGATGGACTTGGGCTCCTTGGCCGCGAAGTGCGTCACGGCCAGGTCGATCATCTCGCCGGCACCGACGAAGAGCACGCGCGTCTGCTTCAGGTCCTCGAACAGCTGGGCCGCCAGGCGCACGGCGGCGGCGGCCATGCTGATGGAATGGGCGCCGATCTCGGTGGCGGTGCGCACTTCCTTGGCGACCGCGAAGGAGCGCTGGAACAGCTGGTTCAGCGTGCTGCCGAGCGAGCCGGCGGTCTCGGCAACGCGCACGGCGTCCTTCATCTGGCCAAGGATCTGGGCCTCGCCCAGCACCATCGAATCGAGCCCGCTGGCGACCCGGAAGGCGTGGCGCGCCGCGTTGTCGTCGTGCAGGGTGTAGGCGTGGGAGCGGAGCAAGGCCGGTGCCACGCCGCCGCTCTGGGCCAGCCAGTCGACCGTGTGGTCGAGGGCCAGGTGGTCGGCGGCGCAGTAGATCTCGGTGCGGTTGCAGGTCGAGATGATGGCCGCCTCGACATCGGGATGCCGGTGGGCGCCGAAGGAGCTGCGCAGGCTGTGCAGCGTGGGCGCGATCTGGTCGATGGCGAACGCGAAGCGACCGCGCAGATCGAGCGGCGCGGTCGTGTGGTTCAAGCCGAGGGCCCAGACTGACATAACGGGGGATTATAAAATCCGCGGCCGGTAGCAGTCCTCCGCTCTACGGATGACCCCGGACCGCCACTCCCTTGCCTCTCATGTCCGCGCTCGACCTGCTGATCCATTTGCTCAACTTCGCGGCGCCGGCCTTCTTCGTGGCCCTCGTTCTCGCCCTGCTGTTCCGCCTCGCCCTGCACAGGCGCAGCGCGGCGGTGAGCCTCTGGGTGCAAGTGGCGGTCACTTTTGCCGCCGGGCTGCTTGTGCTGGTGGCCGGCCTGGCCTGGTTCGGCCGCGACGGGCGCATGGCGACCTATGCCGCGCTGGTCGTGGTCTGCGGCAGCGCGCAGTGGTGGCTGCTGCGCGGCTGGCGCGGCTGATAGCCGAGGGCGCCGGCGCGCTCACGCGGTCAGCGGCGGCGTCGGCGGTGCCGGCGCGGGCGGTGCCGGCAGCTCGGTCTGCGACACCACCACGGTCGGCGCCGCCAGCGGCAGGCCGGCCTGCTTGAAGCGCTCCAGCATTGTGAACAGCACATCGCTGCGCACCCCGCCGGCCAGGCGCGGGCTCTGCACGAAGGCGATGGCCTGGAAGATCAGCATGCCGTTCTCGATGCCCTCGAGCGAGACCGAGGGCGCGGGCGCGACCAGCACGCCGCCATGGTCGGCGCAGGCCGACAGCATCAGGTCGCGCGCCAGCTTGGCGTCGGTCGACAGCGGCATCGGCAGGCGAATCAGCAGGCGGCCCTCGGCGTTGGTGAGGGTCATGTTGCGCACGGTCTTGGTGATGAACTCCGAGTTCGGCACGATCAGCGTGGAGCGGTCGGCCAGCTGGATCTCGGTGGCACGCACGTTGATGCGCCGCACGTCGCCCTCGGTCGTGCCCAGCACCACCCAATCGCCGACCTTGACCGGCTGCTCGGCCAGCAGGATCAGCCCCGAGATGAAGTTCTGAACGATCGCCTGCAGGCCGAAGCCGATGCCCACCGACAGCGCGCTGGCCACCCAGGCGATGCGCTCGACGCCGATGCCCAGCGCCGACATCGCCACCGCGATCACCACGATGCCGCCCACGTAGCCGAGCAGCGTGGTGATCGAGCTCTGCATGCCGGGCTCGAGCGAGGTCTCCGGCAGGTAGCGTGCCCCCAGCCATTTCTTGAACACGCGCAGCGCGAGGAAGCCGACGGCCAGCACCGCGACGGCGGTGAAGATCGCGCCCGGCACCAGCTGGAACTCGCCGACCTTGACGCCGGTTCCGAACTGGCCGCTGCGCTGGAACACCTCGCCCGGGCTGGTGCCCAGCGGCGTGGCCAGCGCGATCAGCATGTAGAAGAAGAGCGCGACCCGCGCCAGGCCCGAGAGCGCCACCGCCGCCTGGTCCAGCGTGCGCGGCGCGAAGCCGAAGCTCTTCTGCAGCTTCTGGCCGAGGCCGCTCTTCGAGGCCACCGTGGCCATGAACAGGTCGTCGGCGAACTTGAAGAGCAGGTAGAAGGCCGAGGCGACGATGCCGGTCCAGGTCAGCTGGTTGGCCAGGAAGCTGGCCAGCGCGACATAGCCGATGCCCACCAGCACCCAGATCACGATCGCCGCCAGTGCCACGGCGCTCAGCAGGAAGCTGATCCACAGCGGGCGCTCGGGCTCGGCGGGCGGCAGCTCGGCCCCCTCCTTGGCGGCGGCATCGGCAGGGGCGGCGCCGGCGGGTTCGTGCAGGCGCAGCAGCATCGTGGCGATCAGTGCCGTCAGCGCCAGCGCGGTGACCACGTGGGTGGCGACCACCGCCGCGAAACTCGCGTCCACGATCGCGTTGATCTGGCTCGGCACCCAGACCAGCACCGCGATCAGGGCCGTGAGCCAGGGGAAGGGGGCGAGGCGCCGGGCCATCGTGTTGGGGATCGGCGGGAGCCGCCACGACGGCCGGCGATTGGAAAGCAGAGCCCGGCCGAGGCCGACCACGAAGGCGATGAAGATGATGGACTGCACCACCGCCTGGCCGAGCTTCCGGATCTGCGGCCCGAGGATTCCGTGGCGGTCGAGCGTGGCGAACACGCCCTGCGCCGCCAGCGCGATCAGCACCACGTTGACACCCACGACCGCAATCACCAGCAGCGAGCGGCGCAGCCGGCCGGACGGCAGCACGCGCGCGGCCAGCCGCACCAGACCGTGCTCGGCCGCCCAGTTGCCCAGGAGCGCGAGCAGCAATGCCGCGGCCAGGCTGGCCAGCACCGATATGCGGTGCGCCGGCTGCAGAGCGATGTCGACGCCGGCCCGCAGCTCGTCGCGCAGGCTCGCGAGGCGCTCCACGTCGGCGGGCCAGGCGTCGCTGATGTCGAACCAGAACTGGCGGCCCAGCGGCGAGGGCGCGCGCTCGGTGAGCTGGGCCTCGAACAGCTTGCGGCGCTTGGCGAGCAGCTCGCTGCCGCGCTGCTGCGCATCGACGGTGATGAGGCGCGCCAGGCGGATGTCGGCGTCGAGCGCGTTGCGTTCCTTCAGCAGGGCGGCGCGCTGGGCGGTGATGTCGGGGTCTTCGGGCGGCGCGCCGGCGGCCGGCGGATTGCCCAGTTCGCCCAGGCGCGCGTTGAGGTCGCTGAGCCGGGTGTTGCGCGAGGCGACGAACTTGTCCGCCTGGGTGCCGATCGCGTTGATGCGGTCGAGCAGTTCGCGCACCTCGGCGTTGCTCTCGACCGAGGTGGGAACGGTGTCGAGACGGGTCCGCAGCTCGGCCACCGTCGCTTCCGCCGGCGCGGCGGCGCCCTGCGCGAAGACGGCGCTGCCGAGGACGGCGGCCAGCAGCAGGGCCGCGAGACGGGGCATCCAGCTCACTGAAGTACCTTCGCCTGCGGCTGCGGTGCTATTCGCCTTGGGAACGGCCCTGCGTCTCATGAGCCGATCATAGAAGGCCGCGGGCGCGGGCCCGGGCGCCGCGCGATCACGCGCCGGGGCTGAAGCGGTCGACGCGGTCGGTAACGACGCCGTCGGTGCCGAGCCCGGTCAGCCAGCGGGCCACCGATTCGTCGTTGACGGTGTAGCTCAGCGCGCGCATGCCGGCGGCATGCACCTGGGCCACGATGGCGGTGTCCCACAGCGCGTAGTTGCAGACGATCGCCGCGCAGTCCAGCCGGCGCGCGGTGGCCAGCCAGCCGTCCCACAAGGTATCGAGCAGCAGTCCGCGCGGCAGGCCGGGCTGTGCCGAGTGTGCGCCCTCGAGGGATTTGGGCGAGAAGGAGGTGAGGAAGGGCGGCGCAAGATCGGTGGCCGTCCAGAGCCTGCCCGCCAGCTTCGCGACCGCCTCGCCGGTGCGCCGCTCGATGCCGGGCGTGGGCTTGATCTCGATGTCGAGCAGATGGCGATTGGCCAGGCAGAAGCGGATCAGCGCTTCGAGTGTGGGCATCGGCTCGCCGGCGTAGCGGCGCGAGTGCCAGCCGCCGGCATCGAGCTGGGCGAGCGCGCTCCACGGCTGCTCGCCCGCGATGCCATGGCCGTTGCTGGTGCGCTCCAGGGTGCTGTCGTGCAGCAGGAAGGGCACGCCGTCGGCGCTGAGCTTGGCATCGCACTCGAACATGCGATAGCCGTGATCGGCGCCCAGGCGGAATGCGGCGAGGGTGTTTTCCGGGGCCAGCCTGCCGGCGCCGCGATGCGCGATCCAGAAAGGGTAGGGCCAGGGTTTCATGCGGCGCGCTTGCCGGAGCCGGCGTCGAACCAGTGCAGCTTGTCCTGCCGCGCCGCGATCTTCACCGTGTCGCCGGCCACCGGCGCCGGCTGGCTTTCGTCGGCACGCACCACCAGCTGCTCGTCGCCGACGCGGCCGTAGATCAGCCGCTCGGCGCCCAGCAGCTCGACATACTCGACCTGCACCGACCAGCCGCTCGCGTCGAGCGTGAGGTGCTCCGGACGGATGCCGAGGATCATCCCGGGGCGCACGCCCGGCGCGTGCTTGAGCAGGTTCATCGGTGGCGAGCCGATGAAACTGGCGACGAAGGTGGTGGCGGGGCGCGCATACACCTCCTCGGGCGTGCCGAACTGGTCCATCACGCCGGCGTTCATCACGATGATGCGCTGCGCCAGCGTCATCGCCTCGACCTGGTCGTGGGTGACGAAGAGCGAGGTGATGCCCAGCTCGCGGTGCAGCTTCTGGATCTCCAGGCGGGTTTGTGCGCGCAGCTTGGCGTCCAGGTTGGACAGTGGCTCGTCGAACAGGAAGACCTGCGGCTGCCGCACGATCGCACGGCCCATGGCCACGCGCTGGCGCTGGCCGCCGGAAAGTTCGCGCGGCTTGCGATCGAGCAGGTGGCCGAGCTCGAGGATCTTGGCGGCCTTGTCCACGCGCGCCTTGATCTCCTCCTTGGGCACCTTCGCGATCTTGAGCCCATAGGCCATGTTGTCGAAGTTCGACATGTGCGGGTAGAGCGCGTAGTTCTGGAACACCATCGCGATGTCGCGCCGGGCCGGTTCGATGTCGTTCACCACGCGGTTGCCGATGGCGATCTCGCCCGCGCTGATTTCCTCCAGGCCCGCGACCATGCGCAGGAGCGTGGATTTGCCGCAGCCCGAGGGACCGACGATGACGACGAATTCGCCGTCCTTGACGTCGGCCGAGACGCCGTGGATGACTTGGTTGGCCTTGGCCCCGTGGCCGTAGCGCTTGATGACGTTGCGAAGAGAGATGGCAGCCATTGCGTCGTTGCTTCTTTGTCGGTTATTTCTCGGTATCCACGAGGCCCTTGACGAACCAGCGCTGCATCAGCACCACCACGATCGCCGGCGGCACCAGCGCCAGGATGGCCGTGGCCATCACCAGGTTCCAGTCCACCGCGGCGTCGCCCGAAGCGATCATTCGCTTGATGCCGATCACCACCGGGTACATGTCCTCGCTGGTGGTGGCCAGGAGCGGCCACAGGTATTGATTCCAGCCGTAGATGAACTGGATCACGAACAGCGCCGCGATCGAGGTCTGCGACAGCGGCACCAGGATGTCCTTGAAGAAACGCATCGGCCCGGCGCCGTCCATGCGTGCCGCTTCCACCAGCTCGTCGGGCACGCTCAGGAAGAACTGGCGGAACAGGAACGTGGCGGTGGCCGACGCGATCAGCGGCACCGTCAGCCCCGCGTAGGTGTTGAGCATGTTGAGGTCTGCCAGCACCTTGTAGGTGGGCAGGATGCGCACCTCCACCGGCAGCATCAGGGTCACGAAGATCATCCAGAAGACGATCTTCTTGAACGGGAAGCGGAAGTACACGATGGCGAAGGCCGACAGCAGCGAGATCGCGATCTTGCCGATGCTGATGACCAGCGCCGTGACCAGGCTGATCCACATCATGCGGCCCACCACCACGCGCGCGCCCTGGGTGTCGGCGCCCAGCAAGGCTGCGGTGTAGTTCTCGACCATGTGGCCGCCCGGCAGGAGCGGCATGGGCACCTGCAGGATCGCGTCGCGCGTGTGCGTAGAGGCGACGAAGGCCAGGTAGATGGGGAAGGCCACGATGGCGATGCCCAGGATCAGCACCACATGCGACAGGACGGTGAGGCCGGGGCGGCGTTCAACCATGGCGTTGCCTCTGGGGAAAGGGGAGGGAAGGGGCGACGGAATCTGCGACGGAATTGGCGGCCATCAGTACTGGACCTTCTTTTCAACGTAGCGGAACTGGATCACCGTCAGCACGACGACGATCACCATCAGCACCACGGACTGCGCGGCCGAGCCGCCCAGGTCCAGCGCCTTGAAGCCGTCGTGCCACACCTTGTAGACCAGGATCGCGGTGTCGCGCCCCGGCCCGCCTTCGGTCGTCGCATGCACGATCGCGAAGGTGTCGAAGAAGGCGTAGACGATGTTGATCACCAGCAGGAAGAAGGTGGTGGGCGACAGCAGCGGGAACTGGATGGTGACGAAGCGCCGCAGCGGCCCGGCGCCGTCGATGGAGGCGGCCTCGATCAGTGCCTTGGGGATGGACTGCAGGCCCGCCAGGAAGAACAGGAAGTTGTAGGAGATCTGCTTCCACACGGCGGCCACCACGATCAGCGTCAGCGCCTGGTTGGAGTTGAGCAGATGGTTCCAGTCCACACCGATGTAGCGCAGAAAGTACGACACCACCCCGATGCTGGGCGAGAACATGAACACCCACAGCACGCCCGCAATGGCCGGCGCCACGGCGTAGGGAATGATCAGGAAGGTCTTGTAGACCAGGCCGCCTCGCAGGATGCGGTCGGCGAAGACGGCCAGCATCAGCGACAGCGCGATGCCGCTGCCGGCCACCAGCACTGAAAAGAGCGCCGTGACCTTGAAGGATTCGACGTAGGCCGGATCGTCGAACAGGGTCTGGAAGTTCTCCAGGCCGACGAAGGCGGTGGAGGTGCCGAAGGCGTCTTCCGACTGCAGCGATTGCCAGATGGCCTGGCTTGCCGGCCAGAAGAAGAACACCAGGATCACCGCCATCTGCGGCGCGACCAGCAGCCAGGGCAGCCAGGCCGACCGGAAAAGAACGCGTTTCTCCATATCCCTCCAAACCCTAAAAAACGAAACGCCCGC
>NZ_JAAGOW010000002.1 GCF_010499245.1 Variovorax sp. WS11
GCTCGTGCTTGACCTGCTGCACCGAGTCGTCACGCTCTCCGTAGCGGTTCTCCAGTTCCGTCAGCAGATTCTTCAACTCGCAGAGGTATCGGGACATGTTCGCGCTCCTCGCCGGGGAAGGGCTGTGAACATACTGCAGTTACTCGAGGGGGTCGTAACCAAACCCATCGCGGGAGGAAGCTCGGTCTTCGATCCGGCCATGCAGGTGGCGGCCCCGCTACCGACCAAGCGAGTCGCCCGCTCCGGTCATCTCGATTCGTCAAGTAGCATCGGCCCGCCCCGCGTCGATTGGGGGATGGAAAGGTCAAATGCGTAGGTACATGCGGTGGGTGGCTCTGCAGGCCGTCATCATTCTTCTCGCGGGTTGCGAGGGCGTTGCGCCGAGGCATTTGCGCACAGCGACTTCAGCGCCCACGCTCGAACTGAAAGAGAGCTTCGATTGGGGCAAGGAGTACCTTTTCGGGAACCGTAGCGCCGACGGGATCGCCCGGGGCGTGTACCGCCCGGTGGGACAGGATGCCGGCGGGACTTTTTTCATGGGGCCTCGAGGCGCCATCACACAGAAGGCCGTCGCCACCGAAGGCGGAAAGCCGCTTGCGGACGCGCCGCTCGTTGCAATGGACGGTGGGATCTATCTGCCGAACGATTCCTCGCAACCGGCAAAGATCTTCATCGTGTTGGGCGCAGTCAGGATGTACAGGAACGGCACGGCCTTGCCGCCTGCAAGGCGCGAGCCCGGGCAAGATATCGACCTCATGTCCTCGCAAATCGCCATGAGCCCGAACCCCGTAGCCGCCGGCGTCGGGGCGGCCATCGGATACGGCATCGTCGCGGAGCTCGACCGGGCGTCAATGGGCAACTTCCGGATTCAGATGCACCAGCCCGATGGACATGCATTGCGCAAGGCCCTTTCGAGCGCAACCTTGCAAGCTGCGCCAGCGCCAGGCCCATCCCCCTCGGCACAGAGCACGCCTATTCCGATACCAACTGCCAGCACGCCCCTTGCGGCGGGCAAGGACACCTACAACGCGGAGAAGCTCGCAAGGTCAGGTAGCTGCAACACCCAGCCTCGCGCAACGATGATCGCAACGGGTCCGGGCTTCGAGACCTACAGCGTTCCATGCGCTGATGGGCGCGTTTGGCAGGTGCGCTGCGAGTTTGGCAATTGCAGTGTCGCGCCGTAGCTGCGCCGCAGCCGTCATGCACGTCTGCAGAAACTGCACAGATGATCAAGACGTTTCGGCGACAGTGGGAGCCGGTGGTGCGGAGGTCGGGCTTCGCACCCTGAGCGCAGTTCAGAGGCCGTGGAACCGAGCGAAGCCGGACACCGGCTCGCGTTCCGTACTGAGCTGGTTGGCCGGCGCGTCCGCATCGGGATAGCCAAGCGCCATGCCGCAGACCACGATCTCCGAAGCCGCGATGCCGAGGTGCTCGCGAACGATCCGGTGGTAGCGCGCAAAGGCCTGCTGCGGGCAGGTCGCCAGTCCGTGGCCCAGGGCAGCGAGCATCACGCCATGCAGGTACATGCCGAGATCCAGCCATGCGGCCTGCCCGTCCAGCGCGCGGTCGAGCGTGAAGAACAGGCCGACCGGCGCGCCGAAGAACTCGTAGTTGCGCCCGTACTGGCGGGCCATGGCCTCGCTGTCGCCCTTGGCGATGCCCAGCAGGCCGTACAGATCCTTGCCCACCTTCCTGCGGCGTGCGAGGTACGGGTCCTGCCACTGCGTCGGGTAATAGGTGTACTCCTCGGCGTGGCCCTCTCCACCGGCTTCGTGCGCCTCGAGGAAGGCGCGGCTGAGCCGGTCGCGTGCCTCACCCGCGCAGACGTGCACCTTCCAGGGTTGCGTGTTCGAGGCGCTCGGGCTGCGCGCCGAGTCGGCCAGCACGGCCTCGACCAGGCGCCTGTCGACAGGGTCGGACAGAAAGCTGCGGATGCTCCTGCGTGCATGCAGGGCGGCAATGACGTCCAGTTCGTTCATGACCGGATGATCATTGAATCCCGCGAGACGACAAAACGAGTTCTGGGCCGCTTTCGCTTGAGCAGAGCGCAAACGAGCGATCGGAAGGCTCAGCCCTTCCTGAACTGCTCCATCATCCAGAGCCTGAAGGTCTTCATGTGCGCCGGCTCGTCGCGATGGCTCGGCGTGAGCAGGTAGTAGGTGAAGTCGCCCATGTCGAGCGTCTTCTTGAAGGGCATCACCAGCCGGGCCTCCTCCAGGTCCTTCTCGACCAGGAAGAGCTGCGCCATCGCGACGCCCTGCCCTTCGATGGCCGCTGCGTAGCTCATGGCCGAACTCTCGTAGGTCATGCCGGCGCGCGGGTCGAGTTGGCTGGCGCCACCGGCCGCTTCCAGCCAGTAGGCCCAGTCGTCCGGCCGGGCGATGGTGTGCAGCAGCGTGTAGTGCGCCAGGTCGGCCGGACGCTTGAGCTTCGGCCCCTTCTTCAGCAGCTCGGGGCTGGCGACCGGCGCCAGGATGTTGTCGAGCAGCCGCAAGCTGTGGGTGCCGGGCCAGTTGCCGTCGCCCAGGCGGATCGCGCCGTCGATGTCCTCCTTGCGGAAGTCCACCGGCTCGAGCGAGGCCTTCAGCAGCACCTCGACGTCCGGGTGCGCGGCATGGAAGCCCGACAGCCGCGGGATCAGCCAGCGCATCGCGAAGGTGGTGTAGGCGCGGATCCTGAGCTGCTTGCGCTGGCTGCGCCGCTTGAGGCGACGGGTCGCGTCGCGCAGCGACTCGATCGCACGTGCCACCGCGCGGTAGTACTCGGCGCCCTGCCGCGTCAGGGAAATCTGCCGGTGCCCGCGCTTGAGCAGCTGCAGGCCCAGCGTCTCTTCGAGGCTCTTGATCTGCCGGCTGACGGCGCCGGGCGTGACGCTGAGCTCGTCGGCGGCCAACGTGATGCTCATGTGGCGTGCGGCGGCTTCGAAGGCGCGGATGGCGTTGAGGGGCGGCAGGCGATCCATGCCGGGACCTTAGTCTTCGATTGAGCTGCGCTCAATCGTGGAATGCCTCTATCACTGGGCCGTCCGTCCGTGCGCCGTACGCTGTAACACTTGCGATGCACTCGCCATCCGGAGGCACAATCCGGGACGCCGCCCTCGTGGCCCTTGGGGACGCCTTTCGTGAAAGCAGCAGAGATCCCGCCCGTTGCAATGTTCGCCATCGAGCCCATGGCTCTGAACGAGCTGCCGGCCGCGCCGCAGGTCAGCATCGCCATCATCTGCTTCAACTACGGCCGCTTCCTGCCCGAGTGCCTGGACAGCTGCCTGGCCCAGACCGCGCCGGCGGACCAGATCGTGGTGGTGAACGACGGCTCGACCGACGACACCGCGCAGATCCTGGACGGCTATGCCGCGCGCTTCCCACAGGTCCTGCCCATCCACCAGCTCAACGGCGGCATCTGCGTGGCCACCAACGCCGCTCTCGCGGCCTGCACCGGCGAGGTGGTGCTGCTGCTCGATGCCGACGACGCCATGGCGCCGGAACGCATCGAGAAGGTGCTGGATGCACTGCGCCGGCGGGTGGACGGGCATCTTCCGGGGTGGACGCACAACGGCATGCAGCGCTTCTCGGAGGGGCAACCCCATCTGGGGCACGCGCCGTACTATCCCGGCGGGCGCGCCCCCCAGGGCTGGCTGGCTGGCGAGACCTTGATGGCGGCCTCCTGCCCCGTGCTTTCGCTGACCTCGGGCCTGGCCTTCCGGCGCGAAGTCCTCGATGCCATCGGCCCCCTGGATGCCGACCGCATGATGTACCAGGACCTGCAGCTGTGCACCGCCGCGGCGCTGATCAGCCCGAGCGCCTGGATTCCCGAGCCGCTGACGCGCTACCGCGTGCATGGCGCCTCCGCGACCAAGGGCTCGATGGTGTCCGTGGAGCAGATCAAGGCAATGCGGCGGCGCGCCGCGCGCTTCGACGTGTGGTTGCGCGCGCAGCTCGAACGCCGCCGGCCCGGCGCCTCCGCGCTGTGGCGCCCCCTGGACGACCAGGGCGGCTATCTGTGGCTCAGCTTCCTCGAGCGTTGGCTGTCCGGCGAAGGCAAGGACCTCGGCCTGCTGCGGCGGGCGCTGCGCCACCCGGACACGCGCCAGGGGCCGCGGCAGTACCGCATCTACTACTACGGCAGCCTGCTGCTGACGCGCGGGCTGTTCGTCTCGTACTCGCGGCTGATCTTCGGGGCGAGCCCGCTGAAGACCGTGCTGCGCAGGCTGCTGCGGCGGGCCTGAGCCGGCGCGCCGCTCAGGCGAACACGGCGCGGAAGTCGATCTCCTCGTCCGCCGGCATCTCGAGACGCAGCGTGTTCTCGACGTGCGTCAGATGCTCGATCATCAGCATGCAGGCGCGTTCGGCATCGCCCTGTTCCAGCGCGTCGACGATGGCGTCGTGCTCGTGGTGCGGGCAGGCCGGCATGCCAGGTGCGTCGTAGAGCGCGATCACCAGGCAAGTCAGCGAGCACAGCTCGCGAAGGCACTTGTGGAGGTACGGGTTCTGGCCGAGTTCCGCGATCAGCAGGTGGAACTGGCCCGAAAGCCGGATGGTCGCGCGCCGGTCATTGCGCTCACGCGCCTCGCCTTCCAGCGCGATGTTCTTGCGCAAGCGCGCGAGCTGCTCGCGCCGCACGTGCCCGCACAGGTCGCGCAGGAGCGCCGGCTCCAGCAGGCGACGGGCGTTGAACACCTGGCGCGCCTGCTCGACCGTCGGGCTGGCGACGAAGGTCCCGCGATTGGGCTCGACGGTGAGGATGCTGTCGTGCGACAGCCTGCCGAGCGCCAGCCGGATCTTGGTGCGGCTTACGCCGAACACCTCCGACAGCTTCTCCTCCACCAGCTTGGTCCCGGGCGGCAGCCGATGCTCCCAGATGGCCAGGAGGATCCGCTCGCTGATCTCCTCGACGGAAAGTCCACCGGTGTTTTCTGTGTCTGTGCTGGCGATCTTGGCCATTGTCTCGATTCCTTTTGAACGTCAGGATTCGATGAATTGTATGGCGGTTTTGTGGCCAATCCCTCCTAGATTCGAATGCGATCACCTCCTACTTTCGCTGGAGACGTCAGGAACTTCGGGTTATCCATTAGACAAATCCGAAGAACATAAATGTTTTTTGCGATGTACAAATTTCTTCTTGATTGCACATCGGTTATCGCCTATCTTTCGGCCAGCGCCACCCATCCAGCCCCCTCAACCCATCACGGAGACAAGCGAATGCATGCAACCATGCCCATCGGCGGGACAGCCGAACGCGAAGCCAGCCCCTCATCCACCAAGCGCGTGGCGGCCGCCAGCCTGGCAGGGACGACGCTGGAGTTCTACGACCACTTCATCTACGGCTCGGCCGCGGCCCTGGTCTTTCCGAAGCTGTTCTTCCCGCAGAGCGAGCCCCTGGTGGCGACGCTGCTGTCCTTCGCCAGCTACGGCGTGGCCTTTGTCGCGCGGCCGCTCGGCGCGGCGGTGTTCGGGCACTTCGGAGACAAGCTGGGCCGCAAGTCCATTCTTTTCATCACGCTGCTGATGATGGGACTGGCGACCTTCCTCATCGGCTGCCTGCCCTCTTATGGCCAAGTCGGCATGCTGGCGCCCATCCTGCTGGTGGTGCTGCGCATCATCCAGGGCCTGGCGCTCGGCGGCGAATGGGGCGGCGCGGCCATCATGGTCAATGAGCTCGACCCCGAAGGGAAGCGACGCGGCCTGCTCGGGGCCGTGGTGCAGATCGCCGCGCCGATAGGCCTGCTGCTGGCCAACGGCGCCTTCGCGCTCGTCACTTGGCAGGTGTCGGACGAGGCCTTCCTGTCATGGGGCTGGCGCGTACCCTTCCTGATGAGCGCCATCCTCGTGGGCGTGGGCCTCTACATCCGCATGAACGTGGCGGAGTCCAAGGTCTTCGAGAAGGAGGCCAAGGGCCATGAAGAGCACGCGCCGATCAAGGAGGTGCTTCGCCACTACAAGCCGCAGCTCGCCATCGCCTTCTTCGCGCGGCTGGGCGGCGACATCGCCTTCTACGTGTTCACGCTGTTCCTGCTGTACTTCGTGCCGACGCAACTGGGCCTGCCCAAGTCCATCGCGCTCAATGCGGTGCTGCTGGGTGCGGTGGCGCAGATGATCTTCATCCCGGTGGCCGGCTGGCTGTCCGACCGCATCGGCCGCCGGCCGGTGCTCATGATCGGCGGCATCGGCGGCGCGCTCTGGGCCTTGCCGTTCATGCAGATGGTGCAGACGGGCAATCCCGTCGCCATCATGGCGGCGTCCTTCGTGGGGATGGTGCTGGTGTCCTTCATGTTCTCGCCGCTCGCCTCCTTCCTGCCGGAACTGTTCGCGACCCGTGTGCGGGTGACGGGCGCCTCGCTGGGCTTCCAGTTCGCCGGTGTCTTCGGCGGCGCGCTGGCGCCGATCATCGCCACCGGGCTGATCGCGCAGTTTCATTCGACCACGCCGGTGGCCATCTATCTCGCCGTCGTCTGCGCGCTGATCGCGGTGGCCGCCTTCGCGGCCCGCGAAACCGCCCGCATCGATCTCAAGGACGCTGGTCACTGAGTCGGGCTCCACAACCAAGGAAACGCAGATGCAAAGCTTCGACACCGTCATCCGCAACGGCCTGGTCGCCACCGCCTCGGAAACCATGCAGGCCGACATCGGCATCCGCGACGGCCGAGTGGTCGCCCTCGGGCAGGAGCTCGCGCGCGGCCGCGACGAGATCGATGCCCGGGGCAAGCTGGTGCTGCCCGGTGGCGTCGATGCCCACTGCCACCTGGACCAGCCGATGGACGAAGGCCTGCGGATGGCCGACGACTTCCTGAGCGGCACGCGCTCGGCGGCCTGCGGCGGCACCACCACCGTGATCCCCTTCGCGGCGCAGATCAAGGGCCAGTCGCTGCGCGCCGCGGTCGAGGACTATCACCGGCGCGCCGGCCGCAAGGCGGTGGTGGACTACGCCTTCCACATGATCGTGACCGACCCGACGGAGCAAGTGCTGCGCGAGGAGCTGCCGGCCCTGATCGCCGAGGGCTACACCTCGTTCAAGATCTACATGACCTACGACGACATGAAGCTGGACGACCGCCAGATCCTGCGTCTGCTCGCGGTGGCGCGCCGGCACGGGGCGCTGGCGATGATCCATGCCGAGAACGCCGACTGCATTGCATGGCTGACCGAGACGCTGGAGGAAGCCGGACACACGGCGCCGCTGTACCACGCCGCCTCGCGGCCGATGGCCATCGAGCGCGAGGCGACGCATCGCGCCATCACGCTGTCGGAGCTGGTCGACGTGCCGATCCTGATCGTGCATGTGTCGGGCCGCGAGGCCATCGAGCAGATCCGCTGGGCCCGCGGCCGCGGCATGCGCCTCTATGCCGAGACCTGCCCTCAGTACCTGTTCCTCAGCGCAGACGACCTGGGCGGCGGCTACGAGGGCGCCAAGTGCGTCTGCAGCCCGCCGCCGCGCGCCAGGGCCAACCAGCGCGTCGTCTGGGAGGGGCTGTCCGACGGCCTCTTCACCATCGTCTCGTCCGACCACGCGCCGTTTCGCTTCGACGACGCGCAGGGCAAGAAACCGGGCGGCAAGGAGGTGGCCTTCCGCCACATCCCCAACGGCATCCCGGGCCTGGAGACGCGGCTGCCGCTGCTGTTCTCTGAAGGCGTGCGCACGGGACGCATCACCCTCAACCAGTTCGTGAGCCTGACGGCCACCAACCCGGCGCGCCTCTATGGCCTGCATCCGCGCAAGGGCACGATCGCGATCGGCTCCGATGCCGACATCGCGATCTGGGACCCGAACAAGGAGGTCACCATCGAGAACCGAATGCTGCACCACGACGTGGACTACACGCCTTACGAGGGTATGCAGGTCACCGGCTGGCCCGTGACCACTCTCGTGCGCGGCGAGCGCGTGTGGGACCAGGGCCAGCCCTGCGCACCCTCGGGCCACGGCCAGTTCCTGCCTTGCGGCAAGCCCGAGATGGCTCGACCCAAGCCCGGCGAAGCGGCGGGCGACGGCCATTACGTAGGCAACCTGCCCGACGCGCTGGCCAAGCTCGCGAAGGCGGTCCCGCATGCTTGAGCTGGACGCAGCGCGGATCGCGCAGCAGGTGCGCGCCGGTGGGCTCGACCCGGCCGCGGTGGTGGCCGCCTTCAGGCAGCGCATCGAGGCACGCAACGGCGAGCTCAATGCCGTCGTGGGCGAGGTTCCCGCGTCACTCGACGCAGACATCGAGGCTCTGCGCACGCGCATCGCCCGCAGGGAAGCGCTCCCGCTCGCCGGCGTGCCGGTGGTGGTGAAGGACGTGATCTGGGTCCGGGACCAGCGGGTCACCCAGGGCTCGCTGCTCTTCAAGGACTTCGTCGCGCCGTGCGACGCGCTGGCGGTCGAGCGCCTGCGCGCCGCGGGCGCGCTGGTCATCGGCATGGCCAACAGCTCCGAGTTCGCCTGCAAGGGACTGACGACCAATAAGGTCTACGGCCTCACCCGTCATCCCATGGACCCGGCGCTGACGCCGGGCGGCTCCTCCGGCGGCTGCGCGGTCGCGGTGGCCGCGCGCATGGCGCCGCTGGCGCTGGGCACGGATGGCGGCGGCTCCAGCCGGCGCCCGCCCGCGCACGTGGGCGTGGTCGGTTTCAAGCCTTCCTTCGGCGCAATCCCCGACCCCTTCGGATTCCCGCATGCCTTCATCGGGCTGCAGTGCATGGCGCCGATCGCCCGCAGCGTGGGCGACGCCGCGCTGATGTTCGAGGCGATGGCAGGCCCCGATGCGCGCGATCCGGCATCGATGCTGATGTCCGAAGGCAACCCGCCGCGCGATGCGCGGCAGCTGCGCATCGCCTTCAGCCCACGCCTCGGCCTGGAGGCACCGGTCGACGAGGACGTGCAGGCCTGCATCGCGCGCGCCATCGATGCGCTGCGCTCGGCGGGCCTGAAGATCGAGGACGAAGACCCGGCTTGGCCCGAAGGCGCGAACGAGGACGCGCTGATGCCGCTGCAGCACACCGGCCTCGCCCATCTGTTCGGCGAAGCCTGGCGGCGCGACCCGTCCTTCTTCGACCCCGACATCGGGCGCCAGATCGAGCGCGGGCTGCAGTGGTCCGGCGCCGACGTGGCGCGCGCGCGGGCCGCGGGTGCCGCCATCGCCTCGACACTGGCCGGATGCCTGGCGCGTCACGACCTGGTCCTCTGCCCGACCGCGCCCTGCGTCGCGTGGCCAAACGACCGGCTCGGGCCCACCCACATCGGCGGCCAGGCCGTCGAACCGCGCGCCCACGCCGTCTTCACGCCCTTCGTCAACCATGCGATGGCCGCGGCCATCTCCATCCCCTGTGGCCAAGGCCGCGACGGGCTGCCGGTCGGCCTTCAGCTGATCGCCGCACGCGGTCGCGACCGCCAACTGCTCCACGCTGCGAAGGCCATCGAGGCGGTGCTGGCCGAGTCCGCCCTCGCGCCGGCATAGTCGCCCATCGATCTGAAGGAAACCGCCATGCGCATCCTCGTCCTCAATCCGAACACCAGCCAGGGCATCACGGACCGGCTGATGAGCGCCGCGCTGCCCGCCGCGGCCGCCGGCACGGAGCTGGTCCCACTGACCGCCCCGCGCGGTTTCCCCTACATCGCCACCCGCGCGGAGGCCCAGATCGGCGGCGCGGTCGCTCTGGAGATGCTGGCCGAGCACCATGAGGGCTTCGATGCGGCCATCATCGCGGCCTTCGGCGACCCGGGATTGTTCGGCGCGCGCGAGCTGTTCGACATTCCGGTGGTCGGCATGGCCGAGGCCGCGATGCTGACCGCCTGCATGCTCGGCAAGCGCTTCGCCATCGTGACCTTCGCGCAGGCGCTCGGCCCCTGGTACGAGGAGTGCGTCGAATCGCACGGCCTCACGGGCCGGCTGGCAGGCATCCGCATGCTCGAGGGCCGCTTTGCCTCCATCGCCGATGTGCAAGACGAGAAGGAACAGCTGCTGGTGGACCTCGCGAACCGCGCGGTCGAGGAGGACGAGGCCGATGTGGTGATCCTTGCCGGCGCGCCGCTGGCGGGCCTGGCCGACAAGGTCAAAGACCGGATCCCCGTGCCCGTGGTCGACCAGATGGCCGCCGCGGTGAAGCAGGCCGAGGCGCTGGCGACGCTGCGCGTACGCAAGGCCAGCGCCGGCACCTTCCGGCGGCCCGCGCCGAAGCCGGCTATCGGACTGTCGGAGGCGCTCTCGCGGCGCTTCAGCCCCTGAGACCGGGGTCGCTCACCCGCCGCGCACGCCCTGCGTGTTGACGTAGAGCGCGTAAAGCGACTGGCTCGCCGCCATGAACAGCCGATTGCGCGCCGGGCCGCCGAAGCAGACATTGGCGCAGCGCTCCGGCAGCGCGATGCGGCCGATGGGCGTGGCATCGGGCGCGAACACCATCACGCCGTCGCGGCCCTCGCCGGTGCCCCAGCCGGCCCAGAGGTTGCCGTCGACGTCGCAGCGGAAACCGTCGGGCGAGCCCTGCGGATCGGCCTGCACGAACACGCGGCCGTTCTTCAGGCCCTGGCCGTCTTCGCTCAGATCGAACACGCGGATGCGCCGCGGCGTGCTGCCCGACTCGACCACGTACAGCAGGCGCTCGTCGGGCGAGAAGCACAGGCCGTTGGGGCGCTCGATGTCGCTGCAGACCACGGTGGCCTTGCCTGTTTTTCCATCGACGCGGTAGACGTTGGTCGGCAGTTCGGGCTCCGCCGCGTGGCCTTCGTAGTGGCCGAGGATGCCGAAGGGCGGATCGGTGAACCAGATCGAGTCGTCCGACTTCACGACGATGTCGTTGGGCGAGTTGAGGCGTTTGCCCTCGAAGCAGTCGAGGATCACGGTGATCGAGCCGTCGTATTCGGTGCGCGTCACGCGCCGCGTGCCGTGCTCGCAGGAAAGCAGCCTCCCCTGCCGGTCGCGCGTGTGGCCGTTGGCGAAGTTGGAGGGCTTGCGGAAGTGGCTGACGGCGCCCGTTTCCTCGTCCCAGCGCAGCACGCGGTTGTTGGGGATGTCGCTCCACAGCAGGCAGCGGCCGTCGCCGAACCACACCGGCCCCTCGGCCCAGCGGAAGCCGGTCGCCAGGCGCTCGACCGCGGCGCTCGTCAGGCGGTATTTGGCGAAGCGCGGGTCGAGGATCTCGATGGCGGGGTCGGGGTAGCGCTGGGCAGGCTGCCACATGCGGGCCTCCGCTTCAGCGCCGGCGCGACATCAAGGCGATGATCTCCCCCATGACCCCGCGCCGGAAAGCCAGCACGCAGATCACGAAGATCAGGCCCGTGACCATGGTGACCGACTCGCCCAGCGTGCCGAACCACTCGATGGAGGTCAGGCTGGCCAGCAGGTGGCCGAACTCGCCGATCTTGTTCTCCAGCAGCACCACCACTGCCGAGCCGACCAGCGGGCCGGAGAGCGTGCCCAGGCCGCCCACCAGCGTCATCAGGATCACCTGGCCCGAGGCGGTCCAGTGCACGTCGGACAGCGTGGCGAAGCCCAGCACCAGGGTCTTGAGCGAGCCGGCCAGGCCCGAGAGCGCGGCCGAGATCACGAAGGCCAGCAGCTTAAAGCGACCCACGTCGTAGCCCAGCGAGAGCGCGCGCGGCTCGTTCTCCTTGATGCCCTTGAGCACCTGGCCGAAGGGCGAGTGGATGGTGCGCACGATCAGCAGGAAGCCGATGACCACGATCACCAGGGCCACGTAATACATGGTCAGGTCGTTCTGCAGATCCAGCACGCCGAAGAGCTTGCCACGCGGCACGCCCTGCAGGCCGTCTTCGCCGCCGGTGAACTTGGCCTGCAGGCAGATGAAGAAGACCATCTGCGCCAGCGCCAGCGTGATCATCGCGAAGTAGATGCCCTGGCGGCGGATGGCCAGCACGCCGAAGACCCAGCCCAGCAGTGCGCCGGTGAGCGTGCCGGCAATGAGGCCCAGCTCGGGCGTCAGGCCCCACGCCTTCATGGCCTCGCCCGCGATGTAGGCGGAGCCGCCCAGAAAGGCCGCGTGGCCGAAGGACAGCAGGCCCGTGAAGCCCAGCAGCAGGTTGAAGGCCGAGGCGAACAGCGCGAAGCACATGAGCTTCATCACGAACACCGGGTAGGCGCCGAGGAAGGGCGCGGCAATCAGCCCGAGCAGCAGCAGGCCGTAGAGGACGAGAGAGATGTTGTTGTTCTTCATCACGCGGGCCGCTTCACTTCTCTTTGCCGAACAGGCCGGCCGGCCGGATCAGGAGCACGATGACCATGATCACGAAGACGACGGTGGACGAGCCCTCGGGATAGAAGACCCTGGTGAACCCTTCGATCACGCCCAGGCCCAGGCCCGTGAGGATGGCGCCCATGATCGAGCCCATGCCGCCGATCACCACCACCGCGAAGACGACGATGATGAGGTTCTGCCCCATCAGCGGCGAGACCTGGATCACCGGCGCCGCCAGCACGCCGGCGAAGGCGGCGAGCGCCACGCCGAAGCCGTAGGTCAGCGTGATCATCAGCGGCACGTTGACGCCGAAGGCCTCGACCAGGCGCGGGTTCTCGGTGCCGGCGCGCAGATAGGCGCCCAGGCGCGTCTTCTCGATCACGAACCAGGTGGCGAAGCAGACCACCAGCGAGGCCACCACCACCCAGGCCCGGTAGTTGGGCAGGATCATGAAGCCGAGGTCGGTGGCGCTCGCCAGCGCATCGGGCGTGTCGTAGGGCAGGCCCGAGACGCCATAGACGGAGCGGAACACGCCCTCGATCAAGAGCGTGAGACCCAGTGTGAGCAGCAGGCCGTAGAGATGGTCGAGCTTGTAGATCCAGCGCAGCAGCAGCCGCTCGATGACCATGCCGAAGAGGCCGACGACGATCGGCGCCGCGATGAGCATCACCCAGTAGTTGATCCCGAGGTAGTTCATCGCCATCCAGGTCAGCACCGCACCCAGCATGAACAGGGCGCCGTGCGCGAAGTTGATGACGTTGAGCAGGCCGAAAATCACCGCGAGCCCGAGGCTCAGGATCGCGTAGAACGATCCGTTGACCAGTCCGAGGAGGAGCTGGCTCAGCAGGGCAGGCAGCGAAATTTGCATACGGGGAAGAACGATGAGCGGGATCGGTGGGTCAGCTTATTTCCAGAGGGCGCACTTGGACTCGGCCTTCGTCGTGAAGACCTGGTCGCCCGGCAGCTTGCTCACGACCTTGTAGTAGTCCCAGGGCTGCTTCGACTCGGCCTGGCTCTTGACCTGCACCAGGTACATGTCGTGCACGAAGCGCCCGTCCTCGCGGATCTGGCCCTTGGCGTAGAAGTCGTCGATCGGCGTCTTCTTGAGCTGCGCCATCACCTTGTCGGCATCGGTGCTCTTCGCGGTCTGAATCGCCTTGAGGTAGGTCATGGTGGCCGAGTAGTCGGCGGCCTGGATGTCGGTCGGCATGCGCTTGGTCTTCTCGAAGAACTTCTTGCCGAAGGCACGCGTCCTGTCGTCGAGGTTCCAGTCCCAGCTGGTGGTGAGCAACAGGCCTTCGGTGTTCTTCAGGCCCAGGCTGTGGATGTCGGTGATGAAGACCAGCAGTCCCGCCATCTTCATCGTCTTGGTGATGCCGAATTCCTTGGCCGCCTTGATCGCGTTGATGGTGTCGCCGCCCGCGTTCGCCAGGCCCAGGATCTGGGCCTTGGAGTTCTGCGCCTGCAGCAGGAAGGAGGAGAAGTCGGAGGCGTTGAGGGGATGCTTGACGCCGCCCACCACCGTACCGCCCTTCTCCTTCACCACCTTGGCGGTGTCGCCCTCGAGCGCCGCGCCGAAGGCGTAGTCGGCTGTCAGGAAGAACCAGCTCTTGCCGCCCTGCCCCACCACCGCGCCGCCCGTGCCCTTGGCGAGCGCGACGGTGTCGTAGGCGTAGTGCACGGTGTAGGGGCTGCACTGCTCGTTGGTGAGCGCCGAGGTGCCGGCGCCGTTGACGATGAAGACGCGCTTCTTCTCCTGCGCCACCTTCGCCATCGCCAGGCCGGTGCCGGAGTTGGTGCCGCCGAAGAGCATGGTCAGGCCGGCCGTGTCGATCCACTCGCGCGCCTTGGAGGCGGCGATGTCGGCCTTGTTCTGGTGGTCGGCCGTGAGCAGCTCGATGGGCTGGCCGTTGACCTTGCCGCCGAAGTCGTCGATGGCCATCTGGATGGCGGTTGCGCCGTTGCGGCCTTCGACGTCGGCATAGAGGCTGGACATGTCGGTGATGAAGCCGATCTTGACCTTGTCCTGGGCCTGCGCCGCGCCTGCGGCCATGGCGAGGCCGAGGACCACGGCCGATAGTGCGAATCTGTTCTTCATGTGTTCTTTCGTCGGCCGCGAAGCGCGGTCACTTCCAGAGGGCGCACTTGGACTCGGCCTTCGTCGTGAAGACCTGGTCGCCCGGCAGCGTCTTGACCACCTTGAGGTAGTCCCAGGGCTTCTTCGACTCGGACGCGGCCTTGACCTGCACCAGGTACATGTCGTGCACATAGCGGCCGTCGGCGCGGATCTGGCCCTTGCCGAAGAAGTCGCTGATCGGCATCTTCTTGAGCTGCTCCATCACCTTGTCCGCATCGGTGCTCTTGGCGGCCTCGACGGCCTTCAGGTAGGTCGTGGTGGCCGAGTAGTCGGCGGCCTGGATGTCGGTGGGCATGCGCTTGGTCTTGTCGAAATAGCGCGCGGCCCACTTGCGCGTGTCGTCGTTCAAGTCCCAGTACCAGCTGGTGGTGTGCAGCAGACCCTCGGTGTTCTTCAGGCCCAGGCTGTGGATGTCGCTCAGGAAGACCAGCAGGCCCGCCACCTTCATCGTCTTGCCGATGCCGAATTCGCGGGCGGCCTTGATGGAGTTGATGGTGTCGCCGCCGGCGTTGGCCAGACCCAGGATCTGCGCCTTGGAGTTCTGTGCCTGCAGCAGGAAGGAGGAGAAGTCGGAGGCATTGAGCGGATGACGCACCGTGCCCACCACCGTGCCGCCCTTTTCCTTGACGATGCGGCTGGTGTCGGCTTCCAGCGCGTGGCCGAAGGCGTAGTCGGCGGTCAGGAAGAACCAGCTCTTGCCGCCCTGCTCGACCACCGTGGCGCCGGTGCCCTTGGCGAGCGCGACGGTGTCGTAGGCGTAGTGCACGGTGTAGGGGCTGCACTGGTCGTTGGTGAGCGCCGAGCTGGCGGCGCCGTTGTTGAAGTAGACGCGCTTCTTCTCCTGCGCGACCTTCGCGGTGGCCAGCGCGGTGCCGGAGTTGGTGCCGCCGAAGATCATGGTCACGCCGGCCGTGTCGATCCACTCGCGCGCCTTGGAGGCGGCGATGTCGGCCTTGTTCTGGTGGTCAGCGGTGAGCAGTTCGATGGGTTGGCCGAGCGCCTTGCCGCCGAAGTCGGCGATGGCCATCTCGATCGCGGTGGCGCCGCCCTTACCCTCGAGGTCGGAGTAGAGGCTGGACATGTCGGTGACGAAGCCGATCTTGACCTTCTCCTGCGCCTGCGCGC
Source organism: Variovorax sp. WS11 (assembly GCF_010499245.1). GTDB lineage: Bacteria > Pseudomonadota > Gammaproteobacteria > Burkholderiales > Burkholderiaceae_C > Variovorax. The sequence continues at coordinate 15,424 of NZ_JAAGOW010000002.1, forward strand.
CGGAAGCCAGGGCCAGGGCGCCGACGGCCAGCGCGATCGCGGTGAATGCAGTCTTCATGGTGTCTCCTTCAAGCAAAAAAATGAATGGGATCAGACGCCGAGCAGTTCGTGCAGCGTCGGCATCTTGGCGTCGAGCTCGGCCGCGCCGAATTTTTCGACGATGCGACCGTGCTCCATCACGTAGAACCGGTCGGCCAGCGGTGCGGCAAAACGGAAGTTCTGCTCCACCATGACCACCGTGTAGCCCTTGCCGCGCAAGGTGTGGATCATGCGGGCCAGGGCCTGCACGATCACCGGGGCCAGTCCCTCCGAGATCTCGTCGAGCAAAAGCAGCCTGGCGCCGGTGCGCAGGATGCGCGCCACCGCCAGCATCTGCTGCTCGCCGCCCGACAGGCGCGTGCCCTGGCTGTTGCGGCGCTCGGCCAGGTTGGGGAACATGGCGTAGATCTCCTCCACCGACATGCCCTTGTCCGCTCCCTTGAGTGCGGGCGGCAGCAGCAGGTTCTCTTCGGCCGAGAGGCTGGCGAAGATGCCGCGCTCCTCCGGGCAGTAGCCGATGCCGTGGTGCGCGATGCGGTGCGTGGGCATGCCGATGGTCTCGGTGCCGTGGACCTTGATGCTGCCCTTTCGCGCGCCGGTCAGGCCCAGGATGGCCCGCATCGTGGTGGTGCGCCCTGCTCCATTGCGGCCGAGCAGCGTGACCACCTCGCCGGGCTGCACGACCATGTCGACACCATGCAGCACATGGGATTCGCCGTACCAGGCGTGGAGGTCCTTGATTTCGAGTGCAGGAACGCTCATTCAATGGGCTCCCTGCAACTGGCCGTCGGTGGTGCCCATGTAGGCTTCCATCACCTGCGGGTTCCGCGAGACCTCGGCGTACGGGCCCTCGGCCAGCACGGCGCCGCGCTGCAGCACCGTGATGGTGTCGGCGATGGTGGAGACCACGCTCATGTTGTGCTCCACCATCAGGATGGTGCGACCGGCCGAGACGCGCTTGATCAGCTCGGCCACGCGGTGCACGTCCTCGTGGCCCATGCCCTGCGTGGGCTCGTCGAGCAGCATCAGCTCGGGTTCCATCGCAAGCGTGGTCGCGATCTCGAGCGCGCGCTTGCGGCCGTAGGGCAGGTTCACGGTCTGCTCCTCGGCCAGTTCCTCGAGGCCGACCTCGGCCAGCAACGCGCGGGCGCGGGCGTCGAGCGGCTTGAGCGTCTTCTCGCTCTTCCAGAAATGGTAAGAGGTGCCGAGCGCGCGCTGCAGGCCCAGGCGCACGTTCTCGAGCAGCGTGAGATGCGGAAACACGGCGGAGATCTGGAAGGAGCGGATGATGCCGCGCCGTGCGATCTGCGCGGGGCGCTCGCCCGTGATGTCCTGGCCGTTGAAGAGGATGGTTCCCGAGGTGGGCTCGAGGAACTTGGTGAGCAGGTTGAAGCAGGTCGTCTTGCCCGCGCCGTTGGGCCCGATCAAGGCGTGAATGGAGCCGCGCACCACCTTCAGATCGACGTTGCTGACGGCGGTGAAGCCCTTGAAATCCTTGGTGAGCTGGCGTGTCTCGAGAATGATGTCGCTCATCTCGCGCGGTCGCCCGGGTACTGGCAGGAAAGATCGGTCATGCGGTTCATCTGAGCGCGCCACCATGGCTGCGCGGAACGCATTGTTTGCAGCCGCAGCAACACTTGCCTACTGGGGCAAATGCCTATGCTGCACCGCAACCAGCGTCAGGCGCACGAAAGCCCGCCACGTCCGCGCAAGGACGTGGCGGGCGGACCTTGCCGCAAGGTGCTCAGTGCGCTCCGGCGGCAGCGTCCGATGCGCCGGTGCCGCGCGCGGGCTTCGCGAGCCACACGAAAGGAATCAGCAGAAGGAACAGCACCGCCGATGCATAGAACACATCATTGGCCGCCAGCATGAAGGACTGCTGGTCCACCATGCGGTTGATCTGGCCCAGCACCTGTTCGGCGGAGAAGCCGCTCGCACTCAGCCCGGCCATGGCGCTGTTGGCGGCCGCGCTTCCCGCGTTGACCGACTCGACCAGTTGCGCATGATGCAGCGCTGCGCGGTTCTCCCACAGCGTGGTCGCGATGGAGGTGCCCATCGCACCCGCGGTGATGCGCGCGAAGTTCGACAAGCCCGAGGCCGCCGCGATGCGGTCGGGCGCGAGGCCCGAGAGCGTGATCGTCACCAGCGGGATGAAGAAGAAGGCCATTGCCACGCCCTGGATCACGGTCGGGATCATGATGGTCCAGAAGTCGGCCTGGGTGTTGAAGTTCGAGCGCATCCACAGCACCAGCGCGAACACCAGGAAGGAGAAGGTCGCGTAGCGGCGCGGATCGATCTTGCCCACGGTGAGGCCGACCATCGGCGAGAACACGATCGCCAGCAGCCCCACCGGCGCCATGATCATGCCGGCCTGCGTGGCGGTGTAACCCATGAACTGCTGCAGCCACAGCGGCAGGATCACCACGTTGCCGAAGAACAGCCCGTAGGCCACCGCGGTGGCAAGCGCGCCGGACCAGAAGTTGCGCCGCTTGAAGAGCGACAGGTCCACCACCGGATGCTTGTCGGTCAGCTCCCACACCAGGAAGAAGGCGAAGCCGACCACCGCCACCACCGCCATCGCGACGATCTCGGGCGAATGGAACCAGTCGAGCTCCTTGCCCTTGTCGAGCATGAGCTGCATCGAGCCGACCCACAGCACCAGCAGCGCCAGGCCGATGCCGTCGATCGGCACCTTGCGCGTGCTGCTCTCGCGCTTGTGGAAGATGCCCCAGGTGATGCCGGCCGCGAGCAGGCCCACGGGGATGTTGATGTAGAAGATCCAAGGCCAGGAGATGTTGTCGGTGATCCAGCCGCCCAGGAGCGGCCCCATGACCGGCGCGACCAGCGTGGTCATCGACCACATCGCCATCGCGAGGCCGGCCTTGGCTTTCGGATAACTCGACAGCAGCAGCGTCTGCGACAGCGGGATCATCGGCCCGGCCACGAAGCCCTGCAGCGCGCGGAAGGCGATCAGCGTGGTCATGTTGGGCGCGAGGCCGCACAGCCACGAGCTGACGATGAACAGCAGCACGCTGGCCATGAACAGGCGTACCTGGCCGAAGCGCTGCGTGAGCCAGCCGGTGAGCGGCACCGCGATCGCGTTGGCAACGGCGAAGCTGGTGATGACCCAGGTGCCCTGCGTGGAGCTCACGCCCAGGTCGCCGGAGATGGCCGGCAGCGACACGTTCGCGATCGAGGTGTCGAGCACGTTCATGAAGGTCGCGGCCGAGAGCGCGATCGTGCCCCACAGGCGGGCCGAGCCTTCGAGCGGCGGATGGGCGGCGGGAGCCGCGGCGGTGGCCATCGTGCGCGCCTTCGCTCAGATCGGGTTCACGTGCGAGATGACCGAGCCGGCAGGGGGTGCTGCGCCGTGCGGCTGCTTCGCCGCGCCGGCGAGCGCCGGGGCGCGGCCCAGGTTGGCGGCGATGATGCGCTGCACCTCGGCGTCGGCGCCCTGGTCGAGCTGGCTGTAGACCTGCGTCTGGGCCAGCGCGGTCGCGCGCGGCGCATCGGCCAGCGTCTTGCCGCCCTTCTGCCGCACGTCGACCTCCACGTCCATCGACAGGCCCACGCGCAGCGGGTTGGCCTTGAGCTGCTCGGCGTCGAGCGCGATGCGCACCGGCACCCGCTGCACCACCTTGATCCAGTTGCCGGTGGCGTTCTGCGCCGGCAGCAGCGCGAAGGCGGCGCCGGTGCCCACGCCCAGGCCGGCCACGTGGCCGGTGTACTCGACCTTCTTGCCGTAGACGTCGGCCGTGAGCTTCACCGGCTGGTCGAGACGGATGCTGCGCAGCTGCACTTCCTTGAAGTTGGCGTCGACCCACACCTGGTTGAGCGGCACGATCGACATCATCGGCGTGCCGGCCGCGACGCGCTGGCCGAGCTGCACGGTGCGCTTGGCCACGTAGCCTTCGACCGGCGCCGGCAGCGCCACGCGCTGCGTCGCGAGGTAGGCCTCGCGCACCTTGGCGGCCGCGGCCTGCACGCTGGGGTGCTGCTCGACGGTGGTGCCTTCGGTCAGCGACTGGTTGCTGGCCAGCTGCTCGCGCGCCGCGATCACGCCGGCCTGCGCCGCGGCCAGCGCGCTCTTCGCGTTGGCCAGCGCAGTCTCGGCATGGTTGAGCTCTTCCTTCGACACTGCGCCGTTGCCCGTCAGCGCCTGGCGGCGCTTGAGGTCGTCCTGCGCGCGGGCGATGTCGCTCTGGGCCTTCACGATGTCGGCCTGGCGCAGCGAGACCTGCGCCGCCAGCGAGCCGTTGTTGGCATAGAGGGTGCGCACCTGGCGCACCGCCTGGCCGAGCGCCGCCTCGGTCTGCTCGAGGGCCACCTTGGCATCGGCCGGGTCGAGCTGCACCAGTGGTTGGCCGGTCTTCACCAGGTCGGTGTCGTCGGCCATGATGGCCATCACGGTGCCGCCGATCTGGGGCGTGATCTGGATCACGTTGCCCTGCACATAGGCGTTGTCGGTCGTTTCGTAGCGGCTGGCGACCAGCCATTCGTAGGCGCCCCAGCCGGCGCCGGCGACCACCACCGCAGCGGCGAGCGCGGTGAGCGCGCGACGGCGCTTGTTGTTGCCGGGGGCCGGTGCATCAACGGCGGCGGTGTTGGTGTTGGTGTTGCTGCTGTCCATGGGAATGTCCTTCGGATTCGCGCGTGGCTGTTCAGGGATGACGGGTCGCGGGCTTGGCTGCCGCGGCGGTCGTTTCGGTGTCGGGCTGCCAGCCGCCGCCCAGGGCGCGGGCGAGGCCAACCTGGGTCTCGAGGGCGCGTGCGGCCAAGTCGACGGCCTGGCGGCGTTCGGCGAGCACGGTGGTCTCGGCCGTCAGCACGTTGAGGTAGTTGCCGAGGCCGGCGCCATAGCGCTGCACGGCGATGTCGTAGGCCGACTCGGCGGCGCGTTGCGATGCGGCCTGCTCGGCCTGCTGGCGCGCGACCGACTGCACGCTGCTGACCTGGTCGGCCACGTCGCGCACCGCGCCGAGCACGGCGGCGTTGTAGCTCTCGATCGCGCCGTCGAGGTCGGCCGTCTTGCCGCGCAGGTTGGCGCGCAGCCGGCCGCCCTCGAAGATGGGCAGCCGCACGGCCGGGCCCACGCCCCACTGCTCGCTGCCCGACTTGGTAAGGTTGCCGAAGCCGAGGGCGGAGAAGCCGGCGAAGGCCACCAGGTTGATGTTCGGGTAGAACTGGGTCTTCGCGTTCGCCACGTCGCTGGTCGCCGCCTCGACGCGCCAGCGCGCGGAGGCGATGTCGGCGCGGCGGCCCAGCAGGTTGGCCGGGATGGTCGGTTGCAGCGCGATCGGGCGGATGCCGGCGAGCTTCGGCGCGGCCAGGCCCTGAGCGGTGCCGGGCTTGGCGACCAGCGCGTCCAGCGCGTGCTGGGCGATCTCGATCTGCTCGTTGAGCGCCTCGATCTGCTGGCGCGCCTGCGGCAGGCCGCCTTCGCTCTGGTATTGCTCGAGGCGCGTGTCCAGGCCGGCGGAGACGCGGTCGCGCACCAGCTTGAGGGTTTCCTCGCGCTGCGTGAGCGTGCGCTTGGCCACGGCGAGCTGGTCGTCCAGGCGCGCCCACTGGAAATAGGCGCGGGCCACGTTGCTGGCCAGCAGCACGCGGGCCGCATCGGCATCGGCCGCCGCGGCATTGGCGGCGCCGACCGCGCTCTCGATGGCGGTGCGGTTCTTGCCGAAGAAGTCGAGCTCCCAGCTCGCGTTGAGCTGCAGCGTGCCCAGCTCCTGGATCGAGCCGCCGAGCGGCGCGGGATAAATGGAGTTGCCGCTGAACTTCTCACGCGTGAGGTCGAGCTGGCCGTCGAGCTTGGGCTTGCGGGCGGCTTCGGCCACGCCGACCGCGGCCTGGGCGCGTTCGAGGCGGGCGCGCGCGACCTGCAGGTTGGGGTTGCCCTGGAGGGCCTGGTCGACCAGGGCGTTCAGCTGGGCGTCGCCGAAGCCCAGCCACCACTGGCTGTCGACGGTGGGCGCGGCCAGCTCGGCGGCCTGGCTGGACAGGCCCAGCGAATCGGCATCGCGCAATTTCGCGTGCGAATCGATGTGGCCCATGTCGGCGCAACCGGCCAGGAACAGCGCCGCCGCGGCGGCCATGGCGGTCATCGGGCGCCGTGCGAATTCAGGAAGAAGCGGGATCATTCTTTTCTCCACGGGCCGCAACGGCCTGGGCGTTGTCGAGGATGCGGTGCAGGAAGCCCTTAAGCTCTTGCCACTCTTCGCGGCTGAAGCCGGCCAGCACTTCGTTCTGCACGCTGCACAGCACATGGGGCACCTGGCGCGCGGCTTCGCGGCCCTCCTCGGTGAGTTCGATGTTGACCACGCGCCGGTCCGACAGGGAGCGCACGCGCCGGCATAGGCCCTTGGCTTCCAGCCGGTCGAGCAGCCGCGTCATGGCGCCGGTGTCGAGCTGGCATTCACGCGCGAGCTCGGCGACGGTCTCCGCATGGCCCAGGTAGAGCTTGAACAGGGGTGCCCACTGCGGGAAGGTTGGCCCGCTGGGCTCGGACATCTTGTTCGAGACGAGCTGGCCGACGATGGTCGTGATGCGGCGCATCATGTGGCCGACGCTTTGCTCGGCGAGGTAGCCCTCCGGCTTGTAGAAGTCGGGAATGGCCGGTGATCCCTCAGCGGGCACCGGCGCATCGGCTTCCGGACGTGTTGGCTGGGACATGTCGCGATATTAGTTGTCATGACAGTAATTGTCAAGGCGACCTTTGAAAGGGCAAGCGTTGATTAGAATCCGCTCATGGTTTCCCCTGCCTCGTCTTCGGCCGCCAAGGGCGCGCCCCGCTCGCTTTCCGGCCTGGCGCCCTTCCTGCGGCCTTACCGTGCCCAGATCCTCCTGGCGGCGGTGTTCCTGGTACTGGCGGCCGCCACCACTCTGGTGTTTCCGGTCGCCCTGCGCAGCCTGATCGACGGGGGCCTGATCGTGGTCGACCGCGGCGCGCAGACGATGGCGCTGCGCGACCATTTCCTCGCCCTCTTCGGCGTCGCCGTGGCGCTCGGGGTCTTCTCGGCGGCGCGCTTCTACACGGTGAGCTGGCTGGGCGAGCGCGTCACGGCCGACCTGCGCAACGCGGTCTATGCCCATGTGTTGCGCCAGAGCCCGGCCTTCTTCGAGACCACGCAGACCGGCGAGGTGCTGTCGCGGCTGACGGCCGACACGACGCTGGTGCAGACCGTGGTCGGCTCCTCGCTCAGCATGGGGCTGCGCAACGCGGTGATGGGCATCGGCGCGCTGGGCATGCTGGTGTGGACCAACCCCTACGTGATGGTGCAGGTGCTGGGCATCCTGGTGCTGGTGGTGCTGCCCAGCATGTGGTTCGGGCGCCGGGTGCGCCGGCTCTCGCGCGCCAGCCAGGACCGGGTTGCCGATTCGAGCGCCATCGCGGCCGAGGTGCTGAACGCCATCCCCGTGGTGCAGAGCTACACGGCCGAGGCGCGCGAGGCGGCGCGCTTCGACGCCTCCACCGACAGCGCCTTCCGCACCGCCGTGCGCCGCACCAAGGCTCGCTCGGTGCTGGTGGCCTTCATCATCATCGCCACCTCGGCCGCCCTGCTGTGGGGGCTGTACCAGGGCACGCAGGCGGTGCTGCGCGGCGACATCACCGCCGGGCACCTGGGGCAGACGGTGGTGTACGTGATCATCCTGGCCAGCGCGGCGGCGGTGCTGGGCGAGGTTTACGGCGACCTGCTGCGCGCGGCCGGCGCCACCGAGCGGCTGATGGAGCTGCTGCATGCCAGGCCAGCGATCGTGTCGCCGACGCGGCCCGCGCAGGCGGCGGTGCCGGTGGCCGGGAGCGCCGTGCGCTTCGAGCAGATCGGCTTCCACTACCCCTCGCGCCCCGGCACGCCGGCGTTGCGGGACTTCAGCCTGGACATCGCACCCGGCGAGACGGTGGCCCTGGTGGGATCGAGCGGCGCGGGCAAGAGCACGGTGTTCCAGCTGCTGCTGCGCTACTACGACCCGCAGTCGGGCCGCATCCTGCTCGACGGCGCGCCGCTGGCGAACCTCGCCCTCGACGCCCTGCGCACGCGCATCGGGCTGGTGCCGCAGGACGCGGTGATCTTCTCGGCCAGCGCCTTCGAGAACATCCGCTACGGCCGGCCCGAGGCCAGCGCAGAAGAGGTGTACGCCGCGGCGCGCGCCGCCTTCGCCGACGGCTTTCTGCGGGCCCTGCCCGAAGGCTACGACACCTTCCTAGGCGAGCGCGGCGTGCGCCTGTCAGGCGGCCAGCGCCAGCGCATCGCGATCGCGCGGGCCATGCTCAAGAACCCGCCGCTGCTGCTGCTCGACGAAGCCACCAGCGCGCTCGATGCGGAGAGCGAGCGCATGGTGCAGGCGGCGCTGGAATCGGCGATGGCGGACCGCACCACGCTGGTCATCGCGCACCGGCTGGCGACGGTGCAAAGGGCCGACCGCATCATCGTGCTCGACCACGGCGGTATCGTGGAACAGGGGACGCATGCCGCGCTGGTGGCGCAAAACGGTGTCTATGCGCGCCTGGCGGCGCTCCAGTTCGCTGCCTGAAGCAGCAAGCGCGACTACTGAAGCGTTTCCTTGAGCGCTGGCGGCAGGGGCAGCGAGAAGACCGAAATGCCTTCGTCGATCAGGTCCTTGGCTTCCTCGCGCGTGGCCTGGCCGCGGATGCCGCGCTCCTCGGCCTCGCCGTAGTGCATCTTGCGTGCCTCGGCGGCGAAGCGGTCGCCGACGTCCTCGGTCTTGGCCATCACTTCGCGCACGGCGCGCATCCAGCGGCCCTCGGGCGAGTCGCTTTGAACGACAGCGGGCACCGGGGCAGGCTCGGCGGGCGGCTTGGCGTTGCCGAGATTCAGGCGCGGCGCGGTGAGCAGCTTGGTGATGGCCGTGTCGCCACACAGGGGGCAGGACACCAGGCCGCCGGCGAGCTGCGTCTCGAAGTCGCCGTTGGACGCGAACCAGCCCTCGAAACCGTGGCCGTGCGCGCATTGGAGGTTGAGGACCTTCATGCGCGGATTATGGTCCGGCGGGCGGGAGGTCGGCGCTTTTCCAGTCGAGCGCCCATGCGCCGGACAGGACGTTCTGCAGCCAGACCGTGCAGGTCAGCGTCTTGGCATCCGACACGGTGCCGTCGCGGCACCAGTCCAGCAGTTGCGCAGGGGTGGCCGCGGTCAGCTCGACGAATTCCTCATGGTCGAGCTGCTGGCTGCCAACCGTGAGGCCGCGCGCGAAGTAGATGTGGATGATCTCGGTCGAATAGGCCACTGCCAGGTGCATGGCGCCGGCATGGGCCCACTCCCGTGCGGTGTAGCCGGTTTCCTCCTGCAGTTCGCGCAGGCCGCAGACCAAGGGGTCTTCGCCGGGGTCGAGCTTGCCGGCCGGAAACTCGGTCATGACCCGGTCGAGCGGATAGCGGTACTGGCGCACCATCGCCACGCGGCCGTCGTCGAGCAGCGGCACCACCACCACCGCGCCGGGGTGGACGATGTACTCGCGGGTCGCAGTCTTGCCGTCGGGCAGGCGCACGGTGTCGCGCTTGGCCTCCAGGAAGTTGCCCTTGAAGAGCAGCTCGCTGGCGATGCCCTCTTCCTTCAGATGCGCGTCGTCCATTTCATTTCCGATGCTTGAGGAGGTAGCGCCAGGTGAAGCCCGGGAACGCGAGCACGAGGAACAGCGCCCCGGTGACGGCGTAGAACTCCCAGCCTTGCGGCGCGATCTGGCCGGCGCGGCGCTCGAACAGGAGCCCGATGCCGCCGGCCGCGAAGTAGAGGATCACCAGCTCGCCCAGCCGCAGGGCCAGCGACTTGGCACGCGCCGCGAGCGGCACGATGCCGAGCAGGCGCTCGTTCAGGAAGGGCAGATTGGCCGCGAGCAGCGCGACGAGCAGCACCACCCAGACCGAGGCACCCTGCGACACCGCCTCAGCCGGCCAGCGTGGCCACGATGGCCCGGGCGCACAGCGACATGAGGCCGCCAGGCACGATGCCCAGGATCAGGATCAGCGCGCCGTTGACGGCCAGCACGGTGCGCACGTCGCGCGGCGCCGAGACGGTGGTCGCCGTCACCGGCGCGTCGAAGTACATCACCTTGACCACGCGGATGTAATAGAAGGCGCCGACCAGCGACATCACGACCGCGAACACCGCCAGCGCGATGTACAAGCCCTGGCCGGAGGCGATCAGCGCCTGCAGCACGGCCAGCTTGGCGTAGAAGCCGACCAGTGGCGGGATGCCCGCCAGCGAGAACATGGCGATGGCCATCACCCCGGCATAGAGCGGGCTGCGCTGGTTGAGGCCGGCGAGATCGGTGATCTCCTCGCTCTCGAAGCCCTCGCGCGCGAGCAGCAGGATGATGCCGAAGCTGGCCAGCGTGGTCAGCACGTAGGTCACGATGTAGAACATCGAAGCGCTGTACGCGAACTGCGCGTTGTAGGTGCTGTTGTTGACCACGCCCGCCACCATGCCCAGCAGCATGAAGCCCATCTGCGAGATGGTCGAGTAGGCCAGCATGCGCTTGAGGTTGGTCTGCGCAATGGCCGCCAGGTTGCCCACCAGCAGCGAGGCGATGGCCAGCAAGGCCAGCATCTGCTGCCAGTCGAACGCGAGCGGCAGCAGCCCCTCGACCAGCAGGCGGATGATGATGGCGAAGGCGGCCAGCTCGGGCGCCGCGCCGATCATCAGCGTGACGGCCGTGGGCGCGCCCTGGTAGACGTCGGGCACCCACATGTGGAACGGCGCAGCGCCGACCTTGAAGGCCAGGCCGGCGACGATGAACACCAGGCCGAAGACCAGCACCTGGTGGTTGACCTTGCGGCTGGCGATGGCCTTGAAGACCTCGGTGGTGTCGAGCGAGCCGGTGGCGCCGTACATCATCGACAGCCCGTAGAGCAGGAAGCCGCTGGCCATGGCGCCGAGGACGAAGTACTTCATCGCCGCCTCGCTGGCCACCGCGTTGTCGCGCCGCAGCGCGACCAGCGCGTAGCTCGACAGCGTGAGCAGTTCCAGGCCGAGGTAGATCACCAGGAAGTTGCTGCCCGAGATCATCACGAAGATGCCCAAGAGCGAGAACATGCTCATGGTGAAGAGCTCGCCGCCGCGCAGCATGCCGCGGTCGGCCGCGTAGGGACGGCCATAGACCAGCGTGACCATCAGCGCCACGGAGGCGAAGCACTTGAGCCAGTTGCCCATCGGGTCGCTCACGACCATGCCGCCGAAGCCGTAGTGGCTCGTGGCGTCGGTGGCCTGCATGCCGGTGAGGACGGCCACCACGGCCAGCGTGAGCAGGGTCAGCACGTAGGTGCGCGTGCGATGGGTGTCGGTCGTGGACAGATCCACCAGCGCGATGATGCAGGCCATGACCAGCAGCACCATCTCGGGGTAGACCGTCATCCAGCTGAGTTTGTCAATCATCTCGTATCTCTTGGTCAGCCTGGAATCTTGGACGTCTGCACGTGGCGCAGCAGCTCGCTCACCGAGGCGTTGGTCGCGTCGGTGAAGGGCTTGGGATACAGGCCCATCCACAGCACCGCGATCGCGAGCAGGGCCAGCATGAGGAACTCGCGGGCGTTGATGTCGTCCAGCTCCTTCACGTGGTCGTTGCCCACCGGGCCCAGGTAGACCCGCTTGTACATCCACAGCGTATAGGCCGCGCCGAAGATCAGCGCCGTCGCCGCGCCCACGCCCAGCCAGAAGTTGGCCTTCACGGCGCCGATGATCACCATCCATTCGCCGACGAAGCCGGCGGTTGCGGGCAGGCCGCAGTTGGCCATGGCGAACAGCAGCGAGAAGGCCGCGAACTTGGGCATGGTGTTGACCACGCCGCCGTAGTCGGCGATCTCGCGCGAATGCACGCGGTCGTACAGCACGCCGATGCAAAGGAACATGGCGCCCGACACGAAGCCGTGCGCGATCATCTGGACGATGCCGCCCGAAATCCCGATCTCGTTGAAGATGAAGAAGCCCAGCGTGACGAAGCCCATGTGGGCCACCGACGAATAGGCCACGAGCTTCTTCATGTCCTGCTGCACGAGCGCCACCAGGCCGACGTAGATCACCGCGATCAGCGACAGCGCGATCATGAGCCAGGCCCATTCGTGCGAGGCATCGGGTGCGATCGGCATCGAGAAGCGCAGGAAGCCGTAGGCGCCCAGCTTCAGCATGATCGCCGCCAGCACGGCCGAGCCGCCGGTGGGCGCCTCGACGTGCACATCGGGCAGCCAGGTGTGGACCGGCCACATCGGCACCTTGACCGCGAAGGCCGCGAAGAAGGCGAAGAACAGGAAGGTCTGCTCCCTGGCCGTCAGCGGCAGCTTGTGCCAGCTCAGGATGTCGAAGCTGCCGCCCGAGCGGTTGTACAGGTAGATCAGCGCGACCAGCGTCAGGAGGGAGCCGAGCAGCGTGTAGATGAAGAACTTGAAGGCGGCGTAGATCTTCTTCGGACCGCCCCAGATGCCGATGATCAGGTACATCGGGATCAGCGTCGCCTCGAAAAAGACGTAGAACAGCACGCCGTCCAGCGCCGAGAAGGTGCCGATCATGAGGCCCGAGAGGATCAGGAAGGCGCCCATGTACTGGTTGACGCGCTCGGTGATCACCTCCCACGCCGAGATCACGACGATCACCGTGATGAAGGACGTCAGCAGCACCAGCCACAGCGACAGGCCGTCGAGGCCGACGTGGTAGTGGACATTGAAACGTTCGATCCAGCTGCTCTTCTCGACGAACTGCATCGCGGCGGTGCCGTTCTGGAAGCGCGTGTAGAGCGGCACGGTGGCCAGGAAGCTCACGATCGAGCCGACGAGCGCGATCCAGCGCACGATGCTCGCGTGCTGGTCGCGACCGATGGCCAGCAGCACGGCGCCGAAGACGATCGGCACCCAGATGGCAAGGCTCAACAAACCCATTTTTGCTTTTCTCCAGTGGCGCGCGGTTTATCTGTTGAACCAGACGAAATACGTCATGAGGATGAAGATGCCCAGGAGCATCGCGAAGGCGTAGTGATAGATGTAGCCGGACTGCATCCAGCGGACGACGCCGGCGATGCGGCCGATCGCTTTCCAGGAGCCGTCGACGATGGCGCCGTCGATGATCCCCTGGTCACCGCCCTTCCACAGGCCCGTGCCCAGCGCGCGCGTGCCGCGTGCGATCAGGTGCTCGTTGATCCAGTCCATGTAGTACTTGTTCTCGAGCAGGCGGTAGACCGGGCCGAAGGCGCGCTTGATGGCCTCCGGCAGCGCCGGGTTGATCAGGTACATGTACCAGGCCAGCACCACGCCGGCCAGCGCCAGCCAGAACGGCGCCGCGGTCAGGCCGTGCAGGGCCATGGCCATGGGGCCGTGGAAGGCCTCGGCCAGTTCCTTCATCGCGTGATGCTTGCCGGCGTCGACGACGATCGCATCCTTGAAGAACTCGCCGAAGAGCATCGGCTGGATGGTCATGTAGCCGATCACCACCGAGGGAATGGCCAGCAGCACCAGCGGGAGCCAGACCACCCACGGCGACTCGTGCGGCGTGGAGTGATCGTCGTGGTGGCCATGGTCGGGCTCCGCGTCCGGCTCGTGATGGTGCGCATCCGGGTTCTGGTCGTAGCGCTCCTTGCCGTGGAAGACCAGGAAGTACATGCGGAACGAATAGAAGGCCGTCACGAACACGCCCGCCAGCACCGCCCAATAGGCGAAGCCGGCGCCCCAGAGGTGGCTCTCGTGCACTGCCTCGATGATGCTGTCCTTCGAGTAGAAGCCCGCGAACAGCGGCGTGCCGATCAGCGCCAGCGAGCCCAGCAGCGAGGTGATCCAGGTGATGGGCATGTACTTGCGCACCCCGCCCATCCAGCGGATGTCCTGGTTGTGGTGCATGCCGATGATCACCGAGCCGGCGCCGAGGAACAGCAGCGCCTTGAAGAAGGCGTGCGTCATCAGGTGGAACACCGCCACCGAGTAGGCCGAGGCGCCCAGCGCCACCGTCATGTAGCCCAGCTGCGAGAGCGTGGAGTAGGCCACCACGCGCTTGATGTCGTTCTGGATGATGCCCAGGAAGCCCATGAAGAGCGCCGTGATGGCGCCGATCACCAGCACGAAGGACAGTGCCGTGTCGCTCAGCTCGAACAGCGGCGACATGCGCGCCACCATGAAGATGCCGGCTGTCACCATGGTCGCCGCGTGAATCAGCGCCGAGATGGGGGTCGGGCCTTCCATCGAATCGGGCAGCCACACGTGCAGCGGGAACTGGGCGCTCTTGCCCATGGCGCCGATGAACAGGCAGATGCAGATCACGGTGATCAGCATCCACTCGGTGCCGGGGAAGCTCAGCTTGGCCAGTTCATCAGCCCTGGCGAAGGCCTCGCCGTAGTTCAGCGTGCCGGCATAGGCGGCGATCAGGCCGATGCCGAGGATGAAGCCGAAGTCGCCCACGCGGTTGACCAGGAAGGCCTTGAGGTTGGCGAAGATGGCGCTCGGCTTGTTGTACCAGAAGCCGATCAGCAGGTAGGACACCAGGCCCACGGCTTCCCAGCCGAAGAACAGCTGGAGCATGTTGTTGCTCATCACCAGCATCAGCATGGAGAAGGTGAAGAGCGAGATGTAGGCGAAGAAGCGGTTGTAGCCCTCGTCCTCTTCCATGTAGCCGATGGTGTAGATGTGCACCATCAGCGAGACGAAGGTCACGACGCACATCATCATGGCCGTCAGGCCGTCGACCAGGAAGCCGACCTCCATCTTGATGCCGCCGACCACCATCCATTCGTAGATGGTGGCGTTGAAGCGGGCGCCGTCGGCCACCACGCTCTTGAGCGTCATGGCCGAGATGACGAAGGCGATGAACACGCCCAGGATGGTCATCGAGTGCGCGGCGCGGCGGCCGAAACGGTTGCCGCCGAACTTGGTGCCGAACAGGCCGGCCAGCAGCGAGCCGACCAGCGGCGCCAGGGGAACCGCGAGCAGCGCGGATGCGGAGAGAGTTGCGCTCATGTGAATGCCCTAGCCCTTGAGCGCGTTGAGTTCGTCGACGTTGATGTTCGACTTGTTGCGGAACAGCAGCACCAGCAGCGCCAGCCCGATCGCGGACTCGGCCGCGGCCACGGTCAGGATGAAGAACACGAAGATCTGGCCGTGCATGTCACCCAGGAAGTACGAGAAGGCGACGAAGTTCACGTTGACCGCAAGCAGCATCAGCTCGATGCACATCAAGAGCACGATCAGGTTCTTGCGGTTCAGGAAGATGCCGATCACCGACAGCGCGAAGAGCATCGCGCCCAGCGAGAGAAAGTGTCCGAGCGTGATGGTCATGCCTTGGTCTCCCCGGCTGCAGGCGCTTCGTCGACCACGGGTTGCGCGGCCCGCGTCACGGGCATCTGCACGATGCGCACGCGGTCGCGCGCTTTCACGCGCACCTGGTCGGAGGGGTTCACGTACTTGCTGTCCTTGCGCGTGCGCAGCGTGAGCGCGATGGCGGCGACGATAGCCACGAGCAGGATGACGGCCGCGATCTCCAGCGGGTAGAGGTATTCGGTGTAGAGCAGCTTGCCGAGCTCCAGGGTGTTGGAGGTATCGGGGCCGGTGGCCATCGGACGGCGCGGCTCGGCCAGGCGGAAGCCGCCCATCAGCACCGCGGCCATCTCCAGCGCGATCAGCGCGCCGATGCCCGCGGCAAGCGGGAAATGCTTCCAGAAACCCTGCCGCAGCGCATCGACGTTGATGTCGAGCATCATCACCACGAACAGGAACAGCACCATCACCGCGCCCACGTAGACCAGCACCAGCGAAATCGCAAGGAACTCGGCACGCAGCAGCAGCCAGATGGCCGAGGCCTGGAAGAAGGCCAGCACCAGGTACAGCGCCGCATACACGGGGTTGCGCGAGGTGATCACGCGGAAGGCTGCAAACAGCAGCACCGCGGAGAACAGGTAGAACAGACCGGTCTTGACGTCCATGGATCGGTTTCGTTATTTGTTATCGGGCCAAGTCCGCCTCAGCGGTACTTGGCGTCGGCTGCCTTGTTGGCAGCGATTTCTTTTTCGTAGCGGTCGCCCACAGCCAGCAGCATGTCCTTGGTGAAGTACAGGTCGCCGCGTTTCTCGCCGTGGTATTCGAAGATGTGGGTCTCGACGATGGAGTCGACCGGGCAGCTTTCCTCGCAGAAGCCGCAGAAGATGCACTTGGTCAGGTCGATGTCGTAGCGCGTGGTGCGCCGCGAGCCGTCGTCGCGCACGTCCGATTCGATGGTGATGGCGAGCGCCGGACAAACGGCTTCGCAGAGCTTGCAGGCGATGCAGCGCTCCTCGCCGTTCTCATAACGGCGCAGCGCGTGCAGGCCGCGGAAGCGCGGCGAGAGCGGCGTCTTCTCTTCCGGGAACTGCACCGTGATCTTGCGGCTGAAGGCGTACTTGCCCGTGATGGCCAGGCCCTTGAACAGTTCGACCAGCATGAAGCTGGACAGGAAGTCCTTGAGAGAGAACGGCGCGGTCGACGTTGCGGTGTGCGCAGACATGGCGATTCCAGTTATTTCCAGATATTGAAGGGGGTCTGCATCCAGGCGCCGACCACCACCAGCCACACCAGCGTGACCGGGATGAAGATCTTCCAGCCCAGACGCATGATCTGGTCATAGCGGAAGCGCGGGAAGGTCGAGCGGACCCACAGGAACATGGTGACCACGACGAAGGTCTTGAGGCCCAGCCAGATCCAGCCGGGGATGAAGCCGAGGAAATCGAAGGGGGGTAGCCAGCCGCCGAGGAACAGGACCGCGCACAGGATCGAGACCAGCCACATGTTGGCGTACTCGGCCAGGAAGAACATCGCGAAGCTCATGCCCGAGTACTCGATCATGTGGCCGGCGACGATTTCCGACTCGCCTTCCACCACGTCGAAGGGATGGCGGTTGGTCTCGGCCAGGCCGGAGATGAAGTAGACGACGAAGATCGGCAGCAGCGACAGCCAGTTCCACGACAGGAAGCCGATGCCCATCGAGGCGAAGTGGCCCTTGCCCTGCCCCAACACGATGTCGGTCATGTTGAGGCTGGCGGAGACCATGAGCACGACCACGAAGCAGAAGCCCATCGCGATCTCGTAGCTCACCATCTGCGCCGAGGCGCGCAGCGCACCGAGAAACGCGTACTTGGAGTTCGAGGCCCAACCGGCAATGATCACGCCGTAGACCTCGAGCGAGGTGATGGCCATGACGAACAGCAGGCCGGCGTTGATGTTGGCCAGCGCGACCTCGGGGCCGAAGGGGATCACGGCCCACGCGGCCAGGGCCGGCATGATGGTCATGATCGGGCCCAGCAGGAACAGGCCCTTGTTGGCGACCGTGGGGAGGATGATTTCCTTGGTCAGCAGCTTCAGCGCGTCGGCAATGGGCTGCAGCAGGCCCAGCGGGCCGATGCGGTTCGGGCCGAGGCGGATCTGCGTGAAGCCGATGGCCTTGCGCTCCCACAGCGTGAGGTAGGCCACGGCGCCCATCAGCGGCAGCACCACGACGACGATCTTGATCAGCGTCCAGATCACCGGCCAGGCGACCGCGGTCCACCACGGGGCCGCGACCAGGCCAAGGCCAAAGCCATGCAGGGTGTCGATCATGCGAGCACCTCCTCGGCTTGCGCGGCGCGCGCATCGGCGGTGAGCTGCAGCGAAGGCGCGCGGCGCACGATCGAATCGAGCTGGTAGATGGCGGCGACGACCGGCGCCGCGGCGTCGGGGACGCGCTCGCCGTCGGGGCGAGCCGCGGTGGCGTTGCTCAGCCTGTCAGCCGGCACCAGGCCGGGGGCCAAGCCGGTGTCGGCCAGCACCTCGGTCGCCGACTCGAAGGAGAAGCCCGGCAGGCCCAGCAGGTTGGCCAGCACGCGCAGCACCTTCCAGGCGGGGCGCGTTTCGCCCAGCGGCTTCACCACGGCATGGAAGCCCTGCACGCGGCCCTCGGCGTTGACGAAGCTGCCGGGCGTTTCGCTGAAGGGCGCGATCGGCAGCAACACATCGCTGAAGTCGAGGTTGGCCTTGAAGGGGCTCAGCGTCACGACCATCTGGGCATGCGTGAGCGCATCGGCCGCCTTGGTGCCGGCGGCCGAATCGAAGACCGGCTCGGTGTTGAGCAGCAGCACCGCCTTGAGCGCACCTTGCAGCATCTCGCCGGCGTTCAGGCCGGCATCCATGGGCAGTGCACCGACCAGTTGGGCACCGACGGTGTTGGCGGCCTCGGTCAAATAGCCGACGGTGGCGCCGGTCTGGGCGCCGATCCAGTTCGCCAGCGCCAGCAGCGCGCGGGCTTCGACATGGTGGGCGGCCGCGTTGCCGAGCAGGATGGCCTTGCGCTCGCCGCCGAGCAGCGAGACAGCGATGGCCTTGGCCTGGTCGCCAGCTTCGGCAGAACGGGCGATCGGCGCCGCGGCGCCGGTCGTCGCGGCGACCGCGGAGGCGATCTCGGCGAGTGCATCGATCCAGTCTTGCGCCGGCACGCGCACGGCATTCGTCACGGGCATGGCCCAGGCTTCGTCGTCGGCCAGCAGTTCGGGCGAGGTGAGCGCACTGAGCGCCCCACCCTTGCGCACCGATTGACGAATGCGCTGCGCGAACAGCGGATGGTCCTTGCGCAGGTTGCTGCCGATCACCAGCACGCGCTGGAGCTGCGACAGCGACGCGACCGAGGTGCCCAGCCAGCGCACGCCCTCGAAGGCACCGAACTCGGCGTTGCGCAGGCGATGGTCGATGTTGGCGCTGCCCAGGCCCTGCATCAGCAGCTTGGCCAGGTGCAGCTCTTCCAGCGTGCTGTGCGGGCTCGCCAGCGTGCCGATGCTGTGCGCACCATGGTCGGCCTTGATCTGCTTGAGGCCGTTGGCCACGTACTCGAGCGCGGTCTGCCAATCGACCTGCTGCCACTGGCCGCCCTGCTTCAGCATGGGCTGCGTCAGGCGCTCGGGGCCGTTCAGGGCCTCATACGAGAAACGGTCGCGGTCGGCGATCCAGCACTCGTTGACGTCCTCGTTCTCCAGCGGCACCACACGCATCACGCGGTTGTTCTTGACCTGGACGATCAGGTTGGCGCCGGTCGAATCGTGCGGGCTCACCGACTTGCGGCGCGACAGCTCCCAGGTGCGGGCGCTGTAGCGGAAGGGCTTGCTGGTCAGCGCACCGACGGGGCAGATGTCGATCATGTTGCCCGAGAGCTCGGAATCGACCGAGCTGCCGAGGAAGGTCTCGATCTCGGCATGCTCGCCGCGGTGCGACATGCCGAGCTCCATCACGCCGGCCACTTCCTGGCCGAAGCGCACGCAGCGGGTGCAATGGATGCAGCGGCTCATCTCTTCCATGCTGATGAGCGGGCCGACGTCCTTGTGGAAAACCACGCGCTTCTCTTCCTCGTAGCGCGAGGAGGAGCCGCCGTAGCCCACCGCCAGGTCCTGCAGCTGGCACTCGCCACCCTGGTCGCAGATGGGGCAGTCCAGCGGATGGTTGATCAGCAGGAACTCCATGACCGACTGCTGGGCCTTGATGGCCTTGTCGCTCTTGGTGCGCACGATCATGCCCTGCGTCACCGGCGTGGCGCAGGCCGGCATCGGCTTGGGCGCCTTTTCGACGTCGACCAGGCACATGCGGCAGTTGGCCGCGATGCTGAGCTTCTTGTGATAGCAGAAGTGCGGGATGTAGGTGCCCGCCTTGTCGGCCGCATGCATGATCATGCTGCCTTCGACGATGTCGACCTTCTTGCCGTCGAGTTCGATTTCAACCATGTTTGTTTTCTCGCTCAGGCCTTGACCGGTGCCTTCGGGACGTAGCCCGGAATCAGCGCCTCGAACTCGTGGCGGAAGTGCTTGATCATCGCGCGCACCGGCATCGCGGCGGCATCGCCCAGCGCGCAGATGGTGCGGCCCTGGATGTTGTCGGCGACCGAGTTCAGCAGGTCCATGTCGGTGGGTTTGCCGTGGCCGTTGTGGATGCGGTCCACCACGCGCCAAAGCCAACCCGTGCCTTCGCGGCAGGGGGTGCACTGGCCGCAGGACTCGTGCATGTAGAAGTACGACAGGCGCTTGAGCGACTCGACCATCGAACGGCTGTCGTCCATCACGATGACGGCGCCCGAGCCCAGCATGGAGCCGGCCTTGGCGATGGAGTCGTAGTCCATCGTGCACTCCATCATGATCGCGGCCGGCAGCACCGGTGCCGAGGAGCCGCCGGGGATCACGGCCTTGAGCTGGCGGCCCTTGCGCACGCCGCCGGCGAGCTCGAGCAGCTTCGAGAAGGGCGTGCCCATCGGCACTTCGTAGTTGCCGGGCAGCTCGACGTCGCCGCTGACCGAGTAGATCTTGGTGCCGCCGTTGTTCGGCTTGCCGCACTCCAGATACGCCACGCCGCCGTTGTTGATGATCCACGGCACCGCGGCGAAGGTCTCGGTGTTGTTGATGGTGGTCGGCTTGCCGTAGAGGCCGAAGCTGGCCGGGAACGGCGGCTTGAAGCGCGGCTGGCCCTTCTTGCCTTCCAGCGATTCGAGCAGCGCCGTCTCTTCACCGCAGATGTAGGCGCCGAAGCCATGCGACGCATGCAGCTGGAAGCTGAAGCTGCTGCCCAGGATGTTGTCGCCCAGCAAGCCGGCCGCCCTCGCCTCTTCCAGCGCCTCTTCGAAGCGCTCGTAGGTCTGGAAGATCTCGCCGTGGATGTAGTTGTAGCCCACGCTGATGCCCATCGCGTAGGCCGCGATGGCCATGCCCTCGATCACGATGTGCGGGTTGAACTGCAGGATGTCGCGGTCCTTGCAGGTGCCCGGCTCGCCCTCGTCCGAGTTGCAGACCAGGTACTTCTGGCCGGGGAACTGGCGCGGCATGAAGCTCCACTTCAGGCCGGTCGGGAAGCCCGCGCCGCCGCGGCCGCGCAGGCCGGAGGCCTTGACCTCGGCGATCACCTGCTCGGGCGTCAGGCCTTCGCTGAGGATCTTGCGCAGCGCTTTGTAGCCGCCGCGCGCTTCGTAGTCGGCCAGGCGCCAGTTGGTGCCGTCGAGGCCGGCGTAGATCTGGGGCTCGATGTGGCGATCGTGGAAGCAGGTCTGGACGCCGGTGGCCTGGAACTGCGAGAGCACTTGCTCGGGCGTCATCATTGCGCGCCCTCCGTCTTGGCGCCGCGCAGGCCGTCGACCAGCTGATCGAGCTTTTCGTTGCTCATGAAGCTACACATGGTGCGGTCGTTGACCAGCATCACGGGCGAATCGGCGCAGGCGCCGAGGCACTCGCTCTGCTGCAGGGTGAACATGCCGTCGGCGGTGGTCTCGCCCATCTTGATGCCGAGCCTCTTCTCGAGGTGCGCCAGCGCGACCGCGCCGTCGCGCAGCTGGCACGGCAGGTTGGTGCAAACGTTGAGCTTGAACTTGCCCACCGGCTGCTGGTTGTACATGTTGTAGAACGTCGTGACCTCGTGCACCGCGATCGGCGCCATGCCGAGGTAGGCCGCGATCTCACGCTCGCGCTGCATGCTGACGTAGCCCTCGTCCTTCTGCACGATCGTGAGCAGGGCCATCACGGCCGACTGCTTGCCCGCGGGCGGGTACTTGGCGACCTCGCGCGCGAAGAGCGCCAGGGTGGCGGCCGACAGCGGCGCCTGGGTGCTGTGGGTGGTGTCGGGAGTCATTCGTTCGCTCACCTGTCGATTTCGCCGAAGACGATGTCCATGGTGCCGATCACCGCGACCGCGTCGGCGATCATGTGGCCGCGCGACATCTCGTCGAGCGCCGCCAGGTGCGGGAAGCCGGGGGCTCGGATCTTCAGGCGGTAGGGCTTGTTGGCGCCATCGCTCACGAGATAGATGCCGAACTCGCCCTTCGGGTGCTCGACGGCGGCATACGCCTCGCCCTCGGGCACGTGGAAGCCTTCGGTGAAGAGCTTGAAATGGTGGATCAGCTCCTCCATGTTCGCCTTCATCGATTCGCGCGCGGGCGCGGCCACCTTGTGGTTGTCGGTGATCACCGGGCCGGGGTTGGTGCGCAGCCAGGCCGAACACTGCTGGATGATCCGGTTGGCCTGGCGCATCTCTTCCACGCGCACCAGATAGCGGTCGTAGCAGTCGCCGGTCTTGCCGACCGGCACGTCGAATTCCATCTTGTCGTAGACGTCGTAGGGCTGCTTCTTGCGCAGGTCCCACTCGACGCCGGAGCCGCGCAGCATCGGGCCGGTGAAACCCAGGTTGAGCGCGCGCTCGGGCGTCACCACGCCGATGCCGACCGTGCGCTGCTTCCAGATGCGGTTGTCGGTGAGCAGGGTCTCGTACTCTTCGACCATCTTCGGGAAGCGCTTGCAGAAGTCGTCGACGAAATCGAGCATCGAGCCCTGGCGGTTCTCGTTGAGCTTCTCGATCGCCTTGGCGTTCTTGATCTTGCTGACCTTGTACTGCGGCATCGCGTCCGGCAGGTCGCGGTAGACGCCGCCCGGACGGAAATAGGCCGCGTGCATGCGCGCGCCCGACACCGCCTCGTACAGGTCGAACAGGTCCTCGCGCTCGCGGAAGCAGTAGATGAGCATGTTCATCGCACCGCAGTCGAGGCCGTGCGCGCCCAGCCACAGCAGATGGTTCAGCAGGCGCGTGATCTCGGCGAACATCACGCGGATGTACTGCGCGCGCAACGGCACCTCGAGGCCCAGCATCCGCTCGATGGCGAGGCAGTAGGCGTGCTCGTTGCTCATCATCGAGACGTAGTCCAGCCGGTCCATGTAGGGCAGCGACTGGATGTAGGTGCGGCTCTCGGCGAGCTTCTCGGTCGCGCGGTGCAAGAGGCCGATGTGCGGATCGGCGCGCTGGATCACCTCGCCGTCGAGCTCGAGCACGAGGCGCAGCACGCCGTGGGCTGCAGGGTGCTGGGGTCCGAAGTTCAGCGTGTAGTTCTTGATGTCGGCCATGTCGGTCTCAGTGCAATCCGCCGTAGTTGTCTTCGCGAATCACGCGCGGGGTAATCTCGCGCGGCTCGATCGAGACCGGCTGGTAGATCACGCGCTTCTGCTCCGCGTCGTAACGCATCTCGACGTGGCCGGAGACCGGGAAGTCCTTGCGGAAGGGATGGCCGATGAAGCCGTAGTCGGTCAGGATGCGGCGCAGGTCGTCGTGACCCTCGAACACGATGCCGTAGAGATCGAAGGCCTCGCGCTCGAACCAGGTCGCGGCGCTCCAGATGCCGGTCAGCGAATCGACCACCGGCAGGCCCTCGTTGGGCGCGAAGACCTTGAGGCGAACGCGCTGGTTGAGGCTCACGGACAGCAGGTGAGAGACGACGCAGAAGCGCTCGCCCTCCCATTCGCCTTCACGATAGTCGGAGTAGTCCATGCCGCAGAGGTCGATCAGTTGCTCGAACCTGCAACCGGGCGCATCGCGAAGCAGGCGCGCGGCCTCGAGGTAGTCGGCGGCAGGAACCACCACCGTCACCTCGCCGAGCGCCAAAGACACGCTCTTGGCCTTGGCGCCGAGCGTTTCCTGGATCTGCTTCTGCAGTGCCTCGGGAGCAATGGCAAAGTCGGTCATCGTCTCTCGCTTCTCAGGCACGTGCAATGGTGTTGGTCCGGCGGATCTTCTGCTGCAGCTGGATGATTCCGTAGAGCAGCGCCTCGGCCGTCGGCGGGCAGCCCGGCACGTAGACGTCGACGGGCACGATGCGGTCGCAGCCGCGCACCACCGAGTAGCTGTAGTGGTAGTAGCCGCCGCCGTTGGCGCAGGAGCCCATCGAGAGCACCCAGCGCGGCTCGGGCATCTGGTCGTAGACCTTCCGCAGGGCCGGCGCCATCTTGTTGCACAGCGTGCCGGCCACGATCATCAGATCGGACTGGCGCGGGCTCGGGCGGAACAGCATGCCGAAGCGGTCGATGTCGTAGCGTGCGGCGCCCGCATGCATCATCTCCACCGCGCAGCAGGCGAGGCCGAAGGTCATCGGCCAGAGCGATCCCGTCTTGGCCCAGTTCACCACCGAATCGTAGGTCGTGGTGACGAAGCCTTCCTTCATGACGCCTTCAATGGCCATCGTGGTTCCTTGTCATTCCCAATCGAGCGCACCCTTTTTCCATTCGTAGACGAAGCCCACGACGAGGATGGCGAGAAAAATCATCATGGCCCAGAAGCCGACCGGTCCGATCTGCTTGAGCGCGATCGCCCAAGGGAAGAGAAAGGCGATTTCGAGGTCGAAAAGAATGAAGAGAATCGCCACGAGGTAGTAGCGCACGTCGAACTTCATGCGCGCGTCTTCGAAAGCCTCGAAGCCGCATTCGTAGGGCGAGTTCTTTTGGGTGTCGGGCCGATTGGGGCCGAGGATGTAACCGAGAACCTGGGGCGCTACGCCAACACCCACTC
Source organism: Variovorax sp. WS11 (assembly GCF_010499245.1). Classification (GTDB taxonomy): domain Bacteria; phylum Pseudomonadota; class Gammaproteobacteria; order Burkholderiales; family Burkholderiaceae_C; genus Variovorax. Next base: position 39,740 of record NZ_JAAGOW010000002.1, read on the forward strand.
CGACCAGGATGAACAACAGGACGGGGAGGTAGGAATCGAGGTTCATCGGGGTCTTTTACCGCTTAACGCCGACAGGAAGATGAAGCCTCCTGTCGGCGAGATTTGGTGCCGTCGGCGAGACTCGAACTCGCACAGCTTTCGCCACTACCCCCTCAAGATAGCGTGTCTACCAATTTCACCACGACGGCGGTGTTTGCATGTCCGGATGGCATGAGGAACCTGTGAGGTTTTGGCTTTCCGGACAGCTTTAGAGTTTACCCTGAAACGGAGCCGTTTTCTTTTGGTGACGCACTGAAAACGAGAAGGAACATCGAGTCGCTTATTCGCGCGGCCCAAAGGCACTGGCTCACTTGGTCGGGATCTGCGCGGCGCCCGAGGCCGGTGCGGCCGGCGCCGGTGCACCGGAAGCCGGCGCGGCAGGCGCATTGCCGGTAGGAATCTGCGATGCCGGGCCCGATGCGGCTGGTGCAGGCGCCGGAGCCGGCGTGCCAACCACGGCTCGCTCGATCAGGCTGCCGCCGCCGGTGGGGCGCGAATGGCTGAAGTAGGCCAGCAGCAGAGTGCACGCGAAGAAGACCGCGGCCAGCACGCCGGTGGTGCGCGAGAGGAAGTTCGCGCTGCCGCTGGCGCCGAACAGGCTGCCCGCGCTGCCGCTGCCGAAGGCGGCGCCCATGTCGGCGCCCTTGCCGTGCTGGATCAGGATCAGCCCGATCATCGCGAGCGCTGTGAGCATCTGCACGCTCACGAGGATGTTGAGGACCACGTTCATTCGTTCTAACTCCTAAGTTCGTTTTCGCGGCAGCGCTGTATTCAGCGTGCCGCAGCAATGATCTGCAGAAAGTCGGGGGCCTTGAGAGAGGCGCCGCCGATCAGGCCGCCGTCGATGTCGGGCTGGGCCAGCAGCTCGGCCGCGTTGGCCGCGTTCATGCTGCCGCCGTAGAGGATGCGGATACCGGCCGCGTGTTCGTTCGCGGCATGGTGCAGCTGCGCGCGCAGCAGCGCGTGCACCGACTGCGCCTGCTCGGGCGTCGCGGTCTTGCCGGTGCCGATGGCCCAGACGGGCTCGTAGGCGACCACGATCTCGCTGATGCAATGGCCGTTGACATGGATCACGGCCGCCAGTTGGCGCTTGACCACTTCCTCGGTGTGTCCCGCTTCGCGTTCGGCCAGTATCTCGCCGACACACACGATCGGCATGATGCCGTTGGCAAGCGCGGCGGCGGTCTTGGCCGCCACGAGCTCGTCGCTCTCGCCGTGGTACTGGCGGCGCTCCGAATGGCCCACGATCGCATAGCGCACGCCGAAGTCCTTCAGCATCGCTGCCGACTGCTCGCCGGTGAACGCGCCCTGCGGCTGGGCCGACAGGTCCTGCGCACCCAGCGCGATGGGCGATCCGGCCACCAGCGATTGCAGCTGCGCCAGGTACGGCGCCGGCACGCACACCGCGACCTCGCAGGCCGGCACGCCCACACCCTGCAGCAGCGCCTTCACCAGCGTCTCGTTGGCAGCCAGGCTGCCATTCATCTTCCAGTTGCCGGCGATGAGTTTCTTCTTCGTCGTCATGTCTTTTCCGTCGTTCACCAGGTCAGCACGATCTTGCCGATGTGCTGGTTCGTTTCCATCAGCGCGTGCGCCTGGGCGGCGCCGCTGGGCTCGCCGCCGGCCGCGAACACGCTGTGGATCACGGGCTTGACGGCGCCGCTCTCCAGCAGCGGCCACACCTTCTCGCGCAGGGACTTGGCGATCGCGCCCTTGAAGGCGACCGGCCGCGGCCGCAGCGTCGAGCCGGTGATCGTCAGCCGCCGACGCAGCACCAGGCCCGCGTTGAATTCGCTCTTGGTGCCGCCCTGCACCGCGATGATCACGAGCCGGCCATCCTCGGCCAAGCATTCGACCTCGCGCGGCGCATAGGCGCCTGCCACCATGTCGAGGATGACGTCGACTCCCTTGCCGCCGGTCAGGCGCTTGGCCTCCTCGGCGAAATCGGCTGTCTTGTAGTTGATCGCATGGTCGGCGCCGAGCTTTCTGCAGGCTTCGCACTTTTCGTCGCTGCCCGCGGTCGCGATCACGGTGGCCCCGAAGGCCTTGCCGAGCTGGATCGCAGTCACGCCGATGCCACTCGTGCCGCCCTGGATCAGCAGGGTCTCGCCCTTCTGCAGACGGCCGCGGTCGAACACGTTGCTCCACACGGTGAAGAAGGTCTCGGGCAGCGACGCCGCCTCGGCATCGCTCCAGCCCTTGGGCACCGGCAGGCACTGGGCCACCGGCGCTGTGCAGAGCTGGGCGTAGCCGCCACCGGCGATCAACGCGCAGACGCGATCACCGACCGCGAAGCCGGCCTCCTTCATGGCCGCGGCATCGCCCGAGACGATCTCGCCGGCGACCTCGAGGCCTGGCAGGTCCGAGGCGCCCGGCGGTACCGGATAGTTGCCGGTGCGCTGCAGCACGTCGGGGCGGTTCACGCCGCTAGCGGCCACGCGGATCAACACTTCGCCCGCACCGGCCACCGGCGCCGGCCGCTCAGCCTCGCGCAGCACCTCGGGTGCGCCGAAGGAAGTGATTTCAATGGCTTTCATGCTTTTCTCGGCTGAAACACCCGCCCTCGCGGGCGGGCGCAGGGTTGAACGACGGCAAGGGCGTCACCGCCCTCGCCTCTCAAGCCTGGCGGTCGCCGCCGTTGGGCTCTTGCGGACGCGAGTCCTGCTCGACCGCCACGGCCTGCTCGCCTGCCGGCTCGCCGCTCTCGGCACGGGGTGCGCGCTCGCCACGGGGCGGCCGGTCGCCGCGGTCACCGCGGTCACCGCGGTCGCCACGGTCACGGCGCTCGCCACGCTCCTCGCGCGGCGGACGCTCGCTGTACTCCATGCCGGCCGGACGCTCGGTCAGCGCCTTCATGGACAGCTTGACACGGCCCTTGTCGTCGGTCTCGAGCACCTTGACCTTCACGATCTGGCCTTCGCTCAGGTAGTCGGTCACCTTCTCGACGCGCTCGTGCGCGATCTGGCTGATGTGCAGCAGGCCATCCTTGCCGGGCAGCAGGTTGATCAGCGCGCCGAAGTCCAGGATCTTGGTGACCGGGCCTTCGTAGGTCTTGCCGATCTCGACTTCCGCCGTGATCTGCTCGATGCGCTTCTTGGCCTCCTCGGCTCTGGCCGGATCGGTCGAGGCGATGGTGATGGTGCCGTCCTCGTCGATGTTGATCTGGGTGCCGGTCTCCTCGGTCAGCGCGCGGATCACCGAGCCGCCCTTGCCGATCACGTCGCGGATCTTCTCGGGGTTGATCTTCATCGTGAACAGGCGCGGCGCGAAGCTGGACACCTCGGCCTTGGCCTCGCCCATCGCTTCCTGCATCTTGCCAAGGATGTGCATGCGCGCTTCCTTGGCCTGAGCCAGGGCGACCTGCATGATTTCCTTGGTGATGCCCTGGATCTTGATGTCCATCTGCAGCGCGGTGATTCCGTTGGTCGTGCCGGCCACCTTGAAGTCCATGTCGCCCAGGTGATCCTCGTCGCCGAGGATGTCGGTCAGCACGGCGAAGCGGTTGTCTTCCTTGATCAGGCCCATGGCGATGCCGGCCACGTGCGCCTTCATCGGCACGCCGGCGTCCATCATCGAGAGGCAGCCGCCGCAGACCGAGGCCATCGACGAGGAGCCGTTCGACTCGGTGATTTCCGACACCACGCGGATGGTGTAGGGGAACTCTTCCTTGGTCGGCAAGCAAGCGACGAGAGCGCGCTTGGCGAGCCGGCCGTGGCCGACTTCACGACGCTTGGTAGAGCCCATGCGGCCCACTTCGCCGGTCGCGAAGGGAGGCATGTTGTAATGGAACAGGAAGCGGTCTTCGTACTCGCCGGCCAGCGCGTCGATGCGCTGCGCGTCGCGCTCGGTACCCAGCGTGGTCACCACCAGCGCCTGCGTCTCGCCGCGCGTGAACAGGGCCGAACCGTGGGTGCGGGGCAGCACGCCGTTGCGGATCTCGATGGGGCGCACGGTGCGGGTGTCGCGACCGTCGATGCGCGGCTCGCCCGACAGGATCTGGCTGCGCACGATCTTCGACTCGATGGCGAACAGCAGGTCGCTGACCTTGCCCGCGTCGAAAGCCTCGCCGCTTTCCTTGAGCGACTCCATCACGCTCGCGTTGGATTCGCGCAGGGCCTGCGTGCGGGCCTGCTTGCTGCGGATCTGGTAGGCGGCGCGCAGCTTTTCCTCGGCCAGGCCGGTGACCTTGGCGACGAAGGCTTCGTCCTCGGCCGGCGGCTGCCAGTCCCAGACGGGCTTGCCGGCTTCACGCACGAGTTCGTGGATCGCGCTGATCGCGATGCCGGCCTGCTCGTGGCCGAACACCACGCCGCCGAGCATGATTTCCTCGCTCAGTTGCTGCGCTTCGGATTCGACCATCAGCACGGCCGCTTCGGTGCCGGCCACGACCAAGTCCATCTGCGACTCCTTGCGCGCGGTCTGGCCCGGATTCAGCACGTACTGGCCGTTGACATAGCCCACGCGCGCGGCGCCAATCGGGCCGTTGAAGGGAATGCCGGAAATCGACAGCGCGGCGCTCACGCCGATCATGGCGGCGATGTCGGCATCGACCTCGGGGTTGAGCGAGAGCGTATGGATCACCACGTGCACCTCGTTCAGGAAGCCCTCGGGGAACAGCGGGCGGATCGGGCGGTCGATCAGGCGCGAGGTCAGGGTCTCGAGCTCGCTGGGCTTGGCTTCGCGCTTGAAGAAGCTGCCGGGGATCTTGCCGGCCGCGTAGGTCTTCTCGATGTAGTCGACGGTCAGCGGAAAGAAGTCCTGGCCCGGCTTGGCGGACTTGGAGGCAACCACGGTGGCCAGCACGACGGTACCGTCGATGTCGACCACGACGGCGCCGCTGGCCTGGCGGGCGATTTCGCCGGTTTCCATGACGACGGTCTTGTCGCCCCACTGGAAGGTCTTGGTGACTTTGTTGAAGAGGCTCATGTCTAGCTCCTGTTTCTTGTGGGCGGATCGGCCTGCGGCGGTCGCAGGTTCCGCGGGGATGGAGCGCTTTTCAGAACACGATGCCATTCCAGGGAAGCTCAGGGAGAACTCCATTGGAATGACACAGCTTCGCTCTGTACGGCACTCCTGGTTCGATTCGCGAAGTAAAAAACGCCTGAGCTAGCGGACTAACCCAGGCGTTCCTTCATGCGAATCAGCTTACTTGCGCAGACCCAGCTTGGCGATCAGCGCGGTGTAACGGTCGGCGTCCTTGGACTTCAGATAGTCGAGCAGCTTGCGGCGGCGGCTCACCATGCGCAGCAGGCCGCGGCGACCGTGGTGGTCCTTGGCGTGCGTCTTGAAGTGCGGGGTGAGTTCGTTGATGCGGGCGGTCAGCAGTGCGACTTGCACTTCGGGGCTGCCGGTATCGTTGGCGGCGCGGGCGTTGTCCTTGACAACTTCGGCCTTGATGGAGGCTGCGATCATGTGATGAGTTTCCTGTTCCGGGATGTTTGACTTGCGGCGAGCACTGGAACTGCGCCCGCCGTGCGCCTTGCGGCATGCAAAGCCTTGGGATTATACATCGGCACCCCGCTCGGGCCGGGGCGGCTTGCCTGCGGCGGCCAGCCGGTGCGCCCCCGGGCCCAGCGAGCCGAGCTGATCCGCGGGATTGCGCAGGCGGCAGCGGTCGATCGACAGGCAGCCGCAGCCGATGCAATCGGAGAGCGAATCGCGCAGCATCTCGAGCTGGCGAATCCGGCCGTCGAGTTCCTCGCGCCAGGATTTGGACAGCCTAGCCCAATCGTCCCGCGTCGGCGTCCGGCCTTCGGGCAGCCGGGCCAGCGCCGCGCCGATATCGGCGAGCGGAATGCCCACCCGCTGCGCGACCCGGATGACGGCGATGCGCCGCAGCGCGTCGCGCCCATAGCGGCGCTGGTTGCCGGGCGTGCGCCGGCTGCGGATAAGGCCCTCGCGCTCGTAGAAATGGATGGCGGAGACCGCCACGCCGCTGCGGGCGGACAGCTCGCCGACGCCGAGCTCGCCGGCCAGCATGTGCTTTTCCTGCATCTTCGGATCCCCAGGGGCTGCGACCTCAACTAATGTTGAGATTCTAGGGCTGCACGCAAAGCCCCTGGCCGAGCCTGCACAAAGCTGCTCAGGCCCCGGCTTGCGCCGCCAACCATCTCCTCAGCCGCCCCACGCCCTGCACCAGCCGCTGCGGGTCCCTGGACGCGAAGCACCAGCGCAGCCAGCCCTGCGCTTGCGGGGCGAAGGCGTTGCCGGGCGCCAAGCCGAGCCCGGCCTCGGCCACCAGGCGCTTGGCCAGCGCCAGCGAGTCGTCGAACCCCTCGAGGCGGAAGAAGGCATACATGCCGCCGCGCGCCGGCGCGACCTGCACGCCGGGAAGCTCGGCCAGCAGGGGCACCAGGGTGTCGCGGCACGTCTTCAGGTGGGCGACCACGCGCGGCGTGATCTCGGCGCTGTGCGCCAGCGCCGCGATGCCCGCGCGCTGGGTGAACACGCTGGTGCAGGAGGTGTTGAACTCGATCAGCTTGCCCATGCCTTCCACCAGTGCAGGCGGCAGCACCAGCCAGCCCAGGCGCCAGCCGGTCATGAGGAAGCTCTTGGAGAAGCTGTGGACCACGACCAGCCGGTCGTCCGGCGCCGCCACGTCGAGGAAGCTCGGCGCGCATCCGTTGGATGTCGGCTCAAAGTAAAGCCGCTCGTACACCTCGTCGGCGAGAATCCAGGTGCCCGTGCCCCTGCAATGGTCGAGGATCGCCTGCTGCTCGGCGCGCGTCAGCGTCCAGCCGGTCGGGTTGTTGGGCGCATTGAGAACCAGCAGCTTCGTCGCCGGCGTCACCGCCGCGCGCAACGTGTCCAGGTTCAGCGTCCACTGCCCTGCACGCGGCACCAGCGCCACGCTGCGCACGCGCGCTCCCAGGATCGCGGGCTGCGCCGTCAGGTTGGGCCACACCGGCGTGACCGCCACCACTTCGTCGCCGGCGTCGACCAGCGCCTGCACCGCCAGCATCAGGGCGCTCACGCCGCCCGAGGTGATGGCGATGCGCGCAGCGTCGATGGCGGGGTGCAGCCCGCTCATGTAGCGCGCGACGGCCTCGCGCAGTTCCGGCAGCCCGAGGTTGTGGGCATAGAAGGTTTCACCTTGCTGCAGCGACGCGATGGCAGCCTGGCGGATCGGCTCCGGCGTCACCTCGTCGCCTTCGCCGAACCAGAAGGCCAGCACGTCGGCACGGCCCATGCCGGCATTGGCGACCTCGCGGATCTTGGAGGCTTCGAGGTTGTGGATGGCTTCGCGCATCTTGGGCTGTTTCCTTTTTTACGATTCAGGGGCGCTGCATCTTGCAGCTGGTGGGCATCTCGGCGCGCTCGGCAGGGATGGTGCGCACCACGCGGAAACCGTAGCCGGATCCTTCGACATCGAACTTGACGCCGGGACTGCCCTGCCGGTCCATCACGCCTACCACCAGGGACTGCTGGAACTGGTGATCGGCAGCACGCATGCGGCCGCTCTGCCCAGCCAGGCTGACCTCGGCCTTCTCGAGCGCACGGGCGACGGCCACGGTGTCGGTGCTGCCGGCACGCTCGAGGGCCTGCGCCAACGCCTCGACCAGGAGCTGCATCCGCATGTGCACATAGTCGTCGGCCGGCTTGGGGAAGCGCTCGCGGAAGGCGCGGTAGAAGCCCTCGGACTCGCGCGTCTGCACATTGGGCAGCCAGTCGGCCACCGCGACGACGCGTCCGATGCCGGCGTCGCCGATGGCCGCCGGCGCGCCGAGCGCATTGCCATAGAAGGTGTAGAAGCTGCCGTTGAAGCCCGCCTCGCGCGCCGCTTTCACCAGGAGCGTCAGGTCGTTACCCCAGTTGCCCGTGACCACGGCCTGCGCCCCGCTCGCAAGGATTTTACTCGCGTAGGGAGCGAAGTCCTTCACGCGGCCCATGGGATGCAGCTCCTCGCCGACGATCTGCACATCGGGCCGCAGCGCCGCGAGCTGGCGCTTCGACTCGCGCAGCACAGACTGGCCGAAGCTGTAGTCCTGGCCGATGAGATAGGCGCGCTTGAGCGCAGCGTCGTTCTTCATCACGTCCATGAGCGCGGTGACGCGCATGTCGGCATGGGCATCGAAGCGGAAGTGCCAGAAGCTGCAGCGCTCGTTGGTGAGCACCGGGTCCACCGCCGAGTAGTTGAGGAAGAGCACGCGCCGGGAGGCATCGCGCTCGTTGTTCTTCTCGACGGCGTCCACCAGCGCCGCGGCCGTGGCCGAGGAGTTGCCCTGGAGCACGATGCGCGCGCCGTCGTCGATCGCCGCGCGCAGCGCCGACAGGGCTTCCTCGTTCTGGCCCTTGCTGTCGTAGCGGTCCAGCTGCAGAAAGCGCGCACCGCCGGGCAGCTTGACGCCGCCGCGCGCGTTCACGCGCTCCACCGCCCACAGCAGGTTGCGGAACACCGCTTCGCCGGTGTTGGCGAAGGGCCCGCTCATGCTCTCGACCAGCGCCAGCCGGATCGGACTCGCGGACTGCGCTTGCACCGCAGGCACCGTGGCCGCGCATAGCGTCGCGGCCGCGAATTTCAAGGCCCTGCGGCGGCAAATAAACCTGGAAGAACGCATCTTGAAACGCCTCCCGCCGCGCCTAGATGAGACGGCAAGCGGCACTCTGTTGAAAGGCCGCGCAGTGTAAGGGACACACCTTTCTTGTCCCCATTGTGTTCATTCAGGAGTACCTCACCATGTTTTTCGAACCCGCCCTCCGCGCCACCCGCTTCGCCCCGCGCGCCTACGACCGCAGCTTCGAGCGCTTCGTCAACGACGCGTTCTCCGCAACGCGCCGCTCGGTCAACGTCGAACAAGACGAGAAGAGCTGGACCGTCACCCTCGACGTCCCCGGCTTCGCGCGTGAAGAGCTGACGATCGGCATCGAAGGTGCCGTCGTGCGCATCGAGAGCAAGGCCGACGCCAAGCGCAAGTTCAAGGCGGCCTACGAGCTGCCGCAGGACATCGACGTCGCGGCCAGCGAAGCCAAGCTCGAGAACGGCGTCCTGACCCTGAAGCTCGGCAAGCTGGTTCCAGTCAGCAATGTGTCCCAGCTCACGATCAACTGATCGGACACAAACGTGTTTCAGAAACACTGAAGGCGCAAGAAGCTGAACGGGCCGGTAACTTTTTGTTGCCGGCCTTTTTCATTTCTGAACACAAAATGTGTTCAAAGAACGTCACATTTGTGGCGTTTTTTCGATGCTTTCTTCCTCGTTTTGAGCGATTGGACCGCTCGAGCTGCGCACGCAGCAAAAGGTCACACGCGCTTGATGAAGCAACCATGAAAACGCACCTGAAACCTGCCAGTAACGAATCTCGCTCGGACACCCTGCTCGTCTTCCTGCCGGGCGCCTTCCTGAAGCCTGAAGAGTTCGAACGCGAAGGTTTCATCAGCGCAGTCCGGGAGCGTGACCTGGCGGCCGACGCCCTGCTGGTCGATGCCGACGTCTCCTACTACTACGACCAGACCTTCATCGAGCGGCTGCACCACGACATCCTCCAGCCGCAGCGCGCCCTGGGCTACAAGTCGCTGTGGCTGATCGGCATCTCGATCGGCGGCTTCGGCGCCCTGATTCACGAACTGGCCAAGCCCGGCGCCGTCGACGGCATCGTGGCGCTGGCGCCCTATCTGGGACGCCGCCCGCTCGGCGCCGAGATCCACAAGGCCGGCGGCCTGCGCGCCTGGAAGGCGCCTGAAGGCCCGCCGCCGGACCAGGAGGTCGATCGCAAGCTCTGGCCTTGGCTGCAGCAGTACGCCGCCGCCAAGCCGGCCACGGAACTGCCGCCGCTGTACCTGGGCTTCGGGCTGGCCGACCGCTTCGCGTCCAACCACCGCCTGCTGGCCGAGGCGCTGCCGGCCGGCCGCGTCTTCACCACCGAAGGCGGCCACGACTGGCCGCAGTGGTCGCAGCTCTGGCGCAAGATGCTCGACGTGCTGCCGCTGCCCGCGCGCAGCGCCCGCAGGAGCGTGCCTACCCGAACTGCGGCTCCGGCGCACCCAGCGACGCCAGTGGCCATCGCGGCTTGACGTCGAAGGCGTAGCGATCCGTCGCGGCCTGCAGGCCGGACTGCAGCCGCATCGCGGCGGCCATTGCGATCATCGCGCCGTTGTCGGTACACAGGTGCAGTTCGGGGTAGTGCACCCGCACCCCGCGCTTGGCGCAGGCCGCATCCAGTTGCTGACGCAGCTCGCGATTGGCGCCCACGCCGCCGGCGACCACCAGGCGCTTCAGGCCGCTCTGTGCGAGGGCCGCCATCGATTTCTTCAGCAGCACGTCGACGATCGCGGCCTGGGTCGAGGCCGCGAGGTCGGCCTTGCGCGACTCCAGCTCATCGCCGAGCTTGCGGGCCTGGGTCAGCACCGCCGTCTTGAGCCCCGCAAAGGAGAAGTCGAGGTCGCCGCTGTGCAGCAGCGGCCTCGGGAGCTTGAAGGCCCCGGCATCGCCCTGCTCCGCCAGCTTCGCGAGCCACGGGCCGCCGGGATAGGGCAGGCCCATCAGCTTGGCGCTCTTGTCGAAGGCTTCGCCGGCCGCGTCGTCGATGGTCTCGCCCAGCAACTCGTAGCGCCCTACCCCATCCACCCGCATCAGCTGCGTGTGGCCGCCGGACACGAGCAGCGCCACGAAGGGAAATTCCGGTGGATCGGCGCTGAGGAAGGGCGACAGCAGATGGCCCTCGAGGTGATGCACGCCCAACACCGGCTTGCCCAGGGCAGCCCCCAGGGCGCAGGCCACGCCCGCGCCCACCAGCAGCGCACCGGCCAGCCCTGGCCCGCGCGTGTAGGCGACGACGTCGATATCGGCCAGCCCGTGGCCGGCCTCCGAAAGTACCTGCTGGGCCAGCGGCAGCACGCGCCGGATGTGGTCGCGGCTCGCCAGCTCCGGCACCACGCCGCCGTAGGCCTGGTGCATCGCGATCTGGCTGTGCAGCGCATGGGCCGCCAGGCGCGGCAGGCCGCTGGCGCCCGACTCGACCAAGGCCACGCCGGTCTCGTCGCAGGACGATTCGATTCCCAATACAAACATGCGACGAGTGTAGGGGCCCGGATCTGCCGGGGCACGATTGTTGCTGCATGTCCTTAGGATGGGCCACCGGCCCGCCGCCCCGCCCCGCCCCACACCACGATGAAGTCCGGACTGAGTTTTCTGATCGCCGCGCTGCGTTGCGAGATCGACGAACTCGATCAGCTCGCGCGCACCAGCGCGCTCGTCGGCACCATCGGCCGCCTGGTCCATGCGCTGCAGCGCGAGCGTGGCCTCTCGAACGTGCTGCTGGCCTCGGGCGGGCGGCGCTTCGTGGCGCAGCGTGAAGCGCAGATGGCTGTCTGCCTGCGTGCGGAAGAAGCCGTGCGCAACACCTTCGACCGGCTCGACACCGAGGCGGTGCGCATCGGCAACGGCGCGCGCCTCTTCAGCCGCATCGCCTGGGTCCTGCCCGGCCTGGATGCGCTGCCCGAGCTGCGCCGCCGCATCGGCGCAATGGAGCTGTCGGCCGCCGACGCCACGGCCGCCTTCGTCAAGTTGGTCGCCGGCCTGCTGGCCGTGGTGTTCGAGGCCGCGGACGGTGCTACCGACCCGGAGATCTCGCGCCTCCTGGTGGCCATGTTCAATTTCATGCAGGGCAAGGAATTCGCGGGCCAGGAACGCGCCTGCGGCGCCGCGGCCTTCGCCTCCGGCCGCAACGACGGCGCGCGCCAGCAGCAATGGTTGCACCTGATCGAGTCGCAGGAGCGCTGCTTCCAGGTCTTCGCCGATTTCTCGGGCCCGGCGCTGGGGGAGCTCTGGCGCACCAGCCAATCCGCCCCGCAGCTGGCCGAGCAGGAACGCCTGCGGCGCATCGCCTGCGCGGCGCCGACGGGCGTGAGCCTGGACGCCGAGCTAAGCCAGGTCTGGTTCGACTGCTGCAGCCGCCGCATCGATGCGATGCAGGCCATCGAGGAGCGCCTGGCCGCCGACCTGCGCCTGCTCTGCGAACAGAAGACGGCGCGCGCCCGGGCGGAGCTGCACGCCCATGAAGCGCTGCTCGCCGAGCTGGCGGTCGAGCCCGGCGAGGCAGTTGCCGCATTCTTCGATGAGCTGCCTCCGGCCGACACAGAGGGCAGCCCGCCGCGCGCCCTGTCGGCGGCCGCGCCCATCGGACGCCAGCTGGAACGCTCGGTGCTGGAGATGGTGCAGGAACAGTCGCACCGCCTGCAGGCCATGAGCGACGAACTCGAGACCGTGCGCGCCGCGCTCAACGAGCGCAAGCTGGTGGAGCGCGCCAAGGGCCTCTTGATGGCGCACCGCCGGCTCAGCGAGGAGGAAGCCCACAAGATGCTGCGCCGGACCGCGATGAGCCAGGGCCGCCGGCTGGTCGAGGTGGCCGAATCGGTGCTCTCGATGGCCGAGTACCTGCCTGGCGATCCCGTGCGCTGAGCATCCCGGTCTGAATTGGTGCGCTGCACAACAAGGGTGCCAAACGGAGATCGGGAAGAGACAACCGCGCGCGCCTTTCCAGCTGAGCTTCTCGCGCTACCGATTCGATAGCAACCCGAGGCGCAACCTCACTGGCACGCGCCTTGCTTTGAAGAGCTTGCATAGGCCCGCAAGGGTCTTCAGGCAGGCGGCATCCAACGGCGGGTGCGGGCCACCACAACCGGACAAAGGCGTCCCCATCCCGCAAGGGCTCGTTCACGAGCGGCTCCTGCGTGGTGTGGACGCCTTTTTGTTTTTTGCCTTCTCGTCTTTCACCTTCGGAGTGCGCCCCATGAACGATCTGCTGAAACCGAAACTGAGCCGCCGCCGCATCCTGCAGGCTGCCGCCGTTGGCGCCGTCGGGCTCGACCCCGCCCTGCGCGCTGCCGTCTGGGCCCAAGGCTCCGACAAGCCCGAGAAGGAGGAGGTCAAGATCGGTTTCATCCCGCTCACCGACTGCGCCAGCGTGGTAATGGCCTCGGTGCTGGGCATCGACAAGAAGTACGGCGTGAAGATCGTGCCCAGCAAGGAAGCCAGCTGGGCCGGCGTGCGCGACAAGCTGGTCAACGGCGAACTCGACATGGCCCATGTGCTCTACGGCCTGATCTACGGCGTGCACCTCGGCATCAGCGGCCCCAAGAAGGACATGGCCGTGCTGATGACCCTCAACAACAACGGCCAGGCGATCACGCTGTCGAAGAAGCTGGCCGACAAGGGTGCGGTCGACGGCGCCTCGCTGGCCAAGCTGATTGCCACCGAAAAGCGCGAATACACCTTCGCCCAGACCTTCCCGACCGGCACCCACGCCATGTGGCTTTACTACTGGCTGGCCTCGGCGGGCATCGACCCCTTCAAGGACGTGAAGAACATCGTGGTGCCCCCGCCCCAGATGGTGGCCAACATGCGTGTGGGCAACATGGACGGCTACTGCGTCGGCGAGCCTTGGGGCCAGCGCGCCATCATGGACGGCATCGGCATCACCGCTGTGACCACGCAGGACATCTGGAAGGACCATCCGGAGAAAGTGCTGGGCACCACCTCTGACTTCGTCAAGAAGTACCCCAACACCGCACGTGCGGTGACGGCCGCGATCCTGGAGGCCGGCAAATGGATCGACACCGGCCTGCAGAACAAGAACAAGATGGCCGAGACCATCGCCGACAAGAGCTACGTCAACACCAGCGTGGACGCCATCAACCAGCGCATCCTGGGCCGCTACACCAACGGCCTCGGCAAGAACTGGGACGACCCCAACCACATGAAGTTCTACAACGACGGCGCGGTGAGCTTCCCCTACCTGTCCGACGGCATGTGGTTCCTCACGCAGCACAAGCGCTGGGGCCTGCTGAAGGAGCACCCCGACTACCTCAAGGTCGCCACCGAGATCAACCGCATCGACATCTACAAGCAGGCCGCGGCGGCCACCAAGACCTCCGTGCCCAAGGACGCGATGCGCACCAGCAAGCTGATCGACGGCGCGGTGTGGGACGGGAAGAACCCGAAGCAGTACGCCGATTCCTTCAAGCTGCACGTCTGAGGAGCAAGCCATGGTCAGTGCCGTCTTTCACTCGCCGCTCGAAGCCGCCGCCGGGCATGTCGCCGCCCCCGCGATCTCCAAGAGCATCGCCTCCGCGCCATTGGCCGCGGTGGCGCCCGTGCAGGAGGCGCCCGAGCGCACCCCGCGCACGCCGCGCGACTTCAGCTGGATCTGGCTGCGCGTGCTGCCGCCGATTCTGGGCTTCGGGCTCCTGGTCCTGGTCTGGGAACTGGTCGCGCTGAAAAGCACCAACGGCTTTCCGTCGCCGGGCACCGTCTGGCAACAGGCGCTGACCGTGTTCAGCGACCCTTTCTACAGCAAGGGCCCCAACGACCAGGGCGTGGGCTGGAACGTGCTCTCCTCGCTGCAGCGCGTGGCGCTGGGCTTTGGGCTGGCGGCGGCGGTCGGCATCCCGGCGGGCTTCGCGATCGGCCGCTTCAGCTTCCTCGCGCGCATGTTCAACCCGCTGATCAGCCTGCTGCGTCCGGTCTCGCCGCTGGCCTGGCTGCCGATCGGCCTGCTGGTCTTCAAGGGCGCCAACCCGGCCGCCATCTGGACCATCTTCATCTGCTCGATCTGGCCCATGATCATCAACACCGCGGTAGGCGTGCAGCGCGTGCCCAGCGACTACATGAACGTGGCGCGCGTGCTCAATCTCTCCGAGTGGAAGATCCTCACCAAGATCCTGTTCCCCGCCGTGCTGCCCTACATGCTCACCGGCGTGCGCCTGGCGGTCGGCACCGCCTGGCTGGTGATCGTCGCCGCCGAGATGCTGACCGGCGGCGTCGGCATCGGCTTCTGGGTCTGGGACGAATGGAACAACCTCAACGTCGCCAACATCATCATCGCGATCTTCGTGATCGGCATCGTCGGGCTGGTGCTCGAGTTCGCCCTGATCCGGATCGCCACGGCATTCACGTTCGAAGAGGTGAAAGCATGAGCGATTCGAAGTTCATCCAGATCGAGGGCGTGGAGCAGCGCTTCAAGACGCCCAAGGGCAGCTTCCTGGCGCTGCGCGACATCGACCTGCACGTCGCCAAGGGCGAGTTCATCACGCTGATCGGGCACTCGGGCTGCGGCAAGTCCACGCTGCTGAACCTGATCGCCGGGCTGGCCACGCCCACGCAAGGTGCGCTGCTCTGCGCCAACCGCGAAATCAAGGGCCCGGGCCCGGAGCGCGCCGTGGTGTTCCAGAACCACTCCCTGCTGCCCTGGCTCAGCTGCTACGAGAACGTCTACCTCGCGGTGGAGCGCGTGTTCGCGGCCACCGAGAACCGGGCGCAGCTCAAGGCGCGCACCGAAGCGGCGCTGGCGCTGGTCGGCCTCACGCCTGCCGCGCAAAAGCGCCCCGGCGAGATCTCGGGCGGCATGAAGCAGCGCGTGGGCATCGCCCGCGCCCTGTCGATGGAACCCAAGGTGCTGCTGATGGACGAGCCCTTCGGCGCCCTCGACGCGCTCACCCGCGCCAAGCTGCAGGACGAGCTGCTGGCCATCGTGCAGAAGACGCACAGCACGGTCGTGATGGTCACGCACGACGTCGACGAGGCGGTGCTGCTGTCCGACCGCATCGTCATGCTCACCAACGGCCCGGCCGCCACCATCGGCGAGGTGCTGGCGGTCGACCTGCCGCGCCCGCGCAACCGCGTCGAGCTGGCGGAAGACCCGGTCTACGTCCACGCCCGCAAGGCCGTGATCGACTTCCTCTACACGCGGCAAGCGCACGTGGAGAAGGCCGCGGCCTGACCCGCACCGCCGAACACCGGCTCAGGACATGATGACCTGCAGACTGTGTTCGTACGAGGCGGTGAGCCGGTCGAAGGTATCGGCGAGCACCTCCGTGGCGCGCACCAGGTCGGCGCGGCCCTCGGCCCGGTCGGCCTGGCGCACGCCGCGCACCAGCCGCAGCCACTCGTCGCGCGCGCCGCTGAGCGCGGCGCGGATCTCGGGCGAGCTCAGCGGCGCGCGTTCCAGCTCCAGCAGCGAGGCTTCGAAGGCGTCCATCGTCGATGCCAGCTGGGCGCTCCACGCCCCCTCCGGCAGCATCGAGGCAAGCAGCGCGTCCTTGGCCAGGCGCTGCGCCCGCATGCGCTGCCGGCCGCAGAGATTGACGATGCGCAGCGCCCGCCGGCCGGCCGAGGACTCCAGCACGTCCGTGAGCGCCTCGGCAGCGTTCAGCAAGGCCTCGGCACTGGCATCGATGTCGGTCAGCGCCGCAGGTCCGGGCCGCGCTGCCAGTGCCGCGTCCAGGGCCTCCCACGCCGAGCGCACCGCACCCAACGCCTGCATGCTGGTCGCGTCCAGCGGGAGGCCGGCGAGATGAGCGAGGTTGTCCTTGACCCGTTCGACCGACTCGGTGCGCAGCGTGCGGCTGCGGCGCGCATCCACGCCCGCGAGCGCCTGCGCCGCCAGGCGCACCAGCCGCTGCGAGAGCATGCGCAGCTGGCCGGCGCGGTTGATGGCCTCGGCCCACTGCGCGGCCTCGACCACCGAGCGCGAGAGCTCGCCGACGCGCAGGTTGGCATGCATCGCCGCGCCGCGCAGCAGCCCGAAGGCGGCGTCCTCGCCGATGCCGCGCGCCGTCATCAGAAGCCCCTTGGCGCGGTCCACCCACTTGCGCTCGTCGAGGTGTGCGAGCGAGCGCGCCAGTGTGTCGCGCAGCGCCGCCTCGCGCTGCCAGCGCGCCTGCGCACACGCGAGCACGGCGCGCAGGGTCGACGCATCCAGGGTGTCAGCGCACGACCAGGCCTGCACGCCCAACCCGACGAGTTCTTCATGCACCTGCGGCGGCAGCGGCTCGCTGACCACGACGACCGGCAGCGGCGGCGCGCCGGCCCAGGCCTGCAGCGCGGCCTGCAGCCCGGGGATCGATGCCGGCTCGTGAACCAGCACCTGCTGCGGCGCGAGCAAGGCAGCCTCCTGCACCATCGTGTCGCAGGTGGCCCATCCGATGGCCGCCGCATCCGCGTCCGCCAGGATCTGGCGCAGTGCTTTGGACGGCGCATCGGCAACGGGATCGGGCAGGACGAGCAGGAGTCGGTTCATGGGAGGTTGGCCTCAGGCGCTCGGAGCATAGGCGAAGCGCTGGGTGGGTGGCAGGCACGCGTCTTGCGTGTCAGAGGGCGTGGTGTAACGAAGCACCGCTTTGGTGAAGTCCTCGGCCAGCGCGCCGACCCGGATCCCGGCAGGGAGCCGCTCACCGCCAGTCCATCCCGCCGCAGCCCGGCGGGACACCCCCCTTTCATCGCCCATCCACGCAGCCGCGCCACGGTTGCGCGGATGCTTTTCGCATAGCCATCGCCACCGCCAACGCCATGTCCAGCTTCAAGTCCTTCCTGCGCTCCGGGCACGCACCCACCCTCTTCGCGGCATTTTTCTACTTCATGTTCTCGTGCTGCATCTGGGTGCTGAACGGCGCGATGGCGCCTTTCATCAGCGAGACCTTCCAGCTCACCCCCGCGCAGAAGGGCCTGATGTTGTCGATCCCGATCATCGCGGGCGCGCTGATGCGCTTCCCGCTCGGCATCCTGTCGCAGTACATCGGCCGCAAGAACGCCACGCTGGTGGAAATGGGCCTGATCGCGGTGGCGATGCTGTTCGGCTTCTTCATGGTGCACAGCTTCAACGACCTGCTGGCGATGGGCGTGCTGCTGGGCATCGCGGGCGCCAGCTTCGGCGTGGCCCTGTCGCTGGGCTCGGGCTCCTTCCCGCCGCAGAACAAGGGCCTGGCGATGGGCCTGGTGGGCGCGGGCAACGTGGGCACGGCGCTGTCGGTGCTGGTCGCACCGCCGCTGGCGCAGTGGCTCGGCTGGCAGGCCGTCTACGGCGTGGCGGCGGTAGCCATTCTGGTCCCGATGGCGGTGATGGCGCTCTTCGCGCAGGAGCCGCCGGACGTCGACAGCCACGCCAGCCTGCGCGAGCACATGGCCTGCCTGTTCGAGAAGGACGGCTGGGCCTTCAGCCTGATCTACGGCATCACCTTCGGCGGCTTCATCGGCCTCATCACCTTCCTGCCCTCCTACTACTACGATCAGTTCGGCGTGAGCAAGGTGCAAGCGGGGCAGCTGACGATGCTGGCGGCCTTCATGGGCGCCGCGGTGCGCGTGATGGGCGGATGGATCTCCGACCGCTGGGGCGGCGTCAACACGCTGACGCTGGTGCTGGTGGTGTCGGCCGTCACGCTGGCGCTCATCGGCTTCACGTCGAGCTCGCTGGCGCTGACCACGCTGCTGCTGATCGTCTGCTTCGCTGCGCTGGGCGCGGGCAACGGCGCACTGTTCCAGCTGGTGCCGCTGCGCTGGCCCACCACCACGGCGGTAGCCGGCTCGATGATCGGCGAGATCGGCGCCCTGGGCGGCGGCCTGGTGCCCAATGCGATGGGCCTGTCGAAGCAGTACCTCGGCAGCTACACCTGGGGCTTCGTGCTGTTCGCGGTGCTCGCCCTGGTGATGCTGGGCGTGATGCGGTTCATGCAGATCCGCTGGACCCGCACCTGGGCAGAAAAAGGCGGCCGCGCGCGCACTGCGCCGCACGCCGCGAACCACGAGGCCGATCGACCGGTGCGCCCCATGCGCCGCAGCGCCGGACGGTAGTGACCATGCGCCGCCCCTTCCCCCTCTCGCGCTCAGCGCGGCAGGAACAGAAGCCAGTAGACGAGCAGCGCGTTGAAGAGCAGCGACGCGGCCAGCCCGAGCTTCCACAGCAAGGCCGGATCGCGCCGCGCGAGCGGCGTGGCGGCCGGCGCGCCGACCGGGCGGGCGGCGCCGCGCTCCAGCGCGAGCAGCATCTCCTCGGCGGTCTCGAAGCGCTGCCGCTGATCGCGCGCCACCGCCTTGCGCACCAAGTGGTCGAGCCACATCGGCACGTCGGGCCGGATGCGCGACAGGGCGGCCGGATCGCGCCGGTAGCGCGCGCCCTGGTAGGGCTCGATCTCGCCGTAGGGCAAGCGCCCGCACAGCCACTGGTACAGCACCACGCCCAGCGCGAACAGGTCGCTGCCGGCATCGGGCAAGGCGCCCTCCCATTGTTCCGGGTTCATGAAGCTGGGCGTGCCCGCATGCAGCTCGCGCTGTGCCGCGCCTTCGCGGCCGGACAGCGCCACGCCCAGGTCGAGGATGCGCCAGTGCCCGTCCTCGCCCAGGTGCAGGTTGCCGGGCTTGATGTCCCGGTGCACCACGCCATGGCGGTGCAGCCGGCCGAGCGCCTTGCAGATCTGCGTCGCGGCCTCGACCACCTGCGCGACGCTCGGGCGGGCGCCCGCGCGCAGCATCTGCTCGATGGTGCGACCGCCATGCCAGTCGAACACGGTGTAGAGCGCGCTGGCGTCGTCGCCGCGCTCGTGCACGCGCACGAAGCCAGGCTCGCCGCGGGCGCCCACCCGCAAGCCCAGCCAGGCCTCGTGGGCGAGCATGGCGCGTTCTTCGGGGTCGCTGGCGCGCGAGGGGTGCAGGGTCTTGATCGCCACCAGCGCGCGGGTCTGCGCATCGCGGGCCTGGTAGAGGCGATGCACGCCGGTGTCGGCGACCAGCGCGGTGATCGCGTAGCCGTCCAGCACATCGCCCACTTTCAGCGCGACGGGCGGCGCCAGCCGCCGCGCATCGCCCAGCTCGTCGTGCAGCTGGCGCGCGTCCAGGCCCAGCACGCGGATGACCAGGGCCGTGGCGTTGTCGCGGGTGCCCGCGGCGATCGCGGCGTCGACCAGGGCATCGCTGGCCTGCTGCGCGCTGGTGGCCAGCGCGATCTCGGCCACGCGCGCGGGCTTCAGCACGCCATGCACCCCGTCGGTGCTGAGCACGAAGCAGTCGCCTACGCGCAGCTCGCCCTGCAGGTAGTCGACGCGCACATGGTCGTCCAGCCCCACGGCGCGCGTCAGGCGGCTGCGCAGGTCCGGATGGTCCAGCGCGTGGTCGACGGTCAGCGGCGTGGCCGCGCCCTCGCCCTTGCGCACGCGCCAGGCGCGCGTGTCGCCCACGTGGGCCAGCGTGTAGCTCTGGCCGTGCAGGGCCAGCGCCGTGAGCGTGGTCATGGCGCCGTCGTGGCGGCGGCGCCGGTTGTGGTCGGCCAGCCAGGCGTTCTGGGCGGCGATCAGCCGGTCCATGGCCACCGTCGGCTCCCAGGTGTCGGGCGTGGCGAAGTAGTCGCCCAGCAAGCCGATCACGGTGGTCTGCGCCGCCTCCAGCCCGTGGCCGCCGGACGAGACGCCGTCGGCGATCGCCGCGATCAGGCCGCGCGACTCCTCCCCGCGCGGCGCATGCACCGCGCCGGCGAAGTCCTCGTTCTGCGGGCGCGGCCCGCGATGGCTGCTGTAGCCGATTTCAACCTCGAAGCTCATGGCGCGCGATTGTCTACGCAAGCCATGGCCACCCAATTTGCTTGAGTCCAGAAAGGTCCACCCCATGAAGAAGATGAAACTCGTGATGGTCGGCAACGGCATGGCCGGCGTGCGCACGATCGAGGAGCTGCTCAAGATCGAGCCCGAGCTCTACGACGTCACCGTCTTCGGTGCCGAGCCGCATCCCAACTACAACCGCATCCTGCTGTCGCCGGTGCTGGCCGGCGAGCAGACGGTGGACGAGATCATTCTCAACAGCTGGGAGTGGTACGCCGAGAACAACATCACCCTGCACGCCGGCAAGAAGGTGGTGGAGGTCGACCGCGTCAAGCGCATCGTGCGTGCCGAGGACGGCACCGAGGCCGAGTACGACCGGCTGCTGATGTGCACCGGCTCCAATCCCTTCATCCTGCCGGTGCCCGGCAAGGACCTGAAGGGCGTGATCGCCTACCGCGACATCGCCGACACCGACTACATGATCGAAACCGCGAAGACGCACAAGAACGCAGTCGTCATCGGCGGCGGCCTGCTGGGCCTGGAAGCCGCCAACGGCTTGATGCTGCGCGGCATGAACGTCACGGTGGTGCACGTCATGCCCTGGCTGATGGAGCGCCAGCTCGACGACGTGGCGGGCAAGCTGCTGCAGAAGTCGCTGGAGGACCGCGGCCTGAAGTTCCTGATCGGCGCGCAGACGCAGGAGCTGGTGGGCAGCGAAGATGGCCGCGTGAAGGCCATCCGCTTCAAGGACGGCACCGAAGTCGCGGCCGACCTGGTGGTGATGGCCGTGGGCATCCGCCCCAACGTGGACCTGGCACAGAAGATGCGGCTGCACTGCGACCGCGGCATTGTGGTCAACGACACCATGCAGACCGTGACCGACGCACGCATCTACTCGGTGGGCGAATGCGCCGCGCACCGCGGCATCGCCTACGGCCTGGTCGCGCCGCTGTTCGAGCAGGCCAAGGTGGCGGCCAACCACCTGGCGCACTTCGGCATCGGCCGCTACTCGGGCTCGCTCACATCCACCAAGCTGAAGGTGACGGGCATCGATCTGTTCTCCGCCGGCGACTTCATGGGCGGCGAGGGCTGCGAGGAGATCGTGATGAGCGATCCCTTCGGCGGCGTCTACAAGAAGCTGGTGATCAAGGACGACAAGCTGGTCGGCGCCTGCCTCTACGGCGACACGGTGGACGGCAGCTGGTACTTCAAGCTGCTGCGCGACGGCCGCAGCGTGCACGACATCCGCGACAAGCTGATGTTCGGCGAGTCGAACATCGGTGACACCGGCCACGAGGGCCACAACAAGGCCGCCTCGATGCCCGACGACGCCGAGGTCTGCGGCTGCAACGGCGTCAACAAGGGCACCATCTGCAAGGCGATCAAGGACAAGGGCCTGTTCACGCTGGAAGAGGTCAAGAAGCACACCAAGGCCAGCGCCTCCTGCGGCTCCTGCACCGGCCTGGTGGAGCAGATCCTGATGTTCACCGCCGGCGGCGACTACTCGGCCACGCCGAAGAAGAAGGCCATCTGCGGCTGCACCGATGCCAGCCACCAGGACGTGCGCGACGCGATCCGCAAGGAGCACTGGCTCGGCCACGCGGAGGTCTACCGCGGCATGGGCTGGCGCACGCCCAACGGCTGCTCCACCTGCCGGCCGGCCATCAACTACTACCTGATCTCGACCTGGCCCAAGGAGGCCAAGGACGATCCGCAGAGCCGCTTCATCAACGAGCGCAGCCACGCCAACATCCAGAAGGACGGCACCTATTCGGTGATCCCGCGCATGTGGGGCGGCCACACCACGCCGGACGAGCTGCGGCGCATCGCCGACGCGGCCGACAAGTACAAGATCCCGACCGTCAAGGTCACCGGCGGCCAGCGCATCGACCTGCTGGGCGTGAAGAAGGAAGACCTGGCCAACGTCTGGAAGGACATCGGCATGCCCTCGGGCTTTGCCTACGCCAAGTCGCTGCGCACGGTGAAGACCTGCGTGGGCAGCGAGTGGTGCCGCTTCGGCACCCAGGACTCGACCCAGATGGGCAAGGACCTGGAGCGCGCGCTGTGGGCCATGTACTCGCCGCACAAGGTCAAGCTCGCCGTCTCGGGCTGCCCGCGCAACTGCGCCGAGGCCGGCATCAAAGACGTGGGCGTGATCGGAGTGGACTCGGGCTGGGAGATCTACGTGGGCGGCAACGGCGGCATCAAGACCGAGGTGGCGCAGTTCCTGTTCAAGGCCAAGACCGCCGAAGAGGTGATGGAGTATTCGGGCGCCTTCCTGCAGCTCTACCGCGAGGAGGGCTGGTACCTCGAGCGCACGGTGCACTACATCGGCCGCGTGGGCCTCGACTACGTGAAGAAGAAGATCCTCGAGGACGCCGAAGGCCGCAAGGCCTTGTGGGAGCGCCTGCAGTTCGCGCTGGACGGCGAGCCCGATCCGTGGTTCGAGTCGAGCCAGGCCTCGGTCGACGTGCGGCAGTTCACGCCGCTGACGGCGTGAAGACGGCGAATCGGAGAAACGGTTTGAAAAGACGCCTCTTCATCGCCTCTACCGCCCTGGTCGGCCTGGGTGCACGCGCCCAGGTGGCCGATCTCAACGACGCCATCAACAAGGCCGGGCGCCAGCGCATGCTGTCGCAGCGCGCGAGCAAGGCCTACCTGGCGCTTGTGCAAAACGTGGAGACGCGCAACGCCCAGCAGGTGCTGGAGCGCTCCATCGCCCTGTTCGACCGCCAATTGGTGGAGCTCAAGACCTTCGCGCCCACCCCCGCCATCCGCGGCACCTACGACGCGCTGGATACTGCCTGGAGCGACTTCAAGAAAGAACTGAGTGGCCCCGCGCCGAGCAGGAACGGGGCGGCAAGGATCGTCAAGCTGGACGCCGCCGTGCTCGGTCTGGCGCACCAGGGCACGACGCAGTACGAAGCGGCCTCGGGCAAGTCGGTGGGCAAGCTGGTCAACATCGCCGGCCGCCAGCGCATGCTGTCGCAGCGCATGGCGAAGTTCTACCTGGCCAATGCCCTGCAGATCGACCCGAGCGGCGGCGCGGCCGAGATCGGCAAGGCGCGCACGGAGTTCGTGGCTGCGCTGGAAACCTTGCGCACTGCGCCCGAGGCCACCGCGCAGATCAAGGAAGAGCTGGCGCTCGCCGACGCGCAGTGGGTGTTTTTCAACCACGGCCTTCAGCGCATGGAGGGCGATGGCGCATCGCCCAAGCTCATGTCCGACGTGTTCGTCACCAGCGAGAACCTGCTGACGATCATGGATCGCATCACCGGCCTGTACTCCAACCTCAAAACCTAGAGAGATCCCCATGAGCGAATGGAAAGCCATCTGCCGCGTCGACGACATCCCCGTGCTCGGCGCACGACGCGTGGCCCGGCCGGCGGGCATGGACGTGGCGGTGTTCCGCAACGCCGAGAACCAGGTCTTCGCCCTGCTCGACCGCTGCCCGCACAAGGGCGGGCCGCTGTCGCAGGGCATCGTGTTCGGCACCAGCGTGGCCTGCCCGCTGCACAACTGGGCGATCGGCCTGGACGACGGCTGCGCGAAGTCGCCCGACGAGGGCTGCACGCCGCGCTTCGCGTGCAAGGTCGAAGGCGAGCAGGTCATGCTGGACGCACGCGAGCTGACAACGCTGGCGCTCGACCTCTCTCCGCCTCGCGCGGGCCCCGGCGCTGCGACGGCCGGCAAGCTCGGCGACGAGAGCTTCGATGTGCAGGCACCCCACGGCATGTAGGCGCGGCAAGGCGTACGACCCATGAACGAAACCCGCTCCACCTGCCCCTACTGCGGCGTGGGCTGCGGCGTGATCATCGAGTCCGATGGCGCGCAGATCACCGGCGTGCGCGGCGACCCCGACCACCCGGCGAACTTCGGCCGCCTGTGCACCAAGGGGTCGACCCTGCACCTGACGGCTAGCGCGGCGGTCACGCGGCAGACGCGCCTGTTGCAGCCTATGCGGCGCGCCGAGCGCGGCGCAACGCCGCAAGCCATCGGCTGGGATGCAGCCCTCGACACCGCCGCCGACAAGTTCGCCCAGGTCATCCGCGAGCACGGCCCCGACGCCGTCGGCTTCTACGTCTCCGGCCAGCTGCTGACCGAGGACTACTACGTCTTCAACAAGCTCGCCAAGGGCCTGATCGGCACCAACAACATCGATACCAACTCGCGCCTGTGCATGAGCAGCGCGGTGGCCGGCTACAAGAAGACGCTGGGCGCCGACGCGCCGCCGGCCTGCTACGACGACTTCCAGCACGCGCAGTGCCTCTTCATCACCGGCAGCAACACGGCGTGGGCGCATCCGATCCTGTTCCGCCGCATCGAAGATGCGAAGGCGGCCAACCCGGCGATGAAGATCGTCGTGGCCGATCCGCGCCGCACCGACACCTGCGAGATCGCCGACCTGCATCTCGCGCTGCAGCCCGGCACCGACGTGATGCTGTTCCACGGCATGCTGCACCTGATGCTGTGGGAAGGCTGGACCGATGCCGCCTACATCGCGGCCCACACCACCGGCTTCGACGAGCTCAAGCGCACCGTGCGCGACTGCACGCCCGAGCGCGTGGCGCAGGTCTGCGGCATCTCCAAGGACGACCTGCTGGAGGCCGCGCGCCTCTTCGCCACCTCGCCGGCCACGCTGAGCCTCTATTGCCAGGGCCTGAACCAGTCGAGCTCGGGCACTGCGAAGAACGCGGCACTGATCAACCTGCACCTGGCGACCGGGCAGATCGGCAAGCCGGGCGCCGGCCCCTTCTCGCTGACCGGCCAGCCCAACGCGATGGGTGGCCGTGAAGTGGGTGGCCTGGCCAACCTGCTGTCGGCGCACCGCGATCTCGCCAACCCCGCGCACCGCGCCGAGGTGGCTGCCCTGTGGGGCGTTCCCGCAGTGCCCGAGAAGCCAGGCAAGACCGCGGTCGAGATGTTCCAGGCCGCGGCCGACGGCGAGATCCGCGCGCTGTGGATCGCTTGCACCAATCCGGCGCAATCCATGCCGGACCAGGCCACCGTGCGGCGCGCGCTCGAGCGCTGCGAGTTCGTGGTGGTGCAGGAAGCGTTCTCGACCACTGCCACCTGCGACTACGCCGACCTGCTGCTGCCGGCCACCACCTGGGGCGAGAAGGACGGCACCGTCACCAACAGCGAACGCCGCGTCTCGCGCGTACGCAACGCCGTGGCGCGCCCCGGCGAGACGCGTGACGACTGGCTGATCGCCGCCGACTTTGCGCGCCGGCTCGAAGCGCGCCTCGGGCGCACGGACACGCTCTTTCCCTATCCCGACGCCGAATCGGTGTGGAACGAGCACCGCGAATCCACCCGCGGCCGCGACCTCGACATCACGGGCATGAGCTACGCCATGCTGGAGGCCGCGCCGCAGCAATGGCCGCTGCGCGAGGGCGAATCCGCCGGCCGCGCGCGCCTCTACGAAGACGGCGTCTTCCCCACGCCCGACGGCCGCGCCCGCTTCGTCGACGTGGCCTACAAGCCGGTGGCCGAGCCGCGCGATGCTCGCCATCCCTTCTCGCTCACCACCGGGCGCCTGCGCGACCAGTGGCACGGCATGAGCCGCACCGGCACGTTGGGCCGGCTGTTCGGCCACGCGGCAGAGCCTTCGGTGCAGATGCATCCGCAGGACATGGCACGCCGCCAGCTGCGCGAAGGCGAGCTGGTGCACGTCACGTCGCGGCGCGGCTCCATCGTGCTGCCGGTGGCCGGCAGCACCGACGTGGGCCTGAGCCAGGCCTTCATCGCCATGCATTGGGGCGGCGAATACCTGAGCGGCCGCTCCAGCACCGGCGAGCGGCTGGCGGGCGTCAACGCGCTCACGACGCCGGCCTTCTGCCCCGATTCGAAGCAGCCCGAGCTCAAGCACGCGGCCGTCAAGATCCTCAAGGCCGAACTGCCCTGGACCCTGCTGGCCGTGGGCTGGCTGCCTGGCGATGCCGCCCTGCGCGTTCACGAGGCCTTGCGCGCGCTGATGCCCTCCTTCGTGTTCGCGAGCTGCGTGCCCTTCGGCGCCGGCGGCGCCCTGGAAGGCGGCGCAGCGGAACGCACCGGCGTGCTGTTCCGCGGCGCCGCCTACGAGGCGCCTCCGGACGAGGTGCTGGCCCGCATCGAGGAGCTGCTGTCGCTGCACGGCGCCGACAGCCTGCGCTACGCCGACAGGAAGCACGGCCAGCGGCGGGCGGCGCGGCTGGTGCGCGACGGCCAGGACGCGCACCTCGAAGCCTTCCTGCTGGCCGGCGACACCCGCGCCGAGGCCTGGATCAAGGCGCTGCTGCAGGACCGCCTGCCCGCCCAGGCTTACGGTCGCCAGCTGCTGAAGCCGGGCTCGACCGCCCCGGCCGGCGTTTCGGCGCGCGGCAAGGTCGTGTGCAGCTGCTTCGGCGTCACGCAGACCGCGATTGCCGAGCGGCTGGCGGACACGCCAGGCACGGACGGCGAGCGCCTTGCCGCGCTGCAGGGTGCGCTGAAGTGCGGCACCAACTGCGGCTCCTGCCTGCCCGAGCTCAAGCGCATGGTGCGTGCGAGCCCCGCCCTGGCGACCGCGCCATGAAGCCCGCGATGCACGGCGCATCCCTCGCCCCTGCTGCACGCCGGGGCATAAGCGACCGCGCCGTGCGGCATAAGCCTTGCGGGACAATCCGGGCACCCATGGGAATCAGCCACTACATCAAGGAAATCGGCCGCGGCGCGCGCGGCGCGAAGCCGCTGGACCGCGCGCAGGCCTGCGACCTGTTCGGCCAGGTGCTCGACGGCACCGTCACCGACCTCGAGACCGGCGCCTTCTGCCTGGCCATGCGCATCAAGGGCGAGACGCCCGAGGAGATGGCGGGCTTTCTCGATGCCACGCACGCGCGCTTGGCGCGCTTCCCGGCCACCGGCCGGCCGCTGGCGGTGCTGCCCAGCTACAACGGCGCGCGCCGGCTGCCGGTGCTGACGCCGCTGCTCGCGCTGCTGCTGGCGCGCGAGGGGCTGCCGGTGCTGGTGCACGGCGCGGCCACCGAGTCGACGCGGGTGCTGTCGTCCAACGTGCTCGCGGCGCTCGATGTGCAGCCGCTCGAGCACATCCGGCCCATCGCCGACGGCGAGGTGGTGTTCGCGCCGACCGCGCTGCTCAGCCCCGGCCTCAAGCGCCTGCTCGACGTGCGCCGCGTGGTGGGCCTGCGCAATCCCGGGCACAGCGTGGTGAAGCTGATGCAGCCCTGCGAAGGCGATTGCGTGGTGGTCGGCAGCTACACGCATCCGGCCTATGCGGAATCGATGGCCGCCACCTTCGAATTGATGGGCACGACCGCCCTGCTCTCGCGCGGCCTGGAAGGCGAGAGCGTGGCCGATCCGCGCCGCACCGGCCAGGTCGACGGCTTCGTCAAGGGGCGACGCATCGCGCTGCAGGCGCAGCAGCCCGGCACGCTGTCCGAGGTGCCGGGCCTGCCGGCCGACATCGATGTCCACACAACCGCCGACTACACGCGCCGCGTGCTGGCCGGCCAGGCGCCGGTACCGGACGCCATCGCGCAGCAGGTCCGCCACGTCCTGCAACTGAGCCACGACATGGAGCAAGCATGAGCCTTCTTTCCCTTCACGGCAGCTGCACGCTGGTCGGCGCCGGCCCGGGCGACCCCGAGCTGCTGACCATCAAGGCCGTCAAGGCAATCCAGGCGGCCACCGTGCTGCTGGTGGACGACCTGGTGAGCGAGGAGATCCTCGCGGCCTACGCGCAGCCCGGCGCCCGCATCATCCACGTGGGCAAGCGCGGCGGCTGCAAGAGCACCCCGCAAGCGTTCATCGAGCGGCTGATGATCACCGCAGTGCGCGAGGGCGAGACGGTGGTGCGCCTCAAGGGCGGCGACCCCTTCATCTTCGGCCGCGGCGGCGAGGAGGTGGAGCACCTGCGCGAGGAAGGCATCGAGGTGAAGGTGCTCAACGGCATCACGGCCGGCCTGGCTGCGGTCACCGCGCTGGGCGTGCCGCTCACGCACCGCGACCATGCGCAGGGCGTCGTCTTCGTGACGGGCCATGCCAAGACCGGGCATGCGGCCGCCGAGCATCCCACCGACTGGCGCCAGCTGGCGGCCACGGCGCGCGATGCACGGTTGACGCTCGTGATCTACATGGGCGTCTCGGGCGTGGCCCATATCCAGGAACAGCTGCTGCACGGTCTGCCCGGCGAAACGCCCGTGGCCGTGATCCAGCACGCCAGCCTGCCGCAGCAGCGCCATGTCGCGACCACGCTGGCGCACCTGCCGCGTGACGTGGTGGCCGCTGGGCTGGGCAGCCCGGCCGTGATCGTGGTGGGCGATGTGCTGCGCGGCCTGGCGACGGCAGGCCTGCCGGCCACGCGCTTCGGCACCTGAATCGGCCATTCGGCCGGCCCGATTGCAGGGCCCGCCGACCTAGAATCTTCGACCTGAAGAACAACGGGCGGAGATGGGCATGCTGGAACTCGAGAAACTCAACGAATTCGTCGAGAGCCACGGCGAGCTGCAACGCGGCCGGGGCCTGGTCACCGGGACGATCGCGTTCTCGCTGGCCGTCCTGTGCTTCCTGGGCGTGCTGGTCTTCCACTTCCCGCAGTACCTGAGCACGCCCGAGCTGCGCCGCAGCTACAACGTCGACGTGATGCGCCTCGTGCTGCTCACGGCCATGGTCATCGCCGGCGGAATGGCGCTGGTCAACATCATCTTCAACCGCTCGCGCTGGCTCTCGGCCTTCGCCTTCCTGCTGGTGGCGGCCGCGGCGCTGCTGGGCGGGCACAAGGTGCCGGTCAACGACTTCGCCGACAACACGCCCTACATCGGGCTGGACTGGTTCATCCTCGACCTGCTGGGCTCCTCGCTGATCTTCATCTTCATCGAGAAGCTGTTCGCGCACCGCAAGGAACAGCCGGTGTTCCGCGCCGAATGGCAGACCGACTTCCACCACTTCGTGGTCAACCACATGATCGTGGGCTTCGTGCTGCTGGCCACCAACTTGCTGGTGCACAAGCTCTTCGGCTGGGCCGCCAACGACGGCGTGCGCGGCTGGATCGCGGGGCTGCCCTTCTGGGCCGGGCTGCTGCTGATCATCCTGGTGGCCGACCTGGTGCAGTACTGGACGCACCGCGCCTACCACGAGGTGCCGCTGCTGTGGCGCCTGCACGCGGTGCACCACAGCGTGAAGAGCATGGACTGGCTGGCCGGCTCGCGCCAGCACATCCTCGAGCTGCTGATTACGCGCACGCTGGTGCTGGCGCCGATCTACGTGCTGGGCTTCAGCAAGGAAGTGATCGACGCGTACATCGTGGTGGTGGGCTTCCAGGCCGTCTTCAACCATGCCAACGTGAGCGTGCGCCTGGGGCCGCTGCGCTACGTGATCGTCACGCCCAACTTCCACCACTGGCACCACAGCCAGGACGACGAGGCGATCGACAAGAACTACGCCGCGCACTACGCCTTCCTCGACTATCTCTTCGGCACCGCGGTGAAGAGCACCCGGCTCTGGCCCGAGCGCTACGGCGTGGTGGGCGACTACGTGCCCAACGGCTTCTTCAAGCAGCTGAAGTTCCCGTTCTTGTGGAAGGGCTGATGGGGGCCGCGAGCGCATTCGACGCCATCGTCGTCGGCGCCGGCGCGGCCGGCCTGTTCTGCGCCGGGCTGGCCGGCCAGCGCGGCCTGAAGGTGCTGCTGATCGACCATGCCGAACGCATCGGCGAAAAGATCCGCATCTCCGGCGGCGGCCGCGCGAACTTCACCAACCGCGACCTCGACGTGCGCGCGCCGCAGCGCCACTTCATCGGCGGCAACCCGCATTTCTGCCGCTCTGCCCTGTCGCGCTACACGCCGCAGCAGTTCATCGACCTGGTCCAGCGCCACGGCATCGCCTACCACGAGAAGCACAAGGGCCAGCTCTTCTGCGACGGCGCCTCGCAGCAGATCATCGACATGCTGCTGGCCGAATGCGCGGCCGGCGGCGTGGCGCACTGGCAGCCCTGCAGCGTCGGCGAGATCGGCTTCACGCCGGGCGAGGGCTACCGGCTCCAGACCAGCCGCGGCGAGGCGCACGCCCCCCGGGTGGTGGTGGCGACCGGTGGGCTGTCCATTCCGCAAATCGGCGCCACCGACTTCGGCTACCGGCTGGCCACCCGTTTCGGCCTGCGCGTCGTCACGCCCCGCCCTGCCCTGGTGCCCCTGACCTTCGGCGGCGAGGCCTGGGCGCCCTACGCCGACCTGGCCGGCCTCGCCCTGCCGGTGCAGATCGCGACCGGCAGCAAGAAGGAGCGGACGGTCTTCCTCGAGGATCTGCTGTTCACCCACCGCGGGCTCTCCGGCCCGGCGGTGCTGCAGATCTCCAGCTACTGGCAGCCCGGTGCGCCGCTCGACATCGACTTCGCGCCGGGCGTGAACATGCAGGCCGCGCTGGCCGAAGCCAAGCAGCGCTCCCGCAAGCGCATCGCCAACGAGCTCGCCGGCCTGGTACCGACCCGGCTGGCCGACGCTTGGGTGGGGCAGGACGCCGCGCTGCAGCGCCCGATCAACGAAGCGGCCGACCGGGCGCTCGCGGCGCTGGCCGAGCGCATCGCCCGTTGGCAGATCACGCCCAGCGGCACCGAGGGCTACAAGAAGGCGGAAGTCACGGCCGGCGGCGTCGACACCCGGGACCTGTCCTCGCAGACCATGGAATCGAAGCAGCCCGGCCTGTATTTCATCGGCGAGGTGGTGGACGTCACCGGCTGGCTGGGCGGCTACAACTTCCAGTGGGCCTGGGCCAGCGCATACGCCTGCGCGCAGGCACTGGAAGCGAATGCCAATCACGCTATAATGCCCGGCTAACTTTGGCCACCCCTCAACGGCCCACCCTTTTCGTGTTGAGGAAACCCGGCCCGGGGCCGATCTTCCCCAGGCCAAATTCAAGCAACCGATTTTTAAATGACCACCATCCGCGTTAAAGAAAACGAACCCTTCGACGTCGCGCTTCGCCGCTTCAAGCGCACCATCGAAAAGCTCGGCCTGCTGACCGACCTGCGCGCCCGCGAGTTCTACGAGAAGCCGACCGCCGAGCGCAAGCGCAAGAAGGCCGCCGCCGTCAAGCGCCACTACAAGCGCGTGCGCAGCATGCAGCTGCCCAAGAAGCTGTACTAAGCTGGCACCCGCCGCGTCGGCCCACACCGACGCCCGTTCTGAGCCGCGCCAGGGACAACCTGCCGCGGCTCTTGTCTTTTCCGCCCTCTCGAAAGCAAAGCCATGAGCCTCAAGGACCAGATCACCGAAGACATGAAGACCGCGATGCGCGCCAAGGACTCGGAGCGCCTGGGCACCATCCGCCTGCTGCTGGCTGCCCTCAAGCAGAAGGAAGTCGACGAGCGCATCGAGCTGGACGACGCGATGGTCGTCGCCATCGTCGACAAGCTGGTGAAGCAGCGCAAGGACTCGGTCGCCGCCTTCACCCAGGGCGGGCGCACCGACCTCGCCGACAAGGAGGCTGCCGAAATCAAGGTGCTGGAGGCCTACCTGCCCCAGCGCATGGGCGCCGATGAGATCGCCGCCGAGGTCAAGGCGATCGTCGCCGAGCTCGGCGCCAAGGGCCCGGGCGATATGGGCAAGGTGATGGGTGCCGTCAAGACCCGGTTGGCCGGCAAGGCCGACATGGGCCTCGTCAGCGCCGCGGTCAAGGCCGCGCTTTCGGGCGGCTGAGCGTGCCGGCGCAACAGGTGCTCAAGGCCTGCGCCTGCCTGGTCGACGACCGGGACCGGCTGCTGGTGTTCCTCCACCCCGGCGACGCCGGCATGCAGTTGCCCAAGGGCACCGTCGAGCCCGGCGAATCGCCCGAGGACGCAGTCCGGCGCGAGTTGCTGGAGGAATCGGGCATCGTCTACGACGGCGAGCTGGTGCCCCTGGGCACGCTGGATCGCGAGTGCGAGGCCGGCATAGAAGGCAACCGGGAAAAGACCTCCCAACTCTGGCACCTGTTCCTGATGCGCGCGCAGGCGCCCCTGCCCGAACACTTCGAGCACACGGCCAGCGGCAGCCCCGAGGAACACGGGCTCGTCTTCCGCTTCAGCTGGCTGGCGCCCGATGCGCCGCTCGACGGCTTCACAGCACCCTACGTCCGCGTCATCGACAAGGTACGCGCCGCACTCGCGCAATAGTTGGCGGCCGACCGGGCACGCCCTATAGTTCGCTCGGCCGCACAGGCCGGAGTACGCGCATGGAGCCCCTCACCGCCAGCGGCCAGGCTCCGTCGCCGCTCCCTTGCAGCCCTTACAACCACGAGGAGATTGAAATGGCGGACACCTACGTTCTCGTTCACGGCGCATGGCACACGGGCGAATTGCTGGAGCCCGTGGCCGAGACCATCCGGGCCCAGGGCCACACCGTGCACTGCCCCACGCTGGCCGGCAACCGGCCGGGCGACTCGCGCGCGACCACCGGCCTGGCCGACGCGGTGCAGTCGCTGGCCGACTTCATCACTGAGCGCAATCTGCGCGATGTGCGCCTGGTCGGCCACAGCTACGGCGGCATGGTGATCTCGGGCGCGATGAGCCTGGTGCCGGAACGTGTGCGCCGGCTGGTGTACTGGAACGCTTTTGTGCCGCTTCGCGGCCAATCCCTGGTCGACCTGGTGCCGCCTCACTACAAGGCCATGTTCGACGGTATCGCGGCGCAGAACGACGGCGCGATCACGCTGCCCTTCCCGATCTGGCGCGACGTCTTCATCAACGACGCCGACCTGGCCACGGCCGAGCGCGCCTATGGGCTGCTCAACCCGCACCCCTACCGGACCTTCACCGATCCTCCAGCCCTGAACGCGGAACTGGCGGAACTCCCGGTGGGCAAGTCCTACCTGAACTGCCAGCAGGACATCGCGCTGCCGCACAGCCTGCCCTGGCATCCGCGCCTGTCGGAGCGCCTGGGCCTGTTCCGGCTGGTCGAGTGCCCCGGCAGCCACGAGCTGTGCTTCACCGATCCCGCGCTGCTGGCGCGCAAGATCATCGAAGCCGGGCGTGACTAGCGATCAGCTGCCAGCGACCTTCATCCGGTTCACCAGCAGCGAGCCGGTGGTCTTGGCGCCGTAGTTGTAGACATCGGCGCCAACTGCGTCGATGCCCATGAGCATGCTCTTCAGGTTGCCGGCGATCGTGATCTCCTGCACCGGAAATGCGATCTTCCCGTTCTCGACCCAGAAGCCGCTGGCGCCGCGCGAATAGTCGCCGGTCACGTAGTTGACGCCCTGCCCCATCAGCTCGATGACGAACAGGCCGGTGCCCAGCTTGGCGAGCATGGCCTCGAGGTCGTCGCCCTTCTTCGTGCGGCGCGAGCTCAGCGTGAGGTTGTGCGAGCCGCCGGCGTTGCCGGTGGTCTTCATGCCCAGCTTGCGCGCCGAATAGGTGCTCAGGAAGTAGCCCTCGAGCCGGCCGCCGTCGACCACCTTGCGCTTGCGGGTGGCCACGCCTTCATCGTCGAAGGCCGAGCTGCCCTTGCCGCGCAGGATGTGCGGGTCTTCCAGCACGTCGATGTGCGAGGGCAGCACCGGCTTGCCCAGCGAGTCGAGCAGGAAAGTGCTCTTGCGGTAGAGCGCACCTCCGCTGGTCGCCTGCACCAGCGCGCCCAACAGTCCCGCGGCCAGCGGCGACTCTAACAGCACCGGGCATTCGGTGGTCTTGATCTTGCGCGACTTCAGGCGGCTCAGCGCCCGCTCGGCGGCATAGCGCCCGACGGCCTTGGGGCTCGCGAGCTCCTCGGCCGAGCGCATCGAGCTGTACCAGGCGTCGCGCTGCATGTCGTCGCCTTTGCCCGCGATGGGCGCCACCGAGACCGAATGGCGCGAGCTCGCATAGCCGCCGCGGAAGCCGCGCGTGTGGGCGCTGAAGAAGTGGCTGTGTTGCGCCGAGACGCCGGCGCCCTCGCTGTTGGTGATGCGCTTGTCGGTCGACAGGGCCGCGGCCTCGCATTCCAGCGCCAGCGCGGCGGCCTGCTCGCTCGTGATGTCCCAGGGGTGGAACAGGTCCAGGTCGGGCTGCTCGGTCGCGATGTCGGCCTCGTCGGGCAGGCCGCTGACCGGGTCCTCGGCCGTGAAGCGCGCGATGTCGTAGGCGGCCTGGACCGTCTGGGCAATGGCCGCCTCGGAAAAGTCGGAGGTGCTGGCATTGCCGCGGCGGTGGCCCACGTAGACCGTGACGCCCAGCGACTTGTCGCGGTTGCGCTCGACGTTCTCGAGCTCGCCCTTGCGCACCGAGACGCTGAGGCCGCAGCCCTCGGACGCCTCCGCGCCGGCATCGGTGGCGCCGAGCTTCCTGGCGTGCGCCAGGGCCGAGTCGACCAGGTTTTCGAAGAAGGAACGGCTGTAGGCGAAGCCGGAGTCGGCGCGCGAGGAAGAGGTGCTCATGTGGCGGCTATGATACTTGCGCCCTCCGTTTTCGACGGAACGGCTTACGGCTTAACGATTGCCTCTATGCCCCGCAAACCCAAGAAAGGCTACTTCGTCCGCGGCACCTTTGTCGCCGAAGGCAGCGAACTCGATCTCGAGCTCAAGCGCGAGCTCAAAGGCAGCGACGCGGCGAGCAAGACCGACCTCAAGCGCGAGAGCGCCGAACTGCAGACGCTGGGCGAAGCCCTGCTGGGCCTGCGCGCCGGCCTGTTCGACAAGCTGGAACTCGGGGACAAGCTGCGCGACGCCATCGACGAAGCCAAGCGCATCACCAACTTCGAGGGCAAGCGCCGCCAGATGCAGTTCATCGGCAAGCTGATGCGCGGTCTCGACGCCGCCACGCTCGATGCCATCCGCGCGGCGCTCGACGAGCAGAACCGCGGCCCCGCGCAGGAAGCCGCCATCCTGCACGACGCCGAGCGCTGGCGCGACCGGCTGATCGCCGACGACGACGGGCTGGGCGGCTGGATCGAAACCCATCCCGGCACCGACGCCCAGCAGCTGCGCGCGCTGGTGCGCCAGGCGCGCAAGGACCTCAAGGAAGGCCCGCCCGGCGAGGCACCGCGCCAGGGCAAAGCCTACCGGGAGCTGTTCCAGCTGCTGCGCGCGCAGCTCGAAGTCCATGGCACCGCGGACCATGCGGCTGAAGCCGCGGCGCAGGCGCGAGAGGAAGACGCGTGAGCAACCCTCCCGACCCTGTTCGCATCGGCATCGTCTCGATCAGCGACCGCGCCTCCAGCGGGGTCTATGAGGACAAGGGCCTGCCCGCACTGCAGGAATGGCTGCAGCGCGCCTTGCGCAATCCCATCGAATTCGAGCCTCGGCTCATCCCCGACGAACAGGCAGCGATCAGCGCCGCGTTGATCGCACTGGTCGACGCCGGCTGCTCGCTCGTGCTGACCACCGGCGGCACCGGCCCGGCCCTGCGCGACGTGACGCCGGAGGCCACGCTGGCCGTCGCCCACAAGGAGATGCCGGGTTTCGGCGAGCAGATGCGGCAGATCAGCCTGCGCTTCGTGCCGACCGCCATCCTGTCGCGGCAGGTGGCGGTGATCCGCGACCAGAGCCTGATCATCAACCTGCCGGGGCAGCCGAAGTCCATCGCGGAGACGCTGGAAGGGCTGAAGAACCCCGACGGCACCCAGGCGGTGCCCGGCATATTTGCGGCAGTGCCCTACTGCATCGACCTGATCGGCGGGCCTTATCTGGAAACGGACGAGGCGGTGTGCAAGGCATTCAGGCCCAAGTCGGCGATCCGGCCTTCGACTCCCTGAGGGAGCCAGACAGTCACTTGCCGACCAGTTCGGTCAGCCGCTGCGCCTCGAAGCACTCCTTGGTCGCCGCCTCTCCCGGCACGCAATCCTTCTTCCCCGGCTGCGCCGACAGTGTCTCGATCGCCTGCCACAGCAGCGCAATCTGATGCTCCTGGCTCGACGCGTTGTCGATCAGGCTCCGCATGGCCAGCGACAGCGGGTCGTCTTCTTGCGTGATCCCGTAGGCCTCGAACTTCCTGCCGGTGCTACTCGAATCGCCAACGCTTGCCGTCCTGGCCGGAATGATGCGCGCCGGGATCCCGACGGCGGTCGCCCCCGCGGGCACGGGCTTGATCACCACCGCATTGCTGCCGATCTTGGCCCCGTCGCCCACCACGAAGCCGCCCAGCACCTTGGCCCCGGCGCTCACCACCACATCCTTGCCCAGCGTCGGATGCCGCTTCGCGCCCTTGTAGAGCGAGGTGCCGCCCAGCGTCACGCCCTGGTAGATCGTGCAGCCGTCGCCGATCTCGGCCGTCTCGCCGACCACCACGCCCATCGCATGGTCGAAGAACACGCGATCGCCGATGACCGCGGCCGGATGGATCTCGATGCCGGTGAGCCAGCGCGAGCCGTAGGAGACGAAGCGGCCCACCCACTTCAGGCCGTGGCCCCAGCACCAGTGCGCCATGCGATGCAGCACCAGGGCATGCAGGCCGGGGTAGAGGGTCAGCACTTCCCAGCGCGAACGCGCCGCCGGATCGCGGTCGAGGATGCACTGGATGTCGGAGCGCAGACGCGAGAACATGGATGTTCTTGTGATGACGATATGGGCTGCGCAGTCTAAGGGCTGGGGTCATCGCGCACCGGCGATGGGGTTTTGTAGCTCCCGCCCCCTGCCGCATCGGCCATGGCTTTGGCGATGCCGCGCAGGATATGGATCTCCTCCGGCGTCGGCTGGGCGCGGTTGAAGAGCTGCTGCAGCCGCGGCATCAGCTTCTTGGGTGCCTCCGGGTCCAGGAAGCCGATCTGCACCAGCGAGCGCTCCCAGTGCTCCAGCATGCCCGCCACGGCCCGTGCGTCGGCGGCCAGGACCGGCGCGGTCGTCTCGCGCACCCCGAAGCCGCCCAGCGCCAGCCGCCATTCGTAGGCGATCACCTGGATCGCGGCGCCCAGGTTCAGCGAGCCGAAGGCCGGGTCGGTCGGGATGCTGAGCGCCACATGGCAGCGGTACACGTCCTCGTTGCGCATGCCGAAGCGCTCCGAGCCGAACAGGAAGGCCACGTGCTGCTCGTCCCCCGCGGCCAGCGGCCCCAGGTGCTCGCGCGGCGTGCGCGTCGGCGGGCCGAAGTCGCGCGGCACCATCGCGGTGGCGCAGAGGTGGGTGACGCCGTCGAGCGCCTCGTCCAGCGTGTCGACGATGCGGGCCCGCTCCAGCACGTCCAGCGCTCCGCTCGCGCGCTGGATGGTTTCCTCCCGCCGCAGCACGTTGGCCCAGCGCGGCGCCACCAGCACCAGCTCGTCGAAGCCCATGGTCTTCATGGCGCGCGCGGCGGCGCCGACATTGCCGGCATGGCTGGTCTGGATCAGGATGAAGCGGGTGCGCATGAGCTGGCTGAAGAGGGAGCCGGCCGAAGGCCAGGTCCGACCCGGTAAAATCCGCAATTCTCGCCGCCCGCATCGCCGGGCCGCCTTCTCAGGGCCCCGCCCGCCGTTCTTCCCACAATCCGATGTCTTCTCCCAACCTGCACCCCATGCTCAACGTGGCCGTCAAGGCCGCCCGCGCCGCCGGCGCCATCATCAATCGCGCCGCGCTCGACATCGAGGCGGTGCGCATTTCGCAGAAGCAGGTCAACGACTTCGTGACCGAGGTCGATCACGCGAGCGAGCGAGCGGTCATCGAAACGCTGCTCGGCGCCTACCCGGGACACGGCATCCTCGCCGAGGAATCGGGCACCGAGCACGGTGCCAAGGATTCGGACTTCGTCTGGATCATCGATCCGCTGGACGGCACCACCAACTTCATCCATGGCTTCCCGGTCTACTGCGTCTCGATCGCGCTCGCGATCAAGGGCAAGGTCGAGCACGCCGTCATCTACGACCCGACCCGCAACGACCTGTTCACCGCCACCCGCGGCCGCGGCGCCTTCATGAACGAGCGCCGCATCCGCGTGAGCAAGCGCGTCAGGCTGAACGAGTGCCTGATCACGACCGGCTTCCCCTTCCGCACCGGCGACAACTTCAAGCAGTATCTGGCCATCATGGCCGACCTGATGCCGCGCGCCGCCGGCCTGCGCCGCCCCGGCGCCGCGGCGCTGGACCTGGCCTACGTCGCCGCCGGCTTCAGCGACGCCTTCTTCGAGACCGGCCTCAACATCTGGGACGTGGCGGCCGGCTCGCTGCTGGTCACCGAAGCCGGCGGACTGATCGGCAATTTCACGGGCGAGCCCGACTTCCTCGAGCAGCGCGAGTGCCTCGCCGGCTCGCCGCGCATCTACGGCCAGCTGGTGCCGCTGCTGGGCAAGTACTCGAAGTTCGCGAGCGTGGACGACAAGTTTGCCGCCAGCGAGCGCGTGCGCGCGGTCGATCCTTCGGCAGGCAGCGTCTACGCGCGCAGCACGGTGCATGCCGATACGGCTGTTGCCGAAGCAGCGGCCGAAGCCGCAGCCGCCGCCCCGGCACCGCGCAAGCTCACCCGCCTGCGCCGCGAAGAAAGCCCCGCAACGCCCGCCGCGGGCGACCCCGCCGCCGAGTGATGCAGGCGCAGCGCGCCGCCACCGAACGAGGCCGCGCCGCGCTGCGCGTGGCGCTCTCCCACTACGTCGCGAACGGGCTGTCGGTCGCCTTCGGGCTGCTGCTGATCTCGGGCGGCGTCCACCTCGCGCTGGGCGTTGCAGCTGCTGCCGCCGCCGGGGTCGGCGTGATCGTGACCGCGCCGCCCGACCTGCCCGGCCCGCGCCGCGGCAAGTTCTGGCAGATGGTGCCCTCCCCGTTGGTCGGGCTGCCGCTCTTCTTCTGCGTGCAGCTGCTGCATTCGGCGCCGCTGCGCCTCGGCCTGCTGCTCGTGCCCGCCACCTTCCTGGCCTTCGTGGCCATGGCCTGGGGCAAGCGCGGCATCCCGATCGCCATCGCGATCATGTTCTCGATGATCTTCTCCATGGCCACGCCGACGCCCACCGGCATGCACGAGGCCGTCGAGCGCACGCTGTACTTCGGCCTGGGCGCCGGGCTCTACGTGATCTACGCCCTGCTCGCGAACCACGCGCTCAACGGCCGCTACCGGGTGCAGGCGATGGCCGACCTGCTGTCCTCGCTGGCCGCGCTGATGCGCACCGAGGCGGGCCAGTTCAACCCCAGGGACGATTCCGGCGACGTGCGCGAGGTGCCCGCTCCGCTGCTGGGCCAGCTGCTGCGAGAGCAGGCGGCGCTGGCCGATCAGTTGCAGGCCACGCGCGACATCGTGCTCGAATCGCCGCGCACGCCGCGCCGGCAACGGCTCGCCGGCATGCTGGTCACGGTGCTGGAGCTGCGCGACATGCTGCTGGCCAGCGAGCTCGACCTCGATGCGCTGAAGGCGCACCCCGGCCATGCCGCCGCGCTGTGCGAGATGCAGCGCGTCCTCCTGGAGCTGGCCGACGAAACGGTCGCGCTGGCCGACGCTCTGCTGCTAGGCCGCCAGCCCGACCCCGCGCCCGACCGCCGCCCGGAGCTGGCGGCCATCCATCTCGAGGAAGACGCGGCGCACCCGCCCTTTTCCACCGGGCCCACGCCCGCCATGCTCGCGCGCGGGCTGGCCAGCCGCATCGGCCACATCAACGACGAGGTGCTGCGTCTCGTGGGCCTGGCGCGCGGCGAGCTCGAGCCCGATCTCGCGGTCGTGCGAGCTAACTGGCAGATGTTCGTGAGCCCCACCGACTGGTCGCTGATGCCCTTCCTCACGCTGTGGCGCTGGGACGCGCCGCCGCTGCGCCATGCGATCCGCGCCGCGCTCGCGGTGGCCGTCGGCTACGCGATCGCGGTCATGCTGCCCTGGGGATCGCACGACTACTGGATCCTGCTGACCATCGTGGTGGTGCTGCGCGGCAGCCTCTCGCAGACTCTGGAACGGCGCAACAGCCGGGTGGCCGGCACGCTGCTGGGCTGCGTGGTCGCCGTGGCGCTGCTGTCCACGCATCCCAGCGCACTGGGGGCGCTGATCGCGATGACCGCAGCGCAGGCCGTTGCGCACGGCTTCGCAGTGCGCAAGTATCTGATCACCTCGGTGGCCGCCACCGTGCTGGGCCTGCTGCAGGCCCATCAGCTCAACGTCGGCATGAGCCCCACCTTCGCGCTCTTCGAACGGGTGGCCGATACGCTGATCGGCGCCGGCCTGGCCTGGGCCTTCTGCTACGTGCTGCCCTCGTGGGAGCGCAGCCAGATCCCCTCGCTGGTCGCACGCACCCTCACGGCGCAGGCGCGCCATGCGCGGCTCGCCCTCGGCCTGGGCCAGCTGCGCGCCGTGCAGACCAGCCCCGAGCTCGAATGGCGCCTGGCGCGCCGCGAGGCCTACGACAGCCTCTCGGCGCTGGTCCAAGCCACGCAGCGCTCGCTCTCGGAGCCGCGCGCGGTGCAGCCGCCGCTGGAGCCGCTGGAGCACCTGCAGGCGCACAGCTACCAGCTGCTGGCCCAGTTGAGCGCGGTGAAATCCATGCTGGTGCTGCGGCGCGACCGGCTCACGCCGGCCGAGATCGAGGGCCCGCTGCAGCGCGCGGCCACGCGCATCGAGGCCAACATCGGCAGCACGCCCACCACCGGCCCGGTCATGCCCGAGAGCGCCGCCGCGACCACGGTGGCCGAATCCATCCCCCTGCCCGATCCCTTCGACAACGACGTCAGCCCCTGGCTGCTGCGCCGGCTCGATATGGCGATCGGCATCTCGGCGCAGCTGCGCGACGACGCGGCGCGCATTCTTCAACCCCCCATCCTCGACACCCCCAAGATCGCCTGATGAACAAGCAGATGCTGCTCGCCCATCCGTGGTTCGGGCCCTGCCTGGCCGCGCTCATTGCAGTGCCCCTGGCGCTGCTGGCCCACCGCATCGGCGGCATGGTGCTGCGGCGCCTGACGCGCCATGCCCCCGTGCTGCACGCCATGCTGGTCAAGATCCAGATCCCCGCGCGCTTCGCGCTGCCGCTGGTCGCGCTGCAGATGGTGTGGCAGGCCGCACCGGACGACCTGCGCTTCGTCGACAGCGTGCGCCACCTCAACGGCCTGCTGCTGATTGCGGCGGTGACCTGGTTGGCCGTGCGCGCCGTCAACGGCATCGCCGACGGCGTTTTGTCCAAGCATCCCCACGACGTGGAAGACAACCTGCAGGCGCGCCGCGTGCTCACCCAGACCCGCGTGCTGGCGCGCACCGCCGACAGCGTGCTGCTGGTGGCCGGCGCCTCGCTGATGCTCATGACCTTCCCCGGTGCGCGCCAGGTCGGCGCCAGCCTGCTGGCCTCCGCAGGCGTGATCGGCATCGTCGCCGGCCTGGCCGCCAAGCCGGTGTTCAGCAACCTGATCGCCGGGCTGCAGATCGCGCTGGCGCAGCCGCTCCGCATCGACGACGTGCTGGTGGTCGAAGGCGAATGGGGCCGCGTGGAGGAGATCACCGGCACCTTCGTCGTGCTGCGCATCTGGGACGACCGGCGCCTGATCCTGCCGCTGTCCTACTTCATCGAGAAGCCCTTCCAGAACTGGACGCGCAGCAGTTCGCAGCTGCTGGGCTCGGTCTTCATCTACGCGGATTACGGCATGCCGCTGGCGCCGCTGCGCGAGGAGGTCGAGCGCATCGTGAAGTCGGCGCCCGAGTGGGACGGCCGCTTCTTCAACCTGCGCGTGACCGACGCCACCGAGCGCACGATGCAGATCCGCGTGCTGTGCACGGCTGCCTCCTCCTCGCTCGCCTTCGACCTGCGCTGCACGGTGCGCGAGGGGCTGATCGCTTTCATGCAGCGCGATTACCCACAGTTCCTGCCCCGGCTGCGCGTCGAGGGTGATCCGCAGCCGCAGGCGGACGCCGCGGCGGATCGCTCCGCTCCGCGAACCGCCTCAGCGCGCGCCGGCTGAGCGGCGCGCGCGCCCGGGCCGGGCTGCGGCGGCCAGCGCTCCGGCGCGTTGCCGCACCACCTCGTGGATGGCTTCGATCAGGAGACGAGCGCCCTCGCTTGCATCACCGACGCGCCGCACAGTGAGCCCGACCGGGCCCTCGGTGCTCGCGGTGTCGATGGCCAGCCGGCTCAGTTCGCCGCGCGCAAGAAAGCCGTCGACGGCCCCCTGCGGCGCGAACCACACTGCATCCGTGCACTGCAGAAGGCCGAGCGCGAAGCTGGTGTCGGTCGCCTCCACCAGGCAGCGCGGGGGCGCCATGCCCTGCGCCACAAGGAAGGCATCGGCCGTGTGGCGGATCAGCGTGCCAGACACCGGCAAGACGAGCGGATGATCCGCCAGTGCTTCGAGCTTCGGTCGCCGCGGCGCCGCGAGCGGATGGCCGGGCCGCGCCACCAGCAGCAGCGGCTCGCTGTAGAGCTGCTCGAAAGCCAGGTCGGCCATTGCCGAGGCCTGGGCGAGGCGTCCCAGCACCAGGTCGATCTCGCCCTGGCGCAGCTGCGTCATCAGCTGCGCGTTGGTGCCGCTGGCCACGCGCACCCGCAGCGCCGGGGCCCGCGCATGCAGCGCCGCGATGGCCGCGGGCAACAGGTGGGCCGCCATGTTCGGCAGGGCGCCAACGGCCACTTGCAACTGGTCGAGCTCGGGCTGGTCCAGCGCCAGGCTCAGCCCTTCACGCAGCCCGCGCAACGCCACCACCGCGTGGCGCACCAGCACGTCGGCGGCCGCCGTCAGCTCGACGCCGCGCCGCCTGCGCAGCAGCAAACTGCGGCCGACGATGTCCTCGAGCTCGGCGATGGTCTTGGAGACCGCCGGCTGCGTGAGCGCCAGCGCCTTGGCGGCACGCACCAGGTTGCGCTCCTGGGCCACCACCACCAGGCACTGCAGATGTCGCAGCTTCAAGCGAGAAAAATTTATAGCTGACATGCACGGTTCCCCTGTTGCCGGAGATTTTAAATATAACCATCCGGAATAGCAGGCAGAACAGCTTTCAGTTGTGTGGCGATGCGAGCGCTCCTAGAGTCGACCTGTTGCGCCCCACGCCGCGTGCGGGCGCCCGAACCCGGAGACAAACACATGAACCGCCCTGCTTCCTTCGGCGCGATGCGCCGACTCGGTCTCGCGGCCGCCTGCGCCACGCTGGCCCTCGGGCTCGCCGGCCCGCCCGCCCATGCCGACACCGCCTACCCCGCCAAGCCGGTGAAGTTCATCACCAACTTCCCGGCCGGCGGCCCGCTCGATATCCTCGGCCGCGCGCTGGGCGACGCCCTGCAGAAGGATCTGAAGCAGCCCTTCGTGGTGGACAACCGGCCCGGTGCAGGCGGCAACATCGGGGCCGACGCGGCGGCCAAGAGCCCGGCCGACGGCTACACGGTGCTGCTGTCGATCGACACCACCTTCACCATCAACCCGCATCTCTACGCCACGATGCCCTTCGCGGCGAAGGACCTGAAGCCGCTGATGATCTTCAGTTCCTCGGGCCTCGCTTTTGGTGTCGGCTCCTCGGTGGACGCGAAGACGCTGCCCGATGTCATCAGCCAGGGCAAGGCGCAGCCCTTCACCTTCGCCTCTGCGGGCAACGGCAGCCCGGGCCACATCGCCGCCGAGATCTTCTCGAACGCGACCGGCGCGAAGATCACGCACGTGCCCTACAAGGGCAATGCGCCGGCCGTTATGGCGTTGCTGTCGGGCGAGGTGCAGGCCGGCATCCTCGCCACGCCCGGCCTGCTGCCGCAGCTGCAGGCCGGCAAGCTGCGGGCGCTGGCCGTCACGGGCCGCCAGCGCTCGCCGCTGCTGCCGCAGGTGGCCACCGTGGGCGAGCTCGGCCTCAAGGACCTGGAGTTCGAGGTGCTCTACCTCGCGATGGTGCCGGCGGCAACGCCCGAGCCGGTGATGCAGACCCTGCGCGGCGCGCTGCAAACCGCACTGGCCTTGCCGGAGCTCAAGAACCGCCTGGCGGCGCTGGACATGGTGGCGCTGGGCGAAACCGGCGCCGCCGCGCAGCAGCACCTGGACGCCAGTCGCGCGCGCTACGGCCGGATCGTCAAGGCCACCGGCATGAAGCTGGACTGACGCCGATGCACACGCAGCCCCAGCGGCACAGTGTCTCAGCCCGCGCCGCGCCGGCCGCGGTCGGCCTTCGGCAGCACCGCCTCGCCGGCGAGCTGCTCGGCGCGCGCCTGCAGTTGGCGCAGGGCCTCGTCCAGGCACGCCGCCTGGTTGGCGTCCAGTGCAGCCAGGAGGTCGGCGTTGATGCGCGTCACCAGCGGGTGCAGCTCGTCGTACACCGTCTGCCCGCGCTCGGTGAGTTGCAGCAGCACCTGCCGGCGGTCGCCGGCCGGATGCGTGCGCGACAGCAGGCCTTTCTCGACCAGGGAGCTCACCGCCTTGGACGTACGCGCCCGATCGAGCTGGGCATGCTCGGCCAATTGCGA
The DNA here is from genome assembly GCF_010499245.1 of Variovorax sp. WS11. GTDB lineage: Bacteria > Pseudomonadota > Gammaproteobacteria > Burkholderiales > Burkholderiaceae_C > Variovorax. Next base: position 84,303 of record NZ_JAAGOW010000002.1, read on the forward strand.
GGAGCCCAGCCTGCCGCGGCTCGCCAGCGTGGCAATCAGCCGCCATTCGCGCCGCGTGATGCCGAAGCGGCCTTCACACAAGCGGATCACCATGCTGCCCGCCACGGACAGGAGGCGGGACAACCGGTACAGCAGCAGCTCGTCGAGGGATCTGCGCGCGGGGTCGCTCATCTAGTGGTTAGTCCGGGGAATGGTTGATTTGAACAATCGAATGCCCCGACTCTAAATTCGATCGATGCCGCCGCACGGCTGCGGCCGAACGAACAGAGAGACCGGAGACATCACCCATGCACACCTTCACCCTTCGTCGCCGCCGCGCACTCGCCGCCCTGGCCGCCGCAACGCTCGCCCCGCTCGCGCAAGCGCAGGCCTTCACGCCCGGCCAGCCGATCAAGGTGCTGATCGGCGTGCCCGCCGGCGGCACGCAGGACGTTCTGACGCGCGCCATCGCGCACGAGGTGCGCGACTCGCTGGGCCCGCTGGTGGTCGACAACCGCTCCGGCGCTGCCGGCCGCATCGCGGTCGAGGCGGTGAAGACCGCGGCGCCCGACGGCCGCACGCTGCTGCTCGGCACCGCCAGCATGATGACCATGTACCCTCATGCCTACAGGCAGCTTTCGTACGACCCGGTCAAGGACTTCGTGCCGATCGTCAACGCGGCGCGCTTCGAGCTGGCGCTGGTGGTCCACAAGGACGTGCCCGTCAACACGCTGCCCGAGTTCATCGCCTGGGCCAAGGCCCAGGGCGACAAGCTGAGCTTCGCCTCCTACGGCGCCGGCACGCCCTCGCACTTCCTCGGCGAGATGCTCAACGGCGCCGCCGGGTTGAAGATGGTGCACGTGGCCTACCGCGGCTCGACGCCGGCGCGCCAGGACCTGATGGGCGGCACAGTGCCGGTCTACTTCGACACCGTGGGCGGCGCGCTCCAGCTGCAGGCCACCGGGCGCGTGAAGGTGCTGGCCACCAGCGGCGACAAGCGCTCGCCGCTGATGCCCAGCCTGCCCACTTTCGTCGAGGCCGGCTACAAGGACGTGGTGGCCGCGGCGTGGTTCGCCTACTACGCCCCGCGCAACACGCCGCAGCCCATCGTCGACAAGCTGCGCGCCGAGTTCACCCGGGCGGTCAATGCGCGGGAAGTGCGCCAGCAGTTGCTGCAGAACGGCATGTACCCGGTGGGCGACGGACCCGAGGCGCTGCTGAAGACCATGCGCGAGGACACGGCGCGCTGGGGCGGCATCATGCGAGCCGTGAACTTCACTGCCAACGACTGAACAAGCACAACATGCTCCAACATCTTCTGCGCCGCCTCGCCGGCATCCTCACCCTCAGCGCGCTGGCGGCGACCGCCGCTTTCGCCCAAGCCCAGGACGGCCCGCTGCGCATCGTCGTGGGCTACGCGCCCGGCGGCGCCACCGACCGCGTGGCGCGCATCGTGGGCGACAAGCTCCAGGCCAAGCTCGGCGTACCGGTGGTCGTCGACAACAAGCCCGGCGCCGGCGGGCGCCTCGCGGCCCAGCAGGTCAAGGCCACGCCCGCCGGCCAGAACGTGCTGATGCTGGCCAACCCCGCCGTGATGGTGGTGGCGCCGCTGGTCTTCAAGGACAACGGCTATGACGCCGAGCGCGACTTCGTGCCGGTCTCGCATGTCAACGACTACGAGTTCGCGCTGTCGGTCTCGACCGCGGTGCCGGTGCGCGAGCTGTCGCACCTGCTGGCCTGGATGCGGGCGAATCCCGACAAGGCCAACGTCGGCGTGCCCGCCACCGGCAGCCTGCCGCACTTCTTCGGCCTGATGGTGGGCGAGAAGGCCAAGGTGCGGACCGAGGTGGTCGGCTACCGCGGCTCGGCGCCCCTGCTGACCGACCTGATCGGCGGGCAGGTGCCGATTGCCGTCGACACGTTGGACGTGGTCATCCCGCAGCACCAGTCCGGCAAGGTGCGCATCCTCGCGATGTCCGGCGCGAAGCGCTCGCCCTTCGCGCCCGAGGTGCCGACCTTCAAGGAGGCCGGGCTCGATCTCGTCGCGCTGGGCTGGAACGCCTTCTTCGCACCGGCGAGCATGCCGCGCGAGAAGGTCGCGCGCTACGCACAAGCCATCCGCGAGGTCATGCAGGACCCGGACACGGCCCGCCGCTTCAAGGATTCGCTGATGAGCCCGGTCGTCAGCACGCAGGAGCAGACCGCCGCCATGCTCAAGGCCTACCGCGCGCAATGGGCACCCGTGGTCCAGAAATCCGGCTACCAACCCTGACCCCCCTCACATGCAACGTCCCAACATCATCTTCATCGTCGCCGACGACCTCGGCTTCGCCGACCTCGGCTGCTACGGCGGGCGCGATGCCGCCTTCGGCCCCGTGTCGCCGGTGCTCGACGGCCTGGCCGCCAAGGGCGTCCGCTTCACGCAGGGCTATGCGAACTCGCCGGTGTGCTCGCCCACGCGCTTCGCGCTGATGACCGCGCGCTACCAGTACCGCCTGCGCGGCGCGGCGGAGGAGCCGATCAACAGCAAGAGCCGCGGCAGCACGACGCTGGGCCTGCCGCCCGCGCACCCCACCCTGCCTTCGCTACTGCGCGATGCGGGCTACCGCACGGCACTGATCGGCAAATGGCACCTGGGCTTTCCGCCCGCCTTCGGGCCGCTGCGCTCGGGCTACGAGGAGTTCTTCGGCCCGATGTCGGGCGGGGTCGACTACTTCACGCACTGCGACTCGGCCGGCCGCCACGACCTGTGGGCGGGCGAGGAAGACAAGCAGGAAGAGGGCTACCTCACCGACCTGCTCTCGCGCCGTGCGGTCGACTACGTGGAGCGCATGGCGAGCCAGCAGGCCCCCTTCTTCCTGAGCCTGCACTACACGGCGCCGCACTGGCCCTGGGAAACGCGCGAGGACGAGAGCCGCGCGCCGGCGGTGAAGAACAAGCTCTTCGACCTGGCCGGCGGCAACATCCATGTCTACCGCCGCATGATCCACCACATGGACGAGGGCATCGGCTGGATCATGGCCGCGCTGGAGAAGCGGGGCATCGCCGACAACACGCTGGTCGTCTTCACCAGCGACAACGGCGGCGAGCGCTTCTCCGACAACTGGCCGCTGGTGGGCGGCAAGATGGACCTGACCGAAGGCGGCATCCGCGTGCCGTGGATCGCGCACTGGCCCGCCGTCATTCGCGCCGGCAGCGAAACTGCCCAGCATTGCATGACGATGGACTGGTCCGCGACGATGCTCGAAGCAGCCGGTGCCCAGGCCGATCCGAACTACCCGCTGGATGGCGTGTCGCTGCTGCCGGTGCTGCGCGATGCGACGACAGGCTTCCGCCGCCCGCTGCACTGGCGCATGAACCACCGCGGCCAGCGCGCCCTGCGCGACGGCGACTGGAAGTACCTGCAGGTCGATGGCAACGAGTACCTGTTCAACATCCCCGCCGACGAGCGCGAGCGCGCCAACCAGGCCGGCCGCGAGCCGGAGCGGCTGGCCAAGATGCGCACGGCCTGGGAGGCATGGAACGCGAGCATGCCTGCCATCCCGGACGATGCGACGGTGAGCCTGGGCTACTCGTACAAGGACATGCCGCAGCGCTGAACACGAGACCGCGCTACAGCGGCCGCACCGGCATGCACAACATGCAGTTGAAGGCCCCCGTCTTCTCGTCCATCACGAAGTCGGGACCGTAAACCTCCAGCGGCGCGCCGTCGGCGGCCTGCCAGCCGCTGTCCGGCAGCCATTCGCACAGCCGCATCCAGGCGGTGTGGATCTCCGTCGGCGGGCCGATGAATTCGCAGCGGGCATAGCGCCCGCCAGGCAAGGTCTGCACGCCGATCTCGCCCGCGGGCCGGAAGCCCTCGTCGACCTCGATGCAGGCGTCGTAGCGGCAGCGCGCGGGCGGCGTGACGTCGTGGCTCACGCCGTACATCGTGCGGCGCGGCTGCATCAGCCCCTGTTCGCCGCACCAGGCGGCGAAGCGCTGCCACAGCCGCGTGATGTTCGAATCGCCATAGGGCCCGACATGGCGCATGTAGGCCACGCGCACCGCCGGCAAGGTCTTGAGTTCCACTTTCATGTCGCTGTCTCCGGGTTGGGGAACATGGCCCTGGGGCCAGGAACCCTCATCCTGGCGGAAGGCCGCCATCACGGCTTGCTGCGACTTGCGATCGGCTTGATGAATCTTGCTGAGCTCGACGCGATGGCGCTCGGCCCAGCCGCGGAAGGCGCCGCGCCGCCAGTCCGTGGGCGTCGCGCCGAAGCGCGCGCTGAAGGCGCGCGTGAACACCGGCGCCGAGCCGAAGCCCACGTCCAACGCGATGGCCAGCACGGGCTCGGGCGGCAGGCCGAGCAGGCGCGCCGCCGCCACCTCCAGGCGCCGCCGCCGCACGCAGTCGGCCAGGGTCTCGCCCGTCATCGCCTGGAACACGCGGTGGAAATGCCAGGCCGAGAAATGCGCCACCCCGGCCAGCGTGGCGAGATCCAGCGGGTCCGCCAGGTGGCCGTCGATGTGGTCGATCACGCGGTTGATGCGCGCGACATAGGTGTGGCGAGGGCCATTCACGGGCCACCCCACCGCGCGCAGGGCCATGCGCGCGCCTTGACTAAGACACTATTTAGATATATCTTTTCTAAATCCGATATACACATCCAACGACCCTCATGCGAGCATTTCGACACTTTCCACACGGCCATCCCCGCGGCGACCATGGCGACGGCCTGAGCGGCGGTCGCGGTGGCCGTGGTGGCGGCGGCCGAATCTTCGGCCACGGCGGCCTGCGCTTCGCGCTGCTGCAGCTGATCGCCAACAAGCCCAGCCACGGCTACGAGCTGATCAAGTTCATCGAGGAGCGCCTGGGTGGCCGCTACAGCCCGAGCCCGGGCATCGTCTACCCCACGCTGACGCTGCTCGAAGAACTGGGCCATGTCAGCGTCGACACCGCCGAGGGCGGCAGCCGCAAGCGCTACACCATCACCGAGGCCGGGCGCGAGTTCCTCGCCGCCAACCGCGAGATCACCGACGAGATGATGGCCCGCATGAGCGGCGGCGTCGACGGCGCCGGGCCGCGCGCCGGCCGGCCGCCGCAGGTGGTGCGCGCCATCGAGAACCTCAAGCTCGCGATGCGCCTGCGCCTCGCGCGCGAACCACTCACCGAACAACAAGCCCACGAATTCGCCGCGGTGCTCGACAGCGCCGCTCAACAACTGGAACGCATCTGAACCCTATGACTGATTTGCCCTCTCCCTCCTCCCTCCCCGACCGTCTGCCGCGCCGCGTGCGCCACGAGTTGCGCTTTCGCAAGCTCGAAGTGCGCGCCGTCCAGCGCGTGGCGCCGCACCTGGTGCGCATCACGCTCGGCGGCGAGGAACTCGCGGGCTTCACCAGCCCCGGCTTCGACGACCATTCGAAGCTCTTCTTTCCCGATCCGAAGACCGGCGCCCTGCTCCTGCCGACGGTCGGACCGGACGGCCCTTCCTGGCCCGAAGGCGCCAAGCCCGCCATGCGCGACTACACGCCGCGCCGCCACGACGCGGTGGCCGGCACGCTCGACTTCGACTTCGCCCTGCACGAGGCCGGCCCGGCCACCCGCTGGGCCGAGCAGGCCCGCGTGGGCGACGTGCTGGGCGTGGGCGGGCCGCGCGGCTCCTTCATCGTGCCGACGGATTTCGACTGGCACCTGCTGATCGGCGACGACACCGCACTGCCCGCGATCTCGCGCCGCCTGGCCGAACTGCCCGCAGGCGCGCGCGTGCTGGTGCTGGCGGAGGTGGACCACGAGGCCGACCAGATTCCGCTGCCGACCCGGGCCGACCTCATGCTGCATTGGGTGCATCGGCGCAACGCCGAGCCCGGCACCGGCAGCGCCCTGCTCGACGCACTGCGCGCGCTCACCCTTCCGGCAGGAGATTTCCATGCCTGGATCGCCTGCGAATCGGCCGTCGCCAAGGCCTTGCGAGCCCACCTGGTCGCGGAACGCGGCGCAAACCCGAAGTGGATCCGCGCCTCGGGCTACTGGCGCCGCGGCGCCATGGCCGCGCACGACACCATCGAGGATTGATGCGCCCGCGCAACTGGCCGAACGCGCTATGCCATGCCGCCGTTTGACACCTCTTCCTCGCGCGACCAGAATTTCAATTGAGTACTTAATGACTATTCGTCCGCGAGGGATTCAGAGATGGAGATCGGACTTGCCCAATGGCAGTTCCTGCTGGCACTGCTGACGGGCGCGCTGCTTCTGTTCGTCGTCATGTGGATCGCCTGGCACCGTGTCTCCGAGCGGCGCGAGGCCGAGCGCCGCATCGCCGCGGCGCGGGTTCGCTCCGGCCACGTGCCGCTGGAGATCCCGACCGTGCGCGGCGGACTGACCCACGCCGGCGATTCGGTGCCCGACACCCTGCCCGAGTGGTTCATCCAGGGCAAGGGCGAGCATTCCATCGTCGACGAGCAGCCGCGCATCCGCGTGCGCTTCGTCGACCCGCACGGCCGCAAGGCGGAGTGCACGATGCAGGTCGAGCACCTGGACCTGCAGAAGAAGATCCTCACCGGGCATAGCGAATTGCCCGGCGACACCTACCGCATTCCCCTGCACATGATCACCGGGGCGCGCATCGCCGAGTCGGGGCAGCGCTTCAACATCGACACCTGGGTGGATGCCGTGCGCGTTGCGCGGCGGCGGCGCGGGCAGATCTGACTGCGCGCCGACTCTTTCCCCTTTTCCCGTTCTCGCTCTGCGGCCTGCCGCGCTCGCCTTGGCGACGTGTCGGAGGCGTCTCGCTTGCATCATCCTTTGTATAAAATTTTGTACAGATGAAGCGGTTGTTGCCGCCGCAAGGACAAGAAAATGACGACCGATACCGAGATTCGCCATGTAACCCGGCCGGGGGCCAATCTGTTTCTGGAGCTGGGCTTTTCACCCGAAGAGGCCAAGCGCCTGCGCGCTGCCTCGCGCAAGCAGATCAATGACACGAGACTCCTGAAACAGCAACTGATGGACGAACTGTCCAACTGGATCGCGGACCATCACCTGAAGCAGGCCGACGCGGCCGAGATCCTCATGGTGTCGCGGCCCCGCGTGTCCGACGTGGTCAACAGGAAAACGGCCAAATTCACCATCGATACGCTGGTCGAAATGCTGAGCCGGATCGGCAAGCCCGTCAGGCTCGCGATCGGCTGATGCGAGGCCCGAGACACCCGCGCCCGTTCTTTATGATGCGGGCCCGGCCGCCTTTGTGGCCTCGCACCGACCCACTGCCCTGATGACCCTCCCCGCGACAGCGCCCCACACGCCCATGATGAGCCAGTACTTGGCTCTCAAGGCGGACCATCCCGACACCCTGTTGTTCTACCGGATGGGCGATTTCTACGAGCTGTTCTACGCCGACGCCGAGAAGGCCGCGCGCCTGCTCGACATCACGCTGACGCAGCGCGGCCAGTCGGCCGGGCAGCCGGTGGTGATGTGCGGGGTGCCCTTCCACTCGGTCGACACGTACCTGGCGCGGCTGATCAAGCTCGGCGAGTCGGTGGCCATCTGCGAGCAGGTCGGCGAGGTGGGCGCGGCCAAGGGGCCGGTGGAGCGCAAGGTGGTGCGCGTGGTCACGCCCGGCACGCTGACCGATGTCGAGCTGCTGCAGGACAAGAGCGACTCGCTGCTGCTCGCGGTGCATGCGGGCAGCCGCAACTTCTGCGGCCTGGCCTGGCTCAGCGTCACCGGCGCCGAGCTGCGCCTGGCCGAATGCCCGGCCGATGCGCTGGAAGCCTGGATCGCGCGCGTCGGGCCGAGCGAGCTGCTGTACAGCGCGGAGGTCACGCCCGGCTTCGAGCAGCGCCTGAAGGCAGCGCGCAACGGCGCGGCCTTCACGCTCTCGGTGCGCCCGGCCTGGCAGTTCGATGGCGGCCTGGGCGAGCGCAAGCTGTGCGAGCAGATGGGCAGCAACAGCCTGGCGGCATGGGGCGCGGAGGCGCTGGCCAATGCCCACGCCGCAGCGGCCGCGCTGCTGGGCTACGCCGAGCACACGCAGGGCCGCGCGCTGTCGCACGTGCAGCGGCTCGCGGTCGAGCGCGACGGCGAGCTGATCGAGCTGCCGCCCACCACGCGCCGCAACCTGGAGCTGGTGCAGACGCTGCGCGGCGAGGATTCGCCCACGCTGTTCTCGCTGCTCGACACCTGCATGACGGGCATGGGCAGCCGGCTGCTCAAGCGCTGGCTGCTGGCGCCGCGCCGCGACCGCAGCGAAGCGCAGGCGCGGCTGGAAGCCATCGCGGCGCTGCAGGCCGCTCCCCTGGGCAGCACTGCGGCGCCGTGGCGCCTGCTCCGCGACCGCCTCAAGAACACCAGCGACGTGGAGCGCATCGCCGCGCGCATCGCGCTGCGCCAGGTGCGCCCGCGCGAGCTGGTCGCTCTGCGCATGGCGCTGGCCAAGGCGCACGAGCTCGCACCGGCACTGCCCGACGCCTCACCGCTGCTCACGCGAATGGCCGAGCAGCTCGCGCCGCCGCCCGGCTGCGTGGAACTGCTGGTGGCGGCCATCCACCCCGAGCCCTCCGCACTGGTGCGCGACGGCGGCGTCATCGCCACCGGCCACGACGCCGAGCTCGACGAGCTGCGCGCCATCAGCGAGAACAGCGACGCCTTCCTGGTGCAGCTCGAGGCCAGCGAGCGCGAGCGCACCGGCATCTCGAACCTGCGCGTGCAGTTCAACCGCGTGCACGGCTTCTATATCGAGGTCACGCAAAGCGCGCTCTCCAAGGTGCCGGACAACTACCGCCGCCGCCAGACGCTGAAGAACGCCGAGCGCTTCATCACGCCCGAGCTCAAGACCTTCGAGGACAAGGCGCTGTCGGCGCAGGACCGCTCGCTGGCGCGCGAAAAATGGCTCTACGAGCAGCTGCTCGATGCGCTGCAGCCCTCGGTCGCTGCGCTCACGCGGCTCGCCGGCGCGCTGGCCGCGCTCGACGCGCTGTGCGCGCTGGCCGAGCGCTCGCATACGCTGCACTGGCGGCCGCCTTCCTTCGTGACGCACCCCTGTATCGAGATCGAGAAGGGCCGCCATCCGGTGGTCGAAGCCCGGCTGGCCGAAAAATCATCGGGCGCGTTCATTGCGAACGACACGCGCATGGGCCCCCAACAACGCCTGCAGGTGATCACCGGCCCCAACATGGGCGGCAAGTCCACCTACATGCGGCAGGTCGCGATCATCGTGCTGCTCGCCTCCATCGGCTCGCACGTGCCGGCCGATGCCTGCCGGCTCGGGCCCATCGATGCCATCCACACCCGCATCGGCGCGGCCGACGACCTGGCCAACGCGCAGTCGACCTTCATGCTGGAGATGACCGAGGCCGCGCAGATCCTGCACGGCGCCACCGCCCATTCGCTGGTGCTGATGGACGAGATCGGCCGCGGCACCAGCACCTTCGACGGCCTGGCGCTGGCCGCCGGCATCGCGGCGCAGCTGCACGACCGCACGCGCGCCTTCACGCTCTTCGCGACCCACTACTTCGAGCTGACCGAGTTCCCGGCCACGCACCATGGCGCGGTCAACATGCACGTCAGCGCCACCGAGGCGGGGCGCGACATCGTGTTCCTGCACGAGATGCAGCCGGGGCCGGCGAGCAAGAGCTACGGCATCCAGGTCGCGCGCCTGGCCGGCATGCCGGCCGCGGTGGTCAACCATGCGCGCCAGGCGCTCGAGGCCCTGGAGGCCCAGCAGCAGCAGGCTCGCGCCCAGGTCGACCTGTTCGCGCCGCCGCCCGCGGTGGAGGCGCCGCCGGCGAGCGCCGTAGAATCCGCGCTGACCGCGCTCGATCCCGACACCTTGAGCCCGCGCGAGGCGCTCGAAGCGATCTATACCTTGAAGAAACTCCACGCGCGCGAGCACGGATGAACCCCATGACTTACTGCGTAGGCATCAAACTCAACGCCGGCCTGGTGTTCCTCTCCGACTCGCGGACCAACGCGGGGGTGGATCACATCAGCACCTTCCGCAAGATGATCGTCTACGAGCAGCCGGGCGACCGCGTCATGGTGCTGCTGTCGGCAGGCAACCTGAGCATCTCGCAATCGGTGCGCGAGATTTTGCAGATCGAGGAACTGCGCGAGGTACGCGAAACGGGCGAGGACGGCGAGGACGGCCAGCCCATCACCATCTGGAACGCGAAGAGCATGTTCGACGCCGCGCGCGTGCTGGGCTCGGCCGTGCGCCATGTGTACGACCGCGACGCCGAGGCGCTCAAGCACGCCGGCCTGGAGTTCAACGTCTCCTTCATCTTCGGCGGGCAGGTCAAGGGCGAAGGCATGCGCCTGTTCCTGGTTTACGCAGCCGGCAATTTCATCGAAGCGACCACCGAAACGCCCTATTTCCAGGTCGGCGAGTCCAAGTACGGCAAGCCGGTGCTCGACCGCGTGCTGACGCCCGACACTCCGCTGGACGAGGCCGCCAAGTGCGCCCTGGTCTCGATGGACTCCACCATGAAGTCCAACCTCTCGGTTGGCCTGCCGTTGGACCTGGTGGTGTACGAGGCCAATCGCCTCCAGACCGACAAGGTGGTCTGCATCGACGCCGACAACCCGTACTACCGCATGGTTCACAACAGCTGGGGCCAGAAGCTGCGCGAGGTTTTCGACAGCATCGAGGACCCGGTCTGGGACGACACCTACGCCGAGCATCCGCTCAAGATGCCGGCCACGCGCCACAGCCCGCTGCGCAAGATCTCGACGCCGGAAGAAAAGCTCATCTGATCGGCTGACGAGCCGGCTGCGAGAGGATTAATCCGCACCGGGATCAACGATGGCGGGCCAATGGCCCAAGCTGTCAATGAACACATGATCCACGACAGCTAACCTGGGCAGGCACGCAGCAATTCGCCAGGAACCGGGCACGCACGCGGAGCCGGCGCGCGGCCTGAAGCGGGCCACACCCAGCACTCCGCGCCGTGAGCCACCGCGCGGCGGCGACTTGGCTCCTCCGGGCCTATCGACCTGACGAGCGAAAGACAACACTGAAGTCAAGCCGGTGATCGAGCGAGACCGATCCCGAGGCCAGATTCCAGAGTCGTCTCGCATCCGTTCAGGAGCTTCGCCGTGACAAGCACGACACTCGACACCGAACTCATGCAGCGCGCATTGCACGAGATCGACCAGTTGCTCTCAGCGCTCGAAGCGCCTGCCAGGGCGCATCAATGCCTGCCGCGCGACGAATTCTCCGCAGCACCTTACGAACAGCCGGGCGCCCGGCAGGCACCGACGCCGTCGGCGGTGTATTTCTGCCTGACCTCCGCGAGTGCGCTGCTGGAGGTGACCCGCTCATTGCTGAGCCACCTCGACGTACTTCCGGCGGACACCCGCCCGGCGAACTGGAGCTCGCTGAGCGCGGCGTCCAAGGCGGCCGGCCAGTCGGCCTTCCTGGCTTCCGTGATGCTGGCTGCCCCCCAGGCAAGCGATGCTGCACCGACCTCCCCGGACGACATGTGGGCACCTACGCGAGCCTGCCGCCCTGCTGCCGCGCCAGTGCCGCCAAGGGGCGCATCGGTCGGCATGAGCTTCAAGATGAAGCTTCGAAACCTGTTCGATGCAGTCGCCGCCTAGCAGGCGGAAGCCATCGATTCGCAGAGGCCCGTGAGGCCTTCCCACTAGCCCCTCTCCGGGACTAGGAGTCCGCGCGGCAGAAGTTTTTCTGCGCGGAGGTGAGCCCCGCGTTGAGTTCGTGCACGGCGAGGAAGGGTTGGCGCTGCGCCTTGGCTGTTCCTGAAGCTCCCGGACAGGGTCTATTTGGCCTGCCAGAGGCGAGGGGCACGCGTGTGCCCCCACTGTGGGCTTATCTGACCATCAAGGTGCTCATGCGCCGCAGGTTCAGCGCCAGGCACACGAGCTTGAACTCGGCCTTGACCTTGTTCAATCCCCGCAGGCGAGCCTGTCAAAAATTTTGTGTTCGAGGCATAGCATGACGACCAGGAGCATGTATGCCAGTAAGCAAGACGAAGATGAAGAACGCGGCGATCGCCGCCAAGATGGCGGCGCTGCCGTCGATTCCGAAGGAGTTGATTGACCAGTTCGTCACCGGCCCCATGACCGGTGACGCAGTCAATGAGGCGACGGCCGCGTTCAAGAAGGCGCTGATCGAGCGCGCCCTGGGTGCCGAGATGTCGCACCACCTGGGCTACCCGAGCGGCGCGAGCAAGCCCGAGGCCAGCGGTGGCAATCAGCGCAATGGCAGGAGTGCCAAGACGGTTTTGGCCGGTGACGGGCCACTTCGCATCGAGGTGCCGCGCGACCGCGAGGGCTCCTTCGAGCCAGTGCTCATCCCAAAGCACGAACGCCGGTTCACCGGCTTCGACGACAAGATCGTGGCCATGTACGCGCGCGGCATGACCATGCGCGAGATCCAGGGCTTCTTGATGGAGAGCTACGCGGTGGAGGTGTCGCCCGAGTTCATCAGCTCGGTCACCGACGCCGTCATGGCCGAGGTCGGAGCCTGGCAGGCCCGGCCGCTGGAGCCGATGTACCCGGTGGTTTTTCGACGCCTTGCGCGTGAAGATCAAAGAAGACGCGGTGGTGCGCAACAAGGCCATCTACTTGGCCTTGGGGGTGCTGCCCGATGGCACGCGCGACATCCTCGGCCGCAATGGATCGAAGGCACCGAGGGCGCCAAGTTCTGGATGAAGGTATTCAACGACCTGAAGACCCGCGGCGTGGTGACATCCCTCATCGCCGTCACCGATGGCTTGAAGGCATGCCCGAGGCGCTGGCGGCGGTGTATCCGGCTACCACGTTGCAGACCTGCATCGTGCACCCGATACGCAACTCGCTGGACTACGCGAGCTGGAAGGACCGCAAGCTGCTGGCCGCGGCGATCAAGCCAATCTACACGGCCGCGAGCGCCGAAGCGGCCGAGGCCGAACTCGATGCCTTTGCTCAAGGCCCCTGGGGTATCAAGTTCCCGACCGTGGTCGCGGCTTGGCGCCGTGCGTGGGATCGGGTGATTCCGTTCTTCGCGTTTCCGCCGTCCATCCGCCGGGTGATCTACACGACCAATGCCATCGAGAGCATCAACGCGCAGTTGCGCAAGATCATCAAGTCGCGCGGCCACTTCCCCAGTGATGACGCGGCCTCCAAGCTGATCTGGCTGGCGTTGCGCAACATCACGACCGACTGGGGGCGCGCGGCGCACAATTGGAAGGAGGCGATGAATCAATTCGCGATCCTCTACGAAGAGCGCTTCACGCACGCGGCCCAAGGCAACGCAAAATCAGGAGGTTGAACCATGAATACATGGCTCAACCGGGGCGCCTCCGGCGGCCTGGCGGGGGCCTGAAGACATAAGAAAAAACAATCGAGAACAAATCAATCAACCGGCCTCGAACACAAAAATCCTGACAACTCCCCGCAGGCTGAACTGCCGGAAGCCCAGCACGCTCTTGATCCACCCGTTGGGCGCCTCCACGATCCACTTCCTCTTGCGGTAGGCCGCTTGGCCTGGTGGCGTCTTCAGCCTGGCATCCATCGCTGCAGTGCGCGGGTATTGTTCGGCGTCGATGTCCAGCGCCTGCTTGCCCTCTCGGCCCAATGCCACGATCAGCTCGCTCGGGCTGTCCTTGAGCTGCTCGAACACGGCCTCCGAGCGGAATCCCGCATCCGCCAGCACCTGTCGGGCGTCCTCGCCCAGGTTGGCCTTCACCGCCGCCAACAGCACCGGCAGGCGGTCACTGTCGGCGGCGTTGTTGCTCAGCTCCGCGGCCACCACGAGTTGCGCGGCCTCGTCCACCGCGGTGTGGGCGTTGTAGCCGTAGTCGTAGCCGCCACCTGAGCGTTTCATGATCCGACTGTCCGTGTCGGTGAAGCTCTCCTGGGCGCTGTCCTTGGGAACACCGAAGTCGCGCTTGTAGCGCCCGCCTTTTGGGCTTGCCGTCCTTGTCACGGGTTTGCGCTCGTCGTCGGCGCTGCGCCCGCGGGCCGCATCGGCCTCGCGCTGGCGTTGCTCAGGCGCAGCTTGGCCTCGGTGATCGCCTTGAGCCGGTCCTCACGGCGCTTGATCTCCCCCGGGGATGTCCAGGTCGGGTTCGTTCTTCTCCAGGTCGTCGGCGGCACACGCTCGGTTGAGCAAGCCATCGATCTGCGCCTTGAGTTCGCCCTCGGCCTTGACCATCCTGTCATAGCTCACGGCCTTGTGGCGGCTCGCGTTGACCTTGAGCTTGGTGCCGTCCACCGCCACGGTGCCCAGCTTGACCAGGCTGCACTCGCGCGCCAGGCGCACCACCTGCACGAACAACGCCGCCAGTTCCTCCAGGTGCAGTGCCCGGAAGTCCGAGAGCGTGCGGTGCGCCGGGTAGTTCTCTGCACCCAACACCCGCAGCGCAACGTCTTCGTGCAGCTTGGCCGCGAGCTTGCGCGAACTGAAGGTGCCGGTGGCGTAGCCGTAGATCAGCACCTTGACCATCATGGCCGGGTGGAACGGCTGATTGCGCGGCCCACCCTTGGCGTATCGCGCATGGAAGGCGCTCAGATCCAGGCTGTCGACGCTGTCGCTGATGAAGTACGCCAGGTGCCCTTCGGGCAGCCAGTCTTGAAGTGCGTCAGGAAGCAGTCTTTGCTGCTGAGGCTCGTAGGGCAGGTAGCTGATGGGCATGCGCCCAAATCTATCAAGCATCTGCGCGCTCGTCACGCTTCTGCCGCGCAGGCTCCTAGCCCCCTTCCAAGTTTTCTTCGCCAAGTTCTTTGCGCCTCCGCATGGCGCAGGGAGACTTTTTTTTCATTTTTTCTACTAGGAGACACAGCTTGAAAAAGATAGACAAAAGCGCCCTTCTGCTACTGGTTGCAGCAGGAGCGCTCGCGGGTTGCGGGGGTGGAGGGAGCGGCCCGAGCGGCGGCTTCGTCCCATCGCAAGGCGCGGATGCCATGCCGGCTTCGACAGCTGCTGCGTCAGCTGACGCTACAGCCGCATCGGCAGTCGAGCCGGCCGCGGACAAGGAGGCAGAGGCGCTCAGCAAGCTCGACGCCTCGTGGATCAAGGTCGCCAACGAAGGCCAGACAGTCAGCCTGGCCACGTTGACGGTGGTGCAATACGGCGCGAACTCGTCCTGGACCAGCAGGAAGCTGTCCGGCACGGTGGCTTGCGACAACGCCACCTTTGGCGACCCGCTGCAGTTTGTGGCGAAGGCGTGCTATGTGCAAACGCCTGCGCCCGCTCCTGCCCCTGCTCCGGCTCCCGCACCGGCTCCGGCTCCCGCACCGGCCACTGGCCCAGCAGCAGGAACCGTGCTCTCCAAGGAAGGCTCCTCGTTCACGGTGCCTGCCCCGACACTCGTGAAGTACGGCGCCGACACTCGCTGGGTCACCAAGACTGTCACTGGAACAGCCGCTTGCACGAACGCATTCTTCGGCACCGACCCCGCGTTCATGACAGCGAAGTCATGCGTCGCTGTGGCCCCCCCGCCACTGCCCCTGCTCCCGCCCGGCGCCCGCACCTGCACCTGCACCTGCACCTGCACCTGCACCTGCTCCTGCACCTGCTCCTGCTCCTGCTCCTGCTCCTGCTCCTGCTCCTGCTCCTGCCCCCGGCTCCTGCCCCGGCCCCGGCCCCGGCCCCGGCCCCGGCCCCGGCACCTGGCAGTGCCCCTTTCTGGCGACATCGTGGACAGCGCCGGCACGGTGGTACCCAGCGCCTACGCGGCGATGGCCTACAAGTTCAACTCCGACGCGGGCGTGATCTACAAGTACGGGACGCCCGCGATCAAGAGCGGCGTGCAGACACTGCAAGAGCGCGCGGACGTCGGCACGATGAGCGGCATCGGCTCGGTCTACCAGTTGGGCCGCGAGGACTCGACGAACAACATGTACGTGTCGATCCACGCTGCCGCCATCGGCGTTCCCACCTCCGGCCAGAGCGTAGAGAGCTCCGTGGCCTGGCTCCAGAACTCGGCCACCGACCGGCGCACCTTCCAGCAGCGCCCGCAGTTGCTGTGGCAGCAGCGTCGGCTACTGCCGACCTCCATCGACGACTACGTTTCCACGGGCGTGCTGGCGAAGAACGATGCGGCCGACCTCCCGGTGTGCGAGCACCGCGGCGAGAACGCGGCGGACTCCCCCGCCACGCGTCTGTCCTTGGTGTGTACCCAGGGCAGCCCGACCAAGCCGGCCAAGCTGTACACGGTGGGCACTCTGACTGCACAGAACCGGGCCTCGACCTCGTTCAAGCTCGGCTTCGTGCCGACCGCCGTCACGGTCACCGGGGGTGGAGAATTCGCCCTGGTGTCAGGATGGGACGTGCCGAACACAAAGGGGCAGGTGGCCATCGTCTCCCTCGGCTCGGCCCCGCAAGACTGGAAGCCGGGACAGGCCCGCTACGACTGGTGGCACGGCTGGATGGACATGATGCACCCGGGCTTCCCCGACCAGGGCAACTACGTGTTCATGAAGGTCATCGGCTACGTCGATCTGCCTTCGGACATGAAGGCGCCCACCGCCATCGCCGCGACCACCGGCATTCACCCCTACACGTCGATGTTGAAGTACGACGCCAGCGGCAACATCTCCAACTTCCAGATGCTGAACTCGCCGATGGCGAACAACCGGGCGAAGATGCTGCCGGGCGGCGAGGACTACGAGCGCTATGCCAAGGGCGGCGTTGCCGTGGTGGTCTCCAAGAGCGAGAAGCGGGCGGCATTCATCGACCTGAGCCCGCTCTTCAAGTACACGAACGACATGTACCTGGGCAGCGCCGCCTCCAACCTGGAGACGTAGAACGTCGGTCTGGCCGCCAACCAGTGGCCGTACCTGCTGGCTGACAAGCCGCAGGCAATGCCGACAGTCGTGAAGACCTCCGCGCTGACCAAGCGCCCGACCGCCCTTTGGACCAGCGCCACCCGCAGCTACTGGAGCAAGGACGAGCAGCAGCGGATCCCCAACTACCCGTTCTGGCAGACCGTGCCGCAATACGCTCGCGCCGCCATCGCCGTCGAGGGCGGGGAGCTGCAGCTGTTCTCGCTCGGCCGCTACGCCGCAGGCGTCAAGCCGACGACGCCGGCGCCGGCGGACATCCAGCAGGTGGGCACGGTCACGGGCGTGGGGGACAACATCACGCACATGGCGGCCGCCAAGGACTACGGTGGCGTGGCCGATCCGATCAACGACCTGATCCTCTTCACCGACCGGGCCAACCGCCGCTGGGGCTGGGTCAAGCTCGCGAACACCGGCGAGACCGCAACCACGGGCAGCGTGCTGCGCACGATGGAGGACTCGCGGGTCGACCCGATCATGGTCACCATGGCCGACAACTACTCGACCCAGGGCAACGTCCTGACGGTTGCCGACTACGCGGGGGCGAGCATCGCCAACTACCGCTTCGGCGACATGATCTACCCCGACAAGAGCAGCGGCTTCTGCACCCAAGCGGGGGCCTGCCCGACGTACACATACCTGGGAGAGTTCGCCGGCAAGCTGGCGTTGCCGTTCAAGCCGACGTTGGTACACAGCTCGAACGTGCCGTGATGCGCTGAATTCACCGCCAATCCAAGGCCCCAGCTTCGGCTGGGGCTTTTTTTTAGCTATTTCAACTTATCGGAATTAAGTATTCATTGGGCGCGTGGAAGCGGCGCAACGTCTTTAAACTAATTTCTTAAGGAAATTGTTTCATCAGGCCGCTATTCGATATCCCGCGGCCACGGCGTGAACAAGTGCCTGTCTTGCCGCCTTTGATTTCGCGCAAAGAAGATCGCTGAATCGACAATAACGTCAATCCAGCAATTTACTGAAATTAAGGGCAACACCAGACGACGTGCAGTACATGCAGCTTACCTAAGTACTCAAAAGAACCGATGTAAGTCGGTTGCAGCTCTGACGATCGAATCGCAGTGGCACCGCGACGAGGAAAGGCGACACGTGGGCGTTCTCTTTGAAGAACGATAAGGCTGTCGCCGCGGTCCAGTTGGGTTCGATGTCCGGGGGCCTCAGGCCCCACACCACGCACAGGGTCGAGCACGAACAACGTGCCGCATCCCTCTAGCCCACGGGGCGATCAGCCTCTCCCGTTCCAGCAATTTCTTTAGCAATTTCTTTTGCGCCCTTTGCAGGCGCAAGGGATTTCTTTTTTTCGTCCACAGGTCGACCAGGAGATTCAGTGTGAAAAATATCAACAAAAGCGCGCTTCTGCTTTTTGTTGCAGCAGGCGCACTCGCGGGCTGCGGAGGGGGCGGAAGCGGCTCAGGCGGCAGCTTCGCTCTCCCCCAAAGCGCGGATGCGTCCACAGCTTCGCCGGCTGCAACGACGACTGCATCGGCAGTCGAGCCCGCCGCAGACAAGGAGGCAGCGCTCGGCAAGCTGCTCGACGCGAGCTGGGTCAAGGTCGCCAACGAGGACCAGGGGTTCAACCTGGCCGCGCCGACGGTGGTGCAATACGGCGCGAACTCGACCTGGACCAGCAAGCAGCTGTCCGGCGCAGTGGCCTGCAACAACGCCACCTTCGGCGACCCGCTGCCGTTTGTGGCGAAGGCGTGCTATGTGCAACCCGCTGCCGCGGGAACCTTGCTCGCCACCGAAGGCGCCTCATTCACGGTGGCTGTTGCGACACTGGTGAAGTACGGCGCCGACACGCGCTGGGTCACCAAGGAAGTCATCGGATCGGCGGCCTGCACGAACACGTTCTTCGGCAAGGACCCTGCGGTCATGACGGTGAAGTCATGCATCTCGGCCGGCCCTGCGACGGCTGCGGCTCCAGTGCCGGCTCCCGCTCCCGCTCCTGCTCCTGCTCCTGCTCCTGCTCCTGCTCTTGATCCCATTCCCAAGCCTGCTCCCGCGCCCTTACCCATCGCCGGCGACGTGGTGGACAGCTCCGGCGCGATCGTTGCAAGCGCCTACGAGAGCATCGCCTACAAGTTCGGCCTGCCGGAGGGCGTTGCGTACCGCTTCGGGCCGGCGGCCAGCAAGACCGGCGTCGGCACATTGCCTTTGCAAGCAGACGTGGGCGCGATCAACCACGGGCCAGGCAACGATCTCTACTACCAGCTCGGTGCGGAAAACAACGCCGCGTACAACTACTACGTGAGCATTCATGGCGCGGCGATTGGCACGCCCGCCAGCGGGAGCTCGTTGTCGAACGCGCTGGGATGGTTCCAGACGCAGGCGACCGACCGCGTGACCTTCATGCAACGCCCGCAGTTGTTGTGGCAAGACCGGCGACTGCTGCCGAGCGCGATCGATCAGTACTACGCCTCGGGCGTGTTGTCGCCGAACGACCCCGCAGACCTGCCCATCGTCGAAGACCGCGGCGAGAACGCAGCGGACAGCCCATCGACGCGCCTCTCACTGATTGCGACGCAAGGCAGCCCGACGAAGGCGGCGACGATCTTCACGGTCGGCACCTACACCGCGCAGAACCGCGCCAGCGTCAAGCTCGCCCTCGGCAAGGTGCCGACCGCCATTTCCGTGACCGGGGGCGGCGAGTTCGCCTTCGTCACCGTGTGGGACACCCTCAACCGCAAGGGCCAGGTCGCCGTGATCTCGCTCGGCGGCAGCTGCCAGGGCTGCACGCTCAATGGTCCCAAGTACGACTGGTGGCACGACTGGATGGACATGGTGCATCCCGGCTTCTTCAACCAGGGCAACTACATCTTCATGAAGGTGCTCGGCTACGTCGATCTGCCTGCCAACATGACGGCGCCGACATCCATCAAGGTGACGACCGGCATGCACCCGTATGCGGCCGTCGTGTACACCGGCAACGGTGGCTTGTCGGGCATGGCCAAGGAAGCCTCGCCGATGGCCAGCAACCGGGCCAGGCTCCTGCCCGGCGGCGAGTACTACGAGAAGTACGCCAAGGGCGGCGTGGCCGTGGTGGCCTCGAAGTCGGAGAAGACCGTGGCCTTCCTCGACCTCGGCCCGCTCTTCAAGTACACGAACGAGATGTACCTGGGCAGCGCCGCGAGCAACCTGGAGACACAGAACGTCGGACTCGCCTCCACCCAGTGGCCTTACCTGCTCGCAGATCGTCCGCAGGCCACACCGACGGTCATCAAGACGATCACGCTGGCCGACAAGCCGACGAGCGTGCTGACGACCTCGACCTACAGCCACTGGAGCAAGGACGATCGCCGTCGCATGGCGCCGCCGAACGACATGTACTGGGAATCGAATCCGCACTACCCACGCGCATGGGTTGCCACGGAGAACGGCAAGCTGCACATGTACGCCCTGGGGGCGTATGTGCAGGGGCCCAAGCCGGCGGCCGGCGCGCCCGCCGAGATCGCGGAAGTCGGCGTCGTGACAGGACTCGGCAGCAACGTCACGCACCTGGCGGCGGCCAAGGACTACCCGAACCAGACGGATACCCTCAACACGATGCTGATCTTCACCGATCGGGCCAATCGCAAGTGGGGCTGGGTGAAGTTCGCCGGCGACGGCAACAGCGGCACCATCCTGCGCACGATGGAAGACTCCCGCGTCGACCCGATCATGGTGACGATGTCCGACAACTACTCCACGCGGGGCAACATCGTCAGCGTGGCGAACTACAGCGGCCAGAGCATCGACAACTACCGCTTCGGCGACCTGGTCTACCCGGACACCAACTTCTGTTCCGCGGCGGGTGCCTGTCCGACGCTTGCATCCAACGGTGAGTACGCCGGCAAGCTGGCCCTGCCCTTCAAGCCGTTCGCGGTGCACGCGTCGAACGTGCCGTGACGCGCTGAGCCCGTAGCCACCAAGGACAGCAGCCGCCGATGCATGCGACGCATGCATCGGCGGCTGCACAAGACATGGCCCGCCGCAGCGGGCCATGCGCGCTATCAGAACGCGTGGCGGATGCCGAAGTCGTAGCCGGTGGAGCTGCGCGGCAGGCCCGCGCCGTAGCTCACGCCGCCGTAGCCCGTGGTGCTCGCGGAGACCAGGCTGCCCGTGTAGGCCGCGTCGTTCTTGTTGCTGACGCGAGCGACGGTGGCGTAGAGCGCGGTGCGCTTCGACAGGTTGTGGACGTAGCCGATGGCCAGCTTGTTCACGCGCGGGTCGTCGCCGGTGAGACCGTAGGCGCCCTCGTTGTAGCGCACGGTGGAGTACGACGCGCGGATCAGGCCCGGGCCCACCGGCATGGTGGCGCCGAGCAGGTAGCCGTTGTAGCTGTCGTGGTAGGTGACGGCCGGGATCTCGAACTTGTTCTGCACGCTGGAGAGCTCGCCGAACAGCTTGACCATGCCGAAGTCATACGAGGCGCCGAGGTTGACCGTCTGCACCTTGCGCGTCAGCGCGGTGGTGTCCACCGCAAGGTTCTGCCCCGCCGAGACCGCGATGTCGAGCGGGCCGTTCGCATAGCCGAAGCGGCCACCGATGTAGCGGCCGGCATTGGTGTTGGTGGTGGTCGTGGTCGACGAGGTGCTGGTGTCGGTGTTCTCGTGGAAGCTGTACTGCAGCTGGCCGTAGAAGCCGCCGAGGTTCGGCGGCAGGAAGTAGCCGATCGAGTTGCTGGCACGCACGTAGTTGGCGTTGTTGATGCCGGTGCTTCCGCTCACGGTGCTGATCACGTTGGTGCCCGAGCCGTTCGTGCCGAAGGGATCGAAGACCGTGTCGTTCCAGAAGGTGGGCGTGTAGTCGCGGCCCAGGCGCACTTCACCGAAGCCGCCGGAGAGGCTGACGGTGGAGCGGCGGTTGAAGGTCGAGACGCCGGTCGCGCCGTCGTCGTTGGTGATCGGCGCTTCGAGCCAGAAGCTGGCAGCCAGGCCACCACCCAGGTCTTCCGTGCCGCGGAAGCCGAGGCGGCTGGAGTTGTAGCCCGAGTTGGCGAGGCTCCATTTGCTCTGCGTGACGCTGACGCCGGTCGCGGCATTGCGCGAGGTGGCGGATTGATAGGTCACGCCCGCATCGACCACACCGAACAGGGTAACGGACGATTGAGCAGCTGCCAGGCCGGTCACGGCCAGAGCGGCGATCGCGGTCAGTGATTTTTTCATTCAGGGTTCTCCGGTTTCAAGCGATCCTTGCGCAGCGACGGAACCATGGCCCGATTGCCATGCCGAAGCCGCTCAAGGTGTCATGTCGCCGCTCTTCATCAAGCAGCTGAGGGCATGGTCTCGTTCAAATCCGGAGGAATCTGGTAGTTGCGGCCCGGCGCACATGAAGTGTTGCTTGCATGCAGCACACGCAGGCCATCGAGCCGGTTCAGCGCTTCATCGCCGCCTTCAAATTTCTCCCCATTCGACGGAAATGATTCCGTCATGATCAGCCTCAATCACACGACATCGCGTCCATCGCGGACCCCTCTGCCGGATGGCGAAGCGGGCATGAGCATCGTTCTGCCGCAACCCATGAAGACGGCAGCGGCATCGCTGGGCGTGCAGCAGATCGTCAGCGCGTTCAAGCCCGCCTTTCCGCATCTGCGCGTGCTGCGCGACCTCGTCATTCCGATGCCCGAGGGATGCGCCGTGCGCAGTGCGCGCATCGACGCAGTGCTGGTGTGCGAATCCGGCGTTTACCTGTTCGAGATCAAGAGCTGGCGCAACGCCTTCGTCTACCGCAAGCAGGCGGAGCCTGCGCCGCCGCGCTGGTTCCTGCGCCTGGACGGCTGCACCAAGGCACGGGAAATCGGAGACCCGGCATGGCAGGGCGGCCACAAGGCGGCGCGCCTGCGCAAGCTGCTGCCCGACGACCTGCGGCTGCAGTGCTTCGTGCTGCTGCCCTGCGACGGCGTCAAGCTCGAAGGCGCCATACCGGCCGCCATCCTCACCCGGCAGGACCTGCCCTACATCGCGCGCCTGGCCAGGAACAACGGACGGCGCAGCGCGCGACCCTGCCGACTGCTGGATACCGCGGGCATCGAACAGACGGTGCAGCGGCTCATCGACATCCAGGGCGAGCTGACGCTCGAGCAACACCTGCAGGACTGCCGCGAGCGATTCGAGCGCGCACCGGCGCTGTCCCGCGAAGGCGCAAGCCGATGAGCCGCATCCTGCTGGTGCAGGAAGGGCACGACGCCGCTTTGGCGCTGCTCGACGAACTGCAGCGCGCCGGGCACGATGTCGAGCCGGTCGAGGACGGCGCCGCGGCCCTGCATCGTATGCTGACTTCGCCGCCCGAACTCACCTTGCTCGGCATCGACCTGCCGCAGATCGACGGCCTGCGCATCCTCGAGACGGCGCGCAACAGCAGCGACCAGCCGATCATCGTGCTGACGGCGCGCAGGCAGGAGGCCGACCTGCTGCGCGGCTTCGAGCTCGGCGCTGACGACTATGTCTGCACGCCCTACTCGCCCAGAGAGGTGGCCGCGCGCATTCGCACGGTGCTGCGCCGCCGCGCGCAACAGCTCCGCGCGGCAAACCGGCCCGTGCCGATCGCCATCGGGAACCCTCCGGGGACCGTCGTGCTGGAGGGACAAGCGCTGCCGCTCACGCGCCGCGAGTTCCTGCTGCTGCGGGCACTCTCGCGGGAGCCCGGGCGGGTGTGCTCGCGATCGGAGCTGCTCGAGGCTGCGTTCCCCTATGCCCTGGAAACCAACGAGCGCACCGTCGACGTGCACATCAAGAATCTGCGCAAGAAGCTCACCGTCGTGTCGCCGGCGCACCGATGGATTCGTTCCATCTACGGCGTCGGCTTCGTGTGGGACGCGCCGGCGAGCGCCGATCATTGAGCGGCGGCACCCGCGCGACGGCCCAGCGCCTATTCCGCCCACACCACGGCCCCGCTCCACGCGGTGGCCAGCACCACGATGCCGAAGGCGATGCGGTACCAGGCGAAGGGCACGAAACTGTGGCTGCTGATGTACTTCAGCAGCCAGCGCACGCAGAGCCAGGCGCTCGCGAAGGAAAAGACGAGACCGACCGCAAACATCGGCAGGTCCGCCGCCGACAGCAGCGCCCGCTCCTTGTAGAGGCTGTAGGCGCCGGCGCCGATCAGCGTCGGGATCGCGAGGAAGAAGGAGAAGTCCGTCGCCGCCTTGCGCGACAGGCCCAGCAGCATGCCGCCGATGATGGTCGCGCCGCTGCGGCTGGTGCCCGGGATCATCGCGAAGCACTGCACCAGGCCGACCTTGAGGGCGTCCCAGGGCGTCATGTCGTCCACGTGCTCCACACGCACCGCGCCGGGCGGGCGCTTCTCGGCCCAGAGGATGATGAAGCCGCCGATGATGAAGGTGCTGGCGACCACCACCGCGGTGAACAGGTGCGCCTTGATCAGCTTGCCGAACAGCAGCCCCAGCACCACCGCGGGCAGGAAGCCGATCAGCACGTTGAGCACCAAGCGCTGTGCCTTGTGCTGCCGCGGCAGCGCCACCAGGGTGGAATGGATCTTCTGCCAGTAGACGATGATCACGGCGAGGATCGCGCCGGTCTGGATTGCGATGTCGAAGACCTTGGCCTTGTCGTCGTCGAAGCCCAGCAGCGAACCGGCCAGGATCAGGTGGCCGGTCGACGAGATGGGCAGGAACTCGGTCAGTCCCTCGACGATGCCCATGATGGCGGCCTTGGCCAGCAAAACGATATCCACGCGCGCTCCTTTTAAGAGCGCCGATTATCGCGAGGAGGCCGGTCAGGCTCCGTTCAGCACGCCTTGCTCTACCAGCGCACCTTGAGACCCACGGAACCGTTGAGCTGCGACTTCACGCGGGTGTCTCCTCCCGATGCCCACAGCTTGCCGAGCTCGCCATAGAGGCTGGTCGATTCGCTCAGGCGCAGCGTGAAGCCTGCGGCCAGCTCGGTGGAGGTGCTGCCGGTGCTGCTGGCGATGGCCGTGCTGGCGGCCGCGTTGATGAAGCGGGTGCTGTCGTTGCCGCCCGAGGCGCGGTACAGGTTCACCCGCGCATAGGGCTGCAGGCGGCCTGCACGCGTGGCGATGTCGCCCTTCACGCGCACGCCCACGCGGGCGAGCCAGTTGCCATCGCGCTCCTGGCGCACGCGGGCGCCGGTGATGTCGACGTCGTCGAGGTCCAGGCGCTGGTGCACCAGTTGGACCTGGGGCTGGATCTGCCAGCCTTCGCCGAGCGCGAAGGACTGGCCGATCTCCAAGGAAGTGCTCAGGCTGCTGCCCTTGCCCTTGGTGCGCAGGGTGGTCTGCGGCTTGACCTCGTAGCGGTGGCGTCCCGCCTGCAGCACGGCATCGGCGTAGAAGCCGCTGTCGTTGCTGTAGGTGGCGTAGCCGCCCAGGTACTGGCTGCGCAGGTCGTTGCTGCCGACGGCCAGGTTGTCGATGCCGCGGGCGAAGCCCTTGACCTGGAGCTCGCCGTCGAGCTGGCCGACGTAGAGGCCGGCGCGCCAGTTGGGGGCGGTCCACAGGTCGGTGCCGGCTTGCAGGCCGCTGAGGCGGCCATCGCTTTGAGGGCTGACGGTTCCGCTTTGCTGGATGTTGAGGCTAGTGCTGAGCACGCGGCCCCAGGCGCGGCGCTCACCGGTTGGGGAGGTTGCAGCGCCGCCTTGGGCGCCGGCAGCCGTCTTCACATCGTCGTCGCCGATGCGCTGATGCAGGTTGCCGAGCATGGCCAGGTTGCCCTGGCGCAGCTGCTCGGGCAGGGCTGCGAAGAGAGGCACTTCAGCACGGTAAGTGGGCACCTGGATGGGGGCCGCGGTTGGAGCCGGCGGTGGGGAAGGCGGAACCGCGGGTGCTGGAGGTTCCCGGGCGCCGGCGGGACCGGGGGTGCCGGGGTGCCGGGCGGGGCCGGCGGAATGATCGTGCTGGTGGAGCGCAGATACCAGTTCTCTCCTGCACCCGCGGCATCGCCAGCCTGCAGGCGGTATTCGTAGGCGCCCGCATCCACATGACCACCCTGCAGGGCGAAGGCATCTTGGTGCTCTGCGCGGTGGTGGTGGCGCCATTGAGGGCGCTCACGAGCTCGATGCCGTTGCCGCTGGTGAGGGGCACCCAGGCCGCCGAGATTGACGACCTGCACGGTAGACCGCGCCCGCATTGAAGGCCGTGCCGCCGGTGGTAGTTGTTGAAGCCCGTCAATATCAGCGTCCCTGCGCCGGTTTTGGTGAGGGCACCCGCGCCGCTGACGACGCCGCCGCTCGCGGTGAGATCGACATCGGTCTGAAGGGTGCCGCCGCCCGCGCCGAGGTTGACGCCGCGCGCGGTGGTGAAGGCACCGGTGGTGCGCAGGTGCCGCCATCGAGGTTCAGCGGGCCAGGGCTGCGCCCAGATTTTGATCTGCAGAGATCGACAGTGCGCCCCTGCGACGGTGGTGCCGCCTGCGTAGGTGTTGGTCCCCGTCAGCGTCAGCGCGGCAGTGCCGGTGCCGGTCTTGGTCAAAGAGCCGCTGCCGGCGAGGGAGGTCAAGGCTTGCATCGCCGGACTGATCGATGAAGAGTGCGGCGTTGTTGGTGATGGCGCCGCTGCCGAAGCTGGTGGCCCCGCCGCCACCGCCACCGTCGCCGCTGAGATCGCTCGATCCACCTGATGCATCTGGAACCGCCGACGAACCGCCCGGCGGCGACCCCGTCGCGCCCCCTCCCTCGCCCCCTTCGAGCCCCCCGAGACTGCGCGCCTGCGCATGCGCCGTTGTCGCGGCGCCCAGGGCCAGCACGACGATGCAAGCCCTCGCGATGCGTGAAGCGCTGCTGCTGCTGCATTTGCCGCGCGCGCGGGCGTTCTCGGGAGCAGCCACCCAGGCGCCCAGCGCGGGGTTCCAAAGACTGCGATACGTTCTGTTCATGGGCGGTCCCGGGTCGTTCTCGGGCCATCCGTGCGACACGCACGTGGTGGGCAACGCCGTCTGCGTAGCGACCCATGGCTCCGACCACGCGCCGGAAACTCAGGCCGCAGTTTGTAGAACCAAGGGGCAGGCGACCATGAAATGGTAGAAATGCCAGGCGGCGCAGTCAGGACAAAGCGAGAAAAAGCGAGAATTCATCCGCAATCCGGCCTGCCCGTCCGAGCACCGGCATCCGCACAGGGACCCGGAGGCCGACGCCTGTTATGAACGCCTTGTCAGGCGCGTGCGCAGGGCTCTCACCGCGCTGTCGACCGTGGTCAGCACCGGCAGCCCGGAAGCCGCCTCGCAGGCTGCACGGGCGCGTGCCATGCTGAACTGGGCAAGCGCAATGCGGGTACAGCCCTTGTCGCGCAAGGCATCGGCTTGCACCGCGATGCGCTCATCGTGCGTCCGGGTGTCGCCTGCGTTGAGCGCGTCGAGCGCCCCTTCGGCCAGCGCGAGCTCGAGCTCGACGTCGGCCGGAAATTCCGGCGGCATGGATTCGAGCGTTGGCCCGAAGGTGGCAATCAGCCCGAGCTTGCCAGCGCCGGCCGCTGCCTCCGCGATCATGGCCTCGTTGGGCTTGAGCACCGGAATCCCCGCATGCCGCCGCGCCACCGCCTCGATGCACGGCCCGAAGGCCGAGCAGGTGAAGAGAATGCCCTGCGCGCCGGTGTCGACCGCGTACTGCGCCAGCCGCTGAAAGCGCTCGTGCATCGCCGCGTCCAGCCCTCGCCCTTCGCGCGCCAGGTCGGCCGAGAGGCTGTCGTCGAGCAGGTTCATCCGCAGCGCCTCGGGCCAGTCACGCTCGAAGCCGGCGTTGATGGGAGCCACCGAGTGAGCGAGCGCGTGGATCAGGGCGATGCGGGTCACTGGAGTACCTTCGCTTTCAGCTTCGGTGCTATTCGCCTTGGGAGCGGCCCGGCGGCTCATGAGCGAGAGCTCCAGCCTCAGATGCCCTTCGACGACGGATTGGCAAAGCCCTCCTTCGTCTCGGCGTTGAGCGGGTAGTTGATGTTGATGTTCTTGGGCGGGATCGGCGACATGAACCACTGGTTGTAGAGCTTCTCCATCTCGCCCGACTTCATCATGCCACCGACCACACGGTCGACCAGCGCCTTCATCTGCGGATCGTCCTTGCGGAACATCAGCGCCTGGTTCTCGGTGCGCAGGCTCTCGCCGGTGATGATGAAGTCCTTGGGGTTGCGCGCATTGGCCATCTGCCCGGCCAGCAGGATGTCGTCGAGCACGAAGGCCTGGGCGCGGCCGCTCTCCACCAGCAGGAAGGAGTCGGTGTGGTCCTTGCCCGCGAGGTTGTTCACTTCCAGGTTGCGGCCCCTGTCGGCCTCGCGCAGCAGGCGAAAGGAAGTGGTGCCGGTGGTGGTGACCACCGTCTTGCCCTGCAGGTCCGCGATGCTCCTGATGCCCGAATCGGCCTTCACCAGCATGCGCACGTTGTAGCGGAAGATATCCGGCGAGAAGGCCACCTGCTTCTGGCGCTCGACCAGGTTGGTGGTGGAGCCGCACTCGATGTCCACCGTGCCGTTGGTCACCAGCGGAATGCGGTTGGCCGAAGTCACGGCCTGCCAGCGGACCTCGATGGCCGGCATCTTCAGCTCGGCCTTCATCGCCTCGACGATGCGCTTGCAGATCTCGATGCTGTAGCCCACCGGCTTGAGGTCGCTGTCCAGGTAGGAGAAGCCGAAGGAGGATTCGCGGTGCCCGATGGTGATGGCGCCGCTGGCCTTCACCTTGGCCAGCGTGCCGCCCTCCTGCGCGTGCGCCGCGCCCAGGGGCATCAGGGTGAAGGCGGCCGCGAAGACGGCGCCGGCGATCTGCAGGCGTGGGAAGGCCATGGAAAACTCCTCGAGGGTGGTTAGGAATTCGTGGTGGCGGCGCGCACGACGGCGTCGACGGACGCGGCCAGCCGCGTCGCGATCTCGCGCAGGTCGTCGCGGCTCGCGATGAAGGGCGGCGCGAGCAGCACGTGGTCGCCCAGCTTGCCGTCGACCGTGCCGCCGAAGGGGTAGCACAGCAGGCCCTGGGCCATGGCTTCCTTCTTGATCTGCACGTGCAGGTTCAGGGCCGGGTCGAAGGGCGCCTTGCTCGCGCGGTCGGCCACCAGTTCCACGCCCCAGAAGAAGCCGCGGCCGCGGATGTCGCCCACGTGGGGATGTGCGCCCAGCGCCTCGCGCAGCATGGCGCCGAAGGCCTCGCCGTCGCTGCGCACCTTGGCCAGCAGGCCGTCGCGGTGAATTACCCGCTGCACCGCCAGCGCGGCAGCACAGGCCACCGGGTGCCCCAGGTAGGTGTGCCCGTGCTGGAAGAAGCCGCTGCCCTGCGACATCGCCTCGACGATCTTCCCCTGCGCCAGCACCGCGCCGATCGGCTGGTAGCCGCCGCCCAGGCCCTTGGCGATGGTGACCAGGTCGGGCACCACGCCCTCCTGCTCGCAGGCGTAGAGCGTGCCGGTGCGACCCATGCCGCACATCACCTCGTCGAGGATCAGCAACACGCCGTAGCGGTCGCAGACCTCGCGCACCGCCTTGAAGTAGCCCGGCACCGGCGTCAGCACGCCGGCCGTGGCGCCGCCCACCGTCTCGGCCACGAAAGCGATCACGCTGTCGGGGCCCTGCCCCAGGATCGCCGCCTCGAGCTCGTCGGCGAGGCGCCGGCCGTACTGCTCGGGCGTTTCCCCGGCACGCTGCTCGCGGTAGGGATAGCAGGGCGAGACATGCGTGGCCGGCACCAGGATGGGCGCGAAGGGCGCGCGCCGCCAGGCGTTGCCGCCGACCGCCAGCGCGCCCAGCGTATTGCCGTGGTAGCTCTGGCGCCGGGCGATGAAGTGGGTGCGCTGCGGCTGGCCGATCTCGACGAAGTACTGGCGCGCCATCTTGAGCGCCGACTCCACCGCCTCCGAGCCGCCGCTCACCAGGTACACGTGGCTCATACCCGCAGGCGCGGTGCGGATCAGCTCGTCGGCCAACTGCTCGGCCGGCTCGCTGGTGAAGAAGCTGGTGTGGGCATAGGGCAGCTTGTCGATCTGCGCGTGCATCGCGGCGATCACGTCCGGGTGGCCGTGGCCCAGCGAGGACACCGCGGCGCCGCCCGAGGCGTCGAGGTACTCGCGGCCCTCCGCGTCGCGCAGGGTCATGCCGCTGGCGGCGACGGCGAGCCTGGGCGTGTGGCGGAGATGGCGGTGGAAGACGTGCGTCATGGCTGAACTGGCATGGAACTAATGTGTTGTTCGAATTATTGTTTGGAACATTTGTTCCGTCAACAGCATCATGCAACAGCGCTGTTCCATCCGGTACATTCGTTCCAACCGGAGACCAGACCATGGGCGTCAAAGACGATCTGCGCCAGCGCTACGAGAGCCTCAGCCCTGCCCTGCAGCAGGTCGCCAAGCATGTGCTCGACCACCCGAACGAGGTGGTCACCAGCTCGATGCGCAGCGTCGGCACGCGCGCCGGCGCCACGCCGGCCACGCTGGTGCGCTTTGCGCAGCACCTGGGCTACGCGGGCTGGCCGCAGTTCAAGGATGCGGTGGCGGCTGAGATGGGGCTCGGGACTTCGGACGCCTACGGCGCGCGCGCCAAGACCCTGATCGGCCGCGCCCAGGACCAGGGCCTGGCCGGCGAGATGTTCGAGGTGCAGCGGCGCAACCTGGACAACACCCACCGCCAGAGCGAGGCCGCGCTGCAGCGCGCCTGCGCGGTGCTGGAGAAGGCGAACGCGGTGCACGCGGCGGGCTTTCGCGCGTGCTTTTCGATCGCCTTCTCCTTCGTCTACGTGTACCGGATGTTCCGCGCCAGCGTGCACCTGGTCGACGGCCAGGGCGGCTCGCTGGAGATGCAGCAGCGCGCCTTTGCCAAGGGCGATGCGCTTCTGGTGGCGAGCTTCGTGCCCTACTCGCGCGAGGCGCTGCAGGTGGCGCAAGCGGCGAAGGCGGCGGGGCTGCGCATCGTGGCGGTTACCGACAGCATCGCGTCGCCACTGTCGCTGCTGGCGGACGAGACGCTGCTGTTCGCGATCGACAGTCCCTCGTTCTTTCCCTCGGTGGCAGCGGGGGTGGCGGTGACCGAGGCGCTGGTGGAGATGCTGGCGAGCCGGGCGGGGAAGCCGGTGATACGGCGGATCGATGAGGCGGAGGCCCAGCTGTTCGAATCAGGCGCCTACCTGCAGCCCGCCGCGCCTGCGGGGGGCGCTTGAGGTGCGCGACGTCTTGGTCGCCATCCACTCCGCCTGCCACCCCCCCACCCAATCCCTGGATCAACCCCACCGCCGCGTTCTGCCGGCTCACCTGCAACTGCAGCACCGTGCGCCGCGCATTGAGCGCCGATACCTGCGCCGTCACCACGTCGGTATAGCTCACCTGCCCCTGCCGGTAGCGATTGAGGAACTGCTGCTCGCTGAGATCCGCCGCCGCCGAAGCCTCGCGCCGCAATCCTTCCTGCTGCGCCAGGCTCGCACCCGCGGTGAGCTGATCCTCGACGTCCTGGAAGGCAGTGAGCACGGTCTGGCGGTAGCGCGCCACCGCGGCCCCGTGCGCCGCCTTGGCCTGGTCGACCTGCGCCCCGATGGCGCCGGCATCGAACACCGTCTGCGCCACCGACAGGCCCAGCGACCACAGCGTGTTCGAGGCGTTGAACAGATCGCCCACCCGGCTCGCGCTGCTGCTGAGCGCGCCGCTCAAACTGAAGCTCGGGAAGTAGGCGGTGCGCGCGATGCCGATCTGCGCGTTGGCCGCCGCCACCGCGCGCTCGGACGCGGCGATGTCGGGCCGGCGCTGCAGCAGCGTCGAAGGCACGCCGGCGGGAATGCCGGGCACGGTGGGCTTCCAGTCCGCCGCGGGCAGGCTGAACTCGGCCGGCGCCGCGCCGACCAGCACCGCGATCGCATGCTCCAGCGTGTCGCGGGTGCGCTTCAGCGCCACGCGCTCGGCCTGCGTGTTGACGTAGAGCGTTTGCGCCTGCAGCACGTCGGTCTGGGCCGCGATGCCGGCGTTGTAGCGGTTGCGCGCGATCTCCAGGCTTCGCTGGTAGCCCTCCAGCGTGACCTCCAGCAGCCGCAGCTCGGCATCGGCCTCGCGCAGCGAGAAGTAGTTGGTCGCGAGCTCGCCCACTGCCGACAGGCGCGCGGAGGCCAGGTCGGCCTCGCTGGCCTGCGCGCTGGCCTGGGCGCCGCCCACCGCCTGGCGCAGCCGGCCCCAGACGTCGGGCGCCCAGTCGGCCCGCAGCGCGGCGCCGGAGGCGGTGCTGGGCGAGGTATTGCGCGCGCCGGAACGGGTCGCGCTGCCGCTGGCCGAGACCGTCGGGAACAGCGCCGCGCGCTGCTCGCGCACCACCGCCTGGGCCTGCGCGTAACTGGCCACGGCCGCGGCGATGTTCTGGTTGGAAATCTGCACGCGCGCGGCCAGTTCGTCGAGCGCGGGGTCGCCGAAGAGCTTCCACCATTCGCCGCGGTCCAAGGCGTCGGCGGGGGCGGCGGGGAGCCAGCCTTCGGCGGCGGGGGCTTCCCTTCCACGCGGAGGGCGTGGCGGTGGAGGGGTTGCTCGTAGGTCGGACCGATGGCGCAGCCTGCGAGCGCGAGAGGGCCAGAAGCACGGCGGCAGCGCAGCGTGTGCGTCGGTCGAGCGAAAAATTCGGGGGCGGTCATGGGCGTTGCGAGGTCATCAGGGTCGGTGCCCTCACCCCAGCCCTCTCCGGGAGGAGAGGGAGCAAGAGAGGGGTCGGGGGCAAGCGAGGGGTCGGTCGCCTCGCGGCTCAGGTACTTCTCGTTGGCCGGGCGGCGGCGCACCTTGTCGAGCAGCACGTAGACCACCGGCGTGGTCAGGAGGGTCAGCAGCTGGCTGGCGATCAGGCCGCCGATGATGGCCACCCCCAGCGGCTGGCGCAGCTCGGCGCCCTCGCCGAAGCCGATGGCCAGCGGCAAGGCGCCCAGCGCGGCCGCCAGCGTGGTCATCAGGATGGGGCGGAAGCGCAGCAGGCAGGCCTCGCGCACCGCCTCCACGGCGCTCAGCCCGCGGGCGCGCTCGGCCTCGAGCGCGAAGTCGATGATCAGGATCGCGTTCTTCTTGACGATGCCGATCAGCAGGAACACGCCGATCAGCGCAATGATCGAGAACTCCATGCGGAACAGCAGCAGCGCCAGCACCGCGCCGACGCCGGCCGAGGGCAGCGTGGTCAGCACCGTGATCGGATGCACCAGGCTCTCGTAGAGCACGCCCAGCACGATGTAGATCACGATGAGCGCCGCGAAGATCAGGAACAGCTGCTGCGCCTGCGACTGCTGCGCCGCCAGCGCGGTGCCCTGGAAGCTGCCGCGCACGTTGATCGGCATGGCGATGTCGGCCTCGGCCTGGGCCACGACGCGGCGCGCGTCTGCGATGCTCACGCCGTCGGCCAAGCTGAAGGAGATGGTGCTCGCGAGCTCGGTGTCCTGGTGGTCGATCGAGCTCGGCACCGCGCGCTCGCTGAGCTTGGAGAAGGCGGCGAGCGGCACCATGGGCGTGGCGATGGTCGCGATCTGCTGGCCCGCGGAAGAGGTGCGCGAGGCCGGGTTGGCCGAGGTGGTGGTCGACGTGCCGGTCGTCGCGTCGGCGTCGAAGTCCACCGAGCTGACCGTGCTCGCGCCGCTCGCGCTGGTGACGGTGTTGAGCGTCGAGGGCACGTAGAGGTCCTTCAGCACGATCGGCGCGCGCTGGAAGCGGGGCGCCCACTCCATGATCACCGAGTACTGGTTGAGCTCGTCGTAGATGGTGGCGACCGAGCGCTGGCCGTAGGCGTTGTAGAGCGCGTTGTCGACCGCGCTCGAGGTGACGCCCAGGCGCGCCGCGGCGTCGCGGTCGACCTCCACGAAGGTCTCGACGCCGTTGGCCGAATCGTCGCTGTCGATGTCGGTCAGCGCGGTCTCCTGGCGCAGGCGATCGGCGAGCTTGGCGGTCCACTTGCGCAGGTCGTCCAGGTTGTCGCCCTTGAGCGTGTACTGGTAGCTGGAGTTGCTGGAGCGCCCGCCCATGCGCAAGTCCTGCACCGGGAACAGGAACACGCGCAGGCCCGTGAGCTGGTTGAGCTGCGGCCGCAGACGGTCGATGACGACCTGCGTCTTCTCGGTGCGCTGCGCAAGCGGCTTCAGGTTGACGAACATGAAGCCGCCGCCCGCGCGGCCGCCGCCCGAGAAGCCGACCACCGTGGCCACCGCCGGGTCCTTGCGGATGATGTCCACCGCCTGGCGCAGCTTGTCGGCGACGGCGGCCGAGGAGATGCTCTGGTCGGCGCGGATGCCGGCGTTGAGCTGGCCGTTGTCCTGCTGCGGGAAGTAGCCCTTGGGGATGGCGTTGAAGAGGTAGACGTTGAGTCCGATCACGGCCAGCAGCACCACCATCACCATGCCTTTGCTGGCGAGCGCCCAGTCCAGGCTATGGGCGTAGACGCGCAGCGTCCACTGCCAGGCGCCCTCGAAGCGCCGGCCCAGCCAGGTCCGCACGCGCCCGTGCTTCTTGCCCGGCCCCTCCTCCGCTTCGCTGCGCAGCAGCATGGCGCAGAGCATGGGCGTGGTGGTGAGCGAGATCACCAGCGAGATCAGCACCGAGGCCGAGAGCGTGACCGCGAACTCGCGGAACAGCCGGCCCACCTGCCCGCCCATGAACAGCAGCGGGATGAACACCGCCACCAGCGACAGGCTGATCGACAGCACCGTGAAGCCCACCTCGCGCGCGCCGCGCAGCGCCGCCTCGATGCGGTTCATGCCGGCCTCGACATGGCGCGCGGTGTTCTCCAGCACCACGATCGCGTCGTCGACCACGAAACCGGTGGCCACCGTCAGCGCCATCAGGCTCAGGTTGTTGAGGCTGAAGCCCAGCAGGTGCATCACGCCGAAGGTGCCGAGCAGCGAGACCACGGTCGCCACCGCCGGAATGATGGTGGCGCGCGCCTTGCGCAGGAAGAGGCCCACCACCAGCACCACCAGCACGATCGAGATCATCAGCGTGGTCTCGATCTCGCGCAGCGAGGCGCGGATGGAGTTGGTGCGGTCCGACGCGATCTGGATGTCGATGTCCTGCGGCAGCTGCGCGCGCAGCTCGGGCATCAGGTCGCGGATGCCGTCCACCGTGTCGATGATGTTGGCGCCCGGCTCCTGCGTGACCAGTATCACCACCGCGGGCTCGCCGTTGAACAGGCCCAGCGTGCGGGTGTTCTCGACGCTGTCGATCACCCGCGCCACGTCGCCCAGGCGCACGGGCGCGTCGTTGCGCCATGCGATCACCAGGTCGCGGTAGTCGGAGGCGCGGCGGCCCGGCGCGGGTGTGTAGATCTGCAGCCGGCGGTCGCCGCTCTCGATCGCGCCCTTGGGCCGGTTGGCGTTGTTGGCCTGGATGGCGGCACGCACGTCCTCGCTGCTGATGCCCATGCGGTTGAGCGAGAAGGGCTCCAGCTCCACCCGCACCGCCGGCAGCGAGCCGCCGCCGATCTCGACCTCGCCCACGCCCTCGACCTGCGACAGGCGCTGGCTCACGATGTTGGACACCGCCTCGTAGATCTGGCCCGGCGTTCGGGTCTTGGAGGTGAGCGCGAGGATCATCACCGGCGCCGAGGCCGGGTTGCGCTTGCGGTAGGTCGGGTTGCTGCGCAGCGTGGCAGGCAGGTCCGCGCGGGCGGCGTTGATGGCGGCCTGCACCTCGCGCGCGGCGCTGTCGATGTTGCGCTTGAGGTCGAACTGCAGCGTGATCCGCGCCGAGCCGTTGGAGCTGGTCGAGGTCAGCTCGTTGACGCCCGGGATGATGCCCAGCCGCCGCTCCAGCGGCGTGGCCACGCTGGAGGCCATGGTGCTGGGACTGGCGCCCGCGAGGCTGGCCTGGACCGAGATGGTCGGGTAGTCGACCTGCGGCAGCGGCGACACCGGCAGCACGAAGAAGGCGACGATGCCGGCCAGGGCGATGCCGATGGTCAGCAGGACCGTGGCGATGGGCCGTTCGACGAAGGGGCGGGAGAGGTTCACGCGCCGCCCTCCCGAAGCTCAAGCGGCGTGCGCGGCATCACGCTTCCCCCGGAACCTGCGCCCCATCCGATCGAAGGCCAGGTAGATCACCGGCGTGGTGAACAGCGTCAGCACCTGGCTCACGACCAGCCCACCGAAGATCGCCAGGCCCAGCGGCCGCCGCAGCTCCGCGCCCTCGCCCCATCCGAACATCAGCGGCAGCGCCGCGAACAGCGCCGCCAGCGTGGTCATCAGGATCGGCCGGAAGCGCAGCAGCGCCGCCTGGTGGATCGCCTCCTGCGGCGACTTGCCTTCATGCCGCTCGGCGTCGATCGCGAAGTCGATCATCATGATCGCGTTCTTCTTCACGATGCCGATCAGCAGGATGATGCCGATGATCCCGATCACGCCGAGGTCGTTGCCCGTCACCATCAGCGCCAGCAGCGCACCCACGCCGGCCGAGGGCAGCGTGGACAGGATTGTGAGCGGATGGATGTAGCTCTCGTAGAGCACGCCCAGCACGATGTACACGCACACCACGGCCGCCAGGATCAGCCACAGCTGGTTGGTCAGCGACTTCTCGTAGGCCCCGGCCGCGCCCAGGAAGTTCAGGCGCACGCTCGCGGGCAGGCCGATCTCCTTGGCCGCCGCGCGGATCGCCCAGACCGACTTGCCCAGCGCCACGCCGGGCGCGGTGTCGAAGCCCACGGTGGCGGCCGGATACTGCGCCACACGCGTGACCTGCAAGGGCGCCAGCTGCTCACGCACGGTGGCCAGCGCGGACAGCGGCGTCGGCGTGCCCGCGCCGGTGCGCAGCTGCAGGTTGCCCAGCCCCTGCGGCGAGGCGAGCGCCTCGCGCTGCGCCTCCAGGATCACGCGGTACTGGTTGGTCTCGGTGAAGATGGTGGAGACGATGCGCTGGCCGAAGGCGCTGTAGAGCGCATCGTCGACCGAGCTGGCCGTGACCGAGAGGCGCGAGGCGGTGTTGCGGTCGATGTCCACGTAGGCGGCCAGGCCCTGCGCGCCGGCATCGGTGGTGGCGTTGCGCACCTGCGGCGTGCTGCGCAGCTGCTCGACCAGCTTCCTCGCCCAGTCGTTCACCACGGTGGTGTCCACGCCCTCGAGCGCGACGCGGAACTCGGTCGGGCCGGTCTCGGCGTCGATGGTCAGGTCCTGCGTGGGCTGCAGGTAGAGCATCACGCCCGGCACCGCGCGCACCCGATCGCGCAGGCGCTGCATCACGCTGGCCTGCTCGTCGCGGTCCGAGCGCAGGTTGATCAGCATCCGGCCGGTGTTGAGCGCGGTGTTGTTGGCCGCATCCACGCCCACCACCGAGCTGAGGCTGCGCACGTCGGGGTCGGCCAGGATGGCCTCGGCCGCGGCCTTCTGCAGCTCGGCCATGCGCACGAAGGACACGTCCTGCGCCGCCTCGATGCGCGCCTGCAGCTGCCCGGTGTCCTGCGTCGGGAACAGGCCCTTGGGGATGGCGACGTAGAGCAGCACCGTCAGCGCCAGCGTCAGCAGCGCCACCACCAGCGTCGCCGGCTGGTGGCGCAGCACCCATTGCAGCTGGCGGTCGTAGCGCGCGATCACGCGCTCGAAGAAGTGCTGCACGCGCGCGCCGAAACGGCCGCCCTCCTCGGCCTGGGGCCGGAGCCAGCGCGCCGACATCATCGGCACGAGCGTGAGCGAGACCACGGCCGAGATCAGGATGGTGATCGCCAGCGTGACTGCGAACTCGCGGAACAGCCGCCCCACCACGTCGCCCATGAAGAGCAGCGGGATCAGCACCGCCACCAGCGACACCGTCAGCGAGATGATGGTGAAGCCGATCTGCGTCGCCCCCTTGAGCGCGGCCTTGAAGGGCGGCTCGCCCTCCTCCAGGTAGCGCGCGATGTTCTCGATCATGACGATCGCGTCGTCCACCACGAAGCCGGTGGCGATGGTCAGCGCCATCAGGCTCAGGTTGTTAAGGCTGTAGCCCAGCAGGTACATGATGCCCAGCGTGCCGATCAGCGAGATCGGCACCGCGATGCTGGCGATCACGGTGGCGCGCAGGCTGTGCAGGAACAGGAAAATCACCAGCACCACCAGCACCACGGCCAGCGCGAGCTCGAGCTGCACGTGATGCACCGAGGCGCGGATGCCGGTGGTGCGGTCGCTCAGCACCTCGACCTTCAGCGCGCCGGGCAGCGAGGCCTCGAGCTCGGGCAGCTGCTTCTTGATGGCGTCGACGGTGCCGATGACGTTGGCGCCCGGCTGGCGCTGCACGTTGAGAATGATCGCGGGATAGAGGGCTGCAGCGGCCTGGTCGTCCCTCGACTCCGCACGCGCCGCCGCCCAGGCACCCAGCTGCGTGTTCTCCGCCCCATCGACCACCCGCGCGACGTCGCTCATGCGCACCGGCGCGCCGTTCTTCCAGGCGACGATCAGGTTCTTGTAGTCGGCCGCGGCGACCAGCTGGTCGTTGGCGTTGATGGTGTAGGCGCGCTGCGGCCCGTCGAAGCTGCCCTTGGCGCTGTTGGCGTTGGCCGCGGCGATGGCCGTGCGCAGCGTGTCCAGGCCGATGCCCACCGAGGCCAGCGCGTTGGTGTCGGCCTGGATGCGCACCGCCGGACGCTGCCCGCCCGACAGCGACACCAGGCCCACGCCGGCCACCTGGCTGATCTTCTGCGCAAGCCGCGTGTTGACCAGGTTCTGCACCTCGGTCAGCGGCATGGTGTTGGAGCTCACGGACAGCGTGAGGATGGGCGCGTCGGCCGGGTTGACCTTGGCGTAGACCGGCGGCGCCGGCAGGTCGGCCGGCAGCAGCGAGCCGCCGGCGTTGATCGCGGCCTGCACCTGCTGCTCGGCGACGTCGAGCGTCTGGTCGAGCGCGAACTGCAGGGTGACGATGGAAACGCCGTTCGAGCTCACCGTGCTCATGCGGTCCAGCCCCGCCATCTGGCCGAACTGGCGCTCCAGCGGCGCGGTGACGGTGCGGCTCATCACCTCGGGGCTGGCGCCCGGGTAGAGGGTCTGCACCTGGATGGTCGGGTAGTCCACCTGCGGCAGGGCCGCCAGCGGCAGGAAGCGGAAGCCCACCAGCCCCGCGAGCACGATCGCGAGCATCAGCAGGGCGGTCGCCACCGGCCGCTCGATGAAGGGGCGCGATGGGCTCATCGGCGTCGCTCCTTCACTGCGGCGGCGCTTGCCGGCGGCGGCCCTCGCCGCGCGGCCCGCGCGGGCCCGAGGCGCCCTGGCGCGGGCCGGCCGCCGGCTTGTCGCCCTGCAGCAGCACCTGCGCGCCGTCCTTGAGGCGGTCGCCGCCTTCGGTCACCACCTTCTCGCCGGGCTCCAGGCCCTCGGTGATCGCTGCCAGCTCGACCGTCGACTCGCCGCGCTTGACCGGGCGCATCGTGACCGTGCGGTCGTCGTTGATCACGTAGACGTAGCTGCCGGTGGGCCCGGTGCGGACCGCGGTCACCGGCACGACGATCGCGCTGAGGGTGCGCAGGGTCATCTGCACGTTGACGAACTGGCTGGGGAACAGCGTGGTCTGGGCGTTGGCGAATCGCGCTTTGCCCCTGACCGTGCCGGTGCTGGTGTCCACCACGTTGTCGAGCGTGGAGAAGCCGCCGGTGTCCAGCGTGGTGCTGCGCGTGCGGTCCAGCGCCTTGACCGGCAGCGCCACGCCCTTGGCGAGCTGGGCCTGGATGTCGGGCAGGCGGTCTTGCGGCACGGCGAATTGCACGTCGATGGGATTCATCTGCGTGATCACCGCGATGCCGGTGCTCGCATTGGCCGTCACCGTGTTGCCGGGGTCGACGGTGCGCAGGCCGATTTTCCCGGCCACCGGCGCAGTGATGCGCGTGTATTCGACGTTGAGCCTGGCCGCGGCCTCGGCGGCGCGATCGGTGATCACCGTGCCTTCGAGCTGCTTGACCAGCGCGGCCTGGGTGTCGACGTCCTGGCGGGCGATGGAGTCCTGGGTCAGCAGCGTGCGGTAGCGCGCCAGCGTCACGCGCGCAGCCTCGAGCTGCGCCTCGTCGCGCACCCGCGTGCCCTGGGCCTGCATCAGCGCCTGCTCGTAGGGGCGCGGGTCGATGCGGGCCAGCAGCTGGCCCTTGGTGACCGTCTGGCCCTCGGTGTACAGCACCTCGGTGAGCACCCCGCCGACCTGCGGCTTGAGGGTGATGGTCGCCAGCGGCGTCACGGTGCCCAGTGCATCGATGGTCACCGGCAGCTCTGCACGACGTGCCACCGCATGGCCGACGGTGGAGCCGGGTGCGCCGGAGCCGCTGCGGCCGGCCACCGGCTCCCCCGAGCGCTTGATGAGATACCACGCCCCGCCGCCCAGGGCCAGCACGAGCAGCAGCGCGGCCAGGCTGCCCAGCCAGCGCCGCCGGCGCGACGGCGGCCGCGGCGCGGGCGGTTCGGCGAGGGAGGCGGTGGCAGCGGGCTCGGGGATGGGGGAAGACATCGGCAACAGGGCAGTTCGCAGGCAGCCCGTAGTGGAGCGCCGAATCGTAGCGCCCAGTTCTTACGGACCGTAAAGCCCCGGTAAAGCCGGCGTTGAGCTTTGCGTCCGGCGACAGCGGATTGCAACTCGCGCCGGCCGGCTGCAGCTCGTCGCAAGCGCGTGGCGGGGCCGCGGGCCCGCCGGCACAGTCCGCCCATCGACGCATCAACCCCTTCAAGGAGAAACAACATGCAGATGCTGACCCAGATCCTGACCCACACCCCGCGCTGGGTGTTCGCCCTCTTCGCCCTGCTCGTGTGGATGGGCGCCAGGCAGCTGCTCGCCGGCAGCGTGAGCCTGACCCGCGTGACGCTGCTGCCGATCGCCATGACCGGGCTGTCCTTCTACGGCATGCTCTCGGCCTTCGGCGACTCGCCGCTCGCCCTGCTCGGCTGGGCCGGCGCGGCCACC
Organism: Variovorax sp. WS11; assembly: GCF_010499245.1. Lineage (GTDB taxonomy): Bacteria > Pseudomonadota > Gammaproteobacteria > Burkholderiales > Burkholderiaceae_C > Variovorax. Next base: position 124,821 of record NZ_JAAGOW010000002.1, read on the forward strand.
CTGCTGCTGCTGACGGTGCAGCGCTGGCCCCTGCCCGCCGCCGCGCGCTTCGACGCGGCGACCCGCACCTTCCACCTGCCGGGCAGCGCGGTGCCGCTGGCGCTGTTCATGGGCATCTTCTTCACCAAGTACGTGGTCGGCGTGCTGCTGGCGATGCATCCGGAACTGGCGCGCCACGAAGGCTTCGCCCTGGGCATCGGCACGCTCTACGGCGCCTTCAGCGGCATCTTCGCGGCCCGGACGCTGCGCCTGTGGAAGCTGGCCATCCGCGAGGACCGCGAAGCCCTGCCGGCGGCCGGTGTCTGAGCACGGAAACGCGACGCAGCCCTGTTCTTCCGCAAGAATCTCCTATCTCTTCAAGAGGTCTCACCATGAACGACGACGCCCTTTCCTCCAACGACCGCACCGAACGCCTCGCCCGCCGCCGTGCCGGCGCCAAGATGGGCTGGTACATCCATGCCACCGTCTACGTGCTGGTCAACCTGTTCCTCGTCATCCTGGCGAGCTCCCGCGGGCAGAACTGGGCCATGTACCCGCTGCTCGGCTGGGGCCTGGGGCTGCTGATCCACGGCGCGGTGGTGTTCTTCGTCGCGCCGGGCGGCAACTTCTACGACCGGCTGCTCGAACGCGAGCGCAAGGCGCTGCGCGGCGGAGACCGCGGGTGAGCGGCACCCTGTCGCGCAACTTCTCGCCGCAAAACCTCCGGCACGTGCTGCGCCACGGCATCTCGACCGCCGGCTTCTGCTGCGTCATCGCGGTGGGGCTGGCGATCTCGGGCCGTGGTGCCTGGGCACCGCAGTTCGTCTATTCGCTCTCGATCGGACTCATCAGCTGGCTGGTCGTCGACATCGGCCGGCTGCTGCTCGCGGGCCGAACCTCCAGGCCCTGGCCGCAAGGGTGGCGCGGCGTGGTGCTGGTCATCGTGGGCATCGTGGTCGGCTTCCTCGGCGGCAACGTGATCGGCGACGCCTGGACGGGCAAGCCCCTGCTGGAATTCCTGAGCTTCTCACGGGACAAGCTCGCCTCCACGGTGCTGATCACGGTGGTGGCCGGCGTCGTCATCTGCTACTTCTATTACAGCCTCGGCAAGAGCAAGTACCTCGAAGGCGAGATCGCGCTGGCCCAGCGCGACGCCACCGATGCGCGCCTCAAGCTGCTGGAGACCCAGCTCGAGCCGCACATGCTGTTCAACACGCTGGCCAACCTGCGCGTGCTGATCGCCACCGACCCGCCGCGCGCCGTGGCCATGCTCGACCGCCTCAACAGCTACCTGCGCGTGACCCTGAGCGGCTCGCGCGCGCTTGCACATCCGCTCGCGGCCGAATTCCAGCGGCTGGGCGACTACCTGGAGCTGATGTCCGTGCGCATGGGCCCGCGGCTCGCCTACCGGCTCGAGCTGCCCGATGAGTTGCGCGAGGTGCCGGTGCCGCCGCTGCTGCTGCAGCCGCTGGTGGAGAACGCGATCCGCCACGGACTGGAGCCGAAGGTCGAGGGCGGCGAGATCGCGGTCGGCGCGCGGCGCGACGGCCGGCGCCTGGTGCTCGAGGTGCGCGACACCGGCGTGGGCATCGCCATCGATCCGCACGACAGCACGCCGCGGCCCGACAGCGGCTTCGGCCTCTCGCAAGTGCGGGAACGCCTCGCCACCGCCTACGGCGAGCAGGACGGCCTGCAGCTGGCAGCAGGCCCGGCCGGCGGCACCTGCGTCACCATCAACCTCCCCCTCTCCGCATGAAGACCACCGCCCTCATCGCCGAAGACGAACCCCTGCTGGCCCAGGCCCTGCGCGCCGAACTCGCCGCCGCCTGGCCCGAGCTCGAAGTGCTCACTACCGTGGCCGACGGCCGCAGCGCAGTGCGTGAGGCGCTCGAGCTGCTGCCCCAGGTGCTGTTCTTCGACATCCGCATGCCGGGCCAGGACGGCCTGGCCGCCGCCGCCGAGCTGGCCGACGCCTGGCCGGCCGACGAGGCGCCGATGCCCCAGTTGGTCTTCGTGACGGCTTACGACGAATACGCGGCCCGGGCCTTCGATGCCCAGGCCATCGACTATGTGCTCAAGCCGGTGCAGCCCGAGCGGCTGCGACGCACTGTCGCGCGGTTGCAACAGGCGCTGGAGCCGCAACGCAACGGCGCCGTGTCCAGCGCCGAGGATGCGCTGGCGGGCACGCTCGCGCAGTGGCGCCAAGTGCTGGCCGCGGCCGCCGGCGCGGGGGCGCTTCCGGGTGCGGGCGGCACGGCGCCGCTCAAGCTGATCGCCGCCAGCGAGGCCGGCACCGCAGGCAGCACGGTGCGCATGGTGCCCATCGACGAGGTCCTGTACTTCGAGGCTGCCGACAAATACGTGCGCGTGCTCACCGCCGCCCGCGAATACCTGATCCGAACCCCCCTCAAGCAACTGCTGCCGCAGCTCGATGCGGGCGTTTTCTGGCAGGTGCACCGCGCCACGGTGGTGCGCAGTGATGCCATCGAGTCGGTGCACCGCGACGAGGCGGGCAAGCAGCACCTGATGCTGCGCGGGCGGGCGGAGAAGATCCCCGTCAGCCGCCTCTACGCGCACCTCTTCAAGGCTATGTGAGCCCCCATGAAAAAACCGGCCGAGGGCCGGTTTTTTCATGTGACAGCAGGCAATCGTGGCTGTCTGCGCTCAACGCCAGTGGCCGTGGCCGTGACCGTGACCGTGACCGTGGTGACGGTAGTAGCCGCGCGGCGGACCGTAGTAAGCGGGCGGCGCCGCATAGTAGACAGGGGCCGGACGGTAGTAAACCGGCGGCGGCGGGGCGTAGTAAACCGGGGCGGCCGGACGGTAGTACACAGGCGGCGGCGGTGCGTAATACACCGGAGGAGCCGCCACGCCGACAGCCACGCCGGGAGCGCTGATGCCGACCGACCAGCTCACGTCGCCGCGAGCATTGGCCGAAGCGGCAGTGAACAGGGCGCCCGCTGCGACAGCGCCGGCGGCAGCCCATTTGAAGAAGGTGGATCGGGTGAGGCTCATGGTGTGGATCTCCTTATTGAGGGGGACGCATGCGTCCATGTCCGTATTGAACGCAGCAAATGTCACCCCGGTTCACACTGCACAGTGAAGAACGTTGCAAAACGTAACGCCTCCAAGCTGCCACCTAGAATGAAGAGATGACTTCCGCTGCCGACCACGACACCTCCAAACCCAGCAATTTCCTGCGCCACGTCATCGAAAACGACCTCCAACAGGGCAACTACGCCGGCCGCCGCTGGGGCGGCTCCCCCGGCGACGCCGCGCACCACGCCCAGGGCATGCAGGACCCGGCCCGCGTGCGGCTGCGCTTTCCGCCGGAACCCAATGGCTACCTGCACATCGGCCACGCCAAGAGCATCTGGCTCAACTTCGAACTGGCCCGCGAGTACGGTGGCGTGTGCCACCTGCGCTTCGACGACACCAACCCCGAGAAGGAGGAGCAGGAATACGTCGACGCCATCCGCGATGCAGTGAAGTGGCTGGGCTACGACTGCAGCCTGGCCGACGATCCGGCCCGGCCCGGCCAGCCCAACGAGCACGTCTACTTCGCCAGCAACTACTTCGACTTCATGTACCGCGCGGCCGAGTACCTGATCGGCGCCGGCCTGGCCTACGTCGACGAGCAGAGCGCCGAGGAGATCCGCGCCACCCGCGGCGACTTCAACACGCCAGGCACCGACAGCCCCTTCCGCAGCCGCACGCCGGACGAGAACCTCGCGCGGTTTCGCGCCATGCGGGACGGCCAGCTGCCCGACGGCGCCGCCGTGCTGCGCGCGAAGATCGACATGGCCAGCCCCAACATCAACATGCGCGACCCGGCGCTCTACCGCATCCGGCGCGCGACCCATCACAACACCGGCGACACCTGGTGCATCTACCCGATGTACACCTTCGCCCACCCGATCGAGGACGCGCTGGAGCAGATCACCCACAGCATCTGCACGCTGGAGTTCGAGGACCAACGCCCCTTCTACGACTGGCTGCTGGACCGCCTGGCCGAGGGCGGCCTCATCGCCTCGCCGCACCCGCGCCAGTACGAGTTCGCGCGGCTCAACGTGACCCACGTGATCACCAGCAAGCGCCGCCTGCGCCAGCTGGTCGAGGAAGGCCATGTCGACGGCTGGGACGACCCCCGCATGCCCACCCTGGCCGGCCTGCGCCGGCGCGGCTACACGCCCGAGGCGCTGAAGCTCTTCTGCGAGCGCTCCGGCGTCACCAAGTCAGGCGGCTGGATCGACTATGCGAGCCTGGAGGCCGCCCTGCGCGACACGCTGGATCCGGCGGCGCCGCGCGCCATGGCCGTGCTCGACCCGGTCAAGCTTGTGATCACGAACTGGGACGAGCTGATGGGCACCGGCTTCCTCGACGAATGCACGGCACCCGTGCATCCGCACCACCCGGAAATGGGCAAGCGCAGCTTCAAGCTGGGCCGCGAGGTCTGGATCGAGCGCACCGACTACGAGGACGTGCAGCCCAAGGGCTTCTTCCGCTTGTTCCCAGGCAACAAGGTCCGGCTCAAGTACGGCCATGTCATCGAATGCACGGGCGGCACGCGCGATGCAGACGGCAAGCTCACCGAGGTGCAGGCCAAGCTGGTGCCGGACACCAAGAGCGGCACGCCGGGGGCGGACGCGATCAAGGTCAAGGGCAACATCACCTGGGTGGCGGCGGCCGATGCGGTGCCTGCTGAAGTGAGGCTGTACGAGCGCCTGTTCGCGGCGGCGCAGCCCGGTGCCGGCGAGGTGCAGGACGAGCTGAACCCGAGCAGCCTGGTGGTGACGCAGGCCTATGCCGAACCGGCACTGGCCAACGCCACCGCTGGCCAGGCCTTCCAGTTCGAGCGGCACGGCTACTTCGTGCCGGACAGCCGTCAGGGCGCAGACGCCCGATTGGTGTTCAACCGCGCGGCCGGCATGAAGGACAGTTGGGGAAAGTGATGAATTCGCGGCGGCTACAGCGGCCGCGTCAGATACACCCCTTCCCGCCCCACGATCGGCACCCTCGCCGGCATCAGCACCGTGCAGTCCTCGCACGGCGCGCGGATCTCCTCGTCGCCGTCGACCGCGATCAGCTCGCCCTTGGCAAACACTTCGAAGCCGACGAGCGGCCGCACGAAGCGGAATTCCGGCGTCTTGACCATGCGCGTTTCCAGCAGCTCGAAGCGCCGCTGCGGCCCGGGTGCCGGGGCGTCGGCCTCTCGCTCGACCAGCCCGAAATGAGCCAGGAAATCGAAGGTCACCCCCACCGCCGTATCCGCCGTGGCCTGCAGAAAATGCTGCCCGCACTCGGCCACCAGCGCCGCGCCGGCCGGCCCTTCGTCCTCGCCGTGGTGGCCGTGCTGGATCAGCGGCGTGCCCGAGCCCAGGCCCTTGGGCATCACCAGGTGCACCGACGGCCGTCCGATCGCCACCGCCACCGCCGCGTTGCGCGCGAAGGCCGGGTAGACCCAGAAGGGCACCACGTCCTGGCTGGTGGAGTGCAGGTCGAGGATGTGGTCGGCCGCGGCCACCACCGGCCGCAGTTCGCGGGCCCGGCGCAGCTCGGGACTGTCCTCGGCCCCCTCCAGCCATTCGTCGGACCAGATGCGGTTGAGGTTGTGCACCAGCTGCCGGTTCTCGAAGGGCTTCTCCGCGTCGAAGGCGTTGTAGGCCTCCACATGGGCGAAGCTCACCGTGAGCGTGCCGATCCTCGGGCGCACGCCCTCGTCGAGCAGCCGGGTGGCAGCCACCATCCCGCAGATCTCGTTGCCGTGCGTCAACGCGTTGATCAGCACATGCGGGCCCGGGTTGCCGGATTCGAAGCGGTGGACGTAGTCGACGCCGGTGTTGCCCTGGCGGTAGGCGGAGAGATCGCCCTGGGCGACTTCGAGGCGCGGGAGGATCGGGGGCATGGCGGACGGCGCTGCGGCCTTGCGATACGAAGCCTTTAGTTTGCTACAGCCGGGGGCAACGGAGACCTCCCATTTGCCTCGTAGACTCGCGACCCAAGCAAAATTATTTCGAGCCCCCTCCCCTCATGCCCCTGACTGCCGACATGCGACGGTCGATCGACCAGATTCGCGACTATCTCTTTGGTGGCGGCTACCCGGATCCCGTCGGCAACACCGAACAGCTCTGCTTCCTGTTCTTCTTCTACCTGGTCCAGGGCATCGACGCCGAAGCCTGCGCGCGCGCACGGGCACTCGACGTCCCGTTCCGCAGCCTGTTCGACGGCGAATGGGAGCTGCGCAATCCCGCCAACGCCCAGGTGCCGGCCGTGCGCGAAGGCGTGCTGCCGATGACCGTGCTGCACACCGGTCAGCCTTGCATCCCACGCGACCGCTTCCGCTGGTCCTGGTGGGCCGAGGCGCTGTCGGGTGAGGTGCTGGTGCGCTTCGTGCGCGACGAGGTCTTCCCCTTCTTTGCCGAGATCGGCGAGGCCTCGGCTCACGATTTCATGCGCGGCGCCCGCCTGGGCATCGACGAGCCGACGGTGCTGACGCAGGTCATCCGCCTGGTCGGTGACCTGCGCCTTGACCAGGCCGATGCCGACACCAAGGGCGACCTGTTCGAGCACGTGCTGCGCCAGATGAAGCAGGCCGGCGAGCTGGGCCAGTTCCGCACGCCGCGCCACGTGATCCGCGCCATCGTCGAGATGATCGATCCGAAGGTGGGCGAGACCGTCTACGACCCGGCCGCCGGCACCGCGGGCTTCCTGGTGGCGGCCTACAACCACATGCGGCTCGCGCACTCCTCGCCGGAAAGCATCGTGGAAGCAGAGCTCGAGGGCAAGACGCACCGCCGCGGCCTGGGCGACCAGCTCACCGAAGCGCAGCTCGCCACCCTGCAGCGCGGCAGCTTCTTCGGCAACGACGTCGACCCGAAGATGGTGCGGCTGGCCACCATGAACCTCACGCTGCGCGGCCTGGGCCATGTGCGCATCCTGCAGCGCAACGTGCTCACGACCCTCCTCGACGAGAAGGTCAAGACGCGGCTGGGCCTGCCCGGCGAAGGCTTCCACGTGGTGCTCGCGAATCCGCCTTTCTCCGGCCGCATCGACAAGGATCGCATCGTCGACGAGGTGAAGCTCGGCAGCACCAGCGCCACCGAGCTGCTGTTCCTCAAGTACATGCTCGACAGCCTGCGTCCCGACGGCCGGGCCGCGGTGGTGGTGCCCGAGGGCGTGCTCTTCGGCGCCACGCTGGCGCACCGCGAGCTGCGCAGCCAGCTGATCAACCAGCATTGCGTCGAGGCCGTGATGAGCCTGCCCGGGGGGGTGTTCCAGCCCTACTCGGGCGTGAAGACCTCGGTGCTCTTCTTCCGCCGCGGCGGCCGCACGCAGCGCGTGCAGTTCCTGCACGTCGAGGACGACGGCTACCGGCTGGATGCCAACCACGACACGCCCACCGAGTCCGACGACCTGCCCGCGCTGGCGCAGGCCTTCATCGGCCGCGAGGCGGCCTGGGCCCGCTGGCAAGCGCGCGATCCGGAGGCCGAGTGGCACGAGAAATGGTGGTTCGCCGACGCCGCGGCGCTGCGCGCGAACGACCTCAGCCTCTCGGCCAGCCGCTATCGGCCGATGAGTGCCTCGCAGATCCAGCACCAGGATCCGCGCGAACTCCTGGACGAGCTGGCTGCGATCGAGTCGGAGATCGAGAAGGAAATCGAGACGCTGCGCGCGCTGCTTGCGGAGATGGACCCATGAGTGATGCCCTGCCCCCCGAAGACGCGCTCGCCGCAGCCGCAGCCGCAGCCGCAGCCGCAGCCGCAGCCGCAGCCGCAGCCGCAGCCGCAGCCGCAGCCGCAGCCGAAGGCGAAGGCGAAGGCGAAGGCGAAGGTGCTCCCGCGAGCACCGCATGCCCGCCCGAAGACGCTCGCACTTCCGCGCGCAATTTGGAGCCTTTTCCGGCGAACCCTCCAGCCCGCAAGGCCACGCTGGGCGAAGTCTGCGAGATCAATCCCAGGCTGCCGAAGGACCACGGCCTGCAGGAGGACAGCGAGGTCGCCTTCGTCCCGATGGCCGCGGTGAGCGAGATCAACGCCGACATCGCCCAGCGCCTGACGCGGCCCTTTGCCGAGGTGAGAAGGGGCTACACCCCTTTCGCCGAGGGCGACGTGCTGTTCGCGAAGATTTCGCCCTGCATGGAGAACGGCAAGGTGGCCCTCGCGCGCGACCTGGCCGGCGGCCGCGGCTTCGGCTCCACCGAGTTCCACGTGCTGCGCGCTCGCGAGGCCGTGCTGCCCGAGTGGATCTACTACTTCCTGCGCCAGAAGCGCTTCCGCAACGCAGCGCGGCGCAGCTTCACCGGCACCGCCGGCCAGCAGCGCGTGCCGGCCGCGCACATGGCCGGCGCTGCCATTCCGGTGCCCGAGCTGGCCCATCAGCGCCGCGTGGTCGAGATGCTCGGCTGTTCCGACGGCATGGTGCGCCTGCAGCGCCGGTCGCGCGCGCTCACCGAGCTGGTGGCCCCGGGCCTGCTGGCCGACTGGTTCGGCGACCCGGCGAGCAATCCGATGGGCTGGCCGGTGGTGAAGCTGGGCGAGCTGCTCGACGGCATCGACAGCGGCAAGAGCCCGCGCTGCCACGACCGGCCGAAGACCGAGAACGAATGGGGCGTGCTGCGCTTGAGCGCGCTGAAGAACGCGCTCTACGACGAGTCCGACCACAAGACCCTGCCCGCGACCGAAGTGCCGGACACGCGCAACGAGGTGCGGGCCGGCGACCTGCTGATCAGCCGCAAGAACACGATGGAACTGGTCGGCACGCCGGCCTACGTGTGGGAGACCCGCGGCCGGATCCTGCTGCCCGACCTGATCTTCCGGCTGCGCCAGCGTCCCGACGCGGGGGTGCATCCGCTCTACCTGTGGGCGATGCTGCGGGCGCCGGCCGTGCGCAGGGGCTTGAAGCTGCTGGCCAGCGGGACCGCTGCCTCGATGCCCAACATTTCCAAGGAGCGGCTGCGCACGCTGCGGGTGATGGTGCCGTCGGCGGACCTTCAGGAGGCTTTTGCGCACCGGGTGGCTGGGCTGCATGTGGTCGCGCAGCAGCAGGACGCCGCGCTGATCCGTGCGAAAGCCATCTTCGAGGCGCTGCTGGCGCGCGCCTACGAATCGTAGCTGCCGCCCCGCTCTAGTCGTAGCTGCCGCCCCGCTCTAGAGAAGCCGGCTGTACGCCACGATTTCAGGCGCGCCCGCCAGAAGCGGGCTCGCCGCGGCGATCGCCGCGCCGACATGCAGGCTCTGCATGTGCGCCTCGGCATCGGCCCTGTCCTTCCACTGCTCCACGGTCTGAAAGATGTGCGGAGCTCCGGTCTGCTGGAACAGCTCGTAGCCCATGCAGCCGGCGTCCTGCCGCGACTTGGACGCCAGCTCGACGAGGATGCCTTTCGCGAGCTCGGCGACCTCGGGTTTGACGGTGATGCGTGCGAGGACGTAGTGCATGGGAGGCTCCACCCGGAATTGTTGTTGAGGCACATCTTGACCCGGCGCCGCGGCCACGTGGCCCGGAGTTTCCCGGTGCGATCGCCTCAGATGCGGTTCGAGTTCAAAGGCACCAGCGCATAACGCGTGCCACGCCCCTGTCCGCTTCGCTCCAGCAAACCGGCCTCGGCAAGCTGCGTGAGCTCCCGATAGGCGGTCGCACGCGACACGCAGGTGATCGCCGTGTATTTCTCGGTGCTCATGCCGCCCGCAAATCCCTGGGGCTGGGCATCGAAGAGCTTGTTCAGCACCTTGCGCTGGCTGGGCGTCAGCTCGGGATGAGTGGCCTGGAGTTCGAGCCAGAAGGCGCTCTTGCGCGCCGCCGTCTGCATCTGGTCCAGGGTGGCGAGACAGGCCTGCTCGACGCGCGCCGCGAACCATTGGACCCAGGGCGTCACATCCATGCCGGGACCGCGGCTCCCAGTCTGCAGCTGCGCGTAGTACCCCTGGCGATCCAGCCAGATCTGCTGCGATAGGCTGAACAGGCGCTGGCTGCTGCGCATGTCCTGGGCCAGCGCCAGGTCGCTCAGTGCCCTGCCGATGCGGCCGTTGCCGTCCTCGAAGGGGTGAATGGTTTCGAACCACAGGTGCGCCACGGCTGCGCGCACGATACCGTCGATGCCCGAGCGCACCTTGTCGTCGTTGAACCAGTCGATCAACGCTTGCATTTGCGACGGGACGTCCCGGGAAGGCGGTGCCTCGTAGTGCACGGTGTCGGGCTTGCCCAGCCTGGGCGTCACGATCTGCATGGGTTCGGGGTGCGTCCGGTACGCGCCGGTCACGATGCGGGTGATGCCGCTGCGGCCATTCGGGAACAGCGCAGCGTGCCAGTCGAAGAGACTGGATGCCGCGAGCGGCCCCGGCCATTGCGCCATCGCAGCCTCGATCACGTCCAGTGTGGCCTCGGCGCGGGGCTCACGCTGCGTCGGGCGCGCGCGGCTGCTCTGGGTAAGGCCGAGGCGGCGCGCGGCCGATGCGCGCACCGAATTGATCTGGAGCAACTCGCCCTCGATCTGCGCTGTGGCCACGGCTTCCAGCGCCCATTCCGTGAGTTGCAACTCGCCGAGATCGACCAGTTGCAGCCCGCTCGCCATGCCGAGCATGCGGCCCTGCGCCACGCGCGCAGATGCCAGAGCGGGCTGCAGCGCCTGAGCGTCGAACTTGAAATGGGGCCAATCGGCGCTTTGCCAGATCCACATGAAGCGCATCTTAGCCATTTGCGCTTCACATTTGAAGCGCAATTCATCGCTTTTCGCTTCCGCCCAGTAGCCGCGTTTAGGCCGCGTCGGGCGGCGCCTCCTCGCGACCCGGTGCGCGCTTCTTCCCTCGCCCTCGCGCCTCCTTCTTCGCCTGCCGCTCCGCATCCAGCAACTGCCCCGCCGCCAGCCATTGCCCGAACTCCTCCGGCGTCTCCAGCGTGATCCGCCCCAGGCTGGCGCTGCGGAACTCGTTCATCACGATCTCGGCGGCCTTCTGCAGGTTCACGCGGCCCTTGCCCAGCAGGGCGCCGCGCTGGCGGCCGATGGCCTCGAGCACTTCCTCATCGCCGAGGCCGGCGACCGCGTCGAGCTTGAAGCGGGCCTCGAGCAGCCCCGCGTAGTGCCGCTTCAGATACCCCAGCAACTCCAGCGCCACCAGCTCCTCGTCGAAGGCGTTGCGGCCGATGGCGCCGCTGGCCGCCAGGTTGTAGCCGCTCTGCGCCACGATGATGCGCGGCCACAGCATGCCGGGCGTGTCCCAAAGGTAGAAGCCGTCGGCCAGCACGATGCGCTGCTCCAGCTTGGTGACACCGGCCTCGTCGCCGGTCTTCGCCTTGCGGGTGCCGACCAGGGTGTTGATTAGCGTGGACTTGCCGACGTTGGGGATGCCGCAGATCAGCACGCGCATCGGCTTGGCCATGCTGCCGCCGCGCTGCGGCGCCAACTGGCGGCAGGCCTCGATCAGCTGGCGCGCCGGCGCTGTCTGGCTGGCATCGAGGCCGATGGCGCGGGTGGCAGGCTGCGCGTTGTAGTGGGCCAGCCAGAGCGCGGTGCGCCCGGGGTCGGCCAGATCCTGCTTGTTGAGCACCTTGAGGCCCGGCTTGTGGCCGGTCAGCTCGGCCAGCATCGGGTTGGCGCTGGAGCCGGGCAGGCGCGCGTCGAGCAGCTCGATGACCACGTCGATCTCGGCGATGCGCTCGGCGATGGCCTTCCGGGTCAGGTGCATGTGGCCGGGGAACCACTGGATGGCCATCGGGGACTTCTTTCTTGCTCGGGATCGGGGGAGCCGGCGATTGTCGCCGCTCGCCCCCTCTCAGGCGCGCAGCGCGTCGCGGTAGCGCCGGCTGCAGGGGATGCGGGTGCCGTCCTGCATCAGCAGGCGCGCATCGCCGCCGTCCAACGGCTCGATCTCGGCCACGCGGTCCAGGTTGGCCGCATAGCTGCGATGCACGCGGGCATAGCGCGCCGGGTCGAGCTGCGCGAGGAAGTCGGTCAATGTGGCGCGCAGCAGGTAATCGTGGCCCTTCACCCGCAGGCCGACGTAGTTGCCCTGGGCCTGCAGCCAGTCGATATCGCTGGCGGCAATCAGGAATTCGCGCCGCAGCTTGCGCACAAGAAAGCGCTCGGGCCGCGCCGGCGGCGGCTGCTCCGGCGCGGGCAGTGCGGTGCCGGCGGGCTCCTCCGGCGGATCGAGCACGCGTGCCTCGCCCTGCAGCCGCAGCATGAAGAGGCGGTAGCTCAGGATCGAGATCAGGAACAGCGCGTAGACACGCACGTCCTTGAGGTATTCGTACACCCACTGCTCGGCCCCGCCGAAGTCGTAGCGGCCGCCGGCCCAGGCATAGACGGCCTGGCGCAACACCACCATTCCCGCCACATGCAGCAGGCTGAAGACCACGCTGCCCACCAGGTGCCAGGGCAGGTTGCGGGCGAAGCCGGCAAAGCCGAGCGGAAAACGGCGCTCGAAGGCGACCACGGCCGGCACCAGCGCCAGCAGCACCAGGTGGCTGGACAGCTCCCAGGTCACCGGCTGCCAGGTCGGCAGCGCCCGGCCGGCGCGATCGGCGTCGATCACCGCGACCACGCAGTTGAAGGCGGCTTGCAACGCCATCAACAGCACCCAGAAGGCGACTTCGGCGCGCCGGCGGTAGGGCTGGTAGCGCTCGAACAGGTTCTTCGGGGTCTGGCCGGGGGTCGCGGGCATGGCGGCATTCTCCTGAATCCGGGCCCGGATTCGTCCCCGCGGGCCGCCGTTCGTCCCAAGAGCCCGGCGGATCGTCACTTCGGGGCCCCTCGAGGCACGGGCCGCGCCCAGCATGGCTGCCTTCGAACACCTGGAGCCACCATGACCCCCGAATCCCGACGCCACGACATCGATGCGCTGCGCGCGCTGGCCTTCGGCCTGCTGATCCTCTACCACGTGGGCATGTACTACGTGGCCGCCTGGCCCTGGCACCTCAAGAGCCCGTATGCGGCAGCCTGGCTGCAGACGCCCATGCAGGTGGTGAACATCTGGCGCATGGACCTGGTGTTCCTGGTCTCGGGCGTGGCGCTGGGCTTCCTGTTCCGCGGCCGGGACCCGTTGGCCCTGATCCGGCAGCGCGCGCTGCGCCTGATGCTGCCGCTGGTCTTCGGCATGACGGTGGTGGTGCCCTACCAGGCCTATGCCGAGGCGCTGGCCCGCGGCCTGGTGACGCCCGGCTTCGTCGACTTCATGCTGCGCTACCTGGCGATGGGCCCCTGGCCGAAGGGCGCCTTCGCCGGCTCGGACTTCGGCATGACCTGGAACCACCTGTGGTACCTGCCCTACCTCTTCTTCTACACCGCGCTGGTGGCGCTGCTGCAGCCCTTGCTGGGCTCGGCCGCCGGGCAGCGGCTGCGCGCCGCCTTCACCGGCTTGCGGCGCTGGCGGCTGCTGGTACTGCCGGCCCTGCCGCTGCTGCTGTACGCGCTGACGCTGGCGCCGCGCTTCCCGGCCACCCACGACCTGCTCCACGACGGCTACCTGCACCCGCTCTATTTCACGGTCTTCCTCTACGGCTACTGGATGGGCATCGATGCCGGCCTGTGGCGCGAACTGGAGCGCCTGCGCGGCTGGGCACTGGCGCTGGCGGTCGGCTTCGTGGCCGCCTACCTGCCGCTGCGCGCGGCGGGCGCCGAGGCCTGGCTGCTGCGCGGCCTGCGCGCCTTCTACCTGTGGACGGCGATCGCCGCCATCCTGGGCTTCGCCCGCCGCTATCTGGACCGTCCCTGGCCCTGGCTGCACTGGGCCAACGAGTCGGTCTACCCCTGGTACATGCTGCACCAGACTCTGATCGTGGCCGGCGCCGTGCTGCTCGCGCCCTGGCGGCTGGGCCCGGTGCTGGAGCCTGTGCTGCTGGTCGCCTTCACGGTGGGAGGCTGCTGGATTCTCACGGACGGGCTGATCCGCCGCATCGGCTGGCTGCGCCCCCTGTTCGGGCTCAAGCCGCGAGGCGCACCGCAACCCGAAGATCCGCGCCGATTTCGAGACTTTGTAGCGCGCTGAACATGTAACAAGCCCCCTAGAATCCCCGCGCTGCGCGCCGCACGGCCCGCAGCGCCCGACAACAACCAAAGAGAAAGTCCCGATGTTCCAGCGCTTCGCCCTGGCCGCCGTCCTGGCAGCCACCCTTCCCCTGTCCGCCGCCCATGCCCAGCGCCCTGCGCCGGCGCAAGGTCCCATGACCGACGGCTACCTGTGCTGCAACATGCGCAGCTACGGCAAGCAGATCAGCGACATCAACTACGACGAGCAGGGCATGAGCATCGTGGCCGTGGGCACGCGCGCACGCATCACGGGCTACGACTTTCGCTGGGTCGACTTGGACGTCGGCGGCCGCCCGCAGCGGCTCAAGAACGACTACAGCCGCGACCTCCCCAGCATTCCGTTCGGGCAGCGCTACGTCGTGGCCGAGGACCCGAAGATCAAGCTGGCCGGCTACCCTGAAAAGACGCGCGCAGCCATCGCCGCCATGAAGGTGACGCCCGGCATGACGCGCGAGCAGGTGCTGATGGCGCTGGGCTACCCCATCAGCAGCGAGAACCCGAAGCTGGATGCGCCCGTGTGGCGCTACTGGCTCGACACCTGGGCGGAATACCAGGTGGTGTTCGGCACCGCCGGCGTGGTCGACAAGGTGGTGGCCGACCCGGCCGTGCTCACGCGCGTCTCGCTGCCCTGACGGCTCAGCGGCTGCCGTAGTCGATGGGCTGGCTGTACGCGGGATCGCGGTGCCAGTCCCAGTAAGTGGCGAGCAGCTGCTGCGTGACCGGCCCGGGCCGGCCGGTACCGAGCACCTGGTCGTCCACCCGCGTCACCGGCAGCACGCCGCCGCCCGAACTGGTGAGGAAGGCCTCGTCGGCGCCGCGCAGTTCCTCGGCCGGCAGCGCGCGCAGTTCGAGCCGCAGGCCCAGCGAGCGGGCGATCTCGATCACGGTGCGACGCGAGATGCCCTCGAGCACGCCCTCCTCCGGCGTCACGAGCCCACCGTCCCTGACGCAGAAGATGTTGAAGCCGGGCCCTTCGACCACGTGGCCTGCGGCATCGCTCAGGACCACCGTGTCGGCGCCGGCATCGAGCGCGCCGAGCAGCCCCATCGTCAGGTCGTTCCAGTGGTAGTTCTTGGCCTTCGGGTCGACCGAACTCGCGGGAATGCGCTGCACCGCGCTCACCTTCAGGTGCAGGCCGCGCTCGCGCTGCGCCTCGTTGGCGATCCAGACGAAGGGCACCGCGAAGGCGTAGAAGCGGTTCACCGCCTGGCGCGGGTCGCGCGAGCCCCAGGGCGGCTGGCCGCGCGTGACGATCATCTCCACATAAGAACGGCGCAGGCCGCTGCGCCGCACGCATTCGGCCAGCACCTCGGCGATCTGCGCCGGCGCGAGGCCGGGGTCGAGGCGGAAGCGCTCGCAGCTGCGCATGAAGCGCTCCAGGTGCGCATCGAGCCGGAAGAAGGCGCCCTCCCACACCGTGACCACGTCGTAGGTGGCGTCGGAGCGCAGGAAGCCCCAGTCGGTGATCGGGATCGCGGCCTCGGCGATCGGGAGATAGGCGCCGCGCACATAGGCAACGCCGTCGGCCAGTGGATTGGGATCGGCAGGCACGTCTTGGAGCTCCTTCGGTTTCATGCGCGCTTCGCCGCCTTGCGGACGGACGAAGGCGCGGGCAGCGCGGGCTTGCGCACCGCGCGCGGAGTCTGTGCGGGGATGAGCGGCGGCCGCTGCCCGGTGTGCATCCAGGCATCGTAGAAGTCGATCTTCTTCTCGACCAGCGTCAGCGCGCGCTTCGACTCGGCGATGGTCGCGTTCACGCGCTCCCGGTGGGCGGCGAGCAGGTCGCGGCGCTGGCGCAGGCTGCGGCTGCCCTGCATCACCAGCACGGTGTACTCGCGCATCTCGGCGATCGACATGCCGGTGGCGCGCAGGCGCTCCATCAGGTCCAGCCAGCCCACATGCAGCTCGCCGTAGACGCGCCGGCCGCCCTCGTCGCGCGCCACGCCGGGCACCAGGCCCTGGGCCTCGTACCAGCGGATGGCGTGCACGCTGCGGCCGGTGCGCGCGGCCAGCTCGCCGATGCGCAGGCTGGGGCTAGCCGGCACGCGCAGGCGCCTCCAGCACGGCGTCGACCAAGGCAGTGTCGAGGTACTCCGTCAGCGACACGACCTTGCCGCCGGCCAGGCGGTAGATGAAGCAGTACTCGTTGTCATAGCGCTGCCCGGATTTCGTGCTCACCTCGCCGCGGCATTGCACGACGACCTGGTCGTCCTCGGCGATGAAGGACTCGGCGGTGTTGCGGTAACGGCCCTCGAACTGGGCGTACAGGGGCGTGAGCAGCCGGTCTTGCACCACCTGCCGGCCCTCGTAGGTGCCCGACCAGGCGGTGCGCCCCTTCATGATCCAGCGGAAGTCCTCCGCCAGGCTCTCGATGAAAGGCCTGCCGTTGCCCTGGGCGAGCTCGGCGTGGATGTGCTGGACGATCTGCTTGTTGCTATTGGCGCTGGCGTTCATGGCATGTTTCCTTTGGATGGACCGGACGACCCGGTTCATTCATTGGAAATGCTGGAGCGCACTCTAGGTCAAGCGCGCCGCGAACTCAACGCCGTGCGGCTCAATTCCTGCGGCTCAGCCGCTCGCAATAGTCGAGCAGCAGCTCGATCTCGGCCGACTTGTCGAAGAAGGCATCCGCGCCCAGCGCCTTGGAGCGCGCCCGCATATCGGGCGTGGCGTAGTTGCTCAGCACCACCACCTTCTGATGCGCGCTGCGCCGGCGCACGGCATCGACCACGCCGAGTCCATTGCCCTGCTCGAGGAACAGATCGACGATGGCCATGTCCCAGCCGTCGCGATGATGGGCCAGCCAGTCCACGGCCTCGCGCTCGCCGGCCGCGTGCGCCACCACGGTGGCGTCCGCAATGTCTTCCAGGAAGCCCACGAGGTTTTCCCGAATCACGGGGTTGTCTTCAACCAGGTAGGTCTTGAAAGTCATGGCGGGCGGAGAAGCGAAAGAGTTGTCGTCTGCTTTTTCTGGCTTGATGTCATGATGAACCGCAGCCGGCAGCGGCCGGTGGGTCATCGGGTTCAACGCGGGTAGGCAAAGGCCTACCTGACTAATACGAAGGTTTTGCTCAGGTATGGCAACAACACGTTTCGTCGATATCCAGGCGTTATCGGCCCTGGTTCGAACCATGGGAGTGCCGCGCTTCCTCGAGACGCTGGCCCAGACCCTTCGCGAAGATTTCCTGCGCTGGCCCGACTTCGACAAGTCGGCCCGTCTGGCCAGCCATTCGCCGCTGGGGGTGATCGAGCTGATGCCGGTGTCGGACGCCACGCACTATGCGTTCAAGTACGTCAACGGCCACCCCGCCAACACGGCCCGCGGCCTGCCCACGGTGATGGCCTTCGGCGTGCTGGCCGAGGTGGAGACCGGCTTCCCGCTGCTCCTTGCCGAGCTCACGCTGACCACCGCGCTGCGCACCGCCGCCATGTCGGCGCTGGCGGCGCAGGCGGTGGCCCGCCCGGGCGTGCGCAGCATGGCGCTGATCGGCAACGGCGCGCAGGCCGAGTTCCAGGCCCTGGCCTTCCACGCGTTGCTGGGCGTGGACGATCTGCGGGTCTACGACCTCGATCCGGCCGCCACCGACAAGCTGGAGCGCAACCTGGCGGCCTATCCGGCGCTGCGCGTGCAGCGCGCGGCCGGCATCGCCGAGGCCGTGCGCGGCGCCGACATCGTGAGCACGCTGACCGCCCGCAAGGCGCGCGCGACCATCCTCACGCCCGACATGATCGAGCCGGGCATGCACATCAACGCGGTCGGCGGCGACTGCCCCGGCAAGACCGAGCTGCACGTGGACGTGCTGAAGGCCTCGCGCGTGTTCGTCGAGTACGCGCCGCAGACGCGCATCGAGGGTGAAATCCAGCAGTTGCCGGCCGACTTCCCGGTGGTCGAGCTGTGGCGCGTGCTCGCGGGCGCGGAGCCCGGCCGGCAGGACGAAGTCGAGGTCACAGTGTTCGACTCGGTGGGCTTCGCGCTGGAGGACTACTCGGCGCTGCGCCTGGTCCACCGCCTCGCAATGGAGCACGGCCTCGGGCAGGACGTCGCGCTGGCGCCGCCGGACGGCGACCCCAAGGACCTGCTGCGCCTCTTATAGCGCCGCCGGCTGGCTGGCCATGTGCGGCGCGTCGATCCAGTGCTTGCGGAAGCCCAGGCGCGCCGGCGAGACGTATTGCTCGCGGTAGAGCTCGAAGGGCATGGTGTCGGCAGCCTCGATCTGCTTCTGCGCCTCGACGGAGTCCCGCGACGCGCGCTCGAACAGCGCCTGCTGCTCGGCGCTGAAGGGCAAGGCCAGCAGCGCGGCACGCGTCTCCTCGGAGCGCGCACGCACGAAGCCGACGAAGGAATCGTCGTGCGATTGCGCCATCGCCTCGAGCACCCGCGCCGAGGGCAGCCCGGCCGGCTCGGCCAGCGCCTTGCGGGCGGCGCGGATCGCCTCGGCGTGGCGGCTCCCGCCATGGGCCGCATCGAGCGCGTCGGCGATCGGTCCGAAGGCCTCCAGCAGCTCGGCGCCCCATTCGGTCAGCCCTTGCTCGCGGCCGCTGCGCAGCAGCTTCAGCCCCGGCTCGCGCCCGCGCGCGGCCGTGAGGTTCTGGTTGTGGGCCAGCTCGGCGATCTCGTCGCGGGTATCGGGCGGGCTGTCGGCCAGCAGGCAGTGCAGCAGGAACACATCCAGGAAGCGCATGGTGGAGGCGTTGATGCCGATGGGCTCGAAGGGGTCGAGGTCCATCAGCCGCACCTCCACGTACTCCACGCCGCGCTCGCGCAGCGCATGCAGCGGCCGCTCGCCCGGGAAGATCACGCGCTTGGGCCGGATCGTGCCGTAGAACTCGTTCTCGATCTGCAGCAGGCTGGTGGCGAGCTGGTTGTACTCGCCGCCCAGGTTCTGGATGCCGATCGTCTCGTAAGCCGACCAGGGCCGCGTCAGCGCGTCCTGCAGCGATGCGGCGTAGCCGTCGAGGCTGTTGTAGCTCACGGCCAGCGAGGCCTGGGCCTCGCTCTGGTAGCCCAGTCGTCCCATGCGCAGCGAGGTGCCGTGGGGCATGTGCATGCTGCCCTCGCCCAGCGGCTTCAGTTCGTGCGCGCGGCCGGCCACGAAGGTCGAGCACACGGCCGGCGAAGCGCCGAACAGGTAGAGCAGCAGGAAGGCATGGCGGCGGAAGTTGCGGATCAGCGCGAAGTACTGCTCGCTCGACACCTCCGGCAGCGACCAGTTGTAGTGGATGCCCGAGATGGTCTGCATGCGCCGCCCGTAGCGGTGGCTCAGGCCCATGCGGTAGACGCTCTTGGCGCGGCCCACGTTCGAGGAGCCGTAGCGGCCGATCGGGATGGTCTCGTCCGGCGGCAGGCCGCAGGGCATGCTCGACACCCACAGCCGCTCGTCGCCGGCCTCGGCCAGCACGCGGTAGGTGAACTGGTGGACCTGCGTGAGCTCGGCGAGGCAGGCCTCGACGTCGGCATGCACGCCGGTGATGAGCTCCAGCTGCGATTCGCTGAAGTCGGTGGTGATGTGGGGGTGGGTCAGGGCCGACCCGAGGGCGGCCGGATGCGGCGTCAGCGCCAGCTTGCCGTCGGGCTGGGCGCGCAGGCTCTCCTTCTCGATCCCTCGGCGGACTCCCTTCAGGCGCGCGGGTGTCAGCGCTCCCAGGCGCTCCTGCAATTTGCTCATGTCGTTATGACCCGTGAATCTTTGTGGGGCGGAAGGTAGCACGGCGGCAGACAGCCTGCTGACACCCGGTATTAAACGCCGGAACAGCCTTTCTGCTATAGCCGGGAACACCCAATGCTTCCTGCTGCGCGCCCCCTGCTAGCATGCGCCGGCGCCGGCACGCCGCCGGCAAGGAGGAGAGAGCCATGGTCGATGTGGTGCAGAGCGTCCTGTCGTTCAATGCGGGGCGCGACCCCGATCGCCTCCAGAAGAAGTACAAGGCCATGCGCAAGGACGCCTTCGTCTTCCTGCGCGGCAGCTGCCACCGCTTCTACGAAACCCTGGCTCCGGGCGCCCTGCCCGCCTCGCCGCTCGGCTGGGTCTGCGGCGACCTGCATCTCGAGAACTTCGGCAGCTTCAAGGGCGACAACGGGCTGGTCTACTTCGACATCAACGACTTCGACGAGGCCGCGCTCGCGCCCACCGCGTGGGACCTGGTGCGATTGCTCGCCAGCGTGCGCGTCGGCGCGGCCAGCATCTCGCTGCGCAAGCCCGAGGCGCAGCATCTTTGCCGGAGCTTCGTCGACGCCTATGCCGAGGCCCTGGCGCTGGGCGAGGTGCGCTGGGTCGAGCGCGACACGGCCAAGGGCCTGGTCGGCACGCTGCTGAAGGGGCTGCGCGAACGCAAGCTCGCGCGCTTCCTCGCCGATCGCACGCGGCTCAAACGCATCGACGGCAAGCAGGTCCGCCGCCTTGTCACCGACGACAAGGGCAGGAACAAGAAGCCCATGCCCGTCAGCGACGAGCAGCGCGAGCAGGTGAAGCAGCTGCTGCGCGCCTTTGCCAAGACCCAGCCGGACCCTCGCTACTACCGGGTGCTGGACGTGGCGCGGCGCGTCGCCGGCACCGGCAGCCTGGGCATGGAGCGCTACGTGATCCTGGTCGAGGGCAAGGGCTCGGGCGGCAGCCATGCGCTGCTCGACCTGAAGCGCACGAGCGCCTCCTCGCTGCTGCCGCACGTGGCGACGGCCCAGCCGGCCTGGCCCAGCGAGGCCGAGCGTGCGATCGCGCTGCAGCAGCGCGTGCAGGCGGTGTCGGCCGGCCTGCTGCAGCCGCTGCACATGAACGGGCGCAGCCTGGTGCTGCGCCACCTGCAGCCCTCCGAGGACCGGGTGACGCTGGACCGATCGGCGCAGTCGCTGAAGTCGATGGAGCAGGTGCTGCGCACCATGGGCCGCATGGTGGCCTGGGGTCAGCTGCGCAGCGCGGGCCGCCAGGGCTCGGCCATTGCCGACGAGCTCATCGCCCATGCCAGCGACCGGCGCTGGCGCCAGCCCCTGCTCGATGCCTCGCGCGCCTGCGCGGCGGAGGTGGAAACCGATTGGAAGACCTACCGCGAGGCCTACGACGACGGCGTCTTCAGGCTGTGGCCAGAACCCGAAGCAAAAAGCGGTTGAGGTCGGCGATTTCTTCCATGCACACCGAGTGCTCCATCGGGTACTCGTGCCATTCGACGGTGTAGCCCAGCGCGGCCAGCGCATCGCGCGAAGCGCGGGCGCGTTCGATCTGGACCACGCCGTCGCGCGTGCCGTGGCCGAGGAAGATCGGCGTCTTGTGGTTGGCCGCATGGCGCTCGGCGGCCGTGGTCGCCGCCAGCGGCAGGTAGCCGGAGAGCCCGACGATCCCGCCCAGCCGCTCGGCATGGCGCAGCCCGGTCAGCAGCGCCATCGCGCAGCCCTGGGAAAAGCCGGCGATCACGATGCGATCGGCGGCGATGCCGCGCTGCTTCTCGTTGGCGATCAGCGCCTCGATCGAGGCCTGCGAGCGGCGCAGGCCGGCGTCGTCCTCGCGCTTGACCAGATCGGCCGCGGCGATGTCGTACCAGGCCGGCATGCGGTAGCCGCCGTTGATGGTGACCGGGATCACCGGCGCGTTGGGGAACACGAAGCGCACCGCGCCGACGGCCGACAGGTCGAGCTCGTTGGCGATGGGCACGAAGTCATTGCCGTCGGCGCCCAGGCCGTGCATCAGCAGGATGGTGGCGGTGGGGTTCGGGCCGGTTTCGATTTCGATGGGGCGAGGGACATGGGTGGGTGAAGTTGCCTGGAAGATGCCGAGTGTGCCGCATCGGCCTCGGCGCAGCCCGGCGCGCAGGGTCCGCTCAGGAGCGCGTTGGGCTTCACAAGAACATATAGTTACCGACTTCGTTGAATTAATTGTCTTTGCATGAGCACGGCCAATGCCTAGCATCCCGGCGCGGCAGCCACCCCAGTAACAACAGGAAACAGATGACCTCGCAACTCTCGCCCATGAGCCGGCGCAAGACCATCGTCGCCACCACCATCGGCAACGGCCTGGAGTTCTTCGACTTCACCATCTACGGCTTTCTCGCGCTGGTGATCGGCAAGCTCTTCTTCCCCACGCTCGACGGCTACGGCCAGCTGCTGCTGACGGTGGGCACCTTCGGGGTCGGCTTCATCATGCGGCCGCTGGGCGGCATCGTGATCGGCGCCTACGCCGACCGCGCGGGGCGCAAGAAGGCGATGACGCTGACCATCTTCCTGATGGCGCTGGGCTGCGCCATGATCGGCTTCGCGCCCACCTACGCGCAGATCGGCGTCGCAGCGCCGCTCCTGATCGTGCTGGCGCGGCTGATCCAGGGCTTCTCCGCCGGCGGCGAGGTCGGCGCCTCCACCACCCTGCTGGTCGAGCACGCGACGCCGGCCAACCGCGGCTACATGGCGAGCTGGCAGTTCGCCAGCCAGGGCCTGGGCATCCTGCTCGGTGCGGCGGTGGCCGGCGGCCTGACCGCGGCGCTCGGCCCGCAGGGCATGGAAGCCTGGGGCTGGCGCGTGCCCTTCTTCATCGGCATGCTGATTGCGCCGGTGGGCATGTACATCCGCCGTCACCTGCACGAGTCGCTGGAAACCGCGGGCACGCCCGCCGCCTCGGCCGCGCGGCGCAGCAGCCTCGCCGAGGTCTGCGGCGAGCACGGCAGGACGGTGCTGGCGGCCATCCTCAGCGTGCTCGGCGGCACGGCCGCGGCCTATGTGGTGACTTTCTACATACCGACCTACGCGGTGCGCGAGCTGGGCCTGCCGCCGACGGTGGCGCTGTTCGGCGCCGTGCTCACGGGCCTGCTGTCCTTCGTGCTGTCGCCGCTGGTGGGCCTGGCCTCCGACCGCGTCGGGCGCAAGCCGCTGATCGTATGGGGCCGCATCGCGATGGCGCTGCTCATCTATCCCGGGTTCTGGTGGCTCAACGCCGCGCCCTCGGCAGCGGTGCTGTTCATCGTGGTCGGGCTGCTGAGCACGGCGCTGGTGGTGCAGACCGTGCCCACCATCACCATGCTGCCCGAGATGTTTCCCAAGCATGTGCGCGCCAGCGGGATGTCGCTGGTCTACAGCGTGGGCGTGGCGCTGTTCGGCGGCTTCTCTCCCTTCGTCAGCACCTGGCTGGTGGGCGCCAGCGGCAACAAGCTGGCGCCGGCCTGGTACCTGCTGGGAATGACGCTGGTGTCGCTGCTGGGCCTGCTCTGGCTCAAGGACTTCACCGGGCGCGACATCGACGATGCCGCGGCCCACCAGCCGGACGCCGAACCCTCTGCAAGGACTGCCCGTGCCTAGCAGCGCCGCCACCCGCCATTTCTCCGGCACCTACGCCGAGGCCCGCCGCAAGTTCCTCGAAGCGGCCGAGGCGCGCAGCGCGCGCATCGAGTCCTTCGTGCTCGAGGCCCACCGCGGCGCGCTGGGCGAGACGCTGGCGACCGACACCGCCTACATCGGAACGCCGGGCGCCGCGAAGCTGCTGATCGTGAGCTCCGGCACGCATGGCCCCGAGGGCTTCTGCGGCTCGGGCTGCCAGGTCGCGACCCTGCACGACGAGGACCTGCTCGCGCGCTTGGCCGCGGCGCAGGTCGGGCTGCTGCTGGTGCACGCGGTCAATCCGCACGGCTTCTCGCACCTGCACCGCACCAACGAGGACAACATCGACCTGAACCGCAACCACATCGACTTCGGCGCGCCGCTGCCGGTCAATGCGAGCTATGCCGAGGTCGAGCCGCTGGTGCTGCCGGCGCAGTGGCCGCCCAGCACCGAGGACGACGCGGCCATGAACGCCTACATCGAGCGGCACGGCATGCGGGCCTTCCGCGCCGCGGTCACCGCCGGCCAGTACGGCTCGCCGCACGGCCTGTTCTACGGCGGCACCGCGCCCTCGTGGAGCAACCGCACCATGCGCGGCATCCTGCGCCGTCATGGCACCGCCGCCACGCACATCGGCTGGATCGACATCCACACCGGCCTCGGCCCCTATGGCCACGGCGAGAAGATCTACCCGGGCCGCAACGCACCGGCCGACCTGGCGCAGGCGCGCGCCTGGTGGGGGGCCGACGTGTTCGCACCCTTCGACGGGCAGTCGGCCTCGGCCGACGTCTCGGGGCCGGCGGTCTCGGCCGTCTACGACGAATGCACGCAGGCCAGCGCGGCGCTGATGGGCCTGGAGTTCGGCACCCTGCCCGACCAGGAAGTGCTGCTGCGCCTGCGCGCCGACACCTGGCTGCGCAGCCATCCCGAGGCGCCGCAGGCGCTGAAGCTCGGCATCCGGCAGCAGTTGCGCGAGGCCTTCTACTGCGACAACGACGAGTGGAAAGGCATGGTGCTGGGGCAGGCGCGGGTGGTGCTGCTGCAGACCCTGCAGGGCCTGAAGCACGCGGCTTGAGGCGCGCCGCTCAGCGCGCCGCCAGCTCGCGGCACTTCTGCAGGTTGGCGTTGAAGCGGGCCGGCAGCCCGGGCTCGCAAGCATCTGCCGTGGTCATGATGCGGCACATGCCGACCACCAGGAAATCGGACACCGCCTCGGTGCACATCGGATAGCGGCCGAGGGCCGGGTTGTCCTGCGACCTGAAGCCCCAGCTGCCGGAGAAGTCGAGCATGCGGCCCATCGCCTCCTCGAAGTAATCGCGGTCGCGGGCCGCGATGGCCGCTTCCATCTGTGGCAGCTCGGTGCCGAGGAAGCTCATGGCGGCGGCGGGGAAGCGGTCGGCGGGCTGTTGCTGGGCGCCGGCCACGGAGGCGGCGAGGCACAAGGCGGCGAGAAGGCAATGGCGTGGGAGTCCCATGGTCTCAAGGTCTGCAATGGCTTCGAGGGTGGCCCGCCGGTCGGCGGGCGCGAAAGCGCTATTGGAACCCAAGACGGCCGGGACTCCGGCGAGGCCTACCAGCGCAGCTTTACACCGACCGAGCCCTGCACCGAGGACTTGACCCGCGCATCGCCGCCGATCGCGAACACGCGACCCAGTTCGCCGTACAGGCTGGCGGCCGGCGCCAG
The DNA here is from genome assembly GCF_010499245.1 of Variovorax sp. WS11. Classification (GTDB taxonomy): domain Bacteria; phylum Pseudomonadota; class Gammaproteobacteria; order Burkholderiales; family Burkholderiaceae_C; genus Variovorax. The sequence goes on from NZ_JAAGOW010000002.1 coordinate 149,793, forward strand.
CGCCAGCGTGAAGCCGCCCGCCACCTCGGCCGCGCTGTAGCCGCTGGCGCTGGCGAAGCGGGTCGAGCCCGCCGGGCCCACGAACTCGGCGACGTCGGCGCCGGCACCGGCGCGGTAGAGGTTCACCCGTGCATAGGGCTGGAGCCGGCCCGCGCCGATGGCGAAGTCACCCTTGATGCGCACGCCCAGGCGGCCGATCCAGCCGGCGTTGCTGTCCTGGCGCACGACGGCGCCGGCGATGGACACGGCATCGAAGTGCGCGCGCTGGTAGATCAGCTGCGCCTGCGGCTCGACGGTCCAGCGCTCGGACAGCGCGAAGGACTTGCCGGTCTCGATCGAGGCCGTGAAGCTGTCGCCCTTGCCGGAGGCGCTGGGGTTGCCGTCGGGCCGCACGGTGTAGCGGTGGCTGCCGCCCTGGATCACGGCGTCGGCGTAGAGGCCGCTGGCGTCCATCCAGGTGGCGTAGGCGCCGAGGTAGCGCGAGCGCAGATCGTTGGAGCCGACGCGGCCGAAGGTTCCGCGCGCATTGCCGCTCACGTCGGCGCTGCCGTCCAGAAAACCGAGGTAGAGGCCGGCGCGCCAGTTGCCACTGGCCAGCAGGTCGGTGCCGGCTTGAAGGCCGCTCACTTGGCCGCGGCTGTGCGCATCGGCGATGCCGTCCTGGCGGATGTTCAGGTCGCTGTAGACCGCGCGCGCCCAGGCGCGGCGAGACGTCGGGTCGTTGCCGGCCACCGCCGCGTCCTCGTCGCCGATGCGGCGGTGCAGGTTGCCGAGCATGGCGAGGTCCGCCTGGCGCAGCTGCGCGGGCAGCGCGGCGAACAGCGGGACCTCGGCCCGATAGGTCGGCACCGCGACCGGCAGCACGGGGAGCTTGACGGTGGTGAAGGGGTCGGACGGGTTCTGCGGCTCCGCGGGGCTGGCAGGTTCCGCGGGACGGGCTGGATCGATGGGATCGGCCGGCGTGGCCGGCGTGGCTGGCGTGGCTGGCGTGGCTGGTGTCGCCGGTGTGGCCGGCGGCTGCACGGTGGTCGTCGAGCGCAGGTACCAGTTCTCGCCCGCGCCCTGCGCATCGGCAGCGTAGAGGCGGTATTCATAGGCGCCCGCATCCACATGGCCGTTGGCCAGCGTGAAGGCGTCGCGCGTGGTCTGGGCGGTGGTGGTGGCGCCGTTGCGCGCGCTCACCACCTCGATGCCGTTGCCCGTGGTCAGGGCGCCCAGGCCGCCGAGGTTGGCGATGCGCAGCGTGGTGTTGCCGCTGGCGCTGGCGCCCGGGCCGCTGAGCACCAGGCGATCGCTCAGGCTGTTGCTGCCGCCGAGCACCGTGCCCAGCTTCAGCACGCCGCCCTGGCCCACGTAGGCGCCGGTGACGGTGAGCGTGCTGCCGGCCTGGGTGCTCAGCAGATTGACGGTGCCGGCGTTGTTCAACGACGCCACGCGCTGGTCGAAGCCGGCCGTATCGAGCGTCGCGCCGGCGGCCACGCTGTGCGCGGAAGCGGCGCTGAATGTATTGGCGGCTCCCGCCTTCAGGGTCCCGGCCGCGACCGTGGTCGCGCCGGTGATCGCCTGCTCGCGCATCAGGGTCAGCCGGCCGGCCCCCGTCTTCTCGATGCCGCCCGTGCCGGAGAGCAAGCCGGTGTAGCTCGCGTCGTTCGGCTGCGCGAAGCGCACCAGGCCGTTGTCCGTGATCGCCAGCGGCGCGAACTGCGCGGAAGTCTGCAGCGTACCCGCCGCATCCACCGTCATGCTGCCCGTGTAGCTGCTGGCATCGGCGCCGAGGATCAGCGTGCCCGCGGCCACGCGGGTGCTGGTGATGCCGGAGCCCGGCAGCGCGTTGTTGAAGGTCCAGGTGCCGCTGTCCCGCTTCACCAGGGTTTGGAAGTTCGACAGCGTATGCGCGAAGGTGTCGGTGCCCGTGCCGTCGAGCGTCAGCAGGTTGCTGCCCCCGCCACCATTGATGGCGCCGGTGATGGACGAGCCGGTATGCACGTGCAGCGCGTCGTCGCCGTTGGCGAAGTTCAGCACGCCGATCAGGCTTCCCTGGTTCGTGAAGTCCACGGCCATCGTGCCCGACACGCCCAGGATGTTGCCCGCGCCGCCCTTGTACTCGATGACGCCGGTGGCGCCGTTGACCACCGTGTTCGAGCCGCTCGAGGCCTCCAGCCAGATGGCGGCGCCGCCGGCTTGCGAGCGAACCTCGCCGTGGTTGACGATGAGGTTGCCGGTGCCATGCGGGTTGATGGCTTCCGCGTTGTGCGCCGTGCCGTTGGAGAGCACCTTGGCGCCCTCCTCGATGGTCAGCGTGGTGTTCGAACGGAACTCGATGGTGTTGGCGCCCGTGCCGTAGTGGCCGTTGGCGCTGCCCGCGGCATTGTTCTGCACGGTCGCATTGCGCTGGACCCGGATCGTCCCGTTGTCGCCCATGCTGATGGCGGGCAGGTCCGTGGTGCTGATCACGGCGTTGGGCTGCACATCCACCGTGCCGCCGGGCGTGGCGTCGTAGCCGCCGATGACGACGAAAGTCTGCGGCGTTCCCGGCGTGCAGGTGATGGTGCCGCCGCTGGGGCCGCTGCAGTCGGCGGCCGCGCTTCCGGCCAGGCCCAGCAACGCCAGGGCCACGATCGGCGCCTGGGTGCTCGATTTGCCCAGCCCGCGTGCCATCTCGGAGGCCACCGTCCAGAGCCTTTGCGTCGGGTTCCAGACCACCCGGAAAACGCGATTCATACAATTCTTTCGTATTACATTGAATACTTAAGAATGTAGTTCTTAGGTTCACATCTTCTAAGGAAGTACTTCACAGAATCGGGGACGGATACTCGGGCTTGGTGCACTTCACGGCGGCAAGCTGTGCTACCCGGCCCCCGTAAACTCGGGCATGGCTTCCAGACCTTCCAGGGCCCCCCGCATGTTCGAGCGCGGCCTGTTGTGCATCTTCATCGGCGCGGCCGTCCTGATCGCGCCCCATTTCCTGACATCGCCGCACTGGCGAGACATGATCGCCGGCGCCAACGTGGTGGGCTGGTTCGCGCTGGTGCTCGGCATCGCCCTCGTGGTGGTGGACCTGGTCCAGCGCGCCAGGGGCAAGGCCCGCTGATGCGCGCACCGGCACCCGTTGGCGTGGAGGACCGCGATCGCTTCGATACGCTGATCGACGCGCGCTCGCCGGGCGAGTACGCCATCGACCACATCCCCGGCGCCATCAACTGCCCGGTGCTCGACGACGAGGAGCGCCGCATCGTCGGCACGCTCTACAAGCAGCAGGGTGCCTTCGAGGCGCGCCGCGTCGGCGGCGCGATGGTGGCGGCGAACCTCGCGCGGCACCTCAAGGAGCGCTTCGCCGATCAGCCGGCCGGCTGGAAGCCCTTGGTCTACTGCTGGCGCGGCGGCCTGCGAAGCGGCTCGATGGTCACCTGGCTGCGCCTGGTGGGATGGGACGCGCAGCAGTTGGCCGGCGGCTACAAGAGCTGGCGCCGCCACGTGATCACGCAGCTGGCCCTGCTCTGCCCGCAGCTCGACCTGCGCGTGCTGTGCGGCGCCACCGGCAGCGCCAAGACGCGCGTGCTGCAGGCGATGGCGCTGCAGGGGCAGCAGGTGCTGGATCTCGAAGGCTTCGCGGCCCACAAGGGCTCGCTGCTGGGCGCCTTGCCCGGCACGCCGCAGCCGTCGCAGATCGCCTTCGAGACGCGCATCGCCGAGCTTCTGGAGCGGATCGATCCGGCGCAGCCGCTCTACGTGGAGGGCGAGAGCCGGCGCATCGGCCGCCTCGACGTTCCGCTGCCGCTGGTGACGCACATGCGCGCCAGCCGCTGCATCGAGATCGAGGCCACGCCGGAGGCCCGACTGGCCTACCTGCTGCGCGACTACGCCTACCTGGGCGACGACCCCGAAGCGCTGTCGCGCCAGCTCGGGCTGCTGAAGGAACTGCACGGCAAGGCCGTGATCGGCCGCTGGCAGCAATGGGCCGCCGCGGGCGAGCTGCCGGCCCTGTTCGCCGAGCTGACGGCGCTGCACTACGACCCGGCCTACAAGCGCTCGCAGGCCAGCCATTTCGAGCGCTGGGCCGAACGGCAGGCCGTGACGGCCGACGATCTTTCCGATGCGGCCATCGACGCGCTGGCGCGCCGCGTGGCGGCGCTAGGCTAGGCTTTTCTTTCTCCCGAACGCCTTCTTGCCGACCTCGACCGCGGCCAGCACGATCGCGCCGGCCACGATGCCGACGCCGGCGTTGACGCCCATCGAGCCCAGGCTGCCCAGCAGGCTGCCCGCGCTCACCGCCCAGGCTTCGACCGCATGGCCGAGGGCCGGCACGCCGTGCACCAGGATGCCGCCGCCCACCAGGAACATGGCGGCCGTGCCGGCGATGGAGAGCGCCTTCATGAGCCAGGGCGCAGCCGCCAGGATGCCCCGGCCCAGCGCCTGCGAGGCGGCGCCTTCGCGCCGGCTCAGGTAGAGCCCGGCGTCGTCGAGCTTCACGATGCCCGCGACCAGCCCGTAGACGCCGATGGTCATGATCAGCGCGATGCCGACCAGCACCGACAACTGCGTGGTGAAGGGCTGGCCCTGCACCGTGCCCAGCGTGATGGCGATGATTTCCGCCGAGAGGATGAAGTCGGTGCGCACCGCGCCCTTGATCTTGTCCTTCTCGACCGCGACCAGGTCGACGGCGGGATCGGCCAGCGCCTGCTCGAGCTGCGAGACGTCGGCCGCATGCTCGTCCTTGTGCAGGAACTTGTGGGCCAGCTTCTCGCAACCCTCGAAGCACAGGAAGGCGCCGCCGATCATCAGGAGCGGCGTCACCAGCCAGGGCAGCCAGGTGCCGATGAGCAGCGCCGCGGGCACCAGGATGGCCTTGTTGATGAAGGAGCCCTTGCACACCGCCCACACCACCGGCAGCTCGCGCTCCGCCTTCACGCCGGACACCTGCTGCGCGTTCAGCGCCAGGTCGTCACCCAGCACGCCGGCGGTCTTCTTGGCAGCGACCTTGGTGAGGATGGAAACGTCGTCGAGGACGGTGGCGATGTCGTCGAGCAGGAGCAGAAGACTGGAGGCCATGAATGCGCTTGTTCTTGAGGGGTCAGGCGACGTTTCGCTTGAGGCGGATCTCTTCGATCTTCGTGCCGCCCAATGACGTCGTCTTGGCAGTCTTCATCTCGCGCTTGAAGCCGGCCAGCTCGTAGAAGCGCAGTGCGCGGTCGTTGCGCAGCGGCACCCAGACGGTGACCAGCGTGCAGCCCTCCTCCTCCAGGCCGTCGCGCGCGGCATCCCACAGCGCCACGCCCACGCCCTTGCCCCAGTGCTCGGGCGTCACGTAGAGGGCCCAGATCTCGCCGGTGGTCGAGGGCGTCTTGGGGTCGCGCGAGCGGTCGAAGCCGACGAAGCCCACCACCTCCTCGCCCAGCACGGCCACGTGCACCTGGGGCTCGCTGAACTCGATGGCCTCGCGCCATTTGGCCTCGCGCGTGGAGGGCGCCAGCGCGCGCAGCTGGTCTTCGGGAAGGATGTCCACGTATGCGGCACGGGCAGAGGCAACGTGGACGTCGGCGATGGCCTTGGCATCGCGCATGGCGGCGGGGCGAACTTCGTAGTCGGACATGAAAGCTGGGAAACGATCGATAAAGGGTTGTATTGTCGCTGCCTCGCTAAACTGATTCACCACTCATCGGAGGAACACATGCCCAAGGGACAGCAACGCAGCAACAAGGAATCCAAGAAACCGAAGAAGGACACGTCGCCGCCGAAGGCGCCGGCTGCCGGCTTCGAACCGGTCCGCACGGTCACGACGGCGGTCATTCCGCGCGGCAAGATCAAAAACAAGGAATGAGCGGCGGCGCGCCGCAGACCACGGCGCAGATCGAGCCCGGCGGCTTCCGCTTCGAGACCGAAGCGGGCCGCACCTTGCTGCAGTCCGCCGAATCCGCCGGCATCGAGCTGCCCAGCTCCTGCCGCAACGGCACCTGCCGCACCTGCATCTGCCGTCTGCTCGACGGCGAGGTGCGTTACCGCATCGAATGGCCCGGCCTCAGCCGGGAGGAAAAGGCAGAGGGCTGGATCTTGCCCTGCGTGGCGGAGCCGCTAGGCGACGTCAGGCTGGACGTGCCCTTGGCCTTCTCGCACTTCTAGGGGCTCTGGGAGCCCTGGGAGCCTTGGGAGCCCTGGGAGCCTTGGGAGCCCTGGGAGCCTTGGGTATCGGACCTGACCAGCCGATCGCGCGCCGCCAGCGACGGGAAGAGCCGGAACCAGGCCAGCGCCACCAGCACGGTGCCGACGCCGCCCACCACCACCGAGCCCACCGGCCCGAGCAGCGCCGCGGTCGCGCCCGACTCGAACTCGCCGAGCTGGTTGCTGGCGCCGATGAAGATCGAGTTGACGGCGCTCACCCGCCCGCGCATCGCGTCCGGCGTTTCCAGCTGCACCAGCGTCTGCCGAATCACCACGTTGACCATGTCGGCGCCGCCCGAGACGGCCAGCGCCAGCAGCGACACGATGAAGCTGCTCGACAAGCCGAAGACGATCATGCATACGCCGAACATGGCCACTGCGATCAGCAGCGCGCGGCCCACGTGCCGCTCGATCGGCCGCCGCGTCAGCAGGATCGAGGCAACGAGCGCCCCGACCGCCGGCGCGCTGCGCAACAGCCCCAGCCCCCAGGGGCCGGTGTGCAGGATGTCCTTGGCGAAGATCGGCAGCAGCGCGACCGCCCCGCCCAGCAGCACCGCGAAAAGGTCCAGCGAGACCGCGCCCAGCACCGGCTTGCGATGCCAGATGAAATTCACGCCCGCCAGCACCGTGGCCAGCGAGACCGGCTCGCGCGGCGGTGGCGCGTGGTCGTAGCGCACCTGCACCACCAGCAGGCTGCCCATGGCGAAGAAGAGCAGGCTCGCTGCATAGACCACGCCGGTGCCTCCCGCGAACAGCAGGCCGCCCAGCGCCGGGCCGCCGATGATCGCGCCCTGCATGCCGGCCGAGCTGAAGGCCATGGCACGCGGCAGCATCAGCGGCGGCACCAGCAGCGGCGTCAAGGCCTGCTGCGCCGGCATCTGGAAGGCCCGCACCGCGCCGAGCACCAGCGACAGCCCGAGCAGCAACGCGCGCGTGTCGTGGTGGCCATGGACGGACAGGAGCAGCGCCAGCGCGACCAGCCCCTGCACCGCGAAGCAGGCCGCGACGATGCGGCCGCGATGGCGGCGGTCGACCACGTGGCCCGCGAGCAGCGCCAGCAGAAGCGCCGGCACGAACTGGTAAAGCCCCACCAGCCCGAGGTCCCAGGCGCTGCCGGTCAGCTCGTACATGTGCCAGCCGATCGCAACCAGCAGCATCTGGCTGCCCGCGGTGCCGAAGAGCCGCGCGGTCCACATCCGCATGAAGGGCCGCTCGCGCGTGAGATCGGAAAAATTCGGCGAGGCGGCGGCGGGGACGGACATCGGGTCGAGGATAGCCCAGCCTCGAAGCCTCATAGACTCGCTCGGCCATGAATGCGCTCGCCGTGATCCACGAGGACGCTGACCTGCTGGTGCTCGACAAGCCCGCCGGCCTCCTGTGCGTGCCCGGCCGCGGCGAGGACAAGCAGGACTGCCTGAGCGCCCGTGCGCAGGCGCGCTGGCCCGACGCGCTGGTGGTGCACCGGCTCGACATGGCCACCAGCGGCCTGGTGCTGATGGCGCGCAATCCCGCCATGCAGCGCGCGCTCGGCGATGCCTTCGCCGGGCGGCGCGTGCACAAGCGTTACGAGGCGATCGTCGATGGATTGCTGCCGGTGTCCGACGCGTGGTCGCTGATTGACGCCCCGCTCATCGCCGACTGGCCCAACCGCCCGCTGCAGAAGATCGATGCGCAGAACGGCAAGCCCAGCAGCACGCGCTGGCGCGTGAAGCGGCTCCTGCCCGAGCGCGATGCCACGCATCTGTGGCTGGAGCCGCTGACCGGCCGCAGCCATCAGCTGCGCGTGCACCTGCTGTCGATCGGCCATCCGATCCTCGGCGATGCGCTCTACGGCAGCGAGGCCGTGCAGCGGCGCGCGGACCGGCTGCTGCTGCATGCGAGCGAACTCGAGTTCGCCCATCCCGCCGATGGCCGGGTGCTGCGCTTCGAGAGTGCGCCGCCTTTCGCCTGAGTGGTGTCTTGTCCGGTGCTCAGCCCTTGACCACGAGCACCGGCACCTTGGCGTCCTGCAATACGCGCTGCGTGACGCTGCCCAGCAGCAGCTTCTCGATGCCCGAGCGCCCATGCGAGCCCATCACGATCAAATCGGCCCCGATCGCATCCGCGGTGTCGACGATGCCTTCGTGCACCACATGGCCGTCGATCACGCGCTGGTCGCTGTGCAGGCCTTCGGCGGCCAGCGCGGCGACGCCGCGTGCCAGCGCCGCGTTGGCGCTGCTGGTGGCGGCCGCCAGGTATTCGTTCTGGCCCAGCGCATAGTCGGCGCCGACGCCGATGAAGGGGTAGTTGTCGACCACGTGGATCAGGGTGATGCGGCTGCCGAAGGCCAACGCGAGCCCGCTGGCCTTGCTGACTGCGAGCATCGACGTTTCGGACCCGTCGATCGGAACCAGGATGTGATTGAACATGACAGACCTCGTTTGTTCACATGACGGCTCGCAGCCGAACCGGGCCCTGAATGTACATCCAAGGAATGGAACCGGACGTAGGACTGCTACGGACCGGCAGGTGGTGCTCAATCGCCCTGGAAGGAGCCTGCGCGGCAGGTCACGACCAGGGTGTCGCGCCAGCCCGGCTGGCTGTCCACCAGCGGCTGGATCGGCGTCGATTCGTGGATCACGCGCGCATCGTCGATGACCATCAGCGTCCACGGCTCCGTCATCGTGAAGCGTTCGCCGCGGCGGCCCGCGGCCTCGAACACGCGGGTTTCGCCGCCTTTGATGTTGTGACGCCCGACCAGCGCCACCGCCACCAAATCGACACCGTCGCGGTGCGCGCCCTCGGGCGTCGGCCGGCCGATGCCCTCGGCCGTGTCGATGCGGAACTGGTGCGCTTCCACGTACCAGCGCTGCGTCCCGCGCAAGCCGTTCGCCACCTCGGCGAGGCCCTTGATGAGCGCCTGCCAGGCCGGCTGCACGAGCGTGCCGGATTCCATCGGCGCGAACCAGCGCTGCATGCCGCCATGCAGCGCGTTGTACTCGACCGGCTGCCAGTGCGCGCGGTGCGGGACCTGCTCGATGATCGCGTCCTCGACCGTGAAGCAGGCATGGCGCCGCGTACGGTAGCGGCCGCCGTCCTTCAGGTATTCGTCCAGCGGCAGCTGGTTCCAGTCGGCATGCAGCACTTCGAGCTGCGCGAGCGGGCTGCCCAGCCACTCGGCCACGCCCTGCGGGCTCAGCACCGCGTAGCCGTCCTGGCGCAATGCGGGAACGAGCCGGTCGACGGGTGTGAAGGGCGGGTCGAAGTTCCCTGCGCTCACTCCGACACCTTCACGCCCTTCCAGAAGGCGACGCGGTCGCGCACCATCTCGGCCTCGGGCTTGGGGTCGGCGTAATACCAGACGGCGTCGGTGTTGAGTTCGCCGTTGACCAGCAGCGAGTAGTAGCTGGCCGTGCCCTTCCACGGACAGGTGCTCTTGTGGTTGCTGAAGCTGACGTAGTCGCGGTTGAGCGCGCTCGCCGGGAAATAGTGGTTGCCTTCGACGAGCACGGTGTCGTCGCTCTCGGCGATGGTGACGCCGTTCCAGGTTGCTTTCATCCAGGTCTCCAAGGCCCGCCCGATGGCGGGACGGAGCTATTGTGCCGCGGGCGACTGCAGCCAGTGCACGCTGAAGAGTCGCTCGGGGTCGGTCCACACCGCCGCCGGCTTGAGCCCCGCCTTCACGGCCAGCGCATGCAGGCCCTCGACGGTGAACTTGTGCGAGTTCTCGGTGTGGATGGTCTCGCCCTCCTCGAAGTCGAAGCGCTGGCCGTCCAGCCTGACGCTCTGCGCGCGGCGGCTCACCAGGTGCATCTCGATGCGGCGCAGGGGCGCGTTGTAGAAGGCCGCATGCGTGAAGCCCTCGAGGTCGAAGTCGGTGCCGAGCTCGCGGTTGGCGCGGCGCAGCAGGTTGAGGTTGAAGGCCGCCGTCACGCCCTGCGCGTCGTTGTAGGCGGCATGCAGCCGCGCCGGGTCCTTGACCAGGTCCACGCCGAGCAGAAGGCCGCCGCCGCGGAGCAGGCGCTGCGCGAGCTGCAGGAAGGCCAGCGCCTCCTCGGGGCTGAAGTTGCCGAGCGTCGAGCCGGGGAAAAAGCCCACGCGCTGGCCCAGCCCCTCGCCGCGCGAAGGCAGCACCAGCGGCATGGTGTAGTCGGCCACCACGGGCTGCACCGCGATCTGCGGGTAGTCGGCACGCAGGCGCTGCGCTGCACCTTCGAGATGCTCGCCCGAGATGTCGATCGGCACATAGCGCCGCGGCACATGCAGCGCGTCGAGCAGCAGCCGCACCTTGGTGAGCGAGCCCGCGCCGAACTCGACGACGTCGGCGTTCGGTCCGATCTGCGCCGCGATCTCGGGCGCGCATTCGGTGAGGATGCGCATCTCGGTGCGCGTCGGGTAGTACTCGGGCAGATCGCAGATGCGGTCGAAGAGCTGCGAGCCGGCCACGTCGTAGAAGAACTTGGGCGAGATGCTGCGCGGGCTGCGGCTGAGGCCCTCGAGCAGCTCGCGGCCGAAGTCGGAGAGCGGCGCTGCGCGCTGTGCGCTGCGGAAGGCATGCAGGCTCAATGCAGGAATAGCCATCAGAGATCCTTCGCGAGCCGCAGCCCGGAAAACTGCCAGCGCGCGGCCGGCGGGAAGAAGTTGCGGTAGCTGGGCCGCGCATGGCCCGCGGGCGTGGCCACGCTGCCGCCGCGCAGCACCAGCTGGCCAACCATGAACTTGCCGTTGTATTCGGCGGCCACGCCCGACAGCGGACGGAAGCCCGGATAGGGGTCGTAGGAGGAGCGCGTCCACTGCCAGACCTGGCCGCTCATCTGCGAGATGCCGGGCGCATCGTGCGCGGCCTCCCACTCGAACTCGGTGGGCAGCCGCGCGCCGGCCCACTCGGCGTAGGCGGCGGCTTCGTAGAAGCTCAGTTGCGAGACCGGCGCCTCGGGCTCCAGCGGCCGCACGCCGTGCAGGCCGAAAACGTGCCAGCCTGCGGTCGCGCCGTGATGGACGAGGCGCGGATCGTCCGGCGCAAGCCAGTACGGCGGATGGCGCCAGCCCTGTGCCTGCACCGCGGCCCAGCCGTCGGAGAGCCAGAGCTCGGGCCGCTGGTAGCCGCCGTCGGCGATGAACTGCGCGTACTCGCCGCAGTTCACCGGCCGGTCCGCGATCGCGTGGGGCTGCAGCAGGGCCGCGTGGCGCGGCGTCTCGTTGTCGAAGCTGAAGCCGCCGACGGCATGACCGACCTCGACCACGCCGCCCGGCCGCGAGAGCCAGCGCATCGCCGGCGCCACCGAGGCCAGCCGCAGCGCCGGCGTGGGCGCCGCGCGGTAGGCCGGCAGCAGCGGATTGCAGGACAGCGCGTGCAGGATGTCGGTGAGGATCAGCTCCTGGTGCTGCTGCTCATGGTTCAGGCCCAGCTCGATGATCGGCGCAATCGCCTCCCAGTCCGTGTCCTCGCCGGCGCCGGCGAGCAGCGCATCGACCGCCTCGTCCACATGGCGCCGGTAGGCCTGCACCTGCTCGAGCGAAGGCCGCGTCAACAGCCCGCGCTGCGGACGCGGGTGGCGCGGCCCGAGCGCCTCGTAGTAGGAATTGAAGAGGTAGGCAAAGGCCGCATCGAAGACGCGGTAGCCCGTCGCATGCGGCTGCAGCAGCACGGTCTCGAAGAACCAGGTGGTGTGCGCCAGGTGCCACTTGGTCGGGCTGGCGTCGGGCATCGACTGGATGCACTGGTCCTCGGCCGAGAGCGGCGCCGCCAACGCAAGGCTGAGCGCACGCACCGATTGAAAACGATCGCGCAGCTCGTCCGCCGCCGGCCTGGCCGGCTGGATGAGGTTCATGGGGTCTCCATTGTGGATCGGAAGGTTTTTAGCCCATGCACGGAGGTCAGCGCCGTAGGACAAGGGCCCGCAGCGCGGCACCCCGACCGCAGCGCGTGGCCCCCGTCGAACGCGCCACTTTGGCACAAGACGCCGGGACGTGCACGGCGGCTGCGTATCATCCGGCGCATGAGCATGCCCCCCTCCCCAGGCCGCCCCAGGATCGTGATCATCGGCTGCGGCTTCGGCGGCCTCGAGGCGGCGCGCAAGCTGCAGCACGCGGCGGTCGACATCACCATCGTCGACAAGACCAACCACCACCTGTTCCAGCCGCTGCTCTACCAGGTCGCGACCGCCGGCCTGGCGGCGCCCTCGATCGCCGCGCCGGCGCGCCTGCTGTTCCGCAGCCAGCCCAACATCACCACCCTCCTCGGGGAAGCGACGCGGATCGATCCCGCCGCGCGCGAAGTCCATCTGGCCGACGGCACCCGCCTGCCCTGGGACCACCTCATCGTGGCCGCCGGCGCGACCCACAGCTACTTCGGGCACGACGACTGGTCGACCCTGGCGCCCGGCCTCAAGACCCTGGCCGATGCTTTCGAGATCCGGCGCCGCATCCTCATGAGCTTCGAGGCCGCCGAGGTCGAGCCCGACCCGGTGCGCCAGCGCGCCCTGCTCACCTTCGCCGTGATCGGCGCCGGCCCGACCGGCGTGGAGATGGCCGGCACGCTGGCCGAGATCGCGCGGCACACCCTCCGCGGCGAGTTCCGCCGCATCGACCCGCGCACGGCCGAGGTGCTGCTGATCGAGGGCGGCCCGCGCGTGCTGCAGGCCATGCCCGAGGTCCTGAGCCAGCGCGCGCTCGAGCAGTTGCAGAAGCTGGGCGTGCAGGTGCGCCTCAACGCCCGCGTGACGGCGGTCACGCCCGGCGGGCTGGAGGTGGAATCGCCCTTCAGCGACGGCGGCGCCGGCACCGGCACCCATCGCATCGCCTGCCATTGCGTGATCTGGGCCGCCGGCGTGGCCGCCTCGCCGCTGGGCCGGCTGCTGGCCGAGGCCACAGGCGCCGAATGCGACCGCGCCGGCCGCGTGAAGGTGCAGCCCGACCTCAGCCTGCCCGGCCATCCGGAGATCAGCGTGGTGGGCGACCTGGCCGCCGCCATGAGCCACCGGCCCCGCAAGGACCCGACGCCCGTGCCCGGCGTCTCGCCCGGTGCCAAGCAGGCGGGCCGCGCCGCGGCGACGAACATCCTGCGCCGCATCGCGGGCAAGGAGACGGTCCCCTTCCGCTACCGCGACTACGGCAACCTCGCCACCATCGGGCGCAACTCGGCCGTGGTCGACCTGGGCACGCCGCTCGGGCCGCTGCGCTTCTCGGGCCGGCTGGCCTGGCTGTTCTGGCTCTTCGCGCACGCCTATTTCCTGATCGGCTTCCGCAACCGCATCGTGGTGCTGATGGACTGGGCCAGCGCCTACTGGAGCTTCCAGCGGCATGCGCGGGTGGTGGCGGAAGTGCGGGGCCGGGGCGAGTCCTGAGCGAGCCGCATCAGTTTCATTGTGTCGAAGCGAAAGGAAGCTTATGAGTACGACGATGGAAGTGGCCAACAAGTTGGTCGCGCTGTGCAAGGAAGGCAAGTTCGAGGAGGTCGTGAGCACGCTGCTGGCCGACGACGTGGTCAGCGTGGAGGCCGCCGCCCCGCCCGGCATGCAGCGGGAAGCGAAGGGCCTCGCGGCCGTCAGGCAGAAGGGTGAATGGTGGACCAGCAACCACGAGGTCCACTCCTTCGAGGTCACGGGGCCCTGGCCGCATGACGATCGCTTCATCGTCGGCTTCCGCTTCGACGTCACCTTCAAGCCCGAGGCCAAGCGCTTCACCATGGACGAGGCGGCGCTCTACACGGTGAAGAACGGCAAGGTCGTGCGCGAGGAGTTCTTCTACGAGATGGGCGGCGTGTAGCGGCCGGTGATCTCGTTCGACGTCTCCCGTATGGGGCGCACGGTGACTGAGCGCACGCCATGATCCACATCCGCGACATCGACCACATCGTGCTGCGCGTCGTCGACCCCGACGCGATGATCCGCTTCTACTGCGACGTGCTCGGCTGCACGGTCGAGCGCCGGCAGGAGGCCATCGGCCTGATCCAGCTGCGCGCCGGACGCTCGATCGTGGATCTCGTGCCCGTCGATGGCGAGTTGGGCCGCGCCGGCGGCGCGCCGCCGGGCCGGGAAGGCCGCAACCTCGACCATTTCTGCCTTCGCGTCGACCCCTTCGATGAAGCGGCGATACGCGGCCATCTCGCGGCCCACGGCGTGCAGGCTGGACCGACCGAAGCGCGCTACGGCGCGGAGGGCCGCGGCCCTTCCATCTACCTCCAGGATCCGGAGGGCAACGTGGTCGAGCTCAAGGGTCCGCCCGATGGCGTCTGAACGGCTGCGCCGGCCTGCCGGCCAGGCGACACTCGCCCTCTTCCTGACTCGCCCTTTGTCCTGATGAAGATTCGCTCTTTCCAGCCCGCCGACGAAACCGGCGTGATCGCCCTCTGGCAGGCCTGCGGCCTCACGCGCCCATGGAACGACCCGCACCGCGACATCCAGCGCAAGCTCGGCGAGCAGCGCGAGCTCTTCCTGGTCGCCATCGGCGACGAAGGTGCGCTCCTCGGCTCCGCGATGGTGGGCTTCGACGGCCACCGCGGCTGGGTCTACTACCTCGCGGTCTCGCCCGGGCACCGGCGCATGGCCATCGGCCGCGCGCTCATGCACGAGGCCGAGCGCTTGCTCATCGAGCGCGGCTGCCCGAAGATCAACCTCCTCGTGCGCTCGTCGAACGCCGAGGTCGTCGCCTTCTACCGCAAGCTCGGCTACACGCAGGACGATGTGATCAGCCTCGGACGCCGTCTCATCCACGATACATGACACAGATCGAACGCAAGCTCCAGTCGCTCGGCCAGGCCCTGCCGCCGCCCCTGCCCATGCCCGCCGGCGTGGTGCTGCCCTTTCCCTGGGTACGCATCGTGGGCAACCGGGCCCTGGTCTCGGGCCACGGCCCGCAGAACGCCGACGGCTCGCTGGCCACGCCGCTCGGCAAGGTCGGGCGGGAGCTCACGCTGGAACAGGGCCACCAGGCGGCGCGCCTGACCGCGCTCGGCATCCTCGCGAGCCTGCAGCGCGCCCTCGGCGACCTGGACCGCATCACGGCCTGGGTGCGCGTGTTCGGCATGGTCAACGCGGCGCCGGGCTTCGACCGCATGCCGGCGGTGATCAACGGCTTCTCGGAACTGATCCTCGAGCTTTACGGGCCCGAAGTCGGCGCTCATGCGCGCAGCGCGGTCGGGCTGGCCGAGCTGCCCTTCGGCATTCCGGTGGAGATCGAGGCGGAGGTCGAATTCCAGCCGTAGTGGATCCGCCCGGCGCAGAATACGTGCTCCGACCCCAGCGATCGCGGAGTACAAAATGAAGAAGCTGTCCTGCCTCGGCACCGCCCTGCTCCTGCTTCCCGGCATCGTCTTCGCCCAGGAGCCGTGCAGGACCCGCAACACCGCCGAGATCAACCAGTGCGCCCAGCAGGCCCTGGCGCGAAAGGACAAGGAGCTCAACGCCGCCTACCAGTCGCTGATGAAGTCGCTCGAGTCCGACGGCAAGAACGACGCCGTCGACTACGCCGGCACCCGCAAGCTGCTGCAGCAGGCGCAGCGGGCGTGGGTCCAGTTCCGCGACAACGACTGCAAGGCCAAGTACATGCTCAACGCCGGCGGCACGGTGCGCGACATCGCCGCGCTCGGCTGCCAGATCGAGCATACCGAGCAGCGGACCAAGCAGCTGAGGGATTGGCTCAAGGCTTGAGGACGCCGGCAGGAGCCATCAGTCGCCCCGCCCAGATACGATTCGCTTGGGCTTCTTGGCTGGGTTCACTTTGGAGGCATCGACGGACATCGGGGCAAGCCTGTCGATCCTGGTTAAACCAACGGTCTTGACTCCGATGGCAGCGCCGGGAAGCCGTTGATCGTCTTGCCCCACTGAACCAATTCCAACCTGCAACTCGAAAGCGATCTCGTAAAAGCCTTCGTGCAAGTCGTGATGCTTGACGAGAATTTCCGCCAGCTCAGTCAGGCTATGCGTGTACCGCTCAACAGACTTAGTGGAGCTGGACATCAAGGCTCTCCCACCGAGTGGTCTGAGTTGAGCTGGCGATTCCCTCGCTCACGGGGGATTCCAGCACCAGGCGATGCAGATGTTCCACCTTCCGGGCTGACGTGCCGCGATCGTTCACGTAGCCGTGGAGAGCCTCGGCGACGATGGCATTCAGCGTGCGACCATCGGTCGCCGCCAACATGGCCAACGCCTTGTGGCACGCTGGCTCGATGCGGACATTGAACACGCCCGTGAACGATTTTTGAGGTGCCTTGCCGATCTGCTTGCAAGTATCGACATAGTCATCCACCGCGGCTTCGAACTCCTGCTGAAGCTTCTTGACCGTCGGAGCCTCGTACGTCACCAGATCCCCAATGAAGAGGATCTTGCCGCGCAGTACGCCGCGTTCCATGTCCAGATCGGCGCTCCCAGCGTAGTCCTTGTATTTGAGGATGGTCATTGTTGATCCTTGAAGCATCTCGTAGCCCACCGATGAAAGCACTGCACGCAACTCATCCCACTTCAGATTGGCGGGGGTCGGCGTTCGGCATAGTTTTTCCAGCGCTTTTTCTTGCTTCGACATGGGCTAGTTCATTGCGAGTCGCAGTGTAACTAGTTTTTAGTGACAAGTGTACCGCCCGCGCCCACGTCAGCCCTTGTTCTCCGCCTCCTGCAGCAACCGCCACATCACCTTCCCGCTCCCGCTCTTCGGCAGCACATCGACGAACTGCACGGCGCGCGGGATCTTGTAGACCGCCATGTTCTCGCGGCACCAGTCGATGATTTCCTGCTCGGTGGTGTTCTTGTGGCTGGCGCGCAGCACCACCACGGCCTTGACCGATTCGCCGCGGTAGGCGTCCTTGGTGGCGATCACGCAGGCTTCCTGGATCGCCGGGTGGCGGAACATCAGCAGCTCGACCTCGGCCGGCCAGACCTTGAAGCCGCTGGCGTTGATCATGCGCTTCAGGCGGTCGGTCATGAAGAAGTAGCCGTCCTCGTCCATGCGGCCCATGTCGCCGGAGCGGAAGAAGCGCTTGCCCTCGAACTCGACGAAAGCCGCCGCGGTCGCATCGGGGCGCTTCCAGTAGCCCTGGAACACCTCGGGTCCGTGGATGATGATCTCGCCCGATTCGCCGATGGGCATCTCCTTCAGCGTGTCGGGATCGACCACGCGCGCGTCGGTGCTCATGAAGGGGATGCCCAGGCACTGCTGCTTGGGGTTCTCGAACGGGTTGGTGTGCGAAGGCGCCGCGGTCTCGGTGAGCCCGTAGCCCTCCTGGTACTTGAGCCCGTACTGCTCGTACAGACGCTGCGCCACCGCCTGCGGCATCGCAGCACCGCCGCCGCCGATGTGGACCAGGCTCGTGAGGTCGAAGCTCGCGAAGTTGGGGCTGCCCAGCAGGTCGATCACCATGGTGGGGATGTTGGTCCAGCTCGTGACCTTGCGGCGCGAGATCAGCCGGCCCGCCACCTCGCGGTCCCAGCGCGGCATGACGACCAGCGTGCCCGCGCTGATGATCACCGTGTGCAGCACGCTCACCACGCCGGTGATGTGGAACATCGGCACCACCGCCAGCACCACCGTCTCCGACGAAGCCAGGCCCCAGAGCTGGCAGGCGTAGGCGTTGTGCATCAGGCTGGAGTGATGGTGGACGCAGCCCTTGGGCAGGCCGGTGGTGCCGCTGGTGTAGGGCAGCAGCGCCATGTCGTTCGCACCCACCTCATGCGCGGGCGGCGCGTGGCCGGCGGCCAGCGCATCGGTCCAGGCCATGACCTCGCCCCCGGCCAGCGCGGGCAGCGGGTGGCGCGTGAACAGCCAGTCGCGCCAGGCCGGCGGCGGCGCCTCGTCGCCCTGCGCCTCGGGGTCGAAGGCATCGGTGAACTGCGTGACGATCAGGTGCGCCAGGCGCTCGCCGGGGGCCAGCGCGTCGCTGGCCTTGGCGAGCTCAGGCGCCAGGTCGCCGGTGGTGATGGCCACCTTGGCCTCCGGATCGGTGATGTAGTGCTTGAGCTCCTCGGCCCGGTTCATCGGGTTGACCGGCACCACCACCGCGTTGGCGCGCAGGATCGCGAAATGCGCGACCACCAGCTGCGGGCAGTTCTGCATGTCCAGCACCACGCGGTCGCCGCGCTTCACGCCCAGCGCGTGCAGCGTGCCCGCCAGCCGCTCGGCCTGCGTCGCCAGCTCGCGGTAGGTGGTCTCGCGGCCGAAGAAGACCAGCGCCGTCTTGTCGGGAAAGCGCTCGGCAGAGGTGGCAAGGTTGTGCCACAGCGAGGTGGCGGGAACGGTGAGCGAGCGAGGCAGGCGCTGCGGCCAGAACTTGTAATGCGGACGATCCATACGGGCTCCAATGGGACGGGCAAGCCTACGATGTCACACGAGCCCGCCCCATCGGGGAAGCCCCGACGGCGTCACATCGGTGACTCCCCGCCGCGAGATGCTCTGTCCAGGCCGGCCGACAGACAGCCGGCCCGTTCTGCCGTACAACGGCGGATCCTTCTTCATCCCCCACCACCGAGGAGCTCACATGGCAGCAGACAAGCGCGCGAGTGTTCACTGGGAAGGCGCCGGCAAGACCGGCAAGGGCCAGATCAGCACCGAGACCGGTGCCCTCAAGAGCTATCCCTACGGCTTCAAGAGCCGCTTCGAGGACGACCGCACCGGCACCAATCCCGAGGAGATCCTCGGCGCTGCGCATGCGGGCTGCCTCACGATGGCCCTGGCCTTCGCACTCGAGGGCGCGGGCTTCACCGCCACTCGCATCGACACCCAGGCCGCGGTGCGCCTGGCCAAAGACGGCCCGGGCTTCAAGATCGACCGTATCCAGCTCGAACTGGAAGCGGTGATTCCCGGCATCGACGAGGCCAAGTTCCAGGAGCTGGCGGCCGGCGCCAAGGCCGGCTGCCCGCTGTCGAAGGCGCTGGCCAGCGTGCCCGAGATCACGCTGAAGGCCACGCTGAAATCTTGAGCAAACGCTGTTTATGATCGTCCGCCCACAGAGGAGACGAACATGAACAGCAGCAGCAAGACACTGGTCGCGGCCTGGTGCCTCGCCGCCTCGGCCGCGGCCCTGGCGGCCTTTCCTGAAAAGCCCGTCAAGATCGTGATCGGCTTTCCGGCCGGCGGCCCGCTGGACCAGCACGCGCGCCTGCTCAGCGACAAGCTGCAGGCCGTGCTCGGGCAGCCGGTATTGATCGACTACAAGCCCGGCGCCGGCGGCTCCGTGGGCGCCGACGCCGTGGCCAAGAGCCCTGCGGACGGCTATACCCTCATGCTCGCCAACACGGGCGTGGCGGTGATCAACGGCGCGCTCTACAGCAAGCTGCCCTACAACACCCTGCGCGACTTCACGCCCATCGCGCGCACTGCGATGCAGCCGCTGGCGCTGCTGGTCACGCCCAAGCTGCCCGTGAACAGCCTCCAGGAGTTCGTGCGCTATGCCAAGGCGCGCCCCGGGCAGATCAACTACGGCTCGGCAGGCAACGGCGGCATCAGCCACTTGGTGCCGGAGATGTTCAAGACCGCCACCGGTCTCTACATGGTCCACATCCCGTATCGGGGCAGCGCGCCCGCCTTTACCGACCTGATGGGCGGCCAGGTGCAGTTCATGGCCGAATCCATTCCGCAAGCGGCCAACTACCACAAGCAGGGCAAGGTGCGGGCGCTGGCCGTTACCAGCGCGGCGCGCAACCCCGCCCTGCCCGACATCCCGACCGTCATCGAGTCCGGCATCAAGGGCTTCGAGGTGGTTGGCTTCTACGGCTTTCTCGCGCCGGCCGGGACGCCGAAGGAGGTGGTCGCGAAGCTCACCGACGCCTTCCGGCAGGTGCTGAGCAATCCGGAGGTGCGCGAGCGCATGACCAGCCAGGGCGCCGACCCGGCCTTCCTGGGCAGCGAGGAGTTCGCTCGCTTCCTGGCCGCGGAGACTCCGCGTTGGGAGAAGGCCGTCAAGGCCTCGGGCGCCAGGATGGACTGATGTTGGGCATCCGGTGCGCCTGATTGGTGCACAGATCTTGCATACAAGCAGGCATGAAACCTGCTGGTATGCAGGCCCATGTCCATCACCGCTCCCGAGATCAGTGCACGCATCATCGAAGCGGTGATGGCGCAGAAGCTCGCCCCGGGCGCGCGCCTGGGCGAGCAGCAGCTCGCGATACTGTTCGACTGCAGCCGCACCATCGTGCGGGAGGCGCTCACGCGCCTGGCGGCGCGCGGTATCGTCACGGTGAGCGCCCGGCGCGGCTGGTACGTGATCGAGCCCTCGCAGGACGAGGCGCGCGAAGCCTTCGAGGCGCGCCGCGTGATCGAGTCCGGCCTGATCCGCAGCGCCGGCCGCATCGGCAAGGACGCGCTGCGCTCGCTCAAGACGCACCTGCAGCGCGAGAAGGCCGCGCTCAAGGGCAGCGACGTCGGAACGCGCAGCTACCTGCTGGGCGACTTCCACGTGTGCCTGGCAGAGTGCCTGGGCAATTCGCTGCTGGCCGACACGCTGCGCGACTTCACCGCGCGCACCACGCTCATCGCCATGCTCTACCAGTCCTCGCACGACGCCGCGCAGTCCTGCGAGGACCATGTGCGCATCGTCGCGGCGCTGGAGCGCGGCGACACCGCCGGCGCCGAGGCGCTGATGGTCGAACACATCGGCACCGTGCAATCGGCCCTGCGCGTGCAAGCCCAGGCCGACCCGCTGGCCCAGCTGCGCGATGCGCTCGCACCGCTTCAGGGCACGCCGCCCGGCGCCAAGCCCAAGGCACAGCTCTTGCGTAGCCGGGGCAAGACCAAGACCCAGGCCTCCGGCGCCACACCCTCACCCGACGACTCTTCGACTTACCTAGGAGCCCTGTTATGAAGATCTCGAAGCGCCAGTTCGCGCTGACCCTCGCCTCGGCCGCCCTGCTCGCCACCGGCGCCGCCCAGGCCCAGAGCGCGCTCGACAACGTGCTGAAATCCAAGACCCTCAAGGTCGCCATTCCCACCGACTACCCGCCCTACGGCTTCGTCGGTCCCGACATGGCGCCCCAGGGCCTCGACGTCGAGATGGCCAAGCTGATCGCCGCCAAGCTGGGCGTCAAGGCCGAGCTGGTGCCCGTCACCAGCGCCAACCGCATCCCCTACCTGCAGACCAAGAAGGCCGACCTCGTGATCTCCACGCTGGGCAAGAACGCCGAGCGCGAGAAGGTGATCGACTTCACCGCCGCCTATGCGCCCTTCTTCCAGGCCGTGTATGCGTCGAAGAACCTCAGCATCAAGGGCTTTGCCGACATGGCCGGCAAGAGCGTGGCCGTGACCCGCGGCGCGATGGAAGACCAGGAGCTCGCCAAGGTGGCGCCGGCCAACGTCGACTACAAGCGCTTCGAGGACAACAACGCCACCATCGCCGCCTTCGTCGCCGGCCAGACGCAGACCATCGCCACCAGCGCGGCCGTGGCCGGCAACATGATGCAGAAGAACCCGCAGCTGGGCGCCGAGTACAAGCTGCTGCTGAAGGACAGCCCCTGCTTCGTCGGCATCGCCAAGGGCGAGGACGCACTGAAGGCCAAGGTCAACGAGATCATCGCGGCAGCCAAGAAAGACGGCACGCTCGATGCCATGTCGAAGAAGTACCTCGGCAAGGAAGCCGGCGACCTGCCCCTCTGACACCGCACCGCCATGGGCATCGAGTTCGACTTCGGGGCCGTGCTCGGCCAATGGCCGCTGCTGGTCAGGGGCATCGTGTGGACGCTGGGCCTCACGCTCGTCGCCACGCTGATCGGCATGGCGGTGGGCATCGCCTGCGCCTGGGCCCGCGCGAGTGGGCCGGCCTGGCTGCGCTGGATCGTCGGCAGCTACGTGGAGCTGATCCGCAACACGCCCTTCATCGTGCAGCTCTTCTTCATCTTCTTCGGACTGCCGGCGGCGGGCTTCAAGCTCTCGCCCGAGGTGGCCTCGGTGATCGCGATGGTGATGAACCTCGGTGCCTACGCCACCGAGATCATCCGCGCCGGCATCGAGGCCACGCCGCGCGGGCAGATCGAAGCCGCCGTGAGCCTGGCGCTGAACAAGGTGCAGGTGTTCACGCGCGTGGTGCTGCCGCCGGCGCTGAAGACGGTCTGGCCCGCGATGGTGAGCCAGATCATCATCGTGATGCTGGGTTCGGCCGTGTGCAGTCAGATCTCGACCGAGGAGCTGAGCTACGCGGCCAACCTGATCCAGAGCCGCAACTTCCGCGCCTTCGAGGCCTTCATCATCGCGACCGTCATCTACCTGGCGCTGTCGGTGTCCGCACGGCGGCTGCTCAACTGGGCAGGGCCGAAGTTCTTCTTCGGTAAATAGGGCCACAGCATGGTCGAGTTCTCCCTCTGGGACATCCTGCGCAACCTGCTGCTGGCCTTGCGCTGGACGGTGGTGCTCTCGCTCATCGCCTTCGTCGGCGGCGGCGTGGTGGGCGGCTTGCTGCTGTTCCTGCGCTTGTCGGGCGGCCGTGTCGCCGAACGGCTGATCGGGCTCTATGTGCAACTGTTCCAGGGCACGCCGCTGCTGATGCAGTTGTTCCTCGCCTACTTCGGCATCGCGCTCTTCGGCATCGAGGTCTCGGCCTGGACCGCGGCTTCGGTGGCGCTCACGCTCTACACCAGCGCCTTCCTCACCGAGATCTGGCGCGGCTGCGTGGCCGCCATCCCCAAGGGCCAGTGGGAGGCCTCGGGCAGCCTGGCGCTGAGCTTCGGCGAGCAGATGCGCCATGTGATCCTGCCGCAGGCCACGCGCATCGCGATCGCGCCCACCGTGGGCTTCCTGGTGCAGGTGATCAAGGGCACGGCGCTGGCCTCGGTGATCGGCTTCGTCGAGCTGACCAAGGCCGGCAGCATGATCTCCAACGCCACCTTCAAGCCCTTCGTGGTCTTCAGCTGCGTGGCCCTGCTCTATTTCGCGCTGTGCTTCCCCGTGAGCCTGTACGCCAAGAACCTCGAAAGGAAGATCCATGGCGCTCGTCGCTGAAGCTCCCGTCGCTGCCGCAGAAACCGCGAGTCTCGCGCCCATTGTCCGCATCACCGCGCTGCGCAAGGCCTATGGCAGCAACGAGGTCCTCAAGGGCATCGACCTCGAGGTCAAGCGCGGCGAGGTCATCGCCATCATCGGCAAGAGCGGCTCGGGCAAGAGCACGCTGCTTCGCTGCATCAACGGTCTCGAAGCGTTCCAGGAAGGCTCGCTCACGGTCGACGGCAAGCCGCTGCTGCACGAGAGCGCGATGGCGATGCGCGAGCTGCGGCAGCACGTGGGCATGATCTTCCAGAGCTTCAACCTGTTCCCGCATCTCTCGGTGGGCCGCAACGTGATGCTGGCGCCGACGCTGGTGAAGAAGCGCAGCAGCCTGGAAGCCGCCTCGCAGGCCCGCAAGCTGCTCACCCGCGTGGGCCTGGAGCAGAAGTTCGACGCCATGCCCGACCAGCTCTCGGGCGGCCAGCAGCAGCGCGTGGCCATCGCACGCGCCCTGGCGATGGAGCCTGCCGTGCTGCTGTGCGACGAGATCACCTCGGCGCTCGACCCGGAGCTCGTGGGCGAGGTGCTGCGCGTCGTCGAGTCGCTCGCCGACGAGGGCATGACGCTCCTGATGGTGACGCACGAGATGAGCTTCGCGCGCAAGGTCAGCGACCGCGTGATCTTCATGCACCAGGGACGCGTGCACGAGATGGGGCCGCCGGCCGAGCTGTTCGGCAATCCGCAGACGCCCGAGCTGAAACAGTTCCTTTCGTCGCTTCACGATTGAACCATCGGGCTGTGGCAAGCTCGCAGCGGTATGCAGTACCGCTCCTTCTTGCCGCCGTCCCGCCGCCTTGTTCTGCGCGCCCTGCTCGGTGGCGCCGCATCCGCCCCCATCGCAGCGCTGGCGGGCTTCAACTTCTTCACCAGCGAATACACCGCGAGCCGCGAGGAGCTGCAGGCGCAGATCGCCAAACGCTTCCCGGTGCAGCAGCGCTATGCCGAGATCTTCACCGTCGCCTTGCGTGATCCGCAGCTGGGCCTGGACGCCCGCGCCAATCGTGCCGCGATCACGGCTGTGCTGAGCATCGCGAGTCCGCTCTTGCGGCCCTCGACCGTGGAGGGCGTGGTCTCGGTCAGCAGCGCGCTCAGGTACGACGTACCGGCCCGCGCGCTGCGGCTCGATCAGCCCAAGGCCGAGCGGCTCGAGCTGCAGGGCGTGACCGGGCGCGATGCCGAGCGCCTGCAGCAGATCGGCGCCGTGGTCGCGCAGGAGCTGCTGCGCGACCAGCCGCTGCGCACCTTCACCGCCGAAGAACTGACGGTGGGGCGCAAGACCTACGAGATCGGTGACATCACGGTGCAACAGGACGGCATCAAGGTTCAATTGAAATGAAGCTCATCCACTGCGCACCCTGGCTGCTCGCCGCATCGCTGCTCGCTGCATGCTCGGCAATTGCGCCCACGCCGACGCGCGACTTCGACCTCCAGGCCCACCGCGGCGGCCGCGCGCTCGCGCCGGAGAACACGCTGGCCGCCTTCGACAACGCGATGGAGTTGGGTGTGACCACGCTCGAACTCGACATCGGGCTCACCGCCGACGGCGTGGTGGTGATCTCGCACGACACGGTGCTCAACCCCGAGCACACGCGCGATGCGAGCGGCGCCTTCCTCACTGCCAAGGGCCCGGCAATCCACGCGCTGACGCTCGCGCAGTTGCAGGCCTACGACGTCGGACGCATCGACCCCGCCACCAACTACGGCAAGCAGTTCGCCCTGCAGGTGCCGCGCGACGGCGAGCGCATCCCGACGCTGGCCGCGCTCTTCGAGCGGGTGCGCGCACGCGGCGCGACGCAGGTGCGCTTCAACATCGAGACCAAGCTGGACCCGAGCCGGCCCGAGGAGACCGCAGCACCGGACCCGATGGTGCGCGCGCTGCTGGCCGAGATCGACAAGGCCGGCATGGGTCCGCGCGTGACCGTGCAGAGCTTCGACTGGCGCACGCTGGCCCTCGTCGGCCAGTGGGCGCCGCAGCTGCAGCGCGCCTATCTCACGACCGGCCGCACGCTCAGGGACCCGCGCTGGACGTCCGGCCTGCGGCTCGAGGACTTCGGCTCGGCGCCGCGCCTGGTGAAGGCCGCGGTCGGCAACAGCCCGGGCCCGGTGATCTGGTCGCCGGCCTTCGCCGACCTCACGGCCGCGCAGGTCCAGGAGGCGCAGGCGCTGGGCTTCCATGTCGTGCCCTGGACAGTGAACCAGCGCGCCGACATGGCGAAGCTGATGGACTGGAAGGTCGATGGCCTCATCACCGACGACCCGGCCCTGCTGCGCGACCTGATGCGCGAGCGACGCATGCCGCTGCCGGCGCCTGCGAAGCCCTGAGCGTTCTCGCGGCAGCGACACTAGACGTGGCGCGTGGCCCGGGTCCCGCGCGCCTCGCCCGAGGGCTGCGCGTCGGCGCGCGCATGCAGCGTCTCGATGATGTGGCATTGCGCATCGCTGCCGTCGCAGCAGTCGCGCAATGCGATCAGCTCCTTCTCGAGCGAGCGCAACTCGCGCAGGCGCTCGCGCACATGGCCCAGGTGCGTGTCGAGCGCCACGTTGGCGGCGGCGCAGTCGGCCTTGCTGCGCAGGTCCAGCCCGAGCAGCGCGCGCACCTCGTCCAGCGACATGTCCATGGCGCGGCACAGTCGGATGAAGCGCAGCCGGTGCACGTCGGCATCGGTGTAGAGCCGGTAGCTGTTGTCGCCGCGGGCCTGCGGTGCGACCAGGCCCTCCTTCTCGTAGTAGCGGATGTTGGTGGCGCTCAGGCCGCTTCGGGCCGCGGCATCGCCGATGCGGTAACCCTGATCTGAGGGCGGGATTGCGACAGGCATGGGTTGACCTTCCAGTGACTTCAAGCTTTCCAATGCTGCCATCACTGGAGAAACCATGTCTGCGAGCTGCTGCGAACACGATCACGACCACGAACACCTCACCGCCACCGACACCCCGCGCTACCGGCGCGTGCTGTGGGTGGCGTTGGCCCTCAATGCGGCGATGTTCGCGGTCGAGATCGGTGCCGGCTTCCGTTCGGGCTCGGTCTCGCTGCTGGCCGATGCGATCGACTTCTTCGGCGATGCGGCCAACTACGGCGTGACGCTCGCCGTGCTCTCGATGGGCCTCGCCTGGCGCGCTCGCGCGGCCGTGCTCAAGGGACTCAGCATGGTGGGCTTCGGGCTCTTCGTGGCCGGCAAGACGCTGTGGTCGGCGACGCAAGGCGTGCCGCCCGAGGCGGTGACCATGGGGCTGGTGGGCGCGCTGGCGCTGGGGGTGAACGTGGCGGTCGCCCTCATGCTCTACGCCTTCCGGGAGGGCGACGCCAACATGCGCAGCGTCTGGCTGTGCTCGCGCAACGATGCCATCGGCAACGTGGCGGTGATGCTCGCGGCCCTCGGCGTCTTCGGCACCGGCACGGCCTGGCCCGACCTGGCGGTGGCCGCGGTGATGGCGGCGCTGGCGCTCAGCGGTGGCTGGTCGGTGCTGCGGCAGGCACGCGGCGAGCTCGGCCGCGCTGATGCGGGCCGGGCGAAGCGCGCCTGAGCCGCCGGGCCGCTCCCCAGGCGAATAGCACCGCAGCCGAAGGCGAAGGTACTCCAGTGAGCCGCCGGGCCGGCGGTTCCATAATCGTCGGCGATGTCCCATCAGCCCTCCTCTCCTTCCTCTTCCCCGGCGCCGCGCGCGGGCGCCATCACCGACGTCGCCGGCATCGAGGTCGGCCATTTCAGCGACCCGCGCCGGCCCACCGGCTGCACCGTGATCCTGGCGCGCGAAGGCGCCGTGGCCGGCGTGGACGTGCGCGGCGCCGCGCCCGGCACGCGCGAAACCGACCTGCTCGCGCCCGGCAACTTCGTCCAGCAGGTGCATGCCGTAATGCTCGCGGGCGGCAGCGCCTGGGGCCTGGCGGCGGCCGAGGGCGCGATGCGCTGGCTGGAGGAGCGCGGCATCGGCCTCGACGTGCGCTTCGGCACGCTGCCGATCGTGCCGGCGGCCGTGCTCTTCGACCTGCCGCTCGGCGACGCGCGCATCCGGCCCGATGCTGCGGCCGGTTACGCAGCCTGCGAGGCCGCATCGGCGGCGGCGCCGGCCGAGGGCAATGTCGGCGCCGGCAGCGGCGCACTGGTGGGCAAGCTCTTCGGCGTGCACCGGGCGATGAAGGGCGGCATC
The DNA here is from genome assembly GCF_010499245.1 of Variovorax sp. WS11. Lineage (GTDB taxonomy): Bacteria > Pseudomonadota > Gammaproteobacteria > Burkholderiales > Burkholderiaceae_C > Variovorax. Next base: position 177,030 of record NZ_JAAGOW010000002.1, read on the forward strand.
GGCACCGCCTCGGTCACCGTCAATGGCGTGACCGTCGGCGCCCTGATCGCCTGCAACGCGCTGGGCGATGTGCTCGACCCCGACACCGCGCAGGTGGTGGCCGGCGCCCGCACCGAGGACGGCCGGTCGCTGCTCGACACCCGCCGCGCCCTGCTGCACGGCGAGCTGCCGCAGCCGCTGCTGGCGGGCACCAACACCACGCTGGGCGTGGTTGCCACCGACGCCCGACTCACCAAGGTGCAGGCGAACCGCCTCGCGGCCGTGGCCCACGACGGCCTGGCGCGCGCGATCAACCCGGTGCACACCATGAGCGACGGCGACACCCTGTTCGCGCTCGCCACCGGGCGCGTGCCGCTCGAGGGCGACGCGCCGGGGATGACGGTGCTGGGCACGATGGCGGCGGAAGTCGTGGCGCGGGCGACGCTGCGGGCGGTGCTGGCGGCGCGCACGGTGCGGGTTGCGGGGAGCGTGTTTCCGAGCGCGTCGGAGCTGGGTTAGACGCACTTCTCGACCGTCGGGCACGGCCGCAGGCCAGAAATGTGGCGGGCGGGGCAGATCCTCGCGATCACGCGCCGACGCAGTTCGCTCAACGGGCGCGCGAAACGGTCTTGGACTTCAGGGCCACACCGACGCGCCGTCCAGCCCGGCCGTCTCCGGTAGGCCGCACATCAGATTCGCGTTCTGCACGGCCTGGCCGGCCGCGCCCTTGCCGAGGTTGTCCACAACGCCCATCGCAATCACAAGCTCGCGCTCCGGATCGGCGGCGTAACTGACGAACGCAAGGTTCGAGCCGGTGGCCCATTTCGTGTGCGGCGGCTTGTCCGTCACGCGGACGAATGGCCGCCCGGCGTAGAACTGCCTAGCCGCGTCGAAGCATTCTCGCTCGTCACCCGGCCACGGCAGTAGATCGTAGCGAGGATGCCGCGGGTCATCGGCACGAGGTGGGGTGTGAACACCAGCCCGCCCGAGTTGCCCCCGCCGCTCAGGCGCCCGATCGTTTTCTCAATCTCGGGCATATGGACATGCTTGAGCAGGCCGTAGGGCGCCAAGTCCTCGTTCACATCGGCGTAGCCGAACTTGTTGTCGCCGCCGCCCCGGCCGGCGCCGGAGACGCCGGTCTTGACGTCGATCACTATGTTGCTCGGCTCGATCAGTTTGTCGGCCAGCAGCGGTGCCAGCGCGATCAGCGAGGCCGCGGGGAAGCAGCCGGGGTTGGCGATGCGGCTCCTGCCTTGATCTGCTCGGGCCACACGTCGGCCAAGCCGTAAGCCCAGCCCTCGGCGTAGCGATGGTCGCCACCGATGTCAACGATCTTCACTTCCTTCGGTACGCACGCCAGTGCGTCGGCCGAAGCGCCGGTCGGCAGCGACGCGAACAGCACGTCGAGCTTCGGCAGTGCGCTCGGGTCCCACTTCTCGATCACAAGATCGGCCAGCTTGGCCGGTGCGCCAGGAAAGCGGTCGCAAAGGCGGCTACCCGCACTGCCATCGCCAGCGGCATAGACCAGTTCGAACGACGGGTGGCTCGCGACGAGGCGCATCGCCTCACCGCCGCCGTAGCCGCTGATCCCGACGATGCCGACGCGAATACTCATGGTGCTGCTCTGTCGCTGGTATGAGCGGCAAAGTGTAGCGGGGCCAGTCACACCCAACGCAGCTGAGTCCGGCCGAAGATGGCTTCGACCTCACCCATGGAGACGATCGCAGTGGAGCAGATGGATCACACGCCCCATCGCTTCCAGGGTCTGCGGACGATGGGCGATCACGATGCGCGTGATATCCAGGTGCTGCACCGCGCTGTTGACCACGCTTTCGGTCGCAGTGTCCAGATGGCTCGTCGCTTCGTCCAGCAACAAAATCCGCGGGCGCTTGTAAAGCGCCCGTGCCAGCACAACCCGTTGGCGTTGACCACCCGACAAGGCGCTTCCCATGTCTCCGACGAGCGTGCTGTAGCCCATCGGCATGCGAGCAATCTCGTCATGCACGGAAGCCAGCTGCGCGACCTCTTCGATGCGAGCGTGATCGGGCTGGGCATCGAACAGGCAGATGTTCTCGGCGATCGAGCCGGCGAACAGGCGGTCGTCTGCATGACCACGCCGATCTGCTCACGGTAACGCCACAAGCCGAGCTGCCGAAGCGGGACGCCACCCACGCTGACGCTGCCCTCCTGCGGCTCCAGTTGTCCCAGCATGACCTTGAGCAAGGTCGTCTTCCCGCAGCCCGAAGGTCCAGCGATCGCCACCGATTCGCCGGGCTCGATCTTCAGGCTCACATCCTTCAGGATCCAGGGATCATCCGACGCGTACCGAAAGCTGACATTGCACAGTTCGATGGAAGCGGCAACGCCTTCCTGCGAACGATGAAGGGCAGCATCGCGCATTGATTCCCGCTCGGCCAACACGATGTCGGCGAGCCGCTCGGTTTGCAAGCCCAGCATCTTGAACGACAGGAGCTGGTCAACCAAGGCCGATGCCCGGCTGACGAACTGCGTCCTGTAGCCCAGGAACGCGATCAGCATGCCGACCGACAGCTGGCCACCCAGGACGAGCCGCGCACCCAGATACAACACCGCGGCGTTCTCCAGCACCATCAGCATGGCGTTGAGCGAACTGAAGGACATCATCTGCCGCTGTACCGCCAACCCGGCATTGGTGCTCGCGACCGCGAGGTTCATATACCGGCGCTGCCGGTCTTCCTCGCGGTTGAAGAGCTTGAGCACCTGAATGCCGCGCACGCTCTCCATGAAGTGACTCTGCTGCTTGGCCGAGCGCACGATCTGCTCCCCGCTGGCACTGCGAAGCGCGCCGTAGCGCAGGACGCGAATCAGGGTGTAGAGCAGAACCACGCCGCCGGCGACTGCCGCCAGTTGCGGGCTGTAGAACAGCATGACGATCAAGGTGATCGTAGCCATGATGCCGTCGACGACGACCCCCACCATGCCGCCGGTCAGCGCTTGCTGCAGTGCGCCGATGCTCCCGAAGCGCGAGACGATGTCGCCCAGGTGCCGCTTCTCGTACCAGGCCATGGGCAGGTGCAGCAGATGCGCGAAGCTGCTGCTCGTCCATTGCAGATTCAGTGTGGTCGTCAGGTGCAAGAGAACTCTTGCGCGCACCCAGCCGGCCGCAACCTGGAAGCTGCCCACGAGCACCAGCCCCGCGATCAGCACCGCGAGCAGGTCCGCATCGCCGGAGACCAGGACGTCGTCGATCACCCATTGCGAGAAGAAGGGCAGCACCAGGCCAAACGCTTCCAGCGCGGCTGCGAGAACGAGCACCTGCACCAGCGAGCGGCGCAGACCGCGCGCCTTTGCGAGAAGCGTACCGAGCCGCAGTTGCTGCCGCTCTTTTCGTGGCTTGAACGAGAGGCCCGGAACCATCTCCAACGCGATGCCCGTGAACGAGCGCCCCGCCTCATCGTGCTTCAGCGTTCGCGAGCCGTGTGCCGGGTCCAATATGTCGATGGACTCACGACGCACACGCTGGAGCACGACGAAATGCTTGAGGTCCCAGTGCAGGATGCAGGGTGTTTCCAGCTTGTCCAGATCTTCCAGGCCGAGCCGCAAGGGTCGGGTTTGAAACCCCAGTGCCTCGGCGATCTTCATCAACTGCGCCAGCGTCGCGCCCTTGAGAGAAACCGCGTACCTGGCACGCAAGCTCGGCAGATCCGTGTCGTAGCCGTGGTAGCCCGCCACCATCGCCAGCGAGGCCAGGCCGCACTCGGCGGCCTCGGTCTGCAGCACGAGACGCAGCTTGCGGCCGAAGCCGAACTGAAGACCTTCGAGCATCGATGGATCAGTGAATCCAGTTGCCCGAGATGGAGAACAGCGGCTCGAACACCCATTCGAGCAGAGTGCGCGTGTCGAGAATCAGGTTGGCGTCGAAGCCCATGCCCGGCTGAAGGGGTTCTTCCTTGCCATAGGCCGACACCGACTTCTTCGTGAGAGCGAGGCTCGCGATATAGAACAACTCGCTCGGCGCTGCAGCAGGTGGCGGGTACGGCAACTCGCTCCCGCTCACGGCGACCCGGGACAACTTGATCACGCGTGCCTCGTGGCTTCCGAACTTTTGATAGGGGAAGGCCTTGAACTGCAAAAGGGCTCGGGTTCCCAGGCGCACGAAGCCGGCCGCCCTGGAAGGGAGGTACACGTCCGCCTGCAGCTCCGATCCTTCCGGGATGAGGTTGAGCAAGGGCTGGCCGGGCACTGCCAGCTTGCCCCGGTCCGTCAGGATTGCGGTCACCACCCCAGCCTGGGGCGACTTCAGCAACAACTCGCGCCGGGACTCGTTCTCGACGCGATCCTGCTCGATCGAAGAAAGAGCGCGATCGTTCGCCGCCAGCGCGTTGAGGTGCTTCACAGGCAGCGCTGCCACGTCGGCCTCGACCGCGCCCGTGTCGCGCAGCAAGCTGGTCTCGTTGCGACGAATCGATTCGAGCGCTGCCAGATCGGCCATGCGCTCCTGTTCCTTCTGCTGCAACGCCATGTCGGAGACAAACTTCGCAGCGTGCAGTTCGCGCTGCCTGGCGAGCATCTGGTCGGTGAGGCGAATCCGTTCCTGTTGAAGCGACAAGGCCGTTCGTACCTGCGCCAACTCGGTCCGCAGGTTGATCAGCCGATCGCTGAGTGCTTTGCGCTGTTGATCGTGAAGTTCATCGAGCTTGGCCCGCTCCTGCCTCAACGACGTGCGGCGAAGCTGAAGTTGCTTGTCGATTTCGATCGACGCATCGCCGGCGCCCGTGAAGCGCTCGGAGTTCAGAACAGCCAATGTTTCGCCGAGCGCGACACCCTGACCTTCCACGACCGAGAGCCGCGTCACGATGCCGGCTTGCGAAGCCGTCACTTTGACGATTCCGGCATTGGGTACGAGATAGCCGCTGGCGCGAATCTTTCGGGTGTATTGACCGACAACCAGGTAGAGAAGCAAGCTCGCGGCAAGGACGGCAAAGCCAATGGAAAGTGCAACGAAGGAAAGAGGCCTGCTGACGACGATTTCTCCGAGCCATGCGTCTTGGCGCGCCGCAAAAACCTCTGAGCGAAAAAGCGGATTCTCAACGGACGAATGAGACTCCATGACTCCTTATCGTGAATCCAGAGTCGAGCCACCGACATGAGGGGGCGATGAGTTTTCAGAGATGAATTTCTCTTTTACTGCGCCCAAAAATTCTTCCACCACAAACGACTCAGTCAACCCGCAGCTGCCGCACACGCGAAGACGGTATCTAGGATTTTTTAGCCATTCCGCAAAACCCAGAGGCAACACGCTAGGAAAAATACCACCACCCGCGTTAACCTCTGTCAAATAATGATCACCACCCCCACAATTACGGCAATGACGCTTCAGTTCATCGGTCGGCATGTCACCTCTTCTTATAGATGCTTTTAGAAATTGAGGCCGATTCGGTCTCAATTGTTTTACGAAATATCGCTCACGGCCCGCCTGCGGGATCGCCCATTTGGTTGACTGAAGGCATGGATGATCCACCTTGGCCGCCCTGAGCACCAACTGAATTACCGAGCGCGTTGACTCCGGCTGCAATTGCGCCAAGCGCTGCAGCCATCGCGCCAGCCGGTGTCGCGGCCCCAGCCAATCCAATAGCTGCTCCGATTCCTCCGATCGCCGAAGCAATCGCTCCGAAGGGACTCGCACTGCTGGAAGAATCCGAGCAACCGCCGGTTCCACATCCTCCATCGCCGCAGCTCGAGCCGTCTCCAGCGCCGCAGCCTGCTTCACCTCCGTAGACGAGCAACAGTTCATCGTCGGTGAGATTTCGAATTCCACTGGATCTCGTCGCCATTTTTTTCTCTTTCCCTTGATTTCTCATGAAACAAATTTCTCATGAGATTTGACCGCAAAATTGCAACCAAATTTCAGTCACCCTCACTCATCAGTTTTACCTTCAGCGATTTGAAGAATGCACCCAGTGCAACCGCCACGATCACTCCAATTGCACCACTGCCGTAATGAGCAGCAAACTCCCACGGGAAGATAAACGGAAATATCCATTGACTCACCGCAACCATCGAACAACCCAACAACAGCAGCACCGCAATCGCCTTGAACAACAAGACTACTTTCGTGGCAAGACTGGTCATTGACCCCCTTCAGGTCGGCTGTCGGCGATGCATCGCCTCAAGACTCGGATTTGGCGCGAAATGCGCCGCGGCCTCAATCCCCCGATCGGGTTATTCGAAATGACCCGATCGGGTCAAAGCCGTTCACGCGCGAGGGCACCGATGGCTGCGCCGCGCCCAACGCCCCGCCGGCCAACACCCGGTGCGCCAACTCCACGCGGTTCCTCGCGTCGGTCCGTTTCATCAACACGGCGAGCTGCCGCTTGATGGTCTCGCCGCTCTTGCCGAGTTGCCGGCCGATCTCCTTGTTGGTCATGCCTTGCAGCAGCAAGTCGAGCACGGCGCGCTCGGCGAGCGTGAACGCCGGCAAACGGGCAACAGAGTTGGAGGGGGCGTGGGCCTGCTCACAGCGATAGAGGCTGCTGAGCGCGGCATGCATCGCCGGCATCACCCGCTGCTGCAGCGCATGGCGATCGGCAACCGCCTCCGGTCCCACGTCGTAGAAGGCGGCCGAAGTGAGCACGCGGTCGTTTCTCTCGCCCTCCAGATGCGAAAACGCCAGCAGGTTTCGCCAACCGGCGCGCCGGAAGGTCGTGCGCCACAAAGGGTCGATGTCAGCCCCTTGATCCTGCTCGACGTCGAAGAACTCGGGCCCGCCAGACTGGATCAGCCGCGTCAGGATCGGGCTTCGCACATTGCCGCCCACGCAAGCAATCGCGGCCTGGTAGGCGGGCGGCAAGCCGAAGCTCCAGGTCTGGATGGCCGAATAGCCGCCGGAATGCGGGACCGACTGCCCGCACAAAACCGCAGCGCTCGGCAAGACGGTGCTCAACAGCTCCTCGACCCACCACGTCAAGCTGTCGGCATCACTGATCAGCCGCGCGGCACTGGCCAGTACATCCCTGGACATTCGTGTTGTCATTTTTTGTATCCCTGAAATTCGTCGCGCTTTGTAACCGAGCCCGCCCAAAAAGCCAATCAGAAATGCTGCTGTAGCGCCCAGCCGAGTTCCTACCCGCCCACCGTGCCTCGCTCCGCCTCATCCTCCCTCCATTCGCGACCCGATCGTCTCCCACCGGCCCGGTGGTGTTCATCGTGATCGGCCTCCTGATCGCCGCCTACTGGTGGCTGGACCCGCAGCCGCCCAAGCACGTGACGCTCGCCACCGGCCCCGCGGGCAGCGCCTACGCCGAGTTCGGCAAGCGCTACGCGGCGGCCCTCAAGTCCAACGGCATCGAGGTCGTGCTCAAGCCCACCGACGGCTCGCAGGACAACCTGCAGCTGCTGCGCAGCGGCGGCGCCGACGTGGGCTTCGTGCGCGGCGGCAGCGCCGAGCCGGTGGCCGACGAGGAAGCGGGGCTGACTTCGCTGGGCAGCCTGTTCTACGAGCCGCTGTGGTTCTTCTACCGCGCCGACGCGGCTCACGCGATCGACCGCAAGACCGGGCGGCTGAGCTCGATCGCCCAGTTCAAGGACCTGCGCATCAACGTCGACAAGCCCGGCAGCGGCGTGCCGGAGATCATGGAACGGATGTTCCGTGCCAACCACATGGAGCCGCAGGCACTGCAGCTGTCCAACCTCGAGCAGACGCCGGCCACGGAGGCGCTGCAGGCCGGACTGCTCGACGTGATCGTGCTGGCCTCGGCACCGCAGTCGCCGCTGGTGCAGCGGCTGCTGCGCGCACCGGACATCCGGCTCATGGAGTTCGACCAGAGCGACGCCTACTCGCGCCGCTTCGCATTCCTCCAGCCCGTCACGCTGCCGCGCGGCGTGGTCGACCTGGCGACCGACCTGCCGCCGCAGGACAAGGCGCTGCTCGCGGCCACCACCTCGCTGCTGGCCAGCGAAAAGACGCATCCTGCGCTGCGGCAGCTCTTCGCGCAGAGTGCCCAGACGCTGCACAGCGGCGCGGGCTGGTTCAACCGCGCGCGCGACTTCCCGAACACCCGCACCAGCGAGCTGCCCGTCAGCCCCGAGGGCGACCGCGCCATCAACGGCACGCCGCCCTTCTGGCAGCGCTACCTGCCCTTCTGGGCCAGCAACCTGGTGGAGCGCATGTGGCTGGTGCTGGGCGGCCTGCTGGTGCTGATGCTGCCGCTCAGCCGCGTGGTGCCGCCGCTCTACCAGTTCCGCGTGCGGCGGCGCGTGTTCCGCTGGTACGCGCGGCTGCGCGAGGTGGAGCACAAACTGGAAGCCGGCAAGGGCGAGCGCGAGGCGCTCATCGAGGAACTGGACAACCTCGACCGCGTGGTCAACAAGGTGGCGGTGCCGCTGTCGTATGCCGAAGAGCTCTACGCGCTGCGCAACAACATCTATGCGGTGCGCAAGCGGGTGCTGGCCCGGATGCCGCAGCATGCCGGCTAGGCGGAGTCTGTGCGCGGCCGGCGCATCGCCTCGGGCACCGGCTGCATTTGCGCATGCGCGCGCCGTCGGCGGTACGCGATCCAGGTGACGACGCCGCAGCCGGCGAGGTTGATGAGCGACACCGCAACGAGAAAGGCATCCGCGACCACCAGGGTGCCGTACAGCAGTGCAGTGAGGTGCGACACGCTCCACGATCCCCAGGTCGTCAGCGAGATCGACTGCGCACCGTCGCGGCAGCGCCAGACCACGACGATCTGCGGCACGTAGGTCAGCACGCGGCAGGCGTTCGTGAGCAGGTAGGCCCAGCCGATGGCGGCCAGCCAGAAGTCCGGTGGCAGGTTCTTCACGATCACCCCCCTTCGACTGCATGTCGATCGATCGCAGTGGGTCGATGATGCGGATGAACGAGTGGGCACACATCCTCCCGCCAAGGGAGGGCGCCACGGCGCGGCGCCGGGCTATCGAATTCGCAGGGCTCAGCGCTCCAGCCGCAGCAGCTTGCCGTTGCTGCTGTCCGTCAGCAGGTAGAGCCAGCCGTCGGGCCCCTGCCGCACGTCGCGAATGCGCTCGCCGCGATCGGCCAGCAGGCGCTCGCGCGCGGTCACCGTGTTGCCGCTGAGCGTGAGCCGCCACAGCGCCGTGCCCGCCAGCGCGCCGACGAAGAGGCTGCCCTTCCAGTCGGGCAGCGCATCGCCGCTGTAGAAGGCCATGCCGCTGGGCGCGATGGAGGCCTTCTGCGTGCCGGGCGTCCAGGCCGAGCCGTCGATCTTCTCCCAGTAGCTCAGCGGCTGTTCCATGCCGGCCTTGGCGGTGCCTTCGCCGACCTGCGTAAGGGTGCCGTACTCCTGTCCGTAGCTGATGATCGGCCAGCCGTAGTTCCTGCCCGGCAGCGCGAGGTTGACCTCGTCGCCGCCCTGCGGGCCATGCTCGTTCACCCACAGCTCGCCAGTGGTGGGATGCAGCGCCGCGCCCTGGGCATTGCGATGGCCGTAGCTCCAGATCTGCGGCTGCGCACCGCCCACGCCGAAGTTGGGATTGCCCGGCGCCGGCGCGCCGTCGGTGCTGATGCGCATCACCTTGCCGTGGCCGCGCGTCAGGTCCTGCGAGAAGCCGCGCTGGTCGTTGTTCAAGCGCTCGCCCAGGGTGATGAACAGGTGGCCGCTGCGGTCGAAGACGAGGCGCGATCCGAAGTGCGCACTGCTCTGCGCCTTGGGCAGCTGGCGAAAGATCACGACCAGGTTGCTCAGGCTGCGATTCGCCGTGTCGAGCTCGGCGCGCGCGACCGCCGTGCCGTTGAAGCTGGCGTCGGTGCCGTCGCGCTCTGCATAGCTGAAGTAAATGCGGCGATTGGTGGCGAAGGCCGGGTCCACCGCGACGTCGAGCAGGCCGCCCTGCCCCACCACCTCGACCGCCGGCAGGCCGCTGACCTGGTCGGCCCCGCCGTTGACCGGCGTGCCGTCCGCATTGCGCAGGCGCAGCTGGCCGCTGCGCTGCGTCACCAGCAGCTTGCCGTCGGGCAGGAAGGCGAGGCTCCAGGGATTGGCGAATCCGCTGGCCAGCTCGACCACCTTGACATTCATCGGGCCGGGCACCGGCGCAGGCGCAGGTGCAGGTGCAGGTGCAGGTGCGGGCGCAGGTGCCGGGGCCGAATAAACAGCAAGGCTGGCGCCACGGCGCCGGTGCAGGAATTAGCCGACCGCTGACCCCGAAGGCGTTGATCGCCACGCTGCTTACCGCCGCCGCCTGCAAAGCCGCGAAGAAGGGTCACCGCCGTCATCTGCGCCGTGCTGCACCGCAATATGTCACTCCTTCAGGCACGTCCTGCGCGCCAGATTTGAAGTGTGGACGCCGGATTTCAAACCGGCGCTGTCAGCGCACGCCGTTTCTTACTTCAGCGCCTTGAACCGCATCCGATGCGGCTTGGCGCCTTCCTCGCCCAGGCGCTTCTTCTTGTCGGCCTCGTACTCCTGGTAGTTGCCGTTGAAGAAGGTCCATTGGCTGTCGCCCTCGGCCGCGAGGATATGGGTCGCGATGCGGTCCAGGAACCAGCGGTCGTGGCTGATCACGAGCACCGAGCCCGCGAATTCGAGCAAGGCGTCTTCGAGCGCGCGCAGCGTCTCGACGTCCAGGTCGTTCGAGGGTTCGTCCAGCATCAGCACGTTGCCGCCGGCGATCAGTGTCTTGGCCAGGTGCAGCCGGCCGCGCTCGCCGCCGGAGAGCGTGCCGACCTTCTTCTGCTGGTCGGCACCGTTGAAATTGAAGCGGCCGGCATACGCGCGGCTCGCCATCTGGAACTTGCCGACGTTGATGATGTCGAGACCGTTCGAGATGTCTTCCCACACCGTCTTCTCGTTGGCGAGCGCATCGCGGGTCTGGTCGACGAAGGCCATCTTGACCGTCTGGCCGACCACCACCTCGCCGCTGTCGGGCTTTTCCTTGCCCGCGATCAGCTTGAAGAGCGTGGACTTGCCGGCGCCGTTCGGGCCGATGATGCCGACGATGGCGCCGGCCGGGACCTCGAAGCTCAGGTTGTCGATCAGCAGGCGGTCGCCGAAGGACTTGCTGACGTTCTTGAACTCGAAGACCTGGTTGCCCAGGCGTTCCGCCACGGGGATGAAGATTTCCTGCGTCTCGTTGCGCCGCTGGTATTCGTAGTCGGACAGTTCCTCGAAGCGGGCCAGGCGCGACTTGCTCTTGGCCTGGCGCGCCTTGGGGTTCTGGCGCGACCATTCGAGTTCCTTCTTCAGCGCCTTGGCGTGGGCTTCCTCGCTCTTCTGCTCTTGCGCCAGGCGTTCGCCCTTCTGCTCGAGCCAGGTGCTGTAGTTGCCCTTCCACGGAATGCCACGGCCGCGGTCGAGCTCGAGAATCCACTCGGCCGCGTTGTCGAGGAAGTAGCGATCGTGGGTAATGGCCACCACGGTGCCCGGAAAGCGCTGCAGGAACACTTCGAGCCACTCGACCGATTCGGCGTCCAGGTGGTTGGTGGGTTCGTCGAGCAGCAGCATGTCGGGCTTGGACAGCAGCAGCCGGCACAGCGCCACGCGGCGCTTCTCGCCGCCCGAGAGCACGCCGATGTTGGCCTCCCACGGCGGCAGGCGCAGCGCGTCGGCGGCGATCTCGAGCTGGTGCTCGGAGTCGGTGCCGGCGGTCGCGATGATGGCTTCGAGTTCGGCCTGCTCGGCCGCCAGCGCGTCGAAGTCGGCGTCTTCAGCGCCGTAGGCCACGTACACCTCTTCGAGGCGGGCCTTGGCCGCGTAGACCGCGCCCATCGCTTCCTCGACCGACTCGCGCACGGTGTGCGCCGCGTTGAGCTTGGGCTCCTGCTCGAGGTAACCGATCGTGAGGCCGGGCATCGGCAAGGCCTCGCCTTCGATTTCCTTGTCGAGGCCGGCCATGATCCTGAGCAGCGAGGACTTGCCCGAGCCGTTCAGGCCCAGCACGCCGATCTTGGCGCCGGGGAAAAAGGAGAGCGAAATGTCCTTCAAGATCTGCCGCTTGGGCGGCACGGTCTTGCTGACCTTGTTCATGGTGTAGACGTACTGGGCCATGGCTATGTCCGTTCGATGATGGGAGCTGCTCGGGGTGGCCGGGAAACCTGGCAACGATCTTGCGCGAGGATCGATTGCGAGTCAGCCTTGCATGGCAGGCGCTTGCTGCTGCAGCGCGATTTCCGACCGGGTCTGCCGTCAAGTCTAACGCAGGCCCCTCGAAGGGGTGCTCGAGCCGCTGCTATTCTTTGGGCCGTCCGGGCCTGCGATACCGTCCGGCGCCGGCCATACCCTCTTCTCCATTCCATGAGCGCCACGCCCACCCACGACGCCTTCGAACAGGCCCGGCAGCTGTTCCTCCAAGGCCTGAAGGACTTCGAGGAAGGCCGCTTCGAGGCCGCCGAGCAGCGCTTCCGGTCTTCGCTGGCCCTGCTGCCGGGCCGCGTCTCGACCCTCGTGAACCTTGCCGCGACGCAGCTGAAGCTGGACCGCCCCCAGGATGCGCTGGCCACGGCGGAGCAGGTGCTGGCACTCGAGGCCGGCAACGCCGATGCCTGGTTCCACAAGGCCGGCGCCCTCGGGCAGCTGAACCGCCACCCGGAGGCCCTGCTCGGCTACGAGAAGGCGATCGCGCTGGCCCCGCAGGGTGCTGCTGAACTCTGGTTCCGCCATGGCCAGACTCTGCAGGCGCTGGACCAGCCCGTGCGCGCCCTCGCCTCCTACGAACGCGCGCTGGCCGCCAACCCCGGCCTGGCGCAGGCCTGGAGCAACCGCGGCGGCATCCTGCGCGAGATGAAGCGCAACGAGGAAGCCGCCGACGCCTTCCGGCAAGCCCTGGCGCACGGCGCCGATCCCGAATTGCACCAGTACTACCTGGCCTCCGTCTCGGCGCAGTCCGTTCCGCCGGTGGCGCCGGGCCACTACGTCGAGACGCTCTTCGACGACTACGCAGAGCAGTTCGATGCACACCTGGTGGGCACGCTCGGCTATCGGGCGCATGACACGCTGGTCAAGCATCTGGCAGCGCTGGGCCGCGGGCCTTTCCGCTGCGCCCTCGACCTCGGCTGCGGGACGGGCCTGTGCGCCACCTTGCTCAAGCCGATGACGCAAAGGCTCGAAGGCGTCGACCTGTCCAGCCTGATGCTGGACAAGGCACAGGCCCTCGGGCTCTACGACCGTCTCGTGCATGCGGACATCGTGGACCATCTGCAGGGCACCGAAGAGCGCTACGACCTGGTCACCGCGGCCGATGTATTCATCTACGTCGGCGACCTCGAACCGGTCTTCGCTGTGCTCGACCGCGCACTCGAAGCCAAGGGCGTCTTCTGCTTCTCGGCCGAATGCGCCTCCGGCGAAGCCGTCGACTTCGAGCTGCTGCCGAGCCTGCGCTATGCCCATTCCGAACGCTACCTGCGCGCGCTGGCTGCGCGGCACGGATTCGATCTGCTGCAGCTGATTCGTGCCCCCATCCGCGAAGACCAGCGCGAGCCCATCCACGGCATGTACGTCTATCTGGCACGCCGATGACCCCTGGATTTCGCTGGGCAAAGCCGAGTCGTGCGACAATCCGTGACGTTGCCGGGTCCAGTTGCCCGCAACACCGGCTCCCTGCCGGGGACGAAGAAGGCCCAACCCAGGCTCTCGCGCTCCACTCCTGACCCCTATCTGCCCCTACTGACCCCGCGTCAAAAGACATTTCGCGTGGGTGGGCCGGTACCACCGCGCCGTGGAAGGCGCTTGTCTGAACTCAATGAACTTTGACGATCTGAAGCTGGCTCCCGCCATCTTGAAAGCCGTGCACGAGCAGGGCTACGAAACCCCCACCCCCATCCAGGCCCAGGCCATTCCCGCAGTGCTCGAAGGCCACGACCTTCTGGGCGGCGCCCAGACCGGCACCGGCAAGACCGCTGCCTTCACCCTCCCCCTGCTGCACAAGCTCACGATGAGCCGCAGCGCCACCAACAAATTCGGCGGCACCGGCGTGCGCGCCCTGGTGCTCACTCCCACCCGCGAGCTCGCGGCCCAGGTCGAGGAATCGGTGCGCACCTACGGCAAGTACCTGCAGCTGAGCTCCACCGTGATCTTCGGCGGCGTCGGCATGAACCCGCAGATCAGCAAGCTCAAGAGCGGCGTCGACATCCTGGTGGCCACCCCCGGCCGTCTGCTCGACCTGCAGCAGCAGGGCATGCTCGACCTCTCCACCGTGCAGATGCTGGTGCTCGACGAGGCCGACCGCATGCTCGACATGGGCTTCATCCACGACGTGAAGAAGATCCTCGCGCTGGTCCCCGCCCAGAAGCAGAGCCTGCTGTTCTCAGCCACCTTCAGCGACGAGATCCGCGACCTGGCCGCCACGCTGCTGAAGGACCCGCAGAGCATCCAGGTCACGCCGCGCAACACCACGGTGCAGCGCATCGCGCAGGTGATCCACCCGGTGGGCCGCGGCAAGAAGAAGGCCCTGCTCGCCCACATCATCAACGAGCACGACTGGAGCCAGGTGCTGGTGTTCACCCGCACCAAGTTCGGTGCCAACAGCGTGGCCGAATTCCTCTGCAAGAACGGCGTCCAGGCGATGGCGCTGCACGGCAACAAGAGCCAGAGCGCGCGCACGCAGGCACTGGCCGGCTTCAAGAGCGGCGAGATCCGCGCCCTGGTGGCCACCGACATCGCGGCCCGCGGCATCGACATCGACGAGCTGCCGCACGTGGTGAACTACGAGATCCCCAACATCAGCGAGGACTACGTCCACCGCATCGGCCGCACCGGCCGCGCGGGCGCCAGCGGCGAGGCGGTGAGCCTGGTCTGCCTGGACGAAGAAGGCTTCATGCAGGAGATCGAGCGCTTCACCAAGCAGCAGATCCCGGTCAAGGTCATCGAGGGCTTCGGCCCCGAGGAAGGCGAGCGCGCCGAGCCCATCGCGATGGGCCGCCAGACCCTGTGGGGCGGCGCCGGCCGTCCGCCGAGCCGCGACGTGATGCAGGCGGCTGCCAAGGCGGCGCGCCAGGAAATGATGCAGCGCATCCGCGACAACAAGGCGGGGCAAGGCGAGCGCGGCGGTAGTGGTGGCAATGGCGGCAATGGCAACGGCAACGGCGGTCAGCGCCGCGGCGGCCAGGGCGCACCGGCGGGCCACGGCACGGCGGACAGGGGTCAGGGCCAAGGCCAGGGTCAGCGCGCCCAAGGCGGCCGTGGCCGGGCCGGCGCAGGCCCACGCGCCCCCACCATGCCCTCATCACGCAGAACCACTGCCACACGAAGAGCGCCAGCCCGCCGCCACGGCAGCGCACCACAGCCCCACGCAGGCCGACGCGCACTGGCGCACCAGCGTGCCGAGGCGATCGCCATGGCGCGGCAAGGCCAGCCTGATCGTTGCGCACCAGCGTCGACAGCTTCGGCGGTCGCGGGCGGTCGTGGCGGCGGTGGCGGCAGTGGTGAGCCGCGGTTGCTCTCCGGTGGCGGCGGCGGTCGCTCCGGCGGCGGCTGGCGGTGGCGGTGGTGGCGGCTGCGGCTGACGGTGGCCGCTCGCTGACCGCTGAGCCAGCGAGCCTGCGGGACTCCAGACTCCCACACCTGGGCGCTTCGGCGCCCTTTCGCTCGCGCGTGGAGTCGTCAGCGCTCACGCAGTGAACTAGCGAAAAGTTCTCAGTCACCACACCTGCGGCCTTTGGCCAGTAACCTGAAATCCAACGAGTTGGAGCGGCTCATGTGTTCCAAAATGTAGGCATGTTATTTACCCAATGCTTGTATTTGACCTATTAATGTAGGCATACACATCCATGTCGTGCCAGATCGTGGCTCACCGCCACCATTACCTGCGAAGGTCTACCGCGAGGCTCCAAGGTCAGCAAAGCGCACGTAGCCAATCTGTCGAACCTATCGGCCCGCGCAAAGATCGAAACCGCATTCGAGCAGCCCTGCGCGCGGCAGACGCGCCCCACACAGCCGCTCACGCAGTGCCAGGAGATCACCGTCGCGTTCACGTAGCCATATACGAAGCCGTTGGCGAGGCTATACTGGCAGCTGGGCTTCGCCTCGGTGCTACCTCCAAGCCCTGCCGCGAGCCGCGGTGACCCTAATTTGCCGCTGGTGGCCTCGCGCATCGCAACGCCGCAATACCAAGTTGGCCACCCGCGCTGGTATGCAACGCTGGCCGGGACTTCGGTATCGCCGACGCCGACGGGCGGCACCTGTACGCGGCGATGGACTGGCTGCTCGCGCGCCAGGCCGCGATCAGAAGAAACTCACCGCACGCACGCGTCGCCGAGGGGCTGGCCACGGCACCCTGGTGCCCAGCACGACCTATCGTCAGTACTGAGACGCTTATTTGCCCTCTGGCCAGGCCTCGGCTATAGCCGCGACAGCAGAAGGGCCTGCTGCAGATCCAGCACGTACCTGCTCCTGCCGATGCGCGAAACGCCCGCTGGCCGTGTCGGTGTACGGAGCAGTGTGGCCGACAGCCTGACCTTGCTGCCCGAGGTCAAGCGGCTGCGCGAGTTCGACGTCGAACAACTGGTGATGGTGGGTGACCGCGGCATGATCTCAACAAGGCGATCCGGAGATGCGCGCACGCCGCGGGTCGAGGGCGTGGGCTGGATCAGTGCGCTGAAAGGCGCTCGTCTCGATTCGCGCGCGCTTTGCTGGTCAGGCAGATTACCACCACGGCTTAGTTTGTTCGACGTGCAACCTGCTTGAACTGACTCGCCAGGACTACCCGGGCGAGCGCCTGGTGGCATGCCGCAATCCGGAACTCGCTGAAGCTGCGCACGCGCACCAAGCGCGGGACCACCTTTCGCCGCCACCGAGGACCAATCTGCAGTCAAGGCCGGGTGGTGCACTCAGGCTGGCTGGGCGCGACGAGATCAGCTTACGCGTGGGCAGGGTCGTCCAGCCAGTACAAGGTCGCATAAGCACTTCGAGCTGGTGATTGGCGACAACGCCTTCACCTTCACGCGCAAGACGAGACGCCATCGCTGCAAGGGCGGCACTGGACGGCGCCCCATCATCATCCGCACCTCGGTGCCAACGACGCAGATGGACGCGTCCCAGTGCGTGCCGCGCAACTACAAGGCGCTCGCCAACGTCAGGCGCGCGTTCCGCTCCACATCAAGACGATCGATCTGGTGCGCCCGATCCACACCACCGCACCACCGCTGATCGGGTGCGCGCGCACATCTTCCTGTGCATGCTGGCCTACTACGTCGAGTGGCACATGCGCGAGGCTTGGGCGCCGCTGATGTTCGCCGACACGGATCAACAGGCCAAGGCCGCGCGTGACCCGGTGGCGCCGGCTACGCGATCCAAGGCGGCGCTGGCCAAGGTGGCCCGCCACATGCTGGATGACGGCACGCCGGTGCATAGCTTCTCGACCCTCATGGCCGAACTCGCCACCATCGTGCGCAACACCTGTCGCACGCCCAACGCCGGGGCCGACGCGCCGACCTTCGAGGTGCTCACTACACCCAACGTGCAGCAGCAGCGAGCGCTCAACCTCATCCAGCAGATCCGGTTGTAGACAGAAGCCGGACTCCCGAACTCACGCCAAGTGCTTGTCGTGCAAAGGCAAACTCGCTCGACGGCTTCAGGAACTTCGGACTAGCATGCGCGCACAAGGAGCGGAGCCGTCCCATGCCCATCTCGCCGAAGCGCGCCGCACTCGCCTGCGCTGTCACCGCCGCCCTGCTCGCCGCCGTTGGCTGCGGCAGCCCCGGCGGCATCTCGATGCCCCCGTCCATCCCGACCGCGCCGGGACAGGTGCAGGTCAAGCTGATCGGCTTCAACGACCTGCACGGCAACCTGGAGCCACCCAGGCTCGCCATCAGCGCGCCCGCGGCGGGCGGCGGCACGGTCCCGGTGCCGGCCGGCGGGGCGGCCTACATGGCTTCGGCCATCGCCGCGCTGAAGGCGAAGAACCCGAACCACGCGGTGGCGTCGGCCGGCGACATGATCGGCGCCTCGCCGCTGGTCTCCGCCCTCTTCCTCGACGAGCCGACCATCGAGGCGGTGAACGAGATGAAGATCGACTTCAACGCCGTCGGCAACCACGAATTCGACAAGGGCCAGACCGAGCTGCTGCGCATGAAGAACGGCGGCTGCGCCAGGAACACGCCGCTCGCGCCCTGCCGCGTGAACAAGTCCTTCCCGGGCGCCAACTTCGGCTTCCTCGCGGCCAACACGGTGAAGCGCGACGGCAGCACGCTGTTCCCGGCCACCGGCATCAAGAGCTTCACGCAGGGCGGCGCGACCGTGAAGGTGGGCTTCATCGGCATGACGCTCAAAGGCACGCCGACCATCGTCTCGCCCGCGGGCGTCGCCGGCCTGAACTTCAAGGACGAGGCCGACACCGCCAACGCGCTGATCCCGCAGCTCAGGTCGCAAGGCGCCGACGCCATCGTCGTCGTGATCCACGAAGGCGGCATGACCTCCGTGGGCTACAACGACAAGCGCTGCACGGGCCTCTCGGGCGACATCCTGCCGATCCTCGAGCGCCTCGACGCGCAGGTGGACGTGGTGATCTCCGGCCACACCCATCGCGCCTACATCTGCGACTACGGCAGGATCAACGCCGCCAAGCCCTTCCTGCTGACCAGCGCGGGCCAGTACGGCACGCTCCTGACCGACATCGACCTCACGATCGACACACGCACGCGCAAGGTCACGGCCAAGTCGGCCAGCAATGTGATCGTGCAGGGCGAGGCCTTCACCAGCGGCGCCAACACGGTCGCGACCACAGACCAGTACCCGAGCTTCGCCAAGAACCAGACGATCGCCGCGCTGATCTCCAGCTACGCCGGCGTCGCCGCGCCGCTGGTGCAGCGCGTGGTGGGCCGGCTCGCGGCCACCGCCACGCGCACCCAGGTGGCTTCGCGCGAGAACGTGCTGGGCAACCTGATCGCCGATGCCCAGCTGGCCGCCACCGCCGCGCCGGCCAAGGGCGGCGCCCAGATCGCCTTCATGAACCCGGGCGGCGTGCGCGCCGACCTGGCGCCGGCGGCCAACGGCGACGTGAGCTACGGCCAGATCTTCACCGTGCAGCCCTTTGGCAACAGCCTGGTGGTGAAGACGATGACAGGTGCGCAGATCAAGGCCGTGCTCGAGCAGCAGTTCAACAGCGGCACGAACACCGTCGCGCAGCCGCGCGTGCTGCTGCCGTCGAAGTCGTTCAGCTACAGCTACGACCTGTCGAAGCCGGCGGGCTCGCGCATCAGGGCGATGGTGCTGAACGGCACCGCGATGAGCGATGCCGCCCGCTACCGCGTCGCGATGAACAGCTTCCTGGCGACCGGCGGCGACAACTTCACCGTGTTCACCCAAGGCACGGAGGCGCTGGGTGGGGATCAGGACATCGATGCGCTGGAGGCGTACATCGCGGCCAACAGCCCGTTGGCACTGCCGGCGGCCAACCGGATCACGAACCTGGCGCCTTGAATAGAGGAGCTGACCGAAGGCGAGGTGATGAGATATGAAGGCTATCGCGGGCTCGAAGATGCGGTAGGTGCTGCCTCCGCGCGCCCGCATTGACGTGAACTTTCTCCTGCTGTTGTGTTGCGGGGTGCTGGTTATGATCCGCGCCGAACAAATAGCAACACTTTGAAACGGGGGAATTCATGAGCTACCGCTGCGGCGCCGTAGTCGAAAAACATCGTGGTCAAGCTGGCGCGGCAGCGCGCAAGCGCCTGGGCAGTCTTGCGCTGCTGATCCTTTTGCTCGTTTCCCAGTGGCTCGCCATCCTTCCGGCACAAGCGGAAGTAGCGCCGGTCACCGAGTCGGAAATTAGACCGAAGTTCCCGCCCTCTGTAGTTACTCCAACTACGGCAAGTGCTTGTCGCTGCTGATGAATCCTCCTCTCTGGAGGATTTTTTTGGATGATACATGTAGTCACTAAATTGACTTGAAGTTTGATGATATGTGACTAGAGTTGTTTCCATGGCAGCCCGAACCGGTACCGCTCATGTCGTCACTACGACGCGCACCTACAAGGACCAGGTCTATCGCACCCATCTGCTGCGCCGCAGCTACCGCGAGGACGGCAAGGTCAAGAACGAGACCCTGGGCAACCTGTCGCACCTGCCCGATGAGCTCATCGAGATCATCCGGCGCTCGCTGCAGGGCGAGACCTTCGTGCCCGTGTCCTCGGCGTTCCAGATCACGCGCTCGCGTCCCCACGGCCATGTGCAGGCAGCAGGCGCCGCGATGGCCAGCCTGGAGATGGCCTCGCTGCTGGCCTCCAAGCCCTGCGCCGAGCGTGCGCTGGTGCTGGCCATGGTGGCCGCGCGCATCGTCGCCCCGCACACGAAGCTCGCCACCACGCGCTGGTGGCACACCACGACACTGGCCGAGGACTTCGGTGTCGCCGACGCCGATGAGGATGATCTGTATGCGGCGATGGACTGGCTGCTCGAGCGCCAGGATCGCATCCAGAAGAAGCTCGCCTCGCGCCATCTGAGCCCCGGTGGCCTGGTGCTGTACGACCTGTCCTCCAGCTACTTCGAGGGCAGTTGCTGTCCGCTGGCCAAGCTTGGCTACAGCCGCGATGGCAAGAAGGGCCTGCTGCAGGTCAACTACGGCCTGCTCACCGATGCGCGCGGCTGCCCGCTGGCCGTGTCGGTGCACGAGGGCAACGTCGCCGACAGCCAGACCTTGATGCCCGAGGTCAAGCGGCTGCGCGAGGACTTCGGCATCGAGCAGCTGGTGATGGTGGGCGACCGCGGAATGATCTCGAACAAGGCCATTGACGAGATGCGCGAGAGCGACGGCATCGCCTGGATCACGGCGCTGAAGAGCGTCTCGATCCGCGCGCTGGTCGAGCAAGGGCAGCTGCAACTGGACCTGTTCGACGAGCGCAATCTGCTCGAGCTGAGCTCGCCGGACTATCCGGGCGAGCGCCTGGTGGCATGCCGCAATCCGGAGCTTGCCAAGCTGCGCACGCACAAGCGCGAGGAGTTACTGGCGGCCACCGAGGCCAACCTCGAGAAGATCAAGGCCCGCGTGGACGCGGGCAAGCTCGCCGGGAAGGATGAGATCGGCTTGCGCGTGGGCAAGGTGATCAACCAGTACAAGATGGCCAAGCACTTCGAGTTGGCCATCGGCGACACCGCCTTTACCTTCGCGCGCAAGACAGACGCCATTGCCGCCGAGGCGGCGCTGGACGGCATTTACATCATCCGTACGTCGGTGCCGCCCACACAGATGGACTCGGCCGACTGCGTGCGCAACTACAAGGCGCTCGCCAACGTCGAGCGCGCGTTCCGCTCGCTCAAGACGATCGACCTAAAGGTGCGCCCGATCCACCACCGCACCGCCGATCGGGTACGGGCTCACATCTTCCTGTGCATGCTGGCCTACTACGTCGAGTGGCACATGCGCGAGGCTTGGGCGCCGCTGATGTTCGCCGACACCGACCGGCGCGCCAAGGCCACGCGTGACCCGGTGGCGCCGGCCACGCGTTCCAAGGCGGCGCTGGCCAAGGCAGCCCGCCACACCCTGGACGACGGCACGCCCGTGCACAGCTTCTCCACCCTGATGGCCGAGCTCGCCACCATCGCGCGCAATACCTGCCGAGCCCCACAGGCCGGCCCCGAGGCGCCGACCTTCGAGGTCCTCACCACGCCCAACGCCAAGCAGCAGCGCGCGCTCGACCTCATCCAGCAGATCCGCCTGTAGACAGAAGTCGGAACCCCGATCTCACGCCAAGTCCTTGTCGTGCAAAGGCAAACGCGCTTCGCGCTTGGGGGAATCTCGGATTAGAGCATGCGGCTTCAACAACACGCCGAGGTCCATGGACTGCTCGAGCTATGAGTCGGTGTTCAGTGCGGTGGACGCCTTCTGCAAAGAATGGTCGAACATGCAGGCGTATCTGGCTTATTCCACCTCCGGGTACTCCAACAATGGGCTCGTTGCCCACGATTAATACAAGATCAACTGTAGGAACTCACTCAACCCGCCGGGCGTCAATTCGGGTTGGGAAGGCGGATTTCTTCGGATTGAAAGAACCGCGCAATGCACAGGCAATGGGTGGCAGCTCGCCTTGCCGACGAGAGTTTGCACAAGGCCGGACACGGCGCGATCTTGCCGTCCTGGCGACGCGGGCAGCAGCACTCCTTTCCCCATACTTCCCGCCACTTCCGAAAAGTACCGCAACGAACTCGACTGGAGCGACAGCGGACCTGCGCCCTTGAACCCGATGATGCAAGAGAATAACGAGCGCGCCGAAGCCGAGCCTGCTGACGCTGTGACACGCGGAGTACTTCGTCGCGCGCTTGGGTTGCTCGTTCTTGCTCTGTTGCCAATCTCGATCGCCTCGTGTGGCAAGTCAGGCTCTCCTGCTGAAGACAACGTCCGGCAGCAGTTGGTCGGAACTTGGCTTAGCGAGATCGACTATGAGGGGGCCAAGATCCGCGCCGTCACTGATATGACCCAAGACGGCGCATTCCGTGAACTCGAGCGAGCGGTCGATTCAAAGGGGATGTCTACGGAGGCCTCGTATGGTGGAGAGTGGTCTTTCGATGGCATAAACTTCAAAAGAAAATACACAAGCAAAGATGGCCGGCTGCTTTCCAATTCCAAGTTCGAGTACGCAACTTACGCCGTCCGCATGTCCAAGAACAACGAATTTGTCGGCGTGGACAACGTTCAACAAAGAACTGTTCAGTTCGCTCGCACCAGCGCTGGCACGCGACCTTAACGTCGCGAGATCTGATTGTCTGGGACGGCTTCTCGCCCAACACCACCCGCACCTGGAACTGGGCTAGTACGGCACACCGAACCGCCTGTATGTGCATGGCGAACTCGACTTCTTCTATGCCTGCGACGAGGATGGAACGCTGCTTGGCGAGAGCGGCAAGGACGGCACGAACAGCAGCGGCGCGGCGTTCTACCTCTGAGTGCCGACTTCCAGCGGGCCGATCTCGGTCATGACTTGAAATGGAAACACAACTATGGTTTTTCTCGCAATCACGATCACTGGTCTCACAATACTGTTCGTTTATGGCATGAAGCTTCTGAATCGACGCGGTATATGGGAATCGGCTGGCTTGGGCCGGGGTCCAGGCGGGCCGATGATCTCGGGAGTGCAATCGATGGGCACGCGCGTCGGCGCGTGGTGGTCGAATGATGCGTAAGGCGAGTGGCGCCGCTTGACCATCCGCGGCGAGCGCTTGTTCAGCGTGCGGGTGGCGCGGATCCGGGCGCAGGCTTCGAGCAGTTCATTGAACCACCGTCGTCGACGCCTCGGGCGCGCTGGGGGGAAAGGCCCCGGAGCGGGGCTGTGCGCGGCGAAGCAGCTGCACATGCCCTGTGAAGGACAGCTCGGCGTGTGCCATTCGATGCCGTGTGGCGCCCTGATGCAGCAGCCAGCGCACCGAGTAGTGCGCCAGCACCCAACCATAGAACTCCTGGCGCACGAGCTCCGCGGTCTTGCTGCGCAGCACGCGGCGGCTCTGTCGCAGGTGCGTCTTGAGCTCGTCGAACAAGGGGGCGACATTCTGCCCGTCAACATCTCTCGCATGACATCGTAGTGCGCTACCGCTTCCACCCTCTTGTGGGTGGGAGCCTCGCGGTGGTCAGGGTGCACGACGTCTGCGGCGAGCCCTGCTACGTCATCCGGCGGCACGATGGCACGACGGTGTCCGTCCCCGCGTGGATGACCGAGCTTTCGGCGGGCGACGTGCAAATCGTCGAGCAATCGCGCTTGCCGCTTGCAACGCTGCTGGAGCTGCGCCGCTGGGTATCGACGTTCCTATCCTCACGGGTTTGCACAAACCCTACAGGAGAGCGCGATGCCGCCACGCCCGATGGCCCAGACAGTGCTGTTCGACGACGCCGAAGAGCAACCTCTGCCACAACTGCCGCAGGACGTTCAGATCCATCTGCTGCAGCAGATGGTGCAGTGGATGCGAGTCGTCGCCGTGGCGATCAACAAGGGAGAACGCGATGAACAAGATCACCGCTGAGCATCTGTCGCGGCGGGCGTGCGTGTATGTTCGCCAATCGACGCCGGACCAAGTTCACAACAACCTCGAGAGCCAGCGTCGGCAGTACGCGCTGGTCGATCGTGCTCGGCAACTGGGATGGGAGCGCGTGGAGGTCATCGACGACGATCTTGGCCGCTCCGGTTCAGGCACGCTGCGTCCGGGCTTCGAGCGTTTGCTGGGGTTGCTGTGCGACGGCGAGGTCGGCGCGGTGCTGAGCATCGAAGCGTCGCGCCTGGCGCGCAACGGGCGCGACTGGCACACGTTGCTGGAGTTCTGCAGCGTCGTGGGGACGTTGCTCATCGATGCGGATGGCATCTATGATCCCGCGCAGATGAACGACCGGCTGCTGCTGGGCATGAAGGGCACGATCAGCGAGATGGAGCTGGCCAGCTTTCGGCAGCGAGCGCACGAAGCAATGAAGCAAAAGGCCAAACGCGGGGAGCTTTTTATGGGCGTACCCATCGGCTACGTGCGCACCTTCGATGACCGCCTCGAGAAGGATCCCGACGAGCGCGTGCGCGCGGCCATCTATCTGGTGTTTCGCAAATTCGCCGAACTCGGCAGCGCCCGGCGCGTGTATTTCTGGCTGGGTAAGCAAGGCATCGAGATGCCGGCTGTGACGAGCGCCGGCGGCGCCGAACGAATCGTGTGGAAGGTCCCACGCTACCACAGCGTGCTGAGCCTGCTGCAGAACCCGATCTACGCAGGTGCTTACGCATACGGTCGCAGCAAGACCAGCGTGCGCATCGAGGATGGACGCAAGCGTGCCGTGCGAACCTCCCATCGCAAGCCCGAGGACTGGTCGGTGCTGATCCTCGATCATCACGAGGGCTACATCGACTGGGACGCGTATCGTGGCAACCAGGAGTTGATGGCTCACAACACCAATGGACGCGGCAGCGCGGTGCGCGGTTCGATCAGGAGCGGCAGCGCGTTGTTGTCGGGACTGCTGCGCTGCGGACATTGCGGGGCCAAGCTGTGCGTAGCCTATCCAGGCCCGACCAGCATCCGCTATCAATGCACCACGCGTATCCTCAGCCGCGACCATGCCTGCTGTGTCATGTTCGGCGGCCTCGGCGCGGATCGACTGGTGGGCGAGCAAGTGCTGCGCTGCCTGCAGCCGCTGGGACTGCAAGCGGCGCTGCAGGCCATCGATCAGCTGCAAAGCGTCGAGGACGAACGGCTGGCCCAGAAGCGTCTGGCGCTGCAGCGGGCCCGCTACGAGGTCGACCGTGCGCAGCGCCAGTACGATGCCGTGGACCCCGCCAACCGTCTTGTCGCTGGGTCATTGGAGCGGCGCTGGAACGACGCTTTGAGCGTGCAATCGCGGCTCGAGGCAGAGGTCGCGGAGTTGATGCAACAGCGCCCTGATGCGCTCAGCGACGAAACCAAGCAAGCCCTCATGTCGTTGGCCGAGGATGTGCCGCGGCTATGGGACCACCCGGACACCACGCCCGATGTCAGGAAGCGCATCGTGCGCACCGTGATCAAGGAGATCGTCGTGACCTCCGAGGGTGACTCGGTGCGCTTCATCGTGCACTGGCAAGGCGGTGATCACACCGAGCTGTGGTTGAAGAAGACGCCCACGGGTGCGCATCGCTACGTGACGAGCGCCGAGACGATCGAGCTGATCGCTTCGCTGGCTCGCCTGCAGCCCGACGAGCGCATAGCCGCCACCATCAATCGACTGGGCCACCGCACGGCGCACGGGCATACCTGGACCGCTACGCGCATCTGTTCGATCCGCAATGGCCACGGCATCGCGCCGTACCGCCAGGGCGAACGTCAGGAACGTGGTGAGCTGACCGTTGATGAGGTCGCCGCCGCTTTGCACGTCACGCCGACCACCGTGCTGCGACTGATCCGCCAGAAGGACCTTGCGGCCAAGCAAGCCTGCCGCAACGCGCCGTGGACCATTCGCCAGGCCGATCTCGATGAATTTCTCGCCGCCCGTGCCGAGCCAGGCCCGTCAACTCACGTCGCGGGCCAGCTGGCCCTTGATATTCAATGACATACGAAGGAGTGCAGTATGAAAGGCAGTCGAACACGCCCTCGATCTCCCAGCGCTGGTGGTACACCGCTGCCAGTTCCAACGCCGGGGCGACCTGCGGGTCCAGCAACGTGGTCAGCAGTCGGTAGCGCGGTTCTGCATCGGCCAGTCCCGGCAAGGCGTACTCGATGACGCGCACCACGATGGCTTGGCTCGTCGCCTCACTGCGGCTCACACCGGTGGGATGGATGGCACTGAGGTACGAACCATCGTCGAGCATGCGATGCACCGGCAACTGGCGGTTGCCCACGCAGCGCCAGAGCAACTGCGCGCCGGTGGCTTGCGCCTGCTGCCAGTGCTCGAAGCCGTTGAACCCCCGGTCGGCCAGGCACAGCATGCCCGGCCCCAGCCGGGGCAACAGCGGCTGGAACAGCTCCCACTCGCCGCTGCGGTAGGGCCCCAGGTTGGCGCCCAGGATCGCGTGCGTCGCGCACTCAACCAGCACCGCGCATCGCGCCTGCGGGTAGCCGGCATGGCCGATTCGGCTGCCCGGGTAGCCGAAATGCGCCGCGTTCTCGGCCTCGTCAGGCAGCTCGAAGGTGCTGCCGTCAATGGCGACCAGCCTCAGGCCGGCATAGAACGCGTGGGAATGAGCCTGAGCGTCAGCCATGGGCACACAGCAGCGCTCGACCAGTTCACGCATCGGCGCCGCGCCGATCTTGCTGCGCAAGCCGCTGATCGAGGACTTGGTCACCCGGGGTGGCTCGGCAGCCCCGGCGGCCCAGGCCAGGCCCTGCGACACGGCGGCGAACACTTCCTCGTACGCGGCCTCAGGGTACAGGCTCAGAGCCATGCAGTAGTACGCCCCTGCTACCGCCGGAAAGCTGCGCACGCGCTGCGAATTGCAGCCGTGAGCATCGAGCACCGCATTCACCACCTCGGCCGGCACGACCCGCGCCAGCAGGCTGGCACTCAGAAAGTCGGCCAGCCTTGCTCCACTTCCCAGGACCGCCTTGGTTCGCGCCATGCTCGACTCCGTCGTTGGGACGGCAGTCATTATGCATCAAATATCTCTATCCGAACAGTATTGGGTCTAGACAACGCTCTGCAAATGGCCGCAGCGACGGGAGTCTTCGTGTGGTGCGGTGCGGACGCAATATCAGAGCTTGACTATGCAAGCCGCAAATATCCAGGCTTGTCCCGATTCAACTACGAACTCACCGATAACGAGGCGGATGTCATGGCAGATGCATTGGAGACGATCGGTGAACACCATCCCGGTGAAACGGTTTGGATTGAGAGGATGCAGCCCAAGCAAGCCCAAGCTTGAAAGCAGCATCGTGTCAACGCCCCGATGAAGAAGCATCAATGGGCTTGCACAAGAACAGCGACGGTCAACTTCGCCGCATGCTTGATGCGGTCAGACCATAGGGGCACTTCGATGAAGGTGGAACTCGGCATTGGTGTCCTTGGCGTCCTCATTGGATTGGCCTTGATGCTGACGGGCCAACGCATGTGTCGAGGCACTTGCTGGATCGACGATGTGTTCAAAATGCTGCTTCCCTCTTCCTACGAGTCGTTGGCAGGCGGTTTACCGGCGCTCCTGGCTGGCTTGGCCATCATCGCCCATGCTCTCTACAAAGGTGCGAAGAAGTAGTGTTCAACTTCGCTCGTTCACCAGAGCTTCTGGGGCGTACGCGAGATCCAGGAATTTTGGTCTGGTGAGTCGTTCCAGAGGGCAGAGGTGGCGCCGGAAATCCGAACACACCGATAAGTGGTCAAACTGCGATATCACCCCGGGCCCGAGGCCCGAGAAAGCAGGAAGACCATGAGCAAGAGACCGCGTAGGAACCACTCACCGCTGTTCAAGGCCAAGGTGGCTCTGGACGCTATCAAGGGCGAGAAGACGCTGGCGGAGCTGGCCAAGCTGCACGATGTGCACCCCAACCAGATCGTCGATTGGAAGAACCAGTTGCTCGACCGAGCCGCCAGCGTGTTCGGTGCCGAGTCGGCACCGCAGCCGGCGATCGACCTGAAGGAGCTGCACGCCAAGATCGGGCAGCTCGCCCTGGAAAATGATTTTTTATCCGGCGCGCTCACCAAGGCCGGCATGCTGAGCGCAAAGCGATGATTGACCGCAACCATGCCCTGCCGATCAAGCGGCAAGCCAAGTTGGTGGGCATCAGCCGAGGGAACGTGTACTACCTGCCGCGTGGTGCCTCACAGGCCGATCAGAGGTTGATGAAGCGCATCGACGCGATCAACCTGGCGCACCCTTTCGCAGGCAGCCGGATGTTGCGCGACATGCTCAATCGCGAGGGCTTCGAAGTCGGGCGCCGGCACGTGGCCACGCTGATGCAGCGCATGGGCATCGAGGCGCTGTACCGCAAGCCCAACACGAGCAAACGGCACCCGACCCACAAGGTCTATCCGTACCTGTTGCGCGGGCTGAAGATCGAGCGTGCCAACCAGGTGTGGGCGACCGATATCACCTACATCCCGATGGCATGCGGCTGGGTCTATCTGTGCGCGATCGTGGACTGGGCAAGCCGGCGAGTGCTGGCGCACCGGGTGTCCATCAGCATGGACGCCTCGTTCTGCGTGGAGGCGCTCGAGGAGGCCTTCAGCAAGTACGGCAGGCCCGAGATCTTCAACACCGACCAGGGCAGCCAGTTCACGAGCGAGGAGTTCACCGAAGCGCTGAAGACTCGAGGCGTGCAAATCAGCATGGATGGCCGAGGGGCATGGCGCGACAACATCTTCGTGGAACGGTTTTGGCGCTCGATCAAATACGAAGAAATCTATCTGCATGCCTATGACTCGGTCGCCCAGGCCAAGGCAGGTATCGCGCGCTACATCGACTTCTACAATGTCCGGCGACCTCACTCGTCGCTGGACAAGCGAACGCCCGAAGAGTTCTACTTCGCGACGCTGCCGGCGATGAAGGAGGTTGCCTGATGGGTTGAACCATGAGTACATGGCTCAACCGGGGCGCCTCCGGCGGCCTGGCAGGGGCCTTCTATGAGGACTCAAATGTTGTCAAGCGTCGATGGCGGTCGGGCTGTTGTGGAACGGACTGAACGAGGCGAAGACGCGATCACGGGTCGGGGTCTGACGAAAGATTCCAGCCAACGCTGAAACAACCTTCTATCCGTGTCGGGCGTGTTGCCCGGCACCACATGCAACATGCGCGCCCTGCGCTTGGCTGACCCCTGTTACCGACGCTCCCCATCTGAAAGAACGGTCACTGCGTGGTGACCCAGCCCCTGCACGGGCGCGTCGAACCTGCGATCGTAGCGTGAGACGTCTCCTCCAATTCGTCGCGTCGAGGGAAGATCCTTCTCTGTTGCGGGGGTCTACACCGCCGGCTTGAGCGATGCACCGGCTGGAATCTCGCCGTGTTCGGTGTAGCGCCAGAGCGCCACCGCCAAACGGCGTGCCAGCGCGATGATGCCGATGCGTCGCATGCGCTTGCCGCCGCTGCCGAAGCGCCGCTTGAACCACTGGCTCAGGTCGCTGTCAGGCTGGTAGCGCAGCCAGCTCCATGCCAGTTCCACGAACAGGGTCCGCGCTCGCTTGTTGCCGGCTTTGCTGATGCCTTGCTCGATCTGGATGTCACCGCTGGCATAAGGGCTTGGCACCAAACCCAGACATCCCGCCACCTGGCGTTGATTGGCAAAGTGTCGCCAACCAAACAACTCCTTGACCAGGACCCAGGCCGTCGGGATGCCGATCGCGCGCAGCCTGGCCAGTTGCGCCACTTGCGGCTGCTCGTTATCGCTGACCTGCTTGCTCTGCACCGCTTGCAGTTCGCGTATCTGCTGCTTGACCACGACCAAGCGTGCGTACTCGCGCTCGATCTCGGCGCGCAGCGCCGCCGGCACCTGCTCGTGGTGGCTGCTCCACCAGCGGCTCCAGTCTCGTCCGCCGACGTGCTGCACTCGCAGGTTGTGCAGCATCAGTAGCGACCCGATGCGATTGGTGTGCGACGTGCGTTCGCTCGACAGACGCTGCAGTTCGCGGTGCAGGCGGCGATCGTCTTCCTGCTGAACCGTAGGCTCGTGCAACACCGACCACACCCGTGTCTCGCCAGCGTGCCACCGCTGCAGCATGCACAGCAATTTGTCGCCGTCGAGTCGGTCGGTCTTGGCGCGCCGGGCGCGCCGGTTGACCTCGATGCTGGCGGAGTCCACTACGATGTTGTCGACACCGTGCTCACGCAGCCTGCGGTGCAGCCACCAGCCGTCGCGGCCCGCCTCATAGCAGCTGTGCACCGCGGCTTCCGCACTCAGTCCGAAACGCATCTTGGCCTTGCCGATGCGTTCCAGCACCGCGGCCTCATCTCCGGCGGCCACCGTGCAGCGACTCGGTCGCTGGCTGCTGTTTCCGAGTGTCAACTTCCAGTGTTTGTCACCGAGCTCCAAGCTCAAGTAAGCCTCTCTTGAATTTCGAGTGGGTAAGATTTCGCCTGGCTGAACTCTGCGAGGGGTTGTGCGATGACTGCCAAGCTGTTCGAAGCGGCGCTCGGGATTGCTGCGCCCTGGTCGGTGAATTCGGTTGAGTTCGACGAAGGCGCCAAGCTGCTGACCGTGTTGGTCGACTTCGAACCCGGAACCCACTTCGCAGTTGCCGGGTATGAGGGTACGCACCCCGTGCATGACACGGTGGCAAAGACCTATCGACACCTGAACTTCTTCCAGCACGAGTGCCACCTGCACGTGCGCACGCCACGCGTCAAGCTGCCCAACGGCTCGGTTCGCCTGGTCGAGCCCGATTTCGCCGGACGCCTGTCGGGCTTCACGCTGCTGTTCGAGGCACTTGTCCTGATGCTGGCGCAGCAGATGCCTTTTGCGGCGGTTGCACGCATCGTGGGCGAGTCCGCCTATCGGGTCATGGAAGTTTGCAATCGCTACGTCGAGATGGCGTTGGGGCTGGCCGACTTCAGCGATGTCACTGCGCTGGCCATCGACGAGACCTCGCGTGCCCGGGGGCACGACTACGTGACCTTGGCCGCCGACGCAGTCGCCCGCCGAGTGCTCTTCGTCACCGAGGGCCGCGACGCCCAAGCCATAGCGGCACTGGCCTGCGATCTCGAGGCTCATGGCTGTCCGCCGCAGCAGATCAGCTCGGTGAGCATCGACATGTCCCCGGCCTTCATCAAGGGCGTGAGCGAGGAGTTGCCCAACGCTCAGATCACGTTCGACAAGTTCCACGTCATCTGGCACGCCAACACCGCAGTGGACAAGACACGGCGCATCGAACAGCGTACCGACAGGTCCCTCAAGGGCATGCGCTGGACGCTGCTCAAGGCAGCGCAGCTACAGCCTCACGCCCGAGGCCGCCGCCGATCTCTACGCATTGATCACACAGCCGAGCCTCAAACGCACGGCCCGAGCTTGGCTCTACAAGGAGCAGCTGCGAGAGATCCTGGAGCGCAGGCAGGTCAACGTGATGCGCGCCATGCTTCGGTACTGGAGCACCTGCGTCATGCGCTCGAAGGTCCAGCCGATGAAAGAAGTTGCCGCGCTCGTGCGCCGCCACATGGACGGCATCGTGGCCTGGTCGCAGACGCGTCAGACCAACGGCTTTCTCGAGGCCATCAACGGCCTGTTCCAGGCTGCCAAGCGTCGCGCCCGCGGCTTCGTGCGCCTGTCCACTATCAAGACGGTCATCTTCCTGATCGCCGGCAAGCTCGACTTCCAAGCCATCAACCCTCACGCTGGGCAACCCACTTGATTTTTAACAGAGCCTCAAGTAAAGATCAAATGCAGTCGGCCTATCCTTGCCTTGAAGGGCCGTCTCAGATGCAGTCATGTTGCGCTCCTTCGGTTCGTTGCCTGAGGACTCCCGTTCTAGCGCAGCAGGGCTCGCGTGTCGCAGGGAGTCCTCCATAGCATCTGAAGATTGAAAGATCAAACCCGCAGCCAATCCACTTATCTCAGGTCAAAGCGTGTTCAGACAACCGGAGCCGGCTCTGGCCGACGACGGAAACACGCCGTCCTACGATCTTGCGCGGCTCCTTGTCGCGCACGATCTAACGCAGCTGAGACATCAACGACCTTTCCGAAGCGGCGCCCCACCCGCATCAGCTTTGGCGATGGTGCGACGGGGCGAGGTATGCGTCCGGCAAAGTCACATTGAATTGGCATAGCCGGACGAGGATGCTTGTGTCCACGAACAAATGCGTGGACATATGGACACTTCTGAGATCGGACCCGAAGACGTAGCCGCTGCGGCCAGGCGCAGTTGGCGGCGGCATTCCGCGGAATTCAAGGCGCGGGTGATCGAGCTGGCGCGGCAGCCTGGCACCTCGGTGGCTGCCGTGGCACTGGCCAACGGCCTGAACGCCAACATGCTGCGTCGCTGGGTTCATGAGGCGGCGGCCGGCGGTGGTGCATCGAAGACCGTGGCACCCAGCGTTGCTCCGACCCTGGCGAGCTTCGTGCAGTTGCCGATGCGCGAGCCCGAGCTTCACCCCGCGCCCGACGCTCGCCCGGTGCAGCTGGCAATGAACGCTGCGGCCACGCAGCAGCCCGCCGACGTCACAGTGGAGATCCACCGCAGCGGCACCACCGTGCATGCCAGGCTGCCACTGGACGAGCGCAGCGCCGCGTGGCTGCGCGAGGTGCGGGTTGATCCGCGTCGATGCGGTGTGGCTGGCCGTGCAACCCCTGGACATGCGCCTGGGCACTGAAGCCGCGTTGGCTCGCGTGGTCGGCGTCTTCGGTGCTGCACATCCCAACCATGCCTACCTCTTCACCAACCGACGCGCCAACCGCATGAAGGTGTTGGTGCACGACGGCATCGGCGTGTGGCTGGCCGCCCGGCGGCTCAACGCCGGCAAGTTCGTCTGGCCCGCCGACACGGCCACCACACTGCAACTGACGCGCACGCAGTTCGACGCGCTGGTGCTCGGCCTGCCGTGGCAGCGGCTGGGCGATGCCGGGATCATCAGAGTGATCTGAACACGGCCGCTGGCAATTGCCGTATGTGCCGATGCGCCGGGCGCGGCGCTGCGGCACGATGACGCTCCATGATCGGTGCGCAGCAACTGGACGCCTTGGACCCGCAGACGCGGCAGGCGATGCTGTCGCTGATGGCTGAGCTGGCCGCCCGCGACGCGCAGCTCCAGAAGCGTGATCACGAGATCGCCTTCAAGCAGGCGCTGATCGACAAGCTCACGTACGAGATGGCGGTGCTCAAGCGGTTGAAGTTCGCCGCCACGAGCGAACGCTTCGCCAGCACTCTGTCGCCCGAGCAGAAGAGCCTGTTGGAAGAGACGCTGGACGCGGACCTGAGCGAACTGAGTCGAGAGATCGAGCAGCAGCGCGGTGACGGGGATGGCAAGGGCAAGGCCGACAAGAAGAGCCCCAAGCGTGCCCCATTGCCACCACACCTGCCGCGCCGCGACGTGCCGCACGAGCCGGCCGACACGAACTGCGGCTGCGGGCAGGCGATGCAGCGCATTGGCGAGGATGTGGCCGAGAAGCTGGACTACCAGCCGGGTGTGTTCACGGTCGAGCGGCATGTGCGCGGCAAGTGGGTATGCCGCTGCTGCCAGAAGCTGGTGCAGGCGCCGGTGCCCGCGCACGTCATCGACAAGGGGATCCCGACGGCGGGGCTGCTGGCGCAGGTGCTGGTGGCCAAATTCATGGACCATCTGCCGTTGTACCGGCAGGAAGCTGTCTTCGCGCGTGCCGGTCACCTGATCGCCCGCTCGACGCTGGCGCAGTGGGTGGGCGAATGCGGCGCGCAGCTGCAGCCCCTGGTGCAGGCCCTGGCCGACGAACTGCGGCGCCACCTGGTGCTGCACGCCGACGAGACGCCGGTGGCGATGCTCAAGCCCGCGCAGCTGCGAGACGGCAAGACGCATCGGGCCTACATCTGGTCGTACTGCACGCCGAGCACGAACCCGACCAGGGCGGTGGTGTACGAGTTCTGTGAGACCCGCAGCGGCGAGAACGTGCGCGAGTTCCTGCAACTGGACACCCCGCAGGCATGGAAGGGCACGCTGGTGACTGACGGGTTCAGCGGCTACTCGGCCTGCGTCGAAAAAGGCGTGACCTCAGCACAATGCATGGCACACGCCAGGAGGAAGTTCAACGACCTGTGGGCCAACCATCGCAGCGAAGTCGCCCGCTTGGCACTGCGCTACCACCAGTGCCTGTTCAGGATCGAGCGGGAGATCGAAGCGCTGCCCGGCGACGAGCGACGGCGGATCCGGCAGCGCAAGTCACGCCGGGTGCTGGCCGTCTTCCATCGCTGGCTGCTCGCGCAGCGGCAGTTGGTGCCGCCCGGCTCGGCCACCGTCAAGGCCATCGATTACAGCCTCAAGCGCTGGAAGGAGCTCACTCGCTTCGTCGAGGACGGCGACGTGCCGATCTCCAACAACTGGGTCGAGAACCAGATCCGGCCGATTGCCCTTGGCAGAGCGAACTGGTTGTTCGCCGGCAGCCTGCGCGCGGGCAAGCGGGCCGCGGCGGTCATGAGCCTGCTTCACTCGGCACGCATCAACGGGCACGACCCCTACGCGTACCTCAAGGACGTCCTCGAGCGACTGCCAACGCACTCGGCCAGTCGGATCGACGAGTTGCTGCCGCATCGCTGGACGCCGCCTGAGGGCTGAACGCGCCGGCGGCGCCAACCCCGCCTGCTACGCTGCGGCGATGGCCACACGCAAAACCGCTGCACGCAGGAAATCCAAGCCCAAGCACGCTTACCGACTGCTGGTGAAGCTCGAGGGCAGCGAGCCGACCGTCTGGCGGCTGATCAGCGTGCCCGGCCACATGACGCTGGCCGATCTGGACCGCATCATCCAGGCGGCGATGGGCTGGACCAACAGCCACATGCACCTGTTCGCCATCGACGGCAACCTGTACGGCCTCCCTGATGACGAGTGGATCGACGACAAACCCGTACTGCCCGACGATGAGTTCACCCTCGACGAGGTGGTGGGCACGACGGTCAAAGGCTTCCTGCACGAATACGACCTCGGTGATGGTTGGCACCACGACGTGACGGTGCAGGCGGTCGAGCTCCCTGACGAAGGGCGCAACAGCTGGCCGATGTGCTTGGCCGGCGCGAACGCCTGTCCGCCAGAGGACGTCGGCGGGCTCGGTGGCTATGAGGAGTTCCTGCAGGCCATCGGCGATCCGTCCCACGAGCAGCACGACGCAATGTTGCGCTGGTGCGGCGGTCCGTTCGACCCGAAGAGCTTCGACATCAACTCGGCCAACCGAGCTATCCGCGACTGGCTGTCCGAGCGCCTCTGAGCCGGCTCAGGCAGGAAGGGAGGCGTCAAGTGTGATGGCCGGACGGATACGGGGCGAGTGTCCTGCATCAACCCGCTCGCCGCCCCGCCTCAGTTCAACCGCCGCCCACTCTGCCGGTCGAACAGATGCGAGCTGTCGGGACGAATGACAAGACCGATCGTGTCGTCCGGCTCCGCCTGCACGCGCCCGTGCACCACCAGGCTCAGCTTGGCCTCCCCCACCTGCACCAGCAGTTCGGTCTCGTTGCCAGTGGGCTCCACCACGATCACACGAGCCGGCACGCCGCTGCCGGCATCGCCCAGCACGATGTCGCCGGGACGGATGCCGTAGTGCACCGCCTGGCCTTCCGCCGCCTGGCTCGCGGCCGGCGCCGGCCAGTGCGCACCGTGGGCCTCGACGCTGACGCCCGCGCCGTTGCGCCGAAGCACGCCCTCGACCACGTTCATCGACGGCGAGCCGATGAACTGCGCGACGAACAGGTTGTCGGGGCGGTCGTAGAGCTCCAGCGGCGTGCCGATCTGCTCGACGATGCCGTCGTGCATCACCACGATGCGGTCGGCCATGGTCATGGCCTCGATCTGGTCGTGCGTGACGTACACCGTGGTGGTCTTCAGCCGCTGGTGCAGCGCCTTGATCTCGGCGCGCATCGCCACGCGCAGCTTGGCGTCGAGGTTGGACAGCGGCTCGTCGAACAGGAACACCTTGGGATCACGCACGATCGCGCGCCCCATCGCCACCCGCTGGCGCTGCCCGCCCGAGAGCTCCCGCGGGTAGCGGCCGAGCAGTGCATCGAGGTTGAGGATCTTCGCGGCATTGGCCACGCGCTGCTCGGTGACCCCCTTCTCGGCATTGCGCAGGCGCAGGCTGAAGCCCATGTTCTCGCCCACCGTCATGTGCGGATAGAGCGCGTAGCTCTGGAACACCATCGCGATGTCGCGGTCCTTGGACTCGAGCTCGTTCACCACCCGGCCGTCGATCAGGATCTCGCCGCCGGTGATGTCCTCCAGGCCGGCCAGCATGCGCAGCAAGGTGGACTTGCCGCAGCCCGAAGGGCCGACCAGCACGACGAATTCGCCGTCGGCGATGTCGAAGCCCAGCCCATGCAGGATGTCGACCTTGCCATAGGACTTCTTGACGTTGTTGAAGGATACGGATGCCATGTCGATTTCTCTCTGGGTTACCTTCGGGAAACACCGCGGAACCGGCTTGGCCGGGCCGCTGGTGTTGCCCCCTCGCAGGGGGTTGGCGTAGCGACACGAAGTGCGCGGAGCCTAGGGGTGGTCAACTTTTTACGGCGCCGGCCGTCAGGCCACCGACCATGTAGCGTTTGAAAGCGTAGTAGATCGCTGCCGGCGGCAGCGCATAGACGAAGCCGGTGGCCATCAGCAGTTCCCAGGGCGAATCGTCGGCCGCCAGGAAGTTGCCCAACGCCACCCCGAGCGTGATGTCGGTTTCGTTGGACAGCAGCAGGAAGGCGTAGAGGTATTCGTTCCAGGCCAGGAGCAAGGCATAGGTGCCTACCGCCACCATCGAGGGCACCATCAGCGGCAAATACACCAGGCGAAACAGTTGCACCGGCGTGGCGCCGTCCATGCGCGCGGCCTCGTCGAGTTCGTAGGGCAGCTTGTCGGACGCCTGCTTGAGCACCCAGATGCAGTAAGGCGAGGCGATGGTGACCATCGCCAGGATCAGTGACCACTGGTTGTTGAGCAGCCCGTAGTTGGCCATGGTCTTGTACATCGGCACCGCCAGGAACGCGGCCGGGATGAAGTAGGTGAACAAGGCCATGTTGAGCACCGTGCGCCCGCCCCGCACCCGCAGCCGGCTGATGGCGAAGGCGGCGGTGGTGGCCACGATCAAGGTGATCAGGCCGACCGCGATCGCAATGATCAGCGAGTTGCCGAGTTGCTGCCAGAAGTGCGAGAGGTAGAAGTGCTTCTGCTGGAACACGGTCTCGAAGTTCTGCATCGTCGGGTTCTTGGGCCACAGCCGGCCCGAGGTCGCCGACTCGCGCTCCGAGATCGCGAAGATGAACATGTGGTAGACCGGGATGATGGTCCACAGGAACACCGGGATGCCGATCAGCAGCAGCTTGGCTTCGGCGGTGACGGAGCGAAGGGTCCATCGCTTCATTTGGACAACCTCTTCATCATGAAATACACGAGCGGCAGCACCAGCGGCAGCGCGACCACGATCGAGGCCATGGCCACATCCATCTGGTCGAGCCGCAGGTAGCGGATGCCCAGGGTGGCCAGCACGTGCGTGAGGTCGGCCGGCCCGCCGCCCGTGAGCAGGTAGACGCTGTTGAAATCGCCCAGCGTCCAGATCGCCGACAAGATGGTCGACGTGATGTAGAGCGTGCGCATCGCCGGCCAGGTGATGAAGCGGAATTTCTGCCAATTGCTCGCGCCGTCGACCGAGGCAGCCTCGTACTGCTCGCTCGGGATGGAGAGGCGCCCGGCCACCAGGATCAGCGTCCAGAACGGCAGCGACTTCCATATGTGCATCAGCATCGACAAGGACAGCGCCAGCGTCGGATCGTTGAGCCAGTTGGGGCCGTCCAGTCCCGTCAGGCGGAAGATCACCGAGTTGATGACGCCCCACTCCGGGTTGAGCATGAAGCGCACCGACAGGATGGTCGGGATCGAGGGCACCGCCCAGGGCAGGATGAACACCACCGACAGCGCCTTGATCCACCAGCGCGTCTTGATGAAGAAGCCCGACAGCACCAGCGCGGCGATCATCTTGAGATTGATCGCCACGATCAGGAACACGATGGTGTTGATGGCACTGCGGAAAAAGATCGGGTCATCGAACAGCTTGGTGTAGCTGGCCGGGTGCCGGGCCAGCCACAGGCCGTAGCCCACCGGGTACAGCACGAACACGATGAACACGAGCAGGTAGGGCACGACGAACAGGCGCCCCCAGAATTCCCAGCGGGACAGGCTGCGGGACGCCGGCGCCGCAACGTTCGGCAATGCGGTGACAGCTTGAGTCATGGTTCAGTTCACCCCGATGTCGTTCAAGCGGAAATGTGGATGGATGGATGGGACGGACGGCCGCGGCACCGAGCCGCGGCCGGACCACGCGAACGCTCAGCCCGCAACCGCCTTGATGCGCGCGATCATCTCGTCCACGGCCTTGTCCACCGGCACCTTCTCGTTGAGGATCCGGTTCGCCGCCTTGGCCCACACGTTCTCGTTGTTGAGCACCGTGAACTTGTAGTTCTTGGTGAACTCGAATGGCGACGTGCCGGCCATGAACTGGTTGTAGACGGCCGTGCGGTGCGGGTCCTGCTTCCAGAAGGCGCTTTGCTGCGCCGCCTTGGTCACCGGGAACCAGCGCCCGAGCGAGCCTTCGACATACGGCGTGAGATTGGCGTCGTCGAGCAGGAAGGCGACGAACTTCTTCGCGGCCTCCTTGTTCTTGGCGTCCTTGAAGATCACGCCGGTCTTCACGGCCGCGCGGTACACCATCTTGGAGCCATCGGGCTTGTTCGGGAAGCCTGCTGTCGCAATCTTCTCGGTGTAGTTCACCTTGGCGGCGTCGCGCTGCGCTTGCGTGAGAGATTGATTGTTCGAAGCGTCGAGTTGCGTGGCTGCAATCGAGATCGTCGCGTTGTGCGTGAGGATCGTCGTCTTGTTGGCAAAGGCGACGTTGTTGTCCGGATCCTTCCAGTTGGTCGCAGACGGCGGCGCGCAGCCCTTCGAATACACCTGCGTGTAATCGGTCAGCGCGTTGATCAGGCCCTGGCGCACCGCCGGATCATCGACCAGCAATTTGCCCGCGTCGTTGACCAGCTTGACGTTGTAGGCGTCCATGAACGTCAGGAACGAGAAGAACGAGTCGCTCGAGTCCACGCCCAGCGGCTGGCCGATCCCGAAGCTGCGGGTACCCGACTTTTGACGGTAGGCTGGTTGCACCTTGTCACACCAGAAGCTCCAGTAGCCTTTCCAGTCGGTCGGGATGTCGCTTTCCTTGAAGCCTGCCTCGGCCAGCATGTCCTTCCAGTACTGGATGTGCATGGTCTGCTGCTTGATCGGATACGCGTAGTAGGCCCGGCTCTTGGTGGTGTCGTTGTAGAGGAAGGTGGTGGCCAGCGCCGCGGGCTCGAACTTGGCGCGCATCGGGTCGAGGATGCTGGTCACGTCTTCGAGCTTGCCGTCGTAGGCCCACTTGGCCGTGACCTGGAAGTCGTAGACGTCGCCATAGGCCACATCGGGCGGATTGCCGGCGTCGAGCGCAGCCACCGACTTCGGAACCATTTCCTGAGGCGCGTAGAGCGACAGTTCGACCTTGATCTTCGGGTTCTTGGCTTCGAACTTCTTGATGGCGGAAAGCAGCGCGTCGTCTTCCGCCTTGTAGAAGCCCTTGCCCCACCAGACGGTGAGCTTCTCCTGGGCGGCCGCCTGGCCGGCGATGGCCAGCCCCAGCGCTGTCAGCGCTGGAATCACGAGTGTCTTGAGTTTCATGCTTTGTCTCCTCTTCGGTGGGATGCTCGATCCACGAGCGGGGGCTAAAAAATGGAAGGCCTCAGGCGGCCGCCTTGACCCGCGGCGGCGCGCGGCCGTGGCGCGGCGGGCTGCGGCGCAGGGAGAGCACCTCTTCGATGTCCTCGCGCGCGCCGTCGATCAGCTTGACGATGGCGCGCTCGGCGCGCCCCGGGTTGTGGGCAATGACGGCATCGAGCACCGCGCGATGCAGCGGCAGCGACAGGGCCGGCCCGTCCTTCTTGGCGGTGGAGAGCTCGAAGCTGGTGCGCAGCAGCGCGTCCAGCGCCTTGCTCATCTGCGCCAGCATGCGGTTTTGCGCGGCCGCCAGCAGGCCGTGATGGAAGCGCAGGTCGTTGGTGACGTAGTCGCCACCCTCGTCGATGGCCTGCTTCATGCCCGCGTAGGCCACTTCGATCTTCTCGATGTCGGCCGCACTGGCGCGCTCGGCTGCGAGCCGCACCGCCGCCGGCTCGACCACCCGCCGCAGGTCCAGCAGGTCGCGCAGGAATTCGGGCGTGAGGCCGGCGCGCGCCTGCCAGGTGATCACGTCGGGGTCGAACCAATTCCAGCGCTCTTCGGGCAGCACGCGCGTGCCGACCTTGGGACCGGTGACGATCAGGCCCTTGGCCACCAGCGACTTCACCGCCTCGCGCACCACGGTGCGGCTCACGCCGAACTCCTCGCACAGCAGGGGCTCCGCGGGCATCGGCGCGCCGATCGCATAGCGGCGCGACACGATGGCCTCGCCGAGCAGGTCGAGGGTGCGGCCGTGGATGTTCTTGCTCATACCTTCTCAGGCGCCGACGGGCGTCAGCAGGGGCGTGCCCGCGAAATGCGCGCGCAGGTTGTCGAAGGTCAGTTGCGCCATGGCCTCGCGCGTCTGCTTCGTGCCGCTGGCCATGTGCGGCGTGAGCACCACGTTGGGCATGGCGCGCAGCTCGGCAGGCACCGTCGGCTCGTTCGCGAAGACATCGAGCGCAGCGCCGGCGATGACGCCATTCGACAATGCCGCGATCAGCGCCGCTTCGTCGACCACGCTGCCGCGCGCGACGTTGATCAGGTAGCCCTGCGGCCCGAGCGCCTCCAGGACGCGCGCATCGATCAGCCCGCGCGTGGCCGCGCCGCCGGGCGTGATGACGACCAGGAAGTCGACCGCGGCGGCCAGCGCCACGGCGTCGGGGTGATACGTGTACTCGACGCCGGCACGCGGCGAGCGCGCGGTGTAGGCGATCTGCATGCCGAAGGCGCGGGCCCGGTGCGCGATGGCCTGGCCGATGCGGCCCATGCCGACCACGCCCAGCCGGGCGCCCGAAACCTTGCGGCTCAGCGGGAACGGGCCCTGCGGCCACTGCCCGTCGCGCACGAAGCGATCGGCCTGCGGGATGCGGCGCGCGATCGACAGCAGCAGGCCGATGGCGAGATCGGCCACGTCGTCGTTCAGTACCTCCGGCGTGTTGGTGACGGGCACGCCGCGCTCGTGCGCCGCGGGCACGTCGACGCCGTCGTAGCCGACGCCGAACACCGAGATCATTTCGAGCGCCGGCAGGCGCTCCATCAGCGTGCGCGGCACCTTGGCCTCGCCGTTCGCGACCACGGCACGGATGCGCGGGGCGGCGGCGGCGAAGGCGTCCGGGTCGTTCATGTGGATGCGGTCGTGCACGACGTACTCGCGTTGCAACGCCTCCATCAGGAAGGGCATCAGCGGTGCGACCACCAGCACCTCGGGACGTGCGTCGTTCAACGAATGGGGCACTGCCTTGTCTCCTGCTGGGGGTGGGCTTTCGGCGGCAAGTCCGCTCGAAAACCCTGCTTGTGTTTGCCTCTTGCGGCTTATCATATGATGATTGAAATAACGGTCCGGCAGGACAAACCCTGATTCGCCGAGGCCTCGATTGGCACCCCGCCGGAGACAACACGATGAGCAGTCCACGCCGCAAGCCCACCCACGAACTGCGCAGCCAGCAATGGTTCGGCCGCAACGACCGCGACGGCTTCATTTACCGCAGTTGGGTCAAGGGCAAGGGCGTGCCGCACGACCAGTTCGACGGGCGTCCGGTCATCGGCATCTGCAACACCTTCAGCGAGCTCACGCCCTGCAACTCGCACTTCCGCACGCTGGCCGAGCAGGTGAAGATCGGCGTCTACGAGGCCGGCGGCTTTCCGCTCGAGTTTCCGGTGATGTCGCTGGGCGAAACGCTGCTGCGCCCCACCGCCATGCTGTATCGCAACCTCGCCAGCATGGACGTGGAAGAGAGCATCCGCGCCAACCCGATC
Organism: Variovorax sp. WS11; assembly: GCF_010499245.1. Lineage (GTDB taxonomy): Bacteria > Pseudomonadota > Gammaproteobacteria > Burkholderiales > Burkholderiaceae_C > Variovorax. Next base: position 218,949 of record NZ_JAAGOW010000002.1, read on the forward strand.
GACGGCGTTGTGCTGCTGATGGGCTGCGACAAGACCACCCCCGCGCTGATGATGGGCGCCGCCAGCGTGGACCTGCCCACCATCGGCGTCTCCGGCGGCCCGATGCTCTCGGGCAAGTGGCGCGGGCAGGAGCTCGGCTCGGGCACCGGCGTCTGGCAGATGAGCGAGCAGGTGCGCGCCGGCACGCTGAAGCTGCAGGAGTTCTTCGAGGCCGAGAGCTGCATGCACCGCAGCCACGGCCACTGCATGACCATGGGCACGGCCAGCACCATGGCCAGCATGGTCGAGTCGCTGGGCATCGGCCTGCCGGGCAATGCGGCCTACCCCGCGGTGGACGGCCGGCGCAACGTGCTGGCGCGCATGGCCGGGCGGCGCATCGTCGACATGGTGCATGAGGACCTGCTGATGTCGAAGATCCTCACCCGCGAGGCGATCGAGAACGCGATCAAGGTCAACGCGGCGATCGGCGGCTCGACCAACCTGGTGATCCACCTGCTCGCGATCGCGGGGCGCATCGGCGTGGAGCTCACGCTCGACGACTTCGACCGGCTGGCCTCCGATCTGCCCTGCCTGGTCAACCTGCAGCCCTCGGGGCAGTACCTGATGGAAGACTTCTGCTACGCGGGCGGGCTGCCGGTAGTGATGAAGGAGATCGCGCAACACCTGCACAGGGACATCGTCACCTCCACCGGCCAGAGCGTCTGGGACAACGTCAAGGATGCCGAGAACTACAACCCGCAGGTGATCCAGCCCCTGGCCAGCCCCTTCAAGGACAAGGCCGGCATCTGCGTGCTGCGCGGCAACCTCGCGCCCAACGGCGCCATCATCAAGCCCAGCGCTGCGACGCCCGAGCTGCTGGTGCACAAGGGCCGCGCGGTGGTCTTCGAGAACGCGGACGATCTGCACAAGCGCATCGACGACGAGGCGCTGGACATCGACGAGCACTGCATCATGGTGCTCAAGAACTGCGGCCCCAAAGGCTACCCCGGCATGTCCGAGGCCGGCAACATGCCGCTGCCGCCCAAGGTGTTGCGCAAGGGCATCACCGACATGGTGCGCATCAGCGATGCCCGCATGAGCGGCACCGCCTACGGCACCGTGGTGCTGCACACCGCGCCCGAGGCAGCGGCCGGCGGACCGCTGGCGCTGGTGCAGGACGGCGACATCGTCGAGCTCGACGTGCCGAAGCGCCTGCTGCACCTGCACGTGAGCGACGAGGAGCTGGCGCGCCGCCGCGCGCAATGGACGCCGCCGAAGCCGGCGCTGGACTCTGGCTACTGGAAGCTCTACGTGGACAATGTGCTGCAGGCCGACCAGGGGGCCGATTTCGGATTCCTGCGCGGCAAGCGCGGTTCCTTCGTTCCCAGGGACAATCACTAGGCTCAACTCTCGCTTTCAACGGTCCGGTATGCATCTGATCGCCATCGACTGGGGCACCAGCTCCTTGCGCGGCGCATTGCTCGACGGCAAGGGGCATGTGCTCGAGGAACGCAGCCACCCGCGCGGCATCCTCACGGTGCCGCCGGGCGGCTTTTCTGCGCTCTTCGAGGAGCTGTTCGGCGACTGGATGCGCCCCACCGGCAGCTTCTGTCTGATCTCGGGCATGGCCGGCAGCAAGCAGGGCTGGGTCGAGGTGCCCTACTGCCCCTGCCCCTCGGGCCGGGTCGAGGTGGGCAATGCCATCGTCGAGATCGAGCCGGGCCGCATTGCGGTCGTGCCCGGCATGAGCGACATGCACGACGGCGTGCCCGACGTGATGCGCGGCGAGGAGGTGCAGATCTTCGGCGCCATGGCGCTGGCCGGCCTGTCCGACGGCCTGTTCGTGCTGCCCGGCACGCACAACAAGTGGGTCACGGTCAAGCGCGGCCGCGTAACCGGTTTCCGCACCTTCATGACGGGCGAGTTCTACGCGCTGCTGAGCCAGCACTCGATCCTGGCGCGCACGCTGGACGCGCAGGCGCCGCTGGACGAAGTCGCCTTTCTCGAAGGCGTAACGCAGGCCGACAACGGCCAGGGCCTGCTGCACAACGCTTTCGGCGCACGCACGCTGGCGCTGTTCGACCGCATGCCGGCCGGCGAGCTGGCGAGCTATCTGTCCGGGCTGCTGATCGGCGAGGAGCTGCGCACCCAGTCCATCCACGCCGGCGACCTGGTGCTGATCGGCAGCCCCGCGCTGACCCAGCGCTACCTGCTGGCGCTGGAGATCTCCGGCAACACCGCGCGCACGCTGGGCGCCGAAGCCACCTGGGCCGGCCTGCATGCGCTGGCGGCTATTCATCTCTCGAACAAGGCAAGGTCATGACGCCTCCCTACGAGCAGTTTTCCACCGCCCTGCAGCAGCTGCCGCTGGTGGCCATCCTGCGCGGCCTGAATCCGGCCGAAGCGCCGGAGATCGGCGACGCCATCGTCGGCGCCGGCTTCCGGCTGCTCGAGGTGCCGCTCAACTCGCCCGAGCCGCTCAAGAGCATTGCGCTGCTGCGCGAGCGCTTCCCCGGCGCGCTGGTGGGCGCCGGCACGGTGCTCGACGCGCAGCAGGTGCGCGAGGTGCATGCCGCCGGCGGGCAGCTGATCGTCGCGCCCAACTTCAACCCCGAGGTGCTGGCGGAAGCGGCGCGCCTCGGGCTGGTGAGCCTGCCTGGCGTGATGACGCCCACCGAGGCCTTCGGCGCCCTCGCGGCCGGCGCCGCCGGGCTCAAGCTCTTCCCGGCCGAGATGGCCTCGCCGGCGGTCGTCAAGGCCCTGCTCGCGGTGCTGCCGCCGGGCACGCCGCTGCTGCCCGTGGGCGGCATCACGCCGGCCGGCATGCAGGCCTGGCGCCAGGCCGGCGCGGCCGGCTTCGGCATCGGCTCGGCGCTCTACAAGCCGGGCAAGAGCGCGGCCGCGGTGCGCGAGGCGGCGATGGAGTTCGTGGCGGCCTTCAATGGGAGCCTGCGGATATGAGTCCTGAAGCCGAGTACGCCAGCCCCGCCATCCGCACCTTGCGCGAAGACCTCGCCTTGGCGCTGCGCGCCGCCGCGCACCACGGCCTCTCCGAAGGCGTGTGCAACCATTTCAGCGTCGCCCTGCCCGGCGCACAGGACCGCTACCTGATCAACCCGCGCGGCCTGCACTGGAGCGAGATCGGCCCCGAGGACATCGTGCTGATCGACGTGCATGGCGAGGTGCTGGCCGGGCGCCACCGCGTCGAGCCCACCGCCCTCTTCATCCACGGCGCGGTGCACCGCGTGACCGGCCGCGCGGTGGTGCTCCACTGCCACATGCCCTACGCGACCGCGCTGACACTCACGACCGATCGCGCACTCGACCCGACGCTGAGCCAGAACGCGATGCGCTTCGTGGACCGCATCGCGATCGACGCGACCTACAACGGCCTGGCGCTGGACGACCGCGAGGGCGAGCGCATCGCGCACGCGATGGCGGGCAAGGACATCGGCTTCCTGGCCAACCACGGCGTGATCGTGGCCGGCACGAACATCGCGCATGCCTACGACGACCTCTACTACCTCGAGCGCGCTTGCCTGCACCAGGTGATCGCGCAATCCACCGGACGGCCGCTCGCACCGGTCGATGCGAAGCTGGCCGCGCAGGTGGCGGCACAGATCCAGGGTGAGCGCGAGCAGTCCGATCTGTTCTTCGAGGCGCTGCGCCGGCTGCTGCCCGCGCCGCGTACCGAGCGCCCTCTTCTTCAGCGCGCCGCAGCGTAGGCCGGTGGCGTCGCGACAAAGCCCTGCTTCACCTGCCGAGCCGTCGCATCCGCCAGCACCTCCGGCTCGCCCGCTTCCACCGCGGCCAGCGTCTGACGCGCCACATCGTCGGGCGAGGTCTTGTCGCCCGGCACATGGCTCGCCATGTCGGTATCCATGTACCCCACATGCACGCTGACGACCTGCGTGCTCTGCGCAGCGAGCTCGTTGCGCAGGCCGTTGCTCAGCGACCAGGCGGCCGACTTCGAGGCGCTGTAGGTGGCCACGGAGGGGAAGCTGATCCAGCTCAGCGCCGACAGCACGTTGACGAGGGCGCCGCCGCCGTTCTTCGCCAGGACTGGCGCGAAGGCGCGGCTCACGGCCCAGAGGCCGAAGAAGTTGGTGCCGAACTCGGCCCGCGCCGCTTCCAGCGCGCCCTCCGAGAGCAGCCCCGAACCGCGCGAGATGCCGGCGTTGTTGATGAGCAGCGTGACGTCGCCGCAGGCCTGCGCGGCGGCTTCGATCTGCGCCGGCTGTGTGACGTCGAGCGCAACGGGCACCACGCCTTCGAGCGCGATGGACTTCGGGTCGCGTGCCGCCGCATAGACCTTCTTCGCGCCGGCCGCCAGGGCCGCCTTCGCATAGGCCAGGCCCAGGCCTCGGTTGGCGCCGGTAATGAAAACGACAGCGTCCTTGATCTGCATGTAGAAACTCCAAAAGAATGAGAGGGGATAACGGAGGAAATCAGGAGGCCCCGACCCGCCGTAGCAGCCCGGTCGTGCTGCGCGGCCAGCCCACCGGCCCGAACCAGGAACCGCCCGCGATGGCCCCGGCGATGACGACTCCGTAGACCACCAGCGCCACGGCCTGGGCCATGAAGACGTGCACCAGCTCGCCGCTCCAGCGCAGCGCCAGCCAGCCGCCGAGCGCGGCGACTGCCAGCCGCGCCACATTGCCCAGCACCGGCCACAGGAGCCGCCCCGCGCCCTGCGAGGCGAAGTACAGCACCAGGCCGACACCGAAGAAGCCATAGAAGGGCCCCACGGCGCGCAAGTACTGCGTGCCGGCGTCGAGCATCGCTGGGTCATTGCCGAAGAGCATCAACCAGGGGCGCGGGAACAGCGCGGCCGCCAGGCCCACGGCCTCGGCCATCGCGAAGGCCATGACCACGCCGACCCAGGTGGCCCGCAATGCGCGCTCGCGCTGGCCGGCGCCGATGCAGGTGCCGACCATCGCCAGCAGCGGCGCGCCGAAGCCGAAGACCAGCGGCACCAGCAAGTACTCGAGGCGCGAGCCGGTGCCGTAGCCTGCGATCGCGCCGGCGCCGAACTGGCCCGTCAGCGCGGTGGCAACCGCGATCGAGAGGTTGACGCAGACGGTGGCGATCGAGGAAATCAGTCCCACGCGCAGGATGTCGCGGAACAGCGGCCAGCGCAGGCGCACGCCCGCGAACGAGAGCTTCAGGTAGCTGGCGCTCGAACGCAAATAGGCCAGCAGCGCCAGCGACCCCACGAGGTAATAAAGCAGCAGCGCAATTGCGCCGCCCGCGATGCCGAGCGCCGGGATCGGGCCCCAGCCGAAGATCAGCACCGGCGACACGGGCACGAGAAAGAACACGCCCCCCACCGTCACCCTGGCCGGCACCGCCATGTTGCCGGTGCCGCGAATCACCGCCGCCAGCGAATTGAAGAGCCACACCAGCACCGCGCCCGCGAACACCCAGTGCGAGTAGGTCACGGCCGCTTCCAGCGAAGCCCCCTCGCCGCCCATGCGCGCATAGAGCGCGCGACCGCCGACGAGCAGCACGGCGCTGAAGACCAGGCCGAAGCCCAGCGCGACCAGCATCGCGTGCAGCACCAGCGCGTTGGCATCCTCGCGTCGCTTGGCGCCGAGGGCGCGCGCAATGGAAGAAGCGATGCCGCCGCCGACGGCGCCGGCCGAGGTCATCTGCATCAGCATGACGATCGGGAACACAAGCGCCATGCCGGCCAGCGCATCGGTGCCCAGCTTACCGACGAAGTAGGTTTCGATGAGGCCGACCGCGGCCTGCGCGATCATCACCAGCACGTTGGGCAGGGCCAGGCGCAGCAGCGTGGGCGCGATCGGCGCCTCCAGCAGCAGGCGCGCGCGCGCATCGACGGTCGTCATGGCCGCCCGGCGCTCAGGCCGCCGCCTTGGCAGCACGCGATGGCAGGTGTGCCTCGCGGATCGGCAGGTTGACCAGCGCAGCGCCGGCCGCCAGCACGATGTCGATGTACCAGACCCAGTCGTAGCTGCCGGTGGCCTCGAAGATGGTGCCGCCCAGATAGGCGCCGAGGAAGCCGCCCACCTGGTGCGCCAGCATCACGATGCCGAACAGCATCGCCATGTTGGCGGGGCCGAACATCTTGGCCACCAGGCCCACGGTCGGAGGCACGGTCGAGAGGAAGGTCACGCCCATCACGGCCGCGAAGAGCAGCATGACCAGCGTCGTCTTCGGCGCCAGCAGGAAGATGAGCACGGCCAGGCCGCGCGTTGCGTAGAGCAACGCAAGCAGCGACTTCATGCGCCAGCGCCCCACCGCCCAGCCCATCGCGAGGCTGCCGACGATGTTGAAGAGGCCGATCATCGCGAGCGACCAGCCACCCACTTCCGGCGGCAGGCCACACGCCGCCACCACGCCCGGCAGGTGGGTCGCGAGAAATGCGACGTGGAAGCCGCAGACGAAGAAGCCCAGGCTCAGCAGGCGGAAGCCCGGCAGCGCCAGCGCTTGCCCGACGGCTTCGCGCGCGCTCAGGCGCTTGGTGCCCGAGGCCGCGGCGAGCGCGTTGGAATTGCCCTTGAGCACGAAGACCGCCGGCAGCGCCAGCAGGATCAGGAAGCCCAGCACCTGCATCGCGTTGGCCCACCCGTAGGCCGTGGTGAGGCCGATGGCGATCGGCGCCATCGCGAACTGGCCGAAGGAGCCGCCCGCGTTCACGATGCCGGTGGCCAGCCCGCGCTGCGCGGGCGACACCAGCCGCGCTGTGGCCCCCATCAGCACCGAGGGCCCGGCCATGCCGGCACCGCCCGCGGCCAGCACGCCGATCGCGAAGATCAGGCCGGCGGTGGTGGTCATGAGCGGCGTGATGATGGTGCCCAGCGCCACCAGCAGCACGCCGATGAAGATGACGCGGCCGGTGCCGATGCGATCGGCCACCGCGCCGGCGAAGGGCTGCGTGAGCCCCCACCAGAGCTGGCCGAAAGCGAAGGCCAGGCTGATGCTGGCGACGCCCAGACCGGTCGAGGTGTTCACCGCCGACAGGAACAGGCCCATGGTCTGGCGCACGCCCATGGTGAGCGCGAAGGTGCCGGCCGTGGCCAGCAGCACCAGCCACAGCGCGTAGTGGCGCACGGCGGGGCTGCCCGCGCTCGCGGCGGGCGTGGGATTGGAGTCACTCATCGTTGCCTTCCTCGTCTTTCAATCCGGCGCGCTGCAGCAGCGCAATGCTCTCGTCGATCAGCAGGTGCAGGGCCGCGACGCGCTCGACGCCGAGCATCTCGTTCAGCCCCACTTGCGCGGTGCGCCACAGGCGCTGGGCCTCGGCGCGCTTGACGCGGCCGGCCTCGGTGATGGCGATCAGGCGGCTGCGCGCATCGGGCCCCTCGGTCTGGGTCAGCCAGCCGGCGGCCAGCATGGGCTTGAGGTTGCGCGTCAGCGTGGAGGCCTCGACGTTCATCGCCTGCGCCAGGTCGACCGGCCGCAGTGGGCCCAGGCTCTGCACGTGCGAGAGCAGCGAGTACTGCGTGGTCTTGAGGCCGGCCGCGGCGACGTGCGCGTCGTAGTGCCGAGAGACCATGCGGGTCAGGCGGCGCAGCCTGAAACTGGTACAGCCCTGCGGCTTTGCGATAGCATCCATGGTCGAAGATTGTAGCTACAACCGTTGCATATGCAACCTTTATGTCGGAGAAAGACCTTGACGCAGAACACCACCCTTGAAGCCTGGCTTGCCGAAGAGCGCGAGATCCTCGCGCGCTTGGAGGCCGGCCCCGGTCCCGGCCTGGCCAGCCCCGAGCAGGTCGAAGGCAAGAGCGGGCTCGAGCTCATGCAGGCCATGCTGCGCGGCGACATCCCCTACGCCGCCATCGCCAAGACGCTGGACTTCACGATCCTCTCGGTGAGCCCCGGCGTCGCGGTGTTCCAGGGGACGCCGCTGCCGCAGCACCTGAACCCGCTGGGCACCATCCATGGCGGCTGGGTCGCCACCCTGCTCGACTCGTCGCTGGGCTGCTCGGTGCACACGATGATGCCGCCGGGCCGCGCCTACACCACGGCCGAGCTGAGCGTGAACTACGTCAAGGCCGTCACGCCCAAGGTGCCGCGGGTGCGCGCCGAAGGCAAGGTGATCCATTGCGGCCGCCAGCTCGCGACGGCCGAGGCGCGCCTCTTCGGGCCCGACGGCACGCTGTACGCGCATGCCACCACGACCTGCCTGGTGTTCGAGGCGAAGCGCTAAAGAGGCTCAGGCCGCCAGCCGCAGGATCTCCAGCACCTCGCCCGGCCCGGAGATCTTGCGCGCGTTGCCGTGGATGAAGAGCTCGCGCATGCTGGTGCGCGCGATCATCTCGAACTGGCTTTCATCGACGCCGACGTCGCGCAGCGTCGCGGGCAGGCCCAGCGTCTTCACGAGCTCGGCAAAGGCCTCGGCCGCAGGCAGCCCGGGCCGGCCCAGCGCCTGGGCCAGCTGACGCTGGCGCGCCGCGGTCGCGGGCTCCGACCAGCGCAGGATCGCCGGCATCATCACCGGCGTGCAGTAGTAGTGCGGCACGCCGCAGCTGCCGCCCAGCACATGGCCGATGGCATGGCTCGGGCCCATCATCACGCCGCCCCCGGGGCCGCGGCTGGACAGGCCGTAGGAACAGAGCCAGCTCGCCACCTGGCATTCGGCGCGCGCGGCCAGGCTGGCCGGCTCGGCCCGCCACGCCGGCAGCGCACGCGCCATGCGCGCGATGCCGTCGAGCACCACCGCGTCGGCCAGCGGCGTGGGCGTCGTGGACAGCAGCGCCTCGATGGCATGGTCGAGCGCGCGCGTGGCCGAGCCCAGCCACAGCGACTCGGGCGTGTGCAGCGTCAAGGCCGGATCGAGCACGACGGTGCGCGGCATCATGAGCGGGTGGAAGAAGGTCTGCTTGAGCTTGCGGCGCTCGTCGGTCACCAGGCAGCCGCCGTTGAACTCGCCGCCGTTGAGCGTGCTGGGCACCGCGATCATGCGCAGCGCGGGGCCGTCGAAGACGGGCCGCACGGGCTTGCCATCGTCCCCCAGCTTCACCTCGAAGCGGTCGAGCGCCTCCAGGTGCTCGTCGGTCATGCCGTGGCGCATGCACAGCAGCACCATCTTGGAGGCGTCGATGACGGAGCCGCCACCCACCGCCACCACCAGGTCGGCCTCCGCCGCCAGCGCCGCGGCCGTGGCACGTGCGACCCCGCTGCGGGTGGTGTGCTGCGGGATGCCGTCGAAGGTGGCGGCGTGCCGCTCGCCCAGCGCCTCCTCGATCGCGCGGATGACGCCGGTCTGCGTGCGCAGCGTGCGGCTTGCGACGATGAAGACCCGCCGGCTGCCCAGCCGCGTGGCCTCGGCCGCGATCACACCGGCCGCCGGCTGGCCGAAGACGACGCGCTCGATCGAAGCGAAGTTGTGGGCGCCGGTGGCGATGGTTTGCTCCATGGTCTGTCTCCTGCAAAGAGCACTGCATTTGTTTTGCAGTGCGGTTCATAATTCTGCAATTGTGGATTCGGCGACAGGGCTTCATAGGCCCCAATGCGTCGCGGCGCCCAGATCGATACCGCTGTGCAGAACGCAGGAGACCGTCATGAAGAATTCCCCCGCCTCCTTCGATCCGGACGTGCTGGACAAGGGCCGTGAAGACCGCCATTTCGTCACCGCCCTGGCGCGCGGCCTCGACGTGCTGCGCAGCTTCAAGTCCGGCGAGGAGCGGCTCGGCAACCAGGAGCTCGCGGAGCGCTGCAGGCTGCCCAAGTCCACCGTCACGCGCCTGACCTACACGCTGACCCGCTTGGGCTACCTGCATCACGTCGAGGAGTCGGGCCGCTACCGCCTCGGCATGGCCACGCTGATGCTCGGCGGCACCACGCTGGCGCGGCTGGACGTCAAGGAGATGAGCCGCCCGCTGATGCAGCAGCTAGCGATCGACACCGGCACGCAGGTCTCGCTCGGCCTGCGCGACGAGATGTCGATGCTCTACATCGAGAACTGCCGCGGCCATTCGATCGTGACGCTGCGGCTGGACATCGGCGCACGCATCCCGCTGGCCACCACCGCGATGGGCCGCGCCTACCTGGCGGCCGCGCCGGAGAACGTGCGGCTGGCGCTGGAGGAACGCATCCAGGCGCTCGACCCGATCGCCTGGCCGCGCATCGAGAAGGGCCTGCGCCAGGCCTGCGCCGACCTGGCCGAGAGCGGTTGCGTCGGCTCCTTCGGCGAGTGGCAGAAGGAGATCAACGGCATCGCCGTGCCCTTCCAGCCGGGCGGCGGGCTGCCGCTGATGGTGATCAATGCGGCGGGGCCGGCGCAGTCGATGTCGCGCGACACGCTGCTCGACGAGGTGCGACCCCAGCTTATCGCGATGGTGCGCGAGATCGAGCAGGGGCTGGGCGCGCGGCGCTAGGCGTTGCCTACTTCTCCCGAACGAAGCCGATGGCGTCGAGCATCTGCTTCTCGCGCTGCGTCGACTCGGCCGCGAACTGCTGGTAGCGCGCCGGGCTCATGTAGACCGGCTCCATGTAGTACTGCGCCAGCGCGTTGCGAAAGCCCGGCTGTTCCATCGCCTGCTTGAAGGCGTCGTGCAGCTTGGCCACCACCGCCGGCGGCGTGTTCTTCGGCACCGCCAGCCCCCAGGCGGCGGAAGGCGGCGGGATGTCGATGCCGGCTTCCTTCAGGGTCGGCACGTCCGGGAAGCGGCTCATGCGCTTCTCGCCGAAGGTGACCAGGAGGCGCAGCTTGCCGCTTTCCACATAGGGCCCCCAGCCCGAGGTCTCGGCCGCCGACATCACGTGCGCGCCCACCACCGCCTGCAGCGACTCGGCCGTGCCCTTGTAGGGCACGTGGCTCAGCTGGATGTTCTTGATGCGCGCGACCTGCTCCATCGCCAGGTGCTGCGCGAGGTAGGCGCCGGGCGTGGCATAGGTCAGCTCGCCGGGATGCGCCTTCGCGTAGGCCACGTAGTCGTCCATGCTCTTGATCGGCGAAGCCGCCGGCACCACGATGCCGTAGACGAAGGAGGTCAGGCCGATCACGTAGCGCAGGTCGGTGGCCGGGTTCCAGTTCATGGTGCCGGTGTAGGGCAGGCGGAACAGGTTGGCCGGGATCACGCCGACCGTGTAGCCGTCGGGCTGCGCGCCCTGCAGCAGCTGGGCCGGCATCAGGCCCGCCGCGCCCGGCTTGTTCTCGATCACGACGGGCTGCTTGAGGATCTTCGAGGCGTCCTCCGCCAGCACGCGCATCGGCGAATCGGTGGAACCGCCCGGCGGGAAGCCGAGCATGATCTTGATGGGCCGCGTGGGGAAGCTTGCCGCGTCCTGTGCCCAGGCCGCGGGAGCGCCGAGCGTATGCAGCGCCGCGAGGGCCGCGACTGCCAGAAATCGTCGTGTCGTCTTCATGCTTGTCTCCTTCTGGATGGGCGCTCGCCGTCTACTTGCGGCTCAGCCCGAGGGTCTCGAGGATGTCTTTCTCTCGCTTCATCGACTCGACCGCGAAGCGCTGGTACTGCACCGGGTCGCGGTAGTCGGGTTCCATGTCGAAGCGCGCCAGCGCTTCCTTGAAGGCCGGCATTTCCATGGCCTGCTTGAAGGCGTCGTGCAGGCGCGCCCGCACCTTGGCAGGCGTGCCCTTGGGCGCCACCAGGCCCCAGGGCGAGGTCTGGACGATGTCGATGCCCAGCTCCTTCAGCGTCGGCACCTTCGGAAAGCGCGCCATGCGCTTGTCGCTCCATACCGCCAGCAGGCGCAGCTTGCCGCTCTCGACGTAGGGCACATACGCCGAGGTCTCGGCGGCCGACTGCACATGGCCGGCCAGCAAGGCCTGCAGCGACTCGGCCGAGCCCTTGTAAGGCACATGGTTGAGCTTCACCCCGGCGGCGCGCGAGAACTGCTCCATCGTCAGGTGGTTGGTGGTGCCGACGCCGGGGCTGCTGTAGGTCAGCAGCTCCGGGTTCGCCTTGGCGTAGGCAATGTAGTCGGCCAGGCTGCGGATCGGCGAGGAGGCCGGCACCACGGTGCCGAAGGCATAGCCGCTGAGGCCGATCACGTAGCCGAGATCGGTGGCCGGGTTCCACTTGATATCGGTGGTGTAGGGCAGCCGGTAGACGCCCGCCGGCGCGATGGCCAGCGCGTAGCCATCGGGCGCCGCGGCCTGCAGCAGCTGCGTGGGAATTACGCCGGCAGCGCCGGGCTTGTTCTCGATCACCACCGGCTGCCTGAGGATCTTCGAGACGGCCTCGGCCAAAACGCGCATCGGCGTGTCGGTCGAGCCGCCGGGCGCGAAGCCGATCAGCACGCGGATCGGGCGCGAGGGATAGGCCGCGGGATCTTCCTCCGCGAAGGCCGTCGTCGCGGCCGCGGGATGTGCGAGGGCGAGCGCGCCCATGGCTCGCATGAGCTCACGTCTGTTCATGAAGGCTCCTATGAAGTTAGGCGGCGGCGCCCTGCCGCACGATCTCTTCCTCGACCTCGCGCAGCCGGTCCTTGCCGAAGAAGATCTCGCCGCCGACGAAGAAGGTCGGCGAGCCGAAGGCGCCGCGCTCGAAGGCGGCCTGCGTGTTGGCCAGGAGGAGGCTCTTCACCTCCGGGTCCTGCGTGCCGGCGTAGAGGCGCTGGCCGTCGAGGCCCGCTTCGTTCAGCGTTTGCACGATGACCTCCGGGTCCTCCATGTTGCGGCCCTCCTCCCACATGGCCACGTAGACGGCCTCGACATAGCGCTCGAAGCAGCCCTGCTTCTGCGCTGCCACCGCGCCGCGCATGATCTGCAGGGTGTTGACCGGCCAGAAGGGGTTGTGCCGGTATCGATCGAGCTGGTGCTTCGCGACGAAGCGCTTGATCTCCAGCTGGTCGTAGGCGCGCTTGTTCGGAATGCCCGCGAAGGCCTCGGCCGGGGAGCGGTTGCCGCTGAGCTTGAAGATCCCGCCGAGCAGGACGGGGACGTGCTCGAAGGCCACGCCGGTGCGTGCCTCGATCGCGGGAATCACGCGGTGGCACATGTAGGCATTGGGGCTGCCGAAGTCGAACAGAAACTGGACGGAGACTGTCATGGCGCTGCTCCTTGTTCGTTCTTCTCACCAGCTTTCCAACCAGGGGCGCAGCTCGGTCTCGTGCGTCCACGCGTTGCGCGGCTGCATGTGGATCTGCCAGTAGGCGTCGGCGATGCTTTCGGGCTGCAGGATGCCGTCCTGCTCCTTCAGCGCGTAGCGCTCGGGGAAAGTCGTGCGGATGAACTCGGTGTCGATGGCGCCGTCGATCACCGGATGCGCCACGTGAATGCCCTTGGGCCACAGCTCGCGCGCCATGCTCTGCGCCAGCGCGCGCAGCGCATGCTTGGCGCCCGAGAAGGCGGCGTAGCCGTCGCGGCCGCGCAGGCTGGCGGTGGCGCCGGTGAAGATGATGGTGCCGCGGCCGCGCGGCAGCATCGCCTTGGCGACCTCGCGCCCCATCAGGAAGCCGCCGAAGCAGGCCATCTCCCACACCTTGTGATACACGCGGGCAGTGGTCTCGGTGATGCCGAAGCGCACGTTGGCGCCGATGTTGAAGACCGCCACCTCGATCGGCGCGATCTCGCGCTCGATCTGCTCGACCAGGGCGACCATCTCCTCCTCCTTGCGTGCATCGCTGCCGAAGCCGTGCGCCTGGCCGCCCTCGGCCTTGATCTGGTCGACCAGCGGCCGCAGCTTGTCGGCCTGGCGCCGCGTGACGCAGGCGATGTAGCCCTCGCGCGCGAAGCGGCGCGCAATGGCGCCGCCCGTGGCGTCGCCGGCGCCGATGACGAGGATGGCTTTCTTGTCGCTCATGATTCAGTCTCCTTGGTGATTTCGAAAATCGTGCGCTCAGGCTGCCAGCTGCGCCAGTGCGCCTCGGTACTCGCGCGTCATGCGCCGCACCAGCTCTGCGGTGGGCAGCACTTCGTCGATGTTGCCCACGCCCTGCCCCGCGCCCCAGACATCCTTCCAGGGCTTGACGCGCGTATTGCCGAAGTTCATCGATGACTTGTCGGCCGTCGGCAGCTGCGCCGGGTCGAGTCCGGCAGCCGCGATGCTGCGCGTCAGGTAGTTGCCGTGCACGCCGGTGAAGAGCGGCGTGTAGGTCACCTCGGACGCGGCGCTGTCGACGATCATCTGCTTGTAGGCCTCCTGCGCATTGGCCTCGGGCGTGGCGATGAAGCGCGTGCCGACGTAGGCCAGGTCGGCACCCATCGCCAGCGCTGCGGCCACGTGCGCGCCCGAGGTGATCGAGCCCGACAGCGCGATCGGCCCGTCGAAGAAGCGCCGCACCTCGGCCACCAGAGCGAAGGGGCTCATCGTGCCGGCATGGCCGCCCGCCCCCGCGCACACCAGGATCAGCCCGTCGACGCCGGCCGCCAGCGCCTTCTGCGCATGCTTGACATTGGTGACGTCGTGGAAGACGAGGCCGCCGTAGGCATGCACCGGCGCGACGTAGTCGGTCGGCGCCGACAGGCTGGTGATGATGATCGGCACGCGGTGCTTCACGCACAGGTCCATGTCGTGGTCGAGCCGGTCGTTGGACGGATGGATGATCTGGTTGACCGCGAAAGGCGCGATGCGGCGCGCGGGCTCGGCCTCGCGGGCCGCGTCCAGCGTCGTCGTGATGTGCGCGAGCCATTCGTCCAGCAGTTCCTTCGGCCGCGCGTTGAGGGCCGGGAAGGAACCCACCACGCCGGCCAGGCACTGGGCCAGGACGAGATCGGGGTTGGAGATGATGAACAGCGGCGAGCCGATCAGCGGCAGCGAGAGCTTGTCTTTCAGGAATGCGGGCAGTGCCATGGGAGTCCTCGGGTTTCAGCTTGCAATGCGGCCCGGCAGGGCGGCCAGGGTCTTCAGTTCGCTCTTCAGAATCTTTCCGGTGGGTGCGGCCGGCAGCTGGGCGAGAAAGCGGATCTCGCTCGGCACCTTGTAGGGCGACAGCCGCTCGCGCAGGTACTGGCGCATCGCCTCCTCGCCCGGCTGCGCATCCGACACCAGCTCGACGAAGGCGACCACCTCCTCGTTGTGCTCCACCGTGCGCCCCACCACGGCCGACTGCACCACCGCCGGATGGCTGTTGAGCACCTGCTCGACCTCCACCGGGTAGACGTTGAAGCCCGAGCGGATGATCAGCTCCTTGCTGCGGCCCACGATGTGCAGCGCGCCGTCGGCGTCGCGGCGCGCCATGTCGCCGGTGTTGAACCAGCCCTCGGCGTTGACCGCCTCGCCCGTCAGCGCCTCGTTGCGGTAGTAGCCCTTCATGAGGTTGGGCCCGCGCACCCACAGCTCGCCGATCTCGCCGGCGGCCCGCTCGGCGCCCGAGGCCGCTTCCACGATGCGCGTCTGCACGCCGGGCAGCGCGAAGCCGACGGTGCAATCCTGCCGCGGGGCCTCGATGCGGGTCTGCGCCACGGTGGGCGCGGTCTCGGTCAGGCCGTAGCCGTTGTGCAGCGGCAGCCCGAGCGCGGCCTCGACGCCGGCCTTCAGGCTGGGCGTGAGCGGCGAGCCGACCACGCACACGAAGCGCAAGGCCGGCGCCTCGAGCGCCCGCCCCTTCTCGCGCGCCCAGTCCAGCAGCTTGGCGAACATCGCCGGCACGCCGGTGAAGGCGGTCACGCCCTGCTGCGCCAGCGCCTGCGCCAAGCCGGCCGGCGAGAAGCGCGCCTCCAGCACCAGCGCCGCCCCGCTCGCGATGCAGCCGAGGAACTGGGTCGAGAGGCCCACCACATGGGCCATCGGCAGTGCGCCGTAGATCAGGTCGCCGGGGCCCAGGCGCCGGATGTCGCGTGCGCTGACGGCAGCGAACATCAGGTTGGCGTGGGTGAGCATCACGCCCTTGGGCGCGCCCGAGGTGCCGGAGGTGTAGATCATCGCCGCCACCTGGTCCTTCGCTTCGGGCGCGCAGGGCTCCGGCTGCACCTCGCCGGCCAGCGGGCCGACCCAGAGGGTGCCAATCCCGTCCCAGGACTGCGCGACGGCACCATGCCGCTGCGCGTGCTTCTGCGCATCGGCCGACACATGACAGGTGTAGATGACGCGGCGAGCGCCGGCGTGCGCGATGAAGGTGTCGATCTCGCGCTCCGACAGCCGCGCATTGGCCACGATCGACCAGGCGTCCAGCCGGCTGAGGGCCAGCACGAGCACGCCGATGGCCGCGCAGTTCTCGCCCACCACCAGCACGCGGTCGCCGGCGCGCACCTGCAGCTCGGACAGTTGGCGGGCCGCCGATTCCGAGGCCTCCTTCAGGGCGAGGTAGCTCAGCGAGAGCTCGGCGTCCTTCAGCGCCAGCGCGTGGGGCTGGCTGTGCACCCAGCCGTCCAGCAGGTAATGAATGCGCGTGGGCGCGGCGGCGGGGCCGGGAGAAAGGCTCGTCATGTCTCCATCCTGTGGTGTCGCCTGGAGTGGCGGTTTTGCGGAATCTTATTCCGCTCAGCAGTTTTTGGAGGTCGAAATGACAGTTCGCTCAAAGGGCAGTGCTGCACAGCAGAACAACGATCGACGACGCCCGCGCGAGCCAGGTCCGGGGCCGAAGCAAGGTCGGTCCGGCGAGACGCCACCGACCTCTTAAGGAAATTCGCCCGCCGCCCCGGAGCAACATTGATAATGATTCGTATCAGCGCCCAAGAGGGCCGCCGATCACTGTCACCACATCCAGACCCCGGAGGACCACCCCATGAGCACCGTTTCGCGCGCCCGCCGCGCCCGCACCCTGGCCTGCATCGCCCTTGCCGGCACCGGCTGGCTCTGCGCACCGGCCTTTGCCGCCGAGGAAGTCACGCTCTACACCACGCGCGAGCCCGGCCTCATCCAGCCGCTGCTCACGGCCTTCAGCTCGCAAACCGGCGTCAAGGTCAACACGGTGTTCGTCAAGGACGGCCTGCTCGAACGCGTCAAGGCCGAGGGCGCCCGCTCCCCCGCCGACGTGCTGATGACGGTGGACATCGGCAACCTGATGGACCTGGTCGAGGGCGGCGTCACGCAGCCGGTGAAATCGGCGGCGCTCGAGTCCGCCGTGCCCGCGAACCTGCGCGGCGCCGACGGCCAGTGGTTCTCGTTGTCGATGCGCGCGCGCGTGCTCTATGCCGACAAGAGCCTGCCCCTCACCTCCTTCCGCTACGAAGACCTCGCCAATCCCAAGTACAAGGGCAAGGTCTGCATCCGCGCCGGCCAGCATCCCTACAACACGGCGCTGGTCGCCTCGCTGATCGCGCACGACGGCGAGGCCAAGGCCGAGCAGTGGCTGCGCGGCGTCAAGGCCAACCTGGCGCGCAAGGCCACCGGCGGCGACCGCGACGTGGCGCGCGACATCCTGGGCGGCATCTGCGACGTCGGCCTGGCCAACTCCTACTACGTGGGCCAGATGAAGAGCGCCAAGGAAGGCAGCGACGCGCGCAAGTGGGGCGAGGCCATCAAGGTGATCCGCCCGACCTTCGCCAACTCGAAGAGCGGCGGCACGCACGTCAACGTCAGCGGCGCCGCGGTCGCGAAGAACGCGCCGCAGCGCGCCAACGCGGTCAAGCTGATGGAGTTCCTGGTGTCCGAGCCGGCCCAGGCCTTCTATGCCGAGACCAACTTCGAGTACCCGGTGCGCAAAGGCGTGGCGCTCGACTCGATCACCGCCTCCAGCATCGGCGAACTGAAGGTCGACCCGCTGCCCCTCACCGAGATCGCCAAATACCGCAAGCAGGCCAGCGCGCTGGTGGACAAGGTCGGCTTCGATCAGTGACCGGTCTCAGACCGGTCGGACCGGTCTGGCGGGCAGCGTCGGTCTGCATTGCCCTGGGCGTCCTCGCGCCGGTGCTCAACCTGGCCTGGCTGGCCTTCGGCGCCGACCTCTCGCACTGGACGCACCTCGCCCGGCACGTGCTGCCGCAAGCCGCGCTCAACACCGCCCTGCTGCTGGCCGGCGTGGGCGTGCTGGTGCTGCTGATCGGCACCGGCTGCGCCTGGCTGGTCACGGTCTGCGATTTCCCGGGCCGCCGGGTGCTGCACTGGGCGCTGCTGCTGCCGCTGGCCATGCCGACCTACATCGTGGCCTTCGCCTACCTCGACCTGCTGCATCCCATCGGCCCGGTGCAGGGCGCGATCCGCTGGGCCCTGGGCTTCGACAGCCCGCGTCAGTTCCGGCTGCCGGACCTGCGCTCGATGCCCGGCGCCATCCTGGTGCTCGGCTTCGTGCTCTACCCCTACGTCTACATGACCGCGCGCGCCATGTTCATGACCCAGCCCGCCCACCTGATGGAGGCGGCCCGCACGCTCGGCGAGAACGCGGCCGGCGCCTTCTTCCGCGTCGCGCTGCCGCTGGCGCGGCCGGCGCTCGCCGTGGGCCTGAGCCTCGCGCTGCTGGAAGCGCTCAACGACATCGGCGCCTCCGAGTTCCTCGGCATCCAGACGCTGACGGTGGCGGTCTACACCACCTGGATCACGCGCTCCGACCTCGCGGGCGCCGCGCAGATCGCCTGCGCCATGCTGGTCGTGGTGGTGGCGCTTGTGCTGCTCGAGCGCCACGGCCGACGCCACCAGCGCTTCGGCTCGGCGCAACGCATGCGCGCCATCGAGCCGCGCCGCCTGCACGGCGCTGCCGCCTGGCTCGCCTGCATCGCGGCCGCGCTGCCGGTCGTGATCGGCTTCGTCGCGCCGGCCCTCTACCTGCTCTGGGAAACGGCCAAGCGGCTGCGCCTGGGCGGCGGCATCTCCGACGGTTTGCTCGCCAGCCTGGGCAACACCCTGGCCCTGGCCGCCGGCGTGACGGTGACCACCGTGGCCGCAGGCCTGGTGGTGGCCTGGGCGGTGCGCAGCCAGGGCTCGACCATCAACCCCGCGCGCTGGCAGGCGCGCGCCGCCACGCTCGGGTACGCGCTGCCGGGCACGGTGCTGGCCATCGGCCTCTTGACGCCGGCGCTGGGTTTCGACGCCCTGCTCGGCAGCCTGCTGCGCCAGGAAGGTCTGCCTTTGATGAGCGCCGGCATCGTGCTGGTGGTTGCCTGCGCGATCCGTTTCCTGGCCATGCCGGTGGGCGGCATCGAGGCCGGACTGGCGCGCATCCCGCCGGCCCTCGAACAGGCCTCGCGCCTCCTCGGCGAAAGCGCCGCCGGCACGCTGCGCCGTGTGCACCTGCCGCTGCTGCGGCCGGCGATCGCGGCCGGCGCGCTGCTGGTCTTCGTCGATGCGATGAAGGAGCTGCCCGCCACCCTGCTGCTGCGCCCCGCGAACTTCGACACCCTGGCGACCTGGCTCTACGCCGAGGCCGCGCGCGGCACCTACGAGGAAGGCGCGATTGCAGCGCTGGCCATCGTCGCCGCGGGGCTGCTGCCCGTGATGCTGCTGGCGCGCAACGGGCTGGGCGTGCGGGCCGAGGGCTTGCCGGAATGAGCGCCACCCTGCAGCTCGACGACGTGCGCCTGGCCTACGACGGCGCGCATGGCCTGCACACGGTCGTCGACGGCTTCTCGCTCTCGCTCGACGCCGGCCGCATCGGCTGCCTGCTCGGCCCTTCGGGCTGCGGCAAGACCACCGTGCTGCGCGCGATCGCGGGCTTCGAGCCCCTGCGTGCCGGCACCATCCGCCTGGGCGATCGGCTGCTGTCTTCCGCCGGCGTCCACCTGCCGCCCGAGGAGCGGCGTGTCGGCATGATGTTCCAGGAGTACGCACTGTTTCCGCACCTCACGGCGGCGCAGAACGTGGGCTTCGGCCTGCGGCGGCTGCCGCAGCCCGACCAGCGCGCACGCGTGGCCGAGATGCTTGCGCTGGTGGGCCTGGCCGAGTCCGGCGGACGCTATCCGCACGAGCTCTCCGGCGGCCAGCAGCAGCGCATCGCGCTGGCCCGCGCGCTGGCGCCCTCGCCTGCGCTGCTGCTGCTCGACGAGCCGTTTTCCAACCTCGATGCCGCGACGCGCGAGCGCCTCACCGTCGAGGTGCGCGAGATCCTCAAGGCGGCCGGCCAGACGGCGGTGCTGGTCACGCACAACGAGGCAGAGGCGCAGGCGATGGCCGATCACATCGGCCTGATGCACAACGGCCGGCTCACGCGCTGGACCACTTAGCACAACGCCCGTTTTTGACGATGAGCTTTTTTAGATAAGGTTTTCGAGCCTCGGAAGAATCGCGCTTCCCAACCCCTCCACCAAGACGGAAGCGAACGATGACCCAACCAACACTCACCCTCGTCAGCCACCTGCTGTGCCCCTACGTTCAGCGCGCTGCCATCGCCCTG
Organism: Variovorax sp. WS11; assembly: GCF_010499245.1. Taxonomy (GTDB): domain Bacteria; phylum Pseudomonadota; class Gammaproteobacteria; order Burkholderiales; family Burkholderiaceae_C; genus Variovorax. Next base: position 239,070 of record NZ_JAAGOW010000002.1, read on the forward strand.
CGCGAGAAGAATGTCCCCTTCGAACGCGTCGTGATCGACCTGGCCAACAAGCCCGACTGGTTCGTGAAGATCTCGCCGCTCGGCAAGGTGCCACTGCTGCGCGTGCCGCGGCCTGAGGGCGGCGAGAGCATCCTGTTCGAGAGCAACGTGATTTGCGAGTACATCGAGGACACGCAGCCCGGCCCCCGGCTGCATCCCGAAGACCCGCTGCAGCGTGCCGAGCACCGCGCCTGGATGGAGTTCGGATCCGCGATCCTCGCCGACCTGTGGGGCTACGAGACCACGCGCGACGCCGAGGTCTTCGAGCAGAAGCGCCAGGCCCTGGCCGCCAAGTTCGAACGCGTGGAGGCCACGCTGGGCGCAGGCCCCTTCTTCGCGGGCGAGCGCTTCAGCCTGGTCGACGCGGTGTTCGCGCCGGTGTTCCGTTACTTCGAGCTCTTCGACGCGTTGCATGACTCGCACGTCTTCGACAAGACGCCCAGGGTGCGGGCCTGGCAGCGGGCACTGCGGGAGCGCCCCAGCGTGCGCGACGCGGTGGCGCCCGAGTACCGGCAGCAGCTGCGCGCCTTCCTGGAGAAGCACGAGGCGCATCTGCTGACACTCGCGGGCCAAAACTGACACGACAATCCGGAGCCACGACAACTCTCCAACCCCACGACATGCGACTCCTCCACACCATGCTGCGCGTCGGCGACCTGCAGCGCTCGATCGACTTCTACACCCGCGTGCTCGGCATGCAGCTGCTGCGAACCTCCGAGAACCCCGAGTACAAGTACAGCCTGGCCTTCGTCGGCTACGAGGGCAATCCGGCGCAGGCCGAGATCGAGCTGACCTACAACTGGGGCACCGACAGCTACGAGCTGGGCACGGCCTACGGCCACATCGCGCTGGGCGTGCCCGACGCCTACGCGGCTTGCGACAAGATCAGGGACGCGGGCGGCAAGGTCACGCGCGAGCCCGGGCCGGTGAAGGGCGGCAGCACGGTGATCGCGTTCGTGACGGATCCGGACGGGTACAAGATCGAGCTGATCCAGCGTGCCAGCGAGGCCGCCGGCGCAGGGCTGCGTTGACGCCCCTCAGCAGCCCAGCAGATCCGCCAGCGCCCCGATGTCGCGCGCATGCAGCGTGTTGTCGGCGCGCGGCGAGACGTCCTTGGGCCGCTCCGGCCCGAACTCCAGCGGCCGCTCGATGTAGCCGGTGCGCAGGCCGCAGGTGCGCGCCGCGGCGAGGTCGTCGTGGTGCGCGGCCGCCAGCATGACCTGGCTGGGCGTCACGTCGAACACCGCGGCCACGCCGAGGTAGGTGCGCGGATCGGGCTTGTAGGCCTTGAAGACCTCGGCCGACAGCACGCAGTCCCAGGGCAGGCCGGCGTTCTTGGCCATCTCGGTCAGCAGCCCGATGTTGCCGTTCGACAGCGTGCAGATGATGTACTTGCGCTTGAGCCGCGCCAGGCCTTCGACCGCATCGGGCCAGGCCGGCAGCCGGTGCCAGGCCTTGTTGAGCTCGCGCTTGCGGGCGCTGTCGAGTTCGTCGATGCCGAAGTCGCGCAGCACGCCTTCGAGGATGCCCATGTGCAGCTCGTCCAGCAGCGTGAAGCCGCCCTCGCCCGCCGCCAGCCGCTCCATCACGCTCTTCATCGCCGGCTGGTAGCCGGCGCGCCATGCCAGCGCGAAGGCGCTGCCGTCGACGCCGGGCACGATGCGCTCGGCCTCGTCGGCAATGCCGCTGTACCAGTCGACCACGGTGCCGAAGACGTCGAAGGCGATGACCTTGAGCTCGCCCGGATCGAAGTCGCCGTTCATCGTGCCAGTTGGCTGGCCTCGCGCGCCAGCGCCTCGATGCGGCCCCAGTCGCCTGCGGCAATCGCATCGGTGGGCACGATCCACGACCCACCCACGCAGGCCACGTTGGCGAGCGACAGGAACTCGTGCGCATTGGCCGCGGTGACGCCGCCCGTGGGGCAGAACTTCACGTCGCCGAAGGGCCCTTGCCAGGCCTTGAGCATGGCGATGCCGCCGGCCTGCACGGCCGGGAAGAACTTGAGCTCGGTGAAGCCGTCTTCCTGCGCCATCATGATCTCGCTGCCGGTCGCCACGCCGGGCAGCAAGGGCAGGCCCAGGTCGTGGCAGGCCTTGCCCACGGCACGGGTGTAGCCCGGGCTCACGCCGAACCTGGCGCCGGCCAGCGCCGAGGCCTGGGCATCGGCCGCGCTGCGGATGGTGCCGGCGCCGGGCACGGCATCGGGGACTTCCTTGGCGATGATCTCGATGCATTCGAGGGCCTCGCGCGTGCGCAAGGTCACCTCGAGCATGCGGATGCCGCCGGCCACCAGCGCGCGCGCCAGCGGCACCGCGTCCTTGACGTCGTGCAGCACGATCACGGGGATCACGGGCGCATCGCGCATCACCTCGATGGCGGTGATGGTCTTGGTTTCTACAGCCATGTGCAGGCTCCTTCTTCGGCAGTCAAAGCATTGCGGCGCATGCCGGCGAACAGGTCGCGACCCAGGCCGTGGCCGTTGTCGCTGCGCTGCGCGTCGGGCATGGTCGCGGTTTCTCTCTCGGCCCACTCGTCGGCAGGCAGCAGCACCGCCAGCGTGCCGGCCACGGCATCGAGGCGGATCAGGTCGCCGTCGCGCACCTTGGCCAGCGGGCCGCCGGCCGCCGCCTCGGGCGAGACATGGATCGCGGCCGGCACCTTGCCCGAGGCGCCGCTCATGCGGCCATCGGTCACCAGCGCCACGCGGAAGCCCTTGCCCTGCAGCACCGACAGCGGCGGCGTGAGCTTGTGCAGCTCAGGCATGCCGTTGGCCTGCGGGCCCTGCCAGCGCACCACGCAGACCACGTCGCGCTCCAGCTCGCCGGCATTGAAGGCCTGCTGCAGCGCGCCTTGCGAGTCGAAGACGCGCGCCGGCGCTTCGATCACGTGCCGGTCGTCCGGCACCGAGGACACCTTGATCACGCTGCGGCCCAGGTTGCCGGCCAGCAGCTTCAGCCCGCCCGTGGCGCTGAAGGGCGCGGAGGCCGGGCGCGCCACGGCCTCGTTCTTCGAGGGCGCGGCGGGGTGCCACTTGAGCACGTGTTCCTCGGACGGCGCGCCGTCCAGGCTCGGGATGTTCGCGAACTCGCGCAGGCCGCCGGCACGCACCGTGAGCACGTCGCCATGCATCAGGCCGGCGTCGAGCAGTTCGCCGATGACGAAGCCCGGGCCGCCCGCGGCCTGGAACTCGTTGACGTCGGCGCTGCCGTTGGGATAGACGCGCGTCAGCAGCGGCACCACCTCGGAGAGCTCGGAGAAGTCGTTCCAGTCGATCAGGATGCCCGCCGAGCGCGCGACCGCGACCCAGTGGATCAGGTGGTTGGTCGAGCCGCCGGTGGCCAGCAGCGCGGCCATGGCGTTGACGATGCAGCGCTCGTCCACCATCTCGCCGATCGGCGGCATGGCGTAAGCCTCCTTCGCCGCGCGCCCGAGCACCGTGCGCACGGCTTCGCGCGTGAGCGCCTCGCGCATCACATCGCCGGGCTGGATGAAGGCGGTGCCCGGCACATGCAGGCCCATCGCCTCCAGCAGCATCTGGTTGCTGTTGGCGGTGCCATAGAAGGTGCAGGTGCCCTGCGCGTGGTAGGCCTGCATCTCCGCATCGAGCAGGCCCTGGCGGCCGACCAGCCCCTGCGCCGCCTGCTCGCGCACCTTGGCCTTGGCGCTGTTCGACAGGCCCGAGGGCATCGGGCCCGCGGGCACGAAAACGGTGGGCAGGTGCCCGAAGTGCAGCGCGCCGATCAGCAGGCCAGGCACGATCTTATCGCACACGCCGAGCAGCAGCGCCGCGTCGAACATGTCGTGCGTCAGCGCCACGGCCGTGCCCATCGCGATCACGTCGCGGCTGAACAGGCTCAGCTCCATGCCGGGCGTGCCCTGGGTGACGCCGTCGCACATCGCCGGCACGCCACCCGCCACCTGCGCGGTGGCGCCGAGGCGACGGGCCTCGTGCTTCACGATGTCGGGGTAGCCCTGGTACGGCGCGTGGGCCGAGAGCATGTCGTTGTAGGCGGTGACGATGCCGATGTTGGGGGCGCGCTCGCTCACCACCTTGAACTTGTCGCTGGCCGGGATGCCGGCCACGGCATGCGCCACGTTGGCGCAGCCCATGCGGTCGGAGCCGCGGTCGCGCTGGCGGATCTCGGTGAGGCGTTGGAGGTAGGCGCTTCGCAGGTCACGGCTGCGCGCACGGATGCGCTCGGTGACATCGCGGACGGTGGGGTGTGGGGTCATGGGTATGTCGCTCTGCCGGAGGCCGCAGCGGACGCGCGGCCCGAAGGGCGATGGTAACAAGCTCGAATGAAAAAGCCCGGACACGCCGGGCCTATATCTGCGCGGCGCAGTCGCCTTAGTCGACCAGCTTGACTTCGACGCGCCGCGCCTGCGCATCGGTGCCCGAACCGGCGGTCACGGCCGGCTTCTGCAGGTCGATCTTCGCGGCCGGCACGCCCAGGCCGGTGAGCACGTCCCGCACCATCTCCGCGCGCTTCTGCGCGAGCTGCTCGTTGAGGGCCGGGTCGCCGGTGGTGTCGTGGAAGCCCGAGACCACCGCCTTGCGGCCGCCCTCGACGCCCTTGATGACCACGGCCAGCGCCTCGGCGGCGCGCGGAGCCAGGTCGGCGCTGCCGGTGGCGAAATAGAAGTTCACCGTGCCGCCTTCCACGCGAATGCTCGCGCCGTCGGGGATCACCACCGCCACGGTCTCGGTCACCACCGCCACGACCGTCGCCGGCGCGGCGGCCGTGGCCGTGCGCGCCTTGTGGTTCTGGCTGTAGAGCGCGATGCCGATCACGAACAGGATCACCAGGGCGATCAACCCCAGCACGAACGCAAGAATGAAGTTCTGCTGGCTCTCGTCGTCGGCGGTAGCTGACATCGGTCGATCTCCGTAGCTGAGGGGCCGGTAAATAATGGTGCGGTGAACCATGACCGCGAAATTCTAGGCTCGGCTGCGTTGCAGCCCGGAGGCAACCCCGGCCCGCCCGGGCTGGACCCCATGCCAAAGCCCCTGCGCGACCCCAAGCCGATGCTCGATCGCGTGATCGAGGAATGGGGCGGCCACCAGGATCTCTGGCTGTTCGGCTACGGCTCGCTGATCTGGCGCCCCGAGTTCGGCTTCATCGAGCGGCACCCGGCGCGGGTTCACGGCTGGCACCGGGCGCTCAAGATGTGGAGCCGCGTCAACCGCGGCACGGTCGAGAACCCCGGCCTGGTGTTCGGCCTGCTCTCGGGCGGCAGCTGCCGCGGGATGGTGTTCCGCGTGCCGGCGGCGGACGGCCTGGAGACGTTGGGCCGGCTGTGGCTGCGCGAGATGCCCACCGGCGTCTACGACCCCAAGTGGCTCGACTGCACCACCCCGCACGGCTCGGTGCGCGCCCTGGCTTTCACGCTGTCGCGGCGCAGTCCGAACTTCACCGGCAACCTCGACGACGAGCGCTATCGCCATATCTTCGCCAGCGCGGTCGGCCGCTACGGCAGCTCGCTGGACTACGCGCAGCAGACGCTGCTGGAGCTGCGGCGCCATTCGATCCATGACGCGGCGCTCGCGCGCCTGATCAAGCTGGCGGAAGCCAGGTTGTCGGAGTCGCCCGATTGCGGCGGCGCGGCGGCTCCGGTATACCCTGCGGCACTTGCACCCAATTCAACAACCAAGGAGTAGCCATGTCCCGTCGCCTCATCGTCCCCGCCTTCGCCATTGCGGCCACCATCAGCCTGCTGGCGGGCTGCGGTACCCTGGGAGGCAAGGCGAGCGCCACCGCCAGCCTGGCGCCGACCGGGGCGATCTCGCCGAATCCGACCATGGGCAAGGTGACCTTCACCGCACTCGAGCATGGCCTGCGCGTGGCCGGCGAGGTGCGCGGCTTCGCGCCGGGCACGGAGCACGGCTTCCACATCCATGAAAAGGGCGATTGCGGCGACAACGGCAATGCGGCCGGCGGGCATTTCAATCCCGCCGGCGGCACCCATGGCAAGTTCGGCGCGCCCGGCAGCCACGCAGGCGAACTGCCCAGCCTGGTGGCCGATGCGAGCGGCACGGCGCGCTTCAGCGTCGACGTGCACTCGATCTCGCTGACCGACGGCGCTGCCAACAACGTGGTCGGCCGCGCCCTCGTCGTGCACCGCGACCGCGACGACTTCACCTCGCAGCCGGCCGGCAATTCGGGGCCGCGCGTCGCCTGCGCGCTGATCACGCGGAGCTGATTTTTCCGCCTCTCCCGCAAGCGGGAGAGGGAGCAAGTCAGCGTCGCGACAAGAGCAACGCCTCCGCCCGCGCGAGGTCGTCGAGCGTATCGATGTCCGTCACCACGCCGGCATCGTCGACCTCGACCTCCCCCACCGCATTCGTCGCGCGCAAGGCGCGCAGCACGGACACCGCGCCCACGGGCCCCGCCAGCGCCATGAGCGCTGCACCGTTCGATGCCGCGAAGCCCACCGGATGGCCGCGCGCCCCCGCATGCACCGGCTGCACCGCCTGCCATTGCGACAAGGCCAAGGCGATGCGCCGCATCGTCGCCGCCTGCACCAGCGGAAGGTCCGCCGGCAGGATCAGCCAGCCGCCCGCATCCGCCGTCGCGCGAACGGCCGCCGCGATGGAATCGCCCATGCCCGGATGGCCCACGTCCTCCAGGTGCCATGGCAGCCCGCTCTCGCGCACGGCCGCCAGCGTGTGTTCGAGCACCGGCCGCCCGCCCAGCAGGGCCGACAACTTGTGCGCCGTGCCGCCGGACGCGAGAAAGCGCTCTCCGCGGCCGGAGGCAAGGACGATCACGGTGGGTGGCGGCAATTCCATCCCCGCAGTATCCACGGCCGCGCCTGCGCAACAATGCGCCTCATGAGTTCCCCCAACGACACCCTGGCCGCGCTGCGCAAGAGCTACGAGCGCGCCGAGCTGGACGAGACGAGCAGCGCGCCCGACCCGCTGATGCAGTTCGAACGCTGGCTCGCCGAGGCCATCGACGCCCAGCTGCCCGAGCCCAACGCGATGACGCTGGCCACCGTCGGCGGCGACCTGCGGCCCTCGACCCGCATCGTGCTGATCAAGGGCTACGACGCGCGCGGCATCGTCTGGTACACCAACTACGACAGCCGCAAGGGGCAGGAGCTCGCAGGCAACCCCTGGGCCGCGCTGCAGTTCCACTGGGTGGAGCTCGAGCGCGTGGTACGCATCGAGGGCCGTGTCGGCAAGGTCGACGAAGCCGAGAGCGATGCCTACTACGCCAGCCGCCCGCTCGACTCGCGCGTCGGCGCCTGGGCCAGCCCGCAGAGCGAGGTCATCAGCGGGCGCGACGTGCTCGTGAAGAACGCGGCCATTCACGCCGCCAAGTACCTGCTCTCGCCGCCGCGGCCGCCGCACTGGGGCGGCTTGCGGCTGGTGCCCGACCGCTGGGAGTTCTGGCAGGGACGCAAGAGCCGGCTGCATGACCGGCTGCGCTATCGGCGCGAGGATGGGGCGTGGGTGCGCGAGCGGTTGGCGCCTTGAAGGGGCTCCGAAACACCGAAAAGCCAGGAGGATTTCGAATGAAAGTCTGGCCAGCCCACGACGTTGAAAACCGCTTCAGCGAAGTCCTCGACGCTTGCCTGTCTGAAGGCCCCCAGCTGGTAACAAGGAACGGCATTGAAGTCGCAGTGATTGTTCCTGCTGACCTTTGGCGCGCCTTCAATACCGGCAAACAAACATCGCTCAAGGACGTGCTGCTCAGCGAGGTCGGTCGGACCGAGGCACTTGTTCCCCCACGAGGCGCCCTTCGCCGTCGTCGCCCCGCAGCATTCGGCAAGGATCGGCGCTCGTCAACCTAAAGCAACCCCACCAGCGCCATCACGACCGACACCGTGACCAGCGCCAGCGCCGTCGACACCGCCACGCTTGCCGTCACCAAGTCCTCCGCGGTCTTGTAGCGCTGCGAGAAGAGGAAGACGTTGGCGCCGATCGGCAGTGCCGCGGCCACCACCATCACCTGCAGCGGCAAACCGCGCAGGCCCAGCAGCCAGCCGAGCAACGCGACCAGCGCCGGGTGCGCGAGGTTCTTGATCAGCGCCTGCGTCAGCGCAGCGCGCCATTGATGGCCGATGGCCGTGGACGCCAGCGTGATGCCCACCATCACCAGCGCGATCGGGCCGAAGGCCTGGCCCAGCCAGGCGATGGGCTTGTCGACGGACTCGGGCAAGCTCAGGCCGGTCTGCGCGAACAGCAAGCCCGCGATGATCGGCAGCGGCACCGGATGGACGATGGCGTTGTAGAAGGCGCGGCCCAGCGTGCGCAGGATCGGCGTGCGCTCGCCGCCCGGCTGGCGCGCCTGCTCGCGCGCCACCGCCAGCTCCAGCACCAAGGTCGCGCTGGTCAGCAGCACCAGCGAATGCAGCGAGATCAGCGTCAGCACCACCACCATGCCCTCGGGACCGAAGGCCAGGCCGATCAGCGGGATGCCGATCATCACGGTGTTGCTGAAGGTGTTGGCCAGCGCGATCACGGCCGACGTGCGGTTGAAGCCGCGCACCATGAGCGTGGCCGCGAAGATCAGCCCGGCCGCGAGAAAGTAGGCGGCCACCGGCCCCAGCTTCAGCTGCTCCACGTGCACCGTGCTCATGGTGCGGAAGAGCAGCGCGGGCGCCAGCAGCAGGAAGATCAGGTTGGAGAGGTCGCGCACCGCGCCGCCGGTAACCCAGCCCCGCCGCCCTGCCAGGAAGCCCGCGCCGATGAGCAGGACCACGGGCAGAAGCGAGGAAAGGACCGATGAATTCACCGCGCCGAGCATACAGGCGCCGAAGTGCGCGACGCCCGGGCGGGCAGCAGGTTTCGCACGTTCCCTGCGCGCCTGACCATGATGGCTCAGCTCCCCTCCGCCCTCCCCAGGACCCACCCAGCATGAGCTATCCCTCACCACACGCGTCTGGCCGGCACCCCCGTGGTCTCACCAGCCCGCGCCTCGCCCTCGGCACCATGACCTTCGGCCTGCAGACCGACGAGGCGGTCTCGTTCCAGGTCCTCGACAAGGCGACCGAGGCCGGCATCAACTTCCTCGACACCGCCGACGTCTACCCGCTCGGCGGCACGGTCGAGACCACCGGCCGCACCGAGGAAATCATCGGGCGCTGGCTGCAATCGAAGGCCCGGCGCGCGCAGGCGCTTCGTCATCGCGACCAAGGCCGTCGGCCAGGTCGGCCCGAACCCCTGGGACCAGGGCGCCTCGCGCAAGCACCTGCTCGATGCCATCGATGCCTCGCTCGCGCGCTTGCAGACCGACCACGTCGATCTCTACCAGCTGCACAGCGACGACCGCACGACGCCGCTCGACGAGAGCCTGGAAGCGCTCGACACCATCGTCCGCTCGGGCCGCGCGCGCTACATCGGCGTGTCGAACTTCCTCGCCTATCGGCTGGCGCGCGCCATCGGCGTTGCGGAGCTGCACAAGCTCACGCGCCTGGTGTGCGTGCAGCCGCGCTACAGCCTGCTGTTCCGCGAGATCGAACGCGAGCTGCTGCCGTTGGCCGGCGAAGAAGGCCTGGGCGTGATCCCCTACAACCCGCTCGCGGGCGGGCTGCTCACGGGCAAGTACAAGGCCGGCGCCAAGCCGGCGGACAACTCGCGCTTCACGCTCGGCACGGCCGGCTCGATGTACCAGGACCGCTACTGGAACGAGCGCAGCTTCGCGACCGTCGCGCAGTTGCACGCGCTGGCCGACGAGGCCGGCGTGCCGCTCGCAACGCTGGCGGTGGCCTGGGTGATGGCCAATCCGCTCGTCACCGCGCCGCTGCTCGGCGCGAGCCGGCCGGAGCAGCTCGACGCGACGATCGCGGCGGCCGCCTACCCGCTGGACCCCGCCCTCAAGCAGCGGCTCGACGAGCTGACCGCCGAGTACCGCAAGGGCGACGCGCCGCGCTGAAGAACAGCGCGGCGCATCCGCGGCCTTCGATCAGAAGGTCGCCCGCAGCCCCACCTTGAGGCTGCGCCCGGGCAATGGCGCGTCCGGGAAGGCCGTGGTGGTGAGGATCGAGGTCGCGCTGTAAGCCAGCTTGTTGGTCAGGTTGTCGATGCGCGCATACCAGGTGAGGTTGGCGCGCTGCACCTTCATGCGGTAGGTGATGGCCGCATTCCACAAGGTGAAGGCATCCGTCGGGCGCGCGCCGATGCTGGGCACGCGGCGCTGGGCCGCGTAGTGGTCGAAGCCCAGGCGCGCGGACCACGGGCCGTTGCCGTAGGCCAGCGTGGCCCCCACGCGCGCCGGCGAGATGCGCGGCAGCGGCTCGCCGGTGTCGGTGTTCTTCGCGCGCACCAGGTCGCCGCGCCATTGCAGGTCCAGCGTGGAGTCGTCGGCCGGCTTGGCGAAGCCATCGGTGCCCAGCAATCGCAGGTTGCCGCTGGCTTCGAGTCCGCTGAAGCGGGCGCGCACGCCGCGATAGACGTACTCGTCCACCACGTCGGGGAACACCAGGCCCTCCGCGGTTTCCACCGGGCCCGGGTTGATGTTGCCCTCGCTGTCGCGCACATTGCCCGAGGCCTCGAGCCCGATGTAGTTGCGAAAGCGCGTGACGTACGCGTTGACGCGCGCGTTGTTGGCGCCGGACTTCCATTGCGCCCCGAGGTCGAAGCCCACCGACTTCTCCATCTGCAGGTCGGGATTGCCCAGCTCCCACGCCGCGGTCGCCACGTGCGGCCCGTTGGCGAAGAGCTCGTAGTCCTTGGGCGCGCGCTCGGTGTAGGCGAGGTTCGAGGTGAGCTGCCACTGGGGCGTCAGGTCGACCAGCGCGCCGAGCGCCGCGCTGTGCGGATGGAAGTCGCGCTCGCCGACCGCGAAGCGCGTGATGTCCGGGTCGGGCGAGCCGAAGGACGTCACCTTCACTTGCTCGGTGCGCGCGCCGAAGCTCAGGCGGCCCCAGGAGGTGCCCAGCTCCTCGTGCAGGAACAGCGCGTTCGAGCGCGTGCGGCTGTGCGGTGCGAAGGCCTCCTCGCCGTCGGCCGAGAAGCGGCCGGTCTCGCTGCTGAAGCCGATCACGCCCTCCAGACCCGCAATCTTGCGGTGCCGTGCCTCGAGGCGGAAGTCGTGGCTCTTGTTGGCGAAGGTGGTGCCGGGCTCCTGGCCTTCGAACTCGGTATGCCGGTAGTCGGTGTAGCTGAATTTGCCGTGGATGCTGGTGAAGAAGCCGCCGGGCCGCCATTCGCCCTCGAGCGCATAGCGGTCGGACTTCATGTCGATGGTGACATCGTCCTCGGCCACCGTGCCGTAGTTGCTGCGGTAAGTGCTGGCCGAGGCGCCGATCCAGCCCTGGTCGAAGAACAGCGTGCCGCCGATCGCGCCGCCATCGGCCCGGTTGGCCGAGTTGCAGATCTTGCGCGCCAGCCCGGGCCGGCGCGGGTTCTCGCAGTTGAGTTCGATGGGCACCTTGGTGTCGTCCGCGTCGCGGCTGAAGGCGTCGACATGCAGCGCATAGCGGTCGTTGCCGCCTTCGAGCACGAGGCCGCCGCTCTTCTCGCGACTGCCCGTGGCATAGCCGGCATCGACCCGGCCGCCGAAGCCGTCCAGCGGCTCGCTGGGGATGCGGTTGTCGATCACGTTGACCACGCCGCCGACGGCGCTGCCGCCGTACTGCAGGGCCGAGGGCCCGCGCAGCACCTCGATGCGCTCGGTCACCAGCGCATCGACCGGCACCGCGTGGTCGTAGCTCAGCGCCGAGGCATCGGGCGCCGCGCCGCCGTTCTGCAGGATGCGGATGCGGTCGCCATCCTGGCCACGGATCGTGGGCCGGCTCGCGTTGGGTCCGAAGTAGGTGCTGCTGACGCCGGGCAGGTTGTTCAGCGTCTCGCCCAGGGTGGGCTGGGCGCGCAGCAGCAGTTGCTCGCCCGACACCGAGGTGGTGGGCGCGATCAACTCGCTGGCGCCCAGCGGATTGCCGGTGACGGTGACTTCGGGCAGCGCGGCGCCGCCAGTCGCGGCAGAGCTATCGGTTTGCGCCTCCAGGCAAGGCAGGACACGAGGGGAAAAACGGCAAGGCCGACGGCATTGCGCGCGAAATGGGATGATAAGCCGAACACCTGCTGAATCACGAAAGCGGCCGGGCTGCGGCCCTCGCAGGCGGCGCAGCAGCTCGGTCGAAAAGCCGGATTCAGCGAGCGGAAGGCGGGCCGCGCGCGTCGAAGAGCGCGACCCAGCGGGCGAGTGCCTCGCCCTCGAGGTACAGGAAGGTGGCGGCCGGCAGCAGGGCCGGCAGCACCAGGGCCGGCACGCAGAGCGCGGCCGGGCCGTGGGACAGTTGGTCGTAGAGCCGGCAGTCGGCGTCGGTGTGATCGCCGAAGAGCGCCGAGAGGCCGTGGGCGTCATGGCTCGCCCCTGCCCTCATCGACCACGGCGACCGCCCGCGTCTGCGCGGCCGCGGGGCCATGGATCGTGCGGTGCAGCAGCCCCCAGCGTGTCGCGAACCAGAGCGCGAAGGCCAGCACCGCACAGCAGTGCGCGGGCCTGGCGGGACGGGACGCGAGACGCATGAAAGGGGTGCGAGGCAGGCTCAGGCCTTCTTGAGCCTGGAAGCGAAGGTCTTCTGGAACTTCTCGACCTTGGGCCCGACCACGAAGGAGCAATAGCCCTGGTTCGGGTTGTTCAGGAAATAGTCCTGGTGGTAGGCCTCGGCCGCCGAATAGTTGGCCAGCGGCACGACCTCGGTCACGACCGGCGAACGGTAGGTCTTGCTCGCCACGATCTCGCGGATCACTTCCTCGGCCACCTGCTTCTGCGCTTCGTTGCCGTAGTAGATGCCGCTGCGGTACTGCGTGCCCACGTCGTTGCCCTGGCGGTTGGGCGTGGTCGGGTCGTGCACCACGAAGAAGATTTCCAGGATGTCGCGCAGCGTGATCTGCGCCGGATCGAAGACCAGCTTCACCACCTCGGCATGGCCGGTGCGGCCGGTGCAGACCTGCTCGTAGCTGGGTTTGACGGTCTCGCCGTTGCTGTAGCCGGACTCGACGTCCAGCACGCCCTGCACGCGGTCGAAGACCGCTTCCGTGCACCAGAAGCAGCCACCGCCCAGCACGATGGTCTCGGTATTCGGTGATGGCGTGGACATGGAATCTCTCCGGATGGGCTCGAAATTGGCGAACCCCGCATTGTCGCGGCTTGACGGGCCCAGGCGCGCTCACTACATTACTAACCCGTCAGTCATTAAGAAATCGATGCCCGCCTCCCGCTTCATCAGCGACAAGTTTCTGCCCGAGCGCGCGAAGCGCGAGCGCCGCAAGGAGGCGCGCCCCGGAGAGCTGCTGGAAGCCGCGTTGGACCTGTTCGTCGACAAGGGCTTCGCCGCCACACGGGCCGAGGAAGTGGCGGCGCGCGCCGGGGTCTCCAAGGGCACGCTGTTTCTCTATTTCCCGAGCAAGGAAGAGCTCTTCAAGGCGGTGGTGGTCGAGAACCTGTCCGGCCGCTTCACCGAGTGGAACGCCGAGTTCGAGGCCTTCGAGGGCAGCACCTCCGACATGCTGCGCTACTGCATGCGCATCTGGTGGGAGCGCGTGGGTTCGACCAAGGCCTCCGGCCTGACCAAGCTGATGCTGAGCGAGGGCCGCAATTTCCCCGACCTCGCCGAGTTCTATCGCCAGGAGGTGGTGCGGCCCGGGCATACGCTCCTGCGACGCATCATCCGCCGCGGCATCGACAGCGGCGAGTTCGCGCCGGTCGACGTCGACCACGCGATCTACGCCGTGATCGCGCCGATGATCTTCTTGATGCTGTGGAAGCACTCGGCCATGATCTGCGTCGACGGCCAGTCCGAGATCGACCCCGAGAAGTATCTCGAGATCCAGGCCGAGACCGTGCTGCACGGCCTCAGCATGCCGCCGAAGGCGGGCACATGAAACGCGCTTTGAAATGGGCCGCCGTGGCGCTGGCCCTGGTGCTTCTCGCCGCAGGCGTGCTGCGCGCGCTCGAGGCGCGCCGCGCGCAGCAGGCCGCGGCCGCCTCGACCGCGCCGGTCGAGACGGTGGTGCAGCTCGCACCCGCCGACGTGGTGCGCGCGGCGAAGCGCGAGCTGGCGCAGACGCTGGCGGTCTCGGGAACGCTCAGGGCCGTCGACTGGGCATTGGTCAAGGCGCGCGTGCCCGGCGAGCTGGTGGGCCTCGCGGTGCGCGAAGGCGACACGGTGAAGGCCGGCCAGGTGATCGCCCGCATCGAGCCCACCGAATACCACTCGCGCGTGCGCCAGGCCCAGGAACAGGCCGAGAGCGCCCGCGCCCAGGCCGAGGTCGCGCAGCGCACCTACGACAACAACAAGGCGCTGGTGGACCAGGGCTTCATCTCGCGCACTGCGCTCGACACCTCGCAGTCGAACCTCAATGCCGCGCGCTCCACGCATCGCGCGGCGCTCGCGGCTGTGGAGATGGCGCACAAGTCGCTCAGCGACACCGTGCTCGCGAGCCCCATCGACGGCCAGGTGGCGCAGCGCCACGCGCAGAACGGCGAGCGCGTCTCGGTCGATGCGCGGGTGATCGAGGTGGTGGACCTGAGCCGCATCGAGGTCGAGGCCACGATGTCCGCGGCCGACTCGGTCGCGGTGCGGGTGGGCCAGCGCGCGGCGCTGCAGATCGAAGGCAGCGGCGGGCTCGCCCCCGCGGGCGCCGAGCGCACCGTGGGCGCCAGCGTGGTGCGCGTGAACCCGAGCGCGCAGGCCGGCAGCCGCAGCGTCCTGGTCTACCTGCGGCTGGATCGCAGCGACGGCTTCCGCCAGGGCCTGTTCGCGCAGGGCACGCTGGACGTCGGGCGCACCGAGGCGTTGGCGCTGCCGCTGTCGGCGGTGCGCATCGACAAGCCCGCGCCCTATGTGCAGATGGTGATCGAGGGGCGCATCGCCCACCGCCAGGTGAAGACCGGCGCGCGCGGCCAGGTCGGTGGCCAGACGCTGGTCACGGTCCAGGGCGTCGACGAAGGCGCGGTGGTGGTGGCCGGCAGCGTCGGCCCGCTGCGCGAAGGCACCGCCGTGCGCCTCGCACCGGCCACGGCCCCCTGAGGGCTCACGACCATGTGGTTCACCCGCGTCAGCCTGAAGAACCCGGTCTTCGCGACCATGCTGATGCTGGCGCTGGTGGTGCTGGGCATCTTCTCGTACCAGCGGCTGCAGGTCGACCAGTTCCCCAACATCGACTTCCCGGTGGTGGTGGTGATCACCGAATACCCCGGCGCCTCGCCCGAGATCGTCGAGAGCGAGGTGACCAAGAAGGTGGAGGAAGGCGTCAACTCGATCGCCGGCATCAACGCGCTCACCTCGCGCAGCTACGAAGGCCAGTCGGTGGTGATCGTCGAGTTCCAGCTCTATGTGGATGGGCGCAAGGCGGCCGACGACGTGCGCGAAAAGGTGGCGGCGGTGCGGCCGCTGTTCCGCGACGAAGTGAAGGAGCCGCGCGTGCTGCGCTTCGATCCGGCTTCGCGGCCGGTGTGGTCGGTGGCCGTCCTGCCCGATGGCGGCAAGGGCACGCAGCCCAGCGCCGTCGAACTCACCAACTGGGCCGACCAGGTCCTGAAGAAGCGGCTGGAAAACGTGCGCGG
This sequence comes from Variovorax sp. WS11, assembly GCF_010499245.1. Lineage (GTDB taxonomy): Bacteria > Pseudomonadota > Gammaproteobacteria > Burkholderiales > Burkholderiaceae_C > Variovorax. The sequence continues at coordinate 254,630 of NZ_JAAGOW010000002.1, forward strand.
CGTCGGCTCGGTCACCCTCGTGGGCGGCACCAAGCGCGAGATCAACATCTACCTCAACCCGCAGGCCATGGAGGCCTTCGGCGTCAGCGCGCAGCAGGTGGTGGAGGCGGTGCGCAGCGAAAACCAGGCGCTGCCGGTGGGCTCGGTGCGCTCGCTCGAGCAGGAGCGCGTGGTGCAGATCGACGCGCGCATGGAACGGCCCGAGGACTTCGGCCGCATCATCCTCGCGCGCAAGGGCGGCGCGCCGATCCGCATCGACCAGGTGGCCAGCGTGCGCGACGGCGCGCAGGAGATCGACAGCCTCGCCCTCTACAACGGCCAGCGCACGCTGCTGCTGTCGGTGCAGAAGGCGCAGGACGAGAACACCATCCAGGTGGTGGACGGCCTGCGCAAGGCGCTGGCGGACATCGGCCCGCAGCTGCCGCCGGGCATGAAGCTGGAGCCCATCGGCGATGCCTCGCGCCCGATCCGCGTGGCGGTCGACAACGTGCGCAAGACGCTGATCGAGGGAGCCCTGCTCACGGTGCTGATCGTCTTCCTCTTCCTCAACTCGTGGCGCTCGACCGTGATCACCGGGCTCACGCTGCCCATCGCGCTCATCGGCACCTTCTGGTTCATGGCCATGTTCGGCTTCACCATCAACATGGTGACGCTGATGGCGCTGTCGCTGTGCGTGGGTCTCTTGATCGACGATGCCATCGTGGTGCGCGAGAACATCGTGCGCCACGTGCAGATGGGCAAGGCGCCCTACCCCGCCGCACTCGACGGCACGCAAGAGATCGGCCTGGCGGTGCTGGCGACCACGCTGTCCATCGTCGCGGTGTTCCTGCCCATCGGCTTCATGGCAGGCATCATCGGCAAGTTCTTCCACGAGTTCGGCATCACCATCGTGGCCGCGGTGCTGATCTCGATGTTCGTGAGCTTCACGCTGGACCCGATGCTGTCGAGCGTGTGGCACGACCCTTCGATTCACACGCACGGGCAGCACGGGCAGCGCAAGGCCGGCCTCTACGACAAGACCATCGGCCGCGTCACCGGCTGGTTCGACCGCGCGACCGATCGCCTCGGCGAGGGCTACCAGTCGATCCTGCGCTGGTCGCTCGCGCACCGGCTCGCGACCGTGTTCACGGCCGTGGGCATCTTCGTTCTCAGCGTGACGATGGTTCCGCTGCTGGGCACCGAGTTCGTGCCCAAGGCCGACTACTCCGAAACCACCATCAGCTTCTACACCCCGGTCGGTTCCTCGCTGGAGGTGACCGAGGGCAAGGCCCGCCAGGTCGAAGGCATCCTGCGCGAGATGCCCGAGGTGCGCTACACCCTCAGCACCATCAATACCGGCGACGCGCAGGGCAAGATCTACGCGAGCATCTACGTGCGCCTGGTCGACCGCAAGGATCGCACCCGCAGCGTGGACCAGATGTCGACGGTGCTGCGCGAGCGCCTGCGCACCGTGCCCGGCATCACCGTCACCCACGTGGGCTTGCGCGACTCGGTGGGCGGCAACAAGCAGATCGAGTTCTCGCTGCAGGGCCCCGACCTGCAGGAGCTGGAGCGGCTCACGCAGCGGGTGATGGAGGCCATTCGCCCCATCCCCGGCCTGGTCGACCTCGACTCCAGCCAGAAGCCCAACAAGCCGACCGTGAACGTGGTGCTGCGGCGCGACGCCGCCTCCGACCTGGGCCTGGGCGTGGCACCCATCGCCGCCGCCCTGCGCACCCTGGTGGCCGGCACCACGGTGGGCAACTGGCGCGCGCCGGACGACCAGACCTACGACGTCAACGTGCGCCTCGCGCCCGAAGTGCGCAACTCGCCGGCCGACCTGGCGCGCCTGCCCTTCGTCAGCACGGCCATGGGCGCCAACGCCGACGGCTCCAGCCGCATCGTGCGGCTGCAGCAGGTGGCCGAGGTGCGCGAAGCCACCGGGCCCAACCAGATCAACCGGCGCGCGCTGGCGCGGGAGGTCAGCATCAACGCCAACGTCGCCAACCGCTCCGCGGGCGAGGTCTCGGCCGACATCCGCCAGGCGCTGGCCGGCATCGCCTTCCCGCCGGGTTACGGCTGGCAGTTCAGCGGCTCGACCAAGAACATGCAGGAGTCCTTCGGCTATGCGGTGTCGGCGCTGGCGCTGGCGATCATCTTCATCTATATGATCCTGGCCAGCCAGTTCAAGAGCTTCCTGCGGCCGCTGGCGCTGATGACGGCGCTGCCGCTCACGCTCATCGGCGTGGTGCTGGCGCTGATGATGTTCGGCTCCACGCTCTCGATGTTCTCGATCATCGGCATCGTGATGCTGATGGGGCTGGTGACCAAGAACGCGATCCTGCTGGTCGACTTCGCCATCCGCGCGCGCGAACCCGTGCTTGCCGCCGACGGCAGTACCGCGCCCGGCTTGCCGCGCGCCGAGGCCCTGCTGCTGGCCGCCCGCGTGCGGCTGCGCCCCATCCTCATGACCACGCTGGCCATGATCTTCGGCATGGTGCCGCTGGCCTTCGCGCTCAGCGAGGGCTCGGAGCAGCGCGCGCCCATGGGCCAGGCCGTGATCGGCGGGGTGATCACCTCCTCGCTGCTGACCCTGGTGGTGGTGCCGGTCGTCTATTGCTACATGGACGATCTTGCCCAATGGGCGAGGCGCATCTGGCGCGGCGAGAAGAAGCCGGCGCAGGGCACGGACACGAAAAGGCTGGCCCCTAAAATCGAAAGTTTGTCTTGAATCGACCCCCTACACCCCCACACACCCGATCGGCACGAGGAACACCCCATGAACGCCACCCACGACCTGGCGCGCCTGCGCTTCAACATGATCGAACAGCAGATCCGTCCCTGGGATGTGCTGGACCTCGAGATCCTGGACCTGCTCGCGCAGATCCGGCGCGAGGACTACGTGCCCAAGGCGCATCGCAGCCTGGCCTTCTTCGACATGGAGATCCCACTGGAAGGCGCCGCCCGCAAGGAGCCCGGCCAGTGCATGCTCTCGCCCAAGGTCGAGGCCCGCATGCTGCAGGACCTGCACGTGAAGAAGCACGAGACGGTGCTCGAGATCGGCACCGGCTCCGGCTTCATGGCCGCCCTGCTGGCGCACCGCGCCGCGCAGGTGCTGACGCTGGAGATCGACCCCGGCCTCGCGGCGGTGGCCGCCGAGAACCTGCGGCGCAACGGCGTGAACAACGTCGAGGTGCGCCAGGCCGACGGCACGGTACCGCTGTCCAGCGGCCCGACCTTCGACGTGATCGTGCTCAGCGGCTCGGTCGCGCGCTTGCCGCAGAGCTTGATGGGCTCGCTCAAGATGGGCGGCCGCCTCGCCGCCGTCGTGGGCGACGAGCCGATGATGCGCGCCCACTTCGTCACCCGCGTGGGCGAAGGCAAGTGGGACATCCTGCAACCCTGGGACATGGTCGCGCCGCGCCTGCTCAACTTCCCGGCGCCCTCGCGCTTTAATTTCTGATGATCGACCAGGTCGCCCCGGGCCGGCTGGCCGACTGGTTCGCGCTCGACGCATCCGCACCGCCGGTGCTGCTCGACGTGCGCGAGCCCTGGGAGAGGCAGACCGCGAGCGTCACGCCGCAAGGCTTCACGCTGGTCGCCATTCCGATGAACGAGATCCCCGCGCGCCTCACGGAGCTCGATCCGGCGCAGCGCATCGCCTGCCTGTGCCACCACGGCGCGCGCAGCCAGCGCGTGGCCGCCTTCCTCGCCCAGAACGGCTTTGCCGAAGTGGCGAACGTCGCCGGCGGCATCGACGCCTGGTCGACACAGCACGACCCCTCCGTTCCACGCTACTGATCCCGCAGATCAAGGACCCTTCATGCCCGTGCCCCGGCTTCTCCCCCTCACGGCGGCCATCGTCGCCGCGATCGCACTGCCGGCGCACGGCCAGAGCCTGATCGACCTCTACGACTCGGCCCGCGGCTACGACGCGACCTATCAGGCCGCCCGGGCACAGTACGACGCCAGCCTGGCGCGCGCCGCCCAGGCCAAGGCCGGCATCCTGCCCAGCGTCGGGCTGTCGGCCGGCGCCTCGCACACCGAGCTGGACGTGAACACACCGGCCGGCGGAGCCAACCGCGGCTTCAACACCCAGACCGCCGGCATCAACGCGACGCAGCCGCTCTACCGCCCCGCGAACTGGGCCACCTACGAGCAGGGCAAGCGCCAGGTCGACATCGCGCAGGCGGTGCTCACCATCGCCGACCAGGACCTGGTGGTGCGCGTGAGCCAGGCCTACTTCGACGTGCTGGCCGCGCAGGACACGCTGTCGCTGGTGCGCGCTCAGAAGGCCGCGGTGGCCGAGCAGCTGGCCGCGGCCAAGCGCAACTTCGAGGTCGGCACCTCGACCATCACCGACACGCGCGAGGCGCAGGCGCGCTTCGACCTGGTGGTGTCGCAGGAGATCGCGGCCGAGAACGACCTGCAGGTCAAGAAAATCGCGCTCGACCAGCTGGTCGGCCGCCCCGGCAGCGTGCCGGTGCCGCTGGCCGCGCCGGTGCAGCTGCCCGACGTGGCGCCGGCCGACATGAACGCCTGGGTGACGCAGGCCGAGGAGGTGCACCCTTCCATCCGCCAGGCACGGCTCGGCCTCGACGTGGCCTCGCTAGAAGTCGAGAAGGCGCAGGCCGGCCACAAGCCCACCCTCGACGCCAACCTGGGCTACAACGTCAGCAACAACCCGCAGGGGACCAGCACCACCACGACCAAGTCGCGCATCAACGCCGCGACCATCGGGGTGACCTTCAGCATGCCGCTGTTCGCGGGTTATGCGATCGAGAACCGGGTGAAGGAAACGCTGGCGCTGGAGGAGCAGTCCCGCTCGGTGCTCGAATCGACGCGCCGCAGCGTGACGCAGGCCACGCGCGCCGCCTACCTGGGCCTGGTCTCCGGCGCCGGCCAGGTGAAGGCGCTGGAAGCCGCCGAGTCCTCCAGCCAGAGCGCGCTCGACGCCAACCGCCTGGGCTACCAGGTGGGCGTGCGCATCAACATCGACGTGCTCAACTCGCAGAGCCAGCTCTACCAGACCAAGCGCGACCTGGCGGTGGCGCGCTACAACGTGCTGCTGGGCAACCTGAAGCTGCGCCAGGCCAACGGCACGCTGACGCCGGACAACCTGCGCGCCATCAACGGCACGCTGGCCACCGACGGCCGGCCTGCGGTGGACATGACCGTGACGCCGCCGCAGCCGCCGGCCTCGCAGCCGGTACCGGGCACGCGCCCGCCCGGCGCGCCGACAGCGATCCCGGTGGTGCCGCCGGTGCCGGTGCCGCCCTTCACGCCGCCACCGCCGGTGATGCCCTCGCCGCCTCCGCCGCCGGTGATCCTGCCGCCGACACGATAGCCTTCGGTCGGCGCAGCCACGCGGCCTTCGCCACGTTGATCCGGGACCCGAAGACCCGGCTGCGCCCGGCCGACGAATCGGAGTAAGGTGGTGCGCCTCGGCGACGCGGTCGCCGCACCACAGCGCAGGAGACACGCATGACCACCGACCCACAGGCTGGCACCAACGTGCAGGAAATCGCGGCCGGCATCTTCCGCATCAACACGCCGGTGCCGCTGCCCGACGGCCAGCTCTTCAGCTTCAACCAGTACCTGGTGATCGATGACGAGCCGCTCCTCTTCCACTCCGGGCCGCGCCAGCTTTTTCCGTTGGTGAGCCATGCCATCGCGAGCGTGATGCCCCTCGAGCGCCTGCGTTACGTCGGGCTGTCCCACGTGGAGGCGGACGAGTGCGGCGCCTTGAACCTGTTCCTGGCGGCTGCGCCGCAGGCCGTGCCCCTGTGCGGCAGCCTCGCGGGCATGCTCTCGATCGCCGACATGGCCGACCGCCCGCCCCGAACGCTCGCCGACCGCGAGGACCTCGTGCTCGGCAGCCACACGGTGCGCTGGTTCGACACGCCCCATCTTCCGCACGGCTGGGAGTGCGGACTGATGATGGAGACGCAGACGCGCACTTTCTTCTGCGGCGACCTCTTCACGCAGCCGGGCAACAGCGAGAAGGCGCTGGTCGATACCGACATCCTCGGGCCCAGCGAAGCATTCCGGCATCAGATGGACTACTACGCGCATGCGCCGCAAACCGCCGCCATGCTGGCCGGGCTCGCGCAGCAGGCGCCGCGCACGCTGGCGTGCATGCACGGCAGCGCCTGGCACGGCGACGGTGCATCGCTGCTGAGCGAGCTCTCGAACGCGCTGTCGGCTGCGCGCTGAGCCCTGCGAGGCCGCGTCGCGCCGGAAGGAGTTGCAAATGAAGCAGGAAACCGTCGCGCCCTTGTCGCGTGAGGCCGGGGGCCCATCCCCGCCGGACAAGCCGAGACCTCGCATCAGGCTGTCACGCGACGGCCCCTATCTGGTCACCATCGATGACCTGACGAACTCGAAAGGGGAGCGGCTGAGCGGCTCGCTCGGCATCGCGTTGTGCCGCTGCGGTGCGTCGCGCAACAAACCGTTCTGTGACAGCTCGCACATCCGGATCGGCTTCTCGGACGATCGACGCCCGGAGCGCACGCCTGCCGGCCAACCCGAGACAGGGCACGACCAGCCCGGCCTCCGTGCGGTGAGTGCGCCCAGCATTCGCATCTCACACAACGGCCCCTACGAGGTCCAGGGCTTCGATCTCGATACCGGGAACTGGCCCGAAGGCGCGTCGCGTGAGTGCTTCTTTCTCTGCCGGTGCGGCGGATCGAAGAACAAGCCCTTCTGCGACGGGACACACCGGCGCATCGATTTTCAGGACGACAGGAACTGACCCCGCGTCGCAAAGCATGCGCCCCCAGGAAGGCCTACCCGGCCCGGCAGCTCCCGAACTCGCAGCGCACGGCCATCGTCTGGCCGTTGCTGCAGGGGATGCTGTGGCGCTCGTAGCCGGGGCCCTTCTCGACCAAGGTGGCCATGGGCAGAACGCTGCAGCGGCGGGCCTTGGCGAACTGCTCGGCGCTGTAGGTGTCGCGCCCGGTGCTGCGCAGCGCGGGCTCGGCGGAGCGCTGGCCCGGCGGCACCCAGGTCACGCGCACGCTCGGGTCGGTGTTGACGTAGCCCTTCTGCGCCAGGCAGTTGAGCATGGAGGTTTCCTGCCTGGAATGCCAGACGCGGCGCTCGGGCGTGTAGACGGCCTTCTGGAAGGCATAGAGGCCGCCGACCACCGCGACGCCGCTCAGCGTCGGGATGCCGGCCATCCAGCCGACGCCGACCACGCCGGTGTCGAGCACGACGAGCGCATCGTCATGCTGACTGGCACGGAAGGGGATGCTGGCGGCCGAGGCGCGGCAGCGGGCCAAATCCTGTTCGTAGGCCGTCGGGTCGCCAGGTGCCTGCACGGCAGGAACGTAGTCCGCTCCGGAACCGGAACCGGGGCCCTCGTTGGGGCGGGTGGCGCAGCCGGCCGCCAGGGCGGCGATGCAGACGATGCTCAGCAGTCTTTTCATGGATGTCCTCGACGGTTCCTCTACTCCGCCGCCGATTGAAGCACACAAATAGTTACTTTCTCAAGCGACTTTTGGCACGCCGGGGCGTCGGCGCCACAGGGCGGGCCCTCAGCCGCGGGCCTTGCGCCACGAGTTCTTGAGCTGGATGCGGCCGTCGCGAAAAGTGAAGTGGTCGCAGCCGTTGGTCTCGATGCGCACGCCGTCGCTGGCCCGGGTGCCGACGAAAGTCCATTCGGAGACGCCCCGCTCGCCGGCAATGAAGTGCCGGGCGCCGAGCCACTGGGCGTCGGGGTGGTCGTGCCAGACGCGGCTGAAAGCTTCGCGTACCGCCTGCGGGCCGACATAGCGCGTGCCGCAGGGCTCGGGGCCGGCGCTGGCCTCGAAGACGCAGTCCTCGGTCATGAACTGCATCAGGGCGTCGATGTCGTGGCGGTTCCACGCGTCGGCGAAAGCCTGGAGGAAGGATTCGGTCATGGCGGTCTCCTCGTTCGGTCGGTCTCGATCCTACTGGCCAGCGGCCTGGCGCGGTTCATTCAGCCGCGCTGCGGGTGGCCGCATCCGATCACTTGGCCAGTTGGCTGTAGCTGGTCATGAGGTTGCGGTAGTCGGGGATGTGGTTGGAGAACAGCGTGCCCAGACCCTGTACGTCGTTGCGCCAGTCGCGGTGCAGTTCGCAGGCCACGCCGAACCAGGTCATCAGCTGTGCGCCGGCCGCGGTCATGCGGTCCCAGGCCGAGTGGCGGGTCAGCCCGTTGAAGGTGCCCGAGGCGTCGGTCACGACGAAGACCTCGAAGCCTTCCTCCAGCGCCGCCAGCGCGGGGAAGGCGACGCACACCCCGGCTCACGACGCCGGCGATGATGAGCTGTTTGCGGCCGGTGGTCTGGACGGCCTCGGCACGAATCCCCAGTTGTCCCAGGCGCTGACTCGCCCGCGGGGATGCACGGGGCCCGGGAAACTGCGCCTGAGCTCGCGCACCAGCGGGCCGTTCGCCGTTCTCGAAGCTGGCGGTCAGGACGTGGGCAGCTTGAAGTACTGCGCCAGGTCGGCCAGCGCGAGCACGTTGTTCTGGAACTTGTCGGGGTCGATGTCACGCACCAGCGACAACAGGCCGGTCTGGTGGTCCACGAAGAGGACGGCAGCCTGGTTCTTGTCGAGGCGGGCGTAGGGCTTGGACATGAGGAACTCCTTGGGATGGATGAGAAAAAGCCCCGCAGGGCGGTGCACCGGATCCAGGGCGCCCCGGCCACCCGGCCGGGCCGCCTGGACCTCAGTGAGGGACCGCGCCGAAGCGGCCGCGGTTGAAGTCCTCGACCGCCTGCGCGATCTCGGCTTCGCTGTTCATCACGAAGGGGCCGTAGCCGACGACCGGCTCGTCGATGAGCTCGCCGCCGAGCAGCAGCAGCGTCGCATCGGTGTCGGCCTCGATCTCCAGGCTGCTGCCCGCACGATCGAACTGCACCAGCTGCGCCTCGCGCACGGTCTCGCGGCCGTTCACGCGCACCGTGCCGCGCAGCACCACCAGCGCCAGGGTGCGACCCTCGGGCAGCTCGAAGCGGGCGGTGCTGCCCTGGTTCAGCCGCAGGTCCCAGAGGTCGATCGGCGTGAAGGTGCGCGCCGGTCCGCGATGGCCGTCGAATTCGCCGGCGATCACGCGCACGCGCCCGGCCTCGCCCGGCAATGCGACGCTCGGGATCTCGCGGTCCAGCAAGGTCTGGTAGCCGGCGTCAGCGCCCTTGTCGCGCGCAGGCAGGTTGACCCACAGCTGCACCATCTCCAGCGTGCCGCCCTGGCGGGTGAAGGCTTCCGAATGGAACTCCTCGTGCAGGATGCCCGAGGCGGCCGTCATCCACTGCACATCGCCGGGGCCGATGTGGCCGCCGGCGCCGGTGGAATCGCGATGGTCCACCTCGCCCTGGTAGACGATGGTCACGGTCTCGAAGCCGCGGTGCGGGTGCACGCCCACGCCGCGCGGCTGGGCGGCCGGCGCGAACTGCGCCGGCCCGGCGTAGTCGAGCATCAGGAAGGGGCTGAGGTGCGCCGCATGGCTCTGGTACGAGAACAGCGAACGGACCGGAAAGCCGTCGCCCACCCAATGCGGACGCGGGGCGCTGTAGACGCCGAGGATCTTCTTCATCACATCTCCTTCGAGCCGGGGAACGACAGGTCCCCCGATGCATGGATGAAGAGTAGGAGCGCGGAGCCCGTTCCGGTAGCGGGCAAAATTTGCCCGCACAGTCCTATGCGAGGAACGATGACGGCATGCGCGATCTGAACGATCTCTACTACTTCGTCCAGGTGGTCGACCACGGCGGCTTCGCGCCCGCGGGGCGGGCCCTGGGCATGCCCAAGTCCAAGCTGAGCCGGCGCATCGCGCTGCTGGAGGAGCGGCTGGGGGCGCAGCTGGTCATGCGGTCCACGCGGCGCTTCTCCGTCACCGAGCTGGGCCAGACCTATTACGGGCATTGCCGAGCGATGCTGGTGGAAGCCGAGGCCGCCGACGAGGCCGTCGCACTCACCCAGTCCGCGCCGCGCGGCATCGTGCGCATGACCTGCCCGATCGCGCTGCTCAATGCACGCATCGGGGACATGGTCGCCGCCTTCATGGTCGCGAACCCGATGGTCGAGGTGCACCTCGAGGAAACCAACCGCCGCGTCGACGTGATCGCCGAAGGCATCGACATCGCCATCCGGGTGCGGCCGCCGCCCCTGCAGGACAGCGAGCTGGTGCTGCGCGTGCTGACCGACCGCGGCCAGTGCCTGGTGGCCAGCCCCGTGCTGCTCGCGCGCCACGGCACGCCACAGGTGCCGGCCGACCTGGCCGGGCTGCCCAGCCTGGGACTGGGTGCGCCGCAGGCCGAGCATGTGTGGAACCTGTTCGGCCCCGAGGGCGCGCAGGTGGCCATCCACCACCGCCCGCGCCTGATCACGGGCGGCATGCTGGTCCTGCGCACGGCGGCGGTCGCCGGCGTGGGCGTGCTGCAGCTGCCGACCATGATGGTGTGCGATCAGATCGCCGCCAGCACGCTGGTGCGGGTGCTGCCGGAATGGGCGCCGCGGCGCGAGATCATCCATGCGGTGTTCGCCTCGCGCCGCGGGCTGCTGCCGGCGGTGCGGGCGCTGCTCGACTTCCTGGCCGAGCGCTTCGAAGAGCTCGAGGAGGACTGAGCCCGCACGGCACGCTAGTCAACTGAATCATTGAAATGGGCGGTGAGGGACGCCCGAGACGGGATGCGATGCAAGGCGCAAAGCGCAGCGATACCCGCAGGTATCGCGAGCATTTGCAACGCCGCAGCGCGCCCGTATCGGGTGGACAGCACCGACCGATTTCAGTGATTCAGTGGACTAGCATCGACGGCTTTGGTTTCATGCTTTCCGCCGCCCTCTTCTGCCTGGTCGTCGCCATCAGCGACGGCGACACCCTCAAGCTCCGCTGCGGCGAAGCCGGCGCCTTTCGCCAGCTCACCGTGCGGCTGCATGCCATCGACGCGCCCGAACTGAGCCAGCCCTTTGGCCGGCGCGCCAGGCAGGCGCTGTCGCAGATCGCCTACCGCAAGACCGCGCGCCTGGACTGCGAGGACGACGAGGACCGCTACCACCGCCGCGTCTGCCGGGTGAAGGTGGCCCCGAACTCGTGCACCGAGGCGCACTGCGCGAAGACGCTGGACGCGGGCCTGGCGATGCTCACCGTCGGCATGGCCTGGTGGTCGCGCGCCTATGCCGACGAACAGAGTCCCACCGAGCGCGGCCAGTACGCCTTCGCCGAGTTCGAGGCGAGGGGCAAGCGCGCCGGCCTGTGGGCCGATCGCCGCCCCGTGCCGCCCTGGACCTGGCGCGCCGCGCATCCGCGCACTCGCTGAATCGCACGGCATCGGATAGGCTTCGGCCCCAATGCCCGCCTTGCTCGCCCTGACCTGCCCCCAATGCTCGGCACCGCTGCCGCGGGCAGCGCGCTGGCGAACGGTGAACTGCGAATGGTGCGGCGCCACCGTCGTGCGCGGCGAGCAGACGGTGGAGCGCGAGCGCTTCCGCGCGGCGCTGCGGCGCGCACAGGCGCATGACGGCGCCGGGCGCCTGCTGCAATGGCGAGGCGCGCGCTATCGCGTGCTGGCCACCCTGGGCGCCGGCGAGCATGCCGAGGTGCTGCTGGCCGAGCGACTGGGCGCCCTGCCCGAACGCGTGACGCTGAAGCTGGCGCGCACGACCGCAGGCGCCGATGCGCTGGCGCGCGAGGCCGCGGCGCTCGCGGCCCTGCAAGCGCTTGCGGTCCCGGGTGCGGCCTACTTTACGCGGCGACTGCCGCAAGCCCTCGGCATCGGCTTGGCCGAGGGTTGGGCCGACGAAGCCCGTCAGGCGCTGGCGCTGCGCCACCCCACCGGCTTCTGGGGCAGCCTGCAGGCCGTGCGGGAGGCCAACGCCCGCGGCATCGATCCGCGCCACGCGGTCTGGATCTGGCGCCGCCTGCTGGACGTGCTGGCCTTCGTGCACGAGGCCGGCTGGACGCACGGCGCGCTGGCGCCCGAGCATGCGCTGGTGCACCCGCGCGACCATGGCGTGCTGATCGTCGGGTGGTCGCGCGCACGACAGCATGCGGGCACGGCCGCGGCCGCGCGCGACCTGATGCAGACGGCCTGGACGATCCGCGCGCTGCTGCACGGCCCCGCCGGCGATGCACCCGGACTCGGCACGCACACCCCGGCGCCGCTGGCCGCCGTGCTGCGCGAATGCAGCGAGGACGCACGCGCCTGCGAGCGCCTCGGCGCACGCGGGATCGAGGCCGCCCTGTCGGCAGCGGCGCGCGAATCTTTCGGGGCGCCGCAGTTCGTCCATTTCGACCCGGCGCCGCCGGGCGCCTGAACCGCTTCACCAGGAGAACGAGGACAGCATGGGCTACGGAAACTACTCGCATGCCGCGCACGCGGCGCTCGTGGCGGACCGCGCGACGCGCTCGGGCGCCGAGGTTTTCAGGCAGAGCGCGACGCACGCGCTGATGAACCCGCATGGCCTGCGGGTGCGCGAGTCGCGCGACAACGCCGACCATCCGAACTCGCTGGGCATCGCCTTCGCGCTCGACGTCACCGGCTCGATGGGCGACATCCCGCAGACGCTGGCGCGGCGCGAGCTGCCCACCTTCATGAAGCTGCTGACGGACTGCGGCGTGGCCGATCCGCAGCTGCTGTTCATGGCCATCGGTGATGCCACCTCCGACCAGGCGCCGCTGCAGGTGGGCCAGTACGAGAGCACCGCCGAGCTGATGGACCAGTGGCTCACCTGGAGTTTCCTGGAAGGCGGGGGCGGCGGCAGCGGCTCTGAAAGCTACGAGCTCGCCTTCTACGTGATCGCGCAGCACACCGACCTCGACTGCTGGGTCAAGCGCGGCAAGCGCGGCTACCTGTTCATGACCGGCGACGAGCTGCCCTACCCGGCCGTCTCCCGCCACCAGGTCGAGGCCCTGATCGGCGAGAAGCTGGACGAGGACATCCCGATCGAGGAGGCGATCGCCGCCGCGGCCGAGACCTGCCACCTGTTCTTCCTGATCCCAGACGCCCAGCGCCGGCGCAACTGCGAGCCGCGCTGGCGCGAACTGCTGGGCGATCACGTGATCTGCATGGATTCGCCCGACGATGCCTGCGCGGTGGCAGCCGGCATCGTGGCGCTGACCGAGAAGGCGGTGCCGGGCCTCGATGGCCTCGCGCAGGTGATGGGCGCGCACGGCATGCCGCGCGAGCGCGTCAACGCAGTCGCCCATGCGCTCGAAGGCTATGCCGCGCTGCTCGACCCAAACGCGCCGCGGCGCGTACACACCGGCGCCAACGGCCCGGGCACGGCGCGCAGCTCGTGGTGGAAGCGGCTGTTCGGTTGATCCGCGCCGCGTGAACACGCGCTACGTCTCGCTGCTGGGCCTGGGCTTCGGCGACTGCGGCAAGGGCCTCTACACCGACTTCCTGGCCCGTGCATGGGGCGCGCACACGGTGGTGCGCTTCAACGGGGGCGCCCAGGCCGGCCACAACGTGGCGCTGGCGGACGGGCGGCACCACACCTTCTCGCAGTTCGGCGCCGGCAGCTTCAATGCCGGCGCCTGCACGTTGCTGGCGAGCCCGGTCGTCGTGCATCCGACCGCGCTCCTGGTCGAGCACGAGGCGCTGCGGCACAGCGGCGTGCCCGACGCCCTGGCGCGGCTGCGCATCGATGCGCGCTGCCGCGTCACCACGCCCTTCCACCAGGCGGCGGGCCGGTTGCGCGAATGGGCGCGCGGGGCCGCGGCGCACGGCAGCTGCGGCGTGGGGGTGGGCGAAACGGTGCGCCAGGCGCTGGCCATGCCGGACACCGCCCTGCGCTACGGCGACCTGGCGCGGCCCTCGCACGCGCTGGAGAAGCTGGAGGCCGTCCGAGAGACGCTGCGGCGCGAGCTCGACGCGCTGCCGCTGCCGGCCACCGAGGCCGCGGCGCAGGAGCGGGGCATGCTGGAGGACCCTACGCTGGCGCGCCGCTGGCTGGCCGCGGTCGAGCCCTGTCTTCGCGAAGCACCGCCCGCCGGCCGCGACGCGATCGCCGCGCAGCTCGCGCGCCCGGGCACGGTGCTCTTCGAAGGCGCACAGGGAGTGCTGCTCGACGAATGGCAGGGCTTCCATCCGCACACCACTTGGAGCACGGTCTCCACCGCCGCCGTCGAGGCCGTGCTGGCCGATGCCGGCATCGCCGCGCCCGTGCGGCACCTGGGCGTGCTGCGCAGCTATCTCACGCGCCATGGCGCCGGACCGCTGCCGACGCAGGATGCCGCGCTCGACCGCCTGGCCGAGCCGCACAACGCCGACGCCGGCTGGCAGGGCCGCTTCCGCCGCGGCCAGCCGGATGCCGTGCTGTGGCGCTACGCCCTCGCGGCCGTGGGCCGGCTCGATGGGCTGGCAGTCAGCCATCTCGATGCGATCGGGCGCACCGGCGGCCTGCGCTGGTGCAGCGCCTACCGGGTGGCCGGCGAGGCGCAGCCCTTGACGGCCTTGCGGCGCGGCGCGGCGCCGGATCTCATGCACCAGGAAGGCCTGACCCGGCTGCTGGCGTCCGCCGAGCCCCTGTACGACGCCCTCGCGGTCGCCGCGCCGGCGGCGTGGATCGAGCGCATCGAGGCCTTGAGCGGCTGCCCGGTGCGCTATGGCGCTTTCGGGCCCGAGGCCGAGGCCGTCCAGGCCTTTCGTCCGCTCGATTTCTGAATTCAGGCGGCCGCGTCGTGCGGGGCCGCGGCGATCGATCGGGCCGTCACCCGGTCGATGCGCTTGCCGTCGAGCGCCACGATCCGGAAGCGCCAGCCCTCGCAATCGATCTCTTCCTCCACCTCGGGCAGGTGGCCGGACACGAAGATCAGCAGCCCCGCCACCGTGTTGTAGCGCCCGCGCTCCTCGTCGGGCAGCTCGCGGATGCCCAGGCGCGCGCGCAGCTCGGCCACCGGCATCAGGCCGTCGAGCTCCCACTCGCCGTCGGGCCGCTTGTGGGCCCAGGCGTCGGCCTGGGTTTCGGTCTGCAGCTCGCCGGTGATGGCCTCGAGCAGGTCGCCCGGCGTCATCAGGCCCTGCACCACGCCGTACTCGTCGACCACGAACACCATGCGCGCGGCGCGCGCGCGGAACTGCTCGAGCAGTTCCATGCCGGTCAGCGTCTCGGGCACGAAGATCGCCGGCTGCGCCGCCTCCTCGATGGTGCCGGGATGCGCCAGGCCCAGCGCCAGCAGCCTTCCCACGCTGATGGTGCCCACCACGTCGTCCAGCGAGCCCCGGCACACTGCATACCAGGAATGGACCTCGTCGCGCACCGCTTCGGCCGACACCTTCTGCAGGGCCTGCGCGACCGTGCCGGAGGCTTCCAGCCACTCGATGTCGGCGCGCGGCACCATCAGCGAGCTCAGGCGCCGGTCGTCGAGGTGGAACACGTTGCGCACCATCTGGTGCTCGTGCATCTCGATCACGCCGGCGTCGACGCCCTCCTCCAGGCTGGCCGAGATCTCTTCCTCGGTCACCATGCGGCCTGCGTTCAGGTCGATGCGCAGCAGCTTCAGCGTCGCGGCCGTGGCACCCGACAGCAGCAGCACGAAGGGCTTGGCGGCGGCGGCCAGCATGTGCATCGGGCGTGCAACGTGGCGTGCCACCGGCTCGGGATAGAGCTGGCCGATGCGCTTGGGCACCAGCTCGCCGAAGATGATGGTGAAGAAGGTGATGCAGCTCACCACCACGGCAGTAGAGACGAAGCTGGCCGTCCCCGGGCCCATGCCCGAGCGCTCCATCCAGGCGGCCAGCGGCCCGGCGAAGGCAGCCTCGCCGACGATGCCGCTGAGCATGCCGATCGAGGTGATGCCGATCTGCACCGTGGAAAGGAACTGCGTGGGCGACTCCATCAGGTCCAGCGCGGCTGCGGCGCCGGCATCCCCCGTCTCGGCCAGCGCGGCCAGGCGCGCCCGGCGGCTGGTGGAGAGGGCCATTTCGGACATTGCGAACGCCGCGTTGAGCGTGGTCAGCAAGGCCAGCAGAAAAACATCCATGGAGGGGGGCGAGAATGAGGACCCATGGCACTCTACCTGATCGGCGATGTGCAGGGCTGCGACGAAGCCCTGGCGCGCCTGCTCGACGACATCGCTTTCTCCCCCAGCCGCGACCAGCTCGTGCTGCTGGGCGACCTGGTCAACCGCGGACCCGATTCATTGGCCGTGCTGCGGCGCGTGCAGCGCCTCGACGGCGCCGCGCAGAGCGTGCTGGGCAACCACGACCTGCACCTGCTGGGCGTGGCCCAGGGCGCGCGCAAGAACGGCCGCAAGGACACGCTGGCCGAAGTGCTGGCCGCACCCGACCGCGAGGCCCTGCTCGACTGGCTGCGCCGGCAGCCGATGGCGCTGCACCGCCAGCTCGCCGACGGCGAACTGCTGATGCTGCATGCGGGCGTGCTGCCCCAGTGGAGCCTCGCGGACACGCTGGCACTGGCGGCCGAGCTCGAATCGGTGCTGCGCGGGCCCGCGCTGACCGAGTTCCTGCAGACCATGTACGGCAACGAGCCCGCGCAATGGAGCGATTCGCTCACGGGCAGCGCGCGGCTGCGCGTCATCGTGAACGCCCTGACCCGGCTGCGTTTCTGCAGCGCGGAGGGGGTGATGGAGTTCGAGACCAAGGACGGATCGGGCGCAGCGCCCGTGGGCTTCATGCCCTGGTTCGACGTGCCGGGGCGGCGCACGGCGGACGTCACCATCGCCTGCGGCCACTGGTCGACGCTGGGCTGGGTCTCGCGGCCCGACCTGATCTCTGCCGATACGGGCTGCGTCTGGGGCGGCTGCCTGAGCGCGGTGCGCATGGGCGCGACGAGCGCGGATCGCGAACTGATCCAGGTGCGCTGCGCGCAGGCGCAGAAGCCGGGCCGAACCGCCTCGCTCAGTTAGGCTGCGGGGCCGCTGCCTTGAACAGCGCGGGCACCTTGCGCTTGCTCTTGATGTTGCTCGAGATGCCGCGCGCGGGCGTGGCCTTGCCGGCCGCCTCCCAGGAGGGCGCGGCCTCGCGCTCGGGGCTTTCGTAAGGCTTCTCGAAGAAGGGATCGCGCGGTGCCGCCGGCGTGCGGTGCGGCCGCGTGTTGCGCCCGAAGCGGGCTTCGCCGTTGCGCTCGCGCGGCTGGTCGAGCACGTCGCGCGCGTCGCCGGCCTCGCCCTCATCGCGCCAGTGGCGGCGGCCATCGTTGATGCGGCCGCGCGGGCGGTCCTCGTCGAACTCCACCGGCTCCAGCTCGATCTTCTTCTTGATCAGCTTCTCGATGTCGGCCACCAGCCGCACGTCGTTGCCGCCGCTGGCGAAGCTCACCGCCAGGCCCGAGGCGCCGGCGCGGCCGGTGCGGCCGATGCGGTGCACGTAATCTTCGGCGTTGAAGGGGATGTCGAAGTTGAAGACTGCGGGGACGTCCTTGATGTCCAGGCCGCGGGCTGCCACGTCGGTGGCCACCAGCAGGTCGACCTCGCCGGCCTTGAAGGCGGCCAGCGACTTCAGGCGCTCGTCCTGGCTCTTGTCGCCGTGCAGCGCGGTGGTGTTGAGGCCTTCGCGCTCGAGCGAGCGCGCAAGCCGCGCGCAGCCCAGCTTGCTGTTGACGAAGACGAAGGCCTGCTTGAGGCCGCGCTGCCTCAGGATCTGCTTGAGCGCACGGCGCTTGTCGTCGTCGCTCACGCTGTAGAAATGCTGCTCGACGGTGGAGGCCGTTTCGTTCGGCCGCGCCACCTCGATGGTGACCGGGTTCTGCAGGTAGCTGCCGGCCAGGCGCCGGATCTCGGGCGAGAAGGTGGCCGAGAACAGCAGCGTGGTGCGCTGCTTGGGCAGGTACGAGAGGATGCGCTGGAGGTCGGGCAGGAAGCCGATGTCGAGCATGCGGTCGGCCTCGTCGAGCACCACGTACTCGACCTGGTTGAGCACTGCGTTCTTGGCCTCGATGTGATCCAGCAGCCGGCCCGGCGTGGCCACCAGGACCTCGACGCCCCTCTTGAGCTCCAGGGTCTGCGGCTTCATGTCGATGCCGCCGAACACCACCGTGCTGCGCAGGTTGGTGTGCTTAGCATAGAGCTTGACCTGCTGCGCCACCTGATCGGCCAGCTCACGCGTGGGCAGCAGCACCAGCGCCCGCACCGGGTGGCGCGCCGGCGAGGTCGAGCTGTTCTCGTGCTTGAGCATGCGTTGCAGGAGGGGCAGCGAGAAGGCCGCTGTCTTGCCGGTGCCGGTCTGCGCGGCGCCCATCACGTCCTGGCCTGCGAGCACCACCGGAATGGCCTGCTCTTGGATCGGCGTCATGGTCTCGTAGCCCATTTCGGCCACGGCCCGCGCCAAGGGCTCGGCCAGGGAAAGATTGGAGAAGGAACTGGTCATGAACCTTCTATTGTCGCACTGCGGCAAAAAACGGGGATGACAGTGCGGTGACTGGCCGTTTCGCTATGTTTTCAATAGCAACAGATCGGGGCCCGAACTAGAGGCTGCGCGCGGCGAACGTGTCGCAGTCCTGGACCTTGCCGCTCTTGTAGCCGGCGCCGAACCAGCGCTGGCGCTGGGCGCTGGTGCCGTGGGTGAAGCTGTCGGGCACCACCGCCCGGCCGGCCGAGCGCTGCAGGGCGTCGTCGCCGATCTTCTGCGCGGCGTTCATGGCCGCTTCGATGTCGCCCGGGTCCAGCCACTTCTTCGACTCCTGCGAATGGTGCGCCCAGATGCCGGCGAAGCAGTCGGCCTGCAGCTCGACGCGCACGCTCAGCGCATTGTTCTGGGTCTGGCTCAGGCGCCCGCGCATCTGGTCGACCTTGCCGGTGATGCCCAGCTCGTCCTGCACGTGGTGGCCCACCTCGTGCGCGATCACGTAGGCCTGGGCGAACTCGCCGGGCGCGCCGAGCTGGTTCTTGAGGGTGTCGTAGAAGCCCAGGTCGATGTAGACCTTCTTGTCGCCGGGGCAGTAAAAAGGCCCCATGGCCGACTGGCCGGTGCCGCAGGCGGTGGGCGTGGCGCCGCGGAACAGCACCAGGCGGGCGGGCGTGTAGCTGCCGCCGTTCTGCCGGAAGACGTCGCTCCACACCACCTCGGTGTTGCGCAGCACGGTCGAGACGAAGGCGTCTTGTCATTGGGTCGGCGGTTTCTGCGCCGGACCCTTCTGCTGCCGCACTGGCCGGCGGTTCGCCGCCGCTCATCATTCCCAGCAGCGTGAGCGGATTGATGCCGAAGATCCGACGATCCGCGATCACCGCCACCGCAATGGTGCTCAGTCGACGCTGTGCCCTCGCCGACGGCAGGCCGCCGAAGCCTCGCCCCTGGCGGTACGGTCCTCGACGTTGTCCGATTGTTCGTTGCCTTCCCATCTCATGACGCTCTCCTTGCCGCCCACCGACGGCTGCCGCTCCCGATGGTACGCGCTCGCTGCGGCGGCGCGTCCCGAAGCGCTCATCCTTCCGCGCGGGCGCCGCGCCCGGACGGCCCGTGCGGCGCGAGCGCTTGCAGGACAGCGCCGCGAAGTCGGTAGGTCCACTGAATCATTGAAATGGTCGGTGAGGGACGCCCGAGACGGGATGCGATGCAAGGCGCAAAGCGCAGCGATACCTCCGGTATCGCGAGCATTTGCAACGCCGCAGCGCGCCCGTATCGGGTGGACAGCACCGATCCGATTTCAGTGATTCAGTGGACTATGCCTTGGGCAGGGTCACGCCGCGCTGGCCCTGGTACTTTCCGCCGCGGTCCTTGTAGCTGGTCTCGCAGACCTCGTCGCTCTCGAAGAAGAGCACCTGGGCGCAGCCCTCGCCGGCGTAGATCTTGGCCGGCAGCGGGGTGGTGTTGCTGAACTCCAGCGTCACGTAGCCTTCCCATTCGGGCTCGAAGGGCGTGACGTTGACGATGATGCCGCAGCGCGCGTAGGTGCTCTTGCCCAGGCAGATGGTCAGCACGTTGCGCGGGATGCGGAAGTACTCGACCGTGCGCGCCAGCGCGAAGCTGTTGGGCGGGATGATGCAGGAGTCGCCGTGGAAGTCGACGAAGCTCTTCTCGTCGAAGTTCTTGGGGTCGACCACCGTGCTGTGGATGTTGGTGAAGACCTTGAACTCGGGCGCGCAGCGGATGTCGTAGCCGTAGCTCGAGGTGCCGTAGCTGATGATGCGGTGGCCGTCCTGCTCGCGGATCTGGCCCGGCTCGAAGGGCTCGATCATGCCGTTCTTCTCGGCCATGCGCCGGATCCACTTGTCGCTCTTGATGCTCATGTCAGGTCCTTCCTAGGGGCCGCTATTCTAGGCAGCGGCCTCCCCACTCGGCCGAGCTCAGGCTGCCAGCGCCTGGGAGATCACGGTGCGCTCGACCAGCCGGTCGTCGCCCAGCACGATCAGCGCGAACAGCAGCTCCTCCAGGCTGTCCGCCCGCGCCGTCTTGCGCGCGAGCATCGGCGTGGCCTTGGGGTCGAGCACCAGGAAGTCGGCCTCGCAGCCGGGCTGCAGGTTGCCGATGGTGCCCGCGAGCCCCAGCGCGCGCGCCGCGCCGCCGGTGTGGCGCCACCACAGTTGCGAGGGCGCGATGCTCAGGCCGGGCTTGGTCTGGCCCTCGCGGCCCACGTAGTAGGCGGCCAGCATGGTCGAGAAGGGGCTGAAGCTGGTGCCGCCGCCCACGTCGCTGGCCAGGCCGTAGGCGCAGCCGATGCGGTCGGCTCCCTCGAAGTCGAAGAAGCCGCTGCCCAGGAACAGGTTGCTGGTCGGGCTCACCGCGGCGGCGGTGCCGGTCTCGCGCATCAGGCGGCGGTCGTCGTCGTCGAAATGGATGCAGTGGGCATAGACGGCGCGCTCGCGCATCAGGCCGAAGCCGCGGTAGACGTCGAGGTAGGAACGGGCGCCGGGGAAGAGCTCGCGCGCCCACTTCACCTCGTCCTTGTTCTCGGCCACGTGCGAATGGATCCAGGTGTCCGGGTACTTCGCGGCCAGCTCGCCCGCGCCGCGCAGCTGCGCGTCGGTGCTGGTGGGCGCGAAGCGCGGGGTGATCGCGTAGCCCAGGCGGTCCACGTTGTGCCATTGGCGGATCAGCGACTCGGTGTCGATCAGGCTCTGCTCGGTCTGGTCGCGTACACCGTCGGGGGAATGGCGGTCCTGCAGCACCTTCCCCGTGATCATGCGCAGGCAGCGGCGCTGCGCCGCCTCGAAGAAGGCCTGCACCGAGGCCGGATGCGAGGTCGCGAAGGTCAGGGAGGTGGTGACGCCGTTGCGCAGCAGCTCGTCGAAGAAGACCTCCGCCACCTCGGCCGCATGGGCCGGCTCGGCGAAGCGGCTCTCGGCCGGGAAGGTGTAGTTCTCGAGCCAGGGCAGCAGCCCTTCGGAGGGCGCGCCGATGATGTCGGTCTGCGGAAAGTGGATATGCATGTCCACGAAGCCCGGGGCGATGATGCGGCCCGGCCAGTGCGTGACCGCCACGCCCGGATGGCGCGCCGCGACGCTGCCGAAGGCGCCGGCGTCCACGACCCGCTGCCGGCCGGCGGCATCCAGGCCGACGACCAGCAGGCCGTCCTCGTCGAAGACGGGCTGGCCGGCGGCATCGAATCGCAAAAGGGAGGCACGGTAGGCTTGCATGGGCTGGGAGGGCAAGGCAGGGAAGCCGGTACGGAATGTGCGAGCGCATAGTGGAGGCAGGGGCTAAGGTATGACAGCCCCGCCGTCCGTCCTGCCCATCCCGGGGTGCCCCTGGCGCTAGAACATAATTCTTCCTTCAACCCCAACAGGAACATCGATGACTTCACGCGACGCAGACCGCCGCGCACGTCCAGCATGAAAGTGCTCCTCATCGGGAACTACGTCCCCGACGGCCAGACCAGCATGCTGGCCTTCAAGCGCATCCTGGAGCGCGAACTTCCCCACGCCGGCTGCGAGCTGCGGGTGCTGACACCCCCGCGGCGGGTGCTGCGGGTCCCCACTTCCTCGCGCCTGTGGAAGTGGCTGGGCTATGTGGACAAATTCATCCTCTTCATCCCCTCGATGGCCCGCCATGTGCGCTGGGCCGACGTGGTGCACGTGACGGACCACTCCAACGGCATGTACATCCCCTGGGTCCGGTCGAAGCCCAACGTGATCACCTGCCACGACGTGATCGCGGTGCAGGCCGCCAAGGGCATGGTGGACGGCTGGGACGTGAGCTGGACCGGCCGCCTGTTTCAGCGGCTGATCGTCAAGGGGCTGGCGGCGGCCGACGTGGTGGCCTGCGTCTCGCACCTGACCCGGCGCGAGCTGCTGGCGCTGGGGCTTGCCGAGGAGCCGCGGGTCACCGTGGTGCTCAACGGGCTGAACGACGATTTCCGCCCGGTGCCGCCCGATGAGGCGCAGGCGCTGATCCGGCGCTTCGGCATCTCCACCGATGACAAGTTCCTGATCCACGTCGGTTGGGACCTGGCGCGCAAGAACCGCCGCAAGGTCCTGGAGGCCTTCATCGCGCTGCACGAGCGCGCGGCTGCGAGCGGGCGGCCCGCGCCGGCCGAGCAGCTGGTGTTCGTCGGCCCCGAGCTGGTGCCGGAGATGGCCGAGCTGGCGCGCGAGCACGGCGTGGCCGACCGGATCAAGACGGTGCAGAAGGTGTCGCACGAGGAGCTGCGCGCGCTCTACGCCAGCGCGACCGCCCTGCTCTTCCCTTCGCTGCAGGAGGGCTTCGGCTGGCCGGTGATCGAGGCCCAGGCCTGCGGCTGCCCGGTCTTCACCTCCGACCTGGCACCGATGAACGAGATCGGCGGCGAAGGCGCGGTCTACGTGGACCCCAACGACGCCGAGGCCATGGCCGCCGCCATCGAGGAAGCCGCGCCGCGCTTCGAGCAGATGCGGCGCATGGGCATCGAGAACGCCTCGCACTACACGGCGCACCGCATGGCCTCGAACTACGTGGCGACCTACCGGCGCGTGCTCGACGAGCGGAAGGTCCGCCTGTGAAGCGCCTGCTCGGGCTGCTGGTGGTCTTCCTGCCCTGGTCGCTGAAGCGCGCGCTACTGCGCCGCTACTGGGGCTACGAGATCGCCGACGGCGCGCGCATCGGGCTTTCCTACGTCTTCCCGGGGCACCTGGTGATGGGCGAAGGGGCCTACATCGGCCACTTCAACGTGGCCATCCACCTGGGCCGCCTCGAGTGCGGCGCGCATTCGGTGATCGACCGCTCGAACTGGATCACCGGCCATCCGCCGGCCGGCGCCCATTTCACGCACCGCACCGGGCGCGATCCGACGCTCTCGCTGGGCGAGCATGCGGCCGTCACCAAGCAGCACATCATCGACTGCACCGACCGCGTCGACATCGGCGCCTTCACCACCATCGCCGGCTACCACTCGCAGCTGATCACGCACGGCATCAACGCGGTGGAGAACCGGCAGGACTGCAAGCCCATCCGCATCGGCACCTACTGCCTGGTGGGCACGCGGGTGACGGTGCTCGGCGGCGCCGCCCTGCCCGATCGCTCGATGCTGGGGGCGGGGTCGGTGCTGAACAAGGCGCACGGGGAGGAGTACGCGGTGTATGCGGGGTCACCGGCGGTGCAGGTGAAGAAGCTGGATCCCGAGGCGGCGTACTTTCATCGGGAGCGTGGGTTTGTGCATTGAGGTGCGACGGTCTGCATGGTTGCTCCTCTGCAGCAAGGGAACGCGCGCCTCGTGATCGATTCCAAGGTTGTCACTTGACAACCTTTGACGACGACACTAGATTCACAGTAATTGAGATGGCACGCGCAAAACATCCAAACAAAGACGTCGAAGCAGCGATTCAGTATGCGGAGGACAACAAGTGGATCGTCAAGGCCGGAGGCCATTGGGGCTTTCTGTACTGCCCCTACAACGACATCGAGTGCCGATGCGGAACGCGTTGTAAGGCCGGCATCTGGGGCACCCCAAAGAACCCCGGAAACCATGCGAAGCAGCTCAAAGCGGTGGTCGACGGCTGCACCGCACGCGAGCAAGCGCAACAGGGAGCCACCGCGCGTACAGGGGACGAATACGGACCCGCAGGCACAGAGAGCAAATGATGGAATACGAGTTCAATCTCAAATTCAAGCTGGCGCCCGAAGACACGGACCATGACCAAGTCATGCAGCGCTTGGCCGAAGCGGACTGCACCGACGCCCTTGTCGGCTTGGGTGTGGCGGGCCACCTGGGTCTGGAATTCATCCGCGAAGCCGAATCGGCCGAGGCTGCCGTTCTAAGTGCGATCGACGACGTGAAGAAGGCCCTTCCGACGGCCCAGCTTGTCGAGGCCGGCCCGGATTTCGTGGGCCTGACTGACGTGGCAGACCTGGTCGGGGTCAGCCGCCAGAACATGCGCAAGTTGATGGTGAACAACCCTGCCGTGTTCCCGTCGCCGGTTCATGGGGGCAGCTCATCGATTTGGCATCTGGCCCAAGTTCTGCAATTCATGCATGAGCGTCAGTACGAGTTCGCGGAGTCGATGTTCGAGGTGGCCCGAACGGCCATGCACGTGAACATCACCAAGGAAAAGGCGCTCCTGGATTCCAAGGTCGGCGCGAGGCTGCGCCAACGGCTCTTCACCGCGCAATCCGCCCCTGCACGCCCTCGACCAGCCAGTCCATCATGAGGACCTGGTCGTCGCGCAGGCCCGTGCCCTTGGCGATGACGACCTTGCCCTCGTTGTCGCGCACGTCCTGCGCCGCGCGGAAGACCTGCAGCTTGCCGCTGGCGATGTCCTGCTGGCGCGCCAGCACCTCGTCCTGCACGGCCTTGGGCACCTTGGGGCCGAAATCGCCGACGCGGATCATCCCCTCCTTCACGCCGCCCCAGGTGTTGACCGGCTTCCAATTGCCGTCGAGCACCGCCTGCGCGCGCTGCGTGTAGTAGCCGCCCCATTGGTGAGTGACGGCGACGATCTGCGCATCGGGCGCGACCTTGCGCATGTCGGAGTGGTAGGCGACGGCCATCTTGCCGCGCTCCTGTGCCGCGGCCATCACGGCGGTGGAGCCGGTGTGGAAGGCGATCACGTCCACGTCCTGGTTGAACAGGGTCATCGCGGCGTCGCGCTCGCGCGGCGGATCGAACCAGGCGTCCAGCCACACCACCTTGACTTGCGCCTTGGGGTCGACGGAACGCATGCCCAGGGTGAAGGCGTTGATGCCCTGCAGCACCTCGGGGATCGGGAAGCCCGCGACGTAGCCCGCGACATGGGTCTTGCTCATGCGCCCGGCCGCGATCCCGGCCAGGTAGCGGCCCTGGTAGTAGCGGGCGTTCGCGGTCGCGACATTGGGCGCGGGCTTGTAGCCGGTGATGGACTCGAACTTCACGTCGGGGAAGTCGCGTGCCACCTTGAGCGTGGGCTCCATGTAGCCGAAGCTGGGCGTGAAGATCAGCTTGTGGCCCTGCTGCGCCAGGTCGCGGATCACGCGCTCGGCATCGGCGCCCTCGGGCACGTTCTCGACGAAGGTGGTCTTCACCTTGCCGGCCAGCGCCGACTCCACGGCCTTGCGGCCCTCCTCGTGCTGCCGCACCCAGCCGGCATCGGTGATGGGCGCGACGTACACGAAGCCGATCTTGAGCGGGTCCGCCCGTGCGGCGGACTGCGAGAAAGAAGGCGATATGAAAAAACAAGCGGCCGCGAACGCGGCGGCGAGGTTTTTGTACATGGTGTTCCTCTACATGGCCCCGGACCAAAAAAATTTGGCGCTGCGGGGCGCAGCGCCGGGGCGTATTTTACCGGGCAGCCCTGCCGCGGGCCCGGCCGGGATGTAAACCTTCTTCGGTCTGGTGCGGCGCCCGCCTGTCCGCATAGACTCGCGCCTCGTTGCCGCTGCGCCGCGGCCCCTCCAGGAGAACAAACACATGGGATTGATGGACAGCATCGGCCATGCGCTGATGGACAACGACAAGCTGCACTTCGCCCCCGAGCCCCGATGCTCGCCCGAGGAGCGATGGCTGGTGGCGCTGAGCGCGCCGCTGTCCGCCTACAACGGCAATTTCGTCAACGCCGTCGAGACCGGCCACACCCAGGAGATGCTGCGCGAAGGCGTGGCCGGCATGTGGGGCGTGCAGGACCGCAAGAGCTTCGAGGAGACGGCCCGCTGGATCACGCAGGAGGGTCACCGCCAGAAGTACCTGGGCACCTGGCGCAGCCTGGTCAAGCTCGACACCGCGCACCAGGCGGCCCCGCTGCTGCTGCGCGCGGTGGCTTCGGTGGTCTTCCCCGGCCTGTTCATGCTCAAGCTGCGCGGCGAGCTCGACTACGAGGCCTTCGCCAGCCAGACCGGCAAGAGCGTCGCCGACATCGCGGAGTTGATGGGCTCCTACAACGACTGGATGGGCGAGCTGCGCCAACCGCTGGGCGTCCAGCCCGCGGAGATCACGGACCTGGTCGTACGGGACGCCGTCCGGTTTCGTCAGCCTGTCGCGCTGGGCGGTGGAGCTGGGCTTTCACACGGAGCGCGGCGAGTTCGCGGGCTTCGCCTCGGGGCTGGCCGGGCCGGTGCGCACGGCGTACGGCAACTGGGCCAAGCTGAGCGCCGCCTATGTGGCGGCGGGCCTGATCTGGAACTACTCGGAAGCCCGGCAGGAAGCGCTGGTCCGCACGAACGCGATGCTCGTGAGCGATCCGCGAAGCCCCTACAAGAGCGTTCCCTTTCATTGAAGTTTCGGTCCCCGTGAGCGTGCGGCCATGCCCGCAGCCGGGTCCGCATCGCAGCGCGATAAGCTCCAGCGATGGCCACCGACGCCCCCGCCACCCGCCTTGCCTTGCTGGCCGCGCGCCGGATCCTCGACCAGGCGATCGCCGGCCGCGTCAAACCGGGTGACCGGCTGACCGAGCTCGCGCTGACCACGAAGCTCGGCATCTCGCGCACGCCGGTGCGCGCTGCCCTTGCCTTCCTGCATCGGCGCGGACTGCTGGACCACGCACCGAACCGCGGCTACTCGCTCGCGGCCCCGCCGTCCGAGCTGTTGCGGGTGCAGCGCACGCTGCCGCAGGATGAGGCCGACAGCTTCTATTACCAGCTGCTGCGCGAGCGCACCGCGGGCCACATCGGCGCACAGGTGACCGAGCGCGAACTCGAGCAGGCCTACGGCGTGCGCGCGACGCTGGTGCGCGAGGTGCTGGTGCGCATGCTGCAGCATGGCATCGTGCGCGGCCGGCGCGGCCAGCGCTGGGAGTTCGCCGAGGCGCTGGATGCCGACAGCGAGCGCGAGAGCTACCGCTTCCGGATGGTGCTGGAGTGCGCGGCCCTGGCCGAACCCGGCTTCCGCATGGACCCGGAACGCCTGGCCGCCTGCAGGCAGCGCCAGCAGGCGCTGATCCACCATGCGACGAAGCGATCGTGGCTCGACTTCTTCGAGGCCAATGCCGAGTTCCACGAATTGCTGGCAGCCTCTTCAGGCAACCGCTTCATGCTGAAGGCGGTCGAGGAGCAGAACCGGCTGCGCCGCATCAGCGACCTGTCGGACTACCCGCTGGTCAGCGTGGAGCGGCTGCGCGAATCCTGCGAGGAGCATCTCGCCATCCTCATGGCCATCGAGCGCGGCCGGCTCAAGGAGGCGGCGCAGCTGATGCGCGCGCACCTGCAGGGCGCGAGCGACATCCTCGAAAAGCGGGTGGCGGGAACGCTGGTCGCACCGGCACCTGCCGCACGCGCTTGAGCGGGGCGCACGCGAGCGCTCCGGCGCCGCGCGTTCGATTCAACCGCCTCGGCTCGCTCCTTGAACCAGTGCCCGGTCGCGCGGCCGTTCGATCGGGATCACGCTGGCGGCCGCCGGCACGGGCGTTGCCTGCGGCGCGCACGCATCGAGCACCGGCGCCGCCTGCAGCAGCGCACGGGTGTACTCGTGCTGCGGATGGTCGAAGATCCGGTCGCGCGTCCCCTGCTCCACGATTCTTCCCGCGGCCATGACCACCACGCGGTCGGCGATCTGCTCCACCGCGGCCAGGTCGTGGCTGACGAACATGCAGGCGAAGCCGTGGTGCTTCTGCAGGTCCTGGAACAGCGAGAGCACCTGGGCCTGGATGGTCATGTCGAGCGCCGACACCGGCTCGTCGGCCACCACGAAGGCCGGCCGGCGCACCAGCGCCCGGGCGATCGCGACGCGCTGTCGCTGGCCGCCCGAGAGCTCGTGCGGAAAGCGCCGGGCCAGCTGCGCCAGGCCCACCTCGTCCAGCGTCTCGCCCAGCCGGCGGCGCAAGGCGTCGCCCTGCAGCTCCGGCAGGTGGCGCAGCGGCTCCGCCACGATGTCGCCGACGCGCATGCGCGGATCGAGCGAGGAGTACGGGTCCTGGAATACCAGCTGGCAGGCCAGCCGGAAGCGGTGCAGCGCGGCCCCGCGGGCGCCCAGGACCTCCTCGCCGCGAAAGAGGATCTGCCCGCCGGCCGCCGGCACCAGGCGCAGGATCGCCCGGCCCAGCGTGGTCTTGCCCGAGCCGCTGCCGCCCACCACGGCGACGGTCTCGCCGGCGTGGATGTCCAGGTCGGTCGGTGCCAGCGCCTGGTGCGGCGGCTGCCGCTTGAAGAGGCCGGTGCGCGTACCCGGATAGACCACCGACAGGCCGCGCACCTGGATCAGCGGCTGGCCCGCACCGCGGCCCGGCTCGGCCGGACCACGGCGCGGCAAGGCATCCACCAGCTGCCGCGTGTAGGGGTCGGCCGGCGCGTAGAGGATCTGCCGCACCTCGCCGGTCTCGACCAGCCTGCCGCGCTGGAGCACGATGGCCCGCTGCGCATAGCGCGCCACCAGCCCCAGGTTGTGCGTGATGAGCAGCACGGCCGTGCCCTCCTCGCGCGCCAGCTCCACCATCAGGTCGAGCACCTCGCGCTGGGTGAGCGTGTCGAGCGCGGTGGTCGGTTCGTCGGCGATCAGCAGTCGCGGCCGCAGCAGCATCACGCTCGCCAGCATGATGCGCTGGCGCATGCCGCCCGAGAACTCGTGCGGGTAGGCCCGCAGGCAATGCTCGGGATCGCGGATCTGCACGCGGCGCAGCATCTCGATGCAGCGCGCGCGGATCTCGGCGGCCGACAGCTGCGTGTGCAGGCGCAGGCCCTCGGCCATCTGCTCGCCGACGCGATGCGCCGGGTTGAGCGACACCATCGGCTCCTGGAACACCATGCCGATGCTGGCGCCGCGCAGCGTGCGCAGGCGCTCCGAGGGCGCCTCGCCGAGGTCCTCTCCGTCGAGCAGCATGCGCCCGCCCGCGCGCCGGATGCCCGTGGGCAGCAGCCCCAGGATCGCGCGGGCCGCCATGGTCTTGCCGCTGCCGGACTCGCCCACGACGGCAAGGAACTCCCCGCGCCGCAGTTGGAACGAGAGGTCCTCGACCACGGCCTGGCCGGTGGCCTCCGTCTCGAGGCGCAGGTGCTGCACGCTCAGCAGTTCATCCTGCGGCGGGGGTGTGAATTCGGGCGTGGGGGTCATGCTTGCGCCATCCGCGGATCGAGGCGGTCGCGCACGGCGTCGCCCAGGAGGTTGATGCACAGCAGGGTCAGGGCGATGCACAGGCCGGGCGCGACGCCGAGCCAGACGGCGGACTCCATGTACGGCCGGGCGCCGGCCAGCATGTTGCCCCAGGTGGGCGCCGGCGGCGGCACGCCCAGCCCCAGGAAGCTCAGGGCGCTCTCGGACAGCAGCACCCAGCCGAACATGCTGGTGGCCAGCACCGCCACCGGCGCCACGCAGTTGGGCAGCACATGGCGGAACATGGTGTAGAGCTCCGAGTTGCCGATCATGCGCGAGGCCTCCACGTACTCCTTCTCCCGCAGCGACAGCACGGTGCCGCGCACCACGCGCACGACGGAGGGCGCATAGGCCAGGCCCAGCGCCAGCACGATGCCCCACTTGTTGGCCCCGACCACCACCATCACGCCCAGCGCCAGCAGGATGCCGGGAAAGGCCAGCAGCGCGTCGTTGACGGTCATCAGCACCCGATCGGTCCAGCCGCGCAGGAAGCCCGCGAGCACGCCGCCGATGCTGCCGAAGACGATGGCGAAGAGCACCGTGAGGAAGGCCACCGTCGCGCTGGCGGAGGCCCCGGCCATGACGCGGCTGGCGATGTCGCCGGAATTCGTCGCTGCCCAGCCAGTGGGACCAGGACGGCGGCTGCAGCTTGGCCCGCAGGTTGATGCCCTGCGGGTCGTAGGGCGTCCAGAAGACGGCGACCACGGCGACGATCACCACCAGGGCGATCAGCACGCCGCCGATGACGGAGTTGGCACGCAGCTTCATTGGATCGAGACCCGTGGGTCGAACAAGGGATAGCAAAGGTCGACCACGAGGTTGATGACCACGTAGATCACCGCCGTGAACAGCAGGCAGCCCTGCACCACCGGGTAGTCGCGGGCGAAGATGGCATCCACCAGCAGCCGGCCCAGGCCGGGCAGCGTGAACACCGTCTCCAGCACCGCGATGCCGCCCAGCAGATGGCCCAGCACCAGGCCGATGAGGGTCAGCGTCGGCGCGAAGGCGTTGGGCAGCACATGGCGCGACAGCACGCGGCGTTCCGAGGCGCCCTTGGCGCGCGCATGCGAGACGTACTCGAGCCGCAGCACCTCGATCGCGCTGGCGCGCGACATGCGCGTGAGGATGCCGGTCTCGATCATCGCCAGGGTGGCGATGGGCAGGATCACGTAGGTCAGCCCCTGCAGGAAGCCCTCGCCGAAGGACACGTAGCCCACCACCGGCAGCCAGCCCAGGTACAGGCCGAAGAAGAGCAGCAGCAGCAGACCGAGCCAGAAGCTCGGGACGGAGAGCAGCAGCGTGGCGCCGGCCACGATGGCCACGTCGAGCGGCTTGTTCTGCTTCCAGGCGGCCAGCAGCCCGGCGGGCACGGCGACCGCGGCGGCAATGGCGACGGCGACCAGCACGATGATCGCGCTGACCTGGAAACGCTCCAGCACCAGCGGCAGCACCGGCAGCCCGTTGGCGATGGACTCCCCCAGGTCGCCGCGCATCACCTGGCCGAGCCAATGGAAGAACTGCGCAGCCAGGGGCTGGTCCAGGCCCAGCTGCCGGCGCAAGGCCTCCAGCTGGGCCGCGTCGGCGCCGTCTCCCAGCATCAGCTGGGCCGGGTCGCCGGGGATCAGGCGGATCAGCGAGAACACTGCCACCGCGACCAGCAGCAGCGTGGGGATCGTCATCGCAATCCGGCGCAACACATAGGCGAACACGATGCGGCTCCTACTGCACGCGCACGTTCCAGAAGCGCGGCTTGTCGGCGGCCCAGGCCTTGTAGCCGACCACGCTCTTGCGCAGGCCCGCGGTGTCGGCGCCGTTGAAGAGCACCAGCATCGGCGCGTCGTCCAGCATGCGCCGATGCAGCTCGTCGAACAGCGCCTGCCGCTTGGCCTTGTCGGCCACGGTCATCGACTCGGCGAGCACGCGCTGCGCCTCGGCGTTGTCCCAGACCTTGCGCGGCTGCGTGCTCTTGGGCCCCGACACGGACTCGTAGCTCAGCGAAGGGTCGAGCCGCGAGGAATAGACGAAGGCCATGCTCTGGTACTGGCCGCGGTTGTAGCGGTCGAGCTGCGTGGCCCAGTCCAGCACCTCCAGCTCGATCTTGATGCCGGCTTCTGCTGCCATGGCCTGCACCGTCACCGCGGCATCGAAGCACACCGGGTAGCGCTTGTTGGTCAGCAGCTTGATCGGCTGCCCCTGGTAGCCGGCCTCGGCCAGGAGCTTCTTGGCCTGTGCCAGGTCGCGCTTGTAGCCCGACTTCTGGACCGCTCCGTAGTAGGGACTGGAGGTCGGCACCACCGAGTTGTTGGGCTTGGACAGCCCCTCGCTCACGGCGCGCGCGAGCTCCGGCGTGTCCACCGCCAGCGCCAGCGCGCGGCGGATGCGCACGTCCTGCAGCAGCGGGTCCTTGGTCTGGAACAGCAGGCCGACGATGTTCATCGAGGGCGAGACCTCGACCTTGACCTCGGGCCGCGCGCGCAGCTCGGGCACGTCGGCCGAGGAAGCGCCGGTGAATGCGTCGATCGCGCCGCTGTAGAGCGCCGTCTTGGCCGCCGAGGCATCGGGAATGACCACGTAGCGCAGCGTCTCCACCTCGGCCTTCTTGCCGCCGGTGAAGCCGTCCATGGGTTCGGCGCGCGAGGCATAGCCCGCGAAGCGCACCACCTCGATGAACTGCCCGCGCCGCCATTCCTTCAGCTTGTACGGGCCCGTGCCCACCGGCTCCTTCCACTTGCCGTCGGCACCGACCGAGCTGCGGTGCATGATGGCCGAGCCGCCGCAATCGGGGCGTGCCATGGTGGTCAGCAGCAGGCCGGTGGGGCGCTCCAGCTTGAACACCACCGTCTTCGGATTGGGCGCCTCCACCGACAGCACCTTGGTCATGCCGCGGCCGTCGAATTCGGGCAGGCAGCGCCAGCCGATGGCGGGGTCGAGAAAGCGCTTCCAGCTCCAGACCACGTCGTCGGCCGCGAGCGGCGCGTCGTTGTGGAATTTCACGCCGTCGCGCAGCGTGAAGGTGTAGGCCAGGCCGTCGGGCGCCACCTCCACCTTGCTCGCCAGCATGGGGCCGACGCTGGTGTCCTCGCGCAGCGCCACCAGGCCTTCGCCCATGTGCATCAGGACGGCATCGGTGTTGTCGTCGCGGTTGACGCCCGGCTCGGTCGAGCGCATGTCCGCGTTGAGTTGCACGCGCAGCGTGCCGGGCTGCGGCTGGGCATGCGCCGATGCCAGCGAGAGCGCCGCGAGGCAGGCGGCGAAGCCGAGGCTTGTGCTTTTCAGGCTTGTGCTCTTCATCTTGTGTCTCCTCTTTCGGTGCGCCCTAGAGCGAATACTCGGTGTAGATGTGTTCCTTGAACGGCGTCGGCGCGATGCGCATCCTTCGCGCAGCGGGGTCGATGACGATGGTCGCGACCGTCGCCGAGGTCGCGCCGCCCGGCCCCGCGCTCGGCGCACGGCAGACGGCGCGCGGCAGACGGCGCGCGGCGAACCGAAGCGGTCGGACAGCGCCTCGATCACGTCCTCCTCGCCCAGCCTGCCGGCGCGCTCGCCGAGGAACTCGCTCACACGCCGGTCGCGGTAGAGCGAATCGGGCGTGGTCTCCAGGCTTTTGTCGTGCACGCGCGCCAGCGCGCCCGGCGTCTTGAAGTGGTTGGCATGCACCAGCACGCCGTTCTCCGGCAGCTGCCAGAACACCTGCTGCGGGCAGGTCTCCAGGCTCACGGCCTCGCCGTCGGCGTGGCTCAGGATCATGTTGTTGGAGATGGTGCGCGCGCTGCGGAACACCACGCCCAGCGCCTGCGCATAGAGCGGGGCCTTGAGGATCGTGCGCCGGATCAGCGGCAGCGGCACGCCGGCCGTGCGGCCGTCCTCCGCACTCTTCAGGAAGTTGCCGGTGAGCGCGATGCCGTGCTCGTTGAGCCCCGCGCGCGCCAGCGTGCCGGCCTCGACGAAGGTGAGGATGGCCGGGCCGCTCGCCGGGCGGATGCGCAGGACCACGCCCAGGTCCACGCTCTCCACGCGCCAGTCCCAGTTCTGCGCATGGATGAGGCGGCCGTCGCGCGCGGCGGCAGGCATCACCACCACGCCGGTGCAGCCATCGGGCGGCTCGGTGGCTTCGAGCTGCTCGTGCGCATAGAGCAGCTCGCTGCGCGCGTTGAGCGCGACGATTTCCTCGGGCTCGACCTCGGCGCCGGCCGCGATACCCTCGATCTCGCGCATCGACTCGGCGTCGAAGGCCTCGATCTGCGGCACGAAGCGGCGCGCCAGCGCCTTGGTGCGCGACCAGTCCAGTCCCACCTTCTCGTAGGCGGCGCGGTAGGTGCGGATGGACAGCGCAATGCGGTCGCCGGCCGCGCGGCCGTACTGCATGCCGCGCTGTTGCGCGTCGCCCTCGATGTCGATCAGCGGGAAAGCGGTGAGCGTCATGGCAGCCGCCTCTTTCATTGAACGGGCGTCTGCGCGCGCATGACCGCGTTGCGCAGGCTGTCGACGATCTGGTCGACCTCGGCGCGCGAGACCACCAGCGGCGGCGACAGCGCAATGCTCTCGCCCACCGGCCGCACCAGCACGCCGGCCGCCATGCAGTCACGCTGCACGGCCTGCGCGCGGGCGCCCGGCTGGCCGGCCCAGGGCGCGAGCTCGATCGCACCCAGCAGGCCCAGGTTGCGGATGTCGACCACGCCCGGCAGCTCGCGCAGCGAATGCAGGCCTGCTTCGAAGTACGGTGCGATGTCGGCCGTGCGCTGCGCCAGGCCCTCCTCGGCATGCACGTCGAGCGTGGCCAGTGCGGCCGCGCAGGCCAGCGGATGGCCCGAGTAGGTGTAGCCGTGCGAGAACTCCACGCCGCTCTCGCTGCCGCGCATGAAGGCGTCGTAGATGCCCTTGCGCACCAGCACGGCCCCCATGGGCACCACGGCGTTGGTCAGGCCCTTGGCCGTGGTCGCGATGTCGGGCACGACGCCGAAGTAGTCGGCGGCGAAGTTCGCCCCCAGCCGGCCGAAGCCGGTGATCACCTCGTCGAAGATCAGGAGGATGCCGTGGCGGTCGCAGATCTCGCGCAGCCGCTTCAGGTAGCCGGCCGGCGGCGGCAGCACGCCGGTGGCACCGGCGACCGGCTCCACGATCACGGCGGCGATGGTGGCCGGGTCGTGCAGCGCGCAGATGGCTTCCAGCGCATCGGCATATTCCAGCCCGTGCGCCGGCTCGCCGCGCGAGAAGGCGTTGCGCTTCAGGTCATGCGTGTGCGGCAGGTGGTCCACGCCGGACAAGAGCGGCCCGAAGGCGTGCGGTGCTTGGCGATGCCGGCCACCGAGATGCCGCCGAAGCCCACGCCGTGGTAGGCGCGCTCGCGGCCGATCAGGCGCCAGCGGCCGGCATCGCCGCGGGCGCGATGGTAGGCCAGCGCCATCTTGAGCGCGGTGTCCACCGACTCCGAGCCCGAGTTGGTGAAGAACACGTGGTCGAGATCGCCGGGTGCCAGCTCGGCGATGCGCGCCGCGAGCTCGAAGGCCGGCGGGTGGCCGATCTGGAAGCTGGACGCATAGTCCAGCGTGTCGACCTGCTGCTTGAGCGCGGCCGAGATCCTCGGATGGCGATGGCCCGCGTTGACGCACCACAGGCCCGCGATCGCGTCGAGCAGCTTGCGGCCGTCGGACATCTGGTAGTGCATGCCCTCGGCGCCGACGATGAAGCTCGGGTCGCGCTTGAACTTGCGGTTGGCGGTGAAGGGCATCCAGTAGGCGTCGAGCCTGGTGGATTCGAGGGTGGCTGCTGCTTGCATGAACGGGTCTCTGGGTGTCGTCGTGCAAGGATCGTAGGCGGGTGAATTGTATTTTTCAATTCTCAAATACAAAAATACGAGGCTCAAAAATACAAAGCGGTGACAGCGGCACAGGCCTCTCGCGACGCACAACGCAGGCACGAAGGGTTAGCATTCACGCTCCGGCGCCGCCCGTTCGGGGCACCTGCCCATCACCGCCCGCGAGGTCCCTATTCCCGTGACTGCCCCCACCCGTGCCGACGCCGCGTCCCCAGGCGACGGCTCGGCGTTCACGATGGCCTTCCAGCCGATCGTGGACCTGGAGCGGCGGGAGATCTTCGCGCACGAGGCGCTGGTGCGCGGCACGACCGGCGAAGGCGCTTCCGAGGTGCTCGGCCGCGTCAGCCCGCAGGACCGCTTCGCGTTCCACGAGGCCTGCCGGGTGAAGGCGATCGAGATGGCCACCGCATTGGGCATGCAATCGAGGCTCAGCCTCAACGTGATGCCCAACGACGTCGCGGGCCAGGAAGCCTGCTTCCGCACCGCCATGGCCACGGCCCTGCGCTGCAACTTTCCCGTTCACCGGCTGATGTTCGAGATCACCGAGGGCGAGCGCGTCGACGACCTGCCCGGCCTCGCCGCCACCTTTCGCACCTTCAAGCGCTACGGATTCACTTCGGCGATCGACGACTTCGGCGCGGCCTATGCCGGCTTCGAGCTGCTCGCGGCCTTCCAGCCCGACGTGGTGAAGATCGACATGAGCCTGGTCCGCGGCATCCACCAGGACCCGGTCCGCATCACGATCGTGAAGGGCTTCGTGGCGACCTGCGACGAGCTGGGCATCCGGGTGATCGCGGAAGGGGTCGAGGCCTGGGATGAGGTCAACGTGCTGCGCGCACTGGGCGTGGAACTCTTCCAGGGCTTCCTGTTCGCGAGGCCCGCGATCGCCGCCCTGCCGACCGTGGCGTGGGACGCCGCCTGACCCTGGCCTGAGGCGGGCCTCGTGCCCCGCACTCAGACGTTGCTGGTCGCGCGCACTTCGTCGATCGTCGTCTGCCCGGAAAGCACTTTGGCGATGCCGTCCTGGCGCAGGGTGCGCATGCCCTCGCGCAGCGCCGCCTGCTGAATCTCCTCGGCGCGGGCGCCGCCTTGCACCAGGCGGCGCAGCCCCTTGGACATCAGCATCAGCTCGTGGATGCCGACGCGCCCTCTGAAGCCGGTGTCCTTGCACTGCTTGCAGCCGGCGCTCGAGAAGCTCATGAGCCGCCCGTCGCGGGCATGGCGGCGCTCCCAGGAAGCGACCACCCCTTCGCGATCGGACGGCGAGGCCTTCACCGCGTAGGCATTCAGGTAGTCGGACACCAGCTCGTCGATCTCCTCCGGGGTTAGGGGGCGGCTGCTGATGCAGTGGGTGCACAGGCGGCGCACCAGCCGCTGCGCCAGTACGGCCAGCAGCGAGTCCGCGAAATTGAAGGGGTCCATGCCCATGTCGAGCAGCCGCGTCACGGTCTCGGGCGCGCTGTTGGTGTGCAGCGTCGACAGCACGAGGTGGCCCGTCAGCGAGGCCTCGATCGCCATCTTCGCGGTCTCGTCGTCGCGGATCTCGCCGACCATGATCACGTCCGGATCGGCGCGCACGAAGGCGCGCAGCGCCTTGGCGAAAGTCCAGTCGATGCGGGGGTTGATCTGCACCTGCCGCAGGCCCGCCTGCGTGATCTCGATGGGGTCTTCCGCAGTCCAGATCTTGCGTTCGGGCGTGTTGATATGCATGAGCGCCGAGTGCAGGGTCGTGGTCTTGCCCGAGCCGGTCGGCCCGACGCACAGCACCATGCCGTAGGGGCGCTCGATGGCCTCGGTGAGCCGCGCCAGGTTGCGCCCCGACAGCCCCAGCGCATCCAGCGCGATGGGCTTGGCCGACGCCAGGATGCGCATCACCACGTCTTCCAGCCCGCTGGTGGTCGGGATGGTCGCGACGCGCAGCTCGATGCGGTGCTGGGGCGAGAACTTGGCGAAGTTGATCTTGCCGTCCTGGGGCTTGCGCTTCTCGCTGATGTCGAGGTCGCACATGATCTTCACGCGCGCGACGATCGCGTTGCGGTAGCTGGGCGGCAGCTCCAGGTAGGTGTAGAGGCGCCCGTCGCGGCGAAAGCGGATGCGGGTCTTCTCGCGCCCGGGGTAGCTCTCGATGTGGATGTCCGACACGCCCTCGCGGTGCGCTTCCTGGATCATGCTGTTGATCATCCGCACCAGCGAGTTGTCCGATTGCTCGATCGGCGCGTCCTCGTCGGCCGGCGCCCGGACCTCCTTCTCGAGGGTCTCCAGCAGCTCGCTGGTGCCGGCCAGGTCGAAGTCGATGCTCATCGGGTCGGCCGCCGCCGGGCGCCCCTCCGCCTGAGCACCGATCTTCTCGTACGCCTTCTGCAGCACATCGTCCAGGTCGCGGCACTGGCCGATCACCGGCACCACCTTCATCTGGCCGATGAACTCCACCTCGTCGATGGCCGCGTGCCGGCTGGCCGGGTCGTCGAGCGCGAGCACGAGGCGGCCCTCGTGGATCATCAGCGGCATCACCTGCAGGCGCCGCGCCACGCCATGGCTGATCTTGCGCAGGGCTTCGGCCGCGGGCGGGAACAGCTGCAGGTTGACCAGCGGATAGCCCATCTTGCGCACCAGCGCGAGCTGCAGTTGCGAGCGGCTCACCACGCCCATGCGCACCAGCGTCTCGCCCAACGGCACGCTGCGGTCGAGCTGCTGCTGCGCCAGCGCGGCCTCCAGCTGCTCTTCCGTGACCATGCCCAGCGAGACCAGCGCCTGGCCGATGCGCATGATCGGCATGCGGCCCTGGGCCTCGAGTTCCTTCAACAACTGATCCGGCGTGACGACTTCCGCAGACGACATGGCTTTGGCCTCTCTTGTTGGGTTTTTCTTGGGGAACTGCAGGGCTCCCAGCAGCGATTTCAGCACAGCTGCGCGGCCCGCACGAGGAGGGCCTCCGCCCTCACTACGAAAGTACTCAGCCTGGGGCGAAGGCGAAGGTGTTGCGCCCCGCCGCCTTCGCGGAGTAGAGCCCGGCATCCGCGCGCGCCAGCAGCTCGGACGGCGTGACGACCGCATCGGAGGGCGCATGGAAGGCGACGCCGATGCTGGTCGTGACCTCCAGCTCGCGGCCGTCGAGCCGGAACGCCGGCGTATGGATGCGCGCGACGATCTTGCGGGCCAGGGCCGCTGCCGCCTCCTGCGCAGCCAGGTTCTCCAGCACGATCACGAACTCGTCGCCGGCCAGCCGCGCCACGGTGTCGGTGCTTCGCACGCTGTCCTTCAGGCGCCGGGCGAACTCGGCCAGCACGCCATCGCCCACGGCATGGCCCAGCGTGTCGTTGATGCTCTTGAAATGGTCGATATCGAGGAACATCAGGGCGAGCGCGCATCCCGTGCCGTCGGCCTTCGCGATGGCTGCCGGCAGCAGCTCGTTGAAGGCCAGGCGGTTCGGCAGGCCCGTGAGGGTGTCCACCCGCGCCAACTCGATCAGCTTGCGCTCCACCGCCTTCAGCGCGGTGATGTCCAGGCTGAGCGAGAAGATGCCGTGCGTCGCGCCGTCGGGGCCGATGTCGGGCACGTAGATGATGTGGGTGACGCGATCGAAATCGCCCTTCTTGGTCGCCGCCTCGAACTCGACGCGCTCGCCCGCCAGCGCGCGCTCGATCATGGCCTTGCGCGACTCATACAGCTCAGGCCCCGCGATGTCGCGGATATGCAGCCCCGCCAGCTTGGCGGGGTCGAGCCCCAGCCACTCCCGGTAGGTGCCGTTCGCGAAAGTGACCTTCTGCTCGCGGTCGATGTAGGTGATCAGCGCCGGCATGTTGTCGGTGATGGTGCGCAGGCGCATCTCGCTCTCGGCCTGGCGCAGCTCCGCCTCCTTCAACGCGGTGATGTTGAAGGTCATGACGTAGAAGCCCAGGACCCGCCCCTGCAGGTCCTTGTCCGGAATCAGGTTGACCTGGAAATGGCCGGTCTTGCCGCGCAGCGGCGCCTCGACCGGGAAGCTCGTCGCCTCCCCCGCCAGCACCCTCGGAAGAAATGGCAGCTGCTGCGCGTACACCGCCTCGCCCACCGCGGAGCGCAGGGTCACGCCGTCGAGCGGGCCATCGCCCAGGCCGGCCATCTGCCGCGCCCGACTGTTGCCGTAGAGGCAGTTCTGATCGCGATCGAAATACCCCACCAGGGCCGGAATGCTGTCGGTGACGTCGCGCAGCCGCTTCTCCTGCTCGCTCAGGGCCTTGCGGATGTTGACCTCGTCGGTGATGTCGAAGGTCATGGCGAACACGCCCTGCACCATGCCGACGTCGTCCTGGTCGGGGATGTAGTGGGCCTTGTAGGTCCGGTCGCCGATGCCGAGCATCGGATCGCCGGCCTTCTCGAAGATCACCGTCTCCCCCGCGAGCGCGCGCCGGTAGTAGGGGGCGACGATCTCGAAGTCCTCCACGCCGCGCTTGTCGGGCATCCACTGGCCGACCATCGCGTCGTCATGGTGCAGCGCCCTCACCTTCGCATTGACGAAGGTGTAGTGCAGCGAGGCGTCGACATGCGACACCAGCGCCGGGATGTTGTCGGCGATGGTGCGGACCTGCGCCTCGCTGTGCGCGAGGCTGAGCTCGGTGCGCTTGCGCTCCGTCACGTCGGAGGTCATCGCGTAGTAGCCGCGGACCGCGCCCGCCCGGTCCAGGTCGGGGATGAGCTCGGTCTGGAAGAAGCGGGGTTCCCCACCGCGCCGGATGGACCCCCGACGCTCGAAGGTCACCGGCTCGCCGGCCAGCACCCGCTGGAGGTAGCGCTCGGGGATGGCGCTCTGGTCGGCGCCGTGCGCATCCCGTACCGGCTGGCCGAGCAGCTCGGCCGCGCTGCGGCCCAGCTTCTCGCACAGGCGTGCGTTCACGAAGGTATAGCGGCCTTGCGCATCAGCGTGCGACACCATCGCCGGCAGGTTGTCCGTGATGTCGCGCAGGAACTTCTCGCTGGCTCGCCGCTGCTGCATCAGCTCGTCGAAGGTCCGCCACAGGTCGCCGATCTCGTCGCGGCCATAGGCGCCGGGCGCCGCGACCTCCTCCGGCGCGGCCTGGGCATCGAGCATGCGCCGGTGCAGGTGCGACAACGGCTGCAGCTGGCCCCGCACCAGGGCCAGCGCGGCGGCCCCCGCCAGCACGGCCAGCACGAAGGCCCCGCCCCAGGCCACGCGCTCGATGGCATCGATGTGCGCGAAGGCCTCGCTGCGCGGGTACACCGCGCCCAGGATCCAGCCGGTCTGCCGGATGCGCTTGAAC
Organism: Variovorax sp. WS11; assembly: GCF_010499245.1. Classification (GTDB taxonomy): domain Bacteria; phylum Pseudomonadota; class Gammaproteobacteria; order Burkholderiales; family Burkholderiaceae_C; genus Variovorax. The sequence continues at coordinate 295,013 of NZ_JAAGOW010000002.1, forward strand.
GCGTAGAGCGCGTGCGCCCCGTCGAGGTCCAGCCCTTCGCTGGTCCCTTCGAAGCCCGCGATCGCGCGCTGGATCTCGGTGTCCGCAGCACTGTCGGCGCCGGCGCGATTCAGCACAAGCGCCGCTCGCGGATGGTCGATCACGATGCCGTCGGCGGAAAGAATGAAGAGGTAGCCCGTCTTGCCGAACTTGACGTCGGCCAGATCCCCCAGGATGTTGCGCTCCTTCAGGTTGATCGAGCCCCAGACCACGTAACGCAGCCCCCCGGCCGCATCCTGAACCGGCTGCGTGATGGCCACCTGCGCCAGACCATTGATCCGGTTGAGGTACGGCTGCGAGATGACGCCGGCGCCGGTGGAGACGGTGTCCGCGAAGTACGAACGGTCCCGAACATTCACACGGCCGATCTGCTGCGCCCCGTTCAGGTTGGCGACGATCTCGCCGTCGAGACCGATGAGCGCGACGTTGTCGAAGGCCTCGCGCAGCGACTGGTGCTGTTCCAGCAGGCCCTGCAGCGGCGCGGTGTTCAGGAAGTCGTGCGACTTCACGCTGTCGGCAAAGGTCTTCAGCAAGGTCCGCCGGCCGATGAACTTCTGGTCGACTGCCTCGGCGATGGCGGAGACGCGCGCCAACTCCTCGCCGGCGATCGACGCCTCCATGCTGGCCTTGACGAGATGCAGTGCGACGGTGGCGATCGCGAAGGTCGCCGCCAGCACCACCGCGGCCACGGCGGCGCTCAAGCGCGTGTTCAGGCTGATGCGGATGTTGCGGAGACCTGGCGATTTCATCAGGATGGGCAGCATAAGCCAGTCGGGCGCACCGGCCGCCGGCCGGCCCGCCGGCTTAGCCTGCGCGAATCAGCATGGAGCCGGCCGTGGCGAGCACGACGGCAAGCAGCACCCGCCGCTCCAGCGGCTCCTTCAGGAACACGACGGCGATGATGGCGGCGAAGATCGCGCTGGTGTCGCGCAGCGCCGCGCTCAATGCGATGGGCGCATGCTGCAACACCCACAGGATCAGCAGGTACGACACCATCGCGGCCAGTCCGGCGGGCACGGCGCGCGGCCACTGCGCGCGCAGACTGCCGGGGGTGGCGCCGGCGCTGCGCTGCAGCCAGGTCCAGACGGCCGCGTTCGCGATGGTCAATGCGGCGCCGTAGGCCAGCGGGGATTGCGCGTGCCGCACGCCCTGCGCATCGCAGACGGCATAGCCGGCCGCGAAGGCCCCCGCGGCCAGGATCCAGCCCAGCGCCGGCCGCGTGAGCGCCCGCCGGCGGCCCGAGCCCAGGGCGAGCATCAACATGGCCGCACTCACCAGCGCGATGCCGAGCATGCCGGGCAGCGCCGGCCGCTCCCCCGCCACTGCGGCGGCCAGCGGCAGCACCAGGAGCACCGACGAGGCCCGCGCCATCGGGTAGACGATGCCGAAGCCCGCATGCGTGTAGCCGCGCAGCAGCGCTGCCACGGCGCCCATGTTCAGTGCCACGGAGCCGATCATCCAGGGCCAGGCTGGAGCGGCCGGCAGCCCGGCCCAGATCAGCGCGGGCACGGCCAGCAGCGCCGAGACCAGCATCTGCGCCGTCATGGCCTGGGCCGGATGCGCACTGGCCTTCACCGCGGCATTCCAGGCGGCGTGCAGGACGGCGCTGAGCAGGGCGGCGGCGACGTAGAGGTTGTCCATGCCGCCGCTGCGCTCAGTCGCCCAGCACGCGGTAGAAGAAGGTGGTGTCGCAGGGCCCGCCCTGCGGCCACAGCGCATAGCCCGGGATCGTTCCGCAGCGCTGCCAGCCACAACGCACATAGAGCCGCTCGGCATCGCCGCTCGCGGTGTCGAGCACCAGCAGCGTTTTGCCGGCCTCGCGCGCGGCCTGCTCGGCCGCTTGCATCAGGATCTCGCCCCAGCCGCGGCGCCGCGCGCGGCGGTGCACCAGCATCTTCGCGACATCCGCCCGGTGCGGCTGGTTCTCCGGCTGCTCGAGCACCAGCTGCACCGTGCCCACGATGCCGGCGGCGTCCTCGGCCACCAGCAGCACGCGCTCGCCGCGGCCCGCGCTTTCGGCCATGCGGCGCCAGAAGGCCAGCGCCTTCGGCATGGACAGCGGCTGCATGAAGCTCACCGAGGCGCCACCCTCCACGCAGTCGATCAGCAGCTCGGCCAGCTGCTGCAGCTGGTCCTCGCCGGCAGCGGCGAGGCGGCGAATGCCGGGGACGGAAGTCGAAGCTTGCAGGGACATGTCATCTCCGGGGCGTGGGCAGGCTGGTGATCGGCGGGGCAATTCCTCCATGGCGGAAGAAAGGTCCACCATACCGGATGGCCGGTCAAGCCGGCGCGAAGCCTGGCGTCGCGCGGCCGCCACCGCATCGATGCAAATGCGCAACTCCGCGTGCGCTCCGGGCAATAGTTCACGCACGTGCCATGCGGCCGTCGCGATGCAGCAGTACGATGCAGGCGACGAACCCCTCAGCGTTCGTGAAGCGGCAGGCAGGTCCTATGAAAGCGCGTGTTGAACTGGGAGCATTTCTAACGGCATCGGTCATCGGCATCTCCCTGCCGGTGGATGCACAGACCACGCGACAGTTCGCGGCGCCGACCGCCGCCGAGCAGCAGGAGGCCGACTTGCGCGTGATCGCGGCACGCTGCGGCACCCCGGCCTTCGAGAAAGGCTTCTTCAAGGACTCCAGGGCGGCCGTCGCGGCCGGGCTGGTCAACAAGCACCGGATGCCCGCCGACGTCGAGAAATCGGTCGAGGCGCTGCGGCGCAGCCCCTTCGTGCTGGTGGCGAGCAACGCGGACTGCCCGAACCAGCTGGCGCAGCTCAAGGAGCTGCAGAAGACACGCCAGGCGGCGATCCACTCCGGGCGCGGGCGCAGGCCCTAGCGCAACGCGTTCTTTTTGCGTTGTGCCGCCGGCGCAGCGCCGCGCAACATCGATTCGAACCACTCCGCCACGCACTGCGCTTGCGGGGCGGCTTCGGGTGCAAGCCCGTAGTAGTAGCGCGTGAGCGGCATACGCAGCGCGGGCAGGCCCGCTTGCAGCCGCCCCGAAGCCAGGTCGTGCGTCACCAGCGAGGTCGGCGCCAGCGCAAGGCCCAGTCCGTCGACTGCCGCCTGCAGCACGAAGTGGAGATGATCGAACTGCAGCCGCCCGGCCGGCTTGTTCCGCGGCGCGCCGAAGCGCCGACGCCAATCGTCCCAATCGCTCTTGCGCGTCCTGGCCGATAGCAGCACATGCGAGGACAGCGCGCGCGGCTCGGCCAGCGGCCGCGACGCGAGCAACGCGGGCGCGCCGACCACCAGCCCCTCGTCCTCGAGAAAGGGATGCACCTGCATCGAGGGCGGCCAGCCCTCGAGGCCGCGCCGCACCGCGATGTCGAAGCCCTCGACGTCTTGCGCCGGCGCCACGGTGCTGGTGACGACCTCAGGTTCGATGCCGGGATAGCGTTCGACGAAGTCCGGCAAGCGCGGAATGAGCCAGCGCACCGCGAAGGAAGGCCGCACGTTGATGCGCACGGCGCAGCGGCCCGATGAGGGTTTGCCCACGGCGCGCGCCGCGGCGGCGATCTGCTGCAGCGCGGGGCCGACCTCGGCGAAGAACTGCTGCCCCTCGGCCGTCAGCGTGACCTGGCGGATGCGCCGCTCGAACAGCGGCACGCCCAGAAACTCCTCGAGCAGGCGGATCTGCCGGCTCACCGCGCTGTGCGTGACATGCAGCTCGGCGGCAGCGCGCGTGAAGCTCAGCTGCCGCGCCGCCGCGGCGAAGGCACGCACGGCGTTGAGGGGCGGCTCGCGGGACGAGGACATGCGTGCGATTTTCTCACGCATGCCCGCGCGGGAATGTCGTTTGTCGAGCGCGGGGCGGCAGCGCACCATCGGAGCCCGATGCCGACAGCCCCCGCTCCCACCGACCTGAACTCGCGCCGCGCCGCGATCGCGCTGGCCCTCGCGCTGCCGGCGGACACCGTGCTCTATTTGCTGCTGCCGATGCACGCCGCCGAGTTCGGCCTGAGCCTCGCCGAGGCCGGCATCCTGCTGGCGGCCAACCGCCTGGTGCGCATCGCAGGCTATGGCTGGGTGGCGCGTTTCTACGCCCGCCGCGGCGACCGCCCCGTCTGCACGCTGGCGGTGGCAGCGGCTGCCCTCTGCGCCCTCGGCTACGCGCTGCTCTCGGGCTTCTGGGCCCTGCTGCCGCTGCGACTCCTGTGGGGGCTGTGCTTCGCGGCGCTCAACCTGTCGACGCAGGCGCTGGCGACGGCGGACCCGGTGGGCGCCGCCCGCCGCAGCGGTCGCTCGCGGGCCTTCATCGCGATGGGCCCGGTGCTCGCGCTGCCGCTGGGCGCGCTGCTCGCGCAGGCCACCGGGCCGCGGCCGATCTTCTTCGTGCTCGCGGCGGTGGCGCTGCTCGGCCTGGCCGTTGCACGGCAGCTGCCTTCGCTGCCGCATCCCGTGGCAGCGCCGGCGCGGCGCTTCCGGCGCCCCGGCAGCCTCGATGCCTGGTCCTTCATGGAAGGGCTCACGCTGGACGGGCTCTTCATCGTCGGCCTCTCCTACCTCGGCCGCGACCTGCTGCCCGGCGGCGCGGTGGTGGTGGCCGGCCTGCTGATGGCCCTGCGCTACCTGGCGGAGATCCTCTTGAGCCCGCTCGGGGGGCGCCTGGCCGACAAGCTGGGGGCCGAGCGCCTGCTGGTGATCCTGTCGTTGGTCACGGCGCTGGCGCTGGTGGGCTTCGGCGCGGGCTGGCTGTGGTCCTGCGCGGCCGCGATCGTGGTGCTGCGCGCGCTGCAATTGCCGCTGCTGCCGCCCATCGTGATGCGGCGCACGCCGGGCCCGGCGCGCGTCCAGGCGCTGGCGGCGCGCGCCGTGTGGCGCGACATCGGCGCCGGCACCGGCCCGCTGCTCGCGGGCCTGCTGCTGCCGCTGGCGCCGCCCCTGTGGCTCTACGGCATCCCGGCACTGCTGCTGGCGCTGGCCGCGCTCGCATGCGGCAGGACGCCTGCGCCCGCACCCTCTCTTCTTGCAACGCCTCCAGGAAAGCGATCCCCATGACCCGGCCTCACACCATCGACACCCTTGCCCAGCTGGAGGCGCTGTTCGGCCAGCCCGGCGAAGCATCGCTGCGCAAGGAAGTGGATTTCCTCCACCCGCATTACCAGGCCCTGATCGCCGCATCGCCCTTCGCCGTGCTCGCCACCTGCAACACCGGCCATCTCGACACCTCGCCGCGCGGCGATCCGCCGGGCTTCGTCGCCGTCCAGGACGAGAAGACGCTGCTGCTGCCCGAGCGCCGCGGCAACCATCGCATCGACAGCCTGCGCAACATCGTGGCGGACCCGCGCGTGGCCCTGCTGTTCCTGGTTCCCGGCGTGGGCGAGACGCTGCGCGTGAACGGCAAGGCTTGCATCACCGTCGCACCCGAGCTGCTGGCGCGCTTCGCGGTCGAGGGCAAGCCGCCGCAGTGCGTGCTCGTCATCCAGGTGGAGTCGGTGTACTTCCAGTGCGCCCGCGCGATCCAGCGCTCGAAGCTGTGGGCCCCGGTGCCGGCCGACGCGCCGCGCACGGTGCCGACGCCGGGCGCCATCCTGGCCGCGCCGACCGCCGGCGAGTTCGATGGCGCGACCTACGACCGCGAACTGCCGCAGCGGCAGAAGAACACACTCTACTGAAGGCGGGGCCGCTCAGGCCGCTTCGAGCCCGCCGCCGCAAACGGCGTCGCGCAGCAGATCGGCCAGCCGCGCGACCGGCGCCTCCGGCTGCGCCTGCGCGCGGTACATGGCCAGGGCCATCGAAGGCAAGGCCGGCAGGCCGGTGCCGGCACGATCCAGCACGCGCACGTGCGCCGGCAGGCCCAGGGCGGTGCGCGCCGACAGGCCCAGCCCGGCGGAGGTCGCGGCCCACAGCGCCGCCAGGCTGGCGCTGGTGAAGGCGTGGCGCCATGGAATGCCGGCGCGATCGAGCACGGCGGTGACGATCTCGCGCAGCGGGCAAGGCGCATCGAGCAGCACCAGCGGCAGGGGCTCGCGGCCCTTCTTCGCGCCGGGTCGCTTGCGCTCGGCCCACCACGGCGCATCGAGCGCCGCGGGCGAGGCCGGGCCCAGCCATTGCAGCGGCAGGCGCACCAGGCGCTCGCCATGGGCCTGCGAGAGCCGCCCCTCCGCTTCCCAGAGCAGCGCCAGGTCGAGCTGGCCCAGCTCGAGCTTCTCGCGCAGATCGGCGCTGCGCGCCACGCAGGCCTCGATGCGCACCTTGGGATGGGCGCGCGCGAAGCGACCGAGGACTCCGGGCAGCACGTGCTCGCCCAGGTCTTCCTGGAGCCCGAGGCGCACCCAGCCCTCCAGATCGACGCCGCGCATCGCGGCCGCCGCCTCGTCGTTGATCTCGAGCAGGCGATGCGCGTAAGCGAGCAGGGTCTCGCCCGCATCGGTGAGCACCAGGCCGCGCCCGGCCTTGCGCACCAGCGGCGTGCCGGCCTGCGATTCCAGCTTCTTGAGCTGTGCGCTGACGGCCGAGGTGGAGCGGCCCAGCCGGTCCGCCGCCCGGGCAAAGCTGCCGAGCGCGATGCCGGTGGAGAAGGTGCGCAGCACGTCGATATCGAACATCACCTGGGCCATGGAGACCATCCTGTTTCTTGGGACGATGGGTTGATTATTTTCTGATTTTCAAAAGCCTTGCAGCCGCCCAGACTGCGACCCATGCAAGCCGATCCTCACTCCCTGCCGCGTCACCGCTGGAAGGTTCTCGCCGCCGGCGTGGCCGCCAACGCCGCCTTCTCCGTCGCCTTCAGCGGCATTCCGATGACCGCCGTGCTGATGCGCTCGGGCTACCGCCTCGACAACGAGAGCCTCGGCCTGGTGCTGGGCCTCATGGGCCTGGGCATCGCAATCAGCGAACTGCCCTGGGGCCTCTTGACCGACCGCTGGGGCGACCGGCCCGTACTGCTGCTGGGCCTGGCCAGCACGGCGTTGGCACTCGCCGTCATGGCCTTGGTCGCCGCGCCCACGCCAGGCCACGTCCCCGGGCTGGGCTTGCTCGGCGCGGGGCTGCTGCTGGTGGGATTGCTGGGCGGCAGCGTCAATGGCGCCAGCGGTCGCGCCGTGATGACCTGGTTCGCCGACGGCGAACGCGGGCTGGCGATGAGCATCCGGCAGACTGCCGTGCCGCTGGGCGGCGGCCTGGGCGCGCTGCTGCTGCCGATGGTGGCGCTGCACGCCGGCTTCGCCGCGCTCTATGGGCTGCTGGCGGCGCTGTGTGCCTTCGGGGCCCTGTTGGCCTGGGCGTGGGTGCACGAGCCACCCGCACAGCCGGCCGCGCGGACAGCCACGCAGGCTGCGGGCACGCGCGAGGGGCCGCTGCGCGACCCGCGCGTGTGGCGCATCGTGGCCGGCATCGGCATCCTATGCGCGCCGCAGTTCGCGGTGCTGTCCTTCGGCACCGTGTTCCTGCACGACTTCGGCCACATCGGCCTCTCGGCAATCACCGCCACCATGGTTGCGGTGCAGGTGGGCGCGATGGCGATGCGCGTCTGGAGCGGGCGCTGGACCGACCGCCGCAGGAACCGCCCGGCCTACCTGCGCGCCTGCAGCGCGATCGGCGTGCTGCTCTTCGCCGGGGTCGGCGTCGCATCGCTCGCGAGGCTGGGCAGCGACTCGCCGGCCGGGCAGACCCTCTTGATGCTGCTGATGGCCGCGAGCGGCATCTGCATTTCGGCCTGGCATGGCGTGGCCTACACCGAGTTGGCGGTGCGCGCAGGCGCGGCGCGCGCCGGCACCGCGCTGGGCATGGCGAACACCAGTGTGTTCGGGGTGTGCTTCCTCACGCCGCTGGCGATCCCGCACCTCCAGGGCTTGCAGGGCTGGCCGCTGGTGTGGTTCGCCGCGAGCGGCTGCGCCCTGCTCGCGCTGCCGCTGCTCGCGCCGGCGCAAGAGGTCCGGGGCCAGCCGCGCGCACAGCCCCTGTGACTACCCGAGGAGTGCTTCGAACTGTTCGAGCGCCTGGGGGTGGGCCGCCAACGCGCGGCGCAACGCAGGCAGCCGCTTCTTCACGGTCTGCCGCACCGCGGCGGGCGCATCGCCAAACGAATCGGACAGCACTTCATCGTGCTGCTCGACCAGGACGGCCGCCAGGGTCGCGGCCTGCACCAGGTCTTTTTCCGCCTTCTCGGGAAAGCTCTGGCGCGATGCGCTGGAGAAGAGCTTGTGCCAGACGAATCGCTCGGGCTGCGGGAGCATCAGCGAGATGCAATGGCCGCCGGCAAGAAGTGCCGCCTGCCGAGGCTCGGCTAGAAGATACGCGTAGTGAGGCACCGTTTGCGCACTCCACATCAGCTGGGGGATCGCAACGGTCTTTCCCAATCTGTCGCCATGCGTCAGCACATCGACCCTCAGGCCGTCGCGTCCTTTTTGCTTGACCGAGGTGGAGGGCGACTGGCTGGGCATGCCGGGCACAGGCACGAAGTCGAGGCGCGTGGCATCCATCGCCTCGAGAAACGACGCCGGCACGCCCAGGGCCAGCTTCTGCCGCGCGGCCAGATCGATGTCCTGCGTCCGAGCGGAGACCGCCTTGGCGCCGAGTTCGTTGAGCCATGCCATGTAGCACAGCGTCCCTACCAGCGTCACGCCCGCGCGCAGGATGGCTCTGTTGTGAAGTTCGACCAGCACACCGGCGACGCCCTTGTCGGCGACCTGGAACTGGAGCTTTCGAAGATCGCGGACCTGGGCGGCGGTCCATTGCGCAAATTCGATCTGGCGTTCGAAGCCTTCAAGCGTCTCGACGTCCCCATCCCTGCCCACCAGTTGCTCGGCCTGCCGGCCCGGGACCGGGTAGTAAACCCTGTACCAGTACGCGTAGCCTGTCCCCTGTCGCTTGACCAGGGTGCCCGGCGTTCCTGCAAGCAGGACGTCCGCCGAGCCTGCACGCTCCTTCAGCTCGGCGTACTGCGTCCTGAATGCCAACTCCTGCGCGCGATACAAGGTGCCTGGTGACATGTCCGAGTTACCCAACAAAACTTAATTTTATTGGGTAAATCCGGCGACGGACTCAACTCAGGCGGCTTTGCCGAACTGCGCAAAGCGCTCGTCCAGCCGCTCCATCCAGCCCGCCTTGGTCGCCGCATCGACGAAGCTGCCCTCGAGGCTGTTGGCCGCCAGTTGCCACGCATGCTTCGCCGTCAGCCCGGTCGCCGCGAACGTCTGGATGAAGTTCTCGTTCATGTAGCCGCCGAAGTAGGCCGGGTCGTCCGAGTTCACGGTCGCGACCAGGCCGGCGTCGAGCAGTTGGCCGAGGTTGTGCTGCGCCAGGTCGGGAAACACGCACAGCTTGAGGTTCGACAGCGGGCAGACGGTCAGCGGGATGCGGTCCTGCGCCAGCCGCTTCATCAGCGCCGGGTCTTTGGTGCTCTGCACGCCGTGGTCGACGCGCTCCACCTTCAGCACGTCGAGCGCGCTCCACACGTAGGCCGGCGGGCCCTCCTCGCCCGCATGCGCGACGAGGTGGAAGCCCAGCTCGCGGCAGCGCGCGAACACGCGCGCGAACTTCTCGGGCGGGTGGCCGAGCTCGCTGGAATCGAGGCCCACGCCGATGAACTTGTCGCGAAAAGGCAGCGCCTGCTCCAGCGTGGCGAAGGCGTCTTCTTCGCTCAGGTGGCGCAGGAAGCACAGGATCAGCGCGGCGCTCACGCCCAGCTTCGACTTCGCGTCGACGCAGGCGCGGTGCAGGCCGTCGATCACCGTCTGCATCGCGACGCCGCGCGCGGTGTGGGTCTGCGGGTCGAAGAACATTTCGGTGTGGACCACGTTGTCGGCGGCGGCGCGCTCGAGGTAGGCCCAGGCCATGTCGTGGAAGTCCTGCTCCTTCAGCAGCACGCTGGCGCCGGCGTAGTAGATGTCCAGGAAGCTCTGCAGGTTGGTGAAGGCATAGGCGCGGCGCAGCTCTTCCACGCTGGCGTAGGGGATGGCCACGCCGTTGCGCTGGGCCAGCGCGAAGATCAGCTCGGGCTCCAGCGAGCCCTCGATGTGCATGTGCAGTTCGGCCTTGGGCATGGCGCGCAGCAGCGCGGGCAGGCGGTCGGGGGGGATGTCGTGGGTGAAGGGGCGCAGGTCGGTCATGGGGCGGTCGCGGGGAAGTGTTCGCGCACAGCATAAGCGCAGCCGGCCGGCTGGCGAACCCCCGCCCCGCGCAGGTGCGCTCAGCCGATGCCGCGCACCGAAGTCGTGAGCGAACGCGCGCACTGCAGCAGCGTCGGGGCCAGCTTGCGCACCGCCTCGTCCAGGGTCCAACGGCTGGTGGGCGCGACCAGGTGCACGGCCGCCACCGGCCGGCCCTGGCTGCCGATCACGGGCGCCGCCAGCGTCATGTCGCCCAGGAAGAGCTCCTCGCTGTTGGTCGCGTAGCCCTGCAGCCGGGTCTGGCGCAGCGCGTCCACGATGTCGTCGACCGCGGTGCGCGTGTGGGCGGTGTGGGCCACGCGCTCCGAGCGCTCGATCAGCGCCAGGGCTTCGTCCTCGGGCAGCGCGCTCAGGTAGGCCCGCCCGGAGGCCGTGCAGTACATGGGGATGCGGCTGCCGATGGGCATGTGCACCGGGACGAACTGCGAGCTGACGAAGCGCGCGACGTAGACCATGTCCAGGCCGTCGGGCTCGGTGAGGTTGGAGGTCTCCGTCGTGACCTTGGTCAGCTCGGACAGGAAGGGGTTGGCCACGTCGATCAGCGGATCGGCGGCTAGGTAGTTGAAGCCGATTTCCATGACCCGCGGCGTGAGCTGGTAGCGCCGCGTCTGAGGATGCTTACGCACATAGCCTAGGCGCTCCAGCGTGAAGACCATGCGCTGCGCGGAGCTCTTGGTGATGTCGGTGGCAGCGGCCACATCGGCCAGCGTCATGGTGCGCCGGCGGGCGCTGAAGGCGCGCAGCACGGCCAGTCCCTTCTCCAGCGACTGGTTGAAAAGCAGGCTGGGGCCGTCGTCGTCGGCGGGTTTCAGGGGGGCGTCCATGGCGGGGTCGAGTATAGCGGCATTGTCTTAAATAATCGCATATCGATACTATCGGTTCGAATAGCGGTTTTCATCTATTGATAAAAGCTTCACATACATCGAATACTGGCATGTCTATTGCATCCATCGAACCGTCCCCGTTTCGGGTCCTGCCCTTCGAATCTTCCTCAAGGAGTCTCTGCATGAATCGCTTCGTCCGTCGCCTTCATCGTTTTGCCGTGGGCCTGTGCGCCACCGCCGCCTTCGGCCTCTCTGCCGCGCAAGGCGCCGCGCCGACCTACAACGTGGGCGCCACGGCGACCGGTGTGCCCTTCACTTTCCTCGACGTGAAGACCAACACCATCCAGGGAATGATGGTCGACACCGTCACGGCCGTCGGTAAGGCGGGCGGCTTCGGCGTGAACGTGCAGCAGACGGTGTTCTCGGCGCTGATTCCTTCGCTCACCTCCAGCAAGATCGATATCGTGTCGGCGGCCATGCTGAAGACGCCCGCGCGCCAGCAGGTGGTGGACTTCAGCGACCCGGTCTACTCGTACGGCGAGGGGCTGATCGTCAAGAGTGACGACACGCGCCCCTACGCCTCGCTCGACGAGCTCAAGGGCGAGGTGGTGGGCGCGCAGGTGGGCACGGTGTTCCTCGACATGCTCAGCAAGAAGGGCATCTTCAAGGAGGTGCGCAGCTACGACTCGGTGGCCGACATGACGCGCGACCTCGCGCTCGGCCGCATCAAGGCGGGTCTCGGCGACCAGCCCATCATCGCCTACCAGCTGCGGCAGGGCACCTTCAACGGCGTGAAGCTGGTCGAGAGCTACAAGGCGGTCAATGTCGGCGACGTGTGCCTGGTGGTGCGCAAGGGCGACACCGAGACGCTGGCGCGCATCAACAAGGCCATCGCAACGATCAAGGCCGACGGCACGCTCGCGAAGATCGTCCAGAAGTGGGGCATCTGAGCGATGGCGGCAGCCGCATTCCTCCAGCATGCCCGTGACTTCCTGCCCATCCTGCTGCAGGGGGCGGTGGTCACGGTGCAGGTGACCCTGCTCTCCTTCCTGCTCAGCAGCGCGCTCGGCCTGGCGCTGGCGCTGATGAAGCTCTCGCCGGTGCGTGCCCTGTCCCTGACCGGCTCGGCGGTGATCAACGTGATCCGCGGCCTGCCCATCATCGTGCAGCTCTTCTACATCTACTTCGTGCTGCCCGAGTTCGGCGTGCAGCTCACGGCCTTCCAGGCAGGCGTGATCGGGCTGGGCATCGCCTACTCGGCCTACCAGGCGGAGAACTTCCGTGGCGGCATCGAGGCGGTCGACGCCGGCCAGCGCGAGGCAGCGCAGGCCATGGGGATGCGCTCGGCGCTGATCATGCGCCGCGTGATCCTGCCGCAGGCCTTCCGCATCGCGCTGCCGCCCTACGGGAACACGCTGGTCATGATGCTCAAGGACTCGTCGCTGGTCTCCACCATCACGGTGGCGGAGATGACGCGCGCCGGCCAGCTGATCGCCTCCTCCACCTTCCAGAACATGACGGTCTACACGCTGGTGGCGCTGCTCTACCTGCTCATGAGCCTGCCGCTGGTCTATGGCCTGCGCCGGCTGGAGCGCCGCTTCGGCGCCGGGAGGAAGCCATGATCACGGTCAGCCATCTCGAGAAGCGCTTCGGCGACCACCGCGTGCTGCAGGGCGTGAGCCTGAACGTCGATGCCGGCGAAGTGGTGTGCCTGATCGGGCCCTCGGGCTCGGGCAAGTCCACGGTGCTTCGCTGCATCAACGGGTTGGAGTCCTACGAAGGCGGCGAGGTGCGGGCCTTCGGCGAGCGGGTCGACCGCCACGGCAAGAACATCCACCGGCTGCGCAGCCGCATGGGCATGGTGTTCCAGCGCTTCAACCTGTTCCCGCACCGCACGGTGCTGCAGAACGTGATGGAGGGGCCGGTCTACGTGCTGCGCCAGAGCCCTGCGCAGGCGCGCGAGGAGGCGATGGCCCTGCTGGCCAAGGTCGGCCTGGCCGAGAAGGCGCAGGCCTGGCCGGCCCAGCTCTCGGGCGGCCAGCAGCAGCGCGTGGCGATCGCCCGCGCGCTGGCCATGAAGCCCGAGGCGATGCTGTTCGACGAGCCGACATCGGCGCTCGACCCCGAATTGGTCGGCGACGTGCTCGCGGTGATGCGCGCATTGGCCGACGAAGGCATGACCATGATCGTGGTCACGCACGAGATGGGCTTCGCGCGCGAAGTCGCCGACCGAGTCTGCTTCCTGCACAGCGGCAGCATCGTGGAGGAAGGCCCGGCCGCGCAGGTGCTGGGCGCGCCGCGCCAGCCGCGCACGCAGGACTTCCTGCGCCGCGTGCTCCATCCCTCGACCGCGCCCGCGGGGGCGGCGTCGTGACGATGGCTTCGATGGCGGCGACGCAGACGCTCCCTCCCTCGCTCTGGGCCGCGACCGCGCCGCCGGCACCGCCGACACCGCCGCTGGCATCCTCGCGCCGGGCCGACGTGCTGGTGGTCGGCGCCGGCTTCACCGGCCTCTCGACCGCGCTGCACTTGGCCGAGGCCGGCGCGCAGGTCTGCGTGCTGGAGGCGCACGAGCCCGGCTGGGGCGCCTCCGGGCGCAACGGCGGGCAGGTCAACCCGACGCTCAAGCACGACCCGGACGATCTGGTGCGCCTGTACGGCGCCGCGCAAGCAGAGCCGCTGATCGATGCCGTCTCCCGCTCGGCCGACCTGGTGTTCGAGCTGATCGAGCGCCATCGCATCGACTGCCAGCCGGTGCGCGGCGGCTGGCTGCAGGTCGCCTATTCGGCGCGCGAAGTCGCGGGCTTGCATGCCCGCGCCGCGCAGTGGGCACGGCGCGGCGTCGCGACGCAAGCGCTGGACCGCGCTGCGGTCGCCGCCCGCCTCGGCACACAGGCCTTTGCCGGCGGCTGGCTCGACGGCCGGGCGGGCGGCATCCACCCGCTGGCCTACACGCGCGGGCTGGTGCGCGCCGCGCAGGGCCTCGGCGTGGCGGTGCATGGCGAAACGCAGGTGACGGGCCTCGAGCGCCAGGGCGCGCAGTGGCACGCCACCACCTCCACCGGCGCAACCGTGATCGCGGACCAAGTGGTGCTCGCGACCAACGGCTACACGGGCCCCCTGTGGCCGGGGCTCGCGCGCACCCTCCTCGCGGCGAACAGCTTCATCGTCGCGACCCAGCCGCTCGAGGGACCGGCGGCCGACGCCATCCTGGCACGCGGCGAGACGGCCTCGACCTCGCAGCGCCTGCTGCTCTATTTCCGCAAGGATGCGCAGGGCCGCCTGCTGATGGGCGGGCGCGGCCATTTCGCCGACCCGCGCGGGCCCGAGGATTTCGCGCACCTGGAGCGCTCGCTCGAACTGCTGTTTCCGCACCTGGGGCCGCTGCGCTACGAATACCGCTGGGCCGGGCGCATCGCCGTGACGCACGACTTCATGCCGCACGTGCACACACCGGCACCGGGCGTCACGATGGCGCTGGGCTACAACGGGCGCGGCATCGCACTGGCGACCAGCATGGGGTGGCATCTGGCTGCGCGGCTGAAGGGCAGCACCGGCGACTTCCCGTTTCCGGTGACGCCGATGCAGCCTATTCCGCTGCACGGCTTGCAGCGTTTCTACGTCGCGGCGGGGGTGGCGTGGTACAGCCTGCTCGACCGGATGGCCTGATAGCCGGGCGGCGCCCAGTATCGGCTCAAGTATCGGCTCGATTTGTCAGTATCGGCCCAGCAATCGGGCCGATACCGGCAGTATCGGCTCGATAGCTTCGCTTCCGCACTCACGCCTTCAACTGCGCGCGTTACCGGCTCGGCATCAGGGAAACTCAGGCCTGGATTGACGAAGGGCGTACGCCGACCGTGATGCCGCGCTCGCGCAGATGGCGGCGGTAGAAGGACGAGGCCTTGTCCGCCGCGGTGTGCAGCTCGGCCCGCAGGTCCAGCGGCAGGCTGCGCGGGCGCTGCGATTCGAGCACGGGCTTGTCCTGCAGGAAGATGGTGTCCTGGAAGGCGCGCAGCTGCGCATCGTCGCGCTCGAAGTCGGCCGTGGCCATGCGGAACCACACGCGGCTGCGTTCGGCTTCCATCGGGCAGATGAAGAGCGCGATCGACTCCTGGTAGTCCTCGATGCCCACGCTTGCGGCATCGGGCACCTTGGTCAGCACCGCGGCATAGGGTGCCGTGACCTCGTAGCGGTACTCGACCTGCGCCGGTGCGGTGGAGTGAATGGTGGACTGCGGCTGCCAGGCCTTGCAGCCGGTGGCGAGCAGCCCTTGGGGCGTGGCCTCGACACGGTAGTCGTCGATCGCCGTCATGTCGCGCGCCCCGAGCCAGCCTTCGTGCACGAAGCCGAAGTGCGCCATGTCCAGGAAGTTCTCGACCAGGCGTGGGGCGCTGGTCTCCACGTCATAGGGCCCGCAGTTGATCTTGCGCAGCCGCGCGTCGTGTTCGGCCGCGAAGGCCGACAGCTCGCCGCCCTCGCCTTCCATGCGGACCCACACCAGGCCATGGGCCTCGCGGGCCGCATGGACGGTGGCGCGATGCGTCGGCGGCGGCACAAAGTCCGGCAGCGCCGGCACATGCACGCTGCGGCCGCCGGCGGCGAAGCGCCAGCCGTGGTACGGGCATTCGAGCGCCGTGCCGCCATCGCAGGGCACCACGCGCCCCAGCGAGAGCTGCGCGCCGCGATGCGGGCAGCGGTCGGTCCAGGCCTGCACGACGCCCGCCGCGTCGCGCCACAGCACGAGGCCTTCGCCCAACAGCTGCACCGCGAGCGGCGCCTGCGCGACCTCGTCGGCCAGCGCGACCGGGTGCCAGAGTTCTTTTTCGATCATCGTGCGAGTAAAAAGAAAAGGGTTGCCCAGGCAACCCTTCCAAGCGAAATCCGACCCGCTTACTTCTTGTCGCCGCCCGGCACCTTGCCTTCCACGCCCTTGACGTAGAAGTTCACACCCGAGAGGAACTTGTCATCGGCGGCAGCGCCGGCAGCCACCAGCTCCTTGCCGTCCTGGCCGACGATCGGGCCCTTCCAGATCGAGAAGCTGCCGTCCTTCAGCCCCTTCTTGACTTCCTCGACCTTGGCCTTGGTCTCGGCCGGCACGTCCTCGGCGATGGAGACGATGTCGATCGCGCCTTCCTTCACGCCCCACCAGGTCTGGCCGGTGGCCCACTTGCCGTCCAGCGCGTCCTGCACCGCCTTGGTGTAGTACGGCGTCCAGTTGATGACGGCCGAGGCCAGGTGCGCCTTGGGACCGTAGGCGGTCATGTCCGAGTCCCAGCCGAAGGCGCGCTTGCCCTTTTCCTGGGCGGTCTTGAGCACGGCCGGCGAGTCGGTGTTCTGGAACAGCACGTCGGCGCCGCCGTTGATCAGCGCGGTGGCGGCCTCGGTTTCCTTCGGCGGGCTGAACCACTCGTTGACCCACACCACCTTGGTCGTGACCTTCGGGTTGACCGACTGCGCGCCCATGGTGAAGGAGTTGATGTTGCGCAGCACTTCCGGGATCGGCACCGAGCCGACCACGCCCAGCGTGTTGCTCTTGGTCATCGCGCCCGCGATGATGCCGGCCATGTACGCGCCCTCGTAGGTGCGGCTGTCGTAGGTGCGCATGTTCTCGGCCGTCTTGTAGCCGGTGGCATGCTCGAACTTCACTTCCTTGCTGTCGTTCGCCACCTTGAGCATCGGCTCCATGTAGCCGAAGGTGGTGCCGAAGATCAGCTTGTTGCCCTGCCCCACCATGTCGCGGAACACGCGCTCGGCATCGGCCGACTCGGGCACGCTCTCGACGAAGGTGGTCTTGATCTTGGCGCCGAACTCCTTCTCGACTGCCTTGCGCGCGTTGTCGTGCGCGAAGGTCCAGCCACCGTCGCCAACCGGGCCCACATACGCCCACGCGACGTTCAGCGGAGCGGCCGGCGCAGGGGCCGCGGCCGTCGGGGCCGGAGCGGGTGCAGCGGGGGCCGGGGCCGGCGCTTCTTCCTTCTTGCCGCAGCCGATGAGAGCGGCCGAAGCGACCGCGGACATGGCAGCGAGCTTGAGCAGGGAACGCTTGTTCAGATCATTCATTGGGAGGAATCCTCGAAGGACGGTTGCTGGAAACAATTGTGAACGGAATTATGAGCCGGGGTAGAAGGGTTTCCCGATGGAAGCCGGCATGTTGATGCGGATGAAAGCCGGGTTGCGCGAGATCAGCGCCAGCACCACGATCGGCGCGATGTACTGCAGCATGCTGAGGAACTGGCTGGGCACGTTCACGCCCGTGCTCTGCAGGTGGAAGCCCAGCATCGAGACCCCGCCGAACAGGTACGCGCCCAGCAGCACTCGCACCGGCCGCCAGGTCGCGAAGGTGGTGAGTGCCAGCGCGATCCAGCCGCGGCCGGCCACCATGCCTTCCACCCACAGCGGCGTGTAGACGGTCGACAGATACGCGCCGGCCAGCCCGCACAGCGCGCCGCCCGCGATCACCGCCATGAAGCGGATGCGTCGCACCGGATAGCCCAGCGCATGCGAGGACTCCGGCGACTCGCCCACCGAACGCAGCACGAGCCCGGCGCGGGTGCGGTAGAGAAACCAGATCAGGCCGATGGTCAGCAGCACTGCGAAATACACCATCGGGTGATGGCGGAACAGGGCCGGCCCGACGAGCGGAATGTCGCCCAGGAGCGGCAACGCGTAGCTGATGCTCTCGGGCAGCTTGGCCTGCACGAAGTTGATGCCCGCGAAAGCCGAGAAGCCGACACCGAAGAGACTGAGCGCCAGCCCGGTCGCGTACTGGTTGGTGTTGAGCCAGATCACCAGCACGCCGAAGAAGGCCGCCAGCAGCGCCCCCGCTGCCATGCCGGCCGCAAAGCCGAGCCAGGTGTTGCCCGTGGTGACCACGGCGGCGAAGCCGGCGATGGCTGCGCACAGCATCATCCCCTCGGCGCCGAGGTTGACGATGCCGGCCTTTTCGTTGATCAGCAGGCCCAGCGCCGCGATTGCGAGCACCGTGCCGGCGCTGAGCGTCGAGCCGAGGAGGAGTGCGTACGATTCCATCAGATGGCTCCTTCCGGGGCTTGGGCTGTGACAGGCGCGTTCAGCGGCGTGCTGGCTTGCAGCGAAGAGGTGCCCGCAGGCGCGGCCAGCGGCTTGGGCGCCGACTTGCGGCGGATGCGGTAGGCGATCAGCGTGTCGCAGGCCAGCAGCGTGAACAGCAGCAACCCCTGGAACACGCCCGTCAGCGACTTGGGCAGCCCCAGCCGCGACTGCGCCAACTCGCCGCCGATGTAGAACATGCTCATCAGGATGGCAGAGAAGATCATGCCCACCGGATGCAGCCGTCCGACGAAGGCCACGATGATGGCCGCGAAGCCGTAGCCCGCCGGCACGTAGGGCGTGAGCTGGCCGATCGGGCCCGCCACTTCCAGCGCGCCCGCCAGGCCGGCCGCGCCGCCCGAGGTGAGCAGCGCGACCCAGATGGCGCGCCGCGCCGAGAAGCCCGCATAGCGCGCCGCCGCCGGCGCGAGGCCGCCCACCTGCTGCGCAAAGCCGGCCCGCGTGCGGAACAGGAACACCCACAGCGCCGCCGCACCCGCCAGCGCGATGATCAGCCCGATGCTCACGCGCGAGCCCTTGATGAGACGCGGGATCTGGGTCACCGCCTCGAAGGTCTTGGTCTGCGGGAAGTTGTAGCCCAGCGGGTCCTTCCAGGGCCCGTAGACCATGTAGCCCAGCAGCAGCGTCGCCACGTAGACCAGCATCAGGCTCACCAGGATCTCGCTGGCGTTGAAGCGGTCGCGCAGCAGGGCGACGATGCCGGCCCACACCATGCCGCCCAGGATGCCGGCCACGAGGATTGCGGCCACGATCCACCCGCCGGTGGTCTTGTCGGCCATCAGCGCCACGCCGCCGGCCGCGATGGCGCCGAAGACGAACTGCCCCTCGGCCCCGATGTTCCAGACGTTGGAGCGGAAGCACACGGCCAGCCCGAGCGCGATGATGAGCAGCGGCGTGGCCTTGACCATCAGCTCGCCCAGCGCGTAGCCGCTCTTGATCGGCTCCCAGAAGAAGACGAGCAGGCCCTTGACCGGGTCCTTGCCGAGCAGCGAGAACAGCACCATGCCGATCAACACCGTGACGGCCAGGGCCAGGATCGGCGAGCCGTAGCTCCAGAAGCGCGAGAGCTGCGGGCGGGGTTCGAGCTTAAGCATGGGCCACCTCTTCTTTCGTTGCCGCGTGGGGCTGGCCGCTCCACAGGCCGCTCATCCACTCGCCGATCTGCGGTACGGTGGCCGCGGCGCGATCGATGGAAGGCGACATCCGCCCCTTGGCGATGACGTGCAGCCGGTCGCTGATCTCGAACAGCTCGTCCAGCTCTTCGCTCACCACCAGCACGGCGCAGCCGGCGTCGCGCAGGGCCAGGATCTCCCCGCGGATCAGGGCCGCGGCGCCCACGTCCACACCCCAGGTGGGCTGCGAGACGACGAAGATCTTCGGGTTGGCGTCGATCTCGCGCCCGACGATGAACTTCTGCAGGTTGCCGCCCGAGAGCGAGCGCGCCGCCGCGCCCGGCCCACCGGCCTTGACCTTGAAGCGCTCGATGATGCGGCCCGCATGCTGCTGCAGCGCGCCGGTTCGAATCCAGCCGCCCCGGCCCACCGCGTTGCTGCGCGTGAGCAGCATGTTGTGCGCCAGGCTCAGCGTCGGCACTGCACCGCGGCCCAGCCGCTCCTCGGGCACGAAGTGCAGGCCCAGCGCGCGCCGCCGGCGCGGGCGGAAGTGCGCGGCCGGCTTGCCGAAGACCTCGATCATCCCGGCCTCGGCGCGCGTGTCTTCGCCGGAGAGCGCATACAGCAACTCCTTCTGGCCGTTGCCCGACACGCCCGCGATGCCCACCACCTCGCCGGCACGCACCTCGAGCGAGACGCCGTCGAGGTCGACCCCGAACTGGTCCTCGCGTGCCAGCGTCAGCTCCTTGACCTGCAGAGCCACGGCCCCTGCATGCACCGGCCGGTGCTGCAAGGGCGGTGGTTCCGCGCCGATCATCAGGCGTGACAGCGACTCGTTGCTCTCGTTCTGCGGATTGCACACCCCCGTCACCTTGCCGCCGCGCAGCACGGTGCAGGCGGTGCACAGCTCGCGGATCTCGTGCAGCTTGTGGCTGATGTAGAGGATGCTGCAGCCCTCGGCCGCCAGCTTCTTGAGCACCACGAAGAGCTTGGTCACGGCCTGGGGCGTGAGCACCGAGGTGGGCTCGTCGAGGATCAGCAGCTTGGGGTCGGTCAGCAGCGCGCGGATGATCTCCACCCGCTGCATCTCACCCACCGAGAGGGTGTGGACCGGGCGCGAGGGGTCGATGTCCAGCCCGTACTCGCCGGCCTTGGCCGAGATGCGCTGCGTGACCTCGGCCAGCGTGAGGCTCTTCTCGAGCCCCAGCCAGACGTTCTCGGCCACGGTGAGGGTGTCGAACAGGCTGAAGTGCTGGAACACCATGCTGATGCCCAGCGCCCTCGCCTCCTGCGGGTTGCGCACGTTGACCGGCTGGCCGTTGAACATCACGCTGCCCTCGTCGGGCTTGACGGAGCCGTAGATGATCTTCATCAGCGTGGACTTGCCGGCGCCGTTCTCGCCGAGCACGGCGTGGGTTTCGCCCGGCGCTACCGTGAGCGAGACGTCGCTGTTGGCGACGACCGAGGGGTAGCGCTTGGTGATGTTCGAGAGCTGGAGTCGTTGGATTGTCATGCCTGTGCCTGGCCTGTGGGTTATCGAATCGCCCTCAACCGCCCCGGCGTCTGGCCCAGGGCGATCGCATTATTTTCTGCCGTCAGTGTCCGCCGATGTAGATGAACTTGAAGAGGAAAACCCCGCCGATCAGCCACACCATCCAGTGCACCTGCCTCGCGCGGCCGGTGAACAGCTTCAGGACCGCATAGGTGATGAAGCCGAAGGCCAGGCCGTTGGCGATCGAGTAGGTGAAGGGCATGGCGAGCGCAGTGACCGCGGCCGGGATCACCTCGGTCGTGTCGTCCCAATCGAGCTCGGTGATATCCCTAAGCATCAAACAGGCCACGAAGAAGAGCGCGGGGGCGGTGGCGTATGCCGGCACGGCGCCGGCCAGCGGCGAGATCGCCAGCGCGGCCAGGAACAACACCGCCACCGTGAGCGCGGTCAGGCCGGTGCGGCCGCCGGCTTGCACGCCGGCTGCGCTCTCCACGTAGGCCGTGGTGCTGGAGGTGCCCAGCAGCGAGCCCGCGAAGATCGCGCCGCTGTCGGCCAGGAGCGACTTGTTGAGCCGGTCCATCTTGCCCGGCACCAGCAGGCCGGCGCGGCGCGCCACGCCCATCAGGGTGCCGGTGGCGTCGAACAGCTCGACCAGGAAGAACACCAGGATCACGTTCAGGATGCCGCCCGACAGCGCCGACTTGATGTCAAGCTGCAGGAAGGTGGGCGCGATCGAAGGCGGTGCCGAGAACACGCCGTGGAAGGTGTTGCCGCCGAAGAAGAAGGACAGCACCGTCACGCCGAGGATGCCGATCAGGATCGCGCCGGGCACCTTCAGCCGGTCGAGCACCACGATGGTGAAGAAGCCCAGCGTCGCCAGCACCACCTGCGGCGTGTGCAGGTCGCCGAGCGTGATGTAGGTGGCCTTGGAGGGCGCGACGATGCCGGCGCTCTTGAGCGCGATGATCGCCAGGAACAGGCCGATGCCCACCGTGATCGCCAGCCGTATGGACTGCGGGATGCCGCGGATGATCAGCTCCCGCAGCCGGAACACCGTGACCAGCAGGAACAGGCAGCCCGAGACGAAGACCGCGCCCAGCGCCGCCTGCCAGGTGAAGCCCATCTGCAGCACCACCACGTAGGCGAAATAGGCGTTGAGCCCCATGCCCGGCGCCAGCGCGATCGGGTAGTTGGCGTAGAAGGCCATGATCCCCGTGCCCAGCGCCGCGATCAGGCAGGTGGCGACGAACACGGCGTCCTTCGGCATGCCCGCGTCGCCCAGGATCGACGGGTTGACGAAGATGATGTAGGCCATCGTCAGGAAGGTGGTGAGGCCAGCCACGATTTCGGTGCGAACCGTGGTGTTGTGTTCCCTGAGCTTGAACATCCGCTCGGCCCAGCCGGTGGCCGGGGGTGCAGAGCTGGTGTCGTGCTCGCTGACATCGAGCATCTGTTGTGTGCGGTTCATCGCGTTGTCTCCGTCTCTCTTGTGGAATGGCGTTGGCAGATGTCGCGACGCCGGGCGCGAGTTGTGAAGGCCGGCTATCCGGAGCCGGTCGAAGAAGCGGCGGGCCTCAGCGAGGCCGCGACCGATTTGGTCCGCTCGCGCAGCCAGCGCGCGGAGCTGGAGGAATGGGTGCGCTCATGCCACAGCTGGTAGTACATGAGGCGCGGCAGCGCGATCGGGCACGGGAGGATCGTGACCGGCAAGCGGTCGAGGAAGCGCTCGCAGTACTGCCGCCCGGTGGTGAGCACCAGCAGGCTGGAGGCCACCATGTCCGGGATCAACCCGAAGTGCGCGCAGCGCGCCGTGATGTTGCGCTGCCGGCCCTGCTCGTCGAGCATCTGGTCGATGATGCCGCGCGCGCCCGGATGCAGCGCCGTCGGCGCCACGTGCTCGGCCGAGAGCCAGCTGTCCAGGTCCCAGCCGCGGCGCACCGCCGGATGGTCCTGGTTGACCAGGCAGACGATCTCGTCGCCGAAGAGCCGCGCCATGTGCAGGTCTTCCGGCGGCTTGAGCCAGTTGCCGATCACCAGGTCGACCTGGCCGAGCGACAGGTGCGCGTGGTAGTCCGAGTCGGACGACAGCGCATGGATCTCGATGCCGCACAGCGGCGCTTGCGCCTTGACCTGCGCGACCAGCATGGGCAGGAAGAGCGGGTCGAGGTAGTCCGAGGCGGCGATGCGGAAGGTGGTCTGCGCGGTCTGCGGATCGAAGCCGCGCGCATCCGAGAACAGCATCTCCGCCGCGCGCAGGATGCTGGCGGCCGGGTCGATCATGCGCAGCCCCGCATCCGTGGGCACCATGCCCGAGCCCGAGCGCACCAGCAGCGGGTCGCCCGAGAGCTCGCGCAGGCGCTTCAGCGCGGCCGAGACGGCCGGCTGGTACATGCCCAGGCGGATGGCTGCGCGCGAGACGCTGCGGTCGGTCAACACGGTATGAAGCACCCGGATGAGGTGAAGGTCGATCTTGTCCAGAAGCGCTTGGTCTCTCATGGGCTGCCCGCAGGGTGATGGGAACGTGCGGGCAGTTATACAGCGCAGCATTCACATCGGGCCCCTTGTTCATTGGGCAGATTCAGGCCGCGGCCGACTGCACGGCCGTCACGGCGCGCAGGATGGATTCGCTGGTGGCCGGCGCGGTCAGCGGCGGGTCCACGCGATGCTCGCCCACCGCCGACACCGCGTCGCGGATTGCGAAGAAGACCGAGAAGGGCAGCAAGAGCGGCGGCTCGCCGACCGCCTTGCTGCGGTGGATCGAGTCCTCGAAGTTCTGGCCCTCGAACAGGCGCACGTTGAAGACCGGCGGGCAGTCGTTGGCCGTCGGGATCTTGTAGGTGCTGGGCGCGTGGGTGGTGAGCAGGCCGGTCTTCGGATGCCACACCAGCTCCTCGGTGGTGAGCCAGCCCATGCCCTGGATGAAGGCGCCCTCGACCTGGCCGATGTCCACGGCCGGGTTCAGCGACTTGCCGGCGTCGTGCAGGATGTCGGCGCGCAGCAGCTTCCACTCGCCGGTCAGCGTGTCGACGATCACCTCGCTCACGGCGGCGCCGTAGGCGTAGTAGAAGAAGGGGCGGCCATGCATCTTGTCCTTGTCCCACGAGAGCCCCGGCGTGGCGTAGAAGCCGTCGGACCAGAGCTGCACGCGGTCGAGGTAGGCCTCGCCGACGACGGTGCTGAAGGACAGCGTGCGGCCGGCGACCTCGACCTGGTCGTTGGCGAAGCGCACCTCTTCGGCCTTGCCGCCGTGGCGCGCGGCAGCGCAGGCGGCCAGCCGCTCGCGGATCTGGCGTGCCGCGTCCTGCGCGGCCTTGCCGTTGAGGTCGGCGCCGGTCGATGCGGCGGTGGCCGAGGTGTTGGCCACCTTCTGCGTGTCGGTCGCCGTGACGCGCACGGTCTCGAAGCTCACGCCCAGCTCGTGCGCCACCACCTGCGCCACCTTGGTGTTGAGGCCCTGCCCCATCTCGGTCCCGCCGTGGTTCACCAGGATCGAGCCGTCGGTGTAGACGTGGACCAGCGCGCCGGCCTGGTTGAAGTGCTTGACGTTGAAGGAAATGCCGAACTTCAGCGGTGCCAGCGCGATGCCGCGCTTGAGCACCGGGCTCGCCGTGTTGAAGGCCGCGATCTCCTCGCGCCGCGCGCGGTAGGCGCTGGTGCCCTCCAGCTCGGAGACCAGCTCATGGATGATGTTGTCGGACACGACCTGGCCGTAGGGCGTGACGTTGCTCTCGCCCTTGCCGTAGAAGTTGACGCGCCGCACGTCCAGCGGATCGCGCCTCAGTTCGCGCGCCACGCTGTCGAGGATGTTCTCGATCGCGATTGCGCCTTGCGGGCCGCCAAAGCCGCGGAAGGCGGTGTTGCTCTGCGTGTTGGTGCGGCCGGAGTAGCCGTGCATCGCCACGTCGGGCAGCCAGTAGGCGTTGTCGAAGTGGCACAGCGCCCGCGTCATCACCGGGCCCGACAGGTCGGCCGAGTGGCCGGCGCGCGAGACCATGCTGATCTCGGCGCCGAGGATGCGGCCCTCGTCGTCGAAGCCCACCTCGTACTCGTACCAGAAGCAGTGGCGCCGGCCGGTGATGAGGAAGTCGTCGTCACGGTCCAGCCGCAGCTTGACCGGGCGCTTCAGCTTGTTGGCCGCCACCGCCGCCACGCAGGCGAAGAGCCCCGACTGCGACTCCTTGCCGCCGAAGCCGCCGCCCATGCGCCGGCATTCGACCTGCACCTCGTTAGCGTGCAGGTGGAGCGCGTGCGCGACCAGGTGCTGCATCTCGCTCGGGTGCTGGGTCGAGCAGTGTACGTGCATCGCACCGCCCTCCTTCGGGATCGCGTAGCTGATCTGGCCCTCGAGGTAGAACTGCTCCTGGCCGCCGACGTCGAGCGTGGCCTTGAGCCGGTGCGGCGCCTTGGCGATGGCGGCCTGCGCGCCGCCCTCATGGGTGCTGCGCACCAGGTGCATCGGCGGCAGCACGTACTGGCCCTTCTCGTGCGCCTGCTGCGGCGTGATCACCGGCGGCTCGGCCTCGATGTCCAGCGCGTCCTTGGCACCGGCGGCGGCGCGGCGCGCGGCGTCGCGCGTCTCGGCGATCACCGCGAACACGGGCTGGCCCAGGTAGCGGATGTCGCCGCTGCAGAGGATCGGGTCGTCGTGAACGATGGAGCCGCAGTCGTTGCTGCCCGGGATGTCGGCCGCGGTGAGCACCGCCACCACGCCGGGCATGGCGCAGATCGCCTCCAGGTTCATGTTCTTGAGCCGGCCGTTCGCCACCGGCGACAGGCCCAGCGCGCAGTGCAGCGTGCCCGCCAGTTCGGGGATGTCGTCGATGTAGGTGGCCTCGCCGGCCACGTGCAGGTGCGCCGATTCGTGCGGGCGGCTGATGCCGACGCGCGCGCCGCCGTCGTGCGCCTTGGCCTCGGCGCGCGCGTCGATGCGCGCGGCAGTGTTCTTCAGGTAGTCGGCGAAGGCTTCGGCCGATTGCAGCAGTGCGGGGTCGAGGGGCTTGTTCATGTTCAGACTCCTTCGGCGGTGGCGAGGGTGTGGGGCATCACGCTCCAGACGCTGGTGGCCTCCACCGGCAATGGATCCTTGGCGCGCGTTTCGAGCCACAGGCGCTGCAGCAGGTTCTGCGCCACCAGCAGGCGGTAGTCGGCGCTGGCGCGCATGTCGGTCAGCGGCTTGAAGTCCTGCGCCAGCGCGAGCTTGGCGGCGTTGACGCTCGCCTGGGTCCAGGGCTTGCCGAGCAGCGCGGCCTCGGCCTGCGCCGCGCGCTTGACGATCGCCGCCATGCCGCCGTAAGCCAGGCGCACGGCCTTGACGATGTCGCCTTCGAGCTCGATGGCGAAGCCGCCGCACAGGGCCGAGATGTCGCAGTCGAAGCGCTTGCTGATCTTGTAGGCCCGCACCTGGCGTTTCATTGCCGCCAGCGGCACCGCCAAGCCCTGCACGAACTCGCCGGGCTCCAACTTGTTCTTCATGTAGTCGACGTAGAAATCGGGCAGCGGCATGCGGCGCACGCGATCGCCACGGCGCAGTTCGATCTCGGCGTCCAGTGACATCAGCACCGGCGGCGAGTCGCCGATGGGCGAGCCGTTGGCCACGTTGCCGCCCATGGTGCCGGCATTGCGGATCGGCGGCGAGGCGAAGCGCAGCCAGACGTCGGTGAGGCTGGGCGCGCGCGCCGCCAGCGCGCGGAAGGCGTTCTCGAGCGAAGCGCCGGCGCCGATGTAGAGCTCGCCGTTCCCACCCTGGCCGCGCTCCTCCACCACCTTCATCTCGGCGACGTCGCCCACGTAGACGATGTCGCCCAGGTCGCGGAACTGCTTGTTGACCCACAGGCCCACGTCGGTGGAACCCGACAGCAGCTGCGCGGCCGGCTTGGCCTCGCGCAGCGCGGCGAGCTGGGCCAGCGTCGTGGGCGCGTGGAAATGGTCCATGCGCTGGCCCAGCGGCGCGGCGTAGTCGAAGCTGGGCTCGTGCTTCAGGCTCTGCAGCGCGGCCACCACGGGCTCGGTGTCCAGCCGCACGGCTGGCAGGTCGAACATGCGCTGCCCGGCATCGAGAATGGGACGGTAGCCGGTGCAGCGGCACAGGTTGCCCGAGAGATCGTCGGCCAGCTGCTGGCGTGTGGGCTGGGTGCCCGCGTCCTGGTGATGCTCGTAGGTGGACCACAGCGACATCACGAAGCCCGGGGTGCAGAAGCCGCACTGCGAGCCGTGGCAGTCGACCAGGGCCTGCTGCACCGGATGCAGGTGTATCGCCGTCTGTTTGTCGCGCGGCGCCCGGTCGCGCTGGCGGGTGCACTGGGCCTTGAGGTCCTCGACCGTGAACAGCGCCTTGCCATGCAGCGTGGGCAGGAACTGGATGCAGGCGTTGACGGTCGAGAGGCGCAGGCCGCCCACCGCCTCCTTCTCGCCCGCCTCGGCGAGCTCGCCGATCACCACCGTGCACGCACCGCAGTCGCCTTCGTTGCAGCCTTCCTTGGTGCCGGTGCAGCGCGCGTCCTCGCGCAGCCAGTCGAGCACCGAGCGGGTCGGATGGACGCCGCTCACGTCGACGATCCGGCCGCGGTGGAAGAAGCGGATGGGTTGGGTGTGGTCGGTCATGCTCATGCTCGTGGGGCGGTCTTCGTTGCGTTCAAGAATCGTGCCTTGCGAAGGTATTCCTTTGCGAGGCGCCAGGCATACGGACGTGCCCATACGGCCTATGTGGGGCTTGCTATATAACGCCCGGGAAAACCCTTGATTCGGGCTGTTTCGGCGCTACAAGCCGCACACTGGGCCCGCCCGATGGAATCCAGCATGAGCCTCCACACGCAACAAATCAACTTCCAGGTCGGCAGCCATGGCACCGTCTCGGGACTGGTGCAGTCGCCGGCCACCCCGGTTGCCTGCTATGTCTTCGCCCACGGCGCGGGCGCGGGCATGGGGCATTCGTTCATGAGCGCGGTGTCGGCAGGGCTGGCGGAGCGCGACATCGCCACGCTGCGCTTCCAGTTCCCGTCGATGGAGCAGGGCAAGAAGCGGCCCGATCCGCCGCCCGTGGCCCATGCCGCCGTGCGCGCGGCGGTGGCGCAGGCGGTCGAACGCTTCGGGCCGCTGCCGCTCTTCGCGGGCGGCAAGTCCTTCGGTGGGCGGATGACTTCGCAGGCGCAGGCGCTCGATCCGCTGCCGGGGGTGAAGGGCCTGGTCTTCATCGGCTTTCCGCTGCATCCGGCGGGAACGCCCTCGACCGGGCGCGCCGACCACCTTGCCGATGTGCAAGTGCCGATGCTCTTCGTGCAGGGCACGCGCGACGAGCTGGCGGACCTGGCCAGCATCCGGGGCGTGGTCTCGAAGCTGGGGGCGTCGGCAGCGCTGATGGAGATCGCCGAGGCCGACCACGCCTTCCATGTGCTGCGCCGGTCCGGGCGCAGCGACGAGGAGGTGTTGACGCAGCTGCTGGATGGCATGGCGGACTGGATGCGGGCCCTGCTGCGCGCGGCGGCCTGAGCGCAGGCCTCAGGCCGCGCCGTGGACCAGGCGCTCGAACACGTCCTCGCCGCCCATCTGCCCGCCCTTGAGCATGAGCTCCATGCCGTCCAGCGCCGGCGCATCGCTGTGCAGCCGGCACAAGGCAGTTCCCGGCCCCAGCGCAGCCAGGTAGGACAGGCCCCAGGCATCCAGCGCCTGGACCGCATGGCTGGACGTGTCACCGCCTGCGACGCCGATGCGCGCGAGCGGCACCAGAGCCAGCACCTGGGCCAGCAGCGCCCCCACCCGCCCGTGCGAGCGCCCGCGCTTCCACGGCGTCGTCGGCAGCGTCCGGGCGCCGCGTGCAGGCAAGGACATGGGAGTCCCGACGAGAGCAGGTCGGCGATCCGTCGCGCGACGGCGGCGCAGCCGGCGCCATCTACCAGCTGCAGCGGCTCGAGCCACACGATCTCGTAGGAGCGCGCGGCACGCATTTGGCCCTCCGTCACCGGCGACAGGCTGCCCGCCAGCACGAGCACCGGACCGCGCGCCGGGGCCACGGCTGCCGGTGCCTGCGGACGCATGGCGAGTTGGGTAGCGACGGCCTGCACGACGCTGCTCGGCCCCACGGCCAGCAGGGACCTCTCGCAGGCGCGTGGCCAGAGCGCGGCACCGAGGGCTTCGAGCTGGCTGTCGTCCGCGAGATCGAACAGCACGGCGTCCGGGCGTTCGTCGACCAGCGCCTGAAGCGCATCGTGCGTCCCACCCGGCGTGCCGTAGGCGGTGTACGGCAGGGACCGTACCTCGGCCAGGCCCTGCAGTGCCAGATGCCGTCGCAGGTCGGACTCGTGCATGGGTGTCACCGGATGCCGGCTCATGGTCGGATGGCGGTCGATGCGGTGCACCTCGCTGCCCGCGCCCGCGGACGCGAAGAGATGGCCGAACAGGCAATAGCGGCCGAGCGCGGGCTGGCCGCCGACGATGGCGGCCCAGGGCTGCGCCACGGCGCGGCGAAGCAGGCGCGCGGCCGCCCCGATGCTGCCGACTTCCGGTGCGCTGTCGAAGGTCGAGCAGGTCTTGTAGTGCAGCACGCGTGCGCCCAGCGTCTCGAACAGTTCGCCGACGGGTCGCAGTTCGGCGCGCATCTCGTCGGGGTTCATCGCGCGCGCCGCCCCGGCGATGCCGACGCAGTCCAACAGCCCCGCCCTTGCCAGGCGTGCCGCATCGGGCTGCTTCAGGAACAGCAGGGCGCGCAGGCCTGCGCGCGTGGCGGTGGCCAGCGTATCGGTGGCGCCCGTGAAGTCGTCGGCGTAGTAGAGGATGGCCGGCGCCGCCACGCTCAGGCCCGCCCGAAGAAGGACAAGGCCCGCGCGAGCTCCGGCGCCTCGCGCGCATGCGCCTCCAGCGTCATGCCCGCACGCGCCGCAGCCCAGGCCTGGCGGATGCTGGCCACGCCGGCGGCAGGGCCGTCCGGATGCGCCAGGATGCCGCCGCCGGCCATGAAGAGCAGGTCGTCGCTGCCCACCGCGGCCCAGGTCGCGGGCACGGTGCCGGCCCACTGGCCGGAAGAGAAGGCCGGCATCACGCGGTCGTCCACGCCCTCGGCCAGCGGCGCGAGGCAGTCGCGTGCGGACGCCACGACCTCCTCGTCGGCCTGCGCGAACTTGCCTTGCAGGCCATGCACGTGCATGTGGTCCACGCCGGCCAGCCGCCACAGGGTTTGGTAGGCCTGGAAAGAAATGCCCAGCAGCGGATGGCGCGACAGCGCGCCGAAGCCGTTGCGGTGGCCGTGCAGCGCGAGCGGCGTGTGGCGACGCAGCGTCTGCACGGCCGAGAAGCCGCACCAGTTGAGGCTGGCCATCACGCAGCTGCCGCCCTCGCGCTCCACCAGGTCGGCATGGCGGCGCATGGCATCGGCCTCGTCGCTGATGTTGAAGGCGACCATGACCTGCCGGCCGGTGCGCTCGCGGTGCGCGCGCACCACCGCCATCACCGCCAGCACGCGCTGCGCCAGCGGCGCATGCGCGGGATCGGCCGAGACCTCGTCGTCCTTGATGAAGTCGACGCCGGCCTCGCAGAGCCGGCCGACCAGCGCGGCGGTGTCCTCGGCCGACAACCCGACGTTGGGCTTGATGATGGTTCCCACCAGCGCGCCGCGCGCCACCCCGGTCGCCAGGCGCGTACCCTCGATGCCGGCGCGCGGCAGCTCGAAACGGCGCCGGTAGCTCGCCGGGAGTTGCAGCGACTCGAGGCGCAGCCCGGTCACTTCGCCGAGGTCGTACAGGTTGCCTGCGACCGTCGCCGCCAGCGTCGGCAGGTTGGCGCCGATGTTGTCGACAGGGAAGGAGATCTCGATCTGCGCGCGGCGCCAGGGCCCGCCTTTCCCCTTCCGCTCGAGCGAGGCATTGGGCAGCGAGGGGGTCTGCGCGGGCGCCAGCTCGGCGATCGATTCGACGCGCGCCCGCGCCCGCTCGCGCAGCGCATCGGTCTCGCCCTCCACCCGCACGAAGGTCCCGCTCGATTGCTCGCCGGCCATCACCTCGGCCACGGCAGCGGGATCGAGCGGCGTCTCGACGAGGTAGCGCGCGCGCAGGCGGTCGGGCGGCATGGCTGCGCTCACAACCGGCTCAGGTCGGGGAAGGCGCGCACCGGGTCGCGGCCGTCCCAGCCGCGCGCGGCGTCGCGGATCAGATCGAACATCCGGCCCTTGGGCCCGGCGACCTCCGACAGCTCGATCACCGTGCCCGGGTGGTACTCGGTGTCGAAGTAGACGAAGCGTCCGCGCACGCCGACCTCGCCGCTCATCACCGGCTTGAAGCCCTGGCCCTGCAGGCGCTCCAGGTCGGCGTCGTAGTCCTCGGTCCAGTAGGCCACGTGCTGCAGGCCGGTGCGGCCGGCTTGCAGGAAGTCGCGGTACATCGAGGGTACGTCGTTGCGCGTCTGGATCAGTTCCACCTGCACGAAGCCGGAGTTGGCGAGCGCCACGGAGTTGTGCGGCGCATGGGCCTCGCCGCGGTAGCGGTAGTTCTCGATGGGCACGCGCGGGTTGTAGAACCACGGGCCCACGCCCAGCGTGCGGCTCCAGTAGTCCATGGCGGCCTCGATGTCGGGCACGACGTAGCCCAGCTGGCGGATCTCGCCGAGGAATCGACTCATTGCAGAAAGCTCCGTAGGAAATGTCAGGTCTTGAGGAAGCCGGTCGAGATCCAGGGGATCGCGACCACCAGCACAAGGCCGGCGAGGAGCGCCAGCATGTAGCCCCCGATGTGGCGCAGCCCCTCGTCCGGGTTGACCTTGCTCACCGCGCAGGCGCCGTAGTAGCCCACGCCGAAGGGCGGCGCGAACAGGCCGATGCCCATGGCGAAGATGACCACCATCGCGTAGTGCACCTCGTGCACGCCGACAGCCCGGGCGATGGGAAAGAGCAGCGGCCCGAAAAGCACGATCGCAGGGATGCCCTCCAGCACGCTGCCCAGCACGATGAAGGCGAGGACCGACACCGCGAGGAAGCCCCAAGCCCCGCCCGGGATGCCCGCCATCCATCGCGCCAGGTCCTGCGAGAAGCCGGACTGCGTGAGGCCCCAGGCCATCGCGGTGGCGCAGCCGACGATGAAGATGATGGCGCCCGACAGCGAGGCCGTCTCCACCAGCATCGGGCGCAGCCGCCCCCAGTCGAACTGCCGATACACCAGCAGCCCGACCAGCGCCGAGTAGACGATGCCGATGGTCGAGACCTCGGTCGCTGTGGCCACGCCCTCCACCACCGCGGCCCGGATCACGAAGGGCAGCAGCACCGCCGGCAGCGCGATGGCGAACAGCCGGGCGATCTGCCGCTTGGTCTGCACCTCGACGCCGCTCAGGTCCTCGTGCCGGTAGCGCCACCACACGACCGCGCACAGCGCGATGCCCAGCACCACCGCCGGCAGCAGACCGCCGGCGAAGAGCGCCGCGATGGAAATGCCCGTGACCGAGCCGATGGTGATCAGCACGATCGAGGGCGGGATGGTCTCGGTCTGCGCGCCGGTGGCCGACAGCAGCGCCACCAGGTCGCCGGGCTTGGCGCCGCGCTTCTTCATCTCGGGGAAGAGCACGGGAGCGATCGCAGCCATGTCGGCGATCTTGGAACCCGAGATGCCGGACACCAGGTACATCGCGCCGATCAGCACGTACGAGAGCCCACCCCGCACATGGCCCAGCAGGCTGGCGAGGAAGCGGATCATCGCGCGCGCCATGCCGGTCATCTCGATCAGCGCGCCGAGGAAGATGAAGAGCGGCACCGCGAGCAAGATCAGGTGCGACATGCCCTCGTCCAGCCGCCCCACCATCACCAGCATCGGCGTGCGCGTGGTGAGCGCCAGGTAGCCGAAGGTGGCGAGCGCGAAAGAGAAGGCGATGGGCACGCCGGCGAACACGGTGGCCGCCACTACCCCCACGAAGAAGATGACGAGATTGAGCTTGCCGAGCGGCGCCAGCAGCGGCCCGGCCAGCCAGAAGACGCCGGCCAGGGCGGCCACGCCCAGCGTGGCGACGGCGATCTGGCCCCAGCTGCAGCTGCGCAGCAGGCGCAGCAGCACCATCGCGATCATCAGCCCGACGCCGGTGGGGATGGCCGCCGCGCGCCAGGCGTTGCTGATCTCCAGGGCCGGCGTGACGATGAAGGCTTCCTCCTGCGCGTATTCGAGCGCCGGCCAGGCCACCAGCAGCAGGAAGGCCAGCGAGGCCGCGAGCGCCAGCGCATCGAGCAGCGCGCGGGTGGACGGCGAGACGCGCTGCACCAGCGCCGTCATGCGCATGTGCTCGCCACGCCGGAGCGCGACGGCCGCGCCCAGCATCGACAGCCAGAGGAAGAGGATGGAGGCCAGCTCGTCGGACCACACCAGCGGCGCATGGAACAGGTAGCGGGCGGTGACGCCCGCGAACAGCACGCAGATCTCGGCGGCCACCAACAGCGCCGCCGCACTCTCGATCGCCAGGCCCAGCCAGCGGTCGGCGCGCTGCGCGAAGCCGCCGAGCGCCTGCGAGGGCGGGCCCAGGGGCGCCGAGTCCAAAGCCGTCAGTCCACTCATCGTCAGGCCAGCTTGCCGACGGTGCCTTCGAGCAGGGCCCAGGCCTCGGTGCCGAAGCGGCCCTTCCACTCGCCGTAGAAGCCCGAGTCGCGCAGCTTGGCGCGGAAGCTGTCGGAGCCGGGCCGGTTGATCGCGAGCCCCTTGGACTCGAGGTCGCCGACCACCGACTCGTTGAGCTTCTTGATGTCCTCGCGCTGCTGCAGGCCGGCCTCGTTGATGGCGCGCGCGACGATGGTCTTCAGGTCTTCCGGCAGCGCCTCCCAGGCGCGGCCGTTGGCAATGAACCAGTAGCCGTCCCAGATGTGGTTGGTGAGCGAGCAGAACTTCTGCACCTCGTAGAGCTTGGCCACCTGGATGATGGGCAGCGGGTTCTCCTGCGCATCGACGATCCTCGTCTGCAGGGCCGAGTACACCTCGCTGAACTGCAGGCTGGCCGGCGCCGCGCCCAGGCCCTTGAACATGGAGATGGACAGCGGGCTCACCGGCACGCGGATCTTCAGCCCGTCCATGTCCTTCGCCGAGGCCACGGAGGCCTTGCTGCTGGTGGTCTGGCGAAAGCCGTTGTCCCACATCTTCTCGAAGGCGTAGAGCCGCGACTTCGCGATGGCGGCGCGCACGTGCGCGCCCAGCTTGCCGTCCATCGCGCCCCACACCTGCTGGTAGTCCGAGAACGCGAAGCCGACCGCGTTGATGGCCGCCACCGGCACCAGCGTTGCGATCACCAGCGCCGAGGGCGTGAAGAACTCGATGCCGCCCGAGCGCACCTGGGCCAGCATGTCGGTGTCGCCGCCGAGTTGGTTGTTGGGGAAGATCTTGATCTCGACGCGGCCCTTGCTTTCCTTCGCGATGCGGTCGGCCGCTTCTTGCGCGCGGATGTTGAGCGGATGAGTCAGCGGCAGGTTGTTGCCGTACTTGTAGGAGAACTCGGCGGCCCGCGCGATACGCGGCAGCGCACTCGCGATGCCGGCGGCAGGAAGGGCGGACAGGCTGCGCAGGACGCGGCGGCGGCTCATCGAATGCATGTGTGTCTCCGGTTTCTGTTCTGATGCGATTTGATGCATCATCGGCTTCAATTTCCTCTGAACGATAGGAGACCTACCCCTCAGCGTCAAATCGCTGGATGATGGTTTTTGATGTATGCCGCATGCTGCACCCGCCCTGCCCGACGACCGCCGCGCCCGAGTGATCGACATCGCGCGCACTGCGAAGGTCTCGACCGCGACGGTCGACCGCGTGCTCAACCGGCGCCCCGGCGTGCGCGACGCCACGGTGCAGCACGTGCTCAAGGCCGCGGCCGAGCTGGACTACCTGCCGGGCAACGATCTCTATGCCGCGCTGGCGCCGCCGCCGCTGCAACTGGTCTTCCTGCTGCCGGCCGGCACCAACCGCTTTATCCGCATGCTAGGCGACATGGTGGGCTATTCGCAGGAGCACTTCGCGCCCTTCAACGTGCGCTGCCGCACGGAGTACATCGAGAGCTTCGACCCGAAGGCGCTGGCGGATGCGCTGCTGCGCCACGGCCGGCGCTGCAACGGCATCGCGGCGATGGCGCTCGAGCATCCGGCGGTGCGCGAGGCGGTGGGCGCGCTGGCGGCACGCGGGGTGCCGGTGATTACGCTGATCTCGGACCTGGCGGATTCGAAGCGTGCCGCCTACATCGGGCTGGACAACCGCGCCGCGGGCCGCACCGCCGCTTACCTGATCGGCCGCTTCATCGGACCGCGCGCCGCCAAGGTCGCACTCATCGCCGGCAGCCTCAGCTACAGCGCGCATCAGGAGCGCGAGGCCGGCTTCCTGCACCTGATCGACGAGATGTTCGCGCGCCTGCAGGTGGTGGGCCTGCGCGAGGGGCAGGACGACGCGCAGAAGAACTACCGCCAGACCCGCGCCCTGCTCGACCAGCACCCGGAACTGGCCGGCATCTACAACATCGGCGGCGCCTCCGATGGCGTGGCGCGCGCGCTCAAGGAGGCGGGCCGCGAGCACCAGGTGGTCTTCGTCGGCCACGGCCTGACGCCCGACACCCGCTCCCTGCTGATCGACGGCAGCATGGACGCGGTGATCACCCAGAGCCCGCAGGTGACCCTGATGAACTGCGTACGCATCTTCGCCAACCTGCGCGACGGGCGCGAGACGCTGGCGGGAGTGGAGAGCACGCGCAGCCAGGTGATCTTCAGGGAGAACCTGCCGTGATGCGTGCGCGAACTCTTGCACAAGCCTTTCCCTCTCGACCTTGTACGGCAATTCACCGTACATTCATCCAAAGGAAAGTTTCCAATGTCGACCAATACCACCCGAACCGAGCGTGTCGAAGCGCGCATTTCACCGGACGTACTGGCTGTCGTCCGGCGTGCCGCAGAGATCGAGGGACGCAGTGTCAGCGACTTCCTCGTCGGGGCCGCGCAGGAAGCCGCGCGTCGCACGATCGAACAGACGCAGTTCATCCGCCTGTCGATGGAAGAGCAGCAACGCTTCGCTTCGTTGCTGCTTGCACCGCCTGCGCTCCCGCCTGCGATGGCGCGCGCGGCGAAAGCCCACAAGAAGCTGATCGCTCCATCCCGGTGAGCGCGCGCTTCCGTATCGAAGCGCTTGCGCCGGCGCATGACCGCGCAGAGTTCGCTTGCAGGTACGAGGCGCTCGACAAGTATTTGCGGGAGCAGGCGTCACAGGACGTGCGACGCCGCACGAGCGCCTGCTATGTCGCCATCGATACGCAATCAGGCGCCATCGCCGGGTACTACACGCTGGCTGCCGGCAGCGTGCCACTCACGGATCTTTCCGAGACGATGACGAAGAAGCTGCCGCGCTTTCCCCTTGTGCCCCTTCACATCACTCAGCAGCAATCCATTGACCTTCGTCCTGCCCATCGCGACCCTCGCGAGGAAGAACTGAACACGCCCAATCAGGGACTGCGTTGCCGATGGCTGGATACGGCCCTCGGATAGCCCGGCATGTCGAACGCAATCGCCTCCAGTTCTGCTTCGACCTTGCGGCCGGTCGCCTCATCCAGCTCGACCAGCGGCGGGCGCACCCGGCGCCATTGCGCATCGCCTGAAAACCTGGCGACTGCGTGCTTCATCGCAGGAATCATGTAGCCACCCTGGAACACATTGCGGACGGCATCGGCCCGGGCCTGCAATTCCGGGCCTTCATGGCTGTTCCAGCCCTCGAACAGGCGATGGATGCCCGCCGGGTTCATGTTCACCGTGGCGCTGATGCAGCCCGCTGCGCCGATCGGCATGGCCGCAGAGAGAAACGATTCGCTGGCGGGGAACACGTCGAAGCCCCCGGCCGCAAAGTTGTCGATCATGGCCTTGGTATTGCCCCAGTCGCCCGAGGAATCCTTGGCGCCCGCGATCACCGTCGGGAAGCGCTTGAGCAGCCGCTCGATCAGACTGAGCGTGATGGGTACGCAGGTGAACTGAGGGATGTGATACAGATAGATCGGCGCGCAGCCGGCGCCGACGCGCTCGATGATCTCCGCGTAGTACGCGAACACGCCATCATCGGAGACGCCCTTGAGGAAGAACGGCGGCAGGATCAACAGCCCGGCGGCACCTGTCTTGCTGGCGTGGCGAGAGAGTGCGACAGCGTCGGGCAGCGCGCAGGCGCCGGTGCCCGGCATCATCCTCGCGGGCGGAATGCCCGCCTCCACCAACGCGTCCGTCAGGGCCAGGCGCTCGGACACGGAGACCGAAGCCGCTTCGGAGTTGGTGCCGAAGATGGCCAGTCCAGCCTTGTTGTCGACCAGCCAGCGGCAGTGCGCGATGAAGCGCGCGACGTCGGGCTCGAGTCGGTGATCGAAGGGAGTCAGTACCGGCGCCAGAACGCCGCGCAGTCTTGTCGTCATGAGCTTCTTTCTTGGAGCACTACCGGGGGACCTTGCCGAGCGAGTGCGGGGCGCGCAGGAAATCGAAATCCACACCCTGATCGGCCTGCGTCACGGACTGCAGGAAGAGCTTGCGGTAGCCGCGCTCGGCGGTCGGTGCCGCCACCGGCGACTCCTTCGCGCGGCGCGCCAGTTCCTCGTCGGACACCAGCAGCGCGATCTCGCGATTGGCCACGCTCAATCGAATGCGATCGCCGTTGCGCACGTGGGCCAGCGGACCTCCGATGGCGGATTCGGGCGTCACGTGCAGCACGATGGTGCCGAAGGCGGTGCCGCTCATGCGTCCATCGGAGATGCGCACCATGTCCTTGACGCCGGCGCGTGCCAGCTTGCGCGGGATCGGCAGGTAGCCGGCCTCGGGCATGCCTGGGGCGCCCTTGGGGCCGATGTTCTTGAGCACCAGGACGTCCTCCGGCGTGACGTCGAGCGCGTCGCTGTCGATCCGCTCGGCGAGGTCCTCGACGTTCTCGAAGACCACCGCGCGGCCTTCGTGCTCCATCAGCTTCGGATCTGCCGCCGATTGCTTGATGATGGCGCCGCCGGGGGCCAGGTTGCCGCGCAGCACCGCGATGGCACCTTGCGGGTAGATCGGCCTGCTGGCCGGCCGGACCACGTCCTGCGGAAACCCCGGGCCGGCGCGTTCGATCTCTTCGCCGAGCGTGCGGCCGGTCACGGTCAGTGCGTCGAGCTTGAGCAGGGGCTTGAGTTCGCGCAGCAGTGTCGCCATGCCGCCGGCCTTGTGGAAATCCTCCATGTAGTGCTGCCCGGAGGGCTTCAGGTCCAGGAGCACCGGGGTTTCGCGCCCCATCAAGTCCAGCGCGGCGAGGTCGATCTCGAGGCCCATGCGGCCGGCAATCGCCGCGAGGTGGACGATGCCGTTGGTCGAGCCGCCGATCGCGAGCAGCACGCGCATCGCGTTCTCGAACGCCGCGGGCGTCAGCACCTTGTCGATGCTCAGGCCGTCGCGCGCCATCTGCACCGCCTGGGCGCCCGTCTGCTCCGCGATGCGGATGCGGTCGGCCGTCACGGCGGGCGGAGAGGCACCGCCCGGCATCGTCATGCCCAGCGCCTCGGCAACGCAGGCCATGGTGCTGGCGGTGCCCATCACCGAGCAGGTGCCGACGCTGGCGACCAGCTGGTTGTTCACATCGACGGTTTCTTCCGCCTCGATGTCTCCGGCGCGGAACTTGGCCCAGTAGCGCCGGCAATCGGTGCAGGCACCGACGCGCTCGCCGCGGTGGCTGCCGGTCAGCATCGACCCGGTGATGAGCTGGATCGACGGGATGCCGGCCGAAGCGGCGCCCATCAGTTGCGCCGGCACGGTCTTGTCGCAGCCGCCGATGAGCACCACGGCGTCCATCGGCTGGGCACGCAGCATCTCCTCGGTGTCCATGGACATGAGGTTGCGCAAGTACATGCTGGTCGGCGCCGCGAAGCTCTCGTGGATCGAGATCGTCGGAAAGTCCATCGGCAAGCCACCGGCCAGCATGACGCCACGCTTCACGGCTTCGATCAACTGCGGCGCGTTGCCGTGGCAGGGGTTGTAGGCGCTGCCGGTGTTGGCGATGCCGACCACCGGCCGGTCCAGCGCCGCATCGGTGAAGCCCGCACCCTTGATGAAGGCCTTGCGCAGGAACAGCGAGAAGCCCTGGTCGCCGTAGCTGGTCAGGCCCTTGCGCATGCCCGAGGTGTCCTTTGGGTCATCGGGCTCGAACGGGAATTTTGGGGTGGGCATGGGTGTGTCTCAGGGGAAAATGCGCCGACGGTCAGTCGGCACGGAACTGGGCCAGCTGGTCGGCCAACAGCTTCATGAAGAAGCCGCCCACCACCGAGCGCGCCTGATTCGCCCGCCGCCTGCCGGTGTGCGCGAAATAGATGTCCGCAAGCGGTACGCGATGGGGCGTTTCGTCGACGTAGCGATGGATCGGCGCGATGAACTCCTTGAAGGTGGCCTTGGACTGCGCCATGGTCGCGACCCAGATCGCCCATTCGGGCTTGGCCGCAGGACTGCGACTGTCGA
The DNA here is from genome assembly GCF_010499245.1 of Variovorax sp. WS11. Lineage (GTDB taxonomy): Bacteria > Pseudomonadota > Gammaproteobacteria > Burkholderiales > Burkholderiaceae_C > Variovorax. The sequence goes on from NZ_JAAGOW010000002.1 coordinate 334,107, forward strand.
GCGGGGTTCCATAGTCCAGGCGCTGGGTCGCATAGAAGGCCAACTCCTTGCGCATCACTTCCTTCGGAAAGAGCTCGAGTCCGAAGACGCTGTCCCAGGCAAGGTTGTATTTCTGGCTCCAGGTGCCGGGCTTGTCGAAAGCGAGCCGGTAGTGATCGCCGTCGTCGGCCATGCGCTGCCAGCGTGCGGCGAAGTCCTCGGCGATTGCACGGTATTTGTCGCGGACGTCCTTCTTGCCCAGCATGTCGGCGAGCCTGGCATAGCAGGCGATCGCGACGACCGACTTCGCCGAGAGGTTGACGCTGTGTCCCATCATGCCGGTGAAGTCATCGGTGACCAGCTGGGCCTCCGGGTCCAGGCCATGCTCGACCAGATAGTCGGTCCATCGGCTCAACTGATCCCATTGCGCTGCCGCGTATTCGGCATGGCCTTCACGCAGACACACCGCGGTCGTGAGCGTGAGCATGTTGCCGCACTCCTCCACCGGCATCTGCGCGAGCCCGGTCTGCTCCGGCAAGTGGAAATTCTTGTAGACCTGGCCATTGGCCTTCGGATACAACCCCAGGTCATGTGCGGGAAACGGGTGGGTCCATCGTTCGCTTCGGCAATAGTCGAAGATCGGGTCGAGCATCCCTTTCATCAGCTCCGGGTTCGCGTAGAGGAACAGCGGGGCCGATTTGTAATTGACGTCGACGGTGCCCATGCACGCGTTGCTGAAGTTCTCCTTGGAGAAGAAGAAGGGCCGGCCGTCGGGTGCCGCCACCAGCTTGCAGGCACTGATCGCCTGGCGGTAGGCGAGCGCAACGAGGCTGGCGTACTGGGCGCCGCCGACGCGTTCCGCCTCGGCCAGCAGATGGGCGTCATACGTGTCGCAACGCTCGTGCACCGCGCTGCGGTCCGCGTAGGCGGCATCGAGCATGGACTGCGGCGAGGCGTCTGCATGGCGCCGCCACCAGGCCCGCAGCGGCTCGCCGAAATACTCCACCGAGTACTCATCGTCATAGCCGATCAGCACGACATCTTGGCCCTCACGCTGCACGCTGCACGACAGATCCAGCTTCACCGCCAGCACCGATTCGCCCCAGTAGGTCGACTTTCTCGGCATGGGCAGCAGGTGCTCGTCGCTGAGAACGCCGCGTTCCACGAATGCTGCGCGGCAGTAGTCGATGTCGCCGACGAGTGCCTCTGCATCGCGCGGGACGGCCAGGAGCGCCGTGCCCCAGTCGATGCGCAGATCGTCGCCCGCCTTCTGCAGGATCGCTTGCTCGACGCTGCGAAAGCCGAGGACCCGCAGCGCGTCCGTCTCCGTCTGCTGCCAAGCGACCTTCTGATGGGGCACGTTCACCGCCCACTGCGAGCTCATGTCGAGATAGACATCGACGCGATGTGCAGCGCCGTCGAGGGAGCGCGTGCGCAGGTGCACATAACTGGCAGGACGCGACAACAGTTCCAGATCGTCCAGCAGGAGTGGGCTCAGGAAGACTACCTCCAGCTCCACGGGCCCGGCCTCGAACCTGTAGACGGTCTGCGTCGGCCGAACCTCGAGCGACAGCTGCCTGACGCTGTCGGCAAGCACTTCCGGCCCGCCCATGAACCGCATGGGCTTGCCGTCGACACGCACCATGCCGCACAGCGCGAGCTCCGTGCCGGTCCAGTGCCTGGGCCATTGATCGTAGAGATTGTCGGCAAAGGACCAGCAACTGGTGTAGGGGTCGATGGTGATGAGGGGAACGGCTGGCGGCCGCAGCGGCGAGTTCATTTCAGTCAGCTTTCAGATTGAGTTTCTTGACGACCACAGCCCAGCGCTCGGTCTCTGCGTCGATGAACGCGGAGAATTCCGCTGGCGTGTTTCCGACGGGCACGATGTCCGACTTGGCGAGCGCTTCGATGACGACCGGGTCCTTCATGACGGCGCGCAAGGCCGTGGACAACTTGTCGACGATGGGTTGCGGCGTGCCGGCCGGGGCGAACACACCGTGCCAGGCACTGGCCGCAAAGCCCGGCAGGTAGTCGGCAATGGGCGGCAGTTCGGGCGCGCTCTTGAGTCGCATCGGCGTCGAGACGGCCAGTGCACGCACTCTGCCGGCGTGGGCCTGGGGCAAGGCCGTCACCGAGTTGTCGAACATGAGCTGCACCTGGCCCCCGATGACGTCGACCATGGCGGGGCCGCTTCCCTTGTAGGGGACGTGGGTCATGTCGGTCGCGCTCATCATCTTGAAGAGCTCGGATGCCAGATGGATCGAGGTCCCGGCGCCCGGCGTCGCGTAGAAGACCTTGCCCTGGTTCTTCTTCAGGTAGTCGATCAACTCGGGAACCGACTTGACCGGGAGCTCGTTGTTCACGACCAGCACGTTGGGCACCAGGCTCACCTGAGAGATGGCAACGAAGTCCTTGCGGTGGTCGTACGGCATGGTCTTGTACAGGGACGGGTTGATGCCGTGCGTCGCGACGGTGCCCAGCAGCAGCGTGTAGCCGTCGGGCGGCGCGATGGCCACGCCGGCGCTGCCGGTGTTGCCGCCGGCACCGGGCTTGTTGACGACGACGAAGGGCTTGCCGAGCCGCTCGCCCAGCTTCTGCGCGACGATGCGCGCGAGCACATCCGTCGGGCCGCCGGAGGCGAAGGGAACCACGAGCGTTACGGGGCCGCTCGGATATTTCGCGATGGCCGCGGCGGCGGAACTCTCCTGTGCCGCCGCATGCGACGCGCCGAAGCTCGCCATGAGGATCAGGGCCGACGAAATCAAGGCACGCATGGGTGTCTCCTGGGGGGTTGATGGGATCACGCCATCGTGCGGGCGTTGCCTAAATTATCGATAATCAAAACCACCAGGTCAACCAGATTCGACTTTTCCATCGCAATTCTCAGGGCAGATTCGTGAAACTCCGTTCGACGTACTAGTCCATATTATCGATAATTACCATCGCATTCCGTCCGCACCGCACGCCCCGCCACACACCCGTTGGAGATATTGATGAATCAAGCCCGCCCCCGCCCGATGCCCCGCCCAAATCGCCGAGGCCACACCATGGAGCCGCGGCCATTCGGTCAGCGCTCGCCATTGCGCGTCGGTTTGCGGGCGCGGGGTGGGTCACCCAGCATCACCTCGCCGGGTGGCATCAATGTCGAGATCGCGCCAGCGTGGTTGCCATTGCGGATCCAGATCGTGGGCAGGCAGAGCTTCGAGCGAGCGAGTACGGAATCAAGAGCGTGTTCGACAGTGCCGAGCGGATGCTCGACGACATCGAGCTCGATGCACTCGACATCGCCGCACCCCGTCAATTTCATGCGCAGCTCGTGCGCTTGGCGGCGGACCGGGGCCTTGCCGTCCTCTGCCAGAAGCCGCTCGCGCCTACCTTCAACGAAGCGCAGGCGCTGGCCGACGAGGTCGCATCAAAGTGCAGGCTGATGGTCCACGAGAACTGGCGCTTCCGTCCGCACTACCGCGCCCTTTCGCAGTGGCTCGGTGAGGGCCGCATCGGCGAGGTCGTGCAGGCGCAGATGAACTTCCTGACCTCCGGCCTCATCGCCGACGCCGAAGGCCAGTTGCCGGCGCTCGTGCGCCAGCCTTTCCTCGCCGGGCTCGATCGGGCGCTTGTGATTGAGATCCTCATCCACCACATCGATGCGCTGCGCTTTCTGCTGGGTGACCTGCGGTTGATGCATGCGCGAATCGGCCATGGCAGTGCGGCCGTGCTTGGAGAAGACCGCGCCTTCGCCTGCTTCGAAACTGCCACCGGGGCGCCTGTCGCCTTGATGGCCAATCTCGCGGTGCATGGTCGCGCGCCCGCGCCGCCCGATCGACTCACCCTGATCGGCACTCGCGGCACCATCGAACTGGCCGGAGATGTTCTTCGCTGCGCCGGCGAGCAGCCGTGCGAGCTACGATTCGACATGGCGGCCGGTTATCTGCAGTCCTATGCGTCGACGATTGCGCATTTCATCGATGGCCTGCAGGACGGCAGCGACTTCGAGACGGCGCCGACCGACAACCTGCGCACATTGGGACTTGTCGAGGCCATCTACGCGTCTGGAGGCACTCGAGTGGAGGATCGTTGATGACAAACCAGGCATTGCTGGACGAGCGGGAAGCCGCACCTGCGGAACTGACCGAACCGGCCGACATGGCCAAGCTGCTGGGCGAGGACATCATCTTCGGCCGGCTGGCGCCGGGTGCGCGCCTGACCGAAGACACTCTGATCGCGCGATTCAACGTGACGCGCCATTTTGTCCGTCAGGCCTTCGTGGCACTGGAGCGCACCGGCATCGTGGTGCGGGAGAAGAACAAGGGTGTGAGCGTGCGTTCGCTGAGCTCACGCGAGGTGAGCCAGATCTATGAAGTGCGAGAGCTGCTCCAGCGCCAGGCCGCTTTGCGAATCCCCTTGCCCGCACCGGCGCCCTTGATCGTGGAACTCGAGCGCCTGCACGAGGTGTACGGGCGCCACCTGCGCGCGCGCCACTTCCGCGGGGTGCACGAAGCCAACGACGCATTTCACCTCACGATGTTCGCCGCCTGCGGCAATCCGTACCTGGTGGAATCGATCAAGCACTACATGTGGCTGAGCCTGCCGGTGCGGGCGAAGAAGACGGCCGACTACGAACATGCGCTTGCGTCCGAGCGCGACCACTTCATCATCATCCAGCTGATGAAAGGAACCGACAGCTGGGCGCTCGCGCAGCTTTGCGTCGACCATCTCCAGGGCGCGAAGAAGGACTACCTGCAAACCGTTGCCAATCTTCAGAACTCGGCGTTGGCCAGGAGCGAGTGATCATCGTCGCGCCCCAACGCTGAGTTGAGCCCAGGGCCGACAAAGAAAAACGGCCACAAGCTAAGTGCTTGTGGCCGTTTAAGTTTTGGCGGAGTGGACGGGACTCGAACCCGCGACCCCCGGCGTGACAGGCCGGTATTCTAACCAACTGAACTACCACTCCTGGTAGGCTGCGTTCGCTCTGGATGGAGCCAAGTGCTGCCGACTTGTGCCTTCTTCACTTACGTGAAAACTGGCGACCCTACGGGGATTCGAACCCCGGTAGCCACCGTGAAAGGGTGGTGTCCTAGGCCTCTAGACGATAGGGTCATAAACCTAAGAACCGCGTTGCGATCAACGCTTGGTTTTCTCGACTCCCGAATGGTGGAGGTAAGCGGGATCGAACCGCTGACCTCTTGCATGCCATGCAAGCGCTCTCCCAGCTGAGCTATACCCCCTGTGGGTGTCGAGCCTCAAATTATAGCGTGGAAATTCACGACCCCTGTAGACGTTTCAAAATTTCTTCACGAGAGAAAAGCGCGAGCACGGCATCGAGCGACGGCGTCTGCGCCGTGCCCATCACGAGCACGCGCACCGGCATGGCCAGCGCGGGCATCTTGAGGCTCTGCGCGGCCAGCACTTCCTTGATCGCGGCGGTGATGGACGCCTTGTCCCATGCGACAGTTGCGAACTTGTCGGCCAGCGCGGCGATCGCGGGACGCACCACGTCCGTCACATGCTGCGCGCGATCGGCCTCGCTGGGCTGCACGTCCGCATAGAACGCCGCGGCCCAATCGGCCAGCGCCACCGTCGTGTCGCAGCGATCCTTGAACAGCGCGCAGATGGCCGGGAGCCGCTCGTCGGCGGCGATGCCGCGCTTGCTCAATTGCGCAGCAACCAGCGGTGCGAGTTCGGTATCGGGCTTGGCCTTGATGTACTGCGCGTTCACCCATGCGAGCTTGGCCGCGTCCCATTGCGCCGGACTCTTCGAGAGATGCGTGCCGTCGAACCAGCCCACCATCTGCTCGCTGGTGAACAGCTCGTCATCCCCGTGGCTCCAGCCGAGGCGCGCGAGGTAGTTGAGCATCGCCTCGGGCAGGTAGCCGCCGTCCTCGTAGGCCGTCACGCTGACGGCGCCGCGGCGCTTCGACAGCTTCTGCCCGTCCTCGCCGAGGATCACGGGCACATGGCCGAAGTGCGGCAGCGGCGCGCCGAGCGCGCGGAAGATGTTGATCTGCCACGGCGTGTTGTTGATGTGCTCGTCGCCGCGGAACACGTGCGTGATGCCCATGTCCCAGTCGTCGACCACCACCGCGAAGTTGTAGGTCGGCACGCCATCGGCGCGCACGATGATGAGGTCGTCGATCTCGCGGTTGTTGATGGTGATCGGGCCCTTGACGAGGTCGTCCCAGCTCACGTCGCCCTCGGGCGGGTTGCAGAAGCGGATCACCGGCGGCACGCCTTCCGGAATGGGCGGCAGCACCTTGCCCGGCGCGGGGCGCCAGCGGCCGTCGTAGAGCGCCTTCTCGCCGCGGGCGCGCTGCGCCTCCTTCATCGCATCGAGCTCGGCCGGCGTGCAGTAGCAGCGGTAGGCCGTGCCGGCCGCGAGCATCTGTTCGACGACCTGCTTGTAGCGGTCGAGGCGCTGCATCTGGTAGATCGGGCCCTCGTCGTAGTCGAGCCCCAGCCAGTGCATCGAGGCGAGGATCTGCTCGACCGATTCCTGGGTCGAGCGGGCGACGTCGGTGTCCTCGATGCGCAGCACGAACTGGCCGCCGTAGTGGCGCGCATAGGCCCACGAGTAGAGCGCGGTGCGCGCGGTGCCGAGATGGAGAAAGCCCGTGGGAGACGGCGCGATGCGGGTGCGAACGGTCATGGGGTCAGGTGGGTAGCGTGTCCAGGCCGCGCGAGAGGTCGGTCCGGATGTCGTCGATGTGATCGAGCCCGACCGCCACGCGGATCAGGCCCTGGCCGATGCCGGCGGCGTGGCGCTGCTCTTCGCTCAGGCGGCCGTGCGAGGTGGTGGCCGGGTGGGTGATGGTGGTCTTGGTGTCGCCGAGGTTGGCGGTGATCGAGAGCACGCGGGTGCTGTCGATCACATGGAAGGCGTTGGCGCGCGCCGCCTCGGGCGTGTCGCCATAAACGTCGAAGGAGACCACCGCCCCGCCCTGCCCTGCCTGCTGACGCATCGCGAGTTCGTGCTGCGGATGCGAGGCCAGGCCGGGGTAGTACACGCGCTTCACCCTGGGCTGCGTCTCCAGCCACTGCGCGAGAGCCAGGCCGCCGGCGCAATGGGCCTGCATGCGGATGCCCAGAGTCTCGAGGCCCTTGAGCACGATCCAGGCATTGAAGGGCGACAGCGCCATGCCTGCGGTGCGCACCACGGTGGCGAACACGTCGATGAGCTTCTGGGAGCCGCAGATGGCGCCGGCCAGCACGCGGCCCTGGCCCTCGAGGTACTTGGTGCCGGAATGGATGACCAGGTCGGCGCCGAACTCGGTGGGCCGCTGCAGCGCCGGCGAGCAGAAACAGTTGTCGACCGCCAGCAGCGCGCCCGCGCCGTGGGCCAGGTCGGCCAGCGCGCGGATGTCGCAGACGTCGGTCAACGGATTGGTGGGCGTCTCGGCAAAGAGCAGCCGGGTGTTGGGCTTGATCGCCGCCTTCCATTGCGCCACCTCGGTCTGCGAGACGAAGGTGGTCTCCACGCCGAACTTGCCGAACTCGCGGCCGATGAGGTTGAGCGTGGAGCCGAACACCGAACGCGAGCACACCACGTGGTCGCCGGCCTTGAGCAGCCCCATGCACATCATGAGGATCGCGCCCATGCCGCTGGCGGCGCCGATGGCGGCCTCGGTGCCTTCGAGCGCCGCGAGGCGCTGCTCGAAGCTGGCGACCGTGGGGTTGGAGGTGCGGGTGTAGGTGAAGCCTTCCTCGGTGCCGGCGAAGCGGCGCGCCGAGGTCTCGGCATCAGGCTGGACGAAGCTGCTGGTGAGGAACAGCGCCTCCGAGTTCTCGCCGTACTGGCTTCGCTCGAGCGCGGCGCGCACGGCGAGCGTGTCGCGGTGCAGGCCGGGAGGCAGGGATCGGTCGGTCACGTTCTCAGGTCTCGCTCAGGTTGGGCAGTGCGAGGCGCGAGGAATCCTCTTCGGTTTCCTCGATGCGCGGGCGGTTGCCGTTCATGCGCTTGATGGCCTCGGTGTCGATGTCGCCGGTCACGTACACGCCATCGAAGCAGGAGGCATCGAAGCCGTCGAGCTTCGGCCCGTTGCTTGGCGCGGCCTTGAGCACGGCGCGCTTCATCCCCTCGACGTCCTGGTAGATCAGCGCATCGCAGCCGATCAGCTCGCGCACTTCCTCGACGGTTCGGTCATGTGCCACCAGCTCGTCCTTGGTCGGCATGTCGATGCCGTAGACGTTGGGGTAGCGCACCGGCGGCGCCGCGCTGGCGAGGTAAACCTTGCGCGCGCCGGCCTCGCGGGCCATCTGCACGATCTCGCGGCTGGTGGTGCCGCGCACGATGGAGTCGTCGACCAGCAGCACGTTGCGGCCCTTGAATTCGCTGCCGATCACGTTGAGCTTCTGGCGCACCGACTTCTTGCGCACGCCCTGCCCCGGCATGATGAAGGTGCGGCCGACGTAGCGGTTCTTCACGAAGCCTTCGCGGTAGGGAATGCCCAGCAGATGGGCGAGTTGCGTCGCGCTCGGGCGGCTCGACTCGGGGATCGGGATGATCACGTCGATCTCGTTCGGCGGCAGGGTGGAGATCACGCGCTGGGCCAGCGTCTCGCCGAGGTTGAGCCGCGCCTGGTAGACCGAGATGCCGTCCAGCACCGAGTCGGGCCGCGCCAGGTACACGAACTCGAACATGCAGGGGTTGAGGCTGGGCGACTCGGCGCATTGCTGCGCATGCAGTTGACCTTGGAGGTCGATGAACACCGCCTCGCCCGGCGCCACGTAGCGCTCGAACACGTGGCCGGAGCCCTCGAGCGCCACCGTCTCGCTGGCCACCATGTAGGTACCGTCGGCGCCGCGCCCGATGGCCAGCGGCCGGATGCCGTAGGGGTCGCGGAAGGCCAGCAGGCCATGGCCGGCGATCAGCGCCACCACGGCATAGGAGCCGCGCAGCCGGCGATGCACGTTGCGCACGGCGGCGAAGAGCGTCTCGGAGTTGAGCATGCCGTCGCGCGTCGAGCGGTCGAGCTCGTGCGCGAGCACGTTGAGCAGCACCTCGGAGTCGCTGTCGGTGTTGGTGTGGCGGTGGTCGGTGGAGAACAGCTCGGCGCGCAGCGCGTGCGCATTGGTAAGGTTGCCGTTGTGCACCAGCACGATGCCGAAGGGCGCGTTCACGTAGAAGGGCTGCGCCTCTTCCTCGCTGAAGGCATTGCCGGCGGTCGGGTAGCGCACCTGCCCCAGGCCCACGCTGCCCGGCAGGGCCCGCATATTGCGCGTGCGGAACACGTCGCGCACCATGCCCTTGGCCTTGTGCATGAAGAACTTGCGCTCCAGCAACGTGACGATGCCGGCGGCGTCCTGGCCGCGGTGCTGCAGCAGCAGGAGCGCGTCATAGAGCAGCTGATTGACGGGTGCGTTGCTGACAACGCCGACGATTCCACACATGAAGCGATCCTTTTAGGCTCAGGGCAGGTAGCTTGCCAATTTTTCAGGCAGCGCGGGTTTCAGGCCCTGCAATGCCGCATCCAGAACAGTGGCGCTGCGCGATTCCTGCCACCAGGCCGCGTCGCTCAGCGCGAGCAAATGAACCATGACCGCCGCGGCCAACAGTGCGACCGCGCCGCGCGCCAGGCCGAAGACTGCGCCCAGCAACCGATCCACCGGCCGCAGGCCCACCGCAGCGATGAGCTTGCGCGTGAGCGAGGCCAGCAACCCCACGCCGAAAGCCACCGCCACGAACACCAGCACGAAGCCTGCCGCATAGCGCCAGCTGGCCGCCGGATCGCCGAAGGGCAGCCAGGCCCCCACATCACCGGCGAACCACTGCGCGCAGAAGAAGGCAGCCACCCAGCCGGCCAGCAGGATCACCTCGAACACCAACCCGCGCACCAGACCGAAGAGCATCGACACCACGAGCAGCACGATGGCGATCCAGTCGAGCGCAGTCACGTCCGACTACAAGCTGAGGACGGCGGCCGACAAAGACAAGCCCTTGACCCGGCCCGCTGCCTTGTCCGCCTCGGCGCGCGTGCTGAAGGGGCCGACGCGCACACGCGTGCGCTCGCCGTCGGCCGTCTTCGCGACATGGGCATAGGTCTTGAGACCGGCCTTCTCCAGCTTTTGCCGGACCTCGCGCGCCTTGTCGGCGTCGGCGAAGGCGCCGACCTGGACCACGAAGCGGCCGTTCTCGTCCGCCGCGGCGGTGGGCTTGGCGGCCGCGGCGGCGGTGGTCTTGCCGTCGAGCAGGGCGCGGGCCCGGGCGGCGTCGTCGGCAGCCTTGGCGGCGGCCTTGGTGTCGGGCTTCGCGTCCGCCTTGGCTTCGGCCTTGGGCTCCGGCTTGGGCTTGGGTTCCGGCTTCGGTTCGGGCTTGTGTTCAGGCTTCGGCTCGGGCTTGGCCTCCGCCACGCGCGGCGGCTTGGTCTCGGCCGGCGGCGCGGACGGCACCGGCTTGGACGGCTGGATTTCGGAGCCGTCCGCCATCTCGGTGATCATCTCGCTGCCCGAGGGCTTGGCGGCCACCGGCGGGCTCGACGGGGGTGCCGCCGTCGACGTGGCGGGCGCGGGCGCTGCAGGCAGGGGCAGCGGCTTGGTCTTGTTGCGGTCGGGGATCTCGATCGGGATGTCGACCGAAACCGGGCGCGGCTGGGTGTCGAACAGCAACGGAAAGCCGATCACGCCGACCAGCACCAGCACCGCGGCGCCCACCAGCCGGTGCCGGGCGCGGCGGCGCATCGCCTCGATGCTCTCGGCCGGCGCCGCCGCGACGCCGGTGTTTCGCCCTTCGCTGGCCTGCGGACCGCGGGTGCGGAACTTGAAGAACGCCATGAAATTCGATTCCCTGATGGAGTGCAGCGTGAGGTAGAAAAAAGGCGCCGGAAATCAGGCCAATCAGGAGTCCGGCGACAGGTGCCGGGCCCGCAGACGAGGTGTTCCGTGCTCGAGCACACCACCCACTGTGAAGAACGATCCGAAGACGACGATTCTATCAGCGGGGTCCGCGCGATCGATGGCCGCTTGCAGGGCTTCCATGGGGCCGGCATGCGCGCTCGCCGAGGCATCGGCGCGGGTGTTCTGCGCCTGCCAGCGCGCCTGCAGATCGGCGGCCTTGGCGGCGCGCGGGGTCGGCAGGTCGGTGAAGTACCAGCGGTCGATCATCGGGCCGATGCGCGCGAACATCGGCGCCAGGTCCTTGTCCGCCATCACGCCGAACACGCCGTGGGTGGTCGGGTAGAAGCCCATGGCGTCGAGGTTCTCGGCCAGGGCTGCCACGGCGTGCGGGTTGTGCGCCACGTCCAGCACCAGGGCCGGCTCGCCGGGCACGATCTGGAAACGCCCGGGCAGCTCGACCGAGGCCAGCCCGATGCGCACCGCCTGCGCCGTGACCGGCAGCCGCGGCCGCAGGGCCTCCAGCGCCGCCAGCACGCCGGCCGCGTTGACCAGTTGGTTGGCACCGCGCAGCGCCGGGTAGGCCAGCCCGCTGTAGCGCCGCCCGCGGCCGCTCCAGCCCCACTGCTGCTTGTCGCCCGAGACGTTGAAGTCGCGGCCCACGCGCCAGAGATCGGCGCCGATGGCCTCCGCGTGCGCGATCACGCTCTGCGGCGGCACCGGGTCGCTCACGATCACGGGGCGGCCTGCGCGCATGACGCCGGCCTTCTCGAAGCCGATGCTTTCGCGATCGGGCCCCAGGAACTCCATGTGGTCGAGGTCGATGCTGGTGATGATGGCGCAGTCGGCATCGACCACGTTGACCGCGTCCAGCCGCCCGCCCAGGCCGACCTCGAGGATCGCAACGTCGGGCTTGCTGGCAACCGTGCACAGCAAGAGAGCGAGCGTGGTGAATTCGAAGTAGGTCAGGGCCATGTCGCCGCGTGCCTGCTCGACCGCCTCGAAGTGCGCCGCCAGCGCCTCGGCCTTCACGGCCTCGCCCAAGAGCCGCAGGCGTTCCTCGAAATGCACCAGGTGCGGCGAGGTGAACACCGCCGTGCGGTAGCCCGCATGCATGAGGATGGACTCGAGCATGGCGCAGGTCGAGCCCTTGCCGTTGGTGCCGGCCACCGTGATCACGGGGCAGTCGAAAGCAAGGTCGAGCTTCTGGGCCATCGCGCGCACGCGCTCGAGGCCCAGCTCGATGTTCTTGGGATGCAGGTGCTCGGCGTGCGCGAGCCAGTCGGCGAGGCTTTTCATGGAGCCCGGAATTGTCGCCCACTCGCGGCGCGGGCATCATCGCGGGATGACCACGCTCTACGGCATCACGAATTGCGACACCGTCAAGCGCGCCCGCGCCTGGCTCGACGAACACGGCATCGCCTACCGTTTCCACGACTTCAAGAAGGAGGGCGTGCCCGAGGCCGAGCTCGACCAGTGGCTGCGCGCGCCCGGCTGGGAGGCCTTGGTCAACCGCCGCGGCACCACCTGGCGCAACCTGGACGAAGCGACGCGCGCCTCGGTGGTCGACGCCGCCTCGGCCCGCGCCGCCCTGCTCGCCAACCCCAGCCTGATCAAGCGCCCGGTGGTCAACTGGGGCGCGCGGACCGGCGTTACCACGGGGTTCGATGCCGCCGAGTGGAAAAGCCACACTGTGTAAACGGTTGAACCCGGGGTACCGGATCGCGTCGAACAGGTTCAGGGCCCTCGCGCCCCACCCTCAGGAGTCTTGACATGCGCACCCATCAAAAAACCATTCGCAGCATTGCCGCCCTTTCCCTGCTGGCCGCCCTCGCCGGCACCGCCTCCATGGCCCAGGCGGAACAGGTCTGGGCCCGCGTGGTCTCGGTCACGCCCTCGCACGAGACCACCGGCAACACCCGATACAACGTCACCTACGAGTACGCGGGCCGCCACTACACCACCGTCACCGACACCCGCCCCGGCGCCAGCATCCCGATCGAGCTTGGCGACTACGGCGTCGCCACCACTTCACCCGTCGCACCGCAGCCCGAGATCGCCGGCGGCCCGGTGGATGGCGGCCCCCGCCCCGAATGGAACAACGTGGCGCCCGAACAGGGCGTGGTGGTCTCCGGCGGCGGCGCCCCGGCGTATGCCCCGGCGGCGGTCTACGCGCAGCCGGCGCCCGTCTATTACCCGGCACCGGTCTATGTGGCACCGGCACCCGCGTACTACCCTGCCCCTTACGTCTATCCGCCGGTCGGGCTGTCGCTCAATTTCGGCTATTCGCGCGGCTGGCGCGGCCACTGGCGCTGAGCGCTGCGGGCGGGCCTGCGGGCCCGGCCTAAAATCTCCGGCTTTCCAACCATTGCACGGGTGCGCCTTTGCGAGGGCGCGCGGCCGGCGGCCGAACGCCGGCGCCAGGCCCTTTTCGAGATGAGCACTACCGAATCCCTCCAGAGCGCCACGGTATCGACCAAGGCCAACGTCTACTTCGACGGCAAGTGCGTGAGCCATAGCCTCACGCTGGCCGATGGCAGCAAGAAGTCGGTGGGCGTGATCCTGCCCTCCACCCTCACCTTCAGCACCGGCGCGCCCGAGATCATGGAAGGCACCGGCGGGCGCTGCGAATACCTGCTCTCCGGCAGCAGCGAATGGGTCGCCTCGGGCGCGGGCGAGAAATTCAGCGTGCCCGGCAATTCCAGCTTCCAGATCCGCGTGAGCGGCGAGCCGTACAGCTACATCTGCCACTTCGGCTGAACCGGGATTCGAACAACATGGCCACCATCCTTCAAAACATTCCCGCCGGCCAGAAGGTCGGCATCGCCTTCTCCGGCGGACTGGACACCAGCGCCGCGCTGCACTGGATGCGCAACAAGGGCGCCATCCCCTACGCCTACACCGCCAACCTGGGCCAGCCCGACGAGCCCGACTACGACGAGATCCCGCGCAAGGCCATGCTCTACGGCGCCGAGAAGGCCCGGCTGGTCGACTGCCGCACGCAGCTCGCATCCGAAGGCCTCGCCGCCCTGCAGGCCGGCGCCTTCCACGTGACCACCGCCGGCCTGACCTACTTCAACACAACGCCGCTGGGCCGGGCCGTCACCGGCACCATGCTGGTCGCGGCCATGAAAGAGGACGACGTCAACATCTGGGGCGACGGCAGCACCTACAAGGGCAACGACATCGAGCGCTTCTACCGCTACGGCCTGCTCACCAACCCGGCGCTCAAGATCTACAAGCCCTGGCTGGACCAGACCTTTATCGACGAGTTGGGCGGCCGCGCCGAAATGTCGGCCTTCATGCAGAAGGCCGGCTTCGCCTACAAGATGTTGGCCGAGAAGGCCTACTCCACCGACTCCAACATGCTCGGCGCCACGCACGAGGCCAAGGACCTGGAGCACCTGAACAGCGGCATGAAGATCGTGCAGCCGATCATGGGCGTCGCCTTCTGGAAGGACGAGGTCGAAGTCAAGCGCGAAGAAGTCACCGTGCGCTTCGTCGAAGGCCGCCCTGTGGCGATCAACGGGGTGGAATTCCCCAGCCTGGTCGAACTGCTGCTGGAAGCCAACCGCGTGGGCGGCCGCCACGGCCTGGGCATGAGCGACCAGATCGAGAACCGCATCATCGAGGCCAAGAGCCGCGGCATCTACGAGGCCCCGGGCCTGGCGCTGCTCTTCATCGCCTACGAGCGACTGGTCACCGGCATCCACAACGAAGACACCATCGAGCAGTACCGCGACCACGGCCGCCGCCTGGGCCGCCTGCTCTACCAGGGCCGCTGGTTCGACCCGCAGGCCATCATGCTGCGCGAGACGGCCCAGCGCTGGGTGGCGCGCGCGGTCACGGGCGAGGTCACCATAGAGCTGCGCCGCGGCAACGACTACTCGATCCTCAACACCGAGTCGCCCAACCTCACCTACAAGCCCGAGCGCTTGACCATGGAAAAGGGCGAATCGAGCTTCTCGCCGGCCGACCGCATCGGCCAGCTCACGATGCGCAACCTCGACATCGTCGATACGCGCGAGAAGCTGGGCATCTACACGCAGGTGGGCCTGCTCTCCGCGGGTCAGGGTGCCTCGCTGCCGCAGCTGAAGAACGACACGGACTGAAACTGGTCAGCCGTACGCAGAAGGCGCTGCGTCCTCTGCGTACGGATGATGTGCTCCGCGACCGTCTCAGTCGCCGCCTCCCCCGCAACCGCCCCCGCAGCCCGATCCGCCATCGCCGCCGCCGTCCCCACCACCGGACTCGTTGCTGCCGCCGAAGCTACCCGAGTCGCCCGAGCTGCCATCGCTCGAATCGCCGAAGCTGCTGCCGCAATGGGTGTCTGAACCGGCCTGCCGGTCGATGTCCTTGCAGTCGGGCACATAGCGGAATCCACCCTCGACCCCGAACTTCGCGTCCAGCGCGAACAGCAGCGGCAGCCGGGTCGGCGCGCGCGGATCGATGCTCTCCTCCTTGCAGGTCCAGTACCAGGTCCGGCGCAGCCCGTCGTTGCGGCGCGCGTCCCGCCCCAGCACCTCCGCCGGCGTGTGGTGCAGCAGGCCGCCGAAGGCTGCCGCGCACCAGCGCTGGTAGCCCTGGGTGTGCAGGATGAACTCGTGCCAGGCGGCGTCGACCAGCTTGGACGGCATGGCGACGAACTTGCGGTCGCTGCGCAGGTGCGCCATGAAGAACTGGCGCAGGCCACGCAGGACCAGATCGGTGTCGCGCTCCTGGAGCTGCGGATAGGCGGCGCGCAGCTTGGCGCCGAGGAAGCGCGGAAAGGTGGCCTCGCGCACAAACTGGCGGCGCGAGCTCATCTCCCAGGCCTTGAGTGCACCGCCCAGCACCACGCCGATCGCGATGGCGGAAAACAGCGCCCAGCCTGTGCGCCAGTAAAGCACGGCCACAATGCCCGCCCCCCACAGCAGCCGGCGGCCCCACAGCAACGCCTGGATGCGGCGCCGGAAATTGAGCTGCAGCAGCTCCGTCACACGACCACGGGCTCCGGCTCCAGCCGGATGCCGAATCGCTCGTACACGCTGGTCTGGATGGCCTTGGCCAGGGTCATGACCTCGCCCCCGGTCGCCGGGTGCGCCGGGCCGCCGCGGTTGACCAACACCAGCGCCTGCTTCTCGTAGACGCCAGCATTGCCGACGGTCTTGCCCTTCCAGCCGCAGGCGTCGATCAGCCAGCCGGCGGCCAGCTTGATGCTGCCGTCCGCCATCGGGTAGTGCACGATCTTCGGGTCGCGCGCAATGATGTCGGCGCATTGCTCCGGCGTGACGGTGGGGTTCTTGAAGAAGCTGCCGGCATTGCCGAGCACCCGCCAATCCGGCAGCTTGGCGCTGCGGATGGCGCAGATCCAGTCGAAGATCTCGGTCGGGCTGGGCGTGGAATTGCCGGTCTCGGCCATCTTGCGCTCCAGGTCCAGGTAGCCCAGCACCGGCTTCCAGGGCCGCGGCAGCCGGAAGCGCACCCGCGTGATCAGCGCCCGGCCCGCCAGGCCGAAGCCGTTGACGCCGCCGGCCGCATGCTTGAAGACCGAGTCGCGGTAGCCGAAGGCGCATTGGCCCGCGTCGAGGGTGAAGGCACGGCCGGTGACGAGGTCGATGGCGTCGAGCGAATCGAAGCGATCCTGCAGCTCGACCCCGTAGGCGCCGATGTTCTGCACCGGCGCGCCGCCCACGGTGCCCGGGATCAACGCCATGTTCTCGAGGCCGGGATAGCCCTGGTCGAGCATCCAGCGCACCGTGTCGTGCCAGACCTCGCCGGCGCCCGCTTCGATCACCCAGGCGCGCGGCGTTTCCTCGACCAGCCGGCGCCCCTTGATCTCCACCTTCAGCACCAGCGGCTTGACGTCTCCGGTCAGCACGATGTTGCTGCCGCCGCCGAGCACGAACTTGGGCGCGCCGCCCCAGGCCTCGTCGGCCAGCAGCGCGGCGACGTCCGCCTCGCTCGCGATGCGCACCAGGTGCTGGGCGCGCGCGACGATGCCGAAGCTGTTGTGCTGCTGAAGCGGTACGTTGTGCTCCACGATCATGGGAGAATTGTCGCATTCACACCGTGAGGTTCAGAGGAGAGTCCATGCCGTCTTTCGATACCGTCTGCGAACCCAACCTGCCCGAGGTCAAGAATGCCGTGGAAAACACGGCCAAGGAAATCGGCACGCGCTTCGACTTCAAGGGAACCGCGGCTTCGGTCGAGCTCAAGGAGAAGGAAATCACGCTGGTCGGCGATGCCGAATTCCAGCTCGTGCAGGTGGAGGACATCCTGCGCAACAAGCTGACCAAGCGCAGCGTGGATGTACGCTTCCTCGACAAGGGCGAGGTCCAGAAGATCGGCGGCGACAAGGTCAAGCAGGTGATCAAGGTCAAGAGCGGGATCGAGAGCGAGACCGCCAAGAAGATCCAGCGCCTCATCAAGGACAGCAAGCTCAAGGTGCAGGCCGCGATCCAGGGCGACGCAGTGCGGGTGACCGGCGCCAAGCGCGACGACCTGCAGGCCGCAATGGCGCTGATCAAGAAGGACGTGCCGGACATGCCGCTGTCCTTCAACAACTTCCGCGACTGAGCGCCCGATGAAGGCCCTCCTCCTCCCGATGCTGCTGGCCGCGGTAGGCGGCTTCGCGCAAGCCCAGTCCGTGATGCTCACCGGCACCATCGGCAGCCGCGCCATCCTGATCGTCGACGGCAGCGCGCCCAAGACGGTGGCGGTGGGCGAGACCTTCCAGGGCGTCAAGCTGCTGTCGCTGGCAGCCGAGCAGGCCACGGTGGAGGCCGGCGGCAAGCGCGTGGCGCTGCGCATGGACCAGCCCGTCAGCATCGGCGGCAACGGTGGGGGGGCGGCGGCGGGACGCGCATCGTGCTGCCGGTCTCGAGCGGCGGGCACTTCGCGACGCAGGGCGCGATCAACGGGCGCAGCGTCAATTTCATGCTCGATACCGGCGCCACCACCGTCGCGCTCTCGGCGGCGGACGCGCAGCGCATCGGGCTCGATTTCAGCAAGGGCCAGCCGGTGCGCGTGAACACCGCCAACGGCATCGCCCAGGGCTGGCGGGTGCGGCTGAACTCCGTGCGGGTGGGCGATGTCGAGGTCTACGACGTCGAGGCCATCGTGTCGCAGCAGCCCATGCCCTACGTGCTGCTGGGCAACAGCTTCATCAGCCGCTTCTCGATGCGGCGCGATAGCGACCAGATGGTCCTGGAAAAACGCTTCTAGGCCGCAGCCGCGGTCACGACGATCTCGATCTTGTAGGCCGCATTGGCCATTGCCGCCTGCACCGTGGCGCGCGGCGGCGTGTTGCCGGCGGGAATCCAGGCGTCCCACACCTCGTTCATCGCCGTGATATCGCCGATGTCGGCCAGGAAGATCTGCGTCATCAGGATGCGCGACTTGTCGCTGCCGGCTTCGGCCAGCAGGCGGCCCACCATCGCCAGCACCTGCGCGGTCTGGCCGCGGATGTCCTGCGTGGTGTCGTCGGGCACCTGACCTGCGAGGTAGATGGTGCCGTTGTGGATCGCCATCTCGGAGAGGCGCGGACCGACGTGGAAGCGTTGAAGTTGGGCCATGGGAGCTTTCTTTCTCAAGTCTTGGCTTTGGAGCCCAGCCGGGACTCCGTTCCGGCCGCCAGGCGGCGGATGTTTTCCCGATGCCGCCAGATCAGCAGCAGGCTGATCGCGATCAGCGCGAGCAGCACCTCGCGGGAGAGCGGCCAGGCGATGCCGCCGCCGATCAGGTAGTAGGCCGGCGCGAAGAAGGCCGCCACGATCGAGGCCAGCGAGGAATAGCGGAAGAAGACGGCGATGATCAGCCAGGTGGTGCCGGTGGCGAGCCCCAGCAGCCACTCGATGCCCAGCAGCGCGCCGGCCGCCGTGGCCACCCCCTTGCCGCCCTGGAAGCCGAAGAAGACCGGATAGAGATGCCCCAGGAAGGCCGCCAGCCCGGCCAGCGCCGCGGTGCCCGCCCCCAGTCCATAGGGCTCGCCCAGGTGATGGATCAGGAAGACCGGCAGCCAGCCCTTGACCGCGTCCAGCAGCAATGTCGCCAGCGCGGCGCCCTTGTTGCCCGAGCGCAGCACGTTGGTCGCGCCCGGGTTCTTGCTGCCGTAGCTGCGCGGGTCGGACATGCCGAGCGCCTTGCTGACGATGACGGCAAAGGACAGCGAGCCCAGCAGGTAGGACAGGACGATCGCGATCAACGAAGGCAGATAGGAACTCACGGTGTCTCCAGACGGGTCATGCGGCCGAGGGGCCGCCGGACCGGCCGGCTATTCTGCCAGCGCGCACTGCACCGGTTTCACGCCGAGCAGCCGCACGCAGACCTGTCTTCAGATCGCGGGGTCGCGCATCTCCCAGCGCAGCTTGTCGACTTCCGACAACACGTCGGGCGGCAGCCGCTTGTCCCAGCTGTCGAGGTCCTCCTCGAGCTGGGCCAGCGAAGTCACGCCGATGATGGTGCTCGCCACCTGCCACTTGCTGTGGCAGAAGGCCAGCGCGAACTGCGTGGGCGTCATGCCGATCGCGCGCGCCAGCGCGTTGTAGCGGCGCGCCGCCTCGAAAGACTCGGGCCGGCCCCAGCGCTGCTTGCGCACCGACTCGTAGCGCGCGATGCGCGCGCCCTTCGGCGCATGGGGCCCGGTGATGCCGCTCTCGTCGTACTTGCCGGTGAGGAGCCCGAAGCCCAGCGGCGAATAGGCCAGCAGCGAGACGCCCAGCCGATGCAGGGTCTCGTCCAGGCCGTTCTCGACGCCGCGGCTCAGCACGTTGTAGACGTTCTGCACCGTGGCCACGCGCGGCAGCCCGTGCTGCTCGGCCAGCCGCACGAATTCGTGCACGCCGTAGGGCGTCTCGTTCGACAGGCCGATGGCGCGCACCTTGCCCGCCTTCACCAGGCCGGCCAGCGCCTCGAGCTGCTCGTGGATGGGGGTGCGCGAGGTCTCGCGGACCGGGTCGTAGTACATGTTGCCGAAGGCCGGCACATGGCGCTCGGGCCAGTGGATCTGGTAGAGGTCGATCACGTCCGTCTTCAGGCGGCGGAGGCTGCCCTCGCAGGAGGCCGCGATGTCGGCCGCCGTCATGCCGTTGCCTTCGCGCACCCAGGGCATGCCGCGCGAGGGGCCGGCCACCTTGGTGGCGAGCACGACCTTGTCGCGCACGCCGGGGTTCTTCTCGAACCAGTTGCCGATGATCGTCTCGGTCGCGCCGAAGGTTTCCGCGCGGGCCGGCACGGCGTACATCTCGGCCGTGTCGATGAAGTCGATGCCGCGCTCGAGGGAGCGATGGAGGATGGCGTGTGCGGTGGGCTCGTCCACCTGCTCGCCGAAGGTCATGGTGCCGAGGCAGATCGGCGTGACGCGCAGATCGCTCTGCCCGAGTTGAATTTTTTGCATGCGAGGAATGCTAGCGACTACCGCGCCAGCCTGCTGTCCGCTGCCGGACTGCGCGGCCGGGGGCTCGTCCGTATCATCGATCGGCCATGTACCAAGCCCTCCGCCCCTCCCGCAGCGAGTTCGTCCCCATCCGCAACCTGCGCTACCACGTCCGCCTCTGGGGCACGCCTTCGCCGGCGCGCCCTCCCCTGGTGCTGCTGCACGGCTGGATGGACGTGGCCGCTTCCTGGCAGTTCGTGGTCGACGCACTGGTCGAGGAGCGCCAGGTGATCGCCCCCGACTGGCGCGGCTTCGGCCTGACCGAGGGCGGCGCGGTCGACAACTACTGGCTGCCCGACTACCTGGCCGACCTCGACTGGCTGCTCGACCACTATGCCGGCGACACGCCCGTCGACCTGGTCGGCCACAGCATGGGCGGCAATATCGCGATGCAGTACGGCGGCGTGCGGCCGACGCGGGTGCGCCGCCTGGTCAACCTCGAGGGCTTCGGCATGGCGCCCCTGCAGCCGGCCGAGGCGCCCGGGCGCTACGGCAAGTGGATCGACCAGCTCAAGCGCCTGCACCGCGGCGAGATGGCGCTGGCCAGCTACCCCGGGCCCGAGGGCGTCGCGCGGCGGCTGATGAAGACCAACCCGCGCCTCTCGCAGGACAAGGCCGACTGGCTGGCCAGCCACTGGTCCGTGGCGCGCTCCCAGGCCGAGGGCGGCGAGCGCTGGGAGATCCTGGGCGACCCGGCGCACAAGATCATCAACGCCAACCTGTTCCGCGTCGACGAGGCGCTGGCGCTCTACGCCGCCATCGCCGCGCCGGTGCTGGCCGTGGTGGCTTCCGACGACAGCCTGGACCACTGGTGGAAGGGCCGCTACACCCTGGCCGACTTCCAGGAGCGCCTGAAATCGGTGCGCGACGTGCGCCTGGAACGGGTGGAGGATGCCGGCCACATGCTGCACCACGACCAGCCGGGCCGCGTGGCGGCCCTGATCGAGGCATTCCTTGACGCCAGCAGGGCCGGGCGATAGGCCTGGCCGGGCGTGAGAAAATCCCCGGTTTTCCCCGAACACCGTCAGGATTTCCCCATGGATGCAGAGCAAATCAATCAAATCGGCGCAACCCTCGCGGACCTGAGCGCCCGGACGGTCGACTTACGGAGGTATCTTTGACTACGATGCCAAAGCCGAACGTCTGAGGACGGTCAACGCATCGCTCGAAGATCCCACCGTCTGGAACGACCCGAAGAAGGCCCAGGAACTGGGCAAGGAAAAGAAGGCGCTCGACGACGTGGTCGTCACGCTCGACCGGCTCACCAGCGGGCTCTCGGACAACACCGAGCTCTACGAGATGTCGAAGGAGGAAGGCGACATGGATGGCCTGCAGGCCATCGCCGATGACGCCGCCTCGCTCGAGGAAGACATCAAGCAGCTCGAGTTCCGCCGGATGTTCAGCAACCCGGCCGATCCGCTCAACGCCTTCATCGACATCCAGGCCGGTGCCGGCGGCACCGAGGCCTGCGACTGGGCCAGCATGCTGCTGCGCCAGTACCTGAAGTACGCCGAGCGCAAGGGCTTCAAGACCCAGATCGAGGACGAGACGCCCGGCGATACGGCCGGCATCAAGGGCGCGACCATCAAGGTCGAGGGCGACTACGCCTTCGGCCTGCTGCGCACCGAGACCGGCGTGCACCGCCTGGTACGCAAGTCGCCCTTCGACTCGTCGGGCGGGCGCCACACCAGCTTCGCCAGCATCTTCGTCTACCCCGAGATCGACGACTCGATCGAGATCGAGATCAACCCCGCTGACGTGCGCACCGACACCTACCGCGCGAGCGGCGCCGGCGGCCAGCACATCAACAAGACCGACTCGGCGGTGCGCCTCACGCACATCCCGACCGGCATCGTGGTGCAGTGCCAGGACGGCCGCAGCCAGCACAGCAACCGCGACGTGGCCTGGAAGCGCCTGCGCTCGCGCCTGTACGACCACGAGATGCGCAAGCGCCAGGAAGAGCAGCAGAAGCTGGAGGACAGCAAGACCGACGTCGGCTGGGGCCACCAGATCCGCAGCTACGTGCTGGACAACAGCCGCATCAAGGACCTGCGCACCAACGTCGAGATCTCCGCCACGCAGAAAGTGCTCGACGGCGACCTCGATGCCTTCATCGAGGCCTCGCTCAAGCAGGGCGTCTGATGCAGGCAGCACAACACCAAAATTCCCTGGAGACTCTCGATGCACTTGCGTGATGCCCAAGCCGAGCCCGTGGCGATCCGCCGCGAGGACTACCGCGCTCCCGCCTACTGGATCGACACCGTCGACCTGACCTTCGACCTGGACCCGGTCAAGACGCGCGTGCTCAACCGCATGCGCCTGCGCCGCAACCCGGACCTTGCGCCCGAGCCGCTGCGCCTGGACGGCGACGAGCTCAACCTCGCGCGCGTGCTGGTCGACGGCCAAGGCGCCTCCTTCCGCATGGAAGCCGACCAGCTGGTGATCGACAACCTGCCCGATGCCTTCGAGCTCGAGCTCTTCACCACCTGCGCACCCGCCAAGAACACCAAGCTCATGGGTCTGTTCGTGAGCGAGGACACCTTCTTCACCCAGTGCGAGGCCGAGGGCTTCCGCCGCATCACCTATTTCCTCGACCGTCCCGACGTGATGGCGAGCTACACGGTGACCCTCCGGGCCGCCAAGTCCGCCTACCCCGTGCTGCTGTCGAACGGCAACCTGGTCGAGCAGGGCGAACTGCCCGAGGGCCGCCACTTCGCCAAATGGGTCGATCCCTTCCGCAAGCCCAGCTACCTGTTCGCGCTGGTGGCCGGCAAGCTGGTGGCGCGCGAGCAGCGCATCAGGGCGCGCAACGGCAAGGAGCACCTGCTGCAGGTCTACGTGCGCGCCGGCGACCTCGACAAGACCGAGCACGCCATGGCTTCGCTGGTCAACTCCGTGACCTGGGACGAGGCCCGCTTCGGCCTGCCGCTGGACCTGGACCGCTTCATGATCGTCGCCACCAGCGACTTCAACATGGGCGCGATGGAGAACAAGGGCCTGAACATCTTCAACACGAAGTACGTTCTGGCCAACCAGGCCACCGCCACCGACGCCGACTACAGCAACATCGAGAGCGTGGTCGGCCACGAGTACTTCCACAACTGGAGCGGCGACCGCGTGACCTGCCGCGACTGGTTCCAGCTCTCCCTGAAGGAAGGCCTCACGGTATTCCGCGACCAGGAGTTCAGCCAGGACCTGTGCGCCGAGCCTTCCGCCCGCGCGGTCAAGCGCATCGAGGACGTGCGCGTGCTGCGCACCGCTCAGTTCCCCGAGGACGCGGGCCCGATGGCGCACCCGGTGCGGCCCGACAGCTACATCGAGATCAGCAACTTCTACACCGTCACCATCTACGAGAAGGGTGCCGAGGTGGTGCGCATGATGCAGACGCTGGTCGGCCGCCAGGGCTTCGCGCGCGGCATCACGCTGTACTTCGAGCGCCACGACGGCCAGGCCGTGACCTGCGATGACTTCGCGCAGGCCATCGCCGACGCCAACCCCGACTCGGAGCTGGCGCGCCTCCTGCCGCAGTTCAAGCGCTGGTACGGCCAGGCCGGCACGCCTCGCCTCGCGGCGCACGGCGTGTACGACGCGGCGCAGCGCACCTACACCCTGAGCTTCGTGCAGAGCTGCCCGCCGACGCCGGGCCAGCCCTTCAAGGAACCCTTCGTGATCCCGGTCAACGTCGGCCTGCTCGGACCCGACGGGCGCGAGCTGCCGCTGCAGCTGACCGGCGAGGAGGCCCCGAGCGCAGGCACGCGCACCCTGGTGCTGACGCGCGCGGGCGAGCAGTTCACCTTCGTCAATGTCGAGGCCGAGCCGGTGCCTTCGATCCTGCGCGGCTTCAGCGCACCGGTGATCCTGGAGTACGACTACAGCGATGCCCAGCTGCTCGCGCTCCTGGCCCACGACACCGATCCCTTCAATCGCTGGGAGGCCGCCCAGCGGCTGGCGCTGCGCGCCGCGATCCGGGCGATCCACGCGCCGGTCGCGGGCGCGAGCGAAGCGCCGCTCGATGAGGCCTACCTCGAGGCCATGCGCCGCGTGCTGCGCGATCCCGGGCTCGATGCCGCCTTCAAGGAACTGGTGCTCACGCTGCCCTCGGAAACCTACATCGCCGAGCAGCTCGAAATGGTCGATCCGCAGCGCGTGCACCTCGTGCGCGAGGCCATGCGCGCCCAGCTCGCCGCCGGCCTCTTCGCCGACTGGGAGCAGGCTTACGAGGAGCACCGGGAGACCGGGCCTTACAGCCCCGCCCCGCGCTCCTCCGGCCGCCGTGCCCTGGCCGGCCTCGCACTGTCCTACCTCTGCCTGGCCGCGCGAGCCACGGGCGACGCGGTCTGGCCCGGCAAGACGCTGCAGCGCTTCAAGGACGCGGGCAACATGACCGACCGCTTCAACGCGCTGCACGCGCTGGTGTCCTCCGGCCACGCGCTGGCGGCGCAGGCCTTGGCGCGCTTCCATGCCATCTTCAAGGACGAGGCGCTGGTCATCGACAAGTGGTTCTCGCTGCAGGCCGGCGCGCCCGACCGCGGCGGCGACATCCTGCCGCTGGTCAAGCAGCTGATGAAGCACCCCGACTTCTCGCTCAAGAACCCGAATCGCGCGCGCAGCGTGATCTTCAGCTACTGCAACGCCAACCCGGGTGCGCTGCACCGCCCCGATGCCGCGGGCTACGTGTTCTGGAGCGAGCGCGTCATCGAGCTCGATGCCATCAACCCGCAAGTCGCCGCCCGGCTCGCCCGCGCACTCGACCGCTGGAGCAAGCTGGCCGAGCCCTACCGCAGCGCCGCGCGCGAAGCCATCATGCGCGTCGCCGCCAAGCCTGATCTCAGCAAGGACACGCACGAGGTGGTCACCCGTGCGCTGGCTGCATAAACAATCCCCATCTGGAGTCACTGAATGCTCAAGAGCATTTCTCTCACCCGTTACCTGATCGAACAGCAGCGCGCCGACGGCCTCATCCCGGGCCAGTTGCGGCTCTTGCTCGAGGTGGTGGCGCGCGCCTGCAAGGGCATCAGCCAGGCCGTCAACAAGGGCGCCCTCGGCAACGTGCTCGGCTCGGCCGAGAGCGAGAACGTGCAGGGCGAGGTCCAGAAGAAGCTCGACATCATCGCCAACGAGGTACTGATCGAGGCCAACGAATGGGGCGGCCACCTCGCGGCCATGGCCAGCGAGGAGATGGACAGCATCTACGTCGTGCCCAACCGCTATCCGCAGGGCGAGTACCTGCTGCTGTTCGACCCGCTGGACGGCTCGAGCAACATCGACGTCAACGTCAGCATCGGCACCATCTTCAGCGTGCTGAAGAAACCCGAAGGCTCTCCCGGCGTGCAGGAGTCCGACTTCCTGCAGGCGGGCAGCAGGCAGGTGGCGGCCGGCTACTGCATCTACGGCCCGCAGACAACGCTGGTCCTGACGGTGGGCAACGGCGTCGCGATGTTCACGCTGGACCGCGAGCAGGGTTCCTTCATGCTCACGCAGGAGGACATCCAGATCCCGGCGGACACCAAGGAATTCGCCGTCAACATGAGCAACATGCGGCACTGGGATGCCCCCGTGAAGCGTTACATCGACGAATGCCTGGCCGGCAAGGACGGCCCGCGCGGCAAGGACTTCAACATGCGCTGGATCGCCAGCATGGTGGCCGACGTGCACCGCATCCTGATGCGCGGCGGCGTTTTCCTGTACCCCTGGGACAAGCGCGAGCCCGAAAAAGCCGGCAAGCTGCGCCTGATGTACGAGGCCAATCCCATGAGCTGGCTGGTCGAGCAGGCCGGCGGCGCCGCGACCAACGGGCGCCGGCGCATTCTCGACCTGGAGCCGGGCAAGCTGCACGAGCGCGTGGCTGTGGTTTTGGGGTCGAGGAACGAGGTCGAGCGGCTGACGGGCTATCACGAGCCGCTATAATCGCGGGCTTAGCCGGTGTAGCTCAGTTGGTAGAGCAGCTCATTCGTAATGAGAAGGTCGGGTGTTCGAATCATCTCTCCGGCACCAACACAGATAAGGCTCCGTAGCTATCAAATCGATAGCAACGGGGCCTTTTTCTATGGCGATGTAACGGCCGATGTAAGAGCGTTTTAGGTTGGCAGCAAAATTGCTTGAGATGTCAACAGTTCAGTCTATGCACTATTCACAAGCCGAGCTGCGGATGGTTTGCCTGCCAGACAACTTTGTTGCGTCAAAGTAAGCTGCCGTACCTACTGCTTCTCTGCAGATCTCATCCTCCGCATGTGTGCTGATCGCCGAGTCACTTGCTCAGCAGGCCCAGGTAACGTCCAATCGCACCCGAAGGAACACATCGGTCGGTCGATAGCCCAGAAGAAGCGACACCTCACAACTACTCATCAGCCTCAATGAGGCACGCCTGGATGCGAAAGATAAATCGAGAAATCGTTGACGCTCCGACCTCCCTGCGCACCGGCGCTGTGCGCGAAGCGAAGCTTGAACTACGGCGGCACTACAGGTTACCGCCAGAGCAGCGCCTCAATCGACGCGCCCCTTTCGACCTTGAACTGCTTCAAGCCGAAGACCTGGTGCTGGCCTTGCGTAGGGTTTTCGAGGATCGCTGCGCCTACTGCGAGTCGCAAATTCAAACCACAGTGCGTGGGCTCGATCACTTTCGTCCGATCGCCAGCGCCGCCAACCATTTCGACAAAGTCAGCCCTGACCACTACGGGTGGTTGGCATATGACTGGCATAACCTGCTCGTGTTGTGCCCTTCGTGCCAGAAGGCCAAGCGAAACCAATTCCCAGTTGAAGGGCCACGTGCACCGCTACTCTGCACCTGGAACGAAGCTGTCGCAGCAGAAAACAATCTCCTACTGAACCCGTGCAGCGACGATCCCTTGCGGCACTTCAGGATCCTTCCGGATGGCAGACTTTTTGCACGCACTGACACTGGTTCGTGCACTTTGGAGATAGTCGATCTAAACCGTCCCGCGCTGTGCGAAGCCCGCGGAAGGGTCATTCAGTCCATCCTGTCCGCCCTAAGCCAAGCACTCGACGCTGGCGATCCAATCTCCGAAATTGTCAACAGGACTCTTGCGCCGTCTGCGCCTCATTGGGGGGCGCGGCTTCTGCTCTATCGAAGCATCCGCGACACGTTTCCCGAAACCTACCGCGGCTCGTACTCGTCCTCGTCGGATCGCTTCATGAAGGATGTGGCAAGACTTTTTGACGCCGTTCCTTTGGCGATCATGCAAGAGGCAATGAGGGTCTACACATCCTTCTTGCCTGACAGCTTCGTTGATCTCGGCGAAATTCATTCCGAGGCTCCAGAAAGGCTGCTACAGATTGGCGATGCACCCTCCTCTGCGCGCATAACCGGCATCGCGGTCCGCAATTTCAAGGGGATCGACGACCTAACCATCGAGTTCAGCTCTGAAGGGGAGTCCAGCCGACGAGCGCCATGCGTAATGCTTGTGGGGGAAAATTCCACCGGGAAGAGCAGCGTGTTGCAAGCCATCAGCCTAGCCCTCATGTCGCCCAAGCAGCGCGCTCGATTGGGAGTCGAACCTGAGCAATTTATTAGCCGTGAACGGGCCAGTTGGCAGCTCATCGGTGATCGAGAGCCATACGTGACGGTCAAGCTTGACAGCGGCGCCAAAATTGCCTTGCATGTTCAGGCTGATCCGCCGAATTTTGTTGGCGAAGGCGTCCCGGGCTTAACAGTACTTGCGTATGGCGCGCGCCGCCTAGTCAAGTCGAGTCCCCATACCATCCGCAAGCACTCAGACGGAAAAACTCTGTTCGACCCGCTTGCCACCATCCCAGATCCCACAAGATGGCTCCAGCTTGTCAGCGATGACCACTTCAACGCAGTAGCGCGCGCTTTGAGAGAAGTGCTCGCGCTCCAATTCGACGACAGCATTTTCCGCGACCTTCTAGGGAACGTTCTCGTAAAAGCGCATGGTCGCGTGACGCCTATTGAACGCATGAGCGACGGCTACAAGTCGCTATTTGCAGTAGCGGTCGATGTGATGTGGCGGATGGTCGAGACGTGGGGAAATCTGGAGGACGCGCGAGGGGTTGTGCTGATCGACGAGGTTGAAACACATCTTCATCCGCGTTGGAAGATGCAGGTGATGACCGCTCTTAGAAGGGCAATGCCGCAGGTGCAATTCATCGCAACCACCCATGATCCTCTTTGTCTTCGGGGCATGATTAACGGCGAGGTGCAGGTGCTCGTCAGGGATGAAGATGACGCGATTTTCGCTCTGGAGGATCTTCCAAACGTGCAAGGTTTAAGGGCAGACCAATTGCTCACTTCCGACGTTTTTGGGCTCGCGACCACAACAGACCCTAAACTCGAACAATTGATCGAACAGTATGCAGATGAGGCGGGCAAGACGCAGTCTGATGGCGGCTCTACAAGGCGGCAGATCATTAATGGCATTGCTGCCGACATTTCTGACATGACGGTACTTGGAGACAGCGTTGCAAAGCAAATTGTAGCGGAGGCAATGACAAGATATCTTGCAGCGCGCGTGGAAAGACCAGTCCGAGCAGTCGAGTACCGCGAAGATGCGGTGCGGGCTGTAATTGCGGTCCTTACTCGCACTGACCTTAAATGAGGTACGTCGATCGGAAATCGGTTCCCGTCCCGAAGTCGCTGCGTGATAAAGGCTCTCCTGCCGAGAAAGAGCGAATCCTTGCGATCGAGCATTATGCTCAGCAACCACCCCCTAAGAAAGCATACAAGTTCAAGGTCTACAAGGCGAAAGACGTACAGGAAACACTAGCCCAGCTCTTTCACAACAAGTGCGCGTACTGCGAGAGCAGCTATGGAGCCACTCAACCAGTGGACGTTGAACACTATCGCCCTAAAGGGGCGGTGAAAGGAGAAGCGCATGCTGGCTATTGGTGGCTTGCCTCAAATTGGAACAACCTCCTGCCCTCCTGCATTCACTGCAATCGCGAACATCACCACCAAGCTGTCGAACTTGCTGCAGACGGCACTGCCGTCGTTGGCAGCAAGAAGGTGCTCTATGGCAAGAAGGACCGTTTTCCCGTAGCCGCGGCGAAGCGAGCAACAGGAGACGATGAGGCCAACCTCGCGGCCGAAGGCGCACTGCTGATCGACCCTTGTCGGGACCGTCCAGACTCACACTTGGCATGGCAATCATTTCACACTCACTTGCCGACCGTTGCTCCGGTTCGCCGTGGGGGCATCGAGGACGAGCGGGGCCGCGCAACTATAGACATTTTGGGCCTCAATCGGCATGGTCTCGTCAGTGAACGCGGATACCTAATTCTGGAGATTGCACTAGAGATCTCTCGTATTCGGGACGATCTTCTCCTGGCAATCGCGCAGCCCGCAGGTGAGCTTAGAAAACAGCTACTCGCCAGGGTAGCATCACGACTTGAAGATCTCAGCCGCCATGAAGCACCTGAAAGGCGGTTTTCCACTGCGGCAAGCGCCTACATCTCGGCCGCGAAAGAGACGTTATTGAAGGAATTTGAAGGGGAGCTCCTCCCCAAAACACAGGGCCAACTTTGAGTGTCGCTGAAGAAGCAGATCGATTCAAATTTGGCTCAACCCACAGTTGCACAGTCTCGTTCAAGGCTCATCCTGAACTGCGAAGTACCCTAGACGCGCTGAACCTCGCTACCGCGTGCTGCTAGCCATGCACTGCGTCTCACAGCGCCTCTGCGCGCTCACCCGCGCAAACTTCTAGGGATAGATTTCCCAATGTGCGCGATGAATCCCAGCAGTGTGCGGCGGGACAACCAGCCATTGAGGTACGTTCGCGATTTCTCCCATAGGCCCATACCACCACTGAACGGTTTCATCCACCTCCCAGGAGGTGTCTATCACTTCGTTGTATTGAATGGAGTGAACAAACACCGCCGCTACTGGCCGATCGACCTTGAACGCACCAAGCAAATCTCTGATCCTCTGGTCCCTCAATCGATCGGCCGCTCGTCCTTCATGGGTTTCTACGGCGATGTGAACTATTGATGTCTTGTCCTGTGGCAGTTGCCTCACGGCATCAACGAGCAGCCTTTTCACATCGCGAGCCTTTGCCGCAACCGCCTGGGGTGCGTCGCAGACTCTCGTGCCACCCATGGCCCAAGCTATGTCATCGACAAAACGACCGGATGGCAGCGCTTCGCAACCCGCCACTGTGGAGTACCGGGCCAGGAGCGCCATTGGGCCGTTTGAATTGCGTGGCGCCCAATCGCCTCCAAGCAATGAGCGAAGCATGGAGGAGTTGTGTTTGACCCTGTTGGATTTCATGTGCCTTGCGACGGCTTTGCGATCTATAAGCCTGACCCGAATAGTTGCGTGCTCATCGTCGAGAATGGTCTGCTCCCCCTGCCCAAGCGGGAGCGCACTAGCGAGCACCTCGGTCAAAAAGCTCTCCGGCAATCGAGTAATTTCCTGATGAAAAGCCATATCAATCCAGATCCATTGACCCGAGACTTCCCTGACTAGTGTGGGGATGCCTTCCCACATTCGCAGAAACGCTTGGTGTTCTCGGTCGCTGTAAGTCGGGCGCCGCGACTGACGCTTGCATTCGACATAGAACTCGATTCCATCACGACTTACCAATAGATCAGGCGATTTGGACGGTGGCTTTGCCTCGAGCATCCGTGGCGGCCTCAAATCTGAAGTGCAACACCTCACTCCATGTAAGGTGCTGTAGTGGAAGAAAGACGAGCAACGTACAGGCAGCTGATGCCTGAGGAACGAATGACGATCGCGAGCATGAAGTTGCAGGGCGCGAGCACGCGGGCGATCGCCCGCGTGCTCGCGCGGCCGGCCTCCACGGTCAGTCGCGAACTGCGGCGCAACAGCTGCGCTGAGCTCGGCTACGCGAGCGACACCGCCACGGCTCTGCAGGCGCGACGCCGCCGCACCGCCAGGCCGATGGTCAAGCTCGATGTGAGCAGCGTTACCTGGGGCGTCGTGCTGACCTTGCTGAGCTGGAAGTGGTCGCCCCAGCAGATTGCCGCTACGCTCAGGCGTGTGTACCCCGACGAACCTCAGCGCCACGTCTCTCACGAGACGATCTACACGGCCATCTACGCGCAACCGCGTGGCGAGTTGCGCCGTCAGCTCATCGCCTGCCTGCGTCAGGGCCGCAGTACGCGCTTGCCGCGCAGCCGCGGCACGGATCGGCGCGGCCAGATCCCGGACATGGTCAGCATTCATGTGCGCCCGCCCGAGATCGACGATCGGGTCATGCCCGGACACTGGGAAGGTGACTTCATCAAGGGCACAGGCAACAAGTCCTCGGTGGGCGTTCTCGTCGAGCGCAGCAGCCGTCTGGTGCTGCTCGCGCGCATGGAGGATGCCACCGCCGCCGCGGCGCTGGCCGGCTTCACGGTCAAGCTCAATGCAATCGCCGCGCCCCTGCGCCAAAGCCTGACCTACGACCAGGGCAAGGAGATGGCGCGTCACGCCGAGCTGGCGGCCAACACCGGCGTGCGGGTCTACTTCTGCGACCCGCACAGCCCCTGGCAGCGCGGCACCTGCGAGAACACCAACGGGCTGCTGCGTCAGTACCTGCCCAAGGGTACCGACCTGTCGGTGTACACGCAGCAAGAGCTCGACGCCATCGCCGATAGTCTGAACACCAGGCCGCGTGCTACGCACAACTGGCGCACACCGCTGGAGGTGTTCGCACAAACGCTGGCCAGCTCTCATAAGCCATCAACTTCAGTTCATTGACCCCGGTGTTGCGCTTCGGACTTGAAACCGCCCGTACATTCCATCCGTGCCCTGCGTAAGTCAACGCCACCAATAT
This sequence comes from Variovorax sp. WS11, assembly GCF_010499245.1. Taxonomy (GTDB): domain Bacteria; phylum Pseudomonadota; class Gammaproteobacteria; order Burkholderiales; family Burkholderiaceae_C; genus Variovorax. The sequence continues at coordinate 366,078 of NZ_JAAGOW010000002.1, forward strand.
TTCAAACAGGACTCCGTCTGGCGAGTGCCGAAAGTCTCCGACCACCTCCTTGATCTTCTCGTCAAGCCTTTCAACACGTTCTCTATGCGCCAACGCCTTCCCGATCGCAGTAAGGAACGGCAATGTTCGAGCTGCCTGGTTGGTTTCTTGGCACAGCGGGTCGGTCAGTGCGAGTTCGGCGAGCATCAGATACCAACCGATCTCATCCTGTTGATCTCGAATCGGACGTGTAGCCCACAAAGTAGTGGCCTTAGTTGTTTCCAGGCGCTCAACAATCGCAGATTTGCGCGACTCCCACTCCCCTTCGTCAAGATGCGCTAGAAAAGCATCTAGAGTCGTCCGAAGAGCCTGATCTTCGGGGCTGGTTAAATTGATGCCCATTGCCCGATACAACTTTGCCTTGTCTCGCGCGATTGCTTCCTTGACGCGCTGCTCTGCTGTCCCGCGTCGCCGTGCTTCGCCCATACGCTTCCTTCTCCAGTGTTCACCTATTCGGCGAACAGTTTTCCAAACCTTCATCTGCCGCGTGGCTGGTTCGCAGCACCAAAGGCTAAAGCATTTCAGACGTGTTAGACGCCTTCAACGTCGCTCCCATGTACTGCGAGCCAGTTCTTTCGTTGCTCGTAGTCACGCATCACTCGCTCTATTCGTCTCCAAAACTCCGGCGTGTGGTGTGGCTCAAGCAAATGCGCCATCTCATGGACAACGACGTATTCGGCGATGCGCGCTGGCAGCAGGATCGTCTTCCAGTGGAAGTAGAGCCAACCTCCCTTGCCGCACGAGCCCCAGCGATAGCCGAGGTCCTGCACCCTGACGCCGGCTGGCGCGACCTCCATGCGTGCGACATAGTCCTCCACCTTGGCGGTGATCCAAGGCTGAGCGCGATCGCGATACCACCGAACCATGTGTTCGCGGCCGTCACGCGCCAAAGCTACCGGCATGACGAAGCGCCCTCCCGTGAGCTTTACCGCCGCATCTGCCTCCTTGGCCAACCGAAGGCGGTAGCTGCGCCCAAGGTAAGGGAACCCCTCGCCGTCGGTGAAGACCTTGCGTGGCGCCTCATGCCCGCGCGCATCCTTACGAGCCAGTTGCTTGTAGATCCACATGCGCTTGCGCAGAACGAAGTCACGCAGCCTGGCGTCCTCGACCGTTGGAGGCGCCGCCAGTATCAGGTCACCGGTACGGTCCACAGTGATTTCCAACGAGCGCCGAGCGCTGCTGCGGCGAACCTCGAAGCGAAGATCGTTGACGACCAGATTGCTCATGACTTGCTGAGCCGATGATGGTTGGCGCGCGCCAGCTCCATCAACTTGTCGACCAGCGCCTCGATCTGCGGCGTCGGCAACAAGCGCGAGTGCATCAACAGCTCGAAGAGGCGGCTGCCCAGCGCATCCTGCGCCGGCTGGCGGTTCGGCTTCCAGAAGTTGGGCGTGAGCTCCGCGACGATGGTGTCCACTACTTCGACGGTCAAGTCTGCCAGCTTCGTCTGCTCCGCAGGCGTGATGGCCCGATCCCCCGCGGCCGAGTCCACCATCAGCCGCAGGAACGGGCCGTACTGCTCCGGCAGATCGGGTAGCCGGTCGTCCTGGGCCACTTGCCCGGCCCGGATATCGTCGACCAGCCCCTGCAGGGCGGCAGTCAGCTCATCCCAATGTTCGCCGAGCTGCGCCAACAGGTCGCGCAGGCGCTCGCTGAGGTTGCGGTAGGCCACTGGGTCCTGGTCGGCGTTCTCGCGGATGTGCGCCCGGATGGCGTGCTCCATCTCGGAGGCCTTGGCGCGGTCGTTCGGCTCGCGGGCCACCTTGTCGCCGAAGTCGGCATCGGTCAACGACACCGGCGGGATCTTCGGGTCCACCCCCATCGACACCACATGGTCATCGATGAGCTTGCGCACCTTGGCCCCAACGTCCTTGCCCAGCACTGGCGTGTCGCGGTAGCGGTTGCGGGCTCGGGCGTAGATGAAGGCCAGCAGCTTGGCGTCCGGCGCGAAGGGCAACCCCTCCGCCCGAGGCAGTACCACGTCCAATGTGTCGAGGAACTGCTTGAGCTTGACCGCGAACTCGGCGCGCAGGCGTTCGTCGCCCAACACTTCGACGCAGGTTTCGTGGTCGGTGAGGTTCTCCACGCCCCGACTGCGGAACAAGTCGACCAACCGCAGATGACGGTCGCGCAGCACGGGGATCTCGTCCTTGAGGCTTTGCAGGGCGCCCTCGATGTCCTCGTCCGCATAGACGGCAAGCGCCTGCTTCAGATGGTGCGCCAGGCCGAAGTAGTCCACCACGATGCCGAACTTCTTGCCGAAGCCGGTGCGATTGACCCGCGCGATTGTCTGCAGCAGTTCCGCTTCGCGGATGGGCCGGTCCAGGTACATCACGCCTTCGACCGGGGCATCGAAGCCCGTCAGGAGCATCGACTTGACGATCAGGAAGGCCAGCGGGTCGGTCTTGGTCGAATCCGCGTGCCGCAGCGGCCGCTTGAAGCGCTGGATGCGCTGCTCCTGGGCGGCCGCATCGGTCCACTGCTTCCACGCCGGGTCGTCGTTGTTGCTGCCGGAGATGATGGGCGCGAACTCCAGGGCCCTGAGGAGATCGCGATAGCGCCAAGCCTGCACCTGCCCCTGCACCACAGGCGGGCGCCGGCACAGCGCTTCTTCGTCCAGCCCCTTGTCCTCGGGGCTCAAGGCTTCGGCTTGCGCCAGCAGCTCATCGCGGGCCAACATGAAGGCATCGAGATACCTCACCACCGCGAGCCGGCTGTAGGCCACCACCTGGGCCTTGAAGCCGTTGGGCAGGATGTTGGTCACGTAGTGGCGCAGCATGTCGCGCGCCTTGTCGGCGACGAGCGCGGGCGCCTCGAAGATCTGGCCCTTGGTCGCGTACTTCTGGCGGATGGCTTCCAGTTCTTCGGGGGTGTGCTCGCGGAACAGGTCCTCGAACAGCTCGTCCAGGCTGGCGCCGTCCTTCACGGCCCCGTGCGCGGTGCGGCCCTCGTACAGGATCGGGACGATGGCGCCGTCGGCCTCGGCTTCCCGGATCGTGTAGCGGTCGATGAACTCGCCGAAGATCTCGTGGGTGCGCTTCTTGTCCCCCATGAGGATCGGCGTGCCGGTGAAGCCGATGCGCGCACAGTTCGGGAGGCCCACCTGCAACGCCGCCTGCAGGTCGCCGGCCTGGCTGCGATGGGCCTCGTCCACCAGCACCAGGATGCTGTCGTCGTCGTTGAGCACGTCCAGCGGGCCCGGAGGCTCGCGCGCCTCGGCGCGATGTGGCAGGTCGGCCGCCGTCAGGGGGGGCTCGCCGGCGGCATCCCCACCGCGCTGCTTCTGGATCATGCCGAACACCAGCCCCGGCCCCTTACGGCGCAACAGGGCGCGAAGGGCCGCGGCCGAGGTTGCCAGCTCCACGGTCTCGCCGGTCAGCGCGGCGGTCCCTGAGAGCTGATCTTCCAAATCGGTCCGGTCGGTCACCACCACCACCTTGAAGCGGCGCAATGCGGGGTCGGTGCGCAGCTTGCGGATCAGGAACACCATGGTCAGGCTCTTTCCCGAGCCCTGGGTGTGCCAGACGATGCCGCCGCGCCGGTCGTGTTCGCCGTCCTGCAGCCGGGTCTTGCCGGTGCGCAGGCGTTCGATCGCGAGATGGACGGCGCGGAACTGCTGGTAGCGGCAGACCGCTTTCACCGTCTGGCCGTCGGCGGTCATGAACAGGGTGAAGTGCCGCACCACGTCGAGCAAGTTGGCCGGGACCAACAGGCCAGCGATCAGGCGTTCCTGCTCGGAAAGCGTGATCTTGCCAAGCGACGCGGCCACATCGGCCTCAGTGCGTGGCACGACGGTCTTCCAGGCCGCGTAGTGGCGCATGGCAGCGCCCACGCTGCCCACCCGCGCCTCATCGAAGCTCGTCGCGATCAGGAGCTGGTTGGTGTGGAACAGCGCCTCGTTGCCCTCGTTGTCATCGACCTCGAGGCTCACCTTGCGCTGGTTGGTGTAGCGGCGCAGTTGGTCCACCGCCTCGGCCAGCGGCTCCGGGCATGACGGGCTCTTGCACTCCACGACCACCAGCGGGATGCCGTTCACGAAGAGCACCAGGTCGGGCACGATAAAGGCCTTGCCTCGGTTGTAGCCGGGCGGGCAATCGATCCTGAACTGGTTGATGACGGTGAACTCGTTGCGCTCGGGGTGCGCCCAATCGATGAAGTGGATGGTCTGGCCGCGGCCGCCATCCCAGCCGGGCAGGCCTTCGACCGTGATGCCGCCCAGCAGCAGTTCGGTGGCGACACGGTTGGCCTCCATGAGGCGATGGGTGCCGATGCGGGTGATGGCGCCGACGGCTTGCGAGAGGCGCGCTTCATCGACCCAGGGCACCGGTTGCCCGTCGAGTTCACGCACGTTCAGTTCGTGCAGCTTGCGGCGCAGTGTGGCTTCCTGAATGACCTCGGTGAAGGCGGTGCGGCCGGTCGCGGCGGGATGATCCAGGTCGCCTTCGACGCAGCGCCAGCCGAGGCCGAGCAGTTGTTCGACGAAGGGCTTTTCTACAGTGTCGAGTTCCCAGCCCATGCGTCGGTCTTTTTCAGTCGAGGAGAGGCGCCACGCAGACGCGGCCGGTGAGGAGGTCGTCCATGAGGCCGGCCTTCTGCTCGCGAGATTTCAGCAGATATGCCACGTTCGTCGCCAACGTTCTGTCCAGGGACGCAAGCTTCGCGCAGGCACTTTCCTGCTCCTCGACTGGCGGCAGCGCGAGCACGATGCGCTTGAGGTTGCCGATGTTGACGCGCTGCATTGTTACCCCCTGCTCGAATCCCCGAATCTGTCGGCGAGCGACGGCCCCGTTCAAGCTGCGCATTACAAATGCTCCAATAGCGAGATCATTTCTCGGTCGCAAACGAAAGCAATCGGCCTTGTTTACCGCGGGAGGCAGGTCGTCGGGGTAGCAACAAGCACGCCCTACCGGATAGCGCGCATCTCCAAGTGCGGCAACCAGTACGTCGCCACCCGAGACTTCGTTCCGGTTAAGACTGGCTGCCTTCTGTTCGGACACGAAGGCGCGCTCGTTGTCGTCATAATTGCCAATGCCGATGTTCTGGAGCCGAACAACACGCACGCCGGGTAGATCGACGTAGTGCTCGGTTTTCAGGTTAGAGCCGAACGGGCCATCCACAATCGATTCAGACACCTGATCCACAGCTCGTGCCTCCCATTTCCTCGGAATCCATCCCAAGACCGACTCCTTGTAGAGATGCGGCGCTTCCTTCGGCCGCGGGCGCAGTTCGCCGTTGGCGTCGATGCCACGGGTCAGCAGGTCGTGCAGCAGGCCCTGCTTGACCTGTTCGAACTTTTGAATGATTGCCTCGGTCTGGCGGATGGTGATGTCAAGAGCGTCAAGCACATCGGCAATGGCCACTTGTTGGCCTCGCGGAGGAAGCGAGATTGGCAACAAGACCATATCGCGCTGGAAGATATGAGGGATTGAACTACCAGAAACCTTGTCATCAATTAGTCGCTTGAACTGACTGCCTCGAAGAACATGAAATAGATATCGGTAGTCCAACTGCTCTCCGGGGCGCAGCAGCATCATGGTGCCATTCAGAGTTGCTTTCCCCGGCAGGCAGTCGATGCGTGCAACGCGCCCTATGGTGCCGTCCTTCGTCAGGATCACGTCACCCGGTTCCAGGGCAATTTCCATCGACTCCCTGTAACGATATTCGGTGATGTGATCGCAGGAAGTCCAATCAACTTGGCCATCGCGCACATGCTTCCCGGCGACAAGAAGTGGACCGTCATCGGTGTATTCGGACGAAGCGAGGCCCCGCCAGCCGATCCTCGCCTTCACCTTAGTGTGCTTGCCGAGCGGCTCTACAGGCCAGAGATCAGACATAGCCGAGCGCTCGCAGGAATGAGTCCAATTCCGTCGCGGCACCTTTGCGATCCTGCTCGATGTCGTTCAACGTCACCCTGTATTTGTCCCACCAAGTCTCATACGTCTCAATAACCTGCCGCCGCTGCGCGGAAACATATCTATCCAGGATCGCCTGCATATCGTTGCGCAGGACAGCCAGAAGCAGCGTCGCCGCTCCAGCATCATCCAGAGCATCGACCGCGCCATCGAGCCGCTGCGCGAAGCCCTGTTCCTTGGCCTTGACCTCCTTTTTCAGCGCCACGAGTTGCCGCTTCCACTCCTTGAGCTGCGCGTCGTCTACTGCCAACTCGTCGTCGCTGGGCTCGGCCTCTTCGCCATCCTCACGCTCAACCTTGTCCGGCGTGGCCGCTTTAATTTGGCTGTCCAGTTCGGCCTTGCGCACTTCCAACTCGGCCAGCGCATCTACGAAATCGCCCATCAGGAGCTTCACAAGCTTGTGGCCCAACGGGTTCCCATTGCTTTGATCGTCGTCTATCCCGGTGCGGATGCTGATGCGCCAGGCGTCCACGACGCCCCTGGCGCCGCGCGCCATCAACGTCATGAATTCGTACTTGGCGTCATCCCAGAAGCCGGCCACGATCCCGCGCACCTGAAAGCGTCCAAGCACGCCTGTTGGCTCCAGCGCGGCGCTGAAACTGTGCAGGAGGTCGTTGCGCAGACCGACAAGGCCGGGAGCACCGGCCAGCGCAATGATGCGCGGACTGTGCACCTGCCACCAGGCGTCAAAGGCGTCGCGCACTTCCTGCTCGCGAGCCACGAGGCCGGGATAGGTCTCGATCGCATTCTTGACGGCCTGCCGCGTCGTCAGCTCGGAGCGGAAGTCGAAGTAGTAGGCATCGCGCTCGACAAGCAGCGCCAGCGCGTCCAGGCCGTGCGCCTTGAAGAGTGCAGCCTTGTTCTCCACCTCGGACTTGGGTACACCGCCGACCAGGTGCGCGCGCACGTCATGCGGCTCCGGCGGCGGCACGTTGTCGGCGTAACGCCGGATGTTGAGGTTGCAGTCGTTATCGCGAAGCTCGGCGTTGGAGACGATGGCCGAGAAGCCCGGCACCTCAGCGAAATTCTCGAAAGTGTTGGCGATCTTCTCGATGTGCTCGGGCAGCAGGTGGTTCTGAGCTCGGCCCTCGAAGTATTCGCGGTCGGCGTTGATAAAGAGGACTCTTCCTTGCCGCTCGGACGGCTTGCCGCTGTGATTGCCCTGGCGCTGGCGCATCACCAGCACGCAGGCCGGAATGCCCGTACCGTAGAACAAGTTTGCGGGCAGGCCGATCACGGCTTCCAACAAGTCGGCCTCGATCATGGCCGCACGGATGGCGCGCTCTTCGCCGCCGCGGAACAGCACGCCGTGGGGCATCACGGTAGCGAGTTGGCCGCCGTCCTTGAGCACGGACACCATGTGCTGCAGGAACATCAGGTCAGCCTTCTTAGCTCCCAGCGGTACTTCGCCGTAGCGGAAACGCTCGGCACGGAACTTAGGCGCCCACACCGCTTGACCGCCGCGGTTGGTGTCCGCGGTGCCCCAGTTTATGGAAAACGGCGGGTTGGAGAGCACGCGGTCGAAACGCATAAGCTCCCCGCCTTCGGCATGCTGCGGTTCGGCCAAGGTGTCCTCGTTGCGCAGGTCGGCAGTGCTGATGCCGTGCAGCAGCATGTTCATCTTGGCGATCGACCAGACGGTGCCGTTGGCCTCTTGCCCAAAGAGCTCGGCGCGATTACCGTCCTGGCCGTGTTCGTCGATGTACTCCTTGGCCAGGATCAGCATGCCGCCCGAGCCTACGCAGGGGTCATAGACGCTGTGGTGCTGTTCGGGTTTGACCAGGCGCACCATCATGCGTACGACCGATCGGGGCGTATAGAATTCGCCGCCCTTCTTGCCGGCCGAGTCCGCAAACTCCCCGATCAGGTATTCGTAGGCGGCGCCCAGCAGGTCGGGGAACTCGAAATCCTCGTTGCGCAGGCGGTAGGTACTGAAATGGCTGATCAGTTGGCGTAACTTAATGTCGGGGATCTTGCTCTGGCCCACTTTGCGTGAGAAGTCGATGTGTTCCAGCACCTCGGCCAAGCTCGAGTTGTTGCTCTCCAAGCCGCCAAGCGCACGATTGAGGAAACCGCCCACATCGACGTGAGCCTCGTTGACCAAGTATTTCCAGCGGGATTTGGGTGGTACGTAGAAGGACTGGCCATACCAGCGCTTGAGCTCTGCGCTCTCGCGGGCCTCGGCGTCAGTCTTGCACGCGGTCAACTCGCGCTGCATAACTTCCTCGCGACGCTGATCGAACACGTCGGAGCAGCGCTTGAGGAACAACATTCCGAAGATGTATTCCTTGAACTCGGAGGCGTCCATCTTGCCGCGCAAGATGTCGGCCGCTTTGAAGAGGTGGCGTTCGAGTTGGGGGAGGGTTAGCGGCATAGGGCAATAGTGGCCTCTCGCCCAAAAATCTTGAGTTGGGCGAGGGTAGCTGGTGATCATAGCGGCGCGCCACAGGCCATAGGGCAGCCCCCGATGCTGCCGTCGCTGGGCCCCTGTGCGTGATACGCGCACTCAGAATGCTGCCCGTGGGCGTCGGCCAGTTTTCGGAAGAGCGCATCGCCCAGAGACATTTCAGCTTCTACCCAGATCGGAGATTGGAAATGCGTCATGCCACCTGGATCGCCCAAGCCCGCGAGCACTGGAAGGAGCACCTTCCGAAGATGTACGCGCGCCTGGAGAAGACGGGCAAGCTCGAGCAGGCGCTGACGGAGGCCGCGGAAGCGACGTCCAACGGGATTCGAGCGCTGACGACGCAGGGCGCGACGTGGCAGGAAGCATGGGAGCAAGTGCGCGAGACGTACCTGTTCCCACCGGAGGAACCCGAGCAGAAGCCCCGGATGCGCAAGACGCAGGGCTACCTCGCGCACCGGGAGCTGATGATGGGGCTGTCCCGGATCGGGATGCCGGATGACGACGACTAAGCCCCCGTTGGGGGCGGGCAACGCGCCAGGGGAATCCAAGGAAGCTTGAGTGTCCCATCGCCCCCCTGCGCCAGAAGTGTGGGGTGCGCTTGGTGAATTCAGGCCGGGCTTGCTCCCCTCAAGGGGCGAAGCTCTTTTGGGGAGGCGCTTGTCACGCTGCGGCCCGAGCGGCTAATGGCAAAGAAGGTGGGGAGCCCTTACGTGCCCAAGGTGCGCTCGAGATGAGGTACTTCCGGCCTCGTATCTGGTCCCGCCGCCAGGAATCGAACCTGGATCTCAGCCTTCGGAGGGCCGAATTCTATCCGTTGAAATACGGCGAGAGGTCTGACCTAGGGGTCGACAGCTCTTGATTATCACCGATTGGCCGGCGGCTGCTACCGGCCGCCTTGAAGCTGGGCGAGCGGGGGGAGCGGAACGTGCGGCGCTCGATGACACCCCTCGTCGAACGAGGTCGGTCCCCATCACGCAGGTCTGCATCAGACGTTCCGCTCGAGCATCGTGGCACCGACCAGTTGCGTGGGCGATGCGTGGTCGGAGAGGTGCCCGCTGCCGTGCGCCGGTTGAGCGTTCAGGCTTTCTGGCGGGCTGCTGCTGTAAATCTGAGCTCCGTGCGCGAGGGCATGCATGCAAGCGCGTCGTCCTTCGGATCGGTTGAATTTACGTACGGGACAGCACCTTCCAGGGCGTCACGCGCCTCGAAAGCAGCCCAGTAGGCGTAGGGCACCCCGACATCGAAGACCTTCGGAACACGGACGGCGTTCGATGGCGATAGGCTCATGACGACACCGCAAAAGCGGCACCCATTTAATCTCACCAGCCCATTCTTGCATGAGGAATCGATGAACGGAAACGACAAGATTTGCGAGTTCAAGATCCAATTGTTGGAGCGCGAAATGGCTCGCTTGCGTCGCTGTCGTGCTCTCCTTGACCACGAAATTGAGGAGTGTGCTGGCGAAATTCGTAAGCTTGAAAGGGAGCGTGCCGCGATCAAGGAAGGGAAGCCAGTGTCTGACGCGCGGCCGGCTCTGGTGGTAGGCCAGTCTGCATGGTTCGATAAGCTTTCCGATGATGCATTTCTTCGAATATCAAATCTCGTCCGGAAACCGAGTCGGCGGACCGAGGAAGTACTCCTCCCTTTCTCTGCATCGGCGTTGTGGCGGATGGTTTCTGATGGTAGGTTTCCCCAGCCGATAAAGCTGAGCGCGCGAATCACGGCGTGGCGAGTTCGCGACATTCGCAGTTGGCTTCAGCGGTCCGATCTTCAATAGCGACGCGGGCAGTGCAGGGTGTTATGACATTCAGCAATCGTGCATGACAGGATTCTTGCAGTAGAGGTGCAGCGCAACCAGAGCCCGCTCATGGATGCTCACACCGTCGAGAAGACGCCTGACCGCTGGGTCTACAGCGGGTGGGAGCGCATCGACGAGAGGGGGACGGCAGTGGGTCCGACTTCGCGCAGACCTGGGTGCTAGTACCGGCGCGCGAAACCGTGGAGGGCTACCACGGCAGCGAGCAAGTCTGAGCTCTTTTTACGACGTCGCCGACCTCACACCTGGCTTGTCTTGCACGAGTTTCAATTCGCGCTCGGAAAGCCCCGGGAGCTCGGCAGATTCCATGATGATCTGTCCTGCGTCCATCACATGCTTCCAACTCGTCTCGATCTCGGCAACCAGCGCTGCATCTCGCGGCCGGTAGTTGCCACTCTCAACTAGTTTGCGGTGGCCAGCCGCGAAAATGTATGCCATGGACAGCGCTTGTCTCGCGGCCGGCTCCAAGTAGAGGCAGTTACTCACCCACCAATCTTGACAACCGATCACGACCGGGACCACATCTTCGGAATGGGCGCTGCTGACCAGCTTTTGCCACCACTTGAAGGCCTCCTGATGAGCCCCCAGACGCTTATCGAGAGCCGCCATACGGAGCTGGTGCTTGGCCTTGAATTGCTCCACCGTTATCGAAGTCTGCAACTTGACCTGCTCGACCAACTCGGTGATCTTCTTGATGTCTTCCTTGTCGGCTAGGTTCTTGCCCTTCGCGGTCAGATAGCTTGGAGAGTAGTGCTTCAGCAGCAGGTAGCCGATGCCAACCGCAATCAGAGCACCGTACCCGAGGCCGGTGACGAGGGTCTTGATGTAAGTGATGTCTTCGGGTGTCATGGGGACCATTTTGGCGCGGCGTCGTTGGCGGCCTCCATGAGGCTCCGGACGGTCACTGCCAGGGCGTCGGTCTCGTCCATCTTAATGATGAGCCACATGTGCCGGCGCCGTGCGGGCCGCCGTGGTTCCCCTGGAGGCGGCCCTTGCACATGGAAATGCAGGTGAACCACTGGCCTTGCTTGATATCTTGGGCATCGCTAGAAGCCCGAGCACGTCGACATCCCTGGGTGCGCCACCTCCCGACCTCCGCCAATGCACGCTCCACAGCTTCAGGGGACTGCTGATACGGCTCAACCGGGAAGCCGAAGTGCCCACCTCGCATGACGTGGGGTTGGCGAAGAGGGCAACGCACGCGCTGGCCGTCATCGCCGAAGTCTTGGGCGCGCGTGAGCAGCGCCGGACCGACGCCGCTCGGATCAAGGCGGGTCACGCACGGCGCCCGGCGGGGTCCGAGGAAATTCAGGCATGAGGGGCCTGGGGAAATCGTTGCCTGGCCCAATCGAGCCCGCCACAATGCACAAGATGTCGACCCCACCCCCTCCCCCAAAATCGGCGAGGACTTTCCCGGTATCTTGGACCGCGGAGGACATCGAGCTTCTGCCGGCCCCGCCCGGCTACACATGCGAGCGCAACCGCAAGACGGGCGAGGTGCTGTACTTCAGGAAGGCGCCACCCGGGTGCTTTTGCGGCGGCCCAGAAGTACCCTTCAATCTTGACCTGGACCAGTTCCTCCCGCCGGGGTCAAATTGAAGAGTAAGTGCCGCGACTAGGCTCGCTCCACGCGGTCCAAGTACGCACCGATCGCGTCTGCCCCGGCGCCCTTGGCAGCGAGAAGGCGCAGTTCCTGAACTATGCGCGCGCGAGCAGCAATTTCCTGGCGCAGGCCCTCGGCATGTGCGGCTTGGTTGATGCGGCGGCGAAGCTCACCGGAGATCGGGAGGGTGAGACGGGGAGATTTCGGGGATTTCATGATGACTTGTGAGATGTACGCGCACGGGCGTGTACGCGCGCGAGAAAAAAGGGTTGAATGCGGCCCTCTCGAACGCCGCGGCAAGGCTTCCAGGCACGCCCAAGGTCATGGCGAGGGTCACAGGTCACTCGTGTACTTTCGAGCAGGCGGGCCTTTTGCGACCACGGTCTCGCTCGACTGCTCCCATCGCTGTGTGGGGCCGTCGAAATGCAGAGCGAACTCGCCGGTGCGTCCCTGCCGGTTCTTCGGCACGTCGCACGCGATCAGTTTCGTTCCGTCCTGGCGCGCGTCGCCGGTCTTGTTCAACAGAATCACTACGTCTGCGTCTTCCTCGATCGCGCCCGATTCCTTCAGGTCGCTCAGCACGGCGCGTCCGCTCACGCGCTTCTCGACCTCGCGGTTCAACTGGCTGAGCAGCAGGATCGTGATGTCGAGTTGGCGGGCCAGCACCTTCGTGCCGCGGCTGAGCTCCTCGATCTGGTGATGGCGGCTCTCGCCAGCCTTGCCGGCGGCGCAGAGCTGCAGGTAGTCGATCGCGATCAGCTTCACGTCGTGCTGGCGCTTCAGCATCCGGGCCTTGGCAGCGATGTCCATGAGTGTCAGGGCGGGCTGGTCGTCGATGTGGAACGACAGCTTGCGCACACGCTCCATCGCATCGGTCAGTCGGCCCCACTCGTGGTCCGCCAGGCTGCCGCTCTGGATGTTGTCGAGCCCTATGCGCCCGAGGTTCGCGAACGCGCGCTGCGTCACTTCGAGGCTCTGCATTTCCTGGGAAAAGAACGCGCACGCCTGTCCATCGGCAGCGACGTTCAGGCAGATCTGCTGCGCGAACGACGACTTCCCTACCGACGGTCGCGCGGCCAGCACCACCTGGGCGCCCGGCTTGAGCCCGCCGCCAAGCATTTTGTCGAGCGCAGGGATGTGCGTCGGGATTCCCGGCTCGATCTTCCCTTCCGAAAGGTCGGTGAGGCGATCCAGAAACGTGACTGTCAGATCCTGGATCGGCACGGGCATGCGGCGGACGCGATGCACTTGGAGTTCCTGCAGCCGGGCCTGCGCCTTGTCGAGCCGCTCCGAGACGGGGACACCGGGCGTGACGGCGATGGAGCGCACATCATCGGCCGCCGCCATCAGGCCGCGCATCAGCGAGCGCTCCGCGACGATCTCTGCATGCCGGCGAACTGCGTGCGTGCTGCTGACCGACTGTTGGATCCGGTTCAGTATCGCCAGGTCGATGCCTTCGGCCTGTCCGCTGCTTTCCAGGTGCTCATGCACCGTGATGATGTCCACGGGCTTGCCGGTTAGCACCAGCGAAGAGATGGCGGTGAAGATGCGGCGGTGCACCTCGGCGAAGAACTGCTGTGCGATAAGGATGTCCCCCACGGAATCCCAGGCCGCAGAGTCCAGCATCAGGGCGCCCAGCACGCCGTACTCGGCCTCCGGCGACCAAGGCAAGGCATGGGTCGGGAGTTCATGCGGGTGCATGTTGGTCCTCCTCCTTCCGCACTTGCTCCGGCGGCTTCGACATCCGCATCTCGAGTACGCGGCGCTCCTGCACGCCCACCTTGGACCAGTCGGCGTGTCCCTCTTCGTTGACGTGCCAGAGGTGATACCAGCAACCCTTTACGCTGTTCGCGAATGCCATCGGCCAGTCGAGGTACTTCTTGGCCTTCTGGTTGCTCAGGTGGCGGTCCTTGAAGACCAGCCACGCAACCTCCAACATTTCGCTCGTGATGCCAGCGTCCTGGCAGTAGGCATGGATGGGGTGATCGGGCGAGATCGCCTTACGTTCCTCGGCCTTGCAATGGTCCAGGTATTCTGCGAGCGTGATTGCACGGCGGGGAGAGATAGCCCGCACCTTGCGCGGCTTCTTTTCGAGTTCCTTTGCCTCTGTCTCTGTCTCTGTCTCTGTCTCTGTCTCTGTCTCTGTCTCTGGGCTAGCAAGTTGCTGGCAGGCTGCTTTCATGGCGCTATCAGGCTGCAAGCGCACTGCTGGCGCCACGCTAGCAACCTGCTTGCATCCTGCTAGCAAGACGCTAGCGTCGTGCACTGCGGGGACGAAGAAGCCGGCGTCGAGCAGTGGTCCGAGGCCGGCTTGAATTTCGTCCTCGGACGTGCGGAGGCGGAAGGCCAGTTCTTCGACGCTGGCATCGAAGATGCCGTCAGCCGATTCGGCCGCGAGCAGCCACAGCATGGGCGCGAGTGCCCGGCTGGTCAGCGGCAGGCTTTGGTAGTGGCGGTCATCCAGCAACGTGCGGTGCAGCTTGATCCACGGCGGCGCGCGATCCTTGTAGTGCTGGAAGGAGGTCCAGTTCTTGGGGGCGAGCTTCACTCTGCACCCCGTTCAAGGCGATCTGCGAAGCGCTCAACCGATTTCAGGTTGGGGTGCTGGACCGAGTAAGGGCGGTCAGTGCGAAACACGCGCCACCAGTTGGGGCGCCGCATGTGGGGCTCCTGGTCGATCATGTAGCCGTGTTGCAGGAGGCGCGCCTTCAGTGCGGCCACTAGCGCCTGCGGCAGCAGTTCGGGAAAGAGGTCATCGTTCGCTGCCGCGCTAGCGGCACTCGCGACTTTTTGCTCATCGGAGAGAGCGAGATAGACACCCCGGTTGCCACCCCAGCGCTTGCGCTGAGCATTACCGGCGCTCATGCCTCGGCTCCCAGCAGGCGGCGGAGTTGTTCGACGGGCCACGCCAGGCGGCCGTTGATGCGGATGGGGCGCAGCGGGCCCGTGTCAAAGCAGGCCCAGGCGCGCAGGGTTTGCGGTTGACGAGCCAGATGGAAGGCAGCCTCGCGGGTGGGGATGGCCGCGCGAGTTTCTTGATCGAGAGAGGTAAAGGAAGTCCGAGCAGACACGCTAACGCCTTTCTATGAAGGAGTTCTTGGCGCGTCTTACGCCTGATTGAGGGAATCGTCGTTCTTAAACGACTACCTCAAACTCTACAACACGAAAAGCGAAAAACAACGGGGGTCCACGTCGGTCTACTGCGCGGCACTGCGCGGCGCCGCGCCTCGCGTGGCATCGCCCCAATCTGCACTGCGTGCTTCGTGATGCGCCCCCAGCGTCACCCCCGACAACGCAAGTGCGGACGGCGCCGGGCGCCGGTTGAATGCATCGGGGGGCAAGATGACCTTGCGCAAGCCGGGAGGCCGCAACCTGCCGCGCCATAGGGATGCCAGGTACGCGCCGAGGCAGCGAGTCGATGGATCTCGGGCGCGACATCGGTCGGTGGGGACCCCTGGTGTCTGACCGCCAAGCGGCGTTTCGCTTGCCAACGCCCTCAGGCAGCTTTTCTGGTGAACTGCACCACGTCGCCGTGGCGTTCCTCCTGCCCGGCGTCGAAGTCGAATTGGATGCCGGCCTTGGTGACGATGAAGCGTTCAACCTGCGCCATGTAGGTGCGGAGTTGCTCGATCGTGCGCGGCTTGTACTTCTCGCTCATGCTGCCGGGTCGATGGCCCATGATCTGCGCAATGGCGCCGGCGGGGCAGCCCGCGGCTTCGCCCATCAACGCGAATGTTCGACGCAGGCCATGAATCGTCACATGCGGGAGGCCTTCATGCGCCAGCGCTTCGGTGTGCGCACTGCGCGGGTCCGCGATGCGGCCTTTTATGGCAATCGCGGATGCGAAGACGTGCGGGTTCTTGTCGATGCGCGGGAGCCCTTGAAGCAGGTGCTGCAGGTATGGCGCGAGGGGTAGCGACCGCGTATCGCCCACTTTGTCCGCGATAGTGAGCCGGCCCCAGCGGAAGTCGATGTCGCTCCATTTGAGCGCGGCAAGCTCCTCCCGCCGCGCGCCTGTCAAAAGAAGTCCTTGCAGGTAAGCCGCGGCCGTCCGGTTTCGCAACTGGGCGACGCCGACGAACCATGCCATGAGTTGGCCTTCTTCCAGCGCGTCGGTGCGGCGATTTCCGGCGGCCGAAGGCAGTTGATCCTGCACCTTGGGGTCGCGCGCGGCCAAGGGGTCGACCAGCCCCTCGTAGGCGTCCTCTGTGCCGCACCACCGCAGGAAGCCGGACACGATCTGCACGGCCCGCGCGGCCTGCGCTTCGCCACGTTGGGCCTCCTTTGCGTGCCACGCACGCAGGGCCCGCGGGGTGAGGTCCTTCAGCCGCATGTCGAGCAGCGGCGCAATGGGGCCGGGAAGCGTGAGCCCCTTGCCCCGCTTCTTCGGCTCACCGCCGAGCGACGCCATCTTTTGCATGTCGGCAAGATACCGGGGCTTCCATGCCGCCTTTTTCTTGGGCTTGCCGCGCTTGATGTATTCGGCCCACGCCTCGCTCATCAGCGCAGACTCCCTCCGCTGTGCCACGCGCGCGGCGACATCCTTTGCCGCCGCCTCGGCCTTTACCGCCCGAGGATCGCGGCCTTCGTCGATGTGGCGCTGCAGTTCCCGCGCCTTGGCCTGTGCGTCCGGGATCCGCCACGCCTGGGCGTCGCCGATCGTTATGCGCAGGCTCTTGCCCTGATAGACGCTCTGGAAGATGAAGGCTGGCACGCCGCGAGGCGTGGCGCGCAGTCCGAGCCCGGGCGCCTTGCTGTCCCATAGGAATGCCTGCGCCTTGTCAGGCGGGCACGAAAAGCCGGCGACGCGCGGCGCGGTGAGTGCAATTTTGGCCATGCACCCATTCTCTTACATCGGCCCAGAAAGTAACGTCCGATGTAAGAGAATTTTTGAAATTCAGATCAACAAGGGAACATCGTTCACACCAGTTTTAAGATTTCTCCCTCTGCCGCGTCACTCGAAGATCAACAGGAATCAACCAACACGCATCCATTTATTCGCTCATTCTTAATGAGAAGGTCGGGTGTTCGAATCATCTCTCCGGCACCAATCACAGCAACGAAAGCCTGCTATCTTTACGATAGCGGGCTTTCTTGTTTTGGAGCCATGTAGCCACCATGTAGCCGCCGGTACAGATATCTGGTGCAGCTTGCGCACTCTCCAGCACGGAAGGCGCCCGCCACCACCGCCAGTGCTAGCCAAAACGCGGTTGCGAGGCATCGGCGCCGTCGGCCGCGATAGCGCCAACCGCCGCATGGCGAGCTCGACTGGGCAAGGGCTGCGCTGGAACAAAGCGCCGACGGCATCGAGGTGGTCGATCGCCTTTCGCTGCGCCTGGTCGATGTCAACGCCGCTGCCGCCAAACGCCTTGGCCGCACACGCGAAGAAATGCTCGGTACGCCGCCGTGGTCGTACATGGAAGGCAGCACGCAAGCCTCGTTCGAGGCCTTTTTCGACGAGGTCATCAAGGCGTTCCCGCATTCCCTGTCCAGCGAACAGCGTTACACGCTGCCGAACGGCACGCTGCTGGATGCGGAAGTCGTGCATACCGCCCTGCTGATTCGCGGTCAATGGCTGATGGTCGTTGCAACGCGGGACGTCACCGGGCGCAAGCAGCAGCAGACCCGCTCGACACTGCTGTCCAGTGCATTCGAGTCGAGCCATGATTGCATGCTCATCGTCGATCGCGAGAGCATGCGCCATGTCGATTGCAACGATGCGGTCTGCCGCTATCACGGCATGACCCGCAACGATCTTCTGCAGGATCCGCCATGGACGCTCTGGTCGGACGGCCGGGCGCGCGAAGACCTCGAACGCGAGTACGACGATGCGATCGCCGTGTCGCCGCTGCCGCGGCGCCGCATTGCGCCGACTGCCAGGTCGCGCGCGGGCACACGCGGCGTGATGGAAGAACAGCAGCAGGCCATTCACCTGGACGGCCGGTGGATGCTGGTCATCACCACGCGGGAGGTGCGCGAAGACGCCATCCAGCGGCAAGTCGCCGAACTCACGCGGTCCAACGATGAACTCAAGCAGTTTGCGTACGTGACCTCGCACGATCTCTTCGAGCCGCTGCGCATGATGAGCAGCTATTCCGAACTGCTGCGCCGCCGCTATGGCGACCAGATCGACAGCGACGCCCAGGATTTCATCGGGTACATCGCCGGCGGCGCTGATCGCATGAAGCGCCTGATCGACGACCTGCTCCTGTACTCGCGGGTGGAGCGCTCGGCTGTTCCGGCACAGCAGGTTCGGCTGGATCACGTGCTCGACGACGCGATGGCGAATCTTGCCAACGCGATCGAGCGCTCCGGCGCCGTCGTCGAGCGCGGCCCGCTTCCGGAGGTGACAGGGGAATCCTCGGGCCTGACGCAGGTTTTTCAGAATCTCATCGGCAATGCCATCAAATTCACGGCGCCGGGCACCCGGCCGCGGGTTCGCGTGCATGCGTCCGAAGACGAGGCGAACTGGATCGTCTCCGTGCGCGACAACGGCATCGGAATCGCGCCCGAGTCCTTCGAGCGCATCTTCGTCATTTTCCAGAGGCTCCATGCGCAGGAGCTCTACGAAGGAACGGGCATCGGCTTGACCATCTGCAAGAAGGTGGTCGAAAGGCATGGCGGCCGGATCGAGGTCGACTCCGCGCCCGGACAGGGCACGACGTTCACGGTCTGCCTTCCCAAGACAGCGGTGTAGACGCGCGAGGCCCCTGTCTTCGGGCGGCCAACCGCGCTAATTGCGCGGCCGCATGCTGGAGGTGATGTTGATGGTGCCGGCTTCCCGACGGCTTGCCCGCGGCGAGTGCCGCAGGGACTGCGAAGCGGAAGCCGACATGACAGTCACGCCGCCGGAGCCGCGGTCCTCGGACTGGCTTTCGGCGCCGATACGAAGGAAGGCGCAGCGGGAACGACGTGTGCATCGCTCGCTGCTACCTGCTTCGGCGCCGGCGTCACGCCCCGGGATTGCGCGGGCGCTTGGCCCTGCCAGCAGACATAGCCGAAGTACAGCACCGAAATGGTCGTCGTGACCCGGTACGTAAAGAGCATGGCGCTGGGCGGATGCTTTAGGGCGCGCTCGAACAGGTCATGAACATCGTCTTCGACCTGAGGCCAATCCTGAGAAGAGACGGAGAAGCGATAGCTCGCCTGCATCGAGATCGAGACTCGTGTCATCACCGTCGCCCTGTTCGCGACGAAGCCTGCGACGAAGCCTGCGTTGTAGCCTGGCTTGTGCGGCGCCGGAAGGGGCGAACCCAACATGAAACCGGCATGCAGGACGGTCGTGGTCTGCTTCGCCGAGATGGACACGAAAGCCTCGGAAGACACGGACATGAACGGGGAAGAGCCCCGAGGCTGCTGCTGAATAGCGGTCATTGATGTTTCTTTCTCAGGCCAGGTCCGCGGTAACCCTGTCCGCCTGGTGCTCGAACATCGGAGGGGTCCCCAGATGCCGAACGGCTGCGCAGGTGGCAAGGTGGCCCTTCAGGACATTGAGGACGCGCTCGCCGTTGGGTTCCAAATCGGAGCAGGTTGCGCGCCCGGTGAAGCGGCCGCTGCTGCCCGACGCTATGCGCTCAATCGAAGTTCGGCTCGGTCCGCTCTTCAGCGGCGGCGACCGGCACCGGCGCCGGCGCCGCCTCCGCGATCGAAAGCACCGCGGCCGCCGTGCGCTGCGCCGCGCCGCGATTGGCGTTGGCAAACGCCTGCGCCGCCTCCGCCATCGCCTCGCGCCGGTCCTGGTGCTCGACCAGCTTGAGGGCGGCGGTCACCGCGTGCTCCATGTCGCTCATGCGCAGCGAGGCGCCGGCCGCCAGCGAGAGCTCGGCGGCCTCGGCGAAGTTGTAGGTGGAGGGGCCCATGATCACCGGGCAGCCGCAGGCGGCCGCCTCGATCAGGTTCTGGCCGCCCAGCGCCTCGAAGCTGCCACCCAGCAGCGCCACGTCGGCCAGGCCGTAATAGAGCGCCATCTCGCCGAGCGAGTCGCCCAGCCAGATCTCGGACTCGGCCGGCGCGCCGGCGGTGCTGCGCCGCGCCACCGCGAAGCCGTGCGATTCGATCAGCGCCGCGACCTCGTCGAAGCGCTGCGGATGGCGCGGCACGATCATCCACTGCACGTCGTGCACGCGGCGGGCGATGGACTGCACCGCATCCTGCGCTGGCGGCACCGGCGCGAGCGCGCCGAAGCGCTTGAGCACCTCCAGCAACTGAGCCTCTTCGCCGTCGCGCGAGCTCGCGAGCATGACCACCGGCCGCGGCAGCTGGCCGCGCAGCCGGGCCGCGGTCGCGAGTTGGCGCGCATCGGGGGTGGCGTCGAACTTGAGGTTGCCGTACACGCCCTCGACCTTGGCGCCGAGCGAGACCAGCCGATGCGAATCGGCCTCGGTCTGCGCCCAGACCGCCGCCAGCGAAGAGTAGGCGGGCCGAGCCAGCCAGCCCAGGCGCTCGGCGGAGGCCAGCGAGTTCTCGTTCAGGCGCGCATTGGCCAGCACCAGCGGGATGCCGCGCTCGGCGCAGGCGGCCGTGAGCTCGGGCCAGACCTCGGTTTCCATCAGCACGCCGATGCGCGGCTGGAAGCGGTCCAGGAAGCTCGCCACCGCGGCCGGTGCGTCCCAGGGCTGCCAGACCTGCAGGTCGCCGGCTTCCAGCAGTTTGGCGCCCTCCTCGCGGCCGGTGGCCGTGCCGTGGGTGAGCAGGATGGGGATGCCCGCGTACTGGCGCCGCAGCTCGGCGATCAGGATGCCGGCGGCACGCGCCTCGCCCAGCGAGACGGCATGGACCCAGCACCAGCCGGTGCCGGCTGCGGCCTCGTCATACTGGCCGAAGCGTTCTTCGACCGCATGGGCGTAGCCGGGCTCGGCCACGGCGCGCCGACGCAGCTTGCGCCGCACCAGCGGCTGCGCAAGGGTGGTGAAAGCGCCGTAAAGGCGCAGCAGCAACGAACGCACGCTCGACCAGGAATCAGGATCAGTGCGCAGCTTCGGCGAGGGTCGCATCCGGCTTCACGCCCTTCAGCAGCGCGAGGAAGTCGTGCTGGATGCGGTCCAGCGCCGCCTGGGTCTGGCCCTCGAAGCGCAGCACCAGCACCGGCGTGGTGTTGGAGGCGCGAATCAGGCCGAAGCCATCGGGCCAGTCCACGCGCAGGCCGTCGATGGTCAAGACTTGCGCCGGTGCGTCGAACTTCGCCGCCTTCACCAGCTGATCGACCAGCGCATGCGGCTCGCCCTCGGCGCATTTGACATTGAGCTCGGGCGTCGAGAAGCTGGTGGGCAGGGCGTTGAGCGTGTCGCTCGCGTTGGGCGTCTTGCTCAGGATCTCGAGCAGCCGGCAGCCCGCATAGGTGCCGTCGTCGAAGCCGAACCAGCGCTCCTTGAAGAAGATGTGGCCGCTCATCTCGCCGCCCAGCGGCGAATCGATCTCCTTCATCTTGGCCTTGATGAGCGAGTGGCCGGTCTTGAAGATCATCGGCTTGCCGCCGGCGGCCTCGATCGCGGGCGCCAGGCGCTGCGAGCATTTCACGTCGTAGACGATGGTGCCGCCCGGCACGCGCGAGAGCACGTCCTGCGCGAAGAGCGTCATCTGGCGGTCGGGGAAGATGTTCTGCCCGTCCTTGGTGACGATGCCCAGACGGTCGCCGTCGCCGTCGAAGGCCAGGCCCAGCTCGGCGTCGCCGGAGGCCAGCGCCGCGATCAGGTCCTTGAGGTTCTCGGGCTTGCTGGGGTCGGGGTGGTGATTGGGGAAGTTGCCGTCGACCTCGCTGTAGAGCTCGGTCACCTCGCAGCCGATGGCGCGCAAGATGGCGGGCGCCGAGGCGCCGGCGATGCCGTTGCCCGAGTCGACCACGATCTTGATGGGCCGGGCGAGCTTGATGTCGCTGGCGATGCGCTGGGTGTAGGCCTCCATGACGTCGACCTTGCGCACGCTGCCGCCGGGGGCGAGCTTGGCGCTGTCGGCTTCCATCACGCGGCGCAGGCCCTGGATCTCGTCGCCGTAGATCGCACGGCCGGCCAGCACCATCTTGAAGCCGTTGTAGTCCTTGGGGTTGTGACTGCCGGTGACCTGGATGCCGCTGCTGGCCAGCGTGTGAGCGGCGAAGTAGAGCATGGGGGTGGTGACCGCGCCGACGTCGATCACCTCGACGCCGGTGGCCACCAGGCCGCGGATCAGGGCATCGGCCAGCGCCGGGCCCGAGAGCCGCCCGTCGCGCCCGACCGCCACCGCCTTCTCGCCGGCCGCGCGCGCCGCGCTGCCAAAGGCTTTGCCGAGCGCCTCGGCGACCTCGGCGACGAGCGTGGTGGGCACCACGCCGCGAATGTCATAGGCCTTGAAGATCGATGCACTGAGCTGCATGGGCTTCCTTTGGGGTGAGTTCGAAAATTGAAGACCATTGTAGGCATGCGCACTTGCCGGCAGATGTCCGGAAATGGCTACTCCTGCATGCTGCGCTCCGTATCATTCGAGACATGTCCCTGCCATCCGCCTCCCCCGCCGGGCTCGAGAGCGACGCCTGCTACCTGGCCATGAAGGCCCATGATGCGCGCTTCGACGGCTCCTTCTTCACCGGCGTGACCTCCACCGGCGTCTATTGCCGCCCGGTCTGCCGCGTCAAGCTGCCGCGGCGCGAGAACTGCCGCTTCTTCCAGCATGCGGCCCAGGCCGAGGCAGCCGGCTTTCGCCCCTGCCTGCGCTGCCGGCCCGAGCTGGCGCCGCGGGCGGCGAGCTGGTCCACCGAAGACGCCTCGCGCATCCTCGCGCTGCAGGCGGCCCGGCTGATCGACGAGCCCGATGCCTGGGACGACGACGGCCCCGGCGCCGCCCGCATCGCCGCACGCCTGGGCGTGAGCGACCGGCACCTGCGCCGCATCTTTGAGGCCCAGTTCGGCGTCTCGCCGCTGCAGTACCTGCAGACGCGCCGACTGCTGGCCGCCAAGCAGCTGATCGCCGACACCCGCCTGCCGATGACGCAGGTGGCGCTGGCCAGCGGCTTCGCCAGCGTGCGCCGCTTCAACGCGGCCTTCGTTTCGCACTACGGCCTCAACCCGAGTGCGCTGCGGCGGGCCGGCACCGCGGGCAGAGAGCACGGCGGCGGCTCGGTCGGCGTGCGCCTGGGCTACCGGCCGCCCTACGATGCCGCGGCCATGCTGGGCTTCTTCGCGCGCCGCGCGCTGGGCGGGGTGGAGGCCATCGGCGAAGCCGGCGGCACGCCCCAGCTGGCCCGCACGCTGCGCGTCGCGCAGGGCGAGCGCGTGCATGCCGGCTGGCTGCAGCTGCGCTTCGACGGCGAGCGCGAGCACGTGCTGCTGCAGGTCGGCGATTCGCTGGCCGCGGTGCTGCCGACGGTGATCAGCCGGGTGCGCGCCATGCTCGACCTGGATGCCGACCCGATGACGATCAACGGCGCGCTGCATGCCAGCTTCCCGCAGGGCGACGGGCTGCGCGTGCCGGGCACGGTCGACGGCTTCGAGCTCGCGGTGCGCGCCGTGCTGGGCCAGCAAATCACCGTGGCCGCCGCGCGCACGCTGGGCACGCGTCTGGTGCAGGCGCTGGGCGAGCCCATCGCGACGCCGGTCGCGGGGCTGGACCGGCTGTTCCCGACGCCCGCGGCCCTCGCGGCCGCGAGCGGCGACACGCTGGGCCAGCTGGGCATCGTCCGGCAGCGGCAGGCCGCGCTGATCGCGCTCGCGAAGGAAGTGCTGGAGGGCCGGCTGGCCCTGCATGCCGGCGCCGACGTGCCGGCCACGCTCGCCGCCCTGCAACAGCTGCCCGGCATCGGCGACTGGACTGCGCAGTACATTGCCATGCGGGCGCTGCGCTGGCCCGATGCCTTCCCCGCCGGCGACATCGCGCTGCAGAAGGCGCTGGGGGTGAGCTCCGCGCGCGCTGCGGCGGAGGCCTCGCAGTCCTGGCGGCCGTGGCGCAGCTACGCGGTCCTCCGGGCATGGCACAGTCCCCTGCCTCCCAGCGGGTCCGCGATGGCCGCGCCGCCCGCCCTCGAAAGCGTGTCCGCGTGAATGAGAAAGACAACATCATGAAATTCAGGAATGCCACCCTCCACAGCTGCACGATCGCGAGCCCGCTCGGCGCCGTCACGCTCGCGGCCACCGATGCCGGCCTGGCCGGTGCCTGGTTCGAACGGCAGCGCCACTGGCCCGACACCAGTGGCTGGCAGGACGATCCCGGGCATCCCGTGCTGCGCGAGGCCGCGGCCCAGCTGGCCGACTACTTCGCGGGGCGCCGCCAGCACTTCGACCTGCCGCTGGATCTTTCGCACGGCACGGCCTTCCAGCAGTCGGTGTGGCAGGCGCTGCTGGCCATTCCCGCGGGCCGCACCACCAGCTACGGCGCCATCAGTGCGGGCATCGGCAATCCCGCCGCGGTACGCGCGGTGGGCGCGGCCGTGGGCCGCAACCCGATCAGCGTGATCGTGCCCTGCCACCGCGTGCTGGGCACCGACGGCTCGCTGACCGGCTACGCCGGCGGCCTCGAACGCAAGAGCGCCCTGCTCGAACTGGAAGGTGCCTTGTGAGCGAAGGCGAGTGCACGGCCGCGAACACGGCGCCCCAACCCGTCGCTCCCGCGGCGCCCGCGCGTCCGGCCAGCAAGCGCTGGCTGGTCGACCTGGTGTTGCTGGGCATGCTGTGGGGCGCCTCCTTCCTCTTCATGCGCATTGGCGCGCCCGAGTTCGGCGCCTTGCCGGCGGCCTCGGTGCGGGTCGCGATCGCCATGCTTTTCCTGCTGCCGCTGCTGCTCGCGCGCGGCCAGTGGTCCAGCCTCAGGCAGTACTGGAAGCCGGCGCTGAGCATCGGCGTGCTCAATTCGGGACTGCCCTTCGCCTTCTTCTGCTTCGCGCTGCTCACCATCAACAGCGGCCTGGCAGCAGTCCTCAACGCCACGGTGCCGATGTTCGGCGCGCTGGTCGCCTGGGGCTTCTTCGGCGAGCGGCCCGACCGCTCGCGCAGCCTCGGCCTGGTGATCGGCTTCGCCGGCGTCGCGATGCTGGCCGGGCGCAGCGCGGGCCTGCAATCGGGCGCGGACGAAGCCGCGGCGCGCTGGGCCATCGGCGCCTGCCTCGCGGCCTGCATCTGCTATGCCTTCGCGGCCAGCCTGACGCGCAAGCACCTCTCGGGCGTGCCGCCGCTCGCCACCGCCACCGGCAGCCAGATCGGCGCCACGCTGGCCCTGGCACTGCCGGCCATCTGGCTGTGGCCGGCGCAGATGCCGAGCCTGAAGGCCTGGCTCGCGCTGCTGGCGCTGGGCACGGCCTGCACCGGGCTGGCCTACATCCTGTTCTTCCGCCTGATCGAGAGCGCCGGCCCGGCGCGTGCGCTGACCGTGACCTTCCTGGTGCCGGTGTTCGCGCTGTTCTACGGCGCCGTCTTCCTCGGCGAGCAGATCACGCAATGGATGTTGATGTGCGCGGTGGTGATCGTGTGCGGAGTGGCCTTGTCGACCGGGCTCGTGAAGCTCGGGCGACGGCCTGCGGCGACGACAGCCGCCGCGGGAAAGCCGTAGCGGCTAGGCGCGCTTTTTCAGCAGCGCGGACGCGCCGCTGGAATTGGCCACGTCCGCCGCAGTCGCCAGCAGCGCGGGGCCCAGGCCCAGCATGCGCGCCTGCGTCAGGCGGACCAGCGGTCCGGCGATTGTCACAACGCCGATCACCGTGCCGTCACCCAGGCGAACCGGCGCCGCCATCGCGGCCATCCCGGGCGCGAAGACCTCGGTGATCATCGCGAAGCCGAGCTTTCGCGCATTTCGCAAGTAGCCGAGCAGGGCCTTGACCGAGGTCACCGCCTTCGGCCCGAAGGCCTTGGGAGTGCCGAAGCCCTGCCTGGCGACGATCTGCAGCGCCTCCTCCTCGGGCAGGGTGGACAGCCAGGCGTGGCCGGCGGAACTGCAGGACAGGTTGACCGACAAGCCCATGTCCGGGTCGTAGCGCAACCCCCGCGTGGCACCCTGGGCCTTGGCCACGAAGATGAGCGCATCCCCGTCGACCACCGCCAGACGCACCAGTTCCCCCGACTCGGCCGCGAGGCGATCGAGCAGCGGCTGCGCCACGTCTACCACCCCGCTGTTGCTGAGGAAGCTCAGGCCCAGCGACACCAGCTTGATCGTCAGCGTGTAGCGCCCGTGGCTCTGGTCCTGCCGCACATAGCCGCAGCGCACCAGCTCTGACAGCAGGCGGTGCGTGGCGCTCAGGGGCATGTCGAGATCGGCCGCGAGCGCGGAGAGGGCGCGCCCTTCGGGATGGACGACCAGGTGCTCGAGAACTTTGAAGCTGCGTTCGACGATGGCGGTCATGACGGCGCAACTTTAACTCCAACGCTGCCAAGTGTTTTCACTAGTGGAAATGTTTTCCACTTCATCTCTATGATCGGCGCCTGCGCTTCGACCTCGCTGGCGGCGCGTCCACTTCCCTATTTCCTGGAGTTCATCTTGAAGTTCCTCCTCCGCACGCTCGCCGTGGCCGGCGCCACCCTCGCACTGGTCCACACCGCCCTGGCCCAGGACGCGCAGGAGCGCGTCATCCGCTTCGGCCATCTCAACAACCCCGATCACCCGGTCAGCTTCGGCGTCAAGCGCTTCGGCGAGCTGCTCGCGGCCAAGAGCGGCGGCAAGATGAAGGTGCTGGAGTTCCCGGCCTCGCAGTTGGGCAATGAGATGCAGCAGCAGTCGGCGTTGCAAGGGGGCGTGCAGCAGATGTCGGCCCCCGCGACGACTTCGCTCGCCGGCATCGTCAAGGAGTTCGGCGTGGTCGACTTCCCGTTCGCGGTCAGCTCCTTCGCACAGGCCGATGCGCTGCTCGACGGTCCGCTCGGCCAGGCACTGATCGCCCGGCTGCCCGAGAAGGGCCTGGTGGCGCTGGGCTACTGGGACCTGGGCTTTCGCAACGTCACCAACAGCAAGCGCGCCATCACGAAGCCCGAGGACCTGGAGGGCCTGAAGATCCGCGTCATCCCGAATCCGGTGTTCCTCGACACCTTCAAGGCCTTCAAGGCCAATCCGGTGCCGATGCCTTTCGCCGAGCTGTACGGCGCGCTCGAGGCGAAGGCCGTGGACGGCCAGGAGAACCCCTACTCGGTGATCCTCTCGAACAAGTTCTTCGAGGTGCAGAAGTTCCTGAGCGCCACGAACCACGTGTATGCCGCGAACATCGTGCTCGTCAGCAAGAAGTTCTGGGACACGCTGAGCCCCGCGGAGCAGAAGATGATGCGCGAGGCCGCCGACGAGGCACGCACCTACCAGCGCCAGGTCAGCCGCGCCGCCGCACAGAAATCCGTGGGCGAGCTGCAGGCCAAGGGAATCCAGTTCAACGAGCTCGCCGCCGGCGAGCAGGCCCGCATGCGCCAGATCGCCAAGCCGGTGGTCGAGCGCTTTGCGGCCAGCTACGACCCCGGCGTCGTCAAGCTCTACAACGACGAGCTCGCGCGCATCCGCAAGTCTTCGGCCCCCTGAGCATGTCCCACACCATGAAGTTTCTCATCCTGCACGGCCCCAACCTCAACCTGTTCGGTCGCCGCGAACCCCACATCTACGGCACGACGACGCTGGCCGAGATCGATGCCAGGCTGGCGGCGCTCGCTGCCGAGCTCGGCGTCGCGCTGGAGACGATCCAGTCGAACCACGAAGGCGAGCTGATCGACTTCCTGCACAAGAACATCGACGATGCGGCCGGTGCGCTCGTCAATCCCGCCGGCCTCACGCAGCACGGCGTGCCGCTGCACGACGCCATCAAGGCCATGCCCTTTCCGGTCCTGGAGGTCCACATGTCGAACATCGCCGCGCGGGAAACCTGGCGCGCGCATTCGATCATCTCGCCAGCGGTCAAGGGCACGATCCAGGGACTCGGCCCGCATTCCTATCTGGCGGGCCTGCGCGCGCTGGTCGAGATGCAGCGCGACGCAAAGGTCTAGATCGCGCCCGCCACCACGTTGATCGACAAGGCCAGCACCAGCATGTTGAAGGCGAAGGACAGCACGCTGTGCACGAGCGTGATGCGCCGCATCTCGCGCGAGCGCACCTGCACGTCCGACACCTGCGAGCACATGCCGATCACGAAGGCGTAGTAGAGGAAGTCGTAGTAGTCCGGGTCGAGCTTGCCCGGGAAGTCCAGGCCCGGATCGCGGCCCGGCTGCGCCTGGTAGTAGCGGTGCGCGTAGTGGAAGCCGTAGATCGTGTGGATCATGAACCACGAGCCGGCGAGCGCCACCAGCCCCAGCACGATGTGGCCGATGCGCTCGGCCCCGCCCAGCTGCCCGACCTGCTTGAGCAGCAGCGTGATCGCCACCACGCTGGCGGCGATGCCGCTCACCATCGTGGCCAGTATCAGCGCGCTGGGCTGGTCCAGCGATTGGGCGCGCGCCCGCGTGCTCCGGGCGTCGAAGGTCTCGGCCAGCCACCAGGCCGGCAGCAGGTAGACGGCTGCGCCGAAGCACCAGCCGAGCAGGAAGCGCGTCGCGCCTTCGAGCGGCCAAGCCAGCAGGCTCACCACGATGCCGAGCGCTGCGCCCAGCAACAGCCGCTGCCAGCCAAGCATATGCATGAAATGGATGCGCATGCGGGGCACTGTAGCGTGCGGCGACAATCGCGCACCCACCATGAAGACACGAACCCACTGGCGCGGGCTGCTGCTCGCCGCCTTCAGTCTCTGCGGCATGGCCCATGCCGCCTCCCCAACCCCCTCGCCCGCACGGGTGCCCGACACCATCGAGCAGCGCGTTGCCGCCTGCATCGCCTGTCATGGGCGCGAGGGCGCCAGCACCAACGCGGGCTACTTCCCGCGGCTGGCCGGCAAGCCCGAGGGCTATCTCTACAACCAACTGCTGAGCTTCCGCGACGGGCGCCGCTTCAACGGCGACATGGCCCACATGGTGCGGCACCTCTCCGATGCCTACCTGCGCGAAATCGCGCACTACTTCGCCGAGCTCGATCTGCCCTACCCGCCCGTCTCCACGCGCAGCGACGCCTCGGCACAGAGCCTCGCGCGCGGCAAGGCGCTGGTGTTCGAGGGCGATGCGGCGCGCGGCATTCCGGCCTGCGCGCAATGCCATGGCCAGGCGCTGACCGGCATCGCGCCGGCCATTCCCTCGCTGCTCGGCCTGCCGCGCCTGTACCTCGCTTCGCAGCTCGGCGACTGGCTCAACAACGGCCGCCATGCCCTGCCGCCCGACTGCATGGCGGAGGTGGGACGCAAGCTGAACTCGGAGGACATCAACGCCGTCGCGAGCTGGCTCGCGCTGCAGCCGGTGCCGGCCAACCCCAAGCCCGCGGCCGCACCGCCCGCACCGCTGCCGCTGCCTTGCAGCGCCATGGGGAAGTAACGGCCATGCGACGCACCCTCTACATCCTGCTCGCCCTCGCGGCACTGCTGATCGCGGCCGCGCTCGGGCTCGTGGCCCTCAACCTGCGCGGCGAAGAGCCACTGCCCGAGACGCCGGCCGCCTTCAACGCAACGCCGGCCCAGGTCGAACGCGGCCGCTACCTCGCGCTCGCCGGCAACTGCGCCGGCTGCCACACGACGCGCGGCGGCACGCCCTATGCCGGCGGCGTCGGCATCGAGACGCCCTTCGGCACGGTCTTCGCCGGCAACC
Source organism: Variovorax sp. WS11 (assembly GCF_010499245.1). Classification (GTDB taxonomy): domain Bacteria; phylum Pseudomonadota; class Gammaproteobacteria; order Burkholderiales; family Burkholderiaceae_C; genus Variovorax. The sequence continues at coordinate 395,440 of NZ_JAAGOW010000002.1, forward strand.
TCACGCCGCACCAGGAGGCCGGCATCGGCCGCTGGAGCGCCGCGCATTTCTGGCGCGCCCTGCACAACGGCCGCTCGATGGACGGCCGCCTGCTGTACCCCGCCTTCCCCTACCCGAGCTTCACGCGCGTGACGCGCGAGGATTCGGATGCGATCTACGCCTACCTGCGCACCGTGCCGCCGGCGCCGACACCCAACACCGCCCACAAGCTGCGCTTTCCCTACGACACGCAGGCCGCGCTCGCGGTGTGGCGCGCGCTGTTCTTCGCACCCGGCAGCTTCGTCGCCGATCCTGCAAAGCCACCCGAGTGGAACCGCGGCGCCTACCTGGTCGAGGGCCTGGGCCATTGCATCGCCTGCCACGGCACGCGCAACGTGCTGGGCGCCACCGAGGAGAAGCTGGGCCTCTCGGGCGGGCTGATCCCGGTCGAGAACTGGTATGCGCCTTCGCTGAACGCGAAGCGCGAGGCCGGCGTCGCGGACTGGGACACGCCCCACGTCGTCGCGCTGCTCAAGAACGGCACCTCGCCGCGCGGTTCGGTGATGGGCCCGATGGCCGACGTCGTCTTCCGCAGCACCCAGCACCTGAGCGAGGCCGACCTGAACGCGATGGCGGTGTTCCTCAAGCAGTTGCCCGAAGCGAAGGCGGCGGACACCCCCGCCCCCGAAGCACCCGTGCGCCGCGACGCCGGCGTGATGGCGCGCGGCGCGAAGATCTACGACCAGCAATGCGCCTACTGCCATGGCGACGCCGGCCAGGGTGCCGAGGGTGCCTATCCCGCGCTCGCGGGCAGCCGCTCGGTCAACATGGGCTCGGCCGTCAACCTGGTGCAGGTGCTGCGCCATGGCGGCTTCCTGCCCGCCACCGCGGGCAATCCGCGGCCCTACGGCATGCCGCCCTTCGGCCATGTGCTCGACGACGACGGCATCGCCGCCGTGCTCAGCTTCATCCGCGGTTCGTGGGGCAACGATGCACCGCCGGTCACGCGCGGCCAGATCATACGGCCCTGAAACTCTGCGCGGGGCTTGACCTTGCCATGATGGTAGGGTTGAGACTTTGCCCTGGCCTTCGACAGTGCGAAGGCAAAAAGGAAGCCCAATGAGCCAGGCCCTCCCCGGCACGGAACCCTTCAACATCGGCGAGGCGGCGGCACGCTCCGGCGTCTCGGCCAAGATGGTGCGGCACTACGAGTCGCTCGGGCTGCTGCCCCGCATCAGCCGCACCGACGCGGGCTACCGCCAGTACAGCGACAAGGACGTGCACACGCTGCGCTTCATCCGCCGTGCCCGCGACCTCGGCTTCAGCATGGCCGAGATCGCCGAGCTGCTGAAACTGTGGCAGAACAAGCGCCGTGCCAGCGCCGATGTAAAGCGCATCGCCCTGGCCCATGCGGCGGACCTGCATCGCCGCATCGACGAGATGGCGGGCATGCAGCGCACCCTCGAGCGCCTGGCCGAGTGCTGCCATGGCGATCATCGGCCCGACTGCCCGATCCTCGACGAGCTGGCCGAGCGCTGATGGGCACGCCGCCGGAGCCTATGCGTTGAACCGCTCTCCGCCTAGAATTTCGCCAATGCCTCGCCTTCGCGCAATCCTGCTGTGGCTCATGATGCTCGCGGTCCCGTTCCAGGGATACGCGGCTGCAGCCATGGCGTTCTGCGCGCCGGAGCCGGCGCGGGTGAGCGCCGGCGTGACGCACGACCACAGCCACCACGACATGAGCTCGGCGACGGAGGCCGGGCACCATGGGGCCTCGGGTGCTGACGCCGGCACAGGCCACCATGCGGCTCAGAGCGCCCAGGACGACGCCTCCGGTTCGCTCCACAAATGCGGCAACTGCGCGGCCTGCCATTCCGTCGGCCTGATGCCGACGCTCGCCACCCCCGGTCTCGATGGCCTCCCGCAGGCCGATCTCGCAGAGCCCCTCCACGCCATGGCGACCGTCTCGCCGCGCGTGCCTCACAAACCTCCTCGCGCCTGACCGCGTTCGGCGCCCGGCGGCCTCGGCTGTCGGCGCTCGGACGCGCATGCATCGCTCGTGTCGCCGTGCCCCTTCGCGGGCTCGCTGACGGCACGCCGTTCATGAACATCGCGAGGATCCCATGTCCGCTTTCCTGCCGGCCCGTTGGCTGGCCGCCTTGCCCGCCCTGGCCGCCTTGGCGGCGGCCGCCCAGACCGCCCCTGCGCCAGCCCCCGCTGCCGCTGCACCTGCGGCACCACTTTCTTTCCGCTCGGCGATGGAGGGCTACAAGCCCTTCGCCGAGGAAAAGCCCATTCCCTGGAAACAGGCCAACGAGACCGTCCACCAGCGCGGTGGCTGGCGAGCCTATTCCAAGGACGACGCCGACACGACCGGCGACAAGCCATCCGGTGCAGCCGATCCGCATGCGGGCCACGCCATGCCGAAGCCCGCAGCTGAACCGCCGAGGGAGAAGCCATGAGGCGGCCGCTGCAGATCACCTGTGCCGCACTGGCCGCTGCATTCCTGGCGGGCTGCGCCTCCGTCGGAATCGACGACGCCCTGAAGGAGACGAATTCCTCGGCTTCGCAGTTCACGAGCGGAACGCTCGAACTCAGCCGCACGCAGGAACAGCGACACGCTCGCACGGCGCTCTCGAAGGAACTGCTGGCCAAGCCCTTGTCCCGTGACGACGCGGTGCGCCTGGCACTTGCGAACAGCCCTGCAGTCCAGGCGCTGGTCGCGCAGAGCTGGGCCGACATCGCGTCGGCCAACCAGACGAGCCGGCTCCCCAACCCGGTCTTCACCTTCGAGCGCCTGCGCCTGGGCGACGAACTCGAGATTGGACGCTTGTTGTCCTTCGGGTTGGTCGACCTGCTTCTGCTGCCGCAGCGAGCGTCGGTCTCCCGCAGCCAGGCCACCCTGGCGCAGGCGCAGCTGACCGGTGCGGTGGTGGACCAGGTGACCCAGGTGCGGCAAGCATGGGTCCGGGCCGTCGCAGCCCGGCAGTCGCTGCAGTACGCCGAGCTGGTCAAGGAATCGGCCGAGGCGAGTGCCGAGCTCGCGCGGCGCATGCAGCAGGTCGGCAACTTCAGCAAGCTGCAGCGCGCACGCCAGCAGGTCTTCTATGCCGACGCCACCACGCAGCTCGCATCGGCACGCCACGCCGCCACCGCGGCACGCGAGGAACTCGTGCGCGCCCTGGGCCTCGACGACGCACAGGCGGACACGCTGAAGCTGCCCGAGCGCCTCCCCGACCTGCCCAAGGCGCCGCGCGAAGCGCGTGACGTGGCGGCGACCGCCGGCGAGCAGCGCCTGGACGTCCAGCAGGCTCGGGCCCAGCTCGATGTCGCCGGCAAGTCCCAAGGCATCAACCTGTTGCCGACCTTCATCGACGTCGATGCCGGGGTGCGGCGGGACACCGTCTTCGACGGCGGTAGCCGCGACACGCGGCGCGGCTTCGAGCTCGACATCCGGTTGCCTCTCTTCGACTGGGGATCCGCCCGACGCGATGCGTTGAATGCGCAGGCGCTTGCAGCGGCGAGTCGCTACGACGCGACCGTTCGCGGTGCGACCTCCCAGCTGCGGGAAGGCTATTCCGCCTACCGCACGGCCTACGACATCGCGCGCCACTACCGCGACGAGATCGTGCCGCTGCGCCAGACCATGGCGGACGAGAACGTGCTTCGCTACAACGGGATGCTGATCGGCGTGTTCGAGCTGCTGGCCGAGGCCCGCGATCAGATCGCGAGCGTCAACAACGCCATCAACGCCCAGCAGCAGTTCTGGCTGGCCGACGCTGCGCTCGAGGCATCGGTGATCGGCAGGCCCATCGCCGCATCGGCCCCGACGGCCGCTTCGAGCCCTCGAGCGGCTTCCACCGCCGCCCATTGAGCGGCGCTTCAAGACACGAGCAACATGACAAACAGACGCAACTTCCTCGGCGGCGCCGGCGCCATCACGGGTGCCATCGCCGCGGCCTCGGTCGGCAAGGTGGCGATGGCCGCCCTGCCGGAGCCTGTGCTCCAGGACAAGCCCGACACCATGCCGCCGCTGGCGCCGCCCACCGGCCGCCCCTACAACCCCGTCGTCACGCTCAACGGCTGGACGCTTCCCTGGCGCATGAACAACGGCGTCAAGGAGTTCCACCTGGTTGCGGAGCCCGTGGTGCGAGAGATGGCGCCGGGCTTCAAGGCCCACCTGTGGGGCTACAACGGCCAGTCGCCCGGCCCCACCATCGAGGTGGTCGAAGGCGACCGCGTGCGCATCTTCGTCACCAACAAGCTGCCCGAGCACACCAGCATCCACTGGCATGGCCAGCGCCTGCCCAACGGCATGGATGGCATCACCGGCTTGACGCAGCCGGCCATCCAGCCCGGCAAGACCTTCGTCTACGAGTTCGTGGCACGGCGGCCCGGCACCTTCATGTACCACCCGCACGCGGACGAGATGACGCAGATGGCGATGGGCATGATGGGCTTCTGGGTCACCCACCCGAAGGCGAGGCACCCGCTGATCGACGACGTCGACCGCGACTTCGTCTTCCTGCTCAATGCCTACGACATCGAGCCCGGCAGCGCCACGCCGAAGATCATGACGATGCTGGACTTCAACCTGTGGTCCTGGAACAGCCGCATCTTTCCGGGCATCGATTCGCTCAACGTGCGGCTGAACGACAAGGTGCGCATCCGCTTCGGCAACCTGACGATGACCAATCACCCGATGCACCTGCACGGGCACGAATTCCTGGTCACGGGGACCGACGGCGGGCCGACGCCGAAGAGTACGCGTTGGTACGAAGTCACCACCGACGTCGCGGTCGGCCAGATGCGCCAGATCGAGTTCCTCGCCAACGAGGAAGGCGACTGGGCCTTCCACTGCCACAAGAGCCACCACACGATGAACGCGATGGGCCACGACGTGCCCACCATGATCGGCGTCGACCACAAGGACATGGTCAGGAAGATCAAGAAGCTCGTGCCCGACTACATGGTGATGGGCGAGCGCGGCATGGCCGACATGACCGAGATGGAGATGCCGCTGCCCGACAACACGGCGCGAATGATGGGCGGCGAAGGGCCCTTCGGCTCGGTCGAGATGGGCGGCATGTTCAGTGTCGTCAAGGTACGCAAGGGCCAGAAAGCGGGCGACTACTCGAATCCCGGCTGGTTCAAGCACCCCCAGGGCACGGTCGCCTACGAGCTGGATGGGCCGCTGCCCGACCCGCCTCGCTCCCGCAGCGCGGGCGCGGCCGCCATGCCCGCCCGGAACCTACCGGCCAGGAACATCGAGGTCCAGATCCGCAAGCCTCCCAGCGGTCATTCCGGCCACTGACCGATCCCTCTTCACTCAGCTCAACCCATCAAGGAAATCCCATGAACAAATCCATCGGCATCGCCACGCTCGCAGTGTTGACCACCCTCGCCTCGACGGCCGCACTTGCCGCCGGCAATCATGCCGGCGGCCACGACGACGCGATCGGCAAGCCCGGCGTCGCCTCGAAGGCAACGCGAACCGTCAACGTCGACATGACGGACGGCATGCGCTTCAACCCCTCCAGCATCGACGTGAAGCAAGGCGAGACCGTGCGCTTCGTCGTCACCAATTCCGGAAAGCTCAGGCACGAACTGGTGCTCGGCACCGAGAAGGAGCTCAGGGAGCACTACGAAGTCATGAAGAAGAACCCGGAAATGGAGCACGCCGATCCGAACATGGTGACGCTCGCCGCCGGCAAGACCGGCGAAGTCGTCTGGCAGTTCACGAAGCCCGGGAAGGTGGACTTCGCCTGTCTGCAGCCGGGTCACTACGACGCCGGAATGAAAGGCGCCGTGAACGTCGCCAGACCCACCGACAGATCGACGCGCAACTGACTGACCCTCGAGACCCGCTTCCAGTGGGTTGATGGGCCATCCACCCCGTTCAACGCTTCAGAGAAACACACATGATCGACAACCGCATCGCCCTTGCCGCTTCCCTCTTCGCCCTCGCCTTCTGCGGCGTGGCAGCCGCAGCACAGCCCGGCACCGGCGGTCCTGCCCCTTCCGCTGCCGCGGCACCCTCGGCTCACGCCGCCGAACTCGTCGACGGCGAGGTCCGCAAGATCGACAAGGACGGCAAGAAGCTCACGCTCAGGCATGGTCCCCTGAAAAACCTCGACATGCCCGGCATGACGATGGTCTTCCAGGTGAAGGACGCCGCCATGCTCGACCAGGTCCAGACCGGCGACAAGGTCCGGTTCCAGGCCGAGAAGATCGACGGCAAGTTCACCGTCACCCAGCTCGAAGCAGCGCGCTAGGCGGCGCGATGCACCGCCGGGGCGGCGGGTCCGCCCCATGCCGCCGGCTGGCGGCAGTCACCCGAAGGAGAACCACCATGTCCCATGAGAGATACGCCCAGTGCATCGCTGCCTGCAACGATTGCGCGGTGGCCTGCAACCACTGCGCCGCATCGTGCCTGGCCGAGGACGACGTGAAGATGATGACAGGGTGCATCGCGCTGGACATCGATTGCGCGGCGATCTGCCAACTGGCTGCCGCCGCGATGGCGCGTGGAAGCAGCTACGCCGGGGCCATCTGCAAGCTGTGCGCCGAGATCTGCAAGGCCTGCGGCGACGAATGCGCGAGGCACAAGGCCCAGCACTGCCAGGACTGCGCCGGCGCTTGCCGCCGCTGCGCCGAAGAGTGCCTGAAGATGGCCCGGTAGTCTCAAGCATTCCCCTTCCAGCGCCGCAGCAGCAGCGCGTTGCTCACCACGCTCACGCTGCTGAAGGCCATCGCCGCGCCGGCGATGACCGGGCTCAGCAGGCCGAGCGCCGCCAGCGGGATGCCGACCACGTTGTAGACGAAGGCCCAGAACAGGTTCTGCCGGATCTTGGCGTAGGTTCGGCGGGAGATGTCGATCGCGTCGCTCACCAGCGCCGGGTTGCCGCGCATCAAGGTGATGCCCGCCGCATGCATGGCCACGTCGGTGCCGGTGGACATCGCGATGCCGACATCGGCCGCGGCCAGCGCCGGCGCATCGTTGATGCCGTCGCCCACCATGGCAACGCGCCCTCCGCCGCTCTTCAACGAGCCGATGATGGCGGCCTTCTCCTCGGGCAACACCTCTGCCAGGACCGTATCGATGTCCAAGGCAGCGGCCACGGCCCGGGCGCTGCCGGCGTTGTCTCCGGTGATGAGCGCCGTGCGGATGCCCTGGGCATGCAGCTGGCGCACCGCCTCCCGTGCGCTGGCCTTGGGCGAATCGCCGAAGGCGAGCAGGCCGACGAGCGCAGGCTGCGCCGTCACGTCGGCCAGCCAGGACACGGTGCGGCCTTCTGCCTGCAGCTGTCCGGCCCGGGCCTGCAGGGCCCCGAGATCGACGCCGAGCTCGCCCATGTAGCGCGTGCTCCCCAGGCGCAGTGCCCGCCCGTCGACCCGGGCCGAGACGCCGCGGCCGGCGACGGCACGCACCTCGCTGGCCGTGGCCACGACGGCGCCCGCGCGCGAGGCCGCTTCGACCACCGCGCGCGCCAGCGGATGTTCGCTGCCGGACTGGATTGCGGCGCTTGCGCGCAGCAAGGCGCCGTCATCGCCGTTCGCCGCCTCGAAGGCCACGAGCTCCGGCCGGCCTTCGGTCAGGGTCCCGGTCTTGTCGAAGGCGACGACCTTGAGGTCGTGCGCGACTTCCAGCGCCTCGGCATCCTTGATCAGGATGCCGTGCCGCGCCGCAACGCCGGTACCGGCCATGATCGCCGTCGGGGTTGCGAGGCCCAGCGCGCAGGGACAGGCGATGACGAGCACCGCGACTGCATTCAGGATCGCGGCTTCCCAGTTGCCGGTGGCAAAGCCCCACCCGAGCAGGGTCAGCAAGGCGACGCCGATCACCACCGGGACGAACACGCTGCTCACCCGGTCGACCAGGTGCTGGATCGGTGCCTTCCCGGCCTGGGCGGATTCGACCAGGCGCACGATGCGCGCAAGCGTCGATTCGGCGCCGACGGCCGTGGTGCGGATCACCAGCAGGCCGGGTCCGTTCATCGAGCCGCCCGTGACGGAGGCGTTCTCCTGCTTCGCCACCGGCAGGCTCTCGCCGGTGATCAGAGATTCGTCGACCTCGCTCGTCCCCTCGACCACGACGGCGTCCACGGGCACGCGTTCGCCGGGCCGGACGACGACGAGGTCGCCGGGCCGGATCTGCCCGATCGGCACGTCCTGGTCGACGCCGTGCCTGCGCAGCCGCGCCTTGTCAGGACGCAGCGCTTGGAGCGCGCGGATCGCCGCCGTGGTCTGGCGCTTGGCCCGGGTCTCGAGCCACTTGCCGAGCAGCACCAGCGTGATGACGATGGCCGAGGCCTCGAAATACAGGTGCGGCATGCCATGGCCGGCATGGCGCAGGAGCAGATAGACGCTCAGGCCCCAGCCGGCCGAAGTCCCCAGTGCCACCAGCAGGTCCATGTTGCCGGCACCCGCCTTCAACGCCTTCCATCCGGCGCGGTAGAAGCGCGCACCGAGCCAGAACTGCACGGGCGTGGCCAGTGCCAGCTGCAGCCAGCCATCGAGCATCCAGTCCTCGCCGAGCAACAGCCCTGCCATCGGCAGCGCGAGCGGCACGGATAGCAGCGCTGCGATGGCGACCGGCCACCAGTCCGGCCAGCGGCGCGGGCTCGCCACCGCCGCGCTGCCCTCATCGGCCGGCCTGCGGGCCTCGTAGCCGGCCTTCCTGACGGCGGCGATCAGCGATTCCACGTCGACCTCCCCGCTCGCGAGCTTGACTTCCGCCTTCTCGGTGGCCAGGTTCACCGACGCGGAAAGCACACCCGGAACCTGGGAGAGCGCCTTCTCGACGCGCGCCACGCAGGATGCGCAGGTCATGCCCTCGATGGGCAATGACCAGCGCTGGTTTTCGAGTCCCGGCGCGGCAAGCGCAGCACTCCGATTCATGAGGGCTCCTCTGTTCGTGCATTCGATGCGGATGCCTCGAATGTCAACCCTCCCATCATGGGAGAGTCAAGCATGAACAGCGCCCTTCCTCCGCGAAGGGTCACCCGCCGTGCGCGCCGATGCCTGCGAGATGTCCGGGCGTTCAGCCCAGCGGTCCATAGTCGATGAAGCCCTTGTTGATTTCCCCGACCTTGCGGGCCAGCCGGTAGACGCCGCCGCCATCGCGCGTGCGGCTCGCGTCGGTGTTGCCTTCGATGGTGGCGAGGATGCCGGCCGAGACCGACTCGATCAGGCCGGTGTGGCCCGCGCCCCTGCCGTGGTCCATGATGAAGATCATGCCGGGCGCCAGCCGCGTGGGATCGGCCGTCGCCGCGGCCGCGGGGATGCGCGTCGCGCCCTTGGCCACGGCCTTGTTCCAGTGATCGAGGCAGCCCGCGGTGCGCACCATCGGATTGCCGGTGCGACCCAGCGTCTTCGAGGCTTCGTCGAAGCAGTAGTAGACGAAGGCGCAGCACCAGGGCAGCCCGGCCGGCACGCCGACGCGGGCCAGGTACTTCTCGACATCGGGGCCGCGGTTCGAGTTCATCGGCACCTCGCGCACCTTCTTCTCCTCCTCGCCCGCGGCGACCGCCAGCGCCTGCGCCAGCAGATCGGTGCCGGCATCGGCGCTCGCCGGCACGCTCTCGGTCCCGAAGATCGCGCCCCAGGTCAACGCGCCGATCTCGCCGTCCTGCTTCAGCGGACGGCCGGCCGAATCGACGTGGCGGGCCTGGAACAGCTTCACCACCCGCTTCATGCCGGCGTCGAAGACCATGCCCTGCGGATCGAGGCGCGCGGCCGGGTCGCTGTCGCCGCCCATCATCAGGCCGAGCTGGGTGCGCAGCGCCTGCACGACCGCGGCATCGGCCTCGCCGAGCTTGACGATGCGACCGGGATAGTCCATGGGCTTCTCCTTGGGGCTTGCGGTTCAGCTTAGGTCCGCGCGGGGGGAAAAGCATCTGGCGAACGGCTTATTCCAGAACGCCGGCGCACCGACCGCCAATTCCACTGGTTGGAATTGGGTGGCTGCGCAGGACGAGCATGCGACCTAAGCTTTGGCCATGCCTCGATCACTTCCATCCCCTCGCCTGCCGGCCTTGCGTCGCCGGCAATTCCATGGGCTCGCCGCAGCCGCGCTGTTCGCGCTCTCGGCGGCACCCGCCCTCGCGGCCTTCCCCGACAAGCCGCTGCGCATCGTCGTGCCCTTCGCGCCCGGCGGCGGCACCGATGCCATCACCCGCTCGCTCGCCATCGGCATGGCGCAGGCGCTGGGCCAGCCGGTGATCGTGGACAACAAGCCCGGCGCCGGCACCATCATCGGCAGCGATACGGTCGCCAAGAGCGCGCCCGACGGCTACACGCTGGTGATGGCCACCTTCGCGCATGCCGTCAACCCGGCCCTGCAGCCCAAGCTCCCCTACGACACGGACAAGGCCTTCGCGCCGGTCGCGCTGGTCGGCGTCTCGCCCAACGTGCTGGTGGTGCGCGCCGACCAGCCCTACAAGAGCGTTGCCGAGCTCGTCGCCGCGGCCAAGGCCAAGCCCGGCAAGCTGACCTTCGCCTCGCAGGGCAACGGCACCTCGGCGCATCTCGCGGGCGAGCTCTTCAAGAGCCTCGCCAAGGTGGACATCACGCATGTGCCGTACCGCGGCGCGGGACCGGCCATGACCGATCTGCTGGGCGGCCAGGTGGACATGATGTTCGCCACCGCGGCGGCGGCGCGTCCCTTCGTCAGCGCGGGAAAGATGCGCGCGCTGGCGGTCACCACGGCGCAGCGCTCGCCGGCCTATGCCGGCGTTCCCACCCTGGCCGAGGCCGGCGTGGCGGGCTATGCGGCCGAGAGCTGGTACGGGCTCTATGCCGCCGCGGGCACGCCCCGGGACGTGATCGCGCGCCTCAACGAGGCGGTGCGCCAGGCCGCGAAGGCCGAGGCCTTCGTGAAGCAGACGCAGTCGGAAGGCCTGGCGGTCGACGTCAGCGCCCCGGAGGCGCTTGAGCGCTACGTGCGGGCCGAGGAGGTTCGCTGGCGCAAGGTCGTCAAGGACGGAAACATCACGACGGATTGAAGCGACAGAAGGAACAACCCACCATGAACACAAGCACCCAGATCCGGCTCGATGTCGAATCCGGCATCGCCACCCTGACCCTCGATCGCCCCGAGAAGCGCAACGCGATCAGCGACGCGATGCGCACCGAGCTCATCGCCGCGCTGGAGCAGGTCGCGGCCGATGCAGGCATCCGCGCGCTGGTGCTGACCGGCACGGGCAAGGGCTTCTGCGCCGGCGGCGACGTGGCCGGCATGCAGCGGCGCATGGAAGCGCCGGCCGGCGCTGTCGGCTTCAACGGCTGGACACGTCAGCAGCGCGTACACCACTCCATCGCCCTGCTGCACACCATGCCCAAGCCGGTGATCGCGGCAGTCAACGGATCGGCCAACGGCCTCGGCGCCGACATGGCGCTGGCCTGCGATTTCGTGATCGCCTCGCAAGAGGCCAGCTTCGCGTGGAGCTACATCAAGCGCGGCCTGATCCCCGACGGCGGCGGCATGTACTTCCTGCCGCGGCGCGTGGGGCTGTCGCGCGCCAAGCAGCTGATCTTCACCGGGCGCAAGGTGGAGGCGGCCGAGGCGCTGCAGCTGGGCATCGCCGACCGAATCTGCCGCGCCGACGCGCTGTTGCCCGACGCGCAGGCGTGGGCGCGCGAGCTCTCGCAGGGCTCGGCCGCAGCGCTGGCGCTGGGCAAGTCCATCATCGACCGCAGCTTCGAGCTGCAGGCCGAGCAGGTCTTCGCGCAGGGCAGCCAGGCGCAGGGCATCTGCTACACGACGCAGGAGCATCGCGATGCGGTGCTGGCCTTCCTGGATGCAGGCAAGGAGAAGTCGGCATGAGCGCGGACGACCCCATCGCGCGCCTGCTCAAGCCGCGCAGCGTGGCGGTGATCGGCGCCTCGGCCGATCCGGCCAAGACCGCCGGCCGCCCCGTCGCCTACCTGCAGCGCCATGGCTTCGCCGGCGCGATCTACCCGGTCAACCCGCGCGCCGCCGAGATCGGCGGGCTCAAGAGCTACCCCGACGTGCCCTCACTGCCCGAGGCACCCGACGTGGGCATCGTGCTGCTGGGCGCCGAGCGTGCGCACGAGGCCGTGCGCGCCCTGGCCGAGCGCGGCAGCGCGGCCGCCATCGTGCTGGCCAGCGGCTACACCGAGGTCGGAGAGGAAGGCGCGCGGCGCCAACGGCAGCTGCTGGAGGCCGCTGGCACCATGCGCATCCTGGGCCCCAACACCATCGGCCTGGTCAACCTGACCGACGGCATCACGCTCTCGGCCACCGGCGCGTTGGAGATGGAAGGCTTCGAGGCCGGCTCCATCGGCGTGGTCTCGCAAAGCGGCGGCATCCTGGGCGCCCTGCTCTCGCGCGCGGCGGCGCGCGGAATCGGGCTGTCGAAGCTGATCTCCACCAGCAACGAGGTCGACCTGGACCTCGCGGACTTCGTGGACCACCTGGCGGACGACGAAGCCACCTCGGTCATCGCGCTCTACATGGAAGGCCTGCGCCATCCGGACAAGTTCCGCGCGGCAGCGCTCAAGGCCGCGCGCCGCGGCAAGCCGGTGGTGGTGTTCAAGGTCGGCCGCTCGGAGGCCGGCGCCAGTGCAGCCGTGTCGCACACCGGCGCGCTCGCGGGCGCGGATCGCATGTACGACGCGCTGTTCCGCGAGCTGGGCGTGATCCGCGCCCAGAGCTTCGCCGACCTGCTCGACGTCCCGGCCGCGCTGGCGACCCGGCGCGTGCCGCGCGGGCGGCGCGTGGCGGTGCTGACCTCGACCGGCGGCGCCGGCACGCTGGTGGCCGACAGCCTGGGCAGCGCCGGCTTCGAGACGCCCGCCCCCGACGCGGAGACGGCCGCGGCCCTGCGCGCGCTGCAGTCGGGCGAGCAGGCGGTGCTGGACCGCAACCCGATCGACGTCACCCTCGCCGGCCTGCAGCCGCAGCTGCTGCGCGGCGCGATCCGCGTGTTGCTCGCCAGCCCTTCCTACGACGCGGCGGTGGTGATCGTCGGTTCCTCCGGCCTCGCGATGCCGCAGCTGATGGCCGATGCGATCCACGACAGCTTGCCCGGCAGCGACAAGCCCCTGCTGGTCTACGTGAGCCCGCATGCGCCCGGCATCGCGAGCCAGCTGAACCAGCACGGCGTGCCGGCCTTCATGGCACCCGAGAGCTGCACCAGCGCCCTGGCCGCGATGCATGCGCTTGCGAGTTGGACTGCGCCGGTCGCGGTGCCCGAACGCCCGGCGCTGCCGCAGGTCGACGACCTGCCCGGCGGATCGCTGGACGAGGCGCAGGCCAAGCAGCTCTTCGCACGCTTCGGCGTGCCCTGCGCGCGCGAGATCGTGGTGGCCGACGCGCAGCAGGCACAGCAGGCCGCACGCGAGCTGGGCGGCGCGACGGTGCTGAAGATCCTCTCCGGCGAGATCACGCACAAGAGCGACGTGGGCGGCGTCGCCGTCAACCTCTCCGCCGAGCAGATCGGCCCCCGCCTCGAGTGCATGGCCGCCGAGGTGGAGACGCACACCGGCCTGCGGCCGCATCGCTTCCTGGTCCAGCAGATGGTGAGCGGCGGCGTGGAGCTGATCCTGGGCCTGCACCGCGACCCGCTGGGCAGCGCCGTGCTGCTGGGCATGGGCGGCGTGACGGCCGAGCTGCTGAAGGACACCGCGCTGCGCATGCTGCCGCCCGGCGGCCTCACGCGCGAGCAGGCCGCGGCGCTGGTGCGCGAACTGAAGACCTGGCCGCTGCTCGACGGCTTTCGCGGACGGCCTGTGTGCGACCTCGAGGCCCTGGTCTCGGCCATCGTGGCCTTCTCGCAGATGGCGGCTGCGCTGGGCGACCGGCTGGTGGAAGCGGAGATCAACCCGCTCTTCGTGCTGCCGCGCGGCCAGGGCGTGGTCGCCGCGGACGGCGTGGCCGTGCTCGCGGCCTGAGCATCACCCGACAACAAAGGAGACAAGTCATGAACCCGAAGCGCCTCTCGCGCCGCCATTTCAATGCCTCGCTGGGTGCGGGCCTCGCGCTCGCGGCCCTCGCGCCCACGGTACGAGCGCAGGCCTTTCCGTCCCGGCCGATCCGCATCGTCGTGCCCTTCGCGCCCGGCGGCCCCACCGACCTGATGGCGCGCGCCATCGCCAAGAACATGGCCACGAGCCTGGGACAGCCGGTGATCGTCGACAACAAGCCGGGCGGCGGCGGCGTGATCGGCATGAGCGAGGTGGTGCGCGGACCGGCGGATGGCTACACGCTCGTCTTCCCCTCCATCCTCGCCGTCACCAATCCGGCGCTGATGGCCAACTACCCCTTCGACACGCTGCGCGACTTCGCGCCGCTCACCGTGGTGGGCTTCATCCCGCATGCGGTGGTGGTGCGGCCCGACTTCCCGGCGAAGACGCTGGCCGAGCTGGTCGCGATGGGCAAGGCCAAGCCCGACAGCCTGTCCTACGGCTCCTCGGGCAACGGCACCTCGGCGCACCTGGGCGCGGCGCTGTTCGTGCAGCGCGCGGGCATTCGCGCGACCCATGTGCCCTACCGCGGCGCCGGCCCGGCGGTGCAGGACCTGCTGGGCGGCCAGATCCAGTTCATGTTCCTGGACATGAGCTCGGCACTCGCGCAGATCAAGGCCGGCAAGCTGCGCGCATTGGCGGTGGCGCCCAAGTCGCGCTTCGCCGGCCTGCCCGAGGTGCCGACGGTGGCCGAGCAGGGCTACCCCGGCTTCGACGTGCATGGCTGGTACGGCCTGCTCCTCAAAGCCGGCACCCCGGCGCCCGTGATGCAGCGGCTCCACGCCGAGGTCAAGCGCGCGCTCGACACGCAAGAGGTGCGCGAGATCTTCCAGGCCCAGGGCATCGAGCCCGGCGGCATGCCGTCGGCCGAATTCGCCGGCCTGGTGCGCGACGACCTGGCGCTGTGGAAGCGGACCGTCGACCAGTTGGGCATCACCCTGCAATGAGGAGCCATCGGACCGCCATGCGCATCGCCATCCCCGACGACTACCAGGACTGCGTCCGCACCCTCGCCTGCTTCGCCCGGCTCGAGGGCCACGAGGTCCGCATCTTCAACGACACGGTCAAGACCACCGACGAACTCGCGGCCCGCTTCGCCGATGCCGATGCGATCGTGCTCACGCGCGAGCGCACGCGCATCGACGCCGCCCTGCTCGACCGCCTGCCCCGGCTGCGCCTCATCAGCCAGACCGGCAAGCTGGCAGGCCATGTGGACCTCGAGGCCTGCACCGCACGCGGCGTGGTGGTGGCGGAGGGCCGCGGCGCCGGCGCATCGACCGCCGAGCTGACCTGGGCGCTGACGCTGGCGAGCCGGCGCCACCTGGTGCAGGAAGCTCAGCGCCTGCAGCAAGGCCTGTGGCAGGGGCACCTGGGCCAGCAGCTCGGCGGCCAGCGCCTGGGCGTGTGGAGCTATGGCCGCATCGGCCGGCAGGTGGCGGCCTACGGGCGCGTGTTCGGCATGAAGGTCTGGGTCTGGGGGCGCGAAGCCTCGGTGCAGGCCGCGCTGGCCGACGGCTTCGAAGCTGCGCCCACGCGCGAGGCCTTCTTCGCCGAGAGCGACGTGATCAGCCTGCACGTGCGCCTGAACGCACAGACCGCCGGCATCGTGCGCGAGGAAGACCTTGACCGCATGAAGCGCGACGCCCTGCTGGTGAACACCAGCCGCGCCGAGCTGATCGCGCCCAATGCACTGGAGCGCGCGCTGCGGCGCGGCCGGCCCGGCTTCGCGGCCGTCGACGTGTTCGAAGAGGAGCCGCTGCAGGGCGCCAGGCACCCGCTGCTGAGCTTGCCCAATGCGCTGTGCACCCCGCACATCGGCTACGTGGAGCGTGACAACTACGAGCGCTATTTCGGCATCGCGTTCGACCACATCAACCAGTTCGCCGACGGCACGCTCGCGGACATCGTCAACCCGGAAGCGCTGGTGTCCGCACGCCGCTGAGGGTCGCGCGGCAGCGCGCGCGAAGCGGTGCCATCATTGCCTGCATGTGCGTCACATGAGGTGCAGACAGGAACATGAAGCGTGCCGACATCGCCATCCTCCCCGCCGAGCAGCTGTCGCGCAGCGCGCTGGCCGGGCTCTGGAACCTGGCCTACGAGGGCTACTTCGTGCCGGTGGCCTTCGACGAGCAGCGCTTCGCGCGGCATCTGCGGCGCGCCAATGTCGACCTCGGCGTGTCGAAGGTGCTGATGGCCGGCGGCAAGCCGGCCGGCCTTTCGCTGGTGGGGCGGCGCGAGGCGCGCGCCTACCTCGCCGGCTTCGGCATCGTGCGCGCGCAGCGGCGCCGCGGACTCGCGCGGCTGCTGATCGAGGTGCAGCTCGCGGCCCTGCCCGCGGCGGGCGTGCGCGAGCTGGTGCTGGAGGTCATCGAGCAGAATCCCGCGCGCACCCTCTACGGCCAGGCCGGGTTCGAGGCGATGCGGCCCCTGGAGCTGCTCGAAGGCACGCTGGACACGCGCACCATCGCGGCCGTGGCGCTGGACGTGGCCGATCTCGCCGCCGTGCATCCCCGCTGCAGTGCCGTCGCGCGGCCGACCTGGCGCCGCGAGCTGCCCACCGTGCTGGATGCCCTCACCCACGAGAACGCCGCCGCGATCGGCGTGCGCCGCGGCGGCACCGTCGTGGCCTATGCCGTGCTGCCCGAGCCGGCCCGACACGACGGCACCCTGCTCGATGCCGCGGCCGTCGACGAGGCCGCCGCGCATACGCTGCTGGACATGCTCTCGTCCGCGCGCCCCGGCACCCGCTGGCGCCTGGTCGACGAGCCCGGCGACAGCCCTTTCTTCCACGCGGCGCATGCGCGAGGCCTGGTCCCGGTGATGCGCCAGATCGAGATGAAGCGCTACTTCCAGTGTCAGTAGTCCCAGTTGCCCGGTACCCAGCGAAAGACGTCGCCGGCGAGCGCCACCCGGCCGAGGGACGGGAACGACAGGTGCGTGGCCACCAGCGGCTCGCGGGTCGCCGCCAGCTCCCGCAAGAGCCGGATGCGGACGCGGACCGCCTCCTCGGGGTCGTGGTCGAAAGCGTTGTACCAGTCGGGCCGATCGAAATGGTCCGGAAACACGGCATCGCCGAGGAAGGTCAGCCGGTCGCCGCCGGACGCGAGGCGGACGACGCTGTGTCCGGGAGTGTGGCCGCCGGTGCGACAGACGACCACCCCCGGGGCCACCTCGTACTCCGCATCGAACGGCCTCAGCTGGCTGCGGTACTCGTCCAGGAACCGCTTGGCGGCCGATCGAAGCACATCCGGCATCCCGCCAAAGGTGTTGCGGGAGAAATCGGGCGACTCCCAGAACTCGACCTCGGCGGCCGCCACGTGGATCGGCACGTCCGGACGCAGCCGGCTCTTGAGCCCGTCGGCGAGCAGGCCGCCAACGTGGTCCACGTGCACGTGGGTCAGCACCACGTCGGTCACGGATGCGAGATCGATGCCGGCGTGCTCCAGTCGATGGGCCAGCAGCCCCCCGGCCCGCGGGAAGTCCGGGTACTCCTCCCCCATCCCGGAGTCGATGAGTATGGTGCGCCCGCCGCTGCGCACCACGACCACGTTCAGCGGCCACTTGTACACGTCCGACGGCTGAAGCTTGCCGTCCAGCCAGGCCGCCAGTTCGGCCGGGTCGGCATTGGTGGCCAAAGTCGTGGCCGGCAGCGGAAACACCCCATCGCTGATCAGCAGCACGTCGATGTCGCCGACCCGCAGCGCGTAACGGGACGGAACCAGCTCGTCGGGCATCTGGCCGGGGCTCTGGCTCCCGGATCGCAAGGTCTCATCTACGGAAAACATCATGGAATCTCCAATAAACGGCCCCCGGGGCCCAACCAGTCGGGCGACTGGCAGCAAGTCTCCGTTCAACACCCCGGGGTTGTCGGGCACGGATCACGGCAGAAGGCCGCATGTGTTTCATCGTAGAAACGGAGGGGCACGAGCGGTAGGCCTGCAAGCGGACGCGCCGTGGTGCCTGATACACACCAATCGGCACCATCGAGCGAATCGCGAAAAAACGTATTTCCGTGACAGGACACCTGGAAGCGCAGTGCCGCACGCATGACACCCCCGATCGACGAGAAGCCCGGACGCTCCCCGGCCAACCGCTCGCTGGAACGCGGCGTGGAGATCCTGCGTGCCTTCCGGCCCGGCTCCGAGCTGCTGGGCAACGCCGAGCTCGCGGATCGCACCGGCTTGTCGCGCTCCACGGTGAGCCGGCTCACGCAAACGCTGGTGGGCACCGGCCTGCTGCACCTGGATGCGCGCCGCCGCGCCTACCGGCTGGCACCGGCGGTGCTGAGCCTCGCGCATGCGATGCGCTCGGGCTCCACCATCCTGGGCATCGCCGCGCCGAAGATGCGCGCGCTGGCCGAGGCGCGCAGGATCAACGTGGGCCTGGCCGCACCCGACCGGGACGAGATGGTCTACCTCGAATCGATCCGCTACAACCGGCGCGTCTCGCTGCGCAGCGTGGTGTCGGGCCAGCGCGTGCCGATGGAGCTCACCTCGCTCGGGCGCGCCTACCTCGCCGCCGCGCCCGAGCCCAAGCGCAAGGCGCTGCTCGCGCTCTTCAGGAAGCGCCGCAAGGGCCAGTGGCCCGCGCTGGCCGAGGAGATCGAACTCGCGATGCAGAGCGTCTGGCAGCGCGGCTTCTGCGCCGCCGCCTGGCAGCCCGAGGTGGTCGCGCTCGCGGCGCCGCTGCGGTGGGAGGCCCAGCCGCGCTATGTGCTCAACCTCAGCGTCTCCACCGCGGAGACGGTGCAAAGCGTCGAGCAGGAGCTCTCCGGCGCGCTGCTCGCGCTGGCGGCCGACATCGAAGGGGCGCTTGCGAAGGAGGCGTGAGTGCATCGGCTCGAACGAGCCGGGAATTGCAAAGGCGAGCTCTCGAGAAGCAAGCGAAGCGCATTCGAAATGTCAACCCTGAAGCCACCAATCCGAGTCCCCTTCCGATGGGGTATGTTTGTTTGACAAATTGATGACATAAACCCCGTGTCCCCGTGTCCCCGTGTCCCCGTTTCCGAGGAGGAACGCGCGATGGACTCCTCGAATGCCGCGATGGCCTGCGATCCCGTGGTGGGCCGAGATCCCTGGACCTTGGCCTGGCGGGTGTTCGCGCCGCTCGCGGTGTGGCTGATGCTGGCCAAGACGCTGCTGGTGATGAGCGCCCTGCACGCAGCGCCTTACGCGGGTTCCGGCAGCGCCGCGCTGCTCCAGTGGCTCTGGTCCTTCACGCTGCTGCGCTTCGCGCTCGCCCTGCTGGCGGGGCTGGTCATTCAGCAACTGGCGTTTCCCAGGCATCGCTGGCTGGGCCTGCCGATCGCGGCGGGCTTCATGGTCGCGCTGGCCGTCGCGGCGAGCTTGACCCGGGCCAGCGCGAGCTGGCTGGACGCGCTGCAGCTCTGGTCCGGGACAGCCTGGGGTCAGCTGTGGGGCTTGGCAGCCTGCCTGTGGCGCGACGCGATCTCGCTGGCTGTCGGGGTGCTGGCGGCAGGCCTGGCGATCCGGCTCGTTCCGGCCCGCTCGCGAGTTGCCGCCGTGCGGGTGCTGCAGGCCGTGGTGGTGCTGCTGTGCGCGCTGGTGGGCATCGACCTGGCCTACGAGCTCAGCACCGGCCAGCCCGCGAGCCTGCGGGTGCTTCGTTTCGCGGCGACGCACTTGCGGGAGATGCTGCCGCTGATCCGCTCGGAGACCACGCCGCTGGGCCTGCTCGCCATTGCCGGCGGCATCCTGCTGGCAGTGGCCTGGGCATGGCGGGAGCGCAGACTGGCCTGCGCGCCCCTGGCCCGCGGAATGCGCAGCAACGCCATCGGCGCCGCCACGCTCGCACTGTCGCTGGCCTTTTTCCTGCCTGCACCCTCGCCGCTGCTGCTGCCGCTGCTGCGCCATGCAGAGAGCAAGCTGATCGACCTGGCAAGGAGCCTGCGGCACACGCCCAGGGACGAGGCGCGTAAGGACGTGATGCAGGCCTTCGAGCGCTCCCGCCGTCCACCCTGGCATGACGACCATCTGATCCTCCGACCCACACCGCAGGCCCGGGACAGGAACGTGGTGCTGGTGATGCTGGAGTCGGTGCGCGCGAAGTCCACGACGCTGCACGACCCCGGCCTGCCCACCACGCCCTTCCTGAAGGAGCTGGCCGACCAGGGCCTGCTGATCGAGGACATGAGCGCCGTCATTCCCAGGACGGCCGCGGCCTGGATGGCCATCCTGGGCGGCAAGTACCCGCTCGCGAACGAGCGCACCGCAGACTGGGTGCAGGCGCACGGCCGCGAGCCCGAGGCGCGTTCGCTCGCCTCGGCGCTGCGCGACATCGGGTACGCGACCGGCTTCTTCACGCCCACCGACCTGCGCTTCCAGAACGACGTCGAGATGATCGACGCCTTCGGCTTCGACACGGTGAAGACCGAGATCGAGCTCACCCGGCCCGGCGCCGAACGGGTCACCTATTTCGGCATCGCCGACGAGACGATGGTGCGGCCGATCCTGGATTGGTCGCAGGCGCAGCGGCAGGCGCAGAGGCCCTTCTTCGCGGCGATCATGACGAACGTGGGCCATCACGATTTCCGCACGCCTGCGAGCTGGCGGAAGATCCGCTTCGAGGGCGTTTCCAACCCTCAGCTCGAGGCCTACTACAACTGCCTGCTCTATGTCGACGGCATTCTGCGGCAGCTGGTGGACGGCTACCGCGCGCTGGGGCTGCTCGAAGACACGGTGTTCGTGTTCGTCGGCGACCACGGCCAGATGTTCGACGAGCACAACGCCAGGCAGACCTACAACGCGCTCTACCAGGAGGGGCTGCACGTGCCGGCGCTTATCTACGCGCCGGGGATGCCGCTACTGGTACCGGGGGTGGTGAAGGGCGCGCGCCTGCAGGTCGACATCCTGCCGACCATCGCCGAGCTGCTGGGCTACCGCATCGAGGGCGCGCAGTTGCCCGGCGTCTCGCTGTTGCAGCCCGTGGACGCGGATCGAAGGCTGTTCTTCTCCAGCAGCATCGACTGGACCTTCCTGGCGGCACGCCGTGGGTCGCGCAAGTACATCTACAGCTTCGACCGCAAGCCGATGGAAGTCTTCGACCTCGCGCGCGATCCCCGCGAAGCCCACCCGCTTCAGATCGGCAAGGAAGAACTGGCGCAAGTGCGCCTCGAGATGCTGCAGTGGCGCATGCAGACCACGCTGTCGATGATGGTCACGCCGATCGCGTCGGGCGAATGGGCGCTGACCGGGAACGGCCGGTGAGCACAGCCTGGGACTCGGCAAACAGCTCCCTGATCACCCCCCGCAGCCAGCTGTTCGCCGGATCCGCCTCGAAGCGCTTGCTCCAGTGCAGCGACACCGCGAAGTCGCGCAGCGGAAAGGCCGGCTCCACGATGGCGTAGCCGCCCTCCTCCGCGAAGCCGCGCGCGATGTTGCGCGGCATCACCACCGCCAGGTCGGTGGCGCGCACGATGGCCGGCAGCACCATGAAGTGCTCGGTGGTCAGGCGCACCCGATCCTCCAGGTTGAGCAGCTGCAGGATGCGCAGCGTCTCCGCGTGCGTGCGCACCGCCACGTACTCCAGCTTCTGCAGCGACTCCAGCAGCGCCTGGCCGCTGCGCCGCCCGCGCGTGAAGGGATGGCCCTTGCGCAGCAGCACGATGTAGCGGTCCTTGAGCAGGAGGATGCGCTGCGTGTCGCTCACCTTGGGCAGGAAGCCGAAGGCGAAGTCGACGCGGCCGCTGTCGAGCGCGGTCGCGATCTCGTCGAGCGCCAGCGGCAGGGTTTCCAGCCGCACCCCGGGCGCCAGCGCGCCCAGGCGCGCCATCAGCGCCGGCAGGAAACGGCCCTCGCCGATGTCGCTCATGTGGATGCGGAAGGTCTTGCGCGAGGCCGTGGGCTCGAAGCGGTCGGGCTCGCTGAGCGCCTCCTCCAGCGTGCCCAGCGCCGACTGCACCGCGGCGGCCAGCCGCTCGGCGCGCGGCGTGGGCGCCACGCCGCCCGGCGCGCGGGTGAAGAGCGCGTCCTGCAACAACAGCCGCAGGCGGCCCAGGCCATGGCTGGCGGCCGGCTGGGTGAGGCCCAGCGCATCGGCCGCGCGGCTCACGCTGCGCGCGCGGTAGACGGCGTCGAACAGGCGCAGCAGGTTCAGGTCGATGGTGTCTATATGCATGGCATTCATGTCGGATAGCACGATTATTTTATTGATACCCGGGGCTGCGGCTCGCACACTGCCAACCGGCGGCGCGGATGGCGCTATGCATGCCCCCCGCGGCTGCCGCACAACCAAGAAGGAGACAGCCATGCCCCAGTTCCGCCTGCATGCCACGCTCGCCGCCCTGCTGTGCGCCGCCACGGCCGCATCCGCCCAGCAGCCGCCCGCCGAAGAACCCGGCTGGGCCAAGGGCCGCCCCAAGACCGAAGCCGCCCAGCGCATGGCGCCGGTGCCGGCCTTCCCGATCCCGACCGCGGCCGACAAGCTGCCCACCGCCAAGTTCAAGCTGCCGCCCGGCTTCAAGGTGGAGACCTGGGTCTCGGGCGTGCTCGATGCGCGCGAGCTGCGCCAGGGGCCCGGCGACACGGTGTTCGTCAGCACGCTGTTCGTCGCCAACAAGGTCTACGCGGTCAGCCCCAAGGGCAACACGCGCGAGGTCAAGACCATCATCGACAAGATGGAGAAGGCCACCGGCATCGACTACCACAAGGGCAGCCTCTACCTGGCCACGCACAAGCAGATCCTGCGCTACGACAACATCGACTCGAAGCTCGACAACCCCGGCCAGCCGACGGTGCTCTACGACAAGCTGCCCGGCGGCGAGGACCACAGCTGGAAGTTCATCCGCATCCACAAGGACAAGCTCTACTTCCCGATCGGCGCGCCCTGCAACATCTGCGACCCCGGCGAGTACGCCAAGATCTACCGCATGAACCTCGACGGCAGCGGCATGGAGACCATCGCCAGCGGCGTGCGCAACACGGTGGGCTTCGACTTCGATCCCAAGACCGACCGCCTCTGGTTCACCGACAACGGCCGCGACTGGCTCAGCGAGGAGATCCCGAACGACGAGCTCAACGTCGTCACCGGCCCGAACCAGCACTTCGGCTACCCCTACTGCCACCAGGGCAACATCCCCGACCCGGAATTCGGCTGGGGCAAGTCGTGCAGCGACTTCCAGAAGCCTGCCGCATTTCTCGGCCCGCACGCAGGCTCGCTGGGCCTGAAGTTCTACACGGGCAAGATGTTCCCGGCCAAGTACCAGGGCGCGATGTTCATCGCCCGCCACGGCCCGTGGAACCGCACCAACAAGTACGCCGACGTGTCCGTCGCCTGGCCCGACGGCAAGGGCGGCGCGAAGGTCGAGCCCTTCATGACCGGCTTCGTCGAGAACAACAGCTACCTCGGCCGCCCGGTCGACTTCCTGATCCTGAAGGACGGCTCGCTGCTGGTGAGCGACGACCACGCAGGCGCCATCTACCGCATCAGCTACGGCAAATGACGAGGGGAGCACGCGCATTCGCATGGATCACGGCGGCGGCAGCGTGCTTCGGGCTCGCGACGCCGGCCGGCGCCCAGGGCGGCAAGGCTTCGCAGGGCCAGGGCGGCGCGGGCGCGCATGCGCAGCGCTTCGCCCAGCTGTGCGCGGCCTGCCACGGCGCCAACGGACGCAGCGAGATGCCGAACACGCCGGTGCTGGCAGGCCAGCATTCCTTCTACGCAATCACGCAGCTCTTCCTGTTCCGTGAGGGGCGGCGCGCCAACGAGGCGATGAGCGCGGTGGCCAAGGGCATGAAGGACGAGGACCTGCGCGGCTTCTCGGACTTCATCGCCACGCTGCCGCCGGTGCCCGCGCCGGCGCCTTCGGCGCCGCTCGATGCCGCGCGCATGAAGAAGGGCCAGGCGCTGGCGCAGGAGCACAAGTGCGTGTTCTGCCACGGCACCGATTTCAGCGGCGGCCAGCAGGTGCCGCGCATCGGCGGCCAGCGCGAGGACTACCTGCAGATGACGCTGCACGAGTTCAAGGCCGGCAAGCGCGTGGGCTACACGATGGCCATGGCCGAGGCGGTCGGCCGCATCCCGAACGAGGACCTGGACACCCTCGCCTATTACCTGGCCCGTTTCCCGGGCCAGCCCCCCACGAAGTAAACAGAGAGAAAGCGTCTTGGAAGTTTCATTCAGCAAGGAGATCGAGGCCCTGCGCCTCGGTGCCGGCGACACCTTTCACGGCGAGGGCATCCTCGCCATCACCAAGGGCCTGCTGCAGTCGGGTGTGGCCTACGTGGGCGGCTACCAGGGCGCGCCGGTCTCGCACCTGCTCGACGTGATGGTGCAGGCCAAGCCCTACATGGACGAGCTGGGCGTGCATGTGGAGGCCTGCTCCAACGAGGCTTCGGCCGCGGCCATGCTCGGCGCCTCGATCCACTATCCGCTGCGCGGCGCCGTCACCTGGAAGTCGATCGTCGGCACCAACGTGGCGGCCGATGCGCTGTCCAACCTCTCCTCGCCGGGCGTGAAAGGCGGTGTGCTGATCGTGGTGGGCGAGGACTACGGCGAAGGCGCCAGCGTGATCCAGGAGCGCACGCACGCCTATGCGCTGAAGTCCGGCATGTGCCTGCTCGATCCGCGGCCCGAGCTGGGCCGGATGGTCGACATGGTGGAGCACGGCTTCCGCCTCTCGGAGACCTCCAGCATGCCCTGCATGATGGAGCTGCGCATCCGCACCTGCCATGTGCGCGGCAGCTTCGAATGCCGGGACAACCTGCCGCCGCCGGTCTCCACCCGCGCGCTGATGGAGGAGCCGGCCGGCTTCGACTACATGCGGCTCGCGCATCCGCCGGTGACCTTCCGGCACGAGAAGCTCAAGGGGGAGGAACGCATCCCGGCTGCGCGGCGCTACATCGCCGAGCACGGGCTGAACGAGCTGATCCCGGGCAAGCATGAGGACCTGGGGCTGGTCGTCCAGGGCGGCCTTTACAACGCGCTGATCCGCAGCCTGCAGCAGCTGGGCCTCGCCGATGCCTTCGGCGCAACCGACATCCCCCTGCTGGTGCTCAACGTCACCTACCCGCTGGTGCCGGAGCAGGTCGCCGACTTCTGCGTGGGCAAGCGCGCGGTGCTGGTGGTGGAGGAAGGCCAGCCCGAGTACATCGAGCAGGAGATTGCGACGCTCTTGCGCCGGCGCGACATCCAGACGCCGCTGCACGGCTGCGACATGCTGCCGCCCGCGGGCGAACTGGGCGTCGAGGTGCTGGCGGGCGGTCTTTCGAAGTTTGCAGAGCGCTACCTGCCGCAGCATGCGCAGGACTCGGCGCAAGGCTGGCTCGCCGGCAACCGCGAGCGCCGCGCCGCAGTGGCCGCGAAGCTGGATGCGCCGCTGCCGGCGCGGCCGCCCAGCTTCTGCATCGGCTGCCCCGAGCGCCCGGTGTTCGCGGCGCTCAAGCTGGCGCAGCAGGACAGCGGGCCGGTGCACATCGCGGCCGACATCGGCTGCCATGCCTTCGGCACCTTCGAGCCCTTCTCCATGGGCCACTCGATCCTGGGCTACGGCATGAGCCTGGCGAGCCGCGCGGGCGTGTCGCCGATGATGCAGCGCAGGGCGCTGTCGATCATGGGCGACGGCGGCTTCTGGCACAACGGCTTGCTCACCGGCGTGCAGAGCGCGCTCTTCAACGGTGACGATGCGGTGCTGTTGATCTTCAAGAACGGCTACACCTCGGCCACCGGCACGCAGGACATCATCTCCAGCCCCGACGAGGAGCTGAAGGAGCGCGCGGTCGACAAGCAGCAGAGCCTGGTCGACAAGAACACCACCATCGAGTCGACGCTCAAGGGCCTGGGCGTGCAGTGGCTGCGCACGGTGCATACCTACCACGTCGACAAGATGCGCGCCACGCTCAACGAGGCCTTCACCACCGATTTCAACGGGCTGAAGGTGATCGTGGCCGAAGGCGAATGCCAGCTGGAGCGGCAGCGCCGCATCAAGCCCTGGATCGCCGGCCTGCTCAAGCGGGGCGAACGCGTGGTGCGGGTGAAGTACGGCGTGGACGAGGACGTGTGCAACGGCGACCACGCCTGCATCCGGCTGTCGGGCTGCCCCACGCTCACGATCAAGGACAACCCCGATCCGCTGAAGGTCGACCCGGTCGCGGTGGTGATCGACGGCTGCGTGGGCTGCGGGCTGTGCGGCGCCAATGCGCATGCGGCCACCTTGTGCCCCAGCTTCTATCGGGCCGAGGTGGTGCAGAACCCGAAGTGGTACGAGCGTCTGGTCCATTCGCTGCGCGGCGCGGTGGTGCGAGCGTTGCAACCCGCCTAGGCTGCGGGGACCGGACATGCGTACGCGAAGGGCGCAGCACCGCGTCCTGGAAATGAATTGCTGATTCCCACGATGAACATCCCTACGACACAACCCATCACCCTGCTCGTCTGCGCCCTCGGCGGCGAAGGCGGAGGGGTGCTCACCGAATGGCTCGTCGAGGTGGCCCGCCACGCGGGCTACGCTGCGCAGAGCACGTCCATCCCCGGCGTGGCGCAGCGCACCGGCGCGACCACCTACTACATCGAGGTGTTCCCGGTGCCGCAGGCCGAGCTCGGCGGCCGGCGGCCGGTGTTCAGCCTGAGCCCGGTGCCGGGGGCGCTGGATGCGATCGTCTCCTCCGAGCTGCTGGAGACCGCGCGGCAGATCGGCAACGGCATGAGCGCCCCGGCGCGAACCCTCGTCATCAGCTCCTCGGGGCGCACGCTG
The DNA here is from genome assembly GCF_010499245.1 of Variovorax sp. WS11. GTDB lineage: Bacteria > Pseudomonadota > Gammaproteobacteria > Burkholderiales > Burkholderiaceae_C > Variovorax. The sequence goes on from NZ_JAAGOW010000002.1 coordinate 422,114, forward strand.
ACCACGGCCGAGCGCATGCAGCTGGGCGATGGCCGCGCCGACAGCGACAGGCTGCTGGACGTGATCAAGGCCTTCAGCCGCGAGCATCACGTGTTCGACATGGGCACGGTGGCGCGCGACGCCGGCACGGTGGTCAGCGCCGTGATGCTGGGCGCGGTCGCGGGCAGCGGGCTGTTTCCCTTCCCGCGCGAGGCCTACGAGCACGTGGTGCGCGGCGGCAAGGCGCCCGACCAGGCCGGCAAGATGGCCGCGGCCAGCCTGCGCGGCTTCGCGCAGGCCTTCGAGATCGTGCGCGCGCCGCGCGAGCAGGCCGCGATGGTGAGCCGGCTGCTGGCCACCACCGGGCCGGACGAGCCCGCGGCGCACGCGCTGCCGGCCGCGGTCGCGCAGCTGTTCCCGCCGCAGGTGCAGGGCCTGCTGGCGCTGGGCTACGCCCGCGTGCTCGACTACCAGGACGCCGCGTACGCGCAGCTCTACATCGAGCGCCTGCAGCAGGTGCTGGCAGCCGAGCGCGCGGCCGACCCTGCCGGTGCCCACGGCTTTGCCATCACCCACGAGATGGCGCGCTGGCTCGCGCTGTGGATGGCCTTCGACGACATCGTGCGGGTGGCCGAGCTCAAGAGCCGCAAGAGCCGCACTGCGCGCGTGCGGCGCGAGGTGCGGGCCGGGGACGAAGACATCGTCAAGGTCTACGACCACTTCAAGCCGGGCACGCCCGAGTTCGCGGCGCTGCTGCCGCAATCCTTGGCCCATCGCCTCACGGCCTGGGACCGGCGCCGCAAGGCGCCCTGGGCCCTGCCGCTGAAGGTCGGCAGCCACGCGGTCTTCGGCATGGCCTCGCTGCGGCTGCTGGCCTCGCTGCGCTGGCTGCGCCGGCGCGGCAGCCGCTTCGCCGAAGAGCAGGCGCTGATCGGGCGCTGGCTCGCCGCCGTGCTGCAGGGCACGCGCAGCGGCTGGCGCCTGGGCCACGAGATCGCGCTGTGCGGCCGGCTCATCAAGGGCTACGGAAGCACCAACGAGCGCGGCAAGCAGAACCTGCTGCACGTGATCGGCCACCTGGCCGAGCTGCCCGGCGCCTCCGCCGCGGCGCGCGCCGAGGCCATCGCCTCGGCCCGGCAGGCCGCGCTGGCCGACGACGCCGGCAAGGCGCTCGACGCCGCGCTCGTGCAGCACGGCGCGCCGGCGCGGCCCGTCGTGGCCCAGCCGATCCGCTGGATGAAGCGCCGGCCCGCCGCCACCCCATGAACCAACGAGAAGGAGACCCGCGATGACAACGACAAGACCCCGCCACGCGATCCCATTGCGCCGCGCATTGCTGGCGCTGGCGCTGGGCGCCGCCGTGGTGCCGGCCGCCCAGGCGCAAGGCAGCAACTGGCCCAGCAAGCCCATCAAGGTGGTGGTGAATTTCCCGCCCGGCGGCGCGGCCGACACCATCGCGCGCGCGATCTCCCAGCCGCTGCAGGACGCCCTGGGCCAGCCGGTGCTGATCGAGAACCGCGGCGGCGCCAACGGCAACATCGGCGGCGAGAACGTGGCGCGCGCGGTGCCGGACGGCTACACGCTGCTGATGAGCTCGGGTGGCATGGTTTCGGTGAATCCGCACCTGTACCCGAAGATGCCCTTCGACCCCACCAAGGACCTGATCCCAGTGGCCGCCGCGGCGCGCATCCTCGTGTTCCTGGTGACCAAGCCCTCGCTGCCGCCGCAGAACGTCAAGGACTTCATCGCCTATGTGAAGGAGCGCCCGGGCAAGCTGTCCTTCGGCTCGCCCGGCACCGGCAGCTCGCCGCACCTGGCCGGCGAGATGTTCAAGAGCCAGACCGGCCTGTTCGCGGTGCATGTGCCCTACCGCGGCGCGGCGCCCGCGCTGCAGGACCTGCTCGCCGGCCAGATCGACTTCTCCTTCGATCCGGGCATCGGCCTGAACCAGGTGCGCGCGGGCAAGCTGCGCCTGCTGGCCGTGGGCAGCCCGAAGCGCTCGCCGCTGTTCCCGGAGGTGCCCACGCTCGACGAGGCTGGGCTCAAGGGCTTCGACGCCGACACGGTGTTCGGCTTCTACGCGCCGGCGCGCACGCCGCCCGAGGTCGTGACCCGGCTCAACACCGAGATCAACCGCATCCTGGCGACGCCGGCGGTGAAGGAGCGCATTGCCAACCTGGGCGGCGAAGCGGTGCCGGGCACGCCGGCGGCCTTCCACGACCGCGCCATGGCGGACTCGGCGCGCTTCGGCGCCATCATTCGGGAAAGAAAAATCCTTGCGGATTGATCACTGAATGAGCCCACAAGTCACCTACACCGTCCGCGTCGAATTCGGCGACTGCGATCCTGCCGGCATCGTCTGGTTTCCCAATTTCTTCCGCTGGATCGACGCGGCTTCGCGCCACTTCTTCGCCGAGCGCGGCGTGCCGCGCTGGGAGGAGACGGCGCAAACGCTGGGCGTGATCGGCACGCCGCTGGTCGACACCCACACCCGCTTCGTCAAGAGCGCGAGCTACGGCGACACGCTCACGATCGCGGTGGCGATCCCCGAGTGGCGCGACAAGAGCTTCCTGCAGACCTACCGCGTGAAGCGCGGCGAGGACCTGATCCTTGAATGCGAGGAGGTGCGCATCTTCGCGGCCAAGCGCGAGGGCGGCGGCATCCGCGCGGTGCCGATCCCGCCGGAGATTCGGCGGCTCTGCGAGTAGTCACGGCCCGCGCACCCTGGCGCTGGGTTTCGCGTTTTTTGAATACTTTCTTATTGTTTCTTGCGCGCGCGAGGACTAAGCTCCGCACACCTCGGTGGCAATAAAAAAGGGGGAGCGATGACCAGCGTTCCATCCGCGCGGGCCTTGCCCGGGCTCGCCTGTGCGTCCATGGTGTTCCTGGGTTGGTGCGGCGGCGAGGACGGAGGCGGCGGCAGAGCGCAGGTCACCGACAGGACCCTGAGCACGTCCGCGTCGAGCAACAAGCCGGCGCCACCGGAGGGGCAGCCGGCAATCCTGATCAGTCCGACGCCCGGCACCAAGTTCGCCAGCCGCAGCGCGACCTTCATCTGGACCAACACCGGCGCCAATCAGTACGGCTTCACGCTCCAGTCGACCTCCTCGGCGACACCGGTGGTCGACACCGTGACCAGCGCAACCACGCTGACGGTGACGAACCTGCCCATCAACGGTGCGGAGTTCGTGGTCCGGCTGCGCTCCCGATTCAAGGGGAAGTGGCTGACAGCCAACGAGTACCGCTTCACGGCCGCCGGCTACACCGCGGCGCAGTCCACCGCAGCCGTCAAGCCCTGGTCCGATCCGATCGCGCTTCCGCTCGTGCCCGCGTCGGCCGCCAACCTGCCGGACGGCAAGCTGCTGCTGTGGGCGGCCCGCTCGCCCACCAGCTTCAGCACGAGCAGCAGCGAGGCCTACACCTACACCTCGGTGTTCGACCCCGCCACGCGAACTTCGGGCCCGCTGACGGTCACGGCAACGGGCCACCAGATGTTCTGCCCCGGCCTCAGCATGCTGGCCGACGGCAGCGTGCTGGTCAGCGGCGGCAGCGATGCGGCGATGACCTCGATCTACGACCCCGCACTCGGCGGCTGGGCGACGGGAGCGAAGCTCGGGATTCCGCGTGCCTACCAGTCCAGCACGACGATGTCCGACGGCTCCGTGTTCACCGTCGGCGGTTCATGGAACGGCGGGCAGGGTGGCAAGAACGGCGAGGTATGGTCGGCCAGCACCAGGACCTGGCGCACATTGGCCGGCGTACCGGCCCACATGCCGGACGCGAGCAATGTCTCGAACCCGCCGCTGGCCGGCCCGGATGCGGCCGGGGTCTACCGCGGCGACAACCACATGTGGCTGTTCGGCGCCGCCGGTGGCTGGGTGTTCCACGCGGGCCCCGCCGCCGCGATGCACTGGATCGACACGCGCGGCAGCGGCGCCATCCTGCAGGCGGGCTTGCGCAGCGACGACCCCTACGCCATGACTGCCAGCGCGGTGATGTACGACGTCAACAAGATCCTCAAGCTCGGCGGTGCGCCCAACCACGACAGCGGCAACGCCTTCAACACCGCCTACGTCATCGACATCGGTGCGGGCCCGCCGAATCCGCCTACGGTGCGCAAGGTCTCGCCCATGGCCTATGGCCGCACCTTCGTCAACAGCGTGGTGCTGCCCAACGGCGAGGTGTTCGTGATGGGCGGCCAGACGCAGCCGGTGCCCTTCTCCGACTCCTACAGCGTGCTGGCCGCCGAGCTGTGGAGCCCGGTGTTCGAAAGCTTCATCACCCTGCCGCCGATGCAGAAGCCGCGCAACTACCACAGCGTCGCGCTTCTGCTGCTGGACGGGCGGGTGCTGGCCGGCGGCGGCGGGCTGTGCGCCTGTCCTGCCGACCACGCGGACGCAGAGATCTACACGCCACCCTATCTGCTGGCGCCCGATGGTTCGCCGGCGCCTCGCCCGGCCATCACGGCCGCGCCGGCCAGCGCCACGTGGGGCAGCCAGATCGCCGTGACGACCGACCGCGCGGCGGCCAGCTTCGCGCTGATGCGCATGGCTTCGGCCACCCACTCGGTCAACACCGACCAGCGCCGCATCCCGCTGTCCTTCACCGGCACGACAGGCAACTACCAGTTGGGCATTCCGGCCGATCGCGGCGTGGTGCTGCCGGGCAACTACATGCTGTTCGCGCTGGACGCCGGTGGCGTGCCCAGCGTGGCGCGCACGATCAACATCCGGTAGTGGCCGGCGCGCTTTGCAAGCTAGGGCTCCCGATGGCGCTGGCGCTCGCAACCGCACTGCCCGCGTGCCTCGCATCGGACCGGTCGCGCGAAGCCGCCGTGCCGGCCTCGGTGGCGCGCGGTGCGCGCCTGTTCGACGGCACCGAGCCGCTCGCCGGCACGCTGTCCGGGCACAGCACGCCGCTGCCGGTCGTGGCGACGCGCTGCATTCAGTGCCACAGCGGCCCTGGCAAGTCCACCACCGCGGCCTCCGATTTCGCGCCGCAACTGGACCGGCGCCAGCTGCGCGAAGCCCGCGCGCGCCGGGGCGGGCCGCCCATCGCGTACGAGCAGTCGTCCTTCTGCCGCACGCTGCGCACCGGCGTCGATCCGGCCCACATCGTGCTGCCCCGCGCCATGCCGCGCTTCGATGCCGACGATGCCCAGTGCGCGGCCTTGTGGGACTACCTGACGCGGGGGCCTGCCGAATGAGCGCGCATTGTTCCCTCGTCCCGTCCCGGCCGGCATCCCACGGGCGCCGGCACCTGCTGGCCGCCGGCGCCCTGGCGTGGCTGGGGGTGCTGCCGGCCGCCCGCGCCGACGCCGCCGTGGGCCCGGTGATGCCGGCCGTGACGGCACCCGCCTTGCCGCTGCGGCGCCACGACGGCGCCGCGCCGACACTCGCCGCGCAACTGCGCGGCACCCCCACCGCCGTCCAGTTGATGTTCACCGGCTGCAGCACGGTCTGCCCGATCCAGGGCGCCCTGTTCGCGGCGCTGCAGGCCGCCTTGACGGCCGAGCGCGATGCGACGCGCCTGCTGTCGCTGAGCATCGACCCGCTGGCCGACGACCCCGCCGCCCTCAGCGCCTGGCTGCGGCGTTTCGGCGCCGGGCGTGTATGGAGCGCGGCTGCGCCCGCCCCGGCGGCGCTCGACCTGATGCTCTCGCACTTCAGGGGCGGCGTGGCCGCGGGCGACCGCCACACCGGCCAGGTTTATGTGTTCGATCGCCAGGCCCGGTTGGTCTGGCGCACCAGCGAGCTGCCGCCGGCGGCCGAGGTCCTGGCGGCGCTCAGGCGCGTGGCCTGAGCGCTCACCCGGTCACCCGGCGTGCAGGTGCGAATGCCGCGCCCCTTCGTACAGGCTGCGCGCCAGCGCGCGATGCCGCGCCAATAGCGGCGGCAGTTCCACGTCCTGCAAGACCCCGTCGCGGATTGCCACCCGCCCGTTGATCACGCTCAGCGCCACATTGCCAGGCTGGCAGAACACCAGCGCGGCCACCAGGTCGTGCCAGGCTCCGGCGTGGGCCACGCCGCGCAGATCGAAGGCCACGAGGTCCGCCGACATGCCCGGCGCCAGCGCGCCGATGTCGTCGCGCCCCAGCACGCGCGCGCCGCCCAAGGTGGCAATCTCCAGCGCCTCGCGCGCCGTCATCGCCGCGGGGCCGTAACCCACGCGCTGCAGCAGCAGGGCCTGGCGCGCCTCGCCGAGCAAGTGAGCGCCGTCGTTGGAGGCGCTGCCGTCCACGCCCAGGCCCACCGGCACGCCGGCGCGGCGCATGGCACCGACGGGCGCAATGCCCGAGGCCAGCCGCATGTTGGAGCAGGGGCAATGCGCCACCCCGGTGCCGGTGCGGCCGAAGAGGGCAATGCCGGCCTCGTCCAGCTTGACGCAGTGCGCGTGCCAGACATCGCGCCCTACCCAGCCCAGGTCCTCCGCGTACTCGGCCGGCGTCATGCCGAACTTCTCGCGCGAGTAGGCGACGTCGTTGTCGTTCTCCGCCAGGTGCGTGTGCAGCGAGACGCCGCGCTCGCGCGCCAGCACGGCCGAGTCGCGCATCAACTCGCGCGAGACCGAGAAGGGCGAACAGGGCGCGAGCACGATGCGGCGCATCGAATGCCGGCTCGCATCGTGCCAGCGGTCGATCAGGCGCTCGCTGTCGGCCAGGATCGCGGGCTCGCTTTCCACCAGCTCGTCGGGCGGCAGCCCGCCCTGGCTCCTGCCCACACTCATGCTGCCGCGCGCGGCATGGAAACGCATGCCCATTGCCTCGGCCGCTTCGATCGAGTCGTCGAGCCGCGCGCCGTTGGGGAACAGGTAGAGATGGTCGCTGGTCGTGGTGCAGCCCGAGAGCATCAGCTCGGCCATCGCCGTCTGGGTAGAGACGCGGATCATCTCGGGCGTGAGGCGGGCCCAGAGCTGGTAGAGATTCGTGAGCCAGCCGAAGAGCTCGGCGTCCTGCGCCTCGGGCACGGCGCGGGTGAGGCTCTGGTACATGTGGTGGTGGGTGTTGACCAGGCCCGGCATCAGCACATGGCCCTGCAGGTCGACGGCATCGGCGCGGCCGTCGCGCAGGGCCTCGGCATAGGCGGCCGGCAGCTCGACGCTGGCGCCGACCCAGGCGATGGCCGGGCCTTCGACCACCACCGCGCCGTCAGCGATCTCGCGCCGCCCGGCATCCATGGTGAGCAAGACTTCGGCGTGCCGGAGGACCAGGGGGCGATGGGAGGGTGCGTGCATGGCGTGCGGCTCCGTGGGAATGGCGAGCGCCCATTCTGCCGCCCTGGGTGCCAAGCCCCTGCGAGCCTTGGCGCCGGTAAGGCCGCGCCCCAGGCGCAGCCCCGCTACTGGCCGCTGGCGTGGCAGGCTGCGCGGATGATGCGATCGGCGGGATTGGGTTCGATGCTGAGAAATCGCATCGGCCGCGGCTTCTCCGAATAATCGGTGGTCTTGTGCGCCTCGCCCTGCCACAGAGGTGCCATGTAGAAGCGCGCGAACAGGTACTCGCCCTTCTTTGCCCGGCAATCGAAGGCGACGCGGGCATCGTACGAACGGTAGGGCACGCCCTCCCAGTTGGCGCGGTCCTGCGAACGGCTCACGCGCAGGTTCATGATCCTGCGCTCGCCCGTGACCTTGATCGCCACCGGATCGACCTGGACCGTGTTCACCAACGAATCTTCAGGATTGCCGGTGACAGTGAACCACGCGGCCTCGGCCGCGACGCTGGCGCCCACCAGACCGAAGCACGCGAACCACCATCTCACGCCGGATATCCTTTGCAGTCGAAGACGAGCGAATTCTAGTGGCCCACCTGGCGAGGCCCGGCGCCGGTCACGCTAGGGCTAAGCGGCCGCCACGCGCGCGATCCCGGCCCGGAACACTTCCGCAGCAGCCGCCGCGTCCGGCGCGCCGTCGAGCTGCGCCCGAAAGCTGTGGTCGGTGAAGAGCCGGGCGACCAGCGCGAGCAACTGCAGATGATCGTCCCTGGCGCCCTCCTCCGGGACCATGATGGCCAGCAGCTGCGAGACCGGCTTGCCGTCCGGCGCATGGAAGGCGATGGCGCGGCGGGTGCGGATGAACAGGGTGGTCGGCTGTGAGATACCGCCGATGCAGGCGTGCGGAATCGCGAATCCGTCGCCGAGTGCGGTGGTGCCTGCCTGCTCGCGCCGCCACAGCGCGCGAACGACCGGCGCCGGGTCGAGCCCCCGAGCGCGGCAGATTGCCTCCGCCGCGACCTCGAGCGCATGAGGCCGGTCCCGGACGTCAACGTCAAACAGGATCTCCTGCGGTTGCAACCAGGCAGCGATCTGCGCGATGTCCTTGCTCATCCGGTCGTCCTCTCGTTGTGCCGGCGTCATTGTCGCTCCGACCGGATCGCCTCACACCCGACATTCCGGTCTGTAGGCTGCCGCCGCTCGCCAGCCGGCGGCACCGTCCTACTCATCGCACGCCGCTCGCGGCGCATGACGCCTTGGCGCTCAGCCGCCGGCCACGGCGGACAGCCGAGGACAAACGGGGGACGTCATGCGTAAAGACTGCCGGTTCGAGACATGGATGAAGACATGGGCCCGCGTGGCCTGCATCGCGGCGGCCGGCGGCTCGCTGCCTGCGGTGGCGGCGGTGGCGGGCATGGAGGCGCGGCGTGGTTCTGCCGCCACCGGGCCAGACCCGGCTTGGCTGCGACGACTCGATCAAATCCGGCTTCAAGCCCGACGCCAACACCAGCGTGCTGCTGGTCAAGTCCTTCAAGACCGGCGATCCGCTGCTGCTGACGGGCGCCCCGACGCCCTCCACGCCCACCGCCACCACCGACCTCTGCGTGGTGAAGCTGCTGGTGGGACCGGGCAACCCGGGCCCGACGGACGCGCCCTCGACCTCGCCCGGCATCGGCATCGAGGTCTGGCTGCCCGGCGAGGCGAAGTGGAACGGCCGCGTGCATGTGAAGGGCGGCGGCGGCTGGGCCGGCGGCGTGCACACCTCGCTGACGGCGCTGGCCGGCCTCACGGGCGGCAGCGCCGGCGCGCCGGCAGACGCCGCCATGGTGGAAGGCGCGGTCTCGGCCAGCACCGACACCGGCCATGCCAACACCGCCAACGGCGGCTCCTTCGCGATGAAGCCCGACGGCACGGTGAACACGGCGCTATGGAACGACTTCGCGCAGCGCGGCATCCACGAGATGGCCGTCAAGACCAAGGCGCTGGCGACCGCCTTCTACGGCACCGCGCCCCGCTTCTCCTACTGGAACGGCTTCTCCACCGGCGGCCGCCAGGGCCACATGGAGGCGCAGGCGAACCCAGCCGACTTCGACGGCATCCTGGCCGGCGCGCCGGCCATTAACTGGACGAAGTTCATCACCGCCGAGCTGTACCCGCAGATCGTCTACCAGCGCGACCTGGGCGGCGTGCCGCTGACGGCAGCCCAGCTGACGCTGATGGGCAATGCCGCCATCAACGCCTGCGACGTGGTGAACAGCCAGCACCTGGGCTACATCCCCGACCCCTCGCAATGCCGCTACGACCCGCAGCTGGACGCCGCCGTGCTGTGCCCGAGCAGCGGGGGCGCCGGGCCGGCCGGCAGCTGCGTCACGGCCGCCCAGGCCCTGGCGATGAACAAGATCTGGTACGGCCAGACCAGCAACGGCTCGGTGCCCTCCCCCTCGGCGGACAACGGCTTCGCGACCTCGCCTGCCACGTCGGCCAACCAGCGCTGGTACGGGCTGGCGCGCGGCACCAGCCTGACGGGGCTGGGCGGCACGACGCCCTTCACCATCGCGACCGACATGGTGGCGCTGGAACTGCAGGACCCGACCTGGGCCACGCCCTCCTTCATCAACGCGACGGGCAACGGCATCAACCGATGGACGACGCTGTCGTACGCGAACCTTTCCAACGCCTTCGACCAGGGCATCGCCCTGCAGGCCGCCTTCGCCAACATCAACACCGACGACCCGAACATCGACCGCTTCGCCGCGCGCGGCGGCAAGATGCTGGTCTACCACGGGCTCGCCGACACGCTGATCCCGCCGCAGGGCACCGTGAACTACTACACACGCCTGGCGTCCCGAGCGGGCGGCGATGCGGTGGTGCGCAACTATTACCGCCTTTTCCTGGTGCCGGGCATGGCCCACGGCTTCAGCAACGGCACCACCAATCCGGCCGCGAACCCGCCGCTGCCGACCAACGCCCAGCTCTACCTGGCGCTGACGCTGTGGGTTGAAAGCGGCAACTCGCCCGAGCGCATCGACGTCTCGGCGCCGGCCACCGGCACCTCGCCGGCCAGTTCGCGACCGCTCTGCCTGTATCCGACCAAGGCCACGCTGACCGGCGGCGATCCGCGGCTGGCGGCGTCGTACGTCTGCTCCTGAATGAGAACTTACGATTAATCCTTCAGCCTTATGCCGGATGATTTGTTGCACCCCGTGGCGACTAATGCCACAGTTTGGTGACCTTCCCGTCTACGGGAATCTCCTCTCCCACCATTTTTTGCGAGACCATTGGCGCCATCACATCACCGCTTCGTTCCACAAGCACTTCCATGGCCAAGATCACCTTCGCACAATCGCCCGCCACCGCCCCGCGCCGCGCGCCCCGCCTGGTTTTCCGGCCGGCCGATGCGCGCCGCCTGTTCCGGCGCGGTGACCTGGCGATGTGCGCGGGCGCTATCGTGGTGGTGTGCGAGTCCGAGCGTGACGAGGGCAACGCCAATCCCGAACTGAGCGTGCGCTCCACCCGCGGCATCGACGGCACGGCGCGGGCCAAGAGCCTGCAACTGCTGGCCGGCGTGGACACGCAGGAATTCGGCCCCGGCTACCACGACCTGCTGAAGTTCATCGCCGAAGCCGGCGCCGCCCTCTGATCATCGGCGGCCGCAGCGCCGCCTGAGTCTCTAGTCGGCCTTGATGTCGGCCGCCTTGATCACCTTCGACCATTTCACCAGTTCCTGGTCCACGAACTTGCCCAGCGCGGGCGGGTCCATGTAGACGGCGAAGGCGCCCTGGTCATCCACCTTCTTGCGGAAGCTCTCGCTCTCGACGATCTTGCGGATTTCGCCACTCAGCTTGGCGACGATTTCCGGCGGTGTCTTCGCCGGCGCGAAGACCGCGAACCACGAATCCACCTCGTAGCCGGGCAGCCCGGCCTCGGCCGACGTCGGCACGTTGGGCATCGACGGGTGCCGCTGGGTCCCCGTATAGGCCAGCGCCTTGAGCTTGCCGCTCGCGATGTGGCCGATCACCGAGGGCGGCGTGGTGATGAACATGTCGACGTTGCCCGCGATCAGGTCGTTGATTGCCGGGCCCGAGCCCTTGTAGGGCACATGGGTCATCGGCTGCTTCGCCTGGCGCGACAGCAGCTCGCCCGCGATGTGCTGGATCGAGCCGTTGCCGGAGGAGGCGTAGTTGAGGCCGCCGTCGCCCTTCTTCTTGCCGTATTCGATCAGCTCCTTCATCGAGTTGACCGGCAGCTTGCCGCTGACCGCCACCACGTGCGGCGCGCGCATCACCAGCGCGACCGGCACGAAGTCCTTGGTCGGGTTCCACTTGATCTGCTGGAACAGCGCGGGGTTGCCCACGTGGTAGCCGGAGTACTGCATGAGCAGCGTGTAGCCATCGGGCGCGGCGCGAGCCACGGTCTCGGTACCGATGTTGCCGCTGGCGCCCGGCTTGTTGTCGACCACCACCGGCTGGCCGAGCGCACGCGACAGTGGATCGCCGACCAGGCGCGCCATGATGTCGGTGGAGCCGGCCGGCGCCGTGGGGACGATGAAGGTGATGGGTTTCGAGGGAAAGGTGTCGGCGTGCGAGGCCATCACGGCGAATGCGGCGCAGGCCGCGAGCAGACGGGGGGCGAGTTTCATGTCTTGTCTCCTTTTCAAAAAAAAACGCGTACGGGTGCTCAGGCCTTCAACTCCGAGATCTCGATGAGGTTGAGATCCGGGTCGCGCACATAGACCGAGCGGATGCGCGAAGTCGCACCGGTGCGCATCACGGGGCCTTCGATGATGGGTACCTGCTTTTCTTGCAGGCGCGCGATCACGTCGTCCAACGGCACGGCGGCGATAAAGCAGAGGTCGAGCGCGCCGGGCATCGGCGCCTGCGCCTTGGGCTCGAACTCGTGGCCCTTCAGGTGCAGGTTGATCTTCTGGTTGCCGAAACGGAAGGCCTTGCGGCCCTCGCCGAAGGTCTCGAGCGCCATGCCCATGACCTCGACGTAGAAGCGCACGCAGGCGGGCTCGTCGGCGGTGGTCAGCACCAGGTGGTCCAGATGGTCGATCATGCTTGCGGCTCCTTTCTGCCTTCGCCACGCGCCTTTGCGCGCTCGACGATCTCGCTGAAATCCGCCGGCGGCGCATGGCGCGTGAGGCGGTGGCCGGCGCGGGAGACCTGAGCCGGCAGTTCGTGCTGCACCAGCGCTTCGAGCTGGGCCGCGGCGCCGATCAGGCCGTCGAGGTCCATGCCCGTGTCGTAGCCCATGCACTGCAGCATGTGGATCACGTCCTCGGTCGCGACGTTGCCGGTCGCGCCGGGCGCATAGGGGCAGCCGCCGATGCCGCCCAGCGACATGTCGAAGCGGCGCACGCCAGCCTCGACCGCCGCCACCGTGTTGACCAGGCCCATGGCGCGGGTGTTGTGGAAATGCGCGGTGAAGTCCAGCGCCTCGAAGCGCGCCAGCGCGCTCGCGCAGACCTCCTGCACCTGCGTCGGATAGGCCATGCCGGTGGTGTCGCACAGGGTGATACCGGCCACGCCCAGCGCGGCGAAGCGGTCGACCCAGCCCAGCACGCCGTCGAGCGGCACTTCGCCCTCCATCGGGCAGCCGAACACGCAGGACAGCGAGACGTTCACCGGCACCTTCGCCTGTCGCGCCAGCGCGATCACCTCGGTCAGCTGCGCGAAGGACTGCTCGCGCGTCATGCGCAGGTTGGCGAGGTTGTGGGTCTCGCTGGCCGACATCACGATGTTGAACTCGTCGACGCGGCTGTCCAGCGCGCGCTCGCCGCCGCGCAGGTTGGGCACCAGCGCGGTGTAGACCACGCCGGGGCGGCGCGCGATGCGGCCCATGACCTCCTCGCCGTCGCGCAACGCCGGGATGGCCTTGGGCGCGGTGAAGGAGGTGACCTCGATCTTGGCGTAGCCCAGGCCGCTCAGGCGGTCGACCAACGCGATCTTGTCGTCGGTGGGGATGAAGCGGCTTTCCATCTGGAAGCCGTCGCGGGTGGCGACCTCGTTGACGTAAAGGCGCGTGCCGTTTCCGGTGTTCATGCGAAGTCCTTTCAGTGGGTGCGCGCAGGCCAGCCGGCGCCGGGCTGCAATTGATCGTCGTGCTCGCCCAGTCGCGGCGCCGGATGCGCGATGCGGCCCGGCGTGGCGCTGAGCTTGGGAACGATGCCCGGCACCTTGAGCGTGCGGCCATCGGAGGTGGGCGCCTCGATGATCATTTCGCGCGCCAGGTACTGCGGATCGCTCGCGATGTCGGCCACCGTGTAGATGCGCCCGACCGGCACGCCGGCCGCATCGAGCGCAGCCAGCACGTCGTCGCGGCTGCGCTGCACGGTCCAGGCCTCGATGGCGGCATCGAGCATCTCGACCTGCGCCACGCGGCCGTCGTTGTGGCGCAGGGCCGGGTCGTCCTCCAGGTCGGGGCGCTCGATCACGCGCATCAGTCGGCGGAAGATGCTGTCGCCGTTGCCCGCCACCAGCACGTAGTGGCCATCGTTGCAGCGGTAGGCGTTGGTAGGCGCGATGCCCGGCAACGCGCTGCCGGCGCGCTCACGCACCGCGCCGAAAGCGTCGTACTCGGGCAGCAGGCTCTCCATCACGTTGAAGACCGACTCGTAGAGCGCCACGTCGATGAACTGCCCTTCACCGCCGTGGGCCGCGCGATGGTAGAGCGCCATCAGCACGCCGATCACGCCGTGCAGCGCCGACAGCGTGTCGCCCAGCGAGATGCCCACGCGCACCGGCACCCGGCCCGGCTCGCCGCTGAGATAGCGCAGCCCGCCCATGGATTCGCCGAGCACGCCGAAGCCGGGCTTGTCGCGGTAAGGGCCGGTCTGGCCGTAGCCCGAGATGCGCAGCATCACCAGCTTCGGGTTGAGCGCATGCAGCTGCTCCCAGCCCAGGCCCCAGCCCTCCAGCGTGCCGGGCTTGAAGTTCTCGATCAGCACGTCGGCCTCGAGCGCCAGGGCGCGCACCGCCTCCTGCCCTTCGGTGCTGCGCAGGTCCAGGCAGACCGAGCGCTTGTTGCGCGACTGCACTTCCCACCACACCGAGCTGCCGTCGCGCAGCATGCGCCACTTGCGCAGCGGGTCGCCGACCTCGGCGGGCTCGACCTTGATCACGTCGGCGCCGAATTCGGCCAGGGTCTTGCCGGCAAAAGGGCCGGCGATGAGCTGGCCGAGCTCCAGGACTTTGAGGCCTTCGAGTGCGTTCATGGCGTTGCGTTTGTCTCTTGAGTGGAATGGCCTCCACTGTAGAAAAGCGGCGGCCTTTGCGGAATTGCTTTGACGGCAGAAGGGCTTCGCAAAATGCGAAGGCCCTCCCTAGAATCGCCCCATGGTCCGCACCATCAACCCGGCCCGCATCGACTTCGTCACCCTGCGCCTGTTCTGCGCGGTGGCGCAATCGGGCAGCATCACCAAGGGCGCCGAGGCCTGCCACCTGGCGCTCTCGGCGGCGAGCCGGCGCCTTTCCGATTTCGAAAGCGCCACCGGCTCGAAGCTGCTGGAGCGCAGCGCCCAGGGCATTGCGCTGACGCCGGCCGGCCACGTGGCGATGCAGCACGCAATGCGCCTGTTCCAGGGCTTCGAGCAGTTCAGCAGCGAGCTGGGCGACTACGCGGCCGGGGTGCGCGGCCATGTGCGGCTGTGGGCCAACATGTCGGCGCTCACCGAGTTCCTGCCAACGGCGCTCGCAACCTTTCTGGAGCGGCATCCCGACATCCGCGTCGAGGTCGAGGAGCAGCTGAGCGGCGACATCGTGCGCGCCCTGGTCGACGGCCTGGCCGACGTCGGCGTGTTCGCCGAGAACACGCCGGCCTACGGGCTGGACATCGCGCCCTTCCAGACCGACGAGCTGGTGGTGCTGTGCGCCAGGCAGCATCCCCTGGCGCGCCTGAAGCGGGTCGATTTCAAGACCTGCCTGGGCTACGAGTTCGTGGGCCTGAACCGCAGCAGCTCGCTGCTGGAGCTGACCTCGCGCGCGGCCGAGCAGGCCGGCGTTCCGATGCGGCTGCGGGTGCAGGTGCGCAGCTTCGATGCGATGTGCCACATGATCGCGGCCGGCCTGGGCATCGGCGTGGTGCCGCTGGCGGCCTGCTCGGCGCAGGTCAGCGTGCTGGATCTGCGCGTCGTGCGGCTCAAGGACGCCTGGGCGGTGCGCCGGCTGCTGATGGCCACCAAGACCGGCGAGGCGCTGTCGCCGGCCGCGGGCCTGCTGCTGCGGCACCTCGCGGCCTCGGGCGACGACCACCGGCCCGGCGCGGAACGCGCGGCAGCGACCTGATCGGAGAAGGCGCCATGGCGAACACAAGAAGGCAACGCACGAACGCCCCGCCCGGGCCCGCGGCCAAGCGCACCCTGCCCGGCCAGGTGGTGCTGGTGTTCCAGGGCGGCGGCGCGCTGGGCGCCTACCAGGTCGGCGTCTACCAGGCGCTGCACGAGGCGGGCATCGAGCCCGACTGGGTGATCGGCACCTCCATCGGCGCCATCAACGCCGCGCTGATCGCGGGCAACCCGCCTGAGCGGCGGCTCGACCGGCTCGATCGCTTCTGGACGCAGATCCAGGCACTGACCGCCGGGCCCGAGCTGCCGGCATGGCCGGAGCTGGGCCGGCTGCTGTCGAACATGGCGACCCTGGTGCGCGGCATTCCCGACTTCTTCACGCCCAACCTGCACGCGCTGCGCGGGCCGGCCGCACCGCTCGGCATCGAGGCTGCTTCCTACTACAGCACCGCGCCACTGCGCGAGACGCTGAACGAGCTGCTCGACCTCGACTACCTGAACCTGTGCCGCATGCGCATGACGGTGGGCGCGGTGAACGCCCGCAGCGGCGAGATGCGCTACTTCGACACCCGCGACGAGCAGCTCGGCATCGAGCACGTGATGGCCTCCGGCGCCCTGCCGCCGGCCTTTCCGGCCGTGCGCATCGGCGGGCAGCCCTACTGGGACGGCGGCATCTACTCCAACACGCCCATCGAGGCCGTGCTCGACGACAAGCCTCGCCGCGACTCGCTCATCTTCGCCGTCAACATGTGGCAGCAGGCCGCGCCGGAGCCGCAGTCGATCCTCGAGGTGATGGCGCGCCAGAAGGACATCCAGTACGCCAGCCGGGCCGACAGCCACATCGCGCGCCAGAAGCAGATCCACCGGCTGCGCCACGTGATTCGCGAGCTGCAAAAGAAGATCCCGGCCGCGCGGCGCGCCGACCCGGAGGTGGTGGAGCTGGCCGCCTACGGCTGCGGCACCCTCATGCACGTCGCGCACCTGGTGGCGACGCCGCTGGGCGGCGAGGACCAGACCAAGGACATCGACTTCACCGCGGCGACCGTGCGGGCCCGCCGCGCGGCGGGCCTGGCCGACGCGCGGCGCATGATCGCGCAGGCACCGTGGGAGACAGCCGCGGTGGATCCGATCGAGGGCGTGATCGAGCACCGCTGAGCGCCCGCGAGGAGCGTAATATGCAGCGGCTCTGGTGTGTTCCCCATGGAGTTGGCATCGGTGAACTCGGCTGATCTCAAACAACGCCTGCTGGCCATCCTCGCGGCGGACGCCGTGGGCTATTCGCGCCTGATGGCCATCGACGACCGCGGCACCGTGGCCGCGCTCGATGCCGCCCGCGCGGTCTTCCGCAGCCGCATCGAGGCCGGCCATGGCCGCGTGATCGACATGGCCGGCGATTCGGTGCTCGCCGTGTTCGAGACCGCGGCAGGCGCGGTGACGGCCGCCATCGCCGTCCAGCAGCAGCTGGGCGCGTCCACAGGCAGCGTGCCGCAGGACCGGCGCATGCTCTTTCGCATCGGCATCCACATGGGCGACGTGATCGAGAAGGCGGACGGCACGGTCTACGGCGACGGCGTGAACATCGCCTCGCGGCTGTGCGCGGTGGCCGAGGCGGGCGGCATCGTCGTGTCCGACGCGGTGCACGGGGCCGTGCGCGACCGGATCGTCGCCAGCTTTGTCGACCAGGGCGAGCAGCCGATGAAGAACATCGCGCACCTGGTCCACGCCTTCCAGCTGAAGCCTGCCGAGCCGGCGCCCTCGCCCCCACCCTCGCGCTCGACCTCTCCGGCACTGCGCCTGCCGGACCGGCCTTCGCTGGCCGTGCTGCCCTTCACCAACATGAGCGGCGACCCGGAGCAGGAGTACTTCGCCGACGGCATCACCGAGGACATCATCACCGACTGCTCCAAGATCTCCGGCCTGTTCGTGATCGCGCGCAACTCGACCTTCACCTTCAAGAAGCAGAACGTCGACATCAAGGACGTGGGCGCCAAGCTGGGCGTGCGGCACGTGCTCGAGGGCAGCGTGCGGCGCCACGGAATGCGGGTGCGCATCAACGTGCAGCTCATCGATGCCGAATCCGGCGGGCATGTCTGGGCGGACCGCTACGACCGTGACCTCGAGGACATCTTCCTGGTGCAGGACGAGGTGACGCGCAAGATCGTGGAGACGCTGGAGGTGCGGCTCACCGGCAACGAGGAGGCGCGCCGGCACGATCGCGGCAAGGTCAACGGCGAGGCCTACGACTATCTCATTCGCGCGAAGAGCTGCATCGTGCAATTCACGGAACCGGCCCTGGTCGAGACGCGCGAGATGCTGGAGCGCGCACTGACGATCGACCCGGAGTTGGCGCAGGCCTATGCCTACCTGGCGATCGCCCGCGGCGTCGAGTACGCCAACGCCTGGAACGGCCGGACGGCGGACGACCTCGAAGAAAACCTGGCGATCGCGCGCAAGGCCTGCGAGTCGGACCCCGCCGAGCCCATGTCGCATCACGCGATGTCGAACGCGCTGATGTGGCTGCGCAGGCTGGACGAGGCCGAGAGCGCCGCGCGGCGCTCGGTGGCGCTCGACCCCAACTCCGCCCAGAGTCATGGGACGCTGGGCATCATCCTGGATTTCTCCGGGCGGCACGCGGAGGCGATCGAATCGCTCGCGAAGGCCCTGCGCCTCGACCCGGAGTTCAGCCTGTGGCGGCATGCGCAGGGGCGGGCTCAATTCGCCCTCGGGCACGACGCCGAGGCCGAAGTGAGCTTCAAGCGCCGCCTGATCCAGATGCCAGGGTCGGACGTCACGCGCGCCTACCTGGCGTCGCTCTACGGCCACATCGGCCGCCGCGACGAGGCCGGCCGGATCTGGCGCGAGCTGATGGCCCTGCATCCCGGCTACACGATCGAGCTCACGCTGCGCGTCCTGCCCTACACCAGCCCGGCGCCGCTCGAGCGCTTCGTGGCGGGGCTGCGCAAGGCCGGGTTGGTGGCTTGACCCGGCAGGGCGGCCGGGCCGTTCAGGACACCGTCCCCGCCCCCACCAGCATCTCGCACGGCCCTTCGAACCCTTCCGCGGTCTCGAAGCCCCGCAGCGCGACCTCGATCGCCTCCCAGGTCCGCGCCCGCTCCTCCTCGCCCAGCCCGATCATCATCTGGTGCAGTGCCCCGAAGGACTCCCGCTCGAAACGCACGCACTCCGCCGCACTCGGCAGCCGCACCGGCGAAGGCACCTTGCGCACCTCGATCTCCTGCAGCCCCGCCTTCGCGAAGGCGGCCTCGAGCACGCCCTCCCCGCCCAGCGAGAAAGGCCCGGGCTGCCCCGGCAGCGGCGGCGGCAGGCCGGCGCGCTCGCGGATGATCTTCACGGGGATCGAGAAGAAGGCGTTGCGCTCGGGCGTCGAGTACACGACCGCCGACACGCGCCCGCCCGGCCGCAGCGCCCGCCGCATGCCCGCCAGCGCGCGCTGCTGGTCAGGAAAGTAGATCAGGCCGACGCGGCTGATCACGGCATCGAAGCTCGCGGCCGGCAGGGTGTCGAGCGCCTCGCCGTCGAGTTCGCGGACCTCGAGGTTCGTGAGCCCGGCGGCCCGGGCATCGGCCGTGGCGCGTTCCAGCAGCGCAGGCGCGATGTCGGTGGCGAGCACGTGGCCCGACGCGCCCACGCGCCGCGCGGCGGCTATCGATTGCTCGCCGGCACCGGCCGCGACGTCGAGCACGCGCGAGCCCGGCCCGATGCGCGCGAGCTCGAACATGGTGTCGGTCGCGGCGCCGAGCCAGCGGCCGAGGAAGGGGCCCCAGCGATGCCAGGCCTCGGCCGCGGCCTGCCATTGCGCGCGGGTGGTGGTCTTGAAGGCGGCGGGATCGAAGACAGGCGGGGTGGCGACGGTGCTCATGGTGCTCTCCTTGAGGTGGGGTGATGCCGCAAGGATGGCCGCGCGGAGCTCGCGTCGCCAGTCCAGAATCTGTACTGGCCTCGGAGCGCGCAAGAAGCTAGATTGGCGCCATGATCGACTACGGCCAGTTCTGCACCGTCGCGCGCGGCGCCGAGGTGCTGTGCGAGCGCTGGACGCCGCTGGTGGTGCGCGAGCTGATGTGCGGCAGCACGCGCTTCAACGACATCCGGCGAGGGGTGCCGCGCATGTCGGGCTCGCTGCTCGCGCAGCGCCTGCGCAAGCTCGAGGAGGTCGGCGTGGTCAAGCGCGTCCAGGGCACGGGCATCTCGGCCGAGTACCACCTCACCGGTGCCGGCGAGGAGCTGCGCCCCATCGTGATGGCACTGGGCCACTGGGGCGCACGCTGGATCGGCAGCCGCCTCAAGCGCGGGCAGCTCGACGCGGGCTTCCTGATGTGGGACATCCGCCGCTTCGTGCACCTGGACAAATGCCCGGCCGGACGCTGCATCGTGGTCCACTTCCGCTTCACCGATGCGCCCGAGGGCGAGCGGCGCTGGTGGCTGGTGATCGACCAGGGCACGGCCGATCTCTGCCGCGACAACCCGGGCGACGAGCCGACGCTCGTCGTCGAATCGACCGTGCTCGCGCTGACCGAGATCTGGACCGGCGACCGCGAGGCGGAGGACCAGATCCGCGAGCGGCGGGTGCGTCTCACCGGCGGAGCGCGCGATGCCCGCGACCTGTGGCGCTGGCTGGGCCGCAGCGCCTTCGCCGAAACGCGGACCGCGGCGCGGGCTTGAGGCGCCCTTCGCTCGCCGCGGGACCATGACACGCTGAGGGCTTTCACCGAGCCCCCTTTGCGCCGCACGCGGCGCATACTGGCGGAAAAGCCCGCATCGGCCCACCCACGAGGGCCCCGGGCGGCAGCAAGGAGACAAAGCTTTGCAGCGAACCGATATCGCGAACCCGGCCTATTTCCACAAGGTCGTCGATTGCCAGTACGCCTGTCCGGCGCACACCCCCGTCCCCGAGTACATCCGACTGATCGCGCAGCGCCGCTACGGCGACGCCTACATGATCAATTGGGTGTCGAACGTCTTCCCGGGCATCCTCGGGCGCACCTGCGACCGGCCCTGCGAGCCGGCCTGCCGGCGCGGGCGGGTGGAAGAGAGCAACGCGCAAAAGCCCGAGCCGGTGGCGATCTGCCGGCTCAAGCGCGTGGCCGCCGACATGAAGGAAGACGTGCGCGCGCGCATGCCGGTACCCGAGCCGCGCAACGGCAAGCGCATCGCCTGCATCGGCGCGGGGCCGGCCTCGCTCACCGTCGCGCGCGACCTGGCGCCGCTGGGCTACGAGATGACGGTGTTCGACGAGGGCACGCAGGCCGGCGGCTTCATGCGCACGCAGATCCCGCACTTTCGCCTGCCCGAGTCGGTGATCGACGAGGAGACGGGCTACATCCTGGACCTCGGCGTCGAGTTCCGCGGCGGGGAGCGCATCGACTCGATGAAGGCCCTGATGGCGCAGGACTGGGACGCCATCTTCGTCGGCTGCGGCGCCCCGCGCGGGCGCGACCTCGACCTGCCCGGCCGACAAGAGGCCGCGGCCCGCATCCACATCGGCATCGACTGGCTGGCCTCCGTCTCCTTCGGCCACATCACGAGCATCGGGGAACGCGTGATCGTGCTGGGCGGCGGCAACACCGCCATGGACTGCTGCCGCTCGGCGCGCCGCCTGGGCGGCACCGACGTGAAGGTGATCGTGCGCAGCGGCTTCGAGGAGATGAAGGCTTCGCCGTGGGAAAAGGAGGATGCGCAGCACGAGGGCATCCCCATCATCAACTTCCACGTGCCCAAGGCCTTCGTCCTCGAAGACGGCAAGCTGGTGGGCATGCGGTTCGAGATCGTCCGCGCGCAGTACGACGCGCAGGGCCGGCGCTCGCTGGTGCCCACCGGCGAGCCCGAGGCTTTCTTCGAATGCGACGAGGTGCTGGTGGCGGTGGGCCAGGAGAACGCCTTCCCCTGGATCGAGCGCGATTGCGGCCTCGACTTCGACAAGTGGGGCCTGCCGGTGCTGGACAAGACGACCTTCCAGTCCTCCGTGCCGCATGTGTTCTTCGGCGGCGATGCGGCCTTCGGCCCCAAGAACATCATCGAGGCCGTGGCCCACGGGCACGAGGCCGCGGTGTCGATCGACCGGCTGCTGCACGGCGAGTCGATCCAGCTGCGCCCTGCCCCCATGACCAACCTGATGTCGCAGAAGATGGGCATCCACGAGTGGAGCTACGACAACGACATCACCAACGACCTGCGCTACAAGGTGCCCTGGGCCAAGGCGGAGATGGCGCTGGCCAGCATCCGGGTTGAGGTGGAGCTGGGCTTCGACGCCGCCACCGCCTTCAAGGAGGCCGAGCGCTGCCTCAACTGCGATGTGGAGACCGTGTTCACCGAGGTCGCCTGCATCGAATGCGATGCCTGCGTGGACATCTGCCCGATGGACTGCATCAGCTTCACCGCCAACGGCGAGGAGGCGGAGTTGCGTCAGCGGCTGAAGGCGCCGGCGCTCAACCTGGCGCAGGACCTGTACGTGTCCGGCGGGCTCAAGACCGGCCGCGTGATGGTCAAGGACGAGGACGTCTGCCTGCACTGCGGGCTGTGCGCCGAGCGCTGCCCCACCGGCGCGTGGGACATGCAGAAGTTCCTGATCAAGATGACGCCGGCGGGGCCGCAGTCTCGCGATGCGCGCGTTGCACCGAAGCAGGGGGTGCCGGCATGAGCGCCACACTTCCGCCCAGAGGCGCAAAGCCCCCGCTGGAGGGCCGCGAAGCCCACGAGATGGCGAGCGCGGCCGCCACGCCTTTCATCGAAGCCGTCAACGACTTCGTCATCAAGTTCGCCAACGTCAACGGCTCCGGCTCCGCCTCGGCCAACGAGCTCTTCGCCAAGGCCATCCTGCGCATGGGCGTGCCGGTGAGCCCGCGCAACATCTTCCCGAGCAACATCCAGGGCCTGCCGACCTGGTACGAGGTGCGCGTGTCCGAAGCCGGCTACATGGGCCGGCGCGGCGGCACCGACATGATGGTCGCGATGAACCCGCAGACCTGGGACGCCGACGTGGCCGAACTGGTGCCCGGCGGCTACCTGTTCTACGACAGCACGCGCGCCCTGCCTCCCTCGAAGTTCCGCGAGGACATCCGCGTCATCGGCATGCCGCTGACCGAGATCTGCAACGCGGTCTACCACGACCCGCGCCAGCGCCAGTTGTTCAAGAACATCGTCTACGTCGGCGCCCTGGCCATCCTGCTGGGCATCGAGCCCGAGGTGGTCGAGAAGCTGCTCGGCGAGCAGTACAGGGGCAAGGAAAGGCTGCTGGCCTCCAACGTGCAGGCCCTGCACCTGGGCTGCGACTTCGCGCGCGAGCACCTGAGCGCATCGGTGGGGCTGCGGGTGCGGCGCGCCGACCGCGTGGGCAAGCGCATCTTCGTCGACGGCAACAGCGCCGCGGCGCTGGGCTGCGTGTACGGCGGCGCCACGGTCGCGGCCTGGTACCCGATCACGCCCTCCTCCTCGGTGGCCGAGGCCTTCCAGAAGTACTGCGCCAAGTTCCGCGTCGACCAGTCCACCGGCCAGAACCGCTTCGCCATCGTGCAGGCCGAGGACGAGCTGGCGTCGATCGGCATGGTGGTGGGGGCCGGCTGGAACGGCGCGCGCGCCTTCACCGCGACCTCGGGCCCGGGCATCTCGCTGATGGCCGAGTTCATCGGGCTGGCTTACTTCGCCGAGATCCCCGTCACCCTCATCAACGTGCAGCGCGGCGGGCCTTCCACCGGCATGCCCACGCGCACCCAGCAGGCCGACATCCTGTGCTGCGCCTACGCCTCGCACGGCGACACCAAGCACGTGCTGCTGTTCCCCGAGGACCCGCACGAGTGCTTCGAGCATGCCGCCGCCGCGCTCGACCTAGCGGATCGCCTGCAGACCCCCGTGTTCCTGATGACCGACCTGGACATCGGCATGAACCAGCGCCTGTGCGCGCCCTTCGAATGGGACGAGAGCCGTGCCTACGACCGTGGCAAGGTCATGACGGCCGAGGAGCTGGAAGCCGGCCGCGACTTCGGCCGCTACAAGGACGTGGACGGCGACGGCATCCCCTGGCGCACCTTGCCCGGCACGCACCCGACCAAGGGCAGCTTCTTCACCCGCGGCACCACCCGCGACGCCTACGCGCGCTACTCGGAGCGCGGGCCCGACTACATCTACAACATGGAGCGGCTGCTGAAGAAGTTCGCGACCGCCGCTGCGATGGTGCCGCAGCCCGTGCTGAGGCCGGCCGCGCAGGCGAGCGAGCTGGGCGTGATCTATTTCGGCTCGACCAGCCCTGCCATGCACGAGGCGCTGGAAGCGCTCGAGGCCCGCGGCATCCACCTGGACGCGATGCGGCTGCGCGCCTTCCCCTTCCCGCAGAGCGTGGTGCAGTTCCTGGCCGGGCACCGGCAGGTCTTCGTGGTCGAACAGAACCGCGACGCCCAGATGCGCAGCCTGCTGATCAACGAGCTGGACATCGACCCGGCCCGGCTGGTGCGCGTGCTGCATTTCGACGGCACGCCCATCACGGCGCGCTTCGTCACCGAGGCGATCGCTGGGCATGTGCGCAAGCAGGCGCCGGGCGCCGGCAGCGACACCAAGGAGACTGCATGACCTACCTGGCCAAGCCCAAGCTGCGCCACCCCACGCTGGCCACCAACAAGGTCGGCTACACGCGGCGCGACTACGAGGGCAAGATCTCCACCCTGTGCGCCGGCTGCGGCCACGACTCGATCTCGGCCGCGATCATCGAGGCCTGCTGGGAGCTGGACATCGAGCCGCACCGCGTCGCCAAGCTCTCGGGCATCGGCTGCAGCTCCAAGACCCCGGACTATTTTCTCGGCGCCTCGCACGGCTTCAACACCGTGCACGGCCGCATGCCCAGCGTGCTGACCGGCGCCAACCTGGCCAACCGCGACCTGCTCTACCTGGGCGTCTCGGGCGACGGCGACTCGGCCTCCATCGGCCTCGGCCAGTTCGCCCACGCCATGCGGCGCGGCGTGCGGATGGCCTACATCGTCGAGAACAACGGCGTCTACGGCCTCACCAAGGGCCAGTTCTCCGCCACCGCCGACGAGGGCTCCAAGAGCAAGAAGGGCGCGATCAACACCGACAGCCCGGTCGACCTGGTGGGCATGGCGCTGCAGCTGGGCGCCACCTACGTCGGACGCGGCTTCTCGGGCAACAAGGCGCAGCTCGTGCCCTTGATCAAGGGCGCGATCAGCCACGGCGGTGCCGCCTTCATCGACGTGCTCAGCCCTTGCGTCGCATTCAACAACCACCCCGGCAGTACCAAAAGTTACGACTACGTGCGCGAACACAACGAAGCGGTGAGCCGCATCGACTTCATCCACAGCCGGGAGGAGATCAGCGTGGACATGGCGCCCGGCGAGGTGATGGATGTGCGCCAGCACGACGGCACCCTGCTGCGGCTGCGCAGCCTGCACGCGGGTTACAACCCCGGCGACCGCCATGCCGCCATGGCGTACATGCAGCGGCACCAGGAGATGGGCGAGGTGGTGACCGGGCTGCTCTACGTCGACCCGCTGGCGACCGACCTGCACACGGCGCTCAACACCAGCGCCCGGCCGCTCAACCAGTTGGGGCCCGGCGAGCTCTGCCCCGGCGGTGCGGCGCTTGAAAAACTCAACGCCTCCTTGCGCTAAGCGCGGCCTCGTCGCAACATGCCGCTTTTGCTGGAGGATGGGCCATGGCGGAAGAACGTACTGTGTTTCAGTCCATATCGCGCAAGCACGTGCTGAGCCTGGGCCCGCACGCCAGCGTGCGCGATGCGGCAGGCGTGATGACCCGCGCCAACTGCGGCAGCGTGCTCATCATGGAGCCCCCGGACATCCTGCTGGGCATCCTCACCGAGCGCGACCTGATGACGCGGGTGCTGGCCAGGGGGCTCGATCCGGATCACACCGCCGTGCGCGAGGTGATGACGCCGAATCCGATCTGCGTGTCGCCGGAGACGCTGGTGTCGGATGCGGTGGTGTTGATGCTCGAGCGGGGGTTCCGGCACCTGCCGCTGCTGTCGGGGAAGAAGATCCTGGGGGTGTTTTCGGTGAGGGATGCGCTGCCGAGGGAGATCGGCGTGGCGTTGGGGCAGGCGGAATTCAATGCGCAGGTGAATGACGTGTTGGGGTAGAGAGCGCCAGCGCTAGCTGTAGAACCCGTCTTCCCACCGCGCCTGGTTCTTCACCGCGACCTTCACGAAGGCCGTGCGTTGCATGACCTCCATCATGAGCTTGTTGACCAGGCGCGGCACGAGCGGCAGGGGCCGCAGGAAATCCACGAAAAGAACGATGCGCCAATGCGGCGTCCGGTTCCATGCCTCGTGCATGAAGGTGTCGTCGAAGACCAGCGACTCGCCTTCGGACCAGTTCCTGAGGATGCCGTTGACGCGAATGGCGCAAGTCTCGTCCGATGCCGGAACGCGCAGGCCGAGGTGATACCTGAGAACCCCGTTGTAGGGGCCCCGATGCTCGGGGATGACCTTGCCGGGGGCCAGGATGGAGAAGAAAGCCGTCTTCATGCCGGGAATGAGCGCCAGCGCCTCGGCGGTGCGCGGGCAGCGCTGCATGTTCTTCGGGAAGTCGACGCCGTAGCCTTTGAAGAAGAAGGTCTTCCAGCCGGCATCGCTGGTCAGCGTCGCCTGTTCCGGCGAAATGTCCTGGAAGCTCGGGAGCCTCTGGACGTCCTTGAGCAAGGCGTCCAGTTCGGCGCGGATCTCGGGGGTTCGGGCCTCCAGAAGCCGGGGCCAGGGCAGATCGCCGGACGCGAAGAAAGGTTTGTCGCCGAGCAGGGAATGACGCCTGTTCATGCGCTCGGCGGCCATGAGCGTGCGGAACAGGATGCGGGCGGGCAGGTTCCTCAGCATGGGCTTCTTGGAGTTGTGACTTTCATCGATCCGTTGGTTGAGAACCAGCGACCAGAATCCGGGCATACGCGAGCCTGCGCGCCGTTCAACCAGACCTGCTCTTCATCCAGTTGCAACGAGGTCGAAGGGTCGATGTCGAAGTCGACCCCAAGCACGCGCCCGACATCGGCATGTTCGACAGGAAGCTCCCAGGTCAGGAACACTTGGGTGCAATCCTGGTCAGGCCCGAAGTCGGCCACATCGAAGCTGCCGCTCTGGCGCCTGATGACGGCGTGCGGCTGGCCCGTATCGAAGATCACAGCGGTGCCCCTGGCAAGGGGAATTCGATGACCTGCGACGGGAAAGTGCAAGTCCAGTCCCTTGTCCTCGCTCAGGAAGAGATTGCAAAAGGCCGCGCCGCCGTAGTGCGCGCCGTCGTGGTGGTACTTCGCGCCGCGGCAAGCCATGAGGGCGACGTCGCTGGCGGCCAGCACCTCCTGCAGGCCGAGCGTGCGCGTCCAATCGGACGCCGCATGCACGCAGTGCCTGTAGTCCGGCCAACGCGCACGCGCTCGCGCCAACGGCAATGCCTCGACGTCCCCGGGCTCCAGGCCCAGGCGCATCGATGTCTCCCTTTCCCAATCCGCCAACAGCCTTGCAGGCGGCACAGGCACATCGACGGTGCCTGAGAGCACGACATCGCTCACGCTTCGACTGCGGATGTGATCGCCGCTCCAGAAGTAGGACACAAGGAGGTCTCGCGCATGCGGCGAAGGGGAAAGGGTCATCCGGTGCCTTAGCATGTTCTCG
Source organism: Variovorax sp. WS11 (assembly GCF_010499245.1). Lineage (GTDB taxonomy): Bacteria > Pseudomonadota > Gammaproteobacteria > Burkholderiales > Burkholderiaceae_C > Variovorax. The sequence goes on from NZ_JAAGOW010000002.1 coordinate 449,220, forward strand.
TACATCTCCCGGCCTGGGAAGCGAGCCTTGGCCTGCTGTTCGTGAGCTGGTGTCGAGCAACGCGTCCAAGCTACCCGCAAGCCGCGACCGGAAGTCCGATCATCAAAGATTGCGTGGGAGCACTTACGGTTCCGGCCAATTTAACACCCGCGCCCACAGCCGCACCCACCGTGGGATTCAACCCCTCCACGCTCTTAAGCGCGATGCCCGCGGGGGATTCGTTCTGGAACGCCGCCACTGAAGCGCTCCAGCCGCTGCTGATGGCGCTTCCCAGACCAGCGGCCAGTTCCATTGCTTCGCGGGCGATCAATCTGGAAGCGTCCGTCCCTGTTTGCCGGGTTGTTGTTGGTGCGGTTGATGTTCTGCACGTAGTCGGCCGCAACGGTGGCGCCGCTCTGGGCCGAGGCCAGGTGGTTGGCGGCGTTGTAGCCGGCGGCACTGGCAAGGTCGATGCCGGCCTTGAAGGTGTGGGGCTTGTAGCTCGGATCAAAGACGACCCAGCTGCCGTTGATCCTGGCCTTGACCCAGACGTGCTCGAAGGACACATCGGTGAGTGCGGCCACGGTGCCCGGGCAGCTGCCGGCGCTGGTGGCGTTGATCTCGTAGACGGGGATCTGGGCCTGGCCGAGCAGGGACAGGACGCCGCAGGCGTTGGCGGTGCTCACGCCCCACCACTCACTGAGCTGGGCGGCGCTGAGCTTGGCGATGCCGCGCACGTAGTTGGCCTCGAAGCCGGAGGCGCGCAGGAGTTCGACCATCAAGGCCGTCTGGTCGTGTGCCGTGGCTTGGTTGTCGAGGACGGCGCCGAGGGCTCCTTTTTGCGTGCCGTAGGTGGGGTAGTACTCGATGTTGTTGCGGACGTACTGGTAGATGAGGTCGGGGTGGTGGCGCAAGGAGCGGGCGAGCTCGGCGATGGAGGCCGGGCCCAGGGCGTTGCCATCGCCGGAGATCTTCATGACCGAAGTCGAGGTCGAGGTCTTGCTGGTCTTGGGGGCCGCAGTGACGCCTTGATTGACGTTGGCCGGAAGCACCCTCGCCTTCAGGACGCGCTGCGCGTCGGCGAAGGTGACCGGGGGCATGTTGGCGCGCAGGACGCCGGGGGCTGGGGCGAACTCGCCGGCGCCGGCAGCGCCAACTGCGGTAGCGCCGCGGGCGGGGAGAACGGCCGCCTCCTTCGCACCGTCCTTGACGGCCTCGCGCCGCACCGGGTCCTTGGCCGTGGGCAGGTCGTCCGGCAGGTAGCGCAAGGCGGGCTGGCCGCTGGCGAAGTTCAGGGAACTGCCCGAGCCCGCCGTGGCATTGGGGGACGAGCGCTGGCTGGCATTGCCCTTGACATTGGCACTTGCGACGGGAACGCCGAGGGCGACCGCAGGCGGTGCCGCCTTGCGAGCCGCACCGCTCTGAATCTGCGCGGCAGCGATGCCGCCTGCAAGCGATGTGGCAACGGCCACGACAACGGCGCAGGCGCGCGCGAGCTTGGACATGGGAACTCCCCGAGGATTTTTGTTGGAGAACTTGCTGCACGCATTCGGACGTGCAGCGAGAGCCGGCTGGCTACGGCGAAGTGGTCACCACCGAGGTGCGATTGCCCCCAGCGTCATACCCGTAGGTGATGGCGGTGACGGAGCTGCCGTTGCTGTAGACGGCACTGGCCAGACGCCCCAAGGCGTCATAGCCATAGCTCACTGTTCCGGCGTGGCTGGAACCGGCGCCCAGCAACAGAAGCCCGGCCAGGGCTGCTCGATGGACGTCGCGACGCGACGTGGATGGTTTCATGCGTTTTTCCCGTTGCTGTTGACGGGGCGCATTAGGCCTTGAATGGGTGCCTTGCGAAACTACCAAACTTGGTAGGACAGGCCTGTAAGACTTCTGCCTGCTTTCTGTTCGCTGGAGCACAAGTCCGAACTCGCACTCCTCCGCGCGGGTCAGTCGTTGATCTCTGGTTCGACCAGCCTCGCCAGGTTCAGCAGCGACTCCTGCCAGCCCAGATAGCACGCTTCCAGCGGAATCACGTCAGGCACGCCTTCCTGGACGATGGTCAGCTCGGTGCCCACCAAGACCTGCTTCAGCGTGACCGTGACGTGCATCTCTCCGGGCAGGTTCGGGTCGTCGAACACATCGGTGTAGCGCAACCGCTCATTCGGCACGAGCTCGCGGTATTCGCCGCCCCAGGAGTGGCTCTTGCCCGTGGTGAAGTTCGTGAACGACATCTTGTACTTGCCGCCCACCTTGGCGTCCATGCTGTGAACCTTCCCCGTGAAGCCATTGGGTGGCAGCCAACGCGCCTTGGCGTCGGCGTCGAGGAAGGCCCGATAGATCTTTTCCGGTTTCGCGGCAATGACTCGATGCAGTTTGACTGTGTTGGTGCCCATGAATTTCTCCTTTCGATTCCGAAAGTCTGGGAGCCTACGAATGATCCCACTGCAGCGCAAGGACCAGGAAGCCGCGAATCCTGCCAGAGGGCGCGCTTCACAGAGCCCGCCACTCATCGAGGCAATGCGCCGCAAGCGCCGTCACCCACAGCGGCTCATCCGGATCGAAGGCCAGGCCGAAGCGCGGGCTGACGACAAAGCCCGCGCGCTCGAACACCCCCGGATCCTCGCGCCGCACAAAGGACGCCAGCGCATCGAAGGGCACCGCGACATTGCCGAAGCTCACCACCCGCGCCTGCAAGGTGATCTCTTCCAGCCTCCCGCCGTCCTGGAACCGGTAGACCACCGACTGGTAGTCGAGCTCGTTCAGCCCGACGTCGTTCCGGCCGGTCCTCGAGGGCTGGCCTCGCATCTTCACGATCTCCTCGCGCGAGACCGAGAAGGGGATTCCGTCGACGCTGACGAAGGGGTCCAGGTTCATGCAAGAGGCAGCATGCCAGAGACCCGATTGCCCTAGTGGCCCACTAGGGCTGCGCTGGGTTCGGGTCCCCGGCCCCGCCCAGCGCCTTGGTCAGCATCACCAGATCCATCGCCAGCCGCCCTCCACTGTCCACCTGGTCCCGCTGCGCCTGCAGCAGCGTGCGCTGCGCGTCGAGCTGCACCAGGAAATCGGTCAGCCCATGCGCGTAGCGCACCCGCGCCAGCTCCCACGCATCCCGGCTCTGCCGCTCCTTGTCGGCGAGCTGCAGATGCCGCTGCCGCTCTGCGGCATAGGCGCTCAACGCATCGTCGATCTCGTGCCAGGCCTTCAGCACGGTCTGCTGGTAGGCCACGGCCGCTTCCTGCTGCTGCAGCTCGCGCAGGGTCACGGTGCTGCGGCGCCTTCCACCATCGAAGATCGGCAATTGCAGGCTCGGCCCGACGGACCACTGCCGGCTCCCCCACTCGCCGAAGTTGCGGCTCCCCACCGACTCGAAACCGAAATTCGCGCCCAGCGTGATGCGTGGATACAGGTCGGCCACGGCCACGCCGATGTTCGCGGTGGCCGCATGCAGTTGCGCCTGCGCGCGCCGGATGTCGGGGCGGCGCAGCGCCACCTCGGAAGGCAGGCCCGGGGAGAGATCGGGCAAGGCAGCTGCAGGCCCGTCGGCAGGCGCCGCGAGCTGCGCCTGCAGCGCGCCGGGCCGTTCGCCGAGCAGCAGTGTGATCTGGTTGCTGGCCTGCGCCTCCTGGCTCAGCAGTTGCGGCAGGCGCGCGCGCAGATCCGCCGCCTGGGCCGCCTGCCGCCGCACGTCGAGATCGGTCGTCAGGCCGCCGTCGGCGCGCGCCCGCACCAGCGTCAGCGTCTCCTCGCTGGCGGCGATGTCGGCGCGCGCGATGCGCAATTGCCGCTGGGCCGTGCGCAGCTCGAAGTAGTTGCGCGCCAGCTCCGACTGCACGGCCAGCTGCACCTGCGCGAGCATGGCCTGCGAGGCCACGACGTCGGCATCGGCCGCCTCGACGGCACGCCGCACGCGCCCCCAGAGATCGAGCTCCCACGAGGCATCGAAGCCGGCCTGGTAGAGGTTGTGCGGCTCGCTCAGCGCGCCGATCAGCTGCTCGCGGTTCGAGGGGTTGAGCGCATCGATCAGCCGCGTGCCGGAGCCGACCTCGCTCTGGCGCTGGCGCGCGACGGCGGCGCTGGCATTGAGCTGCGGGCCGCGCTGCCCCTCGGCCTGCTGCCGCTGTACGCGGCTCTGGGCAAAGCGCAGTGCGGCGGTCTGCAGGTCGTGGTTGACGGCGAGCGCCTTCGCCATCAGCGCATCGAGCACCGGGTCGCCGAAGGCCGACCAGCCGAGGGGCGTACCGGCTGCATCGCGCGCCTGCGCATCGAGCAGCTCGGCCGAGCCGCCGTGCCAGGCCGAGAAATCGGCCGGCGCCTCGGGCGCGGGCGCCTTGAAATCCGGCCCGACGGCGCAGCCGCCGGCCAGCATCAGCGCTGCGAGCAGGGGCGCGCAGCGGAACATCAAAGAGGAGGAGCGTTGCGGTTTCTTCATGTCGCGCTCTCTTTCATACAAGACGATGGCGGAACAGCCAGGCCGCCAGCGGCAGCGTGACGGCCGCGATGACGACCAGGGGGATGAGGTTGTGCCAGACGGTGAGCAGGCCCACGCCCTCGAGGTACACGCGCTGCACCAGGTCGATGGCGAAGCGCAGCGGGTTGGCGAGCGTTGCGATCTGCAGCGCCTCGGGCATGTTGCGCACCGGCGTGGTCAGGCCCGACAGCAGCATCAGCGGCATGATCAGCACGAAGGTGTAGAGCATGGCCTGCTGCATGTTGGCCGACACCGCCGAGATCGACAGCCCGATGCCGACGCTGGCGATGGTGAAGCAGAGCAGGCCCGCGTAGAGCGTGACGAAGGAGCCGGCCATCGGCACCTTGAACCACAGCAAGGTGACGCCCAGCACGATGGTGGACTGCACCAGCCCGATCAGCACCGGCGGCACGGCCTTGCCGATCATGATCTCGGTGGGCGTGAGCGGCGTGACCAGCAGCTGGTCGAAGGTGCCCTGCTCCCGCTCGCGCGCGACCGAGAGAGCCGTGAGCAGCAGGGTCTGCAGCATGCTGAGCGCGGCGATCATGCCGGGCATCAGGTTCCAGCGGGTCTCGAGGTTGGGGTTGTACCAGGCGCGCGAATCGATGCGCACCGGCGCCTGCGCACCGCCGTGCTGCGCGCGCCACTGCGCGTTGAAGTCGGCCACCACCGCGCTCACGTAGCCGGCGGCGGAGCCGGCGGTGTTGGAGTTGCGCGCGTCCACGATGAGCTGGACGGCAGCCTCTTCGCCGGCCTGCATCTGCTGCTCGAAGCGCGGGCCGATGTGGAGCACGAACAAGGCATCCTGCGCATCGATGACGCGCTCGATGTCCGCCGGCGTGCGCAGCGTCGCGGCGCGGTGGAAGATGCCGGTGCCTTCCAGCCGCACGACCAGCGCGGTCGAGGCCGCGCTGTGGCTCTGGTCGAGCAGCGCGTAGTCGGCCTGGTTGAGGTCGTAGGTGGCCGCATAGCCGAAGAGCAGGCTCTGCATGAGCGCGGGCACGATCAGGATGGCGCGGCTGGCCGGGTCCTTCAGCACAGCCAGGAATTCCTTGCGGCAGAGGTTGAGGATGCGCAGCACGGTGTCGATGAAGGAAGCATTCATGGCGGTCGGCCTCAGTCGAGTGTCTTGCGCGTGGTCGCGCGCGCCACGCCGAGCAGCAGCACGGCGTAGGCGATGAGGATGGCGCCGTTGCGCAGCACCAGCGGCCAGACGTCGCCGGCCAGGAAGATCGTGCGGATCAGCTCCATGAAGTAGGTGGCCGGCAGCACCTGCCCCACCACGCGCACTGCGGTGGGCACGTTGCGCAGGTCGAAGAGAAAGCCCGACAGCATCAGCGAGGGCAGGAAGCTCGCGAGCAGCGCAACCTGGCTGGCCAGGAACTGGTTGCGCGTGACCGCCGAGATCACAAGCCCGATGCCCACCGCCACCAGCATGTAGAGCATGGCGCACAGCACCAGCAGCGCGAGCGAACCGACCATCGGCACCTCGAAGAGGAAGCGCGCGGCCAGCAGGCACAGCGCCAGGCCGACCATGCCGACGCCGAAGTAGGGAATGATCTTCGCCAGCAGGATCTCGACCGGGCGCACCGGCGTGACGAACAGCGCCTCCAGCGTGCCGCGCTCCCATTCGCGCGCCATCACCAGCGCCGTGAGGAAGGCTCCGACCAGCGTCATGATCAGCACGATCAGGCCCGGCACCAGGTACCAGGTGCTGGTGTTGGCGGTGTTGAACCACAGGCGCTGCTCGACGCTCACGCGGCCGATGGCGGCTGCGGGCTGGCCGCGGTCGGCCTGGCGTTGGGCGTTCTGCTGCAGAGCGGCCGTCGCGTAGCGCAGCACGATGCTGGCGCGGCCGGCGTCGGCGCCGTGCACCAGCAGCTGGATGCGCCCATCGCCCGCCGCCAGCCGGCGCGAGAAGTCGCCGGGCACGCGCACGATGCCGTCGACCCGGCGCTCGCGCATCAGCAGCTCGGCATCGTGCATCGAGCCCAGCATCACGGGCGAGATGTAGGGCGTGAGCTGCAGGCCGGCGACGGCGTCCATCGCGGTAGGCGAGCTGTCCTCCATCACCACCGCCAAGGGTGCGTTCTTCACGTCCAGCGAGAGGCCGAAGCCGAAGATCAGGATCAGGATGATGGGCAGCAGGACGCCGATCGCGATGCTGGCCGGGTCGCGCAGCAGCTGGCGCGTTTCCTTGCGCGTGAGGGCGGCGAGGCGTGTATGGAATCCGCTCATTGGTCAGGCTCCCGTCCCAACTGAACGCTGCTCATGTCGCGGCCCTCCGTTCGCGCGACTGGGTCACGATGCCGATGAAGGCCTCTTCCATGTCCGGCGCGCGGCCCGCCTGCTGCCGCACCTCCTGCGGCGTGCCGATGGCGAGCAGCCGGCCGGCGTCCTGGATGACGATGCGGTCGCAGTACTCGGCCTCTTCCATGAAGTGGGTGGTGATGATCACCGTCACGCCGGCCTCGGCCAGCGCGGTGATGCGGCGCCAGAACTCGCGCCGCGCGAGCGGATCGGTGCCGCTGGTGGGCTCGTCGAGGAAGAGGATCTCGGGCTCGTGCAGCAGGCCGGTGGCCATCGCCAAGCGCTGCTTGAAGCCGCCGGGCAGCAGGCCGCTGGCGGACTGCTCCTGGCCCCGCAGCTCGAACTGATCGAGCACGGCCTGCATGCGCTCGCGCAGTCGCGCGCCGCGCAGGCCGTAGGCGCCGCCGAAGAACTCCAGGTTCTCCTGCACCGTGAGGTTGCCGTAGAGCGCGAATTTCTGCGAGACGTAGCCGATGCGCGCGCGCGCCTGCGCCCGCGCATGGCGCAGGTTGACGCCGGCCACCTGCAGGAAGCCGCTGCTCGCGGGCAGAAGGCCGCACAGCATGCGGAAGGTGGTGGTCTTGCCTGCGCCGTTGGGGCCCAGCAAGCCGAAGATCTCGCCGCGGCGCACGCTGAAGCTGGTGCTGGCGACGGCGGTGAAGTCGCCGAAGGTGCGCACCAGGTCCTTGACCTCGATCACGGTTTCGTCGGCATCGCCGGGCACCGTCACGCCGGCGGCCGTCGCGCTCGGTGCCGCGCTCTTCTGCTGCTGTTGGGCACGCAGCAGCACCATGAACCCGTCCTCCAGGCGCGCGGGCACGGGCTCGCAGGGGGCGCCGTCGAGCAGCGCGGCCAGCGCGTCGGTGTCGGCCGCGGGCTGGCGGATCAGGCGCACCTCGCCGCCCTGCGGCACGGCATCGATGATGGTGGCGGGCGCATCCAGCAGCTTCGCCTGCAGGGTGCGCGCGGGCATGCCCTGCGGCGGCTTCGCGATGAAGCAGAGATCGCGCGCGTTGTCGCGAAGCGCCTGCGGCGCGCCCTGCGCGAGCAGGCGGCCCTCGTGCAGCACGAAGACCCGTGAGCACCGCTCCGCCTCGTCGAGGTAGGCGGTGCTGACGATCACACTGAGCCGCTCGTCGTCGACCAGCTGCCGCACGATCTCCCACAGCTCGCGGCGCGAAAGCGGGTCCACGCCCACGGTGGGCTCGTCGAGCAGCAGCAGCTCGGGCGAACGCACCAGCGTGCAGGCCAGGCCCAGCTTCTGCTTCATGCCGCCGGAGAGCTTGCCTGCGGGGCGCGCGGTGAAGCGGCCGAGGTCGGTCATCTCCATCAGGCGCGCATAGCGCTCGGTGCGCTCCTTCTTCGGCACGCCGTGCAGGTCGGCGTAGAGGTCGAGGTTCTCCTGCACGCTCAGGTCCTCGTAGAGGCCGAAGCGCTGCGGCATGTAGCTGATGCGGTCCTGCACGGCCTGCGGGTCGGCCGCAACGTCGATGCCGAGCACCTGCAGCGTGCCCTGGTCGGCGCGCATCAGGCCGGCGGCGAGGCGCAGCAGCGTGGTCTTGCCGGCGCCGTCGGGGCCGACCAGCGCGCTGAGCGTGCCGGCGGGGATGTCCAGCGACACGTCGGCGAGCGCCTGCACCGTGCGCTTCGTGCCCTTGAGCTCGAAGCGCTTGTGCAGGCCATGGCCCACGAGCGCGGGCATGGCGGCGTTCATCAGCGCCCCGCGGCGACGGGCGTCGCGTTACCGTTCAGCGATAGGCGCACGGTGACCGGCATGCCCAGTCGCAGGCGATCCTCCTTGTCGTCGGCCAGCACGCGGATTTCGTAGACCAGGCTGCTGCGCAGCTCCTCGGTCTGCACGGTCTTGGGCGTGAACTCGGCGACGGAGGAGATGTAACCCACCTTGCCGGACAAGGGCTGCCCTGGCTGGCTGTCGATGCTCAGCGCGGCGGCCATGCCGGGCCTGACGCGGCCGAGGTCGGCCTCGGCCACATAGGCGCGCACCCATTTCGGGTCGGTGATGGCGAGCGTGTAGACGGGGCGCTGCGGCGAGGCCATGTCGCCCGGCTCCATCAGGCGGGCGCGCACCACGGCGTCGATGGGGGCGCGCAGCTCGGCCTCTTCGAGCTGGCGGTTGAGCAGCGCGAGCTCGGCGCGCGCCACCTCGAGCTGGGCCTGGGCTTGCGCGATGTCTTCCTTGCGCGGGCCGGTCACCACCAGCTGCTGGGCCTTGCGCGCGTTCTCCAGCTGCGCCTGCGCAACCTTGCGGCGGGCCAGGGCGCTGTCCAGGTCCTGCTGGCTGACGGCACGGCCGGCGGTGGTCTGGCGGATGCCCTGCAGGCGCTCCAGCTGTTGCGCGGCCAGGTCGGCATCGGCCTGGGCGGCGGCCACGCTGCCGCGGGCCTGAGCAACCTCTTCGGGGCGGCTGCCGCTCTTCAGGCGCAGCAGGGCTTGCTCCTGCACGCCGATCTGCGCCTGGGCCTGCGCGGCGCGCAGCTTCAGCGTGCGGGTGTCGAGCTCGCCGAGCACCTGGCCGGCCTTGACGCGGTCGCCCTCCTCCACGTTGAGCTTGCCGATGCGATCGCTGCCGTTGAAGGCCAGCGAGACCTGGCGCTGGTCGACGTTGCCGTACAGCACGAGGCTCGAGGCGTCCGCGGGTTGGCGGTTGAAGTACCACGCGGCCGCAACGAGCGCCGCCACGATCACGATGCCGCCGAGGATGAGGGGTTTCTTGTTCATGGATGGGCTTTCTCGCCAGGGTGTCGTCGATGCAGTAGACTGGATCTTAGCGAATTTGAATTTAAATTCAAACTAATCCCGAGTTCCGGGCGATCCCATTCCCTCGCCATGCCCACAGCCTCTCGAAAGAAATCTCCCGCCGCGCGCACGGCGCGCGCACCGCGTCCGGACGGCACCGCCACCCGCGCGCTACTGTTGCAGACCGCCGGCCAGGTGTTCGCCGAGCGCGGCTATGCCGACGCCACCAGCAAGGAGATCTGCGAGCGCGCCGGCACGCCGATGGCGTCGATCAACTACCACTTCGGCAGCCGCGAGGCCTTGTACGAGGAGGTGCTGATCGAGGCGCACCGGCAGATCGTGAGCGTGGACGAACTGGTCGAGATGACGCGCGCGCTCGGCGATCCGCGCGACAAGCTGCGCGCGCTGCTCGGGCACATGCTGGCGCCCTCTTCGCGCGAGAGCGCGCCCTGGGGCTTTCGCGTGATGCTGCGCGAGGTGATGTCGCCGGGGGCGCTGGCGCCGGCCTTGGTCGAGAAGGCGGTCAAGCCCAAGGCGAAGCTGCTGCTCGGGCTGATCGCGCAAATCCTGGAGCTGCCGCTGGACCATCCTGCCGTTCAGCGCGCGCTGGTGTTCTCGGTGCTGCCCTGCATCGTGATGCTGGTGGCACCGAAGGAGATCCCGCGCAAGGTGCTGCCGGCGATGGCGAAGGACGGCGAGGGAATGTTCGAGGACCTGATGCGCTATGTGCTCGCGGGGCTGGAGGCGCTCGCGAAGGCGCATCGGGCTGCGCCCTCTCCCGGGTGGAAAAGGAGGACAAAACCGGATCCGTTTGACTCCCTCCCCTTCCGGGGAGGGGCTGGGGTGAGCACCGGGCCTTCGAGAGGAGTCCCTACCCCATCCGCCCGGCAACACTCCAACGCCCGCAGCCGCGTCCATACCCATGCGCCGCGAGGATGTCCGCCGCATGCTGCCCGAACCCCGGCGACGCGAAGGCCTTCGGCCCCGGCGTGCTGCCGAACTTGACCGGCTTGTCGAACCCGCGATAGCCGCCCACCTCCGGATGGCTGAAGTGCGACACCATCTGCTCGGCCAGCACCTGCTCGTCCACGAACATGTCCTCGACCGCACGCGCCGCCGCGCAGGGCACGGCCTCGCCGAAGATCGCCTCCCACTCGAGCGCACTGTGCTGCTGCAGCGCGGCGCGCAGCTGCGGCACGATCTCCGCCGCATGCTGCGCGCGCTTGCGCACCGTGTCGTAGCGCGGGTCCGCGGCCAGCGCCTGCAGCCCGGTGCGCTCGCACAGCGCAGCCCAGAAATGCGCCGTGTTGGCCGACAGGTACAGGTGGCCCTCGCGCGTCGGGTGCAGCCCGGTCACGCCGCCCGAGCGCATGTCGCGCCCCACCTCGCGGCCCTCGCCGTCGGCCCACACCAGGCGCGCCGACTGCATTGCCAGCGCACTGCGCAGCAGCGACACGCCCACGTACTGCCCGCGCTCGCTGCGCGCGCGCTCCACCAGCGCGGCGCTCACGCCCATCGCAAGCATCGAGGCCGCGTAGTAGTCGACCACCGAGCCGTAGACGATCTCCGGCGGCCCGCCCGCCTTGCCCTGCATGGCGCAGATGCCGGTCATGCTCTGCAGCACCTGGTCGTAGCCGGCCTTGTCCTTCAGCGGGCCCTCCTCGCCATAGCCGGTGACGGCGCAGTAGACCAGCGCCGGATAGCGCTCGCGCAGCTGCTCGTAGCCGATGCCCAGGCGCGGCGGCACCGAAGGCCTGAAGTTGTGCACCAGCACGTCGGCCTTCGCCAGCAGCCGGTGCAGCACCTCCAGGCCCTCGGGCTTCTTGAGGTCCAGTGCCAGGCCCTTCTTGTTGCGGTTGACGCCGATGAAGGCGCGACTCTCGGCCTCCAGCGTGGACGGGTACTTGCGCAGGTTGTCGCCGCTGGGCGGCTCGATCTTGACCACCTCCGCGCCCATGTCGGCAAGCAGCGTGCAGCCGTAGGGCCCGGCGATGTAGGCGCTGAGGTCGAGCACGCGGATGCCCGTGAGCGGACCGCGCTGCGCCTCGTCTGCCTGGTTCGTCGTCGTCATGGGAATGTCCTCCGGTTCACTGGGGGGCGATGCGCGCATTCTTCGCTGCCTGGCCCCACTTGCCGATCTCGCTTGCGATGAAGCGAGCGAAATGCTCGCGCGTATCCGCCGCCGGCGTGAAGGACAACGCCTTCAGCCGCTCCTGCATCTCGGGCGTGGCCAGCGCGCGTTGCACTTCCTGGTTGAGCTTGTCCAGCACGGCGGGCGGCGTCTTCGCCGGTGCGGCCAGGCCGATCCAGCCCACGGCCTCGAAGCCCTTGAGCCCCTGCTCGGCCAGGGTCGGTGCCTCGGGCAGCAGCGGCGTGCGCTGCGCAGAGCCGACGCCGATCACCTTGAGCTTGCCGGCGCGCACCTGCGGCAGCACCGCCGGCAGCGCATCGAACATGAACTGCACCTGCCCGCCGATCAGCTGCGGCTGCGCCTCCGCCGCGCCCTTGAAGGGCACGTGCACGGCCTGCACGCCGGCCTGGTGCAGGAACATCTCGGTCGCCAGGTGCGAGGTCGAGCCGTTGCCCGCCGAGGCGTAGCTCATCGAGCCGCCCTTGGCCTTGGCGATGAACTGCTGCAGGTTGTCGAAGGGCGCCTCGCGGCTGGCGACCATCGTCTGGATCACCAGGCCCACGTTGGAGACCGGCGCGAAGTCGCGCACCGGGTCGTAGGGCAGCTTCGCGTAGAGCGCGGGCGCCGCGGCGAAGCCGGCGCTGGTGGCCATCAGCAGCGTGTAGCCGTCGGGTGCGGCCTTGGCGACGAAGTCGGTGCCGATCGTCGTGCCGGCACCCGCCTTGTTCTCCACCACGAAGGGCTGGCCCAGCGAGCGCGAGAGCTGCTCGGCCACCACGCGCGCGAGTATGTCGGTGGCCTGGCCGGCCGCGATGGGGACGATCAGGCGCACGGGGCGGTTGGGGTAGTCGGCCTGCGCGTGAGCGCGCGGGGCGAGCGCCAGCAGTGCGGCGCAGGACGCGAGTGCAAGAAGGCCATGGCGGCGGATGAGGGACATGGTGTCGGGATCTCTGTGAAGGTTCAGGCGAAACCGTAGAGGCGCGCCGGGTTGTGGGCCAGGATGGTGGTGCGGGTGGCGGTGTCGGGGACCCAGTCGCCGAGCAGATCGAGCAGCCGGGCATCGTCGGGCTTGTGCGTTTCCTCGGTGGCATGCGGCCAGTCGCTGCCCCACACCAGGCGCTCGGGGGCGATGCGCACCAGGGCGCGTGCGGTCTCGATGGTGTCGGCATAGCCGGGCGCGCCGCTGCGCGTGTTGAGGTAGGCGCCGCTGAGCTTGACCCAGGCACGCTCCTTCTCGAGCAGTTCCCGCACCAGCGCAAAAGCGGGCTCCGCGTGCTCGCCGCCCACCGGCAGGCGCGCCAGGTGGTCGAACACGATCGGACACGGCACCTGCCGCAGCACGTCCGCATGCGCCGCGATCTGCGCTGCCTGGAAGTGCAGCTGCAGATGCCAGCCCAGCGGCGCGATGCGCTCGGCCAGCGGCATCAGCATGTCGAAGCGCGTGGGTGCGCCGGCGGCGGCATGCAGCGTGAGTCGCAGGCCGCGGATGCCGCCGGCGTCGAGGCGGCGCAGCTCGGCGTCGCTGGCCTCGGGCGTCAGCACCGCGATGCCGCGCGTGTGGGCCGCGCCCAGCTGCTGGATCGCGTCCAGCGTCGCGCTGTTATCGGTGCCGTAGGCGCGCGGCTGCACCACCACCGCGCGGCGCGTGCCCAGGCGGCGTCGGATCGCGCGGTAGTCGGCGGCCGTGGCCTGCACGGGCGTGGCCGTCAGCTTCTCGCCGGGCGCCTCGGCGAAGCGCGCGTCGAACACATGGATGTGCGCGTCGCAGGCATCGTCCGGCAGCGCGTCGCGCGGCGGCGCGCTGCCGGACGAGTTGGGAAAGGCCTCGCTCGTCATCATTCGGTCGAGATGCCGGCGTCCTTGGCCACCTTCTGCCAGTACGGGATCTCGCGCTGGATCTGCGCGGCGAACTGCGCCGGCGTCAGGCCCGCGGGCTCGGCGCCCTCGCGCAGCAGGAAGGCCTTCATCTCCGGCCCTTCGACGATCTTGTTGATCTCGCTGTTGAGACGCTGAACCACGGCAGGCGGCGTGCCCGCCGGCGCCAGCATGCCCCACCAGATGCCGAAGCTGTAGCCGGGAATGGCCTGCGCCATCGGCGCCAGCTCGGGCGCGGTGGCCGACGGCTTCGCGCTGGTGATGCCGACCGCGCGCACCTTGCCCGAGCGCAGTGCCGGCTGCAGCGAGGGGCCGCTCGCGATCAGCACGTCGACATTGCCGCCCATCAGGTCGGTGGTCGCGGGCGCCATGCCGCGATAGGGGATGTGGGTGATGAAGACGCCGGCGCTCGACTTGAGCAGCTCGGTCGCGAACTGGTTGGTGCTGCCCGGGCCGGAGGAAGCGTAGTTGAGCTTGCCGGGCCGCTGCTTGGCCAGCGCCACCAACTCCGCGGGCGTCTTCGCGGGCAGGTCGGCGCGCACCGCGACCACGAAGGGACCCTGCGCCATCATGGCCACCGGCGCGAAGCTCTTCACCGGATCGAAGGGCAGGCGCGGCTGCACGGCGGCATTGGTGACGAAGCTGGAGGACACCGCCGCCAGCGTGTAGCCGTCGGCCGGCGCCTTGGCCACGATGCCGGTGCCCAGCGTGCCGCCGGCGCCGGGCTTGTTGTCGATGAGCACCGGCTGGCCCAGCACCTCCGCCAGGCGCCGGCCGATGGCCCGCGCGAACACGTCGTTGGAACCGCCGGCCGGATAGGGCACGACGATGGTGATCGGGCGCGCGGGCCAGGCCTCCTGCGCCGAGGCGCCGGCGCAGAAGGCCGCGGCGCCGAGCAGCGCCGCCAGTGCGCCCGCGACGCGGCGCATGCCGATGGGGGAGGAAAGGAAGGGGCCAGCAAAAGTCATGTCGTCTCCGGTTTGCTTGTGGTTCGAAATCGATCGGTGCGCTGTGCTCAGTCAGCCCTGGGGCAGCAGGCCCAGCCGCCGTGCGTCGGCGAGCACGGCCTCGGCGCCGCGCACGAAGGGGCCGTCCACCATGCGGCCATCCACCATGTACGCGCCCACGCCGCGGGCCTGCGCATCGCGCGCGGCCTCGACGATGCGCAGCGCGCGCTCGATTTCGGCCTGCGGCGGGCGGAACACCTGGTGCGCCAGCGCGATCTGGCTGGGGTGGATGCAGCTCTTGCCCAGGTAGCCGAGGCGGCGCGCCATCTCGGCCTCGGCCAGATAGCCCGGTGCGTCCTGCACGTCGGCGAAGGCCGCGTCGTAGGCGAACACATTGGCCTCCCCCGCCGCCATGCGCATCGCGAACATCGCCGCGTGTACGTTGGCCGTGTCGCGGCGCGCGATGCCCAGCGGCTCGAAGAGATCGCCGAATCCGAGCTGCAGGCCGGCCACGCGCGCATGCGCCTGCGCCATTGCGGCGGCCTCGCGCAGGCCGCGCGGTGACTCGACGTTGAGCATCAACCGCACCGGCCGGCTCACGCCGTTGGCACGCTCGGCCGCCTCCAGCGCAGCCGCGGCGGCGCGCACCTGCTCGACGGACTCGGCCTTGGGCAGGTTCAGCAGGTGCAGGCCCTCGCACACGACGGCCGCGACGTCGGCTTCGAAATGCGCCGTGTCGATCGCGTTGACGCGCACGATCAGCGTCTTGCCCGAGGCCTGCGCGGCCGGCGAGCGCAGCAGCTCGCCGATCAGGCTTCGCGCCTCGGCCTTGCGCTCCTCGGCCACGGCATCCTCGAGATCGAAGGACAGGGCATCGGCGGGGCCCGACAACGCCTTGGTGAAGAGTTCCGGGCGCGAGCCGGGAACGAAGAGCTTGCTGCGCATGCTTGTCTGTCTCCAGAAGATTTGCGGCCGAGTCTGCGCTCGCGTATCGAAAAGAAAAACCACCTGGTGCTATCTTCAGAAGGTAGTTTTTCTTCATGGTCCGGAGGCACGCCTTGAACACCGACTTCCTCAGGAGCTTCGTGGCCGTGGTCGAGCACGGCTCGATGGCCGAAGCCGCACGCCGGCTCAACCTCACGCCCGCGGCGGTGGGCCAGCAGGTGCGCGCGCTGGAACGGGAGATGGGCACGCCGCTCGTCAAGCGCCTGGGCCGCACGGTGACGCCCACCGAGTCGGGCGACCGCATCGTCGAGCGCGCCCGCGAGCTGCTGGGCCAGGTGGCCGACCTGCGCACGGTGGCCAACGACGCGACGCTGTCGGGCGACCTGCGCCTGGGCGCCGGCCCCAATGCGCTGCTGGGCATGGTGCCGGACATCCTGGCCGGGCTGGTGAAGCGCTATCCGGGCGTGAGCGTGTACGTGCAGCCCGGCTACTCGATGGACATGCACCCGGCGGTGCAGCGCGGCGAGCTCGATGCCGCCATCGTGCTGCAGTCGCCGGTGGCGCTTCCCAAGGCCCTGGGCTGGCAGCTGCTGCGCGAGGAGCCGCTGGTGGTGCTGGCGCCCGCCCGATGGGCCAACGCCGATCCGCACGAGCTGCTGGCGACCCAGCCGCTGATCCGCTACGACCGCACGCAGTGGGGCGGCCGGCAGGCCGAGCAGTACTTGCGCAAGGCCGGCATCAAGCCGCGCGAGCGCTTCGAGCTCAATGCGCTGGGGGCGATCGCGGTGATGGTGGACCGCGGGCTGGGTGTCTCGCTGGTGCCGGACTGGATTCGGCCCTGGCCCGAAGGATTGCGGCTGGCGCGGATTCCGCTTCCGCTTCCCTTCGAGCCGCGGCGCCTCGGGCTGATCTGGTCGCGGGCCTCGCTGCGGTTGCGGCTGGTGGAGGCGGTGCGTGGGAGGAGGCGATGGCCTTGTTTCCGGTGGGCTGCAGGGGGCGGCGAGGCGTGGGGGCGTTAAAATGCTCAGGAACGGGTAGGACCTGTAGGTGCTCTTGTCGGCGATCACGTCGGCCTTTCCGATGATCAGCAATCCGCCGCCTGCCCCCTTCTTGACGATCACCTTGTCGTAACCCGGCACGCCCAGGTCCATCCCGTCGGTGATGGGCTTCTTGTCCAGCAGCAGCTTTGCCACGCGGTTCATCGCCAGGCCGGCGTTCTTCGGGTCCCAGAAGCCGATGCCTTTCACCGCGCCCGATTCGAGCAGCTTGGCCGTCCGGCTGGGCAGGCCCGTGCCGTAGACGCATGTCTTGCCCTGCAGCCCGGCCTCTTCGACAGCGCGGCCGATGCCGATGACGTCGCTCGACGCCGAGCCTTGGAAGCCCTTGATGTCGGGGTGCTTCTTCAGGATTTCCCTGGCCTTTTCATATGCCTTGTCCGCGTCGTCGTTGGATTCGTTCAGGGCATCTACCAGAAGCATGCCTGCGTGCTTCCTGGCGTTGGCTGCACCGCCATCGGTCCACTGCACATGGGTGCGGCTGCCGCGTGTGCCGACGAAGGAGGTCCACTTGCCGGCGTGACCCATGCACTGGGCCATGCGCTCGTTCAGGCTGGCACCGAAGGCGGCGTTGTCGAAGGCTTCGATGTCGGCCATGGTGTTCTTCTGGTTGTCGGCCTCGTGGGTCACCACGACGATGCCGCTCTGCATGGCCCGCCTTGCCACTTCTTCGATGGCCGCCGGATCCGTGGGCACGATGGCGATCGCGTCGACCTTTCTGTCCACCGCTTCTTCGATCAACTTGAGTTGCGGTGCCGCGGCCGCTTCGGTCGGCCCGACCTGACTGGTGCTGACACCGGACGAAGATCCACCGAACGCCTTGACGCCCTCTTCCATCCGCTTGAACCAGGGGATGCCGCTCACCTTGACGATCGTGATGATCGTTTGCTTGTCTTGGGCGGATGCGCTGGCGGTGGCCATCATGAATGCCAGGGCCACGGCAGAACGGAAAGGTTTCTGGATCATCGATGTCTCTCCCATGTCGTTGCAAGGGCTCGAAGTCTAGGGCCTATTCACATGCAAATCTCAACGCGCCGAGCTCGAGGCGAGGAAGCATGCGGCTCGATCGTTATGGAACCAAAACGAATGAGCCGTCACCTACTTCGGGCTCGTGAGGCGCACAGCGGGGCCATCACGATGACCAATGAACGTCACGGACAAAACATCATGAACTCTACCCAAAGACAACTTACACCACCGAATGCGAGCACCTCGCGCCTGC
Source organism: Variovorax sp. WS11 (assembly GCF_010499245.1). Lineage (GTDB taxonomy): Bacteria > Pseudomonadota > Gammaproteobacteria > Burkholderiales > Burkholderiaceae_C > Variovorax. The sequence goes on from NZ_JAAGOW010000002.1 coordinate 466,909, forward strand.
CGCTCACGCTCGATCTGACACAGGCCAGCCCGCCACTACGGCCGGATTTGAAAGAGGTTCTTTCTCCTCGATTGGCCTTGTCGCCAAGGTCCGATAGACGCTTGCCGCGCATCCAGCCAAGCCAGCCATCCCAGCCGCTCAAGCCTCTGCAGAGTGAGGGCTGCGGCAATCGTTGGAAAGCTGTGCAGGAGTGCCTGACAGGGATCAAGGGCCTGGAAGTGCACGACACCGAGATCGTTGCAACGGCGCAGCTGGGCGCGACAGCGCTCGACTCCATTGCCAAAGCCATGGACTTCTTGCTGGACCTGTGCAACTTCACCGCGGCTGGCACGCTAATACGCATGTGCAGACCGATGGCGCTGCTGAAACTGTTCCAGGAATTCCCCGGTTTGATGGCCTGCGACGCGACGGAAGTTCGCGAAGCCATCGACGAGACGTTGGGCATAGGGGCAGGTGGTGCGTTGGCCCGCAAGGACTATTCTCGTTTCTTCACGCTACTGTCGTCTTGCTCACCAAAGGCAAGGCCACGCTTTCTGAGCGAGTTGTCGCCGCTCACCAAAAACATGTTCAAGGATTTGGACAACCCCCTGTTCATCGACGCCGTGCGCATGATGCGGAAACACATCGTGGCGCTGGGTGCGAATGCACGCGAAACAGGGCTGCGCTCGCTTCTGTCGATCGCTGGCGATCTTGATCCTGCCAAGGCGCTGGCGATGAAATGCCTTGTCTGGCCCGCCTTGACCACCCTGGATCAAAGTCATGGCGATCTCTTCAAGCTGGCACGGCTGCCGGTCATGACGAGGCGATTGCTTGAGGATTTACCGGGCAGCTTGCGAAGCAGGGTCCTGCGCGTCGCAGTGGACCAAGTGGTGGCGGAGCGCTCCGTCGAGAACGTGAATCGCCTGCGCGAACTTGCATCGCTGTCCAACGAAATCGACACACACCTCGCCATCAGGCTGAGATCGCGCATCACGCGGGCGTTGATTGGATTGCCCGGGCAGTGGGACGAAGCCGCTAGCGAAATTTGCGCGCAGATCGAGGTGGCCTTCAGCGTAGAACTGAGGTTCCAGATCGCACTGGACAAACTCTCTCCCGCTGATCAAAAGATTCAGCAAATGAGCAATGAGGCTCTGAAGGCCAACGCCAAGGCCCGGGATTTTCGGAACGCGATGCGCGCCGGGAACTTGCACGAAGCCGCAGAGATGATCCGTGATTCGCAGGACCTCGCGTTTCGCGCCGCGGCCTCAGCAAGACTGCTCGAGGTCGCCGTCGACAAGCTTGCAGAGGTCGGAATTCAGGTTCGCGAGCGCCAGAGGACAGAACCGGAAGATGACGAAGCAGCGAAGAAGCAGACCTCGGTGGCGCACGACATCGCGCTCATGCTCGTCGTGACCGGCGAGCCGCGCCACAAGGAACTCGCAGCGACGGTCAGCTCGCTGGTCGGGGCACCAAAGTTCATTTCAATGCTGCTTGAAAAACTTGAAGCTCCAGGCCACGACCTGCGCGGCCGGGTGGCCACTGCACTACCGGCGCTCTGCCATTCCGATCTTTCCTTCGAACTCGACTTCCTCCTGGGGACGGATCAAGGCCAACAATGGCTCGCACAAGCGGTGATCGACTACCTGTTGGGGGCGAACTTGAGCGACGCCACCACAGTCGTCCCGGTATTCAAGGCACTCGCGCATCGCGTCGATCTTCAGGCTGCCCTCCGGGATTCGAGGCGCCTGGAACAGCGAATGGCGAGTATTCGATTCGACCCTGAGCAGTTGCGTGAATGTGCGACGCATCTGCATCAATGGCTTCCCGGCTGGAGGCTGCTGTTGATCATGACGCCGGATTCAAGCCTCTTTCAGGACCGTGATCCGGATCTACGGCTCGCAGTCATGGCCATCGATGCCGTCGCTGCAAACGCCGAGCCAGGCGGTCCCATAGAGGGCATCGATGGCCTTGCGAGCGCCAGGCTGGACGGCTGGCTGATCCAGAAAGCCCTGAGTGCCATGCTGCAACGCCGCGTGACCGACAAACCCTTGTTGTCCGACGATGCGTTGAGCAACGTCATGCGCGCGGTTGTAAGGGACAAGGTACTGGCACAAAGCACGCTCGAGTGGATAGAGAAGTGCCCTCAGGAACAAGGCGTGAGGCTGTACACAGCGCTCGTCAGCCTTCCGCGTGAGAGTCCTCCAGCCGCGTTCAACGAAAAAGAGTGGGAACAACTATGGAACTTGGCGTCGACGAAGACGTAGATCTGATCCACAAAGATGGCCTGGCTCGTGTGAACGCGATTGCGCGCCGATACGGAGGCCCGGCGCCCTCACCCTAGCTCTCTCCCAGAGGGAGAGGGAACAAGGCGGGGTCGCAGAGAACAAGAGCGCTACAGCACCAGCAAGGCCCGGAAATCGTTGACGTTGGTATGCGTCGGCCCCGTCACGCAGAGATCCCCGATCGCATCGAAGTACCCGTAGGCATCGTTGCGATCCAGGTGGTCGGCCAGTTTGCGCCCCGCCGCTTCGGCGCGCGCCAGGGTGTCGGGCGTGACGAAAGCGCCGGCGTTGTCTTCCACGCCGTCGATGCCGTCGGTGTCGGCCGCCAGGGCCCACACCTTCTTCTGTCCCGCCAGCGCGCCCGCGAGACCCAGGCAGAACTCGCCAGCACGGCCGCCGCGGCCCTTGGCTTGGCCTGGCTGGCGCGGCCGGATGGTGACCGTGGTCTCGCCGCCCGACAGGATCACGCAGGGCTTGGCAAAGGGCGCACTGCGCAGCGCCACGGCGCGCGCCAGTGCGCCATGCACCTTGCCGACCTCGCGCGACTCGCCTTCCATTTCGTCGCTGAGGATGTGGGCCTCGATGCCGGCTGCACGCGCCGCCGCGGCCGCGGCTTCGAGCGACTGCTGCGGCGTGGCGATCAGGTGCGTCACATGGCCTTTGAAGATGGCGTCGTCGGGCTTGGGCGTTTCGAGCGCGCCGCTTTCGAGCTGCGCCCGCACGGCCGGCGGCACCTCGATGCGATAGCGATCGAGGATGGCCAGCGCATCGGCGCAGGTCGTCGCGTCAGGCACGGTGGGGCCGCTGGCGATCACGGCCGGGTCGTCGCCGGGCACGTCGCTGATGGTGAGCGTCACCACCTTCGCCGGCCCGCAGGCCGCGGCCAGCCGGCCCCCCTTGATGCGCGAAAGATGCTTGCGCACGCAGTTCATCTCGCCGATGTGCGCGCCCGATTCGAGCAGTTGCTTGTTGATGCGCTGCTTGTCCGGCAGCGTGAGCCCTTCGGCCGGCAGCGTGAGCAGCGCCGAGCCGCCGCCGGAGATGAGGCACAGCACCAGGTCGTCGGCCGTGAGGCCCTGCGTCAACGCAAGAATGCGCTCGGCCGCCTTCAGCCCGGCTTCGTCCGGCACCGGATGCGCGGCCTCGACGATCTCGATGCGCTTCGCCAGGCCCTCGGGCCGCGGCGGGATGTGGTCGTAGCGCGTGACGACCAAGCCCGAGAGCGCCGCATCGGCCGGCCACAGGGCCTCCAGCGCCTGCGCCATCGAGCCGCCGGCCTTGCCGGCGCCAAGCACCAGGGTGCGGCCCTTGGGCGGCTTGGGCAGGTGCTCGCCCATGCTGTCCAGCGGCAGCGCGCGCCGGACCGCGATGCGGTAGAGCTGTTCGAGGAAGTCGCGCGGCGCGGCGTGGGGATCGGGCAGGGCTTGGGATGCGTTCATGGGGTTTCGGTCTCCGTTGCCCGATTGTCCACGGCGAGCCGCGGCGCCCGAGCGTGCTAATTGGTCTTCGCGCCGCCCTCGAACCACTTGGCGATCAGGGCGCGCTCGGCGTCGGTCATGCCGGTGGAGTTGTTCATCGGCATGATCTTGGTGACCACCGCCTGCTGGTAGACGCCCTGCGCATGCGCGGTGACCTGGTCGGGCGTGTCGAGGCGCACGTTCTTCATCTGCACCTGGGCGCCGTGGCACATGTAGCAGCGCTGCTCCAGCACCTTCTTGACGTCGCCGAAGGCCACCTTCTGCGACGCGGCGGCGCTGGCCATCGGCGCGGCAGCGGGCTCGGGCCGCATCCAGACGATCGACAGGCCCAGCACCACGACGCCGACCATCGCGTAGGGCAGCGGGTTGCCCGCATTGCCCAGCTTGAAGCGGTGCCGCACCACGAAGAACTGCCGGATCGCCGCGCCGCCCAGCATGATCAGCAGCAGCACGATCCAGTTGTACTTGTGCGTGTAGGTGAAGCTGTAGTGGTTGCTCAGCATCGCGAACAGCACCGGCAGCGTGAAGTAGGTGTTGTGCACGCTGCGCTGCTTGCCGCGCGCGCCGTGGATCGGGTCGACCGGCCGGCCCTCGCGCAGCGCCTGCACGTTCTTGCGCTGGCCCGGGATGATCCAGAAGAAGACGTTGCCGCTCATGGTCGTGGCCATCATCGCGCCCACCAGCAGGAAGGCGGCGCGGCCGGCGAACCACTGGCAGGCTAGCCAGGTGGCGAATGCGATGAAGACCGCCACCAGCACGCCGACGATGGTGTCGCCGTTCTTGCGCTGGCCGAAGATCTGGCAGATGGCGTCGTAGACCATCCAGAAGACGACGAAGAAGGCCAGCGCCACGCCGATGGCGGCGCCGGGCTGCCAGTCCATCTTGGACTTGTCGATCAGGTAGGTGCTCGCGTTCCACAGATAGGACATCGTGAAGAGCGCGAAGCCGGTGATCCAGGTGGAGTAGCTTTCCCAGTAGGACCAATGCAGGTGGTCCGGCAGCTTCTTAGGCGCCAGCGCGTACTTCTGCATGTTGTAGAAGCCGCCGCCGTGCACGGCCCACTGCTCGCCGCCGACGCCCTTGTCGAGCGACTCCGGGTCCTGCGGCTTCTCGAGGCTGTTGTCCAGCATCACGAAGTAGAAGGAGGCGCCGATCCAGGCGATGGCGGTGATGACGTGGACCCAGCGCAGCAGCAGATTGGCCCAGTCGAGGTAGTAGCTTTCCATGTGCTCAACCTTGGTTTGGACTGCTCACCACTGCGGGCGCTGTAAGCAGAGAAAGGGCCGCGAACGCAGGCCCCTTGAAAGGCCTCGCTCCGCTGCGGCTTGTGGACTGGAGTGTATACACTTTCGGCGATGGATTCGAGGATTTTTTGCGGCGCAGGCTTGCAGGAAAACCCTGATCCGCCCTCACGCGCGGTACAGGCTCTGCAAAAGCTGTGCCGCCACGGCCACGGCGATCACCTCCGGCTCCTTGCCCGTGATGCCGGGCACGCCGATCGGGCAGGTGATGCGCGCCAGCTCCTCGGCCGTGAAGCCGCGCGCCTCCAGCCGATGGCCGAAGGTGGCCCACTTGGTCTTGCTGCCGATCAGGCCCACGTAGGGCAGGTCGTCGCGCGCGCGCAGGCGCTTGAGGCAGGCGATGACGATGTCCAGGTCCTCGGCATGGCTGAAGCTCATGATCAGCACGCGCGAGCCGGGCTCGAGCTGCGCCACGGCGTCCTGCACCGGGTCGGAATGCTCGGTCTCGATCTGGGCCGGCAGCGCATCGGGGAAGACACCGTCGCGGCTGTCGATCCAGCGCACCTTGAAGGGCAGCGTGGACAGGAGCCGCGCCAGCGCCGCGCCCACATGGCCGCCGCCGAAGAGGGCCACCGGTTCCAGGTGCGCCAGCAGTTCGGTCTGCAGCGCCTTCGCATCGGCCGCCGCGATGCGCTGGTACGAAAGAAAGACCACGCCGCCGCAGCACTGGCCCAGGGTCGGGCCCAGCGGGTAGCGGCGCACGCCCTCGATCGCCGCGCCGCCCGCGAGCCAGCCGCGCGCCTCGTCGGTCGCCTGGTACTCGAGCTGCCCGCCGCCGATGGTGGCGGTGAGGCCCTCGGCCCACACCGCCATCCAGGTGCCGGCCTCGCGCGGCGCCGAGCCCTGCGTGCGCACGACGCGCACCAGCACGCCCTCCTCGCCACGCGCGAGGCGCGCCAGCAGTTCGTCGACCAGGCCGTTCATCCGCGATACCTCCGGTTGCTCCAGGGCCATGCTGCCACGGTATAAATCCCGGCATGACCTTCACGCTGCTTGCCACGCCCCTTCGCCGCGCCTTCGCGGCCGCCTTGACCACAGCCCTGGGCCTCGTCGGCTGTGGCGGCCTTCCAGGATCGACGGGCTCCGTGCCCGGCCAGCTCAGCGACGCGACGGCCGCGCCGGCCCAGGGCGCCGGCGCCACCCCGCGCGCCTCCAACGCCGGCACCCCGCGCGAGTACAAGCAGGACGCCGCGCGCCATATCTACGCACGCAACGGGAACCGCATCTACGCCGGCAAGCTGCCGCCGCTGCTCTACGCCATCGGCACGCTCTCGGTCAGCCTCGACGCGAACGGCAAAGTGACCAGCATGCACTGGATGCGGGCGCCCAAGCACGCGCCCGAGGTGGTCGCCGAGATCGAGCGCACCGTGCTGGCGGCGGCGCCCTACCCGCCCGCCAGCCGCATCGGCAAGCTGACCTGGACGGACACCTGGCTGTGGGACAAGAGCGGGCATTTCCAGCTCGATACGCTGACCGAAGGACAGCTCTCGCAGTTTCAGGACCCGCGGTAAGTGGAGTAGCTCCACGGGCTGACCAGCAGCGGCACGTGGTAGTGCTGGTCGGCGTTCGCCACGCCGAAGTCCAGCGTCACGCGGTTCAGGAAATTCGGCTCGGGCAGCGTCACGCCGCGTGACTTGAAATAGCCCGCCACGTCGAAGACCAGGCGGTAGGTGCCCGTCTTCAGCGCGCCGTCGCCGTAGAGCGGGCCATCGCTGCGCCCGTCCGCATTCAGCGTGAAGCGCCTGACCAGCGTGGCGCGCGCGTCCTCGCCGGTGCCGTCGGTGGTGTAAAGCGCGACCTCCATGCCGGCCGCGGGGCCGCCGTGCATGGTGTCGAGGACGTGGGTGCTGAGGCCCATGGTGATGCTCCTTCAAGGCATTGGGGAAATTCCGGTCGACAAAAGTGTATACACTTCCCGGCTTTGGGTCTATCATGAAAACCATGGATTCGACCACCACCCGCGCGATCGTCGATGCGCTCACCAAGGCCATCGTGGAACACCGGCTGCAGCCGGGCAGCAAGCTGGCCGAGCAGAAGCTGGCCGATCACTTCGGCGTCTCGCGCACCCTGGTGCGGCAGGCGCTGTTCCAGCTCTCGCAGAACAAGCTGATCCGGCTGGAGCCCGCACGCGGTGCCTTCGTGGCGGCGCCCGCGGTCGATGAGGCCAAGCAGGTCTTCGCCGTGCGCCGCATGCTGGAGGCCGAGATGACGCGCGAGTTCGTGCGTAACGTCACGCCGGCGAAGATCAAGGCGCTCAAGGAGCACGTGGCGCTCGAAAAGGCCGCGGTCTCGGGGGAAGACATCTCGGGGCGCACCGAGCTGCTGGGCGACTTCCATGTCCGCATGGCCGAGCTGATGGGCAACCAGGTGCTGGCGCAGATCCTGGGCGAGCTGATCTCGCGCTGCGCCCTCATCACGCTGATGTACCAGAGCGCGACGGCGGCCGAGCATTCCAACGACGAGCACGCCGACATCGTGAAGGCGCTGGCCGCGAAGGACGAGGAGCGCGCGGTGCGGCTGATGACCGAGCACCTGCTGAACGTCGAGGCCAACCTCGTTTTCGACCGCAAGGTCCCCACCCATGACATCTCGGTCGCCCTGGCCGCCTGAGACCCCATCCATGAGCACCCTCTACGACACCACCCTGCCCTACCCGCGCGACCTGGTCGGCTACGGCCGCAACCCGCCCCATGCCCAATGGCCCGGGCGCGCGCGCATCGCGGTGCAGTTCGTCCTCAACTACGAGGAAGGCGGCGAAAACTGCGTGCTGCACGGCGATGCGGGCTCCGAGCAATTCCTCTCCGAGATGTTCAACCCGGCGAGCTTCCCGGACCGGCACATCAGCATGGAGGGCATCTACGAGTACGGCTCGCGTGCCGGCGTCTGGCGCATCCTGCGCGAGTTCGAGAAGCGCGGCCTGCCGCTCACCGTGTTCGGCGTCGGCATGGCGCTGGAGCGCTATCCCGAGCTCACGTCCGCCTTCAAGGAACTGGGCCACGAGATCGCCTGCCACGGCTGGCGCTGGATCCACTATCAGAACATGGACGAGGCCGGCGAGCGCGAGCACATGCGCCTGGGCATGGAAGCGATCGAAAAGCTCACCGGCGAGCGGGCCCTGGGTTGGTACACCGGCCGCGACAGCCCCCGCACCCGCCGCCTGGTGGCCGACTACGGCGGCTTCGAGTACGACAGCGACTACTACGGCGACGACCTGCCCTTCTGGATGAAGGTGCAAAAGACCGACGGCACGGTCGTGCCGCAGCTCATCGTCCCCTACACGCTCGACTGCAACGACATGCGCTTCGCGCTGCCCCAGGGCTACTCGCACGCCGACCCCTTCTTCCAGTACATGAAGGACAGCTTCGACGCGCTCTACGCCGAGGGCGACGAGGCACCCAAGATGATGAGCATCGGCATGCACTGCCGGCTGCTCGGACGCCCCGGCCGCATCACGGCGCTGCAGCGCTTCCTGGACCACATCGCGAAGCACGATCGCGTGTGGGTCTGCCGCCGGCTCGACATCGCGCGCCACTGGAAGGCCGCGCATCCTTACACCGACCAGAAGGGAGCCTGACATGGCCCTGAGCATCGAACAACTGAACGCCGCCACGCCCGACCAGGTCGCGGCCCTGCTCGACGGCACCTACGAGCATTCGCCGTGGATCGCGCAGCGCGCCGCCGCGGCGCGGCCCTTCCGCTCGCTCGCGCATCTCAAGCATGCGCTGGTGCAGGCGGTCTCCAAGGCCACGGACGACGAACAGCTGGGCCTGATCCGCGCCCACCCCGAGCTCGCGGGCAAGGCCATGGTCAGCAAGACGCTGACCGCCGAGTCGAACCACGAGCAGGGCAAGGCCGGCCTCACGGACTGCACGCCGGAGGAGTTCGCGAAGATCCAGCAGCTCAACGCCGACTACAACGCGAAGTTCGGCTTCCCCTTCATCCTCGCGGTCCGCGGGCCACGCGGCACGGGCCTTTCCAAGCGCGAGATCATCGACACCTTCGAGCGCCGGCTGCACCACCCGGCGGACTTCGAGCGCGGCGAGGCGCTGCGCAACATCCACCGCATCGCCGAGATCCGGCTGGACGACAAGTTCGGCGTGACGCCCGCGCTCGGCAACGATGTGTGGGACTGGCAGGAACAGCTGTCGCAGCACACCGACCCGGGCTACGCCGAGAAGGGCCAGCTCACCGTCACCTATTTGACCGAGGCGCACCGCGCCTGCGCGCAACAGATCGCGGGCTGGATGCGCGAGGCCGGCTTCGACAGCGTTCAGATCGATGCGGTCGGCAACGTGGTCGGCCGCTATGAAGGGGCCACACCGGGCGCCAAGACGCTGCTGACCGGCTCGCACTACGACACCGTGCGCAACGGCGGCAAGTACGACGGCCGGCTGGGCATCTTCGTGCCGATCGCCTGCGTGCGCGAGCTCAAGCGCCAGAACCGGCGCCTGCCCTATGCCTTCGAGGTGGTCGGCTTCGCGGAAGAGGAAGGCCAGCGCTACAAGGCCACCTTCCTGGGCTCGGGCGCGCTGACCGGTCACTTCGATCCGAAGTGGCTGGACCAGAAGGACGCCGACGGCATCACCATGCGCGAGGCGCGCGCAGCCGCCGGCCTGAAGGAGGAAGACATCCCGAAGCTGCAGCGCGACCCGTCCAAGTATCTGGGCTTCGTCGAAGTGCACATCGAGCAGGGCCCGGTGCTGACCGAGCTCGACCTTCCGCTGGGCATCGTGACCTCGATCAACGGCGGCGTGCGCTACGTGGGCGAGGCGATCGGCATGGCCAGCCACGCCGGCACCACGCCGATGAACCGGCGCCGCGATGCCGCCGCCGCGGTGGCCGAGCTGATCCTCTTCGCCGAGCAGCGCGCCGCAAAGGACGGCGATTCGGTTGCCACCGTCGGCATGCTCGAAGTGCCCAGCGGCTCGATCAACGTGGTGCCGGGTAGCTGCAAGTTCAGCCTGGACATGCGCGCGCCCAACAACCCGCAGCGCGACGCGCTGGCGGCCGACGTGATCGCCGAGCTCAAGGCCATCTGCGAGCGCCGCGGCGTGCGCTACACGCTGGAGGAAAGCATGAAGGCCTCGGCCGCGCCCAGCGCGCCGGCCTGGCAGCAGCGCTGGGAGCAGGCCGTCGACACGCTCGGCGTGCCGCTGTACCGCATGCCCAGCGGCGCCGGCCACGACGCGATGAAACTGCACGAAGTGATGCCGCAAGCCATGCTCTTCGTGCGCGGCATCAATTCGGGCATCAGCCACAACCCGCTCGAATCGAGCACCAACAACGACATGCAATTGGCGGTGGAAGCCTTCCAATTGCTGCTCGACAACCTGGCCAACGAGAAGGCGCACTGACATGACGACGACCACCGACTACGACAAGCTCGACGCCTGGATCGATGCCAACTTCGACGATGAGGTGCGCTTCCTCCAGCAGATGGTCCGCGTGCCCACCGACACGCCGCCCGGCAACAACGCGCCGCATGCCGAGCGCACGGCCGAACTGCTCGAAACCTTCGGCTTCGTGGCCGAGAAGCATCCGGTGCCGGCGCAGGAGGTGAAAGACTACGGTCTGGAGTCGATCACCAACCTGATCGTTCGCCGCAAGTACGGCGAGGCCGGTCCGACAGTGGCACTGAATGCTCACGGCGACGTGGTGCCGCCCGGCGAAGGCTGGACGCACGACCCCTACGGCGGAGAGATCGAGGACGGCCGCCTCTACGGCCGCGCCGCGGCGGTCAGCAAGAGCGACTTCGCGAGCTTCACCTTCGCGCTGCGCGCCCTCGAGGCGGTGGCGAAGCCGGCGAAGGGCAGCGTCGAGCTGCACTTCACCTACGACGAAGAGTTCGGCGGCCTCTTGGGCCCGGGCTGGCTGCTCAAGCAAGGCCTCACCAAGCCCGATCTGATGATCGCGGCCGGCTTCAGCTACGAGGTGGTGACGGCGCACAACGGCTGCCTGCAGATGGAAGTCACGGTGCACGGCAAGATGGCGCACGCGGCCGTGCCCACCACCGGCGTCGATGCGCTGCAGGGCGCGGTGCACGTCCTCAACGCGCTCTACGCGCAGAACACGCTCTACCAGCAGGTCACCTCCAAGGTCGAGGGCATCACGCACCCCTACCTCAACGTGGGCCGCATCGAGGGCGGCACCAACACCAACGTCGTGCCCGGCAAGGTGGTCTTCAAGCTCGACCGCCGCATGATCCCCGAGGAGCATCCGGCCGAGGTCGAGGCCACCATCCGCCAGGTGATCACCGACGCCGCGGCGCAGCTGCCGGGCATCACCGTCGAGATCAAGCGCCTGCTGCTGGCCAATTCGATGAAGCCGCTGCCGGGCAACAAGCCGCTGGTGGAGGCGATCCAGAAGCACGGCCACCAGGTCTTCGGCGAGCCGATCAAGGCCATGGGCACGCCGCTGTACACCGACGTGCGGCTCTACGGCGAGGCCGGTATCCCCGGCGTGATCTACGGCGCGGGGCCGCGCAGCGTGCTCGAATCGCACGCCAAGCGCAGCGACGAGCGCGTGGTGCTGGAAGACCTGCGGCGCGCGACCAAGGTGATTGCGCGCACGCTCAAGGACCTGCTGGCCTAAGGGGGTTTGCTCCCGGCCGGCACAGGGCCGGCGTGCCCCGATGCCGGACATCCGGAATTGGCTTACCCTCGCGGCGTCGTCCTCCGCGAGGTGCTTCATGTCCCGTCCCCTCTTCAGCTCCACCATCGCCGGCAGCCTGCCCAAGCCCGCCTGGCTGGCCGAAACCCGCAAGCTCTGGCCGACCTGGAAGGCCGAAGGCACCGAACTCGCCCAGGCCAAGGCCGATGCCACGCTGCTGTGGATCAAGGCCCAGGAAGACGCCGGCCTCGACGTGATCGGGGACGGCGAGCAGTCGCGCCAGCATTTCGTGCATGGCTTTCTCGAACGGGTCGAGGGCATCGACTTCGAGCACAAGGTGAAGATGGGCATCCGCGACAACCGCTACGACGCGATGGTGCCGCAGGTGGTGGGGCCGCTCCGCCTTACGGGCCGCGTGCATGCCGCGGAGGCGCAGTTGCTGCGCGCTCACACGCAGCGCCGCACCAAGTTCACCCTGCCGGGCCCGATGACCATCGTCGACACCGTGGCCGACCGGCACTACGGCGACCGGGTGGCGCTGGCGATGGCCTTCGCCGAGCTGCTCAACCAGGAGGCGCTGGCGCTCGAAGCCGACGGCATCGACATCGTGCAGTTCGACGAGCCGGCCTTCAACGTTTACCTGAAGGAGGCCGCGGACTGGGGCGTGCGGGCGCTCGAACGCGCCGCGCAGGGGCTGCGCTGCACCACCGCGGTCCACATCTGCTATGGCTACGGCATCCAGGCCAACATCGACTGGAAGGCCTCGCTGGGCGAGGAATGGCACCAGTACGAGGCCGTGTTCCCGGCGCTCGCGAAGAGCCGCATCGACCAGGTGAGCCTGGAGTGCTTCCACTCGCACGTGCCGCCGCAGCTCATGCGCCTGCTGGAGGGCAAGGACGTGATGGTCGGCGTGATCGACGTGGCGAGCGATGAGGTCGAGACGCCCGAGCAGGTGGCCGACACCATCGGCAAGGCGCTGCAGCACGTGCCCAAGGAGAGGCTGCTACCCTGCACCAACTGCGGCCTCGCGCCGATGGACCGGGCCATCGCGCTGAAGAAGCTGCAGGCGCTGGCCGAGGGCGCCGCGCTCGCGCGCCGGCGCTACGGCTGAAGCCCCGCGGCCCGGGAGCGCCCGCATGGCCGACGAGACCGTCGATGTACTGATCGTCGGCGCCGGCCTGTCCGGCATCGGCGCCGCCTGCCACCTGCAGAAGCGATGCCCCGACCGCAGCTTTGTCATCATCGAGGCGCGCCAGGCGCTCGGCGGCACCTGGGACCTCTTTCGCTACCCGGGCGTGCGCTCCGACTCCGACATGTACACGCTGGGCTACTCGTTCCGGCCATGGACCGGGGACAAAGCCATCGCCGAAGGGCCGGCCATCCTCCAGTACCTGCGCGACACCGCGCGCGAGCACGGCATCGAGGATCGCATCCGCTTCGGCCACCGGCTGCGCCGGGCCGCGTGGTCGTCCGCCGAAGCCGCCTGGATCGTGGACATCGAGCGCGATGCCGCCGAGCCGCTGCGCCTGCGCTGCGCCTTCCTGCTGATGTGCATCGGCTACTACGACGATGCCGAGGGCTACACGCCCGCATTCGAAGGCCGCGAGCGCTTCGCCGGCCGCATCGTGCATCCGCAGCACTGGCCCGCCGACATCGACTACGCCGGCCGGCGCGTGGTGGTGATCGGCAGCGGCGCCACCGCGGTCACGCTGGTGCCCGCGCTGGCCGATCGGGCCGCGCACGTGACCATGCTGCAGCGCTCGCCGAGCTACGTGCTCTCGCGGCCGTCGGCGGATCCGGTGGCGCGCTGGCTGCAGCGCGTCGCGGGCCCGGGCCCGGCCCATGCAGTCGCCCGATGGAAGAACCTGCTGATGGCCATGCTGGTGTTCCGCCTGTGCCGGCGCAGGCCGCAACAGGCCAGGGAGCTGATGCTCAAGCTGGTACGCCGCCAGCTCGGGCCGCACTACGACGTCGATCGGCACTTCACGCCCCGCTACGACCCCTGGGAACAGCGCCTGTGCCTGGTGCCCGACGGCGACCTGTTCAAGGCCATCCGCGCGGGGCGCGCGAGCATCGTCACCGACCGCATCGAGCGCTTCACCGAACACGGGCTGCTGCTCGCGAGCGGCGCGGAACTGGAAGCCGACCTGGTGGTGACCGCCACTGGCCTGAAGCTGCGTCCGCTCGGCGCGCTCGAGTTCAGCGTCGACGGCCGGCCGCTGGCCGGCTCGGAACTGGTTAGCTACAAAGGGCTGATGTTCGGCGGCGTGCCCAACCTGGTGTCGATCTTCGGCTACACGAATGCCTCGTGGACGCTGAAGGCAGACCTCGCCAGCGTCTTCGTGTGCCGATTGCTGCGGCACATGCGGCGCACCGGCGCACGGGAGTGCCGGCCGCGGCTCGACCCGAGCGCAATGCCGCTTGCCCCCTGGACCGATTTCTCGTCAGGCTACTTCCAGCGCGCGATGGACCAGCTGCCCCGGCAGGGGGCGAAGAGGCCGTGGAAGCTGAACCAGGACTATCTGTCCGACCTGATGAGCCTGCGCTTCGCGGCGTTGGATGATGGGGTGATGCGTTTCTCCCACTGAAGCCCCTGCTGCGCCGATGCGCGATCCTCGACGACCACGGCACCGCTTGGTCGTGGGCCGCGGCGTGGATGCCGATGCACCCTGCTCGTTTCATCCGATGTGGGGATGTGCAAAGGACAAGCGTCCGATACCGTTGGCTTCTGCACTGGTTCCCATCCAGGGCACTGACAAAGGGGTCTTGCGGCAGGCCGTCTAGATGCAACGCAGCGCCGCAACCGTTGTCGCTGCACCTCCCCAACAAGCGCAGCCCGCGGTGCTTTCGAACCATCGCGCTGCCCGTTTGCCGCTCGGCGGATCGGGACGGTCGACCGACGGCACGGATTGAATCGCATCAACCAAGTGGAGTCATCATCATGATCATCACAGTCCTCAATATGTCGAAGCAGATCGCGGACGCTGATCTTCAGCACGTCATCAGAGCGATCAATAGACAGATCAAGGAAGACTTTGAGCCCTACTGGAGTCTAGGCGCCCTTCTTCGCCTGGAAGGCAAGAGCGCAAGGGCCCCGGACAAGCTAGGCCTTCCGGATATGAGGGGCGATGCAGTCCTGTATCTATGGGACCAAGTCGACGTGCCCAACGCCCTCGGCTACCACGACGCGAACGCACGCGGCATCCCCTTCGGCTTCGTTTTCACCGAGCTCCAGGGGGAGCTCCACGAGGCATGGACAGTGACGCTTTCTCACGAGGCGCTGGAGCTGATCGCCGATCCACTCGTCAATCTACTGGTGGCCGGCCCGCATCCGACAGAGGATCGAACCGTGTTCCACTGGTACGAGATGTTCGATGCTGTTCAAGATGAGAGGTACCAGGTTGACGGCGTTGACGTCTCCAACTTCGTTCTTCCTCTTTACTTCACACCGACAGCCGAACAAGGGAGCAGAAACGACTTTCTCGGCAAGGCGTACGAGGGCGCGACGCTCGCATCGTTCGGCATCAACCCAGGTGGCTACATCGGGTTCTTCGACCCAAAGACTGAAAAACACGAGACGTACGCCATGGCGAACGACGAGACCGCAAAAAGGCGGCTCGCCGCGAAAAAGCAGCTTGCCACAGACGGACTCATGGCAGGGCGGCGCGCCTATCGTATTGGCGGATGGCCGCGGGAAAAGACCCTCGAAGATCAACCCTCGCCGCCGAAAGCTGCCGCGCGTTCGCCGGCCGTGCGGGCCGCCAGCAGCAAGAACATCAACATTCAAGCCGCAACACTCCAGGAGATGGCTCTCGCGGTTTCGCCAAAGGCTGGCCGCTCCTTTGTGATGATCGACAGCGAAGAATAGTTGCGCAGCGTTGCTTGCAATGCCCGGTTAGCGCAAGGCGTGTCGTGGAGCCGCGCGCTTGCGCCGAAGCGGCAGCGCTGGCCGTGAGCAGCCGCGCAGGCTCTTTCGGCAATGCCGAGGCGTTGGCGAAGGCCATCGTGGACGCGAGCGCGCAAGGACCCTGGAAGGTCTGGAATCCCAGGAGGGGGTTCGGCGCAATCTCGAGTTGAGAGAAAGGCTCACGCGGTCGGCAGCACGTCGAAGCCTTCCAGCGGCGGCGACGGTGCCGGCACAGCAGTCTGCTCCAGCGCATCGACACGCGCGCCCGGCACGCCGTGGCGCAGCCACTCGCACATCTGCGCCACCTGCTGCGCCGAGCCCTGCAGCAGCGCCTCGACCGAGCCGTCCCGGCGGTTGCGAACCCAGCCCGTGATGCCCAGCACCCGCGCGTGGCGCATGCAGCCGTCCCGGAATCCGACCCCCTGCACGATGCCGCGCACCCGCACCAGGCGGTGCTCGATCGCTCCGTTCTCGTCCTGTGAATCCATGCGCGCCTCTCGCTGATTCCGGGCGGCCATTGTCGACCTCCTCCGGGTAAACACCAACCCCATTCCCCAACTTCGCGCTTGATTGCACCCATTTTTTGTATACAAATATAGGGTGCAATCATCGAACCGGACAACCCGTCCGGACACCCGCCACCCGCCACGAGGAGACAACCCGTGAACACCGCCGTCAGCCAAGCCAGCGTGGAGCTACCGCTCGCCAGCCCTGCGCCGCATGCCCATGAATCGAACGCCCTCATCAAGCCGGGCTACGACCCTGCCCTCACCAACGAAGACCTCGCGCCCCTGAAAAAGCAGACCTGGGGCCAGTACAACATCTTCGCCTTCTGGATGTCCGACGTGCACAGCGTCGGCGGCTACATCACGGCCGGCAGCCTGTTCGCGCTGGGGCTGTCCAGCTGGCAGGTGCTGGTGGCGCTGCTGGTGGGCATCTGCATCGTGCAGTTCTTCTGCAACCTGGTGGCCAAGCCCAGCCAGGTGACGGGCACGCCCTACCCCGTGATCTGCCGCGCCTCCTTCGGCGTGCGCGGCGCCAACATCCCGGCCATCATCCGCGGCCTGATCGCGGTGGCCTGGTACGGCATCCAGACCTACCTGGCCTCGGCCGCCTTCATGGTGCTGGCGCTGCACCTGTTCCCCAACCTCGCGCCGTATGCCGACGTCAAGCTGCACGGCTTCGCCGGCCTGTCGACGCTGGGCTGGCTCGCCTTCATGGTGATGTGGGTGCTGCAGGCCTTCGTGTTCTGGCACGGCATGGAAGCGATCCGCAAGTTCATCGACTGGGCCGGCCCGGGCGTGTACGTGGTGATGACGATCCTGTGCGGCTGGCTGGTGTGGAAGGCGGGCTGGAAGAACATCGACCTCAACCTCGGCGGCGTCAAGTTCCAGGGCTGGGACGCGCTGCCGGTGATGCTGTCGGCCATCGCGCTGGTGGTGAGCTACTTCAGCGGGCCGATGCTCAACTTCGGCGACTTCTCGCGCTACGGCAAGAGCTTCGACGCGGTGAAGAAGGGCAACTTCTGGGGCCTGCCGATCAACTTCGTGTTCTTCTCGCTGCTGACGGTGATCACCACGGCCGCGACGCTGCCGGTCTTCGGCGAGCTGATCACCGACCCGGTCCACACCGTGGGCAAGATCGACAGCACCACCGCCGTCGTGCTGGGTGCGCTGACCTTCATGATCGCCACCATCGGCATCAACATCGTGGCCAACTTCGTCTCGCCGGCCTTCGATTTCTCGAACGTGGCGCCGCAGCACATCAGCTGGCGCACGGGCGGCATGATCGCCGCGGTGGGCTCGATCTTCCTCACGCCGTGGAACCTCTACAACAACCCCGAGGTGATCCACTACACGCTGGACATCCTGGGCTCCTTCATCGGCCCGCTGTTCGGCATTCTTATCGCGGACTTCTACCTGGTGCAGAAGCAGCACGTGGTGGTCGACGAGCTCTACACGCTGAACCCCAAGGGCCGCTACTGGTACACCAAGGGCTACAACATGAAGGCCGTGTGGACCATGATCCCCTCGGCGCTGATCCCGATCCTGTGCGTGCTCATCCCCGCGTGGCGCGGCGCCGCCAACTATGCCTGGTTCATCGGCATGGGGCTGGGCTTCGTGATCTACGCCCTCCTCAACCGCAAGCCCTGACTGACGACACTCCCATGCGCATCAAGATCATCAACCCCAACACGACCTGGAGCATGACCGAGAAGATCGGTGCCTGCGCGCGCTCTGTCGCGCGGCCCGGCACCGAGATCGTGGTGGTCAGCCCGGCGATGGGGCCGGCCTCCATCGAGAGCCACTACGACGAGGCGCTGGCCGTGCCCGGCCTGCTGCAGGAGATCGCGGCCGGCGAGCGCGAGGGCGTCGACGGCTACGTCATCGCCTGCTTCGGCGACCCGGGCCTGCAGGCGGCGCGCGAGCTGGCGCGCGGCCCGGTGGTGGGCATCGCGCAGGCGGCCATGCACGTGGCCAGCCTGGTGGGCACGCGCTTCAGCGTGGTGACCACGCTCGCGCGCACCATCGGCCAGGCCCGGCACCTGGCCGAGGTCTACGGCATGCAGCGCTTCTGCGCCAACGTGCGGGCCTGCGAGATCCCGGTGCTGGAGCTGGAGGCGCCGGGCAGCAAGGCGCGCGAGCGCATCGTCGACGAATGCCGGCGCGCGCTGGCGGAGGACGGCAGCGACACCATCGTGCTCGGCTGCGCCGGCATGGCCGACCTGTGCGCCCACATCGGCCAGGTGCTGGGCGTGCCGGTGGTCGACGGGGTGGCGGCGGGCACGCAGCTGGTCGAGTCGCTGGTGAACCTGCGCCTTTCCACCAGCAAGCGCGGCGAGCTGGCGCTGCCGCCGGCCAAGCCGGTCGCGGGCCTGCTGGAAGGCTTCACCCTGCAGGCGCCGGCGCTCAAGCGCGCCGCCTGAAGAAGGTGGGAAGGAGCCGCGGCACGCAACGCGCGCCACGGCTCGTCCACAATCGGGCCATGCCACGCGCGCCCAAAGCACCCGCCTCCCCGCTCCCGACGCCGAGCCCCGAACCCGAGGCGGCCGCCGCCGCACCCGACAAGAGCGCGACCATCGAAAGCATCGCCCAGGACATCGCCACCGCCATCGTCGAAAAGCGCCTGCCGCCCGGCACCTGGCTGCGCGAGGAGGCGCTGGGCCGTGTCTATGCGGTGAGTCGCACCAAGATCCGCGCGGCACTGCTGACGCTGTCGAAGGACAAGCTGATCGAGATGATTCCCGACAAGGGCGCCTTCGTCTCCAAGCCCAGCGTGCAGGAGGCGCGCGAGGTCTTCGGCGTGCGCCGCATCCTCGAGGCCGAGGTGGTGCGGCTCTTCGTCGCCAAGGCCAAGCCCGCCGACTACCGCGCGCTGGAGCAGCACATCCAGTTCGAGCGCACAACGCTGCGCGCCACCACGACCACCGGCACGGTGCGCGAGAAGCTGCTCGGCGACTTCCACGTCGCGCTGGCCGAGGCAACCGGCAACCACACGCTGGCCGAGCTCGTGCGCGAGCTGGTGGCGCGCAGCTCGCTCATTGCGATGCTGTACCACTCCTCCAACGACCCGCACTGCTCCTCCGACGAGCACTCGGACTTCCTGCGTGTCGCCCGCAGCGGCGATGCCGAGGCGGCCGTAGCCTGCATGACCGAGCACCTGCTGCGCATCGAGGCCAACCTGCAGCTCACGACGCAGGGCCCGGACCGGCAGCTGGATCTGGTCAAGGCGCTGCTGGCTTGACGCCCGGCTGCACAGCGAAGAGGCCTGCCGCATGACCGTGTGGCAAGGCGCGCTGTTCCTGCTCTGCGTGGCGCTCGCCACCGGCGCCCAGACACTGACGGGCTTCGCCTTCGGGCTCATCCTTCTGGGCCTGGTCGGCATGCTGCAGCTGATGCCGCTGGCGGATGCGGCCAACGTGGTGAGCGTGCTGTCGCTGGCCAATACCTTCGTGGTGCTGACGGGCTCGCGCCGCTCGCTCGACCTGCCGGTGCTGCGCGACACGCTGCTCGGCAGCGGCGTGGGCGTGGTGGCGGGCGTGTTGGTGCTGGACTGGCTCAGCGCCAACGTGGTGATGGTGTTGCGCGTGCTGCTGGGCATGACCATCCTGGCCTGCGCCGCGATCCTGGTGCTGCGCCCGAAGCCGCTGGCTGAACGCTCCTCGCGCGGCAGTTTCCGCGCCTTCGGCCTGGTCTCCGGCGTGATGGGCGGGCTGTTCTCGACGGCCGGGCCGCCGCTGGTGTACCAGTTCTACCGGCAGCCGATGGGGCTGGTCGCCATCACCCAGACGCTGGGCGCCGTCTTCGCCTTCAACTCCCTGCTGCGCCTGGCCATCGTGGTGCCGAGCGGGCAGTTCAGTGCCGGCTCGCTCTGGCTCAGCCTGCTGGCCATGCCGGTCGTGCTGGTGCTGACCTGGCTGCTCAAGCGCCATCCGCCCGCCTGGTCGCCGCAAACGGTGCGGCGGCTGGTGTGCGCGCTGCTCGTGCTGGCCGGGCTGAGCCTGGTGGCATCGGTCGTGACGCACTGAGCGCACGCGACTCAACCGTCGACCGGATGCGTCGGCGTCTCCAGCACCAGCTGCCAGAAGTCCACATCCAGCCATCGCCCGAACTTGAAGCCGGCCTGCCGGATGGTGCCCGCATGCTCGAAGCCGAGCCGTTGGTGCAGCGCGATGCTGCCCTTGTTGGCCAGGTCGATGGCGCCGACCATGACGTGGACCTCCTGCGCCCTGGCGGCCGCGATCAGTTCCTGCATCAGGACCAGCCCCAGGCCCTTGCCGCGATGGTCCTTGTGGACATAGACCGAATGCTCGACCGAGTACTTGTAGGCCGGCCAGGCGCGAAAGGTGCCGTAGCTCGCGAAGCCAATCAGTTCCCCTTTTTCGTCGACCGCGCCGATCACGGGAAAGCGCCCCGCCTCCTTGGTCTTGAACCAGCCGACCATGTTCTCTGGCGTGCGGGGCTTGTAGTCGTAGAGCGCGGTCGAGTTCACGATGGCGTCGTTGAAAATCTCGAGGATGGCGCCGGCATGGGCGTCGTGCGTGCAGGTGACGAAGTTCATGGCGCTCACAGCTCTTTCGTGTAGACGATGAATCCCAGGTGCTTCGCGAGCTTGTCGTAGAGCATCCGGCCGGCGGCGTTGGATTCGTGCGTCTGCCAGTAGACCCGTGAGGCACCGGCCGCCTTCGCCTGGTCGTACACCGCTTCGATGAGCAGACGGCCGATGCCGCGGCCCCGTTTCGATTCGAGCGTGTACAGGTCCGAGAGATAGCAGACGGGCTCGATGCGCGTCATGCTGCGATGAAACAGGCCGTGCGCCAATCCGACGACCTCGCCCTGCTCTTGCGCGACCAGCGCGAACATCGGCTCGCCCGGATCGAAGAAGCGCCGCCAGGTCGTCTGCGTGATGTGCTCGGCCAGCGCGGTCTCGCCCTGGCGGCCGTAGAAAGCGTTGTAGCCGTCCCAGAGGGGCCGCCAGGCGGCATGGTCGTCCTGCGCGACCGGGCGAACAAGAATGGAGTGCATCGGGAAGGATGGGGTTCGATGGCCATGGAGCGCCCCAGTTTGCACGGAAAAGCCCCCACCGCGCTCGCCAAGAGGCCGCCGGCCTGACACACTGCCCGCTTCGAAGGAGCTGCACATGGACGAGCAATTCGACGCCATCGTCATCGGCAGCGGCCAGGCCGGCCCCGCGCTGGCCGACCGCCTCTCGCAGGCCGGCTGGCGCGTCGCGGTGGTCGAGCGCCACCGCTTCGGCGGCACCTGCGTCAACAACGGCTGCATCCCGACCAAGGCGATGGTTGCCAGCGCGCACGTGGCGGCGCTGCTGCATCGCAGCGAGGACTACGGTGTCTCGATCCAGGGCAAGGCCGAGGTGGACTTTCCCGCGGTGATGGCGCGCAAGAGCCGGATCTCCGGCCGTTCGAGCGAGAACGTCGAGAAATGGCTGCGCGGCATGCCGGCCGTCACGGTCATCCAGGGCCATGCGCGATTCGAGGAACCCGGCGTGGTCCGCGTGGGCGAGCGGCTGTTGCGCAGCGAGCGCGTCTTCGTGAACGTGGGCGGACGCGCGAGCGAGCTGGCGCCCGAGATCCGCAACCGCGTCGATGTGCTGAACAACTCGTCGCTGATGGCGCTCGACCGCCTGCCCGAGCACCTGGGCGTGGTCGGCGGCAGCTACGTGGGGCTGGAGTTCGCCCAGATGTTCAGGCGCTTCGGCTCGCGCGTGACGGTGCTGCAGCGAGGCGCGCAGATCGTGCCGCGCGAGGACGCCGACGTGGCGCGCACTCTGCAGGAGATCCTGGAGCGCGAGGGCGTCGAGATCCGCACCGGGAGCGAGTGCTTCGCGCTGCGGCGCGAAGGCGAGCGCATCGCGGCACGCTGGCGCTGCGGCGATGACAAGGACGAGTTCGTCTGCACGCACGTGCTCAACGCGACCGGCCGCCGACCGAACACGGACGACCTGGGGCTGGACCGCGCCGGCGTCAAGGTCGACGAGCGCGGCTTCATCGAGGTCGACGACCAGCTGCACACCTCGGCGGCAGGCATCTGGGCGCTGGGCGAATGCAACGGCCGCGGCGCCTTCACGCACACCGCCTACAACGATTTCGAGATCGTCGCCGCCA
This sequence comes from Variovorax sp. WS11, assembly GCF_010499245.1. Taxonomy (GTDB): domain Bacteria; phylum Pseudomonadota; class Gammaproteobacteria; order Burkholderiales; family Burkholderiaceae_C; genus Variovorax. The sequence continues at coordinate 489,090 of NZ_JAAGOW010000002.1, forward strand.
ACCTGCTGGACGACGACCCGCGGCGCGTGAGCGACCGCATTCCCGCCTATGCGCTCTACACCGATCCGCCGCTGGCGCGCATCGGCATCACGGTGGGCGAGGCGCTGGCCTCGGGCCGGCCGACGCTGATCGGCGAGCGGCCCATGTCCAGGGTCGGCCGCGCCGTGCAAAAGGGCGAGGAGCAGGGCTTCTTGCGCGTGCTGGTGGATGCGCAGACGAAGCACCTGGTCGGCGCAACGCTGCTGGGCGTGGAGGCCGACGAGGCGGTGCATACGCTGCTGACGCTGATGTACGCGCGCCAGCCCGTGTCGACGGTGCAGCGCGCCGTGTTCATCCATCCGACGGTGTCGGAGTTGCTGCCGACGGTGCTGGGCGCGTTGCGGCCGCTGGAGGCCGCGCCCGCGCGGACCTGAAGCTCGCGATTTCTGCCGAGAGGGGCAGCCGCCGCGAGAAATCAAGCCTGTGTCTTTGCTCGGTAACGCGCCTTGTCAGCCCGTGAATTATTTGTTAGCCGCGCATGTGGCTAAGTCCGGCCGCCGACCACCTTTGCGACGCGCTTCCAGAGGGAAATTTATCCCCCGGGCAGGTGGATAACGTTGTGGAAAAGTCCAAGAGCAACTCATCCGTGCGAGGCCCCATGCGTGCTCCGACGGAGTGCCCGTCAAACAGGCATCCGTGGTCCCCGAGCGACGTGAAAGGGCAAGGCCGCTGGCGCAGCCTCCCAATTCGAAAACTTAGGTACTAGCCGTCATTTACAAGCCGCGACAGAAGTACGTCCAGGAAACACCCAAAAGACGAGGCATCGGCCTCACGGCAGCACAGGATTCGCCTGCGCCCGCTGGATGCGCCGGTCTGCATCCCGTTGCAGCAGGAAGCGCTGCGCCACCAGACTGTCGGCCGCACTGGTCACCGCCGACAGGTAGCCGGCCTGCGTGCCATACAGCGACTCGATCGAAGGCCGCGTATCGCCGGCCGCGATGCGCGCCGCCTCGGTCTTGTGGAAGGGGATGAAACCGCCCGTCAGGTTGGCCAAGTCGATGATGCCGGGGGTCGCCACGTAGATGAACTCGAGGCTGGTGCCCAGTGGCGCCTGCACGTCGACGCTGCGGATGCCGGCCTTGGTGAGACCGGTGCCCGGATCGACCTGCGGTACCAGGATCGCGTAGTCCTTGCCCATGTAGGAAGGCGGCACGACGGTCGGGATGCCGGATTCGTCCTCCGGCCGGTACTGCGGCCCGTAGTCCAGCAGCGGAAAGCCGTTGTAGCGCGCGAGGTAACTGAAGGCCGGGATCGCCGAAGGCGTACCGCCAGCCGGCGGCCAGCTGAGGCCCGCGATGGTCGGGAACAGCAGCTGGCTGGGCCGCACCAGCGTGCCGTCGGCCACCTTGGGCACCTGGCTGGCGGGCGGCGCGGTGTTCTTCACCACCCAATCCTCCATGTCCATGAAGAGCGCACGGAATGTGTCGGCGAAGTCCACCATCGAGCCGGCCGGATAGACGGTGGCCGCCGGGTTGAAGTTGATGCCTGTCGCCAGCCCGCCGGTGCCACCGCCGTGCTGCGTGCTCCCGTAGTAGTAAATGCGCGCGTTGTCGGGCTGCACCAGGTCGGCGAAGCCGTTGGCATCGGTCAGCACCGGCGAGCCCTGCAGCTGCCAGAACTCGGTGCCCGAGAGCCCCAGGAAGAACCTGGGGCAGGTGGCGGTGGCGGTGCAGCGCTTCATCACCCCGCCGCTGCGGCCCGAGACGGCGTCGACGTAGTCGGCGGCGAGGCCGCGCGGCGCGGTCTGGCCGAAGGCACGGTGGTCGGTGCGCAAGCCCCCGCCGCCGCCCGGCACAGCGAAGCGCGTGTTGATGTTGGTCTGGCGCGCCGCCACGTGCGCGAAGATGCCGTCGAAGACCTTGCCGCCGTCCAGCCGCTGGTTGAAGCCCAGGTGCAGGAAGGTCTTCATCGCATTGCCCGACTGCGAGGTGCCCTGCCCGATGGTGTGGGCGATCTTCCCGGCGAGCGGGTTCGGCGTGCCGGCCGCATCGGCCGCTGCCGAGCGGAAGAAGCTGATGGTGTCGCGCAGCGCCGCGAGGCCCACGCCCATCACCTTCGGGTCCTTGGCGACGTACTGCAGCTCGTAGAGCTGGTTGGGCTGGAAGCCGCCCTTGAGGCACACGCGCGCCGGGTCGGCGGTGCCGGGGAAGGGGTTGGCGGCGGCGTCGCAGTTGGCGAACTTCCAGTCCGAGGGCGCAATGGCGATGCGCGGGTCGGTCTCGTTCACGCGCTGCGTCAACTGGTAGCCGGGCTGCGTGTTGTCCATGCTCGCCGGGGCGTAGGGGATCATGCTGCCGTTGAACACGCCGCCGGGCAGCGCGATCGAGGGCGTGGCCGCCGAGGCGATCAGCTCGGTGGCGTAGGGCCCGGTGATCGAGGAGCCGTCCTTGTGCTTCGCCACCGGTACCGTCACGGTGAGCCGCTGCGGCGTGCTCTTGGGCACGTCGCCCTGCCAGGCCGAGAACATCCACACATAGCCGCGCTCGAAGTACTCCGCGTCGCTGGGGTTCGACGCGAGGTTGGGCATCGTCAGGATGTTGCCGCGGTTGGGCGCGTCGTAGCGCAGCACGCCGTTGGCCTTGCTCATGTCCTTGGGCTTGAGCATCAGGAAGTCGGCGCTGTACTCGACCATGCCGCGGGCGTTGACGGGCGCGAGCTCCAGGTCCTGGATGATCGCGTTCTTGGGGTCCTTGGGATCGAGCTCGCCGGTAATCGTCCCGGTGAGCTGCTCGTACGCGCCGACGCTGCCGAAGCTGCCGGGGTAGTCGGCGGTGGCGCTCACGGTGAGCTTTGTCTGCGGTGTAGCCGCAGCCGGCGCCGGGGCCGTGGCCACCGGCAGGAATCCGGAAAAGCCGCCACCACCGCCGCCGCCGCCGCCGCAGGCGCTCAGCGTCAGTGTCGCGATCGCCCATGCGGCGGCGAAGAGTGCGCGCCGGCGGCGCGCCTCCTGGGTTTTTTGCATGCTTGTCTCCTGGTTGTTGTGCGAGAGAGTCCGGCCGCTTATTCGGCCTCGATGCCCGCCGCCTTCACGATGCGGCCCCACTTCTGCGACTCGCCGGCCTGGAACTTCGCGAGCTCCTCGGGCGTGCTGGTGAACACCTCGGTGCCGGTCGGGTCGTAGAAGGCGGTTTTCGTGGCCTCGCTCTTCGCAGCCTTCACCAGCAGCTCGTTGAGCCGCTTCACCACGGCGGGCGGCGTCTTCGCGGGCGCGTAGGCGGCGAACCAGTAGCCCATCTCGTAGCCCTTCACGCCAGCCTCGGCGATGGTGGGCACCTCGGGCGCGAGCGGCGAGCGCTTCGCGCCGGAGACGCCGAGCGCGCGCAGCTTGCCGGCCTTGACCTGCGGCAGGCCGGTCGCGGTGTCGGTGATCATCATGTCGATCTGGCCGCCCAGCAGGTCCGTCACGGCCAAGGGGTTGCTCTTGTACGGCACGTGCAGCAGCTTGATGTCGGCAAGCTGCTGCAGCAGCTCGCCCGCCATGCGGCTGGACGAGCTGCCGCTGCCGAAGCTGTGCTTGCCCGGGTCCTTCTTCGCGAGCGCGACGAACTCGGCCACCGTCTTCGCCGGAAAGTCGGGCCGCACGACCATGATCTGGCCGCCCTTGCCCAAGGCGGCGACGGGGGCGAAGTCCTTCACCGGGTCGTAGGGCAGCTTCTTGAACAGGTGCTCGTTGGCCGCGTGCGTGGTGTTGGTGGTGATCAGCACGGTGTAGCCGTCGGGCGCGGCCTTGGCCACCTGCTGCGAGGCAATGAAGCCGCTGGCACCGGCCTTGTTGTCGATCACCACCGGCTGCTTCGCCTCGGCCGTCACGCCATTGCCCAGCGCGCGGGCGATCTGGTCGGTCGCGCTGCCGGCCGCGAAGGGCACGACGAAGGTGATGGGCTTTTCGGGGTAGCCCTGCGCCGCGGCGCTGCCTGCGGCGAGCAGCGCGGCGAGGACCAGCGGAAGGGATGACGATCGGATCATGGTGGCTTGTCTCCAGGGGTCGTTGAAAGAGTGAAATGGAAATTCGACGCTCAGCCCTCGCGGGGACCGGCGAGGCGGTGCAGCAGTGCTTCAGGCACCTCGAGCGTCATATCCAGCAACAGGAAGGACAGCGCCTTGCCATGCGCATCGAGGTTGAGCGCATCGTTGACGCCGCCGTCGAGCACGCCGTCGAGCACGAAATTCATGGCATGAAGGCGCGGCAGCAGGAAGCGCTGCACCCCGCTGGGCGCGCGGTGCTGGAACTGCGCGGCCACGGCCTCGGGCGTGATCTGCTCGACCAGCAGTGGGTAGAGCTCCGGATGCCAGGCGATCACGCTGATGTTGGAGCGGTCGCCCTTGTCGCCGGTGCGGCCATGGGCGGCGCGGAACAACGGGACGCGATGGGATGGCAGCCGCACTGGAGTACCTTCGCCTTCGGCTACGGTGCTATTCGCCTTGGGAGCGGCCCGGCGGCTCACTGGACTACCCTCCGTTCAAAGCGTGGCTTACGCACCGTGCTGCGCAGGGTTGTCCACGGCGGCGGGCGTCGCTTGCGACGAACGCACGCCGCGGTGGGCAACCCGTGTTCAGCGGTGCGGAGTTGCTTGTTGACGCGCTCGGCTGGGCAGAGAGATGTTTCGTTGCGACTTCCGTGCCCTTGGGTTGACTGCTTCGGCGGCTGGCCTCTCGAAGGCTCGCATGAGACCTGCAGCCCCCAAGGTGCCGGAAGACCCAGACGGGCTACAGGATGTAGCGCCAAGGTTGATCGCCAGGAGCGCCTATCAGTGAGCGACCCGCGTGGGCTTCCGACACGGCAAGTCATACCGCAACTTGCAGGAGTTTGTCCATGACCAAGTACTTTGCCGGGCTGGATTGGGCCAGCCGAACCCATGCCGTGTGCGTCGTCGACGAGCGCGGCACCGTGCGATGCGAATTCGAAGTCAGCCACGACGCAGCCGGACTGGCCGAGCTGTGCCGGCGCCTGAAGGCCGCGCGCGTCACAGCCGTGGCGATCGAGCGGCCCTCGGGGCTGGTGGTCGATGCGCTGCTGGAGGCTGGCTTGCAGGTGGTGCCGATCCATCCCAATGTCGTGAAGGCCACTCGGCCGCGCTACCGCAGCCACGGCGGCAAGAGCGACGCCACTGACGCCTACCTGCTGGCGGACTTGCTGCGCACCGACGGCCATCGCTTCAAGCCGCTCGCGCCCCAAAGCGACGAGATCCGCACCCTGCGCGCCCTGGTGCGCGGGCGCGATGACCTGGTCGCCACCCGCGTGCAGCTGGCCAACCAACTGCGCGAGTTGCTTCAGTCGTTCTGGCCGGGCGCCGCCGAGGTGTTCGCCGATGTGGATTCGCCGATCGCGCTGGCCTTCATCCAGCGCTATCCCACACCCGAGTCGGCCAGCCGGCTGGGCCCCAAGCGCATGGCTGCCTTCTGTGCCCAGCACGCTTACAGCGGCCGCCGCGCGCCCGAGGAATTGCTCCAGCGGCTGCACCAGGCTGCTGCTGTCGCATTGGGCGAGCTCGAGATCGAAGCCAAGGGCGAGCTGGCATGCAGCCTCGCGCGCGTGCTCGAGCGCCTCGTCGAACAGATCCGCCTGCTGACCAGCCGTATCGAGCACGCCGTCGCCTCCAGCGAAGATGGCCAGATCATCATGAGCTTCCCGCGCGCCGGACGCATCTGCGCAGCCCAGATCCTGGCCGAGATCGGCAGCGTGCGCGAGCGCTTCGACAATGTCGAACGTCTCACCGCCGAAGCCGGCGTGACTCCGATTACCTACGAGTCCGGCAAAAGCAAGGCAGTGGCGTTTCGATGGGCCTGCAACCATCGCCTGCGCGCCGCCATCACCTGCCTGGCCGACAACTCGCGCCACGCCAGCGCCTGGGCCGCGCAGGTCTATCAAAAGGCCCGCGCTCGCGGCTGTGATCATCCGCACGCCATCCGCATCCTCGCGCGCGCCTGGCTGCGCGTGATCTGGCGCGCTTGGCAGAACCACCAGCCCTACGACGTGCAGCGACACACCGCCGCCATGCTCCACCTCGCCGCAACTGGGGGTTGACACAGGATGTCTCATGACTGCTCCTCCAGCATCTCGAAGCGCACCGGCACCTGCTCGCGCGGCAGCAGGCAGGAGCGGGTGTTGAGGCGCGGCGTGAGCGCGGTGCGCACGCCGCCGCCGCCGGCCGGGCCGCAGGTGTAGAGCGCCATCACCTCGCGCGTGAGCCGCTCGGCCTGCGCGCGCTCGTCGTGCACCGCGGCCACGCGCAGCCGCACGTCGCGCGCCTCGCCCGCGGGCGTGGCCGCCAGGGCGCGGCCGCCGTCATCGGCCAGGATGCTGAGGGCGCCGATCAGGTCCACGCGCAGCGCAAGCCCCGCGAGCCGGCTGCGCAGGATGTCGGCCGCCAGCCGGGCCCGCGCCTCGGCGCGCGCGCCGGCATAGGAAATCTCGCCTTCGGCCAGCCAGCCGCCCTCGTAGCAGACGTTGACCTTGTACTGCGCCGGCCGCGCATGGCCGCGCACGCCGGACAGCGCCACGCGGTCAGCGCCGGCGGTGCGCACCTCGGCCTCGCCGATGTCGGCCACCACGTCGGGCGTGAGGTAGGCGGCCGGGTCGTGCACCTCGTAGAGCAGCTGCTCCTTGACCGTGGCTTCGCTCACGAAGCCGCCGGTGCCTTCGGCCTTGCCCAGCGTGCAGCCGCCGTCGGCGTCGATCTCGGCGATCGGGAAGCCGATCGCATCCAGCCCCGGCACGTCCTTGTAGCCCGGGTCGGCAAAGTAGCCGCCGCAGACCTGCGCGCCGCATTCGAGAAGATGGCCGGCCATGGTGGCGCGGCCGAGGCGCGCCCAGTCGTCGGCGCGCCACCCGAAATGCGACATCGCCGGCCCGACGGTGAGCGAAGGATCGGCCACGCGCCCGCAGACCACGATCTGCGCGCCGGCATCGAGGGCCGCGGCGATCGGCTCCGCGCCGATGTAGGCGTTGGCGCTGACCACGCGCATGCCGTCCATCGCCGTGCCCAGCTGCTCGCGCAGCAGGGGGCGGTGTTCGTTGCCCGAGAGATCGTCGCCCTCCACCACCGCGATGCGCGGCGCGGGGGCTCCGAGCTCGCGGGCCAGGCGGGCGATGTGGCGCGCCGCCGCGCGCGGGTTGGCGGCGCCGAAGTTGCTGACGATGCGGATTCCGTGCGCGAGGCAGCGCGCCAGCACCGGCCGCAGCATCGCGTCGAGCAGCGGCTCGTAGCCGGCGTCGGGGTCGGCGCGGCGGCGCAGCTGGGCCAGGGCCAGCGTGCGCTCGGCCAGCGTCTCGAAGATGAGGAAGACGCGCTGTCCCGCAGGCCCGCCCGCGAGCCGGGCGATCAGGGTGTCCACCACGGGGCCGGCGGCATCGGTGCGGTCGCCGGAGAAGCCGGCGGCGCAGCCGATCAGCAGGGAGGATGCAGGCGAAGGGCTCATGCTTGTCTCGGGTTGTGATGCGAATGTAGGCATTCCGCAGTCATCCGTAAAATCGAAACTTCGGATCGGCTCATTCGAATTTCAGATCAATTCACAAAGTAGAAGACACATGGCAGCCACGGAGCTTTCCACCCGCCAGCTGCGCGCCTTCGTCGCGCTGGTCGACCTGCCCCACTTCACGCGCGCCGCGCAGGCCTGCCATCTGTCGCAGCCGGCCTTCAGCACGCTGATCCGCCAGCTGGAGCAGGAGGTGGGCACGCGCCTGTTCGACCGCAACACGCGCAGCGTGCAGCTCACGCCCGAGGGACGTCTGTTCGAAGCCTCGGCGCGCCGTCTGCTGGCCGATGTCGAGCGCGCCATCGGCGACCTGGGCGACCACGTGGAGCGCCGCAAGGGCCGCGTGCACGTCGCCGCCCTGCCCTCGCTCGCGGCGGGCTGGCTGCCCGCGCTGTTCTCGGACTTCCACGCGCAATGGCCCGGCATCGAGCTGGCGCTGAGCGACCAGCTGTCGGACGCCTGCATCGACCTCGTGCGCGGCGGCCAGGCCGACTTCGCGCTGGCGGCGGCCGGCAGCCGCGCGGCCGACAGCGCCGAGTTGCGCATGCGCGTGCTGTGCACCGATCGCTTCCATCTGGTGTGCCGGGCCGACCATCCGCTGGCGACCGAGCCCCGGCTCACGCTGCGCAAGCTCCAGCCCTTCTCCTTCATTCACATGACGCGCAACAGCAGCGTGCGCCAGGCGCTCGAGGTCGCGCTGCATCCGCTGGCGATGAACACGGTGCTCGAGGTCGAGCAGCTGGCCACCGTGATGGGCATGGTCGAGGCCGGCCTCGGCATCAGCGTGGTGCCCACGCTCACGCTCTACCAGTTCAGGCGCGAGACCATCGCGATCCGGCCGCTGCCGCTGCCCCAGCTCACGCGGCGCATCTACGTGGTGCAGCGGCGCGAGGGCAGCCTGTCGGCGGCGGCGCAGGGCTTGCACGACATGGTCGTGGAGCGGCTGGGGTCCCTGTCGATCTGAAGCCCCCTTCGCCAGGCGCTCACACCGACCGCATTCATCCCTCGACCTGCTGCGACAGCTCGCGGCACTGCTGCTGTTCGATGCTGCGGCCCAGAAAGCTCCAGAGCCGCTCGTCCTCGCTGAACGCGACATTGAAGCGCAGCCACCCGGTCGGACGCGGATTGACCAGGAACAACTGCCCCGGGCCGAGCATGATGCCCTCGGCGGCCGCCCGCGTGGACAGTTCGGCACTGTCGACGATGTCCGGATGCCGGGCCCACAGATACATCCCTGCCGATGCCTCATGGAACAGCTCGAAGCCCAACGCGTCGAGCCGGCGCGCCACGCCGGCCTGTGCCCGGCCCAGCCGGTCGCGCAGCGACTTGAGATGCTTGCGCCAGCGGCCGTCGGTCACGGTACCAAAGGCCAGCCGCTCGGTGATGTCCGAGGAGGTCAGTCCCGAGACCATCTTGAGCTGGGCCAGGTCTTCGAGCAGTTCGGGCCTGGCGACGACATAACCAACGCGGATGTTCGGCGAAATGGTCTTCGAGAAGCTGCTCACGTAGACGACCTCGCGCAACTGCCCCAGGCTGGCAAGCGAGGGCCGCATCGACGCGTCCATATCAGCGTAGATGTCGTTCTCGACCAGCATGAAATCGTGCGCCCGGGCGAGTTCCAGCAGCCGCACGAGCTGCGGCAGGGAAGCCGTCGAGCAAGTCGGGCTCTGCAGCCGCGGCTGCGTGAAGAAGGCCTTGGGCCGGTGCACCGCCAGCAGCGCCTCCAGTGCCGGGAGGTCGTAGCCGGTCGGCGTTCGCGGCACGCCGATGAGCTGGACGCCCAGGAAGCGCAGCATGAACATCAGGTTGGGATAGCCGGGGTCATCCACCAACACCGCTTCGCCCGGCTTCAGCAGCCGGCGAGCCACCAGGTCCAGCGCCTGGCTGGAGCCTTGGGTCAGCAGCACCTGCGCGGCGTCGACCACGATCTGCCGCTCCGAGAGCGATTCGGCCACCGCCATGCGCAGCGCCATGTGCCCGAAGGGCAGGCCGTAGCCGCCGATGTCGGTGCCGCCGGCGGACAGGTGACGCAGGCTGCGGCGCATGCCATCCTCGAACAGCCAGTCGTGCGGCAGCCAGCCGCAGCCCGGCTTGAGCTGCAGGTTGCGGTTCTCGAAGATCTGCTGCAGGTACCACCGTGCGTCGAAGCGCGGATCGGCGCGCGGCGTGCCGGGCGCACCGGCGGCGCCCTCCTCGCTGCGCCGCTTGACGAAGAATCCCGCGTTGGCGCGCGACACCAGCAGGCCCTGGGCCACCAGTCGGTCGTAGGCCTCGACCACGGTGAAGACGCTGACGCCGTGGGCGGCGGCGAAGGCGCGAATCGACGGCAGCTTGCTGTCGGCCTTGAGTCTCTGGGTGCCAATCAACCCGCGCAGCCCCTCCACGATCTGGCCGACCAGAGGTGTTGGAAGTTCGGGGCGAAGAATGAGCATCGGAGTAAGCCTGGGGCGGGCAGACCGATCTGCACCATATGGAGGAAAGTATGTACAGGATACAAGACCAGTACAGTCCGCCGAATGGGCGCTCCGGCTGTACATGGCCGCGCCGGCTTGCGAAACCTAAAGTGCCGCCATTCCCATTCCACCGACGGCATCCGACTTGCTAGTAGACGAAGACCCGGCGCCGCCGGCGGACAGTTTCGCCGCGCTGCGCTGATCGGCCCATCCTTGAACACCGCCATGACCCAAGAACCTCTGGTGCGCTTCCAGCGCGTCCAGAAAACCTACGACGGCGAACAGCTGGTGGTGCGCCAGCTCGACCTGGACATCCACCGCGGCGAATTCCTGAGCCTGCTCGGGCCTTCGGGTTCTGGCAAGACCACCACGCTGATGATGCTGGCGGGCTTCGAGTCGCCGACCTCCGGCGACATCCTGCTCGACGGCCGCCATATCACCGGCACGCCGCCGCACAAGCGGCACTTCGGCATGGTGTTTCAGAACTACGCCTTGTTCCCGCATCTCAGCGTGGGCCAGAACGTGGCCTACCCGCTCACGGTGCGCAAGGTGCCGAAGGACGAGCAACAGCGCCGCGTGAAACGCGCGCTCGAGATGGTGCAGCTGCGCGGCATGGACGACCGGCTGCCCGGCCGGCTTTCCGGAGGCCAGCAGCAGCGCGTGGCGCTGGCGCGCGCCCTGGTGTTCGAGCCGCAGCTGGTGCTGATGGACGAACCGCTCGGCGCGCTCGACAAGCAGCTGCGCGAACACATGCAGATCGAGCTCAAGGAATTGCATCGCCAGCTCGGCGTGACCTTCGTCTATGTGACGCACGACCAGGGCGAAGCCCTCACCATGAGCGACCGCGTCGCCGTGTTCAACGAAGGCGTGATCCAGCAGCTCGACACGGTGGAGCAGCTCTACGAGAGGCCGGCCAACCGTTTCGTCGCCGGCTTCGTCGGCGACAACACGGTGCTCAAGGGCGTGCTGCGCAGCGCCGGCAAGGTCGCCGAGATGGCGCTGCCCGACGGCCGCGTACTGACTGGCCTGAACGTGAGCGGCGCAGCCGCAGGTGCCCAGGTCGAGGCGTGCATCCGCCCCGAACGCGTGGTGCTGCTGCGGCAGGTCGAGGCCGCGGACCCCGAGGTGCTCGCGGCCGAGGTGGCACGCGTCATCTACTTCGGCGACCACCTGCGGCTGCTGTGCACCATCGGCGGCGGCCAGGCGGACGCCACGGTCAAGCTGCCGCTGAGCGGCCTGCAGGGCGCCGCACCACCGCAAAGCGGCGAGCGGGTCGGGCTCAGGCTCCCGGTCGACCACGTGCGCATCTATGCGGCTTGAGCGCCCTCGCTCCCTTTCTTTTTTCTGCCACCGCCAACCCACAAGGAATCTTCCTTCCATGAAAAAAACCCGCCTCGCCCTCGTCGTGGCCGCCGTGCTCGCGCTGCCGGCATTTGCGCAGCAGCAGATCACCGTCGTCAACTTCGGCGGCGCCAACGCCAATGCCCAGAAGAAGGCTTACTACGAGCCCTACGAAAAGACCGGCACCAAGGTCATCCCGGTCGAATACAACGGCGAGCAGGCCAAGATCAAGGCAATGGTCGAGACCAAGAAGGTCACGTGGGACGTGGTCGAGGTCGAATCGCCCGACGCTGCGCGCGGATGCGACGAAGGCCTGTTCGAGAAGCTCGACTACGCGAAGATCGGCAACAAAGCGGACCTCCTGCCGGCCGCCGTCACCGAATGCGGCGTCGGCGTGTTTGTATGGTCCACCGTCATGGCCTACAACGGCGAGAAGCTCAAGACGGCCCCTACCTCCTGGGCCGATTTCTGGGACGTGAAGAAGATCCCGGGCAAGCGCGGCATGCGCAAGGGCGCGCGCTACAACCTCGAGTTCGCGCTGATGGCCGACGGCGTGAAGCCGGCTGACGTCTACAAAGTGCTGGCCACCAAGGAGGGCGCCGACCGCGCCTTCAAGAAGCTCACCGAACTCAAGCCGAACATCCAGTGGTGGGAAGCCGGCGCGCAACCGCCGCAGTTCCTGGTGGCCGGCGACGTGGTGCTGACCACGGTTTACAACGGCCGCATCGACGCCGCCAACCGCGAAGGCCGCAACCTGAAGATCTTCTGGCCGGGCGGCATCTACGACCTCGATTACTGGGTCATTCCGAAGGGCGCGCCCAACAAGGAGGCCTCGCTCAAGTTCATCCAGTTCGCCATGCAGCCCGCGGCACAGGCGGTCTATGCGCAGAACATCGCCTACGGCCCGACCAACACCAAGGCCCTGGCGTCGCTCGACAAGAAGGTGCTGGACGACCTGCCGACCTCGGCCGCCAATGCCAAGGAAGCCATCCAGTTCAGCGTCGCCTTCTGGGCCGACCAGGGCGAGGCGCTCGAGAAGCGCTTCGCCTCATGGGCGACGCAGTAAGCGGCCATGCACGCGGCAACGCTCGCCTCCCACCTCCCGGCGGAGGCCCCGCCACGGGAGCTTCGGCGCGCCCTGGCGCGCGCCGAGGCGCGTCGCAAGTGGCGCGCGTTCGCACTCACGCTGCCGCTGCTGCTGTTCCTGCTGCTGACGCTGCTGGTGCCGATCGTGGCGCTGCTGCAGCGCGCGGTCGAGAACCCGGAAGTGGCCAATGCCTTGCCCCGAACGGTGCGCGCGCTCGACGGCTGGAATCGCCACGACGCCCCCGCGCCGCAGGCCTATGCCGCCATCGCGGCCGACCTCGGCCAGTTGCCCGACAGCGCCGACGCGGGGGCGCTGGCTCGCCGGCTCAACACCGAGATCGCCGGCGCCCGCTCGCTCGTGATGAGCACCTACCGCGCGCTGCCGATCGCCGGCACGCCGGAGGAAATCAAGGAACGCCTGCTGGGCATCGACCCGCGCTGGGGCGAGGCGCCCTACTGGCAGGCAATCGCCAAGAACGGCTCGCGCTGGACGCCCGACTACCTTCTGGCCTCGGTCGACCTGCGGCGCGACGCCTCGGGCAGCGTCGAGCGCATGCCGCCGGACCAGCGCGCCTTCGGCGGCATCCTCTTGCGCACCTTCGAAATCAGCGCCGTGGTCACCTTCTTCTGCCTGCTGCTCGCCTACCCGCTCGCGTGGTGGCTGTCGACGCTGCCGGCGCGCAAGGCCAACGTGCTGATGATCCTGGTCCTGGTGCCCTTCTGGACCTCCATCCTGGTGCGCGTGGCGGCCTGGATCGTGCTGCTGCAGTCCGAGGGGCTGGTCAACCGCGGCCTCATGGGCATCGGGCTGATCGACCACCCGCTGGCGCTCCTCTTCAACCGCACCGGCGTGATCATCTCGATGGTCCACATCCTGCTGCCCTTCATGATCCTGCCGCTGTACAGCGTCATGAAAAGCGTGCCGCCGACCTATGTGCGCGCAGCCGTCTCGCTCGGCAGCCCGCCGCTGGCGGCCTTCTTCCGCGTCTATGTGCCCCAGACCTATCCGGGGATCGGCGCCGGCGCGCTGCTGGTCTTCATCCTGGCGATCGGCTACTACGTGACACCGGCACTCCTGGGCGGCGCCGACGACCAGATGCTGAGCTACTACATCGCGCGTTACACCAATGTCGAAATCAACTGGGGCATGGCCTGCGCGCTCGGCGCCCTGCTGCTGGCCGCCACGCTGGTGCTCTATGCCGTGTACCGCCGCGTCGGCAAGGCCGACCTGAGCCTGGGCTGAGCACACGAAAGACAAGCATGCCGAAGCTTCCCGAATTTCCCGCCTACGCCACCTTCGCCGACAAGCTCGGCTGGTGGGCGGTGCGCGCCGGCTGCGTGGCGGTGCTCGCCTTTCTGCTGGCACCGATCCTGGTCGTGATCCCGCTGTCCTTTTCCGACAGCTCCTTCCTCGCCTACCCGATCCCTGGCTGGTCCCTCAAGTGGTACCGCAACCTGTTCGAATCGCCGGAATGGGCGCGGGCGGCGCGCAACAGCTTCATCGTCGCGCCCGCCGCGACGGTGCTCGCCACCGTTCTGGGCACACTCGCCGCAGTGGGCCTGTCGCGCACCGAATTCGCGTTCAAGGGCTTGCTCATGAGCGTGCTGATCTCGCCGATGGTGGTGCCCATCGTGGTGGTGGGCGTGGCCACGTACCTCTATTTCGCGCCCATCGGGCTGGCCGACAGCTACGTCGGCCTGATCGCGGTGCATGCCGCGCTGGGCGCGCCCTTCGTGCTGACCACCGTGCTGGCGACGCTGGCCGGCTTCAACCACAACCTGGTGCGCGCCTCTCTGAGCCTGGGCGAAACGCCATTCAACACCTTCATGCGCATCACGCTGCCGGTGATCGCTCCGGGCGTGATCTCGGGCGCGCTGTTCGCCTTTGCGACCTCCTTCGACGAAGTGGTGGTCACGCTGTTCCTGGCCGGGCCCGACCAGGTCACGCTGCCGCGCCAGATGTTCACCGGCATTCGCGAGAACATCTCGCCCACCATCGCCGCCGTCGCGACGCTGCTGATCCTGTTCACCACCAGCCTGCTGCTGGTGCTCGAATGGCTGCGCGGCCGCCGCCGCTGAACCAGCTTCACGCATGGACCTGAATACGTCGGGTTCGCCTGCCGCAGCGCACCCCACGCTCATTCCCTCGCCGCAGTAGCAAGGGCGGGACTCGCACCGGCCTCGGGTTTTCCGCCATACGGTTGCGTCCATAAACTGTATACAGTCTGGCGTACAGATGTGTGAGCCATCGGCCCCAGGCCCGTGCTCGCCCCCTTCGCCATCCGCGCCAGGAGCTCCCTGCATGACCGCTTCCTCTTCCTCCGTCCACCCCGTCGACGAGCGGCTGCCCGCCGGCAAGCTCACCGCACTCGGCCTGCAGCATGTGCTGGTGATGTACGCCGGCGCGGTGGCCGTGCCGCTGATCGTCGGCCGCGCGCTCAAGCTCAGTCCCGACGAGGTCGCGCTGCTGATCTCGGCCGACCTCTTCTGCTGCGGCATCGCCACGCTGATCCAGGCGCTGGGCGCCACGCAATGGTTCGGCATCAAGCTGCCGGTGATGATGGGCGTGACCTTCGCCTCGGTCGCTCCCATGGTCGCGATCGCCAACGCCAACCCGGGCCAGAACGGGGCGCAGCTGCTTTTCGGCGCCATCATCGGCGCGGGCGTCATCTCGATACTGATCGCGCCGCTGGTCTCGCGCATGCTGCGCTTCTTCCCGCCGGTGGTGACCGGCACCATCATCGCGGTGATCGGCATCAGCCTGATGCGCGTGGGCATCAACTGGATCTTCGGCAACCCGGTGGGACCGACGGCGCCCGCGCTGGTCGACCCGGTCTACGCCAAGTGGCTGGCCGAGGTCACCTCGCCGGGCAGCTCGGTGCCGCCCATCCCCAAGGGGCTGGCCATCGTGCCCTCGGTGCCGAATCCCAAGTATGCCGACCTGGGCGGCCTGGGCATCGCGGCGCTGGTGCTGGTGTCGATCCTGCTGATCGTGAAATACGCCCGCGGCTTCATCGCCAACATCTCCGTACTGCTGGGCATCGTGATCGGCGCCGTGGTCGCCACGGTCTTCGGCTTCATGACCTTCGAGAAAGTGGGCAAGGCTGCCTGGGTCGACGTGGTGCTGCCCTTCCACTTCGGCATGCCGCAGTTCGACCCGATCCTGATCCTCACCATGACGCTGATCATGATCGTGGTGATGATCGAGTCCACCGGCATGTTCCTCGCGCTCGGCGAGATGACCGGCCGCAACATCGGCCAGAAGGACCTGGCCCGCGGCCTGCGCACCGACGGCCTGGGCACGCTGATCGGCGGCGTGTTCAACACCTTCCCCTACACCAGCTTCTCGCAGAACGTCGGGCTGGTGGCGGTGACCGGCATCAAGAGCCGCTTCGTCTGCGTGGCCGGCGGCGTGATCCTGATCGTGCTGGGCCTCCTGCCCAAGATGGCGGCGCTGGTGGAGTCGCTGCCCACGGTGGTGCTGGGCGGTGCGGGCCTGGTGATGTTCGGCATGGTCGCGGCCACCGGCATCCGCATCCTCGGCGGCGTGGACTTCAAGGGCAACCGCCACAACGCGATGATCGTCGCGGTGTCGATCGGCATCGGCATGATTCCGCTGATCGCGCCCAACTTCAAGCAATGGATGCCGCATGCGATCCACTCGCTGGTGGAGTCGGGCATCCTCCTGGCGTCGATCGCGGCGGTGCTGCTGAATCTCTTCTTGAACGGCGCGAAGCAGGACGATGAAGCGGTGATTGCCGCGGCCAAGCAGGCCGAGGCACACTGAGGCGCTCCAAAGCTTCTGCTGCAGAAGCAGCAGAAGCTGAATCCGTGCGTTGCGCATAGCCTCGCCGGACACATTTGCGAGCGTGCTTTGAGGCGCGGGTCATGCTTGAAAGACCGAGCCGGTAACCTTTGCGCGACAAAAAGCGAGTATTTGATAGCTCCTGGCTCGGCTACAGTCCGCGCCACATCAAGAAGCCAGGGGCCCCATGAGAAAGAAAAATCCCGCTGCATTGCCAGCGCACGCATCGAGTTCGCGCACGTCGATGCCATCCGATCGCCGCGTATCGATCCGGATTCCGTTCCGCAACGTCCTCGCCGCTTGCCCGTGCGCCGCTGCTCTCGCAGCCCACGCCGGTTCCGTGAGCTACAGCTATGACGCCCTGGGCCGCTTGGCCAGCACCGTCTACAGCAACGGTGCTTCCTCCACCACGATCACCTACAGCTACGACCCCGCGGGCAATCGCACCTCGGTGGTGAACACCACGCCGTAGCTTCGGCGCGCTGTCGCAGCCCCGGGCCCGGAGGGCAGGGCTGCTCGTTTCCTTTTCCATCAAAACACTGGGGGAGTTCCCATGTCCAAGCTCGCGCGCGCCTGCGCCGTTGTCGTGGCCGTTGCCACATCGCTTGCAGGCGGCATCGCTGCTGCGCAGATGCAGAGCGGCGCGACTCGCAAGGCGGCACCGCCTTCCGTCGCCCTTGGCGTTCCCGCTGCCAGTGCCAATGCCAAGCCCAACATCAGCCAGCGTTCGTCCACCAATGCCACCGCGGGATGGGGCAGCTCATTGAACTTCGCCAGCGGCCAACCCGCCCTGCGCTACCTGCCGGACGATCTGCCCACGGCGAGGGACCCTGTACGGCGAGAGGCCGTCAAGGACGGTGCCAAGGAGTCCGGAGTCTCCACCCGCAGCGCCACCGCACCCGGCGCCGCCGGCACCGGCGAGTTCGCCCCGGCCCCCGGCGTGCTGCGCGCCAACATGCCCCCGGTCACCTTCGCCGACGCGCAGCGCGTCCTGAAGGCCAGGGTGCTTCCGGCCAACGTCAATCAAGGCGTCACTGCGGCCCCCAAGACCAACAAGACCTCGGCCTCGGCTTCGACATCGGTCATGAAGATCTCCGGCGATGGCAACGCCTTGGGCCCCGCCTCCATCGCCGAGCTCGCGCGCTCCTTGCGCCACCACCCCGATCTCATCTACCAGTACGTCCGCAACAACATCGAGTACTACCCTGTCTTCGGATCGCAAAAAGGAGCCCTTGGCTCGGTGCTGGACAACCAGGCCACCGCCCACGACCAAGCCACCTTGATGGTCGAGCTCCTGCGCGCCTCGGGCGTCGAGGCCAACTACGTGCGCGGCATCGCCAAGCTCAGCGCTGCGCAGCTCGGTGAGTGGTGGGGCGTGAGCACCGCCAACGCCTGCGGCGTCCTGTCCCTGCTCGGCCAGGCCCAGATCCCCGTCTACGAGATCAACGCCACCAGCGCCGGCAGCTGCCCCGGCACCGTGGCCGCCTTGACCGATGTGTCCTTCGAGCACGTCTGGGTCAAGGTCAAGATCAACGGCAGCTGGTATGCCTTCGACCCCAGCTACAAGCCCCACACCTTCAAGAGCGGCATCGACCTCGCCAGCGCCGCCACCACCGGCTACGACGCGGCAAGCCATCTGGCCTCCGCCCAGAGCGGCGCCACCGTCACTGGCGACTACGTCCAGAACATCCACCGGGCCAACATCCGCAGCAAGCTCGCCGGCTACGCCACCAACCTTGCCGGGTACCTGCGCGCCAACAAGCCCGCCGCCACGCTGGACGACGTCCTCGGCGGCAAGACCATCACCCCCTTCTACGGGGCGCTGCGCCAGAGCGCGCTGCCCTACCAGAACACCGCCTGGGGCAGCGAGGAATTGGCGGAGCTGCCGGGCTACATGAAGCCCACCCTGCGCATCCAGTACCAGGGCATCGACCAGACCTACACCTCCGACGCCATCTATGGCCGGCGTCTGACCCTCACCTACAACGGCGCCAATCAACCCGTGCTCAAGCTCGATGGCGTCGCGGTGGGCAATCCCGGCACGGCAGTGACCCCCGGCACCTCGACGGCGATCACCTTCACCGTCACCCACAACGCCTACGTCTCCACCTGGGCCAACCACAGCTTCACCCAGAAGATCAAGGGCGGCGGCACCAACACCTTCCTCATTGCCAACGGCTGGGGGCCCGCAGGCCGTGGCCCCGCGGAGAACTACCGCCGCATCCAGAGCGACCTCAAGGCTTCCGGCGCCGCCGATGCCTCCGAACCTTTGCTCGGCTCCACCCTCGCCGTCATGGGCGCCCAGTGGATCGCGCAGAACACCCACGCCGGCTCGATCACCGAGCGCATCGCCGACACGACTTTGCTGCACCAGCACCAGGTCGGCATCGTGGGCTACACCGGCAGTGCCTACGTCGACCTCCCGAGCAACGTGCTGGCCGTGGCCAACCTCGCGGGCAATGTCGACAAGGAGAGCGCGGCCTTTGCCAACTGGGGCATGCACGTGAGCATTCTCGAGTCCACCGCCGTGCAGCAGACCACCGGCGTGCCGGCCGTTTCCACCGTCAAGCTCATCGACCTGGCCTCGGCCGCCGGCCAGCGCATCTACAACGCGACATCCGCCAACTACGCCAGTGCCGTGCAGCCCAATCTGGTGAACTGCAGTGCGCACCTGGCCAACTTCAGCAACTACCTGGCCTCGGGCCTGCGCCTGATCCTGCCGGCGCGCTGCGACATCGCCGAGAACAGCTGGGCGGGGGCCGGTTACTTCACCGTGGGTTCCGGCCTCTACCTGGGCTCCGTCATCAGCAACGGCCTCTCGGGCGGCCACTCGACGTACGACCAGTCGGCCGGGGCGGCCAACCTGGCCAGCTACGCCTACGACGGCGTGGGCCGGCGCACCACGGTGACCTTGGGCAACGGCACCACCATCGAGCGCGGCTATGACGCCCACGGCGCCTTGGCCAACCTGAGGAACTTCCTGGCTTCGCCCTCCCAGGGGGTGCAGTACACGTACACGCGCAACCAGCTGCGCGAGCTCAAGAACGTGAGTTGGACCAACAACCTGTACCAGTGGAGCGGAGCCACGCCGGGGACCAGGAGCTACACCAGCAACGGGTTGAACCAGTACACCGCAGCCGGTGGCGCAGCCATGGGCTATGACGCCAACGGCAACCTGACGAGCGACGGCACTTGGAGCTACGGCTACGACCTGGACAACCGGCTGAAGAGCGCGAACAAGAGCGGAACGGCAGCGAGCCTCGCCTACGACGCCGAGGGGCGCCTGCGACAAACGGTGATCGGGGCCAGCACGACGAACCTGCTGTACGACGCTGCGGACCTGATCGCCAAGTACGACGCGGCGGGCACCACGCTGCAAAGGCGCTATGTGCACGGCCCCGGCACCGACGAGCCCATCGTCTGGTACGAGGGATCGGGCACCACCGCGAAGAACTGGCTGTATGCGGACCACCTGGGCAGCATCGTGGCCACGGCCAATGCGACGGGCGCGAGCACGGGCATCTACAGCTATGGGCCCTACGGCGACGCAAATCAATGGCCGCGACTTCTCTGGACATGCGCTTGATCAGATGCAAAACCGGGGCGTGATGCCTTCGATTGTCAAAAATGCGCTGAGCACTGGGACGCAGTTCACGACGCGAGCCGGTACGAACGGCGTCTACGATGCCGTCAACAATGTTCGGGTCATTGTGAATTCCGAGACAGGGCGGGTTGTGACGGTGATTCGAGGAGCGCCATGATGAGCGAAGCAGCAGAACGAGCACGGTACTTGCGTCAGAAGATCAAGGATGTGCTGCTTAACGAATGGGACCCGATAGGAGTTCAGGCAATACCTGAGGCGCAGGATGAATACGATGACTACGTCCCAAGGGTTTACTCGATGTTGATCGCGCGCAAGCCGATCAAGGAGGTATTTGAATACCGCTTGTGGGTTGAAAATGAACACATGGGTCTCACAGCAGACAGAAACCGAACGCAAAGCATCGCCGAGAGGCTGGTTGGCTTGGTCGTTTGATCTGAGTCGCCCGGCATTCTTAAAGAGGCCTACAGGTCTTCAACCGACAACGCGAAACCTCGCTGGCGATGCGCTCCCAGCGGAGTGTCATCTGTATGCCTACGGAGACAACAACCCGGCAAGCCGGACCGGCTCGCTCGCTCGCGAAGTAGTGGCACCGGTCGCAGGTCTCGAAAGAGCCATCAGCAATGCCTGGGGCACTTCAATGGCGCGATCCTGATCGCCGAGTACGACGCGGCGGGCACGACGCTGCAAAGGCGTTACGTGCATGGCCCCGGTACCAACGAACCCATCGTCTGATACGAGGGGTCAGGCACCACTGCGAAGAACTGGCTCTACGCGGACCACCTGGGCAGCATCGTGGCCACCGCCAATGCGACGGGCGCGAGCACGGGCATCTACAGCTATGGGCCCTATGGCGAGCCGAACACCACGACGGGGCCGAGGTTCAGATACATCGGCCAGCAGCTCATCGGCGAGCTCGGACTGTACTACTACAAGGCGCGCTTCTACTCGCCGAGCCTCGGCCGGTTCCTGCAGACCGACCCATGCGCTACAAGGACGACGTCAACCTGTATGCCTACGTGGGCAACACCCCGGCGAACAGGACCGACCCCTCCGGACTGAAAGCCAGCGACGCAGCGGCGCTGGCTGCTGGCGTTGGCGGAGCCCCGAGCCGCGGATCCGGCGCGGGGGACTACGTCATAGGCAGCGGCTCCGATCATCAAAAACCATGACACACATGCATCTGAGAGCCGGAATTTCCGATACCGAGTGGTTTCGCAGATCTCTATTCGAGGCGAGAACGGATCAAGTCGGAATGTGGCAGATGGTGAAAGCGGGACGAGAGGGATTCGGCTTGAGCGGCACTGTGCTCGCGGCTTTCGTGAGGCGCTTTATAGAGGAGATGGTTGCTGGCGGTGCCGAGCCGATCGTTGGCGACATGTCGGCGCCGTTTGGCTGGAGTCGAACGACCAAGTACGGCATCAGGCCCCTGGACATCGCAATTTCACTTGTTGACGAATGGACGAGATCTGGCGTTGATCCTGATGTCGACGGAGTCTGGTTTGCCTTTCCGTCAGCTTTTTGAAGGGGCAGATGGCAATGCTTGCCGGCCCGTGGGTGTGGTTCCGATTGACGCCGAGACCCTGCCTGCTATGCTGGCCCGCGATCAATAACGCGGTGCTCCCGCGCAGGAGCCCCTTCGAGGAGCTGCGATGGTCTCGAATGTCTCGGTCGCGATCTCTTCCGTGGCGCACGCGCTGACGCGCGCTCGCAACGAGGGCTTCGAATCCGCCAGCGCCGCCGACGTCGAGGAAGCCTGCTTCCTGGCCGAGCTCCGGCGCTGCCGCAGCAGCGCGGCGCAAGTGCAGCACCCGCCCGGCGTCTTCCATTCGGTCGACGATCACGTGATGTCGCTGCTGCAGACTTATCTGGCGCACGAAGCGAAGCAGGCCGCCAAGGGCAGCAGCCTGGTGCCGGCGAACCTGGCCACCGCCGAGGGCTACGAGGCCAAGTTCGACAACGTCGATCCCGGCTGGATCTGGAGCCTGCGCGACTGGATCAAGAAACTGCGCAAGCACGAGTTCCTCGACGCGGCGCCCGGCTCGCAGGAGATCGCGAACGACTACCGCCTCGCGCTGCTGAGCGACTGGGGCACCGGGCTCTACGGCGCACCGGTCTGCGCCCGCTCGATCGAAAGCGACAAGCAGGCCATCGACATGGTGCTGCACCTGGGCGACATCTACTACGCGGGCGACGCCGACGAGGTCGACGAGCGCTTCCTCGCGCACTGGCCCCGGCATCCGGGCGCCGCGAACCGCGCGCTCAACGGCAACCACGAGATGTACACCGGCGGCAACGCCTACTTCGACCGCATCCTGGGCAGCGCCGCCTTCGCGCAGCCGGCCAGCTACTTCGCGCTGCACAACGAGCACTGGCTGCTGGTCGGGCTGGACACCGCCTATGCCGAACACGACCTGTACGGCACGCAGACGGCCTGGCTGCGCGCGCTGGCGGATGCGCTGCCCGGGCACGGCATCCTGCTGTTCTCGCATCACCAGCCCTTCTCGGCCTTCGAGTCGCAGGGCCCGCTGCTGCAGCACAAGCTGATGCCGTTGCTGTCGACCGGCCGCGTCGCCGCCTGGTACTGGGGCCATGAGCACAGCTGCGTGCGCTACGACCGGCATCCGGGCTGGAAGATGCACGGGCGCTGCATCGGCCACAGCGGCTTTCCCTATTTCAGGCTGGTCAAGAACGGAGCGCGCAACGAGACGCGCTGGGTCCGCTTCGACGCCGCCAACTACCTGCCCGGCGGCGTGGTGTTGGACGGGCCCAACCCCTATGTGACCGAGAACCCCGCACGCTACGGACCCAACGGCTACGTGACGCTGGACCTCAAGGGTCGCACCGTCCACGAGACCTATTGGGCCCCGGACGGTGACCAGCCGCTCGACGAGTTCGATTTCGAGTTCGAGGCGCCATGAAGCGGCTCAGCCCGGAACAGCTGGAGGCCGCGCGCGATGCGCTGGTCGATGGCTACCGCAACTGGGCCGCGCTGAAACAACTCGCAGCCTTCGCACTCGACATCAATCTGGAGGCAAAGGTCGGCAAGGGCCCGCTGGACGACGTGGCCTTCGACCTGATCGAACTCACCGAGGCCCGGGGTTGGACCGAGATGCTGTTGCGCGACGCGGTCGCGCGCAATCCCGGCAATCCCATGCTGCAGGCACTCGCGCTGAGCCACGGCTTCGCGCCCGCACCCTTCACCGGGCCCCGGGCCGCCCAACTGGACGCCGGCTTCCAGGCCAGGATCATCCAGGCCTCAGGACTCGAATCCACCGGCCGCTGGCGGCAGCAGATGATCCAGCGCGAGCGCCGCGTCTGCCAGATCCGCGCCGGCGGCAATGCGGTCGGCACCGGCTTCCTGGTCGCCCCCCGGCTGGTGATGAGCAACTGGCATGTCTTCGAATCGCCGCGCGGCTCCGGCCAGCTCGGCGCTCCCGGCGGCTATTCGGCCTGCTTCGACTTCCGCGCCGCCGAAGGCCATGAGCCGGCCGACGCGGGCATCGACGTGCCCTTCGACGCCGCCGCGGGCTACCAGGACGCCAGCCACAAGCTGGAGCTGGACTATGTCCTGCTCCCCCTTTCGCGCGAGATCGGCAGCGAGCCCGTGGCCGGCGGCACGAAGCGCGGCTGGCTGGCCCTGGGCACGCGCGCCTTCGAGTTGCCCAAGGAAAGCTGCCTGGTGCTGCAGCACCCAGCCGGCCGCACGATCGAGGTGGCGCCCGGCGTGGTCACCCAGTGGCTGCCGGGCCACGAGCAGGCCATCTACGAGCACTCGGCCGAGACCGAAGACGGTTCCTCGGGCTCGCCCTGCTTTGCCGCGGACTGGGCCCTGCTGGCGATGCACCACCGGGTCGACCCCGAGACGCATGCCGCCAACCGGGCCATCGCGACGAGCGCCATCCTCCAGCGCATGGGCGCCATCGGCAAGCTGGGGCTCTTGCCCGCGCTGGACTGAGCGCCTTTCCGGAGAGAAGCACTTGGCGTACCGCGACCACATCGAAGCCTTCCGCGACGCCCTCATCGATGCCTTCACCACGCGCGCCGCGCTGGACCAGTTCGCGCGCGCGACCCGCCAGGTCAAGAGCCTCGCGGCCAATGTGGGCGAGGGCCCGCTGGCCGACGTGGCCTACGACTTCCTGAACCTGGTACAGGCTCAGGGCGGCGAGAGCGGACTGGCCGCGGCACTGGAAGTCGCGCTCGCGCGGCGTCCGCGCAACGACAGCCTGCTCGCCTTCGCCCGCCAGGTCGGCGCCGAGCGCGCCGGCAGCAGCGCCGAGCTGCTGCACACCCGCACCTTCGACCTGCGGCCGCTGGAAGCGATATGGCGCAAGGAGCTCGCCGTGCCGCGCAAGCGGCTGGTGGCGTTCGTCCTGTGCGGCGCCGAGCAGACCGTCGTCGGCAATGTGATCGAGCGCCTGCGCCTGCACCTGGGCGTGCCGGCCTCGACCAGCGCCTCGCGTCTGCGGCTGGACGAGAAGTTCACGCCCATCGACAAGACCATCGAGCTGCTCATCAAGCTCAAGGCCAGGCTGAAGGTGGAGCACGTGGTCTGCATGGTGGATGCCGACAACGCCCCGGACGAGGCGCTCGCGCTGCTGCTGGGCAGGCTCTTCGCCGCCTATGCCGAGGCGCAGAGCCATCACCTGGTGCTGCTGTTCAACACGCGCCCGGACGGCCAGTCGCCCGCGGGCTGCAGCCTGCTGCCGCTGCCGCAGTTCCAGGACACCGATCTCTACGAGTGGGTCGAGGACGTGACCCGCGACAAGGGCTGGCCCCTCGAACTGCGCGACGAGTTCAAGCTCTGGCTGTACCAGGTGGCCGACCAGGCGCCCGCCCCATCGACCGACGTCGCCTATTTCGCGCTCGAGACCGCCATCGCCCTGCTGCGCCAGAACCTGCCGCAGGCGGCGCTGCGCGAGCATTTCAAGTCGCCGCCCTGAGCGGACACATCGGAAGAGGACTGTTCATGAGCTCCCGCCACCAGATCGACCTGTCCCTGCGCTTCAACCGCCTCGCCAAGCTGCCGGACACCCGCAAGATCGAGGCGGCCGACCTCGACCCGGTGCCCGCCAGCCGCCCCGCCAAGGTGGAGGTGCAGCGCGAGGCCTACCTCGCCAGCGCCACGCTGGAGGAAGTGGTCAACCTGGCGATCGCGCTCGGGCGGCCGCTGCTGCTGCAAGGCGACCCGGGCTGCGGCAAGACCCGGCTGGCCCACGCGGTCGCCTATGCGCTGGGCCTGCCCATCGAGGAGAGCTACATCAAGTCCACCAGCAAGGCGCAGGACCTGCTCTACACCTACGACGCGGTTCGGCGCCTGCACGACGCGCAGCTGCCGCCGGCCGAGGGCGAGCGCCGCGGCGCGAACACGGTGGCCGACTACATCCGCTTCGGACCGCTGGGCCGCGCCATCATCCGCGCCCACCACGGCCGCCGCTCGGTGGTGCTCATCGACGAAGTGGACAAGGCCGACCTCGACTTCCCCAACGACCTGCTGCGCGAGCTCGACCGGCTCGAGTTCGATGTCGCCGAGGCGCCCAAGATCGGCTTCCGGGTACCGCAGGACCAGCCGGCCCTGCGCCCCATCATCTTCGTGACCCACAACGAGGAGAAGGCGCTGCCGACCGCCTTCCTGCGCCGCTGCATCTTTCACTACGTGGAGTTTCCCAAGGACGAGCTGGACGCGATCCTGTCCCGGCACAGCATCGACAGTGCCGCGCTGCGCAAGAAGGCCATCGAGGTGGTGAACACCTTGCGCGAGCGCCAGCTGCTCAAGAAGCCTGGCCTCTCGGAGCTGCTCGACTGGGTCGGCTACCTGCAGGCGCGCAAGATCAAGCCGGGCGAGCTGGACCGCCTGCCGGCGGTGCAGGCGCTGATCAAGAACGTCGCCGACCTGAAGCAGGCGCACGAAGCTTTCCCTTCGTCCATGCCGGCGGCGCGCCGTGTCTGAAGCGAACGCGTTCGCGCTGGTGCGCGAACTGTTCAGGCAGCTCCAGCGGCGGCGCCTCCCGATCGGCCCGCCCGACCTCGACGCGCTGCGCATGGCACTCACCGCCGGCTTCGGCTGGTCCTCGCAGGATGCGCTGCGCGACCTGATGGTCGCGCTGTGGGCCAAGTCGCCGCACGAAGCCGACATCGTGCGCGCCCTGTTCGCCCGGCTGGCCTGGCCCGAGGACTGGACGCCCGAGCCCGATGCCGCCGCGCCTGGGGCGATGGCCGCGCCCGGCCGGCCTGCGCACGCGGGCAGCGACGCGCAGGCCCCGCGCGAAGCGCCTGTGCCCGAGCGTGTCGAAGAGATCCAGATCAGCGTCAGCCGCAAGCCGCTCGGCATCCCGGAGCTCACGCTGGCCGGCGTGCAGATCGCGGATGTGCGGCTGGTGCTGGTCGAGCAGTACCCGCTCACGCACCGCGAGATCGCGCAGGCCTTCCGGCGCCTGCGCCGACCCATGCGCTTCGGCCCGCCCGCCGAACTCGACATCGACCAGACGCTGCGCCAGCGCCTGCGCACCGGCGTCGCGATGCCGCCGGTGCTGGTGCCGCGGCGTCGCAACGCCTCGCGGCTGGCGCTGTTCGTCGACGTGGAAGGCTCGATGGCGCCCTACGCACCCTTCGTCGAGGCCTTCTGCACCGCGGTGCGCGAGGCCGGCATGCTGCAGCAGACCTCCTTGCACTACTTCCACGACGTGCCGACCGAAGGCACCGACCGTTCGCTGCTGGCCGAGCTGGACGCCGGCGACTTCTTCCCCGCGCTCGACCCGGTGCTCTCGCGCATCGAGCCGCTGGACACAGGCCGGGTGTATGCCGACCCGCAGCTCGAGAAGGGCCTGCCACTGCGCGAACTTCTGGCAACGATGGCGCCCGGCACTGCGGCGCTGGTCGTCGGCGATGCCGGCGCCGCGCGCGGCCGCGCCGACCCGGCCCGCGTGCAGGACTCGCTGGCCTTCGTCAAGGCCTTGCGCCGCCGTGCCTCGGTCGTGGTCTGGCTCAACCCGGTGCCCCAGCCCTTGTGGGCTCACACCGTGGCGGCGCACCTGGCGCGGCACGTGCCCATGTATGCGCTCGACCGGCCCGGCATCCAGCTCGCGGTCAACGCGCTGCGCGGGCATCCGGTGAACCTGGAGCGCCCCCTGTGAGCGAGGACGCCGCCCGCCAGCTGGCCGAGCGGAGGCTGCGGCAGTTCGAACGCGCGCTGCACGCGGCCGCCGGGACGATGGGCGAGCCCGACCCGCAGGCCCTGGTGCGCTCCGCGCTCGACCTGGCGGCCCACGCCGCGCTGGCGGTAGCCTTCGATCCCGGCCTGCTGCACCTGCTGCGCATCAACTTCTTCTTCGAGCGCGAGCGTGTGCCGCACTGGGTCGAAGCCCGGCTGCTGCTGTCGACGCTGTGCCGCGATGCCGAGGGCAACGGCCTCTACATGATGGATGCCCCGGTGCGCGAGCTGCTGCTGATGCGCCTGGTCGCGCATCATGGCCCGGACCGGCTGCGCGCCGTCGCCACCCTGCTGTGGCAGTACGCGGAGCGCCGCACGGCATGGTTCGAGCGCTCGGAGCTGCGGCATGCGCAGCAGCTCACGGCCCTGAACTTCCTCGCGCCGGAACGCGCCCAGGCCTGGCTGGATGCGGCGGCGCACGGCAGCGGGCCGGCCAGCCTGTCGAAGAACTGGTTCGTGGCCATGCGCGGCGCCATGCCCGCCATGCCGCCGGTGCCCCAGGGCGGCAACCCGGCGGCAGTCTGCCGGGCGCTGCGGGAGCTCGACTTCGTGGCGCAGCGGGCGGCCCATCGCGACGCCCTGCGCCGATCCGACGGGCACGAGCTGCTCCTGATCCGGGGCCCGCGCGACCATGGCCACCGCTGGGTGCTGCTGCGGCTGCTCGGGCACTTCGAGCGGGCACCGGGCCTGCTGTGGCTGGCGGTGGACCCGGTCGCTCCAGGCTCGCTGCGCGCATCGCTCGCCCTCGCGCTCGGCCTGGAGGCGCAGGCGCCGTGGCCGCGCATCCGCAAGCGTGCGGCGTCGCTCGCCCGGTCGAGGCCGCTCGCCATCGCGATCGACGGCGTCGAGCGGCTGAACGAAGCACAGCGCACCGAACTGCGGGACCTGCAGGCCGCCGAACTCCCGGCCTCCCTGTACCTGCTGGATCGCGCCGAGGGTTCCGAAGCGGTGATCGGTGAAGGCGCGCTCGTCGGGGTGATGCTGCTCACCGGCTCCAGCGGCCTGCTGCCCGCCGTGGGCCGCATCGCGCAGGAAGACCTGCGCTACTGGATCGACCGGCATGGCGGCGAGGCAGGCCTCGATGGCCTTGGCCCCGAGGAAACGCGCGATGCCGCCGGGCTCGCCGACGAGATCCTGAAGGCCACCGGCGGCGTGCCGGAGCGGGTGCTCGAGCACCTGTGCGTGCGCTGCGGCGTGCGCTGGCCCGAGGTGCTGGCCGTCGCCGAAGCACCCTTTGCGCTGGCGCTGCCGCCGGCCGACGATGCCATCGCCGAGCCGGACGAGCAGCAGCGCGCCGGTGCCACCTTCCTGCCCCTGATGCCGCTGCGCGGCACGGTGATCTTGCCCGGTCGCATGGCGTCGCTGACGCTGACCCGGACCGAGTCCATGATGGGCCTGTTCAAGGTGCAGAACGGCAGCGACAACACCGTCTTCGCCGTGCTCGACGAGAGTGCTGGCGAGCGCTTCGATCCGCGCCGGCTGCGCGGGATCGGCACCATCGCTGCCGTGTCCGGCCACCGGCCGCGCGACGAAGGCGTCGAGGTCACGCTCTGGGGCATGGGCCGCGCCGTCGGCACGCCGATGCAGGACCCCGCCGAGGGCGGCGCCGTGCTCGCCCGCATGGACCCGCTGCCCGAGGCCACGGACCGAAGCACGCCGCCCGAAGCGCGCGAGGCCGTCGTCGATGCGCTGCGCGCGCTGGTGCGCCTCGGCGGCGTGGGCGGCAAGACGGTCGACCTGATGCGCGAAGCACCGCTGGTCGCGGCCTGCTACCAGTTGGCCGAGATGCTGTCCCTGGCGCCCCCGGACCGGCAGAAGCTGCTCGAAGCGGACGAGGCTTTCCCCATGTTGCAGCAGTTGCGCGCCGCGGTGATCGCGCGCATCGAGGACGGGCTCCCCAAAGATTTCGGCGAAGACGGCTGGGGCTTCGAGCGCCTCGGCGAATTGCTCCGCGCGGCATTCGACATCGCGCAACTGGGCGAGCTGTTCGAGACCCGGATCTCCGCCACGGCCGACCGGCCGGATGTGTTCACCGCACTCGCGAGAAGCACCGCCGCGAGCGGCCGGCTGCGCCGGATCATGGCGCACGCGCTCGCGCGCCGCCCCGAGGACGACGCCCTGTGGGAACACGTGGAAGCGATGACCCAGCAGCCCGAGCACCCGCAGGCTCCGCCCAAGCCCGCCGCCAGGCCGCCACGCGCGACATCCCTCAAGCTCTGGCCCAACGGCAGCACGCTGCGCGTCGCCTTCCTCGGCGGCGACGCGAAGCTGCGCCAGCGGGTGATGCGCTGCGCGGCGCAGTGGTTCGAGTTCGCCAACCTGCATTGCGAAGTGCTGCCTCGGGGCAGCAAGGAGACGGCCGACATCCGCATCGCATTCCAGCGCAACGAGGGCAGCTGGTCCTACGTGGGCACCGACGCGCGCACCATCCCGGCCAAGGAGCCCACGATGAACTTCGGCTGGCTCGACCACGACACGTCCGAGACCGAGTTCCAACGGGTCGTGCTCAAGGAATTCGGCCATGCGCTGGGTCTGTGGCAGGAACACAAGAACCCGACGGGCGGCATCGAATGGGATCGCGAGGCGGTGCTGAAGCACTTCAGCGGCCCGCCCAACGGCTGGTCGAAGGAGACGATCGACCACAACATCCTCAGGCCGAACCCGCCCAGCCGTCCGCCCTACCGGCCCTTCGACGCGCAGTCGGTGATGCTGCACGACTTCCCGGCCGAGCTCGTGCGCTCGCGCCAGCCGATCCAGGGCGGGAGCACGCTGTCGGCCTCGGACAAGGCCTTCATCGCCGCGCTCTATCCGCCCAGGACGGCCGTAGTGCGGCCGCTTCGCAAAGCGCCTGCGCGCAAGAAGCGCTAGGCGGGCTCCTTCAGATCATCGCCAACGCCTTCTTGCCCCGCGGCGGCGGATGCAGCCGGTCGATCTCCGCGAGGTCTTCCGCACTCAACCGCAGTTCCGCCGCAGCCAGGTTGTCGCGCAGATGCGCCTCGCGCACCGCCTTCGGAATCGCGACCACGCCGGGCTGCGCCACCACCCAGGCCAGTGCGAGCTGCGCCGCCGTGACGCCCAGCCGCTCGGCCATCTTCTTCAGCGCCGCGTCGCCGGCCAGCGCGCCCTGGTCGATCGGGCTGTAGGCCATCAGCGGCATGCCGCGCTCGCGCTGCCAGGGCAGCAGGCTGAACTCCGGCCCGCGCTCGCTCATCGAGTAGTAGACCTGGTTCGCCGCGCAGTCCAGCGGCTCGCCGCACACCGCCGCGAGCTCGTCCATGTCGTCGGTGTCGAAGTTGCTGACGCCCCAGCGGCCGATGCGGCCGTCATCCACCAGCCGGCGCATCGCCTCGCAAGTCTGGTCGAGCGGATGTTCGCCGCGCCAGTGCAGCAGGTAGAGATCGATGCGGTCCAGCCCCAGCCGCGCCAGGCTGCGCGCGCAGGCCGCGGGCGTGCCCTTGCGGCTGGCGTTGTGCGGATAGACCTTGCTGACGACGAAGAGCTCCTCGCGCCTCACATCGCCGGCACGCAACGCCTCGGCGATGGCCTGCCCCACCACTTCCTCGGCGCCGCCCTCGCCGTACATCTCGGCCGTGTCGATGAGGCGCAAGCCCATGGCGATGGCGGCGCGCACCGCGGCGACTTCGGCCTTGCGCGAGCCGGGCTCTTCGCCCATGCGCCAGGTGCCGAGTCCGAGGACCGGGATTTTTTCGTTTGCCGAAAGTTCGAGAGTGCGCATGCCGGGCCTTTCTTACGCTCGGCAATATAGGCTGGCCCGCGCGCAAGCGCAGCAAGAAAAATGTTTCGACCCGCCGGCGCGGCCGCACCGCCTCAGGCTCGGATGCGATCCGCCTGTTGCGCGACATAGGCCTTCATCCGCCGCGCCAGCCTGGTGTCGCCTCCGGCAGCGCGCACCGCACGGTAAGCCTGCTGGATCACGCTGTCACCGATCGAGGTGACGACCTCCTCTGCCGCGACCTTGCTCAGTCCGAAGTGGGGCGCAGCCTCGCGCGCGAGCTGCAGGCTGGAGTCGTTCCTGCCGGGAAGAATGGCCATCCCCTGCACGCCGACGTTCGCGTTGAGCTGGGGCACCACATCGAACGCCGGGGCCAGCCGCCAGAAACCATGACCCTGGTGCAGCACACCGTGGTTCTTGACATGGTCGTCCGTGTTGCCGACGCAGAGGTTGAAGACCAGCCGGCGAAACAGATCGTTCAGATCCTGCTCGGGCCGGGACGAGACGCGGCGCAAGGCCTGCGCCAGCTCGACATAGCTGCCCTGGTTCGATTCGTACGGGGCGTCGAGCAGCGCTGCAGCCGACAGATAGTGGAAGCGGGACTCCGATTGGACAGGGCCCGTGCGGTCGAACCTCTCGAGCAGCAGCGCATGGCCGACTGCCAAGGGTTGAATGAAGAAGCTGGAGGTCGAGATGCCGCAGGACATCGCCAACCCCAGCGTTGCCGCCTCGAGCACCTCGACGTCATGGTCGTCTCCACGCGAGGCGAACTTGGCGATGCAGCGCCGCCCCGCATGGATGAACGTGGCCTTGGGCCGCGCGCCGCCCAGGCTGCCACCGACCAGCAATCTCCGCATCGCGGGCGCCACGTCGAGTCCGGCTTCGATGCGGCGAGACGCCTCGGCCAGCGCGTCGATCGCCGGATACGAGTCGATGGGCAGTTCCGCGGCAATCGGGAGGCTTTCCGAAAACACCATCGCGCCGACGCGATCCTCGTTGGTCAGCAGCAAGGCATCGAGATCCTGCAGCGGACCGTGCTGCATCTCCAGGACCTTCCGACCCCAGCTGTCCGGAAGCGCATCCCTGAGTGTCAGCGGGAGCGCGCCACCGTCGCGCAGGCGTTTCTCCGGCAGCACGAACGGCGCATCGCGCAGTTGCAGATGGTCGGGATTGAGCGGCTGCGCGGCGGGGTCGCCCAGGTATCGTCGGCCGTACGCGAATTCGCCGGATTGCATGACGCCATGCTGGACGAGCTTCAACAAGCCCACCGCCTGCACGCCTTCGCTGACGTGGTTCGCCAGGCCGACATAGACCGAGCGCTCCTTCAAACCACCCTGTTCAGAAGTCGCGTTCATCGTCGCTGATGACTCCCTTTGCAGCTTTCCCGGCCGCTCTTCGGACACGCCTGTTGGCTGTCAGGCCGGTCGGCGCCGGGGCCACGAGATCGAGGGTGTCGACCTGGCCCAGCAACCACAGCGCATGCAGCAGCAGGCCGATGCTCGTGCCTGGCCGCCCGGCCTCGAGGGCCCGCAAGGTCGTTGGCGAACACAGCAGGCGCTCGGCTGCAGCGGCGATCGTCCAGCCTCGTTCGATCCGGTGGGCCCGCAACCGCTGGCCCAGCTCCCTTGCCTTTGCCAGCGCATGAGGAGGGATCGCGGCCAAGCTGTGGCTGCTCTTTGACATCAATTAATTGGCTATTAAAGCACTTAATAGCTAGTTTATTGACTTTTTCTCGGCCACGCAACCACTGCTCAGCGAGTAGCGCGCGCTCAAGCGCGCCCACGATGCCGCCAGTTCGGCGTTGCCTCACGAACTCCCGCTGGTTCGCATCGCGAGTCCCGCATGCCCACGCTCGTGCTCGAAGCGCCCCAGCAAGTCGAGCGCCACGTCGACGATCATGTCCTCCTGGCCGCCCACCATCTTGCGTGCACCCAGTTCGACAAGGATGTCCACCGTCTTCAAGCCGTACTTCTTCGCGGCCGCCTCGGCGTGGCGCAGGAAGCTCGAATAGACGCCCGCGTAGCCGAGCGCCAGCGTCTCGCGATCGACGCGCACCGGCCGGTCCTGCAGCGGGCGCACCAGGTCGTCGGCCGCATCCATCAGACGGTAGAGATCGGTGCCGTGACGCCAGCCCTGGCGCTCGGCCGCCGCGATGAACACCTCGAGCGGCGCATTGCCGGCCCCGGCGCCCATGCCGGCCAGGCTGGCATCGACGCGGTCGCAGCCCTCTTCCACGGCCACGATCGAGTTCGCCACGCCGAGGCTCAGGTTGTGGTGTGCGTGGATGCCGGTCTGCGTGTCGGCGCCCAGCACCTCCTTGAACGCGCGGAACCGGTCCCGCACGTCGTCCATGCCGAGTGCGCCGCCGGAGTCGACGACGTAGACACAGCTCGCGCCGTAGCTTTCCATCAACAGCGCCTGTTCGGCCAGCTTCCTCGGCGTGGTCATGTGGCTCATCATCAGGAAGCCCACCGGGTCCATGCCGAGCTCCCGCGCATATTCCAGGTGCTGGCGAGACACATCGGCCTCGGTGCAGTGGGTGGCGACGCGCACGATGCGCGCGCCTGCATCGTAGGCATTGCGCAGGTCGTGCGTGGTGCCGATGCCGGGCAGCAGCAGGGTCGCGACCTTGGCGGTCCTGACCGTCTCGGCCACCGCGGCGATCCACTCGACGTCGGTGTGCGCGCCGAAGCCGTAGTTGAAGCTGGAGCCTTCCAGCCCGTCGCCGTGCGCGACCTCGATGCTGTCGACGCCCGCGGCGTCCAGTGCCGCGGCGATCGCCTTGACCTGCGCGATGCCGTACTGGTGGCGAACGGCATGGCTGCCGTCGCGCAGGGTCACGTCGCTGATGTAGAGCTTTCTGCCCGGCGTCATGCAAGCTCCTTCAGGCCGCGGGCGATGCCGCTGTCGATGCGCCGCTGCGCCATCAGCTCCGCGCATGCGAGCGCGGCCGAGGTCATGATGTCGAGGTTGCCGGCATAGGCGGGCAAGTAGTGCGCGGCGCCCTCGACCTCGAGGTACACCGAGGTCTTGAGGCCGTGCCGCAAGCCGAGCCCGGGGATGTTGAGCGGCCGGTCGGCCGGGATCGGGTCGAACTGCACGCGCTGCTTGAGGCGGTAGCCGGGCACATAGGCCTGCACGCTCGCCACCATCCGCGCGATGCTGTCCTCCACCGCCGCCTGCTCGGCCACCTCGGACAGGACGAACACCGTGTCGCGCATGATCAGCGGCGGCTCCGCCGGGTTCAGCACGATGATGGCCTTGCCGCGCTCCGCGCCGCCGAGCTTCTCGATCGCGGCCCGGGTCGTTTCGGTGAACTCGTCGATGTTCGCGCGCGTGCCGGGGCCGGCGCTTCGGCTGGAGATCGATGCCACGATCTCGGCGTAGTGCACCTTGGCGACGCGCGACACGGCAGCCACCATCGGGATGGTCGCCTGCCCGCCGCAGGTCACCATGTTCATGTTGCCGGCGTTCTCCGCATCGAGGTTGATCGCCGGGATCACATAGGGGCCGATCGCAGCAGGCGTCAGGTCGATGACCTGCACGCCATGGGCCTGCAGCACCTCGTCGTGGTGCTTGTGGGCGCCGGCCGAGGTTGCATCGAACACGATGTCGATGTCGCGGAACACGCCGAGCTTCACCAGCCCTTCGATGCCTTCCGCCGTGGTGGCGATGCCGAAGCGCTCGGCGCGGGCCAGGCCGTCGGACGCCGGGTCGACACCCACCATCGCACCCATCTCGAGGTGCTTGCCGTTGCGCATGACCTTGATCATCAGGTCGGTGCCGATGTTGCCCGGGCCGATGATCGCGACCTTCAGTTTGTTCGTCACTTTGCTTCTTTCTCTCGAGTATCGACGTGGAAGCCTGCGGTTCCGAGGCGCTCCATCTCGATCGAGATGTACTGGCCCGGCTTGATCCATTCGGCCGGCGTGGCACCGCCCGCCATCACCACCCAGCCGGCCTGCAGCGGCTCGCCGGCTGCCGCCGACAGGCGCGCGGCGGCGACCAGCGAGCGCAGCGGATGGCCGAGGATGGCGGCGGTGGAGCCGACCTGCACCACGCGGCCGTCGATGCTCATCGTCAGGCCCAGGTTGCCGAAATCCTGCTGCGGGTCGCTCCACGCGCCGATCACGAAGCCGCTCGATGAGGCGTTGTCGGCGATCACGTCCGGCAGGCTGAACTTGAAGTCCTGGTAGCGCGAGTCGATGATCTCGAGCGCCGGCGCCACGGCCTCGACCGCGGCGAGCGCCTCGACCAGCGTGGCGTCGCCGGCCAATGGCTTCTTCAGCACGAAGGCCAGTTCCGGCTCGACGCGCGGATGCACGAAGCGCGCGAACTTCAAGGGCGCGCCCTCCTCCACCTGCATGCCGCTCGACAGGCGTCCCCAGATGACGTCGTCGATGCCCATCTGGACCATCTTGGCGCGGCTGGTGAAGCCCATCTTCACGCCGACGCGGCGCTCGCCGCGCGCCAGGCGTCGCTGGATCGACGCGGACTGGATCGCATAGGCATCGTCCAGCGAGCGTTCGCCGTGGGGGTCGATCTGCGGCACGGCCTTGGCGTGGCGGGCCGCGTCGTCCAGCAGGTGCGCGATTTCGAGGGCATGGCTCATCTCGATTCCTTTGCAACGGCAGCGGTTTCGAACACGGCCTTCACGTTCCCGAGGCCGTTGATGCGGGTTTCGAACACGTCGCCGGGCGCGACCGGCACCATCGGGCCGAGTGCGCCCGACAGCACCAGGTCGCCGGCGCGCAATGGCTGGCCGAGCGCCGCCATGGTGCGGGCCAGCCAGACCACCGCATTGACCGGGTGGCCCAGGCATGCCGCACCCGCGCCGACCGACACCGGC
The DNA here is from genome assembly GCF_010499245.1 of Variovorax sp. WS11. Lineage (GTDB taxonomy): Bacteria > Pseudomonadota > Gammaproteobacteria > Burkholderiales > Burkholderiaceae_C > Variovorax. The sequence goes on from NZ_JAAGOW010000002.1 coordinate 524,683, forward strand.
TCGCCGCGGCGGCTCATGACCATGCCGCACAGCCGAAGGTCCACGTCCCTGAGAAGCCGGGGGCTTCCGCCCAGGACGAAGGCACCGGACGATGCGTTGTCCGCCACCGTGTCGACGAAGCGAATGTCCCAGCCCGCGATGCGGCTGCCCACGACCTCGATCGCGGGAAGGACGTGGTCCACGGCCTTGATCACGTCCGCGTGTCCGGGGTTTTCCATGTCGAGGTCACGGCCGAGAACGAACGCAATCTCCGCCTCGACCTTCGGCTGGTCGAGTTGCTGCATGGGGATCGGTTCGGCGTCGCCGAAGCTCATGTCGTCGAAGAGGACGCCGAAATCCGGCTGATCGACGCCGAGCTGCGCCTGCACGGCGCGTGCCGTCAGCCCGATCTTGCGTCCGACCACGCGGCGGCCGCCGGCAAGCCTGCGCTCGGTGTTCGTCCGCTGGATGGCGTAGGCATCCGCAGCGTCCAGGCCGGGATAGCTCACTCTCAAGGGCTGCGTGTAGCGGCCGGTCCTGGCAGCGTCCCACAGGGCTGCGGCTGCTTCAGCCAGAACGGCTGGTTGGGAAGGCATGGGTTCTCCGTTGCCCGCGCGCGGCAGGCAGATTGAAATTCGGGGGGTGGGGATGGCGGGCCGGCTCGGCCGCCGGCCGCGGTGCTCAGAGGGCGCGGTCCTTCAGGCCGACCTTGCCGTAGATCTCGTTCACATGCCTCTTCACGCTTTCGGGCGTCGTGTCATCGACCGGCATGTGCGCCCAGCCGACCTTCGCGCGGGCGTACCGGCCGATCTCCTCGTCCTGGTCGCCCGTCGCTCCGCTGATGCCGTAGGCGCCGACCATCTCGTTGCCCTTGAACACGGGCGCACAGCCACCGGAGGCCACCACCTGGCCGTTGGTGAAGACCGATGCGTTCACCAGCATCTGCGGATTGCGCTCCTTGAACCACTGCTGAATGACCAGCCCGTCGCTGAAGCGCGGGCTCATCGAGCGGAAAGCGGCGACGGTGAACGCCTTTGCGCGGGCCGTGTCCGGCGTGATGAAGCCCGCGTCATCCATGCGCTCGAGCGCGATCAGGTGGCCTTCGGGCCCGACGATGGCCACGGAGATGGGCACGCCCATCTCGGCAGCCTTCTCGCTCACGGCAGCGATGAACTCGCGGCACTCGGTAGCGCACAGTTTGGACATCTCGGTATTCCTTTCTGAAAAATAGGCTTCTCTCACTCGGGCTTGATGCCCGTGTGCTGAACGAACTTCGACCAGCGCGCCGCCTCGTTGCGCAGGAAGCGCGACATCTCCTCGTCGCTGGTCTTCAGAACATCGATGGCCTGCGCCTTGTAGATCGCCTGGAGCTCGCTCGAATCGAGCGCCGCGTGGGCGGCAGTGCGCAGCTTGGCCGTTACGCTCGGCGGCGTCTGGGCCGGGGCCACGAGTCCCATCCACACCGAGGTGTCGAAACCCTTCAGCCCCAGTTCGTCGAGCGTGGGCAGATCCGGCGCGCCCGAGGTCCTGCGAGGGCTGGTGACGGCCAGCGCCACCAGCTTGTTCGCGCGCACGTGCGGCAGCACGGTCGAAGCCGGCGCGAACATGAGCTGCACCTGGCCGCCGAGCAGGTCCGTGACCGCGGGCGTGCTCCCCTTGTACGGGACGTGGACCATCTTGACGTCGGCCATCAGCGCGAACTGCTCGCCCGACAGGTGAGGCGAGGTGCCGATGCCGGACGACGCATAGGCCAGCGAGCCCGGCCTGGCCTTGGCGAGCGCGATGAGTTCGGCGACGTTCGTGACCTTCAGCGAGGGATGAACCACCAGCACGTTGGGAACGTTCCCGATGAGCGTGATGGGCTTGAATTCCTTCAGCGAATCGACTGCGTTGGAGCCGGGGAACGCGGCGTTGATGACGTTGGCGATCGTGATCGCGAAGACGGTGTAGCCATCGGGCTGCGCCGTGGCCACGGCCTTGGCGGCGATGTTGCTGCCGGCGCCGGGCCTGTTGTCCACGATGAAGGGCTGGCCCAGGCGCCTGGCCATTTGCTCCGAGACGGCACGCACCGCCACGTCTGTCGCGGTGCCGGGCGGGAAGCCCACCAGCACCTTGACGGGCGAGGCCGGATAGACAGGCTGCGCCGCGGTCCATGACGGCAGCGCGGCGGCAGCCAGTGCAGGCACGGCGGCGAGGAGTTCACGGCGTTTCATGTCTCGGGTCTTTCTGTGAAGGTGCAGCCCGGGTCTCCATCGGCCTGCATGCGGTGATTAGAAGATGCAGGAGGCTATGTTTCAATCGAGACTTTCCAATCGAATGAGTGGCTGCGCTCATGAATGTGACTCTCCGCCAGCTTCGGGCCTTCGTGCTGGTCGCGCGGCTCGGCAACTTCACCCGTGCCGCACAGGCGATGCATGTCACGCAGTCGGCCCTGAGCCTGCTCGTGCGCGAACTCGAGAGCGCCATCGACAGCCGGCTGTTCGACCGCACCACGCGAGCCGTGGCCCTGACGGCCGCCGGCAGCGACTTCTTCCCGCGCGCGGAACGGGTGCTGGCCGAGCTGGAGTCGGCGCTCGCGGGCGTCGACAAGCTCGTGGCGAGGGAACGCGGACGCGTGGTGGTGGCTGCGCCGCTGGTCCTGTCGAGCACCTATCTCCCGCCGATCCTGGCGGCCTTCGGCGCGAAGTACCCCGGCATCGAGATCGTGCTGCAGGACACGCTGCCCAATCAGGTGTTGCCGCTGGTGCGCGGAGGCGCGGCCGACGTCGGTATCGGCACCTTCGCCTCGGACGAGGCCGACATCCAGCGCACGCTGCTTTTCTCGGAAGCGATGGCGGCCGCATTCCCGGCCGGGCATCCCTTCGCCCGCCTGCAGCAACTGACCTGGGAAGATGTCGCGCAGGAGCCGGTGCTCGCATTGAGCCGCGGGAGCGTGTTCCGCGATCTCACCGAGGCAGGCTTTGCGGCAGCCGGGCTGATGCTGAAGCCCGCGAGAGAGGCCAACTATGCGGGCTCGCTCATCGGGATGGTGGACGCCGGGCTCGGCGTCGCGATCCTCCCCGGCTATGCGGTGAAGCTGGCAGACCCGGCGCGGATCGGATGGCGCCGCGTGGAAAACCCGCTGATCGACCGCGAGGTCTCGCTCGTGCAGCGTGCAGGCGTTTCGCTCTCGCACGCTGCGCAAGGCTTCGTTGATTTCATCGTGTCGCCGCAGGCGGCGCAGCAACCGGCACCGGCGAGGCGGGTACGAAGCAAGGCGCTCTAGAACGCATGGCGGATGCCGAAGTCGTACCCGCTCGAAGTTCTGGGCGCAAACACACTCGTGCTGATGAACGCCGGCCCGCCCACCGTCAGCGCAGCCCCATTCTTGTTGCTGACGCGAGCCACGGTTGCATAGAGTGCCGTGCGCTTGCTGAGGTTGTGCACGTAGCTGAGGCTCACCTTGCTGGCCGTCGGGTCGGGCACCGCGGACAAGGTCGCCGCGTTCAGGTCGTACTTGACGCGCGAATAGGCGGCGCGAATTAGGCCCGGCCCCACCGGGACGGTCGCGCCGATCAAATAGCCTTTGAGATCGGTGTCGGGCAATGCGATCAGCGGTGAGACCGCGTAGTCGCGCGTTCTGCTGACGCGAGACAGTTCGCCGAAGAGCTTCACGAAGCCGAAGTCGTACGACGCACCCAGGTTGGCCGTCTTGACGTTGTCGGTGGTGCCGGCGAAATAGTCGTCAGCCGCGGTGCTGCTGCCGTAGGCGAGCGCAACGTCCAGGGGACCGTTGGCGTAGCCCAGGCGGCCTCCCACATAGCGGCCGGCCCGGGTTCTTGCGACCGCACCGCTGTTGACCTGCCCGGTGAGCGGGTTCACCCCCGGCGGCGTCGCGGTGCCCGGGTCGTAACTGTCGTTCTCGTGCAGCGCATACATGAACTGGCCATAGAAGCCGCTCAGACCGGCCGGCAGGAAGTAGCCGATCGAGTTGCTGACGCGCAGGTAGTTGGCGTTGCCGCCGAAGGTGCCGGCACCCCCGGTGGGATTGAAGAGGCTGGCCGACGAGATCAGGTTGGCCCCCACGCCCACCGCGCCGAAAGGGTCGTACACGGTGTCGTTCCAGAAGGTCGGCGCAAAGTCGCGCCCCAGGCGGATCTCGCCGAATCCGCCCATGAGGCTCACCGTCGAACGCCGGCCGAAGTTCGCGAGGCCGGTCGCACCGTCGTCGTTGGTGATCGGGCTTTCGAGCCAGAAGCCGGCTGCGAGCCCTCCCCCCAGATCCTCCGTGCCCCGGAAGCCCAGGCGGCTGTTGTTGTAGGCCGAGTTCGACAGCGCCGTGCGACTGACGGTGCGCGAGCCCTGGTTCACGTAGAACGGCGAGGCGGGCGTTGCGGCATTCCGGTCCTCCGACTTGCTGGCGTAGTGGCTCACCGATGCATCGACGACGCCGAAGAGAGTGACCGAGGACTGGGCCCAGGCCGCACCGGCCGAGCCAAGGGCAAGCATGCCAAGCAATGCGTATCTCGATCGGTCTCCATGGCGTGCATGAGGGTTGCGCTTCACGTTGTCTCCTGTTTTTTCGTTGCGATCCGATGGGGGTTGCCGGGCGTGGATCAGTCGATCCGGCATGTTTGTGCTATCGTTAGCATAAATTCTAAAGGCGTGAACGCAAGAAAGTCAATGCTGATCCGAGGCAACTCGTCTTGGCAGGCAGCCCTCCGCCGTGCTATCGTTATTGCATCCCGGCATTCATCTCACCCCATGGTCACGATCAAAGACATCGCCGCGCGCCTCGAGGTCTCCGCTTCCACCGTGGGGCGCGCCCTGGCCGACGATCCGCGCATCAGCACTGCCATGAAGCAGAAGGTTCAGGAAGTCGCGAACGACATGGGCTATGTCGTCAACCGGGCGGCGCGGATGATGCGCGGCGTCTCCAGCAACCTGGTGGGCCTGGTCGTCCCGGACATTCGCAACAGCTTCTACTCGACCATCGCGCACGCCTTGTCGAAATGCCTGGAGAGCGCAGACCTGCAGCTCACGCTGTCCGAGACCGATGACGATCGCCTGGTCGAGCTGCGCCATATCCGCGAACTCACCAGCGTCAACGTGGCCGGCATCATCATCGTGCCGACCGCGCGACCGCATCCGGAGTCGGTGCGCCTGCTGAAGATGACGCCGTGCATCCAGTTGCTGCGCCGGCATGCCTCGCTGGGCGAGCATTGGTTCGGCATCGACGACACGCAGGCGCTCTTCCAGGCGACCCGGCACCTGGTCGAGCTCGGCCACCAGCGCATCGCCTACATCGGCGGCACCACCGACCTGCCCACCGGGGCCGCGCGCCTGCAAGGCTTTCACGGCGCCGTCGCCGGAAGCAAGGCGGCCGCGCATGTGCGCGAGGAACTCGGAGCCCCCGCGTCGACGGATTTCGGCCGCGACGCGATCCGGCGCCTTCTCGCGCTGCGCAGCCCGCCCACGGCGGTGGTGCTGGGCTCGGTCCAGAACACGCAGGGCGTGCTGGAAGAGCTGCATGCAAGCGGCGTCAGCGTGCCCGAAACGCTGTCCGTGGTCGGCTTCGGAGACGAACTGGGCTTCCGGTGGTGGGGCCCCGGTCTCACGACGATCAGCCTCCCCGTATCCGAACTGGCCACCGCCTGCGGGCTCTGGTTCATCCATCAGCTCAAGCAGAAGTCTGCCAACCCAGCGCCGTACAGCTCGGTCTCGCCGCCCACGCTCGTCGTGCGCGGCAGCACCCGCGCGGTGGAGGCGGTCAACGCTAGCCGCGCCCCGGCGCGCTCGCGCCAGCTCGCCGGCTGAGCATTCCATTTCATCCAGACCATGAACCACACTGTCCTGCTCACCGACTACGCCTGGCCCGACGACAGCATCGAGCGAAGCATCGTCGAAGCGGCCGGCATGCGCCTCGTGAGCGGCCCGGCGACGCCCTTGCCTTCGGATGCCATCGAAGCCCTGGCACGCGAGCACCAGCCTTCGGCCATCCTGACTTGCTGGGCGCCCGTGTCGGCCAACGCCATCGCCGCAGTGCCGGAGCTCCAGATCGTCGCAAGGCTCGGCGTAGGACTCGACAACATCGCGGTCGACGCGGCGACGCAGCGCGGCATCTGGGTGACCAACGTGCCGGACTATTGCGTGGAGGAAGTGTCCGACCATGCGGTCGGCTTCGCGCTCGCGTGGACCCGCGGGCTCCTTCGCTTCGACCGCGAGGTACGCGCCGGACGCTGGGACCCGGCGACGGCCAGGCTGCGCCGCCTTGCCGCGCTCAGCTGCGGGATCGTCGGTTTCGGGCGCATCGGCCGCGCGACGGCGCGCAAGCTGGGCGCTTTCGGCTGCCGGGTGCTGGCGCACGATCCTCATCCTGTCAACGACTGCGACGGCGTCGAGAGCGTCGATCTCGTCACCCTCCTCTCTCGCAGCGACATCGTGATCGTGCATGCGCCGCTGACGGAAACGACGCGGCACCTGATCAACCGAGAGCGGATCGCCCTCATGCCCCGCGGCGGTCTCCTGATCAATGTCAGTCGCGGCGCCGTCGTCGATACGGACGCGGTCATCGAGGCGCTCGGCACTGGCCAGTTGTCCGCCGCGGCCCTAGACGTTCTCGAGTCCGAGCCCGACGTGCCTGCCCCGCTACGCACCCATCCCGGCGCTATGCTCACGCCGCATGTCGCCTTCTCGTCGGACGCCTCGCTGATCGAGCTGCGCAGGCGTGCGACCGAGGAGGTCGTGAGGGTGCTGCGTGGAGAAGCGCCGCAGCAGCCGCGCAACGCCGGGCCGCGGCGATAGCCTTCGGCCCTTGCGCCGCCGGGCGCGGCGCATCCCGGCAACTCAGCGAGCCAAGGCCAGTCCCCACTCGCCCGCCACGAGCGAGAGAAGACTGACCGGACGAAGAACCAGCGGGAGAGCGAAGGCGCGCACCAACGCTCTTTGCGCCTCATCGCTCACGTACTCGACCGGCGACTTGCCGTCGATGCGGGCGAGCAGCAGCGCGGGCAGCAAGCGGGCGGCGCGCCCTTCCAGCTCCGCGCGCGGCTCCCAGCCGGCCCGGCCGAAGTAGGCATCGGCCAAGGCGGCGAAGGCCGCAAGCAGCGCCTCGCACTGGTCCGGCCGCACGAGGCACTTCAGCAGCAGGTGGTTCAGGCAGAAAGCCAGATCGAAGGCCGGATCCCCGTACCAGGCGCACTCCGCATCGAGCAGCACGGGCCCGCGCGGGCCGACGAGGATGTTCTTCGGGCTGACGTCGCCGTGCACGAGTGCGATGCGCAGCCCGGCCGTGCGCTCCGCCAGCGCTGTCAGCGGGGCAGAGAGCGCCGGGTGACGCTGCGCCGTCGCGAGGAGGTAGGGATCGAGGCGCAAGGCGCGAAAGTTGTCGGTGGTGTCGAATGCGGCAGCGAGCTCGGCCTTTCGCGCACTCGCCGCATGCAGTTCGCCGAGCACCTGTCCGACGGCGCGCGCCGTGCTCGTCGACACCTCGCCGGCCATCAACCGATCCTTCCAGACCGGATGATCTTCCGGCGAAAGAAAGGACATGGCGAAGAGGCCCGCCTCGGGATCATGGGCGAGCGGACGCGGCACGCTGTCGGGCGCGTGGCCTGCCGCGAACTGCATCCATGCCCACTCGTACGCGTTGCGCGACACCGGCGCCTGCCAATCCGCGGAGACCTTGAGCCTGGCGAGCGCGCGCTTGATGCACAGCGATCGGCCCGGGAGGTCGACGCGCCAGATGTCGGAGGACACCCCGCCCGCCAGCGCATGCCAGCGCGCCGGCTCCTGCGCGCTCGCGAGGCCCTGCGAGACCAGGAATGCGCCGAGCGCAGATTCCGGACCGTTCACGCCGCGTCCACGACCTGGGGAAGCACGACGTAGTTGCTGAAGCCGCCATCGCGGTCCTTCAGCCCGGAGATCGCCTCGTTCACGCGCGAGAGCGGGAAGGTGCGATGCTCCAGGTACGACAGGTCGAGCGTGCCCGTGCGGACCATCTCGGCCATCTCCTGGCCTTGTGCCGTTGTGAACCAGTTCGATCCGATCAACTGGATCTGCTCGTCCATCAGCCACTTCACATCGATGGGCAGGTCTTCCGCGACGCCGCCCACATTGACCACCTTGCCGCCGCGGCGCACGCCCTTCATCGAGTCGAGCATGGTCGACGCGGGCGCCTTCGCGCCCAATGCGCTGATGGTGAAGTCGGCGCCCTCGCCGCCCGTGAGCGACTTGGCCCATTCGCCGGTGGACCCGTGGCCGAGCTTCATCACCTGGATGCGCTCGGGCGCCAGCGCCTTGATCCTGGCGAGCAGCCGCTCGTCGCGGCCGGTGCCGAGAATCTGCGACAGGCCCATGGCCAGCCCGAGCATCGTGGCCGCGACCCCGAGCGTGCCGGTGATGCCGTCGATCAGGGCGACCTGGCCCGGGCCCGCGCCCGCGTTCTTCAAGGCGCCGTAGGAGGTCCCCAGATAGCCGAAGCGCCCTGCCTGCTCGAAACTCAGGTTGTCGGGGATGTCGACGATCGCGTACTCCGGCGCCGTCATGTACTGGCTGAACCCGCCGTAGGGATACAGGTCGAAGATGCGCTGGCCGTCACGGCTCGTGCTGAAGTAGCCGTTCAGCGTGAAGTAGCGGCAATGGCTGCGCTGGCCGGCGCGGCATGCCTTGCAGGAGCCGCAGGAGCGCAGCGGACTCACGTAGACGCGGTCCCCCGGCCTGGTGTTGATCACGGCCTCGCCGACCTCTTCGACGATGCCGACGGGGTCCAGCCCGAAGACGGCCGGAAAGCGGGGCAAGGGCTGGTGCGGGAACCAGCTCGGCCAGTTGTTGATGACGTTGGCCATGTTGGGGACGATGCCGCAGGCCATCACCTTCACCAGCACGTCCGTGGGACGGGGCTTGGGGATCGGGATCGTATCGAGCGACATCGGCGTGCCGAGCGCATGCAGCCTGGCTGCGATCATGGTTCTGTTCATGGGGACCTCTTTGCGTGAGCGGATCTTTCGCGCGCAGGCCGGCATCCGGCGAAGCCGGCTCGGCCTTGGCGCGAAAGCGTTCTGGGAAAACCTCAGGGTGCGGCGAACACCGCGCCCGAAGGGCGAAACTTGGGCGGCCAGACCGTGACCCATTTGCCGTTCTGGACTTGCTTGATCTTGGTGTCGGCGAGCCCGCTGTTGAACTTGCCGTCGAAGCGGCGCGTCCCCAGCACGGTGTCGACCGGATTGGCCCTGAGCCATGCGGCCATGGCCTTGTCGTCGAGGCGCCCGACGGCCTTTGCCGCAGCCTCCAGGATCTGCCAGGCTGCGTACTCCGCCGCGGCCTGGTAGTCGACGTGCGGCCAGGACAGCCCTGCCGCCTTCACGCGCTCGTTGTACGAGGCGATGAACTCCGCGGCCCCCGCGTTCTGCGTGAAGGGCGCGTGGTCCTCGAACCAGGTGAGCGTGGTCAGCCCCCCCGCCTGCGGATTCGACACGGTGGGCCCCGGCGCCGGAAACAGGTGGAACTGGCGCTCGGGTTGGTAGTCGATGCGCTTCATCGCATCGAGCAGCTGGGCCGCTTCGAGGCCCACCGCGCCCGACCACAGCAGGTCCGGCCTGGCGTCCTTGATGCGCGCAGCGATGCCGCCGAAATCGCGCGTTCCGAACTCGTACTCGAGCGACAACACCACCTTCAGCCCGCGCTGGGCCGCGACCACCTGTCCGCCCTTGGCGAGATCGAGGGCCGATGGGAACTTGCTGGTGACGAAGGCGATGGTCTTCGGCGGCGTCGGGGTGCTGGCGTAGGCATCGAGCAGCACCTCGGTATCGGCCTTTCGCGGCTCCGGCCCCAGGGGGAGCGCGGGAAACTGCAGCTCGTAGGGCGCCAGGCTCGGGTCGCCCAGGCTGCTCTGGACGAACAGCTTGCCGAAGCGCTGCGCCACCCCCATCGCCGCGATGATCGAGCTGGTGCCATAGGGCCCCATCAGCAGATCGACTTTCTCCCGCGTGATCAGGCGTTCGTACAGGGTGCGCGCGTTGCCCGGCTGCGACTGGTCGTCGAGCAGCAGGAACTCCACCTTCCGGCCCAGCAATCCGCCCCGCTTGTTCAGCGAATCGACAAAGGCCTCGGCCGCGACCTTGTGGATGCCGCCCACCGGCGCGAGAGGCCCGGTGAGGGGCAGCGTGCCGCCGACGCGGATCGGCTCCGTGCTGCCGCCCGCCTGCCCGTGCGCAGGCAGTCCATGGGCCAGCATCAGCGTGCCGGCGGCGGCCAGGAGGGTTCGGCGTTGTCGTTGAAATCCAGCAATGCTCATCGTGTGTCTCCTCGAGTTTTCAGATGACCGGCTCAGGCGATGCCGGCCGTGCGTGCGGCGGCGTTCACCGGTATCCGTCCTCGAGCTCGATGCCGAGCGCGCCCATGATGCGAACGCCGGAGTTGTACCAACCGATGGTGAGGACGAGTTCCACCTGCTCGCGCTCGGACAGGAACTCGGCAACCTTGCGCCACGTGGGTTCGCTCACATCGACCTTCAGGGTGGACTCGCGCGCCAGCGCCATGACGGCGCGTTCTTCTTCGTCGAAGAGCGGCGAGCTTTCGAACTCAGGCACGGCCCGCAGCTGTTCTGCGCTGATGCCGGCCTTCAGCCCATGGGACTGGTGATGCGCGATCTCGTAGGCCGACGCGGTGCAGTGCCCGACGGTGAGGATCGCCAGTTCGCGCAGCTTCGGGCTCAGCTTGGAGCCGCGCAGCGTATTGGCATAAGAGATGAACCCGTCCAGCACCTGCGGCGCATGCGCCAGCGCGCGGAAGATGTTGGCGGTGGGCACCTTGCGCTCGCGTTCCAGCCTGTCGAAGAGGGCCGGGTCGGCCTGGGCGTCCGAACGTTGGAGATACTTGACTCGTGCCATGGCAATGACCTTCCTCGTGCTTACTTCTGGGAGGAGAGCTTCAGCGCGTAGCTCTCCAGCGTTTCGGGATTGGGTTTCTCGGCCGGTTCGATGAGGGAGGTGCCGTCGAAGCGGGTCGCCTCGAAGTACCAGCGGGCCGGTGCGGGAATCCCCCAGCGCACGTTGGTGCTCAGCGAAGCCGCCTCCCACCGCACCGGCTCGATCTCGATGTCGATGGTCTGGTAGTGGCTGTTGAACAGCTCCACGCGGTGGCCATCCGGATCGCGCAGATAGACGAACAGCATGCCGCCCGGCCCATGGCGCCCCGGTCCCCGCTCCACCGAAGTGGCGTAGCCGTAGTTGCCCGCCAGGTCACAGGCGGTGAAGATGTTGTGCGATTCCGAAACCGTGTAGGCGAAGTGGTGCAAGCGAGGCCCTTCGCCATTCACGATCGCCAGGTCGAGGCAGGTTCCCTTGCGGTACATGAAGGCGCCCAGCAGCTTGTCGCCATGGGCGATGTACTCGGAGTTTCTAAAGCCAAGCCGGCTGTAGAACTCGCAAAGCGCATAGGTGTCGGGCGCCAGCAGCTGATAGTGATCGAGGCGCTGCGCATGCGCTCCCGTGAAGCTCTCGCACTTCAGATACATCCGCGGCAGCGTCTTCATCTGGGCGCAGAGTTCGATCTTGGTGCCGATCGGATCGTCGACATGGAGCGTGCGTCCTTGGTGCGGGACGTCGACCCATTCGGCGGCGAGGCCCTCGGCCCTGAAGAACTCATACGCACTGTCGAGGTCTTCCTCGAAGAAGACGCGAAAGCCGATCCGCTTGCAGGTCTGCTCGGTGCGACACTGCACCAGCACCAGGCTGTGATGGCAGGCTTCTGCGAGGCCTCGCAGGTAGCACACGCCGTCGCTCTCTTCGGAGACCACGAGCCCGACGATGTCGACGTAGAAGTCCCGGCTCTTCGCGAGGTCCGAGACATGGAGGACGACGTGGCTGGCACGCGTGATGTTGAAAGGCGGACGAAGATTGACGGCGGGCAGCATGAGGGACCTCGCGGGTGGGTTGTTGAAGCTGGAGATGGCCGGCAGGGCTCAGCCCTGGGCCGGTCGTGTTGCCGACGTTGGCGCCGCGCGGAGCAGGCCGATCTCGGCGATCAGGTCATGGATGGCCTCGAGCGCGAAGCCCAGGCTCGCGGCATCTGACAGCCGCCCGTTCTCGATCTTTCCGTTGACGCCGGCGATGACGACCTGCGGCCTGGTGATGACGCGCGACAAGGTGCCGCCCAGCGTCTCGCGCAGTTGCGCATGCGCGCGCACGCCGCCGGTGAAGGCCGGCGAGCTGGTCATCACCAGGACCGGCTTCCCCTTCAGTGGCGATGCGAATGCCGGCCGCGATGCCCAGTCGATGGCGTTCTTCAGCACGCCCGGCATGCCGAAGTTGTACTCCGGGGAGCACATCACCACGCCATCGCTCGCATCGACCGCCGCCTTGAACTCACGCACGGCATCGGGCAGGCCGGGCCCGTCGAGGTCCTGGTTGTAGAGGGGAATGCCGTCGAGCGGCAGCAACGTCATCTCCACGCCCGCAGGCAGCGACGCCTGGAGCGTGCGGAGGATGGCGGTGTTGCTGGAAGCTTGTCGCAGGCTTCCCGAAATGCCTGCGAGCCGGATCGTGTTCATTGCGAATGACTGCCTTGTGGTGTGGCTTGCGCCGTGTGGATGAAGAGAGGGGTGGAAGCGGCGTTCATCGCCCGCGATGCTTGAACGGCAACGCTGACCATCCGCTGAATACGGCGTCGCGGCCCAGCGACTCTTCGATGCGCAGGACCTCGTTCCACTTCGCCATCCGCTCCGAGCGGGAGAAGGAACCCACCTTGAGCTGGCCGGCGTCCCAGCCGACCGAGAGATGCGCGATGGTCACGTCCTCGGTTTCGCCCGAGCGCGCCGAGACGATGGTTCCGAAGCCCGCCTGCCTGCCGGCCGCCAGCGCCGCATGGGTCTCGGTGATCGTGCCGGCCTGGTTGGGCTTGATCAGCACCGCGTTCGTGTATCCCTCTGCGGCGGAGCTTGCAACGCGAGCCGCGTTCGTCACGAGCAAGTCATCGCCGATGATTTGGCAACGGCCGCCATGGGCTGCGGTGAACCGGCGGAAGCCGTCCTGGTCATCCTCGGCGAGCGGGTCCTCGATCGACAGGATCGGGTAGGCGTCGAGCCAGCCGCCGAGCATCGCGATCATTTCGCCGGTGTCGAGGCTGCGGCCGTCCAGCGCAAGCACATAGCGCCCGTCGCGTCCGAACTCGGAGGCGGCGATGTCGAGGGAAATGCCGACCTGCTCGCCCGCGCGCAGGCCCGCATCGGCGATGGCCCGCATCAGCATGTCCAGCGCCTGCTCGTTGCTGTCGAAGGCCGGCCAGTAGCCGCCCTCGTCGGCGACCCCTTGGAGCTTGCCCGCCTTCTTCATGAGGGCGCCGGCGGCGAGGTAGATCTCGGCGGTCCATTCGAGCGCCTCGCTGAAGCTGCCGGCCGCGGGACACATCACCATGAAGTCCTGCACATCGACGCGCCGCGCCGCATGGGCGCCACCGCCGAAGATCTGTACTTCGGGCAGCGGCATGCGCACCGGCCGCCCGTCGGCGAGGTAGCGCCACAGGGGCTCCCCCGCCGACGCCGCGGCAGCCTGCAGCACCGCCATCGATGTGGCCACGATCGCGTTGCCGCCCAGCCGGCTCCTGTTCGCGGTTCCGTCGAGAGCGACCAGGCGCGTGTCGATTCCCGCCTGATCGCGTGCGTCGAGGCCTTCGAGGGAAGACGCGATCTCTCGGATCGACGAAAGTGCCTTGGTCACATCCAGGCCGCCGAAGCGCGTCCCGCCGTCGCGTAACTCGAGCGCCTCGCCGCTGCCGGTGGACGCGCCGGCGGGCGCGATGGCGCGAGCCGTGACGCCGCAGGCCAGCGCGACATCCGCCTCCACCGTCGGGCGTCCGCGCGAATCCCACACACGGCGGCCTTGCAGCCGCGTGATCCTCGTATCAGTCATGAGTTTTTCCTGTGTCGAATGGCGTGTTGCTCCGTGCCGCGCCCGAGGCGCCGATCAGCACGAAGGCGAGGGTCGCCGGCCGCTCGCTCTTGTTTCGCCATGCGTGGCGGGTGCCGTTCTGCACCACCACGTCATGGCGGCGCAGGTGCGTCGAGCGCCCCTCGTCGAGCTCGAGCCAGATCTCGCCGTCGAGCACGATGCCGTAGTCCACGGTGTCGGTGGCGTGCATGCCATCGGGCTCGAAGCGCTCTGCCAGCCCCGGGCTGATGGCGAGGTTCTCCGCGGCAGCGGCTGCGGGATCGAAGTCCGGCGCCGAGAACACGCTGTCCGGCGGGAAGGTGACGATCAGGAAGCGCGTCGCGCCCGCAGCAGGCACGAAGTCGGCAACGGCAGGCGTCGGGTCCACGCCGTCGAAGGGCAAGCCGGCCGCCGGCGCACTCGCCCACACCAGGCGCGACACCATGCCGGGGATGTGCCGGAAGGCGTCCGAACGCGGAACGGCCGAATCGAGCACCAGCGCTGACGCGCCTGCACGATCGTGGCCGGTCACGACGCGGCGGATGACGAGCGGTGCGCCTTCGCGAGTCGAGGAATCAGACGCCAAGATAAGCCTCCCGGATGCGAGGGTTGCCGAGCAGCGAGTCCGGCTTGCCCGAGCTCACGATCCGGCCCTGCTCGATGACATAGGCGTGGTGCGCCATCTCGAGCGCCTTGTGGATGTTCTGCTCGACCAGCAGCACGGCCACGCCACGCTCGTTGATGGTGCGGATGATCCGGAACATGTCGTCGACCACGGCCGGCGAGAGGCCGAGCGAGGGCTCGTCCATCAGCAGCAGGCGGGGACGCGCCATCAGCGCGCGTCCGATCGCGACCATCTGCTGCTGCCCGCCGGACATCGAGCCGGCGATCTGATGGCGCCGCTCCTTCAGGATCGGAAAGAGGGAGAACACCTTCTCGAGCGAGCCCTCGCCCGAAGCGCGCGCATCGCTGCGGTAGCTGCCGAGCTCGAGGTTCTCGAGAACGCTCATGTGGGTGAACAAGCGCCGCCCTTCCGGGACGATGGCAATGCCGTGCTCGCACACGCGATGGCCCGGGATCTTCGCGATGTCCTTGCCGTCGAGCCGGATCTCGCCCTGTCGCGCGCGCAGGATGCCTGCGATGGTGTTGATCAGCGTGCTCTTGCCCGCGCCGTTGGGGCCGACCACGGCCACCACCTGGCCGGCGGCGACCTCCAGCGTCGCATCCCAGAGCGCGGGCGCATCGCCGTAGGAGACATGGAGGTTTCGTACTTCAAGCAGCATGGGCGGTCCCCAGGTAGGCGCCCACGACGCGGGGATCCTGCATCGTTTCGCGCGGTTGTCCGAGAGCGAGCAGCGCGCCCTGGTCGAGTACCGCGATGCGGTCGGCGAGTGCCACCACGGCGCGCATCAGGTGCTCGACGAAGACGATGGTCGTGCCGCCCGCCCTGATCTTTCGAATCATCGCGATGGCCTGGTCGACTTCGGTCGGGGTCAATCCGGAAAGCACTTCGTCGAGCAGGAGCAGACGCGGCCGAGCTGCCAGTGCGCGCGCGAGCTCGACGAACTTGCGCTCATGCAGATTGAGTGCGGGCGGCAGCAGATCCGCCTTGGCCTCCAGGCCGGTGAACGCGAGCCATTGGCGGGCCAGCGCTTGCGCATCGCCCTCCCCTGCCGACTCGCGCGACCCGCCGAAGAAGGCGCACAGGCGCACGTTCTCCAGCACCGTCAGGTGGTCGAAGAGGCGCGGGATCTGATAGGTGCGCGCGATGCCGCGGCGCGCGATCTCATGCGGTGCCAGGCCGTCGAGGCGCGCGCCCGCCAGCTCGATGGAGCCGGAGGTGAGCGAGAAGTGCCCGCTGATCATGTTGATCAGCGTCGACTTGCCGGAGCCGTTCGGCCCGACGAGCGCCAGGATCTCCCCCTCGTCCACCTGCAGATGAACGCCTTGCAAGGCCCGGATGCCGCCGAAGGACTTCGCGACGCCGCGGCAGACGAGCAAGGGCCGCCCGGTCGCGGCGTGGATGGCGGGCGGCTTCATGACCACCACCTTGGCCGGCTCCTGCGCAGCTGCGGACTCAGGCGCAGACGCAGGCACCGCGTCCTTGCGGCGGCCCCATCGCGCGAGCAGGCTGGGAGCGATCCCCTGCGGCAGGAGCAGGATCACGACCACGAGTGCGAGCGCAACGCCTGCACGGCCGATCTCGGCATGGCCCCCTCCGACGAAGAGGCTCAAGGCCACGGTAATGAGGGTGGCGCCGATGGCCGGCCCCGCCCAATGGCGGGCACCGCCGAGGATGCTCATGAGCACGACGTACAGCGGCACGGTGATCGAGAAGGTCTCCCCCACCGTCACGTAGCCGAGGTAGCCCGCCTGGATCGCCCCCGCCGCGCCGGCGATCGCCGAGGAGATGGCGAAGGCGACGAGCTTGTAGTGCAAGGTGGGCACGCCCTTGACCTCCGCCACGTCCTCGTCGTCGTGGATCGCGAGCAGGCCCGCCCCCAGGCGCGATCGGAGGATGCGGCGCGACACGGCGAGCGCGGCGAGCGCGAGCGCGAGTCCCAGCAGGTAGATGGCGCCCGGCACCGTCGTGCCGAACTGCGGGATGGCCACATTGCTCAGGTACACACCGCCACCCCCGTCGAGCGGCGTGTTGGAGATGATGGCCGCCAGCACGTAGGTCACCGACAGCGTCAGCAGCGCGAAGAACTCGGCGCGCAGGCTCTTGATGCGGAACACGACGAGGCCGATGCCGAGGGCCAGCGCGGCCGCGATCGCCGCCGCCGCCGGAACGGTCAGCAGAAAGGGCACGCCCCACTTACCGGCCAGCGTGGCCGCCGTGTAGACCCCGGCACCGAAGAATGCCGCGTGGCCGAAGCTCCAGTAGCCCGAATAGCCGCTCAGGATGCCCCAGCTGGTGGCCAGCGCGATCCAGAAGAAGACGACATAGAGGTACGACAGGTAGAAGTCGGCGACGCCTGCGTAGGGAAGTGCAATCAGCCCGGCCACCGCCGCCACGGTCGCCGCACGGGCACGTTGTAGTGTCAGAGCCATCTGGGCTTCCACAGAAGAAGGACGATCAGGATCGAGAAAGCGACCAGCGGCGCCCAGGCGGGATTGACCGCCGCCATGGTGATCGACTCGGAGACGCCGATCAGCACGCCGGCAGCCAGGGCGCCCAGCGGCCTGGCGAGCCCGCCGATGATCACGACCGCGAAGACGACGCCGATCCAGGCCTCGATCTGCGAGGGCGCGAGCGTCGAGGTCAGCGCAATGAACACGCCGGCAACGCCGGCCAGGGCGGCGCACAGGCCGGCCAGGAGGTACGACAGGCGCGTGGCATTGATGCCGAAGGCGGCCGCGATGGCCCCGTCGTGGGCGGCTGCGCGCAGTGCCTTGCCGAGCAAGGTCCGGTTCAGCCCTGCCCACGCGGCAATTGCAAGAAGCGCCGCGCAAGCGAAGGCGGCGAGTTCCAGCACCGGCACGAAGACGGTCCCGATCTGCAGGGACAGCTGGGCGTAGCCGGATTCGAACTTGCGATAGTCCGCGGACCAGATCCACTGGATCAGGGACTCGATCAGGATGGTGATCCCGAACGTGACCAGCATCGACGCGAACTCGTCGACCTTGAAGCGCACGAAGAGCGCGTGCAAGGCCATGCCGGCCACGAAGAACGCAGGCACCACCACGAGCGCCGAAAACCACGGCGCGATGCCGAACTGCGTGCCCAGCTGGTAGGTGAGATAGGCGCCCAGGAAGGCCAGGGCGAAATGGCTGAGGTTCACCAGGCGCAGCAGGCCCCAGCTCAGGCTGAGCCCGAGGGCGAGCAAGCCGTAAATGCCACCGAGCAACAAGCCGCCGATGGCCGATTGAGCGAGCAAGGTGAGGCTCATGGCGCGCGCAGGTCCGGCTCGCGGCCCCGCCCGGGTGATCGGTGTTGTTCGACTTTGCGCATGGTTCGATGTCTCCTTATGTTGTGCTAACGTTGGCATTGATTCTGCAAACGCACGAGCACGTTGTCAACGCCTTTTTTCATACCATCCTATGAATGGAGTCCTCGTTGACAGTCGGCGACTTGGAGGCTAACGTTCGCATCAACTCACCACCTCAACGGAAGAAAACGGAACTCCCCCATGCACATCGCCAGGTACGCGTTGGACGACTGCGTCCACTACGGAATCGTCGAGGACGAGACGACGATCGCTCGACTGGAGGGCTCGCCGCTCGACGGGATCAAGCGCAGCGGCGCCATCGATGCGCCGGCGGCCGTGCGCCTTCTCGCTCCCATCGAGCAGCCGCGCGTGTTCGGGCTCGGCTACAACTACGTCGCGCATTCCAAGGAGGCCGGCAAGGCCGTTCCGCAGCTGCCGGTGCTCTTCATGAAGCCGAGCACGAGCGTCATCGGCCCGGAAGCGTCGATCGTCTACCCGGACGACGGGCAGAACATCCACTTCGAGGGCGAGCTCACCGTCGTCATCGGCAAGCGGGCTCGCCACGTGTCCGAAGCGAATGCGCTGGACCATGTGTTCGGCTATACCTGCGGCAACGACGTGAGCGACCGGGTGCTGCAGCGTCGCGAAAGCGAGTTCGGCTGCCTGCTTGCGGGCAAGGGCTACGACACCTTCGCGCCGATGGGGCCGGTGATCGCCACCCGGCTCGACCCTTCCAGGCTCGGCATCGTCACGCGCGTCAACGGCGCCGTGCGCCAGAACGGCACCACCTCGAACCTTCTCTTCTCCGTGCCCGCGATCATTTCCTATCTCAGCCGGTACATGACCCTGCTGCCGGGCGACATGATCATGACCGGCACTCCCGCGGGCGTCGGCCCGATCCAGGTGGGCGACACCATCGAAGTCGAGATCGAGGGCATCGGCATCCTGCGCAACGATGTCGTGGCGGAGGATCGCAGCAGCGCAACAAGCGGATCGTGAGCGGCCGGTCCCGAGGCCGGCCGGAAAGCGGGTCGGCCTCTTCATCGCCATTGCCCCGCGGCAAAGGATGACTCAGCGCACCTGGTCCGCGATCCAGCGCAGGATGAAGTCGGCCACTTCCAGGTTGTTCCTGTCCTGCATCATCATGTGCGAGTTGCCCTTGAGGCCCACATCGGGAAGCCGCACCAGGGACGCCCTGCCCCCGTCGACGCGGTTGATCCGCTCGACCACGGCCTTGCGCGCCTCGTAGCGGGGCCGGCCCGTGAACACGGGAGCGTCCAGATGGTCCCCGAACAGTTCCAGCACGGGGACACCCCGATAGGCCGCGATCTGCGCGTCGGTGGGTGCAACCGACTGCGCGCCCTCGATGTTGACGACGGCCTTGACCAGCGCGGGACGCAGACCGACCAGGGCATCGGCAAAGGGCCCCGCCAGCGAGTGCACGACGATGATCGCGGGGCCGATGTCGTCCAGCAGGGCCGCGAGCGCCTGCGGGGCCGTGCCCATGCCGCCGCCGTCGAGCATGGCCTCGGCGAAGGGCACGCCCTGTGAAGCGAATCTCGGGAATGCCTCGACGGGAAACTGCGTGTCGGGAAACGCGGTGCCGTGGGAAGGCCCGAAGCGGAAGAGAGGCCAGGCGAGTTCGGCCGTCACCATCAACACGCTGGCGGGCAAGCCGGAAGCGCTCTCCGCCGCCTTGGCCCCGTTGATGGCGGTCGCGTCGAAACCGGAGCGCCCGCGCCCGGGTGTGTCGACCACGTAGACGGCATGCCCCTTGCGCGCGAGGTAGGTGGCCCAGCCCTCTCGTCCGTCGGGCGTGGTCTCGTAGCTCATGCCGGTCAACCCGCCGCCGTGCACCAGCACGATCGGGATGGCGCTGGTCCTGTTGGCCGGAATGCGGTAGTGCACGTACATCTGGTTGACCGTCACCATCCCCGGCTTGACCGGGCCGGCCGGCGAGACGCCCGGATGCTTCGAAGTGGCGGGCTTCCCGTTGACGAAGAACATGCCTTCGTCGGCGAGGTTCAGGGCTCCGCCGATCGAGGCGGCGGCGGCCCCGATGCACCCGCATCCGAGCACGAGCGCGCAAGCGGCGGCGGCGATCTTTCCGTACGTGTGAAGCATGAAGAGTCTCCGTCGTGTTCTGATGACGCACGAATTAGAGGCCCTCGGTTGGGGCGTGTCCAACGAGGAAAGCAAATGAATTCATTGGCTCGGCTCATCGACGAGCCGCCATGGCCGTCCGCGATGGCCTACGGCTTTCAATCGCCCAGCATGCCGGTCATGCGGCGTTGAAGGTCCGCAAAGTTCGCGCGTACTGCATCCGCCAACGCAGGCAACAAGGGATTCGGATCCGCCTTTCGCCTCAGAAGAACCAGCACCTCGTCTGCGGCTGGTCCTCGCAGGCTCAGGAATTTCGTTCCCGCAGCGCCGAGCAACGCGCACGAAGACGGCACCAATGCCACGCCGAGGCCCGCACCGACCAGGTCGAGCACGCCGTGCACCGTGCTCGCTTCGTAGCGGATGCGCGGGCTGAAGCCGGCCTTGGCGCACAGGTAGATCGACTGATCGAAGTACGCGGGCCCCCGGTGCCGCGTGAAGGCGACGAAGTCGTGGTCCGCGAAGTTGCGCAGTTCGACCGGGTTGCCGGCACGCCGTGCCTGCTGCGGCGTCAGCGCAAGGCAAAAAGGATCGGGCATCTGCGCCGCGACCGTCAGGCGCGGATGGTGCGGCTTGCTGCGTGCGATCCCTGCATCGAGATGCCCCGCGGCCACGGCTTCCGCCTGCTCGCTGCTGATCATCTCGCGCAGGTCGATATGCAGCGCCGGATGCTCCTTCCTGAGATGCCGCACGAGCTTCGGCAGCACCGTGCTGCTGGCCGAGGGCACGAAGCCGAGCGCCAGGTGGCCGCTGCTGGCGCTTCCCGTCACGGACTCCTTCATGCGCGCCGCACGGTCGAGCAGATAGCGCGCTTCCGGCAGCAAGGACTCGCCCGCCGTCGTCAGGCGTACGCCCTTGGGGTGCCGCACGAAGAGCACGGTTCCCATTTCCTCTTCGAGCTGCCGGATCTGCACCGACAGCGGCGGCTGCGCGATGAACAACTTTTCCGCGGCCCGGCTCAGGTTGCCGGTTTCGGCCACGGCCACGAAGTAGCGCAGGTGCCTGAGTTCCATGCTCATGAAATCTCCATATTCGACAGGTATGGAATCCATAGCTTATCGGTGTTTGGCATATCGAACGTCCGCCACCAGAATTCATCCATTCCAAGGCGCAAAGGCGTTATCACTGATGGAGACACGCATGAAGAAATCTCTCGCCCTGCTGATGGGTTGCGCTTTTGGCTTGGCCGCGTCTGCCCAAAGCTGGCCCACCAGACCGGTCAAGCTGGTGGTTCCGGCACCGGCCGGCAGCTCGCTCGACTTCATTGCCCGCACGCTGGGCGACAAGCTGCGCGAACGCTGGAAGCAGCCGGTCGTGGTCGACAACAAGGCCGGCGCCGGCGGCATGCTGGGCATGACCGCCGTTGCCAAGGCGCCGGCCGACGGCTACACCCTGGGCATCGGCTTCAACGGTCCGATCGCATTCGGGCCGCACATGTACAAGAAGATGGCCTACGACCCGGCCAAGGACCTGCTGCCGATCGTGCTCACCTCATCGCAACCCAATGTGCTGGCGGTCGCGGCCAGCAACCCCGCCAAGACCCTGCCCGAGTTCGTCGCCTGGGCGAAGAAGCAGGGCGGCAAGATGAACTACGCCTCGGTCGGCGCCGGCAGTTCTTCGCACCTGACCATGGAGCTGTTCAAGAGTGCGGCAGGTTTCGAAGCCACGCATGTGCCCTTCGCCGGCTCGCCGCCGGCCGGCATCTCGGTGGCGTCCGAGGAGACGCAGGCCCTGTTCACGGTCGCCCCTGCGCTGCTGCCGCTGATCCAGGGCGGCCGCATTCGCCTGCTGGCCGCCACCAGCCTCCAGCGCACCGAGACCATGAAGGATCTGCCGACGGTCGCCGAGGCGGGCTATCCCGGCTTCGAAGCCTTGGCGTGGAACGGCCTGTTCAGCGCCGCCGGCACGCCGCCGGAACTGGTGCGTCGCATCAATGCCGACGTCAACGAGGTGATGAAGGACAAGGGCGTGCGCGACGCCTTCGCCAGGCAGGGCTTGATCCTCGGCGGAGGCTCGCCTGACGAGTTCAAGACCTTCATCGCGGCCGAGAGCCTCAAATGGGGCGCCACCATCAAGAAGGTCAGCATCAGCATCGACTGACCTCGGAATCGAGCACCATGCAAGCTCTACGCAAGACACGCCCGGAAGCGGGCCTCGAACTGGTGGACATACCGGCGCCCGTGGTGGAGGCCGATTCCAGCGACGTGCTCGTGAAGGTCAGCGCCACCGGCATCTGCGGCAGCGACCTGCACGTGGACGACTGGACGCCCAGCTATGCCTTCATCACCCGGAGCATTCCCGTCACGATCGGGCACGAGTTCGTCGGGGTCGCGCAGACCGGCCCCATGGCCGGCCGCCGCGTGGTCGTTCGTCCCTCCGTCACGTGTGGCAGCTGCGCCGCTTGCGTCGCGGGCGACCACGATGGCTGCGAGAAGCGCCGCGGCATCGGCATGACGCGCGATGGCGCCTTCGCGCCCTGGGTCCGGGTTCCGTTGCGCAACTGCGTGCCCATGCCCGACAGCCTCAGCGACGAGATCGCAGCGCTCACGGAGCCGCTCACCATATCGATGCAGGCGCTTCGCATCGCCGGCGACGTGGCCGGCCAGCGCGTGCTGGTGATGGGCCCGGGCACCATCGGCCAGGGGATCGCCGCGCTGGCGCGCCGTGCCGGCGCGAGGCAGGTGGTGGTCAGCGGATTCGACGACGCAGCGCGATTCGACGCATTGCGCCGGATGGGCTTCGATGCGTTGGTCGATGTGGCAGCGCAGCCACTGGCCGAAGGCGCCCGGCCGCACACCGGCGGCGAGCCCTTCGATGTCATCTTCGAGGCGACGGGAGTGCCCGAAACCATCACGGAAAGCCTGGCGCTGTTGCGGCGCAATGGCATCGTGGTCGTCACCGGCATCCATGCCCGTCCGCTTCTGCTCGACCTGACGCCGATGGTGCGCAACCAGCAGCAATTGCGTGGTTCCTTTCGTCCGCCCGAATCCGATTGGCCCCTGGCCCTCGAACTGATGGGCGAGATGGATGCGGTCATACGCCCGATGGTCAGCCATGTCTTGCCCTTGTCGCAAGCCGGCGAGGGTTTTGCGCTGGCTCACGCGAAAGCGGCGAGCAAGGTGCTCCTGAAGCCGGATGCCCGCGATGAATGACGATCTGGCCGGCACGGGCGCCGTATTGGCACTATGGAACGACGTCACGCCCGAGGTGGAAGCCGAGTACAACGCGTGGCATGCCAACGAGCACGTGCCCGAGCGTTTGACGGTCCCGGGCATGCTGTGGGGCCTGCGCTATCGGCGCCTGGGCGATGGTGCCACGCCGCGCTACCTCACCCTCTATGGCATGCGCGACGCGCAGGTCCTGGAAAGCGCGGCCTATCGCCTTCTGCTGAGCCGACCCACACCGATGAGCGCGCGCATGCGCCCGCATCTGCGCAACGTATCGCGTTGGGTGTGCGAGGTTCGCGAGGCGCTGGGGTTCTTCGCATCGAGCCACCTGGCCGTGTGGACCTTCGATGCGGAAGACGCGGCTCGGTTGCGCGAGGGTGAATACACATCCAGCACCACTGACTTGCTGCTTGCCCAGCGATCGACGGCCGCGGCGCCGCTGCCCTGGCTGACGGACGGGCAGGCGCATGCGATCGAAGGAAGTTGGCTGTTGGCCATCGGAATGCCCGAGGAAGCGCTTGCAGCCTCGGAGGCGGCCCGCGGCGCAATGCTCTACGGCGCCCTTCCGGTCAGGCCAGCTTTGCACCGTCCCTGAGCAGTCGCTCGCGCAGCGCCGGCATCGGCACGGCGCGGACCTTCCCCTGCTGATTCGATTGCGCCGCCATCGCAGCCGCCGCGCCGGCGGCCTCGCCCACGGCCATCGAGATGGTCATGACGCGAATCGCCGCATGCGCGCTGTGCGTCGCCGAGACGCCGCGCCCCACCACCAGGGCGTTGTCGAAGCCGACAGGAATCAGGCTGCGGTAGGGGATCTGGTACGCGTGGTCGTCACCGAGGCCCTCGTAGCGCAGTTCGCCGCCGGCGGCCGGATGGATGTCGATCGGATACGCGCCGGCGGCAATCGCATCGGGAAACTGTTCCGGACGCAGCAATTCCTCGCTGGTCAGGATGTGGTCGCCGACGATGCGCCGCGTTTCGCGAACACCGACCTGGGTGCCGAACGCACGCAACTGGCCTGCCTCGCAACCCGGCACGCATTGCCGCAGGTACTGGGCCGCGCTCCAGGCCTGCCGCCGTCCCTCGATCTCGGCGGCGCCCAGCGCCATTGCGTCCGTGGCGTCGATGCCGAGGCGGCTGATGTTGAACCAGCCGTCGTTGCTGAAGGGATCACGGCTGGAATGCAAGGCGGCGCGCGCCAGCCGGCCCTCGTCGTAGCCGCGGCGCGCCAAGGCGGCGACCTCGGCCTTCGGCAGCGCGTCGAATCGCGCAAAGTCGATCGGTCCGAAGCGAAACATCATCGTGGCCGGCTGCAGCGCCTCGCCTTCGTCGAGCTCGAGGAAGGTGGCGCCGGCGCGTTGGAGCGCATCCATATCGCCGGAAGCGTCGATCAACACTTGCGCACGCAGCGCGACCACGCCACTCTTGGTCAGCACGTGCACGCCGTCGATGCGCCGATCGCTCACGCCCACGTCGAGCACACTGGCGTGCAGCAGCGGGCGCACGCCGGCCTCGTGGACCATATCGTCCAGCACCAGCTTGAGCACTTCGGGTGCGTATTCGACGCGGTCCATCTTGTGGCCGGTCGACATCACGAAGCTCGCGTGCTCGCCGGCCCCGCCGTACCGTCCAAGCCGCATCACGACCTCGTCGGCCAGCCCCGCAACCACCCGCCGGCCGTTGGCGGTCTGCCAGCTGTTGAACTGCGCGACGGCGCCGGCAGTGGCATTGCCGCCCAGAAAGCCGTAGCGCTCCACCAGCACCACCGAAGCGCCGGCGCGTGCCGCCGCGACTGCGGCCATCGCTCCCGCAACGCCGCCGCCGCAGACGATCACATCGGCGCTCATCGTGGAGGCGATGCGATAGCCGAAGGTTTCGCTGCTCATCACGAGTCGGCCTTGATGCCGCGCGCCTTGATCACCTGCTGCCAGCGGGCACCCTCGGCTTTCAGGTGCTGTGCCGTCGCATCGCGACCGCTGACGACCGGCTCGACGCTCAACGCGGCGAAGCGCGTCTTCACGGTATCGGTGCCCAAGGCCTGGATCAGCAGGGCCTCGAGACGGGCCAGGCCCTCCTTGGGAATCGTGCCCTTCGGCGCGAGGAGCGCGGCCCAGCCTTGCACCTCGAGGCTGGGTTGGCCCAGCGATCGCAGTGTCGGCACGTCGGGCAGTTCGGCCACCGGCGCAGGCGAGGACACGGCCAAGGCGCGCAGCCGGCCCGAGCGGATGTGCGCGATGACGCTTGGCAGGTTGAGGAAGCCGCACGACACCAGCCCTGCGATCAGGTCGGGCAGCAGGGCGCTTTCACCCTTGTAGGGAACACTGGTGATCGTGGTTTGCGTCTGGATCGAGAACAACTCGGCCGTCAGGTGCGCCAGCGTTCCGTTGCCGCTGTTGCCGGCGGTCAGCGTGCCGGGCCGCGCCTTCGCCTCGGCAACCAGGTCGACAAAGCTGGTGATCTTCGACGCCGCGGGCACGACCAGTACCAGCGGCTGCGCCGACACCATGCCGACCGCGTCGAAATCGCGGGCCACGTCGTAGGTGATCGAGGGATTGAGCACCGGGTTGATCACCATGCTGTTGCTGCCCATGAGCAGCGTGTGGCCGTCCTTGCTCTGCGCCGCGGCCATCACGCCGATGGCACTCCCGGCACCCGGCCGGTTCTCCACGATGACGCTCTGCCCCAGCTTCGGCGCCAGCACCTCGGCCAGCACGCGCGCCGAACTGTCGGCGCCGCCACCGGGAGCGAATGGAACGATGATGCGCACCGTCTTGCTCGGCCACGCATCCGCGGCCCAGCTGCGTCCTGCATGCACGGCGGCGAGGGCAAGCGCGGCGGCGGAAAGCACCGTGCGGCGGTTCACTCTGGCAATGGGCTGGTTCATTCGCGTGTCTCCAATGTGGGGTCGTTCGATCGATCATAGGAAGCGCCGCGTCGCTGCGCCAATACCAAGATCGGACGATCCCATAACATCGGGTTATCCGGAGGGCCGCATGAACTTGAGACAGATCGAGGTGTTCCGTGCCGTGATGCTGGCCGGCTCCGTCACGGACGCTGCGCGCTTGCTGCATGTCTCGCAGCCCGGCATCAGCCGGATGCTGGCGCACATCGAGCTGCAACTGGGCCTGCGGCTGTTCGAGCGCATGAAGGGCCGGCTGCTGCCGACACCGGAAGCGCAGGCCCTGTACGCCGAAGTGTCCGAGGTGTATGGCGGCATCCGGCGGGTGAGCGAACGCGCCGAGGAACTCAAGTCCGGTGCACGCCTGTCGCTGCGCGTGCTCGCCAGCCCGAGCACCGCCCTGGTCGCCGTACCACGTGCCGTCGCAGCGGCTGGCAAGCGAATATCCGGCGGCCAGGATCTACCTCGAGACGCCGCCGACGCGCGAGAGATGTTGAGCCGCCTGACCAGCTGCGAGGCGGACGTCGCGATCTCGACCATCCCGACCGACAACGCGCTGCTGGCATCGAAACAGATCGGACATTGGCGCCTCGTATGCGTGTTCCCCACGGGCCATGCGCTGGCGGCAAAACGCCTGCTGCGCCCACGCGACGTGCTGAACGAGCGTCTTGTCTCGTTCAGCCGCGACACGCCGCAGGGCCGCATCATTGCCGACTGGTGCGCCAGCAGCGGGGTCGAGGCGGCGTCATCGGTCGAGGTGCGCTCCGGGCAGATGGCCTGCGCGCTGGCCGCCTGCGGCGCCGGCGTCGCGATCGTCGACGACCTGACGGCGCGCGCCTGCCGCACCGACGACCTGGACTTCCGGCCCATCGTCGGCAGTCCGTCGCTGGACATCTTCGCGCTCACGCACCAGGGCTTCGCGCCTTCGGTGCTCGGCAAGCGGATGGTCGAACTGGCCGCTGCCTCGTTGAAGCAGGTCGTCCGCGACTGAACGCGGTGTCAACGCGCGGCGTGCTGGTACCCCACCCTTTGGGTCGGTGTCAGCGCGCCGAAGCTGGGCCATGCAAGCAGAACGCCTTGGCCTTCCAGCGTGCGCTGGAAGTCGCCGAGGAGGACATCGTCGGCGCGCACTGCACGCGGGAGGATCTTGCGCGCCAGGGAGAACGCGGCCAGGGTGCCGGCGGCTTCGCCGATGCTCCACTCGGTCGCATGCTCGCGATAGGCTCCGTTGGTGATACGCGTGGTGCCGAGGTTCTTGCAGGCCGGCAGCAGGTTGTCCACGCGCACCGGCAGCAGCGCGCCCAGCGGAATCTGGAACGGGTACGAGTCGATGTCGACCGTGTTGCGACCGCGCGTGCTCGGGTGCAGGTCGATGCGGTAGGCGCCGATGCCAACGCTGTCGGCAAAGCGCTCGGCGCCCTCCTTCCCCGGCCGCGCGGCAACACCGATGTGCTGTTCCAGCACCGTGAACTCGGCCTGGATGCGCCGCCCTTCCCGATAGTAGGCCTGCTTGGCCAGTCCGTCGGTGGCGCCCAGCACGTCGCCCCGCAGGCGCAAGCCCGCATAGCCTTGCCCGCCGTCATGCCGGGGTGCGTCGGTCTGCATCCAGTAGAAGAAGGCCAGGCTCAGCTGCCGGGACTCTTCCAGCGCAGCCGCCTGCAAGTCGGGCGCGACGCCGATGACCGGTTTTTCCCAGTAGTCCATCTGCGGCCAGTTGGCCAGCGTGATGTCGCTGGCGTAGCTGCCCGGCGTGAAATGCCGGCGGTAGGCGATGCGCCGCGCGTGCCACAGGTCGTACAGCGACTCGGCGTCGGTCGGCCCGACGAACAGCGGCCGCTCGCGTGGCTGATGGGTCACGAAATCGCTCAGGGTCCAGCTCAATTGCGGGCCGGGCCAGCAGTCGAGCTGCAGGGTCTTCAGGCGCTCGTAGCCGGCGGGTTTGTCGATGGTGTGGTCTTCGCCCGGCAGGTAGTCTGCCGCCAGGCACCAGGTGATGGCCTGCTGGTCGAACGGATCGGCTTCCGGCAAGGCGTGCAGCTCGTGGGTCTGCGATTGCGCCTCGGCGCCGAACACGTGCTCCACCCCCGCCATCTCCAGCAGATCGCCGATCTCGGTGGCATCGATGAAGAGCGGCGCGCTCAGCACACGGGTCAGGTCGCCTTCGATGTCGTGCACATGCACCGCGCGGATGCGGTCGCCGTCGGTTTCAACCTTCAGCGTGCGATGTTTCCGCAGCACCGTCACAGAGCCGGCGGCCACGTGCGGCGCCAACAGTTCGTCGATCGCCTTCACCGCGACCCACGGTTCGTGGCACAGCGAACTGACGTTGCCTTGTCCCGGGTTGAGCCGCACGCGCACGCGCGCTGCGTCCGTGAGGGGCATGTGGCACCGGTAGTACGCGCGGATCGTTTCGCGCAAGCTGGCGTAGCTCTGCGACGCGGTCAGGTACTCGATCCAGGGATATTCGTCGGGCGGAACAGCCTGCGAAGTCAGCTGGCCGCCGAACCAGTCGAGTTCCTCGACCAGCACGACTTTCGCGCCCAGCCGAGCGGCTGCCAGCGTTGCAGCCACCCCGCCCATGCCGCCACCGATGACGACGAGGTCTGCCGTATGTTCAGCGCCGGTCATGTGCGGCTCACTCTGCCTTGATGCCGAGCTTGCGGATCGCGTCGCCGTAGCGCTTCGTTTCGCTTTCGATCAGCTTGCCGAAGTCGGCGGGGCTGCCGGATGCGGCCTCGACCCCCAAGCCCTCCAGTTTGTTCCGGGTGTCCGGATCGCTCAGCAAGGCGTTGACCTCCTTGTTCAGCCGCGCGATCACCGCCGGGGGTGTGCCGGCCGGCGCCAGGATGCCGAACCAGCCGGTGACTTCGAAACCGGGCATGCCCTGCTCGGCAACGGTCGGCACGTCGGGGAGCACGCTCGATCGCGTCTTCGTGGTCACCGCCAGGGGCCGCAGCTTGCCCGACTTGATGTGCGGCAGAGCACTCGAGGGAATGTCGAAGCCCAGGTCCACTTCGCTGGACAGCAGCGCCGTGAGCGCGGGGCCGGATCCCTTGTACGGCACCATGACCATGTCGATCTTCGCTTCGCTCTTCAGGAACTCGGCTGCGAGGCTGGTGGTGGTGGCGCCGCCGCCGCCCGCTGCATAGTTGAGCTTGCCGGGATTCTTGCGTGCCGCATCGACGACGTCCTTCAGTTGCTTGTAAGGCGCCGACGCCGGAGCGACGA
This sequence comes from Variovorax sp. WS11, assembly GCF_010499245.1. GTDB lineage: Bacteria > Pseudomonadota > Gammaproteobacteria > Burkholderiales > Burkholderiaceae_C > Variovorax. The sequence goes on from NZ_JAAGOW010000002.1 coordinate 553,946, forward strand.
TGACGACCGGGGAGGCGCCGACCTTCGCGACAGGGTCGAAGCTCTTTTGGGTGTCATAGCTCAGCTTGGGATACAGGGCGCTGCTGCCGGCGTGGCCACTGGTCACCATCAGCAGCGTGTAGCCGTCAGGCTTCGCTGCGGCGACCGCGGCGGTTGCGATCGTGGCGCCGGCACCCGGCCTGTTGTCGACGATGACGCTCTGGCCCAGCGTGGTGCCCAGCTTTTGCGCCACCAGCCGCGCCAGGATGTCGGCCGAGCCGCCGGGTGCGAAGCCGACGATCAGGGACACGGGCTTCGTGGGATAGCTCTGCGCGTGAGCGGTGCAGAGGGCGAGCGCGGCGCCCGCAACGAAAAGGCCCTTCAACAACGGGCGGATGAGCGGGTTCATGTCTTGTCTCTTTCTCGGGTAGTCGTCAAGTCCACTCCCACCCGGCACAAGGGTCGGAGGGGGCTGCTGCATTCAGGCTCGAATGCTACGGGTCGCACTTGATGCAGTCGAATACCAATGTTGGTCAAGGCCATAACACAGTGGTATGTGACTGGCGTTGACCAAGTGACCCAGACGCTCTTCCTTGCCGACGCCCAAGCACAGGGCCCTTTCGGGTACCGGCCTGTCAACGGCATCTTCCGGCGCGTTGTGGCCAGTGCGCCGCAATGAAACTCATGACTGCAGACCGGCTACGCGCGCAGCAACAGGTTCAGCTGATCCACAAGCTCGGCCCAATCGGCGTCCTCACCGACCTCTTCGCGCAGGAACTGCGCTTGCCCGGAATTCCAGAACGGAGCGTCTGCCAACTCGATGTCATCGCGCAGGGGTCGATGCCTTGCGATGAATGAATCGATCTCGGGCTGTGTGCTTGGCAAACCGAGTTGACGAAAGAGGTTCGGGAGGCTGTGGTCGGTGAGGTCCATTGGCAAATTCTCCATGAACGTTCGGTTCTTCCGCACGACTGTGCACCGTCACGATGGGCGTGGCAACCAACAATGGTCTCACGCCGGCATGGCCGATACCATAGCCCTCAATTGCGAGGCACTGGGGCGCAGCCTGACGGTCGGGCCCGACCGGATGTTCTCGACCTCCAACACCTACGGACCCTTCATGCGCCTCTACTACAGCCATTCATGGTCACCGGAGATCGAAGCGGCAGTGATCGAGCTCGATCCCCTGGCGGCGACGATGTCGGGCCGGAATGTGCCGTGACAGCGGACGCGCTGCTGTCGACGATGCTGGCCCGGCGCTCGGTCTCGCCGCGGCGCCTCGGACCACCGGCGCCGAGCGCGGAGCAGCTGGGCCTCATGGTGGATGCGGCGCTTCGCGCGCCGGATCACGGTCGGCTGCTGCCCTGGCGGCTCATCGAGTTCGGGGACGCGCAGCGGGCCGAACTGGCGCAACTGTTCGAGGACGAGAAGTGGCGCAGAACGCCTGATCCAACGCCGCAGGACATCGAGCGCGCACGCGCGCACGCGACGCAAACGCCGACCATGCTGGCCTTCGTCGTGCGGCCCGAATCCGATGGCAAGGTGCCTGTCCACGAACAATGGCTGGCCGCGGGCGCCGCGCTGGGCCAGCTGGTGCTGGCGGCGCACGCCATGGGCTTCGGCGCCATCGTCCTCAGCGGGGAGCGTTGCAAGGACTCGACCCTTCGCGCAGCGCTCGGCATCGCGCCTGAGGAGACGCTGGCCGGGTTCGTCAGCATCGGAACGATCGTTTCGCCACCGCCGCCCGCAGCACGCACGCCGCGGAGCCACGTCCTGTCGAGCTGGAAGCCCTAGCCTTCCACCCTATCGCTTCCTGTGCAGCAGTTCCAGGAACTGTTCTGCCGGCGTACTGAGCGGCCGGTCGCTGCGCCCTGACGCCGATGGCGGTCTAGCCAGAGCACGCTCCGCCGCCGGCGGGCACCAGCGTCCCGCCGATGGCATCGTCGATGCCGCGGTGAAAGCGCAACACCCCGTGTTCGAGCCGGCCCAGATGAAAGTCCGTGTTGGCACCACTGGTCAGGCCGCGCTGGATCGCCACCGCGGTGGCGATGTCCTCCTGCTGAAAGACCGTCTGCTCGATGAGCTGGAAGGTCTTCTCCCAATGGGCATTCCAGTCCTCGCCGGTGCGATCCGGCGGAATCAGCATGGTGTGAACCCAGCGGACCTGGTCCACCGCCGGCGAGAACATGCCGATCAGGCTCACGTAGTCGGGGTGCCAGATGAGGAAGGTGTTCGGAAACACGAGCTGTGTCGGCGTGGCCAGCTTGCACAGGGCGTAGCGGTCAGGCGGCGGCGAGAAGGCCTCGAAGGCGGCTCGCCGCGCCACCAGCGAGTCCTGGTGCGGCCCTGCGTGCAGGTTGACCGTGTACGCATCGGCAAAGAAGGGGTAGATCGTCTCGCGATGCAGCACGCGGATGTGATAGCCCTCCAGGAAGGCATCGACGGTCAGCTTCCAGTTCGCTGCGTACACGCGATCGACCTTGCGGAACACGGTCATCCCGGGCAGGCCCATCCAGTGCAGATGCGCGTCCAACCCCTGCAGGAAGGCCGCTGCCGAGAACGCCTCGCCGCGCGTGCGCTTGACGAAGATCAGCCCACCCGCCTCGTCGCAAGGCAACTCGACCAGGTTCAGCGTGGCCGGGTCGAAGCCCTCGAAGGTCTGCGCGTGCAGGCGATGCCGCAGCCGTCCGTCTAGCTCGTAGGTCCAGGCGTGGTACGGGCACACGAGCGCCTTGCAGGGCTTGGCCTTGGCCGGCTCGGGCCCGCCGGCGCGGACGAGGGTCATGCCGCGATGCCTGCAGACATTCAGGAAGGCACGCGCGCGGCCGTCCGCCGCCCGGGTCAGGACAATGGGGACGCCCAGGGCATCGAAGGGCAGCGCCGATTCTTTCGAAAGCTCCGAGCTGTGGGCCGCGACGATGGGCCACTGGCCGAACAGCGACGCCTGCTCTTGCTGCCAATGCGCAGGGTCCGTGTAGCGGCGAGTGGAAACCGTACCCACCTCTTCGCCCTCCTCTCGCGTGCCGGTGAGCCGGGCCTGGTCCAGACGATGGACCAGGTCGGCCAGCGTGGCGGGCATCGGGGTGGTGCTCGGATTGCTCATCTTGATCGCTTCATTCCCGTCATTCGATTGCCCCGTGGTCGCGGACGCCCGCATGGGTGAACCATGAGATGAGCATCAGCTTAGGCCGAATGCGTGCGAAGCGTGTTCAGGTTCTGCGCCGGAGGCGATTGCGGGGCGTATGCACGCGGGATGTTCAGGTTTGCGCACCCGTAGCGGACGGCTTGCAGCAGCCGCTGCGAACCCCGAAGATCCCTGCATGAATTCGATCGTCAAGCCTCGCCGCAGGCCCTTGCAGTCACGCGCCTGGATGACCACCGGCGCGATCCAGGATGCCTTCGTCCTGCTGCTGGTCGAGCGCGGCTACGAGAAGGTATCGATGCGCGACATCGCAGGCGTCGCGGGCGTGGGCCTGGGGACCCTGTACCTGTATTTTCCCGGGAAGGACTCCATTGCCGCGGTCACCGTTCGCAGCTGGATGCGCAAGCAGGCCGCGATCCTCGCGCAGGCGGCAGAGGCGCCGGCTCCACGCACGATCGAGCAGACAATTCGCGCGATGGTGGCAGCGCACGTGCACGACCTGCTCGGTCATGCCGACGAATGGCGTGCGCTCCTGTTCGTCGAGCGCCGCATCTCCTCACCCGAAAGCTATCGCGAGATCTACCGCGAGTTCGTGGGCCTGTTTCGCGATGCCCTCGCCGCGTCTTCCGACTTGCCGGCAGCGCTCGATCCGCGGCGCACCGCGTTCAACGCGTTTGCGATCATCGACGCCATCGTCGAGCAGGCCTTGCTGGTGCAAGACGTCTGCCCCGGCACGGAAGAACTGGTGCGCGACGTGGAGTGTGCGGTCGCGGGCTACATCCGGGCAGCGCAAGAGGGCGCCGTGATTTCCGGACGGACGGCACAGAACCAACAGGCGCGAGCGGTCGTCAGCTCGTGATGCCGCGCTTGCGCGCACGGTAGGCCAGCTGGGGACGCGTGACGCCCAGCACGCGCGCCGCCGCGGAGAGGTTACCCCCGCATTGCTCCAGCGCACGGCGTATCAGCGCCTCTTCCGCTTGCCCCAATGAACCGGAGCCGTTCCCGCCCTCTGGCACGGATCGGTTTGCAGGCATGGCCCGCGGGGGCGAGGCGCCGGCAGCGCCGGCCAAGTGGCCATCCGGTCGTACCGACAGCACGTTCTTGTCCAGCGTCTCGCCGCTGGTGAACAGGTGCTGAACTTCGATCAAGCCGCCCTCGGGAGCGACGATCAAGGCGCGCTCGATCAGGTTCTGCAGTTCGCGGATGTTGCCGGGGTAGTCGTAGTTCAGAAGCGCCTTGACCGCGGCTTGCGTGAAGCCGGCGACCTGCCGGCCGTGCTTGCGGCCGTAGTGCTTCAGGAAATGGCTCATCAGGAGCGGCACGTCATCGCGCCGCTCGCGCAGCGGCGGCAGGTGAATGGGAAAGACATTGAGCCGGAAGAACAGGTCGTCGCGAAACTTGCCCTCGCGCACGGCCTGGCGAAGATCGACGTTGGTGGCCGCGACGACGCGCGTGTCGACCCGGATGCTGCGCGTGCCACCCACGCGCTCGACCTCGCCCTCCTGCAAGGTGCGCAGCAGCTTGCCCTGGGCCGCGTAGCTCAGCGTGCCGATCTCGTCCAGGAACAGGGTGCCGCCATGGGCGCGCTCGAAGCGTCCCGGCCGCGCCGCGCCGGCGCCGGTGTAGGCGCCGCGCTCCACGCCGAACAGCTCGGACTCGACCAGCGTCTCCGGAATGGCGGCGCAGTTCACCGCGACGAAGGGCTTGTCGCGCCGCGGGCCGATGCTGTGCAGCATGCTGGCGAACTTCTCCTTGCCGACGCCGGACTCGCCGGTAAACAGCACGGTGGCCGTGGTCGGCGCAACGCGGTGCAACAGGTGGCAGGCCGCGTTGAATGCCGATGACGCGCCCACCATCGCGTCGCTTCCGCGCGGCGGCGTGGGCAACTCCGCGGCCTGAGGCGGCGCACTGCCGTATTGCGACACCCCGACGAAGTCGCGCGCACGCAGGTAGCGCATGTCTTCTTCCACGTCGTCCCAGCGCTCCGCCGACTTTCCGATCACCCGGCATTGGCTCTCGCCCATCGAGCGACAGGCGACTTCGCGGAACACCACCAGCCGCCCGAACAGCGTGCTGACGTAGCCGGTGGCATAACCCACCTGCATCCAGCAGGCCGGCGAGCCGCCGATGCCGTAGGCCGCGATGTGCTCGTCGTCCTCGCTCGAGTGGTGCCAGAGAAACTCGCCCTCGTAGTCCGAGGTCTCGGGGTCGTAGCGCGCATGCACTAGCTCGACCTTCACCAGGCCTTCCAGAGCATGAAGGCGAGTGCCGGCCATGGCGGCCGCGGCCGGCTCGGCCTCGGGCCAATGCTCGCGCACCAGTTGCGCGTCGCGCGCGCCGCTGACGTAGCCCGCGCGCGTGAACAGGCCGCGGGCCTTCTCCTGGCCCAGGCTGTCGATCAGCTCGCGCCGCAAGGAGCCCAGCGCCTCGGTGTGCAGCAGCACCATGCGCTGATCCTGCAGCCAGATGCGGCCGTCACCGGGCGAGAAGAACAGGCATTCGCTGATGTCGGCAATCGTCGGGTGCTCTTCGCTGCTCACATGCGAGGCATCGAAGCGGCTCATCGCACGCGCCACTTCGGCGCCGTCGAAACGGCCCAGTGCGGCGCCTGTGGCGCGCGCCACATCGGCCAGCGAGATCCGATCCGGGATGGGTGAGGCAGTGGCTTTGATCAATTCGGGCTCATCGTTTGGTGAAGGCAGTGATCAATTTTTTGATCATTTGGTGAAAGCGTCGATCCGGGTAAACCAGTTACTCGAGATAACCATAAAGACCCCGGGAATTCACCTAGTCCCCCAATGAAAACCGGCGTCGCGCAGCGGCGTCGGGCCACCCCGCCGCGGCGCCGCTGGTACGCCCGTTGCGAAAAGAAGGCGCGCCGCGGGCATTTGCACCCGCGGCCAGCCGATCAACTTTTTTCGCAAGGGGTGAGTCATGGGTGTTTCGGAGAAGCTGGCATTCCTGGACCCGGCGGTCTGGGCCGGCAAGGTGTTCAACGGCGCCTGGGTCGCGTCCGCAGGCGGTGTGCGCGAAGTCGTCGAACCGGCCACGGGCCAGGTGATGGCGGCCGTCGGCATCGCCGACGCGCAGGACGTGGGGCTGGCCACGGCCGCCGCGGCGCAAGCGCAGAAGAACTGGTCCCGAGTCGCGCCGCGCGAGAAAGCCGCCGTGTTCCAACGGGCCGCAGCCTTGTTCCAGCAGCACTTCGACGAGCTGGCGCTTTACGTCGCCCGGGAGACCGGCGCCATCCTGCCCAAAGGCCAGCACGAGGTGCGCGAGGCCATCACCCTGTGCCATCTGGCGGCGGCCATGCCTTTGCAGGCGCAGGGCCAGATCCTGCCGAGCGCGAGCGGCACCACCAGCCTGGCGCGGCGCGTACCGCGCGGCCTGGTGGGCGTGATCTCGCCCTTCAACTTTCCGCTCATCCTCACCCTTCGCGCCGTGGCGCCGGCCCTCGCGGCCGGCAACGGCGTGGTGATCAAGCCCGACTCGCGCACGCCGGTGAGCGGCGGCTTCATGATCGCCCGCGTGTTCGAGGAGGCAGGCCTGCCCGCCGGCCTGCTGCAGGCGCTGCCCGGCGACGCCGCCGCCGGCGAAGCCCTGGTGACCGATGCGCGCGTGCCGATGATCGCCTTCACCGGTTCGCCCGCCGTGGGCCGGCGCATCGGCGAGCTGGCCGGTCGTCATCTAAAGAAGGTGACGCTGGAGCTGGGCGGCGCCAACTCGCTGATCATCCTGGAGGACGCCGACCTCGACGTGGCCGCGAGCAATGCCGCCTGGGGCGCCTACCTGCACCAGGGGCAGATCTGCATGGCGACCAATCGCATCCTCGTGCACGAGAGCGTCGCCGCCGCCCTGACGCAGCGGCTGGTCGCGAAGGCCCAGCACCTGCCGGTGGGCGACGGCGCCAGCGGCCAGGTGGCCCTGGGACCGCTGATCGACGCCAGGCAGCGCGACCGCGTGCACGCCATCGTGCAGGACAGCATCGCCGCCGGCGCGCAGCTGCTGGCCGGCGGCAGCAGCGATGGCCTCTTCTACAAGCCCACGGTGCTCGCGGGCGTGAAGGCCGGCATGCGCGTGTACGACGAGGAAGTGTTCGGCCCCGTCGCCAACATCATCGCCTTCAAGACCGACGACGAGGCCGTGGCCCTGGCCAACGACCACCAGGGCAGCCTGGCGTCGGCGGTGATCTCGCCCTCGATCGGGCGGGCCATGGCGATCGCCGCGCAGTTGAACTCCGGCATGGTCCACATCAACGACCAGACTGTCAACGACGAGTGCGTCAACCCCTTCGGCGGCCCCGGCATCGCCGGCAACGGCAGCAGCGTGGGCGGCCCGGCCGACTGGGAGGAATACACCCAGTGGCAGTGGCTGACCATCAAGCAGGCGCCGCATCCCTATCCGTTCTGAGCTTTATCGACCGAACCCACGAGGAGACATCACATGCAGCTTCAAGGAAAGACCATCGTCGTCACCGGCGTGTCGTCGGGCATCGGCGCCGAGGTGGTGCGCATCGCGCGCTTTGCCGGCGCCCGCGTCATCGGCATGGACCGCAACGACCCCAGCCTCACGCTCGACGGCTTCGTCAAGGCGGACCTGAGTTCCGCTGCCGCCATCGACGCGGCCGTGGCGCAACTGCCCGAGCGCTTCGACGCGCTGTGCAACATCGCCGGCGTGCCCGGCACGGCGCCCGTCGAGCTCGTCGCCGACATCAACTACCTGGGGCTTCGCCATCTGACGGAACAGGCGCTGCCGCGCATCCCGCGTGGCGGCTCCATCGTCAACGTGGCCTCCATCCTCGGCGCCGAATGGGCGCAGCGACTGGCGCCGCACAAGGCCCTGGCCGCCGCGCAAGGCTTCGAGGCCGGCGCCCATTGGCTGCGCGACCACCCCGTGCCGCAGGAGACCTGCTACCAGTACTTCAAGGAGGCGCTGATCGTCTGGAGCGCCACGCAGTCGCAGAAGTGGTTTCTGCAGCACGGCGTGCGCATGAACTGCGTCGCGCCGGGCCCGGTGTTCACGCCCATCCTGGGCGACTTCGTGAGCATGCTCGGCCAGGAGCGGGTGCAGGCCGATGCGCACCGCATGCTGCGGCCCGGCTTCGCGGACGAGATCGCGCCGGTGATCGCGTGGCTGTGCAGCGACCAGGCGCGCTGGATCAGCGGCGCCAACGTCCCCGTCGACGGAGGGCTGGCATCGACCTACATCTGACCCGCCATCCACACAACAAATAGAGAGAGACGAGGAGACACAATGACATTCGCATCCCTTCCCTTCCGCCCGCGAGCGCTGGTGCTGGCCTGCTCCCTGGCTTGCGCCTTGCCGGCGCTGGCGATCGAACTGGAGTCCAGCGACCCCGACGCCAAGATCCGGCTGGACTTCACGCCCAAGTACAGCCTGGCGTATCGCTTGAAGAACCCTTCGCCCACGCTGACCTCACCCGCGGCGCGCGGCGACGGCGGCGTGGCCAACGAGAACGATGGCGACGCCAACTTCAGGAAGGGCGTGGTCTCCAACCGCTTCGACCTGCTCACCGAGTTCGACTACAACCACGGCAACTGGGGCCTGCGCCTGAGTCACGCGGCCTGGTACGACTCCAAGTACCTGGGCACCAACGCCAACGACGGCTCGCTGGGCGTGAGCAACCAGCCGGGCCAGGCGCCCAACGAGTTCCTTCCTGCCACGCGAAGCCAGCACGGCCGCAGCGACCAGTTCCTCGATGCCTTCGTCTATGCCAAGGGATCGCTCGGCGACATGCCCGCCTCCATTCGCATCGGCAAGCACGCGCTGCAATACGGCGAGAGCCTGTTCTTCGGCCAGAACGGCATCGCCGCGGCGCAAGGGCCGGTGGACATCGCCAAGATCGCCTCGGTGCCCAACTGGCAGTTCAAGGAAGTGCTGCTGCCGGTGGAGCAGATCTCCGGCACGCTGCAGCTGGCCGAGGGCCTGACGCTGGGCGGCTACTACCAACTCAAGTGGCGGCCCAGCAAGATCCCCGGGGTCGGCAGCTACTTCTCCAACCAGGACTACATCGGCGGCGGCCGCGTGTACTTCGGCCCGCCCCTGCCGCCGGTGCTGATCACCGACAACAGCAAGGACCAGAAGCCCGGCAACAGCAGCCAGTTCGGCGCGCAGCTGCGCTGGTCGCCGACCGGCAGAGCCTTCGAGTACGGCTTCTATGCGGCGCGCTACAACGACAAGACGCCGGCCGTGCCGGTGTTCGACCTGGTCAACGGCAACGCGCACACGGTCTACGCCAAGGGCATCAAGACCGTGGGCGCCAGCGTCACCTCGTCGATCGGCCAGCTGAACTGGGCCCTCGAAGGCTCGATGCGCGCCGACGCGCCGCTCACCAGCGACCCGGCCGTGCTGGGCGGCGCGCCCTTCATGCCGCCGATCAATTGCAATGGCATGGCGGCGAACCCGTGCTATGCCATCGGCAAGACGGCTCACCTGAACCTGTCGGGCATCTACGTGCTGAAGAAGTCCGGCCTGTGGGACGGCGGCGTGGTGCTGGCCGAGCTGGCGTGGAACCGCGTGATGAGCATCACCAAGAACCCGGGCACGACCGGCTTCGGCGGGCTGGACCCCAACACCACGCGTTCGGCCGCCGCCTTCCGCATGATCTTCGAGCCGCAGTACTTCCAGGTGCTGCCCGGCCTGGACCTGTCGATCCCGATGGGCCTGGGCTACAACTTCGGCGGCCGCTCCTCGGCGATCTTCAACTTCGCGGGCGGCGCCTCCAACGCGGGCGACGTGACGCTCGGCATCAAGGGCAAGTACCAGAACACCTGGAACATCGCCCTCAGCTACACGGCCTTCTTCGGCAGCGAGAACACCTTCACGGTCGCCGACGCGCGCACGCCCACGCGCATGTTGTCCTTTGGCCAGACGCTGAAGGACCGCAACTACCTGTCGCTCAGCGTCTCCCGCACCTTCTGACAAAAACCCATCGAGACACACCATGATGCAGACCGCAAAACAATCACTGCTGCTGGCCGCCCTGCTGGCGTCCGCCGTTTCGGCCCAGGCCGCCGTCAGCGCGGACGAGGCCGCCAAGCTCAAGTCCACGCTGACCCCGGTGGGCGCGGAGAAGGCCGGCAACAAGGCCGGCACCATCCCCGCCTGGGACGGCGGCCTGGCCAAGGCGCCGCCCGGCTACAAGAACGGCGACGTGCGGCCCGACCCCTTCGCGGGCGAGAAGCCCCTGCTGTCGATCGACGCCAAGAACATGGCGCAGTACGCCGACAAACTGACCGACGGCGTGCAGGCGCTGATGAAGAAGTACCCCGACTTCCGCATCGACGTCTATCCCACGCACCGCAGCGCGGCGGCGCCGCAATCGGTGTACGACAACACCTTCAGGAACGCGACGCAGGCCAAGACGGTGGATGGCGGCCACGGCGTGGAAGGCGCCTGGGGCGGCATTCCGTTCCCGATTCCGAAGGACGGCTACGAGGCGATCTGGAACCACCGCCTGGCGTGGAAGGGCGGCAACTACGCCATGCCCGTGCGCGTGTGGGTGGTGACCTCCGACGGCCGGCGTGCAATGGCTTCGGGCGGCGTGCAGACGGTGCGCCAGGCCTACTACGACAAGGACGGCAGCGCCGACAAGTTCGACGGCTACTACCAGTTCGGCAAGTTCCTCGTGACCGAGCCCGGCTCCAAGGCCGGCGAGGCCATCCTGGCGCACGACGGCATGAGCGAGTCGGTGCCACGCGGCCTGTGGCAGTACCTGGTGGGCCAGCGCCGCGTGCGCAAGGCGCCCTCGGTCGCCTACGACACGCCCGACTCGGTGACCTCGGGCATCGGCCTGTTCGACGAAGCCTTCAACCTGTTCGGCCCGATCGACAAGCACGAGCTGAAGCTGGTGGGCAAGAAGGAAATCTACATCCCCTACAACAACAACCGCGCAGCCGCGGCCAAGGTGGACGAGCTGGTCACGCCCAACACGCTCAACCCGGCGCAGGTGCGCTGGGAGCTGCACCGCGTGTGGGAAGTGGAGGCCACGCTGGCGGCCGGCAAGCGCCACGTCGTGCCCAAGCGCAAGTACTACATCGACGAAGACTCCTGGCAGATCGTGCTGTTCGACGGCTGGGACGCCAACGGCCAGCTGTGGCGCACCAACTATTCGCTGATGCTCACCGCGCCGGACATCCCGGCGGTGACCAGCTTCCTGCTGTGGGGCGGCTATGACATGCAGACCGGCGCCTACTACCTGAACATGGCCTCCAACGAGCTGCGCAAGCAGTACGAGGTGCTGCCGCCGATTCCGCGCACCTTCTTCAGCCCGGAAGCCCTGGCCAACGAGGGCGGACGCTGATGGCCGCTGCGGCATCCCTCGGGCTGACACGGCGCGCCGCCGCGGCGGGGCTGGCCGGTTGTGCGCTGCCCGCGCTGCTGCCGATGCGCGCCCGTGCCGCACCCACCGCATCGGCCGCGCCCGCTGTGCTGTCGTCGCCGGCGGTGCTCACCCCCAAGGCGCTGGGCGCCGCCATGCTGGCCGTGGGCCGTGCAGGCACACGCCTGGTGGCCGTGGGCGAACGCGGCACGGTGCTGCTGTCGGACGACCACGGCGCGCACTGGGCACAGGCCCGGGTGCCGCTGCAGGCCACGCTCACCAGCGTGTGCTTCGTCGATGAGCGCACCGGCTGGGCGGCGGGCCACCTGGGCACCCTGCTGCGCAGCGATGACGGCGGGCAGAGCTGGCAGATGCAGCTCGATGGCCTGGCCGCGGCGGCTTTGGTCGAAACGGCGGCGCAGCGCACGGGCGACGCTGCCGCCATCAAGCAGGCGCAGCAGTTGGTGCGCGAGGGCGCGGACAAGCCCTTCTTCGACCTCGAATTCACCGACGCGGAGCGCGGCTTCGCCATCGGCGCGTATGGCCTGATGTTCGCCACGGCAGACGGCGGCCGGCGCTGGGAGCCCTGGCTCGGGCGGCTGCCCAACCCCGGGAGCCTGCACCTGTACGGCGTGCGCGCGGCCGGCGGCACGCTGGTGGTCGCGGGCGAGCAGGGCCTGCTGCTGCGCTCCGTCGATGCCGGCGCCAGCTTTGTGCCGCTGCCTTCGCCCTACAAGGGCAGCTTCTTCGGCCTGCTGCGCACGCGTGGCGGTGCGCTGGTGGCCTACGGCCTGCGCGGTTCGGCCTTTCGCTCCGGCGACGATGGCGCGCACTGGGACAAGCTGGACAGCGCCACGCCCTTGACCGTGGCCGCGGGCACGGCCTTGCCGGGCGGCGGCTTCGTGCTGGCGACGCAGGCGGGCGATCTGCTGCTGGCACGCCAGGACACGGCCGCGCTGCGCCGCATCCCCTCGCGCGAGCCGATGCCGGTGGCCGGCATCGCCGTGGCCGCCGACGGCGCCCTGGTGCTGGCCAGCCTGCGCGGCATGCGCCGTCTGCCCGCGCCGGCGCTCGACTGAAAAAAGAACCGCTTCAACGCCCCATGCACACCGACTCCCCCTCCAGCGCGCAGACCGTCGTGGCGCGCATCGAAGACTTCGACGCGCGCTCCGGCTCGGCCATCGAGCGCGCCTTGTTCAATCACCGCCCCTGGGTGCTGGCCCTGTGCCTGTTGCTCACCGCGGCGCTGGGCTGGCAGGCGCTCAAGCTGCAGCTCAATGCCAGCTTCGAGAAAACGCTCCCCACCGGCCACCCCTACATCGTCAACTACCTGGCCCACAAGGGCGACCTGGGCGGCCAGGCCAACGCGATGCGCGTGGTGGTGCAGGCGCGCCAGGGCACCATCTTCGACAAGGCCTACCTCGATGCGCTGCAGAAGATCAACGACGAGATCTTCCTGATGCCGGGCGTGGACCGGCCCTTCATGAAGTCGCTGTGGACTTCCAACACGCGCTGGATCGCGGTCACCGAAGACGGGCTGGACGGCGGCCCTGTGATTCCCAACGCCTACGACGGCTCGCCCGCAAGCCTGGCCGAGCTGCGCGCCAACGTCGAACGCTCGGGCGAGATCGGCCAGCTGGTGGCCGCCGACTTCCAGTCCAGCATCGTGTTCGTACCGCTGCTGGACCGCCATCCGCAGACCGCCCAGGCCCTCGACTACGGCGAGCTGTCGCGCCGGATCGAAGCGCTGCGCGGCAAGTACGACAGCGATGCGCTGCAGATCCGCGTGACCGGCTTCGCCAAGGTGGTGGGCGACCTGATCGAAGGCCTGCACCAGGTGCTGCTGTTCTTCCTGCTCGCGTTGGCGATCTGCAGTGCCGTGCTGTACGGCTACACGCGCTGCGCGCGCAGCACGGCGCTGGTGGTGGCCTGCTCGCTGGTGGCGGTGGTGTGGCAGTTCGGGCTGCTGGCGCTGCTGGGCTACGAGCTCGATCCCTATTCGGTGCTGGTGCCCTTCCTGGTGTTCGCCATCGGCATGAGCCACGGCGCGCAGAAGATGAACGGCATCATGCAGGACGTGGGCCGCGGCACGCACCGGCTGGTGGCGGCGCGCTACACCTTCCGGCGCCTGTTCGTGGCCGGCCTCACGGCGCTGCTGTGCGACGCGGTGGGCTTCGCGGTGCTGGTCATCATCCGCATCAAGGTCATCCAGGATCTCGCCTTGATCGCCAGCATCGGTGTGGCCGCGCTGATCTTCACCAACCTCGTGCTGCTGCCGGTGCTGCTGTCCTACCTGGGCGTGAGCCCCAAGGCAGCTGCGCGCAGCCTGCGCCTGGAAACCGCGCCCGATGCGCAGCGCTCGCGCCTGTGGTCGCTGCTGGAGCGCTTCACCACGCGGCGCTGGGCCGTTGGCGCGGTCGCCGTGGGTGGGTTGCTTGCCGCTGGCGGTTTCGCGGTGAGCATGCATCTTTCCATCGGTGACCTGGACCCGGGTGCGCCCGAGCTGCGGCGCGAGGCGCGCTACAACCGGGACAACGACTACCTGATCGGCCACTATGCCGCCAGCACCGACATCCTCACCGTCATGGCCACCACGCCGGTGGACCAGTGCACGCGCTACGGCACGCTGGCGAAGATGGACGCACTGGCCTGGCGGCTGGAGCAACTGCCCGGCGTGGAGTCCACCAACTCCATGGCGGCCCTGTCCAAGCTGGCGATGGTGGGCTACAACGAGGGCAACCTCAAGTGGTACGACCTGCTGCCCAACGAGGGCGCGCTGGGCGGCGTGCAGACGCGCGCGCCGCGCGAGCTGTTCAACCAGAGCTGCTCGTTCCTGGCGCTGTACGTCTACCTGAAGGACCACAAGGCCGAGACGCTGTCACGGGTGACGGCCGAGGTCGAGCGCTTCGCCGCCGCCAACAACACGCCCGAAGTCAGCTTCAAGCTGGCCGCCGGCAGCGCCGGCATTGCCGCGGCCACCAACATCGTGGTGCACCAGGCGATGCGCGAGATGCTGCTGTGGGTCTACGCCGCCGTGGTGCTGCTGTGCTGGGTGACCTTCCGTTCCTGGCGCGCCGTGGTGGTGGCGGTGCTGCCGCTGGTGCTGACCTCGGTGCTGTGCGAGGCCCTGATGGTGGGCCTGGGCATGGGCGTGAAAGTCGCCACGCTGCCGGTGATTGCGCTGGGGGTGGGCATCGGCGTGGACTACGCGCTGTACGTGCTCAGCGTCACGCTGACGCGCATGCGCGAAGGCGCGAGCCTGGCCGAGGCCTATGCGCACGCGCTGCGCTTCACCGGCCGGGTGGTCATGCTCACCGGCATCACGCTGGCGCTGGCCGTGGGCACCTGGGCGTTCTCGCCCATCAAGTTCCAGGCCGACATGGGCATCCTGCTGGCCTTCATGTTCGTGTGGAACATGGTCGGCGCCTTGGTGCTGCTGCCCGCGCTGGGCTATTTCCTGTTGCGGCCGGGCGCGCCGTTGCAGCGCACGGGATTCGCACACCCGACAACTCTTCATCGACTTCATGGAACACAGCAATGACTGATCCGATCGCCGCCGTGCTCGAAACGGCCCCCCTGGACCCGGCTTTGGCCGGCTTCCTGGCACAGGCCGCTGCGCAGGGCAACCCGCCGCTCGAGACGCTGCCGCTGCCGGTGGCACGCCAGATCTACCGCGACCTGGCCGCCGGCCTGGGCCTGCCGGCGCCGGCCATCGCGTCGGCGAACGACCGTGTCATCGACGGACCCTGCAGCCCGTTGACGCTGCGCATCTACCAGCCCGATGCAGAAGGGCCGCTTCCCTTGCTGCTCTACGTGCACGGTGGCGGCTTCGTGATCGGCGACCTCGAGACCCACGACAAGGTGTGCCGCACCTTGTGCCACGACGTGGCCGCCGTGGTGGTAGCGGTGGACTACCGGCTGGCGCCCGAGCATCCCTTCCCGGCGGCGGTGGACGACGTGGCCTGTGCGCTGCGCTGGGTGGCTGCGCACGCGCGCAAGCTCGGCGCCGACCCGTCGCGCATCGCGCTGGCCGGCGACAGCGCGGGCGCGCAGCTCGCCACCGTGGCGGCGCTGCGTGCCGCCGGCGCGATCGCGCCGCGTGCGCTGGGCCTCATCTATCCCGTTGCCCAGCACTACAGCGAACCGAGCCCTTCGATGGTCGAGAACGGCGAGGGCAAGTTCCTCACCACCGGCGTCATGCAATGGTTCATCGACTGCTACCTCGGTGGGCGCCAGGCGCTGGCGCGGCACGCCGATTTCGCCTTGCTGCACGCGCAGGCACTGGACACGCTGCCGCCCACCTGGCTGGCCACCATGGGCCACGACCCGCTGCGTGACGAAGGCCACGCGCTGGCGCTGCGCATCGCGCAGGCCGGCGTGCCGACCGCGCACCGCCGCTATGCCGGCGCCATTCACGCCTGCATTCACTTCACCGCGGTGTCGCCGCTGGGCACGCAGGTGATGGCCGACCTGGCCGCGTGGCTGCGCTCGCAACTGGCGCTCCACTCCCACCCCGATCATTGTTAGATGCTCGACTGGGCGCAGGTCGACAACTTGGCGCGCCTACCGCTTGTGCATGATCTCTTGGCGGCGCCGATCCTGCGCGCGACGATTGCCTTCATCGCTCATACCGGCAGGCAGGTGCTCGTCCAGGCTCACCGTTCGCTCTGCAATCTGTTTCATCACGCCATCCTGTAGCGCCTTCTTGGACATGGCGTAGGCCGTGTTGCAGTCAGGCGTGATGCACTTGGCGTAGTCGATCGCGGTCTCAAGCAGTCGATCGGGTTCCACGACCTCGTGAAAGAACCCGAGGCGCTGCGCCTCTTCCAGCCCATAGAGCTTGCCACGCAGTGTCGCCAGAGCGCCGACCTGATCGCCCAGGGCGTACTTGATGATCTCGACGTAGGCCGCAGGCATCGGGATGCCGATGGGTACTTCGTTCAGTCCGAAGCGTGCCGGCTTTCGCGCGGCGATCCGGAAGTCGCAGTCCAGCGCGGTGATCAGCCCGCCAGCGATGGCATGTCCGTTCACCGCCGCGACCGTAGGCCTCGGATACTGAAAGATTCGCAGGTTGGTTTCCCGGTATGCCCGATACCAGTCGCGAACCTTCTCTTCGCTCCCGCTGCCAAAAATCTCGAAGCTGTATTTGAAGTCGATACCTGCAGAGAAGACATCGCCTTGGCCGGTGAGCACGACCGGCAGATCGCCGAACTCGCGTTCGAGCCGATCGAAGGCTACGTGCAGGTCCGCGAAGAACTGATCGTTCTGCACATTGACCTTGTTGGTATTCATGCGAACGACTGCGCAGTCGTCCACTACCTCGATAGCCCAAGCCATGCGGTCTCCTTTGTTGACGGTCCGTCAATGCAGCGTGTGCAGCCCGACGTCGAGCTCGAGCTGCCCCACCAGTTCGAGCAGGATGGCCTTGACGACCTGGGCCGGCTCGGAAAGCGGCAGATGGTCGGATTCGCACAGCGCCAGCGGCACCTCGATGGGCGGCGAGACGATGCGGTGCAGGTCCAGGTCTGCGCTCGCGGCGACCGCCCGGGCTGCCGACACCGGCAGGATCGTGGCGCCAACGCCGGAGCCGACAGCGGCAGCGAGCGTGTTCGACGATTCCATCTCCGCAACCACCCGGGGCACGACCTGCGCCGAAGCGAAGGCCTGGTCCACGTAGCGGCGCAGCTGGTTGTTCGTGCAGGGCAGCAGGAGATCCACACCGCCCAGGTCCGCGAGCGCCACGTCGCCGCCTTTGCGCAGCAGGCCTTCGGGCGCGACGACGAAGAGATCCTCGGTCAGCAACGGGTCGAAGGAAAGCCCTTGCATGGCGTGTCCGCCGCCGTACAGCACGGCCATGTCCATGCGGCCGTTGCGCACCACCTCGCACAGCGTGGTGCCGAAGTTCTCGTTGATGTGAAGCACGATCTTCGGATGGCGCCCCTGCACCGTCCTGAGCAACGGCAGGGCCAGCGCCGACGCGGCCGTGCCCGGCGCCATGCCCACCGATACCTGCCCCGACAGCGTGCGTCCGGCATTGAGGACGTCGGCCTGCGCCTGGTTGAATTGCCGCAGGATGATCTGCGCGTGGCGATACAGCGCCTTGCCGGCCTCGGTGGGCATCACGCCCTTTTGCGTGCGCAGCAGCAGCTGTTGCTTGAACTCCCCTTCCAGCGTTGCGAGCTGCTGGCTCAGCGCCGGCTGCGCGACATGGAGCACTTCCGCCGCTTGCGTGAGACTTCCAACGTCGACGATCTTCACGAAATACTTCAAACGCCTGAGATTCAAGGTGGCCTCGTCGATACTGCCTGGAAACGGATGAAGCAAGCATCGAGCCACCGGGCGGGGCCCGTCAACCGGGGTTACGATCAGCCGGGATGACAGTGAACTTCAAGACGCTCCGGAGCTTCGTGACGGCGGTGGACGCCAAGAGCCTGTCTGCTGCGGCGCAACAGCTGCGCGTCGCCCAGCCGGCGCTGAGCCAGCACATTGCCTCGCTCGAGGAGCATTTCAAGCACCGGCTGCTCAACCGCTCGAACGCCGGCGTCACGCCGACGCGCGTCGGCAGCGAGCTCTACCGGCACGCGCAGATCATCCTCAATCACCTCGAGCAGATGGAGCACGAGCTCGCGAACCGCAGCGAAGCCAGCTTCATCTCGGGCCCCGTGTCGGTGGGACTGGCGACCTACAGCACGGCCTCCATCCTCTCGATGCCGCTGCTGCAGGCCGTGCGGCGCGAGTATCCCGAGATCAACCTCTTCATCAACGACAACTTCGGCCTGGTGCTCAGCGAGATGGTGATGACCGGGCGCATGGACATGGCCATCATCTATGCGGCCGGACCGATGAAGGGCGTCACGCTGCAGCCCCTGCTCACGGAGGATCTGTGCCTGATCGCGCCGCCGGGCATGCAGCTGCCGGCGGGCAGCGAGCAGACCATCGCCCTCAGATCCATCGCCGAGATGGATCTGCTGCTGCCCAGCCGCACGCACTTCCTGCGCCGCCTGATCGACGAAGCCTTCGCGCGCATCGGCGTCACGCCGCGCATCACGGCCGAGATCGAGTCCGCCGCGACCTTGCGCCAGGCGATCGAAGCCGGCGTCGGCGCCACCATCCTGCCGTCGGCATCGGCGCATGAGCCGAGCGCTGCCGCGCCACCGCTCATCCGCCGGATCGTGGAGCCGGGCCTGCAGGCCACGGTGTCGCTGTGCGTGCCGGACCATCTGCCGATGTCCGACCAGGCGCGCGCGGTGCTCGACATCCTCAGGCGGCAGATCGACGACCTGTTCGTCGACGGGCGCCTGGTCGGCATCCGCGCGCCCGAGGCTGACGCGACGGCGCGCTGAAGCTCAACGTGCGCTGAGTTGGCGCATCGCGCCCACGCCTTCGGCGACGAAGGGATCGGCGTGGTAGTAGAGCAGCTGCGCGCCGACCGACACCAGGTGCGCCACGTCCTGCCGCACCACCAGCGTACCGGCCACCTTGCCCGCGGCCCGGATGCGCTGCAGCGTCTGGTCCACCAGTTCGAGCACCGGCGGCGGCCTGCGCTGGCCCGCCGCCACCGCGGGCGAATAGCCCATCGACTGCGACAGGTCGCCGGGCCCGACGAAGAACACGTCGATGCCCTCCACCGCCAGGATTTCGTCGAGGTTTTGCACGGCCTCGACCGACTCGACCATGCCGACCAGCAGCCGGGTCTGGTGGTCGTCCGGGCAGGCATAGCGGAAGGTGTGCACCACCTGGCGCGCGATCTCGGCGGTGTGGATCAGCGGCACCATCACGCCGTCGGCGCCGGCATTGAGGCAGCGCGTGATGGTCGAGCGCTCCTGGTTCTGCGGCCGCACGATGCCGAAGCCGCCCGCGTAGCGCGCGGCCTTGGCCATGTGGTGGATGTCCTCGAAGCTGGCCAGGCCGTGCTCGCAGTCGATGAAGACCGAGTCGGCACCCGAGCGCACCAGCTTCTCGCACAGCGTGGGGGAGACGTGGTTGGGGTTGACCATCAGCACGGAATCGCCGCGTGCCAGGCGTTCTTTCAATGAAGACGAAGTGCTCATCGCGTTGTCTCGGGTTCAAGGTTTGCCTGGCGTGCCATCGGGCGCGCCGAGCCAGCGGCTGATCTCGACATCGGGCCCCTGGTCGCGCGCCAGCGTCGGGCTGATGACCAGCTGCTCAATGGTGGTGCCCTGCGGCAGCGTGCAGGCCAGCAGGATGGCGCGCGCCACGTCGTCGGGCGCAACCATCGCGGCGCGCTCGGCGGCCGTGGGCGGGCGCACGCGCGTGTCCATGATCGGCGTATTCACCTCGCCCGGCAGGATGGTGGTCGAGCGGATGTTGTTGTTGCGGAAGGTGGCGTGCATGAAGCCCATCAGGTTGCTCACCGCCGCCTTGGCTGCGCCGTAGGGCGCTCCGCCGAGCAGGTTGGGACGCACCGCCGCGAGCGACGAGACGGTCACGATCGTGCCCGCGCCGGCCGCCAGCATGCCCGGCAGCACGGCCTGGATCAGCACGTAGACGGCCGTGAGGTTGACGGAGATCGCGGACTCCCAGTCGTCCGCCTCGATCCAGCGGATGTTGCGCACGCGGCTCGTCAGGCCCGCGTTGTTGACGAGGATACCGACCGCACCGACCTCGCCTTCGGTCCAGCGCACCAGCTCCTGCAGCTGCTCGCGGCTCTGCAGATCCGCCTGCCGAGCCCACGCCTCGCCGCCGGTGGCACGGATTTCGGCCACCACCGCGTCCAGCGGCTCCTTGCGGCGACCCATCACCACCACGCGCGCGCCTTCGGCCGCGAGCATCAGGGCGGTCGAGCGGCCGATGCCGGAGCCGCCACCGGTGACCAGGGCGACCTGGCCTGCCAAGACCCGGGCGGTCATCGCGCGGCCACCTTCGCCGGCTTGGTTGCGGCCTGGTAGCCGTAGTCCGCCCGCGCGCCTTCAGGACTGACCAGGCCCTGCTTCAGGTCGTCCTCGACCAACTCGCGCGAGCGCTCCTGCGCGTCGCCCCAGCCGCCGCCGCCGGGCAGTTCGATGGTCAGGCGTTCGCCGGGCGCCAGCACCAGCCGCCCCTTGGGAAACACCGGCCGATCGTCATGCAGCACGGCCCCGTTGCGGCCGGCCTGCCCGCCCAGCACGCCCAGGCAGGGGTGCTTCACATGCTCGGTGCTCAGGTAGATGTTCATCTCGCGGTCGGACAGGTTGCGGATCACGCCGCGCTGGCCCAGTCCGCCGCGGAACTTGCCGGGGCCGCCCGAGTCGGGAATGAGCTCCTTGCATTCGGTGAGCACCGGCACCGCGAGCTCGTACATCTCGATCGGCGTCACGCGGCAGTTCGACGGAAAGCTCAGCGTATCCAGGCCGTCCATCGACGAGCGGCCGCCCTGCCCGCCATGGAAGTTCTGCGCGCTGCCGTAGGCGGTGCCGTCGGAGCGCTGGCCCTGGCAGTTGATGCCCCAGATCGGAGCGCCGCCGCTGTCGCCCATCGCGCCCTCCGGCACCACGTTCTGCAGCGCCTTGAAGATCAGGCTCGGGATGCAGTGGCCGACCAGGTTGCGCGCCGCGCCCGCCGCATGCGGCCGCGGGTTGAGGATCGAGCCCGCGGGCGCGGAATCGGTCAGCGGCACCATGCAGCCTTCGTTGTTGGGCGTGTCCGGGTCGAGCAGGCACTTGAGCGCATACACGCTGTGGGCGACGCGGTAGTGCGGCACCACGTTGATGCCCCGCGCCACCTCGGGCGAGGTCCCGGTGTAGTCGACATGGATCGAATCCTTGCCCACCTCCACGCTGACGCACAGCTTCACCTCGGTCTCGAAGCCATCGATGGTCATGTCGGCCTTGTAGCTGCCCTGCGGCCAGGCCGCGATGGCCTTGCGCATGTGGCGCTCCGAGCGGCTGAAGATCGCTTCCCCAAGGGCCTCGCAGTCGTCGAGCCCGTACTCGTCCATGAAGCGGCTGAACTCGCGGCTCATTACCTCGTTGGCCGCCACCATGCTCTGGATGTCGCCACGCACCTCGTGCGGCAGGCGCACGCTGGCCTCGATCACCGAGAACACGTCGACGTTCGGCTGGCCGGCCTTGAACAGCTTCAGCATCGGGATGCGGATGCCTTCCTCGAACATGTCGGTGGAGTCCGGCGACTGCGGCCGCCCGCCGATGTCGGGCAGGTGCGCGATGCTGCCGGCGTAGGCCACGATTTTCCCGTTGCGGAAGATCGGCGTGAGCATGACCATGTCGGGCAGGTGCCCGGTGCCGATCACGGGGTCGTTGGTGGCGAGCACGTCGCCCGGCTCCAGCGACTCAGGCGGGAAGGCCTTGAGGAAGTAGTTCTGCGCGGCCATCGGCAGCGTCGTGATGAAGACCGGGATCGACCAGGTGCACTGCGCCAGCGCGCGGCCCTTGGCGTCGAGGAGCACGTTCACGTAGTCGTGGTTCTCGCGCACGATCGGCGAGAAGGCGGTGCGCCCGAGGGCCGTGTCGGCCTGGTCGGCGATGAAGACCAGGCGGTCCCACATCACCTGCAGCGTGATCGGGTCGTTGAAGTCGGGTTTCAGGAGGGACATGAATGGCCTTCAGGACAGAAGCATGATGAGGTTGTGCTGCTCGTCGAGCGAGGCGGTGGCGTTCGGCCCCATGACCACGGTCGACTCGCGCTGCTCGATGATGGCCGGGCCTTCGACCGGCACGCCGGGCAGCAGCGCGTACTGGTCGTAGACCGGCGTCTCCACGTACTTGCCGAGTTCCGGAAAAAAGACCGGTCGCGTTCCCTTGCGCGGGTCGCGCACCGCACCCGCTTCGCCGCGCAGCCCGGCCAGCGACACCGCGCCCTTGGGCCCGCTGGCACGGATGCGCCAGGTGATGACCTCGGCCTCGGTGCCCGTCACCGCGCGGCCGTAGAGCGCCACGTAGTTGGCATGGAAGCGCGCCATCAGCTCCGCGACGAAGCCCGGGTCCTCCGGATCGAGCTCCGGCAGCGCGACCGAGATCTCGTAGCCCTGGCCCACGTGGCGCATGTCCACGGTGTACGAGAACCGGATGCGCTCGGCCGGCACCTTGCTCGCCAGCACGACCTCGCGCCCCTGCTCCGCCAGCGTGGCCTTGACCACCTTGACCGCGCTGGGGTTCCAGGCCGAGATCCGCATCGGCAGGCTGGTCGACAGGTCCGCTGCCACCGGCGCACCCAGCAGGCCGATGGCCGAGGTCACGCCGGCGCCGATGGGGCAGATCAGCTTGCCGATGCCGAGCTTGCGCGCGACGCCATACGCATGCACGGGACCTGCGCCGCCGAAAGCGATGAGCGGCAGGGCGCGCGGGTCGACGCCGCTGTCCGTGGCCTGCATCGAGGCGGCCTCCGCCATGCTCTCGTTGACCATGTCGTGGATGCCCCAGGCGCAGCGCTCCCTGCTGATGCCGAGCTCCTTGGCCAGGCGGTCCATGGCCGCTTCCGCGGCGGGCCGGTCGAGCGCGAAGTCGCCGCCGAGGAAGGACTTCTCGTCGAGATAGCCCAGGAGCAGGTCCGCGTCCGTCACCGTCGGCTCGGTCCCGCCGCGGCCATAGCAGGCCGGCCCCGGCGCGGCGGCGGCGCTGCGTGGACCCACGCCCAGCAGGCCCAGCTTGTTGCGCGCCGCGATGCTGCCGCCGCCGGCGCCGATCTCGATCATGTGGATCGACTGGATCTTGAGCGGGAAGCCGCTGCCCTTGCGGAAGCGCTCGTGCCGCGCCACCTCCAGGTCGTTGGCCACCATCGGCTCGCCGTTCGGGATCAGGCACAGCTTGGCGGTGGTGCCGCCCATGTCGAAGGAGAGCACGCTCGCCTCGCCGGCCTGGCGGGCGTAGTCCGCGGCCGCCACAGCGCCGGCCGCAGGACCCGACTCGATCAGCCGCACCGGCGTGCGCGAGGCCGCGGAGCTCGGCACCACGCCGCCGCTGGAAGTCATCCAGAGCAGCTGCCCTTCCACGCCGCGCTGCGAGAGCTCGCGTTCGAGATGGTTGACATGGCCGACCATCATCGGCCGCGTGTAGGCATTGACGACGGTGGTCGAGGCGCGGTCGTACTCGCGCACCTCGGGACAGACGGTGGACGACAGCGACACCGAGATGCCCGGCGCCACCTCGGCGATCAGCTCGGCCACGCGCTTCTCGTGCTGGCCGTACTTGTAGGCGTGCAGCAGGCACACCGCGACCGATTCGACCTGGCGCTCCAGCAGCGTCCTCGCGATCCCGCGCACGCCCTCCTCGTCCAGCGCCTTGATCACCGTGCCGTCCGCCGCGATGCGCTCGTCGACGCCGAAGCACAGGTCGCGCGTGACCAGCGGGTCCGGGTACTGGATGCGCAGGTCGTACAGGTCGTAGCGCCCCTCGGTGCGGATGCGCAGCATGTCCTGGAAGCCGTCGGTGGTGATGAAGGCGGTCTGCACGCCGCGCCGCTCCAGCACCGCGTTGGTGACGACCGTGGTGGCACCCAGGATCTGCAGCGTGCCGGCACCCGATGCCTTGCCCGCGTTCTTCTCGCGCACCTTGGCCAGGAGCTCGTCGACCCCTTGCAGCACCGCTCGCGCCGGTGCATCGGGCGTGCTCAAGACCTTGTGCAGCAGGATGGTCCCGTCGTCCTCGGTCATCGCGAAGTCGGTGAATGTGCCGCCCGTGTCGAATGCCAGTTTCATGCCTTTCTGCTCCTTGAATGTTCGGTTTCGTTTCGATCAGGCCGGCTGCGCGTCGGAGGCACGCCGGCCCGTCATGAAGAGCTCGCCCAGGTCCGCGTTGCTCAGCTCGCCGACCGGGCTGTCCCAGATCACCTTGCCCAGGCGCAGCACCACGGCGCGCTCGGCCGCCTGCATCGCCTTGCGCGTGTTCTGCTCGACCAGCAAGATGGTTCGGCCGCCTTGGTGCAGGCGCTTCAGCTCGTTGAAGACCAGCGTGATCGCCTGCGGGGACAGGCCCACGGAGGGCTCGTCCACCAGCAGGATCTCGGGCCGGCGCAGCACCGCCATCGCCATTTCCAGCAACTGCTGCTCGCCGCCGGACATGTTCCCGGCCAGCTCGTTGCGGCGCTTGCGCAGGATCGGGAACAGGTCGTAGACGTACTCGCGCTCGCCCTTCAGGTCGCCGTCCTTGAGGGTGTAGGCGGCCATCTCGAGGTTCTCGTCGATGGTCATCAGCTGGAAGTTGCAGCGCCCCTGCGGCACGTAGGCGATGCCGTGCGCGAGCATCTGCTGCGGCCGAAGCCCGGCGATGTCCTTGCCCTTCCAGCGGATCGCGCCGCCCTTGTGCGTGGTCATGCCGAACAGCGACTTGAGCAGGGTCGACTTGCCGGCCCCGTTGGGCCCGAGCAGCGCGACGAATTCGCCGTGGCGGATCTTCAGGTCCACCCCGTGCAGGATGTCCAGGTGGCCGTAGCCGGCGTACAGCTTGTCGATTTCGAGTTCCATGGTCTTGTCTCCCATCTCAGCCTCCTAGGTAGGCCTCGATGACCTCGGGGTTGCGCACCACGGCTTCGGGCGTGTCGTCGGCCAGCTTGGCGCCCTGGTGCAGCACCACCACGCGGTCGCTCAGGTTCATCAGCACGTCGGTGTTGTGCTCGATCACGACGAAGGTCACGCCCAGTGTCTGATTGGCATGCGCTATGCACTGGATCACCTTCTCGATCAGCACCGGGTTGATGCCGGCCAGCGGCTCGTCCAGCAGGATCAGCTCGGGCTCGGGCATCAGCATCGAGGCGAACTGCAGCAGCTTCTGCTGGCCGCCGGACATGTGGCCGGCCGGCAGGTGCGCCACGCGCGCGAGACCCGACACCTCGATCAGCTCCCGGGCGCGTTCGCGCAGCGCATTCACGCGCCGCTTCGCGGCCGGCCCGACCCAGAAGGTGGACAGCACGCTCGGAAAGCGCGACATCTGCCCCGCCAGCACCAGGTTCTCTTCCGAGTCCAGCGTCGGGAAGACCACCGTCTTCTGGAAGCTGCGCAGGAACCGGCCTTCGCGC
Source organism: Variovorax sp. WS11 (assembly GCF_010499245.1). Classification (GTDB taxonomy): domain Bacteria; phylum Pseudomonadota; class Gammaproteobacteria; order Burkholderiales; family Burkholderiaceae_C; genus Variovorax. Next base: position 579,376 of record NZ_JAAGOW010000002.1, read on the forward strand.
GCGATCCGGTTCATCGGCCAGCCGGTGATGTCCACACCCTTCAGCAGCACGCGGCCGGCGTCGCTTTTCTGCAGGCCGGTGCAGCAGTCGAACAGGGTCGACTTGCCGGAGCCGTTGGGCCCGATCAGGCCCATCACCTCGCCGCGCCGGACCTCGATGTCCACGCCCTGCAGCGCGGCCACCGCGCCGTAGTTCTTGCGCAAGCCTTCGATGCGCAGCATGACGTGCTCAGCGGACATCGCGCTGCTCCTTGCTGCCGCCCTGCCCGATGCGCGCGATGCGCTCGGCCGCGCCGTGGAAGAGCGGTGCCAGCCCCTGCGGGAACAGGAACACCAGGCCCAGCAGCACGAAGCCGTAGATCACCATGCGCAGCTCGGGCGTGATGCGCAGCGCCTCCGAGACCGCCACGAAGACGAAGCTGCCGATGATCGCGCCCGGCACTTTGCCGACGCCGCCGCCCAGCACGATGATCAGGATGGTGTTCGAGTAGTAGGCCTGGAACACGAGCGGGCTCACCACCGTCGAGAAGTGCGCATAGAGGCTGCCGCCGAGGCCGGCGAACACGGCGCTCAGCATGAAGACGATCAGCTTGTAGGTCCAGGTCGGCACGCCCAGCGATTCGGCCAGCGTCTCGTTGTCGCGAATCGCCACCATGCAGCGGCCGGCCGGCGAGCGGATCAGCGCGACGAAGGCCGCCACCGCGAGCGCGGCGAGCACCAGCACCAGGTAGAAGTACTCCGGCGCCCTGACGATGGTGAGCGCCATGTCGCCGAAGCCCAGCGTCGGCCGCGGCACGCCCGACAGGCCCATGTCGCCGCGCGTGAGATCGACCCAGTTCTTCGACACGACCTGGGCGATCACCACCATGCCGAGCGTGCACATCACGAAGGAGGTGTCGCGCAACCGCAGCGCCGGAATCCCCAGCGGCAGCGCGATCAGCCCAGCGAGCAGCCCGGCGCAGAGGAAGTTCACGAGGAAGGGCGTGCCGAAGTGGATCGCCATCAGCGCCGAGGCGTAGGCGCCGAGGCCGAAGAACACGCCCTGCGCCAGCGACAGCATGCCGGTGTAGCCGAGGATCAGGTTCAGCCCCAGGGCAGGCAGCAGGAAGATCATCGCGAGCACCATCGCGTGCAGGTAGTAGTCGCCCAGGAAGAGCGGCGCCGCCAGCAGTGCGGCCATCGCCAGCGCGCAGGCGCTCCAGTTCACCGTGGCCAGCCTGGCGGCGGGCAGGCGGGGCGTATCCAGCGTGGTGGTGGACATCATCGTGCGTTCCATTCGGTGGGGTATCAGAATCGGGCCTTGCTGCTGAACAGGCCGTGCGGCCGCAGCATGAGCATCAGCAGCAGCGCGATGAAGCCGACCGAGTCGCGGTACTGCAGGCCGATGAAGCCGGCCACCAGGCTCTCGACCACGCCCAGCAGGCAGCCGGCGATCAGCGTGCCGCGCACGTTGCCCATGCCGCCCATCACGATCACGGCAAAGGTCTTGAGCGTGATCGACTCGCCCATGCCGCCGTAGATGCTGACGTTGATCGGGCCGGTGAGGATGCCCGAGAGCGCGGCGATGGCGACGCCGATCAGGAAGGTTCGGCGCACCACCTGCTCGACGTCGATGCCGTTGACCTGGCAGCACTCGATGTTCTGCGACACCGCGCGGATCGAGCGGCCGAGCCGGGTACCGCGCACCATCCATTCGAGCGCGGCGAACACGGCGAGCGTGACCACCACCAGGATCACGCGCTGCTGCGACATGCCGAAATCGCCCATCTCGATCGGCTCGATCCAGCCGCCCGAGAACACCTTGTAGCCGCCGCCGAAGGCCAGGATGACGACGTTCTGCAGGATCAGCGACAGGCCGAGCGTGGCCAGCACGCCGGCCTGGAAGGGCTGGCCGATGAGGCGCTGCATCACGCTGCGGCCGATCAGCACGGCGATCAGCGACACGATCGCCACGCCGCCGACGATGGCCAGGCTGTAGTCGGCCGCCAGCTTCGACATGACCCACCAGGCCGCGAAGGTGCCCAGCATGTAGTACTCGCCGTGGGCGAAGTTGATGGCACGCAGCACGCCGAAGATCATCGTCATGCCGGCGGCCACCAGCGCGTACATCGAGCCGGTGATGATGCCGTTGACGATCTGTTCGAGGATGAAGGAGCTCACGTGGATGTCCCCGCAGGCGGATCAGGCAGACGCTTCACTTGGGCGCGGCGTAGTCGACCTTGGTGGTGATCGTTCCCTTGATCGCCGGCTTGCCGTCGGTGATCTCCAGCAGCACCATCGGCAGCACGGCCTGGTTGTGGTCGTCGAAGGTGACCACGCCCATCGGGCTGTCGTACTTGATCTTGGCGAGCGCGTTGCGCACGTCCTCGCCCTTCAGGCTGTTGGCGCTCTTGATGGCCTGCGCGACCAGTTGCAGCGTGTCGTAGTGGGTGTAGGCATGGTTGTTCGGCATCTCGCCGCCGTTGGCCTTCTGGTAGTCGGCGACGAACTGGAGGCTGCGCGGCGCCGGCACCTCGGGCAGCCAGGCGGCCGCTTCGACCGCGCCGTTCATGACCTTGGGCGCCGCGGCGATGGTCTCCTTGGTGTTGAACTCGCCGTTGCCCACCAGCGCCACCTTGCCGGCCAGGCCCAGCTCGAGCATCTGGCGCGCGATGATCGGCGTGGTGTCGGCCTGCCCGTAGAGGATGATGGCCTGCGCGCCGGAGCGGCGGATCTTGCTGAGCACCGAGCGGAAGTCGGTCTCGGAATCCTTGTAGTAGTCCTCGCTGAGGATCTCCGCGCCCTCGTACTTCGGCAGATAGCGCTTGGTGAACTTGATCGCGCCGCGGCCGTAGTCGCTGTCGACCGACAGCACGGCGTATTTCTTGAAGCCCTTGGTCTTGGAAGCGTACTCCAGCACCGTGGCCGCGCGCACCTCGTCGGTCGGGTAATTGCGGAAGGTCCACTTGAAGCCGCCGACGCCGGCCTTGTGGGTGATGTCGGGGTTGGACGAAGCCGCGTTGACCAGCAGCACTTTCGACTCCTCGACCAGGGGCTGCATCGCGAGCGTCACCGAGCTGCACACGTCGCCGATGATGATGGCCGTCTTCTCCAGGCTGATCATGCGCTGCGTCGCCGCCACGCCTTCGGCCGGCACGCACTGGCTGTCGCCGCTCACCAGCTCGATCTTCTTGCCGAGCACGCCGCCGGCCGCATTGATCTCCTTGGCCGCCAGCGCCGCGCCCTTGTTGGCGAAGGCGCCGTAGCGCGCATTCGGGCCGCTCATGGGGCTGATGATGCCGATCTTGAAGGTGTCTGCGGCCTGCGCATGCGCCGAGGTGAAGGCGCAAAGGCCGGACATCGCGACGAGGGCCATCCAGGCCGCGCCGCGCAGGGTCGTCGTTGTCGTGGGGTGGCTGCTCATCGCGTTGCTCCAGTCAATGAAAAGGGGGTTGAAAGAATGATAGGAAGGCGTTGCGCAGGCGCCCAATAGGGAATCCACCTTCGCGCATAAGCGTTCGTGATAGGCGGATGCGGGCGTCTCCCACCGCGGCTCAGCTCAGCTGCGCGACCGCGGCGGCGATGCGCCGGCAGCCCTCTTCGATCTGCTGGGCGCTGGTGGCGGTGGACATGCGGAAGTGCGGGGATACGCCGTAGGCGGTGCCCGCAAGCACCATCACCCCACCGGCCTCCAGCAGGTGGATGACCACGTCGTTGTCGGTCTCGAGCACCTTGCCCGCAGGCGTGCATTTGCCGATCAGGCCGCCGCAGTGGGGGTAAAGGTAGAAGGCCCCGCCCGGCGCGCGGGCGCGGATGCCGGGAATGGCGTTGAGCATCCGCACGGCGGTGTCGCGCCGCAGGCGATAGGTGGCGACCCATTCCGGCAGGAAGGCAGGCTCGGCATTCAGCGCCACCACGGCCGCCGCCTGGCTCACCGACGATACCCCGCTGGTGGACTGCGACTGCAGCATGTCCAGCGCGGCGATGATGTCCGAGGGCCCCGCCGCATAGCCGATACGCCAGCCGGTCATCGCATAGGTCTTCGAGACGCCGTTGACCACCAGGGTGCGCTCGCGCAGCGCCGGCTCGATCGCCAGCAGGTGCCGGGGCCGCGCGTCGTCGAAGCGGATGTGCTCGTAGATGTCGTCGGTCAGCACCATCACCTGCGGGTAGCGCAGCAGCACGTCGGCCAGCGCGCGCAGCTGGGCCTCGGTGTAGGTGGTGCCGGTCGGGTTGGTCGGCGAGTTGAAGACCAGCCAGCGCGTGGCCGGCGTGATCGCCGCCTCCAGCGCCTCGGGCGTGAGGCGGAAGTCGTCCTCCTCGCGGCAGGCCACGACCACCGGCGTGCCGTCGCAGGCCAGCACCATGTCGGGATAGGAGACCCAGAAGGGAGCGGGCACGATCACCTCATGGCCCGCCTCCACCGTGACCGACAGGGCATTGAACAGCGCGTGCTTGGCGCCGCAGGTGACGATGATCTCGCGCGGCCCGTAGCGCAGCCCGTTCTCGCGCTCCAGCTTGGCTGCAATGGCCTCGCGCAGCGCGAAGGTGCCCGCCACCGGGGTGTAGCGCGTCTCGCCGCGTTCGATCGCCGCGCAGCCGGCCTGCCGGATGTGGGCCGGGGTGTCGAAATCGGGCTCGCCGATCGCCAGGTTGACGATGTCCCGCCCTTCCCTGCGCAGCTCGGCGAATCGATCCGCAGCGGCGCTGCTCGGGGAGGGCTTGATGCGGCGGATGCGCGACGAGATGCGGGACGGGCTCACGGGAATCCTCTTCAGTGGCGACAAGCCCGACGGTAGGCCCGCGGCGGCGCCGAAGCCAAGACGGCTTTGCTCTAGGGGTGCCGCGTCCGCTTATGGGCCCACCGCCGCCGCATAAGCGTTGTCTATAGAGCCAGAGCGATCTCGTCTTGGTGGGCAAGCCCGCTTTGCGTACCGTCGGAGGCCCCTCAGGAGACACAACCGATGCGACCTTCCGTCCTGGCCACCCGCGCCACCTTCCCCGACATCGCCGCACGCTTGCGCGCGCATTTCGACGTCGAGGACAACCCCGCCGACACCGTATGGACCCCGGCCGAGCTGATCCGCCGGCTGCAGGGCAAGCAGGGGGTGATGAGCACCGGCAGCGAGCGCATCGACGCCGCCCTCCTCGATGCCTGCCCGCAGCTCAAGGCCGTCTGCAACGTCGGCGTGGGCTACAACAACGTCGACGTCGCGGCCTGCACGGCGCGCGGCGTGCTGGTCACCAACACGCCCGACGTGCTCACCGAGACCACCGCCGACTTCGGCTTCGCGCTGATGATGGCCACGGCGCGCCGCATCACGGAGTCGGAGCGCTTCCTGCGGCACGGCGAATGGACCAAGACCGGCATCTACGACATGTTCGTCGGCGGCGACGTGCATGGCGCGACGCTCGGCATCCTGGGCATGGGCCGCATCGGCCGCGCGGTCGCACGACGCGGTGCAATGGGCTTCGGCATGCGGGTGATCTACCACAACCGCTCGCAACTGGCGGCCGAGGCGGAGGCGGAATGCGGCGCCCGCTACGTCGACAAGGCCACGCTGCTGAAGGAGGCCGACCACCTGGTGCTGGTGCTGCCCTACTCGCCCCAATCGCACCACGCGATCGGCGCCGCCGAGCTGGCGCAGATGAAGCCCACGGCCACGCTGACCAACATCGCGCGCGGCGGCATCGTGGACGACGCCGCACTGGCGCAGGCGCTGCGCGCGGGGACGATCGCGGCCGCCGGCCTCGATGTCTTCGAGGGCGAGCCCGCCCTCCACCCCGATCTGCTGGCGGTGCCCAACATCGTGCTGACGCCGCACATCGGCAGCGCCTCGGTGCAGACCCGCCGCGCGATGGCGGCATTGACCATCGACAACCTGATCGCCGCACTCGGCTTCGGCCCGCGGGCCGGCAAGCCGCCGACGCCGGTCAACCCTGAAGTGCTGGCGTTGGCACGCTGACCCATGGCACCGAGGATCAGCCCTCGAATCGTCGCAGCCCCTCGAGATCGAGGATGGTGATGCCCTGGTACTCGGTCCGCAGAAGGCCCGCATCCCGAAGTCGCCCCAATGCCTGGCTGCAGCGCTGGCGCGACACGCCCGCCAGCGTGGCGACCTCTTCCTGCGAGATCTTCAGGAAGGTTTCCGTACCGGGATAGAGCTTGCGGTGAAAGAGGCCCGCGATGGACCGGGCCACCCGGCTGTCGACGGGCAACGAACGCTGCATCGCGTAGCTGGTCACGAACTGCTGCAACCGGTCGTTCAATTGCGCGATGAGGTAGTGGGCGAAGCCGATGTGGTGGTGATAGAGCCGAAAGAACGTGGCCGCAGGGACTGCCGCCAGCCTGCTGTCGCGCAAGGCCACGACGTCATAGCGAATCGGCTCTCCCCGCAGAACAGATCCTTCGGAAAACCATGCGCCGCGCGAGAGACCCGTGAACGTGATCTGCTGGCCATCGGGTTCGGTGCTGCACATCTTCAACAGGCCATCTGCGACGCCCCACCAGTACTCGGAAGGTGCGCCCTGCCGGAACAGGTAGGTGCCCTCGGCCACCTCGCGCCATCGAATCTGCGCAGCGACATCGGCCTGCTCCCTCTCCGGCAACTGCGCAAACCAGCCAGAAGCTTTCAGGAAGGCGTCCATAGGGCCAGCATAGCCGGGACCTCAGGCCGCGGCATCGGCAGAACCCATGAGCTCGCCTCGCGCCTGCGCGCGCGTGGCGAGGGACCGTCCGATCACGATGCGACGGATCTCCGATGTGCCGAACCCGAGCGTGAAGAACTGGGCGTCGCGGTACAGGCGGGCAGCGACGCTGTCCTCGGCGAAACCTGCGGCCCCCATCAACTGCAGTACCTCGCGGCTCGCGGCCATGGCCTGCTCGGCCGCGAACATCAGCAAGGCCGTGCCATCGCATGCACCGCCTCTTGCAAAGTCGCCGGCGACACCGGCCGTGTACGCGTAGCTGCGCGCCGCGTTGGTGCGGGCCACCATGTCAGCCAGCTTGGCCTGGATCAGCTGAAAGTTGCCGATGGCCTGGCCGAACTGCTGCCGCTCCACGCTGTGCGACAGTGCTGCATCCAGGCAAGATTGCAGCAGCCCCAGGGGACCGCCGCTGGCGACGAAGCGCTCGCGCTCCAGGCCATCCATCATCACGGCCGCGCCACCATCGACCTCGCCCAGCACGTCGGCTGCAGTGGCCCGGCAGTTGTCGAACACCACATCGCCGACCTGGCAGCCGCGCACGCCCATCGTGGCGCGCGGCGGCTGCGCAATGGCCCCGGCCCGTGGAAGCTCGAGCGCGAAGGCCGTCATGCCTTTGCCGCGGGCGTCGCGATCGGTGCGCGCGTACACCACCAACACGTCGGCACATGGCGCGTTCGCGATCCAGGCCTTGTGGCCGCTCAGGACAAATCCACCATCGATGCGCCCGGCCGTCGTCGCCATGGCGCCAAGTGCATCGGATCCTGCCTGCGGCTCCGTGATGGCCAATCCACCCACCCGGGTTCCGTTCACGAGATCGGGCAGGAGGCGCTCCTTCTGGGCGTCGGTGCCGTACAACGCGATCTGGTTCGTACAGGCGTGGGAATGCACCAGGTACGAAAGCCCCACCGCGGCGGACGCACGGCTGATCTCCTCCATCACGACCAGATGCTCCAGATAGCCCAGGCCGGCCCCGCCGAAGCGCGCCGGCACGGTGACCCCCAACAGCCCCGCTTCCCCGAGCTTGGGCCACAGGTCTGCAGGGATCCGTCCCTTGGCATCGATGTCCTGGGCGCGTGGAGCGATCTCGCGGTTCGCGAACGCGCGCGCCTCTTGTCGGATCTCCTCCGCCGCCGCCGGGAGCGGCACGCGCAGCAGCGCCCAGCTCGCGTCCGACTCGCCCGAACTCATTCGCCGGACCTCGCCGGTTCCGCCAGGCGCGTGATGGCAGCCTGACTTCCTGCGATCTCGCGCAGCTTGAACTTCTGAATCTTGCCTGTCCCGGTCTTGGGCAGCTCGGTGAAGACGACTCGCCTCGGGCATTTGAAGTGCGCCATGCGCTCTCGCGCGAAGGCGATGATTTCCTCCTCGGCCGGGTGCCGGCCTGGACGCAATTCGATGAACGCACAGGGCACCTCACCCCACTTGTCGTCGGGCATGGCCACCACGGCTGCGTGCAACACCGCCGCATGGGCATGCAACAGGTCCTCCACTTCCACCGACGATATGTTCTCGCCGCCCGAGATGATCACGTCCTTGGAGCGGTCGACGATCTGGAAGTAGCCGTCCGGATGCACCACGGCGACATCGCCGGTGCGGAACCAGCCGCCCTCGAAGGCGCGTGCCGTGGCTTGCGGGTTCTTCAGGTAGCCCTTCATGATCGAATTGCCCCGCAGCATCAGTTCGCCCGGGGTACGGCCATCGCGAGGCACGGGCACGCCCGTCTCCGGATCGGCGACCTGCAACCCTTCCAGTAGTGCTGCGCGAACGCCCTGGCGAGCCTGCACGCGTGCCCGGGCGTCGGCGTCCATCTGCGCCCACGTCGTCTGGGGAACGCAGCTGACGGGCGTGCCCAGCGCCTCCGTGATGCCGTACACGTGGTCGACCGAGAAGCCCAGCTCCGTGACGGCTTGCAGCACCGTCGCAGGCGGCGGCGAACCCGCGGTGAGAACCCGAACGGTGCGTCCCGCAGGCACCTGCACCCGTTCCGCCGCCAGACCCGCCATCACAGTGGGAGCCGCGCAGAAGTGGTCGACGCCATGCCGATCCAGGGCTTGCGCGACCTGTGCCGGAGCGACCTTGCGCAGGCAGACGTGTGTTCCTGCCGCCGCCGAGATCGCCCAGGTGAAGCACCAGCCATTCGCATGGAACATGGGGAGCACCCACAGGTAGGTCGGATGCCGCGGCAGCGGCCAGTTCGTCATCTGCAGCACACTCATCATGAACGTGCCGCGATGACTGGCCACCACGCCCTTGGGATCGCCCGTCGTCCCCGAGGTGTAGTTGAGCGCGATCGGCGCCTGCTCGTCCTCTGGCCAGACGCCCTCGAAGTCTTCATCGCCCTCGGCAAGCAACGCTTCGTACGCTTCGCAGTCGTGCGCTCCGACAGTTGGGCCGGTCGGCGCAAGCGCATCGGCGATGTCGACGACCAGCGGCCTGTGCGGCACCGTCTCCAGCGCCGCGGCGGCCAATGAAGCGAACTCGCGATCGACCAGGAGCACCTTGGCTTCACCGTGACGCAGGATGAAGGACACGGCATCGGCATCGAGCCGGACGTTGATCGCATTGATCACCGCGCCTGCCAGGGGAACGCCGAAATGCGCCTCCAGCATGGCCGGCGTGTTCGGAGCCAGCACGGCCACCACGTCCAGCGGCTTCACGCCGCGCCGCACGAGCGCGCTGGCCAGCCTGCGGCAGCGCTTGCGCGTTTCGCACCATGACTGCCGCATGTCACCGTGAACGATGGCAACGCGATCGGGAAAGACGTCGGCCGTGCGATCCAGAAAGGACAGCGGCGTCAGCGGTTCATGGTTAGCAGGGCTCGGCATCAAGCCCTGCGCAAACATCGATTGAGACATTGAAGGCTCCGGAGAGAGTCGAGATGGTCTCACTGCGCGCCGAGCAAGTCTGTCGTTGCAACGACAAAGGCCAGCGACCAACGCCCTGGCAGCGCGTCAAAGCAGATCGACGGGAATCTTGAGGTAAGCCACACCGTTCGCCTCGACCGGCGGCAGACGGCCGGCGCGGATGTTGACCTGCACGGAAGGCAGCATCAGCGCCGGCATCGCCAGCGTCGCGTCGCGCGCGCGGCGGCGTGCGACGAAGTCCTCTTCCTCCACGCCGTCACGCACATGGACGTTGTGCGCGCGCTGCTCGGCCACCGTGCTGCAGCAAGAAGCCTCGCGGCCGGCAGGCGGATAGTCGTGGCACAGGTAGAGCCGGGTATCGCTCGGCAATGCGAGCAGGCGCCGGATCGAGCGGAAGAGCCGGTGCGCATCGCCGCCGGGGAAGTCGCAGCGCGCGGTGCCGAGATCGGGCATGAACAGCGTGTCGCCGACGAAGACCGCCGAAGGGCCGCCGGCCGGGTCGTCGATGCGGAAAGCCATGTCCGCGGGCGTGTGGCCCAGCACGTGCAGCGCACAAGCCTGCAGGCGCCCGATGCCGAAGCGCTCGCCATCGGTGAACAGATGCTGGAACTGCGAGCCGTCGACCGCGAGATCGTCCGCATTGAAGATGCCGCGGAACGCGCGCTGCACCTGCGCGATGCCGGCGCCGATCGCAATCGTGCCGCCAAGGCGGCGTTGCAGGTGCAGTGCGCCCGACAGGTGGTCGGCATGTGCATGCGTCTCCAGCAGCCATTGCAGCGCCAGGCCGCGCTGCTCGATGCGCTGCGCCAGCGCGTCGAGCGGGCGCGCATCGGTACGGCCCGAAGCGGCATCGAAACCCAGCACCGGATCCACCACGGCGCAGGTGCCCGCACCGTCGTCGACGAGGTAGGAGAAGGTGCCCGTCGCGCGATCCAGAAAGGGCTCGACGGAGAGAGAGAAGTTGCCTGCCTGATGGTTCATATAATGAAAGACAGTTCATTGAATGAAATCATTATGGAGCATCTTCCCGAAGCGGCCCTGGTGCGCCATCTCGACGCGCTGCAGCGCCGGCCCATCCCGAGCGCCACGCGCGCCCGCCTCGCGCAGGCCCTGCTGGACTGGTTCACCGCCGGCTGGTCGGCGCTGGCCCTGCCCGCGGCGGACACGCTGCGCAGGCTTGCCGGCGACTGCATGCCGGGTGCGGGGCCGGCGCCGGTTTTCGGCGGTGCCGGCATGGCGGCGCCGGCAGCGGCATTCGCGAATGCCGGCATCGCCCATCTGCGCGAGATCGACGACGCGCATCGTGCCGCCATGCTGCATCCGGGCGTGGTCGCGGTCTCGCCGGTGCTCGCGCTGGCGGCGATCGAGCCGCTGACCCAGCGGCGCGTGGCCGATGCCGTGATCGCAGGCTACGAGGTGGCACTGCGCGTCGGCGAGGCACTGGGCACTCGGCATGCGGCCGGCTTCCACGCCACCGCGACCGCCGGCGCGGTGGGGGCCGCGGCCGCGGCCGGTGTCGCGCTGGGCCTGCCGCCGGCGGCGCTGCACCATGCCATGGGCATCGGCGCGACCCAGGCCGCGGGGCTGTGGCAGCTGGTGGACGACGAGGCGCACGAATCCAAGTCCCTGCATCCCGCCTTCGCGGTGCGCAACGGCATCGCGGCCGCCTACGCCGCACGCGCCGGACTGCCGGGCGCGCGCGCCTTCGTCACCGGCCGGCGCGGACTGCACGCCTTGCTCGGCGGCGACGGTCCGCTGGAGGCGCTGGACATCGGCTTCGAGGCAGCGGAGCGCATCAACACCGCCACCATCAAGGCCTGGCCCTGCTGCGCGCAGTTGTTCACGCCGCTCGATGCCGCGCGTGCGCTCATCGATGCCCACCAGCCGGTGCCGGAGCAGATCGCCTCGATCGAGGTGCTGATCTTTCCGCATGCCCTCAAGATCGCCGGCGTGGACTGGCCCGCCAAGCCTGCCGAGACCTGCTTCAGCCTGCGCTACGTGCTCGCGACGCTGCTGTTGAAGCAAGGCCTCGGCATCGAGGACATGGAATCGCCCGACCTGCGCTCGCCCGCCCTGCTGGCACTGGCGCGCAAGATCTCGGTGGCAACGGACGACGGCTTCCAGCGCGCGTTTCCGCAGAAGCGCCCGAGCCGCGTCACGATCACGATGCAGGACGGCCGCAGCTTCAGCGCCCTGCGCGAGCTGCGCCGCGGCGACCCCGAGGACCCGTTCGACTGGGACCAGCTCCAGGCGCGCATGCGCGCCTTCGCGCCCGGCATGGACGACGCGGCGGCGCGCCGCGTGAGCCACTGGTGCGCCGGCTTTGCCGAAGCCGATCGGGATGCGGACGTCGGCGCGCCGCCGGCGGCCCTCTTCGGCTGAGAGGGGTCTTGGATCGCGCCTCAGGCCGAAGGAGGACGCCAGCCCGCCGGCGCCCGGGTCACGAAGCCCTGCTCCGCCAGCTCGGAGCGCACCACTTCCACCGCCTTGCGCTGCGCCTGCGCGTCATGACGCGAGGCCAGCCCGATCACCACCAGCGCGCCCAGGAAACTGCCATCGCCCTCGAACACGGGCAGCGCGACCGAGGCCATCTCGGCGACCCGCTCGGAGCGCGTCATCGCATAGCCCTTCTCGCGGATCTCGGCCGCGTGCGGCGTCTTGCCGCCGGTGAAGAAGTTGAGCACGTGGGCCGAGGAGCCGCCGTCGGCGAGCCGGATGCGGGTGCCGACCTCGACGTGGTGCCGAACCTCCTTGGAGGTGTTCTCGCGGTAGAGGCAGACGCGCTCGTTGCCGCTGCGCACGTAGAAGGCCACCGTCTCGCCGGTCTGGCGCATCACGTTGTGCAGCACCGGCTGCAGGCGCGTGCCCAGGTCGAAGGTGCTGCGGTAGAGCATGCCCATGTGCAGCAGCGCCGGCCCGGGCGCATAGCTGCCGCTCTCGAAGCGGTGGACCATGCGCGCACGCACCAGCACGCCCAGCAGGCGCAGCAGCGTGGCCTTGTCCAGGCCGGTGCCTTCGGCCAGCTCGCGCAGCGACAGGCGCAGGCGCTCCTCGCTGAAGCACCCGAGGATCGAGATGCCGCGCTCCAGCACACCCACCGGCGGCTTGGGCCCGGCGGGCGTCGCGGCGTCCTCGGCTTCGGCGGCCGCAGCACCGGCATTCGGCGCTTTCTTGGGGCTGTTCTTCATCGTGCGGTATGGCTGGCGCCAGGGTCGGCTTGACACCCTTCCTGGCGGTCTCTATAGTTTCGTTTATTAAAATACATTTCATTCATTGAAATGAAGTGCCCCACAAGCCCAGGGCATCGCGCGCTGCGATGCCGGGGCCCACAGAGACAAGTGTCGCGCACCCTTCCATGCCAGCCCGCACCGATCCCGACGCCTTCCTGAGCCTGCTCGCCGATATCGTAGGCCCCGCCCACCTGCTCACGCGCGACGACGAGGTGGCGCGCTACGTCGCCGACTGGCGCCGCTGCTACCCGGGCGCCGCCCGCGCGGTGGTGCGGCCGGCCGGCACCGCGGAGGTCTCGCGCGTGGTGGCGGCCTGCGCCGCCCACGGCGTGCCGGTGGTGCCCCAGGGCGGCAACACCGGCCTGGTCGGCGGCTCCACGCCCGATGCCTCGCGCACGGAGGTGGTGCTGAGCCTCAGCCGCATGGCGGCCGTGCGCAGCGTCGATCCGCTCGACAACGCGATGACGCTGGAGGCCGGCTGCACGGTGCTGGCCGCACAGGAGGCCGCGGCTGCGCAGGGCCGGCTGTTCCCGCTCTCGCTGGCCTCCGAAGGCAGCGCCACCATCGGCGGCGTGCTCGCCACCAATGCCGGCGGCGAGCAGGTGCTGCGCTACGGCAATGCGCGGGAGCTCGCGCTCGGCCTCGAGGTGGTGCTGGCCGACGGCCGCGTGCTCCAGGGCCTGGGCGCGCTGCGCAAGGACAACACCGGCTACGACCTGAAGCAGCTCTTCATCGGCAGCGAGGGCACGCTGGGCGTGGTGACGGCGGCCACCTTCAGGCTGTTCGCGCCGCCGCGCAAGGTGGTGACGGCCTGGGTCGCAGTGCGCGATGCCGAGGCGGCGGTGCTGCTGCTCGCACGGCTGACCGAGGCGGTGGGCGAGCGCGTCACCGCCTTCGAGTTGCTCGGCCGGCAGGCGATCGACCAGGTGCTGGCGCACGGCGTGGCGGGCATGCGCGACCCATTGGGCGGCAGCTACCCCTGGGCCGTGCTGTTCGACGTCTCCGAGACCTCGGCGCGGCTCGATCCGGCGCCCGCCGTGGAAGAAGTGCTCGGCGCCGCGATGGAGGACGGCCTGGTCGCCGATGCGGTGGTCGCGGCCTCGGGCCCGCAGGCGCACGCGCTGTGGGCGCTGCGCGAGCACGTCCCTGAGGCGCAGCGCCTGGAGGGACCGTCGATCAAGCATGACATCTCGGTCGCGGTCTCGCGCATTCCCGCCTTCATCGCAGAGGCCGGCGCCGCGCTCGAGGCCCTGATGCCCGGCATCCGCGTGGTCTGCTTCGGCCACGTGGGGGACGGCAACCTGCACTACAACCAGAGCAAGCCGCCCGGCATGCCCGACGCCGAGTTCCGTGCCCGCGAAGAGGCGGTGCACGAGCTGGTGCACGCCGTCGCAGCGCGGATGCAGGGCTCGATCTCGGCCGAGCACGGCATCGGGCGCCTCAAGCAGGCCGCCTTTCTCCAGCACAAGTCGCCGGTCGCCCTGGAGCTGATGGCCCGCCTCAAGCGGGCGCTGGACCCCGCCAACACCTTCAACCCCGGGCGCGTGCTGCCGCGCGAGCGCCTTCTTCCCCTGCCCTAGGAATCCATCGATGTCCGTTTCCGTTTTCGACATGCAATCGCTCCAGCATCTGTGGAGCACCGACGAGCTGCGCGCCATCTTCTCGGAAGAGAACCGCGTGCAGAAGTGGCTCGACTTCGAGGCCGCGCTGGCCGCGGCCCAGGCCGAGCTGGGCATCATCCCGGCCGCCGCGGCGAAAGAGATCGGCGAGAAGGCCCGAATCGAGAACATCGACATCGCGCAGATGTCGGCCGAGATCCGGCGCATCAAGCACTCGCTGGTGCCGGCGCTGAAGCAGCTGCAGGCGCGCTGCGGCAAGGAGAACGGCGAGTGGGTCCACTACGGCGCGACCACGCAGGACGTGGTGGACACCGGCGTCGCGCTGCAGCTGAAGGAGTTCCACGCCGTCGCCCTGCGCGACCTGCGCGCCGTGGGACGGGAGCTCGCCCGCCTGGCCGCGGCCCACCGCGACACGCCCATGGCGGGCCGCACGCACGGCGTGCAGGCCCTGCCCATCACCTTCGGCCACAAGTGCGCACTGTGGCTCGACGAGCTGGGCCGCCATCACGAGCGCCTGGCGCAGGCCGCGCCGCGCGTGCTGGTCGGCATGCTGGCCGGCGCGGTCGGCAGCCAGGCCTCGCTGGGCGAGCAAGCGGCGCAGCTCGAGCGCCTGATGCTCGACAAGCTCGGTCTGGGCACGCCCGCCATCAGCTGGGCGCCGGCGCGCGACCGCTTCGCCGAATACGCCACCCTGCTCGCGATGGTCGGCGCCACGCTGTCGAAGATCGGCAACGAGCTCTTCAACATGCAGCGCAACGAGTTCGGCGAAGTCGAAGAAGGCTTCTCCGACGGCAAGCTGGGCTCTTCCACCATGCCGCACAAGCGCAACCCGACCTCGGCCGAGAACCTGGCGGGCCTGGCGCGGCCGCTGCGCTACAACGCCGCGCTGATGCTCGAAGGCATGGTGCAGGAAGGCGAGCGCGACGGCATCGCCTGGAAGATGGAATGGAAGGCGCTGCCCGAGTGCTGCCTCATCGCCGGCGCCATGCTGTTCCAGGCGAAGAACCTGCTGGCCGGGCTGAAGGTGAACGCCGACGCGATGGCGCACAACCTCGACCGGATGCGCGGCTATCTGCTGTCGGAACGCGTGATGCTGGAGCTCTCCGGGCGCGTGGGCAAGCAGACCGCGCACGAGTGGATCTACGCAGCCTCGATGCACGGCATCACCTCGCGGCTCGACTTCGCGGAGGCGATGCGCCAGCACGAAGGCCTGGGCCAGTTGCTGTCGGACGAGGAGATCCGCGATCTCACCGACCCCGCCGGCTACCTCGGCCAGTGCGGCGCCTCGGTGGACCGCACGCTGGCGCTGCACCAGGGCTGGCTCGAGGCCTGAGGCCGCGGCTGCCGCATCACCCCAAGAGACAAGACACAAGAGACAGGAGACAGACATGCCCCTCGCATTCCGCGGCAGCGTTCGGCGCCGTGCAGCGCTCGCACTGGCGGGCCTGCTGGGCCTCGGTGCGCTGCCGGCCTTCGCCGCCTATCCCGAGCAGCCCGTCAAGCTCGTGGTCGGCTTCCCGCCCGGCGGCGGCGGCGACCTCTATGGCCGCATGATCGCCAACGCCATGGGCAAGGCCCTCGGCCAGCCGGTGGTCGTGGACAACCGCGCCGGCGCGGGCGGCAACATCGCCGCCGACCTGGTCGCCAAGGCCAGGCCCGACGGCTACACCATCCTGCTGGCCATGAGCGGCAACCTCGCGGTCTCGCCCGCCATCAAGCCGCAGGCCATCCCCTACAAGGTGCCGGCGGACTTCGCGCCCATCGGGCTGATCCTGGAGGCGCCGCACGGCCTTTTCGTGGCCCACGGCTCGCGCTTCAAGAGCGCACGCGAGATGCTCGCGGCGGCCAAGACGCAGAAGCTCAGCTTCGCCTCCACCGGCACCGGCGGCGCCGCGCACATCGGCATGGAGATGGTGAAGCAGGCGGCCGGCGTGAGCATGCTGCACGTGCCTTACAAGGGCTCGGGCCCGGCGATCACCGACATGCTGGGCGGCCAGGTGGACAACTTCTTCGCCACTGCCTCGCCGCTGGTCGCCCAGGTGCGCCAGGGCCAGCTGCGGCTCCTGGCCATCACGGGCGACCAGCGCAGCCCTGCGCTGCCGGAGGTGCCGACCTTCAAGGAGATCGGCGTGGACGTTCCCGTCACGCAGTGGTATGGCCTGGTCGCGCCGGCCGGCACGCCCGAGGCGGTGCTGAAGCATCTGTCGACGCACCTGAGCCGCGCGCTCGCCACGCCCGAAGTGCGCGATGCCATCCGCCGCGACGCCGCCCTGGAGCACGACTTGCCGCTCGACGGCTTCGGCAAGTTCATCGCGCAGGACATCGCCCGCTACCGCGGTGCCGCCACGCCGGCGCTGCTGAAGGAAATTTCTCCCTAGACCCCTGAACCGACATGACCCATAACCCCGGCGCGATGCGCCACGACACCCTCATCTCCGTCGACCAGCTCGCCGCGGCCATCGCGCACGGCGGTGCTGCCGCACCGCTGGTGCTGGACTGCAGCTTCGAGCTGAGCGACCCCGATGCCGGACTGCGCGCCTACGTGGCGGGCCATCTTCCCGGTGCCTTCTACATGCATCTCGAGCACGCTTTGAGCGCGCGCAAGACCGGCCGCAACGGACGCCATCCGCTGCCGGAGCGCGAGCGCTTCGCCAGGCTCATGGCCGGGCTGGGTGCGAACGACGAGACGCAGATCGTCGCCTACGACAACGCCGGCGGCATGTATGCCGCGCGCCTGTGGTGGATGCTGCGCTGGGCCGGCCACGAAGCCGCGGCCGTGCTCGACGGCGGCATCGCGGCATGGAAGGCGGCCGGCCGGGCACTCGCCACCGAGGCGCCGGCTGCGCGCGCGCCCGGGCGGTTCACCCTGCGTCCGTCGCGCGTGTCCACGGTCGACTACGAAGCGCTGAAAGCCAATCTTGCCAATCCGTCGAAGCTGGTGATCGATGCCCGTGCGCCCGATCGCTTCCGCGGCGAGAACGAGACGCTGGACCCGATCGGCGGCCACATCCCCGACGCGCGCAACCGCCTGTTCCGCGACAACCTCGCGGCCGACGGCCGCTTCAAGCCCGCCGAGCAGCTGCGCCAGGAGTTCGATGCCGTCACCGGCGGCCGTGCAGCCGCCGAGCTGGTGAGCCAATGCGGCTCGGGCGTCACGGCCTGCCACAACCTGCTGGCCATGGAGATCGCCGGGCTGCGGGGCGCTGCGCTGTACCCGGGCTCGTGGAGCGAGTGGAGCGCGCAGCCCGGCGCGCCGATCGCCACCGGCACGGCATAGCCGTCACCGCGGCCGCGCCGAGCGCGGCGACACCGTTTTCCTTTGGACTGGAGACAAGCCATGCACAAACGTCTGTTCCTGCGCAACGCTGCGCGCCTGGTGGCCGCGGCCTGCCTCGCCGGCAGCGCGGCCGTGGCCGCCGCCGCGGACTATCCGGCCCAGCCGATCAAGCTGCTGATCGGCTTCCCGCCCGGCGGCGGCGGCGACCTGTACGGCCGCACCATCGCCCAGGAGCTGGGCAGGCACATCGGCCAGCCGGTGGTGGTCGACAACAAGGCCGGCGCCGGCGGCAACATCGCCGCGGAACAGCTGACGCAGGCCAGGCCCGACGGCTACACCCTGCTGCTGGCCATGAGCGGCAACATGGGCAGCGCGCCGGCGATCCGCAAGACCCTGCCCTACAAGGTGCCCGAGGACTTCGTCTTCATCAGCCAGCTCGTGGAGACGCCCTTCGGCCTGATGGTGAACGCCGATTCGAAGATCAAGACCATCCAGGACTACGTCGCCGCGGCCAAGGGCGGCAAGCTGAGCTACGCCTCCACCGGCGCCGGCGGCGCCGCGCAGATCGTGATGGAGATGGTCAAGCAGCAGGCCGGGCTCGACATCCTGCATGTGCCGTACAAGGGCTCCGGCCCTGTCATGACCGACCTCATGGGCGGCCTGGTGGACAGCTTCTTCGCGCCCTACACCCCGCTCATGGGCCAGATCAACGGCGGCAAGCTGCGCCTGCTGGCCGTGAGCAGCGCCAAGCGCATCCCCAGCATGCCCGACGTGCCCACGCTCAAGGAGTCGGGCATCGACGTGGTGATGACGCAGTGGTATGGCCTGGCCGCGCCGGCCGGCACGCCCAAGCCGGTCATCGACAGGATCACCCGCGCGGTCAAGGACGCCATGAAGCAGCCGGAGGTTTTGCGCGTCTACCGCGCCGATGGCGCGCAGGAATCGACGCTGACCGGCACGGCCTTCCGCGACTTCGTGGTGAAGGACATCGCCAACTACCGCCGCGGCGTGGAGCGCGGCCATCTTCAGCTGGACTGACCAGGCATGAGCGAACCCATCCTCCCGACCCTCGATACCGATGCGCTGCGCCCGCATAGCGCGCACTGGGGCGTCTTTCGCGCCGGCTGGAAGGACGGCACGCTCACCGTGCGGCCGCACCCGGACGACCCGGACCCGAATCCGCTGATCGAGAACCTCCCCGCGGCGCTGCGCCACCGCGCACGCGTGGCCGCGCCCATGGTGCGGCGCGGCTGGCTCGACGACGGCCCGGGGCCCGATGCCAGGCGCGGGCGCGACGAGTTCGTCAGCATGTCCTGGGACGAGGTGCTGGACCGGCTGGCCGCGGAGCTGCGGCGCGTGAAGGCGCAGCACGGCTGCGAAGCGATCTTCGGCGGCTCCTACGGCTGGTCGAGCGCAGGCCGCTTCCATCACGCACAGAGCCAGGTTCATCGCTTCCTCAACACCACGCTGGGCGGCTACGTGCGCTCGGTCAACAGCTACAGCGCCGGCGCCTCGGGCGTGATCCTGCCGCACATCCTGGGCCACATGGACGAGGTGGCGAGGCGCAACGTCACCTGGGAACAGATCGTCGAGCACACCGAGGTCGTGCTCGCCTTCGGCGGCATGGCGCTCAAGAATTCGCGCGTGGCCAGCGGCGGCATCAGCCGCCACGTCGAGCGCCAGTCGATGCGCGACGCCGCGGCGCGCGGTTGCCGCTTCGTCTCGGTCAGCCCGCTGCGCAGCGACATGCCCGAGGAAGCGCGCGCAGAGTGGCTGGCTGCCGTCCCGAACACCGACACCGCCATGATGCTCGGCATGGTTCACGTGCTGGTCAGCGAAGGCCTGCACGACCGCGGATTCATCGCGCGCTATTGCGAGGGCTGGGCGACATTCGAGGACTACCTGCTCGGCCGCAGCGACGGCACGCCGAAGACGGCCGCGTGGGCCGCGGCCATCTGCGGCGTTGCGGCGAGCACCATCGCGCAGCTGGCCCGCTCGCTGGCCGGCAAGCGCGTGCTCGTGGTGGTGGCGCATTCGCTGCAGCGCGCCGAACACGGCGAGCAGCCGGTATGGATGGCGGCGGTGCTGGCCGCCGCGCTCGGCCAGCTGGGGCTGCCCGGCGGCGGCTACAACTACGCGCTGGGGACGCTGGCGCACTACGGCAAGCGGACGAACGCGGTGCCTGCGGCCGCGCTGCCGCAGGGCGACAACGGCGTGAAGGCGTTCATCCCTGTCGCACGCATCGCCGACATGCTGCTGCACCCGGGCGAGCCCTTCGACTACAACGGCCGGCGACAACCCTACCCGCACATCCGGCTGGCCTACTGGGCCGGCGGCAACCCCTTCCACCATCACCAGGACCTCACCCGCCTCGCCCAGGCTTTCCGGCGCCTCGACACCTTCGTCGTGCACGAGATCGGCTGGACTGCCACCGCGCGCCATGCCGACATCGTGCTCCCATGCACCATGACGCTGGAGCGCGAGGACATCGGCGCCGCGCCGACAGACCCGCTGGCCGTCGCCATGCACCGGATCGCCGAGCCCTTCGGCCTGGCGCGCGACGACTACGAGATCTTCGCGGACCTGGCCGCGCGCCTGGGCCGGCAGCAGGCTTTCACCGAGGGACGCGACACGCGCCAGTGGCTGGCCCACCTGTACGAGAAGACCCGCGCCGGCCTGGAAGCGCAAGGATTGGATGCGCCCGACTTCGAGAGCTTCTGGCAGCGCGGCGAGATCGTGCTGCCGCAGAAACCCGACGATGGCGGCATCCTGCGCGCCTTCCGCGTAGACCCCGACGGTCACCCGCTGCCGACCCCCAGCGGCAAGGTGCAGGTGAGCTCGAGCGCCATTGCCGGCTTCGGCTATACCGACTGCCCCGGCCATCCGGCGTGGCTGCCCCCGTCCGAGATGCCGGACAGCGCCTATCCGCTTTGGCTGGTCGCCAACCAGCCCGCGACCCGCCTGCACAGCCAGCTCGACTTCGGCGGCCACAGCCAGAGCGGCAAGCACCGCGGTCGCGAAGTCTGCAGCTTGCACCCCGCCGACGCCGCCGCTCGCGGCATCCGGGAAGGCGACATCGTGCGCATCTTCAACCTGCGCGGCGCCTGCCTGGCCGCCGCGAGCCTGACCGAGGACGTGATGCCCGGCGTCGCGCGCCTGCCCACCGGCGCCTGGTACGACCCCGGCATGGACGCGCAAGGCCGCCCTCTGTGCATGCACGGCAATCCCAACGTGCTGACCAAGGACATCGGGACCTCTTCCCTGGCCCAAGGTTGTTCGGGCCAGCTCACCGTCGTGCAGATCGAGCGCTTCGACGAGCCGCTGCAGCCGATCAGGGCGTACGACCCGCCCTGAGAGGCTGTGAAGAACAGCTACGGAAGCTTGGCCAGGATCGCATCCATCTCGCTGGCCGTGAACGCGCGAAGCGTCTGAAAGCGCACGTTGCCCTGCATGGCCGTGGCGAGACTGAACGCCGCCAATGCCTGCTCGTCGTCTGCTTCGATGATGGAAACAAGGTCGTACTCTCCCAGAGTCCAGACCAGTTCCCGCAGATTGACGCCGGACTTCTTCGCGGCCTCCTTGGCGGCGGCCGCGCGCTTGGTCGTGTCCTTGACCGATTGCAGACCCTTGTCGGTGAAGCTCATCAAGCCAACGTAGGTGACCATGTCATCTCCTTCAGGTTCGACATAGGCGGCCGATGCCAACTGCCCTCGAAACCGACGCGACCGCCCAACGCCGTTCAAGCGCACTGGGAGTGAAATGATCTGCGAGTCATCTGCAAGGCGGGCACCGTGATGCAAGCGGGCCTCGCGCGGGCGGCAAAGGACTTCACTGAGAGATGCCGCCAGGATGCTACGCGCTTTCATGGCAATCACAAGCTTCGACCTGTCGGCCCGCTCGTTGCGCCATCCATACGGTGCGCCTCAACGGCCGAACCCCGCATCGCGCAGCGTCGCATGCGGATGCAGCGGATGCGTCAGCGTGTCGGCAATCAAGCGCAAGGCCTGATCGCACTGCTCGCGCGACATCGGCCCGCCCAGGCAGATGCGCACCGCATCGGGCGGGTCGCCGTCGGTGGAAAAAGCTGCGCTCGCCACCACGCCCACGTTCTGCGTGCGCAGGTACGACGCAAACTCCACCGGGCTCCACCCCGGCGTGAGCGGCAGCCAGGCATGAAAGCCTTCGGGATGCGCCTGCAGACCTCTGTCGCCGAGGTAGCGCGCCGCCAGCACCTGCCGCGCCACGGACTCCGCGCGCACGGCCTGCAGCATCTCTCCGGCCGTGCCGTCCTCGACCCACAGCGTGGTCAGCGCATTGGTGATGGGCGACGCCATCACGGTGGTCGCGCGCATCGCGCCGGCCAGGCGTCGCGACTGGACCACTGTGGGTGAACACACATACGCACTGCGCAGCCCCGCGCCGAAGCACTTCGAGAATCCGCTCAGGTAGTAGGTAAGCCCCGGCGCCAGCGTGGCCAGCGCGGCCGGGGATTGGCGCGGCAGCATGCCGTAGGCGTCGTCCTCGATGATCGGCACGGCATAGCGCAGTGCCACGTCGGCCAGCGCCTCGCGGCGAGCGCGCGACACGGTGGCGGCGGTCGGGTTCAGCAGCGTGGGGTTGCAGTACAGCGCCTTGGGCTTGAGCGTCTTGCAGGCATGCTCGAAGGTGTCGGCGATCGGGCCGTCGTCGTCCATCTGCAGCGCATGCAGCTGCACGCCCAGCTGCGCCGCGATGGCCTTCACGCCCGGGTAGGTGAGCGACTCCACGCAGATCAGCTCGCCCGGG
Source organism: Variovorax sp. WS11 (assembly GCF_010499245.1). Classification (GTDB taxonomy): domain Bacteria; phylum Pseudomonadota; class Gammaproteobacteria; order Burkholderiales; family Burkholderiaceae_C; genus Variovorax. Next base: position 601,837 of record NZ_JAAGOW010000002.1, read on the forward strand.
CGCGCGAGCTGCGAGAACAGCGCGGTCAGCACGCTGTGGATGCCAGGGCACACGAGGATGCGGTCGACGCTCGCGTCAGGCACGAAGGGCCGCAGCCAGCGCATCGCGGCCTCGCGGTCCTGCGCGGTGCCGCCGAAGTCCTGGTAGCGCAGCAGGCCGTGAAGGTCGAGCTGCGCGAAGGCCCGGCTCGCGCTGTCATGCAGCCGCGCCATCAGGTGCTCGTCGTCGGGCTCGGGCGGCATGTTCATCGTCATCTCGGCGCCGCTGCCGCCGCGCAGGCGCAGGCTGGGGCTGCCGGAGCGAATGAAGGTGCCGGTGCCTGCGCGCGAATCGATCAGCCCGCGCTTGCGCGCCTCGGCATAGCCGCGCGCGACGGTCGTGTAGTTGAGGTTCAGGTCGGCCGCCAGCTCGCGCAGCGTGGGCAGCCGGTCGCGCACGCCCAGCCTGCCGGTCTTGATGTCGTCGGCAATCAGCTCGGCCAGCAGCAGGTAGGCCGGCTTGGCCGTGTTGCGCAATTGCTTGCGCCAGTGGGTGGTGATCGTGTTCATCGGCGGAGTTGATTGCATCTCTTGATCGCATCGTGCCGGCGATCGACACGCAGGAATCGCGCCTGCCCCGGCAAGGCTGAATGCTCCGATCAGGTGCGATCAACCCGATTGATCGGGTGCATTGATCGCATGAAGGATGCGTCGTCGCGGTGCGAAACCGGTGCGCCCGCCTCTTTCACCCTCGCCTTCCCGGTTTCCGGAAATTTTTCTATCCGCACGCGGCCCGCACCGCTGCGCGTTGATCGCAAGTTGATCGCGCACACCCCGCCAAACGCTGGCACATCGCCTGCAAAGAAACAGCACGCAAGACCTGCGTTCCAACCACCCCAACCGGAGTCCCTCATGCCCAAAGTCACCCGCCCCCGCAACGAAAAAGGCGAGTTCCTCGTCGACTACGAGGAGAAGGTGTTCGAAGACGTCAAGGCCGAGCCCGGCGAGAAGGCGCTCGTGACCTTCCACACCGTCGCCTTCGAAGGCTCGATCGGCTTCGTCAACCTGCTGCAGGCCACGCGCCTGAAGCGCAAGGGCTTCGAGACCTCGATCCTGCTGTACGGCCCCGGCGTGACGCTGGGCGTGCAGCGCGGCTTTCCCACGCTGGGTGACGAAGCCTTTCCCGGCCACCAGAACTTCAACAAGCAGATCGCCAAGTTCATCGAGGAAGGCGGCAAGGTCTACGCCTGCCGCTTCGCGCTGCAGGCGCTGTACGGCCATGGCGAAGGCGCGCTGATCGAGGGCATCCAGCCGATCAATCCGCTCGACGTGCTGGACCTGGTCCTGATCCACCGCAAGGCCAACGCCTTCATTCTGGATACCTGGACGCTGTAAGTCTGGACGCAGAGATGGCTTCCACACCCCGCACCGTGCGTGCCGCGGCGATTCAGATCGCGCCCGACTTCGACCGGCCCGACGGCACGCTCGAGCGGGTGTGCAGCGCCATCGACGAAGCGGCGGCCAAGGGCGCGCAGCTCGCTGTCTTTCCCGAGACCTTCGTGCCCTACTACCCCTACTTCAGCTTCGTGCTGCCGCCGGTGCTCCAGGGGCCTCCCCATCTGCAGCTGGCGGAGCGCGCGGTCGTCGTGCCCGGCCCGGTCACGCAGGCCGTGGCCGAGCGCGCCCGGGCACGCGCCATGGTGGTGGTGCTCGGCGTCAACGAGCGCGACCACGGCAGCCTGTACAACACCCAGCTCGTCTTCGACGCCGACGGAACGCTGGTGCTCAAGCGGCGCAAGATCACGCCCACCTACCATGAGCGCATGGTCTGGGGCATGGGCGACGGCGCCGGCCTCAAGGTGGTCGATACGGCGGTCGGCCGCGTCGGTGCGCTGGCCTGCTGGGAGCACTACAACCCGCTCGCGCGCTACAGCCTGATGGCGCAGCACGAAGAGATCCACTGCGCCCAGTTCCCCGGCTCGCTGGTGGGCCCGATCTTCGCGGAGCAGATGGAGGTGACCATCCGCCACCACGCATTGGAGTCGGGCTGCTTCGTGGTCAACGCCACCGGCTGGTTGACCGACGAGCAGATCCGCAGCGTGACGCCCGATGCCGGCCTGCAGAAGGCGTTGCGCGGCGGCTGCCACACCGCCATCGTCTCGCCCGAGGGCAAGCACCTGGCGCCACCGCTCACCGAGGGTGAAGGCATGGTGATCGCCGACCTCGACATGGCGCTGATCGCCAAGCGCAAGCGAATGATGGACTCGGTCGGCCACTACGCGCGACCCGAGCTGCTGTCGCTCGCCATCAACGACCGGCCGGCGCAAACCACGGTGCCGATGCACTCCACGCAAACCACCCCACTCGATCAGCGGAGCTCCGATCATGACCACGACCACGACACCGCCGGACAGCCGGCAACTGATGACGGAGCTCCAGTCCTTCGGGTTGCGGCTGGCTGACCCCAGCGCCGGTGCTGCGAGCCGGCGCGGCGGCGCCGGCCCCTCGGACCACAAGGCGGTGGTCGTGGACGGCCACACGATCATGGTGCCGGTCCACACCTCCACCGCCTGGCATTCGCCCTTCACCGCCGAGGCGCCCGATGCGCAAGGCGTGAGTCGCGTGATGCGCGGCAGCATCCCGATCGCCAGCATCTCGTTCCCGAAGCGGCCGCGCTTCTACGCGATGCAGACCTTCGACGGCGTGCCCTATTCGCACATCGCCACGCTGCACGGCAGCGATGTGCTCGCCACCACGGTGCTGCAGACCTGCATCCGCTACGAGAGCCGCAGGAAGAGCTGCAAGTTCTGCGCGATCGGCCAGTCGCTCGCGGCCGGCCGCACCATCGCGCGCAAGACACCCGAGCAGCTGGCTGAAGTGGCGCGCGCTGCCGTGCTGCTCGACGGCGTGAAGCACATGGTGATGACCACCGGCACGCCCAACGCCGCCGACCGCGGTGCGGCCATCCTGTGCGAGAGCGCCTTCGCGATCAAGGCCGCCGTCGACATTCCGATCCAGGGCCAGTGCGAGCCGCCCGACGACGACCAGTGGTTCCACCGCATGAAGGCCGCCGGCATCGACACGCTGGGCATGCACCTGGAAGTGGTCACGCCCGAGGTGAGGGAAAGGATCATGCCGGGCAAGGCGAGTGTTCCGGTCTCGCGCTACATGAGCGCCTTCGAAGCCGCGGTGGCGGTGTTCGGGCGCGGCCAGGTCAGCACCTACATCCTCGCGGGCCTGGGCGACACGCGCGAGGCGATCCTCGAGATCTGCGACCAATTGCTGGCGCGCGGCGTCTACCCCTTCGTCGTGCCCTTTGTTCCGATCAGCGGCACGCCGCTCGAAGACCATCCGGCCCCCACGCCGGAGTTCATGAAGTCGCTGCTGGCGCCGCTGGGCGAGCGCGTGGTGGCGGCCGGCCTACGCTCCGCCGACATCAAGGCCGGCTGCGGCAAGTGCGGCGCCTGCTCATCGCTGTCGGTCTACGAAAGCTGACCATGCTGTGCATCGACGACCTCAGCGAACTGGACATGCGCTATGCGCCCGTTGAATATCTGGTGCGCGAAGCCGCCCAGCAATGGGAACGCGACGAAGCCATGGCCCTGCGCCGGGCGGTGTTCTGCATCGAGCAGGGCATCTTCGCGCGCGATGATCGCGACGCGATCGACGACGAGGCGCAACTGCTGGTGGCGATGTCCTGCGCCGCCGGCATGCCGGACCAGGTAGTCGGCACGGTTCGCATCCATCGCGGCGAGGGCCCGCGGGAATGGTGGGGGTCGCGCCTCGCCGTGCATCCGGCATTCCGCAGCCAGGGGCACCTCGGCGTCACGCTGATCCGGCTCGCGGTGTCGCGCGCCAACGCGCTGGGGTGCGACACCTTCCTCGCGCAGGTGCAAATGCAGAACGTGCCGCTCTTTCGCAAGCTGGGCTGGCAGATGCTCGAGGAAACGGCGGTGCATGGGCGACCGCATGCGCGCATGCAGGCCGACCTCGGCTGTTATCCGCCCTGCCACGATCCGGTCAGCGGCTTCGTCACGCGCGCCAAGGTGGTGGCATGACGAGCGTTCGCGAGATCGCCGAAGCGTTGCGCGCCACGCGCGGCTTCGCCCACAAGCGCGACATCGGCGACGTCGTGTCGGCCCTGGGCCGCTCGCTGCCCGGCGGCCATGCCGCGCTGGCGCAGGCCGTGCCCATCGGCGACGACTGCGCCGCCATTCCCGATGGCCACGGCGGCTACCTGCTGTTCGCCATCGAAGGGCTGGTCGAGGACTTCATCGTGCGCATGCCCTGGTTCGCCGGCTATTGCGGAGTGATGGTCAACGTGAGCGACATCTACGCCATGGGCGGGCGCCCAACCGCCGTGGTCGATGCGCTGTGGAGCAGCGGGATGAGCGCCGCCCGGCCGCCCGAAGGCGCTCGGACCGCAGCCGAAGGCGAAGGTACTCCAACGCCCCCCGCCGACGACGTGCTGCGCGGCATGGGAGAGGCTGCTGCGCGCTATGGCGTGCCCATCGTCGGCGGCCACACCAACAATCGCAGCGAGCGGCCACAGCTCGCCGTCGCCATCCTCGGCCATGCGCGCAGGCTGCTCACGAGTTTCGATGCGAAGCCTGGCGACCTGCTGGTGATGGCGGTCGACCTGCGCGGCGCCTACGAGGAGCCGTTCCCTTACTGGAACGCCTCGACACATGCGCCCGCCGCACGGCTGCGCGCCGACCTCGAGCTGCTGCCGTCCATCGCCGAAGACGGCCTCTGCGGCGCAGGCAAGGACATCAGCATGGCCGGCGCGGTGGGCACGGCGATGATGCTGCTCGAGTGCTCGGGCGTCGGCGCGCGCATCGACGTCGACGCGATGCCGCGGCCCGCGGGTGTGCCGCTGCTGCGCTGGCTGCCTTCCTTTCCGAGCTACGGCTTCGTGCTCAGCGTGACGCCTTCGCAGGTGGCGCCGGTACTGGGCCGCTTCGCCGCGCGCGACATCGCCTGCGCGGTGGTCGGCGAGGTGGATGCCACGCGCCAGGTCCGCCTGAGCAGCGGCGGCGACGAGGCCTTGCTGTGGGACTTCGGCCGCGACGCCTTCATCCAGCCTGCCGCCAACGCCGAAATCGGGGAGGCGAGCTTTGTCTGAATACGATCGGCCCTTGCGCATCGGCCTGCTCACGCACTCCGTCAATCCCCGCGGCGGGGTGGTGCATACCCTCGAACTCGCGAAGGCGCTGCACGCAGCCGGCCATGCGGTGACCGTGATGGCGCCGGCCGCGCCCGGGCAGGTGCTGTTTCGCACGCCGCCTTGCGCCGTCGAGCTGGTGCCGGTCGACGGCACGCCGCGCGACACGGTCGGCATGGTGCGCTCGCGCATCGATGCCTTCGTGCAGCACCTGCAGGCACTGCTGCAGCGCCGGCCCTTCGACGTGCTGCACACGCACGACTCGATCGGCGGCAACGCGCTCGCGCAGTTGCAGGACGCCGGCCACATCGACGGCTTCGTGCGCACCGTGCATCACCTCGACACCTTCGAGGTGCCGCAGCTCACCCAATGGCAGCACACGGCCTTCGCGCGCGCCAGCCAGGTGCTGTGCGTGAGCCGCCTGTGGCGCGAGCACCTGGCACGGGAATACGGCGTCGAGGCGCACGAGGTCACGAACGGCGTGGATGCCGCGCGCTTTTCGCCGATCGCTGAAGCCCGCGATACGGCGTTGGCACAAAGGCTCGGCATCCGAACCGGCGCGCCGGTGGTCCTGGCCGTGGGCGGCGTCGAGGAGCGCAAGAACACTGCGCGGCTCCTCGTCGCCTTCGCCTTGCTGCGCACGACGCACCCGCATGCACAACTCGTGGTCGCCGGCGGTGCGAGCCTGCTCGACCACACGGCCTATGCGCAAGCCTTCCGTGCGCAGATGGAGGGCCTCGGCTTCGACGAAGGGCCGTGGCAGGCAGTGCGCCTCACAGGCCCCGTGGCAGACGAAGACATGCCCGCGCTCTACCGCCTCGCCGATGTCGTGGCGATGCCGTCCCTGCGCGAAGGCTTCGGCCTCGTGGTACCCGAAAGCCTGGCCAGCGGCGCACCCGTGGTCGTCTCGCGCATCGCGCCCTTCACCGAATACCTCGCCGAAACCGACGTGAGCTGGGCCGACCCGACGGACCCCACCGCCATCGCCGCCGCGTTGCGCCACGCCCTGATCACGCGCAACCCGAGCCATATCGCGCGCTCGGCCGCGCGCCTCGCTCAGCGCTTCAGCTGGGCCGCCAGTGCCGAACGCCACGTGGCGCTGTACCGCGCCGGGCTGCGAGCACGCGCTGCCCACACACCCATCGCGCAAGCCGCCTGAAGGACACACACCATGCCCGTGATGCATTTCCACGTGCGCTGGCCCGATGCCAGCGAAACGCGCTGCTACTCGCCCTCGCTGGTGGTGCAGGACTACCTCGCGCCCGGCCAGCGCTACGGCCTCGAAGAATTCCTGCGGCGCACGCGCGAGGCGCTGGGCATCGCCTCCGAGCGCGTGCGCGCCAAGTACGGCTTCGCGTGTTCACAGGCCATGGACCAGCTCGCCGAGATCGAGCACATCGCCACGCGCTTCGCCGGCACAGCGGACGCCGAAGTCACGGTGCTGGCCTTTGACTGAAAGCACGCCTCTTCCCCGAAACATCCGAGAAAGAAGATCCCCATGCCCCACCCCTATGGCGGACGCAGCCATTACGGCGTCATCATCGTCGGCGGCGGCCAGGCCGGACTCTCGCTGAGCCATTGCCTGCAGCAGCGCGCCATCGACCACCTGGTGATCGAGAAGCGCAGCCTGGTCCACACCTGGCGCACGCAGCGCTGGGACTCCTTCTGCCTCGTCACGCCCAACTGGCAATGCCAGCTGCCGGGCTGGCCCTACGCAGGGGCCGATCCGCACGGCTTCATGGTGAAGGACCAGATCAACGACTGGCTGGCCGGCTTCGTCGCGCATGTGAAGGCGCCGGCGATCGAGGGCGTGACCGTGGAGCGCGTCTGGCGCGCCGGCGAGGGCGAGCGCTTCAGCGTGCAGACCGATGCCGGCCTCTACACCGCGGACCAGGTGGTGGTGGCCTCGGGCGGCTACCACAAGCCGATCGTGCCGCGGCTGGCCGAGAAGCTGCCGGGCTCGGTGGCGCAATACCACTCCGCGCAATACCGCAACCCGGCACAGTTGCCCGAGGGCGCGGTGCTGGTGGTGGGCTGCGGGCAGTCGGGCGCGCAGATCGCGGAAGACCTTCACCTGGCCGGCCGGAAGGTCCACCTCGCGACCGGCAACGCGCCGCGCTGCGCGCGCTTCTACCGCGGCCGCGAGGTGGTGGACTGGCTGGCCGACATGCGCTACTACGAGATGCCGGTGACCGAGCACCCGCTGCGCGAGGGCGTGCGCGACAACACCAACCACTACGTGACGGGCCGCGACGGCGGCCGCGACATCGATCTGCGCCGCTTCGCGCTCGAGGGCATGGAGCTCTACGGCTTGCTGAGCGACTTTCACGAAGGCAGCCTCGAACTGCAGCCCAACCTGCGCGACAACCTCGACCATGCGGACCGCATCTACAACGGCATCAACGCATCGATCGACAAGCACATTGCCGCGCAAGGCATCGACGCGCCGCCGCCCTCGGTCTACACGCCCGTCTGGGAGCCACAGGAAGAGCGCACGCGGCTCGACCTCGCGGCGGCCGGCATCACCAGCGTGATCTGGTGCATCGGTTTCTCGCCGGACTTCGGGTGGGTCGATGCGCCGTTGTTCAACGGGCGCGGCGCGCCCGTGCACGTGCGTGGCGTGACGAACGAGCCGGGGCTTTACTTCCTCGGGCTGCCATGGCTGCACACATGGGGATCGGGGCGCTTCTCGGGTGTGGCGCGCGATGCGGAGTTTCTGTCGGATGCCATCGCGCGGAGAAAGGCAAGACTGCGCGACAACGCCAGCGTCGGAATGGAGGCGACGCCTCCCGCGCTACACGCTGCTTGAGGCTGCGTCTCACCCCAGTCACGCCACCGGCGGCAGGCGATCCAGCAGCTTGTCGAGCGTGACCGGATAGTCGCGCACGCGAATGCCGGTTGCGTTGTAGACGGCATTGGCCACCGCGGCAGCGACGCCGCACATGCCGAGCTCCCCCACGCCCTTGGCCTTCATGGGCGAGGAGATCGGGTCGGTCTCGTCCAGGAAGATCACGTCCTGGTGGGGGATGTCGGCGTGCACCGGCACCTCGTAGGCCGCCAGGTCGTGATTGACGAAGAAGCCGTTCCGCTTGTCGAGCGCCAGGTCCTCCATCAGCGCCCCTCCGACTCCCATCGTCATGGCGCCGATCACCTGGCTGCGGGCGGACTTGGGGTTCAGGATGCGCCCGGCGGCGCACACGGCGAGCATGCGCCGGACGCGGATCTCGCCGGTCGCGGCGTCGACGCCGACCTCCACGAAGTGGGCGCCGAAGGTCGACTGCTGGTACTTCTTGTCGAGGTCACCGTACTCGATGCCGTCCTCGGCCGCGAGGCCGTTCGTGCCGGCCGCCTCTGCGAGCGGCACCGCACGATCGCCGGCGCGCACCATGCCATCCGAGAACTCCGCGTCGCCCGGCGCGATGCCGAGCTTCTTCACCACGGCCTCGCGCAGCTTCATGCAGGCGGCGTAGACACCGGAGGTCGAATTGTTGGCGCCCCACTGCCCGCCCGAGCCGGCCGAGACGGGAAACGCCGAGTCGCCGAGGCGCACGAGCACTCGCTGCAACGGCACGCCCATCGTTTCGGCGGCGGTCTGCGCGATGATCGTGTACGTCCCGGTTCCGATGTCGGTCATGTCGGTTTCGACAGTGACCACGCCACGGTTGTCCAGGCGCACGCGCGCGGCCGACTTGGTCAGCAGGTTGTTGCGGAACGCCGCGGCAACCCCCGTGCCCACGAGCCAGCGCCCGTCGCGCTGCTGCCCGGGTCGTGCGTTGCGCTTGCTCCACTCGAAGCGCTCGGCCCCGGTGCGCAGGCACTCGATCAATTTGCGCTGCGAGTACGGGCGCTCGGGCTTCTCTGGGTCGACTTGGGTGTCGTTGAGGACGCGAAACTCGACCGGGTCGAGCCCCAGCTTTTCCGCCATCTCGTCCATGGCGATCTCCAGCGCCATCATGCCCGGCGCCTCGCCAGGCGCGCGCATGGCGTTGCCCTCGGGCAAGTCCAGCACCGCCAGCCGTGTGGTCGTCAGGCGGTTCGCGCCGGCGTACAGCAGCCGGCTCTGATTGACCGCGGTCTCCGCCTGCCCGCCCGGCAGGTCGCCGGACCAGCCCTCGTGGGCCATGGCGGTGATCTTGCCGTCGCGCGTGGCGCCGATGCGGATGCGCTGGATCGTCGCCGGCCGGTGCGTGGTGTTGTTCATCATCAGCGGCCGCTGCAGCGCCACCTTCACGTGCCGCCGCGCCGCCCGCGCGCCCAGCGCGGCGAGCACCGCATCCGCACGCACGAACAGCTTGCCGCCGAAGCCGCCGCCGATGAAGGGCGAGACCAGGCGGACATTGGCCTTCGGGATGCCGAGCGTCTTGGCCACATCGCCGACGCCCCAGGCGATCATCTGGTTCGATGTCCAGACCGTGAGCTTGTCGCCCTTCCAGCCCGCGACCGAGGCGTGCGGCTCCATCATCGCGTGCGACTCGTCGGGCGTGGTGTAGGTCGCATCCAGCTGCACCGGGGCCGCGGCGAAGGCGCCGGCGAAATCACCCGCCTTCGTTTCCGGCGGACCGGAGAATTCGTTCGGCTTCGGCATCTGCGCCGCATCCTTCTCTGCAACCAGGTCGAAGCGCCCGGGCGAGCGTGTGTACTCGATGCGCACCAGCTGCGCAGCGGCACGCGCCTGTTCGAAGGTGTTCGCGACGACGAGCGCCACTGCTTGATGGTAGTGGTCGATCTCGGGCCCGCCCAGAAGCTTGGCCGTGTTGAAGTCCCCCTTGCCGAGCTTGCCGGCGTTGCGGGCAGTGACGATGGCGAGCACGCCCGGCGCTGCGCGCGCGGCGGCCAGGTCCATCGAGGCGATGCGGCCTTTCGCAATGCCAGCGCCGACCACGTAGCCATAGGCCGCATCAGGCGCCACATCGTGACGCTCGTACGCGTAGGGTGCCGTGCCCGTGGTCTTGAGAGGGCCGTCGACGCGGTCGGTGGGCTTGCCGATTACTTTGAGCTGATCGATCGGGTTGGTCGTGGCGGGGGTGTCGAATTTCATGATCAGCTCCTCGCTTGCACCAGCGCGGCGGCCAGCGTGCGCTCGGCCAATGGCAACTTGAATGCGTTCTCGTGCGTCGGCTGGGCGCCGGCCAGCAACTGGGCCGTCACCGCCTTGGCGCCCTGCGGCATTGCGGCCTCCGCAGCCTCGAGGCGCCACGGCTTGTGGGCCACGCCGCCGAGCGCCACCCGCCCCGACCCGTCGCGCTGGACGATCGCCGCAACGGAAACGAGCGCGAAGGCATAGGAAGCGCGGTCGCGGACCTTGCGGTAGATGTGGGTGCCGCCGACGGGACGGGGGAGCGTCACGGCGGTGATCAGTTCGTCCCGCTCCAGCGCCGTCTCGATGTGCGGCGTGTCGCCGGGCAGCCGGTGGAAATCGGCAATCGGGATCACGCGCGTGCGGCCATCGGGGCGTACCGTCTCGACCGCCGCGTCGAGCACGCGCATCGCCACGGCCATGTCGCTCGGATGCGTTGCGATGCAGGCCTTGCTCCCGCCGATCACCGCGAGTTGGCGACTCACGCCACCGATCGCGCTGCATCCGCTGCCGGGCTGGCGCTTGTTGCAGGGCTGGTCCGTGTCATAGAAATAGGGGCAGCGCGTGCGCTGCAGCAGGTTGCCAGCGGTGGTTGCCTTGTTGCGCAACTGGCCGGAGGCGCCGGCCAGCAGCGCGCGGGACAGCACGCCGTAGTCGCGCCGCACGCGCTCGTCTGCGGCCAGGTCGGTGTTGCGCACCAGGGCGCCGAGGCGCAGGCCGCCCTCGGGCGTCGCATCGATCCTGTCCAGGGCAAGACCGTTCACGTCGACCAGGTGCGTCGGCGCCTCGATCTGCAGCTTCATCAGGTCCAGCAGATTGGTGCCGCCGGCGATGAACTTGGCACCCGGGCTCCGTGCGACAGCCGCCGCGGCTTGCGCCGGAGATTGCGCCCGCTCGTAGGTAAACGGCTTCATGTTCTGCTCCCCCCCACTTCCGTCATGGCGTCGACGATGTTGGAGTAGGCGCCGCAGCGGCAGATGTTGCCGCTCATGCGCTCGCGCAGCTCTTCGGCCGACAGGAGAGGACGGGCGTTGAGATCCGTGCTCACATGGCTCGGGACCCCGCGCTTGATCTCGTCGAGGACGGCGACCGCAGAGCAGATCTGACCGGGCGTGCAGTAGCCGCACTGGTAGCCGTCATGCTTGACGAAAGCGGCCTGCATCGGGTGCATGCGCTGCGGGGTGCCCAGCCCTTCGATCGTGGTGACCTGCGCGCCCTCGTGCATGACGGCGAGCGTCAGGCATGAGTTGATGCGCCTGCCGTCGACGATCACGGTGCAGGCGCCGCACTGCCCGTGGTCGCAGCCTTTCTTGGTGCCGGTCAGGTGCAGGTGCTCGCGCAGCGCGTCGAGCAAGGTCACCCGCGTATCGAGTTGGAGCGTACGAGCCTGGCCGTTGACGCTCAGCGAGAGCTTCATCAGCGGCACAGCAGCGGCGGAAGCCGCGGCCGGCGCGGCCGGTGCGGGCGCCGTAGACGACACCGCCGCGGCGGCTGCGGCGCCCGCGATGAGTGCGTCGCGTCGCGAGATCAAGGGAGTTCCGGGACTGTCCATGTCAGCTCCTGTGGTTCGTGGGGCGAGCGTGATACCAAATCGGGCAGTGTCCTCCCCTCGCGCCAGGGCCGTTTGTCGGAAATGCGCTCGTTCTTGCCCAAAGCTGCTGAGCTGTGTTCTGCGTCGGCGCGATGGGCAAAACCACAAATGCAAGCGCTGGCAACGACCACGGGTATACCCGCACAGAAAAACTCGCATCCTTGCCTACATTGCTTGTATTCAAGATCAACTATGTCTTGCATGCAACCATCACGGAGACAAGGATGCCCCGTTTCGCCAAATCACTTTTCGGTCAGGTGGTCATCGCGCTGGTACTCGGCGTGGTGGCAGGCCTGTTTTTCCCCGACTTCGCCGTCAAGCTCAAGCCCCTGGGCGACGCCTTCATCAAGCTGATCAAGATGATCATCCCCGTGCTGGTCTTCTGCGTAGTGGTGCATGGCATCGCCGGCGCAGGGGACCTCAAGCGCGTGGGCCGGGTCGGCGTCAAGGCGCTGATCTACTTCGAGGTGCTGACCACCATCGCGCTGGCCATGGGCCTGGTGCTGGCCTTCGTGTTCAAGCCCGGCGTGGGCATGAACGTGGACCCCGGCACGCTGGACTCCGCGGCCATGAGCGCCTACGCCTCCAACGCCGACAAGCTCACGAGCGGCGGCACGGTCGATTTCCTGATGAAGCTGATCCCGACCACGGTGGTCAACGCCTTCGCCACCGGGGACGTGCTGCAGGTGCTGCTGTTCGCGGTGCTGTTCGGCTGCGCGCTGGCGCTGCTGGGCGACCTCGGCAAGCCTGTGGCCTCGGTGGTGGACTCGCTCTCGCTGGTGCTCTTCAAGATCATGGGCATCATCATCAAGCTGGCGCCGCTGGGCGTGCTGGGCGCCATCGCCTTCACGGTCGGCAAGTACGGCGTGGGCTCGCTCAAGCAATTGGGCATGCTGGTGGTGCTGTTCTACGCCTCGGTGCTGATCTTCGTCTTCGTGGTGCTGGGCTTCGTGATGAAGCTCTCGGGCTTCAGCCTGATCAAGCTGCTGCGCTACCTGCGCGAGGAGCTGACCATCGTCTTCGCCACCACCTCGTCGGACAGCGTGCTGCCGCAGATCATGGCCAAGCTGCGCCACATGGGCATCCGCGACTCGACGGTGGGCCTGGTGATCCCGACCGGCTATTCCTTCAACCTCGACGCCTTCTCGATCTACATCACGCTGGCGGCCGTGTTCATCGCGCAGGCGACCAACACGCCGATCTCGATGTCGGACCTGCTCACCATCCTCGCGATCGCGCTGGTGACCTCGAAGGGCGCGCACGGCGTGCCGGGCTCGGCGATCGTGGTGCTGGCCGCGACGCTGCATGCGATTCCCGCCATTCCCGCGATCGGGCTGGTGCTGGTGCTCTCGGTGGACTGGTTCATGGGCATCGCCCGCGCGCTCGGCAACCTGATCGGCAACTGCGTGGCCACCGTCGCCATCGCGGCCTGGGAAGGCGACATCGACCGCGAACGTGCCCGTGCGGTGCTCGACGGCACCCACTCGCCGGAAGACGAGCCGCTGGCCGAGCCCGATTCGCCGGTCGCTGCCGCCCACGCTGCGCAGGCCGCACATCCGGCACACTAGCGCGCCATATGACGGACGTCACCCCCACCACCATCGCCGCGCGCGTGGTCGAGGCCATCCTCGCCCAGAAGCTCGCGCCCGGCGAGCGCCTCGGCGAGCAGCAGCTGGCAGAGAACTTCGGCGTCAGCCGCACCATGGTGCGAGAAGCGCTGATGCAGCTGCAGGCGCGCGGCTTCGTCGAGGTGCAGTCGCGCCGCGGCTGGTACGTGGTGGAGCCCTCGGCCGAGGAGGCGCGCGACGCCTTCGCCGCGCGCCGCATCATCGAGGCCGGCATCCTGGCCGAATCGGGGCGGCCGCTGTCGAAGGTGATCCGCAAGCTGCGCGAGCATGTCGCCGACGAGAAGCGCGCCATCGCCGGCGCCGACGCCGCCACCCGCGCCTTCCTGCTGGCGGACTTCCATGTGTGCCTGGCCGACCAGATGGGCCACCGGCTGCTGTGCGACGTGCTGCGCGACCTCACTGCGCGCACCACGCTGGCGGCCACGCTCTTCCAGTCCACGCACGAGGCCGGGCAGTCCTGTTCCGAGCATGCGGCCATTGTGGCCGCGCTCGAGGCCGGCGACATGAAGCGCGCCCGCCAGCTGATGCTGGACCACATCGGCAACGTCGAGGAAGCGCTGGAGGCCGAGGTGGCCGACAGCCCCGGCGCCGACGAGCGCCTGCGCGCCACACTCGCGCCGGTGGCGCTGCCACGGGCTTCCCGCTGACAGGGGGGTGCCCCCGGGCTCGGCTACAGTCGCCGGGCCATGAACTCACCTGATCTGCAGCGCACGGTCTTCCTCTTCCTGCTGGCGGCCGTCACGGCCGCCTTCTTCTGGATCCTGATGCCCTTCTTCGGGGCGGTGCTCTGGGCCATCGCGCTGGCCATCCTGTTCAACCCGCTCTACAAGCGGCTGCTGACGAAGATGCCGAAACGGCGCAACCTCGCGGCGCTGGCCACGCTCGCGATCTGCCTGGTGATCGTGATCATCCCGCTGGCGATCGTGACGGTCTCGCTGGTGCAGGAGGCCTCGCTGGTGACGCAACGCATCCGCACCGGCGAGATCAACTTCGCACGCTATCTGCAGCAGATCATCGGGGTGCTGCCGCTGTGGCTGGTCAACCTGCTGGACCGCTTCGGCCTGGGCAACATGGAGGCGATGCTGTCGCGCGTCGGCCAGGGCGCGGCCCAGACCGGCCAGCTGATCGCCACGCAGGCGCTCAACATCGGGCAGAACACCTTCGATTTCCTGGTGAGCTTCGCGCTGATGCTCTACATGCTCTACTTCTTCCTGCGCGACGGCGCCGCGCTGTCGAAGACGGTGCGCGAGGCACTGCCCATGGCGCGGCCGCACACGCACTTCCTGCTCAACAAGTTCACCAACGTGATCCGCGCCACCATCAAGGGCAATGTCGCAGTGGCCGCCGTGCAGGGGGCGCTGGGCGGCCTCGCCTTCTGGGTGCTGGGCGTGCAAGGCGCGCTGCTGTGGGCGGTGCTGATGGCCTTTCTCTCGCTGCTGCCGGCAGTGGGCGCGGCGCTGGTCTGGCTGCCGGTGGCGATCTACTTCCTGGCGACCGGCCATGTCTGGGAAGGGGTTGCGCTGATCGTCTTCGGCGTGGTGGTGATCGGGCTGGTCGACAACGTCCTGCGCCCCATTCTGGTGGGCAAGGACACGCAGATGCCCGACTACATCGTGCTGATGTCGACCGTGGGCGGCATGGCGCTGTTCGGGGTGAACGGCTTCGTGATCGGGCCGGTGGTCGCGGCGCTGTTCATGGCCACGTGGGATCTGTTCGCCTCGTCGAACGAAGAGGCCGAGGGGCCGTCGGTCTAGAAGGCGGACACCGGTTCCCGAATCCGCTGCGCTTCGCGCGCGCAGTTCGCATTTCGCGCGGCGATTTTGCATCTCGTCGCATCGCACTAGGCAGCGCGGCCTGCCT
Source organism: Variovorax sp. WS11 (assembly GCF_010499245.1). Classification (GTDB taxonomy): domain Bacteria; phylum Pseudomonadota; class Gammaproteobacteria; order Burkholderiales; family Burkholderiaceae_C; genus Variovorax. The sequence goes on from NZ_JAAGOW010000002.1 coordinate 617,135, forward strand.
GCGCGATCGTCAGGCCTCCACTTCACGAAGAGGCCCTCATGCACAAGCTTTCGCTCGCTGCCGCCGCCCTGCTCGCCCCGCTGGGCGCCCTGGCGGCCGACCTTCAACTCAGCGTCGTCGACGGTCCTGCCGCGACGACACCGCTGTATGTCGCGCTCTTCGACAGCGCCCAGAACTACGACAGCAACAAGACGCTGGCCGCGCAGATCGTGCAGATGAACCACGGCACGGCCAAGCTCTCGTTTCCCGGCCTGGCACCCGGGCGCTACGCGCTGCGCGTGTTCGCCGACGAGAACGGCAACGGCAAGCTCGACACCAACCTGATGGGCATGCCCACCGAGCGCTACGGCTTCTCCAACGATGCCAAGGGCAACCGCGCGGCGCCCGGCTTCGACGCCGCCGCGCTCCAGGTCGACGCCAATGTGCAGACCGTGATCCACCTGCGCTGAGGAGCCCGCCATGCAACGACGCGAACTCCTGCGCCTGCTGGCCACGGCCGGCGCGACGCCCCTTCTCGCTCCCCTGCTCGCCCGGGCAGCAAGCGAGGACTCCAGCTGGCAGGCCGAATTCGAGGCCTCCAACGCCCCCTGGAAGCTGGGCTTCGCCACGCCGCCCGGCGACCTGCCGCTCGCGCCCGCCGAGGTGCGCGGGCGCTTTCCCGACGCGGTGGCCGGCACGCTCTATCGCATCGGCCCGGCCGGCCACGACCTGGGCGGCGAGCGCTACCACCACTGGTTCGACGGCGACGGCATGGTGCAGCAACTGGTCATCGAGGGCCGGCAGGTGCACCACCAGGGCCGCTATGTCGCCACGCCCAAGCGCGTCGCCGAAGTGCGCGCCGGCCGGCGGCTGACCGAGGCCTTCGGCACCGTGCCGCCGGGCGTCGAGCCGCCCACCTCGGCCGACAGCATCAACGTCGCCAACACCAGCGTGCTGCCGCTGCAGGGCGAGGTGCTCGCGCTGTGGGAAGGCGGCTCGGCCACGCGCATCGACACGCGCACGCTCGCCACGCTGGGCCTGAAGACCTGGCGGCCCGACCTCGCGGGCATGCCCTTCTCCGCCCATCCCAAGGTGGACCCGGACGGCACGGTGTGGAACTTCGGCGTGGGCAGCAGCCAGGGGCTGCTGGCGCTCTACGAGATCGCGCCCGAAGGCCAGCTGCGCCGCGCGGCCGTGGTGCCGGTGGCCGACCTGCCGATGGTCCACGACTTCGCCGTGACCGAGCGGCACCTGGTCTTCCTGATGCCGCCGCTGGTCTACGACGGCGCGCGCAAGCAGCCCGGCACGAGCTTCCTCGACGCGCACGTGTGGCGGCCCGAGCTGGGCATGCGCGCCCTCGTCGTCGACAAGAAGGACTGGGACAAGCGCCAGCTGCTCACGCTGCCGGCCGGCTTCCTCTTCCATGTGGGCAACGCGTGGGAAGAGGCCACGCCGAAGGGCGCGCGCATCCATGTCGACTACGTGCGCTCGGAGGATGCGAGCTCGGTATTCACCACCAACCGCGAGCTGATGCGCGGGCGCCGCGTGACGAGCCCCGAACCCCACCTGACCGTGGCGACGCTGGACCTCGGCACCGGCCGCGCCACGCAGCACGCCCTGGACTTTGCCGCCGAGTTCCCGCGCATCGACCCGCGCCGCGTCGGCCTGCGCCACCGCAGCGTAGTGCATGCGACGCAGTTGATGAAGGAGCGCCCGGGCTTCGGCGCGATCGCGCGCACGGATGTCGAGACCGGCCGCTCGCAGCGCTTCGTCTACGGAGCGCAGGCGATGGTGGAGGAGCATGTGTTCGTGCCCGACGGGCGGCGGCCGGGGTGGGTCCTGGGCACGGTGCTCGACCTGGCGCGGGGGAAGACGGTGCTGTCGTGCTTCGCGGCCGACGATCTGAAAGCCGGGCCCGTAGCGCAGGCCATCCTGCCGCGTGCCTTGCCGTTGGGATTGCACGGGGCGTTCGTTCCAGCCTAGGGGAATTTCTTAGGTCTTTGGATCTACACATATTGGTAGACGACGCTCCGAAGTTGCCGGCGTATAACCCCCACGTTTTCCATCTTTTGGGAGGGGAGCATGCCGAACACCTTGCCGCCGTTCCCACGTGCTTCGGGTTTCAGATGGATCGCCCTGTGGGCCCCGCTGGTGATCACCGCGTGCGGCGGTGGAGGCGATGGCGGGACGGCTTCAGGTGTCGCAGGCATTGGCGCCGGCAAGACCGGTACCGATGCCTCGGCCCCCGCTACAGGGACGCCTGAAGTCGGGATGGCCTCCGCTGCCGCCACCGGCGCCGCCGATGCCCCGGCACCCGCAGCCGCTACCACCGACGCCGAAGCCAAGACCTCGCCCGTCATGGCACGCAAGGCCGTCAAGACGCCCGCTGACATCGCCCGGCAGCGCGAACTGGAACGGGACCGCCCGGCTCCGATCGACCGCGGCGCCGGGATCTCCGGCCAGCCCACCGCGGCCGCGGCCGCGGCGGCCGCCGTGGCAGCCAATACCGGCGGCGAGTGGGCGGCGCCCATCAGCTGGCCGATCAATGCCATCCATGCCGTGCTGACGCCCGACGGCAAGGTCATGAGCTACGGCACCGACCCGAGCGGCGCCCAAGGCGCCCAGCTCTACTACGACGTCTGGACCCCGACCACCAACGCCCACAGCCTGCTGCAGCACACCGTGCGCACCGACCTCTTTTGCACCGCCCAGACCGTGCTGCCGTCCGGGCAGGTGCTGCTGGCCGGCGGCGACACCCGCGGGATCACGCCGAACCAGGTCAACGGCGGCGTGGCCGACGTCAACTTCTACGACCCGGTCTCCTCCACCATCACTGCCGGGCCACCGATGGCCTATGCGCGCTGGTACGGCAGCGCGGTGCCCCTGGCCGACGGCCGGGCGCTGATGCTGGCGGGCATCGACGGTGGCGGCGCCGGCTCCGGCGTGCCCGAGATCTACACGCCGGGCCAGGGCTGGCAAACGCTGGGGGCCATTCCCAACTGGCCGGGCGACTGGTTCTATCCCCGCGCCGTGCTGGCCCCCAACGGCCGGGTGGTGGTGGCTAGCAGCAACCAGTTGTTCAGCATCAACACGGAGGCGCCCACGCTCGGACCGGTCGGCACGATGCCGAAGTTCCTCAACTGGGTGCTGCCCTGGGCCATGTTCGACCGCGGCAAGATGCTGATGGTGGCCGACGACGGCAGCGCGGTGGTGGTCGACATCAACGGCCGCACGCCGGTCGTGAACGCCGTCGCAGGCCCCGGGCCCAATCGCGAATGGGGCACGGCCACCGTGCTGGCCGACGGCAAGGTGCTGGTCACCGGCGGCTCGGCCCAGGAGAACGAGCTGGTCGACACCGCGTTCACCGCCCTCATCTGGAACCCCGCGACGGGGCAATGGACCACCGGCAACGCAGCGCAGAAGCCGCGCCTGTACCACTCTACCGCCATGCTGCTGCCCGATGCCACCGTGCTGTCGGTCGGCGGGGGCTCGCCCGGGCCGGTGGTGAACCTCAATGCCGAGATCTACTCGCCGCCTTACCTCTTCAACACCAGCGGCCAGCGTGCGCCGCGTCCGATCATCAACACGGCGCCGGCCCAGCTCACCCTCGGCACCAACTTCCAGATCAGCGTGGCCTCGCCGCTCGCGATCCAGCGCGTCACGCTGGTGCGCACCGGCTCGGTGACGCATTCGACCGATTTCGGGCAACGCTTTCTCGAACTGCCTTTCACGCAGGCCGGCGGAAGCTCGACCGTCAACGTCACCCTCAACGAGAGCCCGAACATCCTGCCCGCCGGCTACTACATGCTGTTCGCGATCGACAGCGCGGGTGTGCCTTCCATCGCGAAGATCCTGAAGGTGCAGGGCAGTTGGACGAAAGTAGGCGACCAGGGACACACATTCACCCTGCCGGCCTCCACGGTCGTGCAGTTCGGCAACGGCGGGAACTGGACGCAGAAGACCGTCACCGGCAACGTGAGTTGCAGGAACGAGTTCTTCGGCATGAATCCGGCACCGAACGTCGCCAAGACCTGCCATGTGCTGGCGCCCAAAGCCGGCGGTGTGACGCCGGGAGGCCAGGTGACGAGCGCCGACCGCACCGTGGCTGCGCAGGGCGCCGCCTTCAACATGACCAGCGCAACGGTGGTGAGCTACGGCGCCGATTCGCGCTGGGTCGACAAGGTCGTGACCGGCGCCGGCACGTGCAGCACGGCCTTCTTCGGCGGCACCGATCCCGCGCCGGGCGCGACCAAGTCCTGCGTGGCGGACACGGGAGCGGCTGCTCCCGCACCTGCACCTGCACCCGCGCCCGCGCCCGCGCCTGCACCCGCCCCTGCGCCTGCGCCTGCGCCCGCGCCGCCGCCGTCCGGAGCGACGCTGGCCACCGAAGGCGGCAGCTTCACGGTGTCGAGCCCGACCCTGGTGGCTTATGGCGCCGACACGCGCTGGGTGCAGAAGACGGTCAACGACACGGTACCCTGCACCAACGCGTTCTTCGGCACTGACCCGGCGCCCTTCGTGGTGAAGTCCTGCAGGCTGGTGACCGCATCGCCACCTCCGCCACCACCGCCCGCACCAGCACCAGCACCAGCACCAGCACCGGCTCCTGCACCAGCACCAGCACCAGCACCAGCACCAGCACCAGCACCCGCTCCCGCACCCGCACCCGCACCACCACCCTCCGGCGCATTCCTCGCCAACGAGGGACAAAGCTTCACCGTCTCGGCACCGACCGTGGTGAGATACGGTGCCGACACGCGCTGGGTGCAGAAGACGGTCAACGGTACGGTGCCCTGCACCAATGCGTTCTTCGGCACCGACCCGGCGCCCTTCGTCGTCAAGTCTTGCCGCGTCGCCTGAGCCAAGCCTTCACACGCGGAAGCGCGCGCCCTGCGTCAGCCGCAGGGCGCGCTCTCGATCAAACATCCGGGACGGCACGCGGCACCGGGTCGAAGTAGATGAACTGGTTCGCCATCGGCAAAGCCAGGTTCGAGTAAGAGAAAGACAAGCTGATGTCCAGCGCGCGCACCTGGTGCCACCAGCCCAGCGGCAGGAAGATCGTCTCGCCCGGCCAGACCACGACCTCGAGCACGCGCACGCCCTCGAACAGGGGAAACTGCCTCAGGTCGATCGCATCCAGGTCGATGGGGCTGAAGACGCCGTTCGTGTTGTACAGCCGCTGCCCCTGCAGCGGCGAGATCAGGCGCCAGCGCTTGCGCCCGACGACCTGCGTGTGGAACAGCATCAGCGTGTCGTGGTGCAAGGGGGTCACGGTGCCTCCCGGCCCGAACCAGAACGAGGAACGCTCGGCCAGCTCCGCGCGAACGCAGCACGGCGGCAGGCTGCCGATGTCGTCCAGCAGAGGCGCGAAATCGGGCCGCCGCAAGGCTTCGTTGTTGGCGGTGAGGTAGTAGTCGTTGGTGTCGCCGCCGGCCAGCACCTGGTCGACGAAATCGCCCAGGCGGACGCTCCGCCGGTGCAAGGCCTTGTCTTCCTCGTAGCGAGGATTCGCCTGGCGTTCGGCCTGGACCTCGACATCGAGATGGCCGAAGCGTTCTTTCAGATAGTCCGGCGACCAGCGCCGCATCGCCGGCCAGTCCCGCGTATGGCCGGTGAGCACCAGGGGCCGGCAGCCCCGCACGTAGCGTTCGATGAATTCGTCCTCGCTGACCGACACGCGCTTGTCCACGATGCCGTACATCGGGTCGATCTCCCACAACAGCTGCAGGTTGGCCAGCGTGGACTCGAGCTTGCGCAGCTGCTGCGCCCGGCCTTCGGCGGCGACGAAGACCGCGTTGCCGGGCACCTGTTCGATCAACTCCGCGCTGGCTTGCGCGTCGAGGCCGGCAGCGGTCATGGTCGCCAGCACCGAGTCGGGCGTGCAGCCGCGCAGCAGCTGCTCGGTGACCCAGCGCAGCCACTCGGGCGTCAGCGCTGCGCCCGCCGGCGCCGGTGGCGCTTTTTCGGCCTGGCTCGCGGGCGGGCGTGGCGGAGCAGGCGGCTTGGGTGGCTTCATGCGGAGATCTCCTGCGTTCTCGGGCATGTGCATTGTGTGCCGAGCCGACCCGTCTGCGCAGTGTGAACGACCCGCAAACGCGGGGTCATTCACACCCCGTGAGGCGCTGCCTCAGACGTCGAAGCGCACGCCCTGCGCCAGCGGCAGCGAGCGCGAGTAGTTGATGGTGTTGGTGGCGCGCCGCATGTAGTTGCGCCACGCGTCCGAGCCCGACTCGCGCCCGCCCCCGGTCTCCTTCTCGCCGCCGAAGGCACCGCCGATCTCGGCGCCCGAGGTGCCGATGTTGACGTTGGCAATGCCGCAGTCCGATCCGGCCGCCGACAGGAATTGCTCGGTCTCGCGCAGGTCGTTGCCGAACACCGCCGAGGACAGGCCCTGCGGCACGTCGTTGTGCATCGCGATCGCGTCCTCGAAGCGCTCGTAGCCCATCACGTAGAGGATGGGCGCGAAGGTCTCGTGCCGCACGGTGGCCGTCTGCGACGGCATCTCGATGATGGCCGGGCGCACGTAGTACGCATCGGGCCAGGCCTCGGCGATGGCGCGCTCGCCGCCGTGGACCTTACCGCCCTCCTGCGCCGCCGCGCCCAGCGCCGACTGCATGGCCTCGAAGGCCGCACGGTCGATCAGCGGGCCCACCAGCGTGCCGGGCTCGCGCGGATCGCCGATGGGGAGCTTCTCGTAGGCCTTGCGCAGGCGCGCGACCAGGGTTTCGCGCACGCTCTCGTGCACGATCAGCCGGCGGGTGGTGGTGCAGCGCTGCCCGGCCGTGCCGGCGGCGGCGAAGAGGATGCCGCGCACCGCGAGGTCGAGATCGGCCGAGGGCGTGACCACCACCGCGTTGTTGCCGCCCAGCTCCAGCAGGCAGCGGCCGAAGCGCTGCGCCACCCGCGGGCCGACCTCGCGCCCCATGCGCGTGCTGCCGGTGGCCGACACCAGCGCGACGCGCGCGTCGAGGGCGATCGCCTCGCCGATGTCGCGCAGGCCGATCGTCACGCTCGACAGCCCGGCCGGCGCCTCCGCGCCGAAGCGCTGCGCCGCGCGCTCGAACAGAGCCTGGCAGGCCAGCGCAGTGAGCGGCGTTTTCTCGGACGGCTTCCACACCACCGCATCGCCGCAGACGACGGCCAGCGCAAAGTTCCACGACCACACCGCAACCGGGAAGTTGAAGGCGCTGATCACGCCCACCACGCCCAGCGGATGCCAGCTCTCCATCATGCGGTGGCCGGGCCGCTCCGACGCGATGGTCAGGCCGTGCAGTTGGCGCGACAGGCCGACCGCGAAGTCGCAGATGTCGATCATCTCCTGCACCTCGCCCAGGCCTTCGGTGAGGATCTTGCCGGCCTCCAGCGAGACCAGCGCGCCCAGCGCCTCCTTCTCGGCGCGCAGCTCCTCGCCCAGCAGGCGGATCAGCTCGCCGCGCCGCGGCGCCGGCACGTTGCGCCAGGCCAGGAAGGCGGATTGCGCCTCGCCGACCATGCGCGAGACGTCGTCCGCCGTGTGCACCGGGAGCTGGGCCAGCGCACTGCCGTCGATGGGCGAGCGCACGGCCAGCGGGCCGCCGCGCAGCGCCTCGGCGGGCACGCCCAGGCGTTCGAGCAGGCTGTGGGTCTGGGGGGCGGGAGCGTTCATGTCGGGTCCTTGTGTCTCGATCCGTTGCGCGTCATTTTTCGATCGTCTTGTTCCAGCGGGCGTTCCAGGCGGGGCGGTTCGCGTTGATGCTTTCCCAGTCGACCGTGACTGCATTCTTCATCCACTCGTTGATCTTCGCGACCTGCGCGCCGGCGTCGCCACTGGCCGGGGTCTTCGGGTTGGTCGGCAACTGGCTGCCGTACTGCAGCGCGGCGGCCTGCGCCTGCGGACTAAGCAGGAACTCCGCCAGCTTCTGCGCCAGCTCGGGCTCGCTGTTGTTGGCGATCACGCACTGGCCGACGGTGAGCACCACCGAGCCCTCCTTGGGCTGCGCGTACTCGACCGGGATGCCCTTCTCCTTGAGGGCCGCCACCGCGGTGGGCGTGAGCGGGAAGATCGCGGCCTCGCCGGTCTGCACCATCTCCGACAGCTTGGCGGAGCTCGGGATGTACTCCAGCACGTTCGGCCCGATGGTCTTGGCCCAGGCGTTGAAGCCGGGGTCGACGTTCTTGTCGTTGCCGCCCTGGATGCGGTTGAACATCAAGAAGCCGTGCAGGCCGAAGGAGGAAGAAGGCATCGACTGGAACACCACCTTGCCCTTGTACTTCGGGTCGGCCAGGTCCATCCACGAAGTGGGCGCGGCCCAGCCCTTGTCGGTGAACATCTTCTTGTTGTAGGCCAGCCCGGTCATGCCCAGGCTCACGCCGCTGGCTATGTCGCCCTTGAAGCGGGCCGCGGGATAGAGCGCGTCGAGCGCCGCGCTGGGGCGCTGCTTCTCGCACAGGCCCATGCCGATCGCGCGGTACATGATGCCGTCGTCGAGGAACATCACGTGCATCTGCGGCCTGTCCTTGTTGGCCTGCGCCTTGGCCAGGATGTCGGAGGAGGTGCCCGGCACCACCACCACCTTGGCGCCGGTCTGCTTCTCGAACTCGGGGAAGACGTACTGGGTGTACGTTTTCTCGAAGGTGCCGCCGTTCATGCCGATGTAGATCGTCTTGGACTGGGCGAAGGCGGTGCCTGCGGCGAGCAAGGCCGCGAGCGCGGCGGCGAGGGAAATCTTGGAGCGGTTCATGGGCTCTTCCTTTCAGCGAACGACGGAGGTGGGTTGGGGACGGGGTGAAGGGTTGGGCGCGTTCGCGGGCGAGGCTTCGAGAGCGCGCTCGAAGCGGTCGACCGCGAAGGCCTCGATGGGCGTGCTGCTGCGGCCATAGCAAGCCAGCTCGGCCAGCACCTCGCCGGCGGCGGGGCCGATCTGGAAGCCGGCGCCGGCAAAGCCGAAGCCGTGGATCAGGCCCGGCCTGCGCGGGCTTTCGCCGAGCACCGGCTGGCGGTCGGGCAGGTAGCCCTCGGTGCCGCTCCAGGTGCGGATGATGTGGGCATGGCGCAGCGCGGGCAGCAGCTCGATGGCCTGGCGGCTGATGCCGTCGATGGAGTCGCGCTCCACGCGGGCGCGCTCGTCGTCGAGCGCGAAGCCTGCGCCGCCGCCCATCACGACGTTGCCGCGTGCCACCTGCCGACAGTAGATGCCGCCGCCTTCGACGCCCAGGCTCCAGTCCATGAAGACCGGCAGCGGCTCGGTCACGGCCATGGCGGGATGGCCGGCGCGCAGCGGCAGCGCGTCGCCGAACTGCGCGGCCAGCGGGCCGGCCCAGGCGCCGGCGCAATTGAGCAGCACCGGCGCGCGCACTTCCAGGCCCGCCGCGATGCTTCGCAGTACGAAGCGCTGGCCGTCGTGCGCCGCCCCGTCGACGCGCGTGCGCTCCAGCACCTGCGCGCCGGCGCGCTCGGCGGCGCGCGCGAAGGCCGGCGACACCAGGCGCGGGTTGGCCTGGCCATCCTCCGGGCAGAAGGAGCCGCCCAGGGCCTTCGCGCCCAGCCACGAAGAACGCTCGCGCAAGCGCGCGCCGCTGATCATCTCGAGGCCGAGGTCGAACTCGCGGGTCTGTGCGCGGTAGTGCTCCAGCGCGGCGAGGTCGGCCTCGCTGCGCGCGATCTTGAAATGGCCCGAGCGAAGGTACTCGCCGTCGGTGCCGATGGTCCTGGCCAGCTCGCCCCAGATGCGGTGCGCGCGTTGCGCGAGCGGCAACTGGCTGATCGGCCGGCCCTGCCGGCGCACGCCGCCGAAGTTCACGCCGCTGGAACGCGAGCCGCACAGGTCGCGCTCCAGCAGCATCACCTGCCGGCCCATGCGGCGCAGTGCCAGCGCCGCGGAGGCGCCGACGATGCCGCCGCCGACGATGGCCACGTCGCAGTCGATGCGCCGCGTCATGAGGGCAGGCCCTCCTGCGCGGCGGCCAGCTGCATCGGGATCGGCTTGATGGGCGCCTGGCCGCGCAACCGCCCGACCTGCGGCAGTGGCCGGCCGCTGGCATGCGCCAGCAGCTCGGCCGCCGCCACGCCGCACATGCGGCCCTGGCAGCGGCCCATGCCGACGCGGCACAGGGCCTTCAGGCGGTTGATCTCGTCGGCGCCCGCCTCGCGCACGGTCTGGCGCAAGGTGCCGGCCGTGACGTTCTCGCAGCGGCAGACGACCAGCTCGTCCGGCGCGTGCGAAGCCCAGTCCTGCGGGAAGGGAAAGGCCCGCTCCAGGCCCGCGCGAAAGCCCGCGATGCGCGCCAGCTTGCGCTCGAGCGACTGCGCGCGCGCGGCATCGACCGGCACGCCGCGGTCCTGCAGCAGCGCCAGCGCGGCGCGCTCGCCGGCCCATTCGGCGGCATCGGCGCCCAGGATGCCGGCGCCATCGCCCGCCAGGTAGACGCCCGCCACGCTGCTGCGGCCGGCGGCATCGCGCTCGGGCAGGTGCGCGCGGTGCAGCGGCGCGTAGGCAAAGCGGCAGCCGAGCAGGTCCGCCAGCTGCGTCTCGGAGCGCAAGGCGTAGCCGAAGCCCACCGCGTCGGCCTCGAGCGTGCGCTCGGCATGGCCGTCGTGCCAGGCGACGCCTTCGACCCGATCCTTGCCCAGCACGCGCAATGGCCGCACGCCGCCGTGCAGCGCGACGCCATGGGTGCGCAGCCAAGCGACGTAGTAGAGGCCCTTGAGCAGCACGGCGGGCTGCGTGGCCATGGCCGGCAGCGCGGCGCACTGGTCCGCGAAACGCGCGGTGTCGAGCACGGCCGCGACCCGCGCGCCGGCCTTGGCGTACTGGTAGGCGACTAGGTAGAGCAAGGGCCCGGTGCCCATGAACACCACGCGCTGGCCGATCGCGCAGCCCTGGAACTTCAGGGCCACTTGCGCGCCGCCCAGCGTGTAGACGCCGGGCAGCGTCCAGCCCGGCACCGGCAGCACGCGGTCGGTCGCGCCGGTGGCGACGATCAGCCCGTCGAAGGGCACGCGGCGCGTGCGCTGGGTGGGACCGTGCAGCACGTCGAGCCGGTTGTCCTGCACGTTCCACGCGAGGCTGTCGGGTTGGTGCTCGACCTGCCCGCGCAGCGCGTCGAAGGCCTGGTGCAGCGCGTCGGCGCGCTCGGCCTCGAAGCCGTACAGCGTGCGGCTGCTGCGGCCGAACTGCGGCGGCTGGCGCCGATAGACCTGCCCGCCGGCGCGCGCGGCCTCGTCGATGACGACCGGCCGCAGGCCGTGGGCCGCCAGCGTCTGCGCGGCGCGCACGCCGGCCGGGCCGGCGCCGACGATCACCGGCGGGGGTGCTTCCCGCGTCATGCCGTTCACGCCTTCCACGCCGTTCATGCGGCCACCTCAGTGACCAGGCTCATGCCGGCCTGCACGAAGGTCGAGCAGGCCCGCAGGCGCGCACCCTCCCCCGTCTGCACCCAGCAGTCCTGGCAGGCGCCCATCATGCAGAAGCCGGCGCGCGGGGCGCCGCTGAACTCGTTGCGGCGCAGATGGCCGGCGTGGGTCAGCACCGCGGTGAGCACGGTATCGCCCGCCAGCGCGGTGCAGGCCACGCCGTCGAGCGTGAAGGGGATCGGGTCGCGGGCCGTCTCGGCCACGCGATGCAGCAGCGGCGCGGCCGCCGGGGTTCGGCTTGTCGACGTCATGCGCGGCCCACCAGAACGCGGTCCAGCCCGTACACCCGGTCGAGCAGCAGCATCGCGGCCGCCGTGACGGCGATCATCAGGGCCGAGACGGCGGCCATCAGCGGGTCGATGGACTCCGTCGCGTACATGTACATGCGCACCGGCAGCGTCACCGTCGAGGGCGCAGTGACGAAGATGGACATCGTGACCTCGTCGAAGCTGTTGATGAAGCCCAGCATCCAGCCGCCGGTGACGCCCGGCAGGATCATCGGCAGCGTGATGCGCCGGAACACCGTGGCCTGGCTGGCGCCGAGCGACAGTGCGGCCTGCTCCGCGCTGCGGTCGAAGCCCACCAGCGCCGCCAGCACCAGCCGCAGCGTGTAGGGCGTGACGATCACCGTGTGCGCCAGCACCAGCCAGCCGAAGCTGCCGGTGCCGCCGACCAGCGCGAACATGCGCAGCATGGCCACGCCCAGCACCAGGTGCGGAATGATGAGCGGCGACAGAAACAGCGCGTTGAGGAAGTCCCGCCCCGGAAAGCGATGGCGCGTGATGGCGATGGCCGCCGGCACCGCGAGCACGGTGGACAGCGTCGCCGAGCACAGCGCCAGCCGCAGGCTGTTCCAGAACGAGGACACGAAGTCCGAATGCGCGAACACCGCGCGGAACCAGCGCAGCGAGAACTCGGTGGTCGGGATGGTGAGCGTGTTGTGCGGCGTGAAGGCCACCACGCACACCACCAGCAGCGGTGCCAGCATGAAGCCGATGACGAGCGCGTTGAACGCGAGGGCGATGGGTCCGTTGTTGCGCATTCCGGTCACCCCAGCGCTTTCTTGTAGCGGCCTTCGACCATTCGGTTGAGGCTGAGCATGATCACCAGGTTGGCCGCCAGCAGCACCAGCGCCACGGTGGCGCCGAGCGGCCAGTTGAGCTCGTGCAGGTACTCGTCGTAGACCACGGTGGCGACCATCTTCAGCCGCCGGCCGCCGAGCAGGCCCGGGATGGCGAAGGAGCTCGCGCTCAGGCCGAACACGATCAGGCTGCCGGAGAGCACCCCCGGCATCACCTGCGGCAGCACCACGCGCCGCAGCGTGGTGAAGGGCGAGGCGCCGAGCGAGAGCGCCGCGTTCTCCACGCCGGCGTCGAGCTTCTGCAGCGAGGTCCACACGGCGATGACCATGAAGGGCATCATCACGTGCACCAGCGCCACCACCACGGCGATCTCGGTGTAGAGCATCTTCACCGGGCCGATGCCGAGGGCGCGCAGCAGCCCGTTGACCAGCCCCTCGGGGCCCAGCAGCATGCTCCAGCCGAATGCCCGCACCACCACCGAGACCAGCAGCGGCGCCAGCACCACCAGCAGCAGCACGGCGCGCCACGGGTTGCGCATGCGGCTGAGCACGTAGGCCTCGGGCGCACCGACGGCCACGCAGATCAGCGTGACCAACATCGAAATCCAGAAGGTGCGCCAGAAGATGGCGAGGTAGTAGTCGTCGCTGAAGACGTGCGCGTAGTGCTCGAGCGTGTACTGGCCGGCCTTGACGCCGGTGGCGGCGTCGTAGACGTTGAAGGACAGCACGGCGGTCAGCAGCAGCGGGGCGAGCAGCAGCGTCGCGAACAGGACGAAGGCCGGCGCGGTGAGCAGCCAGGGCACCGCGTTGCGCGCGGGAGCAGGTGCGGGCATGGCCGAAGGCATCGGCGTGGCCGCCAGACCGGCACTCATGCCAACGCCTCCTGCGCCGCCGGCACCTCGCCCGGCAGGAGGCGCGCGCAGTGGTCGGGCCAGTCGATGGCCGCGGCCTCGCCCACGGCCAGCGATTCGCGCCCGTCGTTCGGGCAGAGCACGGTCCAGTCGCCGGCATCGGTCGAGAGGCGGTAGAGCCATTGGCTGCCGAGGAAGAAGCGCTCCTGCACCTCGCCGTCCATCCGGCCCTGTCCGCAGGGCCGCAACTGCAGCTTCTCGGGGCGCACGCTGAACAGCGCGGTGGTGCCGGACGAGAAGTCGGCCGGGTTGTCGACCGCGACATCGAGGCGCAGGCCACCCAGCGCGACGCCCACGCGGGCGCCGACCTCCCCCACGCGCGCATCCAGCAGGTTGGCCTTGCCCACGAAGGTGGAGATGAAGCGCGTGCGCGGATGCTCGTACACGCGCTGCGGCTCGTCGACCTGCGTCACCACGCCGGCCTGCATCACGACCACGCGGTCGCTCACCGACATGGCCTCGCTCTGGTCGTGCGTGACCATTACCGTGGTGGTGCCGACCTTGCGCTGGATCTGGCGCAGCTCGAACTGCATCTCCTCGCGCAGCTTGGCATCGAGGTTGGACAGCGGCTCGTCCAGCAGCAGCACCGGCGGCTCGATGACCAGCGCACGCGCCAGGGCCACGCGCTGGCGCTGGCCGCCGGAGAGCTCGCGCGGGTAGCGCTGCGCATGCGCATCGAGATGCACCAGCGACAGCGCCCTGCGCACCCGCTCCTGCCGCTCGGCGCGCGGGAGCCTGCGCATCTCCAGGCCGAAGCTCACGTTGTCGGCCACCGTCATGTGCGGGAACAGCGCGTAGCTCTGGAACACGATGCCCAGGCCGCGGGTGTTGGCCTTGGCCCGCGTGATGTCGCGCCCGGCCAGGGTGATGGTGCCGCTGCTCACCGGCTCGAAGCCGGCCACCATCTGCAGCGTGGTGGTCTTGCCGCAGCCCGAGGGGCCGAGCAGCGAGACGAACTCGCCCTGCTCCACCGACAGGTTCATGGCCGAGACGGCGCAAGTGCTGCCGTAGAACTTGCTCACGTCGCGCAGGCTGAGAAATGACATGGGGCACTCCTGGTTCGAGAGCGGCGGCCGGTATCGGCTCGCCACCGAAGCGGGGCCGGCCGCGCTGTCTTTCAGTGCCGGCCGGTGCGTTCCACTCTATTGCAACAAGCAAGCCATCTCGCGCAGGGTATTCCATTAAACGGACTTTTTCTTCAAATTATTCCGTCCAATGGAATTTCATGGCGGTATAGTGCGCGGAAGATTTCGAAGAGCAAGATCATGACCCCCTCCGAAACCGCCACCGGCGCCGTGCCCCGCCTGTTCGCCCTGATCCGTGCGCTGGCGGATGCCCCATCCGAGGGCAGCCGCGTCACCCAGCTGGCAAAGAGCGTCGGCTTGACGCAGGCCACGGTGCACCGGCTGCTGCAGTCGCTGATGGCGGAGGGCGTGGTCGAGCAAGACCCACTCAGCAAGCTCTACCGCCTGGGCGTCGACTTCTTCGCGCTGGCCGCGCGCGCCGGCAATCCGGGCGACCTGCGCACCCTGTGCCGGCCCGCCCTGCTGCGCCTGTGCGGCAGCTTGGGCGACACGATCTTCCTGCTGGTGCGCAGCGGCTTCGACGCGGTCTGCCTGGACCGCAGCGAAGGCCCCTTCCCCATCCGCTCCTTCAGCGGCGACATCGGCGGGCGCATCGCGCTCGGCGTGGGGCAAGGTGCCATGGCCATCCTCGCCTTCCTGCCCGAGGCCGAGCGCGAGGAGGTGATCCGCTTCAACCTCTCGCGGGTGCGCGAGTACGGCGTCTTCGACGAGGTGTACCTGCGCACCGAGATCGAGCAGGTGCGCAAGTCGGGCTACGCCGGGCGCAACACCGGCCTGCTCGAAGGCATGGCCGGCGTCGCGGTGCCGATCCTCGACCGCGAGGGCCGGGCCGTGGCCGCCCTCAGCGTGGGCACCATCTCCGACCGCCTGAACCCCGAGCGCATGCCCACCGTGGTATCGCTGCTCAAGCGGGAAGCCGAGGCGATTGGCCCGAAGATCCACCCCTTCGATTCGACCCTGCGGCGGCCGGCACAGCGATTGTCGGGCGCGGCGACGTAGCGCGAAGACTTTATGCGCGGGGGACCGGGTCCGGCCGTTCTGCGTTCGGCGCGCGGTCAGTGATAGTCATCCTCGCGCTGATGCCTCACAGCCGCGATGGCGATTGAATCACTCGACTCGATCTCGAAGAGCGCGACGTAGCCGCTGGCGCCAAAGGGAATTACCAACTCGCGAATGAATGGGCTGTCCCCCGCCTTGCGGCAGGTGAAGGGCGAAAAGCTCAGCGTCGCGACGCCATTCTCGATCGCCTCGATGGCTCGCTCGGCAAGTGTCAAATCCCCGCCGCGCTCGAGCTCCCGGTCGATCACGAAGTCATACAGTCGCTCGAGATCTTTGGCAGCTTCACGGGTAAAGCGGACACGGTAGCTCACTTCCTAGACGATGCCTTTGCCGCGCTGAGCTTCTGGCGCAGGCGGCGCATGACTTCGTCTGCATCGAAGTATTCGCCGGACTTCTTCGCGCGCGCCAGCGAACTCAGGCCGCGCGCGACGAACTCGGATTGATCCTGGCGCCGGTGCACTGATGCACGGACCGCCGCCTCGACAAACTGCGACAGGGATTCGCCCTCGCCAAGGACGCGCTCGATCTGGTCTCGAAATTCCGGCTCTATCCGTACCGATGGGATCGTTGTGCTCTTCATCGAATCAGTGTATTGCATTTGCAATACAAAGAAGCCGAAAGCGGAGGCTACCGCTCCCACCACCCTTCCCCGAACCTCCCCTGCAGGAAAGCCACGAAGCTCGACACCTTCCCCGGCACCAGCTTGGGCGACGGAAAGACCGCGTGGATCTCCTGCTCCGGCAGCGCATGCCCCTGCAGCACTTCCACCACCTTCCCCGCGGCCAACGAATCGCTGGCCACGTAGCGCGGCATCAGCGCGATGCCCAGCCCCTCGCGCGCCGCGGCCAGCACGGCCGAGACATTATTGGAGCGCAGCCGGCCGGAGACCGGCACGGTCACAGGCTCTCCTTTGGGCGTGTGCATGCGCCAGACGTCGTCGCCCACCACGCTGCTGTAGATCAACGCCACATGCGCGCTCAGGTCCTGGGCGCGCTTGGGCGTGCCGTGGCTCTTCAGGTAGTCCGGCGCCGCCACCATGACCCAGGGGTTCATGCCGAGGAAGCGCGCGCCCAGCGATGAATCGGCCAGCTTGCCCATGCGCACCGCGACGTCGATGCCCTGGGCGATGAGGTCCACGTAGCGGTCCTCGAAGCTCAGGTCGACCTGCACCTGCGGGTGGCGCGCCATGTACTCCAGCGCCAGCGGCACCACCACCCGCCGGCCGAAGGCGACCGAGGTGCCGATGCGCAGCAGGCCCTGCGCCTGCGACTCGCGCCGCCGCACCACCTGCTCGGCCTCCTCGGCCTCGTGAACGATGGACTTGCACTTCTCGTAGTAGAGCGAGCCCGATTCGGTCAGGCTCACGCCGCGCGTGTTGCGGTTGAGCAGCCGCACCTTCAGCCGCGCCTCGGTGGCCGCGACCTGCTTGGTCACGGTGGGCTGGGTGGTGTTGAACTCGCGCGCGGCCTTGGAGAAGCTGCCGGTCTCCACCACGCGAACGAACATTTCCATTGCAAGCAGTCGGTCCATGCCGCAGATCGTAGTCACTTATTCCACGCTGGAATAGGTTTTATGGCCCTGCGCCGCCTTCTGCCGAAGCCCTCGAATTCCTACAGTCAAGGCATTCCCAAGGAGACTTAAATGGCAAAGATGTCCGCGGCCCAGGCCGCCGTTCTGGTGATGGAAAAAGAAGGCGTCACGCAGGCCTTCGGCGTGCCCGGCGCCGCCATCAATCCGCTCTACTCGGCACTGCGCAAGCAAGGCACCATCGGCCACATCCTGGCGCGCCACGTCGAGGGCGCCTCGCACATGGCCGAGGGCTACACCCGCGCGGTGGCCGGCAACATCGGCGTGTGCATCGGCACCTCGGGGCCGGCCGGCACCGACATGATCACCGGGCTGTACTCGGCCTGGGCCGATTCGATCCCAATCCTCTGCATCACCGGCCAGGCGCCGCGCGCCCGCCTCTACAAGGAGGACTTCCAGGCGGTGGACATCGAGTCCATCTCGAAGCCGGTCACCAAGTGGTCGGTCACGGTGCGCGAGCCGGGCCAGGTGCCGCAGGTGTTCCAGCAGGCCTTCCACCTGATGCGCTCGGGCCGCCCGGGCCCGGTGCTGATCGACCTGCCCTTCGACGTGCAGATGGCGCAGATCGAGTTCGACATCGAGACCTACCAGCCGCTCACGCCCTACAAGCCGGCCGCCAGCCGCGCCCAGATCGAGAAGGCCATCGCCATGCTGAACGCGGCCGAGCGCCCGCTGATCGTGGCCGGCGGCGGCATCATCAACGCCAACGCCAGCGACCTGCTGGTGCGCTTCGCCGAGGCCACCGGCGTGCCGGTGATCCCGACGCTGATGGGCTGGGGCACGATCCCCGACGACCATCCGCTGATGGCCGGCATGTGCGGCCTGCAGACCAGCCACCGCTACGGCAACGCCACGATGCTCGCCTCCGACTTCGTGCTGGGCATCGGCAACCGCTGGGCCAACCGCCACACCGGCTCGGTCGAGGTCTACACCAAGGGCCGCACCTTCGTGCACGTGGACATCGAGCCCACGCAGATCGGCCGCGTGTTCACGCCCGACTTCGGCATCGTCTCCGACGCCAAGGCCGCGCTCGAGCTTTTCGTCGAAGTGGCCGAGGACATGAAGGCCAAGGGCAAGCTGCCCAGCCGCCGCGACTGGGCCAGCGAGTGCCTCGAGCGCAAGAAGACCATGCTGCGCAAGACCAACTTCGACGACGTGCCGATGAAGCCGCAGCGCGTCTACCAGTGCATGAACCGCAACTTCGAGCGCGAGACCTGCTACGTCAGCACCATCGGGCTGTCGCAGATCGCGGCGGCGCAGTTCCTGCACGTCTACAACCCGCGCAACTGGATCAACTGCGGCCAGGCCGGCCCGCTGGGCTGGACCATCCCCGCCGCGCTGGGCGTGCGTGCCGCGGACCCGTCGCGCAGGATCGTCGCGCTCTCGGGCGACTACGACTTCCAGTTCATGGTCGAAGAACTGGCGGTGGGCGCGCAGTTCAAGCTGCCCTACATCCACATCGTGGTCAACAACTCCTACCTGGGGCTGATCCGCCAGTCGCAGCGCGGCTTCGAGATGGACTACTGCGTGCAGCTGGGCTTCGAGAACATCAACGCCACCGAAGAGAGCGGCGTGGAGCGCGAGTACGGCGTCGACCACCTGAAGGTGGTGGAAGGCCTGGGCTGCAAGGCGATCCGCGTCTACAAGCAGGAAGAGATCAAGCCCGCCATCGAGCGCGCCGAGAAGCTGATGGCCGAGTTCAGCGTGCCGGTGGTGATCGAGGTGATGCTCGAGCGCGTGACCAACATCGCGATGGGCACGGAGATCGACGCCATCAACGAGTTCGAGGCACTGGCCGAGAGCCTTGCCGACGCACCCAGCTCCGTCGCCGCCGCGATGCTGGACTGATTCCGAGGAGACAAACAAGATGCCGCGTTTCGCAGCCAACCTGACGATGCTCTTCACCGAACTGCCTTTCATGCAGCGCTTCGAGGCCGCTGCCAAGGCGGGCTTCAAGGCCGTCGAGTATCTGTTCCCCTACGCCTTCGACAAGAAGGAGCTCACCGCCGCGCTGCGCGCCAACGGCCTGCAGCAGGTGCTGCACAACCTGCCCGCGGGCAACTGGGAGACGGGCGAGCGCGGCATCGCCTGCCACCCCGACCGCGTGGGCGAGTTCCGCGAGGGCGTGGGCATGGCAATCGACTACGCCACGGCGCTGGGCTGCCCCAAGCTCAATTGCCTGCTCGGCAAGCTGCCGGACGGCGTGAGCGCCGGGGAGGCGCGCAAGGTGGCCGTCGAGAACCTGCGCTTCGCCGCCAGGGAACTGCAGACCGCGGGGATCATGCTGCTGATCGAGCCGATCAACCACTTCGACATTCCCGGCTTCTTCCTAACCCGCACCGACCAGGCGCTGGCCATCATCGACGAGGTGGGTTCGACCAACCTGCTGCTGCAGTACGACATCTACCACGCGCAGCGCATGGAAGGCGAGCTGGCCGCCACGATGAGCAAGAACATGGCCCGCATCGGCCACATCCAGCTGGCCGACAACCCGGGCCGCGGCGAGCCCGGCACGGGGGAGATCAACTACCCCTGGCTCTTCAAGCACATCGATGCCGCCGGCTACACCGGCTGGATCGGATGCGAGTACAAGCCGCGCGGCACCACGGTCGACGGTCTCGGCTGGTGCACCGCCCTCACGCAGTAACGACACACACAGACAGACAAGAGAAGGAATTCATCGCATGTCCACCACGGCATCCCAGAAGATCGGTTTCATCGGCCTCGGCATCATGGGCGCACCCATGGCCGGCCACCTGCTCGACGCCGGCCACACGCTCTTCGTCAACACGCAGGGCCCGGTGCCCGAGCCCTTCACCTCGCGCGCCACCGTGTGCAACACGGCCGCCGAGGTGACGAAGCAGGCCGATGTGATCTTCGTCATGGTCCCCGACACGCCCGATGTCGAGAAGGTGCTGTTCGGCGAGAACGGCGTGGCCTCCGCACTGACCAAGGGCAAGACGGTGGTGGACTGCAGCTCCATCGACCCAATCGCGACCAAGGGCTTTGCCAAGCGCATCGGGGAACTGGGCTGCGGCTACGTCGACGCCCCGGTCTCGGGCGGCGAGGTGGGTGCCAAGGCGGCCAGCCTGACCATCATGTGCGGCGGCGACGAAGGCGTCTTCGGCCGCGTGCGGCCCCTGCTCGAAAAGATGGGCAAGAACGTGACGCTCGTCGGCGCCGCCGGCGACGGCCAGGTGTGCAAGGTGGCCAACCAGATCATCGTGGCGCTCAACATCGCGGCCGTCGGCGAGGCGCTGGTGTTCGCCAGCAAGGCCGGTGCCGATCCGGCGAAGGTGCGGCAGGCGCTGATGGGCGGCTTCGCCTCCTCGCGCATCCTCGAAGTGCATGGAGAACGGATGATCAAGCGCACGTTTGCGCCGGGCTTTCGCATTGCGCTGCACCAGAAGGATTTGAACCTGGCGATGCAGAGTGCGCGCGCGCTGGGCGTGGCGCTGCCGCAGACGGCCGGCGCGGCGCAGCTGATGAATGCCTGCGCGGCGCTGGGGCATGGGCAGGACGATCATTCGGCGCTGGTGCTGGCGCTGGAGGCGTTGGCGCAGCATCCGGTGGCGCGCGAGGGCTGAGCGTGCATGCGGGGCGCGAGACAGCGCGCGCCTCCGATTTGCGACAATTTTGTGACAATTTTTGACTGCGTCGCCAGTTTTGGTTAGACATCGCCTTCCCCAATCAAACAGGAAGGTCGCCAGATGCAGCGAAGCAGCGGTTCCGTGTCGCCCTATGCAACGCCGAGGGTAGAGAAGCCGAATCCCAAGTCCCCGGCTCCTGACAAGCAAACCCCAGCGCTACGGCTCGATGTCCGTTCAATCAAGATCAGCGAGATCCAGGGGCGATTGATCGACCATCTGGCGCCTCCGCGCCCTGCTCTGGCCGAGACCGGGCGGTCGTCGACATTGCCGCTGATTGCTCGCATTTCCGAGATGGACGTGCCTCGCACGCTCAAGAAAGCGCGGAAGAAAATGCCTCGGGAGGCCGTCCAGGCAGCAGACACCATCATCGAGCGCGCAACCGGCCTCATCGATTCCGAAAGGAGCGACATTTCGGATGATTCACCCGATGGGGACGACGCCCTGACCGCCGACCTCGAACACCTGATGGCATGCATGGATGCGGCCGTGGCGGAACATCCAGGAGACACGCCCGATGCTCAGCAGCAGCGGCGCTTCGTGCTGATCGACTTTCTCGGCGCAGTCTTCCGCAACGAATGCACCAGTGACGCCGGCCGATGGGCCGCCAACGTCATCAATGTGGAACTGCGGACCGGCATCTTCGTGGCGATCTGCACGCTCATGCGCCACGCGATCGACTTCGAGCTGAGCAAACTCAACGAGCTCGGTGGCCACGAAGCGATGCTGAAGATCCTGGGCATTGCGGCGATTGCCATCGCACCCGCCATGAATTTGATCGGCGGCCTCGTATCGGTCATGCGGGGTACGGTCAACCACACCAGCATCCTTTGTCGCCTGGCCTTCGGCATCCTGAACCTGGGCGTGCTCCTGGCGTGCTACGAGGCGGGGAAGCTGGACTCGCTTGGCCGCGCATTGCCACGGGTCATTGCCGGCAACTTCGCGCGCGATCTATGCAACTGGATGCTTCCGCTCCAGGACAACCTACGATCGCTCCCGCCGCTCGGCGTAGTCGCATCGGGAACGATCTTTGGCTTTTTTCAATGGCTTGGCGGAATGGTCATGGACGTCGGAGCTCCCCGTTCGGGTGCTCACGGCCTTCCTCGCGCGACCGGCAATGAGACCATGCCACCGGAGCTTATTGCTGCCGCCCAGTGGAATTTTTCGGACTCCGCGGCCCATTCGCTAGTGAACGGCAGCTTGGAATTCAAGGATGACCTGGTATTGCCCAGTTGGTTGAAATTTTTCGAAAACAGAAAATATCTTCTGAAAGAAGCACGCAACATCCAGGACGAAACCGTTCATGCGCAGTACATGAATGAGCTGGGCGAGTTTGCCAGAAATCTGCTGCTTGTTCCACCGGACCGTCGGCAGCAATTGATCTCCAAATTTAATTTGGACTTATATCAGCGAGAACTGAAGCGGATGCAACGGCAGGACCGAAAAAAGCTTGATGATGCGCACAAGCAATACCTGGACAATATCCTGAAAGAGCTTCATCTGTACGAGAAGACCGGGAGGCTCCAAGGCTTGCTGCGTCAAACGGATCTCAGTGGCGCAGAAATTGAGCAAATCCGAGGCCTCGAGCAGGATCTAGGCGTCTACAGAAAAATAATAGAACTGAGGCGAATGAATATTAATAAGAACAAACTCGATGACGCCCAACTCAACTACCTGGAAAACCTGCGACTGGACGTCGAGCGGGATCGACGCCTCCTGAAACAGCTGGAGCGGGAAATTCTGAAGGGATATAAGGAGCGAATCAGACTCGCCAAAGCCGGCGAAGTCAATGAAATCTCCAATGAATTAAGTAGTTTCAATGCGCGTGCACTCAGTAATTCTCATGAATCCGACGATGGACTCGAGGAATCCCACGATGGACTCGAGGAATCTGACGGAGGACCTGAGGAATCCGATGAATTCAAGGAACTCGATGAACCTGATACCGTGGAACTCCTGAATACAATAGAAAACCTACGACATGAACTTGACGATCAAATTGACTTGCGGCCCGCGAGGCTGCGCCCGATGTCCAGTCTCGGAACCGACATCCAGGACACGCGGGATTTCACCACTTTCGATAGAGCGATAGATAGAAAACTCCGGCGGCACCCGGAACTGAAGGAGGATGAGGAGAAGCGGCAACAAATCGTGCAAGAGAAATTCGTGTACGAATTCCAGCGTCTCTATCTTCCGCTTCCGATTGTTACGCGCGTCGAAAAAGACACCCTCGCCTCGATCAGAAAGGAGGAGCCCGGCATTCTTCCATCTCAACTCACACAGAAATGGATCGAACGCACCGCACAGAAACGAGCAGATGACACCGAGGGAGTGCGCATCCGGCTCACTTTCCTCCCCACCAGCGTGCCGTCGTGGCGTGATGTGATTCAGCGCCTTGAAAGGCCGATTCTCGTCACCGACACCGCGCGCCAGAACGTGTGGTTCATTCTTCTGGCGCTGCTGTTCGTCCTGAGCGACTTGCTCAAGGACAGCGACGAAACGACGCAAAGTGTGCTGGGAAACCTCATAGCCGGGATGATCATCCAAGCGCTCTATCCATTGCTGATACTGGTACACACGGAAGGCGCGTCACCGGAGCAGCTGGTCGAGCGGCCGGGAGCCCAAGGCCTCTCATCTATTGTGGAGAACCCGCGCAAGATGGAAGAGGTCACGACACCAAGGGGGGCCGGTCCGCAAACACTGAGGGACGACCGAGACTACAGCGAGGGCGCGGCTCAATCCAGGCGAGGAGACGAATACGTCGAACTCCAGCAGAACGGAACGCCGCCAGATCTCAAGCAGGATGGAGCGCCCCGGGATCTGGAGCAGGGCGGACGCGCACCAAGCCTTTTGAACGAATAGACGCCCTTGCGCGGCTGGCGTGGGGCGACGTTGTGGCTGTGCTGCACTGTGCTGATTCCGCTCGAACATCTCGATGGTATCGTTGTCTCTTGAGGGTTAGACACTTCGGACTTCAAGCACAGTGGTCACGGCGCCCCATGGCAATTGCATCCAGCTCCGCGGCAATGCCGATGCGAATCTAAGCCTCAGGCGGCAGCACGATCCGCCGGCGCTTCTTGATCACGACCGGCACCGCCGACGCCGGCGGGCGGCGGAGATTCACGATCGGCTCGCCGGGCCGAGTCCCCGTCGCCGCACGCAGGGCGAACTCGATCCGGCTCTTGTTGATGACCTCGACGACATCGCCGTTGACCTGGGCATAGGTGCCGTCCGCCAACCTCGCAAGTGCGCCGATCTGCATGCCCCGCTGGACGGTCCCCAGCATGTGCATGCCCTCTCTTTCCTGGGCGAAGGCGGTCCAACGCTCACCGAGGACGATACGACAGGGTTCCTGGCTCATCGGAAGTGGGACGTGGCCTTCGCCGGAAAGGCGAGGCGGGATCTCAATAAGAACATGCCTTCATTATCCCGGCAGCGGCCCCCTGCCCCGTGACAGGGGCTGCCGGACGGCAGCGATATTGACTTGCCTGACGCGGCCATGCCGGACGGTTTCAGGAAAGCTGAAGCGACAACCCGGCTACAACTGCATCATCGCGGAGCGAAGCACGGCGAACACGTCCGCCGGGAGCATGCCGGCGAACAGGCCCTGCTCCGGTGCAGGTTTCGAATAGCGCTGTTCCAGCATCGAAAGCATGCTCTTTCTCATCGTTGCATCGCTGGTCCCGTCTGTTCGAACGACCTGACTCCAGCTCGTCAGGCAGCCCTTCCGCAATGGCTCCAGCGCGGGCGGCCAGGTGGCAGGAAGAAGGTCTGGAAACTCAATTACGAAATCCCAAGGAGGGCTGTGAAGGGTGAACAGAAACAGCAAGGCCACCAGTTGTGAAGCGGCTGGGTTCGTTTTCCTCCATTCGCGTGACGCTAGCAGCAGAAGGCGACTTTGGCCAGGTTCCCAGGTCTTGACGTACTCCACCATCAGCACGAGAGACTTCTTCGTCCGCAACGCGATCATGACGCCCGGAGGGCTTGGAGGCACCGCCTCTATCGAGCTTTCGGCTTTGCGTTTCTCGTAGGTCCAGAACTGCACGTGATGCAGCGTCTGGAGCGTCCATAGAGGTCGAAGTCACGCACCCTTTCCATCCGTGGAAGGGTCGGCGCCTGGTGCTTGCCACTCGCAAGCAGAACTGGGGCGAGGACCGCGTCATGTTCTTCGACGCCCATGGTCAGCTGCGCTCACTGCCGGCGGCGTGGACCGACGTTGATCCGCCAGATGCTCGAACCGATGCTGCAGCCGGGCGGTCGTTCTTCCGCGCGGACGACCTGTCGACGCTCGTGGCGCTGGTTGGCGAGATCAAGAGTCGGCATCACAGCAGGCGCAAGCGTGTCAAGTAAATTGCGCCGCATGTGTAAACGTATTAACGCCGCACTTGGTGCTGCCGGTAGACGCCTCTTAAATTCAACTGGCCTAATTCATTCAAGTTCATTGGATCAGAAGGAGCAAATCCATCTTGACGTTGCATGCAGTGCGGCATATTATGATTTACACAACAAGAACCACTGCGACCATGCCCAAGCCTGCCAACAAGCTCGACCGATTGCGCGAGGCGGGCATCCTCAACGTGCAGCCCAGTCGGGTTCAGGCCGACTGGTTCCACCCCGGCGGGTTCTTCGACGCCAACGACCTGGTGCAGGTCAAGTACGAGATGCTTCGCCACGCGCGGCAAGACGGCGTCACCAAGGCCGAGGCGGCCAGCTTGTTCGGCCTGTCGCGACCGACCTTCTACCAGGCCGAAGCCGCGTTCGAGCGCGACGGCGTTGCCGGGTTGCTGCCGCAACCGCGCGGGCCGAAGTCAGCCCACAAGCTCACCGCCGAGGTGATGGACGTCATCGAGTCGCACCACACCGGCAGCGGCCCGATGCACGCACGCGAGATGGCCAAACTGGTTCACACCCAATTGGGTGTCAAGGTGCACCCACGCAGCATCGAGCGGGCAATCGCTCGCAAAAAAAAACGCTGACACCTTCTTCGACGAACACCTCGTCGAGTCTGCCCAGCGATGCGGCCGCGGCCTACGAGTGCATTCGCGCCGACGTAGTGGCCGGTCGAGGCCGTCCAGACGCTCTGGGCGCAATCATCTTCCACGGCATGTGGCACGGCCTGCGGGTGTTGCGCGCCACCGCGGCACCCTCGACATCTTCAGTGATCGCGCCGCCGACATCGGCGGCACCCACCGGCACGCTCGATCGCCAGCTCGTGCGCCTGCTGGCCGACATGGTGCTGGCGACCCAGTTAGAGGTACTTCATGCCCAGTGATTCTGCCCTGAAGGTCGACGCCGACCACTTGCGCCGTGATGCGTTCCTGTACGTGCGGCAATCCTCGTTGCGCCAGGTGTTCGAGAACACGGAGAGCACCAAGCGCCAATACGCGTTGCGCGAGCGTGCGGTGGCGCTGGGCTGGCCGCTGGAGCACGTGATCGACAGCGACCTGGGCCTGTCCGGTGCGCAGGCACGCGACCGCGACGGCTTCCAGAGTCTCGTCACCGAGGTTGCGCTCGGCCACGCCGGCATCGTGCTGGGGCTGGAGGTCTCACGCCTGGCACGCAACAACGCCGACTGGCATCGCCTGCTTGAGCTGGCAGCCATGTCACGCACCCTCATCCTCGACGAGGACGGGGTCTACGACCCGTCCCACTTCAACGATCGCCTTCTGCTGGGTCTGAAGGGCACGATGAGCGAAGCCGAACTGCACATCCTGAAGTCACGCCTGCAAGGTGGCATCCTGAACAAGGCACGCCGAGGTGAGCTGGAGATGCCCTTGCCGATCGGGTTGGTGTACGACGGCGCTGGTCACGTCGTTCTCGACCCCGACCGCCAGGTCCAGGACACCGTTCGATTGCTGTTCGAGATGTTCAACGACCTCGGCTCTGCCTGCGCCGTTGTGCGGCGTCTGCGCAAACAGGAGGTACTGTTCCCGCGACGCATCCGTCGAGGAATCGGCAAGGGTGATCTGCTGTGGGGCCTGATCGACGTCTCGCGGGTATTGCAGATCTTGCACAACCCGCGCTACGCGGGCGCCTTCGTCTACGGCCGTTCGCGCATCTTCTGCAACGCGCAACTGCGGCCGGTGCAGCGAGACGTGGGGCAGCAGGATTGGAAGGTGCTGATCCGCAATGCCCATGCGGGTTACATCGATTGGTCGCAGTTCGAGCGCAATGAACTCAGGCTGCGGCAGAACCTGGGCTTCGCCCCCGGAGAGCGGGGACGCATGCCGCGCGAGGGCAATGGCCTGCTGCAGGGGCGCGTGTTGTGCGGCAAATGCGGGGCACGCATGCGGGTGCACTACGAGTCTCTCAGTGGCCAACTGCGTGCGTACTACCGCTGCTACGAAGAGGTCGTGCGCCGAGCCGGCAAGCCGTGTCAAGCGGTTCACGGACCGGCGGTCGACGCGGCGGTCAGCGCCTTGCTCCTGCAGACCGTGGCGCCGGCGGCGATCGAGGTCGCACTGGCCGTGCAGGATGAGATTGCGCAGCGCATCGAGCAGGCCGCCGCGCGGCGTCAGGCGCAGCTTCAGCGCACGCGCTACGAGGCCGAGTTAGCCCGCCGCCGCTACGCCAAGGTGGATCCGGACAACCGCTTGGTGGCCGATGCGCTCGAGGCGGAATGGAACCAACGCCTGCGCGAACTCGACACCTTGCAGCAACAGCACGAACGCCAGCAGCACGAGGATGAGGCTCAACTCGACGAGCCGGCGCGCAAGCGCATCGTCGACCTGGCGCGCGACTTCCCTCGGGTCTGGAACGACGCCAGGACCAGTGCGTTGGAACGCAAGCGCATGCTGGCATTGTTGATCGAGGACGTGACGTTGGTGGCCGGGCCGAGCATTGCGGTGCACGTACGCTGGCGCGGCGGACGAACGCAAAGCCTTTGCGTCGACAAGCCGCGGCCCATCGCGCAGATCCGCAAGACCCCGCCGGAAGTGGTCGCCCTCATCGACGAGTTGCTCGAGACCTCTACCGACCGGCAGATCGCCGTCAAGCTCAACGCGCTCGGGCATCGCAACTGGCGCGGCGAAGCGTTCACGATGAAGAAGGTCATCCTGGTGCGATACGCCTACGCGCTCAAGAGCCGCTTCGAGCGGCTGCGCGAGCGCGGCATGCTCACTGGCGAAGAGGTCGCCAAGCACCTCGGTGTGTCCTCGACGACCGTTCATCAACTCGGCCGTCTCGGCGTCCTCAAGCGCCACCTGTACGGCAACAATCATCGATGCTTGTACGAACCGCCCGGCAACGTCACACTGGTTAAAGGCGCCGGCAGCCGATACGGCGGTCGGCCCCCACGCCTTATTGCCGCTCAACTATCCGAACAAGGTGCAGTATGAAGTCCACGCCTTGACCTGGGGCCTGTCCTGCGACGCGAACAACTGCGCAAGGATTTCTTTCTGATCGTAGACCCGAACTTGCGGCGGAGGCTGCGTCGTGAAGCGATGCAAGTCGGCCAGATCCGCTTGCGAGATGTCGCCGGCAAATGGACGAGACCGCTTCGAAGGCGGAAGCTCGACCACGGCCTGCGCATTTGGTTCGGCGCGGGACTCATACATGTCGAGGTCCTCGGGTTCGTACGTGTCGAAGTCCTCGGGCACGTACGAATCGAAGTCCCCGGGCTCGTAAGAATCGACACCGATCTCTTCGTCAGACGTGGTCGCTGAGTCCGGTCGAATGAGCGGCTCGCACTGTGTCTGTGTCTGTGGCTGCAGCGGATGGACGATCGGGGCTAAGGGCAGGCCGGGTGGGAATCCAGGGTGCTGGCTCACCAGCTCCTGAATACTGGGTAGATTGACCGGGTAGGCATCCGCATTGATAGGAGGGTCTCCGGCACGCCCCCAGCCCAAATACACGGCCTCGTTCCTCTGGAGTGGAATACCGAAGGTCACCACGGGTTGGTAGTTGGTGTTGCTCGCCGAATGCATGGAGCCCTCGTCAATCAAGAAGAACGCCGTCATCCTGCGGCACCCGCAGCATGCGTTGCCAAAGGCGATGCCGCTCGGCATGGGCATTCAGTTCGTGGCCCAGCGTGACTTGATCGAGCGCTGCACGGGGCCAGGTCGCTGACAGGAAGACCTCGCGCGTACCCGGATTCACGATGAGCGCGCTCACGGCTTGCTCGTGTGCATGATGGGGCAGCACATGCGACCAAGCCTCGGTACGCTCGGCCAGCCAGGCGACTTCCTGCATCAATCCCGGGACGCTGTAGAGAGTGACCTCCTCACGGCTTTCATCTTCCTGGAGATGAATCAGGACATCCGTGCCGACGAGCAGCGTGCGGGGTGTACGGGCCGGCTGGCCGGCCTGCGCTCCAGGATCGGGACCCAGCAAAGATTCGATAGCGGACATGAAGTGGTGAAACGACTCCGCAAGGCGGTCGTCGTCTTCTGGGGTTATTGTTTTTGTCAGTAACCCTTGCCGACTCGCAGTTCCGCCCCGCCACTAATCTTACTGTGTTAGTAATTTGAGTGAAATCAAGGCATTATGCGCACTTCTTCAGGAGAAGGGCGAACCTTGATGGAAGACTTGCAGGAATTCGAGCGGTACATGGCCCATCTGAGCGAAGGCCTGGGACATTCAGATCGGCACGCCGGGCTGCGCGGGTACACCACGGGGCTGATGTCGCCGCTGCAGCGCAAGAGCGTGGAGCCGATGGCGGCACATATGGACCCGCTGAATGTGCGTTCGCGCCACCAGTCGCTGCACCACTTCGTGGCCGACGCGAATTGGTCGGATGAGCGCATGCTGCTGGGGATATGCCAGTGGGTCGTGCCTCTGATGGATTTCAGCGACGGCGGTTGGTGGATCATCGATGACACAGGATTTCCCAAGCAGGGGCGGCACTCGGTGGGCGTCGCGCGCCAATACTGCGGGATGCTGGGCAAGCAGGACAACTGCCAGGTGGCGGTGAGCGTGTCGCTGGCCTGCGCGGCGGCCAGCATTCCGGTGGCGTGGCAGCTGTACCTTCCCCAGGAGTGGGCCGACGACCAGGCCAGACGCGAGAAGGCCGGCGTGCCCGAGGCAATCGAGTTCGCCACCAAGCCTCAAATCGCGCTGCAGCAGATCGAGCACCTGGTGGCTCAGGGGGCGCCGAGGCACTGCGTGCTGGCCGACGCGGGCTACGGCGTGGACACGGCGTTTCGCGAACGCCTGGACGAGCTTGGATTGCGCTACGTTGTGGGGGTGACGGGCAGCGTCACGGTATGGCCGCCCGGGCACGAACCCCTGCCGCCCAAGCCTTACAGCGGTAGGGGCCGCGTGCCACGGCGGCTGCGCCGCGGCGACGCCACCGCCCCCGAGCACCGGCCCCGCACGGTCAAGGACGTGGCCTTCGACATCGAGCCCGACGACTGGCAAGAAGTGACCTGGCGCGAGGGCACGAACGCCGCGCTGCGCTCGCACTTCACGCGCGTGCGGGTCCGTGCAGCGCACCGCGACCAGCGGCGCAGCGAGCTGCGCGAGCCGCAATGGCTGCTCATCGAGTGGCCCGAGGGCCACGAAGAGCCGCTGAAGTACTGGTTGTCCACGCTGCCCGAGGACACGTCGCTGGAGCGCATGGTCTACGAGGCCAAGATGCGCTGGCGCATCGAGCGTGACTACCAGGATCTCAAGCAGGACCTGGGCCTTGGACAGTACGAAGGCCGGGGCTGGCGCGGCTTTCATCATCACGCCAGTCTCAGCATTGCCGCCTACGGCTTCCTGCTGGCGCAGCGGCTGCAGCACCCCGACGAGGTCGGGGGTAAAAAAAACTCCGCACGCCAAGAGCCTGCCCTACCCACGCATTACAAACCTCGGGGAAGCCCAGAGGGCGCAGCGCCACGTCCCATCCTCCATCACGAGCTTGCGATTGCGTATCGGCGCACTGCTGGCTCGTAACCTGCCCCGATGTCCCTGTTGTCTTCGGCACCAACGAGCCCTAAATATTTAACACAGTAAGACTAAGGGATTGCCCGCAGCGCTGCTGCAACGCCTGGGATCAACGGTAGCGCGCCACCGCTCCGTCGCGGCTGCTCGTCGTCCTGCTGCGCCGGAAGAAGGCGGCCCAGTCGCTGCGCTCGCGCCCCGCGTGCAAGTCGTGCAGATCGTCGACCCGCGTGACCAGGCGCAGCGCGTCCTCGCTGGGCAGCGCCTTCGAGCTGTAGAGAAAGCGCAGTTGGCATTCGCCCATGGCGATCGCATCGCCGTTCTTCAGCGGATGCTCCCAGACGCGCTCGCTGTTGACGAAGGTGCCGTTGAAGCTCTCCAGGTCGGTCAGCACGAAGCGGTCGCCCGTCCAGTGGATGGTGGCGTGGCGCCGGCTCACGCCCAGGCTGTCGATCTGCACGTCGCACTCGAGATCGCGGCCGATCATGGTGATGGCGCCCTGGATATTGACTTGCCTGACGCTGCCGTGCCGGGCGAGGATGATGAGTCTGGACATGTTGTGTGCTCGCTGTTTGATTGGCTCTGAGTGCTTTTCGGCTCAGTTCCGCCATTCCTGAAGGGCGCGCAGCAAACAGGCGTACTAAATATTTCGCGCTTCTCTCGCCGCCTCGCGCATGGCGCTCGATCGCTCAAACATTCGCGCTGGGCCAGGCCTCGTAGCGCTGCGCCTGCTGCTTCGGCCGCGCCTTCTCCTCGGCCTTGGCGGCCAGGCGCATCTCGGTCATCCAGGCCACCACGATCTGCACGTAGGCCTGGCGCCAGACCTTCTTCGACATCGCATGGTCGACACCGCCCATCACGCGGTGGCTCAGGGAGCGCGCGAACTTGAAGGCGGCCAGGTAGTTCTCGATCACCGGGTGCGGCACAATGATGTCGTTCTCCGATTCGACGATCAGCACGTCGCCGAAGAAGTCCTCGCAGGCGGCCAGCGCGCGGTTCTTCTCGGGCTCGATGGTGGTCTGGCGGTACAGCGTGAGGTCGTCGCCGTTGAGCCGGCGCTTGGGGCTTTCCCAGTTCTCGTCGCGGTAGATGGCGGGCACGCGCAGGCCCAGCCAGCGCACCGGGCGCAGCGAGCTCAGCACCGCCGAGAGGTAGCCGCCGTAGCTGCTGCCGATGACGGCGACGGCAGCGGGGTCGACCGCCGGATGGCCCACCAGCGTGTCGTAGGCGGCCAGCATGTCGCGCAGGTTGTCCTCGCGCGTGACGGCCTCGCGCTGCGCCACATGGCGCGCATGGCCGCGCAGGTCGAAGGTCAGGCAGATGCAGCCCAGGGCGGCGAGCTCGTGGGCCAGTGCGATGTCCTGCTGCTGGCTGCCGTCCCAGCCATGCACCAGCAGCACGCCGGGCACCATGGTCGAGGCCGCGACCAGCGTGCCGGCGATATGCACGCCGTCGACGGGGATGTCGATCAGGGCATGTCGGGTGGGCATCAGGGCT
This sequence comes from Variovorax sp. WS11, assembly GCF_010499245.1. Classification (GTDB taxonomy): domain Bacteria; phylum Pseudomonadota; class Gammaproteobacteria; order Burkholderiales; family Burkholderiaceae_C; genus Variovorax. The sequence continues at coordinate 649,237 of NZ_JAAGOW010000002.1, forward strand.
CGACCACGGTGTACTTCGTGATCGGGCCGATACTGGCATCCACGCCGCTGAAGTACACGCACGCATTGGGCGGCGGCACCACGCCGTCGCCATAGATCTCGAAGCAGGAGGCGTTGACCGCCGGGCGCTCGGGCTGCTCCTCGAAGACTTCGAGCGCCGCAATCTCGGCGCCGCTTGCGCCGCCCACGCGCCACGACTGCTCCAGCACGCCGGAGCACCAGCGTCCGGCGCTGCTGGCGCCCTGCGCCACGTCGTAGTTGATGCGCGAGGCGAAGAAGCCGGGGAACGAGGCAACGACCGCACGATGCAGGCTGCGCGCCTGCTCCACCGCCAGGCGGATCTCCTCGGGGAAGCTCAGCGCGAGCAGCGCATCGAAGCCGCCGCGCGCCACGGTGAGGTCCGAGCCTCCATAGACTTTGTGGCCCTGGTTGTCGGTGGTCAGGCGCTGCCAGCCGTAGTAACTGGCGACGGCCTGGCCCACGTGCACCTGGCCCACGCTGTAGGTCACGGGCTGCTCCAGGTTCTCTTCCAGCACCAGGCCGTGCTCGGCGATTTCCGCCGCGTCCATGGCCGCGAGGCATTCCTCCAGAGACCGCCGGTCGCGCACCACTTGCTGGCCGCGCCCGCCCGTGGCCCGCACCGGCTTGACGCGCACTGCGCCCTGCTCCAGCAAGCGCAGGCCGGCGCGGCTCGCATCTTCGCGGGCGAAGACCGAGAAGCCCTGCAGCACCGCGTGGGCGACCTGGCCGGCGAAGCCATGGTTCCACCCCACCGGCGCTGCGGCGGCCGGATCGATCAGCGGGTGCACCAGTGCCTTGGTCAGCACGAAGGGATGGGGCACCACCCCGCCGAACAAAGCGTGATGGCTCGCGATGCCGAGCGCACTCGGCAGTGCATCGCCGACCAGCGTGTCGCTGGGCACGAAGTACACCGGCGCGGCGTAGCTGCGGGCGCGGTCGTACTCGCCCTCGAAGCGGGACTTCTTGAGCCGGGCCAGCCGCCAGGCGAGCTGGGCGCGGGTCGCGCGCTCGTGCTCGCTGGCGTAGGCATGGTGGTCCGCCGTCAGCGCGACCACGGTTCCTTGGAGGCCGGGCTCGGCGAGCACGGCCCCATCACCGGCGAGCGTCTGGGCTCCGCCGGGCAGCGCGCTGAAGATGGGTGTGTCCATGGCCAATATGCTGGGTGATCGCGCAGCGGAAATCAAACTTTGGGGCACTGCTGGCGGCGTTTTCCTACATGCCGAGTGGGCGCCGGTAGGGTGAATGGACTCTCCGCCGGGCGCTACATGGAAACCTGTCCGTTCACTCCCAAGGAGAGCCCGCATGTCGAATTCGCAGAACGACCGGAAAGGCCAGACCGAGCACAACAAGGCCGGTCACCAAGCCGCCACCCAGCGCAATGAACCGAAGCGCACGCCGGAAAGCCGCAACGATCGCGAAAGCCAGGTCGGCGCCGGCAACCAGTCGCAAGCGCGCCGAGGGCCCGCACCCGGCGGGCACTGAAGTCTTTAGAGCAAATCCTTCAGCTTCGCCCGCAACCGGCTGATGGCCTGGCTGTGCAACTGGCAAACGCGCGACTGGCTGACCTCGAGGATCGCGCCGATCTCGCGCAGGTTGAGCTCCTCCTCGTAGTAGAGGTTGAGCAGCAGCCGGTCGCGCTCCGGCAGCTCGCCGATGGCGTCCACCAGCTGGTGGCGGAAGCCGCTTTCCAGCAGCTGCGCCAGCGGATCGTCGTCGCCGCCGCGCTCGCCGCGCGCCTCGCCGGCATGGCGGTCCAGGAAGGGGCTGTCGCCCTCGCCGTCTCCGGAGAAGTCCTCGACGTAGAGCAGCTGGCAGCCCTGGATCTCCTGCAGCAGGCCCTGGTAGGCCTCCAGCGTCATCTTCAGTTCCTTGGCGATCTCGCCCTCGGTGGGCGCGCGGCCCAGCCGATGCTCCAGCGTCTGGATCGCGCCCTCGACCTTGCGCGCCGACTGGCGCAGGCCGCGCGAGCCCCAGTCGTTGGCGCGCAGCTCGTCGAGCATGGCGCCGCGGATGCGCTGACTGGCAAAGGTCTCGAACTGCGCGCCGCGGTTGTCCTGGTAGCGCGTCGAGGCATCGAGCAGGCCGATCATGCCGGCCTGGATCAGGTCGTCGAGCTCCACGCTGGCGGGCAGCTTGGCCAGCATCTGCAGCGCCATGCGGCGAACCATCGGCTGGTGCTGCTTCAGCAGATGGGACTTTTCAATGGTTCCCTGTGCGGTGTACACGGTCGTCCTTCTTCCTTCTCCAAGTACTTTCGGCAGGCTGCGGCGGTGTTCGTGCCCTGCGTCGCGGGCACGGCTTGCGGCGCCAGGCTCGCGCCCGGGCGCCAGGGCCACTGGCCCATCTCGTCGGCGATGCGGCGGCAGTCCGCCGCCGCGGGACTGGCGGGATAAGCCTCCACCACGGTGCGGCGCAGGCGCGCGGCGTCGGCCATGTGGGGCTCGGCCCGCACCCAGCCGGCGGGCTGCAGCGAGACCGCGAGGTAGCGGCTGCCGGCCTGCGCCAGGTTGTGCGCGACTTGCTGCGCCGCCCCGGGTTCGGCCACGCCGTTGACCAGGAAGCGCAGCTGCCGCAGCGCATGCGCGTAATGCAATCGCTTGATGCCTGCATAGGTGGCGGTGATGGAGGCCGCATGCGGCTGCATCACCAGCACCAGTTCGTCGGCCGCCTGCGCCAAGGCGGAGAGCTGGCCTTCGCCATCGAGCACGGCATCGATCAGGATCACGTCGCCCTCCCACAGCATGCGCGGGTCGGGGCTGCCGGCCGGCGTGCGCGGCACGGCCGTCAGCACCTGCACGCCGCAGGGCGCGCGCGCGGCGGCGCCATGCAGGGTGAGCCGGCGGTTGGCAACGTCGGCCAGCGTGCCCAGCGGTTCGACGGCCCAGGCGGCCGAGGCCGTGCCGGCGTCGGTGCCGTGCTCGTCGAGCAGCAGCACTTCCCTGCCCTGGTACGCCAGGGCAGCGCTCAGGTTCGTCACCACCGTGGTGACGCCCAGCCCGCGCCCCATGCTCGCGAAGGCCAGCACGCGCGTGCGCGTCTGCGCCAGCAGGCGGCGCAGACCGTCGGCTTGATCTGCTACCAATTTGCTCACTGCGCAACCTCCGCGCTGCGCGCTGCGGTATTCGTCTCGGGAGCGGCCCATCGACTCATGAACCGAGTGCCTCCAGCAGCAGGAATAGCTTGGCCACGCCTTCGTAAAGCACGTTGCCGGAGGGCGCGCGGTCGGGCCGCAGGCGCCGCCCGGTCAGCTGGCTCAGCAGCACGCGCGTGCGGCCCGCCCATTCCCCCTGGGCGTGCAGCAGCCGCCACACGGTGGTGCTGGCCTGGCCGGCGATCAGCACGCGCTTCATCATCTGCGGGTCGCCCAGCTCGCCCAGGCCGCCCACCAGTTGCAGGCCCTGGCGGATCAGGCGGAAGCAGGGCTCGGCCTCGGCGGCCCAGGCCTGCCATTGCGCGAGCTGCGCCGCATCGACCTCGCCCCCGAGGTTCGACAGCAGGTAGCCCTGCGCGAGGATCTTGCGGGTCTTCGGCTCCATCACGCGCGTCACCACGCAGCGCAGGGCCGGCAGCCCGTGCTCGCCGCGCAGCTGCACCTCGGCATGGGCCTCGGCCTGCAGCGCCGGCTTGCCCTTGAAGCGCACGGCGTGCGGCTGGCCGAAGGCGAGCTCCAGCCGCGCCAGCGTGCTGCCGCGGCCGGTGCTTGCATCGGCGATGGCGGTCGAGCCCGGCGCACGCGCCAGCCATCCCAGCCCGCGGGCCTGCATGCCTCCCATGAATTCGACGGTGGGCAGGCGCGGCAGCACATGCACCACCGGCTTGCCGAAATCCTGCTGGGCCAGCCACTGCAGCTGGCGCTGGCCGGGCTTGCGCGCAGCCTCGCCGGCCGTGCGCGCGCCGGCGGTGGAGAGCCACTGGTTGGGCGCGGCCAGCGGCCGGCCATCGCGGTCCGACAGCAGCAGGCTGCTTTCGCAGGCGTAGGCGTCGCCGCCCTCGTTCGACTTGAGGCCGAGCTGCCCGCCGAGCGCCAGCACATGGCGGTCGCAGCCGGTGGCGATCTCGCTCCAGGCATGGGCCTTCAAGGACTGCAGCACGGACTTGTGCAGCACGTTCTCGTCGGCCGCCATGCGCCACAGCTCGCGTGCCGCGTCGAAGCCCAGGTCGGCATCGGCCAGCGCCTTGGCGGCCCAGGCCACCTCCTGCGCGTCGTGGGCCATGGCATGGATCAGCTGCTGGTACTTCAGCCGCAGGCGCTCGGTCTCGGCCTGCGCCTCGGCCACTTGCGATGCACCCTCGGCCGGGGCCGGCCGGTCCTGCAGGTCGCTCTCGCCGGGCACGAAGAGCGCGCTCGGCGCCTTGGCCTGGAACACGCTGTCGACCAGCGCGGCGCGATCGGCCGGCGCCAGGTTCTCCGGCACCTTCTGGCCACTGGAAACGTAGTGCACCGGCAGGCGGTGGCGGATCACGGTGTCGATGAGCGCGCCCGGGTGCGTGGCCTCGTCGACCTTCGTGAAGATGCAGCCGGCCAGCGCGTTGTCGCTGCCGCCGTGACGGTAGGCATGCACCACCTCGTTGAGGGTGTCGCCGTGGCTCGCGGCATTGAGCAGCAGCAGCCGCTTCACCGGCCGCGGGCTGCTGCCGAGCATGGCGATCTGCTCCGACACGGCGCGGTCGCGCTGGCTCATGCCCACGGTGTCGATCAGCACCATGTGCTTGTTGCGCAGGTCGTTGAGCACCAGCTGCAGGTCGGTCGCATCCTTCACCGCATAGACCGGCACGTTGAGGATCTGGCCGTAGATGCGCAGCTGCTCGTAGGCGCCGATCCGGTAGCTGTCGGTGGTCACCAGCGCCAGCTTGTCGGCGCCGAAGCGCATCACGCAGCGCGCGGCCAGCTTGGCGGTGGTGGTGGTCTTGCCGACGCCGGTGGGGCCCATCAGGGCGTAGACGCCGCCCTGGGCCAGCAGCGCATCCTCGTCCTCCATCACGGGCAGGGTGCGGATCAGCTCCGAGCGCACGAAGGCCATGCCCTGGGCGTAGCTCTGGTTGGCGGGCAGGTGCTCCAGCATGGCCTTCGCGAGGCGGGCGCTGAAGCCGGCGCCCAGCAGCGTGCGCAGCAGGCGCCCGCGCATCGGGTCGCGGCGCTGGCGGTCGTTCCAGACCACGGTGGCCAGCTGTTCCTCGATCATGCCGCGCATGGAGTGAAGCTCGCTGAGCACGGGGTCGGCGTGCGGTGCGACTGCAGCCGGCGCTTCGGCCGCGGGCGCGAAGGTCATGGCGGGCGCGGCGGGCAGGGCCGCCTGCTGCAGCAAGGGCGTGACGGGCACCGCCGGGCGCGAGGGCACGGAGGGCATGAAGGGCATCGGCGGCATCGAGGGCACCGGCATCGGCGCGGGCATCGCAGCAGCAGGCGCCGCGTGCTCCGCGACCTGCTCCATTTCCTCCGGCGCCATCGCGACGATCTCGACGCCCTCGGCGACGACGCGGTTGGTCAGGACCATCGCCTCCGAGCCGAGGGCTTCGCGGGCCAACCGCAGGGCTTCGCGGCTGGTGGCGGCGACGAACTTGCGTGCGGCGCTGCGCACGTCGGTGATGATGTTCAAACTCTTCCTCCAATGGTGGCGGTGATCTTGATGTGGCGGGAATCAGGGATCTCGGCGTGCGAGAGCACCTTGAGTTGCGGCAGGCTGCGCCGCAGGAATCGGGAAAGCAGCACGCGCAGCGGGTGCTGCACGACCAGCACCGGCGCCAGGCCCATCTGCTCCTGGCGCGCAATCGCGGCCTGGGTCTGCGTGAGCAGGTTGTCGGCCAGGCCCGGCTCGATGCCGCTGTTGCTGGTCATGGCCTGCTGCAGCATGCCGTCGAGCGTGGCGTCGAGCCCGAGCACCTGCAGCTCCGAGTCGCCCGGGAACAGCTGCTGCACGATGGCACGGCCCAGCGCCAGGCGGGTGAGCGAGGTCAGCTCGGTCGCGTCCTTCACGGTCGGCGCTTGCTCGGCCATCACGTCGAGGATGGTGCGCATGTCGCGGATCGGCACTTCTTCCTCGAGCAGGTTCTGCAGCACCTTGTGCAGCGTGCTGAGCGTGATCACCTTGGGCACCAGGTCCTCGGTGAGCTTGGGCGCGGTCTTGCCGACCTGGTCGAGCAGCTGCTGCACTTCCTGGCGGCCCAGCAGCTCGGCGGCGTGGGTCTGGATCAGGTGGTTGAGGTGCGTGGCCATCACCGTGCAGGCGTCGACCACCGTGTAGCCGAAGGCCTGCGCCTGCTGGCGCTGGCTGGCGTCGATCCACACCGCGGGCAGGCCGAAGGCCGGGTCCTGCGTGGGCGTGCCGGGCAGCGTGCCGGTCACCTGGCCCGGGTTGATCGCCATCCACTGATTGGGGTAGGCCTCGCCGCGGCCGATCGCCACGCCCTTCAGGCTGATGATGTAGCTGTTGGGCTGGATCTCGAGGTTGTCGCGGATGTGAACCACCGGCACCAGGAAGCCCAGCTCCTGCGCGATCTTCTTGCGGATGCTCTTGATGCGGCCCAGCAGCTCGCCCTGCTGCGACTGGTCCACCAGCGGGATCAGGCGGTAGCCGACCTCCATGCCCAGCGGGTCGACCAGGGCCACGTCGTCCCAGGTGGCTTCGGCCGCTTCGGGAGCGGGCACCGCAGCCAGCGCCTTGGCCGCGGCGGCCTGTGCGGCCGCCTTCTGCGGCGCGCGCAGCAGCAGCCGGCGGCCGAACCAGACCAGGCCGCCCGCGATCAGCAGGAAGGCCAGGTTCGGCATGCCGGGGATCATGCCCATCAGGCCGATGATCGCGGCCGTGAGGAACAGCACCTGCGGGTTGGAGAAGAGCTGGCCGGTGAGCTGGCGCCCCACGTCCTCGTCGGTGGTCACGCGCGAGACGATCACGCCGGCCGCGGTCGAGATCACCAGCGCCGGGATCTGCGCCACCAGGCCGTCGCCGATGGCCAGCAGCGTGTAGGTCTTGCCGGCGGTGGAGAAGTCCAGCCCGTGCTGCACCACGCCCACCACCAGGCCGCCGATGATGTTGATCACCATGATCAGCAGGCCGGCGACGGCATCGCCGCGCACGAACTTGCTGGCACCGTCCATGGAACCGTAGAAGTCGGCCTCCTGCGCCACCTCGGTGCGGCGCTTGCGCGCCACGTCTTCGCCGATCAGGCCGGCGTTGAGGTCGGCGTCGATCGCCATCTGCTTGCCGGGCATGGCGTCGAGCATGAAGCGCGCTCCGACCTCGGCGATGCGGCCCGCGCCCTTGGTGATGACCATGAAGTTGATCAGCACCAGGATGATGAAGACCATCACGCCGACCGCGAAGTTGCCGCCCACCAGGAAGTGGCCGAAGGCCTCGATCACCTTGCCGGCGGCGTCGGGGCCGGTGTGGCCGTGCATCAGCACCACGCGGGTGGAGGCCACGTTGAGCGACAGGCGCAGGAGCGTGGAGAACAGCAGCACCGCCGGGAAGGCCGCGAAGTCCAGCGCCTTCATGGTGTACATGCTGACCAGCAGCACCATCACCGACATCGCGATGTTGAAGGTGAACAGCAGGTCCAGCAGGAAGGGCGGCAGCGGCAGCACCATCATGCTCAGGATCATGATGATGAGGATGGGGCCGGCCAGGCCCTTCAAGTTGCCCCCGGAGAGGCTCTGCGGCGGCAGTCGCAGGAAGGTGGCAATCGCGTTCATGCGCTCTGCAGGTTGTATTCAAGGTCCTGGGGAATGGGCAGATCGCCCGGCGTGCGCGGCGCCTCGCCGCCTTCGGTCTGCCAGCGCTTGAGCTGGTAGACCCAGGCGAGCACCTCGGCCACCGCGGTGTAGAGTCCGGCGGGGATCTCGTCGCCCAGGCGGGTGTACTTGTAGAGCGAGCGCGTGAGCGGCGGCGCCTCGAGGATCGCGACCTTGTTCTCTTTCGCGATCTCGCGGATGCGCTCGGCCACGGCGTCCGTGCCCTTGGCCACCACGCGCGGCGCGCGCATGCTGTCGACGTATTTCAGGGCCACCGCGAAGTGCGTCGGGTTGGTGACCACGATGTCGGCCTTGGGCACCTCGGACATCATGCGGCGCCTCGCCATCTGCTGTTGCTGGCGGCGGATCTGCGCCTTGATGTGCGGGTCGCCCTCGCTCTCCTTGTGCTCCTGGCGCAGGTCCTCGCGCGACATGCGCAGCTTGCGGTAGTAGCTCCACAGCTGCCAGGGCACGTCCACCAGCGCGATCAGCAGCAGCGCGGAGGTGATGAGCGCGCAGTTGCGCGCCACCAGCAGGATCATCTGCGGCAGCGCGGCGCGCTCGGACTGGGCCATCAGCGCGTTGACCTCGTCCATGCCGTCCATGATCACCACCCAGGCCACGCCGCCGATCAGCAGCGACTTGGCCAGCGCCTTGAACAGCTCGGCCAGCGACTGGGTGGAGAACAGGCGCTTGATGCCCGCGATGGGGTCGAGCTTGTCGAACTTGGGGCCGATGGCCTGGGTCGAGAACAGCCAGCCGCCCAGCATCAGCGGCGCCACCAGCGCGGCCAGCACGAGCATGCCCATCAGCGGCGCCATCGCGACCAACGCCTGCATCGTCAGCAGGCCAGCCTGGGTCAGCATGAAGGAGGTGTCGAAGGCCGCGGCGCGCTCGAAGCGCAGGCCATGGCCGAGCGATGCACGGAAGTGGCTCCCCAGCGGCCCGGCCATGGCCCACAGGCCGGCGACCGCCGTGGCGAGCAGAACGAAGGTGACCAGCTCGCGCGAGCGGGCCACGTTGCCTTCTTCGCGCGCCTTCTCGAGGCGCCGCGGCGAGGCGGGTTCTGTCTTTTCGAGATCGCTTTCTTCAGCCATTCATGCTCCGGGAGAGCATCGGCGAACATCGCCGAGTCGTGGCTGATTATTGGATTCGGGGGCGCTGGACAATCCCTTGATCAGGGGGCGGATTGCCCTCCTGCTCGGGCGTTCGCTTACCGGCGGAGCGCTCGGCGATCAGGGCGTCAGAGTCGCTTTTGACGGCTTTGCTTGTATGTTCTAGCATTCACGTGCACCCGAGCACAACCGAATTGAAGCGATCGAGGTACAGACATGAGCATTCACACGATTTCAAGCCGCGACTTCACGCGCGACGTCGCCGCGGCCAAACAGTGGGCCGCCGAGGGCCCGGTGTTCATCACCGATCGCGGGCAGGCAGCGCATGTGCTGCTCAGCATCGAGGAGTATCAGCGGCTGACCGGCAAGAGGCGCAGCCTGGTCGACGCGCTCGCGATGGAAGGTGGTGACGACATCGTGTTCGAGCCAGCGAGGATGGATCTGCGATTGCGCGACGCGGAGCTCGGGACGGAGCGCGAGGACACGGGGCGGCCCTGATGTTCTTGCTCGACACCAACGTGATTTCGGAACTTCGGCACGGCACGAGGGCAGATGCGCAAGTACGCGCATGGGCTGCGGCGCACGTCGACGCACTGCTGTTCATCTCGGCGATCACGCTTCTGGAGCTGGAGCGTGGCGTGTTGTTGAAAGCGCGGCGCGACGCTCCGCAGGGTGAACGACTGGCAGCCTGGCTTCACAAGCAGGTGGTGCCGAGTTTCAACGGGCGGACATTGGCAGTGGACGGCGACGTGGCCTTGTGCGCCGCCAAGCTGCATGTCCCCGATCCGATGCCCGAACGAGATGGGCTCATCGCAGCGACCGCGCTGGTGCACGGCATGACCGTGGTCACGCGCAATATCGTGGACTTCGAGCGCACCGGGGTACGCCTGGAAAACCCCTGGGAAGCGAGATAGGGGACAACAGCCCCTGCGCGAGCTAGAACCCCAGGCTTTCCAACAGATCATCCACCTGCGCCTGGTCCGTCACCGCGTCCGGATTGTCAGCCTTGATCTGCGGCCCGTTCATCAGGCCGTTGCCCTGCACCACCGCGAGCTCCGGCCGCTTCTCCATCGGCGAGTTGTCGATCAGCACCTGCAGCAGCTGCGTCTCGACCTCGTTGACCACGTCCATCATCTTCTTGATGACCTGGCCCGTGAGGTCCTGGAAGTCCTGGGCCATCATGATTTCCATCAGCTGCGAGTTGATGGCGCTGGCACGCTCGGGCACCTGCTGCAGGTAGCCGCGCGTGTCCATCACCAGCTCGCGCGCATGGTCCAGCTCGATGGGGTTGGCGAACCATTGATCCCAGCGCCCGCTCAGGCTCTTGGCGCCGTTCGACAGCGCCTCCTGCATCGGCTGCGCAACGTCGATGGCATTGAGCGCGCGGTGCGCCGCCCGCTCGGTCATGGTGGCCACGTAGCTGAGGCGGTCGCGCGCATCGGGGATGGCCTGCGCGGCGCGCTCGACCTGCTTGTCCAGGCCCAACTCGCGCATGCCCTCGCGCAGTTGGCGCGTGAGGTGGCCGATGCGGCCGAGGAGCTCGTCGTGCGTGTTGCCTTTTCCTGCGGCGTCCGTCGTGCTGGCGCTCATCTCAAGCGCTCTCTTTCTGGAGTTTCTCGAAGATCTTGTTGAGCTTCTCTTCGAGCGTGGCAGCCGTGAAGGGCTTGACCACATAGCCGTTGGCACCGGCCTGGGCCGCGGCGATGATGTTCTCCTTCTTCGCCTCGGCCGTGACCATCAGCACCGGCAGCTTGGCCAGCTCGGGATCGGCGCGGATGGTCTTCAGCATGGTCAGGCCGTCCATGTTGGGCATGTTCCAGTCCGACACCACGAAGCCGAAGTCGCCGCCGCGCAGCTTCTCGATGCCGGCGGCACCGTCCTCGGCCTCGTCGACGTTGAGGAACTCCAGCTCCTTCAACAGGTTGCGCACGATGCGGCGCATGGTCGGGAAGTCATCCACGACCAAAATCTTGATGCTCTTGTCGATCACGGTTTCTCCAGCTTCAATGGTTCGGATTCAGGTTCGGCGTCACACCCGGTTGGTGCGTTCGCCGAAGGTGCGCAGGTGCGCGAGCACGCGGCGGGTCATCTCGTTCAGGGGCGCCACCTCGTCCACGGCGCCGAGCAGCACGGCCTCGCGCGGCATTCCGTAGACCACGCAGCTCGCCTCGTCCTGCGACAGCGTGTGGGCGCCGGCCTGCTTCATGCGCAGCAGGCCCTCGGCGCCATCGCGGCCCATGCCGGTGAGGATCATCCCGATCGCGTTCTTGCCCGCATGCCGGGCCGCCGAGTCGAACAGCACGTCGATCGAGGGCCGGTGCCGGTTCACCGGCGGCTCCTGGTTGAGCTGGGCCACGTAATTGGCGCCGCTGCGTCCCAGCGCCAGGTGATAGCCGCCCGGCGCGATGTAGGCATAGCCCGGCAGCACGCGCTCGCCCTGCTCGGCCTCCTTCACATGGATGCGGCACAGGCCGTCCAGGCGCTGCGCGAAGGAGCGCGTGAAGCCGGGCGGCATGTGCTGCGCGATCAGCACCGCCGGCGCGTCGGGCGGCAGCGGCTGCAGCACTTCGCGGATGGCCTCGGTGCCGCCGGTGGAGGCGCCGATGATGATCAGCTTCTCGGTGGACAAGAGCGGGCTGCGCAGCATCGGCTCCTGTGCGCTCTCGGCCGTCGCTCTCGCGGCGGCGGTCCGGGCGGGCAGCAGCCGCGCCTGCGCCGCCGCGCGGATCTTGCCGGCGATGAGCTCGGTGTATTGAATCAGCCCGTCGCGCACGCCCAGCTTCGGCTTGGTGACGAAGTCGATCGCACCCAGCTCCAGCGCACGCAGCGCGATCTCGGAGCCGCGCTCGGTCAGCGAGGACACCATCACCACCGGCATCGGCCGCAGGCGCATCAGCTTCTCGAGGAACTCCAGGCCGTCCATGCGCGGCATCTCCACGTCCAGCGTCAGCACGTCCGGGTTGGTCTGCTTGATGAGGTCGCGCGCCACCAGCGGGTCGGCGGCGGTGCCCACCACCGTCATGTCGCTCTGGCTGTTGATGAGCTCGGTCATCACGCTGCGGATCAGCGCCGAATCGTCGACGCACAGGACCTTGATCTTCTTCATGACAGGCACTTTCCCTTGTTCTTGTTGGCGACGGCAAGCCGGCGCAGCAGTTCGCCCTCCTCGCGCTGGACCGACTGCACCTCGCCCTGGGCACGCAGCTTGCGCACCACGGCCTTGCCGCTGTGCGGCAGCAGGCAGACGCGGCGCGCATGCGGGCCGCGCAGGTCCTGCGCGGCGACGGCGATGCGCTCGGTCTCGAGGTAGCGCAGCACGAAGTCGGCGTTGCGGTCGCCGATGTTCAGCGTAGTCATGTTGGCGAGCACGGCGGCGCCGCCGAAGACCTTGGCCTGCAGCCGGTCGCGCCGCGCGCCGGCGCGCAGCAGCTCGCGGATCAGCACGTCCATCGCATAGGCGCCGTAGCGCATCGACTCGGCCTGCCCGCGCGTGCTGCCCGGCTCGCCGTCCTCCGGCAGCATGAAGTGGTTCATGCCCGCCACGCCGGCGTCGCGGTCGACCAGGCAGGCCGCGACGCAGGAGCCCAGCACCGTGGTCATCACGGTGTCGGCGGCGGTGACGTAATACTCCGACGGCAGGAGCTTGACCGCCATGCGGTCGAAGTCGCGGTCGAAGTAGTGGTGGCTGGCGACGGAGCCCGGTACCGCCGCGTTCATTAGGCAACCTCCGCGCTATGCGCTGCGGTGCTATTCGACTTGGGAGCGGCCCGGCGTCTCATGATCTCGCCTTGCGATTCACTTCGTACACCGTCTGCCCGATCGCCTTGAAGTTCGGGCTGACCAGCGAGGCGTTCTCCGAATGCCCCGCGAACAGCAGCGCGCCGGGCTTGAGCAGCGGCTCGAAGCGGTCGAGGATGCGCTTCTGCGTGGGCTTGTCGAAGTAGATCATCACGTTGCGGCAGAAGATCGCGTCCACCGGCTCCTTCACGGGCCACACCGGGTCCAGCAGGTTGAGGCGCTCGAACTTGATCATGGCCGCGATCTCGGGCCGCACGCGCACCTTGCCGGCGTTGGCGCCCGTGCCCTTGTTGAAGAAGCGCCGCAGCCGCTCGGGCGGCAGGCCCTTGACCTGCTCCAGCGTGAAGACGCCGGTCGAGGCCTTGGCCAGCACGGCCGTGTCGATGTCGGTGGCGATCACGCGGGCCGTGGAGGCGCGCTCGCCCAGGGCCTCGACCAGCGTGATGGCGATCGAGTACGGCTCTTCGCCGGTGGAAGCCGCGGCGCACCAGATGGTGACCGGCTGCTTGCTGCGCTTCGCATGCTCGGCCAGCACCGGGAAATGGTGCGCCTCGCGGAAGAAGGAGGTCAGGTTGGTGGTCAGCGAATTGATGAAGGCCTGCCACTCCTCGCCGTCGTGGCTGGATTCCAGCATCTCGAGATAGCGCGAGAACTCGGGCATGCGCAGCTCGCGCAGGCGGCGCGACAGCCGGCTGTAGACCATCTGGCGCTTCTGCTCGCCCAGGGCGATGCCCGCGCGACGATGGATCAGCGTGCGGATCTTCGCGAAGTCGTGGTCGGTGAAGTGGAATTCGGAGTTCACGGTCGGAGCCGATGCCTGGCTTTCAATGTACATAGCGCTCGCCTTTTCCAATGCCTCGATCAAGTGCGCAAAAGCCTTGCATCTCGAATCCCCTCAGGCGGCCTCGGCCGGGCCGAGATCCTGCGCCCAGGCGAGTGCTGAGAGGTGCGCCGCGTTGACCTGGTCGGCGCTCATGAAGAGCGCCTCCGCCAGGCTCGCGGCGCGCGCGCCGTCTTCCTCGCAGCTCTCGGCCAGCGCCAGGAAAGGCCCGTAGGCACCCTCGCGCGCCAGGATGGCCTGATGCACCGCCTCGCTGAGCTGCACCTTGCCCAGCACCTCCCGCATGGGGACGCCGAGCAGCCGGTCGATCAGCGAGAACATGCCGACCACGAAGAGGTTGTCGGCATCCGAGGCGGGCAGCATCCCCTTGCCCATCAGCTCGACGAAGCGCCCGCGCATGACTGCCTTCTTCATCATGAAGGGCGGGCTGGCCTTGGCATTGCTCATGGCCAACAGCACGGAGAGCCAGCGGAACAGCGGCGCATAGCCGAGCATGGTCACGGCGTGGCGCATCGAATGGATCTCGACGCCGGCGCCGATGGCCGGCGAGTTGATGTAGCGCAGCAGCCGGTAGGTCAGCGCCGCGTCGCGCTTGAGCACGGCCTCGATCTCGCGCACGTCCTGGTTGCGCTGGATCATCTGCATCAGCTGCACGATCAGCATCGACGCGGGCTGCAGCGCGCCGTGCTTGGGCGCATCGTCCTCGCCGGGCTGGAGCCGGGGCCCGTCGACGAACACCTCCAGATGCTGCGCGGCGGCGGCATCGAAGTGGTCCCATTCGCTGATGCGCGTGACGATCAGCTGGAGCGGCGGCCGGCCCGGCTGGGCCTCGGCGCGCAGGCGCTCCACCAGCGCCCTGTCGCCTGCGCCCACATCGAAATGGGTCACGAGGCCGCGCAGCTCCTCGTCCTGCGGCAGCGCGTCGGCGCCGCAGAGCATGAAGTGGAAGCCCTGCTCGCGCAGGAAGAGCACGATGGCCCGCAGCTCCTCGTTCATGAGCAGGTCCAGCCCCACGCACAGCACGACGTTCTCGGCCGGCAGGAGCTGCAGCTCGCCGGTCACGATCGACTCGGCCGTGACGTCGACGAACAGCAGGGTGCGCCCCAGTGCCCATCCGGCCTTGGGGTCGTTGAGATGCTTGCCGGCGCAGCTCATGAGCGCCTTGAACTGCGCGACGGCATCCGCCGCGTTGTCCGGCGAGGCCGGGCGCCACGCGAGCCTGTAGCCCATGACCCGCTTGCCCGCATCGAGCAGCTGGGCGTAGGTCACGTAGCCGCTGGCGTCGGGTTCGTTGGCGGCGGGCGCCTGGCCGGGCGCGGCGCTGCCGCCGGATTCCTGGCGACGGAAGAAGTCGAAGCGCATGCGTGGGTCTCCGTGCTCTCAGGCCGCGATGGCGTCCATCCTGGAAGCGCCCGCCAGCGCGGCGGCGCTGATCGCCTGGGCCCGCTGGATGCGCGGCATGGCGCCCACGTCGATGATGAAGGCCACGCTGCCGTCGCCCAGGATGGTGGCGGCCGAGATGCCGGGCACCTTGCGGTAGTTGGTCTCGAGGTTCTTCACCACCACCTGGTGCTGGCCGAGCAGCTCGTCCACCAGCAGCGCGAAGCGCGCGTCGTCGGCCTGCACGATCACCAGGATGCCCTGCGTCGGGTTGGTCTGCGCGCCGGCCACGTCGAACACGCGGTGCAGCTCGATCAGCGGCAGGTATTCGCCGCGCACCTTGATCACGTGGCCGTCGGCGGTGATCGAGTGCAGATGCTCCGCCAGCGGCTGCAGCGACTCGATGACGTAGCTCAGCGGCAGGATGTAGGCCTCCTCGCCGACCTTGACCGACATGCCGTTGAGGATGGCGAGCGTCAGCGGCAGCACGATGCGGGTGGTGGTGCCGCGGCCTTCGCGCGAGCTGATCTCGACGTGGCCGCCCATCTCCTGGATGTTGCGCTTGACCACGTCCATGCCGACGCCGCGGCCGGAGATATCGGTGACCTGCTCGGCGGTGGAGAAGCCGGGAGCGAAGATCAGCTGCCACACCTCGTCGTCGGGCATGCTGTCGCTCACGGCCAGGCCCTGCTGGCGGGCCTTGGCGAGGATCTTGCCGCGGTGCAGGCCGGCGCCGTCGTCGCTGACCTCGATCACGATGTTGCCGCCGTGGTGCTGGGCCGACAGCAGCAGCTGGCCGGTGGCGTCCTTGCCCTTGGCCAGGCGCTGCTCGGGCGTCTCGATGCCGTGGTCCAGGCTGTTGCGCACCAGGTGCGTGAGCGGGTCCACGATGCGCTCGATCAGCCCCTTGTCGAGCTCGGTCTCCTTGCCGTAGGTGTCGAGCCGCACCTGCTTGCCGAGCTTGGCGCTGACGTCGCGGATCACGCGCGGGAAGCGGCTGAACACGTAGTCCATCGGCATCATGCGGATGGACATCACCGACTCCTGCAGGTCGCGCGCATTGCGCTCCAGGTGGCCCAGGCCGCTCAGGAAGCGCTCGTAGGCCACGGGGTCGAGCATGGTGGCGGCCTGGGTCAGCATCGACTGCGTGATGACCAGTTCGCCCACCAGGTTGATGAGCTGGTCGACCTTCTCCACGTCGACGCGGATCGAGCTCGACTCCTTGGCGTTCGCCGCAGCCGGCGCGCCCGCGGCGGGCGCCGACTTCGGGGCTGCGGCCTGCACGCTTTCCGCAATCGCGGCAGCCGGGGCTTCGGCGACGGAAGCCGCGGCTTCGGGCGCTTCCGCGTCGTGCGTGATCTGCGTGATCTCGATCTGCGATTCGTCGATGACGAAGCAGCACACGGCAATGATGTCGTCGGGGCTGCAGGTGGTCTCGAGCATCACGGTGAGCTGGTCGCCGGCGCGCGTGCGCGACAGCAGCTTGCCCAGGTTGCCGAGCTCGTCGGCGAGCAGGTCGCACTCGCTGTCGGACAGGCGCGAGAAGCGCACGCGCAGTGCGCCAGCCGGCACGGGCTCGGCGGGCGCAGGCTTGGCCGCCACGGGGGCCGGCGCAAGCGCAGGCGTGTGCGCCGACGCGCCCTCGGCGGCGCCGTTCTCCAGCGCCAGTTGTTGCAGCACGGCGCAGATGTGCGCCACCCTCTCAGGCTCCGGTTCTTTGCCCGCCTGGTAGGCCGTCAGTTGTTCTTGCAAGGCGTCCTTCGTTTCCAAAAAGGCATCGATCATCGGAGCGCTCAGGTTCAGCTGGCCATGGCGCGCCCGGTCCAAAAGGGTCTCCAGCAGGTGCGTGGTGTCGGTCAGGGCGGTGAAGCCGAAGGTGGCCGCGCCGCCCTTGATCGAGTGCGCGGCGCGGAAGATGGCGTTGAGCTGTTCGGCATCGGGCGAGGCGACGTCGAGCTCGAGCAGCAGCTGCTCCATCTCGGCCAGCAGCTCGACCGCTTCGACGAAGAATGCTTGTGTGAATTGACTGAGGTCCATGAGTGCTCCGTTTCCGGCTTCTTCGGGCCGGGTTAGTTCGCTTGCGGCGGGGCCTTGTAAGCCGTCACCTTGACGTTGTCGACCGGCAGCGGCGCGGGCCGCGGCAGGCGGCCCGCGCGGGTCGTTCCGCCGGCGCCGTCCCCGCTGTTCTCGCGCTCGATCTGCTGCTGCGTGTGGTGGTTGAGCACGATGATGCTGATGCGGCGGTTGATCGGGTTGCGCGGCTCGGCCTTGTCCAGGTGCATGCTGTCGGCCAGGCCGACCACGCGCAGCACCTTGGCTTCGGCCATGCCGCCCATCACCAGCTCGCGGCGCGAGGCGTTGGCCCGGTCGGCCGACAGTTCCCAGTTGCCGTAGGAGCGGTCGCCGTTGGTGTAGACGATGGCGTCGGTGTGGCCCGACAGCGTGATCCTGTTGGGCAGCTCGTTGAGCACCGGCCCGATCTCGCGCAGGATGCCGCGCACGTGCGGCAGCAGCCGGGCGCTGGCCAGGTCGAACATCGGGCGGTTCTCGTTGTCCACGATCTGCAGGCGCAGGCCCTCGGTCGTGATGTCGATGAGGATCTGCGGGCGGAACTGCTTGAAGACCGGGTTGCTCTCGATCAGGTCGTCCAGCCGCTTCTTCATGCTGGCCAGGCGGTCGGCGTCGGCCGTGTCCTCCATGTCGGCCTGGGCCAGGCGGACCTCGCCGTCGACATGCGTCGTCGGGTCCATGCCGCCGCCGGGAATGACGCTCGTGCTGGTGCTGCTCTTCTCGCCGCCGTTGATCGCCACTTTCAGCGGCATGCGGAAATGCTCGGCGATGCCTTCGCGCTGCTTGGGCGAGGCATTGGACAGCAGCCACATCACGAGGAAGAAGGCCATCATGGCCGTCATGAAGTCGGCGTAGGCGATCTTCCAGCCGCCGCCGTGGTGCCCGCCGCCGCCGTCACCGGCGACGCGCTTGACGACGATGCGTCCCTTGTCTGCGCTCATGGTGCGGTCCCGCTTCGCTCAGCGGGCCTTGACTTCGCGCACATGGCTGTCGAGCTCGGTGAAGGTGGGCCGCTCGGTCGAGAACAGCACCTTGCGGCCGAACTCCACCGCCAGCTGCGGCGCATAGCCGTTGAGGCTGGCCAGCAGCGTGACCTTGGCGCACTGGTACATCTTCATGCCCTCGGAAACCTTCTGCTCGATCAGCGAGGCCAGCGGCGACACGAAGCCGTAGGCCAGCAGCACGCCGAGGAAGGTGCCGACCATGGCGTGCGCGATCAGCGCGCCCATCTCGGCAGGCGGCAGGTCGGCCGAGCCCAGCGCATGCACCACGCCCATCACCGCGGCCACGATGCCAAGCGCGGGCAGCGCGTCGGCAATCCGCGAGAGGCTGTGGCTGGGCACCTCGGCCTCGTGCTTGATGGTCTCGATCTCGTGGTCCATCAGCGCCTCGATCTCGAAGGCGTCGGTGTTGCCGCTGATCACCAGGCGCAGGTAGTCGCAGAGAAACTCCATCATGCTGGGGTCGCTCAGGATGTTGGGATAGCGCGCGAAGATCTCGCTCGAAGCCGGGGCCTCGACGTCGCTCTCCAGCTTCATCATCCCTTCCTTGCGCGCCTTGGCCAGCAGCTCGTAGAGCAGGGCCAGCAGGTCCATGTAGAGCTGCCGGTTGTGCTTGGAGGAGCGCAGGAGCAGTGGCAGCTCCTTGATGGTGGCCTTGATGGTCTTGCCGTTGTTGCCGGCAATGAAGGCGCCGAGCGCGGCGCCACCGATCATCAGCAACTCCACCGGCTGGAACAGCACGCCGAAGTGGCCGCCCATCAGGGCATAGCCGCCGAAGACGGCCCCCACCACCACCAGATAGCCAACCAGAACCAGCACGCGCTTCCCCTTTGCCCTGTCAGGGCATCGAACTTAGAGCCTGCCTTCAGGGCAGGGCCGTCTGCAGGGCCCGTTCGATGGGCGCTACCTCCGGGTTATCGGCAGGAGAAGCCGGTTTCTGAAGGGTCGTTTCGCTCGAGGCGCCGGCGGCCGCACGCTTCGCGCCGCGGACCTTGCCGGCGCGCGAAGGCGGGCGGCACAGCACGCACACGTAGCCGTTCTTGCTGTCGTGGGCGTGCGCGACGAAGCGGCCGCCGCAGCGGCAGCAGGTGCTCAGCTGCAGCATGTCGCTGTCGAAAAAACGCACCATGGTGTAG
The DNA here is from genome assembly GCF_010499245.1 of Variovorax sp. WS11. Taxonomy (GTDB): domain Bacteria; phylum Pseudomonadota; class Gammaproteobacteria; order Burkholderiales; family Burkholderiaceae_C; genus Variovorax. The sequence continues at coordinate 668,327 of NZ_JAAGOW010000002.1, forward strand.
GCACGTGTGAAATCCAGCACGATTTCGCCGCCTTGCGATTCAATTTGCTCGGAATAGAGGCGATAACTCTTGATCAAGGCCTGCAAACCGCTCTCGTCCGCGTGCGTCAACATGAATTGATACATGTTGTAAAACATTGACGAATGGATATTGGCCAGCCATGTCATGTACCAATCCGTGGAAAAAGGCAGCAATCCCTTGGGCGGCGAGACCCCCTTAAGTTCCTTGTAGAGGCGGATCAGGCGCTCGCGGCTCAGGTCCACCTCGGCTTCCAGGAACTGCAGCCGGGCACCGAGCTCGATCAGCTCGATCGCCAGTTGAACCTCGCGCACTTCGCGCAGCACGCTCTTCTGCGTGCGGCCCGCGGCCGTGTTCGTCGCAGTACCGTCTGTCACGTTGCAAATGCCTTCGTGAGACCGCGCGCCGCTCACTGGAGTACCTTCGCCTTCGGCTGCGGTGCTATTCGCCTTGGGAACGGCCCTGCGGCTCATGCGGTCGCGCCGGCTTCGCGCATCTGCAGCCGGCGTGCCGACATCAGGATCGACATGTGCGCTTGCTGCAGCGTCGTGTCCTTTTCCTCGCCGACGACGGCCGACATCGAGGGATGGTCGTCGATACGGAAGCTGCACAGCAGGAAGTTGGAAGCTGCCAGCTTGAGGATTTGGGAGAGCGACATCCCGGCCAGCATGTCGGCCAGTTCGCGGCTCACGCCGAGCTTGAGCATCGCGGCGGCCCGGTCGTGCTTGACGAGCTTTTGGGCCAGCAGCATGTAGGCAAGATTGATGTCGCCGATTTCTCTCGAAATGTCGCCGTTTGCCCCGTTCATCACCTTATCCATTTCCACTTTGCGCTCCGTTCAATCAATGCGTCGAGTGTATGCAGGCCGCTTATGATTTGTAACCTTTGTCGATTTCTGTCCGGGGAAGTGAGGAATAAATTACGGAAGATGTACGACCTGTCCTACAGAGCCCCACGGGGCTCCAGTGCACGTAAGAAGAACTCATGCATTTTCATAAAGACGGGGGCGTTTAATTCGATAGAAGAAAGTAGTAACTTTCAGTTACGAAAATAAGTCAATCGCAGGCGGAGCAACAAAAGTATTAAATTAGCTCCGCCTCGAATTGCGCGGAACGGCGGCTTCCTCGGCCTGCTCCAGCCCATGAATCCAGGCCATCACTTCGGCCACGGCGAGGTAGAGCTCGGGCGGGATCTGCTGGTCCAGGTCGATCTGCATCAGCAGGCGGATCAGGTCGGGCGAGGCATGGACGTAGAGCCCGTTCTCGCGGGCCTCGCGCATGATCGATTCCGCCACCACGCCGTAGCCCTTGGCCACCACGATCGGGGCACGGTTCTTGTCCAGGTAGGACAGGGCGACCGCGCGCGGGCGATCGTCCGGGGTCATGTGCCTCCCCCCTCGCTGACCTGCAGCGCTTGCAGCCGGAGACCGGCCGCCTCGAAGCGCTGCTCGAGCGCGGCTCCCTGCGAACGCATGCGCCCCGCGGTGGCGGCTTCGCTCGCCGCGAACTGCGCCTGGACCTCGGTGCCGGCGAGCGACAGGCGCAGCTCCACTGCACCCAGACGCGGCAGTTCCAGAGACAAGGTGGTGCTCCAGCGCCGCGGCGCCGGCTCCTGCGCGGCATCGCCCTGGCGGGCGCCCTCCTCCTGGATCGACCAGTCCATCGGGACCTCGGGCCAGGCCTGGCCGGTCCAGCGGAACATCGCGGTGGCCAGCAGGTCGAGCTGCTGGTGCACCACGGTGGCGGTCTGCGGATGGATCAGTTCGGCCCCCGACTGCGGCGCGGCTGCCGCGCCCGGCGCGGCAGCGCTTGCGCCATGCCTTGCGAGCTGCGTCTCGGTGCGCGGGTCGGGCGCCGCCTCGAAGCTCGCCACTGACGGCGCAGCCTCGCCCGCACGGTAGGCCGCGCGCACGCGCTGGGCATCGGAGGCCGGCAGTGCGTCGGCGGTGCCGGGACGGGGCGGCGGCATCTCCGGCACGGCCAGGGCCGGACCGGCCTGCGGCGGGCGCGGCACCGCGGGCACGGCGCCGTCCGCCCTGCTCGCTTCCGGCGCCTGCTCGGCGGGAATCGGCCACGAGGGCGCCGGCATCGCCGCCGCCGGCACGCCCGGACGCGCTGGCTCGGGCGCCGAGGCCACCGCCTGCGCGACGGCGGCCGGTCCCGCATCGCCGCGTGCCGGCAGCGCAGGCGCCCAGCGCGCCTGCGGCTCCTGCGCCATCTGCGCCAGCGTGCGCGCCCCCGCGGCGAACTGGACCAGATGCGATTCGTAGAAAAGCCCGCTGCGATCCACGGCCTGCGCCAACGCGCCCGCCAGTGCGGCGCCCGCAGGCGGCTTCTGCGCGGCGGGCCACACCGGCAGCGCTGCGCGCACCGGCCCCGCGTCCGGCAGCTCCGCCAGCAGCGCGCCGATCAGCCGTGCCGCCGCGGACAGCCGGGCCGCGCCGGGCGCCGCGGCCGCCGCCTCGCCCTGTGCCGCGGCAGCGGGCACGCCGGCCGGCAACTGCCGCTCGAGCGCGAGGTGGGAAGGCAAGCGGACATCATTGACGACTGGACTGACCTGGACCACCGGCCCGGCGGCCGCGTCGGTCGCGACCTGCCCCTGCTGCAACGCGACCAGCTCCAGCCGCGGCGCGAGCTTCGCGGCAAGCAGTGCGTTGTCGACCGGGGCGCCGAGCTTGTTCATGCCAGGAGATTGCGCCTCATCGGGATCCGTAAGCCCTGTCGAGCTCGTTGCGGTTCTGCAGATCCGCCATCGTCGCCACCAAACCTGCAAGCTGCGGCTTCACCAGCTCGCACACCAGCTGCTGGTCGGCGCGGATGCGCTGCAACAGGCGCTGCGCCTCGTTGACCTGCGCCGGGTCCAGCGACTCCTCTGGCGTGACGATCCGCAAGCGCTCGATCATCGCCGCGCATTGCATCTCGAGTTCGGGGAGCCGGTCCCACTCTTTCGCTCGCGCCAGTGCCGCCATCAGCGACAGGATCGAGGCGAGTTGGGCATAGCAATGGACGACTTCGCTCCTGGCTGCCATCTTTTTCTTTCGTTCTCTTCGTGCTTCGGTGATCAGTGCTCGATCTGGCGCCACGCGGACGCCACGCTCTCCAGCAGGGCCTCGGCCTCGTCGAGCGCGCGCGCGTCGTCGTGCAGGTTGGCCTGCAGCAGGCGGCGCACCACGTAGTCGTACAGCGCCGACAGGTTGGCCACGAGCTCCGCGCCGGCGGGGCCGGCCGCCTTCGCGTCGAGGCTGGCCTTCAGGCCGTTGGCGACGATGCCGACGGCCTTCGAGATCGCTTGCCCCTTGGCCGCGACCTCACCCTTCGCGATGTGGTGCCGCGCCATCCCGATGGCCGTGACGGCGCCGTCGAACAGCATGCAGATGAGCTGGTGCGGCGAGGCGCTCATGGCCTGCGTTTCGACGCCCAGGCGCGCATAGGCGCCGGCGCCGGTCCTGAAGTTGTGAGGTGTGTACATCGATGGCTTTCGATTACTTGCTGCTGCTGGTCGCGTTCATCGCGTCGAACTGCTGCGTGAGATAGGTCATGGTGTTGTTGAGGGTGTTGATCAGCACGTCGAGCTGGGTGAACTGGGCGCGGTAGCGCTCCACCGTCGAGTCGACCCGGGCCTGCACCGCGTTGTACTGGTCGCTCAGGTCTTCCAAAGTGGTGTTCACGCCGTTGGTGGCGGTCGTGAGCGCGCCGTCGCTGCCGGTCACTTCCGTCACGAGCGCGCTCAGCTGCTTGGCGTAGCCGCTGGTGCTGCCGGTGCCGCTGGAGAACAGGCCCGCCACGCCGCTCAGGCTCTTGCTCAGCGCGTTGGAGAGCTTGGACGCATCGACCGCCAGCGTGCCGTCCTTCTGGAAGCTCACGCCGATTTCCGACAGCACCTTCATGCCGCCGGAGTCGCTTTCCTGCGCCGCCGAGAGCGTCTGGCGCACCTCCGTCAGCAGGTTGCGCAGCGTCTGGTCGCCCATCAGGGCCGCGCCCTTCTTCGTGTCGGCGTCGTAGGCCGTGAGCTTGGACGCGGTGCTCTGCAGGCTGTTGTAGGCGGTGACGAAAGCCGCGATGGCCGTCGAGACCGAGGCGGTGTCGCTGGTCAGCTTGAGCGAGGTACTGCCGGTCTTCGCGAGCGTCAGCGTGGTGCCCTGGATGCCCTCCAGCACGGTGTTGCTGGCGCTGACGACGTCGATGCCGTTGATGTTGAGCTTGGCGTCCTGGCCGACCGCGGTCTGCTTCATGGTCTGCGTACCGGCGGGGTCGTACGCCAGCAGGTTCTGCAGCGCGGCATCGCCGGCCACGGAGATCTGCATGGTCGAGGCCTCGCCCGATTCGGTCGACACCAGCACCAGCCGGTTGGGCGTGCCGCTGCCGTCGTTCACCACGCTGGCGGTGACGCCGGCGTTCGCCTTGTTGATTGCATCGCGGATGCCCTCGAGCGTGTTGCTGCCCGTGCCGATGGTGATCTGCGCCGCGGTGCGGTCGGCATCGACATCGAAGCTCGCGCCCGTGTACTGGCCGGTGCCGGCGTTTAGCGTGCCGCCATGGATGGTGCCGAAGTTGATCGTGATGGTGCCGTTGCCGATCGCCGTCTTGGCGCTGGCCTGCCCGGCCGACACCAGCGACTGCGACTGCGCGAGCTGCGTCACATCGATGGTGTAGCTGCCGGCGACGGCCGTGTCGCCGGTGGTCACGCCCAGCACGTCGGCGTCGCTGATCGAGGCCTTCACGGTCTTGAAGAAGTCCGGATCGGCGAGCTTGTCGCTGGCGGTCTTCAGCACATTGAGCGCGCTCTGCACCTGCGAGTACGCCGACAGCTTCGTGGTGTAGCTGGTCGCCCGCGCCTGGATCGCGGCCAGGGGCTGGCTCTCCGCGGTCTCGAGGTTCGTGAGCAAGGTGGCCAGGTCGAGGCCCGAGCCGACGCCAATGCTGCTGACTGCCATTTGTTCTTTTCCTCTTCGCTTGTGTTGTTCAGGCCGACTCGCTCACCAGCGCACCGGGCACCTTGCCCAGCAGCTTCGCGATGCGCAGCACTTCCTCGGACGGGATTTGCCGGATCAGCTCGCCGCTCACCCGGTCGACCACCTTCACCACCAGCCGGTCGGTGTCGCCGTCGACCTCGAAGGGCACGCCGACCGACTGGCCCTGCATGGACGCGTTGATCTCGCGCACCGCGGTCTCGACGTCGACCGGGACCGCCTCGGTCGACGACGCGTCGCCGTCCGCGGCCTTGCCGGCCGCCGCAGCGGCACTGGCGTCGCCGGCACGGCTGACGAGCATCTGGGCTGCCCACGCGCGGTCTGCGGCAGGGCCGAGGGGAACTGACATGACACCGACTCCGGTTGTTCGCTTTTCTCTGCGGCCGCCACAGGGATGGCCGCAGGGAAAAGCGCAGACGCGCGGCCGGCGGGCCCCACGTCTGCGCCGCGCGCACCTGCCTTGCGGCAGATGAGTGGGCGCGATTTGCCGATCAGCGCAGCAGCGACAGGACGCCTTGCGTGGTCTGGTTGGCCTGCGCCAGGACGGAGGTACCGGCCTGTTGCAGGATCTGGGCGCGCGTCATGTTCGACACTTCCACCGCGTAGTCGGCATCTTCGATACGCGAACGGGCGGCCGACAGGTTGTTGGTCGTGTTGTTCAGGTTCGTGATGGTCGACTCGAAACGGTTCTGCACCGCACCGAGCTGGCTGCGCAGCTCGTCGACGCCGGCCAGGGCCTTGTCGATGGAAGCCAGCGGGTCCTGGTTGTACTGCTCGCCCAGCGTCACGGTGCCGTCGTTGGCCACGTTGGCCTTGTAGTACACGTCGGCGCCGTTCTTCTGGCCCTTCACCACGTAGCCGCCGGCGCTGCCGTCGGCGTTCGTGACCTTGTGCAGGGTCGGCGATGCGCCCACCGAAGCGGCCGGCAGGCCGGCGAGGTTGGCCGTGACGTCAGGCACTGCGACCGGGGGGACTTCGTAGCTGGTGATCGCGTCGGAAATACCGGTGGTCGGTGCCGCTTCGGTGGCGAAGTCGGCGCTGTCGTAGGTCACCTGGCCGGTCGTCGCATCGAAGGTCGCCGCGATGACGTTGGTGCCGCCGTCGCGCGACACGAACCAGTCGCCGTTCTGGTCGACGAACATGTCGATCGCGGCGGCGGCGTCGGTGTTGACTGCCACGACGTTGTCGACATTGACGGTGGCGCCGGTGCCGGTGGAGATTTCCTGGCCGGCGGCTGCCAGCGTGGCCGTCGGCGCGGCGCCCAGGGCGGTGGAGCCGTCGAAGCCGAGCGTGCCCGATGCGCTGTCGTAGGTGGCCGCGTAGAAGGTCGTGCCGCCGTCGTCGGACACGTAGAGCGTGTCGGCGTCTGCGTCGTCGACGTACACGGTGTACGAGCTGGCAGCGGCGCCGTCGACAGCCGTCAGGTTCACGGAGGTGGTCGCGCCGGTCGAACCCGGGGTCACCACGGTCGTCGCGGTCGCGTTGACGGTCGACAGGTCGAGCGACTTCTTCGTGATGTCCATGTTGCCCAGGCCGAGCGTCTTGGAGGTGATTTCCTGCAGGTTGATGTCGATCGTCTCGCCGTCGTTGGCGCCGACCTGGATGCTCAGCTTGCTGTCCTTGGCGAGCACGTTCACGCCGTTGAACTGGGTCTGGGCCGACACGCGGTCGATTTCGTCGAGGCGCTGCTTGATTTCAGACTGGATCGACGAGAGGTCGCTCGAGGAGTTCGTGCCGTTGGCGGCCTGCACCGACAGTTCGCGAACGCGCTGCAGGTTGTTGTTGATTTCGTTCAACGCGCCTTCCGTCGTCTGGGCGAGCGAGATGCCGTCGTTGGCATTGCGCGCTGCCTGGGTCAGGCCCTTGACGTTCGCGGTGAAGCGGTTGGCGATGGCCTGGCCGGCGGCGTCGTCCTTGGCGCTGTTGATGCGCATGCCGGACGACAGGCGCTCGATCGCCGTGTTCAGGGAACTCTGGGACTTGTTGAGGTTGTTTTGGGCAACCAGCGAGAGGCTGTTCGTGTTGATGACTTGCGCCATGTTCGACTCCTGATAAACAAAGGTTGTGGACTTCGGCCAAACCGGCCGCAACGCTGGACCCGCCTCCCACCGTGAGATTCAAGCCATCGTTGGTTCAGTTATCGGCAGGGGATTCCGAACATTTAGGCCGGCGCGCGATAAAGATGCGGGCGGCCTTCCACAACCTTCAGGGTCAGGCAGGCAGGCTCATCACTTCCTGGTAGGCGGCAACCAGCCGGTTGCGCACCTGCAGCCCGGTCTGGAAGGCCACGTTGGCCTTCTGCAGGTCGACCATGACGTCGTTGAGCGCGACGCCGGGGCGCCCGAGCTCGAAGGCCTCGGCCTGGCCGTAGGCCTTGGTCTGCGCGGTGTTGATCCCCTCGATCGAGCGCCGGAGCTCGGCGGCGAAGCCCCCCTGCGCGGCCGGCTCTCCGGCGGCGGGGCGCGGCGCGATGCCGGTCTGGAGCGCGGTCGCCCGCATCTGCTGCAGGACGGATTCGATGGCGGAAATGGACATGAAAACCCTTTTCTTACTTTCTGGAAGATGCCGGCGTTGCCTGGGCACTGCTACAGGAGCGCCATGGCACTCCCGCGTGTTTTCAGCGTAACAGCGGGCCCCTGAAAGAGAAGCGCCCAACTGACGGCAAAAACCCCGGCTGTTCGACCAATCGAATTCGCGAGCGCTGCCGAGAATCGATCGCGAAACAAAAAGGCTGCTCGCGACTTCAACGGCATGACTCCTCCTCAACGACTTCACTCGCTCCCCATGACCCCGGCCCACCTGGGCCGACCGGCCGTGACCGGAGCGCAAGCATGACGACGGCAGCGCCCGCAGGCGCCATGCCGGCGGCGCCGGCCGCAGTCCCGTTCATGGAACGGCTGCGCGCCCAACCCAAGCTGCCGCTGATCGTCGGCGCCGCCGCACTGGTCGCGGCCGCCGCGGCCTTCATGCTGTGGAGCCGCGCGCCCGACTACAAGGTGCTCTACACCAACGTCTCGGACCGCGACGGCGGCGCGATCATCGCGTCGCTGACGCAGATGAACGTGCCCTACAAGTTCGCCGAGGGCGGTAGCGCGATCCTGATCGCCGCCGACAAGGTGCCCGAAGTGCGCCTCAAGCTCGCGGCCCAGGGCCTGCCCAAGGGCGGCGGGGTCGGCTTCGAGCTGATGGACAACCAGAAATTCGGCACCAGCCAGTTCGCCGAGCAGGTCAACTACCAGCGCGGCCTCGAGGGCGAGCTGGCGCGCTCGATCGAATCGATCGGCACGGTCGAGTCGGCCCGCGTGCACCTGGCGCTGCCCAAGCCTTCGCTCTTCGTGCGCGAGCAGAAGAAGCCCTCGGCCTCCGTGGTGCTGAGCCTGCACCGCGGCCGCGGCATCGACGAAGGCCAGGTCAGCGCCATCGTTCACATGATCTCCAGCAGCGTGCCGGAGCTGGACCCCAAGAGCGTGACGGTGGTCGACCAGCGCGGCAACCTGCTGTCGGCCGCCAACGCCGGCGCGCGCGGGCTGGACGTGAGCCAGCTCAAATACGCTCAGGAGATCGAGCAAGGCTACATCCGCCGCATCGAGGCCATCCTGCAGCCCATCCTCGGCGCGAGCAATGTGCGCGCGCAGCTCGCGGCCGACATCGACTTCTCGGTGGTCGAGCGCACCGAGGAGAAGTTCGCGCCCAACCAGGACCCGCGTAACGCCGCGGTGCGCAGCGTGCAGTCCAGCGAGTCGAACCAGCTGGGCGCCACCCCGCCGGGCGGCGTGCCGGGCGCGCTGTCGAACCAGCCGCCGACGAATCCCAGCGCGCCGATCAACGCGCCGCGTCCTGCCAACGGGCCCGCCAACGGCGCCACCCCGCCGGGCGCCGCCACCACCACGACGGCTACCACCAGCACCGCCCCTGCCGGCCCCAGCAGCTCGCGCAAGGACTCGACCACCAACTACGAGCTCGACCGCTCGATCCGCCATGTGCAGCAGGGCGCCGGCGCCATCAAGCGCCTGTCGGTGGCGGTGGTGGTGAACAACCTGGCCGGTGCCGACGGCAAGTCGCGCGCCCTGGCGCCGGCCGAGGTCGAGCAGATCCGCAACCTGGTGAAGGAAGCCATGGGCTACAGCCAGGAGCGCGGCGACTCGCTCAACGTGCTCAACAGCGCCTTCGCCCGCGACGGCCAGGACGAGCCGCAGGCCGAGGTGCCCCTCTGGAAGGACCGCGACAACATCGAGCTGGCCAAGAGCATCGGCCAGTACCTGCTGCTCGGCGTGCTCGCCCTGTTCGCCTGGTTCGCCGTGTTCCGGCCGCTGCTGCGCAAGCACCTGGCGCCGCCGCCTTCGGCCACGCCCGAAGCGGCACCGGCGGCCGCCGTCGCCGCCGATCCGGACGACGAAGCCAGCGCCGCCCAGCTGAGCGCCCTCCAGCGCGAAGCCGAGCGCCGCCAGGCCGACCTCGACTACGTGCAGCAGACCGCCGAGCAGGATCCGCGGTTGGTGGCCACCTTGATCAAGCATTGGATGAACCCATGAGCGACGCTGGAACCCGCAAGGCCGCCATCCTCCTGATGTCCCTAGGCGAGGACCGCGCCGCCGCCACGCTGCACCACCTGCCCACCACCGAGGTGCAGGCCCTGGGCGCCGCGATGGCCAAGCTGACGCAGGTGTCGAAGGAAGAGCTGGCCGCCGTGCTCGCCGAGTTCCGCCTGGAGACCGAGCAGCTCTCCGCCCTGCACCTGGGCTCGGGCAGCTACATCCGCGCGGTGCTGCGCAAGGCGCTGGGCGACGACCGCGCCAGCAACCTGCTGGAAGACATCCTGCAGCCCGACGAGCCGCACGGCGGCATCGAGCGCCTCAACGACCTGGAGGCCGGCGAGGTGGTGGAGCTGATCCGCGACGAGCACCCGCAGATCCTCGCCACGCTGCTGATCCACCTGGACCGCAAGAAGGCCTCCGAGGTGCTGGAGAAGCTGCCGGTGCGCCTGCGCCACGACGTGATCATGCGCGTGGCCACCTTCGGCGGCGTGCAGCCCGCGGCGCTGGCCGAGCTGACCGACGTGCTGACCGAGATGCTGTCGGGCGAAGGCCTCAAGCGCAGCCGCCTAGGCGGGGTGCGTACCGCGGCCGAGATCGTCAACCTCATGAGCACCGCGCAGGAGGAAGAGGCGATCGCCCATGTGCGCGAGCACGACGAGGGGCTGGCGCAGCGCATCGTCGAGGAGATGTTCGTCTTCGAGAACCTGCTGGACCTGGAGGACCGCTTCATCCAGCGCCTGCTCAAGGACGTGGAGTCCGAGTCGCTCATCGTCGCGCTCAAGGGCTCGACGCAGGAGCTGCGCGACAAGTTCCTCAAGAACATGTCGCAGCGCGCCGCCGAGACGCTGCGCGAGGACATCGAGCTGCGCGGCCCGGTGCGGGTGTCGCAGGTCGAAGCCGAGCAGAAGGCCATCCTGCAAGTGGTGCGCCGCCTTGCCGACGCGGGCGAAGTCGTGATCGCCGCGCCGGGCACGGACGACTTCGTCTGATCATGACCCTGCACAAGAACGCTGCTTTCGGTTCCGGCGCGCGCCTGGCGACGGCCTACGCGCCCGCGCGTCCCCCCGCTGCGCCCAAGCCCGCCGCCAAGCCGGTGCTGTCGGCCTGGCAGCGCTGGGAAATGGGCACGCTGGAGAACGAGGATGCGCCGCGCGACAACGTGCAATCGCTGGTCGTTCCGCGCGTGGACCCCGAGGCCCTGGCACGCGACAACGAGCTCTCCCGCCTGCGCCTCGAGGCGCGTGCCCAGGGCCGGGCCGAGGGCCAGCGCGAAGGCCTGGCCAAGGGCCGTGCGGAAGGCCACGCGGAAGGCCTGGCCTCCGGCCTTGCCGCCGCCAGTGCGCATGCCGAGCAGCTGGTTGCGCTCGCCACCAGCCTGCCGGCGGCGCTGCGCCGCGCGGAAAGCGACCTGGCCGACGCCATCCTCACGCTCGCGCTCGACGTGGCGCGCCAGGTGGTGCACCGCACCCTGCGCGCCGAGCCCGAATGGGTGCTGCCGCTGGTGCAGGACCTGCTGCACGCCGAGCCCGCGCTGCAAGGCGAGCCGCGCCTGCTGCTGCACCCCGACGACGTCGCGCTGGTGAAGAACAGCCTGGGCAACGAGCTGCAGATCGCCGGCTGGCAGGTGCGCGCCGACGACACGCTGGCGCGCGGCGGCTGCCGCGTGCAGTCCGCCAGCGGCGAGATGGATGCCAGCCTGGAAACCCGGTGGAAGAGCGTCACCGCGGCGCTCACCCGCGATATCGGCGCCGCGGAGTTCTGATGTCGAACGCCGCCGCCAACCCGCATCTGCAGTCCTGGCTCGCCGCGCTCGCGCAGGCGCGCGTGGAGGTCAACCGCACCGCCGCCGCCGCCACCGTCACCCACTCCGGCCGCCTCACGCGCGCCGTCGGCCTGGTGCTGGAAGCCGTGGGCCTGCAGCTGCCCGTCGGCAGCGACTGCCTGATCGAACTGCCGCCCGGCTATCCGCAGCGCCATGCCGAGGCCGAGGTGGTCGGCTTCGCCGGCGACCGCCTGTTCCTGATGCCGCAGACCGAGGTGGCCGGCCTCTTGCCCGGCGCGCGCGTGTTCGCGCGCCCCGGCATGGCCGACAGCGGCGGCGACACCCACACCAAGCGCCTGCCGGTGGGCGTTGGCATGCTGGGCCGCGTGGTCGATGCCGTCGGCCGGCCGCTCGACGGGCTGGGGCCGCTGGACATCGCCCGCAAGGTGCCGCTCAGCGCCCCGCCCATCAACCCGCTGACCCGCGCCCCCATCGACTCGGTGCTCGACACCGGCGTGCGCGCGATCAACGCGATGCTCACCGTGGGCCGCGGCCAGCGCATGGGCCTGTTCGCCGGCTCCGGCGTGGGCAAGAGCGTGCTGCTCGGAATGATGGCGCGCTACACCAGCGCCGAGGTGATCGTGGTCGGCCTGATCGGCGAGCGCGGCCGCGAGGTCAAGGACTTCATCGAGAACACCCTGGGCGAGGAAGGCCTGGCGCGCGCCGTGGTGGTCGCCGCCCCGGCCGACAACTCGCCGCTGCTGCGCCTGCAGGGCGCGGCCTATGCGACCTGCCTGGCCGAGTACTTCCGCGACCAGGGCAAGGACGTGCTGCTGATCATGGATTCGCTCACCCGCTACGCAATGGCGCAGCGCGAGATCGCGCTGGCGGTGGGCGAGCCGCCGGCCACCAAGGGCTATCCGCCCTCGGTCTTCGCCAAGCTGCCCGCGCTGGTGGAGCGCGCGGGCAACGGCGCGCGCGACGCGCAGGGCCGCGGCGGCTCGATCACCGCCTTCTACACCGTGCTCTCGGAAGGCGACGACCAGCAGGACCCGATCGCCGACTCGGCGCGCGCCATCCTCGACGGCCATGTGGTGCTGTCGCGCACGCTCGCCGAGGCCGGCCACTACCCGGCCATCGACATCGAGGCCTCGATCAGCCGCGCGATGACGGCGCTGATCCCGCCCGCGCAGTTCGACACGGTGCGCCGCTTCAAGCAGATGCTGTCGCGCTACCAGCGCAACCGCGACCTGATCAGCGTCGGCGCCTACGCCGCCGGCCACGACCTGCAGCTCGACCAGGCCATCGCCCTCTACCCCAAGCTGGAGGCCTTCCTGCAGCAAGGGATGGACGAGCGCACCGACTACGCGGCCTCGGTGGCGCGCATGGCCGGCGTCTTCGCGTAGCCCGCCTCCAAGGAGTCCCCATGTCCAAGAAGCTTCCCCTCGACACCCTGCAGGAGCTGGCCCGCACGCAGAAGGAGGAGGCGGCGCGCCGCCTGGGCGTGCTGCAGAGCGCACAGGTCAGCGCGCACCAGAAGCTGGACCTGTTGCTGCAGTACCGCCACGACTATGCGCAGCAGCTGCAATCGCTGATGGCGCACGGCCTGCCCGCCTCGCAGTGGCGCAACTTCAACAACTTCCTGAGCACGCTCGACGGCGCCATCGAGCAGCAGCGCGCCATCGTCAAGCAGGCCGGGCTGCGCCTGGACCGCGGGCGCGGCGACTGGCAGCACCAGGCGCGGCGGCTCAACTCCTTCGACACCCTGGCCGATCGCCTGCGCCGCCAGGAGCTGGCCGCGCAGGCCAAGCGCGACCAGCGCGACAGCGACGAGCGCGCGGCGCGCAAGTTCATCGACCGCGCGGCCCAACCGAATTTCTGATCCTTCCCCCAGGAACCGCCATGCCCACCTTCATTCCTTCCGCAGCCCTCACGACGAGTCCGGCGCAACCGGCCGCCTCTTCCGGCGCGCGCGGCCGCCTTGGCGGCGACGATGCCGCTCGAAGCTTCGGCGCCGTGCTGGAGCGCTCGCGCGCCGGCGCGCGCCAGGCGCAGGACAGCGCGGATGCGGCCAGCGCCGAAGAAGCCTCGGCCACGCCGCAGAAGCCGGGCCGCCACCTCGGCAGGAAGGACGAGCCGGGCTCCGAGCTGCTGACCATCGCGCTGTTCGCGCCGCAGACCTTGGTCACGGCACCGGCAGCCGCCGCAACGCCCGCGGCCGGCGGCAGCGCAACGGGCGCGACGGCGCTGCCCGCGACCGACGCGGCCGTGCTGAAGGACGCATCGCTCGCCGCGACGGCTGCCGCCGCCTCCGGCACCGGCTCGGCGGGCGCGGCCGATGCACTCCCCGCCGCGGACGAAGGCGCGGGCCAGGACGCCAAGGCACCGGCAGCCGGCCGGGCCGTGGATACGGCCACGACGGCCGGCGCTTCTGCCCCACCCGCGGACAGAGGCTTCTGCTGCCAACGACGCTGGCGCCCGCCGCGAGCAACCGAGGCCATCGCGCAACCGGCCGTGGCCGCCGCATCGGCGGACGCCGCTGGCCGGCGCGCTGCCATCCCGCCAAGATGCCGGCGCCGGCGCCGCAACGGCTGCAGCCTCCACCGATACGAAGGCCCGCGCCTGCAACTGCGCTCGCCGCCGACTATGCCAAGCCCGCCGAAGCGTAAGCCGCCCTCCCGCAGCCGCGGCGGACACCGATGCCGCCTCCGCGCCCGCAACCTCCCCACCGTCTTCGCAAACAGCTTCCCGATGCAGCCGCGCTCGACCGCACGCCACGGGCCAGCCCTGCCCCGCACCCACCCTCCTCTCCCGCCCGTGGGCAGCGCCGAATGGGGCCCCGCGCTGGGCCACCAGATGCTGCGCATGAGCGCCGACGGACCAGCAGGTGGCCGAGCTCAACCTCAACCCGGCTGGCCTGGGCCCGCTCAAGATCACCCTCAGCGTCGGCGACAACCAGGCCCAGGCCATGTTCGTCTCCTCGCACGAGTCGGTGCGCAAGGCGGTCGAGGCGGCGCTGCCGCAGCTGCGCAGCACGCTGGCCGAGCAGGGCATCAGCCTGGGCCAGACCTCGGTCGGCGCCGAGTCGCGGCCCTGGGCCGGCGCGGGCGGCTTCGCCCAGCAGCAGGAGCAGCAGCGCCAGCCTGCGTCCGCGAATGGTGCGAGCTACCGCGGTGCCGCACGCAGCGAGTCCGCCGTCGCATCGCTGCCTGCGCGAGCACCCGCCCCATCGCGCAATACCGGCGTCGACACCTTCGCCTGAACAACGAAACGCCGATCTGAGGCCTTTTCCCCCGCTTGATCGGGGCTTCGTTTCGCCGCGCATCCACCAAAAATAAGACCAACCCAAACGTTGCTTTCCATGGCCACCAGTACCTCCCTTCCCTCCGCCGCCGCGGCGCCGCGCTCCTCGAAGCTGATGATCGGCCTGCTGGTCGCGACCAGCCTGGCCGCGCTGGCCGGCGGCGGCTACGCATTGAGCCGCAACGGCCTGTTCGCGCAGGAAGCGCCGGCCGCCGCGCCGCCCAAGCCGGCACCCAAGCCGATCTTCGTCACGCTCGAGCCGCTGACCGTCAACGTGCAGTCCGAGGGCCGCAGCCGCTTCCTGCACATCGGCATGGCGCTCAAGGTGAACGACGAGCTGGCCAAGGCGCAGCTGGTCGAGTTCATGCCCGAGCTGCGCAGCCGCCTGCTGCTGCTGCTGTCGAACCGCCAGCCCGAGACGCTGCTGTCCACGCAGGACAAGGCCAAGCTCGCCGAGGAGATCCGCACCGAGCTCAACCGGCCGCTCTCTGCCGGCGCACAGCCGCAGGCGATCGCCAGTGTCTCCTTCAACACCTTCGTGGTGCAGTGATCAGCCATGGCCTATGAGCAGGTGCTCTCGCAGGACGAGGTCGATGCGCTGCTGTCGGGCGTCACCGGCGGTGCCGTCGACCAGCGCCGCGCCCCCGAGCCCCGGGCCGAAGGTCTGCCCGTCTACGACCTCGGCGCGCCCGACCGCGTGGTGCGCGGGCGCATGCACACGCTGGAGGTCATCAACGACCGCTTTGCCCGCAACCTGCGCAGCGCCCTGCTGAACTTCATGCGCCGCAGCCCGGACATCTCGGTCGAGCCGATCCAGATCCAGCAGTACGGCGAGTTCGTGCGGCACCTGCCGGTGCCGACCAACATCAACATGCTGCACCTGAAGCCGCTGCGCGGCACGGCGCTGTTCGTGTTCGATCCGAAGCTGGTCTTCCTGGTGGTCGACAACCTGTTCGGCAGCGACGGGCGCTACCACGTGCGCGTCGAGGGCCGCGACTTCACGCGCACCGAGCAGCGCATCATCAAGCGCCTGCTCAACCTCAGCCTGCAGTGCTACGGCGACGCTTGGCAGCCGGTGTTCCCGCTGGCCTTCGACTACATCCGCGCCGAGATGCACGGCAAGCTGGCCAACATCGTGGCGCCCAACGAGGTGGTGATCACCACCACGCTGCAGATCGAGTTCGGCCCGGTGGGCGGCTTCCTGCACGTGTGCATCCCCTACTCGATGATCGAGCCGATCCGCGACCAGCTGTCCAACCCGGTGCAGGACGAGATCGAGGTCGACAAGCGCTGGGTCAAGCAGATGTCGCAGCAGATGCAGAGCGCCGACGTCGCGCTCACCGCCGACTTCGTGACCATCGACACCACCATCGGCGAGCTGATGCGCCTTTCGGTCGGCGACGTGCTGCCGATCGAGCTGCCCGAAACCGTGCTCGCGCGCGTCGACGGCGTTCCCGTGATGGAGTGCGGCTACGGCGTCTCCAACGAACGCTACGCGCTGCGCGTGCAACAGATGATCTCCCACCAAGACAGCGATCCGAAGAGCGACCATGACTGACAACACTTCCTCCGGCGGCGACATGGACGACTGGGCCAGCGCCCTGGCCGAGCAGACCGCGGCCTCAGCGCCGGCGCCCCAGCAGGCGAGCGCCCCCGCGCCCGTGGCAGCGCCTGCCGGCGCCCAGGTCTTCCAGCCGCTGCACAACACCGCTTCCGGCGCCGCCGGCTCGGTGGACATCGAGCGCATCCTCGACGTGCCGGTGCAGCTGATGGCCGAGATCGGCCGCACGCGCATCACCATCAAGAACCTGCTGCAGCTGTCGCAGGGCTCGGTGGTGGAGCTCGACGGCCTGGCCGGCCAGCCGCTGGACGTGCTGATCAACGGCTACCTGATCGCGCAGGGCGAGGTGGTGGTGGTGAACGAGAAGTACGGCATCCGCCTGACCGACATCGTCACGCCCTCCGAGCGCATGCAGAAGCTCAGCCGTTCATGAAGCTGCCCCGGCATTTCGCGCGCGGCGCGGCCGTGCTGACCGCCTGCGCGGCCACGCTCTGCGCGCATGCAGCCCTGCCCACCGTGCCCGCGCCCGCCGCCGAAGCGGCGCCGGCCGTCGGCGCCTCGGGCCTGCTGCAGGCCGGGCTCGGCATGGTGCTCGTGCTGGGCCTGATCTTTCTGTGCGCCTGGCTGGCGCGGCGCTTCGGCCTGCCGCGCTTCGGCGGCAGCTCGCTCGTCAAGGTGGTGGGCAGCGCGATGGTCGGCCAGCGCGAGCGCGTGGTGGTGGTGGAGGTGGGCGAGACCTGGCTGGTGCTGGGCGTCACCGCGAGCCAGGTCAACGCGCTGCATTCGCTGCCGGCGCAGGCGCTGCCCGCGGCATCCTCGGCACCGGCCGCCGCACTCGGCAGCGGCGCCAGGACCGTCGACCTGTTCGCGCAGAAGCTGCGCGAATCCCTCGGCATCCAGACCAAGCCGAGCGCCTGATGCAAAGCGCCTTCCGCCGCCACCTGCGCCGGGCGGGTCTGCTGCTCGCGCTGGCTCTGCCCGCGCTCGCCTTCGCGCAGGGCCTGCCGGGCCTCACCAGCACGCCCGGGCCGGGCGGCAGCCAGACCTGGTCGCTCAGCGTGCAGACGCTGGTGCTGCTGACCTCGCTCAGCTTCCTGCCGGCGCTGCTGCTGTCGATGACCAGCTTCACCCGCATCCTGATCGTGCTGGGCCTCTTGCGCACCGCGCTGGGCACACAGGCCTCGCCGCCCAACCAGATCCTGGTGGGCCTGTCGCTCTTTCTCACCTTCTTCGTGATGGCGCCGGTCTTCGACAAGGTCTACGACGAGGCCTACAAGCCTCTTTCCGAGAACAAGATCAGCACCGAGCGCGCGCTCGAACGCGGCATCGCCCCCTTCAAGACCTTCATGCTCAAGCAGACCCGCGAGAACGACCTTGCGCTCTTCGCCAAGCTGGCCAAGGTGCCGGCGATGGAAGGGCCGGAAGACGTGCCGCTGCGCATCCTGCTGCCCTCCTTCGTCATCAGCGAGCTGAAGACCGCCTTCCAGATCGGCTTCACCATCTTCATCCCCTTCCTGATCATCGACCTGGTGGTGGCCAGCGTGCTCATGTCGATGGGGATGATGATGGTCCCGCCCGCCTCCATCGCCCTGCCCTTCAAGCTGATGCTCTTCGTCATGGCGGACGGCTGGCAGCTGCTGATCGGCGCATTGGCGCAGAGCTTCTTCATATAGACAGACAGGAATCGTCGAATGACACCCGAATCGGTCATGTCCATCGGCAGCCAGGCCATCCACGTCTCCCTGCTGCTCGGCGCGCCGCTGCTGCTGGTGGCGCTGGTGGTGGGCCTGGTCATCAGCATCTTCCAGGCGGCGACGCAGATCAACGAGGCGACGCTGTCCTTCATCCCGAAACTGCTGGCCGTGTTTGCGGTGCTCGTGATCGCCGGGCCGTGGATGCTGGGGCAGATGCTGGACTACATCCGAACCTTGTTCTCGAGCATCCCGCAGCTCGTGGCGTAGGCCATGGGCGCCAGCGTCTTTTCCGTCACCTCGGCGGAGCTGAACGCCTGGATGGTGGCCTTCCTCTGGCCCTTTGTGCGCATGCTGGCGCTGGTCGGCACGGCGCCGATCTTCGGCGAGCCCAATGTGCCGCGGCAGCTGAAGGTCGCCATCGCGGCGGTGCTCGCCATCGCGCTGGCGCCTGCGCTGCCGGCGATGCCACAGGTGCCGGTGGTCTCGATCGGCGGCGTGTGGATCATCGTGCAGCAGGTGCTGATCGGCGCGGCCATCGGCTTCACCATGCGCCTGATGTTCGCCGCCGTGCTGGCCGCGGGCGAGTACGTGGGCCTGCAGATGGGCCTGTCCTTCGCCTCCTTCTTCGACCCGATGAGCGGCGGCGCGACGATGGTGGTGGCGCGGCTGCTGCACATGCTGGCGATGCTGATTTTTCTTGCGCTGGACGGCCACTTGCTGTTGGTGGCGGCGCTGGCCGAGAGCTTCCAGGCCCTGCCGATCGCCGACGCGCCGCTGGCGGCGCAAGGCTGGCTGCTGCTGGTGCGCGGCGGCGCGCAGATCTTCGCGACAGGCTTCATGCTGGCGCTGCCGCTGATCACCGCGCTGCTGACGCTGAACCTGGCGATGGGCATCCTGAACCGGGCCTCGCCGCAGTTCAGCATCTTTGCGGTGGGCTTTCCGCTGACGCTGCTGGCGGGGATCGGGATGCTGCAGTTGCTGATGCCGCAGATGGGGGCGTTCCTGGCGCCGCGCTTCGCTGCTGGGCTCGGATCAGTGATGGAGTTGGTGCAGGGGCTGCGGCCTTGATGTCGAGCGGGCAAGGCCGGCCCGCGCGCTGTTCCGATCGACGAGGCGAGCCGCTCAGAAACCCGACCCCGGTAACGACAGTATTCGCAGCAGATCAGAAGCGTTGGTCACCGGAGGGATAAGTGCCAAGTGTGAGTCCACGAAGCTCACCATGGTGGCCTTGTCCAAAGCCCCCACGCTGGCGGGCCATTCGAGCGCCCGAGCTTGCATGCCATCGAGCATCTGCCTCAAGCGAAGCAAGACTTTTGCGGGGGGTGCTGTATACCTTTCACCAGGTATCCACCCATCACGCACAGCGCCAGTTCGACGCGCGCGGAATCGACGCTGAGCTTGTCGAATGCGTTGATGAGCTCCACCAGTTCGTCGGGGCTGACGAATTCCAACGCATCGCGGTAACCATAGACGTCCTTTGCCAGCGAAAAGATGACGCACACCTGCAAGCTCCCGTCCGTGAGGCGAGCGTCGGGCGATGCCGCCAGCAGACGGTCAAACACCGCTGCCGTCGAAGCTCCGCCGGACTGCACAAAGGGAGGGAACGTCTGCCCGGAAGGTCTCATCGATGCCCGCGTGCGCTGCTGCACGGACAACCCTCGGTCGATGGGGCGCATCGTGAGTTCCTCCTCGGCAGGGAAACTGTAGACCTGAATCTGCGGCGGCACGCCCTGCATATACATGCCCGATGCCGGAACTTCGAGGTGTCGGGGCGAG
Organism: Variovorax sp. WS11; assembly: GCF_010499245.1. Classification (GTDB taxonomy): domain Bacteria; phylum Pseudomonadota; class Gammaproteobacteria; order Burkholderiales; family Burkholderiaceae_C; genus Variovorax. The sequence continues at coordinate 687,945 of NZ_JAAGOW010000002.1, forward strand.
TACCCGGCTTGTGGCGGCGGTTCTTTGCGCTTACGGATGGCCGGTTTCTCTGTGGCAAAGCTGGGCGCCTCGATGTCGTCGGGCTCCTCGAAAATTCGAGGGTCCTCGGCGGCAGCCTTCTTGTATGCGGCCAAGCGTTCCCGAATTCTTTCAGTCTCCGGAATATCGGGCACGACGGCCCGTTCCAGGATCCATTTCCGGTAGGGCAGCAACACCTCCGGGCATTCCGCCGGTAGCGCATCGGATACGGTCCTGATGATGTTGATTGTGCTTTCGTCGGAAGCTTTTTTTGGCAACCCGCAGAGGTGAATGAAAGCCAGTTCCTGGGCTGCGGAGGTGTACCCGCGTGCCGCCAACTGCCTGATCATGCAGGCGATATCTCTATACCCAAGCCGCTGGGAGCCGCCCGCACGTGACACCGCATGGGCAACAAGCCACACGACCTCGCCCAGCGAGTGGCACCTCGCCTATAGCGCGCTGGCACGGATTTTCAGGCCTGCCGCATGGATGTCGAGAAGAAGCCTGGAGTGCGCCCCGGATCGCTCACCGCCCGTCAGCGGTAGCATCTCCACTGTGTCTCGCGTTCGCGAAGGATCCTTGGCCGCTACGCGCGCATAGTCTCGGACTCGCTCTCTCAGCTCAGGATAGCTCTCGATCACCGGCAAAGCGCCATCGAGAATGACGTCTCTGTAGTCCAGTAGCGACTCCGGGAAGTCTTTCGGCAGGGATTTTGCGATGGTGTCGACGTAATCCTTAGCGTTCAGGCTGGTAGGCGGCGGGAGTTTCTTCAAGAGAAGCACCACGAATTCCTCCTTCGCCCCATTTTTCAAGAGCCTCGCTATACACACAATACTTCCCACGCGAACGCCACCGCCACCGCCATGTGATCCGACCGGATTGCATACGAGTATCAACACCTCGTCGACCGATTTGCACTGTCGGAACAGTTGTCTTATGTTGTCTGACTTTCCGGCACGTGGAAGCCCCCACAAGCCCGCCAAGAAGTCTAGCGCGGGCATCGCGGGCGCACTATCCGTGGCGACGCGGCCGGATGAGACAACGGGGGGAGTTGCCGCGCCTTCCTGCAGCATCTCGGCATGGTGAACGCCAAGCGCGGCGAAACTCCGCGGAGCGCCCGGAGCAGCGGTGTTGTGCACTGATTCGATCAAATTGCCGATGCCGAGGCTATCGAAGTCCGGCAGGTTGAAGTCGGAGTTGCCGAACCCGTCGAACGGCGCCTCCCAGCCCCAAAGCACATCGTCCTTTGTCGTCGATGGGCTGCATTGCGGCGGCGGGTCGTCAACTCGAATGACGGGCCTCGAGGTGGCAGAGGAACGAGGGGTCATGGGGATACAGGGAAACCGCGAGCCAAAATAAGGAAGCGCTCAGCTCTCTTGAAGTTCGTCCCACCGAGCCTGGGTGAGCAGCTTGAATCGATGACGGAGCAACGGCGGAAGCACGTCGATTTCTTGCCCCACGAGGTTCGGATCCTTCTCGATGCTGGGAGGCCATGCCACCGTGCTGTCGCCCTTCAGCGAGTCGGCCACGACGCGCGCCAGGCCTTCATCCGACATCGGCTTTTGTGCCATGGCGTGAGCACATACCAGCGCGAACGACAACTCGGCTGCGCGCGCCGGGTCGCTGCTTCGCAGATCGATCAGCAACTGCGCAAGGCCTTCCGCAGGCGCCAGGCGGATCGCCGACTGCAACGTCGTCAAGCTGTCGCATCTGGCCAGAAGTATCAAAGCCTTTGCCACCGACGAACCTGGGGACGAACCGGATTTCGCGAGCAAGGCCTGCATGCTGGTTTGCAAAGGCCAGGCGAGTCTGATCGCTTGCTCCTGGATGGGGGCAACTGGCTGCGATGCGGCGGCAAGAGGGCGTTGAAAAAGAATCGGAGGCTCCATGAAGGGGAATTGCCGCGGCTCGTACATGGAATGCAAATTCGATCGCCGCGCGGGCGGAATTCGGCTTGTCTCGTTGGTGCCATCGTCGACTGTCGATGCCGGACGTTTGCGTTGACGGCCAGCGGAGGCACCAAGGATCCGTTGATGCCATGTCTCGAGGACAAGCGACTTCCCATCGCTGGCGAGGAGCGCAGCAGGAAACCTGATTTCTGCCACGAGCTCCTCGGGCGAGGCGGTGACAAGCATCGTTTCGCCGCCATAGGCGTCGACCTTTTGGCGGATCTGATCGAAGACGACGTCAGCAGGCTGCCTCTCCAGTTGGAGGAGCGCTGCGGTGATCAGGACGTCGCGATATCTGGCCAGGGCGCTCGGAAATTTCTTCGGCAGCACCGGCGCCAACTCTGCCATTCGTTCGTACGGCGCGGTATTCGCCAGGCACAGAACGGCCAGCACTGGAACCTGATTCTTCACTCCCTCGGGACTGCTGGGCCCATTCATCTTGTCGAGCAATCCCAAGAGCGACTCCAGCCGCTTTGCCTTTCCGCGGCACGAAGCGACGGCAATGAGGCTGATCATCTCGCCGAACGAAGTGCATAGGTCCAGTAAACGTGCCGTTTTAAATCTGGGTGTAAATGAGCGGAGGGCCGTCTTGAAGCAGTCAAAGGCGCGTGCTTCTGCGCAGACCTCTTCACTGAAGCTTGACGCCGGCTGAATCGGCGTGTACCCCGATCCCGGCGTCCAGTTCGGCGAAGGCGTCAATTTTCCTGACTCCTGCCTCCGCGGCGCGCTGTTGTGCGGGCCCTTGACCATGTTTGTCGGGAGATGCATCAATGGCTCTTTTTATGGTGAATGACTCGAGCCGCAGAGACCATTCGCCATGTACTACTCAGGCAGGTCCTCATCCTCATCCTCATCTTCATCTTCATCGTTCTCGAACATGTCATCCTCCTCGGCGTCCCGCATCAGATGGGGCGACTCGAGAAGTTCGCGCCACTGCAGATGGCGTCGGGCATGGTCTTCCACCAGCGCTTCGAAAGTGTGCCGCTCGATCGCGTGGCGGTGCCATTCATCAATCAGTCGAAGGAGGCCCGTGCCGGGCGTTACGGCGATCGTGCTCGTCAATCCTGGGAACCGTGGGTGCGGTAGGCGATGGCGCCATTCCGACGCCGATAGGTTGGCGTAGTCTTCGGCGCTGCCCGGCGAACTCCCCAACATCAATTGCTCGTCGGAGCCGTCGGCGAGCAAGTGCAGCGTGACGCCGTCATTGCGGCACAGGACCCAGGGCTGGCCCGGTTGGGGAAATTCTGCGGAGGGAGAGAACGGGCCAATGAGATATTCGATGGCGTGCATCTGGCGACATGAAATTTGTACTGTGGACGATCACTGCCGAGTAAGTAACCGGCACGCCGATACGGTTCCAGCCAGCGTCGCCATTGCGGGAGCGTCGATGGCCCTGGCTCGCCTCGCCCCGATGCGACGTTTCCCAAGTTTGGACTTGCGGTCGTTGTTCTTGCGAGATGCATTCAAGGCTTTCTTTATGCGAATCACTGGCCGGGGAACGAACGTATGCGCAGCAGATGAAGGACCGAGGTCCTCGGTGCCAGGGATGCCACATGCTCTTCCACGAAGTTCAGGAGCGGAATCCAAGCCGGGATGCGCAGGGGCCAGTCAAGTGCCGGGGTTCGCATGCGATCGAGCATCTGCCTCAAGCGAAGCAGGATCTTCGCGGGGGGTGGTTGGTCGGGTTGCACCAACTGCCGCACACGTTGCTCCAGGTATCCGCCCATCATCCAGAGCGCCAGTTCGACACGCGCAGGATCGGTGCTGCGCGCCTCGTAGGCATCGATGAGATCGACCAGTACCTCGGGGCTGATGATCTCCAACGCATGGCCGTATGCAGTGAAGTCTGTCGCCAGCGAGAAGGTGACGCACGCCTGCAGCGTCTTGTCCCCACGCCAACCGTCCTTCCATTCCGACTTGAGGCTGTCGAAGACCTCCGCCGGCGAGGCTGCGGGGGCGTACACGGGGCGATCGGATGCAGGCAGCATCGACACCCCCATGCTCGGCAGATGAACATCGGGAGGTGCGGGCAAGTATCCGCGCTGCGGCTGCGGTTGCGGCTCTAAGGCACGCGGCCGCTCGGACCGGTTTGTCTCGTCGCTGGCATCGACGATCTTCTCGCGCTTTCTTTTGGGCCCGTGAAGGATCCGGTAGTGCAGCTTCGCGAGGGTGGCCGACTGCGTGCCGGTGCAGAGAAGCACAGGAATCCTGATCTCCTTCAAAACTTCATTGAGCGAGCCAGCGCCGGCGAGAGGTGACGTTCTCTTGCAATAAGCGTTGATCTTCGCGCGCAGGACATCCAAAGCGCCGCTGGCAGGATAGCGTTTCAACTCGCCGAGCGCTGCGGCGGTCAGGAAATCACGGTACCTATCCAGCTCGACCGGAAACTCATCCGGCAGCAGTGGCACCACTGTATTGACCACTACGCCCTTGAAGTTCGCCAGGCAGAGCGCGGCCAATATCCGGACCTATCCCTTGACGGCATCAGTTTTGGACTCGTTCATCAGCTGGAGCAGCCCCAAGAGTCCGTTCAGTCTGACTCTCTCGGTCACCCCCAGGTTTCGTGCTGGGCCATTGTCGGCGATGGCAATGAGCGCGATGACATTCCCGAACGAATCGCATTTATTCAGCACGGCGGCTATGCAGTTTGGTTCGTTCACAAACTCTTGGAGAGCGGTCTTGAAGCACTCGAAAAAATTCTTTTGCGTGGCGTCCTTTTCACCGATACCCGCATCTTCCACGCCCCGCGGCAACTCGGCGCCGAAAAGATCGGCGAGCATGAGCGGTCTTTTACCGTTGACGAGAAACGCAGGAATTCTGATTTCTTCCAAGAGTTCCCGATGCGAGTCACCGATAGGCACATCTTTCTCGCAATAGCCTTCGATCTTTGATCGTATGGTGCCAAAGCCGCCGTCAGGAGGCAGCGTTTCCAACTGGCTGAGCGTGACGCCGATCAAGGCACAGCGATATCTATCCAGCGCCTCCGGAAAGTCCTCTGGCAGCAATGGGGCCAAGCCGTCCATCCGCGCGGCCAGCTTGCGATTGGCCAGGCACAGAAGCGCCAGTATCGGCGCCTGCTCCTTGACGCTGCAATCGGTGGACGAGTGCATCTCTTGGGGCAGCGTCGAGATCGCCCCCAGGCGAACTCCCTGATTCAGGCCCGGCTTCCGCTTTCCGTTGAACTCGGCGATGACAATGACGGCGAACGCTTCGTCGAACGAATTGCATTGCCACAGCATGAGGGCCGCGCCACGCGTGAGAGTTGCTCGAGTTGCAACCAGCCGAAGCGCCGTCTTGAAGCGCTCGAAGTCGCGTCCTGGCGCGTTGTCCGCTTCATTGAAGCTCGCTTTGTCCAGAACCACTGGATACCCAGATTCCCAGTGCTGCAGGTTCATCAATGGCCCTGGCTCGCGTTCCAGGCCCGAACTCCCAAAGACCAGATGATCGACGACGGGCGGCACGCTCCACGGCTGCACCTGCTGGTGCTTCTTCTTCGATGTGTTGGCCTCGGTTTTTTTGTTGACTGGAGGTCGCGTCCCGAGTGACGACTTGGAGGAGGAAAAGGAGGCCATGGGTTGCAGCGAAACAATGGTTGACGGGGTGCTCAGCTACTTTTTAGATCGTGCCGGCGCGGTGCCGCGCGGACTCCTCGCAAGGCCCTGCTCGCGCGAGTCGTCTGGGGCGATGACTGCTGAGTAAGTAACAGGCAAGCCGGCGCGGTTCCACGCCACGGCGGCTTCATTGGGGTTACTTTCCGTGCAGGTTCCCCCGCGAACCGCTGGACTGCGCGCCACGGCTCGTCCATCATGGGACATCGCGCCTTCGGGCGCCATCGAGCGCAAGCGATGCCCGCCACTGCCTTCCGTCTCGCTGCAGCCGTCCTCCTGCTGCTCGCGGCACAGGGTGCCGCCCACGCTGCGGCTTCCGACGACCGCGCCGACGAACGCCAGCGCCTCATGCAAACCGTCGCCGCCCAGATGCGCGAGTCCGGCAGCGCGACCGGCCGGCCAGCGCTGTCCGAACGCGTGACGACGGCCCTGCGCCAGGTGCCGCGCCACGCCTTCGTCCCCGAGGACCAGCGGCTCTATGCCTACGTGAACCGCCCCCTGCCCATCGGGCACGGCCAGACCATCTCGCAGCCCTACATCGTCGCGCTGATGACCGAGCTCGCGCAGCCGCAGCCCGATCACAAGGTGCTCGAGGTCGGCACCGGCTCGGGCTACCAGGCTGCGGTGATGGCGCGCCTGGTGCGCACGGTCTACAGCATGGAGATCATCGAGCCGCTGGGCCTCGCGGCGCGTGAGCGGCTGCAGACGCTCGGCTATCGCAATGTCGAGGTGCGCCTGGGCGACGGCTACCACGGCTGGGAGGAGCACGCGCCCTACGACGCCATCCTCGTCACCGCCGCGGCCAGCCACATCCCGCCGCCGCTGATCCGCCAGCTCAAGCCCGGCGGGCGCATGGTGATCCCGGTGGGCGCGGCCTTCCTGGTGCAGCAGCTGATGCTGGTCGAGAAGAATGCCGACGGAACGGTCTCGACGCGGCAGATCCTGCCGGTGGCTTTCGTGCCGCTGACGGGCGGCGGACGCTAGGCCCCCCATGGCTTCGCACCGCGCTCCGGTCATTGCCGTGGCGCTGATCTCGGCCGCCGCCCTGGCCTACGAGATCCTGTTGATGCGGCTGTTCTCGATCAGCCTGTGGCATCACTTCGCCTACATGATCATCAGCCTCGCGCTGCTCGGCTACGGCGCGAGCGGCGCGCTGCTGACGCTGATGCCGCGTGCCATCGAGCGGCATTTCGTTGCGCTCTTCTGCGCCGCGGCCGCAGCCTTCGGGCTCACGGCCGCGGGCTGCTTCCTGCTGGCGCAGCAGGTGCCCTTCAATCCGCTGGAGATCCTGTGGGACGCGCGCCAGCCCGGCTGGCTGCTGGCGCTCTACCTCCTGCTCCTGCTGCCCTTCCTCTGCGCGGGCGCCTGCGTGTGCCTGGCGCTGGCGCGCTTTCGCGGTATGCAGCCTCGCATCTACAGCTTCGACATCCTGGGTGCGGGCGTGGGCAGCCTGGGCGTGGTGGCGCTGCTGTTCGTGCTGTCGCCGCAGGCCGCGCTCAAGCTGATCGGGGCGCTGGGCTGGCTGGCCGCGGCCACGGCCTGGCTCGAATGCGGCGGCAGGACGCGATGGCCGGCGGCGCTGCTGCTGGCGGGCGCGGGTGCGTCGATGCTGATGCCGGCAGCCTGGCTCGCGCCCACCATGTCGCCGTACAAAGAGCTCCCGCAGACGCTGCGCATCCCCGGAGCCCGCGTGGTGCTGGAACGCTCCAGCCCGCTGGGCCTGGTCAGCGTGGTCGAGAGCCCGCGCATCCCGCTGCGCCACGCGCCGGGCCTGAGCCTCAACGCAACGACCGAGCCGCCGCCGCAATGGGGCGTGTTCACCGATGGCGAGGGCATGAATGCGCTGAGCCGCTTCGACGGCCGGCGCGAGAGCCTCGCGCACCTGGACCAGATCAGCTCGGCGCTGCCCTACCACCTGCTGCAGCGCCCGCGGGTGCTGGTGCTGGGTGCCGGCGCGGGCGCCGATGTGCTGCAGGCCCACTACCACGGCGCGAGCCGCATCGATGCGGTGGAGCTCAACCCGCAGGTGGTGGAGCTGGTGCGCGGGCGCTTCGGCGAAGAGGCCGGCGGGGTCTATTCACGGATCGCGCAGGTGCACGTGGCCGAGGCGCGCGCCTTCCTGGCCGCCGGCGACGCGCGCTACGACCTGATCCAGGTCGCGCTGCTCGATGGCTTCAGCGCATCTTCGGCCGGCCTCCATGCGCTGTCGGAGAACTACCTCTACACGGTCGAAGCGCTGCAGGAGGCGCTGCGCCGCCTGCAGCCGGGCGGCCTGCTGGCGATCACGCGCTGGGTCACGCTGCCGCCGCGCGACACGCTCAAGCTCTTCGCGGCGGCCACCACGGCGCTGGAGCGATCCGGCGCCACCGATTCCGCGTCGCGGCTGGTGCTGGTCCGCAGCTGGAAGACCGCCACGCTGATGGTGAAGAACGGCAGCTTCGACGCCGCGGACATCGCGGCGATCCGGGCCTTCTGCAATGCGCGCTCCTTCGACCTCGGCTACTACCCCGGCATGCGGCCCGGAGAGGCGAACCGCTACAACGTGGTGGAGCGCCCCGACCTCTTCGACGGCGCGAGCGCGCTGCTGGGCCCGGGGCGCGAGGCCTTCGTGCGCGACTACAAGTTCAACATCGCCCCGGCGACCGACGACAAGCCGCACTTCTTTCATTTCTTCAAGTGGCGCTCGCTGCCCGAGCTGCTGGCCTCGAAGGGCCGCGGCGGCCTGCCGCTGCTCGACTGGGGCTACCCGGTGCTGGCGGCCACGCTGGTGCAGGCGACGCTGGCGAGCCTGCTGCTGATGGGGCTGCCCATGGCCTGGGTGAGCCGGCGGCGCTCGCATGCGCATGAGGCCCCACGCAGCGCAGGCGGCGCACGCGCCCGCATGCTGGCGTACTTCCTGGCGATCGGCTTCGGCTTCATGTTCATCGAGATCGCCTTCATCCAGAAGTTCGTGCTGTTCCTCGGCCACCCTCTGTACGCGGTCGCGGTAGTGCTGTTCTCTTTCCTTCTGTTCGCCGGCATCGGCAGCCGCGTCGCTGCGCGCCATCCGCCGGTGAAGGCGATTGTTGGGGCCATCGCGGCATCCGCGGCGCTGTGCCTGCTGCTGCTTCCGCTCCTGCTGCGGCATGCGATGGGCTGGCCGGACGCGGCCAAGATCCCGCTTTCCGCTGCGCTCATTGCACCGCTGGCCTTCTTCATGGGCATGCCTTTTCCGCTCGGCCTGGCGCGGGTGGAGGCGGTCGATGCCCGGCTGATCCCGTGGGCCTGGGGCATCAACGGCTGCGCCTCGGTGATCGCGGCGGTGCTGGCGACGCTGCTGGCGATCCACCTCGGGTTCACCGCGGTGGTACTGGCCGCGCTGCTCCTGTATGGGCTTGCGGCGGCGGCGCGTCCTTGACAACATGCGACTTGATCCAGAGGAAGCCAAGCATGCTTGCAGGCCAGCGCACCACGCCGACCCGCCGCGAGTTCCTGCAGGTGCTCGCGGCGGCCCTCCCGCCCCTGATGGCCACGACCGGCGCCGGCGCGCAGCCGCGGCCCTCGAGCCCGGCCACGCGCCCCATCCCCTCCACCGGCGAGCGCGTGCCCGCCATCGGCCTGGGCAGCTGGATCACCTTCAACGTCGGCAACGACCGCGCCGCGCGCGAGGGCTGCGCCGAGGTGATGCGCGCCTTCTTCGATGCGGGCGGTCGCATGATCGATTCGTCGCCGATGTACGGTTCCTCGCAGTCGGTCATCGGCGAAGGGCTGGCGCGCATCAGCCGCACGGCGGGCGTGTTCGCGGCCGACAAGGTCTGGATCGGCGCCGGGGCGCGCGGGCCCGGGCAGATCGAGGAGTCGCGGCGGCTCTGGCGGGTGCCGCGCTTCGACCTGCTGCAGGTGCACAACCTGCTCGCCTGGGAGGCGCACCTGCCGACGCTGTTCGCGATGAAATCGGCGGGACAGCTGCGCTACGTGGGCATCACCACCTCCGAGGGGCGCCGGCACCGCGAGATCGAATCGATCATGGCCAGCCAGCCGATCGATTTCGTGCAGGTCAGCTACAACCTGCTGGACCGCGAGGTGGAATCGCGCATCCTGCCGCTGGCGCGCGAGCGGCGCATCGCGGTGATCGCCAACCGGCCCTTCCGCGAGGGCGCGCTGCTGCGCACGCTGCAGCGCCATCCGCTGCCGCCGTGGGCCGACGAGATCGGCTGCGACGGCTGGGCGCAGTTCGCGCTCAAGTTCATCGTGTCGCATCCGGCGCTGACCTGCGCAATTCCGGCCACCCGCAGCGTGGCGCATGTGCAGCAGAACATGGGCGCCGGCCTGGGGCCCATGCCCGAAGCGGCGATGCGCCAGCGCATGGCGGCGCACGTCCAGGCGCTGTGATCGATGTCGGCGTGGTGGAGCTATCGGCCTTCGGACTTCCTGCTGTTCTCGGCGCGCACCTGGCATCGGCTCTTCGAGCTCTACAACGCGGAGATCTGGCCGGCGCATTTCTTCGCGGCTGCGCTGGGGCTGGCGCTGATGCTCGTCGCCCTGAAGGGGAGCGCGGGCCCGGCGGCGCGCGCCTGCTGCGCGATGCTCGCGGCCGGCTGGCTCTGGGTGACCTGGGCATTTCATCTGGAACGCTATGCGGCCATCAACTGGGCGGCGACCTGGTTTGCCGCGGCCTTCGCGATCGAAGGGCTGCTGCTGTTGGCCGCCGCGGGCGCGGGGCTCGAACTGCGTGTGCGGCGCGGCGGGCGCGAAGTGCTGGGCCTCGGGCTGCTGCTCTTCGCCATCTTCGTGCAGCCGTGGCTTGGCCTCGCGCTGTCCGGCCGGCCTTGGCGGGAAGCCGGACTCTTCGGGCTGGTGCCTGACCCGACCGCGGTGGGCACGCTCGGCCTGCTGCTGCTTCTGCGTGCGGTGCCTGCGGTGCGCTTCGCCCGGGTGCTCGCGGTCCTGCTGTGGCCGATCCCGCTGCTGTGGTGCGTGATCGGCGCGCTCACACAGTGGACGCTGCACGCTTCTCGAGGTTGACGCCGCGCGCCACCACCAGTACCACCACCCTCGGCCCGAAATCTGGTGATTTGTGCCGGCCGGCCATTCTGGTGGCGAGCAAAAAGAAGAATGGCCGACCGTCGCATTCCGCGACGGCCTGCCCTGCGTTCGACGGGGCAGTCTGCAACTCGAGGAGGAATCCATCCATGTGCAATTGCCCACCTTTCCCCACGGCCGCGTCGCGGCGCCGGTTTCTTGGCGGCGCGGCGGCCCTCGCAGCCCTGGCTTCCAGCGGCCGCGCGCTGGCCGCCGACACACCGCTTCCTGACAACCGCATCGGCGGCGACGCCGCACTCCAGCGTCTGGTACAGGGCAACGCCCGCTACGTCTCGGGCCAATCGACCCAACGCGATTTCTCGGTCCGCCGCGTGGCGCGCACGCGCGGACAGAAGCCCTTCGCCGCCATCCTCGGGTGCGCGGATTCCCGCGTCTCGCCGGAACTCGCGTTCGACCAGGGACCCGGCGACCTGTTCGTGGTGCGCCTGGCGGGCAATTTCGTGAACGACGATGCCCTCGCGAGCCTGGAGTTCGCCACCAAGGTCCTCGAGGTGCCCCTGATCATGGTGCTCGGCCACACCAGCTGCGGCGCCGTTGCCGCCAGCATCAAGGTGCTGCAGGAAAAGACCAAACTGCCGGGCCACCTGCCCAGCCTGGCCGAAGCCATCCGCCCCGCCGTCGAAGCCGCCGCGCGCCGGCAGCCCAAGGACCTGCTCGCGGCCGCCACCGCGCAGAACGTGCGGCACGGCGTGGCCCGGCTCACGACCTCGGCGCCCATCCTGGCCGAGATGACGGAGCGCGGCGCGGTCAAGGTGGTCGGGGGCGTGTACGACCTGGCCACCGGCAAGATCGGCCTGGTGTAGGGCCGCGTTTCAGGGACCGCTGCCCAGCAGGAACTCCGTCGCCGCCTGCCACCAGCGCGCGTCGACCTGCCCGGGCCAATCGTTGTGGCCGGCCTCCTCGATCGTCAGCAAGCGCTTGGGCGCCGGCAGCGCCTCGTGGAGCGCAACGCCCAGGCGCGAGGGCACGACGCGGTCGCGGCCCGCCACGACCACCAGCACCGGTCGGCCGAAGGATGCAAGGTGGGCGGCGCTGTCGTAACGGTCGCGCAGCAGCCAGCTCACGGGCAGCCAGGGGTAGTGGTAACTGGCGACATGCACGAGCCGGTCCCAAGGCGTGATCAGCATCAGGCCGGCGACCTGCTCGCGCGCCTGCGCGGCCGCTGCGGCCGCGACGCCCGCGCCCAGCGATTCGCCGATGACGAGCAGCGGCGCCCCGTGCGCACGATGCGCCAGCGCGAGGGTCTGCCGCGCGTCCTCGACCAGGCTGCGCTCGCCCACATCGCCGCCGCGCGGACCGTAGCCTGGGTACTCGGCCAGCAGCACGCGAAAGCCCAGGCGCGTGAGCGCCGTGGCGTAGTAGGCGCGGTGGCCGGCATGCCCGGCGTTGCCGTGGAAGACGATGACCGTGCCGCGTGCGGTGCCCATCGGCTCAGCGGCCAGACCACGAAAGTCCTGCGCCGATGGCCACGGCTGCAGCCCACCGGTGGCCACCTCGGCCACGGTGGCCGGCGCGGGAAAGTAGAGCAGGCGGTCCTGGAACATGGCGATGCCGGCCAGTCCGATCGCACAGGCCAGGGCGAGCTTGAGCATCGATGAGAGGACCGGGTTCATGGTGTGCTGCGGGGCATTGTCGCCTCGGAGCTCGAGGCCCTGTGGATGCGCCCGGTGCCCTCACCCTAACCCTCTCCCAGGGGGAGAGGGGATAAGACGGGAGCCCAATGCCGCGCTAGGGAATGTCCGGCCCGTAGTCGTGCGTCTGCGCGTCCGACACCGCCTCCGCGCCCGTCCACCTGTTGGCACGCCACCAGGCGAGCAGCCGCTCGAACTCGCCGCCGTAGACGCGGTGCTTGAGTTCCTCGCCGACCATCGAGCAATGCGCGGCACTCGCGAGGTCGAGCGGGGTGTTGGTCGCGACGCGGTCGCATTCGAGGTAGGTGCGCTGCAGCGCCTCGACGCTGGCCGAGGCCAGGTGCCGCCGGTCCGGGGCCTGACCCTGCGCGGGCGCCGGCACGGGCGAAGCGGCCAGCAGGACGAGCGCCGCCGCGACGGCGCCAAGCAATTGTTGCGATGCCATGTTCTTTCTCCCTTCGGATGCGCGCGACTGTTGCGTGCGATTCGAGTCTAGGAGTTCGAAGGCCCTTGTGAATCCCCCGTACAGGGGAGCGCACGCCTCAATTGAAGAAGAGCAATCGCGTGAGCAGGGTATGCCCCGCCTCCGCCGCCATCAGCCAGATCAGCACCAGCAGCGCCAGCGGCGGCAGCAGGATGGCGTACACCAGCGCCAGCCGCTCCCAGGCCATGTGCATGAAGACCGCGACGATCAGGCCCGCCTTCATGATCATGAAGGTCAGGATCAGCCCCCAGCGCAGATAGCCCTGGAGGTGCAGGTAGTCCACCAGGTACGAGAGCGTGCTGAGCACGAACAGCAGCCCCCAGATCTTCAGGTAGAGGCTGATCGGATGCTGCTGGCCGGTGCCGGGATTCATGGTCTTGTCTCCTCACCAGAGATAGAACAGCGCGAAGATGAACACCCACACCAGGTCCACGAAGTGCCAGTAGAGCCCGGCGATCTCGACGATCTGGTAGTTGCCCGTTCGCTCGTAGTCGCCGCGTATCAGCTTGAAGGCGACGGTCAGCAGGTACACCACCCCGCAGGACACGTGCAGCCCGTGAAAGCCGGTGATCATGAAGAAGGCCGAGCCGAACTGCGCCGCCCCCATCGGGTTGCCCCAGGGCCGCACGCCCTCCTCGATGATCAGCTTGGACCACTCGAAGGCCTGCATGCCGACGAAGATCTCGCCGCACACGGCAGTCACCAGGATCAGCGCGGCAGCGTTAGCGCGGTCGCCGCGATAGGCGAAGTTCACCGCCATCGCCATCGTCCCGCTGCTGCTGATGAGAACGAAGGTCATGATCGCGATCAGCAGCAGCGGCACGTCGGCGCCGGCCACATGGAGCGCGAACACCTCGCTGGGATTGGGCCAGGGCACGGTGGTGGAGACCCGCACCGTCATGTAGCCGACGAGGAAGCAGCTGAAGATGAAGGTGTCGCTCAGCAGGAAGATCCACATCATCGCCTTGCCCCACGAGACGTGGAAGGCTTCGCGGTCGGAGGACCAGTCGGCGATCAGCCCGCGCCAGCCGGCGACGGCGGTGGCCGGCGCCAGGATGGGTGGCGCGATCGGGGGGACGGCGGCGGTGTTCATCGCAGGAGCTCCTCGGTCAGGCGGTGCCGCAGATGAAGCGCGCCACTTCCGGCGTCAGCCAGCCCAGCATGGCGAAGAGCAGCACCCACACCGCCAGCAGGAAGTGCCAGTAGCGCGCGCACAGCCCGATACGCCAGCCCAGCCCGACCAGGTCCGCGGCAGGGTGCCAGGCGGCGCGCGCGGTCCAGGCCCAGGCCGCGAGGCCGCCGGCCACATGCAGCCCGTGTACCGCCGTCAGCAGGTAGAAGAAGCTGCCGCCCGGATTGCCCGCGGGCATGACCTGCGCCGACAGCAGCGCCGACCAGGCCCACAGCTGCACCAGCAGGAAGGCCAGCGCGCACAGGCCGCCGGCCAGCAGCAGCTTGCGCGTGCGGCGCATCGCCACGCCGCGTGCCGCCCTTGCGGAGGCCTGCAGCGCCGCGCTGCCGCCCGCGAGCAGCGCCGTGCTGAGCCCCAGCTGCCACGGCAGCGCGATCGCCACCGCGTCCTCGCCGCTCATGCGCATCACGTAGGCGGTGACGAACAGCGCGAACAGCACCGTGGCCACGCCCATGAACACCCACAGGCCGATGCTCGCCGACAGCGCGGCGGCGTGCGGGTCCGGACGCCGGCCGCCGTAGCCGGGGCGAAGCGCGGCACTGGTGTTCATGTCGTGGTCCCCCTGGGCCCGCCCTTGCCGGCCTCTTCCTCGGTCTCCAGCCCGCCGGCCTCGGGCGGCGCGTTCTGCGGGATGTAGTCCTCGCGCGCGCCGGGCACGCCGTAGGCATAGGCCCCGCGGTAGACCACCGGCAGCGCCGGCCCCCAGTTGCCGTGCACCGGCGGCGTCTGCGGCGTCTGCCATTCGAGCGAGGCGGCTTGCCATGGATTGCCGCCTGCCGCCCGCCCGTGCCACAGGCTCCAGACCAGGTTGAAGATGAACAGCACCTGCGCCACGCCGACCATCAGCGCCATCACCGTGATGAAGGTGTTGAGGCTGTAGGCCGAGTGCGGGATGAACTGGTAGTGGTCGAAGTTGTAGTAGCGCCTCGGCATGCCCAGCACGCCGAGGTAGTGCATCGGGAAGTAGATGAGGTAGGTGCCGAGGAAGGTGACCCAGAAATGCAGCTGGCCCAGCCGGTCGTCCAGCATGCGGCCCGTGACCTTCGGGTACCAGTGGTAGATGCCGCCGAAGACCACCAGCAGCGGCGCCACGCCCATCACCATGTGGAAGTGCGCCACCACGAAGTAGGTGCCCGACAGCGGGATGTCCACGCTCACGTTGCCGAGGAAGAGCCCCGTCAGCCCGCCGATCGCGAAGGTGCAGATGAAGGCCAGCGAGAACAGCATCGGCACCGACAGGTGGATGTCGCCGCGCCACAGCGTGAGCAGCCAGTTGTAGACCTTGATGGCGGTGGGCACCGCGATGATCAGCGTGGTGGTCGCGAAGAAGAAGGCGAAGTACGGGTTCATGCCCGCCACGAACATGTGGTGCGCCCACACCACCAGGCTCAGGCCGCCGATCGCCACGATGGCCCAGACCATCATGCGATAGCCGAAGATGCGCTTGCGCGCATGCACGCTGATGAGGTCGGACACCAGCCCGAAGGCCGGCAGCGCCACGATGTAGACCTCGGGATGGCCGAAGAACCAGAACAGGTGCTGGAACAACAGCGGGCTGCCGCCCTTGTACTGCGTCGCCTGCCCCAGCGACAGCAGCGCCGGCATGAAGAAGCTGGTGCCCACGGCGCGGTCCAGCAGCAGCATCACGCCGCTGACGAAGAGCGCCGGGAAGCCCAGCAGCGCCAGGATGGTGGCGACGAAGATGCCCCACACCGACAGCGGCATGCGCAGGAGCGTCATGCCCTCGCAGCGCGCCTGCAGCACCGTGGTCACGTAGTTGAGGCCGCCCATGGTGGTGGCAACGATGAAGATCAGCAGCGACACCAGCATCAGCACGATGCCGGCGTCGCTACCCGGCGTTCCGGGGAGGATGGACTGCGGCGGGTAGAGCGTCCAGCCCGCGCCGGTGGGCCCGCCGGTGACGAAGAAGCTCGCCATCAATACCAGCACCGACAGCAGGTAGACCCAGAAGCTCAGCATGTTGAGGTAGGGGAACACCATGTCGCGCGCGCCCAC
This sequence comes from Variovorax sp. WS11, assembly GCF_010499245.1. Taxonomy (GTDB): domain Bacteria; phylum Pseudomonadota; class Gammaproteobacteria; order Burkholderiales; family Burkholderiaceae_C; genus Variovorax. Next base: position 703,925 of record NZ_JAAGOW010000002.1, read on the forward strand.
CATCAGCGGGATCAGGTAGTTGCCGAAGCCGCCGAGGAAGAGCGCGGTGAGCAGGTAGATCACCATGATCATCCCGTGCATGGTGACGAACTGGTAGTAGCGCTCGGGGGTGATGAACTCGAAGGCGCCGGGGTAGCCCAGTTGCAGCCGCATGAGGTTGGACAGCACCACGCCGATCACGCCCACGGTGATGGCCGTGCAGGCGTACTGCACGGCGATCACCTTGTGGTCCTGGCTCCAGACATAGCGGGTCCAAAAGCTCTTCGCTTCGTGGTGCGGTGCGGGGACGACGATGCTGGACATGGGGTTCCTTCACTCCTCGTGGATCGCGGCGCTCGCTCATAAACGAACCTCCGCGCTACGCGCTGCGGTGCTATTCGCCTTGGGAGCGGCCCGGCGGCTCATCGCTGCGCTTTCTGCTCGACTGGGGCCGGGGGCGGCGTGGGCCCGAGACTCTTGATATAGGCCACCAGTGCCGCGACCTCCTCATCGCTCAAGGGGATCTTCGGCATCACCGGCGCGAAGCCCTTGACGCCGCGCGCCTGCGGGTCGCGGATGAAAGCGCCCAGGTAAGCGTCGTCCACCAGCGCAGTGGAGCCGTCGCGCATGTTCTCGGTCTTGCCGAAGAGGCTTTTCCAGGTCGGGCCCACGCGCGTGCTGCCGTCGATGGAGTGGCAGGCCACGCAGCCCTTGCCGTTGGCCAGCGCGCGGCCCTGGGCGACCTGCCCGCCCTCGCCGGTCGGCGGCCGCTGCGTCACCGCGAAGCTTTCCTTGTCCTTCAGCCACGCCTGATAGTTGGCCGCATCCTCCACCACCACCACGGCGCGCATGTTCGGGTGCCCCACGCCGCACAGCTGCGAGCACATCGCCTCGAAGCGCCCGATCTGGGTGGGCGTGAACCAGAAGGTGCTGATCTGCCCCGGCACCATGTTCATGCGGGCGCGGAAGGGCGGCACGAAGAAGTCGTGCAGAACGTCGTGCGAGCGCAGGATCACGTGCACCGGCTTGTTCAGCGGCAGGTGGACCTCCTGCTCGGCGATGAGGATGTCGTCCTGGCCCGCCGGGTCGGCCGGGTCGAGGCCGAAGGGATTGGTCGGGCTGACATGGCGCGTCTCGCTCAGGCCCAGCTTGCCGTCGGCACCGGGCAGGCGAAAGCGCCACTGCCACTGCTGGCCCAGCACCTCCAGCACCGTCGCGTCCTGCGGCGGCTTCACGTAGCTTGCATAGACCACCAGGCCGGGCGCGAGCAGCGCCATGATGCCGACGGTGGTGATCCCGATCAGCCAGCGCTCCAGCGGCTTGCTCTCCGGCTCATGCGCCGCGCGCGGGCTGCCGGGGCGGTGGCGGTAGCGCAGCAGCGCATAGACCATGAACAGGTTGATGCCGACGAAGAAGATGCCCGTGATCACCAGGGTGATGGTCAGGGTGTCGTCCATGGCCTTCCAGTTGGACGCCAGCGGCGTGATCCACCAGGGATTGAGCAGGTGGAACAGCACCGACCCCACGACGATGAGCGCCAGCACGACAGCCATGATCATGTGCGGGCCCTTTCGTCCATGCGCCGCTCGGGCGCGTTTCAGGGAAAGACCGGAACCTGCCGCTCCTCGCCAGCGAAGCGGGCTTCGGGATGGGCGCTCTCGAGCAGCGCCTCGATGTCCGCCACGCGCGCGCGCGGCAGGTCGACCATCAGCAGCACTTGGCCCGAGGCGATCGCGCTCTGGAAGCGCGCCAGCCGCGGGCTGGGAATGGAAATGCCGATCATGCTGGAGGACCAGGCGCCGAACAGGCCGCCCAGCACCGCCAGCGCCACCGCCATCTCCCATTGCGGCGCATCGCCCACGATGGGGAACAGCAGCGCAGCCCCGAGGCCGACGACCACGCCCACGACGCTGCCGATCAGCAGGCCGCTTTCGGCGGCGTGCACGAGGTCGGAGGTCTGCCAGACGTTGGCCGCATGGAGCCCGCGCATGTCTGCGCCCTCGGGTCCTGCGAAATGGATGTGCGCGGCATCGACCCGCGCCTGCACCAGGTCATGCATCACCCGCCGGGCGCTCGCCAGGTCGGGCATCAGCCAGTAAATGCGTCTTTTCATGGCGCCCTCCTTTGCCGTCTTGAGGACGTAACAAGGAAACCACGCAACCCTTATATGTCAGGGCGAAAGGGTTATCAAGAGTACTCGTCCACCAATCAACCGAAGGCGGCCGCCCAGCGCTCGGCCATGGCGGGCGAGTTGAAGCAGGTGGTGTGGCGCGTCACGCTGCACACGGCACGCTCGAGCAGTTGGATGTCCGCCTCGTGCTGGCGCGCGACGTGCGGGTCTTCGAAGAAGATGGCCTTCTGGCAGCGCCGCTCGAGCACCAGCTCGGCGATCTGCGCGTCGCCACCCAGGGGACCGCTCTGGTAGCGCCGCACCCAGGGCCGATCCACCGGCCAGCCGCGCGCCCACGCCATGTCGTTGAGCCGGCCGCCGGTGGTGCCGGTGCCCACCCGCGCCTCGAAGCGGGACAGCAATTCGAAATGCTGCGATGCGAAGTCCACCATGCGGTCCTTCAACGCGTCATGCGCAATCAGTGCCACCGTCTGCGTTTCGATGACGCGCCAGCGGTCGGCCGCATCGGAAGCCGCAAGGCCGGCGCGCGCCGACTCCACCGCGATCCATTCCACGGCGCCGGCGACGGTGGAGACGAAGGGCTTGCCGTGCACCACGCACTGGCGCTTGAGCGCCAGCGACTCTGGGTACAGCGAGGAAGGGTCGACCGGGTCGATGAGGTAGATCACGCCGTCGAGCGCGTCCCTTGACTCCAGCCCGCCGGCAATGCGCGAGACCAGGCGCATCACGCCGCCCTCCCGGCCGCGGGGATAGGGCGCCAGGTTCGGATAGCCGGCCAGCAGACCCTGCTTCCGGATGGCCTCCCAGGTCCCGCCCACCGCATGGAGCTCGAGCCCGAGCGCGCGGATGTCGGCGTCGCAGGCACGCAGCCAATCCGCCAGTCCGCCTTGCGCGTCCTGGCGGTGCAGGCGGCTGGCGACGAGTCCGAAACGCAAGGGGGTCGGGGCGGTGGCGCTGGGCATGCGCGGCATGGTACGCGCCACGCGATGACTTCCAGCACTCCTGCGAGGGACGGCGCAGGCCTGTTCCTTCTTTTCCTTCTACTTCTTCTATTTCTTCGGCGTATCCAACTTCACCTTCACCGGGTCGAGCACCCCGATATCCGTCCAGGCGTTGGTGTCGAAGTGGAGCTCGGCGACCGCGCAGGTCGGCATTTCGGTGATCTCGGGCGCAAGCCGATGCGCAAGCTCGGTGAACTCCGGGTTATGGCCGAAGACCATCACGCAGTCCAGCTGGCCGTCGAGCCCGCGAATGATGGCGAGCAGGCGCTCCGGACTGCTCTCGTAGATGCTGTCGTCGATCGCGATGTCCTGGCGCGGGTAGCCGATGGCGTCCGCCACGAGTTGTGCCGTCGTCAGCGCACGCAGCGCGGGGCTCGATACGAGCCGATCGGGCTTCACCCCGCTCCTGCTGAGGCGCTGGCCCATCATGGGCGCGTCATGAAGGCCGCGGTCGTTCAGCGGCCGATTCCGGTCGGGCAAGGATGGATCGTCGCGGCTCGACTTCGCATGCCGGACCAGGAACAAGATTTTCATATGGGCCTTCCTTCCGTTATGCGTTATGCGGTTATGCGCTACCGGGAGCGCATAGAGTGAGACGCGGACCGGTCATTGCGCGTAGGAAGTTAACGCGAGCGCCTACCAGAGGCAATGGCCGATCGAGCCGGAGAGCACGGCATTGCCCTTCAGTTCGAGCCGGCGTATCGTGTCTGCCAGGAAGGAGCCGCCAATGCCTTCAAGAAAAATCCTCGCGTCCCACGAAGCGCGCAGCATGCACCCGATGCCTCCGAGCGCATTGGGCTACCCCGAAGCATTGGCACCGCCATCGGAAGCCGAGCTGTGCGAACGCGCAGTCCAGGCCATCTGGCACAGCCTGGATGAGCACGACCTCGTGGACGCACACGTCAGGCGCGATCTGGCAGCGGTCCTCGAGCCGCTGATCGCCATTGGCCTGGGGGAGCGTGCGCAGCGGCTGATCAAGACCCTGCGCATGCCGGACCCCATCGATGCCTCCAACCTGTATTGGCTCACGCGGCGGCTTCTCACCTTCGTGCCCGAATTGCAGGCAGCGGCGAGCGCATTCAGCCGGCAGGACGGCCGTCCGCCCCCGCCCCTTGCCTGACGGCGGCGCGGTTGTCATGCAGGGCGCGGTCTTGTACGCGCCTGTACGCCAGCCTCGCCAGATACACGGGCGTACAAGGCCGCGGTACAGAGCGCATACATTTGCGACTGCACCTCGCCCCGCCTGCCAAGCCGCGCTGCCATGACCCCGAAGAGCACCGATCACATCCTCATCGTCGACGACGACCGCGAGATCCGCGAACTGCTGACCACCTACCTGGTCAAGAACGGCCTGCGCGTCGCCGCGGTGCCCACGGGCCGCCACATGCGGGCGGCACTGGAGGAATCGGGGCCCTTCGACCTGATCATTCTCGACCTGATGCTGCCGGGAGAAGACGGCCTGTCCCTGTGCCGCGACCTGCGTTCCGGCAAGTACAAGGCGATCCCCATCCTGATGCTGACGGCCCGCAACGAGGAAGCCGACCGGATCCTCGGCTTGGAGATGGGGGCCGACGACTACCTGGCCAAGCCCTTCGCCGCACGCGAACTGCTCGCCCGCCTGCGCTCCGTGTTGCGGCGCACCCGGATGCTGCCCCCGAACATGCGATCGACCGAGGGCGCCACCAGGCTGGCCTTCGGCGAATGGCGGCTCGACACCACCGCGCGCCACCTCATCGACGCGGGCGGCGTGATGGTGGCCCTCAGCGGTGCGGAGTACCGGCTCCTGCGGGTGTTTCTCGATCATCCGCAAAGGGTGCTGAGCCGTGACCAGCTGCTGAGCCTCACCCAGGGGCGGGAAGCGGAACTCTTCGAGCGTTCGATCGACCTGCTCGTCAGCAGGCTGCGCGATCGCCTGCGCGACGATGCGCGCGAGCCGCGCTATATCAAGACGGTGCGCAGCGAGGGCTACGTTTTTTCAACGACGGTCGAGGGGGAGGACTGAGGCGTCGCGCGGAGCAAGACAGGCTCACCACTTGCCGGCGCCCATCCCGCCATCCACCGCCAGCACGATGCCGGTCGTGAATCCGGCGCCGCTCAGGTAGAGCACCGCGTCGACGATCTCCTGCGTCGTGCCGATGCGGCCGGCCGGCTGCAGCGTGTTGAGGAAGCCGTGCATGTCCTTCGTGTAGAGCGGCGTGTCGACGATGCCGGGCGCCACGGCGGTCACCTGGATGTTGTGCGGCGCCAACTCCAGCGCGAGTGCCCTGGTGGCGTGGTCGATGCCGCCCTTGACCAGCACGGGCAGCAGCGCCGGCACGCTCTGATTGGGCGCCGACGCAATGCTCGCGGTGATGCTGATGATGCGGCCCGCCTTGCGCTCGATCATGTGGCGGGCAGCGGCCTGCGACGGATAGACGAAGCCCTTCAGGTTGGTGTTGACCAGCGCCTCCAGTTCGTCGGGCGTGTACTCGACGAAGGGCTTGGCGTTGAAGATGCCGGCGTTGTTGATGAGCACGTCGACCTGGCCGAAGCGTTCGACGGCGCGCTGGACCAGCGCCGTGCCGACGGCCGGGTCGGCGACGTCGCCGGCGACGCCCAGGAAGTTGTCGGGCGAACCGAGCGACACGGCCGCCTCCTGCAGGCGCTCGGCGGTCCGGGCGTTGCCGACGACGTTGTCGCCGCGCTGGAGGAAGGCGCCGGCCAGCGCCAGGCCGATGCCGCTCGAAGCGCCGGTGATGACGATGGTCTTGGCTTGGGTCTTCATGGTGAATTCCTTTCGGGTGGTTGGGGCTGGGATCGAGGGGACTTGTGTTGCTGTTCCCTTGAGGCGTACTCTATTTGCTACCTTCGAGTTGATAAATACAGGCGGCGCCAATTTAGTTCTTACATCATGTAATCCCATCATGAATCGCCAATTCGATGACCTGATGCTGGGAAGCCTGGAGCTCTTCTGCCTGGCGGCCGAGCACGGCGGGTTCACCGCCGCTGCCAACTTCGCGGGCCTGACGCCCGCCGCCGTGAGCCGGACGGTGGCCCGCCTCGAGGAGCGCCTCGGCGTGCGCCTCTTCGTGCGCACGACCCGGCAGATCCGCCTGAGCGAGGCGGGGCAGGCCTACTACGCGCAATGCCGCCAGGCACTGCACCAGTTGGTCGAGGCCGAGCGCGAGGTCAGCGGCCAGCAGGTGACGCCGAGCGGCCTGCTGCGCATCAGCACCCCCACCACCTACGGGCACTATCGCTTGCTCCCGCTGCTGCCCGAGTTCAGGGCGCGCTATCCCGACATCCGGGTCGAGGTCCACGTCAGCAACCGCAACATCGATTTCGCCGCGGAGGGCTACGACCTCGCGGTGCGCGTTCGCGCGCCCGCCGATTCGACGCTGATCGCGCGTCATCTCGAGGATGCCGAGCTGGTGCTGGTCGCGACTCCCGATTACCTGCGCCGGCGCGGAGAACCCAAGACCCTGGAAGACTTGCCCACCCACGACTGCATCCAGTTCGAGCTGCCCAGCAGCGGCCGCACCATCCCGTGGCTGTTTCGCCGGGACGGGCAGGACATCGAGCTGCCCACCTCGGGTGGCTACGCCTGTTCCGACGACGTTCTTGCCGGCGTGACACTGGCCCTCCACGGCGCAGGGATCTTCCAGGCCTATCGATTCGTCGTCGAAGAAGACCTGCGCCAGGGGCGGCTGCTCGAAGTGCTCAAGCCCTTCGGCGGCCGCGCCCGCCCCTTCAACCTGCTCTATCCGCAGCTGCGCTTCGTGCCGCTGCGCGTGCGCACCTTCGTGGACTTCCTGATGAGCCACCGCGAAGATGGAAGGGCGGCGCCGCCAAGACCGGTCCCCTGAGGCATCCGGCCGCCGCGCGGAAGACTCTCTGCCGGCCGGCGGCCATTCCCCATTGCGGGTCGCGCACCTAGATTCGGACCACGGTCAGATCCTTGATCGAAGAGCGTTCGCCACTCACTCACCGGCGAAGAAGGTCACATCGAATCATGAGCCATCAGCAGCACAAAGTCGCCATCGTCACGGGCGCATCCCAAGGCATCGGCGCCGGTCTGGTCAAGGCGCTGCGCGAGCGCAACTACAGCGTCGTCGCGACCTCGCGGTCCATCCAGCCCTCCGACGACCCCGGCGTCCTGGCGATCGCGGGCGACATCGGTTCCGCCGAGACCGCGAAGCGCGTCGTCTCGGAAGGCCTGGCGCGCTTCGGCCGGATCGACTCGCTCGTCAACAACGCCGGCATCTTCATCGCCAGGCCCTTCACGCAGTACACCGAGGGCGATTTCGCTTCGAAGATCGCGACCAATGTCGCCGGCTTCTTCCACATCACCCAGGCCGCCGTCGAAGCGATGGAGCGCAACGGGTCCGGGCACGTCGTGAGCATCACGACCAGCCTGATCGACCATGCCAACGCCCAGGTGCCCTCGGTGCTCGCGTCGTTGACGAAGGGCGGCCTGAACGCGGCGACCCGGTCGCTGGCCATCGAGTACGCGGCCCGCGGCATCCGCTTCAATGCCGTCGCGCCCGGCGTCATCAAGACGCCGATGCATGCGCCCGACACGCACGCATGGCTGGGGGCACTGCATCCGGTGGGCCACATGGGCGAGATTGGGGATATCGTCGATGCGGTGCTCTACCTGGAGTCCGCGTCCTTCGTCACGGGCGAGATCCTGCACGTCGACGGCGGCCAGAGCGCCGGCCACTGACCCATCCCACACGAAGGAACCATCATGCCCATCGTCACCATTCAGGTCACCCGCGAAGGCACCAGGCCGGGAGCCGATTCGGTCACCGCCGAAGAGAAGGCCGCACTCATCAAGGGGGCCAGCGAGCTGCTTCGCGACGTGCTGAACAAGCCCTTCGAGAGTACCTTCGTCATCATCGAAGAGGTAGCCACCGACAACTGGGGATGGGGCGGCCTGCCCGCGCTGGAGTTCCGGCGACGGCGGGCGGAGCAGGCCAAGTAGCGGCGCCGCTCGGACGGCGGCGCCCCGGGCCGCAGTGCCCGGCGGCGCCGCGAATTGCCGCCCCGCGGACGAATGCCTATGCTCCCGGCATTCATTCACCCCGGGGAAGAGTCGTGGATCGCATCGACGCGATGAAGGTCTTCGTGGCAGCGCTCAACGAAGGCAGCCTGGCCGGCGCCGGACGCAAGCTCGGCAAGTCGCCGGCCGCCGTGAGCCGCGCCATCGCCTTCCTCGAGGCGCATGTCGGCGCAGAACTGCTGCATCGCACCACGCGGGCGATCAAGCTCAGCGAGGCGGGCGAGCGCTACGCCCTCGCATGCCGGCGCATCCTCACCGACCTCGAGGAAGCCGACATGGCCGCGGCCGGCGAGCGATCGGCAGCGCGCGGCATGCTCACGGTCACGGCCCCCGTCGCCGCGGGCGAGACCCTCCTGCGCCCGGTGCTCGACGCCTTCATGGACAAGTTTCCCGAGGTGTCCGTGCGGCTGGACATGCTCGACCGTCCCACCAACCTGGTCGAGGAAGGCATCGACGTCGCGCTGCGCATCGCCCACCTCCCGGACTCCACGCTGATCGCGCTGCGCGTCGGCGAAGTGCGGCGCGTCGTGGCGGCGTCGCCGCGCTACCTCGCGCGCCACGAGCCCATCACGCAGCCGTCGGACCTCGCCGGGCACCAGATCATCGCGATGACGCACTTCGGCATCGACTCGTGGAGCTTTCCGCCGGCCGACGGGTCGGCGGTCCCGCGAACCGTGCAGTTCAACCCTCGCTTCACCGTCAACAGCATCCGCGCGGCGGTGGCTTCGGCCGTGCACGGGCGCGGCGTCGTGCGCATGTTCTCCTATCACCTCGCCGATGCGGTGGCCGAGGGCACGCTGAAGATCATCCTGGCCGAGCATGAACACGCGCCCCTGCCGGTGCATCTGGTCTCGCCGCAGGGGCGCCTGTCGGTTCCGAAGGTGCGGGCCTTCGTGGACTTCGCACTGCCGGGGCTGCGCGAAGCCTTCGACGAGCGCGCCGCGTCCCTTCGCCCTTGCGGGTTTGTACTGTGACGCACGCCTTGCCTCACTCGAACTACGCATGAGTCCCGCAGCGGGCGGGTCCGCGCGTTCGCCCGGGCGCGCGGGACGGCCAGGAGGCGTCCACCCCAAAGGCTTGTGAAACGTAGTGTGTCGACTTTGTGCATCGATACACAGGCGTACCCCTTTCGCGCCAATCGGGGGCGACAGGGTCGAAGATCCGGGCATTCGTTCACCAACCCTCCTTTCCCCCAGGAGACCGACCATCATGAACATCCGTACCAGCGCTTCCCTCTTCGCCGTCGCCCTCGCCGCCTCGTTCGCCGCCCTCAGCTTCGCCAGCCCGCCGCAGGGCGGCAACATCCCGGTGGCCGGGCAGCAGCCGGCGCCCGAGTTCCGGGACATCGAGAAATGGCTCAACTCCCAGCCGCTGAAGCTGGAAGAGCTGCGCGGCAAGGTGGTCCTCGTCGACTTCTGGACCTACACCTGCATCAACTGCCTGAACCACCTGCCCTACGTGAAGGACTGGCATGCCAAGTACAAGGACAGCGGCCTGGTCGTGGTCGGCGTGCACACGCCCGAATTCGCCTACGAGAAGTCCACGAAGAATGTCCAGGACGCGATCAAGAAACTGGGTATCCAGCACGCGGTCGCCCAGGACAACAACTACGCAACGTGGAAGGCCTTCGGCAACCAGTACTGGCCTGCCGTCTACCTGATCGACAAGCAGGGCCGCATCGTCTACTCGCACTTCGGCGAGGGCCGCTACGGGGCGACCGAAAAGAAAATTCAGGACCTTCTGGCGCAACCGTCGCCCACCGGCTCCTGAGTTCGCCATGAAGAAGCTCTGGCTCGCCCTGCTGTTCTTCGCGGGCGGCTTCGCCCACGAAGTCCGCAACCCGGTGAACTGCCACCTCATCGCATCGCGCCGGGCCGGCAAGCCGGAGGACCGCCCATGAAACCCCGCTCCCTGTTCGCCCGCGTCACGCTCATCATCGTGGTGGGCCTCGCGATTGCGCAGCTGCTGACCTTCGCGGCCATCCGCTACGAGCGCGGCATGGCGCTTCGCCACCTGATGATGACCGGCATCGAACGCGACATCGCGAGCTCGATCGCCATCCTGGACCGCCTGCCCGCTGCCGAGCGCGAAGGCTGGCTGGCCCGGCTGGAGCGGCGCAACTACCGCTTCATGCTGGGCGACGGCATCTCGGGCCCGCCGCCCGAGTCGACCATTTCGCAGGAGTTCGCCGCCGCCATCGTCAATGCGCTGCACCCCTTCGAAGTCGTGAAGGTGGTACAGGCCGCCGCCGACGACCTTCGCATCCAGGTGAGGCTCGCGGACGGCAGCCCGGTGATCGTCTATGCGCGCCGCGTGGGCATGCCGGTGTCGAACTGGGTCCTGTGGGTGCTCGTGCTGCAGCTCGCGGTGCTCGCGGTCTGCGCCTGGTTCGCGGTCCGCCTCGTCACGCGGCCGCTGGCCCGCCTCGCCAAGGCCGCGGATGAACTCGGGCCCGACCTGAAGGGCCGGGAGCTCGAGGAAGAAGGCCCCTCCGAAGTGGCGCACGCGGCACGCGCCTTCAACGCCATGCAGCGGCGGATCGCGGGCTACATGGCCGAGCGCGTGGAGATCCTGGCCGCGATTTCCCACGACCTCCAGACGCCCATCACCCGGATGCGGCTGCGCACCGACATGATGGACAACGAGAAGGACCAGCTGAAGTTCCGGCAAGACCTCGATGCCATGCACGCGCTGGTCAAGGAAGGCGTCACCTATGCGAAGACGCTGCACGGCGCCACGGAGCCGCCCTGCCGCGTCGATGCCGACGCACTGCTCGAAAGCATGGTCGCCGACTACGAGGACGCGGGCCAGCAGGTGCACCTGGAGGGGCGAATCGGCGGCCCCATCGTGACGCGCCCGAATGCGCTGCGCCGGATCATCGTGAACCTGGTCGACAACGCGCTGAAATTCGGCAGCGAGGTGCGCATGCGGGTGCGCGTCGACGCCGGCCGGCTGGTCGTCGCAATCACCGACAACGGGCCGGGCATCCCCCCCGATCAGCTCGAAGCCGTTCTCAAGCCCTTCTACCGGGTCGAAAGCTCCCGCAACCGAAGCACGGGCGGCACGGGCCTCGGCCTGGCCATCGCGCACCAGCTTGCCACGGCGATGGGCGCCGAGCTGAGCCTGCACAACCGCGACGAAGGCGGCCTGGAGGCCCGAATCGCCATGACCCTCCAACAGGATCTCGCATCATGATCATCGTCGCGATCGCCTACCTGGGCGGCGTCCTCACCATCCTGAGCCCCTGCATCCTGCCGGTGCTCCCCTTCGTGTTCGCGCGCGCCGACCGCCCGTTCCGCTCGCATGGCCTGCCGATGCTGCTGGGCATGGCGGTTGCCTTTGCCGGCATCGCCACGCTGGCGGCCGTGGGCGGCGGCTGGGTGGTGGCGCTCAACGAGTGGGGGCGTTACGCGGCGATGGCCCTGCTCGCCTTGTTCGGCCTGACGCTGCTCTTGCCGGCATGGGCCGATCGGCTGAGCAGGCCCTTCGTCACCCTCGGCATGCGGCTGTCGCAATCGGGCGCAGGAGCGGAGCACCCATCCGCGCGCCCTTATTTCCTGTCGCCCCTGCTGCTGGGCATTGGCACCGGCCTGCTGTGGGCGCCCTGCGCGGGACCGATCCTCGGCCTGATCCTGACGACCGCCGCCCTCAACGGCGCCAGTGCCGGCACCTCCTTGCTGCTGCTGGCCTATGCCGCGGGCGCGTGCACCTCGCTGGCGGCCGCGCTGCTGTTCGGCGGCCGCGTGTTCTCGGCCTTGAAGGGGTCGCTGCGGACCGGCGAATGGATCCGGCGGGCCGCCGGTGCGGCCGTGCTGGCCGGTGTCGGCGCCATCGCACTGGGCCTGGACACCGGCCTGCTCAGCCAGCTTTCGTCTGCCGGCACGACGAAACTGGAGACGACGCTGCTGGAGAAGATCGGGCACAAGAGCCCGTCATCGCCGCTCTCGCAATCGGACACGGCCGCCGAAGCGCCCGTCATGCTGGCAACCGCGGCAGGCCGCGAACCGGTCGCGGCGCGGCTGCTGGGAACGCAGGGCATTTTCCCTTCGCTGGCCGGCGCGACCGAATGGATCAACTCCGAGCCGCTCGCGCCCGAGAACCTGCGGGGCAAGGTCGTGCTCGTCGACTTCTGGACCTACTCGTGCATCAACTGCCTGCGCACGCTGCCGTACCTGCGCGCCTGGGCCGACAAGTACAAGGATGCGGGCCTGGTGGTCCTCGGCGTGCATGCGCCCGAGTTCGCCTTCGAGAAGCGCCTGTCCAATGTGCGCAAGGCCACCCGGGATCTGGGCATCGGGTTTCCGGTCGCGGTCGACAACGACTTCGCCATTTGGCGCGGATTCGGCAACCGGGCCTGGCCCGCGTTCTACTTCATCGATGCGCAGGGGCGCATCCGTCATCACCAGTTCGGCGAGAACCAGTACGAGGAGGCGGAACAGGTCATCCAGCAGCTGCTCGCGGAGGCCGGGCAGAGCCGCATTCCGTCCGGGCTCGTCGCGCCGCAAGGCGAAGGCGTGCAGGCCGCGGCGCCCGCCACGGGCGCATTGTCCGAAGAGACCTACCTGGGCTACGAGCGCGCGCACAACTTTGCCTCGCCGGGCGGCGTGGCGCGCGATCGGGCGAACGACTACCGGGGTCCCGCTTCGCTGCGCGCGAACCAGTGGGCGCTGGCCGGCGACTGGACGGTCGAGCGCGAGCGGGCGGTGCTGAACCGCGTCGATGGACGCATCGCCTATCGCTTTCATGCGCGTGACCTGCACCTGGTGCTCGGGCCCTCGGCCGATGGCAAGCCTGTGCGATTCAGGGTGCTGCTGGACGGCAAGGCGCCGCTCGCGGACCATGGCTTCGACGTCGACGCGCAGGGCAACGGGGTCATCGACGGACAGCGGCTTTACCAACTGGTTCGGCAGGCGGCGGGCGGGAAAGATCGCCTGTTCGAGATCGAGTTCATGGACCCTGGGGTGCAGGCTTACGCGTTCACTTTCGGCTGAGCGGGCGCGGCGGGATAGCCACAACACCAATGTATTAATCCCCCTCCCGGCGCCTCCCCGGGACTATGATTTTCCATCTCGGAAAGCGCCGGTTCTCCCGAGCCGGACTGGAGGTTCCGATGTGCAGCATCAGCCAGCCTGCGATGCCCGGCAGCACGGGCACGTACCACCTTTGGGCCGACGATCCGGCCGCCTTCTCCACGCACCGGATCACCCCGCTGCACCACAACTTCCACGAGCATCCCCTGTTCCAGGTTGCCGAACTGATCAAGCTGGGCAAGGAGCTCGCGCCCCTCGAGCAATGCCGCTTCATGCGGCCGGGCCTGACCCCGGCGTCGGTCATCGCGCACGACAGCCGCCATCCCGACGGGCGCAGCATCGACGAGTTCTTCGAGCGGCTGGAAGAGCCGGCTTCCTCCGTCGCGCTCTACAACATCGAGGTCATCCCGCGCTACCAGGCGCTGCTGTGGGCGGTGGTCGGCATCATGCAGGACAGCGTCGAGGCCGAGCAGCCCGACGTGTTCCGGGTGAACGGCTTCGTCTTCATCTCGGCGCCGCCGTCGGTGACGCCCTTCCACATCGACCGCGAGAACAACTTCTGGCTGCAGCTGCACGGCCGCAAGATCATGAACGTCTGGGACCACCGTGACCGGCGCATCGTGCCGGCCGAGGCGGTGGAGGACTTCATCGTCACGCATTCGCTGCGCAAGGTCCGCTACCGCGAGGAGTTCCGCACCCACAGCCAGGAGTTCCATGCGCGTCCGGGCGACGGCGTGTACTTCCCGAGCACCTCGCCCCACATGACGCGTTCCGACCCGGACTGGACGGGCCCCGGCGATCGCGTCTCGATCTCGATCGGCGTGACCTTCTACACCTCGATCACGCGCAAGGTCGCGCGCGTGCACCAGGTCAACCGGGTCATGCGGCGATGCGGCCTGTCGCCCCGCTACCCCGGCGAATCGCCGAGGACCGATGCGTTCAAGGCGTCCCTGGGCGGGCTGGTCGGGTCGGCTCGCGCGAAGCTGATCGCACTCGACCCCTCGGCGCGGCGATTCAAGCTGGCGACCACGCCGCCGCCCGGGTCCTATTGAAGGAGGCAGGCACTACACTCCCAACCCCTTTTTCCACAGCGACGACGATGCCTATGAAGAAGAACGCCAAGTCCGCCTGGCTCCAGGCCGCCCTCGACTACATCCCCGGCTGGCTCGGCTTCCAGCTCGAACGGCATCAGCAGGTCGGCTGCAGCGTGGCGATCGCGCAAGGCCAGGAACTCGTCGCGGAATTCGCCCTCGGAAGCGCCGACCTGGGCACCGGCCAGGCGCTCACGCCCCGGCATCGCTTTCGCATCGCCTCGCACTCCAAGACCTTCACCGCCAGCGGCGTGATGCTGCTGCGGGAGCAAGGCAAGCTCGGCCTCGACGATCCGATCGGGCGCCACGTGAGCGGCCTGCACAAGGCGCTGGCGAAGGCCCGCGTCGGCGAGCTGCTGTCTCACGGTGCCGGCGTCGTGCGCGACGGTGCCGATAGCGGGCAGTTCCTGGACCGCCGGCCCTTCCTCTCCCGCGCCGAGCTGCGCGCGGAGCTGGCCAAGAAGCAGCCGCTCGCGCCCGGCCTCCAGCTCAAGTACTCCAACCACGGCTACGGATTGCTGGGGCTGATGATCGAGGAGATCAGCGGCACCGAGTACCCGGCGTGGGTCGCCCGCCATGTCGTCGAGGCGGCAGGCTTGCGCGAGACGGTGCCCGACATCCCGCAACTGCCTCGCTCGGTCCCCCTGGCCAAGGGGCACAGCACCGAATTCCCCTTCGGCCAGCGCCTGGTCGTGCCGGGCGACAACGTCTGCCATGCCATCGCGCCGGCCGGGGGCTTCGTCTCGACGGCGGCGGACGTGGTGCGCTTCTTCGCGCAGCTGGCGCCCGAGAGCAGGAAGAGCATTCTGTCCGCCGCCAGCCGGCGCGAGATGATCCATCGCCGTTGGCGCGACCCCTGCAGCGCCCAGGAATCGCACTACGGCTACGGCACGATGATGAGCGGGCCCGGGCCCAAGGAGTGGTACGGCCACACCGGCGGCCTGCAGGGCTTCGTGTCGCGCACGGCGCGCTTCCCCGAATCAGGCTTCACGGTCACGGTGCTGTGCAACGCACTGGACGGGTGGTCCTACCCGTGGGTGGACGGCATCCACGGCATTCTTTCCGCCTTCAAGCGCCATGGCGCGCCGGGACGCAAAGAGGCGGCCTGGAACGGCCGCTGGTGGAGCATGTGGGGCGCGAGCGACCTGGTGGCCATGGGCAAGGTCGTCTGCCAGGTCGCCCCGGCGATGAGCGTGCCCTTCGACAGCGCCACGACGGAGTTCGAGATCTCGGGCAAGGACAGCGGCGTCATTGCCCGGACCTCCGGGTACAACAGCCCGGGTCAGGCGGTGCGCCTGGTGCGCGATCGCAAGGGCCATCCGGCCGAGCTGTGGGTGGGCGGCACCCAGCTGCTGCCCAAGGAAGCCATGCTGGCCGAAGCCCGGCAGCGGTATCGCAAGTCAGCGGCCTCGGCCGGCCTGCCTGCCTGAGCTTCTCAGGCTGCGACGAAGCTGAGCCGCGCCTCGTGCGCCAGCCCATCGCGAACGATGGGGCGGGCGTCGTCGTCCGCGAAATCGAGAAGCGCGTCGGGAATCTCGTCCTCTTCGAGGGAGAAGAGGATCTCGATGGCGTCCTGCTGGGCCTCCGAGAACGTACCGGCCTGGATCAGCTGGTTGAACCTCGCAGCGGTCTCCTTCGGTGCCAGCTGGCACAGCTCGAGCAACTCGAGCACCAGCTCGATCTGCGAGGGGGTGAGGGGCTGAGGGGCGGCAGAACGCTTCATGACGTGGGATCCTTTCGGTGGAGCTCGGGACTTCTTCCTTTGCTGTGGAATCAGTCTCTTTGTCGATCCTTAAGCGTCGCTGAAGCGTTCGTAAAGAAGCATTGCTGGTCGTGAAAACTTTGTGTGGGCGTGAGGAAAGTCTCGTGTTGCCTGGTGGGGCGTTGTTCAAACGACACGGGTCTTGAACGGCTGCGCGGCAAGTTCGAACTATCCGGTGGGCTACACGTCGTTGAATTCTCCGGGCTTGAAGAGCGGGTCACCGGCGGCGCGCACCGCGTCCGGGTAACCGACTGCCTTTACGGCGGCGCGCAACTCGGCTTCGGTGCAGCCAAGACTCATTGCCCAATCGCAGATTTCATCATCGTGCTCGAGCGAGATGAGGTTGGCGACGGCCTTGACCGCCTCGCGCAGGTCCTGTTCCGTACAGCCGAGCCGCGTCGCCCATTCACGGACCTCACAGTCCTGCTCGAACGAGATGGACTCAGGCTCGCCGGTGTCCTTATCCATGGGATTCTCCGGTTTGTAAGAACGCTGGCTGTGACGGGACGCCGTGGGCTTTTAACAGTCGCGAATAGCACCGTGACCCACGGGTCACACCAGTGGAGTCCATCCCGACGGATTTTCATCCTCGCCTTGACATTCGCGGCGCGGACCGATCGCGCTGGTCTGACAGAGTCTGCGTAGTTCGTTGACGCCCTCGTGCAAGGCCTTTTCATAACTATCTGTCCCGCGAGGAGCCGAGTTCAAAAGGCGGAATTCGTCATGGTGAGGCGATCGCGACTCCAGCAAAACCCAGTAAAAATGCCCTGGGTCTGGCTCGTCGACCGTAACTGCAATGGATCGTAGAAAACTTGGCATCTTTTCAAGTGAAGTGTTGAGCACGCAGGCCCTTCCAAGGAGTCAGAGGGTGCTCAAAAGGCATGGCAGCACGGGCAGCGCCGTTCGAGATACTCAGGTGCTTCTGGTGGTCTTGCCCCAGGCAGAGAACATCCTGCCAAACAAGGTTCGTCCCTGCGGCGCTTTGCGTTTCGCGTTGCCGCCGCCCAGCACCTCGGCGAGAGTCGCCGCTGCCTCTCCGGAAGCAATCTGACTCAGGTTCTCAAAGACATACCTTGGCGGCGCCGTGCGGAAGCCCAAGCTTCGTTCTGCCAACTGGATCACGCGCATGGCGAGCAATGAATCACCGCCAAGGTCGAAGAAGTTGTCACTGGGCCGGATCTCGGAGATCTTGATCTTGAGCACGTCGGCCCAGATCTGCGCCAGCTGCAATTGACCAGGAACAAGCACCGTGGTGCTCGACGTTTCCGCAGCACCGTTCGCAGCACCCTCCGCTCGCTCGTAAGACGCACGCTCGTCGTTTCCACTACGCAACAAGCGCTGAAGGTACGCCGCGTCGGGCGAATCGCCGGCCGCAACCAAGGCGCCCAAGGTTTCTTGCGGGTGCTCCACCACCTGTTGCAGCAACTCGACATAGCGATTCCCCAAGGCCACAGCGGTTTCGCGCCGGTAGATGTCTGCGTTGTAGGTGAGTCCCCCCTCAAGACCGGCGCGCCCCTCGGCCAGCCACAAGCCGATGTCCTCGGTGGCGCCGCGCTGCGACAGCTGAATTTGACGATGCTCCAGCGGTCCAATGGCTGGCGCCCGCTCGCGCGTGTCCTCGAAGGAGAAGAGCACCTGGTAGAGGCCGACGCCCTTGGCTCGTCCAGAGAACTCGGGCTCGCTCGCAAAACGCTCGAAGGGAACCTGCTGGTTGTCCATCGCCGAGACCAGTCGATGCTTCAGGTATTGCACGAACTCGCCGAGCGTCTGCCGAAGATCGATCTCGAGGGGAAGCGGCAACAGGTTGCCAAACAGGCCCATCACAGTTTCGAGTTCCGGAAACTGGCGACCGCGGACCGGCGTTGCGACGACGAGCGAACGCGCATCGGCCACGCTGCTCAGCAGAAGGACGTAGATGCCGAGCGCGAGCATATTGAGCGTGACTTCATGGCTGCTCGCCACCGACCGCAGCTTTTGCGTGAGCACGCCATCGACCGCCATCCAGTACGTGCTGCCCTGGCCGGTCATGCCCGCTCTCCGCGGCCTATCGGTGCCCAATGCCTTCGGCGGCGGTGCGCCGGCGAAACAGGTTTTCCAGAAACTCAACTGTTCTTCGAATTGCGTCGAGGCCAGCCAGTTCACGTACCACTCGGCATAGTCGCCGTGCGTCACCGTCAGTGCTGGCAGGTCATGCGGCACTCCATCGAGCTGCGCTTGATAGATGACGGACAGTTCGTTGATGAGCAAATCGATCGAGCCGCCATCCCATACCAGGCGGTGCGGGACAAAGACGAACACGTGGTCGTCGTCGTCGATGCGAATCAGGGCGGCGTTGAAGAGCGGCGCATCACGAATATCGATCAACTCGTCGGCCACTTCCTGCAACTTCTCGACAAGTTCGGGCTCGCGCTGGTCGGCGGGCCATCCGCCCAGGTCGATGCGCAACATTTCGACCGGCACCTCGGCAGCGATCGATGCGACGAATTCGCCGGTCTTCGCGTCCTTGTGAAATGCGGTACGCAACGCGGGCTGACGACGCACGATCTCGCGCAGCGCCTCATGAAAGGCCAAGGCGTTCAAACGGCCCGTCAGCCGGTGAGCCGACGGCGTGTTGTAGACGGATCGGCCGGGATGCAGTTCTTCGAGAAACAGTATGCGTTCCTGCATCGGCGTGAGGGGCGCGCTGCGCCGCCCGGCGCGGTGCGGTATTCGCTCCACGGGAGAAACGCCTCCCGCCTGCAGTTCGCTCACGGCCGCCGCCAGGCGCTCTGCGGTCGGCGCTGCGAAAAGCGTGCGCAGGGGGATGGTCACGCCGAACTCCCGACTCAACAAAGTGGCAAGCCGCGATGCCAACAGCGAGTGGCCGCCCAGGGCGAAGAAGTCGTCTCGGATGCCCAGCGCCGGCAGGCTCAGCACCTGCTCCATGGCACGAAGCACGATTTGCTCGCGCCGGTCGCGCGGGGCAACGGTGTGGGTGGGTTGCACTGGCTTCGTGGTGTTTGGTTCGCCAGGTGCAGGCAGCGCCTTTCTGTCCGGCTTGCCGTTGGGAAGCCGTGGAAACGCGTCGAGCACGACGAGATGCTGCGGCAGCATGTACGGCGGAAGACGCGCACACAGCGCCTGCTTCACGACCGAGGTGTCGATCTCAGCACCGGCTGCCGCGACGAGATAGGCGACCAGACGCACGTCGCCGGGTTGGTCCTCACGCGCAACAACGAGGCTTGCACCCACCGCAGGCACGTCGTTGCAGCACGCCTCCACCTCTCCCGGTTCGATGCGATAGCCACGCACCTTGACCTGGTCATCGAGGCGGCCGAGGTGTTCGAGCAGGCCGTCGTTGCGCCAGCGGCCACGATCGCCGCTACGGTAAAGCCGGCCGCCTGCGTCGAACCCCGCGTCAGAAACGAAGAGCTTCTCCGTCAGCTCGGGGCGGTCGAAGTAGCCGATGGCAAGACCAGCACCGCCGATGCAGATTTCCCCCGGCACGCCGACGGGACATCGCTGTCCTTGCGCATCGAGGATCCAGACGCTGGTGTTCGCGATAGGTCGCCCGATGGAAACGCCATTGCGAACGACCTGCGCATCGTCCACGCGCCACAGGGTCGAGTAGACGGTCGTTTCTGTGGGCCCATACAAGTTCCAGAGCTCACCGCAACGCGAACTCAGAGCGAGTGCGAGGTCGCGGGACATGGTCTCTCCGCCGGACATTGCCTTCAGTCCCGGCTTGCCTTGCCACTGCGCGTCCAGCAATAGCCGCCAGGCGCTCGGCGTGCCCTGCAGCACCGTGACGTCCTCACCTTCGATCAGCTGGCGCATTGCCTGGCCGTCCTTCGCTGTCTCGCGAGCCACCAGCACTATTTCGGCACCGACTTCGAGCGGAACAATCAGCTCGAGCACCGCAATGTCGAAGCTCAGCGTGCTCACGGCCGCCACCCGGTCTTCAGGGCCTATGCCAAGCTCGTGGCGCATGCTTCGAAGCAGGTTGGCAACGGCACCGTGAGATATGGCCACGCCCTTCGGCTTGCCGGTCGAGCCGGAGGTGTAGATGAGGAAGGCCATGTCGCCGGATCTGGCGTCCTGCGGTCCCGGGGGCAGCGGGCTCGCCGGCGCTTCCAGCCATCGGGTTTCCGTGTCCAACCGGAGCACCTGTTTGTCAGGATCGTGGCACCAACTGCTGGGAGCGCTGGCGATGCCGGACGCGGTGATCAGCAGACCGAGCCGCGCATCCTCTGCCTGATAGTCGAGGCGCGCCTTGGGGAAATCCGGGTCCAGCGGCACGTAGGCTGCGCCGCATTTGAGTACCGCCAGCAGGGCAACCACCATGTCGACGTCTCGCGCCAGGCACAGGCCTACGCGTTCCCCGCGACCTACACCACGCGCGCGCAATGCATGTGCCAGACGGTTGGATCGCTCGTCCAGTTCACGGTAGGTCCAGCGCTGCCCGCTGTGCCGCAGCGCCACTCGATCAGGCTGCGCCACCGCAGTCACTTCAAAGCCTGCATGCATGAGGCCGCTGCTTTCGAGCGGCGTCGGTGCCGGCTGCAGCGCAAGAAGACGCGCCTCCTCGGCGGCAGTGAGGAGATCGACGCAGCCGAGCGCGGCGCGGGGATCGCGCACGGCGGCCATCAGGAGGCGTTCGTACATTCCCAGCCAGCGACGAATGGACTCCTCGTCGAACAGGTCGACGTTGTACTGCACCTCGTACTGCATGCCGCCAGCGACCGGCGTGAGATTGAGGAAGAGTTCGAAGTTCTCGTAGGCGCGCGGGATGCTGCGCAGTTGCGTCTGCAAGCCGGGAAACTCACCGGCCGCCCTCTCGGCGCCGGCGTCGACGTTGAAGAGGACGCTGACCAGCGGCAGACGACTCGGATCCCGTGGCACCAGGAGCTTCTTGAGAAGCGTCCCATAGGTGAGGTTCTGATGCTCGAACGCATCGAGCAACAGGTCGCGGCTCTGGCTTACCAGTTCGTGCAGAGCCGTCGAGGCATTCACCGAGATGCGCAGGGGCAGGAGGCTGACGCAATGCCCTACGAGCCGAGGCATTTCGCTGGCGAGCTGGCCGGCGGCGGCGATGCCGACGACCAGGTCCCCCTGCTCTGTCAGGCGGTGGAGGAGACCGGCGAAGGCACCGAAGAGTGCGGCGTAAAGGCTTGCACCCGATCCGGCGGCCAGCTTGCGAACCGCGCCGATCAGCTCGGCGTCGAGCAGTCCGTCCATGCGGCGCGACCGGAATGTCCGCGTCTGCGGTCGCGGTCGATCGAGCGGCAACTCGAGCATCGGCACGCTGCCGCCGGCGAAGCGCTCCAACCAATAGTCGACATGGGGCTGCATGCGCGGGCCGGCCATCTCGTGGGCCTCCCACTGCGCGTAGTCCGCATAGCGAGGCGCCGGCTCCAGCGACGAGCCCAGGCCCGATTCGAGTGCATAAAGGCGACCCAGCTCGCCCCAGATCACGCTCCAGGACCATCCATCGCAGACAGCATGGTGGGCGCTGATCAGGAGTGTGTGATCTTCTGGCCCGGTGCCATAGAGTCTTGCGCGAAAGAGCGGGCCCTGCTCCAGGATGAAGCGCTCGCAAACTGCAGTTTCGAAGGCCGCCGCGAGCCGGCGTGCTTGCTCCGCCGCATCGGACTTCGACAGGTCGATACGTTGCAGCGCGAAGGGCTGGGCTGCAGCAATGAATAGCTGCGTGCCATCTGCCGAAAAGGTCGCGCGAAGGCACTCGTGGCGCGCCAGCAAGCGGCCGATCGATCGCTGCAGCGCGCCTTTGTCGAGCGGGCCTGCAAGTCGCAGCGCGCTGGCTTCGTTGTACGCCAGGGCGGCCTCCGGACTTAGACGATCTCCAAGCCAAACCTCGCGCTGAGCCTCCGTGGTGGAAATGATCGCCTCGAGGTCGCCGAATGCGAAAGGATCGAAGGTATCTGAGTCGGATTTGTCAGCCCTCTGTAGTGCGTCTCTCACGAAGCAATCCTCACTGGGTGGGTGTATGTCGCGTGGGGTGTCGCGTGTGGTGTCGCGCGGACGCGGATCGGGCTGGCGAGCACGTAAGAATGTGAAAACTTCACAACCACGCTGGGTTGTCGTGTACTGCCAAATGGTTGGGTGTCGGACAGCGTCTCGCGGCCATGTGCGCAAACGCCCTGGCGAGTTCGAAGTTGAAGCCGCGGGCGGTTGTTGGTGCCCGCGCCGATTACCGAAGTCACAACTCGTGACCGCCAACGTCCACCGCCCTCTTGAGCGTCATTTCCACGACTTAGGATGGCCTCAGACCGGTGGAAGTCGCGTGCTCGGTGGCAGCGTGCTGACCACCGCCACTGAAACAAGGAGGAAAAATGACTTGGCAACAAGAGGTGCCGACGGCGATGCCCGGCGCGAACCTCGACCGCGGCCGCCAGTGGCAGCACGATTTCGTCGTCGAGTGGCACCGCCTCTCCGAAGGGTGCGCCGACATTGAGCAGACGGCCAACTTCGCCGTCGAGCTGTATGCGTTGCAGGGCACACGCAGTCCCGTCGAGGTCGCGCGCGAAGCGTGGGGCGTGGCGCTGTAGCGGTTACCTGAGTGGTCACCGGGCGGCCCACCTCGCCTGCAATTCGCCAATGACTTCATCGCGATGGCTCGACGGCACCGCGCACGCCTAGACCTAGAGCGTCGCGTATTGCCAACGCCGAAGTTCGCTGACAACGCGGCCTTCCGTAGGAGAACGTCGCAAGCGGCAGGTCATGCGAGGCCCTCAACATATAACCGCAAAGTACTCATGATTTTGCGGAGCGCCCATGTCTTGCAAGTGCCACGTCTTTCGCCTGACCCTTGTCGCCGTTTCCGTTGCGGCCTTGATATCGGGTTGTGGCGGCGGTGGCGGTGGGGCGGGTGGCCTGTCGGCGGCGGGCGCCGGGAAGGGAGCAACGAGCGACGGCAGCAGCAGCGGCACCGGCGCGCCTGAGGCGACCCGCAGCGACGCTGCCAAGCCCGGCAAGATCCGGCGTGCCGTGCGCACGCGCGACGACATCGAGCGCGAGCGTGAGCGCGAGCGCCAAGTGCCGGCGCCCATCGATCGGGGCGACGGCCCGAAGCGCAAGAGTTCCAACCTGCAGACCGGCACCATGGCCGGCCCCGAGATCCAGGGCCAATGGTCTTCCGCAAGCAGTTGGCCGCTCAATGCCATTCACGCCATCCTGACGCCGGACGGCAAGATCATGAGCTATGGCACCGACCCGGACGGGAACCAGGGTGCGCAGCTTTACTACGACGTGTGGAATCCGGCGACCAGCGCGCACAGTCTGCTGCAGCACGCCACGCGCACCGACATGTTCTGCAACGCGCAGGTGATGCTGCCGACCACCGGCCAAGTGCTGCTCGCGGGCGGCGACACCCGCGGCCTGAACGACGGCACGCCACCCAACCTGGGCGTGCGCGACACGAACCTGTTCGATCCGCTGCTGCTGGAACTGAAGGCCTCCGGCACGCCGATGCAGTACGCGCGCTGGTACGGCTCGCTGTACCCGCTGTCGGACGGCCGCGTGCTGACGGCCGCCGGCATCGACGAGAACGGCGCCGGCGCGGGACCGCCAGAGATCTACATGCCGGGCTCGGGCTGGAAGACGCTGTCGAAGATCGCGAACTGGCCGGCCGACTGGTACTACCCGCGCGGTTTCCTGGCGCCGAACGGCAAGGTCGTGATCGCCAGCGGCAGCAGTCTCTTCAGTCTGGATGTCGAGGCGGAGACGATGGACTCCATCGGCACGCTGCCCAAAAACACCGACTGGACGCTGCCCTGGGCGCTGTTCGACCGCGGCCGCATGATGATGGTGGACGACGAAGGCGGCGCGATGGTGGTCGACGTCAACGGCAGTACGCCCGTCGTCACGCCGATTGCCGGCCCCGGCCCCAACCGCATCTGGAGTACTGCGACGGTGCTGGCCGACGGCAAGGTGGCCGTCACCGGCGGCTCTTCGGAGGACAACGTGCTGGTCGACACCGCCTTCTCGACCCTGATCTGGGACCCGAAGACCAACGGCTGGACCACCGGCGCATCGGCTGCCAAGCCGCGGCTCTATCACTCGTCGGCGATCCTGCTGCCCGACGCGACGGTGCTCTCCGTCGGCGGCGGCTCGCCCGGCCCGGTGGTCAACCTGAACGCCGAGATCTATTCGCCGCCCTACCTCTTCGACAGCAATGGCCAGAAGCAGGCGCGGCCGATGATCAACTCCGCGCCGGCCAAGGTCGACCTCGGCTCGACTTTCGGCATCACGGTGGCGTCGGGCCGGGCGATCCAGCGCGTGACGCTGATCCGCACCGGCTCGGTGACCCACTCGACCAACTTCGAGCAGCGATTCCTGGAACTGCCCTTCACGCAGGAAACGGGCAGCTCGACGGTGAGCATCAAGCTGAACGAAGGGCCGAACACGTTGCCGATCGGCTACTACATGCTGTTCGTCATCGACAGTGCCGGCGTGCCCTCGGTGGCCAAGATCATGAAGGTCGACGCGAGTTGGTCCAAGGCCGCCGATCAGGGGCAGAGCTTCACCCTGCCGACGGCCACCACGGTGCGCTATGGCAGCGGCAGCTGGGTTCAGAAGACCGCATCCGGCGCCGTGGCCTGCAACAACGAATTCTTCGACGCCAATCCCGCACCCGGCCTCGCCAAGGCCTGCGAGGTACTCACGCCGCAAGCGGCGGGCGTCGTGCTGGGCAATCAGCCGCCTTCGGGGGACAAGCTGGTCGCCAACGAAGGCGGCAGTTTCAGCGTGGCCAGCCCGGCCTTGGTGAGCTTCGGCGCAGACACCCGCTGGATCAGCAAGATGGTCTCGGGCAGCGCCAGCTGTTCCAGCACCTTCTTCGGCCTGGACCCGGCACCGATGACTGTGAAGTCCTGCTTCGCTGACACGCCTTCCGCTCCTGCTCCTGCTCCTGCTCCTGCTCCTGCTCCTGCTCCTGCTCCTGCGCCGGCACCCGCACCGGCCCCAGCGCCGCCGCCCTCGGGCGCATTCCTCGCCAACGAGGGACAAAGCTTCACCGTGTCAGTGCCGACCGTGGTGAGGTACGGCGCCGACACGCGCTGGGTGCAGAAGACGGTCAACGGCACAGTGCCCTGCACCAATGCCTTCTTCGGCACCGACCCGGCGCCCTTTGTCGTCAAGTCATGCCGCGTCGCCTGAGCGCCTTACCGGCAGCCCTGCCGCGATGCGAGCACACGGCGATAAGCGGCCAGGTAGTTCGCCATCATCTGCGCAGCTGAGAACCGCTGCGCGTTCTCCAAGCCCAGGGTGCGCATCTCTTCGAGCCGTCCGGCGGCGTTCTCGATGGCTTCGGCCATGGCATCGGGGTTGTGTGGATCCAGGTAGCAAGCGCCTGGGCCACCAATCTCGTTCATCGGCTCCAGGTCGGAAGTGAAGACCGGGCAGCCGCAAGCCTGGGCCTCGATCAACGGCCAGCCGAAGCCTTCCTGCAGGGAAGGAAACAGCAAGGCCGTGGATCTGGCGTACAGCGCACAGAGCTCCTCGTGGGAAACATCCTGCAAGGTTCTGATCCGCTCGGCAACACCATGCTGAGATGCCAGGGCTGTCAGATTCGGATCCAAATGTGGGCCTACAAGAATCAAGTGTTGTACGAGAGCGGGGACACCATGTTCGGCAGCGCGCCGTTGAAGCGCGATGAACGTTTCGATGACCGCCCTGCGATTCTTGCGAGGCAAATCCAAGCCGACGTGAATGAGGTACTTGTCTTGTTCGCCAACTCCCAATCGCTTGATCAGCTGCTGGGCTTCCTGCGGCTGTACAAGTGAGAAGCTGTCGTTCAGGCCGTTGAGCACTGTCGTTACTCTGCGTTTATCCACAAATTGCAGATCGACAAGAGCGCGCTGAGTCGTGTGCGAAACACACGCGACCAGGTCGGCCTTCGCAAGTCCCGATGAAATCAGACGTTGGAATACGCGACCGCTCCATCCGACATTCCATCCCTCGACCATTCCTCTCGCGGCCTGGACCGCGATGACGTCGTGGCAGGTAACGATCGTCGGCCTGCTCTTGAGCCAGCGCACGTACATGCTGTTGGAGTGGTCGCAGATATGGACCACGTCCGCCCAGCGTGCTTGGGTCGCAAGGCCCGGAATGAAAAGAATGAATTTGTCTATGTAGCCAAGCCACTTCCACAAGCGCGAGGTGCGCGGCAAACGCTGAACCCGCTGCGGCGGAGTGATGACGCGCAGTTCGCAACCAAGCTTGGGCAGCTCGCGCTCGAGCACGCGCAAGAACGCTCGCATGCTGGTCTGATTGTCCGGCCCATAGTTGCCCACCAGCAGAATCTTCATCGATGAATGGCTTTCATCGCGGGCTTCAGAGCCCATGATTCTTGGAAGCTCGTGGCTCAGGAGATCACGGACTGCTTCGTTTGTCGTTGTCATGTTCAGATTTTCTCTTTCTGGGAGCAGCAAGTACCGGCTTGCTCTCTGCAGAGCACAGATTTTTAAAGAGATCTGAGCAGCCTCAGTGAGTCATGCACGTGAGCACCGAACGAGGCATCGCTGCATCAAGGCTTCTGAGCGGGTGTTTCTTCGATCGATGAAGTAGTGACTGCCCTCAGCGCGCGCAGGCGTTCGTTCGCGGGTTCGGTCGTGAGGGCCACTGTCCGCGCGTCCCCGCGGGTCCAACGCATTTTGGCTTCCTTGCGCGCTCTTCTCGCGTCGAGCCATTCCAACATTCCCGCGGTGCCCAGCCCGACGAACGAAGCAATGGCAACAATCAGCGAGCCGACCATGACCAGCAGTTGAAGGTCGCGTAAGCCGGAACCGGCCTCACCTACCCCGCCCGCGGAGAGCGCATAGGGCGGCGTGGCCTCGGGTGGGAAGACGAGTCCCAGGCCGAAGAGGCCGAGCACCAAGATCGTTGCGAACACGGCGGTCCGTGCGAAAAACCGCCGATACGTTCTGCGCGCCTTTGCTGGTGAGTTCATGCGATGAGTCATCCATTCGGAAACAGGAACACGGTCCCGCAGCTGGAGCACCTTGCCTGGCCAAAAGTACCGTAGCTTGGAAGCGGATCGAGCTTGGCCATCCTCCGCTCGAGAAAGCACTCTGGACACGGGATCGGTTCCCCGGCGCTAGTTTGGGCGTCGCGCCAAGCCTTCTCCCAAGCGCCAATCAGCGGTTGCTCGGCGCGCTTCGCTTGAAGATGGCTCAGCAATTCGCGGTGCATGCCTTCGAATGCCATTTCGTCGTCTCCACGCGTTACCTACCCGGACCGCCACCGCCACCCGGACCGCCGCCGCCACCTGGCCGCCACCGCCACCGCCGGGACCACCGCCACCGGGGCCACCACCGCCACCGCCACCGCCGGGACCACCGCCACCAGGGCCACCACCGCCGCCGCCACCGCCGGGGACCACCGCCACCGGGCCCCACCACCGCCGCCACCGCCGGGACCACCGCCACCGGGCCGCCACCACCGCCGCCACCGCCGGGACCACCGCCACCGGGGCCGCCACCACCGCCGCCACCGCCGGGACCACCGCCACCGGGGCCGCCACCACCGCCGCCACCGCTGGGACCACCGCCACCGGGGCCGCCACCACCGCCTGCTCCACCAGCACCAGGCCCACCGCCCCACCTGCGCCGCCAGCGCCGGCACCAGGGCCACCGCCTCCACCGCCAGCACCAGCGCCAGGACCACCGCCACCGCCACCGCCACCGCCTGCGCCACCAGCCCCAGGGCCGCCACCAGCGCCAGCGCCACCTGCGGCACTGCCCCCAGCACCACCACTGCCGGGCCCACCTGCCCCAGGACTACCAGCCGAGCCGCCGCCAGAGCCATCGCCGCCGGCAAAGAGCCAGTTGAGGCTGCCACCGCCTGAGCCTTTGGGGGGTGCCGCGCTTCCAGCCTGGCGCGAGCCGGTGAGGGTCGGCGATGGCTGCGCCACTCGCGCCGACGGAGCAGAGTTCAGACAGACCGCCTCGCCGTATGGGTTGTATCGATCGCAATGACCAGGCACTGCCGGCCGGGGCGCAGCGGTCTGGTATTGCGTGCCGGGAATCGGCCGAGAACGCGGCTCACCGACGCGAGGCGGTGCACTGGGAACGAACGAAGGTTGAGCGAGTGCGGGCAATGCATTGACCCTGTCCGGCGCGGCGACCTTCGCCGGCTCGACGGCTCTTGGCGCTTCGCGAACCACGGGCTGCTCACGGGCTTTCGCCGACCTTTCGACGCTCGCCGTCCCGATAGAAGCAGACCTGGTTCGCGGGCGCGCCGGTGGAGCAAGCATCGTTCCAGGCGGTGCAGGGTCGGGCGTCGCTGCGTTCCTGGCCGGCGCAGGAGAGTCGTCCTGGACAAGAGGAGTCTCATGCGATTGGGAGGCCTGGACCTCTTGCGCAGGCGACTGGGTGGGCTCGCTCTTCGCCTCGACCGTCATTGCTGGAGGCTCGCTTTCCGTCGGAAGAGCAGGCTCGCTCTTGACCTGATTCGCCGACGAAAGGGAAGGCTCGCTCTCAGCTTGCGCGGTGACAACCGGATCGGGTTGGGGAGGGACGATCGTTTGAGCTGGCCTTTCCGGTGCCGTCGCGGCCTTCCATGGGACCGCCGCCGGATCAGAGGGCGGTGCGACCTGCGTCGTCGAACGGCCGAGATACCAGAGCACGAAAGAGACATGCAAGAACGCCAGGCCGATCAGCAGCCAGACGATCGACACATCGACCCCTGCAGGCACTGGAATCCCGAGGACGCGTCGCGGAGCCTTGCTCCGGCGCTGTGCGCGCACCGGAGGCCATGAATCCACCGATGGGGACGAAACCCGCTGCGCGGCCGTGGAGTTCGTCAGCGTCCCTGTTGGCTCTTCGCCCTCCTGCGGCAGGAGCTTGCGCGCACAATGCCGGCAGTAGTGAGCGGTGTCCCTGTTGAGGGTCTGACACGCGCTGCAGACTCGGGTCAACTGGTGCGGCGGGATTGCCGGCCCTGGTGGCTGCCAATCCGTCCAGTTGGGCAGCGCCGACCTTGTCCTGGACGCAGCGGGATCCGGCGCTTGGAGCGGCTCATTCGCCGCATGGTCCAGCATCGGCTCGCTGTTCACCGTCTCGCCCGTGTCCGGCTTTACCTGGAGGACTGCGTCGCTCATGGCAGGTATCCGGCTCTGGGTTATACGACTGGGACCAGTGCTGTGATGCTAGAAGCCACGGCGTGTCGGGAAGAAGCGGTAGGCCAGCAGTTTCTCCATGCCGCCGCCTTCTTCTGGCACGTGACGAAATGCGACATTTCTTCTCCGACAAGTTGCAGCAAGACGTGGGAAATAATCACACGACTAATGCTCTTGTCTTACATTCACATGCGCCTGGCTGTAAGACGCCGGCTGATGTCGTTGTCCAGTTCGTAACTCGACGTTACCGTGCCATCCGCCAAGGGGAAACAGAATCTTTGGGCACGAAACGCACTGGATCGAAAAGCGCCCAGCGTGACGCCCCGGCTCAGAGGTAGTTGAACAACGCAATCCCATGCAGACGCGCAAAGGTCTGCTGCGTCGCCTGCAGCGAGGTCTGCCGCTGCAGAAACTCCGAGATCGCCGCCGCCGGGTCCAGGTCCTGCAGATCCGAGAGGTAGGCCTTGTCGATCAGGTCGCGCGAATCCCCCGCGGCGTCGAGCGCATCGATCTCGTTCATGCGCGAGCCGACGGAGGAGCGAACGGTCAGCACGTTGTCGTGCGCATTGGTGATCTTCACGTTGGCCGTCGAGAGCGCGTTCTGCAGCGCAGCCTGCGCGCCTGCGCCGCCGCCGGAGACCGGCTGGCGCAGCGCGCTCACCACGTCGCCGAGGGCCGCGAAGATGTCGGTGCCGGCGTTCCGAGCGGTGGCGACCTGGAAGGTGTCGCCGTCGGCCGGCGTTCCGCTCATGCTGATCTGCACGCCGCCGAAGCTGATCGGCGTGCCGGCCGTGAAGGCGCCGGTGGCGGCCACCACGGGCGGCGTGTCGTTGGTCGTCACCGTGTAGTTGCCGCCGGTGAAGCTGATGCTGAAGTCCTTGCCGTAGAGCGGCGCCGTGGCATCGGTCACGCCGACCGCGCCGAACACGCCCGAGCCGGTGTTGGCGGCGCTCGCGCTGGTGACGTAGCCCGCGCTGCCCTGCACCGACTGGAACACGCTGCGGCCGTCGTCGGTGATGGCCATCTGCCGCGAGACGTCGATCTGGATCAGGCGCTGCCCCTGGTCGCCCATGTACTGGACGCCGCCGCCGGTCTGCCCCACGAAGGGCGGGCTGGCGCTCTTGAAGCCGGCGAACAGGAACTGGCCGTTGCCGTCGTCGGCGTTGGCCACGTTCACCAGCTGGTCGATGTTGCTCTGGATGGCGGTGGCCAGCGAGGCGCGGTCGGCATCCGACAGCGTGCCGTTGCCGGCCTGCACCACCAGGGTCTTGACGTTCTGCAGGATGTCGGTGGCGGACTTGAGCGCGTCCTCCTCCCGCGACAGCGAGAGCGTCGCGCGGTCGCGGCTGGTCGCGTACTGCGAGGACTGCGCGAGCGTGTCCGAAACGCCGAGCGCGCGCGCCGCGGCCACCGGGTCGTCGGCCGGGGTCAGGAACTTGGTGCCGGCGGAGAGCTTCTGCTGGATGCGGAACAGCTGCTGCTGCTGCGAACCGATGCCGTTCATGCTCTGGTTGTAGAAGGATTGGGTGCCGATGCGCATCGCGACTCCTGGAAGGGTTGGGCCCGCGGCGCGCTTAGCCGCTGATGCCGAGAATGGCGGCGAACATGTCCGACGCGGTCTGGATGACCTTGGCGTTCGCCTGGTACATCTGCTGGTACATCAGCAGGTTGGCGGTTTCCTCGTCCTGGTTCACGCCCGAGATCGAATCGCGGCTGGCGCGGATCTGCTCCGTCACGCTGGTCTGCGTGGTCTCGGCGGTGCGGATCTCCATGGTGCGGTTGCCCACCGCGCTCACCAGCTGCGCAAAGGCACTGCCGAAGGTGGAGGTGCCGCCGTCCATGACGGCCTTCTTCTGCAGCGCGCCCAGCAGCAGCGCGTTGCTGCCGTCGGAGACGCCGCCGGCGTTCTTCTGGATGGTGAAGGTGTCGCCGTCGGCCGGGGCCCCGGTCATCTTGACGGTGATGCCGTCGAAGCTCATCGAGGCGCCTGCGGTGTAGGGCACGGCAGCGCCGGCCGCGTAGGTGGTCGACGTTCCGTCGGCCAGGGTCACGGTCACGGCGGAGGTCGCCGGAAAGCCGCTGAGCGTGCCAGCCGCGGCGTCGTAGCTCAGGGTCACCGGCGCCGCCAGCGGCGCGGCCAGGTAGCCAGCGTCGACCGTGGGCGCGCCCAGCGCGCCGCTGCCCTGGTTGCCGGCGGTGTTGGCCGCGATCAGCGGCGAGGCCGCAGCCACCTTGGCCGGATCGAGCACCAGCACGTCGACGTCGCGCGCGCCGGTGCGCGTGGGCTGCAGCAGGAAGCGGTCGCCGGCCTGGGCCGTGCCGCTGTCCACGCTGAGGCTCACTCCGTCGAAGCTGATGGGGAAGGTGGTGTAGTTGCCGATCACCTGCTTGTCGGTGAGCCGCGTCACGGAGTAGGTCAGGGTGCCCGCCACGTCCTTCACCTCCACCGAGTAGTCGCTGATGCTCAGCTGCGAGGGGTCGGTGATGCTGGCGCCGATCACCATGTCGCCGGTGTTGTGAGCGTTGGTGAACACGCCCGGTGCGGCCTTCGAGAAGAAGTCGGTGCCCAGCACGCCGTTGAGGTCGACCCCCAGCTTGTGTTGGTCGTTGAAGGTGCTGGTGAGCGCGATGGCCAGGCGGCCGATGGCGTTCTGCGACGTGCTGAGCGTCTCGTTGCGGAAGGCCATCAGGCCGCCGATCGAGCCGCCGCCGAACACGCTGTCGGCCAGCTCGGTGGCCGTGCCGTTGATGCCCACCAGCGACAGCGCCGTGCGCGTCGGGTCGGCCGCCGAGGGGCCGGCCTTGAGCGACATCGCCTGGTCGCCCAGCACCAGCGACTGGCCGTTGCCGATGAAGACGTTGTACTTGCCGCCGTCCTGCGCCAGCACCTTCACGTCCACCAGCTTGCCCAGCTCGTTGACCAGCTGGTCGCGCTGGTCCAGCAGGTCGTTGGGCGGCTGGCCGCCGGCCACGGCGCTCATCTGGCCGATCTGGTGGTTGAGGGTGGCGATCTGCTTGGCGTAGGTGTTGATCTCGCCCACGCTGCCCTGGATCTGCTCGTTGACCGAGGTGTTGAGGTCGCTCAGGTACTGGTCGGTGGCGCGGAACTTGTTGGCCAGCGACTGCGCGGAGCTGATGAGCTGCTGGCGCGCCGCCGGGTCGGCCGGCGTGTTGGCCACGCCCTGCACGCCGGCGAAGAAGCTCTGCATCAGCGGCGTGAGGCCGGAGGTCTTGTCGGCCAGCAGCGAGTCGATGCGGCTGATCTGCGCGTTGTAGCTGGCCAGCGCCGCGCCCGAGGCCTCGGCGCCGTTCAGCTGGGAGGTGAGGTACGCGTCGTAGCTGCGCGCCACCGTGGTGACGCGGGCGCCGGTGCCGACGAAGCCGGAGGCCAGGCCGATGGCGCTGTTGGTGGCGATCACCGAGGTCTGGCGGCTGTAGCCGGTCGTGTACACGTTGGCCGTGTTGTGGGCCGTGGTCATGAGCGCGCTGCGTGCCACGCTCAGGCCGGTCAGGCCGGTATAGAACATCGACATGGGGCTTTACCTGTAGAGATGTTTGTTCTGGACGGGGCGGCGGCGCGGTGACCGGGCCCTTTCCTGTTTATCGGCAGCGGCGGCCGAAGCTGAAGGGGCCTGGGCCTCAAGCAGCGAGCCTGAACACGCTCACGGCCTGCACCAAGCTGCCGGCCTGCTCCTGCATCGATTGCGCCGCGGCCGCGGCTTCTTCCACCAGGGCCGCGTTCTGCTGCGTCACCTGGTCCATCTGCGTGATCGCCTGGTTGATCTGCTCGATGCCCTGGGTCTGCTCGTGGCTCGCCGCGCTGATCTCTCCGACGATGTCGGTCACGCGGCGGATGCTGCCCACGATCTCTTCCATGGTCTTGCCGGCTTCGCCCACCAGGGCGCTGCCTGCATCCACCTTGCCCACCGAGTCGTCGATCAGACCCTTGATTTCCTTGGCGGCTGCTGCCGAGCGCTGGGCCAGGTTGCGCACTTCGGCAGCAACCACCGCGAAGCCACGGCCCTGCTCGCCGGCGCGCGCGGCTTCCACCGCGGCATTGAGCGCCAGGATGTTGGTCTGGAAGGCGATGCCGTCGATCACGCCGATGATGTCGACGATCTTCTTCGACGAGGCATTGATCGAGGCCATGGTGCTCACCACCTGGCCCACCACATCGCCGCCCTTCACCGCCACTTCGGAGGCCGACAGCGCGAGCTGGTTGGCCTGCCGCGCGTTGTCCGCGTTCTGCTTGACGGTGGAGGTCAGCTCTTCCATCGAAGCTGCCGTCTCCTGCAGCGAACTCGCCTGCTCCTCGGTGCGCGACGAGAGGTCCTGGTTGCCCGAGGCGATCTCGCCGGAGGCCGTGGCGATGGCATCGCTCGAATGCTTGATCTTGACCACCACCTCGGTCAACTGGTCCTGCATCTGCTTGATCGAGTGCAGCACGCTGCCTTGGCCGGCCTTGCGCGCCTCCACGCCCACCGTGAGATCGCCGTCGGCGATGCGGCCCACCACGTTCGCCGCATAGGCCGGCTCGCCGCCGAGCTGGCGCGACAGCAGGCGGGCCACCACCACGCCGAGGCCCACGCTGGCGACCAGGCCCACCAGGGCCATGGCCAGCATCAGCAGGCGCGAGGTCTTGAAGGTGCCCTCGGCGCTCTCCAGGCTGGCCTTGGCCATGCCGTCGCTGTAGGCCACCATCTGGGTGAGCACCTCTTCGACCGCGCGCGAATCCTTCAGCAGCTGCGCGCTGTCCTCGGACACGCGGCCGTCGAACTGCGAGCTGTCCAGCGACTGCTTCGAGATCAGCTCGACGAAGTCGCCCATGCGCTTGCGCAGCGGCTGCACCAGCGCCTCGTAGCGCTGGTAGAGCTTGCCGCCCTCCTCGCTCTCCACCAGCACCGGCTTGATCTCGGCCATGCGCTCGGCCAGCTCGGCACCGGCCTTCTTGAGCTCGGCGATGCCGGCATTGCGCTCGCCCTTGGTGGAGGCCGACAGCAGGCCCATCTGCGCCCGGCTGGCGTACAGCAGGTGGATATTGGCCGCCTGCGCCGCCTCGAGGGTGCGCATCTCGTGGTTGTAGAGCCGCCCGGTCGAGGCGTTGATCCGGCTCATGTGAAAGATGCCGAGCGCGCTGACCACGGCGCCCAGCGCCGCGACCGCCAGGAAGGCGAGGATCAGCTTCACGCTGACACGAAGTTCTTGGAACCACTGCATTTTTCTTCTTCCTTCATGGGCCCATGAAGTCGGGCCGGACCTGGGATTTATCGGCGGGCTGCGCCCGAACTTGAGGGCCGGCAGCCCTAGAACTCCGTCCAGTCGCCGGACGGTGCGGCGCTCGTGGCCTGCGCCGGCGGCGCATGGCGGGCCGGTAGCGCCTTGGGCGATGCGGCGACCGGCCTGGGCGCCGGCCCCTTCGGCGCCGGCACGGCGCGCTTCGGCGGCAGGGCCTCACGGCTCCTGGCCTGCGCCTGCACCTGCGCCAGCACCACCGCCGCGGCCTCGTCGTGGCCCAGCTTGAACACGCCCACCGCCTCGACCAGGCTGGCCGCCTGCTCCTGCATGGACTGGGCGGCGGCCGAGGCCTCTTCCACCAGCGCCGCGTTCTGCTGCGTCACTTGGTCCATCTGGCTGATGGCCTGGTTGACCTGCTCGATGCCCTGGGTCTGCTCATGGCTGGCCGCCGTGATCTCGCCCATGATGTCGGTCACGCGCTTGACGCTGTCGACGATCTCTTCCATGGTGCGGCCGGCCTCGGCCACCTGCTTGCTGCCCTCCTCGACCTTGTCCACCGAATCGCCGATCAGCGCCTTGATCTCCTTGGCGGCGGCGGCCGAGCGCTGGGCCAGATTGCGCACCTCCGAAGCCACCACCGCGAAGCCGCGGCCTTGCTCGCCGGCGCGCGCGGCTTCCACCGCC
This sequence comes from Variovorax sp. WS11, assembly GCF_010499245.1. Lineage (GTDB taxonomy): Bacteria > Pseudomonadota > Gammaproteobacteria > Burkholderiales > Burkholderiaceae_C > Variovorax. The sequence goes on from NZ_JAAGOW010000002.1 coordinate 738,999, forward strand.
GCATTGAGCGCGAGGATGTTGGTCTGGAAGGCGATGCCGTCGATCACGCCGATGATGTCCACGATCTTCTTGGACGAGGCATTGATCGAGCCCATGGTGTCCACCACCTGCGAGACCACGCTGCCGCCCTTGACCGCCACCTCGGAGGCCGACAGCGCGAGCTGATTCGCCTGGCGCGCGTTGTCGGCGTTCTGCTTGACGGTGGAAGTCAGCTCCTCCATCGAGGCCGCGGTCTCTTCCAGCGAGCTGGCCTGCTCTTCCGTGCGTGAGGACAGGTCGTGGTTGCCCGCGGCGATCTGGCCCGAGGCGGTCGCGATGGTGTCGGTACCGGCGCGCACCTGCCCCACCACGCGCGCCAGGCTCTCGTTCATGTTCTTGAGCGCATGCATGAGTTGCCCGGTCTCGTCGCGCGACTGCACGTCGATGCGGGTGCCGAGATCGCCGCCGGCCACGGTCTCCGCCACCCGGACGGCCTGGCCCAGCGGCCGGGTGATGCTGCGCGCGATCAGGAAGGAGCAGATGCCGCCGATCAGCAGCGTGAGCGCGGTCATCAGGATGCGCAGGTTGAAGCCGCGCGCGTTCGCCGCATCGATGGCGCGGCTCATGTCGTCGATGGCCTGGCGCTCCAGCGCCAGCAGCGACAGCACCCGGCTCTCGTAGGCCTTGGCGGCCGGCTGGAAGACGTCCTTGAACACCGTCTCGGTCTCTTCCGCGTTGCCGCCGGCCTTGGCCTTCTGCACCGCGTCCTTGGCCGCCTGGTACTTGGCGCGCAGCTCCACGATGGATTTGAAGGTGGCCTTCTCCTCGTCGGTCACCAGCAGGGCCTCGACCTTGGCCATGGTCTCGCCGCCCTTCTTCACGCTGTCGGAGATGACGTCGGCGAAGGTGACGGGCAACGAGGCGTCGGTGGTCTTGGCGATCATCGCGGTGCGCGCGATGGCCGAGTAGGTCAGCACGTACCAGTCGGAAATCAGCCGCTCCTTGGCCAGCGGGCTCTGCATCATCTGGCGGGTGGCTTCGGCGTTCTTGCTGGCGCTGACCAGCGCGAACGCGGCGGAGATCAGGGTAAGGGCCAGCACCAGGCCGAAGCCCAGGGCGAGCCGCGTGCCGATGCGGAGGTTGGAAAGAAACTTCATCATGCAAATCCGGTAAGAGAAAAAGTCAGGCGAGGCTGGGCTCTGCGGCCTTCAGCCTGAATACGCTGACCGCCTGGACCAGGCTGCCGGCCTGCTCCTGCATCGATTGCGCCGCGGCAGCGGCTTCTTCCACCAGGGCCGCGTTCTGCTGCGTCACCTGGTCCATCTGCGTGATCGCCTGGTTGATCTGCTCGATGCCCTGGGTCTGCTCGTGGCTCGCCGCGCTGATCTCCCCGACGATGTCGGTCACGCGGCGGATGCTGCCCACGATCTCTTCCATGGTCTTGCCGGCTTCGCCCACCAGGGCGCTGCCTGCATCCACCTTGCCCACCGAGTCGTCGATCAGACCCTTGATTTCCTTGGCGGCTGCTGCCGAGCGCTGGGCCAGGTTGCGCACTTCGGCAGCAACCACCGCGAAGCCACGGCCCTGCTCGCCGGCGCGCGCGGCTTCCACCGCGGCATTGAGCGCCAGGATGTTGGTCTGGAAGGCGATGCCGTCGATCACGCCGATGATGTCGACGATCTTCTTCGACGAGGCATTGATCGAGGCCATGGTGCTCACCACCTGGCCCACCACATCGCCGCCCTTCACCGCCACTTCGGAGGCCGACAGCGCGAGCTGGTTGGCCTGCCGCGCGTTGTCCGCGTTCTGCTTGACGGTGGAGGTCAGCTCTTCCATCGAAGCTGCCGTCTCCTGCAGCGAACTCGCCTGCTCCTCGGTGCGCGACGAGAGGTCCTGGTTACCCGAGGCGATCTCGCCCGAGGCCGTCGCGATGGTGTCGGTGCCCTCGCGCACCTCGCCCACCACGCGCGCCAGGCTTGCATTCATGTGGCGCAACGCGTTCATCAGCTGGCCGGTCTCGTCCCGCGATTCCACCTCGATGCGGGCGCTGAGATCGCCGCTCGCCACGGTCTCGGCGACCTTGACGGCCTGACCCAGCGGCCGGGTGATGCTGCGCGCGGTCAGCCAGGCACACAGCCCGCCAAGCACCAGGGCCACGGCCGACAGCACCATCATCAGCATGCGGCCGCTCCGGTGGTCCTTCGCGATGCCGGCGGCAACCGCATCGATCTGCTCGCGCTCGTGCGCTGCGATCCTGTCCACCGCCTCTTCGTAGACCTTGAGCGCGGCGGAGAAGCGGGTGTCGGCGAGCTGGTTGGCGCCTGCCGCATCGCCGGCCGTCTTGAGCTTGACGATCTCGGCCAGGGTGTCGAGCACGACCTTGCGCGCATCGGCCACCTGGGCATAGAGCTTCTTCTCCTCCGGCACGCTCAGCAGCTCCTCCAGCTTTTTCTGCACCGGGTTGATGCGCTGCGAGGTCTCGAGGCGCGCCTTGGCGAAGTAGGCCTCGGTCGCGGGCTCGCTGGCCTTGACCATCGCGAAGGTCTGCACGATCGCGGGCCCCAGCAGCTTGGCCCATTCGCTGGCGAGGCGCTCCTTGACGAGGGCGCCGCGCACCATCTCGTCGGTGGCGTCGCCCACGCTCTGCAGGCGCAGCACGCCGATGCCGGAAATGGCGGCCAGCAACAGCAGCATCGCGGCAAAGCCGAGGCCCAGGCGCGTGCCGATCTTCAGGTCCTTGAGGTTCATGACGTTGTTTCTCGATTCGCGGCCGGCGATCTCAGGCCGCGATCTTCTCGACCAGGCCCATCTCGTCGCTCGACATCAGGCGGTCGATGTCCACCAGGATCAGCATCCGCTCCTCCAGCGTGCCCAGCCCGATCAGGTAGTCCGTGTCCAGCGACGACCCCATCTCCGGCGCCGGCTTGATCTGCTCCGCGCTCAGCGTGATCACGTCCGACACGCTGTCCACCACCATCCCCACCACGCGCCCGCCGATGTTCAGCACGATCACCACCGTGAACTGGTCGTAGGTCGGCGTGCCCAGCGCGAACTTGATGCGCATGTCGATGATCGGCACGATGATCCCGCGCAGGTTCACCACCCCCTTGATGAACTCCGGCGCATTGGCGATGCGCGTCACCGCGTCGTAGCCGCGCAGCTCCTGCACCTTCTGGATGTCGATGCCGTATTCCTCGTCGCCCAGCTTGAAGGCCAGGAACTCCGGCGGACGGCCGCCGGACGCGGCGGAGGAAGACGCGCCGTGGGCAGCGTGCTTGGGGGATTCGGTGCTTGTGCTCAACATGTCTGGGTCTCTCTGAAGGATTCGTGGGTCCGCCCTGCGGCGGTCCGGCTTGTCAATGGGAAATCGGGGCCAGCTGTGAGCCGCTGTCGAGCTTGAAGACGCGCACCGCCTCGACCAGGTTGCCGGCCTGCTCCTGCATGGATTGCGCCGCGGCGGAAGCCTCTTCCACCAGCGCCGCGTTCTGCTGCGTCACCTGGTCCATCTGCGCGATGGCCTGATTGACCTGCTCGATGCCGGAAGCCTGCTCCCGGCTGGCGGCGGTGATCTCGCCGATGATGTCGGTAACGCGCTTGACGCTCTCGACGATCTCCTCCATGGTGCGGCCGGCCTCGCCGACCAGCGCCGTGCCCGCGTCCACCTTGGACACCGAGTCGTCGATCAGGCCCTTGATCTCCTTGGCCGCCGCAGCCGAGCGCTGCGCCAGGCTGCGCACTTCGGCCGCGACCACCGCGAAGCCGCGGCCCTGCTCGCCGGCACGCGCGGCTTCCACCGCCGCATTCAGCGCAAGGATGTTGGTCTGGAAGGCAATGCCGTCGATCACGCCGATGATGTCGACGATCTTCCTGGACGAAGCATTGATCGAGCCCATGGTGCCCACCACCTGCCCGACCACGCCGCCGCCCTTCTTCGCGACTTCCGAGGCGGCGAGCGCGAGCTGGTTGGCCTGGTTGGCGTTGTCCGCGTTCTGCTTGACGGTGGATGTGAGCTCCTCCATCGAGGCGGCCGTCTGCTGCAGCGAGCTGGCCTGCTCCTCGGTGCGCGCGGACAGGTCGTGGTTGCCCGCGGCGATCTGGCCCGAGGCGGTGGCGATGGTGTCGGTGCCGCTGCGCACCTGGCCGACGATGGCGGCGATGCTGTTGCGCATGCCGGCGATCGCATGCAGCAGGCTGGCCTCGTCGCCCCGCTTCAGCTCGATGGCCACGGCCAGGTCGCCCTCGGCGATGCGGCGGGTGATGCCTGCCGCCTCCGCCGGCTCGCCGCCCAGTTGCCGGAGCAGCCCGCGCGACAGCGCCCAGCCGAAGGCGAACAGCAGCGCGGCCAGCCCCAGCGCGTAGACCGAGAACTCCGCCAGGCGGCCGAGGATCGCGGCCTCGACCTGGTCCATGTACACGCCCGAGCCGATGATCCAGCCCCAGGGCTTGAAGCCCTTGACGTAGGAGACCTTGGGCACCGGGTCCTTGCTGCCCGGCTTGGGCCACATGTAGGGGACGAAGCCCGCCTCCTGTGCCTTCACCATGTTCACGAACTCGACGAACAGGCGCTTGCCGGTGGGGTCCTTGTTGTCCGAGAGGTCCTTGTTCTCCAGCGCGGGGTTGATCGGATGCATCAGCATCCGCGGCGTCATGTCGTTGAGCCAGAGATATTCGTTGCCGCTGTAGCGCAGCCCGCGGATCGCCTGCATCGCCTGCTGCTGGGCCTGCGCCTCGCTCAGCTCCCCCTTGGCCGCCAGCGCGTGATAGTGGACCAGCAGGCCATGCGCGGCCTCGACGACCTGGCGCACGCCGGCTTGGCGATCCTCGAGGATCAGCTTGCGCTCGGACACCAGGAAGAGCGCGGTCAGCAGCAGGATGCCGGCGACGGCGCTGCAGGTGAAAAGGCCGAGCTTCTTCGCGATGCTCATCGCGCGGAGATTCGGTAGGTAGGACATGTTGGCTGTCTCCGGAACGGGTGTTGGTGCGGTGCTCGATCAGTTATCGGCAATTGCGCGCCGGTTTTGAGTCCCGCGTTCGAGAAGAAGGGTGGGCGCGTGGGCTTCCAGCTTGAACACGCTCACCGCGTCGACCAGCCTGCCGGCCTGCTCCTGCATCGATTGCGCCGCGGCCGCGGCTTCTTCCACCAGCGCGGCGTTCTGCTGCGTCACCTGGTCCATCTGCGTGATCGCCTGGTTGATCTGCTCGATGCCCTGGGTCTGCTCGTGGCTGGCTGCGCTGATCTCTCCGACGATGTCGGTCACGCGGCGGATGCTGCCCACGATCTCTTCCATGGTCTTGCCGGCTTCGCCCACCAGGGCGCTGCCTGCATCCACCTTGCCCACCGAGTCGTCGATCAGACCCTTGATTTCCTTGGCGGCTGCTGCCGAGCGCTGGGCCAGGTTGCGCACTTCGGCAGCAACCACCGCGAAGCCACGGCCCTGCTCGCCGGCGCGCGCGGCTTCCACCGCGGCATTGAGCGCCAGGATGTTGGTCTGGAACGCGATGCCGTCGATCACGCCGATGATGTCGACGATCTTCTTGGACGAGGCATTGATCGAGGCCATGGTGCTCACCACCTGGCCGACCACATCGCCACCCTTCACCGCCACTTCGGAGGCCGACAGCGCGAGCTGATTGGCCTGCCGCGCGTTGTCGGCGTTCTGCTTGACGGTGGAGGTCAGCTCCTCCATCGAGGCCGCCGTCTGCTCCAGCGCGCTGGCCTGCTCCTCGGTGCGCGAAGACAGATTCTGGTTGCCGGCCGAGATCTGGCTGGAGGCGGTGGCAATGGCATCGGTGCCCTGCCGCACGCCGCCCACCACGCCGGCCAGGCCCTGGCGCATGGCTTCCACGGCGCGGGTGATCACGCCCATCTCGTCGCGCCGGTCCGAATCCAGCTGCCGCGACAGGTCGCCCTGCCCCAGCGCCTGCACATGCACGCTCAACAGACCCAGTGGCCGCACGGTGCGGCGGATGAAGACGACCAGCGCGGCGCCCAGCAGCACGGCAGCCAGCGCAATGCAGCCGCCCAGCCAAGCCATCTGCCCGTAGAGCGCCGCCAGCACTTCGGCGGTGGGTACTTCCGCCACCACCAGCCAACCCGTCGCCTCGCTCCTCGCCACGGAGGCATGGCGCTGCCGGCCGTCCGCCGCTGCGAGCACGGCCCGTGCGTCGTCGATCCACAGGGCCTCCTTGGCCGAGAGCCGCTCCAGCCATGCGGCCGACTCGTCGCCCGGCAGGAGCTCGGCCAGCTTCTTGCCGGCCGCCGTCGGATGAAAGACCAGCGTCGCCGCGGCAGCGCCGCCCGCGGGGTTGACGATGTAGAGCCCGCCCGTTTCGAAGATCTGCGTCTTCTTCACGGCCTCGCCGAAGGCGGCCTGCTGCTGCGCGATGTCCAGTCCGATGTAGAGCACGGCGACCACGCGGCCCGCCGCATCGCGCACCGGCTCGTAGACCGTCATGAAGGGGCGCCCGAACAGCATCACACGGCCCACGAAGCGCTTGCCCTCGCGCAGGACCGGATAGGCGCCACTCTTGCGGTCGAGCAGGGTGCCGACGGCACGATCGCCGTTCTCCTTCTTGACCGAGGTGGTGATGCGGCGGAAATCCTCGCCCTGCGCGACGAACACCGTGGCGTTGGCGCCGGGGAAGTCGCGTGCGAAGGCGTCCACCTCGGCGATGCGCGCGGCGTCGATGGGCGTGCCGTCGATGCTCAACGCGCCCTGCGCGGCCGCGTCGAGCACGAAGCTGGCCGCGAACTGGCGCCGGAACACGCCGAAGGCGTTCTCCGCCGTGAGGCGCATGGTCTGGTCGAAGATGTCCAGCGACCGGGCGATGGCCTCGGCCTTGGCATTGGCGTACTGCGCGGCGCTGCGTTGCTGCTGCGAGGAGGCCAGCGCGTAGAAGACCGCCAGCACGAGCGCCGCCACCAGGAACATGCCTGCGGCGGCGCCGAGGGTCATGGTGCGGGTCAGGGAAACGAAGGAGGGGTCGCGCCTCGACGGATTCGCGGTGTTCATCTGGACTTTCCCCAACTCAGAACTCGGTCCAGTCGCCGGCCGCCGCGACGCGCGCGCTTGCCGCCGCAGGCCTGGCAAGCAGGCGCTCCTTCTTCTCGGGCAGGCTCGAAGTCGAAGTCGAAGTCGAAGTCGAAGTCGAAGTCGAAGTCGAAGGCGCGATGCGAATGGCCTGCGCGCCGGCATCGAGCCGGAACACGCTCACCGCCCGCACCAGGCTGCCGGTCTGCTCCTGCATCGACGCAGCCGCCGCGGCCGCCTCTTCGACCAGCGCCGCGTTCTGCTGCGTCACCTGGTCCATCTGGGTGATGGCCTGGTTGATCTGCTCGATGCCCAGGGTCTGCTCGTGGCTGGCCGCGGTGATTTCCCCGACGATGTCGCTCACGCGCTGGATGCTGCCCACGATCTCGTCCATGGTCTTGCCGGTCTCGCCCACCAGGGCGGTGCCCGCGTCCACCTTGCCGACCGAGTCGTCGATCAGGCTCTTGATCTCCTTGGCGGCGGCAGCGGAGCGTTGCGCGAGGCTTCGCACTTCGGAAGCCACCACGGCGAAGCCCTTCCCCTGCTCACCGGCCCGCGCAGCCTCCACCGCAGCGTTGAGCGCGAGGATGTTGGTCTGGAAGGCGATGCCGTCGATCACGCCGATGATGTCGACGATCTTCCTGGAGGACGCATGGATGGAGGCCATGGTGTCCACCACCTGGTTGACCATGCCGCCGCCCTTGACGGCGACTTCGGAAGCCGAGCGGGCCAGCTGGTTGGCCTGGCGCGCGTTGTCGGCGTTCTGCTTGACGGTGGAAGTCAGCTCTTCCATCGATGCTGCGGTCTGCTGCAGCGAGCTGGCCTGCTCCTCGGTGCGCGACGAGAGGTCCTGGTTGCCCGTCGCAATCTGCGTGGAGGCCGCCGCGATGGTGTCGGTGCCGCTGCGCACCTCGCCCACCACGCGCGCCAGGTTGGCGTTCATGCCCTGGAGCGCCTGCATCAGCAGGCCGGTCTCGTCGCGGGTCTTCACCACCACCTCGCTGCGCAGGTCGCCGGCGGCCACGGTCTGCGCCACCTGCACCGCCTCGTTGAGCGGGCGCGTGATGCTGCGCGTCAGCAGCCAGGCCAGCACCGCGCCCAGCGCCAGCGCGAGCACGGCCAGCACGATCACGTTGACGCGGCCCGATCGGTACAGCGCGTCGACGGAATCGGCCGCGCGGTCGATGCGCTCGGCCTGGTGCGTCAGCATGCCGCGGATGCTGGCGTCGTAGGCGTCGAGCATCGGGATCAGCTTTTCGTTGGTGATGCGCGCGGCTTCCTCCTGCCGGCCCTCGGCCTTGAGCTTGAGGATGCCGTTGCGCAGGCCGATGTACTCGGTGCGCTTCTTCTTGATGTCGGCGCTGATCGCCTGTTCCTCGGGCGTGTCCAGCATGTCCTCCAGCTTCTTCTGCGTCTCGGAGATGAGCGCGCTGGTCTTCGTCATGTTCTTCTGCAGGTAGTCCTGCACTTCGGCGTCGTTGCTCTTGACCAGCGCGAAGGTGCGCACGCTGTTGTTGCTGGTGTTCAGCAGCCAGCTCGCGGCCAGGCGCTCCTTCACCAGCGAACGCTGGACCATCTCCGCGGTGGCCTCGCCCACGTTCTGCAGGCGGAACACGCCGATGCCCGCGACGATGGCCAGCAATGCCAGCACCAGCGCGAAGCCGATGCCCAGGCGGGCGCCTATCTTCCAGTTCCTCATCTCCATCCCCCCGCCGGCTCACGGCCGGCTCCATATCAAGTCAATAGGAGCTCACATCCCAGGAACGAGATCGATCCTGGGGGAGCACTCGTTCAGGTTGCAATTTTTTCGATCAGTCCCATCTCGTCGCTCGACATCAGGCGGTCGATGTCCACCAGGATCAGCATCCGCTCCTCCAGCGTGCCCAGCCCGATCAGGTAGTCCGTGTCCAGCGACGACCCCATCTCCGGCGCCGGCTTGATCTGCTCCGCGCTCAGCGTGATCACGTCCGACACGCTGTCCACCACCATCCCCACCACGCGCCCGCCGATGTTCAGCACGATCACCACCGTGAACTGGTCGTAGGTCGGCGTGCCCAGCGCGAACTTGATGCGCATGTCGATGATCGGCACGATGATCCCGCGCAGGTTCACCACCCCCTTGATGAACTCCGGCGCATTGGCGATGCGCGTCACCGCGTCGTAGCCGCGCAGCTCCTGCACCTTCTGGATGTCGATGCCGTATTCCTCCTCGCCCAGCGTGAAGGTGACCACCTCCAGCCGGTTACCGTTGAGGGCAGGGACGTTGGCCTGCGGGCGCAGGCTTGCGATTTCAGCCATGGAGGTTTTCCTTAGGTGGATGGATTCAGGTGAACTTCTGCATGATGCGAACGAGCTTGTGCCCGTACTGCGGATCGGTGGCGTAGCCCGCCTTCTGCAGCCCGTGAGCGGCCGCGGCGGGGTCGTCGGTGGCCAGCACGTTGGCGTAGCGCGGATTGCGCGTGATGAACTTCGCGTAGTCGGTGAAGGCCTCCTCGTAGGAGCCGTAGGCCCTGAACTTCGCGCGCACCTTCTGCGGCTCGCCGTCCACGTACTCGGTGGTGGTGGTCTCGACCGTCGGACCCTTCCAGCTGCGGTCGGCCTTGATGCCGAACAGGTTGTAGCTCTGCGTGCCGTCGTCGGCGCGGATCTCGCGCTTGCCCCAGCCGGACTCGAGCGCGGCCTGCGCCAGGATCAACGGCGCGGGCACGCCGCTGGCCTCGCTCGCGGCCTGTGCCGAGGCACCCATGCGGTCGACGAAGGCGTCGACCTTGCCCTGCAGCGAATCCACCGTGGCCGGCGCACGCTCGACGTTGCTCTGGTAGAGGCTCAGGTCCGCGGCGCGGCGCGTCGCCGGCGCCGTGGCGGGCAGCGTTGCCGGCGTCGGTGCCGAACCCAGCGGGATGCCCGCCTGCGGCTTGAGCGCGAAGCCTGCCGGCGGCGCGAGCGACATGCCTTCGGCCTCGCCCTCACCCTCCGGCGCGGTGGATGGGAGGCTGCGGCTCAGCTGCGCGAGCATCGCCTCGGCCAGCCCGACGCCGCGCCCCGAGAGGTTCTGCGAAAGCTGCTGGTCGAACATCGAGAGGTAGAGCTTCTCGTTCTGGCTGTCCAGCAGGCCGCTCTGCGGCACCGCCTGGCGCATGCTCTTGAGCACCATGTTCATGAACAGCGCCTCGAACTGGCGCGAGACCTGCTTCAGGCCTTCCTCGGGCGAGGCGCGCACGGTGCGCCGCAGTGCGTCGACACCCTGCACGTCCAGCGCGAAGCGCTGGTCGAGTGCGGCGTTGCGCGTATCGGTGGTCATCGCCATGCGTGGGCCTTCAGATGACTTCCAGTTCGGCGCGCAGGGCGCCGGCACTCTTCATGGCCTGCAGGATGGACACCAGGTCCTGCGGATTCGCGCCCAGGCTGTTGAGGCCCTTGATCACATCCGACAGCGAGGCGCCGCCGCGCACCATCTGCAGCGCACCGCCGCCCTGCGTCACCGAGACCTGCGAGGTCTGGGCGACAACGGTGGAGCCGCCCGAGAAAGGACCGGGCTGGCTGATCACCGGCTCGGTGTTGATCACCACCGAGAGGTTGCCGTGCGCCACGGCGCAGTCGTTGACGCGCACCGCCTGGTTCATCACCACCGAGCCGGTGCGTGCATTGATCACCACGCGCGCCACCGCCTGCATCGGCGTCACCTCGATGTTCTCGAGTCGGGCCAGGAAGCCGACGCGCTCCTGCGCCTCCGGCACGCGCACGCGGATCATGCGGGCGTCGGCCGCGTCGGCGGTGCCGGGCCCGAGCTGGCGGTTGATGGCCTCGACCACGCGCTGCGCGGTGCCGAAGTCGGAGCGGTTGAGCTCCAGCGAGAAAGTGCCTTCGCCGCCCACCGGCGCGTCGACCGTGCGCTCCACCAGTGCGCCGGCCGGAATGCGGCCCGAGCTCAGCTGGTTGATCTGCACCTTGCTGCCGTTGGCCGAGGCGCCGGCGCCGCCGACCACCATGTTGCCCTGCGCGATCGCATAGGTCGCGCCGTCCACGCCCTTGAGCGGCGTCATCAACAGCGTGCCGCCGCGCAGGCTCTTGGCATTGCCCATGGAAGACACGGTGACGTCGATGGTCTGGCCGGGCCGCGCGAAGGACGGCAGCGTGGCCGTGACCATCACGGCCGCCACGTTCTTGAGCTGCATGTTGACGCCGGCCGGGATGGTGATGCCCAGCTGCTGCAGCATGTTGTTCAGGCTCTGCGTGGTGAAGGGCGTCTGCATGGTCTGGTCGCCCGTGCCGTCCAGGCCCACCATCAGGCCGTAGCCGATCAGCGGGTTGTCGCGCACGCCCTGGATGCTGGCCAGCTCCTTGATGCGCTCGGCATGGGCGGGAAACGTCAACACACAAAGCGCTGCAATCCCAGTCATCAAATACCGCGACAAACTCATAAACAAACTCTCTCTTTCAGAGCGGCACCGGAACGGGCCGCGTTCGGGGGACACCGCGGAACCGGCTTTGCCGGGCCGCTGGTGTCGCCCCCGGTGAGGGGGTGGGCGGCTACACGAAGTGAGCCAACCTGGGGGAGAGCCATATCAGAAGGGCATCACGTTGAGGAAGATGCGCTGCATCCAGCCCATGTGCTGCGCCTCGTCGATGTAGCCCTTGGCCGTGTATTCGATGCGTGCATCAGCCACCAGCGTGGAAGGCACGGTGTTGCTGCCCGAGACGGTGCGCGGGTTCACCACGCCCGAGAAGCGGATGTACTCGGTGCCCTGGTTGATGCCCATCTGCTTCTCGCCGGACACCAGCAGGTTGCCGTTGGGCATCACGTCCGTCACGGTGACGGTGATCACGCCGTTGAAGGTGTTGTTGGCGTTGGCCCCGCCCTTGGCATTGAGGATGTTGTTGCCGGACAGCTTGGCGTCCTGGTCGTCCAGCAGGCCGCCGAGCAGCTTGGGGATGGTCGGGAAGGCGGCCGTGAGGCTGCCCGAGCGGCTCGCGTTGGCGCCCGAATTCTTGCTCGCGTTGACCTTCTCGCTGATGACGATGGTCAGGATGTCGCCGATGTTGCGCGGCCGGCGGTCCTCGAAGAGCGCATTGCCGCCCGGCCCGTCGCGGAAGATCGCGCCGTTGGCGCGCGGCGCGGGCAGGGGCGCGTAAGCGTTGGCGCGCGCCGTCATCGGCTGGTGCACCAGCGGCTCGCGCGGGATCTGTGCACAGCCCGTGGCCAGCAGGGCCGCAAGTGTGCCCGCGGCCAGACGATGAAGACGAGCGCCGTCCATCACAGCTGCGCCAGGCGCTGCAGCATCTGGTCCGAGGTCTGCACAGCCTTGCTATTGATCTCGTATGCCCGCTGCGTCGCGATCATGTTGACCAGCTCCTCCACCACGTTGACGTTGGAAGCCTCCACATAGCCCTGGCTCAGGATGCCCGCGCCTTCGAGGCCCGGGTTCAGCTGGTTGGGCGCGCCGGAGGAGTCGGTCTCGGCATACAGGTTCTCGCCCACGCTCTGCAGGCCCGCGGGGTTGAGGAAGGTGGCCAGCTGCAGCTGCCCGACCTGCACGGTCGCGGTGCTGCCGGCCTGCGTGACCGAAACCATGCCGTCGCGGCCGATGGTCATGCCGGTGGCGTTCTGGGGGATGGTGATGGCCGGCTGCACCGGGAAGCCGCTGGCGGTCACCAGCTGGCCGTCGCGGTCGGTCTGGAAGGAGCCGTCGCGCGTGTACGAGGTGGTGCCGTCGGGCATCAGCACCTGGAAGAAGCCGGAGCCGTTGATCGCCACATCCTTCGGGTTGTCGGTCTTGGTCATGTTGCCCTGCGCATGGATGCGCTCGGTGGCCACGACGTGCACGCCGGTGCCGACCTGCAGGCCCGAGGGCAGGCGCGTCTGGTCGGAGGTCTGGCCCCCGACCTGGCGCAGGTTCTGGTACATCAGGTCCTCGAACACCGCGCGGCTGCGCTTGAAGCCGGTGGTGCCGACGTTGGCCAGGTTGTTGGAGACCACGTCCAGCTGGGTCTGCTGGGCATCGAGGCCGGTCTTGGCGATATAGAGCGAGCGCATCATGGCGATGGGTCCTTTGTGCTTTGAATGGGGATCAGCCGTAGGCGAGCAGCTTGTTGGCCGACTGCGCGTTGTCGTTCGCGGTCTGCATGGCCTTCATCTGCATCTCGAAGCTGCGGGCCTGGGCGATCATGGAAACCATGGCCTCGACCGGATTGACGTTGCTGCCCTCGACCGCGCCGCTGGTCACGGTCACGGCCGCGTCGGCCTCGGCCGGCGGCAGGCCCTCGCGCATGCGGAACAGGCCGTCGTCGCCGCGCACCAGGTCGGTGGTCGGCGGGTTGACCAGCTTGAGGCGGCCGACCTCGGCCACGCCCACCAGCGGATCGCCGGCGCCGCGCGCCGTGATGGCGCCGTTGGAGGCGATCTGCACCTTGGAGCCGGGTGGCACCACCAGTGCGCCGCCCTCGCCCACCACCGGGCGCGCGCCCATGGTGAGCAGCTGGCCGTCGGCACCGACCTGCAGGTTGCCCACGCGGGTGTAGGCCTCGCCGCCGTCGGGCGTCTGCACCACCAGCCAGCCGTCGCCGTGCACCGCGACGTCGAGGTCGCGGCCGGTCTGCGTCAGCGGGCCGTGGCTGAAGTCGGCGCCCGGCGTGGTGGCGACCACGAAGGAGCGGGTGGACGGCTCGTCGCCTCCCACCACCGGCACCGCGCGGAAGCTGTTGACCTGCGCGCGAAAGCCCGGCGTCGAGACGTTCGCCATGTTGTTGGCGACCGAGGCCTGCTGTTCCATGGCCTGCTTGGCGCCGCTCATGGCGACATAGAGCATGCGGTCCACTGGGTGCTACTCCTCGTGCCGCTCAGCGGATGTTGATGAGCGTCTGGACCACTTGGTCCTGCGTCTTCACCGTCTGTGCGTTGGCCTGGTAGCTTCGCTGGGCGACGATCAGGTTCACCAGCTCGGAGGTGAGGTCGACGTTCGACGACTCCAGCGCGCCCGATTCGAGCGAGCCCTGCTTGGTGCCTTCGCCCGGGGTGCCGGTGAGTGCAGGGCCCGAGGCCTGGGTCTCGCCCCAAACGTTGCCGCCCTTGGGCTCCAGGCCGTTCGGGTTGGCGAAGCTGGACAGCACCACCTGGCCCATCAGCTTGGTCTGCTCGTTCGAGAACTTGCCGGTGATGGTGCCGTCGGGGTTGATCGAGAAGGAGGTCAGCGTGCCGGAGGTGTAGCCGTCCTGCGACAGCTTGTTCATGCCGTTGGCATTGCCGAACTGCGTGGTGCCCGAGAGGTCCACCGCCATGTTCATCGCGGCCGAGCCGTTGCCGAAGTCCAGGTTCGCGATGTTGAAGGTGCCGCCGGCCGGAGCGGTCATGTTGCCGTTGGTGTCGAAGGTCAGGCCGGTGATCGCGCCGGCGCCGATGGCTGTGCCGTCGGCCTGGGCGTAGACGTCCCAGGCGTTGTCGCCGGTCTTCACGAAGTAGGCGGTGAGCTCGTGCGGGTTGCCCAGCGAGTCGTACACCGGGCCGATGGAGTTGGAGTAGTTGAAGGTGCCGGAATCGGTGGCATCGAAGGGCGTCTTGCTCGGCACGGCCAGGCGCGAGTCGAGGTTGAACTCCGCCTCCACGCCGGTGGTGGCGTTCGGGTTCATCGAGCTGGTCTGCACCTGCAGCGCGGTGGGCGTGCCGCCGGAGAGACCGCCGGCCGCCGTCACGCCGTAGCCGGTGAGGCGCAGGCCCTGGCTGTTGACGATGTAGCCGTCCTTGTCGCGGGTGAACTGGCCGTTGCGCGAGTAGGCCACCTCGCCGCTGGGGCTGGAGAGGCGGAAGAAGCCGTCGCCGTTCTGGATCGCCACGTCCAGCGGGCGGCTGCTGGTCTGCGTGACGCCCTGCGTGAAGTTCTGCACCACGCCCGAGACCGAGGCGCCCAGGCCAATGCGCGAGCCGGCATAGATGTCCTGGAAGGTGGCGGCAGCCGACTTGTAGCCCACCGTGCCCGAGTTGGCGATGTTGTTGCCGACGACGTCGAGGTTGGCGGCGGCCACGTTCAGGCCGCTGATGCCCTGGGAGAAACTCATGATCGATCCTTGTTGCTATGCGTGGAAGAAGCGACCCCCGCGCCGACGCGAGAGGCCCGAGGGAAAAGGTTCAGAGGTACATGCGCACGTCGTCGAGGCTGATGCTGCGGCCGTTGGCCAGCTCCAGCGTGACCCCGTTCGTACCCTGCTTGACGGCCGCCACCTGCGCGAAGGTGAGCGCGGTGGCTTCGACCGCGGTGCCGTCGTTGGTGGCGACCACGCTGAAGCTGTAGTTGCCGGCCGGCACGGCCGAGCCGTCGTCGGCCTTGCCGTCCCAGGTGACGGCGTTGACGCCCTCGGCCAGGGAGCCCAGCTCGAGGGTGCGCACGGTGCGGCCCGCGGCATCGACGATCTTGACCTGCACGTCGCCGGCCGTGCCGGGCAGCTGCACGGCGAAGGGCACCGTCGCCGGCTCCTCGCCGTCCTTGGGCGCGGTGGTGGCGATCTGGTTGCCGGGCGACAGCACGTTGTAGCCGATCAGCGAGGCGGCCTGCAGCACCTGGTTGCTGCCGGTCTGGCTGACCAGGCCGGACAGCGTGCTGTTGAGCTTCTCGATGCCGCTGACCGTGCTCATCTGCGCGAGCTGCGAGGTGAGCTCGGCGTTCTGCATCGGGTTGAGCGGATCCTGGTTGTTGAGCTGCGTCACCAGCAGCTTGAGGAAGCGCTGTTCGCTGTCGGAGCCGCTCACGCTGCTGCTGCTCGATGTCGAGCTGGTGCCGCCGAGGGAAGAGAGGGCGTCGTTGATGGCCATGTTCTGGAGGCTTGTGCTTGTTGTTGAACGGGGTTACTGGCCGACCGACAGCGTCTTGACCATCAGCGTCTTGGCGGTGTTGAGCACCTCGACGTTGGCCTGGTAGCTGCGCGAGGCGGAGATCATGTTGGTCATCTCCTCGACCACGTTGACGTTGGGCATGCTCACGTAGCCCTGCACATTGGCGTGCGGGCTCTTCGGGTCGTAGACCATCCTGGCGGGCGAGCTGTCCTCGACCACGCCGGCGACCTTCACGCCGCCGATGTCCTGCTGGCCGGAGGCCGCAACCTCGAACATGACCTGCTTGGCGCGGTAGGGCTGGCCGTCGGGGCCGGCCACGCTGTCGGCGTTGGCCAGGTTGCTGGCGGTCACGTTCATGCGCTGCGACTGCGCGGCCATCGCCGAGCCGGCGACGTTGAAGATGTTCATGGAGGCGCTGGGCAATGGCATCGCACGTGCTCCTTATTGCTGCGCCGCCGCCAGCAGCGACTTGATCTTGGCGCTCATAACGGTGAGGTTGGCCTCGTAGCGCAGCGCGTTGTCTGCGAAGGCGATGCGCTCGGCATCCATCTCGACGGTGTTGCCGTCGATGCTGGACTGCGTCGGCACGCGGAAGAGCAGGTCGGTATCGGGCATTGCCGAGGCGTCGCCCTGCAGGTGGCGCGCCGAGGTGGTGGCCATCGTGACCGACTGGCCGCCGCGGCCCTGCTCCACGGCCTGCGTGAGCCGGCTCGCGAAGTCGAAGTCGCGCGCCTTGTAGTTGGGCGTGTCGGCGTGGGCGATGTTGGCCGCCAGCACTTCCTGGCGCTGGGCCCTGAGGTTCAGGGCTTCGCGGCTGAATCGAAGCGCTGCATCCAGCTTGTCGATCATGAGGGCTCCATCTGTTGGCGTCGCGGCCAGGGGAAGGCGTGGCGACAGATGGAAAGCGAGTCTATGCACGAGCCGCTTTTGCAATGGGCCGAACAAAGGGGCATTTGGCGTGCACTTCGCACCTTGGCGCGAGGCCCCCTCTTCCTAGAATCTGGCACACCGATGATGGACAAGATCCGCTTCTTTCCCCACTTTCTGCCGGTCGTGCTGGCCATGGGCCTGGGCGCGCCCGCCTGCCTGGCCGCCCCGCCGGACGGCGGCGATGCGCGCGGCGTGGTCGAGCAATTCCTGAAGACGCAGACCGCCGGCCTGCCGGGCCAGGCCCGCATCCGGGTGACGCTGCCGGGCTCGGCCCTGCCGGCCTGCGAGGCGCTCGAGGCCTTCCTGCCGAACGGCGCCTCGGCCTGGGGCCGGGTCTCGGTCGGCCTGCGCTGCCCGGGCGAGCGGCCCTGGACGCGCTTCGTGCAGGCGCACGTCGCGCTCGAAGGCCGCTACCTGGTGGCCGCGCGCGCCCTCGACGCCGGCCAGCCCCTGGGGGCCGGCGACGTGGCGGCGCGCACGGGCGACCTGACGGCGCTGCCGAAGTCGGTCCTGGCGGACCCGGCCGAGCTCAAGGGCATGGTGACGGTCAACCGCGTCGCCGCCGGCGCGCCGCTGCGGCGCGAGCAGCTGCGCGGCACGGTCGTGATCCAGCAGGGCCAGACGGTGCAGGTGGTCGCCGAGGGGCAGGGCTTCACGGTCAGCACCGAGGCGCGCGCCCTGAACCGGGCGGAGATCGGCGCCACGGTCCAGGCCAAGACCCGCGATGGCCGGCTGGTCAGCGGGGTCGCCGACGAGGAAGGCCAGATCCGGCTGGCGCAATAGTTACAGACCATGAGCATGGATCGACCCTAAAGTTCGGGCCTGGACTGCCGATAAAGCGGTCAGCCCTTTGAGGAACCATCTTGAAAATCGACCAACCCGCCTCCTCGGCCACACCACTCTCCCGCACGGGCAAGGGCGCCAAGGCCCAGCCGGCCGCCGGCGCCGACGCCACCGAACAGGCCAAGGACTCGGTGCAGCTGTCCTCGGCCCAGGTCCATTCGCTGCCCAGCGACCCGAACACCGACTTCGATGCCGCGCGCGTCGCCGACATCCGCAAGGCCATCCTGGCCGGCGAGTACACGGTGCATCCCGAGCGCATCGCCGGCGGCCTGCTGAAGAGCGTTCGCGACCTTCTCGGCGGCAAGAGCGAGGGCTGAGAACGATGAGCGCCACGCTGCTGCCCCACCTGCTGGCCGAGAAGTCCTGCGTGGAAGAGTTCCTCGATCTGCTGGGGCAGGAGGAACAGGCCATGCAGGAGGGCCTCTTCGCCGACCTGACGCCGCTGACGGCGCGCAAGGCCGCCCTGCTCGACCGCATGACCGCGCTCGACCGCACCCGCGAATCGGCCCAGGTGGCGATGGGCTTCGAACCCGGCCGCGCCGGTGCCGATGCCGCCGCCACGGCCGCCGGCGCGGCCGCGCAGGAGGCCTGGGCTGCGCTGTTGCAGCTGGCCGAAAGCGCCAAGACCGGCAACCGCCGCAACGGCGCCATGGTCCACGGGCACCTCGACTTCACGCGCAACGCACTGCACTACCTGCAGGCGGCCGCACTGCCCTTCTACGGGCCGGATGGGATTCGCAAGGCGGAGGGGCGGGACGGGAACGCGGCTGGCGCTGGGTGTAGCCGCGGGGGCGGGCCTCGGCATTGCCGGCACTGGCATCAAAGCGGGCCTGCGCGGCGGGCAAATGATGCCGCATTGGTGCTGCTTGTACACCAGGTTGGTGAGCGGCTGGTGCCTACCGGGGCGACATCGGTCCGCCTAGCATCCCGGAACGCCACTTCCACCACCGAACCTGCAGGAGCTTCCATGCGCATCCTCATCGCTGCCACTGCCGCCGGCCTCAGCTTCGCCGCTTCCGCAGCGGGCGTCCAATCGGTCTCGCGCCTGGCCGCAGGCCCGGGCAACGTGCTGTTCATTGCCGACTGGAAGACGGCGCGCGTGCATGCCCTCACGCTGCCTAACGCGCCACAGAAGCCCGCCGGCACTGCGTTCAACATCCTCGACCTCGAGCCCTTGCTTTCCAAACAGGTCGGCGGCAAGAAGTTCACCGTTGAAGACATGGTCGCGAGGCCGGGGACGGGCGAGGTATACATCGCGCTGAGCCACGGCGCCGCGAAGACGCCGGCCCTCGTCGTCGTGACGAGCGACCGCAAGACGCGCCGCATCGACCTGAAGTCGGCCAAGACTACTTCGATCGCACTGCGCGACGCGCCTACCACCGGCTACAGGTTCTGGAAGGACACGCCCGAGCGCAGCTACACGGTCACCGACATGAAGTACCGCGACGGCGCGCTCTACGTTGCCGGCTTGTCCAATCAGGAATTTGCGTCGACGCTGCGGCGGGCACGCTATCCATTCGATGCGCAGCAGTCGGTCACCTCGGTGGAGATCTACCACACGGGTCACAACCTGATCGAGACGCGCGCGCCGATCCGCGCGATGAGCTTTGCGAGTTGGGGCGGCAAGCCCTATCTCGTCGCGGCATACACCTGCACGCCCATCGTCACTATCCCACTGGAGGACCTGAAGGACGGCGCGCACATCCGGGGCAAGACGATTGCCGAACTCGGCTACGGCAACACGCCGGCCGGCATGATTGCTTATACGAAGACCGAGCAGGGCAAGACACAGGAGTACCTGATGTTGCTCAACTTCGAGCGCGGAGCGAGCGCCATCCCTGTGTCCCAGGTTGAAGCCGCGAGTGTGCGGCCGGGCATCGAGACCTTGGTGCCATTCGGACAAATCACAGGTCTGGAAGCCACCTCGGTCCCACTGGCCGGCACGATGCGCCTGGACAACCTAGACGACCAGTCGTTCATTGTGCTGCGCCGCCGCCTGGAGAAGGACGCGCTGCAGCTCGTGACCATCAGCAAGGAACTGAGCTTCCGCCTCACCGACTTCATCTCCGAGTACGCATTCCAGGAGTACGGCTTCAAGGGCGACCCGTTCCAGCTGAAGAACATCAAGCCGCGACAGGACATGATGCTGACGCACGAAGGCTTCGCGGACCAGATCAAGCCGGCGCAATGACCGTGGCCCTGCAGCGCGTCCTCGACGCCGGCGCATTTCTGCTGGCGCTGGCACCGGGCTGTACGCGGGCCCACCCCCCCGTGCCTGGCGTCGTCTTCGTGCAGCCTTCGGGCCACGCCATCCCGGCCAACCTGCTCCGGGTGTCCATCCTCTTCGATGCACCGGTCGCCGAGCCGGTCCTGGGCAGGCTCACGCTCCGGCTCGGCGACGGCAGTTCCATCGCCGAGCCCTTCCTGGCCCAGGAACTCTGGTCCAGGGATGGCCGCGTGCTGACGGTGCTGCTGCATCCCGGGCGCGTCAAGACGGGCCTGAAGGCGCGGGACAAGCTCGGAGCGATCCTGGCAGCGGACGACGAGGTGACACTGCTCCTCGACGGGCATCCCATCAAGCGCTGGCGCACCACGCTTGACGATGACTCCGGGCCCATGCCGTCGGCCTGGACGTTGTCGAAGGTGCGTGCCGGCACACGCCAGCCTCTGGTGGTGTCGCTCGATGCGCCCATCGACGGGCGCGATGGCGACCATCTCGCGATCGCGGACTATGACAATCAACGCGTTGCCGGGCGGGGCCGTCTGAGCCGAGGTGAGAGTACGTGGACGTTCACGCCGGGCGCGCCATGGCGCGCCGCGACATACAAGCTTGTCGCACGAGGCACGCTCGAAGACCCCTCCGGCAATCGCCTGGGCAGCCGCTTCGGGACATCCATCGACGTGCCGCCCGGCCCGCCGTTGGACGCGGAGGTCCCATTCACCGCGGCACCTCCCTGAGGCGTGCGGCCAGCGCGGGCTGAGCATCGAACGGATGCCGGACCACGCCATCCGGGATTGGCGAACAGGCGATGTCGTGCCAGCATCAGTGCTACCCGTCCTCGCACTCCATGTCGCGCAGAGTCCAAATTCACGTTCGCCCCCTGATGAGGGCCTCGCGCTATTGAGGCCGAAGCTTTACCTTCTGGGCGATGCGACGGAAGCGCGCGATCTGCTGTGCAAGAAGCCATTCGGACTGTTCAAGGCTCATTGCCTCGCCCGGGGTGGAACCGGTCGCCAACTGTGCCTGTTGATACCCCACGTCGATTAGAGCGGCGCTGAGCGCTTCATTGAGGCGCAGAGCGAGTTCCGGTCGGACCCTGCGGTCCACGAACATGCCGCCCCATATCTCGTAGAAGAAGTCATGAAAGCGCGCACCCGCCGCGTCGGCAAAAGTAGGCACCTGCCCGAGCCGTTGGAGACGTTGAGCATCGGATACAGCGTACGCGTGCAGCTTGCCCTGCGTGACCAACTCGACCACGTTTCCAGCGGAAGGCAGGATCGACAAATCTAGATGGCCGCCTATGAGGTCCTGCACCATTGGCGCCACACCCTTGTAGGCTACGTGCGTCATGGTGACGTTCCAGCGCGAATTTAGGTCTTCGGCTACCAAGTGATAGAGGGAGCCGGGGCCTATGCTGCCGTATGTGAGGCCTGGCGCTTGAGCCTTGCGCGCGTATATGGCGAGTTGTTCCAGGGTTTTGGGCTCAAGGTGCGGACTGCCGACCAGAATCAGGGGCGAACGGCCAGTGATGCCGAGGAGGCGAAGCTGTTCGGGCTTGTGCCTGACCGCGGACAGAGTAATCGGGGCCAGGATCACGTCGCTGGCAGTCCCCAGCAGCATCGTGTAACCGTCCGGCGGCGCTGACAACAGCTTCTGGATGCCGATCGAGCCGCTCGCACCAGCCACGTTGTCCACCACCAGCGGTTGCCCCAGCGCTTTGCGCATCGCCGGTTCAAGCTGTCGCGCCTGCACATCAGCGGGGCCGCCTGCAGGATAGGGAACGATCATATTCAGCGATTTGTCAGGAAAAGCGCCAGCATGCACCCCGGTAGTGCCCAGAAGAGCGCTACCGGCGATGCTCAGGAAACGACGGCGATGCAGGGAGGGGGTCATGGCCGCGCCAGGCACCACTTGATCGTGGCAGGATGCAATGCTGAAGGTGCGCTGTGCGTCGTTCAAACTCGTCAACAAAGCAACCGTGGACCGAGGGAGTATGAGCGCCTGCATTGCGTCCACGAAAATTCAGTCAACTGTACCGTCTGGCGTGAGAGGAATGCGCCATTTGGAGCCAGCATATGCTTGCGCAGGGCCGCCCGGGAGACGTAAGGCATTGCCACCATCACCGCGGAGGCGGCCAGGACAAAATAGGCCACGACCCGGAGACCCTTGAGCTCTGGATATTCGTGCAGCATGCGAACGTAGGAGCCATAAGACTGGGAGCTTGCCGCCTTCACGCTTGGGACCGGCTAAATCCAGAGGTTTAGTCCGCTGGAGGGAGTGGAACTCTGCTGGGTTGCTAACATGGCTCGTTTGAATGGTTAACAGATAGAGAGAGAGCAGCAGCCGCATGCCGAATGAGTCCAACCGACGAGACGAACTGAAAAAGATGATGCTCTGCGCCTCGTGTGCCGGAATCCAGCGCAACTGGCGCCGCGCGCCCGGACACGCCGAACTCGTGCAGATGTCCAGCCGCAAGGCGGAGCGCAGCGATGGTGACAGCGGCGGTCGCACGGTCACCATCACCAGCTATCGCTGCGACGCCTGCGGCACGCGGTGGGAGTACGAAAACGACAAGACGAACCAGCAAGCCGGTTGGTCGATCGCAGGACAGTAGGCTCGCTGCCAGCAGGTCGAAGGTACGCTATTGGAGCTCCGCAAGTGAGCGAGCCCGTCCCTCGATGGACCGCTTAGGCCTCCGGTTCGTTGCAAACCACTTCGATGTTGTGCCCGTCCGGACCAATCACGAAAGCTGCGTAGTAGTTCGCGTGGTAGTGCGGGCGCAGGCCAGGCGCACCATGTCTTTACCACCCGCCTCCAGAGCCGCTCGATAGAAAGCCTCGACCTGCCGGCGATTCTCGGCCTTGAACGCCAAGTGAAGCCTTGCCGGCTTTTCCTCGGTTTGGTACAGACACAATGAAGCCTTGCCCTTTGGGCTGAGCTCGATTCCGTATGTCGGCGGCCCTTCCGAGACAACGGCAACGCCCAGCGGTTCGAGCGCCTTGAGGAAGAAGGCTTTGCTCGCCGCATAGTCGCTGACTCCGAATTTGACGTGGTCAAACATGAGTTCTCCTGAGGTGGGGGTCACGGTACACGAGCATAGGTTGAACCCGCGTCCGCCGCGAGCGCGCGCGACATCGACGCCCCTCCTACAACGGCGTCCCATCCGACAGACAAAAAGCCGGCGGTGAGAACACGATCGACGTTTTTTGCACGACGGTGAATGCCGTCCTCAACGCTTCAGGAGACATGAAATGACCAGCAAGAACACGATTTGTCTGTGGTACGACGGCACTGCCGTAGACGCCGCAAACTTCTATGCCAAGACATTCCCCGACAGCGCCGTCGGCACCATCCTCCGCGCACCGGGCAACTATCCCGATGGCAAGCAGGGCGATGTCCTGACGGTCGAGTTCACCGTCGCCGGCATCCCCTGCGTCGGGCTGAACGGCGGCCCGCACTTCAAGCACAACGAGGCCTTCTCTTTTCAGATCGCGACCGACGACCAGGCCGAGACCGATCGCCTGTGGAACGCGATCGTCGGCAATGGCGGCGAAGAAAGCGCGTGCGGTTGGTGCAAGGACCGATGGGGATTGTCTTGGCAGATCACGCCCCGCGCCCTCATCGCGGCGATCGCCGACCCCGATCCCGCGGCGGCCAAGCGCGCGTTCGACGCGATGATGACGATGAAGAATATCGACATCGCCGCGATCGAGGCGGCACGGCGTGGCTAGGGCCTGCTAACCGGTCCTAGGCGAGTGCAGGATCGGAAGTCGTGACTTCACGTCCATCCGCTCGGGCGAGAAGCCGGGCGGCGCTGGAGGCCGCAAGCTCCAGACGTCTGACGTCGCGCTCGTCCAGGTCGCTTTCGCCTTCGACGTTGAAGCCGCAGAGCATGCCGTAGACCCGCCCATCCGCCATCCGGACCGGCACGCCGATGTGCGTTCCCATTCCCTCGAAGTTGGCGGGCAGTCCCTGCTCTTCACGCACGCTCGTGACGCTCTGAATCAGATTGGGCAGGCGCCCGTCGAGGATGCGCTGGCAGATGGTCTGTTCGAGCGGTGCAGACTGGCCCCGCCGTATGCGCAGCACACTGCTCTGGGATTCGATATGTCGAAACACGCGCCTGCCGTCGACGAACTCGCTCACGAACACCACCTGCAGTCCCAGCAGTTCCCGAACGACGACCAGCAGATTCCCGATGGCGCGATCGACCGAAACTTCCCCGGAATGAAATTGAGCTTCCGCGGTGATGATGCCGAGGCGGGCCTCACGGCTTTCGTCGGCGGGAACTTGCGGTGTGCTTGGAAAAGTTTCCATATATAACGAGATTCAGGCGATCGTACGCGGCGTGCGACGGCCTTGGAAGTACATTTCGCACGCTCTCGGTGCAGCGTTCTTCTGCACTGCGACTCGTCAAGGCAGGTTGCCTCGCCCCTGGGCCCTGATGTTGTCGAGCCAGTCGTCGATCTCGATCCTGCTGAAAATGAAGATCAGCGCCACGGACGCGGTGTTGAAAACTGCCAGTCCTATGTTGCCGTCGCCCACCAGGTAGGAGGCGGCCGGCGCGGCGCTGGTGCAGACCATGGTGGCCGCCGTCATGCCGGTGTAATGCATTGCGCACACGGCCACACCCATCACCGCGGCCGCGATGAACTGGTGCGCCAGCTCCGTGAGGTTGAAGGCCAGCCACAGCGCCGTCGCCGCCGCGCCGATGGCGATCGCGACCGAGGCGGCCACGACGACCAGGTCGAAGCTCATGCTGGCACGCATGTTCATGGCGAACATGCCGATGTAGTGCATCACGCACACGCCGATGCCCGCCAGCAGGCTGCCGGCCAGCCAGCCGCCGCGGGTGAAGCGCTTGCCGCCGGCCAGGTACAGGGCGATGCCCGAGATGACGATCGCGGCGACCAGCGACAGGGCCGTCAGCGGCACGTCGTAGGCGATGGCCACGGGCAGCCGGTAGGCCGCCATGCCGATGAAGTGCATGGACCAGATGCCGATGCCGCCCAGCGCCACCGCGCCGCCGCCCAGCATGGGCAGGTCGAGCGTGCCGTCCTTGCGCACCATCTTGTGGGCGCACAGCAGGGCAAGCAGCGAGCCGAAGAAGGAGATCACATACGAGAGCGCGACGGTTCCGAGGTCGTAGCGCGGGGACAGCAGTTGGCCGACGATGGGATCCATGGGGTGTGATCGTAGGGTCGAGGGGCGAGACGGCCATGAAGGCCGGGGCGAGCTCTCGCTTGGAAACGTGCATTAGTTGGCCCATTCCGGCGCTTGCCCGCGCCTCGCCTCTCCCCAGGGCCAATGAAGCAAGCCTCGCCTTCAGTCGCCCGGGATGTGCGGCGGATTCAACGCCACGCGCTTGGCCGCCTTGGCGCGCATCCGGATGTTGAGCGCCTCCACGCCCAGAGAGAAGGCCATGGCGAAGTACACGTAGCCCTTGGGCACGTGGTGATCGAAGCCCTCCGCGACGAGCACGACGCCCACCACCACCAGGAAGGACAGCGCCAGCATCTTGATGGTGGGATGGTCGGAGACGAAGCGGCCGATCGCGGCGGCGAACAGCATCATCAGCAGCACCGAGGCGACCACCGCCGCGATCATGACGCGGACGTCGTCCACCATCCCTACCGCGGTGATGATGGAGTCCAGCGAGAACACCAGGTCGACCACCATGATCTGCAGGATGACGGAAAGCAAGGTGGCGCCGGCCGCGCCGCCCGTCTCCTCGTGGCCGCCTTCCAGCGACTGGTGCACCTCGGTCGTGCTCTTCCAGATCAGGAACAGTCCGCCGAGGATCAGGATCAGGTCGCGGCCGGAGATGTCCTCGCCCGCCACTGAGAAGAGCGGGGCCACCAGCCCGACGATCCAGGCCAGCACCAGCAGCAGGCCGACGCGCATGAACATCGCCATGAAGAGTCCCAGCCGTCGCGCGAGGTCGCGCTTGGCGGCGGGCAGCTTGTCCACCAGGATGGAAATGAAGATGATGTTGTCGATACCCAGCACGAGCTCGAGCGCGGTCAGGGTGGCGAAGGCAATCCAGGCTTGAGGATCCGTCAGGAGTTCCAGCATCGCAGTCCTTTTTTAAGCAGAGGCGCGAGGGGCCGCCCCACGCAGTTTTTTTCAAGGAGCGTCGATCATGCGTCAATTTGAAGGATGGTCCCCCACCGCGCTGCTCGTCTTGCTGGGGGCCGCCGCAACGGCGGCCCATGCAGCGGACGACATGGTGCTTCGCGATCTGGAATCGAAAAGCCCGAAGAAGCTGTCGAAGCCGGAGGCGACCGAACTGCTGACCGGCGCCAAGATGAGCCGGGTGAGCGGTCGCGGCAATGTGCACCACTGGAGCAACGATGCGGGCGGCAGCTTCGTCGTCTCCTCCGACAACCGGGGCGCGGGCGCCGTCGGCGCATCGGGCCGGCCCACCACTGCGCCGGGCAAGTGGCAGATCTCGGACGACGGGCGCTACTGCGTGCTGATCGAATGGAAGGGCGTGCCGACCGAGGAGTGGTGCCGCTACATCCTGCAGACCAGCGATGGCTACTACGCGGTGCGCTCGGATTCGGTGGGGACGGAGCGGGTCTACAAGCTGGAGATCAAGAAGTAGGCGCCACTCGCCCTTAGACCACCGAGGCCGACGCCGAATCCGAAGCGCCCGCAGCCCCCTGCGCATCGGGCGCGGCGGTCACGATGGATCGCAGCGGCGGTTGTGGCTGTGTCTTCAACAGCGCCTGCAGGTCCGGGCGCGGACGGCGCAGCTCGGCGCTGGACGCGAAGGCCCGCTCCATCGCGTGCGCGGCACCCAGCACCTGGTGGTCCGCCCTGAAGCCCCCGACGATCTGCAGGCCGAATGGCATGCCCGCATGATCGACGCCGCAGGGCAGCGAGAGCGCGGGATGCGTGACCAGCGTGACCACATAGGTCAGCGCCAGCCAGCGGTAGTAGTTCTCCTGCCTTTCCCCGTTGATCGTGTCCGCGTACAGCTGCGCCCACGGGAAGGGCGAGACGGGCGTGGTCGGCGACAGGATCAGGTCGACGTCGGCGAAGACGTCCTGGAACTTCCGGATCAGGCGGGTCTGCTCGGCCTGGGCCCAGGCGCTGTCGAGCAGGCTCATCCGCGCGCCCATCTCGTAGTTGGCGCGCGAGTTGGGGCCCAGGCTCATCGGGTCCTTCTCGTACGCGGCCTGCATGCCGGCGACGAAGGCCTCGGCACGCAGCACGTCGAAGCACCTGTGAACGTCGCCGAGGTCGAGCTCGATTTCGTCGCAGCGCTGGAAGAGGTGCCGCATGCCCTCGATCTTGCGGCGGAAGGTGGCGCGGATGTTCTGGTCCACGGCGCAGGCGCCGAAGTCCTCCGTCCAGGCGACGCGCAGCCGGCTCAGGTCGACGTCGGCCGGCTTCAGGAAGGACAGCGCATCGAGCGGATAGCTCAGCGGATCGCCGGCGTGCATGCCGGCCGAGGCGGCCATCTGCAGGCAGGCGTCCTCGACGGTGCGCCCCATGGGGCCGACGACCGAGATCGATGTCCAGCCCAGCAGCTTGCGCACGCTGGGCACGACACCGGGCGAGGGCCTGAAACCCACCACGCCGCACTTGGCGGCGGGGATGCGAAGCGATCCGCCGGTGTCGGAGCCGGTGCAGACCGGCAGCATGTCGCAGGCCAGCGCGGCAGCGGAGCCGCCGGAAGACCCGCCGGCATTGAGATTCGGATTGAAGGGGTTGCCGGTCGCGCCCCACACCTCGTTGCGCGAGTTGGCGCCCGCGCCCATCTCGGGGACGTTGGTCTTGCCGGCCACGATGGCCCCGGCCCGGCGCAGGCGCGCCACCAGCTCGATGTCCTCGGTCGGCACATGGTTGCGGAACAGGGGCGAGCCCCAGGTTGTGAGGAGACCCTGCGTCGGTTCGAGATCCTTCACGCCCAGGGGCAAGCCGTGCAGCAGGCCGAGCGGGCGCCCGGCCATGACGGCTTCTTCCGCGGCGCGCGCTTCAGCGCGCGCGCGCTCGAAGCAGGTGGCGGTGACGGCGTTGACGAAGGGGTTCACCTTTTCGATGCGCGCGATGCAGGCCTCCAGCAGCTCCACCGGCGACAGCGCCTTGGTGCCGATGAGGCGACGCAGCTCGACCGCCGAGGTCTCAACGAGCTCTCCGGCGACGGTATTGGTGGACGTGGCCATGTTCAATCCGCGGTGATGTTGGAGCGGGCCGCGACCGCACGCATCAGCGGCAGCTCCTTGTTGATCAGCTCGCTGGCCGCGGCCGCGTTGCTGAAGGCCGGCTCCAGGCCGGCCGCGACCAGTTTCGTCCGGGTGTCCGGATCGGCCATGGTCGCGGCCAGGGCCTTCTCGAGCCGCGCCTTGACGGCGGGAGGCAGGCCCTTGGGGCCCGCGAAGATCAGCCAGGTGTCCATGTCGATGCCAGGAAAGCCGCTCTCGGCCATTGCGGGCACGTTGGGCAGGAGCGCCGAGCGCTTGGCGGTCGTCACCGCAATCGCCTTGACCTTGCCGCCGGCGAGCTGCGGGATGGCGGCGCTCACCGTGTCGACACTGAAGGGGATCTGCCCGCCGATGAGATCGGTCATGGCCGGCGCACTGCCCTTGTAGGGGACGTGCGTCATCTTCAGCCCGGCGGCATTCAGGACGGTCTCGCCGGCGAAGTGCGCGGTCGTGCCGCTGCCGAAGGAGCCGTAGGCGTACTTGCCGGGGGAAGCCTTCACGTAGTCGACGAACTGCTTGAAGTTCTGGACGGGTACATCCTTGTTCGCGAGCAGGATGAGCGCGGTGCGGCCCGCGAGCCCGATCGGATCGAAGCCCTTGACGGGGTCGTAGGGCAGGTTGCTGCGGATCGCCGGGTTGACCGTGAAGGTGGTGCCCGAGCTCAGCAGCAGCGTGTGGCCGTCCGGCGCGGCCTTGGAGACGTAGGTCGCGCCGATGATGGTCCCTGCGCCGGCGCGGTTGTCGATCACCACCGGCTGGCCCAGCTCCTTGCCCAGGCGCGCGCCGATCACGCGCCCCAGCACGTCCGTCGCCCCGCCGGGCGGGAAGGGAATGATCAGGGTGACGGGCCGCGACGGAAAGTCGCTCTCGGCGGCGACGGCTGGCGCGCCGAACGCGCCGAGGGAGGACGCCAGCGCAAAGCCGGCCAGGACGGAGAGGGACTTCATCAGGGGCTCTTAAGAAAAGTGAAAGGAGGGTGAAAGAAGGGCCGCGCATCGGCTGTCACGAAATCGTAAGAGTCCCCATGGATTGCGGCAAGCGCCATGTTTAGAATCTTTCATTGCCAAAATCGCAATTCAAATCCATGGCCGGCTATTTGCTGCAGGAGACCGCCGTGCGCTACTTCCTCGAGGTCGTGCGCACCGGCTCGATCAAGGAAGCCGCCTTGAAGCTCAATGTGGCGCCCTCGGCGGTCAGCCGCCAGGTGGCGCGCCTCGAGCGGGAGATGGACAGCCTGCTGTTCGAGCGCCACGCCCGCGGCATGGTGCCGAATGCCGCCGGGGAACTGCTGGCGGCGCACGCCAAGCGAGCGCAGCAGGACAACGAGCGGGTGCTGAACGACATCGCCGCGCTTCGGGGTTTGCGCAGCGGCTTCGTGCGCGTGGTCAGCGCCGAGGGATTCGCCTTCGACTTCATCCCCACGCTCATCGCCCGCTTCCGGGAGAAGTACGAAGGCATCCGCTTCCACCTGGAGGTCTGCTCCCGCACCGATATCCCGCGGCGCATCCGCGACGGCGAAGCGGACGTGGGCGTAACGCTGAGCTCGGTGCCCGAGGCCGGCATCCAGCTGGAGCTGCGCCATCCGAGCCCCATCCTCGCCGTCATGTCCACCGAGCACCCGCTGGCCCGGCAGCGCCAGCTGTCCCTGAGCCAGGCGGTCGCGTACCCGCTGGCGCTGCCGCTGCCCAACAGCTCGGTGCGGCAGCTGCTCGACATCAGCTGCAGCCGGCAAGGCCTGCAGTACCGGACCGCCATGTCGAGCAACCATGCCGATGCGCTGGTGAGCTTCGCGGCCGC
Organism: Variovorax sp. WS11; assembly: GCF_010499245.1. Classification (GTDB taxonomy): domain Bacteria; phylum Pseudomonadota; class Gammaproteobacteria; order Burkholderiales; family Burkholderiaceae_C; genus Variovorax. The sequence continues at coordinate 768,834 of NZ_JAAGOW010000002.1, forward strand.
GGCGCCCGAGTGCATCGCCTTCTACGGCGAGCTGTCCATCCGGACCCGGCTTCTTGCCGGCACGCTGGTGGCGGTTCCACTGCGCGACCGGGAGATGAACGAACGCTACCTGGAGGTCGAGACGCTGGCCGGCCGGGGGCTGTCCGACGCGGCCAAGGGCTTCGTGCATTTCCTGACGGAAGCGATCCAGGCGGGATGAGCGGGCGCTCCAACACCATTGCCGCGCGCGCAACCGACAAATCGAATAATTGCGCGGCTGGCACACACGACCACGGCGATGCAGGCGCGACAATGACCGCCACTCATGGCTCTTACGATTCGCCCACTTCGATGACCCCCTCCCCTTCCTTCCGCCTCCCCTGAACTTGGCGCCACCCTGCGGACCGTGGGTCCTGTGAGCTCGACCCCGCTCACGATCCGGGAGTGAGCGGCTCGATGGCGCAGAAGCACAAGGAGGTCCTGGTCCTCGGCGCGGGCATCGTCGGCGTCAGCACGGCGCTGGCGCTGCAGCTGCGCGGCCATGCCGTCACGCTCGTCGACCGGAAGATGCCGGGGCTCGAAACCTCCTACGGGAACGCCGGCATCATCCAGCGCGAGGCGGTGCAGCCCTACGCCTTTCCGCGCGACATCGGGACGCTGCTGCGCGTCGCGACCGGGCGCAGCAACGACGCCCACTATCACCTGGATGCCTTGTGGCAGGTGTGGCCCCGGCTGTTCGCGTATTGGCGCTCGTCCGCGCCTTCGAGCTACGCCGAGATCGTCCCCGCGTACAGCCGGCTGATCGAGAAATGCATCGACGAGCACGCCTTCTGGATCGAGCAGGCCGCTGCCGGCGAGCTCATACACAAGGAGGGATGGCGGCAGATCTACCGCTCTCGCGAGGCCTTCGATGCAGCCGCGAGCGAGGCAACGGCCGCGGCGCGCGAGCACGGCCTGGGCTGTTCCGTGCTCGGCAGCGACGAGCTGGCGTCGGCAGAGCCGGGGTTGCAACGGGCGCTCGCCGGGGCCATCCATTGGACCGACCCCTGGAGCGTGCGCGATCCGGGCGACCTGGTCGCACGCTACGCGAAGCTCTTCGTCCTGCGCGGCGGCCGCTTCGCCTTGGGCGATGCGATGACGCTGCGGCAGCAAGGTGCCGGCTGGTCCGTCGATGCAGAAGGTGGCAGCGTTCAGGCGGAAGAGGCGGTCGTCGCGCTGGGGCCCTGGGCCGATGCCCTGCTCCGCCCCCTGGGTTACCGCCTGCCCTTGTTCATCAAGCGGGGCTACCACCGTCACTACGAAGGGCACGCCGGGCTCCGGCTGCCGATGCTGGACGTCGAGCGCGGCGTGATGCTGGCGCCGATGTCGCGCGGCCTGCGGCTCACCACCGGTGCGGAGTTCGCCCGCCAGGATGCGGCCTCCACCCCGGTTCAGCTCGGCCGCGCGGAACAGTCGACACGCGAACTCGTGCCGCTGGGCAAGCCGGTCGAGGCCTCGCCGTGGCTGGGCTCGCGCCCCTGCACCGTCGACATGAAGCCGGTGCTCGGCGCGGCGCCGCGCCACAAGGGCCTGTGGTTCAACTTCGGCCATGCGCACCAGGGCTTCACGCTGGGGCCCGTCACCGGCCGCCTCCTTGCCGAGCTGATCAGCGGCGAGCCCGCCTTCATCGATCCGGCGCCGTACCTCGCGAGCCGCTTCGGCTGAAGCGACCTTGGGGCAAGGTGTGGCGGACAAGATCGCGCTGAGGAATCTCATCGGCTTTGCCTTGCTGGGCATCGGCCTGGTGGGCCTGGAGAACCACCGATGCGCGCAGTTGCAAAGCCGGCGCACCGCCGAGCAGGCGCAATTGCTGGGCCAGCTCGCGTCCTTGAACCGCCCCGCGGTGTCTGAACTGATCGAGGATTGGCGCCTGACTTATCCCGAGCCCAACGAGGATCGGCTCAACGAGCTGCGCGACCTCGCCGCGCAGCTGAGCACGGACCCGGACGCGCTCGACAGGGGCATGTCCGCCTCAGAGCCAGCACAAAAGATCTAAGAAATCGATCGGCCAAGCCGTAGGCCGCGCCGGCGATCGCGCAAATCTGGTGTTTTCTGACGCCGCCGCCGCTATTGCGGAGGTGCGCACCAGAATGCGGCCCTTCAAAAACAAGAAGGGTCGATGTGATGAATGCCAGGGGAGGCTTCCTTCTGACGCCCAGGCCGGAAGGAAGAACATGAACAAGCACCTTCACAGGGTCGTCTTCAATGCTGTGCGCGGCATGCGCGTGGTGGTGCAGGAAACGGCCAGGAGCGCGGGCAAGGCCACGGGGGCGACCTCGGGCGTGCTGGCCACGGCGCTGGCCGGGCTCTTCGCCGTTTCGCCTGTACCGGCGCAGATTGTGGGCGCGCCCGGCGTGGCCCCGGGCCTGCGGCCCACGGTGCTGGTGGCGCCCAACGGCGTGCCGCTGGTCAACATCCAGACGCCCTCGGCCGCCGGCGTCTCGCGCAACCTCTACAACCAGTTCGACGTCCAGCGGGGCGGCGTCATCCTCAACAACAGCCGCAGCGATGTGCAGACCCAATTGGGCGGCTGGGTGCAGGCCAATCCCTATCTGGCGACCGGGCCGGCGCGGATCATCCTCAACGAGATCACGAGCGGCAACCCAACGCAGCTGCGCGGGGCCATCGAGGTGGGCGGCCAGCGCGCCGAGGTGATCGTCGCCAACCCCGCGGGCATCGCCGTCGATGGCGGCTCCTTCATCAACGCCAGCCGGGCGACGCTCACCACCGGCACCCCGCAGCTCAATGCAGCCGGCGGGCTGGACGGCTAGGTGGTGCGCGGCGGTACCGTCAGCATCGACGGCGCGGGCCTCGATGCCAGGAGCACCGACTACGCGGCCATCCTGGCGCGCGCCATCAAGGTCAACGCGGGCCTCTGGGCCAACGAGCTGAAGGTGGTCACTGGGGCCAACCAGGTCTCGGCCGATCAAGGGCAGATCAGCCCGACCGCAGGCACTGGCTCGACTCCCGTCTTCGCGCTGGATTCGTCGCTGCTCGGGGGCATGTACGCCGGCAAGATCACCCTGATCGGCACGCAGCATGGCGTCGGTGCGCGCAATGCGGGCACGATCATGGCCGCGGACGGATCGGGCCCGCTGGGCGGTGTCGGCGAACTGGTCGTCACTGCGGCCGGGCGGCTGGAGAACATCGGGACGATGCAGGCCGCGAGGCGTGCCGACATCGCGGCCCAGAGCCTCGCCAACAGCGGCCGCATCACGAGCGGCGGGGACCTCAAGATCGCCACCCAGGGGACACTCGGCAATGCGGGCACCCTCGAAGCGCAGAGCCTGCAGCTGGCAAGCGCCGGCGACATCGACAACCGCGGCGGCACCATGCGCCAGACCAGCGCCGCAGCGCTCACGGTGAATGCCCCGCGTCTGAGCAACACCGCTGGTGGCGTGATCGGGGCGGAGCCGGTGCCCGAGGCGCCGGCACAGCCGGGCACGGGGACCTCCGATCCGACGACGCCGGGCACTGGGACTGGCACCGGCACGAGTACGGGCACTGAGACCGGCACGGGCAGCAGCGGCGGCAGCACCGGCACGACCTCGTCGCCCAGCTACGTGGCCGCGCCCGGCACCATCACCGCCCCCGGCAGTGTCCTCAACGACGGCGGCCGCATCCACGCAGGCGGCGCCATCCAGCTCGACACCCCGCAAGTCAACAACAACGGCGGCGCCCTCACCTCGACCACCCTGGCCGCGAGCGGGCCGAGCTTCAGCAACGTGAGCGGCACCGTCAACGTCGCCCAGGCCTTCAGCGCCAGCGTCGATCGCTTCGACAACACCGGCGGAACCCTGCGCGCAGCCAGCCTGCAGATCGCCAGCACGGGCGAGCTGGTCAACACGGACGGCCAGCTCGAGAGCAACGGCGATGCGCACCTGAGCGCCGGCAGCGCCCTGGACAACACCCGCGGCACGCTGCGCGCGGGCCAGGACATCACCGTCGCCGTGGGTGGCCGGCTGAGCAACGACGGCAGCATCACCGCCGGGCGCAACACCACGATCAACGCAGCCAGCCTGCAGGGCGGCAGCACCGGCCCTTCGACGGGCTCAGGACAGGCCGTGCTCGGCGCCGGCATCCAGGCCGACGGCAAGCTCGGCAGTGTCGGCGAACTGCGCGTGACGACGACGGGCGCCCTCGTGGCGAATGGCACCAATCTCGCGGCCGGCAATGCGAGCTTGCAAGGCGCAAGCATCGACCTGTCCTCCAGCGCCACCAGCGCGGCCAACGTCGCGCTCACCGCGACCCAGGGCCACGTCACCACCAGCGGCGCGACGATCGCCACGCCCGGCACCTTGAGCGTGAAGGCCAACAGCCACGGCAGCCAGACGCTGGTCAACCAGGGCGGCAAGCTCAACGTGGGCCAGCTGGGCCTGGGCGTCTCCAACCTCTCCAACACGAACGGTGGCGAGATCGTGCAGACCGGCACGGGCGCAACGACCATCGCCACTTCGGGCGCCATCGACAACACCGAGGGCCGCATCGCCACCCATGGCCAGAACCTCACGCTGCAGGCCGCGAGCCTCACCAGCACCGGCGGCAAGATCGAGCACGCGGGCAGCGGCACCCTGAGCATCGCCGGCGGCAGCTACAGCGGCGCCAATGGCGAGATCGTCGGCAACGGCGCACTGGTCGTCGATGTCAGACGAGCTTGCTTCAGCAGTGACGAGGATGCAGAACGGCCGCTCTGACGAGAGCAATCCTGCCGATCAATATGTTCGGGACACGCTGGCGACCAGTCCCCCGCTCTTCGCAGCCATTCTTGGTGTCTCGCTGATCGATGGTGACGGAGGAAAAAGCGCGAGGAAGGGGCCGACGCCCGGTCAGCGGATGGGCGACAGCATCAATGCCTACTATGTGAGTCGCACCGATCAGGCTGCACTCGCGCAGATTGACATCGAGCACATTGCTCAGGGTCACATAAATCGCGCCGGCAAGGCGGTCGGCTTCCATCATGAGCCGAGCGCAGAAGGTGCCGCGCGCGTCAGCAGCCACACGAAACCGCCGGATGCGGATGGAGTCTATGAAGGCACAGTTCAGGTGCAGAATGCTGCGGGTCAGTGGGTTGACAAGAGCAAACCTTCAACGTTCTTCCCGCAAAGCTGGTCCGAAGCCAGACTCAACTATGAACTGACCGTCGCCTTCAACAACAAATCGCTTGCGCCGAACGGCCAATGGATTGGGAGAACAGACTCCGGAATAAAAGTGCAGTTCGTGCCGCCAACTACCAGCGCTCCACAATGGCGCGGATGGCCTTTGAGGTAAAGAAGATGAAGCTCAGAATGTTCAGAGTGCTCGAACCATGGCCTGATACCGATCACTACAACCGGCTAAGTCGCAAAGGCTTTCGTCCTCAGCGCCTTGATGGCTGCGAACTAGTCGAAAAGGATGGGGTTTCTATGGCAGGTACGCAAGGTGAACACCAGTACATGCCACACCAGTTCCGTGACGATGTGCGATCGGAAGCAGCTTGTCGTATCACGGAGAAGGCCATTGAAGATGTCGTCGCAGGTCGGATACCTAAATGGGAAGGGACTGGAAATGCCTGGACTACGATCATCCTTCCTGATAGCGTGATCTTTGAGTACTCCATCATGGATGGCGAACCAGGCGGCAAAGTTGGCTTGGAAACCTACCGCCGCGCACTCGAGGCCTGGCGGGACTTTCTTGCTGACGAAAGTTGCGATGAACGCATCGTTGAACTGCCAGATTGAGTCTTCGCGCAATTCGCCTCGGCAAGGTCATCATCAGCATCCGCGAAGGCGATCCGCACATCGCGAACGTCACCGTCCAAACCCTCGTCGGCAGGGGTCTCGACAACAATAATTCGTGGGCATCCTCTTCGCGCGAGTTGGAGTTGTCAGGATTTTTGTGTTCGAGGCCGGTTGATTGATTTGTTCTCGATTGTTTTTTCTTATGTCTTCAGGCCCCCGCCAGGCCGCCGGAGGCGCCCCGGTTGAGCCATGTATTCATGGTTCAACCTCCTGATTTTGCGTTGCCTTGGGCCGCGTGCGTGAAGCGCTCTTCGTAGAGGATCGCGAATTGATTCATCGCCTCCTTCCAATTGTGCGCCGCGCGCCCCCAGTCGGTCGTGATGTTGCGCAACGCCAGCCAGATCAGCTTGGAGGCCGCGTCATCACTGGGGAAGTGGCCGCGCGACTTGATGATCTTGCGCAACTGCGCGTTGATGCTCTCGATGGCATTGGTCGTGTAGATCACCCGGCGGATGGACGGCGGAAACGCGAAGAACGGAATCACCCGATCCCACGCACGGCGCCAAGCCGCGACCACGGTCGGGAACTTGATACCCCAGGGGCCTTGAGCAAAGGCATCGAGTTCGGCCTCGGCCGCTTCGGCGCTCGCGGCCGTGTAGATTGGCTTGATCGCCGCGGCCAGCAGCTTGCGGTCCTTCCAGCTCGCGTAGTCCAGCGAGTTGCGTATCAGGTGCACGATGCAGGTCTGCAACGTGGTAGCCGGATACACCGCCGCCAGCGCCTCGGGCATGCCCTTCAAGCCATCGGTGACGGCGATGAGGATGTCACCCACGCCGCGGGTCTTCAGGTCGTTGAATACCTTCATCCAGAACTTGGCGCCCTCGGTGCCTTCGATCCACAGGCCGAGGATGTCGCGCGTGCCATCGGGCAGCACCCCCAAGGCCAAGTAGATGGCCTTGTTGCGCACCACCGCGTCTTCTTTGATCTTCACGCGCAAGGCGTCGAAAAAGACCACCGGGTACATCGGCTCCAGCGGCCGGGCCTGCCAGGCTCCGACCTCGGCCATGACGGCGTCGGTGACCGAGCTGATGAACTCGGGCGACACCTCCACCGCGTAGCTCTCCATCAAGAAGCCCTGGATCTCGCGCATGGTCATGCCGCGCGCGTACATGGCCACGATCTTGTCGTCGAAGCCGGTGAACCGGCGTTCGTGCTTTGGGATGAGCACTGGCTCGAAGGAGCCCTCGCGGTCGCGCGGCACCTCGATGCGAAGTGGCCCGTCACCGGCCAAAACCGTCTTGGCACTCCTGCCATTGCGCTGATTGCCACCGCTGGCCTCGGGCTTGCTCGCGCCGCTCGGGTAGCCCAGGTGGTGCGACATCTCGGCACCCAGGGCGCGCTCGATCAGCGCCTTCTTGAACGCGGCCGTCGCCTCATTGACTGCGTCACCGGTCATGGGGCCGGTGACGAACTGGTCAATCAACTCCTTCGGAATCGACGGCAGCGCCGCCATCTTGGCGGCGATCGCCGCGTTCTTCATCTTCGTCTTGCTTACTGGCATACATGCTCCTGGTCGTCATGCTATGCCTCGAACACAAAATTTTTGACAGGCTCCGCGAGTTGGCCCCCAGCGCCACCGACAGCGCTATGCGATTGGGTCTCCGCTCTATCGGCGAATGTACTAGGCGCCGGGCATCTCCCCTCTCGAGGGGAAGCAACCCCCTCGCCTTGCCGGTACAACCCGGTACAGGCAGATAAACAAGGAGGTGCCATGAAATTCCTGACGTGCTTCACCCGTCGGATCTCGCTGCTCGCATGCATGCTGGTCGTTGCAGCGTGCGCCAACCTCGAAGCGGTGCGCGACTTCAGCGCGAGCTCCGCGAGCCTCACTGCATACAAGGACGTCACGGAGCGCTACCTGGCGAGCGATGACGTGGTGCTCGCGGAGCTGCCTGCATCGCCTGACTTCGCGCCCATCAAGACGGCGGTGCAAGCCCACAAGCAGGCCGTCGCGCAGGAGCAGGAGTCGCTGTTCAGGCTGCACAACGTCGCCACCGGCTACATGGCCGCGCTGGCCAACCTGGCCGGCGAGGGCGCCTTCGACATCTCGCAGGAGTTCGACCAAGTGACCGGCGCGATCGTCGCCGTACCGGGCCTCGGCCTCGACACCGAGCACGTGAAGGCTTACGCCAGCATCGCGCAGAGGGTCACCAGCTGGGCCCTGGCCGCCAAGCAGGCCCACGAGGTGAAGAGCCTGGTCAAGGAACATGGCCCGGCCATGGACACGCTGCTGCAGGCCATGGGCACCGTGACGGACGCCTACCAGGTCGAGCTCAAGAACGAGCAGGGGCGAATCGCGTCCTTCCAGCAGGCGCGCGAATTTGCCTGGAATGCCGACCTGTCGGCCGAGGCCGCCCTCGCGGGCGATGACCGCGCCATCACCATCGACCGCCGCGAAGCGGTGATCGCCTGGTCGCGGCGCGGCCAGGCGCTGCGCGTCAAGGAACAGGCCGGCGCCATCGTTGCGGCCCAGGAGGCGCGCAGCGGCATCGACATCGTGCGGCAGGGCCACGCCGAGATGCTGCGCAACGTGGACCACCTCAGCGACAAGCAGTTGATCGCCTTGCTGAGGAAAGCCACCGTGGACCTGATGGAGGTCCGCGCCAATCTCAGGAAGCTTTGACGTCGATGCAACCACAAGGGAGTGAACATGCCAAGAGTCTTAGTCCAGATGCTCGAAGACGCCGATGCCGTGGTGAAGGCCGCGGACCTGTTGCGGCAGTCAGCGGACGCCATGCAGGATCGTCGCCAGCAGGCCTTCGACAGCGGCGCGATCACGGCGCCGCAGGCCAGGAAGAACGTGCTCGAAGAGAACAACCTTCGCATTCACATCAGCGAGATGCTGCTGCGCGCGATCAAGCTGGTCGTGGATGGCGCAGGGCCCTCCCAGAGCGATCTGGAGGGCGCCATCGAGAAGGCGAACGAAGAGATCCGGAAGATCGAACAGGTGCGCCAGGCGCTGAAGATCTTCGCGTCCGTCCTCAACCTCGCCACCGCCATCCTCGGGCGGGACCCGGTGAGCATCATCGACGCGCTGAGCGCCGTGAAGAAGCACAGCGGCGCGGTCTGAGCAGGACCGCGCTCGCCTGCGACAGTCGTATTTTTCAACCGCACAGGGAGAGCAAACATGGCCACCACCCAGTCCATCGGCTGCGACATCATGAAGCGCGCCATCGCGCAGATGAAGCAGGAAATCAAGCGCAAGGGCGAGCGCATCCAGGCCCAGTCGGAGCAGATCGAGAAGCTCGGGCTCGAGCTCAAGTCGCTGGAGAACGAGCTTGAAACGGATCTGGCCCAGCTCAACGCATTCGAGGAGGAGTTTTCTGCCTCCTGCGGACCGGGCTGAGGCGCCGGCCGGGCCGCCCGCAAGATCGCTTGCTATTCAAGCAGCGGTTCGAGCCCAGGCGCCTGGTCGACCTCGGCAGGCTTGTAAAGCTTGTGCTGCGCCGTCGGGCCGGGGACGTCGGTGACCACCGCAAGGCGCCACGGGTCCCCCCGCTTGGCGCACGCACGCTCCTCGCCCGTGAGCTGGAAGCTGGCGGCTCCGGGCGCGGTGCCCTTCACCGCGAGCTTGAGCAAGGTGTTGCCCTTCTTGTCCGACACCTCGATGTCGTAGCCGAGCTTCTGGCCGGAGACGTTCTCGGCCTTGTACCCGTAGCCGGCGAAGTGACGCGTCAGGTAGTCCATCGCGGCCGCCTGCACCTCTTCCCGGGATGCCGGGCCGGACGGCGCCTCTTGCGACACGGCCGGGACGCTGCCCCGCGCCCGTGCGGCCTGCATGTCTTCCTCGGTCGGCAGCCAGTCGCGCGCGCCGCGCACCAGGACCGCCATCTTCTGATCGGGGTCCCACGTCGCGATGTGCCATTCCTGGTCGTCCGGCACCCGCGTCGACACCTTGGCAGACCTGTCGCTCTCCAGCTCGAGAATGGCGACCCGGTTCGTCTGCAGCACGGCCCTCAATCCCTGGCCCGCATCCAGCGAGCGCTTGAGCAGGTCGAGCCGGTTCTTGGCGCGCTGGACCTGCTGGGCGCTGCGGTCGCCGCCCCCGACCCGGCGCTGCACATCCAGGGACTCGAGATAGAACCATCGCCCGCCGGCGCCGATGGTCACGAACTCCGCCCACAGGGTGGCGATGACGTTGTCGCCCGTGGCCAGCCAGGCGTTTTCGGCCGCTTGCTGCCGGGCATCGAACACGCCCATCCGGGCGATGATCTCGACGGGAGTGCGCTTCTCCCCTGTCAGGCGCTTTTCATTGATGACCGCGAGGACCGCGGGGTCGACTTCTTTGTCCATGGAGCGATTGTGGCGCACCGCGGCGCCGCTCTCACGTCCTCGAGCAGCGCGCACGCCGCTCCCCTCGACAATCCGCTGAACATGCACGCCGCCGGATTGCGCCTATCCTTTCACTCCTGACGCGCAACACACTCACAACCTGGAGACGAGCGATGGCAGTCAACGAGCTTTATCGTCAGAAGCGATGCAGCGCCGCAGACACGGTTCGGCACGTTCGCAACGGTGACACCATCATCGTCCCCACCGGCGCCGGCGAGCCGCCGACCCTTCTCACGGCGCTGTCCGAACAGCGCCGCAGCTTGCGCGATGTCAAGGTCTGCCAGATCCTGGCCGTTCGCAAGTACGACTACATCGACCCGGAAACCGTCGAGTGTGTCCGCCACGTGGCGCTCTTCTATGGCAGCGCCACGCGCGCAGGAGGCCAGGCCGGCTGGATCGATTTCATTCCAAACTATTTCAGCGAGATCCCGGCCCAGATCGAGCGCGGACAGATCGGCGCCGAGGTGGTGTTCAGCCTCGCCTCGCCGATGGATGACCAGGGGTATTTCTCGCTGAGCATCGGCACCGACTACACCATGGCCGCCGTGGCCAAGGCCCGCGCCGTGGTGCTGGAAGTCAACCCGAACGTGCCGTATGCCTTCGGCAACTGCCGCGTCCACATCTCGCAGGTCGCAGCGCTGATCGAAAGCGAAGAGCCGGTGCTCGAAGTCGGCCTGCCTGCCATCGGCCCGGTTCAGGAAGCCATCGGCAAGCATGTGGCCGACCTGATCGAGGACGGCTCCACCCTCCAGATCGGCTATGGCGGTATTCCCGATGCAGTGGTGATGCAGCTCACCAACAAGCGCGACCTCGGCATCCACACCGAGATGATCGGCGACGGCATCCTGTCGCTGGTGGAAAGCGGCGCCGTCACCAGCCGCCGCAAGAACTACCTGCCGGGCAAGATCATTGCGACCTTCGCGCTCGGTTCGCAGAAGCTGTATCGCTTCATGCACCGCAACCCCGCGCTGGAGATGCACCCGGTCGACTTCACCAACGACCCGATGCTGGCCGGTCAGAACGACAAGCTGGTGTCGATCAATGCCACGCTGCAGGTCGACCTGCTGGGCCAATGCGGTTCGGAAAGCCTCGGCAGCTCGCCCTACTCGGGCACCGGCGGCCAGGCCGATTTCGTGCGCGCCGCCAACCGCTCGCGCGGCGGCAAGTCCTTCATTGCGCTGCCTGCCACCGCGAAGAACGGCACGCTCTCGCGCATTGCGCCCATGCTCTCGCCCGGCACGCATGTGACGACCAGCAAGAACGACGTCAATTACGTGGTGACTGAGTTCGGCGTGGCGCAGCTGCGCGGAAAATCAGGGAAGCAACGCGCGCAAGAGCTCATCGGCATTGCCCATCCGGCGTTCCGAGAGGAGCTCAGGAGCCAAGCGAAGGCGATGCATCTGATCTAGCACTCAAGGGGCGTTTGCTACGCAGCTGTTCACCCTTGCCTTCCTGGTGCCCGACGGCCGCGCCTACGACACCACCCAAGCCGAGTCCGAAGCCCGCGACCGTTGGGCGAGCCGACCAGTAGCGCGGATCGCATTTTCAAGGGCCGCGGTTCGTCGCACGGACGTCACCGCACCTTCACGGCGCTGACATCGCCGTTGCCTAGTCTTCCCTCCCACAGATGAGCGGCGCTCTCCCGGAGCGCCGAACGAACCCCATGAGAGCCCGGCCCTCCGGGACTTGGACCACAAGGAGCGAGGGACCCTGATGCCTTCATTGCCAGGCCGGCTTCGGCCATGCGCCGCCGCGCACGCCCTCGCCGCACCGATCCCCCTGATGACACCCCAAGGAGCATCCCCCATGCACAACATCGTTCTCCCCTGGCGCCCCGCGAGCGCCCTGATCCTGACCTGCGCACTGGCCGCCTGCGGCGGCGGCGACGGCGGCGGCGGCTTCGCCAGCCCCGCGGCAAGCGGCAGCACCACCGGCGCCCAGAAGACCGAGACCCCGGCGCAGGCCACCTCCAGCGACAGCGCCGAAGTGCGCTACGCGCCCTGAGCCACAGCGACGACGAGAAGAACCATGAGCTCGCGCCGCCAATTCATCCAGGGCACCGCCACCACCGGCATCGCCGCCGCCACGCTGGCCGCCTTCCCGCCCAGCATCCGCAAGGCACTGGCGATCCCCGCGCACCACGAGACCGGCACCGTCAAGGACGTCAAGCACGTCGTGATCCTGATGCAGGAGAACCGATCCTTCGACCAGTACTTCGGCACGCTGCGCGGCGTGCGCGGCTTCGGCGACCGCTTCACCATCCCGCTGCCCGGCGGACGCAAGGTCTGGCAGCAGAACAATGCCGCCGGCCAGCCGGTGCTGCCCTACCACCTGGACTTCACCAAGGGCAACGCGCAACGCGTGAGCGGCACGCCCCACTCCTGGAGCGACGGCCAGAACGCCTGGGACGGCGGCCGCATCGAGCAATGGGTGCGCTACAAGACGCCGGCCTCGATGGGCTACTACAAGGAAGCCGAGGTCCCCTTCCAGTTCGCGCTGGCCAATGCCTTCACCCTGTGCGATGCGTACCACTGCTCGATGCACACCGGCACCAATTCCAACCGCATGTTCATGTGGGCCGGCACCAACGGCCCGACCGGCGCCGGCGTGGCCACGGTGAACAACGAGTGGGACTCGATCGATTCCTCGGCCCTGGGCTACGACTGGAAGACCTACCCCGAGCGCCTGCAGGAAGCCAAGGTCAGCTGGATCGTCTACCAGAACATGCCCGACAACTTCGGCGACAACCCGCTGGCCGGCTTCCGCCAGTACCGCAAGGCCAACGAGGCCTCGGGCAAGCCGGTGAGCAACGACGCCCTCTCGCCGGCCTACGACCCGGCCAGCGACGACGCCGCCAATCCGCTGTACAAGGGCATCGCCAACACCATGCCGGGCCCGCTGGGCGACGCGAACGCGTATTTCGAGACCTTCCGCAACGACATCAAGAACGGCAAGCTGCCGCAGGTGTCCTTCGTGGTCGCGCCGGCCACCTACTCGGAGCACCCCGGCCCCTCGAGCCCGGTGCAGGGCGCCTGGTACATCCAGGAGACGCTGGACGCGCTGACCGCCGTGCCCGAGGTCTGGAGCAAGACCGTGCTGCTGGTCAACTTCGACGAGAACGACGGCTATTTCGACCACGTTCCCTCGCCATCGGCCCCCTCGCTCAACGCCGACGGCACGCCGGCCGGCAAGACCACGCTGCGCGAGTCCGACATCGACTTCGAGCGCTTCGTCCATCCCAGCCCGCCCGGCACCACCAGCCAGCCGCAGCCCGACGGCCGCGTCTACGGCCCCGGCGTGCGCGTGCCGCTATACGTGATCTCGCCCTGGAGCCGGGGCGGCTGGGTCAACTCGCAGGCCTTCGACCACACCTCGATCATCCGCTTCCTCGAGAAGCGCTTCGGCGTCAAGGAGCCCAACATCAGCCGCTATCGCCGCGCGGTGTGCGGCGACCTCACGACCTGCTTCAACTTCGAGCGGCCCAACAACGAGCCGCTGCCCACGCTGCCGGGCCGCAAGACTTTGAGCCAGGCCGACGCGCTGCGCGCCGCGCAGCAGCTGCTGCCGCAGATCGTGCCGCCGGCCAACCCGCTGCTGCCGGTGCAGGCCACGGGCACGCGGCCCTCGCGCGCCCTGCCCTACGAGCTGCACGTGAGCGCGCGCAGCAACGCGCGGCAGGGCACGCTCAAGCTGGTGTTCGCCAACAGCGGCGAGCAAGGTGCGGTGTTCCATGTCTACGACAAGCTGCACCTCGAGCGGCTGCCGCGCCGCTACATGGTGGAGCCCAACGAGCGCCTGGACGACGAGTGGACGGTGATGACCGACAACGCCGGCCTCTACGACCTGTGGGTGCTCGGGCCGAACGGCTTCCACCGCCACTTCAAGGGCGACCTCAACCGCCTGCGCGCGGGCAATGCACCCGATCCCGAGATCCGCGTCGGCTACAACGTGCGCCGCGGCGACCTGCACCTGAAGCTGAAGCTGCGCAACGAGGGCGAGCGCGCCTGCGTCTTCACGATCAAGTCGCGCGCCTACCGCAACGACGGCCCCTGGACCGTGCGCGTGCGCGGCGGCGACGATGTGGAACAGCAGTGGGACATCGAGGCCAGCGGCTGGTGGTACGACTTCGAAGTGAGCTGCGATGCCGACCCGGCCTACTACCGCCGCTTCGCCGGCCGGGTCGAGACCGGTCGGCATTCGGTGAGCGATCCGGCGATGGGGCAGCCGGATCTCTGAAGGCAGGATTCGCGGTCTGCCGGGCGAAGCGCCGGCAGGCGGGATTGGCCTAGCCCCAGTGCAGGTCGGAAAGCTGCACGAAGAAGAAGTTCTCGCTGGTCGAAGAGCGGGCTATGCCAGACGGCGTAGGCGCCCTCCGGCGGCGCGGATCGGCCCTAAACTGCAGGCCCTCCGGCCGCGACCCGGCCCTCCAGCCGTGTTCCCGATCGGTCCATTCCAGGCAAGGAAGGCGACATGGCAAAGATCCTGGTGGCGCTCTGGTCGCGCCCGACCAAGACCAAGCACGACCTGAACGCCAGCGTGCTCGGCCATCTGACCCGCGCGGTCAGCAAGACCAAGGTGATGGCCTCCACACGCGGCCTGGCCCCCGCGACCGGCAAGCTCAGGAGCGTATTCATTGCGCCCGAGTTCCTGTTCGCCCGGCCCAGCGCACACCGGCGCGTGCATGACACCACCGCAGTCTCGAAGGGCATGCGCGACTGGATCATCGACGAGCTGGCCGGAATCGCCCGCGGCGCCCCCAGCATGCTGCTGGTGCCGGGGACCATCGTCTTCAAGGACGCCCTGACGACGGAGACCGTGCCCAAGGCGATCGGCCGGTTGCAGCATGCGATCGCGCCCGGCCTGGTGCCCGGCACCAAGAGCGGCATGCAGATGAAGCCCTATCCCACCATGGAGGCCCAGGGTGCCAAGTACGCGTCGATGACGGCGTCGGACGGCTCGGTCGCCGTCTACCGCGACCAGATCGCGGAGCTCACGCGGGCGGAGAAGAACCTGGTCCTGCGGATGCCGCCGATGGTGGAGCGCTCCTTCCTGATCAAGAACAGGACCTATGTCTTCTTCGACGGCAGGAAGATGTTCTCGTACGGCAAGAAGAGCAATGCCGACGACTACCTGGGCGACCCCGCCAAGGGCATCTTCGTCCCGGGCAAGAAGGCGGGCGTCACGACCGTCGACGGCCTGCAGGTGGGCTTCGAGATCTGCGCGGACCACAGCGTGGGCATGCTCAAGGCCCACCTGGCCGGCGTGCCGCTGGACTTGCAGATCATCTGCTCGGCAGAAGTGCCCAATGACACCGCGATGTTCCGGACCAAGAGGACCGGCTACACCCTCCACGCCTCTTCCGATCCCACGCACAACAAGGTGTTCAAGCAGCGGGACGTCATGAAACCCTTCGACAGCGACACGGTGGACGAAGGGCCGCTCGACTTCTACGAGATCGAGCTGTAGGCCGGCCCCGCCGGCGCATCGAGCGCCCTGCTACGCCCGCGTCAGCACCGTCCGCACCGCATAGCCATTGCGGTACACGCCCTCGATCGTCCCCAGGACCGGGTCCTTGGGCGAGGCCGTCACGTACTTCTCGTCCGAGGTCCGGTAGACGATGACGGTGCGGTCGGCCTGCGCGCTGAGCGTGCGGGCGACGCCGGTGGCTTGGTTGAGCGTGCGGTAGCTGTTCATGAGTTCCCCTCTTTGGCGGGCGAATGCTAAACCGAAGGTACTCAATTCAGCTGGTTCCAGGCCCTGGCTGCGAGGCCGGATGCGGGAAAAAGGCCACACTTTGTTCGGCTATCTGTCATCGCACCGTCAAAGAAGCTCCTCGGCGATGAACAGCGACATCACCCCCAGCCGCAGCCGCTGCGCCCAGCCCACGCCGGGCTCGCGCGGATGCACCACCTCGCGCCCGGCCTCCCGTGCCACCCATTCGACGCTGCCCGCGTCGTGCGCCGCCGGGCGCAGGCGGTAGCTGCCGACGTCGCGGTCGCGCTGCAGGGTCTGCGTCACCTCGACGGCCAGCGCCGGGCTGTCGATCAGCAGGCCCAGCTCGGTGTTGGCGCGCATCGAGCGCCGGTCCATGTTCATGGAGCCGACCAGCAGCCGCCGGCCGTCGATCACTGCCAGCTTGGCGTGCAGCCGGCCCATCGAGGACGCGGATTCGCCGGGCGCCGCCGCCGCGGGGCGGCCCAGCGCCGGGCTGAGCTCGTGCAGCTCCACGCCCAAGCTCACCATCTCGGCCCGGTAGCGGGCATAGCCCCAGTGCACCAGCGGCTCGTCGGTGGCGGCCAGCCCGTTGGTCATGACGATCACGCGCAGGCCCTTGGCCCGGGCCCGCCGCATCAGCGCCAGGCCGCGCTCGCCCGGCACCAGGTAGGGCGTGGCGACCAGCACCTGCGAGCGCGCCTCGCGCATCGCCTGCAATGCCCCTTCGAGCGCGAAGGCCTCGGGCGCGGGGCGGCCTTCGGTTGCCGCCTTCTCCGGCCCATCGGCGAAGAGCCGCGCCGGCGCGAAATGCTGGGTCAGCCGCCCGGCGTCGAGCTCGTCCGCCACCGGGCGGTAGCCGAAGCGGTCCAGCGGCTCCACCGGCGGGTCGCCGCCCAGGCCCCGCAGAGCGTGCGCGAAGGCCGCGGCGCCGTCGCCCTCCTGCAGCAGCGTCTGCACCGGCCAAACCTGCTCGCTGTTCCAGAAGCGGTCGAACAGCGCCTCGAAGCCGCCCACCACCGGCCCGGAGCACAGCACGTCCATGTCGATGAAGTTCGAAGGCTCGCCGCGCTTGAAGTAGTCGTCGGCGATGTTGCGCCCGCCGATCACGGCCAGCGAGCCGTCGGCGATGAAGAGCTTGTTGTGCATGCGCCGGTTGATGCGCTCGAACTCGTGCATCGACAGGGCCACGCGGGCGCCCACGCCGCCGTCGCGCTGGGGCAGCGGGTTGAACAGCCGCACCTCCACGTTCGCCTGGGCCGCCAGGCCGGCCAGCAGCCGGCGGCTGTCGTTGGCGTACAGGTCGTCGACCAGGAGCCGCACCCGCACGCCGCGTGCGGCGGCATCGCGGAGCTCGCGCAGGAAGCGCCGGCCGGTCGCATCGGCCGCGACCAGGTAGTACTGGATGTCGAGCGAGACCTGGGCCCGGCGCGCCAGGGCGATGCGCGCATCCAGCGCCTGGTCGCCGTCGGCCAGCAGCCGGAAGCCCGACAGCCCCGGGTCCGCGTCCACGGCCGAGGCGCGCGCCACCTGCGCCAGGCGCGTATGGCCCACTGCCTCCAGCGCCGTCGAGCGCGAGCGCTCGGCGTCCGGCGGCGGCAGGCTGGCGCAGCCGGTGCTCAGCAGGGCCGCCAGCGCGTGGCCCAGCAGCGAGGCCATGCCGGGCCGCAGGCGGCGCAGCTCGCGCGCCAGCGGCGCGCGAGCCCGCCAGTGCAGCAGCACCAGCAGCGCGAGCAGCCGCTCGCGCAGGCGGACCAGGGCATCGACGGACGGGGCAAGCGGGGGCTCGGACATCACAACTCCTCGGGGACGCGGCGCCTTGTGGCGGGCCGATGGTGCAAGGATGGCCGGCGCCGGTATTCGATTCATTTCCCGCGGCCGCGCATCCGTAGCCGTTTCGCTGCAAGGCCGGGCCGCCGCAACCGCCATGTATCCGGCGTGTATCGAGCAGGCAATCAGGGCCACGGCACCGCCGCGCAGGCCTAGACTGGCGCCATGCAAGCCACTGCAGCGACCTCCAGCGACAGCGCGACGATCGCCGGCCTCTCGGCGCAACTGCAATCGCTGCGCCGCGTGGCGCTGGCGGTCGCGCACCCCGGCGGGCCGGGCCTCTTCGATGCGCTGGTGCGCGAGCTGGCCGAGGCGCTGGCGGTGCCCACCGTGTTCATCGCCGTGTTCTCCGACGACGTCTGCAGCCTGATGCAGACCCTGGCCGTGCGGCTGGACGGCAAGACCTTGCGCAACTTCGACTACGTGCTCCAGGGCACGCCCTGCGCGCACGTGGTCGGGCGCGAGTTCCGCTACATGGCGCGCGGCGTGGCGGCGGAGTTCCCGCGGGGCTCGCTGTTCGCCGCCAAGGGCATGGACGCCTACGCCGCCTTCCCCCTGCGCGACAGCCAGGGCGAGGCGCTGGGCCTGCTGGTGGCGATGGACCGCGTGCCGATCGCCGGCGGCAACGCCGAGCATGCCGAGGCGATGCTCAAGATCGTCGCCGGCCGCGCGGCCGCCGAGATCGAGCGCACCCGCACCGACGGGGCACTGCGCTCGGCCGCGCTCGCCGTGTCGGGCGCGCGCAACGACACGGTCTTCGACGAGCTGGTGAGGCTTCTCGCGACCATCCTGCACGTCGAGGTGGCCTTCATCGCGCGCCGCGCCGCCGACGAGCCCAGCCAGCTGACCATGCTTGCCATGCAGTACGACGGCCAGGTGTTGCACGACATCCGCTACGCCATCGCCGGCACGCCCTGCGAAAACGTGCTGGGGCAGCAGTTCCGCGCCTATCCGAACGACTTGCAGGCGCTGTTCCCCGACGACGAGGAAGCGAAGACGCAAGGTGCCGTCAGCTACGCCGGCTATCCGCTCCTCGCGCTCGACGGCACGCCGCTGGGCGTGGTGTCGGTGGCCTCGCGCCGGCCGCTGATGCAGGTGGACCGGGTGGAGTCGATGCTCAAGATCTTCGCCATGCGCGCCGCGGCCGAGGTCGAGCGCCTGGCCGCCAGCGAGGCACTGCAGCAGTCCGAGGCCAGCTACCGGGCCATCTTCGAGACGGCGGAAGACGCGATCTTCGTCCACGACTGGGACTCCGACCGCATCCTCGACGTCAACACCAAGGCCTGCGAGACCTACGGCTACACGCACGAGGAGCTGACGCGCCTGACGGTGGCCGACGTCAGCTCCGGCGTGCCGCCCTACACCACCGAAGACGCGCTGCGCTGGCTGGAGCTCGCCAAGCAGGGGCACTGCCCTTCCTTCGAATGGCAGCGCCGCAACAAGGACGGCAGCCTGCACTGGGACGAGGTGCGGCTGAAGCCGGTGAGCTTCAACGGCCGGCGCTACATCCTGGGCTTCGCACACGACATCACCGAGCGGCGCGAGCGCGAGCGCGCCCTGCAGCGCAGCGAGGCGCGGCTGCGGGCCACGGTGGAAGCGGCCTTCGACTGCGTGATCGGCATGGACGCGGAGGGCCGCATCGTCGAGTTCAATGCCGCCGCCGAGCGCGTGTTCGGCTACCGGCGCGAGGCAGTACTGGGCCGGCCGGTGGCCGAGGTGATCGTGCCCGAGCGCCGGCGCGAGGCGCACCGGCGCTGGATCCGCGAGTTCCCCATCACCGGCAGCAGCCCGATGCTGGGCCGGCTGGTCGAATCGACCGCGCTCACCGCCAGCGGCGAGGAGATCCCGGTCGAGCTCGCAGTGAGCGTGGCCGAGGCGCCCGAGGGCAACATCTTCGTGGGCCATGTGCGCGACATCAGCGCGCGCCGCGAGGCCGAGGCGGCGCGCCTCGCGCTCGAGGCCCAGCTGCGCCAGGCGCAGAAGATGGAGGCCATCGGCCAGCTCACCGGCGGCATCGCGCACGACTTCAACAACATCCTGACCAGCGTGATCGGCTACCTGGTGCTCGGCGAGGAGCGCGCCGAAGGCATCGGCGACACGGTGCTGCTGCGCCAGCTGGGCCAGGCCCACCTGGCGGCGCAGCGTGCGCGCGACCTGATCGCGCAGATGCTGGCCTTCGCGCGCCGCCAGCGCGGCGAGGCGCGCGTGCTCGACGTGGCGCCGCTGGTGCGCCAGACCCTGCGCCTGTTGCGGGCCACCCTGCCCTCCTCGGTCACGCTGGGCGGCAACGCCGGCGTCGACGACCTGGCCTCGCCGCTGTGCGTGGCGGTCGATCCGGTGCAGCTGGAGCAGGTGCTCTTCAACCTGTGCATCAACGCGCGCGACGCGCTGGACGGCGCCGGTCGCATCAGCGTGGACCTGCGCGCCCATGCGCACGAACGCTGGCAATGCGCCTCCTGTCGCGCGCCGGTGGACGGCGGCCCCTGGGTCGAGCTGAGCGTGGCCGACAACGGCAGCGGCATCGCGCCGGAGCTGCTGGAGCGCATCTTCGACCCCTTCTTCTCCACCAAGGCGCCGGGCAGCGGCTCGGGCATGGGCCTGGCGATGGTGCACGGCATCGTGCACGGGCACGGCGGCCACCTGCGCGTGCGCACCGCGCCCGGCACCGGCTCGGTGTTCTCGGTGATGCTGCCGCGGGCGGCGGCCGCACCCGCACCCTGCTCGGAGACGGCGCCGCAGCGCGCCGCCGTGGCCGAGGCGCCGGCCCTGCGCGGCAGCGTGCTGGTGGTGGAGGACGATCCGATGGTGGGCGACTTTCTGGTCGAGCGCCTGGCCAGCTGGGGCCTGCGCGTGCGCCTGCAGCGCGAGCCGCAGACCGCGGCGGACTGGCTGGCCGAGCCGGCGCACGAGGCCGACCTGCTGGTCACCGACCAGACCATGCCGCACATGACCGGGCTGCAGCTGGCGGCCCGCGCCCGCGCCCTGCGCCCGACCCTGCCGGTGGTGCTGGTGAGCGGCAATGCCGGCGGGTTCGATCCGCAGGAGCTGGCGCGCTGCGGCGTGCATGCGCTGCTGCGCAAGCCGATCGACGCCGAGCGCCTGCGCGCGGTGCTGCGCGAGGCGCTCGGCGCCGCCGGGTGAGAGGCACGGATCAGGCGGCTCAGGCCGCCATTGCTTCGGCCACGCCCGGCTGCTTCGGCATTGCATAGCCGAGCGGCGCGGTGGCGTTGCGGATGCGGGTGGCCTGCGCCGCATCCAGGCAGGAAAACAGGACCTTGTTGAAGCGCGGCTCCAGCAGGCCGGAGACGATGTACTGCCAGCGGTACGCCTTCAGCACCAGCGCATGGATGGCCGCGGCGCGCTCGGCATGCCCGGACTGTCCGGTGATCGTGCAGAAATAGCTCGCATCGGCGGCGGCCTGCGCCTGCACGGTGCCGTCGACCGCGCCGATCAGCGCGATCAACTCGCCGACCGCGGCGTCGCGCCCGGCGGCGTCGAGGCGGGCGTCCTCCTTCAGGAACTCCATCTCGTCGAGGATTGCGTGCTGCGACTCCTCGCGCCAGTGGTACAGGAAGACGTCCTTCCACAGCGGGCAGATGTGCTCGTCGGGCGCGATGCTGGCGCGGTAGTGGGCCTGCGAGAAAAGCTCGATGTAGAGCGTCAGCGCGAGCACGGCCCAGTTGCCGCTGCCGAGCACCGCTTGCGCGATGGCATCGGGATCGGCGCTCATCACGTAGCCGGCCGGCATCTCATGCTCCATCATCGACTCCAGCCGGCGAAACAGCTTCTGGTGCTTGAGCTCCTCGTCGGTCATGCGCACCAGCGCCTCCATGGCGACCTGGTCGCCCAGGGCCTGCGCGCGGCCCAGCTCCATCACCTTCGCGGCGATGAAGCGCTCGACCAGGCCGAACATGAAGGCGTAGCTGCGCCCCTGGACCTGGCTGAGCAGGCGCTGCTCCTCGCCGCTCAGGAAGGGCAGCTCGTCCACGAGCGACAGCCCGTCGGGCAGGAAGCGGCGGCCGTAGTCGAATCCGCGGCCGCGGATGATGTCGCGATCGATCTCCCAGCGCACCCGCTTGGAGACTTCGATGACCCTGGCGTAACGCTCGGTGCTGGTGCTGTTCATGGCTCGGTTCCTCAGGTTGGATATAGACACAGGGCCAATGCCTGACCCTGCCGCCAGTCTGGAAGCCGCTGGTAACGGGGGCGCTTCAGCTGTCACTGCCCGTGTTGCAGTTGTGTAGCGCCCGGGTGTCGCGCAGAATGCCGCGCATGGACGAGCCCACCCGCGTGCTCATCGTCGACGACGACGCCTCGGTACGCGCCATGCTGCGCGAGTACCTCGGCGGGCACGGCTTCGCGATGAGCGAGGCGTCCAGCGGCCCGCAGATGCGCGAATGCCTCGAGCGCGAGCCGCCGCACGTGGTGCTGTTGGACATCCGCCTGCCCGGCGAGGACGGCCTGAGCCTGGCCAAGTACCTGCGCGAGCATCACGACGTGGCGATCATCATGGTGACGGCCTCGGGCGACGTGATCGATCGCGTGGTCGGCCTGGAGATCGGCGCCGACGACTACGTCGCCAAGCCCTTCGACCCGCGCGAGCTGCTGGCGCGCCTGAAGAGCGTGCTGCGCCGCACCCGCGCGCGCACGGGCGCGCCCGAGCCGCCGGCCTCCGCGCCTGCACCGCTTTTGGGCGCGCGCCAGCGCTTCGGCCGCTGCGAGGTGGACCTGGACGCGCGCCGGCTGTTCGAGACCGGAGGCACGGAAGTCATGCTGACCGCGATGGAGTTCGAGCTGCTGCGGGTGTTCCTGGCCAACCCGAACCGCGTGCTTTCGCGCGACCAGTTGCTGGTGCACACCCGCAACCGCGAGTGGGAGCCCTTCGACCGCTCCATCGACATCCGCATCGGGCGCCTGCGGCGCAAGGTGGAGCCCGACCCGGCGGGCGAGCCGCGCTGCATCAGGACGGTGCGCAACGCGGGTTACATGTACGTGCCTGAACCCTGAGGCGCGGCGTCGCGCACCGGCTCAATCGAAGTTCAGCAGCACCTTCATGGCCTGCGAGCGGTCCGCGGCCAGCGCGAAGGCCCGGGCGGAGTCGCGGTAGGAGAGCGTGGCCGAGATCAGCGGCTTGACATCCACCAGCCCCTTGTTAAGCAGTTCCACCGCCGTGGCGAACTCCTGGTGGAAGCGGAAGACGCCGCGCAGGTCGAATTCCTTGGCCACGATGGTGTTGACCGGCAGACTCATGTCGCCGCCGGCGAGGCCCAGCTGCACGATGATGCCGCGCGGACGCAGCACCTCGAAGGCGCCGCGCAGCGCGCGCTCGTTGCCGCTGGCTTCGAAGAGCACGTCGAACTGGCCCTTGTCGGCCGCGAAGCGCGCCAGGCCCTCGGGCTCCTCGGCGACGTTGATGACTTCGTCGGCGCCGACCTTGAGGGCCTTGCCCAGCGGATGCGCCCCGACATCCGTCGCCACGATGTGGGTGGCGCCGGCGCGCCGGGCCGCGATGATGGCCAGGGCGCCGATCGGGCCGCAGCCGGTGACCAGCACCTTCTTCCCCAGCAGCGGTCCGGCCCGCTGCACGCCATGCAGCGCCACCGAGAGCGGCTCGGCCATCGCGCCCTCGCCGTCGCTCAGGTGGTCGGCCAGCAGATGCGCCTGATGCGTTTCGACGACGATCTGCTGGCGGAAGGCGCCCTGCACGTGCGGCGTGCGCATCGCGCTGCCGTAGTAGCGCATGTCCAGGCAATGGTTCTGCAAGCCTTCCTGGCAGAAGCGGCACAGCCCGCAGGGGCGGCTCGGACTGACGGCGATGCGCTGGCCGGCCGTGAAGCCGGTCACGCCGGGCCCGACGGCCTCGATCGCGCCTGCCACCTCGTGGCCCAGCACCATCGGCTCCTTGATGCGCACGGCGCCGAAGCCGCCGTGCTGGTAGTAGTGCAGGTCCGAGCCGCAGATGCCGCCGCAACGCACGCGCACGCGCAGCTGGCCGGGCCCGAGCTCGGGCGTGGGGACCTCTTCGACGCGCAGGTCGCCGGGGGCGTGGATGACGAGGGCTTCCATTTCGGGATCTTTCTTCAGGAGGGTCAGCGGGTCATCATCTTCAACGGCCACATCACGATCTCGGGGAACACCACCAGCAGCAGCATCACCACGGTCTGCGCGACCATGAAGGGCAGCACGCCGCGAATGGCCCCGCTCATCGGGATCTTGGCAACCCCGCAGACGACGTTGAGCACGGTCCCCACGGGTGGCGTGACCAGGCCGATCGCGTTGTTCATGATGAACAGCACGCCGAAGTAGACCGGGTCGATGCCGGCCTGCTTGAGCACCGGCATCAGCACCGGCGTCATGATCAACACCGTGGGCGTGAAGTCCAGGGCCGTGCCGACCACCAGCACCAGCATCATCAGCGCGAAGGTCAGCAGCATCTTGTTGCCCATCAGCGGCTCGACCAGGTCGGCCAGCTGCTGCGGGATGTTGGCCGTGGTGATGAGCCAGGCCGAGACACCCGCCGCCGATACCAGGAACATGATGATCGCCGTCGTCTCCGCCGCGCGGTAGAAGAGCCGGAACAGCTGGGCCGGCTTGATCTCGCGGTAGACCACCAGGCCGACGAACAGCGAATAGACCGCTGCGATCACGGCTGCCTCGGTGGGGGTGAACAAGCCGATCTTGAGCCCGCCGACGATCACGACGGGCAGCACCAGCGCCCAGAGCGCCTCGCGGGTCGCGGTCCGGCGCTCGGCCATGGTGCGCTTGGGCTCGGCCTTCACCTGGTCGCGCTGGATCGACCAGCGCCATGCCAGCATGATCGCCAGGCCCATCATCACGCCGGGCACGATGCCGGCGATGAAGAGCTTGGTGATCGACACGCCGCCCGTTACGCCGAACAGGATCATGCCGATCGACGGCGGGATGACCGGCGCGATGATGCCGCCGCAGGCGATCAGGCCGCAGGAACGGTTCACGTCGTAGCCGGCCTTGCGCATCAGCGGCACCAGCACCGCGGCCAACGCCGCCGTGTCGGCCACGGCCGAGCCCGAAAGCGAGGCCATGATGATCGCCGCGACCACCGCGACGTAGCCCAGGCCGCCGCGGATGTGGCCGACCCAGGACATCGCCATCATGATGATGCGCCGCGTCATGCCGCCCGCGTTCATGAACTCGCCGGCCAGCATGAAGAAGGGCACCGCCAGCAGCGGGAAGCTGTTCGCGCCGTCCCACATGTTCTGGACGACGATCTGCGGATCGGTCACGCCCATGAAGAACATCATGGCCAGGCCGCAGCCGATCAGTGCGAACGCGACCGGCATGCCCAGGGCCATGAAGCCCAGCAGGGAGCCGATGAAGACAAGGATGGTCATGGACGGGCTCCCACGCGGGCCTGCTGCTCGGCCATTTCGTGCTCGACCTCGATGGCCTCGCTCATGCCTTCCTCATGGACGTCGATGAGCTCGCTGTCCTCGACCTTGCCCGCAAGAAGGCGCACGAGGTTCGACAGGCAGATCAGCCCGATCGCCCCGCCGGTCAGGTAGCTCACGCCGAACACCCACAGCGTGCTGATCTGCGCCACCGGCGAGGCGGTGCCCGCGATGATGTCGTGCTGCAGCCAGGTGCCGTAGACGATGTAGCCGCAGCACACCAGCATCACCGCCTGGCTGATGCCCCAGCAGACCCGGCGCCCGAGCACGGGCAGCGCCTGCACCAGCATGTCCACGCCGAGGTGGGCGCGGCGCCGCATGCCCACGATCGCGCCGAGGAAGGTCATCCAGACGAAGGCGTAGCGCGGCATCTCCTCCGAGAGGTCGATGCCGGTGTTGAAGAAGAGCCTGAGCACGACGTTGCCGAACACCATCACCAGCATCACGACCATGCACAGGACCATCACGATCTCGAGCCCGCGCGTGAGCGCGTCGGCGATCGTCTTGAGGGGCTTGGCCATCATCAGCCGGCCTACTTCGCCGCGGCGCGTGCCTTGGCGATCTCGTCCTGGAAGCCCTTCACGAAGTCGTCGCCGATGATGGGTGCGTACTTGGCGACGACGGGCTTGACCTTCTCCTGGATGCGCGCGAGCTCGGCGGAGCTCACGGTGTTGACGGTCACCCCTTCCGCCTTGAACTTGGCGACCACGTCGGCATTGCCTTCGTCCAGCAGCTTGCGCTGGTAGAGGCCCGCTTCCACCGCGGCCTTGCGGATGCCGTCCTTGTCGGCGGGCGGGAGCGTGTCCCAGAACTTTTTGGAAGCCACCAGCGCAACCGGCGTGTAGACGTGGTTGGTGACCGAGATGTACTTCTGCACCTCCTGCATCTTGTTGGCGTACATGTGCAGCAGCGGGTTCTCCTGCCCGTCCAGCGCCTTGATCTCCAGCGCGGGGAAGACCTCGGCGAAGGCCATGGGCACGGCATTGGCACCGATGGTCTTCCAGGTGTCGAGCGCCACCGGGTTGGCCATCACCCGCACCTTCAGTCCGCTCACGTCTTCGAGCTTGCTGACGCTGTGCTTGCTGTTGGACAGGTTGCGAAATCCCATGCCGGTCCAGGTCAGGCCCACCAGCCCGCTCGGCTCGATTTTCTCGAAGATCTTCTTCGACGAGGCGCCGTCGAGCACGGCATACACCTCGCGGTCGTTCTGGAACATGAAGGGCAGATCCCACACCTGCACTTCCTTCACGCGCGTGGACAGCGGCGCGAGCGTGCCGATGTAGAACTCCTGCGTGCCGGCCTGCACGGCCTGCAGCTCCTTCTCGTCGCTGCCGAGCACGCCGCTCGAGTAGGTCTGGACCTTGACGTTGCCCTTGGTGTAGGTGCCTGCCAGCTCGGCGAACTTCTTCATCGCGATCGCCTGGGGATGGCTGTCGGGCATCGCGTGGCCGAGCTTGGCCTTGACCTCGGCGAGGGCTGCGGTGGAAGTCAGCGCGGCGGCGGCGAGCGCCACGAGGGCGACGCGACGCCAGGCCTGGAAGGAAGTGCGTTGGATGCTCATGCTGTGTCTCCGCTGGAAGGGGTTGCGAATCGTTGGCGAAAGGGGTCGGGCTACCACTCGGCCACGCTGCCGTCGGCATGGCGCCACACGGGGTTGTGCCAGTCGGGGGGATTGAGGCTCGCGTGGACGACGCGCTCCTCGTCGACCTCGACGCCCAGCCCCGGCTTGGGCAGGGCATGGATGTAGCCGGCGTCGATGCGGAAGTCGTCCTTGTTGATCACGTAATCCAGCAGCTCGGCGCCGCGGTTGTAGTGAATGCCCATGCTCTGCTCCTGCAGCACCGCGTTGTGGGCGACGAAGTCCACCTGCAGGCAGGCCGCGAGCGCCACCGGGCCGAGCGGGCAATGCGGCGCGAAGGCGACGTCGTAGGCCTCGGCCATGGCGGCGATCTTGTGGCACTCGGTGATGCCGCCCGCGTGCGAAAGGTCGGGCTGCAGGATGGCGATGCCGCCCTCCTCCAGCACACGCTTGAACTCGAAGCGCGAGTACATGCGCTCGCCGGCCGCAAGCGGAATGGAGGTGGCGGCGGCGAGCCGCGGGTAGTGCTCGGCCTGCTCGGCCAGCACCGGTTCCTCGACGAAGAGCGGGCGGAACGGTTCGAGCGCCTTGAGCAGCGGCTTGGCCATCGGCGCGGACACGCGGCCGTGGAAGTCCAGGCCGAAGCTCACCTGCATGCCCAGGGCATCGCGCACGCCCGCGATCTTGGCAACCGCCGCATCGACGGCGCGCGGCGAATCCAGCAGGCCCATCTCTTCGCAGCCGTTGAGCTTGAAGGTGTCGATGCCGCCTTCGAGCAGGCGCTGCATGTCCTGCACGATGTCGGCCGGCCGGTCGCCGCCGACCCAGCTGTACACCTTCATCCGGTCCCGCACGCGGCCGCCCAGCAGCTCGTGGACGGGCACGCCGAGCGCCTTGCCCTTGATGTCCCACAAGGCCTGGTCGATGCCGGCGATGGCGCTCATCAGGATCGCGCCGCCACGGTAGAAGTTGCCGCGGTACATGGTCTGCCAGAGGTCGTTGATGCGCGCCGGGTCCTTGCCCATCAGCGTCTCGCCGAACTCGTGCACGGCCGTCTCGACCGTGCGGGCGCGGCCTTCGATGACCGGCTCGCCCCAGCCACTGATGCCTTCGTCGGTCTCGATCTTCAGGAACATCCAGCGCGGCGCGACGCGGTAGGTGTGCAGGCGGGTGATCTTCATCGCTGCTTCCTACGGCGTCTGCAGCGTGCCGTCGGCCAGGCGCGTCTGCGTCCAGGTCGTCACCGTGTTCTCGCACGGGTACTTCCTCGCCTCGGCCTCGTCGAGGTCGACGCCGAGGCCCGGCTTGTCGTTCGCGTAGACATAGCCGTTGCTGAACTCCGGCAGGCCGGGGAACACGTCGAGCAAGGCGCCGCGTGGGCCCTTGAGCTCCTGGATCACGAAGTTCGGCGGCTCGATGCCCGACCACTCCTGCACGCCGAAATTGCGCGCGGCCAGGTCGATGTGGATGTTGGCGGCATGCCCCAGCGGCGACATGTCGCCGGGACCATGCCAGGCCGTCTTCACGCCGAACTGCTCGGCAAAGATCTGCAGCTTGCGCCCGGGCGTGATGCCGCCGATCTGGCTCAGGTGCACGCGGATGTAGTCGATCAGCTGCTCGGTGATCAGGAACTTCCACTCGGCGGGGTTGTTGAAGAGCTCGCCCTGCGCCAGCGGGGTCGTCGTCTTCTCGCGCAGCTGGCGGATCCAGGCGCCCTCTTCGAGCGGGATCGCGTCCTCGAGGAAGAACAGGTCGAAGGGCTCGAGCCCGCAGGCCAGGCGGATCGCATCGACGGGCTTGAGCCGCTCGTGCACGTCATGGCACAGCGCCACCTCGAAGCCGAGCTTGCTGCGGATGCCCTCGAAGAGCGCGATCGTCTCGCGCATGTACTTCTTGCCGTCGAGGTAGATGCCGCCGGCCGCGCCGCGCGGCGCGCCGGCCGGCGCCGGGCCGAAGCCGCCGCCGCCGTAGCCGCCGCTCTGGCAGCGCACATGGGTGATGCCCTGCTCGCGGTACTTCTGGATGTTGTCGCACAGCTCGCTCAGGCTGTTGCCGTCGGCATGGCGGTAGATCGGCACGCCCTCGCGGCACTTGCCGCCGAAGAGCTGGTAGAGCGGCATGCCGGCCATCTTGCCCTTGATGTCCCACAGCGCCATGTCGACGCCCGAGATCGCGTTGTTCTCGATGGGTCCGTTGCGCCAGTAGGCGTTCTGGTGCATGAGCTGCCAGAGCTCCTCGATCGCGCTCGCGTCGCGTCCGACGAGCAGCGGCCGCAGGTAGTCCTCGACCAGGCATTGCACGGCCAGGTGCCGGTAGGAGAAGGTCGCGCAGCCGAGGCCGAAGAGGCCGGGCTGGTTGGTCTCCACCTTCACGACGACGAGGTTGATACCTTCGGGCGCCGTCAGGATGACCTTGACGTCGGAGATCAGGGTTGACATGGTGTGTTCGTTCGCTCGCTGCTGTCCCGACGGGGGTCACTTCTGGATGTTCAGGCCGCCGAGCAGCTTCTTGAAATAGTCGGACTGGCTGTTCATGAAGGCCTGGAACTGCGCGCCGTCCAGGTAGGCGGGCTGCAGGTTGGCCTTCGTCAGCGCATCGCGAAAGGCCGGGTCCTCCGCGGTCTTGCGGGCGACGTCGCGCAGGATCTGCACGACCTCGGGCGGCGTGCCGAGCGGCACGCCCAGGCCGCGCCAGGTGCCGACCACGAGCTCGGTGCCCTTCTCCTTGAAGGTGGGCACCTTGTCGTAGGGCGCGGGGAGGCGGCGGTCCGCCATCGACACCAGCACGCGAAGCTTGCCGGCCGCGACGAAGGAACCGATCTCCGCCGGGCTCACCGTGATGGCGTCCACATGGCCGCCGACCAGCGCCATGACGCTCGGCGCCGCGCCTTGATAAGGCACATGGTTGAACTTGACGCCGGTCTTCTCCTCGACCGCGGCCGCCGCGAGATGCCAGATCGTGCCCGTGCCGGCGTTCCCCATCGTCACGGTGCCCGGCTGCTTGCGCGCCTGGGCGAGCAGCTCGTCGATCGACTGCCAGGGCGCTTCCGCGCGCACGGCGATCAGGCCCGGGTCGCCGTTGAGGCGTGCGATCGGGACGAAGTCGGCGGTCGTCACCTTCGTCATGTTGAGGTGCGGGATGATCGCGAGCTCGGAGATCAGCACGCCGACCTTGTAGCCGTCGGGTGCGGCGCGCTGGACTTCCGTCATCGCGATGCCGCCGCTCGCGCCGGGCTTGTTGCTCACGACGATCGGCTGCGCGATGTACTTCTTGGCCGTGTCGGCGAACAGGCGCGCCATCACGTCGGTGCCGCCGCCCGCCGACGAGGGAACGACCATCTCGATGGGTCGGCTCGGGTAGTCGGAAGCGGGTGCCGCGGTGGCGGCAGGCGCAGCCGTCACGAGCGCAAGAAGCCCCGGCAGCGCGATGCGCAGCAGTTTCATGGATGTCTCCGTGTGGGTGGGAAGAGGATCGAACCGAGCCGCGCTAGAGCACCGCGAGCATGCCGCCGTCGACGTAGAGGATCTGGCCGTTGACGTAGTCCGAGGCTGCCGACGCGAGGAAGATCGCCGTGCCGGCGAGCTCGTTCGGCAGGCCCCAGCGGCGCGCCGGCGTGCGCGACTTGACCCAGCCGTCGAAGTCCGGGTTCTGGATCAGCGCCGTGTTCATCTCGGTGGCCATGTAGCCCGGCCCGATCGCATTGGCCTGGATGCCGTGCGCCGCCCATTCGGCGGTCATGGCGCGGGTGAGCATCTTGATGCCGCCCTTCGCCGCGGTGTAGGGCGCGACGGTCGCGCGCGCCGCCTCGCTGGTGAGCGAGCCGATGTTGATGATCTTGCCGCCGCGCTGGCGCGCGATCATGCGGCGCGCGGCCTCGCGCCCGACCAGGAAGGCGCTGGTGAGGTTGGTGCGCAGCACCTGGTCCCATTCGGCAAGCGAGAGATCGACCAGCGGCTTGCGCAGCTGGATGCCGGCGTTGTTGACCAGGATGTCGACCGCGATGCCCGCGGCGTCGAGGCGGGCGAAGGCATCGCACACGGCGGCCTCGTCGGTGACATCGAAGGCGGCGGTCTCCACCGCGTGGCCCTTGGCGCGCAGCGCCTCGGCGCCATGGGCGAGCCGCTCCGGATCGACGCCATTGACGACGATGCGGGCACCGGCCTCGGCCAGCGCCTCGGCAATCGCGCGGCCGAGACCGCGCGAGGAGCCGGTCACCAGCGCGGTACGCCCGGAAAGATCGAAGAGGGGGTGGGACATGGTCGGTTCGGCGAGCTTCTTGAAGCGCAAGAATACTGTGATATTTCACCAAGATTCTCGGTATTTACCCTGCACGCAGGCAATCCAAGCCGCAGCCGCTTTCCCAATGGCATTCGCTTGAATATGCAGGGTTAAGGTGGCATATCAGGATATGCTTGCATCCGGATGCGACGATGCATTCGTACCTGGAGCAAAGAGAATGGCCTCGTCCACGCGACCCCGGCGGGCCCCCGCAAGCCCGGCGGCGCAGGAAGCGCCGCGCCGCAGCAGCAGCCCCGTCAACCTGTCCAACCTCGCCTACGAGCGCCTGGAGGAACTGCTGGTCTGCTGCGAGCTGAAGCCCGGCCGCTTCCTGGCCACGCACGAACTGCAGGCGATGGTGGGCTATGGCCGCACGCCGGTGCTGCAGGCCGTCAACCGCCTCGCGGCCGACACGCTGGTGGCCGTCACGCCGCGTCATGGCCTGCAGATCACCCCTGTCGACCTCACCCGCGACCGCGTGCTGCTGCGCCTGCGCCGGGACATGGAACGCTTCGTCATCCAGCTCGCGACCGAGCGATCGGGCGCCTCGCAGCGCAACCAGATGCTCCACCTCAAGCGCCAGCTCAGCGAGCACCGCGCCGACATCACGCTCGAGCAGTTCAACCTGGTGGACCGCCGCATCGACCAGCTCTTCCTGGCTGCGGCCGGCGAGCCCTTCGTCGAGAGCACGCTCCGGCCGCTGCACACGATCTTCCGGCGGATCGGCTGGATCTATCACATGCAGACCCAACAGGGCGTCGACCTGCACGACACGGTCGACGGTCACATTGCGGTGATCGATGCGGTCGCTGCCGGCAAGGCCGACGCGGCCATCGCCGCATCGGACCGGCTGATGGAGTTCGTCGAGGGCATGTTCGACGTGCTCGAGCGGGAGGTCGATCCCGCCCTGCTCGACTGCAGCCTCGGCGGGCTGGACGCGACCTTCCTGCGGTCGCCCGCGGCGTAGAACGAAGCGACCCGGGTGCTCAGCCGCGATTCGGGTTGAGCAAGTACTTCTCGCCGGTCGCCTGCTTGGCGTAGACCGCGATCTCCTCCAGCTTCAGGGCCTCGTGCAGCGACACCTCCCGCGTGTAGCGGCTGGCGAAGGTGGTCTTGAGCTCGGCCGCCACGCGCGCCTTGAGCTTCGCTGCCCCCTCCGGCCCGATCTTCTGCAGGAAGTGAAAGAGCAGCCAGCCTCCCATGCCCCAGGTCATGCCGAAGCCGCGCGTGAACTCGGTCGGGCCGCGGTCCAGGCCGCCGTAGATGTAGAGCTGCTTGTGCGTCATCGTCCCGTAACGGCTGTATTCGGTCGACTTTCGCGCGAGCGCGGCCTCCATCGCGTTCAGGATCTGCCCGGCCAGCTTGCCGCCACCGATCGCGTCGAAGGCCAGCGTGGCGCCGGTGGCGACCAAGGCCTCGGTCAGGTCCTCCATGAAAGTGGGCGCGCTGGCGTCGCACACATGCTTCGCGCCGATCGCGCGCAGGATGTCCGCCTGCTCCTTTCTGCGCACGATGTTGACGAGCGCGACGCCGTCCGCAAGGCAGATCCGGTTGAGCATCTGCCCGAGATTGGAGGCCGCGGCCGTGTGCACCAGCGCCTTGTGGCCTTCGCGCTTCATCGTCTCGACCATGCCCAGCGCGGTGAGCGGATTGACGAAGGCCGAGGCGCCCTCGGCGGGCGTCGTGCCCTCGGGCAGCGGCATGCACTGGGCCGCGGGGAGGCAGCGGTACTGCGTGTACATCGCGCCGCCGAGCATCGCGACCGTCTTGCCCAGCAGCGCTTGTGCCACTGGCGAGGCACCGGCTGCGACCACCACGCCGGCCCCTTCGTTGCCGACCGGCATGGACTGGTCGAGCCGACCGGCCATGGCCTTCATCACGCCTTCGGGCACGGGGGCGGTGATGACCGGCCGCTCGGGCGTGCCGCTCGCCTTGGCGGCCTTCATGTCGGCCGCGCCGAACAGCAGGCCGAGGTCGGAGGGGTTCATCGGCGCAGCCTCGACGCGCACGATCACTTCGTCGGGCTTGGGCTCGGGGATCGGCGCCTCGACGAGCGAGAGCTCCAGTTCGCCGCCGCGCTTGATCAGCGAGCGCAGTTGCAGGGCCGTGCGGGGGATTTCGGTGGGCATGGACGCGTCTCCTCGATGAGCGCGCCAGTATGTCAGCTCACGTGATGATCCGCAGCACCCGGCTCATGAGGTCGAAGGTGCGGCCATAGGGCGGCTGCAGCAGCCGCGTGCCGGAGAGCGCCGCCTGGCGGAACACGGGCTTGTGCTTGCTGAAGGTGCGAAAGCCGTACTCGCCGTGGTAGGCCCCCATGCCGCTCGCACCGATGCCGCCGAAGGGCAGCTCCTCCTGGCCGAAGTGCCACATGCAGTCGTTGAGGGTGACGCCGCCTGAAATGGTTCGGGCGAGCACCTTGTCGCGGTCCGCTCGGTAGGTGCCGAACCAGTAGAGCGCCAACGGACGCTCGTGCCGGTTGACGTACGAGATCACGTCCTCGATGGTGTCGTAGGCCATCACGGGCAGCAGCGGGCCGAAGATCTCCTCCTGCATGATCTTCATGTCGTCCGTCACGTTCAGGACGAGCGCGGGGCCGAGCTTGCGCGTGCCGCTTGCCGTGCCCAGTCCTTCCGGATGAAGCGGCACGACCCGCGCGCCGCGCTGGCGCGCATCGTCCAGCAGGCCCTGCAACCGTTCGAAGTGGCGGTCGCTCACGATGGCGGTGTAGTCCGGGTTGGCGTCGATCGCCGGGTACTGGCGCTCCACCTCGCGGCGCATCGCGTGGACGAAGGCATCGACGGCATGGCGCTGCACCGCCACATAGTCCGGAGCGATGCAGGTCTGGCCGGCATTGAAGAGCTTGCCCATCGCGAGCCGCGACGCCGCCTGCGCCATGTCGACCTGCGGGCTGAGGATGGCCGGCGACTTGCCGCCCAGCTCCAGGGTGACCGGCGTGAGGTTGGCCGCCGCGGCCAGGGCCACCTGCCGCCCGACGGCCGTGGACCCGGTGAACAGCAGGTGGTCGAAGGGCATGGCCACGAAGGCCGTGCCGATCTCGGCGCCGCCGGTGACGACCGTCAGTTCATCGGGGGCGAAGCTTTCGGCGACGGCCTGGCGCATGAGCTCGGCCACGCGCGGGGTCAGCTCGGAAGGCTTGATCATGACGCGGTTGCCGGCGCCGATCGCCGCGATCGCCGGCCCCATCGCCAGCTGGTACGGATAGTTCCAGGGGCTGACCACCCCGACCACGCCGATGGGCTGCGGCATGATGCGGTTCGATCCGGGCCGGAAGGCCAGCGCGGTGGGCGCGCGCCGCACCTTCATCCACGACTTCAGGCGCCTGCGCGCATGCTTGATGGCCGCCGTCACCATCATCACGTCGGCCAGGCGGGTCACATGCGCGGAGCGGTGGCCGAAGTCGGCGGAGACGGCCGCCTCGAGGGCCGGAGCGATGCGCTCGGTCATCGCGAACAGCCGGTCGAGGCGCTCCATGCGCACCGCATGCGAAGGATTCATGTCGGCGGCGAACGCGGCCCGCTGGCGGGCGAAGGCCTCGTGCATGCCGTCGAGCGACGGATCGGGGACCGTCTTCAGGATGGCGTTCATGGCTTGCCCCCGGCGGCTTGCGCTTGCTGCGCGGTGTTGGCGTCGGCCTCGGCATAAGCGCGCCCGCCGGGCACCAGCGCCGAATGCGCGCGCCGCGAATGAACGAGCGGGTAGAACATCTCCACGAACCAGCGCTCCTTGCCGAAGGCCAGGTCGTCGTGCAGGCCGACCTTAGCCGGGTAGCGGCGGGTGATCTTGGCGGTGCCGAAGATCAGGTCCCACACGAAGAGCAGGTTGCCGAAGTTTCCCTTGTAGTGGCCGATGTCGTCTTCGTTGGTGAGCGCGTGATGCGCCCAGTGGGTGGCCGGCGTCGACACCGTCCGCTCCAGCACCCAGGCCAGCGGATGCAGCCACTTCACGCGGTACAGCGGCGCATCCCATGGCACCGCGCAGTGCGCGCCCAGGATCACGGTGAGCTTGATCACGATGTAGACCAGATAGGCATTGCCGAAGCCCAGGTAGATCAGCACGCCGGAGGCCCACAGGCCCGGCATCATCAGGTAGTAGAAGAAGTTGTTGCGGTAGGTGATGCGGATGCTCATGTAGTGCGCCGTGTGATGCGCGCGATGCAGCGGCCACAGGAGCGGCGTGTGCGAGATGCGGTGCCACCAGTACTGCGTCATGTCGTCGGCGACCAGCAGGATCGCGCCCATGGCCCACCAGGGCAGGTGGGCCCATGCGTCGCGCTGCCCGGGCATCGCCAGCGCGGACAGCTTGCCCGTCACCCCGAAGATGAAGGGCTGCGACACCGCGAGCAGCGAGAGGAACATGAACAGCTCCAGCCGGGTGTCGTCGACGGTGGCGTGGAAGTGCTCGTGCTTGCGGGAGCGGATCTCCAGCAGGGCGAAGAAAAGAATGATCGTGACGAGCACGATGTTCTGGATGAGGTTCACCAGTTGTCTCCTGGGTGTCGATCGTGGGGCCCGGGTCCTGCGTCCGAACGCCGGGGCTGTCTGTCTGTCCGTGTTCTTGCGATGTCCGGCGCGATTGTTCCGGCCGGCCACGATTGAGTCCAATGCATATTCACGCCAGAATCAATGCACTGGCTGCAATCGCCGGGCAAGGAGCCTCCCCATGGATCTCAAGCGCTGGGCCCACATCGTCGCGGTCGCAGACCGTCGAAGCTTCATCCGCGCGGCGGAGCAGGTGCACCTCAGCCAACCGGCGCTGACGCGCAGCATCCAGGCGGCGGAAGCGGAGCTGGGCCTGCAGCTCTTCGACCGCGGCACGCAGGATGTGGCGGCAACGCCGGCCGGCGAATTCATCGTGGCGCGGGCGCGGCAGCTGCTGTTCGACAGCCGCTGCCTGCAACGCGATGTGGAGCTCTATCGCAGCCGCGGCCTGGGCGACACCGCGTTCGGCGTGGGGCCCTTCCCGGCTGCGACTTTCCTGTCACCGCTGCTGGCGGCGATGCGGCGGGAGTTTCCCGGTATCCGGCTGCGCGTGGAGATCAGCAACTGGCAGCTGCTGCTGAAGCGCCTGGTCGAAGAGGATGTGGAGTTCTTCGTGGCGGACACGCGGGACCTGCCGGCGGACCCCGGGCTGCAGGTGCGCGCCCTGCGCCATGAGCCGGGTCACTTCTACGTGCGTGCCGGTCACCCGCTGGCGGCGCGCAAGAGCGTCACGTTGCCGCAGGTGTGGACGCACGGCGTCCTGTCGGTTCGGCTGCCCGCCGACGTGCGTGCCGCGGTCTCACGCCTCCTGGGCCTGGCATCGCCGGACGAGCTCTCGCCGGCGCTCGAGTGCGACGATGTCGAGATCCTGAAGAAGGTCACGCTGAGCTGCGACTCGGTCCTGGCTGCGCCGCATGCCGCGGTGGCGCGGGAGGTCGAGGCGGGCACGCTTCACGCCCTGAAGGTCACGGGCCTGCCACCGCTCTCGGCGCAGATGGGGGTGGTCACCCTGCGCGGGCGCACGCCCTCGCCGATGGCGGAGCTCATCATGGGGCGGCTGCCGATGGCGCCCGGACGTGCGGCACGACGTCGCGGTGCCTGAAGATGCCCACGCACACCCCTATCGCTGCCTGGTCCAGGAGCGCGCATCACGGATGCTTCGGCATGGACTGAGGTGCATCCGGTGTTTGCACCGGGGGCACGGCAGGTCCGGTTGGCGGCTTGGGGACGGGCTCGGAAGCGGCGGGCAGCGGGTGCTTCATTCGCACCTCCATTGTCTGTGCGAGATCGCGCATATCTCGGTTGCCAGGGTTCTGGTCGGCGTGGCGACGAGCGATGGCCGCCAGCTTCTGCACCTGCGAATCCGGCGCAGCCTCCGCGAGCAGCTGCATCGCGTCCCAAGACGAAAGGTATGCCAGGACCTTGCGCGGATCGGTGCCCGGCTCGCTCAACCTGGCCACGATGATGTCGTCGATGTGGCGGCCCGTCTTCGCACTCTCGATGGTGGCGCTCGCGCGGAGCCAAGTGCAATAGCGCAGTCCATCCGTCCCGCCGTACAGGCCCGCCTCATAGCGGCCTCATCGAGCACGTGCTTGGTGTCCGGCAGATAGCCCAGAGTTGCGGACGGAGGGCGCCGAGCTAACGTCCGCTCGCAATCCAGCCTCCGGCGCTTCCGTCGCGAGCTTGTAGTAGAGGGCAAAGGCAGTCGCGAGACTCGCCATTCCCAGGAGGGTCCAATGAAGTTTTTTCATCCAACTTATCCCTTGAAGCCCTTCAGCTTTTGGAATACCGCCGCAGGAAGAATGCTGGCTATCAAGCTGGTTGTTTTGAACAAAACCCATCGCGCGTAAGGTGAGTCGGGTGCCACGGTTTGAATTGGGTTGCCGCGCGCGTCCACCAGCCCGCCTGCGGTGACGATGTTGTAGATATCTATCACAAATGTGTCACAGCGATAGACGCCCTTTTGCGCCTCGGTCGTTGCTGTTCTCGGCAGGGCGGCTGTGGCTGTCGCAAAAATTGTGTAATCAGCACCCAGTCTGAAAATCTGGAGTGCGCGCGCATTCATGGCTCGCCGGCTGTCTAGTACTTGCCTCGGCTTGTTTCTACAATCGGTCTCGAAACACCCTTTGACGTAGAAGCTCGGAATGTTCGGGTAACCTGCGCCCCAGTAAGCGTTTGGTCCCTGCGCTCGCACAGTTGATTTGAAGTTGTCGACTCACATACTGAACAACGAGCGGCTCCTTCATGACCTGATAGATGTTATTGCCATCGAAGTAGCCGACGTGCCCAGGCGCAGCAAGCCAGCCCACGAGTTCGCGGCCTACCCCGTCGCCGGGCTGCTTCGGCTCCGGCTTGTTCAGATCGGGATCGGACCCAATACCCCAGAGGGTTTGCCCGCTTGCTGCCACCACGACGAGGTTGCCATCGTCTTTCGGCATCAGATAGGCACCCGGATTCCCTGAAGTCGCGGAATACCAGGTTGGGTAGCGCGGCGGCGGCTGCTTGTAGTAAACAGGCTCGCCTTTTTGTACCGGGAGGGGCGGCGGGTCGTAGTAGGTGACGGCATTTCCATCGCCCTGCATGACCAGAAATCCACCCGGAAGATTCGATGTGCCGGTGTTCCAGCGCACTGCACCATCGGCGACCCGGTAATACACGAGATTCCCATCACCCTGCATGATCAGCACGTACTGCTGATTGTCTGAATAGATGCTTTGCCCTGGATACATGACCGACCCGGGTGCCAGGATCGCGGCGTTGGCAAGTCCGGCAACAAAGAACAGGGCCGCGGCGACCACCTTTGAAATCGACTCCCTCATTTTTTCCTTCGGCTGTTTAACCACCCCGGAATGGAGCGGCGGCCGATGCTAGGCGTTACCTATTCAATCGACAACTACCAGAGTTTGTAGTTGTGCCAAGTCTGGAAATTTGCTAGTGCATTCCATGCGTCGATATCAATGGACGCAAAAAAGCCGGCACGATGTGCCGGCTTTTTCTTGCCTGCGCCCCTCAGGACACGACCTGGTAATACAAGTTCTGCGGATGCCGCGCCTGCGCGAAGAAAAACCAGCGCTCGGCCATCAGCCCCGGCGCCTGCACCAGCAGCGCCAGCACGAAGGCGAGCGTCGACTGCGAGGCGATGCCCCACAGCAGCAGGAGGGCCGGCAGCGCGAAGCCCAGCACGATGAAGCCCAGCTTCACCTGCTTCAGCGCCGCACGGCTCGCGCCGTGGAAGAACTCGCGGGTGTTGAAGGAGCCGGCCGACATGCCCATGGACTTCTGCACCAGCTTGGGCGCACGGATGCCGGTGGCCGTCTGCAAGGTGGAGCGCGGCACCAGCGCGGCATTGCGGCGCAGCGACAGCATGCGCGTGCCCCAGGCGGCGAGCGTGACGGCAAGCGCGCAGGGCCCGCTCACGCGCAGCAGATCCGCCTCGCCGCCCAGCGCCGCCAATGCGCTGGCGAGGATCAGCCCCGAGGACAGCCCGATCAGCGCGAAGTTGACCAGCGTCAGCGGCTGCGCCCATTCCTGGATAAAGCGCAGGCAGGCGTAGATCATCGCGGTGCAGTACCAAAGCAGCGCCGCGACGGCGATCGCGGCCAGCGGCAGCCACGGCGCGTGGATACCGCTGCGCAGGGCCAGCCACCACAGCGCGACCACCGCGATAAAGGTGGGCAGCACGATCACCTCGCGCGAGAGCCACGAGGTGCGCCACATCAGCACCGCGCGCCAGGCGCGCTCGGGCCGGCCCAGGTGCCCGAAGGAGGCGCCCAGGCCGACCAGCAGCATCGCCTCGGCCACGATCAGCGACAGGCCCACAAAGCCTGGCGCGAGCGCCATGCCGGCCAGCGTCGCAAGCGCCAGCGTGATCACCAGGCCCTGCGCGGCGCCGGCCACGGTGGTGAAGACGACGACCGAGAACGCGGGATTCATGACATGCCTCCCAGCTTCGGCTGGACCTTGGTCGCACCGCCCGCTTGGTCGGTGACGCGCCGCGGCAGGTACTGATTGGCGGGGTTGGTTTCCCACTCCGGCATCAGCGAATAGCCGCCGCGCTCGCGGATCGCCTTCGAGACCTCAGAATCCGGGTCCTTCACGTCGCCGAACAGGCGCGCGCCGGTGGGGCAGGCCTTGACGCAGGCGGGCTTGCGGTCTTCCTTGGGCAGTTTCTCGTCATAGATGCGGTCCACGCACAGCGTGCACTTGGTCATGACCTGGCGCTCCTCGTCGAGCTCGCGCGCGCCGTAGGGGCAGGCCCAGGCGCAGTACTTGCAGCCGATGCACTTGTCGTAGTCGACCAGGACGATGCCGTCTTCCTTGCGCTTGTAGCTGGCGCCGGTGGGACACACCGGCACGCAGGGCGGGTCCTGGCAATGCAGGCAGCTCTTGGGAAAGTGGATGGTCTCGGTGCCGGGGAAGGCGCCGGCCTCGTAGGTCTGCACGCGGTTGAAGAAGGTGCCGGTCGGGTCGGCGCCATAGGGCTTCTCGTCGGCCAGCGGGCCGGCGCTGCCGGAGGTGTTCCATTGCTTGCAGGAGGTCACGCAGGCGTGGCAGCCGACGCAGACGTTGAGGTCGATCACCAGCGCGAGCTGTTTGGCCAGGGTCTCGCCGGGCTCGGCGCGCACGCTGTCGTGCCCGCTGCGACGTGCAGTGCTGCGTTGCGCGACGGGCGGCTCCAGTTCCGCTTCCCGGGCGGCGGTGGCGGCCGATTCGCAGCCGCAGCCCTCGCCACAAGCGCCGCCCGCCATTTCCAGCGCGGGCTCGCGCACCGGCTGCCCGGCGGACGCCAACAGGTCTTTCAGCCACTGCATCATTTCCTGCTCCTTCCCGCGAAATAGGTGAGCACGCTCGCCGCCTTGCCCAGCACGCCCGGCGCGGCCGGCATGGTGGCGATCTGCGGGAAGCTCTCGTGCGGCTCGTCCGCCTCGGCCGGCCGGATGCGCACCCGCACGTCGTACCAGCCGGCCTGGCCGGTGACCGGATCGGAGTTGCTGATGCGCTTGCCGTTGAAAGGCAATTCCTCCGAGATCAGGTGGTTGAGCAGGAAGCCCTTGCGCGCCTCGTCCGCACCCGGCGCCAGCTGCCAGGCGCCGTCGGCCTTGCCGATGGCGTTCCAGGTCCACACGGTGCCGGGCTCGACTGCCTCGCTGTAGCGCAGCATGCAGCGCACCTGGCCCCACTGGCTCTCGACCCAGCACCACCCGCCGTCGGCAATGCCGGCCGCCTTGGCGGTGAGCGGGTTCACATGCAGGTAGTTGTGGCTGTGGATCTGCCGGAGCCACGCGTTCTGCGAATCCCACGAGTGGTACATCGCCATCGGCCGCTGCGTGATCGCATTGAGCGGATAGGCCTCGAGCTCGGTCGCCGCCTCCTCGAGCGGCGGATACCAGAAGGGCAGCGGATCGAAGTAGGTGTCGATGCGCTCGCGCAGCGCGTCCGGCGGCTGGCGGCCGGCGCTCTTGCCCTGGGCCGCGAGGCGGAAGCTCTGCAGCGTGTCGGAGTACAGCGCGAGCTGCACCACGTCGTTCTTCTGGCGCCAGCCCTTGTCCTTGGCGAAGTCCAGGTACTCGCGGTTCCAGTTGCGCATGTAGTGCATCGTCTCCGGCATGTGGTACTGGAACACGCAGTTGTTCTGCGCGTAGGCCTCCCACTGCTTCGGATTGGGCTCGCCGCGCAGGTGCTGGTCGCCGTCCTTGCCGCGCCAGCCCATCAGGAAGCCGATGCCCGGCTGCGGCTGGAAGTTGACGACGAAGTCGGGGTAGTCCTTGAACTTGCGCTCGCCCTCGGGCGTGGTGAAGGCCGGGAATTTCATGCGCGAGGCCAGCTCGATCAGCACCTCCTGGAAGGGCTTGCACTGGCCGGTGGGCGGCACCACCGGAATGCGCACCGAATCCACCGGCCCGTCGAACTCGGAGATCGGCCGGTCCAGCATGCTCATCACGTCGTGCCGCTCGAGGTAGGTGGTGTCGGGCAGCACCAGGTCGGCGAAGGCCACGGTCTCGCTCTGGAAGGCGTCGCAGACCACCAGGAAGGGGATCATGTACTCGCCCTTCTCGTCCTTGCGGTTGAGCATCTCGCGCACCGCCATCGTGTTCATGCTGGAGTTCCAGGCCATGTTGGCCATGAAGATCAGCAGCGTGTCGATGCGGTAGGGGTCGCCCTTCACCGCGTTGGTGATCACGTTGTGCATCAGCCCGTGGGCCGAGAGCGGATGCTCCCACGAGAAGGCATGGTCGATGCGGATGGGCGAGCCGTCCGGGTTGATGGCCAGCTCCTCCGGGTTGGCCGGAAAACCCAGCGGTGCCGCGTTGAGCGGCGTGTTGGGCTGAATCATCTCCGGCGCATTGAAGGCGCGGTAGTTGGGCACGATGTGGCGCGGGTACGGCGCCTTGTGGCGGAAGCCCCCCGGCGCGTCGATGGTGCCCAGCACGCTCATCAGCACTGCCAGCGCGCGCACCGTCTGGAAACCGTTGGAATGCGCAGCCAGCCCGCGCATCGCGTGAAAGGCCACCGGGCGTGCCTGCGTGGTCGGATGCTCCTTGCCCCAGGCATCGGTCCAGGGGATGGGCAGCTCGAAGGCCTGCTGCAGCGCCGTCTCGCCCATCTCGCGTGCCAGCTTGCGGATGCGGATCGGGTCGATGCCGGTGATGGCCGACGCCCATTCCGGCGTGCAGCTCGCCACGCGCTCGCGCAGCAGCTGGAACGAGGGCGCGACACGCGTGCCGTCGGCCAGGGTGTAGTGGCCTTCGAGAGCCGGGTCGCAGCCCTCGGCGATGCCTTCCGGGTAGGCCGGCTTCACGCTG
Organism: Variovorax sp. WS11; assembly: GCF_010499245.1. Classification (GTDB taxonomy): domain Bacteria; phylum Pseudomonadota; class Gammaproteobacteria; order Burkholderiales; family Burkholderiaceae_C; genus Variovorax. The sequence goes on from NZ_JAAGOW010000002.1 coordinate 811,092, forward strand.
CCCGAGGCCTTGTCCCACACCAGCTTGTTGTGCGGGTTGCGGCCGTCGCCCGGCGGCCCGCGCTCGGGGTCGAAGGCGAACAGGCCCTGGCGGTCGCAGTCGTCCAGCACCACCAGCTGCGGCGCGTTGGTGAAGCGCTTCAGGAAGGCATGGTCGACCAGCTCGTTCGCGATCAGCTCGTGCAGCAGCGCCATGAAGAGCGCGCCGTCGGTGCCCGGCTTGATCGGGATCCATTCGTCGGCGATCGCGGAGTAGCCGGTGCGCACCGGGTTGATCGAGATGAAGCGCCCGCCATTGCGCTTGAACTTGGCGAGGGCGATCTTCATCGGATTGCTGTGGTGGTCCTCGGCGGTGCCGATCATCACGAACAGCTTGGCGCGATCGAGATCGGGCCCGCCGAATTCCCAGAAGCTGCCGCCAATGGTGTAGATCATGCCGGCGGCCATGTTGACCGAGCAGAAGCCGCCGTGCGCCGCGTAGTTGGGCGTGCCGAACTGACGCGCGAACAGGCCCGTGAGCGCCTGCATCTGGTCGCGGCCGGTGAAGAGCGCGAACTTCTTGGGGTCGGTGGCGCGGATCTTCGCGAGCCGCTCGGTCAGCAGCTCGAAGGCACGATCCCAGCTGATCGGCTCGAACTCCCCTGCCCCGCGCTCGCTGCCGGCCTTGCGCAGGAGCGGCTGCGTGAGCCGCGCCGGCGAGATCTGCTTCATGATCCCCGAGGAGCCCTTGGCGCAGATCACGCCCTGGTTCAGCGGGTGGTTCGGGTTGCCGTCGATGTAGCGCACCTCACCGTCCCGCAGGTGCACGCGGATGCCGCAGCGGCAGGCGCACATGTAGCAGGTGGTGGTCTTGACCTCGGTGTCCGCCGTCGGTGTAGGCGAAGCCAGCGGATCGTGGATCGGCTCGCGCGAAAGTAAGTTGAACAAGGCGCTGGCTCCGGTTGTCGTGGGGATTCGTCTACCCATGATAGGGTTGTGCTTCTGAACAAAAAAGCAGGTAATTCAGCTCACCATGACCGAAAAAATCGATCATCGCCTGCGCCTCACCCTGCGCCAGCTCGAAGTCTTTGCGGCCACCGCGCGCGAGGGCTCGACCCGCGCCGCGGCCGGCCGCGTGGCGCGCTCGCAGTCGGCCGCCAGCGCCGCGCTGGCCGACCTGGAGGCCGCCCTCGGCGCGCAGCTGTTCGACCGCATCGGCCGCCGCCTGGTGCTCAACGAGAACGGCCGTGCGCTGCTCGCCCGCTCGGTCTCGCTGGTGGACCAGGCGGCGGAGGTGCAAGCCATGTTCTTCACCGACCAGCAGACGCCGCTGCGCATCGCGGCCAGCTTCACCACGGGCGAGTACCTGCTGCCGGAGATCGTGCTGCGCTGGAAGCAGAACAACCCGCAGGCGCGGGCGCGGCTGATCATCGGCAACACTGCCGACGTGATCGCGGCGGTGGTCGGCTTCGACGCCGATGTCGGCTTCATCGAGGGCCGGCAGACGCACCCCGACCTGGCGGTGCGCCGCTGGCTCAGCGACGAGATGGCGATCGTGGCTGCCCCCACCCACCCCTTGGCGGGCAAGATGGTGGGCGCGCGCGAGCTGGCCGAGGCCGCCTGGGTGCTGCGCGAGGAAGGCTCGGGCACGCGCGAGGCCACGAACGACTGGCTCGGCCGGCGCCTCGGGCCGCTCAACATCGAGCTGGAGCTCGGCAGCAGCCACGCCATCAAGCGTGTGGTGGCCTCGGGCGTGGGCATCGGGTGCATGTCGCGCTACGCGGTGGCGGATGCGCTGGCCGAGGGCTCGCTGGTCGAGCTGAAGACCACGATGCCGAAGAACTCGCGCGCGCTCTCGATCGTGCTGCATCGGGAGCGGCGGCCGGGGCGCACGATGCAGGGTTTCATCGATTACTGCCTGGCCGGTGCGCGCTAGCCGCTAATTCGGGTCCTGCGCGCCGAGCACCGCCAGGGCCACCGAGGCGATGCGCGAAGGCAGCGAATCCGCCCGCGAGGTCAGCACGATCGGCACGCGCGCGCCCAGCACCAGCCCGGCGCATTCGCCGCCGCCGATGTAGGTGAAGCTCTTGTAGAGCATGTTGCCGGCGTTGAGGTCGGGCACCAGCAGCAGGTCGGCATCGCCGGCCACGCGCGACTCCATTTTCTTGATCTGCGCGGCCTGGGCGGAGATCACGTTGTCGAAGCCGAAGGGGCCTTCGACCAGCGCGCCGGGCCAGGCGCCGGCGCGTGCCATCGCCACCAGCGCCTGCGCGTCGACGGTGGCCGGAATGGCCGGGTTCACCGTCTCCACCGCGGCCACGATGCCGACCTTGGGCTGCGTGATCCCCAGCTTGCGCAGGAGCGCGATCGCGTTGCCCAGGATGTCGCGCTTGGCGTCCAGCGAAGGCGCGATGTTGACCACGCAATCGGCCAGCCCCAGCAGCTTGGGATAGCGCGGCAGGTCGAACAGAAAGAGATGGCTGATGCGCGTCTCGCCGCGCAGGCCGATGGTCTTGTCGACCACGGCCGACATCAGCTCGTCGGTGTGCAGGGAGCCTTTCATCAGCGCGCCCACCACGCCCTGGCGCGCCATCGCGACGGCGCGGTGCGCGCTCTGGTCGGCGGTGTCGCTGCAGTCGATGATCTCGAAGTCGTCGGCATCGACGCCGGCCGCACCGGCGGCCCGCAGGATGCCCTCGCGCGGGCCGATCAGCACCGGCTGCGCGAGTTCCTCGCCACGGATGCGCGCGGCTGCGTCGAGCGCCGCCGCATCGCACGGGTGGACCAGCCCGACGCGCACCCGCCGGCCCTTTGCCCGCTCGCGCGCCTGGGCGACCAGGGCGTCGAGCCGGGGGTGGGCGGGTTCTTCCGTCGCGAGCTGCAGTGCGGCTGAAGCCATGTCGCTGCTTCGGCCCGTGCTCAAACGAAGTCTTTGTACTTGTCGAGGTGGCGGATGGGCTTGGCCAGCGCATCGCGGCGGAACGGGTCGCCCAGCTCGCGCGTGCACATGACCTCGATCACGGTGGTCTTGCCCTGGTTCATCTGCATGTCCACCGCCTTCTTGAGCGCGGGGCCCACGTCCTCCAGCCGGTCGACCACGATGCCCTCGGCGCCCATCGCCTTGGCGATGCCCGCGAAGCTCTGGTTGTCGAGCTCGCCGGCGACGAAGCGGCGGTTGTAGAAGTCGACCTGGTTCTTCTTCTCCGCGCCCCACTGGCGGTTGTGGAAGACCACCGCGGTGACCGGGATGTCGTGGCGCACGCAGGTCATGATCTCGACCATGCTCATGCCCCAGGCGCCGTCGCCCGCGTAGGCGATGGCGGGGCGGTCGGGCGCGGCCAGCTTGGCGCCGATCATGGTGGGCAGCGAGTAGCCGCAGTTGCCGAAGCTCATGGGCGCGAAGAAGCTCCTCGGCTCCTCGAAGCGCAGGTAGCTGTTGGCCACCGCGTTGATGTTGCCGATGTCGGTGGAGACCATGGCGCGCGGCGGCATCGCCTTCTCGAGCTCGCGCAGCACCTGGCGCGGGTGCAGCCACTTGCCGCCTTCCTTCTCGGCCTCCTGGATCATGTCGAGGCTGTAGGGGTCGCGCTCATGCGTCCAGCCGTCGAGCTCCTTCTCCCAGGCGGCCTTCTCTTCCTTGATCTTCGCGGCGCGCTCGGCCTTGGTCGCGTCGCAGGCGAGCTTGCGGTCCGCCAGGCGGGCGAGCAGCGCCTTGGCCACGGCCTTGGCATCGCCGTGGATGCCGACGGTGATCTTCTTCACCAGGCCCAGGTTGGTGTGCTCGGCCTCGACCTGGATGATCTTGGCCTCCTTGGGCCAGTAGTCCATGCCGTGCTGCGGCAGCGTGCCGAAGGGGCCCATGCGCGAGCCCAGCGCGAGCACCACGTCGGCCTGCGCCATCAGCTTCATCGCGGCCTTGCTGCCCTGGTAGCCCAGCGGGCCGGCCCACAGCGGATGGCTGGCCGGGAAGGAGTCGTTGCGCAGATAGCCGTTGGCCACCGGCGCGCCCAGGCGCTCGGCCAGGGCCTTGCATTCCTCGACCGCATCGCCCATCACCACGCCGCCGCCCGAGAGGATGACGGGGAACTTGGCAGTGGCCAGCAGCTCGACCGCGGCGGCCAGGCTGTTCTCGCCGCCCGAGCCGCGCTCCACGCGCATGGGCTTCGGGATCTCGCACTCGACCTCGCCGTAGAAGTAGTCGCGCGGGATGTTGAGCTGGGTCGGGCCCATCTCGGAGATGGCGCGGTCGAAGCAGCGCGCGGTGTACTCGGCCATGCGCTTGGGGTTGTTCACGTGGCCCTGGTACTTGGTGAACTCCTGGAACATCGGCAGCTGGTTGGCCTCCTGGAAGCCGCCCAGGCCCATGCCCATGGTGCCGGTCTCGGGCGTGACGATCACCACCGGGCTGTGCGCCCAGTAAGCCGCCGCGATGGCGGTCACGCAGTTGCTGATGCCGGGGCCGTTCTGCCCGATCACCACGCCGTGGCGGCCCGAGACGCGCGCATAGCCGTCGGCCATGTGGCCGGCGCCCTGCTCGTGCACCACCGGGATCAGGCGGATGCCTGCGGGCGCGAAGATGTCCATCGCATCCATGAAGGCCGAGCCCATGATTCCGAACATGTCGGTCACGCCGTTGGCGACCAGGGTCTCGACGAAGGCCCCGGAGGGCGTCATCTTCTGCACGCCGGTAACGGGGTGCGGGCGGGCGTGTATGCGGGGTTGCTTGCTCTGCGAAGGTCTCTTGGGTCGGCGAAGGTCGCTGGGTTCTCGAAAGTTGGAACGAGTGGTTCCGGAATTCGTGTTGTCGAAATATAGGCCTCGGTTGGGCTTGCGTCAACAAATTTCAAAAATCGGTACGCTTTGTCCCGTTTTTTGTTGAAAGGACTATGATCCGGGCCATGAAAGTCGTCAATGGCCTGAACCCCGAGACCGCCGAGCTGAACGGCGACACGCCCACGATGCGCCTGTTCGCGCTGCTGGAGGTGATCGCCGCCAAGGACCAGCGCTATGCGCTGCAGGACCTGGTGGAAGCCACCGGCCTGCCCAAGCCCACGCTGCACCGCATGCTCCAGCAGCTGGAAAGCGCGGGCCTGCTGCAGCGCGCGGGCGACAGCCGGCTCTACGGCATCGGCACGCGGCTGCGGCGGCTGGCGGAGAACCTGCTGCTCAACGACAGCCACCACGGCGCGCGCCACACGGTACTGCGCCAGCTGGTGGAAGAGATCGGCGAGAGCTGCAATCTCACCGCCCTCTCCGGCAGCGAGGTGGTGTACCTGGACCGCGTGGAGACCGCGGCGCCGCTGCGCTTCTACCTGCATCCGGGCTCGCGCGTGCCGGTGCACTGCTCGGCCAGCGGCAAGGTCTTCCTGGCGCAGATGAGCCCGGCGCAGCGCCGGCGCCTGCTGGCCAACGCCAAGCTGGAGGCCTACACGCCCAAGACGCTGACCGGGCTCGACGCGCTGGAGCACGAGGTGCAGCGGGTCCGCAAGGACGGCTATGCCTTCGACAACGAGGAGTTCCTGCCCGGGCTGCTGTGCATCGCCGCCCTGGTGCCCAACGAGAGCGGGCCTTCCAACCTGTGCATCGCGGTGCAGGCGCCGGTGATGCGCCTCGATGCCGAGAAGGCGAAGAAGCTGCTGCCCGCGCTGCAGCGCGCCGCGCTCGCCCTGTCGCGCATCGATGCCGATACCGAAGGCGAAGACCGGGCACAGGCCTGACGAAAGCACCGACATGACCGACATCGCTTCCCTCAAACCCGAGCGCCTGCTGAGCGTGCGCGAGGTCTTCGGCATCGACAGCGACCTGATGGCGCCCGCCTTCGCCGAGCGCGACGACCATGTACCCGAGATCGACGCGGTCTACCGCTTCAACCCCGACGTGACGCTGGCCATCCTCGCCGGCTTCATGCGCGACCGCCGAGTGATGGTGCAGGGCCTGCACGGCACCGGCAAGTCGACCCACATCGAGCAGGTGGCAGCGCGGCTGAACTGGCCCTGCGTGCGGCTCAACCTCGACGGGCACATCAACCGCCTCGACCTGGTGGGCAAGGACGCGGTGGTGCTGCGCGAGGGCCAGCAGGTGACGGAGTTCCAGGAAGGCATCGTGCCCTGGGCGCTGCAGCGGCCGGTGGCGCTGATCTTCGACGAGTACGACGCGGGCCGGCCCGACGTGATGTTCGTCATCCAGCGCATCCTGGAGCAGGGTGGCAAGTTCACGCTGATGGACCAGAACCGGGTGCTGCACCCGCATCCCTCCTTCCGCCTGTTCGCCACCGCCAACACCGTGGGCCTGGGCAACCTCAACGGCCTCTACCACGGCGCGCAGCGGCTCAACCATGCGCAGATCGACCGCTGGAACATCGTCGCCTCGCTCGACTACCTGCCGGCCGAGGAGGAGATCGCGATCGTGCAGGCACGCGTGCCCTCGATGCAGAGCGAAGCCGGCCACGACAGGGTGCGCGCGATGGTGGCGGTGGCCGAGCTCACGCGCAAGGGCTTCGCGGCCGGCGACCTGTCGACGCTGATGTCGCCGCGCACCGTGATCACCTGGGCCGAGAACGTGGAGATCTTCCGCGACCCGGCGCTGGCCTTCCGCCTCTCCTTCGTCAACAAGTGCGACGAGGCCGAGCGGCCGCTGGTGGCGGAGTATTTCCAGCGCTGCTTCGACCTGGAGCTGAAGGAATCGCACCAGCTGTCGGGCTCCTGAGGCTCGCTCCGTGACCGACGCGCAACAGAAAGTCCGGCACGCGCAGCAGGTCGATGAGCTCTGCGCAGGCCTGGTGCGCGCCTTCAGCGGCGAGGGCGATCTGCATTTCCGCGGCCGTCGCCTGCACCGCGGCCGCCAGCCCCTGCCCTGGTACGCGCCGCACCTGCATCCCTCGCCGGAGAGCGATGACTTCGCCTCCTTCCGCGGCGCGGCCGACGGGCTTGCGCTGCGCCTGCGCGCATCGGACGCCGCCCTGCACGAGCGCCTGCGCCCCGAGGAGCCGGTCGAGCGCATGCTGTTCGAGATGCTGGAGCAGTTCCGCGTGGAGTCGCTCGCGCCCGAGGCCATGCCGGGCATGCAGCGCAACCTGCGGCATCGCCATGAACAGTGGTCCCTCTCCTTCCACCATTCCGGCCTGACCGATACCGCGCGCGGGCTGCTGCTCTATGCCGTTGCGCAGATCTGCCGCGCGCGCGTGACCGGCCAGCAGGTGGTGGAAGAGACCGAGGACATGCTGGAAGCCACGCGCTTCGCGCTCTCGCCGCTGATCGGCCATGCGCTCGCAGGCCTGCGCCGCGAGCGTGCGGACCAGGCCGCCTATGCCGTGCATGCGCGCGCCATCGCAGGCACCGTCGCTGCGATGCTGCATGCCGCCGGCGAGGGGGAGGAAGGCCAGGACGACTCCGATGCCGAGCCGGACGACAAGCGCAGCGTCTTCAGCCTCGTCGCCGACATGGACCGCGAAATCGTCGAGCGCTTCGCCACCGCCGACTCGGGCCGCAGCGCGCTGCTGGAGGGCGAAGGCGTTGTCTACCGCGTCTTCACCACTGCCTACGACCGCGAGCACGAGGCCGCATCGCTGGTGCGCCGGGAGCTGCTGGCCGAGCTGCGCGAGACGCTGGACCGGCGCGTCGCCGCGCAGGGCATCAACATCGCCCGGCTCGCGCGCGAGCTGCGCGCCCTGCTGGCCGAGCCGCAGCGCGAAGGCTGGGACGGCGCGCAGGAGGAAGGCCACATCGACGGCCGCCGCCTGGCCCAGCTGGTCGCCTCCCCCACCGAACGGCGGCTGTTCCGCACGGAGCGCCTGGAGCCGGTGGCCGACTGCGTCGTGAGCCTTCTCATCGACTGCTCGGGCTCCATGAAGGCGCATGCCGAATCGGTGGCGATGCTGGCCGACGTGCTGGCGCGCGCGCTGGAGCAGACCGGCGTGGCCAGCGAGATCCTCGGCTTTACCACCGGCGCCTGGAACGGCGGGCGGGCGCAGCGCGACTGGCTGCGCGCCGGCCGGCCGGCGCACCCGGGCCGCCTCAACGAGCGCTGCCACATGGTCTTCAAGAGCGCCGAGACGCCCTGGCGCCGGGCGCGCCCGTCGATTGCCGCCCTGCTCAAGGCCGACCTGTTCCGCGAAGGCATCGACGGCGAAGCGGTGGACTGGGCCTGCGCGCGCCTCGAGGCACGCGCCGAGGAACGCAAGCTGCTGCTCGTGCTCTCCGACGGCTCGCCGATGGACAGCGCCACGAACCTCGCCAACGACGCCCACTACCTCGACCACCACCTGCAGGACGTGGTGGCGCGGCACGAGCAGGCCGGTCGCATCGGCATCGCGGGCATCGGCGTGGGGTTGGACCTGAGTCCGTACTACAGCCGCAGCCATGTGCTGGAGCTGGCGGGGTCGGCGGGGAATGCGGTGTTCGGCGAGGTGATCGGGCTGATGGCGGGACGCTACCGAGGCTGAGGCAGCGGCTCCTCTTGCTGTCGAATGCACATCCATCGTTGTGCATTCGACATCGATGCACATCCAAACCGACGCCGCCCCCTGCGGCGTGTGATCTTTCGCACGAAACGCGTTACCAAGGGTTGGCCGCGTATGCATTTGCTTACCAAAGTAGTAACCTGCATGTGATCTTTTCACATTGAAACGTGGCGCATGCGCCGCGAGGAGAACAGCGGATGCGGGTAGCGGGGCAGGAAAAGAAGAACGAGATTGACACGAGCCTGGCGGCCGATGCCGCCGACGCCTGCATGGTGGCGAGGATGCGGCTGGTGCTCTCCGTCTCCGCGCTCCTCGTGGTCTTCGTCGATCCGGCCAGCCTGCGAGGCGTTGGCGGGTCCACGTGGCTGCTCTTCTGCAGCTACGTCCTGCACAGCCTGGTGGTGTACGTCTACTCCGAGCTGGAGGCGCCGCTCTCCCAAAGCCGGGTGATCCACTGGCTGGACATCTGCTGGTATGCGCTGATCGTGCTGCTGACGGACGGCGTCCACAGCCCCTTCTTCCTGTTCTTTTTCTTTGCCATCCTCACCTCCTCCTTCCGCTGGGGTTTCGAGGAAGGTGCGCGCGTGACCCTGGCCTCGGTCGCTCTTTTCGCGGCCTGCGGCATGGGCTCCGCCACGGCGCAGGACCTGCCCCGCCTGCTGCTGCGGTCCACCTTCATCCTGGCGCTCGGTTACATGATCATTTACTGGGGCCGCTCCAAGGTAGAGCTCAAGCGCCGGCTGGCGCTGCTGCGCGCCGTCAGCCGGCTGTCGAATCCGCGCTTCGGGGTCGACCACACCGTCACTGGCATCCTGGAAAAGATCCAGCGCTTTTTCCTGCACAGCAACACCTGCCTGCTGGTCGTGCGGGACAAGGAATCCGGCGCCTGCTCGCTGCGCACCATCCGCCAAGGCGATGCGCATCGTTCGCCTCAGGCCGCGCGGATCGCGCCGGAACTGGCCGCGCTCCTGATGGCGCTCGCGCCCCATCGAGCGGTGATCTACCGGCGCTCACGCTGGCCCCGTCTGCCGGCCTTCGGCGGCGCGGCGACCTACGACGGCGAGAAGGGGCGGTGGACGAAAGAGACGCACCCGGCATGCGACGGCCTGGCGGAGCTGCTGGAAGCCGGCGCCTTCATCAGCGTGCCCGTCCACCTGCGCAAGAGCGACGGCCGGCTGTTCGTCCTCTCCCGATGCGGCGCGTTCCGCCGCCCCGATGCCCTGTTCCTGGGGCACGTGGTCGCCCAGGCCTTTCCGGTGGTCGAGAGCATCGAGCTGCTCGACCGCATGGCCTCGGACGCGGCATCGCAGGAGCGGCTGAAGATCGCGCTGGACCTTCACGACACCGCCATCCAGCCCTACATCGGATTGAAGATGGGCCTCAGCGCGCTGCGCAACAAGGCCAGCGCCGACAACCCGCTGGTCGAGGACCTCGACAAGCTGCAGGACATGGCCGCCCGGGTCATCGGCGACCTGCGCCGCTACGCGGGCGCGGTGCGCAACGGGCTGGACCGGTCGGAACAGGCGGTGCTGATGGTGCTGCGGCAACAGGCAGCGCAGGTGCGCGACTTCTACGGCATCGACATCGCGGTCTGCGTCGAGGGCGAGCTCAACGTGAACGACCGCATGGCGGCGGAGATCCTGCAGATCGTGCGCGAGGGCCTCAACAACATCTGCAAGCACACCCTCGCGCACTGCGGCGCCGTCAGGCTGGCCTGCGCCGACGGCCTGCTCAGGGTGGAGATCGAGAACGAGGCCGACGGCACGCTCGCGATGGAATTCCTGCCGCGCTCGATCTGCGAGCGCGCCAGCGCCCTGGGCGGCAACGCGAGTGTCCAGCGCAGCACGGGCGGCGCCACATCGGTGCACGTCGAAATACCCATGTAAGGAGGCGGAAGATGCAACCAGCGACAAAACCGATCGGCGTCATGGTGGTGGACGATCACCAGACCATGCTGTGGGGCCTGTCCAAGCTGATCGACGGCGAGAAGCCGCGCATGCAGGTGGTCGGCACGGCCAGGAACTGCGAGGAGGCCCTGGAGCAGGTCGGGCAGCTGACGCCCGACGTCATCCTTCTGGACCTCGACCTCGACGGCAAGAGCGCCCTCGACATCCTGCCGGGACTGCTGTCGAACTCCGCGTCACGCGCCCTGATCCTGACCGGTGAACGTGGGCAGAAGACCCTGGACATGGCGGTCCTGCAAGGCGCCCGCGGTGTCCTGCGCAAGGATGCCTCCGCCGAGCAGGTGCTGCGGGCGATCGAGCGGGTCCATCGCGGCGAGCTCTGCATGGACGCCGAGACGATGAGCCGGGTGTTCTCGGAATTCATGGCGACCCGGCAGAGCCCCCGGCACGACCCGGAAGCGGAGAAGCAGGCCAGTCTGACATGCAAGGAGCGCAAGATCATCGTCGCGGTCGTTCAGGGCAGCGGCGCGTCGAACAAGGCGCTGGCGAACCAGCTCTTCATCACGGAGCACACGCTGCGCAACCACCTGACGTCGATCTATCAGAAACTGGACGTCACGAACCGCCTCGAGCTCTATTGCTATGCAGTAAAGCACCAGCTCGACCAACTGCCCAGCTAAACCGCGCTCTGTCTAATACCAACTCGCGTTCAATAGATTAGATATCATGTCATTCCACGAACTTCAAGGAGTCGTGGATGAAGACATTGATCGTGGGTGATAGGCCGACTGTTGAGCGCCTGGCGGAGCGGCTCAAGCGAGCCGGCAGTCATGCGGAGTACCAGCGCATCCAGTGCGTGCTCATCCGTGCGACGCTGGGCAGTTCAGCCGCGCAGATCGCCGAGTTGCTGGGCTGGTCCACAGCGACGGTGCATGTCTTGCACTCGCGCTGGTCGAAGGAGGGAGATGCCATCTTCGAGCTGCGCGGGCGTGGCGGCAGGCATCACCAACACCTCAGCCCAGAGCAAGAGCAGCAACTTCTGGCGCCATTCGTCAAGCGTGCCGAGGCGGGCGGCATGCTGACGGTGGCGGAGATCCAGCAGGCCTACCAGGAACAACTGGGCAAGCAGGTGGCCCCCTCTACGGTCTACCGGCTTCTGGATCGCCACGGTTGGCGCAAGGTGGTGCCGCGCCCACGGCACCCCAAGGCAGACGTGGCGGCGCAGGCCGCCTTTAAAAAAACTGCGCCGCACGGTACGCCAAGAGGTCGAGCGCCAGGCTGAACGTGGGCGCCAAGTGCGCCTGATGTTCCAGGACGAAGGCCGATTCGGCTTGTTGGGCAGCCCTCGGCGCTGCTGGGCACCTCACGGCACACGCCCGGTGGTCGGTGCGCGACTGGAGCGCAAGTACATCTACGCCTTCAGCGCCGTCAGCCCGCACGACGGCGTGCTGGACAGCCTCGTGCTGCCCTGGGTCAGCGCCGAGACAATGTCGCTGTTCCTGAGCGAGGTCGCGCAGCGCCACGCCGCGGAATTCATCGTGATGGTCATGGATCAAGCAGGCTGGCACATCGCCGGTGATCTCGCCGTGCCGCAGAACATGCGCGTGATCTTCCTGCCCCCGTACAGCCCGGAGCTGAACCCCGCCGAGCACTTGTGGGAGTCGCTGCGCGAGGACTGCTTCGCCAACCACGTCTTCGCCAATCTGGACGCCGTCGAGAGCACCCTGACCAACGGACTCGTCGCCCTCGAATCCAATCCTACGCGAACCCATTCAATGACCGGGTTCAAATGGATAACTTCTATATCTTTGAACGCGAGTTAGTATAAGCCTGTCGACGAGGATCGTGCGGATGACCTGGATCGCCGCCGGGCCGAGGATGACCATGAGCATCGACGGGAAGATGCCCAGCGCCAACGGCGAGCATTCTGGCCGGCGCTTTGGCCGCCAGCATCTCCACACTGGCTTGCACTTGCGACGCAAGTCATCCGAGACGTGCTGCCGAACAAGTGCTCAAGGTGATCGCGACTGTCCATCCATCACACGCTGGAGCTAACCAGTCCTAACTCCGGGATCATGCGGCTCTCACGCAAGGAATGGAATAAACCTCTTTGACACTCGCGCCATGTACTCGCGGTACGCGGCAGACTGCATCAAGACCTTCTCCTCGTTGATCATCCGGATGAATTGAAAAATGTACAGCAGCGTCAGTATGGAAAGGTTCCAGATTGAGAAGACATTGAGCAGATAGCCAACATGGGTGACAAAGTACCCAAGGTAAATGGGATGCCGCACCAATCGATAGGGGCCGTTTGTCACGACACCTCGAAGCGCTGGCAACAGGCCAAAGTTGCGTCCGAGGCAGATCTTCGCGGCGACTTGGAGGCCCATCCCGCTCAAAATGAGCGCCTCTGAAAGCCATCTGGGCACCAGCACAGTGCCACCTTCCAGTTGAATGAACAAGAAGTAGAACGTGGCGGCAAAGGTCGATGTCATTGCAGAGAGTGAATAGACACGGGTGTCCGTTCTTCTGCTGAAGATGATGAGTCCTAACGCTAACGTTTCGGCAATGAGCAATGTCGTCAGGACAATATTTGGCGTCTGGAGCTGGGCCGATACGATGCGATATACAAATACAGAATAGCCCAGTGCCGCAGCAATCCGCAATAACGTGTCCAGTACTATGTCTCGCTTGGTCATGGTGTCAGCTTTCCCAGCTTCAGAGAATTCAACAATGATCACGACGCTCCCGCCTGGGTCGAAGTGAAGTGATGCATCTAGCAGTCATCTGCTCTGCAATGGCCGATTGCTTCAGTTCGTACCTGTCATCATTGGCATCATTGTCCTGATGACTTGGATCACCGCCGGGCCGATGATCACCGCAAGGATAGACGGAAAAATAAACAGGACGAGTGGAAAGAGCATCTTGGTCGGGATCTTCGCCGCCAACTCTTCGGCGCGTACTTGGCGCTTGTGCCGCAAGTCGTCGGAAAACACCCGCAGCGAGTCACCAATGCTGGTACCGAACCGGTCTGCTTGTGACAGCATCGTGGCAAACGTCGCAATCTCTTCGACACCAGTGCGCAGCGCGAGATTGCGCAGCGACTTGTCCCGTTCGCTTCCCGCTCGCATCTCCAGGTTTGTCCAGTGCAACTCCTGAGCCAGCGCTTCACTCTTGATGCGAATTTCCTCCGTCACTTTCGTGAGTGCTGCGTCAAGACCCAACCCCGCCTCGACGCAGACCAGCATCAGGTCTGCAGCGTCCGGAAAGTTCTCGAAGATCTCGCGCCTGCGGGCCTTCGAGCGCAAGCGGAGGTAAGCGTTGGGCAGATAGCACGCAATGAGCGCGGCCATCATGGGCCAGAAGACCAAATTCATTCCCTCGGCCTGCCTGGTCGCGCGAACGACGATGAACGCAACGCCCGCAAAAAGCACCGGCAACAAGCTCTTCAACCCAAAAAAAATCAGGCTCGCATCGCGGTGCCGGATTCCGGCATTGAGGAACTTGAGCCGCAGCGGGCTCGCTTCTTCTTCGCCCGTCGGCGAGGAAAGCTGCGCGAACGGCCCGACGAGCTTCACGACTGTCTCGGTCCATGAAGTGTCGAGCGCAGGGGCCAGCGCCTGCAGCCGCCGCTCGGCCTCCGAGGGCATCCACCACAAGTACAAGCCTGCAAGGCCGAGTGTGACGGCCAGGAAGACCAGCGCAGACATGATCATCATGAGACGCTCCTAGACTCGAATGCGAACAATGTGCCGGAGGATGAGCGCGCCGATCGCCATCATCACAAGCATGTACTTGATAATCGTGATGCCGATCGGGTCCGTCCACAGGCTGGACATGAACTTTGGATTGAGCAGATTCAGCCCACCGGCGAGCGCGAACGGCAGCAGCCCGATGATCCAACCAGAGAGCCGTCCATCGGCCGAGAGCACGCGTACCTTGGCGTGCAACTTGAGGCGCTCTCGAATGAGACGGCTCAGATTGCCGAGTACCTCGGTCAAGTTGCCACCTGAATCGCGTTGAATCAGTACCGCAACAACAAAGTAGCGCAGATCCGTGATGGGAATGCGTTCGCTCAGGTTCGCCAAGGCCTGCGTCAGAGAAACACCGAAATTGACTTCGTCGTGCACGGTGCGAAACTCCGCCGCGATCGGATCGACCATTTCTTCGCCGATCATTTGCAGGCCCGAAGAGAAGGCATGCCCGGAGCGCAGCGCGCGTGTCAGCAGGTCAAGCGCATCCGGCAACTGCACCTCGAGGCGCCGCAAGCGGCGTGAGCGGCAGTGGCTTACATACGCAAGGGGTATCAAGGCAAACGCCACACCCGCCACCAGTCCGAACGCTTCAGGCTGATGCACCACTTTCACGACAACTGCAAACCCGATCACGCTCAGCGAGGCACAGCCGAGGAGCAGCTTTGAGACTGTCCACTCGAGGCCTGACTGCAGGATCAACCGGTCCAGCTCCCGCGCGCGGGGCACCCGCAGCAGCCAGCGCTGCAGCGCCGGCACCTCGCTGAGCATGCGCTCCTTGAGGAGCTTCGCCTGCTGCGTCGTGTCGCGCGAACCCGACAGGGCCCGTAGGCGCTTTTCGAGCTGCCGGGCCTCAGGGCCCTTATAAGACTTCCACATCAGATACAGGCCTTCGAGCAGCAGCAGCACCGCGACGAAGACCAGCACAGCGATCATGATGAACGAATTGCCTGTGATGGACTGTTGCATGGCCTGGCCTCACTGGTACTGCTTGGTCGGATCGAACAGCGCATCGGGCAACGCCACGCCGAAGGAGCGCAGCCGCTCGGTGAATTTCGGCCGCACGCCGGTCGCATGGAAATAACCTTCCACTTGGCCCTCTGCGCCGACACCGGTCTGACGGTAGGCGAAGATTTCCTGCATGCTGATGATCTCGCCCTCCATCCCGGTGATCTCCTGGATGCTCGTGATCTTGCGCTTGCCGTCCGTCATGCGCAGCGCCTGGACGACCACGGTGATGGCCGAGGCGATCTGCTGGCGAGCGGCCTTGTGCGGCAGGTTGAGGTTTGCCATGCCGATCATGTTCTCGAGCCGCGAGAGAGCGTCCCGCGGCGTATTCGCATGGATGGTTGTCAGCGAGCCTTCGTGGCCGGTGTTCATGGCCTGCAGCATGTCGACCGCCTCGGCGCCGCGCACCTCGCCGATCACGATGCGATCGGGCCGCATGCGCAGCGCGTTGCGAACCAGGGCGCGCTGCGTGATCTCCCCCTTGCCCTCGATGTTCATCGGGCGTGTTTCCATGCGCACCACATGCGGCTGCTGCATCTGCAGCTCGGCCGCGTCCTCGATCGTTACGACCCGTTCCGATTCCGGGATGTAGCCCGAGAGGATGTTCAGCAATGTCGTCTTGCCGGCGCCGGTGCCGCCCGAAATGATCATGTTGACCTTGGCCTTGCTCAGCCCTTCGAGCATCGAGGCCATCGCTGGTGTGAGACTCTTGAGGTCCTGCACCAAGTTGCTCATCTTGAGCGGCTTGTGGGCGAAGCGGCGAATCGACATCATTGGCCCATCGAGTGCCACGGGCGGGATCACTGCGTTCACGCGCGAGCCGTCGGGGAGTCGCGCATCCACCATGGGGCTCGATTCATCGATGCGTCGCCCCACGAAAGACACGATCTTGTCGATGATCCGCAGCAGGTGCTTCTCGTCGGTGAAGGTGATCGGGGTCAGCTCCAGCCGCCCGAGGCGTTCGACATAGATCTGGTCGAATCTGTTCACGAGGATATCGGACACCGTCGGATCGACCATCAGCAATTCGATCGGCCCGAAGCCGAGCATCTCATGCTGGATATCGCGGATCAGCGTACGCCGCTCGGCCTCGTTGACGGCGGCCTGATCTTCCTGCAGCAGGCGACCGACCATCGTCGCGATCTCCTGGCGCAGCGCGTCGGGCGCCAGAGTATCGAGCGAGGCAAGGTCGAACTTCTCCAGCAGCTTCAGGTGCAGGCGGCCCTTGAGAATCTTGTAGGCATCCGAGGTTCCGGCCAGGCCGGGATCGGCAGCGAGATGCAATGCGGAGCTTGCGGCTGCCTCGGCTGCGACCACGTTGAGTTTTTCGCGCAAGGACATGGTGTGCTTTCGAGGTCAGGCCCGGCCGAACAGCCGGTGGAAGAAGCTGGGGCTCTCCTCGTCCCGAGGCGCCAGTGCCGACGCCATCTCGGCGAGGCTTTTCACGATTGGGTTCGCGCGGGATATCTGCGCGAGTGGAGCGCCGCGATTGATCGCGGCGGCGACCTCCTTCGGTGAGTCCGGAATCGTGCGCTGCGCGATGCCGCCGAGCGACCGCCGCACCTCTTTCGAGCCGATCTCGCTGCTCTTCTCGAAGCGATTGACGATCAATTCGATCTTGTCCGGCGCGTAGCCGAGGGACTTGAAGACACCGAGCAGCTTGGCCGCATTTCGCAGGTCCGGCAGGCCGGCCTGCAGCACCGGGTAGATGCGGTGTGCGCGGTCGAGCGCGCGGATCGACAGCGTGTCGAGCGTCCGCGCCATGTCGAGCAGCACGAAGTCGTACTGCAGAACGGCGAGGTTCAGGATCGCATCGATGTGCTCCGGCTTCACTTCCATGGCATTCGACGGATCCTCGGGTGCCGCAAGCAGGCGGAAGTTGGGTGTGATTGCGACGGCGCTGGCTGCGAGGAACGAGGCATCGAGGCGGCCGATGTCGCGTGCGACGTCCGCGAGTGTGGAGTTCGGCTTCTCGTCACTCACGAAGGCCAGCGCATCGCCGAACTGCAAGTTCAGGTCGATAAGCAGCACCGAGCTGTGCTCGCTCAGCTGAAAGGCCAGGTTGGTCGCCAGGAAAGTCGCGCCGCTGCCGCCCTTGCACGGCACGAGGGCGAGAACTTTGCCGGTCGACTGCCCCTGCGCACCCGCGAGCTTGGCAGCCACGCGATCGATCGCGGCTTCGAGAGCGCTTGCTGTCGCAGGCGACGGGAGCACCTCACGCACACCCGCGCGCATCGAATTGAGCAGGAACTCGGGCGTGTGGCTCGCACAAAGCAGCACGACCGCGGTACGCGGGTGGTGCGTCGTGACGTGCTCGACCATCGTCAGTTCATTCGGATCGCAGCACATGCCGTCGACCAGCAAAAGGTCGGGCTGCTCCTGCTCCGCGACGGTCCGCATCCGGCTCTTGCCGCCGTCGAACAGCAACACGGTGTGCGCGCGGGCCCGGAGCACGCGGTCCATCTCGTCTAGATGGGTCCGATTGGGCGAGATGATGGCAATTTTCATGTTGATCTTTGTTGATTCAGGAGCAGACGGCCGCACTGCCTGGATCCTGGCCCATGATCTCGCGCGGCAAATAGGTGGAGAAGCCTGGCATCGGGATCGGTGCCCTCGCAGCCGCAGCTCCGGCGATCGGCGACACCCATTGATAGTCGAGGTTCACGATGCGGACGTTCACCGCGCTGCAGCTTGCGGAGGTGCAAGCGGCACTGACATTGCCGGCGGCGTCGTACCAGTCGACAACGACATTGGCGGCCGTCAATTGCGGAAGGAAGGTCTGCATTTTTGAAAGCACCACGCCCGCGCCGCGGTCGCAAACCACGGCAACTCGCGCGCCCCAGCGGGTGGCTTCATTGGCGGCGTTCCATGTCCAGAGCATGCGGGAGAAGTCGATGATTCCAAGCACGAAGGTCAGGTAGATCAAGAGGACCAGCGCAAACTCAACGATCGTGGCGCCCTCTTGCTTTTTGCGTGTCTTCATAGCGGTGCCCGCATCGTGGCGGTGATGTCGGCAAAGTTGATTTCTCCAATGGTCAAGCCGAACGCGCTCACGACCAGTGGCACGAACTTGTAGCAAGGCGGCGCCGAAGTGCCACAACCCGCAATGCGAACGGTGACGGTGTTGATCACGGGACTGGCGCCGGCCAATTGCCAGACGGGATCCTTCACCTGGTTCAGAGCGAGCCCGAAGGCGAGCGGGCTGCCGGTGTTCGTAAGGCTGCCGTAGACCACGAGATTCTTGGATTGGGCGATGCCGCTGCCCGGGTTCTGGACCGACAGATAGCGAGCGGCATCGCGCGCACCCTTGACCAGGGTGTTGTACTGGTACAGCGCGCGGCCAAATTCGGTCACGATGAAGGTCAGGATTAGCAGCAGGGGCAGCACGAGTGCGAACTCGATCAGTGCCACGCCTTTTTGTGCATTCTTCATTTCGTGTCCACTCCTACTGCACCAGGACCGGCACCAGAGGACCGCTGGCGCCACCCGCCAGTCCGCCACTGGTGCATGGGCTGCCGGGACTGCCGGCATTGCCGACGTATTCGAGGTAGACGGTGGTCTGAACACTGTCAATCGGGTGCAGCATCAACACGCACGCCCAGCCGTCAATCGGCCCCGACGAAGCCTCCATGACGGGCGCCATGACCAATCGGCGACTGCCACCGTAGGTGGCCAGGGCCCTCGGCCCCGCCGAGTAGGTTCCCATGTCGCCGTCCTTGTAGCCGCCCTTGATGTTTAGGCCCGTGATGGCGTCGCCGGCATTCACCGTGTCTACGGTGTTTCCGTACGAACGATGGGTGGCGCGCTTGGCGAGGAAATCGGATGCCGCACCTGATCGGCTCGGCCAATTCGTGGCCGTGTATGAATAGCCCGTCAGATCCGGCGCCGCGTCTGTGATCTTCGGGCTGCCGGCGCCATTCTTGTAGAGGCCGAAGCGGGAATTCCACTCGAGTGCCGCGGAGAATTTCGCACCTGTGGTGCTGAGGCCGGCGTCCGTCCTGATGCAAGAGCCGTTACCCAGAAGTTGGTCCTTGATCGCCTGGGCACTGGAACTGACGCCCGGATTGAGATTGACCCATCCGAAATGACCTGGTTCGACAGTCGCGCTGTTGCTCTTTTCGTCGTAGAGGGTGGAGATCCACTCGCCCGGCGTGAGGCCGAAGTTTGTCTTGTCGCTGGCGTCCCTTGGCCTGAGCCGAACTGGAATGGCGCAGGCACTCTGGGCTGAACTTCGTGTAGCGACGCCGACGGCGAAGGCACCCCGGGTCGCTCCGTAGGTCGAGTCTCCACTGAACGCGGTCAGTGCCCCCAACAACCAGGGCTCGACACCGGCTCGGGTATGGGTGCATTTGGCGTACTTGGCATTGGCGATGGGTGCAAACGTCTTGCTGTACGTTCCGTTCAGGGAATCGCTGAACGTCACTTCCGCGTCTGCCACCGCAGCGGTCTCGCCTTGGAAGTTGATCTTGTTGAGATTGCCTGCGACCAAGCCCGCGTTGGTCGCGCGCGTCAGTGCGTCCGATGCGCCGTCGAGTTCCTGTACCGCGGCCAGTGCGCAACTGTCAATCGAGGTCTGCAGTTCGGTCTTCAGGATGAAAAGACGGCCGAAGTCCAGAGCAAGTCCCATGAACCCGAGCAAGAAGAGAAGCAGGAGTGCCGTGGTGATGATCACCGCGCCACCTTGGCGGGATCTCATCGGAATGCGCGTGGACAACATGGCCGTATCCTTCGATGCAAAGTGAAGGCGACGTCGATTGCTATGGGGTGGTCGACATCGCCCTCTGTTACTTCAGCCGCCTGCCGGGGGGCATGTTCCGGTAGTGAGGCAAGTGCCGACGTTAGCAAGCCATGTGGTGAAAGCGCCTCCGTTTGCAAGGAGGCCGGTTTGAACCAGCAGAATGAGGCCGAGCGAAACTACCGCGACGATGAGCGCGTATTCGATGATTTGTGCGCCGTCTTCTTCAATCGCCAAACCGCGGAAAAAATTGCCAATGGATTTCATACATTCACCTATAAAAACAGTTAATCAAATGGTAATAGAAGGTTGTTTCCGACTTCTGTCCTCGATAATCAGACTCCTTTCGGTAGATGTTTGATGAATCAACGAACTCGGTGGCTAGCGGCCTCCGCCGATGGCACCGCCAATGTTGATAACGTTCACCGCGGGCGGCGGCTCCTTGAAGCTGTCCTGGTAGCGGATGACCGTCTGGCGGCCGGCCCGCCCGTCCATCCCGACCGCCATGTCGGAGTTCTTCTTCCCGGCATCCGGATCGATGGTCATCTTTCGCTTCGCATCGCGCACCGAGTCGCCGAAGCGCGCGTCGTAGTTCGGGGTCGTGGTCTGGCAACCAGCCGTCAGCACGACAAGCAGAATGGCGAGGGCCTGCGTCTTCATGATTTGCACTCCTTATTGCTGTGACAGGGGGGGCGGCGCATCGGCCGGCGGCGTCGCACTCTCGAGCGCGCCGTTGAAATAGACCTCGGCCCGACTCGGCACTACGTGGTTGTCCGTCGGCAGACGCGGCGATTCCGCTAGTGGCTTCACTAGCCGAGGCGTGATCACGAACAGTAGTTCCGTTTGGTCGTTCTGGAATTCGGTGCTTCGAGCCAGCGCGCCCACCACCGGCACTTCACCGAGCCCCGGAAAGCGCTTGATCGTTTCGGTGACGTTGTTCTTGATCAGTCCGGCGATGACGAAGCTCTGTCCGTCATTGAGCTGCACCGTGGTGTCGGCCCGGCGCACGGTGAGCGATGGCAGGACCGAGGTCACACCAGAGACAGTCGTGAAAGGTGAGCCCGTCTGCGACAGATCCGAAACCTCGGACACCATCTTCAAATTGACTCGGCCGCCGTTCAGCACCGTGGGCGTGAATTTCACCCCGATGCCGAACTCTTTTTCTTCTAGCGTGATGGTGGGGAAGCCGCCGATCTGGGTTTGAGACACAGGGATGAAGATCTTGCCGCCCGACAAGAAGCTGGCCTGCTGCCCGCTGATAGCCATGATGTTGGGCTCGGCCAGGACACGCACCAGGCCATCGTCTTTCTGGCCGTCGATCGAGATTGCCGTCTTGCCGACCCGGAGCGCTTCTGCGAATGCGCCACCGCCGCTGAGGAAGCTGGAGATCAGCGTATAGGTATTGGCGCCGCCATTGGTGAATCTGCGCGCGGCGATGCTCGACCCGAGTTTGTCAAGCAAGGTCTTGCTGACTTCGGCGATCTTGACTTCGAGCATGACCTGCTGCGGCGATGTGATACGCAGCAGGTTCACCACCTTCTTGCCGTCGCCGTAGGAGGTGGCCAGGCTCATCACGTCGTCGAGCTTCAGCGCGTCACTGATCTCGCCCGTGAGCACGATGGCGCGTTCGGCGCCCCGAACCTTGATTCGGTTTTCCTCGGGCATCAGTTCGGTCAGCTTCGCTTGCAGCGCGCCCGAATCGACCGTGACGATAAAGTCCTTGATGAAGCAGGCGCCCTGCGCGTTCTGCAGGATCACGTTCATGGATCCCGCGACCTTGCCCCTGAAGAACAGGTCGGTCGGGCTGAGCAGCATGACTTCCATGTCAGCCACGCCGTCATTCGCGTTCGCATGGGCTGCCGGTGCCGCATGCGCGGGCGCCGGTGCCGCCCCAGGCGCAGCCGCGGCTGGCGGCGCAGGGGCGCGCCCGGGCGGCTGCCCGCTCACCACGATGCGGGCGACCCGTACATCGAGCGGTATGACCGTGGACTTGCCGAGCGTCACGTAGGTCGGCCGTTCGTCCTGGACCACGGATGTGCAACGCTTGGTGCCGGAGCTCGCAGGACTGGCGGTGCTTGCAGCAGCTGCAGGAGCCGGGCCGGCGACTGCCGCCGCGACTACAGGATTGTCGGCCGCGATAGACGGCCCCGCCAACGCCAGCGCGATGAGCAGCGCCAGGGACTTGTGTTTGTGATGCACTTGAATTCTCCTCGTTGACGTGGCGTCAGAAGCAATTGAGGGCTCGGCCGGAGCTCTGGATGACTTCCACGCATTCCAGAGCTGGCGCTGTCATGGGCTTGCTGATGAAGGATCTCGGCTTGGCAGCGGCAAGGGCAGCGGGCGCAAGCGACACGGGCACGATCTCCTTCTCGCCGAAGAGCTGGCTCTTGGTGATCCCGGCGGTGACGACCTTTGCCTTGTCCACCTGATTTCGCAGCACCAGTGACAGGGTGCCGACGCTGCGGGCGAGGTCGAGCTTCTCGGAGTCCTCGAGCGACAGCTCGAGCGTCACGGCGCTGACAACCTTGGGCTTGGTGTCGTCGCGACCGGCCTCCTGTGCGACGGCCAGCACCAGCACGTGCTCGAGCACGGTCTTGCTGATCTGCTTTCCTTCTTCGCCCTTGGCCTTGTCCTGCTGGGCGTTCACCATGACATCGACGTAGTTGCCAGGCAGCGCGAAGCCGGCGACGCCGACGACGTCATTGACGCGCACCGTCATGGCCCGCTTGCCGTCCGCTATGACGGCCGAGAGACCGCCAAGCGTGCCCTTGGGCGCGAGCTTGCCTTCGAGCACCGCCTCGCCGCGCAGCACACCGACCTTGGCCACGCGGTCCTGCAGCTCCTGCACGTCCGAGAAAGTGCCGGGCGGAAGAGAGCCGCTCGGCCAATCGATAGCGCCCAGCATCTGCGCGTTGATGCGGCTGCCGAGTTCGATGTCGACGTTGGCGACCACCACCTTGTTGGATGCAATGCTGCCCTGGCTGGCAATCCAACCAGCCGCATAGACCGCGGCCGCGACGCCGAGCAGCACAGCTAGGATCATCAGACCGATTGCTTTGATGTTTCTCATGAGATGCCTCGCTAAAGAGATGACTCGGGTGTTGGTCTACGCGTAGCCCAGTTGCCGGCCCAACACATAGCCGATGGTTCCGACGCTGATGCACACGCCGTAGGGGAGCTTTCCGATGGACGGGGCGGCGTGCGCCCGGGTGGCGGGCCTGACGCCGACGAAGGCGGAGGTAGCCAGGCCGTAGATCACGTCCACGGCATTGCGCAGCAAACGGCTGACGTGGCCCTTGAGGAGCGCGAATCCGATTGCGCCCACGCCGCCGGCGACAAAGGCGAAGAGCACCGCTTGCAAGGTTTCGTCTACGCCCAGGAATGCACCGACCATCGCCATCAGCTTCACGTCCCCTGCCCCCATCGCATGCAGCATGTAGAGCGGCAGCAGCAGCAGGAATCCGAGAAACAGCCCCCCCGATGCCATCAGAAGGGCCGAGCCAGGCGACACGGCAATGACGGTCTTGTAGACCAGCGCGAAGGTGGCGCCACCGAAGGTCAGCCAGTTGGGAATGCGGTAGGTGCGGTAGTCCGTGATCCCTGCAATGACCAACAGTACGATGAGGACCGCGGTGCGCGGGTCGAACACCAGCATGGCAAGGAGCTCGAGGAGCGCGTGAAATTCCTGCATGGCGACTTCTCTCTCTTCCGATCGGACTTCGGTTCAGGAGACCCGGCGACCGGGCCTCATGTGTATTTGTTCCAGGCCAAGAGCAGCAACATGCAGAAGACGAGCACCAGCGACCCGACCAGCGCGCATTCCATGAAGGAAGCGCCTGCCTCGCTTGTCAGCAGCTCGAGCCCTACGGACGACAGTGATTCGCCGATTCGCATGCATCTCTCCAAGCCATTCCTCGGCAGCCCACCCGCCGGTCCTGCCGGTTAATGTCTTGCCTTGGGAATGACTGTAGATATGCAAACAAAGGTCTACATGAGCATGGTGTCCTGACTTGTGCAGGACAGATAGCCCGCAGCGGCGGGGCTGCAAGGCATGACAAAAAGCCTACTTAAGTATTCAGCCTCGGGCCAACACGGCAGCGCACAGCCTCGGCGCGACCGGCCGGTCGGAATGACGAGAAGGCAAGAGATGGGAGATGGCACCCGTGGGCATCGGGTGCAGGCCCCGCCCGTGCGGAGCCGCCTCGGCGGCGAGTTCAGCGAATGCTGATGCCGTACGTACGCGAAGGATGCGACCCGGCGTGACAGGGGTCGGCTTCCTCAAGCGCGGCGAGCAAGGTGGTCGACTCCTTCACCCGCTCGCTCATGCGGTCGTTCAAGGGTTTCCAGCCGCGGTACATCAGCGCGACCACCAGCCAGCCGATGCCGATCATGCCCACAAGGGCTCCCAGGTAATGCCAGTGCGTCATGTCCATGTGCGATCCCTCTGGTTCGCTCTTGGGCCCGGACGTCACCGGACGAGCGCGCGAGTGTGCCGGCTCTGCACCAGCTCGCACTACGACTTTGGTCGAATGACGGGGTCTTTCGACCTACAAACCCGCCGATTTCGAGAAGCTTTTCACAGTGCTCTTCGCGCAAAGATCATGGCTGCCCCGGTTGACAGCACCGCAGCAGGCTCCTAAAGTTGTTCCATATGTACGAACGTTGTTCCAATATTTAGAACAACCAATTCAGGAACCCCATGGACTCCACGCTTGCCAAGGGCCTCGCCGCCATCGAATGGATGGTGCGCCAGCAACGCGACTGCCGCGTGACCGACCTGGCCCAGGCCTTCGGGATGGCGCGCAGCAATGCGCATCGCACGCTGCAGACGCTGGTGGAGTGCGGCTGGGCGGTGCAGGACCCGGCTACCAGCGCCTACCGTCCGAGCCTGCGCCTGTTCGAGCTCGGCTCCCTGGTGGCCGAGGTGGCGGACATCGGCGCGCTGCTGCGCCCGCACCTCGCGGCGCTGGCGCAGGCCACGGGCGAGACCATCCACCTGGCGGCCCTCGACGGCGCCGAGATCGTCTACCTCGACAAGTTCGACAGCCCGCTGCCGGTGGCCGCCTACTCGCGCGTGGGCGGCCGGGCGGCCGCCTACTGCGTGGCCTCGGGCAAGGCGCTGCTCGCCGCGGCGCAGCTCGATGTGGCCGCGCTGCGCGCGCGCCTGGGCACACTCGTGCCGCACACGCCCAACAGCATCACCGGCTTCGACGCTCTCCACGCCGAACTCGAGCGCACCCGCGCGCGCGGCTATGCCGAGAACCGCGAGGAATGGCGGCTCGGCGTCTGCGGGCTGGGCGCGCCGGTCTTCAACGCGCGAGGCGAAGCGGTCGCCGCACTGGGCATGAGCGTGCCCTCGATCCGCTTCGCGCGCACCCAGGCACGCGGCCTCGCCGAGCAGGTCATGACCTGCGCGCGCGACGCCAGCGCCACGCTGGGCTACCGGGTTGGCCCGGCGCCGATGACGACCACCCCCAAGAGAAGGAGACTGGAATGAATCGCTTCGCCCCCTGGCTGCGCACCGCCGTCCTGACGGCGGCCACGCTCGCCGCGCCCTTCGCCGCGCAGGCACAAGGCAGCAACAGCAGCAACGGCCCCGACTACCCCACCAAGCCCATCAAGCTGATCGTTCCCTACCCGCCCGGGGGCGGCACCGACGTGATCGCGCGCATCGTGCAGGAGCGCTTCCAGGCCCAGCTGGGCCAGCCGGTGGTGATCGACAACCGCGGCGGCGCGGCGGGCTCGATCGGCACCGAGCTCGCGGCCAAGTCGGCGGCGGACGGCTACACGGTGCTGTTCACGCTCTCCTCGCACACCATCAACCCGGCGATCTACGCCAAGCTGCCCTTCGACACGCAGAGGGACTTCGAGCCGGTCGCGATGGTGGCCTCGCTGCCGCAGATCCTGGTGGCCAACGCCAGCTTCCCGGTCAACAACGTGGCCGAACTGGTGGCGATGGCCAAGGCCAAGCCGGGATCGCTGTCCTATGCCACCGTGGGCAACGGGTCGCCCGGCCACCTGGCCGGCGAGCTGTTCAAGCTGCGCACCGGCACCGAGCTGACGCACGTGCCCTACCGCGGCGGCGGCCCGGCCGTGACCGACGTGATGGGCGGCCAGGTGCCGCTGCTGTGGGTGTCCATTCCCGCGGCGGCGCAGTTCGTCAAGTCCGGCAAGCTCAAGGCGCTCGCGGTCTCCACCACCAAGCGCAGCGCCGCCTTCCCCGACGTGCCGACCATGCAGGAGGCGGGCGTCGCCGACTTCGAGGTCGACTCGTGGTACGCGATGTTCGTGCCCACGAAGACGCCCAAGGCCGCCATCGAGAAGCTCAACCGCGTGGTCAACACCGTCGTGCGCGAGCCGGAAATCCGCGACAAGCTGCTGGCCCAGGGCAGCGAAGGCGTGGGCGGCACGCCGGCCGAGCTCGGCAAGGTGGTGTCCACCGAACTGGTTCGTTGGAACAAGCTGGCCAAGGAAGCCAACATCCGAGTGGACTGAGCGCCCCCACCTCTTCACATCTCACGCATATGGCAAACAACGCAATTCCCGAAGCCACCGGCCCCATCGCCGAACTCGTGGCCCGCGCGCGCGCGGCACAGCGCATCAGCGACGGCTGGTCGCAGGAACAGGTGGACATGGCGGTGACCGCGGCCGGCTGGGCCATCATCGAGCCGAAGCGCAACCGCGAACTGGCCGAGCTGGCGGTGGCCGACACGGGCGTCGGCAACGTGGAGGACAAGGTCAAGAAGAACCACCGCAAGACCTTCGGCCTGCTGCGCGACCTGCGCGGCTCACGCTCGGTGGGGGTGATCTCCGAAGACCCCGCGCGCGGCATCGTCGAGATCGCGCGGCCGGTGGGCGTGGTGTGCGCGGTCACGCCCTCGACCAACCCGGGCGCGACGCCGGCCAACAAGATCATCAACGCGCTCAAGGGGCGCAACGCGGTGATCGTCGCGCCCTCGCCCAAGGGCTGGTCGACTGCGGCGCGGCTGATCGAGTTCATCCATGCGCAGTTCGACCGCATCGGCGCGCCGCGCGACCTGGTGCAGCTGCTGCCCTCCCCCGTCACCAAGCAGGCCACCGCCGAGCTGATGCGGCTGTGCGACCTGGTGGTGGCGACCGGCTCGCAGGCCAATGTGCGCGCGGCCTATGCGAGCGGCACGCCGGCCTTCGGCGTGGGCGCGGGCAACGTGGCGGGCATCGTCGACGAGACGGCCGACGCGGCCGCCGCGGCCGAGCGCATCGTGCTGTCGAAGACTTTCGACAACGCGACCAGCTGCTCCTCCGAGAACAGCCTGGTGGTCGTCGATGCGATGCGCGCCCCTCTGATCGCGGCCCTCGAAGCACGCGGCGCCGTGATGCTCGACGCGGCGCAGAAGAAGGCGCTGCAGTCGCTGATGTGGCCCGAGGGCAAGCTCTCGGCCGCGGTGATCGGCAAATCGGCGCGCGAGATCGCCGAGCGCGCGGCGGCGCAGGATGCGGCCGGGCGTGCCGGCTGGCTGGCGATCGCCGAGCGCAACCCGCGCATCCTGATGGTGGCCGAGGCCGGCGTGGGCCACGAGCACCCCTACTCGGGCGAGAAGCTGAGCCCCGTGCTCGCCATCTATGCGGCGCGCGACTTCGACGAAGCTGCTTCCATCGTCGCGCGCATCTATGCCTACGAGGGCGCGGGCCACTCGGTGGGGCTGCACAGCGCCGTGCCGGAGCGCGCGATGCGCCTGGGCCTGACGCTGCCGGTGTCGCGCGTTATCGTCGACCAGGCGCACTGCATCGCCACCGGCGGCAGCTTCAACAACGGGCTGCCCTTCTCGCTCTCGATGGGCTGCGGCACCTGGGGCAAGAACAACTTCTCCGACAACATGAACTACCGGCACTACCTCAACATCACGCGCGTGTCGCGGCCGATCCCCGAGCGCGTGCCGAGCCAGGAGGAGATCTTCGGCGAGTTCTTTGCCAGGCACGGTGCCGCGTGACCGCGCAGACCGTCCATGCCCTGATCGAGGCGCAGGCCGCACAACGGCCGCAGGCGATCTATGCGTTGTCGACCGAGGGCGGTTCGCCCCTGCCCTATGACGAGCTGGCGCGTGGCTGCCGCAGCGTCGCGGCCGTGCTGCGACAACACGGCGCAAAGCGCGGCGACACCGTATCGCTGGTCATGCCCAACGGCCTGCAGACCTTGCGCGTGCTGCTGGGCGCCATGCATGCGGGCCTGTGCGTGAACCCGGTCAACCTGCTCTCGCAAGCCGAGCAGATGCGCTACGTGCTCGCGCATTCCGACTGCCGCCTGGTCTGCGTCGCGCCCGATTGGGAGGAGCGCGTGCGCGCGATGCTCCAGGGCATCGAGCGGCCGGTGTCGCTGATGGTGGTCGATCCTGACGCCTCGGCCTTGCCCGGCGAGGCCGAGGCGCCCACGATCGCGGACACGCCGCCTCCCGCGCCCGAGGACCCGGCCCTGCTGATGTACACCTCCGGCACCACCGGCATGCCCAAGGGCGTGATGCTGAGCCAGCGCAGCCTCGCGGCCAATGCGAACGCCATCAGCGCCGAGCACGGCCTGGGCCCTGCGGATCGCGTGCTCGCGGTGCTGCCGCTCTATCACATCAACGCCTTCGCCGTGATCATGCTGGCGCCGCTGGCGCACGGCGGCAGCCTGGCGATGCCGCCGAAGTTCTCGGCCGGCCGCTTCTGGGAACAGGCCGCGCAGGCGCAGTGCAGCTGGATCAACGTGGTGCCGACCATGATCTCCTACCTGCTCGAAGGCGAGATGCCGCCGCCGGCGCAGACCGCGGGCATCCGCTTCTGCCGCTCGGCCTCGGCCGCGCTGCCGCCCGAGCACCACCGCGCCTTCGAGCAGATGTTCGGCATCGGCATCGTCGAGACCATGGGCCTGACCGAGACCGCGGCGCCTTCCTTCTCCAACCCGATGGAGCCCGCGAAGCGCAAGCTGGGCTCGGTGGGCCGCGCCTCGGGCTGCGAGGCGCGGGTGATCGACACCCAGCTGGCCGAGGTGCCCGACGGCACCACCGGCGAGCTCGCGATCCGCGGACCGAACGTGATGCTCGGCTACTACAAGAACGAGGAAGCGACGCGTGCCAGCTTCACGCCCGATGGGTGGCTGCGCACCGGCGACCTCGGACACCGCGATGCCGACGGCTTCTTCTTCGTCACCGGGCGCATCAAGGAGCTGATCATCAAGGGCGGCGAGAACATCGCACCGCGCGAGATCGACGAGGCGCTGCTCGCGCATCCCGCGGTGCGCGACGCCGCCGCCGTGGGCGTGCCCGACCGCCACTACGGGCAGGAGATCGGCGTCTGCGTGATCCTGCGCGAAGGCAGCACCTGCACAGAGGAAGAGCTGCGCGCGTACTGCGCGGGCGCGCTCGGGCGCTACAAGGCGCCGGGGCACTATCGATTCGTGGAGGAGCTGCCGCGCGGGCCCTCGGGCAAGGTGCAGAGGCTCAAGCTTCTGCCGCTTTTTGAGTAGAAACGTATTTCAATGTATTCGGGGGGTTCGCGAATACATGTGAGTTCAAAAGTGCCATCAGGTCGAAACATCGCCGATACACGCGCACGCTGCAATAGCGACACCCGCTTCGAAACGCGGGACCGACGATCCACCGACCGATATCCAAGCCACTTGAAGGAACTGACATGAAGACCTCGAAGATCATTGCCGCCGCCGCTCTCTCGCTGCTCGCTGCCGCCGGCGCACAGGCCGAAACCTACGAGGGCGTGCATGCGCCGGTCTCGGCCAACGCCCGCGCCGACGTGCGCGCCCAGGCCGTGGTCGCGGCACGCAGCGACAACCCTTATGCGGAAGCCGTCTCGTCGCGCGTCGCGCCCATCCTGACTGCCTCAACCGACCGCGGCATCGTGCGCAACGAGGCTGTCGCCGCGGCGCACAGCGCCAACCCCTATGCCGAAGGCTACGGCCACGGCGTTACCCGGGTGATGGCCGGCACCATCGACCGTGCCACGATCCGCGCTCAGGCGCGCGCCACGGCCCGCGGCGATCAGTTGCCGCTGTAAGCGCAACCGCCCCGTCTGGTCACCGTGGAGCCTTGGGGCGCCGCGGGATCGCACGGCCTGCGCCGCCAGCGCGGCGCCTGCGGTTGTGACCGGTGGCGCCCGGGATCACGGAGCGCCGCCCGTTTCGCGAGGGCGAGACGCCCTGGGCGATGCTCGTGCTCTGATCACGCCGCACGGATCGACAGCGCATGCCGGAACACATCGCGCGGATCCCAGCGCGCCTTGACGAGCTGCAGGCGCGGATAGCCCGCCTGGTAGTACAGCGTGTGCCAGGGCACGCCCGAGGTATTGAAGGCCGGGTCCGCGAGGTCGGTGTCGGGATGGTTGATGAAGGCGCCGTCGCAGGCCTCGTCCGGCACCGGGACGCCGCCGCTGTCGGCGAACAGATCGGCATGGAACGCCCGAACCCACGCCAGGTTGGCTGCCTCTTCGCGCGGATCGAGCCAGCCCGTGGTGCAGGCCATGTCGAGGATGGCCTCGCGCTGGGCAGAGGCCGTCGCATCGGCCGCGACGGTGTTGACCC
The DNA here is from genome assembly GCF_010499245.1 of Variovorax sp. WS11. Lineage (GTDB taxonomy): Bacteria > Pseudomonadota > Gammaproteobacteria > Burkholderiales > Burkholderiaceae_C > Variovorax. The sequence continues at coordinate 841,476 of NZ_JAAGOW010000002.1, forward strand.
ACCCGCCGTAGCTCGCGAAGCCCAGCATGCCGCCCATCACGTCGAGGTCGCTGCGGGTCAGGTGCTCGTAGGCCACGCCGACTTGGCGATCGTTGAGGCGCTTCTTGAGCAGCGCGTCCTTCACCTTCACGCTCACGCCGCCCGGCGGCATGCCGAACAGGTCGGGAAAGGGATCGAGCGCGAACTCGAGCCAGGACATTCGCGCCAGCTCGCGGCCGCCCGGCGCGGGCAGCCCTTCGCTCAGCGCGGCCAGGAGCTCGTCCACCTGCCGGCCAGCGTCGGCATCGGCCGTGCTGACGCCGCGGATGATGATCTTGCCGAACTGCCGGCGATGGACCTCCAGCAGGGTCCAGAGCGATGCGTAGGAAGAATCGGCACTGCTGTTGCGCTCGCACCAGCTGCCGTGGTTGCGCAGCAGCTGCAGGAAGGACGCCGCGTCGATGTCGCGCCACTCCCACTCGGCCTTGAAGGTGGTGATCGACTCCGGCGCGCGCGGCAGCAGCTTCGCCGGGTCGTCGCCGAAGGCGCCGGGCGCGCGGAACCAGTAGCAGGTGACGACGCCGAAGTTCCCGGCGCCACCGCCGGTATGCGCCCACCAGAGCTCGCGATGCGGGTCGGAGATTTCGCGGGTCGCGATCACGGGGATCGCCCGCCCGTCCGGGCCCACCGTGACCACCTCGACGGCATAGAGGTAGTCCACGGCCAGCCCGAGCTGGCGGCAGAGAAAGCCGAAGGCGCCGCCGGGCACATGGCCGCCCATGCCGATCCCGGGGTACTCGCCGAGGGGCAGCACCACCCCCCAGTTGTCGAAGAGTGCCTTGAAGGTCTCGCCGACCGTGGCGCCGGCTTCCACGGCAACGGCGCTTCGCTCGACGTCGTGGTAGATGCGCTTCATCGGGGAGACGTCGATGATGACGCGCACCTCGGGGTCGGAGACGAAGCCCTCGAGGCAATGGCCGCCGCTGGTGACGGCGAGGCGCAGCCCCTCCCTGACTGCGTCTTCGACGGCCGCCATCACCTGCTCGGTGGAGCTGACGAGGCGGATGTAGTCAGGGCTCGCGGCGAAGCGCTTGTTGAAGCGCTTGTCGATTACTGCAAGGTAGCGTGGATCGTCGGGGGTGATCTTGAGGGGTTCGAGCTGCGTGGTGCCATCGGTCGTTTGGGGTATCGACATCGTTTGCTCCGGAGATCAGCATGCCGGGCACCGAACGGCGCCTGAGCAATTGAAACCTGCGATGAAGCCTCGAGTGCCCAGCGGTCGCCGGGCCAAGGCCGGCACAGCGTACATCATGGGGCGAATGTCCTGTAGCGCGCTCGGCGAGAAGGAACAACAACGAGGACGGAGTTGGCCAATGCGCTTGATCTTCACGACTGCTTCGTTGCTGGGCTCCCTGTTGTGGGCAGGCGGCGGCGCGAGAGGCGCGACGCTCTATTTCGATGCCGCAGGCGGAACCCGGAACTGGGATCAGCTCACGACCACGGCCTGGAGCACACTCCCGGGCGGGCCCTACGCGCTCACATGGAACGGGGGCCTGGGCACCGATGCGGTCTTCGAGGGCACCGGCGGCATCGTCAACATCCAGGCGGCGGCGCCCACCGCAGTGAGCTCGCTGTCCTTCGGCACCAATGGGGCGCAAGCCTACACGGTCGGTGGCGCGGGGCTGAATCTGGCGGCCGCGGCCGCGGTCACCACCAACACCAACGCGACGATCGCTTCGGTCATCTCGGGGGCTGGCAGCTCGTTCGCCAAGCGGGGCGCGGGAACACTCACCCTGACCGGTGCCAACACCTACGCGGGCGCCACCGCGGTGGAGGCCGGCACGCTGTCGGTCGGCAACGGCGGCACCGCCGGTTCCATTGCGGGCGGTTCCGCCGTGAGCGTCGCTGCCGGCGCAACCATGGCCTGGAACAACAACAACTTCACCGGCGGCAGGACCATTGCCAATCCGATCAGCGGCGCAGGCACCGTGCTCCTGCAGGGCCAGAACGCCACCACCGCCTTGCAGACCTCCGTCTATACGATGTCGGGCAACAACGCGGGCTTCACCGGCACCTGGCAGTTGAACCGCGCCATCATGTGGAACAACACCAGCCAGTCACAACTGGGCGCGGCCTCCACCGTGGAGATCCAGGACCGGGGCACGCTCGCCTTCAACGGCGGCACCTATGCGAACAACATCGTGGTGCAGCCGAACGCCGGCTGGCATCACAACGTCGGCGGCGATGTCGTGCTGGGCGCGATACGCCTGGAGGGCACCAACGTGCTCAACGGCAACATCGCGCTCAACAACACCAACCACATCGTCCTCGGCGACAACACGGGCGCCAATTCGACGGTGGGCGGGTACGGCAGCGGCGACCACACCCTCAACGGCGTGCTGTCGGGCGCGGGCGATTTCTCGATGAGCCGCTACACCGGATGGAATGGCGGCAGCCTCGCGGTCGTCAACATCCGACTGGCCGGCTCGAGCAGCAACACCTACACCGGCACCACCGTGGTCGACGGGCAGGGCGCGCTGGCCAGCCTGTGGCTGCAGAAGACCGGCGGAGCGGTGGCGATCGCGGGCGGGAACACGGTGCAATTCGGCAACGGCACGGGTGGCCAGGCCAACCTGCGCATGGGAGCCAACGAGCAGTTCGGGACCGCCAACGGCGGGGTGCTGATGAACTGGGTCACCGCCGCCGGCAACTGGGGCCGCTTCGACCTCAAGGGCACGACCCAGACGCTTGCAGGCCTGAGCAGCACCCCGGCCAACGCCTCCATGGTCATTCAGAACCAGGGCACCGACGCGGTCGATCCCGGGGCGAATGCCACCTTGACCCTCAACGGTTCCGGCACGTATGCGGCCTATGGCTATATGCGAGACCAGGACAACGGCGGCACCACGCGCAAGCTGAACATCGTCAAGAGCGGCACCGGCTATCAGGCCATCGGCAACCAGGCTCCCGCTTCGATCAGCTACAGCGGCACGACGGTCGTCAATGGCGGGACGCTGGCGCACGACACGACCTTGTCGTCCGCCAATGCCTGGAACTCGGCCGTCACGGTGAACCCGGGCGCCACCTTCGCCACCACCGGGACCCAGCCCAACCAGGGTGCCGCGGGCGGCACGATCACCTTGAACAACGGCGGCACGCTCACCCATGCCACCACAGCGGCGAATGCCTGGAAAGTCTGGTCGGGCGTACTGACCGTCAACGGCGCCGGCAACACGATCAACGTCGACAACACCAACACCGCCAGCAACAACCTGTACTTCGACGCCGGCATCGCCGGGTCGGGCGAGCTGACGGTCAGGACCACGGGCGGCGGAAACAATGGCATCGTGTTCCGCACGCAGCCGGGCGCCTACACCGGCAGGCTCACGCTCGACGGCGGAACGACCTTCATCAACGGCTCGGCCGGGCGCACGCTGCAGAACGCCGCCGTCAACCTGCAGAACGGCGCCACGCTCACTTCCAACGGCAACTGGGCCGGGAGCGCGCAGAACAACGCCTACTTCGGCGCCATCGACGGCGCCGCGGGAACCACGCTGGCACCGCAGTCGATCTTCCACATCGGCATGAACGGCGCCGACGGCAAGTTCTCGGGCGACACCGCCGGAGCCGGGAACATCAACAAGCTCGGCGCCGGGACCCAGGTGCTCAATGGCGCGTCTTCCAACACGAACGGGTGGCTGATGGCCTCCAGGGGCACGCTGGAACTGGCTTCCGGGTTCACACGAACCAGCAGCAACATCCTGTACGTGGGCGCCTTCGACCAGGCGACCTTCAACGACGGCGGCGCGCCGGGCGCCGGCATCATGCGCTTCACCGGCGGCTCCTTCACGACAACGGCCAGCGGCAACATTCCTATCCACATCGGGCGCAGTGCGGGCAATGCCGGGGTCCTGCAGATGGACGCAGGCGCCATCACCGCCACGGGGACCGGCAACGTGGCGGTCGTCGGCGACAACTCGGCAGGCACGCTCAACCAGACTGGCGGCAGCATCAATCTCGGAACGGCCGCCCTCGTCGTGTCCAACCAAGCCGGCGGCGCCGGATCGTCCGCCAACTTCAGCGGCGGCACTTTCACCACAAGTGGCATTTGGTACAACAGCGTGCGCAGCGCCGCCGCCACAACGATCAGCGGCAACGCCGATGTGTCCGCGGGGTCCTTCAGCTTCGGCCACCCGGGCGGCACGGCCGCTACCGGCACCCTCAACCTCAGCGGTGGCACGCTGAGCTCGACCAACGGCATGATCTACGGCCTCGGAACGCATTCCGCGAACCTGAACGGCGGCACCCTGCGCGCCGGCTCCAATGCCTTCGCCTGGGCCCACAACGCCAACGTGACGGCCACCATCGGCCCCGCCAACATCGGCTTCGACAGCCAGGCCTTCAACGCGAGCACGGCGCAGGTGCTGGGCGGCGTCGGCGGCATCACCAAGACCGGCTCCGGGACATGGACGCTGACCGGGACGAACGCCTACACCGGCCCGACCACCGTGAACGCCGGATCGCTTCGGGCCGGCGCTGCCGCGGGTGGGCAGGCCTTCGGCAACCTGTCTGCCGTGAGCCTGGCCGATGCGGCCGGTGCCAGCGTCGACCTCAACAACTTCAGCCAGCGCATCGGCTCGCTGGCCGGCGGCGGCGCGGCCGGGGGCAACGTGACGCTCGGCTCCGCCACTCTCACCACGGGCGGCGACAACACCAGCACGAGCTTCGGTGGCGCCATCAGCGGCACCGGCGGCCTGGTCAAGACCGGCGGCGGCACGCAGACCCTCACGGGCAACAGCAGCTACACCGGTGCGACCGCGGTCGATGCGGGCCGCCTGCGTGTGAATGGCTCGCTGGGCAACACGGCAGTCGCCGTCGCCGGCGGCGCGACACTCGAAGGCACCGGGCGCATCGCCGGCGCCGTCACGATCAACGCGGGCGGCACGCTCGGCCCCGGCAACTCGCCGGGCGCGATCACGCTCGGCTCGCTGACGCTGAACGTGGGCTCGCTCCTCGCCTACGAGTACGGCGCGCCCAACGTGGTCGGTGGTCCCGTGAACGACCTCACCCACGTCACCGGCAACCTCACGCTCGGCGGGACCTTGAACGTCACGGATGGCGGCGCCTTTGCCGCAATGCCGGGCAGCTACCGGGTGTTCAACTACGGCGGCACGCTCATTGGCAATGCCGCCAGCCTGGCGCTGGGCAGCACACCGGGCTACGGCCCGGGCGATTTGGCCGTGCAGACGGTCATCCCGCAGCAAGTCAACCTGATCGCTTCGCAGCCCGGCCTGCCCGTGACTTTCTGGGACGGCACCCAGCTTGCGAACAACGGCGCGATCGACGGCGGCACCTCGACCTGGAACAACGCCAGGAGCAACTGGACCAACACCACGGGCTCCATCAACCAGCGATGGATCCCGGGCATGGCGATCTTCACCGGCGCAGCGGGCACGGTCACGCTGGACGAGCACGTCGACGTGAAGGCAATGCAGTTCTCCAGCGACGGCTACGTGGTCACCGGCGGCGGCAAAACGATCGGCCTGCTGGGCATGCCCAGCGGCGCGCCTTCGCTGGTGCGCGTCGACCCGGGCGTGACCGCCACGATCGCCGCGCCGCTGGTCGGCACGGGCGGCCTGCAGAAGGCCGACATCGGAACCCTGGTCCTCTCGGGCGCCAACACCTACACGGGGGCGACCCAGGTGACGAGCGGCACGCTTCGCGCCGGCGCGGCCAGCGCCCTGAGTGCGGCGTCCGCTCACCGCGTGGATTCAGGCGCGACGCTCGATCTGGCCGGCTTCAGCCAGACGGTGTCCTCGCTGGCCAACAGCGGCACGGTCTCGCTGCTGGGCACGGTGCCCGGCACGACGCTGACCGTCACCGGCGCCTATGCGGGCAACAACGGCACGCTGCGCCTGGGCACCACGCTCGATGCCAGCGGCCCTTCCGACCGCCTGGTGCTCGATGGCGCGGCGGCCAGCGCAGGCGGCCGGACGATCGTGCAGATCGCCAACCTCGGCGGGCTCGGCGCCCGGACCACCGGCAACGGCATCGAAGTCATCAGCGCACGCAATGGCGCCACCACCACGGCCCAGAGCAGCAAGGACGCCTTCTCGCTGGCCGGCGCACACGTGGATGCCGGCGCCTTCGAATACCGCCTGTACGCAGCCGATGCGGCCGGTGCCGGCGAGAACTGGTACCTGCGATCCGAAGTGCCGGACCCCTCGAACCCCTTCGGGCCCTTCAACCCAGGAGCGCCGGACATCCTCACCTATCGCGCCGAGGTTTCGCTTTTCGCTGCCGTGCCGGGGCTGATGCGTCAGGTGGACACCGCCATGCTGGGCAACCGCCACCAGCGCCTGGGCGACGACGAGCCCGCGGGCGCGGGCATGCACGACAGCCGCCGCGACCGCCGCGCCTGGGGCCGCGTCATCGCCATCGACCCGGATCTGCGCCAGTCCGGCGCGGCGCGTCCTGCGACCGGGGGGCGCCTCACCGGCGTCCAGGCCGGAATCGACCTGTACGCCGATGCCGCCTGGCATGCCGGCGTCTACGTCGGCCAGCTCGACGGCGACGCCAGGACCAGCGGCTTTGCAGGGGGCCGATGGGGACCGGTCGGCAGCACCGACCTGCGCAGCCGCTACCTCGGCGCGTATGGCACCTGGATGGGCGAATCAGGGCTCTACGTCGATGTCGTGCTGCAGGGCGGACGCCACCGCTACACGGCTCAGCCCCTGTCGAACCTCTCGGCACCCGGCAAGGGGTCCAGTGTCCTGGCTTCGCTCGAGGCGGGGAAGTCCTTTGCGATCGGCGACGGCGGCTGGAAGATCGAGCCGCAGGTCCAGCTCATCCGTCAACACCTGAGCGTGGACGACGCCACAATCTCCGCCGCCCTCGTGCAGCAGGACCTCCATGACGGCTGGATTGCGCGTGCCGGCGTGCGCATCAAGGGCGAGCTGCGGACAGCCATCGGGACGCTCCAGCCTTACGGGCGCTTCAACGTCTACCGGGCAACGGGCGGCAAGGACATCACGCGCTTCATCGGCCCGGCAGCGGCCACCGACATCGCGACCCGCACCGGCTACACCTCGACCGAACTGGCGGGCGGCTTCACCCTTGCGCTGAGCCCGACGACAGGCGTGTACGGCGAGGTCGGCAAGCTGTTCGGGTCGGGCTCGTACAAGGTCAAGAGCGGCGTGCAGGGCTCCGCGGGGGTGAGGGTGCGGTGGTGAGCTACAGCTTCACCGCAGCCTCGACATCCTGCACCTTGCGCCGCGCCAGCGCGAGATTGGCGCGGGCCTTGTCCAGCACGACGTAGAAGAACAGGCCGGAGCTCGCCACCGACGGGCGGATGATGTGGTACTGCTTACCCAGCGTGATGAGGATGTCGTCGATGCTGTCGTTGAGCTTGAGCGAACTCATCGTGCGCAGCTTGGCGCGCACGACCTCGGTGTTGCCGGCGGCCGCCAGTTCCATGTCGACGCCGGAGCCCGCCTGGCCGAGGATCATGCCGGAGCCGCTGTCGACGAGGGCGCAGCACATGGCGCCGTCGATGCCCATGATGTTGGAGAGAGAGTCGTTGATGGACGCCATAGGAGCTTGCTTTCTTTCAGGTTGAGGAAATCGAGGAAATCGAGGACAGGGAGGATGCGGGGAATACGCCCCGCGGCTCAGCTGGACGCCAGCGCCTTGCCGATCTCGTCGGCAGACCACAGCGCCTTGGCCAGCACGCTCCCGGGCGACATCGCCAGGCACAGGACCAGGTCGCCCTCGGGGCCCAGGGGCTTGATGAGCAGGGTGCCGGTGCGGGATTCGATGAAGAGCCGGTCGCATGCGCTGTGGCCAACCTCGCGCCCGGCAGCGCCGGCCACGGCCAGCAGCGAGCTGGCCATGGCCGCCAGCTGGTCCGGCCGGAGGCCGGGCTTGACGCTCAGCGACGCGACCTGGATGCCATCGACCGTCGCAATCACCGCGGCGCTCAGGTCGACGGTGTCTTCCGTGCACCGGCGCAGGATCACGGTGTAGTGCAGGGCTCTGGCCTGGTGCGCGGCCAGCGCCTGCGTTCGGCTTTTCAGGGCGGGCATGGGGGGTACCTCAGTCAGGCAGGACTGCGACCAGCAGTTCCAGGGCGTTGAACATCTGGTCCGGTTCGCGGACGTCGACGGCCAGCACCGGTATGGCCATCCCGGCGTGGTCCGCCAGTTGGCGCGAAAAGCTCGTCAGCGTCGCCGGCGGCGCCGGCCGCGCCGACAGCACGACGGTGGCAGCGCCGGGCGCGAGGCGCTGGAACTGCGCGACGAGTCCGGCTGCATAAGGCAAGGCGTCGGGCTGATTGATGTCCACCAGCACCATGGTCCCGACGGCGGCGCTCAGCAGCCACTGGCGGAGAAAGCCGAAGCGCTCCTGCCCCGGGCTGCCGTAGACGTGGAGCTCCTCGTGGTTGGACAGGCAGACGATCCCGAACTCGGCCCCCACGGTGGTGGTCTCCTTGTGGTGGGCTCCGACGTCCAGGTTGGGCACATCGCAGTCGACGACGGTGTCGCCGCACAAGGCGCGGATGGCCGTGGTCTTGCCGATCCCCATGGGACCGAACAGAACGACACGAGGCGTCATCTCGGCACCGCCGCACCGGCAGTGGCCCGGCCTCCGCGCAGCCAATGCCTGAGACGAGACAAGAAACCAGCTTGCGCCCTCGGCGACGCCTGCAAGGCACGCGGCGGACCGCTGCTGCGCAGCGCGCCTCGAAGCTCGAGCCCGGCCAAGAGCGAATCCGCTTCGGGAGGACTCAGGCCGCCCACTGTCGTCATCCATTCCCGCGAGACCGGCCGCCGCGTCATCGCGGCGAGGGTGCGCAGGATCTTCATCGACGTGCGGTGGACGGGCACGTCCCAGTACTTGAGCTGGTACAGGCTTGCGCCTTGATCGGCAATTGAAACCTGCGCGGTGCGCACGGCCGAATCGCGACGATTGAGCACGCGCACGGCGGCCAGGTCCAGGGCTTGCATCAGCGTGGCGACAAGGAAGCCCCGCTCGATCGCCAGCGCGTCGACATCGGCGAGGAGTCCTCTCTCGTGCGTGATGCGCAGGCTCAGCCGGTCTCCCTGTTCCTGCAGCACGACGTCTGCGTCGGCCGTGTCGCAAAGCTCCCACTGCACGATGCTGCGCCCGGCGACCACGGGCAGCATGGCTTCGAAGCGCTCCTTGAGCAGGTGCGGCAGGGATGCCGGGCTGATCGAGACCGTTTTCTTCATGCGCTATCCAAAAAACCGAACACCCCTAGAGGCACGCAACAACTTCCAATGGAAGATTGATTTTTTCCAGAATAACGGCACGGTGCAGGTCTGAGTGGCAGAAATCGGCGCCGATCTGCCAAAGATTGCCTGACCGAGAAAAATTCCCGATTTACGCCTCGATCATTGCGCTTCCATATCTGGATTTTTCAGAAATCGGTGCGAGGGTTTGGGGATTTCAAATCGAGAGCAGATCAGAAGGATCTGCGGATATAGATGCTCATCACCTATGAGGAGACTGGCAGAAATCACTCCATCGACAGGAATTCAGCCAGAGCCTCAATTTCCACAAGACGTGATGCCGGTTTTTTATATTCAAGAATCCAACGTCAATCTGACGGCATGAAATAAATTCTCCAAATTCATTTCATGTAATATTTTTTATTCGAATCCACGCAATCCGAACACAACCTGCACGACTTTAGCTTTAAAAACAATGCATCGCGGTGACTCCGACAAAAAGCGAGAATCCTCTGTCATAGCAGCCCGCCCATTCTTTTCGCCGCCTCCCTCAACGCCCCGATCCTCTTCACCGCGTCCTCCATCGTCATGCGTGCTGTCGGCGCATGCACCGCCATCGCCGCGCGCGCCTTCCCCGCCGCATCCAGCACCGGCACCGCCACGGCGACCAGCCCCGCGATGAACTCCTCCCGATCGGTCGAGTAGCCCCGCTTCGCGATCGCCTCGCACTCGGCCCGCAGCGTGTCCGCATCGGTGATCGTGTTGGCCGTCATGCGCGTCAGCGTGATCTGCCCGATCACCGCATCGCGTTCCTTCTGCTCCATCTGCGCCAGGAACAGCTTGCCGCTCGCCGTGCAATGCAGCGGCACGTGCGAGCCCACGTCCAGCGTCAGCCGAAGCGGCCATTGCGCCTCGACGCGGTCGAGGTACAGCACCTGCACCCCGTCCAGCGTCGTGAAGTTGCAGGTCTCCCCCACCTGCCGCACCAGCTCCGACAGCACCTCGTGCCGCAGCCCGCGCACCACGCCGTGGTTCAGCGTGTCGAAGGCCAGCTGCCGCAGCGCGGGCCCGACGCTGAACACGCGCTCGTCCACGTCGCGCGCCAGGAAGCCCGTCGCCAGCAGCTGCGTGCAGATGCGATGCGCCGTGCCCTTGGGCAGCGACAGCTGCGCCGCCAGGTCGGCCAGCGACAGCGCGCGGCCCTCGTTGGCCAGCAGGGCCAGCAGGCGCAGGCTGCGCTCGGCCGATGAGCCCGTCGCCGGCTCCTCGGCCGGGGGCGCGGGCGCGGGGACGTGCGCCGCAGGGCGCTTCTTCGAGACAAGGGCAGGGGCAGCAGCGGATTTGCGCGCAGGAGACGTCATACGGGTAAACCTCTAAAGTGGAACGTTGCGTTCCGAAAATTCATCGCCTAGCATCGACGACCGAAGCGATTGTTCCATTGCCCGAAAGCCTGCATGCCTGTTGAAGAAGAGTTCGATTACATCGTCGTGGGCGCCGGCTCGGCCGGCTGCGTGCTGGCCGGGCGGCTCAGCGAAGACCCGGCAACGCGGGTGCTGCTGCTGGAGGCGGGGCCGGCCGACAACTCGCTGTGGATCCACCTGCCCATCGGCTACGGCAAGACGATGTGGAGCCCCACCTACAACTGGCGCTTCGAGACCGACCCCGACCCGAACATGAACGGCCGGCGCATCTACTGGCCGCGCGGCAAGACGCTGGGCGGCTCCAGCTCGATCAACGGCCTGATCTACATCCGCGGCCAGCGCGAGGACTACGACCACTGGGCCGCGCTGGGCAACACGGGGTGGGGGTACGACGATGTGCTGCCCTACTTCATCCAGTCCGAAGGCAACCAGCGCGGCGCGGACGCCTTCCACGGCGCGGACGGCCCGCTCAAGGTCTCGGACATCGGCGCGAAGCACGAGCTGATCGAGGCCTTCATCGAAGGCGCACAGCAGATCGGCCCCTTGAGCGTGAAGCGCACCGACGACTTCAACGGCGCCGAGCAGGCGGGCGCCGGCTACTACCAGCTCACCACACATCAGGGGTGGCGCTGCAGCACGGCCAAGGCCTATCTCGAGCCGGCGAAAGGCCGGAGCAACCTGCGGATCGCGACCGAGGCGCTGGCCACGGGCCTGATGTTCGAAGGCCGCCGCGCAGTCGGCGTGCGCTACACGCAAGGCGGCGCGGCGACGAGCGCGCGCTGCCGCGCCGAGGTGCTGCTCTGCGCAGGCGCAATCCAGTCGCCGCAGCTGCTGCAGCTCTCCGGTATCGGACCACGCGCGCTGCTCGAGAAACGCGGCGTTCCGCTCGTGCACGATTTGCCCGGCGTGGGCGAGAACCTGCAGGACCACCTGCAGATCCGCCTCGGCTACGAGTGCACGAAGCCCATCACCACCAACGACCAGCTCAACTCCTGGATCGGCCAGGCCAAGATGGGCCTCGAATGGCTGCTGCACCGCAGCGGCCCGCTGGCGGTGGGCATCAACCAGGGCGGCTGCTTCATGCGCGCGCTGGCCGATGCGAATGGGCAACCCGTGGCGGCTACGCCCGACATCCAGTTCCACGTCGCCACGCTGTCGGCCGACATGGCGGGCGGCAAGGTGCATCCCTGGTCGGGCTTCACGCTGTCGATCTGCCAGCTGCGGCCGGAGTCGCGCGGCCACCTCCGCATCCGCTCGCGCGACCCGGCCGAGCCGCCGGAGATGCAGCCCAACTACCTCGCGACCGAGCTCGATCGCGCGACCGCGGTGGCCGGCGTGAAGGCGGCGCGCGCCATCGCCGCCTCGCCGGCGATGCGGCCCTACGTCAAGCGCGAAGTCAAGCCGGGGCCCGACGCGACGAGCGATGCCGATCTGCTGGAGTTCTGCCGCAACAACGGCGCCACCATCTTCCACCCCACCGGCACCTGCCGCATGGGCAGCGACCCGCTGGCCGTGGTCGATGCGCGCCTGCGCGTGCATGGCATCGGCGGGCTGCGCGTGATCGACTGCTCGGCCATGCCCACGCTGGTGTCGGGCAACACCAATGCCCCGGCCGTGATGATGGCCGAGAAGGCCGTCGACCTGATTCGCGAGGACGCCACCGCCCTCGCCTGCTGAGTTCCGCCGCCCTCGCAGAAAGGGCATCCACAACAACACTTCACCGGAGACAAACAATGAGTGCAACGGACGAGAAGGCGATTCGACGGGTCGTGACCTCCGCGCTGGTAGGCGCCAGCATCGAGTGGTACGACTTCTTCCTTTACGGCGTGGTCGCCGGCATCGTGTTCAACAAGCTCTACTTCCCGGGCAGCGACCCGGTGGTGTCGACGCTGCTGGCCTACACCACCTTCGCGGTGGGCTTCGTCACGCGGCCGCTGGGCGGCGTGATCTTCGGGCACTTCGGCGACAAGATCGGCCGCAAGAGCATGCTGATCCTCACGCTGATGATCATGGGCGTGGCCACCTTCCTGATCGGGCTGGTGCCGACCTATGCGCAGATCGGCATCGCCGCGCCCATCCTGCTGCTCCTGCTGCGCGTGGCGCAGGGCATCGGCCTCGGCGGCGAATGGGGCGGCGCGGTGCTGATGGCCTACGAGTACGCGCCCAAGGAGAAGCGCGGCTTCTACGCCTCGCTGCCGCAGATCGGCCTGGCGATCGGGCTGTGCATGGCCTCGGGCGTGGTGGCGCTGTTGTCCTTCCTGCTGACCGATGAGCAGTTCCTGGCCTGGGGCTGGCGCGTCGCCTTCCTGCTGTCGGGCGTGATGGTGGCGGTGGGCATGTACATCCGCCTGCATGTGCAGGAGACGCCGGAGTTCGCCGCGGTGAAAGCGCGCAACGCCGAGCTGCGCATTCCCTTCATGGACATGCTCCGGCGCTACCCGGGCAACGTGCTCAAGGGCATGGGCGCGCGCTACATCGACGGCGTGTTCTTCAACATCTTCGGCGTGTTCTCCATCAACTACCTCACCACCACGCTCAAGATCAGCCGCACCGAGGCGCTGCTGGGCGTGATGGCGGCGGCGGTGGTGATGATCTTCACCATCCCCTTCTTCGGGCGCATGTCCGACCGGCTGGGGCGGCCCAGGGTCTACATGTGGGGCTCGCTGATCACCGCCATCGCCGCCTTCCCCGGCTTCTGGCTGATGACGCACAGCGGCGGCAACGTGCTGCTGGTGTGGCTCGCGATCATCGTGCCCTTCGGCATCCTCTACGCCTCGGTCTACGGACCGGAGGCCGCCCTCTTCTGCGACCTCTTCGATGCCAAGGTGCGCTACACCGGCATCTCCTTCGTCTACCAGTTCTCGGGCATCTTCGCCTCGGGCATCACGCCCATCGTCGCGACCGCGCTGCTCAAGTCGGGCGGGGGCGAGCCCTGGCAGATCTGCATGTACGTGCTGTTCGCGGGGGTGGTGTCGGCGCTGTGCGCCTGGCTGATCGGGCGCTCAGGGCCGGCGGGCGAGGCACAGGCCGAAGGACGCCCGCTCAGGGCGAGCGGGGCCGGCCGATAGGACTCGGGGGCGGCGCGGTTGAAGCGGAGGCAGAATCCGGCCTTGCGCCATTCACGAGCACAAGGACCCCCATGACCGACCTGTCCGCCTTTCCGATCACGAAGAAGTGGCCCGCCGCGCATCCGGACCGGCTGCAGCTCTACTCGCTGCCGACGCCCAACGGGGTCAAGGTCTCGGTCATGCTCGAGGAGACCGGCCTGCCCTACGAGCCGCACCTGGTCAGCTTCGAGACGCACGACCAGATGTCGCCGGAATTCCTCTCGCTCAGCCCCAACAACAAGATCCCGGCCATCCTCGATCCCGACGGGCCGGGCGGCAAGCCGCTGCCCGTCTTCGAATCCGGTGCGATCCTGATCTACCTGGCCGACAAGACCGGCCAGCTGATGCCCGCCGATCCTGCCGCCCGCTACGAGACGCTGCAGTGGCTGATGTTCCAGATGGGCGGCATCGGCCCGATGTTCGGCCAAGTCGGCTTCTTCCACAAATTCGCCGGCAAGCACTACGACGACAAGCGGCCGCTCGACCGCTACGTGGCCGAATCGCGGCGGCTGCTCGGCGTGCTCGAGAAGCGGCTTGCGGGGCGCGACTGGATCATGGGCGACGACTACACGATCGCCGACATCGCCACCTTCCCCTGGGTGCGCAACCTGGTGGGCTTCTACGAGGCCGGCGAGCTGGTGGAGTTCCACGCCTTCCCGCATGTGAAGCGCGCGCTCGAAGCCTTCGTGGCCCGCCCCGCGGTCGTGCGAGGCCTGGGCATTCCGAGCCGGACCGCGCCCGGCTGAGTACGCTGGCGGGGCAGGCCCTCGCTCCTCACTCCTCTTTCCACTCCTGCCCCGCCAGCGTCAGCGCTGCGCGGTAGGCGGCCCGGCCGGCCACCTTGGTTTCATGGATCAGCTCCTTCACCCGCTGCGCCCGCTCCTTCGGCGGCAGCAGGTGGGGCGGCTCGTCCGCCAGCTGGCGGGCGGCGGCCAGCAGCGCGTTGGCCGCGCTGACGCAGAACTGGATGGCCGCACGATCGCTGGCGGTCCCCTGCTCGTGCTCCAGGGCCAGTCCGGGCGGCAAATGAGGCAGGATGGGCCCATCGTTGCCGGCCTGGGCGTGGTCGGGCCAGGGCCCGATCATGGCCAGCCTGTCGTGCAGGCAATCCTGCGACGCCGTGTACGAGCAAAAGCCGTCGAACGCGCGCTGGGTGGTGTCGGACAGGGACTGTTCCATCGAATGCTGCTTCGTCATGCTCATGCGCGCGCCGCCAGTGCCTGCGGCGCCGGTTGTTGTTGCCAGGCCGGGTCCGCGGTGCCGGCCTCCTCGAGCCAATCCCGAAGCGTCATCAGCAAGGCCTCCGGCTGGTCCGCATGCACCCAGTGCCCGGCATGGGGGATGGTGTGCACGCGCGCCTGCGGGAACATGCGCGCGATGCCCGCATGCGACTCGGGCCGAACGTAGTCGGAATAGGCTCCCGCCAGGAACAGGGCCGGCCCCTCGTAGCACCGGCGCGACGGCCGCTGGAACTCGCACAGGTCCTGCATGCACATGGCCACCGCCAGCAGGTTGAGCCGCCAATCGAAGCGCTCGTCGTTGCGCCAGACCCTGGGCAGCAGGAAGTCCATCGGCGCATCGCCTTCGAGACTGCGGGCCAGCGCCGCGCTGGCCTCCTGGCGCCCCAGTGCCGCCGCCAGGTCCAGGCCCCGCATGGCCGTCATGTAGGGCGAGAACTGGTCGCCGTAGCGCTCGGGCGCGATGTCGACCACCGCCACGCCGGCAAGCGCCTGCGGGTGCTCCAGGGCCAGGGTCATGGCGGTCTTGCCGCCCATGCTGTGGCCGATCACGAAGGGCCGGCCCAGCCGCTCGCGCTCGATCAGCGCCAGCACGTCGCGTGCCATCTCGGCATAGGACATACCCTGGCCGCGGGGCGACGCCCCGTGGTTGCGGGCGTCGGGCAGGTAGACGCGATGGGTCTTGCCGAGCGCCTGGGCGATCCGCTTCCAGTTGCGTCCGGCCCCGAACAACCCATGCAGGATGATCACCGGGGGCCCGTCGCCGACGGCCTCACATGCCAAATCGATAGCCATGGCGCGCCTAGACCTGTTTCGCGTGCAGCCGCCCAAGCGGCGTGGATTTCAGCAATCTCTCCCTCTGGCGCACCGTCATCTGTCGAGTCTCCTGAATGGCGATTGGAATGGCGATAGGAATGGCGATTTGAAGTGAGGCGGAGCTTATGGGCGCCGGACCGGCCCGTAAAATGGTTTCGGTCGATGGGTCGCATTGATATGACGAATACCTGACACCCGCGACCAGGGTGTCGACGAGCGGAAGCCGGCCATGCACTTCAACAAGCTGGACCTGAACCTGCTGGTGGCGCTGGACGCGCTGCTCATCGAGGGCAGCATCAGCCGTGCGGCGGCGCGCGTGCACCTCAGCCAGTCCGCCATGAGCAACGCCCTGGCCCGGCTGCGGGCTTTTTTCGAGGACGATCTGCTGGTGCAGGTGGGCCGCACGCTGGAGCTCACGCCCCGGGCGAAGGCCCTCAAGGAAGCCGTGCGCGACGTGCTGATGCGCGTCGACAGCGCCATCGCGGCGGAGCCGCAGTTCGACCCCTCACGCTCCGACCGCACCTTCCAGCTGCTGGTCTCCGACTACACCACGGTCACCTTGATGCCGCACCTGCTCGCCCTGGCGCGGCGGCAGTCGAGCACCGTGCGCTTCCAGCTGTGCCCGCTGCCGCACCTGGACCAGCCGCAGCGCGCGCTGGGGCGCGGCGAGGCCGACATGATGGTGATCCCGCGCAACTACTGCTCGCCCGACCATCCGGTCGAGCCCCTGTTCGAGGAGGAATACGTGTGTGCCGTGTGGAACGGCAGCCGCTTCGCGCGCGCCGGCGCCGTGAGCGAGGCGGACTACGCGGCGGCCGACCACGTCGAGGTGCAGCCCTCCGGCGTGGGCCAGCCCACGCTCGACACCTGGTTCCTGGAGCGCAGCGGCATGGAACGCCGCATCGAGGTCAGGACCTTCAGCTTCATCGCCGCGCCCTTCCTGGTCCTGGGCACCGACCGCATCGCCACGATCCAGCGGCGCCTGGGCCGCATGGCGCAGCAGTTCCTGCCGCTGACGATCCTGGAGGCGCCCATGGCGCTGCCCCGGATGGCGCAGTCGGTGCAATGGCACAAGTACCGCAGCCGCGACCCGGGGCTGGTCTGGCTGCGCGGCCTGCTGCACCAGGCCGTCGAGGAAATGGACGCACGGCCGGAGGCAGCGCTCCCTACATCCGCCCCTTCCACGGCACCAGCCGCCGCTCCAGCCAGCGCATCAGCAGGTCGAACAGGTAAGCCACCACGCCGATCACGATGATCCCCATGATCACGATGTCGGTGCGCAGGAAGTTGGAGGCGTTGAGCACCATCTGCCCGAGGCCCATGTTGGCCGCCACCATCTCCGCCGCCACCAGCGTGGTCCAGCCGAAGCCGATCGCGATGCGCATGCCCACCAGGATGTCGGGCAGGGCCGAGGGCAGGATCACGTGGCGGATCACCTGCATGTAGCTGGCGCCCATCGAGTAGGCCGCGTTGATCTGCTCCTGCGAGGCGCTGCGCATGCCCGAGCGCGCGGCCAGGGCCAGCGGCGCGAAGCAGGACAGGAAGATCAGCAGCACCTTGGGCAGCTCGTCGATGCCGAACCAGATGATGATCAGCGGCAGATAGGCCAGCGGCGGCAGCGGCCGGTAGAACTCCAGCGGCGGGTCGAAGATGCCGCGTGCCACCCGGCTCATGCCCATGGCGATGCCGATCGGGATCGCCGTGACGCTGGCCAGCGCGAAGGCCGAGAACACGCGGAACATGCTGGCCAGGAAGTGCTGCCACAGCGGCTTGTCGTTGGCCTGGCCGGTGACGTATTCGTAGAACTGCTGCATCACCGCCTGCGGCGAGGGCAGGAAGAGCGGCTTGACCCAGCCCATGTTGGTGACGACGAACCACAGCGCCACCAGCACGGTCACGGTGACCACGCTGATGGTCGCGCTCGAGCCCGCGCCCGGCACCTTGAAGGCGCTGGTCTTCAGCTTGGTGCCGCCCTTCGCCGGCGCGGCCGCACCGGCCACGACGGCCGGCTGCGCGGGACTGTTGGCGGGTGGCGTCATGGCGACGGGCGAGGCGATGATGGCGTCAGGCATGAGCGGGCTCCCGATGGTGGATGATCGCCAAGACCTCTTCGCGCATGCGGATGAACTCGGGTTCCGACTTCACCTTGCGCGAGTCGCCATGCGACAGGTACTGGCGCGAAAACGGCACCCGGTCGTAGACGTGCGAGATGCGCCCCGGGCTCGGGCTCATCACGATCAGCCGGGTGGCGAGGAACAGCGCCTCCTCCACCGAGTGGGTGATGAAGAACACCATCTTGTTCGACTTCGACCAGGCCTTCAGCAGGATCTCCTGCACTTGCTCGCGGGTGAAGGCGTCGAGCGCGCCCATGGGCTCGTCCATCAGCAGCACGGCCGGGTCGCTGGCCAGCGCGCGGGCGATGCCCACGCGCTGCTGCATGCCGCCGGAGAGCTCGTAGACGGCGCGGCCGGCGTACTGCTGCAGGCCGACGAGCGCCAGCTTGTCCTCGGCGATGCGGTCGCGCTCGGACTTGCCCACGCCGGCCAGGCGCAGGCCCAGCGAGACGTTGTCGCGCACGTTGAGCCAGGGCATCAGCGCATGCTTCTGGAACACCACGCCGCGATCGGCGCCGGGGCCGGCGACCGGCTTGCCGTCGAGCAGGATCTCGCCGGTGGAGGGCGGCAGGAAGCCGGCGATGCAGTTGAGCAGCGTGGTCTTGCCGCAGCCGGAGGCACCGAGCGCGACCACGAAGTCGCCGTCGTGCATCTGCAGGTTGACCGGGGCCAGCGCCTGCAGCGTGCCGCCCGTGACGGCGTAGTTGACCGTGAGGTCGCGGATGTCGAGTGTGGGCATGGCGTGCTTTCCTTACTTCGCCATCGCCTTCTCGACGTAGGCCGTGGTCACGAAGCCGCTGTAGTCGGCCTTGACCTCCTGCACCCGGCCCTGTTCCTTGAGGAACACGGCCGTGTTGGCCATCGCCTTGGCCGCACCGCCGCCCAGCCAGGTGGGCGAGACCTGCTCGGCGAAGGTCGGGAAGCTGTAGAGCGCCATCGCCGCGCCCACGTCCTTGGGGTCGGCCTTGGTCCACTTGGCCATGGCCTTGGTCTGGGGCGAATCGGGCGTCCAGCTCTTGCCGGAGGCCTTGTACTCCTCGTTGGCGCGGTTGAGCGCCTTCACGAAGGCGACCATGAAGGGCTCGTTGGCGGCAGCCCACTTGGCATTCACCACGATGCCCTCGAAGGTGGGCGCGCCGCGCTTGCCGATGCTGCCGGAGGTGGCGATGGTCTTGCCGCCGGAGCGGATGCGCGACAGCACCGGGTCCCAGATGAAGGTCGCGTCGATGTCGCCGCGCTCCCAGGCGGCGGCGATCTCGGGCGGGCGCATGTTCATCACGTTGACCGTCTTCGGGTCCACGCCGTCCATCTTCATGCCGGCCATCAGCTGGTAGTGGGCGGTGGAGACGAAGGGCGTGGCGACCTTCTTGCCCTTCAGGTCCTTCATGCTCGCGATGCCGGACGCGTTGCGTGCGATCAGCGCCTCGGCGTCGGCGATGTCGGCCGAGATCCAGAACAGCTTGATGTCCTGGCCCTGGCTGGCCGCCGCGGTCAGCGGGCTGGAGCCCGTCTCGCCCATCTGCACGTCGCCCGAGGCCATGGCGCGGATCACGTCGCCGCCGCCGGAGAACATGCGCCAGTTGATCTTGTAGCCGGTGGCCTTCTCGACCTCGCCCGACTCCATCACGAGGCGCAGCGGGACCAGCATATCCTGATGGGCGAAGGTGAGCTCCTTGGTCTGCGCCTGGGCGGCGGTGCCGAGGGCCATCGCGGCACAGAAGGCCGCGCATGAGAGGGTGAAGCGGCGGGACATGTTCATTCGTTTCTCCTGGTGGTGAAGCTGAATGGACTTTGCACCCATCGCCGGGCAGCCGGAAGTGCCAGCCCTGAAGCGGGCATGGAGCCAGTGGATGGGGACTTACCCTTGTTCTGGTGCGGGGCGCACGAGGGCGGTGCGTCAGTGGGTGCGAGGCCCGGCGCTCAGGCTCTCCCCGCGCGCCTGCGCCAGCTCCTGCACCGCCATCCCCAGCGCCCGGATCCCCGCCGGAATCTGCGCCGCCGCGATCGACGACAAGCGCAGCCGGAAGAAGGGGCACGGATACGGCGGCTTGTTGAAGAACACATCGCCCGCCTCGATCAGCACCCCATGGCTGCGCGCCATCAGCGCCAGCTCCGCCGCATCCACCCACGACGGCGCCTGCACCCAGATCGAGGCGCCGCCCGAGGGCAGCTTGAACTCGAAGTCAGGCAGGTGGTCGCGCAGCGCCTGCGCCGCCAGCGCCAGGCGCTCCTGCATCGCATGGTTGACCCGCCGCGCATGCGACTCGTGATGCCCCAGCGAAAGAAACAGCGCATAGGCATGCTGCAGGAAGGCGCTGGGATGCCGCACCATCGCATGCCGGATCACCCGCAGCTCCTTGATCAGCGCGCGCGGCGCCACGATGAAGCCCAGGCGCAGCGCCGGCGACAGGCTCTTGGACACCGAGCCCACATAGATCACGCGCCCCGTCTTGTCCAGGCTCTTGAGCGCCGGCATCGGCGTGCCCTCGTACAGGTTCTCGGCCTCGTAGTCGTCCTCGATGATCACGAAGTCCTGCAGCTCGGCCTTGCGCAGCAGCCACTGCCGGCGCTCCAGGCTCAGCGTGGCGGTGGTGGGGCTCTGGTGCGAAGGCGTGCAGAACAAGTAGTCGGCGGCCGGCAGCGCATCGACCACCAGGCCCTCCTCGTCGACCTCGATCTCCACCCACTTCGGGTTGCGCATCGCGAAGCTGTTGCGCGCATGCGGATGGCCCGGCTCCTCCAGGCCGACGCGCGTGTGCTCGTCGAACAGCGCCTCGGCCAGCAGGTAGCACGCATGCTGGGCGCCGAGGGTGACCAGGATCTCCTCCTTCAGCGCGAACACGCCGCGCCGGGGCAGGAGGCGCGTGCGGATCTGCTCGATCAGGTCGGGCACGTCGTCGGTCTCGAAGTCGGGCGTCCAGTGCGGCAGCTGCGAGCGCGCCAGACTGCGCGCGCAGCATTCGCGGAAGTCCTCGGTGGGGAACAGCTGCGGGTCGTAGGTGCCGTAGACGAAGGGGTACGGGTAGTCGCGCCACCGGTCGGGCTTGGACAGCGTGGGCCGGTCGAGCTGCGAGCGCAGCACCCGCGCCGACCACTCCGGCGGCTGGCCCGACTGCCCGCTGCGCCCCACCAGCGGCTCGGCCAGCTCGGCGGTGAGCGGCCGCGCGTTGTGTGCGACGAACACGCCGCTGCGCGGGCGCGCCTCCAGGAAGCCTTCGTCCATCAATTGCAGGTAGGCCGAGGTCACGGTGTTGCGGCTCAGGCCCAGCAGCGCCGCCAGCTCGCGCGACGAGGGCAGCGGCGCGCCCGGGCTCAGCCGGTCCTCGAGGATGGCCTGCACCACCGCCGCGCGCAGACGGCCCTGCAACGGCAGGCCGGGTTGGTCGGGCAGCGCGAAGAGCTGCGCCCACTGGATGGCTCGGGAGTTGTGCATGGTGGGCAAAGTTTAGGCCGGTTGAAAGCGTCTGGCTCGGTCGAATCCCCGCATCTGGCTCTATCACCGCGCCCGCCGTCTCTCTACGCTCCGCTCATCGACCAGACAGGAGTTTCGCGTGACAACAACAGCATCGCCCGCCCCCGTGACCACCGCCACCCTGGAGGCCTTCAGCGACGCCTGGAACCGCCACGACATCGAGGCGCTGATGGGCTTCATGCACGCGGACTGCGTGTTCCAGACCGCCGCCGGCCCCGAGGCCTGCGGCACCCGCCACAGCGGCACGGCGGCGGTGCGCAAGGCCTTCGCCGCGGCCTGGGAGACGGTGCCCGACGCGCAGTGGATCAACGGCCGGCACTTCGTCGCCGGCGACTTCGGCACCTCGCAGTGGACCTTCACCGGCACCGCAGCCGACGGCAGCCGCATCGAGACCGACGGCATCGATGTCTTCAGCTTCAAGGACGGCAAGATCGCGCTCAAGAACGTGTTCCGCAAGACGCGGCCGAACCTGCCCGCGGCGAAGTAGTTCGCGGTTCGAGGAAACGCCATGACGATCACCGCAGGCACCGCCCAGTTCTCGACCGCCGGCCGGGCCGCGCCCGCGGCCAAGCCCTACGACCCGCGCTACGACCCGCTGGTGGCACCCGATCCGGGCGCCGGCCGCGCCTATGCGCCCACCTGGTGGGTCGCCAGCGCGGGCACGCCGCCCGAGGACGATGGGCCGGTTGTGCGCGACATCGACGTGGACGTGGCCATCATCGGCTCCGGCGCGACCGGCATGTCGACGGCGCTGTACCTCGCGCAGGAGCACGGCATCCAGGCCACGGTGCTGGAGGCCAACCAGGCGTCGTGGGGCTGCTCCAGCCGCAGCGGCGGCCAGGGCCAGAACGCCAGCGGCCGGCTCAAGCGCTCGCAGTGGATCCAGCGCTGGGGCCTGGACACGGCCCGGCGCCTCGACGCCGAGATCCGCGCCGGCTTCGAGAACTTCAGGCACCTGACGACGCAGATCGACTGCGACGCCTACGACGGCGGCCACCTCTACCTGGCCCACCGGCCCGAGAAGCTCGCCAGCCTCGAGGCTGAGGCGCGCGTGATGCGCGAGCAGTTCGGCTACGACACGCGCATGCTCACGGCCGAGGAAGTGCGGCGCGACTACTGCGACGAACGCGAGGCCGCGGGCGCGCTCTTCGAGCGGGAGGGCGTGGGCATCCATCCGCTCAAGTTCACCTTCGGGCTGATGCGCAAGGCGCGCGCGCTGGGCGTGAAGATCCACACCTCGAGCCCGGTGCAGGGCTGGCAGACCATCGACGGCGTTCACCACCTGCGCACCCCCGGCGGCATCGTGCGCGCGCGGCGCGTGGCGGTGTGCACGGGCGGCTACACGGGGCAGGCGCTCTCGCCGCTGCTCAAGAACAAGATCATGCCGATCCTGTCGAACTCGGTGGTCACGCGCCCGCTGACCGAGGCCGAGCTCCAGGCCACCAACTTCAAGTCGCTTACCTTCCTGACCGACACGCGCACGCTGCGCTTCTACTACCGGCTGCTCAAGGGCAACCGGCTGCAGCTGGGCAGCCGCAGCTCGGTCAGTGGCGCCGATGCCGAGGACCCGGTGCACCTGAAGCTGCTCACCGATGCGATCGCCCGCAAGTTCCCGCCGCTCGCCGGCATCCAGATCGACTATTCGTGGTGGGGCTGGGTGGACGTGAGCCACGACATGATGCCGCGCATCGCGCAGCCCGAGCCCGACAAGAAGATCTGGTACGCCGTGGGCTACGGCGGCAACGGCGTCTCCTTCTCGACTTGGGCGGGCAAGCGCCTGGCCGAGCGCATGGCCGGGCAGGACGCGGGGCGCGAGGTGTTCGAGCTGCCGATCTATCGCTCGCCGCTGCCCTTCCCCAACGTGATGGGGCTCGTGGAGTCGCCGGCTTTCGCGCCCTTCCGGCGGATGGGGCAGCGCGTGCTCTACAAGTGGTATTGGCTGCGGGACGAGAAGTAGGGCGGCATCTACTTCGCGCGGGTGCGCAACTCTTCGGCCGTGATGCGCACGAGCTTCTTGTCGCGCTCAACCACGATGGCCGTGTTCGTGGTCGCCGAGTGCGCGCCCGGCATGCACTGCGGGCCCGGCTCGAAGGTGTGGGGACGTTGCGTGCATCTCGAAGGCCCAGTGCCTCCCAGCCCTCCCCAGAGGGGGAGGGTAACTAGCCTGCGCGCGATGGAAGCGCTGCCCGCATCCTCCTTGCCCTCCCCCTCTGGGGAGGGCTGGGATGAGGGCACCGGACGCATCCACAGCAGCAGGCCTGTCCACGGAGGCGTGCGGCAGCCCTGGGCCGGCCGTTGAGGCGCCGCCGAGCAGCGCAGCGGCAGGCGGATCAGGGCTCGCGACTGTTTGAGCGAAGCGAGTTTGAGCAGACCGCCTGACGCGAGCAGCGCAGGGCAGCCGCGAAGCGGCCGGCGACGTCGGCCGGCCCAGGGCATGCCGCACGCCTCCGCACCCCCGCGCGATCAAAGCTCGGCACTTCGTCATGGCCCTAATTGGGGGCACGCGCATTGCCCTGGTGCGCCCCCGTAAAAACCCGCCCCTTCTGGCCCTTCAACTGGCCGACACGTGGATCTTCGCCGGCGCCCGCCCTGGGCCTATCTTCGGCATCGAGGCCGGCAACGGCCGCAGACGCTTTTCCCCCAGTCGACTTTCACGAGGTCACGCATGCCCACCTTCACGTTCACACGCCGAGCTGCCATGCTGTCGGCCACCCTGGCCGCCGCCGGCGCGCTGCTCGCGACACCCGCCGCAGCTGCCGCCGCCGACGAAGCCCCCAAGCGCGGCGGCACGCTGGTGCTGGGCAACACCCAGACCCCGCGGCACCTCAACGGCGCGGTGCAGTCGGGCATCGCGACCGCCGTGCCTTCGACCCAGATCTTCGCCAGCCCGCTGCGCTTCGACGACAAGTGGAATCCGCAGCCCTACCTGGCCGAGTCGTGGAAGCTGGCCGAGGACGGCAAGTCGCTCACACTCAACCTGCGCAAGAACGCCGTGTTCCACGACGGCAAGCCCGTCACCTCGGCCGACGTCGCCTTCTCGATCATGGCGATCAAGGCCAACCACCCCTTCACCACCATGATGGGCCCGGTGGAGAAGGTGGACACGCCCGACCCCCACACCGCCATCATCCGCATGAGCACGCCGCACCCGGCGATCGTGCTGGCGATGTCGCCGGCCCTCTGCCCCATCCTGCCCAAGCACATCTACGGCGACGGCCAGGACCTCAAGACCCATCCGCGCAACAGCACCGACATGGTGGGCTCGGGCCCCTTCAAGCTGGTCGAGTTCAAGCCGGGCCAGCGCATCGTGATGGAGCGCTTCGACAAGTTCTTCCTCCCCGGCAAGCCCTACCTCGACAAGGTGATCGTCAACATCACGCCCGACATGGCCAGCCTGATGCTCGGCCTGGAGCGCGGCGACGTGCAGATGCTGCCCTTCGCGAGCGTGCCCACCGACCTCAAGCGCCTGGCGACCAACCCGCAGGTCGCGCTCACGCCCAAGGGCTACGAGGGCATCGGCGCCCTCAACTGGCTGGCCTTCAACCTGACGAAGAAGCCGCTGTCGGACGTGCAGGTGCGCAAGGCCATCGCCACCGCGATCGACAAGAACTTCATCACCAAGGCACTGATGGCCGGCTTCGCGACGCCGGCCGACGGCCCCATCGTGGCCAGCAGCCCCTTCGCCGTTCCGGACCTGGTGCGCTACCCGGTGGACCTGAAGAAAGCCGCCGAGATGCTGGACGCCGCCGGCTACAAGGCCGGCGCGGGCGGCGAGCGCTTCAAGCTCACCATCGACTACCTGCCCGGCGCCGACGATCAGCAGAAGACGGTGGCCGAGTACATCCGCGGCCAGCTCAAGAAGGTCGGCATCGCGGTCGAGGTGCGCGCCTCGGCCGACTTCCCGGCCTGGGCCAAGCGCATGGCCTCGCACGACTTCGACATGTCGATGGACCTGGTCTTCAACTGGGGCGACCCCATCATCGGCGTACACCGCACCTACCTCTCGACCAACATCAAGCCGGTGGTCTGGACCAATACGCAGTCCTACAGCAACCCGAAGGTGGACGAGCTGCTCAACACTGCCGGCGGCATCATCGACCCGGTCAAGCGCAAGGCCTACTACGCCACCTTCGAGAAGATCGTGACCGACGAGCTGCCCATCGTCTTCATCAACCAGGTGCCCTATCACACGGCCGTGAGCAAGAAGCTGGCGAACGTGCCGGCCAGCATCTGGGGGCCGATGTCGCCCTACGACGAGGTGTACTTCAAGTAGGCAGGAGCGACGACCATGCCGCGCTACATCGCATCGCGCCTGCTGCAGGGCCTGGCCCTGGTGCTGGCGGTGGTGATCCTCAACTTCGTGCTGGTGCACGCCGCGCCCGGCGATCCGGTGGAGACCATCGCCGGCGCCAGCGGCGGCATGTCGCCCGAACTCATGGCGCAGCTGCGCACGCAGTACGGGCTGGACCGCCCGCTGCCGGTGCAGCTGGGCGTCTACCTCGGCAAGGTGCTGCAGGGCGACCTGGGCTACTCCTACTTCTTCAACCTGCCCGTCACCTCGCTGATCGCCGAGCGCGTGCCCGCCACGCTGCTGCTGGTGCTGAGTTCGGTGCTGCTGGCCTTTCTGGTCGGCACCGCGCTCGGTGTGCTGTCCTCGCGCAAGCCCAACGGCGCGCTGTCGCAGTTCATCACCGTGCTGTCGATGGTGGGCTTCGCGGCGCCGGTGTTCTGGGTGGGGATCATGCTGGTGATCCTCTTCGCCTCGATCCTGCCCATCCTCCCGGTGGCCGGCATGCGCTCGGTCGACGGCTCGGGCGAAGGCATCGCGGGCGTGTTCGACGTGCTGCACCACCTGGTGCTGCCGACGGTCACGCTGGGGCTGGTGTACCTCGCGCAGTACAGCCGGCTCGCGCGCTCCTCGATGCTCGACGTGCTGGGCGCCGACTTCATCCGCACCGCGCGCGCCAAGGGCCTGGCCGAGCGCGTGGTGCTCTACAAGCATGCGCTGCGCAACGCGCTGCTGCCGGTGGTGACGGTGCTGGGCCTGCAGTTCGGCAACGTGCTGGCCGGTGCGATCCTGGTCGAGACGGTGTTCAACTGGCCCGGCCTGGGCCGGCTCGCCTTCGACTCGGTGCTGCGCCGCGACTACCCGACCATCCTCGGCGTGCTGCTGTTCTCTTCCATCGTGGTGGTGGTGATGAACCAGCTCACCGACCTGTGCTACCGCCTCATCGATCCGCGGATCAAGTCGTCATGAACAAGAGCGCCACCCTGCAACACTCGGTCGCCGCGGCCCCGCCCGCGGCCCGCCTAACGCCGAAGGTCGAGCACCCGGCACGGAGGCGCTGCGCATGTTCCCTGCAACCCTCAGCCATCGCCGGCATGGCGATGCTGCTGCTGATCCTGCTGGTCGCGATCGCCGGCCCGTGGGTCTACCCGGCTGATCCCTTCGAGATCCGCTCCGCCCCGCTCACCCCGCCCTTCAGCGAGGAGGCCTGGCTGGGCAGCGACTACCTGGGCCGCGACGTCCTCACTACGCTCATCTACGGCGGCCGCGCCACGCTGCTGGTGGGCGCGGTGGCGGCGCTGCTGTCGGTGGCGATCGGCATCACGCTGGGCGCCTTCGCCGGCTACTACGGCGGCAAGGTCGATGCCGCCCTGATGCGCCTGACGGAGTTCTTCCAGGTGCTGCCCGCCCTGCTCTTCGCGATGGTGGTGGTGACGCTGTTCTCGCCCTCGCTGGTCACCGTGACGCTGGCCATCGGCATCGTCAGCTGGACAGGCACCGCGCGGCTCACGCGCGCCGAGTTCCTCAAGTACCGCGGCCTGGAGTTCGTGCGTGCGGAGCGCGCCATCGGCGCCGGCAACGCACGCATCATCTGGAAGGTGATCCTGCCCAACGCGCTGCCGCCGCTGGTGGTGTCGGCCACGCTCGCGGTGGGCGCGGCCATCCTGTTCGAGGCCGGCCTCTCCTTCCTGGGCCTGGGCGATCCCAACCAGATGAGCTGGGGCCTGATGATCGGATCGAGCCGGCAGTACGTGCTGTCCTGCTGGTGGGCGGTGGCCTTCCCGGGCGCGGCCATCTTCTTTACCGTGCTCGCGGTCAGCCTCATCGGCGACGGCCTGAACGATGCACTCAACCCCAAGCTGAGGGAGCGCTGAGCATGCCCGCACCTTCCTCCAACCAGCCCCTGCTGCGCGTGCAGGACCTGCACGTCGAGTTCAGGACGCGCCGCGGCCAGGCCCAGGTGCTCAACGGCGTGGACTTCGAGATCCGCGGCGGCGAGACCCTCTGCGTGGTCGGCGAGTCCGGCTGCGGCAAGAGCATGACCGCGCTGGCCCTGCTGCGCCTGATCCCCTCCCCGCCCGGCCGCATCAGCGGCGGCCGCGTGCTGTTCCAGGACGAGGACCTGCTCAAGGCCGGCGACGCCCGCATGCGCGAGGTGCGCGGCAACCGCATCTCGATGATCTTCCAGGAGCCGATGACATCGCTCAACCCGGTGTTCACCGTGGGCGACCAGATCGCCGAATCGCTGCAGCTGCATGCGGGGATGAACGTGCACGCGGCACGGCTGCGCGCCATCGAGATGCTGCGGCAGGTGGGCATCCCGGCGCCGGAGCGGCGCGTCGACGAGTACCCGCACCAGCTCTCCGGCGGCATGCGCCAGCGCGTGATGATCGCGATGGCCCTGGCCTGCCGGCCCGACATCCTGATCGCCGACGAGCCCACCACCGCGCTGGACGTGACGGTGCAGGCGCAGATCTTCGACCTGCTGCGCGAGCTGCAGCGCGAGAAGGGCACGGCCATCCTGCTCATCACCCACGACATGGGCGCGGTGGCCGAGATGGCCGACCGCGTGATGGTGATGTACGCCGGCCGCGTGATCGAGCAAGGCACCACCGCCCAGGTTCTGGGCGAGCCGAGCCACCCCTACACCCGTGGCCTGATCGAGTGCCTGCCCGAGCTGGGCAGCAGCACGGCCAGCGAGGAGCGCGAGGCCCTGCCCGAGATCGCCGGCATGGTGCCCTCGATCTGGGAGCTGGGCAGCGGCTGCGCCTTCCGCGAGCGCTGCCCGCATGCCATGGAGCGCTGCGCGACCGAGGTGCCGCCCATGTTCGAGGTGCCGAGCGCCGTCGTTCCCCTGCACGCGGCGATGCCGCATGGCGCGGCCTGCTGGCTGCACGCGGCGCCGCAGCCGCACAAGTTGAAGGAGGCTGCATGAGCTTGATGGATGCCGATACGCTGCTGTCGGTCAACGATCTCAAAGTCCACTTCCCGCGCGGCAAGGCCGGCTGGGGCCGCCCCGCCGAAGTGGTGAAGGCGGTGGACGGCGTGTCCTTCCAGGTCCGGCGCGGCAGTACGCTGGCCGTGGTGGGCGAATCGGGCTCGGGCAAGACCACCACCGCGCTGGCGGTGATGCGGCTCGCGCCCATCACCGGCGGCCACGTGCAGCTGGGCGACACCCAGCTCGGCACGCTGGAAGGCGAGGCGCTGCGCAAGGCGCGCTCGCGCATGCAGATCATCTTCCAGGACCCCTTCTCCTCGCTCAACCCGCGCGAGCGCGCCGGCGCCGCGGTGCGTGCGCCGCTGGACCTGATGAAGATCGGCACCCCGGCCGAGCGCACGCAGCGCGTGGCCGAGCTGTTCGAGGCGGTGGGCCTGCGGCCCGAGCAGCAGCAGCTTTTTCCGCACCAGTTCTCGGGCGGCCAGCGCCAGCGCATCAACATCGCGCGGGCCCTGGCCACCAACCCCGAGCTGGTGGTGTGCGACGAGCCGGTGTCGGCGCTGGACATCGCGATCCGTGCGCAGATCCTCAACCTGCTCGCGCGCCTGCAGCGCGAGCTGGGCCTGACCTACCTCTTCATCTCGCACGACATGGCGGTGGTGGAGCACATCTGCGATGACATCGCCGTGATGTACCTGGGCCAGATCGTGGAGCGCGCGCCGCGGCGCAGCTTCTTCGCGCGGCCGCTGCATCCCTACAGCGTGGCGCTGATGTCGGCGGTGCCCACCGTCAGCGGCGGGCGCCGGCGCGCGGCGCAGCGCATCAAGCTCACGGGCGACCCGCCCAGCCCGATCGATCCGCCCGCGGGCTGCCGCTTCGCCGGCCGCTGCCCAGTGGCCGAGCCGGCCTGCAAGGCCGAGCTGCCGCCGCTGCGCGAAGTGGCGCCCGACCACTGGGTGCGCTGCCGGCGCGTCGAGATCCTGCAGGGCCAGCCGCAGCCGCCTCTGCGCCTGCAGCCGGCCTGAAACCGGCACACCATTCGCTCCTCTTCCCTCTCATCCTTTCCCCACTTCTTTCATGAGCGCCACCACCGTCTACCCCGCCCGCAAGATCATCACCATGAACCCGATGCAGCCCGAGGCCACCCACGTGGCCGTGCGCGACGGCCGGGTGCTCGCGGTCGGCACGTTGGAGGACATGCAGGCCTGGGGCGCGTTCACGCTGGACGAACGCTTCGCCGACAAGGTGCTGATGCCCGGCCTGGTCGAGGGCCACTGCCACTTGAAAGAAGGCAGCATGTGGGACTGGACGTACCTGGGCTGGTTCGACCGCCGCGACCCCGAAGGCAAGGTCTGGAGCGGCCTGCGCTCGATGGAGTCCGTGGTGGAGCGCCTGGCCGAGGTCGATGCGCAGATGAAGGCCGCGGGCCGCCCCGAGAGCGAGCCCCTGATCGCCTGGGGCTTCGACCCCATCTACTTCGGCGGCGAACGCATGACCGTCGCGCACGTCGACCGCGCGAGCAGCACCCGCCCCATCGTCATCGGCCATGCCAACGGCCACCTGATGAACGTCAACAGCGCCATGCTGCGGCTGGCCGAGATCACCCGCGACAACGAGGTCGAGGGCGTGGTCAAGTTCGCCGACGGCGAGGCGGCCGGCGAACCCACCGGCGAGCTGCAGGAGCCGGCCGCGATGTTCCTGGTGCTGCGCAAGATCGGCAACGCGGGCCTGCTGGCGCCCATGACCGAAGACGGCGTGCGCTCCTTCGGCCGCCTGGCCTGCATGCAGGGCGTGACCACCGCCACCGACCTCGTCAACAAGCTCACCGAGCAAGACTGCCGCGTGCTCGAGACCGTGACCGGCGACGAAGGCTACGCCGTGCGCATCCTGCCCGCCTTCCAGGCCTTTCATGGCACGCACGGCGCGCCGGCCGGCGCCGAGCATGTGAAGAGCCTGATGCCGCGCAACACCGACCGCCTGCGCTACGGCCTGGTGAAGATGATGCTCGACGGCTCGATCCAGGGCTTCTCGGCGCGGCTGCGCTGGCCCGGCCATTTCAACGGCGCGCCCAACGGCATCTGGGTGACGGCGCCTGCGCAGTACGAGGCCGACTTCGAGGCCTATCACCGCGCCGGCCTCACCATCCACACCCACACCAACGGCGACGAGGCCAGCGAGGCGGCCATCGACGCCATCGAGCGCGTGCTGGCCTGCGCGCCGCGGCCCGATCATCGCCACACGCTGCAGCACGGCCAGATGATCGATGCGCCGCTGTTCCGCCGCATGGCCGCGCTGGGCTTGAGCGCCAACCTCTTCGCCAACCACATCTGGTACTGGGGCGACCAGCACTACGAGATGACCATGGGCCCCGATCGCGCCAACCGGCTCGACGCCTGCGGCAGCGCGCTCGCGGCCGGCGTGCCGCTGGCCATTCACTCCGATGCGCCGGTGACGCCGCTGGGGCCGCTTTTCACGGCCTGGTGCGCGGTCAACCGCGTGACGCCCAAGGGGCGCCTGCTGGGCGCGGCCGAGCGCATCAGCGTGCCGCAAGCGCTGCGCGCCATCACCCTCGGCGCGGCCTGGACGCTGAAGCTGGACCAGGAGATCGGCAGCATCGAATGCGGCAAGCGCGCGGACTTCTGCGTGCTGGAGGAGGACCCGCTGGCGGTCGATCCGATGAAGCTCAAGGATGTGCGTGTGTGGGGCACGGTGCTGTCGGGGCGGGTGTTCGAGGCGCGGCGGGGTTGAGGTGAAGCAGCGGCTGCCGCTCACCGTCATCGGCGGTTTTCTGGGCGCCGGGAAGACCACGCTGGTCAACCGATGGCTGCGCGAGGCCGAGGGAAAGCGAATCGCGGTGCTGGTCAATGACTTCGGGGCGCTGAACATCGATGCGGCGCTGATTGTGGGGGCGAGTGGGGACACGATTGCGCTGACCAATGGATGCGTGTGCTGTCAGATCGGGGACGATCTTTCTCGGCGCTGATCCAGGTGCTGGAGTCGGGGACGCGCTTCGATGCGGTGGTGATCGGGGCGAGCGGGGTGTGGATCCTTGGCGCATCGCGCAGATGGGGATGGCGGCGCCGGAGCTGGGGCTGGAGGGGGTGATCGTGCTGGTGGACGCGGCGGCGGTGATGGGGCAGCGCGGGATCCGCTGCTGGCGGATACGCTGGAGCGGCAGGTTCGGGCGGCCGATCTGGTGGTGATCAACAAGGTCGATGGCGTGACGGCGGATGAGTTGGCGCGGGTGCGCGAATGGGTGACGGCGGTTGCGGAGCGGACGCCGCAGTACGAGACTTCGCAGGCGGAGTTGCCGAGGGTGTTGCGGGAAGGCTTGTCGTTGGCGGAGGCGCGCGAGGGGCGCGGGTGTGCGCATGCGGGCTGCGGCCATGAGGATCATGCGGACCACGAGTCGCATCTCGATCACGGCGAGTTGTTTGACACTTGGTCCTGCCAGCCGGAGCAGATCTTCGACTCGGGGACCCTGCGCGCCTGGCTGCGCGATACGCCGGCCGGGTTGCTGCGACTTAAGGGGCTTGTGCGAACCGGCGAGGCCGAATGGTCGGAGATTCAGTTCGCGGGGCGGCATGGCACGCTGCGCAAGGCCGACGCGCCGGCAAACGGAGCGGCCGTAGTGACGATTGGTTTGCGGGGTCACCTGAACGTCGCTGCGCTGGAGAAGGCCTTCTTTCAAGGCGTCTCCGCCGGCACAGGCGCTTGAACCGCAACAAAACGCCACGGAGCCGCAAATGGGTGCCGCCGAAGACAAAGGCCCCTTCACGGGGCCTTTGTTCATCCAATCGACTCAGCGACCGTCGCGGTCGGAGTCACCAGGGATTGCGCGCTCGACCTTGTCGCTCAGGCGTTGCCAGGCATCGCGCGTGGCGTGCTTGGCGCGCTCCCATTCGAGGGAAGATCGGCCTCGGGCGGTTCCCCAGTCACGACTCAGTTCGGGCTCCACATCGTCGAACCTGCGCTCGGGGTAGCGCGAATAGGCGTCGACGCCATAGCGGTATGCCGGGGCGTAGTCGTCGTACGTTGACCCACTCTCGACGTAGGGGCGTCCGGTGTAGTTGTCGCGCCAATATGCGTCCTCCTCGGCCGGGTCTGCCTTGACCGCTCGGCCGGCGAGTGCCCCGGCCACCGCTCCAACTGCCGCTCCAACGGCGGCGCCTACGGGACCGGTCATGCCGCCGACAGCCGCTCCTGCGGCCGCGCCTCCCGCCACACCGCCGGCGACGCCACCCACGGCGGCGCCAACCCCAGTCGCGGTTGCCTTGTCTTTGGGTTCGTTCCGTTCAGCCGTTGAAGTCTCCTTGGGTTAATTGGGAGAACTCAGGGTCTGCTTGCATCGACGACAAACACAGGCTCTATCGCCTGATCGGATTGAAGGGTGTGAGCGCCGCGGCATGACGGCGCGTGCCTACATGGCTGTGCGACGCGTTTCGCGCAGCACCGCGTTGATCTCGGCGCCGAAGATCAGTGTGGTCGCGCTGATGTACAGGAACACCAGCGTCGCGACCACGCCGGCGAAGCTGCCGTACAGCAACGCCAGTTTGCCGGCGGTACGCAGCGTATACGACAGGGTGGCGGCAGCCGCGACCCACAGCGCCGCACCCACCACGGCGCCGGGCATCACGGTGAGCAGCCGCTGGCGAGTGTCGGGCAGCCAGCCGTACAGCAGCGCGTACAGCATCGTCAGCACCAGGAAAGCCGAGCCGTAGCGCACGCTGTTGCGCAGCCAAGGCGCCTCTTCCCCCGCTCCCACGTTGGTCTCTAGCAGCTGCCACAGGTGCGGCATGATGATCACCGAGCTGAACGCTGCCAGGATGCCGGTGCCCACGATCACCGTGAACAGCGTGACCTTGATGCGCGCCTTCCAGAACGGCATGCCACGCTGGATGCCGTAGGAGCGATTCAGTGCTGTGCGCACCCCTTGCATGCCCGACGATGCGGTCCAGAGGGTCATCACCACGCCGATGGTCAGCAGCGCCTGGTTGCGCTGGGCCAGCACCTGGTCGATGACCGGCTGTACTGCGTCGCGCACCACCTGCGGCGCGTAGCCCATCACGCGATCGGCCAGCGCCGCTGCGTCGCCAGGCTGCCCCATGAAGCCGGCGGCGGCGGACAGCAGGATCAACAGCGGAAACATTGCAAGCACCCACGAGAACGCCAGGCTCCCGGCCTGGTTGGCGCTCTGGTGCAGGATGTAGTTGCGGATGGCCAGCACGATGACGCGCAGGCCCGGCGTGGAGATCGCGGCGTGCTGCACGCGGTGCCAGGCATTGCTGAGGCGGCTCATGGGGTGTCTTGCCAAGGTGTTCTGCCTGCACGTGGAGCGAGGGAATCGGTCGGCATCGATGTTCACCTGGTTGGTGTCAGGACACGGCGCGCAGTTGCGAGGTCCGTGTTGCATAGAGGCGCGGGTGCACACACGCGGGCTACGGTCATGAGGGACGAGCTGGCCGATATCCTGAGTTGGGATATTTGCGGCCCCGTTGTACTTTCGCTCGCGTGTCGCGCAAACCCCTCACCCCACTCCACATTGCATTACTGCGTGGCATCGCGCTCGAATGCCTCCCCTTGATCATGACGGACGATCGCGATTTCGAGGTCGTCAGCCTTTTGGTGCACGCTGGCTTCCTAAGAGCAACCATGCAGGTCGTTCTGGATCCTGTGGGGGGTGGCCCGCAGGTAGGCCTTGTTGTTGGCGACATAACCCGGTCGGGCCGGATGGCACTACGGCGCAGAGGCCCGAGCAGTGCTTAGCTTGCGCCCGTGTCGACCCAGGTTCGTTCGGCTTGCTATTTCTTTTGCGTCCCTGATTGCGCAGGCTTCACCGGGTTTTCCGCAGTCGCCGGAGTCTTGGACGGCTCGCCCGTCATAGGCGCAGCGCCGGTCGCCGTCACTGCGGGAGACTGGGTCTGCACTGCCGCTGCAGCAGCTCCATACCAGGTCTTGACTCCCCGATGCCCGGCGCATGCGTCGGACCGCTTCGCGGCACTCGAATAGGTTCCGTCCTTGCATTGCGCCGTACTGCCAGCCGGCGCCTTCGCTGGCGCCTGTGCTTGCGCGGCGAAACAAAAAAGGGATGAGCAGATGAGAAGAACCGGTCGACAACGCATGACTGAACTCCTTGGCGCTTTCGGTGTGCGGTTCCTTCTTGCTCTGATGAGAAATCAGCGGCGACAGTCTTGCTTGCCGGTTCACGTAGGACATCCGGCAGGCCGCGAGGCTTCGAGTTCGATCCAACGCTTGCCCGGTGCGGTGAAAACCAGAAACGGTCTATCTCGCCTGCGGAGTGCCGCGTCCCGTCTTTGCCTGCAATTCGTCGATGCGCCGAGAAGCCTCGGCCTTGGTGAGCGTCTCGTCAAAGTCTTCCTTGGCTTCCTCCGACAGGGTCTTGAGATAGGAGCGCTGGGCCCCCGTCATCGGCTCGTCACCAGTCACCCAGTCCTTCGGGTCCTTCTCCATGTTGCTCTCTGCGGCGTGCGCCTGGATTGTCTTGTCCGTCATCTGCGGGCTCCTTGGAGGTTGAGGAAAGTGACTGTATAAAAAACCAGTTCTAGACCATGTCGGACGACTTCCCTACATTGCGCGAGCCCTGAAAGAATGGATGGCTACCCTCGGCCGTGCCAAGCCGACCACCGGCAGATGACCCTCACCGCGTCACCATCGGTCGAAACACTGACCGAACTCAACATCGTCGACCTGCTCGATTCGGCAGGCCTGTTGCGCCTCCGTGGCACGCCTTTGTCCCACTTGTTTCGCCCTGCAGCCCGCCGCTTCGCCCGGACTGCGCACGAGTTCGACACTCGCGTCGGCGAACATGGCCTTGCGCAGGGCAGCGCGTGGCTGATGAGCCGGATGACTGCCGGCATCGCCACCTCCGGCCTGGAACACGTTCCGCCGCAAGGCCCTGTGATCATTCTGGCCAACCACCCCGGCATGACTGACACGGTCGCACTCTTCACCAGTCTCGCGTCCCGCCCGGACCTTCGTGTGATTGCCTCGGATCGCCCGTTCCTTCGCGCCTTGCCCAACGTCGCGCGGCAACTGATCTTTCTGCCGGATGAGGAAAGCGGGCGCATGGCGGTCATACGAACCGCCGCCAGGCATTTGCAGGAAGGTGGCGCTCTGCTGACCTTCCCGGCCGGAGAGATCGAGCCCGACCCCGCCACCTTTGGTCCGCAGCGGGCAGCGGCGTCCTTGCAAACCTGGTCCAGCAGCTACACCCTGTTCGCCCGGCTGGCTCCCCGAACGCAGTTCGTGCCCGCGCTCGTGAGCCACGTCATCTCGCCGGATGCACAGAGGCATCCGCTCACGCTGTTGCGCCGCACGCCGCGCAACAAGGAGAAGCTCGCTGCAGCGTTGCAGGTGGCGCTGCCACGCTACCGCAATCGGGTCGCCAAGGTCACCTTCGGCAAGTCGTTGAACGCAGGATCAGACGGCGCGCAGGCGCTCGGCGCTTCCATCGCAGCGCAGATGCGCTGCCTCATCTTTGCGGACGAGTCGGGCCCATGGAGCTTGGCGCAAAATCCCATGCATGCTTGACAGGAGCGCATCTGCTGCAGCAGCGCACGAGCACCTTGCGCGCGCTGCAGAAAGGCACGACCGGCGGCACTGGATGCTCGCCCTCGTTGTCAGCGCGCTCGCTATCCCGCACGGCGCCGGCGCGCAAACCCGTGCCCGCATGCCACGGATCGGCGTTCTTTCGTACGCTGCCGCGCCTTCCGGCACCAGCCAGGACCCACGCTTCGTCGGCTTCACGCAAGGGCTGCGAGAACTCGGCTATGCGGAAAAGGCAAACATCCTGATCGAGCAGCGCTTCGCGGACAGTCGGCCCGAGCGCCTCGCGGCGCAAGCTGCGGACCTGGTGCAATTGAACGTCGACGTCCTGGTCGCGTTTGCCCCGGCGGCGCGCGAGGCTGCACGCAAGGCGACCAGCACCATCCCCATCGTGACGGTGTCCGGGAGCGACCCGGTGCGCGAAGGCTGGGCGCAGAGCTTGGCGCGCCCCGGTGGCAATGTCACCGGCTTGACTGTCGTTTACCCCGAGCTCGTCCCGAAGTGCCTCGAGGTTCTGAAGGAAGCTTTTCCGGCCGTCGTCCGAGTGGCCATGCTCATCGATCCCGCCGAAATCGTCGACGCCAAGGAGGTCGTGCAGGAGACGGAAGCCGGCGCCCAGCGACTGGGCCTGCAACTTCAAGTCATCGAGGTGCGTGGACCGAGCGACTTCGACGCGGCGTTCAGGCTCGCGCGAGAGCGCAACGCGCAAGCGCTCTTTGCGGTCGCGTTCGTGGCGCACCGCGCGCGCCTCGCAGCGCTCGCCCTGCACGACAAGCTGCTGTCGATCAGCGAATTTCCTTTGATGACGCAAGCGGGCTTTCTCATGTGCTACGGCGCGGACCTCAGCGACCTGGGTCGACGTTGCGTCGCGCAGGTAGACAAGATCCTCAAGGGAGCGCGCCCCGGCGACCTACCCATCGAACGGCCGACAAAGTTCCAGTTGAGCATTAACCTCAAGACCGCGAAGGCATTGGGCATCACGGTCCCGCGTGCGATCCTGCTGCGGGCCGATGAAGTGGTCGAATGACAGGACCTACGCTCGAGGCAACCCGTACTCCGCGGAGAGCGTCAGTTCGCCTTCGGCAATGAATTCGACGATCTCTTCGAGCGATGCCTTGACCGATCCGGACAACATCAGGCGCTGCTCGATGGTCACGGACGAGACGAGCATCTCCCGACCGCCAATGGACAGCGCGGGACGCACCCGCAAAAGTGCCGCGTCGATGACCGACGTGATGTAGTCGGAAAGACGATCGGTAATCGCATCCTTGACCGCCTTGCAGCGATCCACGAGCTCCACGGCGGCTTGCTTGAGCAGTGCGTCGACCTTCTGGACAAGTTCGGCAGCGGCTTGCCTGCCTTCCCGGCGTGCCTTGAGCAACGCGGCTTCGGTCGCGTCCCATACCTCATCGATCCAGCGCCGGACGTCGTCCGTCAAGGGAGCGCCAAGGCCGGTGGTGCCCGCGCCGACCGTCGTGCCCGACGCGTGCGCGGCTTCCAGGGCCCTCTCGAAAATGTCCTCGCCGAGGACGACCAGCATCTTCATGACGTATTCCTTTCAATAAAAACCCATGACATCCCACCCATGGCCGTGCTGCACGAAGAAGTTGCAGCCGCACGTTTCGAGCGCTGCGACGGCCTCCTGGACCAGGCCCTCATCGCCATCGCCGTGGGCCGTCTGGAACAGCGCGGTTGCAATGGTGCGCCGCTGATCGGGCGCCTCCGCGGTGAGCGACCAGAAATCGCTGCTGCTCAATCGCCGAGCCAGCGCTTCGTCGAAGAACACCGCACTCGCCAGCGCGCTCATGGCCTTGCGCCGTCGCTCCTGGTCGACGGACTCGGACACCAGGGCTTCGGCCATCGTCCGGACCTGCTCGACCACAGGCATCGCATCGACCGGTTCGCCGTCCAGTTCCCATTGCCTGGATTGGTCGATCCAGTCGATCGCCTGGCGCGCAGCAGGCCTGCCCGAGGCCATGTGGTCGCGCTCGGCGCGAACGAGGCCTTCAGGATAGAGCCGCATCCGCACGATTTCGGCCAGCTCCTTGGCCAAATCGGGACGAACGTCGAGCAAGGTCTGCACCTCCACGGTCGTTCCCCGCAGCTCGAACCAGTCGTCGCAACGCACCGCGAACAAGTGCCACCCCGACACGCCAAGCTCCTTCGTCGCAATTCCAGCAAGATCGATGATGCGCGTGACCTCCATGCGCGTCGGACCGCCACGCTCGACAAGGCCGGCCAGGTGTTCGGCCGACTCGCGGGACAAGGAGGTTCCCCAGACATTCATGCTGGAGCCGCCTTCCATGTGATGTTCCGTGGTGCGCAACAGGAGCAGGAGTCTTCCGCTGCCATTCACCGGGTCGATGCAGAGGTGAAAGCTCGCCTTCATCCGGCCGATGGGTAGAAAGCTGCCGAGCACCAGCAGCTGATTCGCGAAGCCCGCGAGCGTTCCGTGATGATCCGATGCCTTTGACTTCAAGGCCTCATCGATGCGCTTCCGCAGTTCGGCGATCACCCTGTCGCCGGTCGACTCGTCTTTCTCCGCAGGCCTCGGCCGGCCTTCGATCCAATGGATGGACGTCGCGTCGTTGTCGTCCGCACGAGCCTGGATGACGATCTCGATGTCGTCGGCGCTCAACGCCGACAGGCGCCGAACCCAATCCGCCATGCCCGCTGCCGCAGCTTCCGTGAAGTCCTGGAGGGGCAAGCCCAGGTTCGGGACGGAAGAGACGAGGTCATAACGGGTGGCGTGCAACAGGGCCCGGAAGATCTCGGTTCCGTTGATGCGACGCTTCAAGGTCTTCCTCCAGTTCGCGCACACCGCCCGAACAGCGAGGTAGCCCAGCAGGTAAGGCGTCTTGCCCACTCGAAATGCGGACAGAAGGCGCTCGGCACCGCGTTGCCGCACCGCCGCCGCCGAACGGGTCTGGAACTCGTCCAGAAGCTTGCGCCTGGCCTCCACCGTCTCGGCACCCGACTGCCGAAGCACCCGATGATCCTCACCCACGGAGCGTTCGAAATCGACGAGATTGAGGAGCGCATCGTTGACCGGGTCGATCAACCGATCGTCCTGCAACGGATCCGCGGACGTCTCGCCGAACACCGCCAGGCCTTCCAGCCAGGGCGCCCAGACATCCTGGACGACGCGAATCCTGGTTGCCAGTTCAAGCGAAAGCAAGACATCGAGCGAGGCGGCCGCATCGTTCGGTCGAAGCGGTGCGAGTCCGTGCCTCGCGAACAGGCTGCCGGCATCGGAGCCTTCGACCTCCGGGCTGGCATGCGGAAGCCAGGATGCCACGCCCATGATGAGTGCCGCGGCGCGCATGCTCGTCAACACGATGCCGATGCCGCCGAGGAAGCTCAGCACGTGCGTCACCTCATGGGTCAGGACCAGAAGGTTGAGGTCGAAATCGCGCTCACGCAAGAACGAACGGTGATGCGGGATCACGTGCCGATAGGCGTGGTGGTCAATCGTCCAATGGTTCCAGTCGGCGATCGCCTGTTCCCTGTTCCCCGCGGGCTCCAGTGCCGCCCTGGCGTCCTCGAGCTGTAACCACGGGCTTCCGGGGCCGTAGAGCAAGACGATTCGTTGCAGCCATTCATTGGCGGGCGTCCTCTGGACGCGCTTCTGCCAGACGCTTGGCGGGAGTTCTCCCGGCCTGGCGAATTGCCCCACGATCCGGGCCAGGGAGCCCATCATGGGCTGATCGTCGAATGCATCCATCAGGGTGCCCGCAATTCCCACGCGCTGGTCGGGAGGCAGGGCGGCCATGATCTCGATGGCATCCTCGACTTCGCCGAAGGCTTCCTTGAGGCGATCGGGTTCCGGGCCGGCGGCAGCGACGACGGCGCGTGCGTAGAGGGCGTGGCAAGCGGCCGTTTGCGCCGGGTTCCGCACTGCGGCAGCAAGCCGCATGCCCTCGATGGCGGTTCTCCGGGTTTCGGGGCTCGAAGGACGGCCGAGGCTCGCCGCGGCGTGCGCCAGGTTTGCGGCGAGACCCAACTGCGCCTTGATCTCCATGAGGCGCGCAAGCTCGCGCAGGGAGATCATCAGGTCGTCTATGTCCTCGTCCTCCCGATCCGGGAGCATCCAGCGGCTCAGCAGGAACAGGCAACGGACCGGCTCGACGATGAGGCGCCTGTCGTCGCCTTCGAGATCGAAGGGTAGCGTCTCCAGCAAGAGCGGGAGGGCCGTGACCGCGTCTGGCATTGCTCCGGTCTCTTGCCACTCGGCAACGATCTCGCTCAGCCAATTGCGCCAATTGCCTATGGGGATGCCGGCAGACGGGTTCGACTCGGGCGTCGAGACATCCTCGTTCTCGGGTAGCGACGGCAAGAAGGAAACGACTCTCGAGACGTTTTGAAGGATCAAGTCAGCAGTCATCGCCGCATCGAAGGCGCCAATCACGACAGGACGGATCCGCCGGTACCACAGCTCGATGAGCTTGCGGTCGGCCTCGGCCAGCTCTCCCTTGGTAACGGAGCCCTCCGCAAGTGCAAACTCAATGTCCATGCCGTCGCCGGCCAGACAAAAACGCGCCGGGGGACTCACAAGGAATCGAAAGGACAGGCACCCGGTGTGCCCGGGATGGCCGGCCCTCGCGCCGGGCTGGTCGGCTTCGCGTCGCATGGCGACCAGTGCCGCCAAGCAATCTTCGACCGTGCGCGCCGCATCGAGAAGGTGCTCGACGTCCGCTGACAACGTCACGAAGTTCTGATCGGATGGACCTCCCGGGGGAAATCGAAGCATTGGATCTTCCACGAAGAGCGACACCAAAGTATTGCTGAATGCCAACCTTTGCGCCAGCGGCCTGGCGTCCGCCGAGTGCCGAACTCACGGGGGAATCGTCTTCGCCCAGGATTTCGTCAACGCGTCGTCGTCCGGGCGGGCTTCGTTTCATCAGGCTCAGGTATCGACAACGGGGTCACCTCGACCTGCGCCAGCCCGTCTTCTCGCGAAAGCCCGATTTCGCGCGCCGTGGCAGGCGAAAGGTCGACGATGCGCCCCTTCACGAACGGGCCGCGATCCTGGATGGTGACCACCGCGCTGCGCCCCGTGTCGAGGTTGGTCACCCTGGCGGTGGTCCCGAGGGGCAGCGTCTTGCTGGCTGCGTTGTCGTTACGCGGGTTCATGCGGGTGCCGTCCGCCATCTTGCGGCCGGCGAACTTGTCAGCGTAGAAGGACGCCTTTCCGACCTGCTTGCTGCCGCTGCGGTCGAGTCCGGGCTTGGGGGCTGAAGATGGCTTCGGAGCCGGTGTCGGCGCAGCCGACTGCGGCGGAGCCGGCGGCGCAGCCGACTGCGGCGGAGCCGGCGGCGCCTCGCGTGACGAGTTCACATCCGGGGCGAAGTCTTGTGTAGATCGGTCCCGTGGCGTGGGGGCCATCGCGCAGCTGGAGACCACGCATGCCACGCAAAGCGCCGCAGCGCGTCGTGAGGAGAGGAGCGCGGACATGGCAGCGAGCCTCGTCGCATTCAGCCGTGCCGCTTGAAGTACTGCACCTCGCGCTCGTGCTGCTCGGCCTGCGAGCGCGTGTCGAAGGTGCCGAGGTTGCGCCGACGGCCGGTCTTGGGATCGACCTTGCGCGAATACAGGCGGTATTGGCCCGATGCCAGCTTTCGGATCATGGCGGCTCCCCTTGCAGACGCTGTGGATGCAGGCAGCATTTCCCGTCCAGCGCACGCCATGTGTCGGACGCCGCCGATTTGCCTGGCGGATTCCGCCGGGCAGGGGTGCGGGGCAGCGTCGATGCGCCGGGTGCGACACTCACGTGTCCAAAAAGGCAGCGCATGCGAATCCACGAAATCAAACGCCGACTACGGGAAGCCGGAGCGGGCCCCAGCCACGAGCAGCGGATCCTGCGGCTGTGGTCCCATGCCCTCCCCCGCAACAGCGGAAGGCGCCGGCCGGACAGCTTCTTTCCGTCGTCGCTGCTGGCCGCCCTGCCCTCCATCGAAGCCGAGCTGGCGGGCCTGGCGCGCATCCACGCGGTCCACCCGGGCGCCGATGGTTCCGAGCGGCTGCTGGTCGCCCTCGCGGACGGCCAGATGGTGGAAAGCGTGTTGCTGCCTCGGGACGGCCTGTGCGTCTCGTCGCAAGTGGGGTGCGCCGTCGGCTGCCGGTTCTGCATGACGGGCCGCGACGGCTTGCTGCGCCAACTGGGAAGCGCCGAGATCGTTGCCCAGGTCGCCCTCGCCCGCCTGCGCCGGCCGGTGCGCAAGGTGGTGTTCATGGGCATGGGCGAACCGGCCCACAACCTGGACAACGTGATGGAGGCGATCGACCTGCTCGGCACGGTGGGCAACATCGGCCACAAGAACCTGGTGTTCTCCACCGTGGGCGATCCACGCGCGTTCGAGAGGCTGCATCAGCAATCCGTCAAGCCCGGGCTGGCGCTCTCGTTGCACACGACCAAGGCCGAGTTGCGCAGAAGCCTCCTTCCGCGCGCGCCGAACATGACGCCCGAGGAACTGGTTGCCGCGTGCGAACGCTATGCCCGGGCCAGCGGCTACCCCATCCAGTACCAGTGGACGCTGCTGGAAGGCGTCAACGACAGTGAAGAGGAGATGGAAGGGATCGTGAAGCTGCTCTCCGGCAAGTACGGCGTGCTGAACATGATCCCCTTCAACGCAGTGGATGGCGTGGCGTTCAGCCGCCCCTCGCGAGAGCGCTGCGAGCAGATGGCCCGCACGCTGCATCAGCGCGGCATCCTGACCAAGCTGCGCTATTCAGCGGGCCAGGATGTCGACGGCGGGTGTGGGCAGTTGCGCGCGCGTTCGGCCGATATGCAGGTGCCGCTTCGAAGGGTCGACGACTGGCGCCAGGAATCCGGTGCGCGCTCCGTCACAGGGTGATGGTGACGGTATTCGCAGCCCGGCCCGTGCATTTGAGGTATTCCGCAATGGCGCGTTTCACGGTGTCGAAATGCCGCAGATGGATCTTTCCATATGACTTGTTGCTGTTCTTGTCATAGTTGTCCGTGTTGTTCATGATGCTGTCGGTCGTGAAACCCGGCTTGTCGTAGATGTCCGCGCGGTAGGGCGACGGGACATTCTCGAAGCTCTTGATGAAGTACTCGTCCGGATTTCCAATCATGTGGCCGAACTCGTGTATCACTTCCACGCGATCTTCCACATCCCATGTGCCCAGGTTGGCGCCGACGCCTCGCACCTCGGACACCTGGTCTCTCCACGCTTTCAACTCCGCCGGGTTCATGAGGTTCAATGGCTTGGGTGGAGGACCGATGGGCGTCGTCTTCGGCACGATGAGTTCACGGTAAGTGGTGCTTGGGTCCACCCAGGTCAGATCAAATTGCAGGTCTCTGGCTCTCCGACCGTCGCCGAGATCCACTTTGGCAACGTTCCAGAAGCTTTCAATCACGTTTTTCATGGATTGCTTGATTGACTGGCTCTTCGCACCGCCCGGGTCGTAGGCCGCAAAGACTCGAACAAGCACCACGGGGCCGTGCTCCGCCACCTCGAGGTAGGTTGACCACTTGTAAGTCTTCAACGCCTGGCTGGGCCATTGTTGCTCTTGCTTGATTTCATAGCTGATCTTCAGCGGCAGCTGCCCGCTCTTCAGAACGACAGCCCGTTGAGCGATCACTTTCTGCCCGAAATCGCTTCCCCTCGCGTTCACCGTGGCGCTACTCTGGTGATAGACACCCGCAGCCCACCTTTCCAGGGCAGTCACCGCCAGCCAGGTCTTGTCTGACGCGCCCGCGCCCGCATGCTCGCCGTGCCACCTGTCGATCATTTCCAGAAGAATCGACAGCCCGAGCTTCGAGCCCTGGTAGGTGCTCCAGAGCGCACTCAACGCACCGTCGATGTCGAGCAGCTTTCCTGAAAGGGCGGTCTTGCCGGCGGCCTTCAGATCGTCGGCCCACTTCTTTCTCATCTTTTCGCAGTCTTGAGACGTCATATCAACACCTCCGAAGAAAGTTGAAATCCGACAAGCGGCGCTGCTATGGAGAAAGCACCCTTGTCGAGGGTGCCGAGCGGGTGCGCCACGCTTCCGGAGAACAGCCGAACTGCGTGCCGAACCATCGGGTGAATGCGCTGTGCGTGGTGTAGCCCAGCATCGCCGCGACCTCGCCAAGGCTGTGGTGGGTGTTGGCGAC
This sequence comes from Variovorax sp. WS11, assembly GCF_010499245.1. Taxonomy (GTDB): domain Bacteria; phylum Pseudomonadota; class Gammaproteobacteria; order Burkholderiales; family Burkholderiaceae_C; genus Variovorax. The sequence continues at coordinate 885,785 of NZ_JAAGOW010000002.1, forward strand.
ATAGCGGCGGGCGAGTTCCTGCCGCACTTCATTGATCAAGGCCTTGAAGGTGAATCCATGTTCATCGAGCTCTCGCTGCAAGGTGCGCATGCTGACCCCCAAGCCGGAGGCGACGGATTTGCACGTCGCCCGGCCCGTCGGCAGCATGAGGTAGATGGCCTTGCGAACCTCCTGGTCGATGGAGCGCTGCCGATCGTCGGGCAGCGCCGCAATCATCTTCCTGGCATGTTCGGCCAGCACGGGATCGGCCGCCGAATTGGCCACATCCAGATCCGCGGCGCGGCACACCAGCCCATTGAAGGCGCCGTTGAACTCGACGCGGCATTTGAAGAAGCGGCGATGAAAGGCCAGGTTCGCCGGTGCCTCGTGCGCAAAGCTGACGCTCGTCGGTAGCCAGCGCTCCCGAAGAAGCACCTCGCCCATGCGGTAGAGAACGCCGATCGCCAGTTCGATGGACTGGCGGGCGGCCCCCGGAAGCAGCAGTTCCTCGCGCAGGACCACCCGATCGCCGACGTCCTCGACCTGGATCGCCAAGCGCTCGTTGAGCAGGTGCAAGTGCTCGATGAGCGTCAGCAGCACCTGCCGCAGCGTGGGTTGGTGAATGAGCAGCAGGCTGACCACGCCGAAGTTCGACAGCTGGCGCTGCGCTGCCATGCGCAGACCGAAGGATTCGCAGCCGGTGCTGCGGGCAGCGTCCTCGAACAGGCGCGCAACCCGATCCGCTTCGATCAGCTGGTCCGGCTGGCGGATCAGCTCGGCTCGCAGTCCCGCCCTGCGCAGCGCCGCGCCCGGATCGAATCCGAGCTCCTGTGCAACTTCAGAGAAGTTCGTCAGCGCGGCTGCGCGCACCAAAGCCGTCATCGTGAAGCCCTTCCGTGGGGAGGCGATTTTGGCACGAAATGTCAAGCGAAAGGCATCAATTGCAAAGCGCCAACACAGCGCGAATCCTACAGTTCGATCACTGTCCGAGCCCCCTGAAGCTCGAGGCAAAGAAGGAGACAAACATGAAGATCGAAGCGCTGACATGCGCCATAGGCGCGCAGCTCCAAGGCGTCAACCTTGCCGACGCAGTGCGCAGCGAGGACTTGTTCTCGGAGATCAAGGCTGCACTGCTGCGCCACAAGGTGCTGTTCCTGCGCGACCAGACCTTCAGCCGCGAGGACCACGTGGCCTTCGCTCGGCGCTTTGGCGAACTGGAAGACCATCCCGTTGCCGGCAGCGATCCCGAGCACCCCGGGCTGGTGCGCATCTACAAGACGCCCGATGCCCCCAACGATCGCTATGAGAACAGCTGGCACACGGACGCGACCTGGCGCGAGGTGCCGCCGATGGGCTGTGTGCTGCGCTGCATCGAGTGCCCGCCGGTGGGCGGAGACACCATGTGGGTGAACATGGCGCTGGCCTACGAAAAGCTGCCTGAGCACATCAAGACGCTGATCGCCCCGCTGCGGGCCCGCCACAGCATCGAGGCGACCTTCGGCGCGGCCATGCCGGCCGAGAAGCGGCTGACGCTCAAGGCACAGTTCCCGGACGCCGAGCATCCCGTGGTTCGCACGCACCCCGAAACGGGCGAGAAGGTGCTGTTCGTCAACAGCTTCACCACGCACTTCACCAACTTCCACACGCCGGCCAACGTGCGCTACGGGCAGGACTTCGTGCAGGGCTCGTCGTCGCTGCTGCAGTACCTGCTCGGCCAGGCCACGATTCCCGAGTACCAGGTGCGCTGGCGCTGGCAGCCGAACAGCGTGGCGATCTGGGACAACCGGGCCACGCAGCACTACGCGGTGATGGACTACCCGCCCTGCCATCGCAAGATGGAACGCGCAGGAATCATCGGCATCGCCGACCTTCTGAGCTGCCGCCCATCCCCCGCCGCCCTCCCCCTGCCGCCCCTCCCTGCCGCCTTCGACATTCCCCCGGAGCATTCAATAATGAACTTCCTCGACGGTCACCTGTTCCCCGAGAACCAGCGCAGCCGCTGGTCATCACCGCGGCGCCCTACGCGCCCTCGTGGGTGCCTTCCGATTTTCCCGGCGAGATCGCCGTGACGATGGAAGAGCAGATCCAGAAGGCGGTGGACTGCTATGAGGCCGGCGCCACCGTGCTGCACCTTCATGTGCGCGAGCTGGACGGCAAGGGCTCCAAGCGGCTGTCCAAGTTCAACGAACTGATCGCCGGCGTGCGCGACCGCGTGCCGGAGATGATCATTCAGGTGGGCGGCTCCATCAGCTTTGCGCCCGAGACCGACGGCGCAGCCGCCAAGTGGCTGAGCGACGACACCCGCCACATGCTGGCGGAACTGGACCCCAAGCCCGACCAGGTGACGGTGACGATCAACACCTCGCAAATGAACATCCTGGAGCAGTTCGACGCCCGGGACATCCAGGGCACTTCGATGGAGGACCCGGTCGTCTTCAATGCCTACAAGGAGATGACCGTGCCGGCCCAGCCCGGCTGGGCCGAGGAGCACATCCGCCGCCTGTCGGCCGCGGGCATCCAGAGCGCCTTCCAGTGCTACAACATCAACAGCTTCGAGTCGGTCGAGCGCCTGATGCGGCGCGGCATCTACAAGGGCCCGCTGGCCTTGAACTGGGTGGCGATCGGCGGCGGCATGGACGCGCCGAACATCTACAACCTGGCCAACTTCGTGCGGGCCGTGCCCGATGGCGCGATGTTGACGGTGGAAAGCTCGGTGCTCAACGTGCTCCCGGTCAACATGATGGGCATCGCCATGGGGCTGCATGTGCGCTGCGGCACCGAAGACAACCTCTGGAACCAGTCGCGCAGCGCAAAGATCGGCACCGTGGCGCAGATCGAGCAGCTGGTGCGCATTGCCGGCGAGTTCGGCCGCCCCATCGCGACCGCCCAGCAGGCGCGCGAGATCTGCAAGATCGGCGTGTTCTACGACACGGTCGAAGAGACGCTGCTGGCCAACGGCTTCGCACCCAATCGCAATGGCGGCCAGCAGGGCTTCCTGCGCAAGGCCGCCTGAGCGCGGCACAGGAGCATCCATGAAGCGCTTTTTCAGTCTCGGCCTGTGTGCCGCGCTCGCCGCCGCCGGGCTGCTGCCGGCTTCGGCATCTGCCTTCGCCGACAAGCCGGTCAAGATGATCGTGCCTGCCCCGCCAGGAGGCACCATCGACGTCATGGCGCGCATCGTGAGCGATCAGCTCTCGCGCGACATCGGCCAGCCGGTGGTGGTCGAGAACAAGCCGGGCGCCGGCGGCTCCATTGCGGTGAAGTACCTGCTCTCGCAGCCGGCCGACGGCCAGACGCTGATGGTGACGGCCAGCAACGTGCTCACCGAGGTGCCGCACGTGCTCAAGGGCGGCTTCGATCCGCTCAAGGACATCAAGCCCATCTCGCTGATGGCGCTCTCCTCCCTGCTCTTCATCTCTTCGCCGCAGTTCCCGGCCAAGGACGCGAAGGAGGCCATCGCCTACGTGAAGGCGCATCCCGGCCAGGTGTCCTATGCCTCCTACAGCGCGGGAACGGCATCCCAGTACGCCGGCGCCATCCTGAACAAGGCGGCGGGGCTGGACATGCAGCATGTGCCCTACCCGGGGTCGGCGCCGGCGCTGGCCCAGTTGATGGGCGGCCAGGTTCCGCTCATGTTCGACGGCGCCGTCACCTCCAAGAACCTGATTGCTGCGGGGAAGGTGCGGCTGCTGGCGGTCGCGACCAAGGCCCGCATGCCGGAGTTTCCCAACGTGCCCACGCTCACGGAGCTGGGCTACCCGGCGCTGAACTTCAGCAACTGGACGGGCGTGATCGCCTCGTCCCAGATGCCGGCACCGGTGGCCGAGAAGATTCATGCGGCGCTGCAGAAGGTCGCGGCGAATGCAACGGTGCGTGAGCGCCTGATCAGTGCCGGCTTCGAGCCGATGCCGGAACGTTCGCTGGCGCAGGCGCAAAGCCAGCTGCGGGAGGAATTCGACCGCAACGCCGACATCGTCAAGACCTTCAACATCAAGCTCGACTGAGCTTCGACGCCACCGCCGGAAGGTGCTGCATGCCGAGCGCCTCGACACCGAAAAAACAGGAGACATGACATGGCCAAAGCCATCCGCTTTTACGAGACCGGCACGCCCGAGGTGCTGAAACTGGAAGACGTCGAGGTCGGCGATCCCGCCCCCGGCCAGGCCCGCGTGCGCCACAGCTACATCGCGCTGAACTTCATCGACATCTATTTCCGGACCGGGCGCTATCCGCTCGCGCTGCCCAACGGGCTGGGCTCCGATGCGGTAGGCGTGGTCGAAGCCGTGGGCCCGGGCGTGACGGACATCCGGGTGGGTGACCGCGTGGGCTACCTCATCGGGCCGCAGGGCGCGTACTCGCAGGTGCGCGTGATGCCGGCCGAGGTGCTGATCCCGCTGCCCGACGGCGTGTCGGACCGCACGGCCGCCACCTTGATGATGAAGGGCATGACGGCGCAGTACCTGTTCCGCCAGGTGTTTCCGCTCCAGGGCGGCGAGACCATCCTCTACCACGCGGCGGCCGGCGGCGTGGGCCTGATCGCCTGCCAATGGGCGCGCGCCATGGGCGTGACCATGATCGGCACCGTCAGCACCGACGAGAAGGCCGAGCTCGCCAAGGCCAACGGCTGCGCCCACACCATCGTGACCTCGCGCGAGGACATCGTCCAGCGCGTCAAGGAGATCACCGACGGCAAAGGCGTGCCGGTGGTCTACGACTCGGTGGGCAAGGACACGCTCGCGGCCTCGCTGGATTGCCTGCAGCCTCGCGGCTCGCTGGTCAGCAACGGCACATCGTCGGGCCCGGTGGTGATCGACTCGCAGATGCTGGCCGCCAAAGGTTCGCTGTGGGTCACGCGGCCGGCGATGGTGCACTACATCCAGCCGCGTGCCCACATGCTGGACATGGCCCGCGAACTGTTCGACCACGTGCTGGCCGGCCGCATCGTCAGCGAGCCCAAGCAGGTGTTCCCGCTTGCGGATGCGGCCGAAGCCCATCGCGCGCTGGAGTCGCGCAAGACCACCGGATCGACCGTCCTCGTGCCCTGATCCACCTTCAACCTGAAAGCACACGTCCCATGAACGGTTTGATGATGGATCGGCCATTGCTGATCTCCAGCCTGCTCACGCATGCAGAGAGCCAGCACGGCGACCAGGAGATCGTGTCGCGCCGCGTCGAAGGCGACCTGCACCGCATGACCTACCGCGAACTCGGCCAACGGGCGCGCCGGCTGGCCAATGCCCTGGCCGCGCATGGCATCGGGCATGGCGAGCGCGTGGCCACGCTGGCCTGGAACGGGCACCGCCACATGGAGCTCTACTACGCCGTGTCCGGCTCGGGCGCCGTGCTGCATACGGTCAACCCACGCCTGCATGCCGATCAGGCGGCTTGGATCGCCGAGCACGCAGTAGACCAGATCCTGTTCTTCGACCTCAGCTTCCTCCCCCTGGTCGAGACGATCGCGCCCCGCGTGGCCTCCATCAAGGCCTTCGTCGCCATGACCGACCGGGCACACATGCCCGCCTCCACGACGATCCCGAACCTGCTGTGCTACGAGGAGTTGCTCGAAGCCCATTCGCCCGCGTTCGACTGGCCCGAGTTCGACGAGCGCTCGGCCTCGTCGCTGTGCTACACGTCCGGCACCACCGGCAATCCCAAGGGCGTGCTCTACAGCCACCGCTCCACGGTGTTGCACGCCTACGCCGCGGCGCTGCCGGATGCGCTCTGCTACTCCGGCAGCGATACCGTGCTGCCCGTGGTGCCCATGTTTCATGTGAACGCCTGGGGCATTCCGTACATCGCCTGCATGGTGGGCGCCAAGCTGGTGTTCCCCGGGCCGCGGCTCGACGGCCCGTCGCTGCACGAGTTGTTCGAGGCCGAAGGCGTCACGGTGTCCGCCGGCGTGCCGACCGTGTGGCAGGGCCTCCTTGCGCATGTGGAAGCCAACGGGTTGAAGTTCAGCACCATGCGCCGCACCGTCATCGGCGGTTCGGCCTGCCCGCCCGCCATGGTGCAGTCCTTCCAGGAGCGCCATGGCGTGCAGGTGGTGCACGCCTGGGGCATGACGGAAACCAGCCCGCTGGGGTCGGTGTGCAGGCTCCAGACGCGGCATCTGGAACTCGATGCGTCGCAGCGCCTTGCCATCCAGGCCAAGCAGGGCCGCGCGGTGTTCGGCGTGGAGATGAAGATCGTCGATGCCCACGGCGAGCGCCTGCCGAACGACGGACTGGTGACGGGCGAACTGATGGTGCGGGGGCCCTGGATCGCTTCCGGCTACTACCGCGGCGAAGGTGCCGGCCCCGTGGTGGACGGCTGGTTCCCCACCGGCGACGTGTCGACCATCGACGCCGAGGGCTTCATGCAGATCAGCGACCGCAGCAAGGACGTGATCAAGTCGGGCGGCGAGTGGATCGGCTCCATCGACCTGGAGAACATTGCCGTCGCGCACCCCGCGGTGGCGGCCGCCGCCTGCATTGCCGCGCGCCACCCCAAGTGGGACGAGCGACCGCTGCTGATCGTGGTGAAGAAGCCCGGGCATGAGCTGTCGCGCGACGAACTGCTCGGCTTCTACGAAGGAAAGATCGCCAGATGGTGGACACCGGACGACGTGGTGTTCGTCGACAGCATCCCCCTGGGCGGAACCGGCAAGGTGCAGAAGAACGTGCTGCGCGACGCGTGGCGCGACCACTTGCTGGCCCAGGCTTGAGAAACGCATGACCATTCACTGTGAGGAGAAACAAACCATGAAGAAAAACGTGCTGGCGCTGTGCGCGCTCGCCGCTGCGGGAACTGCCGCGGCGCAATCGTCCGTCACCATGTTCGGCGTCGTGGATGCCGGCATCAGCTACTACAGCGTCAAGAGCCGATCCTTTGGCCTGACGCCGCCGCGCGAGGTGACGCAGAGCCAGAAGGTGCTGTCGAGCTCGGGCTACAACTCCAGCAGGTTCGGCTTTCGAGGGAGCGAAGACCTGGGCGGCGGGCTGGCGGCGAGCTTCTGGCTGGAAGCGCCGGTGGCCAACGACTCGGGCGCCAGCGGCATCGCGAACTTCGGCCGCCGCTCCACCGTGAGCCTGTCCGGCCCCTTCGGCGAGATTCGGCTGGGCCGCGACTACACCGCCTCCTTCTGGAACGATGCCGTGTTCGATCCCTTCGGCGTCAACGGCGTCGGCACCAACCTGATCGCGGTCGTCAACAGCAACCTGGCCGCTTCACGGGCGCTGGCCACCGGCGGGGTTTTGGGCGGGGGGCTGTCTGCCGGGACCGACAGCTATCTGCGCACGAGCAATGCCGTCAGCTACTTCCTGCCGCCGGGACTGGGCGGCATCTACGGGCAGGTGCAGTACGCGCTTCACGAGAACGTGGACGTCAGCACCGCGCTCGCCGGGACATCCGAGCGCGGGCGCTATGTGGGCGGCCGCCTGGGCTGGACCGACAGCAAGGCCGACGTGGCGCTGGGCTACGGTGAAAGCACCTTGGTCAGCACCCTGCCCGGCGGCGAGAAGATCAAGAGCCTGAACATCGGCGGCTCCTACGACTTCGGGGTGGCGAAGGTCCTCGCCGAATGGTCGCGCGTGCGCGATGTGCGCGATGGAACCGCGACCCTCCCCGTCCGGCTGACGGACCGCTACGACGGCCTCGTCGCCGGCGTGAATGTGCCGGTGGGGCCGGGCGTCATCCGCGCATCGCTTGCGCGGGTCAACTTCAAGAACGGCAACGGCCTGCCGGACAGCGATGCCTCGGTCAACAAGCTGGCGCTGGGCTATGTGCACCACCTGTCCAAGCGCACGGCCTTGTACGCGTCAGTGGCGCGCATCCGCGTGCGAAACGGCCACAACAATCCGACGGTGATGGGCGTCACCCCGCTGGTGCTGAGTCTCCCGGCCATCCTGCCTCAGCCTGCCTATGTCAGCACCGGCGGCATGGAGCCTCGCAGTTCCTACGGCTACGACTTTGGCCTCCGGCACGCGTTCTGATCTTCCGAGGGCGGCTGCCGGCAGCACTGTACGCAACGGGGGAAGTCCGATCACCCCCTCGGAAAGCTGAAGCTGAAAGTCGTCCCACCGAGCCGCGACGAGCTCACGCGCACATCGCCTCTGTGCGCTCGTGCGACGGCACGCACGATGAAGAGGCCCAGCCCCACGCTGCGTGCGGCACTCCCCGCGGAGTCGCCCCGCACCATGGGTTCGAAGAGCGATGCCTGTACCTCTGGCGCGATGGGCTCGCCCCAGTTGTGCACGGAAAGACTGGCCGTTTCTCCCCGAAGCGTCGAGGTCACCGTCACGGTGCCGCCGGGCTCGCCGTAAGCCATCGCATTGCTCACCAGGTTGCCGAGGAGCTGCGCCACGCGGTCCGCGTCGGCGATGCAGTGGCCTGTGCCTTCGGCGCGGTGGACGATGGCGCGGTCGGGGAATGCAAGCGCGAGCTCCTCCACGATCTTTGCGGCCAAGGCATGCAGGTCGAGGCTCGCGGCGGCGACCGCCAGGCCGCGCCCCACTCGCACGAGCGTGAAGTCGAGCAGTTCCTCGATCAGGCGCTGGGCGCGCTGCGCCGAACTGTCGACATGGCCGAGCACGCGAAGCCTGTCGGCGGAGGTCTCGCCACGTGCGAGCAGCTTCGCGCCCATGAGGATGGCGGACAGCGGATTGCGCAGGTCGTGGCTGACGATGCCCACCATCTGCTCTGCGAAAAGGGCCCTGTCGTGGGCACGCGCGCGCTCACGGGTCGATTCGGTAATGTCGCTCAGCACGCCGATGAAGTAGGCCAGGCTGCCGTCATCGTTGAAGAACCCATGTCCCGTGGACGCCACGGTCCGTCGAACACCATCGACGCCATCGAGCCTGTAGGTGCAGTTGTAGACCTCCTCGGTGCGCCCCAGCGCGCATTCCATGGCGTGGCGCTCGCTCTCGCGGTCGTCCGGCACAACCGCCGCGGCATAGAGCGCGTCGCTCACGCGCCGTGACGACGCGTATCCGAGCAATCGCGCCACATCGTCTTCATAGCGACGCGCGCCCGTTGCCGCATCCACGTCCCAGAGGAAGAGATTGCCCAGCTTCAAGGCCTGTCTCAGCCGGGCCTGCGTCACCTTCAGTGCGGCCTGGGCTTCGCGTTCCTTCGTCACCAGGTCGTCGGCGCGCTTGCGCGCGGCGAGGAGCTCGCGCTCGTACTTGTTGCGCTCCTCGGCGACCACCATCGAGACCTCGTCGTAGCTGCCGGCCTCCGTGGCGCGCCGAATCGCGTTGAGCATCATCGGAAGGGTGTGTCCGTCCTTGTGGCGAAGGTCGAGCTTCACTTCGGACAGGGAGCCCTGCATGTCCAGGGTCGGCAGCCAGTGGGTCTGGTGGAAGATCCGGCCACCCATTGTGAAGAGTTCCTGAAGCCGCTTCTTGCCGACCAGCTCGTCGCGCTCCATGCCGAGCCAGGTGCAGAAGGTCTTGTTGACCTTCAGGATGGTGCCGGTGACGGTGGTGACGAGCAGGCCTGTCGGGAACTCATCGAAGAGTTGCTCGGCGTCCGGCAGTTCGGGAACGTGCTCGGCCATTCATCGAAGCCGCAGGGTCGCGAGGAATTCATCCACCGCGTCGGCGCTTGCGCAGGGCGCGCTCAGGTGCGGGCAGTGGCCGACGTTCTCCACGACGCGAAGCATGGCGTTCGGAAGATGTCGATGCATGTACTCGCCGACGGCGACAGGCGCAATGAGATCGTCGCTGGACTGAACGATCAGGGTCGGCGCGGTGAGCTTGGGCAGATCGGCCCGGTTGTCCGACATGAAGGTGACGCGCGCGAATTGCTTGGCGATGTCGGGGTCGGTGCGGCAGAAGCTGTTCGTGAGCTCGACACCCAGCTCCGGCTGCTCGGGCGCCCCCATGATGGCGGGCGCCATGCTGCTGGCCCAGCCCAGGTAGTTCGATTCCAGCGTGTCCAGCAGCGAGTCGATGTCTTCTTTGGTGAAGCCGCCGACGTAGTCTGCGTCGTTGATGTAGCACGGCGACGGCCCCATCATCACGTGGCCTGCAAAACGCTCCGGGGCGCGGATGCCGGCCAGCAGGCCGATCATGGCGCTCACGGAGTGCCCGACGAAGATGACCGGCCCATCGGCGAACTCGTTGACCAGCTCCAGCAGGTCGTCTGCGTAGCCGGACAGATGGTCGTACTTGACGCGGTTGTAGGCCGCGATCTCCGACTGTCCGGCGCCGACCAGGTCGAAGGTGACGGTGCGAAAGCGCGAGGCATACTGCGGCGCCAGGAAGCGCCACATGTTCTGGTCGCACCCGAATCCGTGCGAGAAGACCATCGTGGCAGGCCCGTTGCCAAGAACCTTGACGTTGTTCCGCTTCTTGAGCGACATGCCCTGTCCTTTGCTGGAGTGCCGGTTCGCCCCTTGGCCTTGGAGCAGTCAGCGGCAAAAGTCCATTATTCCCCAAGCCAAACGCGGCGCGTCGCCTTGCTTTCCGCCTTGTCGACAAGCCTTATCAGCAGGGTTCCGGGAACGAGAAAACCGAGGGTGACCAAGCTGCCCTGAAGCAGATGCGCCCAGGGTTCGTTCAGCCCCGCGACCTGCTTCATGGGCGAAAGCCAGGGTGACAGGCCGAGGAACAGGACGACGAGCACGATCGAAGGCCAGAACAGGCTGACCCCACGACGAGCGCTCGCGGCCCATGCGTATGCGAGCAAGGCCGCGGCGAACACACCTTCCAGAACCCACGATGCAGTGCCCAGCTTGCCCCACAGCCCATAGCCCCAATGGGTCTCGGCGTGTGGATACAGAGCCAAGTCGTCGTTGTGCACGGCCCAGTCCGCGACGAAGTGCGACAGGGACGCGACGAAGGCCAGGGCCGCAACCCGCCTGTCTCGCAGGAACAGCGCACCCCAGATCGCCGACCAGAACAACGCGGCCAGCAACGAGTGGTCCCAGTCGATGAAGGTGTTGTCGAAGAAGAGGTACGGGCCGGCGAGCAGGTTCGCCGTGACGCGATCCCAGCCCAGAACGATGAAGAGGCCATCGAGAATGTCCAGGAAGCCCGCGCCGAACACGATGGGCACGGCGGGCACCGCCGGATAACGCGCCTTCAAGGCCAGGCCGATGGCGAAATGACCGATGTACATGCGGGGATGTTAGAGCCATCGACCACGAGAGCCGGGCCCCTCCTCACTTGCGCCAGAACGAAGGCGTCAGCAGTGCGATGAAGCTCAGCATCTCGAGCCGGCCCAGCACCATCGCGAAGGTGCAGACCCACACCTGGAAATTCGTCAGGCCGGCGAAGTTGCCGGCCGGCCCCACGCTGCCGAGGCCCGGGCCGGTGCAGTTCACGCTCGCCAGCACGGCGCTGAAAGCCGTGACGGGGTCGAGGTCGGTCAGCACCAGCAGCATGCTCAGCGAGATCGTGGTCACGCCGTAGACCAGCATGAAGGCCAGCACCGAGAAGATCACGCGGTGGTCGACCACCATGCTGCCGAGCGTCACCGGCTGGACCGCGCGCGGATGCACGAGACTCGTCATCTCGCGGCGCGCCTGCTTCACGAGGATGAGCACCCGCACCATCTTGATGCCGCAGCCGGCAGAGCCTGCGCTGGTCGCCACGCTCGAGAGCAGCAGCATGAAGAGCGGCGCGAACACGGGCCAGTGAAGGTAGTCGACGGTCGCAAACCCGGTCGTGCTGCCGACCGAGATGGTGTGGAACACGCCGTAGCGCAGCGCGTCCACCGGCCCGTAGACGCCTTTCACCCACAGCACCACCGCCACCAGCAGACCGCCGCCGATCAGCGCGCCGAGCGTGGCGCGCATCTCCGGGTCGCGCCAGAAGCCGCGCCAGTGGCCTTTTCGCATCGCGACGAAGTACAGCGCGAAGTTGCAGCTGGCCGCGAGCATGAAGAGCACCGCCACCCCTTCGAGCAGCGGCGACGCGAAGTGCGCAAAGCTCGCGTCGTGCGGCGAGAGCCCGCCCAGGCTCACGGTGGTGAACATGTGCATGAGCGCGTCGATGGCCGTCATGCCGAAGGCCCAGTATGCGAGGAAGCAGATCGCCGAGAAGGTCGCGTAGATGCCCCAGAGCCCCTTGGCGGTTTCCTTCACGCGCGGCGTGAGCTTGCTGTCCTTGATCGGGCCGGCCACCTCGGCCTTGAAGAGCTGGCTGCCGCCCACGCCCAAGAGCGGCAGGATGGCCACCGCCAGCACCAGGATGCCCATGCCGCCGAGCCATTGCAGGAAGGTGCGCCACACGTTGATCGACACCGGCAACTCGTCCAGCTTGACGAGCACCGTCGCGCCCGTGGTCGTGAGGCCCGACACCGCCTCGAAGTAGGCATGCGTGAAGTTGATCGGCCGCCCGATGTCGTCGAGCGCCCACATCAGCGGCAGCGTGGCAAAGAGCGGCAGCAGCACCCAGGTGAAGGAGACCAGGAAGATGCCGTGGCGCGGTTGCAGCTCGCGCTTGTAGCGGCTCAGGCCGCCCCACAGCGCGCCGCCGCAGACGAAGGAGATCGCCGCCGAGAAGGCCCACACATGGCGCAGGCCGTCGGCGTGCGTCCACGAGATGACCCACGGCACGAACATGCCGAGCGAGAAGAAGGTCAGGAGCGCACCGAGCACGCGCAGGACCGGAAGGAAGTCGCTCATTGAAGGCGCGCCGTGGCGTCAGAAGAAGGTGGCGCTCACGCGGAACAGCTTCTCCACGTCGCGCAGCTGGCGCTTGCGCGGCACGAAGATCACGACGTGGTCGTTGCTCTCGATCACGGTGTCGCCGCGCGCGATGATCACTTGTGCCGGCGTGGGCAGCGGCGCCTCGCCGGCCGGGACCGCGCCCTCCCCGATCTCCGGCAAGCCGCGCATGACCAGGCCGAACTGCGCGCCCTTGGGCAGCTGGATGTCCGAGATCCTGCGCCCGACCACGCGCGAGGTCTTGCGGTCGCCGCGCGCCACGATCTCCAGGGCCTCGGCCACGCCGCGGCGCAGGCTGTGCACCGCCTGCACGTCGCCCCGGCGCACATAGGCCAGCAGTTCGCCCAGCATGGTCTGCGCGGGCGACAGCGCAATGTCGATCTGCGTGCCGTGCATCAGGTCGGCATAGCTGCGGCGGTTGATCAGCGCCAGCACGCGCTGCGCGCCCAGGCGCTTGGCCAGCAGGCTGGCCATGATGTTGTCCTCGTCGTCGCTGGTGAGCGAGAGGAACAGGTCGATGTTCTCGATGCCCTCGTCTTCCAGCAGGTCTTCGTCGGTGCCGTCGCCGTGCAGCACCAGCACGCCGGTCGGCAGCTCGGAGGCGAGCAGCACGCAGCGTGCGTGGTCGCGCTCCAGCAGCTTGATCTGGTAGTTGCGGCCGGTCTCGACCAGTTGCCTCGCAAGCCGCAGGCCCACGCGGCCGCCGCCCGCGATCATGATGCGCTCGACGGCGCGATGATCGGCCTGGTCGTAGCGGTGCAGCGCCGACAGGACCGATTGCAGGTGCTCGCGCGCCGACAGCACGAACACCTCGTCGCCGGGCTCGATGAGCGTCTGGCCTTCGCAGAGGATGAAGCGGTCGGGCTCGTTCTCGAGCCGGCGGTAGATCGCGACGATGCGCATGTCCGCACCGGGCACGCATTCGCGCAGCTCGGCGATGGTGTGGCGCACCAAGGGCGCGCCCGCCACCGCGCGCACCGACACCAGGCAGGCCAGCCCGTTGGCGAACTCGCGCACCTGCAGCGCCTCGGGGTACTCGACCAGCTTGCCGATGTAGCGCGTCAGCGATTCCTCGGGGCAGATCACGCGGTCGACGGCAAAGCCTTCCTTGCCGAGGAGTGGGCTGTCGTCCTTGAACGCATTGGAACGCACGCGCGCGATGCGCGTCGGAATGCCGAACACCTGGTGGGCGACCTTGCAGCAGACCAGGTTGGTCTCGTCCTGCGCGGCGCAGGCGATCAGCATGTCGGCATCGCGCGCGCCGGCTTCGGTCAGCACGTCGGGCTCGATGCCGCTGCCCACCACGCCGCGCAGTTCGAAGCGTTCCTCGAGTTGGCGCAGGCGCACCGCGTCGGTGTCGATGACGGTGATGTCGTTGCGCTCCGACACGAGCGTGCCGGCCACGCTCTCGCCGATCCGGCCAGCGCCGAGGATGATGATTTTCAATGGATGTCCCCCCGGGACGGTTTATACGCCCGAAGGGAACCGCGTGATAGTCGCCCTGGCAGATCGCTGGGCCGGGCGGCGTGGGAGAACCGTCAGTTCGCAGCAGCGCTGGGCAACATACGCCCTTCGAAGAACGCCGAAAGGTTATCCAGCACTCTCCGGCCCATGGCTTCCCGCGTCTGCACCGTCGAACTCGCGATGTGCGGTGCGAGCACCACGTTGTCGAGCGCGAGGAGTTCGGCCGGCACGTGCGGCTCGTCTTCGAAGACGTCGAGGGCGGCGCCGGCAATCTGCCTTCGCTTCAATGCATCGAGCAGCGCCGCCTCGTCGACGACCGTTCCCCTGGCCACGTTCACCAGAAAGCCCTTGGCGCCCAGTGCATCGAGCACCGCCGCATCCACGAGGTGGCGGGTGGCCGCACCGCCCGCCGTGATGATCACGAGGAAGTCCGCCCAGCGCGCCAGGTCGAGCAACCGGGGTTCATGGGCCCAAGCTACACCTTCCACGGCCCGCCGTGCGTGGTAGCGAAGCTCCATGTCGAATCCCCCCGCGCGCCGGGCGATCGTCCGGCCGATGCGGCCGAGCCCGACGAGCCCGAGCTTCGCGCCGCTCACCTGCCGGCCCAGGGGAAAGGGCGAGTGGCCGCCGGCCTGCCAGCGGTGCGCGCGCACGTAGCGGTCCGCCTCCGGCAGCCGCCGCGCCACCGACAGGAGCAGTCCCATGGCCATGTCGGCGACACAGTCGTTGAGGACATCGGGGGTGTAGCCGACGGGGATTCCGCGCTGCGCGGCGGCGGCGAGGTCCAGCCGGTCGAGCCCGACGCCGAAGCTCGAGATGACGCGCAGATGGGGCAGCGCGCCGATCAAGGCGGCGTCGGCACCGCAGGCGGCCGACGTCACCACCCCTGCGATCTCCGTGCCGCGCTCCGCGAGAAAGGCGTTGCGCTCCGGCCCGGGTCCGGGCAGGCGACGCACGACGTAGGTGTCGGCGAGTGCGCGCTCCAGCGAAGGCAGCAGCGCAATGGTCTGGAGGAGGACGGGGCGGTCGGTCATCTTCTTCAATCGATCTTGACGTTGCGCACGCGAATGATCTCTGCGTAGCGCTTGCGGTCGTTGTCTATCAGGCGCGCGAACTGATCGGGCGTGGTCGCGGCCGGGACAGCGCCGAGTTGGACCAGCTTGTCCCGCACTTCGTCCTGGGCGACCGCTTCGCGCAGGTCGGCGGAGATCTTCACGACCACCTCGCGCGGCGTCTGCGCCGGCGCCAACAGCCCGATCCACGAGATGCTGTTGAATCCCGGCACCACCGATTCCGCGAGCGTGGGCACGGCAGGGAGCGCACTCACGCGCTTGTCGCTGGTGACGGCCAGCGCACGCAGCTTGCCTGCGTTGATGTGCCCGCTGGCTTCCAGCACGGTCATGAAGGACAGCTGGACGTGCCCGGCCAGCAGGTCGGCGATTGCGGGCCCGCCGCCACGGTAGGGCACGTGGAGGATGAAGCTGCCCGTCGCGTCCTTGAACATTTCCGCCGCGAGGTGCGGTGCGCCGCCGGCGCCGGAGCTGCTGTAGCTGAGCTTGCCGGGCTGCGCCTTCGCCAGCGCGACGAACTCCTTCGGCGACTTCGCCGCCACGCTTGGATGGACCATCATCGCGAGCGGCAATTCCGCCACAAGGCCGATCGGCGCAAACGCCGTGTCGGGGTTGTAGGGCAGTTTCGGATAGAGCACGGGGTTGATCGCCTGGGTCCCGATGTTTCCCATGAGGATCGTGTAGCCATCGGGCCGCGCCTTGGCCACGAACTCGGCGCCAATCTGGCCCGCCGCGCCGCCCTTGTTCTCCACCACGACGGGCTGGCCCCACTTCTTCGAAAGCTGCTGCGCGACGATGCGCGCGCCGGTATCGGTGCCCCCGCCCGGGGGGAAGGGAACCACCATCGTGACGGCACGCGCCGGCCAGGCCTGCGCGAAAGCACCGGCCGCCGAGAGGGAGACCAGCAGCGCAATCAAAGACTTCTTCAAGGCGGTCCCCTCACTGCGTGGCCGTGGCGCCGGAGGCCTTGACCACCTGGCCCCACTTCTGCACTTCCGACTGGATGAAGCGTGCAAAGTCATCGGCGCTTCCGCTCCCCGGCTCGGCCCCCGAAGCCTGCAGCCGCTCACGCACGTCCGGCATCTTCAGGATGCGGCTCACCTCCGCATTGACCTTGGCCACGATCTCCTTCGGCGTGCCGGCCGGCGCAATCAGCCCGCCCCAGGTGCTCGTCTCGTAGCCGCTCACGCCGGACTCGGCGATCGTCGGGATCTCCGGCAACGCAGCGGAGCGCTTCGCCGTGGTGACGCCCAGGGGACGGACCTTGCCGGCCTTGATTTGCGGACCGATCGCGACCACGGTATCGAACATCGCCTGCACCTCGCCCGAGATGAGGTCGGTGTGCGCCGCGGTGCTGCCCTTGTACGGGATGTGCGTCATCGTCGTGCCGGTCAGTGACTTGAAGAGCTCTGCCGAGAGGTGCGGCGCGCCGCCGTTGCCCGAGGATGCATAGCTCACCTTGTCGGGGTTCGCCTTCAGGTAGCTCGTGAAGTCGCGCACGCTCTTCGCGGGCACGTTGTTGTTCACGACCAGCACGAGCGGCACCACGTGCGTCAGCGCGATGGGCGTGAAGTCTTTCTGCGTGTCGTACGGCAGCTTGCCGTAGAGCGTCGCGTTGATCGCGTGGCTGCTCGCCACCAGCGCGAAGGTGTAGCCGTCCGCAGGCGCCTTCGCGACCACGTCCGTGCCGGCGATGCCCGCGGCGCCGGGCTTGTTGTCGACGACCACGGGCTGGCCCCAGGCCTGCGCGAGCTTGTCGCCGATGACGCGGGCAGCGAGATCGATCGCGCCGCCCGGCGTCGCGGGCACCACGATGCGGATCGGCTTGGCGGGAAATGATTGGGCAGCGGCCGGCGCGGCGATGGTCGCTGCAGCGGCTGCGGCAACGAGGCCCAGTACGAGTTGACGCATGCAATGTCTCCTGATCGGTATGAGCAGGAGTCTAGGAAGCGGATCGATAAAAGTCCAAGCCAGATCGTGGATCGATCGATGCACAATCTGGATCGATGCTCGACCTCTTCCAACTGCGCTGTTTCGTCGCCGTCGCCAAGGAATTGCATTTCGGCCGCGCGGCCGCGCGCCTTCACATGACGCAGCCGCCGCTGTCGCGCCAGATCCAGCTGCTCGAACATGCCGTGGGCGCCCAGTTGCTGGAACGGACGAGCCGGAGAGTGCGGCTCACCGCCGCCGGCGCCGTCCTGTTCGAGGAAGCAGAGGCGATTCTGCGCCGCGCCGAACTTGCGGCCGACATGGCGCGGCGCACCGCCCGCGGCGAGGCCGGCAGGGTGGTGGTCGGCTACACGGGCGTCTGCGGCTATGCGCTCATCCCGGAACTCCTGGCGGCTGCGGGCAAGGCATTGCCCACCATCCGCATCCTGCTGAAGGAAATGGTCTCGTCGGACCAGCTTCGCGCACTCGAGTCGGAGACCATCGACCTCGGATTCGTGCGGCCGACGCAGCCGGCGGTGGGCATTCGCTATCACCGCATTTCGAAGGAGCCCTTGGTGCTCGCGCTGCCTGCCCAACACCCGTTGGCCGGCAAGTCACGCGTCCGCCGCGAGGACCTGGCCGGCGTGCCGATGATCATGTACTCGGAAAAGGAGGGTAAATACTTCCACGACAAGATCGCCGGCCTGTTTCCCCCGACCGATCGCTCTCCGGAATACGTGCACCACATCGGGCAAACCCATACGATCGTTTCACTGGTGCGCTCGGGCATCGGCATCGCCATCGTCCCTGCGTCGGCGAAGTACCTCGGCTTCGAGAACGTGGTGCTCCGGCCGCTCTGGCGCAAGGACGTCAGCGCCGAGATCTACCTGGCCTGGCGCGAGGACTCGCGCAACCCGGCGCTGCACGCGCTGCGCGAGTTCGTCATCAGTCATCGTACGAAGGGGCCGGCAGCCCCGCTGCCCTGAGCCACCCGTGCACCTTCGTGGTTCCACTACACGAGCACCCCGCGCTTTTGGAGTAGCCTCTCCGCTCGTCAGAACCAAGGAGACTTTTTCATGGCCGCCCCCCTGTCCCCAGCAGAAGAAGCATTGCGCGATGCCGCCCGTGAGTACCACCGCAGCCCCGCCAAAGGCAAGATTTCCATCACGCCGACGAAGCCGCTGCTGAACCAGCGCGACCTCTCGCTGGCCTACTCCCCCGGCGTCGCCTACCCCTGCCTCGACATCGAGGCCGACCCCTCCATGGCCGCCGAGTACACCTCGCGCGGCAACCTGGTGGGCGTGGTCACCAACGGCACCGCGGTGCTGGGCCTGGGCAACATCGGCCCGCTGGCTGCCAAGCCGGTGATGGAAGGCAAGGGCTGCCTCTTCAAGAAGTTCGCCGGCATCGACGTGTTCGACATCGAGCTGGCCGAACTCGACCCCGACAAGCTGGTCGAGATCATCGCCGCGCTGGAGCCCACGCTGGGCGGCATCAACCTCGAGGACATCAAGGCGCCCGAGTGCTTCTACATCGAGCGCAAGCTGCGCGAGCGCATGAACATCCCGGTGTTCCATGACGACCAGCACGGCACCGCCATCATCTCGGCCGCGGCGCTGATCAACGGGCTGGAGCTGGTCGGCAAGAAGATCCAGGAAGTGAAGATCGCCGTCTCCGGCGCCGGCGCCGCCGCCATCGCCTGCCTGGACGTGATGGTGGGCATGGGCGCCAAGCCCGCCAACATCTTCGCGGTCGACTCCAAGGGCCTGATCTACATCGGCCGCCCGGGCGGCTTCGACGACTCGAAGTCGCGCTACGCGCAGTCGGACAGCGGCGCCCGCACCCTGGCCGACGTGATGAAGAACGCCGACGTCTTCCTCGGCTGCTCGGCGCCGGGCGTGGTCTCGCAGGACATGGTCAAGTCCATGGCCGACAAGCCCATCATCCTGGCGCTGGCCAACCCCGAGCCCGAGATCCGGCCCGAGCTGGCCAAGGAAGTGCGGCCCGACTGCATCATCGCCACCGGCCGCTCGGACTACCCGAATCAGGTCAACAACGTGCTGTGCTTCCCCTACATCTTCCGCGGCGCGCTGGACTGCGGCGCGACCAAGATCACGGAAGAGATGAAGCTGGCCTGCGTGCGCGAGATCGCCGAGCTGACCAAGGCCGACATCAGCGAAGAGGTGGCCACCGCCTACCAGGGCCAGGAGCTGGCCTTCGGCCCCGACTACATCATCCCCAAGCCCTTCGACTCGCGCCTCATCCTGCGCATCGCACCTGCCGTGGCCAAGGCCGCCCAGGCCTCGGGCGTGGCCACGCGGCCGATCGAGGACCTGGACGGCTACCGCCAGAACCTGGCGCGCTTCGTCTACCAGACCGGCATGTTCATGCGCCCGGTGTTCAGCGCCGCCAAGCTGGCGAGCGCCAAGCGCGTGGCCTACTGCGAAGGGGAGGACGACCGCGTGCTGCGTGCCGCCCAGCTGGCGGTCGACGAAGGCCTGGCCAAGCCGATCCTGATCGGCCGCCCGGCCGTGATCGAGACGCGCATCAAGAAGGCGGGTCTGCGCATCCGGGTGGGCACCGACGTCGACGTGGTCGACCCCGAGGACGACCCGCGCTTCCGCACCTACTGGGAGGCCTACCACAAGGTCATGGGCCGCCGCGGCATCACGCCCGAGGCGTCGAAGGCGATGGTGCGGCGCTCCAACACCACCATCGGCTCGCTGATGGTTCACCTGGGCGATGCCGACGCGATGCTGTGCGGCCTGGTCGGGCGCTTCGACAGCCACCTGAAGATCCTCAACCAGGTGCTGGGCCTGAAGCGCGGCGCTCCCGGATTCGCCACCCTCAACGCGCTGACGCTCGAGAAATACACCCTGTTCATCGCCGACACCAACGTGCACGAGGACCCGGACGCCCAGACCCTGGCGGAGATCGCGGTGATGGCGGCCGACGAGGTGCGCCGCTTCGGCCTGCCGCCCAGGGTGGCCTTCCTCTCGCACTCCAACTTCGGCTCGTCCGAACGCGCCTCGGCGCGCAAGATGCGGCTGGCGCGCGACCTGTTCGCGAAGATGGCACCCGACGTCGAATGCGACGGCGAGATGCACGGCGATGCCGCGCTGTCCGAGACCGTGCGCCACAACGCCCTGCCCGAGACCACGCTCAGCGGCTCGGCCAACCTGCTGATCTGCCCCAACCTCGATGCCGCCAACATCCTCTTCAACGTGCTGAAGATGACCGGCGGCAACGGCGTGACGGTGGGGCCGATCCTCATGGGCGCGAGCGGCTCGGCGCACATCCTCACGCCTTCGGCCACCGTGCGCCGCGTGCTCAACATGACGGCGCTGGCCGTGGCCAACGCGAGCTCGTCCAAGTAGGCCGCACGCACCAGAACGAACGCCCTGCCGCGGTGCGCGCGGCAGGGCGTTTTCATTGGGAGGGGGCCGGCCGCATGCACCCGCTTGGCTCAGCCGGAAGGGTTCGCACCAAGTGCGTGCCGGCACCGAATTTGCTTGAATGCCGGGCATCCATCCCTACGGACATCGAATGAACAAGCGCCAACTGCTCCACTCCTTTCTCGCCGCCTCGGCGCTCAGCTTCGGCCTCGTCAACGCCTACGCCCAGTCCCCGACGCCGATCAAGTTCCAGCTCGACTGGCGCTTCGAGGGCCCGGCCGCCCTCTTCCTGCATCCGGCCGCCAAGGGCTACTTCAAGGATGCGGGGCTCGACGTCACCATCGACGCCGGCAACGGCTCCGGCGGCACCGTCACGCGGGTGGCCTCGGGCGCCTACGAAATGGGCTTTGCCGACCTCGCGGCGCTGATGGAATTCCACGCCAACAACCCGGACAGCCCCAACAAGCCGGTCGCCGTGATGATGGTCTACAACAACACGCCCGCCTCGGTGATGACGCTGAAGAAGAGCGGCATCACCAAGCCCGCGGACCTGGCGGGCAAGAAGCTGGGCGCGCCGGTCTTCGACGCCGGCCGCCGCGCCTTCCCGATCTTCGCCAAGGCCAACAACATCGGCGCCGTCAACTGGACCGCGATGGACCCGACGCTGCGCGAGACCATGCTGATCCGCGGCGACATCGACGCCATCACCGGCTTCACCTTCACCTCGCTGCTCAACCTGGAGGCGCGCGGCGCCAAGGCAGCCGACATCGTGGTGCTGCCCTACCCCGACTACGGCGTGAAGCTCTACGGCAACGTGATCATCGCCTCGCCCAAGCTGATCAAGGAGAACCCGGCCGCGGTCAAGGCCTTCCTCTCGGCCTTCGCCAAGGGCGCCAAGGAGGTGCTCGCCAATCCGGCCGTGGCCATCGAGTCGGTGAAGAAGCGCGACGGCATCATCGACAGCGCGCTGGAGACGCGCCGCCTCAAGCTGGCGATCGACACCGTGATCAACAGCCCCGATGCGCGCACCGAGGGCTTCGGCGTGGTGAATGCGGGCCGGCTCTCGCTGATGGCTTCGCAGGTGTCGGACGCCTTCAACACCAAGACGCGCGTGAGCCCGGATGCGGTGTGGACCGCCGCCCTTCTGCCCCCTGCCGCCGAACTCAACATCCTGAAGAAGTGATGGCGGTCGCCGAGACCCCGCCCTTCGTCGACTTCCAGGACGTCTGGCTCGCCTACAACGAGGAGCTGCTGCGCGCCAACCACTTCGCGGTCGAGGCCATCGACCTGCAAGTGAAGCGCGGCGAGTTCATCGCCATCGTGGGCCCCTCGGGCTGCGGCAAGTCCACCTTCATGAAGCTCACGACGGGCCTGAAGATGCCCTCGATGGGCAAGATCCGCATCGACGGCGCGCCGGTGACCGGCCCGCTCAAGATCTCGGGCATGGCCTTCCAGGCGCCCTCGCTGCTGCCGTGGCGCACCACGGTGGACAACGTGCTGCTGCCGCTGGAGATCGTTGAGCCCTACCGCTCGAGCTTCAAGGCGAAGCGCAAGGAATACGTGGAGCGCGCGCGGCGCCTCCTGCAGAAGGTGGGCCTGGGCGGCTACGAGGACAAGTTTCCGTGGCAGCTCTCCGGCGGCATGCAGCAGCGCGCCAGCATCTGCCGCGCGCTGATCCACGAGCCCAAGATGCTGTTGCTCGACGAGCCCTTCGGCGCGCTCGACGCCTTCACGCGCGAGGAGCTGTGGTGCATCCTGCGCGACCTCTGGGCCGAGCAGCGCTTCAACGTGATCCTGGTCACGCATGACCTGCGCGAGTCGGTGTTCCTGGCCGACACGGTGTATGTGATGAGCAAGAGCCCGGGCCGCTTCGTGGTCAAACGCGACATCGAGCTGCCGCGCCCGCGCGAGCTGGAGCTCACCACCAGGAATTCACCGACATCGTGCTGGAGCTGCGCAGCCATATCGGCGCGATCCGCGGGACCGGCGTCGCGACAGTGGCGGCGGCGGGGGCGAGGGCGGCATGAATAGCAAGCACCTCGAACGCTGGTCGCCCTGGCTGCTGCTCGTCGCCGTGCTGGTGCTGTGGCAGATCGTCTGCTCGGCCTTCGGCGTTCCGATTTCATCTTCCCAGCCCCTGGCGCATCTGGACGCAGTTCTGGGAGTTCAAGGAAATCATCGCCGGCCATGCCTGGCGGACCTTCTGGGTCACGATGGCGGGCTTCGGCCTGGCGATCGTGGTGGGCGTGCTGCTGGGCTTCGTCATCGGCAGCTCGCGCCTGGCCTATGCCGCGATGTACCCGCTGATGACGGCCTTCAACGCCCTGCCCAAGGCGGCCTTCGTGCCGATCCTGGTGGTCTGGTTCGGCATCGGCATCGGGCCGGCCATCCTCACCGCCTTTTTGATCAGCTTCTTCCCGATCATGGTCAACATCGCCACCGGCCTGGCAACACTCGAGCCCGAGCTCGAAGACGTGCTGCGCGTGCTGGGCGCCAAGCGCTGGGACGTGCTGGTCAAGATCGGCCTGCCGCGCTCCATGCCCTACTTCTACGCCTCGCTCAAGGTCGCGATCACGCTGGCCTTCGTGGGCACGACCGTGAGCGAAATGACGGCCGCCAACGAAGGCATCGGCTACCTGCTGATCTCGGCCGGCTCGGCCATGCAGATGGGCCTGGCCTTCGCCGGGCTCATGGTGGTGGGCGCGATGGCGATGCTGATGTACGAGCTCTTCAGCGTGATCGAGAAGCACACCACCGCCTGGGCGCACCGGGGGTCGCAGAATGGATAGGCAGCAGGCCATCCGCGCCCTGCGCCGCGCCGATCAGGTCGCGCGGCGCGCGATGGCCATGGGCCGCCATCCCTTCGGCGCACTGCTGGTCGCGCCGGACGGCGAGACGGTGCTGGCCGAGCAGGGCAACATCGACACCGTGCAGCACGCCGAGGCCACGCTGGCGCGCACCGCCGCGCTCAACTACCCGGGCGAGTACCTGGCGCAATGCACCCTGGTCACCACCTTCGAGCCCTGCGCCATGTGCGCCGGCACCGTCTACTGGGCCAACATCGGCCGCGTGGTCTACGGCGCCGAGGAGTCGGCGCTCCTGGCGCTCACCGGCGACCATCCCGAGAACCCGACGCTCTCCCTGCCCTGCCGCGAGCTCTTCGCCCGCGGCCAGAAGGCCATCGAGGTGATCGGCCCGGTGCCCGAGGTGGCGGACGAGATGATCGCCACGCACCGCGGCTTCTGGGAAAGCCGAGGCGCCTGAGGTCCGTGGCCGTGGCCGAAGGATTGCCTGCGACCTACAGCGCGTTCACCGGAATCTTCAGATAGCACACGCCATTCGATTCCGATGGCGGCAATTCGCCGGCCCGGATGTTGACCTGGATCGCCGGCAAGATCAGCGCCGGCATGGCCAGGGTGACATCGCGCCTCTGGCGCATGGCGACGAAGCTCTCTTCATCGATGCCGTCATGCAGGTGGATGTTCTTCGCACGCTGGGCGGCCACCGTGGTCTCCCAGCCCGGTGCACGCCCGTCGGGCGGATAGTCGTGGCACATGAAGAGACGGGTCTGCGGCGGCAAAGCCAGCAGCCTGTGCACCGAGCGGTACAGCGCGCGGGCGTCGCCGCCCGGAAAGTCGCAGCGCGCACTGCCGACATCGGGCATGAACAAGGTGTCGCCGACGAAGGCGAGCCGGGCCTCCCCTGCCTCGCTCTCCAGCGCATAGGCCATGTCGGCCGGTGTGTGGCCGGGCACGTGCAGGGCTCTCATGCGCAGGCGGCCGACATGGAACACCTCGTCCGGCGCGAACAGATGACCGAACTGCGAGCCATCCAGCCGGAATTCGGGCTCGAGGTTGAACACGGTCTTGAACGCGCCCTGCACGGCGCGGATCCCCTCGCCGATGGCGATGGTGCCGCCCAGTTGCCGGCGCAGATACGGCGCCGCCGACAAGTGATCGGCATGAGCATGCGTTTCGAGCAGCCACGAAAGCTTCAGCCCGCGGCTGCGCACGAACGCAATCACACGATCGGCCGAAGCGGTGGAGGTGCGGCCGGACCTGGGGTCGTAGTCGAGCACCGGATCGACGATGGCGCATTCGCCGCCGCCGCCCTCGAACAACACGTAGGAAATGGTCGATGTCTCGGCATCGAAGAAGGCCTGTACCTGCGCATCCATGGCGTTCATTGCTTCAACGTTCTACATTTTTACATTACATCGAAATACATTCTATTGAAGAACATTCTGTTTTTCAATAAACTGTCGCCATGAAACCCGACCCCGCGCTCCCTGCGCCGCCTTCCGCCGAAGCCATGGCACAGCTGCACTCGGCCGCCGCCGAGGCTTGCGCGCTGCTCAAGGCCATGGCCAACGAAATGCGCCTGCTGCTGCTGTGCCAGCTGATCGGCGGCGAGCGCAACGTCGGCGAGCTGCAGGCCCTCTCCGGAATTGCGCAGCCCTCGTTGTCGCAGCAGCTCGGCGTGCTGCGCGACGAGGGCCTGCTGGCCACGCGCCGCGAGGGCAAGTTCATCTACTACAGCCTGGCCAGCGCTGAAGTCGTGACGGTGATGCAAGCCCTCTACAGCATCTTCTGCGCCAAGCCCCCCAACACGAAGAAGGCGTCCGCGCGCAAGTCCGCGGCATCCACGCGATGAGGATCGACTGGTTCCACTTCACCCCTTGGAGCGCGCTGGCAGGCGGCCTGTTGATCGGGCTCTCGGCCGCGATGTTCCTGCTGCTCAACGGCCGCATCGCCGGCATCAGCGGCATCGTCGGAGGCATGCTGCAACCGGGCGGCGGCCAGGGCTGGCGGCTGGCTTTCGTCGCCGGGCTGCTGGCGGCACCGTGGGCCTGGCAGCTCGCGCACGCGTTGCCGCCGGTCGCCATCGCTGCGAGCACGCCCGTGCTGGTCGTGGCCGGGCTTCTGGTCGGCGTCGGCACGCGCTACGCGAGCGGTTGCACCAGCGGCCATGGCGTCTGCGGCCTGTCGCGCGGTTCGCCGCGTTCGCTGGCGGCCACGGCCGCCTTCATGGGGGCGGGCTTCGCCATGGTCTACATCACACGCCACTTGCTGGGCGCCTGAACGATGCTGAACGCAAGCGCAGCGCTGGCCGGCCTTCTCTTCGGCCTGGGCCTGATCCTTTCCGGCATGACCGACCCGGCCAAGGTGCTCGGTTTCCTCGATCTCGCGGGCCGCTGGGATCCGTCGCTCGGCTTCGTGATCAGCGGTGCGGTCGGGGTCGGCGCGGTCGCCTTCGCGCTGGCGAAGCGGCGCGGCCGGAGCTGGCTCGGACAACCGATGCACCTGCCCGCCGCCACCCGCATCGACCGGCGGCTCCTGCTCGGCAGCCTGGCCTTCGGCGCCGGATGGGGGCTGGCCGGCTTCTGCCCGGGGCCGGCACTGGTGAGTGCGGCCGTTGGCCATGCGGAAGCACTGGTCTTCGTGGCGGCCATGCTGGCCGGGATGCTCGCGTTCGGCCTGGTCGAAAAAGTACAGCTTGCAGCGCCGGCCGCAACGCAGTAGAAAGACCTCGTTGGCAACGGCCGAGGTCTCCCGGGCAAGCCCGGAGAGGCCACTGTTTCAAAGGGGGCGGAAATGTTGGCGTCCGAATGCGCGTGGGCCATCTTGCGTGCCGAGCACGCGCGCATGCGCGAGTTGTTGGCGCGGGTCGACGCCGCGCTCAAGACCGGCGAGTGGAAGCGGGCGGGGCCTGCGGCTTCGCCGATCGCCGGGCTGATCGCTCGCCTCCAGGCTTTCGACGAAGCCACCCATCGCCCCAAGGGCACCGTCCTGCTCCAGATCCTGCGCGGCAGGTCGACCGAGTCCGATGATCTGCTGCGCCGCCTCGAACAGCAGCGCGAACGCTGCGACGCCCTGCTCTCCCAGGTGAAGTCGAGGCTGAAGCAGGCCGAATCCGGAGACACGGCCGCGGCTGCCGCCGTCGAGGACTGGCTGGAAGAGCACCGCCGCCTGATGCTCGATCACCTGGACCAGGAGGACACCTTGCTCCACTCCCAGACCGCCGAGTTGCTGACCGGCGAGGAATGGGCCGCCGTGGCGTCGTCCATCTCCGAGACCATGGGCGCGCGCAAAGGCTGAGGCTTTCACCCGGGCCCGCGCGTGGCGCTTGTGACGCACCGCGGCATCTCCTATGCTCACGGGCCCTTTCACACGGAGATGAAACATGATCAAGGTCAGCGTGATGTACCCCAACACCGCAGGCGCCCGGTTCGATCACGACTACTACCGCGACAAGCACATGCCCATGCTCAAGGAGAAGATGGGCGACGCGTGCAAGTCCTACACCATCGACAAGGGCCTGGCGGGCGGTGCGCCCGGCGCCCCGGCGCCCTACATCGGCATGTGCCACATCTTCTGCGACTCCGTGGAGAGCTTCCAGGCAGCCTTCGGCCCGCACATGAAGGCGATCATGGGCGATGTGCCCAACTACACGGACCTCAAGCCAGTGATGCAGATCAGCGAGGTGGTGGTGGGCTGAGCGCCCCGCTGCCTTCGGCCTCCGGCGGCGGATGCGCGGAGGCATAACGCTCCAGCAGCAGATAGAGCAGCAGCCCGCCGCCCAGCGGCACCAGGTAGTACAGCGCGCGATAGGCGAGCAAAGCGCCCATCAGCGCGCCCTGGCGCACCGAGCCCGAGAGCAGCGCGAGGTACACCGCCTCGAGCACGCCGAGGCCGGCCGGGATCGGCGTCACCACGCCCGCGATCGAAGCCGCCAGCATCACGCCCAGCGTGACGGGATACGGCACCTTGCCGCCCAGCAGCAGGTACATGGCCGAGGCCATCAAGGCCCAGTTGGTCGCCGACACGCCGAGCTGCACCAGGGCCAGCCGCGCCG
Organism: Variovorax sp. WS11; assembly: GCF_010499245.1. Lineage (GTDB taxonomy): Bacteria > Pseudomonadota > Gammaproteobacteria > Burkholderiales > Burkholderiaceae_C > Variovorax. Next base: position 913,129 of record NZ_JAAGOW010000002.1, read on the forward strand.
AGGGCAGCTCCAACCGCCGCCCACGAACCCGCCAGTGCCGGCCCTGCGCCTTCGCGCAAGCCACCACATAGCCCGCTGCCAACAGCAGCATCAGCACACCCAGCGCGCGGAAGCTGCCCTCGCCCACATGCGCCTGCGCCGGCGGCTGCACCACGCCGGAGGCGAACACGCAGCCCGCCACCAGCCCGTAGCCCAGCCAGTTGGTCGCCAGGCTGATGCCGACGATCTGCGCCACCGTGGCTTCGTCGAGCCCGGCCCGCGCATAGAGCCGCGCACGCATCGCCACGCCACCGACCAGCGAGCCCAGGTTCAGATTGAAGGCATAGCTCGTGACGGCGATCGCCCAGCAGCGCCAGCGCGGCACGCGGTGACGCGTGTGGTGCCGGCCGATCAGGTCATAGCAGCCGTACAGCGCATGACTGGCGGTGCACAGCGCAAGCGCGGCCAGCAGCAGCCAGGGCGAGTAACCCCTGAGCGCCTGCCAGGCGCCGGCCCAGTCGACCTTGTGCGCGTGCGACAGCAGCAGGCCGAGCACGACCAGGCCCAGCACCGGCAAGGCCCAGCGGCGCACGCGCTGCCAGAGCGTGGCCCTGGTGGTCGCAGGGCCCGGTCGCGCATCGGGCGCGTCGGGCGCATCGCGCGCATCGGACAAGGGCATCGCATCGCTGTTCGGCATGCGCGCATCATTCCCGCGGGCAGCCGGTGCAGCCAGTTGCGGCCGGCGCTTGTTGGCGTAGGTTCAGATGCCGAGGGCGCGCTCAAGGCTCGTCGACCAGCACCCGCCAGAGCAGCACGGCAACGCCCACGAAGCCGAGGAAGATGAAGAGCTTGGAGAAGAAGCCGACCCGCGCGCCGTAGACCTCGTCCACGCGTTCCCTGAGGCCGTCGAGCCGGGTGGAGACGTCCTTGGCATTCGCGGTGCACGCCGTCTCGACGCGCCGGATCTCCTCCAGCGAAGCACCGGCCTGCACCGGCGCCGCGCGCCCCGCCGAGCCAGCGCTTTGAAGCTCGGCCCGGCACGCGGCAAGCTCCTTCGTCAAGGGCTCGCTCACCTCCACCGTCACGGCAGCGGCTTGTCGCGCCGAGTAGATGGCCAGCACGCCCAATCCGGCGGCCACACAGAGAAACACCGACAGCGTCACCTCCGCAATGCGACGGCCCCGGGACGGAGGCTCCGAATTCGTGCCTGGCAGTCGCAAGGCCAGCCCTAGCTTGATGAGGGCGACGACCAGCGTGCACAAGGCGGCGACCAGCGCGACCGCCCCGCGGCTCTGCTCGCCTTTCCCGAAGAGCCAGCTGTCGATGCGGTTGCTCAGCACGTTGACGAAGATGTTGCCGAAGACGGAATCGTCCTTCTTCATCTCCTTGGCCGTGGTCTGCAGCGTGGTGGCTGCGTCGAGCAGGCGCTGGACATCGGCCGCCGGCAATGCGGGCGGGCAGACGGGGCAGGCCGTTCCGGCGATGCCCTGCCCCGGCATGACCGGCGTCACCGGAGACGCGGGCACCACCGGCTGCACGAGCGCGCCGGCCGGCTCGCTGGCACGCGGCAAGGGGACCGGTGCTGGCGCCTCCACCGCGGGCTCGGGAGCCGCGGGCGACGGCGCGGCGACCTGGCCTTGGCCCTGGCCGTGCGCGAAAGCGCCCGCCAGCATGAGAACAACCGGCGCAGCCGCGCGCCCGCACTGCCGAAGCAGTTGTTGGATTCCTTGACACATGGATCCCTCCGAACTCAGGCCGGCGCATGTTGGCTTTCGCCTTGGTTCGCGTCAATCCTCAGTTGGAGGGAAGTAATGCCGCCGCGGCCATTTGCCGGTGCATTTCGGCGCTCGCGTACCCGCGCGCGACACCGGTCGTGGTGTTCGCGGCGCTCAGCCAGGCGCTGAGGAAGGGATTCTTCTGCGCCCAGGGACTGCGCATGTCAGTGCTTGCCGCGTCGGGCCGCAGCCCGCAGGATCATGGCCAGCGCCGCGCCGCCGGCTGCCGCCATCATCGCGGCCTTGACAGGCTCTTCGGCCACGTAGTGCTCGCCCTGCGCCTTGGCTTGCCGGGCGCGCTGGGGCAGCGAGGTCATGGTCGCGCGCACCTTGTCCCAGGTGCGGTGAAGGCTCGACGGCGCCTTCGCGTACATCGCGTCGTCGACGTGCGAAGGCCCGTGGCCGATGTCGTTGCCGGCGACGGGCATGGGCAGGGTCTCCGCGTCGGGGTTGGCTTGTTGCGGGGCAGGACGGGTGTGGAAGGTTTCGATTTTCATGGGGCCTCTTGGAAGAAGGTCGTCGGGATCCGGTGCAGGAGAAAAGGCGGCGGCGCTGCGGCATCAGCGTGACGGCGATGGTGCCGGCGGCGCTGGGACCGGCGTGACGGTCTCGCGGATCACGCCGCCGCCCATCACGCTGCCGCTGGTGCTGGTGGCGGCGCCCCTGACGCGCGCTTCGCAATCGGCACGGTCGGCAGCGGGCTGCAGCAATTGGCAGCGCGCCAGCGCGTTCTGCTCGGCCTGGTCGCCGGGCGTCAGGCCGCCGCGCTGCGATTCCTGCTTCGCTGCGCCGGCCTCGCGGCGGCAGGCTTCACGGTCTTGCTGGACGCCATCGCAGGCGGCGCGGTCGCGTTGCACCTGGGCGCCGCTGGCCTGCGCCCAGGCGGTGGCGCTGAAGAGGCACCCCGCGCAGAGCAGTGCGGTCAGTGACGAACGGACGAAGATCGCGTGCTGCGGCATATGGGGCTCCTTGAAAGATTGCCCTTCTTCTAACCCGCCAGGTGGATGCGATTTGTCGGACGCGGCGAGTTTTACCGGCCGTGTCCGTGCTCAGCGGGTCAGGCCCGAACAGGTGATCTTGCCGATCACGACCGCGGCTCGAGGGAAACCGCCCCATGGACAAGGGACGACAGCCGTTCTTGGGCTTTCCAATCCGAACTTCCGCTTCAAGCGGAAGCGGTCCTTGGACCTAAGCTCATGCACTACCGTAGTCGGCCATCACCCGACGCGCGCGGGTTCGAGATCGCGGGCGGCATGGGGTGCGTGCCGGCTGCTTGGACAAGCAGGACCTTCCGCTGCCCTGTGGATGGCGTCAGAATTGCGGCGAACGCTCGCTTTCAGGCGATGCGGTTCGGAACCGAAGCCATGAGACGCTGGTTGACCGCCCTCTTCGTGCTGCTGCTCGCCGGCTGCACCACGCTGCCGCCGCGCATCGCGCCGCCTGCTAGCAGCGCCATCGCCGATACCGGCGACACGCCTCTCGGGCGCATCGCTGCGGCGAGTCTGGCTGAGGCACCCGGTGGCAATTCGGGCTTCATGCTGTTGCCCAGCGGCGAAATGGCCTTCGATGCGCGCCTCGCGCTGGCCGAGGCGGCCACACGCTCGATCGACGCGCAGTACTACCACATCCATGATGATACCGCCGGCGCAGCCTTCCTGGCGTCGCTGCGGGATGCCGCGGTGCGCGGCGTGCGTGTCCGGCTGCTGGTGGACGACTACCACGCCGGCGACCTGTACCCCATGCTGCGAGGCCTGGCCGCGTTTCCCAACGCCGAAGTGCGCCTGTTCAACCCACTGCCGGAGCGCTACGGCACGCCGATCCGTCGCATGCTGCTGTCGCTGCACGAGTTCACGCGCGTCAACCGCCGCATGCACAACAAGCTCTTCGTCGCCGACAACCAGTTCGCCGTTTATGGCGGGCGCAATATCGCCGACGAATACTTCACGCGCCACGGCGAGGCGAACTTCATCGACCTCGACGTGCTCTCCGCCGGCGCCGCCGTGCGCGAGCTGTCCGCGAGCTTCGACCGCTACTGGAACAGCGAACAGGTGTGGGCGCTGGAGCAGCGGCTGCACGCTTTGGAACGTGCCGTGAAACCCGCCGAGCGGCGTGCCGAGTTCGACGTGCGGCTGAAAGAACTCGCTGGTCCACCGCCGAACGTGCCGCCGCGGGACTACCTGGGCCAGAGCACGGTGCGCGCGCAGATCGCGGAGGGCCGGTTGAAACTGTTGGCCGGCAGTGCCCGCGTGCACGACGACCCGCCCGACAAGGTGCTCCAACCCGTGGACCCGAACAAGGCCAGCCCGGCGATGCGCGCCAAGCTCGACGTGATCGGCGCTGCGCGCGAGGAAGTGGTCGTCGTCAATCCTTACTTCCTGCCTGGCCCGGTGGGCCTGCGCATGATGGGCGAGGCCCAAAAACGCGGCACGCGAGTGCTGATCGTCACCAACTCGCTCGGCTCCACCGACGAACCTCTGGTGTACCGCGCCTACTCACGCTACCGCCCCGACATGCTGCGGCTGGGCGTGCAGCTGTACGAGTTCGCTCCCGACCTGGTGCGGCGGTCGAACACCTTCGGGGTCTTCGGCAAATCCACGCCGCGCCTGCACGCCAAGGTGGTGGGCGTGGATCGGCGGTGGATGGTGGTGGGTTCGGTCAACCTCGATCTTCGATCGGCGACGCTGAATACCGAACTGGGCGTCACCATCGACTGCGCGGCGCTCACGCAGCAAGCGCTCGGGCTGCTGCGCGCCGATGCCTTCGGCAGCATGTACCGGCTGCAGCTTGGCGAAGACGGCGCGATCGAATGGCATGTGCGCGGCGAGAACGGCAAGACAGAGGTGCGGCGCGAAGAGCCGCACGCGAGCACATGGTTTTCGCTGTGGCTGCAATCGTTGCTTGTGTCCGAGGACGCCTTGTAGCGGGGCCCATCAGCGCGCGATGCGCACGATGCGCGCCGCGCCGCTGGCGGTGACTGCCATCGCCTGCTTCGTATCGAAGAAGGCGGGCGCGCGCACGACGGTCGATGTGCCAGCCTGCTCGACCTGCACGTTGCCCAGCAGCACGAGCAGCATCTCCCCGGCGCTCACTTCGGCGCGCTCGCCCGCGGCCAGCGGCCGGTGTTGCCCCGCGTCGACGACCGCCAGCCGCGCCGCGCGCTCCAACGTCTTCCACGCCGGCAGGCCGCGCACGCAGTCGTCGAAGCGCCGCGCCGCGAAGTTCTTCCAGAGGACCTCGCTCAGTTTCGGGTGCGCGTCGAGGATGGAGAACAACGCTGCGCGCGAAATCTGGATGAGCAGCGTGCCGGTGGCGGTGCGCAGCGAGGCACTGCGCCGTTCGCCGCTGAGCATGGCGATCTCGCCGAACATGTGGCCGGTGGCCAGCTCGTCGATGATGTGCTCTTCGCCTTCGCCCTCGCTAGGGGCCAGCACATAAGCGGCGCCGCGCGCGATCACGTAGAGCTCGTCGCCCGGGTCGCCGGCACGGAAGATTATTTTTCCCGCGGGAAGCGCAACGATCTGCGCGCTGCGTGCCAGTGTGGCCAGGCTGGGTGCGTCGAATGAGCCGAACAGTGCGGTCGCCTTGAGGCGCCGGATGACCTCGGCGGGGCGCAGCAGCCGGCCGCCGATGGGCAGGCGGTACAGCATCACCATCAAGCCCTCCTTGCGCCGCGTGAAGCGCTCGGCGAAGAAGGTCGAGATCAAGTGCCAGAGGTTGTGCGGGTCGATCCTGACGAGGGTGACGAGTCCGTCGCCTTTGCCGTAGCCGGGGTTGGCCTCGATGAAGAAGCGCGCCGCGGGCTTGTCGCAATGGCGCCAGTAGTGGCGCTCGACCTCGGAGTCGCGCGTGATCCAGTGCACCTGGCGCGTGAGCGGGTTGTCGGGGGTCACGCGCTCGAGGCCGAACGAGTTCGCCAACTCGTCCATGAAGGCGAGCACGGCCGGCGGCGGTGGATGCCGGGTGCTCGGCCAGATCACATCGAAGAGCTTGGCAAACACGCAATAGCTCGAAGGGTGCACCAGCGAGCCGAGGTAGTAGACGCGCCGCCCAGGGTGGCGCAGCAGGTAAGGCAGGGCGAGCTCGAGACCGAAGCGCGTGTTGGTATCGCCACCCCGGTAAGCGCGCATCGTACCCGCCTCGGCACGAAAGATCGCGCTCACCTTGCCGGCCAGTTCACGCTCGAAGATGTGCAGCGCGAAGTAGCCGACGATCTCGCCGGCGTGGTTGCGGTGCACGTTGATCCAGGTCTGCTCGGCCTTGGACTCGACCACGTACTTCGCGAACGAGTCGCGGCTGACGCCGTCAAACACCTCGCAATGGACCTTGTAGAGCGCATCGATGAACTCTTGCCGCGCGGCGGGGTCGAGCTTGCTCGGGACGACGATGGCGGATTTGGCGATCTTCGGCATGGGTGTCGGGCGCGCTGCGGACCACCCGTCGAACCGCCGGAAATCCGAAGGCCGGCGGGTTGCACGCGTGGCGGATGGGACGAACGATTTTGCCCCACGGCACGCCCGACCCGATCACCGAGGCGCCCTCGCGCCGCGGCATACTGGCGGCCATGCTCGCCGAGCCGCCGCCCCTTTGCAGCCACCGGACGCTTCCGGCCGAGGCCCTCGCAGTCCTCGCCAAAGGTTGCGGGTTCCTGCTGCTCGGCGTGCTCGCCGCGCCGATTGCCCTGCCGATCGAGAACGCCGCGCGCCGGGACGCCCTGGTGCCCGGCCTGGTGCGATGACGCCTGCGCTCGCCCTGCACCCGCTGTTCGCCGGCATTTCGTCCGAGGCGCTCGCCCCCCTTGAACGGTGCCTGCAAACGCGTCGCTTCGAAGCGGGCGACGTCATCCTGCGCGCCGGCGTGCCGTCGGCCGAGCTGTTCGGGCTGATCGACGGCGCTGTGAGCGTCGAGCTGGCCGGGGGTGGCCGGCGGCTGCTGCTGTTGCCGCCCCAGTGCTTCGGCGAGCTGTCGGCGCTGACCGGCGATCCGGTCTCGGCCAACGTCGTCGCCCAGCGCGATGTGCGAACCTGGGTCCTCTCGGCCCCCGTTCTCTTGGAGGCGATGGCGCAGGAGGTCGCATTCTTCCGCAACGTCGCGACCTTGCTGGGGCTTCGCCTTCGCGAGCGGACGCGCCGTGCGCCGGCGGCGCGGCCGCGCGTCGTGCTGGTGCCGACGGGGGAGGAAGCCAACCCGATCCTGCTGGCGGCGCTTGCCCGCGGTTTGCAGCACTACGCGCCCGGCTCCGAGCACGACGAGTCGCGCGACGACGCGGCAAGCGGCGCGCAGCGCATTCGCCGCTGGCGGGACGTTGGGCCGAGCGACGCAGTGCTGCTGCTCGGTACCGGCCAGGACGGCAGCGCGGCGTTGCTGGCGGAGCTCGATGCCGATGACGCGTTGCTGGTCACCGCAGACGATCTGCGCCGCCTCCCGGATACGCACGCCGCCCCCGTCGTCTGGCGCCCGGGTGCGCTCTCCGGGGCGGCGGCACTGCAGCGCTGGTGCCACGCGGTGCCGCGCGACGAGGTCGACGCTGCGGCATCGGGCGGCGACTGGTCGCGGGCGCGCCAGCCGGCGCTCGATCACCTCGTGCGGCGGCTTTGCGGCCGGGAGGTGGGCGTGGCCATGAGCGTGGGCGCGGCTGCCGGGCTGGCGCACCTGGGGGTGCTCGAGGTCCTGGAAAGCGACGGGCTGCCGATCGACTTCCTTTGCGGCTCGAGCATGGGGGGTGCCGTGGCACTGGCCTTTGCCCGATTCGGCAGCGCGCGCGCGGCGACCGAGAACGTCCTGCGCGTGGTCGTGGACTTCGCGCGCGCCAGGGGCATGCAATGGCTGCCACGCGCCTCGCTCATCTCCGCATCGCGCGTGACGACGCTCACCCGCGAGCTGTATGGCGATGCCACGTTTGCGCAGTTGCGGTTGCCGGTCGCGGTCGTCGCGGCCGACCTGACGATGGGCAAGCGTGCCGTGCTCGACAGCGGCGCCGTGGCGCCGGCGGCACGGGCCACGGCGGCGATCCCGGGGGTGTTCGCCGCGGTCCGGCTCGGCGACTCGGTGCTCGTCGACGGTGCGGTCGTGTCGCGCCTGCCGGTCGACCTGCTCGCCGCGCGCGGCTGCGGCTTCAGGCTCGCCGCGCTGGTCCGACCCACCTATCCCGAGGCGCCCCCCGATGCTGCGCGCGCCGCCGATCGCTTCGAACAGCGACTGCGTCGCCCGTTCGGCCTGCGCGCCGCGATGGGCGGTGCCTGGCGTTTGCAGGGCTGGTGGGACGCCGCCGCCCAGGCCGATCGCGCCGACCTGTCGCTGACCGTTCCGATCCCGGTCGGCGAAGGCTTCAACTTTGCGGCGGCCGAGGCCATGGTCGACTGTGGCCGGCGCACGGCGCTGGAGCGTCTGCCGCAGATCCGCCTTGCGATGCAGCAGGTGCTGGCGCCAGGGGTGCCTTGACAATACGCCGCCGGGCGTGGGTCACCGGCACCCAATAGTTGACCTGCGCCATAGACCGGTCAACCTCAACAAAGCTTCCGGGCAAAGTTGCCTTGATCGCCGGCAGGCAAGCCGGAGGGCAGTGAGCTGCTGAACAACCCGGAGGTCAGATCGGCCTACCTGGCCGGCGGCCAGGCACATGCAGCTTGAGCATGCTCTCGGAATCGCCTTGCTCCTTCACGAGAAGCGGAATGCCAGCGCTCCTGCACGCTTCGATGCCGCCTGCGACAAATCGTGCGTCGAAGCCTCGTGCGCGCAATGCGAGTGCGGTAGACCGCCCGATGTCCAGGCCGTGCGCGCAGTACACGAGGACCGGCTTGCTGCGATCGAGCTCGCTGCTCCAGGACGTCAAACGGGCGGGATCGTGCCAGGCGGCGCCCGCCACCTTGTCGCCGGCCGCGAAGAAGGTGGCCGCCCGCCGCACGTCGATCAACTGGTCTGCGGCAGCCGCGGCAGCCGGGTCTGCAGCCCAAGCGACGGCGTCTGCAGCGACCGCTGCGCCGTACTGTTCTTGGACGGCTTCCCACCGAATATTCTTGATGAACGCGTCGACGTAGGCGCCAGCCTTCGAGCCGAAGTCCATGTGGTACGCGTGCTCGTACATGTCGAGCGCCAGGACCGGCGTGGCCCCTGCCATCAAGTGCGTGTGGTCTGCAGCCCAATGGTTCACCAGACGGCCCTCGCGCGTGGACCACGACAGCAGCGCCCAGCCGGAGCCACCGCCCATCGCCTTGGCCAGCGCCATGAACTCGGCGCGCCAGCGGTCCACCGAGCCGAAGTCGCGCTCCAGCGCGATCGACAAGCCGCCGTCCGGCAGCACGCCGTCGCTGCCCAGATTGTCGAAGTACAGCTCATGCAGCCAGGCGGAATTGAAGGCGATCAGTTCCTCGCGCTTGAGCCCGTTGACGAGGAACACCGGCGTGTGGGCCCAGTCGAGTTGAGCCAGTTGCTGGCGGATCGCGTTCAGCCGCCTCACCGCGCCGGCGTAGTTGTTCTCATGGTGGCTCGCCACCAGCCGCTCGGACAACCCGTCGAGACGGGAGAAGTCGACGGTCAAGGGACGCGGTTGCAGATCCATGGGGACCTCCTTCAGGACGTGAGCCTCACGCTTTGACGCGCGTCGCCTCGCGTTCGAAATGCGCGTACAGCGAATCCAGCACGCCGCCGATCTCGGCGAGCAAGGCGTCGTCGTCCGGCAGGCGTTCGCGCGCGCCGGCGAGCACGGCTTCGAAGCCCGCCCCCTCGGGCGCCGATCCGCCTCCCGTGTCGAGCGAGCGCACCATCGCACCCAGGCGCATGAGCGCCGGGTCGTCCTCCAGCCCGAAGCTCGCCACCAGAGTTTCGAAAGTCACTCTCTCGCCGACATGGGTGAAGCTGGCGCCATCGAAGTCGAAGCCGAGGGCCTTGCGCGGGCAGTCGGCCGGCCGGGCGAGCCACTGGAAGCGCGCGGCGGGGTCGATGAAGCGGCGGATCAGCCAGGCACTGGCCACGCGGTCGACCCAGAGGCGGCGGCGCGTGGCCCACAGACGGCCCTGATAGTCGGCAATGTTCAGTCGCGGGATCCGGCCCTCGGTTTCGTGCGGCTCGTCGGGCGACAGCAGGGCTTCGATTCGCCGGCTGATGTCGGTCCACGCGGCTTCGGCTTCGAGGCTCGCTTCGCCGGGGAAGAAGTCGGTGGCGAGGAGCGCTTCATAGTCGCGGCGCAACTTTTTTTGCAGGCGCGTCAGGTCGTTGATGCCCATGGAAGCCAGCGTCGCTCCCGCGTTCTTCCACGCCTTGAGGAGTGTCGCGTAGTCCTCGCTGCGATCGAAGAGCTGCGGGTACGCGGCGGTGTCTGCGGCGTTTGCCGGCGCGATCAGCATGAGCCAGGCGCTGCCGCCTTCGCGAGTGCATTCGTCGGCCAGCGCCTGCAGGGCATCCCGATGCATGGCATTGAACGGCAGCAGGTAGGCGCCGTCGCGCAGTGCAGCGCAGCCCAGGGTCTTGAGCGCGCGCCAGATACGCATGCGGGCTGTCGCGCCCTGGGTCGGCAGCGAAACGATCAGCAATAACCACTGGCCGGTGTCCCCGGAGACGTCACGAGATTCCATGTAGCGAATAATACATCTATGTCATGATCGCTACAAATCAACCATCCAAACCTTGGAGCCGCGGTGAATACGAAGTCCTTGTCTCACCTGCCTTTCGGACTCGGATGGCTTTTGCCGGCGGGTGTCGATCCCGGAGCGCTGCCTTTGCTCGCCGCCAGGGCGCTGCGCGCCTTCGGCGATGGCTATATGGCGGTCCTGCTGCCGGCCTATCTGCTGGCGATCGGGCTCGGCACGCTGGAGGTCGGCATCGTGAGTACGGCGACGATGCTGGGCTCGGCGTTGGCCACGCTGGCGGTGGGCGCGTGGGGGCACCGCTTCCCGGGCGGGCGCTTGTTGCGCTGCGCGGCCCTGCTGATGGCGGCGACCGGGTTGGGATTCGCCGGCCTGTCATCGTTCTGGCCTCTGCTGATCGTGGCCCTGGTCGGCACGCTCAACCCGAGCTCGGGCGACGTGAGCGTTTTTCTTCCGCTCGAACATGCGCGCCTCGCCTCGGCTGCGCAGGGCAGCGCGCGAACCGCGCTGTTCGCGCGCTACAGCCTTGCGGGCGCGTTGTGCGCGGCGCTGGGGGCCTTGGCGGCCGCAGTGCCGGACTGGCTGGTTCGACACACAGAGTGGGGACGTCTGGACGCGCTGCGCGGCATGTTCCTGGCGTATGCGGCCATCGGCCTGGCGGTTCTCCGGCTGTATCGCGCGCTGCCGTCACCCGATGGCGACGCCGGCGCGAACAAACTCCCTGCCGCGCCGGCGCCGCTGGGGCCCTCGCGCGGCGTCGTGATGCGCCTGGCAGCGCTCTTCAGCGTCGATGCCTTCGCGGGCGGCTTGACGGTCAATGCCTTGATGTCGCTCTGGCTGCTCGAGCGCTTCGGACTGTCGCTTTCGCAGGCCGGCGTATTCTTCTTTTGGACCGGCCTGCTGAGCGCCGCATCCCAGCTCGCCGCGCCACGGGTCGCCCAGCGCATCGGGCTGTTGAACACGATGGTCTTCACGCACTTGCCGGCCAACATCTGCCTGGTGCTGGCAGCACTGGCACCCAGCCTCCCGATCGCGCTGGGGTTGCTGTTCGTCCGCAGCGCCTTGTCGTCGATGGACGTGCCCACGCGTACTGCCTACGTCATGGCCGTCGTGACGCCAGGGGAACGCAGTGCCGCGGCGAGCTTCACGGCGGTGCCGCGGAGCCTGGCAGCGGCGCTCAGCCCGACGCTGAGCGGCGCACTCTTCGCCGCAGGCTGGATCTCGATGCCGCTCATCGCATGCGGCGTGCTCAAGATCGGCTATGACTTGGCACTGTGGCGAGCGATGAGACGCAGTCCGGTCGATAGGCAGTGATCCAACAAAAAAAGGTGGTCCGCCGCCACTCATACCACGCCGTTCGCAAGTTGCTGACGTAGCCGACGCCGGTGCATCAGATACCAGGCCGCTGGAATGACCAGCATGCTCAGCAGGGGCGCGGTGACCATGCCGCCCACCATGGGCGCAGCGATTCGAGTCATCACCTCCGAGCCGGTTCCGCTTCCCCACATGATTGGGAGCAAGCCTGCCATGACGACGGCAACGGTCATCGCCTTCGGACGAACGCGCTGGACGGCGCCCTCGCGAATGGCGGCAAGAAGCGTCTCCTCGTTCATCGGTGCTCCCGCCGCCATGAGCCGCGCAAGCGCGTTCTTGAGGTAGATGAGCATGACGACGCCGAACTCGGCGGCCACGCCGGCCAGCGCGATGAATCCGACCGCAGTGGCTACCGAGATGGCGTGGCCCAGAGCCCAAACGAGCCAAAAACCACCGACGAGCGAGAACGGCACCGCTGCCATGACCAGTGCGGCGTCGCCAAACGATCTGAACAGCAGGTACAGCAACAAGAAGATGACTGCCAAGGTGACGGGCACCACGAGCTTGAGCCGTTCCGTGGCTCGTTCAAGGTACTCGAACTGCCCAGACCATGACACCGCATAGCCGGCGGGCATCGTCACGGACTTGGCGACCTCGGCCTGCAGGTCGTTGACGACCGACCCGAGGTCTCGGCCTCGCACGTCGACGTAGACCCATCCGGAAAGGCGTGCATTCTCGCTTCGCAGCATCGGTGGACCGTCTTCGATGGTGACCTTCGCCACATCCTGGAGCAGCAGCTGTGCCCCTTTGTCAGTCACGAAGGGCAGCTCGCGCAGGCGTTGCAGCGAGTCGCGAATCTCGCGTGGATACCTGACGTTGATGGGATAGCGTTCCCGGCCCTGAATGACTTCGCCTACGTTGTCTCCACCGATTGCGGTAGAGACGATGGCTTGGACGTCGGCTACGGAGAGCCCGTAGCGCGCCGCCGCCAGCCGGTCCACATCGACATCGATGTAACGACCGCCTGTCAGCCGTTCGGCCAGAGCCGAGGAAACGCCTGGTACCTTCTTGGCCGCGCTCTCGATTTGGGTTGTCAGCCTGTCGATGGTCGCCAGGTCCGCGCCGGCCACCTTGATGCCAACCGGGCTTTTGATGCCGGTGGCCAGCATGTCGATGCGATTCCGGATGGGCGGCACCCACACGTTCGTCAGCCCAGGCACCTGCACCGCACGGTCCAGTTCCTCGACGAGCTTATCCGGCGTCATGCCGGCACGCCACTGCTCGCGCGGTTTGAATTGGATGGTCGTCTCGAACATCTCCAGCGGCGCGGGGTCCGTGGCAGTGTCGGCTCGTCCGGCTTTTCCGAAGACGCGGGCCACCTCAGGCACCGTCTTGATGAGGCGGTCCGTCTGCTGCAACAGCTCCGACGCCTTGGAAATGGAAAGCCCTGGCAGGGCAGATGGCATGTACAGCAGGTCTCCCTCGTCCAGCGGGGGCATGAACTCGCCGCCCAAGTGCAGTACCGGGACGGCAGTCAGCGCGAGGAGCACGGCCGCGACGACCAGCGTGGCTTTGGGAAACCTAAGAACCACTTCGAGCGCGGGCCTGTAAGCCGACATCAGAAAGCGGTTCACGGGGTTCGCGGCTTCATGAGGGATTCGGCCGCGGATGAGATAACCCATCAGCACCGGAACGAGCGTCACCGACAGGCCAGCGGCTGCGGCCATCGCATAGGTCTTGGTGAAGGCCAAGGGCGAAAAGAGCCGACCCTCCTGCGCCTCCAGGGAAAACACGGGCACGAACGACAGTGCAATGACGACCAGCGAGAAGAAGAGGGCCGGGCCCACCTCAACGGACGCGGTGCTGACGAGATGCCATCGTTCCGCTGGGGTTGGGCTTCTGCCATGCTTCGACTCGAGCGCTTCCAGGTGCTTGTGAACGTTCTCGACCATCACGATGGCGCCATCAACCATCGCGCCGATGCTGATGGCAATGCCACCGAGGGACATGATGTCGGCGTTGACCCCCTGCCAGTGCATGACGATGAACGCCGCAAGAACTCCAATCGGAAGCGCGACCACTGCCACCAGCGCCGAGCGCAGATGAAAAAGGAAGACGGCGCAGACCAGCGCGACCACCAAGAACTCCTCCAGGAGCTTGTATCGGAGGTTCTCGACTGCACGGTCAATGAGCAGGGACCGATCGTAGGTCGCAACGATTTCAACGCCGGGCGGCAAGCTCGGCTTGAGCGACTCGAGCTTCGCCTTCACGGCCTCGATGGTCGTGCGCGCGTTCTTGCCGGAGCGCATGACCACGACACCACCGGCGACCTCTCCTTCCCCATCGAGCTCAGCGATGCCGCGGCGCATTTCCGGGCCAATCTGCACCGTGGCCACATCGCGCAACAGCACCGGCGTGCTGCCTGAAGCTGCGAGCGGAATCGTTCGGAAATCGTCCAGTGATTTCAGGTAGCCGCGGGAGCGAACCATGTACTCCGCCTCGGCCAGTTCCACGACCGAGCCGCCTGACGCCTGGTTGGCCTTCTGCAGGGCTGTCATGACCGTCGCTTGCGTGATGCCGAGCGCCCTCATGCGGTCTGGGTCCAGAACCACCTGGTACTGCCGTACCATGCCGCCGATGCTTGCTACTTCGGCGACATCGGGAACTGTCTTGAGCTCAAACTTCAGGAACCAGTCATTGAGCGCGCGCAACTGCCCGATGTCCTGCTTGCCAGTCCGGTCAACGAGCGCGTACTCGTAGACCCAGCCGACACCAGTTGCATCCGGCCCCAGCGACGCGTTTGCGCCCGCGGGCAGCCTGCTCTGAACCTGGTTGAGATACTCGACCACGCGTGAGCGGGCCCAATAGGGGTCCGTCTTGTCATCGAAGAGCACGTAGACGAAGGAGTCACCGAAGAACGAGTAGCCGCGAACCGTCTTGGCACCGGGGACGCTGAGCATGGTCGTGGTCAGGGGGTAGGTCACCAGGTCCTCAACGACTTGAGGTGCCTTGCCCGGGTAAGGCGTTCTGATAATCACCTGAACGTCCGAGAGGTCCGGCAGAGCATCCAGGCTGGTCTTCGATACTGACCAAAGGCCAGCGGCGACCAGGAACAAGGTCGCGAGGAGCACCAGGAATCGGTTACCCACCGACCAGCGGATCAATGCGGCAATCATTGCTTCGTTCCAGACTGCAGCCGCTGCACCGATGAGGTGGCGGCTGCCGGCGGCGCTGCAGACGCAGACATGCTCCCCAGGACCGAGCGCAGCCGGGCCTCGGAGTCGATAAGGAACTGACCACTCGCAACCACCTCCTCGCCTTCGCTCAATCCTTGAACGACCTCGATGTTGTCACCGAGGTCCATCCCCGGGGAGACGTCACGCGGCTCGAACGCGTCGCCTCCTTTGCGGACGATGACGACCGCGCGCTTTCCTGTTCGGATGACCGCCTCGGCCGGTACGACCAGCCGCGTGCTCGTCGGTCCTGCCACCTGCAGCCGCAGAAGCATCCCAGGCGTGAGCTTGCCGTCCTTGTTGTCGACCTCGAACCGAGCCTTGAGCGTGCGCGTGTTCGAGCTCACCTCTGGAAGTATTTCCTTGAGTTCGCCCTCGAAGGTCTGAGAGGCATCTGCTTGCAGTACAGCCTTGACCTTTTGCCCGCGGCGCAGCGTCACCACCTGTACTTCTGGAATCTCTGCGACTGCCCAGACCTTGTCGAGACCGGCGATACGAAACAGTGTCATGCCGGGCGTGACGGCAACGCCTTCCCGTACCGCCAGGTCTGCAACCACACCACCGGTCGGCGCACTGAGAGTGAAGCGCGCCTGCGCGATCCCCGTCTCCTCGCTTCGACGGATAAGGTCAGCCGGAATCGACATGGCGCGCATCCGCTCTCGCGCCGCGGCAATCAGATCCGGCGACACGCCCGAGCGCTTGAGCGCAAGCAGTTCGTTCTGAGGGCCGAGCCAGTCCGGCGCGAAGATGGTCGCCAAGACTTGCCCCTTGCGTATGCGTTCCATCGGGGCACGGACAGCCAGATGCTCGACGTATCCCGCGACGCGCGTTTGAACGGCCACATTCAATCGCTCGTCGAACTGGACCGCTCCTATGGCGTCGAAAGAGCTCGAGACCTCGGCACGCCGAACGGTGGCATATCGGATACCGAGGTTCTGTTGCACCGCGGGGCTCACCTTGACACCAGCGGTGCTCGGGTCACTGTCGGCGTAGACAGGAACAAGCTGCATGTCCATGAACGGCGACTTCCCCGGCTTGTCGAAGCGCGGGCCTGGAACCATCGGGTCGTGCCAGTAGAGGACTTTGCGGCCGTCTGGCGAAGAGGTGTCGCCGGTGCCGCCGGTTTCACTACTCATACTCTTCTTGCTTGTGTGCTGTCCCAAGAAGAAGCCGCCGCCAGCCAGGACCACGCCGATGACGACAAGGAGTGCCGTGAGGTGTGCGGGTTTCATTGGTCGCCTCCTTGCGCGAGAGCTTTGAATGCAAGCTGTGCCTGGGCTTTGGCGAGGTCGCGTCGAAGCGTGAGGAGCTTGCGCTGCGCTTCCACCTCGGCGTGCCTCGCTTCGAAGAGGGTCACCAGAGTGCCCTGGTTCGACCGGTATGCAGCGGTGGCTGCGGCGGTCCGATGCTGGGCTGGCGTCACAACGCTGCTGCGAAACCGCTCGATGCGGACAAGCAGTCGCTCCATATCGCTGGCGAGCATTCGATATTCAGCGGTGGCCGCGCGGATGGCTTCAGCGAGTTCTGCTTCGGCTTTGTCGGCCAGTGCGAGCTTCGCTGCGGTTTCGCGGTCTTGGCGCTCGGAGCGTGCCACTTGAAGCGGGATGCTCACGCCGAATGACACCATGTCCGAGTAGCCGGTGCGCTGCCCGTAAGACACCTCCCAGGTCCAGTTTGGCTTGCGTTCCGATGCTGCGACTGCGGCTGACTGCTTGGCCACGTCAATGTCGAACTGCTTCGCCAGAACGGCAGGATGCCGCTCGATATACGCTTGCTCATTGGGCAATGGCATTGCGGCTACGGGTGCCAACTCGTCGTCCTTCGTGCCGACCCACCGCTGCAATGTCACCCTGGCCACGCTTTGCTGCTGGCGCACTTCCGCCGATTCATCCTCGGCTCTGCCGCGGGCGCCGGTCAGCGCAAGAGCCTCCTGGCTGCTGCCGGTTGGCGACGCCAAGCGCGCACGCGCCGCCTCGAGCTCTTCGTGGGCGTGGTGCTCCATGAGCGTAGTGAGCTTCAGCGCCTCGCCGGCGTAGTAGGCATCAAGATACGCGAGCGCTGTGTTCAGACGAGTCTCGGCAACGGCCGCTTCGGACTGAATCGCTTCGCGGGCGACCGACGCCTCGGCTGCGGCGTGGCGGGCAGCCCGCTTCTCCGGCGATAGCCATTCCTGGCTGATGCCGATGCGCTTCATCGTCATCGAATCGCGGGTCGTACTGAAGCGGTCGCCTCCCGTCACCGGCAGGTTGTCGATGCCAGCCCGTATCGTCGGATCCGGCAGCTGGCCAGCGGCGCGGGCCGCTTCGGATGCGCTCGCTACGCCAGCGCGCGCTGCGCGAGCCGATTCGGATCGCTTGACGGCCAGGGCGAGAGCCGCCTCAAGGGTCAGGGGTGCTGCCTCTACCAGGCAGGGGAACAATGCGGCGGCCAAGACGGCTGCGCGCAGGAAGTGGGGTTGCATGAAAACTCCGCAGACAAATGAGATGTCAGCTGGCGAGCGGACAAGCCGCGCCAGCGCCATTCAGTCGTCGGAGATTTCAGACTCGAAGTCTGAGCGTGGAGAGGAAGACGGGTTCAGGAGGCGGTCTGGCCTCGGGTGCCGCAGTGCCGCCCAGCGCTGTTGTGGACGCTGCGTCCAGCACGGCAGGCAATATCAGCACTTGGACGATGGCAGGTAGCGACGGCGTTGCGGCCTTGGCCTGTTCGACCGATTGTGGCGCGCTGGTTGCGTACTGATGGCAAAGGACTGGCTGGGCCTTGTCCATCCCTTCACACGGCTCGCCGGACGCCATCGCTTCAGCCATCGCCGCTGGATCGGCCACGCCCGGGCAAACGTAGCTCGCCAGCGCCAGCTGTGAAAACAGCAGCGACAGGACCACCAAAAACGGGGTCATGGAGCGACGGAACGAGCGGCGGAACATGAGCGGACGAGTGTAGCGCTGTAGTGGCCCGAACTGCCTATCCAGGGAAAAGACGCCTTGACTCAAGCTCATTATTTCCATTATTCTCGAATCATGGAATCGCAGCAAGTCGTTCAAGCCCTGGCAGCGCTCGCCCACCCGCTTCGCCTCGAGGTGTTTCGCGCCCTGGTGGTGTCCGGCCAGCCTGGCCTTACGCCCGGCGTCATGCAGGAAGCGTTGAGCGTGCCGCCGGCCACCTTGTCCTTTCACCTGAAGGAGCTGGTGAATTCAGGGCTGGTGACGCAGGAGCGCGCCAGTCGCAACCTCATCTACCGGGCCGCATACGACAACATGAACGCGCTGCTCGGATACCTCACGGACAACTGCTGCCAGGGCGCCGCCTGCGCCGTGGAGAACCCCGCCGACGACTGCAAGTGCTGACCTCACTCAAGGAGCATCATGAAGAGATTTCACGTCCACGCCCATGTCGAAGACCTGGAGGCGAGCATCGCCTTCTATTCGAAGCTCTTCGCCGCCGAACCGACACGGGTCGAGGCCGACTACGCCAAATGGATGCTCGAAGACCCGCGCATCAACTTCGCCATCTCCACGCGCGGTGGAGCGCCGGGCATCGACCACTTGGGCTTTCAGACGGACGATGCAGACGAACTGGCCGAACTGAAGGCGCGCGCCCAGGCTGCAGAGATGGCGCTGCTCGACCAGGGCGAGACGAGCTGCTGCTATTCGCGCAGCGAGAAGCATTGGGTCACCGACCCGCAGGGCATTGCATGGGAGCACTTCCATACGCTCGACAGCATCCCGGTGTTCGGGGAGGGCACGAAGAGCGCGGAAGGTCGGACTACCGCCTGCTGTGCCCCCGGCATGGCTCGTGGCAAACCGGTCGGGGTGACCGTCAAGCCCGCATCGTCCTGCTGCTGAAGGAATTCCAGAATGATCAAGAAGATCCACAACGTGCTCTTCATCTGCACGGGCAACTCCGCCCGCTCCATCCTGGCGGAGGGCCTGATGAACGAGTTGGGGAAGGGCCGCTTTCATGCGTATTCGGCAGGCAGCCACCCCAAGGGCGCCGTGAACCCCTTCGCGATCGACACGCTGAAGACGATGCGCATTCCATCGGAGGGCATGCGCAGCAAGAGCTGGGATGAATTCGCCACCCCGGACTCGCCGCGGCTCGACTTCGTCCTCACGGTCTGCGACCAGGCGGCCGGGGAAGTGTGCCCTGTCTGGCCGGGCCAGCCGATGTCTGCCCACTGGGGCGTCGCCGACCCGGCAAGCTTCGAAGGCACGGACGAAGAAAAGCGAATGCAGTTTCGCGACACCGCCATCACGCTGAAGCGCCGCATCGAGCTCATGCTCGCGCTGCCGATGGAACGCCTCGACGCCATGGCGATTCACCGCGAAATCAAGGACATCGGAAAGCGCTGAGCGATGACGACCCATGTTCTGATCCTCTGTACCCACAACTCCGCACGCAGCGTCCTGAGCGAAGGCATGCTCAACCACTGGGCCAAGGTGCTGGGCAAGGATGTCCGCGCGCATAGCGCCGGCAGTGCGCCGAGCGGCCGCATCAACCCCTTCGCGCTGGAAGCACTGGGCAACGCCGGCGTCGATACCGCGGGCTACCGCAGCAAGAGCTGGGACGAATTCACGGGCCCGGACGCGCCCGGAATGCGCATCGTCATCACGGTATGCGAAAGCGCGGCCGCTGAGACCTGCCCGTACTGGCCGGGGAGCCCGGTCAAGATGCATTGGGGTTACCCGGACCCGTCCAATGCACCCGGCGGCGATGAAGGCAAACGCGCGGCCTTCGAGCTCACGCGCCAGGCGGTGGGCTACCGGATGCTCCAGCTCCTGAGCCTGCCGTTCGATTCGATGAACGACGCTGAGCTGCAGCAGGCCCTCGAAGACATCTCCAAGAACTAGAGGTGAGCGACTTGGGCGAGACATCTCGAAAACTGTTTGCCGAAGCCCTCGGCACCGCACTGCTGCTGGCCGTGGTCATCGGCTCGGGCATCATGGCCGAGCGCCTGGCCGGGGGCAACGTGGCCATCGCCCTGCTGGCCAACACGCTGGCGACGGTCGGCGGCCTGTACATCCTCATCGAAGTGTTCGGCCCCGTGAGCGGCGCACACTTCAACCCGGCGGTGTCGCTCGTCATGGCAGTGCGCGGCGCAATGCCCCGGGCGCTGGCAGCCCCCTATATCGTCGTCCAGCTGGGGGGCGCGATGCTCGGCGCCTGGCTTGCGCATGCGATGTTCGACGCAACCATCTTCCAGTTCTCGACGAAGGTCCGCAGCGGCATGGGCCAGTGGATCGCCGAGGCGGTGGCTACCGCGGGCCTGCTCCTGGTCATCCTGAGAGCACCTGCGAGCCGCGTCGCCGCCATGGTGGCGTGCTACATCGGCGCGGCCTACTGGTTCACGGCCTCGACCTCCTTTGCCAACCCTGCGGCCGCAATCGGCCGGATGTTCAGCGACAGCTTCGCCGGCATCGCCCCGGCCAGCGCGCCGGGCTTTGTCATTGCCGAGCTTGTCGGTGCCGGCATCGGAGTCGCTGTTCACAAGGCCCTGAGTCCCGCCGCTCCGACGCCAGACATTGCGGCAACCAGCACCGACACGACTCCCCACTCATCGTCATGACCAGCCGTGATTGAGAACCCGCCCACTTTCCCGGCCCTCGATACCACGCTGTTCGACGTGCCGACGCACGATCGCCTGGTCGTGCGCGAACCATCACTGCACCAGCCGCGTTTCCTGATGCTCTACGGCTCGCTGCGGGAACGCTCGTACAGCCACCTGCTCACGCTCGAGGCAGCCCGCCTCCTCGAAGCCATGGGGGGCGACGTGAAGCTCTTCGACCCGACCGGATTGCCGCTTCCCGACAGTGCTCCAGATTCCGATCCGAAGGTCCTGGAACTGCGCAAGCTGGCGCAATGGGCCGAGGGCATGGTGTGGACCTCGCCGGAACGGCATGGCGCCATGACCGGCATCATGAAAGCGCAGATCGACTGGATTCCGCTGGCCCTGGGCGCCGTAAGGCCCACGCAGGGCAAGACGCTGGCGGTCATGGAGGTGTCGGGCGGCTCGCAATCGTTCAACGCGGTCAACCAAATGCGCGTGCTCGGCCGCTGGATGCGGATGCTGACCATCCCCAACCAGTCCTCCGTGGCCAAGGCCTTCCTCGAGTTTGACGAAGCAGGCCGGATGAAGCCTTCGGCGTACTACGACCGGGTGGTCGATGTCATGGAAGAGCTGTTCAAGTTCACGCTACTGACGCGCGACCTCGCCCCCTACCTGGTCGACCGATACAGCGAACGCAAGGAAAGCGCCGCCGAGCTGTCGAAGCGGGTCAATCAGAACACCATTTGAATTGGGCACCATGCCGCACGTGCTCAACGGGATGAGAATCGGCGCTCGCACCGGCGTCGTCGCCACTCTGGGAGCGGCACAGACGCTCGCCTGGGCATCGTCGTACTACCTGCCGGCGATGCTCGCGGCATCGATGGCTCGGGACCTGGGCGTGTCAGTGCCGACGGTGTTCGGCGCGTTCTCCATTGCGCTTGTCGTGTCGGCGCTGCTCGGCCCCTACGCCGGCCGAGCCATCGACCGGTGGGGTGGCCGCCCCGTCTTGATGGGCACGAGCCTCCTCTTCGCCGCCGGCCTCGCTTCACTGGCTGCCGCGCAAGGGCCCATCAGTCTCTTCGCCGCCTGGATGCTCATCGGCATCGGCATGGGAGCCGGACTGTACGAGGCGGCGTTCTCCGCCCTGGTTCGCCTTTACGGGCATGATTCGCGCAGCGCCATCACAGGCATTACCTTGCTGGCGGGTTTCGCCAGCACGGTGGGCTGGCCGCTGTCGACCCTGCTCGAGGCCCAGTTCGGATGGCGTGGCGCCTGCCTCGCGTGGGTCGCTCTCCATGTCGTGCTGGGGCTGCCGCTGAACGCGTCCCTGCCCAAGGTGATTGCACCGGGCGCGTCGCAAGATGGCGGGGAAGGAGCGCTCGGTGCCGCCTCGACCGACCACGGCACGGCGCCGCCCGCTCGCCTCGTCGCGGGCTTGCTGGCCTTCGTCTTCGCGGCGACTTGGTTCATCAGCACCGCAATGGCGGCGCACCTGCCTCGCCTGCTCCAGGCCGGCGGCGCCACGCTCGGCATGGCGGTTGCCGTGGGTGCGCTCGTCGGTCCTGCACAGGTCGCCGGCCGGCTGCTGGAGTTCGGCTTCCTGCGGCGAGTCCACCCGGTGCTGTCCGCGCGCATTGCGGCACTGGCCCATCCGGTCGGAGCGGCGGCGCTGCTGATGGCGGGGGCACCGGTGGCCGCGCTGTTCGGCATCCTGCACGGCGCGGGCAACAGCATCCTGACCATCGCCAAGGGCACCCTGCCCCTCGTCCTGTTCGGACCGCACGGCTATGGCGAACGGCAGGGCCTGCTGATGGTGCCCGCTCGCATCGCGCAGGCCTTCGCACCCCTGGCTTTCGGCCTCTGCCTCGACCGATGGGGCGCAGGTGCTCTCTGGCTATCAGCCGTTCTGGGGCTGGCGGCGTTCGGAGCTCTCCTTGTCCTTCCCAGTGGCGCGACTGCGAGGCAGTAGCGCCTGGTGCTGCGCGACCCACGCACGGGGGGGACAGATTCAACGAGCTGCCGCCGCAGCAATAGCGTCAGCCACCTCCTTCGGCCGCGACAGCAGAGGCACGTGGCTCGTCGGCAGGCTCACCACCTTCGCGCCGATGGTCTTCGCCATGGCCTCCTGCAGCGCCGGCTGGATCATGTGGTCCTGCCGGCTCAGGACGAACCACGACGGCCGCGTCTTCCATGCCGCGGTGCTCGTCTTCTCCTCGAAGTTGGCGCCGCGCACCGGCCCTTGCGTGACGGCCATCAGCTTTGTCTCCCCGGCCGGAAGGTCCTGGGCAAAGTGCTTGGCGACGCCTTCCGGTGTCAGCGTGAGGAAGCCCTCCTTGTCGGCCACGAGGTGCTTGAAACCCGGCGGCTCCGCGTAGCCCTTGGACAGGTCGGCCACGGACTGGCCTTCGGCCGGCGCAAAGGCAGAGACGTAAACCAGCGCCTTGACGCGCTCGTGCTGCCCGGCCTCGGAGATGACGACGCCGCCCCAGGAGTGGCCGACCAGGACCACCGGGCCGGTCTGGGCGTCGAGCACGCGCCGGGTCGCGGCCACGTCGTCGGCCAGCGAGGTCAGCGGGTTCTGGACGGACACGACCTTCAGGCCCTTGGCCTGCAGACGCGGCACAACGCGGTTCCATGCGGACCCATCCGCAAAGGCGCCGTGCACCAGCACGACGGTGGCGGGCGCCTCGAGCGCGGGCGCCGGAGGCGCCGCGCCGGCTGCGATGCTCAGTCCGATGGCGGCAGCGGCCACGGTGCTCTTGAGAAAACTGCTCATGTGAAATCCTGTCGACGAGAAGATGAGAAAACGAGAAAAGAGAGGAATGAACCGCCGGCCTTCGGGCTTGCCGAAGGCTGGCGCAGCATCGATCAGCGCAGCGACCTGAACGCAGCGCGCATCTCGCTGGCGAAGAGCTGCGGCTCTTCCCACGCGGCGAAGTGGCCGCCCTTGTCGACGTCGTTGAAGTAGACGAGCTTGCGGTAGCTGCGCTCGGTCCAGCTGCGCGGCGCGCGATAGATCTCGCCCGGGAAAACCGTGACCGCGACAGGAACCTTGATGTCCGCCGTCTTCTGCTCGACGGCATTGAAGTTGTTGTTGTCGTTTTCCCAGTAGAGCTGCGCGGAGGAAGTCGCGCTGTTCGTGAGCCAGTAGAGCGTGATGTCGTCGAGCATCTCGTCCTTCGTGAGCGAGCGCTCGGGGTCGCCGCCGCTGAAGGTCCAGGCGGCGAACTTGTCGTACATCCAGGCGGCCTGGCCGGCGGGGGAATCGGCCAAGCCATAGCCCACGGTCTGTGGGCGGGTCACCATCATCGCGGCATAGCCGCCGCCCTTCTTGTAGAGCTTGTCGAGCGACGCGGCCGCGGCTTTCTCCGCGGCGCTCAGTCCCCTCGGCACGGGCGCGCCGCTGCTCAGCGCCTTCGCGACGTCCGGCGGCACGGTGGCCGGCATGTTGACGTGGATGCCCAGCAAGCCCTGCGGCGCCTGGCGCCCCATCGCGCTCGCCACGACCGAACCCCAGTCGCCACCCTGGGACACATAGCGCGTGTAGCCCAGCCGCTTCATCAGCACGTCCCAGGCGGTCCCGATGTGCTCGGGTCCCCAGCCGGTGCCCATGGGCTTGCCGGAGAAGCCGTAGCCCGGCATCGAGGGAATGACGACGTCGAAGGCGTCTTCCGCGCGGCCGCCATGGGCCGTGGGATCGGTGAGCGGGCCGACGACCTTCAGCAGCTCGAAGACCGAGCCCGGCCAGCCGTGGGTGATGATCAGCGGCATCGCGTTCGGATGCTTCGAGCGGATGTGCAGAAAGTGGATGTCCACGCCATCGATGGTGGTCACGAATTGCGGCAGGGCATTGAGCCTGGCCTCCGCGCGGCGCCAGTCATAGTCGGTGCCCCAGTAGCGCACGAGCTCCTGGATCTTCGCCAGCTGCACGCCCTGCGATTGATCGGCCACCGTCTCGCGCTCAGGCCAGCGCGTCGCGGCGATGCGTTGGCGCAGATCGGCCAGCGCGGCATCGGGGATGCTGACCTGGAAGGGGCGGATGGCCTCTTCGGCAGTGGCTGCGCGTCGAGGGGACGAGGCCTTGGCCTCCGCGGCCGAGGCCGTCGTCTGCGCATGAGTGGGACCGGCGAGCGAAGCGAGGCCGAAGGTGACGGCGGAAATGGCGAGAAGTCTGTGATGGAAAGTCATATCGGTTTGGTGTAAAGAAAGATGGTGCTCAGCGGTTTTCCCAGCCCCCGCCCAGCGCGAGGAAGAGATTGACTTGGTCCGAAGCCAGCTTGCTGTCGGCCGCGGCCACCGACTGCTCGACCGTGGTCAGCGTGCGGTCCGCGTCGAGCACCGGCAGATAGCCTTGCCGGCCCAGCGCGAAGAGCTGCTGCGTGTCCTCCGACGCGCGGCGGGCCTTCTGGCGCGCGGCTTCGAGCAGCGCGCGCCGCTCCAGGTCGCGGGCATAGACCTCGAGGGCGCTCTCCGCTTCCTTCAGCGCGTTCAGCACCGTGCCGTCGAAGCGCGCCAGCGCCACCTGCTGATCGGCGTCGGCGCTGCGGATGCGCGCCTGGATGCGGGAGCGGTCGGGAAACTGCCAGTTGATCAGCGGGCCGATCGAGAACTTGAAGGTGTCGGCATCGAGAAAATTCTTTCCCAGCCCCGCCGAGCCGAGCGATGCGCCCAGCGTGACCTTCGGGTACAGATCGGCCGTCGCGATGCCGATGCGGGCGGTCGCCGAATGCAGTTCGAACTCGGCGCGTCGGATGTCGGGCCGGCGGCTCAGCAGGCCGGCGCCGTCGCCGATGGGGATCGGCCGCGCGAGGCCCGGCTCCTGCTCGCAGGCCTGCACCGTGCGCGGGAAGTCCTCGGGCGCCTTGCCGGTCAGCACCGCCAGGCGGTAGAGCGCGAGGCGCCTTTGCGCGTTCAAGGCCGGCAAGCTGGCGCGCACCTGGTCCACCTGCGCCGAGGCGCGAGTGACGTCCACCGTGTTGCCCCGGCCCCCGCGGAACAGCGCCTGGGTCAGCTCGGCGCTCTTCTCCTGCAGTGCGACCGAGCGAGTCGCCACCGCGATCTCGCGCCCGGCCAAGCAGGCGTCGAGAAAGGCACGGGTGGTTTCGGCCACCACCGTGACGCGCGTCGCGTCGTAGGCGGCGCGGGCCGCGCTGCTGTCTGCCTGGGCCGATTCGATGGTGCGCGCGATCTGCCCGAACAGGTCCACCTGGTAGGACACGCCGGCGCCCAGGCCGTAGGTGACGTTGTTCGACAGGGGCTTGCCGGGCCGCAGCTCTTCCTCGGCCGAGCGGCGGCCGTAGGTCGTGGTGGCCAGCAGGCTGGTGCTCGGGCGGCGCCCGGCATCGGCGTAGTCCTGGCCGGCCAGGGCGCGCTCGATGTTGCCGGCGGCAATGCGCAGATCGGTGTTGGCCGCGAGGGCCTCCTGCACCAGGCCATCGAGCGTGGGGCTTTCATAGAGGCGCCACCAGTCGCCGGGCACGGGCTCGCGCACGAAGGCGGCCTCGGAGCCGCCGAGCCAGGGGCCGTTCGCGGACTGGCCGTTGATGGCCGCATCGGCCGGGCGCTGGTAGTTGGGGCCGACGGCGGCACAGGCCGCCAGCAGTGCAGCCATGGCGAGCATGAGCAGGCGGAACACTGAAAACCCTTCGCCTTCGGCTACGGTGCTATGAGCCTTCGGAGCGGCCGTGCGGCTCATGACGGAGCTCCTTGCGCCACGGTGGCCTTGCGCGGCGCCTCGATGACTTCGACGGTCGCGGTGCGTCCCGCGATCAGCCGCGCGTCCTGCGGCACGCGGTCGAGCTGCACCCGCACCGGGATGCGCTGCGCGAGGCGGACCCAGTTGAAGGTCGGATTGACGTTGGCCAGCAGGCTCGAGCTGCCGCCGCGTTCGCGGTCCTCGATGCCGGCCGCGATGCTGTCGACATGCCCCTCGAACCACTGCGTCTCGCCGATCAGCCGCACGCGCACCGGCGCGCCGACTGCGATGCGGCCGAGCTTGGTCTCCTCGAAGTAGCCCTGCACGTGCAGGGACTGTCGGTCCACCAGCGCGAAGACGGGCCGGCCCGCCGTCGCATAGGCGCCGGGGCGAAGATCCAGGTTGGTCACCCAGCCATCGACCGGTGCGCGCACCTCGGTGCGGGCCAGGTTGAGCCGCGCCGTATCCAGCAACGACGAGGCCTGCGCCAAGCTGGCCTTGAGCTGGTCGACCTTGGTCCCGCCCTGCTCGCGCAGCTCGGCGGGCACCAGGTCGCCCAGCGTCACGTTGCGGCGGTTCTCGCGCCGCGCCTGCTCGATCTGCACGCGCAGCCCCTGCACCGTGGCCTCGGCCTGGGCCACCGCGAGCTGGTAGCGGGCACGGTCGATGGTGAAGAGCACGTCGCCCTGGCGGACGATCTGGTTGTCGCGCACGACGATCTGCTCGACCAGGCCCGACACATCGGGCGCGACCTGGATCACGTCGGCGCGCACGCGCCCGTCGCGCGTCCAGGGCGCCTCGCGGTAATGGTCCCAGGTGAGACGGCCGACACCCAGGGCGGCGCCCACGAGGGCCAGCGTGAGCGCCACGCGCCCGATGGTTTGAATGGCTGGTTTCATGGCGTCTCACCCCAGAAGAGAAAACAATCGGACTTGCAGGGCATCGGCAGCGAAAGCCACGCCACCCCACAGAAGCATGAAGAGGGCGAGGTCGACGAGCGCCGGGTGCCATACCAGGCGATAGGCGCCGACGTGCGCCAAGCCCTTGCGCAGCAGCAGGAGCAGCAGTACGGCGAAGAACGCCGACACCAGCCCCGCGTTGATGAAGATCCCGAACAGGCTGACTTCGGCTAGCACGTCGCACGCTCCTCGCTTCGGTAGGGCGGCGCA
The DNA here is from genome assembly GCF_010499245.1 of Variovorax sp. WS11. Taxonomy (GTDB): domain Bacteria; phylum Pseudomonadota; class Gammaproteobacteria; order Burkholderiales; family Burkholderiaceae_C; genus Variovorax. Next base: position 940,415 of record NZ_JAAGOW010000002.1, read on the forward strand.
TCGGGGAACAAGCCCACGCGCAGGCCCGTGGCCGCGGCCAGGCCTCGCAGGCGCAACTCCCCGGCCTGCAGGCCCAGGAGCCGATGAATCGTCTGGTCGACGGCCTTCAGCAATTCGGCCGCCGGCGCGGCGGGGCCCTTGCGGACCTGGAAGCGGAAGTGGTCCGCGATGCGCTGCAAGGCCGCATCGGCAGCCTGCGCCACGGTGCCGCCGCTTTGGTGCGCCACCTCGCGCAGGTCCGCCACATTGACGCCCAGGCGCAGGTCATCGAGCGCATCCGCCTGGCGCAGCCCCTCGGCGCCGCCGGCCCGCGCCAGGCGCGGCAGGAGCAGGCTTGCGCGGTCGAGCATGCGGCTGGCCCAGCCGCTGCGCCCCTGCAGCCGGCGCGCATCGGCCAGCGCCGCGAGATCGCGCCACCCCGCCCGCAGAATGCGCCATGCGCTGGTCTCCGCGCTCAGCACGCGCATGATCGAACTCACCAGCAGCGCGATGATGCCGCCCGCGAGCGCCCCCAGGAAGATCGCGATGAAGGCGTCGAAGTCGCCCCGGTGGGCCGGCTGCAGCGCGATCAACGTCTGCGAGGTCAAGGCAAAGCCGTACCCGTGCAGCCAGTACCGCGGCGACCCGAGGAACAAGGCCGTGCCGAAGTACAGGGGGAGCATGGCGAGCGCCAGCGTGCCGAAGCCGTCGACCGCAGGCAGGATCGCGAAAAGATAGAGCGCGGCGACCGGCGCGGCGGCGAGCGTCGCGGCGACGAAGAGCCTCTGCATCGGACGCGCGTCGTCGGCGAACGCGAAGACGGCTGAACCCGTGGCCGCGATGCCGACCGCCGCCGCCCCCTGCTGCCACCCGATCGCGATGACCAGCCCACCCGCCAGCATCACGGCGATCCCCGCGGCCAGGCCGGCGTAGGCGGCCAGGCCGTGGTCCAGATGCAGGCGCCGACTTCCGTGCGCGCCGATCATCTGCTGCAGCTGCGCATCATGGGCACGCCCCGGATCGCGAACGAACTCGCGCAGGTAAAGCACCTCGTCCCACGCGCGGGCCAGTTCCGCCAGGCGTTGCACCAGGCTGGCCGCCAGCATCTCGGTCCACTGCGGCACGGTGCCCGGCGCCGGCAGGGCGTGCCGGCCCGCCGCAAGCAGCTGCTCGATTTGCTGGCGGTCGCCGGCCTGCGCTTGCCCCATCCACGCGCGCAGCTCGGCCACGTGCAGCGACAAGGCCTGCGGCACGGCGCCCTGCTTCGCGATGGTGCCGAGGCGCTGCTCCACGCCGTTCCACAGGGGCAGCAGGGACACCAGCCGCTCCTCCAGCGCCGAGACGACGCGTGCGTCGGCATTCCCGGCGCCCGCGTCGAAGCGCTGGCCGATCGCGAGCTGGTGCAGCTCGCCCAGGTCCGCGGCCATGCGCTTGCGCGCCGCCTGCTCCGCCGCCGGCGCCGGCTCGGGCGCAAGGGCCGCGAGCATCCAGGCGCGCGCATCCTTCAGGATCGCGTTCAGCTTCGCATCCATCTGCGACTTGAGGGTGCGGGGAAAGACCAGGTTGTGCACCACCGTCGCACTGAGCGTGCCGATCGCGATTTCCTCGACGCGCAGGATCGCGTTGTCGAAGAGCTGCGACGGATCGCCGGCCATCGGGAGTCCGACCAGGGCCAGCGTGTAGCCCGCGAGCAGGAACAGGTAGGTGCGCGGGCTCCGGTCCAGCAGCGCCAGGTAGACGCACAAGGCCAGCCAGCCGGCAATGGCCGCAATCATCAGCTCGGGCGAGTTGACGAGCCCGGGAAGGATCAGCATCGATGCGCCCATGCCGAGCGCGGTGCCACCCATGCGATAGAGCGCCCGCGAGAACACGGCGCCGGAGGCCCCCGCCAGCGGCTGGCTGGTGATGAAGACCGTCAGCGCGGCCCACCACGGATTGGGCAGGCCGGCGCTGAAGGCGACGGACAAGGCCAGCAGCGCTGCGACGGTGCAGTTGAATGCGTAGACGATGCCGCGGGAGTTGAGGACACTCATGGGGTCCAAATCTAGTCATCGCAGTCCGAGCCGGAAAGACAAGCGGCGCCAATGGATCTTTGCAAACCGGGGAACAATCGCGGCCAACGCGGAAGGGCCCCACGGTATTTCACAAACTGCAAAAGAGAGTTGCCGGCTTGGCCCTCTATCGGACTGAACACGCGCCGTAGAGTCACGTCGATGCTTCCGCCCCACCCCGAACACGAGTCGATGCGCCGGCGCCTGGCCGACGGAGTCCTGCTCGCGTCGCTGCGTGCCGACGCGCCTCCGGGGGTCCGGGTCCGAACCGACGCGGAGTTGGACCAGTCCCTGGCAGACGCTCTTCGTCACCATGATCCCGCCGAGGATCTGTACGTCTTCGGCTACGGATCGCTGATGTGGAATCCGGCGATAGACGCGGTTCACATGAGCGTCGCGCGGGTCCAGGGCTGGCACCGGCGCTTCTGCCTGCGCATGATCTTCGGGCGAGGCACGGTCGCGGAGCCCGGCGCCATGCTGGCGCTGGACCGGGGCGGCGCATGCCACGGGTTGCTGTTCCGCATCGAGGCCGCCAAGGTGCTGCCGGAGGCGCGATTGCTTTGGAGGCGAGAAATGCTGGCCGGCTCCTACGAGGCTCGATGGATCAGGGCCTGCACGGACGCAGCACCGGTGCGGGCCCTCACCTTCGTTGCCAGCCGGCACCATGAGAGGTACATCGGCGCTCAGCCGATCGAGCATGTCGTCCGCCTCATTCGAACGGGCCAGGGGCCGCTCGGCACTTCGCGTGCCTATTTCGAGTCCATGCTGCAGACGCTCGAAGGGCTCCGCATCCGGGACCTGGGCATGGAACGACTGCGGCGAGCGATCCTTCTTGCGGATCGGGACGCGCCGTAGCCCGCCGATCAGACGCGTCGCAGGTGGTCGTGCCGCTCGAAGAGCGTGACGGCCCAATCGATGAAGACGCGGACCTTGGCGCTCAGGTAGCGATTCGGCGAGTAGAGAACGTGCACGGGACTGCGAGGGGTCCGCCAGTCCTCCAGGAGTGCCACAAGCTGGCCGGCCTTCACGGCTGCGTGCACGGCGTACGCCGGCGCCTGGATGACGCCCAGCCCCGCCAGGCCGGCTGCAAGGTAGGAGTTGGTGTCGTTCACGATGAGCTTGTGGCTGGGGGTGAAGGCCGAATCGCTGGTTCCGTCGGAAAAGCGGAACGGCAACGGGCGGCCGGTTTCCGCGGACAGCAGGCCCACGGTGGGACGCGCCACCAGCTCTTCGGGCGTCTTCGGCGTGCCGTGGGCCTGCAGGAAGCTGGGCGTCGCGCAGGTCGTGAAGCAGAAGGAGCCGATCTGCCGAGCCACGATCATCTGCTCGCTGATCTTGCCGGCGCGGATCGCGCAGTCGATGCCTTCGGCAACCAGGTCACTGCGCCGGTTTCCGACGCTGAGCTCGACTTCGACCTCGGGATAGTCCCTGTAGAACTCGGCAAGCGCGGGCAGGATGACCATCGTGCCGATCGCGACGGCCGTCTCGACGCGCACCTTGCCTGCGGGCTTGCCGCGGGACAGCTTGGTGGAGGATTCGATGTCGGCAAGATCGGCGAGCAGTCGCACCACGCGTTCATAGTAGGACGCGCCTTCCGGCGTCAGCGTGACGGCGCGGGTCGTGCGATGCAACAGGCGCACCTCCAGCGCCTGTTCGAGATGCTGGATCAGACGGGTCACGGTGGCGTTCGGCACGTCGAGCGTGTCGGCCGCCTTCGTGAAGTTGCCGGCTTCAACCACCCGGACGAAGGCGTTCATCGCAGCAATGCGGTCCATGCGCTGTCTCCTTGGGGTGTGGGAGACGGCCATTAGAACGCATCGCATTCCGCTCGAAGAAGGTCGTCGTCAGCTGCCCGTCCATGCTGAAGACGACGAACGCAATTCTTGATGCCTTTGAAAAAGTGCTTTCAGCGCTGCCCCCTTACTTCGTCGTGCTCCGGTCCCTAGAGTGCAACCCAGCGTCTCGAATGCATGCGCATTCGGAAGCACCCTCCAGCCGCAAGACGGAACACCGCACGCATTCGAATAGGAGAGCACCATGAACGACCTTCTGTACCTCGACGACCTCAGAGTCGGAGACACCTTCAAGACCGCCAGCCACACGCTGCATGCCGATCAGGTCCGGTTCTTTGCCATGCACTTCGACCCGCAGCCGTTCCATCTGGACGATGCCGCCGCCAGGCAGTCGATCTTCGGCGGCTTGGCCGCCAGCGGCTGGCACACGGCGGCGACCACGATGCGCTTGCTGGTGACCAGCGGCCCGCCACTGGCCGATGGCATCGTCGGCGCCGGAGCGAAGGTCGAATGGAAAGCCCCCACCCGTCCCGGTGATGTGTTGCGGGTCGAGAGCGAAGTCACGGACATCACGCCTTCCCGCTCTCGGCCCGACCGGGGGACGGTGGTGATGCGCTCGGACACGCTCAACCAGCGCGACGAGATCGTGCAGACGATGACCGCCACCCTGATGGTCTCCCGCCGCCCCGCCCAGGATGTTGGAAGGTCGTCAAGGAGAGCGTCATGATCCTGCGATCGATCGAGAAGCGCCCGCTGTCCGACGAGCCTTTGGATGCGATCAGGGTGCCTGCCGACCGCGACGTCGACAGCCACAGGATGACTCAGCCGAACGTGGCTGCATCGACGCGCCCCACCCGCGCGGCGGCAACTGAATGGGATGAGTGGAAGGCCGTGCGAGATGTGGGCTGATCTCTCCAACTGCCCACGCCTGAAAAGGCATTCGAAATCTCCATCCACACAAGGGTCCGTTCAATGACTTCATCGCTCACGCGGCGCGGCTTTCTTGCTACTTCGGCAGCAACCGCGCTGACCGCCAGCCCCTTGGTGTTCGCCGCTACCGCCGACGACGAAACCCTGACAGGCCGTCCCGCCATCCGCCCGTTCAAGGTGAGAACACCTCAAGCCAAACTGAACGATCTGCGCCAGCGCATTGCCGCCACCCGGTGGCCCAGCAAGCAACCCGTTGCCGACGCATCGCAGGGCGTGGAGCTCGCCACCATGCGAAAGCTGGCGCGCTATTGGGCCACGGACTACGACTGGCGCAAGGTCGAGGCCAGGCTGAACGCGCTGCCGCAGTTCGTCACCGAGATCGACGGCGTGGACATCCATTTCATCCACGTCCGATCGAAGCAGCCAGGCGCCCTTCCGGTCATCGTCACCCACGGTTGGCCCGGGTCGATCGTCGAGCAGTTGAAGATCATCGAGCCGCTGACGAATCCGGTGGCCCATGGCGCGAGTGCGGCGGACGCGTTCGACGTCGTGATCCCGTCGCTGCCCGGCCACGGCTTCTCGGGCAAGCCGACCGCCGTCGGCTGGGATCCCGTTCGCATCGCCCGTGCCTGGATCGCGCTGATGAAGCGCCTCGGATACACGAGGTATGTGGCCCAAGGCGGCGACTGGGGGAATGCCGTCACGGAGCAGATGGCGCTGCAGGCGCCGCCTGAATTGATCGGCATTCACACCAACATGCCGGCCACCGTGCCGGACGACATCGCGCAGGCGCTCCAGTTCGGCAACCCGCCACCCGGCCAGCTTTCGCCCGACGAGAAACATGCCTTCGATCAGCTCGCCTTCTTCTACAAGCACGGCTTGGTCTATGCCCAGGAAATGAGCAACCGCCCTCAAACGCTGTATGGGATCGAGGATTCACCGATCGGTCTCGCGGCCTGGATGCTCGACCACGATGCGCGCAGCTACGAGCTGATCGCTCGGGTCTTCGATGGCCAGCCGGAGGGGCTGACACGGGACGACGTCCTCGACAACATCACGCTCTACTGGCTGACTGAAACAGCGGTCTCCTCGGCACGCCTGTACTGGGAAAGCAAGCTGGCCTTCTTTGCGCCCAAGAACGTGACCATCCCGGTTGGCGTGAGCGTCTTTCCCGATGAGATCTATGCGGCTCCTCGTAGTTGGACGCAGCGCGCTTATCCCAAGCTCGTTCACTACAACCGGCTTCCGAAGGGCGGCCACTTTGCCGCGTGGGAACAGCCGCAGCAATTCGCCGAGGAATTGCGCGCGAGCTTCAAGTCGCTTCGGTGAGCGAGCGCAAGTTGCATAGCCCTACGGTCCACGGGCCGTCATGCTCCGCGCTTCGATGGCCTTGACGGAGTTCTCAAACGCCCGTTCCAGGACGCGCCTGCCGATGCTCCCGAGCACGAATCCGAGCACCCGCCCCTTGAGGTTCTTGCCGTCACGTACGACGACCACGTCGATGCCGGTCGAGCCGTCGGGCTGGCGGGTGAAGGTGTACGTGTGCCCCGACGCCCCGCCCCACAGGTTGGAGTCGGTCGTCGTGAGGACGACGCGGCCGGGGTCGGACCAGTCGTAGTGCAGGCGTTCCCAGATGCCGCCCGAGCCTTCCGTGACGTCGGCGTGCCAGCGGCCCTGGTCGTGCACCTCGAGGTAGTCGTCGGCGCTGTTGCCGAAGAGCTTAGAGCGGCCTGGCCCGAAGTCGGTGAGCCCGGCGAGGTACTGCTCGGGCGTCGAGGTGGTTGTCTGGTGGAGATGGATCGTGGACATCCCTCGACGATAGGGGACGACCCGATGGCGTGAATGACGTACTCCCCTCGTTTCAGGACAAGGCCTGGATGCAGCGTTTCACTTCCGGCAACAGCCCGATCCACGAATCGGCCTTCCGCAATCGCTCTCCGACGCTCTACGGGTGCCACGCCGAGACAACCCTCGGCGTCTGAGGCGTCGTGCTTCCGGCCAGCGCATACGACAGCTGGTTCGCCGCCTTGATGATCGTCTTGGCGTGCCGTAGCAGCTTGTTCTTCGGCAGCCGTTCGGCAGGGCCCGAGATGCAGACGGAGCCCAGCAGGCGCCAGTTGAGGCCGAAGACCGGCGCAGACACCGTCGCCACCCCCTTCTCTCTTTCGCCGATGGAGAAGTGGTAGCCCCGCTTCCGGATCTCTTCGTACAAGGCGCCGGGCTCGCCCGAGAACGCGAGGATCACCCGTCCGGGCGAACCCTTGTCGAGCGGCAGGGCCGAGCCCATGCGTGCATGGTGGCGGATCGGCTGCGGCCCCTCGACCCGAACGATGCAGGTGCGGATGTTGCCTTCGCGCACGTAGAACGCAGCACTCTCGCCGGTCGTCTGCGTCAACTCGCGCAGCATCGGCTCGACCACGTTGTTGACGTCGAAGGCCGCCTGGTAGCGCGCGCCCAGCCAGCCGGCCGCCGGCCCGAGGCGCCACTCGCCGTCATCGCGCTGGACCACATAACCGCTATGGCCCAGCGTCCGCAGAAGGCGCAGCGCCGTCGTCTTGTGCATGCCGCTGCGGCGCGTCAGCTCCGCCAGCGACAGGCGCTGGTCCTGCATGCCGAATGCCTCGAGCAGTTGAAGGGCGCGCGTGACAGCGGTGACGCCGCCGGCGGGCTCGTCGCCTTCGGGCGATGCGCCTGCATCGCGTTGTTGCGGGGTCTCGCTGGCTTTGGTTCGCGGCATGGTTCGTGGTCCACCTGGTGCAACACCATTGTACGTATCGGAACGCAAATCTACAGTTCGTCCAAGCCTGAAGCAGGCAATGACCGTGGATCACCACCAATCGGAGACAAACCTTGACCATCACGAAACTCGACCTTTCCCGCCGCACCGCGGTGCTCGCCGTGTTGTCCTTTGCCTCCTGCGCCGCGCTGGCGCAGGCCTACCCCTCGCGGCCGATCAAGCTCATCGTGCCCTTCCCCGCCGGCGGCGGCACCGACCTCATCGCTCGCGAAGTGGGCAACAAGGTCGCGACGCAGCAGGGCTGGACCGTGGTGATCGACAACAAGCCCGGTTCGGGCGGCAACCTCGGCGTGGACGCCGCGGCCAAGGCGGCGCCGGACGGCTACACCATCGTGCTCGGGCAGACCAGCAATCTCGCCATCAATCCCACGCTGTATTCGAAGCTGCCCTACAACCCGCAAAAGGACCTGGCCCCCATCGGCCTGGTCGCCAGCTCGCCGCTCGTGCTCGTGGTTGCGGCCGACTCGCCCTACAAGACGCTGGCCGATGTCGTGGCAGCCGGCAAGGCGAAGCCCGAAGCCATCAACTACGCGAGCTCCGGCAGCGGCACGGTCGCCCACCTGGCCGCCGAACAGTTCCAGAAGATCGCCGGGGTCAAGTTCACGCACGTGCCGTACAAGGGCGCGGCGCAAGGCGCGACCGACCTCGTCGGCGGCCAGATCCAGATGTACATGTCGTCGATCCCCACCCTCATCGGACACATCCGCAACGGCAAGATGCGGGCCCTCGCGGTGACCTCGGACAAGCGCGTGAACGACCTTCCCAACGTGCCGACCATCGCCGAGTCCGGCTACAAGGGCTTCGAGGCGGTGACCTGGTTCGGCATTGCCGGCCCGGCGTCGATGCCGAAGGACGCGGTGGCGAAACTCAACGTTGCCTTCAACAAGGCGCTGCAGGACGCCGACGTGAAGAAGAAGCTCGAGGGCCAGGGCGCCGACGTGCTCGGCGGCACGCCCGAGCAGTTCGGCAAGCTGATTCAGGACGACATCGTGCGCTGGGGCAAGGTCGTCAAGGACTCCGGCGCCAAGGTCGACTGACGGCGCCTCCACCTCCCGATCACCGGCTTGCCGGAAACGCCCGTCGGCAGCGCATGCACGACTCGGCGAGGCGCAGCTGCGCCCGCCTTCCACCTCTCACACCCGAAAGACCCATCATGAGCAACCCATTGCCCGAGATCATTCGCGACTTCGAGCGCGTTCCTGCCGACATCGTTCAGCAGGCTTCCGAATTCCAGCCGGCCATTCTTGCCGACGTGGCAGGCCGCCGGGGCGCATTGCACGGCCGCATCCAGCCGCTGCGGCCGCGCATGAAGCTGGCCGGCCCCGCGCTGACCGTCGAGGTGCGGCCCGGGGACAACCTCATGATCCACGCTGCGATCGCGCTGGCCAAGCCCGGCGACGTGCTCGTGATCGACGGCAAGGCGGACCAGACCTCGGCGCTCATGGGCACCATCATGATGACCGCCTGCCGCCAGCGCGGCATCGCCGGCGTGGTGGTCGACGGCGCGGTGCGCGACAGCCTGGAGATCGACGAGATGGACTATCCGGTCTTCTCGGTCGGCACCAATCCCAACGGCCCGACGAAGAACATCGGCGGCCGCATCGGCCACCCGGTGACGGTGGGCGGCGTGACCGTGCGGGCCGGCGACTTCGTGATCGGCGACGGCGATGGCGTGATGGTCGTGGAGCGCGAGAAGATCGCGTCGCTGATCGGCGCCGCGCGCAAGAAGGTGCAGGACGAGACCAAGCGCATCGCTGCGATCAAGGACGGCAACACGGCCGCCTCCTGGCTCGACGGCGCGCTGCGCGCGGCGGGCGTGCTCAAGGAAGGCGAGACGCTGTGAGCGTGATCCTCGTCACCGGTGCGGATCTCGCCCCGCAGGCGCTCGAACTCCTGAAAGAGCACGAAGTGATCTTCGCCGGCAAGACGCCGACGGAGGACGACGTGGTGGCGCTGTGCGCCAAGCACAATCCGGTCGCGATCATCGTGCGCTACAGCAAGGTCGGTGCGGCGGCGATGGATGCGGCGCCTGCCTTGCGCGTGATCTCCAAGCACGGCAGCGGCACCGACACCATCGACAAGCCGGCGGCCAAGGCGCGCGGCATCGAGGTCGTCGCGGCAGCGGGTGCCAACGCCGCGGCCGTGGCCGAGCAGGCGCTGGCGCTGATGCTCGCCTGCGCCAAGTCCGTGGTCTCGCTCGATGCGCGCATGCACGGCGGCCACTGGGACAAGGCCACGCACAAGAGCCTGGAGCTGGGCGGCCGCACCGTCGGCCTGGTCGGGCTCGGCGCGATCGGCCTGCGCTTTGCGCGGATGGCCCATGCGCTGGACATGCGGGTGATCGGCTTCGACCCGTTCGCGAAGAACCTGCCCGACTACGTGCAGGCGGTCGACCTGGAAGCGATCTGGCGCGACGCCGACGTGATCTCGCTGCACTGCCCGTTGACCGAGGACAACCGCAAGCTGGTGAATGCGGACACCCTGGCGACGACCCGGCGCGGTGTGATCCTGGTCAACACGGCCCGCGGTGGCCTGATCGACGAGGACGCGCTTCTCGCCGCCGTGAAGTCCGGCCAGGTGCTGGCAGCGGGCCTGGACAGCTTCGCGGTCGAACCGATGGCTGCCGGGCACGCTTTCCAGGGCGAGAAGGGCTTCGTGCTGAGCCCGCACATCGGCGGCGTGACCAGCGATGCGTACGTGAACATGGGGGTCGCCGCTGCGAGCAACGCACTCGAAGTCCTGGCGAAGCAACGGGCGCCCGCCTGAACATCCCCCGATCGGAATCAGGAGACATTCAATGAGCATTTTTTCGCGCAAGACCATCCCGGCCGCCCTGGCCGCGGCGGCGATCCATGCAGCCGCAGGTGCGGCTTTCGCGCAGGGGGACTATCCCTCGAAGCCGGTGCGCATCGTCGTGCCCTATCCGCCCGGCGGCGCGGTGGACCAGGTGACGCGCCGCGTCGCCCAAAAGCTCACGGAGCAGACGGGCCAGAGCTTCTTCGTGGAGAACAAGGCGGGCGCGACCGGCACCATCGGCGCGCAGCAGGTCGCGAAGGCCACGCCCGACGGCTACACACTGATGGCCAACGACACGACCTACTCGATCCTGCCGCACGTCTTCAGCAAGCTGCCCTTCGATCATGAGCGGGACCTGATGCCGGTGGCTGCTTTCAACTTCGCACCGATGGCGCTCGTGGTGGGCTCGGAGTCGCGCTTCAAGGCGCTGTCGGACCTGGTGGGCTACGCGAAGGCGAACCCCGGCAAGCTCAACTACGGCACCGGTGGTGCAGGCACGACGCCGCACTTCTCCACCGAGGCCCTGGCCAGTGCGGCCAGGATCGACGTGACGCACGTCCCCTTCAAGGGTGCCGGCGAGGCCACGCTCGCCCTGCTCTCGGGGACCATCGACTTCCAGATCGCCTCCACGCCGGGGGTGATGGGGCAGGTCAAGGGCGGCAAGGTGCGGCTGCTGGGCATCAGCGGCGACAAGCGCCTGGCCGCGCTCCCGGAGGTCCCGACCTTCGCCGAGGCCGGCATCAAGGACTACAGCGTCATCAACTTCACCGGGCTCTGGGCGCCGAAGGGAACGCCGGCGCCCGTGATGCAGCGCCTGCAGAAAGAGATCGCGACCGCCATGGCGAGTGCCGACGTGCAGAAGTTCTCTGCCGACCTCGGTGCAGTGCCCTCGGTCGTGTCCGGCGATGCCTTCACGAAGATGCTGCGCGACAACACGCAGCTGTGGAGCAAGGTGGCCGCGGCCGCCAAGGTCGAGAAACAGTAGCCGGAGCCCGAACCATGCTGCTGCTCCAGCCCCCCGAAGTCCGCGATCTGGACGTCTTCACGCGCATGGCCGAGCGCTGGCGCCGAAAGGGCCGGCGCAGCGCATGGGCCGATGCGAACCGGGGCGGAGCGCCGGTCGACTCTTTCCTGGAGGGCCCCGTCTTCGATGCGGCCGGCAACCTCTACGTGACCGATATTCCGTGGGGACGCGTTTTCCGCATCGACCCCGCGGGCGAGTGGGACCTGGTCTCGGAATTCGACGGCGAGCCCAACGGCATGAAGTTCGCCGATGAGCGCACGCTCATCATCACGGACTACAAGAACGGCCTGATGGCGCTGGATGTCGTCAGCGGGGCGCTCAAGCCCTACCTCGAGCGCCGCAACAGCGAGCGCTTTCGCGGCGTGAACGATCTCGTGTTCGATTCCCGCGGCAACCTGTACTTCACCGACCAGGGCCAGAGCGGGATGCACGAGCCCGCGGGCCGGGTCTACCGGCTGACGCCGGAGGGGCGCCTCGATCTGCTGCTGAACAACGTCCCGAGCCCGAACGGCGTCGTGCTCTCGCCGGACGAGCGCGTGCTCTTCGTCGCGGCGACGCGCGGCAACTGCGTGTGGCGGGCGCCGCTGATGCCCGACGGCAGCGTGACGAAGGTCGGCCAGTTCTTCACGTCCTATGGTCCGAGCGGGCCCGACGGGCTTGCGATGGATGAAGCGGGCCGGCTGCTGGTCGCGAACCCGGGCCTGGGGTACGTGTGGGTGCTGAACCATCGCGCGGAGCCGGTGGTCGTGCTGCGCAGCACGGAAGGCATGTCGCTCACGAATCTGGCCTTCGGCGGGCCCTTGCGCACGGTGCTCTACTGCACGGAATCCACGACCGGCACGATTTTGCGCACAACGCTCGATGTGCCCGGCATGAAGGCTCATGCAGGCCGAGTTGCCCAAGCTCCCGGCGCTTGATCAGCGATTGAAGCCGCTACTCCGGCAAGGGGCTGGCAAGCCGCTTGTACTCGTTGCGCTTCATCGTCAGATAGTCCTCGCGCTCCACTTCATGCAGCTGCCGCGCATAGCGCTCCGTACTGTCGAACCAGGCCGCGAGGCGCTGCGGCAGCTGCTTGGGGGCGTCCATGTAGGCGTCGATGGCCAGGTAGTAGCGCATGGTGTTGCGCTCCACCACGCCGCGCACGCCGCCCACGTAGGTCGGCTCGCCCGCCGAGTCCTTGCCCGTCGCGGTGAATCCCACCTTGTCCGAGCCGATGGTCGAGAGATAGCCCTGCATCGCGATGCGCGCCGCCACCCCGTAAGCGTAGGCATAGCCGAGATGGATGAAGGTCTTGCCGTTGCCCAGCGGCGTCGCCTCGAGCTCGATGCGGTAGTCCCGGGTCGACAGCGGCCCCTTGTCGGCGCTTAGCCGCACGCTCAGGTAGTCGTCGCCGATGTTCGGCGGCTGCCAGACGAAGTCGACGCGCGTCGCCTCCGACAGCGGCTGGTCGAACTTGCGGCCGACCGAGACGGCGAGCGACCTGGCATTGCCTGACCCGCGCGGCACGCAATACTTGGTGTTGAGGTGCAGCATCAGCACGTCGCACCAGACGCCGGGCTGGCTCAGGGAAGCGCTCACCTGGTCGAAGGGGTGGCTCAGCACCGCGAAGATGTCGCCGCTCAACTGGCCGGAGGCTTCCGTCGATTCGAGGACGAGCGGCCGCCCGAAGATGTTCTTGCCGATCTGTGTTTGGACGGCGTCGTATTTGGCACGCAAGGCCGCGGCACTCCCGAGTTGTGTCTGCGCCTGGACGGCGACCGGCACGATCAGGAACAAGACCCACAGCGCCAGCCGGCGAAGTGTTGTCGCGGGTTTCATGATGTTGCGCATTGTCACGCTGGCCCGGGCGTCTGGCTAGTCCTTTAGTTGCAAGAGGTTGTTTGCCCCGGGCGCCCCCGGATCAGGTCGCCGGGTTGGTTGCCGCGAGCCGGTCTTCCAGGCGCTGCCGGTCGGCGATGAGCCGGCCGGCAACGAGGGTCACCACCTCGAATCCGAACGTGGGGTTCTGGTAGTAGAGCGTCTTGAAGGTCGACTCGTCCATCTGCAGCACGATGCAGTTCGTGGCACAGCGGGCGGTCAGGGTGCGCCGCTTGTCAGGCGCGAAGAATGCGATCTCGCCGAACAGCCGGCCGGCCTCCATGGTCTGCCCGATCTCGACGAACTCGATCTGCCCTTCGGCGAGGAAATACAGGCGCTTGGCCTCGTCACCCTTGCGGAACAGGATGGAGTCCTTCCTCAACCGCCGCCGGCGCATGTAAGGGCGCAGCCAGACGCCGGAGAAGTCGTTCGTCGCTGCCGCGACGCGCACGCGGCGCGTGAGGCGGACCATCTGGGCCGCCCGGAAGATGTTGATGGGCAGCAGCGCGCCGTGCAGCAGCACCAGGATCAGCGACGGATGCAGCGCGCCGTAGATCAGGAAGCCCAGGTTGCCGCCGATCGCGAGGCAGCGCAGGGGAATCATGGTCTTGACGAAGGAACTCACGATCACCAGCATGCCGGCGACACCGGCCGAGCAGAGCGCAACGATCCCCATCGGCGTGGCCAAGGCCGTGGTCAGGGCGGTCATCGCGGTGTCGAACAGTGCAAGCGTTGGCATCAGCGTTCCTCCAAAGGGGCCACCCATCTTGTCTCGCGTACGCGCCGGTTGTCGAGCGAGGCCGCGATTCGGGATTTCCCGGCCATCGGGGCCGGGCCTTACCCGGGCATTCCCGGGCGCCTCGTGCGCGCCGCGCCTCATTTGTTAAAGTTTGCGCCCGTTCGTCACGCCGTCCGTTCCGTGACAACGCGTTGTTGTTCAGTCCACCCGAAAGCCGCCATGACCGCCGCAAGCTCCCAAATCATCTACACCCTCACCGACGAGGCACCGCGCCTGGCCACGGCCTCGCTGCTGCCGATCATCCAGGCTTTCGCCGCGCCGGCGGGCATCGACGTCGCCACCAGCGACATCTCAGTGGCCGGCCGCATCCTGGGGCAGTTTCCCGAAGCGCTGACCGAAGCGCAGCGCATGCCGGACAACTTGGCCGAGCTGGGCAAGCTGACGCTGCGGGCCGAAGCCAACATCATCAAGCTGCCCAACATCAGCGCCTCGGTGGCCCAGCTGAAGTCCGCCATCAAGGAACTGCAGGACAAGGGCTACAAGATTCCCGACTACCCCGAGAGCACGAAGACGGACGAGGAGAAGGACATCCGCGCGCGCTACAACAAGTGCATCGGCAGCGCGGTGAATCCGGTGCTGCGGGAAGGCAACTCCGACCGCCGTGCGCCCAAGGCGGTGAAGGAATTCGCACGCAAGAACCCGCACAGCATGGCCGACTGGAGCCAGGCCTCGCGCTCGCACGTCTCGCACATGCACCACGGCGACTTCTACCACGGCGAGAAGTCGATGACGCTGAACAAGGCGCGCGACGTGAAGATGGAACTGATCACCAAGAGCGGCAAGGCCATCGTGCTCAAGCCGAAGGTGTCGCTGCTCGAGCGCGAGGTGATCGACTCCATGTTCATGAGCAAGAAGGAACTGCTCGAGTTCTACGAGCGGCAGATCCAGGACGCGCACAAGACGGGCGTGATGTTCTCGCTGCACGTCAAGGCCACCATGATGAAGGTGTCGCACCCCATCGTGTTCGGCCACTGCGTCAAGATCTTCTACCGCGAGGCCTTCGAGAAGCACGCCAAGCTGTTCGAAGAGCTGGGCGTGAACGTCAACAACGGCATGGTCGACCTGTACAACAAGATCGGCACGCTGCCCCAGAGCACGCAGGACGAGATCCGGCGCGACCTGCACGCCTGCCATGAGCATCGCCCCGAACTGGCGATGGTGGACTCGGCCAAGGGCATCACCAACTTCCATTCGCCCAACGACGTGATCGTCGATGCCTCGATGCCCGCGATGATCCGCAACGGCGGCAAGATGTACGGTGCCGACGGCCGGCTGAAGGACGTGAAGGCCGTGATGCCCGAAAGCACCTTTGCCCGCATCTACCAGGAGATCATCAACTTCTGCAAGTGGCACGGCGCCTTCGACCCCAAGACCATGGGCACCGTGCCCAACGTCGGCCTGATGGCGCAGCAGGCTGAGGAATACGGCTCGCACGACAAGACCTTCGAGATCCCCGAGGACGGCGTGGCCAACATCACCGATCTCGACACGGGCGAGGTGCTGCTCAGCCAGAACGTGGAAACGGGCGACATCTGGCGCATGTGCCAGGTCAAGGACGCCGCCATCCGCGACTGGGTCAAGCTCGCCGTCACGCGCGCGCGCAACTCGGGCATGCCGGTGGTGTTCTGGCTCGATGCCTACCGCCCGCACGAGGCCCAGCTCATCACCAAGGTCAGGATGTACCTGCACGAGCACGACACCACCGGGCTCGACATCCAGATCATGAGCCAGGTGCGCGCCATGCGCTACACGCTGGAGCGCGTGGTCCGCGGGCTGGACACCATCAGCGCCACCGGCAACATCCTGCGCGACTACCTCACGGACCTGTTCCCCATCATGGAGCTGGGCACCTCGGCCAAGATGCTCTCCATCGTTCCCCTGATGGCCGGCGGCGGCATGTACGAAACGGGCGCCGGCGGCTCGGCCCCCAAGCACGTGCAACAGCTGGTCGAGGAAAACCACCTGCGCTGGGATTCGCTGGGCGAGTTCCTCGCGCTGGCCGTGAGCCTGGAGGACCTGGGCATGAAGACCCACAACGCCAAGGCCAAGGTGCTCGCCAGAACGCTCGACGCCGCCACCGGCAAGCTGCTGGACAACAACAAGGGCCCCTCGCCCAAGACCGGCCAGCTCGACAACCGCGGCAGCCACTTCTACCTGGCACTCTACTGGGCCCAGGCCCTGGCCGAGCAGACCGAGGACAAGGAACTGGCCGCCCACTTCAAGCCGCTCGCCGAGGCCCTGGGCGCCAACGAGCAGAAGATCGTGGACGAGCTCGCCGCCGTGCAGGGCCAGCCGGCCGACATCGGCGGCTACTACCTGCCGGACGTGGGCAAGACCGAGGCGGTGATGCGGCCGAGCGCCACGTTCAACGCGGCGCTGGCCGCCGCGGCGGGCTGAGGGCCCGATAGCGCCCAGGCTGCCCGGCCTGGGCTTCAGGTCAACACCGCCAGCAGCCCCGCGACGCCGATCCCCACGGCCGCCAGTGCATCGCCGGCGATCAGGCCGCCGCCGAACAGCGAAGCGCTGCTCATGTCCTCCGGCACGTCGCGCCGTGCGGGCTCGCGGGCCGCCAGCAGGCTGCCCGCGACGCCGCCCGCGCCGAGCCACAGCGAGGTCGGCAGGCTGACGAAGCCGCCGAAAGACAGCGCATAGGGCGAAGGCAGCACGATGGCGTCGAGCACGAAGCTGCGTGGGCGCAGCCACTTGCGCAGCAGCTCGATCGCCAGGCCGGCCGCGATGCCCACGCCGATGGCGGTGCGCTGGAAGGGCTGGTCCTCGGTCAGGCTGCGCAGCACGCCCACGAACTTGTAGGTCATGGCCGAGCTCCAGCCGGCCGGCTGCTGATCCGCCTTCAGCACGGTCTGGTCCTGCAGCAGCACCGGGTAGGCCGCCATGAACAGCCGCGCGAACACCACCGCCAGCATGGCGCCCATGGCGATGCCCAGCACCTGGTAGCGGAACTGCAGCACGCGCGGCGTGCCGAGCCGCCAGCCGGTGGAGCGGTCCTGCTGCATGTCGCAGGCCACGCTGGTCGCCACCAGCAGCACCGCGCCGGCCATCAGGCCCACGCCCGGGTCGCGCAGGCCGAGTGCGGCGAGGATGACGATCGTCACGACGAAGGCGGAGGAGATCGGGTTGGAGTCGCTGATGCCCACGGAGATGCCGTTGACCAGCGCAAAGAGAAAGACCAGCGCCACCGCCACCACCAGGAAGAAGACCGGCTGCCCCAGCAGCCAGTGGCCGCAGGCCACCGTGGCGGCCGCCCAGACGATCACCCACAGCACGAGGCGCGTGCTGTTGACGCGCCGCCAGTCGCCGGCCTCAGGCGGCGGCGCATCGCGCGCCGCCTGCTGCCGCGCACTCGGCAGGGCGTGCGCGAAGATCAGTGCCAGGTCCACCAGGGCGGCGCCCATGATCGTTCCCAGCGCGATGAGGAACATGATCTTGCGCGGCGGGTCGCCGGCCTGCAGCCAGCCGATCGAGACGAAGTACGGCTGCAGCGCGACGCCGATCAGCCCGCCCACCACCGCCGGGATGCCGATGCGCGCGCCGATCACGAGCCCCGCGCCGAAGGTGGAAGCCGACAGCTCGATGACGCCCAGCAGCGGCAGGCGGGCCGAGGCCAGCCCCGCGATCAACCCGGCGGCAACGCCGCTGCCCAGCTGCCGCACCGAGCGCCGCAGCAGCCGGGAGTCGGTCAGCGCCCGCAGGATGTTGGCGACCGCCAGCCCCGAAGGAAAGACCAGGCGCATGCGGTCCACCACCACCGGCGTGTAGAGCATGCCCACACCCACGCCGAACATGCCCACGCAGGTGAGGTACAGCACCATCTGCCAGGCCGGGGGCTGCGGCAGCCCCATCCATGCCATGGCCTGCAGCAGCACGCCCAGGCCGCTCATGCTGGCGACCGAGGCAGCCGCCGTCTGGATGTAGTTGGCGCCGTGCCGCCCGGCCGCGCCATAGCCCGCGGTGACCGCGGAGCCGAGCAGCCCTGCCAGCACCTGCCCGCCGACGAAGAAGCCCAGCGAGAAGTTCATGTAGGCCGCCGTCACGCCGGCCAGCGGGCCCAGCACGAGCATGCCCGTGAGCGCCAGCAGCAGGTGGTATTTCCAGCTGCCCTCGGTGGGCAGCCAAGGCCAGCGGGCGCCTGGGGGTGGATCCATGGATCTGCCTGCGCCGGCGCGATGTCACTTGCTCTTCGACTGCCGGGCGCTCAGGCGGTCGTAGCCGCTCAACTCCAGGAAGCCCTGCCCCTCCTGGCTGCCGCTCACCTTGACGGGCCCTTCCCAATAGACGTTGCCGGTGGTCCAGCCCGAGTCGAATTCGCTGTCGGGCACGAAGGGCTTGACGTTCAGCACGCCCGACGGAAGCTTGATGCGCCACTCGACGACGTAGGGGATGTTCGTCTTCGGGCTCGTCCATGTGGTGCCGGGCAGCAGCGCGACTTCGCCCGGCTGGAGCGGCCTGGACCCCTTGGCGTCCGACAGCGTGCCCGCGGTCATGATCTTGCGGCCGTCCACGTCGAAGAGCTCATAGAGCATCAGGTCGGATCCATCCGCCAGGTGCAGGGCGAACCAGTTCCAGCCCAGCGTCAGGACATCGAACTCGCCCCACTGGTGATCGAACCAGAGCTCGCCGCTCACCGGGAGCGACTTCCCCGCGATGGCGATGCTGCCGCGCGCGGGAAGCCGGGGGCGCGAGTAGTAGTAGCTGATTCCGCTCTTGCCGAAATCGAGCAGGCCCGGCGTCTCCGAGCCCGGCGCGCGGTGGGCGACGGCCGGGCCCGAGACGCCCAGGTCGAAGGCGATGGAGGCGCCGTCGAAGCCGGCCCGCAGTACGTGGGAGGAAGGCGATGCGGCCAGCTGCCAGCCCTGCTCCTTGAAGTCGAAGCCGTTGGGGACGTTCGTCGCCGGCGTGCCGCCGGTCCGGGTCTGGCTGGCGTAGCGCTTGCCGGTCTGAAGGTCGGTCAGCGCCGCGTGCATGACGGTGTGCTTGACCAGCCCGTTGGCCACGAATACGACCATGTGGAAGGCATAGCGCTGGCCCGCCTCCGCGTTGAGGATGCCGCTGTAGTACCACCATTCCATCGCGGAGCCATGGGGCGCATCGTCCGCCGGCAGGTTGAGCGGCGGGAGCGCGGCGGTTCGCTCGACCGGCTTGCGGCTGGCGTCGGGCCGTGATTCGGCCGCCGCGACGGCGGCCGGCTCACGCTCGGTGGTCCAGAGGTAGTCCAGGCCCGCGACGATGACCGCCGTGACGCCCACCAGCGCGGCGAAGAACACCATCCATCCCCTTCTTCTCGCCCGTGCCCGCGCCCGGGAGGAACGGGAGCGTCCGGAGCCGGAACGCCTGTGGCGCTTTGGAAGGGGGTCGTCGGCATTCATGTTCAGGGCATCCTTTCGCTGTCGCCTTGCAGGCCTGCACTCGATCGGCAGGACATCTTAGCGATGCGCTCAGTCCGTGCTGCCCGTCCGCCGCGCGTCCTCGATCAGCAAGTCGACCAGGTCCTGCGCGAAGAGCGGAAGAGCCTCCCGGCTGCGCACGCAGATCTTCAGCTTGCGAAGCGCCCAGTCGTCGCTCAAGGCGATCACGCGGATATCCATCCACTGCGCATAGCGCTGTGCGGCGACCCTCTGCATGATGCCGATGCCGACCCCCGCCTCGATCATCCGGCAGGCCGCCTCGAAGTTGCCGACCTGGATCCGCAGCTTGTACCGCCTGTCCACCGCGTGGCTCATCTCCAGCAGGTACTGGTGAAGGCTGCTGCCCTCCTGCATGCCGATATGGTCGTGCTCCAGCGTCTCGGCGAAAGAGACGGACTCGCGACTCGCAAATGCATGCGCGGCCGGCACGACGAGAACGAGATAGTCCTCGCGATAGGGCAGCAGCTCGAGACTCCCCGTCGGCACGTCGCCGCCGAAGACACCGATGTCGGTCTGCCCTTCCGCCACAGCCCGAACCACCTCCGGGCTCGCATGTTCCCGCAAGTCCACGCTGACATCGGGGCGCGCCAGCAGGTACTGGCGCAAGACCGCCGGCAGGAACTCCCCCATCGCCGTGGTGCTGGCGAAGATCCGTAGGTGGCCCTTGATGCCTTGCGTGTACTCCTGCAGGTCGCCGCGCAGGCGCTCGGTCTCGAAGAGGATCGCCTTCGCGTGCTGGACCAGCGTCCGGCCGGCCGCGGTGAGGGTCACCCCCTGGCTCGAGCGGTAGAGAAGCTGGAGTCCGCTGCCGCTCTCCAGGCTCTTCACGCGCATGCTGGCCGCGGGAACGGAGAGATGGGCGGCCTCGGCGCCGCGCGTCACGCTGTTGTGCTCGGCGACATGGACCATCAGGCGAAGGTCGACCAGGTCGAAATGAAAGGCCATTCGAGTTCACTCCATCACGCGGCGGTCTTCACTCCGACCGCCAGGGGGTATTCAGGAATCTCGAATGTCCATTCTTCGGGATTCCGGCCATGCTGACACGTCTCCTATCGTTGCATGCCTTCAGCCTCCATGACCGCACCTTCTCCTCATCTGCCGATCCGCGAAGACTGGCTCGCTGCCCGAGTCGAAGCGGCCATCGATCCGGCTTTTCCGATCGTGGACCCTCACCACCACCTCTGGGACCGCCCGAAGCCGCGCTACCTCATCGACGACGTACTCGCCGATTTCGAGTCGGGGCACCACATCGTCGCCAGCGTCTTTGTCGAATGCAGGGCGATGTACCGCGCTTCGGGCGACGAGGGCGTGCGGTCCATCGGCGAGACCGAGTTCGCCAACGGCGTGGCGGCGATGAGCGCCAGCGGCGCCTACGGCACCACGCGTCTCTGCGATGGCATCGTCGGCCACGTCGACCTGTCGCTCGGCGATGCGGCGGGCCAGCTTCTGGAGCGGCACCTCGCGGTGTCGGGCGGCCGGCTGCGCGGCATCCGCAACATCACGGCCTGGCACGCGCATCCCGAAGTGCGAACCACGCCGGTGCCGTATCGGCCCGACCTGTTCGAGGATCCGCGCTTCCACGCCGGCTTCCGCCACCTGGCCCGCCTCGGCCTGGTGTTCGACTCATGGCAGTACCACACGCAGCTGGCGGACCTGGCCAGGCTCGCCGAGGGCTACCCGGAAACGCGGATCGTGATCGGCCACACGGGCGGCCCGATCGGCGTGGGGCCCTGCGCTCACGATCGACGGGCCGTGTTCCTCGAATGGCGGCAGGGCCTGAAGGCGCTCGCGCGACTGCCGAACACCTTCCTCAAGATCGGCGGGCTGGGCATGCGGGTGAGCGGCTTCGACTTTCATGCGCGCGAGCTGCCGCCCTCGTCGGAAGATCTTGCGCAGGCCTGGCGTGCCTTCGTCGAGGAGGCGATCTCGATCTTCTCCGCCGGACGCTGCATGTTCGAAAGCAACTTCCCGGTGGACAAGGGCTCGTACAGCTACGCCGTCCTGTGGAACGCGTTCAAGCGTCTGGCCGCGAACGCCACGCCGGCGGAAAAGGCGGACCTCTTCCATGGAACCGCCGCGCGGGTCTATGGGTTGAGCCTGCCTTAGCACTTAGCGGAAGAACCCGGCGAGGAGGCCATAGGTCTCCTCCGGCGCCTGCTCCACGGGGTAGTGCCCGCAAGCCAGCGCATGCATGCCTTCGAGCCTGGCGCAGTAGCGGGGCCATTCGGCGCGCACATCGTGGTGATGGGCCGTGTGGCTCTTCTCCCCCCACAGCGCCAGCGTTGGACACTCGACCTTGCGCCCGGCCAGGAAATCCGCGGTGTCCATGGCCAGGTCGACGGTCGCGGCGGCGCGATAGTCTTCGCAAACCGCGTGGATGTTCTCCGGCGTGCAGGCGCGCACGTAGGCCTGGATTTCCGCTTCGGTGAAGCCGCCCTTGCCCGGCCCCTGCGACATGAGCTTCCTGCGGATGTAGAACTCCTCGTTGCCCTTCAGGAGCTGCTCGGGAAAGGGAAAGGGCTGCGCCATGAACCACCAGTGGTACAGGTCGATGGCCATCTGGAAACTGATGTCCTTGGCCACGCAATGCGTCGGCAGGATCTCGAGGAAGGCCGCCTTCAGCACCTTGCGGGGATGGTCGAGCGCCATGCGGAAGGCGGTGCGCGCGCCGCGATCGTGCCCGGCCACCATGAAGGCATCGAAGCCGAGATGGGCCATCACCTCCACCTGGTCCTGCGCCATGCGGCGAAAGGAGTACTCGTGGTGATCGCCCTTCCCCGCCGGCTTGCCGCTGGCGCCGTAGCCCCGCAGGTCCGTCGCGACCACGGTGAAGTGCTCGGCCAGTCGAGGCGCAATCCGGTCCCAGCTGCGGTGCGTGAGCGGATTGCCGTGCAGCAGGAGCAGCGGCGGACCGTCGCCGCCGACCTGGCCCGCGATGCGGACCTCCGCATCGGAGGTCTGGATCTCGAAGGGCGCGAACACGGCTCAGGCGGGTTGTGCTGCCGCACGCTGGCCGTGCAGGCCGGCCTCGGCGACCAGCTTCCGGGCGCGCTCGACGATGGGCGCGTCCAGCATCTTCCCCTCGTGCATCACGGCCCCCTTGCCGGCTTTCTGCGCCTCGGCGAATGCGACCAGGATGCCCTGGGCTTCGGCCACGTCCCGCGGATCGAGAGCGAAGTGCTCGCGCACCACGGCGACCTGTGCCGGATGAATGCAGACTGCGCCCGCCATGCCGATGCGGCGCGCGGCCGCCACCGCCTCGGCGAAGCGCTCCGGCGTCTTGATGGTGGCCAGCGAACCCGGCACGCCGAGCGGCACCTTGCCGGCCGCGCGCGCGGCCATCACGACGCGTTCGGCCGCGTAGCGCAGGGAGTCCGGGGTCGGTGGCACCGACAGCGCCAGCGCCAGGTCTTCGCTGCCGAGGATCAGGCCGGCGACGCGGGGATGGCAGGACGCGATTGCGCCTGCGTTGCACACCGCTTTCGGCGTCTCGATCAGGACCAGCAGAGCGGTATGCGCTGCGTGCAGGCCCAGCTTCGCTTCGCGCCGATCGAGCAGGTCGGCGATGCCCTGGACCTCCGCGGCGCTGTCGATCTTGGGCAGCACCAGCGCGGCCACGTCGGGCGACACCGCCGCTTCGACGTCTTCGCGCGAGCCGTGATTGATCCTGAGCAGCACCGTCATGCCCCGCGACCGCAGCGTGGCCGCCACCTCGCGCACAGCGCCGCGCGCCTGCGCCTTCATCTCCGGCGCGACCCCGTCCTCCAGGTCGAGGATGACCGCGCCGGCGCCGCGCTCGTGCGCCCTATCCACGAAGCGGGTTTCAGGCACCGGGACGAACAGCAGGGACCTGCAGAATTCCAGCTCTTGCGCACCGAAGCTCATATCGCGCCCTCCGACGCGAGTGCGCCGAGGTCGGACCCGGTCAGCCCCAGCCCCCCGTAGATCTCGCCGTTGTGCTCGCCGACGCGCGGCGCGGCAAAGCGGATGGCGCCGGGCGTGCCACTCAGGCGCGGCGTCACGGCATGCATGGGAATGCGGCCCAGGTCCTCGTCCGGCAGCTCCATGAGGATGCCGCGCTCGCGCACATGCCGGTCCTGCGTGACCTGCAAGGCGTCGTTGATCGGGCCGAAGGTGATCTGCGCCTGCTCGAAGAAGACGAGGTTGCCGGCCAGCGTCCTGCGTCGCACGAACTCGCCGAGGATCTCGTCCAGCGCATCGATGTTCCTGAGCCGGTCGGCGCTGGTGCGAAAGCGCGGGTCCTCCTTCATGTCCGGACGGCCGATCGCGTCGAACAGCCGCTCGGTCATCCGCTGCGTGGCGCCGGACATCACGATCCACTGGCCATCGCTGGTTTCGTAGGCATTCCTCGGGGCCGTGATCGAGGTGCGGTTGCCCGTGCGCTCGGCGAGCCGGCCCGTCACCTTGTAGAGCGCCGCGTCGGGGCCCAGGATGGCCATGAGCGGCTCGAGCAGCGAGACATCCACCATCTGTCCCTTGCCGCCCTTTTTCTCCGCCTCGCGCAGCGCGATCAGCGTGGCGGATGCCGCGGTCAGCCCCGCGACCATGTCTGCGAGGCCCAGGTTGGGCAGGGCCGGCGGCTTGTCGGGGAAGCCGTTCTTCGCCGCGAAGCCGGAGAAGCCTTCGATCAGCGTGCCGAAGCCGGGCCGCGCGCTGTACGGGCCCGTCTGGCCCCAGCCGGTCACGCGCACCAGCACCAGCTTGGGATTGATCGCGTGCAGCTGATCCAGGCCCAGGCCCATCGCCTCCAGCACGCCGGGGCGGAAGCTCTCGATCAGCACCTGCGCCTGCGGCAGCAGCCGCTTGAGCAGGCTCACGCCCTTGGGGCTGCGCGTGTTGAGGGTGATGCTCTTCTTGTTGCGCGCATACACCTTCCACCAGACCGAGAGATCGCCTTCCTTCCAGTGGCGCAGCGTGTCGCCGCCGTCCGGCGGCTCGACCTTGATCACCTCGGCGCCGAAGTCCGCCAGTTGCAGGCTCAGCATGTTGCCGGCCATGAGGCGCGACATGTCCAGCACGCGGACGCCGGCCAGGGGGCCCTGGCTGTCCGGCGCGAATTCCACGGGATTCAATTCCATTCGCCGCCTCATTCCGCCTTGATGCGGAGTTCCTGCACGAAGCGGCCCTCCTCGTCGAACATGCGGGCCGCGAAGGCCGTGTAGTCCGCGCTGTTCATGTACGCGAGCGGCTGGTCCTCGCGCTCCAGGACCTGCACGAAGGACGGATCGTTCATCGCCTTGCGGAACGCGCTGCCGAGCGCGGCGACCACCTTCGGGTCCATGCCCTTGGGGCCGCCGATGCCCCACGTCATCCTGGCCACGACATCGAGGCCCTGCTCGCGCACCGTCGGGATCATGGGCCGGCTCTTGAGGCGCGTGTCGGAGAAGATGCCCAGCGACCGGATCTTGCCGCCATCGGCAAGCGCGCCGAATCCGCCTTCGGCCGTGAAGTCGACGTGCCCGCCCAGCACGGCCGTGAAGGCTTCGGCCGCCCCCTTGTACGGGATCGCCGTCACCTCGATGCCGGCCGCCTTGGCGAGCCGCATGACGCTGATGTGGCCGCTGCCGCCCACGCCCGTGGTCGCGAAGGAGAGCTTGCCGGGATGGGCCTTCGCATGCGCGACCAGGTCGTCCAGGTTCCTGAAGCGGGCGTCCTGCGCGACGCTCAGGCTGTAGACGTAAGAGGTCACGTTGACGATGTAGCTGAAGTCCTTTCGCGGGTCGTAGCTCACCTTCATCATGTGCGGCACCCGAAACAGGGTGCCCGGCAGCACGCCCAGCGTGTAGCCGTCCGGCGCGGCCTGCTGGAAGGCCGTCACCGGCCCGAGCGTGCCGGACACGCCGGGACGGTTCTCGACCACGATGGGCTGGCCCAGTTCCTTCGAGGCCAGCTGTGCCAGGGCGCGCGCCTGGATGTCGGTCGCGCCGCCGGGCGCGAAGCCGACGACGAGGGTGATCGGCTTGGCCGGGAAGGCCTGGGCGAAGGCGCTGCCGCTGAGCAGGCAGGCGCATGCGCCGAACGCAACGGCGAGTGGGCGGAAATCCAGGAACATGCTTTGGCTCCAGTTGCGAAGATCAGCTCATCGACTGGCCGCCATTGACGTCCAGGCAGGTGCCGGTGATGAAGCCGGCGTCCTCCGACACCAGGAAGGCGATGGCGGCGCCCAGCTCGCGCGCCGATCCTCCCCGGCCGACGGGGGTGCGCGCCACGAGTGCCTCGAGCAGCTGCGGCGTCAGCTGGCCGGTCATGTCGGACATCACGAGTCCCGGCGCGACCGAGTTGCAGGTGATGCCGTGCTTCGAGAAATCGTTCGCGATGGAGCGCGACAGGCCGAGCACCGCGGCCTTGGTCGTGGCGTAGGACGGTCCCGCCTGGTGGGGGTTGTACCGGCCGGCGCGCGAGGAGATGTTGACGATGCGCCCCCACTTCTGTTCCACCATGCCGGGGAGGAACTGCCGCGCCATCAGCATGGGCGCCGTGACGTTGATCCGGTGTACCAGGCTCCACTCGTCAAGCGACATCTCGAGCACGTTGTGCGACCGGCCCTCGTGCTTCACCGTGATCGCGGCGTTGTTGACGACGATGGTGGCGGGCTGCCAGCCGTTCTCCTCGATGCTGCTCGCCACCAGGGCCGGCGCGCCCTCCTCCAGCAGGTCGACGACGACGGCCATCATTTCTCCCTGGCGCGCGAACCGGTCCTTCGCCTTCGCCAGCCGCGCTTCATCGCGGTCGACCAGGACGACCTTGCGCCCGTGCTCCAGCAGGTTCTCGACCACGCCTTGGCCGATGGTTCCGGCGGCACCCGTGACAACGGCGACACGTTCTGTCATTTCTCGCTTCCTTTCGATTGAATGGGCTCAGCGCGGCAGGCCCGTGAGGGGCGAATGCACCGGCGGCAGGGTGGGCAACAGCTTCTCGCGGCATTCCTCGACGGTGATCACCTCGGCCGGATCGCACTTGGCGATCCGGCGGTCGGTGCCGCGATAGACCCGTTCCTCGACGACGCGGGCCTGGTCGTCGTAGGGCCAGGACATCATCTGCGTGGTGGTCACCAGGTACATCGCACCGGGGTCGTCGATGTCGTCGCCCTGCTCGCGCAGCAGCGATCCGGGCCAGAAGCGGTGCTGCACGTACTCGGTCATGAAGCCATGGTCGTTCACCATGATCGAGCCCTCGCCGTGCACGATGACGTTGCAGTTCAGGCGGGCGTAGCTTTCGTACTCCTGCTGCACGGCCGCCATGCCGTCGACGACGCGCAGGCCCTTGCCCGGCGTGTGGAAGCGGTACACCGGATGCGCAACCATCATGTCCGGCGCGAGGATGCCTTCCCACAGCCCGCAGACTTCGAGGTTGGCGTGGCGGATGTAGTTCTTCAGGATCGCCCTGTGGCGTGGGTTGTCGGTACGGGCCAGGGCTGTGTCCACCTCGTGGAGGCGCCGGGTGATGTCGAGCTTCATGTGTTCGCGTGCCGTTCTTCAGTTGTCCATCGAGATGCCGAGGCGCTTGACGATGGCCCCGTAGCTGGCGGTCTCCTTCGCCGTTTCCGCCTTCGTTTCCGCGGGCGGCATGTAGGCGGGGATCAGCTCCATCTCGATCAGCCACTTGGAGATCTTCGGGGTCTGCACCGCGGCCTTCAGCGCGGCGCTCAGCTTGTCGACGATCTCCGGCGGCGTGCCGGGCGGCGCGTAGGCCGCATACCAGCCGATCGCGGAGAAGCCGGGGTAGCCCGATTCGGCGATCGTCGGAACGTCCGGGAAGTTGGGCAGGCGCTTGTCGCTGGCCACCGCCAGCAGCCTGATCTTGCCGGCCTTGATGTGCTGCAGCGGCGTCGCGGGGTCGAGCATGGCCACGCTGACCTGGCCGGACAGCATGTCCTGGATCGCGGGTGCGCTGCCCTTGTAGGGCACATGGACCATCTTCTCGAGTCCGGCGCGCTGGCGGAAGACTTCCATCATCAGGTGGATGGGCGTGCCCGCCCCGGGGCTGGCGAAGGCGGTGCTGTTGTCCGACTTGATGCGCTGGATGAACTCCTTCAGGTTGTTCGCCGGATAGTCGGCGCGCACGATGATCCCGAAGGGAATGTCGGCCAGCCGCGCCACCGCTTCCAGCTTCTCGGGGTTGTAGGGCGGCCGCTTGAACAGTTGGTGGTTGATGGTGACGCCTTCGGTCCCGAAGATCGCGAAGGTGTGCCCATCCGGCGCGGCCGCGGTCAGCGCCTGCATCGCGGGCACGCTCTGGCCGCCCGGGCGGTTGTCCACGATCACGGGCTGGCCGAGGGTCGCCGTCAGCTCCAGGCCCAGCTGGCGCGCAAAGCCGTCCCCCGCGCCGCCCGGGCTGTAGGGCAGGATGATCCTGATCGGCTTGCTGGGGTAGCCGGAAGCGGACTGCGCATGCGCAATCGCTGCGGCCGAGCACATGAGCGCGCCGGCGGCGGCCATGGAAAGAAGGTGCTTGAGCCTCATGGGAACTCCACGGAATGTTCGGGATGTCGTTGTGTCCGGGGAGTGTCGGCCGCGCCTCCTGCAGTTTCAATTTGCCATTTCGTAACGGGCACTTCAGCGCGCGCTAACGCGCGGGTTTACCCTTGCGCGAATGCCCCGGAAAAATCAGCACCCGCTGGCAACGACCTACGACCCATGACCCATCTCGACGTCCCCGCCCTCGCCATGATCGACCGCTGCGCCCAGGCCTCGCTCGATCTCCTGCAGCGCAACCTGACCCCGCACGGCATCCTGGCCGCCAGCCGCACCGAGGCGGCCGAGGCGCGGCGCTACACGCGCATCTTCGGGCGCGATGCCGCGATCTGCGTGATGGCGATGTGCGGCAGCGGCGTGCCCGCGCTGGAGCAGGGCGCGGTGGCGAGCCTCGACGCGCTGGCGGCGCAGCAGGCGGCCAACGGACAGATCCCCAAGTACGTGGACCCCGAGGGCCGCGATGCCGACTTCTGGTACCTGGGCTGCATCGACGCCACCTTGTGGTGGCTGATCGCGGTGGACCATGTGCGCCGCCATGGCAGCGTCGGCCCGTCGCACTGGAGCAGCGGCGTGGACCGAGCGATCGGCTGGCTGCTGGCGCAGGAGCACCAGCACTTCCGGCTGCTGCAGCAGAACGAGGCCAGCGACTGGGCCGACATCATGCCGCGCTCTGGCTATGTGCTGTACACCAACACGCTGTGGTACGAGGTCAAGCGCCGCTACGCGCTCGAGCACGCCGAGGAGACGCGGTACCACTTCAACCACCTGTTCAATCCCTTCCAGCGCGAGCTGCCCAAGTACCACCGGGCGCGGCTGCTGCGGCACTATGCGCGCCGCGGCCGGCGCGACCCCGGCCTGTACCTGAGCTTCGTCAATCTCTCGGTGGTCGGCCACGAAGGGGACGTGTTCGGCAACATCCTGGCGATCCAGAGCGGACTGGCGGATACCGCCATGGCCTACCGCATCGTCGAGACCCTCAGCGCGGCGAATGCCAGCGTGCCGTATCCGGTGCGCGTGGTGCTGCAACCGCTGACGCCCCAGCACCCGCTGTGGCGGCTCTACATGGGACGGCACCAGCAGAACCTCGTGCACCAGTACCACAACGGCGGCATCTGGCCCTTCGTCGGCGGATTCTGGGTGTTGATGCTGGCGCGGCTGGGGCTGCACGCGCCGGCCTGGTCCGAGCTCGCGCGGCTGGCGCAGGTGAATGCGCTCAACGACTGGCGCTTCACCGAGTGGTTCCACGGCCGGACACTGGCGCCGCGGGGGATGGCCGGCCAGAGCTGGAATGCGGCGACCTTCCTGCTGGCCAGGCGGGCGCTGCGGGGCGACGCGGCGGGCTGGTGAGGCCGCGCGCTCCCGCCTGCCATCACCGGTTGCAAATGCCCAAGACCAGCTCCTGCTCCGTGCAGGGACGCTGGGGTTGCGGGGCTTGTTGGGATTGCGGCTTGGCAAAGGCCCCGGTGCGCGACACCGCCATCTGGCCGGCGATGCAGGCACGCAGCCGCTTCTCCATCGGCGGGTAGTAGCGCCATCCCTGGCCCAGCGCCGGCAGTTCCAGGCGCACCTGCTTCCACTTGGGATGTCCGTTGGCCTGGAGCTTGTCGAAGTTGGTGCAGAGCGACTCGGCGAAGCGGCTCAGGTTGCCGACCGTGGACTGCAGGCCATAGTCGTAGGTGACCAGGTAGGCCTTGATGGTCAGCGTGGGAATGTCGGCCGTGAGCCAGTTGGCGTAGCTCGTCGCGCGGATGGTCGCGGGAAAGTAGGTCTTCGTCACCCGCGCGGTTTCCGGCGCCTTCTCGTCCAGCTTCAGGATCTTGATGAAGTTGCGCGCCTCGGGCTTCATGTCGGTGAACAGCTTGGCGGGCTGGCCGGCCACGATGATGGCGACGTCGATCGACTTGTCGACGGTGAGTCTGGCGAGCGCCTCCTCGTTGCTCAGGTACTGCGCGTTGGCGGCCGGTATGGGCTCGCCGAACATCAGCTGGTAGAGCGTTCTCGCGCTGAGCGCCGTGCCGCTGCCGAGCGGGCCGACGCCGAGCTTCTTGTCCCTGATCTCGTGGATGTTGTTCAGGGGCGAGTCGGCGCGGGCGACGAAGTAGATCTCTTCGTCATAGAGCGGCAGGATGAGGCGCAGCGGCCGGATGATGTTGCCCGCATCGGCGCTGCCGGCCTTCGCTTCGTCGAGGAAGGCTTGGTAGACGTCGGACTGCACCAGCGCAAGCTTGACGCCCGGCTCGAAGCGCATGCGATGCACGTTCTCGGCCGAGCCCTTCGACTCCAGCACTTCCAGATCGATGCCGGCGGGATCGGCCACCCACTTGGCGAGGTCGCGGCCGATCTGGATGTAGGTGCCGGTCTTCGACGCGGTGACGATCTTGTACTCGGTCCTGGTCGCCGGCGGCGCAGAGACAGCCGCAGGCAGGAAGGCCATCAACATCAGCCCCGTCAGCAGTGATCGGATCGTCATGCCGGCTCCTTCGAGGATGGTTCCTCATGGTTGTGACGAGGGCACCGGGCCATGGCCCTGCAGCCCGCACTGCCCGGGCCGTTCACCGCCCGCTCCCGGCAGCGCACAGGGCCAGGGCCGCGAGCGCCGCGTTGCACTCGCTCTTCTCGGGCTCCTGCACGGCGACCGGCGGCGCGGGCGCGACGGCGACCGGCGCTTGCGCTGCCGGCGGCGCCTTGGCCACGGACGGGGCGGGAGCGCCGAGGGCCAGCGATCGGGTCGCCTTCAGGGTGGCTTCGCGCAGTTCTTCCTGCCTGGCCAGTTGTTCCTGCATTCGGCGATCGAGCGCATCGCTCAACTCGCGCACACCGGGATGGCCGGGATAGGCGGCGGCCAGCACGGCCAGCTCGCGCTCCGTGGCGATGAAATCGCCTCGGGCCAGTGCGCTCTGCGCCTGGGCCAGCTGCGCCGTCAGTGCGCGCGACCTGGCCGTCTCGTTCTCCTGGCTGGAACGGACATAGCCGAGGACCAGGGCGAGCACGGTCGCGACCATCACCGCACCGATCGCCGCGTACTTCAGGATCGGGGCGCGCCGCGGCACCAGCGGTCGGGGCTGCACGGTCGTGATCGTGGCCGGCAGGTCGTCGGGCCATTCGAAGGCGGCAGGAACGATGTGGGCGATGTCGAGGGCCCCGTCTTCCTCGGCATCGCCACCCGCGTCGAGGATGGCGGGAAGCTCGGTCTTCTCCCCGGCGTCGCGCCGCGGCATGGCCGGCGCCTCTTGCGCCAATGGCCCCCCCGGCTCGGCGCGATCGGGTGCCGTGCGTCCGGGCCCGACGGCGGCGTTGGCCGCCTCGTGTCCCCACGGAGGGGCCTCGTTCTCGCTGCCGCAGTAGGGGCAGAACTTGACGCGCCCATGCAGCAGCTGAGCACAACGCCTGCACGGCTGCGAGAGCGCCAGATCCAGTTCAGCCAGATTCGCCATGGTCGAAGAACAAAGGTCAGTGCAAGAACGCCTCACATACGCGGCCGGTCGTCCTCAGGAGTCGATCCGCCAGCCCGGCAGCCGACGCTGGCCCGGGTGATAGAGATACAGGTGGCCCGCATAGACGAAGGGCCGGGTCGCCCACGGCCGCGGCAGCCTGGCCACCCAGAACTGCACATCGCGCTCGCCGTGCAGTTCGAATGTGGTGGTGCAGGCGTCGCTCGACGCGAAGAGGCTCTCGACCGATCCGGGACTCGACACGCGTGCGCACAGCACCGTGGACGACGAGGTCGACTCCAGCAGGGGGATGATCACTTCGCCGGAGGGTTCGGAATCCAGGCCGTCGTCGGCATCGAACCAGGGCGCGATCCGCAGGCGTGCATCGAGCTGGAAGCAGGCCGCCCCGGTGCTCAGGCGTGGCGAACTGGCCGGCCGGATTTCCGGCTCGCCGCGGCCCAGTTGAACGAAGACGAACCGCTGCCCCTCGTCGTCCTGCTGCGTGCACTGCTGCCAGAGGTGGCCGCTGCGGGACAGGTAGGGGCTGCCCAGCTCGAAGCTCGGCGTGATGCCCGCCGGCCATGGCAGGAGCGATGCCTCCAGCGCGTCGCCGTTGCCCGGCTTGACGATCAGCTGGCCCGCGGACGACATCCACACGATCTGCCGCCGATCGGCCAGCGGACGGACCCATTTCGCCGACGCGGCATCGAGCGCCGGCCCATCGACGCGGCGGAGTGCGGCGCCGGCCGGGTCGAAGACATGGACCCCCAGCTTGCCGTCATCGTCCAGCATGGGCACATGCACCCTGCCCTGCCACAGGATCGGCGCGCCCAGGCAGCGTGCGCCGAGGGTGCGCGATTCATAGGTCCGGGCGATCAGGTTGATGGAGACGATGGCCAGGCCGGCATCGGTCGGCATGAAGATCCGCGTGGCGCCTTGCGGGTCTTGCACCGCCATGCCCCAGGCCTCCTCGCCGAGGGAGCTTCCGACGAGCGCGTGCACCGCGCCGCAGCGAAGCTCCAGCCAGCGCTCCGAGTGCGGCAGCCATTGGTGGATGCGCCCCCGCGAATGCTCCACGGCGAGCAGCCGGGCATCGCAGGTCTGGCATGCGGCGACCAGGAATTGATAGTGTCCCGCCGGAGGCGCCGCCAACTGGCGGTCCGGAAGAGACTCGATGCCGAGCGTCGAGCGCAACGCCAGCGGCGCGGCGGTCAGGCGCAGCCCTTGCGGCGGATCCTCGATGGCACTGTCGCCACCGAAGGGCGGCAGCCACGCGTCCCGATGGGCGACGGACGGCGCGGGCAGCGCCTTGCCCGTCACGGGAGAGAACTTGAAGGCCCCCGGATAGAGCGCCACGGGCTTGCCCGCCCGATCCGCTCCCTCGACGCTCACGCGCGCACCGACGAGGGTCGCCAGGTCGAGCGCGTCGCACGCCGCCGGGGGCGCGCCCCATCCCTTGTAGTCGGCAAGCTCAAAGGCGCCCGTGGTCGGATTGCGCGACCAGGTTTGGTCGCCAACCGCCCAATGCTCGATCTGAAGCGCCGAGGCCAGCCATGTGGACATTCACCCAGTGTAATGACTTAGTTTTCTTATGGACATCATTCGTATTGAGGGGAATCACCAACTCCGCAACACCGCGCGCGGGTTTAGATCGAGCTCAAACCAGCCGCGTCTCGATCTCCGTTTTCACCTCGGACATCAGCCGATGCAGTGGGCATTTCCCCGCCACCCGCAGCAGGGCCGCCTTCTGCTCCTCGCTCAACGCGCCGGTAACGTGCAGCGTGGAGTCGAGCTTGTAGAGCCCTTGCCGCTCCTGGCTGTCGTCGCGGTTCACCACCACCTCGATCTCCTCCACCGGGATGCCCTTGTGCTGCGCATAGACCAGCACCGTGAGCGCCTTGCAGGCGGCCAGCGCGGAGTCGTAGAGGTCATGCGGCGTGGGGCCCGCGTCGTGCTCGCCGCCGGTGTCCACCGCGATCTCGTGGGCGCGGACCTTGAGGATGTGGCGGGTGCCGGTGATGCCGTCGCGTCGAACGGTGATGCTCATGAGGGTTCCTTGGTTGCGGATGAACGATGGACGATCGTATAGCGCGGGTGTGCTCACACCTACACTCGCCCCATGCCCTGGCACGCGCGACTCGAACTCGATTACAGCCTTGAAGAACACCGAAGCGTCGCGCGCTTCCGCCACGAAGGCCCGCTGCGCATCCTGCAGAGCCTCTACCCCGAAGGCGGCGCCGTCTGCCACAACGTGCTGGTGCATCCGCCGGGCGGGCTGGTGGGCGGCGACACGCTGGACATCCGGGTGCGCGCCTCGGCGGGCAGCCATGGCCTGGTCACCACCCCCGGCGCCAGCCGCTTCTACCGCTCGGACGGCGAGCTGGCACTGCAGCGCACCGAGCTCCTGCTCGAGCCCGGCGCGCGGCTCGAGTGGCTGCCGCTGGAGGCGATCTGCTTCAGCGGCTGCCGCGCGGAGAACCGGCTGGTCATGCGACCGGCCGAAGGGGCCGAGCTGATCGGCTGGGACCTCGCGGCGCTGGGCCTGCCCCACGCGGGCAAGCCCTTCGAGCGTGGCACGCTGCAGCAGCACATCGAGATGCCGGGCGCATGGCTGGAGCGCGGGCGCATCGACGCGGCAGACTACCGGCTGCTCGACGGTCCGCTGGGCCTCGCCGGGCATCGCTGCCTGGCCTCGATCTTCTTCGTCGCCGGGTCGCCGATCGCGCGGGCGCGGCGCGAGGCGGCGCTGGAGCGGGCGCGCTCGCTGATCGAGGCCCACCCGCTGCGCGACAGCGCGGGCGCGACCAGCCCCACGGGCGAGGTGATCGTGCTGCGCGTGCTGGCGCCGGTGGTCGAGCCCGCGATGCAGCTGCTGCGGCAGGTGTGGCTCGCCTGGCGCGCCGAGCTGTGGCAGATGCAGGGCGCGGCGCCGCGGATCTGGGCGGTGTAGGGCGCGATGCAGGGCGCGTTTGTGGCGGAGCGCGGTTCTCGTATGCTTGCCGCTCGCCCCATCGACACCAGGAGTACCCCATGATCGTCGAGCGCATCTGGACCGGCAACGCCTACCGCAACTACAACTACCTGATCGCCTGCCCCGAGAGCGGCGAGGCCCTCGCGATCGATCCCCTGGATCACCAGAAATGCCTGGCCGCGGCTCGGGAGAAGGGGTGGCAGATCACCCAGATTCTCAACACGCATGAGCACCACGACCATACCGGCGGCAACGCGGCGGTGGTCGCGGCGACCGGGGCCAAGGTGATCGCGCACCACCGCGCGGGCTCCCGCATCGCCGGGGTGGACCGCGGCGTCAAGGCCGGCGACGTGATCAAGGTCGGCAAGACCGTCGAGCTCGAATGCATGGACACGCCCGGCCACACGATGTGCCACATCTGCCTGCGCTCCCACACCGAGACGCCGGCGCTGTTCTCCGGCGACACGCTGTTCAACGCCGGTGCCGGCAACTGCCACAACGGCGGCAATCCGGAAGACCTGTACACCACCTTCGTCGAGCAGCTCGCCAAGCTGCCCGCCGAAACGCGCGTCTACCCGGGCCACGACTACATCGAGAACAACCTGCGCTTCACCCTCGCGCGCGAGCCCGACAACGCTGCCGCCGGCGCGCTGCTGCCCGAGGTAACGGGCCAAGACCCGGCGAAGGCCCAGGTCACGACGCTGCAGGAGGAACAGCAGATCAACACCTTCCTGCGCCTGTCCAGCCCGAGCGTGATCGCCGCGCTGCGCGAGGTCTTCCCCGATCTGCCCGAGAAGCCGGATCCGAAGACCGTGTTCATCAAGCTGCGGGAGCTGCGCAACCAGTGGTGAGCCGCGCCGGGCCAACGAGCGCCGACGGGTCCGACTTTTTGTAGACATTGTCTAAGCGGGTCTCCGGCTCGCGCTGCATCGCGCCGGGCCATTGGAAGCAATTCGGTGCGTTGCTCCGGTCGCCGCGCAACTTCACGAGAACTTCACACTGCGTCCGGTTCGGCATCGCCAACTCGGGACATGCACACCACTTTTCGCACCACTCTGAGGTTTGCCCTTATCGCGATCGCGATAAATGCATCTGTTCCAACTGTTTGCGCTGAGGTCTCACCCGGCGAATACGAGATGTCAGGAGGTTGGGGTTCGCTCATCGTCATCCTCGAGGGAGGTGCTGGCAATGACTACCTGAATGGTGGTGCCGGCAGCGACAGCTACCGCTTCGCCCGTGGCTGGGGCCAGGACACCATCATGGCCTACGACACCAGCCCGGGCCGGCTGGATGCGATCGAGTTCGATGCCGGCATTGCGGCCAGCGACATCGTGGTGTCTCGCTCGGACGTCGGCCATATGACGCTCGGGTTGAAAGGCAGTAGCGACAGGATCACGGTCAACTACCAGTTTGGATTTGGCGAAGTCATGCGCGGCTACCGGATCGACCAGATCCGCTTTGCCGACGGCACGGCCTGGAATACCGCCCAGATCGAGACCCTCGCCAAGGTCGCTTCGGGTCCGCTCATCCGCGGCACCCCCGGCAACGACACCTTGAACGGCACCCCCGGCAGCGACACACTGGAGGGCCTTGCCGGCAACGACACGCTCGACGCAGGCGCTGCAGAGGACGTGATGAGCGGCGGCGCCGGCAACGACATGTATGTCGTCGACACCGCGGGCGACGTCGTGATCGATCTGGCCAACGAAGGCATCGACACGATCGCATCCTCCGTCTCCTGGACCTTGGGCCAGAACCTCGAGCATCTGTGGCTGTCAGGCCGGGACAACATCAACGCCACGGGCAATGAACTCGCGAACGTGCTGACCGCCAACGCCGGCGACAACGTCCTCGACGGCGCGAGCGGCACCGACACCGCCTCCTACCACTACAGCGCCGCGGCCGTAACCGTCAGCCTGGCCGCCACCGGTGCCCAGGTCACGGGCGGCTCCGGCACCGACACGCTGCTGAACATCGAGCGCCTGCTCGGCAGCAGCCACAACGACACCCTGACGGGCAACGCCAGCAGCAACATGCTCACCGGCGGTGCGGGCAACGACACGCTCGACGGCGGCGCCGGCAACGACACCCTGATCGGCGGCGCCGGCAACGACACCTACCGCATGGCGCGTGGCCAGGGCCGTGACACGATCATCGAAGACGACGCCACCGCAGGGAACAAGGACGTGGTGCAGTTCGCCAGCGGGATCACGGCCGACCAGCTGTGGTTCAGGCAAGTGGGCAACAACCTCGAGGTGAGCATCATCGGCACCGAGGACAAGCTCACCCTCAACAGCTGGTATGCGGGGAGCGGTTACCAGGTCGAGGAGTTCCGGACCAGCGACGGCCATGTGCTGATCGACACCCAGGTGCAGAACCTGGTGCAGGCGATGGCCAGCTTCGTGCCGCCGGCGGCGGGGCAGACGACATTGCCGCAAGCCTACCAGAACAACCTGGCACCCCTCCTGGCCGCCGACTGGCGCTGAAGTGCAACGATCGCTCGGCAGACGCGTGGTGCAGGACAGCAGCACGGCAAATACCGAGACCACGGCGACTGCTGCTTCCATGGGCAATGCAGTGCAAACCTTTGCAGGACAAGGGTTCCGCGACTTGTTCGCAGAGTTTTCCACAAGCTTGTCCACGGCAGCGGGGGATGAAATCCGACATCCGCACGCTCCCTCCCCTACCCGGCTGCCCGGTTTTTTCCGTCGCGCCGGGCGCGGGACGCAGCTCAGGATTCGGCTTCGAACTCACAGGAGACCTCCATGAAAAGCATCATCCTCTGGCTCTGCGGCGTGCCGATCGGCGTCATCATCCTGCTGAAGGTGTTCGGCGTCTTCTAAAAACGCGTAGACGAACCGAAGCTGCGCGAGGCCGGGCCCCGCACATGGGGCATGCGACTACAGGCGCGCCTTGCGGCCGGGTTTAGGCTCGCGGGCATGCCCTGCCCCGCAAAGCCGACCCGATGACCGGTGTCCACAGCGACATCCCGGCCCGCCTCGACCGCCTGCCCTGGTCGCGCTGGCACTGGCGCGTGGTGCTGGCGCTGGGCATCGCCTGGGTGCTGGACGGGCTGGAGGTCACGCTGGTCGGCTCCATCGGCGGCGTGCTGGAGCGGCCCGACACGCTGGCGCTGAGCGCAGCGCAGATCGGCTGGTCGGGCTCGCTCTACATCGGCGGCGCGGTGATCGGCGCCCTGCTCTTCGGCCGGCTCACCGACCGGCTGGGACGCAAGAAGCTGTTCCTCATCACGCTCGCGGTCTACGCGCTGGCCACGCTGGCCACCGCCTTCGCTCCCGACTTCGCTTTCTTCGCGCTGTGCCGCTTCGCGACCGGGCTGGGCATCGGCGGCGAGTACGCGGCCATCAACTCGGCCATCGACGAGCTGATTCCGGCGCGGGTGCGCGGGCGCGTCAACCTCGCGATCAACGGCAGCTTCTGGATCGGCGCGGCGCTGGGCGCAGGGCTGAGCCTAGTGCTGCTCGACCCGCAGGTTCTGGGGCCGGTGTGGGGCTGGCGAGCGGGCTTCGGGCTGGGCGCGCTGCTGGCGGTGGCGATCCTGCTGGTGCGGCGCCACGTGCCCGAGAGTCCGCGCTGGCTGATCGCGCATGGCCGCGCCGAGGAGGCGGAGCGCATCGTCGCGGCCATCGAGGCCGAGGTCAGCGCGCAGCGCGGGACGCTGCTCGAGCCCCTGGGCCGCGTGCACTACGGCCGGCGCGCCACCGCGGGCTGGCGCGAGGTTGCGCAGGTGCTGGTGCGGCGCTACCCGCAGCGCAGCGCGGTGGCACTGGCGTTGATGATCTCGCAGGCCTTCTTCTACAACGCGATCTTCTTCACCTATGCCCTGGTGCTGACGCGCTTCCACGGCGTTGCGGAGGGCCGCGTGGCGCTCTACATCTTTCCCTTCGCGCTGGGCAATGTGCTGGGGCCGCTGATCCTGGGGCCGCTGTTCGACCACGTCGGGCGCCGGCGCATGATCGCGCTGACCTATGTGTGCTCGGGCCTGGGCCTGGCGCTGACGGGCTGGGCCTTCATGCAGGGCTGGCTCGATGCGCGCAGCCAGGCGCTGGCCTGGTCGGCGGTGTTCTTCCTGGCCTCGGCGGCGGCCAGCTCGGCCTACCTGACGGTGAGCGAGGTGTTCCCGCTGGAGATGCGCGCGATCGCGATCGCGATCTTCTACGCAGTGGGTACGGGCGCGGGCGGCTTCGTGGCGCCGGTGCTCTTCGGCGCGCTGATCGAGACCGGCAGCCGCGGCGCGGTGGCCATCGGCTATGCGATCGGGGCCGCTCTGGTAGTCATCGCCGGGCTGATGGCGCTGCGCTGGGCGGTGGACGCGGAGCGCAAGCCGCTGGAAGAGGTGGCGCCGCCGCTGGGCATGCAGGACGAAGACCCGCTCACTCGATGAGCGCGCGCTTCACATCTTCCTGCAGGCTGCGCAGGTGCGCGCGCATCGCGTCGCGCGCGCGCTCCGGGTCGCGGGCGCGCAGCGCCTCGACGATCGCGCCATGCTCGTCGTGGTTCTCGCGCTGGCGGTGCAGCGGGCTGTGCAGGCGGAACAGCCGCGCATTGACGCGCAGCTCCTCCACCAGGCGCGGGAACACCACGTTGCCGCTGGCGTTGGCGATCAGCAGGTGAAAGCGGTCGTCCAGATGGAAGTGCTCGATCTCGCTGTGCTCGCCTTCGTGCAGGGCGCGGATGTCGGCCTCCAGCGTCTGGATCTCGGCATCGGTGATCTTGCCGACGGCCAGCGCGATGGCCTCGCATTCGATCACCTCGCGCGCGCGCATGCAGTCGAAGTATTCCTTGGTGCCCAGCGCGCGCACGGCGTAGGAGCGGGCATCGCGCCGCACCAGCAGGCCCTCGCCCGCCAGCCGCACCAGCGCCTCGCGCATCGGCGTGCGGGAGATGCGCAGGTCCTCGGCCAGACGGGCTTCCTGCAGCGGGCTGCCGGCCGAGATCTGGCGGTCGAGGATGAGCTGGCGCAGCCGCTCGTAGGCCTGCTCGGCCAAGCTGGCGGAACGCACCTCCAGCGGCGCGATCGTGATGGTGGCGGGCTGCGCCGGACTGGGAAGGCTTGGCATGCGAGGGAAGGAAGCGAACTCCACGTGGAGCCGGAAAAGCTTATCAGGCCCGCGGCGCCGCACCGGCCGGCCTCACAGCCATTTCTGCAGCGGGTTGCCGGCGTTCGGCGCCCGCGGCCGCAGGCAGGGCAGGAACTGGCCGGAGCCGGGCTCGGCACGAAACTCGCCGTCTTGCCAGACCACGCGCCCGCGCGAGACGGTGATGCCGGGCCAGGCACGCAGCTTCATGCCCTCGTAGGGGGTGTAGTCGGCGGCGTGGTGGAGCATGTCGTTGGCGATGGTCTTTTCCTGGCCCTCGCCGAAGACGTCCCACACCACGAAGTCCGCGTCGCTGCCGACCGCGATGGTGCCCTTGCGCGGATAGAGGCCGTAGAGCCGCGCCGGGTTGGTGGAGGTGAGCTCGACGAAGCGGTGGACGTCGATGCGCCCGGCCAGCACGCCCTCGCTCATCAGGAGCGGCAGCCGCGTCTCCACGCCCGGAATGCCGTTGGGGATGCGGTCGAAGGAGGGGTTGTCGCCCGCCACCCGCTTGCCGTCGGGCCCGTTCATGTTGAAGGGCGCATGGTCGGAGGAGACGATGGTGAAGAGCCCGCTGGCCAGGCCGTTCCAGATGAAAGGCTGGTTCGCCTTGTCGCGCGGCGGCGGGCTGCAGATGCAGCGGGCGCCGTGCATCGGGTCGTTCTCGTCGATACCCAAATCTTCGGCGCTCAGGAACAAGTACTGCGGACAGGTCTCGGCATGGATCGGCAGGCCGCGCCCGCGCGCCCAGTGGATCTGCTCGACGGCCTCGCGCCCGGACACGTGCACGATCAGGATCGGCGTGTCCACCAGCTCGGCCAGCGCGATCGCGCGGTGCGTGGCCTCGCGCTCCACCGCCATCGGGCGCGAGCTCGCGTGGTAGCGCGGGGCCGTGAGGCCGGCATCGAGCAGTTGCTCGGTGAGCCAGGCGATGCAGTCGCTGTTCTCGGCGTGGATCATGGTCATCGCGCCGTGGCGGCGCGCGGCGGCGAGCACCTCGAGGACCTGCCGGTCGTCCAGCTTGAGGTCGTCGTAGGTCATATAGATCTTGAAGGAGGTGTAGCCCTTCTCGATCAGCGCCGGCAACTCGCGCTGCGTCACGTCGCGGGTGGCATCGGACACGATCAGGTGAAAGGCGTAGTCGATCACCGCCTTGCCCTCGGCGCGGCGGTGGTAGTCGTCGACCGCGGCCTGCAGGCCGTGGCCCTTCTGCTGGGCAGCGAAGGGCAGCACGGTGGTGGTGCCGCCGCATGCCGCGGAACGCGTGCCGGTGAAGAAGTCGTCGGCGAAGCGCGAGCCGTCGCTGGTGGGCTGGTCGAAGTGGCAGTGGCCGTCGACGCCGCCGGGCGTCACCAGCCGGCCCGCGGCGTCGATCTCGCGTGCGGCGCTGCCCTCGAGGTCTTGCGCGATGGCGGCGATGCGGCCCTCGCGCACACCGATGTCGGCGCGGTAGCGGTCGCCGACGGTGGCGATGTCGGCGTTGCGCAGGATCAGGTCGTAGCGGCTCATCTTTATGGGTCCTAACGTTGCTCGAGCAGGGCGTCGGGCGGCGGCGCGGCCGGTCCGGTCGCATTGCCGTAGGCGCGGCCGTAGTGGCGTTCGATGCGGCGCTGCACGAAGTCCCAGGCGGTGGTCATCAACAGGTAGTAGAGGGCCGCGACCAGGAACAGCTCGAGCACCATGAACTTCTCCTGAATCAGCACCTGGGTGCGGCGCAGCAGCTCCTCCATCGAGATCACCGAGGTGATCGAGGTGGTCTTGAGCAGGCCGTTGATGCTGTTGCCCAGCGTCGGCACGATCAGCCGCATGGCCTGCGGCAGGACGATGTAGCGCATGGTCTGCGCGTTGCTGAAGCCGACCGCGCGCGCCGCGTTGGTCTGCCCCACCGGGATCGACTGGATGCCGCCGCGCACGATCTCGGCCAGGTAGGCCGCCTCGTTGAGGATCAGCCCGAGGAGGGCGGACTCGATGACCGAGAGCTTCAGCCCCATCTGCGGCAGCCCGGTGTAGATGATGATCAGCTGCACCAGGAGCGGCGTGCCGCGGAACACCCAGATGTAGAAGTGCGCCGGCGCGTTGAGCCAGCGGCGGCTGGACAGGCGGGCCAGGGCCAGCGCGCAGCCCACCAGCAGCCCGCCGGCAATGGCGGCCAGCGTGAGCCACAGCGTGGT
The DNA here is from genome assembly GCF_010499245.1 of Variovorax sp. WS11. Classification (GTDB taxonomy): domain Bacteria; phylum Pseudomonadota; class Gammaproteobacteria; order Burkholderiales; family Burkholderiaceae_C; genus Variovorax. Next base: position 982,031 of record NZ_JAAGOW010000002.1, read on the forward strand.
CACCGCGCCGCTCAGCAGGTAGGGGTTGAACAGGTAGTCGGTGAATCCCGGCCAGCTCCAGCCTTGTCCCATGGTGATTCCTTCGCTCAGCCCGCCGGGCCCTTGACGCTCACCGCGCCCTCGAAGGTCTTCACGCCGTACTGGTCGAAGAGCTTCTGGAAGCTGCCGTCGGCCTTCATGTCGTTGAGCACCTTGGCCATCGCAGCGGCGAGCTCGCGGTTACGGGTGGCCAGCGCGACCGGGGTCGGGAACAGGCCGTGCAGCACGCGGTCGAAGTCGCCGCGCTTCTGGTATTCGGCGCCGGTGGAGTCGATCGACAGCGCCACCTCGACTTGGCCCGCGCGCAGCGCCTGGAAGGCCATCGCGAAGTTCTCGAAGGTGCGGATGGTCATGCCCTTCATGCCCTTGTCGGTGAGCTGCTTGTCGAGCTCGCGCGCCTTGCGCTCCTCGAAGCCGCCGATCTCCACGCCGATGCTCTTGCCCGACAGGTCGTCGGGCTTGGCGATCTTCAGCGGGTTGCCCTTGGCGGTGCTGATGCTGATGGCCTGGTCCTCGTAGATCAGCATCTGCATCAGCTTGGCGCGCTCTTCCGTGTAGAAGATGCCGGTGTTGATGACATCCCAGCGGCCGGCCTGCAGGCCCGGGATCATGGCCGAGAACTCGATGCGCACGTACTCGGGCGTCAGGCACAGGCGCTTGGCGATCGCCTCGCCCAGCTCCACCCGCATGCCCTTGAGCGCGCCCGTCTGGTCGACGAACTGCAACGGCGGCAGCGTCGGGTTGACCGACATCACCAACGTGCCCTTCTTGACGAGCGCGGAGTCGGGCACCGGCGACTTGCAGGCCTGCGCCTGAGCGGCGCCCGTGGCCAGGAGGAAGAGAGCCGTTGCCGACGCGAGAGCGGGAAGCAGTTTCATGGTGATGTCCTTCGGGAAATGAACGAGACGACGAAAGGGGACGGGCCGAACGGGCACGCCTGGCGCTCAGGCGCGGATGGAGTCGAGGAGCTCGAGGCGCTCGAGCGCGCGGCGCAGGTCGGCCGCATCGGCCGCCGGCAGCGGCAGGCGTGGGGCGCGCGGCTTGCCGACCGGCAGGCCCATCATCGTGAGCCCGTCCTTGGAAGCCGCGACGTAGCGATGGCCGCCGACCCACCGCACGATCGGCAGCATCTTCTTGTAGAGCGCCAGCGCCGCGGGCATGTCACGCTCGTCGGCCACCAGCTCGAAGAGGCGTGCCGACATCTTCGGGATCAGGTTGGAGCACACGGCCACCCAGCCCTGAGCGCCGAGCCAGAAGGATTCGTAGCCGAGGATGCCGGCGAAGACCGTCATGCGGTCGCCGCACAGCTCGATGATGTCGCGCACGCGGGTGACCTCGAGCGTGGACTCCTTGATGTACCTGCAGTTGTCGATGCGCGAGAGGCGCGCGACCAGTTCGGGCTTGAGGTCCACGTTGGCGGTGGCGGGGTTGTTGTAGACCATGATCGGAATGCCGATCGCCTCGCCCACCTTGCGGTAGTGCTCGAACAGCTCGTCGTCGGTGGGCGTGCTGTAGTAGGGCGGGATGATCATCACGCCGTCGGCACCCATGCCCTCGGCCTCGCGGCTCAGGCGCACGCATTCGTCGGTCCACTCGGCGCCGGTGCCGATCAGCACGGGCACGCGTTTTGCAGCAGTGCCGACGCAGGTTTCGATCACCAGCTGGCGCTCTTCGGGCGTCAGCGACAGGAACTCCCCGGTGCTGCCCAGCGGGATCAGCCCGTGGATGCCCTCCTCGATTTGCCAGTCGACCAGCTTCTTCAGGGCCGGCACATCGACGTGCCGGCCGTCGGCGGTCATGGGGGTGATGAGCACTGTGTAGGTGCCTCGGAATGCTGTCATGGGCCGGTCCTGGGTGAAAAATCGGGTGGCGGATGTATTTGTATACGTTCAGTATACGTATACACTGAATGCCGTCAACCTCCTTTTTTCTTCTTTTTGCCCATGAGCGCCCGACTGAGCCACCCTTCGATGACCGCGACCGGGCGCCCTGTGCGCTTCTGGTACGACGGGAAGCCGGTGGAGGGCCTGGAGGGCGAAACACTCGCCGCCGCCCTGGCCGCCAGCGGCATCCGCGAGTTGCGCCACACCCGCGGCGGCGAGCGCCGCGGCCTGTACTGCGGCATGGGCGCCTGCTTCGACTGCCTGGTGACGGTGGATGGCCGCGCCAGCCAGCGCGCTTGCCTGACCAAGGTGGCCGAGGGGCAGCAGGTGCGCTCGGCCATGCCGGCGGGCACGCCCGAGGACCCGCTGCAGCCGCTGGGGCCCGAGGCGGCGATGGAGCCGGCACGGCGCGAGGTCGACCTGCTGGTGATCGGCGCCGGGCCGGCCGGCCTGTCGGCAGCGCTCGCCGCGCGCCGGGCCGGGGCTGGCGTGCTGGTGCTGGACGAACGCCTTCAATCGGGCGGCCAGTTCTACAAGCCGCTGGCGCCCTCGCACCAGGCCGCGACGCCTGCCGATCGCCAGTTCGCGGACGGCCTCGCGCTCGAACGCGAGGCGCTCGCGGCCGGCGTCGCGATCGAGCAGGACGCCCAGGCCTGGGCCGCCTTTTCGCCGAACGAGATCGGCGCGCTCGTCGGCGGCCAGGCCCAGGTGATCGACTGCCGCCAGCTGGTGATCGCCCCCGGCGCCTACGAGCGGCCGGTCCCCTTCCCCGGCTGGACGCTGCCCGGCGTGATGACCACCGGCGCCGGCCAGACGCTGGCGCGCGCCTACCGCGTGGCGCCGGGCCAGCGCGTGCTGATCGCCGGCAACGGGCCGCTGAACCTGCAGCTGGCCGCCGAGCTGCTGGCCGGCGGCGCCGAGGTGGTGGCGGTGCTCGAATCGGCTGCGCGGCCTTCACCACGCCAGTGGCGGCAGGTGTGGACCGCCGCGCGCACCGCCCCCGACCTGTTGCGCGACGGCTGGCGCTACCTGCGTCGGCTGCGTGCGCATGGCGTGCCGCTGATCTGGGGCACGGCGGTGCTTGCCGCGGAAGGCCCCGGCCGGTTGCAGGCCGTGCAGACCATGCGCCTCGATGCGCAGGGCCGCGCAGTTCCCGGCACCGCGCAACGCTTCGAAGCCGACACGCTGTGCCTCGGCTACGGCTTCATCCCCTCCACCGAGCTGGCCCGCATGCTGGGCTGCGAGCATCGGCTGGCGGACCGGCACCTGGGCTACCCCGCCACAGTCACGCGCGAGGAAGGCGCGACCAGCCTGCCCGGCGTGTTCGTGGCCGGCGACGGCGCGGACCTGGGCGGCTCGCGCGTGGCCCTGGCGCGCGGCGAGCTGGCCGGCGCCGCGGCCGCGCGCAACCTGGGCTTGCAGGCGCCCGAGCCTGCCGAGGCACTCGGCCGGCTGCAACAGGCCGAGCGCTTCCAGAGGGCCCTGTGGTCGCTCTACGCGGCGCCACGAGTGCGCCTGGCGGAGATTCCCGACGACACCCTGCTGTGCCGCTGCGAAGAAATCCGCTTCGGCGACGTACGCGAGCAGATCCGCGCCGGGCGCGACACGCTGGCCGCGCTCAAGCGCAACACGCGCCTCGGCATGGGGCGCTGCCAGGGTCGCTACTGCGCCGTGACCGCCGCCCGCCTGGTCGGCGAGCTGACGGGCAGGCCGCCCGAGGTCGAGCAGTACTTCGCACCCCGGCCACCCGCCAAGCCGGTGCCGGCCGGCGCGCTGGGCTTCGAGAAGCCCGAATGGGGCGGCCACAAGCCCGCGATCACGCCCAACCTCGCGCGGCCGGTGGTGGTCGCAACTTTCGCGCCGATGCGCACCGAGGTGCTGGTGATCGGCGCCGGCGTGCTGGGCTCCTGCCTCGCCTACTACCTCTCGCAAGCCGGTCAGGAGGTGACGGTGGTCGACCGCGACGACATCAACCTGCAGGCCTCGGGCGCCAACGCGGGCAGCCTGCATGTGCAGCTGCTGTCCTTCGACTTCGGCGCCCGGGCGCAGGCCGGCGGCGGCCCGGCCGCGGCCACGCTGCCCCTCGGCCCCATGTCCGTGAAGCTCTGGCAGCAGATCGAGGCCGATTGCGGCGAGGATCTGGAGATCAAGATCACCGGCGGCCTGATGGTGGCCGACAGCGAGGCCGGCATGCGCTTCCTCGAGGCCAAGGCCGCGCTGGAGCGCAGCCACGGCATCGAGGCCGAGGTGATCGACGGCGCCGCGCTGCGCCGGCTGTCGCCCGCCCTGTCCGGCGAGCTGCTGGGCGCGGAGCTCTGCCCGATGGAGGGCAAGATCAATCCGCTGCGCGCCACCTACGCGGTGGCGCGGCGCGCGCAGCAACAGGGGGCCAGCCTGCTGCGCGGCTGCGACGTCCAGGCCATCGAGCGGCTGCCCGGCGAGGGCGCGGGCTTCGAGGTCCGCACCTCGCGCGGCACGATCCGCGCCGGCCGCATCGTCAATGCGAGCGGCGCCTGGTCGAGCGCGGTGGGCGCGATGCTGGGCGTGAAGATCCCCGTGCAGGGCGCGCCGCTGCAGATGATCGTGACCGAGCCCGCGCCGCCGCTGGTCGATCACCTCATCGCGCATGCCGACCGGCACCTGAGCCTCAAGCAGGCGGCCAGCGGCGGCCTGCTGATCGGCGGCGGCTGGACCGCGGCCTTCCACCCGGACATGCGCCTCAACCGCGCCGAGCGCAGCAGCATCGAAGGCAACCTGTGGGTGGCGCGCCGCGTGCTGCCGGCCGTGAGCGGGCTGCACATGGTGCGCTGCTGGGCCGGCATGAACGTGAACATCGACGGCGCGCCGATCCTCGGCGAGGTGCCCGGCGTGCCGGGCTTCTACAACGCCGTGACCTCCAACGGCTACACGCTGGCGCCCATCACGGCGAAGCTTGTCGCCGACCTGATCGCGCACGGCCGCACCGACATCGACATCAACCCGTTTCGCATCGACCGCTTTCTCTGATGACCCTTTCTCTGATGACCCTTTCTCTGATGCCCATGACCGACCACGATCCCGCACGCGCGAGCCTGCGCCACTTCATCGACACGCATTTCGACGAGCAGGTGCGCACGCTCGCCCGGCTGGTGCAGTGTCCTTCCGACAATCCGCCCGGGGACTGCGCGCCGCATGCGGAGCTCAGCGCCGGCCTGCTCGAGGCCATGCGCTTCGAGGTCGAGCGGCATCCCGTGCCGGCCGAATTCGCGGCCGAGCACGGCATGCGCAGCGCGACCAACCTGATCGTGCGCGAACGCTTCGGCGAAGGCCCCGTGGTGGCGCTCAACGCGCACGGCGACGTGGTGCCGCCCGGCGAAGGCTGGAGCGTCGACCCCTATGGCGGCGAGGTGCGCGATGGCTGGCTCTACGGCCGCGGCGCCGCCGTCTCCAAGTCGGACTTCACGACCTACGCCTTCGCGCTGCGCGCGCTCAAGCAGCTCGCCGCCGATGGCGCGGCGCTGGGCGGCACGGTCGAGCTGCACCTGACCTATGACGAGGAAACGGGCGGCATGACCGGCCCGGGCTGGATTCTTTCGCAGGGCCTGAGCCGGCCCGACTACGTGCTCTCGGCCGCCTTCTCGCACCATGTGGTGGTCGCCCACAACGGCTGCCTGCATATGGAAGTGACGCTGCGCGGCAAGTCCGCCCATGCCGCGCGGCCCGACACCGGCCATGACGCGATCGAGGCCGCCGCCACGCTGCTCCCCGCGCTCTATCGGCATCGCGATGCCCTCGCCGGCCGCCCCTCGCAGACGCCCGGCATCACGCACCCGACCCTGGTGGTCGGGCTGATCGAGGGCGGCATCAACACCAACGTGGTGGCCGACCGGCTCAGCCTGCGCATCGACCGGCGCATCGTCCCCGAGGAATCGTCCGAGGCGGTGGAGGCCGAGCTGCGCGGCGTGATCGAGGAGGCCTGCCGCGCGCTGCCCGGCATCACGGTCCAGACCCGCCGCATCTTGCTGGCGCGCCCCTTTGCGCCCGCGCCCGGTGCGAAGGAACTCACCGAGCTGATGTGCCGCGAGGCCAGCGCCGTGATGGGCAAGCCGGTGACGCCCATCGGCGTGCCGCTCTACACCGATGCGCGCCTCTACAGCGAGGCCGGCATCCCCACCGTGATGTACGGCGCCGGCCCCGAGACGCTGCTCGAAGCCAACGGCCATCGCGCCGACGAGCGCGTGCCGCTGGACGAACTGCGCAAGGCGACGGTGGTCGTCGCCAACACGCTGCTGCAACTCCTGACCCGCTGAGGCCTCAATGGGCCGCGGTCGGATGCCCGGCCTCGACCCAGGCCTCCAGCCCGCCGGCCAGCGGCCGTGCGCGCTTGAACCCGCGCGCCACCAGGGCCTGCGCGGCCAGGGCGGCCGAGACTTCGTTGGGGCAGCTGCAATAGAGAATGATCTCTTGCTCGCCGCTCTCGAAGGGCAGCTCAGCACGCCGCTGCTGCAGCGCCTTGAGCGGGATCGGCAGCGCGCCGGGAATGCGCCGCGGGTCGACCTGGATGCCTGCCTCGCCGCGCACGTCGATCACGATGGGTGGCGGCTCGCGCGTCATCAGCGTGACCAGCTCCCCGATGGTGGCGCGCGGCATGCTGGTGGTCCTGAGGAAGGCGCGGCGGCGCCACCAGCGCCGTACCAGCATTGCGGCCACCACCACCACCAGCGCCGCAGTGGCGACGCCGCCGGCGTTGGCCAGCGCATCGAGCACGGCCTGGATCTGCTCGCGGAACAGCCAGCCCAGCGCGAGGAAGACGCCGGCCCACAGCAGCGCGGCCAGGATCTCGAAGGCCAGGAAGCGCCAGGAGGACATGCCCAGGGCCCCCGCCATCGGTGGCGCCACCACCGACACCCCCGGCACGAACTTGGCTGCCACCAGCGACAAGCCGCCCCAGCGCGTGATCAGCGACTCGCTGCGCCGCACGCAGGAGTCGGGCGAGATCGAGATCTTGCACAGCAGACGCATGAAGTGGTAGCCGTAGATGCGGCCCGTGTAGAACCAGATGGCGTCGCCCAGCACGTTGGCCACCAGCGCGGCGCCGACCATGGCGAAGAGCAGCACCGGCTCGGCGATGGCCGCGATGCCGCCGGCCACCACCAGTACCGGCGCGGCCGGCACGGGCAGGCCCACGCGGGCGGCGAAGGTCACGGCGAAGACCACCGCGATGGCGTGGTCGATCATCAGGGTGATCAGCGCCTCCACGGAAGGCTCCCCGAAGGCTCAATGGACGAAGTCCGCAGGCGGTGCATGGTGGTGGCGCGTTGGCCCGGGCTGTGGCAACAGCCCCGAGCGTAGCGCCTTGGCGGGCCTATGCCCGAAGGCGGTTCAAATCGCCACGAGCTGGCGCACGCCCTGCGCTTCCATGTCCTTGCCCAGGCCGCGTGCGATCACCTCGCCGCGCTCCATCACCAGGTAGTCGTCGGCCAGTTCCTGCGCGAAGTCGTAGTACTGCTCGCACAGCACGATCGCCATGTCGCCGCGGTCGGCAAGCATGCGGATCACGCGGCCGATGTCCTTGATGATGCTGGGCTGGATGCCTTCGGTGGGCTCGTCGAGGATCAGCAGCTTGGGCTTGGGCGCCAGCGCCCGCGCGATCGCGAGTTGCTGCTGCTGCCCGCCGGAGAGATCGCCCCCCCGGCGGTTGAGCATCTGCTTGAGCACCGGGAACAGCTCGAAGAGCTCAGTGGGGATGGGCGTGCCGGCCGGACGGTAGGCCAGGCCCATGCGCAGGTTTTCCTCGACCGTGAGGCGCGCAAAGATCTCCCGGCCTTGCGGTACGAAGCCCATGCCGGCACGGGCGCGCTCGTAGGGCGTCTTCTTCTGGATCGGGGCACCGTCGAACTCGATGCTGCCGCTTTTGATCGGCACCAGGCCCATCAGCGACTTGAGCAGCGTGGTCTTGCCCACGCCGTTGCGGCCGAGCAGCACCGTGACCTTGCCGGCGTGCGCTTCGAGGCTCACCTCGCGCAGGATGTGGGAGCCGCCGTAGTACTGGTGGATGTTCTTGACTTTGAGCATGGGTGTGTTCTCGAAGCGGATCAGCGCCCCAGGTAGACCTCGATCACGCGCTCGTCCGCCTGCACCTCGTCCAGCGTGCCCTGCGCCAGCACGGACCCGTCGCACAGCACCGTCACGATCTCCGAGATGGTGCGCACGAAGCTCATGTCGTGTTCCACCACCATCAGCGAATGCTTGCCCTTGAGTTTCAGGAAGAGCTCGGCCGTGCGCGCCGTTTCCTCGTCGGTCATGCCGGCCACGGGCTCGTCCAGCAGCAGCAGCTTCGGGTCCTGCATCAAGAGCATGCCAATCTCCAGCCATTGCTTCTGGCCATGGCTCAGTTTGCCGGCCAGACGCGAGACGCTGTCCTCGAGGTGGATGGTGTGCAACACCTCCGCCAGCCGGTCCGACTGCGCGGAGTCGAGCCGGAACAGCATCGAGGACTTCACGCCCTTGTCGGTCTTGAGCGCGAGCTCGAGGTTCTCGAACACCGTCAACTGCTCGAACACCGTCGGCTTCTGGAACTTGCGGCCGATGCCCAGCTGCGCGATGTCGGCCTCCTTGTGGCGCAGCAGGTCGATGGTGCTGCCGAAGAACACCGTGCCTTCGTCGGGCCGCGTCTTGCCGGTGATGATGTCCATCATCGTGGTCTTGCCGGCGCCGTTGGGGCCGATCACACAGCGCAGCTCGCCGGGCGCGATGTCCAGCGAGAGCTTGTTGATGGCCTTGAAGCCGTCGAAGCTCACGCTCACGTCCTCGAGGTAGAGGATGCGGCCGTGCGTGACGTCGACCTCGCCCGGCGTCGCATGCCGGCCGTAGCCCGCCTCGCGGCCCCCCGAAGCGGTGAGCTTGCCGAAGTCGCTGTGCTGGCTGTGCCGCGCGATGCGCTCCGCGCCAGCGTCCATCAAATCAGGCGTCATGCGCGAGCTCCTTCCGGCTGCACCGGCAGCGGCGCAAGGGCACTGGGCTCGGCGCCCTGCTCCACCGCGACGGCGCGCTGCGCGGGCGTTTGCTGCGCCTCGTCGGGCATCGCCTTGTGCTCTCTGGAGGCCCATTTCTTCACCAGGCCCACGATGCCGTTCGGCAGGAACAGCGTGACGGCGATGAACAGCGCGCCGAGAAAGTACAGCCAATACTCCGGGTAGGCCACCGTGAGCCAGCTCTTGGCGCCGTTGACGATGAAGGCGCCGAGGATCGGCCCCACCAGCGTGGCGCGCCCGCCGACCGCGGCCCAGATTGCGATTTCGATGGAGTTGGCCGGGCTCATCTCGCCCGGGTTGATGATGCCCACCTGCGGCACATAGAGCGCCCCGGCCACGCCGCACATCACGGCCGAGATGACCCAGATCGTGAGCTTGTACGGCAGCGGGTTGTAGCCCGAGAACATCACGCGCGACTCGGCATCGCGGATGGCCTGCAGCACGCGGCCGAACTTGCTGCCGATGAGCCATCGGGCGAACAGGAAGAAGCCGAGCAGCGTGAGGCCGGTGAGCGCGAAGATGGTCATGCGCATCTCCTGCGTCGCGATCGGCGTGCCCAGGATGCGCTTGAAGTCGGTGAAGCCGTTGTTGCCGCCGAAGCCGGTCTCGTTGCGAAAGAAGAGCAGCATCGCCGCGAAGGTCATGGCCTGCGTGATGATCGAGAAGTACACGCCCTTGATGCGCGAGCGGAAGGCGAAGAAGCCGAACACGAAGGCGATGAGGCCCGGCACCGCGACGATCAGCACCAGCGTGGCGACGAAGCTGTCGCTGAAGGTCCAGTGCCAGGGCAGCGTCTTCCAGTCGAGGAAGACCATGAAGTCCGGCAGCTCGCTCTTGTAGTTGCCGTCGCGGCCGATCTGGCGCATGAGGTACATGCCCATCATGTAGCCGCCCAGCGCGAAGAAGAGGCCGTGGCCCAGCGAGAGGATGCCGGTGTAGCCCCAGATCAGGTCCATGGCCAGGGCGCAGATGGCGTAGCACATGATCTTGCCGACCAGCGCGACGGCGTAGTCGCTCATGTGCAGCGCGCTGCCGGCGGGCACCAGCAGGTTGAGCACCGGCGCCAGCGCGCAAACGCAAATCAGCGCGACGAAGAAGGCGGTCCAGCCCTTGCCGCTCAGCAGCGGGCCCTTGGAAGGTAGTGCGACCCTGCTCATTCGGTAACCTCCGCGCTTCGCGCTGCGGTATTCGCCTTCGGAACGGCCGTGCGGCTCACTCATGCTTCCGCACTCCTGCCTTTGACCGCGAAGATGCCCTGCGGCCGCTTCTGGATGAAGATGATGATGAAGACCAGCACCGCGATCTTCGCGAGCACCGCGCCGGCCCAGCCCTCGATGAACTTGTTGAGCACGCCCAGGCCCAGCGCCGCGTAGACGGTGCCGGCGAGCTGGCCGACGCCGCCCATCACCACCACCATGAAAGAGTCGACGATGTAGCTCTGGCCAAGGTCGGGACCCACATTGCCGATCTGCGAGAGCGCGCAGCCCGCGAGCCCGGCGATGCCCGAGCCCAGCGCGAAGGCGTAGGTGTCGATGCGCGCCGTGTTCACGCCCATGCAGGAGGCGATGGGGCGGTTCTGCGTGACGCCGCGCACGAACAGGCCCAGCCGCGTGCGGCCGATCAGCCAGCCCATGGCCAGCAGCACCAGGCCCGCGAAGACGATGATGCAGATGCGGTTCCAGGGCAGCGTGACGTTGCTCAGCATGGTGAAGCCGCCGCTCATCCAGCCGGGGTTCTCGACGCCGACGTTCTGCGCGCCGAAGAGCGAGCGCACCAGCTGCTGCAGCATCAGGCTGATGCCCCAGGTGGCCAGCAGCGTCTCGAGCGGCCGGCCGTAGAGGAAGCGGATCACGCCGCGCTCCAGCACCGCGCCCACCAGCGCCGAGGCGAGGAAGGCGACGGGAATCGCGGCGACCAGGTACCAGCCGAAGAGCGACTCGGGCATGTAGCGCTGGAAGATCCCCTGCATCACATAGGTGGCGTAGGCGCCGATCATCATCAGCTCGCCGTGAGCCATGTTGATCACGCCCATCAGGCCGTAGGTGATGGCGAGGCCCAGCGCGGCGAGCAAGAGCACCGAGCCGAGGCTGATGCCGCTGAAGATCGCGTTGATGCGGTCGCCCCAGACCAGCGAACCATCGATGCTGCTGATCGAGGCCTCGATGGTCTTCCTGACGTCGGCCTCGGTCTCGTCGGCCAGCCGCTGGTTGAGCAGCAGCTTGGTGTCGGGGCTGCGGCTTTCGCCCAGCGCCTTCGCGGCCGCGAGGCGCTTGGCCTTGTCGGTGCTGCTGAGCATGCTGGCGGCGCGAACCCGTTCGAGCTGGGCCTTGATGTGCTCGTTGGTCTCGGCGGCCAGCGCCTTCTCGACCAGCGGCAGGCGGGATTCGTCGGGCTCCTTGAAGAGGGCCTGCGCCGCCTCGGCGCGCACCGCCTCGTCCTTGCTCGCGAGCTTGAGCGCGGCCTGCGCGGCATCGAGGGCGCCGCGCATCAGGTTGTTGTTGACCACGTCCTCGGCCGTGTCGGGCAGCTTGAGCTCGGCACCGGTGACGGGGTCGTAGGCCTTGTCGTTCTTGATGAGGAAGACCTTGTCCTCGGTGTACTTGACCGCGTCGTCCGCCATGGCCTGGATGAAGGCGGCGGTCTTGTCGTCGGCGGTGGCGACGGCCTTGTTGAGCGCGGCGATGCGGGCCTCGGAGTCGCCCGAGGCGATGGCGCGGGCCTCGTCGAGGGTGAGCGCGTGCGCGGCCAGCGCCATCAGCAGCGTCGAGGCGCAGAGCACGCGATGGAGTGTTCGTCGGAGCATCGTAGGTCGGGCTTTTGCTCCCTCTCCCCGCGGGGAGAGGGCGGGGGTGAGGGCAGCGGCGCTCAAAAAGGTGCGGCGGTCACTGCCGCCGCTGGCCCTCACCCCAACCCTCTCCCCAAGGGGAGAGGGAGCAAGAGAGGGGGCAGCGCTCGTTGCCCTTACAGCGACTTGCCAGCCGGATAGTCCGGCTTCTTGTCGTTCCCCTCGATATAGGGGCTCCACGGCTTGGCCTTGACCGGACCCGGCGTCTTCCACACCACGCTGAACTGCCCGTCGGCTTTGATCTCGCCGATGAACACGCTCTTGTGCAGGTGGTGGTTCTTCTCGTCCATCTTCGAGACGATGCCCGAGGGCGCGGTGAAGGTCTGGCCGGCCATGGCGGCGATCACCTTGTCGGTGTCGGTGCTCTTGGCCTTCTCGACCGCCTGCTTCCACATGTGGATGCCGATGTAGGTGGCTTCCATCGGGTCGTTGGTGAGCGGCTTGTCCTTGTGGCCGGCGATGTTCTTGGCCTTGGCGTAGTCGCTCCACTGCTTGATGAAGGCGGTGTTGGTCGGGTTCTTGATCGACATGAAGTAGTTCCATGCGGCCAGGTGGCCCACCAGCGGCTTGGTGTCGACGCCGCGCAGCTCTTCCTCACCCACCGAGAAGGCGACCACCGGCACGTCCTTGGCCTTCAGGCCTGCGTTGCCGAGTTCCTTGTAGAAGGGCACGTTGGAGTCGCCGTTGATGGTCGACACCACGGCCGTCTTGCCGCCGGAGGAGAACTTCTTGACGTCGGCCACGATGGTCTGGTAATCGCTGTGGCCGAAGGGGGTGTACTTCTCGTCGATGTCCGTGTCCTTCACGCCCTTGCTCTTGAGGTAGGCACGCAGGATCTTGTTGGTGGTGCGGGGGTAGACGTAGTCGGTGCCCAGCAGCACCCAGCGCTTGGCGCCGCCGCCTTCCTTGCTCATCAGGTAATCGACCGCGGGAATGGCCTGCTGGTTGGGCGCGGCGCCGGTGTAGAAGACGTTCTTGCTGAGTTCCTCGCCCTCGTACTGCACGGGGTAGAAGAGCAGGCCGTTCATTTCCTCGACCACGGGCAGCACCGACTTGCGCGACACCGAGGTCCAGCAGCCGAAGATCACCGAGACCTTGTCCTGGCCGAGCAGCTGCTTGGTCTTCTCGGCGAACAGGGGCCAGTTGGAGGCCGGGTCGACCACCACGGGCTCGAGCTTCTTGCCGAGCACGCCGCCCTTGGCGTTGATCTCGTCGATGGCCATCAGCACCGTGTCCTTGAGCACGGTCTCCGAGATGGCCATGGTGCCCGACAGCGAGTGCAGCACGCCGACCTTGATGGTGTCGGCCGCGAAGGCCGGCACGGCGGAAAGGCTGGCCAGCGCGACCGCGGCCGTGAGCGCCTTGAGGGTGAAGCGACGTTGTTGCATGGGACTCTTCTCCTGGGTGTGAATGACACGGAGGAGTCTGCGGAATCGGTCACGGGGCGGAAATACGCCGGGTGGCGTACAGGTCCACCTGTTCTCAAATTTGCTGCACGTGCAGCCGATTTCAGAACAAGGGCGAGGGTGTCACCCGAAATAGGCGCGCGCGTAGTTGATCGGCGCGTGGTCCGCCAGGTCGCGCAGCAGCACCGCGCCGCGCTTCAAGGCATGGTCGACCACGTAGCGCGCGCGTCCCTGGGCGCGGTCGCTCTCGATGAAGCCGACGTCGGGGTTGTGCATGCACTCGCCCTCGCAGCTGATGTAGCTGGTCGGCCCCGCATGCGCGTAGAGCGAGAAGGCCGGCGGCAACTGGGTGACGACGTCGCAGCCGTCGACCAGGCGCAGGATCTCGACCTCGGCCAGCGCGGCCACGAAGGCCGTGTTGCCGACGCGCGGCGAGCCGAGCGTGACCAGCAGGGTGGGCGGCAGCACGGTGGCGATCAGCGTCGCGAGCGCCGCGCCGAGGCTGTGGCCGGTGAGGATGAGCGCCTTGCGGCCGGCGCCCTCGCCCTCTTCCAGCCATTCGCGCAGCACCGGCAGCAGCGCCCGCGCCGAGCGCGCGAAGCCGGCATGCACGCGGCCGCCGCTTTCGGGCCAGTCGACCTGATTCGCCTGCAGGTTGGTCGCCAGGTCACGGATCTCGTCGGGCTGCGTGCCGCGGAAGGACACCAGCGCCGTGCCGTCGGCATGCAGCGCGGCGAAGGCGAAGCTGTGGGAATCGGTGTGCGTGATGAGCGTGGGCGGGCCGAAGCCGGCGCGTGCCAGCGCATCGGCCAGGCGCTGGCGCTCGCCGTCCGAGACCTCGGCACGGTAGTAGGCTAGGCGCGATGCTTCGATGGCCCACTGGGTCGGCGTGTAGTGCTGCCCGGCTTCGAACAGCGTCTCGTGACGCTCCGGCGAATGGAGCGCCGTGCGGCTGGGGTCGTAGGCGATGGCGGGCATGGCGTTGACAAGTCCTAAGACGCGGCAAGCGCCTTGAACTGCTTCGACGCGAAGGCCCAGATCAGCCGCGAGGCATTGGGCCCGGCCGCGTCGCTGAAGGGCAGGCGCGGCGCGCCGCCGCTCCACGCATGGCCCAGTCCCGTCACCTCGCACAGCATGACGAAGGTGCGGCCCTTGCGCTTGAACTCGGTCACCCGCATCGCGTGACGCTTGCCGCGCTGCACCGTGCGCTCGATGCCGGGGCGTGCGCCGGTGGCCGTGGCCCAGACCTCCGCGGCGCTGAGCGCGTTGCGGGCCGAGACCACGAGATCGGCATCGCCGTGCAGGACCAGCAGCGGCGGCAGCGTGGTGAAGACCGCGGCGGCCCCCATGGCCTTGCCGACCGCGGTCGCCGGCATGGGCGGCACATGGCGCCCGCGCATCGCGCCCAGGGCGGTGGCGGGCGAGCGGGCGGCGCCGGGCGCCACCCCCGAATGCATGGCCACGGCCTTGAAGCGCACCGGGTAGCGCGTGGCCATCAACACCGCCATGCCGGCGCCCGCCGAGAGCCCGGCCACGGCGATGCGGTCGCGGTCGACCGGGTACAGGGTGCAGGCCTGGTCGACCGCGGCCATCAGCGTCGCGGCCTCGGCATCGGCCTTGCCGAAACGGCGGTCGTACCAGTTCCAGCAGCCCTGCGGATGGGCCATGCGGTCCTGCTCCGGGTAGAGCACGAAGAAGCGTTCGCGCGCCGCCAGCAGGTTCATGCGCGTACTGGCGGCGAAATCGCGCCCGGTCTGGGCGCAGCCATGCAGCATGACCAGCAGCGGCAGGCGCTCGCCGGGCTGCACCTCGGGCGGCCGATACAGGTGATAGCGCCGCGCGCCGCCAGGGCCGAGCGCCGCCCCGGCCAGCCAGTCGCCGGGGCCGCGCGGCGGCTTGAGCTGCTCGGCGGCCGCGCGCTGCACCTGGCCCGCGATGCGCCGTCCGCTGCGCAGCGTGGCGTTGGTGAGCGCCTTCATGCTGCGCTGGTAGGCGCGGGTGATCGCCGAGGCGGCAGAGGTCGAGGAAGGGCGACGAGCCATGGTGCTTGCGTGGGCCGGAATCCGGCCCCGCACCTTAGCAGCTTCCGCGCCGCGGGCGTCAGCTGGCGAGAGTGTTCGTACTCAGTAAACCTCAGGCACGTACATCGAAGCCGGCACCGGCTGGCGCAGGTAGTCCGCATGGCGCTCGCGCGCGGGCAGCTCGATCGGCGCATGCGGCACTTCCTGGTAGGGCAGCTGGCCGAGCAGGTGCGTGATGCAGTTCAGCCGCGCCTTCTTCTTGTCGACCGCCTGGACCACCCACCAGGGCGCTTCCTCGATGTGGGTGCGCTCCAGCATGGTTTCCTTGGCCTTGGTGTATTCCTCCCAGCGGCGGCGGGATTCCAGGTCCATGGGGCTGAGCTTCCACTGCTTGAGCGGGTCGTGGATGCGGCCCAGGAAGCGCATGTGCTGCTCGTCGTCGGTGATCGAGAACCAGTACTTGATGAGCTTGATGCCCGAGCGCACCAGCATGCGCTCGAAGTCGGGCACGGTGCGGAAGAACTCCTCGTATTCGTCGTCGGTGCAGAAGCCCATCACGCGCTCGACGCCGGCGCGGTTGTACCAGCTGCGGTCGAACAGCACCATCTCGCCGGCGGCCGGCAGATGGGCCACGTAACGCTGGAAGTACCACTGGGTGCGCTCGCGGTCGTTGGGCGCGGGTAGCGCCGCGACGCGCGCGACGCGCGGATTGAGCCGCTGGGTGATGCGCTTGATCACCCCGCCCTTGCCGGCCGCGTCGCGGCCCTCGAACAGAATCACGACCTTCTGCCGGCTGTGCTGAACCCAGTCCTGCAGCTTCACCAGCTCGCCCTGCAGGCGGAAGAGCTCCTTGAAATAGGCCCGGCGCGCTGCCTTGTCGGGCACCTGGCCCGACTCGAGCTCTTCCAGGTTGCGGTCCTCGATCTCGAGTTCCAGTTCTTCGTCGTAGCCGTCGATCAGATCGCGCGCGATGCGCTGCATGAGTTCGTCCTGGTCGCGAAGGGTGCTGGGCAACGTCGTCATGGGAGGGCTCGATCAGGGGGAAAACGCCCATGCTGCCCCTTCGGAATGACGAATTTGTGACAGACGGAATGCAGCGCCCGCGTCGTCACAACACTGACACACGCGGCGCCCAGCATGCTGCGACGCCCATTTCACGCACTTCCGTTCCGAGTTCCAGCTCCTGAACCGCCCCGTCTTGTCTTCTCCCCGGGATATTGCAGCCGCCTCGTACGGCGGCGACGAAGCCGGCCTGATCTGCGGCTACCTGTTCGACCCGGCGGCCGAGGAGTCGTCGCGCCCGATCGATTCGAACGCGGCGGTGGCCTGGCTCGCGCAGGAGACCCCGCCCGAGGGCGCCTACCTGTGGCTGCACTTCAATCTGAGCCACGCGCAGGCGGAACGCTGGCTGCACCGGCACGCGCAGCTCTCCGACACCTTCTTCGAGACGCTCAAGGACGGGATGCATTCGACCCGCATCGAACGCGCCGACGACTCGCTGATCGCCGTCATCAACGACGTGCACTTCGAGTTCAGCTTCGAGCCCTCGGACATCTCCACCCTGTGGATCAGCGTCGGGCCGCGCCTGGTGGTGACGGCGCGCGCCAAGCCGCTGCGCTCGGTCGACGCCCTGCGCACGGCAGTGAAGTCGGGCGACGCGCCGCGCTCGAGCGCCGAGCTGCTGGAGCACCTGCTGCGGGTGCAGGCCGACGTGCTGGTGAACGTGGTGCGCGGCGTGACCACCCGCGTCGATGCGATCGAGGACGAGCTGCTGACCGGCCGCCTCGACCACAAGCGCGCCCGGCTCGGCGAGATGCGCCGGCTGCTGGTGCGGCTGCAGCGCCTTCTGGCACCGGAGCCGGGGGCGCTCTTCCGCCTGCTGCAGAAGCCGCCGGAATGGCTGGCCGAGGACGACGCCCAGAAGCTGCGCGGCGCGACCGAGGAGTTCTCGGTGGTGCTGCGCGACATGAGCGCGCTGCAGGAGCGCATCAAGCTGCTGCAGGAAGAGATCGCCGCCAACGTCAATGAGGACACCAGCCGCAGCCTGTTCGTGCTGACGGTGGTGACGGTGCTGGCGCTGCCGATCAACATCCTGGCCGGCCTGTTCGGCATGAACGTGGGCGGCATTCCGCTGGCCGAGGACAAGCACGGCTTCTGGGTGCTGGTGGCGATCGTGATCACCTTCACCGTGGTCGCGGCCTGGCTCGCCTTTCGCAAGAAGCGCTGAAAGCGCCCGCGGGCGCGTCCTTTATGCTATTGATTCGATAGCGGCTGCGATAGTCGCCATGCGCCCTGCAAGCCCATGCAAGAAAGAATAAGATTCGGGACGTGTCTTCCATCCTGAACGCCGACCTGCACTGTCACTCCGTCGTGTCCGACGGCACCCTGACCCCCGAAGAACTGGCTGTCCGCGCCGCCGCCAATGGCGTCGAGCTCTGGGCGCTGACCGACCACGACGAGATCGGCGGCCAGCACCGCGCAGCAGCCGCAGCGCGAGCCCAGGGCATCAAGTACCTCACCGGCACCGAGATCTCGGTCACCTTCGCGAACGAGACGGTGCACATCGTCGGCCTGGGCTTCGACCCGGACGACGCGGCCATCAGCGAGGGCCTCTACGACACCCGCGGCGGCCGCGGCCGGCGCGCGGAGGAAATGTCCGAGGGCCTGGCCAAGGTGGGCATCCTGGGCGCCTACGAGGGCGCGCTCAAGTTCGTCGGCAACCCCGAGCTGATCTCGCGCACCCACTTCGCCCGCTTCCTGGTCGAGCAGGGCCACTGCCGCGACACCAACGAGGTGTTCCGCAAGTTCCTCACCGAGGGCAAGCCCGGCTACGTGCCGCACCGCTGGGCCACGCTGAAGGACGCGGTGCGCTGGATCACCGGGGCCAAGGGCCAGGCCGTGATCGCGCATCCGGGGCGCTACAAGTTCACCGCCAACGAGGAATACGCGCTCTTCCTCGAATTCAAGGAACACGGCGGCCGGGCGATCGAGGTGGTGACCGGCAGCCACTCGCCGGCCGAGTACGTCGAGTACGCCGACAAGGCGCTGGAGTTCGGCTTCGCCGCCTCGCGCGGCAGCGACTTCCACAGCCCTGACGAAAGCCATTGCGATCTGGGCAAGCTGCCCCCTCTTCCGGGCCAGCTCACGCCGGTGTGGGAATTGCTCGAAGACCGCATTCAGTGACCGGGCCGACCACGACCGCAGGCCTGGCGGCCGACCGTAAGCGCACCCGCGACCTCGAATCCGAGCGCATCCTGGCCGGCATCGGCCTGGTGATCCTGGCCGTCGCCTGCTTCGCCACCCTGGACACCGCCACCAAGCTCTCCACCGCCGGCGTGCCGATCCTCATGGGCGTGTGGTTTCGCTACGCCTTCCAGGCCGTCGCGACCACCGCCGTGCTGCTGCCACTGCAGGGTACGGCACTGCTGCGCACCCGGCATCCCAGGTACCAGTTGCTGCGCGGCGCGCTGCTGCTGGCCTCGAGCACGCTGGCCTTCCTCAGCCTGCGCTACATGCCGCTGGCCGAGTTCACCTCGGTCGTGCTGATCGCGCCCCTGGTCATCACCCTGCTGGCCGCCACGACGCTCAAGGAACAGGTCTCGCCGCTGCGCTGGGTGCTGGTGGCGGGCGGCTTCCTCGGCACCCTGGTCATCCTGCGGCCGGGCGGCGAAGCCTTCAGCTGGGCGGTGCTGCTGCCCATCGGCCTGGTGCTGACGAACGCCTGGTTCCAGGTGCTCACCAGCAAGCTGGCCCGCACCGAGAACCCGCTGACGATGCACTTCTACACCGGCTGGGTGGGCACCCTGATCGCCTCGCTGGCCCTGCCCTTCGCCTGGATGACGCTGCCGGGCTGGGAGTGGTGGGCGCTGCTGTGCCTGATGGGCTTCATGGGCACGGTGGGGCACTTCATCTTGATCCTGGCCTACCAGCGCGCGCCGGCCTCCACGCTCACGCCCTACCTCTACGCTCAGATCGCCTTCGCCATGCTGGGCGGCTGGCTGATCTTCTCGCAGGTGCCGGACCGGCTGTCGCTGATCGGCATCTCCATGATCGCGGTCTGCGGCGCCGCCGGGGCCTGGCTCACGGTGCGCGAGCGGCGGGTGCCGATCGAGCCGGCGGAGTCCTGAACGAGCTGCCAAGCGAATCCGTCTTCATTTGTCGGCAGAATGCACGGCTGCCGTTTCGCCTTCTCCCCAATCCATGGCCCAGTTCTTCGAGCTCCACCCCGACAACCCACAACAGCGCCTGCTCAAGCAGGCCGCTGCCCTGCTGGCGCGCGGCGAGATCGTGGCGGTGCCCACCGATTCGAGCTACGCGCTGGCTTGCCACCTGGACGACAAGGACGCGGTGGACCAACTGCGCCGCATCCGCCAGGTCGACGAGAAGCATCACCTGACCCTGCTGTGCCGCGATCTGAGCGAGCTCTCGAGCTACGCGAAGGTGGACAACAAGCAGTACCGACTGCTGAAGGCCGCGACGCCCGGGCCCTACACCTTTCTGCTGGAAGCCACCAAGGAGGTGCCGCGGCGGGTGAGCCATCCGCAGCGCAAGACCATCGGCCTGCGCGTGCCCGACCACAAGGTGCTGGACGAGCTGCTCATGCTGCACGGCGAGCCGCTGCTGGCCACCACGCTGATCCCGCCCGGCGAGACCGAGGCGCTCAACGACGCGCAGGCGATCCGCGAGCGCTTCGAGAAGCAGATCGGCGCGGTGATCGCCTGCGGCGCCTGCCCGTCGGAACCCACCACGGTGGTCGACCTCACGCCCATGGGCACCGGCGGCGAACCGGTGCTGGTGCGACAGGGCCGCGGCCCTGTGGCGGTGCTGGGCTTGTGAACCCCTTCGCGTCCGGTTCGTCCGGACCGGTCTGAGACAATCACCCTGTGGATATTTCCAACATGATTCAGACAGTGCTGATCTACGCACTGCCCGTGATCTTCGCGATCACGGTACACGAAGCGGCCCATGGCTACGTGGCACGCTACCTGGGCGACCAGACGGCCTGGATGATGGGCCGCGTGACGCTCAACCCGATCAAGCACATCGACCCCGTCGGCACCATCCTGATGCCGCTTGTGCTCTATTTCGCGACCTCGGGCGCCTTCCTGTTCGGCTATGCCAAGCCGGTGCCGGTCAACTTCGGGCGGCTGCGCAACCCCAAGCGCGACATGATCTGGGTCGCGCTGGCCGGGCCGGCGGCGAACTTCATCCAGGCAATCCTGTGGGCGCTCTTCTTCGTCGCCTTGCTGGCGGCCGGCGTCACCGAACCCTTCTTCGTCAAGATGGCCCAGGGCGGCGTGCTGGTCAACCTCGTGATGTGGGCCTTCAACCTGTTCCCGTTGCCTCCGCTGGACGGCGGCCGGGTGTTGGCCGGGCTGCTCCCGCGCGGCGGCGCGCAGGACTTCCTGGCGCGCATCGAGCCCTACGGCTTCTTCATCGTGATGGGCTTGGTCATCGCGGGCATCGTCAGCACCTGGTGGCTGCGCCCGCTGATGAGCTTCGGCTACCAGGCCATCGATCTGCTGATCTCGCCCCTCACGGCACTGCTGCGCTGAGTTTTCCATGGCAACGTCCTCTCCCATCCGATTCCTCACCGGCATCACCACCAGCGGCACGCCGCACCTGGGCAACTACGTCGGCTCGGTGCGCCCCTCGGTGCGCTTCAGCCGCCAGGCCGATGTGCAGAGCTTCTACTTCCTGGCCGACTACCACGCGCTGATCAAGGTCGACGACCCGGCGCGCATCCAGCGCTCCACGCTGGAGATCGCCGCGACCTGGCTGGCCTGCGGCCTCGACCCGGAGCGCGTGACCTTCTACCGCCAGTCCGACGTTCCCGAGATCCCCGAGCTCACGTGGCTGCTGACCTGCGTCACCGGCAAGGGCCTGCTGAACCGCGCCCATGCCTACAAGGCGCAGATGGACAAGAACGCCGCGCGCGGCGAGGACCCGGACGCCGACGTCAGCGCCGGCCTGTTCATGTACCCGGTGCTGATGGGCGCCGACATCCTGATGTTCAACGCCCACAAGGTGCCGGTGGGCCGCGACCAGGTGCAGCACATCGAGATGGCGCGCGACATGGGGCAAAGCTTCAATCACCTCTACGGCGAGCACTTCACCCAGCCCGAGGCCGAAATCGACGACGCCGTGGCCACCCTGCCCGGCCTCGACGGCCGCAAGATGAGCAAGAGCTACGACAACACCATCCCGCTCTTCGCTCCGCGCGCCCGGCTGCAGAAGCTGATCGCCGGCATCGTGACCGACTCGCGCGCGCCCGGCGAGCCCAAGGACACCGAAGGCTCGGCGCTGTTCCAGATCTACCAGGCCTTCGCCGACGCCGAGGAGACCGAAACCCTGCGGCGCGCCTTCGCCGAAGGCATCGCCTGGGGCGAGGCCAAGGAGGTCCTCTTCGAGCGCATCGACCGCGAGATCGCGCCGATGCGGGCGAGCTACGAGGCCCTGATCAGCGACCCGGCCCGCATCGAGAAGATCCTGCTGGCCGGTGCCGAGAAGGCCCGGGCCATCTCCCGGCCCTTCATGGCCGAGCTGCGCCATGCGGTCGGCCTGCGCAACCTGGCGGCCGGCGGGAGCCGGGGTGCGGCGCGCCCCAAGGCGGCCAAGGCCGCCAAGCCGGCTTTCAAGCAATACCGAGAGAAAGACGGGCTTTTTTACTTCAAGCTGCTCGACGAAAGCGGTGTACAACTGTTACAAAGCTTGGGGTTCGCATCGCCGCAGGAAGCGGGCCGGGCGATCGGCCTGCTTCGGGAACAGCGCGGCGCGGCATTGACATTGCTCGCCGCGCAGCTCGAACCCATCGACAATGCGAACATGCGTGCGGCAACAGACGCACTGGAGGCGCTGGCGGCCGAGACCTCGGCCGAAAAGAGCGACTAAGGGAAGAGTTTCCGCGCGACCAACAAGGGCCGGCCGAGCCGGCGCGCACACAGTGAGAAAAATGCTATGAGTATCTATGTCATCGACGACCACCCCTTGATGCGCGACGCCATCGTGATGGTGCTGCGGCGCCTGCGGCCCGCCGAGACCATCGTGGAGCTGGAACGGCTCGACAAGCTGGCCAGCGCCGTCAAGCAGCATGGAGAGCCCGGCCTGTTCTGCCTCGACCTGAAGCTGCCCGACGTGACGGGTGTTTCGGGCGTGATCGCGGTAAAGAAGATCTATCCCGACGTCCCGGTGGCGGTCTATTCGGCCTCACCGGCCGGCGACATGGAAGAAGCCTGCATCGAGGCCGGGGCCGATACCTACATCGAGAAGTCGGCCAGTTCGGCCGAGCTCACCGCCGCCCTGCGCGGCCTGCTGATGGCCGACACCGAGGCCGAGGAGCCGGTCACCACGGCCAACAGCAAGCTCTCGAAGCGCCAGACCCAGCTGATCGCCATGCTGGACCAGGGCATGAGCAACCGCGACATCGCGACCGAACTCGACATCAGCGAGCACACGGTGAAGGTGCACCTCTGGCGCCTGTTCCGCCGTCTCGGCGTGAAGAGCCGCACCCAGGCGCTGCACCACGCACGCACCAACGGGTTGCTCTCCAGCAACCCTTAAACAGGCGATAACCGGGCCGCAAGGCCCACACAAGGACCGGGCCGCAGGCTCGGTTTTTCCTTGTTTACCCGACGGCGCCCGAGATGCGGGTCTGCGCCTGCGACTCGTCCGCGTCGTGCAGCGCGACCCGGAACACGCTGCCCCGGCCCAGCCTGGAGCGCACGCTGACAGGATGGCCCAGCGCGTGCGACAAGCGCGCAACGATCGCCAGGCCGAGGCCGAAGCCGTCCGAGGTGCCGGCATGGTCGGCCACCTTGTAGAACTCCAGGAACACGTCGCGCAGATGCTCGCGCGCGATGCCGATGCCGGTGTCCCACACCTCCACCCTCAGGCCATCGCGCGTATGACGCGAGGACAGCAGCACCCCACCCTCGGCCGTGTACTTGATGGCGTTGGCCAGCAGGTTGCCGATCATGCGGCGCACGCGGATCGGGTCGGTCAGCACGGTGCCCGAGCTCACGTGCATGCGGAAGCTCAGGCCCTTGGCCTCGGCCACCGGGCGGTACTGCAGCTCGAGGTCGTGCAGCAGCTGGGCCACGTCCACCCGCTCGATATGCAGCCGCACCTGGCCCGAGTCGATGCGCGCCAGGTCGAACAGCGAGTCGAACAAGGCATTGACCGCGTGAGTCGCACGCACGATCTTCGGCGCGATCTCGGCCACCAGCTCCGGCTCGTTGCGCAGCCAGTCGGCGTAGAGCGAGAGCGCCAGCACCGGCTGGCGCATATCGTGCGCCGCGCTGGCGAGGAAGCGGTTCTTCATCGCCACCGCCGACACCGCCGCTTGGCGCTGCTGGGTCAGCGAGTTGATCAGGATGTGGTTGTGGAACAGCAGCTCAAAGCTGTTGCGCGCCGTCTCGTGGATGCGCCGGCCGGCGCGCAGCAGCAGCCACCAGTGCAGGCCCGGCAACAGCAGGAAGCCGTAATGGAAATGCGGGCGCTCGAACTTGAGCTCGATCACGCGAAACACGATCGCCGCCAGCATGGTGACGAACAGCGTGTTGACGTAGCGCTTGAGCAGCGGCGGATGCAGCGCCAGGCCGTTGAGCGGGAAGGTGGCGACGCCGGCGACGATCAGCCAGCTCATGAACTGGTTCACCAGCGGCGTGCGCTCGAAGAAGATCAGGATCGACAGGCCCCAGGCGAAGGCGCTGGCGCTCCAGAGGAAGCGGTAGCGCTCGACGAAGTACTGCTGGGCGGCGGAGTCGCGGTCGGCATAGTGCCGGCCGTAGACCTGCTCGCCCCAGATGCGGCAGCTGGTGGCGCCGATGCCGATGGCCAGCCAGACGAAGAGCTGCCAGGGCGGCACGTGGCCCCAGCTCAGGCCCACCATGGCCGGCATCAGCGCCGCGGCCAGCAGGTAGGAGCCGCGCGAGGCCCGCATCAGGCTGCGGATCAGCTCGCCGCGCACCCACGGTTCGGCCTCGTCGGCCGAGGCTGGCGCAGGCGTCAGGCTGGCGAAGGACGAATTGCCCAGCCCCGCGAAGGACGAATTACCCATCATGGCTCACGGTCTCTCTCCCCGGGTCAGCCCGGCCATAAAAAAAGCCCCTGTCGAGGGGCCCCTGTGTGCGGCTCTCGGGCGCGCTGTGAAAAGCTCCGGCAGCCGGCGGGGGCATGGAACCCCGCGCGCGGCGGCGGCCGTGCTGCAATCTTAACTGCGCAGGCGTCCAAAGCGCCGCGGGCCGCGTCGTGCAGGCACAACGGCGGCCGGTCTATCCGCCGCCGAAGTAGCGCATGGCCGTGCGGCCCAGCGGCGTCAGCGCGATGACGACCGCGGAAGCCGAAGGCGCGCCCTCCGGCGGAAGGTCCGCCTTCACATAACCCGCATCGCGAAGGATGCGCAGACGCTCGATGTCCGCCTGTGAGCTCAGCGTCATCGGCAACGAAGCGCCGGCAATTTTTCTCAGCAACTCGTAGGCCATCCAGTCCTCCACTGGCTTTTTTCTTGCGGCGATTGTGGGGCATGGCATCGGGGAAGCGGGCCGCTGCCGGATCAGGCCTTTCCCTGAGCGCCGGCCCGTCGAGAAGCCGCGCATGCCGTTGACAGTCCGCCCCCTGGGGTCGACGATCGAACCCGCGGCCGACCGACCTGCCGTGGCGGCGCGCGGCGCGGCCGTTGCATTCGATGCGCCTGCCCCTGGGCGCGAAGGAGCGAGAAAAATGACGACCGCAACGACCCCTGCCCCTTCGACGAATCCGAAGTCGTTCAAGACCTTCGCCGAGTTCTATCCCTACTACCTCGGCGAGCACGGCAACCGGACCTGCCGCCGCCTGCACTTCGTCGGCTCGACGCTGGCCCTGGTCTGCCTGGCGATGCTGGTCGCCACGGGCCGGCCGCAGTACATCCTGTATGCGCTGCTGTGCGGCTACGGCTTCGCCTGGGTCGGCCACTTCGTGTTCGAGAAGAACCGGCCGGCCAGCTTCAAGCGCCCGCTCTACAGCCTGATGGGCGACTGGGTGATGTACCGGGACATCTGGGCCCGCAAGATCCCGTGGTGACGCGCGCGGGCACCCGCGCCGCAGCGCCGGCGCGCCCAGCGCTCGCCCGCTAGGCGAGAGCGCGCAGTTCCCGCAGCGCCACTGCCAGCATCGCCGCGTCGGGCGCCGCCACCGCGCGCAGCTCGCCCATCAGCTGCGCCGCGCGCTCCAGCGTGCGGCCGTTGCTGGCCTGCCAGGCCTCGACCCGCGCGGCCGGCGATTCGCCCTCCCCGCCTCCCGTCAGGACCGCATGGGTGATGGCGCGCTGCAGGCCCGAAAGATCGTCCTGCATCGCGCCCTTGGCCAGGGCCTGCCAGTGCTGGTCGCCCGGCAGCGCGGAGATGCGGTCGCGCAGCCAGGGCATGCCGAGCCGGTTGGCGAGGTCGAAGTAGATCGCCGCCACCAGCTCCACCGGCCAGCGCGCGCTGCCGGCAATCTCGGCGATGTCGAGGGAGGCATAGAGCGTTCCGAAGTTGAGCACCCGCTCCGCCAGCTCGCGGGGCACGCCGCGGGCCGTGTAGCGCGCCACCGCGGCATCGACGCGGGCGCGCTCATCGGCATCGAGCAGCTGCGGCAGGCGCGCCGACAGCGTCTCAACGTTGGACTTGAAGTGCTCGATGGTCGAAGCCATGTCCTCGGCCAGGCGGCGCGAGCGCAGGAACCACATGGTGCCGCGCTCCAGCTGGCGGCTGGTGTCGATCAGCATGCCGGACTGCACCTCGTCGTCGACCCGGTTGTCCAGCGCCTCGAGCGACTGCCACAGCGGCACCATGCCGAAGATCTCGCGCGACAGCAGGTAGGCGCGCACCACCTCGAAGGCGCGCGCGCCGGTGGTCTCGACCAGCCGGTGCACGAAGGTGCTGCCGACGCGGTTGACCGTGCTGTTGGTGACGTGCGTGGCGATGATCTCGCGCTTGAGCGGATGGCGCGGCATCCAGGCCGCGAACTTCTGGCGCAGCAGCTCGGGGAAGTAGCGCTCCAGCGCGGTCGCGACCCAGGGGTCGTCGGGCAGCGGCGATTCGAGCAGCTCGTCGTAGAGCCAGATCTTGCTGTAGGCCAGCACCACCGCGCGCTCCGGGCTGGTGAGGCCCTGGCCCTGGGCCCGGCGCTCGGCCAGTTCCTCGTCGGCCGGCAGGTACTCGATGGCGCGGTTCAGCCGCCCGGCCTTCTCCAGGTACTGCATGAAGCGCGTCTGCGCGTCGAGCAGCTGCGGCGCGATGCGGCCGGTGACCGAGAGCACCTGGGTCTGGAAGACGTTGTCGCGCAGCACCAGCGCGGCAACGTCGTCGGTCATCTCCGGCAGGATCGCGTTGCGCTGCTTTTCGGTGAGCTCGCCCTCGGTGACCGGCAGGCCCAGCAGGATCTTGATGTTGACCTCGTGGTCGGAGGTGTCGACGCCGGCCGAGTTGTCGATGGCATCGGTGTTGATGCGCCCGCCCGCCCGCGCGAACTCGATGCGCCCGAGCTGCGTGCAGCCCAGGTTGCCGCCCTCGGCAAAGACCTTGCAGCGCAGCTCGCGGCCGTTGACGCGCAGCGCGTCGTTGGCGCGGTCGCCGACCTGGGCGTGGGTCTCGCCGGCCGCCTTCACGTAGGTGCCGATGCCGCCGTTGTAGATCAGCGCCACCGGCGCCTTGAGGATCGCGTTGACGAGCTCGGTGGGCGTGAGCGCATCGGCCTGGACGTCCAGCACCTGCTTCACCTGCGGCGTGAGCGGGATCGACTTGGCGCTGCGCGCATGGATGCCGCCGCCCTCGGAGATCAGCGTCGCGTCGTAGTCGGCCCAGGAGGAGCGCGGCAGCTTGAACAGGCGCTCGCGCTCGGCGAAGGTCTTCGCCGCATCGGGCGCCGGGTCCAGGAAGATGTGGCGGTGGTCGAAGGCCGCCACCAGCAGGATGTGCGGCGACAGCAGCATGCCGTTGCCGAACACGTCACCCGACATGTCGCCGACACCGGCAACCGTGAATTCGGTGCTCTGGGTGTCGATGCCCATCTCGCGGAAATGCCGCTTGACCGATTCCCAGGCGCCGCGCGCGGTGATGCCCATGGCCTTGTGGTCGTAGCCCACCGAGCCGCCCGAAGCGAAGGCATCGCCCAGCCAGAAGCCGTACTCCTTGCTGATGCCGTTGGCGTAGTCGCTGAAGGTGGCGGTGCCCTTGTCGGCGGCCACGACCAGGTAAGGATCGTCCGGGTCGTGGCGCCGCACTTGCGGCGGCGGCACGACCGTCGTGCCCGACAGGTTGTCGGTGATGTCGAGCAGGCCCCGCAGGTAGTCCTGATAGCAGGCCACGCCCTCGCGCATGTAGGCCTCGCGGTCGCTCGCCGCCGGCGCGCGCTTGAGCACGAAGCCGCCCTTGGAGCCGACCGGCACGATCACGATGTTCTTGACCATCTGCGCCTTGACCAGGCCCAGCACCTCGGTTCGGAAGTCCTCCGGCCGGTCCGACCAGCGCAGGCCGCCGCGCGCCACGCGCCCGCCGCGCAGGTGCACGCCCTCGAAGCGCGTCGAGTACACGAAGATTTCGAAGAGCGGCTTGGGCGCCGGCAGGTCAGGCACCTTGGCCGCATCGAACTTGAAGGACAGGAAGCCGCGCCGCCGGCCGCCCGCATCGCGGCGCCAGTAGTTGGTGCGCAGGGTGGCCTGGATCAGCGCCAGGTACTGGCGCAGCACACGGTCTTCGGACAGGTTGGACACGTCGTCCAGCGCCGCCTCGATCTCGCGCACCTTGTCTTCCTCGCGCGCCTGTGCGTCGGGCGCCGGCTGCGGGTCGAAGCGCAGCTTGAAGAGCTCGACCAGCGCCCGCGCGATGCCGGCATGATTGGCCAGCGTGCCCTCGATGAAGGACTGCGAGAGCGCAAAGCCGATTTGCCGCATGTACTTGGCGTAGGCGCGCAGCAGCACGATCTCGTGCACCGGCAGTTGCGCGGCCAGCACCAGGCGGTTGAAGTCGTCGTTCTCGACCTCGCCGGCGAGCACGGCACCGAAGGCTTCCTCGAACACCGGGCGCAGTGCATCGACCTCGATCTCGCTGTCGCCCGAAGCAGCCTGCAGGCCGAAGTCGTGGATCCACACCGGCGACTCGCCCTGCGGCGCGACGCGGTGCGGATGCTCGTCGAGCACCTTCAGGCCCAGGTGCTCGAGCATCGGCAGGCTGGACGAGAGCGTGAGCGGCTCGCCGCGGCGCAGCACCTTGAAGCGCAGCGTGCCGGGAGGCGCTTCCAGCGGCCGGTACAGGTTCATGCCCAGGCGCTGCTCGTCGCTGAGGCGCGCCATCAGCTCGATGTCGTGCACCGCGGCGCGGGCCGCGAACTCGTCGCGGTAGCCGGGCGGGAAGGCGGCGCCGAAGCGCCGCAGCAGCGCATTGCCCTGCGCCTCGCCGGTGGCCTCGAGCAGGGCCGTCTTCAGGTCGTCGTCCCAGCGCCGGGCGGCCGCCACCAGCTTCTCCTCGACCTCGCGCACGTCGAAGAAGGGGATGCTGCCGGGCTTGGTGCGCACGGTGATCTGGATGCGCGCCAGCACCGATTCCGACAGGTGTACATTGAACTCGGAGCTGGTGCCGTTGAACTCGCGCATCATGATGTCCTGCCACTTCTGGCGCAGCTCGGTGGTGTAGTTCTCGCGCGGCGCGTAGATCAGGCAGGACAGGAAGCGCTCGAAGGGATCGCGCCGCACGAACAGCCGAAAGCGCTGTCGCTCGCCCAGGTGCAGGATGCCCATCGCGGTCTGCAGCAGGTCGTCGTCGCCGGTCTGGAACAGCTCGTCGCGCGGGTAGGTCTCGAGGATGTTGATCAGCGCCTTGCCCGAGTGGCTGCCCGCCGCGAGGCCGGCGCGCTCGACCACGCTCGCGATCTTGCGGCGCAGCAACGGAATCTCGGCCGGGCTGGCGCTGTAGGCAGCGGAGGTGAAGAGGCCGAGGAAGCGGTCCTCGCCGCAGACCTCGCCCTTGTCGTCGAAGCGCTTGACGGCCACGTAGTCGAGATGGCCGGGCCGGTGAACGGTGGAGCGCGAGGCGGACTTGGTCACCACCAGCAGCTCGGGCCGCCGGGCATAGGCGCGCACCTCGGGCGGCAAGGCGGCGAAGGCAGCCGCGCCATCAGACTTCTCGGGTGTCTCGCGCAGGATGCCGAGGCCGGAGCCGGGCACCACCTTCAGGCCATCCTCGCCATCGACCCGCACCAGCTCGTGGCTGCGGCAGCCAAGGAAGGTGAAATGGTTGTCGGCCAGCCAGCGCAGGAAGGCCTGGCCCTCGGCCAGCTCCTGTGGCGGAATCGGCGGCGGGCGATCGTCGAGGCCCTGCACGATCGCGAGCACGCGCTCCCGCATGGGCTTGAAGTCGGCCACGGCCTGGCGCACGTCGTCGAGCACGCGCTCGAGATCGGCGGCCAGCGCCTCCATCCGCGCCGGCTCCGGCACGCGGTCGACCTCGACATGGATGAAGGACTCGCGGCGCGCGTCGGGCGATGCGCCCGCCTCGCCCGCCAGGCCCCGCAGCACGCCGTCGGCGCCGCGCTCGACGGCCACCAGCGGGTGAATGATCAGGTGCAGCGTCAGGCCGTGTCGGTTGACCTCCATCGTCACCGAGTCGACGAGGAAAGGCATGTCGTCATTGACCATCTCGATGATGGTGTGGGTCGACTGCCAGCCGTGTTCCGCAATGGTCGGGTTGAAGACCCGCAGCTTTGGGCGCCCCGGCTCGCGCTTGCGCGCGAAGCTCCAGTGCGAGAGCGCGGCGCCGTAGAGGTCGGCCACCGGCCGCTCGTCCAGGTCCTCCGGGTCGACTTGGCCGAAGTAGCGGCGCACGAACCCGCAAACTTCCTCCACCGATTCGGCCGGGAGTTTGGCCCGCACCAGCTGCTCCACTTCGTCCAGGCGCTCCTGCCTGCGCCCCGCTTCCGTCGTCTGCGCGGTCATCAGCATGCTTGTCTCCGGTTTTGCGTCCGTAATCTACATCGCAATTGGGTCCGAAGGATGACTTGCATTGCAGGGCCGGCCGTCGGAGACTGGCGGGCTCCAATGGGGGACACGCCATGACGACTGAACTTCAAGCCACCGTGGACGGGCTGGTGCAGAGGGGCAAGGGCATTCTGGCCGCCGACGAAAGCGGCCCGACGATCGCCAAGCGCTTCAAGGCGATCGGCGTCGAGTCGACCGAGGAAAACCGGCGCACCTGGCGCAGCCTGATGCTGGCGGCGCCGGGGCTCGGGCAGTACATCAGCGGCATCATCCTGTACGAGGAGACGCTGGGCCAGCGCGCCGACGACGGCGAGCCGCTGCCCCAGCTGGCTGCGCGGCAGGGCATCGTGCCGGGCATCAAGGTCGACGCCGGCAAGGGCCCGCTGGCGCTGGCGCCCGGCGACGAGATCACGCAGGGTCTGGACGGGCTCGCGCAGCGCCTCGAGGGCTACAGGCAGCAAGGCGCGCGCTTTGCCAAGTGGCGCGCCGTCTACAACGTCTCCGACCTGCTTCCGAGCCGGGCCGCGATCGAGGCCAACGCCGAGGCGCTCGCGCGCTACGCAGCGATCTGCCAGGCACAGGACGTGGTGCCGATCGTCGAGCCCGAGGTGCTGATCGACGGCGACCACACGCTGGCGCGCTGCGCCGAGGTCACGCAGGCGGTTCTTCAGGCGGTGTTCGTCGCCTTGCATCGCCACGGCGTGGCGCTGGAGTACATGCTGCTGAAGCCGAGCATGGTGGTGCCCGGCAAGGCGCACGCGGCGCAGGCCCAACCGGCCGAGGTGGCCGCGCAGACGCTGCGCGTGCTGCGGCGCACGGTGCCGGCGGCGGTGCCCGGCATCAACTTCCTCTCCGGCGGCCAGTCGCCGGCCGAGGCGACGGCCAATCTGGATGCGATGAACCGGCTGGGGCCTCATCCGTGGCGGCTGAGCTTTTCCTACGGACGTGCGCTGCAGGACACCGCGATGCAGGCCTGGCGGGGCGAGGCGGCGCATGCGCAGCTTGCACAGCAGGCGCTGCTGAAGCGCGCCAGGTTGAACGGCGCAGCATCCATCGGCGAGTACGGCGCTTCGATGGAGGCTGCCGACTAGGGCCAGCCGCCCCCTGCCAGCCTCTTCAGCCCATCGGCTTGCGCCACACGCTTGCCAGCCACGGCTGCTGCTCGCGCGGGAGCCCGGCCGGGCGGTAGTAGTGCGAGAGCGCCACGAAGCCCGCGCCCGACACGTAGCCCTTCCAGGCCTCCAGATCGTGGAATGCGCTGTAACGCGCGCCGCTCCAGCCTTCCTGGCCTTCGCCGCGCGGGTTCGAGCTGAACAGCACGCCGCCCGGCTTCAGCGTCGCATGCAGTTCCCGCAAGACACGCGGCAACTCCTGCGCAGGGACGTGGAACAACGCCGCGTTGGCGAACACGCCGTCGAAGCGGGCCGGCGGCAGATCCAGCGCGAGGAAATTCTGCTCCAGCACCTCGCAGCCGCTGTGGGCGCGCGCCATCTCCGCCAGCCGCGCAGCGCCCTCCAGCCCAATCGCGAGATGCCCGAGCCGCTTGAAGGTCAGCAGGTCGCGCCCGGGCCCGCAGCCGAAATCCAGGATGGCGAACGGCGGCGGCGCCTCGATGGCCTGGAGCAGCGCGGCGACGTTCTGGCTCACATCGTGATCGCGCGTCGCGGCCCAGAAGTCCTCGGCCCCCCGGTCGTAGTGGGAGAGCGTCGATGCGGCGATCCGCTCGAGGTCTTCGGCCGTCAGCGGCATGGGGTGGCCGGGCGGCGGAACGCTCAGGCGTGCTCGCCCGTGATGTAGTGCTGCAGCTGTTCGATGATGAACTTCTGCTCCGAGATGATGCCCTTGACCAGGTCACCGATCGAGATCAGGCCGACCAGCCGATTGTCGTCGTCGAGCACCGGCAGGTGGCGCACGCGGTTCTCGGTCATCACTGCCATGCACTCCTCGCTGCTCTGCGCGGGATGCACGTAGATGACCGAGGAGGTCATGATCTCGCGCAGGCGGGTTTCCTTGGACGAGCGCGCCAGCAGCACGACCTTGCGCGCGTAGTCGCGCTCGCTCAGCATGCCGACGATGCGCTCGCCCTCCATCACCAGCAGGGCGCCGATGTTCTTCTGCGCCATCAGCGCGACGGCTTCGTACACCGAGGCGTCGGGCCCGATGCTGTGCACGGCCTGGTCGCCTTTTTCCTTGAGGATTTCTGCCACGGTCTTCATCGCTTGTGTCTCCGAACAGGACGTTGTTGCCTGCATGAAAACACAGGCCGGGCGCGCTCGGCAAGTCCCTCTTTGGGCCTCACCTAAGATCTTCCCGTTCGGCGACTCGACCCCGGAGGCTTCATGGATCTTCAATTGGGCGGCAAGCACGTCCTCATCACCGGCGGCAGCCGCGGCATCGGCCTGGCCTGCGCGCGCGAATTCCTGCGCGAGGGTGCGCAGGTCAGCCTGGCCGGGCGCAGCCAGGCCCATCTGGACGCGGCACTCGCGCAGCTGCGGGCGGAGGGCCATGCCGCGGTGCGCGGCCACAGCGCGGACCTGGGCGATGCGCAGGCCGCGCTCGCGATGCTGGACGCGGCCGAGGCCGGCCTCGGGCCCGTGGAGGTGCTGGTCAATTCCGCCGGCGCGGCACGGCGCACGCCCTTCGGCGAACTGCAGCCGCAGGCCTGGCAGGACGCGATGCAGGCCAAGTTCTTCACCTACATCCACGTGATGGACCCGGCGATCAAGGCGTGGACTTCATACTGCACCTTGTTCGGATAGTTGAGCGGCAATAAGGCGTGGGGGCCGACCGCCGTATCGGCTGCCGGCGCCTTTAACCAGTGTGACGTTGCCGGGCGGTTCGTACAAGCATCGATGATTGTTGCCGTACAGGTGGCGCTTGAGGACGCCGAGACGGCCGAGTTGATGAACGGTCGTCGAGGACACACCGAGGTGCTTGGCGACCTCTTCGCCAGTGAGCATGCCGCGCTCGCGCAGCCGCTCGAAGCGGCTCTTGAGCGCGTAGGCGTATCGCACCAGGATGACCTTCTTCATCGTGAACGCTTCGCCGCGCCAGTTGCGATGCCCGAGCGCGTTGAGCTTGACGGCGATCTGCCGGTCGGTAGAGGTCTCGAGCAACTCGTCGATGAGGGCGACCACTTCCGGCGGGGTCTTGCGGATCTGCGCGATGGGCCGCGGCTTGTCGACGCAAAGGCTTTGCGTTCGTCCGCCGCGCCAGCGTACGTGCACCGCAATGCTCGGCCCGGCCACCAACGTCACGTCCTCGATCAACAATGCCAGCATGCGCTTGCGTTCCAACGCACTGGTCCTGGCGTCGTTCCAGACCCGAGGGAAGTCGCGCGCCAGGTCGACGATGCGCTTGCGCGCCGGCTCGTCGAGTTGAGCCTCATCCTCGTGCTGCTGGCGTTCGTGCTGTTGCTGCAAGGTGTCGAGTTCGCGCAGGCGTTGGTTCCATTCCGCCTCGAGCGCATCGGCCACCAAGCGGTTGTCCGGATCCACCTTGGCGTAGCGGCGGCGGGCTAACTCGGCCTCGTAGCGCGTGCGCTGAAGCTGCGCCTGACGCCGCGCGGCGGCCTGCTCGATGCGCTGCGCAATCTCATCCTGCACGGCCAGTGCGACCTCGATCGCCGCCGGCGCCACGGTCTGCAGGAGCAAGGCGCTGACCGCCGCGTCGACCGCCGGTCCGTGAACCGCTTGACACGGCTTGCCGGCTCGGCGCACGACCTCTTCGTAGCAGCGGTAGTACGCACGCAGTTGGCCACTGAGAGACTCGTAGTGCACCCGCATGCGTGCCCCGCATTTGCCGCACAACACGCGCCCCTGCAGCAGGCCATTGCCCTCGCGCGGCATGCGTCCCCGCTCTCCGGGGGCGAAGCCCAGGTTCTGCCGCAGCCTGAGTTCATTGCGCTCGAACTGCGACCAATCGATGTAACCCGCATGGGCATTGCGGATCAGCACCTTCCAATCCTGCTGCCCCACGTCTCGCTGCACCGGCCGCAGTTGCGCGTTGCAGAAGATGCGCGAACGGCCGTAGACGAAGGCGCCCGCGTAGCGCGGGTTGTGCAAGATCTGCAATACCCGCGAGACGTCGATCAGGCCCCACAGCAGATCACCCTTGCCGATTCCTCGACGGATGCGTCGCGGGAACAGTACCTCCTGTTTGCGCAGACGCCGCACAACGGCGCAGGCAGAGCCGAGGTCGTTGAACATCTCGAACAGCAATCGAACGGTGTCCTGGACCTGGCGGTCGGGGTCGAGAACGACGTGACCAGCGCCGTCGTACACCAACCCGATCGGCAAGGGCATCTCCAGCTCACCTCGGCGTGCCTTGTTCAGGATGCCACCTTGCAGGCGTGACTTCAGGATGTGCAGTTCGGCTTCGCTCATCGTGCCCTTCAGACCCAGCAGAAGGCGATCGTTGAAGTGGGACGGGTCGTAGACCCCGTCCTCGTCGAGGATGAGGGTGCGTGACATGGCTGCCAGCTCAAGCAGGCGATGCCAGTCGGCGTTGTTGCGTGCCAGGCGTGAGACCTCCAGCCCCAGCACGATGCCGGCGTGGCCGAGCGCAACCTCGGTGACGAGACTCTGGAAGCCGTCGCGGTCGCGTGCCTGCGCACCGGACAGGCCCAGGTCGCTGTCGATCACGTGCTCCAGCGGCCAGCCCAGCGCCACCGCACGCTCGCGCAACGCGTATTGGCGCTTGGTGCTCTCCGTGTTCTCGAACACCTGGCGCAACGAGGATTGCCGCACGTACAGGAACGCATCACGGCGCAAGTGGTCGGCGTCGACCTTCAGGGCAGAATCACTGGGCATGAAGTACCTCTAACTGGGTCGCCAGCACCATGTCGGCCAGCAGGCGCACGAGCTGGCGATCGAGCGTGCCGGTGGGTGCCGCCGATGTCGGCGGCGCGATCACTGAAGATGTCGAGGGTGCCGCGGTGGCGCGCAACACCCGCAGGCCGTGCCACATGCCGTGGAAGATGATTGCGCCCAGAGCGTCTGGACGGCCTCGACCGGCCACTACGTCGGCGCGAATGCACTCGTAGGCCGCGGCCGCATCGCTGGGCAGACTCGACGAGGTGTTCGTCGAAGAAGGTGTCAGCGTTTTTTTTTGCGAGCGATTGCCCGCTCGATGCTGCGTGGGTGCACCTTGACACCCAATTGGGTGTGAACCAGTTTGGCCATCTCGCGTGCGTGCATCGGGCCGCTGCCGGTGTGGTGCGACTCGATGACGTCCATCACCTCGGCGGTGAGCTTGTGGGCTGACTTCGGCCCGCGCGGTTGCGGCAGCAACCCGGCAACGCCGTCGCGCTCGAACGCGGCTTCGGCCTGGTAGAAGGTCGGTCGCGACAGGCCGAACAAGCTGGCCGCCTCGGCCTTGGTGACGCCGTCTTGCCGCGCGTGGCGAAGCATCTCGTACTTGACCTGCACCAGGTCGTTGGCGTCGAAGAACCCGC
The DNA here is from genome assembly GCF_010499245.1 of Variovorax sp. WS11. Classification (GTDB taxonomy): domain Bacteria; phylum Pseudomonadota; class Gammaproteobacteria; order Burkholderiales; family Burkholderiaceae_C; genus Variovorax. The sequence goes on from NZ_JAAGOW010000002.1 coordinate 1,017,682, forward strand.
CGGGGTGGAACCAGTCGGCCTGAACCCGACTGGGCTGCACGTTGAGGATGCCCGCCTCGCGCAATCGGTCGAGCTTGTTGGCAGGCTTGGGCATGGTCGCAGTGGTTCTTGTTGTGTAAATCATAATATGCCGCACTGCATGCAACGTCAAGATGGATTTGCTCCTTCTGATCCAATGAACTTGAATGAATTAGGCCAGTTGAATTTAAGAGGCGTCTACCGGCAGCACCAAGTGCGGCGTTAATACGTTTACACATGCGGCGCAATTTACTTGACACGCTTGCGCCTGCTGTGATGCCGACTCTTGATCTCGCCAACCAGCGCCACGAGCGTCGACAGGTCGTCCGCGCGGAAGAACGACCGCCCGGCTGCAGCATCGGTTCGAGCATCTGGCGGATCAACGTCGGTCCACGCCGCCGGCAGTGAGCGCAGCTGACCATGGGCGTCGAAGAACATGACGCGGTCCTCGCCCCAGTTCTGCTTGCGAGTGGCAAGCACCAGGCGCCGACCCTTCCACGGATGGAAAGGGTGCGTGACTTCGACCTCTATGGACGCTCCAGACGCTGCATCACGTGCAGTTCTGGACCTACGAGAAGCGCATGGCCGAGCGCGGCGCGGGTGCGATCGTCAACATCATCGGGATGGGGGGCAAGGTCGCCGCTCCCACTCACCTGGCCGGCGGCGCGGCCAACGCGGCGTTGATGCTGGCCACCGCGGGCCTGGCCGCCGCCTACGGGCCGCGTGGGGTGCGGGTCAACGCGGTCAATCCCGCGATGACGCTGACCGAGCGCATGGCCGAAGGTCTGGCGGCCGAGGCCCGCCTGCGCCAGCGCAGCGAAGAGGAGGTGCGGCGCGATGCGGAGGCGCGCATGCCGCTCGGGCGGATCGCGACGCCGGAAGACATCGCCAATGCAGTGGTCTTCCTCAGTTCGCCGCGCGCGGGCTATATCTCGGGCGCCATCGTCTCGATGGACGGGGCGGCGACGCCGATGGTGGTTTGAGGGTGGTCCTGCTTCGCGCCAACGGCATCGCAGGGAACGGAAGGTAGCGACAGTCGCCGGCATCGAGGAACCGCCCAGCAAGGGCGGATGCCGAAGCAACCTCTACCAGCGCCGAGCGACTGTCTGCATTCATATTGGGCGGCCCGTCTTAGGCCAGACTTAAAGAATCGGCGGCCGGTGCCGGGGCTTAGCCCAGCGCGCGAGCAAGGTTCAGCAGGGACCAGCCGAAGCCGACCATGAGTGCTGTGATCAGCAAGACCTTGACCCACACCCGCTCCGGCTTCCGCCGATGGAAGGGACCGGAGATCGGGGTGAATGAAGAGGCGCGGGGCTCCCGGTCGGGCCTGTCGGTCCACCAGCCCAGGTTGGTGTCATGTTCGTCGTTCATGTGTTCCCTCGGTGACGGACGAATCTTGACCCAATTTGTAGTACTTTGGTAGCGCATGAGATCGATCAAAGCGCCTAGAATGTGAAACTTTCCCATTCTTCGCGCTCTTGTCTTATAGTTGGCACGCCTTCGATGACCGGGACGAGGAATACCAACCATGAACGTGATCCCCGACGAGCATGTCCCTCCAAGCAGCTTCGAACCGGTCAGTTCACCGGTCGCGAGCGCTCCTTGGTCCGATATCCTGATCGAGGCGGGCTTTGTCGGCGCCGTTTTCCTGGTGCTGGCCCTCGTCGTCGTTGCGTCCGTCGGGCGGTAAGCAGCGGATTCCGAACCTCTCAGACGGAGCATCGGCTTGTCTTCAAAGTCCGACCCGGACAACTTGCCCGGCGCGCGTCGGCGAAGGCTGACTCGCGCTGAATGGATCGATCATCTCCGGCGCGCGGCCAAGGCGGAGCGGCAAGCCAACCCGGAACCGCGCTTGCCAGAAAACCCGGCGTCAGGCGAACCCAAAAGGATCGAAAGCGATCGGAAGGCGCCTCCCGCCGAGTAGCGCTTCGCCATCTGCGGCCGCAGCCAACAAAAAAGCCCAAGAGGCTTGGTCCTCTTGGGCTTTTTGCGTTGATTCGGAAGCCTTTGCGGGGCGTCCTGGCGGAGAGGGTGGGATTCGAACCCACGGTACGGGGATACCGTACGCCTGATTTCGAGTCAGGTACATTCGACCACTCTGCCACCTCTCCGGAGTCTGGTGTTTGTCGAGCCCGCAATTCTAGCAGAGGCTTTCGGCGACTTTTTCAGGGCCGCAGCGTTTCGAGGCCGCCCATGTAGGGCCGCAGCGCCGCAGGCACCACGATCGAGCCGTCGGGCTGCTGATGGTTTTCCAGCACCGCGACCAAGGTGCGGCCGACCGCGAGGCCCGAGCCGTTGAGGGTGTGCACCAGCTCGTTCTTTCCCTGCGCGTTCTTGAAGCGGGCCTGCAGGCGCCGCGCCTGGAAGGCCTCGCAGTTCGACACCGAGCTGATCTCGCGGTAGGTGTTCTGCGCCGGCAGCCAGACCTCGAGGTCGTAGGTCTTGGCGGCGCCGAAGCCCATGTCGCCGGTGCACAGCAGCACCACGCGGTACGGCAGCTCCAGCGCCTGGAGCACGGCCTCGGCGTGGGTGGTCATGGCCTCCAGCGCCTCGTAGCTCTTCTCCGGATGGGTGATCTGCACCATCTCGACCTTGTCGAACTGGTGCTGGCGGATCATGCCGCGCGTGTCGCGCCCGGCGCTGCCCGCCTCCGAGCGAAAACAGGGCGTGTGGGCGGTGAAGCGCAGGGGCAGCTGCGCCTCGGCCAGGATCTCGTCACGCACGAGGTTCGTGAGCGGCACCTCGCTGGTCGGGATGAGGTACAGCGCCGAATGGTCGGGCGCAGGCTCCGCGTCCTGCCCGCCCTTCTTCGCCGCGAACAGGTCGCCCTCGAACTTTGGGAGCTGGCCGGTGCCGCGCAGCGTGTCGGCATTGACCACGTACGGCACATAGCACTCGGTGTAGCCGTGCTGCTGGGTCTGGATGTCGAGCATGAACTGCGACAGCGCCCGATGCAGCCGCGCAATCGGGCCCTTCATCACGGTGAAGCGCGAGCCCGCGAGCTTGACGCCGGTCTCGAAGTCGAGCCCCAGCGGCGTGCCCAGGTCCACGTGGTCGCGCGCCTCGAAACCGAGCGCCGGTGCGTCGGCGCCGTTGCCGCCCTTGGGGCTCCAGCGCCGGACCTCGAGATTCGCGTTTTCGTCATCTCCCACGGGGACGCTCGCATGCGGAAGGTTCGGCACAGCCAGCAGCAGCGCCTGCAGTTCGGGCTGGATCGCCTCGAGCCGCGTGCCGGAAGATTCCTGCTCGGCCTTGAGCGCATTGACCTCGGTCATCAGCGCCTCGACCGACTCGCCCTTGGCCTTCAGCGGCCCGATCTGCTTGTTGAGGGCATTGCGGCGCGCCTGCAATTCCTCGGTGCGGGTCTGCAGGGTCTTGCGCTCGGACTCGAGGGCGCTGAAGGTCGCCACGTCGAGAAAGGTCTGGTTCTTCTTGCGGGTTTCGAGGCCGGCAACGACCGAAGCAAGGTCCTTGCGTAACAGAGTGATATCGAGCATCGGGCGATTTTAGGCGGGGGCGTAGGATGGTTCTTCCGTACCAACAACCCAAGGAGATTCGATGGAAGCGTACCTGTCCTTCAACGGAAATGCAGCCGAAGCGCTGGCCTTCTATGCCAAGAGCCTGGGCGGCAAGATCCTCTTCAGCATGACCTTCGGCGAAAGCCCGATGGGCAAGGACACGCCGGACTCGCACAAGAAAAAGATCATGCATGCCACGCTCGAAGCGCGCGGCAAGCAGATCATGGCCTCCGACCTGCCGCCCGGCATGGCCTTCGACGGCTACAAGGGTTTCTCGCTCTCGGTCCAGGCCAAGGACGTCAAGGAAGGCGAACAGCTCTTCAAGACGCTGTCCGAGGGCGGCAAGGCCACGATGCCCTACGCCGCCACCTTCTGGTCCCCCGGCTTCGGCATGCTGGAAGACAAGTTCGGCGTGCCGTGGATGGTCAACGTCGACCAGCCGCAGAGCTGATCAGGCGAGACTCGCCGGGTCCACGTTCGCGCCGCAGACGATCAGGCAGATCTTCTCGCCTTCGCGCGGCGCATAGGCGCCCGTGTGCAGCGCGGCCAGCGGCAGGGCCGCGGCCGGCTCGACGGCCAGCTTGAGTTCTTTCCACAGCCACAACTGCGCGACGCGGATCGCCTCGTCGGGCAGCAGCAGGGCGTCGCGCACCTGGCGTTGCGTGATGTCCCAGGCGAAGGCGCCGATGCGCCGCGCCCCGAGCGAATCGGCCGCCACGCCGCTCACCTCCACATCGACCGGCTCGCCGGCTTCGCGCGCGCGAAAGAGCGTGGGCGCGCGCTCGGGCTCGAGCGCCACCACGCGGCTGCGCTGCTCGAACCAAGCCGCCAGGCCGCCGATCAGGCCGCCGCCGCCCACGCTGACCAGCACGGCATCCGGCAGGCCGCCCTGTTCCTCGATCTCGCGGCCCAGCGTGCCGGCACCGGCCACCACCTCGGCCTGGTCGTAGGCATGGGTGAGCAAGGCTCCGCTCTCACGCTGCCGCTCGAGGCAGGCCGCCAGCGCATCGGCGTACACCTCGCCGCCCACCACCACCGTGGCGCCGAGCGCGCGCAGCTTCGCGCGCTTGGCTTCCGGCGAGACGGTGGGCAGGAACACTTCGCAATGCACGCCCAGCGCCTGCGCCGCCGCGGCGGTCGCGATGCCGGCATTGCCGCCCGAGGCCACGATGGCGCCGCTTTCGGGAATCTCGTGGGCCAGCAAGCGGTTCATCATTCCGCGCGCCTTGAAGCTGCCGCTGGCCTGCAGATGCTCGAGCTTGAGCCAGAGCTCGACGCCCGGCACCTCGATGCCCAGCGCGCGGCCCGGCAGCTTCCACAACGGCGTCCTGCGCAGGAAATTCGGGGCGCGTTCGCCGATGCGCCGCGCGGCCGCCTCGATGTCGCGTCGCCAGTCGATGGCTGCGGCGCTCGTCACGAGATATGCCCCGGCGCGGGCATGTGGTCGAGTTTCAGGCCCTTGGGTAGCGGGAACTTGAGGGTCTCCTCGATGCCGTTCATCTTGCGCACCGACACCGCGCCCAGCGCCTTGATCCGATCGATCACGTCGCGCACCAGCACCTCGGGGGCAGAGGCGCCGGCCGTCAGCCCCACGCGGGTCTTGCCGTCGAACCATTCAGGCTTCAATTCGGCGGCCGAGTCGACCATGTAGCTCTCGGTGCCCAGGCGCTGCGCCAGCTCGCGCAGCCGGTTGCTGTTGGAGCTGGTGGGGCTGCCGACCACGATCACCAGGTCCACCTGCGGGCTCAGCAGCTTGACGGCGTCCTGCCGGTTCTGGGTGGCATAGCAGATGTCCTGCTGCTTGGGCTCGCGCACCTTCGGGAAGCGCGCACGCACAGCGGCCGAGATCTCGGCCGCGTCGTCGACCGACAGCGTGGTCTGCGTGACCACGGCCAGCTTCTCGGTCTGCGCGGGCTGGACGCGCGCCACGTCTGCCACGTCCTCGACCAGGTGGATGCCGCTGGACAGCTGTCCCATGGTGCCCTCGACTTCGGGGTGCCCCTTGTGGCCGATCATGATGAACTCGTAGCCCTCTTTCGCAAGCTTGGCGACCTCGACGTGCACCTTGGTCACCAGCGGGCAGGTGGCGTCGAAGATCTCGAAGCCGCGCGCCCGCGCCTCGGCCTGCACGGCCTTGCTCACGCCGTGTGCGCTGAACACCAGCGTCGCGCCGGGCGGCACCTCCGCCAGGTCCTCGATGAAGATCGCGCCCTTGGCCTTGAGCTCGTTGACCACGTAGGTGTTGTGCACGATCTCGTGGCGCACGTAGATCGGCGCCCCGAACTTGGCGAGGGCGCGCTCGACGATCTCGATCGCGCGGTCGACGCCGGCGCAGAAGCCGCGCGGCTCGGCGAGGATGACTTCTTCGACCGTGCCCATGTTCACAGCACCCCGATCAGCTGCACTTCGAAGCTCACCGGCTGGCCGGCGAGCGGATGGTTGAAGTCGAAGCGCACCGCCGTCTCGTTGGCCTCGACCACCGCGCCCGCGTAGCTGCCGCTGCCGTCCGGCGTGGGGAACTGCACCACGTCGCCCACCGCGTACTGCTCGTCGGGGTCGCCCATCTGCGCGAGCAGCTTGCGCGCCACCCACTGCTGCATGTCGGCGTTGCGCTCGCCGAAGGCCTCGCCGGCGGGCAGCTCGAAGGTGGCATGGGTCCCCTCGGCCAGGCCGATCAGCCGCTGCTCGACGGCGGGCGAAAGCTCCCCGGTGCCCAGCGAGAGCGTGGCCGGCTTGTCGCCGAAGGTGTTGATGATGTCGCCCGCGGGCCCGGCCAGCCGGTAGTGCAGCGTGAGGAAGGAGCCGGGCACGACGACGGCGGCGGAGGTGGGGGAGGACAAGGTGGCGCTCGCTATAGACTGGGGCCCTGTATTTTAGGGAGGGGCCAACGGGCCCGTGACAACCATGTCTTTCACCGATCTTCCCCTGGAAGCACGACCGCGCGAAAAGCTGATGGCGCTGGGCCCCGGCTCGCTGGCCGATGCCGAGCTGCTGGCGCTGCTGCTGCGCACCGGCCTTCCCGGCAAGAACGTGCTGCAGCTCGCGCAGGACCTGCTCGACGGCTTTGGCGGCATCAACGGCCTGCTCCACGCCGGGCTCGACGACCTCAGGCGCGTCAAGGGCCTGGGCGGCAGCGCCAAACGCAGCAACCTGGCGGCCGTGCTCGAGCTGGCGCGACGCGCGATGGCCCAAGGCCTGAAGGAACGCGAGCTGTTCGAGTCGCCCGACGCCGTGAAGCACTATGTGCAGCTGCAGCTGCAGCTGGCGGCCAGGCCGCACGAGGTTTTCGCTGCGCTCTTTCTCGACGCGCAGCACCGGCTGATCGCGCTGGAAGAACTCTTTCGCGGCACCCTGACCCAGACCAGCGTGTATCCGCGAGAGGTGGTGACACGCGCCCTGCACCACCGCGCGGCGGCGCTGATCCTGGCGCACAACCACCCAAGCGGCTGCGTCGAGCCCTCGCGCGCCGACGAGGCGCTGACGCACACGCTGCGGGCCGCGCTTGCGCTGATCGACGTGCGGGTGCTGGACCACGTGATCGTCGCCCCGGGCCGGGCCCTGTCGATGGCCGAGCGCGGCCTGATCTGAGTCCGACGCGGAGGACGTATCCTCCAACGACAAGCCGATGCCCAGCAAACCCAAAGCCCTCAAGAGCCTCGCCGAGCTCAAAGGCGTGCAGAAAACCCTGGCCGAGCAGCGTGAGCGCGAAGCCGCCGAGGCCGCCGTGCGCGCGGCGGCCGAGAAGAAGCGCGCCGCCGAACAGGACCTGTTCTCGCGCGCCATCGGCGCCACGCAGCCGCTGCGGCGCCGGCCTGCCGTGCCGCTGGCGCCCGAGCCGCCGGCGCCCCTTCCCGTGCAGAAGCAGCTCGACGAACAGCGCGTGCTGCGCGAGTCGCTGTCCGACGAGTTCGACGTCACCACCCTGCTCGACGCCGACGACGCGATGAGCTTTCGCCGCCCCGGCATCCACACCGACGTGACGCGCAAGCTGCGTGCCGGCGAGTGGAGCATCCAGCGCGAGATCGACCTGCACGGCATGCGCAGCGACGAGGCGCGGGAAGCCCTGGGCGAGTTCATCCGCGAGGCAGGCAAGCTGGGCGTGCGCTGCGTGCGCGTGGTGCACGGCAAGGGCCTGGGATCGCCCGGGCGCCAGCCGGTGCTCAAGGCCAAGGTGCAGCGCTGGCTGATCCAGAAGAGCGAGACGTTGGCCTTCGTGCAGGCCAAGCCGGCCGAGGGCGGGGCCGGGGCGCTGGTGGTGCTGCTGACGCCGTCGCGGCGGTGAAGGGCAAGGCCCAAGTCCTGCCTCGGCGATGGCGCCTGACGCCGGCCGTGCGTGTCAGGCAAGCTGCTCGAGAAGCTTCGCGACTTCCGTATTCGCATTGACGAATTGCAAGCGCGCGATGCCTATCGCATGTGCCTGGTCGAGCAGCGCCTGGGCGAAGACCGAAGAGACCGCATCGATTCCTTCGAGGTCGATCACCAGTTCATGGGGTACCCATCGCGGGCTGGGGCCAGGCACATACGACGAATCCGGCATCGTCGGGAGGCGCAGCAGCAAGACTTCAGCCTCGTGACGCGCTTCCAGCCGCACGGAGTCCAACAGGCGTGCGACCTGCATGCGCACCAGGGGCGCTCCCGTCTGCGCTTGCATCTCCTCGAAAGTTTCTTTCCACATGCGGCCTTTCGCGCGGGATTCTTCACACAGCCGGCTCGCATCGCCCCCCAGCAATTTCAGGACCTCCTCAGCGGGACGTCCGGTCTGGGGCTTCAGGATGAGCCTGCCCGCCAGACGGCGATTGATGGACGGCAGCGACAGGCCATCGTTCGACGCCCAGAGGACGTCGGCCGCGCAAGCGTTCAGCTGCGTCAGTACTCCCCTTTCGTGACCTGCAGCCCAATGCGGCGGACCCGGCGCATCGACGGCTGCGCGCGCACGGTCCACCGGCACTCCGAGCGCCACGAGCTCCTGCAGCAACGCCGGCGCGAAGCGCTCGCGCAGCGTGGCCAGCGGCGCGGCGGCCAGCGCGAAGGCCCACCGCGTAGTCTCGCTGATGGCGATGACGAGATGCGCAGGGCGGCTGTGCACGATCGTCAGCGACCAATCGCCGAGTCCTGTCGCCTCGCCCCCGATCGGTAGGGAGGGCGTCGCAGGCAGCTTCATCGCCTGCAGCAGCTTGCGGGTACATCGCAGAAGAGCCATGGTGTCGCTACTCGCCCCGGTTGCGCATCCAGTCCGCGGTCTGAAAAAAGGAGTCGCGCAGGCGCGCACGCAGGCCTTCGGGCACGCCGGTCTCCCCCATCGCCTGGTCCATGCAAGCCAGCCACTGGTCGCGCTCCTTGATGCCGATGGAGTGGCCGCCGATGCTCTGCGGCAGGTGCCGTGCCCGCAGCATCGGGTGGCCGAAGCGATCGGTGTAGTGCTGCGGCCCGCCCAGCCAGCCGCACAGGAACCAGAACAGCCGCTGCCGCGCGTTCTCCAGCGAAGGGCCGTGCACCGCCCGCAGCTGCGCGTAGGCCGGCTCCAGTTCCATCAGGTCGTAGAAGCGCTCGACCAGCGCATGAACCTTCTGCTCGCCGCCGATCCATTCGAAGGGCGTGTCGAAAGGCGGTTTTTCCTGGATTTGCATGACGGCAGTATGCATATGGGAAAGAGCTATTTCACGTGGCAGGCTTTTGTTGCTATGGTGCGGACCCCTTTCCCCAGGAGAACAAGATGCGCTTCCGTTTCGCTGCCGCCGCCTTCGCCGCGGCCGCCCTGCTCGCGGGCACCGCCGTCCACGCCGACCAGCTGGACGACATCAAGAAGAAGGGCCAGCTGGTCGTCGGCGTGCTCGGCACCGACGAGCCCGCCACCTTCATCGACCCGAAGACGCGCGAGATCATCGGCTACGAGGTCGACCTGGTGATCGCCATCGCGAAGAAGATCGGCGTCAAGCCGGTGCTCAAGCAGATCGCGGTGGCCGCGCGAATCCCCGAGCTGCAGCAAGGCCACGTGGACCTGGTCGCGGCAGGCCTCACGCACAACAAGGAGCGCGAGCCGCAGATCGACTTCTCGCTCACCACCTTCGTGACCGGCCAGAAGGCCATCGTCAAGAAGGACAGCGGCATCACCGACGTGCCGCAGCTCGCCGGCAAGAAGGTGCTGACCATCCGCGGCGGCACGCAGGAGCCCAACATCAAGAAGGCCGTTCCAGGCGCCGAGGTCGTGACCTTCGACACCAGCCAGCAGGCCTTCCAGGCGCTGCAGCAGGGCAAGGGCGTGGGCTATGTCGACGACGAGGCCGCGCTGCTCAACAGCTACGCCAAGCTGGGGCCGCAGAAGGCGCAGTACGTGGTGCTCAAGCAGAACCTGAGCACCGAGGCGCTGGCCATCGGCATCAAGAAGGGCGAGAGCGGCCTCAAGAAGGTGGTCGACGACACCTTGCGCGAGCTCGAGAAGTCGGGCGAGGCCGAGAAAATCTTCTTCAAGTGGTACGGCCCGAAGACCAAGTCGGGCTTCGAGACGCGCAGCTTCAAGATCGAGACCGACAAGATCGACAGTTGAAGACGGCGTGAGCGCCGTGCCGCCCCCGCGGCGCTTCCCGGATGCGTACCATGTGCCCCGCGGCCGCCCGCCGGGGCGCCGCCGCATCCGATCGTTTCATGCCGCTCTTCGACTACTCCCTGCTCCTCACCGGGCGGTACCACGACATGCTGGTCGCGGGCCTCCTGCTCTCGCTGCAGCTGCTGGCCGCCTCGCTGATGCTGGCCCTGCCGGTCGCGCTCGCAGTGGCGCTGCTGCGCCTGGCACCGGTGGCCGCGCTGCGGGGGCTGGGCTTTGCCTACGTGGAGTCGATCCGCAACATCCCGCTGCTCGCGCACATGCTGTTCTGGTACTTCGGGGCGCCCGAGCTGCTGCCCGAGGACCTGAAGCAACGCCTCTACGCCGGCCGCATCGAGGCGATGAGCGCGGTGGTGGCGCTGGGCCTCTACACCGCCGCCTACATGGCCGAGGACATCCGCAGCGGCATCCGCGCCATTCCGGCGGTGCAGATGGAAGCGGGCCGCGCCCTGGGCTTCGGCTTTCTCGCGACCATGCGCCGCATCATCCTGCCGCAGGCCTTGCGCGTCACTGTCCCGCCGCTGATCTCGCAGACCCTCAACCTCTGGAAGGGCACCAGCGTGGCCACCGTGATCGGCGTGGCGGAGCTGATGTACCAGGCCGGGCAGGTGGAGAGCGCCACCTTTCGCAGCGCCGAGTCCTTCGCCTTCGCCACGGCTGCCTACCTCACGGTGTCGATGCTGATCACCGGCGCGGCCAGCTGGTACCAGCACCGCTTCCCGCCGAGGGCGCTATGAGCCCCCGCGCGGCCGTTCCGAAGGGGGCTTGTAGCGCAGCCGAAGGCGGAGGTACTCCGATGAGCACCGGAGCCGCATCGTGATCGAGCTCATCCGCGACTACTGGGTCTACTTCCTGATCGGCCAGTATCCCAATGGCCCGCTGGGCGGACTGGCGCTCACGGTGTTGCTGGCCTCGCTGGGCCTGGTGCTCGCCTTGCCCTTCGGCCTGCTGCTGGGCCTCGCGCGCGTGAGCCCCTGGCGGTGGCTGCGCTGGCCGGTGACGCTGGTGGCGTTCGTGGTGCGCGGCACGCCGCTGCTGATGGTGGTGTTCTGGGCCTACTTCTTCCTGCCCAGCGTGACCGGCGTCAAGACCGACCAGTTCACCACCATGCTGATCGCGCTGGTGGTCTTCGACGGCATCTACATCGGCGAGATCGTGCGCGCCGGCATCCTGGGCCTGCCGCGCGGCCAGGTCGAGAGCGCGCGCTCGCTGGGACTGGGCTGGGGCCGCACCATGCGCTTCGTGGTGCTGCCGCAGGCGCTGCGCAGCATGCTGCCCTCGCTGGTGAACCAGTTCGTCTCCACCATCAAGGAGACCTCGCTGGGCTACATCATCGGCCTGGCCGAGGTGTCCTTTATCGCCTCGCAGATCAACACCCAGGTCTTCACCAAGCCCGTCCAGGTCTACGTGGTCCTGGGCCTCACTTATTTCGTGATGTGCTTCGGGCTGTCGCGCTTCGCCTACTGGCTGGAGCGGCGCACCGGCCGGCGCACGACTGTCCGCGAAGCACCGAAGGCACCCGCATGATCGAATTCGACAAGGTCAACAAGTGGTACGGCGACTATCACGCGCTGGTCGACGTGAGCGAGACCATCGCCCGCGGCGAGGTGGTGGTGGTCTGCGGCCCCTCGGGCTCGGGCAAGTCCACGCTCATCCGCACCATCAACCGGCTGGAGCCGATCAAGTCCGGCCGCATCACGGTCGACGGCAAGGACATCCATGCGCGCGGCATCGACCTCAACGACTTCCGCTCGCACATCGGCTTCGTGTTCCAGCAGTTCAACCTGTTCCCGCATCTCACGGTCATCGGCAATTGCACGCTGGCGCCGATCCAGCTGCGCGGCCTCTCGCGCGCGGAAGCCACGGAGCGCGCCATGGCCCTGCTCGAGCGCGTCGGCCTGGCGAACAAGGCCGACGCCTTTCCCTCCGAGCTCTCGGGCGGCCAGCAGCAGCGCGTGGCGATCGCGCGGGCGCTGGCCATGCAGCCGCCCCTGATGCTCTTCGACGAGCCCACCAGCGCGCTCGACCCCGAGATGGTCGGCGAGGTGCTGCTGGTGATGCGCGACCTCACGCGCGAAGGCATGACCATGGTGGTCGTGACGCACGAGATGGGCTTCGCGCGCGACGTGGCCGACCGCGTGCTCTTCATGGACGCCGGCCGCGTGCTGGAGCGCGCCACGCCCGACGACTTCTTCAACCGACCGCAACACCCGCGCGCGCAGCAGTTTCTTGCCGACATCCGCACGCCCTTCGCGCACGCGGTTTGATACGCTGACTTCGATGAGTACATCGACGACCCCTTCGCTGCCCGTGATCGACATCGCACCGCTGGTGGCGCGAGCGCCCGAGCGCACTGAGGTCGCCGCACGCATCGGCGAGGCCTGCCGCGCGCACGGCTTCTTCTACGCCACCGGCCACGGCGTCGACCGCGCGCTGACGCAGCGCCTCGAAGCGCTCAGCCGCGCCTTCTTCGCGCTACCCGAAGCCACCAAGATGCAGTGGCGCATGGAACTGGGCGGACGCGCGTGGCGTGGCTATTTCCCGACCGGTGGCGAGCTCACCTCGGGCCGGCCCGACTGGAAGGAGGGGCTCTACCTCGGCACCGAGCTGCCCGAGGACGATCCGCTGGTGCTCGCGCGCACGCCGGTACACGGGCGCAACCTGTTCCCGGACATCCCCGGCCTCAGGCAGACGATCCTCGACTACATGGCAGCGGCCACGCGCCTGGGCCATCAGTTGATGGAGGGCATCGCGCTGAGCCTCGGCCTGGCGGCCGACTACTTCGCCGAGCGCTACACGGCCGACCCGCTGATCCTCCTTCGCCTCTTCAACTACCCCACCCAGCCGGTGCCGGCCGGCCTGGACGTCGCATGGGGGGTGGGCGAGCACACCGACTACGGCCTGCTCACCATCCTGTGCCAGGACGACATCGGCGGCCTGCAGGTGCGCACGGGCGAAGGCTGGATCGACGCGACGCCGATCCCCGACGCCTTCGTGATCAACATCGGCGACATGCTCGACCGCATGACCGGCGGGCTCTACCGCTCGACGCCGCACCGCGTGGTCCGCAACACCTCCGGCCGCGACCGGCTGTCCTTCCCGCTCTTCTTCGACCCCAACTTCCATGCGCGGGTCAAGCCCATCGAGGGCCTGCCCCGGCCCGCCGTGGTCGACGACAGCGCCACCCGCTGGGACCACGCCAACGTGCATGCCCTCGACGGCATCTATGGCGACTACCTGCTCGCCAAGGTGGCCAAGGTGTTCCCGCAGCTGCGCGAGGCCGTGCTGCCGGGCTGATGCCCACCCGCAGCCCATTGCCTGCCTCAATGATCCTTATTGAGGCTTTGTATGGCACGTGTATGGCGCACACCGCTGCTTGGTGTAGATTGCAGGGGCGCCGCTGCCACGGCAGCGACGGTTTCACTTTGCATGCCTAGCCAATCCCAGGAGATAGCCATGGACTTGAAAGGATCGAGAACCGAGCAGAACCTGAAGGACGCCTTTGCAGGCGAATCCCAGGCCAACAGACGCTACCTGTACTTCGCGACCAAGGCCGACGTCGAAGGCCAGAACGATGTCGCAGCGCTGTTCCGCTCCACCGCCGAAGGCGAAACCGGCCATGCGCACGGCCATCTGGAGTTCCTCGAGCACGGCTCGGGCGACCCGGCCACCGGCCTGCCGATCGGCGACAGCCGCCTCAACCTGAAGGCCGCCGTCGCCGGCGAGACCCACGAGTACACCGACATGTACCCGGGCATGGCCAAGCAGGCCCGCGAAGAGGGCTTCGACGAGATCGCCAACTGGTTCGAGACGCTGGCCAAGGCCGAGCGCTCGCACGCCAACCGCTACACCAAGGCGCTCGAGGCGCTGGTCGACTGAGCCGCGCGGTGCTTGCCGGGCAGGAGTCCTCGCCGGGTTCCCTGCCCGTTGACGCTGCGCGCCGGCCGCGGGCCATCCCATGACGAGTCGAGAAGGCAATCTCGAGGCGCCGACGCGCCACCCGGTGGACTGGAAGAACCCCGAGTTCTACGACCAGGCCGCGTGCGAGCGCGAGATGACGCGCATCTTCGACATCTGTCACGGCTGCCGCCGCTGCGTCAGCCTGTGCCAGGCCTTCCCGAACCTCTTCGACCTGGTCGACGCGACCGAGGACGGCGAGGTCCACGGCGTGGACCCCAAGCACTATGGCAGCGTGGTCGACCAGTGCTACCTGTGCGACCTCTGCTACATGACCAAGTGCCCCTACGTGCCGCCGCATCCGTGGAACGTGGACTTCCCGCACACCATGCTGCGCGCCAAGGCCATCAAGTTCAGGAACGGCGGGGTCGCGGGTGGCGAAAAGCTGCTCGCCTCCACCGACGTGCACGGCAAGTTCGCGGGCATTCCGGTGGTGGTGCAGACGGTCAATGCGCTGAACAGGACGAAGCCGATGCGCAAGCTGCTGGACAGCGCGCTGCACGTACACCCGGATGCCTGGCTGCCCGACCTGGCGGCCAAGCGCTTCCGCTGGAGCGCCCCCAAGGACGACGCGCCGCCGCCGGTGGTCGACGGCGAGCGCACGCCCGGCAAGGTCGCGATCTTCGCGACCTGCTACGTCAACTACAACGAGCCGGGCATCGGCTTCGACCTGATCAAGCTGCTCAGGCACAACGCCATCCCCTACACGATCGTCTCGAAGGAGAGCTGCTGCGGCATGCCCAAGTTCGAGCTCGGCGATCTCGATGGCGTGGCCCGGCACAAGGAAGCCAACATCCCGGTGCTGGCCCAATACGCGAAGGACGGCTTCGCGATCCTCACGGCCGTCCCCTCCTGCACGCTGATGTACAAGCAGGAGCTGCCGCTGCTCTTCCCGGATGATGCCGACGTGAAGCTGGTGCAACAGGCCATGTACGACCCCTTCGAGTATCTGGTGGCGCGTCACAAGGACGGCCTGCTCAAGACCGACTTCAAGACGCCGCTGGGCAAGATCAGCTACCACATCCCCTGCCATGGCCGGGTGCAGAAGATCGGCCGCAAGACCGAGGAGATGTTCAAGCTGATCGGGCAGACGGTGCCGGTGCAGCTCAATACGGTGGAGCGCTGCTCAGGCCACGCCGGCACCTACGGCGTGAAGACGCCCTACCACCCGGTGGCGATGAAGATCGGCAAGCCGGTGTTCAAGGCCATGGGCAAGAACGGACCCGACTACATCAGCTCCGACTGCGCGCTGGCCGGCCACCACATCGCGCAGGGCATGGCACAGGACGGGCTGCCGGCGGCGAAGCTGCAGCATCCGCTGAGCCTGATGCGCATGGCCTACGGCCTGGAGTAGCCACGATGACCATCACCCCCGACACCCTGATGACGCTGGAGGCCTACGCCAAGGTCCGCAAATCGAGCGCCCCGGAGTTCATCGCCCACCGCAAGCTGCGCACGGTGCGCCTGGGCGAGCATGTGAGCGTGCAGTTCGAGGACGAGACCACCATCCGCCGCCAGATCCAGGAGATGCTGCACATCGAGAAAATCTTCGAGGCGGACGGCATCCGCAGCGAAATCGACGCCTACCTGCCGCTGGTGCCCGACGGCAGCAACTGGAAGGCGACCATGCTGATCGAGTACACCGAAGTGCACGAGCGCAAGCGCGAGTTGGCGCGCCTCATCGGCGTGGAAGACCGCATGTTCGTCGAGGTCGAGGGCCATGCGCGTGTCTACGCCATCGCCGACGAGGATCTGGAACGGGAGACCGACGAGAAGACCTCGGCGGTGCACTTCCTGCGCTTCGAGTTCGACGACGCGGCGCGTGCAGCGGTGCGGGCGGGTGCGCAGGTCAAGCTGGGCTGCGATCACACGAACTACCCGGCGATGATGGTCATTGCGCCTGAGACGCTGGCCAACCTCGCGGGTGATTTGAGCGCCTAGATCTTCGCGAGCGCCTGCCGCAGGTCAGTGCGCAGGTCCTCCAGGTCCTCGACGCCGACAGACAGCCGCACCAGCCCATCGCCGATGCCCAGCCGCGCGCGCGTCTCGGCCGGGATGGTGGCGTGGGTCATGATGGCCGGGTGCTCGATCAGGCTCTCGACGCCGCCCAGGCTCTCGGCCAGCGAGAAGATGCGCACCGCTTCCAGGAAGCGCCGCGTGCCGGCGAGGTCGGTCTTCAGGTCGATGGAGATCATGCCGCCGAAGCCCTGGCGCATCTGCTGCTGCGCCAGCTCGTGCTGCGGGTGCGAGGCCAGGCCGGGGTAATGGACGCGCGCCACCTGCGGCCGCGCCTCGAGCCACTGGGCGAGCGCCAGCGCGCTGCTGCAATGGCGCTCCATGCGCAGAGCGAGCGTCTTCACGCCGCGCAGCGTGAGGAAGCTGTCGAAGGGCCCGGCGATCGCACCCACCGAGTTCTGCAGGAAGCCCAGGCGCTCGCGCAAGGGCGCGTGGCGCTCCTCGCGGCCGACCACGGCCACGCCGCCGATCACGTCCGAATGGCCGTTGAGGTACTTGGTGGTGGAGTGCACCACGACGTCGAAACCCAGCTCCAGCGGCCGCTGAACCCAGGGGCTGGCGAAGGTGTTGTCGGCCACGCAGAGGATGTCGCGCTCGCGGCAGATCGCGGCGATGGCGCGCAGGTCGGCCAGGCGCAACAGGGGATTGGTCGGCGTCTCGACCCACACCATGCGCGTCTCGGGCGTCAGCGCTTCCAGCAGCCGAACCGGATCGGTCAGGTCGACGAAGCTGAAGCGGTGCCCCGCGCTGCGCGCGCGCACGCGCTCGAACAGCCGGAAGGTGCCGCCGTAGACGTCGTCGCCCGAGACGATGTGGGCATTGGCGTCCAGCAGTTCCAGCGTGGTCGAGATGGCGGCCAGGCCCGAGGCGAAGGCGAAGGCCGCCGAGCCGCCTTCGAGGTCCGCCACGCAGCGCTCCAGCGCCCAGCGCGTGGGGTTGTGCGAGCGGCCGTAGTCCAGGCCCTTGTGCACGCCGGGGCTCTGCTGGACGTAGGTGGACGTGGCGTAGATGGGCGGCATGATCGCGCCGGTCGAGGGGTCGGGCGCCTGGCCCGCATGGATCACGCGGGTGGCAAAGCCGAGTTGGTCGTGCGGGTCCTTTTCTTGGCTCACTTCAACTTTCTCCGGAGATGGTTCAAGAGATCGGTGCGGGTGATGAGGCCGTGGAAGCCGGCCTCGTCCGAGATCATCGCGATCAGGCCGCGGTCGAGCACCGCTTCGAGCTCGGCCAGGCTGGCGCTGGACGGCAGGGTCTCGGGCAGGTCGGTCATTGCGCTCCTCACGCTCGAGCGGAAGCGGCTCGCGTCCGTATGCACGCTCAGCAGCAGGTCGGATTCATCGATCACGCCGACCAGTTGCGTGCCTTCCAGCACTGGCAGCTGCGACACGTCCGCCAGGCGCATGCGCTGGAAGGCGGTGAGCAGCGTGTCCTCGGGCCCGACGCTGATCACGCTGCCGTCCTCGAAGCGGCGCGAGACCACGTCGCGCAGGTCGCCGAAGCGCTCGCGCGCGAGCAGGCCCTGGTCGAGCATCCACTGGTCGTTGTAGACCTTCGAGAGATAGCGCGTGCCGGTGTCGCACACGAAGCTCACGACCCGCAGCGGCTGGGTCTGCTCGCGGCAGAAGCGCAGCGCCGCCGCCAGCAGCGTGCCGGTCGACGAGCCGCCCAGGATGCCCTCGACCCGCAGCAGCTCGCGGGCGGTGCCGAAGCTTTCCTCGTCGGTGATCGAATAAGCTTTCTTCACGCCGGAGAGATCGGCGATGCCCGGAATGAAATCCTCGCCGATGCCCTCGACCGCCCACGATCCGGCCTCCCCCACGGTGCCGCTGCGCGTGTACTCCGCGACCACCGAGCCCGCCGGATCGGCCAGCACGAAGAAGAGCGCGGGCTGCACCTCGCGGAAATAGCGCGTGAGCCCGGTCACGGTGCCGCCGGAGCCGACGCCGACGACGATCGCATCCACATCGTGCCCGCACTGCTGCCAGATCTCGGGCCCGGTGCTGGAGGCATGCGCGAGCGGGTTGTCGGGGTTGTTGAACTGGTCGGCGAAGAAGGCCCCGGGGATCTCCCCGGCGAGCCGCGCCGCATAGTCCTGGTAGTACTCGGGATGGCCCTTGCCCACGTCCGAGCGCGTGGTGTGGACCTCGGCGCCCAGCGCCTTCAGGTGGAGCACCTTCTCGGTGGCCATCTTGTCGGGCACCACCAGCACCACGCGATAGCCCTTGGCGCGCGCCACCAGCGCCAGGCCCAGGCCGGTGTTGCCGGCGGTGGCCTCGACCACCGTGCCGCCGGGCGCGAGGCGCCCGTCGCGCTCGGCCGCGTCGATCATCGCGAGACCCACGCGGTCCTTGATCGAGCCGCCGGGGTTCTGCGACTCGAGCTTGAGGAACAGGGTGCAGGGGCCCGTGTCCAGCCGCGTGACGGGGACCAGCGGCGTGTTGCCGATCAGGTCCAGCACTGCGGGGCGCGTGTCGTTCGTCATTCGATCACCTCTCGGGGCGATCGTAGCCCCGGCGCGCCTATTCCGCAGCGCGCCTCAAGGTATCCACCACCGGCCGCCGCAGCACTTCGCGCAGCCCCCACCAGCCGGCCGCCAGCGCCAGCACGGCACCGGCCAGCGAGCCGGTCACCGGCACCAGCGGCGAAGCAGTCCAGCTGAACTCGAACACGAAGCGCGCCAGGCCCCAGCCGATCAGCGAGGCCACGATGCTGGCCAGGAAGCCGGCCAGCAGCCCGACGCCCACCAGCTCCGCGCGCTGCACCTGGCGCAGCAGGCTGCCGCGCGCGCCCACGGCGCGCATCACCGCGAACTCGCGCGCGCGCTCCTCGCGCGTGGCGGTGACGGCGGCGAACAGCACCACCAGGCCGGCCGCGAGCGTGAAGCCGAACAGGAACTCCACCGCGCGGATCACCTGGTCGAGCACGCGCTGGACCTGGCCGATGGTGGCGCTCATGTCCACGTTGGTGACGTTGGGGAAGGTGCGCACCAGGGCGTTGTCGAAGCCCGGACGGTCCGGCGCGCGGAAGGCGCTCATGTAGGTGACGGGCACGTCGCCCAGCGAGCTCACGGTGTACATCACGAAGAAGTTCGCGTGCATCGAGCCCCAGTCGACCTTGCGCACGGAGGTGATGCGCGCGTCGTTCTGCTGGCCGCCGATGTCGAAGCGCAGCTGGTCGCCCAGCTTGAGGCCCAGTGTCTCCATCAGGCCCTGCTCCACGCTGACCTCGCCCTTTTTCTCGGGCGCCCAGCTGCCGGCCACCACCTCGTTGTGCGAGGGCCGCTCGGCCGCGTTGCTGAGGTTGAACTCGCGGTCGACCAGGCGCTTGGCGCGGTCGTCCGCATAGTCGTCGGGCGAGACCGGCTTGTCGTTGATCGCGACCAGCCGGCCGCGGATCATCGGATACCAGTCGTACTTCTTCACGCCGCCGGCCTGCAGGGCCTGGCGGAAGGCCTCGCTCTGGTCGGGCATCACGTTGATCACGAAGCGGTTGGGCGCATCGGGCGGCGAAGCGCGGCGCCAGCTCGCGACCAGGTCGGTGCGCAGCAGCACCAGGAGGATCAGCGCGAGCAGGCCGACGGCCAGCGCGCTGACCTGCACCACCGTGTAGGCCGGTCGCGCCGAGATCTGGCGCGTGGCCAGCACCAGCCAGCGCGGTGCGGTGGTCTCGTTGACGCTGCGGCGCAGCAGCAGCACGGCCAGCCAGCTCAGCAGTGCGAACACCGCCACGGCGCCGGCGAAGCCGCCGACCGCGATCAGGCCCAGCTTGATGTCGCTGCTGGCCGCCAGCAGCAGGGCCGCGAAGCCGGCCACGCCGATCCCGAGCACCGCGATCGACGCCGGCTTGAGGTTGCCCACGTCGCGACGGATCACGCGCAGCGGCGGCACCTGCGCGAGCTGCAGCACCGGCGGCAGGCCGAAGGCGAAGAGCAGCGTGAGCCCCATGCCCAGGCCGAAAGCCACCGGCCACAGGCTGGGCGCGGGCAGCGCGGCCTCGACCAGGCCGGCGAGCAGCAGCACGAACACGTAGTGCACGGCAAAGCCGATGGCCACGCCGAGCGCGCTGGCCGCCAGGCCGATGGCGGCGAACTCGAAGGCATAGGCCTGGGCGATGGTGCGCTGGCTCTGGCCCAGCACGCGGAGCATGGCGCAGTCGTCGAGGTGGTTGGCCGCGAAGCCGCGCGCCGCCAGCGCCACCGCCACCGCCGACAGCAGCGCCGCGAGCAACGCCACCAGGTTGAGGAATTTCTCGGCGCGGTCGAGCGTCTGGCGCATCTCGGGGCGGCCGCTCTCGAAGGAGTCGAGGCGGATGCCGCGCAGTTCGCCCTTCTTGAGGGTCGCGTCGGTCCAGTCGCTGAATCGCTTGACCGCGAGGGTGTCCCCGGCGACCGCGAAGCGGTAGCTGACGCGGCTGGCCGGCTGCACGAGCCCGGTGCGCGCCACGTCGGCCTTGTTGAGCATCACGCGCGGCGCGAAGCTCATGAAGCCGGCGCCGCGGTCGGGCTCCAGCGTGATCACGCGCGCGATGCGCAGCCCGGTGTCGCCCAGCAGCAGGGTGTCGCCCATCTTGAGCGCCAGCGCTTCCAGCAGCGGGGCATCGACCCAGGCCTCGCCGGGCGCGGGCACCTCGCGCGTGGGCTGGCCCGGCGCGCCGGGCGCGGTGCTGATCTGCAAGTTGCCGCGCAGCGGATAGCCCGCCTCCACCGCCTTGAGCGCGACCAGCTTGGTCGCACCGCCCTGCTCTTCGCTCGCGCGCGCCATGGTGGGGAAGCCGTAGGTGCCGGCCGTCTGCAGGCCGAGCGAGCGGGCGCGTTCGATGAAGGGAGCGGGCGTCGGGTTGTCGCTGGCCAGGACCGCATCGCCGCCGATCAGCTGGCGCGCGTCGCGCTGCAGGCCACCCTTGAGCCGGTCGGCGAAGAAGCCGACAGCGGTGAGCGCGGCCACGGCAAGGACGACGGCGACGATGAGAAGGCGCAGCTCACCGGCGCGCAGGTCGCGCCAGAGCGTGCGCCAGCCGAGACGGGCGGAGGCATTCATGGAGCGCACGATAGCCGATGCGGGCGCGGGATCGTGCGGCGAGGGGCATCAAATTAACGAGGCGCGCCGTCTGCCTCCTGCGGCACCTGGACCCAGTCCTGCCTGCAATCGGGAACCGCCGGGAAATAGCCCGCCGGATCGGGGCAGTACAGCCGCATGACGGGTCCGGGATCGACCGGAACGGCCTGGTAACCGTAGGCGGGATAAGGAGCCGCGTAGCTGACCGGGTAGCTGACCGGGTAGTAGCCCGGGTAGTAGCGCGGATAGGAGTAAGCCGGGAAAGCGAAGCCGGCGCCGATGAAGACCGCGGAGCGGTGATGGTGGTGCCTGGGGAAGAACCCCCGGTGCGCCGGAAAGCCGGCAACGCCGCGGAACGGCGCCGCGCGCGCGAAGCCGTGACCGTGGAAGGCACCGCCATGGAAAGCGCGGCCTTGGTGCCCGCCGCCTCGTTGCGCGAAGCTGGGCATGGCGGCTGCGGCCGCGGCGGCGAACAGGGCGGCCAGGATGAGTCTGTTCATGGCGACCTCCTCGAAGGGGATCGTTGGACCCCGGGGCGCGGCGCCGAGTTCGCGCCTTTACCGAAGCGCCAGTTCCGGCTGAAATTCCAGCCGCTCGGCCCCCGCATAGCAGACGAAGCGCTTGTTGGTCGCGCGCCCGATCGCGCACAGGCCGACCCGGGTCGCGACCTCGTGCCCCATCTGCGTGATGCCGCTGCGCGAGACCACGATGGCCACGCCCATCTGGGCCGACTTGATGATCATCTCGCTGGTCAGGCGGCCGGTGGTGTAGAACACGCGGCCGCCCTCGAGCCGGCCTGGCGGCTGCATCGCGATCCAGCCGGCAATGGTGTCGATCGCGTTGTGGCGGCCCACGTCTTCGACGAAGCACTGCATCGTCGTGTCGTCGTCGCCCTCGCCGAGCGTGAACAGGGCGCAGCCGTGCACCGAGCCGGCCGACTTGTAGGTGCTCTCCTGGAGCCGGATCGCATTGACCAGCGCATAGAGCTGCGACTGCCGCATGCGCGTCGGCGGCAGCGCGAGCCGCTCGATGCCCGCCATCAGCTCGCCGAACACGCTGCCCTGGCCGCAGCCGGTGGTGACCACCTTCTTGGCGGTGCGCTCCTCGATCCGGTCGATGCCGGCATGCGTCTTCACCGCGGCGGCGTTGACTTCCCAGTCGACGGTGATGGATTCGCAGTCGGCCGCCGACTCGATGAGCCGCTGGTTCAGCAGGTAGCCCAGCACCAGCAGCTCGGGCTGGGCGCCAAGCGTCATCAGCGTGACCAGCTCGCGGCGGTCCACATAGACCGTGAGGTCGCGCTCGGCCGGGATCGAGACGAGGCCGCGCTCGCCGTGCTCGTCGACGATCTCGACCTCGCGCGTCAGGGGTGCGCGCGCCGAACTCAGGCGCGGGAGCGCGGGACTCACTGCTTGGGCGTGGGATTCGCCGCCGCGGCCGGCTGCGCCGTGCTGGGGGGCGACGACGCGGTGCCCGGCGGCGAATGCGCACCCGCGGCCTCGATGGGCTTCTGCTCGGGCGGCGTGTAGGCGAAGGGGCCAGGATCGGCGCAGGGCGCTGCAGTCGGCGCCGCAGGCAGCTGCTTGCCGGCCGCGGCCGCGCTTTCCCGATACCTCGCGGCCACGCGGTCCTGCGCCTGGCAGAGCTGGTAGGCCTCGACCTTGCCGCTCCAGGCGGTGCGGGCGGCGGTTTCCGCGGCCTTGGCCTTGGCTTCGGGCGTGGCTGCCGGTGCGGGCAGCTTGGCGAATACGGCGCTGCCGGCCACTGCCAGGCTGCAGGCGATCACGATCTTCTTCATGAGGGATTTCCTTCGACGCGGGCGGTGCTCACCGGCGGGGTGGCGTGGGCCTCGGCGCTGCGCTGCACCGGGATCTTGCCGGCGGCGACGTCGTCGTACCACAGCGCGTGGTGCTCGCGGGCCCAGGTCTCGTCCACATAGCCGTGGCGCATCGCATCGTAAGCGCCCTTCATGCCCAGCGTGCCGATGTAGATGTGGCCCAGGATCAGCGCCATCATCAGCATCGTCGCCACCGCGTGGACCATGTGCGCGATCTGCATCTCGCCGCGCGTGTAGACGAAGCCCGGCAGCAGCTTGTCGAGGAACAGGCCCGAGGCGGCCACGATGGTGCCCAGCACCAGGATGCCGCCCCAGAACACGACCTTCTCGCCGGCATTGAAGCGGTGCGAAGGCACCTCCTGCCCGCCGAACAGGCCGCCGCCCTTCGCCAGCCACTTCAGGTCCGCTACGCGCGGCAGGTTGTCGCGCACGAAGGTGATGAACATCAGCACCAGCGTGACCACGAACAGCGGCCCGACGATGTTGTGCACCGTCTTGAGCGCATAGGTGAGCCAGCCGAACAGCGCCGCGCCGATCACCGGCAGCAGGAAGAACTTGCCGAAGGCCATCACCAGGCCCGACACCGCCAACGTGACGAAGGCGATCGCGTTGGACCAGTGGGTGGCGCGCTCGAAGGGCGTGAAGCGCTCGATCTTGCGCCCGGTCTCGGTGCCGTGCAGGCCGATCGGCCCGCGCGTGAAGTAGAAGATCGCGATCGCCAGCAGCACCACGAAGAGCAGCGCCGCGCCGTAGGGAATGATCCAGTCGTTGCGCACCTGGCGCCAGGCCTCGCCGGCGTTGGTGAAGCGCGAGCCGGGGTACTTGACGAAGGGCTGGATCAGGTTGCCGGCCTCGGGCGCCTGCGAGCGCGGCAGGCTGCTGGTGCCGGTGACGCCCTGCCCGACCTGGCGCCACATCGGCGCGTTGTTGCCGGGCTGCACCTTCGCGCGCTCGCCGTTGCTCTGGTTCAGGTAGTTGGGGTCGGCACTGGCCTCAGGCTTGACCTCGAAGATGTTCTGGCTCTGGATGCCGCCGGGCGCCGACGCTGCAGCGGCGGGTGCGGCGGCCGTACCGGGCGCGGCCGGCGCAGCGGTCACCGCCCCGCCGGCGGCCGGGTTCTGCGCCTGGGCCATCGCCAGGCCGCAGGCGAAGCCGCCTGCGAGGACGAGCGCATGCAGGGCTTTGATCATGCAGTCTCCTTCGGCCTCAGTTGCGGGTGTAGTCGTTCTGGCCGTTCTGCGCGCGCGTCTTGAGCTGCTGCTCCCAGGCCTTCTTGTCTCCCGGCTGCCAGCCGGCCGCAGTGAAGGTGGTACCGGTGTTGGCCTTGTCGCCGGTGCCGCTCCAGGGCACGGCGTCGAGCTTCACGCCCTCGGCGTTGGTCTGCGGCTTTTCGCCGCAGGCTGCCAGCAGTGCCACGGACGCAACCAGGAGCGCCGCGATGTTGGCCGCGCGCTTCACTTCGTGCCTCCGTTGGTCGGCGTGCCGGCCTGCTTCGAGCCATAGGCCGTGCCCCAGCCCCACACCTCGGCGCCTTTGCCGCGGTGCAGCACGCGCGTGCGGAAGATGTCGGCCACCACATCGCCGTCACCGGCGAGCAGCGCCTTGGTCGAGCACATCTCGGCGCAGGCCGGAAGCTTGCCCTCGGCCAGGCGGTTGCGACCGTACTTATCGAACTCGGCCTGCGAGCCGTTGGCCTCGGGGCCGCCGGCGCAGAAGGTGCACTTGTCCATCTTGCCGCGCGCGCCGAAGGTGCCCTGGGCCGGGAACTGCGGGGCGCCGAAGGGGCAGGCATAGGAGCAGTAGCCGCAGCCGATGCACACGTCCTTGTCGTGCAGCACCACGCCCTCTTCCGTGCGGTAGAAGCATTGCACCGGGCACACCGCCATGCAGGGCGCGTCGGAGCAGTGCATGCAGGCCACCGAGATCGACTTCTCGCCCGGCACGCCATCGTTGAGCGTGACCACCCGGCGGCGGTTCACGCCCCAGGGCACCTCGTTCTCGTTCTTGCAGGCGGTGACGCAGCCGTTGCATTCGATGCAGCGCTCGGCATCGCAGACGAATTTCATTCTTGCCATCGTGGTGCTCCCTTATGCCTTCTCGATGTTGCAGACCGTCGTCTTGGTCTCTTGCATCATGGTCACGCTGTCGTAGCCATAGGTGGTCGAGGTATTGATCGCCTCGCCGCGCACCACCGGCGCCGCGCCCGACGGGTAGTAGGGCAGCATGTCCGCGCCCTGCCAGTGGCCGGAGAAGTGGAAGGGCATGAAGACCGTGTCGGGCCCCACCCGCTCGGTGACCAGCGCCTGCACGTTGAGCTTGGCGCCGGTGGGCGTGTGGACCCAGGCGCGCTCGCCGTTGCGGATGTTCTTCTCGGCCGCGACCTTGGGGTTGATCTCGATGAACATCTCCTGCTGCAGCTCGGCGAGCCAGGGGTTGGAGCGGGTTTCCTCGCCGCCGCCCTCGTACTCGACCAGGCGGCCGGAAGTCATGATGTAGGGGAACTTCTCGGCCACCTTGTCCGCGATGTTCTTCTGCTGCACGCTCTTGTAGAGGGTGGGCAGGCGCCAGAAGGCCATCTTGTCGTCGTGCGTCGGGTACTTGGCCATCAGGTCCGGCCGCGTGCCGTACAGCGGCTCGCGATGCTGCGGGATGGCATCGGGGAAGTTCCACACCAGCGCGCGCGCCTTGGCATTGCCGAAGACGTGGCAGCCGTGGTTCTTCATGGTGACGCGGATGATGCCGCCCGAGTTGTCGGTCTTCCAGTTCTTGCCCTCGGCCTTGGCCTTCTCGGCATCGGTGAGTTCGTCCCACCAGCCGAGCTTCTTGAGCAGCAGGTGGTCGAACTCCGGATAGCCGGTGGTGATCTCGGCGCCCAGCGAACACGAGCCGTCCTCGGCCAGCAGGTTCTTGCCGTTGCGCTCCACGCCGAAGTTGGCGCGGAAGTTGCCGCCGCCGTCCATCACGTGCCTGGAGGTGTCGTAGAGGTTGGCGCTGCCCGGGTGCTTGAGCGCGGGCGTGCCGTAGCAGGGCCAGGGCAGGCCGAAGTAGTCGCCCGTGAGGTCGTAGCCGTTGACCTTGTCCTTGCCCGACTTGGCGCGCAGCGTGCGCACGTCGAAGGCGCCCATGTTGCGCATGTGGGCCTGCAGCCGCTCGGGGCTTTGCCCGGTGTAGCCGATGGTCCAGCAGCTGTTGTTGATCTCGCGAAGGATGTCGTCGGGGAGGGGCTCGTCCATGCCCTTGACCTTCTGCATCTTGTAGTTCTTGCTGAGCTCCTTGCCGAAGCCCAGCCGATCGGCGAACTGCTGCATGATCATGTGGTCGCTGCGGCTTTCCCACAGCGGCTCGATGACCTTCTCGCGCCATTGCAGCGAGCGGTTCGAGGCGGTGACCGAGCCGCTGGTCTCGAACTGGGTGCAGGCCGGCAGCAGGTAGACCGCGCGCTTGGGGTTCAGGTCCTCGGGCCGGCCCGGCATGGCGGCCATGGCCGCGGTCGCAGAGGGGTACGGGTCCACCACCACCAGCAGGTCCAGCTTGTCCATGGCCCGCTTCATCTCGAGGCCGCGCGTCTGCGAGTTGGGGGCGTGGCCCCAGTAGAAGACGCCGCGCAGGTTGGCGTCCTGGTCGATCAGCTCGTTCTTCTCGAGCACGCCGTCGATCCAGCGCGAGACCGTGATGCCCGGCTTGCTCATCATCGCGGGCGAGGCAAACTGCTTCTTGATCCACTCGAAGTCCACGCCCCAGACGGAGGCGAAGTGCTTCCAGGCGCCCTCGGCGATGCCGTAGTAGCCGGGCAGCGAGTCGGGGTTGGGCCCGACGTCGGTGGCGCCCTGCACGTTGTCGTGGCCGCGGAAGATGTTGGTGCCGCCACCCGACTTGCCCACGTTGCCCAGTGCCAGCTGCAGGATGCAGGAGGCGCGCACGATGGCATTGCCGATGGTGTGCTGGGTCTGGCCCATGCACCAGACGACGGTGCCGGGCCGGTTCTCGTTGAGCCAGGTCGCGACCTTCAGCACCTGGGCTTCCTTGACGCCGCAGGCCTCCTCGACCTTGTCGGGCGTCCACTTGGCCATCACGTCGGCGCGCACCTCGTCCATGCCGAAGACGCGGTCGTTGATGTACTTCTTGTCTTCCCAGCCGTTCTTGAAGATGTGGTACAGGATGCCAAAGAGGAAGGGGATGTCGGAGCCCGAGCGGATGCGCACGTACTCGTCGGCCTTGGCCGCGGTGCGGGTGAAGCGCGGGTCGACCACGATCACCTTGCAGCCGTTCTCCTTGGCGTGCAGCAGGTGCAGCATGCTCACCGGGTGCGCCTCGGCCGCGTTGGAGCCGATGTACATCGCCACCTTCGAGTTGCGCATGTCGTTGTACGAATTGGTCATGGCGCCGTAGCCCCATGTGTTCGCCACGCCCGCGACGGTGGTCGAGTGGCAAATGCGCGCCTGGTGGTCGCAGTTGTTGCTGCCGAAGAAGCTCACGAACTTGCGCAGCAGGTAGGCCTGCTCGTTGTTGTGCTTGCTGGAGCCGATCCAGTAGACCGAATCGGGCCCGCTGGCCTGGCGCAGCTCCTTGAGCCTGGCGGTGATCTCGTCGAGCGCCTGGTCCCAGCCGATGCGCTGGTACTTCCCGTCGATGAGCTTCATGGGGTAGCGCAGCCGGTACTCGCCATGGCCGTGCTCGCGCAGCGCGGCACCCTTGGCGCAGTGCGCGCCCAGGTTGAGCGGCGAGTCGAAGACCGGCTCCTGCCGGACCCAGACGCCGTTCTCGACCACGGCGTCGGAGGCGCAACCGACCGAGCAGTGGGTGCAGACCGTGCGCCGAACCTCGATCTTGCCGGCGCCGACGGCCGCCGGCTTGCCCTCGGCCGCCTGCGTCTTGCGCATCAGCGTGAGCTGGCCGGCGGCCAGGCCGACACCGACCCCCAACCCCGAGCGCCGCAGGAAGGCGCGCCGGTCCATGGTCGGCAAGGCATTCGCGAGGCCGCGCCGCAGGCTGTGGACGAAGGGCGAGGCGGCGGATGAAGAATGAAGCGGTTCGCCGTCGCGCGGGGCGGCGGTCGACTTGCGGGTCAGCAGCATGGTGGTGTCGTCCTCAGGCCGAAGTGGTCTGGTAGTAGCGCTTGACGTGTTCGCTCAGCGTGTAGCCGCCGCCCTTCTCGGGCGCGGGCTTGAGAGCGGGAGTGGCGGCGGAGGCCGGCGCCTCGACGACCTTGGGCAGCACCGTGACGGCTGCTGCGGCTGCGCCGACCGAGGCGGCGCCCAGAAAGAAACCCCGGCGGGATGCCGGCTTCGTGCCGGCGGATTGGCTGTCCTGCATATCGACTCCAGGAGTGGCTCGGTAAAACCAGATATGAAACCAGTTACATATCTTTGGATACTAGTCCAGACCCTAATAGGGAGGCAATCAAAAGCCCCTCAGGGCTAGGCCAGCATGTCGAAGCCCTGGGCCTCGACCTCGGCGAAGGCCCGGGTCAGGCCCGCCAGCGCGGCATAGAAATGCGCCTTCGGATGCTGCGCCACCGCATCGCACATCGCCGGCAGCCAGGGCTGCACATGGGCGGCGAAGAAGGCCTGCTGCTGCGTCAAGTTGGCCACCGCGACGTCCTCGCCGGCGATCAGGTAGCGCATGACTTCGAACAGGCAAGCCACGTGATCCTCGGTCTCCGAGACCGCCTGCTCGCGCGCCAGGCCCAGCCGATCCAGGTCGGCGCGCAGGCGCGCCAGCGGCTTGTCGTTGAGGAAGCCGCTCAGGTAGTGCGATCCGAACAGGTAGATCTCGGGCTTGCCGATGCCCCCGAAGAGCGCGTCGTACTCGTCGCGCGCCGCGGCCGTGTCGAGGCCGCGCGCCACGCCCACCAGCTGGCGCCAGGGCTCCTCCAGGAAGGCGCCGGCGGCCGGCGCCTCGGTGGGCGCGACCTGGAAGGCAGCGAGCAGTTCGGCATCGGGGGCCGCGTACCAGAGCCGCGCGAGCAGCCCATAGAGCTCGGCGCGCGCAAGCTCCTCGTCGAGCGCGGAAGTGGCCGGCAAGCGATTGCTCATAGCTGCGTGATCTTCATTTCGTTGGAGGCGCTGTACAGGTCGATGACCCGGCAGTCGCTGCACATCTTGAGGCGCTCCAGCGCCTCGCCCTGGAACATCGCATGGCCGGCCAGCTTGCCCAGCATGGCCTCGATCGCCTTCTCGGTGCCGAAGGGCTTGTCGCAACGGATGCAGCGCCAGGGCTTCGCCTCGTTGAGCAGCACCGGCTGGCTGCGCTCGGGCGCCACGAGCAGCCGGGGCACGAGCGAGATGGCGTCCTCGGGGCAGGTGCTTGCGCACAGGCCGCACTGCACGCAGTTCTTCTCGACGAAGCGCAACTGCGGCGCGTTGGGGTTGTCCTGCAGGGCGCTCGCCGGGCAGGCGCTCACGCAGGCCAGGCACATGGTGCACTTGCTCTTGTCGACCTCGATGGCGCCGTAGGGCGAGGCCGCGGGCAGCGCGATGGCCAGCGGTGCTTCGCGGGCGGCCTTCATCGCCGGCGCGGCATCGACCAGGTGGTCGAGCGCAAGCTCGAGCGTGCTGCGCTTCTCGGCACCGACCGCGAAGCGCGCCGGCACCGCCGGCCGCTGCGGATGCACGCGGGGCAGCTCGGCCAGCGCGCTGTCGAGCGCCGCGGGCCGGCTCGCCTCGATCAGCCGGAAGTGCGTGCCGGCGTAGCCCAGGCCCGCAAGCACGGCCTGTGCGATCGCCATCTGCTCGCGCAGCGCCTCGATGTAGGCCGGCGCTTCCTCGCCGGTCGCCAGCACCGCCACCTGCGAGGCGCCGAAGGCGACGGCGCTCAGCCACAGGTCGATGCCGGTGCTCGCCGCATGCCAGAGGCCGACCGGAATCACTTGGGCCGGCACGCCCTGCGCGCGGCCGAGCCGCGCCTCGCGGCCCAACTGCTCGATCAGGGCCTGGCCGCCTTCGCGGCCATGCAGCAGCAGCACCGCATCGCGCCCGCCCGCCACGGCATAGGTGGCGAGCAGCGTGCGCAGCTTCGTGCCCTGATCGGGCGCATGCGGGTAGGCGTAGGCCAGCGCGCCGGTCGGGCACACGGTGGTGCAAGCGCCGCAGCCCACGCAGAGGTTCGGGTTGACGACGATGCGCTGGCGCTCCTTGTCGCTGCTCACCGCATGGGCCGAGCAGACCTCGATGCAGGCATTGCAGCCCACCTGCTCGTTGCGGCTGTGGGCGCAGAGCTTCTGCCGGTAGTCGAAGAACTTCGGCTTCTCGAACTCGCCGACCAGCTCGCGCAACTGCAGCAGGGTCGCGGGCGCCTGCGCATTCGTCAGGCCGCCGCGCAGGTGGAAGTAGCCCTGCGGCGGCGCGTGCCAGTCGATCAGCGGCGCCTCGCCCAGGTCGAGCACCAGGTCGAAGCCGGCCTCGAGGGCCTCGGCCGGGCGGCCGAAGTCGATGGCGCCGGCCACCGTGCAGGCCCGCTCGCAGTCGCGGTGCGACTGGCACTTCGCGTTGTCGATCTGGTAGTCCAGGCCGATGGCCTGCTCGGGGCAGGCCGCCACGCAGGCGTTGCAACGGGTGCAGAGATCGAGGTCGATGGCGTTGTCGCGCGTCCAGCGCAGCTGGAAGGCGCCGAGCCAGCCGGCGAGCGCATCGATGCGGCCGGCGACCACGGGCCAGCGGCGCTCCTGCGCACCGCCCGCGCTGCCGGGGCCGCGCGAGAAGATGGTGACCTCCAGCGTGTCGGCCAGCAGCGCGGCCACACGCTCCGCCTCGTCGAGCGCGCCGACGACCAGCAGCCGGCCCTGGCTCTTGTAGCTCACGATGCCGACCGGTTCGGGCTCCGGCAGCCGGGCCTGCGCGAGCAGCGCCGCGATCTTCGGGCTGGCGCTCGCCGCATCGCGACTCCAGCCGCCGGTCTCGCGGATGTTGACGAAGCGGATCGGCGACTCGGCCCCCGGCGTCTGCTGCGCGAGCTCGCCGAACAGGCGCTTCTCCTGCGTGCAGGCCACGATCACCTCGTCGCCGGACTGGATCGCGCGCTGGAAGGCCGGCGCCTCGCGGCGGCACAGGGTGGAGTGGAGGGGCAGCGTCTCAGCCAGCGCCGCGCCGAGGGTCTTCGGCTCGAGTGGCATCGTCTTGTTGCAGTCGCAGATCAGCGTGGTGGTCATCGGTTTCTTGGCTGGCCGGCTGCGCATCGGTGGCGACCGGTTGGCTGGGAACGGGATCCGTGGAGACGGACTCTGCCACGTCCGCGCTTGCGTCGGGCTCAGGGTCTTTGTCAGGCTGCTCGTCGAACAGCTTCATGAATTTCGCGCTGGCCATCTGGCGCAGCACGCTCTCGGGCACGGGGGTCGAAACGGAATAGTCGTCGATGTAAGTGTCGAGACCATCCATGACGTTGAAGTGCGGATCGGTGAACAGCTTCTTGAGCGCGGCGTTCTTGACTTCGGGCGCGACGTTGCTGGCGAGGAAGGGCTTGAAGTCCGAGTCGGGTGTGAGCGCCTGCGCATCCTCCAGCGTCGGCGCCGGCGGTATTTCTCCCTCCTCTTCCGAGGGAGGGTTGGGGTGAGGGCACGCGGCCACAACCGGCGCAGGCTCTACAAGCGCCTTCACCGGCACGACCGGCTCCTCCGGCACCCCCTCCCCCCCCTCACCAGCTGTTTGCGCCGCGACCACCGCTCGAAGAACCCTTCAGACATCGCCCGCCCCCCGCCCGCGCTTCTTCTCCGTCGACACGCTGGCCGCATTGCCGAAGCGATCCACCAGCGGCTTGAAGCTTTGCGGCCGCTGGCGCCGCTTGGGCTCGGCCTCGTAGTGCTCGTCGACCCAGGTGCGCAGCCATTCCACCACCTCGGGCGGCGCCGGCACCTGCTCGACCGTCTCCTGCGCATCCAGCCAGCGGCCCGCCTCGCTGTAGCTCAGCGTCACCACCACCGGCCGCGCCATCGGCTCCGCGGCCAGCGTGGCCTCTTCTTCCAGGCGCCACAGCACGAACCAGCCGGGGGCCGGCGTCGTCGCGTTGAGCCGGTAACCGTCGGTGTCGTCGCGAAACAATTCGACCTTGAAGCCCGGATGCAGCCAGCGCTGCACCTCGTCGTCCTGCTGCAGCAGGCGGGGGGCACTGCCGAAGCCCGGTTCGTCGGGCACCACCCCCTCGAGCGTCCAGCGCCAGGGCTGCCAATGGCTCGAGGGCCCGTGCAGCCGCTCGCGCCGCATCACGACCGCAACCTCGAGCGAGGGGCGTGCGCCGTCATCGATGGGGCTGGGGGGCGAGTTCATGCGCCCGACGATAGCTCAAGCGGCGCGTGGACACGCCGCTGCGGCCATTGCGTTCAGGGCAGCAGGGACAGCGACTCGCGCTTGCGCGGGCGCACCCAGGTCCGGCGCGGCTGTGCATCGAGCTTGTCCAGGTCGCCCGGCACGGTCACCAGCCGCAAGGCCTCGGCCGGCGGCAGCACGGTGGTGCTGTAGAGAAAGCGCAGCTGGCAGTCGCCCACGGTGATCGCATCGCCGTTGCCGAGCGGCCGGGTGCCGATCACCCGCTCGTCGTTGAGGTAGGTGCCGTTGCGGCTGCCGAGGTCGGCGAGCAGGTAGCGGTCGCCCGTCCACTCGATGAGCGCGTGCTGACGGCTCACCTTGTCGCTGTCGATGCACACGCGGTTGTCGACGGCGCGTCCGATGGTCGTGGACGGTCCGGCGATGTTGATCTGCCGCACGCTGCTGTTGCGGGCCAACACGATGAGTCTGGGCATTCCCTCTTCCTGCTAGTCATTGAACTGTCACCGAGCTTAGCGGCGCGGTGCAGCCTCCATGCCTGCAAACAGAAGCATCAAAGTCCCCTTGTTCGCCCCTCGTTCACCGCCGCGTGAAGAAGTTGGCGCGCGGCCAGGTCGCGCGTCAGGCGGCAAGCGCCGCGATGTCGGCGGCACTCAATGCGCCGCTGTAGATGCGCAGGTCCTGCATGCGGCCGTTGAAGTAGGGGTCGGCCGCGTACTGCGAGCGGCCGAGCCAGTTCTGCGTCGTGTCGCCGAGCTGCCAGGGCGCAAGCGCGATCGCGTTGTTGCTGCCGGCGGCCACGCCGTCGACGTACAGCGTGCTAGTGGTGCCCGACAGGGTCACCGCGAGATGCACCCAGCGGCCGGTGGGCAAGGCGCTCGCCACGATGTTCTGCTCGCCATACCAGGTGGTGCCGGTGACGGTGAAGCGCATCGAGCCGCCGCTGTCGCGCGGCAGCAGTGCGAGGTAGGCGATGTCGCTGGAGCCGAAGTCGAACACGCGCGCGTTGGTCGCGGCGGCGTTCCAGTACACCCACAGCGCGATGGTGAAGTCGCCGAGGCCGGCGAGCACGCCGGTGGGCAGCGCGAGGTGGCCGCTGCTGCCGTCGAGCGCCAGTGCGCCGCCACTGCTGCGGCCTGGGCCCCAGCTCGCGCCCCCCTGCAGCGTGCCGTGCTGGGCGTTGCCTCTGGCATCGGTCGCCGTGGTTCCGCTGGCCGCATCCAGCGCCAGCCGCACGCGCAACTCGGTGGGGAGTGCCGCGCGCGCCACGTTGGAAACGCTGCTCTCGCCGCTGCCGCTCACCGCGGTGACGACGTAGTACCAGATGCCGTTGCCCGGCGTGTCGGTGTAGGTGCGAGGGTCGGTGACGCTGGCGACGGTGGCGAAAGGCCCGCTCGCCGAGCTGCCGCGCTTGACCTTGTAGCTCGTTGCGCCCGCGCTGCCCCACCACGACATCAGCACCTGGCCGGCGGTGACATGGGCGGTGAGGCCGCTCGGCGGCGAGCCTGCGGCGGCCGCGTCGCGGCTGTAGGTCAGCGTGCCGAAGCTCGGCTGGTCGCCACCCCATTCGCTGCGCTCCGGGCGAATCTGGGCAGCGATGGCGGCCACCCAGGGCGCCGCCAGGCCCTTGCGATTGACGTAGTGGTTGTAGATCGACTCCCAGGCGGGGCGCAGGTTAGGCTGCCCGCCGGTCGACACCACGGTGAAGGTGCCTTGCCGGTTGACATAGGTCGAGAACGGCGGCGAGTAGTACTGACCGTTGCCGTCCTGCAGGTTCGACTTGGCCACGTACTCGGCGCCGGCCAGGAAACGGTTGTTCCAGTACCCGTACAGGTCCTCGCCCTGGCTCCAGGCCATCTCGCACAGCAATCCGGTCAGCGCCATGCCGAGGGTGGCGTGACCCTGGTCCCGGCCGCTTTCCTGCCACTGCCCCAGATAGCCGGGATGGAGCATGTAGACGTTGTGCGCCGCCGCACCGTTGCCGCGGCCGGTCTTGTAGTACGCGATGGCCTCGTCGTAGTGGTCGGTGCGATCGCAGAAGACGCCGATGGCCAGGATGCCGCAGATGTTGCAGAGATCCCAGTTGGCCCAGTAGTTGGTGATGTTCGCGCCGTTGTGGTTGAGCAGGAAGCTGTGGCACAGCGGATAGAAAACCTCCAGCAACAGCTTCTGGAAGCGCGCCACGCCTTCGGCCGACCATCCCGCGTAGCTGCGCATCATCTCGGCTGCGTTGGCCCACTGGTAGCCGTAGATGCCGGCGGCGAGGAAGCGGTCGGCGTTGCCGGTGAGCGTGATCATCGTCGAAGACCAGGCGTCGAGGTACTGCACGGCCAGATCCGCATAGGCGGCGTTGCCGGAGACCTTCCAACGCAGCGCAAACTGGTAGGCGCGCTCCATGTCCTCGACCATGGTGCGGTGGTTCTCGCCGTCGCCGCCGCGCGTCACGGTTGCCAGCGGCACGGGCGCGCGGCCCAACTGGGCGCGGCTGCTGGCGGTGAGCGCGTTCCAGCCGCTGAGCCAGGGCTGGGCGCCGGCCGCCACCTTGGTTCGCATGCGCTCGAAATCGGCATCGGTGTGCAGCAGGCCGGGGTGGACGAACTTGCGCGCCTGCGCGACGGACTCGGAGCTGGTGGTGGCCGTGGTTTCGGTGGTTCCCGTCGTTCCGGTGGATTCGGTTCCGGTGCTTCCGGCTGTCGAGGTCGAGGAGGTCGCCGTCGCGTTCTGTGCGGTCGTGGCGCCGGTGGTGCCCGCGCTCACACCGAATCCCCCGCTCCCGCCCCCATCGCCGCAGGCCGCGGTCCCCAGCGCGGCGAAGCTTGCTGCGCCCACGCAGAAGATGCGACGATTCAATGAAACGGTGTCGTTGTCGTTTTCTGGCTGGTCCACTTTTGACTTGGCATAGTTATGCTGGATAAGTAACGTCCAGCAACATACATGCCACCGCTGCAGCCATGGTCGCCGCCCACCGAAGCGCGCATGGCACGCATGCTCGCGGGGCGACAGGCAGCGTCAGAAAGACGCTCGATACGCCAAAAATGTCACACCCGAGGTGCCGCTTTTCACTGCGCCGCTGGTGTTTCCACTCTTTCGACTGCCCCGGTCCCGTAGCCCGCGGCGGCCACCGGCGCGCCGCCCGGCAGCACCTGCACCGCGCAGTACTTGAACTCGGGGATCTTGCCCATCGGATCGAGGGCGGCGTTGGTCATCAGGTTTGCGGCGGCCTCGTAGTAGGCGAAGGGCACGAAGACCGCGCCGTTCGGCGTGCCGTCGTCGCGCCGCACGTGGATCGCAACCTCGCCGCGGCGCGAGCGGATGGTGATCACGTCGCCGGCCTGCAACCCCAGCGCATCGAGGTCGCCCTGGTTCATGGAGGCCGTGGCCATGGGCTCCAGCGCATCGAGCACCATCGCGCGCCGCGTCATGCTGCCGGTGTGCCAGTGCTCCAACTGGCGACCGGTGATCAGCACGAAGGGGTACTGCGCATCGGGCCGCTCGTCGGCCGGGATGATGTCGGCCGGCACCAGCTTCACGCGGCCGTCCGCGGTCGGAAAGCTGTCGATGAAGACGGTCGGCTGGCCCGGGTCGTCGACGCTCAGGCAGGGATAGGTCACGCTGGACTCGCGCTCGAGGCGCTCCCAGCTGATGCCGCTGATGGCGGCGTGCATGGCCTGGCGCATTTCGTCGTAGACGGCGGCGACGCCGCATTCCTCGCCTTCGTAGTTCCAGGGCAATCCCATGCGCTGGGCGAGCTGCTGGATGATCCACAAGTCGGGCTTCGCATCGCCCGGCGGATTCAACGCGCGCTTGCCCAACTGCACCATGCGGTCGGTGTTGCTCACCGTCCCGGTCTTCTCGGGCCAGGCGCTGGCAGGCAGCACCACGTCGGCCAGCCAAGCGGTCTCGGTCATGAAGATGTCCTGCACCACCAGGTGCTCGAGGCTTGCGAGCGCGTGGCGCGCATGGTTGAGGTCCGGGTCGCTCATGGCCGGGTTCTCGCCCATGATGTACATGCCGCGGATCTTGTGCGGATCGTCCTCCGGGGCCAGCGCCTTGTGCATGATCTCGACCACCGTGTAGCCGGGCTCCTCGTCGAGCGGCACGCCCCAGAAGTTCTCGAACCAGGCATGCGCATCGGCGTTGTCCACGCGCTGGTAGTTGGGAAACATCATCGGGATCAGCCCCGCATCGCTCGCGCCCTGCACATTGTTCTGGCCGCGCAGCGGATGCAGGCCCGAGCCGGGCTTGCCGATCTGACCGGTGACCGTGACCAGCGCGATCAGGCAGCGCGCGTTGTCGGTGCCGTGCACATGCTGGCTGATGCCCATGCCCCACAGCACCATCGCGCCCTTCGCAGCGGCAAAGGCGCGCGCCACCTCGCGCAGCGTCTCGGCCGGGATGCCGCAGATCGGCGCCATGGCCTCGGGGCTGTAGCCCTTGACGTTCTCGCGCAGCGCCTCGAAGTTGCTGGCGCGATCGCGCACGAAGGCCTCGTCGACCAGGCCTTCGTCGATCACCGCGTGGATCAGCGCGTTGAGCATGGCCACGTCGGTGTCGGCCTTGAACTGCAGGGTGCGCCAGGCGTGCCGGCCGATGTCGGTGATGCGCGGGTCGGCCAGCACGATCTTCGCGCCGCGCTTGGCTGCGTTCTTCATCCAGGTGGCGGCCACCGGGTGGTTGGCGGTGGGGTTGGAGCCGATGACGAAGATCAGCTCCGCATGCTCGACGTCGTTGACCTGGTTGCTCACCGCGCCCGAGCCCACGCCTTCGAGCAGCGCCGCCACGCTGGAGGCATGGCACAGCCGCGTGCAGTGGTCCACGTTGTTGCTGCCGAAGCCGATGCGCACCAGCTTCTGGAACAGGTAGGCCTCCTCGTTGCTGCCCTTGGCGGAGCCGAAGCCGGCCAGGGCCTTGTTGCCGTGCGTGTCGCGCAGGTCCTTGAGCTTGCCGCCAGCGAGTGCGAGCGCCTCTTCCCAGGTCGCTTCGCGGAAGGCGTCGTGCCAGTCGCCGGGACGCGGTGCGTCGCTGAAGTCCTTGGGCACGCCGGGCTTTCGGATCAGCGGCACGGTCAGGCGCTGCGGATGGTGCGCGTAGTCGAAGCCGAAGCGGCCCTTGACGCAGAGCCGGCCATGGTTGGCCGGGCCGTCGCGGCCGTCGACGCTGACGATCTTCTCGTCCTTGACGTTGTAGGTGATCAGGCAGCCCACGCCGCAGAAGGGGCAGACCGAATCGACCTTGCGGTCGACCTGCTGAGATCCGATGTGGCTCTTGGGCATCAGCGCGCCGGTGGGGCAGGCCTGCACGCATTCGCCGCAGGCCACGCAGGTGCTGTCGCCCATGGGGTCGTCGAGGTCGAAGACGATCTTCGAGCCGGCGCCGCGCAGGGCGTAGCCGATGACGTCGTTGACCTGCTCCTCGCGGCAGGCGCGCACGCAGCGGTTGCACTGGATGCAGGCGTCGAGGTTGACGGCCATGGCGGGGTGGGAGAGGTCGGGCTGCGGTTGCTCGCGGCGCAGGGCCTTGAGGGCGGGGCGGACTTGGACGGCCAGGCGCTGGGCCCAGTCGCTGAGCTCGCCGTGCTGGCCCACCGGCGTGCCCTCCGCCACGCCCGCATCGTTCCACTTGTACCCCTCATCCGGCATATCCGACAGCAGCATCTCCACCACCATCCGCTGGCTCTTCAACGCCCGGTCGCTGGTGGCCTGCACCTCCATGCCGGCGGTCACATTGCGGCAGCAGCTCGGCGCCAGCACGCGCTCGCCCTTGATCTCCACCACGCAGGAGCGGCAGTTGCCATCCGCCCGCAGCCCTTCCTTGTAGCAAAGCCGCGGGATCTCCACCCCATGCCGCTGCGCGGCCTGCAGGATGCTCTCGCCCTCGAAGGCCCGGACCGCACGCCCGTCGAGCGTGAACGCGACCGTCTGCGGCATCAGTTCGTTCAGCTTGGCGGGCGCGTTCATTCGATCTCCTGCGCAAAGTACTTCTGCACGCAACGAATCGGATTGGGCGCCGCCTGCCCCAGGCCGCAGATCGACGCATCCCCCATGACTTGCGCCAGGTCTTCCAGCGTGGCCTGGTCCCACACCGGCGCCTCCATCAGCGCTGCCGCCTTGGCCGTGCCCACGCGGCAGGGCGTGCACTGGCCGCAGCTCTCGTGCTCGAAAAATCGCATCACGTTGCGCGCCGCGTCGCGCGCCCGGTCGTGCTGGCTCAGCACCATGACGGCGGCCGAGCCGATGAAGCAGCCGTGCGGCTGCAGGGTGTCGAAGTCCAGCGGGATGTCGCTCATGCGGGCCGGCAGAATGCCGCCCGACGCACCGCCGGGCAGGTAGGCGTAGAGCGGGTGGCCGTCCAGCATGCCGCCGCAATACTCGTCGATCAGCTCCCGAACCGTGATACCCGCGGGCGCGAGCTTGACGCCGGGCTGCTTCACCCGCCCGCTCACGCTGAAGCTGCGCAGCCCCTTGCGCCCGTGGCGGCCGAAGCCGCTGAACCACTGGGGCCCCTTCTCGACGATGTCGCGCACCCAGTAAAGGGTCTCGAAGTTGTGCTCCAGCGTGGGCCGGCCGAACAGGCCGACCTGCGCGATGTAGGGCGGGCGCATGCGGGGTTCGCCGCGCTTGCCCTCGATGCTCTCGATCATCGCGGACTCCTCGCCGCAGATGTAGGCGCCGGCGCCGCGCCGGAGCTCGATGCGCGGCATCTCGCAGGGCGGATCGGCCTGGAGTTTCGCGAGCTCGGCCTCCAGCAGCGCGCGGCAGTCGTGGTATTCGTCCCGCAGGTAGATGTAGCAGGCCTCGGTGCCCACCACCTGCGCCGCGATCAGCACGCCCTCGAGGAAGCGGTGCGGATCGCGCTCCAGGTAGACGCGGTCCTTGAAGGTGCCGGGCTCGCCCTCGTCGATGTTCACCGCCATCAGCCGCGGCGCCGGCTGCTCGCGCACGATGCGCCACTTGCGCCCGGCCGGAAAGCCCGCGCCGCCGAGGCCGCGCAGGCCGGAGTCCTCCATGGCCTGGAGCACGGCCTCGGCGTCCTGCTCGCCGTTGACCAGCGCTGCCGCGAGCGCGTAGCCGCCGTTGGCACGGTAGGTGGCGTAGTCGGTGAAGGCGGGCAGCGGCTGCACCGCATCGGGCGGCGGCGTCACGCTTTTCTCGGTGAAGGCGGAGGGCACGAAATGGCCGGTCTCGCGCGGCGCCGGGGCGGATTCCAGCGCCTGCAGAATCTTGTCTGCGTCGGCCATGGGCACGGCGCGCTGGTGCACTGCCGCGGCCGGCGCCTGCTCGCAGCGGCCGATGCAGGGCGCTGCGATCACGCGCACGTCTTCGCGGCCCGCTGCGCCCAGCAAGGCGGGCAGCCGCGCCAGCAGGTCCTGCGCGCCGGCCAGCTCGCAGGCCAACCCGTCGCACACACGCACCGTGAGGCCGGGCGCCTGCTCGTCGCCGCGCAGGATCTCGAAGTGGTGATAGAAGGTCGCGACCTCGTAGACCTCGGCCATCGGGATGTTCGTCAAAGAGGCCAGCGCCACCAGGTGCCGGTCGTGCAGGCCGAGGCAAGCGTCGTTGAGCCGGTGCAGGTGCTCGATCAGCAGGTCGCGCCGAAAGCCGCCGTCGGGCCGCGGGCCGATGAGGGCGCGCACCTCGTCGAGCGCTGCGGCCTCGGGCTGGCGCCCCTTGAGCTTGCTCTTGCGGCGGATGCGCTCGCGCAGCTGGTCAGGGGTGGCGAGCGGGATCGCCGTGATCGTATTGGGAGAATTCATTGCCTGGTCCGTCGACACGGATTGGGTGTGCCTTCCCGACTGTGGCGCGCCTTGCCGCTTTCGGCAAATTGCATCGGCGCATCGCGCGATTCAAGAAATAAATGATGCGGTGCCACGAAGCGACCCGCTGTGCGCCGCGACTTCCTGCTGCCATTCGGGACTCTGGATCAGCGCCAGCGCCGCGTCCAGGGCGCGCGAGGGCCGCACGGCCGTCTGGGTCATGAATCCGATGGGCGTGCGCACCTCCGGCGCCACCAGCGGCAGCGCTTCCAGCCCGCCGTGGCTGCGGATGGCATCGACCATGGCGCCGGGCAGCACCGCGCAGACCTCTCCGGCACCGACGCTGAGCGCCAGCGTCAGCACCGAATTGGTCTCGATGGCGGGGGTTACCGTCACGCCCGCCGTCGCGAAGGCCTGGTCGAGGATGAAGCGGTTGTGCATCTCCGGCGTCAGCAGGCACAAGGGCAGCCGGCCCGCCTCGGCCCAGCCGATGGGCTCACCGATTTGCAGCGCCTGCGTATGGGCCGAGCGGCGCACCAGGAAGTAGTGCTCGATGCTCTGCGGCCAGGCCGTGAGCTTGACTTCGCGCACGTGCATGCGCTCCGTGTAGCCGAGCGCGATGTCCAGCGACAGGCTCTCCAGCCCGGTCTCGAGCTCGACCGAGCTCATCGACAGCACGGTCGGCGCGATGCCCGGATGGCGCGCCTGCAGCCGCCCGGCGAAGCGCGTGAGGATCGGGATCGCCGTGGGCACCGCGGCCATGCGCAGGCTGCCGCGCGGGTGCGCCTCCTCGCTCTTGAGCAGCTGCTGCAGCACCTCGTTCTCGTGCAGCATGCGGTGCGCGGCGGCCAGCACCGCCTCGCCCTCGTGCGTGAGGCCGGCGTAGGTGCGCCCGCGCTTGACGATCACCACGCCGAACTCCGACTCCAGCGCCCGCAATGCATTCGACAAGGCCGGCTGCGTGATGTAGCAGGCCTGCGCGGCGCGGCCGAAATGGCGGTGCTCGCTCAGCGCGACCAGATAGCGCATCGAGGCGAGCAGGTTCATGCGGCGTGGTTCAGGTGTTCTTGCTGACGGTGATGGTCGGGAACTTGGCCGAGAAATCCTTGGCCTTCTCGGCGATGCCCACCGCGACGCGGCGCGCGACCGCCTTGTAGATGCCCGCGACCTCGCCGTCGGGATCGGCCACCACCGTCGGCTTGCCGCTGTCGGCCTGCAGCCGGATGTTGATGTCCAGCGGCAGCGCGCCCAGGTAGGCCATGTCGTATTGCTCGGCCATCTTCTTGCCGCCCTCGGCGCCGAAGATGTGCTCGACGTGGCCGCAGTTGGAGCACACGTGCACCGCCATGTTCTCGACGATGCCGAGGATGGGCACGCCCACCTTCTCGAACATCTTGATGCCCTTCCTGGCGTCGAGCAGCGCGATGTCCTGCGGCGTGGTCACGATCACCGCGCCGGTCATCGGCACGCGCTGCGACAGCGTGAGCTGGATGTCGCCGGTGCCGGGGGGCATGTCGACGATCAGGTAGTCGAGGTCCTTCCAGTTGGTCTGGCGCAGGAGCTGCTCCAGCGCCTGCGTGGCCATCGGGCCGCGCCAGATCATGGCCTCGTCCTGGTCGACCAGGAAGCCGATGGACATGACCTGCACGCCGTGGTTCTCCAGCGGCTCCATGGTCTTGCCGTCCTCGCTCTCGGGCCGGCGCGAGATGCCCAGCATCATCGGCTGGCTGGGGCCGTAGATGTCGGCATCGAGCAGGCCGACGCTGGCGCCCTCGGCCGCCAGCGCAAGCGCGAGGTTGGCGGCGGTGGTGCTCTTGCCCACGCCGCCCTTGCCCGAGGCCACGGCGATGATGTTCTTGACGTTGGGCATCAGCTGCACGCCGCGCTGCACCGCATGGCTGATCACCTTGGTCGCGATGTTGGCCGAGACGTTCTCGACCCCCGGCACGGCCTTCGCCGCCGCCACCAGCGCCTTGCGCAGCGCCGGGGCCTGGCTCTTGGCAGGGTAGCCGAGCTCGATGTCGAAGGAGACATCGCCTTCGTGGATCTGTAGATTCTTCAGCGCCTTGGTGCTGACGAAGTCCTTGCCCGTGTTGGGATCGAGGACGGTCTTGAGCGCTTCGTTGAGCGCCTGGGGTGTAACGGTCATGGGGGCTCCTGATGGCCGGTAGTCTAGTGCGGTGCCGGGAGCAGGCCCGGCAGCGACCGCTTCACCCTACAGGGAAGCGGATGGGCGGGCGCCCAGGCGCTGGTCGAAGAACCAGGGCCGGAGCTTGGTCGCCTCGAGCTTGCCGGCGTCCGGGTGCCTGGGGTTCACGAGGACGTTGAACTCCTCGGGAACGATCACCGAGGGGACCAGCAGCAGGGCCGAGCCCGGGCCGGAAAGCCACTTGTCGCCTGCCTCCACGGAGACCTTGCCCTCGGGGATCGCGCTCCAGCCCACGGGCAGCGCTTGCGGCGGCCATTCCTCGCGCGCGGCCCAGACCTTGTCGGGCACGTCGATGGCGACCAGGAAACGGTTCAGCGGAAAGTCGGGCAAGGCCAGATGCACCACCGTCTCCAGGCACGCTAGCGCCACCGAGCTGGAGGAGTAGACGACCGGGCTGCCTTCCCGGTTCCAGCGCCCGCCCGTCTTCTCGGCACCTTTGCCGCTCAGGTCGTCGGCGGTGTACTCGCGGGTATCGGCAGCGATGCGCCAGATGCGCATCAGGAGTACGCGCCCGAGACGGCGCGGTTCAGCAGGTTCGACACCAGGGCCTGGCCCTCGGCCGTGTCCATGAGCTCGCCGGGCTTGCGTCCGCCGAGCGCGCCCACGGGCCTGGCCAGCCATCGGGCCACCCATTCGGCGGCATTGAATCCGGTCGGGTCGCCGGACTCCT
Organism: Variovorax sp. WS11; assembly: GCF_010499245.1. Lineage (GTDB taxonomy): Bacteria > Pseudomonadota > Gammaproteobacteria > Burkholderiales > Burkholderiaceae_C > Variovorax. The sequence goes on from NZ_JAAGOW010000002.1 coordinate 1,060,569, forward strand.
CGATGATGGCCTGCGCCTGGCCCACCAGCCTGGCCATGCCCAGCACGCGCGAGGACTCGTCGCTGGACAGAGCCCTGCCCTCCCGCAGCTTGCGATCGATGGTGGCCCGGGGCAGCCCCAGCGTCTGGAAGAGCTTGTCCTTGCTGATGCCCATGGCGTTGGCCACGGCCAGCGCCACCTGCGCAGGCACGCCGGCCTTGACGAGCTCGATGCGCTCCAGCGGGTCGTAGCGGAACACCGTTTCGAAGTACCTGCTGCCGCCATTGCTCTTGAAGACATAGGCGGTCATCTGCTTCTCGCGTGCTTGCAGGCCTTGCACGGGCTTGGCGGCATCGCTGTATCGAAGCCGACTTGGCCGCTTGGGTTTCGCCGCGCTGGCGGGTTTGCTCGTCGTCGCCATATCCGCTCCTTTGAGCAGATATTATTGCTCAAAGGAGCGGATGACAAGCTCGCGGCTAGACAACCTTGAATCGATGGGTTCCGTCACGCCCCAGCCGCGTGGCAGTCATGAAGGACGAAGTTCGGCGGAACGGTCCCAGAGATTGCGCAGTTGCGTGTTCGAGTAGCCGGAGACGAAAGGCTTGCGCCCGCCGCCGGAGGGGTAAGTATGGCGCCGCACCGCGCCGATGTTGGCGCCGTAGACATGGATGCTGATCGACACCCGGTCGTCGTAGGCGTTGTGCACGCGGTGCACGTCGCCGATGGCGGGCGACACGGCCTCCACATCGCCCGGGGCCAGCCACAGGGGCTCCCCAACGGGGCGCAGCGCGCCGTCGCGCTCGCGGTAGGCCTGGCTGTACTCGGCGCCGCGCAGCATGCCGATCAGGCCCCACACCGTGTGGTCGTGCACCGGCGTGGCCTGCCCCGGCCCCCAGACGAAACTGACGACCGAGAAGCGCTCGGTCGAGTCGGCGTGCAGCAGGAACTGCTGGTAGCGCTCGGGATGCGGCCGGGCATAGACATCGGGCAGCCAGTCGTCCAAGGCAACCAGGCGGCGCAGCAGTGCACCGCCCCCCTCCAGGATCCGTGGCTCGTCGGGACGGCTATCGAGCAGACGGCCGAAGTCGATGACGAACTCGCGCAGCGGCGCCAGCCCGCTCATGCCGCCGCTCTCCAGACCTGCGTACCGCAGCGCTCGTTCATGCTGCACTCCCCAGCGCCGCCTTGCCCGCGGCCACCAGGATCGCGTCGTTCTGCGGCGTGTGGATGCGGCTGCACAGCACGTCGCGGTAGTGCCGCTCCAGCGGGTTCTGGCGCGCGAGCCCGTGGTTGCCGGTGAGCTGCAGCGCGAGCTCGACCGCGCGGATCGCGTTCGCGGTCACGCTGTACTTCAGCAGGCCGCTGTCGCTCGCGGCCGGCGCCTGGCCCGCGTCGACCCGGGCCGCCGCGTCGTCGAGCAGCACGCGGTTGCTGCGCAGCAGGGCCTCCATCTCGCCGACATGCTCCTGCACCCGCGGCAGGGCCGCGAGCGAAGTGCCCAGCGAGCTCGGCGCGCGCCGGTTCAGGAAGCTCAGCAGCCAGTCGCGCGCGGCCCGCGCCACCGCGTCGTAGAGCGTGCCCAGCAGCACCACCATCCAGGCCTGCTGCGTGGCATGGGCGTCGATGTCGGTCTGGCTGCCGGCATCGGGCGCCCATTCGGCCGGCGCGCGCAGGTCCACCGCATGGTCCAGCGGGATCGCGACCTGCTCGAGCAGCACCTCGTGGCTGCCCGAGGCGCGCAGGCCCAGGTGGTCCCAGCTCGCCACCACGCGGATGCCGGCCGCACTGCGCGGCACCAGGAAGAAGCCGGTGCGCGGCGCTTCCTCGTCGGTGCGGGCCCACACGGCCAGCCAGGTCAGGCCCTCGATGCCGGTGGTGTAGAGCTTGTGGCCGTCGAGCCTCCATTCGCCGCCTTCGCGCCGCGCCACGGTGGCCGGCAAGCCGCCGCGCGCGGGCGAGCCCAGCGCCGGCTCCACGCGCAGGGCGTTGATCAGCGCGCCCTCGCGCACCGCATCGCGCAGCACGCGGTCGCGCAGATGCGCCGGCCAGCGGCTGTCGCTGCGGCCGATCGAATGCTGCTGCAACCAGCCCATGGCGAGGATCAGCGCCGTCGCCGGCTCGCCCCACGCCACGGCCCCTAGCACGCGCCGCGCCACCGCCAGCGAGGCGCCGCCGCCGCCCTGCGCGCGCGGCGCGACCAGACCGATCAGGCCGTGCGCCTGCAGCTCGATGAAGTTCTCGCGCGGAAAGGCGCCGCTCCTGTCGTGATCGGCCGCACTCTGGGCGAACAGCTGGGCCAGGCGGGCGATCAGCGCGGGATCGGAGGCGGGATCGGGATTGGCCGGCAGGCGGCGCAGGGCATGCGAACTCATGGGCCGGGACCTTAAAGCCCGCCTCACGCACGCGGAAGGACGAATCCCGCATATCCAAACTCGCATTCCTGCGTTCGCAATCGGCGCGGCGCGCCTTAGCGTCGGGCCCTCCCCAACCAGCGAGGAAAGCGCGAACGCCATGACATCGAAAGCAGAAAGCGGCCCGGCAAGCTGGTCGCGCCGGCAATGGCTGCAGGCCGCCGGGGCGGCTGCAGCCCTCGGTGCCGCCGGCCCGCGGGCGAAGGCGGCGACGCCCCCCGATCTCTCCGGCCTCACGCTGCGCATCGGCACCTACAAGGGCCTCTGGCGCCCGCTCATCGAGGCCTCCGGAGAAGGCAAGACGCCTTATCGCATCGACTGGCGCGAACTCAACAACGGCGTGCTGCACATCGAGGCGATCCAGGGCGATGCGCTGGACCTCGGCTCGGGCAGCGAGATCCCGGCCCTCTTCGCGGCGCGGCAGAAGGCGCCGGTGCGCTTCGTCGCCGTGATCCACGAGGACCTCAACAACCAGGCGACGCTGGCGCGCAAGGACGCGCCGATCCGCGGCATTGCCGATCTCAAGGGCCGGCGCGTGGGCTATGTGCGGGCGACCACCTCGCACTACTACCTGAGCAAGCAACTGGCCGAGGTCGGCCTGTCCTTCAACGACATCCAGGCGGTCAACCTGAGCCCCGCGGACGGCCTCTCGGCCTTTGCGCGCGGCGACCTCGATGCCTGGGCCATCTACGGCTACAACGGCCAGCTGGCCCGCACCCGGTACGGGGCGCGCATCCTCAAGACCGGCAAGGGCTACCTCTCGGGCAACTTCCCCGTGTACGCCAACCCGCGCGCGGTGGATGACCCGCTGCGCCATGCCGCCCTCACCGATTTCCTGTTGCGCCTGCAGCGCGCCTATGCCTGGGCCAACGGCAACTACCTGGCCTACGCCAAGGCGCAGTCGGCCGAAACGCGGGTGCCGGTGGGCGACCTGATCGAGCTCTTCAACGGCCGCAGCAACGACTACGCGCTGGGCCCGGTCACCAACGCCGCGCTGCGCAGCCACCAGGAGGTGGCCGACACCTTCCTGAAGCTGGGCGTGCTCGACGGCCCGGCCGAGGTGGCGCCGCTGTGGGACCGCAGCTTCGGCGCGGCACTGGCGCGCGGCAACCCCGCCTGAGCCCTTCTTCTTTTTTCATCTGCAAGGAAGCCCTCCATGAGCGACAGCGACATCGAATTCATCGGCATGATCCAGGCCCAGAAGGTCTCGGAGATCCATCCCGCGCGCGGCCCCGCGATCGACCGCGACTACGTGCGCGCCTTCGCGCAGGCGCACGAGGCGGCCGGCTTCGACCGCGTGCTGGTGCCGCACCATTCGGTGAGCCCCGACGCCACGCTGACCGTGGCCTACGCGGCTTCGGTCACCGAGCGCATCCACTTCATGCTGGCGCACCGCCCCGGCTTCGTGGCGCCCACGCTGGCGGCGCGCCAGTTCGCCTCGCTCGACCAGTTCAGCGGCGGGCGCCTGGCCGTGCACTACATCTCGGGCGGCTCGGACGATGAGCAGAAGCGCGACGGCGACTGGCTGGACCACGACCAGCGCTATGCACGCACCGACGAATACCTCGACGTGCTGCGCAAGGTCTGGACCCACGACAAGCCTTTCGACCACGAGGGCGCGCACTACCGCTTCCAGGGCGCCTTCTCGGAGGCGAAGCCGCTGCAGACGCAGAAGGGGCGGCCGCACGTGCCGGTGTATTTCGGCGGCGCCTCGGAGGCCGCGATTCCCGTGGCCGGCAAGCATGCCGATGTCTATGCGCTGTGGGGCGAGTCGCTGGACCAGGCGCGCGAGCTCACCGGCCGCGTGCGCGCCGAGGCTGCGAAGCACGGCCGCAGCGTGCGCTTCTCGGTCTCCTTCCGCCCCATCCTGGCCGACACCGAAGAGAAGGCCTGGGCGCGCGCCGACGCGATCCTGGCCGAGACCCGGCGCCTGCGCGTGGTGCAGGGCTACAGCCGCGGCGGCCCGCTGCAGAGCGAAGGCGCGCGGCGCCTGCTGGCCGCGGCCGAGCAAGGCACGCGCCTCGACAAGCGCCTGTGGACCGCGATCGCACAGGAGACCGGCGGGCGCTCCAACAGCACGGCGCTGGTGGGCACGCCCGAGCAGGTGGCCGAGGCGCTGCTGGACTACCACGCGCTCGGCGTGACCACCTTCCTGATCCGCGGCTTCGATCCGCTGGAGGATGCGATCGACTATGGCCGCGAGCTGATCCCGCGCACGCGCGAGTTGGTGGGCGAGCGCGTGGCTGCGCGCCGCCAGGCAGCTTGACCCCTCATCCCAATGACTGCCGTCCTCGATCTCGATCGGCCGCACAGCCGGCTGCCACTGAATCCCAACCCGCAGCAGAAATACTGGTTCGACCCACCCGTGCCCCGCACCAGCATCGAGGCCGAGCGCCGCCATCGCCAGGCGCGCCTGGCCGGCGCCTTCCACCTGTTCGCGCGCTTCGGCTTCGCGCAGGGGCTCGCGGGCCACATCACGGCGCGCGACCCCGAGTTGACGGACCACTTCTGGGTCAACCCGCTGGGCGTGCACTTCTCGCGCATCAAGGTCTCGGACCTGCTGCTGGTCAATGCCAGGGGCGAGACCGTGATCGGCGAGCGGCCGCTCAACAAGGCGGCCTTCGCGATTCATGCGGCGATCCACGAATACAACCCGAAGATCATCGCCGCAGCGCATACGCACTCGACCTACGGCAAGGCCTGGTCCACGCTCGGCCGCAAGCTCGACACGCTCACGCAGAACAGCTGCGTGTTCCACGAAGACCACGCCCTCTTCGACGACTTCACCGGGATGGTGGTCGACGAGAGCGAGGGCCTGCGCATCGCCAGGGCGCTGGGCAATCGCAAGGGCGCGATCCTCAAGAACCACGGCATCCTGAGCGCCGGCCCCACGGTCGAGGCCGCGGCCTGGTGGTACATCGCGCTCGACAACGCCTGCCACACACAGCTGCTCGCCGAGGCGGCCGGCAAACCGCAGCCGATCGACGAAGCGGTGGCGCGCCACACGCATGGCCAGATCGGTGGACCCGAGGGCGCGCTGCATGCCTTCGAGAGCCTGTACGAAGGGCTGGTCGAGGCCGAGCCCGAGCTTCTTCTCTAGGGACTTCACGCATGACCAACGACTTTTCTGCGCTTTCGCGCCGCCGCTTCGCCGCAGGTGCCTTCGCCGGTGCCGCGAGCCTGGCACTGCCGACCGCTGCGCTGCGCGCCCAGTCGCGCCCAGTGCTCAAGGCCGGCGACCAGAAGGGCGGCCTGCGCGCGCTGCTCGAAGCGGCCGGCGGACTCGAAGGCCTCGGCTACGACATCCAGTGGTCGGAGTTCCCCGCCGCGGCGCCCTTGGCAGAAGCGCTCAATGCGCAGGCGGTGGACTCGGGCCCGATCGGCGATGCGCCGCTGGTCTTCGCGCTGGCCGCGGGCACCAAGGTCAAGGCCATCGGCGCCAACCGCTCCGACTCCTATGGCACGGCCGTGCTGGTGCGCACCGATTCGCCGCTGAAGAGCGCGGCCGATCTCAAGGGCAGGAGCGTGGCCACCAACCGCGGCTCGATCGGCCACTACATCACGCTCAAGGCCATCACCGCGGCCGGCCTGCAGCCCGAGGATGTGACCCTGCGCTTCCTCGCGCCGGCGGACGCCAAGCTCGCGCTGACGCAAGGCTCTGTCGATGCCTGGGCCACCTGGGAACCGTACACCGCGCTGGCCGAGACCAGCGGCCATGCACGCGTGCTGGCCAGCGGCCGCGGCCTGCTGCCGGGCCTGAGCTATCTGGCCGCCACCGATGCGGCCATCGCCGCCAAGCGGCCGCTGCTGCAAGACTTCCTGCAGCGCGTGGTGCGCGCGCAGCGCTGGTCCTTGCGTAACGTCGATGCCTTCTCGGCCACGCTGGCCCGCATCATCGGCATCCCGGCCGATGCCGCGAAGCTGCAGTTCGAGCGGCGCCAGCAGAAGTGGGTGCCCATCGATGCGAAGGTGATCGCCGACCAGCAGGGCACGGCGGACTTCTACCGCCAGGTCGGGCTCATCAAGCAGCCGTTGGACGTGCGCGGGACCTTCGACCTGGGCTTCTCCGCGCAAGGCTGAAGAGGACCGATGAGGATTCCAAAGATGAGTTGATTATTTGGAATCAACAATTCGGTCGTTCCTCCATCCGATGCCGCTGGGGACAATGGCTCGCCACGCCCTCTCGGGCGCCGTCTCCCGTTGCAGCATCATGAATTTCCAACAACTGCGCTCGGTGCGCGAAGCCGTGCGCCGCGGATTCAACCTCACCGAGGTCGCCCACAGCCTCCACACCTCCCAGCCCGGCGTGAGCCGGCAGATCCGCGAGCTCGAGGAAGAGCTGGGCATCGAGCTCTTCGTGCGCGCCGGCAAGCGCCTCACGGGGCTGACCGAGCCCGGCGGCCATGTGCTGCCGATCATCGAGCGCATGCTGCTGGAGAGCAGCAACCTGCGGCAGGCGGGCCAGGAATTCGTCGCGCGGCAGAGCGGCCTGCTGTCGGTGGCGGCCACGCATTCGCAGGCGCGCTACGCGCTGCCGGTGGCGGTGCAAGAGTTCCGCGGCCGCTTCCCCGACGTCAAGCTGCACCTGCACCAGGGCTCGCCCAAGCAGATCGCCCAGATGCTGCTGGACGGCGATGCCGACGTCGGCATCGCGACCGAGGCGCTGGGCGACTACGCCCAGCTTGTGGCGCTGCCCTGCTACCGCTGGACGCATTCGGTGATCGTGCCGCCGGGGCATGCGCTGCTCGACGGCCCGCTCACGCTGGAGGCGCTCGCGCGGCATCCGCTGATCACCTACGACAACGGCTTCACCGGCCGCAACCGGATCGACCATGCCTTCGAGTCGCAGGGCCTGGCGCCCCACATCGTGCTGACCGCGATGGATGCCGACGTGATCAAGACCTACGTGCAGCTGGGCATGGGCGTGGGCATCGTGGCCGGCATCGCCTACGAGGCGGAGCGCGACACCCAGCTGCGCGCGCTCGACGCCGGGCCGCTGTTCGGCATCAACCACACCAAGCTGGCGGTGCGGCGCGGCAGCTACCTGCGCGGCTATGTGCATGCCTTCATCGAGTCCTTCGCGCCGACGCTGACGCGCGAGGTGGTCGAGCAGGCGCTGGCTTCGGAGGCCGGCGACGACTAAGGACGCCAGCTTCAGCCGTGCTTGTCGACCAGCCGCACCACCGTGTTCCAGGCCCGCGTGCTCGCCGGCGTCCCCAGCAGTTTTTCCAGGAAGGCATTGGGGCTGCCCGGTGTGTTGCCGACCACGCGGGACGCGCTGAAGACCTCGCCTTCGGTGGCGCTCAGCAACACGACGTCGTCGCGCTTCGAGACCAGCGGCAGCGCGGGCAGTGCCGGATGCTTCGCGTCCAGGAAGGTGATGCAGACCTCGTAGACGCTGTCGCGATCCACGCGCGCAAAGGGGTCGAGAGCGACCAGCTCCGCCAGCTGCTCGACGCTGCGCAGGAAGCCCGGCTCGCGCAGGCCGCATTCGGCAGCCATCGTCTGCGAGGCCTGGGCCAGCACCTTGCGCGCCAGGGTCTTGGTGCGCGCCTCGAAGACCAGCGTGCCGTTGGTCAGCAAGGAGGCGGCCGACTCGGCGCCGGCCGCCAGGAAGGCCGCTTCGAACTGCGCCCGAGTGGGGCAGCGCGGTCGGCCCAGGTTGAGGTTGCGGAAGAAGACCGCGTGCTTCATGCGCGGGGCTTCAGGCCTGGTCCGCGATGCCCAGCTCCGAACAGATACGGGCAGTCAGCGTCTTGAGGGCCGCGACCTCGGCCTCGAGCCGGGCGACGTTGAGCTTCAGGGCCGCCACCTCGCCGAGCGACGCATCGCCGCCGCGGCCCGCCGGCGCTGCCGCCCCCTCCAGCATCTGCTCCGACGGCGGGCCGGAGAGCAGCTGCATCCAGCGGTTCTCGCGCGCCCCCGGCAGCCGACCCAGCTTCACGACCAGCGCGCCGGCCGGCCGCTCGGCCAGCTCGTCCAGGAAGGCCTCGACCGAGGAGATGTCGGCGAAGTTGTGCATGCGCTCGGTGGCGATGCGCAGCTCGCCGGCGGTCTGCGGGCCGCGCAGCATCAGCACCGTGAGCAGGATGGTGGACTGGGAGGGCACGCGCAGCACGCGCTCGACGTTGTGCTCGTAGCGCGAGACGCGCCCGCCGCTCGACTCCATGACCAGGCTGTAGCCCTTGAGGCTGTCCAGCGCAGCCTGGGCATCGGTCTCGGACAGCTCCATCAGCGGGTTGCGGCTGGTCTTCTGGTTGCAGCCGGCCACCAGGGTGTTGAGCGTCAGCGGGTAGCTGTCGGGCACGGTGCGCTGTTTCTCGGCGAGCACGCCGAGCACGCGGGTTTCGATGGCGGACAGGATCGGCAGGGCGGAGGTCATGGCAGCGATTCGAAAGGGAGGCCAAAGTGTAAGCGCCGGGCGCCGCCTAAAATGCCCCTCCCGCCGGCCGCACGGCCGCGGCTTTCGTCCGTTCCCCCAGAAAGCGCCCCTCGATGTCCCAGCGCAAGCTCTTCGTCACCACCGCCCTGCCGTATGCCAACGGCAAGTTCCACGTCGGCCACATCATGGAATACATCCAGGCCGACATCTGGGTGCGGTTCCAGCGCATGCAGGGCCACATGGTGCATTTCGTGGGGGCCGACGACGCGCACGGCGCGCCGATCATGATCGCGGCCGAGAAGGCCGGCAAGACGCCGCAAGCGTTCGTCGGCGAGATCGCGGCCGGCCGCAAGGAATACCTCGACGGCTTCCACATCCGCTTCGACAACTGGCACTCGACCGACAGCGCCGAGAACACCGAGCTGGCCCAGGGCATCTACAAGCGGCTCAAGGCGGGCGGCATGATCGCCACGCGCACCATCGAGCAGTTCTACGACCCGGTCAAGGGCATGTTCCTGCCCGACCGCTACATCAAGGGCGAATGCCCGGTGTGCCACGCCAAGGACCAGTACGGCGACTCCTGCGAGGTGTGCAGCAGCGTGTACGCGCCCACCGAGCTGATCAGCCCCTACTCCACGTTGACGGGCGCGGCGCCCGAGCTGCGCAGCTCCGAGCACTTCTTCTTCAAGCTCTCCGGCCCGAAGGTGGTCGACTTCCTCAAGGGCTGGACGCAGGACGGCAAGCTGCAGCCCGAGATGGCGAAGAAGGCCAGCGAATGGTTCGAGGCCGGGATGGCCGACTGGGACATCTCGCGCGAGGCGCCGTACTTCGGCATCGAGATCCCCGACGCGCCGGGCAAGTACTTCTACGTCTGGCTGGACGCGCCCATTGGGTACCTCGCCAGCCTGAAGAACCATTTCGACAAGGGCCAGGCCGCGCAGCACTGGCACGCGCCGTCGCAGACCCGGCAAAGCTTCGACGAGTTCGTGGCCGACCCCGCGGTGGAGCAGGTGCACTTCATCGGCAAGGACATCGTCTACTTCCACACGCTGTTCTGGCCCGCGATGCTGCAGTTCAGCGAGCGCAAGACGCCCAGCCAGGTGAACGTGCACGGCTTCATCACCGTCTCGGGCGAGAAGATGAGCAAGAGCCGCGGCACCGGCATCGACCCGCTCAAGTACCTCTCGATCGGCATGAACCCCGAGTGGCTGCGCTACTACATCGCCGCCAAGCTCAATGCCAAGGTGGAGGACGTCGACTTCAACCCCGACGACTTCATTGCCCGCGTGAACGCCGACCTGATCGGCAAGTACATCAACATCGCGAGCCGCGCGGCCGGCTTCATCGCCAAGCGCTTCGGCGGCAAGCTGGGCATCGTGAGCACCGATGGCGCGGCGCTGCTGGCGACGCTGCAGGAAGCCGCACGGCCGCTGGCCGCGCTGTACGACGGGCGCGACTTCGCGCGTGCCCTGCGCGAGATCATGGCGCTGGCCGACAAGGTCAACGAGTACGTGGACCAGAACAAGCCCTGGGAACTCGCCAAGCAGGCCGGCATGGAGGCGCGCCTGCACGATGTGTGCACCACCTGCATCGAGGCCTTTCGCTTGATGACCGTCTACTTGAAGCCGGTGCTGCCCGCGCTGGCGGCGCAGGTCGAGGGCTTCCTGCGCAGCGAGCCGCTGGTGTTCGCCGATGCGGCGCGGCTGCTCGGAGAAGGCCATGCGATCGCCGAGTACAGGCACCTGATGCAGCGCGTCGATGTCAAGCAGATCGACCAGCTGTTCGAACCGCCGGAGCCCGCACCCGAAGCCGCCGCTGCCACCGCCCTTCCGGGCGGCGAGGGCATCGCTCCCACCATCACCATCGACGACTTCGCCAAGATCGACCTGCGCATCGCGCAAATCGTGGCCTGCCAGAAGGTCGAGGGCTCCACCAAGCTGCTGCACCTGACGCTCGATGCCGGCGAGGGCCGCACGCGCAACGTCTTCTCCGGCATCGCCTCGGCCTATGAGCCCGAGCAGCTGGTGGGCAAGCTCACCGTGCTGGTCGCCAACCTCGCGCCGCGGAAGATGAAGTTCGGCGTTTCCGAAGGCATGGTGCTGGCCGCCAGCCATGCCGACGAGAAAGCCGAGCCCGGCATCTACGTGCTCGAGCCCGGGCCTGGCGCCAAGGCCGGGATGCGGGTACGCTGACGCGCCGCCACTATTCGGGATCCATCGATGATGAAACGCACCGCCCTGGCCGTTCTCGTTCTCGCCCTCGCCCTCCCGATGGGCGGCTGCGCCGTGGTCACGGTCGCCGGCACCGCGGTGAGCGTCACCGCCGGTGCCGTGGGCCTGGCGGCCGATGCGGCGATCGGCACCGCGCGCATCACCGGCAAAGCGGTGGGCGCCGCGGCCGATGCGGTGCTGCCCGGCAACGACGAATGATGGGTGGCCGGTAACAGGCCACTTGAACGGGCGTCCACAATAGCGCCATGAGTTCGCCCCTGCCGATCGCACGCTTCCGCCCCCGATTGATCGACGCGCTGGCAGGCTACGACAGGCAGCGCTTTCTCAAGGACCTCGGCGCCGGCGTCACGGTGGGCATCGTGGCGCTGCCGCTGGCGATGGCCTTCGCGATCGCCTCCGGGCTCAAGCCCGAGGCCGGCATCTGGACCGCGATCATCGCCGGCTTCCTGATCTCCGCCCTGGGCGGCTCCGCGGTGCAGATCGGCGGGCCGGCCGGCGCCTTCATCGTGATCGTCTACGGCATCGTGGAGCGCTACGGCGTGGCCAACCTGCTGATCGCCACCGCCTGCGCCGGCCTCCTGCTGTTCCTGATGGGGCTGTTCCGGCTCGGCACCCTGGTGCGCTATGTGCCGGTGTCGATCGTGATCGGCTTCACCAACGGTATCGCCATGCTGATCCTGATCTCCCAGATCAAGGACTGGCTGGGCCTGGCGATTCCGAAGATGCCGGCCGACATGTTCTCGCAGCTGCACACGCTGGCCATCCACCTCGACACCTTCAACCCCTATGCCTTCGGCCTCGGCCTGGCCTGCCTCGCCGGCCTGTTCGTGTGGCCCACGCTGCTGCACGACAAGACGCGCTTCGGCTACGCGGTGCACCTGGTGCTGGGCCGCATGGCTGAGCTGCGCGCGGTGCGCGCCGGCTCCCGCGTGCCGGGGCCGATCGTCGCGCTGGTCACGCTCACGCTGGTGTCCTGGGGCTTCAGCCTGCCGGTGGAAACCATCGGCACGCGCTTCGGCGGCATTCCCGAAGGCGTGGCGAGCTTTGCCCTGCCCGAGTTCTCGTGGGAGACGGTGAAGCAGCTGGTGACGCCCACCCTCACCATCGCGCTGCTCGGCGCGATCGAGTCGCTGCTGTGCGCGCGCGTGGCCGACCAGGCCAGCGGCCAGCCGCGCCACGATCCGAACCAGGAGCTGATGGCGCAGGGCGTCGCCAACCTGGTCACGCCTTTCTTCGGCGGCATGCCGGCGACCGGCACCATCGCGCGCACCGTGACCAATGTGCGCGCCGGCGGGAGCACGCCGGTCGCGGGCATGGTGCACGCCGTCACGCTGCTGGTGGTGGTGCTGCTGGCCGCACCGCTCGCGCAGCATGTGCCGCTGGCGGTGCTGGCCGGCATCCTGGTCTTCGTGGGCTGGAACATGGGCGAGTGGCGCGAGTTCTCGCCCTACATGCTGCGCCGCTTCAGCCGGCACTACCGGCTGCTGATGCTGGGCACCTTCTTCCTCACGGTGGTCTTCGACCTCACGGTGGCGGTGCAGGCGGGCATCGTGCTGGCCTGTGCGCTGTTCGTGCGCCGCATGAGCCAGCTCTTCAGCATCGAGATGGTCTCGCTGCAGCCGCCGGTGCTGACCTTCAAGCTCTACGGCGCCCTCTTCTTCGGCGCCGCCGCCAAGCTGGACCCGACGATGCAGGCCATCGAGCGGGCGCCGCGCGGCATGACGGTGGTGCTCGATGCGATGCACCTGATCTCGCTCGACGCCACCGGGCTGGACGCCCTGCGCCAGGTGCACAGGGCGGTGCTGGCGCGTGGCGGCGTGCTGCGCTTCGAGTCGGTGCAGGCGCAGCCGCTCGAGGTGATGGAGCGCTCGGGCTTCGTGGAAGAGCTGCGGACGGGCGCGCCCGCAGCGGCCGATTAGTTGGCGTTCGCCTCGGTGCTGCGATCGGGCGAGGAGCCCGCGCTCACCACCCGCTGGTCGTCGTTCAACGTGGCGATGAACACCATCGGCGAGTTCGGCGGCTGCACCCAGCGCCATTCCCAGGCGGTCTCGTTCTTGAGCGGATAGGGCGTGCGCCGCGCCGGCTTGCCCAGCAGCTTGCGCAGGTCTTCCATCGCCATGCCGGGGCGCACCCGGGCGAAGTTCTCGGGTGTGAGCACCTGGCGCAGTGCCGCCATCTTGCCGTCGGGCCCGATGGTGATCATGTAGTTCTTCTGGCCCTGCGGCTGGCGGTTGTATTCGAAGACGCGGCCGGCGGGCGAGTCCCAGATGTTCTCGGGCTCGCCGAAGCGCGCGCGCACGTGGGCTTCGGTCGAGACGCCCTCTTCCAGCTCGCTGATGCGCTTCGGGTCGCAGCCCGCCAGCCAGAGCCCGGCGGCCAGCAAGGCGGCCACCGCGACTCTGCGCGCGATTCGTCGTTGCACCATTCGACCCCCTTCAATTCAAACAGGGGTCGAGTCTATGCGTTCAGTTTTGCGCAAAGCAGTACAACAAACCGCCACCGCCGGTCGATTTGAGCGCGTCCATGCTGCAGCCCCGGGTGGGATGCGAGGCGTTCCAGGACTTCATCGGCGGACTCTCGTTGAGCCCGATGCGATCGTGATGGCCCACGATGGCCGAGCCCTCGCCGCTCTTGGTCCAGTTGCCGCAGGTGTTGTCCTTGCCGTCGCTGATGGCGCGCCCGTCGTCCGTGGAGCCGGTCAGGATGTCGTGCAGGTTCACAGGGTCCCCGCGCCCGCTGATGATCGCGCCCTTCTCCGTCAGGGCGGTCTGCTTGTTGAGCTTGTTGTTGGCGCCGTGCAGGTCGTCGACGCCGCTGGCGATCTGCTCGCCCTTGGCATTGACCCAGGGACCCTTGCCGATGCGGTCGCGCGCGTTCACCGCGGGGCTTCCGGCCATGGCGCTGTCGCTGAGGTAGGCGCGCCAGGTGCGGCCGCCGGCCCCGGCGCTCGCGGCCAGGCTCTGGCAATAGCGGTCGGCGCCCGCCAGCCCGCCGAAATCGGCCCCCTTGCCGGGATTGGCGCTGGTCACGAAGAAGCTCATCTTGCTTTGCGGCGGGCTGCCCATCATGCCGCTACAGGCCGCCAGCGCGATGGCCGCCGTGGTCGTCGAAACGAGGTACACCAATTTCCGGCGCATGGGCTGTCTCCTTGGGGTTGTTGGAGCAGCCACGCTACCCCATGGCTCCGGCCTCAACAAGAAGGAATCCACCCGTGCCGGTCTTCGGGGATTCGGCCCCGGTAAAATTCGCCACCAAAGGTCCAACGGTCCAAACGCCATGTCCATCTTCGCCCGCCCCCACTACACCTCGGAAATCACCGGCTTCATCGAGGAGATGAAGCAGAAGAAGCCAACGCTCGAAGCCGAGCAGCGCTTCGGCCGCGCCCTGCTGTGGGACAAGCACCTCGACCGCAGCGCGCTCGAGGAGTACCGCGAAGCCCGGGTGCCGCAGCAGCCCTACGTCTACCAGACGCGCGTCAAGTAAGTGCCCATCCGGCCCGTTGCAACCCACCGGGATGCGAGCGCGAGCGAGGAAGCCAGCTCCGCCGGGCCCGAGATCGTCGTGGACGAGGACGCCCGGCCGATCGCCCCCATGCCCGAGGTGATCGACCAGGTCGCGCTGGCCCGGCTCTACGGCGAGCCGCTGTTCGCGCTGCCGAACGACCTCTACATCCCGCCCGAGGCGCTGCAGGTTTTTCTCGAGGCCTTCGAAGGGCCGCTGGACCTGCTGCTCTACCTGATCCGCAAGCAAAACTTCAACATCCTCGACATCCCGATGGCGGGGCTGACGCGCCAGTACCTGGCCTATGTCGACCAGGTGCGCCGGACCAACCTCGAGCTGGCGGCCGAGTACCTGCTGATGGCGGCGATGCTGATCGAGATCAAGTCGCGCATGCTCCTGCCGCCCAAGAAGACGGCCGAGGGCGAGGAGGTCGAGGACCCGCGCGCCGAGCTGGTGCGCCGCCTGCTCGAATACGAACAGGCCAAGCTGCAGGCCGCCTCGCTCAGCGCCATGCCGCAGGCCGGGCGCGATTTCTGGAAGGCGCAGGTCTACATCGAGCAATCGCTCAAGCCGCGCTTTCCCGACGTGAACGTGGTCGACCTGCGCGACGCCTGGGCCGACATCCTGCGCCGCGCCAAGCTCGTGCAGCACCACAAGATCTCGCGCGAGGAGCTCAGCGTGCGCGAGCACATGAGCATCGTGCTGCGCCACCTGCAGGGCCGGCAGTTCGTCGAGTTCGAGAAGCTGTTCGACGTCAGCCGCGGCACGCCGGTGTTGATCGTCACCTTCATCGCGATGCTCGAGCTGGCGAAAGAGACGCTGATCGACATCACGCAGGCCGAGGCCTTCGCGCCCATCTACGTCCGGCTGGCCTACGCGCCGGCCTGAGTTCGCCACCTTCCCCTCTTCCATGGCATCTCACGATTTCGACGTTCTCATCGTCGGCAGCGGGCTCGCCGGCCTCAGCGCCGCGCTGCACCTCGCGCCCACGCACCGCGTGGCGGTGATCACCAAGCGGGCGCTGGCCGACGGCGCCAGCCAGTGGGCGCAGGGCGGGATCGCCGCGGTGCTGGGCGAGGACGACAGCCTGCAGTCCCATGTCGACGACACCCTGGTCGCCGGTGCCGGACTCTGCGACCTGGCGGCCACCCGCTTCGTCGTGGAGCATGCGCCCGAGGCCATCGCCTGGCTGCGCGACCTGGGCGTGCCCTTCTCGCTGGAGAACGGCGAACTGCACCTGACGCGCGAGGGCGGCCACAGCCAGCGCCGCATCGCCCATGTCACCGATGCCACCGGCGCCGCGGTGCAGCGCACGCTGATCGATACGGTACGCCTCACGCCCAACGTCACGCTGTTCGAGCAGCACACGCTGGTGGACCTGATCACCGGCAGCAAGCTGGGCCTGAAGGACCCGGCCTGCCTGGGCCTCTATGCGCTGGACGAGGCGACCGACGAGGTGCTGACCTTCCGCGCGCCCCACACGATCCTTGCCACCGGCGGCGCCGGCAAGGTCTACCTCTACACCACCAACCCCGACACGGCCACCGGCGACGGCATCGCCGCGGCCTGGCGCGCGGGCTGCCGGGTGGCGAACATGGAGTTCATCCAGTTCCATCCGACCTGCCTGTACCACCCGCATGCCAAGTCCTTCCTGATCAGCGAGGCGGTGCGGGGCGAAGGCGGCCTGCTCAAGCTGCCTGAATTGGCGGGGGGGACCCGCTTCATGCCCGCTCACGACGAGCGCGCCGAGCTCGCCCCGCGCGACGTGGTGGCGCGCGCCATCGACTTCGAGATGAAGAAGCACGGGCTCGATTGCGTGCACCTGGACATCTCGCACCAGAGCCCGGCCTTCCTGCACGAGCATTTCCCCAACATCCTGGCGCGCTGCGCGGAGCTGGGCATCGACATCACGCGCGATCCGATCCCGGTGGTGCCGGCGGCACACTACACCTGCGGCGGCGTGCTCACCGACCTCGCGGGCCGCACCGACGTACCGGGCCTGCACGCCATCGGCGAGACCGCCTGCACCGGGCTGCACGGTGCCAACCGGCTGGCCAGCAACTCGCTGCTGGAATGCATGGTGTTCGCGCGCGCCGCGGCGCAGGCGATCGCCGAAGCGCCGGTCCGTGCCGATGCCGCGCTGCCGGCGTGGGACGACAGCCGTGTCACCGACGCCGACGAGACCGTGGTCATCTCGCACAATTGGGACGAGCTGCGCCGCTTCATGTGGGACTACGTGGGCATCGTGCGCACCAACAAGCGGCTGGAGCGCGCGGCCCACCGCATCGCGCTGCTGGAGCGGGAGATCCAGGAGTTCTACGCCCATTTCCACGTCACGCGCGACCTGCTCGAGCTGCGCAACCTGGTGCAGGTGGCCGAGCTCATCGTGCGTTCGGCGCAGGCGCGGCGCGAGAGCCGCGGGCTGCACTTCAGCCGCGACTATCCTTTGCTCGCCGCGCCCGCAGCGCCGACCATCCTGGTGCCGCCGGCAGCCTGAGCTGCGGGCCGCTTCGCAGGCAATCGGCGAAACCAAAGTTCCTGGCCGGAATTTTTATTTGAATGGTTCTCCACTAGCATTCGTCGCCTTTTCTGCCATCGCCCGCCACTGCCCGGCACCGCCTGCCTCCTGGCCGTCGGCGGGATTCCTCCCCACCCAACTCTTCGCCTCATCCCCCATGTTCCGTACCCTGCTCAAGTCCAAGATCCACCGCGCGACCGTTACCGATTGCGAACTGCACTACGAGGGCTCCTGCGCCATCGACGAAGACCTGCTGGAAGCCGCCAACCTGGCCGAGAACGAGCAGATCCACGTCTGGAACATCAACAACGGCGAGCGCTTCGTGACCTACGCGATCCGCGGCCAGCGCGGCAGCGGCATCATCTCGCTCAACGGCTCGGCCGCGCGCCGGGCTTCGGTGGGCGACCTGGTCATCATCGCGGCCTTCGGGCTGGTCCCGGAGGACCAGGTGCGCGGCCACCAGCCGAAGCTGGTGTTCATGGACGAAGCCAACCGCATCAAGGAAGAGCGCGCGCATATCCCGGTGCAGGCCGCATCGGGCGAGGCCGTTCCGGCCTGAGCGCAGTTGCCGCGGCGCGTTGCCGCGTCCCACCCCCGACGCGGCCTGCGGCCGATACGGAGAAAACCCGACCATGCCATCCACGCCTGCCGCCAGCGCGACCACGCCCTACGGCACTCTGCCGCCCGCCTCGGCACCCGCCCAGCGCAAGCCGCTGAGCCTGCCGCGCCTGGCCGACATGCACGCGCGCGGCGAGAAGATCACCATGCTGACCGCCTACGACGCCACCTTCGCGGCCATGGCCGACGCGGCGGGCGTCGAATGCATCCTGGTCGGCGATTCGCTCGGCATGGTCTGCCAGGGCCTGCACAGCACGGTAGGCGTGACGCTGGAAACCATGCGCTACCACACCGAAAGCGTGTTCCGCGGACTGCACCGCGTGCAGGGCACGGCCTGGCTGATCGCCGACCTGCCCTTCGGCAGCTACCACGAGTCGCGCGAGCAGGCGCTGCGCAGCGCCTCGGTGCTGATGCAGGCCGGCGCCCACATGGTCAAGCTTGAAGGCGGCGGCTGGACCACCGACACCGTGCGCTTCCTGGTCGAGCGCGGCATCCCGGTCTGCGCCCACCTGGGCCTCACGCCGCAAACGGTGCATGCGCTGGGCGGCTACCGCGTGCAGGGCAAGGGCGACGAGGCCGCGTTCCGGCTCAAGCGCGAGGCCCACGCCTTGCAGGATGCCGGCGCGGCGATGCTGGTGCTGGAGATGGTGCCGGCCGCGCTGGCGGCGGAGCTCACCGGCGAGCTGAAGCACTGCGCCACCATCGGCATCGGTGCCGGCCGCGGCACCGCGGGCCAGGTGCTGGTGCTGCACGACATGCTGGGCATGAACCTCGGCAAGATGGCGAAGTTCGTGCGCAACTTCATGCAAGGCGCCGACGGCATCGCGCCGGCCATCGAGGCCTATGTGCGCGCGGTGAAGGACGGCAGCTTTCCCGACGACCGGCTCCACGCCTGGTAGGAACACCCCATGCACATCGCACGCACCCTTCCCGAACTGCGCGAATTCCTCGGCCGCTACAGCCGTCCCGCCTTCGTCCCCACGATGGGCAACCTGCATGAAGGCCACCTGGCGCTCGTGCAGCAAGCCAAGCCGCTGGGCGACGTCACGGTGGCCAGCATCTTCGTCAACCGCCTGCAGTTCCTGCCGCACGAGGACTTCGACACCTACCCGCGCACGTGGGACGGCGACTGCGAGAAGCTGCGCTCGGTGGGTTGCGACCTGCTGTTCGCGCCCGACGAGAAGACGCTCTACCCCGAGCCCCAGACCTGCAAGGTGCATCCCGATCCGGCGCTCGCCGACATCCTCGAAGGTCATTTCCGGCCCGGCTTCTTCGTCGGCGTGTGCACCGTGGTGATGAAGCTCTTCGGCTGCGTGCAGCCGCGCTTCGCGATGTTCGGCAAGAAGGACTACCAGCAGCTCATGACGATCCGCCACATGGTGCGGCAGTTCGCGCTGCCCATCGAGATCGTCGGCAGCGAGACGCGGCGCGCCGAGGACGGCCTGGCGCTGTCCTCGCGCAACGGCTACCTGAGCGAGGCCGAGCGGGCCGAGGCGGTGCAGCTCTCGAAGGCCCTGCGCGCCATGGCCGATGCGGTGCACTCGGGCGAGCGCGATTTCGCGGCGATCGAGGCGCGTGCGATGCGTTCGCTGGAAGCGCGGGGCTGGCAACCCGACTACATGGTGCTGCGCCGCTGCGCCGACCTGCAGGCACCGGCGGCCGGCGAGCCATTGGTGGCACTGGCTGCGGCCCGGCTCGGCAAGACGCGCCTGATCGACAACCTGGAAATCGACGGCTGACTTCTGGATGAGCTACAGCGTCAAGGAAATCTTCTACACCCTGCAAGGCGAAGGCGGACAGGCCGGCATGCCCGCCGTGTTCTGCCGCTTTGCAGGCTGCAACCTGTGGAGCGGCCGCGAGCAGGACCGCGACAGCGCCGTCTGCCGCTTCTGCGACACCGATTTCGTGGGCACCGACGGCACGCTGGGCGGCAAGTTCGCGAGCGCCGGGTCGCTCGCCGACGTCATCGCCGCGCAATGGCCGGCCGGGGACGCCGAGCACCGGCTGGTGGTGCTCACCGGCGGCGAGCCGCTGCTGCAGGTGGACGCCGAGCTGATCGCCGCACTGCACGCGCGCCGCTTCCGGATCGCGGTGGAGAGCAACGGCACCATCGCCGCGCCCGAGGGCATCGACTGGCTGTGCATCAGCCCGAAGGCCGGCGCGCCCTGGGTCCAGCGCAGCGGGCAGGAGCTCAAGCTCGTCTGGCCGCAGCCCGGCCTCGAGCTCGACGTACTGGAGGCGCAAGGGCGGTTTGCACACCGCTTCCTGCAGCCGATGGACGGCCCGACCCAGGCCGAGAACACGGCGCTGTGCATCGACACCTGCATGCGCCGGCCCGGCTGGCGACTGAGCCTCCAGACTCACAAGCTGACCGGCATCCGCTGAAGCTCACCCCGGGCGGCGCGCAGCGCCCCCACCTGTACCCGATGCCCATTCCGCAACTCACCCTCAGCCAACGCTTCTTCTTCGACGCCGCCCATACGCTGCGGCGCGAGATCGAGTCCGAAGGCAGCCGCCGCATCCACGGCCATACCTACCATGCGGAGGTCTCGGTCCGCGGCCCGCTCGATCCCGCCACCGGCATGGTCATCGACCTCGGCCTGCTGCGCGAACGCCTGCAGGCAGTGCGCGGGCGGCTCGATCATCATTTGCTCGACGACGTGCCGGGCCTGGGCATCCCGACGCTGGAGAACCTGTGCCTGTTCATCTCCCGTGCGCTGGCCGACCTGCAGCCGCCGCCTTCGCGGGTGCGCGTCTGGCGCGATGCGCTGGGCGACGAGTGCCTGCTCGAGCTCGCCGCTTGAGCAGGTGTGAGCCCCGAACGGCGGGCATCGCCATTTCGGGCCACCGGTTCGTCGAGCTGCGCGTCGCGAGATCCGATCAGCGCGCGGACGGGCGCTGTCAGGCCGCGCCGATGCCGGCCACCAGGCTGCCCGCCGGCTGGCCCTTCTTGAGGCCCGCGGTGAAGGCCAGCATGCGGTCGATCGGCACGCGCGCACGCAGGCCCAATGCCGGATCGACATGCACTTCGCCCTCGCCCGTCTCCAGCACGCGGGCCAGGTCGGCCAGACCGTTCATCGCCATCCACGGGCAGTGCGCGCAGCTTTTGCAGGTGGCGCCGTTGCCGGCGGTGGGCGCCTCGATGAAGGTCTTGCCGGGGTTGAGCGTGCGCAGCTTGTGCAGCAGGCCGGTGTCGGTGGCGACGATGAACTCGCGCGCGTCCAGGCGCTGCGCGGCGGCGAGGATGCCCGAGGTGGAGCCCACGGCGTCGGCCAGCGCGATCACCGATGCCGGCGACTCGGGGTGCACCAGGACCTTGGCGCCGGGATGGGCCTCGATCAGCAGTTCCAGCTCGAGCGACTTGAACTCGTCGTGCACGATGCAGGCGCCGTCCCAACTCAGCATGTCGGCACCGGTCTCGCGGCGGATGTAGTCGCCCAGGTGCCGATCGGGCGCCCACAGGATCTTGCGGCCTTGCGTATGCAGGGCGCCCACCACGTCGAGCGCGCAGCTGGAGGTGACCAGCCAGTCGGCGCGCGCCTTCACGGCGGCGCTGGTGTTGGCGTAGACGACCACGGTGCGGTCCGGATGCTGGTCGCAGAAGGCGCTGAAGGCTTCGACCGGGCAGCCGAGGTCGAGCGAGCAGGTGGCGTCCGGGTCGGGCATCAGCACGCGCTTCTCGGGCGACAGGATCTTGGCCGTCTCGCCCATGAAGCGCACGCCGGAGACGACCAGCGTCTGCGCCGCATGGTCGCGGCCGAAGCGCGCCATCTCGAGCGAGTCGCTGACGAGGCCGCCGGTTTCCTCGGCCAGGTCCTGCAGGTCGGGATGCACGTAGTAGTGCGAGACCATCACCGCATTGCGCTCGCGCAGCAGGCGGCGGATGCGCGCCTTGAGCGCCTCGCGCTCGGCCGGCGCGGGCTCGGGCGGCACGCGGGCCCAGGCATGGCGCGTGTCGCAGACGGCGCCGGAAACCGGCTGCAGCATCACAGGCTGCTCGTAGTCGACGCTGATGACCGCTGATGTCATGGCTCAGGCTTCCTGGAAACGCATCGAGAAATCGATCGCCTTGATGTCCTTGGTGAGTGCGCCGACCGAGATGCGGTCGACGCCCGTCTCCGCGAGGGCGCGCACGCTGTCCAGCGTGACGCCGCCCGAGATCTCGAGCACGGCGCGGGCGTCTCCGGCCGCATCGTTGCGCCGCACGGCCTCGCGCAGGGTCGCCAGATCCATGTTGTCCAGCAGGATCATGCGCGCGCCCTGAGCCAGCGCCTCGTCGAGCTGGGCCAGGGTCTCGACCTCGATCTCGACGAACTTCGCCCGGCGGCCTGCCTGCGCGGCGGCCCGCAGCGCGGCGCTGACGCCGCCGGCCGCGGCGATATGGTTCTCCTTGATCAGGATGGCGTCGTAGAGGCCGATGCGGTGGTTGGTGCCGCCGCCCGTGCGCACCGCGTATTTCTGCGCCAGGCGCAGGCCGGGCAGGGTCTTGCGGGTGTCGACGATGGCGGCGCGCGTGCCGCGCACAGCCTCCACGTAGCCGGCAGTGCGGGTCGCCACCGCGCTCAGCAGTTGCAGGAAGTTCAGCGCGGTGCGCTCGGCGGTGAGCAGTGCGCGCGCGTCGCCCTCGATCTCGAGCACGACCTGGTCGGCCGCGCAGCGCGCGCCTTCGTCGCCATGCCACGCGATGCGCGCCTGCGGGTCGAGCTGCCGCACGACGGCCTCTGCCCAGGGCGCGCCGCACAGCACGGCGGGCTCGCGCAGCAGCACGCGGGCCGTGGCGCGGCTGCCGGCGGGCACCAGGGCGGCGGTGAGGTCGCCGTCGCCCGCGTCCTCGCGCAGGGCTCGCGCGGCATCGGCGGCGGCCAGCTCGGCGATCCGGGCCGGAGAAAAGTCGAAGAAGTTGTCGTCCATTGCGTGTTGTTCTGTCTGTCTGCGAGCGCTGCGACGGGCTTCAGGGGGTCTCCATGCCCGGCTCGCGTTTCATCAATTCGGCCACCGCCTCGGCGGGCCGCACGCGGCCATCGAGCAGGGCCACGACGCTCTCGGCGATGGGCATCTCGACGCCCAGGTGGCGGGCGCGCTGCACGACCGTGCGCGCGCAATAGACGCCCTCGGCCACGTGGCCGAGCGAATCGACCGCCTGCGCCAGGGTCTGCCCCTGGGCCAGCAGCAAGCCGACCTTGCGGTTGCGCGAGAGATCGCCGGTGGCGGTGAGCACCAGGTCGCCCAGGCCCGAAAGCCCCATGAAGGTGTCGGCCCGCGCGCCCAGGGCCAGGCCTAGGCGCGTCATCTCGGCCAGGCCGCGCGTGATCAGCGCGGCGCGCGCATTGAGGCCGAGGGCCAGGCCATCGGCCAGGCCGGTGGCGATTGCGAGCACGTTCTTGACGGCGCCGCCGACCTCGACGCCCACGATGTCTTCGTTGGCATAGACGCGCAGGCTGGGGCCGTGGAAGGCATCGACCAGCGCGTCGCGCAGATCTGCGTGGGAACTGGCGGCGACCAGCGCGGTCGGCCGGCCCTGCGCGACCTCCTGCGCGAAGCTGGGGCCGCTGAGCACGCCGGCCACCAGGCTTGGCGCCACCTGGGCCTGGACCTCGTGGGCCAGCAAGCCGTCGGCGCCGGCCAGGGCGGGCTCCACGCCCTTGCAGAGCCAGGCCACGGGGCAGGCTGCATCGCGCAATAACAGGAGCTGCTCGCGCAGCGCGGCCATCGGGGTGGCGATGATCGCGAGTTCCGCATCGGCGACCGCGGCGAGCGCAGGGCCGCTGCGAAGGGCGAGGGAAGGCGGGAGCGGGACGCCAGGCAGGTAGCGCGCGTTCTCCCGTGCCGCCGTCATGGCCTGCACCTGGGCCGCGTCGCGCGCCCAGAGGCTGACCGCGTGACGGCCCGCCGCATTGACCGCCAGCGCCGTTCCCCAGGCGCCGGCGCCGAGCACGCAGATCTTCATCGGCGGCTGCGCAATGCGCTCTGGTGTCTTACTGGGTGACGATCGGCGAGGCTTGGCCGGCGGCCTGGGCCTGCTGCTGCTCGAACATGGCCTGGAAGTTGATCTCGGCCAGGTGAACCGGCGGGAAGCCGCCGCGCTGGATCACGTCGGCCACGTTGCCGCGCAGGTAGGGGTAGACGATCTGCGGGCAGGCGATGCCGAGGATCGGGCCCATCTGCTCTTCGGGCAGGTTGCGGATCTCGAAGATGCCGGCCTGCTTGGCCTCGACCAGGAACACGGTGCGGTCCTGGATCTTGGTCTGCACGGTGGCCGAAACGGTGATCTCGAAGATGCCGTCGGTCACGGGCTGGGCATCGACGCCCAGCTGAATGTCGACGGTGGGCTGCTCCTGCTCGAGCAGGATGGCCGGCGAGTTCGGCTGCTCGAGCGACAGGTCTTTCAGGTAGACGCGCTGGATCTGGAAGACGGGGTCTTGGGCTTGCTGGTCGGCCATGGCTGAACTTTCGAAGGTCAAAACAACGCCCGCCGGGGAGAAAGGTGTCCCGAGGGCGGGCTGGAGCGTTGGGATGGAATGAGAGAGGGGCGATTATCGCCCCGCGGCGCAGCCTCTCAGGCGGCCTGCAGCAACGGCATCAGGCCGCCGCGGCCGTCGAGCGCGATCAGGTCGTCGCAGCCGCCCACATGGGTGTCGCCGATGAAGATCTGCGGCACGGTGCGCCGCTGGGTGATGTTCATCATCGTGATGCGGGCCTGCGGATCGCCGTCGATGCGGATTTCTTCGATCTGGTCGACGCCCTTGGCTTTGAGAATTTGCTTCGCGCGAATGCAGTAGGGGCAGACGGCGGTGGTGTACATCTTGACGGCTTGCATCGTGCTCATGTCTGGGAAGGTCTGGGAAGTTCAGGCCTTTTCAACCGGCAGGTTAGCGTCTTTCCAGGATTTCAGCCCGCCGGCCACGGCTTGGGCTTGCTCGTAGCCGAGTTTCTTGGCCACGGCGACCGCGCGCTGGGCCCGAGACCCGGTGGCGCACACCAGCAGCAGCGGCACCGTCTTGTTCTTGACCGCGGCGGCGAGCTTTTCCTCGAGCTGGTTGAGCGGCACGTTCCTGGCGCCGGTCATGTGGCCGGCGGCGAATTCCTCCGGCTCGCGCACATCGACAACCACGGCGCGCTCGCGGTTGATCAGCTGCACCGCGCCCTGCGCCGTCAGCGATCCGGAGTTGGCCCCGCGCAGCAGTGGCCAGGCCAGCATGCCGCCGGAGCTGAGCGCAATCAGGATCAGCATCCAGTTGTCGACGATGAATTTCACGGTGTTCCTCGGTTGGGCAAACGCGAGATTTTAGAATGTCGGGTTTTGGCAAGCGTTCCCAAAGGCCTCCCCCATGCACAAACTGGTACTGATTCGCCATGGCGAATCGACCTGGAATCTCGAAAACCGCTTTACCGGCTGGACCGACGTCGACCTCACCCCCCTGGGCATCGAGCAGGCCAAGCAGGCCGGCCGGCTGCTCAAGGCCGAGGGCTACGACTTCGATGTCGCCTACACCAGCGTGCTCAAGCGCGCCACCCGGACGCTGTGGCACACGCTCGACGAGCTCGACCGCACCTGGCTGCCCGTGGTGCACTCGTGGCGCCTCAACGAGCGCCACTACGGCGGGCTGCAGGGCCTCAACAAGGCCGAGACGGCCAAGAAGTACGGCGACGAGCAGGTGCTGGTCTGGCGCCGCAGCTACAGCGTGCCGCCGCCGCCGCTCGAGCCCAACGACCCGCGCAGCGAGCGCGGCGATCCGCGCTACGCCAAGCTGGCGGCGGAGCAGGTGCCGCTGACCGAATGCCTCAAGGACACGGTCGCGCGCGTGCTGCCCTTCTGGAACGAGTCGATGGCACCGGCGATCCGCGCCGGCCGGCGGCTGGTGGTGTCGGCGCACGGCAATTCGATCCGTGCGCTGGTCAAGTACCTGGACGGCATCTCCGACGACGACATCGTCGGCCTCAACATCCCGAACGGCATCCCGCTTGTCTACGAGCTCGACGACGAGCTCAAGCCGCTGCGGCACTACTACCTCGGCGATGCAGCAGCTGCCGAGAAGGCGGCCGCTGCGGTGGCCGCGCAAGGCAAGGCCTGAAGGCGGGGAAATCTGCCGCGCCGCCCTCGGGTACGCAGAACTCCGGCAGACAATCACCTTCCAAGCTGTGTATATTCGTTTGACAGGCGACAAGGACATTTACATGGGCCAGAAACTCAAGATCACCGGCTGGGTCGCAGCCGGCGCCGTTGCCGGCGCGCTGACCACCGTCTCGTTGCAAACTGTTGCACGAGGTTCACTGGCTCCCCTCCCACTCGAAGAACTGCAGCAGCTTGCCGCCGTGTTCGGCATGGTGAAGAGCGACTACGTCGAGTCGGTCGACGAGAAAAAGCTCATCTCGGATGCGATCTCGGGCATGGTCGCCGGGCTCGATCCGCATTCGCAGTACTTCGACAAGAAGTCCTTCAAGGAATTTCGAGAGGGCACCACCGGCCGCTTCGTCGGCGTGGGCATCGAGATCTCGCAGGAGGACGGCCTGATCAAGGTGGTGTCGCCGATCGAAGGCTCGCCCGCCTTCCGCGCCGGCCTCAAGCCGAACGACATGATCACCCGCATCGACGACACCGCCGTGCGCGGGCTCTCGCTCAACGAGGCGGTCAAGCGCATGCGGGGCGAGGCCAACACCAAGGTGCTGCTGACCATCTTCCGCAAGGACGAGAACCGCACCTTCCCGGTGACCATCACGCGCGAGGAGATCCGCACGCAATCGGTGCGCGGCAAGATGATGGAGCCGGGCTACGGCTGGATCCGCCTGTCGCAGTTCCAGGAGCGCACGGTCGACGACTTCGTCAAGAAGGTCGAAGAGATCTACAAGCAGGACCCCAACCTCAAGGGCCTGGTGCTGGACCTGCGCAACGACCCGGGCGGCCTGCTCGACGCGGCGGTGGCCATCTCGGCCGCCTTCCTGCCCGAGAACGTCACGGTGGTGTCCACCGACGGCCAACTGGCCGAGAGCAAGTCGGTCTACAAGGCCGCGCCGGAGTACTACCAGCGGCGCGCCGGCAGCGACCCCTTGCGCAACCTGCCCGCCGGGCTCAAGACGGTGCCGCTGGTGGTGCTGGTGAACGAAGGCTCGGCCTCCGCCAGCGAGATCGTCGCCGGGGCACTGCAAGACCACAAGCGCGCCATCGTGATGGGCAGCCAGACCTTCGGCAAGGGCTCGGTGCAGACGGTGCGCCCGCTCGGGCCGGACACCGGCCTCAAGATCACGACGGCACGCTACTACACGCCCAGCGGCACCTCGATCCAGGCCAAGGGGATCGTGCCCAACGTGCTGATCGACGAAAGCGCCGAGGGCAGCCCCTTCGCGGCGCTGCGCATGCGCGAGGCCGACCTCGAGAAGCACCTGGCGAGCGGCCAGGGCCCCGAGGCGAAGGACCCCGAGCGCGAGAAGGCCCGCGACGAGGCCCGCAAGCGCCTCGAGGAAGAAGCCAAGAAGCCGCCGCAGGACCGCAAGGTGCCCGAGTTCGGCAACGAGAAGGACTTCCCGCTGGTGCAGGCGCTGAACCGGCTCAAGGGCCAGCCCGTGCTGGTGAGCAAGACCCAAGTGATCGTCGAGAACAAGGAAGAGAAGAAGGAAAACTGATCCCGGCCAAGCTCCCCTGACCGGGGAGCGCCGGCATCGGCCCGCGCGGCGCATGGAAGACCAGGACCTGCTGCGCTACTCGCGCCACATCCTCCTCGAGGAATTCGGCATCGACGGCCAGGCGCGCGTCAGTGCCGGCCATGCGCTGGTGATCGGCGCCGGCGGGCTGGGCTCGCCGGTCGCGCTCTATCTGGCGGCGGCCGGCGTCGGCCACATCACGCTGGTCGACGACGACGAGGTCGACCTGACCAACCTCCAGCGCCAGATCGCCCACAGCACCGCCCGCGTCGGCCAGGCCAAGGTCGAATCGGCGGCCGTGGCAATGCAGGACATCAACCCGGAGATCCGCATCGAGACCCACGTACAGCGGGCTGACGAGGCGCTGCTGGACCGCCTGGTCGCCAAGGCAGACGTGGTGATCGACTGCAGCGACAACTTCGCCACCCGGCATGCGGTGAACCGTGCCTGCGTGGCCCACGCCAAGCCCCTCGTGGCCGGTGCGGCCATCCGCTTCGACGGCCAGCTGAGCGTGTACGACACACGCGACGCCGCCTCCCCCTGCTATGCCTGCCTGTTCCCGCCCGACGCCGACTTCGAGGAAACCCGCTGCGCCGTGCTTGGCGTGTTCGCGCCGGTGGTCGGCACCATCGGCACGCTGGAGGCCAGCGAGGCCCTGAAGCTGCTGGCCGGCATCGGCCCCTCGCTGGCGGGCAGCCTGCTGATGTTCGACGGCCGGCGCACGGCCTTCGATACCTTGCGGGTGGCGCGCGATCCGGGCTGCAGCGTCTGCGGCCACCGCCCGGCGGCGGGCTGATCGCCCTCGCCCGCGTCCGCCCGCGCTACTGCTACTGCTACTGCTTCTTGGCCTTGGCCGCGCCGGCCGCCGCCTCGCGCGAGGCCGGCCGCTTGGCCTGCGCCAGCACCTCCTGGCAGTCGGCATCGACGCCTGGACCCGTTTCGACGGTGGCGGCAAGCGCCAGCAAGGGGTTCAGCGCCCCCAGCACAGCGGCGGCAGCGCCGCGCGTCGCCAGCGATCCGGCCTCCAGGCCGGCCCGGGGCGCGGCAAAGGTGCCGCCAATGATCAGCGGTGTGCGCAGCGACAGGATGCTCTTGTCCTTGGGCTGGGGCCGCACCACGAAATCCAGCGTCTCCTTCGACAGGCTGGCCTGGCCGCTCACATTGAAGACCGTGTCCTCGGTGTCCAGCACAACGCTGCGGCTGTTCATGGTGCCCTTGTCGACATCGAAAGCCATCGCGGCACAGCGCAGCACCACGTTCCTGTCGCCGCGCAGAAGGAACTTGATGATCTCGCCGCCATCCAGCCCCATGAACTCCAGCAACAGGTTGCTGAACTGCCCTCGGCCCGTGAGCGCGGCGACGTCGCCGGAGGCATTGCCCAGCCAGCCCGCCACCGAGTTGCCGTGCCCGGAGAGATTGATCCGCCCGTCGAGCTTGCCGAAGCTGGTGCGCATGGTTTCGATCTTCGGGATCAGCCGGCTGAGCTGCATCCCGCGGACCTCCAGCGCCGCCCGGATTTCGGCCGGGTTCTGCGCGCCGTCGATGCGTATCGCCCCAGCGAGCGTCCCGCTGGCCACACCCAGATTGAGGGGGTCGAGTGTCAGGACGCCATCCTTCAGCTTGATCTGCACGCTGCCCTTGTCCAGCGGCAGCTCGCGCACGTTGCGGATGCGTTCGGCGGTGTACTTCACCTCGGCGTTCATGGCACGCAGGCGCTCGAAGTCCAGCGTGGCGTCGGGCAGCACCTTCCGCCCGGAGTCGCGCTTGGCCCGCTTGACCTCGGTGATGCTCGGCGGCGGCGCCACGCCTTCGATGGCCTTGGCCGAGCGCTCGGTCGGCGGCAGGCCGATCAGCGGTCCGAGGTCGTCCATGTCCATCACGCGCGAACGCAGGGTGCCGGAGAGGGAGGGAATCTTCTGCGACTGGTCGAATTTCATGTCACCGCCGATGTCGGACAGGCCCAGCTTGCCCTTGAGCCCCGCCGCTTCCCACAGCCTGGCGCGCTTGCGCAGCTCGCCGCTCAGCGCATAGGGCGAGGTCTGGGGCAATGCGATGCCGAGCAGGCCGTACAGATCGCCCAGGTTCTGCCCCTTCAGGTCGAATCGGGCATCGATGCCGTCCAGGCTGGCCAGTTCGGCCACCGTGCCCTTGGCTTTCAGCCGCGTGTGGCCGGCGGCCGCATCGATCTCCAGCGGGAACGGCGGCTGGCCGGCCGCGTTGAGCTGCAGCACGTTGCCGGTCCGGCCCTGGGCCGTCAGCGGCTGCCGCTGATAGCGCCCCTTGATCCGGAAGTCCAGCGGCATCTCGCCGCGGCTGCTGTCGTAGCTGAAGTCGGCGTGCAGATCCACGCCCAGGTGCTCCGCCAGGAAGTCGAGCGTGCCCTGGTCGACTTCCATCAGGCCGATGACCGGCACCGTGCCCTCGTCCGAGGTGTTCTTGCCCAGCGCCCAGGTGCGCCGGCCGTCCTCCTCCATCTGCAGGCCCAGCACGGGGGAGGTCAGGGCCAGCTGAGGGATCACGACGCGCCCGGACAGCAACGGCCACAGCCGGATGTCGAAGGCCGCGCGCTCGGCCCGCACCAGGTAGGGCTCGCGCGCCCAGGACGGGTTGGCGAACTCGACGCCGTCGAGCTTCACGGCCGCGCTGCGCCACCCCAGGTCGACGTCCAGGCGGCGGGTGATCTCGAACTTGCGCCCGGTCCGTTCGCTGACGTAGCGATTGAGCGGCTCGCGCAGGGCGTCCCATGGAAACAGGGCCAGCAGCAGCAAGAGCGCCGCGAGCAGCCCCAGCAAGACCGCGCCGATCCGCATCCAGATCGACAAGCGCGGCTTCGGGGCGGTCGTCGAGGTCACGGCACCGTGGTCTTTCGATCCGGCGTCGCGGTAACGGAAGCGGGTGAGACGAGGAAACACAGCGCCGTGGCGCCGACGGTCGCGGCAGCGGCGGCAGACTCGACCAGCTTCAGCTCGGCGTTCGCGGGCTCGCCGGTCGCCACCACCGCCGCGGCGGCCAGGGTCAACAGGCCAATGGCCCCGTAATTCCACATCATCTTCATCTCGGCACCTCGGCACCTCGGCGGCGGGGGTTGAAGCCGGGGCGAAAAACCGCCGCGGCTCGATGCTGGGAGCGTAGGGGGCGCCCGGTCGCGCCGGGGTCGGCGCCCGACCGCAGCCACTGTGAGGCGCAGCCTACGGCAGTCGAAAACTGCTAATGAATCCGGAGTGGCGGGTTCTTCACAGCTTCTCAGCCCACAGAATTCGTAAGAACAAGCCTACAAACCCAACACGCCGCAGCGGGCATCATGCCGGCTGGCCCACCGCAGCAGCATTTACAACAATAGCTATCATCGCGGTCATCCGTTAAGGTCGCGAAGTTTCATTGCAGGCAGACGCGCGGTTCTCCATGGACCCCAGATTGAAAACCTACATCGTCGAAGACAACGTCACGATCCGCGAGAACCTCGTCGGCACTCTGGAAGAACTCACGTGCATCTCGGCCGTCGGCTTTGCCGAGACCGAGGCGGAGGCTGTTCGCTGGCTGGCGGAGAACAGCGACCAGTGGGAACTGGCGATCGTCGATCTGTTCCTGAAGCAAGGCAGTGGCCTGGGCGTGCTGCAGGCCGTGAGTACACGCCGGCCCGACCAGAAGATCGTGGTGCTCAGCAACTACGCCACGCCCGATATCCGCAAGCGCTGCGCCCAGTTCGGCGTGGATGCGGTCTTCGACAAGTCGAACGAGATCGATGCACTGATCGACTTTTGCATCGAGCAGTCCTCGACGCTTCGGCAGACCTCGGGCTCGAGCTGAAGCCGTCCACCCCGGTCGCGCCGATGGCCCCGTTCGTGCGGCGCCCCCGCCTCGGCGAGGGCGGCTCGCGCCGCTCAATCGATCAGCTTGTTTTTGAGCGCGTAGTACGTGAGGTCGCTGTTGGAGGAGAGATTCATCTTCTCCATGAGTCGCGTGCGGTAGGTGCTGACCGTTTTGACCGAGAGCGAGAGGGTCTTGGCGATGTCCCCCGCCGTCTCGCCCTTGGCGAGCTTGAGGAACACCTGGAACTCGCGTTCCGACAGCTGTTCGTGCGGGGCCGCGTCGTCCTTGCGGTCGAGCTGCCGCGCCAGCAACTCGGCCACCGCGGGCGTGATGTAGCGACGGCCCAGGGAGATGGTGCGGATCGCATTGACGATCTCGATCGGATCGCATTCCTTGTTGAGGTAGCCGCTCGCGCCCTGCCGGATCAGGTTCATCGCGTAGTGCTCCTCGGGGTAGCCGCTGAGGATGAGGATGCCCACGTCCGGGGCCTTGGCGCGGATCATCGCCAGCGCGTCGATGCCGCTTTGCCCGGGCATCGACAAGTCCATCACCAGCACGTCGAGCTCGGTGGTGCGCACCAGCTCGATCGCCTCGCGGCCGCTGGCAGCCTCCCCCACCACGCGCAAGTCGACATGTTCCGAGAAGAACTGCCGCAGGCCGGAGCGCACGATGGCATGGTCATCCACAATTCCGATCTTGATCATCTGGTACCTTCTTTGTCGTGTCGCGGCCTTTTGCGTCGCAGCAAACTGCCCCCTGGTTCACGTCGATTATTCCTGAATTTGCACTGTTCGCGTCGCGCGGAGACCCCATGCGCTGGTTAGCTTTCCCGAAGATGGCCGCCGGCCTCACGCTCGCCATGCTCGCGGCGCTCGCGCTCGTGGGCATCAACGAGGCGGGCTACCGACAGTCTACGCAGGCCCTGACCGAGATCGGCGAGGCGCAGCGCATACGGGTCGCACTCAACCTGCTGCTGCAAAGCATCGTCGATGCTGAAACGGGCCAGCGCGGGTATCTGTTGACGGGAGAAGCGCGCTATCGCGAGCCCTACGACAGCTCCGTGAAGAAGGTCGATGGCCAGCTGGCCGCCTTGCAGTCGCTCTACGCCCAACGCCCTGCCGAGGCAGCGCGCCTGGCTCAGCTCGCCAAGCACGTCTCGCGCAAGCTCGCCGAGATCGACATGAGCGTGCGGCTGCGGCAGGAGGGCAACGACGACGCCTGGAAGTTCGTGATCACCACCGACGTCGGCCGCGAGGAGATGGAAGCCATCCGGCACCAGGCCGGCGAGCTCGTCGAGCTCAGCAACGAGGCCTTGATGCGGGGGCAGGCGCAGGTCTCGAAGTCGCTGAGCTTCGCGCGCATCGGCATCGGGCTGGTGGCGCTGGCGGGGCTGGCCGCCTTCTATCTTTACCTGCGGCAGACGCATGCACTGCGCTCGGCCGGCGAGCGCCAGCAGGAAGCCCTGCAGCGCGAGCGCAACGCGCTGGAGAACGAGGTGCGGGACCGGACCGCCACGCTGGCCGAGCTCGCCACCCACCTGCAGGAGGTGCGGGAGACCGAGCGCGGCTTCCTCGCGCGCGAGCTGCACGACGAGCTGGGCTCGCTGCTGACTGCGGCCAAGCTCGACGTCGCGCGGCTGAAGTCGCGCCTGGTCGATTCGCCGGACGCGATACAGCGGCTGCAGCACCTGAACGAGCTGCTCAACAGCGGCATCGCGCTTAAGCGCCGCATCATCGAGGACCTGAGACCCTCCTCGCTCTCCAACCTGGGCCTCATCGCGTCGCTCGAGATTCTGGGCCGGGAGTTCGCCGAGCGCTCCGGCATCGAGATCGAGATGGTGCTGGAGCCGGTGGCGCTCGACGAAGGCAACGAGCTCACCGTCTATCGCATGGTGCAGGAGAGCCTGACCAACATCGGCAAGTACGCGCAGGCGACCGAGGCCAGCATCGTGATGAAGAACTACGGCAGCCACGTGGTGGTCGAGGTGAGCGATAACGGCAAGGGCTTCGATGCCCAGGCCACGCGCGTCTCCTCCCACGGCCTGGCGGGCATGCGCCATCGCGTGGAGACGGCCAAGGGCAGGCTGACCGTCTCGTCCGCACCGGGCCAAGGGACACGCCTGAGCGCCAGCCTGCCTGCCTCCGGGACAACGCCGGCGGCCCCTGCCCCGGCTCGGCAGCGGGCCTGAGTGCAGGCCTCGCCGGAGAGCGCGGCCGCGATTCGGCCCTCTCCTACGCCCCCAGACCTTGGCTGCTGACAGGTTCGCGCAGGGCGCTCATCTAATGTCCTCCCCATGCTCTTCGCGCCCTGCGCAGGGCCGTGATCCACAACAACGAGACACGCGAAAAGGAGTCCAGCATGTTGTATTACGCAGTCGTGTTCCTGGTCATTGCCCTGATCGCCGCCCTCTTCGGCTTCGGCGGTATCGCGGCCAGCGCCGTGGGCATCGCGAAGATCCTCTTCGTCATCTTCATCGTGCTGGCACTCGCCAGTTTCATCGCGGGCTTGATGCGACGATGACAGCATCGTTACGATGAGCGGGCTCTCGCACCATTTCTCTTCCGGAAGGACTTTTTTCATGAGCACGATCAAGACCCCGTCGCAGCTGGCTGAAGAGGCACGTCAAACTGCCAGCGATGCCATCGACAGCACCCGCGCCTATGCGCAGAACGCGGTAAATGCCGCCGGCGAGAAGGTTCGCGACCTGCGCCGCGAGGCCGAACCCACGGTAGAACAGCTGGCGGCCCGCGTTCAGCAGGCGGTGCAGCGCGGCCTCGACGCCGCCTCGACGACCAGCGCGCGCGCCCAGCGCCGCCTGGAACAGGCGGCCGACGTGACGGGCCGCTACATCGCGGACCAGCCGGTGCGTTCGGTGCTCATCGCCGCAGCGGCCGGCGCGGCCATCACCGCGCTGATCGTGCTCGCCAGCCGCCGCAGCCGGGACGACTATTGATCTGAGCCGCTCCGTCCCTGCCGCCGCCTGCCGCACCCATGCTCCATCCCATTTTTTCGACGGTGCTCAGGCATCCGGAACTGATCGCCGAACATGCCTCGAACTATGCGGCGCTGATCAGGCTGGAGACGGCGGAGGCCAGCAGGGGCCTGATGGCACGCCTCATCGCGGGCGTGCTCGCGGTGGCCAGTGCGATGCTGGCCCTCGGCCTGACGGGTACGGCCGTCATGCTCGGCGTCATGCAAGGCACATTTCATTGGGTGCTGATCGCCGTTCCCGGCGCTTCGGCGCTCATCGCACTCGTCGCCGGCTATGTCGCCGCGCGACCCGTCGCTTTCCATGGATTCGACGAATTGCGCTCGCAGGTCGATGCCGACGTCCACGCCCTCCGGGCCGCAGGAGAGAGCCGTGCGGGTTGAGCACGAAGCCTTGACGCCGCAACAGCGCTTGGCCGTCTCGCGCCGCGCCCTGGTCGAGCAGTTGCAGGGCCGCGAACGCCACGCAGACCACGATGCGGCATCGGACGAGGCGGATGCCGGAAGGCCGCGGCGCGAAACGGTCATCGACCG
This sequence comes from Variovorax sp. WS11, assembly GCF_010499245.1. Taxonomy (GTDB): domain Bacteria; phylum Pseudomonadota; class Gammaproteobacteria; order Burkholderiales; family Burkholderiaceae_C; genus Variovorax. Next base: position 1,095,177 of record NZ_JAAGOW010000002.1, read on the forward strand.
CATCGCCTGGGCCTCGGTGGCGCGCAGCGTGGTGCAGCGCTGGTGGCGCCGGCATCCGGCCAACGCGGCGGGCCAGCTGGCTCGCCCGCTGATCGAACGCTATGCGCGCGAGCAGCCAGCCCAACTCATGGCGGCCGCGGCCGGGGCCGGAGCGCTGATCGTGCTGATCAGGCCCTGGCGTCTGCTGTCCATCACGGCAGTGCTCGCCGCGGTGCTCAAGACATCCGACGTGGCCGATCTCGTGACCACGCTGATGCACAAGAACCCGGACAGTCCCCCACGAAAGGATTCCCCATGACGAACGCAACCGCCGAAAAGCCCCAGCGCCTGACGCTGGACCAAGCCAAGATCGACGCGGCCTCCAAGAGCCTGGACGACGGCGCCGTGACGCCCGGCTACGGGCCCTGGCGCGACGACATCGTGAAGCTGCTCAACGACGCGCTGGCCACCGAGCTGGTCTGCGTGCTTCGCTACAAGCGCCACTACTTCACCGCCAGCGGCGAGGCCTCGCCGGCGATCGCCGATGAATTCCTGGTGCATGCCAACGAGGAGTCCGCCCACGCGGACAAGATCGCCGAGCGCATCGTGCAGTTGGGTGGCGACCCGGATTTCAACCCGCAGACGCTGCGCGAGCGCAGCCACGCCGACTACGACGAGTCCAAAGAGCTGCAGGCGATGGTGCGCGCCAACCTGGTGGCCGAACGCATCGCGATCGAGACCTACCGGCAGATGATCTCGCTCATCGGCGACAAGGACCCGACCACGCGGCGCATGCTGGAGGAAATCCTCACCGATGAGGAAGAGCACGCCGACGAGCTGAAGGACTGGCTCGGCCACTGAGCACGGCGCGAAGCGCGCCCACGAAAAAGCCCGGCGACGCCGGGCTTTTTGCTGGATCGCCAAGCGTGGCTCTTACATCGTCTTCACTTCGAGCTGGTTGTCGACCGCGCCGACGCCCTTCACCGCCTTGGCGATCTCTGTCGCCCGGGACTTGGCGGCGGCATTGGGCGCCGGGCCCTTGAGCATGACGGTGCCGCCCTTGGTGTCGACGTCGATCCTGGTCGCGCTGAGGTCCGGGTCCTTCGCCAGCCCCGCGGATACGGCGGCGGTGATCGTGGCGTCGTCGACGACACCGGCCACCGTGGCACCCGCCGTCTTGGCCGCGGCGGTGGCGTCCTGGGCCTCACGCTTGATCGTGGACTCCGCCGAAGTGCTCGACGATGCGGCCTTGTCCTGCGCTTCGCGCGCCAGGCGGTCGGCCTTGGCCTTGGCCTGGTCCCCGGCCTGCTCGGTCTTGGCGATGGCGGAATCCAGCTTTTCGCCGGCCGTCTGGTTGCCGCCCTTGTCGCAGGCGGCGAGCACCAGGATGCCGCTCGCCAGCATCAGCGCCAGGCGGCTGCGAGTGGAAATGGATGTGATCATGACAATCTCCTTGGATGAGCGTCCTTCCGGACCGCCGAACCAATCTAGCGAGCGACCCCGGCCACCGCGCGCCAGCGCCGTCCTGATCTGCTGTAGGACTTCAGGCGGTGACGATCCAGCCTTCCAGCGGGTCCATGGCCGCGGGCAGCCCGTAACCTGGACCGGCGCTCGCGCGGCGGGCCGCGCCCCAGGCGGCCTGGACCAGGCAGAGCACCGCATCGAGGCAGTCGCCGCGCGCATCGGCCAGCAGCACCTCGCGCTCGGCATCGCCCAGCGCCAGCCTGAGGCCCAGGCGCGTGGAGCCGCCTTCGAGCGCGGCGAGCAGCTCGGCGCGCGCCTCGCGCCGCGGTACTGTCTGACGCGCAGCCTCATCGCTCTTGTAGCTGCGCCGCCCGATCAGCTCGCGCGCCAGCAGGCCCGGATAGCCCTCCAACGCAATGCGCGTGGCAGCGCTTGCAGGCACATGCAGGCCAGGGAGGGCCGCGCCGGCTTCCAGCAGACGCGGCACGCCCGCATGCAGCATGAAGGCCACCGGCGGGTTGACCCACTTCATCGACGGGCTGGACCCGGCCGGCGCGTCGGTGGCGCGGTGGGCGAATTTCCCGCCCACCGGCCGCGCAGCGCAGAAGGCGACGAAGGTTTGGCGGATCAAGGCGCGATCGAGGCCGGCATAGTGCGCGATCAACGGCTGCCACTGCATCGGCCAGCCGAGATGCGCGACCAGCTCGCGCGGCAGGCCGAAGGGAAAGTCGAAAGCGCCGATCCAGGCGGGCTGGTCGGCCAGCCACCGGCACCAGGCCTCCAGCGAGGCGAAGCGCTCGAGCCGCAACAGCGCCACGCCGCCCGCCGTTGCATGGCCGAGCGCCAGCACGATGGGTTTGCGCGCGCTCGGCGCACAGGAGAAGTCGCAGCCCAGCAGCAGGGTGGGCACCGAAGAAACGCAGCCCTCAGTGGCGGCCGACGATGGCGGCGGTCGCCATCAGCTCTTCCAGCAGTGCGAGCGAGACCTTGCCCGAGACCGAGTAGGGATCGAGCTCCGGCTTTTCCGAGTACTTGAGCAGGGTCGAGACGTTGAGCTTGGACAGGTTGACCTGCCCCATGGTCCAGCCGCCGAAGCGCCGCTCCGAGATTTCCTCGTAATGCAGCAGCACCACGTCCTTGTGGCGCGGGTCCCTCTGGATATGGCCGTAGAGCTCGCTGATCGCATTGCGGCCGCCCTCGATGGCTTGCAGGAACACACCGCCGCCGTAGCAAAGGATGCCGGTGACGCCGCAGGCCGTGTTGTGCGAGCGCGATTGGGCGAGGATCGCATCCACCGCGCCGGGGCTGGTGTCGACGGCGCGGCTGACATAGAGCAGGCGTACGAGCATGGCGGTCAGCTCCGGCGCGGGAGCAGCGCGAGGAATTCGCGCCGCAGGTTGGAATCCTTCAGGAAGACGCCGCGCATCACGGAGTTGATCATCTTGCTGTCCATCTCCTTGACGCCGCGCCACTGCATGCAGAAGTGCTCGGCCTCAACCACCAGCGCCAGCCCGTCGGGCTGGGTGCGCTCCTGAATCAGGTCGGCCAGCTGCACCACGGCCTCTTCCTGGATCTGGGGCCGGCTCATCACCCATTCGGCCAGCCGTGCGTACTTCGACAGGCCGATCACGTTGGTCTTCTCGTTGGGCATCACGCCGATCCAGAGCTTGCCGATGATCGGGCAGAAGTGGTGCGAGCAGGCGCTGCGCACCGTGATCGGGCCGACGATCATGAGCTCGTTCAGGTGCTCGGCGTTGGGAAACTCGGTGAGCGAGGGCTGGGTCACGTAGCGGCCCTTGAACACCTCGTTCAGGTACATCTTGGCGACGCGGCGAGCGGTGTTCTCGGTGTTGTGGTCGTTCTCGAGGTCGATGACCAGGGCGTCGAGCACGTGCTTCATCTTGTGCTCGACCTCGTCGAGCAGGCGCTCGAGCTCGCCGGGCTCGATGAACTCGGCGATGTTGTCGTTGGCATAGAAGCGCCTGCGCGCGGCCAGCAGGCGCTCGCGGATCTTCACGGAGACGGGCGTGCCCTCGTCCCCGGTGTCCGGCTCGGGACGCTCGGCGGTGTCGATTTTCCTTAGCATCAGCGCATCCTAACAGTGAATGAGTAGCAGCGAATATCCCTGCAGCGCGCTTGCCGCCTGAACATAAAGCTATTGTTTTGATAGCACGAAGTCCGCCACCAGCGGCAGGTGGTCGGACATCCTGGCCCAGATCGGGCCTCGCGGCACGTTGGTGGCGACCGCCTCGACCTGCCGCCCGTAGATGAAGTCGAGCTGCGTCACCGGCAGGCGCGAGGGGTAGGTCAGCGTGCGCGGCCCGCGCAGGTCGCTGGTGTCGCGCAGGCCCATGGCGTTCATCGCGTAGCGCATGCGGGCGCCCCAGTCATTGAAGTCGCCGGCCACCACCAGGGCCTCGCCCGGCGGGATCTCGCGCTCGATGAACTCGCGCAGCAAGGCAACCTGGCGCACGCGGCTGCCCCGGATCAGGCCCAGGTGCACCACGATGGCGTGCACCGGCTGGCCTTCGACCTCGATCGCCACGTGCAGCAGGCCGCGCTGCTCGAAGCGGTGGTCGGAGATGTCCTGGTGGGTCTTGCGCAGCACCGGCCAGCGGGTCAGCAGCGCGTTGCCGTGCTCGCCGTGGCGCGTGATGGCGTTGGTCTCGTAGACCGCGGTGTAGCCCTCGGGGGCGAGGAAGTCGGCCTGGGGCAGCTCGGGCCAGTGCCTGAAGCGGGCGGCGGCCTGGCGGTTCATCTTGCGCACTTCCTGCAGGCAGATGATGTCGGCATCGAGCTGCTCGATGGCGTGGCCCAGGTTGTGGATCTCGAGACGCCGAATGGGACCGATGCCTTGCACACCTTTGTGGATGTTGTAGGTGGCGACCCGGAGGTTGCTGCTAGAGCTCGGCGCGTTCATTTCACAAATTTTGGCAGCAGCAGGACCGCTTCGGCATTCGAAGGGGAAAAGCAGGCGTCGGCAGCTTCGTGGTAGGGCAGCCAGCGCCAGTCCGT
>NZ_JAAGOW010000003.1 GCF_010499245.1 Variovorax sp. WS11
GCCGAAATCGGCGGCGAATTCGGTGATGCGGTCCTTGAAGCGCTCGCCCACGTAGCTGAAGGCGAGTTCGGCGCCTTGCTCGTGGCAGGCCTTGGCGATGCCGTAGGCGATGGAGCGGTTGCTCAGCACGCCGGTGATCAGGAATTTTTTGCCGGAAAGAAAGCCCATGAAGCGACCTCGTGAAAATCTTGGGCAGAATTCTCGCATGCGGGTTCTCTGGCTCTGGTCTTTGGCGTTGTGTGCGGTGCCCGCGTGGGCGGCCCATGGCTATGCGCTCTGGGACGACCTCAAGTACCCGCCCGGCTTCAAGGCCTTCGACTACGTGAATGCCGATGCGCCCAAGGGCGGCGAGCTGCACCTGGTGAGCAACCTGCGCTACTCCACCTTCGACAAGTACAACCCGTTCACGATCAAGGGCTCGGCCCCGGCCTACCTGGCCGGCATGCTCTTCGACACGCTGCTCGCCGGTTCCATGGACGAGACCGCGTCCGGCTACGGATTGCTGGCCGAGGACGTGAGCGTGGCACCCGACCGGCTGAGCGCCACCTTCAAGCTGCGGCCCGAGGCGCGCTTCCACGACGGCTCGCCGGTCGAAGCCGCCGACGTGAAGCACAGCTACCAGACGCTGATCGGGCCCTACGCCACGCCGAGCTACAAGACGCTGCTGGATGAAGTGGAGGGCGCGGACGTGCTGGATGCGCGCACCATCCGCTATCGCTTCAAGAAGCCGAACCGCGAGTTGCCGCTGGTGGTGGGCGGGCTGCCCGTCTTCAGCCGCAAGTGGGGCATGGAGAACGGCAAGGCCAAGCCCTTCGACCAGGTGGTGATGGACATCCCCATCGGCAGCGGCCCGTACAAGATCGGCCCGGTGCGCTTCGGCAAGGACATCACCTACGTGCGTGATCCCAGCTACTGGGCGCGCGACCTGGGCGTCAAGCGCGGCACCGGCAACTTCGACCGCATCACCATCAAGATCTACAAGGACAACACCGCGCGGCTGGAGGCGCTGAAGGCCGGCGAGTTCGACATGATGAGCTTCTACTCGGCGGGCGACTGGGCGCGCCGGGTCAACGGCAAGCGCTTCGACAAGGGCGAACTGGTCAAGTACGAGTTCGCACACAAGCAGCCCTCGGGCTTCCAGAGCTATGTGCTCAACAGCCGGCGCGAGCGCCTGAAGGACCCGCGCGTGCGCGAAGCCCTGGGCCTTGCGCTCGACTACGATTGGATGAACCGCCAGCTGTTCTACGGTGGCTATCCGCGCGTGAAGGACCTGTTCGGCAACACCGACTGCGCCGCCGAAGGCACGCCTTCGGTGGAAGAGCGCGCGCTGCTCGAGCCCTGGCGGGACAAGATCCCCGACTCGACCTTCGGGCCGATGGTGGTGCCGCCCACCACCGAGGGGCCGGACCATTCGCTGCGCAACAACCTGCGCCGGGCCCAGCAATTGCTGAAGGAAGCCGGCTGGGAATACCGCGACGGCGCACTGCGCAACGCCAAGGGCGAGGCGATGGAGCTCGAGTACCTCGACAGCAGGGAGGGCGGCGTGCGCACCGTCTCGCCCTGGGCGCGCAACCTCGAGAAGCTGGGCATCACCCTGAAGTTCGCCTCGGTCGACTTCGCGCTCTACCAGCAGCGGCTGGACAAGTTCGAATTCGACATCACCACGATAAACTTCCCCGGTACGCACAACCCCGGCCAGCAGTTGGCCGACATCTTCGGCAGCAAGGCGGCGAAGACCGAGAGCTCCGGCAACTTCATGGGCGTGAGCAGCCCGGCCGTCGATGCGCTGGTGGCCGACATCGTGCGCGCCGACACCAAGGCCGAGCTGCTGCCGGCCTGCCGCGCGCTGGATCGGGTGATCATGCATAGTCATTACCTGATCCCGCAGTGGACCCTGACGGTGCACCGGATCGCCTACAACGCCTGGCGCCTCGCGCACAAGGCGCCAATGCCGCCCTACGCGGGCGGCGAAGACTGGGTCATGTCGACCTGGTGGGCCCGCAAGCCCTGACAGGAAGGACGCACAGGTGCTGGGTTACGTTGTCAAGCGGCTTCTGCTCTTCATCCCGACGCTCCTGGGCGTACTGCTCGTGACCTTTCTGGTGATCCAGTTCGTGCCCGGCGGGCCGGTCGAGCAGTACCTGGCCGAGGCCCGCGCCGGCGCGCGCGGCGGCGTCGAATCGGGCGGCTCGAACTACCGCGGTGACCAGGGCGTAGACCCGAAGCGGCTGGCGGAGATCAAGGCGCTCTACGGCTTCGACAAGCCGGCGCACGAGCGCCTCTTGCAGATGCTCGGGCAGTTCGCGCGCTTCGACCTGGGCCGCAGCTTCTTCCAGAACAAGGACGTGTGGACGCTGATCCTCGAGAAACTGCCGGTCTCGATCAGCCTGGGCCTGTGGACCTTCTTCATCAGCTACGGCATTGCCGTGCCGCTGGGCGTGGCCAAGGCGGTGCGGGCCGGCACGCGCTTCGACCTGGTCACCACGCTAATCATCCTCGTCGGCTACGCGATCCCGGGCTTCGTGCTCGGCGTGGCGCTCCTGGTGGTCTTCGGGGGGCAGCTGCAGTGGTTTCCGCTGCGTGGCCTCACCTCGGCCAATTGGGACGAGATGAGCTGGGGCTCGCGCATCGTCGACTATCTGTGGCACATCGCGCTGCCGGTGACTGCGATGGTGGTCGGCAGCTTCGCGGTAACCGCCATGCTGACCAAGAACGCCTTCCTCGAGGAGATCCGCAAGCAATACGTGCTGACCGCGCGGGCCAAGGGCCTGGGCGAGCGGCAGGTGTTGTGGAAGCACGTGTTCCGCAACGCGCTGATCCCGATCATCACGGGGCTGCCGGCGGCCTTCGTGGGGGCCTTCTTCACCGGCTCGCTGCTCATAGAGACCTTGTTCTCGCTCGACGGCCTGGGGCTGCTGGGCTACGAGAGCGTGATCCGGCGCGACTACCCTGTCGTGCTGGGTACGCTTTACCTGTTCACGCTGATCGGGCTGGTGACCAAGCTGATCAGCGACCTCAGCTACGTGTGGGTGGATCCGCGTGTCAAGTTCGATTGAGTCGGCCACTGCCGGCACCCAGACCGTCCTGGCCGAGGCTGTCGAGGCCGTGCCCCTGTCGATGAGCTCGGGACAACCGAAAGGCGCGACCAGGGCGAGCCTGAGCCCGGGCCGCCGCGCCTGGCTTCGCTTCAAGCGCAATCGGCTGGGCTTCTGGAGCCTCGTCCTCTTCGCGTCGATGGTGGTGGTGAGCCTGTTCGCGGAAGTGCTGTCGACCGACCGGCCGCTGATCGTGCGCTACGAGGGCAAGACCTATTTCCCGGTGCTGCGCGACTATTCGGAGAAGACCTTCGGCGGCGACTTCGAAACGCCCACCGACTACCTCGATCCCTTTATCCGCGAGCGCATCACGCAGGGCGGCAACTGGGCGATCTACGCACCCAATCCCTATGGCCCGAAGACGCTCAACTATTTTGCCAAGTCGCCCAGCCCGGCCGCACCCACGCACGACAACTGGCTCGGCACCGACGACCGCGGCCGCGATCTGCTGGCGCAACTTCTCTACGGCTTCCGGGTGAGCGTGCTCTTCGGGCTGGCGCTGACCATCACCGGCACGGTGCTGGGCGTTGCCGCCGGGGCGGTGCAGGGCTACTTCGCGGGCAAGGTCGACCTCGCCTTGCAGCGCTTCATCGAAATCTGGAGCTCGATGCCCGAGCTGTACCTGCTGATCATCTTCAGCGCCATCTTCGCACCCAGCGTGGCGCTGCTGCTCATCTTGCTGAGCCTGTTCGGCTGGATGGGCCTGTCGGACTACGTGCGCGCCGAGTTCCTGCGCAACCGGCAGATGGACTATGTGCGGGCCGCGCGCGCGCTCGGCGTGGGCAACCTGCAGATCATGTGGCGCCACATCCTGCCCAACAGCATGACGCCGGTCGTGACTTTCCTGCCATTCCGCATGAGCGCGGCGATCCTGGCGCTGACCTCGCTGGACTTCCTGGGGCTGGGCGTGCCGCCCGGAACGCCTTCGCTGGGCGAACTGCTGAACCAGGGCAAGGCCAACATCGATGCATGGTGGATCTCGATCTCCACCTTCGCCGTGCTCGTGGTGACGCTGATGCTGCTGACCTTCATGGGCGACGCGCTGCGCGATGCGCTGGATCCGCGGAAGGCCGATCAATGAGCGCCGCGCTGCTGGAAGTTCAGGGGCTGCGTGTCGCCTTCGGCGGCAAGGAAGTGGTGCATGGCATCGACTTCGGCATCGCGCCCAGCGAGAAGCTGGCCCTCGTGGGCGAGTCGGGATCGGGCAAGACCGTCACCGCGCTGAGCCTGCTTCGGCTGGCCCTCAATGCCGAGGTCTCCGGCCATGCGCGGCTGGCGGGGAACGGGGAGGGCGCCGGCCCGCGCGATCTGCTGTCCCTGCCCGAGCGCGAGTTGCGCGCCATCCGCGGCAAGGAGATCGCGATGATCTTCCAGGAGCCGATGACCGCGCTCAACGCGCTCTACAGCGTCGGCGACCAGATCGCGGAGGTGCTGGAACTGCACGAGGCGCTGCCGAAGCGGGCGGCGCAGGAGGCGGCGGTGCAGCTCCTGGCCGACACCGGCATTCCCGAGCCGCAGCGGCGGGCGCGGGCCTTTCCGCACCAGCTCTCCGGCGGTCAGCGCCAGCGCGCCATGATCGCGATGGCCCTGGCGTGCAAGCCGAGGTTGCTGCTGGCCGACGAGCCGACCACCGCGCTCGACGTGACCGTGCGCGCGCAGATACTGGAACTGCTGGCCGAGTTGCAGGACAAGTACCACATGGCGGTGCTGATGATCACCCACGACCTGAACCTGGTGCGCCGCTTCGCCGACCGCGTGGCCGTCATGGAGAACGGTTACATCGTCGAGCAGGGCGCGGTGACCACCGTGTTCGGCGCTCCGCAGCATCCCTACACCCGCAAGCTGATCGACAGCCGGCCGGTGCGCGACGTGCCGCCCGTGCCGCCGCAGGAGGAGCCGCCGGTGCTCGAGGCCCAGGGCCTGCGCGTGAGCTATCCGGTCTCGCGGCCCGGCCTCGCCGGCTGGTTCCGCAAGGGCGAGTTCGTGGCGGTGCAGGGCGCCGATTTCCGCATCGCGCAGGGCGAGACGCTGGGCGTGGTGGGCGAGTCGGGCTCGGGCAAGTCGACGCTGGCGCTGGCCGCGCTGGGCCTGCTCAAGCATGGCGGCAGTCTCGGCGTCGCAGGCCAGCGCTGGAACACGGGCGGCGCGAGCAATCGCGCGCTGCGCCGGCAAATGCAAGTGGTGTTCCAGGATCCGTTCTCCTCGCTCTCGCCGCGCATGACGGTGGAGGAGATCGTCGGCGAGGGCCTGACCGTGCATGCGCCGGAACTGGACGTCGCCGCCCGCCGCACGCGGGCGCTGGCGGCGCTGGCCGACGTGGGCCTGAGCGAGGCGCAGTTCCCGTCGCTGCTCGACCGCTACCCGCACGAGTTCTCGGGTGGCCAGCGCCAGCGGCTGGCCATCGCGCGGGCGCTGATCGTCGATCCGCGGCTGCTGGTTCTGGACGAGCCCACCAGCGCCTTGGACGTCACCATCCAGAAGCAGGTGCTGGGGCTGCTGCAGCGCCTGCAGCGCGAGCGCGGCTTGAGCTACCTGCTGATCACGCACGACGTCGAGGTGATCCGCGCCATGGCGCACCAGGTCATCGTGATGAAGGATGGCGCGATCCTCGAATCCGGCGCCGCCCTGCGGGTCCTCGATGCGCCCGAACATCCCTATACGCAGAAGCTGGTGGCCGCGGCCGTTGGCTGATTGAAAGAACGCGGAACGAATCGATGTCGACAATCGGAAGCGAGCGGCGCGGCGCCTGGCGTGCGGCGCTGGCCTGCATGGTGACTCTGGCGGTGGCGATGGGCCTGGGGCGCTTCGCCTTCACGCCCATGCTGCCGGTCATGCTGCACGAGGGCAAGCTGGACCTGCAGGAGGGCGGGCTGCTGGCCTCGCTCAACTACCTGGGCTATTTCGTGGGTGCGCTGTCGTGTGCGGCGATCCGGCTCGAGGCCGCTGCCATGGTGCGCGGCGGACTGGTCGCCACCGCGGCGCTGCTGCTCGGGATGGGGCTCTGGGACAACTTCACCGTCTGGGGCGTGCTGCGCACGGCGGCCGGGGTGGTCAGCGCCTGGACCTTCGTCTTCGCCTCGGGATGGGGCCTCAGGCGCCTCGCCGAGACCCATGCGCCGACGCTGCAGGGCGTGATCTACACGGGGCCGGGGATCGGAATCGTCGTCACAGGGTCTTGGCAGCACGATCGGGCGTTGGGCTCGAGGCCGGCTGGATCGGCTTCGGCTGTTTCCGGTGGTGCTGATCGCCGGCGTCTGGCGCATCTTCGGCGACGGAATCCATTCCCAGGCCGCCGCGGTCGCAGGTGCAGCCGCCACGGGGCAAGCCGACTCGGCCGCGACACGCAGCGATGCCCGCTGGCTGGTCGCTCTCTATGCCCTGGCCGGCTTCGGCTACATCATCACCGCCACCTTCCTGCCCGTGATCGCGCGCCAGGCGCTGCCGGGCTCGTCCTGGCCCGACCTGTTCTGGCCGATGTTCGGCCTGGCGGTGGTTCCGGGCGCGCTCATCGGCGCACGGGCGCCGGTGCAGTGGGACAACCGGCTGCTGCTCGCGCTCGCCTACGGGCTGCAGGCGCTCGGCGTGCTGCTGTCGGTGGCCTGGCCCAGCATCGCCGGCTTCATGCTGGGCAGCCTGCTGCTGGGCCTGCCGTTCACGGCGATCACCCTGTTCGCGATGCGGGATGCGCGCCGCCTGCGCGGCAACGCGGCGGCCGGGCTGATCGGCTATGCCACGGCTTCCTACGGCGTCGGCCAGATCCTGGGGCCGCTCTTCGCCGCGCCGCTGGCGCAGCGCACCGGCTCCTTCACCGTGCCGCTGCTGGTGGCCGCCGCCGCGCTGGCGCTAGGCGCGCTGCTGTTCGCCTGGGTCTGGTGGCGCTCCAGGCGGCCGGCAGGCGCATTCGCCGCGTAGAACCCCGCGTTTCCTGACGTGTTTGGCATATAATTCGAGGCTCACGACCAAACGGGCGGGTACCTACCGCCCGTTTTTTATTGGTCGAAGCATTTTTCCGGAGCGCCGAGCGGGCGGCGCACCGGGCACACACACAGAAAACTCAGAAGGCGCACTCAAGCACGTGGCATTGCAGCAGACAGTGGAACGAACCGTGGCCGGCCTCGGCTACGACCTGGTCGAGATCGAACGCTCGGCGGGAGGACTGCTGCGTGTCACGATTGATTTGCCCTGGAGCGGCCCCATATCGGATGCGGTGGCGCCCGAGGTGCCCGAGGCTTTCGTCACCGTCGAGGACTGCGAGAAGGTCACGCGGCAGCTGCAGTTCGCGCTCGAGGTGGACAGCATCGACTACAAGCGGCTCGAGGTTTCTTCGCCGGGGATTGACCGGCCGCTGCGCAATGAGCAGGATTTCGAACGTTTCATCGGCGAGGTGATCGACGTCACGCTGAAGGCGCCCATGGGCGCCGCCGCGGCTGGCCAGGTGGCGGCCAACCGCAAGAAGTTTCGCGGCACGCTGGAGCGCGTCGCAGGGGCAGACGGCGCCCAGGGCTGGCAGATCGTCTGGAACCAGGAGCCCGAAGGAAAGACGGCGCCGAAGCCCGGCCAGAAGATCAGCAGGAAGCGCGCGCCCGCCCCGATGCAGGCGCTGGGCTTCACCCTGGACGAGCTGCGCGAGGCGCGGCTCGCCCCGATCGTGGATTTCAAGGGGCGCAGGCCCAAACCCGACATGACGGCGTCGGAATGAACAAGGAGAGTGGTGGCATGAATCGCGAAATGTTGATGTTGGTGGATGCGATCTCGCGCGAGAAGAACGTCGAGCGCGACGTTGTCTTCGGTGCGGTCGAGTCCGCCCTGGCGCAAGCCACCAAGAAGCTCTACCAGGGCGATGTGGACATCCGCGTCGCGGTGGATCGCGACAGCGGCGACTACGAGACCTTCCGCCGCTGGCACGTGGTGCCCGACGAGGCCGGCCTGCAATTGCCCGACCAGGAAATCCTGCTGTTCGAGGCCAAAGAAGAGATGCCCGACATCGAGCTCGACGAGTACATCGAGGAATCGGTGGAGTCGGTGCCGATCGGCCGTATCGGCGCGATGGCGGCCAAGCAGGTCATCCTCCAGAAGATCCGCGACGCCGAGCGCGAGATGCTGCTCAACGACTTCATGTCGCGCGGCGAGAAGATCTTCACCGGCACCGTCAAGCGCCTCGACAAGGGCGACATCATCGTCGAGGCCGGCCGCGTCGAGGGCCGCCTGCGCCGCAGCGAGATGATCTCCAAGGAGAACCTGCGCAACGGCGACCGCGTGCGGGCCATGATCATGGAGGTCGACCTCACGCTGCGCGGCGCCCCCATCATCCTGTCGCGCGCGGCGCCCGAGTTCATGATCGAGCTGTTCCGCCAGGAAGTGCCCGAGATCGAGCAGGGTCTGCTCGAAATCAAGAGCTGCGCTCGCGATCCCGGCTCGCGCGCCAAGATTGCCGTGCTCTCGCACGACAAGCGTGTCGACCCGATCGGCACCTGCGTCGGCGTGCGCGGCACGCGCGTCAATGCCGTCACCAACGAGCTCGCCGGCGAGCGCGTGGACATCGTGCTGTGGAGCGAGGACCCGGCCCAGTTCGTGATCGGTGCGCTGGCCCCGGCCAACGTGTCCTCGATCGTGGTCGACGAGGAAAAGCACGCCATGGACGTGGTGGTCGATGAGGAAAACCTCGCGATCGCGATCGGCCGCGGCGGCCAGAACGTGCGGCTCGCTTCCGAGCTGACCGGCTGGAAGATCAACATCATGGACGCCAACGAGTCGGCCCAGAAGCAGGCGACCGAGACCGACGCCAGCCGCAAGCTCTTCATGGAAAAGCTCGACGTCGACGAGGAAATCGCCGACATCCTGATCTCCGAGGGCTTCACCAGCCTGGAGGAGGTGGCCTACGTGCCGATCTCCGAGCTGCTCGAGATCGAGAGCTTCGACGAGGACACGATCAACGAGCTGCGCTCGCGCGCCAAGGATGCGCTGCTCACCATGGAAATCGCCCGGGAAGAGAACGTCGAGAGCGTCTCGCAGGACCTGCGCGACCTCGAGGGCCTCGACCCCGCCCTGATCCCGAAGCTGGCCGATGCCGGCGTGCATACGCGCGACGACCTGGCCGACCTCGCGGTCGACGAACTCACCGAAATCACCGGCCAGAGCGCCGATGAAGCCAAGAACCTCATCTTGAAGGCCCGCGAACACTGGTTCGCCGGCCAAGAGTGACGGTCATGGAGGCACGAAAGCAATATGTCCAGTACCACTGTCGCCGAGTTCGCGAACGAGCTCAAGAAGACGCCCGAAATCCTGCTTGACCAGCTCAAGAGCGCGGGCGTGACCAAGGCTGCCGTCACCGACGCGCTCACCGAGGCCGACAAGCAGCGCCTGCTCGGCTTCCTGAAAGCCAGCCATGGCACGGTCGACCCCGAGCGCAAGAAGATCACGCTGACCAAGAAGTCGACCACCGAGATCAAGCAAGCCGACGCCACTGGCCGTGCGCGCACGATCCAGGTCGAGGTGCGCAAGAAGCGCACCTTCATCCAGCGCGACGAGGGACATCCGGCCACGCCTGAGCCGGTGAAGGCACTCGCCGACGCTCCTGCGCCTGCCGTTGCCGAGCCCGCCGCGCCGCGCGTCGACGAGGCCGAACTCGCTCGCCGTGAGGAAGAGGCGCGCCGCCAGGCCGAGCTGATCCGCCGCCAGGAGGAAGAACTGGTCGAGAAGCGCCGCCTGCGCGAGGAAGCCGAAGCGCGCGAACGCGAGAAGGTCGAGCGCGCCGAGCAGGCCGAGCAGGCCGCCCGCGCTGCGCGTGCCAAGGCAGCCGCCGAGAAGGCTGCCGCCGCCGTGACCGAAGGCGCGCCCGAAGCGCCCGAAGAAGCCCCGGCCGTGACCGACCGCAAGGCCGCCGCCGAAGCCGCTGCCGCCCAGGTCAAGGAAGACGCCAAGGCCAAGGCGGCTGCCGAATCGAAGGCCCGTGCCGACGAGGAAGCCGCGCGCGCCAAGGACCTCGACGAGCGCCGCCGCAAGGCGCTGGCCGAGGCCGAAGCCATTCGCGCCATGATGAATGCACCGGCCCGCGTGCTGGTCCCGCACAAGGCGCCCGAGAAGCCGGCGCCGGAAGCCAAGGCCGCAGGCGTCAAGGGCACGCTGCACAAGCCGACCGCACCGGCCGCCCGCACGGCCGCGCCGGGCACACCCGGCGCCGCGGCAGCGCCCGGCGCGGGCAAGGAAGTCAAATCGGCCAAGCTCTCCTCGAGCTGGGCCGGCGACACCGCCAAGAAGAAGGAAATCAAGACCCGCGGCGATGCCAGCGGCGGGGTCGGCCGCGGCAACTGGCGCGGCGGCCCGCGCGGGCGTCGCGGCAATGACCGTGGCAGCCAGGAAGAACGCGTGCAGGCCGCGCCGGTCGAGGCGCGCGTGCTCGAAGTGCACGTGCCCGAGACCATCACGGTCTCCGAGCTGGCGCACAAGATGGCCGTCAAGGCGTCGGAAGTCATCAAGCAGCTGATGAAGCTGGGCCAGATGGCGACCATCAACCAGTCGCTGGACCAGGACACTGCGATGATCATCGTGGAGGAAATGGGCCACAGCGCGGTCGTTGCCGCGCTGGACGATCCGGAAGCCTTCACCGACGAGGACGTGTCGGCGCAGCAGGCCGAGGCGCTGCCGCGTGCGCCGGTCGTGACCGTGATGGGTCACGTCGACCACGGCAAGACCTCGCTGCTGGACTACATCCGCCGCACCAAGGTCGCGGCGGGCGAAGCCGGCGGCATCACGCAGCACATCGGTGCCTACCACGTGCACACGGATCGCGGCATGGTGTCCTTCCTGGATACCCCGGGCCACGAGGCCTTCACTGCGATGCGGGCCCGCGGCGCGCAGGCGACCGACATCGTGATCCTGGTGGTGGCGGCGGACGACGGCGTCATGCCCCAGACCAAGGAAGCTATCAGCCACGCCAAGGCGGCCAAGGTGCCGATCGTGGTGGCGATCAACAAGATCGACAAGCCCGATGCCAACCTCGACCGCGTCAAGCAGGAGCTGGTGGCCGAGCAGGTGGTGCCCGAGGAATACGGCGGCGACACGCCCTTCGTGTCGGTGTCCGCAAAGACCGGCCAGGGCGTGGACAACCTGCTCGAGCAGGTGCTGCTGCAGGCCGAGGTGCTGGAGCTCAAGGCGCCGGTCGATGCCGCCGCCAAGGGGCTGGTGATCGAAGCGCAGCTGGACAAGGGCCGCGGCCCGGTCGCGACCGTGCTGGTGCAGTCCGGCACGCTCAAGATCGGCGACGTGGTGCTGGCGGGGTCGACCTACGGCCGCGTGCGCGCCATGCTGGACGAGGATGGCAAGGCGACCAAGGAAGCCGGCCCCTCGATCCCGGTGGAAATCCAGGGCCTGACCGAGGTTCCGCAGGCCGGCGACGAGTTCATGGTGATGGGCGACGAGCGCCGTGCGCGCGAGATCGCGACCTACCGTGCGGGCAAGTTCCGCAACACCAAGCTGGCCAAGCAGCAGGCCGCCAAGTTCGAGAACGTGTTCTCGGAGCTGGGCGCCGAGGTCAAGACGCTGCCCATCATCATCAAGGCCGACGTCCAGGGCTCGCAGGAAGCGCTCGCGCAGTCGCTGCTCAAGCTCTCGACCGACGAGGTCAAGGTGCAGGTGGTGTACGCGGCGGTGGGCGGCATCAGCGAGTCGGACATCAATCTTGCGATCGCCTCCAAGGCGACGGTCATCGGCTTCAACGTGCGCGCCGACGCCGGCGCGCGCCGGCTGGCCGAGGGCAACAACGTCGCCATCAGCTACTACAGCATCATCTACGACGCGGTGGACGAGCTGAAGACGGCGATGGCCGGCATGCTGGCGCCCGAGCGGCGCGAAGAGATCATCGGCTCGGCCGAGATCCGCACCGTGTTCGTGGCGTCCAAGATCGGCACGGTCGCGGGCTGCTACGTCACCTCGGGCTACGTTACCCGCAGCGCGCATTTCCGCCTGCTGCGCGACAACGTGGTTGTCTACACCGGCGAGCTGGAGTCGCTCAAGCGCATGAAGGACGATGTGCGCGAGGTGCGCGAAGGCTTCGAGTGCGGTATCAAGCTCAAGAACTACAACGACATCAAGGAAGGTGATCAGCTGGAGTTCTTCGAGATCAAGGAGATCGCGCGGACGCTGTAAAGCGTCACCAAAGCGTCACGGATTCTGGCCATGCCCAAGAGAAAAGCCGCAACCCCCAATCGCGCCTTCAAGGTCGCCGATCAGATCCAGCGCGATCTGACGGAGCTGATCGCGCGCGAGCTGAAGGATCCGCGGGTGGGCATGGTCACGATCCAGGCGGTCGAGGTCACGCCCGACTACGCGCATGCGAAGGTCTTCTTCAGCCTGTTGGTGGGCGATCCGGTGGAGACCACCGAGGCGCTCAACCAGGCGGCCGGCTTCCTGCGCAACGGTCTCTTCAAGCGCCTGCACATCCACACGGTGCCGACGCTGCATTTCCAGTTCGATCGCACCACCGAGCGCGCCGCCGACATGAATGCGCTGATCGCGCAGGCCGTCGCCTCCCGTTCCAAAGACGACTGAGGATGAACGCGCCACGCACACGGGTGCAGCGGCGCCCTGTGCATGGGGTGCTTCTGCTCGACAAGCCGCTGGGCCTGTCCAGCAACCAGGCCTTGCAGAAGGCCAAGTGGCTGCTGCGCGCCGAGAAGGCCGGGCACACGGGCACGCTCGACCCGCTCGCCAGCGGCGTGCTGCCGCTGTGCTTCGGGGCGGCGACCAAGTTCAGCCAACTGCACCTCGAGGCGGACAAGACCTACGAGGCCACTGCGCGGCTGGGCATCCGAACCTCCACCGGCGATGCCGAAGGCGAGGTGATCGAGGAGCGGCCCGTTGCCGTCACGCCCGAGGACCTCGCGCGCGTGCAGACGCAGTTCACCGGCCCGATCCGGCAGGTGCCGCCGATGCACAGCGCCCTCAAGAAGGACGGCAAGGCGCTCTACGAGTACGCCCGAGAGGGCATCGAGGTCGAGCGTGCGCCACGCGATGTCGTGATCCACGCGCTGGAGCTCGTTCAGCTGTCGGCGCACGAGATCCGCATCCGGGTTAGCGTGAGCAAGGGCACCTACATCCGCACCCTCGGCGAGGACATCGGCGCGGCGCTCGGCTGCGGCGCGCATCTCAGCGCGTTGCGCCGCACGGCCACCGGCAGCTTCGACGTCTCGCAGTGCGTCACGCTGGAGGCGCTGGAGGCCATGAGCGAGGCGCAGCGCATCGCCCAACTGCTGCCGACCGAGGCGCTGGTCGCCGGCCACACCAACGTCACGCTCTGCGCCGAAGATGCGGCACGTTTTCTGTCGGGCCTGCGCCGCCGCGGCGCCTGGCCCGATGCCGCGGAGGTCGCCGTCTTCGGCCAGGCCCCGGCCGCCTTCCTCGGCACGGCCCACGTGAAGGCCGGCGAACTCATCCCGGGGCGCTTGCTGAACCCCATCGAAATCCAGCAGACACTTTTGACCGAAGCCACACCATGAGCACCAACCAGATCCGCAACATCGCCATCATTGCCCACGTGGACCATGGCAAGACCACCATGGTCGACCAATTGCTGCGCCAGTCCGGCACTTTCGCGGCGCACGAGAAAGTGGTCGACACCGTGATGGACAACAACGCGATCGAGAAAGAGCGCGGCATCACGATCCTGGCCAAGAACTGCGCCGTGACCTGGAAGGGTATGCACATCAACATCGTGGACACCCCCGGTCACGCCGACTTCGGCGGCGAGGTGGAGCGTGCGCTCAGCATGGTGGACGGCGTGGTGCTGCTGATCGACGCCCAGGAAGGCCCGATGCCCCAGACCCGCTTCGTCACCAAGAAGGCGCTGGCCCTGGGCCTCAAGCCGATCCTGGTGGTGAACAAGGTCGACAAGCCCGGCGCGCGCCCGGACCACGTGGTCAACGCCGCCTTCGACCTGTTCGACAAGCTGGGCGCGACGGACGAGCAGCTGGACTTCCCCGTGGTCTACGCCTCGGGCATCAACGGCTGGTCGTCGCTGGAAGAGGGCGCGCCGGGCGAGCAGTGGGGCCCCGACATGTCGGCCCTGTTCGACACCGTCCTCGAGCACGTGCCGGCCCATGCGGGCGATCCGGACGCACCGCTGCAGCTGCAGATTTCGGCGATCGACTTCTCGACCTTCGTGGGCCGCATCGGCGTCGGCCGCATCAACGCCGGCACCATCCGCCCGATGATGGACGTGGTCGTGATGGAAGGCCCTGACGGCAAGTCCTTCAAGGGCCGGGTCAACCAGGTGCTGACCTTCCAGGGGCTGGAGCGCGTGCAGGCCACCGAAGCCGGCCCGGGGGAAATTGTGCTGATCAACGGCATTGCCGACATCGGCATCGGCGTGACCGTCACCGACCCGACGACGCCGGAGCCGCTGCCCATGCTCAAGGTCGACGAGCCGACGCTGACGATGAACTTCTGCGTCAACACCAGCCCGCTGGCCGGCCGCGAAGGCAAGTTCGTCACCAGCCGCCAGATCTGGGACCGCCTGCAGAAGGAGCTGCAGCACAACGTGGCCCTGCGCGTCAAGGAGACCGACGAGGAGGGCGTGTTCGAGGTCATGGGCCGGGGCGAACTGCACCTCACAATCCTGCTGGAGAACATGCGCCGCGAGGGCTACGAACTGGCGGTGTCGAAGCCGCGCGTGGTGTTCCGCGACGTCGACGGCGTGCGGCACGAGCCGATCGAGATGGTGACCGCCGACATCGAGGACCAGCACCAGGGCGGCGTGATGCAAGCCCTGGGCGAGCGCAAGGGTGAACTGGTCAACATGGAGCCGGACGGCCGTGGCCGCGTGCGCCTCGAGTACCGCATTCCGGCGCGCGGCCTGATCGGCTTCACCAACGAGTTCCTGAACCTCACGCGCGGCTCGGGCCTGATCTCGAACATCTTCGACAGCTACGAGGCGCACAAGGGCGAGATCGGCAGCCGCAAGAACGGCGTGCTGATCTCCATGGACGACGGCGAGATCTTCACCTACGCGCTGGGCAAGCTGGACGATCGCGGCCGCATGTTCGTGCGGGCGAACGACCCGGTGTACGAAGGCATGATCGTCGGCATCCACAGCCGCGACAACGACCTGGTGGTCAATGCCACGCGCACCAAGCAGCTCACCAACTTCCGGGTGTCCGGCAAGGAAGACGCGATCAAGATCACCCCGCCGATCGACCTCACGCTCGAATACGGCGTGGAGTTCATCGAGGACGACGAGCTGGTCGAGATCACGCCCAAGAGCGTGCGCCTGCGCAAGCGCCACCTGAAGGAACATGAGCGCAAGCGCGCCAGCCGCGAGACCACTGTCTAGCACGGTGCTCACGCACGGCCGCGCCGTCTGGCTGATGGTCGCCGTGACCCTGATGTGGGCCACGGCGGGCGTGGTCACGCGCCATCTCGAGCATGCGCGCAGCTTCGAGATCACCTACTGGCGCAGCTTCTTCACGCTCGCGGCCCTGCTCGTGATCCTGCCGGCCTGGCAGGGCCGGGCGGTGTTCGCGAAGATCCGATCGGGCGGCCGCGCGCTCTGGATCTCCGGCGTCTGCTGGTGCGTGATGTTCACCGCCTTCATGGTGGCGCTTACGCTGACCAGCGTGGCCAACGTGCTCGTGACCATGGCGCTCGGGCCGCTCCTCACGGCGCTTGCGGCGCGGATCTTCATCGGTCACCGGCTGCCGCCGCGCACCTGGGCGGCGATCGTGGTGGCCGGCCTCGGCATCGGCTGGATGTACGGCACCCAGCTGGGCGACGGCCTTCTGGCCGGCACCCTGGTGGCGCTGTGCGTGCCGCTGGCCGGCGCCTGCAACTGGACCGTGGTGCAGCATGCCCATGCGAAGGGGACCGAGGTGGACCTGGTGCCTTCGGTGCTGGTGGGCGCTGCGATGTCCTCGCTGCTCACGCTGCCGCTGGCCTGGCCCTTTCAGGCCAACACGCACGACGTCGCGTTGCTGGCCTTCCTGGGCGTGTTCCAGCTGGCGATTCCCTGCGTGCTCTCGGTGCTCTGCGCACGGGTGCTGAAGGCGCCGGAGGTGGCTTTGCTGGCGCTGCTGGAGATCATCTTCGGCATCACCCTGGCCTGGCTCGGTGCCGGCGAGGCGCCGTCGTCGAGCGTGCTGGCCGGCGGCGCGCTGGTGATCGGCGCGCTGGTGTTCAACGAATGGCTCGGGCTGCGCGACCGGCGCGCGGCGGCCGTGGCCCTGCCGGGGACCCGGTAGCATCCGGGCTTTCACCTATTTCGCGCCCGAGGTCGGGCGCGTTCAAGACTTTTCATCCAATGAGGGAGATAGCGATGCGACTTTCCGCCTTCCTGCTGGCCGCCGTGGCGGCTGCGGCATCTTTGGGGGCCTCGGCCCAGGTGTCGGTCAACATCCATGTGCCCGGCCTCATCGCAGTGGCGCCGCCGGCGCCGCGCTACGAGGTCGTGCCGGCGCCACGGTCGGGCTTCGTCTGGGTGCCGGGCAACTGGCAATGGCAACAGAGCGCCTATGGCTGGCGCGCGGGCTACTGGGAGCGCGCGCGGCCGGACTATGTCTATGCGCCGGGCAACTGGGTGCGTGCGGATGGAGGCTGGCGCTGGGCCGAGCCCAATTGGCGGCGTGCCGAAAGGCGTGCCTACCGGGACGACCGCCACGAGCGGCACGACCGCCACGAACGCCACGACCGGCACGACGATCGTCATGGCCATCGCGGCCATGACGGCGGCCACCACGGCGGCTACCACTGCCCGCCGGGGCAGGCCAAGAAGGGGAACTGCTGAGCGCAGCACCCCCGGGGCCGGTCAGGGCCGCGCGACCTTCCAGACGTTGTTGACGCCGTCGCCCGTCTTGTCGCCGGCCTTCGCGTCCTTGGCCCAGTAGTAGAGCGGCCAGCCCTTGTAGGCCCACTGGCGCTTGCCGTCGTCGCGCACGACGATGGTGTAGGCGCCCATCGGCTTGGCCGCGTCGGCCGCCATCAGGGGCGGCCAGTTGGTCGCGCAGGGCCCGTTGCAGGTCGATTTGCCGCTGCCGGCGGCATCGCGGTCGAAGGTGTAGAGCGTCATGCCGCTGGGGCCGATCAGCACGCCGTCGGCGGTGCGGGTCGGGGCGTCCGGCATCGACGCGGTTCTGGACATGCCGCCGCAGCCGGCGAGCAGGGCGGCCGCGAGGATCGAGGCGCTGAGCAGTTTCATGAGAAGTTTCTCCTTGGTTGAACAAACAGTTTGGAAAAGGCCGGGCGGTCTGGCGTCCCGGCCTTTCATCAGAGCTGGCGGTACACCGCGCCGGCCAGGTTGAGCAGGACTTCGCGGGGCAGCTTGCCCGTCAGCGCATAGCCGAAACCCTGGTCGACCCAATAGAAGCTCGGCGCCGGGCCCTCTTGCGAATAGCGGAATGCGCTTTCTCCCGACCGCGGCTGTTGCGCCGCTGCGGCGTCGAGGCTGCCGATGTAGAGGGTCAGGCGCTCGCCGTCGCCACGCTCGAACATGAACTGTGCCCGGGCCCCCTCGCCACCGGGCAGCAGACGACCGCCGACCAGCGCGTAGCCCTGGGCCGACAGATCGGGCACCTTGAGCGGCTTGTCGAGCCGCTTCGAGAGCCACTGCACCAGATGCTGCTGCTCGGTTGCGGCCACGTCGACGGGGTGGCGCTTCTCGGGCGCGTAGACGACGTGGGCCACCGCGGCGGCATGCACGAACTCCTGGGTCGCAGGCCCGTTGGCCAGCAAGGCCCGGCGCTGGTGGGTCCATTCCAGGCTCCCCAGCCAGCCGGCGCCGAAGGCGACCAGCAGGCCGGCCGCGATGCCGCTCCAGCGCATCCAGCGTGCATGCTGGTCCTGGCGCGCCGCGACCATCTCCGCGGCCGCAAGCAGGGAAGGCGGAATCGGCTCGTCGAGCACCTCGCCGTGCAGCCGGCGCAGCGCGTCGCGCTGGGCCCGCCAGGCGGGCTGGTCGGTGTCGGGCGTCGAGGAGGACGGCGGCTTCATGGCAATGCGCTTCACTTGAGGCGGCGCAGCCCGGGACGGCCGGCCGCCGGCGGCGGCGCGCCTTCCATCAGGTCCTGCAGCCGCACGCGCGCCCGTGCCAGGCGCGACATGACGGTGCCGAGGGGGACGTTCAGCACCCGGGACAGCTGCGCATAGGACATGTCTTCGAGCGCCACCAGCAGCAGCGCGGCGCGCTGCTCTTCGGGCAGCAGCAGCAGGCAGCGCTGCAGGTCGATGGCACGGTCGCGCGCGCCTTCCGCGCCGGGCAACTGCGCCGCGACCTCGTCGATGTCCACCATGGCGCGCGGCGGCGGCGCGCGACGCGTCTGGCTCGCGAACACGTTGTGCATGATCGTGAACAGCCACGCCCGCAGGTCGCTGCCGACGATCCAAAGCTGCCACTTGTGGCAGGCGCGCTCCAGTGTGTCCTGCACCAGGTCGTCGGCCGCCCAGGCGTCGCCGGTCAGCGCGCGGGCATAGCGCCTGAGGCTGGGGATCTGGTCGATGAGCGCGCGTGAATCCATTGCTGCATGAACGCCGGAAACCCGCAGCTTATTCCCGGCGCCGCGAAAAAAACATCGCTCAGCGCTCGGCGGCGCGCAGCACCCGCGGTTTGATGGCCTTGGCCGGGTTGCCGCCGTAGACCGTCCAGGCCTCGAGCGAGCGGAAGGCCACGCCGCGCGCGCCCAGCACCGCACCTTCGCCCACCTCGACGCCGGGGCCGACGAAGGCTTCGGCCGCGATCCACGCACCGGCGCCGATGGTGATCGGGCTGGCCGTCAGCTGGAAGGTGGCCGAGCCGATGTCATGGGTGCCGGCGCACAGGTGGGCGCCCTGCGAGACCAGCGCGGCGCGACCCAGCGTGATCGGCGCCATGTTGTAGCAAGTGACCCGCTCCGCCAGCATGGCGCGGTCGGCCAGGTGCAGGTGGGGTGGATACCAGACGCGCGCACTGCCGCGCACGTCGCTCGATTCGCCCAGCTGCGCACCGAAGAGTTTGAGCAGGAAGCGGCGCCAGAAGCGCATCTGCGGCGGCGTCCAGGACGCCAGCAGCGCCCAGCTGACGTTCCAGGCCGCGCGCAGCAGCCGGTTGCGCAGCGAGAAGCTGGGGCCGCCCTCCAGGGGATTGGTTCGCTCGGCATCGAGGGGTTGGGCGGCCATGGCGGTGGTTCCTTTGGGGGACTCTGTTAACGGTGGCGGCTCTTCATCGCGCGCTCGACCTCGCGCTTGCCTTCGCGGTCCTTGATGGTGTCGCGCTTGTCGTGCTCGGCCTTGCCCTTGGCCAGCGCGATCTCGCACTTCACCTTGCCGGCCTTCCAGTGCAGGTTGAGCGGCACCAGCGTGTAGCCCTTCTGCTCGACCTTGCCGACCAGGCGCTTGATCTGCTCCTTGTGCAGCAGCAGCTTCTTGGTGCGCACCGAGTCGGGGTTGATGTGCGTCGAGGCGGACTTCAGCGGGTTGATCTGGCAGCCGATGACGAAGAGCTCGCCGTCGCGGATCACGACATAGCCGTCGGTCAGCTGCACCTTGCCCTCGCGCAGGGACTTGACCTCCCAGCCTTCCAGCACCATGCCGGCCTCGAAGCGCTCCTCGAAGAAGTAGTTGTACGCGGCCTTCTTGTTGTCCGCGATCCGGGAGGAGGTGTCTTGTTTTTTGGTGGCCATGGCTTCGTGATGTGGGGGCGCATGGCATCCACACAACGGTCAAACGCACACACGCGTGCGATTCTATGAAATGAGGCAACGGCCACCCGTCAGTGCCTGGACAACGTGAGGTGCGGCGCCTCGCCGAAGCGCCGGGTGTAGTCCTGCGCGAAGCGCCCCAGATGCGCAAAGCCGTACTGCAGGGCCACCGCCGTCACCGTGGTTCCAGGCGCTGCCTGCAGGAGCTGCCGGTGCACCGCCTGCAGGCGCAGCTCCCGCAGGAAGGCCATCGGCGTCTGCCCGGTGTGCTGGCGGAAAGCCGACTGCAGGCCGCGCACGCACAGCCCGCTGGCTTCCGCGATGTGGTTGACCGAGATGGCCTCGCCCAGATGAGCCTCGATGTATTCCTTGGCCCGCCGCACGGCACGCGGCGACACCTCGGGCAGCCGGGCCAGCAGGCGTGCGCTCAGGCTGTGCGGCAGCTGGCCCAGCAGGGTGTGGGTCAGTGCGGCCTCGGCCTGCACCAGGAAGGGCGTGGTGAGCGTGGTGCGGCCGCAGGACAGCTCCTGGGCCATGAACTCGACCAGGTGCCTGACGCTGGCGCCCGCCCCGCGGTCGACGGGCACGGCGGGCTCGAACTCCAGCGGGCGCGGGCCGGCGGGCTGGCCCGTCAGCGCCTCCCAGTGCCGCGCGATCACGGCCGTGTCGAGCTTGACGATCAGGTGCGGCGTGGCGTCGCCCCAGCGCATGCGCAGGGGCTGGCTGGGCGAAGCCAGCGAGGCGCAATCGGTATCGGACACGAAGCTGTGCTTTCCCCACTGGATCGCCGCGCGACCGCCCAGCGGGATCTGCAGCAGGTAGAAGCTGCCCAGGCAGCCGGGGTCGATGTCGACCTCGGCGCCGTACTGCACGTAGTTGAGCGAGATCTCCGTCAGCGGCGCGACATGGTGCCGCGTATCGAAGCGCGCCGCACCGTGGCCCAGGCTCAGGCGATGCGGGCAGAAGATCCGCGCAACCTCGTCCCGTGCCCGGTCCAGGTCGGGGGTGTCGATCACGGCGAAATTCGACAAGGGCAGCGTAATGCTCATCGCGGCGCGGGGTCCATTCGAGGGGGCGCTGAAAGAAATTCGCTTTCCGGACAGCGACTGCGCAATCCGGATTGGGCGGCAACTGCTTCAAATCTAAAGTATCCGCAAGCCAATGACAAACAGGAGCCGAATGATGACAGCGGATCTGCGCGACAAGACAGTGCTTATCACCGGTGGCGCCACCTTGATCGGTGCCGGCGTGGCCCGGTGCTTCCGGGACGCCGGCGCCCAAGTGGTGCTGGCCGACATCGATGCCGAGGGCGGGCAGGCCGTGGCCCGCGAGACCGGGGCCAGCTTCATGGCCACCGACGTAACGCGCGACGAGCAGGTGCAGGCCTGCGTCGATGAGGTGCTGCGGGCACACGGACGCATCGATGCGCTGGTCAACCTGGCCTGCACCTACACCGACAACGGTCTGGCCTCGCCGCGCGCCGAGTGGCACCAGGCGCTCGACGTCAACCTGGTGTCTGCCGTGATGATGGCGCGCGCGGTGGTGCCGCACATGCGGGCGGCGGGCGGCGGCGCGATCGTGAACTTCAGCTCGATCTCGTCCAAGGTGGCGCAGACCGGCCGCTGGCTCTATCCCGTGAGCAAAGCCGCGCTGGTGCAACTTACGCGCAGCATGGCCATGGACCTCGCGCCGATGAACATCCGCGTCAACTCGGTGTCGCCGGGCTGGACCTGGTCGGCCGTCATGAACACCCTCAGCCACGGCGACCGCGCGAAGACCGACGCGGTGGCCCGGCCCTTCCATCTGCTGCGTCGCGTGGGCGAGCCGGAAGAGGTGGGCCACGTGGTGGTGTTCCTGTGCTCGGACAAGGCCTCGTTCGTGACCGGCGCGGACTGGGCGGTCGACGGCGGCTATTCGGCCATGGGGCCGGAGTCCTACGAGCCGGCGATCCCGAAGCTCGCCGCCTGAAACGCATTCTCCAACCCGAAAGAGGCACACCATGAGCATCGTTTCCCCCGCCGCGGCCGCGCGCCGCATCATGATCGTGGGCGCCGGCCAGGCCGGCCTGCAGCTCGCGCTGGGCCTGCAGCAGCAGGGCCTGCAGGTGACGCTGGTCTCCAACCGCAGCGCGGAGGACATCCGTACCGGCAAGGTGATGTCCAGCCAGTGCATGTTCGACGCCAGCCTGCAGATCGAGCGCGACCTCGGCATCGACTTCTGGGAGCGCGAATGCCCGCCGGTGGAAGGCATCGGCCTGAGCATCCCGCATCCGGAGCGGCCCGGCGAGAAGATGCTGGCCTGGGCACACCGGCTGGACCGCGTGGCCCGATCCGTGGACCAGCGCGTGAAGATCCCGGGCTGGATGAAGGTGTTCGCCGAGCGCGGCGGCGAGATTCTGTTCAAGGAGGCGACCGTCGAGGATCTCGAGCAGTGGACGCAAGCGCACGAGCTCGTGATCGTCGCGGCCGGCAAGGGCGAGATCGCGCAGCTCTTCGAGCGCGACGCGGACAAGTCGCCCTTCGACAAGCCGCAGCGCGCGCTCGCGTTGACCTATGTGCACGACATGCGGCCGCGGCCGGCCTATTCGGCGGTCGACTTCAACCTGATCCCGGGCGTGGGCGAGTACTTCGTGTTCCCGGCGCTGACCATCACGGGCCCCTGCGACATCATGGTGTTCGAAGGCGTGCCCGGCGGCCCGATGGATTGCTGGGCCGGCATCGGGACGCCCGCGGAGCATCTCGCTCGGTCCCTGAAAATTCTGGAGACATTCGCACCCTGGGAGGCCGAGCGCTGCCGTGATGTGCGGCTCACCGATGACAACGGCATCCTCGCGGGGCGCTTCGCGCCCACCGTGCGCCGCCCGGTCGGGCGCCTGCCCTCGGGGCGCATCGTGCTGGGCATGGGCGACGTGGTCTGCCTCAACGATCCCATCACCGGGCAGGGCTCCAACAACGCCGCCAAGTGCGCCCATGCCTACCAGCGGGCGATCCTGGCGCAGGGGACGCGGGCCTTCGATGCCGCCTTCATGCAGGCCGCCTTCGACGGCTACTGGGAGTACGCCCAGCATGTGGTGAACTGGACCAACGCGATGCTCCAGCCCCCGCCGCCGCATGTGCTGGAACTGCTGGGCGCGGCCAGCGCGATGCCCGCGGTGGCGCGGCGCATCGTGAACGGCTTCGACGATCCGCGCGACTACGCGAACTTCTTCATGGCGCCGGACAAGGCTTCCGCCTACCTGCGCGCCGAGACCCAACCCGAGGCGGCCTGACCCATGACTCAGCTTCTGCGTGCGCTCGAGCAACTGCGCTGCGAGCCCAACCTGGACGCCGGCGATTTCCGCCGAGCGATGCGGCACCTGGTAGGTGCCGTCACCCTCGTCACCAGCACGGACGGTGAGACGCCCGTGGGCCTGACGGCCACCGCCGTGTCCTCCTTCTCGGCGCAGCCGGCGCGCATCCTGGCCTGCGTCAATCTGCAAGGCAGCAGCTTCCGCACCATCGCCCAGAGCCGGCGCATGGCGATCAACCTGCTGACGGTGGCACAGTCCGATCTGGCGCGCGTCTTCGCCGGGCTGTGCGACAGCGCCGGCGAGCGCTTCGATCCGCGCCACTGGGAGACCCTGGTCACGGGCGCGCCGGTCCTGCGCGGCGCGCTCGCCGCCTTCGACTGCGTGGTGGACGAGATGATGGTCGCGCACAGCCACGCAGTGGTCATCGGCGAGATCAAGGCCGTGAAGATCGACGAGCCGCACGGTTTGCCGCTGCTCTACGCTGGCGGACAGTTCACCACGCTGCAGGACAGCGCGGTTGCGGCATGACGCCGGGCAAGGTGCCCGGTTCCCCCTCGATGCATCTTGAAAGGAGACCCCCCATGTCAGGTCAATGGTTGCAGGTGCCCGCTTCCGACGGCAGCGGCAGCTTCCGCGCCTATCTCGCAACGCCGAAGGCCGGCAAGGGGCCGGGCATCCTGCTGGCGCAGGAGATCTTCGGCGTGAACGCCACCATGCGGCAGGTGGCCGACTACTACGCCGAGGAAGGCTACGTGGTGCTGGTGCCCGATCTGTTCTGGCGCCAGCAGCCCGGCGTTGAACTGGGCGATACGCCGGACGATTTTCAGAAGGCCTTCGGCTTCTACCAGGGCTTCGACGAGAACAAGGGCGTGGAGGACATCGCCGCGGCGATGGCGGCGGTGCGCGCGCGGCCCGAGCACGCGGGCAAGATCGGGGTGCTGGGCTTCTGCCTGGGCGGGAAGCTGGCATACCTGGCCGCCTGCCGCACCGATGCCGACGTGGCGGTGAGCTATTACGGCGTGGGGATCGAGAACGCGCTGGACGAGGCCGCGAACATCCGCGGCCGCCTGCTGCTGCACATCGCGGAGCTGGACAAGTTCTGCCCGCCGCCCGCGCGCGAGAAGATCCTCGCCGCGCTCGACGGCAAGCCGAACGTGGCGCTGCATGTCTATCCGGGCGTGGACCATGCCTTCGCGCGACGGGGCGGCGAGCACTTCCACAAGCCTTCGGCGCTGATGGCGCACGAGCGCAGCGTGGCCGCATTCAGGCAGGCAATGGGGCCGTACTACGACTTCTCGGCGCTGTGGGACAAGCACTGCGAATACGAGTTCGCCACGCGCAACGTCGCCGACACCATGGCCACAATGGTGGCCGAGCCCTACGTGAACCACATCCCGACGATGACCGGCGGCGTCGGCCATGCGATGCTGAGCCGCTTCTACCAGCACCATTTCGTCGACAGCAATCCGCCCGACACCCGGCTGGTGCCGATCTCGCGCACCGTGGGTGCGACGCAGATCGTCGACGAGATGCTGTTCTGCTTCACCCACAGCTGCGAGATCGACTGGATGCTGCCCGGCGTGGCGCCCACCGGCCGGCCGGTGGAGATCCCGCTGGTCGCCATCGTGAAGTTCCGTGGCGACAAGCTCTACCACGAGCACATCTACTGGGACCAGGCCAGCGTGCTGGTGCAGATCGGCCTGCTCGACCCGAATGGCCTGCCCGTGGCCGGCGTCGAGACGGCCCGCAAACTGCTCGACGAGAACCTGCCCTCTAACACCCTGATGGGGGCCTGGACCCGGTCGAGCTGAGGCTGCGCAGCGGGCTGAGCGGCGGCCTTCATACAATGGAACGCAGCCCCCTGATTCGTTTTTCATGAAAGCAGTCCACAAGTCCATCCTGATCTGGTACAGCGCCGAGGAGATGTACAAGCTGGTCACCGACGTGACGAAGTATCCCGAGTTCCTCCCCTGGTGCGACAAGGCCCGCGTGATCGAGCAGGACGCAGGGGGCATGACAGCCGAGGTCGGCCTGGCCTTCAGCGGCTTCCACCACAGCTTCACCACCCGCAACACCCATGTGCCGGGACGCGAGGTGCATCTGCGGCTGGTCGACGGGCCCTTCTCCAACCTCGACGGCGTCTGGAAATTCACGCCCGTGGGGGAAGAGGGCGAGCGGGCCTGCCGCGTCGAGCTGAACCTCAGCTACGGCTTCAACAACTTCGCGCTGCAGGCCCTGGTCGGGCCGGTGTTCGACAAGATCGCCTCCAACCTGGTCGAAGCCTTCGTCAAGCGCGCCGAGCACGTCTACGGCTGATGCTCCAGGTCACGGTCGCGTATTCGCCGGCCCCGCGCGAGGTGTTCGAAGAGGACCTCGGCGTGATCGAAGGCACCACGGTGCGCGATGCGGTGCTGGCGAGCAGCCTGGCCGCGCGCTATCCGCAACTCGATTGGCAGGCCCTCACGCCCGGCATCTGGGGCCGGGCCGTGGAATGGGAGCAGCCGGTACAGTCGCTCGACCGCATCGAGCTGTGCCGCCCGCTCACGGTCGATCCCAAGCTCGCGCGGCGCGAGCGCTTCAAGCAGCAGGGGGCGAGGGGAACGGGACTCTTCGCGCGCCGGCGCAAGGGCGGCAAGGCGGGGTACTGAGTCCGGTGGCCCGGGCTATCTGCCGGGCTATTTATTTGCAGTCGCTGTCGATCACCGACTGCAGGCGCTGGTTCTCCGCGGCGCGCATCTTGTCGTCCATGATCTCGCGCTCGCCCTGCGCGTTGAGGCGGGCGACGCGCATGCCGCTGTCCATCGTGGCCTTGCCCTGGCGCGCGCGCTGGCAGTTCTCGGTCTTGGCCTGGGCCACCTTCTGCGCTTCGGCGGCCTGCTTGGCCTTCTCGGCTTCCTCGGCCTTGCGGGCCTTTTCCTCGAGTTCCTTGTCCACGCCCGCGGGCTTGGGGCTGCCGGCGGGGCGGGGCGCCGTGGTCGGCGCCGCAGCCTGGGCGCCCGCATCCGGTGCGGCAGCAGGCGCGGGACTGAAGGTGACGCGCCCCGAAGAGGCGGGCCCCGGGCGGCGAAGAATGTTCCTCTCCGGAATGTCCGGCGGCGGCGCGGTGTCGCTGAAGACCTTCTTGTTGTTCTGATCGATCCATTGCCATTGGGCCTGGGCGGCCGTCGCCATGAGGAGGCAGGCCGATCCGAGTACGAGCAGGTGCGCGAGCTTCATGGGTGCCAGTTTAGCTTCGACTTACGTTTTGCAACGTTTCCGGCCGAGCATTTGCTGAGTTTGCGAGGCATTTGGCCAACATCCGGATGAACCCGCGCGCCGGGCGGGCATGGCGCCATCGTTACAATCCGTCTTTTGGAGCCTCACCCATGCGC
Organism: Variovorax sp. WS11; assembly: GCF_010499245.1. GTDB lineage: Bacteria > Pseudomonadota > Gammaproteobacteria > Burkholderiales > Burkholderiaceae_C > Variovorax. Next base: position 26,411 of record NZ_JAAGOW010000003.1, read on the forward strand.
CTTCTCGGCAAAGCGCTCACCTTCGACGATGTGTTGCTGGTGCCAGCCTTCTCCCAGGTCCTCCCCAAGGACACCTCCCTCGCCACCAAACTCTCCCGCAACATCACGCTGAACCTGCCGCTCGTCTCCGCGGCCATGGACACCGTGACCGAAGCCCGCCTCGCGATCGCCATCGCGCAGGAAGGCGGCATCGGGATCGTGCACAAGAATCTCACCCCCGCCGAGCAGGCCGCGCACGTGGCCAAGGTCAAGCGCTACGAATCGGGCGTGCTGCGCGACCCGGTGGTGATCACCCCCACCCACACCGTGCTGCAGGTCATGCAGCTGTCCGACGAGCTCGGCATCTCGGGCTTCCCGGTGCTGGACGGCGGCAAGGTGGTGGGCATCGTGACCGGCCGCGACTTGCGCTTCGAGAACCGCTACGACGTGCCGGTGAGCGAGATCATGACGCCGCGCGAGAAGCTCATCACCGTGCCCGACGGCACCACGCTGAGCGAGGCGAAGGCGCTGCTCAACAAGCACAAGCTCGAGCGCCTGCTGGTGATCAACAGCGCCTGGGAGCTCAAGGGCCTGATCACCGTCAAGGACATCACCAAGCAGACCAGCTTCCCCAACGCCGCGCGCGATGCCAGCGGGCGGCTGCGCGTGGGCGCGGCGGTCGGCGTGGGCGAGGGCACCGAGGAGCGCGTCGAGGCGCTGGTCAAGGCCGGCGTCGATGCCATCGTGGTCGATACCGCGCACGGCCACAGCGCCGGCGTCATCGAGCGCGTGCGCTGGGTCAAGAAGAACTATCCGCAGGTCGACGTGATCGGCGGGAACATCGCCACCGGCGACGCTGCCCGTGCGCTCGCCGATGCAGGCGCCGATGCGGTCAAGGTCGGCATCGGCCCGGGCTCCATCTGCACCACGCGCATCGTGGCCGGCGTGGGCGTTCCGCAGATCATGGCGGTCGACAGCGTCGCCACCGCGCTGCAGGGCAGCGGTATCCCGCTGATCGCCGACGGCGGCGTCCGCTATTCGGGCGATATTGCCAAGGCCATCGCGGCCGGTGCCAGCACCGTCATGATGGGCGGCATGTTCGCCGGCACCGAGGAGGCGCCGGGCGAGATCGTGCTGTTCCAGGGCCGCAGCTACAAGAGCTATCGCGGCATGGGCTCCATCGGCGCCATGCAGCAGGGGAGCGCCGACCGCTATTTCCAGGAATCGACCACCGGCAATCCGAACGCCGACAAGCTGGTGCCCGAGGGCATCGAAGGCCGCGTGCCCTATAAGGGCTCGATGGTCTCGATCATCTACCAGATGTCCGGCGGCCTGCGTGCCAGCATGGGCTACTGCGGCTGCGCCACGATCGAGGACATGAAGAACAAGGCCGAGTTCGTCGAGATCACCACCGCCGGCATTCGTGAGAGCCACGTACACGACGTGCAGATCACCAAGGAAGCGCCGAACTACAGGGCGGAGTAACTGAGCCGCCCATGCAACACCAGAAAATCCTCATCCTCGACTTCGGCTCCCAGGTTACGCAGTTGATCGCGCGGCGCGTGCGCGAGGCCCATGTGCTCTCCGAAGTCCACCCCTGCGACGTCAGCGACGAGTGGGTGCGCGAGTATGCGAAGGATGGCACGCTCAAGGGCGTGATCCTGTCCGGCAGCCACGCGAGCGTCTACGAAGAAACCACCGACAAGGCACCGCAAGCCGTGTTCGAGCTCGGCGTGCCGGTGCTCGGCATCTGCTACGGCATGCAGACCATGGCGCACCAGCTGGGCGGCAAGGTCGAGGGCGGCCACAAGCGCGAGTTCGGCTTCGCGGCCGTGCGCGCGCGCGGCCACACCGAGCTCCTGCGCGACATCGCCGACTTCACGACCGATGAAGGCCACGGCATGCTCAACGTCTGGATGAGCCACGGCGACAAGGTCACCGAGCTGCCGCCCGGCTTCAAGCTGATGGCCTCGACCGACAGCTGCCCGATCGCGGGCATGGCCGACGAAGAGCGGCATTTCTATGCCGTGCAGTTCCATCCCGAGGTCACGCACACGCAGCAGGGCAAGGCGCTCCTCGAGCGCTTCGTGCTCGGCATCTGCGGCGCGAAGCCAGACTGGGTGATGCGCGACCACATCGCCGAGGCGGTGGAGGCGATCCGCCAGCAGGTCGGCGACGAGGAGGTGATCCTCGGCCTCTCGGGCGGCGTCGATTCCTCAGTGGCCGCGGCGCTCATCCACCGTGCCATCGGCGATCAGCTGACCTGTGTCTTCGTCGACCACGGCCTGCTGCGCCTGAACGAGGGCGACATGGTGATGGACATGTTCGTCGGCCAGCTCCACGCCAAGGTGATCCGCGTCGACGCGAGCGAGCTCTTCCTCGGCAAGCTGGCCGGCGTGAGCGACCCCGAGGCCAAGCGCAAGATCATCGGCGGCGAGTTCGTCACCGTCTTCAAGCAGGAGGCCGCCAAGCTCACCAGCGCGGGTGCCAAGGGCGCCAAGTGGCTGGCCCAGGGCACCATCTACCCCGACGTGATCGAGTCCGGCGGCGCGAAGAGCAAGAAGGCCGTCACCATCAAGAGCCACCACAACGTGGGCGGCCTGCCCGAGCAGCTGGGCCTGAAGCTGCTGGAGCCATTGCGCGACCTGTTCAAGGACGAAGTGCGCGAGCTCGGCGTGGCGCTGGGCCTGCCGCCCGAGATGGTCTACCGCCATCCTTTCCCGGGCCCCGGCCTGGGCGTGCGCATCCTCGGCGAAGTGAAGAAAGAATACGCGGAGCTGCTGCGCCGCGCCGACGCGATCTTCATCGAGGAGCTGCGCAACTTCAAGGACGCGTCCAGCGGCAAGAGCTGGTACGACCTCACCAGCCAGGCCTTCACCGTCTTTCTGCCGGTCAAGAGCGTGGGCGTGATGGGCGACGGCCGCACCTACGACTACGTGGTCGCGCTGCGCGCCGTGCAGACCAGCGACTTCATGACCGCCGACTGGGCCGAGCTGCCCTATGCGCTGCTCAAGAAGGTGTCGGGGCGGATCATCAACGAGGTGCGCGGGATCAACCGGGTGACTTACGACGTGAGCAGCAAGCCGCCGGCGACGATCGAATGGGAGTGACCGGCAAAAGCACTGATGGGTGGTTTAGCACTGACCGGTGCCGTAGAACTCAAGAAGCTGCGCCAGTTTCAGCGCGCCCTTGCGACGACGATGGAAGCTGTGGAAATCGGCCATTACATCCGCAAGCGATTCAACCCCCCATGTCAGCTTGCTCTATTGTCAGCAACATGTGGCCCGCGAAGCTATCGCGCCGATTCGCTGGCGAGTGGCTGAACTGGTATTGATAGACAGTCTCGTTGGCTGCGGCAAACATGTCGACTTGGGAAACTGGCCGTTGCGGAACCGGCAGATGAGTTTCGGCGACTGGTGACCCACTGTCGTGGCGGCGAGTTGTAGTCAAGCCCGGGTTGTGGTGTTCGCTTTGCGCTGAATGGCGCGACATTGATCCATCAACGCTTCAAAAGGCTCGACCTCATCGAGAAACAGACCATCGTCGACCATGTGCTGGTAGTCGGCAGCCAACCTGACCAAGGCACTGTTGTCGGGAACGAGACGAAGACTGCCTGAGACGGCGGCGTGGTAGTCGATCGGTTCGCCATCCGGGCTCTTCTCCGCCCTTCAACCATGCGGGTTTGGACGGCCTGTTGATGATGGAGTGGGAGTGAGGGGTGCTGGTGGCCGGGTCGGGTGTCTGAGGGGAACAGACAGGCCCTGGGTCGCCCGCGTGCTGGACGGCATAACGCTTTTGTGGGATACCCCGCGCTTCCAATCCCCCAGTCACAGCCTAGACTACGAAGGTACTAGGTCTTGGCGTTCCCAGCGCAGGCGGGCGCCGACCGCATGCTCCCCCTCGGCCCCTGACACATGCTCCGACCATTCGAAGAAGAACCCGCTGCGGACGAAGACCCGACCGACGACGCCCCCGGGCGGCGCCGGTATCTGACCATCCTCTTCTCGGACCTCTCCGAATCCACCCGCCTCGGCGAGCTGATGGAGTCCGAGCTCTACGCCGGCATGCTCGCCCAGCTGCGCCGCCTCTGCCGCGAGATCATTCCGCGCCACGGCGGCAACATTGCCCGCATCCAGGGCGATGGTGTGCTGGCCTTCTTCGGCTATCCCGAGACCCGCGAGGACGACGGGCGCCGCGCAACCGAAGCCGCTCTCGAGCTGCACGCGGCCGTGAGCCGGATGGCCATCGCCGGCGCCCGCTTCCCGGCCGGCGCGCTGACCCTGCATTCCGGCATCCACGCCGGGCTGGTCCTTCTTTCGGACGGCGACGTCGAGCGCGGCCGCTTCGAGCTGCTGGGCAACGTGCCGAACATCGCCGCGCGCCTGTCGGACCTCGCCGAGCGCGACGACATCTGCGTGAGCGAGGAGACGCTCGGGCCGCACGCCCACTTCTTCACCTGCAGCGAGCCGGCCCTGGTGCAGCTCAAGGGCAGCACGCCGCCGCTGGCCGTGCGCCGGGTGCTGGGCCGCGCGCCCGCGCCGCAGCGCTTCGAGGCGATGGAGCGGCGCAGCCTCTGCCCCTTCGTCGGTCGCGAGCCGGCGCTGCGCCTGCTGCGCGATCGCCTGCGCATGGCGATCGCCGGCGATGCGCAGTGCGTCGCCCTGTCGGGCGGGCCCGGCGTCGGCAAGACGCGCCTGGTCGACGAACTGCGCCGCCATGCCGCCGCCGGCGAATGCCTCGCGCTCCAGGGCTACTGCGGCACCTACCTGGCGGAGCCCCTGCAGCCCTTTCTGCACATGCTGCGCGCGCTGTTCGGGCTCTCGCCGGGCCTGCCGGCCGAGCCGGCGCAGGCGCATCCGCTGCTGGCGGCGCTGGATCAGGAGGAGGGCGGCGCTGCCGTGCTGGCCCAGGCCCGGCAACTGGTGACGCCGCGCGAAGAGGCGGGCCCGCTGAGCCCCGGCGCCACGGTGCCGGCGCTGCGGAGCCTGTTCGAGCGGCTCGCGGCCCGCCAGCCGCTGCTGCTGGTGGTGGACGACTGGCAGTGGGCGGACGAGGTCAGCCAGCAGGCTCTCGATGCGGTGCTGTCGCTGCGGGGGCCGATCTTCGTCGTCGCCGCCACGCGAGCAGCAATCAGCGAGAGCCTGTTCCTCACGCCCGTCACCACCCTCGAGCTGCAGCCGCTGGACGACGGCGAGGCCGCCCGCGCCACCCGCCACCTGCTGCCCGGTGCCGATCCCTTCGTGGTCGCCGAGATCCAGCGCTACGCCGGCGGCATCCCGCTCTTCATCGAGGAGCTCTGCCACTCGGCTTCGGCGCAGGGCGCGCAGTGGCTGCGCGAGCTCCGCCTGGGCAGCGCGGCCTGGCTCACGGCCCTGATCGAATCGCGGGTCGACCGGCTGCCGCCGGCGCAAGCCGAACTGCTGCGGGCGGCGGCCGTCATCGGCGGCGTCTTCCCGGCCTGGCTGCTGGAACAGCTCACCGGGCACGGCGCCGACGATCCGCTGGTCGCGGCGCTGGCCGAGCAGGACTTCCTCTTCGCGGGCGAGCAGCCCGGAACGCTGCGCTTCAAGCACGGCATCACCCGCGACGTGATCTACGAGGCGGTCGGCCTGCACCGGCGCCGCGAGATGCATCGCCGCATCGCGCAGGTGCTCGAGGGCCGCGGCGAAGGCGCGGCACAAGGGGAGCTCTACGAGGCCCTGGCCTACCACTGCGCCGCCGCCGCGCTGGCCGAGCCGGCGGCGCGCTATGCCGAGCTGGCCGGCGACAAGGCCATGGCTGCCTCGGCGCTGGACCGCGCGCGCGCCCAATACTCGGCCGCGCTGAAGGCGCTGGACGAGCTGGGCCCGCCCTCGCGCGAGCTGGCGCTGCGCTGGTGCGCGATCGCGCAGAAGCTGGGCATGGCCTGCGTCTTCGATCCGCTGGGCCTGGCGGACGGCGTGGCCATCTTCGAGCGCGGCCTGACGCTGGCGCGCCAGAGCGGCAGCATGGACGCGATCGCGCGCGCCTCCTACTGGCTCGGCTACATCTGCTATGCCAAGGGCATGTCGAAGGCGGGGATCGCGCATGGCGAAGCCGCGCTGGATCTCGCCACGCAGATCGGCGATGCACGGCTCGCGACGCAAGTGCGCGCCACGCTGGGCCAAGCGCTGCTGGCCGGCTGCGAATACGGTCGGGCGCTGGTGCTGTTGGATGCGGCGGTGGACAGCAAGCGGCGCCAGAGCCGCCCGGGCAGCAGCCTGGCCGTCGGCTCGGCCTATGCGCTGGCCTGCAAGGCCTACCTGCTCGGCGACCAGGGGCACTTCGCGCAGGCCGATGACTGCTTCGCCGAAGCCCTGCACCTGGTCGGCGATTCTCTGCACCAGGTCTCGGCCTCGGTGCGCCACTGGATCAGCGTGGTCTACCAGTGGCAGGGGCGCTGGGAGGAGGCACTGCGAGTGGCAGAGCGTGCGTCTGAAATCGCCGAGCTCGTGAGGAGCCGCCAGCAGCTCGCCATGGGCCGTGCGCTGGCCGGTTACGCGCAGTGGAACCTGACGCGCGACCCGGACGCCCTGCAAGCGGTGCGCGACGCGACCGCCTGGATCGACGCGCGCAAGGGCGCGCTCGCCACCTCGCTGAACCACAGCTGGCTGGTCGACGGCGCGGTCGCCCTCGGCCGCAACGAGGAGGCGCGGCGCCACGCGGCGCGGCTGTTCATGCGGGTGCGCCAGCACGACCGCATCGGCGAGGCCCTGGGCTGCCGCGCCCTGGCCCGCGCCGCCGCCAAGCTCAACGACTTTGCGCGCGCCGAGCACTACCTCGCCGGTGCCGAGCGCTCGGCGCAGGTGCGCGGCTCGGCGCACGAGTTGGCGGCGACCCAGCTGTGCCGCGCGCAGATCGAAGTGGGCCGCGGTCGCGTCGCGGAGGCGCAGCGGCTGCTCGATTCGGCCTGCACCGCCTTCGAGATCATGGGCATGCGCTGGCATCTGGAGCGTGCTGAGCGCACGCGCGACATGCTGTAGCTGCAGGGTCGGCTCAGGCGGGGATCTTCGCAGCCACCTTGTCCGCCACCAGCTCGAAGCCGGTCGGGATCGTGGGATGCAGCTCGTTCTGCCAGAACTCCTGGTAGTCCGCATCCAGGGTGGAGAGGGTGCCGCGCAGGTTCGCGTGCAGCACGTGCTGGAACTCCGGGTTCTGCAGCAGCGCGATCTGCATCATGTTGAGCCGGTCGATCAGCGTCTTCAGGATCTTCTTGCGGTCATCCAGCACGTTGTAGCCCAGCTCGACCAGGCCCGGCTTCAGCCACACGTTCAGGAAGACGCCGCGGCCATCGGGCACGGGGTAGTCGTAGCCGTGGAGCAGGATCGGCACCTTGCGCCCGACCGAGGCGACGCTCACGGTGGTGATGGCCGAGAGCATGACCGTCAGCAGCTCGCGCAGGCGTCCGTCGACGAGCTTCACGAGCATCTCTTCCTTGACCGGCTGCGCATGGCCCTCGGCCGCCGGATGCACCAGCGACTTGAGCGTCTGCTTGTCGCCCACCACGTCGTTGCCTCCGCCCGAGAGCAGGATGGCCTTCAGGCTGCTCTTCTCCTCTGGAGTCAGGCCCTGGATGCGGGCGGTCAGCCATTTGAGCTGCTCGCCCTGGGCTGTCTCGTCGGGGTCGGGAATCTGGTCGCCCGGCGGCACCTCGAAGATCATCTCCGCGAGCGTGCAGCCGGCGCGGGCGCGCGAATCCACGTTGTAGTGGTGCTTGCGCTCCAGCACGTCGAGCACGTCCCCCCGCGGCCAGTAGGCGAACCAGGAGTCGCCGAGCGCGATCAGCATCTTCTGCGCCGCGGCCAGGGGCGCGACCCCCACGCCGCGCGCCAGCCTCCGGCGCTGCCCCTCCACCAGGAAATCGCCGAGCCGGCGTCCGCGTTCGATGGCCGGCTGGTCCTTGTCGTAGGTGCTCATGTCTCGCTCCTTCGCAGCCTTTGCCGCGCCGTGGTTCAGAGGCGGCCCTCGAAGGTGAAGGCCAGCGGCGCCGGGCTGGGCCGCATGCGCTCCTTCACGTCCGCCAGGCCGGCCAGCATGCCCAGCAGCACGCCCATGCCCGCCTTGTAGCCCGGGCAGGCATGCGCGGGGTGCGCGCCGTCCTGGGTGCGCCGGCCGCCGAAGATCGGCGTCACGTCACGCTTGGCTCCGGGCTTGTCTTCGCGCAGGCTCTGCTGCGTCGCCGAGACCAGCGATAGGACCACGGCCTCGCCGTCGGCGAGCTTTTCGTTGCCGATCCGCACACCACCGCCCTTGACCCGGCGCCACACGAGTTCCGGCGAGGGCCGCAGCTGCATGACTTCCTTCAGCGGCTCCTCGAGCAGCGCCTTCGCCCTGTCGTAGGCGTCAGCCTCGCCGCGCTGCGCCCAGGCCGTGCGCAGGGCCCAGAAGGTGCCGTCGCGCAGCCACTCGTTGAGCGAGAGGCGCAGGTTGCCGTCCACGGTCGGCAGAAAGCCCATCAGCGCCCCGGCAAAGGTGCGGGCCACGAAATCGTCGTCCGGCTTGGCGTCGGGGAAGGCGCCGAGGATGGCTGACGCGAGCACCGCGTCCTTGCCCTGCGGCGTCTTCGGCGCGGACTTGCTTTCCTGGAACGGTCGGATGAAGGCATGCAGCGATTGGGTCAGCGCATTGCCGTAGCTTTCGCCGTAGCGCTTCACGTCGTCGTTGGGACGGGGCTGGAAGATGTAGCGCGAGGGCGCGGTGAACTGGCTCGGGTAGATGGCGGGATCGCCTTCCTTCCAGTCCCAGCGCCAGCTGCCGGGCACCAGGGGCGGTGTCGGCTCGTTGGGCCGAAGCGCGGGCAGGCCGAACCATTCCTGGCACAGCAGCGCCAGCACCTTGTCCGCGACCTCCTTGACGTCGAGGTTGAGTTCCCAGCGCCCGCGGCCCAGCATTGGGGCGATCTTCTTCTCGGCCTCCATGAATTCCTGCAGCACCTGCCCCGTGAAATCGAAGGCCAGCCGGAAGGCGCTCTTCTCGTCGATGGCACCGATGGCTTCGTTGACCTGGGTCGATTGCCGCTCGTACTCGCCGCTGCCGTCGCCGCGGTCGAGGCCCAGGTAGATCTGCCGGATCGAATCATCCATCCGTTCCCGGTAGCCGGCCACCGTGTAGTGCGCGTCGTCGCCCAGCACTTGCAGCACGCGCTCGCGATCGGCCACCAGCACGCCGTAGGGCGTGCGCAGGACGCCGCCGTGGCGTTCGCGGATGGCGGCCCAGACTCCGGCGCTGATGAACTTCTCCTGCGCCTCCGGGTCTTCGAGCACGCTCTTCCAGGCCCGGATGGCCGCCGCGGGGCAGGCCGCCCCTTCGAGCTGCAGCAGCGCCTGGATGCGTTGCTCGCCCTCGTCGGCCGACCAGACGGGCAGGGGGCGCGGGCCGAGCGCGGCGAGGCGAATGAGCTCCTGCAGCGCATGCACCGAGGGCGTGAACAGGTAGGCGCCCCAATCCACGCGCACGAAGGGCCGCGACTCCTCGCTGAGCCCGGGCGCCTGGTCCAGTGCGATGCGATGGCTTCGCGGCACGTCGTTCACCGGATGCTCGAAGCGGAAGCTGCGGTCCTCGCCCGCCTCCGGCACGCCGAGCAGCACGTCGCTCTGGCCCGAGAAGTTTCCGGCGCTGTTGCCGCCCACCAGCCAGCGCTGAATCACCTCGAACTGCTCACTGATGCTGGCGTTGTAGGCCATGAACATCAGGCCGCGCTCCTGGCCGTCGTCCGCGTAGCCGCCTTCGGGAACCACGTCCGGGAATGCATAGCGCGGCCCGAAGGACATGCTGCGGCGCATCAGCCGCGGGCGGCGGCGCCCCGGCGGGTCTTGCGGCGCATTGGCCACGTCGTCCTGCCGCGGGTTGGCGCGGCGGATGTGTGCGTGGAAGGGACAGACCCTGCCCTCCGCATCGGCGCGATAGTCGAAGTCGTTGATCGCCTCGGCGTCGACCAGCGGCCGGCCGTCCCGGTGCCGCCCCATCAGCTTCGCGAAGATCAGGTCCTCGTCGAGCCCGGTCTCGCGGCCGGCGCGGCGCACGGTCTCGTAAAGCGCGGCCACGTCCTGCCGCAGCTTGCGCACGACCAGGAAGCTGCCGTTGTGGAAGAACTGGAGGCGCTCGCGCTCCGCCTCGCTGTCGCCCTGCGGTTTGGCATCCGCTTCGTTCGGGTATCCGAGCAGCAGCTCGCCCAGGTGCACCTGGTTGCGGTAGACGGCGCCCTCGGGCACGGCATCGAGCACCGGCTGGCCGTCGCCGTCGGCAAAGCCGAAGTGCTCCTGGATCCGCTCCTTGTCGTTGAGGTAGCGGCGCAGCGGCTCGATGGCGAGCAGCCGCACGCCCTGGCGCGTGCCGCCCTGGCCGACATCGCCGAAGATCTTTCCGATCGCCCCGTGCAGGGGATGGCCCTTGTCCTCGGGATCCATCGCGTCGTTGCCCGGCGCCCCGATGCGCAGCTGGATCACGAGGTGGACGGCCGCCATCTCGACAGCGGTGTCGTGCGCGGGTGCACCGGCCTGCGCGACGCGCTGCGGCAGCCGCCAGCGGCGCGGATGGTTGGCGCGGAAGTCCCCGAGCATGCTGGCGCGCGCCTCCATGCCCTCGCGGAATTCCTGCGGGAACCAGGCCAGCTGCTCCTCCGGCATGCCGAGAAAGCGCAGGCCTTCGTAGGTGAGCGCGACATTGACGATCGGCTGGCCCGCGGGAGGCTGGCCGGTGGCGGTCGTCAGCGACTTGAGCAGTTCGTCGAGCAGGCCCGCGCCGGCGCCGCGCACGTCGAAGGCGACCAGCAGCAGGCAGCCGTGCGTGATGCTCTCGTAGGGCCGCAGGATGCCGCCCTGCACGTCGGCGGGATCGTCCACCTGCGCCCGGGGCGGCAGCGCGGGCACCTCGCGCGGCCGGGTGACCTCGGGGTCGTCCGCCGGCATCAGCCAGCGAAGGTGGCGATCGAAGCGCACCTTCATGGCTTCCTTCAGCTCCTTGGGCAGATCCTCGTCTTCCATGAGCGACACGAACTCGCGCAGGATGTCGCGCGCGGCCCGTTGCAGGACCCGGCCGTCGGACGTGTCCGGCAGGTACATGTCGGTGAGCCGGAACAGCACGGCCAGCGACTGCAGGGCCTGGCGGCTGGCGTCGAGCGCCAGTCCCGTGTTTCCGGTAGCGGCCTTCCAGGCGATCTCTTCGGGGGTTCGCACGCGCAGGCGGGTTGCCGCGAGCGCTTCGGCCTGTGCGTCCGGCGAAGCGGGCGCGGGCGGTTGCCGATGCAGCCGTTCTTCGTCCCGCAGGTAGCGCGCGTCTTCGACGGTCAGCCCGTGCGTGTTGTAGTAGAAAGCGGTTTCGATCTGCACCTTGCGCACCCAGCCGGCCCAGGCGTCGAAGCCCGCGTCGTGCGACACCACGTAGCCCTCGGTGTTGCAGAAGATCACGTCCAGCAGGGTGCCCACCTTCTGCCACAGCACGCGGATGTAGGCCTCCCAGGTGCCGTCGAAGGTGACGGCCAGCAGGATCTTGTCCTCCGGCTCGAGCACCGCGACGCGGAAGGAATGGATCTTGGCCACGCGCTCCACCGCATCGGAGATCGGGCGCAGCAGCGCGTACTCGTGCAACGAGGCGCGGCCGCCTTGCAGCGTCTTGAGCAGGCGCTTGGCGCGTGTCTTGTACGTGATGGCCTCCAGCGAGGACACCAGCCCCGGCTTGATCGGCGCCAGTAGCGTCAGGTCGCTCGAGCCGGTCAGGCTCTTGCCCTTGATCACCAGTTCTGCTCGCATGTTGCCTCCTCCTCCCGGTGGGCGGCCGCGCGACGTGCCGCGGCACGCCATGCGAGGCCATGAAGTGGGTCGGATTGTCGTGCGCGGCCGCCGTGTGGCGCAAGGCTCGCGCCCAGGCCTTCGGTGACAGCGGACGGGACGATATCGTCGGGGTGCAAACCCTGCATCCTCCAGAAAGGGGAGAGGTGTCACCCGGTGTCTTGCGCCCGCGCGCAAGCGTAGGATCGGGACGTCGGCACCGCCGCCTCGAGGAGGCACCATGAGCGAACCGGATTTCACGACCCTGCACCAGCGCATGCTCGCCGAGATCGCCGCCAAGACCATTTTTGCGACCACGCATCTGGGCAAGGCCGCGCTCGACCCGCGGGTCATGGAGGCCCTGGCCAAGGTGCCGCGCCATGTCTTCGTGCCGATCGAGCTGCGGCCCTATGCCTATGTCGATACGCCGCTTCCGATCGGCTACGGCAAGACCATCTCGCAGCCCTTCATCGTGGCCGTGATGACCGATCTGCTGCGCGTGGGGCCGACCGACACCGTGCTGGAGATCGGCACCGGGCTGGGCTACCAGTCGGCGATCCTGTCGGCGCTCGCGCAACAGGTCTACAGCGTCGAGCTCATCGAGGAGCTGGCTCGGCAGGCGCGCCAGCGGCTGGCCCGCCAGGGGCACGCCAACGTCGAGGTCAAGATCGGCAACGGCTGCCACGGCTGGCCCGAGCACGCGCCCTTCGACCGGGTGATCGTCACCGCGGCGCCGGAGCTGATCCCGCCGGCGCTCATCTACCAGCTCAAGCCCGGCGGGCGGATGGTGATCCCCGCCGGCCTGCAGGAGGCGCAGCAGCTGCTGCTGGTCGAGAAGGACGCTGATGGCTCGCTCTCGACGCGGGAGATCTTCCAGGTGCTGTTTTCGACGCTGGAGGACAGCGAGGCCGACTGAGGGCGCTACTTGACCCGCTGCTTCCCCAGCTTGCGCGCCAGCGTGCGCCGGTGCATGCCGAGGCGCCGCGCCGTCTCCGAAATGTTGAAGCCGGTCTCGGCCAGCACCTCGTGGATGCGCTCCCACTCCAGCGTCTTGATCGAGGTGGAGCGCTCGGTCAGCGCCACCTCGGCGTCGCCTTGGGCGCGGCCGAAGGCGGCCTCGATGTCGTCGGTGTTGGAGGGCTTGGCCAGGTAGTGGCAGGCGCCCAGCTTGATGGCCTCGACCGCGGTGGCGATGCTGGCGTAGCCCGTGAGCACCACGATCAGCATCGTGGCGTCGTGCTCGTGAAGCATCTGCACGCAGGCCAGGCCCGAGGCGCCTCCGGCCAGCTTGAGGTCCACGACCGCATAGCCCGGCGAATGCGCCTTCAGCAGCACCGCCACCTGCTCGGCGCCGGCGGCCACCAGCACCTGGTAGCCGCGCCGCTCGAAGGAACGGCTCAGCGTGCGGGCGAAGGCCGCGTCGTCCTCGACGATCAGCAGCAGCCGTTGCTCAGCTTCCATGGCTCGTCACCTCCTCGAGGGTGATCGCCGCCAGCGGTAGCCGCAGCGTCACGGTCGCGCCGCCTTCCGGGCGGTTGCGCGCCGACACGCTGCCGCCCAACGTGCGCGCGACGTTGACGACCAGGAACAGGCCCAGCCCGCCGCCGGGGCGCCCCTTGCTCGACTGGTAGGGCTTGCCGAGCTGCGCCAGCATCTCCGGCGCGAAGCCCGGGCCGGCGTCGCTCACGGTCAGGCTGAGCCAGTCGCCGTCGCGCGCCGCCTCCAGGCCGACCCAGCGCGGCGAGGCCTCCAGCGCGTTGTCGAGCACGTTGTAGATGGTCTGCTTCAAGGCCGGGTCCGAGACGATGGCCACATCGTCGCCGAAGGCCGTCGAATAGGCCAGCGTGTCGATCGGGCGGGTGGCGCGCCACTCGGCCACCAGCTCGTCGAGGAAGGCGATGACGGTGGTCTGCGCCGGCGCCTCGCCGCGCGCCTCGCCGGCCGACAGCAGGATGCCGGTGACGATGGTCTTGCAGCGCGCCACCTGGGCCTGCATCTCCTCGATCTCCTGCCGCAGCTCGGGCTCGGCGGCGAAGGGCTGCATGTGCTGCCAGTCGCCCAGGATCACCGCCAGGGTGGCCAGCGGCGTGCCCAGCTCGTGCGCCGCGCCGGAGGCCAGCAGGCCCATGCGCACGATGTGCTCCTCCTCGGCGGCGCGCTGGCGCAGATCGGCCAGGCGGGCATCGCGCGCGCGCAGGTTGCGGCTGATGCGGGCGACGAAGATGGCCAGCAGCGAAGCATCGAGCGCGAAGCACAGCAGCAGGCCCTGGATGTAGGGGCTGGCGAGGCCGCGGCCGTTCTCCGTCGGGATCTCCAGCGGCCGGTGGAACAGGATCAGCCCGACGAAGGAGGCCACCGTGACGCCGATCAGGGTGCGCGTGTAGACCGGCCCCAGCAGCACCGCGCCCAGGCACACCTGCAGCAGGAATAGGAAGATGAAGGGGTTGGTGACGCCGCCGCTCAGGTAGAGCTGCACGGTCAGCGTGCCGACGTCGGCCAGGAGCGCGACGAAGAGCTCCAGGTCCGTCACGTCCTCGTGGCGGTCCCAGCGCCACAGGCTGACCAGGTTGAAGATGGCGAGGAAGCCCAGCGCCCCCAGCATCGGCCCCAGCGGCAGCCGGATGCCGAAGCCGAAGTGGACGACCCCGATGGTCGCCACCTGGCCGACGACCGCGATCCAGCGCAGCTGGATCAGCTGCTGCATGTTCTTCAGGCCGGTGGCGTCGGCTTCAGTCTGCGGCTGCATCGCGGGCTTTTCTTGCGGTGCGGTCCGTGCGTGCCACCAGCCAGGCTGCCAGCAGCACCCCCAGGGCCAGGCAGAACCAGGTGAGGGCGTAGACCAGGTGGTTGTTGTGGAAGGCGATCACGGTCAGGCCTCCCACCGGCCAGCGCGGCTCGGCGCCGGCGGGTTGCGGCGGGGGGGCGTCCTCGTCCACGAAGAAGGGGGCGGCGTCCGCCAGCCCGCGCGCGGCGGCGATGGCTTGCACGTCGCGCGAGAACCAGCGGTCGGCCGCGGGATCGTTGCGGCGCAGGAAGCCGCCGCCGGGCTCGCTGATGCGCAGCAGGCCGGTGAGGTGCACCTCGCCGGCCGGCTCGTTGCCGCTGCGTGTCGCGCGTTCGCGCCGCTCGGCCGGGACGAAGCCGCGGTTGACCAGCACCACCGGGCCCTGCACGGTGCGCAGCGGCGTCAGCACCCAGTGGCCGGGGCCCAGCGTGGTCGAGGCCTGCACCAGCGTCTCGCGCTCGTGGAGGAACACGCCTGCGAGCCGCACATGCCGGTACTCGTCGTCGGCCGCATTGATGCGCGGCCATCGCGCGGGCTCGGGCACATCGACGGGCGTGGCATGCACGCGCGCCTCGACGCGCTCGATCAGCGCCAGCTTCCACGCCCGCCGCTCGATCTGCCACGCACCCAGCGCAGCGAACAGCGCGAAAAGAAGAACGCCGGCGACGGCGAGCAGCGCCAGCGCCGGCGTGGAACGCGGTCCCCGGGTCGTGTCGGGCAGCGTCCGGCTCAAGGCATGTTGCGCATCTCGTGCATGGATGCCGGCATCATGTTGTGGTTGAGGTGGAACATCACCCACAGCGAGCCGCTCAGGGTGATCACCACCAGCACGATGGTGAAGATCAGCGCCAGCATGTTCCAGCCGCCCTGCGACTGCGCGTTCAGGTGCAGGAAGTACACCATGTGCACCACGATCTGCACGGCCGCAAAGGCCAGGATGACGATGGCCGTGGTGCCGGGCTTGTCGAACACATTGCCCATGACCAACCAGAAGGGGATGGCGGTCAGGATCACCGACAGGACGAAGCCCGTCATGTAGCCCTTGAGGCTGATGTGCAGGTCGTCTTCGACGTGCGGGTCGTGGTCGTGAACGTCGTGCGCTTCGCTCATTTCAGGGTCCCCATCAGGTAGACGAAGGTGAAGACGCCGATCCACACGACGTCCAGGAAGTGCCAGAACATCGACAGGCACAGGAGGCGCCGGCGGTTCTCGGGGATCAGCCCATGCTTGCCGACCTGGATCATCAGCGTGACGAGCCAGATGATGCCGAAGCTGACGTGCAGCCCGTGCGTGCCCACCAGCGTGAAGAAGGAGGACAGGAAGGCGCTGCGTTGCGGGCCCGCGCCTTCGTGGATCATGTGCGCGAACTCGTAGAGCTCGATGCCGATGAAGCCCGCGCCCAGCAGGCCAGTGACGGCCAGCCACACCAGCGTGCCGCGGACGCGCTTCTTCAGCATCTCCAGCATCGCGAAGCCGTAGGTGATGGAGGACAGCAGCAGCAGCGATGTGTTGAGCGCCACCAGCGGCAGCTCGAACAGGTCGGCGCCCGAGGGCCCCGCTGCATAGCTGCGGCCCAGCACGCCGTACATCGCGAACAGGCAGGCGAACACCAGGCAGTCGCTCATCAGGTAGAGCCAGA
Source organism: Variovorax sp. WS11 (assembly GCF_010499245.1). Lineage (GTDB taxonomy): Bacteria > Pseudomonadota > Gammaproteobacteria > Burkholderiales > Burkholderiaceae_C > Variovorax. The sequence goes on from NZ_JAAGOW010000003.1 coordinate 42,597, forward strand.
AGCCCAGCAGCGTGCCGTTCTCGGGGTGGTGGTGGTCGTCGAAGACGTGGAAGTGCGCGTGCGTGGCCGCAACGCCGGCGGCGCGGGGAGTGGGGGCGGTGATCTCAGACATGGCCGGCCATGAGTCGGGTGCGCGCCGCTTCCGTGCGGACGACCTCGTCCACCGGAATGTGATAGTCGCGCTTGTAGTTGAAGGTATGGATGATGGTCGCGATGATCAGCACGGCGAAGGACACGCCGGCGACCAGCCACATGTGCCAGATCAGCGCGAAGCCCATCACCGCGCTGATGGCGGCCAGCACGAAGCCGGCGGCGGTGTTCTTCGGCATGTGGATCGGCGCGAAGCCTTCCTGCGGCCGCTCGTAGCCGCGCTGCTTCATGTCCCACCAGGCGTCGTTGTCATGGATGCGCGGCGTGAAGGCGAAGTTGTAGGCCGGCGGCGGCGAGGAGGTGGACCACTCCAGCGTGCGGCCGTGCCACGGGTCGCCGGTGGTGTCGCGCAGCGACTCGCGCCGCATGAAGCTCACCACCAGCTGGATGAGGAAGCTCCCGATGCCCAGCGCGATCAGCACCGCACCGAAGGCGGCGACCTGGAACCAGATCTGCAGCGAAGGGTCCTCGAAGTGGCTCAGGCGGCGCGTCACGCCCATCAGCCCCAGCACGTACAGCGGCATGAAGGCGAAGTAGAAGCCGACCAGCCAGAACCAGAAGGAGCACTTGCCCCAGAACGGGTCGAGCTGGTAGCCGAAGGCCTTGGGGAACCAGTAGGTGATGGCCGCGAAGGCGCCGAACACCACGCCGCCGATGATCACGTTGTGGAAGTGCGCGATCAGGAACAGGCTGTTGTGCAGCACGAAGTCGGCCGGCGGCACCGCGAGCAGCACGCCCGTCATGCCGCCGATCACGAAGGTCACCATGAAGCCGATCGTCCATAGCATCGGCACGTCGAACTTGATGCGCCCGTGGTACATGGTGAACAGCCAGTTGAAGATCTTCGCCCCCGTCGGGATCGAGATGATCATCGTGGTGATGCCGAAGAAGGAATTCACGCTCGCGCCCGAGCCCATGGTGAAGAAGTGGTGCAGCCACACCAGGTACGACAGGATGGTGATCACGACCGTCGCATACACCATGGAGGCATAGCCGAACAGGCGCTTGCGGCTGAAGGTCGACACGATCTCGGAGAAGGCGCCGAACACCGGCAGGATCAGGATGTACACCTCCGGATGGCCCCAGATCCAGATGAGGTTGACGTACATCATCGGATTGCCGCCGAGCTCGTTGGTGAAGAAGTTCGTTCCCACGTAGCGGTCCATCGACAGCAGCGCCAGCACGGCCGTGAGCACCGGGAAGGCGGCGACGATGAGCACGTTGGTGCACAGCGCAGTCCAGGTGAAGACGGGCATCTTCATCATGCCCATGCCGGGGGCGCGCATCTTCACGATGGTCGCGATCAGGTTCACCCCCGAGAGCAAGGTGCCGACCCCCGCGATCTGCAGCGACCATATGTAGTAGTCCACCCCCACGTCCGGGCTGTAGAGGATGCCCGACAGCGGCGGATAGGCCAGCCAGCCGGTCTTGGCGAACTCTCCGATGAAGAGCGAGGCCATCACGAGCATCGCGCCCATGGTGGTCATCCAGAAGCTGAAGTTGTTCAGGAAGGGGAAGGCCACGTCGCGCGCGCCGATCTGCAGCGGCACCACGTAGTTCATGAGCCCGGTGACCAGCGGCATGGCGACGAAGAAGATCATGATCACGCCGTGCGCCGTGAAGACCTGGTCGTAGTGGTGCGGCGGCAGGTAGCCCGCGTTGTCGCCGAAGGCGATGGCCTGCTGCAGCCGCATCATGATGGCGTCGGCGAAGCCGCGCAGCAGCATCACCAGCCCCAGCACGATGTACATGATGCCGATCTTCTTGTGGTCGATGCTGGTGATCCAGTCGCGCCAGAGCGTGCCCCAGACACGGAAGTAGGTCATCGCGCCCATCATCGCAAGGCCGCCCAGCACCACGGCGGCGAAGGTCGCCACCAGGATGGGCTCGTGGTAGGGGAAGGCCTCCCAGGTGAGGCGTCCGAAGATCGGATGGGTCATGGCGGGGTGGTCGGGCATCTTGCGTCTCGGATAACCAAGGGTGGGGCGCCGCCCGGGGCCGCGCCTGGAATGTGGGTGATCTCCGGGATCGGGTGGCTTACTGGATCGTCGTGCGCGCGGGCAGCGGCGCGCCGGTCGGGTTGTCGGCCGTGCAGATCTCGGCGGCGACGGTGCGCATCGGCAGCCCCTGCTCGCCGCGCGGCACCTCGGTCAGGGCCAGGGGCGAGAGGCCGGCCTTGCCGGCGCCGCCGGTGGCATCGAGCGCCATCATCTGCCGCATGCACATCTTGCCGGGCTCGACGCAGCGGTTGAGGATGGCGTCGTACAGGCCGGGCGCGACGCGGGCGTAGCGGCGCACGGGCTCGCGTTCGCTCGGGCGTTCGAGTTGCATGTAGTCGTTGCGGCCGAGCGCCTTGCCCTCGGCCTTGGCCTTCTGCACCCACTGGTCGAACTCGGCGCCCTGCAGGCCGTGGAACTTGAAGCGCATGCCCGAGAAACCGGCGCCGCTGTAGTTGGCCGAGAAGCCCTCGTACTCGCCGGGCTTGTTGATGACCGCGTGCAGCTTGGTCTCCATCCCGGGCATGGCGTAGATCTGGCCGGCCAGGGCGGGCACGTAGAAGGAGTTCATGACCGAGGAGGCCGTGATCTTGAACTGGATCGGCCGGTCCACCGGCGCCGCCAGCTCGTTCACGGTGGCGATGCCCTGCTCGGGGTAGAAGAAGAGCCACTTCCAGTCGAGCGCCACGACCTCGACCACCAGGGGTTGCGTGCCTTCGGGCACCTGGCGGCCCACGCCGATGCGATCGAGCGGCCGGTAGGGGTCCAGCGTATGGGTGCTGATCCAGGTGACCGCGCCCAGGGCGATGATGATCAGCAATGGGGCTGCCCAGATCACCAGCTCCAGCTGGGTGGAGTGGTCCCAGTCGGGCTTGTAGGTCGCCTCGGTGTTGGACTGGCGATACCGCCATGCAAAAAGAAAGGTCAGCGCGATGACCGGCACGATGATCAGCAGCATCAGCAGCGTGGAGATCACGACCAGCCGGCCCTGCTGGGCGGCCACATCGCCGGAGGGATTCAGCACCACCATGTTGCAACCCGCCAGCAGCAGGGCAAGAACGAGCAGGGCCGACCGGCGAAGAAGGGATAGGAGTGGCATGCCAGGATGGGAAGAAGAGCGCGCACCGCGGGAAGACGCGGATGGCCAATGCGCGCAGAATGTATCCCGATCGGGGGCGGTTGGCGATTGGACGTTTTGTCCTATGGCGCAAAACTGCATCTGATGCGACCCTGATGGATTCCTGCAAGGCTCCCTGAACCCGTAGCACCGCGATGTCCAGCATCAGTCATACCCATCCCGATCCCTCGTCCGAATCCCTCGAGAGGGATGCCCGGCTCATCACCGCCGACCATTCCAAGGTCGCCCCCGGCGAAATCGCCGTCGGCGTGGTCATCGGCCGTGCCTCCGAGTATTTCGACTTCTTCGTCTACGGCATCGCTTCGGTGCTGGTCTTCCCGGCCCTGTTCTTTCCCTTCGAGCAGCGCCTGGAGGGCACACTGTACGCCTTCGTCATCTTCTCGTTCGCATTCATCGCACGGCCGATCGGCACGGTGATCTCGATGCATGTGCAGCGCCGCTGGGGGCGCGCCACCAAGCTGACCATGGCCCTGTTCCTGCTGGGCACCTCCACGGTCGGCATCGCCTTCCTGCCGGGCTACGAGAGCGCAGGCGTGCTCTCCATCGTGCTGCTGTCGATCCTGCGGGTCGGACAGGGGCTGGCGCTCGGCGGCTCGTGGGACGGGCTGCCCTCGCTGCTCGCGATGAACGCGCCCCCGAACCGCCGCGGCTGGTACTCGATGCTCGGGCAGCTGGGGGCGCCCGTGGGCTTCGTCGTGGCCAGCGGGCTCTTCGCCTTCCTGTATGCCAGCCTGTCGCTGGACGACTTCCTGGCCTGGGGCTGGCGCTACGCCTTCTTCGTGGCCTTCGCGATCAACGTCGTGGCCCTGTTCGCGCGCCTGCGCCTGGTGGTCACGCACGAGTACGAGGAGCTCATGGAGGAAGGCGAGCTCGAGCCCACCAGCGTGATCGAGCTGGTTCGCACTCAGGGCGGCAACCTCCTGATCGGCGCCTTCGCGGCGCTCGCGAGCTATGCGCTGTTCCACCTGGTCACGGTCTTCCCGCTGTCGTGGATCCGGCTCTACTCGGACCAGTCCATCACCCAGTTCCTCATGATCCAGGTGGTCGGCGCCTTCCTGGCAGCCGGCGGCATCGTCGCTTCGGGCTGGATCGCCGACCGCATAGGCCGGCGCCGCACGCTCGGCACCCTGGCCGTGATGATCGCCGTCTTCAGCGGCTTCGCGCCCACGCTGCTGGGCGGCGGCACGCTGGGGCAGAACGTCTTCATGCTGGTCGGCTTCGTGCTGCTGGGGCTCTCCTACGGCCAAGCCTCGGGCACCGTGACGTCGAACTTCATCCGCAAGTACCGCTACACCGGAGCTGCGCTCACGGCGGACTTGGCTTGGCTGATCGGTGCCGCCTTCGCGCCGCTGGTGGCGCTGGGCCTGTCGGCCAACTTCGGGCTTGCCTACGTCAGCGTCTACCTGCTGTCGGGCGCCGCGTGCACGCTGGCGGCGCTGAGCATCAACCGGGCGCTCGAGGCGCGCGGCGACGAGTCGTGACGCCGGGGCGCGGTGCGCGGCAGCCTTCGCTCGAAGGCACTGCGCCCGCGCCGCGATACACCGACAGGCTGTTCTTCGCGCTGCTGCCGGATGCGCCGGCCATCGTCCGCATCGAGCGGCTGATCGCGGATCTGCGCCGCGATCACGGGCTCAAGGGCAAGGCGCTCGGCGCTTCGCGCTTCCATGTCACCGTGCACCTCGTGGGCAACTTCCGGGGCTTCCCGCAGGAGGTGGCCGACGCCGCCTGCGCAGCAGCCCAGGCGCTGACGGTCATTCCTTCGTTCAAGCTCGGCTTCGATCGCGTGGGAAGCTTCGCGCGCAGGCCGCGCAACATGCCGCTGGTGCTGCTGGGCGCCGAGGGCCTGATGGCGGCGAAGGCATTCCAGCAAGCCCTCGGCAAGGCGATGGCCCGAGCCGGCGAAAGCCACGGCGACGCGGCCCACTACACGCCGCATCTGACGCTGCTTTACGACGACACCCACGTGGCCCCGCGCGCCATAGAGCCGATCGGCTGGACCGCGAACGAGTTCGTGCTGGTGCGCAGCTTGATCGGGCAAAGCCGGCACGAAGTGCTGGCGCGCTGGCTGCTGCACGGCTGAGCTGGGGCGCTACTCCTGAGGCACGTATTTGATGCCCGCCGCCTTGTCCGCCTTGTACTTGTCGATGGCCTTCGAAAGATCATCGAGCTCCTCGCAGGGCGGGGCGCACAGGCGTGTCAGCCGTTCGCGGCGCTCCTCGGCCTTGGGCAGGTCGTCCAGGATGAGATAGAGCTCGCCGGAGTACTCCAGCGCGCCACGGTGGTTGGGGTCGATGCGCAGCGCCGTGTCGTAGAAGCGCTCGGCCGATGCGTAGTCGGGCGTTTTGCTCTTGCGCAGGCTGTAGCCCATCAGGTTGTTCCAGTCGGCGTTGCCCGGGTCGTTGACCCGCTTGAGCTCGGTGATCGCGCGCGACCAGTTCTTGGCCTCGATCTGCGAGCGGGCCGCTGCCAGCTTGAGCGCGGGCGGCGTGGACTCGTTGTCCGCGGCAATGGCCGGGTGGAGGAAAGTCGCGGCCAGCGCCGCGCAGGCGAGGAGACGTTGGGCGAGGTTCATCCGCTCATTGTGCAGCGCGCGCGCTGGTTTGCGCAGGCTCCTCGGGCTCCGGCACGTACTTGTTGCCGGCGGCCTTGTAACGCGCGATCGCCTGGGCCAGCCGGTCTTGTTCGAGGCAGGCGTTGTTGCACACCAGCTTCAGCGTGGTGAGGCGCTGCTCGGCCTTGGGCAGCTTGTCCTGCATCAGGTAGAGCTCGCCGGAATACGAGAGGGCGCCCCGGTGGCTGGGCTCGATGCGCAGGGCGGCATCGTAGAAGCGCTCGGCCGCCACGTAGTCGGGCTTCTTCGCCTTGCGATGGCTGAAGCCCATCAGGTTGTTCCAGTCGGGGTCGTTGGGGGCATCCACGCCCTGCAGCTCGGCGATGGCGCCCTTCCAGTCCTTGGCCTCGATCAGCGCCCGTGCGTTGGCGAGGCGGATCGAGGAGGGCAGGGAGGCCGAGTCGATGGCCTCTGCCTGCGGCGTTTGCAGCGCGAGCGTGGCGAGAAGGGTGACAGCGGCGAGGTGCAAGAGCCTGGAGGTCATGGCGAAATCCGATCGATGCGAGGGAAGAAGTCAGGCCGAGGATAGGCAGCGCCGCCCGCGCGGTCTTGAAGATTTGCGCCACGCGCAGGCAGCCGGCCGCTGGTCGCTCAGGCGCTCAGGCGGTCAGCTTGCCGAAGCCCGAGTCGCGTGCCAGCACGATCGCGCGGCCGCGGCTGTCGACTTCCAGCTTGGCGAACACGCTGGTCAGTCGATTGCGCACGGTCTTCTCCGACAGGCCCAGCGTGGCCGCGATCTGGGCGTTGTCGCGGCCCTGGGCCAGCAGCTCGAGCAGCTCGCGCTCGCGCGCCGTGAGTGTCTCGAACACCGCGGCGCGCGCAGGCGCCGCCTCGGCCAGGAAGCTGCGCACCTCGGCCAGCCAATGGGGCCAGCCGAGCTCATGCTCCAGGACGAGGTGGTTGCCGCTGTCGATCGGCACGAAGCGCGCGCCCGGGATCGCGCTCGCGATCAGCCGTCCTTCGGCGAAGGGCACACGGACGTCACGCGTGCTGTGCAGCACCAGCGTGGGGCAGCGCACGTCGGCCAGACGGGCGACGACGTCGATGTTGTCGAACTCGCGCATGAAGCGCGCCGCGTTGGCCGGCGAGGTGGAGATGCGCTCCAGCTCGTTGAACCAGCGATGCTGCTGCGGCGTGCCGCCGGGGATGAACTGGCTGGTGAAGAACTGGCGGAAAGCGGTGTCCTGCTTGCCCCAGCCCAGCTCGGCCAGCTTGCGCATCATCTCGGCCTCCTCGCGCTGCTCGGGCGTGGGGTTGCGCACCAGGCGCCCTCGCGCGTAGCCGCCGTGCAGCACCAGGTGGCTCACCCGCTCGGGATGCCGGGCCGCATAGGCGATGGCAATGGAGGCGCCCTGCGAGATGCCGAGCAGGCCGAAGCGCTCGGCGCCCAGCGCGTCGACCAGCGTCTCGAGGTCGCGCAGCCAGCTGTCGAAGCCGAGGTCCTCGACCTCCCAGTCCGACAGGCCGCAGCCGCGCTCGTCGTAGCGCACGAAGGTGGCGTTGGAGGACAGCCCGTCGAGCAGGTGGCGCCACACCGGGCTTTCCCAGTCGAACTCGAGGTGCGAGAGCCAGGTGGCGGCCTTGATCAGCAGCGGGCCCTGGCCGGAGAAGGCATAGGCCAGCCGCACGCCGTCGTGGCCGCGCGCGAAGCGGATCTGCTGCCGGGCCGGCACAGGCTGGCCGGGGGGCGGGTGGGGCGATTTCTGCACAGCCCTTAGTGAAGAACCTTTGCCCCGGCCGGTCAATAAACCAGATGGCCGGCCGCGAGGCGAATCCGGGGGGTGTCCAGCGGCCCGCTATCGCGCCGCGAGCGCCTGCGCCAGCGCCAGCACCGACAGCGGTGCCGAGCCCTCGGCCTTGTTGTTGATCGCCACATAGGCCGCGTGGCCGGCGCCGGTGGTGCCGGCGATCACGCGGGCCAGGGCCTCGCGGGTCTCGAGGTCGGGATCGGCGATCCTGTCGAAGGGCTCGTAGAGCTTCTTCGCCTCCTCGTAGCCGTAGGCGCCGTGCAGGCGGTTCAGGTTCCAGCGGCACACCAGCGGGCCCGGCCACAGCGCACGCAGCAGCGGCAGCTGTGCGGTGATCGGTGGCATCTTGGGATGCAGGCCCAGGCAGTAGGTGGCGCCGCAGTCGCGCAGCAGCTCGGCGAGGGCCGGCGTCAGCAGCTCGGGATTGCGCAGCTCGACCGCGATCACCCCGTCCGGCGCGGCGGGGCGAAGCGCAGGCAGCGCCTCCAGCATGCGGCGCAGGCGCTGCAGCAGGACCGGCAGGTCGGCCCACATCGGTGCGGGGATCGGGCTCAGCTGGAACACCAGCACGCCGAGCCTGGCGCCCAGGCCGTCCAGTGCAGGCTGCACGAACTCCTGCACCGCCAGGGCCGGATCGAGAAAGGCCGGATTGGGCTGCATGCCGCGGCCGTCCTCGTCGCGCACCAGCGCGTCGGCGACCAGGCCGGGCGCCTTCACGATGAAGCGGAAGTCCTCCGGCACCACCGCGGCATAGGCGGCGTACTGGCTGGCCGAGAGCGGGCGGTAGAAGCTGCGGTCCAGGCTGACGGTGCGGAAGAGGGGATGCTGCGCATAGGCGGCCAGGCCGTGTTTGGAAAGCACCGACTGCTCGTAGTCGCCGTCCCAGACCAGGTCGGCCCAGCCGGGGAAATACCAGGAGGAGGTGCCCATGCGCAGTTGGGGAGGGAGAGCCTGCGCCAGGCTCTGCTGTGCGGGATCGGGTGCGGCCGGCCGGACCTTGGGACCGCCGGCGGTCGCGCGCTTCCTTGGCGCGGGGGCGAGTGCGGGTGGCGGTGGGCCGGCTTCTTCCGGATCGTCGAACAGCGAGTCTTGCATGGTGGGGCTTCTCGATGCGCCCCATTCTCGGGGAGGTGACTGGAGGTTGAAGCGTTGTGCGCGCTTCGGAGGCTCGGTGCCCTCACCCCCGCCCTCTCCCAAAGGGAGAGGGAGCAAGACCAGGAGCCGGGATGCGCGCCTCAGGACCTTGTCGAGAAGTCCAGCGCGCCCGTCAGGTTGCCCATCGGGTGGCTGCCGTTCTTGAGCAGCGCGGCGTCCCGGAAGCCGGGCGGCAAGCCGGCCCTGACCGAAGCCGAGATCCGCGACGTGATCGCCTTCCTGCGCACCCTGACCGATGCCGACCAGCTGCCCGCGGCCGCGGGCAATGCGCCGAAGAAGTAGGTGCGGGTCAGTCCGGCACCAGCGTCATGCTGGTGCGCAGCCCGCCCGTCGCCGAAGGTCCGACCCACAGGTCGAACTGGCCCGGCTCCACCGTCGGCGTCATGGACTGCCCGATGAACATCAGGTCGGCCCGCGTGAGCGTGAACTCGACCGTGGCCGACTGGCCCGCGGGAATGCGCAGCTTGCGGAAGCCCTTGAGCTCGCGCACCGGCCGCGTGATGCTGGCCGCGCGGTTGCCGATGTAGAGCTGCGCCACCTCCTCGGCATCGCGCTGGCCGGTGTTGGTGATGCGCGCGCGCACGGTCGTCGTGCCGTTCCAGTCCAAGCGCGCGGGGCTGATCTCGAGCGCGTCGTAGCGCACCCGTGCATAGCCCAGGCCCTGGCCGAAGGCGAAGGCCGGATCGTTGCTCGCGTCCAGGTAGCGCGCCTTGTAGAAGGTGGCCGGCGCATCGGCCAGCTGCGGCCGGCCGGTGCGCTTGTGGGCGTAGTAGTAGGGCACCTGGCCGGGCGTCTGCGGAAAGCTCACCGGCAGCCGGCCCGAGGGATTGACGTCGCCGAAGAGCACGTCGGAAATGGCGGGCCCGGTCTGCGAGCCGAGGAACCAGGTGACCAGGATGGCGCGCGCATCGCGCACCGCGCCACGCAGCGCCAGCGCGCGGCCGTTGCGCAGCAGCACCACCACCGGCTTGCCGGTGGCGGCAACGGCCTCGGCCAGCGCTTGCTGCGCTTGCGGAATCTCGATGTCGCTGCGTGAGCGGGCTTCGCCGGACATCTGCTCGTTCTCGCCGATGGACAGCAGCACCACGTCGGCCTCGCGCGCGGCCGCCACCGCTGCCGCGATGCCGCCGGGGATGGGCGTCTCCACGTTGGCGCCGCGCACCACCGTCAGCAGCTCGGGCGAGGCGAGCGACTGCCGGATCGCCTGCTCGATGCCCGTGGGCGGCTGCTGGCCGGGGAAGATGCGCCAGGGGCCGAACAGGTCCTCGGCGCCGGCGAAGGGGCCGATCAGCGCAATGCGCTTGCCCGACTTCGGCAAGGGCAGCACTTCGTTGTCGTTGCGCAGCATCACGATCGAGCGGCCCGCCGCCTCGCGCGCCAGCACCTGGTGCGCGGCGGCGTCGAAGCGCGGGCCCGGCGTGTCTTCGAGGCCGCGGAAGGGATGGTCGAAGAGTCCGAGCCGCTGCTTGATCCGCAGCACGCGCCGCACCGCATCGTCGAGCTGCGACATCGGCACCTCGCCCGCGGCGATCAGGCCGGGCAGGTACTTCATGTACAGACCGCTCTGCATGCTGACGTCGGTGCCGGCCATGAAGGCGCGCTTGGCAGCCTCGCGCCCGTCGGCCGCGAAGCCGTGCGCGATCAGCTCCTCGTCGGCGGTGTAGTCCGAGACCACGAAGCCCTGGAAGCCCCATTCCTCGCGCAGCACGCCGGTCAGCAGCGCGCGGTTGGCGTTGGAGGGAATGCCGCCGATCTCGTTGAAGGCGCTCATGATCGACAGCGCGCCGGCATCGATGGCGGAGCGGAAGGGCGGCAGGTAGACCTCGCGCAGCGTGCGCTCCGAGAGATCGACCGCGTTGTAGTCCAGCCCGCCCTCGGCCGCGCCGTAGCCGGCGAAGTGCTTGGGCGTGGCCAGCATCGCGTCGGCGCGTCCGAGCTCCGGGCCCTGGAAGCCGCGCACGCGCGCGGCGGCGAACTGCCGGCCCAGGAAGACGTCCTCGCCCGCGCCCTCGATGCCGCGGCCCCAGCGCGCGTCGCGCGCGATGTCCACCATCGGCGCGAAGGTCCAGCGGAAGCCGTCGGCCGTGGCCTCCACCGCGGAGGCATGCGCGGTGCGCTCGGCCAGCGCCGGCTCCCAGCTCGCGGCCTCGGCCAGCGGCACCGGAAACACGGTGCGAAAGCCGTGGATGATGTCTGCGCCGAAGATGAGCGGGATGCCCAGGCGCGACTCCTTCACCGCCGCCTGCTGGGCGCGGCGCTTGCCCTCGAGGCCCTCGTTGTTGAAGAGGCCGGTCACGCGGCCGGCGCGGATCTGCGCCAGCTGTTCCTCCTCGCTCTGGCGCGCGCCCTGTGGGTTGGCCACGGTGTCGACGGCGGCGGGGGCATAGAGGCTCAGCTGGCCCACCTTCTCTTCCACCGTCATGCGCGCGATCAGCGACTCGATGCGCGTCAGCGACACCGGGTCGAGCCCACCGGGTGACAGGCGGGTGGCGCAGGCGCTGAGGAGGGAGAGGAGAAGAAGGGCGAGGGCGAGGCGGAAGGATCTGCTGCGAACGCTCATCGGCGCCATTGTCGCGTGCCTGGGCAATACACCCCCGCTTGCGTCGGGCATCGGAGCCGGCACGGGCACAATCCGCGCCATGAGGCAATGGTGGCGCACGCAGGCTGGCTGGTGGCTCGCAGGGCTGCTGCTCGCCGGCGCCGGCGCGGCCTGGATCGCGCGCGCCGAGCTGGCGCAGCTGCACGAGGACTTCGAGGTCAACGGCCGCATCGCGCACCGGCTCATGAGCCAGCAGGTGGTGCAGTACGACGCGGTGCTGGCCACGCTGGCGCTGCTGGCCCCGGCGCCCGATGCCGAGCGGCCGGAGCAGCGGCTGTCGGCGGTCTATCCCTCGATCCTCGGCGTCGAGCGGCGCGAGGGCGGCGCGGCCTGGTCCGATCCCGCGCTCGCCGCCGCGGAGACGAAGTCGCGCGAGCTCCGGCGCCCCGAGCTTGCGAGCCAGGACCTGGCGAAGGGCCGCTACCGGCTGGTGATCGGCGCCACGCCTGCCAGCTATGCGCTGGACATCGACCTCGCGGGCACGGTGCCTTCGCGCGATTGGCCGATGGACCCCAAGACCAGCCCGGTGCGCGTGGTGCTGGAACGCGCGGGGCAGCAGTTCGTGGTGCAGCCCGGGCGGCCGGCAACGCCGCAGGGCTGGCCCTTTTCCTTCCGCAAGGCGCTGGCCTCGGACAGCCAGCCTTTCGACCTGGTGGCCGAGCGCCACGTGTCCTGGGGCGAACTGCCCTGGGCCTGGATGCTGGCATGGGCCGGCGCCATGGGCGCGGTGCTGTGGGGCGCCCGCGCGCTGCAGCGCCAGCGCGTCGAGCGCCGGCGCGCGGAGGAGCTGCTGCGGCTGGGCCAGGTCGCGCGGCTCAATGCGCTGGGCGAGCTCGCGGCGGGCATGGCGCACGAGCTCAACCAGCCGTTGACGGCGGTGCTGGCCAACACGCAGGCGGCACGCCGGCTGCTCGACGAGGACCCGCCCGAGCTCGCGACCGCGCGCGGGGCGATGCAGCAGGCGGCCGAGCAGGCGCGCCGTGCCGCCGACGTCGTGGGGCGCCTGCGCCGCGTGATCGAGCGCCCCGGCCAGGCCGGCGCCGCCAGGCCGGTGCCGCTGCAGGAAGCGGTGCGCAGCGCCCTGCACCTGCTGGCGCCGGAGTTCGACAAGCGCGCTATCGCGCCGGTGCTCGAAGGCGCGCAGCAGGCGCCGGTCAGCGTGCAGGCCGAGCCGGTGGCGCTGGAGCAGATAGTCCACAACCTGCTGATGAACGCGCTGCAGGCGCTCGACGAGCTGCCGGCCGGCGAGCGGCAGCTGCGGCTCGCGGTCGAGCGCCAGGGCGGGCAGGGCGTGCTGCGCGTGAGCGACAACGGTCGCGGCATCGCGCCCGAGCTGCTGGCGCGCATCTTCGAGCCCTTCTTCAGCACGCGCGAAGGCGGACTGGGCCTGGGCCTGAGCCTGTGCGAGACGCTGGCCGGCGCGATGGGCGGCACGCTGGCCGCGGAGCCGGAGCTGCCGCGCGGCGCGCGCTTCACGCTGCGGCTGCCGCTGGCGATGCAGGAAGGCCAGACATGACGAATGAGCCGCAGTCGCCGCTGGTCCACCTGATCGACGACGACCAGGCGGTGCGCGAGAGCCTGGCCCTGCTCATCGGCACAGTGGGCCTGCGCACCGAGAGCTGGTCGGACCCGCAGGCCTTCATCGCGGGCTTCGACCGCAGCGGCATCGGCGCCATCGTGCTCGACGTGCGCATGCCCGGCATCAGCGGGCTCGCGGTGCTCGACACGCTGGTCGCGCAGGGCGTGGACCAGCCGGTGATCATGCTGACCGGCCACGGCACGGTGGAGATGTGCCGGCGTGCCTTCAAGGCCGGCGCGGCGGAGTTCCTCGAGAAGCCGGTCGACGACGAGCAGTTGCTCGAAGCCCTGCAGCAGGCGGTGCGCCAGCATGTGCGCTCGCGCGAGCGGACCCAGGCCGACCAGGCGGCGCGCGAGCGGCACGCGCAGCTCTCCGAGCGCGAGCGCGAGGTGCTGCGATTCATCGTCGAGGGGCTGACGAACAAGGAGATCGCGCGCACGCTGGCGCTGTCGCCGCGCACGGTCGAGACCCACCGCGCCAACCTGTTCGCCAAGCTGGGCTGCGAATCGCTGGCGCAGCTGATCCGCCGTTACGCCACGCTGGCCGGCGATGCTCCGTAGTTCTACGGAGGCCGGGCGTAGCCGTACGAATGGCGGCGGCGGGGCGCGATTCCTACAGTGGCGGTGCGGTCGGCAAGGAGCCGGCGCATCACACCCAACCACCTTCGGAGAACTCTTCATGCATTCGTCCCTTCGCCTCGGCGCGCTCGCCGTCTCGCTCGCTTTCAGTGCGCTGAGCGTGCAGGCCCAGCAAGCCCCGGCCAGCGCCCCGGCCGTGCGCACCGAGCGCAACCTCTCGCTGGAGCTTGCGAACCAGATCGCCACGGCCACCGTGGCAGCCTGCGCGGCCAACGGCTACGCGGTCGCGGCGACCGTGGTCGACCGCGCCGGCGTCGTGCGCGCGGTGCAGCGCGCCGATACCGCGGGCTCGCACACCCTGGCGGCCAGCGAGCGCAAGGCCTGGACCTCGGCCTCGGCCAAGGCGCCCACGCTGGCGATGATGGAGAACGCGCAGAAGAATCCGGCCGCGGCCAACCTCGTGAACATCCCCGGCTTCCTGCTGCTCGGCGGCGGCGTGCCGGTCAAGGTCGGCAACGAGGTCATCGGCGCGGTCGGCGTCGGCGGCGCACCCGGCGGGCACCTCGACGAGCAATGCGCCAACGCGGGCATCGAGAAGGTCAAGGCGCAGCTCGGTTGAGCGCGATGAAGGCCGTGCATCGCTGGTGCCTTGCCTTGGCCGCGCTTGCGATCGGCGCCGCAGCGCCGGTCGCGGCACAGGTCCCTCCCTCGGCAGCGGAGGTGCTCGCCTACGAGGGCGTGCACCAGGCCGCGTGGCGCGGCGACCTGGCGCGGCTCAAGGCGCTGGTCGCAGCCGGCGCCGACCTGGAGGCGCGCGACGGCCGCGGCCGCACGGCCCTGCACGTGGCGACGCATGCGCGCCAGCGCGAGGCGATCCGCCAGCTCGCGCAGGCCGGCGCGAAGCTCGACGTGCTCGAGGACGACCGTTACGACGCGATCACCATCGCCGCCGTGGCCGACGACCCGGCCACGCTCTCGCTGCTGCTGTCGCTGGGCGCCAGCCCGCGCCAGACCACCAGCCGCTACGACGGCACCGCGCTGATCGCCGCCGCGCACCTCGGGCATGACGAGGTGGTGCGGCGCCTGATCGCGGCCGGCGCGCCGCTGGACCATGTCAACAACCTGCACTGGACCGCGCTGATCGAATCCATCGTGCTCGGCGATGGCGGGCCGCGGCACCAGCGCACGCTGGCGGCTCTTGTCGATGCCGGCGCCAACCTGCAGCTGGCCGACCGGCAGGGCAACACGCCCCTGCGGCTGGCGCGTCAACGAGGCTACGCGGCCATGGTCGGCAAACTCGAGGCGGCCGGCGCGAAGTAGAGCGCCTCGCGGACAATGGGCAATCACGAGGAGGTCCGCCCATGTACATGCCGCCCCATTTCAACAGCCAGGACCGCGCCATCGCCGCGGAACTGATGCGCGCCCATCCCTTCGCCAGCCTGATCTCGACCGACGACGACGGCCTGCCCTTCGTCACGCACCTGCCGCTGGTGCTGGATGACCGCGGCGAGGAGGGCGGCTTCGCGCTGCTGGGCCACTGCGCCAAGCCCAATCCGCAGTGGCGCTACCTGCAGGCGCGGCCCAAGGCGGTGGCGACCTTTCTCGGGCCGCATGCCTACATGTCGCCCTCGGTCTACCCGGACCTGGCGCGCGTGCCGACCTGGAACTACCTGGCCGTGCACTGCACCGTCGAAGCCCGGCTGATCGAGACGCCGGTCGAGAAGGACGCGCTGCTCAAGCGCCTGATCGGCGAGCACGAGCCGGCCTATGCCCAGCAGTGGCGCGACCTGGGCGAAGAGTTCCAGCTCAAGATGCTCAACGGCATCGTCGGCTTCGAGCTTCAGGTGACGGTGCTGCAATGCAAGCTCAAGCTCAACCAGCACCGGCGCGAGGCGCATGCCGCGACGTACGCGCGCTACAGCACGGGCACGCCGGACGAGCAGGCGCTGGCAGCCTGGATGCAGCGGCTCGGCATGAAGACCGATGCGGCGCAGGCGCAGGAGAACTGAAGGATGCGCGCGCTCGGATTGATCGGACTGGTGCTCGCCCTCGTGATCGCCGGCGTGCTCGTCAAGAAGCAGATGGGCGGCATGGCCGGCGGCGCACCGGCCGCTCCCGATGGGCGCGCGCCGGTGTCGCAGCCCCGGCAGGTCCAGCAGCAGTTCCAGCAATCGCTGGACGCCGCGATGCAGCAGCCGCGCCCGGTCCCCGATGACGCCAAGTGACGAGCACTGGATGCGCCTCGCGCTCGACGAGGCGCGCCGCGCCGCAGAAGCCGGCGAGGTGCCTGTCGGCGCCGTGCTCGTGAAGGAGGGCCGGCTGGTCGCCACCGGTCGCAACGCCCCGGTCGCGTCCAGCGACCCAAGCGCCCATGCCGAGATGAATGCGCTGCGCGCGGCCGGCGTGACGCTCCGCAACTACCGGCTCGACGGCTGCGAGCTCTACGTGACCCTGGAGCCGTGCGCGATGTGCGCGGGTGCGTTGCTGCACGCGCGGCTCGCGCGGGTGGTGTTCGGCGCAGCCGATCCGAAGACCGGCGCGGCCGGCTCGGTGCTCGACCTGTTCGCCCTGCAGCAGCTCAACCACCGCACCCAGGTGCAGGGCGGCGTGCTCGCGCCCGAGTGCCAGGCGCTGCTGCAGGACTTCTTCAAGGGCCGGCGCACCGCAGCGCGCGAGGCGGCCGAGCCTTTGCGCGACGATGCGCTGCGCACGCCGGCCGAGCGCTTCGATGCACTGGCGGACTACGGCTTCGCGCCGCGCTACGTCAGCGACCTGCCCGGCCAGCAGGGCTGGCGCATGCACTACCTCGACGAAGGGCCGTCCGATGCCGCCTGGGCCTGCCTGTGCCTGCACGGGCCGGGCGAGTGGAGCTACTTCTTCCGGCACCTTGCGCGCGAGCCCGGGCTGCGCGTCCTGGCGCCGGACCTGATCGGCTTCGGCCGCAGCGACAAGCCCAAGCGCGAGGCCGTGCATCGCTGGGACTGGCACTGCGCCTTGCTGCTCGAATGGCTGGAGCGGCTGGAGCCGGGCCCGCTCGCGCTGGTGTACAGCGCCGGCGCCGCCGAGCTCGCGACGCTGCTCACGCAGGCCGCGCCGCAGGGCTTCGGCCTGGCGCTGGCCGCGCCCGATGGCCACGGAGATGCGGCGGCCGCCTGGCGCGTGCCTTTTCCCGACCGCGGCTACGAGGCCGCCTTGCGCGCGCTCGGCCCCATTCCCCAGGAGGTGTCCGGCCCCACCCCCGAGCAGGCTTCGCTGATCGCCCGAGAGGCAATGGGATACTTCGGCCCGTGAAGAAGAAGCACATCTACATCTACTCCCCCTCCAGCGCCGTGCGCGACAAGGCCGCCTTCCGGCGCGGCATCAAGCGGCTGCAGGCGCTGGGCCACGAGGTCGAGGTCGACGAGGCCACGCTGGACACCCATCAACGCTTCGCGGGCGACGACGCGACCCGCCTGGCGGCCATCGCCCGCGCCGCGGCCAGCCGGGCCGACGTGGCGCTGATCTCGCGCGGCGGCTACGGCCTCACGCGCATCCTCGACGCCATTCCCTACAAGGCGGTCGCCAAGGCCATCGAGCGCGGCACCGAGTTCGTCGGCCTGAGCGACTTCACCGCGCTCCAGAGCGCGCTGCTGGCGAAGACAGGCGCGGTGAGCTGGCAGGGCCCCGCGGTGGGCGAGGACTTCGGCGCCGAGGACGGCGCCGACGACATCATGGAAGCCTGCTTCGACGACCTGCTGCACGGCCAGGGCGAAGGCACCGGATGGCGCGTGCCCAAGCGCGACGCCGAGGCGCTCGCCGGCTTTCGCGGCCTGCATGGCGCGACGCTGTGGGGCGGCAACCTCTGCGTGCTGGCGAGCCTGCTGGGCACGCCGTACTTCCCGGCGATCGACAAGGGCGTGCTCTTCCTGGAAGACGTGAACGAGCACCCCTACCGGGTGGAGCGCATGCTCGACCAGCTGCGCCATGCCGGCGTGCTGGCGCGCCAGAAGGCCGTGCTCTTCGGCCATTTCACCGGGGCGCGCAAGGTGCCGCACGACCGGGGCTTCGACCTGCAGACGGTGGTCGCGCGGCTGCGCACGCTGATCAAGGCGCCGGTGCTCACGGGCCTGCCCTTCGGCCATGTCCCGACCAAGGTGCTGCTGCCCGTCGGCGCCCAGGTCGAGGTCGCGGCCGAT
The DNA here is from genome assembly GCF_010499245.1 of Variovorax sp. WS11. Taxonomy (GTDB): domain Bacteria; phylum Pseudomonadota; class Gammaproteobacteria; order Burkholderiales; family Burkholderiaceae_C; genus Variovorax. The sequence goes on from NZ_JAAGOW010000003.1 coordinate 60,327, forward strand.
GGGCGCGATGTCTTCATGGTGTGGGGCCACCGGCACGGGCATTCGCATTCGCACTGAACGCACACCCAAAAACAAAAGCCGCTGCACGGGCAGCGGCTTTTGCGGGAGCTGAGGGCGCTCAGGTGGTGATGCGGTGATGCGGCCGCGGCACCATCGCGCCGGGCAGTCCACCCTTGAACAGGCGGTTGATCTGGCGCATCTGGCGCCGGGCGGCGGCCTCGCCATCGACCGCGCTCAGGGCGGTCAGCACGTCCTGGCGCAGGTACCAGAGCGCTTCCATGTCGCCGGCGAACCGAACGCGCTGGGCCACGCGCTGGGCGCCATGGCCGCCATGGTTCTGCAACAGCGACAGCATGGCATTGCGAATCTGTCCCATTTGGCGTTCCGTCGAGCGGCGCAAGCCCAGAAACGGGAACGACAGAACGCGAAGAATACTTTGGATTAGTGTCATGTCACGAAGGCAGTTGCCAGGAGCCCAGAGGATTACAACGTTAAGGCCGAGAATCGCGCCGCACAAGGGAGGCCGTCAGATTTCATGTTCAAAAACAACATACTTCACAAATCTGTTCATGCACTGGACGAAGAAGTGATACATAAGTTGTAATGACGACATTCATCGTACGTACAGCAATGTTTCCGGATGAAAATGCAAATCGCCCGGCCCCGCAATGGATTGGATTGAATCCTCTCCGGAGCGTTTGCGCCGTGCTTTGCCATAATCCTTTCGGCGCGAGCTACCAAAAATTGCACAAATGACCGGTCATCCCACTGTCGTTTTCGCTGACCTGACGGGGAGCACGCGGGTCTTCGAGGCCATGGGCAATGCCAGGGCCACCGAAACCGTGACTCGGCTGATCCAGTGGATCGGCGGCGTCTGCGAGGCGCACGGCGGCCGTGTCGTCAAATCGCTGGGTGATGGCGTGTTTGCAATATTTACCAACGGCATTAACGCGACCCGCGCCGTGCTCGAGCTCCAGCGCAATCACCAGAAGCGCCTGCAGACCTGGCCGGCCCCGCTGCGCATGGAACTGCAGATCGGCGTGGCGAGCGGTGACGTGGTCGAAGTCGACGGCGACTGCTATGGCGATGCCGTCAACCTGGCGTCCCGGCTCAGCGACCTGGCCGGCCCGAGCCAGATCTGGGCCACCGAGTCGGTCATCGACCAGCTGCAGGGCGGCGAGGTGCGGCATCGCAGCCTCGGCCCGATCAATATCCGCGGCAAGAGCGAGATGCCGGTCGTGCACCGCATCGACTGGCAGGACGAGGTCACCGAATTCCTCACCATGCCGGCCTCGCTCCCCGTGTCCGCGCGCGTGGCCGATTCCTCCTTCGGGCAGATCGAGCTCGCCTGGCTCGATGTGCGCTCCATGTTCCGCGCCGCCGAGCTGCCCATCCACCTGGGCCGCGTGGACGAGGCGCAGTTCGTCGTCAACGATCCGCGCGTGTCGCGGCTGCATGCGCGCATCGAGGCGCGGCAGGGCAGCTGCGTGCTGGTCGACATCAGCACCTACGGGACCTGGGTCCGCTTCCACGGCACCGCCGGCGCCAGCGGCGAGATCGCGCTGCGGCGCGACGAATGCGTGCTGCACGGCAGCGGCGAAATCGGGCTGGGCGCGCCGCTGAGCGACTTCAGCGCACCGACCATCTCCTTCAACACCACCGGCGGCAACGTGCTGCTCGCGCGGCGCGAAGCGCGCTGACGCCGCGGCGGCGGATCGCCCGCCGTGCCGCGCTGATATTCCTTGGCAAGCCGGGCGGCTGCGTCCAACATGGCGGGTTCTGCCTTCCGCCGTGCCCATGCTGCCACCCTTCGATCCCTGGCTGACGAGCCGCATCGCCCTCGATGCGGCCGCGGCCTCGCATGCCGGCGCGCAGGGGCTGGCCGAGCGGCAGGCGCGGCGGCTGACCGACCTTTTGCGCGCCGCCGTGCGTGGATCGGCCTTCTATCGCCAGCGGTTCCAGGGGCTGGACCCTGCCCACGCGCGGCTGGACGAGCTACCGATCGTGCGCAAGGCCGAGCTGATGCACGCCTTCGACGATTGGGTCGCCGACCCGGCGCTGCGCCTCGATGCGCTGCGCCGCTTCACCGCCGACCGCTCCCGCATCGCCGATCCCTTCGCCGGCCGCTATGTGGTGTGGGAGAGCTCGGGCAGCAGCGGCGAGCCGGGCATCTTCGTGCAGGACGCCCACGCCATGGCGGTCTACGACGCACTGGAGTACCTGCGCCGGCCGGCGGCGCGCTCGCTGGAGCGCCTGATGAACCCCTTCGGGCTGGGCGAGCGCATCGTCTTCGTCGGCGCGACCGGCGGGCATTTCGCGAGCACGGTTTCGATCGAGCGGCTGCGGCGGCTCAACCCGGCCCTCTCGATGAGCCTGCGCAGCGTCTCCTTTTTACAGTCCTCCGAGGCGCTGGCGGCCCAGCTCGACGCCCTGCGCCCCACCGTCGTCACCACCTATCCCAGCGTGGCGCTGCTGCTGGCCGAGGAGCGCCTGGCCGGCCGGCTGCATGCGGTGCCGCGGGAGATATGGACCGGCGGCGAGGAGTTGTCGGCGACGCGGCGCGGCTTCGTGCAGCAGGCGCTGGGCTGCCCGGTGGTCGACAACTACGGCGCCTCGGAATTCCTCACCCTGGCCAGCGAATGCCGCCAGGGCCGGCTCCATCTCAACAGCGACTGGGCGATCCTCGAATCGGTGGACGCGCAAGGGCGTGCGGTCCCGCCGGGCGAGTTCGGGGCCAGCTCGCTGCTGACCAACCTCGCCAACCATGTGCAGCCGCTGATCCGCTACGAGCTCGGGGACCGCGTGCGGCAGGACCCCGCGGCTTGCCCCTGCGGCTCCGCCTTGCCCGTGATCGAGGTGGAAGGCCGCAACGACGACGCGCTGCGCCTTGGCCGGCCAGGCAAGCGCGCCGTGTACGTGCCCGCGCTGGCGGTGAGCACGGTGCTGGAGGACGATGCGGGCCTCTTCGATTTCCAGCTGGTTCAGCAGGGCCCCTGCGAGCTGCTCCTGCGCACCGGCCTGCAAGGCAAGGCGGCGGTCGAGGGCCTGCGCCGCGCGCGCATCGCGCTGTCGGCCTACCTGCTGAGCCTGGGCGCCGACGGCGTGCACATCCACTGCAAGAGCGGCGAGCGCGAGTGCCGCGGCGCCAGCGGTAAGGTGCAGCGCGTGCGGGTCGAAACGGCTTGATGCGGGGGAGGGCATCCACTAGGAGTCCGCGCGGCAGAAGTTTTTCTGCGCGGAGGTGAGCCCCGCGTTGAGTTCGTGCACGGCGAGGAAGGGTTGGCGCTGCGCCTTGGCTGTTCCTGAAGCTCCCGGACAGGGTCTATTTGGCCTGCCGGAGGCGAGGGGCACGCGTGTGCCCCCACTGTGGACCTTATCTGACCATCAAGGTGCTCATGCGCCGCAGGTTCAGCGCCAGGCACACGAGCTTGAACTCGGCCTTGACCTTGTTCAATCCCCGCAGGCTGAACTGCCGGAAGCCCAGCACGCTCTTGATCCACCCGTTGGGCGCCTCCACGATCCACTTCCTCTTGCGGTAGGCCGCTTGGCCTGGTGGCGTCTTCAGCCTGGCATCCATCGCTGCAGTGCGCGGGTATTGTTCGGCGTCGATGTCCAGCGCCTGCTTGCCCTCTCGGCCCAATGCCACGATCAGCTCGCTCGGGCTGTCCTTGAGCTGCTCGAACACGGCCTCCGAGCGGAATCCCGCATCCGCCAGCACCTGTCGGGCGTCCTCGCCCAGGTTGGCCTTCACCGCCGCCAACAGCACCGGCAGGCGGTCACTGTCGGCGGCGTTGTTGCTCAGTTCCGCGGCCACCACGAGTTGCGCGGCCTCGTCCACCGCGGTGTGGGCGTTGTAGCCGTAGTCGTAGCCGCCACCTGAGCGTTTCATGATCCGACTGTCCGTGTCGGTGAAGCTCTCCTGGGCGCTGTCCTTGGGAACACCGAAGTCGCGCTTGTAGCGCCCGCCCTTGGGCTTGCCGTCCTTGTCGCGGGGTTTGCGCTCGTCGTCGGCGCTGCGCCCGCGGGCCGCATCGGCCTCGCGCTGGCGTTGCTCCAGGCGCAGCTTGGCCTCGGTGATCGCCTTGAGCCGGTCCTCACGGCGCTTGATCTCCCCGGGGATGTCCAGGTCGGGTTCGTTCTTCTCCAGGTCGTCGGCGGCACACGCTCGGTTGAGCAAGCCATCGATCTGCGCCTTGAGTTCGCCCTCGGCCTTGACCATCCTGTCATAGCTCATGGCCTTGTGGCGGCTCGCGTTGGCCTTGAGCTTGGTGCCGTCCACCGCCACGGTGCCCAGCTTGACCAGGCCGCACTCGCGCGCCAGGCGCACCACCTGCACGAACAACGCCGCCAGTTCCTCCAGGTGCAGTGCCCGGAAGTCCGAGAGCGTGCGGTGCGCCGGGTAGTTCTCTGCAGCCAACACCCGCAGCGCAACGTCTTCGTGCAGCTTGGCCGCGAGCTTGCGCGAACTGAAGGTGCCGGTGGCATAGCCGTAGATCAGCACCTTAACCATCATGGCCGGGTGGAACGGCTGATTGCGCGGCCCACCCTTGGCGTATCGCGCATGGAAGGCGCTCAGATCCAGGCTGTCGACGCTGTCGCTGATGAAGTACGCCAGGTGCCCTTCGGGCAGCCAGTCTTGAAGTGCGTCAGGAAGCAGTCTTTGCTGCTGAGGCTCGTAGGGCAGGTAGCTGATGGGCATGCGCCCAAATCTATCAAGCATCTGCGCGCTCGTCACGCTTCTGCCGCGCAGGCTCCTAGGCTTCATGTTTCGACTCGGCACAAGGCGGCGCGGCCTTGCGAGCCAACGACTGTTTCCAATTCAAATTCCATGGAGACCCTTCGCCATGACCATTGCCTCCGCCGCCGACCTGCCCAATAGCGCTTATGGCAGCTTCCAGCCGGTCCTCGACTTGCAGGCCGCCATCATCCAAAGCCTGATGCAGGCGCAGCAGATCCAATTGCAAATGCTGACTGCCTGGCAGCGGCCCTTCGCCGCCGTCAACCAGGAGCTCTGGGACCAGTGGGTCGTCCACTTCGGCGGCGGCGTGCCGCTGGACGGTTAGCCGCTGCGGCGGCGCCAATGGGTCGCTATTTCCTTGTTGCATAGGGTTTCTGCCTAGATCTAAGCCCTCAAGTTCCGCAGCCCGCCTGCCGATAAGCCTCATGACCAGGCCCCGCATTCGGCGGCCGTCGAGGAACAAGCATGCGGAATATGAAGATCGCGACCCGCCTCGGGTGGGGTTTCGGGATCGTCCTGCTGTTGATGGCAGTGACGATCACGATGGGCATGGTGCGTCTGCGCGGCATGGCCGAGATCCACGAACGGGCCCAGGCCGTGCAGCAGGAAGCGCTGCAGGGCGGCATCCGGCAGCTCGCGCAGGGCGCCCCGGCGCCGGATGCGGTGCAGAAGCAGCTCACGGCCCTGGCCGAACTGCAAGACCGGCAGGACCGGGCCACGGCCGTCGAGCTGGAGCAGTCCATCGTCGGCACGCGCTGGCTGTTGATCGGGCTGGGCCTGCTCGCGTTGGCGACGGGCATCGGCTGGACCGTCGGGCTGGTGCGCAGCATCGTCCGGCCGTTGGACGAGGCCATCTTCATCGCCGAGACGGTGGCGGCCGGCGACCTCAGCAAGGAATTCGAAACCGAGCGTGGCGGCGAGTTCGGCCGCCTGCTGCGAGGCATGGGCGAGATGGAGGACACGCTGACCGACGTGGTGACCCGTATCAAGGAGTCGACCGATTCGATCGTGACGGCGTCGCGGGAGATCGCCGCGGGCAACCAGGATCTTTCGTCGCGCACCGAGGAGCAGGCCAGCGCGCTGGAGCAGACGGCGGCCTCGATGGAGGAGCTGACCTCCACCGTCAAGCAGAACGCCGACAACGCGCGGCAGGCCAATCAGCTGGCGCTGTCGGCTTCCGATGTGGCGGTCAAGGGCGGCGAGGTGGTCAGCCAGGTGGTGGACACGATGGCCTCGATCAATGCTTCGTCGAAGAAGATCGTCGACATCATCGGCGTGATCGACGGCATCGCCTTCCAGACCAACATCCTGGCGCTGAATGCGGCGGTGGAAGCGGCGCGCGCCGGCGAGCAGGGCCGCGGCTTCGCGGTGGTGGCCTCCGAAGTGCGCAACCTGGCGCAGCGCTCGGCCGCCGCCGCCAAGGAGATCAAGGGCCTGATCGACGACTCGGTCGGCAAGGTCGATGCCGGCAGCGCGCTGGTGGGCGAGGCCGGCAAGACCATGGGAGAGATCGTGGGCAGCATCCGCCGGGTGACCGACATCGTCGGCGAGATCACCGCGGCCAGCCACGAGCAGACCCAGGGCATCGAGCAGATCAACCAGGCCATCACCCAGATGGACCAGGTCACGCAGCAGAACGCGGCGCTGGTCGAAGAGGCGGCCGCGGCGGCCGCGTCGATGCAGGAGCAGGCCGGCAAGCTTTCGCAGGTGGTCCGTACCTTCAAGCTGGATGACGACGAAGCGCCGCCCGCGCCGGTGGTGCCGGTGCAGATCCGGCCGGTCCCCCAGACCGCTGCGCGCGCGAAGCCGCCCGTCCAGCGCATCGCCGCCGCGCCGGCGCGCAAGCCCGCGGCGGCCCTGCCTGCCGGCGGTGACTGGGAAAGCTTCTAGCCCCGGCAATCTCGAGCGGCCAAGAAAAAACCCGCCGAAGCGGGTGAAAGACAGCCCTGATTGAGGGAGGAGGGAGGAGAAAGAACGGGCTGCCGGTACGCAGTGTGTGCCCCCAGTCTTAGGGGAAACTTAAGCTTGGAAACGGCCACGTCCCGCTGTCGGTCGTCGGCCTGAGCGTCACGGATCACCGGGTCTCCATTGCGGCGCAAGCAATGGTCCATTGCGCGACAAGGCGAATCCGCACGGATCGCCCACGCGTAGTTCGGAGGCATCGCCAGCGCGCACCTGCGCATTGCCGATGCACCGCCCGGAAACCACTCACTCCAGAGGTGACGCCGATGAGATCCACTCCCCACCCCCTGCGGGCCTGCGTCCTCGCCTTGTGCGCGGCAGCGGCCGGCGGCGCCTTCGCGTCCAGCCACCGCGAAGCGCCTTCCATCGCCGGCATGCCGAAGCTCGATGCGACCGATTTCTACATGTTCCGCAGCTACGAGCCGGGCCGCCAGGACTACGTGACGCTGATCGCCAACTACCAGCCCGACCAGAGCCCGTACGGCGGCCCCAACTACTTCGCGATGGACCCGGACGTGCTGTACGAGATCCACCTGGACACCGATGGCGATGCGGTGGAGAACATCAGCTTCCAGTTCCGCTTCAGGAACACGCTGCGCGACATCCAACTGCCGATCTCCGACAAGCAGGTGTCGATCCCGCTGGTGCAGTCGGGCGGCATCTCGGCGCCCAACGGCGCGACCAGCAACCTGCGCGAGACCTACACCCTGGGCATCGTGCGCGGCGACCGCCGCAAGGCCAAGGCCGAGGCGGTCACGATGGCCGGCGGCGGCGCCGAGTTCGACAAGCCCACCGACAACATCGGCGACAAGACCTTCGGTGGCCCGGCCGGCTATGCCGCCTACGCCAACCAGCATCTCTACACGGTCAACATCCCGGGCTGCGCTGCGCCCGGTCGCGTGTTCGTGGGGCAGCGCAAGGACTCGTTCTCCGTTGCGCTGGGCCAGGTCTTCGACCTGATCAACCTCAATCCGCTGGGCGCGCCCAATGCCAACCCCGACGCGCTGGCCGGGAAGAACATCACGACGATGGCGCTGGAAGTGCCCATCGCCTGCCTGGCCGGCAGCGACCCGGTGATCGGCGGCTGGACCAGCGCCAGCGTGCGCCAGGGCCGGCTGATCGCGAGCCCGCCCAAGCGGGGCCACGGGACCACCGCCCTGAACGGCGGCGCCTGGGCCCAGGTCTCGCGCCTGGGCATGCCGCTGGTCAACGAACTGGTGATCGGGCTGAAGGACAAGGACCGCTTCAACAGCGCGAAGCCGAAGGACGACGGCCAGTTCGCGGATTACGTGACCAACCCGACCCTGCCGGCCCTGATCCAGACGCTGTTTCCCTCGGCCCAGGCGCCGACCCACTTCCCGCGCACCGACCTGGTCGCCGCCTTCCTCACCGGCGTGGAGGGCGTCAACAAGCCGGCCAACGTAAAGGCGGCCGAGATGCTGCGGCTCAACACCGGCATCGCACCCACGCCGAAGGCCGGCCAGATGAACCTGGGCGTGCTGGCTGGCGACCTGGCCGGCTTTCCGAACGGGCGCCGGCCGGGCGACGACATCGTCGATGCCGAGTTGCGCGTGGCGATGGGCGTGCTGTGCGTCGCGACCGGCGCGAGCGACACGCTCAAGGTCGGCTGCAAGCCCGCCGACGCGCCCGCGGGCGCTGCGGCGCTGACCGATGGCGCGACACAGAGCGCCGCGCAGTTCCTCGAGGTCTTTCCGTACCTGACGACGCCGCTGCCCGGTGCGCAGTGAGGAGAAGAACATGAACCGGACCACTCGACTTCTGGGCGCCTCCCTGCTGGCGGCCGGCCTGCTCGCGGCGTGCGGCGGGGGCGGCGATGGCGCAGGGGGCTTCGTCTTCACGCCGCCGCCCGCGGCGACGCCACCCGCGCAGCCGCCGGCAATGGCCGATCCGTACGAGGCTTTCATCGCCTACGTGAAGGGGCTGATCGCGTCGGCCCTCGACATGGCCGAGCCGGCCGATGTCGCGGCCTTCGATCCGCCGCCGACCTCGGACTCGCGGGACCCGGTCGCCACGCCCTGAACTGCGGAGTGCAGGCATGACGATGCGGAACCTGCTGCGGCAGCTGGCCCTGGCCTTCGCCGCGTTCGCAGCCGCCGGCGCCGCCTGCGCGGTGCCGCGCGTGCCGGCGAGCGACGCCGAGATCGTCGAAGCCTTGCCCGCGCTGACGGACGGCTCGCGCGAGACGCGCCGGCTGCGGCGCGAGCTGGCGCAGCATCCGCGCGACGAGCGGGTGGCGGTCGCGGCGGCGCAGGCCTTGCTGGAGCTGGCGCGCGCGCAGGGCGACGCGCGCTACGCCGGTCATGCCCTGGGCGCGCTGCAGGCCTGGGGGCAGGCCGCGGCCGACGCGACGCCCGTCGAGGTGCTGGTCATGCGCGCGACCGTGGCGCAGTTCCTGCACGATTTCGACGGCGCCGAGGCCGCGCTGAAAGCCGCCCTGGCGCGGAGGCCGAGCCACGCGCAGGCCTGGATCACGCTGGCCACCCTGCTGCGCGTGCGCGGCCGCTATGCCGAATCGGATGTCGCCTGCCGGGCGCTGGGCCGCGCCGGTCCCACGCTCTACGGAATCGCCTGCCTGGCCGAGAACACCGGGTTGCGTGGTGACCCTGCAGCTGCCCGCCAGGCGTTGTGGGGGCTGCTAGCTGACCCGGCTCTCGCAGGTCCGCGGCAGACAGCGACCCGCCAATGGCTGCTCACCAGCGTGGCCGAGATCGAGGAGCTCGCAGGCCGGCCCGCGGCGGCCGTGCGGGCCTACCGGCAAGCCCTGGGGGCCGAACGCTCAGGGTACCTGCTGCTGGCCTACAGCGACTTCCTGCTGCGCAGCGGGCGCGCGTCCGAGGTGGCGCCGCTGCTCGCCGACCAAGCGCGCAGCGATGCCGTGCTGCTGCGCCTCGCCGTCGCCGCTCCGCCGGGCAGTGACCGGCAGGACGCGCAGGAATTGCAGGCGCGCTTCGACGCCGCCGCGCTGCGGCCCGGTGCGGGCGCGGCGCATGCGCGGGAGGAAGCGCTGTTCGCGCTCGATGTGAAGAAGGACGCGCCGCGCGCGCTTGCGCTGGCGCGTGTCAACGTGCGGCTGCAGCGCGAGCCGGTCGACGTACTGCTGTTCGCGCGCGCGGCTGCCGCGGCGGGCGACGAGGCCGCGCGCCTCGAAGTGAAGGCGCTGCTGCGGCAGACGGGGCTGCGGGATGCACGCATCGATGCCGTCCTCTGATGTCCGCGCGCCGCGGCTCACGCTGGCGCGCTGGTGCCGGCGCTCGGTGGCCGGCTGGCTGGCGCTGATCCTCATGGGTGCCGTCCTGCCGGCCCACGCCCACAAGGCGAGCGATGCCTACCTGCAACTGCAGCGCGACGGCGACGCACTCACCCTGCGCTGGGACATCGCGCTGCGCGACCTCGATGCCGCGCTCGAGCTCGACCGCGATGGCGACCGGCAGCTGCGCTGGGGCGAGGTCCGTGCGCGCATGGACGACATCCGCGCCTACGCGCTGGCGCGACTGCGCCCGCAGCAGGGGCGCTGCAGCCTGGCGCCGGCGCAGTCGCCGTCGGTGGAAGATCGCATCGATGGTGCGTACCTGGTGCTGCAGCTGCAAGGCCGCTGCGCGAGCGGCGATGCGCTGGAGATCGACTACCGCCTCTTCGGCGAGGTCGATCCCACGCACCGGGGGCTGCTGCGCATCGCGGGGGAGGGCGGCGCCGCGCCGGCTGCGCTCTCGTTGGACCCCACGGGCGACTGGGTCGCCGTGGCCTGGCCGGGCGCGCCTCCTGCTGGTGGCACGGCTGCGTCATCCGCCGGCTTCTTCCGCGACGGCGTGCACCACATCCTGATCGGCTACGACCACCTGCTGTTCCTCCTGTGCCTCCTGCTGCCCGCCGTGCTGCGGCGCTGCGGCGACGGATGGGTTCCGGTGGCGCGCTGGCGCGAGGCCGTGTGGCCCATGGTCGGGCTGGTCAGCATGTTCACCGTCGCGCATTCCCTCACGCTCGCGCTGGCCGGGCTGCAGCTGCTGACGATCCCGCCGCGCATCGTCGAGCCGGCCATCGCGCTCACCATCGTGGTGGCAGCGCTCGACAACCTGTTCCCGCTGCTGCGTGGCAGGCGCAAGCTCTTCAGCTTCGTGTTCGGCCTGATCCACGGTTTCGGCTTTGCCGGCGTGCTGCGCGAGCTCGAACTGCCGACGCGCGATTTCGTCGGCGCGCTGCTGCAGTTCAACCTGGGCGTGGAGGCCGGACAGCTGGCCGTGGTGGCCCTGGCGCTGCTGGTGCTGGCCGCGCTGCGCGGCTGGCGCGGCTATCGCCCGGTGGTGCTGCACAGCGGCTCGATGCTGGCTGCGGGCGTTGCGATGCTGTGGCTGTTCGAGCGCGTGTTCGATGTGCAACTGCTGACGATGTAGCGTTCAGCCGGCCTTCGGGCGGAAGTCGAGTAGTTTCATCGCCGCCGCCAACGGCTGCCTGCATTTCCAGTAGCCCGCCCACGGGTCCGCGGTCTGGAACGACAGATGCTCGCGTGCCGTGGCGATGTTCCATTGCGCCCCGCTCTTGAGCTTCGGAACGTCCTCCCAGGCAACGGGCATGGAGACCCCCAGGCCGGGCCGCGCACGCGCGGAGAAGGCGGCGACGGTCGTGGCGCCGTGCCCGTTGCGCAGGTAGTCGACGAAGAGCTTGCCGACCCGGTTCGCCGCGCCGCTGCGCGCCACGAAGCGCGAGGGGATGACGCGCGCCAGGTGCTGCGCGACGGCCAGCGAGAAGGCCTTGACGGTGTCGTAGTCGTAGCGCGGCGCAATGGGCACGACCACATGCATCCCCTTGCCGCCGCTGGTCTTGACCCAGGCCGCGAGGCCCAGCTCCGTCAGCAGGGTTCTGACCAGCACAGCCGCCTCCTGAACCTGGGGCCATGCCGTGCCCTCGCCGGGATCGAGGTCGAACACCATGCGGTCGGGTTTGTCGATGGTCCTGGCCCGCGAGTTCCAGGTGTGGAATTCGATGACGTTCATCTGGGCCGCGCCGAGCAGGGCCTGAGCCGTCGCGACCTCGAGCAGCGCCTGGTGGCCGGGCCACAGGGCAGGGTCCAGCTCCCGCACGCCGGGGATGCCGATCTTCTCGCCGTGCTTCTGGAAGAAGAGCTGGCCGCCCACGCCGTCCGGGCCGCGCACGAAGGAGCAGGGCCGGCCCGCCACATGCGGCAGCATCCACTCGGCCACCGAGGCGTAGTAGCGCGCCAGGTCCAGCTTGGTGAGGCCGGTGCTCGCGTCGATGACGCGGTCCGCGTTGCTGACCTGGATGTCGCCGATCACCGTCCTGCCCGGCGAGCGCACGGGCCCGTTGCCGGCGAGCGGCCGGGCCGTCTCGCGCATCACGGCGGCGGCCGGCTTGTCGCTTCGCAGCGAGACGAAGGAGGCGTGCCGGATCTGGCCGTCCGGCGTCCACGCCGCGAACTCGACCTCGGCGACCAGGCGCGGCTCGATCCATTTCTCGCTGCCGAGGGTGCGCTTCGACCATCGCCCCGCTTCGGGTGCGCCGGCGGGGAAGGGGGGCTGCGTTCTCTTGCTCTGCGCCAGCTTCTGCTTGAGCTGCTTGGCTTCCTCGACGCTCCAGCCGGTGCCGACGCCGCCCACCGACAACAGCGCACCGTGGGCATCGTGGACGCCGAGCAGCAGGCTGCCGACGCGGGCCGGGTCCTCGCTGTTCTCGGTGTAGCCGCAGATCACGAATTCCTGGCGCAGCCTGCACTTGAGCTTCAGCCAGGTGTCGGTGCGTCGCGACGAGTAGGGCGCATCGGCGCGCTTGGCGATCACGCCTTCGAGGTTCATGCGCGCGGCCGAGTCGAGGATGGAGGCCGGGTCGGCTTCGAAGTCGGCGCTGAAGCGCAGATGCTCGCTGCCGTGCTCGTCCAGCAGCGCCTGGAGCAGCTGGCGCCGCGCGACGAGCTCGACGCCGCGCAGGTCGTAGCCTTCGAGGAAGGGGAGATCGAACAGGAAGTAGACGATGTCGGCCTTCGCGACCCGGCTTTCGAGCGCCTTCTGCAGCGCATTGAAGCTGGGTAGGCCGTCGCTGCCGAACACCACGATCTCGCCGTCCAGCCATCCCGACTTCAGGCCCAGCTTCTCGATCTCGCGGGCCAGGCCCGGCATCTTCGAGGTCCAGTCGTGGCCGTTGCGGGTGATGAGCGCGGCCTTGCCGGCGTCGATGCGCGCCAGCAGCCGGTAGCCGTCGAACTTGATCTCGTAGAGCCAGCGTCCGCTGGACGGCACACCCGTGGCGAGCGTGGCGAGCTGGGGCGTGAGCCGCTCGGGCAGAGCAGCCTTCACCGCGCCGGGAACGGGCGCTTCCTGCGCCTTCTTGCCGGCCGTGGAACGCCGCGTCTTCGCGCGGGACGGGATGGCCGCATCAACGCCTCGCGCCGCAGGCGGCTTCAAGGGCTTGGCGATCACGCTGTCCGGCAGCGCGCTGACGACGTCGTACTCGGACCGCGGCCGCGCGAAGGCGTCGCGCTTCTTGAACAGGATCCAGGGCTCCTGCCGCTCGCCGCCCTTGGCGATCTTCACCAGCTCCCAGAGGCCTTCCATCTTCTGGCCGTGCAGGTGGAAGACCAGCTTGCCCTTCGCCAGCCCCTCGCGCGGATCGCCCACCGGCTCCCAGGTGCCGTTGTCCCACACGATGACCGTGCCCGCACCGTACTGCTTCGGCGGAATGGTGCCTTCGAAGGAGCCGTAGGACAGCGGATGGTCCTCGACGTGGATGGCCATGCGCTTGTCCGTCGGGTCGTAGCTCGGGCCCTTCGGCACGGCCCAGCACAGCAGGACGCCGTCGAGCTCCAGGCGGAAGTCGTAGTGCAGCCGGGTCGCGGCGTGCTTCTGGATGACGAAGGAGAGCGCCTGCGCGCCCGCGGCGACATGCTGCCCCCGGGGCTCGGAGGTCCTGGAGAAGTCGCGCTTGGCCCAGTACCGGGCCAGGGGATCGGCTTCACGGGCGGGCATGGCGGGCGGCCGGGGGACTCAACGGGTCAGTCGCCGGTACGCATTGAGGTGGCGCAGCGCGCCGCGGGCATCGCCGAAGAGCTCCTGCAGCCGGCCCAGGTTGTAGTGCGCGTCGGCGAAGTCCGGGTCGAGCTGCAGGCTGCGCTCGTAGTTCAGCGCAGCGATGCGCAGGCGCCCGAGCTCCTCGAGTGCGATCGCGTGGTTGAAGAACAGCAGGGCCGAGTGCGGGCAACGGGGCAGCGCGTACTCGTGGAGCTGGACGGCGTCCTCGTAGCGCTGCAGGTCGCAGAGCAGGGCGCCGAGATTGACGTAAGCATCGACGTGGTCGGGCGCCGCGGAGATCGCAGCGCGGTAGGCCGCTTCGGCGCCGGCCGGGTCGGTGCTCTCCAGCGCCTCCCCGTCGGCCAGCAGTTGCCGCGCGTCGGCGTCGCCGGCCGTCGGTGCCGGGCTCGGCGCCAGGAAGGCCACGCTGCCGTCGACCGGCGCGACCTCGAAGTCCAGCAGCAGCTGTCCCGAGCCCGCTTCCCAGGTGTTGTGGCGATCGCGCACGGCCACGTCGGTGCCCACCGCCGTGATGCGCATGCCCGTCAGCGGCAGCTCGCCCGGCAGCGTTGCGCGCAGCTGGCGCAGCGAGCGCAGGATCTTGCGTGGCGGGATCTGCGCCTCCTGCAGCCCCTGGGCGGTGCGCAGCAGCATCAGGTCCTGAAAGCTGAAGCGGAACTCGTTGCGCGCGCCGCGCGTCGGCGTGACGAAGCCCGCGTTCACGAGGCGCTGAATCGCGATGCGCGGCATGCCGAGCATCTGCTGCACGCGCCGCATGGTGTACGGCGACGCGGCTCCGGCAGCGCTCACCCCTTCCTGGCCCGCGCGCGGGCCGGCGTCGCGGCGGCTTCGTCGCTCTTGGCGGCCCGCTTGGCCGACTTTCTTTCGCCGGCTTCGAACATCGGGGAGACGTTCTCGCTCGCTGCCTTGGCGGCGGTCTTGACGGGGGCGGCAGGTGCTGCGGTGGAGGGGCGCGGCTTCTTGCCGAGGCTGGCCTTGAGCGCATCCATCAGGTCGATGACCTGGCCGCCACCACCCGTCTCTTCGGCACGGGCGGAGGCGACGATGTGCTTGCCGGCGATCTTCTCGTCGATCGCCGCGAGCACGCGCTTCTTTTCTTCGTCCTGGTACTGGCTCGGGTCGTATTCGTCTTCCGAGATCTGGTCGATCAACTGCAGCGCGAGTTGCAGCTCCGCCTGGGAGACGCTGACCTTCTCGATGTCGAGCTCCTTCATCGAGCGCACCTCGTCGGCATAGAGGAGCTGCTGCAGGATCAGGCCGTCTTCCGCGGGCCGGACCTGCACCACGTACTGCTTCGCCTTCCACGACCACTTGGCCAGGGCGCAGCGCCCGCTCTTGCGCATGGCTTCCGAGAGCAGGGCGTAAGGCTTGCCGCCCCGCTTGTCGGGGGCCAGGAAGTAGGCCTTGTCGTAGTAGATGGGATCGACGGCGCTCTCGGGAATGAAGGCGGTGATCTCGACGATGTGGCTGCTGCCTTCCTCGAGCGCCTTGAGCTCGTCGGGCGTGAAGAGCACGAAGCGGTCCTTCTCGAACTCGTAGCCCTTCACCATCTCGGCGCGCGGCACCACGCTCTGGTCCTTCTCGGACACGTACTGCTGCTTGACGCGGGAGCCGTCCTTGGTCAGCAGGTTGAACCTGACGGTGGCGGCGCTTTCGGTCGCCGAATAGAGACGCACCGGGATGGAGACCAACCCGAAACTCAGCGTCAACGAGGCAATGGAACGTGCGGCCATGGTGTGGTCCTTCGCGCCCGGATGGCGGGCGCCGCGGGCGGGGTGCCGCGGCATCGCCAAATCCTATGCGCTGGGCGGCGGGCTGTCACGTAGGACGTTGCCTGCGTCCCACTCCGCTCGCCTAGGGCCTGTTAACGCTATGCAACGCGACCCCTTGCATAGCGTTAACAGGCCCTAGCGCAGCACCCGCCCGTCCGCCGTGATGCTGATCAGGTCGATGGTGCGCTGCGGGTCCCGCAGGCCCGGCCGCAGGTTGATGCGGAAGCCGCCGACGTCGTAGTCGGTCATGCCCGCCATCACCCGCTGCAGGCTCGCTGCCGTGAAGGCGTGCCCCGCGCGGCGCACCGCCTCGCCGGCGGCCTTGGCGGCGATGAAGCCTTCGAGGCCTTCGTAGGAGGCCGTCTGGTCCGAGCTGTCGATGGCCGCGAGGTACTCCTTGACGATCGGGATGGCCGGGGAGCGCGGCGAGGGCACCACCTGCGCGATCACGATCCCGCGGATGTCCTTGCCCAGCGTCGCGTACAGCGGGTCGATGCCGACGATCGAGAAGGCCATGAAGCTGCCGCCGTAGCCGCTCCTTCGCAGCTTGCGGATGGCTTCGGCGGTGGTGCCCGAGAGCGACACCAGCACGATGGCCTGCGGAGAGGTCTTCAGCACCTCCTCCAGTGCGGCGTCGAGCTTGCCGCCGGAGGTCGGCACCAGCGCGCTGGCCACCAGCGCGCCGAGCTTCTGGTCGGTCATCGCCTGCTGCACCGCGGCCAGGCCGGCGCGGCCCATGGCGTCGTCGTCACCCACCAGCGCGATGCGGTTCTGCCCCACGGTCGCGCACTGGCGCACGATCTTGATGGCCTCGTCGGCCATGCTGGGGCGCACATGGAATACGTTGGAATGGGCGGCCGTGCGCAGGCTGTCGGCGGCGGCGAAGGGCGCGAACAGCACCGTGCCCTGCTGGGCCGCGGCCTTGGCGCCGGCCTCGCTGCTGGCGGTGCCGACGAAGCCGAACAGCATGTCGGCCTTGTCGTTGACCAGCAGGGTGCGCGCATTGGCGGCGGCGCGCTGGGCGTCGTAGCCGTCGTCGAGCTGCACCAGCTTGAGCTGCAGGCCGCTGGCTGCATTGGTGTCGTTGAACTGGGTCGCATAGAGCCGGCAGCCCGCCGCGAAGGCCAGGCCGATCTCGCTGGCCGCGCCCGTCAGCGGGACCGACTGCCCGAGGATCACCGTGCGGGCTGCGGCTCGGGCGGTCTGCGCCTGGGCGAGCCTGCTGCCGGCCAGTCCACCGCCCAGCAGCAGCGCCGCACCCGCCTTGCCCAACAAGAGCCTGCGTGACCGATCCATGGGAAACCTTTCGCTACATTGATCAAAAAATGTAGCAACTTCAATGCCTTAGACGAAGGTAGTAAGTCACGTTGGGGCCACAGTTCCGTGGCCGGCGTACGTCAATGATTGTTAACTTTTGTTTTTGGTCTGTGGCTTTTTGCACGCGGCAAAAGAGGGCTCCGATGGCAACATCCTTGTCGATCCGGATGTCCTCCCGGCCACCACATGAAGAAAAAGCCCTCTGATATCGCCCTGCTGGAAAGCGCCCTCTCCACCATCGAGCAGGTGCTGGCGCGCGCCGACAGCGACATGCAAGGTGCGCCGTACCTCGGCCCCACCACCCACCAGCCGCTGGATGCCTTACAGCGGTCCGACTCGACCGGCGGTGACAATCGTTTCCGGACCAGCGCCGCGCAGTCGGCGATCAACATCTGCCTGAGCTCGGCGGCCGCGCTGATCGACGTGAGCCAGGCGCTGATGAACCGCAGCGTCGACCGCTCGCCCCAGACCCTGGAACGCGAGTGGCAGAGCATCATTGCCCACACCAAGATCGCGAGCCGCTCGGCCTATCGCGCGGCGCTGATCATGGCGGCACAAAAGCACGTGCTGGAGGCGCAGGGCGAACGGCAGTCCGAGAACGTCTACAGCGGGATTGCGCACTAAACGCGCTCGAACACCAGATCCCACACCCCGTGGCCCAGCTTGAGGCCGCGGTTCTCGAACTTGGTGAGCGGCCGGTAGTCCGGCTTGGGCGCATAGGCCGCGGCCGTGTTGCGCAGCAGCGGCTCCTGCGACAGCACCTCCAGCATCTGCTCGGCATAGGGCTGCCAGTCGGTCGCGCAATGCAGATAGCCGCCGGGCGCCAGCCGGTCGGCCAGCTTGCGCACCAGGGGCGGCTGGATCAGGCGGCGCTTGTTGTGCCGCTTCTTGTGCCAGGGGTCGGGGAAGAACACATGCACCCCGGCGAGCAGGCCGGGCAGCAGCATGTGGTCGAGCACCTCGACCGCGTCGTGCGCGCAGATGCGGATGTTGGAGAGCTGCTGCTCGCCGATGCGCTTGAGCAGCGCGCCGACGCCGGGCTCGTGGACTTCGCAGCACAGGAAATTGATCTCCGGCTTCAGCGCGGCGATGTGCGCCGTAGCCTCGCCCATGCCGAAGCCGATCTCCAGCACGGTAGGCGCGGCACGGCCGAAGGCGGCCTCGAGGTCCAGCGGCTCGGCCCGGTAGGGCAGCAGGAAGATCGGGCCCAGCTCGGCGAAGGCGCGTGCCTGGCCATCGGTGGCGCCCCGCGCGCCGAACGAAGCTCTTCAGGCGGCGGTGCAGGGGATGCGGCGGGTGTCGTCGGAGGGCGGGGCCCCATCGCGCGTGGGGTCGTTGTCGGGCAGGGTCATCACGGGCGCGGATTGTAAAGAGCGCGCCAACCCTCGACCCATCCGCCGAGCGCTTCGGCGGGGGTCAATGCCTTCGTTGCAGCCAGGCCCAGCACCTGCGCGGCGGCATTCAGTGCGGCCGCGGCGGCAGCGGGCGTGGCGGTGTCGATGGGTGTGGCGCCGTTCTGCTTCGAGAGCTTTTCGCCATCGCTGCCGAGCACCAGCGGCGTGTGCAGGTAGCCCGGCTGGGGCAGCCCCAGCGCGCGCTGCAGCAGGATCTGGCGTGCGGTGTTGTCGGCGAGATCCACGCCGCGCACCACGTCGGTCACGCCCTGGTCGGCATCGTCGACCACCACGCAGAGCTGGTAGGCCCAAGGCCCGTCCGCCCGCTTGAGCACGAAGTCGCCGACCTCGTGCGCAACGTCCTGGTATTGGCAGCCGAGACGGCGGTCGGTCCAGCAGAGCCGCTTCGACGTCCGGGCCGCCTCGTACTGCTCGGCGGCGAAGCGCCAGGCCCGCGGCGGCTTGCCGTGCAGGCCGTCGCGGCAGGTGCCCGGGTACACGCGCTCGCCGTGACGGTGGTGCTTCTCGCCGCGCAGCGCGAGCGCCTCGTCGATGTCCTTGCGCGAGCAGCCGCAGGGGTAGGCCAGCTGCAGGGCCTTGAGGTGCTCGAGGGCGCGCGCGTAGAGCGCACCGCGCTGCGTCTGCCAGACCGGCGGGGCGTCGGGCAGCAGGGCGCAGTCGGCCAGTTGCGACAGGATGTGCTCGCCCATGCCGGGCAGGCAGCGCTCGGTGTCGGCGTCCTCGATGCGCACGAGCCAGCGCGCCTGCGGGCCGCGGGCGCGCACGTCGAGCCAGCTCGCGAGCGCCGCGACCAGCGAGCCGGCATGCAGGGGACCGGTGGGCGAGGGCGCAAAGCGGCCGACGGCAGTCATGGCGCGCACTTCCGGTTCAGGCCACCTTCAACGCCAGGCTGAGGCCCGACAGGAATGCATCTTCGACGCGGTGCCCGGTGCACCAGTCGCCGGCCAGGCCCACGCGGACCTTGGCGTCCCACAGATGCGGCGCGCCGACCGGCACCTGGGTCTGCGCTTCCGGCCAGCAGCGGGCCTGCGCATGCGAAGGCGTGGCACGGATGCCGGTGATCTCGGAGAAGGCGCGCAGCAGCTTGGCCTCGACACGCGCGGCATCGTCGCGCAGGTGCTCGCTGGACCAGGCCGGGCTGGCCTGCAGGGTCCAGCGCTCGATGCGCTCGCGACCCGGCTTGGAGGACTCGCGCGCCAGCCAGGCCACGCGATGGTGGTTGCTGCGCGCCGCGTTCCACTGCGGGCCCAGGTGCGGCAAGGTCGGCTGGCTGGCCTGCGGGAAGGCGATCATCAAGGTCCAGCAGGGCGCGATGCGCACCGCCTCGATCGTCTCGCGCAGCATCGCCATCGCCGCGCTGCCGCCGAGCAGGGCGCGCGCGCTTCCGGGCGGCACGGCCAGCAGGACGGCATCGAAGCCCGAATAGACGTGCTGCGCCTCCTCGGCGCCCTCGGTGCGCAACTGCCAGCGCTGCGCATCGAGCGCATCGGGCTCGATGGCGGTCACGCGGGTGCGGGGGACGAGCGCATCGCCCAGCGGCGCCGCCCAGTGCGCGACCAGAGCGTCCATGCCGGGCTGCGCCACCCAGTGCTGCTCGAGGCCGGGCAGGGCGGCCTCGGCCACGCGGCCGTGGGCGTCGAGCACGCGCACGAGGTTGGCGCTCCAGGGCCGGCAGCAGGCGTTGGCGGTCTCGAGGGCGCGGGCGAAGCGCGCGTCGCGCACGGTGAAGTACTGGGCGCCGCTGTCGAAGCTGCCGAAGGGCGTGGATTCGCTCGCCATGCGGCCGCCGGGCGCGGCCTCGCGTTCGAGCACGCTGACGCGGTGCCCGGCCTGGACCAGGGTGCGGGCGCAGGCCACGCCGGCCATGCCGGCACCGACGATGGCGTAGTGGCGCGAAGCGGGGGATCGGTGGCGGTCGGCGGGCGGGCGAAGGATCATGGTGCTGTCTCGGGTCGGTGGTTGGCGGGCAGAGGTGACTCTAACCGGCCCGGGGCGCACGCCTTTCGTCATCGCCCGCGATGGCGTTCCAGCAGCGCGCGGCGCGTGCCCTCGTGCTCGAACTGCTCGAGCCACCATTTCAGCGCGCGGCCCGGCTTGCCCGCGGTGCGCTCGCGCCAGGCGCAATGCATGGTGGCCATCGGGGGCGTGCGCTCGGTCTTGAGCTCGACCAGGTGGCCGGCCTCGATGTAGGGCCGCGCCATGGGCTCCGGCAGGAAGCCGCCGCCCAGGCCATGCAACTGCGCGGCGAGCTTGGCCTGCGTGGACGGCACGGTGAGCACGTCCTGCCCGCTCACCAGGTTGACCGTCATGCCCCGGCCCAGCCGCGTCGAGTCGGCGGCGGCCACGGCGCGATGCTGGCGCAGCATGGCGTCGGACAGCGGGACGTCGATGCGCGCGAGCGGGTGGTGCGGTGCCACGGCATAGACGAAGCGCAGGTTGCCCAGCGGCCGGCTGCGGATGCCCATGGTGCCGAAGGCCAGGCTGGACGCGTCCAGCACGGCGCCCACGGCGAGGTCGGCCTCGCCTCGGGTCACCGCCTCGATGGTGCCCAGCAGGGTCTCGTCGCGCAGCTTGAGCCTCGTGGGCGGATCGAGGGCGAAGAAGGCGGTGGCCAGGTCGAGCATCGGGTCGCGCGCGATCACGCTGTCCATCGCGATGGTGAGCATCGGCTCCCAGCCGGTGGCGACCCGCTTGACCCGGTTGGCCACCGCATCGATCTCGTTCAGCAGCCACGAGGCCTCGCGCAGCAGCTCGGCGCCGGCCTCGGTGAGGCGCGCCTGCCGCGCACTGCGGTCGAAGAGCAGCACGTCCAGCGCGTCCTCGATCTGCCGCACGCGGTAGCTCAGGGCGCTGGGCACCAGGTCCAGCCGGCGCGCGGCGGCGGCGAAGCTGCCGGCGTCGACCACGGTCTGCAGCATCGCGAAGGCATCGGGCGTGAGGACGTCGCGGGGACTGTGCATGGTGCAAAAACCCTTCAAACAATTTGAATGATGCCATCAAATCCAGGCGCTTTCGAGGCCGGAGGGGCGCCCTAAAGTTCATGCCATCCGCTGCGCATCCGGCGCGGCATACGAAGGCTCTGCGCAGATTCTCAGGCGTCGGGGCAGGAGGTTCAGAGATGTTGAAGGTTCGTAAATCCCAGGAGCGCGGTTATGCCGATCATGGCTGGCTGCGTTCCTTCCACAGCTTCTCCTTCGCGGGCTACTACGACCCGGCCTACATGGGCTGGGGCAACCTGCGGGTGATCAACGAGGATCGCGTCGCCGCCGGTGCCGGCTTCGGCACGCACGGCCACCGGGACATGGAGATCATCAGCTACGTGCTATCGGGCGAGCTGGCCCACAAGGACAGCATGGGCAATGTCGAGTCGATCCCGCCCGGCGACGTGCAGCGCATGAGCGCGGGCCGCGGCGTGATGCACAGCGAGTTCAACCACAAGCCCGACGAGACGACGCATTTCCTGCAAATCTGGATCGAGCCCAACGTGCGCGGCATCGCGCCGGGTTACGAGCAGAAGGCCTTTCCCGATGCCGACAAGCGCGGCCGGCTGCGCCTGGTGGCTTCGCCCGACGGCGCCGAGGGCTCGGTGCTGGTGCATGCCGACGCGCGGCTGTACGCCGGCCTGCTCGACGGCGACGAGAAGGCCGGCCTGGCGCTCGACCCGGAGCGCAAGAGCTATGTGCATCTCGTGAAGGGCGAGCTCGAGGTCAACGGCACGAAGCTTGCGACCGGCGATGCCGCGCTGATCGAGCGCGAATCGCAACTCACGCTCGGCGCCGGCAAGAACGCCGAGGTGCTGGTGTTCGACCTCGCGGCCTGAAGGCCGCCACCTTTTCTTTTTTTCATCAACCAGAGGAGTTTCTACCCATGTCCACCACCACTGCATCGACCTTTGCCGCACCGGCCTCCGCCAGCACCGCCCAGGACACGCTGGCCCTGATCGGCCGCGTGCTGATCGCGCTGCTGTTCGTACCCGCCGGCTTCGGCAAGCTCACGGGCTTCGCCGGTGTCGTCGGCTACATCGGCTCGGTCGGGCTGCCGATGCCGCAGGTAGGCGCCGTGGTCGCGATCCTCGTGGAGCTGGGCGTCGGCCTGATGTTCCTCGTGGGCTACAAGACGCGCATCGCTGCCATCGTGCTCGCGCTCTTCACCGTCGCGGCCAGCATCTTCTTCCACAACTACTGGGCCATGCCGGCCGACAAGGCCTTCGTGAACCAGCTGATGTTCTTCAAGAACATCGCGGTGGCGGGCGGCCTGCTGGCCTTCGTCGCCTTCGGCGCCGGCCGCTTCAGCTTCGACAAGCGCTGATCGGCGATCGTCGATCGCCAATAATCCCGCATGACCGACATCGTTGTTGTTTTTCATTCGGGATACGGCCACACGCAGCGCGTCGCGCAGGCGGTGGCCGATGGCGCGGAGGCCCGGCTGCTGCAGATCGACGCCGACGGCAACCTGCCGTCCGAGGGCTGGGATCTGCTGGCCGCGGCCGATGCGATCGTGATGGGCTCGCCCACCTACATGGGCGGCGTGAGCTGGCAGTTCAAGAAGTTCGCCGACGCCTCTTCCAAGGTCTGGTACGTCCAGGGCTGGAAGAACAAGCTCTTCGCCGGCTTCACCAACAGCGCCGGCATGAACGGCGACAAGGACGCCACGCTGACCTACCTGTGGCACTTCGCCAGCCAGCACGGCGGGCTGTGGGTGCCGATCGGCATGAAGCCGAGCAACGACAAGGCGGCGCGGCGCGATTCGATCAACTACGTCGGCGGCTACAACGGGCTGCTGACCACTTCGCCAACGGACGCGAGTCCAGCCGAGATGTCCAAGGGCGACCTGGAGACCGCCATCGCCTTCGGCGAGCACGTGGCCGAGGTGGCAAGATCCCGCGGCCAATCGCCGGCATGATTCACGGAGAACCACGATGACCGAAACACTGCTCCTCCAAGCGCATGACAAGGACCTGGGCGGAGGCTTCAAGGTCCGCCGCTTGCTGCCTGCGGCAAAGCGCCGCTCGGTCGGCCCCTTCGTGTTCTTCGACCATTTCGGCCCGGCCACCGAGACCCCGGGCAACGAGCATGACGTGCGGCCGCATCCGCATATCGGCCTGGCCACCGTCACTTATCTGTTCGAGGGCGCGATGATGCACCGCGACAGCCTGGGCGTGGTGCAGGAGATCCGCCCTGGCGCGATCAACTGGATGACGGCCGGCCGCGGCATCGTGCACTCCGAGCGCAAGCCCGAGCCGCTGCTAGCTGCCACCTACGTCAACCACGGCCTGCAGCTCTGGGCCGCGCTGCCGCAGGCCTTCGAGGAGGTCGAGCCCAGCTTCTCGCACACCGCAGCCGACCAGATCCCGGCCGTCGAAGTGCAGGGCGTCGCGGTGCGGGTGCTGGTGGGCGAGGCCTTCGGCGCAAGCTCGCCGGTCAAGACCTATTCGAAGACCCTCTACCTCGACCTGGCCTTGCCGGCCGGCGCACGCTTCGAGCTGCCCGCGCTGGCCGATGAGATGGCCGTCTACGCGATCGACGGGCCCCTGCGGCTCGACGGCGCGGCGGTCGCGCAGCACCAGATGGCCACGCTGCCGGACGGCCAGGGCGGCGTGCTGGAGGCGGACGATGCGGTGCGCATCGTGATCATCGGCGGCGAGCCGCTCGATGGCCCGCGCTACATCACCTGGAACTTCGTCTCCAGCCGCCGCGAGCGCATCCTGGAAGCCGGCGACGCCTGGGCCGCGCAGAGCATGGGCCAGGTGCCGGGCGAGACCGAGTTCATCCCGCTGCCGGGGCATCCGTTCAGGGTGCAGGGGCAGGAGCCGGATGTAAAGACGACGCCTGTTTGAAGGCTGCGGACGCGGGCGGCAGTGCGATCCCTCAGCGCTTGATCGCCAGGTCCGGATCTTCAGCCGCCCGGGCGCTCGCCTTGTTCGAGCGCGCACTCAAGTCAGGCGCCAGCGTTTCGCGCCCGTCGAACACGAAGCACTCGCCGCGGTAGTGCGCCCCGCCCACCTGCTCGAAGTACTTGAGGATGCCGCCCTCGAGCTGCAGCACGTCGGGCAGGCCTTCCTCGCGCATCAGGATCGCCGCCTTCTCGCAGCGGATGCCGCCGGTGCAGAAGCTCACCACCGTCTTGCCGGCCAATTGCTCGCGGTGCGTCCGCAGCGCCTTCGGGAACTCGGTGAACTTGTGGATGCGCCAGTCGATCGCGCCTTCGAAGCTGCCGTGGTCGACCTCGAAGGCATTGCGCGTGTCGAGCAGCGCGATGGGCTTGCCGGCGTCGTCATGCCCCTGGTCGAGCCAGCGCTTGAGCGTGGGCGCGTCCACGCTGGGGGCGCGGCCGGCGGCGGGCTGGATGGCGGGGTGGTCCATGCGGATGATCTCGCGCTTGAGCTTGACCAGCATGCGCCGGAAAGGCTGGGCCTGGGACCAGCTCATCTTGGCTTCCAGGTCGGCGAAGCGCGCATCGGCGCGCAGGCCGTCGAGGAAGGACTCCACCGCAGCGGCCGTACCGGCAACGAACAGGTTGATGCCCTCCGGTGCCAGCAGGATGGTGCCCTTGAGCGCGAGCGCATGGGTGCGCGCGCGCAGCGCGTCGCGCAAGGCCTCGCCGTCCTCGATGGCGACGAACTTGTAGGCCGCGATATTCAAAATCTCTTGCACGGGGGCGGATTGTAGGGATGACCAACTCACAGGGTGGGAAGGGGGCTTTCTACAATCGGGCCCATGTTCGTTCACCTGCGCCTGCACACCGAGTTCTCCGTCGTCGACGGCACCAATCGCATCGATGAAGTCGTCAAGGCCGCCGCCGCCGACAAGCAGCCCGCGCTGGCGATCACCGACCTCAACAACCTCTTCGGCGGCGTCAAGTTCTACAAGGAAGCGCGCGGCAAGGGCGTCAAGCCGGTGCTGGGCGCGGAGGTCTTCGTCGACGGCCTGGGGACCGAGCCCGGCGTGCTCACGCGCATGCTGCTGCTGGTGCAGAACTTCGAAGGCTACCTGCACCTCTCCGAGCTGCTGGCGCGGGCCTGGACCCAGAACGTGGGCCGCGGGCAGGCGCAGGCGGTCTGCAAGCTGGCCTGGATCGAAGAGCTCCAAGGCGGACTGATCGCGCTGTCGGGCGCGCAGGCCGGCCCGCTGGGCGCACCGCTGCTGCAGGGCCAGGCCGAGCGCGCGGCCGAGGTCGCGCTGCAGCTTGCGGGCCTGTTCCCGCACCGCTTCTACATCGAGCTGCAGCGCGCCGGCCGTCCCGAGGACGAGCCGCACGTGGTGGCCGCAGTGCAACTGGCCGCGCGCCTGAACCTGCCGGTGGTCGCCACGCATCCCGTGCAGTTCGCGACCGCCGAGGACTTCGAGGCGCACGAGGCGCGCGTGTGCATCTCCGAGGGCGAGATCCTCGGCAACGCGCGCCGCGTGCGCCGCTTCACGCCGCAGCAGTACTTCAAGTCCGCAGCCGAGATGGCGCAGCTCTTCGCCGACGTGCCGAGCGCCATCGCCAACACGGTGGAGATCGCCAAGCGCTGCAACCTCACGCTCACGCTGGGCAAGCCGCGGCTGCCCGACTTCCCGACGCCCAACGGCATGCCGATCGAGGAGTACTTCCGCCATGCCTCCTTCGAGGGCCTGGAGGAACGCCTCGCGCACCTGTACCCCGATGCGGCCAAGCGCGATGCCGAGCGGCCTCGCTACGTCGAGCGGCTCGAGTTCGAGATCAACACCATCCTCAAGATGGGCTTCCCGGGCTACTTCCTGATCGTGGGCGACTTCATCAACTGGGCCAAGAAGAACGGCTGCCCGGTGGGCCCGGGCCGGGGCTCGGGCGCCGGCTCGCTGGTGGCCTATGCGCTGAAGATCACCGACCTGGACCCGCTCGAATACAAGCTGCTGTTCGAGCGCTTCCTGAACCCCGAGCGCGTGTCGATGCCCGACTTCGACATCGACTTCTGCCAGGGCAACCGCGATCGCGTGATCGACTACGTGAAGGACAAATACGGCCGCGACGCCGTGAGCCAGATCGCGACCTTCGGCACCATGGCCGCGCGCGCCGCCATCCGCGACGTGGGCCGCGTGCTGGACATGAGCTACACCTTCTGCGACGGCATCAGCAAGCTGATCCCGAACAAGCCGGGCATGTCGGTGACGCTTCAGTATCCGCCGGTGCCGAAGATCGAGGGCGACAAGAACAACTACGCGATCGAGATGGAGCCGCAGCTGGCGGCGCGCATCGAGAAGGAGGAAGAAGTCCGCATGCTGGTCGAGCTGGCGCAGAAGCTCGAAGGCATGACGCGCAACATCGGCATGCACGCCGGCGGCGTGCTGATCGCGCCGGGCAAGCTCACCGATTTCTGCCCGCTCTACCAGCAGCCGGGCAGCGACTCGGCCGTAAGCCAGTACGACAAGGACGACGTGGAGGCCATCGGCCTGGTGAAGTTCGACTTCCTGGGCTTGGCGACGCTGACCATCCTGGAGATCGCCAAGGACTTCATCGTCCAGCGCCACAAGGGCCAGGAGGGCTTCGCCTACGAGAACATCCGGCTCGACGACACGCCCACCTACAAGCTCTTCGCCGAGGGCAAGACCGAGGCCGTGTTCCAGTTCGAATCGCGCGGCATGCAGGGCATGCTGAAGGACGCGCGGCCGACGCGGCTGGAAGACCTGATCGCGCTGAACGCGCTGTACCGTCCGGGCCCGATGGACCTGATCCCCAGCTTCGTCGCGCGCAAGCACGGCCGCGAGCCGGTGGAGTACCCGCATCCACTGGTGGAAGAGATGCTCTCGGAGACCTACGGGATCATGGTCTACCAGGAGCAGGTGATGCAGACCGCGCAGATCCTGGGCGGCTACTCGCTCGGCGGCGCCGACCTGCTGCGCCGCGCGATGGGCAAGAAGAAGGCCGAGGAGATGGCCGAGCACCGGCTGATCTTCCGTGCGGGCGCGGCCAAGAACGGCATCAGCGAGGAGAAGGCCGACGAGATCTTCGACTTGATGGAGAAGTTCGCGGGCTACGGCTTCAACAAGTCGCATGCGGCCGCCTACTCGCTGCTGGCCTATCACACGGGCTGGCTGAAGGTCCACTACACGGCCGAGTTCTTCTGCGCCAACATGACCGTGGAAATGGACGACACCGACAAGCTCAAGGTGTTGTTCGAGGACGCGCAGAAGAACTTCGGCATGACCTTCGAGCCGCCGGACGTGAACCGCGGCAACTACCGCTTCGAGCCGGTGACCGACAAGGTAATCCGCTACGGCCTGGGCGCCGTCAAGGGCACCGGCCAGCTGGCGGTGGAGGCGGTGGTGCGGGCGCGGGAGGTGGAGCCCTTCATGAGCCTGTTCGACTTCTGCGTGCGGGTGGACCGCCAGCGCATCAACAAGCGCACGGTGGAGGCGCTGATCAAGGCCGGCGCCTTCGATGCGCTGCAGCAGAATCGCGCGGCGCTGGTAGCCTCGATCGATCGTGCCTTCGAGTTCGCGAGCGCCACCGAGGCCAACGCGTCGCAGGTCGACATCTTCGGCGACTGCGAGCACGGCTCGGCCACGCAGGAGCCCGAGCTGGTCGACGCCACGCCCTGGGGCGTGAAGGAGCGCTTGACCCTGGAGAAGACGGCCATCGGCTTCTACCTCTCGGGCCACTTGTTCGACGAAGTGGCCCACGAGGTGCGGCGCTTCTGCAAGCGCGAGATCGACGACCTGATCGACAGCCGCGAGCAGCAGGTGATCGCCGGCATCGTGAGCGACATGCGCGTGATCAACGGCCAGCGCGGCCGGCTGGCGATCTTCAAGCTGGACGACAAGTCCGCCTCCATCGAGGCCACCGCCGACGAGGCGTTGATCAACAACAACCGCAACACGCTGAAGGACGACGAGCTGGTGATCGTCAGCGGGCGCCTGCAGCCCGGCCGCGGCGGCTTCGAGGCGCGCTTCCAGGTGCAGCAGGTGTGGGACTTGGCCACCGCGCGCTGTCGCTTCGGCAAGTTCCTGCGCGTGGCGGTCAACGGCAAGGCGCCGGACATCGCGCGGCTGGTGCGCGAGTTCCCGCCGCGCACCGAGCAGAGCGAGCACGGCGAGCTGCTGCAAGGGCTGGCGGTGCGCCTGTCGATGGCGCGCGGTGGGGCGCAGGTGGAGCTGCAGCTGGGCGAGCGAGCGAAGTTCTTCCCGACCGATGCGGCGCTGGCCAGCTGGATGGCGCAGGCGGAGGCGGGGAAGGCCTCGGTGGTGTACGAGTAGCGGCGCTGCCGGAGCGCGTGCAGGGCTGCCTCAGCCGCGCTTCGGACGCAGCGTGACGATCAGGCGCGGCGGCACGGTGCCGTCGACGTCGCGCGGCAGCTTCTCAGTCTTCTGCAGCGCGCGCAGCGCTGCCTCGTCCCAGTTCGGCAGGCCGCTGGTCTTGACCAGCGTCGGCGTGCCGACGATGGTGCCGTCGGGCGCCAGCCGGACGTCGAACTCGGCGCCGGGGTTGCCGCTGACCAGCTCCGCCTCGGGGAACACCACATTGGGCCGCACGGCGGCGGCGACCTTGCCGCCGTAGCTGCCTGAGGGCCCCGACGAGCGTGCGGCGTTGCCCTCGCCGCCCGTGCCGGCCATGGCCTGCATGCGCTTGAGCGTGGCCGCGCGGTCAGCCGACGCCTGAGCGGCGGCCTTGGCTTCGGCCTCTTTCTTCTTGGCGGCCTCGGCTTCCTGCTTCTTCTTGGCCTCGGCCAGCTTCTGCTGCTGTTCCTTCTTGCGCTCGGCCTCGTCCTCGGTGCGCTCGCGCTCCTTGGCTTCCTGTTCCTTCTTTTCCTGCACGGCCTTGCGGGCGGCTTCGAGCTTCTTTTGCTGCTGCAGCTTGGCCACTTCCTCTTCGCGCTCGCGTTCCTTCTGCTCGCCGAGCTTCTTCTCGCGTTCCAGGGGCGATGTCGGGCGCCTGGGTGGCGGCGGCGCGGAGTTCAGGCGGCCGCGCGACCTGGGGCGGCGGCGGAGGAGGTGAGGCGGCGGCGGTGCCGGCGCAAGGGCGGGTGCGGGCGGCGGCGGTGTGGGCGCGACGCGCGCGGCGCCGCTGCTGGATGGTCGAGGACCACAGCTCGGCCTCGACCGCGTCGTTCTCGGCCTCGCGCCGCCAGCTCACGCCCCATGTCAGCGCAATGATCAGCAGCGCATGGGCGATCAGCGCCAGCAGGACTGCACGGAAGGTGCCGCGCTGCGGCGGCGGCGCGAACTCGGGACGGTCGGCGGCCAGCGACATGGCTTACTTGGCGCCCGTGGTCTGCACGGACAGGCCGACGCGCTCGATGCCGCTGGCCTTGAGCTGGTTCATGGCCTTGACAACGGTCTCGTACTTGACCGACTTGTCGGCGCTGATGACCACGGGGCGCTGCGCATCGCCGCTCTGCGCGGTGCGCGCGGCGCTGCCGATCTGGGTCATGGGGATGGAGAGGGCGCCGGTGCCGGTCGACGCGTCTTTCTTGATCTGGACCTCGTCGTCGCTCTTGATCACGATCTCGACCGGCCGGTCGGGCTGCTTGTTGGCGCGGTCCACCGTGGGCAGGTTGATCACGCTGGGCGTGATCAGCGGCGCCGTGACCATGAAGATGATCAGCAGCACCAGCATCACGTCGATGAACGGGACCATGTTGATCTCGTTGATCGTTCGGCGGCCGCGGCCGCGGGAGGACATGGCGGGCATGGTGCTTTCTCCGGCTTTCAGCGCACCGTGGCCGGGCCCATCTGCGATGGGTTGACAACGTGGGCCGTCAGGTTGCGCTGCAGGATGTTCGAGAACTCCTCGATGAAGGTCTCGAGGCCGATGGCGATCTTGTCGATCTCGCGGGCGAAGCGGTTATAGGCGACCACGGCGGGGATGGCGGCGAACAGGCCGATCGCGGTGGCGACCAGCGCCTCGGCGATGCCGGGCGCCACGGTCGCAAGCGTCACCTGCGCCAGCGCCGCCAGGCCGGTGAAGGCATGCATGATCCCCCAGACCGTGCCGAACAGGCCGACGTAGGGAGAGACCGAGCCGACGGTGGCGAGGAATGAGAGGTTCTGCTCCACCGCGTCGAGCTCGCGCTGGAAGCTCGCGCGCATCGCGCGGCGCGCGCCGTCGAGCAGGGTGACGGCGTCGGACACATGGCGCTCGCGCAGCTTTTGGTACTCACGCATGCCGGAGGCAAAGATGCGCTCCATGGGGCCGGCGAACTTGGCGTGCTGGGCGGCTGACGAGAACAGTTCGTTCAGGCTGGTGCCCGACCAGAACTCGCGCTCGAAGTCTTCATTGAGCGAGCGCGTGCGCTTGAGCGAGAAGTACTTGCGGAAGATGGCGGCCCAGCTGGCGATCGAAACCACGATCAGCAGGAGCACGACGAGCTGCACCGGAAGGCTTGCATGCAGCAGGAGGGAAAGGATCGAGAGTTCTTGATTCATGACTTCTGGGGTTGAGACATGGAGCCCGCATGGCGCGCAAGGGTTCCCGAAACCTGCGCCGGGATGCGCGCGGGCCGCAGCGTGTCGGCGTGGACCCAGCCGATGCGGATGCTGCCTTCGCAGAGCACCGGGGCATCGGCCGTCGGATCGGCAGTGGGGGCGTGGGCTGGCCGGGCCAGCACGCGCTGGCCGATTATCAGGGACGCCGTGCCGATCTGGCGCAGCTCGGCGGTCACCAGCAGCTCGTCGTCGAGGCGGGCGGGCCGGTGGTACTTGAGCTGGGTTTCGCTGACGACGAAGATGCCACCGGTTTCCTCGCGCAGCCGGCGCTGCGCAATGCCCAGCGAGCGCAGCCACTCGGTGCGGGCGCGCTCCATGTACTTGAGGTAGTTTGCGTAGAACACGATGCCGCCGGCATCGGTGTCCTCCCAATAGACGCGGATCGGAAAGGCAAAGCTCATGCGGGAACGGCGGCACCCGCCCAGGCCCGCAGGCGCTCCACCGACTCCTGCAGGTGCGCCATCGAACTGGCGGTCGAGAAGCGGACGAAGCGGGCGGTCTCGGCCGAGCCGAAGTCGCGGCCGGGCGTGATGGCAACATGGGCCTTCCTCATCGCCTCGAAGGCGAAGTCCCAGCTGTTGGCGATGCCCAGCTTTTCGCCGAAGGCCGAGCAGTCTGCCCACGCGTAAAAGGCGCCGTCGGGCACCACCGGCACTTTGAAGCCCAGCGCCTCGAGTTGCGGAATGAACCAGTCGCGCCGGGCCTTGAACTCAGTGCGGCGGCGCTCGTACTCGGCGATGCTCTCAGGCTCGAAGCAGGCCAGGGCCGCGTGCTGCGAGACCGTGCTCGCGCAGATGAAGAGGTTCTGCGCCAGCCGCTCGACCGCCGGCACCAGCGCCTCGGGCACCACCAGCCAGCCCAGGCGCCAGCCGGTCATGCTGAAGTACTTGCTGAAGCTGTTGATGCTGATGATCTGGTCGTCGATGCCCAGCGCGCTCTGGCCGAAGGTCTCGTCGTAAGACAGCCCCAGGTAGATCTCGTCGATCAGCGTGATGCCGCCGCGCCGCGTCACCACCTCGTGGATGCGGCGCAGCTCGCCCGGCTCGATCGAGGTGCCGGTGGGGTTGGAGGGCGAGGCCAGCAGCACGCCGCGCGTGCGCTCGGTCCAGGCGGCCTCGACCTTGGCGGCGCTGAGCTGGAAGCGCTCCTCGGCCGTGGTCGGGATCAGCACCGCGCGGCCGTCGGCGGCGCTCACGAAGTGGCGGTTGCAGGGGTAGCTGGGGTCCGGCAGCAGGATCTCGTCGCCGGCCTCGATCAGCGCCAGGCAGGCCAGCTGCAGCGCGGCCGAGGCGCCGGCCGTGACCACGATGCGGCGGGCAGGGACGTCGACGTTGAAGCGCTCGCGGTACCAGCCGCTGATGCGCTCGCGCAGCACCTCGAGGCCGGTCGCGTGCGTGTACTGGGTGGCGCCGGCGCGCACGGCGCGCAGGGCCGCTTCCTGCACCGGCAGCGGTGCGGTGAAGTCGGGCTCGCCGATGTTGAGGAAGATCATCGGCCGGTCGGTGTGCGCGACCTCGCGTGCGACGGCCGAGGCCGCCTTGGCGACCTCCATCACGTAGAAGGGCTCGATGCGCTCGGCGCGCTTCGAAATTCTCATGGCCTGGCCTTGCCGCTGGCGCGATCGGCTTCCACCTCGGCGGGGCGCAACTGCGGCGCGAGGCCGTTGAGCACCGCGTTCACGTACTTGTGGCCGTCAGTGCCGCCGAACTCCTTGGCCAGCTCGATGCATTCGTTGAGCACCACGCGCCAGGGCACGTCGAGGCAGTGCTGAAATTCGTACACGCCGATCCACATCACGGCGTGCTCGATGGGGGAGATCTCCTCGAGCTTGCGGTCGAGCAGGGGCACGATCAGCGCATCGAGCTCCTGCGCGGCGGCGATGGCGCCGTGCAGCAGGGCGTCGTAGTGGGCCGCGTCGGCCTTGTGGAAGCCGGCCAGGTCGCGGGTGAACTGGTCGATGGAGACGGCGTCGTTGCGCCCCACGAGATGCTGGTAGAGCGCCTGGAGCGCGAACTCGCGCGCGCGGCTGCGCGTGGATTTGGCGGAGGCCTTGCGTGCGCCCGTGCTGGTGAGCCCGGTGCGCGACTGGCGCGGCCGCTCGCCGCTGGTCTTGGTGTCGTCGGTCATGAAGAAGTGGATCAGGGCCTGGTGGCAGACCCGAGAAGGCGCGCCATCTCGACCGCGACGCGCGCCGCGTCGCGGCCCTTGTCGGTCTGGCGTGCGAGCGCCTGGTCGAGGTTCTCGGTGGTGAGGATGGCGTTGGCGACCGGAATGCGGTGGTCGAGCGCGACGCGGCTCACGCCGGCGCCGGATTCGTTGGCCACCAGCTCGAAGTGGTAGGTCTCGCCGCGGATGATGCAGCCCAGCGCGATGAGCGCGTGGTAGCGTTTGCGCTCGGCCATCGCCTGCAGCGCGATGGGCACCTCGAGGGCGCCCGGCACGCTCATCCGGTCGATGTCGTCGGCCACCACGCCGAGCTGTTCTAGCTCGCCGAGGCAGGCTTTGGCCAGCGCGTCGGTGATGTCCTCGTTGAAGCGCGCCTGCACGATGCCGATGCGCAGGCCCTTGCCGTCGAGCGCGGCGGCGCTGCCCTTGTTCGCGTCCTGCATCAGTGTTCCTGCCTTCCCGGGTGGTTGTTCATTTCTCGTCCTTCGTGAGGTAGCCGGCGATCTCCAGGCCGTAGCCTGCCGCCATGCTGGGCATGCGGCGCGGCGTGCCCAGCAGGTTCATCCGGTGCACACCGCATTCGCGCAGGATCTGCGCGCCGATGCCGTAGCTGCGCAGATCCATGCGGCCGCGCTCCGGCGCTTGCGCGGGCCGCGCGGTGCCGTCGAACTGCGACAGCAGCTCGGCGCCGGTCTCGCCGCAGTTGAGGAACACCGCCACGCCCTTGCCCTGGGCCGCGATGTGGGCCAGGCTGGCATCGACGCTCCAGGAGTGCAGCGAGCGGTTGACCTCGAGCGCGTCCAGCACCGAAAGCGGCTCGTGCACGCGCACGTCCACCGTGTCGCCGCCGTTCCACTTGCCGCGCACCAGCGCCAGGTGCACGCCGTGGCTGGGCTTGTCGCGGAAGGCGTGGGCGGTGAACCAGCCCCAGGCGGTCTGGATCTCGCGGCAGCCGACCTTTTCGACCAGCGTTTCGGTGCGGCTGCGGTGCTCGATCAGCGCGGCGATGGTGCCGATCTTGATGCCGTGCTCGGTTGCGAAGAGCTGCAGGTCGGGCAGGCGGGCCATGGTGCCGTCCTCGTTCATGACCTCGCAGATCACGGAGGCCGGCGAGCAGCCGGCCATGGCGGCGAGGTCGCCGCCGGCCTCGGTATGGCCGGCGCGCATCAGCACGCCGCCGTCGACCGCCTGCAGCGGGAAGATATGGCCGGGCTGCACCAGGTCGGCAGCCACGGCATTGGGCGCGACGGCGGCCTGCACGGTGCGTGCGCGGTCGGCGGCCGAGATGCCGGTGGTCACGCCCTCGGCCGCCTCGATCGAGACGGTGAAGGCGGTCGAATGCTTGGCGCCGTTGCGCGCCACCATGGGCGGCAGCTGCAGCCGCTCGCACATCTCGCGCGAGAGGGTGAGACAGATCAGGCCGCGGGCATGGCGGGCCATGAAGTTGATGGCCTCGGGCGTGATGTGGTCGGCCGCGATGACGATGTCGCCTTCGTTCTCGCGGTCTTCCTCGTCGACCAGGATGACCATGCGGCCGGCGCGCAGCTCGGCCACGATGTCCTCGACCGGGGAGATCGGCGCGGGCGTCAGGCTGCTGCGCGGGGCGCCGATGGGCGTGACGGTGGCGTTCATGGGGTGGTGTCCTTGGGGGTGGAGGGCAGGGCGCCGGCCTGGAGCATGCGCTCCACGTAGCGCGCGACCGTGTCGATCTCGAGGTTGACGCGGCTGCCGGCCTCAGGCTGCCGAGGGGCGGTGTTCTCGACGGTGTGGGGGATGAGGTTGATGCTGATCTCGCTGCCTTCGGGGCCGTCGCTCACGCTGTTGACGGTGAGGCTCACGCCGTTGACGGTGATCGAGCCCTTGTAGGCGAGGAAGCGGGCCAGGGCCTGGGGCGCCAGCACCCGGAGTTCCCAGCTCTCGCCCACCGGGGCGAAGCGGCTGACGGTGCCGATGCCGTCCACGTGGCCGGAGACGATGTGGCCGCCCAGGCGGTCGCTGGCGCGCAGGGCTTTTTCGAGGTTGACGCGGGCGCCGGGCTCGGCGAGGCCGGCCGTCTTGTCCAGCGATTCGGCCGAGATGTCGATGGTGAAGAGCTGGTGCGCGGGATCGAGGGTGGTGACGGTCATGCAGGCGCCGTTGAGCGCGATGCTGTCGCCGAGGCCCACGTCGTCCAGGTAGCCGGCGGGCGCCGCGATGCCGAGCCGTTTGCCGTGGGATGAAGAGCTGCCGAGGTCGTGGACGGCGGCGATGCGCCCCACGCCGGTGATGATTCCGGTGAACATCGCGGCATTTTCGCAGAGATGCGAAGCCGCCCCGGCGGGGCGGGCTAGAAGCGGTCCCGGCCGGCGATGCGGGCGATGATCCGGATGTCCGGGCCGAGGGCTTCGAAGGACTTGAATTCCAGGGCCAGGGCCTGGTCCAGCCGGGTCAGGGCACCGTCTGCGTGGGGCTGATTCGCGATGCCCAGGCCCTCGCCGATGAGCTTGGGGGCGAGGTAGAGCAGCAGTTCGTCGACCAGCCCCTCGCGCAGCAGGGAGCCGTTGAGCTTGTGGCCGGCCTCGACATGGAGCTCGTTGACCTCGCGCACGCCGAGGTCGCGCAGCACGGCAGCGAGATCCACTTTGCCGTGGGGATTGGGGAGGTAGCGAACCGTGGCGCCCCGGGCTTCCAGGGCGGCTTGCGCGGCCGCATCCGGGGCTGCGGCGTAGATCCAGACCGGCCGGGCGGGCTCGAAGATGCGCGCGGCAGGAGGCGTCTGCAACTGGCTGTCGACCACCACCAGAGGCGGCTGGCGCGGCGTTTCGGCCAGCCGCACATCCAGCCGCGGATCGTCCTCGAGCACGGTGCCGACGCCTGTGAGCACGGCGCCGGCGCGCGCGCGCCAGGCATGGCCGTCGGCGCGCGCGGCTTCGGAGGTGATCCATTGGCTGGTGCCGTCGGGCAGGGCGGTCTTGCCGTCGAGCGAGGCGGCGACCTTGAGGCGGACCCAGGGGGTCTTGCGGATCATGCGGCTGAAGAAGCCGAGGTTGAGTTCGCGGGCTTCCTCGGCGCCGGGGCCGATTTCGACATCGATTCCGGCCGCGCGCAGGCGCTCGAAGCCCTGGCCCGCCACCAGCGGATTGGGATCGGCCAGCGAGGCCACGACTTTTCGAACCCCGGCCGCCGCCAGCGCATCGCAACAGGGGCCCGTGCGGCCGTGGTGGGAGCAGGGTTCCAGCGTTACGAAGGCCGTGGCGCCGGTCACCGAAAGGCCCCTGGCCCGCGCATCCCGCAGCGCCATCACCTCGGCATGCGGGCCGCCCACGGCCTGCGTGGCGCCGCGGCCGATCACGCCGCCCCGCTCGTCGAGGAGAACGCAGCCGACGCGTGGGTTCGGTGCGGTGTCGAGGCTGGCTTGTCGAGCCAGCTCGATGGCTTCGGCCATGGCCGTGGGTTGAAGGCTCATGCTTTCTTTCGATCAATGCCTCGGATTCTCTCCAAGAGAAAAACAGTTCGCGACATTTCCTGGATGAGTGGTCAATCTGCGCCGTTTGTCGGGCGGCGGATGTGGGTCATGCCTGTGTCCAATTCACCAGGAGTTTTGGTGGTCCGTCAACAGGAAGTCCGGCTCGTCATGAAGCGATTGTTCTACTCGTCAAAGCCAATGCCAGGCGCACCCCGGCGCAGGGAGGGCGGTTTCACCCTGGTGGAATCGATGGTCGTGATTGCGATCTCCGCCATTCTCGTGGGGCTCGCCGCACCGTCGATGCGCAAGCTGATTGAGCGCAACGGCGTCAACGAGAGCCTCGATAGCCTGACGAGCAGCCTCGCCTTTGCGCGAGCCGAGGCAATCAAGCGGGGCTTCCCCGTCATCGTGTGCCGGAGCACCGGAGCCGAGACCAACACGCCAACGTGCAGTTCGAACCTCGCGTGGAACACCGGCTGGCTGGTGTTCGCGGACTTCGACAGCGACGGCGGCTTCGATTCGAGCAAGGATGATGTCCTGCTGCGCGTGCAGGGCAGCCTCGAGAAAAACGGCACGCTCCAGCAAACCAGCGCCAGCTACCAAAGCCTCCTGTTTCGGCCGACTGGAACACTCAGATTTGCAACCAGCTTCGCCCTGACCTCCCCCTCCGACCCTTCTTCGGCGGCGCGTGTCGTCTGCATAAGCGTTGGAGGGAGGGGGCGCGTCGCTTCTGGCGAGTGTGGATCATGATCACGCTGAGAACGCGCTCCCATGCGGGTCGCATGCATCAAGACGGAAGTTCGCTGCTCGAAGTGCTCATCGCCATCCTGATCATGTCCTTCGGCCTGCTGGCGCTCGGTGGTCTCGCCGCCGCGGCGCAACAGTACGTGAAGATGGCCCAGTTCCAGTCCGTCGGAATGGCACTGGCCTCCGATCTCGGGGAGCGCATGCGTGGCAATGTCGCAGGCTTTCAAAGCGATGGCTATGTACGGGCCTCGGCCTATTCCACGGCGACAGTCACGGCACCGTCCTGCGCTATCGACACGGCTTGCACCGTCGCCGAGATGGCGGCGAAGGACATGGCGGAGTGGGTCAAAGACCTTCAGCAGCGCCTGCCAGGCGGAGATGCCTATGTCCGGCGCGACACCAAGAACACCCTGGCGACCGACATCTGGATTCTCTGGATCGATCCCAGCACCTCCGAACTTTCCGTAGCCGCCAACACCGGTGTCGCCGAGCCCGCCAAGCTGATTGGTTATGTGCGCGGAGAGCGGTTCGAAGAGCAAAACACCTACCGCAAGAGGATCTCGGTACTGGGCGATATCATCAATTCCACTCCTGTGCTGGTGAAAGACCTCGCAGACAGTCAGTACGACTTCCTCCCATCCACCACGGCTGGGCAGAGCAGCTATCTGCGCTATTTGAAGAGCAAGAAGTTCCGCACGCCTCAACTCTTCGTGGGTGCCAATGACGGAATGCTGCATGCGTTCAATGCAGAAAGTGGCGCTGAAAGCTTTGCCTTCGTGCCTCGGAGCGTGCTGGGGCAGCTCAAGGACTTGGCGATTCCCGCCTATGACCACAAGTATTTTGTCGACGGCCCCTTGACCGAGGTCGATGTCTACGACAACACCGCCAGCAAATGGCGAAACCTGGTCGTCGGCACCGGGGGGGCGGGCGCGAAGAACCTGTTTGCGATCAATGTGCCCGTTCCGTCCATGCCAACGAGTGGCAATCCGACAGCGCTGACTGCCCAGCAATCGGCGCCCGGCGCAGCCGACATCTTGTGGGAAATCAACAGTAACAATCCGGACTACAGCGAGCTGGGGCATGTGCTGCAGGCGCCGGAGGCCGGCATCATGCAAGACGGCACCTCGGTCATCATCACCGGCAATGGCTTTGGCAGCGCCAGCGGACGTTCCCGGTTGTATGTGATAGATGCGCGGACAGGCGCGCGCATCAAGGTCTTGAGCCCAGCTTTCAGCAGCTCCTCCGCTGGCCTCGGTGGCGTGAAGCTGGTACGCGACGCCAACAAGCGCGTTGTGGCCGCCTATGCGGGTGATCTCTTGGGCTTTATCTGGAAGTTTGATTTTTCGTCCGCCAATCGTTCTGAATGGGGAGTGGCTTTTTCCAACACCCCGTTCTTCGGTGCGTCGAACAGCGCGAATAAGCCAGAGCCGATCACGGCCGCGCCCACCGTGCTGCCCCATCCGCTCGGCGGCGTCATGGTCCTCGCAGGAACGGGCAAGCTGTTCGAGAGCGATGACGCGTCCAGCACGGGCGAGCAAAGTCTTTATGGCATCTGGGACAAGCCAACGCTGAGTGGTGATGTAACAACCGCCGCCCTGGTGACGCAGACCATCACCCCTTTGACGATCAGTGACAGGACTGGCGACTACTACGCCATCAGCAGCAACAGCGTGGACTACGGCACCGGCGACACCGCCAAGAAGCGCGGCTGGAAGATCCGACTGACTATCGCCCCCGGCCAGCGGCAGATCGACGCGCCGCAGATCGAATCGGGTCGTGTGCTCTTCGGCACCATGGTGCCCGGCGGCACGGCCACCGGTTGCGCTGCGATGCAGCCCCAGGGTTATACCTTCGTGCTCGATCCCTTCACGGGTGCGCCCAGCCAGGACGGCCCGACTTTCGATACCAACAATGACGGGTTGTTCACGGCTGCGGACAACGCCAATGCCGCCGTGACGCATTTCTCATCGATCGGGCAGCGCCGGATTGTGCGGGTTCCCGGAAGTTCCGAGGTCCGGCTTGAAGGGCCGGGAACACCCGGAAGTCCTCTGGGCGAGGATTCCACCAAGAAGGTCAAGCTGGGAGGAACGCCAATCAAGCGCCAGTGGCGGCAGATCGCCACGCCTCCTCCGTATTGAGCTGGCAATGACAATGATTAACCAAACACGCCGGCGCCAACGCGGCTTTACCCTCATCGAGGTGATGATCGTGGTCGCGATCGTCGCCATCCTGTCGGCGATTGCCTATCCGAGCTATCTTGAATCCGTGCGCAAGTCGAAGCGCGCCGAGGCGCGCGCACAGCTCATGGAAGCGGCGCAGTACATGCAGCGCTTCTATTCGCAGAACGACAGTTTCATATCAAGCGTGCGATCGGGGCGACCGCAGACATGAATCTGCCGGGCACGCTGGCAACGGTGCCACGAGAAGGTGCGCAGAACTACACGATTGGCTTCGTCGCCGGCACGCGGGCTGACAGTTCTTTCAGTCTCGAGGCCGTGCCGACGGGGTCGATGCAGGGAGATCGCTGCGGCACACTGCAACTCGACAACAAAGGGGTCCGGGGTATCGTGAACGCCAAGACCGGCTTGGTGCCCAGTGACTGCTGGCGCTGATCAAATATCCCGCAGCAACTGCCTGAACTCGTCCACGTCCTCGAAGCTGCGATAAACCGAAGCAAAGCGCACGTAAGCCACCTTGTCCATGCGCTTGAGCTCGCGCATGACGAGCTCGCCGACCTTGGTCGATTCGATCTCTCGCAGCCCGCTGGACAGCAGCTTCTGCTCGATGCGCAGCAGCGCATGGTCGATCTGCTCGATGCTCACCGGCCGCTTGCGCAGCGCCAGCATCATCGAGGCGCGGACCTTCTTGGCGTCGAAGTCGGCACGGCTGCCGTCCTTCTTGACCACCACCGGGAAGTTGACGTCTGGCCGCTCGTAGGTGGTAAAGCGCTTTTCGCAGGTGCCGCATTGGCGGCGGCGCCGCACGAAGTCGGCATCCTCCGACACGCGGGTCTCGACGACCTGCGTTTCGAGATGACCGCAGAAAGGGCACTTCATGCGGACGCCATGCGGGTGATCAGCGGTAGACCGGGAAGCGGCTGGTCAGCGCGTGCACCTTGGTGCGCACCGCCTCGATGGTGGTGGCATCTCGCGGGTTGTCCAGCACATCGGCGATCAGGTTCGCGGTGAGGCGCGCCTCCTCGTCCTTGAAGCCGCGCGTGGTCAAGGCAGGCGTGCCGATGCGCACGCCGCTGGTCACCATTGGCTTCTCGGGGTCGTTGGGGATGGCGTTCTTGTTGATGGTCATGTGGGCGCTGCCCAGCACCGCCTCGGCTTCCTTGCCGGTGATGCCCTTGGCGCGCAGGTCGACCAGCATCACATGGCTTTCCGTGCGGCCGCTGACGATGCGCAGGCCCCGCGCACTCAGCGTCTCGGCGACGATCTGCGCGTTCTTCACGACCTGCTGCTGGTAGGTCTTGAATTCCGGCGACAGCGCTTCCTTGAAGGCCACGGCCTTGGCCGCGATCACGTGCATGAGCGGCCCGCCCTGCAGCCCGGGGAAGATCGCGCTGTTGATGACCTTCTCGTGCTGCGACTTCATCAGGATGATGCCGCCGCGCGGGCCGCGCAGGCTCTTGTGGGTGGTGGAGGTCACCACGTCCGCGTGCGGCACGGGGTTGGGGTACACGCCCGCGGCGACCAGGCCGGCGTAGTGGGCGATGTCGACCATGAAGATCGCGCCGACGTCCTTGGCCACCTTGGCGAAGCGCTCGAAATCGATGCGCAGCGAGTAGGCCGAGGCGCCGGCGATGATCAGCTTGGGCATGGCGTCGTGTGCCTTGCGCTCCATCGCGTCGTAGTCGATCTCTTCCTTGTCGTTCAGGCCGTAGCTCACGACGTTGAACCACTTGCCGCTCATGTTGAGCGGCATGCCGTGGGTCAGGTGGCCGCCTTCGGCCAGGCTCATGCCCATGATGGTGTCGCCGGGCTTCAAGAAAGCCAGCATCACCGCCTCGTTCGCCGAGGCGCCGCAATGGGCCTGCACGTTGGCCGCATCGGCGCCGAAGAGCTGCTTGACGCGGTCGATGGCCAACTGCTCGGCGACATCGACATGCTCGCAGCCGCCGTAGTACCGCTTGCCGGGATAGCCCTCGGCGTATTTGTTGGTGAGTTGCGAGCCTTGCGCAGCCATGACGGCCGGGGAGGCGTAGTTTTCGCTCGCGATGAGCTCGATGTGCTGTTCCTGCCGAGTGTGCTCGGCTTGAATGGCGGCCCAAATTTCGGGGTCGGCTTGTTCGACCAGGATGTTCCGGTTGTACATGGCAGTCCTTTGAGAACGATGGTCCTTGTTCTTCAACCAAACAAGGGCTGCCCAGGCGAACGGCTGAACGCCTGCTTGGCACCGCAGGCGGCACGCTTCCCAGTGGTCATCCACGTCAGCGCCAGCACCTGAAGAGGGCTGCGCCTATCGCCAGTCGCGCGCCGTGGGAGTGTAGCCGACGGCTTCGGCCGCCGCCGCAAAAAAGCCTAGAGCTCCGATGCCAGCGCCACGTTCTGCGCTGGTGCCTTCCGGCTTGGCGGGCGCCACCACCGGCAGAGGGCTGCGCACGCATGCCGGGTGGCGTGGGGGTGGGGGCGGTGGAGGGCGGCGCACGGCCGGCGATCACCTGCTGCAGGCGCGCATGCTCTGCCATCACCTTGCCCCATAGCCGCCGTCGTCCGGCAGGTTGGCCACGCCCGTAGTACGCAGGCCGCCTTCCAGCGAGCCCGCCCGAGCGATGCATTCCTGCAGCACCTTGACGCCGACCCGCATGTTGGTCACCGGGTCGAAGGCGGTGAGGGTGCCGCCCGCGCTTTCGTACTTCTCGCCATGCACCCGGGTCATCACCTGCATCAGGCCCTGGGCGCCGACCTGGCTCTGGGCGAAGGGGTTGAAGCTGGACTCGACCGCCACGATGGCCAGGATCAGCGTCGGGTCGAGCTTGGAGCGCTTGCCGAGCTCGAAGGCCTCGGACACCAGGACGCTCAACGGCTCGACCGCCACGCGGTACTTCTTGCTCAGCCAGTAGGCAACCGCGGCCTGCGGCTTCGGCAGTTCATGCGGGCTGGCGGCCGTGGTTCGGTCGATGGCCGTGGGCTCGAGGTCGATGGTGGGTTCGGCCGGGGGCTTGCGCGCCTGCAGCCAGCCCATGAGCTGTTCTTCGCCCGACTGGCGCAGGTCCGGCCGCGCGGCCAGCGCCAGCACGGCGAACACCGTGGCGAGCCCGAGCAGGGCAAAGCCGTTGTGGGTCACTTCGAAAAAGCCTTCGGCCACGTCGGACGTGAAAGTCCGCAGCCCTCGGGCTGTGGCAGCAAACGCCTGTTTCATCGCTCTTCCTCCTTCTGTGCGGCACCTGGGTCGCAGCGCCGGAAGGCGGTGGTCGAAGGCGGCGGCGCTTGTGGATTGGTACGAATCAGGTACCGCGCGAGAGGGGTTAGAGCGCGGCCGCCTGATTAAGCCGAAAGAATTCGGCGGCGGGTGTAGGACAGAACCCGGCCGGCAATGGGCGTTCGGGTAGGGCGGATTTTAGGAGGCGCTTAATACCCGGTCAAGCATAAGGAACTGACAAATTATGCTATTTGTGAGCTTTGGAAAGGGCGTGCATCGCTCTGCGCTGGCCCATTGAAAAGCTTATTTTGCAATCTCGTGACAGCAGGCCTACCCTGAGGTTGCCTGAGGTTTCAGGCGTTTAACCGAGGTCCGGTAACCGGGAGAGATCCATCGAACGGTTCAGAGGCCGAGGCCCCATGGTGGCAATCTCTTGCTGCCAGCATGACTGGAACAATCCAACTTCCGGTCGAGCGAAAAGATGGCATGGGCGTGGCGCCCGCCATCGAGCCCGGAGGCCAGACATCAAGTCAGGCAGCCGGGCTTTCTAGTTTCTGGGAAGCTCCATCGGTTTGGGGCAAACTCGCCCTCCGATGAATGCTGCTTCGCTGAAACAAAACAAGTGGGTGCGGCGGGCGGTGCTGGCCTTGCTGGTGTTGCTCGCGCTCTGGGCGCTCGCCTGGCTCGCCGTCCCGCCGATCGCCAAAAGCCAGATCCAGAAGATCGCGAGCGAAAAACTCGGTCGCCAGGTCACGGTCGGCAAGATCGACTTCAAGCCCTGGACGCTGGAGCTCACGCTCGACGACCTGCGCATCGCGACCGCCGACGGCAGCCGCCCGCAACTATCCGTCGGGCGCATCTATGCCGACGCCGAACTGCAGTCGATCGTGCGGCTGGCGCCCGTGATCGACGCCATCAGCGTCGATGCCCCCGCCATTCTGTTGACCCACCAGGCGGACGGCAAATACGACATCGACGACATCCTGGCCAAGCTCGCCAGCGCCCCCGAGACGCCCAAGAGCGAGCCGCCGCGCTTCGCGATCTACAACATCGCCATCACCAACGGGTCGGTCGACTTCGACGACCAGGCCGTCAAGCGCAAGCACGAGCTGCGCAACTTCGTGCTCAAGGTGCCGTTCCTGAGCAACCTCCCTTCGCAGCGGACGATCAAGACCGAGCCCAAGCTGGCTTTCGTGCTCAACGGCAGCGCCTTCGATTCGGCGGCCGCGAGCACGCCCTTCGCCGACGACCGCAAGACCGACGCCCAGATCAGCTTCAAGGACCTGGACCTGGTGCACTACCTGGGCTACATCCCCGGCGGCCTGCCGGTCGCCCTGCAGGCCGGCAAACTCGACGCGGACCTGAAGATCGATTTCGTCCAGACAGCCACCGCCGGTCTCAAGATCACCGGAACGGTGGCGGCGCACAGTATCCAGCTTGCCGACTCGAAGGCGCGCGATCTGCTTCGCTTCGACTCGCTCAAAGTGGCGCTGGCCGATGTGCGCCCGCTGGAGCGTGTGCTGCACCTGAGCGAGGTGGCACTGGCAGCGCCGCAGCTGGTGGTGGCGCGCGACGCGGCCGGCCGGCTCAACCTGCTGCCCGCCGCACCGGGCGGTGGCGCAGCCGAGAAGGCGCCGCCGCCCGATGCTCCGCCGAACGGCGAGGCCGGCGCCAAGCCCGCAGCGGCCGCGGCGCCTGGCTGGCGCGTGCAGGTAGACAAGCTGGCCCTGTCCGGCGGCGAGATCGGATGGCGCGACCAGAGCATCCAGCCGGCGGCGGCGGTCGACATGAAGCAGCTCCAGATCGACGCCAGCGCCATCGCCTGGCCGATGGAGAAGCCGGCCGTCTTCAGCGGTTCCACCGCCGTGGGCGGCGCCGCACTCAAGTTCGGCGGCGAGGCGACCGACAAGGTCGCCAAGGTGCAGGCCGAGGTCGAGGCCCTGCCGCTGTCGCTAGCAGCGCCGTACCTGGCGCAGAGCCTGGAGCCCACGCTCGACGGCAAGCTCAGCGGCCAGATCGACGTCGCCTGGAATCAGCCCGACCTGAAGTTCAAGGCCAAGCGGGTCGCGGTCGACGGGCTGGCGCTGACGCAGGCGAAGACCGCGCTGGCCAGCGTGGGGCGCTTCGAGCTGGCCGATGCCGAAGTCGACATGACGAAGCACACGCTGAGCATCGCCTCGTTCAGCGCCAACAGCCCCAAGGTGCTTGTCGAGCGGGACAACGAGAAGCGCTGGATGTTCGAGCGCTGGCTCAAGGCACCGCCGGGCGGCAGCCAGGCCGCGGCCACGGAGGCCAAGGCCGCCGCGCCCAAGAATCCGAAGGTGCCTGCCGCCGATGCCAACACCAAACCCTGGGAGCTGTCCATCGGCACCGTGGCGGTCGACAACGGTGCGCTGTCCTATTCCGACAAGGCGGGGGCGACGCCGGTGGCCTTCGAAATCAGTGCCCTGAAGGTCAACGCCCAGAAAATCGCGCCCAACACTGCCACCGCCTCGCCGCTGCAGCTGTCGGGGCGCATCGCCGCCGGCCGTGCGGAAGCGGG
Source organism: Variovorax sp. WS11 (assembly GCF_010499245.1). Classification (GTDB taxonomy): domain Bacteria; phylum Pseudomonadota; class Gammaproteobacteria; order Burkholderiales; family Burkholderiaceae_C; genus Variovorax. The sequence goes on from NZ_JAAGOW010000003.1 coordinate 105,296, forward strand.
GCGCTTCGACTACAAGGGCACGGTGGCGCTCAAGCCGGTGGCGGCCGAGGGCCGGCTGGAAGTGGCCTCCGTCCCGGCGCACGCCTTCAAGGCCTACTACGCTGACGCGCTCAATATCGACATCCGGCGCGCCTTTGCCAGCTATCGCGGTACGGTCAAGTACAGCGCCACGCCAGCCGGCATGAGCGTGAAACTGGCGGGCGACACGGCGCTGGAAGACTTCCGCGCCAACAGCGCGACGCTGACCCAATCGCCCGGCCAGGCCAATCGCAGCAACCAGCTGCTGAGCTGGAAGACCCTGAACCTGCGCGGGCTGCAGGTCAATCTGGTGCCCCAGGCGCCGCTGGCGGTGGACGTGCGCGAAACCACGCTGACCGACTTCTTCGCGCGCGTGATCATCGACCCGACGGGCCGCCTCAATCTGCAGGATCTCACCAAGAAGCCCGGAGAGCCGGCGCCAGCGCCCGCCGGCGAGGCCAGCACGCGGCGCAGCCTCGGCGGCACCACCACGACCACGACCGCCAAGAAACAGGCGGCGCCTTCCGGCGGCGCCCCGGTGTCCGCGGAGGCGATGGTCGGCGGTGCGCCCCCGCCTGCTGCCGCCGCCCCCGCGGCGACGGCGAAGGCGCCGGCGACCGAGAGCGGCGGTCCCGCGCCGGTCATCAACTTCGGCCCCATGAACCTGGTCAACGGGCGCATCGACTTCAGCGACCTGTTCGTCAAGCCCAACTACTCGGCCGACCTCAGCGAGCTGACCGGCAAGCTCAGCGCCTTCTCGTCCAAGCCGCAGGGCGACAGGCCGGCGCTGGCCGACCTCGAACTGCGCGGCAAGGCCCAGCAGACGGCCGCGCTGGAGATCACCGGCAAGCTCAACCCGCTGGCCAAGCCGCTGGAGCTCGACATCACCGCCAAGATGCGCGAGCTGGATCTGCCCCCGCTCTCGCCGTACTCGGTGCGCTACGCCGGCCACGGCATCGAGCGCGGCAAGCTCAGCATGGAGGTGAGCTACAAGATCACGCCGGATGGCCAGCTCACCGCCACCAACAAGCTGGTGCTGAACCAGCTGCAGTTCGGCGAGGAAGTGCAGGGCGCGCCCAACAGCCTGCCGGTGCGCCTCGCCGTCGCTCTGCTGGCCGACCGCAACGGCGTGATCGACATCGACTTCCCGATCAGCGGCTCCCTCAACGACCCGCAGTTCAGCATCGGCCCCTTGATCCTGAAGGCGATCGTCAACCTGATCGCCAAGGCTGCGACCGCGCCTTTCGCGCTGCTGACGGGCGGCCTCGGCGGCGGCAGCGGGGATTCGAGCACCATCACCTTCGCGCCCGGCAGCGCTGCGCTGTCCACCGAGGCGAAACAGGGCCTGGACAAGGTCGCGAAGGCGCTCACCGACCGGCCCGCGCTGCGCATGACGGTGGTGGGCACCTCCAGCATTGAGCAGGAGCGTGAGGCCTACCAGCGGCAGCGCGTGCGCGACCTCGCTCAGTCCGAGAAGCGCCGCGCGGCGGTGCGCAGCAACCAGAATGCGGCCGACGTGACGCCGGTTACCGACGCCGAATACCCCGATCTGCTGGCCGCGGTGTACAAACGCTCCGACCTCAAGACCAAACCCCGCAACATGGTCGGCCTGGCCAAGGACGTCCCGGTCAAGGAAATGGAAGACTTGCTGATGGCCAGCATCCCGGTCGACGAGGAGTCGATGCGCCAGCTGGCCGTCGAGCGCGGCGCCGCCGTGCGCGACTACCTGCTGGCGCAGAAGCTGCCCAGCGAGCGGCTGTTCCTCGGCGCGGTACGCACCAAGGGTGGAGACGCCAACTGGAAACCCGGCGCGGAGCTGAATCTGGCCACCCGCTGACCCCACGCGCCGCAACTCGGCGAAAATGGCGAAGTGCGCCGGCAAAATGCCGGCGCCTTCGCTTTTCCTCCACAGATCAGGTTTTATTCGCGCAGTGACTTCAACTTCGACCAAGCCCCACGACCTCCAGTCCCTCGACACGATGACGGGCGGCGCCTTCACTGCACCGACCTCGGGGGAGCGTGCCCAGCGCATCCGCGATTGGCTGGCGGGCAATCCGGCGCCCGAGCAAATGCAGGAGGTGTTCAAGGAACTGAGCGGCCGCGACAAGGGCGCCGCACGCCTCCTGCGCGAGAAGCTCGACGAGCTCAAGCGCGCCCGCGGCCAGGAGGCCATCGCTGCCGAATGGGCCCAGAAGGCCGAGGCGCTGCTGGCCCAGCCCAAGCTCAACATTGCCGATGCCCTGGCCTGGCAGCGTGATGCAGCCAAGGCCGGCGCCCCCTTGTCGCGCGAGCCGCTGGCGAGCTTCAAGGCGCGCCTGGCCGAGCGAGTGAAGGGCATCGAGGATCTGCAGCACCGCGCCCAGGTGCACCGCGAAGCGGCCGTGCTGCTGGCGCAGCGCTTCGAGGTGCTGTCGACCAAAGGCTGGCGCGACGCCCAGGCCGCTGAAGAAGCGCTGCGCGCCGACGTGACGCACTGGCAGCAGCAGGCCGCCGAGATCGCGGCCGACGGCAACTGGACCAGCCTGGACGCCAAGTTCGCGCCGCAGCTGGAGTCGTCCAAGGCGCAACTGCTGGTCGTGTCCGATGCCTTCCACCAGGCGCTGGGCCAGACCGTGGCTGCCGCCGAGGATGCGGCGGCGCCCCTGCCGCCCGTGCCGGTGTGGGCCGACGAATTGCGCGTGGCCCGCGGCGGCGCACCCGAAGCGGCGCCTCCCGCCGCGCAGAAGCCACCGGCGCCGAAGGTCGATCCCGAGAAGCGGGCTGCAGCTCAGGCCGCCGTGGAGGCCGCACTCGCCAAGCTCGAGCAGGAAACCGCCGAGGGCCATGGCAAGGCCAGCGCCGGCGCCGCCGCAGCGTTGCGCGCGGTGCTCAAGGAGCACGGCAAGATGGTCGATGCCCCGCTCGAAGCCCGCGTGCATGCGGCCCTGGTCGCTGCCGGCGAGCTCGAAGGCTGGCAGCGCTGGAGCGCCGACAAGGTGCGCGAGGACCTGGTGGCCAAGGCCGAAAGCCTGCTCAAGCGTCCCGAGGGCCAGGCCCTGGGCGGCCGCAAGATGCAGGAGACGCTGCGCAGCCTGCGCGAGCAATGGAAGCAGGCCGACCAGGGTGGCGTGCCCAATCACGCGCTGTGGAAGCGCTTCGACGAGGCCTGCAACGAGGCTCACAAGGTGGTCGAGGCCTGGCTCGACAAGGTGCGTGCCGATGCGGCAGAGCACCGCGCCCAGCGCCTGGCGCTGATCGAGGAGGTGAAGGCCTGGGCCGAGGCGCAGGCCGGCAACACCGACCTCAAGGCCTACAACCGCGCGCTGCACCAGTTCGCCGATCGCTGGCGCGACGCCGGCCATGTGGGCGAAAAAGTGTTCGCCGAACTGCAGCCCCAATGGAACGCGGCCTTCGGCACAGCGCGCGCGCCCTTCGAGCTGGAGCAGAAGGCCAGCATCGAGCGCCGTCAGGCCATGATCGCCGAGGCCACGGAGCTCGGCGCCGCGCCGATGCTGCGCATCGATGCCGTCAAAGCCCTGCAGCAGCGATGGCAGGCCGAGGCGCAGACGGTGCCGCTGGACCGCCGCCAGGAACAAAAACTGTGGGACACCTTCCGCGCCCCGATCGACGAGGCCTTCAACCGGAAGACCGCCGATCGCGAGAAGGCGGCCGCCGCCATGAGCGAGCACGACCGCTACGTGCTCGACGCCTCGAAGGCGCTCGAAGCCGCGAATGCCACGGGGGATGCGCAGAAGATTCGCGCCGCAGTGGCTCGGCTCGAAGGCGCCCTGCGCGGCGAGGCGCCACCGCCCGCACCGCCCGCACCGAAGACTGCAGCGGCCGACGGGCCTTCTGTTGGAGCGACCGAGGTCGTGGCGCCCGGTCAGGCGGCCGCCGAGTTCGGCGAGAGCGCCGAGCAGGCGCCCGCGTCGGGCGATGCCGAGGCTTCGCCTCCGTCGGCCGCCGCCGAAGCCGCGGCGCCAACGCCCGACCTGGTGGCGCCTGCCGATGGCGCCGATGCCTCGGCCCGCACCGACGCCGCCGAGGCTGAGGCCCCACCGGCGCCCGCAGCGCCGCCCAAGCCGGCACCCAAGCCCGTGATCGCGGTGCGCGGCGATGACCGGCCCGGCAACAAGAAGGCCGAAGCAGCGCCCATGGGGCGCGGCAACAGCCGCTTCGGCGGCGATCGCCGCGACAGCCGTAGTGGCCCGCCCGGCCGCGCCGGCGACCGAGGAGGCCCGGGCGCCGGCCGCTTCGGCGACCGTCCGCCGCGCGAGGAGCGTGGCCCCCGCCTCGGCGACACCGCCTTCCGCGCCCAGCGCGATGCACTGGAGCGCGCCGAGCAGGCCCTGCGCAAGCTCGCCGCCCAGGCCCACGGCGAGGCGCTGACCCAGGTGCTGGGCGCGTGGGAGCAGCGCGATGCGTCGAAGCTGCCCAGCGTGCAGGAGCTGGGCCGCGCGGTCACGCCCGCCGTGCGCGGGCAGTGGTCGCAGGCCCTGACCTCCGGCCCCTCGGCCAAGGCCGACGATGCCGCCGAGGCCCTGCTTCGGCTGGAGATGGCGGCCGAAGTGCCGACGCCGGCCGAGCAGCTCGACGCGCGTCGCGCCCTGCAGCTGAAGCTGCTGACGCGGCGCGGCGATCCCGCCCCGGCGCAGACCTGGGGCCAGGACGCCGGCACGGTGCTCGCGGCGGCGCACGACTCCGCCTTGGCGCGCCGGCTTCAGAACGCGCTCAAGGCGCTGCTGCGCAAGTGAGGGAGGAGGGCGCCTAGGCCAGTGAAGCCGGGCGCCTGAAGAACTCGTCGAACAGCGCGACCAGGCCGGCGAACTCCGACGCCAGCTTCGCGCGGTTCACGAAATAGGCCTCGCAGGCCACGGCGAAGAACTCGCCCGGCGATGTGGCGCCGTATGCATCGAGCCACGGCGCCTCGCCGCCGAAGCGCTCGGCGACGATCGTTTTCTCGCGGAAGCCCTCGTAGGCCGGCTGCAGCACCGCGAACCAGGCAATGCGCGCGGCGCGCGCGCTCGTCGTGCCCGCAAATCCGGCCGGCAGCAGCGGGCAGCCGTCGGCCGCGCCGCTCTTCATGTCGATCTTGTGGGCGAACTCGTGAATCACGACGTTGTAGCCCGCGTCCTGCGTGACGCTGCCGGCCAGCACGTCCTGCCAGCTCAGCATCACCGGGCCGCGGTCCATCGCCTCGCCGGCCAGGATCTCGTCGTACTCGTGGACCACGCCGGTCTCGTCGACGGTCTTGCGCCGGGCCACGGCCTCGGAAGGGTGGATCACGATGCCGACGAAATCCTCGTACCAGCGCAGGCCGCCCGTCAGGTGCAGCACCGGCAGCACGGCCTGCGCCGCCACGGCGAGCGCGACCTCGTCGGTGATGACGAAGCCGTGGGCGCCGTGGAATTCCTTGTCGCGCAGGAACTCCGCCGCGAGGCGGCGCAGGCGCTCGAGGTCGGCACCGGGCCGATCGGCAAGGAAAGGGTAGCGCGCGAGGGTCGCGCGCCATGCGGGCTCGGGGATCGGGGGCGGAGTGCGCAGGCCGCGCAGCCAACCGAACATCAGCGCAGATCGACGCGTTGCGGGCCTGCGCTCGACAGGCACAGCAGCTGCGCGCGGGCCGGATGGGCCTTGAGGTCCCAGTCGCTCAGCACGAGGCGCTGGAGGCCGTCGCCGAGCGCATGGACCGCGGGCCGGTGCGTGTGGCCGTGGACCAGCGTCGTCGCGCCGGCCTGCCGCAGCCAGCTGCGTGCGGCATCGGCATCGACATCGGCCCAGACCATGCCGGGGCTGCGCTTGCGGTCCTCGCTCTGCGCGCGCATCGATCGGGCCAGGGCGCGCCGTTGCGCCAGCGGGCGGGCGAGGAAGGCGCCCTGCCACGCGGCGGTCCGCACCTCGGCACGGAAGCGCAGGTACTCGGTGTCCTCGAGGCAGAGAAGATCGCCGTGGCTGAGCAGCCAGCGCCGGTCATGCAGGGCCAGCACGGTCGGGTCGTCGAGCAGCTGCATGCCGCATTGCGCGGCGAAGGCGGCGCCGAGCAGGAAGTCGCGGTTGCCGTGCATGAAGAACAGCGGCCGGCGCGCAGCGGCCTCGCGCAGCACCTCGGCGCATTGCGCCTCGAAGCCGGGCTCGGCTGCCGCATCGTCGCCGACCCAGACTTCGAACAGGTCGCCGAGGATGAAGACGGCATCCGCCGGCGTGGTCTGCAGGTAGCCGCGCCACGCCTCGAAGGTCGCCGGGTCCGAGGACTGCAGGTGGAGGTCGGAGATGAGGTCGACCGTGCGCCACGCCGCGGGAGCCACGAGCTCGGCGAAAGCCGTCATCTTCAGCCCTTGACGACGGCCTTCTCGATGATCACGTCTTCCAGCGGCACGTCGTCGTGGAAGCCCTTGCGGCCGGTCTTCACGGCCTTGATCTTGTCGACCACTTCCTTGCCGTCGATGACCTTGCCGAACACCGCATAGCCCCAGCCCTGCGCCGACGGCGCGGTGTGGTTGAGGAAGCCGTTGTCGGCCACGTTGATGAAGAACTGGGCGGTGGCCGAGTGGGGCGCGCTGGTGCGGGCCATGGCCACGGTGTAGTTGTCGTTCTTCAGGCCGTTGTTGGCCTCGTTCTGGATCTCGGCACCCGTCGGCTTTTGCGACATGCCCGGCTCGAAGCCTCCGCCTTGCACCATGAAGCCGGGGATCACGCGGTGGAACACCGTGTTGTCGTAGTGGCCCTTGGTCACGTAGGCGAGGAAGTTCTCGACCGACTTCGGCGCCTTGTCCTGGTCCAATTCGAGCGTGATGACGCCCTGGTTCTTGATGTGCAGTTCGACTTGGGGATTGCTCATGACGGCTCCTTGTTGATTGCTTACTTCGCCACGGTGGCGGATTGAATGGTGACGCTTTCGAGCGGCACGTCCTGCATGCCGCCTTTGTTGCCCGTGCGCACGGCGCGGATTTTGTCGACGACCTCGGTGCCGGAGACCACTTTGCCGAACACGGTGTAGCCGTGGCCGTCGGGATTGGGGGCGTTGAGCATCGCGTTGTCCTTCACGTTGATGAAGAACTGCGAGGTCGCCGAATTGGGATTGGCGGTGCGCGCCATCGCGATCGTGTACTTGTCGTTCTTCAGGCCGTTGCTCGCTTCCAGCGGGACCGGCGCGCGCGTGGGCTTCTGCTGCAGCTCGGGCGTGAAGCCGCCGCCCTGGATCATGAAGCCGTCGATCACGCGGTGGAACACCGTGCCGTCGTAATGCTTGTCGCGCACGTACTGCAGGAAGTTCTCGACCGTCTTGGGCGCCTTGTCGGGCGTGAGCTCGACCACGATGTCGCCGGCCGAGGTAGCGAGCTTGACGCGCGGCGCGCTCTGTTGCGCCCACGCGGCGCCTGCCAGGCTCAGCGTCGAGACGAGGATGAGTGCCGTGCGACGGGAAAGAGTGTGCATGGTGTGAAGTAGAACGGGCTGAAAGAAAGGCGCCTGGACGACCGCGCGCCCAAAGGCAGCAGGCTAGCGGCGCACCGGCTTGCGGGCCTCGGCTGGCGCTGCCGGCAGCGTGGCGCTGCCCGGCGCGCTGAACAGCTGGCGGATCAGCGCGAGCTTGGGCGCGATGCTGGTGTTGCTCGTCTCGAGCTGTTGCGCGCGGCCATAGGACTGACCGGCGAGACGGGCATAGACGTCGCCCAGGTTCTCGTGCGCAGTGGCGTAGCTCGGATTGAGCTTGATCGCCATCTCCAGCGCCGCGCGCGCCTTGTCGAACTGGCTCTGGGAGGCGTAGAGGGCCGCGAGGTTGTTGTAGGGCTCGGGCAATTCGGGAAAGTCCTGAGTGAGCTGCGTGAAGGCCGTGACCGCCTCGGCCTGCTTGCCCTGCTCGGTCAGGATCACGCCGCGCAGGAAGCGCATCTGCGGGTCGCGCGGCTTGCCGGCGATGTAGGCGTCGGCCTTGGTCAGCGCTTCGGCCGCCTTGCCCTGGCGCAGCAGGGTGTTGACATCGAGGTAGTCGTCGGCATGTGCCGCAACGGCCGCGAAGGCGAGCAACAGAACCGACAGGAAGCGCGGGATGGAGGAGGGGGAGGGGGCAGCGGCGTGCTTCATGAGCCTCGAGAGATGGGGAGGAACGCGGGCCTCGCAAACACCAGGGAAAATAACGGGACCGGCCGTTTATACTGACGCGGGATTGTAGCCGAGGGGCTCCCTTCATCCTCTCGTTGCCATAGCATCCTCACCCCTGAAAAAATCTCTGTCGCTCGCCCATGTCGCGTGGGCGCATTCGGCATTTCCCCTGTCTCATGAGTCTTCGCATCTACAACACGCTGTCGCGTGAACTGGAGGATTTTTCTCCTCTGCAACCCGGGCGGGTGCGCATGTACGTGTGCGGAATGACGGTCTACGACTACTGTCACCTCGGGCACGCGCGTTCGATGGTTGCCTTCGACGTGGTGCAGCGCTGGCTCAAGACCTCGGGCCTCGAGGTCGAGTACGTGCGCAACATCACCGACATCGACGACAAGATCATCCGGCGGGCCGTGGAGAACGGCGAGAGCATCCGCGCGCTCACCGACCGCATGATCCAGGCCCTGCACGAGGACGCCGACGCCCTGGGCATCGAGCGGCCCACGCACGAGCCGCGGGCCACCGAATATGTGCCGCAGATGCTGGCGATGATCTCCACGCTGGAGCAGAAGGGCCTGGCCTACCGCTCGACCAACGGCGACGTCAACTACGCGGTGCGCAAGTTCCCCGGCTACGGCAAGCTCAGCGGCAAGTCGCTGGACGAGCTCCATGCCGGCGAGCGCGTGGCCGTCCTGGACGGCAAGGACGACCCGCTCGACCCGGTGCTCTGGAAGAGCTCCAAGCCCACCGAGCCCGAGGAGGTGAAGTGGGCCAGCGAGTTCGGCCCGGGCCGTCCCGGCTGGCACATCGAATGCTCGGCCATGGCCTGCCAACTGCTCGGCGAGACCATCGACATCCACGGCGGCGGCATGGACCTTCAGTTCCCGCACCACGAGAACGAGATCGCGCAAAGCGAGGGCGCCAACGGCAAGCCCCTGGCCCGCACCTGGATGCACAACGGCTTCATCAACATCGACGACGAAAAGATGTCCAAGAGCCTGGGCAACTTCTTCCTGATCCGCGACGTGCTGAAGGAGTTCGATGCCGAGACCGTGCGCTTCTTCGTCGTGCGCGCGCATTACCGCAGCCCGCTCAACTACAGCGACGTGCACCTGGACGACGCGCGTGCCTCGCTCAAGCGGCTCTACACGGCCTTGCACCTGGTGGCGCCGGCCGAGGTCGCCATCGACTGGACCGACCCTCATGCCGCCCGCTTCAAAGCCGCGATGGACGAGGACTTCGGCACTCCCGAGGCAGTGGCCGTGCTCTTCGAGCTGGCCGGAGAAGTGAACCGCACGAAATCGGCCCACGCCGCCGGCCTCCTGAAGGCGCTGGGCTCCTGCCTTGGGCTTCTGCAGGCCGACCCCGAGGCCTTCCTGCAGGCCGGCAGCACGCTCGACGATGCCTCGATCCAGGCCTTGATCGCGCGCCGCGCCGAGGCCAAGGCGGCGAAGAACTTCGCCGAGGCGGATCGCATCCGCGGCGAGCTGCTGGCCCAGGGCATCGTGCTCAAGGATTCGCCGACCGGCACCACCTGGACCACCGTCAAGTGAGGGCATGAGAACAACAATGCCTCCCGCCAAGAAGTCCCCCCTCATCGAAATCCATACGCCGCCCTACTGGGAAGAGGCCTGCAAGTACCTGGCGCGGAAGGACCGCGTCATGAAGCGGCTGATTCCGCAGTTCGGCGATGCCTGCCTGGAGTCGCGCGGCGACGCCTTCACCACGCTGGCGCGCAGCATCGTCGGCCAGCAGATCTCGGTGAAGGCCGCCCAATCGGTGTGGGATCGCTTCGCCGAGCTGCCGCGCAAGATGACGCCGGCGAACGTGCTCAAGCTCAAGGTCGACGACATGCGCGCGGCCGGTCTGTCAGCGCGCAAGGTCGAGTACCTGGTCGACCTGGCGCTCAATTTCGACTCCGGCACCGTGCACGTCGATGCCTGGAAAGACATGTCCGACGAGATGATCATCGCGGAGCTGGTCGCGATTCGCGGCATCGGCCGCTGGACCGCCGAGATGTTCCTGATCTTCCACCTCATGCGGCCGAACGTGCTGCCGCTCGACGATGCCGGGCTGATCACGGGCATCAGCCGCAGCTACTTCTCGGGCGATCCCGTCAGCCGCAGCGACGCGCGCGAGGTCGCCGTCGCCTGGGCCCCATACTGCAGCGTCGCGACTTGGTATATTTGGCGATCGCTCGACCCCCTGCCGGTGGTCGCATACTGACAAGAGGAGAAGACGTTGGCGAAACGAACCTTTCTCGACTTCGAGCAGCCCGTCGCAGAGCTCGAATCCAAGATTGAAGAGCTGCGCTATGTGCAGACCGAATCGGCGGTCGATATTTCGGAAGAGATCGACCAGCTCGGCAAGAAGAGCCTTCAGCTCACCAAGGAAATCTACAGCGACCTGACGCCCTGGCAGATCACCAAGATCGCCCGGCATCCGGAGCGCCCCTATACGCTGGACTACGTCCACGAGATCTTCACCGACTTCGTCGAGCTGCACGGCGACCGCCATTTCGCGGACGACCTCTCCATCGTCGGCGGTCTGGCGCGCTTCAACGGTACGCCCTGCATGGTGCTGGGCCACCAGAAGGGCCGCGACACCAAGGAGCGCACCGCGCGCAACTTCGGCATGAGCAAGCCCGAGGGTTACCGCAAGGCGCTGCGGCTCATGAAGACGGCCGAGAAGTTCAAGCTGCCTGTCTTCACCTTCGTCGACACGCCGGGCGCCTACCCGGGCATCGACGCCGAGGAGCGCGGCCAGTCCGAGGCCATCGGGCGCAACATCTTCGAGATGGCGCAGCTCGAGGTGCCGGTGATCGTCACCATCATCGGCGAGGGCGGCTCCGGCGGCGCGCTGGCCATCTCGGTCGGCGACCAGGTGCTGATGCTGCAGTACTCGGTCTACTCGGTGATCAGCCCCGAAGGCTGCGCCTCCATCCTCTGGAAGACCAGCGACAAGGCGCAGGAAGCGGCCGACGCGCTGGGCATCACCGCCCACCGGCTCAAGGCCCTGGGCCTGGTCGACAAGATCGTCAACGAGCCGGTCGGCGGTGCGCACCGCGACCACCGCCAGATGGCCGCCTTCCTCAAGCGCGCGCTCAACGATGCCTTCCGCCAGGTCGCCGATCTGCGGCCCAAGGAGCTGCTCGACCGCCGCTACGAGCGCCTGCAGAGCTACGGCCGCTTCGCCGACACCAAGGCCGAGAGCGCCAAGTAGCCCTTCGCGGGCTGCCTGCAGCCCGCCAATCCCGATGGAGAATCCCGCCGCCCTCGCGCTTGCGTCCTGGGCGGCGCCGCTGCCGCTGGGCATCGCCTACAGCGGCGGGGCCGACTCCACCGCGCTGCTGCACGCCGCTGCGGGCCAGTGGCCCGGGCAGGTGCAGGCGCTGCACGTGCATCACGGCCTGCAAGCGGCGGCCGATGATTTCGAAGCCCACTGCCGTGCGACCTGCGAGGCCCTGGGCGTGCCGCTGCAGGTGGGCCACGTCGACGCGCGGCACGCGCCCGGCGAAAGTCCCGAAGACGCGGCGCGCCGGGCGCGCTATGTGACGCTGGCGGCGCTGGCGCGGGCACACGGCCTGGGCGATGTGGCGCTGGCCCAGCATGCGGACGACCAGGTAGAGACGATGCTCATCGCGCTCAGCCGCGGCGCCGGCCTCGATGGATTGGCCGGCATGCCGCAGCGGATGCAGCGGCATGGCGTGAACTTCCATCGGCCGCTGCTGGAAGTGCAGGCCGTGGCGCTGCGCGAGTGGATCGCCGGGAGCGGCACTGCCCACATCGACGACCCCAGCAACGCCGACCTGCGCTATACGCGCAACCGGATCCGGCTGCAGCTGCTGCCGGCGCTCGCCGCGACGCTGCCGCAGTTCCGCGAGACCTTCGCGCGCTCGGCGCGCAACGCCGCCAAGGCCTCGCGGCTGCTGGCCGAGGTCGCCGCTTCGGACAGCGCAGCCGCGGGCTCGCCGCCCGCGCTGGAAGCCTTGCGCAGCTTGCCGCGCGGGCGGCTCGCCAACGTGCTGCGCCATTGGCTCAAGCGCGAGCACGACGCGGTGCCCAGCGAGGCCCAGCTCGAACAGCTGCTCGACCAGATCGAGGCCTGCAGCACCCGCGGCCACCGCATCCGCCTCAAGGTTGCGGACGGTTACGTCCAGCGCGAGGGCGACATTCTGCGTTGGTACAATGCCCGGCCTCCGTCGCAGCCTGCAGCCTTGCGCTGAACTGGCACCCCAGGCATACGACAGGGCCCCCGGACGCCGGCACTGCGGCAGGCATCCGAATCCTTCTCCTTGACTTCACCCATGGCATTGATCGTTCACAAATACGGCGGCACGTCGATGGGCTCGACCGAGCGCATTCGAAATGTCGCCAAGCGCGTCGCCAAGTGGGCGCGCGCCGGCCACCAGATGGTGGTGGTCCCGAGCGCCATGAGCGGCGAGACCAATCGCCTGCTCGGCCTCGCCAAAGAGCTGGCACCCGGCAAGGTCGACGACGACCACAACCGAGAGCTCGACATGCTCGCGGCCACCGGCGAGCAGGCCTCGTCGGCACTGCTGGCGATCGCGCTGCAGGCCGAGGGCATGCAGGCGGTCAGCTATGCCGGCTGGCAGGTGCAGGTGAGGACCGACAGCGCCTTCACCAAGGCTCGCATCGAAAGCATTGAAGACGAGCGCGTGCGCGCCGACCTCGACGCCGGCAAGGTAGTGGTCATCACCGGCTTCCAGGGTGTGGACGACGCCGGCAACATCACCACGCTGGGCCGCGGCGGCAGCGACACCTCGGCGGTCGCGATCGCGGCGGCGATGAAGGCGCACGAGTGCCTGATCTACACCGACGTCGACGGCGTCTACACCACCGACCCGCGTGTCGAACCCGATGCGCGCCGCCTCACCACCGTGAGCTTCGAGGAGATGCTCGAGATGGCGAGCCTGGGCTCCAAGGTGCTGCAGATTCGCTCTGTCGAGTTCGCCGGCAAGTACAAGGTGCCGCTGCGGGTGCTGTCCAGCTTCACGCCCTGGGACATCGACATCAAGGAAGAGGCCCGCTCGGGCACCCTGATCACATTCGAGGAAGACGAAAACATGGAACAAGCCGTCGTATCCGGCATCGCGTTCAACCGTGACGAAGCCAAGATCTCCGTGCTCGGCGTGCCCGACAAGCCGGGCATCGCGTACCACATCCTGGGCGCCGTGGCCGATGCCAACGTCGAGGTCGACGTCATCATCCAGAACCTGAGCAAGGACGGCCGCACCGACTTCAGCTTCACGGTCCACCGCAACGACTACGCCAAGACCGTCGACCTGCTCAAGGAAAAGGTGCTGCCCACCCTGGGCGCGGCCGACATCGTCGGCGACACCAAGATCTGCAAGGTCAGTATCGTCGGCATCGGCATGCGCAGCCACGTGGGCGTGGCCAGCAAGATGTTCCGCGTGCTGAGCGAGGAGGGCATCAACATCCAGATGATCTCCACCAGCGAGATCAAGACCTCGGTCGTGATCGACGAGAAGTACATGGAGCTCGCCGTGCGCGCGCTGCACAAGGCCTTCGATCTCGATCAACCGGCCTCTTAAGCTGGCATAATCGCTTTTTGCTGGAAACGTGACCGAGTGGCCGAAGGTGCTCCCCTGCTAAGGGAGTATGGGGTGTAGAGCCTCATCGAGGGTTCGAATCCCTCCGTTTCCGCCAGGATCCAAATGAGAAAAGCCGTTGTGACCCAACGGCTTTCTTCATTTCTGGCGCCGCCATGGGCCCCTCATGGCAGGCGCTTCAAGCCTCCCGCTCCTCGATCCAGTGGGTGCCGTCGCCGTAGGTCTCGTTGCCGGCCGCCATGATCTGCTCGAGGGTCCGGCGGTTGTCGAAAGTGTCCGGATGCCACAGCCCGCCGCCAGGGTGCGCCGGCACACCCTCGACGGTGAGCTGTTCGTCGTCCTTTGCAATCCCATCGGACCAGCGTAGTCGGATCTCTTTCAATTTGGCCTTCCCGGCGGGGTGCATGCGATGGATAGTCTGCAACCATCGTCCATGCTTGGGTGTCCTGGCAAGCCCATGCCTTCCGCGCGCCTGCGTTTCCTATGTATCGATGATACGGCGCAGGATGTTGAACGGTGCAAGGCTCATCGTGCAACTGTCCGCGGGTTCGCGGGGCTTCGCTTCGGCGCCCCATCTCCGGTCAAGGGCGGCTCCTCGATGCCGCCGACTGCTGCGATCGATCGGACATGAAAAAGCCGCCTCGATGGGCGGCTTTCGCTTGTTTGGCCGTGGGCACTTACGCGGCCCACGTTACGGCATGTTCACTTGCAGGAGCCACCTTGTGTTTTTCTCGTCGTGGTAGCTCTTGTTCGACGTGCCGTTGTGAGATCCGGCTTTGCCTGCGCAGGCATTTGCTCAGCAACTTGAGCAAGGGCGGAGTGTACCACGCCCGGTGAGACGCCCTTCCAGAGAGGCGCTCACCGTACATGCGTAGTACACGCAACGACGGAATGGGGTCATACTGGCCTCACGCCGTCCCTAGCGTCTTGACAACTCGCTTCCGACCCCAGTATTGCTCCTCGATAACCCAGAGGAGCCATCGCGGAGCAAGATCGTGTTAATACGCCTTCCCAGCCGGCCAGCTTCAGCTCAGATGCCGATGCATCTTCTCCACATTCTGGGCTTGAGCGCATTGCCGCTATGCGTCACCGAACTGGCCGACATCGAGAGGGTGGCAAGGCTCCAGACGGCCGGTCTGGTGACGGCGACGTTGCCGAAGTGGCGGGACAGCTGTCGGGCTGTCTGGGCCACTGTTCATTCGATCACCCCTCGCGGCTACAGGGCGTTGGGGCGGTTCAAACTGGCCGAGGCGGCGAACGCGAGCTCGCTCGAGGCTTGAGCGCAGCGCAAGGAATCGTTTGAGCGATTCAGGCTGGCATCGTGGCCTTGGAGGGCTCGGTCAGGGCCATGAGCACGTCCGCGTACCAGGCGCAGTTGAGCCCAAGCGATTCGTCCTGCACAAGGTCGCGTGTTCGCATGTCCATGCGCGTGGAATGCACCCCCAGCAATTGCCAAGGCAACTGCGATCTGTCCGCGTTCGGATGGTGGATGCGCCGCAGCACCGGGGCACCGCTGCTGCCTCGATGGGTGCGGGCATCGGTCAGAAAGTAGCCCTGCTGCTGGAAGCGCACGCCGAATGCCGAGGCAATGGATGCACTGCGCACCACGGGCAGATGATGCACCGTGTCATGGAAGCCCAGCGGGAAGCCGACGATGACCAGCGCATCTCCGACCTCGGCCACGTCACCGGAGGGCTCGAGGTGCTCGGGGCCGAACGCATGCAGGATGCTCGGGGCAGGCAAGCTGCTGACGTCGATCTCGATGGCGGCCACATCCACGTCGCCGGCGGTGTCGGCTGCCTGGCGCCATTGGCTCAGGCCCCCGCGATACAGCGGCACCGAAACGGCCGCGTAGCGCGTCAGATTGAGCTTGTCGGTATGCACCTCGATCTCGATGCGGTCGGGGTAGTGGCTGCTCGTTTCATCGGCAAGGACATGCCGACTGGTGACCAGGAACAGCCGCCCGTCGCGGCGAAAGAAAAAGCCGCTGGCGCCGGACAGGGAGCAGGGCCCTTGGAAGGTGCTGACGCGCGTCGTGGTCAGGAGCGCCGCTTCGGTGGCAGTGCGCGGCGCGGCTGGCGCCGTGCCTGCGAGCACCGCGCGCATGCGGGCAATCTCGCGCTCGAAGGTGGAAAGGACCTGGTCGAAGAGGGGAGCGTGCTGCATCACCGTGCGCGTGGCCTCGGCATGCGCCTCGAACGAACGCACCAGGTGACCATGGGAGGCGACCGGCAGTGCCTCCAGCAGCGCGGGAAGGAGGGCGTCGATCGCCATCAAGCTCCCTTTGAGTTCGCAGATGCGCTCGCTGGCATCTTGAAGGCTCTTCATCATCGCGTGCGCCTTCCAAAAAAAGAAACGCGGTCAAGCCGCGTTCTCGAGATAGGGGCTGCCGTGGATATCGCCAGGGTCTGCGCGACGATCGGGTGCAGCGCGAATGTTGGAGGACTGGATCCCCCTCGGCGTCATGCTGGTGCAGCGCAGTGTACGCCGGATCGACATCCGCGCTCTCGCAGGATGAGGCCTCGCGCTCCTCGATCCAGCGCGTGCCCACGCATGGGTCTCGTTGCCGGCCTCAACGGCCTGCAAGCTCAACCCCCCGGCCAACGCCCAAAGCGCTCGTAGATCGCCGACTTGAGCCTCTTGATCTCCATCAGCGCATCCAGCTTCGGTGCCTCCTTGCCCGAGAGGATCGGCGCGACATGGCCTGCGATGTCCCTGCAGGCCTGCGCGTCGCAGGCGCAGCGCGCGAGTTCCTTCTGGCGCTCGGGAAGGCTCAGCTGCGCGAAATCCTGCATCAGGGATTCGCTGACACGCAAAGAGGCCGCGGCGGCCGCCAGGCTCATCTGGATGGCGGCGCGCAGGCGGTTGCCGAAGTCGTTCTCCTCCTGGATGCGCGATTCGGCTTCCTGCCTCGCCGGCGTCAGGCAGCCGATGTCCGTGGGCGCGAAGTAGGGGACCGCCGCCGCCATCGGACTGCGGCCGGCAATGATTTCCTCGACCAGGGCGCGTGCCTTCTCAACCGTTTCAAGATCCGGTGATTCCATGTCCAGTCCTCGAAGTCGTCAACGTCGTTTCGAACCTGTCGAAGTGTCGTTGTTGCGAGGGAGGCCAGATGTGGAGATCGCCAGAAATGCACGCGCGTTGTTAAATCGTCGACGCTTCCGGCATGCGGACCGCGGGCGCGGCATTGCGGCGCCGAGCTGCATTGATACTTTTCACTTCGGTGCCCATGACCCGTCACCCCCGATCCGGTTTGGCGCCGCCAAAAAAGAGACCCGCCGAAGCGGGTCAAGGTCGGCCCTTCACAGATGAGGAACGGAGGGGGCCAGGGCCGACAAGAGCCAATGTAGTCCCCGAATTGGGAGCGATTTGGGAGAAGGGCTCGCAAGGCGCCTGCAAGCGCATGCAGCGCCTTCTCAACGGGCGGCAGCCCGCGCTCCGAGCATGCCGCTCGCGATGGACTGCGCGGTGTTGATGGAATCCGTGAGCCCCAGGTGACCGTGGCCGACCGCCAGCCACAGCCCGGGCCGGCCGGCCGCCGGACCTATGACCGGCACCGAGTCGGGCATGCAGGGGCGGTGCCCCATCCATTGCGTGGTCTGCAGGTCGTCCAGGCCTTCGAAGGTCTCGCGCGCGATGCGCTCCAGGATCGCGGCGCGACGCGGATCGGGCGGGTGCTCGAGCCCGCCGATCTCCACCGTGCCGCCCACGCGCAGGCCGTCTTCCATCGGCGTGACGAAGATCTTGCGATCGGTCAGCACCACGGTGCGCGAGACGGTGTCGCGTCCGCCCTGGAACTGTACGTGGTAGCCGCGCTGGCTCTCCAGCGCCAGGCGCAGGCCCAACGGGTCCAGCAGCCGGCGCGACCAGGCACCGGCGGCCACCACCACCTGGTCGAAGCTGTCCTCGGCGCCATCGGCCGCGCCCGCCGTGGCGAGGCGCCAGCGCCCACCGTCCAGTGGCGTCATCGCGCGCACCTCCTCGCGCCGCAGCCGGCCGCCGCGCGCGGTGAAGGCACGCACCATCGCCTGCACATAGCGGAAAGGATTGACGATGGTCGCGTGGTCGGCCACGAACACCCCGATGCGGTAACGCTCGCCCACGCGCGGCTCCAGCGCCAGGATGCCGTCGCGGTCCAACTGCTGGAACGGGTAGCCGTAGTGCTGCCGCATGCGCCAGCCATCAGCGTCCTTGGCCAGGGCACGTGCATCGGGGTACAGGTGCAGGTGGCCGCGCCGCACGAAGAGCTCGGGCACGCCGAGCTCGCGAGCCAGCGCTTCGTGGCGGTCGAGGGCGCCCGTGTGCAGCGCGGCCAGCTTGGCGGCCGAGAGCGCGACCCGCGAGGGCTGGGCGGAGGCGACGAAGCGCATCAGCCACGGTGCCGCCTTCGGCAGGTAGGACAGGGGCAGATGCAGCGGGCTCTCCTCGTCCAGCAGCATGCGCGGCACCGAAGAGAGGATGCCGGGCATGGCTAGCGGCGCCACCGAGCCCGGGCTGATGGCGCCCGAGTTCCCGTAGCTGCAGCCGCGGCCGGGCTCGTCGCGGTCGATCAGCGTGACGGCCGCGCCGCGCTTGCGCAGCGCCAGCGCGATGCAGCTGCCGACCACGCCGGCGCCGACGATGGCGACCCGCGGTTCAGACGACGGCATGGGAGCCGGAGCGCCGGCGCCCGGCCGACACGAACAACTCGCCCGCCGGATGGCTGGAGGTGTCGTTGCCGGGCAGCGGGGCCGGGAGCAGGGCGATCAGAAAGGGGAGTCTCAGCATGAGGGCTTCGCGGGGGAAGGCCGCACTGTATTACGTGCCCTATCGTTTATCAATACGGTGTATTGCAATGCAATAATGACGTCGCCACTCGAGAGGCACGCATGCCCCGCCCCAGATCCATCGCAGCTACCCCCGCACGCAAGGCGCGCAAGCCGGACGCCGGCCTGGACAGCTCGCTCTTCATCGCATCGGTCGCCAAGTGCTTCCAGGTGCTGGAGGCGCTCAATGCGGCAGGGCGCGCGGTCGCGCTGACCGAGCTGGCGGCGCTGGCGCAGCTGGATCGCAGCGCGGTGCAGCGCGTCACGCACACCCTGCATGCGCTCGGCTATCTGCGCCAGCATCCGCTCACGCGGGCCTTCACGCTGTCGGGCCGGATGCTGGAATTCGGCCACACGGTGCTGGCGACCGACCGGCTGCGCGAGAAGGCGAGCCCGCACCTGGAGGCGCTGAACCGCAAGACCGGCGAGACGGTCAACCTCACGGAGATGGAGGGCCCGGAGATCGTCTACGTCGTGCGCTTTCCCAGCCTGCACGCAGTGAGCGTCGACCTGCATGTGGGCTCGCGGCTGCCGGTGTACTGCAGCGCGGCCGGCCGCGCGATCCTGTCGAGGCTCGACGAAGCCGAGGCGATGGCGATGCTGGGGGCCGTGAAGCGCACGTCGATGACCAAGCGGACGGTGACCGATCTGCAGGGGCTGCGCGCCGCGCTGGCGAGGGCGCGCGAGCTGGGCTATGCGCTGAACGACCAGGAGATCTTCGTGGGAGATATTTCGATCGCGACGGCACTGACCAATCGCGCCGGCGAGCCGGTCGGCGCCATCAACATCGCGGTCCCTTCGCCGCGCTGGCAACTGGCGGAGGTGCTGCGGCGCCTGGTGCCGCAGCTGCTGAAGACGGCGCGCGAGATCAACCGGGAACTGGCCGATCTCTGAAGAGGGGCCGGCCGTGCGGTCTCAGCGGGTGCGCGCGTCTTTGCAGGTGTCGATCAGCGCGATCGAGCGCTCGACGCGCAGCGCGATCTCGTCGTGCAGTGCCTTCGGTGCCCGGCTGGTGGCCAGCACGAGCAGGATGCCGGTGCCGATCGCCGAAAGAAGGCCGGTCATCAGCTCGGAAGAGGTCAAGACGTCCATCTGGGAATCCTTGGAGTAGGTGACGGCTCGGGGTGAGCAGGCACGCAGTCTCCCACCGGCCCCCACGACCTCTCAATACGCCATTTGGAGGAGAGACGAAGGTCGGAGGACGTAGAAGATGCGGCGCTGTCCTACACCACGACCAGCCCATCCAGAGACGGATCGGCGGGCGGCACCGCGAGCTCCATGCTGCGCAAGGTCTTGACCAGCAGCTGCGCGATCATCAGGTTGCGATGGCGCTTGCTGTCGGCGGGGATCACATGCCAGGGCGCGTGCTTGCTGGAAGTGGCGGCCAGCGCCTGTTCGTAGGCGTGCTGGTAGGCCGCCCATTTCTTGCGCACGTCCAGATCGCTGCGCTGGAATTTCCAGCGCTTGGCCGGCTCGTCGATGCGCGCCTGCAGGCGTTCGCGCTGCACCTTCTTGCTGATGTGCAGCATGCACTTGACGACCACCGTGCCGGTCTCGGCGAGCAGGCGCTCGAAGTCCTGGATCTGCGCGTAGCGGCGCCGCAGCTCGGCCTTGTCGATCCAGCCTTCGACCCAGGGCACCAGCACGTCCTCGTAGTGGCTGCGGTTCCACACCATGATCTCGCCGCTGCGCGGCACGTTGGCGTGGCAGCGCCAAAGGTAGTCGTGGGCGCGTTCGTCATCGCTCGGTGCCTTGAAGGCCGTCACGCGCACGCCCAGCGGCGAGGTGCGCGAGAACACCCAGCGGATGGTGCCGTCCTTGCCGCTGGTGTCCATGCCCTGCAGCACCAGGAGCACCTTGCGCCGGCCCTCGGCATGCAGCAGGTTCTGCAGCTCGTCGAGCTCGCCGGCCAGTTGTTCGAGCCGATCCCGCTGGGCCTGCTCGTCGCCTTCCAGAAAGGGCGAGTCGGCGGGGTCGATGCTCGCGAGGCTGAACTGGCTGCCGTCGACGCGGTACTTCTTGAAGCTGGCCATGCGCGGGACTCCTTTGTCGCAACGAGCCCGAGGGTAAGCGATGTTCAGTCTTCGTCTGGATCCAGCGATGCGCTCCAGCGCTTGTTCCAATCGACATGGCGGGCCTGATCGAGCTCGCGCCGGTCGCGCTTGGTGGGCCGCCCCTGCAAGATGCTGAGCGCCGGCTCGCTGCCCATGCGCCGCTGCTCGCGCGCGGCCGCCTGCGCAGCCAGGCTCTCGGGCGTTTCCTCGTAAAGCTGCTGCGCCACCGGTGCCGGCCCGCGCTGGCCGCTGAGCCCGAGCACCCGCACGATGCGGTCGACCCCGCCGCCGACCCGCATCGCGACCAGGTCGCCCGCCTTCACTTCGCGCGAGGCCTTGGCCACCTCGCCGTTGATCTGCACGCGGTTCTTGCCGATCTCTTCGGCGGCCAGGGTGCGCGTCTTGTAGAAGCGTGCGGCCCAGAGCCATTTGTCGATGCGCAGGCGGTCCATGTCCCGTGTGAGTGGTTTCAGCGATTGTCGCCGGCCAGCGGCAGTTGCACGACGGCATCGAGCCCGTGGCGTTGTCCGCCGCCTTCCCGGTTGTCGAGCGCGATGCTTCCGCCCAGCGCGAGCACGATTTCGCGGCAGATCGCCAGCCCCAGCCCCGAGCCGCTGGCCACGTCGCCGGCTGCGAAGGGCGCGAACAGGCGCTGGCGCAATTCGTTCGAGATGCCGGGGCCCTGGTCGCTGACGACGAAGACCGCGCTCTCGCCCTCGGCCTGCACGCCCACCCGCAGCGCGCCGCCGCGCGGGCTGTGCTTGATGGCGTTGTGCAGCAGGTTGCGCGCCAGTTCCTGCAGCATCCAGCGGTGGGCGCACACCAGCATCGGCGCGGCGCCAACCGAAAGCTCGACGTCCAGTGCCTTGTCGGCCATCAGCGGCGACAAGTCGAGCGCGAGCTGGCGCACCGTCTCGCCGAGGTCCAGCACCTGCCACTCGGGCTGCTGGCGCAGCTGCTCGACCTTGGCGAGCGACAGCATCTGGTTGGCCACCGTGGTGGCGCGCTCCACCGTGTCGCTGATCTCGGTGAGCGCCTGGCCGGTCGGCACGTCGCCGCGGCGCGCCGACTGCACCTGGGCCTTGAGCACCGCCAGCGGCGTGCGCAGCTGGTGCGCGCTGTCGCGCACGAAGCGCTTCTGGTGGTCCAGCAGGCGCTGCAGCCGGCCCATGACCTGGGTGGTGGCGTCGACCAGCGGGCGCAGCTCGCGCGGCGTGTCGGGCGCGTCGATGGGCGAGAGGTCGTCGGCCGCGCGGGCCTCGATCAGCTCGCCGAGGTGGCGCACCGGCCGGGTCGCGCGCTGCACCACGAACACCGTCACCGCGGCGATCACGCCCAGCAGCACCAGCTGTCGCCAGAGCATGTCGACGAGCAGCTTGCGCACCAGCGTCTCGCGCAGCTCCAGCGTCTCGGCCACCTGCACCACGGCCATGCCGCGCCCGCGCGCGCTGGCCACGGGCTGCAGCAGCACGGCCATGCGCACCGGCTGCTCGCGAAAGCGCGCATCGTAGAAGTCGACCAGCGCCGCGTAGGGCGGACGGTCGGGCAGCCTGCCGTGCCAGAAGGGCAGCTCGGCGAAGCCGGAGATCATCTCGCCGCCGAGCGTGGAGACGCGGTAGAAGATCTTGCTCTGGTTGTCGGCCTCGAAGGCCTCCAGCGCGGAGTAGGGGACGATGGCGCGCAGCGAGGCCTTCTCGTCGTAGCCCTCGACGTCGAGCTGCTCGCCGATGGTCTTGGCCGAGGCGAGCAGGGTGCGGTCGTAGGCGGTGGTGGCGGCCGCGAGGCTCTGCCGGTACAGGCTCACGCTGTTGATCACGATGAACAGCGCGACCGGTGCCAGGATGCCGGTGAGCAGCCTGGCGCGCAGCGAGACCGCGCGCATCACGGCTCTTCGCGCAGCAGGTAGCCGAGGCCGCGCAAGGTCATCAAGGCCGCGCCGGTGCCGGCCAGCTTCTTGCGGAGCCGATACACCACCACCTCGATCGCCTCGTACTGCACCTCGCTCTCGCCGGGAAAGACCAGCTCGAACAGGCGCTCCTTGGCCACCGCATGGCCCGGCTTCACCATCAGCGCCTTCAGCAGGGCGAGCTCGCGCGGCGTGAGCTCCAGCACCTCGGCGCGGTGGTAGATGGCGCCGTTGTCGGGCTCGTAGCGCAGGCTGCCGACCTGCTGCGGGTTGTTCGTGGCCTCCGGCCCGGCGCTCTGGTTGCGCCGATGCAGCGCGCGAATGCGCGCCTCCAGCTCGTCGAGGTCGAAGGGCTTGGGCAGGTAGTCGTCGGCGCCGGTGTTGAGGCCCACCACGCGATCGCCCACCGTGCCGCGCGCGGTCAGCAGCAGCACCGGCGTGCGCAGGCCTTCGGCGCGCGCCTGCGCCAGCACCTGCAGCCCGTCGACGTTGGGCAGGCTCAGGTCCAGCGCGACCACGTCGGGCTCGAGCGCGCGCCATTGCGCCAGGGCCTGCGCCCCGTCGCCGCACACGCGCACGTCGATCATGCGGCGGCCGAGGGTGCGCTGCAGGGTGGTTTGCATCGAGGCGTCGTCTTCGACTAACAGCAGCTTCATGGCCGGTACTTCGGTGTTTTCCCCAGTGCGCAGGACAGCCAACTGACAGCGGGCGCGCGCATCATAGCGGCGTTCCAGCCTTCCCGATCCCCCAAGGAGACATGCATGCGTCGAGATACCTTCCTGAAATCCATGGCCGCGCTGGCCGCCACCGGGGCCCTGCCGCTGTCGGCCTGGGCCGCGCCCAACGTCAAGATGATGATCCCGGCCAATCCGGGCGGTGGCTGGGACACCACGGGCCGTGCACTCGGCAAGGCCATGACCGACGGCAAGCTGGCCGATACGGTCACCTACGACAACAAGGGCGGCGCCGCCGGCGCGCTGGGCCTGGCGCAGTTCGTCAACGGCTCCAAGGGTGACCCGAATGCGCTGATGGTGATGGGCGCCGTGATGCTGGGCGGCATCATCACCGGCAAGCCGCCGGTGAACCTCTCGCAGGCCACGCCGCTGGCGCGCCTGACCAGCGAATACAACGTGTTCGTGCTGCCGGCCAGCTCGCCCCTGAAGACCATGAAGGACGTCGTCGAGCAGCTCAAGAAGGACCCGGGCAGCGTCAAGTGGGGCGGCGGCTCGCGCGGCTCCACCGAGCACATCGCGGCGGCCATGATCGCGCAGAAGGTCGGCGCCGATCCCTCCAAGATCAACTACGTGGCCTTCCGCGGCGGCGGCGAGGCCACCGCGGCCATCCTGGGCGGCAACGTCACGGTCGGCGGCAGCGGCTACAGCGAGTTCGCGCCGTACATCGCCGACGGCAAGATGCGCGCAATCGCCGTCACCTCGGCGCAGCGCCTGCCGGGCATCAACGTGCCCACGCTCAAGGAGCAGGGCATCGACGTCGAGATCGGCAACTGGCGCGGCGTCTACGGCGCCCCCGGCATCACCCCCGAACAGCGCAAGGCGCTGACGGACCTGGTGCTCGCCGCGCTGAAGACGCCGACCTGGGCCGATGCGATGAAGAAGAACGACTGGACGCCCGCCGTCCTGTCGGGCGACGCCTTCGCCAAGTTCGTGGACGAGGAGTTCGCGAGCCTGCGCGCGACGATGGTCAAGTCCGGCATGGTCTGACGCGCCAGGTGTCGCGCGAGCGTGCGGGGGTGCGGCGCGGGGCCGCGCTCCCTTCTTTCCCCGATCACACGCGAGGTCCAGAACAATGTCCAACATCGACCCCATTTCGAGTGGGCACGTGCCGCTCGAGCCCGAATCGCGGCCGCACGCGGTCTGGCCGCAGACGCTTGTCGGCGCCGGCATTCTCCTCACCGGCCTGGCCCTGGCCTACGGCGCGACCAGCATCTCGTCGGAAGCGGGCTACGGCGGCGTCGGCCCCAACTTCCTGCCCTGGCTGGTGTCGGTGGCGCTCACGCTCTGCGGTGCCTGGATTGTCTGGGAATCGCGCACCGGCGGCTTCCGCCAGATGGATGCGCCCTCGGACGAGCCCGCCTACTGGAGCGGCCTGGTCTGGGTCTCGGCCGGCCTGCTGCTCAACGCGGCGCTGATCACCACCATCGGCTTCATCCTGAGCTGCACGCTGTGCTACCTGCTCGCGGTCCAGGGGCTGCGGCGCTCGAAGGGGCAGGCCGGCGTCAATTCGCCGCGCACCTGGCTTATCGACATCGTGACGGGCCTGCTGATCTCCGCACCGGTCTTCTGGATGTTCACCAAGTTCCTGGCCATCAACCTGCCGGGCCTCACCGCCACCGGGTGGATCTGACATGGATATCTTCAACGCATTGCTGCAGGGCTTCGCCGCCGCGATCACGCCCGCGAACCTGCTCTGGTGCCTGGTGGGCTGCGCCCTCGGCACGGCCGTCGGCGTCCTGCCCGGCATCGGTCCCGCGGTGGCGGTCGCCATGCTGCTGCCGATCACCGGCAAGGTCGACATCACGGCCTCGATGATCTTCTTCTCGGGCATCTATTACGGCGCCATGTACGGCGGCTCGACCACCTCCATCCTGCTGAACACGCCGGGCGAAACGGCCAGTATGGTGACGGCGATGGAGGGCAACAAGATGGCCAAGAGCGGCCGCGCCGGCGCCGCGCTGGCGACCGCCGCCATCGGCTCCTTCGTGGCGGGCAGCATCGCCACCGTGATCGTCACGCTGTTCGCGCCCTTCGTGGCCGAGTTCGCGGTCAAGCTGGGGCCGCCCGAGTATTTCCTGCTGATGCTGCTGGCCTTCACCACCGTGAGCGCGGTCCTCGGCAAGAGCACGCTGCGCGGCCTCACGGCGCTGTTCATCGGCCTGGCCGCCGGCTGCATCGGCCTCGACCAGATCTCCGGCCAGGGCCGCTATACCGGCGGCATTCCCGAGCTGCTCGACGGCATCGAGATCGTGCTGGTCGCGGTCGGCCTGTTCGCGGTGGCCGAGGTGCTCTATGCGGTTCTGTACGAAGGCCGCGTGGTCGAGAGCCAGAACAAGCTCAGCCGCGTGCACATGACGGCGCGCGACTGGCGCCGCTCGGTGCCGGCCTGGCTGCGCGGCACCGCCATCGGCACGCCCTTCGGCTGCATTCCGGCCGGCGGCACCGAGATCCCGACCTTCCTGAGCTACGCCACTGAAAAGAAGCTGGTGAAGGACCCGCAGGACAAGGCCGAGTTCGGCACCAAGGGCGCGATCGAAGGCGTGGCCGGGCCCGAGGCCGCCAACAACGCCACCGTGACGGCGGCGCTGATCCCGCTGCTCACGCTGGGCATCCCGACCTCCAACACCACCGCCATCCTGCTGGGCGCCTTCCAGAACTACGGCATCCAGCCGGGACCGCAGCTCTTCACCACCTCGGCCGCGCTGGTGTGGGCGCTGATCGCCTCGCTCTACATCGGCAACGTGATGCTGCTGGTGCTGAACCTGCCGATGGTGGGCCTGTGGGTCAAGCTGCTCAAGATTCCGAAGCCGCAGCTCTACGCGGGCATCCTGATCTTCGCCACCGTGGGCGCCTATGGCATGCGCCAGAGCTCTTTCGACCTGGTGCTGCTCTTCGTGATCGGCGTGCTGGGCGTGGTGATGCGCCGCTTCGACTTCCCGACCGCCCCCGTGGTGGTGGGCATGATCCTGGGCCCGTTGGCCGAGGCACAGTTGCGCAACGCGATGTCGATCGGCGAGGGCAGTGCGGCGGTGTTCTTCCAGCGCCCGATGTCGCTGGTGCTGATCCTGGTCATCCTGGCGGTGCTGGTGCTTCCGCGCCTGGCCAAGTACATGGGCGAGAGAAAGCAGTTGCGCGCCGCGGCCGGCTGACCTGCCGGCCGCGGCGCGCGGCCTGGGCCTTACTCGTCGGCCGGGAGCGCAGCAGATTGCGCCGTGGTCGCGAATCCGCTGCCCGTGCCCTGGACGCGCGCGACCTCCGCGGTGAACTCCGGGCCATGGCGCAGCCGCTGGTACATCGCCACCTGCGCACGATAGCTCCCACGCATGGGATCGAAGTCGTCGCGCCAGGCGCTCTGGCCGAGGCCGGAGCGCAGCCACAGGTTCAGGTCAGCCACCGCCTCGGCGCGGCTCAATGCGCCGGTCTGCGGATCGGGCGGGCCGACTCGGAACTCCTGCGGCGTGCGCGCGTCCGCGGGCGCCGAAGCCAGATAGTCGCCCATCACCGCCGAGCGGCTCAGGGTGCTGACGGCCGGGATCGGCGCGCCGACCCATTGCTCGGGCGGAACCGTTTGGGCAGACACGAAACCGGCGAATGTGACAGCAAAAAAAGCAAGAACTTTTGTATTCATGATGAAATCACTCCTCGGGTGTGCGGCATGCGGGAATCGCAGCCATCACAGACGTACTGTGAGGAGCCGCCGCCTTCGGGGCTGTGCGTTTGCGCACAGGTTTTTGCAACCGGCGGGTCCTGCCGACGGTGGAGTTCAGCCATGCCGCCTGACCGCTCCAGCCTGGCCTTGCAGCACATCGCGCTGCTGGAGGGCCTCTCCCGCGAGTGCCTGGATCAGCTCGCCCAGCGCTGCCTGTGGCAGACCCTGCCGGCGGGCAAGCCGCTGCTGCTGCGCTCCGAGCGCAAGAGCGATGTCTTCTTCCTGGTCTCGGGCCGGCTGCGGGTGACGATCTACGCGGCCAACGGCCGGCAGGTCACCTTCCGCGATTCGCTCGAGGGCGAGCATTTCGGCGAGATCGCCGCCATCGACGGCCAGCCGCGCTCGGCCGACGTGGTCACGCTCGTGCCCAGCGTGGTCGCGAGTCTCGACCGCGGCGCCTTTCTCGGGCTGCTGCGCGACGAGCCGGTGGTCGCCGAGCGCGTCATGCGCAGCCTGGCCGCGCTGGTGCGCCAGCTGTCCGAGCGCGTCATCGACCTCAGCACGCTGGGCGTGCAGAACCGCGTCCACGCCGAGCTGCTGCGCCTGGCGCAGGCCGCGGGCATCGCCGGCAACCGGGCGCGCCTGGAGCCGGCGCCGACCCACGCCGAACTGGCCAATCAGATCAGCACCAACCGCGAGCAGGTGACGCGCGAGCTCAACGCCCTGCGACGCGGGGGGCTGCTGGCCAAGGACGGCCGGGCGCTGGTGCTGACCGACGCGCAGCGGCTCGTGCGAATGGTCGAGGAGGTGCGCGGCGCCTAGCGCGCCGCCGCAGCCTATTCGCCATCGGCCCGCCAGGCCGGCAGCTTCCAGCCCGTCAGCATCGCCAGGGCCCGCAGCAGGGTGACGCAGCCCGCCGCCGCCACCAGCCCCAGCCATTGCGGCATCGCCAGCGCATGGGCCAGCACCACCAGCCAGGCCCCCGCGAAGGCGCACAGCGCATAGGGCCGGTGGTCGCTGAAGGCGCGCGGGATCTCGTTGCAGACGATGTCGCGCAGCACGCCGCCGCACACCGCCGTCACCATGCCCATGAAGACCGCGACGATGGGCGGCATGGTGGCATCGATCGCGATCTGGGTGCCACCGGCGGTGAACAGACCCAGGCCCAGTGCATCGGGCCACTGCATGGCGCGCTCGGTCAGCGCGAAATGGCGCGTGCGCATGAAGAACATGGCGCCCACGCACAGCGCGAGCAGCACCCAGAGCCAGGCCGCATGCTGGACCCAGAAGAAGGGACGGCGGTCCAGCAGCACGTCGCGCAGCGTGCCGCCGCCGAAGGCCGCGAGGCCGGCCACCACGCAGACGCCGACCGCGTCCAGGCGCTTGCGCGCCGCCTCGATCAGCCCCGAGAGCGCGAACGCCAGCGTGGCCGCCGCCTCGATCGCGATCTGGGCGTTGGACAGGGACAGCACCTGGGACAGCGGCAGGCTCGACATGGTGGGCAACAACGGCGAAACAAGGTGTGTCGATGGTAGTTCGCCGCTGACAGGCTCCGTGCGCCATGGCACGATCGGCGTCGCGCGCAGCCACCGCGCCCCAGTCGTCCACTGACCGACGCCATGCCGCTGAAGCAGCAGATCCGCTACTGCACCGCGCCCGACGGTGTCCGCATCGCCTATGCGACGGCGGGCCGGGGGCCGCCGCTGTTCAAGGTCGGCAACTGGCTGTCGCACATGGAGTTCGACCTCACCAGCCCGGTCTGGGGCCATGTGCTGGAGGCGCTGTGCGAAACCCACACCCTGGTGCGCTACGACCAGCGCGGAACCGGCCTGTCGGACCGCGAGATCGAGCAGATGTCCTTCGAGATCTGGCTGAAGGACATGGAAACGGTGGCCGACGCCGCCGGGCTCGTGCGCTTCCCGATGCTGGCGATCTCCCAGGGCGTGAGCCTGGCCATCGCCTACGCTGCCCGCCACCCCGAGCGGGTGAGCCATCTGGTGCTCCAGGGCGGCTACGCGCGCGGGCGCCGGATGCGCGGCGGCGGCCAGGCGCTGGACGACGAGTCCGAGACCCAGGCCAAGCTGATGGAGATCGGCTGGGGCCGCTCGGACCCGGCCTTTCGCCAGTTCTTCACCAGCCAGTTCCTGCCGGAAGGCACGCCCGAGCAGCACCGCTGGTTCAACGAGCTGGCGCATGTCTCGACTTCGCCGCAGAACGCGGCGCGCATGCTGCGCGAGTTCGACCGCATCGACGTCTCCGCGCTGCTGCCCGAGGTGCAATGCCCGACCCTGGTGCTGCATTCCACCGGCGACCTGCGGGTGCCCTTCGACGAGGGGCGGATCATCGCCGGCGGCATCGCGCAGGCGCGCTTCGTGCCGCTGCACAGCGCGCACCATCTGGTGCTCCGGCAGGACGAGGTCTGGCCACGCTGGGTGGAGGAGGTGCGCAGCTTCCTGGCCGGCGCGGACGGGAGCGCGCCGGACCCGGTGCTGGCCGGCCTGACCGCGCGCGAGCGCGAGGTGCTGGAGCTTATCGCCCAGGGCCGCGACAACGCGCAGGTGGCGGCGGCGCTGCAGCTCAGCGAGAAGACGGTGCGCAACCACATCACCAGCGTGTTCGCCAAGCTCCAGGTCGAGAACCGGCCGCAGGCGATCGTGCGGGCACGCGAGGCCGGACTGGGCCGCGGCGCCTGAAGGCCCCACCCCGGACCGTGGTCCCGGCCGGATCGCGGCAAACGCCCGCCGTGCCCGGCGTTCCGGGACCGTGGCCTCATGGCCGGGCGCGGCATGCCTGCGAAGAATGGAAGCTCCCCCTCAACCCGTCGAAGGAGCCTCGCATGTCTTCCGTCCAGAGCGTGTCGTCCAACGGCGCCGCCACCCTTCGCGACGCCGCCCGCCGCACCGAGAACGCCGAGCGCATCCGCTCGGACATGGCCGACGTGCTGCGCGGCGTCGGGCTGCGCCGCTCGGAGCGCGTCTACTTCCAGGCATGCGCGTCCGGCCGCGTGAGGGTCGTGCACGAGCCCGTGCTGCCCGATGCTGCGAGCCTGGGAATCCGTCCGGTGCAGCGCGGCTGAGCGCAGCGCGCTGCATTCCTACGAAGCGACCGGCACGGTCCGACACCGTGGCGCAAGTGCAAGCCTAGGAGTCCGCGCGGCAGAAGTTTTTCTGCGCGGAGGTGAGCCCCGCGTTGAGTTCGTGCACGGCGAGGAAGGGTTGGCGCTGCGCCTTGGCTGTTCCTGAAGCTCCCGGACAGGGTCTATTTGGCCTGCCGGAGGCGAGGGGCACGCGTGTGCCCCCACTGTGGACCTTATCTGACCATCAAGGTGCTCATGCGCCGCAGGTTCAGCGCCAGGCACACGAGCTTGAACTCGGCCTTGACCTTGTTCAATCCCCGCAGGCTGAACTGCCGGAAGCCCAGCACGCTCTTGATCCACCCGTTGGGCGCCTCCACGATCCACTTCCTCTTGCGGTAGGCCGCTTGGCCTGGTGGCGTCTTCAGCCTGGCATCCATCGCTGCAGTGCGCGGGTATTGTTCGGCGTCGATGTCCAGCGCCTGCTTGCCCTCTCGGCCCAATGCCACGATCAGCTCGCTCGGGCTGTCCTTGAGCTGCTCGAACACGGCCTCCGAGCGGAATCCCGCATCCGCCAGCACCTGTCGGGCGTCCTCGCCCAGGTTGGCCTTCACCGCCGCCAACAGCACCGGCAGGCGGTCACTGTCGGCGGCGTTGTTGCTCAGTTCCGCGGCCACCACGAGTTGCGCGGCCTCGTCCACCGCGGTGTGGGCGTTGTAGCCGTAGTCGTAGCCGCCACCTGAGCGTTTCATGATCCGACTGTCCGTGTCGGTGAAGCTCTCCTGGGCGCTGTCCTTGGGAACACCGAAGTCGCGCTTGTAGCGCCCGCCCTTGGGCTTGCCGTCCTTGTCGCGGGGTTTGCGCTCGTCGTCGGCGCTGCGCCCGCGGGCCGCATCGGCCTCGCGCTGGCGTTGCTCCAGGCGCAGCTTGGCCTCGGTGATCGCCTTGAGCCGGTCCTCACGGCGCTTGATCTCCCCGGGGATGTCCAGGTCGGGTTCGTTCTTCTCCAGGTCGTCGGCGGCACACGCTCGGTTGAGCAAGCCATCGATCTGCGCCTTGAGTTCGCCCTCGGCCTTGACCATCCTGTCATAGCTCATGGCCTTGTGGCGGCTCGCGTTGGCCTTGAGCTTGGTGCCGTCCACCGCCACGGTGCCCAGCTTGACCAGGCCGCACTCGCGCGCCAGGCGCACCACCTGCACGAACAACGCCGCCAGTTCCTCCAGGTGCAGTGCCCGGAAGTCCGAGAGCGTGCGGTGCGCCGGGTAGTTCTCTGCAGCCAACACCCGCAGCGCAACGTCTTCGTGCAGCTTGGCCGCGAGCTTGCGCGAACTGAAGGTGCCGGTGGCATAGCCGTAGATCAGCACCTTAACCATCATGGCCGGGTGGAACGGCTGATTGCGCGGCCCACCCTTGGCGTATCGCGCATGGAAGGCGCTCAGATCCAGGCTGTCGACGCTGTCGCTGATGAAGTACGCCAGGTGCCCTTCGGGCAGCCAGTCTTGAAGTGCGTCAGGAAGCAGTCTTTGCTGCTGAGGCTCGTAGGGCAGGTAGCTGATGGGCATGCGCCCAAATCTATCAAGCATCTGCGCGCTCGTCACGCTTCTGCCGCGCAGGCTCCTAGCCTGTGGTCTCCACTTCATTTCGACGCAGGAGATGGCATATGTACCCACGCGATGACGTCAAGGCCAAGCAGCAGGGCTGAGCCCCTGACACGCCATGCGCGGCGCCCGGCCCGACGACGATCATGCGGTCCGTGCGATCCGTGCCGCGGCATGCCCGCTCGATGTCTCGCCGCATTGCCATTCGGCGCTGCTCTTCGCCATCGCGGACGCGCGCTTCGTGCTGCTGGGGGAGGCTTCGCATGGCACCGATGACTTCTACCGCGAGCGTGCGGCGATCACGAAGCGGCTGATCGAGGACAAGGCTTTCGACGCCGTCGCGGTCGAGGCAGACTGGCCCGACGCCCTGCGGGTCGATCGCTTCGTGCGTGGTGCGTCCGGCGATTCGAGTGCGCTGCAGGCGCTCGGCGATTTCCGGCGCTTTCCGGCGTGGATGTGGCGCAACCAGCCGGTGCGCGAGTTCGTGGACTGGCTGCGCGCCTCGAACCAGAAGAAGCCGATCGGGGAGCGGGTCGGCTTCTATGGCATCGATCTCTACAGTCTCTATACCTCCATCGCCTCGGTGCTCGACTACCTGGACCGGGTCGATCCGGAAGCCGCGCGGCGGGCGCGCTACCGCTACGGCTGCTTCGATCATTTCGGCGAGGACACGCAGGCCTACGGCCACGCCGCCGCCTTCGACCTGGGCGCGAGCTGCGAGGAGGCCGCAGTGGCGCAGTTGAGGGAGCTGCTCGAGAAGAGGGCCGACCCCGCCGGCGCGGACGTGCATTTCCATGCCGAACAGAACGCGCGGCTGGTGCGCAACGCCGAGCACTACTACCGCACCATGTTCAAGGGCCGCGTGGCCTCATGGAACCTGCGCGACCGCCACATGGCGCAGACGCTGGAGGCGCTGGACGCGCATTTGAGTGCCCAGCGATCCCGGCCCGCGCGCATCGCCGTATGGGCCCACAACTCGCACCTGGGCGATGCGCGCGCCACGGAGATGGCGGAAATCGGCGAGCTCAACGTGGGCCAGCTCATGCGCGAGCGCTACGGGGCGCAGTGCTTCAACGTCGGCTTCACCACTGCCGCCGGCGAAGTCACGGCTGCATCGGCCTGGGACGGGGAAGCGGAGCGCAAGCGCGTCAATCCGCCGCTGGCGGGCAGCATCGAGGCGCTGCTGCAGGAGGCCGGGCTCGGGCGCTTCGCCCTGATCCTGCGCAACAACGAAGTGCTCGCCGAGGCGCTGGCGCACGCGCGGTTGCAGCGCGCCATCGGCGTGATCTATGCGCCGGCGACGGAGCGGCAGAGCCACTACTTCCATGCGCGCGTGGGCGAACAGTTCGATGCGCTGGTTCACCTGGATCACAGCTCGGCGCTGGAGCCGTTGGACTAGGGCGTGCGACCTATCCCGCCTCGACCCGCGCGCAGTACGCCTCGATGGTCCGCTTCCACGCGGGCCGAGCCAGGCACCGATCCCGATACGACACGACTCCCGGATAGGGCTTGATCAGTCCCTCGTCCTTGATGCCCGCAGAGAGCACGTGCGCCATCAGGATGTCGGCGACGGTGAAAGCCTCTGTCGCGACGAAGTCGCGGCCAGCGAACCAGCGCTCCAGGTTCCCCAGCATCCGATTTGCCCAGCCGACCAGGAACTCGCGGTGCTTGCCGCAGCTGCCATCCGCCGTCCAGTCGAGCACCAGCAGGCTCATCAGCGGCAGCTCGACCGAGTTCATCGCGGCGAAGCACCAACGCATCACCTGCGCCTCGCCGGCGGGGTCGCCGGGCATCAGGCGGCCGGACTTCTTCGCCAGGTGGACGAGGATGGCGGCGGATTCGGACAGCAGCAACCCGTCGTCGTCGATCGACGGGATCTGTTCGAAGGGGCTGAGCCGGCGATAGGCTTCGGTGTTCAGGTCGTGTGCGGGGTGGTCCATGCCGGCCAGCTCGAACGGCAGTTGCATCTCTTCGAGCGCCCACAGCACGCGCAGGTCGCGGGTGTGGCCGCGCGCGCCAGCGTTGACCTTCGAAAAGCCGTAGACCTTGAGCATGGTGACGTTTCCTCGTTGAAGCTGCGCTGCTGCGAAGAATACCGCCATGCCGATATGGCTCCGTCTCCCCCTTGGGAGAGGCTGGGCGGGACCCTAACGCTGCGGCGGAGCCCGATCGGCCGGCAGCACGATGGTGGCGCGCCCGTCGCGTGAGGTGATGGCGTCCGAGCCGCTGGATGGCGGCGTGGTGCCGGCTGGCGCCACGATGGTGGCGCGGCCGTCGGCAGAGGATTGCGGCACCTCGGCGGGCGGTCCGCCGCGGGCCCGATCGAGCGCATTGCCGGCGGCGCGGATGCAGGCCTCGCGGGCCGGCGCCGCCAGGCTGCCGTTGTTGCAGGCGGCGATCTCGCGCTCGTAGCGTTGCTGCAGCGCGTCGCGTGCGGGCTGGGCGGATGCGCTCAAGGCCGTTGCCAGTCCGGCGCAGAGGAGGGGAAGAAATCGCTTCATGAGCTTCTCCAGTCCCGTGCAGCATCGCACCGCGCGCGCCGCCGCGCTGTGCGAGCGCGCAGCGAGTGCGGGTAGGCGCAGCGCGCGCCCGGCCGGCCTCAGTTCGCCGCCGGCTGTTCCCCGCGATGCAGCGGCGGCGCCCCTTCCGGCGCATCGGCCGGATCGGGCTGACGCCCGCGGATACGCGCCACCATCCGGTGCAGCCAGTGCTCGATGTCGTCCACGTAGGTGAACACGGCCGGCACCACCAAGAGGCTCAGCACGGTGGAGGTGATCAGCCCGCCGATCACCGCCATCGCCATCGGCGCGCGGAAGCTGGAATCGGCCGCGCTCAGGCCGAAGGCGATGGGCGCCATGCCCGCGCCCATGGCCAGCGTGGTCATGATGATGGGCCGCGCGCGCTTGTGGCAGGCGTCGCGCAGGGCTTCCCAACGGGTCATCCCATGGTCGCGGCGCGCCACGATGGCGTACTCCGCCAGCAGAATCGAGTTCTTCGTGGCCACGCCCATCAGCATGATGAAGCCGATCATCGAGGGCATCGACAGCGCCTGCTGCCCCAGCAGCAGGCCGATGAAGGCCCCGCCCAGCGCCAGCGGCAATGCGCACAGGATGGTGACCGGGTGCAGGAAGTCCTTGAACAGCAGCACCAGCACGATGTAGATGCACAGCACGCCGGTCAGCATCGCCAGGCCGAAGCTGGCGAACAGCTCGCCCATCATCTCGGCGTCGCCCACCTCGGCCACGCGTACGCCGGGCGGCAGGTTGCGCACGGAGGGCAGGGCCTCCACCGCCGTCTTGGCATCGCCCAGGCCCACGCCGGAGAGCTCGATCTCGAAGTTGACGTTGCGCGAGCGGTCGTAGCGATCGATCACGGCCGGGCCGCCCTCCATCGTGAGCTTGGCAACCTGGCTCAGCATCACCGGGCCGCGCGCGCCGGGGACGGTCAGGCGTTCCAGCAGCGACAGGTCCTGCCGCGCCGAATCCTCCAGCTTGACCACGATCGGCACCTGGCGCTGCGCCAGGTTGAGCTTGGGCAGCGCCTGGTCGTAGTCGCCCAGCGTGGCCACGCGCAGGGTCTCGGCGATGGCCGAGCTGGTGACGCCCAGGTCGGCGGCGCGCGCGAAGTCGGGCCGCACCGCGATCTCGGGCCGGATCAGGCTGGCGGTGGAGGTGATGTTGCCCAGGCCGGGGATGGTGCGCAGGTCTTTCTCGACCGCGCGCGCCGCGGCCGTGAGTGCGGTGGGCTCCTCGCCGGTCAGCACCAGGATGTACTTCTCGCCCGAGCCGCCCAGGCCGACCGTGGTGCGAACGCCGGGCAGGGTCTCGAGCGCCTTGCGGATGTTGTTCTCGATGCCCTGCTTGCGCGGCCGGTCGCCGCGCGGCGCGAGCTGGATGGTCAGCGTGGCCTTGCGCGTCTCCGGCGTGCCGAAGCTGGCGAAGGGGTCGCCGCCCGCGCTGCCGCCGCCCACGGTGGTGTAGGCGCTCTTCACATGCTCGACGGCCATCACGCGCTGGCGCGTCTCCTCGGCCATGGCCAGCGTCTGGGCCAGCGTCGCGCCCGGCGGCAGCGAGAGGTAGACCTGCGTCTGCGAGTTGTCGTCGGCCGGGATGAAGCCGGTCTTGAGCAACGGGATCAGCGCGATCGAGCCGAAGAAGAAGAGGGTGGCCAGCACCATGGTGGTGAAGCGGTGCCGCAGGCTGCGCTCGGCCAGGCGCATGTAGAAGCTGAGCCAGCGCGGCTCCTTCTCGGCGCCGACCAGCGGCTTCAGGATGTAGGCCGCCATCATCGGCGTGAGCACCCGCGCCACCACCAGCGATGCAAACACCGCGAGCGAGGCGGTCCAGCCGAACTGCTTGAAGAACTTGCCGGCCACACCGCTCATGAAGGCGGTGGGCAGGAACACCGCAATCAGCGTGAAGGTGGTGGCGATCACCGCCAGGCCGATCTCGTCGGCCGCCTCCATCGCCGCCTGGTAGGGCGACTTGCCCATGCGCAGGTGGCGGACGATGTTCTCGACCTCGACGATCGCGTCGTCCACCAGGATGCCCACCACCAGCGACAGCGCCAGCAGCGTGACCACGTTGATCGAGAAGCCCAGCAGGTACATGCCGACGAAGGCCGGGATGGCCGACATCGGCAGTGCGACGGCCGAGACGAAGGTGGCGCGCCAGTCGCGCAGGAACAGCCACACCACCAGCACGGCGAGCAGTGCGCCTTCGTAGAGCAGGTGCAGCGAGCCGTCGTATTCCTCCTGCACCGGCTCGACGAAGTTGAAGGCTTCGGTGAGCTGGATGTCGGGGTGCTGGGCGCGCAGTTCCCTCAATGTCTTTTGCACCGCGGCGCCCACTTCCACCTCGCTGGCGCCGCGGCTGCGTGCGACCTCGAAGCCGACCACCGGCTTGCCGTCGAGCAGGGCCGCAGCGCGCGGCTCGGCGATGGTGTCGGAGACGCGCGCCACCTGGTCGAGCCGGATGCTGCGGCCGTCGGACAGCGGGATCTGCATGTCGCGGAGTTCCTCGGCCGAGCGCACGGTGGCCAGCGTGCGCACCGGCTGCTCGCTGCCGCCCAGGTCGGTGCGCCCGCCGGCGCTCTCGGTCTGCACCTGGCGCAGCTGGCGCGAGATATCGGCCGCGGTCGCGCCCAGCGACTGCAGCCGGCCCGGATCGAGATCGACGTGGACCTGGCGCGTGGCGCCGCCCACTCGGTTGACCGCGCCCACGCCGCTGATGGCCAACAGCCTCTTGGTCACGGTGTCGTCGACGAACCAGCTGAGCGCCTCCGGGTCCATGCGCGAAGAGGCGATGGTGAAGGCCAGCACGGGCTGGGCCGCGAAGTCCAGCTTGTTGATCACCGGGTCGCGCACGTCG
Organism: Variovorax sp. WS11; assembly: GCF_010499245.1. Taxonomy (GTDB): domain Bacteria; phylum Pseudomonadota; class Gammaproteobacteria; order Burkholderiales; family Burkholderiaceae_C; genus Variovorax. The sequence continues at coordinate 142,174 of NZ_JAAGOW010000003.1, forward strand.
GCCGGCAGGTCGGCGCGCACGCGCGTCACCGCCGAGCGGACGTCGTCGACGGCCTCCTGCACCGGTTTCTCGAGCCGGAACTCGACGATCATCGTCGCCGCGCCGTCCTGCACCTTGGTCGTGATGTGCTTGAGGCCCTGGACGGTGGCGATCGAGTTCTCGATCTTGCGCGCCACGTCGTTCTCGAGCTGCGAGGGCGCCGCGCCCGGCAGTGCGACCGAGACCGTGACCGTGGGCAGGTCGATGTCGGGGAAGTTCTGCACCTTCATCGCGTTGAAGGACAGCAGGCCGGCGAAGGTGAGCAGCACGAACAGCATCACCGCCGGGATGGGGTTGCGGATGGACCAGGCGGAAACGTTCATGGCAGTGGGCTCGCTTCGGATCGGAGATGACTCACGGCGCGCTCCGCTTCGCAGGCAGCGCATCCACCACCCGCACCAGGTCGCCGTCGTTCAGGAAGCCGGCGCCCTGGACCACGATGCGCGCGTCTTCCGGCAGCTTGGTCATGATCTCGATGCGGTCGCCCACGCGGCGGCCGGTTTCGACCTTCAACTGGGCGACGCGGCTGTCGGGCTGCAGCACGAGCAGGTGGTTGAAGCCGTCGCGCGGCACCACGGCCGCCAGCGGCACGGTCAAGGCGCCGCTGCGGCCGAGCTGGAACTCGCCGCGGGCGAACATGCCGGCCTTGACGGCGCTCGTTTGCTGCACGCCCGGGATGTCGACGTAGACCAGGGCATTGCGCGTCTGCGGGTCCACCGTCGGCGCGATGCTGCGCACCTTGCCGCTGACCTGGGCGCCGCTGGCGCTGGTGATCACGGCGGGGGTGCCGACGGCGACGCGAGCCAGCTCGGCCGAAGTCACCTCGGCGCGCCATTCGAGGCGGCCCTGGCGGATCAGCCGGAACAGCTCGGTGCCGGCGCTGAGCACGCTGCCCACGGTCGCGGTGCGCGAGGAGATCACGCCGTCGTCGGGCGCCAGCACCTGCGTGTTGCGGCCGCGCACCTGCTGCGCCGCCAGCACGGCCTCGGCGGCCTCGACGCGCGCCTTGGCGGTCTGCTCGGCCGTCTGGTACTGGTTGATCTGCTGCTGGCTTAGGGCGCCGGTGGCCTGCAGGGTGCGGGCGCGCGCGGCGTTGCCGGCCGCATCGGCGGCCGTCGCCTTGGCTTCGGCCAGCGAGGCGCGGGCCTGGGCCATGTCGGCCTGCACCGTCTCGGGCGAGAAGGTGGCGAGCACCTGGCCCTTCTTCACTACATCGCCCACGTTGACGCGCACTTCGGCCAGGCGCAGGCCGGTGGACTCGGAGCCGACGCTGGCCTCCTGCCAGGCCGCGACGTTGCCGTTGGCGGCCAGCGTGATGGTGAGCTCGCTGGTCTCGGGCCTGGCCACCGTCACGGTCAGCGCGGGCCTGGGCTGGGCGGCGGCTTCCTTGGGCTTGGCGGCGCCTTGCTCCGGGGGCTTGCCGCGCGAGAACAGGAAGGCGGCGGCCGCAAGCAGCAGCACCAGCACGGCCGCGATGATGAGGAGGGTGGAACGCTTCATTCTTGTCATGGGAGCCACTTCACTTACTTCGCGATCGAAGAGGTGTTGGTTGTTTCGGAGCCGGGCCGCGCCCAGCCGCCGCCTGTCGTGCGGTAGAGCGCAACCCAGGCCTCGGCCCGCTCGCGCTGCAGCGAGACGCGCGCCGTTTGCGCGGCAAACAGGGTGCGCCGCGAATCCTCCAACTCGAACAGGCTGGCCAGCCCGCTCTGGTAGCGCGCACTGGTGGCGTCGAAGGAGGCCTGGTAGTTCTGCACCGCGGTGTCGGCATCGCCGGCGCGCTGGTCGGTGCTCTGCAAGCTGATCAGCGCCTCCTCGACCTCGCGCACCGCCTGGCGCACGTTGCCGCGGTAGAGCGCGACGGCCTCGTCGTAGCGCGCCCGTGCCGCGTCCACATTGGCGGCCAGGGCGCCGCCATCGAAGATCGGCACCGACAGCGCCACCGGGCCGATGCTCCAGGTGTCGACGGTGTCGCGGAAGCCGCTGGTGCGGAATTGCAGACGGCCGATCGAGCCCTGCAGCGTCAGGCGCGGGAAGCGCTGCGCCAGCGCGGAGCCGGCTTCGGCGCTGGCGGCGGCGACGCCGAGTTCGGCCGCATAGACGTCGGGCCGCTGGGCCAGCGCCTCGGCCGGCACGCTGGCGATCGCATGCACGACCGGCAGCGCGCGGTCCACCGGCGCGGCGTCCAGCCGGGCCTGCAGCGTGGGCGCATCGATGCCGGTCAGCTGGACCAGCGACTGCTGCAGCAGGGCGCACTGCGCGCGCTGCTGCGTCAGCTTGGCCGAGGCGTCGGAGGCGCCGGCGCGCGCCAGCGCGGCATCGGCGGGCGCGGTGAAGCCGGCGCGCGCCGACAGGTCGTTGAGGCGCGCGGTCTCGGCCCGCGACTGCGTATCGGCGGTGGCCACGGCGAGCTGGCGCCGGCACGCACGCTCGCCGAAATAGGCGTTGGCCGTCTCGGCCGCCACCGAGACCCGCGCCTCGTGCCACTTGGCGCCGGCGCTGTCGAGCCGGGCCTGGCTGGCGTCGCGGGTGGCGCGCAGGCCGCCGAAGAGGTCGATCTCCCAGTTCGACTGCAGGCCGGCCTGGAGGGTGGTGATCGCCGGGATCGAGGTGCTCGCCGAGCTGCTGCCGGTGCTGCCGGTCCCGCCCAGGCCGCCGAAGCCGCTGGTGGGCGAGTTGCTGCGCGTGGCCGAGGCATTGGCCGTGAGGTTGGGCGCCAGCGCCGCGCCGGCCGCCACGCGCGAGGCGCGCGCCTCGGCGATGCGCGCGGCGGCACTGGCCACGGTGGGGCTGGCGGCCTGGGCTGCGTCGATCAGCTCGACCAGGAGCGGATCGTCGAGCTGGCGCCACCAGTCGGCCAGCACGGGCAGCGAGCCGCCATGGGGCAGGGGCGTGCTCCACTGCGTGGGCGTCGGGGCCGTGACTTTCTCGGGCGGGCGCGGGAGCGTGCAGGCCGAGAAGGCCAGAGGGAGCGCGAAAGGGAGCGCAAAGCAGAGCGCTCGAAGCCGGGAGTTCCTCATGAGGTTCCGCAAAAAGTGGCGTGGCTGGCGATCGGGTAGGTCGCGTCGCTGGCGCCGGGTGCAGCCGGGTGGGCCGGGCAAGGCGCGCAGCATAGCAAGACTGCGCCTGCCTGAAATCAAGCCCCTACTGCAGATCGAAAAACCCTGCATCGTAGCCAGTTGCGGCAGCGCCATTGATGACGTTCGAAGCGTCCATTGATGCACAAGCTACGATTCCGGGATGTCAGCCATCACCGCGCCCACAGCCGCACTGCCGCTCGATGCCGAAGGCATCCTGGCGCTGGCAGCGCGCTCGATGTTTCATCTTTTTTCCAGCATCAGCCAGGGCATGTTCCTGGTCGACCGCAGCGGCCGCATCGTCTGGGTCAACGAGGGCTACCGCCGCTTCCTGCCGGCGCTGGGCTTCTCCTCCATCGACCAGTTCCTCGGCCACCCGGTCGAGGAGGTGGTGCCCAACACGCTGATGCAGCGCGTGCTGGAGACCGGCGAGCCGATCCTGATCGACCTGCTCACCAACAAGGCCGGCACCTTCGTGGTCAGCCGCATCCCGCTGCGCGAGGAGCGCGAGGACGGGGCGGCCGGCGCGGTGATCGGCGCCATCGGCATCGTGCTCTTCGACCACCCCGAGGACACGCTGAAGCCGCTGATCAGCAAGTTCGCGCTGCTGCAGCGCGACCTCGACGACGCGCGGCGCGAGCTCGCCACCCAGCGCAACAACCCGCTCTGGCAGCAGTCGGCCGACGGGCAGCGGCGCTCGAAATACACCTTCGCCAGCTTCATTGGTTCCAGCCCGGCGGCGGTGGAGGTCAAGCGCCATGCGCGGCGCGCGGCGCAGTCCTCCAGCCCGGTGCTGCTGCTGGGCGAGACCGGCACCGGCAAGGAACTGCTGGCGCATGCGATTCATGCCGCCTCGGCGCGGGCCCGCCACAGCTTCGTCAGCGTGAACATCGCGGCCGTGCCCGACACGCTGCTGGAGGCCGAGTTCTTCGGCGTCGCCCCCGGCGCCTACACCGGCGCCGACCGCAAGGCGCGCGAGGGCAAGTTCAAGCTGGCCGACGGCGGCACGCTCTTCCTCGACGAGATCGGCGACATGCCGCTGGCCCTGCAGGCCAAGCTGCTGCGCGCGCTGCAGGAAGGCGAGATCGAGCCGCTGGGCTCGAACAAGCTGGTGCCCTTCGATGCACGCGTGATCGCCGCCACCTCGCGCGACCTGCCGGCGCTGGTGAGGGAAGGGCGCTTCCGCGAGGACCTCTATTACCGCCTCAACGTGCTGCCCGTGCGCGTGCCGCCGCTGCGCGAGCGGCGCGCCGACATCCCGGCGCTGGTCGAGGCGCTGGGCGAGGACATGGCGCTGCGCAGCGGCGAGGCCCCGCCCGAGCTGCTGCCCGATGCCTTGGCGCTGCTGGCCGCGCAGCATTGGCGCGGCAACATCCGCGAGTTGCGCAACGTGCTGGAGCAGGTGACCATGCGCAGCGACTCGCAGCGCATCGATGCGGCGCAACTGGAGCGCATCCTGCGCGAGACGGGGCAGGAGAAGATCGCGGCGCCCGACCCGCTGCAAGCGGTGCCGGGTGCGACAGCAGCCGACGACAAGGCGCTGCTGCTGCGCCCGCTGGCCGAGCAGGTCGCGGAGCTGGAGCGTAGGGCGATTGCGGCGGCGATGTCGGCGACAGGAGGCAACAAGCTGGCGGCCTCGAGATTGCTCGGCATTTCGCGTGCGACGCTTTATGAGCGTCTCGACAAGTCCGAGTGAAAGCGGATTCCTGTTGGCAAGCACGCGGGCTCGCACTGCAAGCCCTCGGGTTGCGTCCGCGCGAGCGCGCGGCTCGCACGCTATGGCTGCTGCTGTGCAATGCGCTGCAGCGCCGCTGTGGCGGTGACAGCTCGGCCAGCAGCGGCGTGGAGCTGGCCAGCTCGATGCGAGCGGCCTGCCCCGCATCCAGCAGTTGCCCTGGCGTGCCGCTCCACAGCAGTCCCGACAGGGCCGTGTTGGTGTCAAGAACCAGTCGCACGCCGTTGCTCGCTGCGCCAGGCCTCGATCTCGGCGTGGATCTCCTAGGTGGTCATCGGCGCGATCGGGTCGGCGGCGAGCTTCGTGCGCGCCTGGGCCATTCGCTCGACGGCCTCCTGGCGCAACTGCTCGCGGAGCCACTGCTCCAGGCGCGAGGGCGACAGCAAGCCCGCGTTGCGGGCCTGCTGGGCCGGCGCATCGGGTAGCTCGAATTGCACAGTGGTCATGGTGAAGGTTCCTCGCTTGGCGTGCGTGCGTTGGTTGCTGCTTGGGTTGTACCGCAGGTTGCGTCTTGAGTTGAAGGGCGGGCTCAAATTCCCCGTGTCCCTGGAAAACCCTGACTGAAAAACATGCAATTGCCCAAAACAAAGGCAATTCAAATGTCCTGATTCCAGGCTTTTCGCTCGGGGCGCAAGGGAAAGTCCCGTGCTTCTCCCTCATTTGCGCCTGGCACGGACTGTGCAATATTCAGTCATCCATTTCAGGAGACAAAGAATGCATCGTCGCCATCTCGTCGCCCTCGCGGCGATCGCCACTCTGGGCGCTTCCGCGCTGAGCACGCCCGCGCTGGCCCAGTCCAACGAGATCCGAATCGCCCACATCTACAGCAAGACCGGTCCGCTGGAAGCCTACGGCAAGCAGACGCAGACCGGCTTCATGATGGGCCTGAACTACGCCACCGGCGGCACGATGACCGTCAACGGCAAGAAGCTGACCGTGATCGAGAAGGACGACCAGGGGAAGCCCGACCTCGGCAAGTCGCTGCTGGCCGCAGCCTATGCCGACGACAAGGCGGCGCTGGCGGTGGGCCCGACTTCCTCGGGCGTGGCGCTGGCGATGCTGCCGGTGGCCGAGGAGTACAAGAAAATCCTGCTGGTCGAGCCCGCGGTGGCCGATTCGATCACCGGCGACAAGTGGAACAAGTACATCTTCCGCACCGGCCGCAACTCCAGCCAGGACGCGATCAGCAACGCGGTCGCGCTCGACAAGCCCGGTGTCAGCATCGCCACGCTGGCGCAGGACTACGCTTTCGGCCGCGATGGCGTGAAGGCCTTCAAGGACGCGATCAAGAAGGCCAAGATCGTCCACGAGGAATACCTGCCGCAGAACACCACCGACTTCACCGCCGGTGCACAGCGGCTGATCGACAAGCTCAAGGACCAGCCGGGCCGCAAGGTGATCTGGATCGTGTGGGCCGGCGCCGGCAACCCCTTCAAGATCGCCGATCTCGACCTGAAGCGCTACGGCATCGAGATCGCCACCGGCGGCAACATCCTGCCGGCGATGGCCAGCTACAAGCAGTTCCCCGGCATGGAGGGCGCGACCTACTACTACTTCGGCATCCCGAAGAACCCGGTGAACGAGGCCCTGGTCGCGGCCCACTACAAGGAGTTCAAGACGCCGCCGGACTTCTTCACCGCCGGCGGCTTCAGCGCCGCAATGGCGGTGGTGACGGCGCTCAAGAAGACGGGCGGCGACACCGGCACCAACAAGCTCATCTCGACCATGGAAGGCATGAGCTTCGACACGCCCAAGGGCACGATGACCTTCCGCAAGGAAGACCACCAGGCGCTGCAGAGCATGTACCACTTCAAGATCAAGACGGACCCTGCCTTCGCCTGGGGCGTGCCTGAGCTGGTGCACGAGATCAAGGCGTCGCAGATGGACATTCCGGTCAAGAACAAGCGCTGATCTCCCGATGCTCGAGACGCGCGGGCTCACCGTCCGTTTCGGCGGCCATGTCGCGGTCAACGATGTCAGCTGCAGCTTCGCACCTGGCACGCTGACCGCGATCGTCGGCCCCAACGGCGCGGGCAAGACCACTTACTTCAACCTCATCTCGGGGCAGCTCAAGGCGACGGCCGGCACGGTGTCGCTGGACGGCCGGATGCTGTCGGGCCTCTCTGCCTCGGCGCGCACGCGTGCCGGGCTGGGGCGGGCCTTCCAGCTGACCAATCTCTTCCCCAACCTCACGGTGCTGGAGAACGTGCGCCTTGCGGTGCAGGCCACGCAGGAGGGGGCGCATCGGCGCGGGCTCAATCTGTGGAGCATCTGGAGCGACCACCGCGCGCTGACCGAGCGGGCCGACCGGATCCTGGCCGAGGTGGCGCTCAAGGCCAAGGAACACGCCACGGTCGCGAGCCTGCCGCATGGCGACCAGCGCAAGCTGGAAGTAGCGCTGCTGATGGCGCTGGAGCCGAAGGTCTTCATGTTCGACGAGCCGACGGCCGGCATGAACGCGGCCGAGGCGCCGGTGATCCTCGACCTGATCCGCGCGCTCAAAAAGGACCGCAGCAAGACCATCCTGCTGGTGGAGCACAAGATGGACGTGGTGCGCGAGCTGGCGGACCGGATCATCGTGCTGCACAACGGGCAGTTGGTGGCGGATGGGGAGCCGGCGGAGGTGATTGCCTCGCCGGTGGTCCAAGAAGCGTACCTGGGCGTGGCGAAGGAGCCTGCGTGACGAACGCGAACTTGTTAAGCCTCGAAGGCGTCCACACCCACATCGGCGCGTATCACATCCTTCATGGTGTGGATCTCGTCGTCCCCAAGGGCCAGCTCACCATGCTGCTCGGCCGCAACGGCGCCGGCAAGACCACCACGCTGCGGACCATCATGGGCCTGTGGCATGCCTCCCAAGGCCGGGTGCGCTTCGGGGACAAGGACATCACGGCCCTGCACACGCCGCAGATCGCCGAGCTGGGCATTGCCTACGTGCCCGAGAACATGGGCATCTTCTCCGACCTCACCGTCAAGGAGAACATGCTGCTCGCGGCACGCGGCGCGAAGCGCGCCGAGCAGATGGACGAGGCGCGGTTGAAGTGGATCTTCGAGCTCTTCCCCGCGGTGCAGAAGTTCTGGAACCACCCGGCCGGCAAGCTCTCGGGCGGACAAAAGCAGATGCTGGCCGTCTCGCGCGCGATCGTCGAGCCGCGCGAGCTGCTGATCGTCGACGAGCCCAGCAAGGGCTTGGCGCCCGCGATCATCAACAACATGATCCAGGCCTTCGATGCGCTCAAGAAGAGCGGCGTGACGATCCTGCTGGTGGAGCAGAACATCCACTTCGCGCAGCGGCTGGGGGACTCGGTCGCGGTGATGGACAACGGGCGCGTGGTGCACAGCGGCAGCATGGCGGCCTTCTCGGCCGATGAGGAATTGCAGCGGTCGCTGCTGGGGCTGGCCTTATGAGGGAGCAAGAGGACGCATGAAAACGCTCGACTTCGATTGGAAGCCGCTCCTGCTCGTCCCGGTGCTCGCGCTCGTCGCGCTGCCGCTGACCGGCTCCTTCTCCACCTGGCTCACCCTCACCGTCGCCGGCCTCGCCATGGGCATGATCGTCTTCATCATCGCCTCGGGCCTGACTTTGGTCTTCGGCCTGATGGACGTGCTCAACTTCGGCCACGGCGTCTTCATCGCGCTGGGCGCCTTCGTCGCCAGTGCCGTGCTCGGCGGCATGGGCGACTGGACCGGCTCGCAAGAGGTCTGGCGCAACCTGGTCGCGGTGTTCCCCGCGATGCTGGTGGCGATGGCGGTGGCCGGCGCGATCGGCCTGGCCTTCGAGCGCTTCATCGTGCGGCCGGTCTACGGCCAGCACCTGAAGCAGATCCTGATCACCATGGGCGGCATGATCATCGGCGAGGAGCTGATCAAGGTCATCTGGGGCCCGGGCCAGATCCCGCTTCCGCTGCCCGACGGCCTGCGCGGCTCGCTGCTGGTGGGCGATGCGGCGATCAGCAAGTACCGCCTGCTCGCGGTGGCGGTCGGGCTCGTGGTGTTCGGGGTGCTGGCCTGGACGCTGGCCCGGACCAAGATCGGCCTGCTGATCCGCGCCGGCGTGCAGGACCGCGAGATGGTCGAGTCGCTGGGCTACCGCATCGGCCGGCTCTTCATCGGCGTGTTCGTGGTGGGCAGCGCGCTGGCCGGCCTGGGCGGCGTGATGTGGGGCCTGTTCCAGCAGAACCTCATCCCGCAGATGGGCGCGCAGGTCAACGTGCTGATCTTCATCGTGATCATCATCGGCGGCCTGGGCTCGACCACCGGCGCGCTGATCGGCGCCTTGCTGGTGGGCCTCATGACCAACTACACCGGCTTCCTGCTGCCCGTGGCCACGCAGTTCGCCAGCATCGTGCTGATGGTGGCGGTGCTGCTGTGGCGGCCGCAGGGCGTGTATCCCGTGGCGAGCAGCCGGTGAGGGCGGGCGAATGCTGAATCGACTTCTGTCCAACGACCTGCCGCGCAGCCGCGTCCTGGCGGTGCTGCTGGTGGCGCTGCTGATCGCGCTGGCCTTTGCGCCCTTCGTCTTCCCGGGCGTCAAGGCGCTGAGCGTGGCGGCCAAGGTGCTGGTGTTCATCGTGCTGGTCGCGAGCTTCGACCTGCTGCTGGGCTACACCGGCATCGTGAGCTTTGCCCATACGATGTTCTTCGGTATCGGCGCCTACGGCATCGCGATCTCGGCGACGCGGCTGGGGCCGGGCTGGGGCGCGGTGCTGCTGGGGCTGGGCGCGGCGCTCGTCGTGTCCCTGCTGCTGTCGCTGGCGATCGGGCTGTTCTCGCTGCGCGTGCGGGCGATCTTCTTCGCGATGATCACGCTGGCGGTGGCCTCGGCCTTTCAGACCCTGGCCTCGCAGCTGTCGGACTTCACCGGCGGCGAGGACGGGCTGACCTTCAAGCTGCCGGAGCTGATCTCGCCGTCCTTCGAGTTCGCCGAGGAGCCCTTCCTCGGCGTCTCGCTCGACGGCCGGCTGCTGTGCTACTACCTGCTCTTCGCCGCCGCGGTGGTGCTGGTGCTGGCGCTGCTGCGCATCGTGAACTCGCCCTTCGGCCGCGTGCTGCAGGCGATCCGCGAGAACGAGTTCCGCGCCGAGGCGATCGGCTACCGGGTGGTGGTCTACCGCACCACGGCTTCGGTGCTGTCGGCGCTCTTTGCCACGCTGGCCGGCGCGATGCTGGCGATCTGGCTGCGCTACAACGGGCCGGACACCTCGCTGTCCTTCGAGATCATGATCGACGTGCTGCTGATCGTGGTGATCGGCGGCATGGGCACCGTCTACGGCGCGGCCATCGGCGCCGCGCTCTTCGTGGTGGCGCAGAGCTACCTGCAGGACTTGCTGCGCCTGGGCAGCGAGGCCGTGAGCGGCGTGTCGTGGCTGGCGGCGCTGCTGTCGCCGGACCGCTGGCTGCTGTGGCTGGGAGTGCTCTTCGTGCTCTCGGTTTACTACTTCCCGACCGGCATCGTCGGCCGCTTGCGAGCGAGGGCAAAGCGATGAATACACCGACTTCCAACTACCTGCAGATCGCCGGCCGCGAGATCCACTGGATGGACTGGGGCGGGCAGGGCGGCCCGGTGGTCATCGCCTGGCACGGCCTGGCGCGCACCTGCCGCGATATGGACGAGCTGGCCGTGCACTTCGCAGAGCGCGGCTTCCGCGTGGTCTGCCCCGACACCATCGGCCGCGGACTGAGCCAGTGGAGCCAGGTGCCGGACGACGAGTACCAGTTGGCCTTCTACGCCCGCCTGGCGAACGGCCTGTGCGATGCACTGGCGCTCGAGCGGGTGCACTGGGTCGGCACCTCGATGGGCGGCGCCATCGGCCTGGTCTGCGCGGGCGGGTTGGTCGAGCCGCGCATGAAGGCGCGCATCGCCAGCCTGGTGCTCAACGACATCGCGCCGCAGATCGCCGAGGCCGCCGTCGAGCGCATCCGCTCCTATGCCGGCCAGCCGCCGGCCTTCGACACCGTGGCCGAGCTCGAAGCCTTCTTCCGCACGGTCTACAAGCCCTATGGCTCGCTCACCGACGCGCAGTGGCGACGGCTCACCGAGACCTCGACCCGGCGCCTGCCCGACGGCCGCGTGACGCCGCACTACGACCCGGCCATGGTGCGTCAGTTCGTCGTGCATCCCGAGGACTATGTGCTGTGGCCGCACTACGACGCGATAGAGGTGCCCGTGCTGTGCCTGCGCGGCGCCGAATCGGATCTGGTGCTGCCCGAGACGCTCGTCGAGATGCAGCGCCGCGGACCCGGTGCGGCCGGCCGCCTGCAGATCATCGAGGTGCCGGGCTGCGGCCACGCGCCGGCGCTCAACGTGCCCGCGCATCTGGACCCCATCGAGGCCTTTGTGCGCGCCGCCGGCAATTAGTTGGCAAGCTCGCCACAATCGACGCCGAATCAACTCGGAGTCATCGATGGCGCTCTCGTTCTACGACATCTCGGTCCCGGTCTTCCTTCGCGGACTCGGCCAGCTTTCCCATCTGCTGGACAAGGGGATCGCGCATGCGCAGGCCTCGGGCCTGGACCCCGCGGTGCTGGTCGATGCGCGGCTCGCACCCGACATGTTCACGCTGGCCGGCCAGATCCAGAGCGCCAGCGACGCCTCCAAGCTGGGCACGGCGCGGATTGCCGGTCTCACGGCGCCGAGCTTTCCCGACACTGAGACCACCTACGCGGAACTGCAGGCCCGCGTCGCGAAAACCGTGGACTATCTGCAGAGCGTGGACCGCGCACTGATCGACGGTTTCGAAGACCGGCCCGTGACGATGAAGGCGCGCGGCAACGAACTGACCTTCACCGCGCAGCGCTACCTGCTGCAGTTCGCGCTGCCCAACTTCTTCTTCCACGTGACCACCGCCTACGACGTGCTGCGGCACAGCGGCGTGCCGCTCGGCAAGATGGACTACCTCGGTCGGTTCTGAGGCGTTCCCGATCTCAGGCCCGAGTGGGCCATCCGCTCAGGTGGCGTTCGGCAATCGCCGCCAGCGCGGTGATCCAGTCGCCACGGTCGTTGAGGCAGGAGATGTAGTGGAACGCCTTGCCGCCCGCCTGCAGGAAGGCGTCGCGCCCCTCGATCGCGATTTCTTCCAGCGTCTCCAGGCAGTCCGCCGGGAAGCCGGGGCACAGCACGTCGACGCGCGCGACGCCTGATGCGCCCAGCTCGCGCAGCGTGGGCTCGGTGTAGGGCTCCAGCCATCTGGCGCGGCCGAAGCGGGACTGGAAGGTGACGCGGTAGTGCGACTCCGCGAGCTTCAGGCGCTCTGCCAGCAGCCGCGCGGTTGCGAGGCATTGAGCCTGGTAGGGATCGCCGAGGCGGATGTTGCGTTCCGGAATGCCGTGGAAGCTCATCAGCAGCCGGTCCGGCCGGCCATGGTGCTTCCAGTGGTCTTCGACGCTCTTGGCCAGCGCTTCGATGTAGAGCGGCTCGTCGTGGTAGTCGTTGACGAAGCGAAACGCCGGCACGCGTCGCATGCCCGCGCTCCAGGCGTTGACGGCGTCGATCACGCTGGCGGTGGTGGTGCCCGAGTACTGGGGGTAGGCCTGCAGCACCAGCACCCGCGTCGCGCCCTCGGCCTTGAGCGCATCGAGCTGCGCCGCGATGGAAGGCTGGCCGTAGCGCATGGCCTCGCGCACTGTCACGCGGTGGCCGCGCTCGCCCAGCCAGCCGGCCAGCAGCTTCGCCTGCTTCTGCGTCCAGACCTTGAGCGGCGCGCCCTCGGGCATCCAGATGCCCGCGTACTTGGCGGCCGACTTCGCGGGCCGCGTGCGCAGGATGATGCCGTGCAGGATCGGTGCCCACAGTGCTTTCGGAATCTCGACCACGCGTGGGTCGCCGAGAAAGTCGGCCAGGTAGGGCCGCACCGCGCGTGCCGTCGGTTCGTCGGGCGAGCCGAGGTTGCACCAGAGCACGGCGGTGCGCTCCTGGTCGGTCGCGGCAGCAGGAGCTTCGGGTCGGAAAGGCATGCGCTATTCTCGGCCATGGCCCTTGCGACTCCCGATCCCCAGGCGCTCGACGTGAAGCGCATCGCCGCGATCTCGCTCGACCTCGACGACACGCTCTGGCCCATCTGGCCCACCATCGAACGCGCCGAACGCGTGCTCCACGAATGGCTGCTGCGCGAGGCGCCGAAGACCGCGAACCTGCTCATCACGCCGGGCGTTCTGCGCGAGCTGCGCGAAGCGACCGAGAAGGAGCGTTCCGACCTGGCCCATGACCTGAGCGCCCTGCGCCGCGAATCGATACGCACCGCGCTCAAGCGCGCGCACGAGGACCCGGCGCTGGCCGATCCGGCCTTCGAGGTCTTCTTCGCCGAGCGCCAGCGCGTGACGCTCTACGACGACGCCTTGCCCGCGCTCGAGTGGCTCAGCGCGCGCTATCCGCTGGTGGCGGTCTCCAACGGCAATGCCGACATCCACCTGGCCGGCGTGGGGCGTTGGTTCCGCGCGGCCTTCAGTGCCCGCGAGTTCGGCAGCGGCAAGCCGCACCCGGCGATCTTCCGGGCCGCCGCCGCCTCGGTCGGCCTGCTGCCCAGGGACGTGCTGCACGTGGGCGACGACGCGGCGCTGGACGTGGTGGGCGCCCTCGGCGCCGGCATGCAGGCGGCCTGGCTGGTGCGCGAGGAGCGGCCGTGGGAGCACGGCGCGCGGCCGCAGCTGATCGTGCCCAACCTGCGTGCGCTGTGCAGGGCCCTCGAGGCCGACTGACCGCTCCCCCGCTCAGCGGCCTGTTGCCGAACGGCTGAGCGCATCGCTCAGCGTGTCCTGGATGTTGAGGTTCTTGATCATGCCCATCGCGTTGCTGCGGGCATCGATCACGGTCTGATTCACGATGTGCTGGTTGCTCAGCGTGTTCTGGATGATGGTGCCGGTGCCGTTGGCCAGCACGTCCGGCGCAACGCTGTTGCCCGGCCCGACCTGGACCAGATTCAGCGCCGCCATCTGCTGGGCGAGCTGGCTGGCCTGCATCGGCGTCAGGTCGGCGACGCGGCCGAAATTGAGCGAGGTCTGCGTCACCAGGTCGCCGTTGACGTAGACGGCGCGCGTGATGCCGAAGCTCACCAGCAGGCCGCCGCCGACGTCGAAGCCGCCGCGCTGGCTGTCCAGCGTGCGGTTGCTCACCGCTTCCCAAATGGCCTCGGCACGCGCCGGCAGGGCTGAACCCAGGCCGAGCAGGGCACACAGCAGGAGCGGTGCGGCCCATTTCACAAGGCAACCTTCGCCTTCGGCTGCGGTGCGAGCCCCTTCGGGTGGCCGTGCGGGACTCATCAGAACTCTCCCGGCCCGAGCTTGGGCAGGGCGATGCCGGCCATGCCATCGCGGCTGAGGCCCTCGCCCAGCGGCGCGCGCGGCGCCGCGCGCCAGTCGGCCGCGAGGTTGAAGCGCGCCTTCTCCATCTGGTTGTGGATCACGAACAGCAGGCCGTTCTTCCAGATCGCCTCGAAAGCCTCGCGCCGCATCGCGCGCGTGCCCAGAGCCGGGTCGCCGATCAGCACGCGGTCGGGCTGCACGCCCTTGACCACCACGAAATGGTGGTAGCCGTTCTCGTTGATCAGCACGATGGCGGGAATGCGCGCCTCGTTGAGCTTGTCCAGCGGCTGCTCGAAGCCGTCGGCCTGGAAGCCGTGAGCCGCCAGGAAGTTCTTCATGTCGAGCAGCGAGAAGCCCTCGCGGTGGATCTTCTGGCGGTCGCCGCCCGCGTACATCTGCTCGAATACCACCTGCTCCGTGACCGGATAGCCGTAGTGATGAGTGAGCAGGGTGGCGAGCGCCGCCGATCCGCAGGAGAAGTCGTACTTCTGCAGCAGCGTGCCGGCCAGCCGCGCCTGGCGCATGCTGGTGACCGGCATGATGACGTCGCCCCCACCCATGGCCGGAAGATGCGCGAGCTGGCCCTCGGCCGGGCCGGCCGTGGCGAGGAAGGCGAGGGCGAGCAGCAGGCTGCGCATGCGCTCCCCTCAGTTCATCTGCAGATGCAGGATCACCGCGTTCTGGATCAGCACGTTCGCGCCGGTGTTCTGGATCACCACCGGCAGGCCGTTCATGTTGGCGAAGGAGCCCGAGCTGATGGCGTTGCTGCCGGTCGTGACGTTGCGCGCCGTGTTGTCGGCCGTGACGCCGCTCAGCTCCATGTCGTTGTGCACCGCCTGGCCGCCGCGCGAGCGGTCCAGCATCGTCGAGTCGACGGGTTTCCAGAGCGTGCCTGTGTCCTTCGGCGTCACCGATGTCTGCGCCGCGGCCGTGCCTGCCAGTACGAAGGCCAGCAGGACCGGGCCGGCGGACCGGAAGCATTCGATGGGTCTCATGGTGTCTCCCCCGTGGATGAGGGGCAGCCGCCCACGCGGCCCGCATCGCTGCGGGCCGCGCGGACCTTGCCCGCTCTCTCGCTAGCGTCCCACGGCCAGGTTGGCCTGCACATTCACGCTCTGCTGAACCAGCGACGCGAAGCCGCTGTTCTGGTTCGCGATCATGATGCCGGCCGCCGACTGCCCGACGCTCGTCATGGTGTTGGACATGTTGAACGTGCCGGCGTTGACCGTGTTGGTCCCGCCCGCGCCGCCCGTGCCACCTTCACCCACGCCGCCGGTGCCGCCCGCCGCGGTGTTCGTGCCGCCGCTGCCCGCGCCGCCGGCACCACCGGTGCCGCTGCCGCCCGGGCCGCCGCTGCCCGCGGTGTTGTTGCCGTTGCTGGCGCTGCCGTTCGTGGCGCTGCCGTTGGTCGCTGCGCCGCCGGCCCCGCCGGTGCCCGCGCCGCCCGTGCGGCTGCCGCTGTTGGTGCTGGTCGCCGTGCCGCCCGCACCGCCTGCCCCGCCGGCCGCGCCCGCTGCCGACGCCGACGAGTTGCCCGCGCCGCCCGCGCCGCCTGCGCCGGTCGTGCCGCCGGTGCCCGCGCCGCCCGTGCGGCTGCCGGCGCTGGTGCTGTCGGTCGTGTCGCCTCCACCGACCGCGCCGCCCGTGCCATTGGCATTGCCCGACGAGCCGCCATAGCCGCCGCTGCCGCCCGCCGCCGCTGCGTCTGCTGCGCCGTCGCCGCCACCGGCGCCGTTCGCACGCACGAAGCCGCTGGCATTCAGGCCATTCGCGCCGCCGCCGCTGCCCCAGCCGCCGTCGCCCGCGCTGGCGCTGCCGTTGGTCGCGCTGCCATGGCTGATCGCGCCATTGGAGGCGCTGC
Organism: Variovorax sp. WS11; assembly: GCF_010499245.1. Lineage (GTDB taxonomy): Bacteria > Pseudomonadota > Gammaproteobacteria > Burkholderiales > Burkholderiaceae_C > Variovorax. The sequence continues at coordinate 158,180 of NZ_JAAGOW010000003.1, forward strand.
CGCCGGCCGCACCCACCGCGCCGTTGCCGACCGCGCCGTTGCCGCCCTGGCCGCTGCCGGAAGACGTGCCGCCGCGACCCACGCCGCCGTAGCCGCCGTTACCGGTGCCACCGCGGGCCGAGCCGGTGTTGTAGGCCTGGTTGCCGATGTTGTAGATGCTGTTGCCGGTCACCGCGCCGTTGAGGTTGCTGCTGGCGGTCGCCTTCGTCACGTTGAAGGCGTTGCTGAAGGTGCCGGTGGAGCCGTTGTTGAGCGCGGCCGAGCGCGCGGCGTTGGCATAGGCGCCTCCTGAATCCTTGTTGGTGCTGCTGTCCGTGTGCGTGCTCGTGCGCGAGCTGCTGCTCGTACGCGTGCTGGTGCTGGTGGAGGTGCTGGTGTTGCTGCTCGTGTTGTCCCCGCCGTCGGTCAGCTGGACCGCGAGCTGGCCTGTGTCGTTGGCGAGCGCCATGCCGCTGAACCCGAATGCAACCGTCAGGGCCGAAGCCAGAAGTGTCTTCTTCATAGGGTCTCCTCAACTGTGGATGGACAAAAGCTCGGATGAATTGCGTTGCCGCAAAACAAAAGCCTCGGTGCAACTTCGATGCCAACTGTGTTCGACGTGTAGCGGAGCGTTGCTCTTTCAGAGAGGAAATGAGAATGCCGGGCGGGTCGTCCGCGGACGTCGTACAGGCGTGAGAGCGCTTGCGAATCGCGATGTGTCACGGCGCCTTGACGGTCGCGCCGGCGACGCACAAGGCGGCGTTGTGCGTTTGACTCGACGGCCGCGAAGGTCTGCCGATTGCGCTATGCCCTTCAGCCGTCTCGTTGCTGTGACAGGCTTGCGAGGGCGATCACTGCGTCGCGTATGCCGCGCCGCGTGCAATGCGAGGCCAGTCAAGCGGGTGAGGATTTCGGCCCGGGCGGATGGGCGAATGCGCAGTGCATCAGCTGTGAGACACCCCCTGCGTCACCGAAGCTTCATCATTACTTTTGTTTTCAACTTGCATCTTGCAGCGATTTGTAAGATGCGTTTACGCTTCGGCGCGACAACACCCCCGGCGACAGCAACAAGGGAGGGTTACATGGAGAAGAGTCACCCGCGCAGAACGCTGACGTTCCTCGCCTGTTCCTCGATGATCATGTCCGGCGCGGCCGCGCAGGCGCAAAGCGGCGCAGGCGCCCGGACGCCGAGCACCCCCAAGCCGCCGAGCACGACCAAGCGCATCGAGACCCTGCAGCAGCAGTTGCAGGAACAGGGCCGGCAGATCGATTCGCTGCGTCAGCAGGCGCAGGAACAGGAGGCCCGCTATCGCGAGCTGCAGGACCGCCTGCAGACCCAGGAAGCACGCAGCGCACCGCCGCGGCCGCCAGAAGGCGCAGCCCCCGCGGCCACGGCCGAGGCGGTGCCCGATACCGGAACAAGGCCCGTGCGCGTCGGCGTGGCGCCCAGCACCGAAGGGCCCGCGATGCCCGAGGTCGCTCCGCTATTCGACCAGCCCGGCATCCTCACGCCGCGCGGCAAGTTCGTCTTCGAGCCTTCGCTGCAGTACGCGTATTCGTCGAACAACCGGGTCGCACTGGTGGGCTACACCGTCATCCCCGCCTTGCTGATCGGCCTGGTCGATGTGCGGGAGGTCAAGCGCAACACGCTGACGGCGGCCGTCACCGGACGCTGGGGCGTCACCAATCGGCTAGAGCTCGAGGCCAAGGTCCCTTACGTCTACCGCTCCGACTCGACCATCAGCCGCGAGATCTTCACCGGCTCTGCCAACGAGCGCGTGTTCGACACCCGCGGCAACGCGCTCGGCGACGTCGAGCTGGCGGCGCGCTACCAGCTCAACGAGGGCAAGGGCAACTGGCCCTACATGATCGGCTCGCTGCGCTTCAAGACCCGCACCGGCAAGGACCCCTTCGAGGTGGTCACCGACTGCGTCACGCGCTGCATCGGCAACACCACCGGCACCGGCCTGCCGCTGGACCTGCCCACCGGCTCGGGCTTCTATTCGCTGCAGGCCGGCCTGACCTGGCTGCTGCCCTCCGACCCGGCGGTGTTCTTCGGCAGCTTCACCTACACCTGGAACTACGGCCGCGACAACCTCAGCCGGCTGGTGCTCAACGGCGAACGGGAATTCATCGGCGAGGTGAAGCCCGGCAACATCTTCGGCATGAACTTCGGGATGGGGCTGGCGCTCAACGAGCGCTCCTCCTTCAGCGTCGGCTTCGAGCTGAACTCCATCGGCAAGACCCGGCAGAACGGCTTGCCGGTCGTGACCTCGGTGCGCACGCAACTGGGGTCGCTGCTCCTGGGCTATGCCTACCGCATCAACGAGAAGACCTCGCTGAACGTCACCGTCGGAGCGGGGCTGACGCGCGACACGCCCGACCTCACCCTGACCGTGCGGGTGCCGATCTCGTTCTAGGCTTCAGGAGCACACATGGCCCATCGGAGCCTGCTTTACGTCGCGCTCGGCGGCGAGGCGCGCGAGCTGCGCGAGCAGCTGCTCGCCGGCGGCTGGGAGCTCGCGCAGGCGGCAGACATGGCGGCGGCGAGCCGCCTGCAGGCCCATCGGCGCTTCCCGGTCGCACTGCTGGCGATCGGCGATTCGCTGCCGGTGCCGGAGACGGCGATCGAGGCCTGCGTCAACGCCTCCAACGGCACGGAGTGGGTGGCGGTGTGTGAGCCGCCCGCACTGGAATCGCCGGCCTTTCGTGACCTGGTGCTGGGCTACTTCTTCGACCATGCGCCCTTGCCGCTGGACGCCCGCGAGCTGATGGTGATGCTGGAGCATGCCAGCCGCCGTGCGTTGCTGCGGCGCCGGCACGAGGCCCAGATGCATGTGGCCGACACGCTGGGCATGGTCGGGCAGGGCCCCGCCATCACGCGCCTGCGCCAGCAGATTCGCCGCGTGGCCGCCACCGATGCGCCGGTGCTGATCGGCGGCGAGAGCGGCAGCGGCAAGGAGCTGGCGGCGCGTGCCATCCATCAATGCTCGCTGCGCTCGGCCGGGCCTTTCGTGGCGGTGAACTGCGGCGCGATCTCGCCCACGCTGATCCAGTCCGAGCTGTTCGGCCATGAGCGTGGCGCCTTCACCGGCGCCTCCTCGGAGCGCCGCGGGTTGATCGAAGCGGCCAATGGCGGCACCGTCTTCCTCGACGAGATCGGCGACCTGCCGCTGGAGCTGCAGACCAATCTGCTGCGCTTCCTGCAGGAGAAAACCATCAGCCGCGTGGGCGGCGTTCGCAGCCTGCGGGTGGATGTGCGGGTGCTGGCCGCGTCGCATGTGGACCTGGCGGAGGCGGTTGCCGTCGGCCAGTTCCGCGACGACCTCTTCTACCGGCTCAACGTGCTGTCCATCGAGCTGACGCCGCTGCGCCGCCGGATGGAGGATGTGCCGATGCTCGCCGAGCACTTCTTCCAGTGCTGCGCGGGCAGCGGCAAGACGCGCGTGAAGGGCTTCAGCCGGCAGGCCCTGGCGGCCCTGATGGCGCACGGCTGGCCCGGCAACGTGCGCGAGCTCTACAACCGTGTGCAGCGAGCGGTGGTGATGAGCGAGATGCGGCTGATCGGCCCGGCCGACCTCGGGCTGGCGGAGGTGGAGAGCCCGGCGTGCCTGGAGCTGGATGCGGCCCGCACCCTGGCCGAGCGCGATGCCATCTGCCTCACGCTGACGCGCGTCGGGCGCAACGTCACGCGGGCCGCGCGCGAGCTCGGCGTGTCGCGCATGACCCTGTATCGCCTGATGGACAAGCACAGCATCGCGACGGGCGCGCCGCAGGTTCCCTATACGGGGCCCAAGCCGCCCGCGGCCTTGCCGCTGCGCACCGCGCCTTCGATCGTCGCCGGGTAGGGGCCCTCGACGTAGTCGCCGCAGGCCACGAGGCCGGGGGCGATGCGCGCCGGCGGGCGTTCGAGCCCCGGCGTGCAGGCGAAGGTGGCGCGCTTCTCGACCACCGTCAGCAGCGGCTGCAGGCCGGCGAGGCCCAGTTGCTCGCGCGCCTGCGCCAAGACCTGCTGCTGCAGCGCCTCGCGTTCCTCGCTGCTGGCGCTGACCACGAAGCTCAGCAGGCCCGGCGGCCCGCCGAGCTGGCCGCGGTCGAAGATGAACTGCGCGGGCGCGCCGGCGGACGAGCGCAGCGCAAGCATCGGCGCGGACAGCGCCGGGCCGCCGGTGACGTAGACGGTGGCGATGGCTTCGTGCGCCAGCGCCTGGGCCGATTGCGACCAGGCCGCGGCTTCGAGCAGGCCGGCCCCGGCGGCGAGGCGCGCGGCTTCCCAGGGCGGGCAGGCGAGCACCACGCGGTCGAAGCGTTCGCCGTCGGCCAGCCAGCCCGTGGTGTCGCGGGCGATGGCCTGCACGCGCGTGCCGGTCAGAACGCGCGTTCCGTGCTGGGCCAGCCAGCGCGCCGCCGCGTCGGGCAGCAAGGCGCCGAGGTCGACGCGGGGCAGCAGCAGGTCGGCGCCGCCGCGTTCGGTGAAGAGGGCGTCGTGCAGCACGCGCAGGAAGACCTGGCCGCTGGCGTGTTCGACGGGGGTGTTGAGGGCGGAGATGCACAGCGGCTCGACCAGCTCGCGCCGCACGCGCGGCGTGAGGCCGGCGCACAGCTGGCCGACCGAGGTCGACGGATCGCAGAGGAAGCCGCCCGCGCGCCAGGCGAGCGCGCTGCGCAGCAGCGCGGCCTTGTCGCGCCAGGACCAGCCGCGCGCGCCGAGGATGCCGGCCAAGAGGTCCAGCGGCGGCGGCCAGCCCGGCGGCACCGCGAGGCCGCCGCCGTCGGCGAAGCGCAGCCGCAGCGGCATGCGGTGCAGCACCGCCGCGGGATCGATGCCCAGCTCGCGCATCAGGCCCAGGGTCGCGCTGTAGGCGCCGATCAGGATGTGCTGGCCGTTGTCGAGCAGGACCGGCGCGCCGCCCGGCAGCTGCGCTGGCAGGGCCCGCGCGCGGCCGCCGAGCGTGCGCGCGGCCTCGAACACGGTCACCGCGTGGCCGGCGCGCGTGGCCTCGATGGCGCAGGCCAGGCCGGCCCAGCCGGCGCCGATGATTCCGATCGTCTTCACAACCTGCCGAGGGCTTGCACGCGCCACGCCAGCCACAGCTTGCGCAACGGCGTCAGGCTCACGCGCTGGTCCAGCACCCGGAAGTCGTCGTGCTCGATCTCGCGCAGCAGGGTGCGGTAGATGCTGGCCATCATCAGCCCCGGCTTCTGCGCGCGGCGGTCGGCCGCGGGCAGCAGGGCGAGCGCTTCGTCGTAGGCTGCGTGGGCGCGCTCGGCCTGGAACTTCATGAGGGCGACGAAGCGCTCCGAATGCAGGCGGTTGAGCACCTCGTGCGCCTTGACGTCGAACTGCTGCAGCTCGTTGACCGGCAGGTAGATGCGCCCGCGCAGCGCGTCCTCGCCGACGTCGCGGATGATGTTGGTCAGCTGCAGGGCCAGGCCCAGCTTGTGGGCGTAGGCGGTGGTCTGTGCGTCGGTCTGGCCGAAGATGCGCGCCGCCCCTTCGCCCACCACGCCGGCTACCAGGTGGCAGTAGCGCTTGAGGGCCGCGAAGTCGAGGTAGCGGGTCTGGTCCAGGTCCATCTGGCAGCCGTCGATCACCTCGTGCAGCTGGCGCGCCTCGATGCCGTAGGCGCCGGCGTGCGGCATCAGCGCCTGCATCACCGGATGCTGGGGATGGCCGTCGAAGGCCTGCGCGACTTCCTTGCGCCACCAGGCCAGCTTGGTGGCGGCGACGCCGGGGTCGCTGACCTCGTCGACCACGTCGTCGACCTCGCGGCAGAAGGCGTAGAAGGCGGTGATGGCGGCGCGCCGCGGCTTGGGCAGGAAGAGGAAGGCGTAGTAGAAGCTGCTGCCCGAGGCGGCAGCCTTGTCCTGGACGTACTGCTCGGGCGTCATCGTGGAAAACTCGTCATCGCGGGCGATTGTCTCCGCATCCGCAGGGCGCGCCAGGCCAGCAGCGGGGCATCGGCCTTGCCGATGGTCGGGCGCTGCGACCAAGTGTCGAAGCCCAGGGCCTCGATCTTGTCGAGGATGCGCAAGCCGCCCTGGACGACGAAGCGCAGCTCCCAGCCGGCGCGGCCCGGCAGGCGGTGCACGAGCGGTGCGCCTTCGTTCATCAGGTCGCGGGCCCAGGCCACCTGGGCTGCGACCAGCGCGATGGCGGCCGGCGGCGGGGCGGGCAGCGCCAGCGGCCTGAAGGCGCGGAAGTCCTCGGCCGTGAGGCCGTGCGATGCGACCTCGGCCGCGGGCAGGTAGTAGCGGCCGCGCGGGAGGTCGACGCTCAGGTCCTGCCAGAAATTGATCAGCTGCAGCGCGCTGCAGATGGCGTCGCTCCGGGCGAGGGCGCGCGCGTCGTCCACGCCGTAGAGATGCAGCAGCAGCCGGCCGATCGGGTTGGCCGAGCGGCGGCAGTAGTCGAGCAACTCGGCGCGGTCGGCATAGCCGGCGGCGTCGCGGGTCTTCTCGATGTCCTGCATGAAGGCCGAGAGCAGGTCGGCCAGCAGGGGCTCGGGCAGGGCGAAGTCGCGCATGGCCTGCGCAAGCGGGCCGAAGACCTCGGGCCAGCGCGCCGAAGGCGTGGCGCCGCGGGCCGCGGCCGCGAGCTCGGCGCGAAAGGCCCGCAGGTCCTCGAGGCGCTGGGCCGCAGCGGCCACGCCCTCGTCGGCGATGTCGTCGGCCGTGCGGGCGAAGCCGTAGATCGCCGCGATGGGCGGCCGCAGCCGCGGCGGGCACAGCCAGGAGGCGACCGGAAAATTCTCGTAGTGGGTGGGCGCCGCAGCGGCGGCAGGGTAGGGCGTGGAAGGCACGCGCCGGATTGTCGTGTACCGCGCAGTACGATCGTCGCGCCGCAGCCACCCCCTTTGTCATGACCTCTCCCGCGCAGACGCTGAGCCCAGCCGATCCCGGCACGCATGCCAAGGCCGGGCCCGGCCTCATGATCGCGGCGCTCGGCGTGGTCTTCGGCGACATCGGCACCTCGCCGCTCTATGCCTTCAAGGAAACGCTCAATCCCGATCACGGGGTGGCCTTCTCGCCGGATGCGGTGCTGGGCCTGCTGTCGCTGATCTTCTGGGGCCTGACGTTCGTGGTGACGCTGAAGTACGTGGTCTTCGTGCTGCGCGCCGACCACGACGGCGAGGGCGGCATCCTTGCGCTGCAGGCGCTGGCGCGCAACGCGGTCGCCGGGACGCGGACGCGGCCCTGGGTCTGGAAGGCGATCGGCGCCTTGGGCCTGGTCGGCGCCGCAATGTTCTACGGCGACAGCCTGATCACGCCGGCCATCTCGGTGCTCTCGGCGGTCGAGGGCCTGGAGGTCGAGGCGCATGCGCTCAAGCCCTTCGTGATCCCGATCACCCTCCTGATCCTGGTCGGCCTGTTCGCGGTGCAGCGCCAGGGCACCGGCGTGGTGGGCAAGGTCTTCGGCCCGGTGATGCTGCTGTGGTTCCTGGTAATCGGGCTGGCGGGCCTGTGGCAGGTGCTGCAGCAGCCGCAGGTGCTGGCCGCCCTCGATCCGCGCCGGGCGGCGGGCTTCCTGCTGACGCACCATGCGCAGTCGCTGGCGGTGCTGGGCGCCGTGTTCCTGGCCTTCACGGGCGGCGAGGCGCTGTATGCCGACATGGGGCATTTCGGCGCGCGGCCGATACGGCTGGCCTGGATGTTCCTGGCCCTGCCGGGGCTGGCGCTCAACTACTTCGGGCAGGGGGCGCTGGTGCTGGCCAATCCGGCGGCGGTCGACAACCCCTTCTTCCGGATGTTCCCGGGCTGGAGCGTGCTGCCGATGGTGGTGCTGGCCGCGATGGCCACGGTGATCGCCTCGCAGGCGGTGATCTCGGGCGCCTTCTCTCTGACCGCGCAGGCCATGCGCATGGGCTACCTGCCGCGCATGCGGGTGGTCCAGACCTCGGGCGAGGCCATCGGCCAGATCTACGTGCCGTCCGTCAACTGGCTGCTGATGGTCGGCGTGCTGGCGCTGGTGCTGGGGTTCCGCAGCTCCAGCGCCTTGTCGGCGGCCTACGGCATCGCGGTCTCGGTCACGATGGTCACGACCACGCTGCTGGCCGGCGTGGTGGCCTTCAAGCTGTGGCACTGGAACCGCGTGGCGGTGGTGCTGGGCGTGCTGGCCTTCGCGGCGGTCGACCTGGGCTTCGTGGTGGCCAACAGCCTCAAGATCCATGAGGGCGGCTGGCTCACGCTGGCGGTGGCCGCGTTCGCGCTGCTGATCTTCACCACCTGGGCCAAGGGACGCCGCCTGGGCTTGGCGGCCGCGGCGGCGCAGCAGGTGCCGCTCGAGCCCTTCGTCGAGTCGCTGGCGCTCAGCATGCCGCACCGGGTGCACGGCACCGCGGTCTTCCTCAACCCGGACATCAATGCGGTGCCGCATGCGCTGCTGCACAACCTCAAGCACAACCAGGTGCTGCACGAGCAGGTGATCCTGCTGCGCGTGGAGGCCCGCGATACGCCGCGCGTCGACGCGCAGCAGCGCATCGAGGCCCGCTTCATGGGCCACGGCATCTGGGCCATGACGGCGCGCCACGGCTTCATGGAGCGGGCCAACGTGCCCGAGTTCATCCGCATCCTGGCCTACCAGAAGACGCTGGCGATCGAGTCGATGAGCACCTCCTATTTCGTCTCGCGCGCCACGCTGGGCGACAAGCCGCTGCCGGGCATGAACCCGGTGCGCCGTGCGCTGTTTGCCTGGATGCAGCGCAATGCGGGGCGCGCCTCGGACTACTTCGGCATCCCCGGCAACAGCCTGGTCGAGCTGGGTCAGCGGACCTGAGCCCTTCGCGCGTCATTGACAGCGGTTCGCGTTTACCCTAAATTACTAACCGGCCGGTCATTAATGACCCCGATCGTTTTGCCTAGGGTGCTCCATGACCGCGTCATCCGCTTCTCCCGCCTTCCGTCACGCCGGCCTCCTGCTTGTGGCCGCCCTTGCGCTCGCGGGTTGTTCCCGCCCCCAGCCCGCTGAAGAGCCGCTGCGCGCGGTCAAGGTGATGGCGGTGGGCACCAGCGCCTACGGCAGCGAGCCGGAGTTCTCCGCGGAGGTGCGGGCCCGCGTCGAATCGCGGCTGGGCTTCCGCGTGGCGGGCAAGATCACCCGCCGGCAGGCCGAGCTCGGCCAGCAGGTGAAAGCCGGCCAGGTGCTGGCGCAGCTCGATCCGCAGGACTACCGGCTGGCGGCCGAGGCGGCCCGGGCCCAGCACGCCGCCGCGCTGACCAACCGCGACCTGGCCCAGGCCGATCTCAAGCGCTACCGCGGCCTGCGCGAGCAGAACTTCATCAGCGCCGCCGAGCTGGAGCGGCGCGACAGCACCTACAAGGCGGCGCAGGCCCAGCTCGAGCAGGCGCAGGCGCAGATGTCCTCGCAGGGCAACCAGGCGCAGTACACGACGCTGGTGGCCGACGTGCCGGGCATCATCACAGCGATCGAGGCCGAGCCGGGCCAGGTGGTGACGGCCGGCACGCCGGTCGTGCGCATCGCGCAGGACGGCGCGCGCGACGTGGTGTTCTCGGTGCCGGAAGACCGGGCCGCCCTGGTCAAGCCGGGCTCGGCGGTGGCCGTGCGCGGCTGGTCCGACGGCAAGGAGATGGAAGGCAAGGTGCGCGAGGTGGCGGCCAGCGCCGACGCGGTGACGCGCACCTACACCGTCAAGGTCGCCATCGATGCCGCCACGGCGCCGGCCCTGGGCGCCACCGTCTTCGCCCGGCCGCAGGCGCTGTCGCGCAGCGGCACGCCGGTGCTGAAGCTGCCGACCAGCGCGCTGCGCCAGGAAGGCAAGGGCAGCGCGGTCTGGGTGCTCGACAAGGCGAGCATGACGGTGCGCTCGCAGCCGGTGCAGGTGGCCACGGCGGACGGCAACGAGGCGGTGATCGGCAGCGGCCTCACGCCGGGGATGCTGGTGGTGGTGGCCGGCGTGCACGTGCTGTCGCCGGGGCAGAAAGTGTCGATCTACCGCGAGAAGACGGCTGCGCCCGCGGGGGCCGCGGCGATGCAGGAGGCCGTGAACGCGCCGGGCCAGGTCACCCCGATTTCCTCCACCCGCTGAGGACGGTTCAATGACGTCAGAGACCACCGTCGCCGGGGCCGGCAAGGCCGGCTTCAACCTCTCGAAGTGGGCGCTGGACCATCCGGCGCTTACCCGCTACCTGATGCTGGTGCTGATGCTGCTGGGCTTCGCGGCCTACTTCCAGCTGGGCCAGGACGAGGACCCGCCCTTCACCTTCCGCGCGATGGTTGTGCGCACCTATTGGCCCGGCGCGACGGCGCAGCAGGTGGCCGAGCAGGTCACCGACAAGCTCGAGCGCGCGCTGCAGGAGGCGCCCTACGCCGACAAGATCCGCAGCTACTCCAAGCCCGGCGAGTCGCAGATCATCTTCCAGATCAAGGACTCCTCGAAGCCCGGCGATGTGGCCAACGTCTGGTACACGGTGCGCAAGAAGATCGGCGACATCCGCGGCACCCTGCCGGCGGGCATCCAGGGCCCCTTCTTCAACGACGACTTCGGCGACGTCTACGGCGTGATCTACGCGCTGGAGAGCGACGGCTTCAGCTACGCCGAGCTCAAGACCTTTGCCGACGACGTGCGCCAGCAGCTGCTGCGCGTGAAGGACGTGGCCAAGGTCGAGCAGTTCGGCGTGCAGGACGAGAAGGTCTTCGTCGAGGTCTCGCAAAAGCGCCTGGCGCAATTGGGGCTGGACTTCAACACGGTGCTGTCGCAGCTCGGGCAGCAGAACGCGATCGAGAGCGCCGGCACGATCCAGGCGCCGCAGGACGTGGTGCAGGTGCGGGTGGCCGGCCAGTTCACCAACGTGGAGCAGCTGCGCGCGATGCCGATCCGCGGCACTTCGGGCAGCCAGATGCGCCTCGGCGACATCGCGGAGATCCGGCGGGCCTACGTCGATCCCCCGCAGGTCAAAGTGCGGCACCAGGGCAAGGAGGTGATCGCGCTGGGCATCTCCATGGCCAAGGGCGGCGACATCATCGCGCTCGGCGAGTCGCTGCGCGCGGCCACCGACGACATCGACAAGCGCCTGCCGGCGGGCGTGAAGCTGGCGCAGGTGCAGGACCAGCCGGTGGCGGTCGCGACCTCGGTCAACGAGTTCGTGCGGACGCTGATCGAGGCGGTGGCGATCGTGCTGGCGGTGAGCTTCATTGCGCTCGGGCTGCACAAGGGCGGACGCTTCGGGTACTTCATCGACATCCGCCCGGGGCTGGTGGTGGCGATCACGATCCCGCTGGTGCTGGCCGTGACCTTCCTCGCGATGAACTACTTCGGCATCGGGCTGCACAAGATCTCGCTGGGCTCGCTGATCATCGCGCTCGGCCTCTTGGTGGACGACGCGATCATCGCGGTCGAGATGATGGTGCGGAAGATGGAGGAGGGCTACGACAAGGTGCGTGCCGCCACCTTCGCCTACGACGTCACGGCCAAGCCGATGCTGACCGGCACGCTGATCACGGCCGCGGGCTTCCTGCCCATCGGCATCGCGAAGTCGGTGACCGGCGAGTACACCTTCGCGATCTTCGCGGTGACGGTGATCGCGCTGGTGCTGAGCTGGCTTGTGTCGGTCTACTTCGTGCCCTACCTCGGCACCTTGCTGCTCAAGGTCAAGCCGCACAATCCCGAGGATCCGCCGCACGAGCTGTTCGACTCGCCCTTCTACAACACCTTCCGGCGCACGGTGAACTGGTGCGTCAAGCACCGCTGGCTGACCATCGGCGCGACGCTGCTGACCTTCGCGCTGGGCATCGTCGGGATGGGCAAGGTGCAGCAGCAGTTCTTCCCCGATTCGAGCCGGCCGGAGATCATGGTCGACCTGTGGTTCCCCGAAGGCACCTCCTTCGCCGCCAACGAGGAGGTGGCCAAGCGGGTCGAGCAGCGCCTGCTGAAGGAAGAGGGCATCACCACCGTCAGCACCTGGGTCGGCTCCGGCGTGCCGCGCTTCTACCTGCCGCTGGACCAGGTGTTCCCGCAGACCAACGTCTCGCAATTGATCGTGCTGGCCAAGGACCTCAAGTACCGTGAGTCGCTGCGCCTCAAGCTGCCGGGGCTGCTGGCAGAGGAGTTCCCCGAGATCCGCGGCCGCATAAAGCTGCTGCCCAACGGACCGCCGGTGGCCTATCCGGTGCAGTTCCGAGTGATCGGCACCGAGCCGGAGCTGCTGCGCACGCATGCCGACGAGGTCAAGGCGATCATGCGCGACAACGCCAACATGCGCGGCGTGAACGACAACTGGAACGAGTCGGTCAAGGTGATCCGGCTCGAGGTGGACCAGGACAAGGCGCGCGCCCTCGGCGTCACCAGCCAGGCCATCGCGCAGGCCTCGCGCACGATGTTCAGCGGCACCACCATCGGCCAGTACCGCGAGAACGACCTGCTGATCGACATCGTGCTGCGCCAGCAGCCCGACGAGCGCGAGGCGATCTCGGACATCGGCAACGCCTACCTGCCGACCAGCTCGGGCCGCTCGATCCCGCTCACGCAGATCGCTCGGCCGGTGTTCAGCTGGGAACCCGGCGTGATGTGGCGCGAGAACCGCGACTACGCGATCACGGTGCAGGGCGACATCGTCGAGGGGCTGCAGGGCGCCACCGTCACCGAGCAGCTGCTGCCGGCGCTGCGCAAGCTGGAGGCCAAGTGGCATGCCGAAGGGCAGGGCGCCTACCGCATCGAAGTGGCGGGCGCGGTGGAGGAGAGCAGCAAGGGCTCGTCCTCGATCGTGGCCGGCGTGCCGATCATGCTGTTCCTGGTCTTCACGCTGCTGATGCTGCAGCTGCACAGCTTCAGCCGCTCGATGCTGGTCTTCCTGACCGGGCCGCTGGGCATCGCCGGCGTGGCCGGCGCGCTGCTGGTGACGAACCGGCCCTTCGGCTTCGTGGCGCTGCTGGGCGTGATCGCGCTGATGGGCATGATCCAGCGCAACGCAGTGATCCTGATCGACCAGATCGAGCACGACCGCGCGGCCGGCGTGCCGACCTGGGACGCGATCGTCGAGTCGGCCGTGCGCCGGCTGCGGCCCATCGTGCTGACCGCGGCGGCGGCGGTGCTGGCGATGATCCCGCTGTCGCGCAGCGTGTTCTGGGGGCCGATGGCGATCTCGATCATGGGCGGCCTCATCGTCGCTACCGTGCTGACGCTGCTGGCCCTGCCGGCGATGTACGCGGCCTGGTTCCGCGTCAGGCGGGATGAGCACAACCCCGCCAAGGAGGCCGAGGAGGCCCTGGTTCGCGCTTAAAATACGCGGTTGACCGATTTCAGGCGGTCGGCTTTCCCGGCCGGCTGCTATTCGAATGCGAAGGCGGCCTCCGGGCCGCCTTCCGTATTCATCACCTGAAAAAACTGGAACCGCGCGGGTGGCGAAATTGGTAGACGCACCAGGTTTAGGTCCTGACGTTCGCAAGAACGTGCCGGTTCGAGTCCGGCCCCGCGCACCAGCACAAGACCCTCCTCAAGGAAGACACAAATGACCGTGAACGTTGAAACCCTCGACAAGCTCGAGCGCAAGATCACGCTGACCTTGCCCGTCGGCACCATCCAGTCCGAGGTCGATTCACGCCTCAAGAAGCTGGCCCGCACCGTCAAGATGGACGGCTTCCGCCCCGGCAAGGTGCCGATGACCGTCGTGGCCCAGCGCTACGGCTACTCGGTGCACTACGAGGTCATGAACGACAAGGTCGGCGAGGCCTTCTCGCAGGCCGCCAACGAGGCCAAGCTGCGCGTGGCCGGCCAGCCGCGCATCACCGAGAAGGAAGAGTCGCCCGAGGGCCAGCTGGCTTTCGACGCGGTCTTCGAAGTCTTCCCCGACGTCAAGATCAACGACCTGTCCAACGCCGAGGTCGAGAAGCTCAGCGCCGAGGTGGGCGACGACGCGATCGACAAGACGCTCGACATCTTGCGCAAGCAGCGCCGCACCTTCGCCCAGCGTCCGCAGGACGCCGCCGTGCAGGACGGCGACCGCGTGACGGTCGACTTCGAGGGCAAGATCGACGGGGAGCCCTTCCAGGGCGGCAAGGCCGACGACTTCCAGTTCATCGTCGGCGAAGGCCAGATGCTCAAGGAATTCGAGGACGCTGTGCGCGGCCTGAAGGCCGGCGACAGCCGCACCTTCCCGCTGTCCTTCCCGGCCGACTACCACGGCAAGGACGTGGCCGGCAAGCAGGCCGACTTCATGGTCACCGTCAAGAAGATCGAGGCCTCGCACCTGCCCGAGGTCAACGAGCAACTGGCCAAGTCGCTCGGCATCGCCGAGGCCACGGTCGAAGGCCTGCGCGCCGACATCAAGAAAAACCTGGAGCGCGAAGTCAAGTTCCGCCTGCTGGCGCGCAACAAGAACGCCGTGATGGACGCGCTGATCGCCAGCGCCGAGCTGGACCTGCCCAAGTCCAGCGTGCAGGCCGAGGTCGACCGCATGGTCGAAGGCGCTCGCGCCGAGCTCAAGCAGCGCGGCATCAAGGACGCCGAGAAGGCCCCGATCCCCGACGACGTGTTCCGCCCGCAAGCCGAGCGCCGCGTGCGCCTGGGCCTGGTCGTGGCCGAGCTGGTGCGTGCCAACAACCTGCAGGCCAAGCCCGAGCAGATCAAGGCCCACATCGACGAGCTGGCCGCCAGCTACGAGAAGCCGGCCGACGTGGTGCGCTGGTACTTCAGCGACAACCGCCGCCTGGCCGAGGTCGAGGCGGTGGTGATCGAGAACAACGTCACGGATTTCGTGCTCGGCCAGGCCAAGGTCAACGCCAAGTCGGTCTCCTTCGACGAGCTGATGGCCCAGCAGGGCTGACACGCCGGCGGCCGCCCTGGGGCTTGTGCTTTGTGGCACGAGCCCCATGTCGTCTGGGTACAGTACAAACCTCTCTGGAGAGCACACATGAGCGCACAGGACATTCAAGGCCTCGGCATGATCCCGATGGTCATCGAGCAATCGGGCCGCGGCGAGCGTTCCTACGACATCTATTCGCGGCTGCTCAAGGAGCGGGTGATCTTCCTGGTGGGCGAGGTCAACGACCAGACCGCCAACCTGGTGGTGGCGCAGCTGCTCTTCCTGGAAAGCGAGAATCCGGACAAGGACATCTCGTTCTACATCAACTCGCCCGGCGGCAGCGTGAGCGCCGGCATGGCGATCTACGACACCATGCAGTTCATCAAGCCGGCCGTGTCGACCCTGTGCGTGGGTTTCGCGGCCAGCATGGGCGCCTTCCTGCTGGCGGCGGGCGAGAAGGGCAAGCGCTTCTCGTTGCCCAACTCCAAGATCATGATTCACCAGGTGCTGGGCGGCGCCCGTGGCCAGGCCACGGATATCGAGATCCATGCCCGCGACATCCTGAAGACCCGCGAGCAGATGAACCGCATCCTGGCCGAGCGCACCGGCCAGTCGCTGGACAAGATCGCCCGCGACACCGAGCGGGACTACTTCCTGACCGCGGACGAAGCCAAGGACTACGGCCTGGTCGACCAGGTGATCGCCAAGCGCAGCTGAGCCGGCCGGCGCTGCGGCGCCCTGGCGGCGACAACGGCGTTTTCCGCACGGAAAACGCCGTTTTTCTTCGGGTCGGGGACGGGCCGAGGGTCTTCCTTCTTCGCTATCATTGTTAAACCCCTGTTACGAGGCATCTGTCCATGGCCGAGAAAAAAGGCTCTTCCAGCGAAAAAACGCTTTACTGCTCGTTCTGCGGGAAGAGCCAGCACGAGGTCAAGAAGCTGATCGCCGGTCCGTCGGTTTTCATTTGCGACGAGTGCATCGATCTCTGCAACGAGATCATCCGCGACGAGTTGCCCGCCGGCGAGGAATCGCGCGAGGCGCGCAGCGACCTGCCGACCCCGCTGGAGATCAAGGCCAACCTCGACAACTACGTGATCGGTCAGGAGCCTGCCAAGCGCATGCTGTCGGTGGCGGTCTACAACCACTACAAGCGGCTGCGCCACAAGGACAAGGCCAAGGGCGACGACGTCGAGCTCAGCAAGAGCAACATCCTGCTGATCGGCCCGACGGGCTCCGGCAAGACCCTCCTGGCCCAGACCCTGGCCCGCATGCTCGACGTGCCCTTCGTGATGGCCGACGCCACCACGCTCACCGAGGCCGGCTACGTCGGCGAAGACGTCGAGAACATCATCCAGAAGCTGCTGCAAAGCTGCAACTACGAGGTGGAGCGCGCCCAGCGCGGCATCGTCTACATCGACGAGATCGACAAGATCTCGCGCAAGTCCGACAACCCGTCGATCACGCGCGACGTGTCGGGCGAGGGCGTGCAGCAGGCGCTGCTCAAGCTGATCGAAGGCACCATGGCCAGCGTGCCGCCGCAGGGCGGGCGCAAGCACCCCAACCAGGACTTCCTGCAGATCGACACGACCAACATCCTGTTCATCTGCGGCGGCGCCTTTGCCGGGCTGGAGAAGGTGATCGAGAACCGCACCGAGGCCTCCGGCATCGGCTTCGGCGCCTCGGTCAAGAGCAAGCAGCAACGCAGCCTGACCGAGGTGTTCCGCGAGGTGGAGCCCGAGGACCTGATCAAGTTCGGCCTGATTCCGGAGCTGGTCGGCCGCATGCCGGTCGTTGCCTCGCTGGCCGAGCTCAGCGAGGACGCCCTGGTGCAGATCCTTACCGAGCCTAAGAACGCGGTGGTCAAGCAGTTCACCAAGCTGCTGCAAATGGAGGGCGTCGACCTGGAAATCCGCCCGGCGGCGCTCAAGGCCATCGCGCGCAAGGCGCTGGCCCGCAAGACCGGTGCCCGGGGCCTGCGTTCGATCCTGGAGCAATCCCTGATCGACACCATGTTCGAGCTGCCGAATGCCACCAATGTCGACAAGGTCGTGGTCGAAGAATCCACAATCGACGAAAACAAGCCACCGCTCCTCGTGTACCGCGAGGCGGCCAAGAAGGCCTGACTGAGTGACTTTCAGGCCGGCCCCTCCGATACCGGCGACCGGCGTCTTCGGCGATTACCGCGCCCGCGGGCTTGAAAAGCGCGCGTGGCCGACCATCTTTCCATGATCAAGTAAAGGATTTCCATGTCCGGTCATACCCCCCTGCCTGCCACCGAAATCGACCTGCCGCTGCTGCCGCTGCGCGACGTGGTCGTTTTCCCCCACATGGTGATCCCGCTCTTCGTCGGCCGACCCAAGAGCATCAAGGCGCTCGAACTCGCGATGGAAGCGGAGCGCCGCATCATGCTGGTCGCCCAGAAGGCCGCCGCCAAGGACGAGCCCTCGGTCGAGGACATGTTCGAGGTCGGCTGCATCTCCACCATCCTGCAGATGCTGAAGCTGCCCGACGGTACGGTGAAGGTGCTCGTCGAAGGCCAGCAGCGCGCGCGCGTCAATCGCATCGACGACGGCGAGACGCATTTCTCCGCCAACGTGACGCCGGTGCAAGTGCCGGAGGCCGCGGTGCAGAAGGGCACCGAAGTCGAGGCGCTGCGCCGCGCGGTGATGCAGCAGTTCGACCAGTACGTCAAGCTCAACAAGAAGATCCCGCCCGAGATCCTGACTTCGATCTCGAGCATCGACGACCCGGGCCGCCTGGCCGACACCATCGCCGCCCACTTGCCGCTCAAGCTCGACAACAAGCAGGCGGTGCTCGACCTCGACGACATCAAGGCGCGGCTGGAGAACCTGTTCGGCCAGTTGGAGCGCGAAGTCGACATCCTCAACGTCGACAAGAAGATCCGCGGCCGCGTCAAGCGCCAGATGGAGAAGAACCAGCGCGACTTCTACCTGAACGAGCAGGTCAAGGCGATCCAGAAGGAACTTGGCGAAGGCGAAGAGGGCGCGGACGTCGAGGAGATCGAAAAGAAGATCAAGCTCGCCAAGATGCCCAAGGAAGCGCTCAAGAAGGCCGAGGGCGAGCTCAAAAAGCTCAAGCTGATGTCGCCGATGTCCGCCGAGGCCACCGTCGTGCGCAACTACATCGACGTGCTGATCGGCCTGCCCTGGAGCAAGAAGACCAAGATCAAGCACGACCTTGCGCACGCCGAAGAGGTGCTCAACGAGGACCACTACGGCCTCGAAAAGGTCAAGGACCGCATCCTTGAATATCTTGCGGTGCAGCAACGCGTCGACAAGGTGAAGGCGCCGATCCTCTGCCTCGTGGGCCCGCCGGGCGTGGGCAAGACCTCGCTGGGCCAGTCGATCGCCAAGGCGACCGGCCGCAAGTACACGCGCATGGCGCTGGGCGGCATGCGCGACGAGGCCGAGATCCGCGGACACCGCCGTACCTACATCGGCGCATTGCCGGGCAAGGTGCTGCAGAGCCTGAACAAAGTGGGCACGCGCAATCCGCTGTTCCTGCTCGACGAGATCGACAAGCTGGGCACGGACTTCCGCGGCGATCCGTCGAGTGCGCTGCTGGAAGTGCTGGACCCCGAGCAGAACCACACCTTCGGCGACCACTATGTCGAGGTGGACTTCGACCTCTCCGACGTGATGTTCGTCGCCACCTCGAACTCGATGAACATCCCGCCGGCGCTGCTGGACCGGATGGAAGTGATCCGACTGGCGGGCTACACCGAGGACGAAAAGACGCACATCGCGCTCAAGTACCTGCTTCCGAAGCAGATGAAGAACAACGGCGTGAAGGAGGACGAGCTCCTGATCACCGAAGAGGCCGTGCGCGACATCGTGCGCTACTACACCCGCGAGGCCGGTGTGCGTTCGCTCGAGCGCGAGCTCTCGAAGATCTGCCGCAAGACGGTCAAGGGCCTGCTGCTCAAGAAGATGACGCCCAAGGTCGTGGTCGAGGGCAAGAACCTCAACGACTTCCTTGGCGTGCGCAAGTACACCTTCGGCCTGGCTGAGAAGCAGAACCAGGTGGGCCAGGTGGTTGGCCTGGCGTGGACCGAAGTGGGGGGCGACCTGCTCACGATCGAGGCAGTGACGATGCCCGGCAAGGGCGTGATCAGCCGCACCGGTTCGCTCGGCGATGTGATGAAGGAGTCGGTGGAGGCCGCCCGCACCGTGGTGCGCAGCCGCGCACGCCGGCTCGGCATCAAGGACGAGGTGTTCGAGAAGCGCGACATCCACATCCACGTGCCCGACGGCGCCACGCCCAAGGACGGCCCGAGCGCGGGCGCCGCGATGACGACGGCCTTCGTGTCGGCGCTGACCGGCATCCCCGTGCGCGCCGACGTCGCGATGACCGGCGAGATCACGCTGCGCGGCGAAGTCACTGCCATCGGCGGCCTGAAGGAAAAGCTGCTGGCCGCCCTGCGCGGCGGCATCAAGACCGTGCTGATCCCGGAAGAGAACGCCAAGGATCTGCAGGACATCCCCGAGAACGTGAAGAACGGCCTCGAGATCGTGCCGGTGAAGTGGATCGACAAGGTGCTGGAGATTGCGCTGGAAAAACTGCCGACGCCGCTGTCCGACGAAGAGGTCGCAGCATCGGCGGCGGCGATGGCCGAGCAGGCCAAGCAGCGTGCATCGCAGCCCGCGGAAGGCTCGATCAAGCATTGAGCCGCGGCCCTTGCGGGACCTCGAAAAAATGCTATATAATTTAAGGCTTGAAACGCGGGAATAGCTCAGTTGGTAGAGCGCAACCTTGCCAAGGTTGAGGTCGAGAGTTCGAGACTCTTTTCCCGCTCCAGTTTTCAAAAAGGGAAGCTTCAAGCTTCCCTTTTTTTCGCGAGTTCTGACCAAGAAGAAAACCTCGATTCAGCATGGCGCGATAGCAAAGCGGTTATGCAACGGATTGCAAATCCGTCTAGCCCGGTTCGACTCCGGGTCGCGCCTCCACCCTTCATCGGTATCGATCAGAACAGCCCCTCCAACCATCGTTGTCGGGGCTGTTTCTGTTTCGGGTATCGTCCATATCCAACCGGAGGCCCGGATGGTGAAATTGGTAGACACATCGGACTTAAAATCCGCCGCTTCCTGCATAAGGGGCGTACCGGTTCGACCCCGGTTCCGGGCACCACCACATCACAAGGGAGCCATGACATGCCTCGCTACAACGCTCCGTTCGAAATCCACGTCCACGGCGACGTGCCGCTGCGCCCCGATGCGAGCTTCGAGCAGATTCAGGAAGCCCTGAAACCGCTCTGGAAATACGCTGGCGCCCGTTCGCTGGCCGATGGCGCGAACAGCGTCTATGAGGAAGAGCCCGGCATCCGTTTCGAGCAGAAGGAGCACATGCTCCAGATCTGCTGGACGGTTGCCGGCGACGAAGATTTCCGCCAGGCACTGGACGAGATGTGCATGGCTCTCAACGAGCTCGCCGAGCAGGGCGCCGCGATCGAGGTCACGTTCTACGACACCGACTTCGACGAGGAGGAGAGCGATCCCGAGGACGAGTCCCGCGACGACTTCCTGATGCTCTTCATCGGCCCCAACCCGGCCGCGATCATGCAGGTCCAGCGGGACCTCCTGGTCGAGGACGTGGTGAACCTCATGGAGCGCCATTTCGACGGCGCCGAGCTCGGTGGCGTGGTGGCCGAGATCGACAAGCTCTTCGGTGACCGCTTCGATGCGCTGGTGAACTCGCTCGAGATCGGCAAGCGCCCGCGCGGCGGCACCGGTGGCCCGGGCACCGGCGGCCATGGCGGCGGACGCCGCCCGCGCCACCTGCACTGAGCACGGAGGCGCTGAAGCTGCGCCACGGAGCGGTCAACCCGCTCCGCTATGCTCGGCGACCTTCTGTACGAGGAGAGTCGCTTGGCCCTTTTTTCCCAGTCCGCCCTCCGTCCCGGCGTGCGCAAGCGCGAAGTGTTCGGCTGGGCGATGTACGACTTCGCCAACTCTGGCTACACCACGGTCGTGATCACGGCGGTGTTCGCCGCCTATTTCGTCGGCGGGATCACCAAGAGCGCGCCCTGGGGGCCCTTCGCGTGGACGGTCGCCCTGAGCATCTCCTATGCGATCGTCATGCTGAGCATGCCGGCGATCGGTGCCTGGGCCGACCTCCATGCCGCGAAGAAAAGGATTCTGGCGATCGTCACCATCGGCTGCGTGCTCGGCACCGCGGCGCTGGCGATCACGCCGCAACTCGGCGGCCCCTTCGCGGTCGCGCTGGCGATGGGCCTGGTGGTGGTCTCCAACACCTTCTACTCGTACGGCGAGTCGCTCACCGGCGCCTTTCTGCCGGAGCTGGCGACGGCCGAAGGCATGGGCAAGGTCAGCGGCTGGGGCTGGGCCTTCGGCTACATCGGCGGCATGCTCGCGCTCGGGCTGTGCCTGGCCTACGTGCTGTGGTCGCAGGCCCGGGGCCTGCCTGCCGCGCACTTCGTGCCGGTCACGATGCTGATCACCGCGGCCATCTACGGCCTGGCCGCCTGCGCCACCTTCGCGCTGCTGCCCGAGCGGGCGCAGCCGCGGGCGGCGGCGGACAGCCGCAGCGCCTGGCAGCAGCTGCGCGACACCTTCCGCCAGGCGCGCGCCTACCGCGACTTCATGTGGCTGCTGGCCTGCACCGTCTGCTACCAAGGCGGCGTGGCGGTGGCGATCACGCTGGCGGCGATCTACGCGGAGCAGGTGATCGGTTTTGTGCCGAGCGAGACCATGATGCTGATCTTCGTGCTCAACGTCGCCGCGGCGCTGGGCGCCTTCGGCTTCGGCTATCTGCAGGACCGCATTGGGCATCGGCGCGCGCTCTCGGGCACGCTGGTGGCCTGGATCGCGGTGTGCGTCATCGCGGCCTCGGTCACGACCAAGGGCGGGTTCTGGTGGGCGGCGACGATCGCGGGCCTGGCCATGGGCTCGAGCCAGTCGGCCGGTCGCGCCATGACGGGCGTGCTCGCGCCGCCGCGGCAGCTGGCGGAGTTCTTCGGCCTTTGGAGCTTTGCAACGCGCTTGGCGGCGATCATCGGCCCGCTGAGCTACGGGACCATCACCTGGGCCACCGGCGGCAACCAGCGCATCGCCATCCTCGCCACCAGCACATTGTTCATCGCCGGCCTGCTGCTGCTGCTGCCGATCGACATGCGGCGCGGCCGGGCGGCAGCGCTGCGCGGAGAGGGAGCTCAGTCGGAAGCAGAGCCGCCCTTGACAGCGCGGTAGGCAGTCCCGTCGTAGCGCAGCGTCTGCGACGAGAACTTCGCAGGACGCTCGTGCGTCACGCATTCGTCGCCCTGCGAGCTGGAGCGGGTCTCGGTGCGGGTCTGGCGCAGCAGCAGGTCGGCCCAGCCGTGGCTCGTGCTGCGCGCGATCGACAGGCTGCCGCGCACGGTCTCGAAGTTGCCGGCGCAGTTGGCGTCCCACTCGCCGCGCTCCAGCGTCATCCCGAGCTCGTCGAGCACCCGGGCGAGCTTGGGGCCCTGCAGGACGTACAGCGTGAGCGTCTCGTTCGAGTAGGGATTCACGCGCGACGATCCCTGGCGCACGATGCGCAGGCCGAAAGCGCGCGCGTCGGCGGCCAGGATGTAGCGCGCCGTGTCGACCTTGATCTCGTTGATGCGGATGGCGTCCTCGCGCATGGCCGAGGGCTGGAACAGCCGGCTGACGACCGTGGCGCGCTCGGTGTTGCCGTTGTCGGCCTGCTGCACCACCAGCACATCGAGATCGAACTGCGTAATGCCGGGGTCGGAAGAGGGGCGCGGCAGCGGCAGCACGACGATGAAGCGCCCCGCAAAGCCGCGCCAGGGCTGGCACACGGCGCGTTCGTGGTCGAGCGCACGCTTGGGATGCAGCTTGGCATGCATGCGCTCCGCGAGCCCGGTATCGCAGGCGGCATGGCCTGCGGTGCTCAGCAGGGCCAGCAGGCAGGCAAGGATCAGTCGACAAGCCATGCGCGCAACAGCAGCATCAGGCGGTGGCCGCGGTTGCGGGCCCGGCCGGACGTGCGAGCCAGCGCGCCGCCGCAGCATCGAGCGCCTCGGGCGCCGCGCTGCTCAGGAGCGCGACGCTGCCTTCGCCTTCGGCGGCCAGTTGCCCGGCCTCTGCCAGCAGCCGCCGCGTCTGCAGCGCGACGGGCGCACCGGTGTCGATGAAGCGCACCGATTCGCCGCAATGGCGGCGGAGCTCGGCCGCGATGAAGGGGTAGTGCGTGCAGCCCAGCACCAGCGTGTCGATTTCCCCGGGCGCGCTGCCGAAGCGGCCGGCGTCGCGCAGATAGCGTTCGCTCAAGGCGGCGATACCGGCCGCGTCGCCGCGCTCGATCGCGCCCGCCAGGCCGTCGCAGGGAACGATGCGGAAGTCCGCCTGCCCGGCCAGCGAGGCGTGCAGCGCCTCGAACTTGCGGCTCTCCAGCGTCACGCGGGTGGCGATCACCGCGATGTGGCCGGTGCGCGTGGCAGCCACCGCGGGCTTGAGGGCGGGCTCGACACCGACCACCGGCAGCGCCCGATGCTCGCCCCGCAACTCGTGGATGGCTGCCGCGGTCGCGGTGTTGCAGGCGACCACCAGAGCCTTGATCCGATACCGGTCCAGCAGGTAGCGCGCGACCGCTCGGGTGCGCATCGCCACGTAGGCGTCGCCGCGCTCGCCGTAGGGCGCGTGGCCGGCATCGGCGAAGTACACGAAGCGCTCGTGCGGCAGCGCCTCGCGCAGCGCGTTGAGCACGCTCAGGCCGCCCACGCCGCTGTCGAAGACGCCGATGGGAGAGGTGCTCAAGCCTCTTCCATCATGATGGTCTTGAACTCGCCGCTGGCGATGCGCTTCTGCCACTCGGCGGGGCCGGTGATGTGGGCGCTGGTGCCGCCGGCGTCCACCGCCACCGTCACCGGCATATCGACCACGTCGAATTCGTAGATCGCCTCCATGCCGAGATCGGCGAAGCCCACCACCTTGGCGGTCTTGATCGCCTTGCTCACCAGGTAGGCGGCGCCGCCCACGGCCATCAGGTAGGCGCTCTTGTGCTTCTGGATCGCCTCGATCGCCACCGGCCCGCGCTCGGCCTTGCCGATCATCGCGATCAGGCCGGTCTTCGCCAGCATCATCTCGGTGAAGCCGTCCATGCGGGTGGCGGTGGTCGGGCCGGCCGGGCCCACGGCCTCGTCCTTGACCGGATCGACCGGGCCCACGTAGTAGATCACCCGGTTGGTGAAGTCCACCGGCAGCTTCTCGCCCTTGGCCAGCATGTCGGCGATGCGCTTGTGCGCGGCGTCGCGGCCGGTCAGCATCTTGCCCTTGAGCAGGAGGGTGTCGCCCGGCTTCCAGCTCGCGACCTCGGCCGGCGTGAGCGTGTCGAGATCCACGCGCTTGCTCTTGTTGTAGTCGGGCGCCCAGTCGATCTTGGGCCACAGGTCCAGCGAGGGTGCTTCCAGGTACACCGGCCCCGAGCCGTCGAGCACGAAGTGCGCGTGCCGCGTGGCCGCGCAGTTCGGGATCATCGCCACCGGCTTGCTGGCCGCGTGCGTCGGGTACATCTTGATCTTGACGTCCAGCACCGTGGCCAGGCCGCCCAGGCCCTGCGCGCCGATGCCCAGCGCATTGACCTTCTCGTAGAGCTCCACGCGCAGCGCCTCCACCTTGTCCAGCTCGGCGCCCGAACGCTTCTTGGCCAGCAGCTCGTGCATGTCGAGGTCGTCCATCAGGCTTTCCTTGGCCATCAGGGCGGCCTTCTCAGCCGTGCCGCCGATGCCGATGCCCAGCATGCCCGGCGGGCACCAGCCGGCGCCCATCGTGGGCACCGTCTTGAGCACCCAGTCGACCACGCTGTCGCCGGGGTTGAGCATCACCAGCTTGCTCTTGTTCTCGCTGCCGCCGCCCTTGGCGGCCACCGTCACCTCGACGGTGTTGCCGGGCACGATCTCCGTGAAGATCACGGCCGGCGTGTTGTCCTTGGTGTTCTTGCGATCGAACTGCGGGTCGGCCACGACTGAGGCGCGCAGCGTGTTGTCGGGGTGGTTGTAGCCGCGGCGCACGCCTTCGTTGATCGCGTCATCCAGGCTGCCGGTGAACCCGCCCCAGCGCACGTCCATGCCCACCTTGAGGAAGACGTTGACGATGCCGGTGTCCTGGCAGATCGGCCGCTGGCCGGTTGCGCTCATCTTGCTGTTGGTCAGGATCTGCGCCATCGCGTCCTTGGCCGCGGGGCTTTGCTCGCGCTCGTAGGCGCGCGCCAGGTGGGCGATGTAGTCGGTGGGGTGGTAGTAGCTGATGTACTGGAGCGCGGCGGCAACCGACTCGATCAGGTCGGTTTGCTGGATGATGGTCATGGCAGAGTCCGTGGGAGGGGGAAAGTACTCGCACAAATGCGAGCCGTTCTTGTTTGCGACGATACTGGGCAGATGCCCTGGTGCGCCAGGCGCGCCCTCCATTTTGACAGCGGAGCTTTTTTCATGGCGATATCCACCCAGACCCGAATCGAACGCGACACCTTCGGCCCCATCGAGGTGCCGGCCGGCAAGCTGTGGGGGGCGCAGACGCAGCGCTCGCTGCAGAACTTCGACATCTCCGGCGAGCAGCAGCCGCGCGAGATCATCAAGGCCCTGGCGCAGGTCAAGCGCGCGTCAGCAGTGGTGAACCATGCGCTGGGCCTGCAGGACGAGAAGAAGACGCAGGCCATCGTCGCCGCGGCCGACGAGGTGATCGCGGGCAAGCACGGCGACGAGTTCCCGCTGGTCGTCTGGCAGACAGGCTCCGGCACGCAGACCAACATGAACGTGAACGAGGTGCTGGCGAACCGCGCCAGCGAACTGCTGGGCGGCGAGCGCGGGGAAGGGCGTCTCGTGCATCCCAACGACGACGTGAACCGCAGCCAGTCCTCGAACGACGTGTTCCCGACTGCGATGCATGTGGCGGCGGTCGAGGCGCTCACCCACCGGCTGCTGCCGGCCATCGCGCAGTTGCGCGGGACGCTGGACAAGAAGTCGAAGGAGTTCGCCGACATCGTCAAGATCGGCCGCACCCACTTGCAAGACGCAACCCCGCTCACGCTGGGCCAGGAGTTCTCGGGCTACGTGGCCCAGCTGGCGCATGGCGAGGCGCACGTGCGCGCCGCGCTACCCCATCTGTGCGAGCTGGCGCTGGGCGGCACCGCGGTCGGCACCGGGCTGAATGCGCCCAAGGGCTATGCCGAGCAGGTGGCGGCTGAGCTCGCGAAGCTCACCGGCCTGCCTTTCGTTACTGCGCCCAGCAAGTTCGAGGCGATGGCCTCGGTCGATGCGCTGGTGCATGCGCACGGGTCGCTCAAGACGCTGGCCGCGAGCATGACCAAGATCGCCAACGACGTGCGCTGGCTCGCCAGCGGGCCGCGCAGCGGCATCGGCGAGCTGAGCATCCCGGAGAACGA
Organism: Variovorax sp. WS11; assembly: GCF_010499245.1. GTDB lineage: Bacteria > Pseudomonadota > Gammaproteobacteria > Burkholderiales > Burkholderiaceae_C > Variovorax. The sequence goes on from NZ_JAAGOW010000003.1 coordinate 184,316, forward strand.
GCCGGGCTCGTCGATCATGCCCGGCAAGGTCAACCCGACGCAGAGCGAGGCGGTCACCATGTTGGCCGCGCAGGTGTTCGGCAACGACGTCGCGATCAACATCGGCGGGGCCTCGGGCAACTTCGAGCTCAACGTGTTCCGTCCGATGGTGGCCCACAACTTCCTGCAGAGCGTGCGCCTGCTGGCCGACGGCATGCGCAGCTTCAACGACCACTGCGCGGTCGGTATCGAACCCAACCGCGAGCGCATCACCGAGCTGGTGCAGCGTTCGCTGATGCTGGTGACGGCGCTCAACACCCACATCGGCTACGACAAGGCAGCCTTCATCGCGAAGAAGGCGCACAAGGAAGGCAGCAGCCTGCGCGAGGCGGCGATCGCCTCGGGCCACCTCACGGCCGAGCAGTTCGACCAGTGGGTGGTGCCGGAGAAGATGACCGGCCGTTGAGGATCAGTGACCGGCGGAGGGCGGCGGTGCCATCAGCCGGTCGGTGAACGCGATCGCCATCGCCGACAGCAGGAAGGCGATATGGATCACCGTCTGCGCGATCAGCACGCGGTCGGTGTAGTTGTCGGCGTTGATGAAGGTCTTGAGCAGGTGGATCGAGCTGATGCCGATGATGGCGGTCGCCAGCTTGACCTTCAGCACGGACGCGTTCACATGGCTCAGCCATTCGGGTTGGTCGCGATGGCCCTCGAGGTTCATGCGGCTCACGAAGGTCTCGTAGCCGCCGACGATCACCATGATCAGCAGGTTGGAGATCATCACCACATCGATCAGCGCCAGCACCACCAGCATGATCACCGTCTCGTTGAGCGTGTTGATCGGCGCGGTGGTCTTGTAGCCGATGCTGGTGATCAGCGACTTCAGCGCTTCCTCGCTGCCGAAGGCCGCTTCCACGAGATGGAGCAGCTCGACCAGGAAGTGCACCACGTACACGCCCTGCGCGACGATGAGGCCCAGGTACAGCGGCAACTGCAGCCAGCGGCTGGCGAAGATCAGGTTGGGCAGGGCGCAGCGGCGAGGATTGCCGGCGTGTTTCTGAAGGATGGGGTCGAGATTGGACATCGGTGGGCAGGCCGGTGGGGTGGGGGGCGGGGAACGCGATTCTAGAGTGCCCCGCGGCGCCGATCGGAGTGCCCCTAGGGCGCCGATGTGTCACGATGCAGTCGCTAACATGCAGCGTCAGTCATCCGTAAGTGCGGGCGCTGACATTAGCGCCCGTCAGTTTCCAGCTATCTACCGGAGGCAAAGAATGAGCAGCACGATCGAGTCCGTCCTGGTCGAGAACCGCGTGTTCCCGCCCGATGCCCGCGCCGTGAAGGGCGCACGCATCGACAGCATGGCCGCCTACGAGGCGCTATGCAAGGAGGCCGCCGACGACTTCGAGGGCTTCTGGGCCCGGCAGGCCAAGGCCAACGTGGTGTGGACCAAGCCCTTCACCCGCACCCTCGACGAATCCAAGGCGCCGTTCTACAAGTGGTTCGAGGACGGTGAGCTCAACGCCTCGGCCAACTGCCTCGACAGGCACATCGGCACGCCGGTCGAGAACAAGACGGCCATCATCTTCGAGGCCGACGACGGCACGGTCACCCAGGTCACGTACAAGGAGCTGCTGGCGCGCGTCTCGCAGTTCGCCAACGCGCTGAAGGCGCAGGGCATCCGCAAGGGCGACCGCGTCATCATCTACATGCCGATGACCATCGAAGGCGTGATCGCGATGCAGGCCTGCGCCCGCATCGGCGCGACGCACAGCGTGGTGTTCGGCGGCTTCTCGGCCAAGGCGCTGCAGGAGCGCATCATCGACGCCGGTGCGGTGGCGGTGATCACGTCCAACTTCCAGCTGCGCGGCGGCAAGGAGCTGCCGCTCAAGGCGATCGTCGACGACGCACTCGCGCTCGGCGGCTGCGACACGCTCAAGACCGTGCTCGTCTACCAGCGCACCGCGACCGCCTGCAACATGGTCGCCGGCCGTGACAAGACGTTCGACGAGGTGCTCAAGGGGCAGGGCAGCGAATGCCCGCCGGAGCCGGTGGGCGCCGAGCACCCGCTCTTCGTCCTCTACACCTCGGGCTCGACCGGCAAGCCCAAGGGCGTGCAGCATGCCACCGGCGGCTACCTGCTGTGGGCCAAGCTCACCATGGACTGGACCTTCGACATCCGGCCCGAGGACGTGTTCTGGTGCACCGCCGACATCGGCTGGATCACCGGCCACACCTACGTCGCCTACGGTCCGCTCGCGGCCGGCGCCACGCAGGTGGTGTTCGAGGGCATCCCCACCTTCCCGCATGCGGGCCGCTTCTGGCAGATGATCGAGAAGCACAAGGTCACGGTCTTCTACACCGCACCGACCGCGATCCGCTCGCTGATCAAGGCCGCCGACAGCGACGAGAAGGTGCACCCGAAGAACTGGGACCTGTCCTCACTGCGCATCCTCGGCACGGTGGGCGAGCCGATCAATCCAGAAGCCTGGATGTGGTACCACCGGAACGTCGGTCGCGAGAAGTGCCCGATCGTCGACACCTTCTGGCAGACCGAGACCGGCGGCCACGTGATCACGCCGCTGCCCGGCGCCACGCCGCTGGTGCCCGGCTCCTGCACGCTGCCGCTGCCCGGCATCATGGCCGCGATCGTCGACGAGACCGGCAAGGACATCCCCAACGGCGCCGGCGGCATGCTGGTGATCAAGCGGCCCTGGCCCTCGATGATCCGCACCATCTGGAACGACCCCGAGCGCTTCAAGAAGAGCTACTTCCCCGAGGAGATGGGCGGCACGATCTATCTCGCCGGCGACGGTGCGGTGCGCAGTGCCGACCGCGGCTACTTCCGCATTACGGGGCGCATCGACGACGTGCTCAACGTCTCGGGCCACCGGCTCGGCACGATGGAGATCGAGTCGGCGCTGGTCGCCAAGACCGACCTGGTGGCAGAGGCGGCAGTGGTCGGCCGCCCCGACGACGTGACGGGCGAGGCAGTCTGCGCCTTCGTCGTGCTCAAGCGCGGCCGTCCGAGCGGGGACGAGGCCAAGCAGCTGGCCGCCGAGCTGCGCAACTGGGTGGCCAAGGAGATCGGGCCGATCGCCAAGCCCAAGGACATCCGCTTCGGCGAGAACCTGCCCAAGACCCGCAGCGGCAAGATCATGCGGCGCCTGCTGCGCAGCATTGCCAAGGGCGAGGCCATCACGCAGGACACCTCGACCCTCGAGAACCCGGCCATCCTGGAGCAACTGGGCCAGGCTTACTAGTCCGGCCACGCCCGGCACCCGCGCCTCCGTCCGACAGGGGCGGGGAGCCGGATGCGTTACAAACAACCCATCGAATGTCGAGGAGAGACTTCCATGGGATTGAGAACAGGCGTGCTGCTGGTAGTCGTGCTGCTGATCGCAGCGCTTGCGGCCCTGAACTGGGGCGTGCTCGCCACGCCCACCGTGATGTCGCTCGGCTTCATGCAGGTGACGGCGCCGCTTGGCCTGATCATGCTGGGCCTCACGGCGCTGTTGGGCATCTTCTTCGTGGCCTACGTGGTCTACCTGCAAACCACGGTGCTGCTGGAGACGCGACGCCACACGAAGGAGATGCAGGCCCAGCGCGACCTGGCCGATCGCGCCGAGGCCTCGCGCTTCACCGAGCTGCGCAATTTCCTGGAAACGCAGGAGAACACCCACATGGCGCGCAACGCCGAGCGGCATGCGGCGCTCCTGGCGCGCGTGGAACAGCTGGAGACCATGATCAAGGTGCGATCCGACCAGACCGACAACACGCTGGCAGCGCACATCGGCCAGCTCGAGGACCGCTTCGACCGCAGGTCGCCGGCCACGACGGTGGCGGCGCCCGTCGCGGGCATGCCGCCGCCCGTTTGAGCGCCGCTACTTCGCGGAAAGGACCCAGGCCGCCAGCTTCTTGGCGTCGGCCTCGCTGACCTGGTTGTTGGCGGGCATCGGCACCGCGCCCCACACGCCGGAGCCGCCCTTCACGATCTTGGTGGCCAGCATATCGGCTGCACCCTTGTTGTCCTTGTACTTGGCCGCTACCTCCTTGAAGGAGGGGCCGAGGATCTTGCGGTCGACGGCGTGGCAGCTCATGCAGTTCTTGGAGGTGGCCAGTGCCAGGTCGGCCAGGGCGGGGGCCGAGGCGGCCAGGCCCAGGGCGGCGACGAGAAGCGCTCTTTTCATGGGGTCGGGTGACGTGGGTGCGTTAAAGTCGATCCAACGCGATTGTAGGTAGCGCGGTGCACGGCCCATCCTCATGCCGGCCGGACGATCGGAGGAGTTTTTTCATGTGGTTTCTTTTGCTCGGCCTGCTCGCAGTTGCCCTCAAGTATTTCGAGGTCGGCTTCGTGGCGCAATGGAGCTGGTGGGTGGTGCTCATCCCCTTCGGGCTGGCCGTCGCCTGGTGGGCCTGGGCCGACGCCTCGGGCTACACCAAGCGCAAGGTGGTCGAGCGCGAGAACGAACGCCGGCAGGCGCGCATCGACCGGCAGCGCAGCCAGATGGGGCTGCTGACCAGCCGCTCCAACCGGCGCCGCCGCGGCCGCTGAGCCGCCCGGCCTGCTTCGCGCTCGAGCGCGCATGGACGAGCAGCTCGTCAATCGGGCGCTGCTGATCTTCTTTGGCGCCTGCGTTCTCGGCCCGCTGTCGGGCGCCTTGCTGGGTTGGAAAAAAGGCTTCGAAAGCGGCATCGCGCTCGGCTGCCTGGTCATCGGGCTCACCGGGCTGGCGATGGCGGGCTGGGTGGCGCTGCAGCGCCAGGCCTCGATCGCGGGCACCGAGGTCGTTCAAGGGCGGCTGGTCGAGTTCGTCGAGGAAACCCACAAGGACGCCAAGGGCCAGCGCACGACCACCGTCGCGCCGATCGTCGAATACACGGCGCCCGATGGCCAACAGCGCCGCGTCAAGGGCCTGGGCGGCAGCCAGCGCCATGCCGAGGTGGGCGAGGCCGTGGAACTGCGATATCGCCCGGCCGATCCGTCCCAGGCCGTGGTGGCGGACTTCCAGAACCTCTGGGGCGCCGTGCTGGGGCTGGGCATCTTCGGGCTGTTCCCGACGCTCTTCGGCCTGTTCTTCGTCGGTGCCCTCCGCGACGGTCGCCGCGGTCCGGTTTCGCGCGTGGAGGCGACGCCGGCACAGCAGCACCGGCGCACGCGCCTGACCGTCATCGCCAACGTGGTCTTCCTGGGTGGTTTCGTCATCACCTTTGTCGGCGAGGATGTCGCGCGCTCGCTGGGCGCAGGCTTCATGACGATCGGTGCCGGCGCGCTGCTTCACTTCGTGGCCCAGAGCCTGCCGCCGGCAGCGGCCTTCCAGCCGCGCTTCATCCTCGTGATGGTGGGACTGGGCTTCGGCGTCTTCGGCGCCAGCGCCTGGGTGTTGGCGGGCTAGGCGGGCTAGGCGGGCTAGGCGGGCTAGGCGCCCAGGCTGTCGCGGGCGATCAGCGGCGCGACGAAGCGCCGGCCCAACTGGTGGAGCGACCAGAAGACTCCGGCGATGGCGCCCGCCAGCAGCAGCCCGGCCAGGATGTCGAGCGGGAAATGCACGCCCACGTAGATGCGGGCCCAGCCCGTCAGGACGGCGACCGCCAGGATCGCGAGCCCGATTTTCCTGAGCGCCGGCCGCATGCAGAACACCAAGCCGACGGTGAACATCACGGTGGCATGCGCGCTCGGCAGCGAGCCGCGGATGCCATGCTCGATATGTGCCGGGCTCAGGCCCAGGACGAAGGGCCGCGGCATCGCGAAGACTTCGGCCAGCTCATGGGCCAACAAGGAGGCCGCGGCGGCCGTGACCAGCGCTGCCAGCGCATACAGCCGCTGCGCGGGCCACCGCCATGCGGCCCATGCCATCAGGGCCACGCACACCCAGGAAGCGCCTTCTGCCACGTTGCTCGCCAACCAGAGAAGCAGCGCATCGGGATCGTGGCCGGCGCCGAGTGCCTGGAAGAGTGCGATGTTCAGCGGCTGCATGCCGGGCATGATAGAGCCGAGGTGCGGCGATTTGATGAATGCACCCTGAACGCTCCGTTCAGGATCGTCTCGCAACGTACCGCCGACTCAACCCACGCCCAGCAACTGGTGCAATCGCGTGCTGGTGGTGGTGTACTGCAGCGGCACCGCCTTGCCGGGGAACACGATCTCGGTAGCGCCCCAGGCCGCCAGCGTGGCCTCGTGGAAGCCGCAGACGATGAGCTTCTTCTTGCCCGGGTAGGTGTTGATGTCGCCGACCGCGAACACGCCTGGCTCGCGCGTCTGGAAGCGTTCGGTGTCGACCGGGATCTGCTTGCGCACCAGGTCCAGCCCCCAGTCGGCAATGGGACCGAGCCGGGGCGAGATGCCGAGGCAGGCGACGAGCGCATCGAGCGGCAGGCTCAGGGTCTGCGCGTCGGGTGTGGCGATCTGCAGCGCCTGGCCATCGAAGGCAGTGGGCTGGCCCACGGCGAAGCGCAAGCTGCCTTCGGCCACCGCCGCCCGCATGCGCGCCACCAGCCCCTCGTCGGCCTGGAAGCCGTCGCGCCGGTGCACCAGCGTGACCTGGCGGGCCCGGCCCACCAGCGCGAGCGCGGTGGCCAGCGCAGCGTCGTCCCCGCCATTGACCACGACGGCCTGGCCGTCGAAGCGCTCCAGCGATTCCGGGTGATAGAAAAGCGCAGTGCCCTCGAAGCGCTGGATGTCCTCCAGCGCGATGCGCTTGGGGACGAAGGCGCCCACGCCCGCGGCGATGAACACCGTCTTCACGAGAAAGCCCGTGCCCCTGGAGGTGCGAAGCAGCAGGCGCTGGTCGGGCTGTCGTTCCAGGCTCGCGACCTGCTGCTCGAAATGGAAGCTGGGCTTCAGCGGCGCGAGCTGCTCCAGCAGCGCAGTTGCCAGGCCATGCCCGCTGGTCGCCGGAATGCCCGGGATGTCGTAGATCGGCTTGTCGCCGTAGAGCTGCACGCATTGGCCGCCCGCCGCGGGCAGCGCGTCGACGATGTGGCAGGGGATCTCGAGCAGGCCCAGCTGGAAGGCCTGGAACAGCCCGACCGGGCCGGCGCCGATGACCAGCGCGTCGGTCTCGATGGGCGCGGGAAGCGTGCTCAGCGCACCAGCTCCCCGATCTTGTCGGTCTTGTCCTTCCACTCGTCGGCATCCGGCAGCGCGGGCTTGCGCTTGGTGATGCTCTTCCAGCCGTCGGCCAGGGCCAGCTCGGCGTTGAGCTTGATGAAGGCGAGCTGGTTGCCGGGGAGGTCTTCCTCGGCGTAGATCGCGTTGACCGGGCACTCGGGGATGCAGACCGCGCAGTCGATGCACTCGTCCGGATCGATCACCAGCATGTTGGGACCTTCCCTGAAGCAGTCCACGGGACAGACATCGACGCAATCGGTGTACTTGCAGCGGATACAGGCTTCGGAGACGACGTGGGTCATGGCGGGGCGTTGAATCGTTCGGGAAAACCAGGAATTTTAGGCCTTTGCCGGCGCGGGCTGCACGAGCACGGCCGCCGAGGTGCGGTGGGATGCGGTGTCGACCAGCACCAGCGAACCCAGCGCGCGCGATTGCGCGAAAGGCAGCACTGCGAGCGGCTGCTGCAGCGAGAGCACCACGTCGCCGATCGAGTTGGGCTCCAGCCGGTCCGCGGGCTCGGAGTCCAGCGTCGTGATGTTGACGCGGTCGATGATGCGCGCCACCTTGGCCTTGACCCAGCGATGGCCCTGCAGCGCCCAGTAGACGCGGCCCGCGGTCAGCGGCTCGTCGTCCAGCCAGGCGATGGTGGCGGTGATCTCGCGCACCGGCTCGAAGGCCTCGGGCGCCAGCAGCCAGTCGCCGCGCGAGACGTCGAGCTCGCGGTCGAGCACGATGCCGGCGCTGTGGCCCGCATGCACGGTCTTGGGCTGGCGCGTGTGGCTCAGCACCTGCGCCACGGTCGCGACTTGGTTGCCCGGCAGCACGGCGACGCGCTGGCCCGGCTCCACGTGGCCGCTGGCCACGCGGCCCCAGAACACGCGGCGGCCCTTGGAGGTGTCGGCCGAGCCGGAGAACTTCTCGACCCACTGCACCGGGAAGGCGAAGGGCACGGCTTCGTCCTGCTGGGTGACGGGCAGGTCCTCGAGCAGCTCGATCAGGCTCGGGCCCTCGTAGCCGCACCAGTCGCCATGGCGCGAGGCTACGTTCCAGCCCTTCAGCGCCGAGATCGGCACGGTGGCCGTGACATTCACGCCCGCGGCCTCTGCGAAGCTCGCGAGTGCTTCCGAGATGCGCTCGAAGGCGAGCTCTGCATCGGCAATGGCATCGAGCTTGTTGACGGCGAAGACGATGGACTGCACGCGCAGCAGGTGGCACAGAAGCGTATGACGGCGCGTCTGCGGCAGCAGCTCGCGCTTGACCACCTCGCCGTCCCCCACTTCGGCGGCCCAGGCCAGCTTGGTCGCGTCGACCAGCACCACGGCAGCGTCGGCGCTGGAGGCGGCGGTGACCATGTTGCGCGTGTACTGCTCATGGCCCGGCGCGTCGCCGATGATGAACTTGCGCCGCGCCGTGGAGAAGTAGCGGTAGGCGACGTCGATGGTGATGCCCTGCTCGCGCTCGGCCGAGAGCCCGTCGGTCAGCAGCGCCAGATCGGTCTCGCCGCCGCGCTGCACGCCGGCCAGCTGGTCCTGCAGCACCGTCTTGCTGTCGACCAGCAGGCGGCCGATCAGCGTGCTCTTGCCGTCGTCGACGCTGCCGCAGGTGATGAAGCGCAGGGCCGTGCCCGTGTCGCCATGGATGGCCTCGGCCGCGGAGGAAGTGGTGGTCGTCGCAGTCATCATCAGAAGTAGCCGTCTTTCTTGCGCTTCTCCATCGAAGCCTCGGAAGTCTTGTCGTCCATGCGCGTGGCGCCGCGCTCGCTGACCTCGGCGGCCAGCGTTTCGATCACCACGTCGGCGGCATCGGCCGCCAGGCTTTCGACCGGGCAAGTGCAGGTGATGTCGCCCACGGTGCGGAAGCGCACGTCGCGCAACTCGATCTGCTCGCCGTCGCGCGGCGGCGTGAGCTCGGTCACCGGCACCAGCAAGCCGCGGCGCTCGATCACCTCGCGCTTGTGGGTGTAGTAGATCGAGGGCAGGGCGATCTTCTCGCGCTCGATGTACTGCCAGACGTCCAGCTCGGTCCAGTTCGAGATCGGGAACACGCGGAAATGCTCGCCGGGCGCCAGGCGGGTGTTGAACAGGGTCCAGAGCTCGGGGCGCTGGTCCTTGGGCTGCCATTGGCCGAAGGCATCGCGGTGCGAGAAGATGCGCTCCTTCGCGCGGGCCTTCTCCTCGTCGCGGCGCGCGCCGCCGATCAGCGCGTCGAAGCGGAATTCCTCGATCGCTTCGAGCAAGGTCACCGACTGGTGCACGTTGCGCGACTCGCCCGGATGCGCCAGGCGCACGGTGCCGCGCGCCATCGAATCCTCGACGCTGCGCACGATCAGCTCGGCGCCCAGTTCCTGCGCGCGGTGGTCGCGGAAGGCCGTCACTTCTGGGAAGTTGTGGCCGGTGTCGATCATCAGCAGCGGGTAAGGCAGGCGGCCGGCGCCAAAAGCCTTCTCGGCGCACTTCAGCAGCACCAGCGAGTCCTTGCCGCCCGAGAACAGCAGGGTCGGGCGCTCGAAGGAGGCAGCGACCTCGCGCAGGATGAAGATGGCCTCTTCCTCCAGTGCATCGAGCTGCGTGTTGGACAGGCGGGTCGGCGCGTGCGCGGTTTGCAGCAGCAGGTCGGGTTCGGTTCTGGCGTTCATCGGGTGCGGTGCTCAGTGCGGAGAATCAGTGAAACGTCGGGGCTCAATGCGCGAGATGCAATCCGCACTCGCGGTTCTCTTCGCCTTTGGTCGGGTCCACGTAGTCGAAGTTGTTGGGCAGGCCATGCGCTTCGCAGTAGGCATACAGATCCTTGGACGACCAGTGCAGCAGCGGGGCAACCTTGATCAGGCCATCCGGATTGACGCTGACCGCATCCATTTGCGCGCGCACGGCTGTGTCGGTGGCCCGAAGCGCGGTGAACCAGACCTTCGGTGCCGTCTCGCGCAGCGCTCGGGCAAAGGGCTCCAGCTTCACTTCTTCCGTGAAAGCGGCATGGCGCGGATCGTCGAGCGCCGGCGTCGGGCCCTCCACCGCTTCGCGATGCGCGCGCGAGCGGCGCGGCAGATAGATATGCAGATCCAGACCGAGCAGCTTCGTCACCTCGTCGGCAAACCGGTAGGTGGCCTCGGTGTTGTAGCCGTTGTCCATCCAGACCACGGGAACATCAGCCTTTGCGCGCGTCACCATGTGCAGGATCACGGCCTCGAACGGGCGAAAGTTCGTGGTGACGATTGCGGGCTGGCCCAGACCGATCGCCCAGTCCACCAGGCCCTCCGCGTTGTGGCCGAGTTCGGAGTTGATGCGTGGAAGATCGATGCTCATGTCAAAGGTTCTCATGCGGCCTTGGATGCCGCCGAGGCGAAGTGCGGCGTGGACTGCACCGCATCGCCCTGGTAGTAGGTGGCGAAGCGGTCGAACTGGCGCTGGGCAGCCGAGGCGTCCACACCTTCCTTCAGCACCGCGCTGGAGAAGCCGGTGCGCTGCATCTGCACCAGCTGGTCGATCAGCACGTCGCCGGTGGCACGGATGTCGCCCTTGAAGCCCAGGCGGCGGCGCAGCAGGAAGGCCTGGCTGTAGGCGCGGCCATCGGTGAATTTCGGGAAGTCCAGGTCGATGCGGTCCACGTCGTCGAGGCAGACCTCAATCGCCAGCGGGTCGGCGTCGTTGGCGAGCTGCAGCACGTTCGGCTCGCCGTCGTCGACATGCTCTTCAGCCGATAGGATGCGAAGCGTCTTGTTCATGCCGCCTCCTCCACCTTGAAGCGCGCACCGTTGGCCGCAGCCTTGAAGGGCTCGATGCCCACGCGGCGCAGCGCGTCGATGAAGGTCTCGCCGGCTTGCCGGGTGTCGCGGTAGGTGTTGAGCACCGCCTCGATGACCTCGGGCACCTCGGCCGCCGAGAAAGAGGGGCCGACCACCTTGCCCGGCTGCGCCGCGCCCGACAACGCCGAGCCGTCGGAGCCGCCCAGCGTGACCTGGTACCACTCCTTGCCGTCCTTGTCGACGCCGAGGATGCCGATGTGGCCGCTGTGGTGGTGGCCGCAAGAATTGATGCAACCGCTGATGTGCAGGTCGATCTCGCCCAGGTCGTCGAGCTCGTCCAGGTCCTGGTAGCGCTCGGTGATCGCCTCGGCGATCGGGATCGAGCGCGCATTGGCCAGCGCGCAGAAGTCGCCGCCGGGGCAGGCGATCATGTCGGTCAGGAGGTGCACGTTGGCGCTGGCGAAGCCGGCCTCGCGGGCGGCGAGCCACAGCGCGTGCAGGTCCTCGGCATGCACCCAGGGCAGGAGCAGGTTCTGGTCGTGCGTGACACGGGCCTCGCCGGCCGAGAAGCGGTCGGCCAGCCGGGCCGCCGTGTCGAGCTGGTCGGCCGAGGCGTCGCCGGGCGCCTGCCCGATGCGCTTGAAGGACAGCGTGACCGCGCGCAGCGCCGGGTTCTTGTGCGGCGCCACGTTGCGCTGCAGCCAGCGCGCGAACATCACGTCGTCGGCGGCCTGCGCGCGCAACTCTGAATCGGTCTGCTCGGCGCTCTGGAACACGCGGGTCGCGAGCTGGGGCGGCACGAAGGAGGCCGCCACGCGGTCGAACTCGTCCTGCGGGATGGTGTGCGGCGCGCCGTCGTGCTCGAGGATCTGCTTGTATTCGGCCTCGACGTCGTCGATGTAGCGCTGGCCCTCGGCCTTCACCAGGATCTTGATACGCGCCTTGTACATGTTGTCGCGCCGGCCGTAGCGGTTGTAGACCCGCACCACGGCCTCGAGGTAATTCATGATCTGGTTCCAGGGCAGGAACTCGCGCAGCAAGGTGCCGATGATGGGCGTGCGGCCCATGCCGCCGCCCACCTGCACGCGGAAGCCCAGCTCGCCGGCCTCGTTCTTCAGCAGCTTCAGGCCGACGTCGTGCCAGCCGGTGGCGGCACGGTCCTCGGCGGCGCCGGTGATCGCGATCTTGAACTTGCGCGGCAGGAAGGCGAACTCCGGATGCAGCGTGCTCCACTGCCGCATGATCTCGGCAAAGGGGCGCGGATCGGCGGCCTCGTCGACCGCGATGCCAGCGCGCTCGTCGCTGGTGATGTTGCGGATGCAGTTGCCGCTGGTCTGGATGCCGTGCATGTCGACCGAGGCCAGCAGGTCCATCACGTCGGCCGACTTGGACAGCGGAATCCAGTTGTACTGCACGTTCTGGCGCGTGGTGAAGTGGCCGTAGTGCGTGGGCAGCTTGTGCGTGCCGAGCAGGCCTTGGGTTTTCTGCGCGGTCTTGTAGACCTCGGCCTCGGGCTCGTCGTATTCGCGCGCGATGCGCGCCAGCACCCGCAGTTGGGCGCTCGAGAGTTCGCCGTAGGGCACCGCCACGCGCAGCATCGGCGCGTAGCGCTGCACGTACCAGCCGTTCTGCAGGCGCAGCGGCCGGAATTCGTCTTCGGCGAGCTTGCCGGTTTGCCAGCGTTCGAGCTGGTCGCGAAATTGCGCCGCGCGCTGGTGCACGAACTGGCGATCGAAATCTGTGTATTGGTACATCGTGTTTTTCTGCTGCTGGAAGGCGTGCGTCCACGGCCCTGTCAACGTGAGCCGGGACTTTAGAAGCGCGCCTTATGGAAACAAACTATTTTTTGGTTCGCGCTTTATGCGGATAAGCATATTCACAAGCATTCATGCGGGTTGCGGGGCGATGGAATGCTTATTCGGGATAAGGCCGAAGGCGGTGCAGCCGCCCGCGGCGCGCGGGTCGCGCCTCGAACACCAACTGATTCTAGGAAGCGCTGCCGTGGCTTGCACCGAGCGCGTCCTGGATGTCCTCCAGCCCGCGTCCGCGCGTCTCGATCCCGCTGCGCACCAGCATCACCGCCGCCACCGCCATCGGCACCGCGATCAGCAGGGCCGAGACGGCGAAATGGCCGAACACGCCCAGCACGCCGAAGCCCGCGCCCAGGATGCCGCCGAACTTGGAGCCGGCCGCCACCACGCCGGAGCCAGTGCCGCGCAGGTGGACCGGGTAGATCTCCGCGGCGTAGGGGATCAGCATCGCGATCACCCCGCTGGAGCTCACCAGCAACAACGCGGTGGTCAGCACCATCGCGAGGCTGGACTGCACCCGCGCCAGCCCCAGGGCGAAGAAGAGCAGCAGCGTCGCGGCCGTGAGCGCGATGAACAGCACCAGCGCCTTGATGCTGCTCCAGCGGTGGTAAAGCCAGATGACGATCGCGATGCCCGGCAGGGCCAGCAGGGCCGATCGCGCCAGCAGCGCGCTGGCGGCGGTGGCGTCCATGCCCATGCTGCCCAGGTTGGTCGGCAGCCACAGCAGGAAGCCGAAGTTCACCAGGCCCCAGGCCACGCCGCAGACCATCAGGCCCCAGGTGATGCGCGCGTGGCTGCCGCGCAGCAGTTGGCGGATGCCACCGGCCGGCGGTTCCTCCTCGGCCACCACGGCGGCGGCGCCGGGCTGCCTGGCGCTCGCGGCTTCGGTGCCGGCGAAGCGCGCGAGCACCGCGCGTGCCTCGTCGTCGAGCCCCGCGTTGGCGAGGAAGCGCGGCGATTCGGGAATGTAGCGGCCCAGGAAGACGATCAGGAGCCCGGTCGGCAGGCCCAGCAGCCAGAGCGCGCGCCAGCTGAATTCCGGCACCAGCAACGCCGCCGATCCGGCCGCCAGCAGGTAGCCGGCCGAGGTGCCGACGCCGCCCAACGCCACCAGCAGCCAGCCGCGGTGTGCGGCCGGCACGGTCTCGGCCATCAGCGTGAAGGTGATGGGCAGCAGCCCGCCGGCCGAGGCGCCCATCAAAAAGCACATGGCGAGGTTCCAGCCGAAGGCGGGCATCGCGCCGCAGATCGCGGTGCCGATGAACATCAATGCCGACAGCAGGATCGCCGCGCGGCGCCCGAACACATCGGCCATCCGGCCCCAGAGCACCGAGCCCACGGTGGTGCCGGTGAGCGCCACCAGCGCCAGCACGCCGGCGGTCTGCTTGCTGATTTCGTATTCCTTCGTCATGCCGGGCATCACGAAACCCAGCGTGGCGGGCTTGAGCACGTCCACCGCGAGGGCGATCACCAGCACGATCACCAGCTTCCAGTGCTCGCCGTTGAGCGGCACTCCGTCGGCCACATGGAACTGCAGGTGGCGGTCGCCGTGCAGGCTCTTCTTCATCTGCGCGATGCGCGGCATCAGGCCGTACATGGCCAGCAGCACGCCCAGCGGAATCATGGCCATGCCGGCGAGCATGGTGGCGTCCATCTCCATCCCCACCATCTGGTAGCCGGTGTGGCGGCCCATCATGAACATCGGCACGTGGGCCAGCACGCCGCCGATGATGGCGATGCAGCCGAGCCAGAAGGCGATGGGGTGGTGGAAGGAGAAGTTCTGGGGCTTCATGCGTTATTTCGAGGACGGCGCTGCATGTTAGCGAAGGCCGCCGCCGCGGCTCAGCGGCACAGGCCCCAGCCGCCGACCTCGAGGTGGAAGTGATCCGCGTGCACGGCGTTGTAGTCGGGGCCGAGCACGCCGTCGAAGAAGCGGCAGGCGCCGGCGTGCGCATCGCGCAGGAAGAGCGCCTCGGCGTCGCCGTCCTCCCAATCGCGCCGCACGGTGATGCGCCGCCGGTCCTCGCGCACGAAGCCCGCGACGTCGAGCGCGTCCGCGGTCGCGTGGCGGCTGCGGCGGCCGCTCGTTCGAGCCTGGCCTTCGCCGGTGTTGATATCGCGACAGGCATAGCTGCCCAGGTGCTCCAGCGTCACGACGGGCATGCCGAGGCGCAGCACTGCCGCCGGCTGCAGCGCGTGGCGCTCCCACATCGCGAAGGACAGCGCGGCCCCGCAGCTCAGCACCGTCGGCGAAGACAGCGACATGCTCCGGCCGCTGCGCAGGCGCACCGCATTCTGGAAGCCGCAGCCGGGCCCGGTGCTGCGATCGGGGACCGTCTCGTACGCCAGGCCGGTGCCGGCCAGGGCAGCCAGGCAGCGTGCCGGGTCGCGGCGCGCGTGGCGGAGCTTGAAGCCGGTCAGCAGGTTGGGCTCGGCCGCCACGTCGAGCGGTGCCCACGGGTTGAAAGGTTCGGGAATCCGGATCGAGCCGCTGTGCAGGGCCCAGCCCAGCGAGAGCAGTGCCGCCAGCACGGCGATCCATGCCAGGCGGACGACGATGCGGCGAGCGCGGGAAGAGGAGGGGGCAGGCACGTCGCCCCAAGTCTAGGGGCGCCTAAAGGACGAAGTGCGCCACCGTCACGTAGTGGCTCGCCGTGCCCGCCAGCACGAACAGGTGCCAGGTGCCGTGCGCATGCCGCCAGCCCAGCGGGTTGCGATAGAACACCGTGCCCGCCGAGTACCACAGGGCGCCGACCAGCAGCCAGGCCAGCCCGGCACCGTCGAGCCGCTCGACCAGCGGCACCGCCGCCAGCACGCCCAGCCAGCCCATGCCCAGGTAGAGCGCCAGCGAAGGCGCCGGCGGCTCGCCCGGCCGCATCTCGCGCACGATGCCGAACAGGGCCGTGCCCCAGGCCGCGGCCAATAGCGCCCAGCCCCAGGCGCCCTGCAGTGTGACCAGGGCGAAGGGCGTGTAGCTGCCGGCGATCAGCAGGTAGATCGCGCAATGGTCCACCCGCTGCCAGAACAGCTTCGTGCGGCCGCGCGTGCTGTGGAAGAGGGTGGAGGCCCCGTACAGCGCCACCATCGACAGCCCGAACGCCAGGGCGCTCGCGGTCTTGGCCGGGTCGTTGCCGGGCATCGTCTTCGTCAGCAGCAGGGCGGAGCCGGCCGTGGCCAGCATCAGGCCGAGCAGGTGGCTGTAGCCGTTGAAGCGTTCGCCTTGGTACATGGGGGTCACCTCAAAGGAATTGGGTCGAGTGGGCCGCGGCATTGCTGCGCCGTCATGACATCTGACAACGAACGTCGCGCCCGCACATCACCCGTTGGGCTTAGACGTACCCCATTCATGGGACCCCAAAAGTACTGGCCTTGCGGCTTGCCGCTGAGCGGGTCCCCGAGGGCGGCGAGGCGCGTGCCCTGGTGGCCGAGCTCGAAGCTCGCCTGGCGCAGGCGCGCGCCTCAGCGCAGCAGCAGCGCAGACAGCCCCTGGCCCGCCAGCAGCCCGCCCAGCAGCAGCATCACGGAGCCCACGAAGGCATCGAGCCAGCGCCAGGCGGCCGGCTGCGCGAAAAGCGGCGCCAGCAGGCGGGCGCCGATGCCCAGCGTCACGAACCAGCCCGCGCTGGCCAGCGCGCTGCCGGCGATGAAGGCGGCCTTGCCGGCGCCGGGCTGCTGCGCGCCGACGGCGCCGACCAGCAGCACGGTGTCGACATACACATGCGGGTTGAGCAGGGTGAAGGCTGCCGTTTGCGCCATCACGCGCGGGAGCGGACTGGCGCCGCCGCCGGCCCGCGCCGCATGCAGCGCGCCGGGGTTCAGCGCGCGCCGCCAGGCCAGGGCCGCATGGGCGAGGAGGAACAGGGCGCCGCCGAGGGTCAGCAGGGGGGCCAGCGCCGGCAGGCTGTCGAGCACCCGGCCCATCCCGAGCACGCCGACCGCGACCAGGAGCGCATCGGCCACCGCGCAGAACAGGACCACCGGCAGCACGTGCTCGCGCCGCAGGCCCTGGCGCAGCACGAAGGCGTTCTGCGCGCCGATGGCGACGATCAGGCCCAGGCTCAGGGCGAATCCGGTGGTGAAGGAGGGAAGGAAGAAGCGATCCATGCGCCGATCATTGGCGCTGCTGCAAAATCAGTCCAGTTAACTTATCTGCGGCTGCATTAGGAATACTTCATTGCTCGACTACCTTTCCCTCTCGGCCGTCGCGCAGGTTGTGCGCGAGGGCAGCTTCGAGCGCGCCGCGCGCGCCCTGCATGTCACGCCCTCGGCGGTGTCGCAGCGCGTCAAGCAGTTGGAGGACCGGCTGGGCCTCGCGCTCATCGTGCGCGGCACGCCTTGCGTCGCGACCGAGGCGGGCGCCTGGCTGTGCCGCCACGTGGAGCAGGTCGGCATGCTCGAGCGCGAGTTGCACAGCGCCCTGCCGGCTCTCGGCGCGCTCGATGCGGGCGATCAGCGCGTGACCCTGCGCGTCGCCGTCAACGCCGACAGCCTGGGAACCTGGCTCATGCCCGCCATCGCGGCCTTCGGCGCGCGCGAGCCGGCCCTGGTGGACCTGAGCATCGACGACGAGACGCACACGGCCGAATGGCTGCGCACCGGAGCCGTGCTCGCCGCCGTGACCGCCAGCCCCAAGCCCGGCCAGGGCTGCCGGAGCGTGCCGCTGGGCCGCATGCGCTATCGCGCGACGGCGAGCCCTGATTTCAAGAAGAAGTACTTCGCGCGCGGCGTGACGGCGAAGGCCCTGGCCGAGGCGCCGAGCCTGGCCTTCAGCCGCAAGGACAAGCTGCAGGCCCAGTGGCTGCAGGCCGTGTGCGGCGAGGCGGTGGAGGTGCCGCGGCACTGGCTCCCCTCGACCCAGGCCTTCGTGGCCGCGAGCGTGGCCGGCGTGGGCTGGGGCATGAACCCCGCGACGCTGGTGGAGCCGCACCTGCGCGACGGCAGCCTGGTCGAGCTGGTTCGCGGCGCCGACCTGCAGGTGCCGCTGTACTGGCACCACGTGCGGCTGAAGATCCCGATGCTGGAGCGGCTCACGCAGGACGTGGTGGCGGCTGCGCGCGAGGGGCTGGAGCCCTGAGACGCGCTCAAGCCTTCTTCAGGGCCACCAGTGCCGGACGGTGACGGCGATCACCCGCGCCGCCTGGCTGCGCAGATCGCGGGCCGGCGCGGGCAGCGGCGGCCCGCGCCGTGGCGGGGGAGGGGGAATCAGGAAAAGATGCCGGGCCCGCGCCGGTGCACAGGCGGGGGATGGAGGTGTGCATGCCGGGGTGCCTTGGATTTTTTCTCGGGAAGGCAGGGCATCTTAGCTGTATAAAAATACAGTGTCATGACAGCCTCCTGCCAAACCCCCATCCGGCTCGGAAGAAGAGCGCCGGCCGTCCTCATCCGGCGCTGCGCCGCACCTGCACCGTCGCCTCCAGGCCCTCGTAGGCCTCGGGCTTGCCGAACCAGCTCCCGCTGATGGGCGCCGCCAGCGACGGATCGCGCGCCACGCCCACGCGGATGAGCAGGCCGCTGCCCATCAACAGGTTGTTGGTGGGATCGAAGGCCACCCAGCCGGCGCCGGGCAGGTAGGCGTGCAGCCAGGCGTGCGTGGCGCCCGCGCCGGTGATCGTCTCGCCCGGCGCGGCTGTGTCGCCATCGAGCGCCGAGTCGTAGAGATAGCCCGAGACGAAGCGCGTCGCCACGCCGAGCCGGCGCGCCGCCTCCATCATCAGCAGCGCGTAGTCGCGGCAGCTGCCGCTGCCCAGCGCCAGCGTCTCCAGCGGCGTCTGCGTGCCTTCCTCGTCGCGTGACGTGTACTTCAGGCTGTGGCCTATGTGGGCGTTCATGCGGGTCAGGACCTCGAGCGTCCCGTTGGGCTTGTCGACGTGCAGAAACTGGTGGGCCCAGCGGATCAGCGTGCCTTCCGGGTCGTCGTGGTGCGGGCGCAGGTAGTGTTCCAGGTCCAGCCGCTCCTGCACCGAGTAGGCGAAGGGCAGGTACTCGGCGGCCGGCTCCAGCGTGAGCAGGTCCGGCGGCGCCGGCACATGTTCGATGGTGAAGGAGCACACGATGCGCAGCTCGGTCGCCTCGCCCATCGGCTGCACCAGCGCGATCGAGTTGGAGTAGGGGTCCTGGATCATGCGCACGTGCGCCTCGGGGCTGATCTGCAGGTCGGTGGCGAGCACGCGCAGGTCATGGCTGTCGCGCGGCCTGAACATCACGCGGTGCAGGCCGAAGCGCACCGGCGCCTTGTAGCGGTAGACCGTGGTGTGGGTGATGTCGTAGCGGATGGTCATGGCGGATTTGTCTAGCCTCGATTGAGGAGGTCTCTTCCGTTCGGAGGACGCTGCTGTGCCGAAAGGCACATTGTCGCGGCAGCGCACCTTCCTAGACTGGACTGTGAAGGGGGCCGCATGGACAAGGACTCCAAGTCCGGATTCGGAGGCGCGACAGGCAACGGCGTCATCGCGGTACTGCTCGTGGCGGTCGGGGTGCTGTTCGTGCGCGAGGTGCCACTGGAAACCATGCGCATGCCAGCTACCGACCCACGCCTCGAGCTGCATCACGCCATGCAGGACATCGATGCGCGCCTTTGGCAGGATCCCTTTGGCGCCGTCAGCAGGGGCAGGGCGGAAGCGCGGAAGAATGATGCGGCAAGAGCCCGGGGCGATGATGCGCGCCGCACAGCGAAGCTGATGGAGGAGATCCGTTCACGCCGACCCGTGGAAATACTGGCTGTCATGCTGCCCGGCGGGCCGTATTCGGAAAATGTGGAAAGCCGGCGGCGTGCGCGCTACGCCGTGCTCGCGGGCCTGAATGCGAGCAGGTTTTCGCCCGTGGACACCGAGCATCTGGGCTACTTTTTCGGGCCGTCCCCTCCGGAACCTCCGGCGGCATCCATGGAACCGATTCCTTACGAATGGTTCGAGCCTGCGCTGGACGCCCGCCAGCGGCCCGACGGCCTCGACGCCCACGTGCTCGTGGTCTGGCTGCAGAGCGAGGCCTTCGGCAGCGAGCCATTGCGGCGCATCACGGACTTGGCCCGGCTCTTTCCTCAGGCGGGCGTGAGCTGGCGGATCCTTGGGCCGAACGGTTCTGACGGACTCAAGGCCATGATCGACGAGGTGGCAGCTCGGACTTTCAGGAGCGAAGCCCTGGTCTGGCCGATGCGCTTCTACTCGCCGTACGCGACCGTGCCCGACCGCGTCCTTTTGCGTGGCGTGGTGCCGGACGGCAGCATCCTGAGCCTCTCCGAGTTCTTTTCGAGAAGGGGCGTGGCACTGGTGCGAACCATCGGCAACGATGCTCGGCTCGCCGACGACCTGGTCAAGGAGCTCGGCTTGCGTGGCCTCGACGCAAGAGCCCTTCACGACGGTGAGGACTACAGCGACGCCTGCCCCCGAGCCGCGGGTGAGGAGAGGAAGAAGGAGAGCAAGAAACCGAGCAAGGAAAAAACTTCGCCACACAGCCACATCGCCGTGGTCGCCGAATGGGACACCTTATACGGCCGCAGCTTGCGGCGCGAGTTCAGGCCGACCCGCCATGAGGCGGGCTTCTGCGTGGAGCGCTTCCACTATGTGCGCGGACTCGACGGACAGATGCCTCGCAGCGATGGAGGCGCCTCGGCGCCCGAGGACGGCCGGAAGCCGACGCAGGTCGAGAAGGAGGCGGTGCATCGCAAGGACGGCACCTTCATCGAGCGCGCCGAAGGGCAAAGCCAGTTCGACTACCTGCGGCGGCTCGCCGTCCAGATGCGCGAGCAGGACCGCCGACTGCGTCGCACGAGTGCCGACGGCAAGGGCCTGCGTGCGATCGGCGTGCTGGGCAGCGATGTGCACGACAAGCTGCTGGTGCTGCAGGCGCTGCGGCCGGAGTTTCCCAGCGCCATCTTTTTCACGACCGACCTGGATGCGCGCTTTCTGCATCCGCGTGAGCAGGCCTGGACACGCAACGTCGTTGTCGCCTCCAGCTTCGGCTTCACGCTGGCCGACCGGGTGCAGATGGGAACGCCGCCGTTTCGCGACGGCTACCAGACCTCCACCTTTCTCTCCACCCGCATCGCGCTCGATGATGCGCGGCGCCCGTCGGAGCCCTTGACGCAGGTGACGATCTCGAACTGGCTCGTACCTTCGCGGATCTTCGAGATTGGCCGGACGACGGCCTTCGGCTTTCACGGTCAGGCAGACAACGACGCGGCCGCCAGCGAGGGCACCCGGTGCAAGCCGCGGGAGTGGATCCGATGCGACAACATCCATCCGCCCGCGTCGCCGCGCTATCCGGCGATGAACTGGGCCGCCGCGAGCTTGATCGCCTGCACGCTCGCCCTTGCGCTGTGGGCGCGCGCCTTTCCGTTCAGACGTCGTGTCGAAGGCGCGCCCGCGCGCGGCCTCGGTCCCGTGCCCAGTGGGAAAGCCGTGCTCGCGCGCGGCGCCGCCGTCGCGGCCGTCTTCCTGCTGCTCCTGCTGGTCTTGCTGGCCTTCGCGGCCCACTGGCAGCTCCTCGCCGAACAGCTCACTCGCGATGGCAAGCCGCTGCTGTTTCTCGAAGGCATCAGCCTTTGGCCCACGGAAGCGATACGGTTGATAACGCTGCTGCTGTGCATGTACCTGCTGTGCCGGGGCTGGGCGGCGTTGACCGACAACTTCGATGAGATCACGAGCGAATTCGAGCTGAGCCCCGCGCGCCAGGAGTTGATTGCAGAGCAGCGCAAGGCCGAGGCGAAGATGCCCCTGTGGCGAAAGATCGCCCAGGTCTTCTCCATGCGTTTCGTGCCGCCCCGCACGCGCACAAGCCACGCCGCACCGGGCTTGCCGATCGAGGCACTGGATTTCTGGAAGCGCTATGTGGTGCAGGACCGTCTCGCTGCCAGGGTGTTGCGCACCGCCACCTATACGGCCATCTCTCTGTTCCTGATCTGGCTGGTGGTGCAGTCTGTTGGCGAAGAACGCTTCGTGCCGCAGCGCGGCGACCTGTCGCTTGCGGTGCATGACGCGCTGCGCGGCCCGGTGCTCATCGCGATCTGCTTCCTCATCTTCTTCGTGGTCGATGCGACCGCCTTCTGCGTAGGATTCGTGCGTGGCCTGCGCGGCCAGACGGTCAGCTGGCCGGAACCCACGTTGAATCTTTTCCGTTGGCGCACGGGCATCCCGCGAACGCACTTGGACGGCTGGATCGACCTGCAATTCATCGCACTGCGCACGCGCTGCGTGACGCGCCTCATCTACTACCCCTTCATCGTGATTTCGCTGTTCCTGCTGTCCAGGAGCGCTGTGTTCGATCACTGGACTTTGTCCATGAGCACTCTGCTGCTGTCCGTCGGTGGTGCCGTCGTCGCGTTGGGTTGCGCGGTCGCGTTGCGCATGGCGGCCGAGGGCTCGCGCCGGCACGCGATCGAGCAGGTTGAGGACGCGTTGATGCGCGCGAACGCACAGACGCCCACCCGGGCGGCTGCCGCTACGCCGGAGCAACTCCAGCGGCTCAAGGAGCGCATCGAGCACCTGCAGATGGGTGCCTTCGCGCCCTTCTGGCAGCAGCCGCTGGTCAAAGCCGTGCTGCTGCCTTTCGCCACGCTGGGTGGCTCGACGCTGCTGGATTACTTGGCGCTCGCCGACATCTGAGGCGCTCGACGCCCGCGCTGCGCGTCGAGCGCCCGGGCCTGCGCGGCTGGCAGCGGCAGGGGCTCGCCATGCCAGCGCGCCGCCAGCAGTTCGGCGCACAGCGCTGCAAAGCTGAGCCCGCGCGAGCCCATCGCCGTACACAGCCAGATGCCGCCCGGCGCCTCCGCGTCTCGCGGGCCGACCAGGGGCCGCCGGTCGCTGGAGGCACAGCGCACGCCGGCCCACGCCTCGAGCTCGCCGCGCTCGAACAGCGGGGCGAGCTGCCGTGCCGCCTCCGGATGCAGGCGCGCGAGGCGCTCGCGGTTGGATTCGGTGTCGTCGCTGCGAAGACTCGCCTCGCCGTTGTCGCGATCGAAGGTGGCGCCTGTGAGCCAGAGCGGGCCGCCGGGGTCGGGCACGTGGGCGATGAGATGGCCGTCGCCATTGATGGGCATCGGGGGCAGGCGCATGCCCGCCGCCATGCGTCCCCAGGCGAGCTGGCCGCGCACCGGCTGCAGCGGCATTGCCGGTGTCAGCGCCGCGCTCTCATGGCCGGCCGCGATCACCACGCGATCCGCCTCGGCCAACAGTTCGCCTTCGGCATCTCGCAGCAGCCAGGGGCCAGAGCCGTCGATCCGTGCGACGCGGCATGCCATCCGCACGCGGATGCCGGGCTGATCTAGCCAGGCCTCGACCAGCCGCGCCGGCCGCACCCAGCCGCCGCGCGCGTGCCAGATCCCGACCGCATCGGCGGGCAGGCCGGCCTCGCGCAGCTGATCTGCGGACGCGTGCCAAGACTCGTTCGGCCCCTCGGCGCTCCAGCCCAGCGGCAGGCGGGCGGTGTCGACGCTGCGGCGCTCGAGCACGCCGCCGGCGCGCCAGTCCGTGCCTTCGGCCAGCAGCGTGCATGCCTGTTGCCAGGTGGCCCGCACGCCCGCGCGCGTGAGGCGCGAGAGCAGGGCGTCGTCGGGCGAGACATGCGGCGCGAGCACGCCTGCCGGCAGGCCCGAAGCGCCCGCCGCGGAATGGGCGCCGGCCTCCAGCACCAGCACCTGCCAGCCGCGCCGCGCCAGGCTCGCCGCGACGGCAGCGCCGGCCAGCCCCGCGCCGACCACGACACAGTGGCCGGGCGAGGAGACCACCGCCCGATCCACGACGCGTTGCCGCAGCGGCCACGAAGGCTCGAACACGCCCTGCAAGCAGTCGCGCTTGGGCGGCAAGCCCGCGGTCTTGCGCAGTTGAAAGCCCGAGGGCGCCAGCGCATCGCGCACCCCCCGCGCCACGGTCCAGGTCGCCAGCCGCGTGCCGCGCCGGGCAAAGCGGGCGACGGCCTTGAGCGTCTCGGCAGACCACATCTGCGGATTGCGTTCCGGGCTGAAGCCGTCCAGGAAGATGCTGTCGGCCTCGAAGCGATGCAGGGCGCGCAGCATGGCCTGCACATCGCCGATGCACAGCGTGAGCAGAACCCGGCCGCCCTCGAACGCCAGACGATGGAAACCGGGAAGTAGCTCCCACCACTGCGCGGCCAGTTCGGCGGCCAGCGGTGCGAGCTCGGGGTGTGCCGCCGCGGCCCGCAGCAAGTCTTCGCGAGCGACCGGGTACGCCTCGATCGAGACGAAATGCAGCAGCCGCGGCCGCTGCGGGTCAGCCCGCCAGGCCTGCCAGCTTGTCAGAAAGGAAAGGCCGAGCCCGAAGCCGGTTTCGAGAATCCGCCATTGCGACTGGCCGGCCCAGGCCTCGGGCAGGCCGCAGCCGTCCAGGAACACATGCCGGGCTTGGGCCACGGCACCGCTTTCGGAGTGATAGATGTCGCCGAAACGCACGCTGTGCGGCACGCCGTCGGCGCCCCAGGCGACCGGCTCGGCCATCGCGCGAGCCAGGGGATCAGTTGGGCGGTGGGGGAACGTAGCCCTGCGCGACGTCGGCGCCTTCGCCGAAGAAATGCTTTTCCATCTGGCGCGCCAGGTACTGGCGGGCGCGGGCATCGGCCAGGTTCAGCCGGTTTTCGTTGACCAGCATGGTCTGTTGCTTGAGCCAGGCGGCCCAGGCCTCCTTGCTGACGCTTTCCCAGATGCGCTTGCCGAGTTCGCCGGGGTAGGGTGGGAAATCGAGCCCCTCGGCCTCTTTGCCGAGCTTGATGCACTGGACCATGCGTGCCATTTGGATGCCTCTTCAGAAACGGGGGTGGGGTGGCTTAGTTGATTTGGCTATTTAGAACTGAGAACTCGGTCGTTCCAGATTCCTTATGCCGAATTCAGAATTCGAAGCTTCACTGTTATGCCTTTCTGAAGCACAAGACCATGAGCTACCGCCGCGACTTTATCAAGCTTTCCCTCGCTGCTGCCGCTGCTGCAGGCATCGCCCTCACGGCATTGCCGTCGTTTGCGCAGGGCGTGACGCTGCTCAATGTCTCCTACGACCCCACGCGCGAGCTCTACGTGGACTACAACAAGGCCTTTGCCGCCTATTGGAAGGGCAAGACCGGCCAAGCCGTCACCGTCAAGCAGTCGCATGGCGGTTCCGGCAAGCAGGCGCGCTCGATCATCGACGGCATCGACGCCGACATCGCCACGCTGGCGCTGGCCGGCGACACGGATGCGTTGGTCAAGCACGGCGGCCTGGTCAACGCCGACTGGCAGAAGCGCCTGCCGCACAACTCGGCCCCCTACACCTCGACCATCGTCTTCCTCGTGAAGAAGGGCAACCCCAAGGGCCTGAAGGACTGGGACGACCTCGCCAAGCCCGGCGTGCAGGTGATCACGCCCAACCCCAAGACCTCGGGCGGCGCGCGCTGGAACTACCTGGCGGCCTGGGAGTTCGGCAAGCGCAAGTTCGGCGGCGACGCCAAGGCCAAGGAATTCGTGTCGAAGGTCTACAAGAACGTGCCGGTGCTGGACACCGGCGCGCGCGGCTCCACCATCACCTTCGTCCAGCGCGGCGTGGGCGACGTGCTGCTGGCCTGGGAGAACGAGGCTTTCCTGGCGCTGAAGGAATTCGGCCCCGAGAAATTCGAGATCGTGGTGCCCTCGGTCAGCATCCTGGCCGAGCCCACGGTGACGGTGGTGGACAAGGTGGTCGACAAGAAGGGCACGCGCGCCGTGGCCGAGGAATACCTCAAGTACCTGTACTCCGACGAAGGCCAGGACATCGCGGGCCGCAACTACTACCGCCCGACTTCCGACAAGGCGAAGGCCAAGTACGAGAAGCAGTTCCCCAAGCTCACGCTGTTCACCATCGACCAGGCCTTCGGCGGCTGGGCCAGGGCGGACAAGGAGCACTTCGCCGACGGCGGGTCCTTCGATCAAATCTACAGCGCCAAGTAAGAGCGCCCCGATCGTGACTGTTCTCCTGATTGCCGGCAGCCCCTCGGCCCCTTCGCGCTCGGCGGTGCTGCTCGATGCGGTGGCCGCGCGGCTGGCATTGCGAGACGTGCCGGTCGAGCGGATCGCGATCCGCGAGCTGGCAGCGCATGCATTGCTGCTGGGCGAGGCCTCGCATCCGGCGATCCAGCATGCCGCCGAACAGGTGCGAAAGGCCGATGCGATCGTGATCGCGACGCCGGTCTACAAGGCGGCGTACAGCGGCGTGCTCAAGGTCTTCCTCGATCTGCTGCCGCAGTCCGCGCTGCGCGGCAAGACGGTGCTGCCGCTGGCCACCGGCGGCAGTCCGCACCACATGCTGGCGCTGGACTATGCGCTGCGGCCGGTGCTGCAGTCGCTGGCGGCGCGGCACATCCTGCCGGGCGTGTATGCGACCGATGGGCAGGTAACGCTGCAGCCCGAGGGGGCCTACCAGCTGCAGAGCGAGCTGGCCCAGCGCCTCGACGACGCGGTGGACGCGCTCGCGCACGAAGGGCTCAAGCTCCCGGCGACGAACGGCTTCGAGCCGGTGCCCTTCTCGCGCGTGCGATGTAGCGTCTGAAGCCCGGGCCTGCGGGCCCGGCGCGTCTCTCTCCCTCCCATTTCCTCCTGCGTTCTTCGCCGCCGCGCGTGCGGCGCGGGACGGCTCACGCCTGAAAGACATTCACCATGAAGACCTTGCATTCATCGAAACGCCGCGCCTTGATCCGCGGCGCCGCCGCGGCGATCGCACTGCCATCCCTGGCCGCGTTCGCCCAGGCACCGGCGCGCCAGCTGCGCATTGGCCACCAGAAGGGCGTGCTGAGCCTGCTCAAGGGCCGCGGCACCCTGGAGAAGCAGCTGGCGCCGCTGAACGTCTCGCTCAAGTGGACCGAGTTCACGGCCGGGCCGGTGCAACTCGAAGCGCTCAACGTCGGCTCGATCGACTTCGGCGATGTCGGCGAAGCGCCGCCGATCTTCGCGCAGGCCGCGGGTGCGCCGCTGGCCTACGTGGCGGCCACGGTGCCGCGCCCGCAGTCGGAAGCGGTGCTGGTGCCCAAAGGGTCGGCGATCCGTTCGGTGGCCGAGCTCAAGGGCAGGAAGGTCGCGCTCAACAAGGGCAGCAACGTGCACTACTTCCTGGTCAAGCTGCTGGAGAAGCACGGTCTCGGCTATGGCGACGTCAACGTCGTCTTCCTGCCGCCTTCGGATGCGCGTGCCGCCTTCGAGAAGGGCTCGATCGACGCCTGGGTGATCTGGGACCCCTTCCTCGCCGCGGCAGAAAAGACGCTCGAGGCGCGGGTGCTGGCCGACGCCGCGGGCGTGGTGGGCAACCGCGGCTACTACTTCTCCTCGCTCGGCTACGCAGAGAAGAACGCCGATGTGATCCGGATCCTGACCGAGGAGATCGACAAGGTCGACCAATGGGGCCAGGCGAACAAGAGCGCCTACGCCGCCGAGCTGTCGCAGCTGTGGGGTATTCCGCAGCCGGTCGTCGACGTCGTGGTGGGTCGCTGGAAGTACGGCACGGGGCCGATCACCAAGGCCATCCTGGCGGAGCAGCAGAAGATCGCCGACACCTTTTTGTCCCTCGGGTTGATCCCCAAGAAGATCAACGTGCTCGATGCAGCGGCTGCCGGCATTGCCTGACCGCGCGCTGTGGCGCCTGCGCGCCGTGCGGGTGCTTCGCGCCACGGCACGGGCGTGGGGCCTGCGGCGCTTTCTCTTCGCCATCTGATCGAGATCACACCATGCAAGTCTTCTGGTTTCTTCCCACCCACGGCGACAGCCGCTACCTCGGCACGACCGAAGGTGCACGCCCCGTCGACCTGGCCTACCTGCAGCAGGTCGCCGGCGCGGCCGACCAGCTCGGCTACGAGGGCGTCTTGATCCCTACCGGCCGTTCCTGCGAGGACCCGTGGGTGATCGCGGCCAGCCTGATCGGCGCGACGCGCCGGCTCAAGTTCCTGGTCGCGGTGCGGCCCGGCTTGCACCAGCCCAGCCTGGCCGCGCGCATGGCCGCGACCTTCGACCGGCTCTCGGGTGGGCGCGTGCTGGTCAACCTGGTGACCGGCGGCGATCAGGCCGAGCTGGAGGGCGACGGCGTCTTCCTCGACCACGCATCGCGTTACGAGCAGTCGGCCGAGTTCATCCGCATCTGGCGCGAGATCATTGCGCGCAGCCATGAGGGCCAGGCTTTCGACTACGAGGGCAAGCACCTGAGCGTGAAGGGCGCCAAGCTCTTGTACCCGCCGACGCAGAAGCCTTATCCGCCGGTGTGGTTCGGCGGCTCCTCGGCGGCTGCGCACGAGCTCGCGGCGGAGCAGGTCGATACCTATCTGACTTGGGGCGAGCCGCCGGCCGAAGTGGCGAAGAAGATCGCCGACGTTCGCGAGCGCGCAGCGCGCAAGGGCCGGAGCGTGAAGTTCGGCATTCGCCTGCACGTGATCGTGCGCGAGACCGATGACGCGGCCTGGAAGGCGGCAGAGGAACTGATCAGCCGCGTCGACGACGCCACCGTGATCCGCGCTCAGGCCGCCTTCGCGCGCATGGACTCCGAAGGCCAGCGCCGCATGGCCGCGCTGCACGCGGGCGGAGCCAAGCGCACACGCGCCGAACTGGAGATCTCGCCCAACCTCTGGGCTGGCGTGGGCCTGGTGCGCGGCGGCGCCGGCACCGCACTGGTGGGCGACGCGAAGACCGTGGCCGCACGCATCGAGGAGTACGCGGCGCTGGGCCTCGACAACTTCATCCTCTCGGGCTACCCGCACCTCGAAGAGTCGTACCGCTTCGCCGAGCTGGTGTTCCCGCTCCTGCCGCGTAAGCGCCGCCCCAGCCTGCCGGGCGGGTCGCTGACCGGTCCCTTCGGCGAAGTCGTCGCCAATCTCGATGCGCCTTCGCGCCTCGTCTCTCAAAGCTGATCGCGAGGATTTCTACTCATGACTGAACAAGTGCAGCCGTTGCCGGTCGCGGCTCCTTTGCTGGGGCCAGCTCGAGCCTTCGGCCTCGGCGTCGCCAGGCGCCTCGTGCCCTGGCTCGTGCCCGTGGGGCTGATCGTCGCGTGGCAGATCGCCTCGTCGCTCGGCTGGCTCTCCACCCGCGTGCTGCCGGCGCCGGTCGACGTGGTCAAGGCCGCGTGGACGCTGGCCGTCTCCGGCGAGCTGTGGACCCATGTGAAGGTGAGCGCCGGCCGGGCTTTGTCGGGCCTGGCCATCGGCGGCGGGCTCGGGCTTGCGCTGGGGCTACTGACCGGCTCGGTCAAGTTCCTCGAGACGCTGCTCGACTCCACCATCCAGATGGTGCGCAACATCCCGGCGCTGGCGTTGATTCCGCTGGTGATCCTCTGGTTCGGCATCGACGAGTCGGCCAAGCTGTTCCTCATTTCGGTGTCGGTGTTCTTCCCGATCTACCTCAACACCTTCCACGGCATCCGCAACGTGGACCCGCAGCTGATCGAGATGGGCCGCACCTACGGGCTCTCCCGCTGGCAGCTCTACAAGGAGGTGATCCTACCCGGCGCGCTGTCCTCGATTTTGGTGGGCCTGCGCTTCTCGCTGGGCCTCATGTGGGTGATCCTCATCGTGGCCGAAACGATCTCGGCGCAGGCCGGCATCGGCTACCTCACGATGAATGCGCGCGAGTTCCTGCAGACCGACATCGTGCTGGTGGGCATCCTGCTGTACGCGCTGCTCGGCAAGCTGGCCGACGTGTTCGCCCGCGGGCTCGAACACTGGTGGTTGCGCTGGCACCCCGGTTATCAAAAGCGCCAATGACCCATGCCGAAGCCCGCACGACCATGAATGCCATTCTCGAAACCCGACCCGTCGCAGACCCGCACATCGCCCAGGGCGTCAAGCTCGAAGCGCGCGGCCTCCACAAGCGCTACGGCACGCGCGAGGTGCTGCGCAACACGCAGCTCACGATCGAGCCGGGCCAGTTCATCGCCATCGTGGGCCGCAGCGGCTGCGGCAAGAGCACGCTGCTGCGCCTCGTCGCAGGCCTCGAAGAAGCCTCCGACGGCGGCCTTTACACCGACGGCAAGCCCGTCGACGGACTGCACGACGACACGCGGATCATGTTTCAGGAGGCGCGCCTCTTGCCCTGGCGCCGCGTGCTCGAGAACGTCACGCTCGGCCTGCCGCCGGCGGCGCGTGCGCGCGGCGAGGAAGTGCTCGCGCAGGTCGGCCTGGCCGATCGCCAGGCCGAATGGCCGGCGCGCCTGTCGGGTGGGCAGCGCCAGCGCGTCTCGCTGGCGCGTGCGCTGGTGCATCAGCCGCGGCTGCTGTTGCTCGACGAGCCGCTGGGCGCGCTCGATGCCTTGACGCGCATCGAGATGCACCGGCTGATCGAGAACCTGTGGCAGCGCCACCGCTTCACGGCCCTGCTGGTCACGCACGACGTGCAGGAGGCGGTGGCGCTGGCCGACCGCGTGATCCTGATCGAGGACGGCCGCATCGCGCTCGACGAGAACATCGCACTCGCGCGGCCGCGCTCGCAGGGCGATCCGGCCTTTGCGGCGATCGAGAAGCGCATTCTCGACCGCGTGCTGCAGAAGCCCGATGCCGAGCCGGCCAAGGACACGCGCTGGGCCCATGGGCCGGCGCATGCCTTGCGCTGGGCCGTCTGATCTATTTCCTTCTTTTCTTTTTTCAACAGGAGCTACCCATGTCCATCCAAGCCATCAACGTTCGCAATCAGTTCAAGGGCAAGGTCCGCGAAATCATCCGCGGCGACGTCGTCTCCGAAGTCGACGTCGAGACCGCCTGGGGCATCGTGACCTCGGTCATCACCACGCGTTCGGTCGACGAGCTTCAGCTCAAGCCCGGCTCCGACGTGGTCGCGCTGGTGAAGTCCACGGAGGTGTCGATCGCCAAGCTGTAGAGCCGTGCGGCGGGGCCCCAAGCCTCGCCCCTTTCAATTGGATTAACTCCATTACTCAGCAGTCGGAAATATAGGCGACAGATGGCGCTTCGAAGAATGATCGAACAAGCCGGCGATTCTTCTGCATGCTGCGCAGTTGCTGGTCGATGCGGATTTCGAGTTTCTCGCCAGCTCGCAATGGGTTGCGAGCCACGCCGGTACGTTTGACGTGACTCCAGACCAGTTCGTCCGGGTTCAGGTCCGGTGCGTAGCCCGGCAGAATGTGCATGCTCAGCTTGCCCTGAGTGGATTCGATGTACTCGCGCACGTTGGCTTTCTTGTGGGCCGGCAATCCGTCGACCACCAAGTGCACCGGCTTGCTTCGACCCTTCATCATCTTCTTGAGCAATTCGATGAACAGTTCGGCATTGAGCGCACCCTGGTAAGTCGCAAACCAGAATCCACCCCTGGCGTTGACGGCCGATGCCGCGGAGATCGACTGGCGTTGGCCGGGCCGCTCGATGACCGGGGTCTTGCCCATGGGCGCCCAGGTCTTGCCGTGCACGGTGTCGGCACGAAAGCCCGATTCGTCCCAGAAGTAGACGTCGGCACCACTTTGCCTCGCAGCCGTGGCGATGCCGGGGTAGATTTCACGCTGCCAGCGCTCGATGGCTTGTGGATCGCGTTGATAGGCGCGTTGCAGCGGCTTTTGCGGGGTCAGTCCGAGCTTGGCCAGCAACGCACCGACTGCGGTCACCCCCATATTCACGCCAAACTTCTGCTCGATCAGCGCCACGACAATGGCGCGTGTCCACAGCCCGAAGTCCAGTCCGTACTGTCGCGGGTCGCGCCCATTGATCCAACGAAATATTTGGCGCTCTTGCGCGGCACTCAGCGTCCGGGGTCGCCCGGTGCCGCGCGTGCCGCGCAATGCCTTGAGTCCCTTGCCTCGACCCGACGAGGCCTTCAGCCATTTGTAGATGGTGGTGCGGCTGAAACCGTAGGCGGCAATCACTGCAGAGGGCTTCTCCCCGTCGCGAACTCGCTCCACCGCCATCAGGCGAATCTCTTCAAGCGTCTTGTGATCCAGCGTGCGGCCATCTCGCTTCATGCACTATTGGATCATCAAACCGATCGCCGCGGTGAATTTTGTAGCCTAAATTATCGACTACTGAGTAACTCCTGAATATGAAGCACTGAGGTGATGTAAAGCAGAAGCGTTAGCGACTTTGGTTGAAGACGGTAATCTTCACCTCGCCATTGCCGCCCATTCTTTGTTCAGCTATCTTCCGCCGTCCTAAAAGATCAGGGAGAAAAAGTTGAATGAATGGGTACGACCCCTTGCTTCCAGCGAGGGCGCAGCCACGCCGGCCACGACAACAACGTCCTCACCAAAGCCTCACCCGGCACTCGTGGCCCTTTGCACGCTGGCACGTCTGCATCAGGTCGCCGCAGATCCGTCGACCTTGGCGCATCAGCTGGGTCTTGGTCCCTGCGATGGGGTCGACACCACCATCGTGCTGCGCGCGGCCAGGCTGCTGGGGCTCAAGGCCAAGCTCACGCGCACCACACTCGATCGCCTGAGCATGACGCCGCTGCCGGTGCTCGCGCTGATGCATGGCGACGAAGGCAGGACGCGCTGCGTGATCCTCGGCCGGTGCGATGCGCACCGCGTGCTGTTCCAGGATGATCCTTCCGAGGGCTCTTCCTGCCCGGTGATCGAGCCCCTGGAAGTCTTTGCGCAGCACTGGACTGGCGACATCATCCTCATCACCAGCCGCGCCAGCCTTGCGGGCGAGTTGGCCAAGTTCGATTTCTCCTGGTTCGTGCCCAGCCTCGTCAAGCATCGCCGCCTGCTGGGCGAGGTGCTGGCCATTTCCTTCATGCTCCAGCTCTTCGCGCTGGCGAGTCCGCTGTTCTTCCAGGTCGTCATGGACAAGGTGCTGGTGCACCGCGGCCTCACCACCCTCGATGTCCTCGTCATCGGCTTGCTGGTGGTGGTCGTGTTCGAGAGTCTGCTCAACGGGCTGCGCGGCTACATCTTCGGTCACACCACCACCCGCATCGACGTCGAGCTCGGCACGCGACTGTTCCACCATCTGGTGCAACTGCCGCTGGCCTACTTCCAGGCCCGCAGGATCGGCGACTCGGTGGCACGCGTGCGCGAGCTCGAGAACATCCGCAGCTTTCTCACCGGCAATGCGCTCACCGTCGTGCTGGATGTGCTGTTCTCGGCGATGTTCATCGGCGTCATGCTGTTCTACAGCGTCTCGTTGACGCTCATCGTGCTCGCGAGCCTGCCGCTGTACTTCGGCCTGAGCCTCGCCGTCGTGCCTGTGCTGCGCCGACGCCTGGACCAGAAGTTTGCCCGCGGCGCCGAGAACCAGGCGCTGCTGGTGGAGACCGTCGGCGCCATCCAGACCGTCAAGGCCAGCG
Organism: Variovorax sp. WS11; assembly: GCF_010499245.1. GTDB lineage: Bacteria > Pseudomonadota > Gammaproteobacteria > Burkholderiales > Burkholderiaceae_C > Variovorax. The sequence goes on from NZ_JAAGOW010000003.1 coordinate 217,168, forward strand.
CGCTCGAACCCGTCTTCGGCCGCCGCTGGGACGAGCAGCTCGCCGCCTACGCCTCGGCCAGCTTCCGAACGCAGAACCTCGCGAGCTGGGCCCATGAGGGCATCAACCTCATCGGCAAGCTGGTCAACGCGGCCACGCTCTGGTGGGGCGCGCACCTGGTGATGGACAACCAGCTCAGCGTCGGCCAGTTCGTCGCCTTCAACATGTTCGACCAGCGCGTGGCCCAGCCGATCATGCGCATGGCCCAGCTGTGGACCGATTTCCAGCAGACCGGCATCTCGATGGCGCGGCTGGGCGACATCCTGAACAGCCGAACCGAGGTGCCGTCTCACGCGGCGGCGCAGTTGCCGACGCTCGAAGGGAGAGTGACGCTGGAGAACCTGACCTTCCGCTACCGCCCGGAAGGCGCACCCCGTGCTCGATGGCGTGAGCCTCGACGTGTGCCCCGGCGAAGTGATCGGCATCGTCGGGCGCTCCGGCTCGGGCAAGAGCACGCTGACCAAGCTGGTCCAGCGCCTCTACATCCCAGAGCAAGGCCGCCTCCTGGTGGATGGGGCCGACATCCGGCAGGTCGACGCAGCCCAGCTGAGAAGACAGATCGGCGTGGTGCTGCAGGAGAACGTGCTGTTCAACCGCAGCGTGCGCGAGAACATCGCCATCGGCGACCCCGCTGCGCCGATCGAAGCCGTGATGCAGGCCGCGGAGCTGGCCGGCGCGGATGCCTTCATCAGCGACTTGCCCGAGGGCTACGACACCGTTGTGGGCGAGCAGGGCGCCAGCCTCTCCGGCGGCCAGCGCCAGCGCATCGCGATCGCCAGGGCGCTGTTCACCCAGCCGCGCATCCTGATCTTCGACGAGGCGACCAGCGCGCTCGACTATGAAAGCGAGGCCATCGTCCAGCGCAACATGGCGCAGATCTGCGAGGGCCGCACCGTCTTCATCATCGCGCACCGCCTGAGCGCGGTCAGGCATGCGCATCGCATCGTCGTGATGGACAAGGGCAGCATCGTCGAGGAGGGCCAGCACGAAGCCCTGCTGGCGAACGAGCGCGGCATCTACGCGCGGCTCTGGGCCATGCAGGCCGGCGGCCAGCCGACCGACGGAGCGGAGGACTTGCTCCCTCTCCCTCTGGGAGAGGGCGGGGGTGAGGGCATCGGCGCATCCAGGACCTGCACGCCATGAACAAGCCAGACCCCGCACCCATGCGCCATCCCTTGCAAGACCTGCTGGCCCGTTACCGCACCGTCTTCCACGCCGCCTGGCAAGCCCGCCACGAGCTCGCCGGCCCGAAGCGCCTGACCGACGAGCTCGCCTTCCTGCCCGCCGCCCTGAGCCTGCAGGAGACCCCCGTGCATCCCGCCCCGCGGCGCCTGGCCTTCGCGCTGATCGCCCTGTTTCTCATCGCGCTGCTGTGGTCCGTCATCGGCCAGATCGACATCGTGGCCGTGGCATCGGGCCGCATCGTGGTGAGCGAGCGCACCAAGCTCGTCCAGCCCCTGGAGCGCAGCGTGGTCCGCCGCGTGCTGGTGAAGGATGGCGACCCTGTCGAGGCCGGTCAGGTGCTCGTGGAGCTGGACCCTACGAGCGCCAGCGCCGACAAGACCAGCATCGACGAACAGTTGAAGTCGGCCCAGTCGGAGTTGTTGCGCACGCGTGCCCTGTCGCAGGCGATCCACCGGCCGTCGCTGCTGCCCGGTCTCGGCGACGTCTTGCCTGCCGGCTGGTCCGAGTCCGATGCGCGGGCCGCGCGAACCCAACTGCGCGACGAGTGGAGCGACATCACCGCCAAGCTCGCCAGGACCGCCGCCGAGATCCCGACAAGCACGGCCTGCAGCACTGGGGTGTTGACTACGCGCGTGCGCTTACCGGCGACGCAGGCGCCAACGTCCTGGATGGCCTGGCAGGCGCCGACAGCATGACCGGCCGCACGGGCGACGACACCTACGTGGTCGACAACGCCGGCGACACGGTCAGCGGTTACCAGGTCGAGGAGTTCCGCACCAGCGACGGCCATGTGCTGATCGACACCCAGGTGCAGAACCTGGTGCAGGCGATGGCCAGCTTCGTGCCGCCGGCGGCGGGGCAGACGACATTGCCGCAGGCCTACCAGAACAACCTGGCACCCCTCCTGGCCGCCGACTGGCGCTGAAGCGCAACGATCTCAGCGCCCCGGCAGCCCCATCGCCCGCGTGATCACCTCTTTCATGATCTCGTGCGCGGCGCCACAAATGTCGGCTCTTGAACCGCTCTGAGCCAATCCGCCTCCGAGGTCTCGATCAACAGGGGCCGGTCGCGCTGACTGCCGGCCGCCTGGCGCAAGGCCCGGCGCAGCGATTCAGGATCGTCCGCGCGGCAGCTGTCGCAGCCGAAGCCGCGCGCGAGCATCTGGAAATCCGGCGTGTAGATGTCGACGCCGATCTCCGCGATGCCGCGCTGCTGCATGTAGCGCTTGATCTCGCCATAGCCCTGGTTGTTCCACAGCAGCACGATGACGGGCAGCCGCGCCTCCACGGCGCTGGCCAGCTCGGGCAGCGTGAACTGCAGCCCGCCGTCGCCGATCAGGCTGACGACGGGCCGGCCGGGCGCCGCCAGCTGCGCGCCGATCGCGGCCGGCAGCCCGTAGCCCAGGGTGCCGTAGCCGGTGGACGAGTTGAACCAGCGCCGCGGCCCGGGCATGTCGATCGCGAGATTGCCCTGGTACACCGGCTGCGTCGAATCGCCGACGAAGAGCGCCTCGGGCAGTTCGTCCAGCACCGTCCGCAGGTAGTGCCGCTGCGCGCGCAGGGCCGGGTCCCAGCCGGCCTCCAGCGCTTCGCGCACGGCATGCACGCGCCCGGCGCCCCAAGGGGCATCGTCCGGAGCGGCGGTGGCGTGCGGGGCAGGGGTGCGGCGCACGCTGTCGGCCAGGCGCTCCAGGGCATCGGCGCTGTCGCCGAGCACGGTGCAGGCCGGCGCGAAGTTGCGCGACAGCTGCGCAGCCTCGATGTCGACGCGGATCACCGCGCCATCGAGCGCGAAGCCGCCGTCGAAGACCGTGTCGTAATCGGTCTCGCCGAGCTCGGTGCCCACGGCCAGCACCACGTCGGCCTCGCGCGCCAGCACGCGCACCGGCCCGGTGGACTGCGTCGAGCCCAGCAGCAGGGGATGCCCCGGCGGCAGCAGGCCCTTGGCGTTGATGGTGAGCGCCGTCGGCGCCTGCAGCAGCTCTGCAAGGCCCTGCAGCGCGGCCGCCGCATGCACCGCGCCGCCGCCCGCCAGGATCAGCGGCCGGCGTGAGCGCGACAGCAGCGCCGCGGCGTCGTCGATCGAGGCCTGGCTGGCGATCGGCCTGCGCGAACGGGCGGGCGCCTGCCGGGGCAGGGCGCTCGCGTCGGCGGTGATCACGTCGAGCGGGATCTCGATGTGCACCGGCCGGGGCCGCGCGCTGTCGAAGACGGCGAAGGCGCGCGCCAGCACGTCGGGCAGGTCCTCGGCCTGCATCAGCGTGTGGGAGAAGGCGGTCAGCCCGGCGACCAGGCCCTGCTGCGAAGGCAGCTCGTGCAGGTGGCCGTTGCCCTTGCCGAGCTGGCCGCGCGCGTTGACGCTGGAGATCACCAGCATCGGCACCGAGTCCGCATAGGCCTGGCCGAGCGCGGTTGCGATGTTGGTCATGCCCGGGCCGGTGATGATGAGGCACACGCCGGGCTTGCCGCTCGCGCGCGCATAGCCGTCGGCCATAAAGCCAGCGCCCTGTTCGTGGCGCGGCGTGACGTGGCGGATGCGCGAGGCGGCCAGCCCGCGGTAGAGCTCCACCGTGTGCACGCCGGGAATGCCGAAGACATGGTCTACGCCATAGCCTTCGAGCAGGTCGATCAGGACTTCGCCGAGGGTCGCCATGGTGCGGGTCCGATCTACTTGAGGGAGCCGGAAATGAACTGCCCCAGGCGCTCGCTGCGCGGCTGGCTCAGCACCTGCGCCGGGTCGCCTTCCTCCTCGACCTGGCCGCGGTGCAGGAAGATCACGTGGTTCGAGACGCAGCGCGCGAAGCCCATCTCGTGGGTGACCACGATCATCGTGCGGCCCTCCTGCGCGAGCGACTGCATCACGCGCAGCACTTCGCCCACCAGCTCGGGGTCGAGCGCGGAGGTCGGCTCGTCGAACAGCAGCACCTCGGGCTCGACCGCAAGCGCCCGCGCGATGGCCGCACGCTGCTGCTGCCCGCCGGAGAGATGCGCGGGGTAGTAGTGCCGGCGCTCGTGGAGCCCGACCTTCTGCAGGTAGGCCTCGGCGGCCTCGATCGCCGCCGCCTTGCGCATGCCCAGCACGTGGATCGGCGCCTCGATGATGTTCTCGAGCACCGTCATGTGCGACCACAGGTTGAAGTTCTGGAACACCATCGCCAGCCTCGAGCGCACCCGCTGCAGCTGCTTGCGGTCGGCGCATTCCAGGTCGCCGCGCGCGTCGCGGCGCAGGCGCAGCGGCTCCCCGCCGACCCGGATCTCGCCTTCGGTGGGGTGCTCCAGCAGGTTGATGCATCGCAGCAGCGTGCTTTTGCCGGAGCCGCTGGAGCCGATGATGCTCAGCACGTCGCCCTTGCGCGCGGTGAGCGACACGCCGCGCAGCACCTCGTGGGTGCCGTAGCGCTTGTGCACCCCGCTGAGCTGCAGCGGGCACGCTGCGGTGGTGGCGGCCGACAGGCTGCGTGCGGCCGTGTCGAGGGGGGCCGACGGCGCCTGGAGCGGCGCGTCGATCGCGGCATACGAGGGTGTGGTCATGGCGAGGCTCGGCAATGGAAGAGGGGACTGAAGGGGCGGGGGCGCTCAGGACTTGCGCGGCCGCAGGTGCACCAGCCAGCGCCGCTCGGCGGCGACGAACAGGCGCACCAGCAGCAGCGTGATCGCGAGGTAGAGCACACCGGCGGTGATGAAGGGTTCGAAGGCGAGATAGAACTCGGCATTGACGTAGCGCGCCGCGCCGGTGATGTCGATCAGCGTCACCAGGCCCGCGAGCGAGCTCATGTGCAGCAGCATGATGATCTCGTTGGCGTACTGCGGCAGCGCGCGCCGCAGCATCGAGGGCGCCAGGATGCGCCGTACCTGCGTCCAGCGCGACATGCCGAAGCTCATGGCGGCCTCGAGCTCGCCGCGCGGAAGGCTCTTCAGCGCGCCGTGGAAGATCTCGGTCGTGTAGGCCGTCGTGTTCAGGGTGAAGGCCAGCAGCGCGCACACGCCGGCGTTCGACAGCCACGGCCACAGCACGCTGGCGCGCACCGCCTCGAACTGCGACAAGCCGTAGTAGATGAGGTAGAGCTGCACCAGCGCGGGCGTGCCGCGGATCACGAAGGTGAAGGCCGCGACCGGGGCCGACAGGAGGCGGCGCTCGGCGTGGCGCGCAAAGGCGAGCGGCACCGACAGCAGCAGCCCCAGCACCGCGGTGCCTGCCGTCAGCGCCAGCGAGATGCCGACGCCGCGCGCGAACAGTTGCCAATGCTCGGCGATCACGTCCCAGTTCATGTCGCATCCTTCAAGGTGGCGGTGGCGGTGGCGGTGGCGGTGGCAGTGGCGGTGGCAGTGGCGGGCATGGGCGCCGGCCGTTCGGCGCCCTGGGCGCCGCGGCGCTCGAACCAGCGCAGCACGAGCACGGAGGCCGTGGTGATCAGCAGGTAGACCGCCGCGGTGAGCAGGAAGAAGGTGAAGGGCTGGCGCGTCGCCTGGGCGGCGTTCTTGGCGCGGAACATGATGTCCTCCAGTCCCAGCACGGAGACCAGCGCGGTCGACTTGACCAGCACCAGCCAGGTGTTCGTGAAGCCCGGCAGCGCCAGCCGCGCCATCTGCGGCAGCACGATGCGCCAGCCGATGCGCAGCCGGCCGAGGCCGAAGGCCGAAGCCGCCTCGATTTGGCCCTTCGGAATGCCGAGGATGGCGCCGCGGAAGGTCTCGGTCAGGTAGGCGCCGAAGATCAGGCCCAGCGTGACGATGCCGGCGACGAAGGGATCGATGTCGACGGTGGTCTCGAACCCCATCCGTTCGAGCGCGAGGTTGGCCAGCGCCGGGCCGCCGTAGAAGAACAGCAGCATCAGCACCAGGTCCGGCACGCCGCGCACGAGCGTGGTGTAGGTCTCGGCCACGGCCGCGATCGCGCGGCCGCCCGACAGCTTGGCCCAGGCGCCGAGCAGGCCGAGCGCGATGGCCAGCAGCAGCGATCCGAGGGCCACTTCGAGCGTGACCGAACCGGCTGCCAGCACGTTCCAGAGATAGTCCATCAACGGCTCCCGAAGGGCGGCGACGCGCGCGTCAGTCCACCACCAGGGTGAACGGGAAGTACTTGTCGTTGATCTTCTTCAGCGTGCCGTTCTTGCGCAAGGACTGCAGGCCCTGGTTGAACAAGGCCTTGAGTTCCTTGTCGTCCTTGCGCACCGCGACCGCGACGCCTTCGCCGAGGGTCTTGTCGTCCTTGCCCGAGACCGAGGGGCCGACGAACTCGTAGCCCTTGCCGTCCTTGCTCAGGAAGCTGTCGTTGATCTGCACGACGAAGCCGAAATGCAGATCGGCGCGGCCGCTCAGGAGCTCCAGGTAGGGCTCGCTCGCGCCCTGGTAGTACTTGACGTCGGCGATGTCGCCGTAGAACTTGCGCACGTAGCTTGCCTGCGCGGTGCCGGCCTGCACCGCGATCTTCTTGCCCTTGAGGCCCTCGCGGCTGATGGGGATGTTCGCGCCCTTCTTGGCGACGAAGCGGTTCTCCATGCGGTAGTAGGGCTCGCTGAAGTCGATCACGCGCTTGCGGTCCTCGTTGATGTTCAGCGATGTGATCAGCGCATCGGACTTCTTCGTGACCAGGCCGGGAATCAGCGCGTCGAAGGCCACGTTGACCAGCTTGCACTTGAGCTTGAGCTCCTCGCACAGCGCATTGGAAAGGTCGACCTCGAAGCCGACCAGCTTGCCGTCAGGGCCGACCGATTCGAAGGGCGGGTAGGTCGCGTCCATCGCGATCGTGACCTCCTTCCATTCCTTGGCCGAGGCGCCGAGGGCGATGGCTGCCAGCGCGAGGGCGGCGAGTTGCTTCGCAGGGATCATCTTTCTCATGGTTTCTCCAAGGTGGGGCGAATGGGTGGGAAGAGGGGAGTCAGCGGGCGCTGATGACATGACGCAGCTCCTGGAAGGCCTGGAGGCCCCAGGGGCCCAGCTCGCGGCCCAGGCCGCTGCGCTTGAAGCCGCCCCAGGCGGTCTGCGGGAACACGAGTTGCGGCAGGTTGACCCAGGCGGTTCCGACCTCCAGCTGCGCGGCCACCCGCTGCGCGCGTTCGCGGTCGGTGGAGGCCACGCTCGCGACCAGGCCGAAGTCGCTGTCGTTGACCAGCGCCACCGCGTCGGCGTCCTGGTCGAAGGGCTGGACGCAGGCCACCGGGCCGAAGATCTCCTCGCGCCACAGGGCATCCGCGTGCGTGGCGTCGGTGAACACGGTGGGCTGCACCGCGAAGCCGCCGGCTCCGTCCAGGGCCCGGCCGCCGCAGCGCAGCCGCGCGCCGTCGGCCAGGCCGCGCTCGATGCGCGCGAGCACGCCGTCGCGCTGCGCGGCGCTGATCAGCGGGCCGAGGTCGACGGCCGGGTCGGCCGGGTCGCCGTGGCGCAGCGCCTGCGCGGCCACGACCAGGCGTTCGACGAAGGCCTCGTAGAGCGGGCGCGCCACCAGCGTGCGCGAGGTCGCCGAGCACATCTGGCCGGCGTTGTAGAAGGCGCCGCCGACGGCCAGCGCGACGGCGGCGTCCAGGTCGGCATCGTCGAGCACGATGAGGGACGACTTGCCGCCCAGCTCGAGGCTGACCCGTTGCAGGCGGCTGCCGCTGGCCTGGAGGATGCGCTGTCCGGTCGCGTTGCTGCCGGTGAAGGAGATCTTTGCCACGTCCGGGTGGCCGACCAGCGCCGCGCCGATCGCGCCGGCCCCGCAGACCAGGTTGACGACGCCGGGCGGCAGGCCGGAACGCAGCACGATGTCGATCAGCGCGATCTCGGCCAGCGGCGTCAGCTCGGAGGGCTTGAGCACCACCGTGCAGCCGGCCGCGAGCGCGGGCGCGAGCTTCCAGGCGGTGGTGACCATCGGGAAGTTCCACGGCACGACGAGAGCGGCCACACCCAGCGGGACGTACTGCAGTTGCGCACCCGCCGAGGCATCGGGCAGCGCAACCGCCTGCGGCGCCAGGCCGGCGCCCCGCTCGCACAGGTCGGCGTAGTAGGCGAAGGTGGCGATGACGTCGTCGACGTCGGTGCGCGCCTCCGCGGCCGGCTTGCCGTTGCACAGGCGCTGCAGGGCCTCGAGTTGCCCGCGTGCGTCGCGCACCTGTTCGGCGATGCGCCGCAGGCAGGCGCCGCGCTCGGCCGGCGTCGTGCTGCGCCAGTCGGGCAGGGCCCGGCGAGCCGAGGCGACGGCCTCGTCCACCTGCGCGATGCCGGCGGCCGGGAACGACAGGATCTCGGCGCCGGTCACCGGGTTGACGACCGGCAGCATCGCGCCGGCACCGGTCCGCCAGGTGCCGTCGATGGCGGCGCCGTCGGTGCGCAGGGAGTCGGGAGCAGCGTTCATGTCAGGTCAGCGGCGCGGCACGCCGGGCATCACGCAAAGAAGTTCGTAGGCCAGGTTGGCCGCCAGCAGCGCCGTCGTGCCCTGGGGGTCGTAGGGCGGCGACACCTCCACGACATCGGCGCCGACCAGGTCGAGGCCCCAGGCGCCGCGGATCACTTCCAGCGTCTGCGGCACCGTCAGGCCGGCGATCTCCGGCGTGCCGGTGCCCGGCGCGAAGGCGGGATCGATGCCGTCGATGTCGAGCGTGAAATAGACCGGGCCGCCGCCCACGCGCTCGCGCACCTCGCTCATCAGCGGCGTAAGCGAGCGGCCCCAGCATTCCTCGACCTGCACCACGCGGAAGCCCTGCTGGCGGCACCAGTCGAAATCTTCTGCCGTGTAGCCGGTGCCGCGCAGCCCGATCTGCACCACGCGCTGCGGATCGATCAGGCCTTCCTCGGCGGCGCGCCGGAAGGGCGTGCCGTGGGCGATCTTCTGGTCGAACATGGTGTCGTTGACGTCGGCGTGCGCGTCGATGTGGATCAGCCCGATCGGCCCATGGCGCTTGTGCAGGGCCCGCAGGATCGGCAGGGTGACCGTGTGGTCGCCGCCGAGGGTGATGGGCTTGCATCCGGCCGCGGCGATCGCATCGTAGGCGCGTTCGATGCGTGCGATGGAGTCGGGCAGGCTGTAGGGGTTGATGGCCACGTCGCCGAGGTCGGCGACCCGCAGCGCATCGAAGGGCGCCGCCCGGGTCGCCATGTTGTAGGGCCGCAGCAGCACCGACTCGCAACGGATCTGGCGCGGGCCGAAGCGCGTGCCGGAGCGGTTGGAGGTGCCGAGGTCGAAGGGGATGCCGACGAAGCCGACGTCGAGCTGCGATGGATCGTCGACCACCGGCAAACGCATCATGGTGGCGATGCCGCCGAAGCGGGGCATCTCGTTGCCGCCGAGGGGCTGGAAGAGGGGTTCAGTCATTGCTCACATCCATTCAGGTCGATGTAAAAAGTGCGTTCGTGTCCTGGGGGCATTTCCTGGATCCATCGGGCCCTGTGCCGGGCTCCCGGACGGATCGCGATGTCCATGTCGTGAATGCTAGTGACGGGCCTTGCGGGGTGCCATGGCAAAGACATCGCGTTTACATTGACAGAAATCGATGTATCGAACGGGAAAACCCTCATGCTGACCAACCTCTCCGACCTGGACCTGCGCCTCGTCCGGGTCTTCCTGGCGATCGTCGATGCGGGCGGCCTGTCGGCTGCGCAGGCCTCGCTCAATGTCGGTCAGTCGACGCTCAGCAGCCAGCTCGCGACGCTGGAGACACGGCTCGGCTTCGCGCTGTGCACGCGGGGGCGCAGCGGCTTCCGACTCACGCCGAAAGGCGAGCGCTTCGTGCAGCTGGCCCGCCGGCTGATGGACACCTTGAGCGACTTCAGCGCCGAGGCGCGCAACGTCGACCGGCAATTGGTCGGCAGCCTGAACATCGGCCTGATCGGCCATGCGCCGATGAGCCAGAACGTGCGCATCGGCCAGGCCATCGCGCGCTTCCGCCAGCGCGACGAGGCGGTGCGCTTCTCGATCGTGGTGCGCCCGCCGGGCGACCTGGAGGAGCAGTTGATCAGCGGCCAGCTGCAGGTCGCGGTGGGCTACTTCTGGCACCGCGTGCCCACGCTCGACTACACGCCGCTGTTCTCCGAGCGGCAGGTGGCCTGCTGCGGCCGCGAGCACCCGCTGTTCGCCCGCGCCGGCAAGCTGGCGATGGAAGACCTGGTCGGCTTCGACTGGGCCTGGCGCAGCTATCCGCTGCCCGAAGCGCAGCTGACGCAGCCGGCCCTGCGCGTGACCGCTGTGTCCGACAACATGGAGGCCACCGCGGTGCTCATCCTGTCCGGGCGGCACCTGGGCTATTTGCCGGAGCACTTCGCCGCGCCCTACATGGAGGCTGGGCTGCTGGCGCCCTTGAACCAGGCCACCATGCACTACAACGTCGGCTTCCACATGGCATCGCGCAAGCGGGCCTATCTGAACGACATCGCGCTGGCCTTCCAGGAGGATCTCCGGCAGGTCCATCTGTCGATGGGAGGCACGCAGGCATGATGGGGGCTGTCCGCGAGAAAGCCTTGGCGCAGCGCAGGGCTTCCTCCTTGGTGCAAGGTCGCAACAGGCCAACCATTCGAAGGAACGAGCAATGGCTGATTTCGATGTGAGCGGGATCGTTCGCGCGCTGCGCGGGGCGCGCGAGGAGTGGCGCGATGCCCAGAAGCGCTCGCGGGAGCCGGGAAGCCGCGAGTTTCCTTCGCGCGATGCGCTGGCCGCGATCGTCGAATCGCTGAAGGGCGCGCTGTTCCCGATGCGCCTGGGCCCGCCCGAGCTGCGCCACGAGAGCGAAGACTTCTACGTCGGCCACACGCTCGATTCGGCGCTGCAGTCGCTGCTGGCGCAGGGCCGGCTGGAGCTGCGCTACAACGCACGCCACCAGCCGCGCGACCCGGCCGAGATCGATGCCGAGGCGGAGCAGGCCGTGCGTGCCTTCGCCGCGGCGCTGCCGTCGATCCGCCGCCTGCTCGACGGCGACGTGCTCGCCGCCTACCAGGGCGACCCCGCCGCGAACAGCGTCGACGAAGTGCTGCTGTGCTACCCCGGCATCCTCGCGATGATCCATCACCGCCTCGCGCACCAGCTCTACGGGCTGGGCCTGCCGCTGCTGGCGCGCATCGTGGCCGAGCTCGCGCATGGGCAGACCGGCATCGACATCCATCCCGGCGCGCGCATCGACGTCGGCTTTTTCATCGACCATGGCACCGGCGTCGTGATCGGCGAGACCACGGTGATCGGCAAGCGCGTGCGCCTCTACCAGCATGTGACCCTGGGTGCCAAGCGCTTCCCCATCGACCCCGAAGGCAACCTGCAGAAGGGCCTGCCGCGGCATCCGATCGTGGAGGACGACGTGGTGATCTATGCCGGAGCCACCATCCTCGGCCGCGTGACGCTGGGCACGGGCGCGGTGATCGGCGGCAACACCTGGATCACCGACGATGTGCCGGCCGGCGCGAACATCACGCAGGCCAGTCTGCAGAAGGCGGGCTGCGATTGAGCTTTTCTGGAAAAGGTCAAAGACGCTTCGCATAATTTGCCGCACCCCAACACAAAGGAGCTTTCATGAGCCAGACCCGAATCGCCGTCATCGTCGGCAGCCTGCGCAAGGATTCCTTCAACCGCAAGCTTGCGCTCGCGCTCGCGCATCTGATGCCTTCGGACTTCACGCTGGAGCATCTGCGCATCGACGACCTGCCGCTCTACAACCAGGACGACGACGGCAACCAGGCGCCCTCGGTCAAGCGGCTCAAATCCGAGATCGCCGCCGCGCAAGGCTTGATCTTCGTGACGCCGGAATACAACCGCGCGTTGCCCGGCGTGCTGAAGAACGCGATCGATCACGCATCGCGGCCCTACGGGCAGAGTGCCTGGGCCGGCAAGCCGGCGGGGGTGATTGGCATCTCGGTCGGCGCCATCGGGACGGCCATCGCGCAGCAGCAGTTGCGCACCGTGCTGGCTTATCTGGACGTGCCCACGCTCGGCCAGCCCGAAGCCTTCATCCAGAACAAGGAAGGCTTGTTCGACGACAAGGGCCACATCGCCGAGGGCGGCAGCAAGAAATTCCTGCAGGGTTGGGTCGACAAGTACGTCGATTGGATCAAGCGCCACGCCACTGCCTGAGGCCCATCGGGTGCGACGCGGCTGAAACGCCGCCGGGCCGCATGGCGGCCCTTCGAGGCGCGTGAGGCCTGAGCCTCACGTCGCACTACTTTTTTGGAATCAAGCTGCCAGGGACGCGACGTCCTGGTTGGCAGCTTCGCCCGCCACCACGCCGATGTCGGCGCGTGCGGCACCGAGTGCGGCCGCCTTCGGCGCATCGCCCATGGCCAGGCCTTCGGCGCGCACGAAGCGCACATCGGTGATGCCCACAAAGCCCAGCACCACCTTGAGGTAGCTCTCCTGGTGCTCCATCGCCTGGCCGCCTTCGGTCGTCGAGTAGATGCCGCCGCGGGTGATGGCGACGATCACGGTCTTGCCGCCGGCGAGGCCCACGGGGCCCTTGTCGGTGTACTTGAAGGTGCGGCCGACCTGCGCGATGCGGTCGATCCAGGCCTTCAGCTGGCTGGGGATCGAGAAGTTGTAGAACGGGGCGCCGATCACGACCACGTCGGCGGCCAGGAACTGGCTCACCAGCTTTTCCGAAACCGCGTTCTCGGCGCGCTGGCGCTCGGTGAACTCGGTGCCGGCCGGCGCGCGGAAGCCCAGCGAATGGCCATCGAGGTGGCTGGGTGCGGAAACGGCCAGGTCCAGGTAATCAACTTCCGTGCCGGGGTGGTTGCTGCGCCAGGCGGCGACCGCTTCAGCGCTCAGCTGACGCGAAACGGAGTTGTCACCCAGGACGCTGGAATCGATGTGCAGCAGCTTCATGATCAATCGCTTTCTTTCGATGGGCGCCGGCGCGGGAATCGGTCGGCATGGGTGATAGTCTATTTTTGAGGCGAGTGATTGATAAGTCGGCAAATTTCACACAGTTCGTCCTGTTGATGGAACAATGCCGCCCATGCAAGACCTCAACGACATGGTTTTCTTCGCCGAGGTGGCCGAGCGCGGCGGCTTTGCGGCAGCCGGCCGGGCGCTGGGCATCCCCAAGTCGCGGCTGTCGCGCCGCGTGGCCGAGCTGGAAGGGCGGCTGGGCGTGCAGCTGTTGCAGCGCAGCACCCGGCAGCTGTCGCTGACGCCGGCCGGCGAGCTCTACCTGCGCCACAGCGTCGCGATGCGCGACGCGGCCCAGGCCGCGGCCGAGGCCATCGCCCAGGTGCAGACCGAACCGCGCGGCGTGGTACGCATCAGCTGCCCGATCACGCTGGCGCAGAGCGGCGTCGGCGTGCTGGTGTCGCAGTTCATGCTGCGCTACCCCGCGGTGCAGATCGAGATGCGCATCCTGAACCGGGCCGTCGACCCGATCGAAGAGGGCATCGACCTGGCGCTGCGCGTGCGGCCGGTCATCGAGGACAGCACGACGCTGGTGGCCAAGCAGCTCGCCACCTCCCGGGGCGTGCTGGTGGCCAGCCCGGACCAGCTCCGGCGCCAGGGCCCGGTGCGGACGGTGGATGAACTCGGGCGCCTGGACACGGTTTCGCAGTCGGCCGCGGATGGGCGTGCCAGCTGGTGCCTGGAAGGCCCAGGAGGTGCCAGGCACACGTTCCAGCACCAGCCGCGCTACTTGGCGGACGACCTGCTGACACTGAAATTCGCGGTGGTGGAGGGCGTCGGCGCCAGCATGCTGCCCGAGTACATGTGCAAGGACGACCTCGAGAAGGAGCGCCTGGTCCAGGTGCTGCCGGGCTGGGGCCCGCCGCCGGGCATCCTGCATGCGGTCTTTCCCTCGCGGCGGGCACTGGTGCCGGCGATTCGGAAACTGATCGATTTCCTTGCCGAGCACACCGGCGCGGGCGGTTTCATGCTCACGGTGTGACGTCGGTCTGAGGCGTTCCTTATTCGCTATATGCCATATTCAAACAAGTAGATATTCGTTTGGCTTTGAAGCAAGGCTTCGGAGAATCGGCGCTCCCTTCATCAATTAAAAAAAAGTGAGCGACGCGTGAGCGCAGCGACCATCGTCATCGTCCCCGGCTGGCGCGACTCCGGACCGGGCCACTGGCAGAGCCTGTGGGCCGAGCGCATGCAGGGCGCCGTGCGCGTGGTGCAGGACGACTGGATCACGCCCAAGCGCGAAGCCTGGGTGACGGCGCTCGAGACGCTGGTGCTGCAAAGCCCCGGCCCGGTTGTGATCGTCGCCCACAGCCTCGGCTGCATCGCCACCGCGCACCTGTCCGAGGCCGCCGCGGCCCGCATCCGCGGCGCGCTGCTGGTGGCGCCGGCCGATCCGGAACGGCGCGCCGCGCTCGCGGACTTCGCGCCCGTGCCTTACGCGAAGCTGCCGTACCGCAGCATCGTGGTGGCCAGCAGCAACGACCCCTATTGCCCGGTGCGCCTGGCCGGCGCCTATGCCCGCGCCTGGGGCAGCGAATTCGTTCGCATGCAGAATGCCGGCCATATCAACATCGATTCGGGGCACGGCGACTGGCCTTTGGGCTTGGCGCTGCTCCAGTCGCTGACGGACGACCCCCATGCGCCGACGGGCGTCCGTCCCCCCTTCGAACCACTGGCAACCCTATGACTTTCAAGACGACGAAGACGATCATTGCGGCCCTGGCGCTGGCGGCCGCCGCCGGCACCGCCTCGGCACAGACCCTGCTGAACGTGTCCTACGACGTGGCGCGCGAGTTCTACAAGGACTACAACGCGGCCTTCGTGGCCCACTACAAGAAGACCGCGGGCAAGGACGTCAAGATCGACCAGTCGCATGCCGGCTCCAGCGCCCAGGCGCGCGCCGTGGCCGACGGCCTGGAGGCCGACGTGGTGACCATGAACACCACCACCGACATCGACTTCCTCGCCAACGCCGGCGTGGTCGCCAAGGACTGGGCCAAGCGCTTCCCGCAGAACGCGGCGCCCACCACCTCGACCATGCTGTTCCTCACGCGCAACGGCAACCCCAAGGGCATCAAGGACTGGGACGACCTCGTCAAGCCCGGCGTGCAGGTGGTGATCGTCAACCCCAAGACCGGCGGCAACGGGCGCTATGCCTACCTCGCGGCCTGGGGCTACGTGAAGAAGAAGGGCGGCAGCGACGCGCAGGCCGCCGAGTTCGTGGGCAAGCTGTTCAAGAACGTGCCGGTGCTGGCGCGCGGCGGCCGCGACGCCACCACCGCCTTCCTGCAGCGCAACATCGGCGACGTGCTGATCACCTTCGAATCGGAAGTGGTCTCCATCGACCGCGAGTTCGGCGCCGGCAAGGTCGATGCGGTCTATCCCTCGATCAGCATCCTGGCCGAGAACCCGGTGGCGGTGGTCGAGCGCACGGTGAACAAGAAGGGCACCGGCGACCTCGCCAAGGCCTACCTCGACTACCTGTACTCCGACGAGGCGCAAGAGATCGCGGCCAAGCATGCGCTCCGCCCGCGGTCAGAAGCCGTGCTCAAGAAGCACGCCGCGACCTTCAAGCCCTTGCAGCTCTTCACCGTGCAGGAACTGTTCGGCAGCCTCGGCGAAGCGCAGAAGGTGCACTTCAATGACGGTGGTCAGTTCGACAAGCTCTACACGCCCGGCGCCAAGTAAAAAATGAGCGGTGCTCTTTCTTCGGCGCTGCCGGCACCGGCAGCGCCGTCCGCACGTCCGGGACGCCCAGGCGTCTCGCGCCGCGTGCTGCCCGGCTTTCATCTCACGCTGGGCTTTTCGCTCTTCTATCTCTGCCTGATCGTGCTGATCCCGCTGTCGGCGCTGGTCTTCAAGACCTCGGCGCTCAGCTGGGAGCAGTTCTGGACCGCGGTGACCGCGCCGCGCGTGATGGCTTCGTATCGCCTGACCTTCGGCGCCTCGCTGATCGCGGCGCTGGTCAACCTGGTCTTCGGGCTGCTCGTGGCCTGGGTGCTGGTGCGCTACAAGTTCCCGGGCAAGCGCATCGTCGACGCGCTGGTCGACCTGCCATTCGCGCTGCCCACCGCCGTGGCCGGCATCTCGCTCACGGCGCTGCTCGCGGGCAACGGCTGGATCGGCCAGTACCTCGAGCCCATGGGCATCAAGCTGGCCTTCACGCCGGCCGGCATTGTGATCGCGCTGATCTTCATCGGCCTGCCCTTCGTGGTGCGCACCGTGCAGCCCGTGCTCGAGGACACCGAGAAGGAACTGGAAGAGGCCGCCACCAGCCTCGGCGCGACCCGGCTGCAGACCTTCACCAAGGTGATCCTGCCCGCCATCACGCCGGCGCTGCTGACCGGCTTCGCGATGGCCTTCGCCCGCGCGATCGGCGAGTACGGCTCGGTGATTTTCATCGCCGGCAACATGCCGATGATTTCGGAGATCACGCCGCTGATCATCATCGGCAAGCTGGAGCAGTATGACTTTGCGGGCGCCACCGCGGTCGCGCTGGTGATGCTGGTGATCTCCTTCGCGCTGCTGCTGGTCATCAACGCGCTGCAGGCCTGGCAGCGGCGGCGTGGAGCCTCCGCATGAGCAATTCGCGCACCGTTCGCCGCGCCAAGGCCGGCACCACCGAGGCGGCCTGGGTGCGCTTCACGCTGATCGGCGTGGCGCTGGCCTTCATGTTCCTGTTCCTCGTGCTGCCGCTCGCCGCCGTGGCGACCGAGGCCTTGCGCAAGGGCGTCGGCGCCTACCTCGAGGCGCTGAAGGAGCCCGATGCCTGGAGCGCGATCCGCCTGACGCTGATCACCGCCGCCATCACGGTGCCGATGAACCTGGTCTTCGGCGTCGCCGCCGCCTGGGCCATCGCCAAGTTCGAGTTCCGCGGCAAGGCGCTGCTGACCACGCTGGTCGATCTTCCCTTTGCCGTGTCGCCGGTGGTGGCGGGCCTGATCTACGTGCTCGTCTTCGGCGCGCAGGGCTGGTTCGGCCCCTGGCTGGCGGCGCACGACATCAAGATCATCTTCGCCGTGCCGGGCATCGTGCTGGCCACGGTCTTCGTGACCTTCCCCTTCATCGCGCGCGAGCTGATCCCGCTGATGCAGGCGCAGGGTACCGAGGAAGAGCAGGCCGCCATCGTGCTCGGCGCGACCGGCTGGCAGACCTTCCGCCGCGTGACCCTGCCCAACATCAAGTGGGGCCTGCTGTACGGCGTGATCCTCTGCAACGCGCGCGCCATGGGCGAGTTCGGCGCGGTGTCGGTGGTCTCGGGCCACATCCGCGGCCAGACCAACACGATGCCGCTGCACGTGGAAGTGCTCTACAACGAATACCAGTCGGTGGCCGCCTTCGCGGTGGCCTCGCTGCTGGCCATCCTGGCGCTGGTCACGCTGGTCATCAAGTCGGTCATCGAATGGCGCCACGAGCGCGAGATGAAGGCCCTGGCCGAGCTGCCGCCCGAGCGGCCGCTGTCGGCAGCGCAAGCCTGAGGAGAACAGACATGAGCATTGAAATCCGCAACGTCAGCAAGCAGTTCGGCGACTTCCACGCGCTGCGCGACGTCAGCCTCGACGTCGATTCGGGCGAGCTGGTCGCGTTGCTGGGCCCCTCGGGCTGCGGCAAGACCACCTTGCTGCGCATCATCGCCGGCCTGGAGACGGCCGACGCCGGCAGCATCCTCTTCGCCGGCGAAGACACCACCGACGTGCATGTGCGCGAGCGCCAAGTCGGCTTCGTGTTCCAGCACTACGCGCTGTTCCGCCATATGACGGTGTTCGAGAACGTGGCCTTCGGCTTGCGCGTCAAGCCGCGCAGCCTGCGCCCGGGCGAGGCGCAGATCAAGGGCAAGGTGCACGAGCTGCTCAAGCTCGTGCAGCTCGACTGGCTGGCCGACCGCTACCCGGCCCAGCTCTCGGGCGGCCAGCGCCAGCGCATCGCGCTGGCCCGCGCGCTCGCGGTCGAGCCCAAGGTGCTGCTGCTCGACGAACCCTTCGGCGCCCTCGACGCCAAGGTCCGCAAGGAGCTGCGCCGCTGGCTGCGCCGGCTGCACGACGAGCTGCACGTCACCAGCATCTTCGTCACCCACGACCAGGAGGAGGCGCTGGAGGTCGCCGACCGCGTGGTGCTGATGAACGGTGGCCGCATCGAGCAGGTCGGCTCGCCGCAGGACGTGTGGGACCACCCGGCCAGCCCCTTCGTCTACGGCTTCCTCGGCGACGTGAACCTGTTTCACGGCCGCGCGCACGAGGGCGAGGTGCACCTGGAGGGCGTTCGCATCGATTCGCCCGAGCACCGCGACTTGCGCAACGGCAAGGCCCTGGCCTATGTGCGGCCGCACGACCTCGACGTCGAGCGCTATGTGCCCGGCGCCAGCGGCATCGTCGCGACCTTGAGCCGGGCTATCGTGGTCGGACCGATCGCGCGCCTGGAACTCGAACCGGTCGAATCGAATCCAGACAATCCTGGTTCCGGAACCATCATCGAGGCGCAACTCCCTGCGCAACAGTTCCGGGACCTGGGCTTGCGCGAAGGCGAGACGGTGGTTGCCACGCCGCGCCGGGCCCGCGTCTTCGTAGAGGGGCATTGATTTGTTGGACTGGTATTTCGAAGCGCCGCGCCGCGCGCTCGCGCTGATCTGCGCCGCCTGCGTGGCCATGCTGGCCTTTGGGCTTTATCTGCAGCATGTGGTGGGGCTCGAGCCGTGCCCGATGTGCATCGTGCAGCGCTATGCGCTGGTGCTGGTGGCGGTGTTCACCGGCCTGGCGGCGCTGAGCAAGGGCCGCGGCCTGCAGCTCACGGGCGCGACGCTTGCGCTGGTGATGGCGGTGGGCGGTGCCTATACGGCCGCGCGCCAGAGCTGGCTGCAGTGGTATCCGCCCGAGGTCGTGTCCTGCGGGCGCGACCTCTACGGGATGATCGAGACCTTTCCGCTGAAGCGGGCGCTGCCGATGATCTTCCGCGGCGGCGGGGACTGCACGCAGATCGACTGGACCTTTCTGGGGCTGTCGATCGCGAACTGGTCCTTCATTTCGTTCGTGGTCTTCGGCCTGCTGTTGCTGGGCCTGTTGTTCTGGCGCGGCGGCGGCGGCCGCGCTCAGACGGGCAGCGTGTCGAAGGCCGCGTAAGAAGTCGCGAGCCAGCTCTTCACGCGCTGGCGCTCCAGCAGCCCGAGCGCGTTGGGGCCTTCGCGGTCGTTGACCGACTTCCAGAAGCTGGTGTTGCGCGCATCGATCTTGCGCATGGTGGCGTCGTGCAGGCGGGGCAGGGCGATCACGCGTGCCCCATGCGCGGTCGCCTTGCTGAGCGACTGCGAGCCGAGCAGCAGGCCGAAGTCGTTGCCGCGG
Source organism: Variovorax sp. WS11 (assembly GCF_010499245.1). Taxonomy (GTDB): domain Bacteria; phylum Pseudomonadota; class Gammaproteobacteria; order Burkholderiales; family Burkholderiaceae_C; genus Variovorax. Next base: position 236,565 of record NZ_JAAGOW010000003.1, read on the forward strand.
CCGTAGTTCTGCACCACGATGTAGTTGGGCCGGTTGCCGAAGGTGTCGACCAGCGTGCCGAGCAGGTCGCTCGAGTCCTTGCCGTCGTCCAGCACATGCCAGAAGTTGACCGTCACGCCGAGCTCGGCGAAGACGTCGAAGAGGTCCGAATCCTTGATCCAGCGCGCGAGCGGCGCCAGCGTCTGCGCTGCGAGGTCGACGATCACGCTCTGCTGCGGACGCGTCTCGAAGCCGTTGACCACCGTGTCCAGGCCCTCATAGCTGTCGACCACCACCGGCGAGGCGAAGCCCTCGTAGAAGCGGGTGAAGGAGCTGTGCGATCGATCGGTGTCGAAGCCCACGAAGGGCTTGCTGTGATCGATGAAGTACTGTGCCAGGACCCGGGCGGTGACGGACTTGCCGACACCGCCTTTTTCGCCGCCGATGAAGTTGAGGGAGCTCATGAGGTTGCTGGGGATGGATGGGGTGGAGAAGCGTGGGGCATTCTAGGGGCCAGGATGCCGAGGATCGACCTACCTGTTCACCATCGCAAAAAACGGCCCGAAGTTCCCCAGCAGCCAGTTCTGACTGAAGTCCAACGCCGCTCTCCGGTACTTCTCGTCAGCCTGCGCAGCCAGCAGGTCCAGCCGCGCCACCACCTTCGACAGCTCGCGATCGACCACCAAGTTGCGCCCGCGCTCGCTGATCTCGGTGGCCAGCAGCAGCGGCTGGCCATCCGGCCCGGTCTTCGAGCCGATCAGCCACAGCGAGATCTCGACGTTGCGCGCCGCGCGGTAGCTGTTCTCCGCGTTCACGCCGTCGAGCATGGTCTGCTCCCAGGTGCCGCCGTTGGCCTGCTTGAGCATGGAAGCCCAGCCGACCACCAGCGCCGCCACGCGATCGCCCTCGTAGGGCCTGGGCTGGGTCTCGAAGGCGAGGCGGATGGCGTCGATGCCGGTGGCGCCGCGCAGCTGGGCCAGCGGGGTGTCGTTCGAGATGGCGTCCCAGGTGCGCTGGGTCGCGTCCTCCGCGCTCGACGCCCACTTGCGCCATTCCCGCGGATTGCGCCGGTACAGCGAGAGCTGCACGCGCCGTATCGATTGCAGGTTGTCGCGCAGCGCCAGGTTGGCGATGCGGTTGGCGCCGGATTGCAGCCACTCGTTGCTGCCATAAGGCTCCGCGCGCTCGGTGCTGGCGCAGCCCGACAGGCCGAGGAGCGTTGCGGCCAGGCCGCCCATGAGCACGGCGCGGCGGCGCGCGAGAGGGGAAGAACGGAGGGATTCGCGCATGGCCCGCACGTTATCATCGCCGCCTCGGGCAGCAGCCGGTCCCGGAGGGTGAGGCCGGCGAATATTCCCTTACAAATCAATACCTTGGCAACCTAAGCCAAACCAGCCGTGCGTCTCAACTCGATCAAGCTCTCCGGCTTCAAGTCCTTCGCGGAACCCACCAATTTCCTTTTGCCCGGCCAGCTGGTGGGCGTGGTGGGCCCCAATGGCTGCGGCAAGTCGAACATCATGGATGCGGTGCGCTGGGTGCTCGGCGAATCGCGCGCCTCCGAGCTGCGTGGCGAGTCGATGCAGGACGTGATCTTCAACGGCACGACCACGCGCAAGCAGGCCAGCCGTTCGAGCGTGGAGCTGGTGTTCGACAACTCCGATCACCGCGCCGGCGGCCAGTGGTCGCAGTTTGCCGAGATCGCGGTCAAGCGGGTGCTGACGCGCGACGGCAATTCCAGCTACTTCATCAACAACCAGCTGGTGCGCCGGCGCGACGTGCAAGACGTGTTCCTGGGCACCGGCCTCGGCCCGCGCGCCTACGCGATCATCGGGCAGGGGACGATCAGCCGGATCATCGAATCCAAGCCCGAGGAGCTGCGCCTCTTCCTCGAAGAAGCCGCCGGCGTCTCCAAGTACAAGGAGCGCCGCCGCGAGACGGAGAACCGGCTCGGCGACACCCGCGAAAACCTGACCCGCGTCGAAGACATCCTGCGCGAGCTCGGCAGCAACCTGGAGCGGCTGGAGAAGCAGGCCGAGGTCGCGACGCGCTACAACACGCTGCAGGCCGACGCCACGCGCAAGCAGCACCAGCTGTGGTTCCTCAAGCGCAGCGAGAGCGAGGGCGACCAGTCCAAGGTCAAGGCCGATGGCGAGAAGGCGATCAACGACCTCGAAGCGCGCACGGCCGATCTGCGCCATGTCGAATCCGAGCTCGAGACCGTGCGCCAGGCCCACTACGCGGCCGGCGACCAGGTCAACCAGGCGCAGGGCAAGCTCTACGAGGCCAGCGCCGAGGTCGGCCGGCTGGAGGGCGAGATCCGCTTCGTGGTCGAGGGCCGCCAGCGGGTCGAGCAGCGTCTGGTGCAACTCGGCGAGCAGATCGCGCAATGGAACACGCGCCGCGAAGATGCCGAGGCCGAGATCGAGACGCTCGCCGGCCAGGGCGTGAATGCCGAGGAGCAGGCCGAGCTGCTGGCCGCGCAGCTCGAGGAGCATGACGCGCGGATTCCCAGCCTCGAAGAAGCGCAGCAACGCACGCAGGACGAGGCCAATGCCCAGCGCGCCAGCGTCTCGCAGGTGCAGCAGCAGATCCAGGTGCTGGCCGCCGACCAGCGCAACATCGAGGACCAGACCCGCCAGCTGACGCAGCGCGCCGAGCGCCTGCGCAGCGACCAGAACGCGCTCGCGGCGCCCGACGAGGCGCGGCTGCGCGACCTGCAGGAGCAGCTGGCCGCCGCGCAGGAAGCCGCCAGCGAAGCCGATGCGCGTCTGCACGAGCTGCAGGACGCCGTACCGCAACTCGACGAGGACCGCCGCGGCAAGCAGCAGGCCGTCAACACGGAGGGCGCGCGCCATGCCGAGCTGTCGGCCCGGCTCGAAGCGCTGAAGGCGCTGCAGGAGAAGGTCAAGACCGACGGCAAGCTCGCCCCCTGGCTGGCCAAGCACGGCCTCGAAGGCCTGCAGGGGCTGTGGAGCCGCATCCACATCGAGCAGGGCTGGGAGAACGCGCTCGAAGCCGCGCTGCGCGAGCGCCTGGGCGCGCTCGAAGTCAGCCGCCTCGACATGGTCCGCGCCTTCGGCGGCGATGCGCCTCCCGCCAAGCTGGCCTTCTACAGCCCGCCCACGGCCGCGGCGCCGCAGGCCCAGGGCGCGCTGCCGCGCCTCGCGGACCTGCTGCGCCTGGGCGACGCGGGCCAGCAGGCGCTGCTGTCCGGCTGGCTGCACGGCTGCTTCACGGCGCCGACGCTCGAAGAAGCACTGGCCCAGCGCGACAAGCTGCAGCCCGGCGAGGCGATCTACGTCCAGAGCGGCCATGCGGTCACCGCCCACGGCGTGAGCTTCTATGCGCAGGATTCCGAGCAGGCCGGCCTGCTGGCCCGCCAGCAGGAGATGGAAAACCTGGAGCGCCAGCTGCGCGCCCAGACGCTGATCAGCGAAGAGGCCCGCACCGCGCTGGCCCGTGCCGAGTCCGCCTACGGCGATGCGGCGCAGCGCCTGGTCACGGCGCGGCGCGAAGCGGCCGACACGCAGTCGCGCGCGCACGAGCTGCAGGTCGAGACGCTGCGCCTCACGCAGCTGGCCGAGCAGGCGCGCGTGCGCAGCGAGCAGCTGACCACCGACCTCGGCGAGGTCGAGGCGCAACTGGAAGAGCTGCAGGAAAAGCGCGTCGCTGCCGAAGGCCGCTTCGAGGAGCTGGACATGCAGCTGGCCGACAGCCAGGAGCGCCACGCCCAGCTCGACGAGCGCGTGATCGAGGCCGGCCGCGCCCTGTCCGCCAGCCGCGAGCAGCACCGCAGCCTGGAGCGCCAGGCGCAGGAGGCAGTCTTCGCGCAGCGCACGCTCGAAGCACGCCGCGCCGAGCTCAACCGCGCGATCGAGACGGCGACCCAGCAGGTCGTTTCGCTCGCTGAAGAAGACGAGCGCGCTCGCGTCGAGCTCGGCCGCCTGTCTGACGCTGCGGCCCAGGCCGGGCTGCAGGACGCGCTGTCCCTCAAGCTGGAACGCGAGACGGCGCTGGGCGCCACGCGCAGCCAGTACGACGACCTCACGCTCAAGCTGCGCGCCAGCGACGAGCGCCGCCTGCAGCTCGAGCGCGAGCTCGACCCGCTGCGCCAGCGCATCACGGAGTTGCAGCTGAAGGAGCAGGCCGCGCGCCTGGGCTTCGAGCAGTACCAGCAGCTGCTGACCGATGCCCAGGCCGACCTCGAGGCGGTCGCGCGGTCGATCGAGGACGACAAGGTCCGGCTGACCGGCCTGCAGTCCGAGATCGACCGCCTCAACCGCGAGGTTGCCGCGCTGGGTGCCGTCAACCTTGCCGCCCTCGACGAACTGACGGTCGCGCGCGAGCGCAAGACCTTCCTCGATGCCCAGTCGGCCGACCTCAACGAGGCCATCAACACGCTGGAGGATGCGATCCGCAAGATCGACGGCGAGACGCGCGAGCTGCTCGGCGGCACCTTCAAGATCGTCAACGAGCACTTCAGCCGGATGTTCCCGGAGCTCTTCGGCGGCGGCAACGCCAGGCTCATGATGACCGGCGACGAGATCCTCGATTCCGGCGTGCAGGTGATGGCGCAGCCGCCCGGCAAGAAGAACCAGACCATCCACCTGCTGTCGGGCGGCGAGAAGGCGCTGACCGCGATCGCACTGGTGTTCGCGATCTTCCAGCTGAATCCGGCGCCTTTCTGCCTGCTGGACGAAGTGGATGCGCCGCTGGACGACGCCAACACCGAGCGCTACGCCAAGCTGGTGACGGCGATGAGCCGCGAAACCCAGTTCCTCTTCATCAGCCACAACAAGATCGCGATGGAGATGGCCGAGCAGCTGATCGGCGTGACGATGCAGGAGCAGGGCGTCTCGCGCATCGTGGCGGTGGACATGGAATCTGCCGTATCGATGGCCGAGGCAGCATGAGCAATCTCTCGGTCGCGCTGGCGATCCTCGGCGGCCTCGTGCTGGCCACGGTGGTCGGCTACAACGCCTGGATGTCGCGCCGCAACGCGCCGCGCCAACCCGATGCGCCGGACGGCGCTGCGCCCGAAACGGCGCCGGCGCCCCTCCGCCGCGAGGAAGAGCCGGTGCTGCACGTGACCGGACATCCGGTCGCCGGCGCCGAGCGGCACGAGCCGCTGTTCGACCCCGACCTGCCCGCGCCCAGCGCGCTGCCGATCCCGACGGCCGACCGCCGTGGCGGGCTGGACCCGCTGATCGACGTGATCGCGCCCGTCACGCTGGAGGGCCTGGCCTCCGGCGACGCCGCCATCGCGGCCATGCCGGCCACGCGCCGCGCCGGCAGCAAGCCGGTGGCGATCGAAGGCCTCAATGAGCACACCGGCGAATGGGAACCGGCCGCGCCCGGCCAGCGCTACGGTGCCTTCCAGGCCGGCGTGCAGCTGGCCAACCGCACCGGTGCGCTCAACGAGATCGAGTACTCCGAGTTCGTGGTCAAGGCCCAGGCCTTCGCGGACGCGATCAACGGCGCGCCCGAGTTTCCCGAGATGCTCGACGAGGTGGCGCGGGCCCGCGAGCTCGACCAGTTCGCCAGTGCGCACGATGCCCAGCTGAGCTTCGTGCTGCGCGCGCTGCACGCCGCCTGGAGCCCGGGCTACGTGCAGCAGAATGCCGCGCGGCTGGGCTTCGTGGCCGGGATCATTCCGGGCCGCATGGTGCTGCCGGCGAGCGAGCTCGGGCTGCCGCCGATCCTGGGCCTGTCTTTCGACACGCAGGCCGCGCTGGCCGACGACCCGGCCCAGTCGGCCATTCGCGAGCTCACGCTGAGCCTGGATGTGCCCCAGGTCGACCGTAGCGAGCGCCCCTTCGCGCGCATGCGCGAAACGGCCGCGACGCTGGCGCGCGAGATGGACGGCGTCGTGACCGACAGCGACGGCCAGCTGCTGCGCGAGGAGACGATGGACGCGATCGGGGCCGATCTCGAGCAGCTCTACGACACCCTCGATTCGCGCGAGCTGTCGGCGGGTTCGCCGCTGGCCCGGCGCTTGTTCAGCTAAAAACGCGCTCTGATTCCGGAGATTTCCATGACCTCACGCGAGGAGGCGGCTCGCGAAGCCGCCGCACTGGGCGAGCAACTGCGCCGCCACGCCCATCTCTACTACGTGCTCGACGCGCCCGAGCTGCCCGACGCCGAGTACGACCGCCTGTTCCAGCGCCTGCAGGCGCTCGAAGCCGAACACCCCGAGCTGCGCACGCCCGACTCGCCCACGCAGCGCGTCGGCGGCAAGGCGCTGGAAGCCTTCGCCAAGGTGCGTCACAAGGTGCCGATGCTGTCCATCCGCACCGAAACCGACATCACGCCCGGTGGTGCCAGCGCCTTCGATGCGCGGGTGCGCCGCGAGCTGGGCCTGGCCGAGGATGCGCCGCAGGTCGAGTACGTGTGCGAGCTCAAGTTCGACGGCCTGGCCCTCAACCTGCGCTACGAGCAAGGCGTGCTGGTGCAGGCCGCCACCCGCGGCGACGGCGAGATCGGCGAGGACGTCACGCAGAGCATCCGCACGGTGCAGCAGATCCCGCTGCGTCTGCACGGCCAGGGCGCGGAGATTCCGCCGGTGGTGGAGGTGCGCGGCGAGGTCTATATGCGGCGCGACGACTTCGAGACGCTGAACGAGCGGCAGCGCGAGAAGATCGCCGCCGGGCAGAAGAACGAGAAGGTGTTCGTGAACCCGCGCAATGCCGCGGCCGGCGCGGTGCGCCAGCTCGATCCGGCGATCGCCGCGGCCCGGCCGCTGAGCTTCTTCGCCTACGGCCTCGGCGAGGTCACGCCGCCGGAGCAGGGCGGGCCCGCGCATGCCACGCAGTTCGACTGGCTGCAGCAGTTCCATGCGTGGGGCTTTCCGATCGGCACGCAGACGCAGCGCGCCCGCGGTGCCATTGAGCTGATCGCCTTCCACGAGACCATCGCGCGCCAGCGCGACGCGCTGCCCTACGACATCGACGGCGTGGTCTACAAGGTCGACAGCCTGGAGCTGCAGCGGCAGCTCGGCTTTGTCTCGCGCGAGCCGCGCTGGGCGGTGGCCCACAAGTACCCGGCGCAGGAGCAGCTGACCGAGGTGCTGGGCATCGAGGTGCAGGTGGGCCGCACCGGCAAGCTCACGCCGGTGGCCAAGCTGGCGCCCGTCTTCGTGGGCGGCGTCACCGTGACCAACGCCACGCTGCACAACGAGGACGAGGCCCGGCGCAAGGACGTGCGGGTGGGCGACACGGTGATCGTGCGGCGCGCCGGCGACGTGATTCCCGAGGTGGTGGGCGTCGTGCCCGAGAGCGCGGCGCGGCCGGCGGAGCAGCGCGGCCCGGTCTTCACCATGCCGCACAAGTGCCCCGTCTGCGGCTCCGACGCGCTGCGCGAGGAGGGCGAGGTCGACTACCGCTGCACCGGCGGCCTGTTCTGCGGCGCACAGCGCAAGGAGGCCATCTTGCATTTCGCGGCGCGGCGCGCGCTCGACATCGAAGGCCTGGGCGACAAGCTGGTCGAGCAGCTGGTGGACGGCCAGCTGATCCGCACGCTGCCCGATCTCTACAAGCTGGGCCTCACGACCCTGGCCGGGCTGGACCGCATGGCCGACAAGTCGGCGAAGAACCTGGTCGACGCCCTGGAAGCGTCGAAGAAGACCACGCTGCCGCGCTTCCTTTTCGGGCTGGGCATCCGCCACATCGGCGAAAGCACCGCCAAGGACCTGGCCAAGCACTTCGGCAAGCTCGACGCGATCATGGACGCGAGCGAGGAGCAACTGCTGGAGGTCAACGACGTCGGTCCGGTGGTCGCGCAGAGCCTGCGCACCTTTTTCGACCAGGCGCACAACCGCGAGGTGGTCGAGCAGCTGCGCGCCTGCGGCGTGAGCTGGGAAGAGGGCGAGCCGGCGGCGCGCGCGCCCAAGCCCCTCGCGGGCAAGACCTTCGTCATCACCGGCACCCTTCCTACGCTCAGCCGCGACGAGGCGAAGGAAAAACTGGAGGCAGCGGGCGCCAAAGTGGCCGGATCGGTCAGCAAGAAGACCGATTTCCTGGTGGCGGGCGCCGAGGCCGGCAGCAAGCTCGACAAGGCGACCGGGCTGGGGGTGGCCGTGATCGACGAGGCGCAGATGCTCGAGATCCTTGCCAACGGCCTTTGAGGTCTCGCCGAGCTTTACCGTGCGTTACGCAGCTTCATGCGATAGAAGTCAACAAGGTCTACAAGAGGACGTTGAACACATCAATACCGACCAGGAGTCCATCATGATCAAGAATCGCCGTCTATGGGGTGTTTGTGCCGTGCTCGGAGGCGCGGCGCTGCTCGGCGGCTGCGTGGCCGTGCCGGGAGGCTCCTACGGGTATTCCGAGCCCTATTACGCGGATCCGGGACCGGTCGTGGTCCAGCCGAACGTGTACATCGACGGCAGCTATGGCGGCGGTTATGGCGGCGGCTATTACTCCCGTCCGCGCTACCCCTATCCGTACTACGGGGGGCGCCCCGGCTATCACCCGCATCCGGGCTATCCGCGCGCCGGCTGGGGCGGGCGCCCGGCCGTCCCCGTACCCCCGCCGGCGCACGCCGGGCCGCGCAGCGGCGGCGGTGCAGGCGTCACGGTGCCGGTCCCGCCGGGTCGCAGCCCGCGCGAGATCAACCGCATGCTGAACTCGCCCGACTCGCGCACCCAGACGCCGCCCTGAGCCCGGGCGCGCGGACCGCGGTGGCGATAATGCCCGCATGACGGTACGCGAGATCCTCAAGATGGGCGACCCCCGGCTGCTGCGCATCGCGCAGCCGGTCGGCGCCTTCGACACCGACGAGCTGCACCTGCTGGTGCGGGACATGTTCGAGACCATGCACGCGGTGAACGGCGCCGGCCTCGCCGCGCCGCAAATCGGCGTCGACCAGCAGCTCGTCATCTTCGGCACCGACACCGTCAATCCGCGTTATCCGGACGCGCCGGCGGTGCCGCGCACGGTACTGATCAATCCCGTCATCACGCCCATCGGCGACGAGGAAGAAGAGGGTTGGGAAGGCTGCCTCTCGGTGCCCGGGCTGCGCGGTGTAGTGCCGCGCTTCGCCCATGTCCGCTACACCGGCTTCGACCCCTACGGCGACCCCATCGACCGCACGGTCAGCGGCTTTCATGCGCGTGTGGTGCAGCACGAGGTCGATCACCTGCTGGGCAAGCTCTATCCGATGCGGGTGCGCGATTTCTCGCGCTTCGGCTACACCGAGATCCTGTTTCCGGGTCTCGATGCGGCCGAAGACGAGTAGCCCGGACGATCAGTTGTAGCGGCCGCCCGTGCCGCCGACGCTGAAGCGGCCGGCACCCATGAAGGCCACGGCCAGCGCGCTGAAGAGGAACAGGCCCTGCAGCTCCAGCTCCCAGCCGCCCTGCTTGTTGAGCATACCGATCTGCTTCATGTGCACCAGCCAGATCGCGACCAGCATATTGATGACCACGATCCATGCGGCCGGCCGCGTGTAGAGGCCGATGATCAGCAGCACCGGCGCGACGATCTCGCCGACATAGACCAGGTAAGCCAGGGCGCCCGGCAGGCCATGCGCAGTCAGCATGCTGGCCGCGAAGCCCACGCCGCCGTTGATCTTGGCGATGCCATGCAGCAGCATCAGGATGCCCAGGGCCAAGCGGAGGATGAGTTTGCCGGTGTCGTCGGAACGGATCATGTTCGAAAGCCTTTCTGTTGTTAAAAAAACAGGGGCGATTGTGGTCGATTCCGCGCGCGTCTTCCTGACCGTCCTCTGACGGCCTGGGGAGACTCCCAGGCCGCTCAGGCCGCCAGCGCTTCGAGCAGCTCGGTCTCGATCGCCGCCTGCGTGCGCTGGCCCTGCAACTCGGGCCCGCTGATCAGGAAGGTGTCGTCCACGCGCTCGCCCAGGGTCGTGATCTTGGCGAGCTGCAGGTTCAGGTGATGGCGCGCGAGCACGCGCGCCACCGAGTACAGCAGGCCCACGCGGTCGCTGGCCGAGATGTTGAGCAGCCAGCGCTGCGCCTTCTCGTCGGGCAGGAGGCTGACCCGCGGCTTGATCGGGAAGCTGCGCACCCGGCGCGACACCCGGCCCTTGCTGGGCGAGGGCAGGGGGCCGGCCTCGTCCAGCGTCTTGGCGAGGCCGGTCTCGACCATGCTGATCAGGTCGCGGTAGTGCTCGGGGATGAAGGTGGTGACGACCTGGAAAGTGTCCAGCGCATAGCCGTTGGTGGTGGTGTGCACCTTGGCGTCGAGGATGCTGAAGGAGGACTGGTCGAAGTAGCCGCAGATGCGCGCAAACAGGTCGGGCTGGTCGGGCGTGTAGACCACCACCTGCAGTCCTTCGCCCACCGGCGAGAGCCGGGCACGCACCATGGCCGGCGCAAGCGGGTCGATCGGCACGTTCCTCGGCGGCACGTGCCGCGACAGCTGCTTGGTGTGCCAGGCGATCTCGGAGGCGTCGTGGCGCATGAAGTAGCCGACGTCGAGCGTCTCCCACAGCGCCTTGTGGGCCTCGAAGGGCTGCGCATGCAGCGCCAGCTGCACCAGCGCCTCGCGCTTGCGCGCCTCCACCTCGGCGCCGGGGTCGGGCATGCGGCCGCCCAGGGCGCGCAGCGTCGAGCGGTAGAGGTCTTCGAGCAGCTTGCCCTTCCAGGCGTTCCACACGCGCGGGGAGGTGCCGCGGATGTCGGCGATGGTGAGCAGGTAGAGCGCCGTCAGGTAGCGCTCGTTGCCCACGCGCTGCGCGAAACGGGCGATCACCTCCGGGTCGCTCAGGTCCTGCTTCTGCGCGACCTGGCTCATCACCAGGTGCTCGGACACCAGGAACTCGATCAGCCGCGCGTCCTCGCGCGGGATCTCGTGCTGGCGGCAGAAGCGCCGCACGTCGCGCGAGCCCAGCTCCGAATGGTCGCCGCCGCGGCCCTTGGCGATGTCGTGGAACAGCGCCGCGACGTAGAGGATCCAGGGCTTGTCCCAGCCGCCCGCGAGCTGCGAGCAGAAGGGGTATTCGTGCGCATGCTCGACGATGAAGAAGCGCCGCACGTTGCGCAGCACCATCAGGATGTGCTGGTCGACCGTGTAGACGTGGAACAGGTCGTGCTGCATCTGCCCGACGATGCTGCGGAACACCCGCAGGTAGCGGCCCAGCACCGAGGTCTGGTTCATCAGCCTGAAGGCGTGCGTGATGCCGCGCGGCTCCAGCAGGATGCGCATGAAGGTCGCGTGGTTCACGCGGTCGTTGCGGAACTTGCTGTCCATCACGTGGCGGGCGTTGTAGAGCGCGCGCAGCGTGCGCGCCGACAGGCCGTTGACGCCGATGGTCTTCTGGAAGAGCAAAAAGGTTTCGAGGATGGCGTGCGGGTCCTTGAGGTACAGGTCGTCGCTCGCGACCTCGATCAGGCCGCCCTTCTCGAAGAAGCGGTCGTTGATGCGGGTGGCCTGCTCCTCCTGCGGATTGAGCCGGTCGGCGATGTTGAGCAGCAGGATCTGGTTGAGCTGCGTCACCGCCTTGGCCGCCCAGTAGTAGCGGCGCATCAGCGCCTCGCTCGACTTTCGCTGCGACTCGCCGACATAGCCGAAGGTGGCCGCCACGGCCGTCTGCAGGTCGAACACCAGGCGGTCCTCGCGCCGGTTGGCGATCAGGTGCAGGCGGGCGCGGATCAGGCTGAGCAAGGCCTCGTTGCGCTTGATCTGCTGCACCTCGAAGGCGGTGGCCAGGCCGTTCTTCGCCAGGTCGTCCCAGCGCCTGCCGAAGCCCCCCGCCTTGGCCACCCAGAGGATGATCTGCAGGTCGCGCAGCCCGCCGGGCGATTCCTTGCAGTTGGGCTCCAGCGCGTAGGGCGTGTTCTCGTACTTCTGGTGCCGGTGCCGCATCTCCTGCGTCTTGGCGGCGAAGAAGGCGTGCGGGTCGATGTCGGCGAGGAAGCTCTTGCGGAAGGCCGCGTAGAGCTTCTTGTCGCCGGCGACCAGGCGGGATTCGAGCAGCGAGGTCTGGACCGTGACGTCCTTGGCGGCTTCGGCCAGGCATTCGTCCACCGTGCGCACGCTGGAGCCGATCTCGAGGCCCACGTCCCAGCAATGGCCGATGAAGGCCTCGATGCGTGACGGGTCGACATCGGTCGCATGGTCCTGCGGCAGCAGCAGCAGCACGTCGACGTCGGAAAAAGGGAACAGCTCGCCGCGCCCGAAGCCGCCGACCGCGACCAGCGCCAGCCGGTTGCCGAAGCCGGCGTCGGCCCACAGCGCATTGAGCGCCTCGTCGGCCAGGGCGGCGAGCTGGCGCAGCACGGTGTGGACGCTGCGCGTGGGGGCGCGCGCGCTGCGCGCCTGGTCGTACAGCGCCTGCTTGTGCGTGCGGTAGGCGTCGCGTAGCGAAGGGATGTCCACCATGGCAGCCTCTCGAAGGCCGGCGGGCGGCATCAAGCCGAAGTAGTGGCGAAGGCGGGCGGCGGCGGGCTGCCGGCCGAGAGCGTGAGCACCTCGTAGCCGGTCTCGGTCACCAGCACCGTGTGCTCCCACTGGGCCGACAGCGAGTGGTCGCGCGTGACGATGGTCCAGCCGTCGTACTGGCCGCCCCGGGCGTCTTCCTTGATGTCGCGCTTGCCGGCGTTGATCATCGGCTCGATGGTGAAGGTCATGCCGGGCTTGAGCTCGTCCAGCGTGCCGGGCTTGCCGTAGTGCAGCACCTGCGGCTCCTCGTGGAAGCCGCGGCCGATGCCGTGGCCGCAGAACTCGCGCACCACCGAGAAGCCGTTGCTCTCGGCGAAGCGCTGGATGGCGAAGCCGATGTCGCCCAGGTGCACGCCCGGCTTCACCTTGACGATGCCGTGCCACATGGCCTCGTAGGTGAAGGCGCACAGGCGCTTGGCCGCGATCGAGGCGTCGCCGACGACGAACATGCGGCTGGTGTCGCCATGCCAGCCGTCCTTGATGACCGTGACGTCGAGGTTGACGATGTCGCCCTTCTTGAGCGGCTTGTCGTTCGGGATGCCATGGCACACCACGTGGTTGACCGAGGTGCAGATGGACTTGGGGTAGGGCACGCTGGAGGCGCCCATGTAGTTGAGGGGGGCGGGAATGCCGCCCTGCACCTGCGTGATGTAGTCGTGCGCGAGCTTGTCGATCTCGTTGGTGGTCACGCCGGGCTTGACGTGCGGGGTCAGGTAATCCAGCACCTCGGAAGCGAGGCGGCATGCAATGCGCATGCCGGCCACGCCCTCGGCGTCTTTGTAGGTGATGCTCATGGGCCCGAATTATCCCATTCGGCCCGTTAAAATTGCGGGCTTGGCGCGGATGGCCCCAGTCAGCGGCCGCCGCCTACATTCCCCTGGTTTCCAACGCGGCCCGCCGGCCCACCCCGATCGTGACCTTGCCCCTGAATGCGCCTTCCCATCCCGTCGCCCCCGTGGTGACCTTCTTCGAGGGCGGCAGCGCGCTCAGCGGGTTCCGGGCCCGGCAGCTGCTGCCCCGGCTGCAGGCCATCGAGCCGCGCATCGAAGGCCTCTCGGCCCGCTTCGTGCACCTGGTCGCGACCGACCACGCGCTGGAAGGCGCCGAGCGCGAGCGCTTCGCCGCCCTGCTGGGCTACGGCGAGCCCTTCGATGCGCCCGCCAAGGCCGGGCCCACGCTGGTCGTCACGCCGCGTCTGGGCACGGTCTCGCCCTGGGCCTCCAAGGCCACCGACATCGCCCACAACTGCGGGCTGGCGCTGCGCCGGATCGAGCGCGTCACGCAGTACCACCTGGTGCTGAAGGCGCCGCTGCTGGGCAAGGCCCCCGTGCTCGACGTCGACCGGCTGGCCGCCCTGGGCGCGCTGCTGCATGACCGCATGACCGAATCGGTGCTCCCCGGCGTGGAGCAGGCGGCGGCGCTGTTCGCCGAGCTGCCGGGCCAGCCGATGGCGCAGGTCGACGTGCTGGCCGGCGGGCGTGCCGCGCTGGTCGAGGCCAACACGCGCTTCGGCCTGGCGCTGGCGCAGGACGAGATCGACTACCTGGTCGACGCCTTCACCCGGCTCGGCCGCAACCCCAGCGACGTCGAGCTGATGATGTTCGCGCAGGCCAACAGCGAGCACTGCCGCCACAAGATCTTCAACGCCGATTTCGTGATCGACGGCGAGGCGCAGCCGCAGAGCCTGTTCTCGATGATCCGGCACACCGAGCGCCAGAACCCACAGCACACGGTGGTGGCTTACGCCGACAACGCCTCGATCATGGAGGGCTCGCAGGTCGAGCGCTTCGTCGCCGCCTCGGCCGCCGGCCGCTACGACAAGCAGGACGCGCTGAACCACGTGCTGATGAAGGTCGAGACGCACAACCACCCGACCGCGATCTCGCCCTTCCCGGGCGCTTCGACCGGCGCCGGCGGCGAGATCCGCGACGAGGGCGCCACCGGCCGCGGCTCCAAGCCCAAGGCGGGGCTGACCGGCTTCACGGTGTCGAAGCTCTGGCCCGCCGAAGGCAGCTACGGCAAGCCCGAGCACATCGCCAGTCCGCTGCAGATCATGACCGAGGGCCCGCTGGGCGGCGCCGCCTTCAACAACGAGTTCGGCCGGCCCAACCTGCTGGGCTACTTCCGCGAGTACGAGCAGGCGATTTCCAGCGACCGCGACACGCTGCAGTGCGGCTACCACAAGCCCATCATGATCGCGGGCGGCCTGGGCAGCATCGATGCGGGGCAGACGAAGAAGATCCGATTCCCGGCGGGCTCGCTCTTGATCCAGCTGGGCGGCCCCGGCATGCGCATCGGCATGGGCGGAAGCGCGGCGAGCTCGATGGCCACCGGCGCCAACGCGGCCGAGCTGGATTTCGACTCGGTGCAGCGCGGCAACCCCGAGATCGAGCGGCGCGCGCAGGAGGTCATCAACCATTGCTGGCAGCAGGGCGAGGCCAACCCGATCTTGGCGATCCACGACGTCGGCGCGGGCGGCTTGAGCAATGCTTTCCCCGAGCTCAGCAACGACGCCGGCCGCGGCGCGCGCTTCGACCTGCGCGCCGTGCCGCTGGAGGAGTCGGGCCTGGCGCCCAAGGAGATCTGGTGCAACGAGAGCCAGGAGCGCTATGTGCTGGCGATCGCGCCGGAGTCGCTGGAACTGTTCAAGGCTTTCTGCGAGCGCGAGCGGTGTCCGTTTGCCGTGGTGGGCGTGGCGACGGAAGAGCGGCAGCTGCTGGTGGCCGATGAGGGCACCAAGCGCCAGCCGGTCGACATGCCCATGGACGTCCTCCTGGGCAAGCCCCCGAAGATGCTGCGCGACGTGCAGTCCATCGCCCGCCGGTTCAAGCCCCTCGACCTCACCGGCGTCGACCTGCAGAAGGCCGCCATCGACGTCCTCTCCCACCCCACCGTCGCCTCCAAGCGCTTCCTCGTCACCATCGGCGACCGGACCGTCGGCGGCCTGAGCCATCGCGACCAGATGGTCGGCCCCTGGCAAGTGCCGGTGGCCGACTGCGCCGTCACCCTGGCCGACTACACCGGCTTCGCCGGCGAGGCAATGAGCATGGGCGAGCGCACCCCGCTCGCCGCCCTCGACGCGCCGGCCTCCGGCCGCATGGCGGTGGCGGAGGCCATCACCAACCTGCTGGCCGCGCCCATCGAGCTCTCGCGCGTCAAGCTGTCGGCCAACTGGATGGCGGCCTGCGGCGAGCCGGGCGAGGACGCCGCGCTGTACGAGACGGTAAAGGCCGTGGGCCTGGCGCTCTGCCCGGCGCTCGGCATCTCGATTCCCGTCGGCAAGGATTCGCTGTCCATGCGCACCCAGTGGCAGGACCAGGGCGAGCAGAAAAAGGTCAGCTCGCCCGTGAGTCTGATCGTCAGCGCCTTTGCCACCCTGGCCGATGTGCGCGGCACGCTCACGCCGCAGCTGGATGCGAGCGAGCCCGACAGCACGCTGGTCCTGATCGACCTGGGCCGCGGCCGGCATCGCATGGCCGGCAGCATCCTGGCCCAGACCCTGGGGCAGAGCGGCGACGTGGTGCCGGACCTCGACGACCCGCAGGACCTGGTCAAGCTGGTGGCGGCCGTCAACGCCCTGCGCGCCGCGGGCAAGATCCTCGCGCTGCACGACCGCAGCGACGGCGGCCTGTTCGCCGCGGCCTGCGAGATGGCCTTTGCCGGCCACGTGGGCGTCGCCCTCAACGTCGACCTGCTGGTGACCGAGGGCGACGGCATCAGCGACAGCCGCGCCGAGTATGGCGACGCCAAGAACTGGGCCGGCCAGGTCAGCGCCCGGCGCGAGGAGCTCACGCTGAAGGCGCTCTTCAACGAAGAGCTGGGCCTGCTGCTGCAGGTGCGCACCGCCGAGCGCAACGAGGTGATGCAGACGCTGCGTGCGCACGGTCTCAGCGCCCACAGCCATTTCGTCGGCAAGACCCGGCCCGACGCCTCGGCCATCGAAGCCGGCAAGGCCAAGGTGGAGGTGTGGCGCGATGCCAAGGCCGTCTTCAGCGCCAGCCTGCACGACCTGCACCAGGTCTGGGACGCGGTGAGCTGGAAGATCTGCCGCGAGCGCGACAACCCCGACTGCGCCGACGCCGAGCACGCCGCCGCCGGCGAGCCGCAGGACCCGGGCCGCCACGTACACCTGGCGCCGGGCGTCGAAGAGAACGTGGCCGCGCCTTTCCTCAACCTCGCGCGGCCCAAGGTCGCGATCCTGCGCGAGCAGGGCGTCAACTCGCACGTCGAGATGGCCTATGCCTTCCACGAGGCCGGCTTCGAGTCCTTCGACGTCCACATGACCGACCTGCAGACGGGCAGGGCGGACCTGGCCGACTTCAAGGGCGTGGTGGCCTGCGGCGGCTTCAGCTACGGCGACACCCTGGGCGCCGGCATCGGCTGGGCGCGCAGCATCACCTTCAACCCGAAGTTGAGCGAGCAGTTCAAGGCCTTCTTCGGCCGCGCCGACACCTTCGGCCTGGGCGTGTGCAACGGCTGCCAGATGTTCGCCGAGCTGGCCGACATCATCCCCGGCGCCGAGGCCTGGCCCCGCTTCACCACCAACCAGAGCGAGCGCTTCGAGGCGCGGCTGTCGATGGTGGAGGTGCTCGACTCGCCCAGCCTGTTCTTCGCCGGCATGGCCGGAAGCCGGCTGCCCATCGCGGTGGCGCACGGCGAGGGCTACGCGAACTTCAAGCACCGCGGCGACCCGGCCAAGGCCATCGCCGCGATGCGCTACGTCGACAACCACGGCCAGGCGACCGAGCGCTATCCCTTCAACCCCAACGGCAGTGCCGGCGGCCTGACCTCGGTGACCACCGCCGACGGGCGCTTCACCGCGCTGATGCCGCATCCGGAGCGCGTGTTCCGCAATATCCAGATGAGCTGGACCTCGGGGAACTGCAGTGCGCTCAGCCCGTGGATGCGGATCTGGCGCAATGCGCGGAAGTGGGTGGGCTGAGCCCAAGAAAAAAGCGGCCCGCGGGCCGCTTTTTTCTTGGGCGAGGGAAAAGCCTTATTCGACTTTGGCCTTGGCGCGCAGCTCTTCCTGATACTTCTGCAGCCGCTGCTGCTGCAGCTGCTGCACGATCTGCGGCTTGACCTCGTCCAGCTTGGGCAGCTGGGCCTGGCGGATGTCGTCCACGCGGATGATGTGGTAGCCGAACTGCGACTTGACCGGGGCGGGGGTGGTCTCGCCCTTCTTGAGCTTGATCATCGCTTCCGAGAACTCGGGCACGAAGCTCGCGGGCGCGGCCCAGTCGAGGTCGCCGCCGTTGGCGCCGGAGCCCGGGTCCTTGCTCTGCTTCTTGGCGAGGTCCTCGAACTTGGCGCCCTTCTTGAGGTCGGCCAGGATCTTCTGGGCCTGGTCTTCCTTCTCGACCAGGATGTGGCGGGCCTTGTATTCCTTGCCGCCGTTGGCCGCGACGAACTTGTCGTACTCGGCCTGTGCGTCGGCGTCGGACACCGCGTTGGTCTTGCGGTAGTTGTCGAACAGCTGGCGGATCAGGATGGCCTGGCGCGCGAGCTCCAACTGGTTCTTGTAGTCGTCGGTGGCGTCCAGGCCCTGCTTCTGGGCTTCCTGCATGAAGATCTCGCGGGCGACCACTTCTTCACGCAGCTGGCCCTGCATCTCCGGCGTGACCGGCCGGCCGGCGGCCGCCAGTTGCTGGGCCAGCACGTCCATGCGCGCCTTGGGCACCGGCTTGCCGTTGACGATGGCCGCGTTCTGCGCGAAGGCGGGGAGGGCAGCAAGAAGGGCGACGGCGGCTGCGGCCTGCAGGAGTTGTTTCTTCATAAGGGGAGGGTACTTTTGCCGCCCGGAGAGGCGGGAAACAAAGCGCTTCAAAGCGTCTCGATAGCGATGGCGTGAAGGCCCTGTGCGATGAAAAGTTGCAGCGCATCATACACAAGCCGATGGCGCGCCACGCGCGGCTTTCCCTCGAAGAGAGGAGAGGCAATGCGCACCCGGAAATGGGTGCCGTAGCCCTCGGCATTGGAGCCCGCATGGCCGGCATGCGCCGCGCTCTCGTCGATCACCTCGAGCACGGTCGGTTGCAGCGTCGCCCGCAGGCGTGCGTCAAGGTCGGCAGCAGTCGGAAGGCTCATGCTGCAGGCTTGTCCGACTTGAGATGCGGCGAGATGTACAGCCCCTGCGCCACCAAAAACACGATCGGGAAGGCATAGCCCCAGAGCTTGAAGTTCACCCAGGCCTCGGTGCTGAAGTAGGCCGCCACGTAGCCGTTGATCGCGGCCATGAACACGCAGTAGGCGATCCACGCGACGTTGAGCCGCCCCCAGATCTGCGCCGGCAGCTCCAGCTGCGCGCCCAGCAGCATCTTGAGGAAGTTCTTCTTGAAGCCCCACAGCGCCACGGCCAGTGCCAGCGCCATCGCGCCGTAGAGCACCGTGGGCTTCCACTTGATGAAGCGGTCGTCATGCAGCAGCAGCGTGAGGGAGCCGAACAGCAGGATCAGCACCAGGGTGGCCTTCTGCATCGGCGCCAGCCGGCGCTCGTTGAACCAGGCGATGCCCATCTGCAGCACGGTGGCCGCCATCAGCACGCCGGTGGCGGTGTAGATGTCGTAGAGCTTGAAGGCGCCGAAGAACAGCAGGATCGGGAAGAAGTCGAGCAGCAACTTCATGTTCAGCGCTTTTTGAAATCGAGCGAGGCCGAGTTCATGCAGTAGCGCAGTCCGGTTTCGGTCGGGCCGTCGGGGAACACGTGGCCCAGGTGGGCGCCGCAGTTGGCGCAGACGTTTTCGGTGCGCACCATGCCGTGCGAGCGGTCGACGATGTTCTTGATGGCGCCGGGCACCGCCTCCTGCGAGAAGCTGGGCCAGCCGCAACCGGCGTCGAACTTGGTGGCCGATTCGAAGAGCTTGGCGCCGCAGCAGATGCAGTGGTAGCTGCCGTCTTCCCAGTGCGCTTCGTACTTGCCGGTGTAGGGGCGCTCGGTGGCGGCATGGCGCGTGACTTCGAAGGCGGCGGGCTCGGCGCCTTTCTCGGCCAGGACGGCCTTCCATTCGGCATCGGTTTTATGGACGGGTGCGGTCATGATGAGCAGCTGATTTCGATGGTGGAAGCCCAGTCGGGCGGGAAGCCGGCATAGGCCTCGTGGCCGGCGTGGTCTTCAAATGGGGTTTCGAGCAGCTTCAGCAAGGTGGCCAGGCCCGAGAAGTCTTTTTTCTGCGCCGATTCGATCGCCTGCTGGCCCAGGTGGTTCCGCAGGACGAATTTCGGATTGGCGCCGCGCATCGATTGTGCCGCCTGCGCCGCGGTCACCTGAGCGTGGCGCTGCGCGAAGGCCTGGAGCCAGCCGCCGATGCCGGCATGGTCGAGGAACAGGTCGCGCACCGCGGCCGGATCGCCGCCCGCCTTCAGGTCGGCGAGGCGGCGCCAGAAGATCGTGTAGTCCACTTTCTCCTGCGCCAGCAGCTTGAGCACGCCTTCGATCAGCGCGCGGTCGTCCGGCGCGGCCCCGGGCAGGCCCAGCTTGGCCCGCATGCGCGCCGCGTAGGCGTCGGGGAACACCGTCTTGTACGACTCCAGCGCGGCCACCGCGACTTCCTGGTCGCCGATCAGCGGCAGCAGCGCCTGGGCCAGGCAGAACAGGTTCCAGTAGGCGACGTTGGGCTGCTGGTTGTAGGCATAGCGTCCGCCCGTGTCGCTGTGGTTGCAGATGTGGCGCGGGTCGAAGCCGTCGAGGAACTGGAAGGGCCCGTAGTCGATGGTGAGCCCGAGGATGCTCATGTTGTCGGTGTTCATCACGCCGTGGCAGAAGCCGACGGCCTGCCACTGCGCGAGCAGCGCCGCGGTGCGCTCGCTCACCGCCTCGAGGAAGGCCGCGTAGGCGTTGCCGCCGAAGCGTTCGCTGTTGCGGCAGGCCGGGTAGAAGCGGTCGATCGTGAAGTCCGCCAGCGCGCGCAGCTCATCGACGCGATTGTTGGCCGCGAAATGCTCGAAGTGGCCGAAGCGGATGAAGCTGGGCGAGGCGCGCGTGACCACGGCGGCGGTTTCGAGCTCCTCGCGCACCACCTGTGCGTCGGAGCCGGTCACGCACAGGGCGCGCGTGGTGGGGATGCCCAGCGCGTGCATGGCCTCGCTGCAGAGGAACTCGCGGATGCTGGATCGCAGCACCGCCCGGCCGTCGCCCATGCGCGAGTAGGGCGTGCGCCCCGAGCCCTTGAGCTGCAGCTCCCAGCCGCTCGCGGTCTCGCCCAGCAGGATGGCGCGGCCGTCGCCCAACTGACCGGCCCAGACGCCGAACTGGTGGCCGCTGTAGACGCTGGCCAGCGGGCGAGTGCCGACGATCGGGACGTTGCCTGTGAAGGCAGCCAGGCCGTCTTGCGAATGCAGGCACGCTTCGTCCAGCCCGATCTCACGCGCCAGGGCCGGGCTGCGCCCGACCCAGTAGGGCTCGGGCAGGGGCGTGGGCCTGAGCTCGGTGAAGAAGGCAGGGCCCAGGGTGGAGAAACCGGCGGTCCAGTCGAGTCCGAGGTCGACCACTTCCGCTTCGTCTGCAAGCATGCTCATGGGGGCGATTGTCCCGTACCCATCGATCTCCGGGCCAAGAAGAGGCCATCACGGCCTTTCTGTTTCCATTTGTGTGCATCGGGCCGATATGGAGATTTCCGCTCGCGCAAGCCGTTAGAGTGCGGCCTCGCGATTCCTTCGCACCTCCACACCCCAAGTTTTTCCCCTCCCATGTCCAGTCTCATCGTCCACGGCGGCGCTCCCCTGCGCGGCCGGATCAGCCCATCGGCCAACAAGAACGCGGTGCTGCCCGTGCTCTGCGCCACCTTGCTCACGCGCGAGCCCCTGCGGCTGCACGGCGTGCCCGACATCACCGACGTGCGCAAGATCCTCGAGATCTTCCAGGCCCTGGGGAGCGAGGTGCGGCTCGACCGCGAGGCCGGCACGCTGGACCTGCACCACCGCGACACCGCCTTCGACGCCACGCGCCACCGCCTGCCGGAAGAGATGCGCTCCTCGATCATGTTGGTGCCGCCGCTGCTCGCCCGCTTCGGCGTGGCGCGGCTGGAGGACAACGTCAAGGGCTGCACCCTGGGCGTGCGCGAGATCGATCCGCATGTCGAGGTCTTCCGCCATTTCGGCGGCCGCGTCGAGCGCACCGAAGGCTCGCTGCTGGTGCGCCTGGCCGAGGGCATGCGGCCCGTGGACCACTGGCTGGACTACGCCTCCGTCACCACCACCGAGAACTTCGTGCTCTGCGCCGTGGCCGCCACCGGCACCTCGACGCTGACGAACGCGGCCTCGGAGCCCCACGTGCAGGAGTTCTGCCGCTTCATGGCGATGATGGGCGCGCGCATCGAGGGCATCGGCACCTCCAAGCTCACCGTGCATGGCGGTGCGCCGCTGGCCGGCGGCGAATTCCGCTTCGACGAGGACTTCCACGAGATCACCACCTTCCTGGCGCTGGGCGCGATCACCGGCGGGGAGGTGCAGGTGCGCAACAGCGCGCCCGGCCAGTTCCCGCTGATCGACCGCACCTTCGCCAAGTTCGGCGTGCAGATCGTGCATCGCGACGGCTGGTCCGAGGCCCGCCGCAGCGGCCCGCTGAAGGTGCAGGCCCCCTTCACGCCCAACGTGCTGACCAAGGTCGAGGCCGCGCCCTGGCCCTACTTCCCGGTGGACCTCCTGCCGATCTTCATCGCGCTGGGCGTGCGCGCCCAGGGCAACGCGATGTTCTGGAACAAGGTCTACGACGGCGCGCTGGGCTGGACGGGCGAGCTGTCGAAGTTCGGCGCCCATGTGTTCTCGTCCGACCCGCACAGGCTCATCACCTTCGGCGGCGGGCCGCTGGCGCCGGCCGTGGTCGAGAGCCCCTACATCATCCGCGTGGCGATCGCGCTCTTCATGGTCGCAGCCAGCATCGAGGGACGTTCGGAGATCCGCAACGCGGCGCCGATCCGGCGTGCGCATCCGCGCTTCGTGGAGAACCTGCGCAGCCTCGGGGTGCGCGTGGAGTGGACGCAGGAGGAGTAGGGCGGGGCCGCTGACGCTCAGTTCAGCAGCAGCGCGCCCGGCACCGTCACGGCGGGGCCGCCGGCGTCGTGCCATAGCCGTGCCCGGTACTGGGCCGGCGGCAGCCCGAACCAGCGCTTGCACGCCCGGAAGAAGTTGCTGGCGTCGACGAAGCCCAGCAGATCGGCCACCTCGTGCAGCGTGTGCCGCGCCTCGGCGAGGTACTGCCGCGCCAGCTCGCGCCGGGTGCGGTCGAGCAGGGCCTGGA
The DNA here is from genome assembly GCF_010499245.1 of Variovorax sp. WS11. Lineage (GTDB taxonomy): Bacteria > Pseudomonadota > Gammaproteobacteria > Burkholderiales > Burkholderiaceae_C > Variovorax. The sequence goes on from NZ_JAAGOW010000003.1 coordinate 259,182, forward strand.
AGGACACCGACTCCTCCTGCAGCCGCCGCTGCAGCGTGCGCTCGGCCAGGCCGAGGCCTGCCGCCACGTCCTGCCGGCGTGGCTCGCCCTGCTGCAGCCGGCGCGCGATCTCGGCGCAGACCCGAGCGCTGGTGCTGGTCTGGCCCAGCTGCGCGAGCTGGTTCTCCAGCAGTTCCGTGTGCATCGTGGCCAGTGCCGCGTGCTGCGTGGGAAGGGGCACCGTCATGTCAGCGTCCGACAGCAACATGCGGTTGGCGCGCGCATTGAAGCGGATCTCGCAGCCGAAGGCCTCGCGGTACAGCCGCTCGTCCACCGGCGCGGGGTGGACGAACTCCATCGCCAGCGGCCGCAGTTCGCGTCGAGTGAGCCACTGGCACAGGGTGAACACGGTCAGCATCGCGTACTCGGTGCGCTGCCGGGGGATCGGCAGGCTGCCGCCGCCCTGTTCCAGCGACATCCAGCTGCCGCGGGGGTCGGAGCTCATCGAGAACACGGTGGCGTCGGAGATCACGGGCATGTAGCGCGTGAGGGTGCCCAGCCCGGTGCGCAGGTCGGGAGTGCAGCTCATCGCATGGCCGACGGTGCCCAGCCGGCTGCAGGTCGCGGCCAGCCCACGGCTCAGGCCCAGCGTTGGCTTGCCCACTCGCGCCACCGCGAGCTGCCACAGCATCGTGACCTGATCGACGGCGAAGCGCGTGTCCTCCCGGTTCAGCGATTCGCGGTCGAAGCCCGCGTCGCGCAGCAGCGCCTGCACATTCAGGCCCTCGGCCTCGAACATCGTGAGCACACCCTCCAGCCAGGCGGCGGAACTGGTGCGGGATGGGGGTTGCAGCATGCAGCCGGCCCGGCGGGTCGGCTGCGGCATGGAGGCTCCTGAAGTCACTGTTTTGGCGCGCTTGCGATAACGCGGAACGGGCGGGCGATTCCTAGAATTCCGGCGGTGCCGGGGGGCGCAGCAGTATGGGCGCCCGAGGCCGATGCAGGAATTGCGACTAACCCGGTGTGCAGACGCCGAGGCGACAGTGCTCTGCGGGTTTCTGTCATTGTGGGATGCCCCGAAGATTGCGTGAATCGCAGGTGCCGGGCGGGCCCGTTTCCGCGGCCCCCCGGGTTTCGAATTTTGTTGTTTCAAGGAGCCTTCCGATGCTGGGTTTGATGCAGGACCAACCATTGCTGATCTCGTCGCTGATCGAGTTCGCCGAGCGCCACAACGGCGACGGGGAAATCGTCTCGCGGCGGGTCGAAGGCGACATCCACCGCAGCAGCTGGCGCCAGATCGCATCCCGTGCGCGCCAGGTCGCCAACGCGCTGGACCAGGAGCAGCTGATCTTCAGCGACCGGGTGGCGACCCTGGCCTGGAACGGCTACCGCCACCTGGAGCTGTACTACGGCGTCAGCGGCAGCGGCCGCGTGCTGCACACCATCAACCCGCGCCTGCACCCCGAGCAGATCGCCTGGATCGCGAACCACGCCGAAGACCAGATCCTGTGCTTCGACCTCAGCTTCCTGCCGCTGGTGCAGGCCGTGCATGCCAAGTGCGGCACCGTCAAGAAGTGGATCGCGCTGTGCGACGCCGACAAGCTGCCGGCCGACAGCGGCATCCCCAACCTGGTCAGCTACGAGGCCTGGATGAGCCCCCTGTCCGACCGATACGACTGGCCCAGCTTCGACGAGAACTCGGCCTCGAGCATGTGCTACACCAGCGGCACGACCGGCAACCCCAAGGCCGCGCTCTACAGCCACCGCTCGACCCTGCTGCATGCCTATGCCGCCGCGCTGCCGGATGTGATGAACGTGTCGGCACGCGACTCGGTGTTGCCCGTGGTGCCGATGTTCCACGTCAACGCCTGGGGCATTCCCTACTCGGCCGCGCTGACCGGCGCCAAGCTGGTGTTCCCCGGCCCGGCGCTGGACGGGAAGTCGGTCTACGAGCTGATCGAGAGCGAGCGCGTCACCTTCGCCGCCGGCGTGCCCACCGTCTGGCAGATGATGCTGGGCCACATGCAGGCGCAGGACCTGCGCTTCTCCACCCTGAAGCGGACCGTGATCGGCGGCTCGGCCTGCCCGCCGGCCATGATCAACGCCTTCCAGCAGCAGTACGGCGTGGAGGTGCTGCACGCCTGGGGCATGACCGAGATGTCGCCGCTGGGCACGCTCTGCACCCTGAAGAACAAGCACCTCTCGCAGTCGCAGGAGCAGCAGACGGCCATCCGCTTGAAGCAGGGCCGGGCCATCTACGGCGTCGACATGAAGATCGTCGACGGCGACGGCAAGGACCTGCCCTGGGACGGAAAGGCCTCCGGCGACCTGCTGGTCAAGGGCCCCTGGGTGGTCAAGGAGTACTTCAAGGGGGAGGGCGGCGACCCGCTGGTGCCCGATGCGCGCGGCCGCAGCTGGTTCCCCACCGGCGACGTCGCCACCATCGACCCCGACGGCTTCCTGCAGATCACAGACCGCAGCAAGGACGTCATCAAGTCCGGCGGCGAATGGATCAGCTCCATCGACATCGAGAACATCGCGGTGGCGCACCCGGCGGTCGCGATGGCGGCCTGCATCGGCGTGGCGCACCCCAAGTGGGACGAGCGGCCGATCGTGGTCGTGGTGAAGAAGCCCGGCGCCGAGCTCACGCGCGAGGAGCTGCTGGCCTTCTACGGCGGCAAGACCGTGGCCAAGTGGCAGGTGCCCGACGACGTGGTCTTCGTCGAGGCGATTCCATTGGGCGCGACCGGCAAGATCCTCAAGACCCGGCTGCGCGAGCAGCTGCGCGACTACAAGCTGCCGGAGTGCTGATGCCCGGCCATCCTACCGGCCGGTAGCACCTCCGCGGTGCAGCCTGTCGCCTGAGTGATAGAAAGCGCCCCCGCGGCGGGCTTCTTACGGGCATTCCCTGACGGGCGGGGGTGCAAAGACCAGTAACCTCATCTCGCATTGCAGCATTCAGGAGACAGAAATGAAATTCGCACTGAGCACATTGAGATTTGCAAGCGCGGCCATTCTCGCCGCCATCGCCACCGGCGCTCTGGCCCAGAAGGGCGAGACCGTGAAGATCGCGATGATCGAGGGGCTCTCGGGCCCCTTCGCCAACGTGGGGCAGAACCAGCTCAAGAGCTGGCAGCTCGTCACCGACAAGCTCAGCGGCGCCAAGAACCCCGCCGGCGTCAAGTTCGAAGTCGTCGGCATGGACAGCAAGAGCTCCCCGCAGGAGGCGCTCAACCTGCTGAAGGCGGCCAGCGACCAGGGCTTCCGCTATGTCACGCAGGGCAACGGCTCGAACGTGGCGGTGCCGCTGGCCGACGCCGTGGCCAAGCACAACGAGCGCAACCCCGGCAAGGAAATCATCTACCTGAACTACGCCGCGGTCGACCCGGTGCTCACCAACGAGAAGTGCAGCTACTCGCATTTCCGGCTCGACGCCGACACCTCCATGAAGATGGCGGCGCTGACCTCCTTCATGAAGGACCAGCCGAAGATCTCGAAGGTCTACCTCATCAACCAGAACTACTCGCACGGCCAGCAGGTCTCCAAGTACTTCAAGGAAGGCCTGGCGCGCAACCGGCCCGACGCCAAGATCGTGGGCGACGACCTGCATCCCCTGGGCCAGGTCAAGGACTTCGCGCCCTACGTGGCCAAGATCAAGCAGTCGGGCGCCGACACCATCGTCACCGGCAACTGGGGCCAGGACATGACGCTGCTGATCAAGGCGCTGAACGATTCCGGCCTGAAGATCCCGATCTACGCCTACTACGCGGGCGTGTCCGGCACCCCCACGGCGCTCGCGTCGGGCGGCGACCTCGAGGTCTACCAGATCGCCTACAACCACTCGAACTACACCGGCGAGCTCGGCACGCTGATGAACGAGTTCAAGACCAAGTTCGGCGACGACTTCTACACCTTCTCGATCTACAACGCGATCGTCATGCTGGGCGAGGCGATGGCCAAGGCCAAGTCCACCGACCCCATGAAGGTCGCCGCGGCCGTGGAGGGGCTGAAGTTCAAGGGCTTCAACGGCGAAACCGAGATGCGCAAGACCGACCACCAGCTCCAGCAGGGTCTCTGGATCTCCAAGTGGCAGAAGGTCGATGCCAAGTACAAGTACAACGTGGAGAACACGGGCTACACCTTCGCGCCCGTGAAGTATCTCGAGCCCTACATCGCCAGCACGCCCACGTCGTGCGAGATGAAGCGTCCGGCGCCCTGAGCCAGGCTCCACCAGCAAAACGCCGGCGGGTGATGCAAGTCGCTCCCCGGCGCTTTTTTTAGGCCTTGGCCATCGCGGCTGCAACGACGACGACGAACTCGTGGAATTCTTTGCCATTTCCCTCCTGAACGGCCTCAGCTACGGGCTGCTGCTGTTCATGCTGAGCTCGGGCCTCACGCTGATCTTCAGCATGATGGGCGTGCTCAACTTCGCGCACACCAGCTTCTACATGCTGGGTGCCTACTTCGCCTACACGATCTCCGGCGTGCTGGGCTTCTGGCCCGCGCTGGTCGTGGCGCCCCTGCTGGTCGGCGCGCTGGGCGCGCTGTTCGAGCGCTACAGCCTGCGGCGCGTCCACAAGTTCGGCCACGTGCCCGAGCTGCTCGTGACCTTCGGGCTGTCCTACCTGATCCTGGAACTGGTGCAGCTGGTGTGGGGCCGCGCCACCGTGCCCTACGGCCTGCCGCCGCAGCTGCAGGGGCCGCTGTTCACCCTGTTCGGGACGCAGTTCCCCAAGTCGCGCTCCTTCATCATGCTGCTCGCGCTGCTGATGCTGGTGTCGGTCTGGCTGCTGCTGACCCGCACGCGCATCGGCCTGGTGATCCAGGCCGCGCTGACCCATCCGGAAACGGTGGAGGCGCTGGGCCACAACGTGCCGCGCGTGTTCATGCTGGTGTTCGGCGGCGGCGCGGCGCTGGCTGCCCTGGCCGGCGTGATCGGCGGCAACACCTACGTGACCGAACCCGCCATGGCAGGCGCGGTCGGATCGATCGTGTTCGTGGTGGTGGTGGTCGGCGGCATGGGCTCGCTGGCGGGGGCCTTCCTGGCGTCCCTGCTGATCGGCGTGCTGCAGACCTTTGCCGTGGCCATCGACGAGTCGCTCGCCTCCGGGCTGCAGGCGCTGGGCGTCGCGGTGACGGCCAGCACTCCGGGCTACGACCTGCTTCAGCTCACCGTGGCGCAGATCGCCCCGATCCTGCCGTACCTGCTGCTGGTATTGATCCTGATCTTCCGGCCCAAGGGCCTCCTCGGCAAGCGGGAGGGATAACATGACAAAGAACGTGGCGCACGACGGCTTCGAGCCGGTGGGCAGCCCCGCGGAGGGTGCTGGACCGGCGCGCGCAAGCCAACGGGTTGCGTACTACCGCTTTAAGCCTTGGAACATCGGGCGCGCGCTGATCTGGACGCTCTTCGCCGTGAGCCTGATCGTTGCCCCGCTGATCTTCCGCAGCAGCCTGGCCCTGACCATGCTGTCCCAGATCGGCTACCTCATCATCATCTGCCTGAGCTACAACATCCTGCTCGGGCAGGGCGGCATGCTGAGCTTCGGGCACGCGGTGTACACGGGCCTGGGGGCCTTCATCGCGGTGCATGCGATGAACCTCGCCACCAAGGGCGCCGTGCCGCTGCCGCTGGTGACGATCCCGCTGGTCGGCGGCCTCGCGGGCGCGGGCTTCGCAATCCTGCTGGGCTACGTGACCACCAAGAAGTCCGGCACCACCTTCGCGATGATCACCCTGGGCATCGGCGAGCTGGTCGCGGCCATGTCCCTGATGTTCCCGGCCTTCTTCGGCGGGGAGGGCGGCGTCACCACCAACCGCGTCTACGGCACGCCCTTCCTGGGCCTCACCTTCGGGCCCCAGATCCAGGTGTACTACCTGATCGCGGCGTACTGCTTCGTCTCCACCGCGCTGATGTTCGCCTTCACCGGCACGCCGCTCGGCCGCATGCTCAACGCGGTGCGCGACAACCCCGAGCGCGTCGAGTTCATCGGCTACGACACGCAATGGGTGCGCTACATGGCCTTCATCATTGCCGGCTTCTTCGCCGGCATCGGCGGGGCGCTGGCTTCCATCAACTTCGAGATCGTCAACGCGTCGGACAGCCTGAGCACGGTCCGCTCGGGCGGCTACCTGCTGTTCACCTTCCTGGGCGGCGCGACCTTCTTCTTCGGGCCGATCATCGGCGCCGTGCTGCTGGTGCTGGCCTCGGTGCTGCTGTCGGAGCTGACCAAGGCCTGGTTGTTGTACCTGGGCCTGGTATTCCTGTTCATGGTGATGTTCGCCCCGGGCGGCATCGCGAGCCTGGTCATGATGAACCTGCGGGTAGCCAAGTTCGGCAAGTTCAAGCCGCTGTGGAGCCTGTACGGCGTCCTCATCCTCGCCGGGGCCGTGATGGTCGTCGGCGCGGCGGCCCTGGTCGAGATGATCTACCACATCCAGCTCAATGCGGCCGTTGGGCCCAAGCTCAACTTCATGGGGGTCGAGCTCGACACGTCGAGCGTGGCCAGTTGGGCCGGTGCCGGCGTCCTGCTGATGGTGGGCTTGGCGCTGGTGGAATGGGCGCGCCGTCGCTTCGCCACTGCCTGGGGCCACGCACAGGAGGAGATCGAAGCGGAAATCAAGCGCAGGGAGACGGCATGACGCACGCATTGGAACTCAAGGCCTTGCGCAAGAACTTCGGCAAGACCGAGATCATCCGCGGCGTGGACCTGGCGGTCGAAGCCGGCGAGCGCATCGCCATCATCGGGCCCAACGGCGCCGGCAAGTCCACGCTCTTCAACCTCATCAGCGGCCGCCTCGAGCCCACCAGCGGCGAGGTGCTGCTGCACGGCCAGCGCATCGACGGCCGCCGGCCCTACGAGATCAACCGCCTGGGCCTGTCGCGCAGCTTCCAGATCACCAACATCTTTCCCAAGCTCAGCGTCTTCGAGAACCTGCGCTGCGGCGTGCTGTGGAGCCTGGGCTACCGCTACAGCTTCCTGCGCTTCCTCTCGAACCTGGACGACGCCAACGAGCGTACCGAGGAACTGCTGCGGCAGGTCCACCTGGAAAAGAAGCGCGACGTGCAGGCGGTGAACCTTACCTACGCCGAGCAGCGGGCGCTGGAAATCGGCGTCACCATCGCCGGCGGCGCCAGCGTGATCCTGCTCGACGAGCCCACCGCCGGCATGAGCAAGACCGAGACGGCGCACTTCATCGCGCTGATCAAGCAGGTGACGGTCGGCAAGACCCTGCTCACCGTGGAGCACGACATGGGCGTGGTCTTCGGCCTGGCCGACAAAATTGCGGTGGTGGTGTATGGCGAGGTCATCGCCTTCGACAAGCCGGCGGCAGTGCGCGCTAACGCGCGCGTGCAGGAAGCCTATCTCGGCTCGTCGGTGGCCGACGCCCAGGCAGGAGGGCACTGAACATGCTCAAGCTCGAAGACATCCACGCCTACTACGGCAAGAGCCATGTGCTGCATGGCGTTTCCTTCGGGGTCAATCCCGGCGAAATCGTGGCCCTGCTGGGCCGCAACGGCTCGGGCCGCTCGACCACCGCCAAGGCCATCATGGGCCTGGTGCATGCCGAAGGCGGCCTGCACTGGAAGGGCCAGGACATCCTGCGCTGCAAGGCCTACGAGATCGCGCACCTGGGCATCGGCTACGTGCCGGAGAACCGCGACATCTTCCCCAAGCTCACCGTGCACCAGAACCTGCTGCTCGGGCAGAAGGGCAGCGGCAAGGGCAGCCGCTGGTCCTTCGACGACATGTACGGCATGTTCCCGCGCCTCAAGGAGCGCCAGCACACCGAGGCCGGCGTGCTCTCGGGCGGCGAGCAGCAGATGCTGACCCTGTGCCGCACGCTGATGGGCGACCCCGACCTGATCATCATCGACGAACCCACCGAAGGCCTGGCGCCCAAAATCGTCGAGCTGGTGGGGCAGTACCTGCGCACGCTCAAGGACAAGGGCATCTCGGTGCTGCTGATCGAGCAGAAGCTGACCATCGCGATGGCGATCTCCGACCGCGCGCTCGTCATGGGCCACGGCAGCATCGTCTTCGACGGCACGCCGAACAGCCTGCGCGCCGATGCCGCGACGCGCAAGGAGTGGCTCGAGGTTTGACTTCCGGCGGGACTTTGTCTCGCCAGCGACTGGAGGCCGTTGCCGGCCTCCTGGAAACGCCTAGAATTTCCGAAAAAAAGAACGTCCGTGCTTTTTAGATGCGGTGCAGCGTAGCAAGGTGCATGCTGCATCCCCTCCAACCCGTTTTTTCGATCCTCTCCCATCCCAAAGGAACGCAGCATGACGGCTGAATACAAAGTGCTCGGCGATGTCGCCGTGATCACCCTGGCGAACCCCCCGGTCAATGGCCTCGGTTTCTCGACGCGCACCGGCATCACCGACGGCCTGTCCAAGGCGCTGGAGGACGCGGCCGTCAAGGCGATCGTGATCACCGGCGCCGGCAAGGCCTTCTCGGGCGGCGCCGACATCAAGGAGTTCGGCACGCCCAAGGCGCTGCAGGACCCCAATCTCCTGAGCGTGATCCTCGCCCTCGAGGCGTCGACCAAGCCCATCGTCGCGGCCATCCATTCGGTGTGCATGGGCGGCGGCCTCGAGCTGGCCCTGGGATGCCACTACCGCGTGGCCGCGCCCGGCACCAGCGTCGCGCTGCCCGAAGTCAAGCTGGGCCTCCTGCCCGGCGCCGGCGGCACGCAGCGCCTGCCGCGCGTGCTGGGCGTGGAAACCGCGCTCAACATGATCGTGAGCGGCGAGCCCGTCAAGAGCGAGCTGCTCGCCTCGCTGCCCGGCCAGAAGCTCTTCGACAAGCTGGCCGCCTCGCCCGAGTCGCTGTTCGAGGAGGCGGTCGAGTTCGCCAAGTCGGTGGCCGCCAAGGACGGCGAGCTGCCGCTGGTGCGCAAGCTGCCCTGCAAGCATCCGCAGGGCGACGCCTACTTCCAGTTCGCGCGCAACATGGTCGGCGGCATGTCCAAGAACTACCCGGCGCCGCTGAAGTGCGTGGATGCGGTGCAGGCCGCCACGCAGATGAAGTTCGACGACGGCATGGCCGAGGAGCGCCGCCTCTTCACCGCGCTGATGTTCACGCCCGAATCGCTGGCGCTGCGCCACCTGTTCATGGCCGAGCGCGCGGCTTCGCGCATTCCCGATGTGCCGGAAGACACGCCCCAGCGCGCCATCAAGTCGGTGGGCGTGATCGGCGCCGGCACCATGGGCGGCGGCATCACGATGAACTTCCTGAATGCGGGCATCCCCGTCAAGATCCTCGAGATGAAGCAGGAGGCGCTGGACCGCGGCATCGGCACCATCCGCAAGAACTACGAGGCCCAGGTCAAGAAGGGCAAGCTCAAGGCCGACAAGTACGACCAGCGCATGGCGCTCCTGTCCACCACCCTGGCCTACGACGACCTGAAGGACGCCGACCTCATCATTGAGGCCGTGTTCGAGGAGCTGGGCGTCAAGGAGAAGGTGTTCGGCGAGCTGGACCGGGTCGCCAAGCCCGGCGCCATCCTGGCTTCCAACACCTCGACACTCGACGTCGACAAGATCGCCGCCTTCACCAAGCGCCCGCAAGACGTCGTCGGCATGCACTTCTTCAGCCCGGCCAACGTGATGAAGCTGCTGGAGGTGGTGCGCGGCAAGGAGACCGCCAAGGACGTGCTGGCCACGGTCATGGCCGTCGCCAAGAAGATCAAGAAGACCGCCGTGGTCTCGGGCGTGTGCGACGGCTTCATCGGCAACCGCATGATCGAGCAGTACTCGCGCCAGGCCGGCTTCCTGCTCGACGAAGGCGCCACGCCGCAGCAGGTGGACAAGGCCGTCGAGAAGTTCGGCTTTGCCATGGGCCCGTTCCGCATGGGCGACCTGGCCGGCAACGACATCGGCTGGGCCATCCGCAAGCGCCGCGCGGTCGAGTATCCCGACATGAAGTACAGCCGCACCGCCGACAAGCTCTGCGAGCTCGGCCGCTATGGCCAGAAGACCGGGGCAGGGTGGTACGACTACCAGGCGGGCAAGCGCGATGCGATCCCCTCGGAGCTGGTCAACAAGATGATCGAGGAGCACCGCAAGGAGCTGGGCATCACCCCGCGCAAGATCTCCGACGAGGAAATTGTGCAGCGCCTGGTGTACGCGCTGGTCAACGAGGGCGCGCACATCCTCGAGGACGGCATCGCCTCCAAGTCCGGCGACATCGACATGGTGTACCTCACCGGCTACGGCTTCCCGATCTGGCGCGGCGGCCCGATGCACTATGCCAACCAGGTGGGCCTCTACAACGTGGCGGAGGCCATGAAGCGCTTCGCCAGGAATCCGCGCGACGACGCGAGCTTCTGGCAGCCCGCGCCGCTGATCCGGAAGCTGGTGGCCGAAGGCAAGCAGTTCAGCTGACGCAGGCGGGCGAGGGCAGGCCATGGTCAAACGGGTGTTGTGGACGCTGCTGCTGGCCGTGGTCGTGCTGGCGGTGGTGATCGCGGGCAATACCTGGCGCCGGGCCTCGCTGCAGCTGCAGGTGTCGCCGGCGCAGCAGGTGGAGGTCGACGAGAAGGCGGCGGCCGACCGGCTGGCGGGCGCAATCCCGATCCGCACCGTCTCGGGCATGGAAGGGCTGCAGTCCGGCGGCGAAGAGTTCAAGAAGCTCCACGCCTACCTGGCGCAGCAGTTTCCCAAGCTGCATGCCACGCTCAAGAAAGAGGTGCTCGGCGACAACGCGCTGCTCTACACCTGGACCGGCAGCGATCCTTCCGCCAAGCCCATCGCGCTGATGGCGCACCAGGACGTGGTCCCCATCGCGCCGGGCACCGAGAAAGCCTGGGCGGCCGATCCCTTCAGCGGCCAGATCAAGGACGGCTTCGTCTGGGGCCGCGGCACCTGGGACAACAAGGGCAACCTGCTGGCCCAGATGGAGGCCATCGAGATGCTGGTGGCCCAAGGCTTCCAGCCGCGGCAGACCATCTATCTCATTTCAGGCGCCGACGAGGAAGTCAGCGGCCTGCGCGGCGCCAAGCCGATCGCCGAGCTGCTGAAGTCGCGGGGCGTGCGGCTCGAGTGGGTGCTCGACGAGGGCCTGGTGGTCACCGACGGGGTGCTGCCGGGCCTGAACAAGCCGGCCGCGCTGATCGGCATGGCGGAGAAGGGCTACGGCACCTTCTTCCTCTCGCTGGACCAGGCGCCCGGCCATTCCTCGATGCCGCCGAACAAGACGGCCATCGGCACGATGAGCGCGGCGCTCGCGCGGCTCGAGGCGAATCCGATGCCCGCGTCCATCACGGGCGTGGCCGCGGACATGTTCGCGACGATCGCGCCGGAAATGAATGGCCTCAACCGGGTGGCGCTCTCAAACCTCTGGCTCTTCGGACCGCTGGTACAGCGCCAGCTGGAGCAGGGCGCGAGCACCAACGCCATGCTGCGCACGACGACCGCGCTGACCATCGTGCGCGCGGGCAACAAGGACAACGTGCTGCCGGGGCGCGCCGAGGCCGCCGTCAACTTCCGCATCCTGCCGGGTGACACGCTGGCATCGGTGGAGGCGCATATTCGCAAGACCATTGCCAACGATGCGATCACGATCAAGCCCTATCCGGGCAACGCGGAACCGACGCCGGTCACGTCCAGCGAGAGCGCCAGCTACCGTGCGCTGCAGGCGGCGGTGCGGCAAGCCTTTCCGGATGTGATCGTCGTGCCCGGCCTGTACATCGCCGCATCGGATTCCCGGCATTTCGTCGATGTGGCCGACAGCATCTACCGCTTCTCGCCGGTGCGCGCGCGCCCCGAGGACCTGTCGCGCTTCCACGGCACCAACGAGCGCATCTCGATCGCCAACTACGTCGAGATGATCCGCTTCTATCACCAGCTGCTGCGCAACACCGCGCAGCCCCAGTAATCCTCTTCTTTCTTCAAAGGACCTCACCATGACCCGCGCCGTCATCGTCTCCACCGCCCGCACGCCGCTCGCCAAGAGCTGGAAGGGCTCCTTCAACATGACGCACGGCGCCACCCTGGGCGGCCATGCCGTGCAGCACGCCGTGGCGCGCGCCGGCATCGAGGCCGCGGAGGTCGACGACGTCATCATGGGCTGCGCCAACCCCGAGGGCGCCACCGGCGCCAACATCGCGCGCCAGATCGCGCTGCGCGCCGGCCTGCCCATCACCACCTCGGGCATGACCATCAACCGCTTCTGCTCCTCGGGCCTGCAAACCATCGCGACCGCCGCGCAGCGCATCGTGGCGGGCGAGGGCGAGGTCTATGTGGCGGGCGGCGTGGAGAGCATCTCCTGCGTGCAGAACGAGATGAACAAGCACATGCTGGCCGACCCCTGGCTGGTCAAGCACAAGCCCGAAATCTACTGGAACATGCTGCAGACCGCCGAGCAGGTGGCCAAGCGCTACGAGATCGGGCGCGACGCCATGGACGAGTACGGCGCTGCCAGCCAGCAGAAGGCCGCGGCCGCGCTCGAGAAGGGCCTGTTCAAGGACGAGATTGCGCCGATCACCGTGCTGGCCGGCGTGGCCGACCCGGTGCTGGGCCTGCGCACCAAGGAGGTCACGGTCGAGAACGACGAGGGCATCCGCGCCGGCACCACCAAGGAAGGCATCAGCGGCATCCGCCCGGCCCTTCCCGGCGGGCTGATCTCGGCCGGCAACGCCAGCCAGTTCTCCGACGGCGGCGGCGCCTGCGTGGTGATGGAGGAGAAGTACGCCGAGAAGAAGGGCCTGAAGCCCCTGGGCCGCTTCCTCGGCTTCGCGGTCGCAGGCTGCGAGCCCGACGAGATGGGCATCGGCCCTGTGTTCGCGATCCCCAAGGTGCTCAAGCGCCTGGGCCTGAAGATCGACGACATCGACCTGTGGGAGCTCAACGAGGCCTTCGCCGTGCAGGTGATCTACTGCCGCGACAAGCTGGGCATCCCGGGCGACCGCCTGAACGTCAACGGCGGCGCCATCGCGGTGGGCCACCCCTACGGCGTGAGCGGCCAGCGCCTGACCGGCCATGCGCTGATCGAGGGCAAGCGTCGCGGTGCGAAGAAGGTCGTGGTGACGATGTGCATCGGCGGCGGGATGGGCGCGGCGGGGGTGTTCGAGGTTCTCTGACACGCCATGAGCCTTCGCCCCACCCTCGACTTCCTGCTCTACGACTGGCTCCACGCCGAGTCGCTCAACGAGCGGGAGCGCTTTGCCGACCATTCGCGCGAGACCTTCGATGCGGTGCTCGACACCTGCGAGCGCATCGCGCGCGAGAAGTACGCGCCGCACAACCGCACCGTCGACACTCAGGAGCCGCACTTCGACGGCGAGAAGGTGATCCTGCCGCAAGCCACGCACGATGCGCACAAGGCCTTCGTCGAATCGGGCATGCTGAGCGCCGCGCAGGACTACGAGATCGGCGGCATGCAGCTGCCCTACACCCTGCAGGCAGCGGCCAACAGCTTCTTCGCCATGGCCTCGGTCAGCATCGGCTCCAACATGCTGACCAGCGGCAACGCCAACCTGCTGATGGTGCACGGCACGCCGATGCAGCAGGCGGTGTTCGCAAAGAACGAGTTTTCGGGGCGATGGGCGGGCACCATGTGCCTGTCGGAGCCGCAGGCGGGCTCCAGCCTCAGCGATGTGGCGACCCGCGCGGTGCCGGACGGCCCGGACTTCCAGGACGATCCGCTGGGGCCACGCTACCGGCTCACGGGCAACAAGATGTGGATCTCGGCCGGCGACCATGAGCTGACCGAGAACATCGTTCATATCGTGCTGGCCAAGATCCCCGACGAGAACGGCAAGCTGGTGCCAGGCACGCGCGGCATCTCGCTGTTCATCGTGCCGAAGAAGATGGTCGACACGGATGGGCAACTCACCGGTGAGCGCAACGATGTAGCCCTCGCCGGCCTCAACCACAAGCTCGGCTGGCGCGGCACCACCAACACGCTGCTCAACTTCGGCGAAGGCAAGTTCCCGGTCAACGGCAAGCCCGGCGCGGTGGGCTACCTGGTGGGCCAGCCCGGCAAGGGCCTGCACTGCATGTTCCACATGATGAACGAGGCCCGCATCGGCGTGGGCACCGCGGCCACCATGCTGGGCATGGCCGGCTACCACGCCTCGCTGGACTACGCGAAGAATCGGCCCCAGGGTCGGCACGCACAGAAAGCCGGCGCCAGCGCCGGGGGGCCGGCCGGCAAGGACGCCGCGAAGCCGCAGGTGCGCATCATCGAGCACGCCGACGTGCGCCGCATGCTGCTGGCGCAGAAGTCCTATTGCGAAGGCGCACTGGCGCTGGAGCTGTATTGCGCTCGCCTCGTCGACGAGCAGAAGACCGCCGACGCCCAGGCCGCCGACGACGCGCGCCTCCTGCTCGAGGTGCTGACGCCGATCGCCAAGAGCTGGCCCAGCGAGTGGTGCCTGGAGGCCAACTCGCTTGCGATCCAGGTGCATGGCGGCTACGGCTACACGCGCGACTTCCCGGTGGAGCAGTACTGGCGCGACAACCGCCTGAACATGATCCACGAGGGCACCCATGGCATCCAAGCCGCCGACCTGCTGGGCCGCAAGGTGCTGATGGAAGACGGCCGCGGCCTGCAGCTGCTGGCCGCGCGCATCACCGACACCATCGACCGCGCCGCGCGCGTGCCCTCGCTGGCCGCGCATGCCAAAGCGCTGGCCGAGGCCCTGCAGCGCATCGGCAGCGCCACCCGCGCGGCCTGGGCCACGGGCAACCCGCAGGACGCGCTGGCCAATGCCGTGCCCTACATGCAGGCCTTCGGCCACACGGTGCTGGCCTGGATCTGGCTCGACGTCGCCGAGCATGCCTTGGGCGGCGATGCCTCCAAGGCCCTGCCGGCCACGGCCGGGCGCGTGGGCGCGACCGACTATTTCTTTCACTACGAGTTGCCCAAAATCGGCGCCTGGCTCCAGGTGGTGGAGCGCCGCGACCCGACCTGCACAACCCTTCCCGAAGAAGCCTTCTGATGACCACCACCCCTCCCAAGCCCCATGCCAGGCTCGAGAAATGGATCTGGATCCTGATCTACGGGGGTCTGTTCCTGCTGATCCTCGGCATCGCGACCGGCCGCGCCAACGAGGCGCTGGGCTGGTCGATGGCCACGCCCGGCGTGCTGCTGGCGGTGGCCGGCGTGGTGCTCATCTACGTTCGCTCGAGGCTCAAGCCATGATCGAGCACATCGCGATGGCGAACCCCCTGAACCCGGAGACAAGACCATGAGCGCACGAAGCATCCAGAAACTGTTCGACCTGAGCGGCAAGACCGCCCTGGTCACCGGCGGCTCCCGCGGCCTGGGCCTGCAGATGGCCCACGCGCTGGGCGAGGCCGGCGCCAAGATCATGCTGAACTCGCGCAAGGCCGAGGACCTGGAGCAGGCCGCGGCCGAGCTGCAGGCGGCCGGCATCGACGCCCGCTGGATCGCCGCCGACTGCTCGAAGGAAGAAGACACGCGGCGCCTCGCCGACGAGACCCTGGAGCGCATGGGCGCGGTCGACATCCTGGTCAACAACGCGGGCGCCAGCTGGGGCGCGCCGGCCGAGGACCACCCGGTGGAGGCCTGGGACAAGGTGATGAACCTCAACGTCCGCGGCTACTTCATCCTCGCGCAGCAGATCGCGCGCGGCTGCATGATCCCGAAGAAGAGCGGGCGCATCATCAACATCGCCTCCATCGCGGGCCTGAACGGCAACCCGCCCGAGATGCAGACCCTGGCCTACAACACCTCCAAGAGCGCGGTGATCGGCTTCACGCACACGCTGGCGGCCGAATGGGGCCGCTACAACATCAACGTCAACGCGATCTGCCCGGGTTTCTTCATGACCAAGATGGCGGCCGGGCTGATCAAGTCCATCGGCGAGGAAAAAATGGCCTCGCATGCGCCGCTGGGCCGGCTGGGCGACGAGGAAGACCTCAAGGGCATCACCCTGCTGTACGCGAGCGATGCCGGCAAGCACATCACCGGCCAGTGGCTGGCCGTGGACGGCGGCGTGAGCGTGGTGCTCGGGGCCTGACATGGCCTCCGGGTCCGACGACATCAACATCCGCTCCTACGCGAGCCAGATCCCCTTCGCGCGCCACCTCGGCTTCGAGCTCACGAAGTTCGAGGGCGGCGAATCCGAGATCCACTACACGGCGAAGCCCGAGCACCTGAACACCTTCGACGTGACCCACGGCGGCGCCTGCATGACGCTGCTGGACATCACCATGGCCGCCGCCGCGCGCAGCCAGACGCCCGAGCTCGGCGTGGTCACCATCGAGATGAAGACCAGCTTCATGCGGCCCTCGGTCGGCCCGCTGCATGCGCGAGGCCGGCTGATGCACCGCACCGCCACGCTGGCCTTCACCGAAGCCACGATCTACGATGAACAGAAGCGCGTCTGCGCCCACGCCACCGGCACCTTCAAGTACGTGAAGCGACGCCTTCCCACCGGCCCCGGCAGCGCTAACGCCATGCGTCCGCCTTCTACCGACTAAGAGAAACCCGACATGCCCACCAATCGCCAGCAACTGCTCGACAACCGCCCCGAGGGCGAAGCCGTCGCCTCCAACTTCAAGCTCGTCAGTGCGCAGACGCCGCCGCTGAATGACAACCAGGTCCTGGTGCGCCACCACTACATGAGCCTGGACCCGTACATGCGCGGCCGCATGAACGATGCCAAGAGCTATGCCCAGCCGCAGCCCCTCGGCCAGGTGATGCAGGGCGGCACCGCCGGCGAGGTGGTGGAGAGCCGGCACCCCAAGTACGCCATCGGCGACAAGGTGGTCGGCTTCGGCGGCTGGCAGGAATACAGCGTGGTCGATGCCTCGCAGCCGGGCGCGCTGAAGAAGGTGGACACCACCCATGTGCCGCTGTCGCATTACCTCGGCGCCGTCGGCATGCCGGGCGTGACGGCCTGGTACGGGCTGGTGAAGATCATCGCCCCGAAGGCCGGCGAGACGCTCGTGGTCACGGCCGCCGCCGGCGCCGTGGGCAGCGCCTTCGGCGCGCTGGCCAAGGCGCGCGGCTGCCGGGTGGTCGGCATCGCGGGCGGCGCGGACAAGTGCAGGTACGTGAAGGACGAGCTGGGCTTCGATGCCTGCATCGACTACCGGCAGCACCCCGACGTCAAGAGCATGAGCGCCGCCCTCAAGGAAGCCTGCCCCGACGGCATCGACGGCTACTTCGAGAACGTCGGCGGCTACATCTTCGACGCCGTGCTGCTGCGTGCCAATGCCTTCGCGCGCATCGCGCTGTGCGGCATGATTGCCGGCTACGACGGGCAGGCGCTGCCGCTGGCCAACCCGGCGCTGTTCCTCATCAACCGGATCAAGCTCGAGGGCTTCATCGTCAGCGAGCACATGGAAGTCTGGCCCGAGGCGCTGGCCGAGCTGGGCCAGCTGGTCGCGAGCGGCAAGCTCAAGCCGCGCGAGTCGGTCGCGCAGGGCATCGAGTCGGCGCCGGAGGCCTTCCTGGGTCTGCTCAAGGGCAAGAATTTCGGCAAGCAACTGGTGAAGCTGATCTAGGCTTCACTCGCGCAAGGAGGCCGTGATGGACGCAACGCACGAGGTCTTCAACCAGCCGGAGCCGCTGGCCGGCTACAACCTGTTCGAGACCAACCGGCCGTTGCGCGATGCGCTCAAGTTCAACGCGCCGCAGCTGCAGCTTTCGCCGCTCGAACATCTGGGCGGCGTGCTCGGCTCGGCCGAGATGCAGGTCCATGCGCGGCTCGCGAACACGAATCCGCCGGTGCTGCACACGCACGATCGATTCGGGCGGCGCGTCGACGAAGTGGAGTTTCATCCGAGCTACCACGTGCTGATGAAGGCAGCGGTGGGGGCGGGCTTGCATGGCACGCCGTGGACGGGCGAATCGGCTTCGCCCCACGTTCAGCGCGCCGCCGGCTTCATGCTCTTCACCGAGCTCGAGCCCTCCATCCTCTGCCCCATCTCCATGAGCTACGCCGTCACGCCCGCCCTGCGCGGCAACGCGGCCATCCATGCCGACTGGGGGGCCAAGCTCGCGAGCCTCTGGTACGACCCAGCCCTGAAGCCCTGGCGCGACAAGCCCGGCGTGACCATGGGCATGGGCATGACCGAGAAGCAGGGCGGCTCCGACGTGCGGGCCAACACCACCCGCGCCGTGCGCGCCGGCAGCGACGCCTGGGGCGAGCGCTACGAGATCACCGGCCACAAGTGGTTCTTCTCCGCGCCGATGTGCGATGCCTTCCTGGTGCTGGCGCAGGCCCCCGCGGGCCTCAGCTGCTTCTTCCTGCCGCGCGTGCTCGACGACGGCAGCCGCAACGCCATCCGCATCCAGCGCCTGAAGGACAAGCTGGGCAACAAGGCCAACGCCAGCTCCGAGGTCGAGTTCCACGGTGCCAGCGCCTGGCTGGTGGGCGAGGAGGGCCGCGGCATCCCGCAGATCCTCGAGATGGGCACCATGACGCGCCTGGACTGCGCCCTGGGCACCAGCGGCCTGATGCGCCAGGCGCTCAGCCTCGCGCTGAACCATACGTCCCAGCGGCAGGCCTTCGGCAAGCCGCTCGCCCTGCAGCCGCTGATGAAGAACGTGCTGGCCGACCTCGCGCTCGAAAGCGAAGCGGCCACCGCGCTGGCGATCCGCCTGGCGCGCGCCTTCGACCGCCCGCAGGACGCGCACGAGCGCCTGATGGCGCGCCTGCTCACACCGGTGGCCAAGTTCTGGATCTGCAAGCGCGGCAGCCACTTTGCGCAGGAGGCGATGGAATGCCTCGGCGGCAACGGCTACGTGGAGGAGGGCGGCGAGGGCGTGATGGCGCGCATCTACCGCGAGATGCCGCTCAACTCCATCTGGGAAGGCGCCGGCAACATCATGGCGCTCGACCTGCTGCGCGGCCTGCGCAAGGGCGATGCCGTCGCCGCGCTGGCGCAGGAACTGAAGCCGGCGCGCGGCAGCGATGCGGCGCTCGACCGCCTGGCCGACGCGCTGCCCGCGCGCATCGAGGCCATGGCCACCGAGGCCGAGGCGCGCCGCCTCGCGCAGGACGTGGCGCTGGCCGTGCAGGCCGCTGTGCTGGTGCAGACCGCACCGCCTGCGGTCGCGGGCGCCTTCTGCGCCTCCCGCCTCGGCGGCGACTGGGGCCAGGCCTTCGGCACCCTGGGCGCCGGCACCGATTTCGATTCCATCATCGCGCGCGCCCAGCCCCGGTGAGCGCCGCAAGGAAGCAAGAAGAACCATGCCTGACCTGATCCTCCACCACTACGCCACCTCGCCCTTCTCCGAGAAGCTGCGCCTCGTGCTCGGCTACAAGAAGCTGGCCTGGAAGTCCGTGATCATTCCGCAGATCGCGCCCAAGCCCGACCTCGTCGCGCTCACCGGCGGCTACCGCCGCACGCCGGTGCTGCAGATCGGCGCCGACATCTACTGCGACACCTCGCTCATCTGCGACGTGCTGGAACACGTGGCGCCGCTGCCCTCGCTGTACCCCGAGCCGGGCAAGGGCCTGGAGCGCGTGGTCGCCCAGTGGGGCGACACCACGCTCTTCTGGGCCTCGATGGCCTACAGCATCAGCGGCAAGGGCACCGCCGATCTCTTCGCCAAGGCGCCGCCCGAGGCCGCCAAGGCCTTCGGCGAGGACCGCAAGGCCATGAGCGTGAACATGGTGCGGCACCGGCCCGGCGACGCCGCGGCGGCCTACAAGTCCTACCTGCGGCGCATGTCCGACATGCTCGACGACACCGACTACCTGGTCGGCGCCTATCCCACCGTGGCCGACTTCGCCTGCTACCACGCGCTGTGGTTCACCCGCAAGCGCACGCCCTCGATGGCCGGCATCCTGCAGATCACGCCGGCGGTGAGCGACTGGATGGACCGCATGGCCGCCATCGGCCACGGCACGATGGAGACCTTCGACGCCGCCCAGGCCCTCGCGGTGGCCGCCGCCAACACGCCGCACACGCTGCTGTCCGACAGCACCTTCCAGGACGAGCACGGCATCCCGCTGGGCACGCGCGTCACGGTCGCTGCCGAGAGCTTCGGCCCCGAGCCGACCGAAGGCGAACTGATGGCCGCGACCCGCACGCACTACACGCTGCGCCGCACCGACCCGCGGGCGGGCACGGTGCATGTGCACTTTCCGCGCATCGGGTACACCTTGCGCAAGGTCGAAGCCTGAACGTGAAGACGGGGACTGAACGCAGCAGTCGCAGAGGTTACGCAGAAGTCGCGCAAGGACAGCCAAAATTTTGGTTGTCGTCTTCCTCCGCAAACAAGGACCCCCAATGATCCAGGACTTCCACGGCACCACCGCCGTTCTCACCGGCGCCGGCTCCGGCTTCGGCCTCGAATGCGCGCGCATCGGCGCCGCGCGCGGCATGAACCTGGTGCTGGTCGACGTGCAGCAGGACGCGCTGGACGAGGCGCGCGCCGAGATGGAGGCGGCCGGTGCCCAGGTCCTGGCGCGCAAGGTCGACGTGGCCGACGCGGGCCAGATGGAACAGCTTGCAAGAGACGTGAAGGAGCGCTTCGGCGCGCCGCATTTCGTCTTCAACAATGCCGGCGTGGGTTCCGGCGGGCTGGTCTGGGAGAACACCGTTGCCGACTGGGAATGGGTGCTCGGCGTCGACCTGTGGGGCGTGATCCACGGCGTGCGCCTGTTCACGCCGATGATGCTCGAGGCGGCCGCCAAAGACCCGGCCTGGCGCGGCCACATCGTCAACACCGCCAGCATGGCAGGCCTGCTGACGCCGCCCAACATGGGCATCTACAACACCGCCAAGGCGGCGGTCGTGAGCCTCACCGAAACCCTCTACCAGGACCTCAAGCTCATCACCGACCAGGTCGGCGCGAGCCTGCTGTGCCCGTACTTCGTGCCCACCGGCATCACCAGCAGCGAGCGCAACCGGCCCGGCGCGCTGGCGGCCGACAAGCCCACCCGAAGCCAGCTGATCGGCCAGGCCATGAGCAACAAGGCGGTCAGCAGCGGCAAGGTCACGGCCGTCGAGGTGGCGAACCAGGTCTTCGAAGCGATCAGCGCCAACCAGTTCTACGTGTTCAGCCATCCCAAGGCGCTGGGCAACGTGAGGAGCCGCATGGAGAACATCGTCTCCCTCACCAACCCCGCCGATCCCTTCCTGGAGCGGCCCGAGATCGGCGCGAAGCTGCGCGCCCAGTTGCGCGGCGCGGACTGAACCCGGGCCGGGTCGGACTCGGGAGGCCCCCCGCGTAGGTGTTCGCTGGCAGACAGTGCGTCTGCTTTGGGGACACTGGCTCGATGCTGAACCAAGCCTACGCAACGCCCGAAGCGGCGCGGCGCGACTACGGCCCCGTGCACGCCCAACTGACCAAAGCCGATCTCGGCGCCCAGCTGGCACGCCGCGCCGACGAATGGATCCGCCATGCGGGTCCCGCCGAGCTGTTGAGCGTCATCCTCTCCGGCGGCCTCAGTCCGGTGATCGTCGAAGAGGACGGCCACGTCCGCACCGGCATCGAGCTCGGCGAAGAGCCGGGCCTGCTGTCGAAACTCGGGATCATCTGGTCCGATCTGCCGCCAGCGGAGACGCTGCCCATCGTCGCGCTCGTCTGGGAGGCGACGCCGCCGCCTGCCGACAGCCGCCTATGGGAGGCCTGGCTGGCCCTCGACGGCCATGCGCGGGAAGGTGTGCGCCGCTTCCTGCACGACGAAGTCGACCAGTGCATCCCCTTGTTCGAGGCCTGCGCTGAGGCCTGGCTCCGCGAGAAGTAAACCCTTCGTTGTACCTGTTGCATTCGGTTGTAACCCACTGCTTCTTCAACAGGCAATCCGGCGGCAAGCCTTGTGGGACAAGGCTTCGGGGAGTTGCTCCCGCAGTTTTCCACAAGCTTGTCCACCTTCCGCGGGGACATTTCCGAGGAATGTCGCACAAGGGTGAGGAAGGGCGAGGTGCCGTCAGGGCTTCTGTGCCGGCACTTGCGATAGTGCCGGCACGCACTACGCTGTCTTGACTGCCTTCCCCGTTTGCCTTCAACCCAGCCCAAGGAGATCTGCATGGCTTACATCGACGGATATGTTCTTCCGGTCCCCAAGCGCAACATCGAGCAGTACCGCGAGATGGCCACCAAGGCGGGCAAGATCTGGCGCGAGCACGGCGCCCTCGAGTACCGCGAGTGCGTGGCCGACGATGTGAAGCCCGGCGAGGTGACGTCCTTCCCGCAGGCCGTGAACCTGAAGGAGGACGAGCTCGTCATCTTCTCGTACATCGTGTACGAATCGCGCGCGCACCGCGACGAGGTCAATGCCAAGGTGATGGGCGATCCGCGCCTGGCCGACATGATGGACCCCAAGACCTTGCCCTTCGACGGCAAGCGCATGTTCTGGGGCGGCTTCGACACGCTCGTCTCGCTCTGAGCTCGCGGGCGGCTCAAGCTCAGGCTTGGCCGGCCTGCGCCGCGATCCACGCCCACACGGCCCCTATCGCCGGCTCGCGCTCGCGGCCCCTGGCCGTGGCCAGGAAATAGCGGCCGGTGTCGAGCGCCGGGCCGAAGGGCTGCACCAGCGCGCCGCTGCGCAGCTCCTCGGCCGCGAGCGTGAGGCTCAGCAATGCGACGCCATGGCCCGCGAGCGTGGCGAACATCGCGTGCGTCTCGTCCGAGAAGCTGAGGCCCGCGGCCGCCGCGCGCGAGCGGGCTTTCGGCATGGCCAGGCCTGCTTCCGCGAACCAGCGCGGCCATCGCGCGGGCGCACTCGCGTTCGGCTGCCAGTCGCAATGGATCAGGCGGTGCTGCGGCAGGTCCCGCGCGCGCTTCAGGCCCAGCGCGGGGCTGCACAGGGGCGCATAGCGCTCGGCCATCAGCTCCGCCGTCGCGAGGCCGGGCCAGTCGCCCCGGCCGGAGCGGATCGCGAGGTCCGCGTCGCCGCGCGCCAGGTCGACCAGCGTATCGCTCGCATGCAGCCGAAGCTCGATGCCGGGGCAGGCGCTGCGAAAGGCCGCGATGCGCGGCAGCACCCACTTGGCGACGAAGGCGGTGTTGGCAGTGAGCGTGACCGTCTCGCCCTCGGCGCGCGCGCGCAAGGCCTGCACGCCAGCTTCGAGCGTGTCGAAGCCTTCGCGCAGCGCATGGAACAGCCGCAGGCCCGCGGGCGTCAGCGCCAGCTGGCGCGTCAGGCGCCGGAACAGCGGCTGGCCCAGCGTGCTTTCGAGGCCGCGCACCTGGTGACTGATGGCGGTGGGCGTGACCGAGAGCTCGGCTGCGGCGCGCTGAAAGCTGGCATGCGCCGCGGCGGCCTCGAAGGCCCGCAGCGCGGACAGGGGCGGCAGCCGGCGAGGCGGCCGAATGGGTGAGCTAAGTTCATTCATCGAGGAGAAATCGTCATTTGCGGCGCAACGAAAGCAGCTCTAGATTCGATGCAGGCATGGGTGTCGCCCGAGGGTACGACACACAAGCCAGGTTCATCCATCGATTCCAAGGAAAGCCTTCTTCATGAGCACGCTTTTGCACATCGACGCCAGCGCCCGGACAGGCCGCTCCGGCATCGACCCCCATGGTTCCCACACGCGCCGGCTGTCGGCGCGCTTCGTCGAGCGCTGGCGTGCGGCACGCCCGCAGGACCGCATCGACTACCTCGACGTCGGCGCCCGGCCGCCATCGCACGTCACGGGCGCATGGATCCACGCCGCCTTCACGCCGCCGGACGCACGCGAGCCGTGGATGGGCGAGGCCCTGGCCGAGAGCGATCGTCTCGTCGACCAGCTGATCGCGGCCGACCTGATCGTGGTGGGCGTGCCGATGTACAACTTCGGCGTGCCCGCGCAGTTCAAGGCCTACATCGACAACATCGTGCGCGTGGGCCGCACCTTCGGCTTCGACCGTGCGCGCGGCGAGGTGCCGTACTGGCCG
This sequence comes from Variovorax sp. WS11, assembly GCF_010499245.1. Classification (GTDB taxonomy): domain Bacteria; phylum Pseudomonadota; class Gammaproteobacteria; order Burkholderiales; family Burkholderiaceae_C; genus Variovorax. Next base: position 282,977 of record NZ_JAAGOW010000003.1, read on the forward strand.
CTGCTGGTCGATGCGGGCAAACGCCTGGTGCTGCTGGGTTCGCGCGGCGACTTTGGCTACGGCGAGGGCGAGCGCATCGCGCATCTCAACCACACGGAGGCCAGCGTGCGCTCGGTGTTCGGCTACATGGGCATCATGGAGGTGCACGAACTCGCGGTCGAGTACGACGAGTTCGGCGGCGAACTGCTGGCACAGTCGCTGGTGCAGGCCGAGCATGCCGTCGATCGCCTGGTCGACCACCTCTCGGCCCGACATGTTCAATTCATCATGGAAAACGCATGACCTCTTTTCAACTCTTCAACCCGGCCGGCCTCTACGACCCGGGCCCCAATGGTTACTCGCACCTCGCGAACGTCCCGCCCGGACACCGGTTCGTGCTCGTGTCGGGGCAGGGCGGCGAGGCGACGGACGGGCAGCTGCCACCCGATTTCGAAACGCAGGTGCGGCAGGCCCTCTCGAACATGCGTGTCGCGCTCGCGTCCGTCGGAGCCGAGACCGGGGATGTGGCGCGGCTGCTGGTGCTGGTGGTGGACCACAACGAAGAGCGGCTGAAGGTGCTCGGAGCGGAACTCGACCGTGTCTGGGGCGATGCGCCGAAGCCGGCGTGCACGCTGGTGCCGGTGCCGCGGCTGGCGCTGGATGGGATGCTGTTCGAGGTCGAGGCGACGGCGGTGGTGCTTGCTTAGGGCCGAGCCGCTCACCGATACGACAACACCAACCCATGCACCAGCCGCGTCCACCCATCCAGCATCACGAACAGCAACAGCTTGAACGGCAATGAAATCGTCGTCGGCGCAATCATCGACATCCCCAGCGCGAGCAGCACGGTGGCGACGATCAGGTCCACCACCACGAACACCAGGTAGATGATGAAGCCGATCTGGAAGGCCCGCGTCAGCTCGCTCAGCGTGAAGCTCGGCACCAGCACCATGAAGTCGTCGGCACGCAGCTGCTCGGCGCGCGCCTGCGGCCAGATGTTGGAGGCCGACTTCAGGAAGAACTGCCGCTCCCGCTCGTGCGTGTGCTTCTGCAAGAACTCCTTGAGCGGTGCCTTGGCCGCATCGATCACCGCCACGATGTCGTTGAGGCCCTCGCCCTTGGCGCCGAAGTTTCGATTGCGCAGCGCATCGCCCACGTCCATGCCCACCGGCGCCATGATGTAGACCGACAGGATGATCGCGATGCCGTTGAGCACCATGTTCGGGGGCGTCTGCTGCAGGCCCAGCGCGGTGCGCAGCAGGCCGAAGACGATCACCAGCTTGGTGTAGCTGGTCACCATCAGCGCCACGAAGGGCGCGACGCCGAAGGCGACGATCAGCGCGACCAGCGTGAGGGGTTCGGGGAGTCCGCCCTGCATCTTTGCCGCCCGCCCGCTCAGACTTCGCCGGGCGCGAACTCCGACACGCGCACCCCCAGCCGGTCGCCCACCGCCACCAGGTAGCCCTTGCCCAGCACATTGCCGTGCGCCAGGATGCGCACCGGGCTGCGGTTGAGCGGCTGGCCGAGCTCGAACACGTGGCCGGCGCGGATGCTCTTCAATTCGCCGAGCGACAGCGACAGCTCGCCGACCTCGAAGCGCAGCGTGACCTCCAGCGCATCGAGCCGGTCGATCGGCAGGTTGACGCTGGCATCAGCGGCGGTCGGGGCGGGAGTGTCTGGCTTCATGGCGCTGTCTTTGGTTTGCTGAACGGTGATGCGCGAGCCCTCGGCAAAGGCCGTGAGCTGCCGGCCCGCCGGCCCGCCGAGCGCGGCCGTGACCACGATCGCGGCGCCCGAGGAGCTCCATTGCTCGATGCCGACGATGTCGCCGGGGCGGATGCTGTTGATCTCGCGCAGCTGGATCGGCGTGCCGCCGATCACGAAATGGACGGGTAGCCGCAGCGCATCGAAGGCGGCGCCCGGCCGTACCGCGTGCCGCTCGGCATCGGCCGGCACCAGGGCATCGAGCGTCGCGCCATCGTCGAACTGGACGAAGCCGCGCAAGACCGCGCCGCCCTCGGCCGCGGTGGCGACGAAGAAGGCCGCGCGTTCCGGATCGCAGGTCGGCGCAACGGCATCGCCGCCCTCCGGCGGCTGCCATTCGAAGTGCAGGCGCAACGCCTTCTCCAGCGCATCGGCCACCGGATGCAGCGCATCGGCCAGCAGGATGTAGCGCAGCTCGCGCGGCAGCAGCTCGAGGCGGCGCTCGCCCAGCAGCGCCTGAAGGCTCGGTGCATCCAGCCCCAGGTGGCCCGCGTGCGCACCGAGCTTGAATCGATAGCTCTCGCGCACCGCAGGCACCGGCCCCGCGTCGTGCCGCCACGCGAGGCGATAGCGCACGTCGCGCGCCACCAGCTCGCGCGGCGGCGCCGCGCCGTACAAGCGGTTGAGCGCACGCACGTTCGCAGGCTCGGCCCGCGGCAGCGCGCGCGCCTCGCCGAGCGCGGTCACCGGCTCAGCGGCCTGCGCGGGCATGCGTGCTTTCGTTGAACAAATCGCTGGGTCCTGTCACTGTCCACATTCCGCGCGGGCAGCGGGCCGCTGTCGCATTGCGGCGCAGCTTAGCGAAAGCAAACGGGCGCAGGTAGTACGCAAATGCGTAGTGCCATCCATGCGACAGGCGTGCGGATTCCTACGAGAACTCGTGGTTGCCGTAAACAGAGGCTGCCACTTAGAGTGCGCCGCGACGTGATCTTTTTCACGTTCGAGGCCGGCGCGTGGCGCCGGTCCGCAAGGCCAGCAAACTCCAACAGCAACACAACATGGCGAGTCCCGCCCGATCCTTGCAGCCGTACCGCGGCAGCCTGCGCGACCTGTTCGCGAGCGCTGGCCGCTACAACGATCTGCTGCTCGCGGGCCTGCTGGTGGTGGTGGTGGCGCTCTTCGTGCTTCCGCTGCCGACGCCGCTCCTGGACCTGCTGATCGCGAGCAACCTGGCGATCAGCCTGGTGCTGCTGATCGTGGCGATGTACGTGCCCTCGGCGCTGTCGCTCTCCACCTTTCCCTCGCTGCTGCTCTTCACCACGCTGTTCCGGCTGGCGCTCAACATCGCCTCCACCAAGCTGATCCTGCTGCAGGCCAATGCCGGCCACATCATCGACACCTTCGGCAAGCTGATCGTCGGCAACAACGTGGTGGTCGGCGGCGTGGTCTTCCTGATCATCGCCATCGTCCAGTTCATCGTGATCGCCAAGGGCTCGGAGCGCGTGGCCGAGGTGGCGGCGCGCTTCGCGCTGGACGCGATGCCGGGCAAGCAGATGAGCATCGATGCCGACGTGCGCGCCGGCGTGCTCTCCTCGGCCCAGGCGCAGAAGCGGCGCCAGGTGCTGGAGCAGGAATGCCAGCTGCACGGCGCGATGGACGGCGCGATGAAGTTCGTCAAGGGCGACGCCATCGCGAGCATCGTGATCGCGCTGGTCAACATCCTCGCGGGCATCGCCATCGGCACGCTGATGCACGAGATGACGCTTTCCGGCGCGCTGCAGCGCTACGCCATCCTCACGGTGGGCGACGGCATGGTCTCGCAGATCCCGTCGCTGCTGGTCTCGATCGCCGCCGGCATCGTGATCACCCGCGTGGGGAGTGGCGAGCGCCGCGATGCGCAGCTGGCCAGCCAGATCGGCGAGCAGCTGATGGCGCATCCGCGCGCGCTGATCATCGCGGGCCTCGCCGTGGCCAGCTTCCTGGTGGTGCCGGGCTTTCCCAAGTGGGTGTTCGGCCTGCTGGCGGCGGTGATCATCGGCCTGGGTTTCGCGATGCGCAGCGTGCGCGAGCGGCGGCGCACGCCGGGCTGGATCTCGCACCGCGAAGGCGTGGCCGAGGAGGAGGGCGAGAGCGGCCATGCAATCGCCTCGCCGCTGGCCGTGCGGCTGTCCGACACGCTGCGCGGCTCGGTCGACCGCCATGCGCTCGACCAGCAGCTTGCCGGCGTGAAGACCGCCGTCGAGTCCGACCTGGGCCCTGTGTTCCCGCGCCTGCAGCTGGCCCATGCGGCCGGCCTGCCCGAGCACGGCTATCAGGTGCTGGTGCATGACGTGGTGGTATCCGAAGGTTTGCTCCAGCCGGGCTGGCAGTTGCTCGACCCGGCCGAGGCCACCACGCCGCCCGCAGGCGCGCAGGTGGCCGAACCCTTCGGCCCCTTCGCGCGCGTGGTGTGGGTGCAGGGCGCGCAGCCCGGCCTGCGGACCTGGGAGGCGGAGGAGGTGGTGGGCCTGCACGTCGACCATGCGGTGCGCCGCAACGTGCGCGAGCTGATCGGCCTGCAGGAAGTGCAGCGCCTGCTGCATTCGGTGCAGCGCGATGCGCCCGAGCTCGCGGCCGAGGTGGCGCGCGTGGCCTCGCCGCAGCGCATCGCCGAGGTGCTGCGCCGGCTGCTGCAGGAGGGCATCCCGATCCGCAACCTGCACGCCATCTTCGAATGCCTGGCGATCTGGGCGCCCAAAGAGCAGGACTCGATCGCGCTGACCGAGCTGGTGCGCATCCACCTCGGCCGCTACATCACCAGCCGCTACGTGGGCCCGAGCCGCCAGCTCGAGGCCATCCTCTTCGAGTCCAGCCTGCTCGAGCGCGTGCAGAACGCGGTCGAGCGCTCGCCGCGCGGCAACCTGCTGCTGCTGAGCCCGGCCGTGACGCAGGACATCCGCGAGCAGGTGCGCCGCATCCTCGGCTCGACCGCCAACCGCGTGGTGGCCATCGCGTCTTCCGACGTGCGCCGCTACGTCAAGACCCTGATCGAGCCGGTCGCGCCCCAGCTTCCGGTGCTGTCCTATCAGGAAGTCGACGAAGACGTGGCCCTGCAGCCGGTGGGCTGGGTCACCAACCCGCAAGCCCATTGATCGATGAACCGCCCCCTGCGCACAGAGCGAACCCACCAGCCCCATGACACCGCAGAACATCCTGGACATCACCCGCGAGGGCCTGCTGCTCGTGCTCTGGATCTCGCTGCCGGTGGTGGTGGTGGCCACCGTCACCGCGCTGGTGGTGGCGGTGCTGCAGGCGGTGACGCAGGTGCAGGACCAGAGCATCGGCCAGTCGATCCGGATGATCGCGGTGATGGTCGCCATCATCGCCACCGCCGGCTGGCTGGGCCGCGACGTGATGCGCTTCGCCGAGCGTGCCTTCCACACGCTCACTTCATTGCCGTGAGCTGGGCCATGGTCGTCATGCCCATACGCAAGGCCCGCAGGGCCGGGCAGCATGCCTGGCTGCTGCTGGGCCTGGCCACGCTGCTGCTCGCCGCCGCGCAGCCCGCTTCGGCGGCCGAGCTGCGCTGGAGCAGCAACCGGCCCTTCCAGATCGTCGCCAACGAGAAGCCGATGCCCGACTTCCTGCGCGAGCTCGCCTCCTCGCAGAACATCACGGCGGTGATCGATCCGAAGGTGAGCGGCGTGATCAGCGGCAAGTTCTCGGGGCCGGCGCAGCACATCCTCAACAGCGTGTGTGCGGTCAACGGGCTGACCTGGTACTACGACGGCGCCTTCCTCTACATCGACCTGGCGGCCGACTCGCGCAGCGACGTGCTGCCGATTGCGCCCGAGAACGCCAGCCGCATCGCCGAGACGCTGGTGCGCCTGCGCATCTCCGACGAGCGCTATCCGCTGTCGATCAGCGAGAGCGATGCCAGCGTGCATGTGACCGGGCCCAAGCGCTATGTCGAGATGGTGCGCCAGGCGGTCAAGCTCGCCGACCAGCGCAGCGCGCTGGCCGATGGCGCGGAGATCCGGCTGTTCCCGCTGAAGTACGCCTGGGCCGCCGACTTCAAGATCAACCGCTCGGGCAAAGAGACCGTCATCCCCGGCGTGGCCAACGTGCTGCGCAGCCTCTACGGCCGCAACGGCAACGCGCCCGGCAGCAGCGCCGGCCGCGGGCCCAGCGCGCCTTTCTCGGTCGGACCCAACCGCCAGATCAAGCTGCGCAGCGGCGAGTCGATCAACGCGCCCAAGATCGAGATGCCGGGCGTGGGGCCGGCGAGCGCAGACGCAGGCGGCGCGAGCATGCCGGCCGCCTTCGGCAACGAGCTGCCCCAGTTCCAGGCCGACACCCGCATGAACGCGGTGCTGGTGCGCGACACGCCCGAGCGCATGGGCCAGTACCAGCGCCTCATCGAATCGATGGACGTGCGCCCGCGGCTGATCGAGATCGAAGTGACGATCATGGACATCAGCTCCGACACCCTGAGCAGCCTGGGCATCGACTGGCGCCTGCACGGCCGCCACGGCGACTTCCAGACCGGCCGCGGCGATCGCGGCCCGCTGACCTGGGACAGCGCGACCTCCGAGGCCGGCCAGATCGGCGGCTTCAACGCCAGCGGCCAGCCGGTGACGCCGCTGGGCAGCATGCTCACCGCCGCCATCGGCAACAGTGCGCGCAACTACCTGCTGGCCCGCGTCACGGCGCTGGCCACCAACGGCGACGCCAACTTCGTCGCGCGGCCCAAGGTGATGACGCTGGACAACACCGAGGCCGTGCTCGAGAACCTGAGCGAGTTCTACGTGCGCGTCGACGGCTTCCAGGACGCGGGCCTCTTCAGCATCACCGCAGGCACCGCGGTGCGCGTGACGCCGCTGATCATCGAGGAGAAGAGCGGCCGCGGCGTGATGATGTCCATCGACATCGTGGACGGCGACCTCAGCAGCCAGGCCGTGGACCGTATCCCGATCGTGCGACGCCGCACCGTCAATACGCAGGCGCTGGTGGACGAGGGCGCGAGCCTGCTGATCGCCGGCTATTCGTCGGAAGAGCGCACCAACGCGACCACCGGCGTGCCGGTGCTCAAAGACATCCCGGGCGTCGGCAACCTCTTCAAGTACAGCGACAAGAAGCAGATCAACATGGAGCGCTTCTACCTGCTGACCCCGCGCCTGGTGGTGCCGGGCTCCGCGGCTTCGGCGCCGGTGCTGCCGCTGGGGCCCATCTCGACGCCCGCGCCCGCGCCGGCGCCCAAGACCACGCCCGTGTCGATGACGACGCCGACGGCGGCGACGCCCGGAGAGTGACGGCGATGCGTGAAGACCCCGCCTTCGACCCCGCGCCGGCCCCCAACGCCGGCTGGTGCCTGCGCTTCCTGAGCGGCGCGGTCAAGGGCCGCACCATTGCGCTGAAGCCCGGCATCAACGTGCTCGGCTCGGGCGGCGAGTGCGAGGTGATGCTGCCGGGCGGCGACGTGCTGCCGCGCCACCTCGTCTTCACCGTCGGCGAGCTGGTCGTCTCCATGCAGCGCCTGGGCACCGCCTCGGCCCGGCTCAACGGCGAGGAGATGCAGCAGCCGCGCCGCAGCGTGGTGGCCGGCGACATCGTGAGCGTGGGGCAGATCGACTTCCAGCTCGACCGCAGCTATCCGGCCGCCGTGCAGGAGGACCGCATGTTCGCCGCCGCGCCCGATGCCGCGGCCGCGGCGCAGGCGGCCGCGCTGGCGCCGCAGCGCCGCGGGCCGCGCGTGGGCTACTGGGCCGGCGGCATCGTGGCGCTCTTGGCCGTGCTCGGCCTCGCGGCCCTGTGGGTGGGCGGCGAGCGCGGCGCATCCGCGGCCGGCCTGGGCCGCGTGAACCTGGCAGAGGTGGAGAAGGCGCTCGCGCCCTTCCCGGAAGTCGAGGTGGTCGCGGCGCCGGGCGGGCAGTTCAGCGTCAAGGGCTATGTCGAGTCGAAGCAGCGCCGCGAGACGCTGCAGCGTGCGGTGGCGCCCTTCGGCGGCAAGGTCGCCGTCAACGTGCATTCGGCCGAGGACATGGTTGAGCAGGCGCGGCGCTACGTGGGCGATCCCGGCGTGGCCGTCACCTACACGGGCCAGGGCCGGCTGGTGCTGAGCGGCACGGTGGAGGATGCTTCGGTGCGCCAGAAGATCCGGCGCCTGAGCGAGGACCTGCATCCGGCCGTGCTGGTTTCCGACAAGGTTCAATACCGCGAGAAGCCGCAGCCCGACAACAAGGACGCCGACCTGCGCGCGCAGTGGCAAGGCTGGCAGAGCGTGCTGCCAGCGCGCATGGTGAGCATCACCGAGGACGGCAACGGCCTGCGCCACATCCAGCTGTCCAACGGCAATCGCTACTACGAGGGCTCGGTGCTGCGCTCCGGCGCCGAACTCAAGCGCATCGACGCCGACGGGCTGGTCCTGAGCGGCGGCGTGCCCAACAACGGCAAACCTGCGAGGTGACGAGATGCGCCCACCCACGCACCCGATGCCCGCGCCCCGATTTCATGCGGCGACAGCGACCCTGCGCGCCGCGTGGAATGGCTTCGTCCTACCCGGACGGGGCTTTCAAACCGCAGTGATTCCCCATCAACCAGGAGAAATGAAATGGCAGGCTCTGTCGACAACTCGATCCAGCAAATGAATCAGGCCGCGGCCGACAACGCGCGCCTGATGTCCGCCAGCATGGCGGCATCGACCAGCATCCAGGGTGCGGCCTCGACCGCCCACACGGTGAACGGTGCCAGCGCCGCCGGCGGCGAAGTGGCCAAGTCCACCGGCAACGACATCCGCCAGTCGGCGAAGTCGTCCTGATGGTCCAGGCCTGCACGAGGCCGCAAGGCCGCGTGCAGGCATTTCCCTTTTCACCAGGAGCTGAACCATGACCGATCCCATCGCGTCGGCCGCCGCGAGCGCGCCGCCGCCCGAAGTCGCCGGGCCCGGCGCGGCGCAGCAGCAGCAACAGAACACGAGCGGCTCCCGCTTCGATCCGGGCGACACCCGCATGTTCGCCAACATGATGCAGGGCGTGCAGGCCCCGCCGCCGGCCCTGGCCGGCCCCAGCGCCATCGGCGATGCGGCCAAGTCGCTGGCCGCGCAGTTCTCGGGCAACGTGCGCTCCTACGAGGAGATGCGCCACAGCATGCTCGAGTCCATCGACCTGTCGGACCCGATCAAGACCATGTTCGTGATGACCGACCACGCGATGGAGGCGCACATGATGTTCGCCAAGATGCACATCTCCACCGGGCTGGCCAGCGCCGCGACCAGCCTGTTCGGCACGCTGCTGAAGAACCAGCAATGAGGCGGCCAGTGAAGCCCATCGCCTTCATCGCCCGCATCCGCTGGCTGGCCGCCTTGCTGCTGCTCTTCGCGCTGGCCGGCTGCAAGGTCCCGCTGTACTCCAACCTCAACGAGCAGGAGGCCAACGAGATCGTGGCCGCCCTGTCGGGCGAGGGCATCGACGCCGCCAAGAGCAAGCTCGAAGGCACGAGCTGGCAGGTCGAAGTGGAGCAGGGCCGCCTGGGCCAGGCCCTCGACGTGCTGCGCACGCAGGGCCTGCCGGCCGAGCGCTACACCACCATGGGCGAGGTGTTCCAGAAGCAGGGCCTGGTGTCCACGCCCTCCGAGGAGCGCATGCGCTACATCTACGCCGTCTCGCAGGAGCTGTCGCAGACCCTGCGCAATGTCGATGGCGTGGTGGCGGCGCGCGTGCACGTGGTCATTCTGGCCAACGACCCGTTGTCCGAGAAGATCCGGCCCTCGTCGGCCGCGGTCTTCATCAAGCACCGGCCCGATGTGGACCTGCGCCTGCTCGCGCCGGCGGTGAAGGACATGGTGGCGCACAGCATCGAAGGCCTGACGCACGACCAGGTCTCGCTCTCGCTCTTCGAGGCGCGCCGGTCGGCGGCGACGCCCGCGACCAACGCCGCTACGCAGCCGCTGGTGCTGGGCCTGTTCTCCACGCAGACCGCCATGCTGCTGCTGGGCCTGCTGCTCGCGGCCGCCGTGTGCCTCATGGTGCTTCCCGGCCTTCTGCGCCGCCAAGGTCTGGATTGGCGTAGCTGGTCGCGCAGCCAGGTCTTCAGGCGCTGAGGGAGCCGTCGACGCAATGTCCGCCACCGCACCCAGCCCACCCAGGCCGCCCCCGGCCCGATGGACCCTGGTGCGCCTGGTGATGCGCTTCAACCTGCATCCCGAGCACGATCTGCATCCCAGCTGGCTGCCCGCCCACTGGCCGGCGCAGCACCGCGTGCCGGCGCGCCTGGGGGAGGGCGGCCGCGCCGTGCTGGCCGATCTGCTGCGGCGCGACCAGGCGCCGCCGTCCTCGGCGGACTACAACTTCGATTCGCGCCTCAAGCGCCTGGCGCTGCTCGATGCGCGGGCGCTGCGCCGGCTCGCCGCCTACCTCGGCTTCTGCGCCCACCTGCCGCTGTTCCGGCTGCGCGCCGGCGCGGGCCGGCAACTGCGCCGCCAGGCCTGCCGCTTCGATGCCGACGCGGTGGACTTCGTGCTCGACCGCGTGCCGCAGCTCAGCGAGCTGCGCATGAACCACTCGGCCCTGGAGCAGCGCCCCATCGCCGCCGGCCGCATCGTGCTGGAGCGTGGCCACCGCCTGCTGCTGGGCGCCTTCGCGCCCGAGGGCGAGGCGGTGCTGCGCCGCCTGCAGCACAAGCTCCCGCGGCGCGTCTCTTCCCTGGCGCTGCCGCAGTTCGAGCCGCGCCAGGCCCGCCAACTCCACGAGCTGATGCTCTCCTGCATCGTTCCCGAAAGACTGCCGCAATGGGACTGGCTTTTCTGATCACCACCGAGAACCTGCAGCTCCTGAGCGAGCGCAAGGTGCTCAAGGAACACGAGTACGCGGCCCTGCTCGATGCCTCGGCCGTGGTCGAGACGGCGCGGCGCGAGGCGCGGCGCATCTCGCAGCAGGCGCAGCAGGAGGCGGAGGCCAGCCGCCGCCAGGGCTACGAGCAGGGCCTGCAGCAGGCCAAGGCCGAGTACGCGACGCAGCTGGTGTCCGAGGCCCTGGCGGCGGAGCGCCAGATGCAGGCGCTGCGCACGTCGATGGCGCAGATCGTGGTCAAGGCGGTGGGGCAGTTCATCGCCGGTGCCGATCCGGCCGCGCTCTTCGAGGCCGCGCTGCTGCGCGTCGACACGCTCATCCGCAGCGAGCCTTTCGTCACCGTGCGCGTCGCGCCGGCGCAGGAGGCGACCCTGCGCGAGGTGCTGGCCCGGCTGCGCCACGAGGCGCAATGGACCATGAGCCTGAGCCTCGCGCCCGACCCTTCGTTGCAGCCCGGCGCCTGCGTGGTGCAGACCGCCTCGGGCGTGCTGGAGATCGGCGTCGAGGCCCAGTTGGAGGCCTTCCGTCGCGCGGTGGAGCGCGGCGGGCTGCTGCCGGCGGCAGGAGCCGCGCCATGAGCGCCGCCCGGCCGCCCGAAGGCGCTCGCACCGCAGCTGAAGGCGAAGGTTGTTCTCCAATGACCCAGGGCCCAGCCGCCAGCGCCCTGGACATCGTCGCCGACCTCGAACAGGCCTTCGGCCGCATCACGCCGGTGGCGATGCGCGGGCGCGTGAGCAAGGCGGTGGGCATGCTGATCGACGCCTCCGGCATCCAGGCCCACGTGGGCGAGCTGTGCGAGCTGGTCACGCCGGGCGAGCCGCCGCTGCTGGCCGAGGTGGTGGGCTTTCGCGGCAACACCGCCATCCTCACGCCGCTCGGCCCCATCACCGGCATTTCGGCGCTGACCGAGGTGCTGCCCACCGGCCGCGGCCATGCCTGCCCGGTGGGCGATGCGCTGCTGGGCCGGGTGCTCGACGCACTGGGCCAGCCCATCGACGGGCGCGGCCCGCTTGCCACGCGCGCCCAGCTGCCGGTGCACCGCGAGCCCGTGAGCCCGCTGGAGCGCCGCATGATCGAGGCGCCGCTGCCCACCGGCATCCGCGCCGTCGATGCGCTGCTGACGCTGGGCGAAGGCCAGCGCATCGGCGTGTTCTCGCCGCCCGGCGTGGGCAAGAGCACCTTGCTCGGCATGCTGGCGCGCGGCTCCAGCGCCGAGGTCAACGTGATCGCGCTGATCGGCGAGCGCGGGCGCGAAGTGCAGGAGTTCATCGCCCACAGCCTGGGCCCCGAGGGCCTGGCGAAGACGGTGATGGTGGTCTCCACCTCCGACCGGCCGCCGATGGAGCGCATCAAGTCGGCCTATGTGGCCACCACCATCGCCGAGCATTTCCGCGACCAGGGCAAGAAGGTGCTGCTGCTGGTGGATTCGCTCACGCGCTTTGCGCGCGCGCAGCGCGAGATCGGCCTGGCCAGCGGCGAGCCGCCGACGCGGCGCAGCTACCCGCCCTCGATCTTCTCGATGCTGCCGCAGCTGCTGGAGCGCGCGGGGCAGGGCCGCACGGGCTCGATCACCGCCGTCTACTCGGTGCTGACCGAAGGCGACGAGGAGAACGACCCGATCGCCGAGGAGGTGCGCTCCATCCTCGACGGCCACATCGTGCTCTCGCGCAAGCTGGCCGCGGCCAACCGTTACCCGGCCATCGACGTGCTGGCCAGCATCAGCCGCGTGATGCCGCTGGTGACATCGCGCGCGCACCGCGAGGCCGCGGCGCATTTCCGCGGGCTGCTGGCCAAGTACCAGGAGATGGAGCTGCTGGTGCAGATCGGCGAGTACAAGGCGGGCAGCGATGCGCTGGCGGACGCGGCCATCCGGGCCCGGCCCGCGATGCTGAATTTTCTTGCGCAGCCGCCCGACGCGCGCCAGGACTACGAGGCCTGCCTGGCCGCGTTGCAGCGCTTCCAGGAGGAGGCCTGATCATGAGCAGCAGCAACGCCAACAGCATCGACTTGAAGCTGCTGATCGACGTGCGCGAGCGCCAGAAGACCGCCGCCCTGGGGGTGGTCGCGCGCGACCGCGAGGCGGCCGAGCAGAGCCATGCGCAGCTTCTGCAGGCCGAGGCCTGGCGCGAGCAGCAGGTTCGGAGCAAGGCCGCGCACTGGCAGGCCACGGTCGGCGCGCTGGCCGGCGGGCAATGCAATGTCGCGCAGCTGCGCCATGCCGGCGCCTGGAGCGGCGCGCTCGATGCGCAGATCGCGCAGGCCCACGAGCAGGCGGTGCAGGCGGGTGAGTTCCATGCGCAGCGCGAAGAGGTGCTGGCCCGCAGCCGCCAGGCGCTGCGCGACGCCAGCGGCGAGCTCGAGAAAGCGCAGCAGATGCAGCAGCGCGCCCGCGCCGAGCGTCTGGCCCTGCAGGAGACGCGCCAGGATGAGGCCGCCGAAGAAGCGGCCTCACAGGCCTGGGCCGCGCGAAGAACCGTGTAGCCATGGAAAGCGCCCTCGAGCTCGCCAACATCGAGAAGTTCTTCTCGTCCGTGGTGCTGACGCTGCCGCGGCTGTTCGCGATCTTCGCGGTCGTCCCCTTCCTGTCGGGCGGGATGATGACCGGGATCGTGCGCAACGGCCTCTTGCTGATGCTCGCGATCTTCATGTCGCCCGCCGCCGGCGCCATGCCCGAGGTGGGCATCGGCACCTGGGTGCTGATCGCCGGCAAGGAGGCGCTGATCGGCCTGCTGCTGGGCCTGGGCTTCGGCATCTTCATCTGGGCGATCCAGAGCGTGGGCGACCTGATTGACTTCCAGACCGGCTCGGCCAACGCCTCCTTCTTCGACCCGGTGGCCGGCCACGAGAACGGGCCCACGGGCGAGTTCCTGGGCTGGCTGGTGATCACGCTCTTCGTCGCGGCCGGCGGGCTGCTGGCGATGCTGGGGGTGATCGTCGACTCGTACCGGCTGTGGCCGGTGGGCTCCTTCTTCCCCAACGTGGGCGCGGTGCTGGAGCAGTTCGCGATCCGGCAGGGCGACACGCTGTTCCTGTGGATCGTGAAGCTCGCCTCGCCGGTGATCTTCGTGCTGCTGCTGGTCGAGCTGGGCATGGGCCTGATCAGCCGCGTGGCGCCGCAGCTCAACGTCTTCGTGTTCTCGCAGCCGCTCAAGAGCCTGCTGGCGCATCTGATGATGCTGCTCTTCGTCTTCTTCGTGTACGAGTCGCTGCAGGAATTCCTGCGGCCGGAGAACGGGGTGCTCGACTTCTTGAGGGCAACGCTGTAGCCAACGATGGCCGAGAAGGACCAGAAGCCCACCCCCAAGCGCCTGCGCGATGCGCGCAAGCGGGGCGAGGTGGTGTTCAGCGCCGATGTCGCCTCCACCACCGTGTTCGCGGTGGTGCTGGTGTCGGTCTGGCTGGGCGGCGAGACGCTCTACAGCCTCCTGCGCGAGCTGTGGCTGCATGCCACCAGCGCCGCGCTGCTGACGCGGCCCGACGACCGCTTCGCCGAGCTGCTGCTGCACACGGGCGAGGCGCTGCTGTGGGGCACGCTGCCCATCATGGGCATCGCCGCGGTGGCGGGCATCGCAGGCTCGTTGTTCCAGGTGGGCGGGGTGGCGGCGTGGGAGCGGATCAAGCCCGACGTCAACCGCATGAACCCGGCCGAGGGCGCCAAGCGCATCTTCTCGACGCGCAACCTCATCAACCTGCTGAAAATGAGCGTGAAGACGATCCTGCTCGCGGCGCTGATGTACATCGTGGTGCGCGGCTTCGTCGACAGCGCGCTGAAGCTGGGCTATGCCTTCCCCGGCACCATCATGCGCGCCGCGGCCCACATGGTGCTGGTGGCCTTCGGCTGGGCGGTGGTGATCTACGCGCTGATGGCGATGGTGGACTACGCGCACGAGCACTACGAGTTCATGAAGCAGCAGCGCATGTCCATCGAGGAGCTGCGCCAGGAATACAAGGAGGTCGAGGGCGACCCGCTCAACCAGTCGCGGCGCCGCTCGGCCCATTTCGAGGCGGTGTATGCGAGCCTGGGCGACCGGGTGCGCATGGCCTCGGCGGTGATCCATTCGGCGCGCACCGCGGTGGCGCTGCAGTATCTGGGCGAGAAGGACCTGCCGCGGGTGATTGCGCGCGGCGAGGGCGATGTCGCGGCGCAGATCCGGCGGCATGCGGGGGAGGGGCTGGTGCCGATGGAGTTCGAGCCGCAGCTGGCCGAACGGCTCTATGCGGAGGTGCCGGTGGACCAGGCCATTCCGCGTTCCTTGTTTGCGCCCGTGGCCAAGCTGCTGCGTTGGGCGCAAGGGGTTGAGTAAGTGGCCTGTAGCAGCCGATGGGGTCCGTCGTTGGATGCACGCCCGGCAAGCGGTGCGGGCCGGTCGACCCCACTGCGGCGGCCCCTTCGGGGCTTCCCTGCGGTGCTCGCCTTTCGCGGGGTCTCGCTCAAACTCGCTTCGCTCAGACAGTCGCGAGCCCTGATCCGCGAAAGGCTGCGCTCCTCGGCACCGCAGAGGGGATCGCCCGACCCGCACCGCATGCCGGGCTTGGGGGTGTGCGGGGGTTGCGTGCACCTCGGAGGTCCGGTTGCCCTCACCCGCGCGCAGGCGGTCTTGCTCCCTCTCCCTCTGGGAGAGGGCTGGGGTGAGGGCACCGGGCCTATCCACGGCACCGCCTGCCTCCGCACCCCTGCCGCCAGGCCCCTTCCTTCAAAAAACTGAACAACACCAAGACACCACCATGGTTGCACCCGCCGGTTCCTCCCAACTCTCAGGCCAGGCCGCGATCGACAACGCGGCCGCATTGCGTGCCGCCGAGGAAGCGCGACGGCGCGCGGAGGAGGCGGCGCGCCGCGCGGCCGAGGAGGCCAAGCGCCGCGCCGAGGAAGCGCGGCGCCTCGCGGAAGAGGCGCGCAAGAAGGCCGACGAGGCGCGCAAGGCGGCGGAGGCGGCCGAGGCCAAGGCGGCCAAGAGCAAGGACAAGATCGACCAGGCCGACGCGGAGAAGCTGCGCACCCAGTCCGACAAGGACGAGACCGACGCGCTCAAGAAGGAGGCCACGGCCAGCCTGCGCGACAAGGAGAAGACCCTGGCCGACTCCAAGCTGGACGACGTGCGCCAGCGCCGGCCGCAGAACGATCCCTCCGAAGGCACGCGCGCGGCGCAGAGCGAGGTCGATGCCGCGAAGAAGACCGTGGCCCTCTACGACGCGCCGGCCGGTGCCGCGCCCGCCGCCGAACGGCCTGCCGACCCGCAGACCCAGGCCCTGCTCGACAAGGCCGAGAAGGCCGCCAAGCCGGTGTTCGACGCCCAGGCCCGCGGCGAGGATCCCAAGGCGGAGGACCTGGCCAAGCTCAACGGAGCGGTGGACGAATGGCAGGCCGCTGCCGCGCAGGACATGCGCGAGGCGGCCGTGCAGGCCCAGGCGCAGGGCGAGGACCCGAACAAGGCGATCGCGGCCCAGGCCGCCAAGCTGCGCGATGCAGTGGAGAAGGGCAAGGAGATCGATCCCTCCAGCATCGACAAGTACCTCGACCAGGCGAAGGACGCCGTCAAGGCCGAGAGCCCCGCGATGCGGCAGCTGCGCAGCGAGCAGTACACCGTGCAGAAGGACGGCGAGAAGCAGGTGGCCGACGGCCGCCAGGCCGCGAAGGACGCCGATGCCGCCGCCGACAAGGCCGAGGCCTATTCCAAGAGTTTCGGCAAGGGGGCCGGCAGCAACGACACCATCATCACCGCCAAGCAGAACGCCAAGGACGAGGCCACGCGCCTGCGCAAGCTCTCCAACGAGGCCAACGACCGGCAGGGCGGCTTGGTGCGCACTTACGGCGGCACCGCGCCCGACCCGAAGGACCCGAACAAGACGCAGAGTTTCGTCGGCTCGGTGAACGCCGACTACAACGCGCAGGTGGCCGACCTCGAGGTGAGCGAGGCTTCGAAGGCCTACGAGCTCGCCAAGGCCGGCAACGACCCGAAGAAGCTGGCCGCAGCGCAGGACGCGCTGGACCTGGCCATCGATGCGCGCGACATCATGCATGCGGCGCTCGACGACGCCAAGGCGGAGCTGGAGCGCAGCGACAGCGCGGCCGAGCTGCGCGATGCAAAGGCCGCCTACGAAGCCGAGAAGGAGAAGCAGCCCCAGCCCTACAAGGTCAAGCACCACGGCGGCTTCCTGCAGGACGACTACGAGACCACCGAGCTGCCCGAGGGCTACGACTGGACCTTCGAGGTCACGCCCGGCAGCGAGATGGCCAAGCAGGTCAAGGAGATCGACGGCAAGTGGTACTACGTCTTCGACATCAACGGCGAGGAGAGCAAGACCGAGATGAACCCGGTCACGGCCCGGCTGTGGGAGGCGCAGCAGAAGGCCGATGCCGCCAACGCCAAGGCCGACACCGCGGCCAGCACGCTGCAGGAAGTACAGAACGACCTGATCGGCAGCCAGGGGCAGGGGCCGACGATCGACCCGGCGCGCTTCACCGGCGACGCCGACGGAATCAACAGCCGCCTGAACGATGCCAACAACACGGTGGCGACCACGCAGGCGAATCTCGGCAAGCCCACGCCGCCGCCCGGCGTGCAGGGCGTGTGGGCGCCGTCGGCCACGGCCGAGCAGATGGGCGTGGCCCTGCAGAACCAGACCGATGCGCAGAAGGATGCCGATGCGCTCAAGGCCATGCAGGACTGGCGCCAGGCGCAGTACGACCAGGCGGCCGGCAAGGCGGTCGACCCCAAGCACTTGGCGGACCTGAAGACCAAGGCGCGCAACGCCCAGCGCGGGGCCGACGAGGCCAAGCCTGCGCTCACCGCCGAGGAAGAGGCGGACATCACCGACAACAAGCTGCCGGCAGCACGCAAGGCGCTGAAGGACCAGGAGGACGAGGTCACGCGGCTCACTGCGCCCGACAGCAAGGCCACCCAGGCCGAGCGCGACACGGCGCAGAACAAGTACGACCGGCTCGACCTGGACGTGCGCGACTACGAGACCCGGCTCGAGCTCGAGCATGCGAAGCAGGCCAGCCTGGGCGCGCCCTATGCGTATGCGACCGCGTCCTTCGCGAAGCCGCAGCTCAGCGCGTTCAACGAGACGCGCAACAACGGCAACTACGGCGACACGGTCACCACCGACATCTACCCCGACAACTACGACCCGACCTGGAACATCGTGCCGGGCAAGGACGGCGGGGTGAAGGCCGACGGCCTGCCCAGGGGCATCTCGCCGGAGGACGTGGAGGTCCGCTACAACCCCTGCGGCGGCGGCTACACCGTCACCTTCAAGAAGAACTCCGAGGTGCTCGGCCGGCAGAGCGACATGTTCACCAACTACGTGGTCCAGAAGGGCACGTACAAGATGAACCCGGCGACCGCCGAGCTCTGGAACGCCACCAATACCGACAAGAGCGTGGGCGGCGGCCGCTTGATCGCAGCGCAGGAGGCGCGCGACCAGGTGCTCGCCGAGCGCAAGCAGATGGCCGCCGACGCACCGCCGGCGAAGGACGCGCCGCCCCTGGTCGGACCCGACGGCAAGCCGGTGCCCACGCTGAACTTCACCGACGACCTGGGCCCGCGCAAGAAGGCGGTCGACCAGAAGGTGGTCGACGCCAACGGCAAGCTGGCCGATGCCCAGCGCGCGCTCGATGGCGGCACCGGCGACAAGACCCAGCTGACCCAGGCGCGTGACGACGCCAAGGCCGAGCGCGACATCGCACTGGCCGAGCAGAAGGCGGTGGATGCCGTGATGCTGTGGCAGGAAGCCAACCGCACGCGCCAGCTCTACGAGGCCAACGAGCGCGCCGGCCGCCCCAACGCGAGCTACGCCAAGCCGCCGCGTGAGTACGCCGACGAGATGCATGCCAAGGCCGAGACCGCGCGCAACGACTGGTACACCACCCGCAACCAGCACTACAAGCAGGTGGCCGCGCGCGAGCTCGACGCGGCGCAGAAGTCGCACGACGACTGGAAGAGTACGCATCCAGGCCTGTCGGACAGCGGCAGCGACACCGCGAAGGCGCTGGAGGCCGCCAAGACGAAGAGCAGCTTCGCCGACCGCATGCTGGCTGCCGGCGCCAACCAGGAGGCCGCGGCGCGCGAGTACCAGTACATCGCCGAGAACCTGAGCCCCGAGCAGCACGACGACCCGCGCGCGCTCTACAAGCTCTTCGACAAGGACCCGGCGCGCATGGCGCAGTCCATCATCAACAGCCACTTCGTGCAGTACGGCGGCGATCCCACGGAGATGGAGAACCGCACCCAGCTGGCCAACACGGTGGCCAACGCGCTGGGCTGGCAGCCCACCACCGAGCTCGACCCCGACGCGCCCGCCACCAACGAGCGGCTGCGCCGCACCCAGGACCTCTACGGCGGCCTGGGCAAGGAGCAGAAGGAGATGCGCGACAAGATCGTCGACCAGATCATCAAGGACGGCGGCGCGCATGCGAAGGTGACGGTGCTGCCGGTGGTGTACGCCACGGAGAAGGGCGGCGTCGTCAAGACCGCCGTCTTCAAGGTCGAGAACAAGGACGATCCGCGCGGCAAGGAGATGGAGTTCGTCGACGAGCAGGCCTGGACCTACGACAGCCTGGACGACTACCGCGCCAACAACAGCCTGCCGGTGGAAGGCGTGAAGCTGGCGATGCCGAGCGACGGCAACTTCACGCTCGACGACCGCGGCAACGTCGAGCTCTACACCGGCGACGCGCGCACCGAGACCGGCTGGGAGACCTTCAGGCGCACCTCGCACATCGACTGGGTGGTGGGCGGCGTGGGCCTGGTGGCGGGCGTGGTGCTCACGGTCGGCTCCTTCGGCACGCTGTCGGCGCCCGGCGTCATGCTGGCCGCCGGCTCGCTCACGCTGCTGGCGGCCGGCTACGGCGCCGTGACCTCGGCCCAGAGCCTCTACAAGCAGGGCAGCCATGGGCAGGACATCAATCCCTTCACCAGCACGCAGGCGCGGCTGGACTGGCTGAACCTGGGCCTGTCGGTCGCGGCCGTGCCGGTGGTCGGCGCCTCCACCCGCGCGACGATGCAGGCCATGCGTGCGCGCAATGCGCTGCAGGCCGCGCTCAAGGAAGCGGGCAAGGAGGGCGGCAACGCGGCGCTGGCCGGCAAGCATTTCGCCGACTTCGAGCGCTACACGCAAAGCGCGCAGGCCTGGGGCCAGCCGGCTTCGGCGATGGCGCGCCCCTTCGCGAAGCTGCCGGTAGGCCTGCTGAAGAAGGTGGGGCCGCTCGACGCAGGCAGCGCCTATGCCTTCGAGGAGGGCGCGCGCTACCTGCACGACAACTGGGACCAGCTCGCGCCCGGCGAGCGCAGCAGCCAGTTCGCGATGCTGGCGATGAATGCCAGCGGCTTCGCCTCGCCGGTATTCGCCAAGGGCTACCTGCGCGTGCACAACGCAATCAAGCCGCAGGTGCACGAGGCCACGCAGGCCGGCTTCCCGACGGCGGGCCGCACGACGAACGCGCCGGAGGCGGAGCCTTCCAACGTGGTGGCACTGGACAGCCGGCGCGGCAGCGGCGCCGACGCCTTCGACGAAGCGCAGGCGGGCGGCGGCAACGATGCCGCGCTGCTGCCCTTCCGCGAAGCACCGGCCACGCCGGTCGCGGCCCCTGAGCCTGTGCCGGACAACGTCACGCCGCTGCATCCGGACGGGCCTCCGCTCGTGACCGCCGAGGTGTCGCCCGATGCCGATCTGGCCCCGGTGATCCCGCTGGTGCTGCGCCGTCCCTCCGGCGATGGACCGGAGCCTGGCGCGCCGGGCGCTGCCGCGGGATCGGCACGCAACGCGGCGCGTGAGCCGCAACAGCAGCAGCTGGCGCTGGCCGCAGGCGGGGAGGGCGACGTCGCGAACGCACCCTTCACGCGCTCGCCGCACCGCATCGCGGTCGTGCGGCAGCTCAACCCACAGGCCTCGGCGCAAAACCCGGGGGGAGGCGGCAGCCACGGGCAGGGACAGCCGCCGGTACCGCCGGCGAAGTCGACGCCCGGACCGGTGCCGGGTGCGGGCGCCGGCTCGGGGGCGGCCCGCCCGCCCGTGCCGGCGGCGCAGCCGCCTGCATCGACCCCGGCATCCGGCGCGCCGGCCTCCGGCCCCGAGGCGCTGGCGCGCCTCACGCAGGAGCCGCCCGCGGGTTCGACGGAACGCTTCACCGTGTCGAAGCTGAGCCCGGACGACACCATTGCCGGCGGCGCCGGCGTGAAGGCCAAACGCAACAACAGCTATGCCAGCTTCGCCGAGGCCAGCGCCGCGGCCGCCGACATGGGGGGCGCCTGGGTGCATCGCGTTGCGCCGCGCGATGGTCCCGGCGCGCTCTTCAGGCGGGGCCGTGCCGCGCCCGACGAGATCATGGGTGCGGTGGAGGTCAATGCCGCGGGCAAGCTGCAGCCGAACGCGGTAGCGAATCCGCGCGCGTCCGCGTGGCAGCCAGCCGCGGCTGCACGGGCCACGCCAGCTGCTGCGCCGGCGCCCGTTGCAGCCAAGCCGCCTGTTGTGCCTACCCCTGCGCCAGCGCCCGTCGCCGCAGCGAGCCACGGCACGCCCCAACACCAGTCGGGCCAGTCGACCGGTCTGGCCTACAACGGCCCCGACATCGACCTCCTGCTCGAAGGCACCCCGAGCTTCACCGACAAGCGGCCGGCCTACGCCGGCCCCGCCACGATGGCGGAGCTGGAAACCAGCACGGCCTTGCCCACGCCGGCCGACATCGAGCAGACCCAGTACCTCGCCTCGGCCGGCTCGCCCGACGGCCATGCGGCACGCGACATCCCGCTGCGCCGCCGCTTCGTGCAATGGGCGCGCGGCCAGGCGCCGAACTTCATCGGCGCGCCGGACTTCGTGGGTGGCCGCTATGTGCTCGCGAAGGATGCCAACGGCCTCAATCAGGGTGCGCCCGATGCGAGCTTCGCGCTGCTCGACCGGCAGCATGTCTACTCGAGCTTCGAGACGGCCCGCGCGGCGGCCGCGGCCCATGCGCAGGCGAGCGGCGACACGCAGGCCGGCGTGGTGCGCCTGATCGGCCCGAAGACCGCGATGGCCGAAGTGGTGGCCAGCGGCAGCTTCCGCAACGACCAGGTCGACGGCATCGTCGCCGTGCAGCCCGACGGCTCGGTCAACCCCATCAGCATCGCCAACCGCAATGCCGCGCATGCGCCGAAGCCGGGCGAGCAGTTCGTCGATCCGCACAGCGCGATGTCGGCCAACGACAAGGTCTACAGCGGCAGAGACAAGGCCAAGCTCTTCGCCAAGTCGACCGCCTACATCGTGGGCACCGGCGCGGCCTTCTACGCCACCGTGCGCTGGGGCGGCGGCTCGATGGGCTGGAGCATGGCCGGCGCCGGGCTCGGCAGCTACATCGGCGCGCGCAGCGTGTTCCTGCGCTATGCCTTCGACGCCTTCCTCTACCGCGGCGGCGTCGCGGGCGCGCGCCAGACCGCCAAGATCCGGCTGCAGAAGCACCTGAATCCCAAGGACGACAACGCCTTCGCGCAGATCGCGAACATCGCCGACCCGGAAAAGCAGCAGGCCGCGCTGTTCCAGCTCAAGACCCAGCTCGTCAGCTGGCATGCGGCGCGCCGCGGCATCCAGGGCCGGGCCGACTACCGCCAGGCGCTGCAGACGCTGGCACGCGATCCGGCCGATGCCGCCGCGCTGGCGACGCTGGAGCGTGGCGCGGCCGAACGCGCAGCCCGGCCGCTGATCGGCAAGCGCGGCTGGGTCAACCGCGTGCCGCCGGCCTTGCGCACGCAGTACGCGCAGGCGCTCTCGCGGCTCGAGGCCGGCAACGCCACGGTCGACGACAGGGCGCTGCTGGCCACCGCACCCGAGGTGGGGCGCGGCACGCAGTACGCAGGCGCGCTGCGCGGGCGCGTGCTGCGCAATGTGCCCGGCGCCGATCGCGCGCGCTACCGCGAAGCCGTCGACACACTGAGCACGCGCCAGGGCGACGTCAACGCGGCACTGAAGACGCTGGAGGGCATCCCCCTCGACACGGTGCAGCGCCACACCACCGGCGCGCGCGGCGCGGTGCGCGGCATTCCCAAGGCCGACCGCCAGAGCGTGGCGATGGCGGCGGAGACGCTGCGCGCGAACCCCGCCGACCAGCGCTCGAAGGATGTGCTCGATGGCAGCCCGGGCACGCTGACCTCGCCGAATTCGCCGCTGGGCCGCGCACTGTTCGGCGCGCGGGTGCTGAGCTTCGGCCTCAGCCATTCGGCCGGCACGCGCCTGTACCTCAACCCCTTCTTCGACGGCGCCGCGCAGCAGTGGACCTGGAACATCACCAGCCTCGACGGCGCGCGGCAGTGGATCGGCAACGAGGGCAGCCTGCACTACGCCATCGGCAACGCCACCGGCCTGGGCGCCACCGTGGCCGGGCGCTACGCAACCATCGGGAAGGCCCGCAGCGGCCTGGACATCAAGGAGCGCGGCGAGACCCCGCCGGCCGCGGGCACCACGCCCGACCCGACCGCGGTCCCGCTGGGCAAGAACGGCAAGCCGGTGCCGGTCTACAAGGCCACCGACAAGAATTCGTGGTTCGTGCGCTTCCTCAAGGGCCTGGGCAATCCGAATGCGGTCAAGCACGCGGGCGTGGACGCCGACGGCAAGCCGATGGTCAAGCCTTCCTTCGTGCAGCGGCTGCCGCAGTATTCGTCGTGGGGCGACTCCAGCGGCACCATCGCGCTGACCATCGCGGACGGGATGCAGGGCTTGATCTACGCCAAGGCCGGGCAGTGGGACCTGGCCGCGCCCCAGATCCTCAAGGTGCTGTCGGACGTGGGCATCTTCCGCGGCACGCAGAAGGACTATCTCGACGAGTACGCCTCCAACCGCAAGATGGGCCCGCGGGTCTACAACACGCGCTGGACCAACTACGTGAACGCGCCGCTGGGCGAGGCCAAAGTCACGCCGACGAAGATCTCCGACGGCTGGATCCGCCGCGGCTGGCCACCGCTGGTGCTGCTGGGCGTCGCGGTCGGCGGGCGCGTGCTGGCGGAGGAGTGGTCGGTGCACGAGAAGGACAAGGCGGTGGCTGCGGGGATCACGCCGGGGGTGCGGCAGACGAGCGGGCCGGCGAGTTCGAGTCCGACTCCGACTCCGAGCGCGACTCCTTCGCAGCCGCAGGACCCGCCGACGCAGCAGGCCGATCCGCAGCAGCCCGATCCGCAGCAGCCGCCGCGCCCCGAGTACTGGATCGTCGACGGCCAAGTGCGCGAGCGCTCCAGCTTCAGCCGCATGGCCGAAGCCAAGGGCGAGCGCGACCGCATGGGCTACGACGAGGCGCTCGCGCAGCTCTTCAACCTCAATCCGCAGTACCGGCGCTCGCTGATGGACGGCTATGTGGACCCGGTGCGGCTGGACGATCCGGACACGCTCAACAACGGCACGCGCATCCGGGTGGGGAGCCTGCCGTGAAGGAGACGCTATCGCTCCGGCAGGCCTGCCGCGCGCAGGCCTGCGACGAACCTGTTGCGGCTGGCCAGGTAGCCGTCGGCACCGGCAGGATTGTTGATGACGTACCGCTCGATCGTGTTGTGCGGCATCAGCTTGCGGTGCTCCGCCATGTTCCGTTCAGCATCCGCCTGGCGGCCGTGCAGCGCATCGATCGACGCCAGCGAGGCATGGGAGAGTCCGAAGTTCGGCCTTTCCGCCAAGGATCGTCGTGCCAGCGCGTAGGCTTTGTCGTCGTCTTCGAGCGTGAAGGCTGCGTTCGACGCCACGAAGTAGGCAGAGGCCATGATCCGCGAGTCCCGGTAGCCAATCCGCATGGCGCTGTCGATATGGGGCTGCATCTCCGCGGCACGGCCGTTGAGTTGCAGTGCCGTCGCATACCTCAGGCGCGCGTTCGGGTTGGAAGGCGAGCGCAGCATCGCCTTCTCGTAGACAGGCAGCGCCACGTCCGGCTGGCCGCGAAACAGCAGCACATTGGCCCAATTGATGAGCGCAACGGTGTCGTTCGGTGCGATGGCCAGAGCGCGTGCGGCAACGCGCTCGGAAGCGGCAAGATCTTCAAGCGGAGCCTCGCCGGAATGGCCAAAGCGCTCGGACATGAGCGCTGCACCCAGGCCGGTCAGTGCGACCACGGAATCCGGGTCGGCGCGCAAGGCGGCCTCGAAACGCGCCCTGGCTCTCTTCACGTCTTCCATGGACTGGCGCCGCTCGATGTCGGCCCATCCTGACAGCGCGAGGTCCGCGGGGTCGAACTGGTAACCGGGCCGACTCACTTTCGTCTTGTGCATCTCCGACTGACGCAGCCTGAGGCTGCTGACGGCACGAAGCGCGACGTCGACGTTCAGCCCCGGGTCATTCGCATCGGGATACTCGAAGTGTTCCGACCAGACGATGTTCCCTTCGGGAATCGTCTTGACCTGCGTGTCGATCGCGACGCCACCCCCGTGTGCGGCGATTCGACCGCTCATCGCGTACCGCGCGCCGGCGGCCGATGTCGAGCGCATGACAATCGCGCTCTGCCGTTCTGAAAGCTGGGCTGCAATCTCATCCACGAGTCCGTTCCGAACATTCGCAGGTGCGGGCATGGTGCCGATGTCCTGGAACGGGATCAGGACAATGGAATGGCGTCTTGCGATCTCCTCGTCGATGCGAAGCGGCGGCGACGCCGATCCGACATAGATGGTGCCGCCGGCGATCACGAGCGCCGCCAGCGCGACGGCCGCCGCAAGGCCGCGCTTGCCATGACGCGTGGGTGATGCGGCCGGCACAGTGGCCGCCGCCACCGGCGTGCCTGTCGTTGGCGCGGGAGGGCCAGGCTCGCTCGGACCGACAGGCCGAACGTCCGCCTCGAACATGTAACCGCGGCGCGGCAACGTGGTGATCAACTTCGCGCCTTGATCGCTCAGCCGGCTTCGCAGGTCGCCGACGCACTGCACGAGCGAGTCGTCCGTTACCACGACGTCCGCCCACAGGCTCTCCATTAATTCGGCCCGGCTGATGAGGCGTTGGGGATTTGCCAGGAAATAGCGCAGCAGCGCGCTCGGCTTGGGGCTGAGCGGTATCGGCGAGCCGTTCCGTCGCAGTTGGTCGCGCTCGAAATCGAACTCGAAGTCGACGAACTGAACGACCGCCGGAATCCCGACTCGAGCGCGCGATGGTGTGGGCGCGGTCGGGACTCGCTCATGGATGGTCGATTGCCCGTCGTTCATGGACCCGCCCTTCACGCAGCCGCAGGCGCCCGGCATCTCGGGGCGGCGATCCGCCAGGGCATTCTCCTCCCGTTTGCGACGACGTGAAAGGCTTCGACACGTCGCATCCTCGGAGATTGATCGTCTGTTCATCGGGGTTCGATCGTGATGATTTCGCCCGTCGCGCCTATGGTGACTCGGCGCGCCCGCTCAGTTCGCGCGGTCCGACCAGCAGCACCCTGATGACGAAGGGAAGCGTGTCCATGAACAAGCACTTGACGGCGGGCTGGTTGAGGCGCTGGCCGCCATCCTGGCCATGGTCCCGGCTTGCGGCGGTGGAGGTGGGGCGGTGGTGGCTCATTCGGCGGTGGGAGCCTCGCCGTGCCACCCTGTCGGCGTCAAGGTCACGGGACCCAACGCGGTGACCTTACTGGAACGAGGTGGCGAGTTATCACCGTCAACTCCTCCCCGCTGCTGCCACGGGTCACCGGCGGAACAACGGCCGTCCGATGCAGTGGACCTCGCCGTCGTTCATCTGGCCATCTACAACGCGCTCGCCGCAATCACCGGGCAATACCAGCCGTACGGGGGCCTGACGCAAACCGCTTCCAACGCAGATGCGTCCCAGCAGGCAGCGATCGGCGCGGCGGCCCATGGCGTCTTGAAGGGAATGTTCCCGAATCGATCGGCCCGGTATCAAGCTCCCTACGACAGCTTCCTGGCGTCGATCCCTGACGACGCGGCCAGGGCCGAGGGCATCGCAGTGGGCACTGGAGCGGCGAGCGCGATGCTTGCATTGCGTGGCGACGACGGTCGCTCGGTGGCGCTGGCACCCTATGTGCCCGGCACGGAACCGGGGCGCTTTCGGGGCGTGAACCCGATCAACCGCAACGCGCAGTTCATCAAGCCGTTTGCAATGACCAGTGCCTCGCAGTTCCGCACGCCTTCGCCGCCTGCGCTCGACAGCGAGGCCTACGCCATCGATTTCAATGAATCGCGCTTGCTGGGCGGCGCCGTCGGCAGCTCACGCACCGACGCCCAACTCGAGATCGCGAGGTTCTACACGGAAGCCCCGCCACGCTATTGGCAGCGCAACTTGCGCCGGTTCGCGATGAGCGACGCCAGCCTGGTCGATCAGGCGCGGTTGATGGCCATGCTGTTCACGGTCGAGGCCGATGCAGGCATCGCCTGCTTCGAGTCGAAGTACCGCTATGAATTCTGGCGTCCGCAAAGCGCCATCCCGCTGGCCGAAACGGACGGCAACGCGGCCACGCCGGCCGACGCCACATGGACGCCCGTGGTGCCGACCCCCAATCACCCGGAATACCCGGCGGCCCACGGCTGCATCACGGCGGCGATGGCCGAAACGCTCAAGACCTACTACCGCACCGACCAGGTCGAATTCACCCTCGACAGCACGGTGACCGGCACCACGCGCAGTTTCAAGACAACGCAGGCCATGGTGGACGAAGTCTGCGACGCCCGCGTCTACGGTGGCATGCATTTTCGAAATTCGACGCTTCGCGGCGCAGAGCTCGGAACCAACGTGGCCCGGTGGGTGTTGCAACGGAACTTCCTGGCGCGATGAGCCGGGCTGCGCCACAGCGGCGCCGGTTGGGCGCGCGATGGGTTGGAGTGAACCATGCACGCACGAGTCTTCGTCTCGATGCTTTTCAGCTGGATGGGACTCTTCCCGCCGACCGGTCCGGTGACGGCTGCGGAAGAGCGCATCTATCTCAGCAAGGCCGACATCGAGCGCGTTCTCGTCGGCAAGGGCCTCGAGTCGAGGAACCTGTCGACCGGCATGGTGTCGCACTGGGTTTTTCTGCCGAACGGCAGCGTCGAGTTTGCCAACAAGCGAGGCCCGGGCAACGCTTCCGGGACCTGGATCGTTCGAGCCGATGGTTTGATGTGCGTGACGATGCTCGCCCGCACGGGTTGCCGCTATTGGTTTCGTCACGGCGCTGCACTCGCGAACGCGATCAGCAAGGATCCTGGTTCGCCGCTGGTGGCCGAGATCGAGTTCGAGTAGGCCAAGGGATCGCGCCGGCGTGCTTGCAAAGCGGAAGCGGGCGACTAGACTGCATGCGTCCGGCAAACCATCTCGACGCTGTCGTGCAGAGGAGATGAATCCATGATTCCTGTTCTCGCCGCCGTGTTGCTGACAGCATTCCTTGCCGGTTGTGGAGGCGGAGGCGACGGGGGCGGAGGCAATGGCGCATTCGCCACTGTCGGTCAGGACACGGCAAAGCCTGACGCCGGTTCCTCCAAGGGGCAAGATGCTGCGACCTCGAGAAAGTCCGCCGATGCATCCCTGTGCACGGTCGAGATTTATGGCGACTCGATCATGGCCTCCAACGGGAGCGCGGTCAGCCCCGCCACGACGCTGCAGCTCTTCAGGC
Source organism: Variovorax sp. WS11 (assembly GCF_010499245.1). GTDB lineage: Bacteria > Pseudomonadota > Gammaproteobacteria > Burkholderiales > Burkholderiaceae_C > Variovorax. The sequence goes on from NZ_JAAGOW010000003.1 coordinate 311,006, forward strand.
CGAACCTGCTGGTGGTTGCCGATCATTCGGTCGGGGGCATGAGTCTCGGCGTCCTGGCGCCTGTCTTTCCCGGCCTCGCCCGCAGCGCGCACTACGTGATCATCGAGAACGGTGTCATCGATGCGTGGCAAGGGAGGAACATCAACACGGTGATCGGCGAGTACTACGCCATCATCCAGAAGGTGCGGGACGAGGGACGCATTCCGGTGCTGACCGGCTTTTCCCGTCAGTCCAGGGGCGGAGAACTCAACTCATTTCAAGTCCAACTCCGGGACTTTTACGACGCCATCCTTCAAGCGATCGCCACGAACACGAACACGACCTTTGCCGACTGGGGACAGGTGCCGTTCTTCGGCGCCTGGGACTTGCTCGACTTCGTGCACCCCAACAAGAACTACAGCGACCGCCTGATCTTCAAACTCGCGTTGACGCTCGACACGCTCACCACGAGCTGCACGGACACCTTGCTTCCTCCGGCCTGATCGGGGTACGTCCAGGAGTCTGCCCAACAGGCTCGCGCTCGCCCATCATTCCGGCTGAGCATCCAGCGCAGCCGCGCGGGTCCGGCCCCGCTCGCTGTGCAGCATGTAGAGGCCCGATCCGACGAGCAGCGCGATTCCCAGCCAGGCCCACCCGCTGGGGACCTCGTTCCACACGGCGTAGCCCAGCAGCATGGCGAAGAGAACCGCGGTGTAGCGGAAGGGGGCCGTGAGCGACGCCTCGCCGGTGCGCATGCATTGCACCAGCAGGAAATAGCCGGAGGCCAGGAAGGCCGCCGCGATGCCCAGCAAGGCCAGGTCGACCGGCGCAAACGCCTGCCAGCCGCTCAGCAGGGTCAGGCCGCCGGCCAGCAAGGTGACGGCCAATGCCGTGGCCAGGGTGATGATGATCGACGGGATGGCCGGATCGATGCGTCGCGTCATCAGGTCGCGCGCGGCATGGAACAGCGTGCCGAGCAGGCACAGCAGGGACCATGCGTTGAAGCCTTCCCCGCTGGGCTGCACGACACAGAGAACACCCGCGAAGCCCAGCACCACGGCGGACCAGCGCGCCATGCCGGCGCGCTCGCCCATGAAGAGCACCGCGAACACGGTCATGAAGAGCGGCGCGGCGAGGTTGATGGCGGTGGCGTTGGCGATCGGCAGGCGGAACAGCGACAACAGGTACATCACGGTCGCGCAGGCATCGACCGCGCCACGCAGCGCCACGCGCGGATGCAGCACCGCCCCGACCTGGCGCAGTGCGCCCAGGCGGTGCGCGACCAGCAGCACCAGCGCCGAGGCCATCAGCCCGCGCAGGAAGATGAGCTGCGCCGAGGGCATGGACTGGCTGACGTGCTTGACCAGCGCGTCGTTGAGCACGAAGCAGCCCATGGCACCGATCATCATCGCGATGGCGCGTGTCACCTGCCTGGCATGCCCCTTCCCGGCGGCTCGAAGGCGCGGATCGGCGGCAGCGTGCCGTCGTAGCGCTCGATCTGCACCGTGCTGAGCTGCCCCGCGCAGCCCTGTGCGAGCAATGACGTGCCGATGTCGCGCGTCAGCACGTTGGGATTGCCGTGTGCGCACATCGGGCGGCCCTGGTCGTCCAGCGCCGGGTCGTACCAGGCGCCGGTAGGCAACTGCACCACGTCCTCGCGCATGTCGGCGCACAGGTGGGCGCTGGCCAGGCAGGCACCGATCTCGTTGAAGAGCCGCACGATGTCGCCCTGCCGGATGCCGCGCGCCGCGGCCGCAGACGGGTGCAGGGTGCAGACCTCGCGGCCTTGGCGCTTGCTGGCCTGGCTGTGCGCGCCGAAGTCGAGCTGGCTGTGCAGCTTGGCGTGCGGCTGGTTGGCGACCAGCCAGAGCGGGTGCTCGGCGGTGGGGGCAAACCTGGGCGGCAGCCACGCCGGGTGACCGCGGCAGTCGGCGTAGCCGAAGGCCTCGACCGTGTGCGAGCTGACCTGGACCTTGCCGCTGGGCGTGGGCAGCGGTGCGCCCACCGGGTCGTTTCGAAAGGCGCGCAGGATGCCGCCGTCGTCGTCGCGCTGCGGCAGCATGAGCTTTCCGCGCTGCCAGAAGGCTTCGAAGGTGGGGGCCTCCAGGTCCATGGCTTCGAGCGCGGCGCGGGTGCGTTCATACAGGTGCGCCAGCCATTCGCGCGTCGTGCGGCCTTCGCTGAAGGCCTCGAGCCCGCCCAGGCGCCCGGCCAGGTCGCAGAAGATGTCGTAGTCGTCGCGGCTCTCTGCGTGCGGTTCGGCGATGCGGTGCATGGCCACCATCATCGGGTCGGTCGGCGTCGCGCCGATGTCCTCGCGCTCCAGCGTCATCGTGCAGGGCAGCACGATGTCGGCGTGCCGGGCGGTGGCGGTCCAGGCGATCTCGTGCACGACGAAGGTATCGAGCCTGCGGAAGGCCTCGGCCAGCCGCGCCAGGTTCTGGTGATGGTGGAACGGGTTTCCTCCGGCCCAGTAGGCCAGGCGGATGTGGGGGTAGCTGAAGCTTTGGCCGTTGTAGTCGAAGGGCTGGCCGGGGTTGAGCAGCATGTCGCTGATGCGCGCGACGGGGATGAACGCCTTCACCCCGTTGGTGCCCTGCGGCAGCGCCGCGGCCGGCACCGCATTGTTGCGCTTGCCGTAGTGGGCCACCGTGCCGAGCGCGTAGTTGTAGCCGCCGCCGGGCAGGCCCAGCTGGCCCAGTGCCGCGGCGAGCACGGCGCCCATCCATACCGGCTGCTCGCCATGCTCGGCGCGCTGCAGCGAATGCGAGACCACCACCAGCGTGCGCTTGCCGACCAGCGAGCGGGCGAGCTCGCTCAACTGCTGCGCCGGCAGGCCGCAGATCGGGGCGGCCCATGCGCAACTCTTGGCCACGCCGTCGCTGCGACCCATGAGGTAGTCCTCGAAGCGCTCCCAGCCGTCGCAGCAGCGGGCGATGAAGGCGCGGTCGTGCGTGCCGTCGCTGACCAGCTGATGCACCAGGGCCAGCATCAGCGCGGTATCGGTGTTGGGCACGGCAGGCAGCCATTCGAAGCGCGCCTCGTCGGGCAGGTCGCTCCTGAGCGGGCTGATGGAGACGAAGCGGCAGCCGCGCACCGCAGCGTCGCGCATGGCGTTGCGCTCGATGTGCCGGCTGATGCCGCCGGAGGCCACGCGCGAGTTCTTCAGGGCCATGCCGCCGAAGGCCAGCACGACGTCGGTGTGCTCGACGATCTGCTCCCAGGTCACGTTGCGTCGTGCCACTTCTTCCAGGGGGCCGATGACGTGCGGGAGCATGGGCCCGGAGGCGCCGGCACTGTAGTTGTTGACCGAGCGCACATAGCCGCCCAACACGGTGTTGAGGAAGCGATGCACCTGGCTCTGCGCATGATGGAAGCGCCCCGCGCTCGACCAGCCGTAGGAGCCGCCGAACACGGCGCCGGGGCCATGCTCATCCTTCACGCGCTGCAGTTCCTTCGCGAGCAGGTCCAGCACCTCGTTCCAGGGCATGGCGACGTAGCCGTCTCGGCCGCGCATCGGGTCGGGGCCCGGTCCCCGCTCCAGCCAGCCCTTGCGCACCATGGGCGTGGTGACGCGCACTCTGTGGCGCAAGGCATCGGGGAAGTTGTCGATCAGCGGGTTCGGGTCCGGGTCGTCCGGATCCGGCTTCACGGCCAGCGCATGTCCGTCCCAGGCCGCGGAGAAAACGCCCCAGTGAGCGCTATGGGGCAGGAAGCGCGGCGTTTCGGTCGTCATGCCTGCCGTGGGCTCAGCGCTGGAGCGCTGCAAAGGCGCGCTCGAGGTCGTCCACCAGGTCGTCCGGCGATTCCAGCCCGATGTGCAGCCGGATCACCGGGCCGCGTTCGCGCCAGTCCGTCACGCTGCGCGCATGCGTCATGTCGGCCAGCGTGACGAGGCTCTCGAACCCGCCCCACGAAGCGCCGAGGCCGAACAGGGACAGGCCGTCGATCAGGCGCTCCGCCGCCGCCACGTCGTAGTCGCGCCGCAGCTCGAAGGACAGCAGGCCGTTGGTGCCGCGGCAGTCGCGCAGCCAGAGCGCATGGCCCGGATCCGCGGGCAGCGCGGGGCAGAAGACGGTGGCGACCTCGGGCCTCGCCTCGAGCCAGCCGGCGATGCGCAGCGCGTGCCGCTCGTGCATCTGCAGGCGCGCCTACAGCGTGCGCAGGCCGCGCATCACGAGCCAGGCATCGTCGGGGCTCACGGTCATGCCGAAGGCGTCGCTGCGCTCGGCCAGCGGCTGCCACGCCGCCTGCGTGGTGCAGACGGTCCCCATCATCACGTCGGAGTGCCCCGACAGGTACTTGGTGGCGGCCATGATCGAGATGTCCGCGCCGAGCGCCAGCGGGCGGTACTGGCAGCCCGAGCCCCAGGTGTTGTCGGCCGCGAGCAGGGCGCCGCGTGCGTGGGCCATCTCGGCCAGGCGCGGGAGGTCGCACATTTCGTAGACCAGCGAGCCCGGCGCCTCCGCATAGACCAGCCGCGTGGCCGGCTCCATGAGCGACGCCGCATCGCTGCCGTCGGCATTGAAGAAGGTGCAGCGGATGCCGTAGGGCGCGAGGAAACTGCGCGCCAGATGCCGCGTGGGCTGGTAGACGCTGTCGGACATCAGCACGTGGTCGCCCGGCTTCAGGTAGGCGAGCAGGCTCATGCCGATCGCGGCCAGGCCGGTCGGGAACAGCCGGGTCCGGTGGCCGCCTTCGAGCTCGCTCACCGCGTCCTCCAGCGCGAAGGTCGTGGGCGTGCCGCGCGCGCCGTAGGTGAAGAGGCGCTCGCCGCCGCGGCGCGCGCGCATCTCGCGCTGCTGCGCGACGTTGTCGAAGAGCACGGTGCTGGCGCGCACCAGCGGCGGGTTGACCGCGTGGCCGCCGTCGAAGGCCGGCGCGTGTCCGGCATTCACGGCAGGCGGTCTGCAATTGCGGGTCCCAGGGGGCAGGGAGTAAGGGGATAGGATGGGAACGATTCTGCGTCGCGTCCTTCCAGTCACCCGGGCGCCAAAGGCTTCACCACGCTGGACCGGCGGTCGATGTCCTGGCGCAGCTGCGCTGCGAACGCCTCGGGCGAATTGCCGACCACTTCGCTGCCGCCGTCGGTGATCAGCCGCGCGACCTCCGGCATGCGCAGGGTGCGCACGATCGCCTCGTGGAGGTAGGCCACGCGTTCGCGCGAGGTGCCGGCGGGCGCGAAGACGCCGTACCAATCCTCGAAGCGCGCGTTCTTGTAGCCGAGCTCCTCGAGCGTGGGCACCTTGGCGAACACGCCGACGCGGCGCGGGCTGGTCACCGCCAGCGCGCGCAGCTTGCCGTTCTGGATCATGCCGGCCACCGAAGCGGTGGAGGTCACCAGCACGTCGACCTGGTGTCCCATCAGGTCCGTGATGGCGGGCGCCGCGCCCTTGTAGGGCACATGCGTCATCTGCGCACCGGCTTCCTTCTGCAGCACCACGCCGACCAGGTGCGACAGGGTGCCGTTGCCGGGCGAGGCGTAGGTCAGGCGGCCCGGCTGGGCCTTGCTGCGCCGGACCAGTTCGTCGAAGTCCTTGAGCGGCGAGTCGGCCGGCACCACGATCGCGAGCGGCGCCGCGTTGATCTGCGTGACCGGCACGAAGTTCTTCAGCGGGTCGAAGCCGGCCGACGCGTAGAGCGTCGGGTTCACGGCCATGAGCGAGACCTGTGCGGTCAGCAGGGTGTAGCCGTCGGCGCGTGCGTCGGCGACCGCCTTGGCCCCGATGTTGCCGCCCGCGCCGCCGCGGTTCTCGACCAGTGCCGGCTGGCCGGTCACCTCGGGCAGGCGCGTGGTGACGAAGCGGGTGGTGGCATCGTTGCCGCCCCCGGCGGGGAAGGGCGAGATGAAGCGGATCGGCTGGGCCGGGAAGCCGTCGCGCGCGGCGAGCGCTTGCGCGGCGGCGGGCGGTGCACCGGTCATCGCAAGGGCGCCTGCGAAGGTGGCGAAGGCGGCGAAGGCAGCGAGCCGGCGCCGGGGCGTCGACACGCAGAGGGAACGGGGCAGGGCGGCGGCAAGGGTCATCGTGAACTCCGGTGAATCAGGAGAGGGCGGTCGCAGGCAGGCGGAAGGCCGCCAGCTCCTGCGCGTCGAGCTGTGCGACCAGTCCGGTTTCCCAGGCCAGGTAGCGGCGCGCGGCTTCCTTGTTGCCGTCGTGCCGGTCGTGCACGAAGAACAGGAAGTCGATGCATTCGGCATCGGCCGGAAGCGCCGGGCTCTGCTCGATCGGCAGGCCGGCGTGCTCCCAGGCCTTCATGCCGCCTTCGAGGAGCAGGGGCGCGGGCAGGGTCGCGGGCCAGTCCGCGGCTGCCGCCCATTCGGCCGCCTGCGGCGGGTCGGCGACCAGCACCACCGGGCGGGTCTCGCCGGCCAGCGCGTCGGCCAGCCGCGGACGGATCGACCAGCGCGCGCCCGCGATGTGCGCGGCGCGGAACTGCATGCTCGGCCGCAGGTCGAGCACCGCGGCATCGCCGTCGCGAAGAAGCTGCGCCAGAGCCTGGACGCCGATCCTCGCGAGCGGTGGTGGCTCGGGGATGACGGCCGGGGCGATCGCCAGGCCGCTGCCGAGGCCGCCGACCAGCACCGAGGCGTCGTGGCCCATCTGCCGCAGCCAGCTCGCCACCGCGGGCGCACGCACGCCGTCGTCGTCCAGCAGCACCAGCCTGGCGCCGCGCACGCCGACGAACTGGTCGGTGGCCTGCATCAGCTGCCCGCCGGGCGTGTGCTGCGCGCCGGGCAGGCTGCCGCGCGCAAATTCTTCCGGCGTGCGGACATCGCAGAGGAACAGCGTGCGCTGCGAATCGTCGGTCCAGCGCGCCACCGTGCCAGCGTCGACGAAGGGCACCTCGAAGCGCCGTGCCAGCGCCTCCGCCTGTTCCTTCAGCGCGGCGCTGCCGCTCGCGTCGTCGTAGCGGCGCTGGCCGCCGTGCTCGAGGGCGTGGTCCGCCAGATACCAGCCCTGGGTGCCGTTCTCCAGTGCATAGACCGGATTGGGCAGGCCCAGGTTGATCAGGGTCTGCGCGCCGATGATGCTGCGCGTGCGGCCCGCGCAGTTGATCACGATGGGGGTCGCATCGTCGGGCACGAGGTGCCGGATGCGATAGGGCAGCTCCCCGTTGGGACAGCAGATCGCCGTTGGAATGTTCATCTTGCGGAACTCATTGACCGGACGTCCGTCGAGGACGACCACCGGCTCGCCGCGCGCGATCATGGCGGCCAGCCGGTCGGCGCTCACGCGTGGCGTGTGGTAGACCTTTTCGGCCAACTCGCCGAAGGTCTTCGAAGGCAGATTGACGCCCGCGAACAGGGGGTAGCCGGCGGCTGCCCAGCCCTGCGTGCCGCCGCGAAGGACCGACACGTCCACATAGCCGAGGGCGGCCAGCCGCGCGGCAGCGCGCTGCGCGACGCCGGCGGCTTCGCCCGCGTCGTCGTACACCACGGTGCGCGTCGAGCGCCGCGGCACCAGCCGCGCCACCTCGGTCTCGAGCACGCTGTAGGGCAGCGGTGTGCCATGGAACAGGTGGGATTCGCCGTACTGGCCGTGCTCGCGGACATCGAGCAGCGCCAGTTCGGCACCGTCGTGCGACCAGGTCTTGAGGGTTCGGGCGTCGATCTGTGGGTGCATGGGGACGAAGGGGCGTGAAGATGAAAAGGGCACGGGCGCGGCCGCGCCGTGCACGACCGGGACCGGCCGTGCACGACTTGCCGCAATCGGTGGGGAGCCTCAGCGTCGCGTCTGCACGCCGATGCCCATGGTCTGGCAGGTGCCCTTCTCGAGGTCGTAGCCGGTGCGCCGGTCGAGGGTCTCGAGCGCGCGGCCGTACATGTGCAGGTGGCGAATGACCTGCTCGCCCTGGATCTCGACCGAATGGATGTCCTCGGGCATGAGCGCAATCCCGATGCCGGGGGCGACCACCACGCAGTCGGTCTCGGCGAGCTTCGCGACGCCCGGCACGCTGCCGTCGTCGAGGCGCTCATACACACGGTTGTGCTCGGTGCCCTCCACCGCGGCAATGCAGGCCCAGGTGGTGTGGTTGTGCGGCACGATGCGCTTGCCGGGGCGCATCACGTTCAGGTAGAGCGCATAGCTCTGGTCGGGGTCCTCGGCGATCAGGTAGCGGGCCTGGTGCTCGCCCGCCTCGGGCGCGGGGAAATCGGCCTCGGACCAGAGCTCTCGCCGCGCGGCGAGCGCCAGGAGCGTGTCCAGCACGTCGGCGAGCTTCTCGCGCGTCGGCTCGCCCGCGCGCGTGGCCTGCTTCATGCGGTCGATCGATGCGGACACTGCTGCGTCTCGTTGGGGGGATGGCTTGCTCAAGTTGTCTCCTGCGTTGACTTGCCGACTGACACTGTAGGCAGGACGGGGATTGCGAACAATCCAGCGCGGGCAGCAAATCCATCAATAAGATTAATGGAATGAAAACCCTCGACCTCGAACTGCTGCGATCGCTCGACGCGATCGTCTCGCACGAAAGTTTTGCCGCTGCGGCGGTCCACCTCGACCGCACGCAGTCCGCGGTGACGCAGCAGATGCAGCGCCTGGAAGAGCAGATCGGCCACCCGCTCTTCGAGAAGCAGGGCCGGCAGAAGAAGCTGACCGAGCATGGGCAGCGCCTGCTGACCTATGCGCGCCACCTGCTGGCCATCAACGACGAGGCGATGCGCAACTTCCAGCAGGGTCGGCTCGAGGGCGTGCTGCGCATCGGCGCACCGCACGACGTCGCCGACACCATGCTGCCGCCCCTGCTGACCGAGGTGGCGCGCAGTTCGCCGCTGCTGCAGCTCGACATCCACGTGGGGCGCAGTCCCTTCCTGATGGCGTCTCTCAAGCGCGGCGAGATCGACATGACGATCTCCAACCGGGTCGACCCCGAGCTCGAGGGCGTCGTGCTGCGCAGCTCGCCGACCGTGTGGCTGTGCAGCGCGAGCTACCTGCACGACGAGGCCAAGCCGATCCCGCTGATCGACGCCGACGGGCCGAGCATCTTCCGGCGCCTGGCGCACGAGGCGCTCGACGCCGCGGGCATCGCCTGGACTTCGCGCTACACCTCGAGCAGCCTGATCGGCATCAAGGCCGCGCTGCGCGCCGGCCTGGGGGTGACGGCGCGCGGCGTGGAGCAGCTCGACGCGGGCCTGCGCGTGCTGGGCCCGACCGACGGCATGCCGCGGCTGCCCGACCTGGCCTACCACCTGTACGTGCGCAGCCACGTCGTGAACCCGGTGACGCGGGAAGTGTTCGAGATCCTGAAGAGCCGGATGCGCCTGCTGCGCACCGGCGCGCAGCGCGAGTACCCGCCTGGCGACTGAGCGCGCACACGCGCTGGATGCATCAGCGCTCCTAATGGTTTGCCGTCGACGGCTAATTGGAGCCGGGGCCGGCGGGCCCTACGATGGCCTCGATGCGCCGCCGGCACTCAATTGCGGGGCGCGCAGCTTCTGGCCTGGCCACCGTTCTTGCAAGGGGGATTGCAGCATGGGCATCGTGGGTGATTGGTTGAGATCCAGGGACGGCGCCGCGCGCACCTCGGGTCGTTTGCGTGTCGGCTCGATGGCCTCCGGTGCCGAGGTGTCGCTGCCCTATGTCGCGCTGCGCGGCGCGCGACCCGGGCGCACGCTCTGGCTGCACGGGCAGGTGCATGGCGACGAGATCAACGGCATGGTCGCCGCGCTGCGTTTTGCGCACGGGCTGGACCCTGCGCGCATGGCGGGCAACCTGGTCGTGACGCCGACCGGCAATCCGCAGGCGCTGGATGCGCGGCGCAAGCGCAATCCCTACGACGATCTCGACCTCGACCAGTGCTACCCGGGCAGCGCGTCCGGCCTGATCAGCGAGCGCGTCGCGCACGCGCTGTTCGCCGAGGTGCAGGGCGTCGCCGACGTGCTGGTCAACCTGCACACGATGAATCCGCTCTTCGACGCGCCGCCCTACACGGTCTACAAGGTGCACCCCGAGAGCCCCATCACCGAGGAGCAGGTGCTGGCCGCCATCGCGCCTTTCTTCCCGGCGCTGGCTTGTCGCATGGACGTGGGCGGCAAGGGCGAGCTGCCCGGCCACATCGCGGGCGCGCTCGACTACCAATGCCTCGCCGCCGGCATCTGCGCATTCATGCTGGAACTCGGGGCCGGCAGCCGCCTGCAACCCGCGAACGTGGCGCTGGCCGAGCAGGGCTTTCTCGGGCTGGCCCAGCGCATGGGCATCGTGGACGGCGCGCCCGCCGGCGCGGCCGCACGGCTTCGCACGGTCAGCCGCCGCGGCTGGGTCACGGCCGACGAGGGCGGGCTCTTCGTGCCGCGCTTCAAGGCCGGCGATCAGGTGCCGGCGGGCGAGTCGATCGGCGATCTGCTCGGCCTCGACGGCAGCGTCGCGCCGGTCGCGCCGCTGGCGCGCGACGGCGTGCTGATCGGCTTGCGCAGCGACCCGGTGGTCCACACCGGCGAGCGCCTCGCCTTCGTGGCCTGGGAGTGGGAGGAACGTCCTGCGCCCGCGGCCGGCCTCGTTACTGCCGGCCTCGTCGCTGCCGCCCGCTGACGCACGCCACGCATCGCGTCGCTGCGGCCGCCGAGCCCCGTGCCCTGAATTCGTCTGCCATCGTCCACCCCGCCGCCGCGCGCGGCACACCGGAGTCCGTCATGTCCGTTCCTTCGCCTTCCCACCCCCGCCGGCGCCTGCTGCGTCTCGGCGCCAGCCTGGCGCTGGCCGTGGCCGCACTGCCGGCCGCGCAGGCCGCCGATTGGCCGTCTGCCGACAAGCCGGTGCGGATCGTCGTCGGCTTTCCGCCAGGCGGTGGCGCCGACGTGTTGGCACGCGTCATCTCGACGGGCCTGGCGGCGGAGATCGGCGGCAACGTGATCGTCGAGAACCGGCCGGGCGCCGGCGGGCTGCTCGCGACCGAGGCGGTGGCCCGCGCGCCCGCAGACGGCTACACGCTGTACATCGCGACGCCCGGCTCGTTCACGATCTGGCCGTCGCTGCGCAAGCTGAAGTACGACGCCAGCAAGGATTTCGCGGCCGTGAGCCTGCTGGTCACCATGCCCAACCTGCTGGTGACGGGCGCGGCGACACCGTACGACAGCGTGGCCGGCCTGATCGCCGCCGCCCGGGCGCCGGGCGCCCGGCTGAACTACGCCTCGGGCGGCGTCGGCACGATCGGGCAGATCGCGGCCGAGCAGTTCAACGTGCTGGCCGGGCTGAATCTGTCGCACGTGCCGTACAAGGGCACGGCCCCGGCGCTCACCGACGTGATGGGCGGCATGGTGCCCATCACCTTCTCCGATCCCTCGGCGAAGTCGCAGATCGACGGCGGCAAGCTGAAGCTGCTCGCCGTGACCACCGCCAAGCGTTCGCGCCTTTTCCCCGACACGCCGACGATGGCGGAGTCCGGCGTTGCCGGCTACGACGTCATGAACTGGTACGGCCTGGTGGCGCCCGCGGGCACGCCGCCCGCGGTGGTCTCGAAACTCAACGCGGGGCTGGTCAAGGTCATGGCGCAGGCCGACGTGCGCCAGCGCCTGGAAGCAGCGGGCATGGAGGCGACCTCGAGTTCTCCGCGGCAGTTCGGCGAGCTGATGAGCCGTGAGCGCAGCAAGTGGGCTGCGCTGATCGCCAAGGCCGGCATCCAGGCGGATTGAGCGGCGGGGCGCCGGCCCTGTCCACCGGGGTCGTGTTGCATCGGCGCACTACGAGTTTTCGTGGTGCGCGGCCATGTGCGTGTCATGCAGGCCGGGCTACCCTCGGGAGTGCATCGCCCCCGAGAAAAGCACCCCAGGAGACTTCATGGTCGCACCCGCATCTTCTTCCGGTTCCACCCAGGCGGCCATCGACCATGCGGCCGCGCTGCGGGCCGCCGAGGAAGCCCGGCGCCGGGCGGAAGAGGCGGCGCGGCGTGCGGCCGAAGAGGCCAGGCGCGTAGCCGAGGAGGCACGGCGGCAGGCCGAGGAGGCGCGCAAGAAGGCCGATGCGCTCGATGCGCTGAAGAAGGAGGCCATCGCCAACCTGCGCGAGAAGGAAGCGAAGGTTGCGGAGTCCAAGCTGGACGACGTGCGGCAGCGCCGCCCGGCCAACGATCCTTCGCAGGAGACGCGGGCCGCGCAGACCGAGGTCGATGCGGCGAAGAAGACGGTGGCCCTCTACGAACCGCCGCCGAAAGGGCAGGACAAGCCGGCCCTGCCCAGCGCCGGCACCCAGGCCCTGCTCGACAAGGCGCAGAAGGCTGCCAAGCCGGTCTTCGACGCCCAGGCGCGCGGCGGCGACGGCACCGCGGCGCAGAAGGCCACGCTCAATGCCGCGGTCGACGACTGGCTGGCAGCCGTGCAGCAGGACATGCGCAACGCCGCCGTCCAGGCCCGGGCCGAGGGCAAGGACCCAGGCGCCGCCATCGACCAGCAGGCCGCAACGATCAAGCAGGCCGTCGATGCGGGCGGCGTGTTCGACCCCACGTCGATGGGCGCCTACGTCGAGAAGGCGCAAAGCGGCGTCAAGGCCGAGACCCCTGCCATCCGGCAACTGCGCAGCGAGCAATACCAGGTCAACCAGTCCGGCGAGAAACAGGTCGCCGATGCGCGCACCGAGGCCGGCGATGCCGAGGCCGCGGCCGTCAAGGCCGAGAAGTACGCCGCCAGCTTCGGCGACGGGCCGGGCGGCAACGACACCCTCATCACGGCCAAGCAGAACGCGAAGGACGAGGCGGCCCGGTTGCGCGGCGTCGCGAACCGCGCGAATGCCAAGCTGAACGGCCTGGTCAAGGCCTACGGCACCAGCGACCCGTCCGACCCGCAGAACCCCAAGACCAATGTGGTGGGCGCGGTCAACGCCGACTACGAAGCGCGCGTGGCCGACCTGGAGGTGCAGGACCTCAGCGACAAGTACCAGCAGGCGGTGGCGGGCGGAGACCCCAAGAAGATCGCGCAGGCCGATGCCGCGCTGCGCGACGCCCAGGACGCGCAGCGCTATGCCCACGCGCTCGCCGACGACGAGACGGCCCAGCTGGACCAGATCGATGCCGGCATCGAATACACCGACGCCGAGGCCGCGTGGAAGGCCGAGTCGCTGCAGCAGCCCGGCACCTACACGGTCACCGAGCGCGACGGCGACAAGACGAGCACGAAGACCGAGAAGGCCGAGGGCTACGACCCGGCCTTCTGGGCCAAGCCCGGCAGCGAGGAGGGCAAGAAGGTCCAGGCCATCGACGGCAAGTACTACTACGTGGATGGCGACAAGAAGACCGAACTGAACCCGACCACCGCGCGCCTCTGGGCCGCGCACGACAAGCAGGAGGCCGCGAAGACGCGTGGCGGCGAGACGGGCAAGACGCTGACGCAGGTGAAGGAAGACCTGGTCGGCGGCGCCGACGGCAGCGGTCCCCAGCTCGACGAGGGCCGCTACCTCGACGACGCCGATGGAATCCAGCAGCGCCTGGCCGATGCCAACCGCGACGTCACGGCGGCCTACGCCGGGCTCGGCAGCCAGCGGCCGCCCGGCTTCATCGGCCCGGTGGTCGCCTCCACCACGCCGAAGCAGCTGGGCGAGGCGCTGGAGCGGCAGCGCACCGCGCAAGCCGAGGCCGATGCCCTCGAGGCGATGCAGGACCTGCGCGGGGCCGAGCGCGACCAGGCTGCGGGCAAGCCGGTGGACGCCGGCAAGCTGCAGGGCTTGCGCGACACCGCGCGCGAGGCGCAGCGCAAGCACGAGGAGGCGCAGCCCAAGCTCTCGCCCCAGGACGAGAAGAAAATGCGCGACACGCTGCTGCCGCAGGCGCGCACCGACGCGAAGACCAAGAGCGACACCGTCGACAAGCTCACCGCCCCCGGCAGCACCGCCTCCGAGGCGCAGCGCAACAAGGCGCTGGACGAGCTCGATGCAGCCAAGCTCACGGTGCGCGACTACGAGACCAAGCTCGAGCTGATCGACGCCGAGCGCGACTGGTACGCGGCGCAGTACCAGTATGGCCAGGCCGACTTCGCCAAGCCGCAGCTGTCGATGTTCATGAAGAACGGCGAGTCGGTCACGGACGACGTCTACCCCGAGAACTACGACCCGACCTGGAACCTCAAGCCCGGCGCCGACGGCAAGGTCAGCGCCGAGGGCCTACCGCGCAGGCTCTCGCCTGATGACATCGAAGTGCGCCACGATCCATGCGGCGGCGGCTATACGGTGATCGTCAAGAAGGACTCCGAGGTCATCGGCTGGCAGAAGTCCGAGCGCTACGGCGACATACGCCACTTCACGGTGCGCGAGGGCGAGTACAAGATGAACCCGGCCACGGCGCGGCTGTGGGACACGTCCGAGTTCGGCAACGGCCGGCTCGCGCAGGCGCGCAGCGAGCGCGCCGGTGTCGAGAAGCAGCTCACCGACGCCGCGGCCGAGGCGCCGCCGCCCCCCGAGGCCCAGCCGCTGCTCGGGCCCGACGGCAAGCCGGTGCCCACGCTGCGCCTGGGAGAGGACCTCGGGCCGCGCAAGAAGCAGGCGGACCAGAACGTCGTCGATGCCACCACGGCGCGCGACCAGGCCCAGACCGCCTACGACGCCGGCACCGGCGATCGCAGCGCGCTCAAGAACGCGCTCGACGACGCCAATTCACGCCTCGCCATCGCGCAGAACGAGCAGGCCGCGGTGGATGCGGTGCTGCTGTGGCAGGAGGCCCACCGCACCCGTCAGTTGTACGAGGCCAACGAGCGCGCCGGCCGCGCGCAGACGATGTGCTACGCCAAGCCGCCGGCCGAGATGGAGAGCGACGCGCGCGCCAACGCCGTTGCGGCGCGCGGCAAGTGGCTGGATTCGCACAACAAGTTCTATACCGACACGGCCCAGCGCGACCTGGGCGCCGCACAGTCCGCGCACGACAAGTGGAAGAGCGCCCATCCGGGCCTGGCCGAAACCGGCAGCGCCACCTGGCAGGACCTGCAGGCGGCGCAGGCCAAGGTCGACACCGCCAAGCGCTACCAGGTGGCCGGCGCCACCGAGAGCGCGAGCGCGCGCGAGCAGAACTTCATCGCGCAGAACCTGCGGCCCGACCAGCACGAGAACGGCGCCGAGCTCTACAAGCTCTTCATGCGCGACCCGACGCTGATGGCGCAGCCCCTCATCAACAGCCACTACGTGCAGTACGGCGGGCAGTACACGCAGATGCAGGGCCGCACGCAGCTGGAGAACGCGGTCGCGACCGCGCTGGGCTGGAAGCCCGACGTCGGGCTGGACCCTTCGACGCCGGCCAACAGCGAGCGCCTGCAGCAGACGCAGAGCCTCTTCACCCAGCTCTCGAAGGAGCAGCAGGGGGTGCTGGACCGCACGGTCGGCAAGATCGTCGAGGAGGGCGGCGACAAGGCGCGCGTGATGGTGCTGCCGGTGGTCTACGGGCTGGAGGGCGAGCAGGGCGGCATCGTCAAGACGGCGGTGTTCAAGGTCGAGACGAAGCCGGGCGAGTCGAAGCTGGTGGACGAGCAGGGCTGGGTCTACGACGACCTCGACGACTACCGCGCCAACAACAGCCTGCCGGTGGAAGGCGTGAACCTGGTCACGCCGGAGGACGGCAACTTCACGCTCGACGCCAACGGCAACGTCAAGCTCTTCGCCGGCGATGCGCGCACCGAAACCGGCTGGGAGAGCTTCAGGCGCAAGTCGCACCTCGACGTGGTGGCCGGCGCGGTCGGCGTGGTGGCGGGCGTGGTGCTGACGGTGGGCTCCTTCGGCACGCTGTCCGCGCCGGGCGTGATGCTGATCGCGGGCTCGGCCGCGGTGCTGGCGGCGGGCTACGGCGTTGCGACCTCGGCCGAGAGCCTGTACCGGCAGGGCAGCCATGGGCAGGACATCAATCCCTTCACCAGCACGCAGGCGCGGCTGGACTGGCTCAACCTCGGGCTGTCGGCGGTCAGCGTGCCGGTGGTGGGCGCGTCCACCCGCGCCACCATCCAGGCCATGCGCGCCGGCAATGCACTCAAGGCCGCGGCGGCGGCGCGCGGCGCCGGCGACGTGGTGGCGGCCGACAAGCACCTGGCGGACTTCGCGCGCTATTCGCAGAGCGCGCAGGGCTGGGGCCGCCCGGCCGCCGCGGCCGCCAAGCCGCTGGGCGTGGGCAGTGTCTACGCCTTCGAGGAAGGCGCGCGCTACATGGTCGACAACTGGGAGCACATGACGCCCGGCGAGCGCCAGAAGCAGCTGGGCATGCTGGGCCTCAACGCGGCCGGCTTTGCCTCGCCGGTGTTCGCGCGCGGCTATGTGCGGGTGCACAACGCGGTCAAGCCGCAGACGGTCGCGGCGCAGCCCGAGACGGTTGCGGCGGGCAGCACCGCGGCGACGGGAAGCCGTGTGACGGATGGGGCGGAGGTGATTCCGCTGGCCAGCCGGCGGCCGGCCGTGGCGGCCGACGATCCGCAGGCGCCCATCGCGGCGCAGGATCCCTTGCAGCCCTTCCGCGAATCGCCAGCGGCGCGCAGCGAGGGCACGGTGCAGACGCCCGACAACGTCGTCCCCCTGCATCCCGAAGGGCCGCCGCCGGTGGTGGTCGCCGAGTCGCCCGATGCGGCGCTGGCGCCGGTGATCCCGCTGGTGCTGCGCCGGCCCGCGGGCGATGGGCCCGACCCCGGTCCCGGCGCGGTGCCGGCCTCCGCGCGCCGGCCGCAGGAACAGCAGCTGCCCCTGGCCGCGGGCGGCGAGGAGCAAGCCGCCAATGCGCCGTACACGCGCTCGCCGCACCGGCTGGCGACGGTGCGGCAGCTGAGCCCGCAGGCCTCGGCCAACCCCGGCGGGCAGGGCACGCACGGGCAGGGCGGATCGGGGCAGCCGGCCGGATCGGTCCCGCCCGTCAGCGCGCACGCGAGCGGCGTGCCGCAGGCCTCGTCGCCGCCGCCATCTTCCTCGGGTTCCGGTTCGGGCCCCGGCGGTCCCGCAGGGCCTTCGACGCCCGCCGCGCCGACGCCGCCCGGCGGCTTCCGCGGCTGGGTGGCCCGCATCACCGGGCCGACCAAGGCGCTGGTTGCCTTCGGCGTCACGCAGGGCGGCGCCATCACCGCCAAGCTCTTCGGCGCCGGCGGCTTCTACGACAACGTGACCGGCGGCCCCTGGGCCACCTGGGTCAACCAGACCCGCGGCCTGGGCACGCGCGGCGCCTATTACACGGGCAAGCGCGGGCTGGAGAACGCGCTGGAGTTCGCCCGCAAGGGCGATGCCGCATCGGCCGTGCGGCAAGTCGAGCTGGTGGCCAAGCGCGCTCCGCTGCGCGGCCTCTCGCCCGAGGAGATCGCGAGCAAGAAGCAGAAGGCCGTCGACCAGCTCGGCGAGTTCGGCGAGGCCGTGGCGCGCTACCAGAAGGGGCTGGAAGACGCGGGCGTGCCGCAGGACGTCGCCGAGGCTTTTCCGGTGCGCCTGGCCTCCGAGGCGGAGATCAAGACCGGCGCCGATCAGCAGCTGCCGGAGATGGCGCCGGGCACCTTGATCGATGCGCTCGGCAAGAGCACTTTGCTGGGCCGCGCGCTGCACGATCCGAGCGCCTCGCCAGCGGCGCTGGCCCTTGCCGTCGATGCCTACAACGCCGGCGATGCGCAGACCGTCGCCGCCTTCAACCGCCTGCGCCCCGAGACGCGCGACCGCGTGCTCGCCGCGCGCGAGGCCGAGCTGGGCTACGGCCGGGCGCGCGAGATGGTCAACGAGAAGGGCAACCTGATCGACATGAAGGACGTGCAGGGCGCATTGGGCAGCACCATGCACATGGGCTCCAAGGTGGGCATCAGCTTCAAGTACCTGGCGCTGGGCTTCGCGACCAACTCCGGGCTCGGGGGCAGCTACAACTTCGTCAAGCAGGCCTTCACGCCCGGCGCGTGGACCAGCGCGAAGGGCGGGCTGCGCACTGCGGGCCTGTCGGGCGAGGTGGTGGGCAACGTGCCGAACATCGGCATCCAGTGGAGCTACCTGCGCGCACTCAACACGCGCACGAAGTTCTCCGACGCCGGGCCCGACAGCCAGGTGCCGATCGCGGACGTCAAGGCCTACCTGGACAAGCGCCTCGAGCGCATGGAATGGCTGCGCGACACCTGGTGGACGAACCGCGAGAAGTGGATGACCCAGCGTGCGCGGGACAAGGCCGGCCAGTCCATCAAGGACGATGTGAAAGCGCTCGAGCAGGCCAACGACCGCGGCGATCCGCCGCCCGTCGAGAACCGCACCTGGGGCAAGCATGTGCTGCTGCGCAAGGCGCAGGCCAACGAGCGCGTCGAGGCGATCGAGAAGGCCATCGCCGAGGCCGGGCGCTCCGGCGACGACAGCCACTTGCGCGCGATGGCCAAGACCGAGAGCGAGAAGGCCGCCAAGTCGATGAACACGGCCGGCGACTTCATGGCCATTCCCAGCATGTACCGCTACACCTTCATGGGCGTGCTGCTGGCTTCCACGGGCCATCCGGTGCTGGCGGGCATCACGATGTTCCACGGGATCGTCTCCAACGGCGGCTGGCTGCGGGCGCAGCAGGGCAAGGGCACGATCTACGGCATGCGCATGGCGCCGCGCGGCCTGTACGAAGGCAACGGCCTGTTCGGCGTGGGCAAGCGCATCGGGCGCGGCTACAACCAGGCCCTCGACCAGGTGCCCGACAGCGTGGGCGAGACGCTGGCGAACGCGGCGAAGAAGACGCCGGTGGTCAAGCGCTTCGCGAAGAGCGACAACCTGGTCGATTCGCTGAAGCTCGACGGGACCACCGAGGGCGCCGCGAACCGCCGCCGCATCCGCCTGCTGCTGACGGGCGCGACCGCGCCGACGGTGAACCTGATCAACGCGCTGTTCGCGGACGACGACGGCAAGAAGCAGCCGCCGCAGACGCCACCGGGCTCGCCGCCGACGAGCGGGCCCAGCCCGACGCCTACGAGCCCGCCGACGACATCGCCCTCGACACCGCCCAGCACGCCGCCGACCACGCCGCCGGATGAGCCGGACGATCCCGGCACCGTCGAGCCCACGCCGCCGGACACCTCGGTCAAGCCGGTCCATGTCTTCGTCGACGGCGAGCATCGCGAGAGCGCCACGCTGTGGGGCATCTCGGCGCACAACCTGAAGACCCTGCTCACGCCCGCGGCGCTGGCCGAGGCGCGGCAGGAGGGCGGCGAAAACCATGTGACGAGCGAGGCGCTGTCGCATCTCTTCAACCTCAACCCGCGCTTCGACAAGCGGCTGATGGACGGCATCGTGACGAATGTCGAAGGCGATCCCGATACGCTGATCGACGGCTGGAAGATCCGGGTCGGATAGCGAGACGGCGCGATGATTGAGTACGCCGGTTCGGCGTGGCACGATCGCGCGATGACCAGCAGACCCACCGAAGCGCAGAACCTGCGCGACCTCGCGCGCCTGCGCCGCGTTCGCGACCGGATCGACCGGGAGTACGCGCAGCCGCTGGACGTCGAGGCGCTCGCCCGCGGCGCGAACATGTCGGCCGGGCACCTCAGCCGCGAGTTCCGGCTTGCCTACGGCGAGTCGCCCTACAGCTACCTGATGACGCGGCGCATCGAGCGCGCGATGGCGCTGCTGCGCCGTGGCGATCTCAGCGTCACCGAGGTGTGCTTCGAGGTCGGCTGCGGGTCGCTCGGCACCTTCAGCACCCGCTTCACCGAGCTGGTCGGCGTGCCGCCCAGCACCTACCGCCGCCAAGCCGCGGGCGCGACCGCGGGGATGCCGTCGTGCGTGGCGAAGCAGGTCACGCGACCGATCAGGAATCGAGAAGCGCCCGCCTCCGAGCCGCAATAGACTGGCCGCCATCGACACCCTCATTCACTTCGATTGACCGCCATGGACATCACCATTCACGCGAGCTTCCTTCCGCACAACGACCCGGACGCAGCGCTGGCCTTCTACCGCGACACCCTCGGCTTCGAGGTGCGCAACGACGTCGGGTACGGCGGGATGCGCTGGATCACGGTCGGCCCCGCCGGCCAGCCCGGCACATCGATCGTGCTGAATCCGCCGGCCGCCACACCCGGCCTCACCGACGACGAGCGCCGCACCATCGCCGAGATGATGGCCAAGGGCACCTACGCCATGCTCCTCCTGGCCACCAAGGATCTAGCCGGCACCTTCGAGCGGCTGCAGGCCAGCGGTGCCGAAGTCGTGCAGGAGCCGACCGAGCAGCCTTACGGCGTGCGCGACTGCGCCTTCCGCGATCCTGCGGGCAACCTGATCCGCCTCCAGGAGCTGCGTCAGACACGATGAACAGAGCCACGAAGACGGACAGGAAATCGCCCGCGCCGCCGCCCGCTGCCGACAGCCACGACCGGATCCGCGTGCACGGCGCGCGGGTGAACAACCTCAAGGACGTCAGCATCGAGCTGCCGAAGCGCCGGCTGACGGTGTTCACCGGCGTCTCCGGCTCGGGCAAGAGCTCGCTGGTGTTCGGCACGATCGCCGCGGACTCGCAACGGCTGATCAACGAGACCTACAGCAGCTTCGTGCAGGGCTTCATGCCGACGCTGGCGCGGCCCGAGGTCGACGTGATGGAAGGGCTGACGACCGCGATCATCGTCGACCAGCAGCGGATGGGAGCCGACGCCCGCTCCACGGTCGGCACCGCCACCGACGCCAACGCGATGCTGCGCATTCTCTTCAGCCGGCTGGGCAAGCCGCACATCGGCTCGCCCAGCGCCTTTGCCTTCAACGTGCCCTCGGTGCGGGCGAGCGGTGCGATCACGGTCGAACGCGGCGAAGGCAAGACCAGGACCGTGAAGCAGACCTTCTCCCGCACCGGCGGCATGTGCCCGCGCTGCGAGGGCATGGGCGCGGTCACCGACTTCGACCTGGCGGCGCTCTACGACGACAGCAAGTCGCTCAACGAGGGCGCGCTCATCATCCCCGGCTACAGCATGGAAGGCTGGTACGGCCGCATCTTCCGCGGCTGCGGCTTCTTCGACGCGGACAAGCCGATCCGCAAGTTCACCAAGAGGGAGCTGCACGATCTGCTGCACAAGGAGCCGACGAAGATCAAGGTCGACGGCATCAACCTGACCTATCAGGGCGTCATCCCGCAGATCCAGAAGTCCTTCCTGTCGAAGGACGTCGATGCGCTGCAGCCGCACGTGCGCGCCTTCGTGGAGCGGGTGGTGACCTTCAGCACCTGCCCCGAATGCGGCGGCACCCGGCTCAGCGAGGCCGCCCGGTCCTCGAAGATCAAAAAGATCGGCATCGCCGACGCGTGTTCGATGCAGATCAGCGACCTGGCCGGATGGGTGCGCGGCCTCGACGAACCCTCGGCGGCGCCGCTCGTGGCCGCGCTGGCGCACACGCTCGACTCCTTCGTGGAGATCGGGCTGGGCTACCTCTCGCTCGACCGGCCGTCGGGCACGCTGTCGGGCGGCGAGGCGCAGCGCGTCAAGATGATCCGCCATCTCGGCTCCTCGCTCACCGACGTCACCTACGTCTTCGACGAGCCCACCACGGGCCTGCATCCCCATGACATCCAGCGGATGAACGAACTGCTGCTTCGGCTGCGAGACAAGGGCAACACGGTGCTCGTGGTGGAGCACGAGCCGGAGACGATCGCGATCGCCGACCACGTCGTCGACCTCGGTCCCGGTGCCGGCACGGCCGGCGGCACCGTCTGCTTCGAGGGGAACGTCGGCGGGCTGGTGGCCAGCGGCACCATCACCGGCCGCCATCTGGGCGACCGGGCCGCGCTCAAGAAGACGGTGCGCAAGCCCACCGGCCAGCTGCCGATCCGCGGCGCGAAGGCGCACAACCTGCGCGAGGTCGACGTCGACATCCCGCTCGGCGTGCTGGTCGTCGTCACGGGCGTCGCCGGCTCCGGCAAGAGCTCGCTGGTGCATGGGTCGATCCCTGCCGGCGCGGGCGTGGTGGCGGTCGACCAGGGCGCGATCCGCGGCTCGCGACGCAGCAATCCTGCCACCTACACCGGGCTGCTCGATCCGATCCGCAACGCGTTCGCGAAGACCAATGGCGTGAAGCCGGCGCTCTTCAGCGCCAACTCCGAGGGCGCCTGCCCGAACTGCAACGGTGCCGGCGTGATCTACACCGACCTGGGGCCCATGGCCGGCGTCGAGACTCCCTGCGAGGAGTGCGGGGGCAAGCGTTACCAGGCCTCGGTGCTGGAGCACAAGCTCGGCGGCCGCGATATCAGCGAGGTGCTCGCGATGTCGGTGACCGAGGCCACGGCCTTCTTCGGCGGCGGCAAGGCGCACACGCCGGCCGCGCACGCCATCCTCGAACGGCTCGCCGACGTGGGCTTGGGCTATCTCAGCCTCGGCCAGCCGCTCACCACGCTGTCCGGCGGCGAGCGGCAGCGGCTCAAGCTGGCCACGCACATGGCCGAGAAGGGCGGCGTCTACGTCCTCGACGAGCCGACCAGCGGGCTGCACCTCGCCGATGTCGAGCAACTGCTCGGCCTGCTCGACCGGCTGGTCGATTCAGGCAAGTCGGTCATCGTCATCGAGCACCACCAGGCGGTGATGGCGCGCGCCGACTGGATCATCGACCTGGGCCCCGGCGCCGGCCACGACGGCGGGCGGATCGTCTTCGAGGGCACGCCGGCCGATCTCGTCGCGGCCCGCGCCACCCTTACCGGCAAGCACCTCGCGGCGTACGTGGGCGGGTGAACGCGGCCGACTCGCCGCGCCTCACTCCACGATGCCGTTGCGCGCCGAAGGCGGCTGCAGCGCATCGAGCGCCGACAGGCGCCGGTACTCGCCCGGCACCACTGCGTAGGTGCTGAGGAAGGTCTTGTGCAGATGGCTCTGGTCGCTGAAGCCGGCCGCGTGCGCCGCGTAGGTGACGCGTGCGCCGCCGGCGATCAGGTCGCGGGCGTACTCGATGCGGTGGCCCACCAGCAGCTCGTGCGGCGTGAAGCCCCAGGCGCTCTTGAAGCGGCGCTGCAGGTGCACCGGATGCCAGCCCACCGTCTCGGCCAGGCCGTCGAGCGTGAGGCGCTGGTGGAAGCCCGAGGCGATCAGGCCGTAGAGCCGGTTCACGCGCTCGTCGCCGCTGTCGATGGCGAGCGCGGGGCCTTGCAGCGCGCTTGGCGCATCGACGGCCTGCAGCGGCATCCACTGCGCGAGGCGCTCGCGCATAAGCGCGCGGCCAACCGCGGCGGCTTCCTCGTTGCCGCTGCGCGCGGCCTCCTGCAGCAGGCGGTGGCATTCGAGGAAATCGCGCGCTGCCGATGGCTGAGAGAAGACGGCGACCGCCGCGTCGCCTTCGACCGGCTGCACCTGGGCGCCGCCGGCATCGGCCGGGCTCACGCATCGTGCGACCGCGAAGCTGCAGTACATCGCGTCTTCGCGCCAGGGGGCGCTGCGGGCCTGCACCGAATGCCACACCTGCGGCGCGATGCGCAGCAGCGTGCCCGGGGGCACCACCATCACGCCGCCGGGCGTGCGCACCTGCAGCTCCGTGTCGCACACCGAGAGCGTGAAGCCCACGTGACGGTGCGGCCGGATCTCGCGCTGCATGAAGCGGTTGGCGGTGAATTGAAGCCCCGCGAGTTCAGCGTCTCGCCAGTAGCAGGAGTCGAGGAGTTCCATCGAAGGCCCAGGTCCGGCGGACCTTAAGAATCTACAAGGCGAAAAATTCGCCGCTTGGTAATTTCGCGGTCATCGATTGCGGCGCAGTCGATTCACCGATTCGAAGGGCGTGAGCATGCCAGTGCCCAGCGATTCTGTGAAGGGCGATCGACATCTTCGCCACGCTTCGCAGCGTGGGGAATGCGCTCGTGCAAACCAACGTTTTCGAACCGGAGAAGAACCATGAGATGGAGACAAGGGCGCCTGCGCGGCTGGCTGTGCGCGGCATCGCTGGCGCTCGCCGCCTGCGCGCTGCCCGCGCAGGAACTGCGCATTGGGTTGGCCAGCAATCCCAGCACGGTGGACCCGCACTTCTACAACAACGATGCCGTCAGCGCGGTGATGAGCCATGCCTACGAGACGCTGGTGGCGCTGGACCCCGACGCGCGCCTGGTGCCCGCGCTCGCTGCCTCGTGGCGCGCGGTCGACGACCGGACCTGGGAGTTCAAGCTGCGCGACGGCGTCAAGTTCCACGACGGCAGCAGCCTGAGCGCGGAAGACGTGCTGTTCTCGCTCGACCGCCCCGCGGCGATCGCCAACAGCCCGAGCTCCTTCGCCACCTACGCGCGCAGCATCACGGGCAAGAAGGCCATCGACCGGCTGACCGTGCAGCTCACCACCGCCGCGCCCGCGCCGCTCTTGCCGAATGACCTGACACGCATCTTCATCGTCTCGAAAAAGGCGGCCGAGAAGGCGAGCACCGACGACTTCAACCAGGTGAAGGTGGATGCCGGCACCGGCCCCTTCCGGATCGTGAAGTTCAGCCCCGGCGCCTCGGTGCAGTTCGCGCGCTTCGACGACTACTGGGGCGCGAAGCCGGCCTGGGCTGCGCTCACGCTGCGCATGCTGCCGGCCGATGCGGCGCGCATGTCGGCGCTGCTGTCGGGCGACGTGCAGCTGGTGGAGAACGTGCAGGCCAACTTGGTCTCGCAGTTCCGGCAGAACAAGGACCTGGCCGTGTTCGACAAGGTGTCGAGCCGCGTGATGTTCCTCTACACCGACCACCGCGACAGCTCGCCCTTCGTCACCGACAAGGAGGGCCGGCCGCTGGCGAAGAACCCGCTGAAGGATGCGCGGGTGCGCCAGGCGATCTCGAAGCTGATCGACCGCAAGCTGCTGGCCGAGCGCGTGCTGGACCGGCTGGCCGTGCCCACCGCCAACATCGCCGCGCCCGGCATGTTCGGCTTCAACCCGAAGCTCAAGCCCGAGGCCGTGGACCTGGCCGGTGCGCGCAGGCTGCTGGCCGAAGCGGGCTACCCCGAGGGCTTCGGCCTCACGCTCTTCGGGCCCAACGACCGCTACATCAACGACGAGCAGGTGGTGCAGGCCATCGGCCAGATGCTCACGCGTGGCGGCATCGCGACCAAGGTGCAGGTCTCGCCGATGTCGACCTACGTGGGACGGGCATCGAAGAAGGAGCTGGGCTTCGGCTTGCTGGGCTGGGGCGTGGGCGGCGGCGAGCCCTCGGGCGCGATGCGCGGCCTGCTTGGCACGTCGGACAAGGAGAAGGGCATGGGCGCCACCAACTGGAGCAGCTACGCCAGCCCGGCGTTCGATGCGCTGCTGACCGAGGCCCTGCGCACCGTGGACGACCGCAAGCGCGAGCAGCTGCTGCAGGACGCGGCCGAGCAGGCGCTGGCGAAGGACTTCGCCATCATCCCGCTCTACCACCAGGTCGCGACCTGGGCCGGCCGCAAGGGCATCGCCTTCGTGCCGCGGGTGGACGAGTTCACGCTGGCCTACCAGGTCCGGCCGGATTGAGGGGGGCGCGCGTTCATGCTGCAGCAGCTCGACCACCTGCCTCCCGGCTTCATGACGGCCTCGGCGCGCGATCTGCATCGCGTGCTGCCGGGGCCGACGCTGATCCATCTGCCCGGCGATGCGCCGGAGCCCTTGTTCGTCTCGATCCTGCTGCACGGCAACGAGGACGTCGGCCTGTTGGCGCTGCAGTCGGTGCTGGCCAGCCATGGCGCGCGCCGGCTGCCGCGTGCGCTCTCGGTCTTCGTCGGCAATGTGGAGGCGGCCCGGGCCGGCGTGCGCCGGCTGGAGCACCAGCCCGACTTCAACCGCATCTGGTCGACCGCGCCGCCGCGCACGCCCTACGAGCACATGGCGGCAGCGGTGGTGGAGGTCATGCGTCAGCGCGCCGTCTTCGCCACGCTGGACCTGCACAACAACTCCGGGCGCAATCCGCTGTACAGCTGCCTGAGCGGCACGCAGCGGCAGCACCTGGTGCTGGCGCGCCTGTTCTCGCCGCTGGCCGTGCTGATCGAATCGCAGCCTTCGCTGGGCGCGGCCTTCGCGGCCTTCTCGCCGAGCATCAGCTGCGAGTGCGGCGAGATCGGCAGCGCTCAGGGCGTTTTCCGCGCGGCGGCGCTGATCGACAAGTGCCTGCGCGCCACGCGCGAGATTTTCGAGGCCGGGGAGGGCGGGTCGCTCGACATCTTCCAGGCCTTTGCAAAGCTGAAGGTGCGCGACACGCTCACGATCTCCTGCGACGGCACGGAGGAGGCCGATGTCCGCCTCGCGCCCGACATCGAGTCGCTCAACTTCTGCGCGCTGCAGGCCGGCCATGTGATCGCGACCACGGCCGCGCACCTGGACATCGAGCCGCTGCAGGCCCTGCGCCTGAACGGCGAACCGATCGAGGACTTGCTGGTGCGCAAAGGCACGCGGCTGAGCCTCGCGCAGCCCGCCATCGCCGCCATGCTCACGCGCGACCTGCGCGCGATCCGCCAGGACTGCCTGGGCTACCTGATGCGGCGCGTTCGCCTCGCGGCCTCCTGAACCACAGCCAGCCTCACCCATGCTTGCCTTCGTGATACGACGCCTCGGGCAGAGCCTGCTCGTGCTCTTCGCCATGTCCCTGCTGGTCTTCGCCAGCGTCTACCTGATCGGCAACCCGGCCGACATCCTGATCAGCATGGATGCCGACCAGGCCGAGCGCGCGCGGCTGGCCCATGCCATGGGCCTGGACCGCTCCCTGCCGCTGCAGTACGCGCAATTCCTGTGGCGCGCGCTACAGGGCGACCTGGGGCAGTCCTTCGTGCATGGCGTGCCGGCGGTGGCGCTGGTGTTCGAGCGCCTGCCCGCGACGCTGGAGCTGGCCGCGGTCGCGATGGCGATCGCGATGGGCATCGGGCTGCCGCTGGGCCTGTGGGCCGGGCTGAAGCCCGAGTCCTTCGCCGGCAAGGCGATCATGACCGGCTCCATCCTCGGCTTCTCGCTGCCGACCTTCTGGGTGGGGCTGATGCTGATCATGGTGTTCTCGGTGCAGCTGGGCTGGCTGCCGGCCGGCGGGCGCGGGCCGACCCAGGAGCTGCTCGGGCTGCAGCTTTCGCTCTTCAGCCTCGAGGGCTGGAAGCACCTGCTGCTGCCGGCGCTCAACCTCGCGCTCTTCAAGCTGGCGCTGGTCACGCGGCTCACGCGGGCCGGCACGCGCGAGGCGCTGACGCAGGACTACGTGAAGTTCGCGCGTGCCAAGGGGCTGTCGCCCGCGCGGGTGGTGGGGGTGCATGTGCTGAAGAACATCATGGTGCCCATCGTCACGGTGGTGGCGCTGGAGTTCGGCGCGCTGGTCGCCTTCGCCGCCGTCACCGAAACCATCTTCGCCTGGCCCGGCGCCGGCAAGCTGATCATCGAATCGATCGGCCTGCTGGACCGCCCGGTGGTGGTGGCCTACCTGCTGGTGGTGGTGGCGATGTTCACGCTGCTCAACCTGCTGGTGGACATCGCCTATTCGGCGCTCGATCCGCGGGTGCGGCTGGGCGATGCCGGAGCCTGACCCCCTGCAGGCACTGCTTTCCACGACAACAACGATCCATCCCCATGAGTACACAGTTCGCCACCCTCGGCGAGGGCGCCGAGGTGCCCGCCTCGCCGGTCCCGAAGCCTGCGGCCGACGCAGCGCCGGTTGAATCGCCGCTGCGCCTTTTCCTGCGGCAGTACGCCGAATCGAAGATCGCCCTCATCGGCGCCGCGCTGCTGCTCCTGCTGGCGCTCGCCGCGCTGCTCGCGCCGGTGCTGGCATCGCAGAACCCCTACGACCTGGCGCAGCTCGACATCCTCGACGCGCGCCTGCCGCCGAGCTCGCACGCCGCCGAGGCCGGCCGGCGCTACTTGCTGGGCACCGACGAGCAGGGGCGCGACATGCTCTCCGCGATGCTCTACGGCCTGCGCATCTCGCTGGCCATCGGCATCGTCGCCACCGTGGCCGCGCTGTCGCTGGGCAGCACGCTGGGCCTGCTGGCGGCCTATGCGGGCGGGCGGCTCGATGCCTTCCTGATGCGGGTGGTGGACATCCAGCTGTCCTTCCCGGCCATCCTGCTGGCGCTGGTGCTGAGCACGGTGCTGCAGCCGGGCGTGGGCAACGTCGCGCTGGCGCTGGTGGCGGTGCAGTGGGCCTACTACGCGCGCACCGTGCGCGCCGCCGCGTTGGTCGAGCGCAAGAAGGAATACATCGAGGCCGCGCAGGGCCTGGGCCTGTCGGGCGCGCGCATCGTGTTTCGCCACTTGCTGCCCAACTGCCTGCCGCCGGTGATCGTGGTGGCGGCGCTGCAGGTGGCCAACGCGATCGCGCTGGAGGCCACGCTGTCCTTCCTGGGCATCGGCGTGCCGATCACCGAGCCCTCGCTGGGCCTGATGATCGCCAACGGCCAGCAGTCCCTGCTGGCGGGGCAGTACTGGATGTCGGTCTATCCGGGCCTGCTGCTGCTGGCGACCATCCTCGCGATCAACCTGGTGGCCGACCAGCTGCGCGATGTGCTGAACCCGCGGCTTTCGAGGCAGTGAGCACCATGACGACTCCCACGCTGATCGTCGAAGGGCTGCAGACGCGCTTCTTCACCCGCGCCGGCATCGCGACCGCGGTCGACGAGGTCTCGTTCACGGTGGATCGGGGCCAGGTGATGGGCCTGGTGGGCGAGTCCGGCTCCGGCAAGTCGATGACGGGCTACTCGATGCTGGGCCTGGTCGACGCACCAGGCCGCGTGACCGGCGGCAAGGTGCTGCTGACGCAGCGCGACGGCGAGGTGCTGGACCTGCTCCAGCTCTCGCCGCGTGCGCTGCAGGCGGTGCGCGGCAACCGCGTCGCGATGATCTTCCAGGACCCGATGATGACGCTCAACCCGGTGCTGCGCATCGACACGCAGATGATCGAGGCGGTGCGCGCGCATCACCGCGTGAGTGCGAAGGCGGCGCGCGAGCGTGCGGCCGCGGCGCTGGCCAAGGTGGGCATCGCCTCGCCGCACGAACGGCTGCTGGCCTACCCGCACCAGTTCTCGGGCGGCATGCGGCAGCGGGTGGCGATCGCGATCGCGCTGCTCAACGAGCCCGACCTGATCATCGCGGACGAGCCGACCACGGCACTGGACGTGACCATCCAGGGCCAGATCCTCGCGGAGATGCAGGCGCTGTGCCGCGAGTCGGGCACGGCGCTGGTCTGGATCACGCACGACCTCTCGGTGGTCGCGGGCCTGGCGGACACGGTGTCGGTGATGTATGCCGGGCGCATCGTCGAGCAGGGCCCCGTGGCCGAGGTGCTGGAGCGGCCGCGCCATCCCTACACCCGCGGCCTGATCGCCAGCGCGCCTTCGCGCAATCCGCGCGGCCGGCCGCTGGCGCAGATCCCGGGCATGACGCCCTCGCTGCTCGCGCTGCCGCCGGGCTGCGCCTTCCAGGCCCGCTGTGCGCGCGCCGATGCGGCCTGCCGCGCAACACCGCCGCTCGTGCGCCTGCCCGAGCGGCAGCTGCGCTGCTTCCATCCTCATTCCGTGATTGCCGCGACGACGGCTTGAATCCATGCAGACCTCGACACCCTTGCTGGAACTGCGCGCTACGTCCAAGCGCTTCGTGAAAAAAGCCGATGCCGCGGCCCGGCTCGCGCGCCTGCTGGGCGCGCCGCCGGCGGCGCAGACGGTGCATGCGGTCGATCGCGTCTCGCTCGCCGTGAGAAGCGGCGAGGTGGTGGGCCTGGTCGGCGAGTCGGGCTGCGGCAAGTCGACGCTGGGGCGACTGGCGGCAGGGCTGCACGGCCTCAGCGAAGGGGAGCGCTGGTGGCAGGGCGAGAACACCGCGGCGCTGGAGCAGCGGCTGCCGCGCGCCGACTACCGGCGGCACATGCTGGGCATCCAGATGGTCTTCCAGGACCCTTACGCCAGCCTCAACCCGCGCCTGCGGGTGCAGCAGATCGTGGGCGAAGCGCCTCTGGCGCATGGGCTGGTCGATGCCGGCGGGCAGCAGGAGCTGGTGGCCGGCCTGCTGCGCCGGGTCGGGCTGGACCCGCAGCTCATGCGCCGATATCCGCACCAGTTCTCGGGCGGGCAGCGTGCGCGCATCGGCATCGCGCGCGCACTCGCGGTGCGGCCGCGGCTGCTGATCTGCGACGAGGCCGTGGCCGCGCTCGACGTCTCGATCCAGGCGCAGGTGATCAATCTCTTCATGCAGCTGCGCGAGGAGCTCCGGCTGACCTACCTTTTCATCAGCCACGACCTGGGCGTGGTGCGGCATATCAGCGACCGCGTGCTGGTGATGTACCTCGGGCGGGTGGTGGAGTCGGCGCCGGCCGAAGCCATCTTCGAAGAGCCGCTGCATCCCTACACGCAGGGCCTGCTGGCCGAGGCGCCGAAGCTGGAGGTGCGCAGGAAGCGCTTCGTCGCGATCCGTGGGGAGATCCCATCGCCGATGAACCCGCCGCGCGGCTGCCACTTCCATCCGCGCTGCCCGCAGGCGCTGCCGCGCTGCGCCGAGGAGGCGCCGGTGCTGGCGCCGGCGGGGGCCGATCGCTGGGTGGCTTGTCATCGAATCGACACACAGGCGGTCGACGCGGCGGCGTCCTACAAGACCGGGTCAGCGGGGGTTAAGAATTTACAAGGCGCAGTCACCGGCTTTTGCTAACTTGCGGACGCAGGGTGGCCTTGGCGTGGCCGCCCACTGATGCACGCAGCGCATCGATCTGGCTCATCAATTTCACTGGACGCCCGCGAGGGGCCGAATGATCATGAATGTTTGCCGTGGCGCGCCTGCGCCTTTCAGCGAATCCGCAACCATGATGATGAACATGCCCGTGGGCAGGTGCAGGCCATGATGCTGTCATCCCTGCTGCAACGCGCCGCGGCCTCGTCGCTGCCTGCGGCGAGGGCCGGCGAAGCGGCGCCTTCGGCCGGTGAAGGCAGCGTGCCCGGCGGACCTCCGCCGCAGCTCTATGCCGAGGAGCAGCTGTGCCGGCCCGAGACTCTGGGCCGCCATGCCGAGCTGCCCGGCATCGTGCGGGATCTGGTGGAGGCCGGCAGCATCGACGCCCGGGCGCGCCTGGTGCGCGGCATGCTGCACGCGATCGGCTTCGAGTGGATGGGCTACGGCATGGTCACCTATGTGCGCGGCCAGTCCTGGCCGCTGAGCTTCTTCACCGGCTACGCCAATGCGCACTGGGTGCGTCGCTACTTCGCGCAGCGCCACTACGAGGTGGATGCGCGGCACCAGGAGGCGCCGGCCTCCAGCCTGCCGCTGCTGTGGGACGTGAGCCAGCTGGAAGCCTCGCTCACCGGCCCGGACCCGAGCGAGCGGCGCCGACGCTTTCTGGACGACCTGCATGCCAGCGGCATCCGCAGCGGCCTGTTTTTTCGCCTGGCCTCGCCCACGCACGTGAACGAGCACACGGTGATCAGCCTGACCTCGAGCGCGCTCAGCCGCAGCTGGATCACCGAGGACGTGGTGGGCCAGTCGCTGGTGCTGAGCCTGAGCGTGCACGAGTACCTGTCGCGCCACGCGCGCGTGCCGGCCGCACCGGCGGCGGCGCGGGCCGAGATGTCGGGCATGTCGCCGACGCAGCAGTACATCCTCGAGCACCTGCTGCAGGGGCGCAGCGACAAGGAGATCGCCTACCGCTTGCAGCTGTCGTCGCACACGGTGGACTACCACATGCGCCAACTGCGGCGCCGCTTCGCGGCCCGCAACCGGGTGCAGTTGGTGAAGGCGGCGACGCAATCGCAGCACGGGGAGAGCGGCTTCGGCGGGGTCAGCCAGCTGTCGACGCTCTAGCGTTGGCAGAGCTTGGGCGGCTGACGCTCGAGCTGACCCGCTGCGTCTGGCGGACAGAAGGCAGGCGGAAGTCTTACCAGTCTGTCCTACCAAGGTTGGTAGTTACGCAAGACGCCCATTGAAGGCCTAATGCGCTCCGTCATCAAGACGGGAGCAAAAAAAGCATGAGGCCAACCACGTCGCGTCGCGACTTCCATCGAGCAGCCCTGGCCGGGCTTCTGCTGTTGGGCGCCGGTGCCGCCCACGCCGGATCCGTGAGCTACGGCTATGACGCCTTGGGGCGTCTGGCCAGTGCCGTGTACAGCAACGGTACCTCCACCACCACGATCACGTACAGCTACGACGCCGGGGGTAATCGCATCTCAGTGGCGACTACCAC
Source organism: Variovorax sp. WS11 (assembly GCF_010499245.1). Taxonomy (GTDB): domain Bacteria; phylum Pseudomonadota; class Gammaproteobacteria; order Burkholderiales; family Burkholderiaceae_C; genus Variovorax. The sequence goes on from NZ_JAAGOW010000003.1 coordinate 342,940, forward strand.
GCCGTAGCGTCGGCGCGCTGTCGCGGCCCTGGCCCGGGAGGGCAGGGGCTGTTCATTTCCTTTCCATAAAAAACCTCGGGGAGTTCCCATGTCCAAGCTCGCGCGCGCCTGCGCCGTTGTCGTGGCCGTCGCCACATCGCTTGCAGGCGGCATCGCTGCTGCGCAGATCCAGAGCGGCGTTGCTCGCAAGGCGGCAGCGCCTTCCGTTGCCCTCGGCGTTCCCGTACCCGTTGCCAATGCCAAGGCCAGCCAGCGTTCGTCCTCCAATGCCACGGCGGGTTCGGGCAGTTCGTTGAACTTCGCCAGCGGCCAGCCCGCTCTGCGCTACCTGCCGGACGATTTGCCCGCTGCCAAGGACCCGGTGCGGCGCGAGGCCGTCAAGGACGGTGCCAAGGAGGCCGGTGCTTCCGCCCGTGGCGCTACCGCAGCCGGCGCCGCCAGCGCTGGCGCTGGGGAGTTCGCCCCCGCCCCCGGCGTCCTGCGCGCCAACATGCCCCCGGTCACCTTCGCCGACGCCCAGCGCGTCCTCAAGGCCAGAGTGCTTCCGGCCAACGTCAATCAAGGCGTCACCGCGGCCCCCAAGACCAGCAAGACCTCGGCCTCGACCTCGACGTCGGCCATGAAGATCTCCGGCGATGGCAACGCCTTGGGCCCCGCCTCCATCGCCGAGCTCGCGCGCTCCTTGCGCAATCACCCGACCTCATCTACCAGTACGTCCGCAACAACATCGAGTACTACCCTGTCTTCGGAAGCCAAAAAGGCGCCCTTGGCTCGGTGCTGGACAACCAGGCCACCGCCCACGACCAGGCCACCTTGATGGTCGAGCTCCTGCGCGCCTCCGGCTTCGAGGCCAACTACGTGCGCGGCATCGCCAAGCTCAGCGCCGCCCAACTGGCCGAGTGGTGGGGCGTGAGCACCGCCAACGCCTGCGGCGTCCTGTCGCTGCTCGGCCAGGCCCAGATCCCAGTCTACGAGATCAACGCCACCAGTGCCGGCAGCTGCCCCGGCACCGTAGCCGCATTGACCGATGTGTCCTTCGAGCACGTCTGGGTCAAGGTCAGGATCAACGGCAGTTGGTATGCCTTCGACCCCAGCTACAAGCCCCACACCTTCAAGACCGGCATCGACCTCGCCAGTGCCGCCGGCTACAACGCCGCCAACCACCTGGCCTCGGCCCAGAGCGGCGCCACCGTCACTGGCGACTACGTGCAGAACATCAACCGCACCAACATCCGCTTCAATCTCGAGAAGTACGCCGGCATCCTCGCAGGTCACCTGCGCACCAGCAAGCCCGCTGCCACCCTGGACGACGTCATCGGCGGCAAGACCATCGTCCCCTTCTACGGCGCGCTGCGCCAGAGCGCGCTGCCCTACCAGAACACCGCCTGGGGCAGCGAGGAATTGGCCGAGCTCCCGGGCTACATGAAGCCCACCCTGCGGGTGCAGTACCAGGGCATCGACCAGACTTACACCTCCGACGCCATCTACGGCCGGCGTTTGACCCTCACCTACAACGGCGCCAACCAGCCGGTGCTCAAGCTCGACGGCGTGGCCGTCGGTGCGCGGGCACGGCAGTGACCCCAGGTGTTTCCACCCCCATCACCTTCACCGTCACCCACAACGCTTACGTCTCCACCTGGGCCAACCACAGCTTCACCCAGAAGATCAAGGGCGGGGGCACCAACACCTTCCTGATCGCCAACGGCTGGGGCCCCGCCGGCCGTGGCACCGCCGAGAATTACCGGCGCGTGCTCAGCGACCTCAAGGCCTCCGGCGCCGCCGATGCTTCAGAACCTTTGCTGGGATCGACGCTCGCTGTCATCGGCGCCCAGTGGATTGCCCAGAACACCCACGCCGGCTCGATCACCGAGCGCATCGCCGACACGACTCTCTTGCACCAGCACCAGATCGGCATCGTCGGCTACACCGGCAGCGCCTATGTCGACCTCCCGAGCAACGTGCTGGCCGTGGCCAACCTCGCCGGCAATGTCGACAAGGAGAGCGCCGCCTTCGCCAACTGGGCCATGCACCTGAGCATCCTGGAGTCCACCGCGGTGCAGCAGACCACCGGGGTTCCGGCAGTCTCAACCGTCAAGCTCATCGACCTGGCCTCGGCCGCCGGCCAGCGCATCTACAACGCGACTGCCGCCAACTACGCCAGCGCCGTGCAGCCCAACCTCACGGGATGCAGTGCGCACCTGGCCAACTTCAACAGCTACCTGGCCTCTGGGTTGCGCCTGATCCTGCCCGCGCGCTGCGACATCGCCGAGAACAGTTGGGCCGGTGCGGGCTACTTCACCGTGGGCTCGGGCCTCTACCTGGGCTCCGTCATCAGCAATGGCCTCTCGGGCGGCTACTCGACCTACCCTCAGTCCGCAGGGACGGCCACCGAAACTGTGGTCTATGGAGTCCGACCACCCTTCAGCCTGATCCAGGCAGGCCTGGACCTCCTCGGCGACCCGATCGACATGGTCCAAGGCCACTTCCTCTACAACCACGAGGACCTCAACGTCGGCGTCGGCAGCTTCCCGCAGTCCCTGAGCTTCCAGCGCCTGTACAGCTCCGGCATGCGCCACCAGAACGGGTCTCTCGGCAAGGGCTGGACCCACAACTTCAACGCCACCGCAGCGGTCAACTCCGACGGCTTCCAGGCCATGGGCGAGGACTCCGCCCTCGACGCCGTGGGCACCATCGTCGAGCACAAGGCCTCCTTCGACCTCCTGATGGACCCGGCGCGGCCGCTGGCCAAGCTGGTCACCGCCACGCTCGGGCAGCGCTGGTTCGGCGACCAGTTGATCAACAACACCGTGGTGGTGACCCAGGGCCTCAACGCCGAGGTGTTCGTCAAGCTGCCGGACGGGACCGGCATCCGGATGAGCACCGATCTCGAAGCGAAAGACCGAGAAATCGCCGGTCACGCGCCGCCGCCACCGCCGCTTGTCGTCCTCGATGATCAGGAACTTGCCCGGATACTCGAAGAAGGGATCGAGCCCGCCGACGATCACCACGTCCAGGTCGAGGAAGAGCGCCGTGCCGCGCAGGCCGTACAGATCGGCGGCGAAGCCGACCAGCTTGGTCCGGCCGCGCTCGGGCGTGCCCTCGGGCAGGTCGAGCGGGGGGATGGGCCGGCACTCCACCTCGGAGCGGATGCCCTGCGGGTCGTCCGTCAGGCAGGTGAAGCGGAAGCCGCTGCGCAGGTTTCGGCGCACCATGGCATAGAGGCGGTTGACGTACTCGGGGCCGTACTTGGTGCCCCACTTCATGCACAGGATGTGGCGGCGCTGCGCATTGAGCAGGGTGACGTGGAAGGGTATTCGGGTGTCGGACATGGTTCAGTTCGGCGGAGAAGGCATGTAGCGGACATGGACCGCGAGTCCGCCCAGGGCCGGGGAGCGCCCGATGTCGATCGCCATGCGATGCACTGCAGCGATGCGGCGCGCAATCGACAATCCCAGGCCGCTGCCGCTTTCCGCATTGCCCAGGGCCCTGAAGAAGCGCTCGCCCAGGCGGCGCATGTCTGAATCTCGCAGGCCGGGGCCGCCGTCTTCCACGCTGAGCCGAACGCCCGAGGCGCCGCATACAACGCGCACCTCGATGCGGGCCGAGCGCGGACTGTAGCGGACGGCGTTGTCGACGAGGTTGCGAACCAGCACCGCCAGCAGCGTCTCGTCGCCGCGGATGACGCAAGCCGGGCCATCGCTCAATTCCAGGGACTGCCGCTTGGCGAGTGCCCGCGGCGCGATGTCGGCCAGCACGCGGCGGGCGAGGGCGGCGAGGTCGACGTCCTTGTCTTCGGGCATGGCATCGGCTTCCAGGCGCGAAAGCGTGAGCAACTGCTCGACCAGGCGCGTGGCGCGGTCGCAGCCGTCGAGGGTGCCTTGCAGCGCACGGGAGCGGCGCTGTTCATCTGCCTCCTGCATCGCGACCTGCGCATGGGCGCGGATCGCCGCGATGGGCGTGCGCAGTTCATGGGCGGCGTCGGAGGTGAAGCGCCGCTCGGATTCCAGCAGGAACTCGATGCGCCGGAACAGGGCATTGAGCGCATCGATCATCGGCACCATCTCGGAAGGCGCATCGTCGAAGCGCACGCGGTCCAGCACATCGGGCCGGCGCTCGAGCAGCGAGCGCCCGAGCCGCCGCATCGGGCGCAGCCCCCGGTGAACCGCCCACCACACCGCCAGCACCAGCAGCGGCAAAGCGGCGAACAAGGGCCACAAGGTGCTCCGGAGGACGGCCCAGAGGATGGCGTTTCGATGCGACGTGAGCACGTCGACCTGGAGATCGTTCCCGGACCCGCCGTGCTGGGCCATGACCAGCGCGGCCACCTGCGCGAGATGGCTGTCGAGAATTTTCTCCACTTCCTGGCGCGCGTCGAACCAGGTGATGACCGCGGTGCTGATCCAGGCCACGACGACGAAGCCCAGTACCAGCCTTGCCAGGCGGCCCTGCAGCGAGTAGGCGGCCCGGATCACGGCGAAGCGGAAGAAGAGCGCATCAGCACATAGCCCACGCCGCGCACGGTTTGAATGAGCGCATTGCCCAGCTTGCGCCGCAGCCGATGGACATGGACCTCGATGGCGTTGCTCTCTACCTCCTGGCCCCAGCTGTAGAGGTGCTTCTCCAACTGCTCCCGCGACAGGACGCGGCCGGCATGCAGCATGAGCGTGTGCAGCAGGTCGAACTCCCGGCTCGAGAGCAGCACCGGCTCGCCCGCCTTGTGGACCGCGCGTGCGGCGGGGTCCAGGAGAACATCCCGGGCCATCAGGCATTCCTGTGGCTGACCATGCGAGCGCCGCACCAGCGCCCGCAGGCGTGCCGCGAGCTCGCGCATGTCCACCGGCTTGACCACGTAGTCGTCCGCGCCGGCATCGAGGCCGCGGACCCGATCGTGCAGCGCGTCCCGCGCCGTCAGCACGAACACGGGCAGCGTCACGCCCGCTCCGCGAATGACCGTGAGCACCGACAGCCCGTCTTTGAGGGGCAGGCTCAGGTCGAGCACGCAAGCCGCGTAAGGGTTCGCACGCAGCTCGCGCTCGGCGGCGAGGCCGTCGTGGACCCAGTCGACCTGGAAGCCGAGCTGCTGGAGGCCCGCGCGAAGGCCTTCGCCGAGCAGGGTGTCGTCTTCCGCGAGAAGGATGCGCATGGGGCGGGATTGTCTATCCGGCAGGGCCGCTCAGCGATTGCCCTCCGGCTCGCGCCCGGGTTTCGGTGACAGTGGCGGGCTTGTGGTCGGGGTTCGGCATGCGTGTTCGGGTCCGGTTGGCCGCCATGATGCATACCCGTCCTTATCGCATCCTTAACAGCGCGCCGGACCGGGGCGCTCCGTCGCCGCCCCGCCACGGCCAAGCACGCAAAAGCTCAGACGGCCACCGGGCTGCGCTCCGAAAACTGCCCGTTCCAGTAGGGGTAGTAGGGGTAGGGCGGCGTCACGGCGCTGGCCGCATCGAGGCGCTTCACCTGCTCGGCCGTCAGCTGCCAGCCCAAGGCGCCGAGATTTTGCTCGAGCTGTTCCTCGTCGCGCGCGCCGATCAGCACGCTGGCCACGGTGGGGCGCTGCAGCAGCCAGTTGAGCGCGATCTGCGGCAAGGTCTTGCCGGTCTCCTCGGCCACCTGGTCCATGGCGTCGACCACGCGGTAGAGGCGCTCCTCCTCGACCGGCGGTGCGAAGCCTGCCGTGTCGTGCAGGCGGCTGCCGGCCGGCAGCGGCTGGCCGCGCCGGATCTTGCCCGTGAGCCGGCCCCAGCCCAGCGGGCTCCAGACGATCGCGCCCATGCCCTGGTCGATGGCCAGCGGCATCAGCTCCCATTCGTAGTCGCGGCCGATCAAGGAGTAGTAAGTCTGGTTGGCGACGTAGCGCGACAGGCCCAGCCGGTCCGAAGCGGCAAGCGATTTCATCAGCTGCCAGCCCGAGAAGTTCGACACGCCGATGTAGCGCACCTTGCCTGCGCGGACCAGATCGTCGAGGGTGCGCAGCACCTGCTCGACGGGCGTCATCGCGTCGAAGGCGTGCAGCTGCAGCAGGTCGATGTAATCGGTGCCCAGGCGCTCGAGCGCAGCATCGGTCGCCCTGACCAGGTGGTGGCGGGAGGAACCGACGTCGTTGGGCCCTTCGCCGGCGCGCAGCGACATCTTGGTCGAGAGGATCACCTTGTCGCGCCGGCCCTTGATGGCGGCGCCGAGGATGGACTCGGAGGCGCCGTTCGAGTACACGTCGGCGCTGTCGAAGAGATTGACGCCGGCGTCGAGGCAGATGTCGACGATGCGGCGTGCGCCGTTGACGTCCGTGTTGCCCCAGGCGCTGAAGAGCGGCCCCTGCCCGCCGAAGGTGCCGGCGCCGAAGCCGAGGGCCGGCACCTTGAAGCCGGAGTTGCCGAGGTAGCGATGTTCCATGACGAGTCCTTGGTTCGAATCGGATTGAGGAATGAGGAAGCGATTTCAGCTACGGGCTGGGGCGCAATCCGCGAGCGCCGGCTCGCGCCGGTCGAGCGCGCGGCTCCACAGCGCGATGGCCAGGCCCACCAGCGTGAGCAGCGCCGCCACCCAGCCCAGCGCGCCGAGGCCGGGACCGTGCTCGATCACCGCGCCGCCGACCCAGGCGCCGAGCGCATTGCCGAGGTTGAAGGCCGCGATGTTCAGGCTGGAGGCGAGGTTCTGGCCCGCGCCGGCCGCCTTCTCGAGCACGCGCAGCTGCAGCGGCGCCACCGTGGCGAAGGCGGCGACGCCCAGCAGCCCGACGAAGAGGGCCGCCGTCACGCCGGTCTGGAGCCCCGGCTGCATCAGGGCCATCACCGCGGCCAGCACCGCCAGCGTGCCCAGCACCGCCGGCATCAGCGCCCGGTCGGCCAGCTTGCCGCCCAGGATGTTGCCGACCGCGAGACCACCGCCGAAGAGCAGCAGCAGCGGCGAGACGGCGGATTCGGGCAGGCCGGTGATGCGCGTCAGCAGCGGCTGGATGTAGGTGAAGACCACGAACACGCCGGCATAGCCCAGCACGGTCATCGCGAGCCCCAGCAGCACCTGGGGCCGGGCCAGCACCGCGAGCTCTTCGCGCAGCGGGGCCGGGGCCTGCCGGTCCGCGGCGTGGTCGCGCGGCACGAAGAGCGCGAGCACCGCCAGTGCGAGCACGCCGATCAGCGCCACGGCCCAGAAGGTCGAGCGCCAGCCGAAGTGCAGGCCCAGCCAGGCGCCGGCCGGCACGCCGAGCATGGTGGCGGCGGTGAGGCCGGTGAACATGATGGCGATGGCCGAGGCGCGCTTCTCGGGCGCCACCAGGCCGGTGGCCACCACCGAGCCGACGCCGAAGAAGGTGCCGTGCGCCAGCGAGGTGATCACGCGCGCGGCCATCAGCGTCTCGTAGCTGGGCGCGAGCGCACAGGCGATGTTGCCGAGCGTGAAGATCGCCATCAGCGCCAGCAGCACGGTCTTGCGCGAGGCGCGCCGCGTGGCGATGGTGAGCAGCGGCGCGCCGACCGCAACCCCGAGCGCATAGCCCGAGATCAACAGGCCTGCGGCCGCGATGGAGATATGAAGATCCGCCGAGACCTGCAGCAGCAGGCCCATGATGACGAATTCGGTGGTGCCGATGCCGAAGGCACCAGCGGTGAGGGCGAGGAGGGCGATGGGCATGATGTCCTGTACTGTGCGGGCGCCGCGCCTGGATGACTAGAATGCCGTTCGGACACAGAACTGTGAGTTGAATTCACATATGGCGCGGATCGATGTCAACCGCTCCGGCGAAATGGAAGCCTTCGTGCAGGTGGTCGACCGCGGCAGCTTCTCGGCCGGCGCGCGGGTGCTGGGCATGACGCCCTCGGCCGTCAGCAAGCTGGTGGCGCGGCTCGAGGCCCGGCTGGCGACGCAGCTGGTGCACCGCTCCACCCGCAAGCTGCAGCTCACGCCCGAGGGTCAGAATTTCTACGAGCGCAGCGTGCGCGTGCTGGCCGACATGGACGAGGCCGAGCGCTGTGCCGCCGCCGGGGCCGCGCCGCGCGGGCGGGTGCGTATCAACGCCAGCTACTCCTTCGGCCATTGCGTCCTGATGCCGCTGGTGCCGCGCTTCCTGGAGCTGCATCCGCAGGTCACGCTCGACATCGTGCTGACCGACCGCGTGGTCGACCTGATGGACGAGCGCACCGATGTCGCGATCCGCTGGGGCCCGCTGCCGCCCTCCGACCTGGTGGCGCGCCACCTGTTCGACACCGGCCAGGCGATCGTCGCCTCGCCCGCTTACCTGGAGCGCTACGGCACGCCCCGCACGCCCGGGGAGCTGGAGGCGCACAACCGCATCGGCTCCACCTACCGCCGCTCTGCGCCCGACTGGCCGCTTCGGGTCGACGGCCGCCAGGTCGAGATGCCCGTGGCGGGCACGGTGCGCGCGGGCGACGGCGAGACGCTGCGGCGGCTGGTGCTGGAGGGCGTGGGCCTGGGGCGGCTCTCGCTCTATCACATCCAGCCCGACCTCGAGGCCGGGCGGCTGGTGCCGGTGATGGAGGAGTTCAATCCCGGCGACAAGGTGCCGGTCCATGCCGTCTACCTGGGCAAGGCCGGCCGGCTGCCGGCGCGCATCCGCGCGCTGCTCGACTACCTGGCCGCGCGCCTCGCGGACAATAAGCCGCACCGGGCCGCGGGCCCGCGCCATTCACGACCATGAAGGAAGTTCCCGACGCCATCGTCTGCGAGGGCTGCGACGCGGTCTACCAGCGCCAGCCCCTGCGCCGGCGCCAGGTCGCCCGTTGCGCCCGCTGCGGCGCCGAACTGGACCGCCATGCCGGCGAGCAGGGCGCGCGCGTGCTGCCGCTCACGGTGGCCAGCCTGATCCTGTTCGCGATCGCCAACCTGTTCCCGATCGTCGAGATCCAGGTGAAGGGCCTGCACAGCCAGACCACGCTGGCCGGCGCGGTGGTGGTGCTCAGCACCGAAGGCATGTCGCCGGTGGCGCTGCTCGTGCTGGCCACCACCATCCTGTTCCCGCTGCTGCAGCTGTGCATCCTGTTCTACCTGCTGGTGCCGATGGCGCGCGAGCGCAAGCCGGCCGGCTTCGGCGTCCTGGTGCGGATCCTGCAGATGCTGCGGCCATGGGGAATGATCGAAGTCTTCCTGCTGGGCGTGCTGGTCGCGATCGTCAAGCTCTCGAGCCTGGCGCAGGTGGTGGCCGGGCCGGCGCTGTGGGCCTTCATGGGCCTCACCGTGCTGCTGACGGCGGTGCTGTCCTTCAACCCGCGCGCCTTCTGGGAAATGGCGCTCGAGCCCCGGCCGGGGCAGAGAAAATGACCATCCAGACCGCCGCCGGGCTCGGCCTGCTGAGCTGCCACCACTGCGGCACCGTGTGGTGCGACACCGGCGAGGGCGAGCCCTGCGGGCGCTGCGGCACCCACCTGCACCGGCGCAAGCCGCAGAGCATCCAGCGTACCTGGGCCTACCTGATCGCGGCCTGCATCATGTACGTGCCGGCCAATCTGCTGCCGGTGATGATCACCAAGAGCCTGCTGGGATCGCAGTACGACACCATCCTCTCCGGCGTGATCTACTTCTGGGTCTCGGGCGCGTACGGGCTGGCGGCGATCATCTTCATCGCCAGCTTCCTGGTGCCGCTGTTCAAGCTCACGTCGCTGATCCTGCTGGCGGTGCTGGCCCAGCGCCACAGCGACTGGCGCCAGCCCGAACGGGCGAAGCTCTACCAGGCGCTCGAGATCATCGGCCGCTGGTCCATGCTCGACGTCTTCGTGGTGTCGCTGCTGGCCGGCCTGGTGCGCATCCAGGGCTTCGCCGAGATCACGGCCGGCGTCGGCATCGCGGCCTTCGGCGCGGTGGTGGTGCTGACCATGCTGGCCTCGCTGAGCTTCGATGCGCGCCTCACCTGGGACAGCAAGGATGTGATGGAAGACGAGGAGCCCGAACCCCGCATGGCTAGCAAGGAACAAGTGGTATGACCGACCCGCAGGACGAAACGAGGCCGCTGGCCAAGCCGGTCATCGTCAGGCGCCGCAACTGGCTGCCCTCGCTGATCTGGCTGATCCCCATCGTGGCGGCGCTGGTCGGCGTTGCGCTTGTGGCGCGCATCCTGTTCGACCGCGGGCCCGAAGTGGTGCTGACCTTCAAGACCGCCGAGGGCCTCGAGGCCGGCAAGACCGCCGTGAAGTACAAGGACGTGCAGATCGGCACCGTGCAGACCATCCGCCTGGCCAGCGACCGCACGAACGTGCGCGTGGTGGTGCAGCTCAACAAGGAAGCGAAGAGCTTCACCGCCCAGGACACGCGCTTCTGGGTGGTGCGCCCGCGCCTGGACACCTCGGGCATCTCGGGCCTGGGCACCTTGCTCTCGGGCGCCTACATCGGCGCCGACGCCGGCAGCTCCGAGGAGACGGCGAGCGAATTCACCGGGCTGGAGGCGCCGCCCATCGTCACGCGCGACGCCTCGGGCAAGCAGTTCCTGCTGCGCGCGCGCGACGTCGGCTCGCTGGACATCGGCTCGCCGGTCTACTTCAGGCGCATCAAGGTGGGCCAGCTTGCGGCCTACGAGCTCGACGGCGACGGCCGCGGCGTCCTGCTTCGCGTGTTCATCAACGCGCCCTACGACAAGTTCGTGGGGGTGAACACGCGCTTCTGGCATGCCAGCGGCCTCGATGTGCAGCTCAGCGCCAGCGGCGTGAAGCTGCGGACGCAGTCGCTCGCCACCATCGTGCTCGGGGGCATCGCCTTCCAGGCGCCCGACGATGCACAGGGCCCGCTGGCGCAGGAGAACACCACCTTTGCACTGGCCGAGGACGAGGTCACCGCCATGAAGGAGCCGGACGGGCCCTCGCAACCCCTGCTGATGTACTTCAACCAGTCGCTGCGCGGGCTCTCGCCGGGCTCGGTGGTGGACTTCCGCGGCGTGGAGATCGGCGAGGTCAAGTCCATTGGCGTCGAGTTCGACCCGCAGGGACGCGAGTTCAGGATGCCGGTGCTGGTCCAGGTCTACCCCGACCGCCTGCGCCGCGGCCAGAACCTCGGCACGCAGGAGTCGCGCTACACGCAGACCGAACGCCTGAAGTTCCTGGTCGACAAGGGCCTGCGCGCGCAGCTGCGCACCGGCAACCTGCTGACCGGCCAGGTCTACGTGGCGCTCGACTTCTTCCCCAAGTCCCCGCCGGTGAAGATCGACCTCAATCAGAACCCGGTCGAGATGCCCACCGTGGCCAACAGCCTGGACGAGATCCAGGCACAGGTGGGCGATATCGCGCGCAAGCTCAACAAGGTGCCTTTCGAGGAAATCGGCCGCGACCTGCGCAAGACGCTGGCCACGCTCGACAAGACCCTGGCCAGCGCCGAGCAGCTGACCAGCAGCCTGAAGAACGACGTGAGTCCGGAGATGGCCGCTGCGATGAAGGACGTGCGCAAGACGCTGAACAGCGCCGAGAAAACCCTGGCCGACGATTCGCCCCTGCAGCAGGACATGCGCCAGACGCTGCAGGAAGTCACGCGCGCCGCGGGCTCGCTGCGCGTGCTGACCGACTACCTCGAACGCCACCCCGAGTCGCTGCTGCGCGGCAAGCCGGAGGACAAGAAGAAATGAGCACGATCCGAGCACGCGGCCTGGCGCTGGCCGCCGCCGCGCTGCTGGCCGCCTGCGCCAGCCCCGCGCCCCAGTACTACAGCCTGGCCGATGCCGAGCCGGCCCCGCCCGCGGCGGCGACCGGCGGCGCCACGGGCTACATCGAGCTCGCGCCCATCGCCATGCCAGAACGCTTCGCGCGCCCGCAGCTGGTGGTGCGGCAAAAGGATGCGGCCGCGGGGCCGGAGGTCGACATCCTGGAACAGCACCGCTGGTCCTCCTCCTTCGAGAACGAGTTGCGCGACGCGCTGGGCAGCGGTATCGCGCGGCGCCTCGGCGCCGTGGACGCCACCAAGGGCGGCCGCCCGCGCGGCCAGCCGGTGATGCGCATCGCGGTGCAGCTGCGGCAGTTCGATGCCGTCGAAGGCAGCCGCGTCGACGCCGGCTTCAGCTGGACCCTGCGCCGCACCGAAGAGGGCTTGGCCGTCAGCTGCCAGCTCTCCGTGCCGGAGCCCGTGGAAGGCCGCGGCATCGACGCGCTGGCTCGCGGCGCCCAGCGCGCCACGGCGCGGCTGGCCGGCGCCATTGCGCGCAGCGTGACCGCCGTGCAGAACAACGCGGCGAACCCCTGCCAGGGCTGAGATGAACCCCGAAGGCTTCGCGCTCTTCGACACCGCCATCGGCGCCTGCGGGATCGCCTGGGGTGCGCGGGGCATCGTCGGCGTGCAGTTGCCCGAGGCCGGGGAGGGCGCCACGCGCTCGCGCATGCAGCGACGCTTCGCGCAGGTGCCGGAGGTGGTGCCGCCGGCCACGGTGCAGGCCGCTTGCGACGCGATCCGTGCGCTGCTCGAAGGCGCGCCGCGCGACCTGGCGGAGATCGTGCTGGACTACCAAGGCGTGCCCGACTTCCACCGCCGCGTCTACGAGATCGCGCGCCGCATCGTGCCCGGCCACACGCGCAGCTACGGCGAGATCGCCGCAGAGCTCGGCGACAAGGGCCTCTCGCGCGCCGTCGGGCAGGCGCTGGGCCACAACCCCTTCGCGCCCGTGGTGCCCTGCCACCGCGTGCTGGCGGCCGGCGGCAAGCCCGGCGGCTTCTCGGCGCATGGCGGCGCGACGGCGAAGCTCAGGATGCTGATGATCGAAGGCGCGCGGCCGCCCAGCGACACGGCGCCGCTGTTCTGACTACACCCCCAGCTTGATCGGCTTGTGCTTGAAGACGGCACGGATGATCCCGTGGTCGTTGGTGCCGTCGGCCTTGTGGTCGTCGAAGTTGAGGTGGTCGTTGTTCACGGCCAGCCCGTCGAAGAGCCAGAGCCGCTTGCGGCTGTTGTCGTAGAACTGCTCGCTGACCAGGATGTGGTCCAGCGATTCGCGGAAGTCCTGGTGCACGTGGGTGTAGTAGACGTCGCGCGTGTCCCGGTATTCCTGGAGCGTCTGCGCGGTGTAGAGCGCCACGTCGCCGCCGCCGACGGAGTCGCCCACCAGGTAGCGGGGCTGCTCGGTCAGGATGTTGGCGGTGTTGCTCTGCTGGCCGTCGTTGATGTCGCCGAGCACGATCACAGGCGTGTCGTTGCCCTTCATCTGCTCGGTCAGCAGAAAGCGCAGCGCAGCGGCCTCGGCGGTGCGCCGGATCGTCGACAGCGCGCCACCCAGCGCCGTCGAATGCTTGCCGTAGGCGGCCTTGTCCACCTTGAACCATGCTTCGTTGAAGACCTTGGTGGGTGCCTTCGACTTGAAGTGGCACACATAGACATGGACGTCCGGCTCGTCCTCGCGCGGCTTGATCGTGAAATGCGCCACCGGCCTGGAGAAGCCGCGGATCGTCACGTCGATCTCCGGCGTTTGCGGATCGTCGCCGCTGGATTGCAGCTTGAACTTCTGCGGAAACTCGCTGATCCAGTTCGGCGTGCTGCTGAGCAGCCCCTTGCGCACGATCGCGGCGCAGACGATCTTGCGGCCATCGGCGTCGGGCGGCACCAGCAGGTCGTACGAGTCCGTGAGGCCCGCGGCCTCGAGTGCCCGGGCCAGCGAGGCGGCATGCCACAGCTCCTGGAAACCGAAGACGTCCGACTTCAGCACGCCGAGCTGCCGCACCGTCCAGGCGATCTTTCGCTCGTATTCCTCTTGCGTCCAACCGTCCTTGTCCGAGTAGAGCGCGCGGCCCGGCTCGTTGAGGTTGTAGAGATTGAAGGTGGCCAGGCTCAGTTCTTTCAGGTTCGTCGTGGTGCTCCTCTGGGTGCGGATTCAACTTAGCCGCGTTTGGTGACAGCAATGCGAACAGCAGCATTGGGCGTTCGTCGGCGTCCTTCCGCAACTACCAACGTTGGTAGGTCGCCGGGCTGCCTAGCACAGCAGCTTGCATTCCGCTCGCACGCGCCATTGCGGCCTTGGCGACAATCGGATGATGACTTCCTTGCACGCGCAGCCGGCCGCTCCCGCCCAGGCGCCCGTCGCCGACGGGCTGCCGCAGCCGCAGCGCCGCTGGGCGATGCTGGTGATCATCTTGGGCATCATGGTCGCCGTGCTCGACGGCACCATCGTCAACCTGGCGCTGCCCGGCATCGCGCGCGAGCTCCAGGCCGATCCGGCGCATGCGATCTGGGTGGTCAATGCCTACCAGATCGCGACGCTGGTGATGCTGCTGCCCCTGGCCTCGCTGGGCGATCTGGTCGGCTACCGGCGCGTGTACCTGGTGGGCATGGCGCTCTTCGCCTTGGCCTCCTTGGCGGCGACGCTGGCCGACTCGCTCGCCACGCTCATCGCCGCGCGCGCCCTTCAGGGCTTGGGCGCCGCCGGCCTGATGAGCGTCAATTCGGCGCTGGTGCGGCTGGTCTATCCGCGTGCGCAACTCGGTCGCGGCATGGCGATCAACTCGATGGTGGTGGCATGTGCCTCGGTCGCCGGGCCCTCGGTGGCGGCTGCGATTCTTTCGGTGGCTTCGTGGCCCTGGCTGTTCGCGCTCAACCTGCCGTTGGGCCTTCTGGTGCTGGCGCTGGGCTGGCGCGCGCTGCCGGTGGAGCGCACGGCGGTCGCCGCGGGGGAACGCTTCTCCTGGGTCGACGTGCTGCTCAACGTGCTGATGTTCTCGCTGGTCTTCGTCGGCGCCGACCGGCTGGGCGTGCGCAGCGACGCAGGGCAGGGCGCCCAGGCCGGTGCGTGGCTGCTGCTGCTGGCCGGGCTGGCGGTGGGCGTCGTCTACCTGCGGCGCCAGCGTGCGCTGGCCGTGCCGCTGTTCCCGGTGGACCTGCTGCGCATCCCCGTGTTCGCGCTGTCGATGGGCACCTCGGTGGCCGCCTTCTGCGCGCAGATGCTGTCCTTCATCGCGCTGCCTTTCCTGCTGCTCGAAACCTACGGGCGCTCTCACGTGGAGGCCGGCCTGCTGATCACCGCCTGGCCGCTGGCCATCGTGGTGATGGCGCCGATCGCGGGGCGCCTCATCGGCCGCTACCCGGACGGCTGGCTGGGCGGCATCGGCCTGAGCCTGCTGTCGCTCGGCCTCGTGCTGCTGGCCACGCTGCCCGCGCAGCCGGGCAATGCCGACATCGTGTGGCGCATGGCGCTGTGCGGCCTGGGCTTCGGCCTGTTCCAGTCGCCCAACAACCACACCATCGTGACGTCGCCGCCCGCGCACCGCAGCGGCGCGGCCAGCGGCATGCTGGGCACCGCGCGGCTCACGGGCCAGACCCTGGGCGCGGTGCTGCTGGCCGGCATCTTCAGCGTGTGGCCTCCGCACGCGGGCCGCGGGCCCTTCATTGCGCTGGGCCTGGCTGCTGCCTGCGCGGCCGTGGCCGCGGTGTGCAGCACGCTGCGCACGCGCGAGCCGCGCACCCGCATCGCCTGAGGACGCGCAGGAGGTTATCCAATGAGTCGCACGGCCGCTCCGAAGGCTCATTGCACCGTAGCCCGCAGGGCGGAGGTTATCCAATGAGCCGCACGGCCGCTCCGAAGGCTCATAGCACCGCAGCCCGCAGGGCGGAGGTTGTCCAATGACTCAGATCGGCAAGCCCCCGGGCGACGACGCCCTGATCCGGCATGGCTGCGAGGCCGCGGCGTGCCCGCAGTCCTCGAAGCCCTGGGTGCTGGCCGCGGCCATCATCGGCTCGAGCATGGCCTTCATCGACGGCACCGTGGTCAACGTGGCGCTGCCCGCCATCCAGCGCGAACTGGACGCGACGGCCTTCCAGGCGCAATGGGTGGTGGAGTCCTACGCGTTGTTCCTGGCTGCGCTGCTGCTGGTCGGCGGCGCGCTGGGCGACCTGTTCGGACGGCGCCGCATCTTCGCGCTCGGCGTGCTGCTTTTCGCGCTGGCCTCGGCGGGCTGCGCGCTGGCGGGCACGGTGCAGCAGCTGATCCTGGCGCGCGCGGTGCAGGGCATCGGCGGAGCCTTGCTGGTGCCGGGCAGCCTGGCGTTGATCAGCGCCAATTTCGAGAAGAAGGAGCGCGGCCGCGCCATCGGCACCTGGTCCGGCGCGAGCGGCATCACCGCCGCCGTGGGGCCGGTGCTCGGCGGCTTCCTGGTCGACCATTACTCGTGGACCTGGGCCTTCCTGGTCAATGTGCCGATGGCGCTGGCGGTGCTGTGGATCGCGTGGCGCCACGTGCCGGAGAGCCGCGGCAGCTCCGCCGGCAGCGGACTGGATGTGTGGGGCGCTGCGCTCGCGACCGCGGCGCTGGCCGGCATCGTCTATGCCTTCATCGAGGCGCCTACGCAGGGCTGGCGCTCCGCGGCGGTGCTGGCGGCGCTGTCCATCGGCATCGGAAGCAGCATTGCCTTCGTGGCGGTGGAGCGGCGCGTCCGATCGCCGATGCTGCCCTTGTCGCTGCTGCGCATCGGCAATTTCGGCGGGGCCAACCTGCTGACGCTGCTGCTGTATGCGGCGCTCGGGGGTGGGCTGTATTTCTTTCCGCTCAACCTGATCCAGGTGCAGGGCTACTCGGCGACCGTGGCGGGCGCTGCGCTGCTGCCTTTCATCCTGATCATGTTCGCGCCTCGCGGGCGGGCAGCTGGTGGACCGCTTCGGGCCGCGCCTGCCGCTGGTGGTGGGGGCCGAGCATCGCGGCGGCGGGCTTCGCGTTGTTCGCGGTGCCGGGCGTTGGCGCGAACTACTGGACGGCCTTCCTGCCGGCGGTGGTGGTGCTGGGGTTCGGCATGACCATCACCGTGGCGCCGCTCACGACGACGGTGATGAATGCGGTCGGGGAAGAGGCGGCGGGCATCGCCTCGGGCGTGAACAACGCGGTGTCGCGCGCGGCCTCGGTGCTGGCGATTGCGGTGTTCGGCGTGGTGATGGCGTGGGTCTTCGATGCGGTGCTGGCCGAGGGCTTGCGCGCGGCGGGAGCGTCGGCGCAGGCCAGTGCTTTTATCGAAGGGCAGCGCAGCAAGCTGGCGGGGGCGCAGTTGCCGCCGGGCATCGATGCGGCTGCGGCGGCTGCGCTCAAGCAGGCAGTGGCCGAGTCCTTCGTGGCGGGCTTTCGGTGGGTGATGCTGGTCTGCGCGGGGCTGGCGCTGCTGAGCGCGTTGAGCGCGTGGGTGATGATCGGGCGCGGGCCGAGCGAGGCGAGGGGCGTGGTGCCGAAGGCGCGTTAGCGGTCAGGGAGGCAGCAGGCTCGAGGGGTCGAATGGGCTCCCTGGGGAGCGCTTGGCGGCCTCGCGGGGCACCAAGAGATGGAGCGGGTGAAGGGAATCGAACCCTCGTATGAAGCTTGGGAAGCTGCCGTTCTACCATTGAACTACACCCGCAGCAGGCGCGAATTCTAGCGCGTGTCCGGCACGCATCGCCGCAGTTTGCGCAGCTCGCCCTACTGCGGAAACTGCACCACCGGCCCCTGCGCCTTCTGCCCCGGCGGCACATAGGCAGGCGCCGGTGCGCCGCCGGGCCCCAGAGAACGGGTGTAGGCGTAGATGGCCTTCAGCTCGGCATCGCTCATGGCGCGCACGTTGAACCAGGGCATGGGCGGCCTCGGCTCCATGTGGCGGGCATGGTGCAGCCACTGCCGCTCGGTCATGCTGGCCATCATGAGGCGCAGGTTGGTCCCATAGGTCGTGCCCCACGGGCCTGCCCAGCCCAGGCTGTCGCCGGTCAGCCAGAGCTTCTCGTCGACCTGGCCGTTCTTCTGTGCGTAGCGGGGCGTGTGGCAGTCGTTGCATCCGGCGATGCGGATCAGGTGGCGACCGCGTTCCAGCTGGTTCTTGCCCGGCCCGGGCGGCGCGGCCACAGCCGCGGTGGAGGCGAGGGCGGTCATGGCTGCAGCGAGGAAGATCCGGTACGGCGTCATGGGGCACTCCTTGGACTTGGGCGTTGAGGAAAACATCACTTCTGGTTGCTGCGCTCCCGCCGCCAGGCCGCCGGCGGCCTGCCCACCAGGCGCTTGAAGGCCCGCGCGAAAGCCGCCTCGGAGTCGTAGCCGACATCGAGCGCGATCGCCGCGACGGTGGCGCGCGTCTCCAGCAGCAGCCGCGCCGCAGCCTGCATGCGCCACTGCGCCAGGTACTGCATGGGCGGAATGCCGACCAGCTGGACGAAGCGCTCGTGCAGCGCGGAGCGCGACAGGCCGATGCGCCGACCGAGCTCGTCGAGGGTCCAGTCCTCGGCCGGCTGCTCGTGCATCAGCGCCAGGGAGCGGCCGACAAAGCGGTCGCGCAGGCCGGCGAGCCAGCCGGCGCTTTGCGCTGGCAGGGCATCGGCGTAGCGGCGCACGGCGTCGACGAACATCATCTCGCTCATGCGCGCCAGCATGGCCTCGCCGCCGGGGCGGTGGGCCCGCGATTCGGCCGCGGCCTGCTCGGTGAACTGCGCGATCCAGGCGTCCTCGCCGTTGGCGCGCAGGTGCAGCATGCGCGGCAGCGCGGCGATCAGGGGGTTGAAGGGCTGCATGTCGCAGCCGAGGAAGCCGCAGACGATGGTGGCGTCGCTGGCGGAGTCCGGCGTGGTCTCGAGCTGCACATTGCGGCCGTCGTAGGCGACGCGCAGCGGCAGCTGCTCGATGCGCGCGCTGCCGAACCAGCTCAGGTCGCTGCTGCCGCGCAGCCCGGGCGCGCTCGACACCACGTGCGCGTCGCCGTGCGGGAACATCACGACGTCGCCCGCGGACAGCTGCGCGAACGGCCCGCCGGGGATGCCCGCCCAGCAGGTGCCCTGGGTGACGGCGTGGTACTCCACCACGTGCTCGACGCCGGGCATCAGGAGCGGCGCGATCTCCCGCGCCGGGGGCGCCTCGGCCGCCCAGTCGCTGTGGCCGCTGATGTGGAAGAAGACCGCGCCGCGCAGGCGCACGCTGCGCAGCACGTCCGACAAGGTGTCCAGGCTCATGCCCCGGACGCGCGAGCAAGCACGCGCGACGCGAAATCAAGCATCGCCGCAGGCAGGCCGGAAGAATGAATGCACCCCTTCCTCACCACGTCCTCCTGGAGCACGACATGCACTCTGTGACTTACCTTACGCTGGACAAGGATGTCCGGCAAGCCCGGCCCGCCGAGCTCGACGCTTTCGCGGCGCAGGTCAGCGGCGGCGTGCTCAGCGCCGCAGATGCCGACTACGACACGGCGCGAAAGGTCTGGAACGGCACGGTCGACCGCCGACCGGCGCTGATTGCGCGCTGCCTGACGGACGCCGACGTGCAGGCCGCGGCGCGCTTCGCCGCGGCGCAGCGGATGCTGCTGAGCGTGCGCGGCGGCGGCCATCACATCGCCGGCAACGCGGTCGCAGAGGGGGGACTGATAATCGACCTGTCGGGCATGCGCTCGATCCGCATCGACGCGATGAAGCGCACCGCGCACGTCGCCGCGGGCGCGCTGCTGGGCGACCTGGATCGCGAGGCGCGGGCGCACGGGCTGGCCACGCCGCTCGGGATCAATTCCACCACCGGGGTGGCCGGGCTCACGCTCGGCGGCGGCTTCGGCTGGCTGACGCGCCGCCACGGCATGAGCATCGACAACCTGCTGAGCGCTACGGTGGTGATGGCCGACGGTTCGCTGCGCACGGCTTCCGCCGACTCGGAGCCGGAGCTGTTCTGGGCGCTGCGTGGCGGCGGCGGCAACTTCGGCGTGGTGACCTCTTTCGAGTTTCGGCTGCACCCGGTCGGGCCCGAGCTTTACGCCGGGCTGGTCGTGTACCCCTTCGCGCAGGCCCGCCAGGTGCTGCGCGCCTGGCGCGACTTCACGGCGGGCGCGCCCGACGAGCTAACCGTCTGGACGGTGCTGCGCAAGGCGCCGCCGTTGCCTTTTCTGCCGGCCGAGGTGCACGGCACCGAGGTGGTGATCTTTCCGCTGGTCTACAGCGGCGGGGTGGAGGAGGGCGAGCGGGCTGCGGCGCCGGTGACGCAGTTCGGCGATCCGCTCGGCGTCGCGCTGGGGCCGACGCCCTACGCCGGCTTCCAGTCCGCCTTCGATCCGCTGCTCGCGCCGGGCGCGCGCAACTACTGGAAGTCGAACAACTTCAGCGCGCTCGGCGACGCGGCGCTCGACCTGATGATCGAGGCCGCCGGGCGGCTGCCGGGGCCGGAGTGCGAGATCTTCATCGCGCAGCTCGGTGGCGCGATGGAGCGGGCGGCCCCGTCGGCAACCGCCTTCGTCGGCCGCGATGCGCGCTACATCATGAACGTGCACGGCCGCTGGTCCGATGCGCGCGACGACGCGGCGGTGCGCGCCTGGGCGCGGCAGGTGTTCCAGGATGTCGCGCCGCACGCCACCGGCAGCGGCTACGTGAACTTCCTGACCGAGGACGAGGCCGGGCGCGTGGAGGCGAGCTACGGCATGAACTACCCGCGCCTGCAGCAGCTCAAGCGGCGCTTCGACCCGGGCAACCTGTTCCGCATGAACCTGAACATCGAGCCGGCCGGCGGGGCCAGCGCTCTCAGCGCAGGAACACCCGCGTCATGAACTGCTCGATGGGGAACTGCAGCGCCACCCGCAGCGGCTCCGGCAGCTCCAGCGGCCGCATCAGCATCTTGAGCGTGGCGCCCGGACTGAGGTTGCGGCTCACGGTGCGGCTCATGCGGCTGCCCATCTCGCGCAGGTAGCGCGCATCCTCGGCGCGCTCGGGCGCGCGGGTCTTCGCGATGTGGCGAATCGCGCAGTCGGCATCTTCGCTCTTGAGCTCCCAGGTGCGCCGCGCCAGCGTGCCCAGCACGCGCAGGCGGCCCAGGCCTTCCTCCTCGCGGTAGCGGCGGAAGAAGCGGTAGAAATGCTTGTAGTGGCTGATCTCGTCGTTGGCGATGCGGGTCGCGAGATCGATAAAGACCGGCTCGCTCGTGCTGCGGGCCAGCGCCCGGTAGTAGGTGGCGGTGCCGGTCTCGACCACGCAGCGCGCCGACATCTCGAGGCCGCGGCTGGGCGCCAGCAGTTCTACCTTGCAGTAGGTCGTGTATTCCTCGAGGAAGCTGCGGTAGGCGGGCTCCCAGTCGAACTCCGGCCAGACGTGCGCCACATAGGCCCGCAGTGCCTTGCCGTGCTGCAGTTCCTCGGGCTCCCAGTGCTCGCGCAGCCAGGTGATGACCTCGTCGTCGCCCTCGAAAAAGTCGATCAGGTTGCTCGTGTAGAGGTCCGAACCGCTCTCGATGAAGGAGGCGGAGCAGGCCAGGTAGAAGTGGGTCTCGTCGGGTCGTACTGCGTCGAGCGAGATGCGCGAGAAGTCCAGGTCGTCGATGACCCAGTGCGTGGTGTCGTAAGCCGGCATCGCGCCACCTTACACCGATGTCACGGTGCCTTCATGCGGCTCGTCGAACATGGAGGGCTTGCCCCCCACTTGACGAGAGTTCACAAGAATGGCCAAAGACTTCGACTGCATGGAGGACTCCAACCGGAGCGCCAATCCCACCATCCATGAGGTTTCCGACCCCGCCCGTCGGGTATTCGTGCGCGGCGGACTGGCGGCCACCGTGGCCGGGCTGTTCGGGCCGCTGGCCGCCGGCGCGCTCGCGGGCTGCGCCACCACCGGCAGCGGCAACGCGGCCTCGCTGGGCCGCGGCATCGGCTTCAAGAGCGTGCCGATGGCGGCGGTCGACCGCATCGTGGTGCCCGAGGGCTACAGCGCCCAGGTGCTGTACCGCTGGGGCGATGCCGTGGGCGTGGCGGGCCAGATGCCGGCCTTCAACGCGGACGCCTCCAACACCGCGGCCGAGCAGGCGCTGCAGGCCGGCATGCACCACGACGGCATGGCCTTCTTCCCCACCGAGGGCTCCTCGCAGCGCGGCCTGCTGGTGATGAACCACGAGTACGTCGACGACGGCCTGCTGCACACCGACGGCATGAAGACCTGGAGCGCCGAGAAGGTGCGCAAGTCCATGAACGCGCATGGCGTCTCGGTGATCGAGATCCAGCGCGAGGGCAGCGGCTGGAAGCAGGTCGCGCCTTCGAAGTTCGCGCGCCGCATCACGGCGCTCACGCCGATGACCCTGACGGGCCCGGCCGCCGGCCACCCGATGCTGCGCACCGCCGGCGACCCGACCGGCACGCGCATCCTGGGCACCTACAACAACTGTGCCAACGGCCACACGCCCTGGGGCACCTACCTCGCCTGCGAGGAGAACTTCGCCGACTACTTCGAGGGCGTCGACAACCCCGATGCGCACCAGCGCCGCTGGGGCATCCGCAAGGGCAACGGCGCCAAGTACCGCTGGCACGAGCACGACGAGCGCTTCAGCGTGGCGAAGCATCCCAACGAATCCAACCGCTACGGCTGGGTGGTCGAGATCGATCCGCAGGACCCGGCGTCCACGCCCATCAAGCGCAGCGCCCTCGGCCGCGCCGCGCACGAGGGCGCGGCCACCGCGCTCACGGCCGACGGCCGGGCGGTGGTCTACATGGGCGAGGACTCGCGCTTCGAGTACATCTACAAGTTCGTCAGCCGCGACCGCGTCAAGCCGGGCGGCTTCGCGGCCAACCGCGAGCTGCTGGACCACGGCACGCTGTACGTCGCGCGCTTCGACGTCGACGGCACCGGCGAATGGATGCCGCTGGTGCAGGGCCAGGGCCCGCTG
This sequence comes from Variovorax sp. WS11, assembly GCF_010499245.1. Lineage (GTDB taxonomy): Bacteria > Pseudomonadota > Gammaproteobacteria > Burkholderiales > Burkholderiaceae_C > Variovorax. The sequence continues at coordinate 365,453 of NZ_JAAGOW010000003.1, forward strand.
ACGGTGGACAAGGGCTTCGCGAACCAGGGCGACGTGCTGATCAAGTCGCGCCAGGCCAGCGATGCGCTGGGTGCCACCAAGATGGACCGCCCGGAGTGGACCACGGTGGACCCGATCACGAAGGAGGTCTACTGCACGCTGACCAACAACAGCAACCGCGGCGGCCAAGGCCAGGCCTTCATGGACGCGGCCAATCCGCGCTCCAACAACACCATGGGCCAGATCATCCGCTGGAAGGAAACGGGCGACCTCGACGCCACCCGATTCGCTTGGAACCACCTCGTGCTGGCCGGCGATCCGAAGCAGAGCCGCTACGAGGCGCAGGGCAACATCAAGGGCGACACCTTCGGCAGCCCCGACGGCCTGCTGGTCGACGCGCGCGGCGTGCTGTGGATCCAGACCGACGTTTCGACCTCGACGCTGGGCAAGGGCGAGTACGTCAACCTGCCCAACAACCAGATGCTGGCCTGCGATCCCACCAAGGGCGAGATCTGCCGCTTCCTGCTCGGCCCGGCCGGCTGCGAGGTCACCGGGCTCACGGCCACGCCGGACCTGAAGTCGCTGTTCATCAACATCCAGCATCCCGGCGAGCCGGCCAACGAGCGCAGCGACCCCGAGAAGCCGCTGGCGATCTCGAAGTGGCCGGATGGCGCCGGCCGGCCGCGCTCGGCGACGGTGGTCATCACCAAGAACGACGGCGGCGTGATCGGAACCTGAGCGCTTCCCCGGGCGCCGGAATCAGGGGCGCCCGGCCTGGCGATGTCGCCGCCGCACCAGCAGTGCATAGACGCCCACGTTCAGCAGCGTGACGAAGACGCCCACGCCGATCTCCAGTTCGCGCGTGAAGCCCTCGGGATAGATCAGGCCGGGCAGGTAATGCTGGACGAAGCCGCCCTCGTAGCCGGCCTGGCCGGCCTCGCGGCGCAGCGTGTTCTCCAGCGGCGTCAGCGGGCAGACCCCGCCCGCCCAGGAGATCCAGGCTGCCCAGGCGACAGCCGGCAGGTGCAGCCAGGCCACGCGCGGCCAGCGCCACACCAGCGCGCCGCCGGCGACGACAAAGACGATGAAGAGCCCGTGCAGCAGGAGCACGGCGTCGGCGAGCAGGCGCGGGGTCATGGGCGCAAGGGTCGCATGGGCGCGGCTTTTCGGCAAAGGCGCCCCGCATGGCCGCGGGGGCGGCGAGGGCAGGGCCAAACCTATAATCGACAGCTCAGCAGATCAAGTAGTCAGGTGGGTTCGATGCAGGGCTGCCCGCAGCCGGCCGCCTCTCTCAGCACTCCAATCCAAGATGAGCCAGCCCACCTTCAGCGTCGCGGACATCCGCAAGTCCTTCCTCGATTTCTTCGCCTCCAAGGGTCACACCGTGGTGCCGTCGAGCTCGCTGGTGCCGGGCAACGACCCGACCCTGATGTTCACCAATTCCGGCATGGTGCAGTTCAAGGACGTGTTCCTCGGCACCGACAAGCGCCCCTACGTGCGCGCCACCTCCGTGCAGGCCTGCCTGCGTGCCGGCGGCAAGCACAACGACCTGGAGAACGTGGGCTACACCGCGCGCCACCACACCTTCTTCGAGATGCTGGGCAACTGGAGCTTCGGCGACTACTTCAAGCGCGAGTCGCTCAGCTGGGCCTTCGAGCTGCTGACGCAGGTCTACAAGCTGCCGGCCGAGCGCCTCTGGGCCACCGTCTACCAGGAGGACGACGAGGCCTACGACATCTGGACCAAGGTCATCGGCCTGCCGCCCGAGCGCGTGGTGCGCATCGGCGACAACAAGGGCGGGCGCTACATGTCCGACAACTTCTGGATGATGGCCGACACCGGCCCCTGCGGCCCGTGCTCCGAGATCTTCTACGACCACGGCCCCGGGATCGCCGGCGGCCCGCCCGGCTCGCCCGATGAAGACGGCGACCGCTACATCGAGATCTGGAACAACGTGTTCATGCAGTTCGACATGCAGCCCGACGGCAGCGTGAAGCCGCTGCCGGCGCCCTGCGTCGACACCGGCATGGGCCTGGAGCGCCTGGCCGCGATCCTGCAGCATGTGCACAGCAACTACGAGATCGACCTGTTCGACCGGCTCATCAAGGCCGCCTCGCGCGAGACCGGCGAGAAGGACCTGCACAACAAGAGCTTGCGCGTGATCGCCGACCACATCCGCGCCACCGCCTTCCTGGTGGCCGACGGCGTGATCCCCTCCAACGAGGGCCGAGGCTACGTGCAACGCCGCATCGTGCGCCGCGCCATCCGCCATGGCTACAAGCTCGGTCAGAAGAAGCCCTTCTTTCACAAGCTGGTGCCCGACCTGGTGGCGCTGATGGGCGAGGCCTACCCCAAGCTGGTGGCCGACGAGCAGCGCATCACCGAGACGCTGAAGGCCGAGGAGGAGCGCTTCTTCGAGACGCTCGCCAACGGCATGGAGATCCTCGACGCGGCCCTGGCCGGCGATGCCAAGGTGCTGCCGGGCGAGGTGGCCTTCAAGCTGCACGACACCTACGGCTTCCCGCTCGACCTCTCGGCCGACGTCTGCCGCGAGCGCGGCGTGGAGGTCGATGCCGCGGGCTTCGATGCCGCGATGGAAAAGCAGAAGGCTGCCGGCCGCGCCGCCGGCAAGTTCAAGATGGACCGCGCCGTGGACTACGCGGGCGCGGCCAATGCCTTCACCGGCTACGAGCATCTGGAGGAACAGGCGCGCGTGCTGGCGCTGTACTTCGAAGGCGCGCCGGTGCAGGAGCTGAAGGAAGGCCAGCCCGGCATCGTGGTGCTCGACACCACGCCCTTCTACGCCGAGAGCGGCGGCCAGGTCGGCGACCAGGGCGTGCTGGTGGCCGAGGGCCTGCAGTTCGGCATCGACGACACGCAGAGGATCAAGGCCGACGTCTATGGCCACCACGGCACGCAGACGCAAGGCACGCTCAAGGTGGGCGACACGGTCACGGCGCGCGTCGACACGGCACTGCGCGCCGCCACCATGCGCAACCACAGCGTGACCCACCTGATGCACAAGGCCCTGCGCGAGGTGCTGGGCACGCACGTGCAGCAGAAGGGCTCGCTGGTCGATGCCGACAAGACCCGCTTCGACTTCGCGCACAACGCGCCGGTGACGCCTGCGCAAGTGCTCGAGATCGAGCGCCGCGTCAATGCCGAGATCCTGGCCAACCAGGCCACGCAGGCGCGCCTGATGGACATGGAGTCGGCCCAGAAGACCGGCGCCGTGATGCTCTTCGGTGAGAAGTACGGCGAGACCGTGCGCGTGCTCGACATCGGCACGAGCCGCGAGCTGTGCGGTGGCACCCACGTGACGCGCACCGGCGACATCGGCCTCTTCAAGATCGTGAGCGAGGGCGGCGTGGCCGCCGGCGTGCGCCGCATCGAGGCCGTGACCGGCGCCAACGCGCTGGCCTACCTGCAGGCGCTCGAGGCCACGGTGAACAGCGTGGCCGCCACGCTCAAGACGCCGGTGCCCGAGGTGCAGCCGCGCCTGGTGCAGGTGCTGGAGCAGGTGCGCGCGCTGGAGCGCGAGGTCGGCGCGCTCAAGGGCAAGCTGGCCTCGTCCAAGGGCGACGAGCTGCTGGCCCAGGCGGTCGAGATCAAGGGCATCAAGGTGCTGGCCGCCAAGCTGGACGGCGCCGATGCCAAGACGCTGCGCGAGACCATGGACAAGCTCAAGGACAAGCTCAAGACCGCGGCCATCGTGCTGGCGGCGGTCGACGGCGGCAAGGTCCAGCTGGCCGCCGGCGTCACGGCCGACAGCATGGGCAAGCTCAAGGCAGGCGAGCTGGTCAACTTCGTGGCCCAGCAGGTCGGCGGCAAGGGCGGCGGCAAGCCCGACCTGGCGATGGCCGGCGGCACCGATGCGGCCGGGCTTCCCAAGGCGCTCGCCTCGGTGCAGGACTGGGTCGCCCAGCGGGTCTGACACCCTGCCCAGGCGGGTCCGTCCGTGCCATAGTCGCGCGGATGGAAGGGGCTTTCCGGTCATTGCCGATCTTCACCGCCGCGCTGGGCGCGGGCGCCGCCCTGGCGGCCGCGCCCGCACAGCCGGTCGACTTCGAGGGGCGCGACCGCACGCGGCCCGGCGCCGACGGCCATGGCTGAGGAGGCGCTCCCCGTCGACGTGCTGGTAATGGGCGCGGGCGCCATCGGCTGCTACATCGGCGGCAGCCTGGCCTCCGAGGGCGTGCGCGTGCTCTTCGTCGGCCGTCCGCGTGTGCTCGAGCCGCTGGAGCGGCACGGGCTGCGGCTCAGCGATCTGGATGACGGCGAGCGCTACATGCCGCCCGGCACGCTTCAGGTGGCCGAGCGCATCCCGCCCGGCGTGCGGCCGGGCCTGGTGCTGCTGACCGTGAAGAGCGGCGCCACCGCGCAGGCTGCGGCCGAGCTCGGCGCGGTGCTGCCGGCGCGCACGCCGGTGATCTCGCTGCAGAACGGCGTGTCGAATGCGAGCACGGCGGCGCACGTGGCGCCGACCCTGCAGGTGCTGCCGGGCATGGTGCCGTACAACGTCGCGGAGATCGGTCCGGGCGCCTTCCATCGCGGCACCACCGGCCGCCTGGCCGTGCAGGACGACGCGGTGCTGCGGCCCTGGCTGGCCGTGTTCGAGCGCGCGGGGGTGCCGATCGACCGGCACAAGAACATGCTGCCGGTGCAGTGGGGCAAGCTGCTGCTCAACCTCAACAACCCCGTCAATGCACTGTCCGGCCTGCCGCTGCGCCGGCAGCTGATGGACCGCGGCTACCGCCGCTGCCTCGCAGCCCTGATGGACGAGGCGCTGGAGGCGCTGTCATGGGCCCACATCAAGCCGGCGCAGCTGGCGGCCGTGCCGCCGCGCCGCATGCCCGTGATCCTGCGGCTGCCGAACCCGGTGTTCCGCGTGATCGCAGCGCGCATGCTGCGCATCGACGACAAGGCGCGCTCCAGCATGGCGGACGATCTGGCGCTGGGCCGCCGCACCGAGATCGATGCGTTGTGCGGCGAGGTGGTGCGGCTCGCGCGCTCCAACGGCGCCCGCGCGCCGATGAGCGCGAAGATGGTGGAGCTGGTGGAAGCCTGGCCGGAGCGGCCGCATGCGCTCTCGGCACAGGAGTTGCTCGCGGCGCTGGGTTTGAAATGAAGCGCGTGATTTCCAAAGGAGCGGCATGCATGTCCTGATCCTCGGCAGCGGCGTCATCGGCACCACGGTGGCGTACTACCTCGCCAAGGCCGGCCACGAGGTCACGGTAGTCGACCGCCAGGACGCGCCGGCGCTCGAGACCAGCTACGCCAATGCCGGCGAGGTTTCGCCCGGCTATTCGGCGCCCTGGGCCGGGCCCGGGGTGCCGATGAAGGCCGTCAAGTGGCTGCTGATGCGCCACAGCCCGCTGGTGATCCGGCCCATGTTCGATCCCGCCATGTGGCGCTGGGGCATCGCGATGCTGTGCAACTGCACGCAGGCGCGCTACGAGATCAACAAGAGCCGCATGGTGCGCCTGGCCGAGTACAGCCGCGATTGCCTGCAGCAGCTGCGCGCCGACACCGGCATCCGCTACGACGAGCGCTCGCTGGGCACGCTGCAGCTGTTCCGCACGCAGAAGCAGCTCGACGGCACCGGCAAGGACATCGAGATCCTCAAGGCCTACGGCGTGCCCTACCAGCTGCTGGACCGCGAGGGCTGCGTGCAGTACGAGCCGGCGCTGGCCGCCGTGCGGCACAAGTTCGTGGGCGGCCTGCGCCTGCCGGGCGACGAGACCGGCGACTGCTTCAAGTTCACCCAGAGCCTGGCACGGCTGGCCGAGGCCGCGGGCGTGCGCTTCCGCTTCGGCGTGACCATCACCGACATCGCGCGCGATGCCGAGGGCGTGGCCGCGGTCCATACCGATGCCGGCCCCTTCCGCGCCGATCGCTATGTGCTCGCGCTGGGCAGCTATTCGCCGCGGCTGCTGAAGCCGCTGGACATCCGCCTGCCGGTGTACCCGGTCAAGGGCTTTTCGATCACCGTGCCGATCACCGATGCCGCGATGGCGCCCGAGTCCACCGTGATGGACGAGACCTTCAAGGTCGCGGTGACGCGCCTGGGCGAGCGCATCCGCGTGGGCGGCACGGCACAGCTGTCGGGCTACGACCTGCGCCTCAACGACCGCCGGCGCGACACGCTGGAGCACGTGGTCACCGATCTGTTCCCGGGGGGCGGCAGCGTCGAAGGGGCGGAGTTCTGGACCGGCCTGCGGCCCATGACGCCCGACGGCACGCCGCTGCTCGGCGCCACGCCGATCCCCGGGCTGCTGCTGGCGACCGGCCATGGGACGCTGGGCTGGACCATGGCGGCGGGGACGGGGCGGGTCATGGTCGACCTCATCGCGGGCCGTTCGCCCGAGATCGACATGGAAGGCCTGGGCCTGGAACGCTACGCCTGAGCGCCCCGCGGGCCGCCTCGGCCTGGCTGGTTTTGATCCATTTGATGGGAGCCTGTAGAATGAGATCAAACAGATCAACCAAGGCCTCGATGATGAGCAGTTCCGATCTCACCGCCAGGTTGCAGCAGGGCGACCTGCTGTCGCTGGAGCCCTATACCGCTGCCCGCGCGGCTCGCAAGGGCGGCGCGCGCAAGTTCCTGCTGGAGATCAAGGACGAGGCGATCTCGAAGGTGCTGCTGGCCTCCCTTCCGATGCTGGAGCGCGCGCTGCTCGAGAAAACCGCCCAGGCCCGCGAGCGCCGCATCGAGGCCGTGGTCGACTTCATGGCGGGGCAGATGGTGCTGCCGAGCGCGATCGACCGCGAGATGGCCCAGCGGCTCGCCAAGCGGCATGCGCGCGTTCTGAACGAGTTCGGGCATTTCACGGCCGAGCAACTGGCCGACGCCAACCGCTCGCAGGCCAGCAGCCGCACTGCGTTGGTGGACAACTGGCGCAAGCGCCGCCAGGTCTTCGCCGTGCCGCATCCGGACAAGAGCGCGCGCGAGCGCGACGTCTACCCCGCCTTCCAGTTCGAGGACCACAAGCCGATCAAGGCGGTGCAGGCCGTGCTCGAAGCCTTCGGCGATCGCCGGGCGCCCTGGAAGCTCGCATTGTGGTTCACCTCGAACAACGGCTGGTTGCCCGGCAGTGCGCGGCCCGTCGACCTGCTGGCATCGAACCCGCAGGCCGTGGTCGAGGCGGCGCAGCGCGACGCGGAAGAGGTCGCGGCTTGAGTTGCCGCGCGCCGGCACTGCTTCTCGACCCCCTTTTCGATCGCTGGCCGGCTGGCGCACCGATCCACGTCATCCACGACACGGCCTTTGCGCCCGAGAGCTTCAACCCCGGCGTGGATGGCGCTGGCGCTTTGCGCAAGCCCACGCGATTCGCGCCCATCCGTGATGCCAAGAACCGGGTGGTGCCCTATCTCTACGGCGGTTCGACCCTGGACTGCGCGATCTTCGAGACGGTTTTCCACGAGGTGCCGATCGACGCGCCCGACAAGTTCGTGGACCTCGACACTTTCGCGCAGCGCGGCCATGGCCAGCTCCTGCCCAGCCGCGAACTTCTGCTCGTGGACCTCACGAGCGAGGGGCTGCACCGGCTCAAGATTCCAAAGGAGGAGCTCATCGCCAGCCCGGCACGCGACTATGTGGACACCGCCCGATGGGCCGAGGCGCTGCACCGCCAATGCAAGGATGCCGATGGCCTGGTGTGGATGTCGCGCCAACGTGATCGCGACAGGGCGATGCTGCTCTTCGGCGACCGCGTGAAGGGCGCTCTTTCCGGAACGCGCATCGGCGGGCCGCTGGTGCGCAATGACGTGTTGCGCCAGGCCATCCTCGCCGCGGCGCTGCGCGCCGGCATCGATGCGTCTTGACGTTCAGGGCTCGGTCGCGCTGGCCCCTCAGTTCCGCCAGTTGCCGCGCTCGCGCAGCACGGTCTTCTTGCCCTGCGTCACGATCAGCCACCCGTCCTGCCCGACGAAGTAGCTGGTCGCGTTGCCGTCGTAGAACTGCCAGCCCAACGGGTCGCAGGGCGCGTTGCCGGACGGGCAGGGCCGCTGCCCTGGCTTGCCGAGGAGGTTGATGCGGCTGCCGTTGCGGTTGTGGGTGCCGGCATAGGCGAACTGCTCGCAGTCCGTCACGCGCTCGCCGCACATCGGGGTGATCTCCACCGTGTAGCTGCGGGTCTCCAGCGTGGCAGCCTGCAGCGGATCGAGGACGAAAAGACAGAGCAGGGCGGAGGCGGGCGCAAGTCGATTCATGGGTAGTCCGTGCAGGGCTGCGGGGCCGCCAGTGTATGTCGCTGGTGCGCGTGCAGGCACGCGCCGATCAGGGCTTGGCGGCTGCCGGCTCCAGCCCGCTCTTGACGATCGCCGGCGCCGCTTGCGGCGAGGTGAAGTAGCGGATCAACTGCTTCGCCGCCTCGGGCTGCCGCGCCGTGCTCGAGATGCCGGCCGAGAACACGGTGACGCGCTGCACTTCCGCCGGTAGCGGCCCGACGTAGTCGATGCCCTGGATCGGCAGCAGTTCGCTCACCTGCTGCAGGCCCAGCGCCGCGTCGCCACGCGCGACCACTGCGCCGACCCGTTCGCTCAGGATGCGCCGGCTCTTGGGCTTCACCTGCTCCTCGATGCCGAGCTTCTTGAGCAGCTCGGTCTCGTAGTAGGTGCCGCTGGCGCTGGCCGAGTAGGCGATCGAGGGCGCCGCGAGCAGCGTGCGCTTGAGTGCGTCGACCGTGCCGATGTCCGGCTTGGGCGTGCCGCTGCGCACCGCGAAGCCGATGGATGAGCGCACCAGGTCGACCTGGCTGCCCGGCACCACCTTGCCGTGCGCCACCAGGGCATCGAGGGCAGGGCGCGCCAGGATCACGATGTCGACCGGTTCGCCGCGCGCCAGCCGGCTCGGGATCGAGTCGCTGGCCGCGCCCATCGAGGCGCCATAGGCCGTCTGCACCTTGTGGCCGGTGGCCTTCTCGTAGGCGGGCGTGAGCTCGTCGTAGGCGGCAGTGAAGCCGCCGGAAGTCATCACGCGGATTTCGGTGCCGGCGGGTGCGACGGCTTGGGTAGCGGCGTAGCCGGCGAGGGTGAATGCGGCCAGCAGCAGGGCGGCGCGGCGCGTGAGCCTGGGAAAAGTCATGGGTGTCTCCGGGAAGTAAACCCGCCCATCCTAAAAAGCCAAGCTGTCAGTTCGCGTTCACGCGGGTCAGGGTAAACGCGCCCGAACCAAGGGTTTATGCCTAGACAGCCTGAGCACTTCGGGATTATTCTTCGCCTATACGTTCCATTAATAAATCAATGTTTTATTAGTGGAACAAACAAAGTCTATCACCAAGACCACGGATCGAAACCAAGATGATGAAGCCCACCCGTCGCCAGGCGCTCGCGCTGGCCGTTTCCCTCGCTGCTGCCGGCACCGCCGCTCCGATCTGGGCGCAAGGCTATCCGGCCAAGCCGATCACGCTCGTGGTCGCCTATCCGGCCGGCGGCGACACCGACGCGCTGGCGCGCCTGTTCGCCGAGAAGCTGTCCACGCGCATCGGCCAGCCGGTGGTGGTCGACAACCGCCCCGGCGCCAGCGGCGTGATCGGCAGCAGCTTCGTGGCCAAGGCGCCGGCCGACGGCTACACGCTGCTGCTGGCGCCCAGCACCTTCTCGATCGCGCAGCTGGTGCTGAAGACCGGCGGCAGCGCGAGCTACGACGTACTCAACGGCTTCACGCCCGTCGTCCAGGTCGGCACGCTGCCGCTGTTCCTGGTGGCGGGCGCGGGCACCGGCTTCAAGACCTTCAAGGACGTGCAGGCCGCCAAGGGCCAGACGCTCTCGTATGCCAGCCCCGGCAGCGGCTCGCCGATGCACATCCTGGGCGAGATGGTCAACAAGGCGGCGGGCATGAACCTCGGCCACGTGCCCTACAAGGGCGTGGCCCCGGCGGTCAACGACGTGCTGGGCGGCCATGTGCCGCTGACCTACATCACCTATGGCCCCGTTGCGCCGCACCTCGCTGGCGGCAAGATGCTGCCGCTCGCGGTCGCGGAACGCACCCGCTCGCCGCTGGCGCCCAACGTGCCCACCTTCGCCGAGCTGGGCTACAAGAACGTCGAAGTGACGGCCTGGCACGGCCTCTTCGGGCCCAAGGGCCTGCCGCCCGAGATCGTGAAGACGCTCAACGGCCACTTCAACGAGATCCTCAGGATGCCCGACGTGGTGTCGAAGATGGCGGTGCTCGGCGCCTTGCCGCTGGGCGGCGCGCCGGAGGTGCTGGCCAAGACCAATGCGGCCGACTTCGAGCGCTTCGGCAAGATCATCAAGGAGCTCGGCATCCAAGCCGATTGAAGCACCATGACCGAGCTCAAGGCCATCCCCGATCCCGACAGCCTGCAGGCCCTACTGGCCGAGCTGCCGGCCAACCTGCTTGCCGGCCGGCGCGTGCTGGTGACGGGCGCCGCGCGCGGCCTCGGGCTGGCATTCGCCCAATGCATCGCCGCAGCGGGCGCTTCCGTGGTGCTGGCCGACATTCTTTCGGAACTGGCCGAGACCGAGGCCCACGCCTTGCGCAAGGCCGGCTTCAAGGCTCACGCGCTGGCGCTGGACCTGTGCGATCCGGCTTCGATTGACGCCTGCGCCGCCGCGGCAGTGAAAGCGCTCGGCGGCCTCGATGGCCTGGTCAACAACGCCGCCATCACCAATTCCGGCGGCCGCGACGCCCATGCGCTGGACATCGAAACCTGGGACCGCGTGATGGACGTCAACGTGCGCGGCACCTGGCTCATGAGCCGCGCCTGCCAGCCGGCCCTCGCGCAGGGCGGGCGCGGCGCCATCGTCAACCTCGCGTCCGACACCGCCTTGTGGGGCGCGCCCAAGCTGCTGGCCTATGCCTCGAGCAAGGGCGCCGTGATTTCGATGACGCGGTCGCTGGCGCGGGAGTGGGGCGAGTCCGGCATCACCGTCAACGCGGTCGCGCCCGGGCTCACGCTGGTGGAAGCCACCGAGTACGTGCCGCTGGCACGCCACCAGAAGTACCTCGAGGGCCGCGCCCTCCCGCGCGAGCAGCAGGCGGTGGACGTCTGCGGCGCGGTGCTCTTTTCCCTGTCCGGCCTGTCGCGCTTCGTGACCGGCCAGCTGCTCGCCGTCAACGGCGGCTACGTGATGCATTGATCCTTCAAGGAGTTATTCGATGAGCGATTTGTCAGAGCAAAAGAAATTCGACGACAGCAAGGTCGGCGAGACCCTGCGCCGCCCCGAGGGCGCGAGTCTGGAGGCGTGGATGAACAGCCGCATCGCGCGCTATTCGACGCGCAAGTACGACTGGGACGCGCTGAAGTTCCAGGCCGACTTCGACCCCAAGTTCCGCCGCGCGCAGATGCGCTACGTGGGCACCGGCGGCACCGGCGTGGCGAGCGACGTCAACACCATTCCGGCCGAGAGCTTCACCTTCTCGACCATGGTGATCCCGGCCGGCCACGAAGGCCCGCCGCACCTGCATACCGACGTGGAAGAAGTGTTCTTCCTGCTGCGCGGCAAGCTCAAGGTGGTGCTGACCACGGCCGAGGGCGAGCGCTACGAGACCGTGCTGACCGACCGCGACCTGATCTCGGTGCCCCCGGGCGTGTACCGCGAGGAGATCAACATCGGCGACGAGGATGCGCTGATGTGCGTGATGCTGGGTTCCAGGAAGCCGGTCACGCCGACGTACCCGGCTGACCATCCGCTCGCCAAGATCAAGCGCTGATCGCGACGCAGAAGCCATGAGCGAGACCACCGTGATCGAAGTCCCCAGCTTGCCGGCCGCCGAGCTGGCGCGCCTCGACGCGCGCTTCCCGGCACGCAGCGTGCCGGTGCAGGGCGGTGCCGTGGTCTCGGTGCGCGAATGCGGCGCGGGACCGGCGATCGTGTGCCTGCACGGCATCGGCTCGGGCTCGGCCTCGTGGCTCGACACGGCCTTGCTGCTCGAAGGCGAGGCGCGGCTGATCGCGTGGGATGCGCCGGGCTATGGCGCATCGACACCGCTGGCCGCGCAGGCACCTACCGCACACGACTACGCGCAGCGCTTGCAGGGCCTGCTCGATGCCCTGGACATCCAGTCCTGCGTGCTGGTCGGCCATTCGCTCGGCGCGCTGATGGCTGCGTCCGCCGCGCGTCCCGGCTCGCCGCTCGCCTCGCGCATTTCGAAGCTGCAGCTGATCAGCCCGGCCGCCGGCTACGGCGCCGCAGGCCGTGCAGCGGCGCAGGCCCGCGTGCGCGCCGAGCGCCTGGGCACGCTGGCTGAGCTGGGCATAGCCGGCATGGCCGCAAAGCGCTCGGGCCGGCTGCTGTCGGAACACGCGAGCGAGACCGCGCGCCAATGGGTGCGCTGGAACATGGCGCGCCTGCATGAGGCGGGGTATCGTCAAGCCGTGGAGCTGCTGTGCGGCGCCGACCTGCTGGCCGACCTGCCGCCCGCCGTGCCGGTGCGCGTGGCCTGCGGTGCGCTGGACGTCGTCACCACGCCCGAAGCCTGCGCCGAGGTCGCGAAGCAATGCGGCGTGCCGCTCGAGCTGCTGTCCGATGCCGGCCACGCGAGCTACGTGGAGCAGCCCGCCGCAGTCGCCGCACTGCTGCGCGAAGCCCTCGCAGACTGATCGATCCACAAGAACGACGAGAGAACCATGAGCAACGAATTGATGGAAGAGGGCGCCGATCGCTACAACGTGCCGGCCCTGGAACGCGGCCTGCGCATGCTGTGCGAGTTCAGCCGCGAGAGCCGCACCCTGTCCGCGCCCGAGCTGGCGCGCCGCTTCGACCTGCCGCGCTCGACCGTGTTCCGCTTGCTCAGCACGCTGGAGAACATGGGCTTCCTGGAGCGCGCCGAGGGCGGCCGCGACTACCGCCTGGGCCTGGCCGTGCTGCGGCTGGGCTTCGAGTACCTGGCCTCGCTGGAGCTCACGCAGCTCGGCACGCCGCTGCTCAACCGCCTCTGCGAGGAGCTGCGCACGCCCTGCAACCTGGTAGTGCGCGACGGCCGCTCCATCGTCTACGTTGCCAAGGTCGCGCCGCCTTCGCCCTTTGCCAGCTCGGTCACGGTGGGCACGCGCCTGCCGGCCCATGCCACGGTGCTGGGCCGCATCCTGCTGGAAGACCTGACGCTGCCGCAGCTGCGCGCGCTCTACCCGGAGGACAAGCTGGAGACCTTCTCGCCGAGCACGCCCAAGACGGTCAACGAGCTCTTCGACATGGTCCAGGCCGACCGCGACCGCGGCTACGTGCTGGGCGAGGGCTTCTTCGAATCGAACATCTCCACCATCGCCGCGCCGGTGCGCGACCACGGCGGCCACATCGTGGCGGCGCTGGGGGCAACCATCACCTCCGGCCACATCGACGAGGCCCGCATGGACGAGATGGTGCAGCGCGTGCGCGGCACGGCCGACGAGATCTCGGGCCTCCTGAACTACGCACCCGAAGGCAAGGCCAAGGTGGTCCCGCTGCGCAGCGCCTGAGGCCGACGACATGGCAACATCGACTTCCCCTTCCTTCTTCGCCCCCGATGCGCTGGCCGGCCGTGTGGCAGTGGTGACCGGCGGTTCGTCGGGCATCGGCCTCGCGACCGTCGAAGCCCTGCTCGACTGCGGCGCCGCGGTCGCGCTGTTCGGCCGCAATGCCGAGCGGCTGGATCGCGCCGTGGCCGGGCTGCGCGAGAGCCGGCCGCAGGCCACGCTCTTCGCCCAGACCTGCGACGTGCTGGACCCTGCCTCGGTGAAGGCCTTCGCCGCGGCCAGCGAGGCTGCGCTCGGCCCGGCTTCCATGCTGATCAACAACGCCGGTCAGGGCCGCGTCTCCACTTTCGCCGACACCGAGGACGCCGCCTGGACCGAGGAGCTGAACCTCAAGTTCTTCTCCGTCATCCATCCGACGCGCGCCTTCCTGCCGCAGCTGGCGGCGCAGCGCGCCGTGGTGGGCGATGCATCCATCGTCTGCGCCAACTCGCTGCTGGCGCGCCAGCCGGAGCCTCACATGGTCGCGACCTCGGCTGCGCGCGCGGGCCTGCTGAACCTGGTGCGCTCGATGGCCACCGAGTTCGCGCCGCAGGGCGTGCGCGTCAACGGCATCCTGATCGGCCTGGTCGAGTCGGGCCAATGGCGCCGCCGCTTCGAGGCGCGCGAAGACAAGTCGCTGGATTGGTCCACATGGAGCGGCCAACTTGCCAGCAACAAACACATCCCGCTGGGTCGCCTGGGGCTTCCGACCGAAGCCGCACGCGCGATTCTTTTTCTCGCTTCCCCTCTCGCTTCCTATACGACGGGCAGCCACATCGACATTTCCGGAGGCCTTTCCCGCCATGCATAACGCTCCCAGCAATCCCCAGGTCACGGTCGGCGCGGTCGTCGCCGCCTTCCTCGAACAGTGCGGGGTCAAGGCCGCCTTCGGTGTGATCTCGATCCACAACATGCCGATCCTCGATGCCTTCGCGCAGCGCGGGGCGGTCCGCTTCATCTCGGCGCGCGGCGAGGCCGGCGCGGGCAACATGGCCGACGCCTACGCCCGCTCCACCGCCAGCCTGGGCGTGTGCGTGACCAGCACCGGCCCCGCCGCGGGCAACATCGCCGGCAGCATGGTGGAGGCGCTCACCGCCGGCGCGCCCGTGCTGCACATCACCGGCCAGATCGAGACGCCCTACCTGGACAAGGGCATGTCGTACATCCATGAGGCGCCGGACCAGCTGACCATGCTCAAGGCCGTCTCCAAGGCCGCCTTCCGCGTGCGCAGCGTCGAGAACGTGCTGGGCACGCTCAAGCGCGCGGTGCAGGTCGCGCTCACCGCGCCCACCGGCCCGGTCAGCGTGGAGATCCCGATCGACATCCAGTCGGCGCTCACCACGATGCCGGCGGATCTTTCGCCGCTGCCCATCGAGGCGGCCGTGCCCTCGAAAGCCGGGCTCGATGCCTTGGCAGCGAAGCTCGCTTCCGCCAAGCGCCCGATGCTGTGGATCGGCGGCGGCGCGCGCCGCGCCGGCGCGGCGATCAAGCGGCTGCAGAAGCTGGGCTTCGGCGTCGTGACGACCACGCAGGGCCGCGGCACGGTGCCCGAGGACGATCCGGGTTCGCTCGGCGCCTACAACATTCAAAGGCCGGTCGAGGACTTCTACCAGACCTGCGACGCGATGCTGGTGGTCGGCTCGCGCCTGCGCGGCAACGAAACGCTCAAGTACGAGCTGAAGCTCCCGCGTCCGCTGTACCGCGTCGATGCCGATGCCGCAGCAGAAGGCCGCTGCTACGAGACCGACGCCTTCGTCTGCGGCGATGCCGCACTCGCGCTCGAAGGGCTGGCCGACCGGCTGGAAGCGCTGCGGTACCACGCCGATCCGGCGCTGCTCGCCGACCTGCGCGCCGCGCACGACCAGGCGGTCGCCACGCTGCGCGACGGCCTCGGCCCCTACGCCGAACTCGTGCGCCAGATCCAGTCCGTGGCCGGGCGCAGCTTCAACTGGGTGCGCGACGTCACCGTCTCCAACAGCACCTGGGGCAACCGCGAACTGCGCGTCTTCGAACCGAGCGCCGGCGTGCACGCCACGGGCGGGGGCATCGGCCAGGGCATGCCCATGGCCATCGGCGCGGCCATCGGCGCGGCGGTGACCGGCTCGGGCCGCAAGACCTTCTGCCTGGCCGGCGACGGCGGCTTCATCCTCAACCTGGGCGAACTGGCCTGCATGGTGCAGGAAGAGGCCCCCATGGTGATCGTGCTGATGAACGACAAGAGCTACGGCGTGATCAAGAACATCCAGGACGCGCAGTACGGCGGCCGCCGCTGCTACGCCGACCTGCACACGCCCGACTACGCGCTGCTGTGCAAGTCCATCGCGCTGCCGCATGCGCGCGTCTCGCGCCTGGAAGAGCTGAAGGGCCAGCTCGACGAGGCGCTGGCCGCGCGCGGGCCCTTCCTGCTGGAGATCGACATGCTGTCGATCGGCGGCTTCAAGAGCACCTTCGCCGGCCCGCCGACCAACACCGTGACGCAGATCCCTGCGCTCGCGAAGTGAGGCACTGACATGCTGCGCGTGGCACTCATCGGTTGCGGCGCCATCGGCAGCTCGGTCATCGAGCTGCTGAAGGGCGATGCGGGGCTGGCAGTGGTGGCGGTGGTCACCCCCGCCGAGGGCGTGGTCGCCGCGCAGGCGGCCTTGCAGAAGCTGGCGCCCGGCGTGCAGGTCTGCACCGGCGTGCCTGAGTCCGGCGTCGACCTGGTGGTCGAGACCGCCGGCCACGCGGCGATCGAGGAACACGTGCTGCCGGCGCTGCGGCGCGGCACGCCCTGCGTGGTCGCCTCCGTCGGTGCGCTCTCTGCGCCTGGCTTGGCGGAGAAGCTCGAGATCGCGGCCATCACCGGCGGCACCCAGGTGCAGCTGATCGCCGGCGCCATCGGCGCCATCGATGCGCTCGCCGCGGCCCGCATCGGCGGACTCGACAGCGTGCGCTACACCGGCCGCAAGCCGCCGCGCGCCTGGAAGGGCACGCCGGCGGAGCAGGGCCGTGACCTCGATGCGCTCACGGCCGAATGCGTGATCTTCGAAGGCAGCGCGCGCGAGGCCGCAGCGCTCTACCCGAAGAACGCCAACGTGGCGGCCACCGTCTCGCTCGCGGGCCTGGGGCTGGATCGCACGCTGGTGCGCCTCATCGCCGATCCGACGGTGGACGAGAACGTGCACACGGTCGAGGCCGAGGGCGCCTTCGGCAGCTTCGAGCTGAGCATGCGCAACAAGCCGCTCGCGGCCAATCCCAAGACTTCCGCGCTGACGGTCTACAGCGCCGTTCGCGCCTTGCGCAACCGCGCTGCGGCACTTGCCATCTGATTCATCATGATCTCCACAGAACTCCTCCCCATCAACGTGGCCGGCGAATGGCGCCTGGGCGGCGGCGACGCGTACGAGAGCCTCTATCCCGCCACTGGCGAACCCATCGCCCGCTTGAAGGCTGCGAGCCTGGCCGATGTCGACGAGGCCATCGTGCGCGCCGACCTGGCTTTCCGTACCAGCGGCTGGGCGCAGAAGCTGCCGCACGAGCGCGCCGCGGTGCTGCACCGGGTGGCGCAGCTGATCCGCGATGAGGCCGAGCCGCTGGCGCAGAAGCAGCGCCTGGACAACGGCAAGCCGATCAACGAGACGCGCGCGCTGGTGGCGAGCGCGGCCGCCACCTTCCAGTTTTTCGCGGCGGCGCTGGAGACGCTGGAAGAGACGATCACGCCCTCGCGCGGCCCCTTCGTCACGATGAGCGTGCACGAGCCCATGGGCGTGGTGGCCGCCATCACGCCGTGGAATTCGCCGATCGCGAGCGAGGCGCAGAAGCTGGCGCCGGCGCTGGCGGCCGGCAATGCGGTGATCGTCAAGCCGGCCGAGGTCACGCCGCTGATGGCGCTGGAACTGGCCCGCATCTGCGAGGCCGCCGGCGTGCCGAAGGGCATCGTGAGCGTGCTGCCGGGCAAGGGCTCGGTCATCGGCGATGCGATCACCAAGCATCCGCTGGTCAAGCGCGTGTCCTTCACCGGCGGCACGACGACGGGCAAGCACATCGCCCACATCGCGGCCGACAAGATGATGCCGGTCTCGCTGGAGCTGGGCGGCAAGTCGCCCACCATGGTGCTGGAGGATGCTGACCTGGACCACGCGGTCAACGGCGTGCTCTACGGCATCTTCAGCTCCTCGGGCGAGTCGTGCATCGCGGGTTCGCGCCTCTTCGTGGCGCGCCGCATCTACGACGAGTTCGTCACGCGCGTGGCCGAGGCGGCCGCGATGCTGCGGGTCGGCGATCCGGCCTCGGAACGGACCCAGATGGGCCCGCTGATCACCGCGAAGCATCGCGAGAGCATCGAGCGCTACGTGGAGATCGGCGTCTCCGAGGGTGGGCAGATCCGCACCGGCGGCGTGCGCCCGCATGGCGCCGAGTTCGAAAGGGGCTACTTCTACACGCCCACCATCCTGGAAGGCCTCACCAACAGCGCGCGGATCAGCCAAGAAGAAGTCTTCGGCCCGGTGCTGGTCGCCATGCCCTTCGACAACGAGGAAGAACTGATCGCCCAGGCCAACGACAGCGTCTACGCGCTGGCCGCGGGCGTGTGGAGCCGCGACTTCAAGCGCGCCTGGCGCCTCGGCCGCGCGGTGCAGGCCGGCACGGTCTGGGTCAACACCTACAAGCAGTTCTCGGTCTCCACGCCTTTCGGTGGCTGGCGCGACAGCGGCCTGGGCCGCGAGAAGGGGCGAGAAGGGATCTTTCAGTACATGGAGCAAAAGAGCATGTACTGGGGCACCAACGAGCAGCCGCTGCCGTGGGCCAACTGAAGGGAGTCATGCCATGAGCGTTCTTGGAATCGATCAGATTACTTATGCGGCGGATGATCTGCCGACCTGCCGGCGCTTCTTCTCGGACTGGGGCCTGGCGCTCAAGTCGGAGACTGCGGACCAGCTCGTGTTCGAGTGCCTGAATGGTTGTCGCGTCGTGGTTGCCGCGCTGGGCACGCCGGGCCTGCCGGCCGCGGTGGAGGAGGGGCCGACGCTGCTCGAAGTGGTGTGGGGCGTCGAGAGCGAGGCCGACCTCGCGCGCTATGCCGCGGCCATCGCGAAGGACCCCGGCTTCGTCGACGGCGAGGCCGAGGGCGCACGCCGCATCGGCTGCACCGACCCCAACGGCCTGGCCGTCCGCCTGCAGGTCAGCCGCAAGCGCAGCATCGACGTCGAGTGCGGCGCGATGAACACCTGGAATGCCAAGCCCCGCGTCAACCAGGCCGCGCCGGTCTACGAGCGCGCGACGCCGATCGAGGTGGGCCACGTGGTCTTCTTCGTGGCCGACGTGAAGGCCACCGCCGACTTCTATGCGAAGCGCTTCGGCTTCGTGGGCTCCGACAGCTACCCCAACCGCGGCGCGTTCATGCGCTGCGCACCCGAGGGTGGCCACCACGACCTGTTCCTGCTGCAGCTGCCCTCGGGCAAGCGCGGGCTCAACCACGTGGCCTTCACCGTGCGCGACATCCACGAGGTCTTCGGCGGTGGGCTGCACTTCTCGCGCTGCGGCTGGGAAACCCAGTTGGGCCCGGGACGGCATCCGGTGTCTTCCGCCTATTTCTGGTACTTCAAGAACCCGGCCGGCGGCCTGATCGAGTACTACGCCGACGAAGACCAGCTCACGGCCGAGTGGCAGCCGCGCGAGTTCGAACCGGGCCCGACCGTGTTTGCCGAATGGGCGGTCGATGGCGGCCTCGATGGGAACACCCGCCGCCAGAAGAACGCAGAGGGCCCGCAGGGCAAGTTCCTCACCGAAAAGAAATGACTTCCAAGACCATGCAACGACGCACCTCCCTGTTGTCCCTTGCCGGCGCCGCCCTGATGGCACTGGCCGCCGTCGCGCCGGCCCATGCGCAGAACGCCGTGGAGAAGCAGCTTTCGAGCGACCGCTTCACCATCGTCTCGCCGTTCCCGCCGGGCGGTCCGGTCGACACCCTGGCACGCGTGCTCTCCGAAGGCCTGGCCAAGCGCTACGGCCAGGCGGCGGTGGTCGAGAACATGCCGGGCGCGGCCGGCAACATCGGCATCGACAAGGTCAAGCGCGCGAAGGGCGACGGCCACACGCTGCTGGTGGTGCCTGCCGGCAACCTGACGATCAACCCGACGCTGATGCCGAACTTCCCCTTCGACATCGAGAAGGACTTCGTGCCCGTCACCATGCTGGCCAAGGCGCCCAACGTGCTGGTGGCCTCGCCCTCGGCCGGCATCAAGAGCGCCAAGGACCTGGTGGCCCAGGCCAAGGCCAAGCCGGGCACGCTGTCCTATGCGTCGCCGGGCGTGGGCAGCGGCCTGCACCTGGCCGGCGAGCTCTTCAAGCAGCAGGCCGGCGTCGACCTGCTGCACGTGCCCTACAAGGGCACGGCGCCCGCGCTCAACGACGTGCTGGGCGGCGTGGTGCCGCTGATGTTCAGCAACCTGCCCGCCACGCTGCCCTTCATCAAGAACGGCAAGCTGGTCGCACTGGCCGTGACCGAGGCCCAGCGCAGCCCGGCCGCGCCGGAGATCCCGACGCTGGCGGAGCAGGGCATCCAGGGCGTGGCCGTGACCTCCTGGTACGGCCTGCTGGCGCCCGCCGGCACGCCGCCGGCGGTGGCTGAGCAGCTGGCCAAGGATGCCGCGCAGTTCCTGGCCCAGCCCGAGGTGCGCGAGCGCCTGAAGGCCCAGGGCATGACCGAAGCCACCATGAAGCCGGGCGAGTTCGCCGTCCACATGCGCGACGAGACCGCCATGTGGGCCCGAATCATCAAGGCCCGCAACATCGTGGCCGAATAAGACAACGAAGGACGGAGACAAGAATGGAAACCAGCCAATCCACCATCGGTATCGTTGGCGCGGGCATCGGCGGCCTGGCCGCGGCCATCGCGCTGCGGCGCGCAGGCCACGAGGTCGTCGTGTTCGAGCAGGCGAAGCAGTTCGCCCGCGTCGGTGCCGACATCAACCTCACGCCCAATGCGGTGCGCGCGCTCGACGGCCTGGGCGCCGGCGAGGCGGCGCGCGTGACCGCCGCGCGGCCCAGCCACCGCATCAGCCGCAGCTACGACACCGGCGAGGAGACCTCGCGCCTGGAAATGGCCGAGACCGCCGAGCAGAAGTACGGCGCGCCGCAGCTCACCATCCACCGCGCCGATCTGCTGGCGGCGCTGGCCGAGATGTTCCCGGCCGATCGCGTGGCGCTCGGCAAGCGCGCCTCGGCGATCGCGGCCGACGCGGAGGGCGTGAGCCTGGCCTTCGAGGACGGGAGCAGCGCCCGCGTGGGTGCGCTGGTCGGCGCCGACGGCATCCATTCGGCCGTGCGCCGCGCCATGTTCGGCGCCGAGAGCCCGCGCTTCACCGGCATCGTCGCCTACCGCGCGGTGGTGCCGGCCGAGCGCGTCGCCAGCCTGCCCAACCTGGGCGCTTTCACCAAGTGGTGGGGACCGAATCCGCAGAGCCAGATCGTCACCTTCCCGCTCAACCGCGGCAAAGACATCTTCATCTTCGCGACCACGCCGCAGGACAGCTGGCAGCTCGAATCCTGGACGGCGCCCGGCAGCGTGGACGAACTGCGCGAGCAGTACGTCGCCTACCACCCCGAGGCGCGCGCGCTGCTCGAGGCCTGCGACACGGTGCTCAAGACCGCGCTGTACGAGCGCGACCCGATGCCGGCCTGGGCCGCGGGCCGCATGGCGCTGCTCGGCGACGCGGCGCATCCGATGCTGCCCTTCATGGCGCAGGGCGCGGGCATGGCCATCGAGGATGCGGTCGTGCTGGCCCGCCATCTCGAAGGCGTGGCGATGCGCGACATCGCCGGCGCGCTGCAGCGCTACGAGCGCGCGCGAATCGAGCGCACGAGCCAGATCCAACTGGGCTCGCGCGGCAACAACTGGCTGCGCGAAGGCGGCAATGCGGACTGGGTCTACGGCTACGACGCCTGGGCCGTCCCGCTTGCCGCCGCCGCCTGACAAACCCAACCCTTCCCACGGAGGCCACGATGCAACAAGACCGCTACCTGCAACCCCACCAGGCGCGCCAGCGCCCCGCCACCACCTACGAAGACCTGCTCGGCGATGCGATCGAGCGCGCCTTCGGCGACGGCGTCCACGACCTCGCCGGCCTGGTCGAGCGGCTCAACGACAGCGGCCTGGCCACGCCCGGCGGCCAGCGCTGGACCGAGGACCTGTACCGCCAAGAGATGGCCAAGCTCGGCGCCTGAGGAGAACACACCATGACCACCATCGCCATCCAACCCGTCGCGCAAGACCCGGTGGACCAACTGCTCGAGATCGGGCTGAAGGACCTCTGGTATCCGATCTGCCCCTCGCATTTCATCGGCGAGAACCCCATCTCGCTGCGCCGCCTGGGCCGCAAGCTCGCGCTGTGGCGCGACGGCGAAGGCACGCTGCATGCGCTGGAGGACCGCTGCCCGCATCGCGGCGCGCCGCTGTCGCAGGGCGTGATCCTGGGCGACCGCCTGTCCTGCCCCTACCACGGCGTCGAGGTGCGCCATGACGGCGTGGTGACGCGCGTGCCCGGCAGCCCGGGCTGCAAGCTCGAGGGCTCGCAGGCCACGCGCCACTTCCATGTGGAAGAGCGCGCCGGCGCGGTGTTCCTCTACAACTCGAAGGAGTCGGTCGACGTGCCGCCGCCGCTGGTGTTGCCGGAGCAGCTCACGGACGACGCGCAGTACGCCTCCTTCCTTTGCTACACCGAGTGGAAGGGCGACTACCGCTACGTGCTGGACAACGTGATGGACCCGATGCACGGGACCTTCCTGCACAAGCAGTCGCACTCGATGGCCGAGGGCGATTCGCAGGCGAAGTTCGGCGTTCGGCCGACCGACCACGGCTTCGTGTTCGAGAAGGAAGGCCAGCGCAACGTCAACTTCGACTGGACCGAGTGGGCCGACACGGGCCTGCACTGGATGCGGCTGGAGATCCCGTACCCGCGCACCGGCGGCCCCGGCGGCAACTTCATCATCGTCGGCGCCTTTGCGCCCATGTCGAAGGGCATGACGGCGACCTTCTTCTGGCGCGTGCGCAAGCTGGCGCCGGGCTGGGAGCGCGACACCTGGCGCTTCCTCTACAAGAACCGGCTGGAAGCGCGCCACTGGCATGTGCTGGAGCAGGACCGCGTGATGCTGGAAGACATGGAGCCCGATGCCAACCAGCACGAGAACCTGTACCAGCACGACCTGGGCATCGTCCGCCTGCGCCGCCACATGCGCAACCTGGCGCAGGCGCAGCTGGAGCAGGCCGCGGCCTGAGCCTTCCTTTAGTTTTCTCGAGGTCCACGCCCATGTCTTCCCCCACGCTCAACGCGCTCGTGCACACCATGCGCTACGAGGCCGAGGGCATCGTCAGCGTCGAATTCCGCCCGGCTTCGCCGGAGGTGGATTTCCCCGCCTTCGAGGCCGGCTCGCACATCGATTTGCATCTGCCCAACGGGCTGGTGCGCAGCTACTCGCTGTGCAATCCGGCCAGCGACCGCCAGCGCTACGTGGTCGGCGTGGCCAACGACCGCAAGAGCCGCGGCGGCTCGCGCTACGTGCACCAGCAGTTGCGCGTGGGCATGACGCTGCCGATCTCGGCGCCGCGCAACAACTTCCACCTGGAGGAGGGCGCCGAGCGCTCGGTGCTGGTGGCCGGCGGCATCGGCGTGACGCCCATCTGGTGCATGCTGCAGCGCCTGGTCGCCATCGGCAAGCCGGTGGAGATGATCTACTGCGCGCGCACCCGCAAGGAGGCGGCCTTCTGCGACGCGATCGAGGCGCTGGCGCGCGAGAACCAGGTCGCGCTGACCTGGCATTTCGATGCCGACAAGGGCGCGCCGCCCGATCTCGCGGCGATGCTGGGCGGCAAGAGCGCGGGCAGCCATTTCTATTGCTGCGGCCCCGCGCCCATGCTCGACGCCTTCGAGAAGCACTGCGAGCAGCTGGGCTACGCGAATGCGCACGTCGAGCGTTTCGCCGCCGCCCACGTGGAGGCGCCCAGCGCCACCGAGGCTTACGTGGTCGAGTGCGCGAAGAGCGGCAAGAGCGTTGAAGTGCCGCCGGGCAAGTCCATCCTCGACAGCCTGATCGACGCCGGCCTCAATCCCGACCACAGCTGCAAGGAAGGCGTGTGCGGCGCCTGCGAGACGAAGATCGTCTCGGCGGGTGAGATCGAGCACCGCGACGGCATCCTCACCAAGGCCGAACGAGCCGCCAACAAGACCATGATGATCTGCGTCTCGCAGTGCAGGCGTGGGCCACTGGTGCTGGACATCTAGTCATCTGGTTTCCCAACTCTCTCTCTCTCGAAAAATCCAATGAAAAAGTCTTTTGTGGCCGCGGCCGCATGCGCGGCTGCGGCCGGCGCCTGCGCGCAAGCGAATTCCGTCCAGGTCTTCGGCGTCGTGGATGCTGCCGTCACCTACACCACCGGGTCGGGCAACGGCTCCTCCAGCAAATGGCAGCTGACCAACAGCGGCAACACCTTCAGCCGGCTGGGCTTCCGCGGCACCGAAGATCTTGGCGGCGGCCTGGCCGCCGGCTTCTGGCTCGAGGCGGGGCTGCAGAACGACAACGGCACGGGCTTCGGCACGAACAGCAACAACCAGGCGAGCGGCGCGACCGCTCCGGGCCTGATGACCTTCAACCGGCGCTCCACGGTGAGCTTCTCCGGCGGTTTCGGCGAGCTGCGGCTGGGCCGCGACTACACGCCGACCTTCTGGAACACGGCGCTCTACGATCCCTTCGGCACCGGCGGCGGCATCGGCGCGAACCAGCTGTACTTCTCGGGCCTGGGCGGCCTCACGGCGCCGACAGGCACGCGCGCCTCGAACAGCATCGGCTACTTCCTGCCGCCGAACCTGGGCGGCTTCTACGGGCAGGCGATGTACGCCATGGGCGAGAACGACAACCGGTCCGTGCTGCCGGGCACACTGCGCTCGAACCGGGACGACGGCGACTATGCGGGCATTCGCGTGGGCTATCTCAATGGCCCGTTCAACGTGACGCTCGCCACCGGCAAGACCCGCTACGCGACCGGCGACCTGCGGGTGTCGAACATCGGCGCCTCCTATGTCTTCGAGTCGCTGATGAGCCTCAGGCTGATGGGCGAGGTCTACAGCGAATCGCTGGGTGCGGTCGACGGCAAGGGCGCGCTCTTGGGCTTCATCCTTCCGGTCGGCGTGGGCGAGATCAAGGCCTCGTATGCGCGCTACAAGCGCGAGCCCGTGGGCAATGTGCCGGAGCCGACGACGTCGAAGCTGGCGCTGGGCTATGTCTACAACCTGTCGAAGCGCACGGCGCTCTATGGCACCCTGGCCTACCTGCGCAACCGCAATGGCGCGACGCAGGCGCTCGCCGGCTCGATCACGACGCCCAACGGGTCTTCGAAGGGCACCGAGTTCGGCATGCGTCACACCTTCTAGGCGCGACCCTGCGCGTTCAGTCGAGGTAGTCGAGGAAGAGGGGAATCACGTCCTGGAGGAAGGCGGCCTCCTCTTCGGCGATGCTGCGCGGCTCCACGTCGAAGTGGATGAAGCTGCCGTAGAGCGTCCCGTCCTCGCGCCTCAGCACGCGGCCGTAGTAGGACTCGACGAGGCCATCGTAGGGGCTCACCAGGCCCTGGTCCCTGGAGGCATGGTGGGTCGCGAACTCGCCCTCGCGGATGACGAAGTCGCAGAAGCTCTTGTCCAGCGGCACGGCCTTGAGCCAGCTGCGGTATTCGGAGCCGCGATCGAAGACATGGACGGCTTCCATGGTCTCACCGGTCAGCTTGTAGATGGCCGTGTAGCGGTACGGCGTCCGGTCGTTGAGCAGGGCCAGCGCGGGACGGATCCCGTGCTTGGCAAGAACACTGCGAACTGCCGCCGTCTGGGCGGGCAAGTCGATCTCGTGCATGAGGATCCGAGGGGTGGGCGAGGGCAGATTTGACGCGGAGGGTTGACGGGAATTCTAGGAAGGGCTCGCCACCGGCAACTGACTTCGACGGCAATCTCCGCGACCGAGTGGGGCGATTGCGCGTTGCCATCCTCAGGTCACAGCATGCGCTGATGATGCAGCGTCGCTCTGCATGACACGGGCATGAAGACCAAAGGCCTACATGCGCGAAGCGGGTCGTTCGTTCATCTGGAATCGACACCGGATCGCGCCCCGCACAGCCCATCCACCAGGGCCCGCATGCGCTCCCAGTGCGAGCCTTCCCAGAACACGCCCCGGCACACATCGCAGGTGCTGAAGCGCTGGTAGCGCTCGCGCACCGACGGCGGCAATGCGGCGGCGACCTGCGCCTTGTCGATCCCGCGCAAGGGCGCGTTGCAGTTGAGGCAGAGCGTGAAAGGCCGCGCGCTGCGCGCCAGGTCGAGCCGGTCGAAGATCTCGCGCAACTGCTGCGCCGAATGCAGGGCGTGCACGTAGCAGCCATGCGTGACCCCACGGCGCTTGAGCAGCTCGCGGTCCCGCGTGAGCACGATGCGTTCCTGCGCGCCGGCGATGCGCTCGATCTCGTCGTCCTGGAAATGGTTGTCGTACAGGGTGTCGAAGCCGGTCATGCGCAACAGCCGGGCCAGACCGCCCAGATGCGCATCGGCGACGAAGCGCGTGCAGCGCAAAGCCTGGGCGCGAACGCGCAGCAGCGGCGTGACGTCGAGCGCTTCGAACTTCGGGTAGACGGCCACGCGGTCGCCTTCCCGCAGCAGGGCGCCGAAGCCGGACGACTCGCCGTTGAGCAGCACCAGCTCGACCTCGGTATGGGGCACGCCGAGCGCCTCGATCATGTGCTTGGTGGTCGCCCGGCGCGCGCAGGGGCAGGAGAACGCGCGCCTGCGCCGCTCGGGCGCAAGGAAGTCGTTCAGCTCCTCGTAGAAGCGGAAGGTCGCCGTGACCATGGGCGCACAGCCGCCGCGGCTGCCCTCAATGCATCGGCGACTTGCTGAAGCTCCCGTGCGGCTGGGCGCGCATCAGCTCGTGGAACTGGTCGTGCGACATCCGCAGCAGCTGCGCGTGGTCGCCGACCTCCATGTAGACGACCTCGTTGCTTTCGAGCTCGTCGTCGACGAGGGTCGGGATGCCCCAGGCCATGCCGACCGGCGGCACCGCGCCGCGCTCGCAGTCCTGGAACAGCGCGGCGATGCGATCCTCGTCGGCCAGCCGCAGCCGGTAGCGGCCGGCCAGGCGGGAGAACTCGCCCACCATGAGGACCCGGTCCGCGGGCAGGACGGCCATCACGCAGCCGTCGTCGTCCTGGAGGATGACCGATTTGGCCAGCTGGCTCGCAGGAACATGGGCGCTGCGCGCCGTCTCCGCGCTGCTGCGGCTGTGCTCATGCGTGCAGATCTCGTACCGGGCGCCGCGCTGGTCGAGGTAACTGGTCAGATGCGAGGGGAGGGACATGGCATCTCCTTGTGCGAAGTCGCCGGCCCGGTCCGACGCGGCCCAGGCCGTCCCGGCAGTTTGCGCCCGCCACCGACCGATCGCAAGAGTCGGCGGGATGTCCTGCCCCCTCTCCCGCTCGCGGGAGAGGGCTGGGGTGAGGGTCTGCGCCCTCAGCCCCGCCCCGCCTTCCGCCGATACAACGCCAGCGTCGCCACCAGCCCGCACAGCGCCGCGATGCTGATCCAGTACGCCGGCGCCGCCTTGTCCGCCGTGGCCTCGATCAGCCAGGTCGACACCGCCGGCGTGAAGCCGCCGAAGAGCGCGGTGGCCAGGCTGTAGGCCAGCGAGAAGCCGACCACGCGCACCTGCACCGGCATCACCTCGGTGAGCGCGACCACCATCGCGCCGTTGTACATGCCGAACAGGAAGGAGAACCAAAGCAGCACATCCAGCATGCGGCCGAAGCTGGGCGCCGCGGCCAGCCAGGACATCGCCGGGTAGGCCGTGAGAATGGCTAGCACGGTCATCGCGATCAGCAGGGGCTTGCGGCCGAGGCGGTCGGAGATCGCGCCACCCACCGGCAGCCAGATGAAGTTGGAGACGGCGACCAGCAGTGTGACGACCAGACTGTCCTTCGCGCTCAGGTGCAGCACGGTGCGGCCGAAGGTGGGCGTGTAGACGGTGATCAGGTAGAAGGTGGCGGTGGTCATCGCCACCAGCAGCATGCCGGCCAGCACGATGCGCCAGTTCTGCCGCATCGACGCAGCCACTTCGCGCGTGGTCGGATGGTGCGTCCGGGCGCGGAAGGCCTCGGTCTCCTGCAGCGAGCGGCGCAGCAGGAAGATGCAGGGAATGATCATGCAACCGACGAAGAAGGGGATGCGCCAGCCCCAGGCGCCGAGGTCTTCGGGCGTCAACAGCTCGTTGAGCGCGAAGCCCAGCGCCGCGGCCAGCACGATCGCCACCTGCTGGCTGGCCGACTGCCAGGCTGTGTAGAAGCCCTTGTTGCCGGGCGTAGCCATCTCCGACAGGTAGACCGAGACGCCGCCCAGCTCCGCGCCGGCGGAGAAGCCCTGCAGCAGCCGGCCGAGCAGCACCAGCGCGGGCGCGAGCAGGCCGATCGAGGCATAGCCCGGCACGAAGGCGATCAGCACCGTGCCGCTGGCCATGATGGAGAGCGTGACGATCAGGCCCTTGCGGCGGCCGACCTCGTCGATGTAGGCGCCGAGCACGATGGCGCCCAGCGGCCGCATCAGGAAGCCGGCGCCGAAGACCGCGAAGGTCAGCATCAGCGAGGCGAAGTCGCTGCTCGTCGGAAAGAAGGCGTGGGCGATCGAGGTCGCGTAGAAGCCGAAGAGGAAGAAGTCGAACTGCTCGAGGAAATTGCCGCTCGTGACGCGCAGAACCGCGCCGAGCTTGGAGCTCGAGGCAGGCGCGGGTGTGCCGTCGGCCAGGATGGCTGAACTCATGGGGACTCTCCAGTGGTGTATGAGGTTTTGGCGGAGAAGGAAATGGACAGGGTCCGCAGACCCTATCTCAGGCGTGCTTGCGGCACCCTGACCAGCAGCTGAATTCGTGCCGGCTCAGGCGACGAATTTGCAGAGGGATGCGACCGTACGCGTGTCCATGTTGCGGCCGCGGTTGAGGTGGTCGTCGATCTCGGCGGCGCAACCCAGCATGCGCGGGTACAGGAAGATCGTGAACGCGGCGGTTTCGAGATCGCGCTCGCCGATCTCGCCGGACTGCAGCGGCTTCCACAGCATCTTGAGGAGCAGGGCGGCGATCACCGCATCCACGTTCACGCAGTAGACGTTGCGCGAGACGCCGGCATCGAAGAGCTGCTGCACCAGCGCACGGTAGAAGTCGTGGAACACGTTGTGGTCGCCCCGCGACTCGCGCAGCTTCGCGATGAAGACCTCGCGCGGGTCGAGGTTGACCGGCTTGTCCTTGAAGACCGGGTGGTTCACGCCCGGCAGCTTGGCGATGTCCAGGCTGCCTGCGCTCTTCTTGCGGGTCTTGTACTGCGCGTACTGGTCGACCGCCTTCGCGGCGAGCGCCTTGAGATCCACGCCGTGCTCCGGGGCGCCCGGATCGTCGAGCCCGCTGCCCTTGAACTGCTCGATCAGGTAGGCGATGCCCTCGTAGCCGTTGCCGCCGTGCGCATAGCCGGTGTGCGTGAGGAAGCCGACCAGCGCCTTGTTGAGCTGCACCCGCTCGGGCTGCTCGGGGCCGTCCGCCGAGACCGCGCCCTTGGCGCCCTGGGCCGAGATGGCGCCGGGCCCGTTGGTCAGCAGCAGGCCGACCAGGGTCTGGAAGGCGAAGAGGTCGTTCTCGCCCGGCGTGCGGCCGAGGAGGGCGGCGAAGGCGATCTCGCC
The DNA here is from genome assembly GCF_010499245.1 of Variovorax sp. WS11. GTDB lineage: Bacteria > Pseudomonadota > Gammaproteobacteria > Burkholderiales > Burkholderiaceae_C > Variovorax. The sequence continues at coordinate 394,614 of NZ_JAAGOW010000003.1, forward strand.
GAGGCTTGCGCTCTCGAGCATCTGCTTTTGCGCGATGCCGCAGAAGCCATCGGGCGCGTGCCGCGCGGCATCGGCCGAGGCACCGATCAGCGTGCCGAAGAGCTGCAGCCACCACGGGAAGTTCTGGGCCGTGAGCAGCGAGATGCGCTTGCGCGACAGCGGCCCCCAGGCCAAGGTGGCCGAGACCGCGGCCAGCGCGGCCGCCTCGGTCGGATGGCCGGGGAGGCCCTGCAGCCAGCGCAGGAACACCGAGCGGCCGCCGCGTGCCTGCACGCCGGCCAGCAGGGCCTGGGCACGGGCGTCGGGCGTGTCGGTCGTGAGCGCGGGCGCGTCCGCCGTGTCGATCTGCGCGATGTCGAAGCTGTCGCTGAGCGAGGCTCCGAACTCGTTGCCGAGGCCCGCGGCATGGAAGCGCTCGAGCATGAAGCCCAGCGCCTCGCGCGCCGCCTGCTGGCGCTTCGGCCCGACGATGGCGGCCGCCGCGGCCAGCACCGAATTGGGCGCGTTGCCGGCCTCGCGGCTGGCTTGCGCCGCCGCCAGCTCGGGCCGGCCGTGCAGGTTGATGTGGGCCGCGACCGTGGGTGCGATCAGCTTTCGGTCGTTCTCGCCGCCGGCATCGTGCAGCAGCGCCAATGCGACGTTCGATTCCAGCGAGAGCGTGGCCGCGTCCAGCATGCTGGTGCCGTGCAGGCTGCTGACCTGCGTTTTCGCGTCCATCTGCGAGGCGCCCGAGGCGTCCTTCATCGTCTGGCGCGGCACCACGCCGCCGATCTGGGTGTTGAGCAGCGCCACCTGCTCGCCGTAAGGGGCGAGCGCCTGTACCACCGCCGGGCGCAGCTCTGCCGGCAGGTCCAGGCCCTCGTCGGAACCGAACCAGGGCTTGAGCGCCAGCGTGCCCTCGGGCGCGAAGTCGGGGAGGGTGGCGTTGGCGCGCATCACCGCCGTCAGCGCGGCCGGGATGTGGGCGATGTTGGTGACCAGCGCGCCCTTGGCCGAGAACACCGGATTGTCGGGCGTGAAGATGCCGTCGACGCCGAACTTCTCCATGAACCAGCGTTCCTTCGCCAGCGCGTCGTCAGAGCCGCCGGCCATCGCGCCGGCATGGCCGACCGCGCGCGTGAGCTTGCTCTTCCAGCGGCCCACGACGCAGGCCACCACCGGCTTGTTGAACTTCGCGTCGAGCTCGTAGTAGCCACCGGGCTCGCAGTACAGCACCGCAGCCTTGCTGCGCGCATCGTTGGCGAGCGCGAAGGCGAACTCGGGCGCGGCATAGTGGATGTAGACGTCCTTGCCCGAGGAGATCACGGTGGTGGTGCCCCAGCCCGCCATGCGCAGGTACTGCGCGATGGTGGTGGAGAAGCCGCCCGAGTTGGAGAAGATCGCGATCGAGCCCGGCCGCAGCGAGTCGCTGGGCTTGTCGCCGCCCAGGGCGCCGCCGACGCGCACCTGGTTCCACGAGTCGGCCACGCCCAGGCCGTTGGCGCCGAAGATGTCGATGCCGTTTTGCTGGCCCATGGCGCGGATCTCGCGCGCGTCGTGCACGGCGATCTTCTCGGTGATGATGAAGATCTTGCGCAGCTCCGGATTCACGCGGATCAGTTCAGCCACGCCGTCGCGTGCCGCCGAGGGCGGCAGGTACACCACGCCGCAGTTGAAGCGGTGGCCCGCCGCCAGCCCGTCGCGCACGTTGTTGAACACGGGGATGTCGCCGATGGGCGTTTCCAGCACCGCGCCGCCCTTGCCGGGCGCGGTGCCGAAGACCACGTTGCCGCCCGAGTAGGCATGGCTCACCGGCGTGACCTCGCTCGATTCGCCGCCCAGGATGTTGAGCACGCAGACGCGGTCCTCGCGCGAGGCGACCTGCGTGAGCGAGCTGATGCCGACGTGGTACTTGAAGTCGCCCACGCCTGTCTTCTGCCAGCTGGATTGCATGATTCTTTGCTCCCTTTCAAGCGGCCGCGGGGGCCTGGATGCCGAGGCGCGCGGCGACCTGCTCGCGTCCGCCGTCCTTCATCCACGCGTTGATCTTGCGGGCGAACTGGATCACCTCGCTCATGTCGGAGTCGAAGCCGAAGAGGCGGTAGGGCAGGCCCAGCGCATCGCAGGTGTCGCGCAGCGCGCCCATGCCGCGCACCAGGTTCGGCCCGCCGCGGCCCACCACCACGTAGAGCGGCGTGGGCCCGTGCTGGCTGAAGTGCTCGCGGAGCGCGTCGGCCATGGCGCGCAGGGTCTCGAAGATGTCGGTGTTGTTGCTCTTGCCGCCGATGATGAAGAGCACGTTGGCCTGCTTGAGCCAGTGCTTGAAGCAGATGCGCGCGACCTCCTTCATCTTTTCGTAGGGCGGATTGCCGCCGAAGTCGGAGCTGATGATCGCGTCGTCACCCAGCATCTCGGTCACCAGCGAGTTGGCGCCGCCGCCGAAGGTGGGGGCGAGCACGGTGCCCTTGTCGTTGATCACATAGACGTCGCTCTGGCCCTGGTGGGTGCGCAGGGTGTTGATCTCCTGCTCGAAGTCGGAGTAGTCGGCCGCGAACAGGTGCGGCGGCAGTCCCAGGCGCAGCCAGCGCGGGTCGTCGCGGTCGAAGCCGCACTTGAAGTCGCAGGCCACTGGCGTGAGCCGGCCCTTCTTGTCCTCGCGCATGCGGATCGGGTTGAGCTCCAGCGTGGTCATGCCGAAGTCGTGGAACAGCTCCCACAGCTTGGGCAGCTGCTGCACCAGCGGCGAGATGATTTCCTTGGGCGCGCCGATCTCGGTCAGCGCATTGGCCACCACGAAGGCCTTGAGGCCGGTGAGTGGGTCGAAGGGGACCGTGGCGACCTGCGTCTTGTCGAGCTCCTCGATGTCCATGCCGCCCATGTGCGTGAGCGTCATGGTCGGCGCGCGGAAGCGCGTGGAGTCGCTGATCGAAAAGTAGACCTCGTGCTTGGCGGGCACGCCGGCCTCGAAGGTCACGCCGTTGGCCTTGGCCTTGACGTGGCCGACCTGGTGCTCGGCGAAGTAGAGGCGCTCCTTCTCGGCCAGCGCGGTCTTGAGGTCGCTGGCGCGGCCCAGCAGTCCGGCCTTGCCCTTCTTGCCGATGCCGCCCTTGAAGACCGGCTTGATGAAGACGAGCCCGTATTTGTCGATGAGCGCCTTGATCTCCTCTTCGCTGGCCGCGGGGCCCAGCACCTCGGTGGCCGGAAAGCCCACGAAGTGCAGCAGGCGTGCGCCGTGCAACATGCCCGTGATCTGCATGGTCGATGTCTCCTGGTGGTGCGCGAACTGCGCCGTGGGTCGCCCGCGTTTCGGGTGGCCTCGGAGAAATCGTAGAAATCGAAGCTGTCGATCCGCCGTCAGTGCGATCAGGGTTTGTACGGGGCGGGCGCAAGACCGCTACTGCTTGTAGCTCGGGTCGACGCGATCCAGCTTGCGGATCAATGCCGGCCAAACGAAGGCGCCACCCAGGCCGCCGGTCTGCACCTTCAGCGCGTGGCCCACGCCTTCGACGATGCGCGGATCGACATGCGTGAGCTCGCCGCCGCCGGCCTGCGCGGCGATCTGGATCTGGCAGGCGTTCTCGAAGGTGTACATCGAGAGGAAGGCGTCAGCGATGGTTTTGCCGACGGTCAGCAGGCCGTGGTTGCGCAGCATCAGGAAGTTGGCCTCGCCCATGTCGGCCTGCAGTCGCGGCTTTTCCTCGTCGCGGAAGGCCACGCCCTCGTAGTCGTGGTAGGCCAGCGAGGCCAGCACGAAGGTCGACTGCTGGCTGATCGGCAGCACGCCGTTCTTCTGGGCGCTCACGGCAATGCCGGCGCGCGTGTGGGTGTGCAGCACGCACTGGATGTCCGGCCGCGCCGCATGCACCGCGCTGTGGATCACGAAGCCGGCGGGGTTGACGGGGTAGGGCGAGGTGATCAGTTTGTTGCAATCCTGGTCCACCTTGATCAGGCTCGAGGCGGTGATCTCGTCGAACATCAGCCCGTAGGGATTGATCAGGAAATGGTGCTCGGGCCCCGGCACCCGCGCGCTGATGTGGGTGAAGACGAGGTCGCTCCAGCCATGGAGCGCGACCAGCCGGTAGCAGGCCGCGAGGTCCACGCGCAGCTGCCATTCTTCGGCGGAGACGAGCTTCTGGATTTCGGAGGAGGTGGTGGTGTTCATGGGGTTGTCTCCTTGGGTACCGTCACTTTAGAGCCGAGCATGACGCTCGACTGTCAAGAATCGGACACCTGTCCCGGCATTTCGAAGCCGAACAGCCGCGCCGGTGTTTCCAGAAGGATCGCGCGGCGGTCGGCCTCCGAAGGCACGCTGCGCACCAACACGTTCAGCAGTGGACCGTAATCGAGCCGCCGCGTGGCCCGCACGTGCGGCCAGTCCGAACCCCAGATACAGTGGGTGGGGTCGAATGCTTCCAGCAATGCGGCGGTGAAAGGCCGTGCATCGGCAAACGGCAAGGCCTCTCGGGAGAACTTGTCGTAGCCCGAGAGCTTCACGGTGCAGCGCCCGCTGGCGGCCATGCCGAGAAGGGCCTGGAAGCCCGCGCTCGCGAGGCCTTGGTGCAAGGGCGAAAGATCGGGCCGACCGTGGTGATCGACCAGGATCTGCGCGCCGCAGCCCATGAGGCGCGGCGCAAGCGCTGCCATCTGGTCGCCCTCGACCTGCACCTGCACGCACATGCCGAGCGCCGCAATGCGCTCCCACAGCGCGTCCGCATCGGCATAGTGCGCAAGGCCGAGCAGCGCCATGTTGAATGCGATGCCCACCACGCCTTGTGCCTGCAGATCCTGGAGCCGTGCGGTCGAGGCATCGTTGTCGACCACGGCAATGCCCTTGAACCGGCCCTTGCCGTTGCGGATCGCGTCGAGCATGCAACGGTTGTCGGTGCCGTAGCCCGAGTTGGGCCCGACCAGAAGCGCGTGCGACACGCCGTACGCATCCATCACCTCGGTGAAGTAGGCGGCAGTGGCAATCTCGCCGCCCGAGGGCGAGTAGAAGACACCCGGCGTGTACGGGAACGATTCGGGGTCGAAGAGGTGGCAGTGGCAGTCGATCTTGGGCGTGGAAAAGATGGAGGCGTCCATGCCGCGGATTTTCCCGCCTTAACGGGGGCGTCTGTGCTTTTTATTTAACATAATGCACATTGTGTTTTTCGAATCGCTGAGGCAGGCGCTGAGGCGGCTCAGCTCGGGCGAGCCAGCTCACCACTTGCCATCGCCCGGCCGCTTGTTCGCCTGGGCCGCGGTGCTCAGCAGCCGCACCGCATCCGGCCGATTGGCGCGCTGGGCAAAGTCCAGTGCCGTCATGCCCAGTTGGTTCTTCATCGTCGTGTCGGCGCCCTCATCGAGCAGCAACTGCACCGCGGCGGCCGAGCCGTACATCGCGGCCATCATTAGCGGCGTGCTGCCGTTGGGCGACTGCGCGTCGATGAAGGCGTAGTTCTCCAGCAGCACCTTCATGATCGCCACGTGGCCGCCGGTGGCGGCGTAATGCAGCGGCGCCCAGCCCGGCTTGTTGACGTCGGCATCGCGCGCGATCAGGCGCGTGACCAGGTCCTGCTGGCCCTTCAGCGCGGCCAGCATCAGCGGGCTCTCGTCCTTGGCGTTGCGCACCTCGACGTTGGACTTGGGCGAATCCAGCAGCACCTGGATCACCTTGGGCGACGGCTCGCGCATGGCGATCAGCAGGCCAGCTTGGCCCTGTTCGTCGACGGTATTGGGGTCGAAGCCGCGATTCAGGAGCGCCTGGATGCTGCTCGCGTTGTCGCTTCGGACTGCCCGGAAGAAATCCTCGTACGAGCCGGCCTGCGATGAAAAAGATGCTGCAAATACAGCTAGATAGATGATGTATTTAAAGTAATTCTTCATGACTTCACCCCCTTGAACAGGGTCTCGAAGTTCCGGCTGGTCGCCTCGCCGATGGCCTCGACCGGCAGCTTGCGCAGCTCCGCGATCTGCTTGGCCACGAAAGGCACATAGGACGGATTGTTGGTCTTGCCCCGGTACGGCACCGGCGCCAGATAGGGGCTGTCGGTCTCGATCAGCATGCGGTCCAGCGGCACGAAGGTGGCCACCTCGCGCAGCTCGGCGGCCTTCTTGAAAGTCAGGATGCCCGAGAACGAGATGTAGAAACCCAGGTCCAGCGCGGCACGCGCGACTTCGGCCGTCTCGGTGAAGCAATGGAACACGCCGCCGGCGGCCCCCGCCGAGCCGTCCTCGCCCTCCTCCTTCAGGATCGCCAGCGTGTCGGCCGAGGCGTCGCGGGTGTGAATGATCAGCGGCTTGCGCACCTGCTGGGCAGCACGGATGTGAACCCGGAAGCGGTCGCGCTGCCACTCCATGTCGGAGATGCTGCGGCCGCCCTTGCGTTCTTCCATCTGGTAGTAGTCCAGCCCGGTTTCCCCGATCGCCACCACCTTGGGCAAGGCCGAGCGTGTCACCAAATCGTCCACCGAGGGCTCGGCGATGTCCTCGTTGTCCGGATGGACGCCGACACTGGCCCAAAAGTTGTCAAAACCAGCCGCGAGCGCCTGCACCTCGGCGAATTCCTCCAGGGTGGTGCAGATACAAAGCGCCCGGTCGACCTGCGCGGCGGCCATCGCCTCGCGGATCTGCGGCATCTGGCCGGCGAATTCGGGGAAGGTCAGGTGGCAATGGGAGTCGGTGAACATCGCAAAACTTCGGGAAACGGCGGCGCGACCGCAGCGGCTGCGGTCGACGTCGTGCAGACGGAACTCAAATGGTCTGGGTCGGGCGGTCGGAGGCCAGGGTGCCGCCGAGCGCCTCTTCGATGCGCGCCTTCAGCTGGCGCGACTTCTCGTCCGAGGGAAAGCGGATGCCGACGCCCGGCGCCCGGTTGCCGGCCGCGCGTGCCGGCGTGATCCAGGCCACCTTGCCAGCCACCGGGTAGCGCTGCGGGTCCTCGGGCAGCGTGAGCAGCACGTAGACGTCGTCGCCCAGGCGGTACTCGCGCGAGGTCGGGATGAAGATACCCTTCGGCGAACAGCGGGATGTAGGCGGCGTAGAGCGCGCCCTTTTCGCCTTGATCGCCAGCTGAATGACGCTGGGTCGGGCGGGCGCGGCGGGGTGGGAGGCTGTTGTATTCATGGGCGGCGGCTGGCGGAGTTTAGGGTGCTTCGCGCTTCGCTCACAAAGTGCTTCGAGCATCAAGCCCACGCATTGAAGGGATGTTCTGCGGTTTTTGCCGCATTGGCGAGCGACCGGGCCCAGCGGCCCAGCGCCGCCTTCGACGGTAGGGCCGGCAGGTCGGCAGCTTCGAAGAAGCGCGGCGCAGCGCCGCTGTCCACCGCCATGAGGTCGTGGCACAGCTTCTGCAGCGCGCCGATGGCCTGGGCCGGCGCATGGTCGGCCAGCGCGCCGATCTCGCCGCGCTGCATGGCCTTCGGAAACAGGCTCCAGGCCTTGGGCGACTGGCCCGAGGCGGCAAGCCGCAGGGCATCGCTGGGCCGGCCGCCGGCAGCGCGCAGCAGGGCGGGCGCGTCGGCCGCCGGCACGCCCTGCCCCACCAGCCATTCGCGCGCCTCGTCGTCGCCGGGCCAGGGCATGGTGAAGCCCAGGCAGCGGCTGCGGATGGTGGGCAGCAATTGCCACGCGGCCTCGCTGGCCAGGACGAAGCGCACGTCCCCGACCGGCTCCTCCAGCGTCTTGAGCAAGGCGTTGGCGGTGATGTTGTTCATCCGCTCGGCCGGATAGACCAGCACCGCCTTGCCGCGCCCGCGCCCGCTGGTGCGCTGGGCGAAGCCGACCGCATCGCGCATCGCCTCGACGCGGATCTCGCGGCTGGGCTTGCGCTTCTTGTCGTCGATGTCGGCCTGGCTCTTCTCGTCGAGCGGCCAGCCCAGCTCCTGCATCGCGACCTCGGGCATCAGCACGCAGAGGTCGGCATGGGTGCGCACGGCGATGGCGTGGCAGCTCGGGCAGTGGCCGCAGGCGCCCTGCCCGCCTTTTTCGTCGGGCTGCTCGCAGAGCCAGGCGGCCGCCAGGGCAAGGCCCAGCTCGTACTGGCCCAGGCCCGACGGCCCCTGGAGCAGCCAGGCATGGCCGCGCTGCCGCAGCAGCTCGGCCAGGGGCTTGCGCAGCCAGGGCGAAATGTTTAGCTCGCTCATTGGGCAGCCTCCGCCCTGCGGGCTGCGGGGCTATGAGCCTTCGGAGCGGCCATGCGGCTCATGATTTGACGCCCACCAGCCCGCGCTGGACCAGCGCCGCCTCGACCTGCGCCCAGACCTGCTCGCGCGAACGGTTCGCGTCGATGCGCACGAAGCGCGGCGCGGCCGCGGCGCGCGCCGCATAGCCTTCAGCGACGCGGCGGAAGAACTCGACCGGCTGCGATTCGAACTTGTCCGGCAGCCGCGCGCCCGCCAGGCGCTCGGCCGCGGTCTCGGGCGGCAGGTCGAACCACAGCGTGAGCGCGGGTTGCAGCAGCGCGCCATCGCGCGCCTGCACCCACTGCTCCAGGGTCGAGAGCACCGCGTTGTCGAAGCCGCGCCCTGCGCCCTGGTAGGCGAAGGTGGCATCGGTGAAGCGATCGCACAGCACCACCTCGCCGCGCGCCAGCGCGGGCTCGATCACCTGCACGATGTGGTCGCGCCGCGCCGCGAACACCAGCAGCGACTCGGTCAGCGGGTCCATGGCCTGCGTGAGGATCATGGTGCGCAGCGTCTCGGCCAGCGGCGTGCCGCCAGGCTCGCGCGTGCGCGTGACCACCCTGCCCTGCGCCTTGAACAACGCCTCCAGCGCATCGATATGGCTGGACTTGCCGGCGCCGTCGATGCCTTCGAGCGTGAGGAAGAGGCCCTGCTGCTGCGTCATCGCTGCTCGCTCCGCGGTACAGGCTGCTCGATGCCGCGCTGGTAGCGGTTCACCGCGCGGTTGTGCTCGTCGAGCGAACTGCTGAAGTGGCTGGAGCCGTCGCCGCGCGACACGAAGTACAGCGACTTGCTCTGCGCCGGCTGCACCGCCGCCAGCAGCGCGGCCTTGCCCGGCATGGCGATCGGCGTCGGCGGCAGGCCGGGCCGCAGGTAGGTGTTCCAGGGCGTGTCGGCCTGCAGGTCCTTCTTGCGCAGATTGCCGTCGAAGCGCGTGCCCATGCCGTAGATCACGGTCGGATCGGTCTGCAGCGGCATGCCGGCGCGCAGGCGGTTGACGAACACGGCCGCGATCTCGGCCCGGTCCTTGGCCACGCCTGTCTCCTTTTCGACGATGCTGGCGAGGATCAGCGCCTCGTCGGCCGTCTTGAGCGGCAGATCGGCCGCGCGCGCGGCCCAGGCCGCTTCCAGCTTCTTGTCCATGGCCCGCATCGCCCGCTGCAGCACGGCGAGGTCGGTGGAGTTTTTCGAATAGGTGTAGGTGTCGGGGAAGAAGCGGCCCTCGGGATGCACGCCGGGCTTGCCGAGCCGGGCCATCAGTTCCTGGTCGCTCTGGCCCACGGTTTCGGGCTTCAGCTGCTCGGCCTTGGCCAGCGCGGCGCGTATCTGGCGGAAGCTCCAGCCCTCCACCAGCACGATGCTGCGCGTGGCCTCTTCGCCGCGCACCAGCATGTTGAGCAGCAGGCGCGGCGTGACGCCGCGCTCCAGCTCGTAGCTGCCGGCGCGGATCTGCCGGTCCTGCCCCGAGAAGCGGAACCACCCGTAGAGCAGTTGCCAGGGCACGTCCACGCCGGCCTCGACCACGGCCTGTGCGACGCCGCGCGGCGTGGTGCCCGGCTCGACCGAAAGGTCCACCGTGGGCGCCGGCAGCTTCAACGGCGCCTGCACCCACCAGAGCCCGGCCGCGCCCGAGCCGAGCACGACGAATGCGGCGAGCAGGAAGAGCGTGAGAAGAAAGCGGCGCACGGATGCGAATGAGGCGGGCAGAAGAAGGAAAACGCGGTAGCCCTGCGGGCCGAACGGAACGGAGCCGGCCATGATAATTCAGCGATGACCCCAGTCGTTCTGAATGGCGTAACAGCCCTTTCGCACCTCGGCGTGATCCGCGCCGAGGGCCCCGAAGCCGCCGATTTCCTCAATGGCCAGCTGACCCAGGACTTCGCCCTCCTCGGCCCCACCGAAGCGCGCCTGGCCGCGCTGTGCACGGCCAAGGGACGCGTGATCGCGAGCTTCATCGGCATCAGGCCGCAGCCCGAACGCGTGCTGCTGGTGATCGGCCGCGACATCCTTCCCGCGACGCTCAAGCGCCTGTCGATGTACGTGCTGCGCGCCAAGCTCAAGCTCAGCGATGCCAGCGATGAATTCATGCTCCACGGCCTGACCGGCACGGCGCTGACGGCCAACGGCGTCGATGCCGGCGCACCGCCCGGGCGCTGCTGCCAGGTCGGCGATGTCAGCGTGGTCTCGCTCTATCCCTCGGATCGCGTCCCACGCGCGCTGCGCATCGCGCCGGCGGGCAGTGCCGAGCCGGAAGGCCCGGCGCTCGATTCCGCGCTGTGGCAGTGGAGCGAGGTGCGCAGCGGCATCGTGACCGTCAGCGCGCCGATCGTCGATGCCTTCGTGCCGCAGATGCTCAATTACGAATCGGTGGGCGGCGTGAGTTTCAAGAAGGGCTGCTACCCCGGCCAGGAGGTGGTGGCGCGCAGCCAGTTCCGCGGCACCCTCAAGCGCAGGACCTACCTCGTGCAGGCGCCGGCGCCGTTGGCAGCGGGCCAGGAGGTCTTTGCCGCCAACGACCCCGAGCAGCCGGTCGGCATGGTCGCGCAGGCGGCGCCGACGCCCGGCGGCGGATGGGCTGCGCTCGTGTCCATGCAGATCGCGGCGCTCAATGCCGGTGGCCTGCACGCCGGCAGCGCCGAGGGGCCCGCACTCAGCGTCGAGCCCCTGCCCTACCCCTTGCTCGAAGACATCTGAGCCCGGCTCAACAGCAGCGGCCCTTGCCGCTGCCGTAGCGCGCCTCCAGGCGCTCGCGGAAGAAGGCCTCGTAGCTCATCGGCGCCTGGTCCGGATGCGTGCGCGCCATGTGGCTGAGGTAGGCGTCGTAGTCCGGCAGCCCCACCATCAGGCGCAGCGACTGCGCCAGCGAGCGGGTCAGATAGCGCCCGGCCTCGGGCAAGGCGGCCAGGGAGCGCATCAGGCGGCCTGAGTCGGCATCGGCTCGAAAGGCGTCTCGCGCGCCGTCGGCTTGTTCGCCGCGCGCGCCGCGAGCGCGCTGCGCACGCTGTAGACCAGCACGCTCAGCACCACGAAGATGAAGAGCCCGCACAGCGCCGCATCCAGCCGGTCGTTGAAGACGATGCGCGCCATCGCCTCGGGCGTCTTGGCGGGCGCGAGCAGCACGCCCTTCTCGATCGCCTCGGCGTATTTCGCCGCGTGCGACAGGAAGCCGACCTTCGGATCGGCCGAGAAGATCTTCTGCCAGCCCGCCGTCAGCGTACACACCAGCAGCCAGGCGGCCGGCGCGATCGCGACCCAGGCGTAGCGCTCGCGTTTCATGCGGAACAGCACCACCACGCCCAGCATCAGCGCCACCGCGGCCAGCATCTGGTTGGAGATGCCGAACAGCGGCCACAGCGTGTTGATGCCGCCCAGCGGATCGACCACGCCCTGATACAGGAAGTAGCCCCAGGCCGCGACGCAGAGGAAGGTGGCGAGCAGGTTGGCCACGAAGGAGTCGGTGCGCTTCAGCGCCGGCACGAAGCTCCCGAGCAGATCCTGCAGCATGAAGCGCCCGGCCCGGGTGCCGGCATCGACCGCGGTCAGGATGAACAGCGCCTCGAACAAAATCGCGAAGTGGTACCAGAAGGCCATCATGGCCGGCCCGCCGATGGCCTGGTGCAGGATGTGCGCCATGCCCACGGCGAGCGTGGGCGCGCCGCCGGCGCGGCCGAGAATCGTGCTCTCGCCCACGTCCTTCGCGGTTTGCACCAGCATCTCGGGCGTGACCACGAAGCCCCAGCTCGAGATGGTCTGCGCCACCGCAGCCGGCGTGTTGCCGACCAGCGCGGCCGGGCTGTTCATCGCGAAGTACACGCCCGGCTCGATGCAGGCCGCGGCCACCAGCGCCATCACCGCGACGAAGGACTCGGCCAGCATGCCGCCGTAGCCGATGAAGCGCGCATGGCGCTCGTTGTCCAGCATCTTCGGCGTGGTGCCCGAGGAGATCAGCGCATGGAAGCCCGACACGGCGCCGCAGGCGATGGTGATAAAGAGGAAGGGAAAGAGACTGCCCGACCACACCGGCCCGTTGCCCTGCGCGAACTGCGTCACCGCCGGCATCTGCAGCGTCGGCGCAACGAAGACGATGCCGATCGCCAGCGCGACGATGGTGCCGATCTTCAGGAAGGTCGAGAGGTAGTCGCGCGGCGCCAGCAGCAGCCACACCGGCAGGCTGGCGGCGATGAAGCCGTAGCCGATCAGCATCCAGGTCAGCGCCTTGCCGTCGAAGGTGAACATCGGCCCCCAGGTCGGGCTCTGCGCCACTGCCTGGCCGCCGAAGATCGCCAGCATCAGCAGCACGAAGCCGATCACCGAGATCTCGCCGATGCGCCCCGGGCGGATGTAGCGCAGGTACACGCCCATGAAGACCGCGACCGGAATGGTCGCTGCCACCGTGAAGGTGCCCCAGGGCGATTCGGCCAGTGCCTTCACCACGATCAGCGCCAGCACCGCCAGGATGATGATCATGATCATGAAGGTGCCGAACAGCGCGATCAGCCCCGGCACCGTGCCCATCTCCTGCTTGATCAGGTCGCCGAGCGAGCGGCCGTCGCGGCGGGTCGAGATGAAGAGCACGATGAAGTCCTGCACCGCGCCGGCGAAGACCACGCCGGCCAGGATCCACAGCAGGCCCGGCAGGTAGCCCATCTGCGCCGCGAGCACCGGGCCGACCAGCGGGCCGGCCCCGGCGATGGCCGCGAAGTGGTGGCCGAAGAGCACGTTCTTGTCGGTGGGCACGTAGTCCAGTCCGTCGTTGTGGCGGTGCGCCGGCGTCATGCGCTTGCCGTCCAGGCCGAGCACGCGGTCGGCGATGAAGAGGCTGTAGTAGCGATAGGCGATCAGGTAGGTGCAGAGGGCCGCGGCCACGACCCACAAGGCGCTGATGGCCTCGCCTCGCGCCAGGGCCACGGTGCCCAGCGAAAAGGCGCCGACCACGGCCACGACAAGCCACACCAGGTGGCGGCGGATGCTGTGCATGCGATGTCTCCAGACGTTGTGAACCCGGCGAGTGTCCCGATTCGCCGGCCGGTCGGCATCCGTCGCACCGCGCGGGCGGGACGCGTGGAGTTGCCTAAGGGATAACCCTGGAACGCCCAGGCCGCCTCAGCCTTGGCCGAACTGGCGGGCGTGCTCGACGGCGTATTTGATGAGCTCGGCTTGGCCCTCGATGCCGAGCCGCCGCTTGATACTCTGCCGATGCGCCTCGACCGTGCGCACGCTCAACCCGAGGTCGCGCGCGATCTGCTTGCTCGATTCCCCCCGCCCCAGTGCCGAGAGAATCTCGCTCTCCCGCGGCGTGAGCAGCGGCCTCGGCGCCTGGTTGCGGAACAGCCGCTGCGACACCGCCGGGCTCAGAAAGGTCCCGCCCGCCGCCGCCGCCTCGATGGCCGCGACGATCTCGGCCGCCGGCGCATCCTTGAGCACATAGCCGCGCGCCCCGGCCGCGAGCGCCTGCTGCACGTACTCGGGGTTGTCGTACATGCTGAGCATCACCACGCGCACCGCGGGCGCAACCGTCTGCAGCCGCGCGGCCAGCTCGATGCCGTTCATGTCCTTCATGCCCACATCGGCCAGCACCAGCTGCGGCTGCAGGCGCTCGATCGCTTCCAGCGCCTCGGCGGCGCTGCCGGCCTCGCCCACGATCTCGATGCCCGGCAAAGGGTCGAGACGCGCATGCAGTCCGTCGCGCACCAGCGGATGGTCGTCGACCAGGAACAGGCGGATCGGCTGCGTCATCGTCACGTCGCCTCCAGGCTCTTCGCCGGGACGAAGGCGACGATGGCGGTCCCCTTGCTGCCCGAGTGCAGGTCCAACCGCCCGCCGATGGCCGCGATGCGCTCGCGCATGTTGCGCAGCCCGATGCCCCGGCGCGGATCGAGCTGCGTGGTCTGCAGGTCGAAGCCGACCCCATCGTCGTTCACCTCCAGCCGCACGCCGCGCCGCTCGAAGTCCAGTGCGATGCGCACCTGCCGCGCCCGTGCATGCTTGCGCACATTGGTCAGCGCCTCCTGGGTCACGCGGAACAGCGCAGTCTTGACCTCCTCCGGCAGCTCGCAAGGCGTCCCCTGCACCGCGACCGAGGCGGCGACCGCGCCCTCCTCGCCGAACTCCGCGCCCAGCCGCTCGAGCGCGGCCGGCAGGCCCAACTGGTCCAGCAGCGCCGGCCGCAGCCGGTGCGAGATGCGCCGCACCTCGGCCAGCGCCTCGTTGAGCCGCACGAGCGCCCTGCCCAGCACCGGCGGCGTGGGCTGCTGCCCGCGCTCCAGCGTATCGACCGCCGACTCCACCAGCAGCTTGGTCGACACCAGCGTCTGGCTGGTGCCGTCGTGCAGCTCGCGCGCGAGGTGGCCGCGCTCTTCTTCCTGCGACTGCACCACCTGCCGCGCGAGCAGACGCAGCTTTGCCTCGGCCACGCGGTGCTCGCTGAGGTTGAGCAGCAGCCCCCCGGCGCTGACCACCGCCAGGCACAGCGCCGCGATGCCGGCGATCCACAGCATGGTGGTCGCGACGTTCTGGTTCATCTGCCGGTCCAGCGTCTGCATGGTCGACTGGATGTCGTCCATGTACAGCCCGGTGCCGACCATCCAGTTCCAGCGCGGCAGCGTCGTCACGTAGCCCAGCTTGGGCGCGGTCTGCGCACTGGAGGGCTTGCGCCACTCGTACTGGACGAAGCCGCCGCCGGTGCGCGCCTGCGCGATCAGTTCCTGGATGGTGAAGCGGCCGCGCGAGTCGCGCAGCTCCCAGAGGTTCTGGTTCACCAGTTCGGGTTGGCGCGAATGCATCAGCGAGCGGCCCTGCAGGTCGTAGACGAAGAAGTAGCCGTCGCTGCCGTAGTCCAGCGCGGCCAGCCGGCGCAGGGCCTCGGCGCGCGTGGCCTCGTCGTCGAGGCCCGCGTCATAGAGCGGCCGCACCACGCTGATTGCCAGCTCCACGTAACTGCGCAGCTCGCTGCGGCGCTGGTCCATGTAGGTCTGCTCGATCAGCGCGCGCTCACGCCGCGCCAGGTCGCGCTCCTGGTGGCGCACGGCCAGCGCCACCAGCACCAGCGCGACCAGCAGCGGCGCGACGGCCAACGCGACGATCTTGGTGCGGAGGTTCATGTTCCACCTATGGCCGGCCAGCCGGCGCCGTGCGGGTTCAGAGTGCGCGCCGCATCTCGATATGGGCGATGCCCGCTTCCTCGAAGGGCTCGCCGTGCGGCACATAGCCCAGGCGCGTGTAGAAGACTTCGGCGCTGCGCTGCGCGTGCAGCGCCACCTCGCGGTCGCCGCGCGCCTTGGCGGCTTCTTCGAGCGCACGCAGTACCGCCGCGCCGTGGCCGCCGCCGCGCAGCACGCGGTGCACCGCCATGCGGCCGATGCGGCCCTGGCCGGGCGCGCCGCCCGGCACGAGGCGCCCGGTCGCGATCACCTGGCCCAGGCGGTTACGCGCCACCGCGTGCACGGCGCTCTCGTCGTGCTCGTCCCATTCGAGCTCCTTGGGAATGCGCTGCTCCTCGATGAAGACGCTGCGGCGCACCGCGCCGGCGCCCTCGCCCAGCTCGGTCCAGCTGCCGGTCTTGACTTCACTCAAGGCTTCGCCGGCCTCATAGGCCGTGAAGATCTCACGCAGCAAGGCCGGCACCGGCTTCGAGGTCTGCGTGGCCGGATCGGCGAACACGTAGACCAGTTCGCAGCCCACCAGGAAGTCCTCGCCCCGGAACAGCCCGCCGTGGAAGACGATGGAGGAATTGCCCACGCGCACGCATTTCATCGCGACGTCCAGCACGTCGTCGACCCGCGCCGAGGCCTGGAAATCGATGGTGGCCTTGCGCACGTAGAGGTCGCCGCCCAGCGCGTCCATCGCCTCCTGGTACGGCAGCGCCAGGGCGCGCCAGTAGTCGGAGATCGCGGTGTCGAAGTACATCAGGTAATGGGCATTGAAGACGATCTTCTGCATGTCCACCTCGGCCCAGCGCACGCGCAGGCGGTGGAAGAAGCGGTAGTCGGATCGGCGGGTGTTCTCGGTCATGGTTGCAAGGCTTCCTTCAGGGCGCGCGCCGCATCGGCCTGGGCCTGCAGCGCTTCGGGGATGGCACGGCCCATTTTGACGAACTCGTGGATCACGCCGCGGTAGATCTCCAGATCCACCGGCACGCCCGTGGCGCGCAGCTTGTCGGCATAGGCGATGCCCTCGTCGACCACCGGGTCGCATTCGGCCAGGCCGATCCAGGCGGGCGCGACGCCTTCGACGTCCTCGGCGTTGAGCGGCGCGAAGCGCCAGTCGTCCCGCTCGGCCTGACTGTTGAGGTACTGGGCGAAGAACCAGGTGATGAGCGGCTCGCCGAGCAGCGGGCCGTCGGCGAAGCGATGGTGCGAGGCCGTGTCCTGATGCGAGGTGGTGCCCGGATAGAAGAGCATCTGCAAGGCCACCGGCAGGCCCGCGTCGCGCGCGAGGATGGCGCACACCGCCGCCAGCGTGCCGCCCGCGCTGTCGCCGCCCAATGCCAGGCGCGACCCATCCAGCCTCAGTTCGGTGGCGCTCTTCGCGACGAAGAGGCAGGCGTCCCAGGCGTCGTTCGAGGCGGTCGGGAACTTGTGCTCGGGCGCCAGGCGGTAGTCCACCGAAACGACGGCGCAGCCGCTCTTCTCGCTCAGCACGCGGCACAGCGTGTCGTGGGTGGCGATGCTGCCGACGGTGAAGCCGCCGCCGTGGAAGAACAGCAGCACCGGCAGCCGCGCTTGCGAAGGCGCGTAGAGGCGGGCCGGCAGCGCATGGCCATCGCGCGCGGGGATCGCGAAGTCCTCGACGCGCGCCAACTGCGGCTTGGGCACCTCGAGCACGCTGGCGCCCTTCTCGTAGGCGGCCTTGGCCTGGGCGGGTGTGAGCGTGTAGTACGGCGCCTGGTGGGCGCGGGCCATGCGGTCGACCACGCCGGCCATCTTGGCGGTGAGGGGCGGCGCGAGGGTTTGGGTCATGGGCAAGAGGGGCGGCGCTTGTTAAATTGGAAGGCCCGAATCGTAGCCCCACCTCCACACGACCCATGGCCCTCATCCAATACCTGACCCAAATCCAGTTCGACTTCGGCGCCATCCAGCTGCTGCGCAGCGAATGCGAGCGCATCGGCATCGCGCGGCCTCTCATCGTCACCGACGCCGGCGTGCGCGCGGCCGGCATCCTGCAGAAAGCGCTGGATGCGCTGGGCGACCTGCCGGCCGCGGTGTTCGACCAGACGCCCTCCAACCCCACCGAGGCTGCCGTGCGCGCCGCCGCCGCGATCTACCGCGAGCAGCGTTGCGACGGCCTCATCGCCGTCGGCGGCGGCTCGGCCATCGACTGTGCCAAGGGCGTGGCGATCGCGGCCACGCACGAGGGGCCGCTCAAGACCTACGCCACCATCGAAGGCGGCTCGCCGAAGATCACCGAGCGCGTGGCGCCGCTGATCGCCGTGCCCACCACCAGCGGCACCGGCAGCGAGGTGGCGCGCGGCGCCATCGTCATCGTCGACGACCATCGCAAGCTCGGCTTCCACAGCTGGTTCCTGATGCCCAAGGCCGCCATCTGCGACCCCGAGCTCACGCTGGGCCTGCCGCCGCGGCTCACGGCCGCCACCGGCATGGACGCCATCGCGCACTGCATGGAAACCTTCATGTCGGCCGCCTTCAATCCGCCGGCCGACGGCATCGGCCTCGACGGCCTGCAGCGCGCCTGGGGCTACATCGAGCGCGCCACCAAGGACGGCAGCGACCGCGAGGCGCGCCTCAACCTGATGAGCGCCTCGATGCAGGGCGCCATGGCCTTCCAGAAGGGACTGGGCTGCGTGCACTCGCTGAGCCACAGCCTGGGCGGCATCGACCCGCGCCTGCACCACGGCACCCTCAACGCCCTCTTCCTGCCGGCCGTCATCCGCTTCAACGCCGGCGCGGAGTCGGTGCAGAAGGAGCAGCGCCTGCAGCGCATGGCGCAGGCCATGCACCTCGACTCCCCGGGCGACCTTGCGGCCGCGATCCGCGACATGAACGCGCGTCTGGGCCTGCCCGCGGGCTTGGCCGAGGTGGACGTCACGCCTGCGATGTTCGAGCCCATCATCGACGGCGCGATGGCCGACCACTGCCACAAGACCAACCCGCGGCTGGCGACGCGCGAGGACTACCGCGCGATGCTCGAAGCCTCGATGTAGTCCAACAGCCAGCGCCGGAAGGCCTCCATCGCGGCGCTGGGCTTCCTCGACTTGAGCCGCACCAGCCAGTAGCTGCCCGTCATCACCTCGGTCGAAAGGGGCCGCACGAGCCGGCCTTCGTCCAGCTCGCGCTCGAACATCGAGGCCGGGGCGAGCGCCACGCCGGCGCCCTGCATGGCCGCCTCCACCATCAGCCGCGAGGAATCGAAAACGGGCCCGCGGATCGCCGGGCAGGCCGCGCCGGCGGCCGCGAACCAGGCCGGCCAGTCCTCCGCGCGGTAGGAGCGCAGCAAGGTCTGTTGCGCGAGGTCCCGCGGCCTGACGATGCGCGCCGCGATCGCCGGCGCGCACAGCACCGAGAGCGGCGCCGCCATCAGGTGCTCGGCCTTCAGGCCCGGCCAGTTGCCGTCGCCGAAGCGGATCGCGAAGTCCAGCCCCTCGCCCGCCAGGTCGACCACGTTGTTGTGCGTCATCAGCCGCAGGTCGACGAAGGGGCAGCCCTGCTGGAACAGGCGCAGCCGCGGCAGCAGCCAGCCGACCGCGAAGGTGCCCACCACGCCCACCGTCAGCACCTCGAAGAACTGGCCGTTGTCGAACTGCTGAACCACCGCCTCCATGCGGCCGAAGGACTCGGCCAGCACCGGCAGCAGTGCCTGACCCTCGTCGCTGAGCGCGAGCCCGCGCGGCAGCCGGCGGAACAGCGCCACGCCCAGCCGCGCCTCGAGGCCGCGCACCTGCTGGCTGACCGCGGCCTGCGTCACGTTCAGCTCGTCGGCCGCCAGCGTGAAGCTGAGATGCCGCGCGGAGGATTCGAAGGCGCGCAGCGCATTGAGGGGAAGATGGGCCCGTGCCATAAGATTTTCTTGTGCGAGACAGCAAATACTATCGTTTGTGCCTGCGCCGCGGATCGCCGAAAGTCGCCTCTCTTTCAGGAGCTTTCATTTCATGATCCATCGACGTCAATTCACCGGCGCCCTTCTTCTTCCCCTGGCCGCCGCTTCCTTCGACCTTCGCGCCGAGAGCCGTCCGGGTCTGGCGCGGCAACTCGCCGAGATCGAGAAAAAGGTCGGCGGCCGGCTCGGTGTCCATGTGCTCGACACCGCCGATGGCCGGCGCGCCGGCCATCGCCAGGACGAGCGCTTCGCGCTGTGCAGCACCTTCAAGTTCCTGGCCGCCGCGCTGGTGCTGGCACGGGTGGACCAGGGCAAGGAGCGGCTGGATCGCCGCGTCACCTACGCACGCGACGACCTGGTGCCCTACTCCCCCGCGACCGAGAAGCACGCGGGCGGCGAAGGCATGACCATGGCGCAGCTGTGCGAGGCCGCGGTCACCCTGAGCGACAACACCGCGGCCAACCTGATGCTGGCGAGCTTCGGCGGCCCGGCCGGCCTCACCGCCTACATGCGCTCGCTGGGCGACACGCACACGCGGCTCGATCGCATCGAGCCCGGGCTCAACGAAGCGCGCGCGGAGGATCCGCGCGACACCACCACGCCGGCCGCGATCGTGGACAGCATGCAAAAGACTCTCTTGGGCAATGCGCTCGCGCCCGCCTCGCGCGTCCGGCTGCTGCAATGGCTGGACGACAACAAGACAGGCGGCCAGCGCATCCGCGCCGGCCTGCCCGCAGACTGGAAGGTGGGCGACAAGACCGGCACGGGCGAGAACGGCGCAACCAACGACATCGCGATCCTGCGGCCGCCGGGGCGCGCGCCCGTCCTGCTGTCGGTCTACCTGACGGAGACCAAGTCGTCGATGGCCGATCGCAATGCGGCCCACGCCGCCGTCGCCGCCGCAGCCGCGGCCTGGGTCACTGGCGCCTGACGAAGCGCCTGTCGAACCAATCGTCCAGCATCGCCTTCTCGTAGCGCAGGCGGTCGCTGGTCATGTAGCGGTTGGCCGTCATCAGGTAGTGCATGTCCGAGACCTGCTCCTCGGCGCTCGCCACCGCCTGTCCGCCGCGCTCGAGCGTGTAGCGCAGCTTGATGCGCGGCCAGGTCACGCCGCGCAGCACCCGCAGGTCGCCGGCGAAGGGGCCGCGCCATGGCTCCTAGCCGCCCGCAAGGTCGATGTCGAGCACCTCGATACCCTGCGCGATAGCAGGTTCCCGAGGGGCTCGCTCTCTGCCCTCACGGCGCCATGCAAATGATCTTGCGCTGGGAACTCCGCATCCACTGCTGTTACTGAGCTATGGACCACGACGCACGGTTCCGCTTATGAGAGACGGCGTCGCGGCATAAAACTGCCCCCTGGAGAGACCTTTTCATGCAAATATCCGGGCGCTTGCAATGGCGAGCCGCGTTCTTCAATGGCCTCGTCGAGCAGCACTGCACGGCCGGCAACCTCCCGCTGCCTCAGGTACAGCCCCATGGCGGCTATGCCTTCAGTGACGGTGGAATTTGCGCCGTGCACGCGATCTGCCGCGGACAGTTCCTGGAGCTGACTACATCCGCGGGTCGCATTCCCTTGACGCAGATGCCGGCCCGGCCGCCTACATCGGAATCGTGGAGTTTGCCGCTACTGAACTCGGGCTTGCTGCGGCCCGCGGAAGAAGGCGCGCCTCCCAGTATTGGCGTAACGCATGGCGTCGCCGGATTCGAGCGGTCCGAGATCGACTTGGAAACAAGACAACTGATTCTTCGACATTGGCTGGCCATGGAAGAGCTGGATCAACCTACCTTCAGCCGCGCAGTGGAAGGCATGCGTGAACGCGCCGTTCTTTGGAATTCGCTCTTCGAACTGGAGAACACGTGAACCCTGTCAACAACAACCAAGTCTCGACTTACAGCCCAGCAGTCCGCACAGATCGAATCAATGCGCCCTCTGTCATCGCGCTCGAAGTGCCGCTGTATATGCTTCAACAGAATCCGCTGGTCGACCCAATTTCACTTCTCGTCACCGAAGCTGAGCAACTGCTCCGGCATCAGGCAGTCAGGGAGGCATTGAAGGTCCTGCTGAAGGCCGGGCACGGGTTCATTCCCGGACCGCGGGCTCAGCAACTCGTATTCCAGGGGACGACCGACTCGGCATGCATGTTGATGCGAGCGCTGATAGGAGCTGGCGAACCCGGCTCGGCTGCGGCCAGGGCAATCTACACGCATCTCCGCCATTTGCCGGAGTTTCGTCAAGCGCTGTGCATGACCCTGGCGCAGGAGCTTCAGCGCATGGTGCATGCGGAGGCGCAACTGCCCGATTCGTTCGATTGGGCGTGGAACGTCTGTGCGGCCGAAGCGCTGGCGCGGGACGACCACCCTGCCGTCGTTCGCTTCGCGCATGCCTGCTCGAGCGGGGCCCTCTTGCCAATCCTTCAGCTTGCGGGGCGCATCGATCCCGCCCAGCGCTCGGCCCTGATGCGTGCCGGCTTCCCGCTCGACCGTTGCATTACTGCCTGGATCGCAAGATGCGAGCAGCTCCGGACCACAACCAACCAAACCAACCAGGACGAGAAAGATCGCCGGCTGGCATTTCTGGCCGCGCAGCTGGGGATCTTGACGGAATGCTGCGGACTGGCCGGGCGTAGCGACGAGTTCCGCGAGCAACTGATCGATTTGGCTCAGAGGCTGATGGACGAGTGCGTGAAGCAGTCATCGGTCCAGGCTAGATCCAGTTTGGCGGATGTGGCCCGGGTCTTGACTTATCTGGGCGTCGCCGGCGACGAGGTGGAGGCCCCAGACCTTGAAGGCCTGGAAAAGGAGTTCTTGGAGCAGTTGGACAACAAGGCTTTCTCGGAGGCATCCAAGACGCTCCGGGCGATTCGCGCCACGAAACAATGCCCTGCGGAGAGCCTGCAACTGATGTTTTTCTCGTTGTGGTCCGCAATGGCGGAGGACGCAGGGCCACTCAACAGAATCGGCTGGAAGCAGGTAGATGCGGCCCAGGAGATCAACGTGGCCAAGCATGTGCAACTCGCCGAGGTCTTGCTGGAGTTCGGTGGCGCTACCGACCTTGAGTATGCCGTGACACAGCTTGTCGAGCTCTTGAGGGAATGCATGGCTTACGGCTCCCTGAACGCCCCCCAAGCGCAGACCGTGCAGGTTCTTCTAGCTCGATCCATCAAGCAAATGTTCCACAGTGGCGCCTTCCCTGCAGCGATGCCGCGGTGGCGGCAGTTTCTCGCCTTGAGGCATCTGGACTGGGCAATCGATCTGTATAAATCCATTTTGCGCCTGAGAGGATGCACATCCAATATCGCCGGTGAACTGCTGTACGACCTTCAAAAGGCCTTCGTCGGCGAACTGGCGAAGTGCGAGCAGCGAGATGAAGGCTACATTGCCAAGGAACTGCAATTGGCGCGCCTGCTTTGCGAGTTCGGAGGAAGCCGTCAACTGCAAATGGTTCGCGGCAGGCTGGAGAGCCTGCTCCTGGTCTGCGCATCCGATGAATCCCGATTCGCGTCAGCCGAGAAATCCGTCCGCAAGCAGCTTCTGTCCGTTGCGCTGAGCATGCTGGAACTCGGCGATATTGGAACCGGCTTGGAGCTTTGGACCAAGCATGAGGGCGGCCCGCTCGATCTAGCGCTCCCGAAGCAGCCCGAACGACTCGTGACCTTCGTCCGCACGCTCAATGCCCTTGCCAATTTTCCCGGCTCAAACAAACAGGAGTTGAAGGCCAAGCTCGACAGCGCATGGGACTCGCTACTCGATGCTGACGAGCCTTGGAGCTTCTACCAATGCGACTTCATCGTGCGTAACCTCCTTGAGACGCTTACCAGCCTTGTAGAACGAGGTCCGGACAGTTCCCGCAGCTTGTTGAATTTTGGCAACTGGTCAGGGGACGAATTTCATATCGAACGCGACTTGGTCGCGCTTGTACAGTGGTTCGGTCCGCTTGCCGATTCGGAGCCGCCGGGCCTGACGACAATCGTTTTCGACGACGCCGAGGAGACCAAGCGTTTCCAGGCCTTCGCGCAAGCGGCTTGGCTGATCGCCCGCATCCGTGCAAACCTGGACCACGGCGTCATTGATGCAACCACCTTTCAAAGCGAACTTGCGGGACTCGATCGTGAGTTGCTCTTCGTATTGGCGATAAATTCAGGCCTGTTGAAGCAGACTCTCGGGGAGTGGCTGGGTCGCTGCATCAAGGCCGCGCGCGGCTTGAACGCCGGGAACATCCTCGCACCGCTCGCGGCCATGTTCTTCGGCGACAACGGCGGCCTCGCACGTACAGCGAAGATTGATCTTGTCGAGATCGCCGCGCAGCATATGGACAGTGAGGAGGAGCGCTACCTGTTTCTCCGGGAGCTCATCTTCGTGCCGACGGAACTGAGGAATTCTCTTGCAGACCGCTTTGCCGATTGGTTTACGCCAGCAGTTCTTTCGTCCCTGGAGGTCGCTGCCATGGAAGGGGACGCAGAGGCAAAGCGCCATCTCGTCCGCTTGCTCTGGACCAGCCTCTCGCCGCCGCCGGCCATCTATGGCCACCCAGACCGGATGCGCATCGCCGAAGCGGCGATCCGGCTGCTGCACGCTGTGCCGCTGGACGAGCGCAAGCCGGGTGACCTCGAAGGCCTACTGATCATCAAGACGCACACGCTCTCGGGGATCGCGTGGCTCGCAAACATCAACGACGATGCGGCATTCGATCGCGGAATGCCGTACAGGATCAGCAGGGCACTTGTCGAGTGGCTCGGAATCGCAGTCATCTTCCTGGGTTGGCGGGAAGCATTTGGATGGGGGCACCCCCAAGTTGCCGAGCCGATTGCCGCAAAGCTCGCGGAAATAATTTCGGCGAGCCGTAGCGCTGCAGGACTGGATGCGCCCAGCACTGTCGTAGGCTACGCGGTGCTGAGCGAGACAGAGAAGCTGCTCCAGCCGAGCATTTCATCGAACTTGGGACGCCCTTGGGACACAATTTTGTATGCCCTGAACCACTATCCCGACCTGTTGTCCGGGATCCCGTCGGCCGTGTGGGCCGGCACCGACGCCGTCAGAAAGGAAACCAACGTGCAGCCGGACATCACCGGCAGCCTGGGCGAACTGATTGCCGAGCGGATCCTTGAAATGGCCACGTTCGAACCAGGCATGATCCCGGAGCAGACGTTGAAAGCCGAAGTCGCCAAGCAGTTCATCCTGGCTGCCTTCCTTGTCATCTTGCTGAAGGCACTCTACGAGCGCTTGTTCTGGCGCTGAGATCACATGAATTCCATCGACGTTTCGAAATACGCCGAGCTGAAAATAACAGCAAGCATTGAGATCGCCGACGAACTGCTGCAAGTCCGTCATGCGCTTTCGGGGTTTGTCCAGGCATTGCGGGCGGGTGGCCCGCTGCCGCCGCTGCTGCCTCGGCCGGATGCCTTCGATCTCCCGACGCTCGAAGTGACTGCCAGGAAACTGATCGACCGCGGCAAGCCGGGCGACGGGCTGCTCCCGGTGGTGCTTCTTGCCCTCCATCCCGACGCCGAAGAGCGCCATGTGGCCCTTGCTCGCGAGTGCCTGGAGTGCCTGGGGCAGCCCGCGCTCGCGACGGAACTGGGTGCGTTCGCAGGGCTGCTTCGGCGCGATCAAGATGTCCGCTGAGCGCGTGCCCGGCAAGCCGATGGCGCTACACGCTTCGACCATATG
Organism: Variovorax sp. WS11; assembly: GCF_010499245.1. Lineage (GTDB taxonomy): Bacteria > Pseudomonadota > Gammaproteobacteria > Burkholderiales > Burkholderiaceae_C > Variovorax. Next base: position 419,474 of record NZ_JAAGOW010000003.1, read on the forward strand.
GTGACGCACTGACTTGTCGATCCATGGGGCGCTCATTGGATGGCAGGACTCTTTCGATGCCCTGCCCCGCGCTCACTCGGCCTTCACGCCCGCCGTCCGGATGACCTTGCCCCACTTCTCGGTCTCGGCCGCGATGAAGGCATCGAACTCCTCGGGCGTGCTGCCGGCCGGGAAGGTGCCCATCGCGTCGAGCTTCGCGCGGGTCTCGTCGCTCTTGATGATCCGGGCCACCTCTTCCGACATGCGCTTGACGATCTCGCGCGGCGTGCCCGCCGGCGCCAGAATGCCGGCCCAGGTGCTGCCGGTGAAGCCCGCGAAGCCCTGCTCGATAAAGGTGGGCACCTCGGGCACGGCCGGCAGCCGGCGGTCGCTGGCCACGCCGATCAGGCGCACCTTGCCGGCCTTGCCTTGGTTGATGAGCCCGGTCGGCGCGTCGAAGAAGAGCTGGATCTGCCCGCCCAGCAGGTCCGTCAGCGCCGGCACTGCGCCGCGGTACGGGATGTGGGTCATGTAGGTCTTGGTGAGCGACTTCCACAGCTCGCTGGTCAGGTGCGCGGCCGAGCCGTTGCCCGAGGAGCCGAAGCTGATCTTGCCGGGATGCGCGCGCGCATAGTCGATCAGCTCCTTCGCGGTCTTGAAGGGTGCGTCGTTGTTCACCGCCGCGAGCAGCGGCGAGATGCCCAGCAGCGAGACGCCCGTGAGGTCCTTCTTCGGGTCGTAGGGCAGCTTGGGGTAGAGCGTCGTGTTGGCCGCGTAGGCCGCGATCACCACGCCGAAGGTGCTGCCATCGGGCGCCGACTTGGCCAGCGCATCCACGCCGATCAGGCTGTTGGCGCCGGGCTTGTTGTCGATCACCACCGGCTGGCCCAGCCGCGCAGTAAGACCAGGCTGCACCAGGCGCGCCATCTGGTCGGTGAAGCCGCCGGGCGTATAGGGGACGATGATGCGGATCGGCTTGCTGGGCCAGGCGGCCTGCGCGAAGCCGGGTGCCGCGATCGATGCCGCGGCCGCGGCGGCCGAGAGGTTGAAGGCGCGGCGGGACAACGGGGCTTGCTGCATAAAGACGACTCCTCGAATGGAGCGCCGATTCTGGAAGGCTGTGGCATCCCTGCCCTCAGGGTTTGCCCCGCAGGAGCTCAGCCCTTCCTGCCGCCGAACACCACCAGCGCCCCGCCCACCACGATGGCGGCCACGCCGGCCCAGGTGGGGAAGCTGATGGTCTCCTTCTCCTTCACCGACAGCTCGATCGGCCCGATCTTGGCCTGGTGCGTTTCCTTGGTGAAACTGAAGCCGCCCAGGCCGATGGCGGCGATGCCGGCGACGATCAGGATCAGGCCGATGATTCGTGTTGCGTTCATGGTGTCGTGCTTCCCCGTGGTTCGAAGTAGAGAAGCCCGACTGTAGCCGCCGCGCGGCAGCGCCTGTCAGAGCGGCTGTACGTCCGCCACCGGGCTACCCCGGTGCAGCCACTCGGCCAACTCGTCCGCCAGCCGGCGCGCCTCCTGCGCCGCGATGCCCCAGGCCTTGATGCGGCCTGCCTGGTCGTTGCCGTAGCGCAGGAAGTCGTTGCGATCGGGCAGCTTGCCATTGGGCAGCTTGCGCACCCACTCCGGATCCGGCGCCAGCACCACCATGCGCTCCAGAAAGCGCGTGGGCTTGTGACGCCACTTGAGCCCCTTGTCCAGCCAGCCCGGCACCACTGCCTTCTGGAAATGCGGATACAGCACCACGCCGTCGGCATTGCCGTAATTCAGGTGCAGGTGGTAGTCGGTGATGCCGCCGTCCCAGTAGGCGCCGGGCGGCGCGCCCGGGATGTCGTGCACCGCCTCCAGCATGAAGGGGATCGAGCACGAAGCCTGCAGCGCGAGCTCGAAGTTGGTCTCGGCCAGTGCCACCTGCCGCGTGCGGAAGTCTTGCGTGCCGAAGGGCAGCGTCGCGCCGGGGCTGGAGAAGACCACGCGCTCCAGCCACGCGCCCAGGCCCTTGCGGTGCACGCTGTTGGTGATGAAGGCGCCCAGGTAGCCGGCCGGCGTGCGCGCCCTGCCCTCGCGCCCGAGGATGTGGCGCCCGCGCGCCGTGATCACATGCAGCCGGTAACGCGAATGCGCGACCACCTCGCGCGTGCGGCCGCCGTAGAAGTCGCGCAGGCCCTCGCTGAACTTCGCGCTGACCTGCTGCGCGCTCATGCGCTTCTGCCCCGCCGGCACCTCGAAATGCTGGTGGATGTAGCCGTGCTCGAACTGGTCGAAGGCGGTCTTCGGGTCGCTCAGGCAGGCATTGGCCAGCCGCCACGCGCCGATGGAAGCGCCGACCAGGTCCACGGGCTGCGTGGACTGCAGCAGCCAGTCGCCGAAGAGAAAGCGGTCGATGGGCCCGAGGATCAAGCCCTTGGGCCCGCCCGCCGCGCCGGGGACGGTGCGCACATCCTGCGGCGCCAGGCCCTGCGCGGCAATGTGCGCGCGCGCCGCCGGGCCCGCGTAGATGCGCAGGGCCTTCATCGCTTGCCGACGAGCACGCCCAGGCCCAGGGCCTGCAGCAGCCAGCCGATGCCCAGGCCGCCCGCCAGCGTGGCCGCGACCACGGCGAGCAGGCCCCAGGGCCCGCCGTGGGAAACGGCGAAGGCGGTGAAGCCCGTGCTCTTGCTCACCTCCAGCATGGCGACGTTGGCCACGTAGATCGCGAAGGTGTTGCGGCCCACGAAGGCGACGGTGCGGCCCAGCACGCCCGGCTTCCGCAGCGGCGAGCGGTCGGCCGCGACGGCGCTCATCAGCAGCAGCAGCGAGGCCAGCGTCACGGTCAGCGCCAGGTAGGCCGAGTGCTCGGCGAAAAGCCGGCTCTCGATCGGTGCCGCGAGCAGCAGCAGCACGGCGACAAGGCCCAGGCCCGGCTTGCGGCCGAACTCGCCGCGCGCCAGCGCGATGCCCATCGCCACGTAGGGAATCCAGTAGATGAAGAGCCGGTCGCCGACGGCCGAGATCCACCGGTTCTCGAACAGCCAGTAGCCCGCGGCCACGTTCAGCGCCACGCCGGCGGCGATCACCGGCAGGGTCGGCGCCTCCGCCACCCAGCGGCGCAGCAGCGGAAAGATGAGCGTGAGCTGGAACAGGATCACGAAGTAGTACTGCCCCGACCAGCCATAGCCCCCGAACCAGCCGCCCACGATGGTGTGCAGCGGCGTGGCGTCCCAGCGCCCGTCGTAGAACTTCTCGATGTAGAGCAGCGTCCAGGCGATGTAGGCCACGCCCAGCTCGACCAGGCGCTGGACCAGGTAGGCCCCGTGCGTTTCCGGCCCGCGGCGCGCCAGCGCCTTCTCGAGGTAGTAGGCCCACAGGCCGATGAAGACCGGCACGCCGAAGCGGTACACGTCCTCGAAGGGCAGGCCCGCATGGATGCAGACCACGCCGACGATGGCGGCCGCCTTCAGGTAGTCCGCGTTCAGGTCGCGGGTGCCGGCCGCCGCGGCGGATCGCGCCGGCAGTCCGTCGGCGCGCTCGGCCAGGTGGCGGGGATCAGGCATGCGGGCTTCCCATTCGTTGGTCCTAGGGCTTGCGCAGGCCTTGTAGCTTGGCGAAGGCGCTGGCCATCTGCCCTGCGGGCTGCGGCGCGTTGTCGCGGCGCGGACCCTGCTGGCCGCGCCCTGCTCCCTCGAAGCGGTTCTCGCGCGGGCCGTCGCGGCGGGCGGGCGCTGCGTCCAGCTTCATCGACAGGCCGATGCGTTTGCGCGCCACGTCCACTTCCATCACCTTGACCTTGACGATGTCGCCGGTCTTCACCACCTCGCGCGCATCGTTGACGAACTTGTGCGAGAGCTGGCTCACGTGCACCAGGCCGTCCTGGTGAACGCCCAGGTCGACGAAGGCGCCGAACTGGGCCACGTTACTCACCGTGCCCTCGAGCACCATGCCCTCGACCAGGTCCTTGATGTCCTCGACGCCCTCGTTGAAGCGCGCCACCTTGAAGTCCGGGCGCGGGTCGCGGCCCGGCTTCTCGAGTTCGCCCAGGATGTCCTTGACGGTGATCACGCCGAACTTCTCGTTGGCGAAGAGCTCGGGCTTCAGCGTCTTGAGCATCTCGGCGCGGCCCATCAGTGCATCGATGGGCTTGCCGGTCTTCTCGATCATCTGTTCGACCACCGGGTAGGTCTCGGGATGCACGCCCGTCATGTCCAGCGGATTGGCGCCGCCGCGGATGCGCAGGAAGCCCGCGCTCTGCTCGAAGGTCTTGCCGCCGAAGCCCGTGACTTCCAGCAGCTGCTTGCGGGTCGCGAAGGCGCCGTTGGCCTCGCGCCAGCGCACCACCGCCTTGGCGACGCCCGCCGACAGGCCCGAGACGCGCGACAGCAGCGGCACGCTCGCGGTGTTGAGGTCCACGCCCACGGAGTTCACGCAATCTTCGACCACGGCATGCAGGGTGCGAGCCAGCTCGCTCTGGTTCACGTCATGCTGGTACTGGCCGACGCCGATGGATTTGGGGTCGATCTTCACCAGCTCGGCCAGCGGATCCTGCAGGCGGCGGGCGATGCTGGCAGCGCCGCGCAGGCTCACATCCACGTCAGGCATTTCCTGCGAGGCGAACTCGCTGGCGGAATAGACCGAGGCGCCTGCCTCGCTCACCACCACCTTCTCGACCTTCAGCGGCGGCGCGCCGGCCTGCTCGGCCATCTTCGCCAGCAGCTTGATCAGGTCGGCCGCGAGCTTGTCGGTCTCGCGGCTGGCGGTGCCGTTGCCGATCGCGATCAGGTTCACGCTGTGTTTGGCGCACAGCTTGCCCAGCGTGTGCAGCGAGCCTTCCCAGTCGCGCCGCGGCTCGTGCGGGAACACGGTGCCGGTGTCGACCAGTTTGCCGGTGGCATCGACCACCGCGACCTTCACGCCGGTGCGGATGCCCGGGTCCAGGCCCATCACGACACGCGGGCCGGCGGGTGCGGCCAGCAGCAGGTCGCGCAGGTTGTCGGCGAAGACCTTGATGGCGACCTTCTCGGCCTCCTCGCGCAGCCGCGAGAACAGGTCGCGCTCGGTGGACAGCGAGAGCTTCACGCGCCAGGTCCAGGCCACGCACTTGCGGATCAGGTCGTCGGCCGCGCGGCCCGCATGGCTCCAGCCCAGGTGCAGTGCGATCTTGCCTTCGGCGATCGAAGGCTTGCCCGGTTCGGGCTCGACGGGCAGCACCAGCTTGGCGTCCAGAATATCCAGCGCGCGGCCGCGGAACACCGCCAGCGCGCGGTGCGAGGGCACGCGGCCGATGGGCTCGTCGTAGTCGAAGTAGTCGCGGAACTTGGCGACATCGGCGTTGTTCTCGTCCTTGCCCGCCATCAGGCTGGACTTGAACAAGCCCTCGGCCCACAGCCATTCGCGCAGGCGCTGCACCAGCGCGGCATCCTCGGCCCAGCGTTCGGAGAGGATGTCGCGCACGCCGTCGAGCACCAACTGCACCGTCGAGAAATCGAGCCCGTCGGCGGCCGGCTTGACGAAGGCCGCGGCCTCCTCGGCCGGGTTCAGCGTGGGGTCGGCGAAGAGCTTGTCGGCCAGCGGCTCGATGCCTGCTTCGCGCGCCATCTGGCCCTTGGTGCGGCGCTTGGGCTTGTAGGGCAGGTAGAGGTCTTCCAGCTCCTGCTTGGTCGGCGCGGCATCGATGGCGGCGCGCAGCTCGGGCGTGAGCTTGCCCTGCTCCTCGATGCTCTTCCGCACCGCGGCGCGCCGCTCCTCGAGCTCGCGCAGGTAGGCAAGGCGCGCCTCGAGCTCGCGCAGCTGAATGTCGTCGAGGCCGTCGGTGGCCTCCTTGCGGTAGCGGGCGATGAAGGGGACGGTGGCACCCCCGTCGAGCAGGTCGACGGCGGCCTTCACCTGGTGCTCGCCGACCTTGATCTCGGCGGCGAGCTGGCGAATGATTTTCTGCATGGATGGGAAAAGGTGCCTGGCTGGCGGGGCGCGAGGCCCGTCCAGTGTGAGAGGGGAAGAGAACAACGGAACGGAAGCACGGAAGTTTGCCATAGGGCCCCTCGCACAATTGCGCGAGGTACGTATCCTCGAGAAACGGGGCGCGCCGTGCGTAAGTCGCCTGACACGAAAATTTTCACCCGGGTAGATTGCGAAACTCGTTTTGCCCGGGTATTATTCGCGCCATGTCTTCTCCCGTTCCCGACCCCACCCTCACCGCCTTCGCCGGCTTCGAGCGTATTGCCGCCGGCCCGCGATCCGAAGTCGTCGCCCAGTTGCGGGTGCGTGCCGATGCCCAGCCGGTCTTCATCTTCGACGACAGCACCGGCGAGCGCCTCGATCTGGACCTGCGCCAAGGCGTGCCCGCCGTGCCGGAAAGCCCCGCGGCCGACGAACAGGCCACCCGCGGCGTCGGCCGCCCCAAGCTCGGCGTGGTCGCGCGCGAGGTCACGCTGCTGCCGCGCCACTGGGACTGGCTCAGCCGCCAGCCCGGCGGCGCCTCGGTGGCGCTGCGCCGGCTCATCGACGAGGCACGGCGCGTGCATGCCGATCGCGATGCCCAACGCGCCTCGCGCGAAGCCGCTTACCGCTTCATGAGCGCGATCGCTGGCAACCTGGCCGGCTTCGAGGAAGCTGCGCGCGCGCTGTTCGCGGGCGAAGGCACGCGCTTCGCCGAGCTCGTCGGCCCCTGGCCGAGGACCTGCGCACCTACCTGCTGGAGCCTGGCTGCCGCCGCATGGAGCGCTGAATGAGCCGCGCCCTGCCCGCCCAGCCCATGGACCCCGAGGACGTGGAGCACGCCGGCGAGATCGTCGTGCCGCCGGCGACCGCGGCCGACCCGGTGCCGCCGCAGATCGCCTCCAGGTCCGATCCGCGCACCGCGGCCATGGCCTCGCGCCCGCTATGGAAGACCTTCCTGCTCTTCCTCGCGCCCATGCTATTGAGCAACATCCTGCAGTCGCTCTCGGGCACGCTCAACAACGTCTACCTGGGCCAGATGATCGGCGTGGGCGCGCTGGCGGCAGTGTCCAGCTTCTTCCCGGTGATGTTCTTCTTCATCGCCTTCACCATCGGCCTGGGCGCGGGTGCCTCGGTGCTGATCGGCCAGGCCTGGGGCGCGCGCGAGCCCGAGAAGGCGCGCGCCGTGGCCGGCACCACGCTGACGGTGGGCGTGCTCTTCGCGCTGTGCGTCGCGGTCTTCGGTGGCGCCTTCACGCAGCCGATGCTGGCCGCGCTGGGCACGCCGCCGGACATCCTGGCGGACGCCGTGGCCTACGCCCGCATCATCCTGATCGCGATGCCGGGCCTGTTCGTGTTCCTGCTCTCCACGGCGATGCTGCGCGGCGTGGGCGACACGGTGGCGCCGCTCTACACCTTGATCATCTCGACCCTGCTGGGCCTGGTGATCACGCCCGCACTGATCCGCGGCTGGTTCGGCCTGCCGCAGATGGGCGTGACCAGCGGCGCCTGGGCCACGGTGATCTCCTTCGTGGTCGCGACCACGTGGCTGGGCTTCCACTTGCGGCGCAAGAAGAGTCCGCTGGCGCCCGATGCGGGCTTCGTGCGGCACCTGCGCGTGCGGCCGGCGATCCTGAAGGCGGTGCTGAAGGTCGGCGTGCCCACCGGCGTGCAGATGATCGTGGTCTCGCTCGCCGAGCTCGCCCTGCTCTCCTTCGTCAACGCCTACGGCTCGGAGGCCACAGCGGCCTACGGCGCGGTGAACCAGGTGGTGGCCTACGTGCAGTTCCCGGCCATCTCGATCGCCATCGCCGCCTCGGTGCTGGGGGCGCAGGCCATCGGCGCCGGCCAGGTGAAGCGCCTGGGCGCCATCGCCCGCACCGCGCTGATGATGAACCTGGTGCTCACCGGCGGCCTGGTGCTGCTGGGCTACCTGTTCTCGCGGCCGCTGATGGGCTTCTTCATCACCAGCGAGCCGGTGATCGAGGTGGCGCAGACGCTCTTGCACATCATGCTGTGGAGCACGGTGATCTTCGGCATGGGCGCGGCACTGTCGGGCATCATGCGCGCCAGCGGCTCGGTGCTGGTGCCGACCTCGATCTCGATCTTCTGCATCGCGCTGATCGAGGTGCCGGTGGCGTGGTGGCTGAGCCATCGCATGGGACTCAACGGGATCTGGGTGTCGTACCCGGTGGCGTTTGCGGCGATGCTGACGCTGCAGGCCAGCTACTACCGCTTCGTATGGCGCAAGAAGGCGATCCGCAGGCTGATCTGAAGAGTACCGGCGGCGCGCGCCCGGTGCTCTATTCCTTCCGCCGCTGTCCCTACGCGATGCGCGCACGCATGGCGATCGCGGTCAGCGGCCAGCGCTGCGAACTGCGCGAGGTGGTGCTGCGCGACAAGCCGGCCGAGCTGCTGGCCGCATCGCCCAAGGGCACGGTGCCGGTGCTGGTCGAGGCCGACGGCACGGTGATCGACCAAAGCCTGGACATCATGCTGTGGGCCTTGCGCCGCAACGATCCCGAGCGCTGGCTGCAGCCCGCCCACGCGACGCTGGACGAGATGCTCGCGCTGGTCGCCGAATGCGACGGCGAGTTCAAGAAGCATCTCGACGGCTACAAGTACCCCGAGCGCCATCCGCAGCCCGACGCGAGCACGCATCGGGCGCAAGGCTCCCTTTTCCTGGAGCGGCTCGAGACGCGGCTGCAGGCCGGGCGCTGCCTGTACGGCGAGCAGGCAGCGCTCGCCGACATCGCGATCGCCCCCTTCGTGCGGCAGTTCGCGCAGGTCGATGCAGCCTGGTTCGAGGTGCAGCCTTGGCCGCGGCTTCGAGCCTGGCTCGCCGCGCGGCTCGATGCGCCGGTCTTTGCGCGAGCGATGGACAAGTACCCGCCCTGGCGCGCAGGCCAGCCGGGTGTCGACTTCCCGCGGCAGGCTGGGTGAAAGCCTGCCGGCCGTGACCGATTCGTGAATCTTCCTTGATGGACGCGTGAACCGAGGAAGCCAGACTGGCTTCCAGGACGGAACAGCGATGCGGCAGTCGCATCGAGACCGATCCCACCTCGCTTCACCCAACCATCGACAGGAGATTCACATGAACGCAAACCAGCAACGCATCCACGGCGCCATCGCCGGCCTGCTCGCCCTGGGCCTGGCCGCTGCCAGCACCGGCGCCATGGCGCAGAAAGCACAGACCGAGAAATGCGCCGGCATCGTCAAGGCCGGCCAGAACGATTGCGGCACCAGCAAGAGCGCCTGTGCGGGCACCTCCACGATGGACCGCGATGCGGAGGCCTGGATCTACGTCGCCAAGGGCAGCTGCGCGCGCATCGTCGGCGGCATGGTGACCGACAAGCCCGAGAACGTGCACGGCGGCGCCGCCGCCGCGGCTTCGGCCAAGAAGGGCTGAGGAGAAGATCGTGCAAGGCACGGCTTCCATGCCCGCCGCCCATGCGCCCCATGCCGGCCTGGCACGTCGCCTGGCGGGCCGGATGGGCAGCGCACACCGCGGCCTGCAGGCGCTCGCGCCGCTGGCCGACCTCGCGGTGCGGCTCTTCGTCGCTGCCGTCTTCTTCAAGTCGGGACTGACCAAGATCGCGACCTGGAGCTCGACGCTCGCGCTGTTCGAGAACGAGTACGCGGTGCCGCTGCTGCCGCCCGAGCTCGCGGCCTGGCTGGGCACCGGCGTCGAGCTGGTGTTCCCGGTGCTGCTCGCGATCGGGCTGGGGGCGCGCTTCTCGGCCGCGGTGCTGTTCGTCTTCAACATCGTCGCCGTGATCTCCTACCCGGACCTCGGCGCGGTGGGGCTGCGCGATCACCAGACCTGGGGCCTGCTGCTGCTGGTGAGCCTGCTGCACGGGCCGGGGCGCATCTCGTTCGACCATCTGATCGGCCGCAACGTCGGCCACCGCTGAACCCGGAGCGCACCATGTCCGAAGACAGGAACATCGTGATCGTCGGCGGCGGCTTCGCCGGCACGACTCTGGCGCGCACGCTGGCACCGCGCCTGCCGAAGGGCTGGCGCGTGGTGCTGGTCAGCGAGGAGAGCTACACCACCTTCAACCCGATGCTGGCGGAGGTGGTGGGCGCCTCGGTGTTCCCCGAGCACGTGGTGGCGCCGATTCGCCAGATGCTGCGGCCGGGCGAGACCAGCCGCTTCGTCATGGGCCGCGTGACCGGCGTCGACGCAGAACGCCAGCGCGTGCAGGCGCAGACGCTGGCCGGGCCGAAGGAGATCGCCTACGAGCACTTGGTGTTGGCCTTCGGCACGCGCGCCCACCTGGACCTGGTGCCCGGGCTGGAGCAGCATGCGCTGCCGCTCAAGCTGATCGGCGACGCGCTGTTCATCCGCAACCGGGTGCTGCAGCGCATCACGCGCATCGAGCTCGAGCACGACCCGGCCGAGCGCCGGCGGCTCGGCCATTTCGTGGTGATCGGCGGCGGCTTCTCCGGCGTCGAGGTGGCGGGCGCGCTGGCCGACTTCCTGCGCAGCGCCGCGCGCTACTACCCGCAGGTGCGGCCCGAGGAACTGCAGGTCAGCGTGATCGAGGGCGGCGAGCGGCTGCTGGCCGAGCTGCCGGACTCGCTGGACCATGCCGCCGCGCGCTCGATGCGCGGGCGCGGCATCGCGGTGCGGCTCAACGCGCTGGCCGCCGAGGTCGATGCCGACGGCGTTCGCCTCACCAGCGGCGAGCGGCTCGGCGCCGCCACCGTGATCTGCACCATCGGCACCCGGCCCAACCCGCTGCTCGATGCCCTGCCCCTGCCCCGCCTGCGCGGACGCATCCAGACCGAGCCCGACATGTCGGTCTGCGGCTCGCCGCAACTCTGGGCCCTGGGCGATTGCGCGCTGGTCCACAACCAGGCAACGCGGCAGTTCGCGCCACCGACCGCGCAGTTCGCGGTGGCGCAGGCACGCGCGCTGGCGCGCAATCTGTTGGCGCGCATCGAAGGCCGGCCGACGCAGGCCTTCGGCCATGTGTCCAGGGGCATGATGGCCACCACCGGCCATCTCAAGGGTGTGGCGAGCGTCTTCGGCCTGCGCCTGCAAGGGCTCCCGGCCTGGTTGCTGTGGCGCGCCTACTACCTGTCGCGCATGCCCACGGCCGGCCGCAAGCTGCGCATCTGGATCGAGTGGACGTGGAGCATGCTGTTCGCGGCCGACATCACTCACCTGCGCTTCACGCGCACCGGCGAGGCCGAGGCAGAGCACTCCGCGGCCGCCGCCGAAGCGCTTTCCCGCATCCAACCCCAACCCTGAGGAGAGCACCATGCTCAAGCAGAAATCCGCCGTCGTCACCGGCTCCACCAGCGGCATCGGCCTGGGCATCGCCCGCGGCCTCGCCGGCCGCGGCGCCGACATCATGCTCAACGGCTTCGGCAACCCGGTGGAGGTCGAGTTCACGCGCGGCGAGATGCAGCGCCAGTTCGGCGTCAAGGTGCGCTACAGCAGCGCCGACATGAGCCGGCCCGAGCAGGTGCGCGACATGATCGCGGCAGCCGAGCGCGAGTTCGGCAAGGTCGACATCGTGGTCAACAACGCCGGCATCCAGCACGTGGCGCCCATCGAGGATTTCGCCGACGACAAGTGGGATGCGGTGGTGGCCATCAACCTGTCCTCGGCCTTCCACGTGATCAAGGCCGTCACGCCGGGCATGAAGGCGCGCCGCTTCGGCCGCATCATCAACGTCGCCTCGGCGCACGGGCTCACCGCCTCGCCCTTCAAGTCGGCCTACGTGGCGGCCAAGCACGGGCTGATCGGGCTGTCGAAGACGGTGGCGGTGGAACTGGCCGAGTTCGGCATCACCTCCAACACCATCTGCCCCGGCTACGTGAAGACGCCGCTGGTGGAAAAGCAGATCGCCGACCAGGCCAAGGCGCACGGCATCTCGCCCGAGCAGGTGGTACGCAACGTGATGCTCTCGCACCAGGCGCGCAAGTCCTTCATTGAGGTGGAGGAGCTCGCGGCGCTGGCCGTGTTCCTGGCCTCCGACGCGGCGGCCTCGATGACCGGCTCCGCGCTGGCCATGGACGGCGGCTGGACGCTGCACTGAAGGCCGGAGCGCATCATGATGGCCAACGCAACGAAGCAGCGCGCCGCCGGCGCCCGCGGCGATCCCAAGGCCGCGCTGCCCGGCCAGGTGGTGCTGGTGCTGCAGGGCGGCGGCGCGCTCGGCGCCTACCAGGCCGGGGTGTACCAGGCATTGCACGAGTCGGGCATCGAGCCGGACTGGGTGATCGGCACCTCGATCGGCGCCATCAACGCCTCGCTGATCGCCGGCAATGCGCCGCGGCACCGCATGGAGCGGCTCGACAGCTTCTGGAACATGATGCAGGCGTCCGCGCCCGGCACACGCTTCCCGGACTGGATGGGCCTCGGCAACCTGGTGTCGAACATGGCGACGGTGATGCGCGGCATTCCGGACTTCTTCACCCCCAACCTGCATGCGCTGCGCGGCTCGGCGGCGCCGCTGGGGGTGGAAGCGGCCTCGTACTACAGCACGGCGCCGCTGCGCGGCACGCTGGAGTCGCTGGTGGACTTCGAGTACCTGTGCGAGTGCCACACGCGCATGACGGTGGGCGCAGTCAACGCCTGCAGCGGCGAGATGCGCTACTTCGACACCCGCAGGGAGCGCCTGGGCGTCGACCACGTCATGGCCTCCGGCGCGCTGCCGCCGGCCTTTCCGGCGGTGCGCATCGACGGCCAGCCCTACTGGGACGGCGGCATCTACTCCAACACGCCCATCGAGGCCGTGCTCGACGACAAGCCGCGCCGCGACTCGCTGATCTTCGCGGTCAACGTCTGGCACCAGACGGCCCCCGAGCCCGAGTCGATCTGGCAGGTGATGGCGCGTCAGAAAGACATCCAGTACGCCAGCCGCGCCGACAGCCACATCGCGCGCCAGAAGCAGATCCACCGGCTGCGCCACGTGATCCGCGAGCTGCACAAGCAGGTTCCCGCCTCGCGGCGCGCCGACCCGAAGGTGGCGTCGCTGGCGGCCTGGGGTTGCGGGACCACCATCCACGTGGCCCACATGCTGGCGCCGCGCGTCGAGGGCGAGGACCACACGAAGGACATCGACTTCACGCCCGCCGGCATCCGCACGCGCCGGCAGGCCGGCCATGCCGACACGCTGCGCATGATCCAGCGCGCGCCCTGGCACCAGGCGCACGCCGATCCCATCGAGGGCGTGATCGAGCATCACGGTGCCGGAGCGCTGACGTGAGCCTGATGCTCGCGGGCCTGGGCTTCGCGCTCGCTGCGCTGTGCGCGGGCGTCATGGGCTTCGCGATCCAGCGCGGCGGCACCTGCACCGTGGCGGCCGTCGAGGAGATCGTCCACAAGCACAGCGCGCGCCGGCTACTGGCGCTCGGCGAGGCCTCGCTATGGGTGGCCGGCGGGCTGCTGCTGGCGCAGGCGCTGCACATGCTGCCGGCGATGCCGGCGGGCTATGCGCTCAGCGGCTGGACGATCGCGGGGGGCGCGCTGCTGGGCTTCGGTGCCTGGGTCAACCGCGCCTGTGTGTTCGGTGCCATCGCGCGCCTGGGTTCGGGCGAATGGAGCTATGCGCTGACGCCGCTGGGCTTCTACCTGGGCTGCCTGAGCGTGGGGCCGCTGTTCGGCGCGGGGCTGCAGCAGCCGCTGCCGCAAGGCTCGCCGGTGCTGCAGGCGCCGGTCTGGGTGGCCTTGCTCTTCCTCGCGTTCGCTGCCTGGCGTGTGCTGCTGCCGCTGCGGATGCCCGGTGCGCGCCGCGCCCTGGCCGAGCGCATCTGGTCGCCGCATGCGGCCACCACCGTCATCGGCATCAGCTTCGTGCTGATGCTGCTGGTGGCGGGCGCCTGGGCCTACACCGACGTGCTGGCCGAGCTGGCGCGCGGCATGGCCGCGAGCCTCGCGGCGCGCACTGCATTGTTCGCGGCCCTGCTGCTGGGCGCCGTCTGGGGCGGCTGGACCGCGGGGCGCTGGCGCAGCGGGCGCATCAGCGCGGCGCAGTGCCTGCGCTGCCTGGCCGGCGGCCTGCTGATGGGCTGGGGCAGCCTGCTGATCCCGGGCGGCAACGACGGGCTGATCCTGGTGGGCATGCCTCTGCTGTGGCCCTATGCCTGGGCCGCCTTCCTGCTGATGTGCCTCACCATCGGCGCGGCCCTGTTGCTGGCGCGGCGGGGGAGGCCCTGATGCGCGGGGCGCGATCTTCACAATTCGGTCACGGGCGCCGCCACCCCGCAGCACCTGCCTAGAATTTCCAGCACCAGGAGGGCAGCATGCGAGATCCGCATTCCCCATTGGCCGGGCGCACCGGCATCGGCCTTCGGCCCGAGCACTGGCGCGCCTTCGCGCAGACGCGGCCATCCGTGGGCTTCGTCGAGGCGCACAGCGAGAACTACTTCGGCCGCGGCGGCAAGCCGCTGCACTTCCTGCAGCTCGCGCGCCAGAGCCATGAACTCAGCCTGCACGGCGTGGGCCTGTCCATCGGCTCCATCGACCCGCTGTGCGAGACGCACCTCGCGCGCCTCGCCGAACTGGTGCGCATGCTCGAGCCCGCGCTGGTCTCCGACCATCTGTGCTGGACCTCGGTGGGCGGCATCCACGCCAACGATCTGCTGCCCCTTCCCTACACCGAGGAGGCGCTCGCGCACGTGGTGGCGCGCGTGCAGCGCGTGCAGGACCACCTCGCGCGGCCGATCCTGCTGGAGAACCTCTCGGCCTACCTCGACTACGCCCAATCGACCGTGCCCGAATGGGAGTTCCTGGCCGAGGTGGCGGCGCGCAGCGGCTGCGGCCTGCTGCTGGACATCAACAACATCCACGTCAGCGCGCACAACCTGGGCTTCGATGCGCTCGACTACATCGAGGCCATTCCGCCCGATGCCGTGCAGGAAATGCACCTGGCAGGCTTCACGCGCAACAGGCTCGACGACGGCGCCGAGATCCTGATCGACACGCACAGCGCCCCGGTCGCCGATGCCGTGTGGGCGCTCTATGCGGCGGCGCTCGAGCGCTTCGGCCCGGTGCCCACGCTGGTCGAATGGGACGCCGACCTGCCTCCGCTGCCGGCGCTGTTGGCCGAGGCAGCCAAGGCCCGCGCGATGATGGAGGCACGCCATGCTTGCCCTGCCTGACACCCAGGTCCGCGTGATGAACGCGCTGCTGCGGCGCGGCGATCCGGCCGCGGCGGCGGCGCTGGTCCGCCCCGGCAGCCTCCCCGCCGCGCGAAGGCTGGCGATCTACCGCAACAACATGGTGCAGAGCCTGGTGGCGGCCCTCGCCGCCGTCTACCCCGTGACCGATCGGCTGGTGGGCAGCGTCTTCTTCCGCCAGGCGGCCAAGGCCTGCATCGGCATCCATCCCTCGCGCTCCGGCGATCTGCACGACTTCGGCGTCGACTTCCCTGCCTTCCTGCGCGCCTGGTCACCGGCGGCCGCGCTGCCTTATCTGCCGGACATCGCGGCGCTCGAATGGGCGATGCACCGCGCCTACCACGAGGCGGCGCTGCCGCCCCTCGCGCTCGCGCGGCTCGCCGAGGTGCCGCCGCACGCGCAGGCCGGGCTGCGCCTGCTGCTGCAGCCGTCGGCGCGATTCGTGTCCTCGCCCTACCCGGTCCTGCGCATCTGGCAGGCCAACCAGGCCGGCGCCGACGAGGCGGATACGGTCTCGCTGGACGAGGGCGGCGTGCGGCTGCTGGTGCTGCAGCAGGCGCTGGAGATCGTCTTCGTGCCGCTCGATGCCACCGAGGATCGCTGGCTCCGCGCCCTGGCCGATGGTGCCGGGCTGGGCCAGGCCAGCGCCTGCGCCTTCGACCTCGATCCGGCCTTCGATCTGCCGTCCGCGCTGGCCCGCCACCTGACGCTCGGTCTCTTCACGGAGCTGCAGCAATGACCCGCCGCGTGCTCGTGGTCGAGGACGACCCGGACATCGGCCGCCTGGTCACGCTGCAGCTGGCCGAGCTCGACTGCGAATGCCGCCTGATCGCCGATGGCCTCGGCGCGCTGGCCGAAGGCGAGGCCGGGAACTACGACCTGGTCATCCTCGACCTCATGCTGCCGCGCATGGACGGCCTTGAGATCTGCCGCCGCCTGCGCGCCCTGCCGCGCTACACGCCGATCCTGATGCTGACTGCCAAGTCCTCGGAGCTCGACCGCGTGCTGGGCCTGGAACTGGGCGCCGACGACTACCTGACCAAGCCCTTCAGCATGCTCGAGCTGGCGGCGCGCGTGAAGGCGGTGTTCCGCCGCGCCGACCACCAGCAGGCCGCGGCCGAGCGCGTGCAGCAGGCCGAGCAGCCGATCGAAGCCGGTGCCCTGCGCATCGATCTGCAACGCCACGAGGCCCTGCTCGACGGCCGCCTGCTGGACCTCACGGCCAAGGAGTTCGAGCTGCTCGCCTACTTCGCGCGCAGGCCGGGCCGCGTGCACACGCGCGCGCAGCTGCTCGACCAGGTCTGGGGCTACAGCCACAGCGGCTACGAGCACACGGTCAACTCCCACATCAACCGCCTGCGCAACAAGATCGAGCGCGACCCGGGCAACCCCGACTACATCCAGACCGTGTGGGGCGTCGGCTACAAGTTCGCCGATCCCCGCAGCTGAAACGAGCCCTACACCCGTGGACAGCCTCTACATGCTGATCGTCGGCGCCGCCCCGGCAGCGCTGGCGGCACTGGCCATCTACTGGCGCTTCTCGCGCCGCCTCAGGCGCCTGACCGATGCGGTCGAGGCCGGCGCGCAGCTTGGCTGCCGGCAGCCGCTCCGGGTGCCGGGCGCCGACGCGCACGGCGACGAGATCCAGCGCCTGTCGGCGCATGTGGAGCGCATGTCGGGGCGCATCGGCGAGCAGGTGACGGAGCTGGAGCGCAGCGCCAGCCGGCGCCGCGAGCTGCTGGCAAACGTGTCGCACGACCTGCGCACGCCGCTGGCCTCGATGCGCGGCTACCTGGAGCTGCTGCTGCTGCGCCACGGCAGCCTGCCGCCCGAAGAGGAGCGCAACTACCTGGAGACCGCGGTGCGCCACAGCGAACGCCTGGGGCGGCTGGTCGACGACCTGTTCGCGCTGAGCCAGCTGGAAGGCGACGAGGTGCGGCCGCAGCCCGAGGCCTTCGCGCTGGCCGAGCTGACGCAGGACGTGGCGCAGAAGTTCGCGCTCGATGCGCAGCGGCGCGGGATCGCGCTGCGCGCCGAGGCCGGCGAAGCCCAAGCCGTCGGCGTGCGCGCGCTGGCCGACATCGGCATGGTCGAGCGCGTGCTCGAGAACCTGCTGGACAACGCCCTGCGCCACACGCCGCCCGGCGGCACGGTGAGCATCGCGTGCGGCCGCGATGCGCAGCGCGCGCGCGTGGCCGTGCGCGACACCGGCTGCGGCATCGCGGCCGATCAGCTGCCCGGTATCTTCGAGCGCTATGACCACGCCGACCGCGCGCTGCCCGGCGGCCGCGGCGGCCTCGGCCTGGCGATCGCACGGCGCATCGTGCGGCTGCACGGCGGCGAGCTGGCGGCCACCAGCGTCGAAGGCGAAGGCGCCTGCCTGAGCTTCGACCTGCCGCTCGCGCCGGCCGCGGCGGCTTCCGCGCAGCGCATCACGGAGGGAGTCGACGCATGAGCTCATCCATCGCCACTGCAGCGCTGCTCGCCCTCGCCCTGCTCGCCTGGCTGGCCGTCTCGGCCGCGCGCCGCGCCGCACGCCGCCGCGACGCGTGGAACGCCAGGCTGGCGCAGCTGGAACAGCAGGTGGCCGAGCAGCACGGCGCGTTCGAACGCGCCGAGGCCTCGCGCGCCGTCGCCGAGGCCGAGCTGCGCGCGAGCGAGGAGCGCTATGCCGCCGCCCTGCGCGGCAGCCAGGACGGCATGTGGGACTGGGACCTGGCCTCGGGCCGCGTGCAGCTCTCGCCGCGCTGGAAGAGCATGCTGGGCTTCGAGGCGCACGAGCTCGCCGACGACCTGCAGGGCTGGGGCTCGCGCGTGCATCCCGAGGACCGCGCCGCACTCGACGAAGCCCTGGCACGCCCGCTGGCGAGCGGCTCCGCCCCGGCCGACGCGCGCTTCGAGCATGAGCTGCGCCTCGTGCACAAGGACGGCAGCGTGCGCTGGGTGCTGTCGCGCGGAGTCGCGCTCCGGCGCGCCAGCGGCGCCGCCTACCGCGTGATCGGGCAGGACACCGACGTGACGCAACTGCGCCGCGTCTCGCACGTGCTGCAGGCGGTGGCCGACGGCACGGCCGGCGCCGTGGGCGAGGCCTTCTTCCCGGCCATGGTGCGGCACTTCGCGCAAGCGCTCGGCCTGGACTGCGCCTTCGTCGCCGAATGCGCCGACCAGCCGCCGACGCGGGTGCGCACGCTGGCCTACTGGTCCGACGGCACGCTCAAGGACAACATCGAGTTCGCGCTGGCCGGCACCCCCTGCGAAGCCGTGGTGCACACCGAGCAAGCCGCGCTGCACCGCTGCGGCCTGGCGCAGATGTTCCCGCGCGAGGCCGGCTGGGAGTCCTACCTGGGCCTGCCGATCGTCGCCAGCGATGGCCGCATGCTGGGCCACCTGGCCTTCCGTCATCGTGCGCCGCTGGGCGACGAGGTGCTGGTCGACGCGGTCTACCGCATCTTCCTCGCCCGCGCGGCGGCCGAGCTGGAGCGCATTCAGGCGCTGGCGCGGCTGCGCGTGGAAGCTTCCGGCGCCGTCGCTTCCTGAGCACCGGCCGGCGGCGCCTCGGGCAGGTCGAAGCTGAAGCGGCAGCCCTGGCCGGCGACGCTCTGCACCCGCAGCTCGCCGCCGTGCAGCTCCACGATGCGCTTCGCGATCGCCAGGCCCAGGCCGGCGCCGGCACGCTCGCGCTCCCGGTCCCCGCGGTAGAAGCGATCGAAGATGAAGGGCAGCGCCGCCTCGGCGATGCCGCCGCCCGTGTCGCCCACGCAGGCCGCCACCCGCCCCGCCTCGGCGCGCAGCGACACGCTCACCGCCCCGCCGGCCGGCGTGTGGCGCAGCGCGTTGCCGATCAGGTTGTCGAGCACGCGCTCCACCAGCCCGAGGTCGGCATCGACCGGCGGCACGCCCTGTCCGCCCTCGAAGCGCAATGCGACCTGCTGCCGGTCGGCGGTGAGCTGGAACTTCTGCAGCACATCCGCCGCCAGCTCGGCCAGCTGGAAGGCCTCGCGCGCCAGCCGCACGCCCTTGAAGTCCAGCTTGGCGAGCTCGAACAGCTCGTCGACCAGCGTCGCCAGGTACTCGCTCTGGCGCAGCGCGATCTCGACATAGCTGCGCTGCGTGGGCGCCGGCAGTTCGCTGCCCTTCAGCGCCAGCATCTCCAGGTAGCCGCGCAGCGCCGCCAGCGGCGTGCGCAGGTCGTGCGAGACGTTGGCGATCAGCTCGCTGCGCAGGTAGACGTTCTCGGCCTCCAGGTCGTCCTTGAGGCGCTGCACCTGTGCCAGGGCCTCGGCCAGCTGCGCCCGCGCCGCCTGGTGCTCGCCGATCTCGCGCCGCAGGCCCTCGAACAGGCGCGCGTTCTCCAGCGCGATGGCGGCCTCGGTGGCCAGCATGCGCACCACCAGGATGCGCTGCGCGGTGAAGGCGCTGTACAGCTGGCGGTTCTCGAGGTAGAGCACCCCCACGAGGCGCCCCTGCTTCTGCACCGCCACGCACATCGCCGAGCGCGGCCGGTGCTGCTGGATGTAGGGGTCGTTGCCGAAGCGGTCGTCGCCCGCCGCATCGGCCAGCACCACGCTCTCGCCGGTGCGGCGCACGTAGTGCACGATGCCCAGGGGCAGGCTGCGCGATTGCGCCAGCGGCGTGCCGTGCGAGACCGCGGCCTGCGGCGCCTCCACGGTGTCGGCCGCATGCACCATCGATCCGCCCTCGCCTTCCAGCACCAGGCAGCCGCGCTCGGCGCCGGCGTTCTCGATCGCGATGCGCATCAGCCGGGCCAGCAGCCGGTCGAGCTCGACTTCGGCGGCCACGGCCTGCGCGGCCTTCATCACGCTGTCGAAGTCGAGGCCATCGCCGTGCCCGCCTGCCGCAAGCGCAGCCGTGGCGGGCGGCACGGCCGCCGAGTCCGCGTCCGATGCGGCCGGTGCCGGACGCAGCCAGGCATGCCGGGCCTCCAGCTGCGCCACCTTCGCCCTCGCCCCCCAGCGCGCATAGCAGGCGCGCGCCTCGGCCATGAAGAGCGCGCCGAGCGCGGCCTCTCCGCGCCCAAGCCGCAGCCGCGCATGCAGCTCGTTGGCCAGCGCGAGCAGCTGCAGCAGCGCGGGATGCAGCGCCGCGAACTCGATCGCCTGCTCGTGGAACTTGATCGCGATGCCCTCTTCGCCATCGATGCGCGCCCCCTCCGCGGCGAGCAGCAAGGCCTGGCAGCGGAAGTTCTCGGGGCAGTTTCCGGCCAGCAGCGCGAAGTACGCGCGGGCCTGGCCGATCTGCGCGCGCACGGCCTCCTGTTCATCCGGCGCGGCCTCGTCATGCGAGGCCGCCAGCGCGATCGCGTGCCAGAAGGCATGGGTCACGGGCCAGACGGTGCCGGCCACGTGGTGCACCGTGGCGGCGGCCACGTGCGCCGCCGCCAGCGCCTCGGCCGGCGTGCCCAGCAGGCTGCTGAGATGCTGCCGGGCCACCGCGTGGAAGCTGGCGAAGAAGGGGTTGTCGCGGTAGCGCCGGCGGTAGGCCTGCTCCTCGAAGCCCTCGTCCGACAGCGACAGCGGCCCGCGCGTGCGGCCCTGCAGCGCGAGCGCCCATTGCAGCATCAGCTGCGTCGCATCGGCAAAGCCCTGGTTCTTGAGCTTGCGGATCAGCGCCACGTTGGGCGCATGCGTCTCCACGAACTGCGCGAGGCTCTCGCAAACGAGGAAGGACGACCAGAGTTCCGTGCCGGCACCGTAGGCCGCGTAGAGGAAGTCTCCGCTCTCCAGCCCGCTGCGGCAGGCTTCGCGCGCATAGGGAATGCAGCTCGCCAGCGGCCGCCGCCAGAAGTTCACGTGCGCATGGAACTGCTGGTAGATCTTGGCGCGCCGCCGCGTGTCGCCGAAGCGGTGGTTGACCGCCAGCGCCAGGGTGCCGAACTCGTAGGCGCTGCGAAAGTCCCCCTGCACCGGGCCGACCGTGATCGCGTGCGTGACGTAGCCGTAGGCCGACTCCTCGGCATTGCCATGCGTGAGCGACAGCCGCACCAGGATCGCCGAGATCAGCCGCGCGAGCGTCGGATTGCCGAGGATGAAGGCCGAGGCCCAGATGTCCGTCAGCATGCTCATCACGATCAGGGTTTCCGGATGGTCCATTGCGGGCAGCTCGGCCAGCGCCGCGATGGGCCGGGTGCCCAGCAGCGCGGAGATGCGCTCCATCTCGACGGCCAGCGCGCGCTCGGTGTCGGCGGGGGTCTCGGGCAACTGCAGGCCGAACGGCGCCAGCCCGGCGCGCGTGTTCGCCAGCGCCTCGGCATAGCGCGCCATGTGCTCGTGCTGCACGCTCTGCAGCCGGTGGACCCTGGCGCGTTCGATGTTCGTCGCGGCGCGCCGAAGGAGCTGCTGGTACTGCGGCTGCGCGGCCTCGAAGCGCCCGCACAGGTACTCGCTCTCCACGGCCTCGAGCTGCAGCGCGAAGCACAGGTCGTGGTCGCTCGCCCATTGCGCCTCGTCCAGCAGGTCGAGGCCGGCGCGGAAGAACTCCAGCGCGGCCTCGTGCGCGGTCGAGGACTTGGCCTCGCGCCCGGCGCGCAGATCCAGCCGGGCGACTTCGTGCCGCTCTTCGGGGTCCTCGATCAGGCCGCGCCCGCGGTTGAGATGGTGCGCGATGTCGAACAGCGTCTGCTGCGCCGGCGCTTCGCCCGCGCGCGCGTGCAAGAGCCGGCCGATGCGCAGGTGCAGCATGGGCTTGCGCGCCTGCGGGATCAGCGCATAGGCGGCCTGCTGCACGCGGTCGTGCAGGAAGTCGTAGGCCGGCGCGTCCTCGCGCGCCGAGGCGGCCTGGGCCTGGGGCGGGACGGGCACGATCAGCCCCGACGCCATGGCATGGGCCAGGTCGTCCGCCACGGTCTCCTGCGGCTGCTCGCAGATCAGCGCCAGCGTGTGCGCATCGAAGCGGTTGCCGATGCAGGCCGCCAGCGTCAGCGCGTACTGCGAGCGGGTGGACAGGCGCTGGATGTTGCGCGTCATCAGCTCGACCACGTCTTCGGCCAGCGGCGCCTGCGCGATGGCCTCGATCCGGTAGCGCCAGCGCTGCGCCGCCGCGTCGAAGCGGAAATGGCCGTCGCGCTCCAGGCTGCGGAGGAACTGATGCACGAAGAAGGGGTTGCCGCCGGTCTTCTCCAGAACCAGCCGTGCCAGTGGCAGGGCCTCGTCGAGCTCGCCGTGCAGCGTATCGCGTACCAGGGCCGCCAGGTCGTCCAGGCGCAGCGGCCCGAGCGCGACATGCTGCACCGCCACGCTCGCGGCCTCCAGCGCGCTCAGCACGGGTGCGAGGCGTTGCGTTGCATCGTGCTCGCTGTCGCGGCAGGCGCCGATCAGCAGCAGGCCGCGGATCTCCGGGCCGTCGAGCAGGGGCTCGAGCAGGCCCAGCGTGGCGGCATCGGCCCACTGCAGGTCGTCCAGGAAGACCACCAGCGGGTGCGCCGGCTGCGCCACCGCGGCGACGAAGTTCCGGAACACGCGCTGAAAGCGGTTCTGTGCCTCGGTGGGCGCGAGCGGCACCGGGGTCGCTTGCTCGCCGAGGATGAAGCCGACCTCGGGGATCACCTGCGCCAGCACGCCGCCGTTGGCGCCCAGCGCCTGCACGAGCACCGCGCGCCAGTGCACCAGACGCGCCTCGCTCTCGGTGAGCATCTGCCGCACCAGCTCGCGAAAGGCCTGGATCAAGGCGCCGAAGGGCACGCCCCGCACCACCTGGTCGAACTTGCCCGAAACGAAGTAGCCGCCCTGGCCGCGCACCAGCGGCCGGCACAGCGCGAGCACCAGCGCCGTCTTGCCGATGCCGGGATAGCCGTCCACCAGCAGCATCGCGGGCCGTGCCTGCGGCTCGCGCACGCGCTCGCACGCGGCGCGCAGCAGCGCCTGCTCCGCCTCGCGGCCGTACAGGTGCGCCCGGATCGCGAGGCCCTGCGCCGAGTCGCGCAGGCCCGGCGCGAAGGGGGCGATGCGGCGGTGCGCCGCCCATTCGCGCGCGCAGAAGGCCAGGTCCTCGGCCAGGCCGGCCGCGCTCTGGTAGCGCTCGTCGGGCGACTTGGCCAGCAGCTTCATCACGATGTCCGACACCGGCGGCGGCAGCCCCGGCACGCGCGCAGCGGGCGCGACCGGCGTGCCGGCAATGTGCGCGTGGATCAGCGCCAGCGCATCGTCGGCGGCGAAGGGCGGCTCGCCGGTCAGCATCTGGTAGAGCAGCACGCCGAGCGCGTACAGGTCGCTGCGGTGGTCGGGGGTGCTGCCGGTGCGGCCGGTCTGCTCGGGCGAGGCATGGCGCAGCCGGGCCACGGTGTCGATAGCGGCGAACGGCGGTGGCCCCTGCCCGGCCTGGCTGCCCGCCTCTGCGACATCGAGCAGCCACGCACGGCCCGACGCGCCATCGGCCAGCACGATCTCGGGGCGCAGCCCGTGGTGGACCCGGCCGCGCCGGTGCAGCTCGGCCAGCGCAGTGGCGAGCTGCATGCCGAAGCCGAGGGCCAGCGGCAGCGCCAGGCGGCCGGTCGCGAGCAGCGCGGGCAGGGGCTCGCCACCTGGGTCTTCCATGACCAGCGCCGGCCCCGACTGCAGCTCGAACAGGCGCGGCTGCAGCGCCGCGGCGCAGGACAGGCCGGCCATCAGCTCGCACTCGCGCCGCAGGGCCGCGCCGTCGGCGGTGCCGGTCGGCAGCTGCCGTGCGCACTTGAGCAGCACGCGCCGGCCCGCGAGCAGGCCGCGGCCGAGCCGGAAGGCGCCGGTGTCGGCGATCCAGGCATGCACTTCGGGCGTCGGGCTCATCGCTGTCTTCGTCCTCTTCCCATGTCGCGGCAGGTGCGCGCTGTGCGGACTGTGCGCCAGATCCGGCCCGGCTGGCAATGCGTGATCAAAGCGTGAACTCCGGCGGACCGCAGCGTGAAGCCCGGCCGCCACAGTGCACTCCGGAGCCGCCGACCGGCGATCCGTCCCTCGTCAACAACCTTCGCTTCCAGGAGAGTCACCATGCATATCGCCAATCCCCCGCGCCGCCTGCCGTGGCGCCCCGCCGTGCTCGCGGCGCTTGCCGCCGGCGCACTCGGCGCCCTCGCGCCGGCCGTCCATGCCGGCGAATGCCCGGCCGACAAGGTCGTCGCCGACGGGCACGGCCAGAAGGCCGGTCCCATGAGCCCCAAAGATGTGACGGACGTGGTGCGCTACAGCACCGACCTGTCGAAGGAGCCGCTGGCGCTCCAGGGCCGCCTGTTCCGCCTGCGCCAGCTCGAGATGAAGCCCGGCGGCATCGTGCCCTGGCACAGCCACAACGAGCGCCCGGCGATGATCTACATCGTCTCCGGCGAGGTGGTGGAGTACGCCAGCAGCTGCGCCGTGCCCATCGTGCACCGCGCCGGCGACGTGGCGCCGGAGAAGAACGGCACCTCGCACTGGTGGAAGAACACCGGCAGCACGACCGCCGTGCTGATTTCGGTGGACCTGTTCCCCACCGGCAAGCAGATGGACCCGCACGAGATGTGACATGACGAGCACGTCATCTTCATTCGCATCTGCGGGCTGCTGCCGGCGGCCTGTTCCGGGCCGGCACCGGCTGCGACGCAGTCGCCGGCGCAAGCTGGGGCGGCGGCTGCCTAGGGCCTGATCGAGCCCGCACTACTCGATGACCTCGTCCCCGGTCGGCTCGTAGTGCGGCACTGCATTCATGTCGTGCCGCAGCTTCGACAGCTCCCAGTACATCCGTCGCCGCGCCCGGCTCTGGTTGCCCAGCGGCCGGTGCTCGGGCGTGGTGTGCCAGGGGTTGTACGAGAGCTTCTTCGCGAATTCCATCTGCGCCGGCGAATCGAAGGTCTGCTTCGGGATGCGCAGCGTGGCAACGCTGACGCGCGGCGACAGCTTCTCGGGCCACAGCACGCCCGCGTTCTCGATCGGCATCAAGTGCGGGTCGGTCTGCATCTGCAGGCGGATGTCGAGCTCCACCTCTTCCTGGTTCAAGGTCGCGACCATGGCCTGGCGCAGGTAGTCGTCGGGCGGGCGCAGCGGCAAGCGCGGGATGGGGGTGCGCCTGGTGGACTTCGGCCACACCGAGTACTGCATCGCCTGCCCCTCGCCCAGCAGGTACGGCACGCAGCTGAAGTACGGCGCCTCGAACGGGCTGGACTGGGTCTTGATGAAGAGCGACTGCATCACCAGGTCCAGCACATGCGACTCGCGCAGGTTGACGAAGTAGAAGATCTGCGCGTTCTTCACGCTCTCGATCTGCAGCGCCGCGTTGGCCTTGACGTCGGGCGTGACGAAGGTGGGCGTGGAGACGCCGAACATGTCCAGCGTGTGCTGCTCTTCCTCCATCAGCTTCGGGCCTGGCACGCCCATGAGCTTGATGCTGATGCTCATGAAGCCCACGTCCTCGATGTCCGGCGTGATGTAGGGGCCGGGGCCGGAAAAGCGCACCCAGGCGTTGTAGCGCTGGGCCTTCGCGTAGATGCCCCGCTTCATGTGCGCGGGGATGTCGTCGTGCACGATGAACTCGGCGCGCACGATGCCCTGGGTCTTGGTGTTGCCGCCGCGCTCGAAGCCGCCGGGCTTCCAGAGGTCGCGCATCTGCTGGGTGAAGCTGCGGACGATGGAGTCGACGAATTCTTCCTCGCCGGGCAGCAGTTTCTCTTGCGCGATGGCCAGGCCTTCGTTGGGGCGGCGGCTGTTGATCAGCGCGGTGGTCAGGCGCGCCAGCGGGTCGCGCAGCAGCGCGTCGAAGGCCGGCCGCACGAAAGGATCGAACCTGCGCTCCAGCCGCAGCAGGGCCATGCCGGAGTCGCTGACGAAGTTCTTCAGCGCCGAGCCGGTGTTGGCGCGAGGCGCAGGGCGGCTCACGTTCGAGTGGGTCATGAAGCTTGGACTTTCGACAGGTAGCGCAGCGCGCTGATGCCCGGCAGGAAGAAGTACGCCCCGCCCTGCACGGTCACGAACTGCGGCAGGCCCGAGATGCGGCGATCCGGGCCCGTGCCCAGGGGCATCGAGAAGCCGTCGGTGAGGCTGCCGTCCGGCTCGGCCAGGCGATGGCCCAGCAGCGGATCGGCCTCGCCGGAGAGGCCGTCGAAGCGCGTGCCCATCAGCCACGCGTTCTGCACGAACTCGAACTGGCGCCCGATGTTCGCGGCCAGGCAGATGAAGTGCAGACCGGTCTCTTCACCCGGCGCGCCGCCGTACTCTCGACCGCGGCGCAGCAGGCGATGGAAGCGGGTCGAGGCGACCAGGTCGGGACGCAGAGGGTCCGCGCCGAAGCCCAGCCGCCGCCACAGGCGCGAGAGCGGATTCGCCCAGCCCGCCGGCAAGTCGGCATTGCGCGGGTTGGCGCGGCGGACGTGCGCGCCCACGGGACAGCGCAGGCCATCGGGATCGCTGCGATAGGTGAAGCCGTTGCGCCGCCGTTCGTCCTCCTCGATGCCGTCGATGCGCTCGCGCCCGGGGCCCACCAGCGCCTCGCCGCCTTCCATCTTGCGTCCGACCATGGCCTCGGCCAGGCGCCGGCGCAGCATCGGGTCGCCGCCGGCCTGGCGGTCGATGAACTGCCAGAAGCCGCCCACATCCTGGCGCAACTGGCGCATCACCAGGTAGCTGCCGTTGCGCCCCAGGTCGGCCATGCCGGGGGCTTCCTCGGCACGGGGCAGCAGCGCGCCGGGATCGCGTTGCGGCTCCAGCAAGGGCCTGTCGGTGTAGGCACCGTACTCGTTGGGATAGCCCAGCAGGTACTCGCCGAGGCAGGAACGGTTGGTGAAATCGAACTGCTCCTCGTCGTGCGCGGCGCGCCGGCGCTCCCAGTCGACGCGCGGCTGCGAGATGCCGTCGATGAAGCCGAAGGGCTCGGTCTCGCGCAGGTTGGCGGTGAACAGGGCATCCGTTTCCTCGAAGCCGGCTGCGCACTGGGCGCGCACGGTCGCAAGCCACGCGTCGAGCTCGCCCGGCACCGCGTAGACCATCGCCAGCACATGCGGCACGTCGTGCGGCGCGCCGCCCCACTTCCATCCGGCAGGGTCGTTCGCGCCGAGATCGCCCAGCCGCCGTGCCCGGCTCGCGTCGCTGGTCATGCCGGCCAGGAACTCTGCCGAGAAGCCCTCGACGATGTCCCTCGCCACGCCCAGCTTGTTGAGGCCCGGGGCGCTGATGGCGATGTGCAGCGCCGTGCGCGGCGGCGGCCTGCGTTCGATCGCCGGCGTGACCGTTGCCGTGCCGAGCCAGGCGCGCGCGGCCGCGGCATCGCGAATGCGCAGCAGCAGGAAGCAGGCCTGCGTCAGCCGCTTGTAGCCGTAGCGCACCAGGCCCTGAATGTCCTCGAAGTCGACCGGCGATGGCGTGTCGTGCTGGCTCATAGCAGCCTCAGCCACGCGAGCGCTTCCGCATCGCTCATGCCCACGCGCTCGAAGCCTTCGCGGATGCGCCGGTTGTTCTCCATGTCGCTGAGCGTGAGGCCGGGGTAGGCCTTGTACCAGACCTGGGTCGGCAGCTGATGGCCGCGCTGGTAGTGCTTGAAGGGCAGCTCGCGGCGCGCGCCCTCCTTGATCAGCCACGCGGTGCGCGGCCAGCCGAAGCCGTTGCTGAAGACCAGGTTGAGGCCCCAGGCGACCTTGTTGATGAAGTCGTCCATGTAGGCCTCGTGGCTGCCGTCGTAGTTGCTGGCGAACAGCACGCGCAGCTTGTTGTCGAGGAAGACCCAGTGCGCGAAATGGATGGTGCGCACGCGCCCCAGGTGGCCCCGCCCGAAGACATGGCGGCAGGCCCAGGCGATGGCCAGCAGCAGCACCTGCACGAGACCGACCCGGAACCAGCCGGGCTTGACGGCGCCCAGCGCGGTGAAGCTGTTGCTCAGGTCGTGGTCTTCCAGCTCCTGCATCTCGCTCACGGCGGCGGCGCGGGGTCGCGGGCAGTACTCCGGGTCTGCGCGTTCGTGCCGCCGCAGCAGCACGAGGACGAAAGGGAGCGCCACGAGCAGCAGCGGCGACAGCAGCAGTGCCAGCATCGGCAAGCCGAAGGCATGCAGCGTGTTGCCCATCCACCACCCCAGCGGCGTCGGCGCGGGCGGCGTCAGCAGCAGCTCGCCGGCGGCCTGCCGGGTGCGCACGAAGTTCAGCAGATCGCGCCGCAGCAGCTGCGGATCGATGGCCGCATCGCGCACGCTGCGCGGCACGCGCGCCGACAGCGCCCGCTGCAGCGCACTTTCCTCGCGGATCTGCCGCACGGTGCGGCCGATGCGGTTGACGTAGGGCGCGGCCACGGGCCGGTCATGCTCGATCAGCCAGTCGAGCAGGTCGTCGCGCAGGTCGAAGCCGCGGCAGTGCGAGAAGATGCGGCGCAGGCCTTCGCCGGCGCGCTGCACCAGCTCGGCCAGCTGGGCCTCGGCGGCGCCGTCGCAGTCGCCCATGAAGAGCAGGTAGGTCGGCAGCTTGGGGCGCGGAAGCCCGAAGACCTCGAGGTCGGCCATGGTCGCGTCGCCCAGCACCGCGAAGCGCGCAAAGTGCAATCGCTCGAAGGCGCCGAAAGGCAGCACCGGGTTGACCGGATCGGCCACGCCCGGCGCCAGCGTCATGGCGGCCAGGAGCTTGCGCAGCCCTGCTTCGCGTCCCGGGGCGATGGCGGCGACCACCACGAAGTGCGATTGAGGAGTCACTGCATCCGGTCGTGTCGGCAGGCTAGAACTTGAGGCAGAAGTCGATGAGGCGTTCCTTGCCCCAGTACACCTTGCCCAGGTAGAAGGACGGCGAGATGAGCCGGATCTCGTCGCGGATCCAGTGGGCCACCACCGAGGTCTTGGAGTAGTCGAGCACGACGCACTCCTTCTGGTCCAGCCAGCTGTCGCCCTTGTAGACCTGGGCCACGATGGCCTGGATGCCGAAGGGGCTGACCTTGTTCTTCAGCACGCCGTGCTCGGGGTCGAAGACCTTGCCCTGCCAGCCGAAGAAGTTGACCATCTTCGCGATCGACTCGGTGTAGCGAGTGCCGGGCGCGATGATCGCAGTGCCCTCGGCCTCGCCGGAGGGAATGTCGCCCGCCGGACTGGCGGTGAAGAGCTCGTCGAGTTGCTGCTGGGTCATGTCGAGCAGCTGCTGTACGTCGTAGGCCATCGCCATCTCCTCGAGTGAAGACCCCGGGCGACTGAGTGTCCAGCCGGGGTCGGGGGCCGTCAATTTGCCGAAAGTGGTGTGCGCGCGGCCGTGCGCAGCACCGCATCCGCCGCTTTCTCCGCGGCCATGTAGACCGCGGAAGCGACGAAGAAACCCGGAATGCGCGGGAACACCGAGGCATCGACCACGCGCAGCCGCGGCACGCCATGCACCGCGAAAGTGCTGTCGAGCACCCCGCCTTGCGCCTGCGGGCCGATCGCGCACGAACACGAGGCGTGGTGGCCCCAGGCCGTGTCGCGCACATAGCCGGCCAGCGCCTCGTCGCTCTGCACGGCCGGGCCGGGCGCGAGCTCCTCGGCGATCCATCCCTTGGCCAGCAGCGGCGCCGTCATGCGGCGCACCTGGCGGATCGCCTCCACCACGGCGCGCAGGTCCTCGGCGCCGGGGTCGTCGGTCTCGTCGAAGTAGTGAAAGTCGATCAGCGGCATGTCGCGCGGATCGGCCGAGCGCAGGCGCACGGTGCCGGCGCGGTTGCGCGTGTGGGCTTTGAGCACGGCCCAGGTCAGCTGGTCGGGCTGCTCGCGCACCAGCTTCGAGAAGCCGGGGAAGTAGCCTTCGAAGCGCGCGAGCACCGCCATGCAGAAGAGATCGGGTTCCAGGCCCGGCTGCATCGCGAAGCGCGAGCGCTGCACCACGCCCAGGGCCGCGCCGTTGGAGGCATACATGCCCAGGCGCCCTTCCTGCCAGCGCCGCCACAGCGTGTCGTCGCGGTCGAAGCGTGCGCCTTCGAGCACCTCCCAGGGCCTGCGCATGCGGTGCGTGACGGCGACCTCGTAGCGGTCTTGCAGGTTGCGGCCGACGCCGGGCAGCGCGGCGCGCAGTGCGATGCCGTGCCGGCGCAGCTCTTCCTCCGGCCCGATGCCCGAGAGCATGAGCAGCTGCGGCGTGTTGAAGGTGCCGCCGCAGAGGATCACCTCGCGCCGCGCCCGCGCCTCGCACCGCAGGCCCTCGGCGCCGCTGGGCGCGGCATGGGCGCGATAGAGGTGCGCGCCCTTGCGGTACTCGACGCCGCAGGCCGCGCCGGCCTCGTCGAAAAGCACGCGCGCGGCCAGCGCATCGAGCTCGATGTGCAGCTTGCCGGGATGCTGCTTCGCCACCTCCAGCAGCCGCTCGCGGATGCCGGCGCGCCGGTGATCAGAGGTCGACAGCGGCGTGTAGCACAGGCCCTCGAAGCCGCCCGGCCAGAGACGCCGCGAGTTGGGATCGCCCAGCCCGCCGCGCACCCAGCGCAGCGTGCTGCGCAGCGGCGTGGGCAGGTTGCCGGCGAAGACGCCGGCGCTGTCGCGCAGCACGCGCACCAGCCCGTCGTCGCCCAGCACCGAGAGCGGGACCGCCTTCTCGGTGCGCAGCCAGCCGCCCCAGCCATGCCCCGTCGGATCGAGGCCCACATGGCGCAGCCAGCGCCACAGCGGCCGGTGTCCGCAGTTCTCGATGCGCCGCGCGTAGCCGCGCATGCGCGAGGCGCGCCAGGAACGGTCGCCGGTGAGCCGTGCGATGTGGTTCCAGTCGGAAGCGTGCGGCAGCATGAAGATCATCGCGTTGTGCGCGCTGCAGCCGCCCAGCGCCGCGGCGCGCGGGTAGAGCACGCCCTGCCCTGCCTCGTACTTCCAGTCGCGCGCCTGTTGCGTCTCGTCGGCATAGTGGCGCACGCGGAAGTTCCAGCTGATGGCCGGGTTCTCGCAGGCGAACGCATGGAAGGCGGGCACGTCGTAGTCATCCGGCAAACGCGGCGCCGAGGCCCGCGGGTCGCCGCCGGCCTCGATCAGGAAGACCCGCATGCCGGCTTCCGCCAGCCGAGCGGCCAGCGTGCCGCCGCCGGGGCCGGAGCCGACGATCACGTAGTCCCACTCGTCGGGTGAAGGCATCTCGCTAAAAGGTCTTGAGGAAGGCGATCAGCGCGCGCTTGTCCTCGTCGTTCAGTTCCGGCTCGCGGCCGAAGGCCTTCTCGTCGTCGCTCAAGGCATCCTGCCGGTTGAACTGCGCGGTGCCGAAGTAGTGGCCGCGGTTGACCACGAAGTCCGGGCACTTGCTGAGCGTCAGCATCGGCTGGCGCAGCTTCGCGAAGTGCTCGCGCAGCTGGTCGTCGGTGGCACCGGCGGGGGTGTTTTTCAGCGCGCTCCTGAGCTCGATCAGCAGCCCGCCCACGTCGCGCACATGGGTCGCCTTCTCGTGCAGCGTGTCGCCCTCGGCGCGCAGCTTGAGGTTGGCCAGGAGCGCCACCGGCGTTCCCTTGGGGATGGGGCCGAGCACGATGTCGCCGTCCTCCTCGAACAGCCAGGGCAGCCAGCGGTGCAGCGTGCCCTGCAGCGGCTGCAGGGCCTCGGGCACGAAGCCGGTGGGCACGGTCACGGTGCTGCGCTCGGTGGTGCGGTCGATCATGCCCTCGGCCTTCTCGCCCAGCACCGCGTCGCGCTCGCGCCGCTCGGGCCAGAGCATCTGCTCGATCGAAGCCTCGAAGCTGCGCAGGCGCGCATTGACGGAAGGGTCGATGTCGAAGGGGCCGACGGTGTTGTTGAGCAGCAGCGGCGCCGTCGACCAGACGCTGATCAACGAAGGCACGCGCGTGTAGCCGCGCCCGCCGGCCGGCATCGCATAGGGCCGCGGCTCGCCGCTGAAGGGATCGCGCAGGGTCACGGTGCCCACCGCGGGCAGTTGCTTATAGGTCTGCGAGGAGAAGTTGTCCCAGATGTTGCCGGCGAGCGCATTGGTTGCGAGCGGGCTGCAGACGTTGGTGCGCAGCAGCGTCACGGGAATGCGCGCATCAGTCGACAGGTAGTTGCCCTGCAGGAAGTCCGGCGTTTGCACGACCTTGCGCATCTCGGCCTTGTACTCGTCGGACTGGGTCCACTTCCAGTAGCGCTTGAAGCAGTCGAGGTAGCCGGCGCCGGCACACTTCGCGGCCGTGAGCTCCAAGGCGGGCGGTGGCGTCGGCCCCTTGCTGGAATGGCAGCGCGCGCAGGTGTCGGCAAAGGCGAGCTTGCCGCGGTCCAGCAGGGCCGCGCCGGCCTGCAGGTGCTCGGCGCCGCCGGGCGCGTCCGCGAGGCGGTCGGGCTTCGCCGCCTTGAGGAAGAAGAGTGCCGTGTCGGGTGTGCCCGCCTCGGTCGCCTGCCAGTAGCTGGAGTTCTTCTGCGCGGTCGCGATCGGGATCGGCGTGATGGTCTTGCCGCCCACCACCGGGTTGAAGTGCAGCAGCCATTCCTCGCTGAACAGACCGATGTTGAGGTAAACGCGGTTGAGCGCGCCCAGCAGGCCCACCGAATCGGCGCCGTCCTTCAGCACATGCGGCGTGTGCACGGCGTCGGGCTTGGTGAAGAAGTCCAGCAGCGGCCCGCTGGTCACGAAGTCGTTGAACTGCTTGTTGTGCAGCTCGCCGTCCGCGAGCTTCTCCTGCCCGATGCGCTTGGCCATCTCCAGCCGTCCGCCGAACTCGTACACCGCGTTCATGGTGCGCGGGTTGTTGATGCTGTCGGTGGAGACCAGCGAGGTGTCCATGCTGCCCGGCCGGTAGGTGTGGGCCAGCTGGAACATGTAGTTGGTGCGGCCCTCGGGCTTGTTGGCGTTGTGGATGAAGAGCCGGTCCACCCACATGTACTGTGCGCCCACCGAGGAACTGAGGTTCTCGAACTTCGGGCTGTTCGGGTCGGCCGGCGGCTTCACCGGGCTGGGGCCGATGTGGCAGAAGCCGCAGGACATGCCCACGCGGTACGGGCGCACGAGATCCTTGCGGTTGTAGTAGTTCGGGTCGGTGTAGTACTTCTCCGCGTCCCATTCCTTGGCGGCCTTGGCATCGAAGGCCGGGTTGGGAAAGAGCCTGAGGCCCGCGATGCCCGTGCCCCATCCGTAGAAGGAGCCTACCGGCTGCGTCGTGCCGTCGCCCAGCGACTGGCCGCGCGATCCGATCTTGACGCCCGGGTACTTGCTCTCGTTCTCGAAAGGGTCGGGGCCGCAGTCCTTGCTGCGCACGTCGAGCCAGAGACCGCGGCGGGACTTGTCGGGGCCGGTCGCGGCCTCGAAGCAGGGCTCGTTCACCAGGCCGAAATAGCTCCAGCGGTTGGCGCGCGAATAGCCCTGGATGGGATGGGTGCTCACCACCTTCAGCAGATCGAAGGCGCCGAAGGTGTAGTCGGTCATCTGCGTCCAGAAGCGGTCGTTGCCGCCGCTCCAGGCCAGCCACATGTTGCGGCCCCGGACCTCCTCCGGCGTGAGCGCGATGCCGCCGTCCATGTCGCGGAAGTAGTCCTCCGTGGCATGCGGGAAGGAGGCGGCGTCGCGGCCGGCCTGCCTGGCTTCGTCGAGCACCTCGCCGGGGCGCGGGCCTTTGCTGCAGGCCGCGACGCACAGGATGACTGCGAGCGGCAGCAGCAATCGCTTCGCCGCAAAGCAGCGTCTTGGGATCATGGCCATTCCTCCTGCGTCCGACAACGTCGGTGAACGGGCGATCACGAGGCGCAGTGTGGGTGCGGGGGGTGCGCCTTGCCTATCGGCCATGCGCGCTAACGCGAAGGTCGTAGTCGTGGCTATTCGCGCCATCGATACGCCCCATTCATCCAAAGCGTTTGGCACTCGAGGCGCGAGCCCCTACCCTCGCCCGACTTCCAATCCGCCCCAGCCTGCGCATGCCCAAACTCCTCCTGTTGACGAGCGCCAACGCCACCAAGCAGATCTCATTGCGCAAGCCCGAAACCCGGGTCGGGCGGGCCTTGACCAACGACATCGTCATCCGGCATGACCGGGTGAGCCGCTTCCACGCCCTGCTCACCATCGACGGCCCCTTCGTGACGATCAAGGACCTGGGCAGTAGCAACGGGGTCTTCGTCAACGACCTCAGGGTGGACACGCAGCATCTGGTCGACGGCGACAACATCTCCATCGGCGGCTGTCGGATGCGCTTCCTGGCCGGCGAACAGGACTACACGGAGATCGAGGCCCTGCGCCTGCTGACGATCCCGGGACTGCCGATCGCACTGCCGGCTCGCAGCACCTCGACGGCATGAGGCGATCGCGCCCGGCCTAGAATGTGCCGATGCGCTCCCCGGCCCTCGCCAGCACCCACCTCGACGCCAAGCCGCCCTGCGCGCGGCCGTGCGTCGCGCGCGTGCGGCCTGCGTCGGGCCGCGATGCCGGGCGGCCAGCCCGTGCCGGCCGCACTTTCCTCCGCCCGGCGATCCCCTCCCCTTTTCTCTGTAGCGCAAACCATCGATCGCCGGGCCCCGCCCCGCGCATTCGCGAGCGCCGCTTGCACAGCGCGCCCGCATTCGATTGGAGTGCTTCATGGCCACCACCACGCCCCTTCCCGGCGAGCGCATGCTCACCGAACTCGACCACGCCCGGCTGCTCAAGCTGCTCGACAAGACAGGGCCACATCCGGCGCTCGAGGCCCTGCTCGAATTCACCGACGTGATCCGCTCGCGCGAGGTCCCGGCCGACATCGTCACCATGTACTCGCAACTGACGCTGGTGGACGCACGCTCGGGCGAGCG
The DNA here is from genome assembly GCF_010499245.1 of Variovorax sp. WS11. GTDB lineage: Bacteria > Pseudomonadota > Gammaproteobacteria > Burkholderiales > Burkholderiaceae_C > Variovorax. The sequence goes on from NZ_JAAGOW010000003.1 coordinate 454,129, forward strand.
CCGCAAGCTGACCCTGTGCTATCCGCAAGACGCCGAGCCCGCGGCCGGCTTCGTCTCGGTGCTCTCGCCCGTGGGCATCAGCCTGATCGGGCTGCGCCTCGGCGCCACGGCGAGCTGGACCTTGCCCAGCGGCAGCCAGGGCGTCGCCCGGGTGGAAGAGATCCTGTTCCAGCCCGAGGCCAGCGGCGACTACACGAGCTGAATGCGCCCGATGGCAGCGGCGGCCGCGAACTCAATCGAGCGTCGACAGATAAGCCGCGATGTCGCGCGCGTCCTGCTCGGTCAGGCCCATCTCCGGCATGGCGGTGCGCGGGTCGACCTCGTGCGTGCGGCGCAGCCAGTGCACCATGTTGTCGGGCGTGTTGGCGAGCCGGCCGCCGATCATTGCGCGGCGCGCGATGCCATCGAGCGGCGGGCCGACATGCGTCGAGGAGCCGGTGATGCCGGGAATGCTGTGGCAGGCATTGCAGGCGTACTGGTGCAGCGCCCGCGCGCCACGCCGCGCATCGCCCGGCGCGCCGGCTGCTGCCGCTTGGCTCGGGCCGCAGGTGGCCGAGGCCCGCGTCTGCTCCGCATACTGCCGTGCCGTCAGATCGGGCAAGCGCTCGAGAAAGGCGACCACCGCCCACAGGTCTTCCTCGGCCAGGCGGGACTCCCAGGCCGGCATGCCGCTCATCTTGATGCCGTGCTTCGTCACCCAGTAGAGCTCGCGCGCATTCCAGTGGTGGCGCGCGTCCACCAGCGGGCCGGGCAGCGGCTGCATGCTCTTGCCGATGTCGTCCTGCGCCACCCCAGGCGCGCCGTGACACTGCTGGCACTTGGCCCGGAAGCAGGCCGCGCCGCGCAGCACCAGCTGCTCGTCGTCGAGCCGCGGCACCTCGACGCCGCGCGCGCGCAGCCGCACCGACTGGCGCATCGCGGTCTCGAGCAGGGTGTGCACCGTCTGCGTGTGCTGGGAAGTCGCCGCCACGTTGTAGAGGCCGCCATACACGACTGCCGCCGCAACGGCCGCGGCGGCGAGGCCTAGCGCCGCCGACGTGAGCAGGACGGTCTTCAGGGTTCCCATGTACTGGCGGCATTGTCCGACGCACAACAGCGCCGCCCTGTCGGCGCAACGCGCATTCGCGACGCGAGAATGCCCGCCATGGCCCTCGCCTCGCTGGACCGCCCCGGCCCGCGGACCGCGCTGCTGCTGCAGCTGGTCCCGCTGGCGCTCGCGGCCGGCTGCATCGGCGACAGCCGGCTGCCCTACGCCGATGCGCCGCGCGCCCAGGTGCTGCGCGGACAGGCGCTGCTGGCCCAGTACCAGTGCGGCAGCTGCCACGCAATCCCCGAGGTGTCGGCGGCCCGCGGCACCGCCGGGCCTGCGCTCGCGGGCTTCGGCCGGCGCAGCTACATCGCGGGAGAGGTGCCGAATCGCCCCGACACGCTGGCGCGCTGGATCGCCCAGCCGACGGCGCTGGTGCCCGACACGCTCATGCCCGCCATGGGCGTCTCGGCCGACGAGGCGCGCGACATGGCCGCGTACCTGCTGGCGCTCGAATGAGCCGCACGGCCGCTCCGAAGGCGAATAGCATCGCAGCGCGTAGCGCGGAGGTCGCCCTATGAGCGGCGCCTACATGCAGTCGGCCTTGCAGGCGGCCGGCCCGGTGGCAGAGACGCTGCTGGGCGTGACCGGCGTCTTGGTTGCCGGCGCGGCGCTGATCTTCGCAGGCGTGATGGCACTGCTCGCGCTCGCCGTTCGCCGGCGCCGGGCGCGGGTGAATGCGCGCTGGTGGGTGCTCGGCGGCGGCCTCGCCTTTCCGGGCGCAGTGCTTGCCGCTCTCTTCGTCTACAGCGAATGGCACAAGCCGCCCTGGCGGGTAGCGCCGCCCAAGGACGCATTGATCGTTGCCGTGACCGGCCACATGTGGTGGTGGGAGCTGCGTTATCGCGATCCGGCCACGGGCCTGGAGGTCGCGGGCGCGAACGAGCTGCGCATCCCGGTCGGCCGGCCAATCTACTTCGCGCTCGCCAGTGCCGACGTCATCCACAGCTTCTGGGTGCCGGCGCTCGGCGGCAAGATGGACATGGTGCCGGGCCGCATGCAGCACCTGCAGCTGCAGGCCGACCGCCCCGGCACCTGGCGCGGCGCCTGCGCCGAGTACTGCGGCGACCAGCATGCCAGCATGGCGCTGCATGTGGTGGCCGAGCCGCCTGCCGCCTTCGATGCCTGGCTTGCCGCTCAGGCCACGCCCGCCGCGCCGCCGGCCACGGCTGCGCTCGAACGCGGGCGCGATGCCTTCCTGGCGCACCGCTGCAATGCCTGCCACACGGTGCGCGGCGTGAGCGAGGAGAGCCGCCTGGGCCCGGACCTCACGCATGTGGGCAGTCGCCTGTTCCTCGGCGCCGGCCTCATGCCCAACGATGCCGATGGCCTCGCGCGCTGGGTGGCGCACACACAGCAGCTCAAGCCCGGCGCGCGGATGCCCTCCTCGCACGAGCGCATCGACGAAGCCAGCCTGCAGGCCATCGCCGCCTGGCTGGCCCACCTGAAATGAGCGAACTGCCCTCCGCCCTGCCCCGGCCCGCGGGCGAGCGCGAGGCGCTGCAGCGCGCCTGGGCGGCACCCAAGGGCTGGCGTGCGCTCTCGGCCGTCAACAACACCCGCATCGGCGTGTACTACATCGCGACCGCGATGCTCTTCTTCGTGCTGGCCGGCGTTCTCGCGCTGCTCATGCGCGCGCAACTGGCCCTACCCGACAACACGCTGGTCGAGCCGCGCACCTACAACCAGCTCTTCACCATGCATGGCACGGTGATGATGTTCCTGTTCGCGGTGCCGATCGTGGAGGCGGTGGCGGTCTATTTGCTGCCCGGCATGCTGGGCGCTCGCGACCTGCCTTTTCCGTGGCTGTCGGCCTATGCCTTCTGGGCTTATGCGATCGGCGGGCTGGTCTTCTTCTGCACGCTGTTCTTCGGCCAGGCGCCCGACGGCGGCTGGTTCATGTACCCGCCGCTCACCGGCAAGGAGTTCTCGCCGGGGCGCGGTGCCGACTGGTGGCTGCTGGGCATCGGCTTCATCGAGATCTCGGCCATCGCGGGTGCGATCGAGCTGATCGTCGGCATCCTCTTCACACGCGCGCCTGGCATGACGCTGATGCGCATGCCGGTCTTCGCCTGGGCCATGCTGGTGACGGCGCTGATGATCGTCTTCGCCTTCCCGGCGGTGATCGCTGCCACCACGCTGCTCGAGCTGGAGCGCGCCTTCGACTGGCCCTTCTTCATCGCCGGGCGCGGCGGCGATCCGCTGCTGTGGCAGCACCTGTTCTGGTTCTTCGGGCATCCGGAGGTTTACATCATCTTCCTGCCGGCTGCGGGCATGGTCTCGATGATGATCCCCGCGCTCGCGGGCACCCCGCTGGTGGCCTACCGCGGCATCGTGGCGGCGCTCGCCGGCGTCGGGGTGCTGAGCTTCGCGCTGTGGATCCACCACATGTTCGCGGCGGGGCTGGGCGACGTGTCGATGATGATCACCTCGGCGGCCAGCTTCCTGGTCGCGCTCCCCAGCGGCGTGCAGGTGTTCGCGTGGATCGCGACGCTCTGGCGCGGCGAGGTGCGGCTCAACGCGCCGACGCTGTTCCTGCTGGGCTTTCATTTCATCTTCGTGCTGGGCGGGCTGACCGGCGTGATGGTGGCGGTGCTGCCCTTCGACTGGCAGGCGCACGACAGCTATTTCATCGTCGCCCATCTGCACTACGTGCTGATCGGCGGCATGGTGTTCCCGCTGTTCGCGGGCTTCTACTACTGGGCGCCCGTGTTCAACGGCCACCGGCTGTCGGAGCGCTGGGGCCGCTGGGTCTTCGGGCTGATGTTCGGCGGCTTCAATCTCGCCTTCTTTCCGATGCACATCGCGGGCCTGCTGGGCATGCCGCGTCGCATTCACAGCTACCCGGACGAGCTGGGCTGGAACGCGCTCAACCTTTTGTCGACGCTCGGCGCCTTCGTGCTGGCCGCGGGCGTGCTGCTGTTCATCGTCGATGCCGCACGTGTGCTGCGCCGGCCGCAGAAGGACCACGGCAACCCCTGGCAGGCCGGCACGCTCGAATGGCTGCCGCAGCGCGAATACGGCGTGCGCAGCATTCCCGAGCTCGCCTCGCGCGAGCCGCTGTGGGAGCAGCCGTCGCTGCCGCGGGAGGTCGAGGACGGGCGGCACTGGCTGCCCGGCACCGTCTTCGGCGGCCGCGAGACGCTCATCACCAGCATTGCCGGCGCACACCCTCTGCACCTGCTGCGGCTGCCCACCGATGGCTGGTGGCCGCTTCTGGCGGCTGCCGGCACGGCGGGCTTCTTCCTGCTCCTGACGGTGGAACTGGCGGTGCCCGCCTTCGCCTTCGGGCTGGTTGCGATCGGGGCGGTGCTGCGCTGGTTGTGGGCCTCCGACCAGCCGCCGCCGCGCCCGCGTGCCGAGGTCGCTCACGGCGTGCAACTGCCCGTGGGCAGCCGCAGCATCATCGACTCGCATTCGTGGTGGGCCATGCTCATCCTGGTTGCGGTGGACCTGACGGTGTTCGCGTCCTTCGCGTATGCGCATGTGCATGTCGCGATGGCGGCCGATACCTGCCCGCCGCCCGGTGCCGCGCTGCCGGCGCTGCGCTGGCCCTGGGCCTCGGCGGCGCTGCTCGCGGCCGGCTCGCTGCTGATGGCGACGGCACCGCGGCGCCTGCGCGGCGCCGATGTACGCGGCCAGCGGGGGCTGCGCGCGCAGGTGACGATTGCCATGCTGTGCGCGGCCGGCGCCTTCGGCATCGATCTCTTCGCGCAGGCGCAGGCCGGCTTGATTCCGCAGGCCCAGGCCTGGAGCGCCACCGTCGCCATGCTGCTCGCCTACCAGGGGTTGCATGTCGCCGTGCTGCTGCTGATGGGCGGCTACCTGCTGGCGCGCTCCTTCGCGGGCCGTCTGCAGCCGCAGGCACGCGCCACGCTCGACAACACGCTGCCGATGTGGCATTGCGCCAGCGTGCAGGGCGTGGCGGGGCTGCTGCTGGTGCAAGGGCTGCCGCGCCTGCTGGGCTGAAGCGCGATCGCCTTCGCGCCGGCCGACAAGCGGCGTCCGCCGCTGCCCACACGGCACCGCACGCTTCCGCGCACAGTGAGGCCATGCCATCGACCCGAAGGAGGAACCTCATGGCCAAGAGCAGCATCCTGGGCGGCGAGCACGCGCCGTCGCGCCCGCGCGGCACCGACGTGGACGCGCTCGGTCCCAGCGACAGCAGCGACAGCGGCAGCGACGTGCAGACCGATCGCAACCGCACCGCCATGCCCGACGAGAGCGCCGAGGGCGCGCTGCCCATCGCCCACGGCACGGACACCGATGCCGCCGGCACCGGCGAGCGCGCCTCGGCCGATCCGGCCGCGCCCGTGGAGGATGCCGATATCCTGCCCGATCGCATCGGCACCGTGCCCTTGGACGTCGGCGAGGTCACGGATGAAGTCGACGATCCCGCCGCCGCTTCGGCCGCCGAACTGGCGGGCGATGGGGACAGCCTCGACACCGAGGACGAGGACGAGGACAACGAGGATTGACCAGAGCGGCACCGCCCCGCTCGGACGCCCGGTGCCGTGCGGCGCGGCTCCTGAGCGGGCTCAGCTCTCGATGCCCGCCAGCAACTCCTGCGACTCGTCGTCGAAGCCCGCCACCGGTTGCGCCTTGGCCAGCGCCATCCAGACGCTGAAAGGCATCCGCGGCAGCGCGCGATGCACGGCCGCGCGCGCCACCACCAGCCGCTCGCCCTGCGCGACCAGCACGCCGCACTCGGCCGGGATCTCTTCCGGCTCGGCGATCGCCCGGCCCCTGGCATCGCAGCCCAGCACATACCAGCACTCGCCGCCGAGGTCGAGGTAGGCGGCGCGCTTGTCGGGCTTGCGCAGGTCGCCGAGCAGGTCGGCGCGGTTGACCTTCACCTCGTGGACGATGGGCTGCGCATAGGCCTCGACGCTCGTGTTGCGGATCGAAAACACATCGGGCCGCGCGATGCACCAGCGCGGCTTGTCGCCCTCGTTCGCGCCGGGCAGGCGCGCGCGCAGGCTCAGCCCGCGCCATGCGACGCGGCCGGCGCGCGTCATCGCGCGCGCCACCTGCTCGACCAGCGCCTCGTGCCGCGAGAGCGCGGCGCGGTTGACGACCAGGCTGCCCGCGATGTGCGCGATGCCGGCATCGCTCACGCGCAGCGTCTCGTGGCCCTGCGGCCAGCGCACGCGCTCCAGCAGGCCGGCCGCGAGCAGCTCGACCTCGATTGCGTCGCAGCAGGGCCAGCCGGCCGAGCGGTACACCTCGCGCAGGCGGCGCGCATGCAGCCGGCCCAGCGCGGCCAGAGCGCCGGGCGGCGGGTCGGCCACCGGCGACGGCGTGCCGGGCTCGGTCATGGGGGGATCGACTGCCGGCGGATCGCCCTCGGGCTGGGGTGAAGGCGCCGGCGGCGGTGAAGGCGGCACCGGAAGGTCGGGTGCCGGCGGCGGCGGGCCGATGGGGATGCCGGCGTGCTGCAAGGCGTATGCGTTCATCGCGCTAGGGTAGCGAAAAGTGCTTGGCTCGGCGATGCCGTGGGTGGGGTTGCGAAGGCCTCACCTCACGATTGCAGGGCGATTCCGGACACATTTGCCTTGGCGCAGTCAGTTGCCTGCGCACATGTATTTGCGGCGTTTGGCTGAAGGCTCCATGGGGCCGTCAATCACTGATTTGCATCGTCGGACACATTTGTGAATTGAAAAGGGCGGTGCCTAGGCGCCACGAGTCGCGGGGCGATGCGCGCCCACATCAAATCTGATCAATTCTGACGAAGAGCAGGTTTGCTCAAATTCGAGTTCGTAAGCCGTTAAAGTGCCGGCCTAGCTCGGCGGGGCCCGCAAGTTCTGGCGGACAGCACCTGCAGGGAAGACTTCAGAGCGGTCGTCACCAGAGAATCAGACATCAGCATGAATAGCAGAAATCAAACCGAGCAAAGAGACGATTCAGTGTCGATCGCAGCTCCCAACGACACTTCTGGGTCACCCTCGTGACCCGTGCCGGCTACGGCATTGCTCCGCCGGCGGCACAACTCACGCTCCTGCAGCAAAGCTACGACGCCTTGAAGGAGAGCATCTACAGCGCCCTCGTGCTGCAGACCCGGCTCAAGCCGTATCTGGATGCGATCGAGCTGACCATCGACGAGCAAGGCATCCGCTTCGACACCACCGCACTCGCCAGCCTGCTCGATCAACGCAAGGCGGCCGGCGAGCGCGAGGCAATCATCGATCTGGTGGAGCTCAACCGCTTTGCGCAGTCAACGCTGCAGGCGGTGGGTTTCGCGGGCCTCGACACGCTGCGTGGCTGGGTCGAGGCCCTGCCGGCAGGCTCGGCGCTTCGAACCGAGCTCGCTGCCTTGAACGTCTACGCCGGGGCAACGACCAGCGGCACGGCCAAGTCGGACCTCTACCTCGGAGATGCCAGCGGCAACAGCTTCAATGGCGGGGCGGGCGACGACGTTGCGAGCGCGGGTGCTGGCAACGACACGCTGAGTGGCGGGGACGGCAACGACAGCCTGTACGGCGGAACGGGCAACGACTGCCTGAACGGCGACAACGGCAACGACACCCTGGAAGGCGGTGCGGGCATCGACAGTCTCCTCGGAGGCGAGGGCAATGACATGTTGTACGGTGGCGTCGGCAACGACACGCTCGATGGTGGGGTGGGCAACGACACCTTGAGCGGCGATGCCGGCAACAACATTTACCTCTTCGGACGCGGCGACGGCCAGGACAACATCCGCAGCCACGACAGCACCGCAGGCAAGCTCAACGTGCTGCAGTTCAAGGAAGGCATCGCCCCCTCCGACATCATCGTCAAGCAGGCCTACGACGGCTACTGGGGCGGCGGCAATGGCCTGGAGCTGTCGATCGCCGGCACCACCGACAAGCTCTTCATCAACGGCTACTTCTACGGCGACACCACCGACAGCGCCTACAGCCCCGTGCAGCAGGTGAAGTTCGCCGACGGCACCACATGGAACTCGGCAGCGATCCTGGCGAAAGTGTTCGCAGGCACCGAAGGCAGCGACAGCCTCCGCGGCACGACGAGCAGCGATACCTCGTCGGAGGGCTGGGCAGCGGCACGCTCGATGGCGCGGCGGGCAACGATACGCTCAACGGCGGTGCGGGCAACGACACGCTCCAAGGTGGCGAGGGCAACGACAACCTCTTCGGGGACGACGGCAGCGACACCTTGAACGGCGGCAACGGCAGTGACCTCCTTGACGGAGGCGCAGGCAACGACGCACTCAACGGCGGTATCGGCAACGACACCTACGTCTTCGGCCCGGGCTCGGGACAGGACACCCTCTCCGACTACGACGCTACGCCCGGTAACAAGGACGCGGTGACCTTCGCCAGCGGCTTGCCCGCCGACCAGCTCTGGTTCCGCCAAGCCGGCAACAACCTCGAGGTCAGCATCATCGGCACCAACGACAAGCTCACCCTCAACAGCTGGTACGCGGGCAGCCAATACAGCGTCGAGGAATTCAGGACCAGCGATGGCCATGTGCTGATCGATACCCAGGTGCAGAACCTGGTGCAGGCCATGGCCAGCTTCGCGCCCCGCCGCCCGGCCAGACGACACTGGCTCCGACCTACCAGGACAGCCTGGCGCCGCTGCTCGCCGCCAACTGGAAATAGCCACCAAGCGGCGTCCGGCGGAGCGCTCCCCTCCCCTTCGAGGGAGGGCGCTTCTTCCTTCGCGCGCGCGCTTCCTTCTTCGCCTGGCGCTGCGCATCCAGCGGCTGCCCGGTAGCCAGCCACTGTTTGCCCCGCAAATACGCATTGCGATCCGAGCGGCGCTGGTAGATAGTCCGCGCCATGAATGCCCGATGCAAGGCGCACCGCCTCGGCTCGATGACTCCGCTCGTTTCCCGGCTCGGCTGGATGCTGTTGCTCGCGCTCGCCTCGGCGCTGCAGTTCGTGGTCCTGCCCGCCCATGCCCAGGACCGCCCCCCGGAAAAGCGCATCGCCCTGGTCGTCGGCAACTCCCAGTACCCCAAGGTCCCGCTCGACAACCCCGTGAACGACGCGCGCCTGATCGCCGGCAACCTGCGCAAGCTGGGCTTCGACGTCAACCTGCAGCTCAACGTCGGCGTGCTGCAGTTCAGGCGGGCGCTGCGCGAATTCGCGCGCATGGTCCAGCAGGACGATGCCATCGCGGTGCTGTACTACGCGGGCCACGGCGTGCAGATCGACGGGCGCAACTACCTGCTGCCGGTGGACATCAACCTGCGCGACCAGGAGGAGGTGAAGGATGAGTCGGTCGACATCGAGGAGCTGTTCCTCAGCAAGATCGACAAGGTCGGTTCCTACCCCCGCATCGTGATCCTCGACGCCTGCCGCGACAACCCGTTCGCGGCGAAGACGCGCAATGTCCGCTCCGCCGGCGGACTGGCCGAGATGGGCGCGCGCGGCACGCTGATCGCCTTTGCCTCGGCGCCCGGCGCGCCGGCCGAGGACGGCCCGGCCGGGCGCAACAGCATCTACACCCGCAACCTGGCCGACGAGATCATGGTCCCCGGCCTGGAAGTCGAGCAGATGTTCAAGAACGTGCGCGTGCGGGTGCTGAACGACACGCGCCAGCGCCAGCTGCCCTGGGTGAACACCTCGCTGACCTCGAACTTCAGCTTCAACCCGACGGCCCGGCGGCCGGCGGCCGAGAACCCGGCGGCCGCACCCGCGTCGCCGTCCGGCGCGCCGGCTGCGCCCTTGGCGCAGGCGCAGGCGCCGGCACCCGCACCCGCAGGCCGCGACGCCAGGCCGAAGGACATCGACGCTTGCTCGCGCAGGCCCGGCGCGAGAGCGATACCAGGTCGCGGCAGCACCGCCCTCGGCAGCGCCGCCGCCGGCGGTGCAGCCCCGGTGGCGCCGCCCGCGCCGCGGCCATCGCCGCCGGCCCCGCCGCAGCCGCAGGCGCCCGTGGCAGCCTTGACGCCGTCCCCGCCCGCGCCATCTCCCGCCCAGCCCTCCTCCGCATCACGCAAGTTCCTCGACCGCAACGAGTTGCAGCAACTCTTCGTCGGCAAGACCCACACCCTGAAGGAGACCGCGGCCGGCAGCCTGATTCGCTTCGACCTGCGCGACGGCGGCAGGGTCTTCTTCAACAGCCAGAGCGTCACCAGCGTCTCGGTCAACGGCTCGGGCCGCTGGGAACTGAAGGACGACGGCGCCCTGTGCGCGAAGTTCAACCCGGCGCCGCCGAGCCGGCTCTCCGATGCGCGCAACCCCGACGACGGCTGCTGGTATTTCTACCGCGAGGGCGAGAAGCTCATGCGCAGCTCCAGCCTGGAGCCGCAGGCACGGCCCCAGGCCGAGGTCGTCCGGATCCAGTGAAAGGGCGCCTCATCGAAGCCCGCGAAGCGCCTCCTGCTTGCGCCGATCGCGCGCCCGCACCAGGGGGAAGGCCCATCCCAGGTTCATGCCCGCCGCGGCCAGCAAAATCGCTGCCGCGCCGATCCACTGCGCGATCTGCAGCCGGTGCCCGAAGGCCAGGAAGTCCACGCCGATCGCGACCACCGGGTAGATGAAGGACAGCGCCCCGGTCAGCGGCGTCGGCAGCTTCTGGATCGCGCCGTACAGCAGGATGTAGACCAGCCCCGTGTAGACCACGCCCATGGTGGCCAGCGTGGCCCAGCTGCCCGCATCGGCGGGCAGCGCATCGAGGTGCGCGAAGGGCGCGACCATCAGGATGCCGACGCAGGTCTGCACCAGCGCGATCAGATGCGGCGGCGTGCCGTCGAGCTTCTTGGTAATGACCGCGGCCAGCGCATACAGGAAGGCCGCGCCCAGCGCCATCAGGATGCCGGTGCCGTAGTCCGAGCCCGGCTGGCCGGCGCCGGGCTTGGCCTGCACGATCAGCAGCATGCCGATGAAGGCGAGCGCGAGCCACAGCAGCTTGGTTGCCGTGAGCCGCTCGGAGAAGAACAGCACGCCCAGCGCGACCAGCATGAAGGGCTGGGTGTTGTAGACCGCCGTCGCGACCGAGATGGAAGCACGGCTGTACGAGGCGAAGATCAGCACCCAGTTGAGCACGATGGCAGCGCCGCCCAGCGCCGCCAGGCCGACGATGCGCAGCGACAGGCCGCGCAGGAGGCCCAGCGCGACGCAGACCACCAGCAGGGTCGCGGCGCCGAACACGCAGCGCCAGAAGATCAGGTCCACGATCGGCAGGCCCGAGCGCACCACGAACCAGCCGATGGTTCCGGAGATCGCCATCGCGGCGCTCATCTCGAGCGTGCCGTGGGTTCTGCTGTTCATGCCTGGCCTCTTCGTCGTCGCGATGCGATGAAGGATGCCATCGACCGCACGGGCCATCCATGGCCAAAGCAAGGCGAATAGGCACATACTCCTTTGCTTCTGAGGCCACCGGCCCTTTTGCCCGAGGAAAGCTCCATGATGGACACCATCGACCAGCGCATCGTCGAGGCCCTGCTCGCCAACGCCCGCCTCTCGCTCAAGGACCTGGCGCAGGCAGTCGGTCTGTCCCCGCCCAGCGTGTCGGAACGGCCCAAGCGGATGGAAGAGCGCGGCCAGATCCGCGGCTACACGCTGGCGCTCGACCCGCAGGCGCTGGGCTACCCGCTGCAGGCCATCGTCCGCATCCGGCCCCTGCCCGGCAAGCTGCAGGCGGTGCAGAAGCTGATCGAGCAGACGCCGGAGATCTGCGAATGCGACAAGGTCACCGGCGAGGACTGCTTCGTCGCGCGGCTGTTCGTGCGCTCCATCGAGCAGTTGGACCGGGTGCTGGACCGGATCGCCGACCAGGCCGAGACCAACACCTCGGTGGTGAAGGCGCAGGTGGTGCGCAGGCGCCCGCCGCCGCTCGGCTTCGCGGCTGCGCGCTGATAGGGGATGTCCCCCTAATCCTCGACAGCCATGCGAGAGAATGCATCACCATCCGCCGCCCGGACCCGAACGACAAGGAGCGATCCACCGTGCCTGAACGATCCCCTTCCGCCCCCCGCACCGGCCGCCTTGCCGCACGCGCGGACGAGCCTGCGCCGATCGCGGAAGGCGGCCCCACACGGCGGCGCCTGCGGCGCGAGCGCACGGACCTGCTGGAGACCCGCATCCTGGATGCAGCCGTCGAGGAGTTCGCGGAGCATGGCTTCGCCGGCGCGCGCATCGAGCGCGTCAGCGCCGCGGCCGGCACGGTGGACCGCATGCTGTACTACTACTACGGCAACAAGGAGCGCCTCTACCAGGCGGTGCTGGCGAAGATCTACGAAGACATGATCGGCGCGCAGCGCGAGTTCGTGACGCCCGAGGACCCGGTGGAAGGCATGCGCCAGCTGGTGCTGCACTCGTGGGACCACTACCTCTCGCATCCCAACCTGGTGCGGCTTCTGATGAACGAGAACCTGCTGCGCGGTAAGCACATCCGCCAGGCGCCGCAGGTGGTGGAGCGCGCCACGCTGCCGCTGTTGCAGACGGTCGCGACGCTGCTGGAGAGCGGGCAGGCGCGGGGCGTGTTCCGCCGCGACCTGTCGTCCGAGCATGTGCTCATGACCATCATGTCGCTCGGCTTCTTCTATCTCTCGAACCAGTACACCTGCGCCACCTGGATCGGCGCGGACCTGATGAGCCCGCGGCGGCGCGCGGCCTGGCGCGCGCACATCGGCGATGTGGTGCTGAGCATGCTCGCGGTGCGCGACGAAGCGGATGAGGCGGCCGAGACGGGCGAGCCGCAGGCCGCGACCAAGCCGCGTCGCAGGGCCGCCGTCAAGAAGAAGTGATCAAGCAGGGCCCGCCAGCGCGGCCCACTGCTCGCGCACGAAGCGCGCGATTGCCGCGTTCTGGCCGATCAGCGAGAAGCGCGCGTTGTGCGCATAGTCCGGCAGGTTGATCATCTCGGTGGTGATCCAGCGCAGCGGCGAGTCTTCGTGGGTGCGGTGGTAGGCCAGCACCTTGCGCACCACCTCGCGCGTGCAGGCAAGCGCACCCGCGTCCCAGGGCGAATGCCACTCGCCGGGCGCCGGCTCGGTGAAGGGATAGAGGATGCCGCGGCCCGGCTCGCCCTTGGTGTACGGGAAGATCGAATGCTCGGGCACGGCCGCGACCGCCTCTCCCGAATCGCCCACAGACCAGATGTTGCGCGGCCCGTTCGGCGCCACGCTGCGCACCTGCAGCCAGCGCACGATGCCCATCTCGAGCCATTGGTCGACGAAGTTGCCGGGCTGGAAAGGGTCGAGCACCGCGCGGCCGGAGGCGACGTCTTCCGTCAGCCCGCAGATCGCCAGCTCCTGCGCGTTGCCGATCTTGAAGATCCCATGGCTGTAGTCCAGCGTGAAGTGGAAGGGGATGCCGCGCCGGCGCACCGCTCCGGCCACCGGCGCGACGCGCCGCGGGTCCTCGCTCCACATGTTGACGTGCAGCTCGAAGGCGGGCTCCACGCCGCGGGCCATGCCCTCGTCGTAGGCGCGCAGGTAGAAGTCCGCCACCTCGTCGTTGCCGATGGGCCGGCCCGTCGCGTCGTGCCAGTGCAGCATGATGTTGTGGGTGCGTGCGCCGACCTCGGCGGCCAGGCGCAGCTTGTCGGACAGCAGCGCCTCGTCGCGCCCGAGCGCATAGAACCAGCTCGCGGTGTGCACCGGCAGGCCGAAGCGCTCGATGCAGCGCAGATAGGTATCGACCTGGCCCGGCATCGGCAGGCGGTCGAAGCAGTCGAAGGCGCCGCTCTCGCGCACCAGGCGGAACTGCTCCTCGATGGTCGGCTCGGCCAGCGACACCGGCCGCTCCAGCGAAGAGGCCTGCGCGCCGCGGCCGTTGCAGCCGATGGGCGGGAGGGTTGCGCTCATGCCGCGCTCACGAAGGATTGCGCAGCTTGCGGATCTGCTCCTCGGCCGGCTGCAGCTTCGCGCCGTCGAGGTAGGTGCCCGAGGGCATCACGCCCTTGCCGTCCTTCACCGCGGTGCGGCCCACGAAGATGCCGAGCGTCGACTGGTTATCCTGCGGCCGGAACACCACCGGCCCGAAAGGCGAGTCGAACTGCAGGCCCTTGAAGGCCACGATCAGCTTCTCGGTGTCGGTCGAGCCGGCCTTCTGAATGCCCGCGGCGATCGCCTTCACCGTGGCATAGCCCACCACCGAGTTCAGGCGCGGATAGTCGTTGTACTTCTTCTGGTAGGCGGCGAGGAAGGCCTTGTGCTCGGGCGTGTCGATGCTGGCGTAGGGATAGCCGGTGACGATCCAGTTGGCGGGCGCATCGTCCTTCAGCGGGTCGAGGTACTCGGGCTCGCCGGTCAGCAGGCTCACCACCTCGCGGCCCTCGAACAGGCCGCGGGTCTTGCCTTCGCGCGCGAGCTTGGTCAGGTCGCTGCCGAACATCACGTTGAAGATGGCGTCGGGCTTGGCATCGGCCAGCGCCTGCACCACGGCACCGGCATCGATCTTGCCGAGCGGCGGCGACTGCTCGGCCACGAACTCGACGTCGGGCTGCGCCTTTTTCATGTTCTCCTTGAAGGCCGCCACAGCCGCCTGGCCGTACTCGTAGTTGGGGTAGACCAGCGCCCAGCGCTTCTTCTTCAGCTTGACGGCCTCGCCGATCACCGAGGCGGAGAGCGCATAGGTGCCGGAACGCAGGCGGTAGGTGTAGCGGTTGCCGTTGTCCCACACGACCTTGTCGCTCAAGGGGCCCGAGGCGAGGAAGAAGGTTTTCTTCTGCTTGGCGAAGTCGGTCAGCGCCAGCCCGACGTGCGAGAGCGTCACGCCCGAGAGGATGTCGACCTTCTCGCGCGCGAGCAGTTCCTCGGCCATGCGCACCGCGTCGCCGGGGTTGCCGTTGTCGTCGCGGAACACGGTCTCCAGCTTGCGGCCGCCGAGCACGCCGCCCGCGGCATTGATCTCTTCCTGCGCCAGCAGCCAGCCCTGCTTGTAGGGCACCAGGTTTTGCGGCAGGGCCTTGTAGCTGTTGATCTCGCCGATCTTGATCGTGCCCTGCGCGGCGGCGTGCGCGCCCACGAGGCAGAGGCTGGCCGCCAGCAGGCGGGCGGACGCGGAAAGCGTGAGAGTCATGGCGGAGTCCTTTATGGCGATGGCTGGGGACGGAGAAAAAGAAGAAGGTAGCGGCTCGTGGCTCAATCAGTCGCTTCGAAGCTGTGCAAGCCAGCCGGGGAACACCGCGGAACCGGCTTTGCCGGGCCGCTGGTGTTGCCCCCGGTGAGGGGGTGGGCGGCTACACGAAGTGAGCCAACCTGGGGGAGAACTTCATTCGGCGGCCATCTCCTCGACGATGCGTCGCATCTTGATGGAGGAGCCGTCGAGGCCGAGGTTGATGCGGTGCCACTGGCGCGGCTTGTCCTCGTTGCGCTGGATCGCCTCGAGCATGCGCTTGTCCTCCTGGAAGGCCATGCGCAGGTTGTTGCGCAGGCGCTCGTCGATCACCGGGTCGGCCGGCGAGTTCTTCAGGCACAGCCAGTGCTGAATGCAGCTGCGCTGGTCGACGGGCGTGATGAAGTGGCAGGCGTACATCTGGATGCAGTCGTCCCGGTTGCCCTCGGGCGCGCCGGTGCCGGTGCGGGCGGAGCCGAAGTCGATCACCGCGATGCTGGGGGCGTGGTAGTGGTAGTAGTGCCAGCGGTCCACGTTGCCTTCGAAGTTCTTGAGACCTTCGAAGATCGGGATCAGCGGGCCGTCGATCACCCAGCGCCAGGTCACGACCGTGTTGCCCTGGCGCTCGTGCTGCACGCGCGTCTCCTCGCGGCCGGCGCTGGCCAGGGTGGTCTGGTGCACGTAGACCACGTGGGTCGGGTCGCAGAGGTTGTCTGCCAGGCTCAGGTAGTTGGCCTGCACGAGCAGCGCGTCGCCCTCGACCACGCTGTAGGCGGGGTCGTCGTACTGCGGCAGGCGGAACACCTGGCTGCGATCGGCCTTGTCGGCATCGCCCATCCACACCCAGACCATGCCCATGCTCTCGGCCGTGGGGTAGCTGCGAACGCGAAAGCTCTCCGGCACGCGCGGCATGCCCGGCGCGTGCACGCAGCGGCCGCTGCAGTCGAAGGTGAGGCCGTGGTAGCCGCACTGGATGGCATTGCCTTGGAGCCGGCCGATGGTCAGGGGCGCCAGCCGGTGCGGGCAGGCGTCCTCGAGCGCGGCGACGGCGCCCTCCTCCGTGCGGTAGACCGCGAGGTCCTCCTCGAGCACGCGGCGCGCGACGATCTCGCGTCCGATGTCCCGCGACCAGGCGAGCGGGTACCAGGCGTTGTAGGCGTAGGCGGTCATGGACTTTCCTCGTGGGTGACGGCGGCTTGCACGACGCGGGGCGTTGCAGAAAGCGTGCCGGCAGTTAAGTAAGCGACTTCTACAAATTAATGTAGAGAATACTTAATTTCGGTGCTTTTGTTCCCCGGGTTTGCACCGGGAAGAGGCACCATGGCGGTGCGGCCGTGCGCATGGCGGGCATCGCCGCGCGGCGGCCGCGGGCCTCAGTGAAAGTCCCGGCTCCTGCTGTTCTTCGCGATCCGCCCCAAGAGCGGCGTCAGGTCCCGGAAGCCGGTGGCCACCAGGTGCCGCACCTCGCCGCCGCTGTCCACGTCGCGTTGCCAGGTGCCCTGCACCGCGAGCAGGTGCGACTTCAGCAGCGGCTCGCGCCAGGCCTCGACCACGTGCTTCCAGACGATCACGTTGACGTTGCCGGTCTCGTCCTCGAGCGTGACGAAGATGGTGTCGTTGGCGGTCTGCGGGCGCTGGCGGCCCATGACGATGCCGCAGGCGCGCACGGTCTGACCGCTGGGCAGGTCGCGCAGCTGCTCGGCGCTCGAGAGCTTCATGCGCGCGAGCCGTGGGCGCAGCAGCGCCAGCGGATGGCGGCGCAGCGTGAAGCCCAGCGAGGCGTAGTCGCCGACGATCTCCTCGCCCTCGGGCGCCAGGGGCAGCTGCAGCGCGCGCTCGAGGATGGGCACGCCCTTGAGCAGCGCCGGCGCGCGCCGCTGCGCGGTGGCGTCCCAGACCTGCTGGCGCCGGTGGCCCGAGAGCGTCAGCAGCGCATCGGCGGCGGCCAACGCGGCCATGTCCTTGGCGTCGAGCTCGGCGCGCAGGGCCAGGTCTTCGGTGCTGGTGAAGGGGGCCTGGGTGCGGGCTTCGACGATGCGGGTGGCGCCGGTTTCGCTGAGGGTGGCGATGCGGCGCAGGCCTAGGCGTATGGCGGGTTGGTGGGGGTTGCCTTGGCGATGTTCGAAGCGGGGGATGCTTTGCGGGGCTGCTGCCCCATCCCAACCTGCCCCAGAGGGAAGGAGCAAGAGACTCCAGAGTGCAGTCCAGGTCGCTGGCGGTCACATCCACGGGGCGCACCTCGACGCCATGCCGTCTGGCATCCTGCACCAGCTGCGAGGGCGAATAGAAGCCCATGGGCTGCGAATCGAGCATGGCGGCCAGGAAGCAGGCGGGCTCGTGCAGCTTGAGCCAGCTGCTCACGATCACCAGCAGCGCGAAGCTGGCGGCATGGCTTTCAGGAAAGCCGTATTCGCCGAAGCCCTGGACCTGCTTGAAGATGGCTTCGGAGAATTCGCTGTCGTAGCCGTTGCGGATCATGCCGTCGACCAGCGGATCGCGGAACTTCTCGACACCGCCCTTGCGCTTCCAGGCCGCCATCGAGCGGCGCAGGCGATCCGCCTGGTCGGGCGTGAACCGGGCCGCGATCATCGCGATCTGCATCACCTGCTCCTGGAAGATCGGCACGCCGAGGGTGCGGCCCAGCGCGGGGATGAGGTCGGGATAGCGGTAGTCGATCTCGCTGCCCTTGCGCACCTTCTCGCGGTTCTTGAGGTACGGATGCACCATGCCGCCCTGGATCGGCCCGGGCCGCACGATGGCGACCTCGATCACCAGGTCGTAGTAGCTGCGCGGCTTGAGGCGCGGCAGCATCGACATCTGCGCGCGGCTCTCGATCTGGAACACGCCGATGGTGTCGGCATCGCAGATCATGTCGAACACGGCTTCGTCGTCGTTCGGGATGTGGTGCATCTCGATCGCCGTGCCGCGCCAGCCGTTGACCAGCGCCAGCGTGCGCCGGATCGCGCTCAGCATGCCCAGCGCGAGCACATCGACCTTCAGCATGCCCATGGCCTCGAGGTCGTCCTTCTCCCACTGGATGACGGAGCGGTCCTTCATCGAGGCGTTCTCCACCGGCACCAGGCGCGTGAGCTTGCTCTGCGTGAGCACGAAGCCGCCCACATGCTGGCTCAGGTGGCGCGGAAATCCGCGCAGCTGCTGGGTGAGCTCGATCCACTGCAGCAGCCTGGGCATGGCTTCCTGCACGCCCGTGCGCTGCATCGCCTCCTGCAGCCGCTGGTCGAGCACCACGCCATCGAACCAGTAGTGGTCCTTGGCGAACTCGTCGACCAGGCGGGCATCGATGCCCAGCGCCTTGCCCACGTCGCGCAGCGCGCTGCGCGAGCGGTAGCAGATCACGACCGCAGCGATGGCGGCGCGGTCGCGGCCATACTTTTGGTAGATGTACTGGATCACCTCCTCGCGCCGCTGGTGCTCGAAGTCGACGTCGATGTCGGGCGGCTCGCGGCGCTCGCGGCTCAGGAAGCGCTCGAACAGCAGGTGGCCGGTCTCGGGGTCGATGGCGGTGATGCCCAGGCAGTAGCAGACTGCCGAATTGGCCGAGGAGCCGCGGCCCTGGCACAGGATGCCCTGGGAGCGCGCGAAGCGAACGATGTCTTCCACCGTGAGGAAGAACATCTCGTAGTGCATCTCGATGACCAGGTCGAGCTCGTGCTGGATCTGCCTGCGCACCTTCTCCGGAAGGCCCTGCGGATACTTCTCGCGCGCCCCCTCCCAGGTCTTGCGCACCAGCGTCTGCGCCGGCGTCTCGCCGTTCGCCACGTTCTCGAGCGGGTACTTGTAGTGCTCGCGGATCACGTCCAGGTCGAAGCTGCAGCGCCGCGCGACTTCGAGCGTGTTGATCAGCAGCTCGGCCGGATAGAGGTTGGCCAGGCGCAGCCGCGAGCGCAGGTGCCGCTCGGCATTGGGCTGCAGCGCGAAGCCGCATTCGGCGACCGGCCTGCCCTCGCGCACGGCCGTGATCACGTCCTGCAGCGGCTTGCGCGAGCGCACGTGCATGTGCACGTCGCCGGCCGCCACCAGCGGCACGCCGGCCTGTGCGCCGGCCTGCAGCAGCGTGACGAGCCAGAGGTCGTCGTCGAGCTCGTTGGGCAGCTCAGCCGCGATCCAGAGGCGGCCCGCGAAGAGGCGCGCGACCTGGGCCACGTCGGCGCAGAGCGCTTCGGCGTCGGGCATGGCGCCGGGCGTGCGCAGGGGCACGAAGAGGATTTCGCAATCGCGCAGCGAGGCGACGTCGCTTTCGTCCCAGCTCACGTGGTAGCTGCCCTTGGGCGCCGTGGTGCGCGCGGCGGTGATGAACTCGCAGAGGTTGCCCCAGCCTTCGAGATCGTGCGCGATCGCCACCAGCTTGAAGCGCTCGAAGCGGAACTCGCTGCCGAACAGCAGCCGGAAGGGATGCCGTTGCGAAGGATCGAGCTCCTCGAGGAGCTCCCGCAGCGCCTCGTGCGCGCGCACCACGCCGGCCACCGAGCATTCGTCGGTGATGGCGAGCGCCTCGTAGCCGAGCGCGTAGGCGCGCTGCACGAGCTCTTCGGGATGCGAGGCTCCGCGCTGGAAGCTGAAGTTCGTGAGGCAGTGCAGCTCGGCGTAGGCGGGCAGTACCGGCAGCCCCGGTGGCATCGGCGGCCCGGCTTCCGGCTGTGACAGCCGCGGCGGCAAGGCATGCACCGTGGCCGAGGCACGCTTGCGCTTCAGGATCTGCTTGTCGCTGAGCTCGGGCATGGTCTTGCTCCCTCGCTCAGGCATAGAGCCCCTGCAGGAACCAGCGCGGCGCCTCGTCGGACAGGAAGGCCGAAGGCCGCTCGCGAAAGATCCAGACCAGGCCCGCCTCCGGGCTCTCGGCGATGTAGTAGTCGCGCACGGCCGGGTGGCCGCCCTCTTCCGCGCCCTGCCCCGGGCCGCCCCACCAGCCGACCTCCAGCCGCTGCGGCCCGACCCGCTTGCGCAGCACGCCGCGGAAGCAGGGATGGCCGTCGCGCACCTCCAGCCGCAAGGGCTCGCGCAGCAGCCAGGAGGGGTAGATGGCGCCCGGCTCCCCGACGGGGCCATCGACCGCCTTGGGACGGCCCGGCGTCGGTCGAGCCGCCGACTGCGAAGCCGGCGGCGGCGAGGCAGCAGCCTGCGGCTTGTGCAATGCAGGCCGCCACGCCTGCCGGCACTCGAGCCGGTGGTCGGCCTGGGCGACCGCGCGCAGCACCTGCTGCGGCCCCAGCCGCGCGCTGAGCCGCTCGACCAGCTCGTGCAGCTTGTCGCCCTTGCGGTTGTCTTCGGGCAGGAAGCTGGTGCTGGCGCCGGCCCAGGGCGCGGTCTCGACCGAGCGCAGGCGCAGCCAGCTCGCCGGCGCGGCCAGCGTCGTGAGCGCGAGCCGCTCGGACAGGAGGCGCCGCAGGTGCGCCATGTCCTGCGTGGGCTCGGCCGTGCGCACCGTGAGCTGCTGGTGCGGCGGCAGCGTGACGCCGTTTAGCCGCTTCAGGTCCAGCGTCCATTGCAGCTCGATCGCCACCACGCCGCGCTGGCGCGCGCGCAGCCAGATCTGCAGTGCCGCCAGCAGGCGGTTGGCCGACCACATGAGCTCGGGCGCGCCCTCGGCCAGCGCGGGCAGTTCCAGCTTCTGCTCGAACACATCGGGCAGCTGCAGCCACTCATGGCCGTCGGGTGCGAGGCCGTAGGCCACGTCGAGGGCCGCGCGCAATGCCTTGCCGAAGCGGCGCGTGAGGCCGCCGCGTGGCAGCTTCTCGACATCGCCCCAGTTGCGGCAGCCCAGATGCGCCAAAACCTCGAGGTGATCGCGCGCCGCGCTCAAGGTGTCGAGCGGCAGGCCGGACGGCAGCTCGTACGGCGGCTGCTCGCCGCGCGCGAACATGCGCAGCCGCGCCAGCGCGACCGGGCTGGTCGCACCCTGCGCGCGCTGCACGGGGACTTCCGGCACCGGGTTGAGCCGCGCGATCTCGCGCATCAACGCCAGGCGCCCGCCCCACAGCCGCTCGCAGGCCGAGACTTCGAGCAGCAGGGCTTCGCCGTCGACCCAGGCGACACGCGGCGTGAACTGCAGGGCCCACCAGCCGAGGGCCTCGGGGGACGGCAGCGGCACCTCCTGGGCGGCGGCGATCTCAGGCGGCCAGCGCAATGCGATCCAGTGCATGGCCTTGTTCCGCGTGAAGGCCGAGGCGGAGCACGGTCGCGCCTTCGGTCTTGGGTGGCAGCCTGCCCTCCTGCTGCTGGCGCAGCTTGCGCCTGAGCTGGCTGGCCGCGAGCAGCGCCGTCATGCGCTCGCTGCGTGCCGGCAGTTGCAGGGGCGCCGCCAGCGGCGGGCCGCGGCGCTTGAGGATGTGGACGTCGATCTGCGCGGCGTTTGCGGCGCAGGCGGCGAGTTGCAGGCGCAGCCGGGCGGGCGACGCCGAATGGGCGGCCGTGTCCGGGCGAAACACGAACAGCAGGCGGTCGTGCTGCGCCGCGGCCAGTTGCAGCCGCCGCAGCTCGCCCACCCGTGCCTGCGGCAGCCAGGCCAGCACGGCGGCCACCTCGGCGCAGCGCAGCGCCTGTTCGCAGGCCCAGAGCCGCGCGGCCGATGCCTCGCTACGGATCCAAAGCAGCGCTTCCACAGGCAGGCCTTGAGCCGCGAGCGCAGGGCCGAAGGGTTCGTGCGGCGCGCCGATCAGCGCGACGGGCCCTGCGCCGCCCTGCACCGCCTGCGCCAGCGCCGGCAGCAGCAGTTGCCAGGCATGGGCCTCGGGCGCGGCCTGCAGCAGCTCCGTCATCGCGCCCACCGGCCAGCCGCCTCCCGGCAACTGCGCATCGAGCGCTGCATGCCCCGTGCCGATGACCTGCCCATCGGCCAGGCCCAGCGTGTCCCCGCGCCAGACCTTGTAACGGGCGGCGGTGGAAAAGGAGTCGAAGGAAGGCAGGCCCATGATGATCCGTATAACTGTATTTTTATACAGTATTCCTGGGTGCTCTGGTTTTCTTTTTCCGAGTCCAGGACGATCATGTGGAAAAGCCATGACACCCATGACCACTCGCCCCATTCCCTCCACCCGCGAAGCCCTGCCGGTGATCGGCTGCGGCACCTGGCTCGGCTTCGATGTCAGCCCCGGCAGTGCCGAACACCAGCGCCTGCCGGGCGTGCTCGATGCGCTGTTCGCCGCCGGCGGCTCGCTGATCGACAGCTCGCCGATGTACGGCCGCGCCGAGTCCGTAGTGGGCGCGCTGCTGGCCGCGAGCGGGCAGCGCGAGAAGGCCTTCCTCGCCACCAAGGTCTGGACCTCCGGCCGCGAAGCCGGCATCGCGCAGATGGAGCAGTCCTTCCAGCGCCTGCGCACGCAGCGCATCGACCTGCTGCAGGTGCACAACCTGGTCGACTGGCGCACCCACCTGGCGACGCTGCGCGACTGGAAGGCGCAGGGCCGCGTGCGCTACATCGGCATCACGCACTACACCGCCTCGGCCTATGCCGAGGTCGAGGCGGTGCTGCGCGCCGAGCCGCTCGACTTCCTGCAGATCAACTACTCGATCGAAGCGCGCCAGGCCGAAGAGCGCCTGCTGCCCCTGGCTGCCGAGCGCGGCATGGCGGTGATCGTCAACATGCCCTTCGGCGGCGGCGGGCTGCTGCGCCGGCTGCGCGCACAGCCCCTGCCCGGCTGGGCCGGCGAGATCGGCTGCGGGAGCTGGGCGCAGCTGCTGCTGAAGTTCGTGCTGAGCCATCCGGCCGTGACCTGCACCATCCCCGGCACCACCTGGCCGGAGCACATGGAGGACAACGCGGCGGCCGCTGCGGGCATGTTCCCCGACGCTGCCTTCTGGCAGCGCCACACTGGCTCGATCCCGCTCTAGGACTCCCTCAGGACGCGAAGAAGCGCGCGAGCCGCGCGTTCACCGCGTCCGCGCGCTCGTACTGCACCCAGTGGCCGGCACCGTCGATCACGACGCCCTCGCGTCGCGCATGGCCCGCCGCCAGCTGCGCTACCAGCGGGTGCGCGTCGGCCGTCACATCGTGCTCGCCCCACAGCAGCAAGGTCGGTCCGCCAAAAGCGTCGAGCGCCGGCTGCAGCCCGCCGGCCATCGAGACGTCCTTGCTGCGGAAGCGCGTGCCGTGGCAGGAGGCATCGTGGATGGCGAAGGCCAGTGCGTCGATCGCGGCCGGGTCGTGCAGCATCAGCGCGCCCAGGTTGTGCAACAGCGCGGCGCGCTCCTCGTTGCGGTCCTTGGCGGCGCGCCAGTTGATCATTTCCGCCGTCATGCGCCGCACCGTGCCGTGCCCGCCGCTGCCCATCAGGGCCAGGCGCCGGATACCGCCACGCCGCAGTGCGAATTTCGCGGCCACCAGGCCGCCGAAGGAAAAGCCGCCGAGATCGATCTCGGTCTGCGCACCGACCAGGCTGTCGAGCGTGGCGACCAGTGCATCGAGCGATGGGTCCAGCGCGGTCTGGCCGCCCGAGGGCGGGGGAGGCGTGTCGGACTCGTTGAAGCCCGGCATGTCGGGCAGCCACAGCGTGTGCGCGGCCGAGAGCGCCTCGATGTTGCGCAGCCAGTGCATCCAGCTGCCATGGCCGCCGTGCAGCAGCACCACGGGCGGCTGCGTGTTGTCGCTGCCGAAGCGGCGCCAACGCACGCGCCGGCCGGCGTGGAGGGCATCGTGGGAGGTGGAGAGCGCGGCAATGCGCGCGATCTGGCGATGCGCGGCGGCATCGGCCTCGGGGTCAGGATGGGAAAGTAGATCGCTCACCCGCCCATTTTGCAGCGGCCGTGCAGACCCCGCTCAGGCCGCTTCACCCGCCGCTTCACCCGCCGCGGCGCCGAAGCGGTAGCTGGACACCACGAGCCCGCCCATGAAGGCCTCCTCGTGGTAGATGCGCATGCCCGCATCCTCCCCGGCCGCGCCGGCGGCGACCATCAGCGGAATCAGGTGCTCCTCGCGCGGATGCGCGATGCGCGCCGCGGGCGCCTGCGACCAGTCCAGCAGGCGCTCGATGCGCTGCGCCGGCGCCGCATTCACGGTCTGCGCCAGCCAGTCGTCGAAGGCCTTCGACGGCTCGTGCGCCTGCGGGCCGAAGTTGCGCAGGTTGTGGTAGCTCAGGCCGCTGCCGACGATCAGCACGTTCTCGTCGCGCAGCGGCGCCAGCGCGCGGCCCAGCGCCACGTGCTCGGCCGGATCGAGCCCGCGCCGCAGCGACAGCTGCACCACCGGCACCTCGGCCTTCGGGTACATCGCGGCCATCGGCGAGAACATGCCGTGGTCGAAGCCACGCTCGGCATCGAAGGCCGCGGGCAGGCCCGCCGCCTCGACGAGGCCCTGCACGCGGCGCGCCAGCGCGGGCGAGCCGGGGGCGTCGTAGTGCACTTGGTAGGTGTGCTCGGGGAAGCCGCCGTAGTCGTAGATCATCGGCGGCTTGGGGTTGCCCATCACGGTGAAGGCCGGGGCCTCCCAGTGGGCCGAGACCATCAGGATGGCGTCGGGCGTGCGGCCGATCTGGCGCGGCATGTCGGCCAGCGCGGCTTCGAGCTGCGCGTAGGCATCGCCCATCTCCTTCTTCATCCACGGCCAGGGGCCGCCGCCGTGAGAGATGAAATAGGTCGGAAGGGTGTCGCGGGTCGTGCTCATGGTCATGGAATGCTCCTTGGCTGCCAGTCTAGGGATTTCCCGTGGGGAAATCGACAGGCTAGGATGCATCGAATCCTTTCTTCCCAGGAAATCGAACATGGACCGACTGACCAGCCTGCGCGTCTTCCGCGAGGTCGTTGAGGCGGGCAGCTTCGCCGCCGCCGCGGCCCGCCTGGAGATCTCGGCGCCGATGGCGAGCAAGCATGTGGCGCAGCTCGAGCAATCGCTGGGCGCGCGGCTGCTGCACCGCTCGAGCCGGCACCTGAGCCTGACCGAGGCCGGCCGCGCCTGGTACGAGCAGAGCGGGCGCGCGCTCGACCTGCTCGACGCGGCCGAGGCCACGATCAGCCGCCGCAACGAGGCGCCGCGCGGCCAGCTCAAGGTCAGCGCGCCCGTGTGGTGCGCCACGCCGCGCATCGCGCGGGTGCTGGCCGACTACCGCGAGCGCTTTCCGGAGGTGCTGATCGACATGCACCTGGAGAACCGCAAGGTCGACCTCGCGGCGGACGGTTACGACCTCGCGCTGCGCGCCACGCAGGAACCCTCGCCGGCCCTGATCGCGCGGCCGCTCACCCGCCTGCAGTTCCCCCTGGTGGCCGCGCCGGACTATCTTGCACGCGCCGGCCGGCCTGCGACGCCGGCCGAGCTGGCGAAGCTGCATGCCATCGTGCCCAGCTACGTGAACATCGAGGGGCTCACGCTCAAGGGGCCGGGTGGGCGGCAGGCGCCGCTGCGGCTGCAGCCGGTGATGAAGTCCGACGACACCACGCTCACGCTGCATGCGGTCCGGGTGGGCATGGGAATGGCCTTTCTACCCGAGTGGCTGGTGGACGAGGACCTGGGCGCGGGGCGGCTGGTGCGGTTGGTGCCGGAGTACACGGCGCCACCGGTGACGCTGTTTGTGGTTTATATGAGCCGGCAGTACATGGCGCCGAAGATGCGCAGCTTCATCGATTTCCTGGGGAGAGGTTGGCGAATCCCTTGCAAGGCGCATAAACATAGGCACCCGCTACAGTGACGCCTCACCGGAGACCGCCTCCCTTGTTCACCTACTTCGAAAAACTACTCCACCCTACCCCACCACCGAACCCGCCCTCCCGCGCGGCTTCTTTGCCTTTCTCTGGGCCTGCACCGAAGGCCTGCGCGGGAAGATCCTCGCGATGGCGCTGCTCACGGCCGCCATGTCGGCCTTCGAGGCGCTGCTGTTCGCGATGCTGGGGCGCATCGTCGACTGGCTCGGCGGCCAGGCGCCGGCGCGGCTGTGGGAAGAGCGCGGCGGCACGCTGATGTGGCTGGGCATCGCGCTGGCTGTCAGCATCGCCGTGGTGGCGCTGCAGACCATCGTCAAGCACCAGACGCTGGCAGTGAACCTGCCCATGCGCCTGCGCTGGAACTTCCACCGCCTGATGCTGGGCCAGAGCATGGCCTTCTACCAGGACGAGTTCGCCGGCCGCATCACCGCCAAGGTCATGCAGACCGCGCTGGCCGTGCGCGAAACCCTCTTCGTGCTGGCCGACGTGCTGGTGGCCATGACGGTCTACGTCGCCACCATGATCATCCTGGCGGCCGTGCTCGACCGCCAGCTGATGCTGCCCTTCGCGATCTGGCTCGCGCTCTATATCGCCGCGCTGTGCTTCTTCGTCCCGCGGCTGGGCAAGATCGGCAAGGCGCAGGCCGATGCGCGCGCCATGATGACCGGCCGCATCACCGACGCCTACACCAACATCGCCACCGTCAAGCTGTTCTCGCATGCGCACCGCGAGGCCGGCTTCGCGCGCGCGGCGATGCAGGACTTCATGCTCACCGGCTACGGCCAGATGCGGCTGGTGAGCGCGTTCGAGATCACCAACCACACGCTCAGCATGGGCCTCACGGCCGGCATGGCGGGCATGGGCCTGTGGCTGTGGTCGCAGGGCGCAGTGGGCGTCGGCGCGGTGGCGGCGGCGACCGCGATGGCGCTGCGGCTGCAGGGCATGTCGCACTGGATCATGTGGGAGATGACCAGCCTGTTCGAGAACATCGGCACCGTGCAGGACGGCATGAAGACGCTGTCGCACCAGCGCACCGTGCTCGACGCGCCCGATGCCGCCACGCTCGCCGTGCCGCGCGGCGAGGTGCGCTTCGAGCACGCGAGCTTCCGCTACGGCCTGGACCCGGCCGAAGGCGGCCGCCGCGTCATCGACGAGCTCACGCTCACGGTCGCGCCCGGCGAGAAGATCGGCCTGGTCGGCCGTTCGGGCGCCGGCAAGTCCACGCTGGTGAACCTGCTGCTGCGCTTCCACGACCTGGAGAGCGGCCGCATCCTGATCGACGGCCAGGACATCGCGCATGTCACGCAGGACTCGCTGCGCGCCCACATCGGCATGGTGACGCAGGACACCTCGCTGCTGCACCGCTCGGTGGCGGACAACATCGCCTACGGCCGGCCCGAGGCGAGCGCGGCGGCGATCCGCGCGGCGGCCGAGCGCGCCGAGGCGCACGACTTCATCGAATCGCTGGGCGACCCGAACGGCCGCCGCGGCTACGAGGCGCACGTGGGCGAGCGCGGCGTCAAGCTCTCGGGCGGCCAGCGGCAGCGCATCGCCATCGCGCGCGTGATGCTGAAAGACGCGCCGATCCTGCTGCTCGACGAGGCCACCAGCGCGCTCGACTCCGAGGTCGAGGCCGCCATCCAGGCCAGCCTGTACCGGCTGATGGAAGGCAAGACCGTGATCGCGATCGCGCACCGGCTCTCCACCATCGCGGCCATGGACCGGCTCATCGTGCTCGACCAGGGCCGCGTGGTCGAACAGGGCGACCACCAGACGCTGCTGGCCCGCGGCGGCCTCTATGCGCGGCTGTGGGCGCACCAGAGCGGCGGCTTCCTGGGCGAGGACGACGGGGATGGCGACGGGGATGGCGACGGGGATGGCGACGGGGATGGCGACGGGGATGGCGACGGGGATGGCGACGACGTGGGACCCGGAATCCTGGCGAGTCCTACAGTGCGCGACGCCGGGCGACTACAGCCCGCCAGCCCGTTGCTGGCACTCTGGAGCGGTCTTCAACGCAAGAGGAGCCTGCGCCGTGAATTCCATCATCTACATCGTCGGTCTGGTCGTGGTCGTCGTGGCCGTCCTGTCTTTCTTCGGGCTGCGCTGACACCACCAGCGCCGCATGTTCCTGCCCACGCGGGCAGGGATCTCGGGGCCGATCGTGGCCCCGTTTTTCATGGGGCCCCCCCGGGCATAATTCCGCGCTCTTCTCGAAGGAAGCCGTTGAATCCCGGAGCGCTCCCCTTTTCTTTTCAGGATGCGGCGATCGCCGAGGCCGTGCAACAGGTCGAAGAGGCCGGCCCGCTCGACGATGCGCAAGCGATGGGCGAGGCAATGGCGCTCTACGCCGACGGCGGCGGACGGATCGTCGAGCGCGCCCGCCTGCTCGGGCAGCGCATCGGCCTGCAGGATGAGCTGGCACGCGCCCGCACCTGGGCCCCTTGGGTCCTGCTGGCCCTGGTGGCCCTGATCGTGCTCGGCAGCCTCACGCTCGCCGGCAGCGTGGTCGGCGGCAGCGAGCGCAGCATCAACGTGGTGGTCGCGCTGGCCAGCCTGCTGGGCCTGCATCTGTTGACGCTGCTGCTGTGGCTCCTCGGGCTGCTGCTGCCGCTGGGCTCCCTCAACCTCTCCCTCGGCTGGCTCTGGCTCGCGCTCACGGCACGCGCCGCCGGCGGGCGCCGGGGCCAGGCGCCGCTGCTGCTGCGGGCGGCCACGCGGCTGCTGGTCCGCGCGCGGCTCGCGCCCTGGGCGCTGGGCTTCGTGAGCCATGTGATCTGGTCGCTGTCCTTCACGGTCGTGCTGGCGGTGCTGCTCTTCTCGCTGGCCTTTCGCAGCTACACGCTGAGCTGGGAAACGACCATCCTCGACCCGGACTTCTTCGTGCAGGCCGTCCAGTGGCTGGGGCATGCACCGGCGTGGTTGGGCTTCCCCGTGCCGGATGCGCAGACGGTGTTGTCGCCCCGGGCCGCCGCGGCCGGCCAGCGCGACTGGGCGCTGTGGCTCACGGGCTGCATCCTGGTCTACGGCCTGCTGCCGCGCCTCGTCCTCGCACTGCTGTGCGCAGGGGTCTGGCGCGCGCGGCGCCGGGCGCTGCAGCCCGACCTGTCGCAGCCCTACCACCGCCGGCTGCTGGCGCGCTTCGACGCGCTGGCGCCGCGGCAGATCGTCGATGCCGATCCCGGCAGCGCGCGGCACGGCGCGCTGCCGGGCCTGGCCGCAGACCAGACCCGCGACACGCTGATGGCGATCGGCTTCGAGCTGCCCGAGGAGCTGCCCTGGCCGCCCGCCGCGCTCGATGCCGCGGGCGCGCAGGCGCTGCGCATCGACGGCAGCGCCGGCGCCCGGCGCGAGGCGCTGGACCTGCTGGCGCGCCTGCGGCCGCGGCGCGTGCTGGTCGGCTGCAACGCCGCCGCCAGCCCCGACCGCGGCACCGAGCGCTTCCTGCGCGAAGTGGCCGCGCTCAGCAGCGAATGCCGCCTGTGGCTGCAGGGCAGCGGCGCCACGCCGGAGGCGCGCAACCGCTGGCATGCCTGGCTGGCCGATGCCGGTCTCGAGCGCATCGAGGCCAGCGACGAACCCCGGGGCGCGCTGCGCGGATGGGCATGAGCTTTCCTGAACCCATCCGCATCGCCGTCGTCGGCCACACCAACGCCGGCAAGACCTCGCTGCTGCGCACGCTGACCCGCCGCGTCAACTTCGGCGAGGTGTCGCACCAGCCCGGCACCACGCGCCACGTCGAGGCCATCGAGCTGCAGGTGGACGGCCGCGCCGCCGTGCGCTTTCTGGACACGCCGGGCCTGGAAGATGCCGTCGCGCTGCGCGAGCACATCGACGTCCTCGACGAACGCGGCGATCTCACCCCGCCCGAGCGCATCCGCCGCTTCCTCGCCGGGCCCGAGGCGCATGGCGTGTTCGAGCAGGAGGCCAAGGTGCTGCGCGCCCTGCTGGAGGTCGATGCCGCCTTCCTGGTGATCGATGCGCGCGAGCCGGTGCTGCCCAAGTTCCGCGCCGAGATCGAGCTGCTCGGCGCCTGCGCCCGGCCGCTGCTGCCGGTGCTGAACTTCCTGCGCGAGGCCGGCAGCCGCGAGGCCGCGTGGAAAGAGCTGCTCTCGGCCTACGGGCTGCACGTGGTCGTGCGCTTCGACGCGGCCGCGCCCTTCGTCGGCGCCGAGCGCGAGCTCTATCGCGACCTCGCGACCCTGCTGCGCGAGCGCCGCGCGCAGCTCGACCGGATCGCCGCCTTCCTCGACGAGGAATTCGCCCGGCGCCGCGAGGCGGCCGGCGAGCGCATCGCCGAGCTGCTGGTCGATGCCGCGGCGATGCGGCGCACAGCCTCGGCCGTCGAGTTCGAGATCGAGAGCAGCCGCGAGCGCCTGGTCGCGGCCCTGCAGAAGGCCGTGTTCGACAAGGCGCAGCGCTGCGCCTCCGACCTGCTGGCCCTCTACGGCTTTCGCGAGAACGATGCCGACGAGGCCCCACTGCCGCTGATCGAAGGCCGCTGGACCATGGACTTCTTCCACCCCGAGGCGCTGAAGGACGCCGGCATCCTCCTCGGCAAGGGCGTGGCGGTGGGCGCCGCCGTCGGCGTGGTGGCCGACCTGGCGCTCGCCGGCCTGTCGCTGGGGGCCGGCGCGGCCCTGGGCGGCGCCATCGGCGGCGCGCTCTCGCAGGGCTTCGGCCCGCTGGGCCGCAAGCTCGCCAACAAGCTGCGCGACGTGCACGAGCTCACCGTGGAAGACCGCGTGCTGGTCGTGCTCGCTGCCTGGCAGCTGAAGCTGCTGCGCGCGCTCGAGCAGCGCGGCCATGCGGCCGTCGATCGCATTGCCGCCCACACGCCGGCGGACGCACCGCCGGCCCCCCTGGAAGCCGCCCGGCGCCCGCTCGCCGAGCTGGTGCGCGCCGCCCAGCCCGCGCGCAGCCATCCGGACTGGGACAGCGAGGCGCGCCTGCGCTGGCGCGAGGCGCCGCAGCGGCGCGACGTGGTGCTGCGGGTGGCGCGGCAGGTGCCAGTGGCCATTCAGGCCTTCGAGCGTGCGGCATGATCGGGCGCATGGAAGACTCCTCTCCCCGACCGCTGGCGATCATCAAGGCCGGCGATACCTTCGGTCCGCTGCGCGAGCAGCGCGGCGATTTCGAGCACTGGGTGCTGGCCGGCCTGGGCCCGATCGGCCTGCCTGTGGTCGTGCTCGATCCGCGCCGCGGCGACACCCTGCCCCCGCCGGCGCAGATCTCGGGCGCCGTCGTGACCGGCTCGCACGAAATGGTGTCGCACCGCGAGCCCTGGAGCGAGGCCACCGGCGCCTGGCTGGCGCAACTGGTCGCGCACGGCACGCCGTTCCTGGGCATCTGCTTCGGTCACCAGTTGCTCGCGCATGCGCTGGGCGGCGAGGCCGGCAACCATCCCGGCGGCCCCGAGATCGGCACCGTGCCGATCGAGCTGACGCCCGAGGCCGCCGACGACGCGCTGCTGCGTGAGATGCCCGTGCACTTCGACGTCCAGGTGGTGCATTGGCAGAGCGCCTTGCGGCTGCCCCCGGGCGCCGTGCGCCTGGCGGGCAATGCCTTCGAGCCGCATCAGGCCTTCCGCGTCGGGCCGCGTGCCTGGGGCCTGCAGTTCCATCCCGAGTTCGATGCCGAGGTGATGCGCGGCTACGTCGACCACCTGGCCGGGGAACTGCGCGCGCTCGGCACCGACCCGGACGTACTGCGCGGTCGCGTGGCCGGCACCGAGACCGCGACCGGCCTGCTGCGGCGCTTCGCCTGCATCGCCGAGGCGCACGAAACCGCAGCGGCGCCGGCCTGAACCCCCACGCCGGCATCGACCGGCGACTACACGCGGCCCGCGGCAGTTGCGCTAAGGTGCGTCGCATCCCGTCCCACTGAAGAACAGCCATGTCCACCCCTACCCCGGTCGCGGCGCGGCCCCGCAAGCATTTCTCGATGATCCGCGGCTTCCACCTGGCCGACGTCTTCACGCTCGGCAATGCGGCCTGCGGCGTCGGCGTCGTCTTCCTCGCGATGGCCTACATCGGGAGCCAGCAGCTCGCGCATTTCATGTGGGCGGCGGCGCTGGCGCCCGCCGCCTTCGTCTTCGACGTCTTCGACGGCCGCATCGCGCGCTGGCGGCAGACGCAGTCGGCCCTCGGGCGCGAGCTCGACTCGCTGGCCGACGTGATCTCCTTCGGCGTCGCGCCCGCTGCCCTCGGCTTCGCGGGCGGGCTGGACGGCGGCTGGGACTGCCTGATCCTCACCTACTTCGTCTGCTGCGGCGTGAGCCGGCTCGCGCGCTACAACGTTACGGCCGAGGCGCTCTCGGAAGGCGGTGCCAAGGTCAAGTACTTCGAGGGCACGCCGATCCCGACCAGCGTGGTGCTGGTCGGCGTGCTGGCCTGGGCGGCATGGCAGGGCCGCATCGGCGATGCGGTCTGGGGCGGCGCGTGGATGCTCGGGCCCTGGACGCTGCATCCGCTGACGCTGCTGTTCGCGCTCTCGGGCACGCTGATGATCAGCAAGACGCTGCGCATTCCGAAGCTGTAGGCGCCTTCTCGCCCCGCATGCCGGTTACGCTCCCGGCATGCGATCCCTGCGCGCCTTCCTTGCACTTTCGCTGGCCCTCCTCCTCGCGGCCTGCGCGTCGCTGCCGGCGACGGTCCAGCGCCCGCCCTCGTCCGCCTTCACCAGCACCGACGACACCTTCCTCGGCCAGGCCCTGGCACCCGAGCTCGCCGCACATCCGGGGCTCACCGGCATCCTGCCGCTGATCGACGCGCGCGAGGCCTTCGCGGCGCGGATGACGCTCGCGCAGGCCGCCGAGCGCAGCCTGGATCTGCAGTACTACATCTGGCGCGGCGACACCACGGGGCAGCTCCTGTTCGAGGCCGCCTGGGCGGCGGCCGAGCGCGGCGTGCGCGTGCGCCTGCTGCTCGACGACAACAACACCAGCGGACTGGACGACACCCTGGCCGCGCTCGATGCGCATCCGAAGCTCGAGGTCCGGCTCTTCAATCCCTTCGCCAACCGCGGCCTCCGGGCCGGCGACTTCGCGCTCGACTTCTCGCGCGTCAACCGGCGCATGCACAACAAGTCCTTCACGGCGGACAACCAGGCCGCCATCGTCGGGGGGCGCAACGTGGGCGACGAATACTACGGCGCCGACCAGCTCCTCGGCTTCCAGGACCTCGATGTCGTCACGGTCGGGCCGGTGGTGCGCGAGGTCTCGCGCCAGTTCGACCTGTACTGGAACAGCGAGGCCGCCTACCCCGCCGCTGCCCTGCTCGGCCAGCCGCCGCCCGACGCGGCTGCGCGGCTGCTCGCGCAATGGGCCGGCCTGCGCCAGCAGCCGCAGACGCAGCACTATCTGGAGGCCGTGCGCCAGACGCCGCTGATGCGCGAGGTGGCCGCGCGCCGCCTGCCCTTCGAGTGGGCCGATGCCCGCGTGGTGAGCGACCTGCCGTCGAAGGTGCAGGCGTCCGACGGGCGCGAGCAGCAGCAGCTCATGTTCCCCTTGCTCAGGGAATCGATGGGCGAACCCCGGCGCGAGCTGGACCTGGTGTCGCCCTACTTCGTGCCCGGCGCGGAGGGCGCGCAGGAACTCGCCGCGCTGGCCCGGCGCGGCGTGGTGGTGCGCGTGCTGACCAATTCGCTGGCAGCGACGGACGTTGCCGCGGTGCATGCCGGCTACGCCCGCTACCGCAAGGAGCTGCTGGCCGGCGGGGTCGTCCTCTACGAGCTCAAGCCAGGCGCCGCGACGCCGCCGCGGCCGGAGGAGGAAAGGCGCCGCAACCCCGGCGGCAGCTCGGCCGCGAGCCTGCATGCCAAGACCTTCGCGGTGGACCGCAGCCGCGTCTTCGTCGGCTCGCTCAACCTCGATCCGCGCTCGGTGCACCTCAACACCGAGATGGGCGTGGTAATCGACAGTCCCACGCTCGCACGGCGCCTGGGGGTGCAGATCGACCAGGTGGTACCGACGCTGGCCTACGAGGTGCGCCTGCCCGGCCCGAGCGGCGGGCTGGAATGGATCGACCGCGGCCCCGAGGGCGAGACACGCTACCGCAGCGAGCCCGACACCAGCGGCCTGCGGCGGCTGTGGGTCGACTTCCTGTCGCTGCTGCCGATCGAGTGGCTGCTGTAGCCGGGCGCCGTCATGCGAACGATGGTTTGCAAAGCTATAGTCCGCATTCCCTATGCAGTCCGTCAGTCTTGCCCGAGCCAAGATCCAAACACCCCGCTTCCGCAGTGGACTGATCGAACGCAGCAAGCTCGAACAACAGCTCGCCGATGCCCTGGCGAGCCGGCGCCTGGTGCTTCTGGTGGCGCCGGCGGGCTACGGCAAGACGGCTGCGCTGTCGCGCCAGTTGCAACGGCTTCCTCCAGGTTGCGCCGTCGCTTGGGTCACTGCCGACGAGGAAGACGATCTCCAGCGTCTCCTTTCCCACCTGATCGAGGCGCTCGAACCCCTTGACCCCCCATGGCGCCTGGCCCCTGAGGCCCTGCTCGAGCTGGTGGCCCAGGGCCGGCTGCGCGAGACGGCGTCTGCCTTGGTCAACGCGCTCGAAGCCACGGACACATCAGGCGGCGTGATCGTGCTGGACGACCTGCATGCCGTGGCGGACGCCCGCGCCTTCGAATTCCTGGGCCATGTGCTCGACGGCTTGCCGCAGAACTGGACGCTCGTGATCGCCTCGCGCGTGGAGCCACCGCTCGCACTGGGGCGCTGGCGCGCGCGGCGCGAAGTGGCCGAGTTCGACGAGACCACCCTGGGCTTTTCCAGGAAGGAAGTACAGGACCTGTGGCGCCACGCCACCGGGCGGGACGACCCCGAGCAGGCCGAGCGCCTGCTCGACCGGACCCAGGGCTGGGCTGCCGGGCTCTGCTTGAGTCTCGAAGCATCGGAACGATCGGCAGCGACGGCGCCCAAGGGCGTCTGGCACAACCGTCGCCATCTGTTCGATTACCTGGCAAGCGAAGTCCTTGAGCATCTTCCCGGCGAACTGCAGGAATTTCTTCTGCGCTGCTCCGTGCTCTCCGAACTCACGGTGCGGCGCTGCGAGCAGGTCAGCGGCAATCCGCGCGCGCCCCAATTGCTGGAGGACATCGAACGGCGGCGGCTGTTCGTCTCCGTGCTCGAGGACAGCGAGGCGCTGACGCTGCGCCTGCACAACCTCTTTCGCGACTTCCTGGAGGAGCGCCTGCGCAGGTTTCATCCAGAGGAAGTGCCGGTGCTGATGCGCCGTGCCGCCGAGGGCGAGCCAGACCCCGTTCGCCGCACGCTCATCTACTTGCGTGCCGGCGCCTGGGACGAGGCGCAGCGCGGCCTGGCCGATGCGGCGCCGGACATGCTGGCCAGGGACAACGGCGTGCAGGTGATTCGCATCGTCGAGCAGTTCCCGGCCGACATCCAGGCCCAGTCGCCTTCGCTGGCCTATGTCCGGGGCCTGTGCGCCTGGCCGCACTACCAGTACCGTGCGGTACGGTCGGCCATGGAGCACGCCGCGGCCGGCTTCGACGCGCTGGGGCGGCACGACGACGCGCAGCGCGCACGGGCAATGCTGGCGCTGGCCATGTTCTTCTGCGGCCAGATGGAAGAGGCCCGGCGCCTGAGCCGGGCGGTTCGCGCACAGCCCATGGACCTCGAAGCCGAGACCCTCAGCGAAACGCTCGATTTCTGGTACGAGGCCAACCACGGGCCGGCGGATGGACCCGGCAAACACCTGGCCAGGATGGTCGACGTGCTGACGCGGCGAAACAGCGCCGAGCTGTGGTTTCGCTGCGTGCCGCTGGTCAACATGCTCATCAGCCGCCCCGGCGTGAGCGTGCAGATTCAGCGCCTGCTCCTCAGCGTCAGGGCCGTCACTGGCGACGAACACTGGTCGTTGCAGGCCAACGCGAACCTGATGGAAGCGTGGCTGCTCATCTCGCAGGGCAAGCTCGCCGAGCTGGAGGCCGCGTTCCAGAGAATCGAGGAAGATTCCAATTGGCTGGGCCAGCCCACAGGCTTGCGTATCCGGCTTGCAACGCTGAAGGTCATGCACCAGGTGATCTCCGACGACAAGGAGGCCGTGAGAGCGACGCGCGACGCCATCGCCGCGCACGCGGCACTGCTGGACCATTCCAGCGACCTGCCCCGGGCCATGCTGAGCATGGTCGTGCGGGCTTCTGCCGGCATCGGGGACTGGGCGGCCGTGCGCATTCACCTGCCGGCTCACATCAAGACGGACCGCGAGGCCCCGAACACGGAGATGCTCCTGCACGCCTACCAGGCACAGCTGGCATTGCACGAGGGCCGCGTCGGCGAGGCCTTGACGGCGCTTCGCGCGCTGGTGGCGAGATCCGCCATGCTGGACACCATCAGCCTCGACGCCACAGTCCGGACACAACTGGCGCTCGCCGAACTCGCCGATGGTTCGCCTGCCGCGGCCTGGCAAGCGCTGGAGCCGCTGGTCCAGCGCATATCGGCCACCGGCGCTGTCGGGGAGGTCCTGTTCATGGGGGTGCAGGTCTTGACCAACCTCTGGCAGGCGCCGTGGGGCGATGCCATGCCGAGGGAAGGACTGGCCGCGTTGCGGCAGTGGGTCGATACTGCACGGCGAAACAAGGCCGGCTCGCACGACCGGCCGCTTGCCTCGGCAGGCGACGATGCAGGCCTCAGTGCCCGGGAACTGGAAGTCCTCGCGTTGCTGGCCGACAGCCACAGCAACAAGCTGATCGCACGCGCGTTGGACCTCAGCCCGCACACCGTCAAGCGCCATGTCGCGCGCATTCTCGATCGGCTCGACCTGTCTTCGCGCATGCAGGCTGCCGATTGGTACCGTGAACGCTTCGGCAGCCCCATGCGCGTCGGCACCTGACGGGCGAGCTAATCCACGTTCGCACCCGAAGCCTTCACCACCTTCGCCCACCTGGCGTGTTCGCTCTCAATCAGCTCGGCGAACTGGGCTGGCGTGTTCCCGCTCGGGATCGCGCCCTGGGCTAGCAACCTCTCCTTGATGACCGCAGTGCCCAATGCCTTGGCGACCTCTTGCTGGACGCGATTCAAGATCTCCGGCGGCGTGCCGGCGGGCGCCAGCAGGCCGGACCATGCGCGCGCTTCGTAGCCCTTAAGTGCAGGGCCGCCGACCTCCTCGACCGTGGGCACGTCGGGCAGGGCCGGCGAGCGCTGCGAGCTGGTCACGGCCAGGGCCTTGAGCTTGCCGGCCTTGATCTGCTGCATCGAGGAAGGCAGGTTGTCGAACATCACATCGGCGTTGCCCCCCACCAGGTCCTTGCCGGCCAGGATCTTCTGCAGCGCGGCCGACAGCGTCGCGACGATCGGCTTGGGCGTGGTTGCAGGCGCCAGCACGCCGGTGAAGGTCTCGGCCGTGAAGTCGAAGCCTGCCTCCTTCAGGGTCGGCACCTCGGGCAGCTGCGGCTGCCGCTTGGCGAAGCTGACAGCCAGCGCGCGCGTGCGATCCTGATGGATGAAGGGCAGCGCCACCGAGAGCTGGTCGAAGTTGAAGTTCACCTGCCCGCCCAGCAGGTCGGCGGTCGCCGGCGCGTTGCCCTTGTAGTGCAAGGTAGTCCACTTCGCGCCGCTGAGCTGCTGCAGGTATTCGCTCGCCAGGTGGTTGCTGCTGCCGGCGCCTGGCGATGCCATGGTGAGGCTGTTGCCCGCGATCTTTCCTGCGGTCAGCAGCTCGCCAACGGTCTTGTAGGGCGTCGCGGGATGCACCTGCAACACCAGCGGCGTGAACGAGACCGAGCTGACCGGCGCGAAGTCCTTCTTCCAGTCGTAGGCGCTGCGCGTGAAGATCAGCGGCGAGAACAGGATGGGCCCGTTGGCGCCAAAGAAGAAGGTGTAGCCGTCGGGCTGGGCCTTGGCCACGAACTCGCCCGCGATAATTCCGCCGGCGCCGGGCCGGTTGTCGACGATGAAGGGTTGCTTGAATACGGCCTGCAACTGCTCGCTGACGGCGCGCGCTGCGCCGTCGACGTTGCCGCCGGGCGGGTAGGGCAGCACCAGGCGCACGGGCTTGTCGGGCCACGTCTGCCCTCCCTGGGAAAGAGCCGGCGGCGCAACAGCCAGGCCGGCCAGCAGCACGAGCCCGATCGCAAAGTCTCTTTTCATGGTCAGTCTCCTGAAGGCCTCGGCTCGGACAATGCACACAGCAAGATCAAAGCAGAGAATCGCGCAAATACAGAGGTCCCCGAATACGAAAAGGCCGAAAGCATTAAGCATGAATCCCTTCCGCCTCGCACCCCACGCCATCGCCCTCGCCCTCGCAACCCTGCTCGCTGCCTGCACGACAGCACCCGAGCCCGGCTCGCGCAGCGTCACCATCGAGCGCACCACTTACGGCATCGCCCACATCACCGCCGCGGACTACGAAGGCATCGCCTACGGCGTGGCCTACGCGTACGCGCAGGACAACATCTGCCAGAGCGCCGAGCACCTGCTGACCGTGCGCGGCGAGCGCTCCCTGTTCCTCGGCCCACAGGCCATGGGCGATCTGGGACTGGCCCGGCTGCCGAACGCGCAGATCGATCTTTTCGTGCGCGCCCAGATGGACGATGCCGCGCTGGCGCGTGCAGCCGCCGCGACCAGCGAGGAGGTCAGGGCCTCGCTGCGCGGCTACATCGCCGGCTACAACCGCTACCTGCAGGACACCGGCCCGGCCGGCCTGCCCGAGGCTTGCCGCAACAAGCCCTGGGTGCGGCCGATGACGCCGGCCGATGCAGCCCGCGGCACCGAGCTCTCGATGATCCAGGGCGGCTTCGGCGCGCTCGCCGGCGCGGTGCTCGCCACGGTGCCTCCTGCCCCTGGCACGCGAACCGGCGAGGCGCCGGTGCCGCTGGAACAGGCCGTGGCCGAAATCGCGCGCCACAGCCCCACCGCCAACCCCGAAGGCGGCGAGCTCGGCTCCAACGGCTGGGCCTTCGGCCGCAACGCGACGCCCGACGGCCGCGGCCTGGTGCTGGGCAATCCGCATTTCCCGTGGACCGGCACCAACCGCTTCTGGGAGATGCACCTCACCATCCCCGGCAAGCTCGACGTGATGGGCGTCACCATCGGCCCGGGCTCCTTCGTCGTGATCGGCTTCAACAAGGACGTGGCCTGGACGCACACGGTCTCCACCGGCAAGCGCTTCACGCTGTACGAGCTCAAGCTCGACCCGGCCGACCCGACGGTCTACCTCGTCGATGGCCAGCGCCGCAAGATGACGGCGAAGACGGTGGTCCTGCCCGCGATGGACGGGGCCGCGCCGGTGCAGAAGACCTTCTACGGCACCGAGTGGGGCCCGGTCGTCGGGCTGCCGCGCGCCGGGCTCGGCTGGACCGCCACCACTGCCTATGCCGTGCGCGACGCCAACACGCAGAACACGCGCTCGGCCCAGAGCTGGATGCAGATGGCCGTGGCGCGCAACGTCGGCGAGCTGCGCGCCGCGATGGGCAACCAGGGCATCCCGTGGGTCAACACCATCGCGGCCGACCGCGAAGGCAACGCCCTCTATGCCGACCTTTCGGTGGTGCCCGATGTCTCGGCCGAGATGCTGAAGTCCTGTGCGCCCTCCCCCCGCGCCGCCGCGCTGCTCGACGCCGCCGGCCTGGCGGTGCTCGACGGCTCGCGCTCGGCCTGCGCCTGGACCCGGGACGCGGCCGCCGCCATGCCCGGCGTGACGCCGCCACAGCGCATGCCCGTGCTCGTGACGCCGGACTGGGTGCAGAACAGCAACGACAGCTTCTGGCTCGCCAACCCGCGCATCGCGCCGCCCGCCGGCATCTCGCCGCTGGTCGGCTTCGTCGGCACGCCGCAGCGGCTGCGCACGCGCAGCGGCATCCAGGAAATCGAGGCGCGGCTGGCCGGCACCGACGGCCTGCCGGGCAACCGGATGGGCGCGGCCGAGCTTCGCAGCGTGATCTTCCGCGACCGCAACCAGGCCGGCATGCTGGTGATGGACGACCTGGCGGCCGCCTGCAGCGCCAACGCCACCGCGCTCACGTCCGACCAGGCGCTGGGCTGCCGCGTGCTCGCCGCCTGGGACCGCACCAGCAACAGCGCCTCGAAGGGCGCGCCGCTGTTCCGGGAGTTCTGGCGCAAGGCGAGGAACGTGCCCAAGGTCTGGCGCGTTCCCTTCGACCCGGCCCGACCGGTCGCCACGCCGGCCGGCCTGGACATGGCCACGCCGGCAACGCGCGACGCGGTCTTCAAGGCGCTGGGCGAGGCGGTCGGCATCGTGCGCACCGCGGGCTTCGCGGCCGACGTGCCGCTCGGCGAGGTCCAGGCCCGCTTGGTGCGGGGGCAGAAGATCGCGATCCACGGCGGCGACGAGTTCGAGGGCGTGCTCAACAAGGTGGAGAGCCAGGGCCAGTCGCTGATCGATCCGAAGGGCTACAACATCAACTTCGGCAGCAGCTACATGCAGGTGGTGGGTTTCGACGAGCGCGGGCCGGTCGCGCAAGCCATCCTGACCTACGGCCAGAGCACCGATCCGGCCTCGCCCTACGCCTACGACCAGCTGCCGCTGTTCGCCGCCAAGCAGTGGCATCCCCTGCCCTTCCACCGCGCCGACATCGAGGCCCAGCGGGCCGGCGCTCCCCTTCGACTCGTCTACTGAGGATGCGCATGCAAGACGGCCTTGCCCGACTGATCGACCTGGCCACGGCCCCGCCCCTGGCGCCGGCCTGCGACCACTTCTACTTTCTGCGCCACGGCCAGACCGCGGGCAATGCGCAGCGCATCTTCCAGGCGGTCGACGCGCCGCTGAGCGAACTCGGCCTGGCGCAGGCGGCGCGGGCCGCCGAGCGGCTGGCGGGCGAGCCGATCCGCAGCGTGGTCTGCAGCGACGCCCGGCGCGCCTTCGACACGGCCCATGCGGTCGCCGCCGGCCTGGGCATGGCGCCTTTGCATTTCGAGGGCCTGCGCGAGCGCAACTTCGGCGCGCTGATCGGCACCTCTTCCGCCGAGCTGGACTGGGCCTGCGAGCCCGAGGGCGGCGAAACCCTGCCCCAGTTCGTCGCGCGCAAGCGAGCCGCGCTGGAGGCGGCGCTGGCCCACCCGGCGCCGGTGCTGATCGTGGCGCACGGCGGCTCGCTCTTCGTGCTGGCGGCGGCGCTGGGCGTGCCGCTGGACCTCGGCGTGCTCGGCAACGCCCAGCCCTTGCGCTTCGAGCGAAGCGGTCCTACATGGGCGGTGAAGCCGCTCCTGCACCATTCGGGGGGTGGAGCGGCCGTGGCCTGAAGCCTGCCCTGGGCGGCTCCACGAAGCCACCCCTCACGAACATGGACTTCAAGGACTACTACCAGGCACTCGGCGTCGAGCGCAACGCGTCGGACGAGGACATCCGCAAGTCCTACCGCAAGCTGGCGCGCAAGTACCACCCGGACGTCAGCAAGGAGCCTGACGCCGACCAGCGCATGCGCGAGATCAACGAGGCCAACGACGTGCTGCGCGACAAGGAAAAGCGCACCGCGTACGACGCGCTGGCCGACCAGGTCGCGCAGGGCCGCTACGCGGGCGCGGGCACCGGCGAGGGCTTCCAGCCGCCGCCGGGCTGGGACGAGGGCTTCGAATTCCACCGCCGGCCGGGCCAAGGGCCGGCGGACCATGCCGAGTTCAGCGAGTTCTTCTCCTCGCTCTTCGGAGCCGCCGAGCGCCGCAACGCCGAGCGCCGCCAGTACCGCGCGCGCGGCGAGGACCATCACGCCGCCATCGAGATCGCGCTGGAAGACGCTCTGAAGGGCGCCGAGCGCGAGATCACCCTGCGCTCGCAGGAGCTCGACGACCAGGGCCGGCCCCAGTGGAAGACCCGCACGCTCAGCGTGAAGATCCCGCCCGGCGTGCATCCGGGCCAGTACATCCGCCTCGCGGGCCAGGGCATGCCGGGCCATGGCGGCGAGCCGGCGGGCGACCTGTACCTCGAGGTGCGCATCGCGCCGCACAAGCTCTATCGCGTCGAGGGCCGCGACCTCTACATGACGCTGCCGGTCACGCCGACCGAAGCGGCGCTGGGCGCACAGGTGAAGGTGCCCACGCCCGGCGGCGGCGTGGTCGAGGTGACGGTGCCGCGCGGCGCGCGCAACGGCCTCAAGCTGCGGCTCAAGGAGCGCGGCCTTCCGGGCCAGGCGCCGGGCCACCTCTACCTGCTGCTGGAAATCGCGCTGCCGCCGGCCGATACCGACGCCGCGCGCAAGGCCTACGAGCAGCTGGCGCAGGCCGCCCCTTACGATCCGCGCCACCATCTGGGAGTGTGACGACATGGCCAATCCCTCCTTCGACACCACCACGCTGGGCGCCGCTCATCCGCTGCGCGCCGGGGAGCTCGCGCATGCCTGCGGCGCCGAAATCGACTGGGTCGTGCAGCTGGTCGAAGTCGGCATCGTCGAGGTGCGCAGCCCGGCCGAGCGGCCGGACGACTGGTGCTTCCACAGCGCCGACCTGCAGTGCGCGCTCGATGCCCGCCGGCTCGAACGCGACTTCGGCGTCGGGCTCGACGCGGCGGCGCTGATCCTCGACCTCGAGCACGAAGTGCGGCGGCTCAAGGCCCTGCTGACTGCGCGGGGGCTGGCCCGGGAGATCTGACATGCATGTGGTCTGCGACCAGTGCGGGACGGAGAACCGCGAGAGCGCGAAGTTCTGCAAGGGCTGCGCGGCCAAGCTGCCCGCGTTTACGGCCACCGGCCCGTCCGCGCTCCAGAGCATGAAGGCGCTGAAGACGCCGCCGCATGCGCCGCCGCCGCCAGATGCGCCGATACCCGGCATGCTGCCGATCGAAACGCGCGCCTTCTGGATTCGCTTCGCGCTGCTGTCATTGCTGATCACCACCGCCTTCGTCAGCTGGTATGCCTATGTGACGCGCAAGGTGCCG
Organism: Variovorax sp. WS11; assembly: GCF_010499245.1. GTDB lineage: Bacteria > Pseudomonadota > Gammaproteobacteria > Burkholderiales > Burkholderiaceae_C > Variovorax. Next base: position 496,719 of record NZ_JAAGOW010000003.1, read on the forward strand.
CCGAATCCGGCTCCCGGCCCGCCTGCCGTCGTCGCTGCCGCATTGCCGCCGCCGGCACGAGTGGGTGCAGCTACGCCGCCCCTGGCACCCCTGGACTACGAGAGGCTCCCGCCTGCCGACCCCGTGCGCCCCGCGGAGGCGCTGGACCCGACCGAAAGCTTCGTCGTCCCCGGTCCGGCGCAGCAGCGCGAGCTGGTGCAGGTGGTACCGCCGCCGCGCCGCGACAATGACGCGCAGGCGGTGCGGACGGAAGAGTCGCGCAAGATCGTCGCGCGCCCGAACGCGAACGACCCGCGCCCCGGCTGCGCGCACCTCAACTTCATCGCGGCGGCGCGATGCGAGGCGGCGCAATGCGCCAAGGCGCAGTACGCCCGGCACCCGCACTGCAGCGCGGTGCGCGAGCAGACGCGGCGCGACGTGGCGCGGCGCAATCCGCTGCAGCTCGGCTACTAGGCTTACTGCATCGACTTCAGATTGCCGACGCGCACCAGCATCTCGGTGAACATCTGCATGTCGGCATCCAGATCGGCGACCTCCTTGAACTCCTTGGCGTTGTGCGCGGTGTACTTCTTGCCGGGCATGGCCGGGCCGAAGTTGATGGCGTTGGGCATGAGCTTGGCGGTGGTGCTGCCGGCGGTGGGCACGGGCTTGGCTTCCAGGCCGGTGGTGTCGCCGAAGATGTTGAGCAGCGTGGAGAGTCACGCCCCCTTGGGGTCGCGCGCCATCCAGTCGCCCTGCTGGTAGTCGACTTCGACCTTGGCCTGCTTCGCGGCCGCCCAGGCGTCGACCTTCTCGCCGATGGCGCGGGTCAGCTGCTCGGGCGTGCGGCCGCGCGGCATGCGCACGTTGGCCGTGACTTCCAGCTTGCCGTCCTTCTCGCGGATCAGGTTGGGCGACATCGTGAGCGGCCCCATGAAGTCGTCCTTGTAGGCCACGCCCATCTTCTCGCCGAGGTAGTCGGTGCCGTAGAGCGTGACCAGATAGTCGATGGCCTTCGCATAGTGGTTGTCGGCCAGCGCCACGCCGGACTCGCGCAGGAACAGCGCCAGGCGCGGCAGCGGATTGACGCCCTCTTCCGGCCGCGAGCCATGGGCCGAGACGCCCGTGACCTTGATGTCCACGCTGTCGGCGCCCTTGGCGATGTCGATGCCGAACTTGCCGCCCTGGCCTTCGTATTTCTGGATGAAAGCGGCCTTAGCGGCTTCCAGCCGGTCCGCCGTCTGGGCCAGGTCGCCGCCCTTGAGCGTGGCGGTGGCGGTCTGCGGCACGGCATTGGCCGCGGCCGAACCCGCCATCGCGGTGATCGCCGTGCGCTGGCCGTCCGAGGCCTGCACCGGGAACAAGACCTTGAGCCCGCCCGAGCCCTTCTCGGCCACCACCGCGGGGTACTTGCTGTCGAGCACGATGTTGTACTCGGGTAGCGGGGTCTTTTCGCGGTAGTACTTCATCGCGTCGCCGCCGGTTTCCTCGGTGGTCTCGATCATCAGGCGGATGCTGCGGTCCAGCGGCAGGCCACTTTCCTTGACCGCCTTCATCGCGTAGAGCACGGCGGCGATGGAGCCCTTGTCGTCGATGGTCCCGCGGCCGTAGAGCTTGTCGTCCACACGCGTCATCTTGAACGGATCGAGGCGCGTGCCGTCGTCCAGCACCCACTCCTCCAGCACCGCGGGCACCACGTCGGCATGGGTGAGGATGCCGAATTCCTGGCTGCCGCGGCCCGGCAGCTTGACCTCGAAGATGCGGTTGTCGACGTTGCGGTACTGGAGGCCGAAGTCCTTCGCCATCTTCTCGACCAGCTGGCCGAATTCGATGATGGCCTTGTTCTCGTGCGGCGGCACCTTGTCCATGCGCACGGTGGGCATCGCCACCATGGACTCGATGCTCGCGATCACGGCCTTCTGGTTGTGAAGGCGGTTGTAGAGCCCGAGCAGGCGGGCGATGTTGGTGAGTTCATCGCCCTGGAGCGGCGCCTTCTTCTCGTAGGCCGCGACGGCGGGCTTGAGACGCGGATCGGCCTTGGCGGCCTGCGCGAGGAAGGCGCGGAAGCTGGGCGCCGGCCTGGCCTGCTGGGCCGCGGCGAGCCGGTCGAGCTCGGGCTTCTTGAGGGTTTCGGCCGAAGCCGGCAGGCCCAGTGCAAGGGCCAGGCCGAGCGAGAGGACGGACAGGGAAAGAGAAGACTTCATGGAGGGCTCCCGGTGGCGGGATCGATTCGCTGGAAAGGCGCCGAGTCTACGCAGACACGCGCACCAGCCGCGCCGCTTGCCCATGAAAAAGGCGGCCGTGATGAGCGGCCTGTTCCCGATCTTCCGAGTTGCTACTCGGCGTCCACGGCCACGCCGAACAGCGCGTCGATCGCGGTCCGCGCGTCCGCGCGCAGCGCCTCCACCGCCTCCTCGTCACCCGACAGGTGGCGCAGCAGATACTGCTGGAACAGCCCGTCGAACAAGGCATAGAGCACCGACGGCGCCAGCGCCAGCGGCGCTTCGGCCAGCTCCGAGAAGCGCTTCATGATCCGCAGGACCATGTTCTCGAGGCTCTTGTCGATGGCCGTGACATCGGCGCGGAAAGCCTCCTCGAACAGCGCCTGCGCGCGCAGGTCGTACCACAGACGATGCATGTGGGCCTCGTCGCGCAGGGTGTCGCCCAGGGCGCGCAGGAAGCCTTCCATCATCTCGTCGTAGCTCGCTGCATCGGCGGTGACACGGTCGTAGCGGGTGACGCAGCGCGCCTTGTACTGGCGCACGCTGCACACGATCAGGTCGACCTTGTCGCTGAAGTAGTAGTGCAGCACGCCATGCGAGAAGACCGAGTTCTGCGCGATCTCGCGCAGGCTGGTGCGCGCGTAACCCAAGGTCGCCAGGGTCTGCAACGCGGCCTCGCCGAGCTCTGCGCGGCGCTCGGCGAACTTGTCGACGCGTGCGCGCGGAACGCGATCCGTCTGCTTTTCCCGTTGTGAAGCCATGGCTGAAGATGGTTTGGGACAGTCGTCCAGATTCGAAAAAGGATAGCACGGTGTCCCTTCCGCAGGCTGACCGGCGGCGCCTCTTCTTCTAGGTTTTTGACAACTGCCAAGCTTTTTCTTGACACTCGTCAAGTCGATTCCTAGGATGAATCCGGGTCCCTCACGCAAACCAAAAGGAGACAAGGATGAAACAGTTCGACCTGCAGGGCCGCAAGGCCCTGGTGACGGGGGCTGCGCGCGGCATCGGTGCCGGCATCGCCCAGGCGCTGGCGGCGGCGGGCGCCGCGGTCATGGTCAGCGATGTCCTGGAGAAGGACGGACGCGACACCGCCCGCAAGCTCGCGGATTCGGGCGCCAGGGCCGGCTTCGTGCGGCTCGACGTGACCCAGGACGACGACTGGGCCTCGGCGGTCGCGAGCACGGTGGCCGAGCTCGGTGGCTTCGACATCCTGGTGAACAACGCCGGCATCGAGATCACCTCGCTGGTGGTCGACCAGGACGCTGGCGACCTGCGCCGCATGCTGGACGTGAACGTGGTGGGCACGCTGCTGGGACTCAAGCATGCATTCCGCGCCATGCGGCCCGGCGGCAGCGCCGGCGGCGGCGGCGCGGTGGTCAATATCTCCTCGGTGGCCGCAACCATCGCCTTCCCGGCCATCGCGGGCTACTCCGCCACCAAGTCGGCAGTGGACCGCCTGACCCGCGTCGGCGCCATGGAGTCCGGCAAGCTGGGCTACGGCGTGCGCGTGAACTGCATCTACCCCGGCCTGGTGCCCACCGACATGGGCATGAGGCTCGCCGGCGACGTGGTGGCAGCGGGCCTGTGGCCGAACGCCGAGGCCGCGATCGGCGACGTCATCGGCCGGACGCCGCTGGCGCGGCTCGGCGAGGTGGGCGACATGGCCGACGCCGTGCTCTTCCTCTGCTCCGACGCTGCGCGCTTCATCACGGGCGCGGGCCTGCCGGTCGACGGCGGCATGGGCATGTAACTCAACACACGAGGAGAAGGACATGAGCAGCAGCAACAAGAAGCCCGTGGTGGTCTACGGCGCCTCCGGCTACACCGGCCGCCTGGTGTGCGAGTACCTGCGCGAGCTGAACATCCCCTTCATCGCCGCCGGCCGCGATGCGGCGCGCGTGCAGGCGGTGATGGACAAGGTCCCCGGCATCGAGACCGCCGACTACCAGGTGGTGGGCGTGCCGCACAACGTGGATGCACTGACCGAGCTGTTCCAGGGCGCCCGCGCGGTCTGCAACATGGTCGGCCCCTTCATCAAGCATGGCCACGAGGTGGCCGAGGCCTGCCTCGCCACCGGCTGCCACTACATGGACACCACCGGCGAGCAGGACTGGGTGCTCGAGGCCCAGGCCCGCTGGGGCGCGAAGTTCGCGCAGAAGGGCCTTTTGCTCTCGCCCGGCATCGCGCAGATGTACACCACCGGCGAGATCGCAGCCAACCTCTGCCTGGAGACGCCAGGCGTGGACACGCTGGACATCCTGGTGCTGTGGAAGGGCTTCCCCACCTACGCCTCCACCCAGACCATCTTCACCATCCTGAAAGCCAAGTGGTACTACCTGGAGCAGAACAAGTACGTGGAGTGGGCGCCGGGCGCGAGCTTCGAGGTCAACGTGCCGGGGCAGCACGAGAGCGCGCTGGCCCTGCCCTGGGGCGGCACCAGCCATCCGGTGTGGTTCAAGGACGATCCGCGCGTGTCCAACGTCAAGGTCGCGGGAGGCGTGTTCTCGCGCGAGGTGATGAAGAGCGTGGTCGCCACCCAGCAGATGGTCGAGGAGAAGATCAAGCCCCTGCCGCTGGCGCAGCAGGAGGCGGCGCTGGCCGACATCGCCGCCTCGGTGCAGGCCAGCATGCCGCCGCGCGAGAACCCGCGGGTGAACATCTCGCTCGATTCGGTCTACGCCTCGGGGCCGCTGGCGCGCGTGCACTGCGTGATCCACGGCAACTGCAACTACAAGCAGACCGGCCTGCTGCAGGCCTGGGCGGCCGCTTCGCTGCTGCAGCAGCCGCCGCGGCGCGTGGGCTTCGCCTCCGCCTGCCAGGCCTTCGGGCACCGCGAGCTGCTGGGCGCGTTGCGCAGCTTCGGGCTGGCGATGGAGCCGGTGCTGACCGTGCACCGCTGACCGGGCGCCGCGATGCGCCTCATCGACTATCTCGACAAGGGGGCCATGCTGGGAGCGCAGGCCCCCTGCATGCGCATGGGCGACAAGGACCTGTCTTATGCGCAGGTCCAGTCGCTGAGCCATCGCGTGGCCCGCGTGCTGCAGGGCTTCGGCATCCGCCCCGGAGCCAAGGTGGCGGTGCTCTCGGGCAATGACCCGGTTCCTTTCTCCTGCGTGTTCGGCATCTCGCGCGCGGCTGCGGTGTGGTGCCCCATCAACCCGCGCAACGAGGCTGCGGAGAACCGCTTCGTGCTCGATGCCTTCGACTGCGAAGGCCTGCTGTTCCACAGTGCCTATGCGCCGCTGGTCGCACAGATCCGGCCCGAGCTGCCCAAGCTCCGGGCGCTGGTGTGCCTGGACCAGGCCCTGCCCTTCGCACCTTCGCTGGACCAGTGCCTGGCCGGCGTGGACGAGGCGCCGCTCGACGTGCCCGCCATCGACGACCTCGCGATGATCGCCGGCACCGGCGGCACCACCGGCAGCCCCAAGGGCGTGATGCTCTCGGGCCGCAACCTGGAGAGCATGTCGGCACTGACGCTGATGGGCTATCCCTTCGAAGGCCGCCCCGCCTACCTCGCGCTGGCCCCGCTCACCCATGCGGCCGGTGTGCTGTGTTTGCCGGTGATGGCGCTGGGCGGGTGCGTGGTGATCATGCCCAGGCCCGACCTGGGCGAGTTCCTGCACCTCATCGAGCAGCACCGCATCACCCACACCTTCCTGCCGCCCACGCTGATCTACATGCTTCTGCAGCATCCGCAGCTGGAGCACACGCGGCTCGACTCGCTGCAGTGCTTCTGGTACGGCGCGGCGCCCATCGCGGCAGCCCGGCTCGAGGAGGCGCTGCACAAGATCGGCCCCGTGATGGCACAGCTTTTCGGCCAGACCGAGGCGCCGATGATGGTGTCGATGATGGCGCCGAAGGAGCATTTCAACGCCGACGGCTCCGTCGCCCGCCGGCGCCTCGCCTCCGCCGGCCGCCCCGGCCCGCTGGTGCAGGTGGGCATCATGGACGCCGACGGCCGCCTGCTGCCCACCGGCGAAAGCGGCGAGATCGTGGTGCGAGGCTCGCTGGTGATGATGGGCTACTACAAGGACCCGAAGGCCACCGAGGAGGCCTCGCGCCACGGCTGGCACCACACCGGCGACATCGGCTTGCTCGACGCCGACGGCTTTCTCTACATCGTGGACCGCGCCAAGGACATGATCATCAGCGGCGGCTTCAATATCTACTCAGTGGAAGTCGAGCAGGCCCTGCTCGCCCATCCCGACGTGCAGGACAGCGCCGTGGTCGGCCTGCCCGACGAGAAATGGGGCGAGCGCGTGGTCGCGGTGCTGCAGCTCCATGCCGGCCGCAGCTGCGAGGCCGAGGCCATCCAGTCCTTCGTCAAGGCCCGCCTGGGCAGCGTGAAGGCGCCCAAGCAGATCGAGATCTGGCCCGAGCTCCCGCGCTCCAAGGTGGGCAAGGTGCTCAAGAAGGACATCCGCGCGATGCTGCTGGCGGCGCAGCTCAGATGACGTAGAGGTCGACGTACTCGTGCACCGGCATCGCTTCCAGCGCGCGCTGGTCGAGCGACACGGCGAGGATGGCCTCCTGCTGCTTCTTCGCGAAGCGGCGCGCGAGGTTGGTGCGGAACTTGGCCTCCAGCAAGGGGATGCCCTCCTCCCGGCGGCGCTTGTGGCCGATGGGATAGTCGACCACCAGCTCTTCCAGCTTCGTGCCGTCCTTGAACGCGACGGTCAGCGCATTCGCAATGCTGCGCTTGTCGGGGTCGTGGTAGTCGCGGGTGAACTGCGGGTCTTCCACGCAGACGATTCGCTCGCGCAGCGCGTCGATGCGCGGGTCGGCCGCCACCGCGTCTTCATAGTCGCTCGCCGTGAGCCGGCCGAAGAGCAGCGGCAGCGCCACCATGTACTGGATGCAGTGGTCGCGGTCGGCCGGGTTGTTCAGCGGGCCCTTCTTGTCGATGATGCGGATGCAGGCCTCGTGGGTGCGGATGGTCACGCGCTCGATGTCTGCCGCCGTGCGGCCGGCCGCCTTCAGCTGCGCATGCAGATGCATCGCGGCCGCCACCGCCGTCTGGCTGTGGAACTCGGCCGGGAAGCTGATCTTGAACAGCACGTGCTCCATCACGTAGGAGCCGTAGGGCCGCTGGAAGCGGAAGGGCTGCCCCTTGAACAGCACGTCATAGAAGCCCCAGCCCTTGGCCGTGAGCACGCTGGGGTAACCCATCTCGCCGGACTTCGCGATCAGCGCCAGGCGCACCGCGCGACTGGTCGCATCGCCGGCGGCCCAGCTCTTGCGGCTGCCGGTGTTGGGTACATGGCGGTAGGTGCGCAGCGACTGCCCGTCGACCCAGGCCAGCGAGACGGCGTTGAGGATCTCCTCGCGCGTGAGGCCCAGCAGCTGCGCCACCACCGCGGTCGAGGCCACCTTGACCAACACCACGTGGTCGAGCCCCACCCGGTTGAAGCTGTTCTCCAGCGCGATGCAGCCTTGGATCTCGTGTGCCTTGATCATGGCGGCGAGCACCGCCTTCATCGCCAGGGGCTTCCTGCCGGCGGCCACCGCGTTGCGGCTGAGCCAGTCGGCCACCGCGAGGATGCCGCCCAGGTTGTCGCTGGGGTGGCCCCATTCGGCGGCGAGCCAGGTGTCGTTGAAGTCTAGCCAGCGGATCATGGCGCCGATGTTGAAGGCGGCCTGCACCGGGTCGAGCTGGTAGGAAGTGCCGGGCACCTTCGCGCCGTGGGGCACCACCGTGCCGGGCACGACCGGGCCCAGCAGCTTGGTGCAGGCCGGGTACTCGAGCGCCTCCAGGCCGCAGCCCAGGGTGTCGATCAGGCAGTTGCGGGCGGTCTCGTAGGCCAGCTCGCTGCGGATCTCGTAGCCGAGCACGTAGTCGACGATGTCGACCAAGGGCTGGTCGAAGGGCGGGCGGATGTTGCTGATGGATGCGGACATGGTTTCCTTCTTCATGTTCAAACGCGTTCCGCGATGGGAACGAAGCGCAGATCCTCCGGCCCCACGTAGTTGGCGCTCGGGCGGATGATCCTGTTGTCGATGCGCTGCTCGATGATGTGCGCGGCCCAGCCGCTGGTGCGCGCGATCACGAACAGCGGCGTGAACATCGCGGTGGGCACGCCCATCATGTGGTAGCTGACGGCGCTGAACCAGTCGAGGTTGGGGAACATCCGCTTGGCCTCCCACATCACCTTCTCCAGCCGCTCGGCGATGTCGAACATGCGCGTCGTGCCGGCTTCCTGCGACAGCCTCTTCGCCACCCGCTTGATCACCTCGTTGCGCGGATCGGCCACCGTGTAGACGGGGTGGCCGAAGCCGATCACCACCTCCTTCGCCTCGACCCGGCGGCGGATGTCGGCCTCGGCCTCGTCGGGCGTGTCGTAGCGCTTCTGGACCTCGAAGGCCACTTCGTTGGCACCGCCATGCTTGGGCCCGCGCAGCGCGCCGATGGCGCCGGTGATGGCCGAGTACACGTCCGAGCCCGTGCCCGCGACGACCCGTGCGGTGAAGGTCGAGGCGTTGAACTCGTGCTCGGCATAGAGGTTGAGCGAGGTGTGCATCGCCCGCTCCCAGCCGGCCGAGGGCGGCTTGCCGTGCAGCAGGTGCAGGAAGTGTGCGCCGATCGAGTCGTCCTCCGTCTCGACCTCGATGCGCCGGCCTTGCGTGGACCAGTGGAACCAGTAGAGCAGCACCGAGCCGAGCGAAGCCATCAGGCGGTCCGCGATGTCGCGAGCGCCGGGCGTGCCATGGTCGTCCTTCTCCGGCAGCACGCAGCCCAGCGCGGAGACACCGGTGCGCATCACGTCCATCGGATGCGCGCTCGCGGGCAGGTGCTCCAGCGCCTCTTTCACGCTGGCCGGCAGCCCGCGCAAGGCCCTGAGCTTCGCCTTGTAGGCGCGCAGTTCCGCCGCGGTCGGCAGCCTGCCATGCACCAGCAGGTGAGCGACCTCCTCGAACTCGCAGACCTCGCCGATGTCGAGGATGTCGTAGCCGCGGTAGTGCAGGTCGTTGCCGGTGCGGCCCACGGTGCACAGCGCGGTGTTGCCGGCCGCGACGCCCGAGAGCGCCACGGATTTCTTCGGCTTGAAGCCGGTTGCAGGAGATGCTTGCGTCATGCTTCGCAATCTACGCAAATTCGATTCCATAATGAAGGACTGAAATAGCGAAGCATTGTGAATGGTGCGAACGCAGTTTGCGAATTTTGCGAATCACCGACGATGAAGAAGACCTTCATGGGCGTGCGCCTGCGCCGCCTGCGCGAGGAGCGCAACCTGAGCCAGGTGGCGCTGGCGCAACAGCTGGGCCTGTCGCCCAGCTACCTGAACCAGATCGAGCAGAACCAGCGGCCGCTGACGGTGGCGGTGCTGCTGCGCATCAGCGCCACCCTGGGGGTGGACGTGCAGGCCTTCTCGGACGACGAGGAGGCGCGGCTGGTCGCGACTCTGCGCGAGGCGCTGGCCGACAACCCGGGCGGCGAATCGGTGTCGATGGCCGAGTTGCGCGAGCTCGCGACGCAGATGCCGGTCGTCGGCCGCAGCCTGGTGGCGCTGCACCGGCGGCATCGCGAGGCGCTGGAGCGCATCTTGACCATCGCATCCGCGCTGGGCGACGGCCGCGAGGAGCTGGCCCGCCTGCCGCCCATGCCCTTCGAGGAGGTGCGCGACTTCTTCTTCGCGCAGCAGAACCACATCGCCCCGCTCGACGATGCCGCCGAGGCGCTGGCCGCGGCGTGGCGGCTGCGCGAAGGCAACCCCGGCGACCGGCTGGCGCAGCGCCTGCTGGAGCAGCACGGCGTGCGCGTGGTGCCGATGGAAGGCGATGCACCGCAGGACCAGCGGCGTTACGACTCCGCTACCCGCGTGCTGCGGCTGTCGCCTGATCTGGAGCCGGGGCAGTACGCCTTCCAGATGGCGACGCAGCTGGCCTTCCTCGAGATGGATGCGCAGCTGCAGGCGCTGGTGGAGAAGGCGTCCTTCACGAGCGACGCGGCGCGCGCGCTCGGCCGCATCGGCCTGGCCAACTACTTCGCCGGCGCCCTGCTCCTGCCCTACGGCCCCTTCCTTGCCGCGGCCGAGGCGCTGCGCTACGACATCGACCAGCTGGCGCGCCGCTTCGGGGTGGGCTTCGAGACCATCTGCCACCGCCTGAGCACCCTGCAGCGGCCCGAGGCGCGCGGCGTGCCTTTCTTCTTCATCCGCGTCGACCGGGCCGGCAACATCTCCAAGCGCCAGTCGGCCACGCACTTCCACTTCTCGAAGACCGGCGGCACCTGCCCGCTGTGGAACGTGTACGAGGCCTTCGCGCAGCCCGGCCGCATCCTGACGCAGCTGGCGCGCATGCCCGACGGCCGCGCCTATTTGTGGATCGCCCGCACGGTCTCGCGCGGGCACGGCGGCTGGGGCTCGCCCGGCAAGACCTTCTCCATCGGCCTGGGCTGCGACATCAGCCACGCGCCGCGGCTGGTGTACGCCAAGGGCCTGGACCTGCGCGACCCGGAGGTGCCCACGCCCATCGGCATGGGCTGCAAGGTCTGCGAGCGCGCGGCCTGCCCGCAGCGTGCCTTTCCCTTCCTGGGGCGGCCGCTGGATGTGGACGAGAACCAGAGCCGGTTCACGCCGTATGCGGTGGCGCAGACGCATCCCGCCGGGTTGGCCATGAAGGGGCGGTTTGCTGGGCGCGTCGCGAAGCCCGTCAGCATCGAAGCGATGAAGGAGGCCACTGCCGAAAGTGCAATCGCAAGGCAGCGCAGGGGCGGACCATCGCGCTGACTCGTATCAGTTCGCGAGCAAGAAAATCGAGAAACGTTCATGTGCCTGCGCACTGCAAAGGCGCCCACGGGTGCGCTGCGGCGCGCCACTGTGGCGGTCGTCGCTGCGCGCCGACTCCCCTGCGATGCTCGCGCAGCCGGCCTGCCGCAGAACTCGCGCCGTTCACTTCGTTCACTATGCTCAAACAGCTGCGGCAAGCTAGATCACGAAGCACGCCTGTCCTTCGGCAGGCGTGCCGGCCGGCTGCGCTGCGCTTCTCGGCGCCACAGAGGCGCGCCGCAGCGCACCCGTGGGCGCCTTTGCGGGATGCGTTGTGCCGGTTTCTCAAACACCAACCACCCAACACCGCGAACGCTGGAGCGAGAGCGGGTTCGGTATTCAGAACATCCCCAACGCCTCCTCCGCGGAAGGTGGTCTGCGGACCGGGCGATTTCTGGGGCGGCGAGGAGCGCAGTCTGGGGGCGGGCGCGCCTGCCGAAGGACAGGCGCGCTTCGTTTTCTAGCTCGCCGCACCTGTTTGAGTGCAGTGAACGAAGTGAACGCAACGAGTTCTGCGGCGCCGCCCCCAGGCGAGCACCGGAGCGGAGTCGGCGCGTAGCGACGACCGCCCCAGTATGAGCCCGGACCGCAGACCGCCTTCCGCGGCGCGCGCACCTGCATTGCCGCGCGTATCAAGTGCCGAGCGCCAGCTCCTGCCGCAACAGCTTCGCCGCCGCCACCATGTTCACCAGCGCCGCCTCGGTCTCGGCCCATCCGCGCGTCTTCAGGCCGCAGTCCGGGTTGACCCACAGCTTCGACGGCGGCACCACCGCCGCGGCCTTGCGCATGAGGCGCACCATCTCCTCGACCGCCGGCACGCGCGGCGAATGGATGTCGTAGACGCCGGGGCCGATCTCGTTGGGGTATTCGAAGTCGCCGAAGCCGCGCAGCAGCTCCATGTCGGAACGGCTGGTCTCGATGGTGATCACGTCGGCATCCATGGCCGCGATCTCGGGCAGGATGTCGTTGAACTCCGAATAGCACATGTGGGTGTGGATCTGCGTGCGGTCGCCCACGCCCGAGGCGCTGATGCGGAAGGCGCGGGTGGCTCCCTCCAGGTAGGCCTTCCAGCCGGCCCGGCGCAGCGGCAGGCCCTCGCGGATGGCCGGCTCGTCGATCTGGATGATGCCGATGCCGGCACGCTCCAGGTCGACCACCTCGTCGCGGATCGCCCACGCGATCTGCTCGGTGGTGACGCTGCGCGGCTGGTCGTCGCGCACGAAGGACCATTGGAGGATGGTGACGGGCCCGGTCAGCATGCCCTTCATCGGCCGCGGCGTGAGGCTTTGCGCATAGGCGGTCCACTCGACCGTCATCGGCGCCGGGCGCGCGACATCGCCGAAGATGATGGGCGGCTTGACGCAGCGCGAGCCGTAGGACTGCACCCAGCCGTTGGCGGTGAAGGCGAAGCCGTCCAGCTGCTCGCCGAAGTACTCGACCATGTCGTTGCGCTCGGCCTCGCCGTGCACCAGCACATCGATGTCGAGCGCTTCCTGCTTGCGCACTGCGAGCGCGATCTCGGCGCGCATCTTCTCGCGGTAGCCCGCCGCATCGAGCTCGCTGCGCTTGAAGGCGGCGCGCGCGGCGCGGATCTGCGCCGTCTGCGGGAAGGAGCCGATGGTGGTGGTGGGCAGCGGCGGCAGCGCGAAGCGCACCCGCTGCACAGCTTGGCGCTCGGCGAAGGGTGAAGCGCGGCGATCGTCGCCGGCCACGCGGCGCGCGAGGCGCAAGGCCACCTCCGCGCGATGCACGCGCGGGCTGGCGCGGCGCGCCGCGACTGCAGCACGGGCGGATGCGAGCGCCTCTGCGACGCCCTCCTCCTCGCCGTCGAGCGCGGCGCGCAGCACGCGCAGCTCGCCCAGCTTCTCGACCGCGAAGGCCAGCCACGACTTCAGCTCGGCATCGAGCTGCTTCTCCGCCGCCAGGCTGAAGGGCACATGCAGCAGCGAGCAGGAAGGTGCGATCCACAGCTCGCCCCGGTGCTTGGCGGCGACCGGCCGCAGGCGCGCGAGCGCGGCATCGGGGTCGGTGCGCCAGATATTGCGGCCGTCGACGATGCCGACCGACAGCACCTTGTGCGCCGGCAGCCAGTCGGCCACGCCGGTGAGCTCCTCGGGCGCGCGCACCGCATCGACGTGCAGGCCGGCCACCGGCAGCTGGCAGGCCAGGCGCAGGTTGTCCGCGAGCGGCGAGAAATACGTGGACAGCAGCAGCTTCGGCGCGTTGCGCGCAAGCTGCCAGTAGACGCGCTCGAAGGCATGGCGCCAGGGTTCAGGCAGGTCCAGGCCCAGGATGGGCTCGTCGATCTGCACCCATTCGACGCCCTGCGCCTTCAGGCGCGCCAACACCTGCTCGTAGACCGGCAACAGGGATTCGAGCAGGCTGAAGCGGTCGAAGCCGGCTTGCTTCTCCTTGCCCAGCCAGAGAAAGCTCAACGGCCCGAGCAGCACGGCCTTGACCGCGTGGCCGGCCTTCTGCGCCTCTGCCACCTCGTCGAAGAGCCGGACCGACGCCAGGCCGAAGCGCGTATGCGGCGAGAACTCCGGCACCAGGTAGTGGTAATTGGTGTCGAACCACTTGGTCATCTCCAGCGCGAAGCGGCCGTGCCCGCCATGGGCGCAGCCGGGGTGGTCGTGCACCTCGGCCGCGACGCCGCGCGCCATCGTGAAGTAGCGCGAGAGCTCGGGCTCGTCGCCCTTGAAGTCGAAGCGCGCCGGCTCGCAGCCCAGCAGCTGGATGTGGTTGGCCACGTGGTCGTAGAAGGCGAAGTCGCCCACGGTCACGAAGTCCAGGCCGACGTCGCGCTGGGCCTGCCAGTGGCGTCGACGCAGATCGCGGCCGGCCGCTTCGAGGGCCTCGCGGTCGATCTCGCCGCGCCAGTGTTGTTCGAGGGCGAACTTGAGTTCGCGCTGCGCGCCCATGCGCGGGAAACCGAGGGTGTGGATGCGTGTCATCCCCCGATGGTCGGGCTTCCTGCACTATGATTCAAACGAAAGCTTTTGCCGTTCAACTTGAATTTTATTCATGGCCCAGTCCATCCTCGAGATCCGCCACCTGCGCACCCTGGTCGCGCTGCGCGACACCGGCAGCCTGGTGCGCGCGGCCCAGCTGCTCAACCTCACGCAGTCGGCGCTGTCGCACCAGATCAAGCTGCTCGAGGAGCGCTACGAGGCGGCCCTGTTCGAGCGCAAGTCCGTGCCACCCCAGTTCAGTGGCGCCGGTCTGCGCCTGCTGCAGCTGGCCGACGCCGCGCTGCCGCTGGTCGAGGAAGCGGAGCGCGACCTGTCGCGGCTGGCGCAAGGCGGCGCCGGCCAGCTGCGCATCGTGGTCGAGTGCCACACCTGCTTCGACTGGCTGATGCCCGCCATGGACGCCTTCCGCACCCGCTGGCCGGAGATCGAACTGGACATCGTCTCGGGCTTCCACCCGGACCCGATCGCGCTGGTGCTGCAGAAGCGCGCCGAGGTGGCCATCGTCTCCGAGCAGGATGCCGCGGAGACGGTGGACTACCACCCGCTGTTCCGCTTCGAGATCATGGCGCTGGTGGCCAACGAGCATCCGCTGGCGGCCAAGCCCTACCTGACGGCGCGCCATTTCGCCGACCAGACGCTGATCACCTACCCCGTGCCCGACGAGATGCTCGACATCGTGCGCCAGGTGCTGGCACCGGCCGGCGTCGAGCCCGCGCAGCGGCGCACCACCGAACTCACGGTCGCGATGCTGCAGCTGGTGGCCAGCGGCCGCGGCATCGCGGCCCTGCCGCTGTGGGCGGTGCAGAACTACCTGGACCGCGGCTACGTCACGGCCCGGCCGGTGGGCAAGAAGGGACTCACGGGCGAGCTGCACATGGCCTGCACCGCATCGACCTCGGCTCGGCCCTGGCTGGAGGACTTCGTGAGGATCACGCGGGAGAGCTGCTTCAAGAGCCTGCCGGGGATCAAGCTGTTGTGAGCGCCCTCAGGCGACCAGCGCCACCGGCGCGCGTTGCCCGACCAGCTCCAGCACCCGCTCGCCCGACACCGTCTCGTGGGCCAGCAGCTCGTCGGTCAGCGCATCCAGTGCGCGGCGATGCGCGCGCATGAGCTGCTGGCACTGGAGGTTCAGCGCCTCGAGCAGCTGATTGGCCTGGCGCACCGCTGCCGAGATCTGCCGGGAGGCATGCTGCGCCGGGAGCGCGCCGATGCTGAAAAGCGTGCCGTCCTGCCCGAAGCCGTAGCGCCCCACCATGTCGAGCGCCAGCTTGGACGCCTGCTGCAGGTCCTGGCTGGCCCCGCTCGACGCCTCGTCGAAGACGGCCAGCTCCGCGTTGCGCCCGCCCAGCAGCATCTGAATGTGCTTTTCCATGTCGCTCTTGAGCACCAGCGTCTGGTCCTCCTCCTGCGTGACGAGCGTGACGCCCAGCGCACCGCCGCGCGGCAGGATGGTGACCTTCTCCACCTTGCCGTAGCCCAGCACCGCCGAGACCAGCGCATGGCCGGCTTCGTGCACCGCGATGTAGCGGCGCTCGCGCTCGCCGAGCGCTCGCTGCGCGCCGTTGAGCTCGCCGATGCGCGTGGTCTCGATGGCTTCCATCAGATGGCTCATCGTGACGGTACGGCTGTCCGCGCGCGCGGCCACGAGCGCCGCATGGTTGACGATGTGGGCGATGGTGGCAGGCGACAAGCCGGTGGTCAGCCGGGCGAGCTGCTCGTGGTCGATCGCGCCTTCGGTGCGCAGCTTGCCCGCGTACAGCCTGAAGATCGCAGAGCGGTCGCGCACGTCCGGCAGCTTGACGTGGACGCGGCGGTCGAAGCGGCCTTCGCGCAGCAGAGCTTCGTCGATGTGCTCCTCCAGGTTGGTCGCACCGACCACGATGACGCCTTCGTTGGCCTCGAAACCGTCCATCTCGACCAGCAGCTGGTTGATGATGCGGTTGCTTTCCGACTCGGCAGGCCCCGCGCCCGCCGAGGTGCGCTTGGAGATGCCGTCCAGCTCGTCGATGAACAGGATGCAGGGCGCATTCTTGCGTGCGGTCTCGAAGAGCTTCTTGACCTTCTGGACGCCGACGCCATAGAACTTCGAGGTGAACTCGCTGCCGTTGGTGGCGATGAAGCGCGCGCCACATTCCCCGGCCAGCGCCTTCGCCAGCAAGGTCTTGCCCACGCCGGGGCCGCCGAGCATGAGCACGCCGCACGGGGCGCGCGCCCCGATCGCCCGGTAGCGGCCGGGGTCCTTCAGGTAGTCGACGATGTCCTGCAGCGCGTGCTTGGCCTCGCCCGCGCCGATGACCTCGTCGAAGCCGACGCCGGTCGGCGCCTCGACCAGCTTCGCGCCGCCGCCGATCGAATCGCGCATCGTGTAGACCACGAACGCAACCAGCAAAAGGGGCAGGAGGATGCCGGCCAGGTCGCGCGCGGTCGTGAGCGTGCGGTTGTCCGCGGCAGGCGCGCCCACGGTGCTGTCCGGCAGCACGACGAGCTGGAACGGGTGCGCGCCGCCTTCCTTGGCCTGGGCGACGGCCACGGCAGCAAAGGAGCCGCGCCCGTCGACCACGAAGTAGCGCTCGCCCGCGGTGGTGGAGACGAGCAGCGCGTTGGGCGCAAGACCCACGGCGCCGACCTGGCCGGTACGCAGGTCGCGCAACAGGTCGGAACCGTCCTTCTCGACGGCGGTCCAGGCTTCCGGCGCATGGCGCATCTCATGCGCCGGCCCATCGAGCCGGCGAGTCGGCGAGCTGTCGTTCAGATGGAGAAACACGGCCGCGGCGGCGAGCGCAGCCAGGGCAAGAACGAGGACGAGGGCCAGGCGGCCCTTCGAGCGAAGAAGTCGATGGAAATGCTTCATGCGGCGGTTGCGCGGTCGGGGGATGCCGGATCGTAGGCAATCCACCGCGCGCAAAGCCGCCTGGGCGCCGCGGCGCGCAGGTAACAGTCAGGCTGCGTGCAATTGTTGGCGCTCAGCCGGCCTTCTGCACCAGCTTGATCACGCTCGAGAAATCCAGCACCCCGTGCCCCGCCAGGCTGTGCGCCGCATACAGGTTGCGCGCCAGACCGCCCAGCGGCGTCGAAGCGCGCACTGCCGCGGCGTTCTCCTGCGCCAGGCCCAGGTCCTTGAGCATCAGGTCCGTGCCGAAGCCACCGGCATAGCCCTTGGAAGCCGGTGCGTTCTCCATCACGCCCGGCAGCGGGTTGTACTTCTCGAGCGCCCAGTTGCCGCCCGAGCTGCGGCGCATGATCTCCGACAGCACCTTGGGGTCCAGCCCGTTGGCCACGCCCAGCGCGATGGCTTCCGAGGTGCCGATCATCAGGATGCCGAGCAGCATGTTGTTGCAGATCTTGGCGATCTGGCCCGCGCCGGCCTCGCCGGCGTGGAAGATGTTGGCGCCCATCTTCTCCAGCACCGGGCGCGCGCGCTCGAGGTCGGCCGCGGCGCCCCCGACCATGAAGGTCAGCGTGCCCGCGATCGCGCCGCCGGTGCCGCCGGAGACGGGCGCGTCGATCACCGCCACGCCGCGCTTCGCGCCGGCCTGCGCCAGCTTGCGCGAGGTCGCCGCGGCGATGGTGCTGCTGTCGATCACGAGCGTGCCGGGCGCAATGCGCTCCAGCAGCCCCGGCTGGCCCTCGCTGCCGAAATAGAGCGACTCCACATGCTGGCTCGCGGGCAGCATGCTGATCACCACCTCGGCGCCGGCCAGCGTATCGGCCGCGGACGCGGCGATGGGAACGCCTTCGGCAGCGAGCTTCTTGCAGGCCTCGGCCGAGAGGTCGAAGGCGCTGAGCACGTGGCCGGCCTTGTGCAGGTTGAGGGCCATGGGGCCACCCATGTGGCCCACGCCGATGAATGCGATCTTCATGCTTGTCTCCGGTGCGCCGGTCAAAACCGGCGAGGTGTTGTGAATGAAAGAGTCATACGTTGAAGGCTTAGCCAGCTACGGCGGCCCCGAGTCATGCGTACACATTCGTGAGGGTGTGGGCGAAGCGTTGACAGGGGTACGCGCGGGCCGGGTATCGAGCCGCGTAATACATGCCCCGCGGCGAGAGCTGCGGGTGGTCCGGGGTGCCGAGGTTGTCGGAGAAAGCCGAAGGCCACACCGATGCTGCCGCTTTGGCGAGGCGGCATCGGACCCCGCGCGGTCAGAGACCCCGCGCACGCGCGGAAACACCTCGCACGGGAACCGGGAGATCCCGCGTCCTTCTGCGCAGCGCTGGGAAGCGCCTGGCGCAGAGCGCATCGTGAAGCCCAAGGGCGTACGACGATGAGCCACGGGCGCGGGAAGTCGGACTGCTGCGTAGTACCGAAGAAGCTGCCGAACAAGGCCGCGGGGGAAGCCCCTGCGGCGGCGGAGGCGGTGGAGGGAAGGCGGCAGGCCAAGGGCAATGCCATCGCGGCGCGCATGTCCCGCAGATCGGTGCGGGTCTATGACATGGGAACCGCGCTCGATGGCATACGACAGACGGCAAAGGGCCGTCGTGGTGCGAGGTTCACTGGACTGCTGCATCACATCTACGCGGTCGAGCGCCTGCGGGCGGCCTACCTTGCGCTCAAGCGCGATGCGGCCGCCGGGGTGGACGGCCAGACCTGGCAGACGTACGGGCAGGACCTGGAGGGCAACCTCCTGGAACTGTCCGAGCGGCTGGCCCGAGGGGGCTACCGGCCCCAGCCTGTCAAGAGGGTGTACATCGACAAGGCCGACGGCAGCAAGCGCCCGCTGGGCGTGCCGGCGCTGGAGGACAAGCTCGTGCAGCGCGCCACGGTCGAAGTGTTGAACGCCATCTACGAGCAGGACTTCCTCGGGTTCAGCTACGGCTTCAGGCCCGGCAAGAGCGCGCACAACGCGCTGGATGCCGTGGCGGTAGGTGTGAGCAGCAGACGAGTGAACTGGATACTCGATGCGGACATAGCCAAGTTCTTCGACACGATCGAAAGGGACTGGCTGGTGAAGTTCATCGAACACCGCGTGGCTGACGCGCGCGTGGTGCGGCTGATCAAGAAATGGCTGCACGCGGGCGTGCTGGAAGACGGCAGGCTGACGCAAAGTGAGTTGGGTACGGTTCAGGGTGGGAGCATCAGCCCGCTGCTGGCCAACATCTACCTGCACTATGCGTTCGACCTGTGGGTCAAGCAGTGGAGGGGGCGCCATGCCCGAGGCGACGTGATCGTCGTGCGCTACGCCGACGATTGGGTTGCCGGGTTCCAGTTCCGCGACGATGCCGAGCGCTTCCAGCGCGCGGTGGCCGAGCGGCTGGGCCAGTTCGGGCTGAAGCTGCACCCCGAGAAGACGCGGCTGATCGAGTTCGGGCGCTTCGCCCGCGAGAACCGACGCCGCAAGGGACAAGGCAAGCCGCAGACCTTCGACTTCCTGGGGTTCACGCATTGCTGCGGGACGACGAGGAAGGGCCACTTCATGGTCCTGCGACTCACCAGTGCCAAACGCCTGCGAGCCAAACTGCAGGTGGTCAAGCTCGAACTCAGAAGGCGCATGCACCAACCCATCCCGGAGCAGGGCCAGTACCTGCGGGCGGTGGTGACTGGGCATGCGCGCTACTTCGGCGTGCCGTGCAACGGCGCGCGGCTGAGGGCATTCCGCTTCCAGGTCGTCGGGTTGTGGCACCGCACGTTGTGCCGCCGCAGCCAGAGCCACGACCTGCCTTGGCGACGCATGTATCGCTTGATGGCGCACTGGCTGCCTGTTCCGACCATCTGCCACCCTTACCCGAACCAGCGTCTGATCGTCACGACCCAAGGCAGGAGCCGTATGCGGTAGCTCCGCACGTACGGATCTGCGGAGGGGGTGCTGGGTGACTGGCATTCCTACTCCTACTTCTTTCTGGTGAATGCGTATGCAGGGCGGGGTCAGGCCAGCCGGGCCAGCGCTTGCGGCATCTCGCCGCGCGGACGCAGGTGGTCCTCGACGAATTCCGGCGTGATCTCCTCGAGCGTGGCCGGGTTCCATTTCGGATTGCGGTCCTTCTCGATCAGCAGCGCGCGGATGCCCTCGGCAAAGTCCTTGTGCGCGCAGAAGCCCAGCGAAGTCCAGTACTCGAGGCGGAATACCTCCGCCAGCGACATGTGCTTGACGCGCTGCCACAGCGCAAAGGACATGGCCGCAGTGCTTGGCGCGCCCTTGGCGAAGGTCTGGGCGGCGGTCTGCAGCCAGGGGTCTTCCGACCTCAGCGCGCGCAGGCGCTTCGCGATGTCCAGCAGGTCGTCGCCCGCCATCAATTCGTTGATGGTGTCGAAATGCTCGCGCACCTTCGACGGCTGCCGCTCGGCGCCCTGGCCCGCCTCGGCCAGCAGGCGCGACAGCGTGGCACGGTCGGCCGCGAGCTCGCCGCTCCAGGCTGCGGCCGCGATTGCCTTCAGCACCTGCGGCTTGCGCTCCTGCGGCACCACGAGGTCGGCCAGGCCGCAGAAGATCGCATCGGCGGCGTTGAGCGGCGCCGCGGTCAGTGCCAGGAACACACCCACGCGCCCAGGCATGCGCCGCAGGAACCAGCTGCCGCCGACGTCGGGGTAGAGGCCGATGTTGATTTCCGGCATCGCCACCCGGCTCTGCAGCGTCACGACCCGGTGCGAGGCGCCCGCCATCACGCCCACGCCCCCGCCCATCACGATGCCGTGGCCCCAGCACAGCAGGGGCTTGGGGAAGGTGTGGATCAGGTAGTCGAGCTCGTACTCTTCGCGGAAGAAGTCCTCCGCATAGGTGTTGCGTGCCGGGCCGCAGGCCAGCAGCGTCTGGTAGAGCTGCCGCAGGTCGCCGCCGGCGCAGAAGGCCTTCTCGCCCGCGGCCTGGAGCACTACGCCGGCCACGGACGGGTCCTCTGCCCATTCGCGCAGCTTCGGCGTGAGCAGGCGCACCATCGCCACCGACAGCGCGTTGAGCGAGGCCGGTGCGTTGAGGGTGGCGACGCCGAAGCGCTTGCCGCCGGCGGTCTTGATTTCTTCGAAGAGAACTACAGGGTCGGTCATGGGGTGTCGAGTCGGGAAAGCAGGCTCAGCGGATGTCGCTGTCGCCCTCCAGCAGCTTGCGCGCAACGATCACGCGCATGATTTCGTTGGTGCCTTCGAGGATCTGATGCACGCGTGCATCGCGCACCAGCCGCTCCAGCGGGAATTCGCTCAGGTAGCCGTAGCCGCCGTGCAGCTGCAGCGCATCGTTGCAGACGTTGAAGCCGGCATCGGTCGCGAAGCGCTTGGCCATCGCGCAATAGGTGCTGGCGTCGGCGTGGCCCGCATCGAGCTTGCTCGCCGCCAGCCGCACCATCTGGCGCGCGGCCACCAATTCGGTCGCCATGTCGGCCAGCTTGAACTGCAGGGCCTGGAAGCTCGCGAGCGGCTTGCCGAACTGCTGGCGCTCGTGCAGGTAGCGCCGCGCGGCATCGAGCGCGCCCTGCGCCGCGCCCACCGAGCAGGTCGCGATGTTGATGCGGCCGCCGTCCAGCCCCTTCATCGCAATGCGGAAGCCCTCGCCTTCGCTGCCCAGCAGGTTTTCGGCCGGGATGCGCACGTTGTCGAAATTGATGGTGCGCGTGGGCTGGCTGTTCCAGCCCATCTTGTGCTCCTTCTTGCCGTAGCTGATGCCGGGCGCATCGGCCGGCAGCGCGAAGGCCGAGATGCCGCCCGCGCCGCCGCCGCCGGTGCGTGCCATCAGCACCAGCACGTCGGTCGAGCCGGCGCCGGAGATGAAGGCCTTGCCGCCGTTGATGACGTACTCGCCGCCCTTCAGCTCGGCCCGCGTTTTGAGCGAGCCGGCATCCGACCCGGCACCCGGCTCCGTCAGGCAGTAGGACGCCAGCTTGCGCCCGCTGGTGAGGTCCGCGCCCCAGGGCTCGCGCACCGCTGCACCGCCCCAGGTGCCCAGCATCCAGGTCGCCATGTTGTGGATGGTGATGAAGGCGGTGGTCGACGGATCGACCGCGGCCATCTCCTCGAACACCAGCGTGGCATCGAGGCGCGGCAGCGCCAGGCCCTCGATGCTCTCGGGCGCATAGAGGCCGCAGAAGCCCAGCTCGCCGGCCTTCGCGATGGCCTCTTTCGGGAAGATGCCTTCCGCATCCCACTGCGCGGCATGCGGGGCGAATTCCGCGAGCGCGAACTCGCGCGCAGTCTGGGCGAAGGCGCGCTGCTCCTCGGAAAGTTCGAAGTCCATGCAGCCGAGATTACTTGAGGCTGATGGTGGTGTTCAGGCCATGGGCGGTGGCATCGTCGAACCAGCGCGCCGTCACGGTCTTGGTCTGCGTGTAGAACATGATGACCTGCTTGCCGTAGGGGCCGAGGTCGCCCAGCTTGGAGCCGCGCGAGCCGGTGAAGGAGAACATCGGCACCGGCACCGGGATCGGCACGTTGATGCCCACCTGGCCGACGTCGATGTCTTCCTGGAAGCGGCGCGCCGCGGCGCCCGACTGAGTGAAGATCGCGGTGCCGTTGCCGTTCGGGTTGGCGTTGATCATCTCGATCGCCTCGTCGATGCTCTCCGCGCCCGCCACGCACAGCACCGGGCCGAAGATTTCCTGGTCGTAGATGGTCATGCCCGGCTTCACGCCGGAGAAGATGGTCGGGCCGACGAAGTTGCCCTTGTCGTAGCCGGGCACCGTGGGCTTGCGGCCGTCGAGCTCCAGCGTGGCGCCGTCGGCCACGCCGCGCTCGATCAGGCCGGTGACGCGCTCATAAGCCGCACACGACACCAGCGGGCCGACGTCCACGCCCTTGTCGATGCCGGCGCCGATCTTGAGCGACTTGGCCTTCTCGACCAGGTCCGGAACCCACTTGCGCGCATCGCCCACCAGCACCGCGACCGACACCGCCATGCAGCGCTGCCCCGCCGCGCCGAAGCTCGCGCCGACCAGCGCGTTGAGCGACTGGTCCTTGTGCGCATCGGGCATGACGATGGCGTGGTTCTTCGCGCCCATCATGCATTGCACGCGCTTGCCGGCCAGCGTGGCGCGGTTGTAGACATGGGTGCCGACCTTGGTCGAGCCGACGAAGGAGATCGCCTTGATGTCCTTGTGGTCGCAGATCGCGTTGACCACGGCCTCGCCGCCGTGCACCACGTTCAGCACGCCCGGCGGGATGCCGGCTTCCAGGGCCAACTCGCAAAGGCGCATGGTCACCATCGGGTCCTGCTCGGAGGGCTTCAGCACGAAGGTGTTGCCGGTGACGATGGCCATCGGGAACATCCACAGCGGGATCATGGCGGGGAAGTTGAAAGGCGTGATGCCCGCGCACACGCCGAGCGGCTGCAGCAGCGTGTAGGTGTCGACGCCGCCGGCCACGTTGTTGGCCAGCTCGCCCAGCTGCAGGTTGCCGATGTTCGACGCGTGCTCGACCACCTCGAGGCCGCGGAACACGTCGCCCTCGGCGTCGGGCAGCGTCTTGCCCTGCTCGGCGGTGAGGATGGCGGCCAGCTCGCCCATGTGCTCGCGGATGAGCTGCTGGTACTTGAGGAAGATGCGCGCACGGGCGCCGATGGCGGTCTTGCGCCAGGTCTTGAAGGCGTCCTGGGCCGAGGCCACGGCGGCATCGACCTCGGCCTGCGTCGCGAAGGGCACGCGCGCCAGGACCTCCTGCGTGGCGGGGTTGACGATGTCGCGCCATTCGCTGGTCTTCGACTCGACGAACTTGCCGCCGATCAAGAGCTTGACGGTGGCGACCTGGGTCGCGGGCGTGGTGGTGGCATCCATGGATTTGTCTCCTGAGTAAAGGCTTCAGCGACCGATGCTAGCTTTGCACTTTTGCCATGGCAATAGACAAATACGCACTCATGATCTGCATAATTGCAACGCATGGACTGGGACAACCTGCGCTTTTTCCTGGAGCTGGCGCGCTCCGGCACGCTGGTGAGCGCGGCGCGCCGGCTGGAGGTCGATCACACGACGGTGGCGCGCCGCATCCATGCGCTGGAAAAGGAGATCGGCACCGCCCTCTTCGCGCGCGAAGCCGGCGGCCATCGCCTGACCGAGGCAGGCCGGCGGCTGCAGCCGCAAGTAGAGGCGATGGAGGGGGCCCTTCTCGCCGTGGAAAGCGCGGCGCCGGCCGCGCAGGCGGGCCTCTCGGGCCTGGTGCGCATCGGCGCCACCGAGGGCTTCGGCACCATGGTGCTGGCGCCGCAGCTGGCGCGCTTTGCGCAGCAGCATCCCAAGCTGGTGATCGACCTGCTGGCGATGCCGCGGCTGGTGCACCTGTCGCGGCGCGAGGCCGACATCGTGATTTCGCTGGAGCGGCCGGCGCGCGGCCCGGTGGTGGTGAGCAAGCTGACCGACTACGTGCTGCGCCTCTACGCCTCGGCCGACTACCTGGACGCCCATCCGCGCATCGCCTCGCGCGAGGACCTGCGCGGCCACACCTTCATCAGCTACGTGGACGACCTGCTCTTCAGCAAGGAATTGCAGTACCTCGACGAGCTGTACCGCCCCGATGCCTTCGCGCTGCGCAGCACCAGCATCCTGGCGCAGCACCAGGCGACTGCGGCCGGCGCCGGCATCGCAGTGCTGCCCGCCTTTCTTGCCGAGCGCGATCCGCGGCTGCGCACCGTGCTGCCCGGCGAGGCCAATTTCACGCGCACCTTCTGGATGTCGATGCCGGCGGAGAACAAGCACCTGGCGCGGATGCAGGCGGTGTGGCAGTTCCTGCGCGAGACGGCGGAGTTGCAGCGGGCGGTGCTGTTGCCAAAGGCGTAGGGCTGTTCAGGCGCTCGTTGAACCGCGGCCGGCGAGGTTCTTCGCATACCAGGCCGCGGCTTCGCCTCGCGAGGACAGATCGAGCCTGTCGAGGATGCGCGCCACATGACGCTTGACGGTGTGCGGGCTCAGGTCGAGTGCGCGGGCGATCACCTTGTTGCTCTGACCCGCAGCCACCAGCGCCATTACTTCGAATTCGCGCCCACTCAGCCGCGATGCATGGATATTGTCGCGATCCGACGTGTCATGCATGCCATACAGGCGGCCGAGCTCGGCCCACCTCTGCAGCATTGCAATGCCTTCGGCCGGCGCTGCCTGGCCCCAGTCGGCTTTGGACAGCTGCGTGAGCGCATCCACCCCAGGCATTAATACTTCTCCAATCTCGCCGCTCGCCGATATGCGCTCCACCATCGTTGCGATGGCTCCCCATGCCGCGCGTGGCGTTCCATATCTGAGCTCAGCCAGTGCGAGGCGGGTGCATACCGTCGCGTGGAGCGTGAAGATATCCCTTTGGCGCGACGGCTCGTGCAACTTGCGCAGGAGGGTCAATGCTTCCTCTCCTCGCCCCTCGGCCAAGGCAAGCTGCGCATCAAAGGTTTCAAAGTAGAGCTCGAGACTCGGTAGACGGCGCACCGGGTGCCCTTCCAGCATGGCCAAGGTTTTCCGCACGGTATCCCAATCTTCCGCCGCGGCAGACATCCTGATGATGGTGGGAAGGAAAAGCCCGACCAGCCTGCCACCAGGCGCGAGCGCGTGTGCATGCGCCAGGATCGCCTGGCGACTCGCCTCGAAAGCCTCGCGATCGTCGCGAATCAGGTCGATCTGCGCTTTGTAGATCAGCAAGGGACCACGCAGGCTGTCCGGCTGACCCAGCCATCGGCTGTCTTCGAAGGTCCGCCCCAATGCCGCTTCGGCGGCAGGGACGTTGCCTTGCCACAGCAGTTGCACCATCTCGATCAGGTTAACGGACGCCCTGAGCGAAGGATGCTCTTCGCCCGCGACGATCTTGGCGGCCTCGGTCAGCCGATGCAACTGAGCGCAAACGCCGGGCCGACCGAGGAACAGACTCACTCGAGGCATGCAGCGGTACCAAAGTGCCGCATCAGGGCTGCTCAACAAGCAGTCGACGATCGTACGCAGATGCTGACCCGGGCCTTCAGCAGGACCATAGTAGCCGCTGTACCAATGGTCAAAAAGCGCGATTGGCAACCTGCCCTCCAGGTCTGCGGGAGAAGGCCGAATGCGCACTGACAGGTCGAGGGCTTCGTTCACATCGCCCGACGACATCAGGCCGAGGTCCGCAAGCGCCCTGGCCCACAGCGCCTGCTTCGGTTGGCCGAGCACATCGAACTGAGCGGCAGCAACCTGCATGGCGTCCCGCTGACCGATACTGTCGGCGTCGTGCCAGGCGCATAGGCCGCGAGCGAATGCCAGGTTGGCCGACTGCTCGCGCAGCTGCGCCGGAAACTGATCGATCAGGCGCTTCGCCTGCGCAATCCGGCCAAACGCCAGCGCGACGTCAACTGCGTCGACCACAGCGTGCTCGGCCGCAGCCCAGGCGCCGGCTCGAAGCAACAGCGCGACCTTGCGCGCCGGATCGACCTCGACCTCGGCAGCACGGCGCAGGAGCAACGGCACTTCGTCGGGATAGCGCCTGCGCAATTGCTCCTCTAGAAAATCGCGAAAGAGGTCATGCAGGCGCAGTGTGAGCGTCTCGCCGTCAAGCACTGCAACGAACAACCCCCGCCGTTCGATCTCCTCGATCAGTTCAGCAGCGCGCGGCTGCGGCTGGGCACTGAGCGCCGCGCAGCGCTCCGCGCTGAGTTCGGGCAGCACCGAGCAACGCAGCAGGAATTCGCGCAACTCATCCGGCATCCGCGTCAGAACCTCTTCGGCCAGGTATTCGAACATGTGACGGCGACTGAGCTTCTGGCTCGCCGGCCTCGACGGGACTTCGGGCTGCCTGCCGATGGCTGTGTCCAGGCTTAGGCTCAGCCCGGCGGGCCATCCTTGGGTACGTTCATGCAGACTGCGGGCGACCGCAGGATCGTCCTGGCCAGTCGCCATGCGCGACAGTTGCTCCACCTCCTGCAACGAGAAACTTAGCTCGGCGTGCCGAAACTCGGCCATTTCGCGCCGGCCGCGCAGGCGCGCCAGGTCCAGCGGCGGCTCGGTTCGGCTTGCGATGGCCAGGGTCCACTTGTCCGGCAGGCTGTGGAGCAACAGTCGGAGGAACTCGAATACCTGCACGTCCGAGATGGCATGCAGGTCGTCCAGGGCAATGACGCCGCGCTCGACGGCAGTTGCGGCCAGTGCGGCGCGCAGCACCTCTACGGCTTCGCGCAGCCCTCCCTTCTGGGCCGCTTGCTCTGCCAAGGCCTCCGGCGCCATGCGCCAGGGCAGGTCGTAGGGCTCCAGCGCCTCGACCAGGCACAGCAGCAGGCGCGGCAGGTCGTCGTCGGCATCGGCGGTCACCCACGCGACGGCGTGGTCCGGCGGCAGTGCTTGCAGCTGGCGCATCAAGGCCACCGACTTGCCGAAGCCGGCCGGCGCGACGAGGAGCACCAGGCTCCGTCGGATCAGGGCCTCGCCGAGCCTGCGATCCAGCCCACTGCGCTCGATCAGGCTGGTGCGAGGGCGAGGAAGCCGGATCTTTGCCGGTGCGAGCGTCGGAGCGTGCAGGGCGATAGGCACGTCAAGCACGACACTGCTCCTGATACCAGGCCGCAGCCTCGCCACGCGATGAGAGATCGAGCCGGTCCAGAATTCGCGCCACGTGGCGCTTGACGGTGTGCGGGCTCAGATCCAGTGCCCGGGCAATCAGCTTGTTGCTTTGCCCGGCAGCGAGGCACTGCAGGACTTCGGTTTCTCGCGCGCTGAGGGGGCCGTTGGCACCGCCCGCGGTGACGCGGTCTTCCTCCGGTGCGCCGGCGCGCCATTGCCTTGCCAGTTCCGACCAGGCGTCGAGAACCGCCAGATCCTGCAGCGCTTCGCAGTCCCTGCGCGCGCGCCAACTCCTCCAGCACTGCCGGCCCGCAGAGCAGCGCGCCGCCCGCGTCGCTCGCCGCACCCGTGGCATCGACCCAAGGGGCCAGCGCTCTCCGCGCTGCCGGCGGTGAGCCGGCTCGCAATTCGGCCACCGCCAGGCACGCACGCACGCACGAACGCATCGAAGCCGACACGGTCCACGTCGGCCGAGCCCTCGACGACACTGCGCAGGGCTCGCAGCGCATCCTCGTTCCGCCCCTCGTGCAGCGCGTGCCGGGCCTCCAGCGCCCGCATGCTGAGCTTCGGGAACGCAGTGGTGCCGCCGAGTCCTCCCAGATCGCGCAGCGCCTGGCGCACACGCGCCCAGTCGTCCGCGGCGGCCGACTGGCGTCCCGACCACGCGATGACGTTCGTTTTCCAATCCGCGTGGAGCGTCGGCGCAGCCGCGTTGGACAAAAGGGCCTCGCACCCGGTGCGCACGGCTTCCTTGTCTCCGCTCATGACTTGGAAGACCACCACCGCGGCCAGCAAAGGGACGGACAGGCTGCGCGGCTGGCCGAGCCATCGGCTCTGCTCCTGCAATTGCTCGATGGCCGTGCGGGCCGCCTCGCGATCGCCCCGCCACATGGCAAGCCAGGTGGCGAGCACGGTGGCCGCTGCCTGCAGTGGCTCGCTGCCATCGCGGGCGGCCGTGAGCGCTCCTTCCACGAAACGCCGCATCGGGCCTGCCGTGCCGGCCCGGCCGATCATCATGTACATCCGCGGCATGCAGCGGTGCCAGAGATGCGCAGGCGCATCGTGGGCCAGCAGATCCGTCATCCTGTCCAGATGGTCGGCCGGTCCGGTCGATGGGCCGTAAATCGCGCTGCGCCAATGCTCGAAGAGCTCGACCTGCACGGCCGCTTCCCGCGTGGCGGGCTCGGCAGGAACCGCCCCCGCCTGGGCCTTCGCTTCCTCGAGCCTCCCCATGAAAAGCAGCGAGATCGCCCCCAGGAGTCGTGCTTCCTGCGCCTCGCCGGGCCGGCCGAGCCTTTCCAGACCCGGCGCCGCCTGGCCCATCCACTTCACGACGGAGGGATCTTCGAACTCCTGCCAGGCGCACAAGCCGCTCGCATAGGCCAGCTCCGGCGATGCGTCCCGCCTGTGCTGCGGGAACTGCTCGATGAGCCGCACCACCTGGGCGCTGTCGCCTGCGGTCAGGAACGCAGGCGCAAGGTCTGCCAGGACCTGCTCGGCTTGCGGCCAGTCTCCGGCGCGCATCCAGAGGTTCACCCGGCGCACAGGATCTCGCTCGGACTCCGCCGCGCGCCTCAACAGCTGCGGCACCTCCTGTGGCAGTTGCTGCCTGAGCTTCTCATCCAGGAAGTCGCGGAACAGATCATGCAACCGCAGGATGGGCTCCCCGCCCTGGAGCACCGAGACGAACAGCCCTCCTCGCTCGACGTCCTCCAACAACTCGGCCGCGCGCGGGCTGCCGCTCACGGCGGCGCAGCGGCCAGCGGTCAGCTCCGGCAGCACCGAGCAGCGCAGCAGGAAGGTGCGCAGCTCCTCCGGCATCTGCTCGAGAACCTCGCTGGCCAGATAGTCGAAAAGGTGCCGCCTGCTCTGCCTGGCGCCGATCCGATCGACCCCGCCGGGCCCGGCAGTCGCATCCACGCTCAGCCATACGCCGGCCGGCCATCCCTCGGTGCGCTCGTAGAGGCCTCGGACCACCTGCGGGTCATCGGTTCCTGTGATGGATTGCCGCAAGCTGCGAACTTCCTCCATTGAAAAGCTCAGCACATCCTGGCGGAACTCGGCCAGCTCACGGCGTACGCGCAGGCGCGCCAGAGCCAGCGGCGGATCCGTGCGCGTGGCAATCACCAGAGTCCAGTTGATCGGGAGACCTTCGAGCAGGGCGTCGAGGAAGGCGAACACGCGTGGGTCCGACACCGCATGCAGGTCGTCCAGTGCGATAAGGCCGCGCTGGACGTCCGTCGCAGCCAGCGTGTCCAGCAGCATCCTGGCCGCGCTGCGCGGGCCGTCTTCCTTCGCGGCCAGCGCTGCCAGCGCCTCCGACGCGATGCGCCAGGGCAGGTCGTAGGGCTCCAGCGCCTCGATCAGGCACAACAGCAGGCGCGGCAGGTCGTCGTCGGCGTCGGCGGTCACCCATGCGACGGCGTGGCCCGGCGGCAGCCGCTGCAGCTGGCGCGACAAGGCCACCGTCTTGCCGAAGCCGGCCGGCGCGACGAGGAGCACCAGGCTCTGACGGATCAGCGCCTCGCCAAGCCGGCGATCCAGTTCAGTGCGCTCGATCAGTCTGGCGCGAGGGCGGGGAAGCCGGATCTTTGCCGGTGCGAGCGTGTGGGAGTGGATCGCGGTGGGTTCGTCAAGCACGCCGTTGCTCCCGGTACCGTAGCCGACGGGGGGTCAGCGCCATGCAAATGCGCCGTTCCAGCTCGCCGCGCTCGATCAGTCCGGCGCGAAATCGCGGCGGCTGGATCTTGGTTTGAGCAAAAGTCGCACGCTGCATCGTTCCTCCGGCGCGAGACCGGACTATAGAGCCAAGGACACCCCTCTGGAACCGCCTCATTGGCTCGCCGTTGGCTCTCGATTGGCCTAGGCACCCGGTCCTGGACGGGGAACACTGGCACCGGACCAACAAGAGTATCCGGACGGGCCCCGCGATGACGGGGCACGCGCCAGTCACAAGCTCCCAAATCATGCATGTCATCGACCACTCCACCCTCCCTCGACTCCACGCCGAAGGGCGGCAGCGCTTTGCCGCGGCCCATCGGGGCCTGGGTTTCGCGCCTTTCGAGCTTTGGATGGAGGTCCTCGAGATCGACGCACGCGTCGACCTCCAGCCCATCGAAAGTGCCCGGGTCGTGCTGGTGCTCACCGGCCACGGCAAGCTCGTGGTCGACGGCGCGGCCCAACGCTTTCACGCCCCCTGCAGCCTGGTCCTGCCCGCCGGCATCGACAGCCAGGTGGTCAACATCGGCGCCGAGCTCATGCAGATCGTGACGGGTTTCACGCCGGCCGCTGCGGTAGCACCGCCGGCTTGAGCCTCGGTCCGGACCATGGCCCTTCGGCCTTGGCCCTCCGCTTAGGCCGAACTGGCTCCTCTGGTCGATGTGCCGAAAAGCTGAAACCAAATACTTCGATCATGCGCAGGAAAGAGATGAATCGCTCTCCCAGCGCCCCACTGATCGGAGATTGTCATGAGCTCAGCCGCCGCCACTTCGCTGGATAACCTGCATTCCGGCCTTCAGCCCCTGCATCACCTGGCGCCCGAGAGGGCCCGCATCTCTGCCTCCCTGCAATCCGTGTTACGCCAATCCGCCGCGCGGTCTGTCGAGATCTGGCACAAGCTCTCGCGCAAGACCCAGATCCTGCTTGTCGCCCTGTCAATGACCTTCACCAGCTTCGGTCTGTCGATGATCGTGGCAACCCTCTCGCGTTGATGCTCAGGGCCAGCGACCCGGGTGACTGCCCGGCGGCATCGAAGGCCACCGCCAGGCGACCGGCGTTCGGGCCAGCCGTGCACTGAGCCGCATGCTCCGGAGCTCGCCGAAGCCGGAGGCGGCACTCTCCAGCCAAGGCTCGATCTTCGGGCTGGGCACCTCGAAACCATCCGAAATCCGTCCCAGGCCGCGCAGCCACTGCCCGGTCTGCGCCAGCGAGACCTGGACGTGCCAGCTGCCGCCTTCGCGCTGCTGGCGCCACAGCGCCGCCGCCGCGCCCATCGCGATCAGGTAGCCGGTCGCCTCGTCGAGGATCTGCATCGGCAAGGGCCGCGGCTTGCCCTCCCCGGCCGCCTCCCCCTCGGCGTGGTTGAAGCCCATGGCCGTCTGCACCAGCGAGTCGAAGCCGCGCCGCGGCGCCCAGGGGCCATGCGTGCCGTAGGCCGAGAGCGAGACATGAACGATGCCGGGGCGCTGCCGCGCCGTCTGCTCGGGCCCGAAGCCCAGTTCGGCCACGCCGCCGGGCCGATAGCCCTGCACGAACACATGCGCCTCGGCCAGCAGTTCCTCGAGCGAGGTCCGCCCGGCCTTGCCGCGCAGGTCCAGATGCGCCGAGAGCTTGCCCCGGCTGGTGTCCGCAATGGCCTCGATGTTCGGCAGATGCGGTGCATTGACCAGCATGACATCCGCACCGAAGGCCGCCAGCGCGCGGCAGCCGACCGGGCCAGCCAGCACGCGCGTGAGATCGAGCACGCGCAGGCCCGCGAGCGGCGGCTGCGACTCGGCCAGCGACGCCAGCGCCAGCGGCGGCGCTTCGCCGATGCGCTCGATGGTGAAGAGCGGCTGGGCCGCGATGGCCCGGCCCTGCGGCGTCGCATCCCATTCGTCGAAGCGGCGCAGCGCGGTGGCGACCAGGCCGGCCTCGGCCGCGGCGGTCTCGAAGTCGATCGCTTTCCTGCCCCGCATGGCTGCCTCGGCGTCGGCCCGCTGCGCCGTCGACGGGTCCAGCCCCATCAGGCGCAGCGCTCCGTCGCGGTGGTGGGCGAAGTTCGCATGCACGCGCACCCAGCCGTCGGCGCAGCGGTAAAGGCCAGAGAAGGGATCCCACTGCGGCGGCACCCGTCCGTCCAGGCTGAACCAGGCGGTGCATTCCATCGCCGCATGCAGCATGTCGACCGCCACCTGCTGGCGCGGCGTGCCGCGCAGATGGCCGAGCTCGCAGGCCGCGAGCGCGGCGGCGGCGATGCTGGCCTGCGCGGCCGTGCCGACGGCGAAGGAGGAAGGCAGCACCGGGTCGGCGCCGGTCAGGCGGACGAAGGCCAGGGCCTCCTGGGGGAGAGCGGCCAGGGTCCAGAGCGACTGGAGGGTTTCTTCGGGGCGCATGGGGTTGTCCTCGAGGCTTCCGAGCGCTGCTGCCCTCACCCCTGCCCTCTCCCCAAGGGGAGAGGGAGTAAGACCTTAGTGCAGGAGCTTGACGCCGGTCTTGGCCTGCAGCGCCTCGAAGGTGACGCCCTCGGCCAGCTCGACCACCTTCAGGCCCTCGGGCGTGACGTCCATCACGGCCAGGTCGGTGATGATCCGGTCCACCACGCCCACGCCGGTCAGCGGCAGCGTGCATTCCTCGAGGATCTTGAGGTCCTCGGTGCCGTCCTTCTTGCGGGCCACGTGCTCCATCAGCACGATGACGCGCTTCACGCCGGCGACCAGGTCCATCGCGCCGCCCATGCCCTTGACCATCTTGCCGGGGATCATCCAGTTGGCCAGGTCGCCCTTGGCGCTCACCTGCATGGCGCCGAGGATCGACAGGTTGATCTTGCCGCCGCGGATCATCGCGAAGCTGTCGTGGCTGCCGAAGATGGCCGAGCCGGGCAGCGTGGTCACGGTCTGCTTGCCGGCGTTGATCAGGTCGGCGTCGACCTGGTCCTCGGTCGGGAAGGGGCCGATGCCGAGCATGCCGTTCTCGCTCTGCAGCCAGACTTCCTTGTCGCCGACGAAGTTGGCCACCAGCGTGGGAATGCCGATGCCGAGGTTCACGTAAAAGCCGTCTTCCAGCTCCTGGGCGGCGCGCGCCGCCATCTGGTCTTGGGTCCAGGGCATCTCAGGCTCCTTTGTTGCTGCTGTTCTTGACGGGGGCCGGCACCTCGCTGCCGGCGGCGGCCTGGGCAATTGCGGCCTGCGCCTCGACCTTGGCGGCGGCCACGTCGACCGCCGCGCTCACGGTGCGCTTCTCGATGCGCTTCTCGGGGCTGGCATTGAGCACGATGCGGTGCACGTAGATGCCGGGCAGGTGGATGTCGTCGGGCGCCAGTTCGCCGATCTCGACGATCTTCTCGACCTCGACGATGCAGATCTTGCCCGCCATCGCCGCCGCCGGATTGAAGTTGCGCGCCGTCAGGCGGAAGCGCAGGTTGCCGGACTTGTCGGCCACATCGGCCTTGACCAGCGCCACGTCGGGCACCAGCGAGCGTTCCATCACGTAGGTCTCGCCGTCGAACTCGCGCAGTTCCTTGCCCTCGGCCACCAGGGTGCCCACGCCCGTCTTGGTGAAGAAGGCCGGGATGCCGGCGCCGCCGGCGCGCAGCTTCTCGGCCAGCGTGCCCTGCGGGGTGAACTCGAGCTCCAGCTCCTTGGCCAGGTACTGGCGCTCGAACTCCTTGTTCTCGCCCACGTAGCTCGCGATCATTTTCTTGATCTGACGCGTCTCCAGCAGCTTGCCCAGGCCGAAGCCGTCGACGCCGGCGTTGTTGGAGATGCAGGTCAGGTTCTTGACGCCCGAATCGTGCAGTGCATCGATCAGGGCCTCGGGAATGCCGCAGAGGCCGAAGCCGCCGACCGCGAGCGTCTGGCCATCGGCGACGACGCCCTTGAGCGCCGCATCGGCGGAGGGATAGATCTTGTTCGCCATGATTCCTCGTTCGGAAATGGTGGTTGATGGATAACCCGCACGATACTACGTATGCGCATACGTAGTATTTCGTAATGGAGACACCCGACACCGCCCTCGCCCCTATCGACTACCAGCTCGCCTTCGAGGAGGCGCCGGTGGGCATGGTGCTGTCGCGCCATCGGATCATCGTCGATTGCAATACGCGCCTGTGCGAAATGTTCGGTGCCACGCGCGAGATGCTGGTCGGCCAGTCCTTCCGCGTGCTCTACCCGAGCGTCGTCGAATTCGAGCGCATCGGCAAGCGCATGGAACCGATCCTCAATGCCAGCGGCCGCTACGCCGACAACCGCATGATGCGGCGCGTCGGCGGCCTGCACGGCGCCTTCGCGGGCGAGACCTTCTGGTGCCACGTGAGCGGCCAGGCGCTCAATCGCGCGGCGCCGCACGAGGCCGGCATCTGGACCTTCGAGGACCTGGGCTCGCGGCGCGCGGCCAAGGCCGAGCTCACGCCGCGCGAGCGCGAGGTGGCGGCGCAGCTGATGAAGGGCCTGACCTCAAAGGAAATCGGGCGGGCGCTGGGCATCAGCCACC
Organism: Variovorax sp. WS11; assembly: GCF_010499245.1. Lineage (GTDB taxonomy): Bacteria > Pseudomonadota > Gammaproteobacteria > Burkholderiales > Burkholderiaceae_C > Variovorax. The sequence goes on from NZ_JAAGOW010000003.1 coordinate 531,252, forward strand.
GCACGGTCGAGATTCATCGCGCGCGGCTGATGCGCAAATATGCCGCGGCAACGACGGCGGAACTGGTGCAGAAGCTCATCGCGGCTTAGCGCATGGAACCTTTTTCGAGCGCGTGCCACTCAGCTTGGGTCAACGAGGCATGTTCGTCGCCTGCAGTTGATGAATGATCGTGTGGGTCCGATGGCGCAATGCGCCGGAGGTCCCTGAAGCTTGAATCTCAAGTGTGTCGGACGGGGGTTCGATTCCCCCCAGCTCCACCAGAGTGCGGATGCGCGTGCGTCCGCAGTCTCGTGGGGCTGACTGGTTTCGACGACGCATGGCCGCGGAAGGCGACGATCCGAGAGGCGACTGCCGTAAGCAGAGCAAATCCAGTAAATGCTAATGACAGCTTTTACCTGAAGCAGGCGACCTAAAGCCGGCTTCGGAGTAGCCCGAAAGGGTTCCCGGCCCCTGCAGTTTCTGCAGGCTCGGCAACAGAAAGGCCGGGACCTCGTCAGCGCGCCCCGCGTACTTGAAGCCTCGGGCGCAGCGGCGCATCATGCCGCCGTGCCGCACCTCGCACCCCGCCGCCGATCCATGCGCTGCGCTTCGGCCGAGCAGCTTCGAAGAAGCGCGGCGCTGGCGCTGCTCGTCGTTGCCGGCTGCGCCCTCCCGGGCAGCGACCGTGCGTCGTCCCGCGCCGCGCCGCCACCCCCCGACTGCCATGCACGCGTGGGCACCGACCGCAACGCCGAGCTGCCGGGCTACCTGCTGCCCGGCGCGAATGGTGCGACCGTCTGCGTTCCCTTACTGCTGACCGCGAGACGCCCCCCGCCGGACTACGAGGGCCGCAACTTCTACGTCGACGAATACACCGACGCCAAGCTGAAGGCCCGCTGGCGCTGGTGCAAGACCGACACCGCCTGCTTCCAGCGCATCGACGCCCAGATGCAGCGCTGGCTGCCGCCCAACAAGGAGCGCGCCACGCGTTCCACCGGCGTGGTCGATCCGTCCGGCCGCATCGACCCCGACGGCCAGGTGGACCTGCGCCAGATCCGGCGCCCGGCCTTCTTCGCGAAGGCGCCCTATCGCGAGACGATTGCCGAGGCCGAGCCGCACACCTACACCGTCGAGTTCAGTGCGCCGCGCGACACCTTCGAGCGCATCGACCTGAAGATGCAGGACACCATCAACCTGCGCGGCTGGTACATCGAGGGTGTGGGGGTGGATGACGGCAAGGGCGGCCGGTTGCGCGCGCTGGCGATCATGGCCAACGGCGGCGGCGGGCAGATGACGGCGATCCAGCATCCCGACGAGAAGCCCTACCGCATCGACGCCGCCACCGGCCGGACCGTCGCCATCAGCTTCCCCAACGCCACCACCGAGACCATGGGCCAGCGCTGGTGGCGCGAGAACCTGCAGGCGCTGAACGCGGCCGGCTTCGACGTGCTGGCCTACGACCGCCGCGGCGAGGGCATCTCCGGCGGTTTCAGCGACACCAACACGCTCGAACAGGGCGAGGATGTGTTCCGCGTGCTCGAGCAGCTGGAAAAGGGTGACGGCCTGCGCCTGCTCTCGCCCTCGGGCCAGCTGATAGAGGGCAGTGCGGCGGGCGGCCGGCTGTTGGCCGGCATGAAGGCCAGGCAGATCCCGATCCTGCTCGGCGGCTACTCGCGCGGTTCCATGTCCACCGCCTGGGCCATGACGAAGAACTTCGTCGAGTCCTGCAGCTACGACATGCCGGTCGCCGCCTGCTCGCCGCCCAAGGGCTACACGAACATCAAGGGCGCGATCCTGCTCGCCTCCTTCGCGAGCGGCGCGGGCTACGTGCCGGCCGCACCCGACTTGGCCGATCGCAACCTGTTCCTCGGCGGCATGGCGGCCGACCATCACATCGTCTTCTATCCCAACTCGGCTACGCTCGCGGGCATGCCACGCTGGCCGGCCGCCTTCTTCGGCAAGGGTCTGTGGGACCGCGCCGAGAGCCTGGAGGGGACCATCGCCGCCTACGACCGCATCCGCGGCCTGAAGGAGATCGTGGTGGCGCGCGGCCCGCATTCCATCGAGACCTGGGACCCGGACGACCTGCGCTATCTGCAGGAACGCATGGTCGCCTTCGCGAAGGCCGCGGCGATGGGCGCCTCTACGGTGCCGGGCGGCAGGCGGTGGACAGACCTCAAGAGTCTGGTCGCGACCACGCCGGATCGCTGGGAGCCCTCCTCGCGGCCCTAAGTGGCCTGCTAGCCCCAGAACACCGCGAAATCCTCGACTGCTTCCCTGGGCATCCCGAGATCGTTCACCTCGGCCTCGACCTCCGCATAGCCCAGGGACATGCCGCAGACCAGCGCCTGCCCTGACGGCAGGCCGAGGAACTGCGAGATGACCGGCTCGTAGCGCACGAACAAGACCTGCGGGCAGGTATCGAGCCCCCTGGCCCTCGCGGCAATCATGATCGTCTGCAGGAACATCCCGTAGTCGGCCCAGCTGTGCCGGGTGAGCCGGCTGTCGATGGTGAAAAGCAGCCCCACCGGCGCATCGAAGAAGCAGAGATTGCGCCCCGACTGCCGGTAGCGCGCTGACAGGTCCTTGCGGTCGATTCCCAGCGCGGCGTAGTACCGGGCGCCGAAGTCGGCCTGTCGGGATGTGCACTCCGCCGGCAGGTCGGCCGGGAAATGCGGCGAAGGCGGCAGCTCGTTGCGCTCGTGCGCCTGCATCAGCGCTTCGCTCAGGCGCCGCTTCGGATCGCCCTCCAGCACATGCACCCTCCAGGGCTGGGAGTTGGAGTTGCTCGGCGCGCAGCGCGCCACGCTGAGGATGTCCACCACCACGGCGCGCGGGACCGGTGTCGGCCTGAAGGCGCGCACGGCTCTTCGCGACCGGATCACGGCGTCCACGATGCCTGCAACGGCGTCGCTCTCGGCCACCACGGGATCTGCTTTCGTCATGCCGCCATGGTGCACGAGCAGCGCGCCGGCATCCACTGAACATTGCGCAAGATGCTCATGCACGAAACGACAGCGCGAGCCGGGCGAGCTGCTCCCTCAGCCAGACATGCGCCGGGTCGTGCTCGTGCCGCCGATGCCAGACGGCGCGCATCGTGGCCTGCTGGGTCGCATAGGGCAGTGCCTTTGCCAGCAGTTCGCGCCGGGCGACGAAGGCCTGCGCCAGCGGCGCCGGAACAATCGACACCATGTCGCCGCCGGCCAGCAGATCGGGCACCGCGAGCGAGTGCGGCACGGTGACCCGGTAGCGTGGGCGCAGGCCGGCCGCAGCCAGCGCGTCCTCCAGCGCCGCGCGGTCGAACATCTCCGACTGGCGCGCCAGCCCGCGCTCGGCGATAAAGCCACTGACCGCGCCCTCCTCCTGACCGCCCAGCGACACCGTCAGCAACGGGAAGTCGGCGAGATCGGCGATGCGCGGCTTGCGCCGCGCAAGCGCATGCCCGCGCCTGAAGACGAGCACGTCCTCCTGCAGCCACAGGCGCGCGCTCTGGAAGCGGGCCGGGACCTCGGCGAAGATGCCCAGCGCGATGTCGATGCGGCCGACGTCGATCTGCTCCGCCAGGTCGAGCCGCGTCGAAGGGCGCACCACGAGATCGATCGCGGGCGCCACCTCGCCCATGCAGGCGGCCAGCCGCGTCAGCAGCACCGAGGTCACGTAGTCGTTGGCCGCGACCACGAAGCTGCGCGCCGTGCTCGCGGGATCGAACGGCTGCGCGCCCAGCGTGTCGTGAATGCTGCGCAAGGCCTCGCGCAGGGCAGGCGCCATGGCAAGTGCGCGTGCGGTCGGCTCCATGCCTTTGGGGGTCCGCACGAAGAGCTCGTCCTGCAGCGCCTCGCGCAGGCGTCCCAACGCATGGCTGATTGCGGACTGGCTCAGGTGCAGCCGCTTGCCGGCGCGCAGCAGGTTGCGATCTTCGAAGACGGCATCGAAGACGCGCAGCAGGTTCAGGTCGATGCGCTTCGCGTTCAGCGCGGCCTGCGCTCTGGTGGTCATGTTGCACCTCGTGCATGTGGCGGTTGCAGATTCGTCGCTTCCGGCAGCGGCGCGGCGCTGGCAATGTCCAGGCCTGCACCGAAACCGATGGAGCCCGCGATGACTGAACTCTCCCGGCGACGATTCGCCAAGTATGTGGCCTGCCTCGTGCCGGTCCCCTCCCTGCTCTCTGCGCCGGCGCGGGCGCAGCCGGACAGCGCGCCGGGCCGCATCGTGGTCGGCTATCCGGCCGGCGGGACGATGGACCAGACCGCGCGGCGGCTGGCCGAGTCCTGGCGCACACAGAACCGCGCCTACCTGGTGGACAACCGCCCCGGCGCCGCGGGCCGGATCGCCACCGCCCAGATGAAGCGCGAACGCGCGGACGGCAGCGTCGTGCTGTGCACCCAGACCTCGGCGATGACGATCTACCCGCATGTCTACACGCGCCTGTCCTATGACCCGGTCCGCGACCTGCGTCCGGTCGCCGCGCTCGCATCGTCCACCTGCGTGCTGGCGATCAGCGCGGCGGTGCCCGCCGAGGTGCGCACGCTGGCCGACTATGTCCGCTGGCTGAAGGCCAACGAGAGCGGCCGCAGCTATGCGTCGCCCGCCGCTGGCTCGCTGGCCCAGTTCCTCGGCTTCCGCTTCTCCCAGGCTGCAGGAGTTCCGCTGGCCCACGTGCCCTACCGCGGCTCGGCGCCGGCCCTGCAGGACCTGCTCGGCGGGCAGGTGCCTGCCTACCTCGGCTTCGTCGGCGACTTCCTGCAGTACCTGGGCAGCGGCAAGCTGCGGCTGCTGGCCGTGACCAGCGAACGGCGCTCCCGCTTCATCAAGGACGTTCCCACCTTCGCCGAGCAGGGTTTCGACTCCGTGGTGGGCGTGGAAAGCTATGGCCTGTTCGCGCCGGCCGGTACGCCGGACGCGGTGGTCGCCGCCCTCGCGGCCGCGACGCGGACTGCCGCCGCCGACAAGGCGCTGGCCGGCGGCCTGGAACAGATCGGGCTGGAGGCCGCCTACGTCGGCCCGGCCGAATATGTGCAGACCATCGCCGCCGAGCGCGAGCGGTGGAAGCCGATCGTGCCGGCATCCGGCTTCAAGGCCGACGAGTGACAACACAAGGAGAGCACCCCATGACCGACCAGGAAGAACTCATCGCCACCAGCCTGCCTTTCCTCGAGCAGATCAAGAACATGACCGCGGGCACCGAGGTCGAGCAGTGGCTGAACGCCAATCACGGCCCCGGCAGCCCGCTCTATGAACGGCTCGCGGGGCTGGTGAAGGCCGGCGTGCGCGACGGCTGGGCCGCCAACGTCGAGATCCGCGGCGAACGCTATCGCCGCAGCCGCATCAGCGAGGCCACGCCGCAGACGCTGGGCTTCAGCATCACCACCGTCTACATGGACAGCACCGGCAACGACCAGGGCAACGACGACGGCAGCTTCCGCGGCGACTACCACGCGCATCCCTATGGCGAGTTCAACATGGTGGTGCCGCTGGATGAACGCGCAGCGCTTGCCGGGCCCAACGGCTGGTGCCATGGGGGGTGGACGGCGCCGGCGCCGGGGAGCCATCACTATCCGGAAGCCAAGGGCGGCGCGGTGATCGCGTTGTTCTACCTGCCGGCGGGGCGGATTTCGTACGACATCACACCCAACGCTTGAGCCGGTCAACAACGTCGTTGGAGCTGCAGATCACAAGCACCCGAAGCGGGAGCTTTCGATTCGGGCGACTCGGACCCGACGTGTCCGCATTCATGGTCCTACTCGTCAACCGCGAGGTCGGCAAAGCACCCAAACTCCCATGATGCAGCGCGTATCTGGCTGAGCTTGCGAGTGATCTGTGGCTCTTTGGCGCAGCGTGTCGCTCAATTCGCGCTTCAGAGTCCGAGGCTGATGGGTCAAGGGATACTCGACAAAATGCCCGCCTTCATCCACGGTGACCACATCCCTCGGCTTCGCTCCAAGGACTTCCAGAATATGGCTGGCATTGTGAGGGCGCACCCCGGCCTGCACGAGGTCCGCGAAATAGACCTTTTCCAGCTCCACCCTCTTGCTCCACGGATGAACTGGGCGAACCCGATCACTTGCTTGTCCACCTTCGCCATGAACTCAAGGTCATCAGGACTCAATCCAGCCGATGCGTCTTCGCAAGCTAGCAGTCTGGCGCAGCGTTGATAGGACTCTGCCCAATCATCCATGCCGTATTTTTGAAGCCATTTCGGCAAAGAAGCTTGCAAATCGGTGAGGTCGACGCCACGGCTCTTTGGGTCAGGCGTTTTGTGGTAGATCGCCAAGTTCGTGAAGCTGAGCATGTCGCCACGTTGCACCTGGGATTTGTGGACCACTTCCCCATGCTGCGTCGCGTGCACATCCCGCAAGTGCTGCACCACCACACTTGGAACCTTGCCCTTTAGGTTATCGATCCGGTCGCCCAACGTTTCTGGATTCACGATGTACTCCGGGCCGTCGATCGATAGGTCAGTGTCGTAGAAAAGGTTGGTGAAAAGCTGCGCCCCTTTTTCTGCCCCATCCTGGTGAAATCCTGAGGCTTTGGAGACGTCAAGCGCGCCTTTGAGAATGATCTGAAGGCCCAAGCAGTAGTCCTCATTCACCAAGGCATCGCGATGCTTGAGCAAGTAGACCATCTGGCCTGATCGATCCAAGGCGCTTTGCGCGAAAGCAATGAGAGTGGATGATTCCACCCCCGCTTCCTCGAGGTTGCATGCTGCCGGACCCTTCGAAGGCTTGTAGGTGTATTCGAACCCCATCTTCCTATCTTTGGACAGCGAGAGGCTGATCTCGCCGACGAGAAGCGCACGGCCCGTCCCGTCGGCATGCTTCAAGTCCCATTTCTTGACCTTCTGCATCACGTCATCGAGGCGCTCAGCATCGGCAGGATCGAGCCGAATGACATCCGGCTTGTAGAGCCCCTTGAGGCCTTCATGTTCGGGAGGTGCCTCGGCCCGTGGCGGCGTGGAGGCAACCGCTGGATTTTTTCGTTGCAAGGTAGAAGACGGGCTGACATTCCGGTTGACGTTCACGGTGCGCTCCTGGTTGATGAGGTCGGTCCCAACTTGAATGCGTCCTGATCGGCCGGCGCATCGAAAATTGAATCCTTCCAATCAGTAACCCCGGGTTTTCTGCGGTTCCCGGCAAGGGCGTCACATGAGCGTTGGCTCGCGAGCAACAGTTCCCTGAATCTGACGCCGGGTCGCTGCTCTGCCAGGAACGATCAACGCGCCTTGCGAAAGGTCAGGTTGATGCGGCAAGCCCCCGTCAGGGGATGCTCGCCCTCCTTCACCGGCAGCACGCCGTGATAGTGCAGCCGCGAAGCCCCGCCCCACACCACCACGTCCCCATGCGTGAGCGGCACGCGCTGCGCCTTGTCCGACCGCTTCGGTCCGCCGAAGAGGAACACGGCCGGCAGGCCCAGCGAGACGGAGACGATGGGCCAGTCGTAGTTGCCCTCGTCGCGGTCCTGGTGCAGCGAGAGCCGGGTGCCGGCTTCATAGCGGTTGATCAGGCAGGCGTCCGGTGCGAAGCCCTCGAAGCCGCCCGCGCGTGCGGCGGCCGCGGCCAGCTCGCGGAAGGCGGCGGGCATCGGCGGCCAGGGCCGGCCGCTGTCGGGATCGGACGCGTCGTAGCGGTAGCCGCTGAGGTCGGACACCCAGCCCAGCGCACCGCAGTTGCTCATCGCGACCGACATTCGAAAACCGCCCGGCGTGATCAAGTGACGCAGCGGCGCCTGCGCCAGCACCGCTTCCACGCCGGCCAGCAACTGCGCGCCTTGCGCAAGCGCAAAGCCGCGCAGCAGCACCGCACCGGCCGCGAGCGGCTGCATCGCAGGCAGCGCGGATTCTTCAAGCCCTTCGAAAAGATCGAGCGTCATGGCCTCAGGCCGCATCGTGAAAGATGATGCCGGCGGTATGGCGATGCCCCGAGCGCACCCGGCTCACCCCATGCCGCAGGTTCACGCGATAAACGCCGCGCGTGCCTTGCACCGGCCGGTGGTGCACGGCGATCACCGCCGCATCGCCCTGGCGCAGCGGCAGCACCATCGGCCGCGACTGCATGCGCGGGCGCTGCTCGGTCATCACGAACTCACCGCCGGTGAAATCGCGGCCCGGCTCGGACAGCAGGATCACCAGCTGCAGCGGGAACACATGCTCGCCGTACAGGTCCTGGTGCAGGCAGTTGTAGTCGCCCTCGCCGTATTGCAGCAGCAGCGGCGTGGGCCGCGTCTGCCCCGCCGCATGGCAGCGCGCGATGAAGTCTGCATGCCGCTGCGGAAAGCGTACCTCGATGCCCATGACCTGGTTCCAGCGGTTGGCGATGGGCGCGAGCTGCGGGTACATCGCTTCGCGCAGCCCGGCCAGCTTTTCGGGGAGCGGGTAGTCGAAGTACTTGTACTCGCCGCGGCCGAAGCCATGGCGCTCCATCAGCACGCGGCTGCGGAACAAGGGGTCGAGCGGATAGAGCGCGGCCAGCGACGCGCAGTCCTCGCGCGTCAACAGGCCCGGAATCAGCGCGCTGCCCTCGCCGTCGAGGTCCAGCGCCACCTGTTGCCAATCGATCATGCGGCGCTCGCCTCCCGCTTCAGCAGCGCGCTCTTGCGCTCCACGCCCCAGCGATAGCCGGAGAGCCCGCCGTCGCTGCGCACCACGCGGTGGCAGGGAATCGCCACCGCCAGTGCATTGGCGCCGCAGGCTTGCGCCACCGCGCGCACCGACTTCGGGCTGCCGATGCGCTCGGCAATGTCGGCGTAGCTCGCGGTGCTGCCCGGCGGGATCTCGCGCAGCGCCTGCCACACGCGCTGCTGGAAGGCGGTGCCGCGCACGTCCAGCGGCAGGTCCAGGCCCACGCCCGGCGCCTCGACGAAGCCCACCACGCGCGCCACCAGCTGCTCGAAGGCCGGGTCGCCGCCGATCAGCCGCGCGTGCGGGAAGCGGTCCTGCAGCTCGCGCGCCAGTGCATCGGGATCGTCGCCCAGCGCGATGGCGCAGACGCCAAGCGCGCTCTGCGCCACCAGGATCGCGCCGAGCGCGCACTGGCCGATGGCGAAGCGAATCTCCGTGTCGGCACCACCCGCGCGAAAGCGCGTCGGCGTCATCCCCAGCACCTCGTTCGAGCGCTCGTAGAAGCGGCCGTTGGAGTTGTAGCCGGCGTCGTAGATCGCATCCGTCACCGTTTCGCTGCTCGCCAGCGCCTCGCGCACGCGCCGGTCACGGTGCGCCGCGGCGTAGGCCTTGGGCGTGAGCCCCGTGACCTCCTTGAAGAGGCGATGCAGGTGAAAGCTGCTGAGCCCGGCGCGCTCGGCCAGCGCGTTGAGCGTCGGCGTCTCGTCGGCGTTTTCGATGAAGCGGCACAGCTCGGCCACCTGCGCCGCCTGCTGCTCGTTGCGCGCCGGCTGATCCGGCTTGCAGCGCTTGCAGGGGCGGAAGCCCGCGCGCTCCGCATCGGCGGCCGTCGCGTGGAAGGCCACGTTCTCGGGGCGCGGCTGGCGCGCGCCGCAGGAGGGCCGACAGTACACGCCGGTGCTGCGCACCGAGTAGAAGAACTGTCCGTCGGCCGCGGCGTCGTGCGCGACCACCGCCGCCCAGCGCGGGTCGCTCGCGGTTTCGAGGGCACGGACTTCGTTGGGGTTGCTCATCATGTTCATTGCAAGTCCTTTCGGCTTTTCATGGATCGATGAACCGATTCTGGAGATCGGGCATCGCATGCGCACTCCGGGTCTTGCTTTCGAATTCGATCGTAGAAGATCGTAGGACAAGGCCGCCAACGGGGGTTTTTGCTCGCGCCCTCGGCCTACGGGCCCCTGCTCCAGGCCTCGTTACCATCTTGGCCGATGATCGATCGCCGTTCACTCCTCACCGCCGGCGGCGCCTCCATGGCGCTGGCCGCCCTCGGATTTCCCGCAGATGCCCTCGCGGCCGGGGGAATCAAGCTCAGCCAACCCCGCCCTTTCTCTTTCGAACGTCTTGTTACCGAAGCCAAGGCGCTCGCGGGCCGGCCTTACGTGGCCGACACCTCGCTGCCCGCGGACGTGCTGCAGCGCATCGACTACGACGCGCACGGCAAGATCAAGTACAACCCCGATCTCGCCGTGTTCCGCGACGGCCCCGGCCCCTTCCCGGTCACCTTCTTCCACCTGGGCCGCTACTTCCAGTTGCCGGTCCATATGTACGTGACGGAGGCCGCCAGCGGGGACGGCTTCGCGCGCGAGATCCTCTACGACACCGACTATTTCGCGATGCCCGCGGACAGCCCCGCGCGCCAGCTGCGCGAGGGCGCCGGCTTCGCCGGCTTCCGGCTGCAGGAGAGCCGGCTGGGCGACCAGAAAAAGCTGGCTTGGCAGACCAACGACTGGGTCGCCTTCCTCGGCGCCTCCTACTTCCGCGCCATCGGCGAGCTCTACCAGTACGGGCTGTCGGCACGCGGCATCGCGCTCGACGCGGCCATGCCCGACCGGCCCGAGGAGTTCCCCAACTTCACCCGCTTCTACTTCGAGCCGCCCGCCACGCCCGATGCCAACACGATGACGGTGTACGCCCTGCTCGAAGGCCCGAGCATCACCGGCGCCTACAAGTTCGTGATGCAGCGGACCAAGGCGGTGCTGATGGACATCGAGGCGCGCCTGTTCCTGCGCCGCGACGTCGGCCGCCTCGGCCTGGTGCCGCTGACCTCGATGTTCTGGTACGGCGAGACCGTCAAGCCCACCGCCATCGACTGGCGGCCCGAGGTTCACGACTCCGACGGCCTCGCGATCTGGAACGGCGCCGGCGAGCGCATCTGGCGCCCGCTCAACAACCCCACCCAGACCCGCGCCTCGGCCTTCAGCGACACGCGCCCGCGCGGCTTCGGCCTGTTGCAGCGCGACCGCAACTTCGACCACTACCAGGACGGCGTGCTCTACGAGAAGCGGCCCAGCCTCTGGGTCGAGCCGCAGGGCGACTGGGGCGAGGGCTCGGTGCAGCTGATCGAGATCCCCACCGACGACGAGATCCACGACAACATCCTGGCCTGCTGGGTGCCCAAGGCCCCGGCCAAGGCCGGCGCGAGCTTTGCGCTCAAGTACCGGCTGCACTGGACCGACCAGGAGCCCTTCCCCTCGCCGCTGGCGCGCTGCATCGCCACCCGCATGGGCCGCGGCGGCGAGCCGGGCACGCAGCGCCCTGCGGGGGTGCGCAAGTTCATGGTCGAGTTCATCGGCAAGCCGCTCGAAGCTATCCCCTTCGGCGTCAAGCCCGAGCTGGTGCTCACGGCCTCGCGCGGCAAGTTCTCGTACATCTTCGCGGAGGCAGTGCCCAATGGCGTGGCGGGCCACTGGCGCGCGCAGTTCGACTTCACGACCGAAGGCACGGAGCCGGTGGACATGCGGCTGTTCATGAAAATCGGGGACCAGGCGCTGACGGAGACCTGGCTGTACCAGTACCAGCCGGGCTGAGCGCGCGGCTCCCGACCTGGATGCTTTGTCCAGGTTTGGATACGGATACATTCGGCCGATGAAGAAAAAGCCGAACAAGCTCCTGCTGCGGGAGCTGCGGACCATTGCCCAGGGCCTGGGCAAGACCCTGGCCCCCTTCTGCGAGGTGGTGGTGCACGACCTCAGCCATCCGAAGAACGCCATCTTCGCGATCGAGAACAACCTGAGCGGGCGCAGCGTCGGCCAGCCGGTGACGGAGCTGGGCCTGGCGCGCATCCGCGACCCGGAGTACCCGGCGGTCATCGCCAACTACGCCAACCAGTTCGCCGACGGCCGCAAGGTGAAGAGCACCTCCATCGGCATCAAGGACGAGAGCGGCGAGTACGTGGCCGCGCTGTGCCTGAACGTCGACCTCACGCTGTTCCAGGGCTTCCAGGCCGCGCTCTCGCAGTTTTCCAGGATCGAGTCGAGCGAGGTCAGCGAGACGCTGGACGCCAATCACGCGAGCCGGATCTGCGAGCAGATCGACGCCTTCGCGGCCGCGCGCGCGAGCACGGCCCGCGCGCTCAAGCCCGCCGACCGACGCCTGCTGGTCCAGGAGCTCCGGAAGGCCGGCTACCTGGACATCCGCCGCGGCATGGAGATTGCCGCCGCCCACATGGGCGTGTCGCGGGCCACGGTGTACAGCGACGCGAAGTAGGCGCCCTTCGGATGGGATTGGCGCCGATGTCATGGCCGCGTCACCCGCCGGCGGCATGGTCCGGGCTTTCATCACAAGAAGCTTCCGGACCATGCAGCGCACCGTGTTCTCCCTCGTCGCCCTCGCTGCCGCCCTGGCCTGCAGCCAGGCGAGCGCCCAGACCGCCTACCCCGCCACGCTCGCCGGCCATGCGCTGATGCCGGCGCAGAGCTTCATCGCCGCGCCCAAGGATGCGCCGGCCGACCTGCAGGCGAGCGGCAAGTTCACCACCGGCAAGCGGGTCGAGAAGATCGGCAGCGTGGAAGGCCTTTCGGGCGGCCGCGGCACGGGCGTCTCGCTGCCCTTCGAGGGGCAGCCGGCGCAGGGCCAGTCGGGCATCAAGAAAATGGAGGACGGCAGCTTCTGGATCCTCACCGACAACGGCGCCGGCTCGAAGGCCAACTCGCCCGACTTCATGCTCTACCTCAACCACTACAAGGTGGACTTCGGCAGCGGCAGGTTCCAGCGCCTGGGCACCGTGTTCCTGCACGACCCGGACAAGAAGGTGCCCTTTCGCATCGTCCACGAAGGCAGCAAGCAGCGTTACTTGACGGGCTCGGACTTCGACCCCGAGAGCTTCCAGTTCGCCGGCGGCGCACTGTGGATCGGCGAGGAGTTCGGTCCCTACCTGATCAAGGCCGACCGCAAGGGCAAGGTGCTGGCGGTGTTCGAGACCCAGGTCGACGGCAAGGCGGTGCGCTCGCCCGACCATCCGGCCGTGACCACGCCGGGCGCGCCTGGCGGCCCGGTGGACTTCCAGGTCAAGCGCTCCAAAGGTTTCGAGGGCATGGCCGCCTCCAAGGACGGCAGCAAGCTCTACGCGCTGCTCGAGGGCCCGGTGTGGAACGCGGAGACCAAGGACTACGAACGCGTCGATGGCAAGGAGGCGCTGCGCGTGCTGGAGTTCGACGTCGCCAGCGAGAAGTGGACCGGCCGCCACTGGAAGTACCCACTGGAAGCCAACGGCAACGCCATCGGCGACTTCAACATGATCGACGCCACCACCGGCCTGATCATCGAGCGCGACAACGGCGAAGGCACGCCGGACAAGGCCTGCCCCGAAGGCCAGAAGCGCGCCGACTGCTTCCATGACATTGCGAAGTTCAAGCGCGTCTACAAGATCGAGATGAGCGATGCCAACGTCGGCCAGCCGGTGCGCAAGATGGGCTACATCGACCTGCTGCAGATCGCCGACCCGAACAAGCTGTCGCGCAAGCCCACGGTGGAAGGCGTGCTGAGCTTCCCCTTCTTCACGATCGAGAACGTGGATGTGGTGGATGCCACGCACATCGTGGTGGGGAACGACAACAACCTGCCCTTCTCGAGCAGCCGGGAGCCGAACAAGGCCGATGACAACGAGCTGGTGTTGCTGGAGGTGGGGGAGTTTCTGAGGGCCAAGTAGCCCTCAAGACCCCGCTCAGCGCTTCGTCACCGAGATCAACTCGATCTCGAAGTCCAGCGTCGCATTCGGCGGAATCACCCCGCCCGCCCCTTTCGCCCCATAAGCGATGGCAGGCGGGCAGGTCAGTTTGGCCTGCCGCCCGGCTTCATCTTCTGCACCCCTTCGGTCCAGCAGGGGATCACGCCGTTCAACGGGAACTCCGTCGGCGCATTTCGCTTGTAGGAGCTGTCGAATTCCTTGCCGCTGTCCGGAAAGGTGCCACGGTAGTGCACCTTGACCACATCGGTGGCCGAGGGCGATGCGCCGTTGCCCTCTTTCAGCGACTGGTAGATCAGCCCGCTCGGCGTGGTGACGGGGGCGCTCTGCGCCAGCGCGGCCGGCAGTGCGCACAAGGACACGAGGGCTGCGGCAGTAAGACGAAAGAAGGAATGCACGAGACGGTCTCCCGGGTTGGTTGAAAACGGTCCATTATTGCGGCGCATGCCGCCATGGCATCGCTCTTGCTGTGAGCCTCCGGTCCCATTCAACAACAAGGAGTGTGCATGTCCACAGGCTTGAAGAAAGTGCTCGGCCCCATCCAGCTCTGGGGCATTGCCGTCGGCCTCGTGATCTCGGGCGAGTACTTCGGCTGGAGCTACGGCTGGAACACCGCCGGCACCCTGGGCTTCCTGGTCGCCACCGTGCTGGTCGCGACCATGTACACCACCTTCATCTTCAGCTTCACCGAGCTCTCGACCGCCATCCCGCATGCGGGCGGGCCCTTCGCCTATGCGCGGCGTGCCTTCGGACCCAACGGCGGCTTCGTCGCGGGTTTCGCGACGCTGGTGGAGTTCGTGTTCGCGCCGCCGGCCATTGCGCTTGCGATCGGCGCCTACCTCAACGTGCAGTTCCCCGGCATCAACCCCAAGTGGTTCGCGCTCGGCGCCTATGTGATCTTCATCGCCCTCAACTGGGTCGGCATCGGCATCGCGGCGGCCTTTGAGCTTTTCGTGACCGTGCTTGCGATCTTCGAGCTGCTGGTCTTCATGGGCGTGGTCGCGCCGGGCTGGTCGCTGGCCAACTTCGTGGCCCACGGCTGGTCGGGCAGCTCGGATTTCGGCAGCGCGGCGATCCCGGGCATCTTCGCCTCCATTCCCTTCGCGATCTGGTTCTTCCTGGCGATCGAGGGCGCGGCCATGGCGGCCGAGGAGGCGCGCGATCCGCACCGCACCATCCCGCTGGCCTACACCACCGGCATCCTCACGCTGGTCGTGCTGGCCTTCGGCGTGATGATCTTCGCCGGCGGCGTCGGCGACTGGCGCCAGCTCGCCAACATCAACGATCCGCTGCCGCAGGCGATGAAGGCCGTGGTCGGCGAGCAGAGCGGCTGGCTGCACATGCTGGTGTGGATCGGCCTCTTCGGGCTGGTTGCCTCCTTCCACGGGATCATCATGGGCTACTCGCGCCAGATCTTCGCGCTGGCGCGCGCCGGCTACCTGCCGGCCACCTTCGCCGCACTGAGCCCGCGCTTCAACACGCCGCACCGCGCGCTGGTGGCCGGCGGCGTGATCGGCGTCGCCGCGATCTTCAGCGACGAGTGGGTGCAGTTCGGCGGCCAGACGCTCACGGCCAACATCGTCACCATGTCGGTGCTGGGTGCGATCGTGATGTACCTCATCTCGATGGCCGCGCTCTTCAAGCTGCGGCGCAGCGAGCCGCAGCTGGAGCGCACCTACCGCGCGCCCTTCTACCCCGTCTTCCCCGCCATCGCGCTGCTGCTGGGCCTGGTGTGCCTGAGCGCGATGATCTGGTTCAACGGCAAGCTGACGCTGCTGTTCCTGGTGCTGATGGCATTGGCCTACGGCTATTTCCGCCTCACGGCCGCACAGCGCGAGGCCGCCGCGCCCGACAAACTGCTCTCCACGATGGGCTGAACTTCTTCCTTGCCGCAATGCGCTACCGGACCACCCTCGATTCGCAGGTCTTCGCGTTCGACGACCTCCGGCAGGTCATGGCCTTCGCCAGCCCTGCGCGTTCGGGCGACTACCTGGCGGGCATCGGTGCGGCCACCGCGCAGCAGCGCATGGCGGCGCGCCACGTGCTGGCGGAGACGCCGCTCAAGCAGTTCCTGAGCGAGGCCCTGATCCCCTATGAAGAAGACAACATCACCCGCCTGATCATCGACGACCACGATGCAGCAGCCTTCGCGCCGGTGGGCCACCTGACGGTCGGCGACTTCCGCAACTGGCTTCTTTCGGAGCCAGCGAGCACCGAAGTTCTGGCGGCGCTCGCGCCCGGCCTCACGCCCGAGATGGCGGCCGCCGTCTCCAAGCTGATGCGCAACCAGGACCTGATCGCGGTGGCACGCAAGTGCCGCGTGGTGACGCGCTTTCGCGACACCATCGGCCTGCCCGGCCACCTCGCGGTGCGGCTGCAGCCCAACCACCCCACCGACGACCTGCGCGGGATCGCCGCCTCCATGCTCGACGGCTTGCTGATGGGCGCCGGCGATGCGGTGATCGGCATCAACCCCGTGACCGACAGCGTGCAGCACCTGGGCGACCTGCTGCGCATGCTCGACGAGGTGATCCAGCGCTTCGAGGTGCCGACGCAGAGCTGTGTGCTGACGCACGTGACGCACGCGCTGAAGCTGGTCGAATCCGGCGCGCCGGTGGATCTGGTGTTCCAGTCCATCGGCGGTACCGAGAAGACCAACCGCTCCTTCGGCGTCACGCCCGAGCTGCTGGATGAGGCGCATGCGGCCGCGCAGTCGCTCGCGCGCGGCACGGTCGGCAACAACCTCATGTACTTCGAGACCGGCCAGGGCTCGGCGCTCTCGGCCGATGCGAACTTCGGCGTCGACCAGCAGACCTGCGAGGCGCGGGCCTATGCGCTGGCGCGACGCTACCAGCCGCTCTTGATCAACACCGTGGTCGGCTTCATCGGGCCGGAGTACCTCTACGACGGCAAGCAGATCATCCGCGCCGGGCTGGAGGACCATTTCTGCGGCAAGCTCCTGGGCCTGCCGCTGGGCTGCGACGTCTGCTACACCAACCATGCCGAGGCCGACCAGGACGACATGGACACGCTGCTGGTGCTGCTGGGCACGGCCGGCATCAACTTCATCATGGGCGTGCCGGGTGCGGACGACGTGATGCTCAACTACCAGAGCACCTCCTTCCACGACGCGCTGTTCCTGCGCGAGTCGTTGGGACTGAAGCGCGCGCCCGAGTTCGAGGCCTGGCTGCAACGCATGCAGATCACCGACGGCACTGGCCGGCTGCAAGCGCCCTCTTCCAACCCGCTTCTGGCGGACATGCGTTCGCTGAAGGCCCTGACATGAGCGCCGCCCGGCCGTCCGAAGGCGCTCGCCCCGCAGCCGAGGGCGAAGGCGAAGGCGAAGGTATTCCAATGCGCGACCCCGTCACGCACAGCCCCTGGGCCGACTGGCGCAGCGCCACGCCGGCACGCCTCGCGCTCGGCCGCGCAGGCGCCGGGATGCCGACCGACGAAATCCTGCGCTTCGGCTGGGCGCATGCGATGGCGCGTGACGCGATCCATGCGGCCCTGGATGTCGATGCCCTCGAGGTCGCGCTGCGTGGAGAGGGCTGGGAGGTGCTGCGTGCGCGCAGCCGGGCGACGGACCGTACCGCTTACCTTCGCCGCCCCGACCTGGGCCGCCAGCTCGACGACGACGATGCGCAGGCCCTGCGCACCCGGGCGGGCCCACCGGTCGATCTCAGCCTGGTGATCGGCGACGGACTTTCTTCACTGGCCGCGACGCGCCATGCGCTGCCGCTGCTGTCCGCCTTGCGCCCGCAACTGCCGGCCGCGCTGCGGCTCGCGCCCATCGTGATCGCCACGCAGGCGCGCGTCGCGCTCGCGGACGAGGTGGGCGAGGCCTTCGGCGCCCGCATGGCCGTGATGCTGATCGGCGAGCGCCCCGGCCTCAGTTCGCCCGACAGCCTCGGCCTCTACATCACCCACGCGCCACGCCGCGGCCGGCATGATGCCGAGCGCAATTGCATTTCGAACGTGCGTCCGGAGGGGCTGCCTTACGAGGCTGCAGCCTTCAAGCTCGCCTGGTTCGTCCGCGAAGCGCTGCGCCGCGGCCTGACGGGCGTGGCGCTCAAGGACGAAAGCGCGTCGGCCGTGCTCGCGTCGGAGAACTCAACCCCGCCGCTGGAAGGTCCGGGCTCCTAGATCCCGAGCCACGTCGTCAAGGACTTCTCGATCTCCACCGACGGCGCAACGAAGCCGGAATAGTTCGACGGCCCGAGCGCACGCTTGCCGCCATCCGACTGGCCGAGCTGCAGCAAGGCCTCGCGCACCGTGGCGGCCGTGGTGACGTCGAGCTTGCTCGACACCAGCCATTGCTTGATGGGCACCGCCCGCGACTCCGCGCAGGTCTTGCCGCCGGCGGTCTTCCACGCCTTGATCACACCGGCGGACGCCGTGGCGCCATAGGCGGTGAAGCCGTTCTGCACGTAGAAAGGCACGGCGTCCTGGTAGCGGGTGTTGGAGAGCCTGACCGTGCCCTCCTGCAGACCCTGTTCGCGCAGCATCGCGCGGGTGATGACCGAAGTGATCGAATCCGGATCGGGGACGACCAGGGTCTTGCCGGCCATTTCCTTCCAGTTGGCGATGGGCGGCATGTCCTTGCACAGGAAGGACACCTTGTACTCGGTGAAGCCCGCGGTCCACGCGAGGCCCTTGTAGCCGCCGCTCTTGGTCGCCTCGAAAGCGACGTGGGCCGGATGCACGAAGGCCAGCTCGACCTGCTGCTGCTTCAAGGCCTCGCGGGCGCTGCCGTGAGAGCTCAGCACCTTGATGGTCACGGGCTGCTTGAGCGCCTTGCTCAGTACCTCCGCGATCGGTGCGAACCTGGCTTCGATCTCGCTGTCGCTGGCCCGGTAAGTGACGCCCTCGGTCACGCCGATCACCAGCGCGTGGGCGGAGCCGCCGGCGGCCATCAGCAGCGGCAGCAGCCATCGCCCGGCGATGGCGGCCGCGTGTGCGTGTGCGTGTGCGTGTGCGTGTGCGTGTGCGTGTGCGTGTGCGTGTGCGTGTGCGTGTACGTGTGCGCGGCTTGCGCGGTTATTGCGGCCGATGGCGGCTGCATCCTTGTCTCCGTGGTGCTTCATCACGAACCGTCCTTTGTTGCGATGTCCTTGTGCGTGACGCTCGCCGGTCTTCTTCCGGCCTGTGCGTTCACTCCTGCGCTCTCGATGTCCCGAGGAACTGTAACCAAAAGTTTTCGTCGTAACTCCTGGGCGCGTTCACGGCGCGACAGGCCGGGTGACTTACTCATAGGTCAGAAATATAGGAGACAGATGGATGCCTGAAAAAGGAACGAACCAAGGCGCTGTCTTCGGCGATGGCCTGCAGTTGACCGTCAACTCGGCACTGCAGCTTCTCGCCCGCTTTCAAAGGCGAGCGAGCAACTCCTGTGCGCTTGGCATGGCTCCAGACCAACTCGTCGGGATTCAGGTCAGGCGCATAGCCGGGCAAGAAGTGCAGCGTGAGTTTGCCGGCGGTGCTGGCTACGTATTCCTTCACGATGGCCTTCTTGTGCGCGGGAAGTCCATCCACAATCAGGCGCACCGGCTTTCTGCGCTTTCGCATCAACTGTTTGAGCAATTCGACAAACAACTCACCAGTCAACGCGCCGGAATAAGTCGCAAACCAGAAAGCGCCCTTTGCGGTGACGGCGGACGCCGCGCTGATGCTCTGACGCTGCCCCGGCCGATCAATGACGGGGGTCTGTCCTTTCTTGGCCCACGTCTTGCCATGCACCGAGTCGGCTCGGAATCCGGATTCATCCCAGAACAAGATTTCCGCCTCACTGGCTTGCGCCTCGGTGGCAATCGCGGGAAAGATCTCGCTTTTCCATCGAGCAACCGCAGCGGGGTCGCGCTGATAGGCGCGTTGCAGTGGCTTTTGCGTGGTCAGCCCCAAGCGTGCAAGCAGCGCGCCAATCGAGGCGAGCGACAGGCTCACTTCAAAGCGCGCGAGCAGAAGTTCTTGGACGATCTGCCGGGTCCACAGTCCAAAGTCAAAGCCGTACTGATCGGGGCGCTTGCCATTGACCCATCGAAAGACTTGCCGCTCCTGGGCGCTGGTGAGCTTTCGAGGCCGCCCCGTCCCTTTGGTCGACCGCAGAGCCTTCAGTCCACGGCCACGTCCGCGCGCCGCCGCTTTGCACTTGTACGCCCACGATCGGTTCATGCCAAAGGATGCGGCCACAGCCGCGGGGTGCTCTCCCTCGTTCATGCGCTGAACAGCCACAACACGCATTTCCTCAAGCGTGTTGTGGGCCAGAGTGCGACCGTCTCGTTTCATCAGCCATTGGACTCTATGAGGCCGAGCAAGTTTCACAATCGTCCGCTAAATTACTGACTCATGAGTAAGTCACGTCGGCGGCCGCAGCGTGCCGAACACCCTCGCTCCTATGATGGGCGGCAGCAACACCGGAGACACCATGACCGCACTGCGCTATCCCCTCGCCGAGTTGAAGGACCTGCCCGAAGACATCCGCGCCAAGGTGCTCGAAGTGCAGGAAAAGGCCGGCTTCGTCCCCAACGTGTTCCTCGCTCTCGCGCGCCGGCCGGCCGAGTGGCGCGCCTTCTTCGCCTACCACGACGCACTCATGCTGAAGGAGGAAGGCTCGCTCACCCAGGGCGAGCGCGAGATGATCGTCACCGCCACCAGCGCCGCCAACCGCTGCCTCTATTGCGTGGTGGCGCACGGCGCACTGCTGCGCATCTACGAGAAGAAGCCGCTGGTGGCCGACCAGGTAGCGGTCAACTGGCGCAAGGCCGACATCACGCCGCGCCAGTACGCCATGCTCGAGTTCGCGACGAAGGTCAACGAGCGTTCGCACGAGATCGACGACAGCGACTTCCCGCCGCTGCATGCGCACGGCTTCAGCGACGAGGACATCTGGGACATCGCGGCCATCACCGCCTTCTTCGGTCTGTCGAACCGGATGGCGAGCTTCAGCGGGATGCAGCCGAATGCGGAGTTCTATCTGCTGGGGCGGGTGCCCAAGGCCAAGAAGTAGCTTTGCCTTTGCTCCCCTTGTCCACGGAGAGGGGGAGCAAGACCGGTGCTATATTCCGCCCCCAGATTCCGCCCGAAGAGCCTTCCAGGGCCGCAGCGGACATCCTGACCTCGCAAGAACATCAACAGACGCGCAACAGCGCGCGACAGGGAACGGGCATGAAAGAGGTATGATCATCGAGGATCATCCTTTTGTCGCGGAAGCGACGAAAGCATTGATCGCCAAGAGTCATCCTGAGCTAAGTGCAAGGGTGTGTGATGCGGCGGCACCCGCGCTGTCGCTGCTGCTTGACCCCGATCGTTGCTGGCATCGGGTGTTACTCGATCTAGCCTGGATTTCCACGCGGAGTAGTTCGCCTAACGCGGGCCTGGGTTTGAGTCCGCCTGACTACGCCGACATGCGCAGAGAGTAGCCCTTCCACCACGGAATGGGGATCGCAGTATTGAGCAATCCGGAGGCGAGGACGATGGGCAAGTGAGCGCGACGGTGAAAGTGGACGCGGACCTCGGAGTCGGTGACCGAGACGTCGGCGGGAGTGTCGATGAGGTCACGGAAGATGTGGCGAGCCTGGGCATCGGCATAGCCGCGCATGCGACGCGCGAGCAACCGGTACAGGCCGCTGGCGACGACCAGCAGCGCCATGTCGAAGTCTACCTTCATGCCCACCGCCGATGACAGTGCGTCCATGTGGAAGAAGCGCACGGCGTCGGACAAGGCGTTCTCGATCAACATGCGCTGGGCATAGCGGGTGAGCAGCTTGGCGTGAGAGCTGTGAGGGTCGTTGGTCAGCAGGATGGTGGGCTGCTCATGGCCGAGGTCGACCACGAAGAGCTGACGCAAGGTGGCCCCGGCCAGGCGGATCGATTGCTCGAACACGCGAGGGGTCTTGTACTTGCGCGCGGGCACATCCAGCGTGACACGGCGCCAAGCCGAGGCGGGAAGATCGGCCACCTCCTTCAGCAGCACCGCCGAGCGGCGACGCAGCGTGATGAAGGTGATGCCCAACTGATCCAGACGCGCCAGGTGGGCATAGGTGGTCAGGCGCGAATCGAACACCAGGTGCCGCGGGAGCTCACCGTGCTGGCGCTTCCAGAACTCGATGAAGCGGAAGATCTCTTCGGCCTCCTCACCCTTGCGCAGATCGGCGTTGGAGTAGCAAAAGGCGCGGCCGCTCGCGTCCTGCGCGAGGAAGGCCAGCACACTGGCCTGGGCGCGGCTGCGCGCGGACACGAAGTGGCGCTGGACCTGGGGATCGTCGCCGTAGTACGGCACCGAGTGGAAGTCCAGGTTGAACGAGTGGGCGTCGAACAGCTGCTCGTCGGTGAGGGCGCGGTGCCAGGCCGCCAGCAGCGCGACGGTGCGCTCACGCTCGACCCGCGAGGAATACTCGCACAGGTAGCTCTTCTTGGGGATGACGTTCAAGCCGCAAAACAACGCCAGGCCCGGATCGGTGACCAAGGCCATGACATGGCTCTTGCGCTCGATGGACCACAGCTTGAGCGCCAGCGCGCAACGCAGGGCGTGCGACGAGGGAATCATCCTGGAGCCCGGCAGCTTGGCGCGCGCGGCGATCTCGTCGAGCTGCAGGCGCACCAGATCGGGCAAGAACAGGAACAAGCCACCGCAGCGTGTGGTGAACTGCGTGCCGGGCTGTAGCGCGAACTCGCGCACGTCGGCCACCGCCTCGGCGGTGGGGCCGAGATGCTCAAGTCGTTCGTCATCGCCGCGCCGCGGCAGCGGCGCGAAGCCCTCCTCGCGCAGCACCTCGCGCACGGCGGTGGGGCTCAAGGGCGTGCCGTGCGCCTTGAGTGCCTGACTGATCTCGTAGACCGAATGGTTTTGCTTGCGCAGGGCCACGACCAGGTCGTGCGCCTTGGACTTGTGCGGCTGGGTGCGTGGACCGGGGCTGGGCGAGTGGAAGAACTGCGGATCGGGATCGCGGCGGAACTGATGGCACAGCACGCGGAAGGACCCGGGGGTGTAGCCGAAGGCGCGGGCGACCTCGTGGGAGGGGCGGTCTTCGACGAAGAAGGCGCGCAGCGCTTCGTACTGGCGCTGGCGGGGATGGGAGGGCTCGGCGAAGAATCGTCGGATATCTGTTAGGTCTTTAGGTACGCCTATACCCATACGCGCATTGTGCTATATGGAGAATGGCGGCGTCAACGACAATCTCACCGGTACCCATCAAAGATCGGGAAACTCAAGCTGCATGCGGCTTGGCGAGAGATTGGCGTGGACTGGCACAAGCAATGCAGAAATGCCAATGGCCCCGCGTGGGGGCCGTCGAGATGATGGGGTAGGCGCACCAACTGCTAACGCTGGAGGGCCAGGCCCCTGCGCCAACATCAGCAGAAGCGGTCTGCTCCTATCGAGCAGCGTTACCCAAACAGTGGTGCGTGGAAATCCAGGCTAGACATACCTGGTGCCCATGGCCTTTCCCTCGCACTGGACCTCCATCGTTGGGGGCTGGCGCTCCGGACCTGCATCGTCACGGCGATGGATCGCGCGGACTTTGCGGCTCAACTCAAGGACCGCGGCTTCCTCGGCTACATCCTCAAGGCAATCCCGGCCCCGGAGTTCTCGACGGCGCTCGCCGAAGTCCTGGAGGGCAAACGGGTGTTCCTGGACACAACCACGTCAGCCTCGGGCAACGCCGCTGCCCGGATCACGCGGCGCCAGGCGGAGGTGCTCGACCTCGTCCGCAAGGGCTACAGCTCCAAGCAGGTCGCGGCAGAGTTGTCGCTGACCGAAGGCACGGTCAACAACCACGTGAATGCACTGATGGGCATACTCGATGCAAGCTCGCGCAGCCATGCCGTCGCAAGGGCGATCGAACTCGGCTTGCTCCGGATGACAGGTTCATTGCCGGTCGAGAAAGCCCGGACATGAGCCGAGAACAGTTCAGTGCGCATCACCCCTTTTCTCGCGCTCAGGTCGAGCAGACCGTGGCGGTAGTCGCGCACGAGGCGCACGCCAAGCGCTTGCTGATGAAGGTCACGACCGCGCATCGCCAGTACGCCATTGATCGATGGGTCCTGAATCAGTTGGCCTTCTGGCTCACAGTGGCAACCCTGTTCTTGGCCGAGATACTGAGGCCGAGCGTCGCCCGCTCCGTGCTCTATGCCTGGCTGCTGGTTTGCACCGTCACCTGGGCGCTGCGTGCACTGTTGTACTACTGGATTTTTCGCGCGCCACCAGCCGAGGTCTCCCGTCGGCTGCTTTTGCGTTCGCTCCCATTGATCATCATGGCGTTGTCGACGAGTCACTGGATCTGGTCGGTCCAACTGCTCGTCACGCCTTCGTTCACTCCGACAGTGATCGTCATGTACGTCGGGTTTGTGATGCTCACCATCACCGGCATCGGCAATTTGCTGGTCACGCCGCTGGCTGCGGGAGCCTATGTCATCGGCTTGTGGCTGGGCCTGTCGATCCGGGTCGTGCAGGTCGGCCTCATGCCTTGGAGCCTTGTGCTTGCCATCGACATCTGCGTCGCAAGCATCCTCTGGCTTTGCGTCTACATGACAGTGAACCACCTGCAACCGCACCTGGACCGCAGCGATCAGATCGATTTGTTGCTGGCGGAGCTGAAACGATCCAACGCAGAACTCGCGTCGATGAAGGACGACGCAGCCGCGACGCTGGCCAAGCGCTCGAGTTTTTTCGCTGGCGCCAGCCACGACTTCAAGCAGCGTCTGCATGCGATGAAGCTCATGCTTCATGCGTGCATCTCGGATATGCGAGAGAGCGATGTGTCGCGATGGACGCTGACGAGACTCTCCGAGGAGGTGCGCGAACTGGAAAGCTTCATCGCCCACTTTCTGGCTTTCGCACGTATTGAAGCCTTGAATGAGAAGGCCGATCTTCAGGAAGTCCGATTGCTGGACCTGTTCCAGCAAATCGATCTGCGCTTCGAGGAGCTCGCATCGTCGCGGGCAGTGCTGTTGCGCTTTCATTCGACCCGAGTTCGATTGCGCACGGATCCGAGACTGCTGCTACAGGTGATCGAGAATCTTGTCTCCAATGCGCTGAAGTTCACACACGGCGGCGTCCTCGTGGCGGCGCGCAGGCGAATGGGCGGCATTGCCATCGAAGTGTGGGATCAAGGCCCAGGCATCGAGGTCGAGCAACTCACCAACATCTTCGAGGCATTTCATCAAGGAATCGACGCCGCAGCCCGAGGCGAGCGCGGCGTCGGGCTGGGCCTCGCCGTCGTCAGGCGCTTTGCGGATCGACTGGGCTTGACCGTTTCGGTATCCAGTTGGCCAGGGCGCGGATCGGTGTTCCGCATTCAGGTGCCGGCACCGCTGGTGCTGTAGACCCGTAAACGATCAACAAGGAAGGAACGGTATCGTGGATTGGTTGAACGGTGAACTGCAGAGGAAGTTCGCGGCCGCGCGCGACAAGCCCTGGACGCTGGCATACGCGTCCATGAACGAAGACCAGCTGTGCTCGGGTCCCCTGAAAGTGGAAGGCTCGCTGCCGCGCGATCTTTGCGGCACTTTCTATCGCAATGGGCCGGCGCGGCACGAGCGCGCCGACGGACGCTATGCCCATAAATGGGACGGCGACGGCATGATCCAGGCCTTCGCCCTGCGCGATGGGACGGTGTCGCACAGGGCGCGTTACGTTGCCACGTCGAAGTACCGGAAGGAATCGGCCGCCGGCCGGTTCGAGTTCAGCGCCTATGGCTCTGCCGTGGGCTGCCAGAGCGAGCTCACGACCGATATCGACGCGATGAACGCCGCGAACATTGGCGTTTGCGCTCATGGCGACCAACTGCTGGCCTTGTGGGAGCCGGGTTCCGCATATGCGCTGGATCTGGACACGCTGGAAACCCTGGGATTGAAGCAGTGGAGCGCACCCTTGCCGCTTCGCCCTTTTTCCGCGCATCCGAAGGTGGAACCGGATGGACGGCTCTGGAATTTCGGCTGCGATCCGGTGGCGAGCGTGCTGAGCGTCTACGCCGTGTCGGCGACCGGCGTGGTCGAGCAGCAGCGGCGATTCGACATTCCTCGATTGCCGCCGGTTCACGACTTCGCCGTGACACGCCATCACTTGGTGTTCGTGCTGCCACCCTTGGAGCTGGCTGTCGAGCGGTTGGAGGCCGGCCGCCCCTTCGGTGCTTCGATTGTCTGGACGCCTGGGCGCCCTGCGCGCGTGCTTGTCATCGACAAACGATCATGGGCGCTTCGGTGGTACGAATTGCCGCCCGCCGTCTTTTCCCATATTGGCAATGCCTGGGAGGATGACGACGGCGTGATCCGGTTCGACTGCATGTCCGGACACGATGCGCAATGGGCGTTGCACGGCTGGTCCTTGATGCGCGGCCTATATTCGCATGTGCGGGGGGCCTCGCTGACCTGGATCGAGTTGCGTCCAGATGGAAGCTGCGCAGCCAGGATGGATGCCTCCCTCGAGACCGAGTTCCCGGTCGTCGAGCCGCGGGTGGTGGGGCAACGGTACGAGGCGCTTCTGTGCATCAGCCGCAGCCCGGACCGGCCCGCTGATTTGCCAGGCTGGGACAGATTGACGGCAGTCGACGTTGAGGATGGCAGCGCCCAGTCCTACCATTTTGGGAACGACTGGATGGTCGAGGAGCATGTGTACGCGCCGCGTCCAGGGAAGCCCGATGCGAAAGCGCGATGGGTCGTCGGCACGGCACTCAACCTGCGGACTGCGAAGACGGCGCTCTCGGTGTTCGACGCAGGCGCGATCCAGGAAGGGCCGGTCGCGCAAGTGGTGCTGCCCTATGCATTGCCGGTGGGCCTGCATGGAACCTTTCGCGCAGGCTCATAACAGCTCATGCGACGCCATGGAGAAAGCGCTGGTCGGCGACACGATGATGTGATCGAGAACGCGGATGTCCAGCAGGGCCAGGCCGTCCCGTACGCGGTGCGTCAGCGCCACATCGTCACGGGAGGGGTCGCAACTTCCGGTCGGATGGTTGTGGCTGAGAATACAGGAACTCGCGTTGTGCCTGATCGCTTCACGCGCCAACTCGCGTGTGTAGACAGCTGCCTGTGCGACGGTCCCGCGAAACATCTCATCGAACTCGATCAATCGCCGATCCACGTCAAGCCATAGCACCGCGAAGACTTCATAGCTCCTATGCGCAAGCCGGATTCGAAGGAAGTCCCAGGCTTCACGGGGATTCCCGAAACGGGGCCCATTGCGCATTCGTTGCTCCAGGACCTCCAGCGCTCGTTGAATGCAGCGTTGATCTTCCGGGTTCTCGTCTTGATAGCCTGATTCCATCGGCGCATTGGAGCATCTCGCGCCCGGAATGCAAATATGCAATTCCTCATGGTCGGGTCTGAGCGCCGGCGCCCGGGTCAGAGGCCCGGTGCCCTCACCCCTACCCTCTCCCAGAGGGAGAGGGAGAGGGAGCAAGAGAGGCAGAGGGAGCAGGACCACGGCACGACGCCAGCGCGTCCAATCCCGCCTTGTAGCTCGGCGTCCGCACATCCATCGCGCCCAGCACCGTGTGATAGAGGTTGTCATGCGTGAGCGGCGCATCCAGCCCCGCCTCCATGCAGGCCAGCGACAGGCCCGCGCGCTCGCGCATGCGCGGTCCGAACCACATCACCATCGGGATGTGCTTCTGCACCTCGGGTGCAAAGCTGTAGGGCACGCCGTGCAGGAACAGCCCGTACTCGCCCAGCGACTCGCCGTGATCGCTCAGGTAGAGCAAGGCCGGGTCGTAGCGGCTGGACTGCGCCTGCAGCCAGTCGATGGTCTTCCCGAGGAAACGGTCGGTGTAGGCGATCGAGTTGTCGAAGCCGTTCACCAGCTCCGCATGGCTGCACTCCGCCAGCGCGTTGGTCTTGCATTCGGGCACGAAGCGCTTGGCGTCCGGCGAGGAGCGCTTGTAGTAGGCCGGGCCATGGCTGCCCATCTGGTGCATCACCAGCACCACGCCCTTGGCGCGGCGTTCGGCCGGCAACGCAGCCAGGCGCTCGTCCAGGCCCCGGAGCATGGCGTCGTCCAGGCATTCGTCGCCGTCGCACAGCGCGCTCTTCACCTCCGGCGCGAGCTGGTCGAAGGCGAAGGCATGCGGGATGCGGTCGCACACGCCCTTGCAGCCGCCGGGCTGGTTGTCGAGCCAGAACACCGCGAGGCCGGCGGCCTGCAGCACGTCCATCAGGTTCTCGTAATCGTCCTTGCGCGCCTCGAACGCGGCCTTTCCCAGGGGCGAGAACATGCAGGGCACCGAGGCCAGAGTGTTGGTGCCGCAGGAATGGACGTCGCGCCATGACAGCACCTTGCGCGCCGCCAGCTCCGGCGTGGTGTTGCGCGCGTAGCCGTTCAGCCCGAAATGATCGGCCCGCGCCGTCTCGCCGACCACCAGCACGAAGAGCGGCGGCCGGGCCTGCGCCGCGTAGCTGGCGCCCAGTGCCGTGCCGCCCGACACCGGAATCAGCTTCCTGCTGTGCCTGAACAGCGGCTTGAGCGCCACCGCGCCCGCCGAATAGAGGCTGGCCAGCGGATTCATCATGTAGCGCAGGTGAACGTTGTTGCGCATCAGCGGCGCGAGCTGCCGGTTCATTGCCAGCGCGCCGCCGGCCGCCAGCGCAACGGCCGCGACGAGCAGCAGCGCGTTGCGCCATGCCTGCGACAGCAGGCCCCTGGGCGCCACGCGCACGCGCCACAGCGCCCAGGCGGGCAAGGCCGCGACCAGCAGCACGTGGGACAGCAGGCCCCAGCCCATCAGGTCGCGTGCTTCGTGCGCGTCGGTCTGCATCGCGTTGGCCAGCATGCTCGGGTCCATCACGGCGTGGTAGCTCAGCATGAAGTGCTGCGCCACCGCGGCAACGATCACCACGGCGAACCACAGCGGCTTCATCCAGCGCGACCAGGCGACGAGCGCCAGCAGGGCGACGGTGCCGCAGACGGTGAGCAGCGCCATCAGCGCGATCTGGGGCAGGTAGATGCTGGGCGCGCCGCCGATGCGGGCCAGCTCTGCCCACAGGGGCCAGTTGGCGGCCAGCGCGAGATAGAGGCTCAGCCAGAGGACCACGCTGCGTGCCGAACGCGGCTGCGTCAGCCAGGCATCGATGCGTCGCCACAGGGGTGCGGTCGCCTCTTCGATCGAGGCTTGCGCCAGGGGCGCGGCAACGGTGTGCTCGGGGGAAAGGGCGGAATTCCGGACAGTCGAGAAAGGCATCCGGCGAGTCTGGGAAGCCGGACTGAAAACTCGCTGAATGCCCGGCTCAGCTTTCGTTCAGCTTGGGCGTGGCGCCCGCCGCCGCACCGCTGCGGTCTCGCATCAGCCGCAGCAGCGCGTCGACGGCAAAGCCCGTGGTCCAGCAGAGCCAGCCCGTCCACAGCGTGTGACTCATGTAGTGGGCCCCGCGCAGTTGCTGCGCCAGGCCCAGCAGCAGGCCGCCCGCCAGCGCGCAGGCCAGCCATGCGCGCGCCGCGGCCGGCGAGCTGCGCCGCAGCACGAACCAGCCGCCCACGTAGGCGAAGCCGGCGGAGGCGTGGCCCGCCGGAAAGCAGCCGCCCGGCCCGCCATCGCGCAGGCCCCAGGCCCAGTGCGACACGTAGTCGGCCACGCCGCCGAAGGCCTTCAGATCCCAGGGACAGCTGGTCGCGCTCGCCTGCTTGACCAGCGACACCACCAGCACGCCGGCCAGCACGGTGAGGGCGAGCTGGGCCCGCTCCCGCCTCCGCAGCCGGCGCAGCACGCCCACCGGCCAGCGAATGGCGGCGACGAGCGCAATCAGCAGCAGCCAGCTCAGCGACCTCGCGCCTTCATGCATCACATGCACCAGGAACCCGTTGTCGCGCCAGGGAAAGCCCGTCGGCGTGCCCGCGAGCCGGGCCAGCGCGAGGTCGAGACCGGTGGCGTCCCAGAGCAGGAGCAGAAGCAAGGCCAGGAGTGTCCAGGCAAGGGCGCGTGCGGGCATCGAACGGAACATGGACGCGAGAGCCTAAGCCCGCCTGCTGAACGCTGCCTGAAGCGCCCGCGCGGCACACTAGACTCGCACTCTTTGGAAAAGAAGGAAGGCGACGTGCGCATATTGCTGGTCGAGGACGATGCCGCGCTGGCCAGTGCGGTCTGCAGCTACCTCGAGGCCAAGGCCTTTGTGGTCGACGTGACGCCCGGCCTCGCGCAGGCGCGCGCCGCGCTGGCGGCGGTGCAGTACGCCGCCGTGCTGCTCGACCTGCACCTCCCCGACGGCGAAGGCCTGTCGCTGCTGCCGGACGTGCGCGCCCTGCGCGACCGCCCGATCGTGATCGTGCTCACCGCGCGCGACCAGGTCACCGACCGGATCCGTGGCCTGGACGCCGGCGCCGACGACTACCTCATCAAGCCCTACGATCCGGCCGAGCTGCTCGCGCGGTTGCGCGCCGTCGAGCGCCGCCGCAGCAGCGCCAGCGCTCCGGTGCTGCGGTTCGGCAAGCTCGAGATCGACCTGGCGCGCGACCTGGTGCGCAACGATGGCATGCCGGTCACGCTCACGCAGAAGGAATGGGCGCTCCTGCGCGTGATGGCGACGCGGCCCGAACGCATCCACACGCGCGACAACCTGGCCGATGCGCTCTACGGCTTCGGCGACGAGGCCGACAGCAACACGCTGGAGGTCTTCATCAGCCGCCTGCGGCGCAAGCTGGGCCGCAACCACATCCAGACCCTGCGCGGCCTGGGCTACCGGCTGTCGTACTCGCCCGAGGACGACGACGAATGAAGCTCGGCTTCCTGCAGCAGGCGGAAGCCGAGCTCGGTTCCCGCGATTCGCTCGCCGGGCGGCTGACGCGCACGCTCATCGTCTGGGTCGGCGGCGTCTGGCTGCTGTGCGTGCTGGGCGTGGTCTGGTACGTGGACCGCGAGATCAATCACAACTTCGACAACGAGCTGGCCGAGGTCGCGCACCGCACCTTCGACACTGCGGTGCATGAGTTCGACAAGCTGCGCGCCGAGCGCCCCGACGCCGCCCTGCCGCTGATCCCGCCGCCGCAGCTCTACCCCACCGACGCGGTGCTCTACCAGATGGTGGATGTGCACGACCGCGTGCTGCTGCGCTCCGCCGAAGCGCCGGCAAATGCCTTCGACGTGCCGCTGGCCCAGGGCTTCGCCGACAGCGAGGCCTGGCGCATCTACACCGCGCGCCACCCGACGCTCGGCCTCTACCTCCAGGTCGCCGACCCGCTGGACGAGCGTCGCACCGCGCTCAACCGCACCCTGCTCGGCCTGATCATTCCGTTGATGGCGATGCTTCCCCTGCTGGCGCTGGTGCTGCGCAACGTGGCGCGCAGCGAGCTGCGCGGCCTGCAGGTGCTGGCCGGCGAGATTGCGCTGCGCAACGGCTCGGACCTGCGGGCGATCCCGCTCGCCGGATTGCCGCGCGAGCTGCGGTCGGTGGGAGACGACGTCAACCGGCTGATGCAGCGGCTGTCGCACGCGCTCGACGTCGAGCGTGCGCTCGCGGCGAACGCGGCGCACGAGCTGCGCTCGCCGCTCGCGGCCGCCCGGCTGCGGCTGCAGACCGCGCTGGAGCACGACCTGCGTCGCCACGACGTGGAGGCCGCGCTCGATGCATTGCATGTGCTGGGCCACCGCGCCGAGAAGCTGCTGCAGCTCTCGCGGGCCGAATCGGGCGCCTCGCTCACGCGCGCCCGGGTCAACCTGGTCCAGCTCGCCGGCACCGTCGCGCAGGAGTTCTGGAAGGACCCGCGCGTCAACGAGCGCCTGTCGCTGAAGGTGCCCGACGCCGAAGCGCCCATGGCGCTCGGCGATGTGGATGCATTGGCGATCGCGCTGCGCAACCTGGTGGAGAACGCCCTGCGCTACGGCCACGGCCGCGTCGTGGTCGAGGTGATGGCGCCCGCCACCCTGGCCGTGCGCGACTTCGGCCCGGGCGTGGGCAGCGCGCAGCTGCGCACGCTGCAGCAGCGGCACGTGCGCCACAGCTCCGACAGCGCGGGCTACGGGCTGGGGCTCTCGATCGTCAACACCATCGTCGAAAAGCACGGGGCGCGGCTCGAACTGTCCTCGCCGCCGCCGGGGGCGGCGACGGGGTTCGAGGCGCGGATCGTGCTGGACGCGGCCTGAGCGGCGAGCGCGAACAGTCCCAGGGCCTCCGCCAGTTCCTTCGAAGCTTCCTGGCACTTTGCGATGGTGCCGGGTTCCAGAGTGTCCGTCTGGGCGGAACCAAGAGCGACGCCGAGTTACATATGAGTCGAGTCGTCGGCCTTGTCGACGGCCACGTGACGAGCCGGCGGCCGAGATCGCACAGCAGCAGACCCAGCGGCGGGCTCCCCTCATACGGCTCGACACAGCCAGGACAAACAGGAAGCCCATGCGACGATCCGAGCCATCCCCCGGCACAGGCACAGCCGAGGACGCAAGCCCTCCGCAAACGGCGGCCCACGATGGCGCGTCAAAGCTGCTGCTGGAGGTGCTACGCAGCGCGCCGAGCCGCGACAACAGCCTGAAGTTCAACGCGCTGATCAAGCGCATGCCCGCGTCGCAATCCCTGCCCTTGCTGGTCGAATGGATGACACACAAGGAAGCTCGTGCCGCACTCGACAAGCTGGCGCGGCACCATCCGGCCGCGACGCTCAAGTACATGACCGAGCACGCGCTGGCCTCCCGCTCGCACCTGGCCCGAAGCTGGGCGGTCCGGCTGGCTCTGGGCGAACCGGCCGCGTTGAAGGCGCTCACGAGCGCCGAGCAGGAGCGCTTCGAGGCACTGCTGTCCTCGATGAAGGTCGAAGAGGCCGCGCCGGAGCAACTGCCGCCTCTGCTTCGCCAGCCGCCATGGGTGAACGGCCGTGCGTCGATCGAGCTGCCGACGCTGGACCTTCCCGCGCTCGTGCTGCCCGAAACCATCCGATGGACTCTGGCCGACAAGGCGAGCGCGGCAAGCGGTCCGCTCACCAGCGCATGGCGCTTGCAACGCCTGGACCGCTCGGCCGCGCACTGGCTCGCAGCCCTGCGCATCACCCCGGCCGGCCAGGCCAGAGTGATGGGCGGCGAAGCGTTGCAGGAGGGCGATGTCGAGCTCCCGCAGCACGCCTTCGACGCAGAGGTGCCGGACCTCGTGCTGCTGCTGCCCGACCCGGCTGCATTGGCGGTATGGAACAGCTATCCGTCCAGCCTGTGGTGTACCGGCCGCGGCGATGCCATCCGCGCCATCCTCGCAAAGCATGGCGAAGCCGCATTGCCGGGACTCGCGGCCTACGCGCAACGCCACGCCGCAGAGGGGCTGGCCCTGGCAATCGACGTGGACAGCGCCCGACTGGTGCCCACGGCACTGCATGCCCTGCACCACTTCAAGAAGGCCCGAACGGCCGCCATCGCATGGATGACGGCCCATCCCGTCACCACGCTGACGACGGCGCTGCCGCTGGCCTTCGGCCGGGACGGGACGCAGCGCAGCCTGGCGCAACATGGTGTGCGCTGGCTGCTGTCCCAAGGCTTCGGGGCCGAAGCGCAGCAGGCGGCAGCGCGCCACGGCTCGGAGATGGCACGGGCCCTGCAAGCGCTGCAGGAAACAGATCCGCTGCAGGTCCTGCCGTCGCGCATGCCCAGGTTCGCCGGGTTCTTCGTCGCGCCGTCATTGAGCCGGCCTGTGCTGCGGCACGGCGGCACTGGTCTGCCCGACAGCGCGATGGAGCACATCGGCACGATGCTGGCCATCAGCCGGCTGGACTCGCCCTATCCCGGGCTGGCCATCGTCAAGGATGCTTGCACGCCGACTTCGCTGGCCGAATTCGCCTGGGACCTGTTCGAAGCGTGGATGTCCGCGGGAGCGCCGGTCAAGGAAGCCTGGGCCTTCGAGGCGCTGGGCCATCTCGGCAACGACGAGACCGCTCACCGGCTGACGCCGTTCATCCGGGAATGGCCCGGCGAATCGGCGCACCAGCGCGCGGTAGCGGGCCTGGATCTGCTGGCAGCGATCGGCAGCGATATTGCGCTGATGCATTTGAATGGGATCGCCTGCAAGCTGAAGTTCAAGGGCCTGCAAGACCGGGCCCGCGACAACATCGACGCGAGGGCCGAAGCGCGCGCACTCACCGCCGACGAGTTGGCCGATCGCCTGGTGCCCGATCTGGAGCTCGACGCGCGAGGCACATTGCAGCTGGACTTCGGACCGCGGCAGTTCCGCGTGCACTTCGACGCCGCGCTCAAGCCTTGTGTGCAGGATGCACAAGGCATGCGCCTGAAGGACCTGCCCAGGCCAGGCCCGCAGGACGATGCAGCGCTGACGCATGCAGCCGCCCCGCGCTTCAGGCAGCTGAAGAAGGACGCCAGGGCCATCGCCGGCGTGCAGATCCCGCGGATGGAAATGGCCATGGTCCGTCGCCGACGCTGGTCGGCGGGGGATTTCCGTCTCTTCATCCTCGATCACCCCTTGATGCGGCAGTTGTGCACGCGGCTGGTGTGGGGCGTGTACGAAGGGGCGGGCGCGCCGGCGCGGTATTTCCGGATCGAGGAAGACGCGATCCTGGTCGACGCACAGGATGCGCGCGCCGACCTTCCGGACGATGCAAGCGTCGGCATCGCCCATGTGCTGGAGATGCCGCAACCGATGCAGGCTGCGTTCGGGCAGCGCCTGGGCGATTGCGGAATCGTGCAGCCGTTCAGGCAGCTCGGCCGCGAGACATTCATCCTGAAGGATGCCGAAAGCGCGGACAGCGAGATCAGGCGATTCGCCGGAAAGACGGTGGCCACCGCGAGCGTGATGGGGCTCGTCGATCGCGGCTGGCGCCGCGGCTTGGTTGAGGATGGCGGATACGTCGGCTGGTACAGCAAGCAGGCCGGCGAAGGGCTGGAAGTCCATCTGGAACTGGCGCCCGGCATGGTCGTCGGTGAGCCGGACTTCCAGCCCCGGCAGCGCCTTCCGAGCCTCGTGCTGCGCCGGGCCGGTACTTCCGGATTCGACGGTCGTGTGAAGTTCGGGGGCCTCGATCGCATCACCGTCAGCGAAGTGCTTCGCGACATGGCGCTGCTTGCCGAGGCGGCGATCGATCCCTGAGGGGTTCGACGGGACGCAGTTCCACACAGAGCTCCCGCGCGACGTTTTCAGCAGGGGGCGACGATCGCCCGCAGCCAGTCCGGCAGCCGCAGCGCCTTCTGCTTCACGACATCCACCCAGATCGTCGTCGCCCCGCCCGCTGCGCAGATGACATCGGGCGCATCGGTGCGGGCCATGGTGGCCCAGCTCTCGAAGGTGGTGCGGCCGGGGTCGCTCACGTACATCTTGATCAGCACGTCGCCGGGGTACTCGAGCTGCCTGTAGAAGTTGCAGAAGGCATTCACGATCACCATGCCCTGCCCCTCCGGCTTGGGCACGGTACCGAGCGAATGGAACCAGTCGATGCGCGCGGTCTCGAGGAAGCGGAAGTAGCTCGCGTTGTTGAGATGGCCCATCGCGTCCATGTCGCCCCAGCGGATGGGGATCGTCATTTCGTAGACCAGCTTCTTGACTTCGGGGATTTCGATTTTCATCGGTATGCGTTGATGGCGCCTTCGGCGCGCCGGAACCAAGCGGGTGCCGATGTTACAGACATGGGCTTTCCCCCTCTTAGACCCATGTGATGAAACGTCAATCCGAACTCTCCCCCAAAACATCTCCTGAGAACAGTCCGAGGCGTCATGGTGACCTCCATGTGTCGCTGGCGCAAGAACTACTTGGCAATGAACCTGTGCCGGGGCCGCTGGAATGTCCGGCGCTGGATATGCTCCATCATGGAGCGGAGCCCACGCCGCAGCACTTCGACTCCTGCGTCAAATGGTGCCTGCAGCGCGGGCGCCTCGACATCGTGGCGGGCATACAGGGCAAGTATCCGACGTTTCGTGCCACCGTCGATCTGAGATCCCTGCAGGCTGGCGACACGGCCTCTGCCATTACCGCGTTGACGTCGAACCGAATCGAATGCTCTCTGAGGCTCACGTTGGGCGATCCGGTCGTGGCGCTGGAACTGGCGCATTGTCTTGCGAGCCCGCAGTGCGCCATCTCAACTCTCAGCCTGGAATTTCCAACGTGGGACCGCGTGAGCGCCGGCAGTCTGGTGGCCGGCCTTGGGCGCGCCATCGCCGATTGCCCTTCGATGCGCCATCTGTACTTGCAAGGTCCCAAGGGGGGCAAGTGCGAACTTGAGACGTCATTCATCGTGGAAGCGATAGTCAATCCAAAGCTTCTGTGCGTTGTCCTGGGCTCCGGGCTCGCATGGCACGACGGCGCCTGGCCGGATCTCGGCAGGCGGATCCTGCACCAGATGCTGGCGCGACATGATCCCGGTTCAATCAGCGGTCAACTGGCAGATGCCTACGCCAATGCGATTGCTTTGAACAGCGCAAGATCGGGTTCGTACACGGTGGAGATGGGGCTTTCGACTTCTTGGCGATCCAGATCGGCGAATGCGCTGCAACAAAAGGTGGGTGCGAACAAGTACACGAGACGCGGCGCGCGTCAAGGTAGTAGTCGCCTGGTTTATGCAGCCAGCGGCTGTATATCTAATGCTCGCGAATGGGTCTGAACAATCGAGTCGCGTTCGGGGTTGAGCGTCACGGCGCCGATGGGCGACCAGTTGCGAGTGCGGCCAGACCAGCGAGCCGGGTTGATCTCACGAGCGCGGGTGTACAGCGCGTGGCGAGCGGCCAGGATGGCGTGGTCGTCGCCGGCATGACGTTGGGCCGGGCTGACGTAGCGAATGCCGCTGTGGCGATGGTCATGGTTGTACCAACGCACGAAGCCGGCTGCCCAGGTGCGTGCCTGCTCGAGATCAGCGAAGCCCTTGGACGGGAATTCCGGACGGTACTTGGCCGTGCGGAACAGCGCCTCGGCGTAGGCGTTGTCATCGCTCACGCGGGGTCGCGAGTACGACGGCTTCACGCCCAACCATTTGAGCATCGCCAGCACCGTGGTGGCCTTGAGCGTCGAGCCGTTGTCGCCATGCAGCACGGGCTTGGAGTCGAGTGTCGCGATGCTCTCGGCCAGCGCCGTGCGACGCACCAGATGCGCGGCATGGTCGGAGTCATCCGTGTCATGCACCTCCGAACCCACGATCTTGCGGCTGTACAGATCCAGAATCAGGTACAGGTGGAACCAACGCCCGATCACGGTGGCCGGCAGGTAGGTCATGTCCCAGCACCAGACCTCGCGTGGTGCCGTGGCGATGTGCGTGGTGGGCGGGCGCGAGGCCTTGGGCGCCTTGGCGCGGCCACGGCGGGTATTCTGCCCGTGCGCACGCAGCACGCGGCTGAAGCTGGACTCGCTGGCCAGGTAGATGCCCTCGTCGGCCAGCATGGGCACGATACGCGCCGGCGGCACTGCGGCGAAGCGCGGCTCGTTGGCCACGCCAAGCAGCTGCGCACGCTCGGCAACGCTCAAGGCATGGCTTGGCACGGGGCGCACGGCCTGCGGCCTGCCATCGCCCGTCACGAGGCCCTCACCGATCTTCCAGCGCTGCAGGGTGCGCAACTCGATACCTGCGGTCGCGCAAGCCGTGCGCAGCCGCGCACCGGCGGCATGGGCAACGTCGATGTCTCGGGCCAGCGCCTGGCGATCTTCGAGGCCGATCATTCGTCCTCGCCTTTGTTGAAGATCGCCGCGACTTTTTTTGAAAGTACCAGCAGCGCCGCCGTCTCGGCCAGGGCCCGGTCCTTGCGCAGCAGGTCTCGTTCGAGCTCCTTGATGCGCTTCCTGTCTTGTCGCGTGGCCTGCGGGCTGGCCCGTGCTTCCTCGGGTTCGGCCAGCGCTGCCGTAGCGCTGGCGTGCCACTTGTCCAACTCTCCGGGGTAGACCCCGTGCTCGCGGCACCAAGCGCTCTTGCCGGCCTCGTCCATCGCCGCCGTGGTGATCACCGCCTCAAGCCGCGCGCGCGCAGTCCAGGCCCGCCCTCGGGCGGGCCTGGACTGCGCCTCCTCGCGCCAGCGCTCCAGCGTTCCCGCTCCAATGCCAACTTCCCGCGCAACCACTTCTACCGCTGCGCACTCCGGCGGCAGCAACCGTGCCACCGCCCTGTCCTTGAATGCTTGTCCATATCGAGCCACTACTGTCCTTCATCGCCGCCCCCAGGTTCTTGGTTCTATCGAGGCGACAACTATTGTGACGCGGGGGGGGGCTACCTTACAGTGAAAGACCTCGCCAGCTTGGCCAGTACATCGCGAACGATGACGTCGCAATTCCGCGGTACGAAAGCGCCCGACGTCGAGAGCATGCTTTACGAGATGATCAGGTCGGCAGAGGCCTTGGCTGACGAGGACCTGCGCTGGATTACCCATCAGTTCGAGGAGCGGACGTGGTTCGTCGATCCACGGCTTTCGTCGCTTCGACACGGCTTGACGAGCATTGCCACCTCAGCGCTGTCGAAGGAGGTTTGGATTTTGCCGCGCATCGGAGCGATCGAAGAAGCGACCGAAGAAGCGGTCGATCCGGAGTTGGCAGCGCAGCGATGCTGGAAGGCCATACGGAGACTTGCGAAGCAGTGCAAGTGGCCGCGCAAGGCAGAGAGCCGCACCGCGAGGACTTCCAGGCGTGTATCGCCTGGTGCGGCGAGACAAATCGCATGGACGTCGTGGCGGCGATCCAGCGACGCTGGCCGGCCTTCTCGAACCTCGTGCATCTCGATGACATCGAGATGCAGGTGCCGATACTTGGAAGCATCCTGTCTTATGGCATCGCGTGCGATGTCACGGTGACGATCCGCGGCGACCTTGACATCGAAAGCCTCGAGACCGCGCTCAAGCAATTGCTGCCGGAATCGATGTCCACCGATGACATCGATGACTCGAAAGCTGCCACCCAGCCGCCGGGGCCGGGGATCCGAACGCTGGGCATCGTCTTCGGTGTCGAAGAGCGGTTGGTGGTGCCGACATCGCTTGCGCAAGAGCTTGCGAAAACGAAGTTGCGCGGGCTGTGCCTGATGGGCGGCGACCCACGGGTGAAGCTGGCGCAGGGATTCCTGCCCGAACTCCTGCTCAGCAAATGGATCGAGCAGTTCACGCTGCAGGGTGCGTTCGATGCCGAGCTTGCGGTCTACCAAGCGCAAATGTGGATCGAGCAGGCCAAGGTGCGCAGCCTGCATGTGCGGTCGAGTCCGTTTCTGGTCGATGTGTTCGGCGAGGCCGTCGTCGCGGCCGGTGACAAGGGCCGGCTCGTGGACCTCGAGCTGCTGAGCGCCCAGGCAAACGAGACACCTCCGTTTACCTGGGCACCTAAGCTCTTCGATCCTGTCTTGGGCATCACGAGCCTGGCCCTGGATGAGCAGCAGCTTGCGCGCCTGATACTA
The DNA here is from genome assembly GCF_010499245.1 of Variovorax sp. WS11. Lineage (GTDB taxonomy): Bacteria > Pseudomonadota > Gammaproteobacteria > Burkholderiales > Burkholderiaceae_C > Variovorax. Next base: position 570,057 of record NZ_JAAGOW010000003.1, read on the forward strand.
ACTCGCGTTCAAAGATATAGAAGTTATCCATTTGAACCCGGTCATTGAATGGGTTCGCGTAGGATTGGATTCGAGGGCGACGAGTCCGTTGGTCAGGGTGCTCTCGACGGCGTCCAGATTGGCGAAGACGTGGTTGGCGAAGCAGTCCTCGCGCAGCGACTCCCACAAGTGCTCGGCGGGGTTCAGCTCCGGGCTGTACGGGGGCAGGAAGATCACGCGCATGTTCTGCGGCACGGCGAGATCACCGGCGATGTGCCAGCCTGCTTGATCCATGACCATCACGATGAATTCCGCGGCGTGGCGCTGCGCGACCTCGCTCAGGAACAGCGACATTGTCTCGGCGCTGACCCAGGGCAGCACGAGGCTGTCCAGCACGCCGTCGTGCGGGCTGACGGCGCTGAAGGCGTAGATGTACTTGCGCTCCAGTCGCGCACCGACCACCGGGCGTGTGCCGTGAGGTGCCCAGCAGCGCCGAGGGCTGCCCAACAAGCCGAATCGGCCTTCGTCCTGGAACATCAGGCGCACTTGGCGCCCACGTTCAGCCTGGCGCTCGACCTCTTGGCGTACCGTGCGGCGCAGTTTTTTTAAAGGCGGCCTGCGCCGCCACGTCTGCCTTGGGGTGCCGTGGGCGCGGCACCACCTTGCGCCAACCGTGGCGATCCAGAAGCCGGTAGACCGTAGAGGGGGCCACCTGCTTGCCCAGTTGTTCCTGGTAGGCCTGCTGGATCTCCGCCACCGTCAGCATGCCGCCCGCCTCGGCACGCTTGACGAATGGCGCCAGAAGTTGCTGCTCTTGCTCTGGGCTGAGGTGTTGGTGATGCCTGCCGCCACGCCCGCGCAGCTCGAAGATGGCATCTCCCTCCTTCGACCAGCGCGAGTGCAAGACATGCACCGTCGCTGTGGACCAGCCCAGCAACTCGGCGATCTGCGCGGCTGAACTGCCCAGCGTCGCACGGATGAGCACGCACTGGATGCGCTGGTACTCCGCATGACTGCCGGCTCGCTTGAGCCGCTCCGCCAGGCGCTCAACAGTCGGCCTATCACCCACGATCAATGTCTTCATCCACGACTCCTTGAAGTTCGTGGAATTACATGATATCTAATCTATTGAACGCGAGTTGGTATGAGTGCCTCGCAATGGGCCGATGCGCACAAGATCAACCAGTGTCTGCTGGAACTGCGGCCGCTAACCGCCGACTTCGAGCGCGCTGTGCCGCCCGGCATCGCAGCGCAGCTGGTGGCTCGCAATCAGCAGATCCACGCGCATATGGCGCGTTGGGCCGTTGAAATATTCATGAAGAGCTGGAGCCCGTCCGGCCGGCGGCCCGAGCGGGCCTGGATGAATCAGTTGCTGGACTACGTCGCTGAGCCTGGCAGCTTCAACGCCCTGCGCCGCCTCAACAAAGAGACGGCGAACGCGTCCACTGAATATGCCGATCGCCTCGCCCTGGTCCTGCGCAGGGCTGCATTGCCGGGCAGCGGACGCCTCGGCGTGGACCGGATCGTCAACCATATGACGAATCACGGCTACTCGTTGACCGAAGCGCAGTACGCGCGGCTCCGGTCCGCCGTGGTGGGCAGGATCGAGCGCTATCTGGATCGCTGGCAGGCTAGCCGCTTGCCCGACCTTGGCGTCACGACCACGACCTGATCGCGCACGGGGCCGCTTGGCCGCGTGAGGCATGGGCGCCCCCGCGCCCCACTATCGGGACTCCGGCTCAGCCGCTTTTGCGCCGAGGCCCTGGCTCTCACCGATGCGCCTTGATAGACGCAAGGATGCCCAAAACAAACAGCAGCGCCGCCGCAAGCTCGCTCGCATGCGGCCAGCGACCATCCCACAAAAAGGAATAGAGCAAGGCAAATAGCGTCTCGCTCACGATCAACTGTCCGCACAGGCTGGCCGAAAGCCGCTGGCTCGCGATGTTCCACAGCACGGTCGCCAGCCACGAAGAGCCCAGCCCGCCGGCCAGCGCCAGCAGCACGAACAAGGCCCCGTCGGGCTGCGCGCGCAGGGTCGCCAGGTCGGAGCCCGCGGCCAGCCACAGCACGAAGGCGCCCAGGCCTGTGGCGATGCCCAGCCAGTTGGTCCAGTCGGCCGCATGCACCTCGGAATGGCGCTTCAGCCAGGCGGCGTTGAGCAGGCCGAAGGCGGTCCAGCTGGCCATCGCGAGCGCGGCGAGCAGCATGCCCCGCCCGAAGTGCGCCCGTGCGGCGCCGCCGATGCCGGTCTGCGGCCAGGCCGACCAGACCATCAGCGCGATCCCGGCCGCAGTCAACGCCAGGCCCGGCAGCAAGCCCGCCATGCGCAAGCCTGCCGGCCGGCCGAGCAACATCATCCAGACCGGGATGGTGCCGATGACCAGGCTCGGCACCTCCGTGCCCGCCTCGACGATGGCAAAGGCCAGCAGCAGGTAGTAGCCGCTGAAGCCCAGCCCGCTCAGTCCGAGCACGGCGAGGGCCTGGCGCGCGCTGGGCCAGCGCCGCTCGGCCGGCCGCCACCCCAGCGCCAAGCCCGCGACCGCGCCGAAGACCAGGAAGCGCGCCGCCGTGATGTCGACCATGCCGAAGTGCCCCACCATGCGCGGCACCACGAACACCAGGCCCCACAGCGCACCCGCGGCCAGGCCGGCCGCGATGCCGATCACTGCGCCGCGGCTCAGAGCGCGTATCCGTCGTCGGCCGCGATCACCGCGCCATTGACGAAGTGGCCCTGGCCGCTGGCCAGCAGCACGATCAGCCCATCGAGGTCTTCCGGCTTGCCCAGGCGCTTGCGCGGCAGGCCGCCGACCAGCTTCTGGCCGTCGTCGGAGGCCCAATGGTCCTCGTTGTTGTCGGTCGTGATGAAGCCGGGGCACAGCGCGTTGACGTTGATGCCGAAGCGCCCCCATTCGAGCGCCATCGCCTTGGTCATCTGCACCACGGCGGCCTTGCTCATGCAGTAGACGCCGATCTTGGGGATGACCTTCAGCGCGCCCACCGAGGCGATATTGACGATGCGCCCGCCGATGTACGTGCCGGGCGCCGCGCCGCGGGCCCGCGCCAGCATGCGCTTGCCCACCTCCTGGGCGATGAAGAAGGCGCCCTTCACGTTGGCGTCGAAGATGAAGTCGTAGTCCTGCGGCTTCACCTCCTCCAGCCGCTGGGTGGTGCTCACGCCGGAGTTGTTGACCAGGATGTCGATGGGCCCGACCTCGGTCTCGGCGCGCGCCACGGCGGCCCTGATGCTGTCCACATCGGTCGCGTCGAGCTCCACCACGTGGGCATCACCGCCCTCGCCCTCGATGCGCGCGCGCAGCTCCTTGAGGCGGTCGGTATGGCGGCTGGCCAGCACCACCGCGGCGCCGGCACGGGCCAGGGTCTTGGCGAACTGCGCGCCGAGCCCGCTCGATGCGCCAGTGACGAAGGCCACGCGGCCGGAAAGATCGATGCTGTAAGCCATGAAGACCGTCCCTGCTGGTTTGGATAAGCGACATTCCGGACAAGCATAAGGCGCCGCATAAAATGGCCCGGCCCTTCGCGGCGCCTCGCCACCCTCCCAAAATCATTATCGACGAGACCCCACATGACCCACGACGAAATCCTCGCCCAGTACGGCCCCCGCGAAGCCATGGAATACGACGTGGTGGTGGTCGGTGCCGGCCCCGGCGGGCTGGCCACCGCCATCCACCTCAAGCAGCTGGCGGCCTCGCACGGCAAGGACATCTCGGTGGTGCTCGAAAAGGGTTCCGAGCCCGGCGCCCACATCCTCTCCGGCCCATCATGGACCACGCGCGCTCTACGAGCTCTTGCCCGACTGGGAAGGCAAGGGCGCCCCGCTCAACCAGCCGGTCACGCAAGACACCTTCCTGATGCTCGAGCGAGACCGGCGCCTACCGCACCCAACTTCCTTTTGCCCAGAACTTCCCAACGAGGGCAACTTCATCGTCAGCCTGGGCAACGTGGTGCGCTGGCTGGCGCAACAGGCCCAGGCCCTGGGCGTGGAGATCTTCGCGAGCTTCCCCGCGGCCGAGTGCTCTACACCGAGACGGCAGGTGCGCGGCGTGGCACACCGGCAACATAAGGGATCGGCAGGGACGGCAGGCCCACGAGCACTTCCAGCTCGGCATGGGGCTGCATGCCAAGTACACCATCTTCGCCGAGGCGCCGCACGCGGCCACCTGGGCGCACCAGCTGATCGCCAAGTACAAGCTCGACGCCGGCAGGACCCGCAGAGCTACGGCATCGGCATCAGGGGCTGTGGAGATCACGACCCGGCCTGCCACGGCCCGGCCTGGCCGTGCACACCGCCGGGCTGGCCGCTGCCGCCCGACACCTACGGCGGCTCAGCTTCTCTACCACGCCGGAACAACCAGGTGATCGTCGGCTTCGTGATCGGCCTGGACGTACCAGAACCGCACGCGGGCCTTCGAGGGGTTCCAGCGCTGGAGACCCATCCGAACATCCGCTGGTACTTCGAGGGCCGGGACCAGGGCCTGAAGGCGCCCAAGCGCCTGAGCTACAGGGCGCGCGCCATCACCGCCGGCGGCTGCTCTCACTGCCCAAGACGGTGTTCCCCGGCGGCGCGCTGGTGGGCGACGACGCCGGCTACCTGAAACGCCAGCCGCATCAGGGGCAGCCACGCCGCCATCAAGACCGGCATGCTCGCCGCGGAGGCGTACTACGGTGACGGTGATGGCCGGGCGCCAGCACGACGAAGCTCAGCGCCTACCGGCCTCGTTCCAGAAGAGCTGGCTCTACCGCAGGCGCTGAACAAGGCGCAACTTCAAGCAGTGGTTCCAGAAGGGCCTGACGGTGGGCACGCTGATGACCGGCATCGAGCGAGTACGTGCTGCGCGGCCCATCCCCTGGACGGTGCACCGCCACCAGGCCGACCACGAGCGGCTCAAGAAGGCCGCGCACGCCAGAAGATCGTGTACGAAGCCGGACGGCAAGCTCACCTTCGACCGGCTCTCCCCGGTGTTCATCAGCAGCACCAACCACGGGAGAACCAGCCCGCACCTGACGCTGAAGAAACGCGGCGGTGCCCACCGGAATCAACCTGCCCGAATACGCCGGCCCGGGCCCGCTATTGCCCGGCCGGCGTGTACGAGTTCGTGGCCGGCGAGAACGGCCAGCAGCGGCTGCAGATCAACGCGCGAACTGCGTGGCACTGCAAAACCTGCGACATCAAGGACCCGACGCAGAACATCGTATGGGTCACGCCCAGGGGGCGGCGGGCCGGGCTACGTAGGGATGTAGGGTTCGCTCCCGTCAGCCTGAAGCAAGCGGCGTTGCCGATCGGCGTGAGGGGCTGTTCGCGCTACCAACACAGCGCTCGTCGTTGGATGCACGCCCGGCATGCGCGGAGAGTGAGCGTGCGTCAGGAACAAGTTTGTCACCGTCTTGCTCCCTCTCCCTCTCCCTCTCCCTCTGGGGGCGGGGTGAGGCACCGAACCTCCCGCGGAGGCGTGCGGTGACAGGCCCCTTGTATAGCGCGCCACCAGGAACACGTAGTCGGCGCTGTAGCGCTCCTTCGCGCGCTGCCCTGGTCGGCCTGGGCCTCGCAGCCCTTGGCCGGCGCGACACCGCCGACGGTGTTGATGCGCTGCACGCTCGTGACGCTGTCCATACGACCGGCGGTGCCGGCCGACTTCGCGGACAGCAGCAGCCAGGGGATGTCGGCCGCCCGCGGCGCATCGGCGCGCGCCTTCACCGTGCCGATGGTTCGGCTGCCGTCGAGCGCGGTCCAGTGCGGACCGGCGCCGTGGGTGCCCATCTTCTGCCCGCCGGCGCCGAAGAGATCGGCCTCGGGCGCCACGAACTGCCAGGCCCAGCCGCCCTTCTCGGCGGCGCGACACTCGTAGACCTGCGACCCGGTGGCCTGCCAGGTGAAGGCCGCGCGCTCGCCCGCGGGCGCCTGGATGGCACTCGGCAGTGGCGCCATGGACGCACTCGGAACGCCCGGCTCCGACATCGAAGCACAGCCGGCAAGCGCGGCGGCGCCCAGCAAAGCTGCGGCAAGACGAGGCATGTGGGGGTCGGATCTCATGGCACCTCCGTGACCGAGTGCAAAAAACGACAGCATTCTGACCCGGTGTCAGCCCAGAGACCAGCGTGCGTGTCGGTTCCTCCCGCGTCGAACACCCTCGCAGCATCAGGCCGAGGGTGGTGGGTGACGACGCAGTGAAGTAAGGAGCGGCCGCAGATACTGGGGATGAACGGAGTCGGCCACCCACCGCCCTCGGCCCACCCGGACGTCAAACCCGGACATCAACCCCGAACCCTCAAGCCAAGCCCCACCCCCCCCCCGGCGTCTCAATCCTGAACACATCGCCGTGCTGCATCACTGCCCGATATGCCCCAGCGACTCGACCGCGCCCCCGGCCCATCTGACCCGGTTGATCCCCCACCGCGCCGGCCTCGCCGCCCGCGCCGCCGAAGGCACCGTGCGTGCGGCCGTTGCTCAGGATCGAGGCCGTCATCGGCGCCAGGAAGCGGATGCGCCGCACGCCGCCGTCGCCGCCGCGCCAGCGCCCTGCCCCGCCCGAACCGGCGCGGATCGCGTAGCTCTCCAGCCGCACCGGGTAGCGGAACTCCAGCACCTCCGGATCGGTGAGCCGCGAGTTGGTCATGTGCGTCTGCACCACGCTCGTGCCTTCGAAGCCCGGCCCCGCGCCCGAGCCGCCGGAGATGGTCTCGTAGTACTGGTGCTCGCCGTCGCCGAAGGTGAAGTTGTTCATCGTGCACTGGCTCGCCGCCAGCACGCCCAGCGCGCCATAGAGCGCGTTGGTCACGCAGCTCGAGGTTTCCACATTGCCCGCCACCACCGCCGCCGGCGCCACGGGGTTGAGCATGCAGCCCTGCGGCACGACCACGCGGATGGGCTTCAGGCAGCCGGCGTTGAGCGGAATGTCATCGTCCACCAGCGTGCGGAAGACGTAGAGCACGGCCGCCATGGTGATGGCCCTGGGCGCGTTGAAGTTGTTGGGCAGCTGCGCGCTGGTGCCGGTGAAGTCCACCGTGGCGGCGCGTGCGGCCGCATCGACCTGCACCCGCACGCGGATCTGCGCGCCGTTGTCCAGCGGCAAGGTGTATTCCCCGTCTTTCAGCGCGGTGATGGCACGCCGCACCGACTCCTCGGCGTTGTCCTGCACGTGGCCCATGTAGGCGGCCACGGTATCGCGCCCGAACTGCGCGACCATCGCCTGCAGCTCCTGCACGCCCTTCTCGTTGGCGGCGATCTGCGCGCGGAGGTCGGCGAGGTTCTGCTCGACGTTGCGCGAGGGATGCGGCCCGCTGCCGAGCAGCGCGCGCAACTCAGCCTCGCGGAGGCGGCCCTCTTCGACCAGCTTGAAGTTGTCGATCAGCACGCCCTCCTCGCCGATGGTCTTCGAGAAGGGCGGCATCGAGCCCGGCGTGATCCCGCCCACGTCCGCGTGGTGCCCGCGCGAGGCCACGTAGAACGAGGGCTTAGCGTCTCCGGCCGCCAGGTACACCGGCGAGACGACCGTGATGTCCGGCAGGTGCGTGCCGCCGTTGTAAGGGTCGTTGAGCATGTAGACATCGCCCGGCTTCATGCCCGGGTTGCCATCGATCACGGTGCGGATCGATTCGCTCATCGAGCCCAGGTGCACCGGCATGTGCGGCGCGTTGGCGATCAGGTTGCCCTCGATGTCGAACAGCGCGCAGGAGAAGTCCAGCCGCTCCTTGATGTTCACCGAGTAGGCCGTGTTCTGCAGCCGCAGGCCCATCTGCTCGGCGATGTTCATGAAGAGGTTGTTGAACACCTCGAGCATCACCGGGTCGGCGCGCGTGCCCACGGCCTGCGCGGCCACGCGCGGACGCACGCGGTGCAGCTCCACGCCGGCCGCGGTCGCGCGTGCCTGCCAGCCCGGCTCGACCACGGTGGTGGCGTTGCGGCCTGCGAGGACGGCCGGGCCGTCGATGGCGGCGCCGGGGCGCAGCTCGCTTTCGAGATGCAGCGCCGCATCGCGCCAGCCGGCCGGCTGTTCATCGGCCTCGCAAAAGACGCGGACCGCGGCATGCGGCTGCGGCGCGTGCCGGATGGCTTCGCCGGCGTCCAGAGGCGAAGCGGCGCGTTCGCCGGCGGCCGTGGCCTCCACCGTCACCGCCTCGATCACCAGCGCGCGCTCCGGCATGAGGAAGGCGAAACGGCGGCGGTAGGCGGCCTCGAATTCGCTGCGCAGCGCGACCAGCGCCTCGCCCTGGGGCGCCTCCAGGGGCAGCGTGCAGGCCAGCGCGGTGTCGGTGCCCTCGTAACGCAGCTGCACCCGATGGATGGCCCCGATGCCGGCGCCGGCCGCCCCCTGGGCATGCAACTCGGTGACGGCTTCGTCCGCCAGCGCGAGCGCCGTGCTGCGGGCCGCCGCCAGCACGTCGGCATCGAGCCGGCGCTCCAGCGCCCGCTCGCGCATCGCCAACTGGTCTGCCAGCCCCATGCCGAAGGCCGACAGCACGCCGGCGAAGGGATGCAGGTAGACGCGCTGCATGCCCAGCGCGTCGGCCACCAGGCAGGCGTGCTGGCCGCCCGCGCCGCCGAAGCATTGCAGCGTGTACTGCGTGACGTCGTAGCCGCGCGCCACCGAGATGCGCTTGACCGCATTGGCCATGCTGGCCACCGCGATGCGCAGCGCGCCGCTGGCGACCTCCTCCGCGCTCACGTCGCGGCCGCTGGCTTCGCTCATGCGCTGCGCCATGGCGCCGAAGCCGCGGCGCGCCGCTTCCAGGTCCAGGGGCTCGTCGGCGCCGGGCCCGAAGACCTTCGGGAAATACGCCGGCTGGATCTTGCCGAGCAGCACGTTGGCATCGGTGGTGGTCAGGGGCCCGCCGCGCCGGTAGCTGGCCGGGCCCGGGTTGGCCCCCGCCGATTCGGGCCCGACGCGCAACCGCGCGCCGTCGAAGGCGATCACCGAGCCGCCGCCCGCCGCCACCGTGTGGATGCTCATCATCGGCGCGCGCATGCGCACCCCGGCCACGTGGGTCTCGAAGGAGCGCTCGAACTCGCCGGCGTAGTGCGACACATCGGTCGAGGTCCCGCCCATGTCGAAGCCGATCACGCGCGGATGGCCGGCCTCCAGCGCGGTGCGCACCATGCCCACGATGCCGCCGGCCGGCCCGGACAGGATCGCGTCCTTGCCCTGGAAGCGCTGCGCCTGCGTCAGCCCGCCCGAACTCTGCATGAAGAAGAGCGGCACGCCCGGCATCTGCTGTGCCACCTGGTCCACGTAGCGCCGCAGGATCGGGCTCAGGTAGGCATCGACCACGGTGGTGTCGCCGCGCGGCACCAGCTTCATCAGCGGGCTGGTCTTGTGCGAGACCGACACCTGCGTGAAGCCCGCCTCGCGGGCGATGCGCTCGGCCGCCAGCTCGTGCGCCCGGTGCTGCCAGCCGTGCATGAAGACGATGGCGCAGGCGCGCAGGCCGCCATCGAAGGCCTCCTGCAGCGCGGCGCGCAGGCCGGGTTCGTCGAGCCGGCGGACTACTTCGCCATCGGCCGCCACGCGCTCGTCGGCCTCGATAACGCGCTCGTAGAGCAGCTCGGGCAGCACGATGCGGCGATCGAAGAGGCGCGGCCGGGCCTGGGTGGCGATGCGCAGCGCATCGCGAAAGCCGCCGGTGGTAACGAGCACGGTGCGCTCGCCCTTGCGCTCCAGCAGCGCGTTGGTGGCCACCGTTGTGCCCATCTTCACGCACTCGACGCGCTCGGGCGTGACCAGTTCGCCGGCCCGCAAGCCCAGCAGCCGGCGGATGCCCTCCACCGCGGCGTCGCGGTACTGCTCGGGGTTCTCCGACAGCAGCTTGAGGGTGTGCAGGCGGCCCTCGGGGTCGCGCCCGACCAGGTCGGTGAAGGTGCCGCCGCGGTCGATCCAGAACTGCCAGCGGGAGGTCGAGAAAATGGGATGCGTGCTCATGATGGTGGGGGAAGAGGTCGCGGAGGGACAGGGCGGCCCCGGCGGGCCGCCGCATACGGACGAAAGAACGGAGGGAAAGGCGTCAGTTCTGGTGCAGATCGCGGCCGCGCGTCTCGGGCAGGCACAGCGCGACCACCACGACCATCGCGTAGGCCACCGCCGCGCACACGCCGATCGAGGTGCCCAGCGACAGCTGCATCCGATCGCTCAGCACGCCCACGAGGGCCGGGAAGGTGGCGCCGATGCCGCGGCCGAAGTTGTAGCAAAAGCCCTGCCCCGATCCGCGCAGCTCGTTGGGAAACAGCTCGGCGAGGAAAGCGCCCGCACCGCTGAAGATGCCCGACATGAAGAAGCCCAGCGGGAAGCCCAGCATCAGCATCATCGCGTCGGTGATCGGCAGCAGCGTGTAGGCGTACACCAGCGTGCCGGCGCCGATCGCGAACAGGATGAAGGCCAGCCGGCGCCCCAGGCGGTCCGACAGGTAGGCGCCGCACAGATAGCCGAGGAAGGCTCCGGCGATGAACATGAACTGGTAGCCGCCCGAGCCGAGCACCGTGAGGTGGCGCTCGTTCTTCAGGAAGGTCGGCAGCCACACGCCGATGGCGTAGTAGCCGCCCTGCATGCCGGTGAACAGCAGGCTCGCCAGCACCGTGGTGCCCAGGATGCCCGGCTTGAAGATCGCGAGGAAGTTGCCGCTGCGCTCGCCGCGGGCGATGGCGGCGCGGGTCTGCACATAGATCTCGGGGTCGCGGATCGAACGGCGGATGAAGACGATCAGCACCGCCGGCAGGAGCCCCAGCAGGAACATCACGCGCCACGAGATCTCCGGCGGCAGGAAGGAGAACAGCGCCATCGACACCAGCACCGCCGCGCCCCAGCCCACGGCCCAGCTGCTCTGTACCAGCCCCACCGCCTTGCCGCGGTAGGCGGGCCGGATCATCTCGGCGATCAGCACCGAGCCCACTGCCCATTCGCCGCCGAAGCCCAGGCCCTGCAGCGTGCGCGCGATCAGCAGCTGCTCGGGCGTCTGCGCCAGCCCGCAGGCGAAGGTGAAGATCGCGAACACCAGGATGGTGAGCTGCAGGATGCGCACGCGCCCGTAGCGGTCGGCCAGGATGCCGGCCAGCCAGCCGCCCAGCGCCGAGGCCACCAGCGTGGCGGTGCCGATGACGCCGACCTCGGTCTTGCTCATGCCCCACATCGCGATCAGGATGGGCGTGACCAGCGGCAGCGTGTAGTAGTCGAACGAGTCGACGGCGTAGCCGCTGAAGGATGCGGCCAGGGTGCGCTTCTCGTTGCGGTCGAGCGTCGTCAGCCAGCTGCCGCCGGCGGGCGCCTCGGCGCCAGGTTGAATGGGTTCCGCTGTGTTCATGTGTTTGTCTCCTTGGTTTCTTGAATCGAGGTTCCTGCGTCAGAAGGAGGCCAGGCGGTGATGCGGCAAGTCGGTGACCAGCATCGCGCCCGGCGCGTGGGTGATGGCGAAGGGCAGCCGCGCCTCGGCCAGCGCGGCCTGGGGCGTCACGCCGCAGGCCCAGAACACCGGCAGCTCGTCCGGCATCACGTCGACCGGGTCGCCATAGTCGGGATGTGCGATCGCGCGGATGCCGATGAGCGCCGGGTCGCCCAGATGCACCGGCGCGCCGTGCACGGCCGGAAAGCGCGAGGTGATCTGCACCGCGCGGATGGCATCGGCGGCGCGCAGCGGGCGCATCGAGACCACCATCGGGCCGCGGAAAGCGCCGGCCGGCACGGTCGCGATGTTCGTGCGGTACATCGCGACGTTGCGTTGCTGCACGACATGGCGCAACTCGATGCCCTCGGCCATCAGCGCATGCTCGAAGGTGAAGGAGCAGCCGATGACGAAGCTCACCAGGTCTTCGCGCCACAGCGCGCGCACATCGCCGGGTTCGTCGACCAGCTCGCCGCCCTGCCACACGCGGTAGCGCGGCAGGTCGCTGCGGATGTCGATGTCCTCGCCCAGCATCGGCAAGGCCGGATCGCCGGGCTCCGACACGCCCAGGAGCGGACAGGGCTTAGGATTGGCCTGGCAGTAGCGCAGGAAGTCCGCGGCATGCGACTTCGGCAGGATGACCAGGTTGCCCTGGACATGCGCGCTCGCCAGGCCGCTGGTGTGCGATTGCAGCGCGCCGCTGCGGGCGGCGAGGCGCACGTCGCGCGCGCTGCTCGCGGCGTCGGGGGTGCGGAAAGGGGCTTGAAGCGTCGACATGAAGGCGTCCGTGAGGTGATGGAGCGGATTGTGGGAATCCGCCCTTCCGAACGCCAACGCAAAGTTTCTTGCTCAGCTCATCGATTTTTTCGATGACCTGGAACCGTGCGAGGCATGCACCACGGCGGAGCCGAGCGCGGCCTCGAGCAGCGGCGAGGAGGGGTCGTCCCGGTAGCTCGCGTAGATGGGCAGCGGCTCCAGCGTGTCCTCGCAGGGCAGCACCCGCAGCGGCAGGCGCCGCGCCAACGGCTCGACCACGGCGCGCGGCAGGGTCGCGACACCGAAGCCGGCCTCCACCAGCTGGGCCATCGCCGAGATCGAGGAGATGGCATGCACGCGCGGCGCGGGACTGCCCGCGTCGCGGAACAGCTCCAGCAGCGCCACATGCGGCTGCGAGCCGCGCTGGAAGGTGAGCAGGTCCAGCGCGAGCAGGTCGTGCAGCTTGTAGCGCCGCCGCAGGTGCAGCTCGCGGTGGCCGACGAAGCACATCGGCATCGGCGGCACCGCACGCGTGCGCACCCCATCGCCGGCGGCCGGCAGCGCGGCGAAGATCAGGTCCTGCTTGCCGCGCTGCAGCTGGTCGACCAGCACCGGCGTGGTCTCGACCGTGAGCTCCAGCTCGAAATCGGGGTAGGTGGCCTGCATGTGCTTGAGCCAGCCGGTGAGCCAGCTGTGGATCACCGACTCGATGGCGCCCACACGCAGCACGGTCGCGCGCACCGCGCCGGAGCCCATCTCGGCCTTGATGTGCATCTGCATTTCGAGCAGGCGCTGGGCGAAGGCATGGAAGCGCTGGCCGGCCACCGTGAGGCGGAACTGCTTGTCGCGCCGGTCGAGCAGCAGCACGCCCAGCTCGCGCTCGAGGGCGGCGATGCGGCTGGACAGGGCCGACTGGGTGAGGTGCAGTTTCTCGGCCGCCCGCGTGACGCTCTTGAGGGCGACGGCCCAGTGGAAGGCTTCGACGAATCGCAGGTTCATGGGGCGCTGGAGGGTTGCTTCGGGAGGCATTGTTACTCCCTCCTCGAGCGCCCGGTGCCCTCACCCCCGCCCTCTCCCGAGGGAGAGGGAGCAAGCCGGGGACAAAGGCGGGGAGATAGACTGAGCACCCCAAGGAGACACCATGCACATCGTCATCACCGGCGGCGCCGGATTTCTGGGCGCACGCCTGGCGCGCACGCTGCTCGCGCAAGGCAGCCTCGCACTGGCTGGCGCCGCGCCCCAGCCCATCGAACGCATCACGCTGGTCGACCGCGCCGCGCCCCCGGCCGATCTCGCGGCCGACACCCGCATCGCCGCCGTCGTCGGCGACCTCAACGCCCAGTTGGCCGACGCCGACGCCGCCTACTGGGCCGAGGCAAACGCCGTTTTCCACCTCGCCGCCGCCGTCAGCGGCGAATGCGAGGCCGACTTCAATCTCGGCATGCGCAGCAACTTCGGCGCCACCAACGCCCTGCTCGAACGCCTGCGCGCCGCCGGCACCACTCCGGCGCTGGTGTTCTCCAGCTCGCTCGCAGTGTTCGGCAACTCGCCCGAGCAGCCGCTGCCCGAAGTCATCGACGACAACACGCTGCCCACGCCGCAGACCAGCTACGGCATTCAGAAGTTCATCGGCGAGCAGCTCGTGGCCGACTACACGCGCAAGGGCTTCATCCGCGGCCGCAGCGTGCGGCTGATGACGGTGAGCGTGCGCCCGGGCCTGCCCAACGGCGCGGCCTCGGGCTTCTTCAGCGGCATGATCCGCGAGCCGCTCGCCGGCATCCGCGCGGCCGTCCCGGTGCCCGACGAGACGCTGGTGGCGCTGGCCTCCCCGGCGCGCACCGTCGAAGGCATCGTGCGCGCCGCCGAGGCGAGCGATGCGCAATGGGGCCCGCGCACCGCGCTCAACCTGCCCTCGCTGAGCCTCACGGTCGGCGGCATGGCCGCGGCGCTCGAACGCGTGGCCGGCAAGGCCGCCACCGCCCTGCTCGACCGCACGCCCGATCCTGCCATCCAGCGCATCGTGAAGACTTGGCCGGGCCGCATCGAGGCCCGGCGCGCGCGCGGCCTGGGCCTCTTGCCCGATGCCAGCTTCGAGGACGTGATTCGCGATTACGTCCGTGAAAATCCCGACGCCGTGAAGCTGCCGGCCAATGCATAGTCATACGTTTGCAAAACGTCACATCGACAGGAGACTCCCCATGAAGTTGAACCGACTGGCCGCCGGCCTCGTCCTCGTCCTCGGCCTCGGCATGGCCTGCGCGGCCTTCGCGCAGACGGCCATGAAGATCAGCATCTCGACCGCGCAGAACTCGCACCAGGGCGTCGCCATCGACGCCTTCGCCAAGGAAGTGGCGACCCGCACCAACGGCCGCTACAAGATCGAGACCTTCTACAACGGCTCCCTGGGCGGCGAGCGCGAGTCGATCGAGGCGGTGCAGCTCGGCACCCAGGAGCTGGCCTTCTCCTCCACCGGCCCGGTGCCCAATTTCGTGCCCGAGGCCAAGATCCTCGATGTGCCCTTCCTGTTCCGCGACAAGGCCCATGCGCGCGCGGTGCTCGACGGGCCGATCGGCCAGGAGCTGCTGACCAAATTCGACGCCAAGGGCTTCAAGGCCCTGGCCTGGGCCGAGAACGGCTTCCGCCACATGACCAACAGCAAGCGCGATGTCAAGGGACCGGAAGACCTCAAGGGCCTGAAGATGCGCACCATGGAGAACCCGGTGCACATCGCGGCCTACAAGGGCCTGGGCATCATCACCACGCCGATGGCCTTCCCGGAAGTGTTCACGGCGCTGCAGCAGGGCACGGTCGACGGCCAGGAGAACCCGCTGTCGGTGATCATGGCGGCCAAGTTCTCGCAGGTGCAGAAACACCTGTCGCTGACCGGCCATGTCTACTCGCCTTGCATCTTCCTGATGAACAAGGCGGCCTTCGACAAGCTCAGCGCCGCCGACAAGACCGCCTTCCTCGAAGCCGCCAAGGTGGCGGCGAAGGTGAACCGCGACCGCGTCGACCAGGACGACGCCAACGGCGTGAAGGAGCTGCGCGCCCAGGGCATGACCGTGATCGAGAACGTGGACAAGAGCAAGTTCGTCAGCACGCTGGCGCCGGTCAACGCCGAGTTCGAGAAGCAGTTCGGCAAGGCCAACATCGACAAGATCCGCAACTTCCAGTGATCCCGTTGCCGCGATGACCCGCGGCGCACGCCCGCACAGCACCGGCTGGCGGGCGTTTTTTATCGACCTTTGCATGCCTCGCTCATGAAATCCGCCTTCCTCCGGCTCGACCACTGGACCAATTCGCTGTCCATGGCCGTCGCCTGCCTCATGCTCGTGATCGCCTCGGCGCTCGGCGTGTTCCAGATCGTCACCCGCTTCGTGCTCGAGCAGCCGGCCGAATGGTCGGAGATCCTGATCCGCGTGAGCCTGATCTGGATGGTCTTCATGGGCATCCCCACCGCTTTTCGCCAGGGTGCGATGGTCAGCGTCGACGTGCTGTACCGCTGGAGCCCGCCGAAGATGCGGCGCGTGCTCGACTGGCTGGTGTGCCTGGCCGCGCTGACGCTGATCGGCGTCATCGTCTGGTGGGGCTGGGACTATGCGAAGCGCGGCGGCGTGCAGTCGATGGCGGGGCTCGAATCGGTGTCGATGTTCTGGGCTTACGTGGCGATGCCCATTGGCGGTTTGTTCAGCGTGATCGGCATCGTGGGCAACTTGCTCGATCCGCAGCGGCAGGAACTGGAGACCGCGCAATGACCCCGATCATGGTCACCACGATGGTCGTGTGCTTCGCACTCACCATCTCCGTCGCGGTCTCGATCGGCCTGGCCTCCGTGGTCGGCATCCAGGCCTCGAACGCCAACATGCTGATCTCCGTCAAGGAGATGTTCAACGCGATCAACAAGTTTCCGCTCGCGGCCATCCCCTTCTTCATCCTGGCCGGCAACCTGATGGAAACGGGCGGCATCTCGCGCCGGCTGGTGGAATTCGCCAAGAGCCTGGTGGGCGGCGTGCAGGGCGGGCTGCCGATGACCTGCGTGCTGACCTGCATGATCTTCGCGGCGGTGTCGGGCTCCTCCGTGGCGACCACCTTCGCCATCGGCGCCATCCTGATCCCGGCGCTGATCAAGCATGGCTATCCCACCAGCTACGCGGCGGCGCTGCAGGCCACGAGCGCGGAGCTGGGCGTGATCATCCCGCCCTCGATCCCGATGATCCTCTACGGCGTGAGCGCCGAGGTGTCGATCGGCGAACTCTTTATCGCCGGCTTCGGCCCGGGCATCCTCATCAGCCTGGCGCTGATGGCGTTCGTCTATGTCTACTGCAAGGTCAAGGGCCTGGGCAAGAACGATGGCGACGGGCGCCTGGGCGTGGGCGTCGCCACCTGGCGCGCGGGCTGGGCGCTCTTGATGCCGGTGATCATCCTCGGCGGCATCTACGGCGGCATCTTCACGCCGACCGAAGCCTCGGCGGTGGCGGTGCTCTATGCGCTCGTCGTCGGCATGCTGATCTACCGCGAGATCAAGCTGCCGCAGCTCTACGCGGTGCTGCGCAAGTCGGTGATCTCGTCGTCGGTGATCATGTTCATCATCGCCAACGCCGGCCTCTTCGCCTTCCTGATCACGCGCGCCGGCGTGCCCGAGGCCATCGGCCACTGGCTCGAGGGCGTGCTGAAGTCGCCGGCCATGTTCCTGCTGGGCGTGAACGCGGCGCTGTTCGTCATCGGCATGTTCATCGAGACCAGCGCGGCCATCATCGTGCTGGCGCCCATCCTGGCGCCGGTGGCGATGCACTTCGGAATCGACCCGGTGCACTTCGGGCTGGTGATGGTGGTCAACCTGGCGCTGGGCATGATCACGCCGCCCTTCGGCGTCAACCTGTTCGCGGCCTGCACGGTGGCGCGCATTTCGCTGGACCGCATCGTCACGCACCTGGTGCCCTTCGTGCTGGTGATCCTGGCCTGCCTGATGGTCATCACCTACGTGCCGGGCATCTCCTTGGGGCTGCGCGACCTCGTTTATGCGAAGTAGTTCACGCATGATGGCCTGAGGCCTCGGGTTTCACCGGGGTGTCATGCACGTGGCCGATGCTGCGGCGCTTCGATTGCGAACGCCACAACATCCCCATGCTCTTCATCAAGACCGAGAAAGCGCGCCAGAAACTGCAGCCGGGCCGCCGCACCCTGGGCCAGCGCGAGCGCGCCCTGCTGCTGATGGCCGACGGCCAGCGCTCGGTCACCGATTTCGGCGAGCTCTTCGGCGGCCGCGACGAGGCCGGCCGCGTGGCGCTGCACCTGGTGCAGGAAGGCTACCTGCTGGACTCCCGGCCCCTGCGGTCCGCGGTGCCCGCGCCGGCGCGCCAAGCGCCCGAAGCCATCCCGCAGGCGGCGATCTCGGCCGACACCTTCGACGGCAAGCGTTCGCTCGCCACCACGCGCATGTTCCTCTTCGACCTGTGCGAGCGCATGTTCGTGCGCCGCGATCCGGTGCTGGCTGGGCAGTTCCGCGAGACCCTGCGCGAGTCGCGCGACCGCGAGTCGATGCTGTCGGTGGCCGAGGCCATGCTGGGCGAAATCGAGAAGCTCGCGGGCGTCGAGCGCGCCGCCTCGATCCGCGACCGCATCCTGCGCCTGCTGCCGGCCGAGGAGGCCGTGCACTGAAAACAAGGGTTACAGCATGGGCCCGGCACGGCGCCTTGGCTGACACGCAGTGCCCCTGTTTCTTGAATAGGCTTGGGGAGTTGCGGCTGCTTCGCGCAGCCAGCGTCGCCGTTTCCGCATTCAAGCGGTAACATCTTCACGCGGCCGCAACCGGCGGGGAGCGCATGGGGCGACAACCCGCCGCTTCTCTTTTCTTCTCTCCCCTGAAGGCAAATGACAAGCTACGGTTTCGTTCACTTGGAATTCGGCGACCAGCACCGCGAGCGTTCGCTCCAGGTGCTGGACAAGCTGCGAATCCGCCTGGCCCAGGATGGCGACCGCTTCTCCAGCGTGATCGTCGACAACGCTAGCGCCGTGCCCGCCGAAAGCGCCACCGGCACGGACTCCGCGCAGGGCCTGGTGGTCGCCGGCGACAACAGCAACCGCGAGTTCTCCGGCTGGGACACCGGCATCGAGACCCTCCTCGCGCGCGGCGAGCAGCCCGACGTCTGGATCTTCTCGAACGACACGGTGGCCCTCAACCACGCCTGGAGCGAACGGCGGCTCGAGCGCTTCGGCGGCGAGATCCGCAAGCTCGCCCTGCATCCAGGCCCCTGGCTCTTCGGCGAGATCAACGACTTCCCGCGTTCGACCATGACCCCGATGGGGCCGCTGCTCGAATGGGTCTCGACCTACTGCTTCGCGATGAACAACACGCTGCGCCACCGGCTGGGCACGCTCTCGCCCGGCAACGCGCTGCTGGACTCGCTCGTGAACGAGCAGTTCGAGCCCGGCCGCGGCGTCTTCCGCGACCATGTGGGCGAGGCGTATGTCGATTTCGTGTCCGCCTGGCTGATCAGCGACGACGGCGAGGGCGAGCAGAAGAAGCGCCGCTTCAAATGGGACCACGAATGGCACAAGGCCAGCCCGCTCGGCACCGAGAACTTCGAGGACCTGCGCATGAAGGCGCGCTGCTGTCTCTCGGAACACATGCTGAGCCTGCGCGCGCGCCAGGCAGGTGCCGACATCCGCTCGCCCTACGATGCCCGCAACTTGCGCGAGCACGTCCGGCGCTCCCTGCAGTTCCTATCGGACAAGCTGTGGGAGAAATTCCTGCTGCGGCGGCTGCGGCTGGAGCGGTCGTAGGCGCGGTTTCCCTTACACTCGACCCGGTCAGGAGAGAGCCCCGCAGCGCGGGGCCGCCGAAGGCGCAGGGCCCCTCGAAGAACGGGCCCGAACGCTCAGGCAAAAGGACTGACGAGGCGCCCGTTTTTCGGGCGTTTCCTTGCTGGAGAGAGGCGGCGCTTTACGTTGAGTGAAAGCCGTCCACCGAAGGAGCAAACCCCGATCGTGGGGCGAATCTCTCAGGTAAAGCGGACAGCAGGGGTGGCCCATGGCTTTGCCGCCATGGATCTGGACTGCCCCTGATGGAGAGTGCCTTGGCCTCTGCTCCCGACGATCTGCAAAAGACCCCGCTGTACAACCTGCATGTGGAGCTCGGCGCCCGCATGGCGCCCTTCGCGGGCTATTCGATGCCGGTGCAGTACCCCGCCGGCCTGATGGCCGAGCACAAGCACACGCGCACGGCCGCGGGCCTCTTCGACATCTCGCACATGGGCCAGCTGCGCCTGGTCGGGCCCGAGGCCGCTGCCGCCTTCGAGACCCTGATGCCGGTCGACGTGATCGGCCTGGCGCCCGGCAAGCAGCGCTACGGCCTGCTGCTGAACGACGAGGGCGGCATCCTCGACGACCTGATGTTCTTCAACGAGGGCGGCGATTCGATCTTCGTGATCGTCAACGGCGCCTGCAAGGCTGCCGACATCGCCCACATCCAGGCGAAGATCGGCCAGCGCTGCCAGGTGCAGCCCCTGCCCGACCACGCCCTGCTCGCGCTGCAGGGCCCGCAGGCCGCGGCCGTGCTGGCGCGCCTGTCGCCCGGCATCGAGCGCTTCGTCTTCATGACCGGCGGCAAGGTGCAGATCGGCGGCATCGCGGCCTTCGCCACGCGCAGCGGCTACACCGGCGAGGACGGCTTCGAGATCTCGGTCGCCGCCCCTGACGCCGAGGCGCTGGCCCGGCTGCTGCTGGCGCAGCCCGAGGTGCAGCCCGTCGGCCTGGGTGCTCGCAATTCGCTGCGCCTCGAAGCAGGCCTCTGCCTCTACGGCAACGACATCGATACCACGACCACCCCGGTCGAGGCCTCGCTCAACTGGGCCATGCAGAAGGTGCGCCGCAGCGGCGGCGCGCGCGAGGGCGGCTTTCCCGGCGCGGCGCGGGTGCTGGCGCAGCTCACGGCCGACAGCGGCACGGCCGGCCGCCTCGACCACGAGACGCTCAAGCGCAAGCGCGTCGGCCTGGTGGCGCTGGAGCGCGTGCCGGTGCGCGACAGCACGCTGCTCGAATCGTTCGAGGGCCTGCCCATCGGCCAGGTGACCAGCGGCCTGCTGGGCCCGACGGTCGACCGGCCTGTCGCGATGGGCTATGTCGCCCTCGCCTACGCCGAGCCCGGCACCCGCCTGCAGGCCATCGTGCGGGGCAAGCCGGTGCCGATGGAAGTCAGCACCCTGCCTTTCGTGCCCGCGCGCTACTGGCGCGGCTAATTCTTCTTTCTTCCTTCCCTTCCCCTTCCCCCCAGGAGCCATTCCATGACCATCAAATACACCAAGGACCACGAGTGGGTGAACGCCGACGGCGACAACGCCACCGTCGGCATCACGCTGCATGCCCAGGACGCGCTGGGCGACGTGGTCTTCGTCGACCTGCCGCAAGTCGGCCAGGGCTACGCCCAGGGCGAGGTCGCGGGCGTGGTGGAGTCGGTCAAGGCCGCGGCCGACGTGTTCATGCCGGTCAGCGGCGAGGTCACCGAAGTCAACGAGGCGCTGCGCGCCGACCCCTCGCTGGCCAACAGCGCGCCCGAAGGCGAAGGCTGGTTCTTCAAGATGAAGATCACCGAGCCCGCGCAGCTCGACGCCCTGCTCGACAAGACCACCTACGACAAGTTCACCGACGAGAACTGAAAAGCGGACACCCGCCGCGTTTGTTCCCCTCTCTGAGCCCTCCATGTCGAAGTCCTCCTGCTCCTTGCCCACCCTCGCCGATCTCGAGAACGCCGGCGAATTCATCGCCCGCCACATCGGCATCGAGGCCGAGGACGAAGCGCGCATGCTCGCCGTCGTCGGCTCCAAGACCCGCGCCGAGCTGATCGACGGCATCGTGCCGCCCGCCATCCGCCGCAGCCATCCGATGCAGCTCCCCGCACCGGTGACCGAAGCCGGCGCGCTGGCCGAGCTGCGCGCCATCGCGGCGAAGAACAAGGTGGCGCGGAACTTCATCGGCCAGGGCTACTACGGCACCCACACGCCCGGCGTGATCCTGCGCAACGTGCTGGAGAACCCGGCCTGGTACACGGCCTACACGCCCTACCAGGCCGAGATCTCGCAGGGTCGCATGGAGGCGCTGCTCAACTTCCAGACCATGGTCTGCGACCTGACCGGCATGGCGATCGCCAACGCCTCGATGCTCGACGAGGCCACCGCCGCGGCCGAGGCGATGACGCTGGCGCGCCGCAGCGTCAAGAGCAAGAGCAAGGTGTTCCTGGTCTCGGGCGACTGCCATCCGCAAACCATCGAGGTGATCAAGACGCGCGCCGCACCGCTGGGCATCGAGGTCAAGGTCAGCACCGTCTCCGAGACGCTGCCGCATTTGATGGCCAGCGGCGATTTCTTCGGCGCGCTGGCGCAGTACCCCGCCACCACCGGCCACGTGCACGACCTGCGCCCGCTGGCCGGCCATGCGCACGCCTGCGACGCCGCCTTCTGCGTGGCGGCCGACCTGTTGGCGCTCACCCTGCTGGCCCCACCCGGCGAATGGGACGCCGACATCGTCTGCGGCACCACGCAGCGCTTCGGCATGCCCTTGTGCAACGGCGGCCCCCATGCGGCCTACCTGGCTTGCCGCGACGAGTTCAAGCGCTCGCTGCCGGGCCGCCTGGTCGGCGTCAGCGTCGACACGCAGGGGCGCCCGGCCTACCGCCTGGCGCTGCAGACGCGCGAGCAGCACATCCGCCGCGAAAAGGCCACCTCCAACATCTGCACGGCGCAGGTGCTGCCGGCGGTGGTGGCGAGCATGTATGCCGTCTACCACGGGCCCGAAGGCCTGACGCGCATCGCGCAGCGCGTGGCCGCCCTCACCGCCATCCTGGCGCAGGGCCTGGAGCAGATGGGCCGCGAGCTGGCCAACGCCACCGCCTTCGACACGCTCACCGTCCTGACCGGCGAGGACACGCCGAAGATCCTGGAGCGCGCGCAGGCCACCTCGGTCAACCTGCGCCAGGGCCTGCAGCAGCACCTGGGCATCTCGCTCGACGAGACCAGCACCCGCACCGACATCGAGACCCTCTGGGCCCTGTTCGTGCCCGCGGGCACGCCGATGCCTCGCTTCGAGGAGCTCTCGGCCACGGTCGGCTCGCGCATCCCGCTGGACCTGCGCCGCAGCAGCGACTTCCTCGCGCACCCGGTCTTCAACACCCACAAGAGCGAGACCGCGATGCTGCGCTACATCCGCAGCCTCTCCGACAAGGACCTCGCGCTCGACCGCAGCATGATCCCGCTGGGCAGCTGCACCATGAAGCTCAACGCGACCAGCGAGATGATCCCCATCACCTGGCCCGAGTTCGCGGACATTCACCCCTTCGCGCCGGCCGAGCAGCTGCAGGGCTACGCCGAGCTCGACGCGCAGCTGCGCGCCTGGCTCTGCGAGGCCACCGGCTACGCCGGCATCAGCCTGCAGCCCAATGCCGGCTCGCAGGGCGAGTACGCCGGCCTGCTGGCCATCAAGGCCTACCACGAAGCGCAAGGCCACGGCCACCGCAACATCTGCCTGATCCCCTCCTCCGCCCACGGCACCAACCCGGCGAGCGCGCAGATGGTGGGCATGAAGGTGGTGGTGACCGCCTGCGACGCGCAGGGCAACATCGACATGGACGACCTCACGCGCGCCTGCGAGCAGCACCGCGACGACCTGGCCGCGGTGATGATCACCTACCCCAGCACCCACGGCGTGTTCGAGACCCGCGTGAAGGAGCTGTGCGAGATCGTGCATGCGCACGGCGGCTGTGTGTACGTCGACGGCGCCAACATGAATGCGCTGGTCGGCGTGGCCGCGCCCGGCGAGTTCGGCGGGGACGTGAGCCACCTCAACCTGCACAAGACCTTCTGCATCCCGCACGGCGGCGGCGGGCCCGGCGTGGGACCGGTGTGCGTGGTCGAGGACCTGGTGCCCTACCTGCCCGGCCACGTGAGCGGCGGCCTCCCCTCGAACGGCGTGGGCGCCGTATCGGCCGCGCCGCTGGGCAATGCGGCGGTGCTGCCGATCAGCTGGATGTACTGCCGCATGATGGGCGCGGAAGGCCTGCAGGCCGCGACCGAGGTCGCGATCCTGAGCGCCAACTACATCAGCGCGCGGCTCAAGGACCATTACCCCACGCTCTACGCCAGCCCGAACGGCCACGTGGCGCACGAGTGCATCCTGGACCTGCGTCCGCTCAAGGACACCAGCGGCGTGACGGCCGAGGACGTGGCCAAGCGTTTGATCGACTACGGCTTCCACGCGCCCACCCTGAGCTTCCCGGTGCCCGGCACACTCATGGTCGAGCCGACCGAGAGCGAGCCCTTGGCCGAGCTGGACCGCTTCGTCGACGCGATGATCGTGATCCGCGGCGAGATCCGCCGCATCGAGGAAGGCATCTGGCCGCGCGAGGACAACCCGCTGAAGAACGCGCCGCACACGGCCGACAGCCTGCTGGCCAGCGAATGGACCCGGCCCTACTCGCGCGAGCTCGGCGCCTTCCCCATCGCCTCGGTCAAGGACGCCAAGTACTGGCCGCCGGTGGGCCGCATCGACAACGTCTACGGCGACCGCAACCTGTTCTGCAGCTGCGTGCCGGTGGCCGACTACGCGTGATAACGCCCGACGCGCACCGGGCGAAATAGGCCTTTGCCTACGGGGCGCGCGGCGAGGGGCTCCTAGCATGGGCTTCGTTCCATGCAATCCAACTGGCCCCAAACCCTCTGGATCGTTCGCCACGGCCAAAGCGCCGGCAATGTCGCGCGCGATGCAGCCGAAGCCGGCGGGCTCCCGCTGATCGAGCTGGCATGGCGCGACATCGACGTGCCGCTGTCCGAGCTGGGCATCGAGCAGTCGATCGCACTCGGCGACTGGTTCGCCCGGCTGCCGGCAGAGGAGAAGCCCGAGGTGATCCTCTGCTCGCCCTATGCGCGCGCCCGCGCCACCGCGGAGCTGGTGGCCGAGCATGGCGGCCTGTCCGGCGACAGCATCAAGCTGCGCTTGGACGAGCGCCTGCGGGAGAAGGAGTTCGGCATCCTGGACCGGCTGACCAAGCTGGGCATCCGCCAGAAGCACCCCGAGCTGAACGAGCAGCGCCTGCACGTGGGCAAGTTCTACTTCCGCCCGCCCGGCGGCGAGAGCTGGTGCGACGTGATCCTGCGCCTGCGCAGCGTCCTCGAGATGGTGACGCGCGAGTACGCGGGGCGGCGCGTGCTGCTGGTGGCGCACCAGGTCATCGTCAACTGCCTGCGCTACCTGCTCGAGCACATGGACGAGCAGCAGATCCTCGATATCGACCGCCAGGGCGACGTGCCCAACTGCGCCATCACCTCCTACCGGGCCGAGCGCCGCGAACAGGAGGACGAGGTGCTCCAGCTCGATCTGGTTAACTTCCTCGCCCCGCTTCGCGAAGCCGCCACACCGGTGACCCGCGCGCCCGATCAACCGGCGGCCCCCAAGCCCTGAGGCTCCTCCCGGTGCCATGGCCACGCCGCGCGCCGCAGCCCTGACCGAAGCATCGCTGGCACGCTGGCCCTTGCCCGACCCGGGCGCCGACGCCGACAAGGAGGCGCGCGGCCGCGTGCTGGTTGTCGCGGGCAGCGCCGAGATGCCCGGCGCCGCGCTGCTCGCCGGCACCGCGGCGCTGCGGACGGGTGCGGGCAAGCTCACCCTCGCATGCCCCGCGTGCGCCGCTCAGGGCCTGGCGCTCGCGATGCCCGAGTCGCGCGTGATCGCCCTGCCCGAGACGCGCGGCGGCGGCCTGGCCCCACGCGGCTGCGAGAGCCTGGCCCCATTGCCGCTCACGTGGCGGCCGTGGTCGTGGGTCCTGGCCTTTGCGACGAGCGCGGCAGCACGGCCTTCGTGCGCCGGCTGCTGCGGCTTTTCCGCGAGCGCACCGTGGTGCTGGATTCGATCGCGATGTCGGTGGCGGCCATGCAAGCCTTCGACCAGCCGGTGCTCCTGACGCCGCATGCAGGCGAAATGGCGCACCTGTGCGGCCTGCCCAAGGAGGTCGTCACCCAGGAAGCGCTGCACGTGGCATGTGAAGCGGCCATTCGCTGGAATGCCTGCGTGGTGCTCAAGGGCGCAAGCACGGTGATCGCGACGCCGCAAGGCCGCGCCTGGCGCTTCGACGGAGGGTCGATCGGGCTCGCCACCTCGGGCTCGGGCGACGTGCTGGCCGGGCTGATGGGCGGCTTCGCGGCGCGCGGCCTGCCGCCGGAGCAGGCGGCGGCGTGGGCCGTGGTGGTCCATGCCATGGCGGGCAGGAAACTGGGCCGGCGCGTCGGACCTCTGGGCTACCTGGCACGCGAGTTGGCGGGGGAAGTGCCGGCGGTGGTCCGGCAGATTGGCCGCTGCGCCGCGCCGCCGTTGCAAAAATTTACAACTCCCGATGTCGATCGGATGCGCTCTGCTTCGACGTCCCTGTAGAGCCTCATTCCGAGACTCGCCACCCAACCCTTCAACCCTTCAGGAGTACGACATGCGATTCATGGTGATTGTGAAAGCCAACAAGGACTCGGAAGCCGGCGTCATGCCGACCGAACAAATGCTCACCGAGATGGGCAAGTACAACGAGGAGCTCGTCAAGGCCGGCGTGATGCTGGCCGGCGAGGGCCTGCAGCCCACTTCCAAGGGCGCGCGCGTGCGCTTCGACGGCAAGACCCGCACCGTGACCGACGGGCCTTTCAGCGAGACCAAGGAACTGATCGCGGGCTTCTGGCTGTGGCAGGTGCGCTCCCGGGACGAGGCCATCGAATGGCTCAAGCGCGCGCCCTTCACCGACGGCGAGGAACTCGAGCTGCGCCAGGTCTTCGAGATGGAGGACTTCGGCGCCGAGTTCACCCCCGAACTGCGCGAGCAGGAAAAGCGCGTGATGGCCGAAGCGGAAAAGAACCGCGGCAAATCCTGAACGCCCATCCACCATCTGGCGGAGATTCGACAATGAAATTCATGGTGATTCGAAAAGCCGACAAGGACACCGAGGCCGGCGTGATGCCCACCGAGCAGTTGGTCACCGACATGCTCCGGTACAACGAGGAGATGATCAAGGCGGGCGTGATGCTCGACGGCATGGGCCTGCAGCCCAGCATCAAGGGCGCGCGCGTCAAGTTCGGCAACGGCAAGCCCACGGTGATCGACGGCCCCTTCACCGAGGCCAAGGAACTGGTCGCGGGCTTCAGCCTGATCCAGGTGAAGTCCAGGGAAGAGGCCATCGCGTGGGTCAAGCGCTGGCCGACGATCGACGGCGGCGGCAACGTCGAGATCGAGCTCCGGCAGGTCTACGAGGCCGAGGACTTCGGCGCCGAGTTCACGCCCGAGATGCGCAAGCACGAAGCGTGGCTGCGCGATGCCGCCGAGAAGCGTTCCGCGGGCAGGAACTGAGGAGGCCGCCATGCAAGCAGCTACCACCCTCACCCCCGCCGCGCCGGCTACCGGCGCCGCCCGCTGGACCGGCCGCGTGCTCAGCGCACTGGTCGTGCTCTTCCTGCTGTTCGACGGCTTGATCAAGGTGGCCGGCCTGCCCGTGGTCGAGGAGACGATGGCGCAGCTGGGCTACCCGGCCGGCCTGGGCTTCGGGCTGGGCGTGCTCACGCTCGCCATCGCCCTGCTCTATGCGCTGCCGCGCACCGCGTTGTTGGGTGCGGTCCTGCTGACCGGCCTGCTGGGCGGCGCCATGGCCACGCATCTGCGTGCCGGCAGTCCCTTGTTCAGCCACCTGCTTTTCGGGCTCTACATCGGGCTGATGGCCTGGGGCGGGTTGTACCTGCGCGACGAGAAGCTGCGCGCATGGCTGCCGATCCGGCGCTGAGGGACGCGCTATATGCTTGCTGTCCTTCTTTTGGCAGAGGACTGCATCGCATGAGATTCGTGATCCTGAGCCAGGCCGGCCCCTCCGGACAGGCCGTCCCGGTTCCATCGCCTTCCGTCGGCATCACGTTGCACGAGAGCGCGCCGGTCGCCGCCGATGCGGCCGGCGTGCACGTCCGCTTGACGGACGCCGGCCCCGAAGAGACACGCGTCCCCTTCCCAAGCGCGACGCGCGTGGCGGGCCTCGGCATCGTCGAGGCCGAGTCGCGCCAGGCGGTCGCCGAGTGGCTGCGTGACGCGGCCGGTGGCGACGACGAAGCCGGCTTCGAGATCCGCGAGACCGGCTGCGCCGGCGGGCTGGCAGGGGTCGATCCTTCGGGCACTGCCAGCAAGCCGCGCTTCTTGATCCTGGTGAAAGCCGATGCGGACACCGAGGCCGAGGCGCCCAGCGATCCCGCGAAGCTCGCGGCCATGGCGCAACGCAACGACGAGGGCGTGCGCGCCGGCCTGCTGCTGGCGGGTGATGGCCTGCGCTCCACCGCGCGCGGCACACGCGTGCGCGTGGGCAACGGCAAAGCCGGCGTCATGGACGGCCCTTTCGCCGAGGCCAAGGAACTGGTCGCCGGCTTCTGGCTGATCCAGGCCGATTCCATGGACGAAGCCATCGCCTGGGTCCGGCGCTATCCCTTCGCCCAGGCGCGGCCCGAGGTCGAGATCCATCCCGTGGCGGGTTGAAAAAAATCAGCAGCCCTGTCGATCCGGACGCGCCTCGTTCGACGTTCAGATAGAGCCCCAGGTTTTTCCAGAGCCGCCCACATCAGGGCGGCGGCCCGGCTCCCATCCAAGGAGTGAAGACATGCGATTCATGATGCTGATGATCCCCAAGGGCTACGAAAGCGCCGCCCCAGGAACGATGCCCGATGCCAAGGCCGTCGAGGCCATGATGAAGTACAACAAGTCGCTGAACGACGCCGGCGTGCTGATCACGCTCGACGGCCTGCGCCCGCCCTCCGAGGGCGCGCGCGTCAGCTTCCCCGGCGGCAAGCCCAAGGTGACGGACGGCCCCTTCGCCGAGGCCAAGGAGGTGCTGGGCGGCTACTGGATGATCGACGTGAAGTCCCAGGCAGAGGCCATCGCCTGGGCCTCGCGCTGCCCGGGCTCGGAGAACGAGACCATCGAGATCCGCCGGGTGCAGGAGATGGAGGACTTCCCGCCCGACGTGCAGAAGGCGGCCGAAGGGTTCACAGAGATGCAGAAGCGCTGACCCCTGAATGACCGCGCCCGACATCCACCGCACCATCAACGCCGTCTGGCGCATCGAGTCGGCGAAGATCATCGGCGCGCTCGCGCGCATGGTGCGCGATGTGGGCGTGGCCGAGGAGCTGGCGCAGGACGCGCTGGTCGCCGCGCTCGAGCAATGGCCGCGCGAGGGCGTGCCGGACAACCCCGCCGCCTGGCTCATGCAGGCCTCCAAGCACCGCGCGCTGGACCTGCTGCGCCGGCGCAAGCTGCATGCGAGCAAGGAGGGCGAGATCGGCCGCGAGATCGACGCGCAGCACGAGATGGCGTCGGCGGACTTTGCCGAGGCGGTCGATGCCGCGCTCGACGACGACGTGGGCGACGACCTGCTGCGCCTGGTCTTCACCGCCTGCCATCCGGTGCTGTCGCCCGAGGCGCGCGTGGCACTCACGCTGCGCCTGCTGGGCGGGCTCACCACCGACGAGATCGCGCGTTCCTTCCTGGTGCCGGAGCCCACCATCGCGCAGCGCATCGTGCGCGCCAAGCGCACGCTGGCGGCGGCGCGCGTGCCCTTCGAGGCGCCGCGCGCGCATGAGCTCGGCGCGCGCCTGGCCTCGGTGCTGGAGGTGATCTACCTGGTCTTCAACGAGGGCTACTCCGCCACCGCCGGCGACGACTGGATGCGCCCCGCGCTGTGCGAGGAAGCACTGCGCCTGGGCCGCATCCTAGCCGGGCTGGTGCCCGACGAGCCGGAAGTGCATGGCCTGGTCGCGCTGATGGAGATCCAGGCCTCGCGCTCGGCCGCGCGCGTCGATGCCCAGGGCGAGCCGGTGCTGCTGCTGGACCAGAACCGCGCACGCTGGGACCAGATGCTGATCCGCCGCGGCTTCGCCGCGCTGGCGCGCGCCGAGGCCTTGGGCGGCGCGCTCGGCCCCTATGCGCTGCAGGCCGCCATCGCCGCCTGCCATGCGCGCGCCCGCACGCCGGAGCAGACCGACTGGACACGCATCGCGGCGCTCTACGAGGCGCTGGCGCAGCTCGCGCCCTCGCCCATCGTCGAGCTCAATCGCGCGGTCGCGCTGTCGATGGCCTTCGGGCCGGCTGCCGGCCTGGAGCTGGTCGATGCGCTGCGCGACGAGCCGCTGCTGAAGGGTTACCACCTGCTGCCCAGCGTGCGCGGCGACCTGCTGGCCAAGCTGGGCCGCAAGGCCGAGGCCTGCGCGGAGTTCCAGCACGCGGCCTCGCTCACGCGCAATGCGCGCGAGCGCAAGCTGCTGCTGATGCGTGCGCTGGCCTGTTCGGGGAGCCCGCTGCCGCCTGAAGCGCACGCCATGTCCTAAGGACAGCAAACACATGCGGCCGCAGTGATCCGCCCGCTTCCCACGCCCCAGAACGGAGCTTGCACGAGCAACTGTTGCCACTGGCCTCCGTCTGGCCGCAAGCACTATGGCGCAAGTTAGGCCATTTGCATACATTTACCCACCATGGGCCCGGCCACCGACGAAAAGATTGTCGCCTTCGATTTGGCGCAGGGCCTCTCGTGTCTGCTGCGACGGCAGCGCGTCATCCTCGTTGCCGATCTGGTCGAATCCGTACGCCTGTTGATGCAAGACGAAGCCAATGCCGTCCAGCGGTGGCGATGCTTTGTGGACAAGATCCAGTCCTCAGTGCTTCCGGAGTCGTCAGGCCGTTTGGTCAAGAGCCTGGGCGACGGGGTGCTGGCAGAGTTCAACGATGTGCCGGCTGCCGCTTCGGCGGCGGTGGCAATGCACTCAGAAATCGCCAGGCTGAGCCAAGGATGCCCCAGCGATACATCCATGTGGCTGCGTATTGGCATCCACATCGCAGATGTTTTCGTCGACACGCTGGATGTGTACGGTGCCGGCGTCAATCTTGCAGCGCGACTTGCAGGGTTGGCCGGTCCCGGTGAAACGGTTATCTCCGCCGACGCACGCGACAGGGTCGTCGATGGGCTTCATGGAGAACTGGAAGACCTTGGTGAATGCTATCTAAAGCACATTCCCCAGCCGATGAGAGCGTTTCGGTTGCATGCGCGCGGTTTTGATCGAGTGAGTGCGCGGCCTTCTTCAACCGAACACCATGCCATACTGGCCGTGGTCCCGTTCGCGCTGGTACCGCCCCATCCAGCAATGAACGTGATCAGCGAAGCGCTGGCCGAGCACATCATCGTCGGCCTCTCCGGACTGACCAGCCTCCAGCTCATCTCCCGGCTGTCGACTTCGCCGCTTTGTAATTCGGTTGATCCCGTCCACGATTCACGCGTGCTGCTGCGCGCCAATTTCGTACTCACCGGTCATTGCGCGCTTCGCGGCACTGACATGACAGCCCGCTGCTCACTTACCGAAGTGGCGGGAGGAGAAGTACTCTGGCAAGGCACCTATCACTCCTCTATCGATGAGTTGTTTGGCTTCGAGGGAGGCTTCGTCCCCGACCTCGTGGCCCATGTTGGACGGGCTGTCGTACGCCGCGAGGTCAAGCGGAGCAAACGGCTGCCGCTTCCATCGCTCGAGAACTATGCCTTGTACATAGGTGGTAATTCATTGATGCACCGCATGGCAGAAGACGACTTTGCTCTTGCAAGACGCCTATTCGAGCAACTCGAGCATCGCCTTCCGCGCACTGCTGCGCCCAAGGCAATGCTTGCTAAATGGCATCTGATGAGACAGTTGCAGGGCTGGAGTCGCCAAACAACGAACGATGGCCGAATGGCGCAGGATTTCGCGCGTCGCGCACTCGATCAAGACCCTGAGCATGGCTTTGCCCTCGCTACCGAAGCTTTCGTCTCCGCCTACATGGATGCCGACTTGCCACACGCGCGCCAAGGCTGCCTGCGGGCATTGGAACTCGATCCGCAGGAAGCGCAGTGCTGGCGCATGGCGGCTGGCGTGCATAGCTACTTCGGAGACGGCGTCGCGGCCGAGTCATGCGCCGAACGGGCACTAGCGCTGACCCCGCTCGACCCGACACGCTTCATCTACGAGCTCGTGCTTGGTGCAGCCAAGCTTGCTTGCGGCAAATATGGCGAAGCAGTGACCTTGGCCGAATCATCGTTGCGTCGCAACGCAATGCATGTGCCGACACACCGCTTGCGCGTCATTGCTCTTTCGATGGCGGGTCGGGATGTCGAAGCAATTGGTGCGGCGCATGCCCTGTTGACGTTGAGTCCAGGTTTCAGCGTCAACGACTTCGAGCGCTGGTATCCAGGTCGCAACCAGTCGCATGCGCCTGAATACTTTGCAGCACTTCGCCGGGCGGGACTGCCTGGATAGCTTTTTTAACAACGATGGAGGGCAATCTCATGACCCAGGCTGACCGGACTCTCTCGAACAGCTTTGCCGAATCGAAGCTGTCCTTCCCACCATATGGGTTGATCAACACGGAAAATGCGCGCTACCTTGCCACGCGGCCTGTACCGGAGGGGTTTCGTCGTGATCCGACGTCCCCGCGGCCCTCCGACGCGGAAGAGTGGGAAGAGTGGCTCATCGAGTTGGCCCAGGAGATGTCGGACTTCCTCTGGCCCATCTATCAAGACAACGAGTGGGTCGGACGCGCAGTGGCTCACGCGATGGATCTGACGCAGATAGACCTTATGGTCATGCAAGCCCTGCAGCCCACGATGGAGGAGCGCATTCGCGGCGCAATCAGCCCAACGGACCGTCACCGCATCGCATGGGCGCATGAGGACGAGGGGCCGCCGCGTTTTACCTTGGCGCTGTACCAAGCGGTGTGGCCTGCAGAACTGGAGGCGGATCTCAACCGAGCCATCCTCACCGGCGGCGTCGACATTGCACGACCGGCCTCGCAAGGACTGAAGAAACTGTTTCAGCGGCCGAGACCGCAGCTCACGGCACTCACGCTCGGGCTCAAGGACGGGCTGGAGGTGCAGCCCTCCAAGTCGGCGATCACGCCGTCGATGATCAGCGGCCATTGCATCCAGGGCACGATGGCGTTGGCTCAGGTGCACTATTGGCTTGCGGATGCTGCGAAGCAGCGCCCCGGCCTGCTTCAGCTGTTGAATCGATTCTTGATCGACACCGGCGACCGTCGGGTTTTCGCGGGGTTGCACTACCCTTCCGATAACATCGGGTCGTGGTTTGTCAGCTTGAGGTTGTGCGCACACGTCTATGGCGACGGTGCCGCCCGAGTACGGTCGGGGTTGTGGAGCGCAATCCAAGAATGCAGTACCGTCTTCAAGGCCATGAAAGAGCAAGGTGGTCTGTACACGGATCTACTTGCCAAGCTGGAAGCGACGGTAAGTTCGTCATCTTCTGCGGATCAGGGAGCGGCAGCATCATGACAAGCATATTGGTGCGCTGCCATGCGTGTCTGGCAGCCGTCGCAGCTATCTTGACTGCCAGTTCCACCCTCGCGCAATCCGCTACCTTTCCGGACAGACCCATCGTCATTGTTGACCCTGCCGCGGCCGGTAGCGGTACCGATTTCTTCTCGCGCCCCTTGGCCGAGGAGATGAGCAAGATCCTGAACAAGCCAGTGATCGTGGAAAACAAGCCTGGAGCGGGAGGTGCGCTGGCAGCCGAGTTTGTCGCGCGAGCCAAGCCCGATGGTCACACGCTCGGGCTGGCGGCGGTGAGCACTCATGCGGCCAATCCCGCGGTGAACAAGGCCCTGCGGTATGACCCAGTCAAGGACTTCGCGGCGATTACGCTGATGGTGACACTGCCCAGCGTGACTGTCGTGCGCGCGGACGCCCCGATACGGTCACTCAAAGAACTTGTCGAAGCGGCACGGGCGGCGCCAGGCAAGGTTACCTTTGCCGGACCTGGCATCGGAACGGCCGCCCACGTGCTGCTGGAGCAGTTCTCGCGCCAAGCGGGCATCCGCGTTTCGTACATTCCCTATCGCGGCAGCGGAGACATGCTTGCCGACCTTCTCGGCGGCCGCGTCGATGTTGCGAGCGACAATATCCCGACGCTCCTTCCACACCTCAAGGAAGGCCGATTGAGAGCGCTCGTGGTGCGCGACGTGATCCGCGTTGCGTCGCTGCCTGACGTGCCAACATACAAGGAACTCGGATTCGAATCTGTCAGCTTTCCACTGTGGTTTGGATTGGTGGCCCCGGCGGGCACACCGCCAGATGTGATTCGCCTGCTCAACAACACCGCTCAAACCGCGATGCGGACTCCTGCCTTCCAGCAGCGCATCGAAGCCGGATCGGCTCGCTATTCGCCGAGCACCCCCGAGCACTTTCAGGCTCAGATTGAGGAATGGCGAGATCGGTTCAGGATCACGGCCGAGCAGGCTGGGATCCGAACCGAATAAGCCCCTTTTTTGCCACGCGCGGCAAGCTTCCCAATCGCAGCGGAGCACCTGGCCAAGGTCTATTTCTTTTGCGCGAGCGCGCCGCCCGCGATCTGTCCGCGGAACTCCCGCAGCCGGGCCTTGAGCCGGCGCTCGTTGACCTGACCCGTGCGGATCATCATCTTCTGCCCGGCCGACAGCGATTCGAGCGCGGGGTCGACGAACTCGTAGTGCACCCAGGGCCGCTCGGAGGGCACGTCGCCCTTGATCTCGACCAGCTTCACCTGCAGCGGCCCCGTCGGCTCGGGCGCCTGCAGCAGGTGGTCGATCACCGCGACCAGGCGGTCGTTGAAATGGCGGTTGGGATAGCCGAGCTCCTCGTACGCCTGCTGGAACAGCGGGTAGAGCTTCTGGTAGAGCGCCGCCGCGCGCTGCGGATTCACCGATTCGGCGAACAGCACCAAGGGCGTGTAGCGCGCCGAGTTGTCGAGGCTGATGGTCTGCGCCTCCTTGCTGCCGCCGGCCATGAAGCGCTTGGGCGTGCGCTGCACCGGCCACATGCGCGCCGCCGCCTGGTCGCGCGGCAGGTTGTCGACGGTGGCGACGAAGCGGTGCACGAAGCCATCGGTCTGCAGGAAGCTACCCACCGCCTTGGCGCCGAGCAGTTCGGCCAGTGCGGAGCGCACGTGGGCGTCGGCGTCTTCGAGCTTGGGCAAGGTGGCGTCGGCCGTGGTCTCGACCGGGTTCTGCGGCTCCGCCGGTGCGACAGCGGCAGGCGGCGGAGCCGGTGCGTCGGGCTGCGGCGCGGTGGCCGCCGGAGTCGCTTCGACAGGCGCGGCCTGCTGGTGCGTCCAGCGCCACCAGACAGCACCGGCGCCCAGCGCCAGCACCACCAGCACCACGAGGATCCACAGCGAGGATTCGCGCGCCGGCCTCAGATCGTCGAACTCGCGTTCGGGCATGGGGCATCTCTCCTTTTCATGAGCCCCACCATTGGACGCCATGCGGCGCCGCGGCAGCCGCGGCGCTGGTAACGGCCTGTGACGGCAGGTGCTCAGCCCACTCGGATCACATGCGCGTGCAAGGGTTCCACGCGGCCCGCGTGCAGTTCGACGATGACCTGCCGCGCGGCCTCGAGGCCCTCGCTCTCGACCAGCGTCATCCAGCGGTTGCCGGGCCGGCTCAGCTCGGCCATGAAGCGCTGCTGGGCCTCGTTGAATCGGCGGTTGACTTCCTGCGGCCCCCAGTCGGCATTGCGCTTGCGGATCTGGACCGGCGCGAAGTAGAGCGTGGGCTTGGGGCCCGGGAGATCCGTCTCCTCCAGCCAGGCGGGCTTCTGCGCCGAGCCCGCGAAGCAGTCGTAGACCAGCGCTTCGCCGAAGTGGCGGTGCACGGTGGCGCGCAGCGCGTCGTCGCCCGAGAAGTCGATGTAGATCGTGGGCGCGTCGGCCGGCAGCGTCGTCAGTTCTTCGTAGCTCACCGTCTTGTCGTAGCAGCCCAGGCCCTCGACGAAGCCGCGGTTGCGCGCCGAGGTGGCGGCCACCAATTGAAGGCCGGCGCGCCGGCCGAGGCAGAAGGCGGTGCCGTACGCGGTCTTGCTCGAGGCGCTCGACACCACGGCCTGCGTGGCGCCGAAAAAGCCGTTGTCCTCCAGGAAATCCGCCAGCATGAAGGAGGTGATGAAGAGCGGACGCAGGAGCGCCTGGTAGCTTTCGAGCGGCTGTGCGTAGGCCGGGTCCGCGCTGCAGCGCGTGTATTGGTTGTAGGCCGAGATCAGCCCGCTGCGATGCGGCGCCCCGTCGTAGAAGCCGCGGGACGTCACGCGCACGGGCTGCATGCGCACGTGGCTCGCGATCGGGAAGTAGCCGTAGAAGCGCTCGCCGACCTCGACGCCCTCCGCCGCGGACGCCGCCACGTCGGCGAAGCCCCAGACCGGCATGTGGCCCCAGTCCTCGTCGCCGCTGGGAAAGAAGGACCAATACTTCATCATCGCGTCGCCGAAGGCGGCGTAGGTGATGTTGTTGGTGGTGAGCGAAAAGCGGTCCACGCGCAGCAGCACCTCGCCGGGTGCCAGGCGGCCGTCGTCGTCCTCGTGGCGGATGCGGGTGGTGGCCAGCGAGTTCCTGCGGGTCTGCAGGCGGGTTACAGTGAAAGCGTCCTGGTTCATGTCTCTTCCTTTGAGCTTCGGGGCCGGTGCGGCCCCTGTCGAAAAATGTACAAACGCCAGCACGCGAGCGGGTTCGGAAAAGCCGCCACCCCCGCCGCGCCCCGCTCCAAGCCCCTGAAGCGCCCCACGCAGGCGCGCGGCAAGTTCACGGTGCAGGCGATCTACGACGCCTTTGTTCGGATTTGGCAGGCCGAAGGCTGGGAAGGCGTGACGACGCGCGCCGTCGCATTGGAAACCGGCATCGCGATCGGCACGCTCTACGACTACTTCCCCGACAAGGAAGCGCTGCTCTCGGGCTATGTGCGCCACTGCATCGAGGCGCTGCTCGCGCGCCTCGACGCCGAGGTGATCGCGCCGGCCGCCCTGCCCTGGCGCGAGCGCGTGGCGCGCCTGGTGCGCATCACCTGCGTCGCACAGGCGGAAGGCCTGCCGCCGCTGGACCGCGAGATGCTGATGCTCGAGCACCGCATCGCCGAACCCAAGCACCACCAGCGCGTGTACGAGGAGCTGGCCGAGCACTGGCTGCACGCCTTCGCCGCATGCACCGACCTGCCCTCGCCGCCTTCGCCCGCCACGGTGCACGCGCTCCTGGCCGCAGCCTGGGGTGCGCGGCGCTACCGCCTGCTGCTGCCGGCCGAGGCAACGGATGCCGGATGGATCGCCGAGATGGAGGCGATCGTGATCGCGCGCATCGGCGCCCCCGATCGAAGCGCCTGACCCGGCCGGCCGCTCAGGCAGGCCCCGCTTCCGCCTCGTCGTCGCCGGCCGGCAAGTGGATCCGGCCGGTGTGGAAGTCGTACTCGTACACCTCGCCGTAGCGGCCCCATTCGATCGCGGTGCGCAGCACGCGCTCGGCGACCGCGCTGTCCAGGCTGTCGCTCAGCAGCTGCAGGAAGGGCTCCTCCGGCAGCTCGCCGGACGGCGCCTGCTCCAGGCTGTGGCGGATGTGCGCGGCCAGCGGCACATGGGCCAGCAGCTGCTGGCCGAAGAGCTCCTGGCGCAGCGTGTGCGTGCCCTCCACGTAGCGCCGGCCCAGCGGCGTGAGGTGCAGGCCGGCGTCGGCCAGCTGCGCGAAGCCGAGCAGCGCCAGCGCCTGGGCCAGCGGCAGCAGCGCGTCGTCGGCGAGCTCGGCCTCCTCCGCCAGCTGCGGCAGGTCGGCCCGGCCCTCGCGCTCGCCGTCGATCAGCATCTCCAGCAGCGCCTCCATGCGGCCAACGTCGGCGTCCGGCAGGCGGTGGCTCAGGTGCAGGTGCAGCGGCTCGACGCGCGCAAGGCCGGCGCCGCCGGTCATGAGCGCGTAGACCTCGTCGACCAGCGCGCGCACCTCCAGGCTGTCGCCGTCGCGCGGCCGCGGCAGCGAGATCGGCAGCTCGGCACGCACGCGGCCCGGGTCGCTGGCGAAGATCAGCACGCGGTCGGCCATCAGCACCGCCTCCTCGATGTTGTGGGAGACCACGAGCATCGCCTTGGTCGGCATGGCGCCGCCGTCCCACAGCCGCAGGATGTCGTCGCGCAGGCGCTCGCCGGTGAGCACGTCCAGCGCGGAGAAGGCCTCGTCCATCAACAGCACCTCGGGCTCGACCACGAGCGCGCGTGCGATGCCCACCCGCTGGCGCATGCCGCCGGAGAGCTCGCGCGGCAGCGCGCCCTCGAAGCCGGCGAGCCCGATCAGCTCGATCGCGGCCGCGGCGCGGCGTGCCCGCTCGGCCGGCGCGATGCCGCGCGCCTCCAGGCCCAGCTCCACGTTCTGCTGCACCGTGAGCCAGGGGAAGAGCGCGAAGGACTGAAACACCATCGCGACGCCGCGCGCCGGCGCATACAGCGGCTGGCCGCGGTAGCGCACCGCGCCGGCGTCCGCACCGATCAGGCCGGCGAGGATGCGCAGCAGCGTCGACTTGCCCGAGCCCGACTGGCCCAGCAGCGCGACGATCTCGCCCTCGGCCAGGCGGAAGTCCACGCCCTCCAGCACCGAGCGGGCCGCGCCCTCGGAAGAGCGGAAGGACTTGCCCACGCCCTGCAGTTCGACGATGGCTTCGGCCATGGCTTTCTCCTTCGCTTCGGTTCAGAAATGCATCCGGTTCTCGGCCAGCTCGTAGAGCCGCCGCCAGACGAAATGATTCAGGGCCATGACGAACACGCACATCACGCCGATGCCCAAGGCGATGCGCGGAAAGTCGCCGATGGCGGTCATGTGCGCGATGTAGCTGCCCAGGCCGTCGGCCTGCAGGGTGGTGTCGCCCCAGCTCACGTACTCGGCCACGATGCTGGCGTTCCACGAGCCGCCGCTGGCCGTGATGGCGCCGGTGACGAAGCTCGGGAACACGGCCGGCAGCAAGTAGCGCCGCCAGCGCAGCCAGCCGGTCAGCCCGAGGTTGCGCGCCGCATGGCGCAGCTCGGTCGGCACGCCCGAGGCGCCGGCGATCACGTTGAAGAGCAGGTACCACTGGGTGCCCAGCACCATCAGCGGGGACAGCCAGATGTTCGGGTTGAGGTGCCAGCGCGCGATGAACAGCACCGCCACCGGGAACATCAGGTTGGCCGGGAAGGCAGCCAGGAACTGCGCCACGCCCTGCAGCCGCCCGGCCCAGCGCGGATTCATGCCGACCCAGATGCCGAAGGGCACCCACACCAGCGCCGCCAGCGCGATCAGCACCAGCACCCGCGCCAGCGTGTAGAGCCCGAGCACGAACACGTGCCCGACCTCGGCCCAACCGACCTCGGTGTGGATGAAGCGCACCAGCCAGACCACCGCCAGCAGCACGGCGGCCGCGAGCGTGGCGTCCCACACGCGCTCCGCCGCGCGGTGCGGCGGCCGCGGGCGGGCCTTGATCGAGGTGCCGTCATGGTCGAGCCGCAACAGCAGCAGCGAGCGCTCGAGCAGCCGGGCAATGCCGAGGCCGATGCGCTGCAGCCGGTCGGTGCGGCGCAGCCAGGTCAGGAGCCAGGAGCGCGGCGCGTCTTCGCCGCCGCTCTCCTCGAAGCGGAACTTGTCGGCCCAGGCGATCAGCGGCCGGAAGAACAGCTGGTCGTAAAGCACGATGCCCACCAGCATGCCGCCGATGGCCCAGCCGATGGCGCCGAGGTCGCGCGCCTCGATCGCCATCGCGATGTAGGAGCCCACGCCCGGCAGCTTGATGTTCTGGTTGGATACCGAGATGGCCTCCGAGGCCACCACGAAGAACCAGCCGCCGGACATCGACATCATCATGTTCCACAGCAGGCCCGGCATCGCGAAGGGCAGCTCCAGCCGCCAGAAGCGCTGCCAGCCCGAGAGCTGGAACACCGCGGCCGCCTCGCGCAGCTCGGCCGGCACGGTGCGCAGCGATTGGTACAGGCTGAAGGCCATGTTCCAGGCCTGCGAGGTGAAGATCGCGAAGATCGCCGCGCACTCCACACCCAGCAGGCTGCCCGGGAAGAGCGCGATGAAGCCGGTGACGGTGATCGACAGGAAGCCGAGGATCGGAATGGACTGCAGAATGTCGAGCACCGGCACCAGCACCCGTTCCGCCGCGCGGTACTTGGCGGCCAGCGTGGCGAAGATGCAGCTGAAGACCAGCGAGGCCGCCAACGCCAGGAACATGCGCAGCGTGGTGCGCAGCAGGTAGTACGGCAGCACCCAGGCATCGAGGCTGATCGGCATCGCCTCGCCCAACTGGTAAGGGCGGACCATCTGCGAGCCGCCCCAGGCCAGCGCGAACAGCAGGGCCAGGACCAGTGGCAGCAGGGCCCAGTCCCAGCGGTTGCCGCCGGCGGCGACGGCCTGGCGGGGGAAGAAGCGTTTGTCGAGCATGGGCAGCGGAGAGGCAGGGTCGGAATCGCAGACCCTGTCCGCGGCGCGGCGCCATCCTGCCCGTGCTGCCTTTGGCGAACCTGACCAAGCCCTGATCGCGGCCCGGCCCGGCCGGGGCGCCTCGACTACAGCGGGAAGGCCTCGAGCCCCGCCTGCCCCTCTGCGCCCTTCCCCGGCGTGTGCGCGACGTTCATCACCCAGCACACCATCACGAAGTAGCCCACCAGGGTGCTGAGCTCCACGACGATCTGCTTGCCGAAGCGCGCTTCGGCCGCGGCGTAGGTCGGCTCGCTCACGCCATGCTGGCGCAGCAACTCGAGGGCGAAGTCAAGGGCGAGTTGCTCGTCGTCGGCCAAGGGCGCGGCGCGGCGGCCCAGGCGCAGCGCCTCGATGGCCTCGGCGCTCACGCCGGCCTTGACCGCTGCCTGCGAATGCAGCAGCCACTCGAACTGGTTGCCGACCTCGCGCGCGACCGCGCTGGTCACCAGCTCGCGCACGCGTGCATCGAGGCCGCTGTCGAAACGCAGGTACTCGCCCAGGCTGCCGATGCGCTCCATCAGCACCGGGCTTTGCAGCAACGAGATGAAGGGGCCGAAGACGCCCTTGCGCGGCCCGTCGATCAGCGTCTGCGCAGCCTTGCGCTGCGCCTCGGACATGGTGTCGGCCGCCGGCATCGGCAGGCGCTCGGCCCAGGGTCGGGTATGGCCTTGTTCGTACATGGATGCTTTCCTTTCAGCGAAGAGATGAGGTGCGGATCATGCGGCACGCGCCAGCCACCAGGCGCTGCCCGCCAAAGCCAGCGCGCCGATCGCCAATGCGACGAAGAGGCCACCGAAGCCCTGCGCGCTGCCGCTGAGCAGGGAGGACAGCATGGGCCCCGCCATCTGGCCGATCGCGAAGGCCGCGGTCATGCGGCCCAGCGCGCGCGTGGGGTCGCCGAGGCTGCGCGCCCTCGCCTCCTGCATGCCGGCCATGGTCGCGACCATGAAGGTGCCGCCCACCAGCAGCGCGGCCAGCAGCACGGTGAGCGCCGACAAGTGCAGCACCGGCAGCAGGCAGCCCAGCGCCATCAGGGCATGGCTGCCGGCCAGCACGTGGCGCCGCGCCATCTTCGACAGTGCGAGGCTGGCGAAGAGCGTGGAGACTGCAGCCGCCGCGCCGAACACCGGCCAGGCGGCGCCGAAGACGGCCGGATCGTCGACCACCGCGCGCGCCAGCACCGGCAGGAAGGTGGCAGGCAGGATGTAGCCGAAGCCGAGCAGCCCATAGCAGATGACCAGGCCCCAGGACACGCCGCCCGCCGCCGCCGGCGCGGCCGCCGTGGGCGCAGGCGCGGCGGCGCCGGACGCGCCGCGCGGCATCAGCAGCGCCACCGCCGCCAGGCCCACGAGCGCCAGCGCGCCGAGCTGCAGCCACAGCGCATCGGGCGCTACATCCGCCGCACCCGCGCGCCAGCAATAAAGACCGGCCAGCGCGATACCCGCCCCCACGCCCGCATAGAGCAGGCCTGGCCCCGCGGGCCGCTCGAAGCGCGACAGCCAGGCCAGGCACCAGACACTGGTGCTCACCAGCGCCCAGGCGCTGGCCACGCCGGCCACGAAGCGCAGCAGCAGCCAGGCCGGCAGCGAGGCGGTCCAGCCCATGGCGGCGGTCGAGGCCACGATCAATGTCAGCGCCAGCAAGCCCACGCGCTGCGGCGTGAGCGGCAGGCGCGCCGTGGTGAGCGCGCCCAGCAGGTAGCCCGCGTAATTGGCGGCGGCCAGCCAGCCGCCCGCGGCCACGTCGGCGCTGCCGGCCCGGATCATGAGCGGCAGCATGGGCGTGAAGGCGAAACGGCCGATGCCCATCGCGATCGCCAATGCGATCAGGCCCGCCAGGCAGGTCGCCGCGAAGGAAGGCCGGGGCAGGCTGAGAGAAGGGTTCGACATGGGAGCCCATTGGACGCAGAATCCGGGAGCTCCACAAATGAATTATCGAGAACAACCATTCTCGATTCGAGAACCATGAGAACGATCGACCTCGACTCCCTGGAGATCTTCCGCACCGTGGTGAGCGAAGGCGGCGTGATCCGCGCGGCCGGCAAGCTCAACCGCGTGCAGTCGAACGTCACCACCCGCATCCGGCAGCTGGAGGAGCGGCTGGGCCACAGGCTCTTCCTGCGCCAGGGCCGCTCGCTGGCGCTGGCGCCGGCGGGGCGCAAGCTTCTGCCCTACGCCGACCGCCTGCTGCGCCTGGCCGAGGAAGCCGAGAGCGAACTGCGCAGCGAAGTGCCGGCCGGCACCTTCAGGCTGGGCTCGCTGGAGAGCACCGCGGGCAGCCGGTTGCCGCCGGTGCTCTCGCGCTATCACAAGCTCTACCCGGGCGTGGTGGTCGAGCTGGTCAGCGGCACCACCGGTGCGCTGCTCAAGCGCCTGGAGGCTTTCGAGGTGGAGGCTGCCTTCGTCTCGCAGCCCTTCTCCGCAGCCGGCTTCGAGTCGCTCGCGGTGTTCGAGGAAGAGCTGGTGCTGATCACGGCGCGCAGCGTGGCCTCGGTCACGCGCCCGGGCGACCTGGCCGGCGCCACGCTGATCGCCTTCGCGCAGGGCTGCTCCTACCGGCGGCTGCTGGAGCAATGGCTGGGCAAGGGCGGCGTGCTGCCTTCGCGCTCGCTGGAGTTCTCTTCCTACCAGGCCATGATCGCTTGCGTGGCGGCGGGCACGGGCTTCGCGATCGTGCCGCTGTCGGTTCTGAAGGCGCTGCGCGCCACGGCCGACGTGCGCCAGCATGCGCTGCCCGAGCGCGTGCGCGCGAACCGCACGCACCTGGTGTGGCGCGGCACGCCCTCGGTGGCGCTCGCGCGGCTGATCGAGATGCTCGACAAGCGCTGATGCGCCGGAGGGGCTCAGCGGCAGATCGTCGTGGTCCCCACCGGCCGGCAGGTCTTGCCGTCGAGGCCCTGGTAGCGGTCCAGTTGGCCGGAGCGGTCGTAGTGATTGCCTTGGGTGTCGTGGCAACCCGTGGCGTCGCAGTTGCGGATGCGCGGACGCATGTCGCGCGGCGGCCGGGGCTGGCGATACGCACCGGGATAGCCGTAGCCGTCGTCGATCACCGAGTAGTCGTCACCGCGATCGCTGCGGCGTGAATCGGTGGGCCGGTCGGCGCCGGCGCGGTGGTCGATGATGACCGGGCCGGATGGCGCCTGCGGCGGCGCGGGCGCGGCGGCTTCCATCGCTGGGCGTGGCGGCAGGCTCGGTCGGCCGGCATCGGCGTTTCGCTCGCCCGGCGGCGCCGCCGGGGGCGGGGTCGAGACGCGCCCCACGGGACTGGCACCCGCCGGGCAGGCGCTGTCGGTGTAGCTCACGTTGCCGGCAGCGTCGGCACACCGGATCACCTCCGCGCCGGACAAGGTGCCGAGGGTGCTCAGGATCGAGAGGACGATAAGGCGGCGCATGGGCAGCCATTGTGCCCCCCGGCGCCAGCGCGTGGGCACGCGCGTTCAGCCGGCCGGAGGTGGCGCCGGATCGCTCCAGAGCTTGCCGCCGGTGGCCCAGTCCTGTCTCGCGATGTCGTAGAACAGGATGTCGACGGCCTCGGGCGAGCCGCCGAGCGTGCGCACGGTGGCCTCGGTCAGGGCCTGCGCGAGCGCGCGCTTCTGTTCGAGGGTGCGGCCTTCGAACATCTCGACGCGAATGGTGGGCATGGGGTCTCTCCGGTGTGGGTCGTTGAATGGTTGATCGTCGGGTCGGTCAATCGCGATAGCCGGGCGCGCTGCGGTCCAGCCGCAAGAGGGGCCGGCTATTCCAGGTCGCCAACTTCCCACCCGGTGCCGTCGCCCACCCACCTCGCCAGGTCCGTGCGGCGAGCGTCTGCTCACCACGTGCGCACCGCGCCGCCGGTGGCTGCCACATGGCGCGCAATTGCGCCTGCGCGGCGCGCTCGAGCAGGTGCATCAGCATCCACGCCTCGGCCACGGTGCGGCCGACGACCAGGGGGCCGTGGTTGTCGAGGATCAGGCCGTCGAGCGCACCGAGGTCCGCCACCAGCCGCCGCTGCTCGTCGGCGCCCAGCGCGAGCCCTTCATAGGCATGCCGGCCGAGCCGGCGGTGCAGCCGCATGGCGTACTGCGAGGTCGGCTGCAGACCTTCCGGCAGCATCGACAAGGCCACGCCCCAGGGCGTGTGCAGGTGGATCACGCATTCGACATCAGGCCGCGCCGCATGCACCGCGCCATGGATCGCGAAGCCGCTGGGGTTGACGCGCGCGCCCGAGCCGTCGGCGACCTCGCCGCGCACATTCACCTTGACCAGGCTCGATGCCGTGATCTCGTCGAAGGTCGCGCCGAAGGGGTTGAGCAGGTAGTGGCCCGGCTCGCCGGGCACGCTGGCCGACAGGTGGGTGTAGATGGTGTCGTCCCAGCCGTTCTGCGCGGCCATGCGGTAGGCGGCCGCGAGGTCGATGCGGACCTCGCGCTCGGTGCGTGGCGGACGTTGGCCGGTGTTGAGGTGCTGGTTCATGCGATGGCTGCGGCCGCAGGCTCGAGGCGCCGCTCGATTTGGATGCGGAATTTTCTCTCACCAACGCGAGAGAACTTGCGCTCAGGCCACGGCGGTGGCCGCTGGCGCGGCGCCTGCGATCTGGCGCAGGGCGCGCTCGAACACTTCCACCGGCTGGCCACCCGAGATCAGGTGTTGGTTGTCGATGATGATGGCCGGCACCGAGTGGATGCCGGCAT
Source organism: Variovorax sp. WS11 (assembly GCF_010499245.1). Taxonomy (GTDB): domain Bacteria; phylum Pseudomonadota; class Gammaproteobacteria; order Burkholderiales; family Burkholderiaceae_C; genus Variovorax. The sequence goes on from NZ_JAAGOW010000003.1 coordinate 614,154, forward strand.
CGGTGTAGAGGCGCTCGCGCTCGCGCGTTTCGGCGGCGTATTCGTCGCTGTCGAGGATGGCGCGTGCGCGCTGTGGATCGAGGCCCGCTTCGGTGGCCAGGCGCACCAGCACCTCGGGATCGGACGGGTTCTCGCCATCGGTGTGGCAGGCCTTGAGTAGCGCCTTCTTGAGCGCGACCTGCTTGGCTGCATCCTCGAGTGCGGCCCAGTGCAGCAGGCGGTGCGCGTCGAAAGTGTTGTAGATCCGCGAGCGCCCTTCCCTGCGGAACTCGAAGCCCACCGCGGCGCCGCGGGCGCGGATCGCCTCGCGGTTCTGGGCCTGCTGCTCGCGCGTGCTGCCGTATTTCTCGTGCAGATGCTCGTAGGCGTCCTGGCCTTCGGGCGGCATGTGAGGGTTGAGCTCGAAGGGCTGGAATTGCAGCTCGGCGGTGATCTCGGGAGCCACGCGCTTCAGTGCGGCTTCGAGGGCGCCGAGGCCGACGGCGCACCAGGGGCAGGAGATGTCGGAGACGAAGTCGATGCGGAGGTGGGCGGGCATGGGCTGATGGCGGCTATCGAAAGCCGCCATCATGGCACTACAGGGTTAGCCTGCGCCGCAGCGGGGTGGATGGCGCCGAGTCCTCTGCCACGGGCGGCGGCGGCAGGTCGGGTGGCGGCAGCGAGTCCTCCGCTGGCTCGACGGTCGATACCTGCGGGCCTTGGCCGACGGGCGCCGAAGTGTCTATGCCGTGACCTGCGGCATCCTCGGGACCCTTCACATCCTTGCTCAGGATCGCCTTGACGTGTTCCTGGACGCTCTTGAACTCGATCCTGCCTTTACGGGTTGCAAGCAAATGCTTGATCGTGATGCCATCGTCATCGCGATCGGTGTCTCCCCACCCGCTCTTGATGACGCCGCGCACTTCGGCATCCTCCACCAGTGCCTGGAGCGCGATCCGGGTTTGCTTGTACTGCGCAGCCCTGCGTCCATGCGGCATCTTTTTCAGCAACGCCTGCAGTCTTCCCGTCGTCTCCTGTTCCTTGCCGGCCTTGAGGTAGAGAACCTGGTTGTCTCTGGTGACGACTTTGTGTCCCTTCCCGTCATCGACCTTGCTGGCTGTCAGGTACGTCCCTTCGGCCTTCAGATCGTCGAGCAGCTTCGAAGCGGTGACAGCCGGTGGCGACGGCAATAGCTCGGCCGGGGGCGGGCTGCCAAACGACGGCGAAACAGGCGGAGGCCCGCCAGCGGATACCAGCGGCGCGACGGTGGACGTCGGCGGCGCGGCGTCGGGAAGCGGCAGCAGGCCTTCGGGCGGCGGCATGTTGACGACAGGCGGCAGATCTGCGGGCGGCAGCCCGCTGGGGTCAAGAGCCGCGTCGTTCGGATTCTGGCCCGGCACAACAGGCATTGCCGAGAGAGCATCCAAAAGCTCAGCCAGTACAGCGGTCGACTGCGATGCGGTGTTGTCTAGCGGTGGTGGCGGCACGTCGTCGGGTGGCGACGACACGACGATGGGAGGTGGCGGCACGTCGTCAGGCGGTGGCGACGCGACGACGGGAGGCGGCGGCACGTCGTCAGGCGGTGGCGACACGACGACGGGAGGTGGCGGCACGTCGTCAGGCGGTGGCGACACGACGACAGGAAGCGGCGGCACGTCGTCAGGCGGCAACGACACGACGACGGGAGGCGGCGGCACGTTGCCGGAAAACAAAGACCTGGAAAATTCCTCCCGCTTGGCAACAACCTGCTTAGCCGTCTCCGTTGGCAAGTGATATCCCGCCGAGGCCAGATTTTTCAGCCTCGCGAAAGGCGAGCCGGGATCAAGAAACGCTGTAAGAAGTTTCTCGGCCGACTTACCCAGCGCCTGCAACTTTTCCCGATCCCCGCTTGGAATCGTGCTGAGAAATTCATCGCTGGTCAGCGCCTTGTTTGCCAGATCCAGGATGGATTCCTGTTCGGCCAGGGCCAGGAGCAGCGCCTTGCTCGCTTGCTTGAAGGGTTCACTGTTGAAGGATTTACTGCCCGGTTCCGGTTTGGCTCGCTCAAACAAGAATGCCAGCTTGATCTGCAGGTCAGGCCCCGGCCAGCCGGCGATCTTGTCCAGGAGATTCTTGACGGTCGGCTCTCCCGCGGCAGCACTCGCAAGACTTGCAGAAGCGATAAACCGACGCCCCAGCTTGAGCTGGCTGACCGTATTCGGGTCCAGATCGCGGCCAAGCTTTTTCGCCTGCTTGTTGATGGCGACGATTCCCTTCAGCAGCTCGGCGTTTCCTTGCTGGCGGATGTTTTCACGAGCCACCTTGACATCGTTGCCCGTTTTTGCTGCTTCGAAGTCGTCCAGGAAGTGCGAGATGACATTGCCATCGGTGCTGAAATCCTTCTTCACCGCTTCAGCGGAGTTCTCGGCTTTCGTCTCTACGCCTTCGAGGATCTTCGCCACTTTGCCCTCGACGTCATCCATCTCGATGCAGCCCTTGGATCTGCTTCTCGCGATGACGATCTGGATCCCTTGCGCCTCCCATTTTTCATCGAAGGTGAGGCCGCTCTCTCCCCGAGCGCTGGAGGCCAGTTCCTCCAGGTATGCCCTGGCCCCCTTGTAGTCGGCCTTCCTGCGCCCGCTGAGGCGATACACCACGGCCGACGCGCCGTGCTTCTTATTTTCCGGAGACAGGTACGTGACATCGCTTCGGGCGACCCCATCGATTTCACATTTGTCTTTGGTTTTCTGACCGACCAGATACCTTCCGTCCTCCTTCTCCTTTGTGGAAGCCAGGACACCCTGGAACGCGTGCGCCAAGCTCTCATATCAACGCTCTGCGCCCGATTGTTGCTGCCGACTTTCGTGCCCATCGGTTCTCCTCCTTAGATTCGGGCCGCCATGTGGGCCAGGGCCGGAGCGGACGCAGGAATGGCAATTTCTTCGCTGGTCACATAGCCTTCCCACCACTGCGCAACCGCCGCAAACTGCTCAAGAACGCGCGCGAATTCGCCGCCCTGCACGCTCTCCGGGTCCAACTCGCGCACAAGGAGCAGATCCCCCTCCTCGCCGCCCATGCCGATACGGGCGCCACCGGTGTCGCGCCACAGCGTGTTGTAGGAAAGTGCGGTCTTGTGAACTTGGGCGGCGCGGCCTTCCGGCGGCGTGCCGATGTCGGCACTCAGGACCAGGCGGGCTGGCTCCTCGGCCCATTCGGCGAGGATGAGAACGGTGACTTCGCTTTCGAAGGCGAGTGTCCAGGTGGAATCGTCGTCCTGGACCACTACTGTCCGGTTAAATGACCCGCGCCGAACCTGAGATCAAGCACTGGCGCGGGCCGCAGGCCGATTTCGTTTGGTGCCGACTTGAACGTCGATCGCGAGGAACCGCGTACTTTCCGGGGTCTGACAGCCCTGGGGAGCACGCGTGTACGTCGGCAAGACCTTGTTCGCTCAACTCATGGAGTTCGTTCCATGGACCAGCTTCGCCCGAATCGTGAATCGCTATGGTGGCAACTCGGGCGTTCGCACACTGACCTGTGCCGAGCAGTTTCGCGCCATGGCGTTCGCCCAGTTGACGTGGCGAGAGAGCCTGCGCGATATCGAGGTCAGCCTGTCCGCCAATGCCAGCAAGCTCTATGCGATGGGTTTTCGCGCGGCGGTCAAGCGATCGACCCTGGCCGATGCGAACGAGTCGCGCGATTGGCGCATCTGGTCCGACCTGGCGGCGGTGCTGACCCGTCGCGCGCGCAAGCTCTACGTGGGCGATGCGGTGCTCGGCGTGGAATTGGACAACACGGTCTACGCCCTGGACTCCAGCACCATCGACCTGTGCTTGAGCCTGTTCTCCTGGGCGCCGTTTCGCTCCACCAAAGCGGCGATCAAGCTGCACACCCTGCTGGACCTGCGCGGGGCCATCCCCGCATTCATCCACATCAGCGGCGGCAAGTTGCACGACGTGAACGCGCTGGACATGCTGGTCATCGAGGCCGGCGCGTTCTATGTGATGGATCGCGGCTACGTCGACTTCGCGAGGCTGCATGCACTGCAGCAGGCCGGCGCCTTCTTCGTCACGCGCGCCAAGTCGCCGATGGACGCCCGGCGCGTCTACTCGGCTGCCACCGATCGCGGCACCGGCATCATCAGCGATCAGCAAGTGATGCTCAATGGGCACTACTCGGCGAAGAAGTATCCGCAGCACCTGCGACGCATCCGGTTCAAGGACCCGGAGTCGGGCAAGACTCTCGTCTTCCTGACCAATCATATGGCTTTGCCGGCGCTGACGATCGCTGCGCTCTACAAGAGCCGCTGGCAGGTCGAGTTGTTCTTCGACTGCCTTTCATACTGCACTCCTTCGTATGTCATTGAATATCAAGGGCCAGCTGGCCCGCGACGTGAGTTGACGGGCCTGGCTCGGCACGGGCGGCGAGAAATTCATCGAGATCGGCCTGGCGAATGGTCCACGGCGCGTTGCGGCAGGCTTGCTTGGCCGCAAGGTCCTTCTGGCGGATCAGTCGCAGCACGGTGGTCGGCGTGACGTGCAAAGCGGCGGCGACCTCATCAACGGTCAGCTCACCACGTTCCTGACGTTCGCCCTGGCGGTACGGCGCGATGCCGTGGCCATTGCGGATCGAACAGATGCGCGTAGCGGTCCAGGTATGCCCGTGCGCCGTGCGGTGGCCCAGTCGATTGATGGTGGCGGCTATGCGCTCGTCGGGCTGCAGGCGAGCCAGCGAAGCGATCAGCTCGATCGTCTCGGCGCTCGTCACGTAGCGATGCGCACCCGTGGGCGTCTTCTTCAACCACAGCTCGGTGTGATCACCGCCTTGCCAGTGCACGATGAAGCGCACCGAGTCACCCTCGGAGGTCACGACGATCTCCTTGATCACGGTGCGCACGATGCGCTTCCTGACATCGGGCGTGGTGTCCGGGTGGTCCCATAGCCGCGGCACATCCTCGGCCAACGACATGAGGGCTTGCTTGGTTTCGTCGCTGAGCGCATCAGGGCGCTGTTGCATCAACTCCGCGACCTCTGCCTCGAGCCGCGATTGCACGCTCAAAGCGTCGTTCCAGCGCCGCTCCAATGACCCAGCGACAAGACGGTTGGCGGGGTCCACGGCATCGTACTGGCGCTGCGCACGGTCGACCTCGTAGCGGGCCCGCTGCAGCGCCAGACGCTTCTGGGCCAGCCGTTCGTCCTCGACGCTTTGCAGCTGATCGATGGCCTGCAGCGCCGCTTGCAGTCCCAGCGGCTGCAGGCAGCGCAGCACTTGCTCGCCCACCAGTCGATCCGCGCCGAGGCCGCCGAACATGACACAGCAGGCATGGTCGCGGCTGAGGATACGCGTGGTGCATTGATAGCGGATGCTGGTCGGGCCTGGATAGGCTACGCACAGCTTGGCCCCGCAATGTCCGCAGCGCAGCAGTCCCGACAACAACGCGCTGCCGCTCCTGATCGAACCGCGCACCGCGCTGCCGCGTCCATTGGTGTTGTGAGCCATCAACTCCTGGTTGCCACGATACGCGTCCCAGTCGATGTAGCCCTCGTGATGATCGAGGATCAGCACCGACCAGTCCTCGGGCTTGCGATGGGAGGTTCGCACGGCACGCTTGCGTCCATCCTCGATGCGCACGCTGGTCTTGCTGCGACCGTATGCGTAAGCACCTGCGTAGATCGGGTTCTGCAGCAGGCTCAGCACGCTGTGGTAGCGTGGGACCTTCCACACGATTCGTTCGGCGCCGCCGGCGCTCGTCACAGCCGGCATCTCGATGCCTTGCTTACCCAGCCAGAAATACACGCGCCGGGCGCTGCCGAGTTCGGCGAATTTGCGAAACACCAGATAGATGGCCGCGCGCACGCGCTCGTCGGGATCCTTCTCGAGGCGGTCATCGAAGGTGCGCACGTAGCCGATGGGTACGCCCATAAAAAGCTCCCCGCGTTTGGCCTTTTGCTTCATTGCTTCGTGCGCTCGCTGCCGAAAGCTGGCCAGCTCCATCTCGCTGATCGTGCCCTTCATGCCCAGCAGCAGCCGGTCGTTCATCTGCGCGGGATCATAGATGCCATCCGCATCGATGAGCAACGTCCCCACGACGCTGCAGAACTCCAGCAACGTGTGCCAGTCGCGCCCGTTGCGCGCCAGGCGCGACGCTTCGATGCTCAGCACCGCGCCGACCTCGCCGTCGCACAGCAACCCCAGCAAACGCTCGAAGCCCGGACGCAGCGTGCCTGAACCGGAGCGGCCAAGATCGTCGTCGATGACCTCCACGCGCTCCCATCCCAGTTGCCGAGCACGATCGACCAGCGCGTACTGCCGACGCTGGCTCTCGAGGTTGTTGTGAACTTGGTCCGGCGTCGATTGGCGAACATACACGCACGCCCGCCGCGACAGATGCTCAGCGGTGATCTTGTTCATCGCGTTCTCCCTTGTTGATCGCCACGGCGACGACTCGCATCCACTGCACCATCTGCTGCAGCAGATGGATCTGAACGTCCTGCGGCAGTTGTGGCAGAGGTTGCTCTTCGGCGTCGTCGAACAGCACTGTCTGGGCCATCGGGCGTGGCGGCATCGCGCTCTCCTGTAGGGTTTGTGCAAACCCGTGAGGATAGGAACGTCGATACCCAGCGGCGCAGCTCCAGCAGCGTTGCAAGCGGCAAGCGCGATTGCTCGACGATTTGCACGTCGCCCGCCGAAAGCTCGGTCATCCACGCGGGGACGGACACCGTCGTGCCATCGTGCCGCCGGATGACGTAGCAGGGCTCGCCGCAGACGTCGTGCACCCTGACCACCGCGAGGCTCCCACCCACAAGAGGGTGGAAGCGGTAGCGCACTACGATGTCATGCGAGAGATGTTGACGGGCAGAATGTCGCCCCCTTGTTCAAGTGGATCAAGCAGCACCTGCGCATCAAACACTTCATGGGCAACAGCGAGAACGCGGTAAAGACGCAGGTCTGGTGCGCCGTCGCCACTTACGTGCTCATCGCCATTGTCAGGAAGGAGCTTCAACTCGATGCCTCTCTCTACACTTGTCTACAGATATTGTCGGTCTCGGTATTCGAGAAAACCCAGCTCTCATGCGCCTTGCAGGCCGATCTGTCCCATTCGGAACCGCCTGACCTCGCTAACCAGTTGAATCTGTTCAACTTTTAACCGGACAGCAGTGGTCCTGGACGATGACCGAGAGGTTCTCGGCGTCGGGCCCGACCTCGCCGAGGCGCTGGCTGACGTACTGGGGATCGAAATGAAAGCTCACAAGCGTGACTCCGGCAGTGAAATGGTCGTACCCCCTCGCAAAGGAGGTACTCCTGCCTGAGTAACGCGGGAAGCTCTAAGGTTCCATGGCCCCTTCAGCGCTTCAAAGGCCGCGCCAGAAGTCGATCAGCAGCTGGGCGAATTCCACCGGCCGCTCCACCGCGCTGAGGTGCGCGGCGTCGATGCGGGCCAGCTTCGCGCCGGGAATGGCCTGCGCCATGGCCTCGGACATGACGGGCGGGGTGGCCTCGTCCTGGTTGCCGGCAATCACCAGCGTGGGCGTGCGGAGGGTGCGGTTGCTCTCGCGAAAGTCGATGGCGGCCACCGCCTCGCAGCTGGCGATGTAGCCGGCCGCGTCGGTAGCGACCAGGGTGTCGTGCAGGCGGCGCGCCGTCTCGGTGCCCTCGGGCGTGCTCACGTAGGCGGGGGTGAGCCAGCGCGCGACGGCGCCGGGCGCGATGGCCGCCACGCCCTGCGCCTGCACCGTCTCGACGCGTGTGCGCCACGGTGCGCGGTCGGTGTACCAGGCGGAGGAGTTCGCGATCACCACGCTGCGCAGCAGCTCGGGATGCTTCGGCGCCAGCGCCTGCGCCGTCATGCCGCCCATCGAGAGCCCGACGAAATGCACCGGCTCGCCCTCGGTCTCGCGCGCGATGAGCGCAGCGGCATCGTCGGCCAGCTCCTGCAGGCTCAGCGGGCCGGGCACCACCTCCGAAGCGCCGTGGTTGCGGTGGTCGTAGCGCAGCACCGTATGGGCCCGCGCCAGCACCTCGGCCACGCCGTCCCACATGTGCAGGTCGCAGCCCAGTGCATGGCTCAGCACGACGATGGGCCCCTCGCCCTCGCGCAGCACGTTCAGACGAGTCATGCCTTGTCCTCCTTGCTGCGTTCTTCGAGCAGACCCTTCTCGCGCAGGATCGCGGTGGCGATGCCGAAGGCATGGTTGGCCACCGGCACGCCGCAGTAGATGGCGGCCATCATGATCACTTCCTTGATCTCGTCGGGCGACAGGCGCGACTCGGGCGGGCCGTCGAGCGCGGCGCGCACGTGCATCGCGAATTCCTCGTAGGCATGGATGCCCAGCATCATCGACAACACCATGAAGCGGCGCGTCTTGTCGCCGAGGGCCGGGCGGCCCCAGATGTCGTTCCACGCGTGGCGCGTGATCAGTTCCTGGAACTCGCTGTTGAAGGCGTTGCGGTTGGCCAGGGACTTGTCGACCCAGGCATCGCCGAGGATGCGGCGGCGGTTGAGGAGGCCGGCTTCGTAGTCGCCGGCGGGCGGTGAGGAGGATGCGGTCATCGTGCGTTGTTCCCTTGGTTCAGCTGGTCCTGCAGGGCATGAACCTGCGCCAGCGCGATGGTGGAGGCCGCGCCGGCCATGGCCGGGTCGAACCACTCATCGGCGGCCTCGGCCGGCAGCTCGGCGCGCAAGCGCTCGATGTTGCCACGCATGCGCGCGGCGTCGACCTGCAGGCCCGGCAACGCGGCGGCCAGGGCGCGCACGCTGCCGTGCGCGCTCATCAGCAACTGGGGCCATTCGGCCAGCTCGGCCTGCCAGGCCCCCAGGGCGCGCTCGTGCTCTTGCGGCATGGCGGCCAGCAACGCGGCCACGCGCTGCGGCGCACGCTGCGCGGCGGCCAGCGCCACCATCGAGGCCACGGGATTGCGCTTGTGCGGCATGGCGGACGAGCCGCCGCGGCCGGGCTCGCTGGGCTCGGCGACTTCGCCGACTTCGTACTGGCCCATGAGCGCGATGTCCCTGGCGATCTTGCCGAGGCTGCCGACCATCAGGCCCAGCTCGCAGCCGAGCGCCACCCATTCGTCGCGCTGCGTGTGCCAGGTCTGGCCAGGGTCGCCCAGGCCCAGCTCCTGCGCCATGCGGCGGCGCACCGCGGGCCCCTGCCCTTTCATCTGCGCGAGCGTGCCGACGGCGCCGCCGAGTTGCACCTGCAGTGCGCGGCGCGCCGCCTCGGCAAGCCGCGCGCGGCTGCGCACCAGCGGCGCGGCCCAGCCGGCGCACTTGAGGCCGAAGCTGGTCACCGAGGCCGGCTGCATCAGCGTGCGCGCGAGGATGGGCGTGGCGGCGTGCTGCTTCGCATGCGCGAGCAGCGCCTGCGCGGCCTTGCGCAGGTCGGCCTCGACCAGCGCCACGGCCTCGCGCGTGACCAGGGCCATCGCGCTGTCGATCACGTCCTGGCTGGTGCTGCCGAAATGCACGAAGGGCACGGCCTCGGCATTGAAGAGGCCGACCGACTCCTTGAGGCTCTTGACCAGCGGGATCGCGACGCTGCCGGCGCGCCCGCTGTCGCGCACGATCTTGGCGACGTCGAAGAGCTCGACCTTGCAGCTGCCGACGATGGAGCGCGCCGCCGATTCGGGGATCAGGCCCTCGGCCGCCTGCGCGCTCGCCAGCGCGGACTCGAAGCGCAGCATGGCAGCGACGAAGGCGTGGTCGCTGAAGGCGGCCAAGGTTTCGGAGGTGGAGAGGAAGCCCTCGAAGATGCTCATGGAAATGCTCAGTAAGCCACTCGCGCAGTCGCTCGCAGCTCGTCCGGCGTGGCGGTGCCGTAGCCGAAGAACTCGAGGTAGGCGGGGATCATTTCGAACAGCATGTCGGTGCCGACCTGCACCGAGCAGCCCTTGTCTTTGGCGGCACGCAGCAGCGGCGTGTATTCGGATTTCATCACGACCTCGCCGACGAAGGTCGAGGGCGCGATGCGGTCGACGTCGAAGGGTAGCGGATCGTCCGCCTTCATGCCCAGCGGCGTGGCATTGACCACCAGGTCGTGGCCGGCCGGGTCCTTGGAGCCGCAGGCCACGCGCAGCGCGGGGTAATGCGCCTTCAGCCGCTCGCCCAGCGCCTCGGCCGATTCGGCCCGCGTGTCGAAGAGCGAGAGCTCGGCCACGCCGGCCGCGGCCAGCGAGGCTGCGATGGCCGAACCCACGCCGCCGCTGCCCGAGACCAGCACGCGCGCGCCTTCCAGCTTGCAGCCCTTGCGCTGCACGCCGCGCACGAAGCCGGCGCCGTCGAACTGGTCGCCGATCAGCCGGCCGTCGGCCTCCTTACGCACCGCGTTGCAAGCGCCGGCGATCTTCGCGGCGGGCGTGAGCTCGTCGACCAGTGCCATGGTGGTGACCTTGTGGGGCATGGTCACCAGCGCGCCGCGGATGTTGCTCATGCGGAACAGCAAGGGAAAGAAGGCCACGTAGTCCTCGGGCTTGACGCCCATGGGCACGACCACCGCGTCGATGCCGCGAGCCTCGAACCAGGGGTTGTAGATCATCGGCGCCTTGAAGCTCTCGGTCGGATAGCCGATGTGCGCGATGAGGGTGGTCTTGCCTGAAATGTTGGTCATGGTGTGATGGGGACCCGAAGGCCTGTTCGTGCCGCCTCTTCGACGGCCAGCGTGACGGCCAGCGTGCGGATGGCGTCGCGCACCGTGACGCGCGGCGGGAGCTCGCGCCGCACGACGGCGCAAAAATGTTCGAGCTGGTGTGTCAGCGGATCGGTCTCGCGGATCTCGACCCGGCTCTTCACCAGCGGGTTCTGCCAGGAGGCCGGGCCCAGGTACTCGTAGAGGCACATCGTGGGCACCTGCAGCGAACCGCGCGTGCCGGCGATCACGTAGCAGTCCTGGTCGGGGTGCTGCTCGAAGGCGGCGTTCTCGCCCGAGTTCTGCTCCCAGCTGCGCGGGCTCGCCGCCGCGTCCGACAGCATGAAGGTGCCGAGCGCGCCGTTGGCGAAGCGCAGGTTGATGGCGACCGTGTCCTCGACCTCGAAGCCGCGCACGGCGTGGGAGCCGAAGGCCTGCACCTCGACGATCTCGCCCACCAGCGCGCGCAGGTTGTCGATCTCGTGGACCAGGTTGATCAGGATCGGGCCGCCACCCTTCAGCCGACGCCAGTCGGCGTCGAAATAGTCGTCGGGCTTGTGGAAGGTGGCGCTGGCGGTCACCGCCACCAGCCGGCCCAGGCGGCCGCTGGCGATGGTGTCGCAGGCGGCTTCCAGGATGCCGCTGTGGCGCCGGTGGTGGCCGACCAGGATCGGCACGCCGGCTGCTTCGGCCGCGTCGGCCAGCTGCCTGGCATCGGCCAGCGAGCCACCCACGGGCTTTTCGACGAGCGCCGGCACGCCGGCCTCGACGCAGGCCAGCGCGCCCGACACGTGCAATGCGTTCGGCGTGGCCAGGATCACGCCGTCGGGCCGTTCGGCGGCCAGCATCGCCTCGAGCGCCGGGTACAGGGGCACGCCGGCCTCGGCAGCCAGCGCGGCCGTACTGGGGAAAGGATCGGCGAAGGCCGCGAGCTCGCAGGCGCTGCTCGCGAGCATGCGCTTCCAGTGGGCCCGGCCGATCAGACCGGCCCCGGCGATCGCGAGACGCAGCTTCCCCATGGTGCTCTCCTTCAGGCCCGACGCCCGGGCCTACTTGCGGACTTTAGCCACCTCGGCCATCAATTCCTTCACCGTCGCCTCGCCGACCGAGGCCGAGTACTTGTCGATCACGGGCTTGACCTTGTCGCGCAGCTTGGCCATCTCGGCCGGCGGCAGCTCGGTGACGGTCATGCCGGCCTTCTTGAGCGACTCGAGCGCGGTGTCGGCCGCCGCGCGCGAGGTCTCGCGCTGGAACTTCGTGGCTTCGGCCGCCGAGTCCTCGATGATCTTCTTTTCCTCGGCGCTCATGCCGTCCCAGGCCTTCTTGCTGATGATCAGCGCCTGCGGGTTGTAGATGTGGCGGGTCTGCGTGATGTGCTTCTGCACCTCGGCGAACTTCGAGGAGGCGATCACGGTGTTGGGGTTCTCCTGGCCGTCGACCGCCTTCTGGTCCAGCGCCGAGTACAGCTCCGGGAAGGGCATCGGCGTGGCGTTGGCGCCCAGCGTGTTGAAGAGGTCGATGTAGATCGGCGACTGGATCACGCGGATCTTGAGGCCGGCGATGTCCTCGGCCTTGGCGATCGCGCGCTTGCTGTTGGTGAGGTTGCGGAAGCCCAGGTCCCAGTAGCCCAGGCCATGCAGGTTCTTCTCGTCGAGCTTGGCGAGCAGCTTCTTGCCGAAGGGGCCGTCGGTCACGGCATCGGCCTCTTGCGCGCTGTTGAACAAGAAGGGGAAGTCATAGGCCGCGAATTCCTTCACCTGCGCCGTGAGGATGCCGGCGTTGAGCACCGTGACCTCGATGGTGCCGCCCTGCAGTGCAGACACGGTTTGCAAGTCGCCGCCCAGCGTGCCGCCGGGGAACAGCTTGACCGTGATCTTCTTGCCCGATTTCTCTGCCACCAGGTCGGCGAACTTCTGCGCGCCCTGCGCCTGCGGGTGGCCGGTCTGGTTCTGGAAGGCGAACTTGAGCGTGCGCTCCTTCACCTGGGCGGCGGCACCGCCCATGGCGACGGCGGCGGCCACGGCGATCAAGGTATTGCGAAAGATGTTTTTCATGACGTGAGTCTCCTTGGGTTGAATCGGGGAAGCAAAAAAATTCTCAGCCGCTGAGCAGGCGCGCCGGCCAGATGACGAGCTGGGGGAACAGCACCATGAGGAACATCATGGCGAACTCGGCAATGGCGAAGGGCAGCACGCCGCGGGTGACTTCGTCCATCTTCATGCGCCCCACCCCGGCCACCACGTTGAGCACCGTGCCCACCGGCGGCGTGATGAGGCCGATCGAGTTGTTGATGATGAACAGCACGCCGAAGTAGATCGGGTCGATGCCCGCGGCCTTGATCACCGGCATCAGCACCGGCGTGAGGATCAGGATGGTGGGCGTCATGTCCATGGCCGTCCCGACCGCGATCACCAGCAGCATGATGACGAACATCAGCAGCATCGGGCTGGCGATCAGCGGCTGCAGCAGCGCCACCAGCTTGCTCGGCAAGTCGGCCACGGTGATGAGCCAGGCCGAAACCATGGCGGCGGCCACCAGGAACATCACGATCGCGCTGGTCTTGGCGGCGGAAACGAACATGCCGTAGAACTGCGAGGGCTTGAGCTCGCGGTAGATCACGGTGGCGACGAAGATCGCGTACACCGCCGCGACCACGGCCGCCTCGGTCGGCGTGAAGATGCCGAAGCGCAGCCCGATCAGGATGATGAAAGGCAGCAGCAGCGCCCAGAAGGAGTCGCGCAGCGCCTTGAGCACCTCGCCCCTGGACTTGCGCGGCGGCGGCTGGATCGTTTCCCTGCGCACCAGCCACCACCAGGTGAACCAGAGCGACGCGCCGATCAGGATGCCGGGGAAGATGCCCGCCAGGAACAGCTTGGAGATCGACACGTTGGCCGCCACGCCGAAGATCACGAAGCCGATCGAGGGCGGGATGATCGGGCCGATCACGCCGGAAGCCGCGATCAGGCCGCCCGAGCGCGCCTTGTCGTGGCCGGCGGCCACCATCATCGGGATCAGCAGCGCCGACAGCGCGGCCGCATCGGCCACCGCGGAGCCCGACAGCGCCGATAGGATGCAGGCCGCCACGATCGCGACGTAGCCGAGACCGCCGCGTACATGTCCCACCACCGCCAGCGCCAGGTTCACGATGCGCCGCGACAGCCCGCCCTGGTTCATGGCCTCGCCGGCCAGCATGAAGAAAGGCACGGCCAGCAGCGGGAAGCTGTCGGCGCCGTTGATCACGTTCTGCGCCAGGATCTGCGCATCGAACAGATCCAGGTGCCACATCAGCGCGGCGCCGCACAGCAGCAGCGAATAGGCGATCGGCACGCCGATGGCCATGGCGCCCAGCAGGGCACCGAGGAAGATGGCAATCGTCATGTCAGCGTCCGTTCTTCGGGTTGTTGGTGCGGCGCTGCGCGGCCTCTTCGGCATCGCGGCGGGCCAGCTCGGCGTTGATCTTGTCGATGTCGCCCTGCTCTTCCGACTCGTGCACCATCACGAGCTCGGCGTCGCTCAGCTGGCCGCTCAGCGCGCGCCACAGGTCGTACAGCAGGAACACGATGGCCGAGACGCCGAACAACACGCCGACGACGTAGAAGATGGCGACCGAGGCGCCCGTGGTGGGCGCGCTCACGTCCCAGTTGATCAGCGTCTGCTGCCAGCTGCCGGTGAGCAGCAGGTACGAGGCGAAGAGCATCAGCACGTGCGCCACCACCAGGCACAGCTTCTTGCCCCAGGTCGGCAGCTTGGCGATCAGCATGTCGGTGCCCAGGTGGCCGTGCTCGCGCACCGCGACGATGGCGCCCAGGAAAGTCATCCAGACAAAGAGCCAGCGCGACACTTCCTCCGACACCGTGATGCCCGAATTGAAGCCGTAGCGCAGCACCACGTTACCGAACACCATCACGACCATGATGGCGAGCATCAGCGCCATCAGGCCCTCGAGCCCTCGGCAGTACCACGAAAAGATTTTTGTCATTGCTTGTCTCCTGTTGCTGCCCTTGTTTTCTATGCGCCGATGACCGACTCGCTGATCCAGCGCGCGCTCTTCATGCCGCGCTGGCCGACCACCATCGGGTCGGAGTTCACGTAGTCGTCGTTGAAGACTTCGAAGGTGTAGTGGCCGCGGTAGCCCTTCTGCTCCAGCAGCTGCACCAGGTCGCGCACGTCGTGCAGGCCTTCGCCGGGGAAGAGGCGCTGGTGGCGCGCGAGTTCGATCATGTCGGCCTGGCGGTCGCTGTACTCGAAGAAGTAGTCGGCCAGCTGCACCAGGAAGATCTTTTCCACCGGCACCTCGGCCAGCTGCGCCAGCGTCTCGGGCGTGTCGTCGCCGTGCACCGACATGTGGAAGCTGTCGAGGTTGAGGCCCACGTTCTGCCGGTTGCAGCGGCGCACGATGTCCCAGGCCTGGTGCCAGCGGTTCACGTGCCGGCCCCAGGACAGCGCCTCGTAGCAGATGCGAATGCCCAGCGGCGTGGCCAGCGTGGCCAGGGTGCGCAGGTCCTCGGCCGCACGCTCGGGGTCGTCGATGGCCAGCGGCGAGGTGGTGGAGCAGACCAGCAGCAGGTCGGTGCCGACCAGCGCCATCTGGCGCAGCTGCTCGCGCGCCATCTCGAGCCGGTGCGGACGCATGGCGTCGGGCGCGCATTCGAAGTCGCGCAGCGGCTGGAAGTCGGTCACCTTCAGGCCGCTGGACTTCACCAGCTCGGCCGCTTTCTCGACGCCGGCCGGATGGGCGATCAGGTCGCGCGCCCACAGCTCGACGCCGGCGAAGCCCGCGGCCTTCATGCATTCGAGCTTGTGGCCGAGGTCCCCCCCCATGGTGACGGTGTTGAAGCCGAAGCGGTCGAGCGAAATGGCCATGGTGTGGTGGGCGTGCCTGTCAGGCGACGCTGTCGGAGTGGTAGCGCAGCGGCGCGTCGATCTCCGCCGCCATCGCCTGGGGATAGATCAGCTCGCGCAGGAAGCGCGCGTCCTCGCGCACGCCATGCGCCGCGGCCGTGTGGCCGAAGAAGTCGAGGTAGTACGGCATCTGCTGGATCAGCATCTCGAAGCCGGCCTGGGCATTGAGGCCGCGCGCGCGGGCCGCCTGCACCAGCGGCGTGGGCTGGTTGCGCAGCAGGATGTCGAACAGCGCCGCGTGCGGCTCCATGCGCGCCACGTCGACCGGCAGGGCATCGCCCTCCTTCAGGCCCAGCGGCGTGGCGTTGACGACCAGGTCGTAGCCGGCCGGATCGCTGCTGTCGACCGCGACGGTGGTGGCGTCGAAGAAGGCATCGAGCTTGGCCGCGACGCCGGCGGCCTTGCCGGCCGAGATGTCATGAAAGGCGATGTGCTCGGCGCCATTGACCGTGCCGCCCTCGGCCAGCGCCACGCCGGCCGCCGCCGCGCTGACGCCGGCTCCCAGGATCAGCACGCGCTTGCCGCGGAAGGGGATGTTGTAGTGGTCCAGCGCGCCCAGCAGGCCTTCGCCGTCGAACAGGTCGCCTTCGAGCTCGCCGTTGGCGATGCGCTTGACCACGTTGACCGAGCCGGCCACCCGGCCGAACAGGCCGGCGCCGTCGAGCAGGTCCACCGCCAGCGGCTTGTGCGGCGGTGCGATCACCATGCCACGCACGTTCTTGGCGAGGAACGAGGCCTTGACGAAGACTGCGAAGTCGCGTGTCGCCACGCGTGCCGGTGCCATTACCGCGTCGATGCCGAAGCGCTCGAAGACGGCGTTGAACATGCGCGGCAGGCGAACGTTGGTCACCGGATCGCCGGGGATCAGGTAGAGGTCGGTGCTGCCTGCGATGAAGGGGAACATGGGTTTTGTCTCGCTCGGTGTTGTTCGGCTATCGCGCAAATTGCCGGGGAGCGCCGCTAATGTAGGACGCCGGCTTGCGCGACCCAAGAGGAAGGAAGCAGAATAGCGCGCTCATCGCTCGAACGCGATCGATAATCGAACGAATCCAGGGTTTGTCCCCAATGACCATCGACGCCTCCCCTGCCCCGCCCGGACTCGACAAGCGCGACTGGATCGCCGGCCTGGAGCGCGGCGTGTCGGTCATCGAGGCCTTCGACGACGCCCACCCGCGCATGACCGCCAGCGAGGCGGGCCAGCGCACCGGCATGACCCGCACCGCCGCCCGGCGCTACCTGCTGACGCTGCAGCACATGGGTTATGTGGCGGGCGACGGCAAGCTCTTCTGGCTGACGCCGCGGGTGCTGCGCCTGGGGCAGTCGTACCTGGAGTCGGCGCGGCTGCCGCGCATCGTGCAGCCCTTCCTGCAGCGCGTGGCGGCGGGCACGCACGAGATCGCCTACCTCAGCGTGATGGACGGCGACGAGGTGGTCTACATCGCACGCAACGGCCCCAACCGCAGCATGAGCACCGGCTACGTGCTGGGCGCGCGCGTGCCGGCGCAGGTCACGGCCTCGGGCATGCTGATGCTGGCGATGCGCAGCGACGAAGAGCGCGGCCACTGGCTGGCCACGCACGAGCTGACCGTCTTCACCTCGCACACCATCTCGAGCAAGGAGCGCATGAAGCTGGAGCTGGCGCGCATCCGCGCGCAGGGCTGGGCACTGTCCGAGCAACAGTTGGACCTCAACTCGCGCGGCATCGCGGTGCCGCTACGCGACCGGCACGGCGAGCTGGTGGGCGCGCTCAACATCACCATGCCGATGGGTCACGAAAGCAGCGACGATGCGGTCGCCCGCGTACTACCCCTGCTGCGCGAGACGGCGCAGGCGATGCGAAATCTGATCTGAAAGAGCGGGTAAGCGGGCATCGGTATCGGCATCCGGTACGCCGCGGCGCGTATTCGGCCACCTTCACGACGACGCTTGAAGCCGGCTGGGATGGCTTGGCAATGATGCGCCCATCACCACAACCCACCGCCTCCGAGCGGCAGCGATGAAGCAAATTCTCAACGACGTCCATTCCCAGTTGAACGCCACCCTGGTTGCGCAGGTGTGCAAACCCCGGACGCTGCCCGAGTTGCAGGCGACGGTCAGGCAGGCAGCTGGCGCTGGCCGTCGCATCTCGGTCGCCGGCGGCCGGCACGCCATGGGCGGCCAGCAGTTTGCAGCCGATTCCGTCCACATCGACATGCGGGCCCTGGACAAGGTGCTGAAGGTCGACCCGCGGCTCGGCTTGCTGGAGATCGAAGCCGGTGCCATGTGGCCGCGCATCATCGAAGCGACGCACGCCATGGAGGCCGGCAGCGAGGGGCACTGGGGCATCCGGCAAAAGCAGACGGGCGTCGACGAGGTCACGCTGGGCGGCTCCATTGCAGCGAATGCGCATGGGCGCGGCCTGGGAATGCAGCCACTGGGCAACGACATCGAGGACCTCACGCTCGTCGACGCGCGCGGTGACGTGGTGTTCTGCAGCCGCAGCCACAACCCCGAACTGTTCTCGCTGGCGATCGGCGGCTGGGGCCTCTTCGGCATCGTCTACGCCGCAACCTTGTGTCTGTCGCCGCGTCTTCTTGTCAGGCGCATCGTCGACGTGCTCGACCTGGACGATGCGGTGAACGCCGTTTTTCGCCGTGCCGACGAGGGCTGCCTGTACGGCGACTTCCAGTTCGCCATCGATGCGCATGACGATCACTTCCTGCGCCGCGGCGTCCTCGCCTGCTACAAGCCAGCGCAGGCAGCCGGCGCGCGCGAGGATGCGGCGGCGGACCTCTCAGCCGATGCGTGGCTGAAGCTGCTCGAGCTCGCGCACCACGACAAGAAGGCGGCCTTTGCGCAATACGCGAGGCACTACCTCGACACCCACGGCAAGCTCTACGGGTCGGACACCATGCAGCTCAGCACCTACATCCCGAGCTACGCCGACTTTCTCGCCGGCACGCAGGCTGGTGGAGTTGCCCCGAATGAGACGCTGGTCATCGGCGAGCACTACGTGCCGCGCCATCGACTGCTGCCGTTCATGCAGCGGGCGCGCGAAGTGCTTCGCGTGTTCGGCACCGAGGTGATCTACGGGACCATCCGGTCGATCCTTCGCGACACCACCTCGTACCTTCCGTGGGCCAAAGACGACTTCGCGTGCATCGTCTTCAATCTGAGAACGCCGCACGACACGGCGGGACTCGCCCGCACGGCGGACACGTTCCGCGCCTTGATCGACGCCTCCACCGAACTCGGAGGCAGCTTCTTTCTTACCTATCACCGCTACGCATCGGCCGCACAGGTGCAGCGGTGCTATCCGCAGTTCGGCACGTGGCTTGCAAAGAAGCTCGAATACGACCCGCAGGAGCTGTTCGCCAGCACCTGGTATGCGCACTACCGCGATGCGTTCGCGCCGCCCTGCCCCGATGCGCTCGCGTGTGAAAGCGCATCGGCATGAAGTCCGATCAAGCCAGCAGCACGGCCAAGCTGATCGCGGCCAGCACGATCCTGCTGGCCAGCGATCCGCACACGGCCGCACTGGTCGCGCCGGGCGCGCGCGCGTTGTGCGAGCGCTTTCTGTCCGGCAGCCGCGCCGACCGGATGCTCGCGAAGAGCGCATCCTTCGCTCCCGCGCGTGTGCTGTGGCGCATGGTCGAGCACCTGGTCCTGCCCGGCATCACGGCCCACTACTGGCACCGCAAGCGCTGGATCGAACGCCGATGCCGCGAGTCCATCGCCAGCGGCTTCCAGCGCGTCGTTGTCATGGGTGCCGGCTTCGACACGCTGGCCCTGCGCCTGGCGGCGGAGTTCCCGCGCATCGACTGGATCGAGATCGACCACCCGGCAACGCAAGGTGCCAAGCGGCGTGCGCTGGGCGGCGAGCTCGCGCCCAACCTGCGCTTCGTCGCCGTCGACCTCGCGACCGATCCACTGCCCACCGAACTCTTCGACGACAGTCGCGCTACCCTGGTCATCGCCGAAGGGGTGCTGATGTACCTTTCTCCCGAAGCCATCGACCGGCTGTTCCAGGCACTCGCGGCGTTGCGTGCGCCGTCGACCCGGATGGTGTTCAGCTTCATGTCGAAGTGGCCCGACGGCAGCACCGGCTTTCGCCCGCGCAGCCGCTGGGTCGAACGGTGGCTGGCGTGGCGCAGCGAACCCTTCGCCTGGTCCATCGAAGTGGAGCGCATCGACGGCTTCCTGCAGCGCTTCGAGCTCACGCCGATCGAAGTCGCGACGGCACAAGAGCTGGCGGCCGAAGCCGGGACCGCTCATTCGCTGCTGGCTGGGGAAACATTTGTTCTCTGCGAAAAAGCGCGTGCCTGACGTCCCTGTAGCTCGGAGAGCGCTCGGGAGCCGGCACTGCGGTACGCCGGAAACGGTGAGCCCGGCAACAATTCAGCGACAAAAGACCAGATTTACTCATAGGTCAGAAATATAGGAGACAGATGGATGCCTGAAAAAGGAACGAACCAAGGCGCTGTCTTCGGCGATGGCCTGCAGTTGACCGTCAACTCGGCACTGCAGCTTCTCGCCCGCTTTCAAAGGCGAGCGAGCAACTCCTGTGCGCTTGGCATGGCTCCAGACCAACTCGTCGGGATTCAGGTCAGGCGCATAGCCGGGCAAGAAGTGCAGCGTGAGTTTGCCGGCGGTGCTGGCTACGTATTCCTTCACGATGGCCTTCTTGTGCGCGGGAAGTCCATCCACAATCAGGCGCACCGGCTTTCTGCGCTTTCGCATCAACTGTTTGAGCAATTCGACAAACAACTCACCAGTCAACGCGCCGGAATAAGTCGCAAACCAGAAAGCGCCCTTTGCGGTGACGGCGGACGCCGCGCTGATGCTCTGACGCTGCCCCGGCCGATCAATGACGGGGGTCTGTCCTTTCTTGGCCCACGTCTTGCCATGCACCGAGTCGGCTCGGAATCCGGATTCATCCCAGAACAAGATTTCCGCCTCACTGGCTTGCGCCTCGGTGGCAATCGCGGGAAAGATCTCGCTTTTCCATCGAGCAACCGCAGCGGGGTCGCGCTGATAGGCGCGTTGCAGTGGCTTTTGCGTGGTCAGCCCCAAGCGTGCAAGCAGCGCGCCAATCGAGGCGAGCGACAGGCTCACTTCAAAGCGCGCGAGCAGAAGTTCTTGGACGATCTGCCGGGTCCACAGTCCAAAGTCAAAGCCGTACTGATCGGGGCGCTTGCCATTGACCCATCGAAAGACTTGCCGCTCCTGGGCGCTGGTGAGCTTTCGAGGCCGCCCCGTCCCTTTGGTCGACCGCAGAGCCTTCAGTCCACGGCCACGTCCGCGCGCCGCCGCTTTGCACTTGTACGCCCACGATCGGTTCATGCCAAAGGATGCGGCCACAGCCGCGGGGTGCTCTCCCTCGTTCATGCGCTGAACAGCCACAACACGCATTTCCTCAAGCGTGTTGTGGGCCAGAGTGCGACCGTCTCGTTTCATCAGCCATTGGACTCTATGAGGCCGAGCAAGTTTCACAATCGTCCGCTAAATTACTGACTCATGAGTAATCTGAGCTGATCGGCCCCAGAATCCGGCCCCTCGACGGGAGTGGGGCCGCAGCGCTGACGCGTTGGCTTGGCCTCCCCCGGATGTTGGGAGGCAAAGAGTTGAACAAGTATCTTCACAGGGTCGTCTTCAATGCCGCGCGCGGCCTGCGCATGGTGGTGCAGGAAACGGCCAGGAGCGCGGGCAAGGCAACCGGCACAACGCCCGCGATCGCGGCGGGCGCTCTTTTTGGCGTGCTGGTGGCGCTACCCGGCCAAGCCCAGATCGTGGACGCGCCGGGCGTGGCGCCGGGCCTGCGGCCCACCGTGCTGGTGGCGCCCAACGGCGTGCCGCTGGTCAACATCCAAACCCCCTCGGCCGCCGGCGTCTCGCGCAACCTCTACAACCAGTTCGACGTCCAGCGGGGCGGCGTCATCCTCAACAACAGCCGCAGCGATGTGCAGACCCAATTGGGCGGCTGGGTGCAGGCCAATCCCTATCTGGCGACCGGGCCGGCGCGGATCATCCTCAACGAGATCACGAGCGGCAACCCAACGCAGCTGCGCGGGGCCATCGAGGTGGGCGGCCAGCGCGCCGAGGTGATCGTCGCCAACCCCGCGGGCATCGCCGTCGATGGCGGCTCCTTCATCAACGCCAGCCGGGCGACGCTCACCACCGGCACCCCGCAGCTCAATGCAGCCGGCGGGCTGGACGGCTAGTCTTACTGTGTTAGTAATTTGAGTGAAATCAAGGCATTATGCGCACTTCTTCAGGAGAAGGGCGAACCTTGATGGAAGACTTGCAGGAATTCGAGCGGTACATGGCCCATCTGAGCGAAGGCCTGGGACATTCAGATCGGCACGCCGGGCTGCGCGGGTACACCACGGGGCTGATGTCGCCGCTGCAGCGCAAGAGCGTGGAGCCGATGGCGGCACATATGGACCCGCTGAATGTGCGTTCGCGCCACCAGTCGCTGCACCACTTCGTGGCCGACGCGAATTGGTCGGATGAGCGCATGCTGCTGGGGATATGCCAGTGGGTCGTGCCTCTGATGGATTTCAGCGACGGCGGTTGGTGGATCATCGATGACACAGGATTTCCCAAGCAGGGGCGGCACTCGGTGGGCGTCGCGCGCCAATACTGCGGGATGCTGGGCAAGCAGGACAACTGCCAGGTGGCGGTGAGCGTGTCGCTGGCCTGCGCGGCGGCCAGCATTCCGGTGGCGTGGCAGCTGTACCTTCCCCAGGAGTGGGCCGACGACCAGGCCAGACGCGAGAAGGCCGGCGTGCCCGAGGCAATCGAGTTCGCCACCAAGCCTCAAATCGCGCTGCAGCAGATCGAGCACCTGGTGGCTCAGGGGGCGCCGAGGCACTGCGTGCTGGCCGACGCGGGCTACGGCGTGGACACGGCGTTTCGCGAACGCCTGGACGAGCTTGGATTGCGCTACGTTGTGGGGGTGACGGGCAGCGTCACGGTATGGCCGCCCGGGCACGAACCCCTGCCGCCCAAGCCTTACAGCGGTAGGGGCCGCGTGCCACGGCGGCTGCGCCGCGGCGACGCCACCGCCCCCGAGCACCGGCCCCGCACGGTCAAGGACGTGGCCTTCGACATCGAGCCCGACGACTGGCAAGAAGTGACCTGGCGCGAGGGCACGAACGCCGCGCTGCGCTCGCACTTCACGCGCGTGCGGGTCCGTGCAGCGCACCGCGACCAGCGGCGCAGCGAGCTGCGCGAGCCGCAATGGCTGCTCATCGAGTGGCCCGAGGGCCACGAAGAGCCGCTGAAGTACTGGTTGTCCACGCTGCCCGAGGACACGTCGCTGGAGCGCATGGTCTACGAGGCCAAGATGCGCTGGCGCATCGAGCGTGACTACCAGGATCTCAAGCAGGACCTGGGCCTTGGACAGTACGAAGGCCGGGGCTGGCGCGGCTTTCATCATCACGCCAGTCTCAGCATTGCCGCCTACGGCTTCCTGCTGGCGCAGCGGCTGCAGCACCCCGACGAGGTCGGGGGTAAAAAAAACTCCGCACGCCAAGAGCCTGCCCTACCCACGCATTACAAACCTCGGGGAAGCCCAGAGGGCGCAGCGCCACGTCCCATCCTCCATCACGAGCTTGCGATTGCGTATCGGCGCACTGCTGGCTCGTAACCTGCCCCGATGTCCCTGTTGTCTTCGGCACCAACGAGCCCTAAATATTTAACACAGTAAGACTAGGAGCCTGCGCGGCAGAAGCGTGACGAGCGCGCAGAGGCTTGATAGATTTGGGCGCATGCCCATCAGCTACCTGCCCTACGAGCCTCAGCAGCAAAGACTGCTTCCTGACGCACTTCAAGACTGGCTGCCCGAAGGGCACCTGGCGTACTTCATCAGCGACAGCGTCGACAGCCTGGATCTGAGCGCCTTCCATGCGCGATACGCCAAGGGTGGGCCGCGCAATCAGCCGTTCCACCCGGCCATGATGGTCAAGGTGCTGATCTACGGCTACGCCACCGGCACCTTCAGTTCGCGCAAGCTCGCGGCCAAGCTGCACGAAGACGTTGCGCTGCGGGTGTTGGCTGCAGAGAACTACCCGGCGCACCGCACGCTCTCGGACTTCCGGGCACTGCACCTGGAGGAACTGGCGGCGTTGTTCGTGCAGGTGGTGCGCCTGGCGCGCGAGTGCGGCCTGGTCAAGCTGGGCACCGTGGCGGTGGACGGCACCAAGCTCAAGGCCAACGCGAGCCGCCACAAGGCCATGAGCTATGACAGGATGGTCAAGGCCGAGGGCGAACTCAAGGCGCAGATCGATGGCTTGCTCAACCGAGCGTGTGCCGCCGACGACCTGGAGAAGAACGAACCCGACCTGGACATCCCCGGGGAGATCAAGCGCCGTGAGGACCGGCTCAAGGCGATCACCGAGGCCAAGCTGCGCCTGGAGCAACGCCAGCGCGAGGCCGATGCGGCCCGCGGGCGCAGCGCCGACGACGAGCGCAAACCCCGCGACAAGGACGGCAAGCCCAAGGGCGGGCGCTACAAGCGCGACTTCGGTGTTCCCAAGGACAGCGCCCAGGAGAGCTTCACCGACACGGACAGTCGGATCATGAAACGCTCAGGTGGCGGCTACGACTACGGCTACAACGCCCACACCGCGGTGGACGAGGCCGCGCAACTCGTGGTGGCCGCGGAACTGAGCAACAACGCCGCCGACAGTGACCGCCTGCCGGTGCTGTTGGCGGCGGTGAAGGCCAACCTGGGCGAGGACGCCCGACAGGTGCTGGCGGATGCGGGATTCCGCTCGGAGGCCGTGTTCGAGCAGCTCAAGGACAGCCCGAGCGAGCTGATCGTGGCATTGGGCCGAGAGGGCAAGCAGGCGCTGGACATCGACGCCGAACAATACCCGCGCACTGCAGCGATGGATGCCAGGCTGAAGACGCCACCAGGCCAAGCGGCCTACCGCAAGAGGAAGTGGATCGTGGAGGCGCCCAACGGGTGGATCAAGAGCGTGCTGGGCTTCCGGCAGTTCAGCCTGCGGGGATTGAACAAGGTCAAGGCCGAGTTCAAGCTCGTGTGCCTGGCGCTGAACCTGCGGCGCATGAGCACCTTGATGGTCAGATAAGGTCCACAGTGGGGGCACACGCGTGCCCCTCGCCTCCGGCAGGCCAAATAGACCCTGTCCGGGAGCTTCAGGAACAGCCAAGGCGCAGCGCCAACCCTTCCTCGCCGTGCACGAACTCAACGCGGGGCTCACCTCCGCGCAGAAAAACTTCTGCCGCGCGGACTCCTAGGTGGTGCGCGGCGGTACCGTCAGCATCGACGGCGCGGGCCTCGATGCCAGGAGCACCGACTACGCGGCCATCCTGGCGCGCGCCATCAAGGTCAACGCGGGCCTCTGGGCCAACGAGCTGAAGGTGGTCACTGGGGCCAACCAGGTCTCGGCCGATCAAGGGCAGATCAGCCCGACCGCAGGCACTGGCTCGACTCCCGTCTTCGCGCTGGATTCGTCGCTGCTCGGGGGCATGTACGCCGGCAAGATCACCCTGATCGGCACGCAGCATGGCGTCGGTGCGCGCAATGCGGGCACGATCATGGCCGCGGACGGATCGGGCCCGCTGGGCGGTGTCGGCGAACTGGTCGTCACTGCGGCCGGGCGGCTGGAGAACATCGGGACGATGCAGGCCGCGAGGCGTGCCGACATCGCGGCCCAGAGCCTCGCCAACAGCGGCCGCATCACGAGCGGCGGGGACCTCAAGATCGCCACCCAGGGGACACTCGGCAATGCGGGCACCCTCGAAGCGCAGAGCCTGCAGCTGGCAAGCGGCGGCGACATCGACAACCGCGGCGGCACCATGCGCCAGACCAACCTGTCGCTGACCGCCACCCAGGGCCACGTCATCACCAACGCGGCGAGCGTCACGACGCCAGGCACCTTGAGCGTGACGGCCAGGGCCGTGATCGGCACGGCCATCAACGGCGGGAGTTTCGAGGAGAACCTGCGGGAGGGGATCAAGGGGGCGCTGCTGGACACGGTGGCGGCGCAAGGGGCGAATGCGATCGGGGATCTCACGGCCGACGGCGCGCTGGACGGGTTCGCCAACACGGTGGCCCACGCGATTGCCGGATGCATGGTCGGCGCGGCGCGAGCCGACAGCGCGAGCGGCTGCGGCGCGGGCGCGCTGGGCGCCGCCATCGGCGAACTGGCGGCCGAAGCCTACGGCAGACGAAACGACACGGTGCAGTTCGCCGCGCTCGTGAGCGGGCTGGCTGTGGCGGTCACGGGCGGGGATGCGAGCCAGATCAACATCGGTAGCCAGGCGGGGGGAAATGCGGCGGCGAACAACTACCTGAATCATGCCGACGCGTCCCGCCTCATGTACCTCCACCAGTTCTGCAAAGCCAGCATGTGCTCGGAGGCGGAAGTCGATGAATGGCAGTTGCTGAAGGACAAGGACCTGAAAACGACAGCCGCCTTCAATGCCTGCGCGGGGGACTTCAGCGAACGCTGCAAGACGATCCGCGCAGACTTCCAGGCCGCCTCGCACTCGTACCTGCCGACCCGGGGCGAAGTCCTGGTGTGGGCGGTCAACAAAGCCGATGAATCTGGCGGCAGGTTCAGCGTTGCCGAAATCTACGAGGCCTACAGCGCCAATGTCTTCGGCGTCCCGCCGACCGTGACCACCGGCGACCTGAACGCCGCCGCCGATTGGGTCCGCAGCGAGATCGTCAAGGAGCCGCCCCTGAGCAGGATCGCGATGGGGCTGGCGACCTACCAGAACGCGGAGTGGGCCCAGTACTTCGGCGCGAACGTGGCGGCCAACCTGATGGCGCAGGCCAGGAGCATGGCGCGTCCGGAGCCGCTGATGGACAAGCGGCCGCCGACGGTCATTAGCAATGGGGAGTTGCGAGACAGCAATGGACAGACCATTGGGAGGCAGAACTGGGCTAACGGGCAATGGGAGTATGTTGCGCCCGCGATTCCGCTAAGGCCGGTAGGCACATCGGCATCGGTTGTCTACAAAGACCCCGTCACTGGACTCAATGCGTTCAGCCCAACGACATCCGTCAATCGGTCCGAAGTGAAGAGGTTGGCATATGACCCAGAGCAAAAGAGACCGCGACTGGGGGAGGGAAATGACGCGGCACAATTTCAGAATGCTACGGGGTCCGCCTCGTCCGGATCGACTCCAAAGGTGATGAGAAATCACCCGATTTCGTGATTGCTGAAGGGCCTAACGCAGGCATGACAGTTGACTTTATGTTTTCAGTGGACACTGCATACGCTGGAACACACATGAATAGAAATTTCTTAAGGTCTCCGGGGGACCGATTGGCAATGTTCAACCGTTTAAATGACCATCTGGCAAAAGCCGATATCGTGCCGCTAAATTTTAGAAATCTTACCCTCGAGAATCAAGAGCACTTGATGGAAATCATCAATCAATTGCCGCCTGCCGTTCGCACACAACTTTTAATCATTCGATGAGGAACTGAAATTGGGCCGAGAAATCATCATCAACTTGGACTTCGATACACGGGGTCATCCTGGGAGTCTGTCAGAAGCGTATTCGACAGGCGTGTTTGATGTCATCACAGAAGGTACACGCAAGCATTTCAGGACCGAAGAAGCAGCGTGCGCACGTCATTGCTTCCTTAAGTTAGACGAGCTATTTCAACAATACATTTCCCTGGATGAGGTCCACCCTGGCTGCTTCAACATTTTCGTCCGCGCCTGCGAGTCAGGACTTGCCGAATACCAGTCGACGGGGGTCACTGCATGGGGCGTACAGCATGAAGATCATCGTGTTCACCGCATCGCCAGAGAGTGGTCCGAGCTCATCAAGAAGCTCCACGCCGATCCCCGCTACATCGCTGGCGAGCCCGCCGGAACGTGATGGACGAGGTCCACCCTGCTTGCTTCAATATCCTCGTACGTGCTTGTGAAGCCGGCCTTGCCGAGTATCAAACGACCGGAATGACAGCCAGCCTGGGGAGTCCAGCACGAAGGTGCCCGAGTGCAGGGCATTGCTTGGGAATGGTCGGAACCCATAAAGAAGCTCCATGCTGACCCGCGCTACATGGCTGCCGCGCGCGGCGAGACGTGATCTTGGGCGCAAACTTTTCAAAAGGCGAATAGCGCACAACTAACTGATGCACGAGATCCTCGACCGACTACCGCCTGCGTAAAGAGCGAAGACTTAGACCATCCGCTAAAAGGAAAGGACTGCAAATTGGGACGCGCAATCATCGTTAACCTAGATTTCGACACGCCAGGCCGTCCAGGAAGATCAACGCAAGCATTTTCCACCGGTGTCTTCGACGTCATCACGGAAGGTGCGCGCGCGCACTTCAAGCCTGGGGAGCAGGCATGTGCTCGCCATTGCTTCTTCAGATTGGACGAACAATTTCAGGAGCACATCTCCCTTGATGAACTCCATCCCGCGTGGTTCAACATCTTCGTTCGAGCTTGCGAAACCGGTCTGGCCGAGTATCGATCAACGGGAATCACGGGCTGGGGCACGCAGCACGATCCAGATATGGTGCGAGGCATCGCTTGGGAGTGGTCCGAGTTCATCAAGAAGCTCCACGCCGATCCGCGCTACATCGCTGGCGAGCCCGGCGAAACGTGATTGTTAGGCAAGAATCTTTCTCGCAAGGCGTTAGTTGAGCTTACGGTTATATAAAAGACAGGATTACGTATATGGCGATGAGTTTATTTTGTTATTCTTCGAAATCAAGCCCTGAATTGCAGAAAATTATTGATCTCATTGAAAACCAGCATCAAGAAACATTTAAAATCAAATTTCTTTTCTCAAAGGCTCAAGACGTTGACCCCATTCAGAAGGAAACAGTACAGGAATATGGTTTTTCCGCAAATTCATTTTTCTTGATCGATTACAACGACAACCCAGCAATAGGCCTCTCGCCGACTGTCGTTGATTTGATCAAGAAAAGTCTGGGGGCCGATGGCGTTTTAGTGCTATTCGAAAACGAAGAATTAAGGTGATCAAATCACCTTCAATCTTCAGCAAAAAGAGAAAAATTGTTATCACGCGATTAAAGGCAACTCATGGGACGCGCTGTCATCATCAATTTGGACACTCATTCAACGGCCCCAGCGGAAAGTCTGGCGGAACGGTTTGCGACCGATATTTTCGACGTCATTATTGAGGCAACACGCAAGCATTTCAGGTCCGAAGAAAACACATGCGCTCGTCTTTGCTTCCTGGACTTGGATGAGCGTTTTCAAGAGTACGTTGCCCTTAACGCAGTTGATAGCGCATGCTTCAACGCTTTTGTGCGAGCGTGCGAAGCAGGAGTGCCGAGTACAGCACCACCCGCACCACGGCCTGGGGCAGATGGGACGAACCTCGGAGGGTGGCGCAATATGCATGGGAATGGTCCGAATTGATCAAAAAGCTTCATGCCGATCCGCGCTACAACCGAACTACGTAGGGGAGGGACTCATGGCACGCACCATCATCATTACGTTGGACTTCGACACCCCCGGCCGCCCAGCACGCTCGGCGGAGCCCTTTTCCACCGATGTTTTCGATGTCATTGCGGAGGCTGCGCGCAAGCATTTCAGGCAAGGGGAAGAAGCCTGTGCCCGTCACTGCTTCTTGGCCCTAGACGAGCATTGTCAGGAGTACATCAGCCTTGACGAAGTTGACAGTGCCTGCTTTAACGCTTTTGTGCGAGCGTGCGAAGCAGGACTTGTCGAGTACCGGGCTACCAGCACCACGGCCTGGGGCAGACGGCACGAATCTCGGAGGGTGCAACACTACGCTTGGGAGTGGTCCGAACTCATCAAGAAGCTCCACGGCGATCCTCGCTACGGGCAGCCGAGGCAAGCACTTCAATACGCTCATCGCACCGGAAAAGTACAGCTACGCCGAGGCGACGAGCAATGAAAAACAACTTTATGAAGACCCCCAAGAAGACACAGACAATGAGCAACGATATCCAGACCCGCCTTAAACCCGAGGTCGATGGACTTGTGCTCGATTTCAGAAACCTCTCAGCAGAGAACCAAAAACTGCTGACAGACGACATTCTCAATCACTTTTCGCCGGCCGAGAAAGCCAGGATCTTTATCCTGCGTGGAGAGGAGGACTAGAAATTGGCACAGTCGCCTCGAAGCTGCCGCGCCCGAGATATAAGTGCCCCTTCAAGTTCCAAAAGGCGCCCAGCCCAGTCATGGATGGACTCACTGTAGCGAATGGCGACCATTGCATTGTGGCTCGCCTTTTCTGCACGACCGACCGCAATGAGCCACGGCGCCATTGCAATGTGGGCTACCGAGAAGCCTGACGAACGCTGTATGTCGCCAGGAGGCAAGTCGCACGAGCTTACGGTTCGGTATGCAAGCTCTGCCGTTTCCTTTGCGCCTGGCGCCAGTTGCCCAGTGGCGCTGAATGCTTCCACCATCTTGAGCGCGTCGATCAGTGGCGCCTGATATTGCTTCTCGGGAAAGGCGCGCTTCCAGAAAGCGAGGGCAAGCCGGGCAGCAATGAATCCGAGTTCGACCTGCGCTCTCGGTTCGAGTCCTGCGCGAACTCGTCCGGAAAGCCGCTGGTTGATGATTGGTGCGCCCATGTGCCGCCTAAGTGTTGACTCAAGCGGCCTGCCACACGCAGATCCGCTCAACGGAATACAAAGGGACTTCGCACCTTCCAGCAACAGCGTAGAAGCACCAAGGATTAATCCTTTGTCTTCAATCTGAATCCACTGAAAAAGAAAAAGCCCGTGCGCGAGATTACACGAGCCTTTCCTGATTTCGCGGGTATTCAGCCCGCCGCCTTCGCCAACCTCCCATCCGCAATCGTCTGCTCCCGCATCCGCTCATAGTCCGGCTTAGGCACCGGCACCGCATCCGCATCGCCCAGATCATTCATGTGAATGCGATAGGTCTCCCGCGCACTCAGCGCAGCAATTGCGGCGATCACCGTAATGCCGAAGGCCAGCGAGCCGACGATCAGCGGGATGTTGGGTGCGCCGGGAGGCGCGACGGTGGCGAACAGCGCCGGCAGCATGGCCGTGATGGCGGTGCCGATGTTCTGCGAGATCGCCATCGCCGAGACGCGGGTGCGGGTCGGGAACAGCTCGGGGTAGAAGCTCGGGAACACGGCGTTGTAGCCTTGGTAGACCACGCCCCACATCAAGAGCGACATGCAGATCGCCAGCGGTACGTTCTTGATGCTGATCGCGTAGAGATAGCCGAAGGCCAGCAGACCCGACGCCAGCGCGCCGAAGATGATGGGCGGCCTGCGGCCGATCCTGTCGGACAGGTTGCCCACGTAGGGAATCACCACCACCGCGAGCATGTTGCCCAGCACCGGGATCCACAGGTAGATGTCCTTCGCGAAGCCGATGCCGTAGGCAGCCTGCACCGCGTAGGCGGCGCCGAAGATGGTGGCGATCACGGGGATCACGTTCATCAGCGACATGCACACCACGCGCAGCATGTCCTTCCAGCTGTACTTGAAGGCGTCGACGATGGGCGAGCGCGGGCGTTGCTGTTGCTGGCCCTCCTCGGCGAAGGCGGGCGTCTCGTCGACCTCGCGGCGGATGATGTAGCCCGCGACGATCACGATGAAGCTCAGCAGGAAGGGAATGCGCCAGCCCCAGCTGTTGAACTCCTCGGTGGGCATGTAGTGCGCGAGCGGCAGGAACACCGCCGCGGCCAGGATCTGGCCGGCCTGCACGCCCTGCAGCGTGAAGCTGGCGAAGAAGCCGCGCCTGCCGAAAGGCGCGTGCTCCAGGATCATCGAACTGGCGCCCGAGATCTCGCCGGCCACCGCGAAGCCCTGCACCAGGCGGCAGATCACCAGCAGCAGAGGGGCCAGCAGGCCGACCTGGTCGTAGGTGGGCAGCAGGCCGACCGCGATGGTCGAAAAGCCCATCAAAAACATGCACAGGACCAGCACCTGC
The DNA here is from genome assembly GCF_010499245.1 of Variovorax sp. WS11. Classification (GTDB taxonomy): domain Bacteria; phylum Pseudomonadota; class Gammaproteobacteria; order Burkholderiales; family Burkholderiaceae_C; genus Variovorax. The sequence goes on from NZ_JAAGOW010000003.1 coordinate 645,528, forward strand.
TTGCGGCCATGGGTGTCGCCCCAGTGGCCGAGGAAGAAGGCGCCGATGGGCCGCGCGACGTAGCCGACGCCGTAGGTCGCCAGCGAGGCGACGATGGCGATCTTCGGATCGCCCTTGGGGAAGAAGATCTGCGGAAAGATCAGCGACGCCGCGGTGGCGTAGATGAAGAAGTCGTAGTACTCGAGCGCTGAGCCGATCCAGCCGCTGGCGGCGGCCTTCTTCGACTGGTGCCGGCCGCTGGGCTCGTGCTCCTGGGGTTTGCTCATGGAATGTCTCCGTTGGATTGGGGGGCGAGGCGACTGTAGGTCTGCGGAGGGATGGCCGGCAATGTGACGGCCGGGCGTTGCGATCGATCATCGATCGCCGCTGTGCGACTTTCGCGCGAAATAGGGGTTTATCCGAGTCCGTCAAGCTGCAGGGCACCGGACCGATACCGTGATGCCGCCCTACCCCTCCACAGAGGGCCGCCATGGGTCTGAACAAATACTTTTTTGCATTTTTCCGGGTTAACCCGGGATGGTCTCGCCGTGGCCCGCTTCTACTATTTATTCAACTTGAATTAATTAATCAGCGCTTCCGCAGAGCAAGGAGACAAGCCAGTGACGACAGCCGGTCCCGGTCGGGGCACGAACTCGGTCAACCTGCGCCTCTACAACGAGCGCAGCCTGCTGCAGCGCCTGCGCCGCGCCGGCGAGGCGTCGAAGGCCGACCTCGCGCGCTGGGCCCAGCTCACCAACACGGCGGTGGGCAGCATCGTGCAGTCGCTCGAAGAGTCGCGCCTGATCGAGCCCGCCGGCCGCCGCCAGGAAGGCCAGCGCGGCCAGCCCGCCGGGCTGTACCGCGTGAATCCCGAGGGCGCCTACGGCATCGGCGTGCGGCTGGACCGCACCAGCATCGAGACGGTGATGATCGACCTGGGCGGCCGCATCCTGGCGCGCGCCGCGCACGACCTGCTGCTGCCCCACCCCGACAAGGCGCTCGCGCTGGTGCGCGAGGACGTGCTGCGCATGATCGATACGCTCGACCGCGCCCAGCGCGGGCGCCTCATGGGTATCGGCCTGGCCCAGCCCTACAACCTCGGCGCCTGGCTGCGCGAGCTCGACCTCGAAGCCGACTTCCGCATCTGGGACGAGGTGGACTTCGGCGAGATGCTGGCGCAGGCAGTCGACCAGCCGGTCTTCAAGGAGAACGACGGCAACGCGGCCGCCATCGCCGAGTTGTTCTTCGGCGTCGGGCGCGAGGAGAACGACTTCCTCTACATCTTCATCGGCGCGGCGCTGGGCGCCGGCGCGGTGATCGGCGGCGAAAGCCTGCGCGGCGCCAGCGGCAACGCGGCCGACCTGGGCCTGATGCCGGTGCCGCCCAGCCGCCTGGCCTCGGCGCCGGTGCCGGCGCGCCGCTGGGACATCCTGCTGTCGCGCGCCTCGCTGAATGCGCTCACGCGCCACCTGCGCCACCAGGGCGTCGCCGTACACGACCACGCCGGGCTCGACGCCTGCGTCCAAGCTGGCCGGCCCGAGGTGAACGAATGGCTGGAGGACTGCATCGACGCGCTGGTGCCCTCCACCCGCGCCTCGCTGGCGGTGCTGGACCTGCCGGTGGTGGTGATCGACTGCGACATCGACAGCGGCCTGATCGACCAGCTGATGCAGGGCCTCGACCAGGGCCTGCGCGCCATCGCCCCCGAGGCGCGCCAGACCCCGCGCATCGTGCGCGGCAGTTTCCGCGCCGACGCCGGTGCCATCGGCGCGGCCAGCCTGCCGATGTTCTTCAACTTCTCGCCGCGCGCGGACGTGCTGCGCGGCCATTCCCACCCCCGCCACCAGGAGACTGCGAATGCATGACTCCCCGCCTGCGCTGCTCGAGCTGCGCAAGATCTCCAAGACCTTCCCCGGCGTCAAGGCGCTGCAGGATGTGCAGCTGCGCGCCAGCGCCGGCCGCGTTCACGCGCTGATGGGCGAGAACGGCGCCGGCAAGTCGACGCTGATGAAGGTGCTGTCGGGCGCCTACATGCCCGACCCCGGCGCCGAGATCCTCATCGACGGCAAGCTGGTCCACATCGACGGGCCGCTGGCGGCCAAGCACCTGGGCGTGTCGGTGATCTACCAGGAGCTGAGCCTGGCGCCCAACCTCACGGCCGCCGAGAACATCTACATGGGCCGGGCGCTGCGCCGCGGCGGCATGGTCGACCGCGCCGGCATGCACGCTGCCTGCGAGGCGACGCTGCAGCGCCTGGGCGCCGACTTCGGGCCGGCCGTGCGCGTGGCCGAGCTGTCGATCGCGCAGCGCCAGCTGGTGGAGATCGCCCGGGCGGTGCATTTCGACTGCCGCATCCTGGTGATGGACGAGCCGACCACGCCGCTCTCGACGCACGAGACCGACCGGCTCTTCGCGCTGATCCGCCGGCTGCGCGACGAAGGCCTGGCCATTCTCTACATCAGCCACCGCATGGACGAGATCGACGAGCTGGCCGACGAGGTCACGGTGCTGCGCGACGGCAGCTACGTGGGCACGCTCAGCCGCGCCGAGCTCTCGCGCGACCGGCTGGTCAAGATGATGGTGGGCCGCGACCTCTCGGGCTTCTACCGCAAGGAGCACCACGGCCAGCACACCGGCGAGAAGGCGCTGACGGTGCGCGACCTGCGCGACGGCCGGCGCGTGCACGGCTGCAGCTTCGAGATGCACGCGGGCGAGGTGCTGGGCCTGGCCGGCCTGGTCGGCGCCGGCCGCACCGAGCTGGCGCGGCTGATCTTCGGCGCCGACCCGCGCACCGGCGGCGACGTGTCGCTGAACGGCAGCGGCGCGGTGCTCGACATCACGCGGCCGATCGACGCGATCCGCTCGGGCATCCTCTACCTCACCGAGGACCGCAAGGGCCAGGGCCTGTTCCTCGACCTCTCGGTGCGCGACAACATCAACGTGATGGTGAGCCCGCGCGACGCCAAGGCGGGCGGCGTGATGGACGGCAAGCGCGCGGCGCAGCGTGCGCGCGACGCGATCTCGCAGCTGTCCATCCGCGTCCCCTCGGCGCGGGTCAACGTCGGCTCGCTCTCGGGCGGCAACCAGCAGAAGGTGCTGCTCGCGCGCCTGCTGGAGCTGGCGCCCAAGGTGCTGATCCTCGACGAGCCCACGCGCGGCGTCGACATCGGCGCCAAGAGCGAGATCTATCGCTTGATCGACGAGCTGGCACGGCGCGGCGTCGCCGTGCTGGTGATCTCGAGCGAGCTGGCCGAGGTGGTGGGCATCTGCGACCGCGTGATCGTGATGCGCGAAGGCCACCTGGTCGGCGAGGTCGGCGGCGCGAGCGCGCTGGCCATCACGCAGGAAAACATCGTCGTGCTGGCCACCGGCGCGGCCGCCACCCACACGCCCGTGCTGCACTGAAGCCCGCGGCGCATCCAGGAGACATCGACATGAACAAGCACACCGCCGCCCTCGCGACGCCCCACAACCCCGCCCTGCCGGGCGCCCTGCGCGGCGCCAGCGGCAAGGAGATCATGCGCGCCCTCGGCATGCTGCCGGTGCTGGTGCTGCTGTGCATCGGCTTCAGCCTGGCGAGCGAGAACTTCTTCAGCCTGCAGAACCTGTCGATCATGACGCAGCAGGCCTCGATCAACATCGTGCTGGCCGCGGGCATGACCTTCGTGATCCTCACCGCCGGCATCGACCTGTCGGTGGGCTCGATCCTCGCCGTCTCGGCGGTGGCGGCGATGCTGGTGTCCAACATCCCGGGGCTGGGCATGCTGGGCATCGCGGCCGGCCTGGGCTGCGGGCTGGTGTTCGGGCTGATCAACGGCGTGCTGATCGCCTTCCTCAAGCTGCCGCCCTTCATCGTGACGCTGGGCTCGCTGACGGCCGTGCGCGGCATCGCGCGCCTCCTGGGCAACGACACCACCGTGTTCAACCCGCAACTGCCCTTCGCCTTCATCGGCAACGGCGAGGTGCTGGGCATTCCCTGGCTGGTGATCATCGCCTTCGCGGTGGTGGCGCTGTCGTGGTTCATCCTGCGCCGCACGGTGCTGGGGCTGAACATCTACTCGGTCGGCAGCAACCCGAGGCAGCGCGCCTGGCGGGCATCAAGGTCTGGGCGGTGCTGCTCTTCGTGTACCAAACCTCGGGGCTGCTCTCGGGGCTGGGCGGGGTGATGGCCTCGGCCCGCCTCTACGCGGCCAACGGGCTGCAGCTGGGCGCCTCCTACGAGCTGGACGCGATCGCGGCGGTGATCCTCGGCGGCACCAGCTTCGTGGGCGGCACCGGCTCCATCCTCGGCACGCTGATCGGCGCGCTGATCATCGCGGTGCTGACCAACGGACTGATCCTGATGGGCGTCTCGGACATCTGGCAGTACATCGTCAAGGGCCTGGTGATCATCGGCGCGGTCGCGCTGGATCGCTACCGCCGCAAGGACTCGGCGCGGACCTGAGTCCCCTCTTCTTTTCCCTTCCCTCACTCAACCACCAACGGAGACTCTTCCCATGCGCAAACCCCTGTTCGCCCTCGCCGTGATCGCCGCGGCGCTCGCCGCCCCTGCCGCGCAGGCGCAGCAAAAGCAGATCAAAAGCGTCGGCATCACGCTCGGCTCGATGGGCAACCCCTTCTTCGTCGCGCTCGCCAAGGGCGCCGAGGCCAAGGTCAAGCAGTACAGCCCGAGCGCCAAGGTGAACGCGCTGTCGGCCGACTACGACCTGAACAAGCAGTTCTCGCAGATCGACGGCTTCATCGCCTCGGGCGCCGACATGATCCTGGTCAACGCGGTCGACGCCAAGGCCATCGAGCCCGCGCTGCAAAAAGCCAAGAAGGCCGGCATCGTGGTCGTGGGCGTGGACGTGGCGGCCAACGGCGCCGATGCGACGGTGCAGACCAACAACGTGCAGGCCGGCGAGATCGCCTGCCAGTTCATCGTCGAGAAGCTCGGCGGCAAGGGCAACGTGATCATCCAGAACGGGCCGCAGGTGTCGGCCGTGATCGACCGCGTCAACGGCTGCAAGTCGGTGCTCAAGAAGAGCCCGGACATCAAGGTGCTGTCGGACGACCAGGACGCCAAGGGCTCGCGCGAGGGCGGCCTCAACGTGATGCAGAACCACCTGACGCGCTTCCCGAAGGTGGACGCGGTGTTCGCCATCAACGACCCGCAGGCCATCGGTGCCGACCTGGCGGCCAGGCAGCTCAACCGCAAGAACATCGTCATCACCTCGGTCGACGGCGCGCCCGACATCGAGACCGCGCTGAAGAGCGACACCCAAGTGCAGGCCTCCGCCAGCCAGGACCCGTACATGATCGCGCAGAAGGCGGTGGAGATCGGCCACGACATCATGAACGGCAAGAAGCCGGCCGAGCCGATGACGCTGCTGCCCTCGACGCTGATCACGCGCACCAACGTCAAGGACTACAAGGGCTGGCAGTCGCCGCGCTGACCGCATTCGATTCACAGGCAGAGACAGGGAGATGGCGATGTTCGTGGTTTGCGGCGAAGCGCTGATGGATGTCTACATGGGCGAGTGGACCTCCACCGGGTTGACGCTCGATGCCCGCGTCGGCGGCTCGCCGCTCAACGTGGCGCAGGGGCTGGCCCGGCTGGAGCGGCCGGTGGCCTTCCTGACGGGCCTGTCCACCGACGCCTCGGGCGAGCGCCTGCTGGCGTCCTTGCGCGCCGAGGGCGTCGACACCTCGCTGGTGCTGCGCGGCGATGCGCCCAGCACGCTCAGCGTGGTGAGCCTGGACGCCGCCGGCGTGCCGCGCTACGCCTTCCACGGCAAGGACGCGGCCGACCGGCAGATCACGCACGAGACGATGCCGGCCCTGCCGGACGCCACGCGCGTGCTGCAGTTCGGCTCCTACGCGCTCGCGGTGGAGCCGGTCGGCAGCGCCCTGCGCGCGCTGGCGGCGCGCGAGCGCGCGCGGCGGCTGATCGCCTACGACCTGAATGTGCGGCTCAATGTCGAGCCCGACCTCGCGCACTGGCGCGATGTGGTCGGCTTCATGGCGCCGCTGGCGCATCTGATGAAGACCAGCGACGAGGACCTGGCCCTGCTCTACCCCGACGAAAGTCCCGAGCAGGTCGCCGAGCGCTGGCTGGACCTGGGCGCATCCCTGGTGGTGGTCACGCGCGGTCGCGACGGCGCCACCGCCTGGACCCGCGAGGCGCGCGCCGATGCGCCCTCGCCGCCCATCACGGTGGTCGACACCGTGGGCGCCGGCGACACCTTCCAGGCCGCGCTGCTGGCCTGGCTCGACGAGCAGGATGCCTTGACGCCGCAGGCGCTGGCGGGGCTCGATGCCACGGCGCTGCAGAACGCGCTCGCCTTCGCGACCCGCGCCGCCGCCCTCACCTGCTCGCGCCGCGGCGCGGACCTGCCGAGGCGGTCGGAGCTGAGATAACTGGGCCGCGCGCTACGTCTTGATCGTTGCAGGCGTGCCGGTCCTCCGCTGCCGCGCCCATGCAATGGCATCGCCGATGTCCGCGCCATCGATACCCAGGCCCTCCAGCCTCTCGCGCACGCTATCACCGCGTTGAATGTGCGCGGGGGTCAGCAAGATCCGGCCATCGCGGACTTCGACTTCGAAGCACTCCGGTGCGCCCACTTGCTCCGTCAAGCTGCGCGGCAGCGTGAGCTGATTCCTGGAAGTCATCTTGATGCGCATGGTTGCCTTGCGAAAACGGAGGGGACCGACGTTACAGCCCTGCACCGCGACGGTCAACGCCCCGCTTCCAGCCGCTGCGTCCGCCACGCGCACACGCTGCCCACCACTGCCAGCAGGGTCGCCACGCCGAACATCACCACGTAACCGAAATGCTGGGCGATGGCGCCGCCGGCCAGCACGCCCAGCACGCCGCCGAAGCCATAGCCGATCACGGTGAAGAGCGCCTGCCCGCGCCCGCGCAGCCGGCCCGGGAAATGGCGCGACACCATGGCGATGCAGGTCGTGTGGTGCGCCGCGAAGGACAGCGCATGCAGCAGCTGCGCGGCCGCCAGCGCCCAGAGCCACGATCCGCCGCCGGCGGTGAGCCCCATGCGCAGCACGGCCGCGACACCGCAGATCAGCAGCCAGCGCGGCATCGCGAAGAGTTCGAGCAGCCGGCCCTGGAGGAAGAACCAGGCGACCTCGGCGCCCACCGACAGCGCCCACAAGAGGCCGATCACGCCCTTGCCGTAGCCCAGCGAGTCCAGGTACAGCGAAAGGAATCCGTAGACCGCGAAATGCGCCATCACGTGGAAGAACAGCGAGGCGAAGAACCAGCGCACGGCCGGGATGCGCAGCACCGGCCCGACCGGCTCCTTCTGCGCCGCGTGGGCCAGCGGCGCGTCGCGCGTGTCGGGCAGGCGCAGGGTCGCGATCAGCACGATGGCCAGCGTGCCGCCCGCCCAGGCCGGGAAATGGCCCATGCCGAAACGCTCGAACCACTCGCCTGCGACGAACACCGTGAGCAGAAAGCCGGCCGAGCCCCACAGCCGGATGCGCCCGTAGCGCCCCCAGTCGCCGGCCACCAGGTGGGCCATGGCCGCCTCGGTGAGCGACATCATCGAGCTGGTGTGGGTGAACATCACCAGCAGCACCAGCCCCAGCCACCAGGCACCGCCGTTCCACCACAGGCCCAGCGAGGCGAAGAGCGCCACCGCCGCGCTGATGCGCAGCAGCAGCACGCGCTGGCCCGTGTGGTCGCTCAGCGCGCCCCAGGCATAGGGCGCGAAGACGCGCGTGATCGACTGCACCGAGGTCAGCAGGCTGATGGTGAAGATCGGCAGCCCCAGGCTCTGGAGCCAGAGCGGAAGGTAGGGATTGAAGAAGCCGATGTGGGCGAAGTAGCTCGCCGACAGTCCGGCGAAGGCGAGCAGGTGGCCCCGGCCCGCGGCCACTAGAGGAAGGACGCCTGGGGTGACGTGCCTTCGGCGTTGGACTGCCCCGGATCCGGCGCTCCGATCACGTCGCCGCACTGAGCGCGGTTGCGCAGCGCGTGTTCCATCACGACCAGCGCGAGCATGGCCTCGGCGATGGGCGTGGCGCGGATTCCGACGCAGGGGTCGTGGCGGCCCTTGGTGACCACCTCGACCGGCTGGTTGTGGATGTCCACCGACTGGCGCGGGCTGATGATCGAGCTGGTGGGCTTGATCGCGATGCTCACGTCCAGGTCCTGCCCGGTGGTGATGCCGCCCAGCGTGCCGCCGGCGTTGTTGCTGTCGAAGCCATCGGGCCGGATCGAGTCGCCATGCGTGGTGCCGCGCTGCGTGACGCTGCCGAAGCCGGCGCCGATCTCCACGCCCTTGACGGCGTTGATGCCCATCATGGCCCAGGCGATGTCGGCGTCCATCTTGTCGAAGAGCGGCTCGCCCAGGCCCACCGGCACCTTCGAGGCCGTCACGCGAATGCGCGCGCCGCAGGAATCGCCGGCCTTGCGCAGGGCGTCCATGTAGGCCTCGAGCTTCGAAACGTCGGCCACGGGCGCGAAGAAGGGGTTGTTGGGGACGTGCTCCCAGCCCTCGAAGGGGATCTCGATCTCGCCGATCTGGGCCATGCAGCCGCGGAACACGGTGCCGTACTTCTCGAACAGCCACTTCTTGGCCACGGCACCGGCGGCCACCATCGGCGCCGTCAGCCGCGCCGAGGAACGGCCGCCGCCGCGCGGATCGCGAATGCCGTATTTCTTCCAGTAGGTGAAGTCGGCATGGCCGGGGCGGAACTGCTGCGCGATCTGGCCGTAGTCCTTGCTGCGCTGGTCGGTGTTCTCGATCAGGAGTGCGATCGGCGTGCCGGTGGTCTTGCCCTCGTACACGCCGGAGAGGATCTGCACGGCGTCCGGCTCGTTGCGCTGGGTCACGTGGCGGCTGGTGCCGGGGCGGCGGCGGTCGAGGTCGCCCTGGATGTCGGCCTCGCTGAGCGCCAGGCCGGGCGGACAGCCGTCGATGACGCATCCGATCGCGGGGCCGTGGGATTCGCCGAAGTTGGTGACCGCGAAAAGGGTGCCGAAGGTGTTGCCGCTCATGGGCGGGGATTATCCCCGCAAGGCTTCAGGCTTCGCTGGCGGAGGGGCACGGCGCAGGCGCTGCGGGCGCCGCCCGCGGCGGGCCGCCCACGCCGCGCAGCATGAAGGCAGCCAGCAGCGCGGCCGCCAGCGCCACGCCAGCGCTGATCGAGGCCGTGAGCCCGAAGGCCTGCGCAAAGGCCTCGCGCGAGGCCTCGAGCAAGGCCGCGCCGGCCGGCCCGGGCAGCGCCGCCGCCGCATCCGCCGCGACGCCCAGCCCGCTGCGGGCCGCCTCGGCCACCGCGGGCGGCACGCCCTCCAGCGCGTTGCCTGCCATCGCGTTCCGGTACACGGCCACGATCAGGCTGCCCAGCATCGCGATGCCCAGGGCGCCGCCGAACTCCGAGCTGGTCTCCTGGATCGCCGAGGCCGCGCCGGCCCGCTCGGGCGGGGCGGTGCCCACCATCATGTCGACCGCCAGCGTGAAGGCGAAGGACAGGCCCAGCGAGAGGATCGCGTAGGCAGCCACCAGCAGCGCCAGCCCATCCGTGCGATCGACCTGCGTCAGCAGCGCGAAGCCCACCGCCGCGATGAGCAGCCCGCCGGCCATCACGAAGCCCGGCCGCACCCGGCGCACGATCCGCGGCACCAGCGTCGAGCCCACCGCGAAAGCCAACCCCGACGGCACGCTCCACAGCCCGGCCTGCAGCGGCGACAGGCCCAGCACCAGCTGCATGTACTGCACGACGAAGAGAAAGCTGCCGAAGGCGATGAAGAAGGCCAGCGTGTTGATGGTGAGCGCCGCGCTGAAGGCGGGCGCGCGGAACAGCGCCAGGTCGATCAGCGGATCGGCGAGCCGCCCCTGGCGGCGAAAGAAGGCCCACCCGATCGCCACGCCCAGCACGACCGCCGCCAGCGGCAGCCAGCCGGCGCCGTGCTCGGCGAAGCGCTTGAGGCCGTAGATCACGGCCAGCACCGCCAGCAGCGACTGCGCCGCACTGAGCAGGTCGAGCCGCCCTGCCCCCGGGTCGCGGTACTCGGGCAGCAGCCAGGGCCCGATCAGCAGCAGCAACGCCATCACCGGCACGCTGACCAGGAACACCGAGCCCCACCAGAAGTGCTCGAGCAGCGCGCCGCCGATCAAGGGCCCGATGGTGCCGCCGATCGAGAAGCTCGCGATCCAGACGCCGATGGCCACGGTGCGCTCCTGCGCGTCGAGGAACATGTTGCGGATCAGCGAGAGCGTCGACGGCGCCAGCGTGGCGCCGGCCACGCCGAGCAGCGCGCGGGTCGCGATCAGCATGGGGGCGGTGGTCGAGAAGGCGGCCAGCACCGAGGCCAGCCCGAAGAAGGCGGCGCCGATCAGCAGCAGGCGGCGCCGCCCGATGCGGTCGCCCAGCGTGCCCATGGTGATGAGCGAGCCGGCCAGCATGAAGCCGTAGATGTCGACGATCCACAGCATCTGCGCGCTGCTCGGGCGCAGCGCAGCGCTCAGGTGCGGCACCGCGAGGTTGAGCACCGTGAGGTCCATTGCGTAGAGCATGCAGGGCAGCGCGATCACGGCCAGGCCGGTCCATTCGCGGGCGCCGGCCTTGTGCGGGGTGGCGTGCGCGGCGGTCATGGCTGCGCTCCTTCCGTCGGGCGTGCGAGCTCGAAGACCGGCCAGAGCTCGATGCTGCCGACGCGCGAGGACGGAATGCCCGCGGCCAGGCGCACCGCCTCCTCCCCGCTGGCGGCCTCGACCAGGTAGAAGCCGCCGAGTTGCTCGTTGGTCTCGATGAAGGGGCCGTCGGTGACCGACAGCCGCCCGTCGCGCACGCGCACCACGGCGGCGGTGCTCGCGGCCTCCAGGCCTTCGGACTCGACGAAATGGCCGCTGGCGCGCAGGCGGTCGTCGTAGTCGAGGTGCTCGTTGACGAAGGCCGCCATCTCGGCGGGCGGGATCGTGCCCATCTGCGCTTCGGTGGCGAAGATCATGCAGAGGTATCTCATGATGCGATCCTCTCGACCTTGGCGATGGGCCGCACCTCGATGCTGCCGTACTTCGCCAGCGGAATGCGGGCCGCCACCTGGATCGCGGCGTTGAGGTCGGGCACGTCGACCAGGATGAAGCCGCCGAGCTGCTCCTTGGTCTCGACGAAGGGGCCGTCGGTCTGCGAGAGCTTGCCGCCGCGCGTCTGCACCACCTTGGCGGACTTCGGGGTTTGCAGGGCCTCGGCGACGATCAACTGGCCGCGCGCCGCGAGCGCCTCGTCGTAGTCCATCGAGTCGTTGTCCAGCTTCGCCCGTTCGCTGGCGGACATCGTGGTCAGCAGCGTGGGATCGAAGTAGACCAGGCAAAGGTATTTCATGCGCATCTCCTGGAAGAAGGGTTGAGGGGATGCCTCTGGTCGAATGGCCGGGCCGGATTTCGACAGGCCGGGCAACTTTGCACCGGCCCAGTTGTTTCAGGATGCATCGCCCGTCGCGGGCAGCGCCGCCAGCCGCCGTTCGAGGAACTGCCGCTCGGGCGCCTGCCGCGCGAGCGCCAGCGCGCGCTCGTAGGATGCGCGCGCCTCGGCAACGCGGCCGAGACGCCGGCACAGGTCGGCCCGCGCGGCATGGGCCAGGTGGTAGTCCGCAAGCTCGCCGCGCGCCAGCAGCGCGTCGATCAGCGCCAGGCCGGCGGCCGGCCCGTCGCGCATCGCGATGGCAACGGCCCGGTTGAGCGCCACCACCGGCGAGGGCTCGGCACGCAGCAGCACGTCGTAGAGGCCGGCGATCTGCGCCCAGTCGGTGGCGGCGGCATCGGCCGCCTCCGCATGCACCGCCGCGATCGCGGCCTGCAGGGTGTAGGGGCCGAAGCGGCGCGAGGACAGGGCCCGCGTCACGAGCGCGCTGCCCTCGGCGATGAACGCGGGGTTCCATCGCGTGCGGTCCTGCGCCTCCAGCAGCACCATCTCGCCCGCGGCCGAGCTGCGCGCCGCGCGCCGCGACTCGTGCAGCAGCATCAGCGCCAGCAGGCCGATGGCCTCGGGCTCGGGCAGCAGTTCGACCAGCAGCCGGCCCAGGCGGATCGCCTCGGCGGAGAGGTCCGGCTGCGTGAGCGCCTCGCCGGACGACGCGGCATAGCCCTCGTTGAACACCAGGTAGACCACGCGCAGCACGACGTCGAGCCGCTCGGGCAGCTCGCTCACGGGCGGCACCTGGTAAGGGATGCGCGCCTCGCGGATCTTGTTCTTGGCCCGCACGATGCGCTGCGCGATGGTGGGCGCCGGCACCAGGAAGGCGGCGGCGATCTGCTCGGTGGCGAGGCCGCAGACCTCGCGCAGCGTCAGCGCCGCCTGCGCATCGGGGGCCAGTGCCGGATGGCAACAGGTGAAGATGAGGCGCAAGCGGTCGTCCTCCAGCGCCTCGGCATCGGGGTCGCGCTCGTCCCAGGCCAGGGCGGGGTCGGCGCTGGCCTCGACCGAGTCGGCAGCATCGTCCCAGGGCTCGAAGCGCGCGCGGCGGCGGATGCCGTCGATGGCCTTGAAGCGCCCCGCCGACACCAGCCAGGCGCGCGGGTTGGCCGGCACGCCCTGCGCAGGCCATTGCTCGAGCGCGGCGCGAAAGCCGTCGTGCAGCGCCTCCTCCGCCAGGTCGAAGTCGCCCAGCAGCCGCACCAGGGTCGCGAAGATGCGGCGCGAGTCGCTGCGGTAGACCGCGTCCGCCGCCTGCGCCGCCTGCGCCGCCTCGTGCGCCGCGAGCCGGCCGGCATCGCCTGCCGCGGACACGAGCTTGGCGGCATCGAGGGCGCCGGCGTCAGAGCGAACCATGGGGTTGAATTTCGAAGCGCGGCGGCGGCTTGTCAAGCGGCGCGGGAACGCTTTATGCATCGCGTCACGGCATCCCCGCCCTGCAAGGAACATTCATGCTGGACCGCACCGACACGCAGTTCTCCCACGTCAAGCCCGGCGACACCGACTACGTGTCGGGCGGGCTGCGCGACTTCTTTCTGTACCGCGACCTGGGCGTCGCCGAGGCCACGAACGGCAAGGTCATCGCGCATCTGGTCAAGGCCAACATGGCACCGGAAGCGGGCACCGGCTGGCACCGCCACGAGGCAGAGTTCCAGATCGTGATCATGGTCAAGGGCTGGGCCCGCTTCATGTACGAGGACCAGGTGACGCTGGTGCAGGCCGGCGACGTGGTGCACCAGCGCCCGGGCATCCGGCACTACCTGTTCGACTACTCGCCCGACATGGAGTACCTCGAGATCGTCTCGCCGGCCGACTTCAAGAGCATCGACGTCGAGCCGGTGTGCGAGGTGCCGCCGCCCACGCCCTGGGCCTGAACCGGGCCACGCCGGCGGCGCCGGCCTGCAGACTTTTCAGTCTTTCTTGAAGCTACAGCAATTCGGCCCGAGAATCGGCCGATGCCCACCGACACCCTGCCCCCGCTCAGCCGCCAGTTCATCGCCCACTTCGGGGAGATGGGCAGCAAGTGGGGCATCAACCGCACCGTCGGCCAGATCTATGCGCTGATCTTCATTTCCGAGCGCGCGCTCAACGCGGACGAGATCGCGGAGGCGCTGGCCTTTTCGCGCTCGAACGTGAGCATGGGGCTCAAGGAGCTGCAGTCCTGGCGCCTGGTGCGACTGCGCCACCAGCCCGGCGACCGGCGCGAGTACTTCGAGGCGCCTTCCGACGTGTGGGAGATCTTCCGCGTACTGGCCGAGGAACGCCGCCGCCGCGAGGTCGAGCCCACGCTGTCGATGCTGCGCATGGCGCTGCTGGAGAAGCCCACGAACGACGAGGAGCGCCACGCCCAGCAACGCATGCGCGAGATGCACGATCTGATCGACCGGCTGATGAAGTGGTTCGACGACGTGCAGCGGCTCGCGCCGGAGACGGCCATGCAGCTGATGGGGATGGGGGCGACGGTGACGAAGGTGCTGGGGCTCAAGGACCGCATCACCGGGGCCAAGGGCAAGAAGGCCGTCTAAAGGGGCTTCTCCAGCTTGTCCCGTCGGATCGCCTCATCGTCCATCAGCTCGTACCACATCGCATTGAGCACCGCGAAGGTCGCGGCGAGGGGGAGTCCCAGCAGCCAGGCGAAGTACCACATGGTTCGGTTCCTTTCTTGATGGCTTGATCGATCAGTAGGCGTGGCCGCGCTCGTCGCGGATGGCATCGGCGTCGACCTTGCCCCACATCACCTTGTAGACCCAGCTGGTGTAGGCCACGATGATCGGGATGAAGATGGCGCTGACCACCAGCATGATGAACAGCGTCAGGTGGCTCGAGGAGGAGTCCCACACCGTGAGGCTGGCGCGGGGGTCGAGCGACGAGGGCAGAATGAAGGGGAACATCGAGGCGCCGACGCTGAGGATGATGCCGGCGATGGCCAACGCGCTCGCCAGCAGCGCCATCCCTTCGCGCCGCATGCGCATCCCCAAGAAGGCCAGCAACGCACCCGCGAGGCCGAGGCCCGGCGCGATCCACAGCCACGGGTGGGCCGCGTAGTTGACGAACCAGGCGCCCGGTTGATGGGCCACGGTCTTCAGCAGCGGATTCGACGGGCCGCCCGTGGGCAGCGCGCTGGTCACGCGGTAACCGTCGATCCAGGACCACAGCACCAGACCCGCCAGCGCGTAGAGCACCAGCGTGAGCAGCGCCGCCACGCTGCCGTAGCTGCGCGCGCGCGCCGCCACCGGCCCGGCCGCCTTCAGCTGCAGCCAGGCGCTGCCGTGCATCGCCAGCATCGCGAGCGAAACCAGCCCGCACAGCAGCGCAAAAGGATTGAGCAGCCCGAAGAAGGAGCCCTCGTAGAAGATCCGCATGTCGGGCGCCAGCCGGAAAGGCACGCCCTGCAGCACGTTGCCGACCGCCACGCCGAAGATCAGCGCGGGCACCAGGCCGGTGACGAAGAGCGTCCAGTCCCAGCGCGCGCGCCACGCTGCATCCTCGTGCTTGCTGCGGAACTTGATGGCCACGGGCCGCAGGATGAGCGGCACCAGCACCGCGAACATCGCGAGGTAGAAGCCCGAGAAGGACACGGCATAGAGCTGCGGCCAGGCCGCGAAGAGCGCGGCGCCGCCGACGATCAGCCAGACCTGGTTGCCCTCCCACACCGGGCCGATGCTGTTGATGATGACGCGGCGCTCGAGGTCAGTGCGGCCGGCGAAGGGCAGCAGCATGTTGGCGCCCAGGTCGAAGCCGTCGGTCACGGCGAAGCCGACCAGCAGCACGCCGATCAGCAGCCACCAGATGAAGCGCAGGGTTTCGTAGGTGATGAGTTCGTGCAGGATCATGGTGGTTCTCCGTTCAGTCGGCGGCAGCGAGCGGCGTGCGCGGCAGCGCGGCCAGTTCCGCATCGGCCTCGGCGCGGTAGGCGGCCGGCGGCGGCACCGGGTGTTCCTCGGGGCCCTTGCGGATCGTCTTCAGCATCAGCTTCATCTCGATCACGAAGAGCACGGTGTAGAGCAGCGTGAAGCCGGCAATGGTGAGCAGCACCGTGCCGGCGCCCAGGTTCGACACCGCCACCGCCGTGGGCAGCACACCCTCGATCACCCAGGGCTGGCGGCCCAGCTCGGCCACGATCCAGCCGCACTCGGCCGCGAGCCAGGGCAACGGGATCGCGAACACCGCGACCTTGAGCAGCCACGGATACGCATCCAGCCTGCGCCGCGCCGACAGCACGAAGAAAGTGCCGGTCAGCAGGATGAAGAACATGCCCAGCCCGACCATGGTGCGGAAGGCCCAGTACAGCGGCGCCACCGGCGGGACGGTGTCGCGCGCGGCCTGGGCGACCTGCTCCGGCGTGGCCTTGCGCGGGTCGTCGACGTAGCGCTTGAGCAAGAGCGCATAGCCCAGCGCATGGCCGTTGTCCTCGAAGATCTTGCGCGCCGATTCGGGCACGGCCGCATCGCTGCCGGCCTCGCGGATCTTCTGCAGCGCGTCGTAGGCCGAGATGCCGACGCGGATGTTGAGCTCGGCGCGGTGCACCAGGTCGTCGATGCCGGGGATCTCGGTGGTGAGCGAGCGGGTGCCGATCAGCCCCATCACGGCCGGGATGTGGATGGCGTAGTGCGTCTCGCGGCTCGCCTCGTCGGGGAAGCCGAAGGCGGTGAAGGCGGCCGGGGCGGGCTCGGTCTTCCACATCGCCTCGACGGCGGCCAGCTTCATCTTCTGGTGCTCGGTCGAGAGATAGCCGCTCTCGTCGCCCAGCACCACGACCGACAGCGATGCCGCCAGGCCGAAGGAGGCCGCCACGGTCATCGAGCGCTTGGCCAGCTGCAGGTGCCGGCCGCGCAGCACATACCAGGCCGACACGCCGAGCACGAAGATGGACGCCACCGTGTAGCCGGCCGACACCGTGTGCACGAACTTGGCCTGCGCCACCGGGTTGGTCAGCACGGCGTAGAAGTCGGTCACTTCCATGCGCATGGTCTGCGGGTTGAAGGCGGCGCCCACGGGGTTCTGCATCCAGCCGTTGGCGATCAGGATCCACAGCGCGGAGAAGTTGGAGCCGATGGCCACCGCCCAGGTGGCGATCAGGTGGCCCACCTTGGAGAGCTTGTCCCAGCCGAAGAAGAACAGGCCGACGAAGGTGGCCTCGAGGAAGAAGGCCATCAGGCCCTCGATGGCCAGCGGCGCGCCAAACACGTCGCCCACGTAGTGACTGTAGTAGCTCCAGTTCATGCCGAACTGGAACTCCATGACCACGCCCGTGGCCACGCCCATCGCGAAGTTGATGCCGAAGAGCAGGCCCCAGAACTTCGTCATGTCGCGCCAGATGGTGCGGCCGGTCATGACGTAGACCGTTTCCATGATGGCGACGAGCACCGCCAAGCCGATGGTGAGCGGCACGAAGAGGAAGTGGTAGAGCGCCGTCAGCGCGAACTGCAGGCGGGAGAGTACAACGATGTCGAGGTCCATGGGGGCTTTCCTTCCGGGTTCTTGTGCTTCGTGGCTCGTGGCTGGCTAGTCGGGGCGCAGGGCGCTCAGGGCTGCTTCGAAGGCGGCCGTGCCGCGCCGCAGGTCGGCAACGATGCGGCCGGACCGCAGGACGAGCAGCCGGTCCGCCAGCGCGGCCTCGCGCCGCAGATGAGTGGCGATCAACAGCGTCCGGCCCGCGGCCTGGGCCCGCAGCCGCAGCAGCACATCGTGTGCGGTGGCAGTGTCCAACGCTTCGGTGGGTTCGTCGATCAGCCAAAAGGGTACGTTGCGCAGCAGCAGCCGGGCGAGTGCGAGGCGGCGCGACTGGCCGCCTGAAAGGCCCAGGCCGCCTTCGCCGAGCAGGCTGTCGAGGGCCGAGGGCATGGCGCGCACTTCGTCGGCGAGGCCTGCTGCGTGCAGCACGGACCAGAGCCGCGCGTCGTCGGCCGAGGGGTCGGCCAGGCGCAGGTTGTCGCGCAGGGTGTCCTGGAACAGGTCGGTGCGCTGCGTCAGCAGGCAGGACGGGAGGGCCCGCAGTTCGCCTTCCGCGGGCGCCAGTTCGCCTGCTGCAGCGGCAAGCAGGGTCGACTTGCCCGCGCCGCTGGGGCCGATCACGGCCACGCGCTCGCCCGTGGCGACGGTGAAGGCGCTGCGGTGCAGCGCGGGCCAGCGGCTGCCAGGGTGGGCCAAGGTCAGCGCGTGCGCCTGCAGCGCCAAGCCGTCGTCGGGCGCGGGTGGGACGGGCATCGGCTCGGGGCCGGCGGCCATGTGCGGCGCCAGGCGCCGCGCCGCGAGCCAGCTGCGGCCGGCCTCGAGGGCGCCGCGGCGCAGGGCGGCGAAGGGCTCGATGGCACCCAGCGCCACGAGCAGCGCCAGCGCCGCGGCGGGCGCGCCGATGGCGCCCTCGCCTGTCAGCAGGCCCGCTGCCAGCAGCACGGCCGCCAGGGTGAGCGAACCGGCCAGGCCATAAGCCATGCCGGCGCCGGCCTCGAGGCGGTTGAGCACGAGATCGGCCGCGGCCAGGTGGCGGTCGGCCGCGGCCAGCGCGTCGCGCTGGGCCTCGATGCGGCCTGCCATGACCAGCTCAGTCTGGCCGGCAACCAGGTCCGCCGTGCGGGCGCGCAGGCTTTCCATTGCCTGCGCCCGGCGCACGGCGGCGGGCCGGGCGTGCCGCGCGAGCACGAGCGCGATGCCCCAGCCCGCGCCGAGCAGCCACAGCGCCAGCAGCAGACCCACCCACAAGTTCATGACCCCAAGCACCAGCCCGGCCAGCAGCGCCGCCCCGAGCGCCGCGGCGGCAGGCACCAGCAGGCGCAGGTAGAAAGACTCCAGCGCGTCGATGTCGGCGCTCAGCCGGAACAGCAGCCGCGCCGGTCGTGCGAGCAGCTGCCGCGCGGCATCGGGCCGGGCCCAGCCGCGGAACAGGCGCACGCGCAGCGCGGCGAGCGCGGCGAAGGTGGCGTCGTGCGTCAGCAGCCGTTCGCCGTAGCGCGCGCCGGTGCGCCCGAGCGCCAGCAGGCGGATGCCAGCCGAGGGCATGAACACATCGAAGACGATGGCGGTGGCCGCATGCAGGCCAGCGAGCGCGGTCGCGGTGATGAACCAGCCCGAGAGGCCCAGCAGGCCCATGCCCATCAGCACGGTGAGCGCCGCCAACCCCGCGCCCAGCGCCAGCCGGCGCGGCTCGGCCGCCAGCAGTTGCCCCCAGACCGTGCGCAGGTCGCGCCAGCCCTTCGTCATGCGGCCTCCTGCACGGGCATGGGATCGAGGCTGATCACGCGGTCCATGCGCGCGGCCAGGACGGGGTCGTGGGTGGCGACGATCAGAGTCTTGCCCTGGGCCAGCGCGACCAGCGACTCGGCCACATGCGCCGCGGTCGCGGTGTCTAGGTGAGCCGTGGGCTCGTCCACCAGCAGCAGGTCGGCGTCGGGATGCACCGCAAGCCGTGCCAGCGCCAGCCGCGCCGCCTCGCCGCCCGAAAGGCCGCGGCCGCCCTCCCCCAGGCTGGCGCGCGGATGGGCCTGCGCCACCGCGTCGAGCGCGGCGAAGCGCATCGCGGCCTCGACCTGCGCCGTCTGCACGCCGGCGCGGCCCAGCGCGACGTTGGCCTCGACCGAACCGGCGAACACATGGGGCTTCTGGCCCATCCAGGCCATGCGCCGCCGCAGCGCGGCGGCCGTCCGGTCGGAGAGCAGGACGCCGCCCACCATGACCTGTCCTTGCTGCGCCGGCATCAGGCCCGCGATCAGGCTCAACAGCGCCGTCTTGCCCGAGCCGCTGGCACCCATTAGCGCCACGTGTTCGCCGGCGGCGATGCGCAAGTCGCGGCCCTCGAAGACCGCACCGCCGCCGGCATGGGCGAGGTGCACTGCGCGCAGACGCACGGACGGCGGGCCACCGGCGGAGCGGCGCTCCTCGGACGGAAGCCCACCATTCGCGCCGGGCAGCATCGTCCCGCCCTGCCCGACCCGGTCCAGCGCCGCGAGGGCAGCCTCGCCGGCCGCACGGTCGTGCCAGACCGCGGACAGCTCGCGCAGGGGCTCGAAGAAGGCCGGCGCCAGCAGCAGCACGAACAGGCCCTCACCCAGGCTCAGGCGCCGGCCCCAGGTGCCGAACTCGAAGGTGCCGAGCAGGTGGAAGCCCACGTAGGCCGCGACCATCGCGACGCCCAGCGCCGAGAACAGCTCCAGCACGGCCGAGGACAGGAAGGCAATGCGCAGCACCGCCATCGTGCGCTGGCGCAGCCCCTGCGCCGCCTCGCCCAGCCGCAGCGCGGTGGCATCGACCGCGCCGAGCGCGCGCAGGCTGGCCAGGCCGCGCAGGCGGTCGAGCAGGAAGGCATGCATGCCGCCGGCCTCGACCATGTGCGCCTCGCTCGCGGCCCGGGCGCGCCAGCCGACGATGGCCATGAAGAGCGGGATCAGCGGTGCCGCCACGAGCAGGATCGCCGCCGCGACCCACGAGTAGGCTGCGACCAGCGGCAGGATCAAGAGCGGGACGACAGTCGCGCGCCAGCGCGCCGGGGCATAGCGCACCAGGTAGGGCACGACCGCCTCGGCCTGCTCCGCGATCGTGCTCGCGGCCAGGCCGGAGGCCGGACGCGCGCGGTCCAGCGGCGAATGCGCGGCGAGCGCCGCTGTGGCCTGCGTCCGCATCGCCGACAACGCCGCGCGCGCGGCAGCGAACACGCGGCGCATGCCCCAGGCTTCGCAGGCAGCACGCAGCAAGCCCAGCAACACGATGCCGAGCGCAGGCCACAGCACCGCCCGCAGGCCCTCGCCCCGCGCCAGTCCATCGACCGCCCAGGCCAGCAAGGCGGCCTGCGGCAACCACAGCAAGGCAGCGGCGCCCTGGACCAGGCTGGCCATGCGCTGCGGCGGGGCCAGGCGCTCGAGGCTTGCGGTCGATGCGGGGGAAGTCATGCTTGGATTTCGTGTAATTTCAGAAATTCCTGAAATTCCCTGAATCATAAAAGATGTCACGCCGCCTCCGCTATCTTCGCGCCAAAGACCCGCCGCGACGCTTGGCCGCCCCCCCCGGCACCCGCTAAGCTACTGCGCCAATGTGACCGCCCTGCCGGAGCCCCCAAATTGAAAGTTCTTTCCATCACGCCGACCTACTTCCCCGAAGTGGGCGGCATCGAGTCCGTGGTCCGCGAGCTGGCCAGGTGCACCTCCGGCCATGGCGTGCAGGTGGACGTGGCCCATGTCTCGGCCAAGCTGTCGGAGGCCTCAGTGAGCGAGGTGGACGGGCTGAAGGTCTATCGCGTGCCCGTGGTCGGCAATCGGCTCGCCGGCTATGCGCGCGACTTCGGCCGCCTCGCCGCCGGCTATGACCTGCTGCATGTGCACGATCCGCAGCTGATGATGCTGACCGGCAACGTGCTGCTGCAGTGCCGGCACATCCCCGCCGTGCTCAGCACGCACGGCGGCTTTCGCCACACGACGCGGCACCAGTCGATCAAGTGGCTGCACGAGCGCCTGCTGATGCGTACCCTGCTGCGGCACTACCGCAAGATCCTCGCGACCAGCGAATCGGACACGGCGTACTTCAGCCAGTTCTCGGACCGCGTCGAGAAGTGCGAGAACGGCATCGCCTACGCCAAGTTCCAGCAGGGCCGGCTGACCGGCACGCCCGACCCGGCGAAGTGGATCTACTGGGGCCGCTGGTCGCGCAACAAGCGCATCGACGCAGTGATCGACACGGTCGCGATGGCGCGCGATCAGGGCATCGCGATCGACCTGCTGATCGCCGGGCCGGACTTCGACCAGTTGCGCGAGTCGCTGCAGAACCAGATCAGCGCGCTGAAGCTCGATGCTTCGGTCCGGCTGCATCCCTACATCGAGGATGCCGCGCTGATGCACGAGCTGCAGCAGCGCACTGTGTTCGTCACCGGCAGCGAGTACGAGGGCTTCGGGGTCGGCATCCTGGAGGCGATGGCGGCCGGCAAGATCGTGCTGTGCCGCGACATCGCGCCGATCAATGGCTTCGTCGAGCGCGGCAGCAACGGCTTCTTCCTCGACTTCGAACGGGGCGCCGCGGACCTGGGCACGATCCGCGAGCTCACCGGCCTCGACGCCGCACGCTGCGCCGCGATGTCGGAGGCCGCGCAGCGCAAGGCCAAGGGCTACGATTGGGACTCGGTCGCGCGGAAGTTCTCGGCGCATTACGCGCAGGCGTTGGACGTCCGCGGCTGAGTGGCCTCAGGGCCAAGGCCGCAGCCTCAGGTCATGGCCCCGCAGGCCAGCAGCCCGGCGAACAAGGCCAGCACGCCGCGCCAGGTCGCAGGCCGCGATTCGACCCAGCGGTACAGCAGCACCGCCGCCGCAATCGACAGCGCGAAGGTCGCCAGCAGGCCGAAGAGATCGACCCAGGGCCCGGCCGGCGCCAGCCGCGCGACCACCGCGCTCACCAGCAGCAGCACCGGGAAGTGGATCAAGAACAGCGAGTAAGAGATGCGCCCCAGCCGCACCAGTGGCGGCCAGGCCGCCAGTGCCAAACCGCCGCGCCGCTGCGCCGCGGCCAGCAGCAGCGCCGTGACCAGCGCGGTCGCGATGCGGCTGCGCCAATCGAGCGCCAGGGCCGCGGCACCGATCAGCATCAGCAACGCCACCGCGAACTGCCAGGTGCTGCGCCGCGTGGCGCGGCCGATCCAGAACACCAGCATGCCGAGGCCGTAAGCGCCGAAAAAATAGAGCGCCGTGTCGTCCAGCGCCGCATGGCGGTTGAACACCGCGAGCGAAGCAACGGCCAGCGCCAGCACCAGGGCCACCGCCAGCCAACGCGCGCGCTCCGGCCTCAGGACCCAGCGGCGCTGCAGCACCTCCGAGAGGCCGATCGCCAGCAGCGCCAGCACGAAGAGCTGGAAGTCGATCGCCACGTACCACACGCCGGTGGACAGCGCTTCATAGCCGAGCAGGTCCTGCAGCAGCAGCCCATGCGCCAGCAGCTGCGCCATGCCGGGCGGCGGCGGCACCGCCTCGTCGATGAGCCAGGGCCGCACGAGCGCGGCGGCCAGCACGCTGACGCAAAGCGCCGCCAGGTAGGGCATGGCAAGCCGGCCGTAGCGCTGGAACACGCGCAGCATCGGACGGTCGATGCGCAGCACGCCATCGGGCGCGAGGCTGCCCGCCGCCAGGAAACCGGCGATCACCAGGAACACCTGCACGGCGAGCCGGCCGTCCTCGGCCAGCCATTCGAAGAGCCTCGGCGCCAGCGTCGAGGCGCCAGCCGGCAACGGGCCGTAGCGCGCGAGGTGATGCCCGACGATCAGCGCGCAGGCCAGGCCCTTGACCGCATCGAGCAGCGGCATGCGCGCCGCGGCCGCGGGCACCGCAGTCGTGCGCACCGCGGATTCGCTCACACCGGCTTCAAAGGGCAAGGCGCTGGCGCGCTTCCTGGTACTCACGCTTGAGCTTCTCGATGAAGGCGGCGGCGGACCCGACCTCGGTCACGGCCCCGATGCCCTGGCCCGAGCCCCAGATGTCCTTCCAGGCCTTGGTCTTGCTGCCCTCGCCGCCGGCGAAGTTCATGGTCTTGAGGTCGCCCTCCGGCAGGTTGGCCGGGTCCATGCCCGCGGCCACGATGCTGGGCGCGAGGTAGTTGCCGTGCACGCCGGTGAAGAGGTTCGAGTAGACGATATCGTCGGAGTTGCCGGCGACGATGGCCTGCTTGTAGTCGTCGCTCGCGCGCGCCTCCTGGGTGGCGATGAAGGCGGTGCCGATGTAGGCGAAGTCCGCGCCCATGGCCTGTGCCGCCAGCACCGCGCCGCCGGTGGCGATCGAGCCCGACAGCGCAATCGGGCCGTCGAACCACTGACGGATTTCCTGCACCAGCGCAAAGGGGCTCTTGATGCCCGCATGCCCGCCGGCGCCGGCCGCCACCGCGATGATGCCGTCCGCGCCCTTCTCGATCGCCTTGCGGGCGAAGGCGTTGTTGATGACGTCGTGCAGCGTCACGCCGCCGTAGCTGTGGACCGCGTCGTTGACGTCGGTGCGCGCGCCGAGCGAGGTGATGACGATCGGCACCTTGTACTTCACGACCATCTCCATGTCGTGTTCGAGGCGGTCGTTGCTCTTGTGCACGATCTGGTTGATCGCAAACGGCGCGGCGGGCCGGTCCGGGTTTGCCTTGTCGTGGGCCGCGAGCGCCTCGGTGATCTCCGCCAGCCAGTCTTCCAGCTGCGAGGCCGGGCGCGCATTGAGCGCGGGCATCGCCCCCACCACGCCGGCCTTGCACTGCTCGATCACGAGCTTGGGGTTGCTGATGATGAACAGCGGCGAACCGATGATGGGCAGCGGGAGCTTGGCGAGGACGGGAGGGAGCTTGGACATGTTCGGTGGTCTCTTGAAGGTTGCGGAAAACGGGGCGGATGTCAGAAGGCTTCGATCGCCAACGCAGTCACGCTCTCGGCCCCGTCGACGATGCTGTCGCGCAGGCCCGGCGCCTTGTTGAGGATGTGCTCGGCATAGAAGCGGGCCGTGGCGATCTTGGCTTGCATGAAGGCGGTGTCGTTGCCCGCCTTGACCTGCTCCTCGGCCACCAGCAGCGAGCGCGCAAGCTGCCAGCCGGCGACCAGGTTGCCCGCCAGCATCAGGTAGGGCACACTGCCCGCGAACACCGCGTTGGGCGAGCTCTTGGTGCCGCCCGCGACGAACTCAACCACGTCGACGAAGGCCTCGCGCGCAGCCTTCAGTCGCTTGGCGACGGCCTGCGCTTCGGCGCTCTCGCGCTTGGCGAGCTCGGCCTCGGTCTTCTCGATCTGTGCCGCGATGGCCTTGGCGACCTGGCCGCCGTCGCGCGCGGTCTTGCGGCCCACCAGGTCGTTGGCCTGGATCGCGGTCGTGCCTTCGTAGATGGTGAGGATCTTGGCATCGCGCAGGTACTGCGCCGCGCCGGTCTCCTCGATGAAGCCCATGCCGCCATGCACCTGCACACCCAGCGATGCGACCTCCAGGCTCATCTCGGTGCTGTAGCCCTTGACCAGCGGCACCAGATATTCATAGAAGGCCTGGTTCTGCTTGCGCGTGTCGGCGTCGGGATGATGATGGGTTGCGTCGTTGGCGGCAGCGGCCACGCTCGCCATGGCGCGGCAGCCCTCGGTGTAGGCGCGCATCGTCATCAGCATGCGCTTGACGTCGGGGTGATGGATGATGGGCGCGCTGGCGTTGATCGAGCCGTCGACCGGGCGGCTCTGCACCCGCTCCTTGGCATAGGCCACGGCGTGTTGATAGGCACGCTCGGCGATCGCGATGCCCTGCATGCCCACGGCGTAGCGTGCCGAGTTCATCATGATGAACATGTACTCGAGGCCGCGGTTCTCCTGGCCCACCAGATACCCGACGGCGCCGCCGTGATCGCCGTACTGCAGCACCGCAGTCGGGCTGGCCTTGATGCCCAGCTTGTGCTCGATGCTCACGCAGTGCACGTCGTTGCGCTCGCCCAGCGAGCCGTCCTTGTTGACGAGGAACTTCGGCACCACGAACAGGCTGATGCCCTTCACGCCCTCGGGCGCGCCGGTCACGCGCGCGAGCACCAAGTGCACGATGTTCTCCGCGAGGTCGTGCTCGCCGTAGGTGATGAAGATCTTGGTGCCGAAGACCTTGTAGCTGCCGTCAGGCTGCGACTCGGCACGGCTGCGCACCATCGCGAGATCGCTGCCCGCTTGCGGCTCGGTCAGGTTCATGGTGCCGGTCCACTGCCCGCTCACGAGTTTCTCGAGGTAGATCGCCTTGAGTTCGTCGGAGCCGGCCGTGAGCAAGGCCTCGGTCGCGCCGTCTGTCAGGAGCGGGCACAGCGCGAAGCTCATGTTGGCCGAGTTGAGCATTTCGCCACAGGCCGCGCCGATGGTCTTGGGCAAGCCCTGGCCGCCGAACTCGGCCGGATGCTGCAAACCTTGCCAGCCGCCCGCCACGTACTGCGCGAAGGCTTCCTTGAAGCCAGGCGTGGTCGCGACCTTGCCGTCCTTGAAGGTCGAGGGATGCTTGTCGCCCGCCTCGTTGAGCGGCGCGATCACGTCCTGGTTGAAGCGCGCGCATTCCTCGAGCACGGCCTGCGCGGTCTCGAGGCCGGCGTCTTCCAGGCCGGGCATGCGCGCAACCTGCGCGATGTCGGCGAGATGCTCGATGTCGAAGAGCATGTCCTTGACGGGGGCGATGTAGCTCATGGCTGTCTCCAATGCGACGTTGGCGAGGCGGATACGAAAAGGGCATCGCGAACGATGCCCTGGTTTCTTCGATGGACGGTGTCCCAGCAGGCGGTCAGAGCGCCTTGACGAGATCCGGCACGGCCGTGAAGAGGTCGGCCACCAGCCCGTAGTCGGCCACCGAGAAGATCGGCGCTTCTTCATCCTTGTTGATCGCGACGATCACCTTGGAATCCTTCATGCCAGCCAGATGCTGGATGGCGCCCGAGATGCCGCAGGCGATGTACAGCTGCGGGGCCACGATCTTGCCGGTCTGGCCCACTTGCCAGTCGTTGGGGGCGTAGCCCGCATCGACCGCAGCGCGGCTGGCGCCCAGGCCGGCGTTGAGCTTGTCGGCCAAGGGTGCCATCACCTCCTGGAACTTCTCCGCGCTGCCCAAGGCGCGACCGCCGGAGACGATGATCTTGGCCGCAGTCAGCTCGGGGCGTTCGCTCTTGGTGACTTCTCTTCCGACGAAGCTCGACTTGCCGCTGTCGGCCACGCCCTCGGCGTTCTCCACCGTGGCGCTGCCGCCGGTCGCCGCCGCGGCGTCGAAGCCGGTGGTGCGCACCGTGACCACCTTGATCGCATCGCTGCTCTGCACGATGGCAATGGCATTGCCCGCGTAGATCGGGCGCTCGAAGGTGTCGGGGCTGTCGACCTTGGTGATGTCGCTGATCTGGGCCACGTCCAGCTTGGCGGCGACGCGCGGGGCGACGTTCTTGCCGTTGGCGGTCGCCGGGAACAGGATGTGGCTGTAGTTCTTGGCGATGGCGAGGACTTGCGCCGCGACGTTCTCGGCCAGGTTCTCGGCGAGGCTCGGGCTGTCGGCGGCAATCACCTTGGCCACGCCGGCGATCTTGGCCGCAGCGGCCGCGGCTTCCGCCGCATTGGCACCGGCCACCAGCACATGCACATCGCCGCTCTGGCAGGCGATGGCCGCGGTCACGGTGTTGAGGGTCGCCGGCTTGACGGTGGCGTGGTCGTGTTCGGCAATAACAAGTACGGTCATGGTCAGATCACCTTCGCTTCGTTCTTCAGCTTGTCCACCAGGGTGGCGACATCGGGCACCTTGATGCCGGCACCGCGCTTGGGCGGCTCGCTGACCTTCAGGGTCTTCAGGCGCGGCTTGACGTCCACGCCCAGGTCCTCGGGCTTGAGGGTGTCGAGCTGCTTCTTCTTGGCCTTCATGATGTTGGGCAGCGTGACGTAGCGCGGCTCGTTCAGGCGCAGGTCGGTCGTGATGACCGCGGGCAGGCTCAGCGAGATGGTTTCCAGGCCGCCGTCGACTTCGCGGGTGACTTGCACCTTGTCGCCGGAGACTTCGACCTTGCTGGCGAAGGTGGCTTGCGGCAGATCCGCGAGAGCAGCCAGCATCTGGCCGGTCTGGTTGGCATCGTCATCGATGGCCTGCTTGCCCAGGATCACCAGGCCGGGCTGTTCCTTGTCGACCAGCGCCTTGAGCAGCTTGGCCACGGCCAGCGGCTGCAGCTCTTCGGTGGTCTCGACCAGGATGCCGCGATCGGCGCCGATGGCCATGGCGGTGCGCAGGGTCTCCTGGCACTTCGCATCGCCGCAGGACACGGCGATGATCTCGGTGACGACGCCCTTCTCCTTGAGCCTCACCGCTTCTTCGACGGCGATCTCGTCGAAGGGGTTCATGCTCATCTTGACGTTGGCGATGTCGACACCGGTGCCGTCGGACTTGACGCGCACCTTGACGTTGTAATCGACGACCCGCTTGACGGGGACCAGGACCTTCATTGGCTTGACTCCATTGAATTGCGAAACCGGGGGTGCAGAGGAACCGAAGATTTTAGGCGCCGGCCTCCGCGCGAGCTGTTCATTTCAATCATGGGGCGCCGAGGCGCAAGAAAAGAACGGTCGTGCTTTTTTGCGATTATAGGCGAGCTTCGCCGACGGAAGGAGCGCCAGTTGGTAACGATTCGACGCGAAGCACGCGCTGCGGATAGGGAATGTCGATGTTCGCCTTGCGCAGCGCTTCGAGGATGGCGACGTTGATGGGCGAGCGCACGTTGTCCTTGCCCTTGTCCGGATCGGCGATCCAGAAGTTGAGCGTGAACTCCAGCCCGTCGGGCGCGAAGTTCGTCAGGAAGGCGACCGGCGCCGGGTCGTCGAGCACGCGCTGCTGCGCGGCGGCGGCCTCGCACAGGATGGCCTGCACCTGGGCCACGTCGCTCTCGTAGCCGACGACGATGCTGGTCGTGAGGTTGAACTTGAGGTCGGACACCGAGAGGTTTTCCACCCGGCTCGTGATCAGCGACTCGTTGGGCACGATCGACTCGCGCCCGTTGCCCTGCCGCACCAGCGTGTAACGGGTCTTGATGTCGGTGATGCGGCCCTCGAAGCCGTCGACCTTGACGTTGTCGCCAATGCGGATCGAGCGCTCCAGCAGGATCACGAAGCCGCTCACGTAGTTGGCCGCGAGCTTCTGCAGGCCGAAACCCAGGCCGACGCCCAGCGCGCCGCCCAGCACGGAGAGCGCGGTCAGGTCCACGCCCACCGCCGAGAGCGCGAACAGCAGTCCGATCAGCAGCAGGACGGCGCGGACCGCGTTGGAGGCCACCTTGCGCATCGACAGGTCGGTCACCGCGGTGCGCAGGATGCGCTTCTCCACCGTCGAGGCGACCCACAGGGCGACCATCAGCACCAGCGCGGCCGACAGCGTGCCCTCCAGCATGGTGCGCAGGCTGACCTGGTTCTTGCCGAAGGCGAGCTTGATGTTGTCGAGCTCGGTCAGCACTGCCGGCAGCAGCCCGACGATCCACAGCACGGCCGCGACCCAGGCGATCCACGAGATGGTGCGCTCCACCAGCCGTGCCAGCGCGGAGGCCGGAAACACGGCGCGCAGCACGCGCGCGAAGAAGCGGATCGCCGCGAGCGAGAGAAACACCGACACCGCGATGCGCAGCACCAGCACCGGCTGGAAATCCAGCACGAAGCGGCGCGCCAGGTCGGTCAGCAGCAGCGCCAGCACCGGGAACAGCAGGCCGTCGAAGGTGCGCTCGCCGAACCAGATCGAATCCTTGGGCTGATCGCGGCCGAACCAGCGGCAAAGGCCCCAGGCCAACGCCACGCAGGCGACCAGCGCGGCGATCTCGACCCAAAGGGTTTCGGCGTGGATCTGGCTGAGCCGCTGGCGGAAGTCTTCCAGGTTCATCGGCCTACAGATCCGCCAGCACCCGCACGTGCGCCTCGACGCTCGTGGCCAACGCATCGAGGTTGTAGCCGCCCTCCAGCATCGAGACGATGCGGCCCTTGGCGTGGCGCCGCGCGACGTCGCGGATGCGCTCGGTAATCCAGGCGAAGTCGTTCTCGTTGAGACGCATCTGGCCCAGGTCGTCGTCGCGATGCGCGTCGAAGCCCGCGCTCACGAAGATCATCTGCGGCTGGAATTCGTCGAGCCGTGGAATCCAGCAGGCCTCGATCAGCTCGCGCACGTCCATGCCCTTGGTGTAGGCCGGCACGGGGAGATTGAGCATGTTGGGCGCCGGATGATCCGTGCCGCTGTACGGATAGAAAGGGTGTTGGAAGAAGCTCACCATCAGCACCTGCGGGTCGTTGCTGAAGATGTCCTCGGTGCCATTGCCGTGGTGCACGTCGAAGTCGACGATCGCCACCCGCTCCAGGCCATGCACCTCGATCGCATGGCGCACGCCCACGGCGACGTTGTTGATGAAGCAGAAGCCCATGGCCCGGTCGTGGCAGGCATGGTGGCCGGGCGGGCGCACGGCGCAGAAGGCGTTGTCGAGCTCGCCCGCGATCACCGCGTCGGTCGCGGCGATGGCTGCGCCGGCAGCGCGGCGGGCCGCGAGAACGGTGGAACGGCAGAGGGTGGTGTCGGGATCGATGGCCGCATAGCACGGGCCACCGGACGGCTCGTCGGCAACCAGGCGATCGTTGAGGGCTTCCAGGTGCTCCATGTGTGCGACGCTGTGGGCCCGCGTGATCTGGGCCAGCGTGGCCAGCGGCACCTCGCCGCGTTGGAGCGCATCGGTCACGCCGGTCAGCAGCAGCCTGTCTTCGATGGCATCGAGCCGCTGGGGGCATTCGGGATGGCCGGGGCCCATCTCGTGCTTCCAGCAGTCGCGGTGTGTGAAATAGCCGGTTTTGCCCATGATCGAATCGCGTCGTAGCCTCACGCGGCATGGGGCCGCAAGGCTTACGGTATTGTTTGCATATGGATACAAAAATGGACGTCGCCGCGAAGCTCGCCAGTTTGCTCGGCCAGCTTAACACGGTGATCGTGGGCAAAGAGGCGCAGGTGCGCGATTGCGTGGCCTGCCTGCTGGCCGGCGGCCACCTGCTGATCGAGGACGTGCCGGGGGTCGGCAAGACCACCCTGGCGCATGCCCTGTCGCACACCTTCGGGCTGCAGTTCTCGCGCGTGCAGTTCACGGCGGACCTGATGCCGGGCGACCTGTCGGGGGTGGCCATCTACGACCGCATCGAGCAGGCCTTCGTCTTCCACCCCGGGCCGATCTTCGCCCAGGTGCTGCTGGCCGACGAGATCAACCGCGCCAGCCCCAAGACCCAGAGCGCGCTGCTCGAAGCGATGGAAGAGAAGCAGGTCACGGTCGAGGGCGAGACCCGCCCCCTGCCCTCGCCGTTCTTCGTGATCGCGACGCAGAACCCGCACGACCAGCTGGGCACCTTCGCGCTGCCCGAATCGCAGCTGGACCGCTTCCTGATGCGCATCTCGCTGGGCTACCCCGACCGCGCGGCCGAGCGCGAGCTGCTCGCCGGCGCCGACCGCCGCGAGATGCTGGCCCGCCTGCCGGCCCTGCTTACCGCCGGCGAGCTCACCGCGCTGCAGCAGCGCGTCCTGCAGGTGCATGCGGCCGAGCCGCTCCTGAACTACGTGCAGGACCTGATCGCCGCGACGCGCTCGGGCCGCTGGTTTTTGCAGGGGCTATCGCCGCGCGCGGGCATCGCGGTGCTGCGCGCCGCCAAGGCGCAGGCGCTCCTGGCCAACCGCGACTACGTGGCGCCCGACGACGTGCAGGCCGTGCTGCCGCAAACCATCGCGCATCGGCTCACGCCGGTCGGCGATGCCGGGCGGGGCGCGGTCGAGCAGGTGCGTGCCATGGTCGCCGCCGTCCCGCTCCCGTAAAGCATGACGGCGGCCCTGCGTTCGCGCATCGACGGCTGGTTCCTGTCGCGCCGGCCGCCCTCCGACACGCTGGAGCTCACCCAGCGCAACGTCTACATCGTGCCCTCGACGGCGGGCTGGATGCTCGGCGCCACGCTGCTCCTGCTGCTGATCGGCTCGATCAACTACCAGCTCAACCTGGGCTACCTGCTGACCTTCCTGCTGGCCGGCAGCGTGGCCGTCGGGATGCATGTGGGCCACGGCACGCTGCGCGGCCTGGGCCTGCGGCTGATGGCGCCCGATCCGCAGTACGCGGGGGCGGCGGCGGTGCTGCGCGTGGTGCTGAACAACACCCGGCGCAGCACGCGATACGGCATCGGGCTGGCCGTGCGCCACAGCGGGCAATGGTCGTGGAGCGACGTGCCGGCGCAGGGCAGCGCCACGGTCGAGGTCGCTTTCAGGCCGGACCGTCGCGGGCTGCATCCGGCGCCCACGCTCACGGCCGAGACCCGCTTCCCGCTCGGCACCTTCCGCGTCTGGACCGTGTGGCGGCCGGCCTCGCAGGTGCTGGTCTATCCCGCGCCCGAGTCGCACCCGCCGCCGCTGCCGCCGGGCGAGCCGCGGGCCGGCCAGGCCGCCTCCTCGGCGCTGCGCGCCAGCGTGGCCGGCGAGTACGACGGGGTGCGTGCCTACCGGCGCGGCGATCCGTTGAAGCTGGTGGTCTGGAAGCGGGCGGCGCAAGCGCAGGCCGTGGGCTCCGAGGACCTCGTGAGCCGCGACACGCAGCAGGCGCAGCGGCAGGAGCTGTGGCTGGATGCGCAGGCGACGGGGCTGGCCGATGCGGAGGGGCGCCTGTCGCGGCTTTGCGCGTGGGTGCTGATGGCGGATCGGCTGGGCGTGGACTACGGGTTGCGCGTTGCCGGCCGGACCGTGACGCCGTCGCAAGGCGAGGCGCACAGGCGGCGTTGCCTGGAGGTGCTGGCGCTATGTTGATCCCCGCGAAGCCTGCCCTCAAGCTCCAGGCCCTCCCCCGCGAAGCCCGGGACACGCTCTTCCTGCTGGGCGTGATCGCCCTCATCCTCCTGCCCCAACTCCCCAACATCCCCTGGTGGTGCAGCACCCTCGCCGCCGTCGTCCTGCTCTGGCGCGGCAGCCTCGCGGTGCAGGCCCGCCCGCTGCCCAGCAAGTGGTGGCGGGCCGGGCTGCTCACGGTCACGCTGCTGGTGACCTACGCCACCCACCGCACGCTGCTGGGCCGCGACGCCGGCGTGACGCTGATCGTGATCCTGCTGGCCCTCAAGACGCTGGAGCTGCGCGCGCGCCGCGATGCCTTCGTGGTCTTCTTCCTGGGCTTCTTCACGATGCTCACGAACTTCTTCTACTCGCAGTCGCTCATGACGGCCTTCGCCATGCTCCTGGCACTGCTGGGCCTGCTGACCGCGCTGGTCAATGCCCACATGCCGGTCGGCCGGCCGCCCCTGATGCTTGCGGCGCGCACTGCCGGCTGGATGGCGCTGCTCGGCGCGCCGATCATGCTGGTGCTGTTCCTGCTCTTCCCGCGCATGGCGCCGCTGTGGGGCACGCCCACCGACGCCATGGCCGGGCGCAGCGGGCTGTCGAACACGATGCGCGTGGGCAGCATCGCGCAGCTCGCGCTCGACGACGGCATCGCCGCGCGCATCAAGTTCGACGGCGACCGCGTGCCGGCGCAGCGCGACCTGTATTTCCGCGGCCCGGTGCTGTCGCAATTCGACGGCCGCGAGTGGACCGCCTCGCCGCTCCTGTCGCGCGGCACCGCGCAGAACCTGCGCGTGCAGGGCCAGCCCATCGGCTACCAGGTCACGCTGGAGCCCAGCAACCGGCCCTGGCTGCTGACGCTCGACGCCACGCCGCAGAAGCCCGAGCTGGCGGGCTACGAGCTCTTCGGCACGGCCGACCTGCAATGGCTGGCGAACCGGCCGATCAGCGATCTGGTGCGCTACCGCGCCCAAAGCTACACGCGGTTCGACAGCGGGCCGCAGCGCCGCAGCGCCGGGCTGCGGCCCTACGTCGCGCTGCCGCCGGGCTCCAACCCGCGCACCGTAGCACTGGCCGCGCAGATGAGGCGCGACCCCGCCCTCGCCGGCGCAGACACCCGCGCCTTCGTGCAGGCTGCGTTGCAGCGCCTGCGCACCGGCGGCTACAGCTACACGCTGGAGCCCGGCCTCTACGGCCAGGAGACCGCCGACGAGTTCTGGTTCGACAAAAAAGCGGGCTTCTGCGAACACATCGCCTCGGCCTTCGTGGTGCTGATGCGCGCGCTCGACGTCCCGGCACGCATCGTGACCGGCTACCAGGGCGGCGAGCTCAACGGCGTCGACAACTACTGGACGCTGCGGCACAGCGACGCCCATGCCTGGGCCGAGGTGTGGCAGGAGGGCGTGGGCTGGATGCGCGTCGATCCGACCGGCGCCGTCTCGCCCGACCGCGTCGGCCAGTTCCAGCGCCTGGTGCCGCAGCCCGGCCTCTTCGCCGGCGCGATGGTGGCCATGAGCCCCACGCTGGCGCAGAACCTGCGCGCCGCCTGGGAGGCGGTGAACAACGGCTGGAACCAGTGGGTGCTCAGCTACACCCAGAGCCGCCAGCTCGACCTGCTGAAGAACCTCGGCTTCGAGGCGCCCAGTCTGCAGGACCTGGCGACCGTCCTGCTGGCCCTGGTGGTGCTGGCGAGCCTGGCGGGCGCCGGCTGGACGCTGTGGGAGCGCAGCCGGCACGACCCCTGGCTCCGGCTGCTGGGCCAGGCGCGCACGCGGCTCGGGCAAGCCGGCATCGAGCTGCCCGAGGGCACGCCGCCGCGCCAGATGGCCGGGCGCCTCGCCGAACGCTTCGGCAATGGCGCGCAGGCCGCGCAGGACTGGCTGCTGCGCCTCGAGGCGCAGCGCTATGCCGCCGCGCCCGGCCCGACGCTGGCGGCCCTGCGCACCGAGTTCCGTCACCTGCCCTGGCCGCGCTGAAACCACTTGTGTCGCGCGCCGGGGACTTGCACGCGGACGGCACAATCGGCACCCATGCGACGCCTCCTCCCGACCGCCTTCTCCTGGCCCTCGTCCTGCTGGGCGCCGCCCTCCCCTCCCTTCCCGCCTCGGCCCAGAAAGTGGTGCGCGGCGAAACGCCCCACGCCACGCGCGATGACGCGATGCAGTTCGCCGACGACGTGGCCGCGCGGCGCAACCTCGACCGCGCCTGGGTGCGCGCCACCATCGGCAACGCGCGCCTGCTGCCCAACGTGCCGCGGCTGATGCTGCCGGCGCCGCGCGGCACGGCAAAGAACTGGCGCGTCTACCGCAGCCGCTTCATCGACCCGGTGCGCATCGGCGCCGGCGTGCGCTTCTGGCGCGCCAACGCCGCCACGCTGGCGCGCGCCGAGGCCGAGTACGGCGTGCCGGCGGAGATCATCGTCGGCATCGTCGGGGTCGAGACCATCTACGGCCGCAACATGGGCAACTTCCGCGTGATCGACGCGCTGGCCACCCTGTCCTTCGACTTCCCGCAGGGCCATCCGCGCGCGGCCGAGCGCCAGGCCTTCTTTCGCGGCGAGCTCGAGAGCTTCCTCAGCACCGAGAGCCGCACCGCCGAGAACCCGATGGTCCCGGTGGGCAGCTATGCCGGCGCGATGGGCATGCCTCAGTTCATGCCCAGCAGCATCGCCAAGTACGCCATCGACTTCGACGGCGACGGCCGCATCGACCTGGTCAACAACCCGACCGACGTGATCGGCTCGGTGGCCAGCTACTTCAAGGCCTTCGGCTGGCAGCCGGGCATGCAGCCCATTTACTCCGTGGGCTTCGACGAGACGCGGCTCAAAAAAGAGGTGCTGCTGGCGCCCGACATCCTCCCAAGCTTCAGCGCCGACAGCTTCGTGGCCGGCGGCGCGGTGCTGGAGGGCGAGGCGCTGCGGCACAAGGGTCTGCTGGCGCTGGTCGAGCTGCAGAACGGCGCCGACGCGCCCAGCTACGTGGCGGGCACGCAGAACTTCTACGTGATCACGCGCTACAACTGGAGCAGCTACTACGCGATGTCGGTGATCGAGCTGGGGCGCGAGGTGCGCGCCGCGATGGAGAACTGATGCAGGCCGATGCGCGCCATGCCGCATGGGCCGAGGCCTGGCGCGCCCTGGGCGTGCAGGCGCCTGACGATGCACTCTTCGACGCGCTGCTCGCGCGCTACGGCGAGGCGCATCGCGCCTACCACACGCTGCAGCATCTGGACGAATGCCTCGAGGGCCTGGCCCTCGAGCGCCGCCATGCCAAGCGCCCTGCCGAGATCGCGCTGGCCCTCTGGTTCCACGACGCGATCTACGACGTGCACCGCCACGACAACGAGGAACGCAGTGCCGACTGGGCGCGGCAGGCCTTGCGCGATGCGGGCTCGGATGACGATGTGGCGCAGCGCGTGCACGCGCTGGTGATGGCCACGCGCCACCAGGCGCAGCCCGAGGAGGCGGATGCGCAACTGCTGGTCGACATCGACCTCTCGATTCTGGGCGCGCCGGCGCCGCGCTTCGCCGAGTACGAGCAGCAGATCCGCATTGA
The DNA here is from genome assembly GCF_010499245.1 of Variovorax sp. WS11. Lineage (GTDB taxonomy): Bacteria > Pseudomonadota > Gammaproteobacteria > Burkholderiales > Burkholderiaceae_C > Variovorax. The sequence continues at coordinate 680,755 of NZ_JAAGOW010000003.1, forward strand.
ATACGCGCATGCGCCGCCGGAGGTCTTCGAGCCGCGGCGGCGCCAAATCCTCGGCGGCTTCCTGGCGCGCGATCCGCTCTACCTCACGCCGTCGATCCGTGGGCGCCTGGAGGCCCAGGCCCGCCTCAACCTGCAGCGCGCGATCGGCTGATCAGGCGCCGAACTGCCCACGCGCCATGACCTGGCCGGCGCGGTCCACCACCACGGCCGCTCCCATTGCCACGGACTCGCCGGTGAACGCCGTGATGTTGACCTGGTGCGTGACCCAGACCTCGAAAGCGCCGCCCGGAATGCGCGCCAGGCCTTCCAACAGCAACTTTCGGTTCTCGGGCGCGACTTGCGCATTGCCGAAGCTGGAGTTGAGCGGCGTCCACAGCTCGTGCGCACCGAAAGCCAGCTCCGCCGTGTCCTTGCAGCGGCACCACGCACTGGAGCGCACGGCGCGCGGCCGCAGGCCGCGGCTGCGAAACCATTCGCCGGCCGCGCGGGCCTGGGCCCGACCCGCCTCGCTCAAGTTGCGCTGGGTGTCGCACTGGTCCAGCCTGAACCCGGGCGGATCGCCCACGCCCGAAGTGGTCTGCGCATGGCGCCACAACACCGCGCAACGACCGGCGCGCAGGCGTTCGGCCATGGCGTCGTCGCCCTGCTGCGCATGGGCCCGACCGGCCAGGGCCGCGGCCAGGAGGATGAATTCGCGTCGCCCGAGCATCGCGCGAGGCTAGCAAAGCCGCCGACCCCAAAGCAAAAAGGGCTGCTGTGCCCGTCGCACAGCAGCCCTTGCAGGACGCTCGAATGCTCAGCGCGCCTTGCCTTCCTTCCAGGCCGTCAGCAGCTTGTCGTAGTCGATGGTCTCGCCCTTCGGCTTCTCGTTGGCCAGCTTCTTCCACGGCGCATGCTGGTCGCTCAGCCACTTGCCCGGGTCGCCCTTGGCGTTGAGCTTGGGCGCGCACTTGGCCATGCCGGCGCGCTGCAGGCGGCCCATCACGTTGTCCATCTCGTCGGCCAGGTTGTCCATCGCCTTCTGCGGGGTCTTCTCGCCCGTCACCGCCTCGGCCACGTTCTTCCACCACAGCTGCGCCAGCTTGGGGTAGTCGGGCACGTTGGTGCCGGTGGGCGACCAGGCGACGCGCGCCGGGCTGCGGTAGAACTCGACCAGGCCGCCCAGCTTGGGCGCCATGTCGGTCATCGCCTTCGACTGGATGTCGGACTCGCGGATCGGCGTCAGGCCGACGATGGTCTTCTTCAGCGAAGTGGTCTTGGCGGTGATGAACTGCGCATAGAGCCAGGCGGCCGCGGTGCGGTTCTCGTCGTGGGCAGCGAAGAAGGTCCACGAGCCCACGTCCTGGTAGCCGTTCTGCATGCCCTGCTTCCAGTACGGGCCGTTCGGGCCGGGCGCCATGCGCCACTTGGGCGTGCCGTCGGCATTGACCACCGGCAGGCCCGGCTTGGTCATGTCGGCGGTGAAGGCGGTGTACCAGAAGATCTGCTGCGCGATCTGGCCCTGCGCGGGCACCGGGCCGGCTTCGCCGAAAGTCATGCCGGTGGCTTCGCGCGGCGCGTACTTCTTCATCCAGTCGACGTACTTGGTGAGCGCGTAGACGGCTGCAGGCGAGTTGGTCGCGCCGCCGCGCGACACGCTGGCGCCCACCGGCGTGCACTTGTCGTCGCCCACGCGGATGCCCCACTCGTCGATCGGCAGGCCGTTGGGCGTGCCGATGTCGGCGGTGCCGGCCATCGAGAGCCATGCGTCGGTGAAGCGCCAGCCGAGCGACGGATCCTTCTTGCCGTAGTCCATGTGACCGTAGATGGGCTTGCCGTCGATGGTCTTCACGTCCACGCTGAAGAACTCGGCGATGTCCTCGTAGGCGCTCCAGTTGAGCGGCACGCCCAGGTCGTAGCCGTACTTGGCCTTGAACTTCTCCTTCAGGTCCGGGCGCGCGAACAGGTCGGCGCGGAACCAGTAGAGGTTGGCGAACTGCTGGTCAGGCAGCTGGTAGAGCTTGCCGTCGGGTGCGGTGGTGAACTTGGTGCCGATGAAGTCCTTCAGGTCCAGCCCGGGGTTGGTGTACTCCTTGCCCTTGCCGGCCATGTAGTCGGTCAGGTTCATGACCTTGCCGTAGCGGTAGTGCGTGCCGATCAGGTCGGAGTCGGAGATCCAGCCGTCGTAGATCGACTTGCCCGACTGCATCGAGGTCTGCAGCTTCTCGACCACGTCGCCTTCCTGGATCAGGTCGTGCTTGACCTTGATGCCGGTGATCTCCTCGAAGGCCTTGGCCAATGTCTTCGACTCGTACTCGTGCGTGGTGATGGTTTCGGACACCACCGAGATCTCGCGCACGCCCTTGGCCTGCAACTTCTTCGCGGCGTCGATGAACCATTTCATCTCCGCGGTCTGCTGGTCCTTGTTCAGGGTCGACGGCTGGAATTCGCTGTCGATCCATTTCTTGGCCTCGGCTTCACCCGCCGAGGCGCTCTGCATGGCGAGCGCCGCCGCTGCCAGTGCCAGCGCTGTGTAGCGAATCTTCATGGATGTCTCCTCTAGGTGCTTCCCGGTGTTGTGCAGATCCCGGCCCCGGGAAAGCGAAGAGCCGGACAGCGTGAAAAGATTCAGCCCTTGCGCATGACCAGGGCGAGCACGAGCATCGACAGCACGAAGCTGATCCAGATCGAGGGCTCGGCTTCCAGTTCAAGCCATTCCTGGAACTTGCCGGCCAGGCCGATGAAGATCAGGTTGACGTAGGCCGCGATCAAGAGGCCGATGAAGAGGCGGTCGCCGCGCGTGGTCTCCATCGGTAGCCAGCCGCGGCGCAGGGTCGTCGGCGACTTGAATTCCCATACGGTCATGCCGACCAGCATCAGCGCGATGCAGCTGAAGAAGACCGCCACGGGGGTGGTCCAGACCATCCATTCGAACATCTCGAGCTCCTTTCTTCTTTTGTCAAACCCGTCCCATCGCGAAGCCCTTCGCGATGTAATGCCGCACGAACCAGATCACGATCGCGCCGGGCACGATCGTCAGCACGCCCGCCGCCGCCAGCGTCGCCCAGTCCATGCCCGAGGCGCTCACGGTGCGCGTCATCGTGGCCACGATGGGCTTCGCATTCACGCTGGTCAGCGTGCGCGCCAGCAGCAGCTCGACCCAGCTGAACATGAAGCAGAAGAAGGCCGCGACGCCGACGCCCGCCTTGATCAGCGGCAGGAAGATGGTGAGGAAGAAGCGTGGGAAGGAGTAGCCGTCGATGTAGGCCGTCTCGTCGATCTCGCGCGGGATGCCGCTCATGAAGCCCTCCAGGATCCACACCGCCAGCGGCACGTTGAAGAGCAGGTGCGCCAGCGCCACGCCCAGGTGCGTGTCCATCAGCCCCACCGTGGTGTAGAGCTGGAAGAAAGGCAGCAGGAACACCGCCGGCGGCGTCATGCGGTTGGTCAGCAGCCAGAAGAAGACATGCTTGTCGCCGAGGAAGGAGTAGCGCGAGAAGGCATAGGCCGCCGGCAGCGCCACCGTGAGCGAGACCACGGTGTTGATGCCCACGTAGATCAGGCTGTTGATGTAGCCCGAGTACCAAGACTCATCGGTGAAGATGCGCGCGTAGTTGGCCCAGGTGAAGTGCTGCGGGAAGAAGGAGAAGCTCGAAAGGATCTCCTCGTTGGTCTTGAAGCTCATGTTGACCATCCAGTAGATGGGCAACAGCGCGAACAGGATGTAGAGCAGCAGGAAGATGCTGCGCTTGCGGAATCTCTTCTCGTTCATATCGACCCCCACACTCTGCACTTCGTGTCATCGCTGCCCCCCGAGGGGGCGCGAGCTTGCTTGGGGCGGCCCGGCGCGGCGCTCATTGGGGTTCCTCCACCGCTTGCGTGCCCACCCGCTGCATCCAGTTGTAGAGGACGAAGCAGAACAGCAGGATGATCAGGAAGTAGATCAGCGAGAAAGCCGCCGCCGGACCCAGGTCGAACTGGCCCACGGCCTTCTGCGTGAGGTACTGACTCAGGAAGGTGGTGGCGTTGCCCGGCCCGCCGCCCGTCAGCACGAAGGGCTCGGTGTAGATCATGAAGCTGTCCATGAAGCGCAGCAGCACCGCGATCATCAGCACGCCGCGCATCTTGGGCAGCTGGATGTAGCGGAACACGGCGAAGCGGCTGGCACCGTCGATGCGCGCGGCCTGGTAGTAGGCGTCGGGGATGGAGCGCAGGCCGGCATAGCACAGCAGCGCCACCAGCGGCGTCCAGTGCCAGACGTCCATCACCAGCACCGTGAGCCAGGCATCGGTCGCGCTGCCCGTGTAGTTGTAGTCGATGCCCAGCTTCTGCAGGGCCCAGCCGAGCAGGCCGATGTCGGCGCGGCCGTAGATCTGCCAGATGGTGCCCACCACGTTCCAGGGGATCAGCAGCGACAGCGCAATGATCACCAGCACGGCGGAAGACTTCCAACCCGTCGAAGGCATCGACAAGGCCAGGCAGATGCCCAGCGGGATCTCGACCAGCAGCACCGCCAGCGAGAAGCCGAGCTGGCGCCACAGCGCCCCGTGCAGTTCGTCGTCGCGCATCACCGCGGCGAACCATTCGGTGCCGACGAAGACGCGGCGCTCGGGCGAGATGATGTCCTGCACCGAGTAGTTGACCACCGTCATCAGCGGCACGATGGCCGAGAAGGCCACGCACAGCAGCACCGGCAGCACCAGCCACCAGGCCTTCTGGTTGATCGGCTTGGTTGTCCCGTTCATGCCACCAACTCCTCATCCCTATAGAAGCACGTATGCGCGTCCACCACCTTCAGCCAGACCGGCGAACCCGCCGCCGGCACCTCCACGTCGGAAGGGAGCCGCGCCTTGATCACGCTCTCCCCCGCCCGCGCCGTCAGCATCTGGTGCGTGCCCACGTCCTGCACCTGCACGACGGTCGCCGCCACGGCCCCGGCTGCGCTCGGCTCGGCCAGCGTGACGTACTCGGGACGAATGCCCAGCTTGAGCGCACCCTCGGGCAGCGTGCGCTGCGTCGTGAGCCGCATGCCCGCCACTTCGAGCGACCAGCCGCTGCTCTGCACCGGCAGGAAGTTCATGCCCGGCGAGCCGATGAAATGCCCGACGAAGGTATGGGCCGGCCGCTCGAAGAGCGCATCGGCACTGCCTACCTGCACCGCCTTGCCGCGCGTCATCACCACCACCTCCTCGGCGAAGGTCAGCGCCTCGACCTGGTCGTGCGTGACGTAGATCAGCGTGAGCTTGAGCTCGCGGTGGATCTGCTTGAGCTTGCGCCTCAGCTGCCATTTGAGGTTGGGGTCGATCACCGTCAGCGGCTCGTCGAAGAGCACGGCCGACACGTCGCTGCGCACCAGCCCGCGCCCCAGCGAGATCTTCTGCTTGGCATCGGCCGCGAGGCCGGCGGCGCGCTGGTTGAGCTGGCCGCTCATGTCGAGCATCTCGGCGATCTCGCCCACGCGCTTCCTGATCTGCTCGGCGGGCAGCTTGCGGTTGCGCAGGGGGAAAGCCAGGTTTTCGGCCACGGTCATGGTGTCGTAGATCACGGGGAACTGGAACACCTGCGCGATGTTGCGCTCCTGCGGCGACGCGTGCGTGACATCGCGCCCGTCGAAGCTGACGGTGCCGCGCGAGGGCACCAAGAGGCCCGAGATGACGTTGAGCATGGTCGTCTTGCCGCAGCCCGAGGGGCCGAGCAAGGCGTACGCGCCGCCGTCGCGGAAGCTCATCGTGAGCGGCAGCAGCGCATAGTCGCTGTCCTGCGTGGGGTTGGGACGATAGGCGTGTGCCAGGTCGAGGTCGATGCGTGCCACCTCAGCCTCCTTGTCTGCGCCAGGCGGGCGCCACGGCCAGCCGTTCGGCGCTGTCGAACAGATAGGCCTGCGAGGCCGGGAAATAGAGCGTGATCGCGGCGCCCAGCTCGAAGCGGTGCACGCCGGTCAGCTGGGCCACCAGTTCGCCCACCAAAGTCTCGACGTGCACGAAGGTGTCGGAGCCCGAGATCTCGGCCAGCTCGACCCTGCCGGGGATCGCGATGTCGCCCTCGCCCGGCCGCACGTCCAATGCGCTGGAGCGCAGGCCGATGGTGACGGCGCCGTCGACGCCCGGCGAGAGCGTGAGCGGCACCAGCGGGCCGCCGGCCAGCTGCACGCCACCGGCCGCCACGCGCCCGGCCAGCAGGTTCATCGGCGGATCGCTGAAGGCGCGCGCCACGCGCAGCGACTGCGGCGCATGGAAGACCTCGGCCGTGGGGCCGTACTGCAGCAGCTCGCCGGCATCCATCACCGCCGTGTAGCCGCCCAGCAGCAGGGCCTCGCCCGGCTCGGTGGTGGCGTAGATCACGGTCGAGTCGCCGGTGGCGAAGAGCTGCGTGAGCTCCTCGCGCAGGCCTTCGCGCAGCTTGTAGTCGAGGTTGACCAGCGGCTCGTCGAGCAGCACCAGCGGCGCGTTCTTGGCCAGCGCGCGCGCCAGCGCCACGCGCTGCTGCTGGCCGCCGGAGAGCTCGGCGGGATAGCGGTCGAGGAACATGCCGATGCTCAGCTTCTCGGCCAGCTCGCGCACGCGCGCCTCGACGTTCTTCTCGCCGCGCAGCTTGAGCGGCGAGCCGATGTTCTCGGCCACCTTCAGCGAAGGGTAGTTGATGAACTGCTGGTAGACCATCGCCACGTTGCGCTCGCGCACCGGCACGCCGGTCACGTTCTTGCCGTCGACCAGGACCAGGCCCGAAGTGGGCGTGTCCAGCCCGGCCATCAGCCGCATCAGGCTGGTCTTGCCGGCTTGCGTGGCGCCGAGCAGCACCGTCACCGCGCCGTGCCTCGGCGCGATGCTCTGCTCGTAGAGCCAGGTTTGCGCGCCCACCTTCTTGGTGATGCGCTCGAGTGTCAGCTGCATGCAACTCCTTCTTGCTGCTCTTGAGTCCGGGCCTGCTGCTGCATCCAGGCACCGACCCGTTCGCGTTCTTCCGCCGTGAAATGCAGGCCCAGCTTGGACCTGCGCCACAGCACGTCCTCGCCGCTGCAGGCCCACTCCTCGTCCCGCAGGTAGCGCAGCTCGCGCTCGTGCAGGCCGGGGGCCACGGCAAGGCCCATGTCGTTCATCGATTGCGCCCCGCCGATCACGGCAGAGACGCGGGCGCCGTAGGCGCGCGCCAGCCGGCGTGCCAGCGCGGCATCGAGCCACGGATGCCTCGAACGGACGGCGGCCACGAAGCGGCCGAAGTCTTCGTCCGGGCGCGCGGCGGCGCCGATCCAGCCCGAGAGGTCGCCGCCCGCCAGGAAGGCGCCCTCGGTCCAGGCCGGGCGCGCTTCGCCGAGCATGCGGCCCACCTCGTCGGCCGCGTCCTCCGAGAGCTTGCGGAAGGTGGTGATCTTGCCGCCCCACACCGACAGCAGCGGCGCCGCGGTGGTGTTCGATTCGAGCATGTAGTCGCGCGTGACCGCCGACGGATCGCCCGAGGCATCGTCGAGCAGCGGGCGTACGCCCGAGTAGGTCCAGACCACGTCGGCCGGCACGATCGGCTTCTCGAAATAGCGGCTGGCCTGGGTGCAGAGGTAGTCGATCTCGTCGGCGCCGATGCGCGCCGCGCCGGGGTCGTCGCCGCTCAGCTCGATGTCGGTGGTGCCGATCAGCGTGAAGGCGTCCTGGTAGGGGATCGCGAAGATGATCCGCTTGTCGGGGTTCTGGAAGATGTAGGCATGGTCGTGCGCGAAGAGGCGCGGCACCACGATGTGGCTGCCCTTGACCAGGCGCAGATGCCGGGTCGCCAGGGCTTCGCCCTTGGCGGGCTGCGCCACGCCGCGCAGGAAGGACTCGGCCCAGGGCCCCGCGGCGTTCACCACCGCGCGGGCGCGCACCGTGCGCCGGCCGGCCGGGCCTTCGAGCACGGCGGTCCATCCGTCGGCATCGCGCTGCGCGCTCACGCAGCGCGTGCGGGTCAGCACCTCGGCGCCCTTGGCTCGCGCATCCAGCGCATTGAGCACCACCAGCCGCGCATCATCGACCCAGCCATCCGAATACACGAAGCCGCGCTTGAACTGCGGTTTGAGCGGCGCGCCGGCCGCATGCGCGCGCAGGTCGATCGAGCGCGAACCCGGCAGCACCTCGCGCCGGGCCAGGTGGTCGTAGAGAAAGAGGCCCATGCGCACCATCCACGCCGGCCGCATGGACGGGTCGTGCGGCATCACGAAGCGCAGTGGCCACATGATGTGCGGCGCACTGCGCAACAGCACCTCGCGCTCCTGCAGTGCCTTGCGCACCAGCGAGAACTCGTAGTACTCGAGGTAGCGCAGCCCGCCGTGGATCAGCTTGGTGGAAGAAGAAGAGGTGTGCGCCGCGAGGTCGTCCTTCTCGCACAGCAGCACGCGCCAGCCGCGGCCCGCCAGATCGCGCGCGATGCCGCAGCCGTTGATGCCGCCGCCGACGATCAGCACGTCGCAGGCAGCCAGGGCGGCGGCCGAGGAGGATGGAGGGGTTGCGCTCACGGTCTTGGAATAGTTCTCTCGGGGTCTCTTGGGTCTCTCGAATTTTGCTCGATGAATCTTCGCTTTTTTTCATTTTGGTTCCTTAAGGCGCGATTTTCCTAGTCGTTAACCCTTAACGCTCTTCGTTTTCTTTCGTTCTAAAGTAGCCCGCCCTGCGCTCTCTTCCATTCGCGTGAATTCGAATCCCCGCCAGCTCAAGCTCCTCAACACCGTGCGCACGCGCGGCTCGGTCACGGTCGAACAGCTGGCCGACATGCTCGACGTGACCCTGCAGACGGTGCGCCGCGACGTGCAGCGCCTGGCCGACGAAGGCTTGCTGACGCGCTTCCACGGCGGCGTTCGGGTGCCGAGCTCGACCACCGAGAACATCGGCTACCAGCAGCGCGAGACCCTGCATGCCGAGGGCAAGGCGCGCATCGCGCACGCCGTTGCCGCGCGCGTGCCGAACGACTGCTCACTGATCCTGAACATCGGCACCACCACCGAGGCCATCGCCAAGGCGCTGCTGCAGCACAGCGGGTTGCGCGTGATCACCAACAACCTCAATGTCGCGACCATCCTGAGCGACAACCCGAACTGCGAGGTGATCGTGGCGGGCGGCTCGGTGCGCCTGCGCGACCGCGCGATCGTGGGCGAGGCCACGGTCGATTTCATTCGCCAGTTCAAGGTCGACATCGCGCTGATCGGCGTCTCCAGCATCGAGTCCGATGGCACGCTGCGCGACTTCGACCTGCGCGAGGTGAAGGTGGCGCAGACCATCATTGCCCAGGCGCGCGAGGTCTGGCTGGCGGCGGACGCGAGCAAGTTCAACCGGCCGGCGATGATCGAGCTGGCCAAGCTATCGCAGATCGACTGCCTGTTCACCGACGCGGAGCCGCCGCCGCCCTTCCCCGAGCTGCTGGCGCAAGCGCAGGTCCGCTGCGAGATCGCACGCGAACATTGATCAAGGACCTTTCCTCATGACCTACCTGCTCGCCCTCGACCAGGGCACCTCCAGCTCCCGCAGCATCGTCTTCGACCGCGAAGGCCGCATCGTCGCCATCGCCCAGCGGGAGCTCACGCAGATCTATCCGCAGCCCGGCTGGGTCGAGCACGACCCGATGGAAATCTGGAGCAGCCAGCTCGCCACCGCGCACGAGGTGCTGGCCAAGGCCAAGCTGAAGGCGAGCGACATCCACGCGGTGGGCATCACCAACCAGCGCGAGACCACCGTGCTGTGGAACCGCAAGACGGGCCAGCCCGTGCATCACGCCATCGTCTGGCAAGACCGCCGCGCCGAGCCGTTGTGCGCGAAGCTGCGCGAGGACGGCATGACCGGCACGATCCAGGAGAAGACCGGCCTGGTGATCGACGCCTACTTCTCCGGCACCAAGCTGCGCTGGCTGCTCGACAACGTGCCCGGCGCGCGCGCCGCGGCCGAGCGCGGCGAGCTGGCCTTCGGCACGGTGGACAGCTGGCTGATCTGGCAACTGACCGGCGGCAAGCAGCATGTGAGCGACGTGAGCAACGCCTCGCGCACCATGCTCTTCAACGTGCACACCCATCAGTGGGATGCCGACCTGCTCGAGGCGCTGGACATCCCCGCCTCGCTGATGCCGCAGGTCAAGCCTTCGAGCGCGCATTTCGCCGACACCGACGCGGGCCTGTTCGACCGGCCGCTGCCCATCGGCGGCGTGGCCGGCGACCAGCAAAGCGCCCTCTTCGGGCAGGCCTGCTTCGACGCCGGGATGGCCAAGAACACCTATGGCACCGGCTGCTTCCTGCTGATGCACACGGGCGGCGACTTCCAGCCTTCGCACAACGGCCTGCTCGTGACCAGCGCCGCACAGGCGCCCGGCATGCCGCCGCAGTACGCGATGGAGGGCAGCGTGTTCGTCGGCGGTGCTGTGGTGCAGTGGCTGCGGGATGGGCTGAAGGCCATCCAGGGCAGCGCGCAGGTGCAGGCGCTGGCCGAGAGCGTGCCCGATGCGGGCGGGGTGATGATGGTGCCGGCGTTCACCGGGCTCGGCGCGCCCTACTGGAATGCGGATGCGCGCGGCACGATCACGGGGCTGACGCGCGGGACCACCGTCGCACACATTGCGCGCGCGGCGCTGGAGAGCATCGCCTACCAGAGCGCTGCGTTGCTGCAGGCCATGAGCCGCGACGCGGTGGCTGCGGGTGGGACGCCGGTGGCGGAGCTGCGGGTGGATGGCGGTGCGGCGGTGAACGACCTGCTGATGCAGTTCCAGGCGGACCTGCTGGGCATTCCGGTGGTGCGGCCGGAGGTCATCGAGACCACCGCGCTCGGCGCTGCGTACCTTGCTGGGCTGTCGACGGGCGTGTACCGCGATACGGGGGAGCTGTCGAAGCAGTGGCGGGTGGAGCGGCGCTTCCTGCCGACGCTGAGCCGGGAGAAGGCCGAGGAGAAGATGGCACGGTGGGAGCTGGCGGTGCGGAGGGCGACGCTGGTTTGAACGACCCCGCGGATGCGACCAGCGCCTGCGTCTGCACCTGCTTCTTTACCCCCAGAGCGGAGGAGCAAGCGTCGGCACCAGCCTGGCCTGATCATCCAATGGCGTCGCGGTCACCGAGCCCGCAGCCTGGGGCGAGAAGCTGGCCATCGCCTGCACCAGGTTTTGCACCTGGGTGTCGATCAGCACATGGCCGTCGCTGGTCCTGAACTCCTCGACGTGGTAGCCACTGCCCGCATACCAGCTGTTGAGGGTGAGCTTGTCCTCGGTGCCGATGATGCTCACCTCGAGGTTGTTGCCCACTTGCCTGAACCACAGCTGGTCTGCCGTGATCCCGCTGGCGAACTGCACCACGTCCTTGTTCCCTGCGGTGGCGTCGTCTTCGATGATCGTGTCACGGCCATGGCCACGCGCCATGCGGTAGGTGTCGTTGCCGGCTCCGCCGATCAGGGTGTCGTTGCCCGCGCCACCGTCGAGCGTGTCGTTGCCCGCGCCGCCGGTGAGTATGTTGGCGCCGGCGTTGCCGGTCAGGGTGTCGTTGTGGCTGCTGCCGAGGAGGCGCTCGATGTTAAGCAGCGTGTCGGTGCCGGAGCCGCCCGTGACCTGGGCACCGGTGGCGGTCAGGCTGACGGTCACGGCCGCAGCGCTGTAGTGGTAGGAGGCGGTGTCGATACCGCCGGCGCCGTCGAGGATGTTGTCGCCGGCGTTGGCGGTCAGCACGTTCGCGAGTTCATTGCCCGTGGCATTGATGTTGTCCTGGCCTGTCAGCCACAGGTGCTCGATGTTCGCGCCCAGTGCCCAGGAGACGGAGGACGCCACCGTGTCGATGCCTTCGTTGGCCGACTCGATCACGACGTCGCCCGCGGTGTCGACGACATACATGTCGTTGCCGGCGCCGCCGCTCATCACGTCCTCTGCGGCGCCTGCGTTGAGCGTGTCGTTGCCGGCAAGGCCCTCCAATGTGTCGTTGCCGGGGGTGCCGTTCGCCCCGCGCCTCTCGTCGTTCACCGCATCGGCCGTGACGGTGCGCACGGCGGCGGCGCCCACGGTGCCGTAGCGCGTGAACGGAAAGGTTCTCAGCTTGATCTCGGCCCGCTGCCGCACGGCCAGATGCCGGGCCGCACGCAGGAGCAGATCGATGTCGGCGCCCTTACCCGGGCTGCAGCCGAGCTGATGTGCCAGCGTGGCCGGATCGGCTGCGATGCGGTGCGTGCGCGCCAGAACACACAAGGCATGCAGCGCGGGGTCTGCGGTTCGCGCGCCCTCTTCCAAGCCTGCGCGCGAACCCGCCGCTATCGCGGCCCCCTGTACTCCCTGCATCGCCTACCCCCTGAGCCTTTGGTGTGTGGCGAGGGAAGATAGCCGAAGCCCGGAGGGGCCGCACCCCTCCAAAAGTCGACACTTGAAATCGATAAGACTTGCGTCTTACCGCACGCGGACCTTCCGCGGACTTGGGATTAATCCTTTCAGTGTCCCGGCACCAGGAAGTCCTGGCTGATCCGCCACCCGAGCTCGTTCACCCGGTCGAGGAACTGCGTGAGGTACGCGTGCAGCCCGGTCGCGAGGATCTCGTCGACGCGCGCGTACTGCAGGTCCGCCAGCAGCTTGCCGGCGCGCCGCTGGGTCTCGGCGCTCTGGTCGTTCTGCACCTTCTCGAGGTCGTTCACCACCTCGACCAGGCTGGCGTGCAGCGAGCGCGGCATGTCCGCGCGCAGGATCAGCAGCTCGGCCACGCGCTCGGGCTTGATCACGTCGCGGTACACCTTGCGGTAGACCTCGAAGGCCGAGACGCTGCGCAAGATGGCGCTCCAGTGATAGAAGTCGTACTCCTGGTCCTCCTCGGTGGCGGTGCCGAAGAACTCGCTGTTGAGCGCGTGGAACTTCACGTCGACCAGACGCGCCGTGTTGTCGGCGCGCTCGATGAAGGTGCCCAGGCGCGAGAAGTGGAAGGCCTCGTCCTGCAGCATGGTGCCCACCGTCACGCCGCGCGACAGGTGCGAGCGGAACTTGACCCACTCGAAGAACTGCCCCGGGTCGCGCTCGAAGTCGCCGGCGCGCAGCATGCGGTTGACCTCGAGCCAGGTGGTGTTCTGCGTCTCCCACGATTCGGTGGTGAGCGCGCCCCGCACGGCCCGGGCGTTCTCGCGCGCCGCACGCAGGCAGGACAGGATGGACGAGGGATTGTCCTCGTCCTTGACCATGAACTCCATCACACGGTCGGGGGTGATCTGGTCGTACTTGTCGTTGAAGGCCGGCAGCAGTTCGCTGATCGACAGCAGGCCCTGCCAGCCGTACTTGGCGACCTCGGCCGACTGCGGCAAGAGCGAGGTCTGGTAGTTGACGTCGAGCATGCGGGCGGTGTTTTCGGCCCGTTCGGTGTAGCGCGACATCCAGTAAAGGTGATCGGCGGTGCGTGAGAGCATGTGTTCTTCTCCTCGGATCAGCTCGACTGCGTCTGGGTCTGGCTCTGCGTCTGCTCCGGCGCGCCGTTGCGCGGTTTGGTCCGACGGTCGCCCTCGAGGATCCAGGTGTCCTTGGTGCCCCCGCCCTGCGAGGAGTTGACCACCAGCGAGCCCTCCTTGAGCGCGACGCGCGTGAGCCCGCCCGGCACCATCTGCACTTCCTTGCCCGAGAGCACGAAGGGCCGCAGGTCGATGTGGCGCGGCGCGATGCCCGACTCGACGAAGGTGGGCGAGGTCGACAGGCTCAGCGTCGGCTGCGCGATGTAGCCGTCGGGCTTGGCCAGCACGGCCTTCTTGAAGTCCTCGATCTCGGCCTGCGTCGCGGCCGGGCCTATCAGCATGCCGTAGCCGCCGGCGCCGTGCACCTCCTTGACCACCAGGTCCTTCATGTGGGCCAGGGTGTAGTCCAGGTCTTCCTTGTTGCGGCACATCCAGGTCGGCACGTTCTTGAGGATCGGCTGCTCGCCCAGGTAGAACTCGATCATCTTCGGCACGTAGGGGTAGATCGACTTGTCGTCGGCCACGCCGGTGCCCACGGCATTGCAGATCACGACATTGCCCTCGCGGTAGGCGCGCATCAGGCCGGCGCAGCCCAGTGTGGACGTCGGGCGGAACACCTCGGGGTCGAGGAAGTCGTCGTCCACGCGGCGGTAGATCACGTCCACGCGCCGCGGTCCGCGGGTGGTGCGCATGTAGACGAAGTCGTCCTTGACGAAGAGGTCCTGCCCCTCGACGAGCTCCACGCCCATCTGCTGGGCGAGGAAGGCGTGCTCGAAGTAGGCGCTGTTGTACATGCCGGGCGTGAGCACCACCACCGTGGGCTCGGCGGTGGCCGGCGGGGCGGAAGCGCGCAAGGTCTCGAGCAGCAGGTCGGGATAGTGCGCCACCGGGGCGACGCGGTTCTGGCTGAAGAGCTCGGGGAAGAGCCGCATCATCATCTTGCGGTTCTCCAGCATGTAGCTCACGCCGCTGGGCACGCGCAGGTTGTCTTCGAGCACGTAGTACTCGCCGTTGCCGCTGGCGTCGGGCGCGCGCACGATGTCGATGCCGGCGATATGCGAGTAGACGTCGTTGGGCACCTTCACGCCCACCATCTCGGGCCGGTACTGCGCGTTGTTGAAGATCTGCTCGGAGGGCACCACGCCGGCCTTGATGATCTCCTGCCCGTGGTAGACGTCGTGGATGAAGCGGTTGAGCGCCGTCACGCGCTGCACCAGGCCTTTTTCCATGCTCTCCCATTCATGGGCGGGGATGATGCGCGGCAGCAGGTCGAAGGGGATCAGGCGCTCGGTGCCCGAACCGTCCTCGTCCTTCGCGCCATAGACGGCGAAGGTGATACCGACCCGGCGGAAGATCATCTCCGCCTCCTCGCGCCGCGAACGCATCACCTCGCCGGGTTGCTTCGCGAGCCACTGGTCGTAGCGCTTGTAGTGGTTCCGGATCGCTGCGCCCTGGTAGGGCAGCTGCTCGTACATCTCGTCGAATTTGTGCATGGGACGACCAATCTCCTTGGCCGTAGCTTAGCAAGTTCAAGGCCAGACGCCGTGCTCACGCTAACCCCAACGCGACATTCACGGCGGCTGATGATGCCAGTAGCGCCGGCCTTCCTGCCGTTCGCAGCGAACGCTCCCGGGATGGGCGCTGGACCACCGGGCGGCGCCGCAATGCGCCGAATCGACCACTTCGATGCGTCGCTCCGCATAGCGCGCCACCACCTCCCCGGCCGGGTGGCCGAAGCGGTTGCGGTAGCCGGCCTGGACCAGCGCGATGCGCGGCTGCACGGCGTCGAGCAGCGCGGGGGTCGAGGAGGTCTTGCTGCCGTGGTGCGGGACCAGCAGCAGGTCGGCCTGCAGCGCCGGCGTGCGCGCTGCCAGCGCGGCTTCTTGTACCCGCTCGATGTCGCCGGCCAGCAGCACGGTGGCACGCCCGTTGCCGACGCGCAGCACGCAGGAGACCGCATTCGGCTTGGTGAAGCCGGCATAGTCGGCCTCCTGGGGGTGGAGGATCTCGAAGCGCACGCCGTCCCAGGTCCACTGCTGGCCGGTCAGGCAGCGCTGGACCGGCCGCAGCTGCTGCAGCGGGTGCCCGGCCTCGACCGAGCTGCGCAGCTCGGCCTCGGCCTGCATCGCCAGCACCGCGGGCGCGCCGCCGGTGTGGTCGCTGTCGCGGTGGCTCAGGACGACGGTGTCCAGCCGCTCGCCCAGCGCGCGCAGCAGCGGCACCAGGACGCGATGGCCGGCGTCGCTTTCCAGGCTGTAGCGCGGGCCGGCGTCATACAGCAGGCTGTGGGTCGCGGTGCGCACGAGCACCGCATTGCCCTGGCCGCGATGTCGGCCGCCAGCAGCTCGAACTCGCCCGCCGGCGGCCGCGGCGCCTGCCAGAGCAGGGCCGGCAGCAGCAGCGGCAGCCCCTGCAGGCGCAGCGCCCAGGGCAGGCGCATGGCCAGCAGCACCCCGCCGGCCACGCCGGCGACGCTCGCCCAGAGCGCGGGCGCCGGTGCCGAGAGCGTGGCCAGCGGCAGCTCGGCGAGCCACTGGAGCACCAGGGCCAACAGCTGCACCGCCCGGGCGGCCAGGTCCCACAGCGGCGGCAGCAGCACGCCGAGCATGGCGAGCGGCGTCAGAACCAGCGTGACCCAGGGAATGGCGATGGCATTGGCCAGCAGCCCGACGCTGGAGACCTGCTGGAAGAGCAGCAGGCTCAGCGGCGTCAGCGCCAGCGTCACCGCCCATTGCTCGCGCGCCATGCGCGCCAGGCGCGCCGCGGCGCCTGCGCCGCCGGCATCTGCGGACCCGCTGGCGAACAGCACGCCGACGGCGACGAAGCTGAGCCAGAAGCCCGCCTGCATCAGCGCCCAGGGATCGACGGCCACGACCACCGCGCAGGCGCACAGCCAGACGAAGGGCCAGGGCCACTGCCGCCCCGCAAGGCGCAGCAGCGCGACCGTGGCCAGCATCCAGACCGTGCGCTGCGAGGGCAGTCCCCAGCCGCTGAAGAGCGCATACAGCGCCGCCAGCAGCACGCCGCCCACCAGGGCCGCATGCGGCGCGGGCAGCCACAGCATGAGGCGGCTGCTGCGCCGCCAGGCCGCGCCCACCCCCCACGCGGCCAGCCAGGCGAACATCGTGATGTGCAGGCCCGAGATCGACATCAGGTGCGCAACGCCGGTGGCGCGGAACACGTCCCAGTCGGCGCGCTCGATCGCGTTCTGATCGCCGGTGACCAGGGCCGCGATCACGCCGGCCGGCCGGCGCTCGGGCACGCGCTCGAAGACGGCGTCGCGCACCGCTTCGCGCGCCCGCTCGACGGGGTGGCGCCAGGTCTGCCCAAGCGGCTGCGGCCGCGCATCCCGTGCGCCCGTGCGCACGTAGCCGCTGGCCTGCACGCCCTGCTCCCACAACCGCAGCTCCTGGTCGAAGCCATGCGGGTTGAGATTGCCGTGCGGCGCCTTCAGGCGCACCGTCATGCGCCAGCGCTCGCCCGCGTGCACAGCGCCCGGCGCGGCGGCGGGCTCGGCGCGCGAGGCCTGCTCGGGCGCGCGCCCCCAGAGGCCGGTGTTGTCCGCGTACCAGCCCAGCGCGATGCGCGAGGGTGTGCGCGGCAGGCTGCTGTCGACATCGCCGGCCCAGCGCGCGCTCTCGACATCGAAGAGAAAGCGCACGGCCCCATCGCCGTGTTGCGGCATCTGCGAGACCACGCCCTCCACCTGCAGGTCGCGGCCTTCGAGGGACGGGTCCAACGCTTCGGCCGCATAGGCGCAGGCACGCCAGCCCGCCAGGCCGGCGCCGGCCATCGCCCCGGCGATCAGCAGGGCGGGCAGCAGGACGCGCGAGGATGGCCGCCGCCCACGCAGCAACGGCAGGCATGCCACCGCGGCCGCCAGCATGGCGACGTAGACGGCGGCGCCCCACAACGCGGCCTGCTGCAGTTGCAAGGCCGCGCCCAGCACCGAGCCGGCCATGAAGGCAAAGAAGCCCAAGCCCCGGCCCTGCTCGCCGGCCGTCACGAAACACTCACCAATGCCATGCTGCAATCACTCCCTCAGCTGCGCTCTATGGCGCGCTAATTGCTATGCCTGTGGGCTAGTATGCGTCCTCGTTCAGAGGCTCCCTCGACGCTTTAGAAAAAAATGTCCATTCACGCCGCACTCCACCACGTCACCCACTACAAGTACGACCGTCCGGTGCAACTGGGGCCCCAGGTGGTACGCCTGCGTCCCGCGCCGCATTGCCGCAGCAAGGTGATCTCGTACTCGCTGCGGGTCGAGCCCGAGCAGCACTTCGTCAACTGGCAGCAGGACCCCTTCGCGAACTACCTCGCGCGGTTGGTGTTCCCCGAGAAGACGCGCGAGTTCAAGGTCACGGTCGACCTGGTGGTCGAGATGGCGGTCTACAACCCCTTCGACTTCTTCCTCGAGCCGCAGGCCGAGAACTTTCCCTTCAAGTACACCGAATCGCAGGCGCAGGAGCTGGCGCCCTACCTGGTGGCCGACCCTGCCACGCCGCTGGTGGCCGCCTACCTCGAGAAGATCGACCGCAAGACGCAGCGCACCATCGACTTCCTGGTCGGCATCAACCAGCAGGTGCAGCAGGACGTCAACTACCTGATCCGCATGGAGCCCGGCGTGCAGACGCCGGAGCAGACGCTCGCCAATGCCTCGGGCTCCTGCCGCGACTCGGGCTGGCTGTTGGTGCAGCTGCTGCGAAACTTGGGATTGGCGGCGCGCTTCGTCTCGGGCTACCTGATCCAGCTCACGCCCGACGTGAAGGCGCTCGACGGCCCCAGCGGCACCAGCGTCGACTTCACCGACCTGCACGCCTGGTGCGAGGTCTACCTTCCGGGAGCCGGTTGGGTCGGCCTCGACGCCACCTCGGGCCTGATGGCCGGCGAAGGCCATATCCCGCTGGCCTGCACGCCCACGCCCTCCAGTGCGGCGCCGATCGAAGGCGGGGTCGACGAGGCCGAAGTGGACTTCGGCCACGAGATGAAGGTCACGCGCATCCACGAGTCGCCGCGCGTGACCAAGCCCTACACCGATGACCAGTGGGCCGAGGTGCTGGCCCTGGGCGATGCCGTCGATGCGCGCCTGGCGGCCGGCGACGTGCGCCTCACCATGGGCGGCGAGCCCACTTTCGTTGCCACCACCGACCGCGACGCGGCCGAATGGAACACCGATGCGCTGGGCCCCACCAAGCGCGGCTACGCGACCGAGCTGGTGCACCGGCTGCGCGACGAGTACGGCCAGGGCGGCTTCCTGCATTTCGGGCAGGGCAAGTGGTACCCCGGCGAACAGCTGCCGCGCTGGGCGCTGTCGATCTTCTGGCGCGCCGACGGTCAGCCCGTGTGGCACCGCCCCGAGCTCTTCGCCGACGAGCGCCATCCCACCCACTACACCAGCGAGGACGCGCAGCGCTTCACCCGCGCCCTGGCGCACCGGCTGGGCCTCACCGACCGTTTCGTGCAGCCCGGCTACGAGGACGTCTACTACTACCTCTGGCGCGAGCGCCGGCTGCCGGTGAACGTCGACCCCTTCGACTCGAAGCTCGACGACGAGATTGAGCGCGTGCGCCTGCGCCGCGTGTTCACCCAGAAGCTCGATGCCGTCATCGGCTACGTGCTGCCCATTGAGGCCGCCAACGCCGACACCGATGCGCCCCCGCTCGCCGGCCCGGGCTGGAAGACCGGGCCCTGGTTCCTGCGCGACGACCGCCTCTACCTGATCCCCGGCGATTCGCCGATGGGCTTGCGCCTGCCGCTGGATTCGCAGCCCTGGGCCAGCAAGGGCGACTACCCCTACCTGGTCGAGCGCGACCCCACTGCGCCACGTGCGCCCCTGCCCGCCTCGGCTCTGTTCCGGGCACGCTACGAGGGCACGCCGGGCAGCGCGCCCGACCTCGTCGAAGTGCCCTACGACTTCGGCACGCCGCAGCAGTCGCCAACCGCCGTGCGCTTCCAGGCCGCGCACGGCAATGCCGCGGCAGCGCGCGCCCAGGCTGCGGCGGAGCCGACCACGCTGCGCCCACCGCAGCGCGGCGAGTCGGCGCACTGGATCACGCGCTCCGCCCTGTGCGTGGAAGTGCGCGACCCGCGCCGCGCCAATGGGCCCGCGGCCGAAAAGCTCGGCAGCGCCTCGGGCGTGCTCTACGTCTTCATGCCGCCGCTGGCGCGGCTGGAGGACTACCTCGACCTGCTCGCTGCGGTCGAGGCCACGGCCGGGGAGCTCGACCTGCGGGTGGTGATCGAAGGCTATCCGCCGCCGCGCGATCCGCGCCTCAAGCTGCTGCAGGTCACGCCCGACCCGGGCGTGATCGAGGTCAACATCCATCCGGCCCACAACTGGCGCGAGCTGGTGGAGCACACCGAGTTCCTCTACGGCGCAGCCTTCGAGACCCGGCTGTCGGCCGAGAAGTTCATGACCGACGGCCGCCACACCGGCACCGGCGGCGGCAACCACTTCGTGCTGGGCGGCGCCACGCCCGGCGACAGCCCCTTCCTGCGCCGGCCCGAGCTGCTCGCGAGCCTCTTGCTCTACTGGCACAACCACCCCTCGCTCAGCTACCTGTTCTCCGGCATGTTCATCGGCCCGACCAGCCAGGCGCCGCGCGTGGACGAGGCGCGCAACGACCAGGTCTACGAGCTCGAGATTGCGCTGGCCCAGATCGCGCGCAGCCGCGAGGTCCACGGCGAGGACATGCCGCCCTGGCTGGTCGACCGCACGCTGCGCAACATCCTGGTCGATGTCACCGGCAACACGCACCGCAGCGAGTTCTGCATCGACAAGCTCTACTCGCCCGACGCCACCACCGGCCGCCTCGGCCTGCTGGAGCTGCGCGCCTTCGAGATGCCACCGCATGCGCGCATGAGCATCGCGCAGCAGCTGCTGCTGCGCGCCATGGTGGCGCGCTTCTGGGACGCGCCCTACCGCGCCCCCGTCACGCGCTGGGGCACCGAGCTGCATGACCGCTTCCTGCTGTCCACCTTCGTCAAGATGGACTTCGAGGACGTCATCAGCGAGATGCGCCAGGCCGGCTTCGGCTTCGACCCGGTCTGGTTCGCGCCGCATTTCGAGTTCCGCTTCCCGTTGGTCGGCCAGGTGCAGGCCATGGGCGTGGAGCTCTCGCTGCGCAACGCACTCGAGCCCTGGCATGTGATGGGCGAGGAAGGCTCGGCGGGCGGCACGGTGCGCTATGTCGACTCGTCGCTGGAGCGCGTCGAGGTGCGCGTGACCGGGCTCAACGAGAGCCGCTACGTCATCACCGTCAACGGCCAGGTGCTGCCGCTGCAACCCACCGGCACGACCGGCGAGTTCGTGGCCGGCGTGCGCTACAAGGCCTGGAATCCGCCCTCGGCGCTGCACCCCAGCATCGGCGTGCATGCGCCGCTGACCTTCGACATCGTCGACACCTGGATGAAGCGTTCGCTGGGCGGCTGCCAGTACTTCGTCTCGCATCCGGGCGGACGCAGCTACGACACCTTCCCCGTCAATGCCTACGAGGCCGAGAGCCGGCGCCTGTCGCGCTTCTCGCGCATGGGCCATTCGCCGGGACTGCTTCGCACGCCGCCGGCGAGCATCGAGATCGCGGGCAGCCGGGAATTCCCGTTCACGCTGGATTTGCGCAAAGCTTGACGAGTGAGCCTGGGTCTTGTTGCGAGGGTGTGACAATCAACGCACCGTGGACCCCTTGAACGAATCCCTCTTCGACGCCCAGGCGCTGGAATCGCCGGCCGCCCTGGCCTCGTCGCTCGCGCCGCCGGCCGCACCGGGGCACTTCGACGAGCTGCGCGGCCTCGCCACGCCGGCCAGCGTGCCGCGGCTCGGCGTGCCCTCGCAGCCGGCGCCGCTGCACGACGCATCCTCCCCGCCCCCGGCCACGCCGGCCGAGGCACCGGCCAATGAACGCGCCCCGCTGGCGCCGCATTGGGCCGGCTTCTTCGAGCAACTCGGCACCGAGGGGTTCAGCGACCTGCCCCGCCGCGCCGTCAGCCTGGAGCGCCAGATCCGCGACAACGGCGTCACGTACAACGTGTATGCCGACACCGACAGCCCGCAGCGGCCCTGGTCGCTCGATCTCTTCCCGCTGATCGTTCCGCCCGAGAGCTGGGCCGCGATCGAGGCCGGCACGCTGCAGCGCGTTCGCCTGCTCGATCGCGTCCTGGCCGACGTCTACGGCCCGCAGAAGCTGCTGGCCGAAGGCCTGCTGCCGCCCGCCCTGGTGCACGGCAACCCGGGCTACCTGCGCGCGATGCACGGCGTGCGCCCGCCGGGCGACACCTGGCTGCGCATCGCCGCCCTGGATCTCGCGCGCGGCCCCGACGGCAACTGGTGGGTGGTGTCGCAGCGCACGCAGGCGCCCTCGGGCCTGGGCTATCTGCTGGAGAACCGCCTGGCCATCGCCCGGCAGTTCCCGCAGGCCTTCGAGGCGCTGCACGTGCAGCGCCTGGCCGCCACCTACAACGCGATGATGGAGGGCCTGCAGCACATGTGCCCCGCCGGCCAGCCGCCGCACATCGTGCTGCTGACGCCCGGGCCCTACAACGAAACCTACTTCGAGCACGCCTACATCGCGCGCTACCTGGGCATCACGCTGGTCGAGGGCAACGACCTCACGGTGCGCGACCAGCGGCTCTACCTCAAGACCTTGCAGGGCCTGCGGCCTGTCCACGGGCTGATCAAGCGCCTGGACGACCAGTTCCTCGACCCGCTGGAGCTGCGCGCCGATTCCACCCTCGGCGTGCCCGGCCTGCTGCAGGCGGTGCGCGCCGGCAATGTGCTGGTGGCCAACACGCCCGGCTCGGCTTTCCTCGAATCGCCCGCGCTGCTCGGCTTCCTGCCCGCGCTGGCGCGCCGCCTGCTGAACGAGAAGCTGCTGCTGCCGGCCCTGCCCACCTGGTGGTGCGGCGAGCGCGCCGCGATGGAGGCCGTGCTGCCGCAGCTGGCCGGCTGCACCATCAAGCCCACCTACGCCGGCGAGGACGGGCATACCGGCTTCGAGACCCAGCTCGGCAGCCGCCTGAGCCGGCGCGAGCTCGACGAATGGGCCGGCCGCATCGTGCGCGAGGGCGAGGAATACACGGTGCAGAACTACCTGCCGATCGCGCAGATGCCGACCTGGAGCCAGGACCTGGGCGCGGGCCACATCGCGCCGCGCGCAGTGCTGCTGCGCGTCTTCGCGGTCTGCGTCGGCCCGCAGTCCTGGCGCGTGCTGCCCGGCGGGCTGGCGCGGCTGGCGGCGGCAGACGCGCAGATCGCCTCGATGCAGCGCGGCGGCAGCAGTGCCGACGTGTGGGTGCAGACACACGGCGAGGTCGACCGCACCACCCTGCTGCAGGCCCACAGCACGCCGGCCTCGCTGGCGCGCCACCGCGCGCCGGTCACCAGCCGCGCGGCCGAGAACATGTTCTGGCTGGGCCGCTACACCGAGCGCGCCGAGAACGCCGTGCGCCTGGCGCGGCTCACGCTCGACCTGCTCAGCGGCGAGGATCCTTCATCGCCCAGCCTGCTGACCTGGCTGCACGACATGGCGCGGCGCAACGCGCTGGTGCCGCGCGACGTGCCCAGCCTGCCGCGCTCGCGGCGCGTCTTCGAGCGCGCGCTGATCGCCGAGCTGGGTGACATCGACGAGGGCGGCAGCGTGGGCTATAGCCTGCGCTGCGTGCGCCAGGCCGCGGCCGCGGTGCGCGAACGGCTGTCGCCGGACCACTGGAACCAGATCGTGCGCGCCGAGGCCGAGTTCATGCGCCGAAGCGCCGAGCAGGCCGGCGAGCGCGGCGAAAGCGGCTACGCCAGCGCCGCCGCGCTGCGCATGCTCGAGTCCGCCAGCGCCGCCCTGTCCGCCATGACCGGCGCCCAGACCGACCGCATGACGCGCGACGACGCCTGGCGCCTGCTCTCCATCGGCCGCCACATCGAGCGCCTGGCCTTCCTCTCCAGCTCGCTGGCGGCCGGCTTCGAGCTCGGCTCGGTGCACGACGTGAGCGGCTTCGAGGCGATGGTCGCGCTGTTCGACAGCACCATCACCTTCCACGCGCGCTACCAGCAGCGCCGCGACGTCGCCACCCTGGTCGACCTGCTGGTGCTGGACGGCGACAACCCGCGCTCGCTGGCCTGGGTCACGCAGACGCTGCGCGGGCGCATCGCGCGGCTCGCGGGCAGCGCGCCGGGCAAGCTCACGGCGCTGTCGCACGAGCTGCCCGACCCGGCCACCTGGACCCTGGAGCATCTGTGCGAGCCCGGGCCCCGCGCGGACTACGTCGCGCTGGCGCAGCTGCTCGAGACCTGCGAGACCGCGGCCTACCATGTGTCGGATGCGATCGGCATCCGCTACTTCACACTGACTCTGGAATCGCTGCGCTCCGTCGGCGCCTGACCATGCTCCTGCACGTGACTCACGAAACGCGCTACGCGTATTCGCCCCCCGTCGAAACCGCCCAGCACCTGGCACATCTCAAGCCGCGGGCCACGCCGTCGCAGCGCCTGGTGAGCCACGCGCTCACGGTCAGCCCCGAGCCCGCGCAACGCAGCGAGTCGCCCGATGTCTACGGCAACGCGCGGGCCTTCTTCGCGCTGGACTCGACCCACGAGGAACTGGTGGTCACGGCCGAGAGCGTGGTCGAGACTTCCACGCCCCTGCTGTCGCCGGCCGCGGCGCGCGAGCTGCCCTGGGAGGAGGTGCGCGAGCGCTTCCGCTACGCCAAGGAAACGCGCTTCGATGCCGCCGCCGAATTCGTCTTCCCCTCGCACTACGTGCCGCGTCACGACGACTTCGCCGCCTATGCGCGACCCAGCTTCGCGCCGGGCCGCCCGCTCTTCGACGCCGCCATGGACCTGGCGCTGCGCATGCACACCGACTTCGTCTACGACAGCGGCAGCACCGAGATCAGCACACCGGCGATCGAGGCCCTGGCCCAGCGCCACGGCGTGTGCCAGGACTTCGCGCACATCATGATCGCCTGCCTGCGCACCCTGGGCCTGCCGGCGCGCTACGTCAGCGGCTACCTGCTGACGCAGCCGCCGCCGGGCCAGCCGCGGCTGCTCGGCGCCGACGCCTCGCATGCCTGGGTCTCGGTCTACATTCCCGGCGCCGATGGGCCTGGCGACTGGGCCGATTTCGACCCCACCAACGGCCGCCAGCCCGGCGAGGACTACGTGGCGCTGGCCATCGGCCGCGACTACTCCGACGTCTCGCCGATGCGCGGTGTGCTGCACGGGGGCGCGCGCCACACGCTGGACGTCAGCGTCACCGTGCGGCCGCTGGAGGAGCTGCGGGCCGCGGCCGCGCAGGCGGCGCAGCAGGTGCAATCGCAGAGCCAGACACAGACCCAGACACAATCGCCCTTCCAAAACCCAGACAAGGAGCCCTCATGAGCATCGACGACAAACTGAAGAGCCTCGGCATCACCCTCCCGCCGGTCGCCATTCCCGCTGCCGCCTACGTCCCCTTCGTGCAGACCGGCAAGCTGGTCTTCCTCTCCGGCCATATCGCGAAGAAGGACGGCAAGCCTTGGGTCGGCCAACTCGGCGCCGGCCTCGGCACCGAGGAAGGCAAGCAGGCCGCGCGTGCCATCGCGATCGACCTGCTGGGCACGCTGAAGGCGGCCATCGGCGACCTGAACAAGGTCAAGCGCATCGTCAAGGTGATGAGCCTGGTCAACTCGACGCCCACCTTCACCGAACAGCACCTGGTGACCAACGGCGCCAGCGAGTTCTTCGCCGAAGTCTTCGGCCCCGAAAAGGGCGCGCATGCGCGCAGCGCGTTCGGCGTAGCGCAGATTCCCTTCGGCGCCTGCGTGGAGATCGAGCTGATCGCTGAAGTCGAGTAAGACCGGAACCTTTCCCTGAAGGCGGACCCGCGCAGTGCATTTGCAATATACAGACATTGCATTTGCAACTGTGCTAAGGTCGCGCAATGCCAAAGAACGAAACCCCATCGGCCGCCTGCCAAATGGCGCGCGAGTTCGAGCGCGTCTTCGTGGTGTTCCTCGACTCCCCTGACCGCAGGCTTCGCTCCGGCGATCACTTCTTCGATCGCTCCGCCAATTCCTGTCGGCTCGATCGGGACAAGGCCTCTCACTACGCTTCCTCGAGCATGCGTGCCGGCGCGGTGGATGAATGGTTCAAGGCCTCCCGGTTGCCGCGAAAGAAAGACCTTCAGCTGGCTTTGTGCCTGAACGCCTCCATGCTGTCCCGCGCTCACGCGGAAAAGCCGCTGGAGCCGGTCGTGACGGAACGCATGTTCAGGCAGGCGGACCTGCTGGTGCGCGCCACGGAAGTGTTCGGCGAAGACGGCCCGAAGTGGATGGCGACGCCCCACCCTCTCCTGGACGGCAAGACACCTGCCGAGTTCGCCACCAACGAATTCGGTGGCGAGAAGGTTCGCTCGATGCTCAACGCGATCGAGCACGGAGGCGTTGTTTGAGCCTGTCGGTCTGGCGCATCGGGACGACCAAGGCGCTGCGACTCGAACAGCTCGACCTGGGGTCGACATTGGCTCCGGGCCGATGGCACCAGACGCCTCCTGCCGGGCGCCCCGTCGTCTACGCAGGTGGCAGCCGTGCGCTCTGTCAACTCGAGAAACGCGTGCATTGCAATGGCATCAGGCCACTGAACCAAGCCTTGTTGCGGCTCGATCTTCCCGACGGCGCGATCCTCGAAGACGTGCGCGCCCTGACGGACCTGCCTTCAAACTGGATCGACCGGGAATCACTGACGCAGTCGATCGGCATTGCATGGCGAAGAACGAACCACGCGCTCGGGCTGTGGGTGCCCTCGGCGGTCGAGCCCGGCGAGAACAACATCGTTCTCAACCCGGACCATCCGTCATTCGCATCCATTGCAGTGACCGTCGAGCGCAACCCTTTCACCTTCGACGATCGAATGTTTTCCTAGGCTGCCAGCTACGATCGCTCAGCCGAGGCGTTCAGAGCCAGCGGGCGCGGCGCCCGCCCCAGCGTGCCGATGACGGCTGCCGCCACCAGCACCAGCGCGGCACTCATCAGCATGGTGTTCGCGATGCCGTAGCCGTCCACCACCAGCCCGCCGGCCAGCGCACCGCCGGCGATGGCGACCTGGAAACCGCTCACCAGCAGCGCCTGCCCGGCCTCGGGGGCATCGGGCACGGCCTGCATCATCCAGCCGGTCAGCGCCACCGGGATCAGGCCGAAGGCCACGCCCCAGACCACGACCACGAGTGCGCCGGCCAGCATGCCGCTGCCGACCAGCGTAGCCAGCACCAGCGCCGCGGCCAGCAGCAGCGCCGCCGTCAGCGCAGCCACGCGCACGCTGCGCGCCACCAGGCTGCCGCCGAAGAAGGTGCCGACGAAGCCGGTCGCGCCGTAGACCAGCAGCAAGGTCGTCACCGCATCGGGCCCGAGGCCGAAGCTCTGCTGCAGCAGCGGCTTGAGATAGGTGTAGGCCGCGAAATGCCCGGCGATGAGGAACAGCACGGCCAGCAGCCCGACCTGCGCCATGCGGCGGGTGAGCGGCGTCAGCAGGTCGAGCGGCCGAATGGCGCGCGCCGGCGGCATCGAAGGCAGCAGCCAGATCTGCATCAGCAGCACCACGGCCGCGAGCACGCCGGTCGCCCCGAAGGCGGCGCGCCAGCCGGCCAGGTTGCCGAGGAAGGCGGTGATGGGCACGCCGAACACGGTGGCGCCTGAGATGCCAGCCAGCACGATCGCCATGGCACGCGCCTTCGAAGCATCCGGCACCAGCTGCGTACCGGCGCCCGGCGCGAAGGTCCAGAAGCCGCCGATGCACAGGCCCAGCAGCAGGCGCGCGATCAGCATGGTGGCGAAATTGGGCGCCAGCGCGGCCAGGAAGTTCGAGGCCACCAGCAGCGCGCTGAGCGCGATCATCACGGTGCGCCGGTCCAGCCGGCCCGAGGCCACGATCAGGGCCGGGCCGGCAAAGGCGGCCAGCACGCCGGGCATGGCGACCATGAGGCCGGCCGTGCCGTCGGAGACGCCGAGGCCGGCCGCGATATCGGTCAAGAGGCCGATGGGCAGGAACTCGGTCGTGACCATGGCGAAGGTGCCGACGGCGATGGAGCCGACCGCGAGCCAGGTGGAACGCGAGGGCTCTTGCGTGCGCGCGGGCGCGAGCACGGCATCGTCGCAGGTGGTGCAGGGAGCATTCATGGGCAAGGTCTTCAAAAAGAAAAGCCTGGGCTTTGGGGATGGCCCGGGCTTGTTGCAATGAAGGCCGAGTTTGACGGCGGGGCATTGCCTCTCAAAGACGTCGCGGGGAAGTTGTCCGTTTCCCGATTGCTAACAATGCGGCTCGATGATGCTTATGCGCCAAGCGATTAAAGGCCGCGAGCGCTGCGTGCACATCGAAGGTCCGGCGCCCTCACCCCCGCCCTCTCCCAGGGGGAGAGGGAGTCAGACCGCACCCGAGGAGCCGCGCACCACCAGTTCCCCCGGCAGCAACAGTTGCCGCGGCGGCCCCTCGAGCCCGCGCAGGCGTTCGATCAGGCAGGTCGCGGCGGTGCGGCCGATGGCGTCGGTGGGTTGGGCGACGGCGCTGAGTCCGGGCCCGATCAATGGCGCCCATTCGGGATCGTCGAAGCCCACGAAGCCGAGCTCGACTCCGAAATGCCAACCCAGGCGCGCCATCGCCGAGGCGACGCGCAGGGTCACGATCGCATTGCCGGACAGCACGGCGGCGCGGCGCCCGCTCCTGGCGCGTTTGCGCAGCGCACGCAAGGCAGCGTCGAGCGCATCGCTGTCATCGCCGGTGCTTTCGAACACCTCGCCGGCGACGCGCGGCTGGTGCGCCGCGATGCAGTCGCCGAAGGCCGCCGTCCGCTCGCGTCGCGAGCTCACGCCCTGCAGCGGCTCGGTGATATAGAGCAGCTCGCGGTACCCGCCCTCGACCAGGTGGCCGCAGGCGGCCTTCATCGCGGCCGGGTTGTCCAGCGAGACGAAGTCGGTGTGCATGCCGTCATGCCGGCGGTCGACCAGCACCGCGGGCTTGCCATGCAGCGCGTCGGCATCGACCAGGCCGGCGCCGCGGCCCAGGGTGTTGAGGATGAAGCCGTCCACCTGGTAGCCCGCGAGCGCATCGATGGCCTCGCGCTCGCGGTCGATGTCGTTGCCGAGGTTGAATAGCATCACCAGGTAGCCGGCCTCCTGGCAGGCCTTCTCGGCGCCGCGCAGCACGGCCACCGAATAGGGGTTGGTGATGTCGGCCACGATCAGGCCGATCAGGCGCGAGCGCCCGTGGCTCAGTGCCTGCGCCATCGGGCTCGGCGTGTAGGCCAGCCTGGCGACCGCGGCCTCGACGCGCGCGGCGATGTCGGCGCTCAGCAGGCGATCGCGGTGGTTGTAGAAGCGCGAGACCGTGGCCTTGGAGACGCCGGCTTCCTTCGCCACGTCGGCGATGGTCGCTCGGCCGGGTTTCCTCGGGCTTATCGGCGTCCCTTCGCCTTCGGCTACGGTGCTATTCGCCTTGGGAGCGGCCCGACGGCTCACTGGAGTACCTTCGCCTTCGGCTGCGGCGCTATTCGCCTTGGGAGCGGCCCGGCGGCTCATGCAAACGCCGTGTCGTAAACCGCCAAAGGCCGCTCGCCCGCGAGCGCCTTCAGCAGGTTGGTGACGGCCAGCTCGGCCATGGCATGCCGCGTCTCGTGCGTGGCCGAGCCGATGTGCGGCAGCGGCGTCACGCGCGGGTGGGTGCGCAGCGGCGAATCCAGGGGCAGCGGCTCGGTCGCGAAGACGTCGAGCCCGGCGGCGCGCAGCGTGCCCTGGTCGAGCGCGGCCAGCAGTGCGGGCTCCTGCACCGTGGCGCCGCGCCCGCCGTTGATGAAGATGGCGCCCGACTTCATGCGGCTGAACACGCGCGCATCGATCATGCCGCGCGTGCTGTTCGACAGCGGCAGCATGGCCACCACGATATCGGCGCGCGCCAGCAACTCATCCAGCGGCGTGTGCGCCGCCCTCCCCAGCAGCTCGGGCGCCTGCGCCGCCAGGTCGACGGCGCGCCGCGCGTGGTAGAGCACCGGCATGCCGAAACCCAGGGCCGCGCGCCGGGCGATGGCCTGGCCGATGCGGCCGAAGCCCAGCAGGCCCAGCGTCTTGCCGTGCACGTCGTGGCCGAACAGATCCTCGCCGATGTTCTTCGTCCAGCGGCCTTCGCGCACCAGGCTGGAAAGCTCCACCACGCGGCGGCTGGTCGCCATCAGCAGGGCGAAGACGGTGTCGGCCACCGTCTCGTCGAGCACGCCCGGCGTGTGGCACAGTGGGATGCCACGCGCGTGCAGCGCAGCCAGCGCGTAGTTGTCCACACCCACGGAGACGCTGGAGATCACTTCCAGCTTCGGCGCGCGCGCGAGCAGCGCCTCGTCGACCGGGAAGCTGGAGCCGATCAGGCCCTGGGCCTCGGGCAGCGCGGCCTCGAAGGCGCTGCGCTGATCCGCGATGCGCGGGTTGGCCACCGTGACCGCGTGCGCCGCCTGCAGGCGGACCAGTTGGTCTTCGGGCAGCTCTCGAAAGACCAGGACCTTCTTGCGCGTCACAGCCGCGCCTCGTCCAGCTGCGCCCGCCTCGGCAGGCCCTCCGTGTCGCCCAGCACCTGCACCGCGCGGGCGCCGATCCAGGCGGCGCGGCGCACTGCCTCGGGCACGGTCTTGCCCTCGAGCAGCGCGCTGATCACGCCCACCGCGAAGCCGTCGCCGGCGCCCACCGTGTCGATCACCTTGGCCACCGGAAAGCCGTCGACGCGGCCGGTGCCCGCCGCATCGCCGTCGTAGTAGGCGCCCTGCGCGCCGAGCTTGACCACCACCAGCTTTGCGCCCCGCTCGCGATAGAAGCGCGCCACGCCTTCCGGCGTGCTCTGGCCGGTGAGCAGCAGGCCCTCTTCCATGCCGGGCAGCACCCAGTCGGCACGCGCGGCCAGCTCGTTGATCCAGTGCCGCATGGTCTCGGTCGAGGACCACAGCGTGGGTCGCAGATTGGGGTCGAAGGAGATGGTGCGGCCCGCCGCGCGCATCACCTCCATGGTCTTCAGCGAAGCCTGCAGGCTGGTGTCGGAGATGGCGGCGAACACGCCGGTTGCATGCAGGTGGCGCGCCGAGCGCAACCAAGCCTCGTCCACATCGGCCGGCCCCATGTGGCTCGCGGCCGAGCCCTTGCGGTGGTATTCGACCGGCGGGTCGCTGCCGTCGGTCACTCGCCCCTTGAACTGGAAGCCGGTGCGCTGCGCCGGGTCGCTGATCACATGCGAGCAGTCGAGCCCCTCGGCCTGCATGGTCGCCAGCAGCGAGCGGCCCATCGAGTCGGTGCCGAGCCGGCTGGCCCAGCCGACCTTCAGGCCCAGGCGCGAAAGGCCGATCGCGACGTTGGTCTCGGCGCCGGCGGTGCGCTTGTGGAAGCCGGTCGCGTTCTCGATGGGACCGGGCTGGTCGGCCACCAGCAGCATCATGGCTTCGCCGAACAGCGCGACATCGAAATCGGAACTTGTCATGGGATGGCTTTCAGCGAGCGGATCTGCGCGACCTGCTCGCGCGTGACGGCGAGCAGGTCGTCTCCGATGAGAGGGTATTCGATGGCGTGCGGCACATCCGCAGGCAAAACCCGCAGCACGGCACGCCAGGGCGCGAGCGAGTCGGCCAGCGGCACCGCCACCCACTTGGCGGGCAGCCGCTGCACGCCCTTGCAATGCACATAGCGCACGCGTGGCGCCAGCGCCTGGGCGGCCGCAAGCGGGCATTCGCTCAGCCAGTGCCAGTTGCCCATGTCGAAGGTCATGCCCAGGTCGAGCCCGGCGGCGTCGGCCGCGCCGAAGAAAGCCTGCAGCGCGGGCAAGGTGCCGGCCTTCACAGTCTGGTCGTTCTCGATCAACAGCTCGACCGCTTGCGCATCGAGCAGCGACTTGAGCCGCGGCAGGGAGGCGTGCGAGGTTGCGCCGAAGCCACCGATCGACATCTTGAGCCGGTGCGCGCGCAGCGTGTTGGCCGCGGCCAGGCCTCGTGCGAGAGCGCCTTCATCCAATGTGCCGTCATGCGCCCACAGCCCCTCGGGGCTCGAGTAGACGGCCGCCAGGCCGGCCAACGCAGGCAACTCGGCCGCCGCATCGCGCAGCAGTTCCCCACGCACCTCCACGCCATCCGCCCCGGCTTCCAGCGCCAGCCGCGTACACCACAGCTGCCCATGCCGCCCCACCTCGGCCGCGCCAAAGGACGACAAGGAAATCAATACATTCATTTAGCTTTTTTCAGTGCGCTTGATGCGAGCTGAGGATCTGCCCGAGAAACTGCTTCGTCTTCTCGTGCTTCGGGCTGCCGAAGAATTCCCCCGGCGGCGCCTGCTCGACGATCTTGCCGTCGGCCATGAAGATCACGCGGTCCGCCACGCTGCGTGCGAAGCCCATCTCGTGCGTCACGCACAACATGGTCATGCCGTCCTCGGCCAGGCCGATCATGGTGTCGAGCACTTCCTTGACCATCTCGGGGTCCAGCGCCGAGGTGGGCTCGTCGAACAGCATGATCTTGGGCGACATGCACAGCGCCCGCGCGATCGCCACGCGCTGCTGCTGCCCGCCCGAGAGCTGGCTCGGGTACTTGTGGGCCTGCTCCGGGATGCGCACGCGCGTGAGGTACTTCATCGCCACCTCCTCGGCCTCTTCCTTCGACATGCCGCGCGAGCGCATCGGCGCCAGCGTGCAGTTCTGCAGGATGGTGAGGTGCGGGAACAGGTTGAACTGCTGGAACACCATGCCGACCTCGGCGCGCACCGCGTCGACGTTCTTGCCGCCGGCCGTGAGCTCGATGCCGTCGACCACGATCTTGCCCTTCTGCACCGTCTCGAGCCGGTTGATGCAGCGGATCAGCGTCGACTTGCCCGAGCCCGAAGGCCCGCAGATCACGATGCGCTCGCCGGTGCGCACCGACAGGTCGATGCCGGTCAGCACCTGGAAGGTGCCGTACCACTTGTTCACCGCTTCCATGCGGATGATCGATTCGGCACCGGCGTGGGTAGCGACTGCGTGGTTCATGGAGAGACGCTCAGTTCAGCTTCGGCAGATCCGTCTGCAGCCACTTGTTGTAGAGCTTGTTGAGCTCGCCGTTCGCCGTGTTCTTCGACACGAACTCGTTGACGTTCTTCAAGAGGTCGTCCTGGCCCGGACGCATGGCGATCGCCATGGCCTGCTGCACCAGGGTGAACTTGTTCTCGAAGGTGTTGGCCGGCACGCGCTTGGCGATCTGGGCGGCGACGGTGACGGAGCAGCCGATGGCGTCGACCTGGCCCGAGATCAGCGCCTGCATGGCCGAGGCGTCGTCGTCGAAGCGGCGGATCTCGGTGCCCTCGGGCGCGGCCTTGGTCACGGCCACGTCTTGCGTGCTGGCACGGGCCACGCCCACGCGCACGCCCTTCAGATCGGCCGAGCCCTTGATGTTGCTGCCGGTCTTGCCGTAGAGAACGATGGTCGCGGCCGCATAGGGTTGCGAGAACTGCACCTGCTTCGCGCGCTCGGGCGTCACCGCCAGCGAGGCCACCAGCAGGTCGACCTTGTTGGTCAGCAGGAAGGGGATGCGGTTCGGGCCGGTGACCGGCACGATGTTGGCCTTGACGCCCCAGTCCTTGGCCAACAACTTGGCGACGTCGGCGTCGTAGCCGTCGGGCTGGTTCTGCGCATTGGTGGTGCCGTAGGGTGGGAAGTCGACCAGCATGCCGATGTTGATCTCGCCCTTCTTCTTGATGTCGGCCATGGACTGGGCAGAGGCGAGCGGGGCGAAGGCGGTCAGCGCGGCGCCGAGGCCGAGGGCGGCGATGGCGGCGCGGCGGGTGGTGAAGAGAGTCATGTGGAGGTCTCCGTGATTGAGGACGTGAAGAGGAAGAAAAAGCGTGATCAGCGAGCGAGCGCCCGTGCGCGGCGGCGCTCCATGCGCGCTGCCATCAAAGACAGCGGCCAGCAGATGGCGAAGTAGATCGCCGCCACCGTCGTGAACACGTACAGCGGCTGGAAGGTCGCGTTGTTGATGATCTGGCCGGCCCGCGTGACCTCGGTGAAGCCGATGATCGCGGCGAGCGAAGTGCCCTTGATGATCTGCACCACATAGCCCACGGTCGGCGCCAGCGCGATCTTGAAAGCCTGTGGCAGCACCACGTCACGCATGCGGCTCGCATAGCCCAGGTTGAGCGCGTGTGCGGCCTCGGTCTGGCCGCGCGGGATGGCCTCGATGCAGCCGCGCCAGATCTCGCCGAGAAAGGCCGCGCTGTTGAGCACCAGCGCCACGCCGGCCGCAATCCACGGGTTGATGTCGAAGCCGATCACCGGCGCGCCGAAGAAGATCAGGAACAACTGCAGCAGCAAGGGCGTGCCCTGGAAGATCTGGATGAAGCCGGTGGCGAGCACGCGCGCCGCCCTGCTCTCGGACGTGCGGGCCAGCGCAATGAAGAGCCCCAGGATCGCGCCGCCGATGAAGGCGATCAGCGACAGCGCCAAGGTCCACTTGGCCGCTTCGAGGATGAAGAGGAAGTCGGGAAAGCCGAAGGTACGCATGTTTGACAGTGCCTCAGCGGCGGTCCGGGTAGTTGAGCGTGCGCCGGTAGATCAGCTTGAACATCGCCGAGAACGCAAGCGCCAGCGCCAGGTAGATGCCGGCCACGACGATGTAGATCTCGAAGCTGCGGAAGGTCTGCGACTGCAGGTTGGCCGCGACCGAGGTCAGGTCGTCGGCCGAGATCACCGACACCACTGCAGAGCTCAGCATCAGCAGGATGAACTGGCTGGTGAGCGCGGGGTAGATGGCCTTCAGCGCCGGCTTGATGATCACGAAGCGGAAGATCTCCCAGGGCTTGAGGTTGAGCGCCCTGCCCGCCTCGATCTGGCCCTTGGGAATGGATTCGATGCCGGCACGGATGATCTCGGTGGCATAGGCCCCGAGGTTCACCACCATCGCGGTGAGCGCCGCGGTGTAGGGCGACCAGCGCAGCCCGATGGCGGGCAGCGCGAAGAAAAAGAAGAACAGCTGCACCAGGAAGGGCGTGTTGCGGATCACCTCGATGTAGGCGTTGACGATGAAGCGCAGCCAGCCCGGCCCCGAGGTCTTGCCCCAGGCGCAGAAGATGGCCACCACCAGGCCAAGCAGCGTGGCGACGAGCGAGAGCTGGATGGTGATCCAGGTGCCCTTCAGCAGCAGCGGCCAGGCGGCAAAGACGGCGTCGAACTGGAATTGGTAGTTCACGGGGATGAGGGTTCGGGACTGGTGCATCCGCGGTTGCGATGGCACCGAAAAAGGGCTTTCCGAGGCGTTGAGCCAGTGTACTGAAACCGGTTTCAGCACCAATCAGGGATTTCCCTAGCCACCCCTGTCCGTTCCTCGCCGGCATGCGCATGCCTACACTCGCGGCATGCAGCAGATCACTCCAACCTTAGAAGCTGCGGCGCAGGCGGCGAACGCGGGCACGGCGCCCGCCGTGCGCCACCTGCGCGCGACCCTGCTGTGGCCGCTGCGACTGATGCCGACGCAGGGGCAGCGGCGCAGTCCATGGCACGTGTTGAAGGAGATGGGCGATGCCTCGCCCTGGCGCGAGGAGGTCGACGAATACACGGGCAGCAGCGAAGGCTTCCACGAGCGCCACTACAACGAGTTCGTGAGCTTCCTGCCCTATGTCCAGCGCTTCCTCTACGGCGAAGGCCGCCGCGGCCGCGAGGCCGGCGGCACGGGCGGCGAGTCGCCGATGCGCGTCTTCCGCCGGCGCGACATCGCCGCCGTCCGCGTGGTGCCGCGTCCGGGCGACGCGCCCGTCACGCTGCAGGTGGTGCACACCGATCTCTACTTCTTCTTCGACGTCGACGTGGTGATGCTCAACATGGAAGTCGGCGTCGACGACCTGAGCCTGCCGCAGGCGCAGGAGATCCTCTACCGCTTCGGCCGTGCCTACCCCGGCGGCTGGGACGCCCAGGGCGCGGCGCTGCATTGCATGGCCAGCGTCGAGTGGCTGGACGCCGAAGGGCGCGTACTCGCGAGCTCCGATGCGCAGCAGCGCGACCTCTTCCTCGAGCATGTGGCCGAGCACCGCGCGCCGCGCATCGCCGCGCATTGGGCCTGGCTGATGCTGCCCCTGGTGAGCGACCATTCGGGGGATCCCGGCGCGCTGCGCTTCCGCCAGCTCGAGTACTACCGCATGCCGCTGATGGCCTACCTCGCGCTCGACGATCCGCGCCGGCTCTCGCGCAACGACTTCATCCGGCTGGCGCTCATCACCGGCGCGGCCGAGCCCGCGGTCGGCAGCAGCGGCCCCCTGCCCTTCTCCGAGGAGCACCTGGCGGACTTCGAGCAGCGCTATTGCTACGACCGCTTCTGGGTCGACGCCGGCAGCGCGCCGAACACGCGCTACCTGTGCAGCGGACGCTCGCTGGTCGTGGTCGGCAGCGCCGACTCCGAGTTCTTCTGCTGCCGCGACCGCGGCGTGCTGGCGCAGTTCCGGCACCAGCACTTCCTGGTCTTCCTGATCGCGCACTTCCAGAAGGCGGCGCTCTTGATGTTCTCCGACCGGCTGGTCGAGGCGCTGCGTCGGCTCGACGTGCACGATGTCGCGAGCGTCAAGCAATTCAAGCGCGCCATCCGCGCGAGCTTCGAGGGCTTCCTGCGCTTCACGCACCGCTATTGGTTCCACGAGATCTCGGAGCAGGCGCAGGTGCGCGCGCTGTCGCACCTGTGCGCCAATCACCTGGCGCTCGATCCGCTCTACGAGGAAGTCAAGGAGCGCATCGCCGACATGAACACCTACCTCGACGCCGACAGCCTGCGCCGCCAGGCCAACACGGTGGTGCGACTCACGGTGGTCACCCTCTTCGGCCTGATCGGAACCGTCACCACCGGCTTCCTCGGGATGAACCTGCTGGCCGAGGCCGATTCGCCGCTGTGGGTAAAACTCATGTGGTTCGGCGTGGTGGGCTCGCTGACGACCTGGCTGACCTTCTACACCATGATCAAGTCCAAGCGCCTGTCGGACTTCATCGACGCGCTGTCGGACGAACGGCACACCTTCAAGACCCGGCTGGGAGTGCTGGCGCGGGTATGGAAGCCGGGATCGGACTGAAGCCGCCGCTGCTCTACGACCAGAAGCGAGCCTCATGTCCGAACACATCATCACTTTCAACGCCGGCTCGTCCTCGATCAAGTTCGCGCTGTTCTCGATCGGCGCCGACGGCCTCTTGCGTCGCGCGGCCGCAGGCCAGGTCGATGGGCTGGGTGCCGGCGCGCATCTCGAGGCGAAGGCCGCAGACGGCCGCGTGCTGCACGACGCGAACCTGCCCGAGGGCGATCGGGTCGGCCATGCCGACGCACTGGCCGCGATCCTCGCGCTGATGCAGGCCGAGTTCCCGCAGCTGCGCTTCGCCGCCATCGGCCACCGCGTCGTGCATGGCGCCGCGCGCCTCAGCGCCTCGACGGTGATCGACGATGCGGTGCTGGCGTCGCTGCGCACCCTGGTGCCGCTGGCGCCGCTGCACCTGCCGAACAACATCGTCGGCATCGAGGCCACCCGCCGCGCTTTCCCCGGCGTGCCGCAGATCGCCTGTTTCGACACCGCCTTCCACCGCGGCGGCGGCTTCCTGAGCGAAGCCTACGCGCTGCCGCGCGACTACTTCGAGGCCGGCATCCGGCGCTACGGCTTCCACGGCCTGTCGTACGAGTACGTCGCCGGGCGCCTGGCCGAGCTGTCGCCGCGCGAGGCCGCAGGACGGGTGATCGTCGCCCACCTCGGCAACGGCGCCTCCATGTGCGCGCTGCGCGGCGGCCGCTCGATCGACACGACGATGGGCTTCAGCGCGCTCGACGGCCTGCCGATGGGCACGCGCTGCGGCGCAATCGACCCGGGCGTGCTGCTGCACCTGCTGGAAACGCACGGCTACGACGCGGCGCGCCTGTCCGACCTGCTCTACAAGGAGTCGGGCCTCAAGGGCCTGTCGGGCATCTCGCACGACATGCGCGAGCTGGAGGCCTCGGAGGACCCGCACGCGAGCGAGGCGATCGCATATTTCTGCGCCTGCATCCGGCGCGAAGCCGGCGCGCTCGCGGCATCGCTCGGCGGCATCGATGCCCTGGTCTTCACCGGCGGCATCGGCGAGAACTCGGCGCGGGTGCGCGCCGCCGTGCTAGGCGGGCTGGACTGGCTCGGCATCGACTTCGACCCCGATGCGCAGCCCGAGGGACGCGACGACCGCGTGATCTCGGCCCCCGGCTCGCCGGCCAGCGCCTGGGTGATCGCGACCGACGA
Source organism: Variovorax sp. WS11 (assembly GCF_010499245.1). GTDB lineage: Bacteria > Pseudomonadota > Gammaproteobacteria > Burkholderiales > Burkholderiaceae_C > Variovorax. The sequence continues at coordinate 718,353 of NZ_JAAGOW010000003.1, forward strand.
GGAGGCCGTGATCGCGCGCCACGCGCTGCGCCTGGTCCGCGCGGGCCTTCAGGGCGCGACCACTGCTTCGATCGCGGCGCGCCACACCAAGGCCAGCTTGCCGTAGCCCTGCGGGTTGGGGTGGATCTCGTTGAGCCAGTCGTTGCTGTCGCCGGTGGCGCCGGAGACCGCGCGGGTCAAGGTGCCGAGGGTGTCGATCACGTGCACGTTCGCAAGGCCCAGCGTGCGCACCACGCCGGCCAGCTGCTCGATCAGGTGATCGGTCAGGGGCTGGTGCATGGGCTCGGGAATGCCGTGCGCCTTCAGGGCCGGCAGCAGCCAGGGCCCGCGGCCCGGTGCCGCGGGCAAATCGTTGGGCGTTGGGTAGTCGTAGGTGTGGACGAAGATCGGCGTGGCAGCGTTGTTCGGACTGCCGGCGGCCAGCTGCGACACCATCGCGAAGTTGGCGCGCAGATAAGTCTCGAACGCCGCCCAGGCCTCGGGACGGATGCAGTCCTGGGGTGAAGCCGGATCGCTGCCCGGCGGCAGCAGGCGCAGCAGCTGCTGGCCGACCAGGCGATCGCTGACCGCATCGATCAAGTCGTTGCCGCCGCCGCTCAGCAGGATGGCATCGAAGGGCCAGCTGCGCGGGCCGTCCGCGAGCAGGGTCGCGAAGGCCGGGTCGCGCCACCAGTCGACCATGTGGGCCAGCGTGTCGCTGGGGCGCGCGGTGCTGGTCACCAGCGTGCTGCGCGTGAGGACCAGCCGGTTGAGCAGGTTGTTGCCCAAGAGCGAGCCGAAGGAGAACCACGAGTCGCCCTCTGCCAGCATGTGCCGGCCGAAGCCCGAGGGGCTCACGCTGTTGTCACCGAAGCCGAGCTGCTCCGGCCGCACGATCACGACGGGCCTGCCGTTGGTTGCCATGGTTTTGCTCCTTGTGCGATGCCTTCAGTTCGCCAGCGGCCCGCCGGTGCGCGGCAGCCATACCTCGATGTTGCTCTTCGTCTCGGCGCCACCCTGCGGCCGCAGCTTGATGGCCCAGGGCTGGCCCGTGGGCGAAGCGGCGGTCTGGATCAGGGCCTGGGCGCAGGGGCGCGTCTTCTCGTCGCGGATGATCACGGTGGGCTCCGGATGGCCCACCGGCGGCGAGCGTCCGGCCCGGCGCGAGGTGCTCAGCACGTCCTCGATGGGCGGCACCGAGGCGCCCAGCGTGCGCCAGGGCCCGCGCCAGCTGCGCACCCGGTCGCGCAGCGCGGGACCGTAGATCTGGATGTAGACCACCGTGCCCTCGCAGACATCGGACGCGGGCGGTGGTGGTGGCTGCGGCGCCTCGACGCCGTTCGACGGATCGACGCCCGGCCCCGGCCCCGGCCCTGGCCCCGGCACCGGCACCGGGTAGGGGCGCGGCACGGGCCTCGTCATGGGCACCTCCACCGACGCGACCTGCGGCCGGTCCGGCATCAGGTCCAGGAAGCGGTCGTGCAGCCACACCACCGCCGGAAAAGGCGTGGGCAGGATGCCGCTGCAGTTCTGCTTGGAGCCGACCTGGCCCGTGTAGTCGCGCGCCCAGTAGCGCGGCGCGCAGGGCGGCGCCTGCGCCGGCTGCAGGCAGTCGATGCCGTTGCCGGCATCGAGCAGGCGCGCGCAGGCCGGCGCGCGCGCCTCCGGCGGCTCCTTGGCGCAGGCCTGCTTGGCATCGTCCACGATGCGCACCGAGAGCCGGAACTTGGCCATGAAGTTGTCTCGGCCGTCGCGGCACAGCAGGTCGCCGGTTCGCAGCAGCTCGGCCGCGAGCTGCGCGGACGCATCGCCGCTCGGGGCGCTCGCCTGCAGGCGGGCCCAGCGCTCGGTCAGTTCCTTGAAGGAGCTGTTTTCGGCCTTTTCCGTCTCGGCGCGCTGCGCGCGCCAGCTGTCGATGCCCTGCCAGGCCGCGACGCCGAAAGTCGCGGCGGTGCCGATGCCCACCGAGGCGGTGACCGCGCCGGCGCGCATCACGCGCGCCTGCAGCCGGCTCATCGAGCCCACGGCGGCCGCGGTGGCGCCGTCCTTGTCCTGCCCCCCGCCATCGCCCTGCGCGGCACCTGTCTTCACGACCGCCTGCGCCTGGCCGTCATCGGGCACGAACATGCCGGGCGCACCCTGCGCCACCTGCTCCAGCATCTCGCCTTCCAGGCGCGTGCCGATCTCGGCGCCCAGGCGGAAGTAGCTCTCCCACTGCGCCTCGTCGAAGAACTGGTCGGTGGTGGGCTGCTGCGGGAACAGCGGATTGGCAGCTTTGAAGTTCACCAGGTCCACCGGCAGCGCGGCCGAGACATTGGGCTTGACCAGCACGATCTGCCCGGTCGCGCCGCTGGCGTAGCGCACCTGCGCCAGCGCCAGGCAGGCCTGGCTGTTGGACGAGGCCAGGTCGTTCAGCGAGCCGAAGGCACCCAGGTGCGCCCAGTCGGCACCGGGCCGCGGCTTCATGAAGGTGATCTCGGCATTGAGGTCGATGCGCGCGCGGCGGATCAGGACCTCGAGGTCGCAGAAGCGGTAATCCGGGTCGGCGCCGCAATCGGCGATCACGATCAGCGCAGCCTGCTGGCGCAGCAGCGCATAGGCGCCGGTGTTCTCGAAGTGGCCGCCGTCGCTCAGGTACCAGTTGGCGGAGCTGCTGCCGGGAAAGACGCCGAAGCATTCGAGCAGCATGAAGCGCGTCTTCATCAACAGCGGGCTGCCATGCACCGCGGCGCCGCTCTGCACGATGCCGGCCTCGGCGCTGTTCCACCAGTAGCCCAGCCGCAGGCCCGCGAACACCGACAGCGCCGCGATGCCGCGCTTGGTCAGGCGCCCGAGGCCGGGCGCGAAGGCGGCGCCCGAGATCGCGGTCCATGCGCCCAGCGTGAGCGCGCCCTCGCCATGCGCCTGCGCCCAGCCGGCGCCGCCGGCCTGCATCCAGCCCTGCGGGCCGATGGTGAGCGGCAGGCTGCGGCGGTCGCGGTTGAAGAGCTTCTGCTTGGTGTCGTGCGTCTGGTTGATGCAGACGTTGGCCAGGTGCACCGGCCCGCCGTGCAGGTGCGGCGCATAGTGCAGCTGGGAGATGTCGTCATGCGCGTCGACCTCGCCCACCGGCACCTGCGGCGGCGCCAGCCCCGACACCTGGTCGGTCGGGCTGGCACCCAGGCGCCGCGCATTCGCCGCGCCCAGATAGCCGCGCACGATGCGCGCCTTGTAGAACATGTGCAGCGAGGAGACGTTGAGGAAGCCGAAGTTGCGCCCCGTCACCAGCGCATAGGTGAAGACGATGACGAAGATGGTGCCCAGCCAGACCCAGCCGCGCGAGAAGTCCAGCCCGCTCTGCGTGAAGACCGGCAGCAGCGTCGCCGCGTACACCACCCCCACCCACCAGGCTGCAAGGCAGAAGGCCAGCAGCAGCCCGAGCAGGCTCGCCAGGCTGAGCACCATCGTCTTGCCGATGCCGGGCGCCTGCTGCTTCTGCGACAGCAGCATCGGCAGCACGCCGCGCAGCGCCGCCGCCACCAGCAGCAAGGTGGCGCCGTAGAAGGCGCGCAGGTCCTGGCTCTCGGCCGCGATCCACCAGGCGGCGCGATCGAGCAGGCCCAGCATCGCGATCAGCAGTGCGGTGTTGATCACCGAGGCGAGGCCATCGGTCAGGTCGTTGCGCAGCTCGGCGGGCGAGCGCTTCCGGCTGCGCCACAGCACCCACAGCAGCGCCACCACCCAGCACATCGCGAAGCCGACGAAGGCCGGCGCCAGCCACAGCGGCCCGCTGTAGTGGCGCACCAGCTGCGGGCCGACCCAGCAGGCGGCGGCCGCGAGCACGCACCACATCGCCACCTGCAGCAGCATGGAGGCCGTGGATTTCCTGTCGCGCACCGACCAGTAGCCGCAGGCCAGCACCACCGAGGCGATGAAGGGGCCCACCAGCGTGAACCACAGCGTGGGCCATTGCGTGGCCCACTGGACCAGCAGGCGCAGCGAATGCACGCTGGCCAGGTCGCTCACGCCGACCACCGAATCGGGCGGCACGCTGTTGAGGTCGACCGCGCGGAACACCGAGTCCCACAGCAGCAGGTTGACGGCGGCCAGCACCATGCCGATCAGGCTGGCGGCGATCGCGATCTCGATGTGCGTGCCCAGCAGGTTGCGCAGGTAGAGCGCGCCGGCGAACAGCGTGTCGCGCAGGCCGCCGGGGATCAGGTAGCGGCCGTTGCCACGCAGCCACCAGCCGAAGCGTGCGCGGTCGACGTCGCCGAAGGCGCGCTCGATCTCGCGCACCTCCTCGGCCGACTTGGCATTGGTGCACAGCCGTCCCAGGGTGGCGCCGACGTAGCCGCCGCCCGAGACGGTGGAGACCAGGTCGAACCTGAGCAGTTGCCGGCGCGCTGCCAGCGACTTGAGCAGGCCGAGGCAGAAGGTCGCGCTGCGGATGCCGCCGCCCGACAATGCCAGGCCCCAGGGCCTGTGGCCGTCGTCGACGCCCGCGAGCGCTTGGCGCCGTGCGGTCACAAGCTTCTGGATGGTCTCGTCCATGCGGCTCCTGGTTCGGTGGACGCTGTTCGGCGTGGAATATTTCATGCCTCGCGAGGGGCGGCAATGCCGCGAACGGTCTATGCCGGAACGCTGGGCGCAGCGGTTAAGCTCGCCCCGACCCGGGCCCCTCCGGCCCGCTCCGGGAAGCCACGCCATGCACTCCGACACGCCGCACGTCGATCCTTGCACCTCCATCTGCGCGCGCCTGCTGGGCCGCGGCATGGTGCTGGCCCTGCTCTGCGCCCTCGTGGCCGGCTGCGCCGCCACAGCCAGCAGCGCCTGCGAAACGCCCTATGCGGGCTCGCCGCAGTTCAAGAACTGCCTGTTCGAGAACCCGCCCAATCCGCAGGCCCTGCCCTCCGCCAGCCCGTGGAAGATCTGGTCACGCTTTCTCGTGGGCAGCAAGACCGACACGGTACCGGTCGACCCGATTCCCGTGCGAACGCTGGACCCGGCGCAGCTCGAGGCGCTGGACCGCGACGCCAACCACGTGATCCGCCTCGGCCATTCCTCGCACCTGCTCAAGCTGCGCGGCAAGTACTGGCTGATCGACCCGGTGTTCGGCGAGCGCGCCTCGCCTTTCTCGTTCATCGGGCCGAAGCGCTTCCACAAGCCGCCGATCGCGCTGGAGCAGCTGCCGCCCATCGAGGGGCTGATCCTCTCGCACGATCACTACGACCACCTCGACGTGCCGACCATCGAGTACCTGGCGCAGCGCGTGAAGCGCTACTTCGTGCCGCTGGGCGTGCGCGCCCGCCTGCTGGAGATGGGCGTGCCGGCCGAGCGCGTGGCCGAGTTCGACTGGTGGCAGGCCGGCGAGCACGACGGCGTACGGCTCACGGCCGCGCCGGCGCAGCATTTCTCGGGCCGCACGCTGAGCGACCGCAACAAGACGCTGTGGGCCTCGTGGATCGTCGAGAGCGGGCGCGAGCGCATCTTCTACAGCGGCGACTCGGGCTACTTCGCCGGCTTCCGGCAGATCGGCGAGCGCTTCGGCGGCTTCGACCTGGCGCTGATCGAGAACGGCGCCTACGACGCCTACTGGCCCTCGGTGCACATGACGCCCGAAGAGAGCGTGCGCGCCTTCGAGGACCTGCGCGGCAAGGTGCTGTACGTGGTGCACAACAGCACCTTCGACCTTGCCTTCCACACCTGGCACGACCCGCTGGAGCGCATCGCGAAGCTGGCGCAGTCGAAGAAGATCGAGCTGGCGACGCCGGTGATCGGGGAGGTGCTGACGATCGGGCGGCCGAGGAGCAATGCGCTGTGGTGGGAGGGGCTGAAGTAAGACGCTGGAGTAACAGGAAAAGCCCATGCCCATCCACACAGTCCCGAGCCGAGAAGCGCGAAGGGTCGTCGTTGGATGCACGCCCGGCATGCGGGGGTTGCGTGCACCTCGGAGGGCCGGTGCCCTCACCCCAGCCCTCTCCCAGAGGGAGAGGGAGAGGGAGTCATACCGGCACGCGCGAAAAGAGAGTGTGGTCCGGAATAGCGTGTCCCCGTCTTGCTCCCTCTCCCTCTGGGAGAGGGCTGGGGTGAGGGCACCGGGCGTATCCACGGAGGCGTGCGGTGTGCCCTGGGCCGGCCGTTGAGGCACCGCCGAGCAGCGCAGCGGCAGGCGGATCAGGGCTCGCGACTGTTTGAGCGAAGCGAGTTTGAGCGAGACCCCGCCTGACGCGAGCAGCGCAGGGAAGCCCGAAGGGCCGGTGACGTCGGCCGGCCCAGGGCACACCGCACGCCTCCGCACCCCCGGTCGATCATCGATCCCGATTCACTTCCTGCGTTCGCGCGCCCGCCGCACTTGCCGGCTCTGCGAGGCCTCCGCGGCCCGCCGCTCCCGCTCGCGGCGCTTGTCGCGCACACGCTTGGACAGCCAGCGCGCGAGCAGGAAGCTCGCGGCGCTGGTCACGATCAGGACGAAGATGCCGACCGGCCCGAAATCCATCATGCGAAGGCGTCCTCAGAGCACGCGCACGACGCTGCTCGGCTTGAAGCCCAGGTCGGCCGCCTTGCCCTTGCGCGCACGGCTGCCGCGCGCGTTGTTGAGCGTGCGGATCTCCAGCGTCTCCTCGCGCTCCTTGCCGCCGCGGCCGATGCCCTCGATCCGCACGCTGCGCGTGTAGGCAGCGGCGCCCGCCAGGGTGTCCTTGGCATCGAGGTCGATCAGCGTGAGCCCGCGGCCGCCCTTGGGCAGCGCCTTCATCTCCAGGATCTCGAAGGTCAGGATGCGCCCGCCCGTCGAGGCGCAGGCCACGTGGGTGGCGGGCGGCATCGGCTCGGCGCCGCTCGCGCCGCCGACCAGCGAGGGCCGGCACAGTTGCTCGCCCTCGCCCACGTCGATGAAGGCCTTGCCGCCGCGCTGGCGCGAAATCATGTTCTCGACCGAGGCGATGAAGCCGTAGCCGCCCGTGTTGGCCAGCAGCAGCGCGGCCCCGCTCGGGCCGGCGAAATAGTGCGCAGGATGCGTGCCGCTCTCCAGGTCGATCAGCGTGGTGATCGGCTGGCCGTCGCCGCGGCCGCCCGGCAGCGAGGCCACGGCCACGCTGTAGACGCGCACGCTCTTGTCCTTGGCGGTGCCGAAGACCAGCAGCGTGTCGACCGAGCGGCACTCGAAGGCGCCGTAGAGCGCATCGCCGGACTTGAAGCTGTACTCGGCTGCGGCGGCGCCGGCGGCGCGCTCGCTGGCCCAGCCTTTCTGCGTGCGCACCCAGCCCTTCTGCGAGACGATCACCGTCACCGGCTCGTCGACCACGCGCACCTCGGCCACGGCGCGCTTCTCGGCCTGGATCAGCGTGCGGCGCGGGTCCTCGAAGCTCTTGGCGTCGGCCTCGATCTCCTTGACCAGCAGGCGGCGCAGCGCGGCCGGGGTCGCCAGGATGTCTTCGAGCTTCTTCTGTTCCTCGCGCAGGTTCTTGAGCTCCTGCTCGATCTTGATGGCCTCCAGCCGTGCCAGCTGGCGCAGCCGGATCTCGAGGATGTCCTCGGCCTGGCGATCGCTGAGGGCGAAGCGCGCGATCAGCGCGGCCTTCGGATCCTCGGCGGCGCGGATGATCGCGATCACCTCGTCGATGTTGAGCAGCACCAGCTGCCGGCCCTCGAGGATGTGGATGCGGTCCTGCACCTTGCCGAGGCGGTGGCGCGAGCGCCGCTCGACGGTGATCTCGCGGAAGGCGATCCACTCGCTGAGCATCTGGCGCAGCGACTTCTGCGTCGGCTTGCCGTCGATGCCCACCATCGTGAGGTTGATGGGTGCGGAGCTTTCGAGCGAAGTCTGCGCCAGCAGCGTGGTGATGAACTCCTCCTGGCTGATGCGCGAGGTCTTGGGCTCGAACACCAGGCGCACCGGCGCGTCCTTGCTGGACTCGTCGCGCACCACGTCGAGCACCGCGAGCACGGCCGCCTTGAGCTGGGTCTGCTCGGCCGTCAGCGCCTTCTTGCCGGCGCGGACCTTGGGGTTGGTGAGCTCCTCGATCTCCTCCAGCACCTTCTGCGTGCTGACGCCCTGGGGCAGCTCGTTGACCACCAGTTGCCACTGGCCGCGCGCGAGGTCCTCGATCTTCCAGCGCGCGCGCACCTTCAGCGAGCCGCGGCCTGTGCGGTAGGCCTCGGCGATCTCGGCCGGGCCGCTGATGATCTGCGCGCCGCCGGGGTAGTCGGGGCCGGGCACCAGGGCGAACAGCTCCTCGTCGGAGAGCTTGCCGTTGGACTTGATCAGCGCCACGCAGGCGTCGGCCACCTCGCGCAGGTTGTGGCTGGGGATCTCGGTGGCCAGGCCGACCGCGATGCCGCTGGCGCCGTTGAGCAGCGTGAAGGGCAGCCGTGCGGGGAGCAGGCGCGGCTCTTCCGTGGAGCCGTCGTAGTTGGGGATGAAGTCGACGGTGCCTTCGTCGATCTCGTCGAGCAGGAGGCTGGTGATGCGCGACAGCCGCGCCTCGGTGTAGCGCATGGCCGCCGCGCCGTCGCCGTCGCGGCTGCCGAAGTTGCCCTGGCCATCGACCAGCGGGTAGCGCTGCGAGAAGTCCTGCGCCATGCGCACCAGCGCGTCGTAGGCCGCCTGGTCGCCATGCGGATGGAAGCGGCCCAGCACATCGCCGACCACGCGCGCGCTCTTGACGGGCTTGGCGCCCACGGTGCCGTTGGCGCCGCCGAAACCCAGGCCCATGCGCGACATCGAATAGAGGATGCGCCGCTGCACCGGCTTCTGGCCGTCGCTGACATCCGGCAGCGCACGGCCCTTGACGACCGAAAGCGCGTATTCGAGGTAGGCGGTCTGTGCGTAATCGGCCAGCGTGAGGGCCCCGTCCTCTTCGGGGTTCTGGAAATCGAGGGTCGGTTGGGAATCCATGGGGAGAGACTTTGTGAGAGCGGCAAGTGTAGTGGCCGTGCCACCCGCCCTCTCAACGCATCAGCTCCCGCGCGACCATGTACACGCCCAGCAGCGCCAGCCCGGCCAGGAAGCACCGCCTGAACACCGGCAGCGGCATGCGAACGCGCATCCACTGGCCGAAGGCCATCCCCGCCAACGCCGGCAGCAGCATCGCCAGCGAGGCGCCGAGCAGCGGCGTGGAATAGCTGTCGCGTCCGGCCAGCGCCAGGGCGAGCGCGAGGGTCGAGGTGGTGAACGAGAGCCCCATCGCCTGGATCAGCGCGTCGCGCGGCAGCGACAAGGCCTGCAGGTAGACGACGGCAGGGATCACGAACACGCCGGTCATCGCCGTGATGCCGCCGGTGACCGCGCCCACCAGCGGGCCCAGCCATGGCTCGTGCCGCGCATCGAGCGCGAGCGGGGGCGCCAGCAGCAGCCACGCGGCATACGCGACCAGCGCGATGCCGAGCGCCACCCTCGCGCCTGCACCATCCGGCGCACCGAAGAGCCAGGCGCCGACCAGCGTGCCGGCGACGATGCCCAGCTGCATGCCGCCGAGCCGGCGGGCCAGGCGGCCCAGGCCGCGCCAGGGCTGCAGCTGCCACACATTGGTCACCAGCGTGGGAACGATCAGCAGTGCCGCGGCCGCGGCCGGCGACATCCACACGGCCAGCAACGCCATCGACAGCGTGGGGAGACCGAGCCCGATGACGCCCTTGACCATGCCGGCCAGGATGAAGACGGCAGCGATGGCCGCCCAGATGGCGGTGCTTTCCTGGGACAGCGCGCTCATGCGCGCCTCCGGCAGCAACGCAAGGATCCGACAGGGGAAAAAGATGACTTGGGCATGCGCCCAGTCTCACCAAAGACACGGCCGCGGGAAATGCGGAAGTCGCAAACCCGGCCTCAGGCGGTGCCTGAGGGCGTCACTCAGGCCAGCGTCTCAGGCCAGCGTGAAGGCCTCGTGCACCGCCGACTGCACGCTGCCGCCGAGCACGGCGCCGCCGCCTGCGACGTAGATCCAGTCGCCGATCACGGCCGCGCCCACGGCGTGGCGCGGCGTGAGCATGGGCGCGTGGCGCTGCCACCGGTCGGAGCGCGTGTCGTAGCTTTCCATCTGGCCGAAAACCTTGGCCTGGCGCGGCACGCCGCCGACGAGGAAGCCGCCCTCGCCGCCCATGGCATAGAGGCGCTCGCGATAGACCACGAGTCCATGGCCCGAGCGCGCCGTCGGCAGCGGGGCGCGCAATTCCCAGGTGTCGCGCGCCGGCAGGTAGACATGGTGCAGTTCGGTGTTGTATTCGAAGGTGTTGAAGCGGCCGCCGATCACATGGATCTGCCCGTCGTACGCGACGCAGCCCACATGGTCGCGCGCGCCGGGCAAGGGCTTGCGCGCGGACCAGCGGTCGGCCTTCGGGTCGTAGACCTCGTGCCAGCCGACGCTGGCGCGCTCGGCGGCCGGCTCGGAGGCGCCGCCGATCAGATGCAGCATGCCGTCGAGCACCACCGCCGCGGCCGCGCCGCGCGGACGCGGCAGCGGCGCGATGGCGGTCCAGCGGTCGGCGGCGGTGTCGTAGACGAAGGCCTTGTCGTCAGAGCGCCGGTTCTGCTCGATGAAGCCGCCCAGGGCCCACACGCGCCCGCCTTCCGACGCCACCGCCACGTGGTTGGCGCCGCGCGACAGCGGCGCGCCGGACAGCCAGCGGTCGCCGGCCGGGTCGTAGATGTGGTGGTAGTCGCGGTTGACCGCGCCCTCCCCGTAGCCGCCCACCACATGCATGCGGCCCTGCGTCGCAGTGGCCCAGGCCATTTCGCTGCGCGGGATCGGCAGCGCCGCGCGCGCCACCCAGCGCCCGAGCGCACCGGCCGGCGCGGGGCTGTCGGTGACGCGCTGCGCCTCCTGCTCGGGCGTCATGTGGTGCGGAACGCCGCCCTGCAGGCGCGCGAAGGGCTCGGGCGAGGATGGCGCGGCCGGCAGCGACTGCGCGCGTGCGGCGCCCCCGAGGGCCATGGCCGCGCTCGCGAGGACCAGTCGTCGGCGCTGCATGGCGGGTGCTCCTAGGGCTTTTTCGAGATTCGATCCGACAGCTTCAGCGGCGCAGCGTTCGCATCCGCTTCGGCCACCTGCGGTGCCTCGGCCAACTCCGGCAACACGGGCATCGCGCCCGATGGCGAAGGCATGTTCCCGCGCCCCAGCGCGCCGCCGCGCGGTGCCGCCAGCTCCATGCGCACGCGGCCCGGCGCGTTGCCCCGGCCCGCGGCCACCGAGGGCTTGAGGTAGGCGTAGAGCTGCAGCACGGTCTTCACGTAGTTCTGCGTCTCGCGGTAGTTCGGGATCTTGTTGCCCGCGCGCTGGACCGCGCCCTCGCCCGCGTTGTAGGCCGCAAGCGCGAGCGTGATGTCACCGGGGAACATCGCGATCAGGTCGCGCAGGTAGCGCGAGCCGGCGGCGATGTTGATGTGCGGATCGAAGAGCTTCTTCTCGATCGAGCCGCGCTTGTCGGCCCCGACGCCGTAGCGCTGCGCGGTGGCCGGCATCAGCTGCATCAGGCCGAGCGCGCCCTTGGGCGAGACGGCCTGCGCATCGAAGCCCGACTCGGTCGCGACCAGGGCCTGCAGCAGTTCGTAATCGATGTCGTGGCGCTGCGCTGCTTCGCGCAGCGCCTTCTGCGCGGGCTTGTAGCTGGGGGAGGCCTCGAACAGTGCGAGCAGCGACTGCGATGCGCGGGGCACCTGGCCATCGATGCGACCCGCGCGGCCGCGGGCCAGCGGGCCGACGCCCTGGGCGGTATCGAAGGCCTGGCCGCCGCGGAAGAAGAGCTGGTAGCGCTCGTCGATCTTCTCGGAGGCGAAGTGGGCCACGCCCTTGTCGTCGACGTAACCAAAGATGTCGGAGGCGTGCGCAAGCGGCAGCCATGCGCACAGGGCCAGCAGCAGGAGCGGGAGCCGCCACCAGCGGCCGGAAGCGTGTCTGGGATTCATCGCCGGGCGCATTGTCGTCGATGCCCGCCGATTTACGTCCGGGAACAGGAATACGTCCCCCTCCATCCAATGGACAACACGACGACGCCACCATGCACCCACTCGAACGTATCCAGGACGCTGACGGCGTCGCGCAGCCGACCGACACCGAGCTCGCCACGCGAGCCGCGCAAGGCGACGCCCTCGCCTTCCAGCTCATCATGCGGCGCCACAACCGGCTGCTCTTTCGCACCGGCCGCAGCATCCTGAAGGACGACGACGAAGCACAGGACGCCTTGCAGGACGCCTATCTGCGCGCCTGGCGCTCGCTTGGCGACTTTCGCGCCGAGGCCCGGCTCTCGACCTGGCTGGTGCGCATCGTGGTCAACGAAGCCCTGGGACGCCTGCGGCGGCGCGGCAGCGCCCAGGTCATCGCCTTCGACACGGCCGTCGAAGCAGGCTCTACCTCGGAGGACACGTGGATGCAGGCAGACCCCGACGAACAGCCGGATCGCCACGCGATGCGCGGCGAGACGCGCAAGCTGATCGAGGCGGGCATCGACGCGCTGCCCGAGGTGTTCCGCACGGTCCTCGTGCTTCGCGCGGTCGAGGACATGAGCATCGAGGAAGTGGCTGCCGCGCTGGACATTCCCGAGGCCACCGTGCGCACCCGCTTCTTCCGCGCGCGCGGCCTGCTGCGCGAAGCCTTGTCGCGCGAGATCGATGTCGCAATTGGGGACGCCTTCTCCTTTGCCGGCACGCGCTGCGACCAGATCGTCGCGCACGTGATGGCCCTCATCGGCCGTGCAAACGCAGGCCCGACCGGCTGATCAGTCCAATCGACGCGCCTATACGTCGACTTCGACGTCGTCGCCGCGCAGCTCCATCAGCTCGCGCCGCGCGGCGGCCTCGCCCTTGCCCATCAGCTTGGTGATCTCGCCCTGCGTGCCCTGCAGATCGAAGCGGCCGAGGCGCACCTGCAGCAGGCGGCGCGTGTCGGGGTTGAGGGTGGTCTCCCAGAGCTGCTCGGCGCTCATCTCGCCCAGCCCCTTGAAGCGGCTGATGGTCCAGGCGCCCTCGCGCACCCCGTCCTTGCGCAGCTTGTCGAGGATGGCGGTGAGCTCGCCCTCGTCAAGGGCATACATCTTGGAGGCCGGCTTCTTGCCGCGCGCCGGCGCGTCGACGCGAAACAGCGGCGGCTTGGCCACGTACACGTGGCCGGTGTCGATGAGCTTGGGGAAGTGGCGAAAGAAGAGCGTGAGCAGCAGCACCTGGATGTGCGAGCCGTCCACGTCGGCATCCGACAGGATGCAGATCTTGCCGTAGCGCAGGCCCGAGAGGTCGGGCGTGTCCTCCGGCCCGTGCGGGTCGACGCCGATGGCGACCGAGATGTCGTGGATTTCGTTGTTGGCGAACAGCCGGTCGCGCTCCACCTCCCAGGTGTTGAGCACCTTGCCGCGCAGCGGCAGGATGGCCTGGCTTTCCTTGTCGCGGCCCATCTTGGCGCTGCCGCCGGCCGAATCGCCTTCGACCAGGAAGACCTCGTTGTGGGCCGTGTCCTTGCTCTCGCAGTCGGTCAGCTTGCCGGGCAGCACGGCCACGCCGGAGCCCTTGCGCTTCTCGACCTTCTGGCCGGCGCGCTGGCGCGTCTGCGCGGCCTTGATGGCCAGCTCGGCGAGCTTCTTGCCGTAGTCGACGTGCTGGTTGAGCCACAGCTCCAGCGCCGGGCGCACGAAGCTGGAAACCAGCCGCACCGCGTCGCGCGAATTGAGGCGCTCCTTGATCTGGCCCTGGAACTGCGGGTCCAGCACCTTGGCCGAGAGCACGTAGGAGGCGCGCGCGAACACGTCCTCGGGCAAGAGCTTCACGCCCTTGGGCAGGAGCGAATGCAATTCGACGAAGCTCTTGACCGCATTGAACAGGCCATCGCGCAGGCCGCTTTCATGCGTGCCGCCGGCGCTGGTGGGAATGAGGTTGACGTAGCTCTCGCGCACCGGCTGGCCTTCCTCGGTGAAGGCCACGCACCACTCGGCGCCCTCGCCCTCGGCGAAGTTGTCGGCGTTCTTGTCGGCATGGCCGGCGCCTTCGAACAGCGGGATCACCGGGTCGGCGTTGAGCGTCTGCATCAGGTAGTCGCGCAGGCCGCCCTTGTAGAGCCACTGCTGGGTCTCCTTGGTCTTCTCGACCACCAGCGTGACGGTCACGCCAGGCATCAGCACCGCCTTGCTTCGCAGCAGATGGGTCAGTTCGTTCACCGGCAGCACGCCCGATTCGAAGTACTTGGGGTCGGGCCAGGCGCGCACGGTGGTGCCCTGCCGGCGCTCGCCGCTCTCGATCGAACGGACCTGGAGCGGCTCGGCCACATCGCCGCCCGCGAACGCGATGCTCGCCGCCGAGCCTTCGCGGAAGGACTGCACTTCGAGCCGCTTCGACAGCGCATTGGTCACCGACACGCCCACGCCGTGCAGGCCGCCCGAGAAGCTGTAGGCACCGCCCGAGCCCTTGTCGAACTTGCCGCCCGCGTGCAGCCGGGTGAAGACCAGCTCGACCACCGGGGCCTTCTCCTCGGGATGCAGGCCGAAGGGGATGCCGCGGCCGTCGTCCTCGACGCTGACCGAGGCGTCGGTGTGGAGCGTGACCTTGATCTTCTTGCCGTAGCCGGCCAGCGCCTCGTCGGCGGCGTTGTCCAGCACTTCCTGGATGATGTGCAGCGGGTTGTCGGTGCGGGTGTACATGCCCGGACGCTGCTTGACGGGCTCCAGGCCCTTGAGGACGCGGATCGAGCCTTCCGAATAGGCCGGGGGAGTCTTGCTGAGGGTCGCCATGGGGGCGGATTGTATGCGTGGGCTGCCGAATACCTGGATGGACATACAGAGCGGCGTTGATGCGCAGGCCGCATCAACGCGGCTCGAAAATATCAACAATGCGTGTCGCGGCCGTGGCCGATGCAGGCTTTCGCTTTTGGCTACAGTCGCCGGATGCACGCTCAATCCCAGCCGCTGTCGCTCAAGCAGGTCCTGTTCTGCGGCGCGATGATCGTCACCCTCTCGATGGGGATCCGCCACGGCTTCGGGCTGTGGCTGCAGCCCATCACGCAGGAACAGGGCTGGTCGCGCCAGAGCTTCTCGCTGGCGATCGCGATCCAGAACCTCTCCTGGGGCGTGATCGGCGTCTTCGCCGGCATGCTGGCCGACAAGCTGGGCGCCTTCCGCGTGCTGGTGGCGGGCGCCGTGCTTTACGCGATCGGCCTGGCGGGCATGGCGCTGTCGCCCACGCCGCTCATGTTCGCGCTGACGGCCGGCGTGCTGATCGGCGCGGCCCAGGCCGGCACCACCTACGCGGTGATCTACGGCGTGATCGGCCGGCAGATCCCGGTGGAGCGGCGATCGCGGGCCATGGGCGTGGCCGCAGCGGCCGGCTCCTTCGGGCAGTTCCTGATGGTGCCGGTGGAAGGCCAACTGATCGCGGGCTTCGGCTGGCACACGGCCCTGCTGGTGCTGGCGCTCATGGTGCTGCTGATCGTGCCCCTCGCCTTCGGCCTGCGCGAGCCGCGTGTCGGCCACGCCGCCGTCGCCCACCGCGACCAGACCATCCTTCAGGCCGTGGGCGAGGCCTTCAAGTACCCCAGCTTCGTGCTGTTGATGGCGGGCTATTTCGTCTGCGGCTTCCAGTTGGCCTTCATCGGCGTGCACATGCCGAGCTACCTGCGCGACAAGGGGCTCTCGCCCGAAGTGGCGAGCTATGCGCTGGCGCTGGTCGGCCTGTTCAATGTGTTCGGCACCTATGTCGCCGGCTCGCTCGGGGCACGGCTGGCCAAGCGCAAGCTGCTGGCCGCGATCTACTTCAGCCGCGCGGCGACCATCGCGATCTTCCTGGCGGCGCCGATCACGCCGCTGTCGGTGTATGTCTTCGCGAGCGTGATGGGCTTCCTGTGGCTGTCGACCGTGCCGCTCACCAGCGGCATCGTGGCCCAGATCTTCGGCGTGGCGCATCTCTCGATGCTGGGCGGCTTCGTGTTCCTGAGCCACCAGGTCGGCTCCTTCCTCGGCGTCTGGCTCGGCGGCTATCTCTACGACAGCACCGGCAGCTACGGCATCGTCTGGTACCTCGCGATCGCGCTGGGCGTGTTCGCGGCGCTGGTCAACCTGCCGGTCAAGGAAGGCGCGATCGTGCGCCGGCCGGCCCCTCAGCCGGCCTGAACCGCCATGTGCCCGGGCATCCACCATCGCCTCGCGCACGCCGGCTGGCTGGCCGCGGCGGTGCTGGTGCTGCTGGGCGTGTTCGGCCTCTACACGCGCCCCGCGTTCCTGGTGGCGCTGGTCGACCAGATCTGGGCCTGCTTCTGAGCCACGATCTCTCGCCCTCCCCCTGGGTCGTGCGCTGGTCGCACCTGCTCGCTCCCGGCACCACCGTGCTCGACGTGGCCTGCGGCGCGGGGCGACACATGGACTGGTTCGCGCAGCACGGGCATGCGGTAACAGGGGTGGACCGCGCGCCGGAGGCGATCGCCTCTTCGGTGCGCTTCGGCCGGGCCCTGCTGGCCGACATCGAGGACGGCCCATGGCCCTTCGCCGGCCAGGTCTTCGGCGCGGTGGTGGTGACCAACTACCTGTGGCGCGCGCGCCTGCCCGACATCGTGGCGGCCGTCGCGCCGGGCGGTGTGCTGCTCTATGAAACCTTCGCCGCCGGCAACGAAACCATCGGCAAGCCCTCGCGCCCGGACTTCCTGCTGCAGCCGGGCGAACTGCTGGCCGCCTGCGCCGGGCTTCGGGTGGTGGCCTATGAGGATGGCTTACTGGCTGAGCCGGAGCGCTTCGTGCAGCGGATCGCGGCCGTCCGGGAACCGTCGAACCTGCCAGTTGGAAAACCAATGCGCTACCCCCTCTGAGGGGCCTTCCGGGCCAGTCAGTAGAATGGCTGCCTTTCCGCAACCGACAAAGAGACCCCCTTGGAGCAATTGACAGGCAGCATCGTCGCGCTCGTCACGCCGATGCATGACGACGGCAGCGTCGACTATCCCGCCTTGCGCCGGCTGATCGACTGGCACATCGACGAAGGCACCGATTGCCTGGGCGTGGTCGGCACCACCGGCGAGTCGCCGACGGTGAACGTCGAGGAGCATTGCGAGATCATCCGGGTCTCGGTCGAGCAGGCCCGGGGCCGCGTGCCCGTGATGGCCGGCTGCGGCGCCAATTCGACGAAAGAGGCGATCGAGCTCGCGAAATTCGCCAAGGGCGTGGGCGCCGATTCGCAGCTACAGGTGGTGCCCTACTACAACAAGCCGACGCAAGAAGGCCAATACCGGCACTTCAAGGCCATCGCCGAGGCCGTTGGCGACCTGCCCATCGTGCTCTACAACGTGCCCGGCCGCACGGTCGCCGATATGGCGCACGACACCGTGCTGCGCCTGGCGCAGGTGCCGGGCATCGTCGGCATCAAAGAGGCTACGGGCAACATCGAGCGCGCCCAGTGGCTGATCAAGGAAGTCCCCAAGCACTTCGCCGTGTACTCCGGCGACGACCCGACCGCGGTCGCGCTGATGCTGTGCGGCGGCCAGGGCAACATCAGCGTCACGGCCAACGTGGCGCCGCGCAAGATGCACGAGCTGTGCGTGGCGGCCATCGCCGGCGACGCCCGGCGCGCGATGCAGATCCAGTTCGAGCTGATGCCGCTGCACCGCCACCTGTTCGTCGAGCCGAATCCGATTCCCGTGAAGTGGGCGATGGCACGGCTCGGCCTGTGCGGCGGCGCGCTCCGGTTGCCGCTCACCGAGCTCGGCGAAGCCAGCCGGCCGGTGGTCGAATCCGCGCTGCGTGCCAGCGGACTCCTCAAGAACTGATTCCATCTTTACCTGCCGTACACGAAGCCCGGCAACCTTTTTGCGGGGCCGGCGCTCTGACACAGCGCTAAACATTCCACACTAGGAAGAAGACGAGTGAAAACCCTTTCGCGATTCGCACTGCTGGCCTTGATCGCCAGCCTCGCCGCCTGCTCGGTCCTCGAGAGCGACAAGATCGACTACAAGAGCGCCGGCAAGGCCCCGACGCTGGAGGTGCCGCCCGACCTCACGCAGCTGTCGCGCGAGAACCGCTACGCGGTGCCCGGCAACGCGGTCTCGGCCAATGCGTACCAGGCCGGCGTGGCAAACGCGCCCGGCATTCCGACGGCAGTCGCCAATCTCGGCGACGTACGCATGGAGCGCACGGGTACGCAGCGCTGGATCGTGGTCAATCGCTCGCCCGAGCAGCTCTGGGATCCGATCAAGGACTTCTGGCAGGAGAGCGGCTTCCTGCTGACCACCGAGCAGCGCAACCTCGGCATCATGGAAACCGACTGGGCCGAGAACCGCGCCAAGCTGCCACAGGACGTGATCCGCGGCACGCTGGGCAAGCTGGTCGACGCGATCTATTCCACCGGCGAGCTCGACCGCTTCCGCACCCGCATCGAGCGCGGCGCCAACGGCTCCACCGAGATCTTCGTGAGCCATCGCGGCATGCAGGAGGTCTACACCAACACGCGCCAGGACCAGACCGTCTGGCAGCCGCGCCCCAGCGACCCCGAGCTCGAGACCGAATTCCTGCGCCGCCTGATGGTCAAGCTGGGGGTTTCGCAGGAGCAGTCGAAGCTCATCGCGCAGACCAGCGCGCCGGCCAAGACTGCGAGCGTTTCCAATGTCGGCGGCCAGCCCGTCGTGCAAATCAACGAGAGCTTCGACCGCGCCTGGCGCCGCGTCGGCCTGGCGCTGGACCGCACCGGCTTCACCGTCGAGGACCGCGACCGCGCCGCCGGCGTGTACTTCGTGCGCTACGTGCCGCCGAACCCGGACAAGAAGGAGCCGGGCTTCTTCGCCAAGATGTTCAGCTCGAGCAAGACCGAGGCGCCGCTCAAGTTCCGCATCCTGGTCAAGGGCACGGGCGAAACGAGCACGGTGTCGGTGCAGAACGACAGCGGTGCGGCGGAAACCTCGGCCAATGCCCAGCGCATCGTCCAGGTCATCGCGGACGATCTCAAGTAAGCCGGGCCCCGCATGCTGCGCTTCCGCAGCCTGGGCAGCGGCAGCACCGGCAATGCCACGCTGGTCGAGGCGACCAGCGGCGGGCGCCGCTCGAGGCTGCTGATCGACTGCGGCTTCGGGCTCAAGCATCTCGATGCGCGCCTGGCGCGCGCCGGCCTCGCGGCCAGCGACATCGACGCGGTCTTCATCACCCACGAGCACGGCGACCACATCGGCTGCGCCCGTGCGCTGTCCAGGCGCGAGCGCATTCCCGTCTGGATGAGCGAGGGCACCTGGCTCGCTGCCGGCGGGCACGACTTCGCAGGGCGCCTGCATCTCGCACGGGACGGCATCGACATCGAAGTCGGCGACATCCTGGTCCAGCCCTTCACCGTGCCGCACGATGCGCGCGAGCCGCTGCAACTGCGCTGCAGCGACGGCGCACGCCACCTCGGCATCCTGACCGACCTCGGGCATGCGACGCCGCATGTGCTGTCGCGGCTGTCGGGACTCGATGCCCTGCTGCTCGAGTTCAACCACGACAGCGAGTTGCTGGCCCGCTCGGCCTACCCGCCCTTCCTCAAGCAGCGCGTGGGCGGCAACTACGGCCACCTGTCCAACGCCGCTGCTGCCGCGATCGCGCGGGCACTGCACCACGGCGGCCTGCATCACGTATTGGGTGCGCACCTCAGCGAGCAGAACAACCGGCCCGATCTCGTGCGCCGCGCGATGGCCGAGGCGCTCGGTGCGAGCGAGCACGAGATGCTGACGGCCAACGCCTCGGAAGGGTCGGACTGGCTCGATCTCCAGCCGTCGGGATAGGAGCGCCCCTCCCACGCGGGGCTCACCTGAAATATTCCCGCACGGGTCTTCAGGGGCGGCGCAGTGGGCCTGGGCTCAGGCGGCCACGGGCTCAGGCCTGCCGACCAGCGATGTAGCCGGGATGCCCAACGTAAGAAGACGACGAATCATGTGCAGGGTCAGCGGCCGTTTGCCGTTGAGAACCTCGTAGACACGATGGCGCGGCCCGATGTAGGGCACCATGTCGGCCACGCTCAGGCCGTCCTGATCCATGCGGAATTTGATGGCCTCGATCGGATCCGGAGGGACGATCGGATAGTGCTGCGCCTCATACGCTTGCACCAGTGTTCCGAACACTTCCAGACGCTCGCCTTCAGCTGTGTCGGGCTCCGGGTCGAGATCAACAAGCTCGGACACCAGCGCGAGCGCAGCGCGGTAGTCGGCTTCCGAACGGATGGCGCGAACTTCCATGATGGTTCCTTTCACTTGGACTGGTCCACGGTGGCGGCATCGATGGCATCGTATTGCGGATGCGTGCCGACAAACTTGATGTAGGCCCACTGCATCCTGTAGGCCATGGCGACGATCAGCCTGTAGTCATTCCCTCTGATATTGAAGACGACACGGTTGCTGCCAACGAAGCTGGCGTTGCGGAACTGGTCCTTCACGTCAGCTGGCGAGGTCCACTTCGCCAGCCGCGCCACGTCATACCACGCTTCCAGCGCGCCTTTGGAATCCCTGTACTGCGGTTTGCTGTAGAAGGCCACCAGGCTCGCGTGCGAAACGATGTGCATGCGCGAATTTTAGTCCCAAAATGGGACCATCGCCAAACCAGCGTCGCTCACTCGAGCACTGGCATCTTCACGAATGCAGCCGATGCTGATAACGCCAATTGAAAAGGCCGCCCGCGGGCGGCCTTTCGCGAAACTGCAGCGCAGCTCTATTGCTTGGGTGCTTCTTCCTTCTTCTTGGCCGCCTCGGTAGCGGCATTCGCTGCATCCAGCGCCGAAGACGCGCCGGGCGAAGGTGCCGGCATCGTCGCCGAGGTGTCGGGTGCAGGCGCCGGTGCAGGGGCTGGAGCGGGTGCCGGCGTGACGGCGGCAGGCGGCGGGGTCACGACGGCCGGCGCGGACTCCTCCTTCTTGCCGCAGGCGGCAAGGGCGACCGCAGCGACCAACGAGGCGAGCAGGACGGACTTTCTCATTACAGGGCTCCTTTGGATGAAGGTCTCGAAGAAAAAATTCTAGACCTCTACCCTGACCAGGAAGCCCATTGCGCCTAGATTCGCGGCATTGGCTTACAAGCCCAATGTCGTGGCCGGAAATGCGGCTTTCGCATGGCGCAAGCACTCGTCGATGCGCTCGCGCAGCGCCCTCCGGCGCTCGGGATCGCGACTGCAGACGCCGCGCACGCGCTCCACGTCGATGCGCGCCAGGCACCAGCCCGGCGTCCAGATGCCGCTGGGCACCTGCGGCAGGCCGGGCCCGTCGCAGGCGCGGCAATCGACGATGTGGCTCCACATGCGCCGCCACGTCACGAAGCGCGCGTGCTCGCGCTCGAACACGTCGAAGCGCTGCGCCAGCATCACAAAGCTGCGGCCGGCCGCAGACCAGGCCTGCAGGGCCTCGGCCATGGCGCGTTCGCCCAGCGGCCAGTCGACGAAGGCCGGATCCGCGAACACGATCTCGCGCCAGTTCTCGCGCGCAGCGGCGGCCAGGGCGGCATGCACATGCGCCTCGAAGGCGCGGCGGCCATCGAAGGCACCTTCGAGCAGCAGGTTGCCGGTGGAAGCTTCATTCGGCATGCAGCCACCCCGCTTCGCACCAGTCTTCCAGCAATGCGCGTGCGTCCTCGCTCGCCGTCGCGAGATCGCGCGGGCCCAGCGTGCGCTGGTCCGCGAGGCGGCGCATGAGCCGGGCATCGCGGCCCGAGGCGCGGAAGCTTTCGCCGTTGATGTAGAGATGGCGCGCGTCGTAGAGCATGCGCGTGCGGCGGTCGAGCGACACGCCGCTCCACGCGTCCGGCGGCTCGCCCTGCTCGAACCACACGGTGGGCTTGGGCTCGGTCATCGATTCGCCCAGCGCGCGGTCGATCGCATCGGGGTCGCGCAGCGCCGCCAGCACGGCCTTGCGCGCGAAGTCCTGCAATGCGGACGGCATCTCGGCCGGCGCGGGCACGGCGGGCTGCGCAGGGTCCTTGTAGTGCACCGCAGATCCGGCAGGCGCGTCCTGCAGAAGCTCGGCATGCGCCTCCGCGATGCGGGCCAGCAGGTCGGCCCCCAGCGGTGCGGCGGCAGGCGCACGCAGGCCGATGGAATAGGTCATGCAATCGCCGCCCTCGGCCACGCCATCGTGCGCATAACGCGGCGGCAGGTAGAGCATGTCGCCGGGCTCGAGCACGAAACTCTGCTCGGGCTCGAAGCGCGCGAGGATCTTGAGCGGCACATCGGGCACGAGCCGCAGATCGCGCTGCTTGCCGATGGACCAGCGCCGCCGCCCGTGCGCCTGCAGCAGGAACACGTCGTAGCTGTCGAAGTGCGCGCCGACGCCGCCGGTGTCGCTCGCATAGCTGATCATCAGGTCGTCCAGCCGCGCATCGGGCACGAAACGAAACTGCTGGAGTAGCGCATGCACGCCCTGGTGGTGCAGATCCACGCCCTGCACCAGCAGCGTCCAGGCGGCTTGCTTCGGCGAAGGCAGCGCCCGGCGCGCGAAGGGGCCGTGCTTGAGCGCCCAGCCGCTCTTGCCGTGGCGGATCAGCCGCGACTCCACCTCCTCGCGGCCGGCCAGCGAAAACAGCTCCTCGCGTCCGATCGATGGCACCATGCCGGGAATGGCCTGGCGCACCAGCAAGGGCTTCTTCTGCCAGTGGCGCCGCATGAATTGCGAGGCGCTCAGGCCGCCGAGCAGGGCCAGGGGTCGTTGAGTCTCCATGGGAGAATTCTCGTATGGAAATCTCTGAACAATGCGTGGTCGGCCTGACCTGGACGCTGAAGGACACCCTCGGCGACGTGCTGGACGTGCTCGACGAACCGGTGGAGTTCCTGATCGGCGGCGACGATCTCTTCGCCGCGATCGAGGCCGCCCTGCTCGGCCATGAGCCCGGTGCCCGCGTGCAACTGCAGCTCGAGCCCGAGCAGGCCTTCGGCGACTTCAACGACCAGTTGCTTTTCCTCGAGCCGCGATCGCTCTTTCCCGAAGGCATCGAGGAAGGCATGACCTTCGACGGCGCCGCGCTGCCGGCCGGCGTGAATCCCGACTTGCCCAAGGACACGATCTACACCGTGAGCGAAATCTACCCGGAGCACCTGGTGCTGGACGGCAACCATCCGCTGGCGGGGATCGCGCTGCGGCTGGATCTCACGGTGCGCTCGGTGCGCGAAGCGACGGAGGAGGAAATCGGCCGCGGGACGGCCGGTACCGGCTTCTTCAAGGTGTCGCCCACGTCGCCGGGCAACGGCACGCTGCACTGAACAGCCGGATCAACAGGCGAAAAAGAGCCGGGCGGTGCCCGGCTTTTCCTTTTGGCTGCGCGCTCAGAAGCGGGAGATCTGCCCGCCATCGATGCGCACGCGGTCGCCGATGCGCAGGTCGCCCGGGCTCGGGACATCGAAGGAGCGATACGCGCCATGGTCGGTCTGGATCGAGACGCGGTAGCTCTCGTAGACACGTGGCGCGTTCGCATTGGCCTCGATGCTGTTGCCCAGCAGGGCGCCACCGACCACGCCCAGTGCGGTGGCCGCGGCGCGTCCGCTGCCGTGGCCGAACTGGTTGCCCACCACGCCGCCGAGGACGCCACCCGCCACGGCACCTCCGCCGCTGGTGCCGGCACCGGAGCTCTGGCTGCGGATCACCTCGATGTTGGCAACGCGGCCGTACTCGACGTAGGCCGATTGAGCCGCCGGGTAGCTCGGCTGATAGGGATAGCGCGAGGTCTGGTAGACCGGCTGCGGCGCCACACACGCGGTCAGCGCAGCAAGCGCGAGCACGGAGGCGGTAACGGAAACAAAACGAGTTGGGTTTTTCATGCTGTGTACTCCTCGAAACAGGTCGGCGCAATGCGCTCTCCATGGGCTCTAACGGATTGCACCGCTGCGCGATGACCGTGAACACATGTTGAAACCTTCGATGCCAGGGCCATATCGCCGGTTCCGTTCTTTACCTGTGAGCAACACGGCCCAGGCCCCGCAAGCCTGCGCCTACATGGCCGCGCTCAATGCTTGCCGGTCGAGCCGTAGCCGCCTTCGCCGCGCTCGCTGGGCGGAAACTCGGCGACCACCCGGAACTGCGCCTGCACCACGGGCACGATCACCAGCTGTGCCAGCCGCTCCATCGGCTGCAGCACGAAGGCCGTGTCGCTGCGGTTCCAGGCACTGATCTTGAGTTCGCCCTGGTAGTCGCTGTCGATCAGGCCCACCAGGTTGCCCAGCACGATGCCGTGCTTGTGGCCCAGGCCCGAGCGCGGCAGGATCAGCGCCGCATAACCCGGGTCGGCCAGGTGGATCGCGATGCCGGTGCCCACCAGTTGCCAGGCGTTGGGCGCCAGCGTGATGGGTGCATCCAAGCAGGCGCGCAGGTCCAGCCCGGCGCTGCCGGGGGTGGCGTAGGCAGGCAGTTGGTCCTGCATGCGGGGATCGAGGATTCGGACGTCGACGTTCACTTCGAATTGCGCTTTCTTTGCTGTTGCAGTTGCTGTTGTCGTTTCGCGGCTTCTTCCAGCCATTGCTTCCAGTTCTCCACGCCCGGCGGGAACACCAGATGCTTGAGCTTGTAGGCCAGCCACAGGCCGCCCGCGAACAGGGCGACGACGAGGACCAGGGACGCATCGGCCGCCAGCAGCACCAGCAAGGCCAGCATCCAGGCAATGCCTAGCCCCTTGAGCAGGTTGCGGCCCAGGCCGGCGCCCATGGTTGCCTGGCGTGCCTCTGCCTGCGGCTGGCGGGCCGGCTGCACCTCGTGCTGGTGCGTCATGCCGACATCGAGCCCGTGCTCGCCCTCTTGTACCGGGCCGCGAGGCTGCGCGGCCTGCGCCGTGAGGCGCTCGACGTAGCGGGCGAAATCGCCGTCGGGCGGCGTGTTCCATTGCGGATTCATTTCGGACTCCCGGGCGGCAGCCGTGCCGCGATCTCGGCCACGAGGTCGCGCGCCAGCGCCAGCTTGGGCGCGCGCGGCAGCTCGCGCGCGCCATTGGCATCGACGAGCAGCAGACTGTTGTGGTCCTGTCCGAAGGTCAGCGGGCCGATGTTGCCCACCAGCAGCGGAATCCCCTTGCGTTCGCGCTTGGCCTTGGCGTGCGCGGCCAGGTTCTCGCTCTCGGCGGCGAAGCCCACGCAGAAAAGCTTGCCGGCCCTGGCGCGCTCGCCCTGCGCGATGCTCTGCAGGATGTCGGGGTTCTCCACGAAATGAAGCACCGGCGCCTGGCCGCTGCCGTCCTTCTTGATCTTCTGCTCGCTCTGCGAGGCCGGCCGCCAGTCGGCCACCGCAGCGGTGGCGATGAACACCGACGCGCTCTGCGCGGCCTGCCGGCTGGCCTCGAGCATCTCCCGCGCCGACTGCACGTCGATGCGCGCGACGCCGCGCGGCGTGGGCAGATGCACCGGACCCGCCACCAGCGTGACCTCGGCGCCCGCCTCGCGCGCGGCGCGCGCGATCGCGAAGCCCATCTTGCCGGAGGAGTGGTTGGTGATGCCGCGGATCGGATCGAGCGCCTCGAAGGTCGGCCCCGCCGTGACCACCACCTGCTGCCCGGCCAGTACCTTGGGCTGGAACTGGGCCACGATCTCCTCGAACAGCTGCAGGGGCTCGAGCATGCGGCCGTCGCCGGTCTCGCCGCAGGCCTGCCAGCCGTTGCCCACGCCCAGCACACGGGCGCCGTCGGCGTCGACCTGGCGCAGGTTGCGCTGGGTCGCGGGATGAACCCACATCTCGCGGTTCATGGCCGGTGCGATCAGCAAGGGCACGCGGTCGACGGGCCGCGCGAGGCACAGCAGGCTCAGCAGTTCGTCGGAACGCCCCTGCACCAGCCGTGCGATGAAGTCCGCGCTGGCGGGCGCCAGCACGATCGCGTCGGCCTCCCGGCTCAGGTTGATGTGCGGCATGTTGTTGGGCTCGCGCACATCCCACTGCGAGGTGTAGACCGGCCGCCCCGACAGCGCCTGCATCGTGACGGGCGTCATGAACTGGGTCGCGGCCTCGGTCATCACCACCTGCACGGTGGCGCCGGCCTTGACCAGCAGCCGGCACAGCTCCGCCGACTTGTAGCAGGCGATGCCGCCCGTGAGGCCCAGGACGATGTGTTTGCCGGCGAGGTCTTGCATATAAGCCGGCAATGTAGCAGCCCGGCTACGCACGCGTTCGCCGGGTGTCCCTGGGTCTTCGAGGCCATGAGGCCGCACCTATAATCTGCATTTCCCACTGCCCGGACCCACGTTCGGAACTGGCATGACCAAATTCGTCTTCGTCACCGGTGGTGTGGTGTCTTCCCTGGGCAAGGGAATCGCCTCCGCCTCGCTCGCCGCACTCCTCGAGTCCCGCGGCCTCAAAGTCACCCTCATCAAGCTGGACCCCTACATCAACGTCGACCCCGGCACGATGTCGCCCTTCCAGCACGGCGAAGTCTTCGTCACCGACGACGGCGCCGAAACCGACCTCGATCTCGGCCACTACGAGCGCTTCATCACGACGCGCATGCGCAAGGCCAACAACTTCACCACCGGCCAGATCTACAAGACCGTCCTCGAGAAAGAGCGCCGCGGCGACTACCTCGGCAAGACGGTGCAGGTCATCCCGCACATCACCAACGAGATCCAGGAATACGTCAAGCGCGGCGCCGGCATCGCCACGCCGCACGAGGTCGACGTGGCCATCGTCGAGATCGGCGGCACCGTGGGCGACATCGAGTCACTGCCCTTCCTCGAGGCCGTGCGCCAGATGAGCCTGCGCATGGGCCCCAACAACTCGGCCTTCGTGCATCTGAGCTACGTGCCCTGGATCGCGGCGGCCGGCGAGCTCAAGACCAAGCCCACCCAGCACACCGCCAAGGAGCTGCGCGCCATCGGCATCCAGGCCGACGCCCTGCTGTGCCGCGCCGACCGGCCCATCCCCGACGACGAGCGTGCCAAGATCTCGCTCTTCTCCAACGTGCCCGAGTGGGGCGTGATCTCGATGTGGGACGTTGACACCATCTACAAG
Source organism: Variovorax sp. WS11 (assembly GCF_010499245.1). Classification (GTDB taxonomy): domain Bacteria; phylum Pseudomonadota; class Gammaproteobacteria; order Burkholderiales; family Burkholderiaceae_C; genus Variovorax. Next base: position 745,177 of record NZ_JAAGOW010000003.1, read on the forward strand.
GTCCCGCGCATGCTGCACGAGCAGGGCCTGGACGGCCTGATCTGCGACAAGCTGCGCATCAACACCCCGCCGGCCAAGCTCAAGCGCTGGGACGACCTGGTCTACGAGGTCGAGCATCCGCAAAAGGAAGTGACCATCGCGATGGTCGGCAAATACGTCGACCTGTCCGACAGCTACAAGTCGCTCAACGAGGCGCTGCGCCATGCCGGCATGAAGAACCATGCGCGGGTGAAGATCGAGTACATCGACTCCGAGACCATCTCGCCGCAGGACGTGGCCCGGCTCGGCAAGTACGACGCCATCCTGGTGCCCGGCGGCTTCGGCCAGCGCGGCGTGGAAGGCAAGATCGCGGCGGCGCGCTTTGCCCGCGAGAGCAAGGTGCCCTACCTCGGCATCTGCCTGGGCATGCAGGTCGCGACCATCGAGTACGCGCGCAACGTGGCAGGCCTCAAGAACGCGAACAGCACCGAGTTCGACCCCGACACCAGCTGCCCGGTGATCGCCCTGATCACCGAGTGGAAGGACCGCGACGGCACCATCAAGCTGCGCGACGAGAAGTCCGATCTCGGAGGCACCATGCGCCTGGGCGCGCAGAGCTCCGACGTGGCGCCCGGCACGCTGGCCCACAGCATCTACGGCGACGTGGTGACCGAGCGGCACCGCCACCGCTACGAAGCCAACGTCAACTACCTCGACGAGCTGCGCCGCGCCGGCCTGGTGATCTCGGCGCTGACGCAGCGCGAGCACCTGACCGAGATCGTCGAGCTGCCGCAGGACGTGCATCCTTGGTTCATCGGCGTGCAGTTCCACCCCGAGTTCAAGTCCACGCCGTGGAGCGGCCACCCGCTGTTCAACGCGTTCATCAAGGCAGCGCTGGAACATCAAGGCGCGGACAAGCAGGCATTGAAAGTCGTCGCATGAAACTCTGCGGATTCGACATCGGGCTGGACAAGCCCTTCTTCCTGATCGCGGGACCGTGCGTGGTCGAGTCCGAGCAGCTGCAGATGGACACCGCCGGCACGCTGAAGGAAATCACGTCCTCGCTCGGCATTCCCTTCATCTTCAAGAGCAGCTTCGACAAGGCTAACCGCTCCTCGGGCACCAGCTTCCGCGGCCCGGGCCGCGACAAGGGCCTGGAGATCCTGGCCAAGGTCAAGCGCGAGCTGGGCCTGCCGGTGCTGACCGACGTGCACACCGAAGAGGACATCACGGCCGCCGCGCTGGTGGTCGACGTGCTGCAGACGCCGGCCTTCCTGTGCCGGCAGACCGACTTCATCCGCGCCGCGGCGCAGTCGGGCAAGCCGGTCAACATCAAGAAGGGCCAGTTCCTCGCGCCGCACGACATGAAGAACGTGATCGACAAGGCGCGCGCGGCCGCCAAGGAAAAGGGCCTGCCCGAAGACAGCTTCATGGCCTGCGAACGCGGCGCCAGCTTCGGCTACAACAACCTGGTGTCGGACATGCGCTCGCTGGCGATCATGCGCGAGACCGGTTCGCCGGTGGTCTTTGACGCCACGCACTCGGTGCAGCTGCCCGGCGGCCAGGGCACCAGCTCCGGCGGCCAGCGCGAGATGGTGCCCGTGCTCTCGCGCGCCGCGGTGGCGGTGGGCGTGGCGGGCCTCTTCATGGAGACGCACCCCGACCCCGCCAACGCGCTGAGCGACGGCCCGAACGCCGTGCCGCTCAAGCACATGAAGGCGCTGCTCGAGACGCTGCTCGCGCTCGACCGGGTCACCAAGAAAAATGCATTCCTGGAGAACTCGTTCCAATCATGAGTGCCTACATCATCGCGAACGTCGAAGTGACGAACCCCACGCAGTACGAGGACTACAAGAAGTGGTCCACCGAGGCCATCAAGGCGCATGGCGCCGAGGTCTGCGTGCGCGGAGGCAAGGTCGAGGTGCTGGAAGGCGACTGGAATCCGCAGCGCCTGGTGCTGCTCAAGTTCCCCAGCGTGGAGGCCGCGAATAAGTTCTATGCCTCGCCGGAATATGGCAAGGCACGCGAAGCGCGGACCGGAGCTGCGATCATGCGCATGGTCGTTGTCGAGGGTGTGGCCTGACGTTCCACACGATCGACACAACCCCAAAGATCTAGATACTGCAGAAGGAAATTGAATGAGTGCAATCGTTGACATCGTCGGGCGCGAGATCCTCGACAGCCGCGGCAACCCCACCGTCGAATGCGACGTGCTGCTCGAATCGGGCACCATGGGCCGCGCCGCGGTCCCCTCCGGCGCTTCCACCGGCTCGCGCGAGGCGATCGAGCTGCGCGACGGCGACAAGGACCGCTACCTGGGCAAGGGCGTGCTCAAGGCCGTCGAGAACATCAACACCGAGATCTCCGAGGCCGTGCTGGGCCTGGACGCCAGCGAGCAGGCCTTCCTGGACCGCACGCTGAACGACCTCGACGGCACCGACAACAAGGGCCGCCTGGGCGCCAATGCGACCCTGGCCGTCTCGATGGCCGTGGCCCGCGCTGCGGCCGAGGAATCGGGCCTGCCGCTGTACCGCTACTTCGGCGGCATGGGCGGCATGCAGCTGCCAGTGCCGATGATGAACGTCATCAACGGCGGCGCGCACGCCAACAACAGCCTGGATCTGCAGGAGTTCATGATCATCCCGGTGGGCGCGCCCAGCCTGCGCGAGGCCGTGCGCTACGGCGCCGAGGTCTTCCATGCGCTCAAGAAGATCCTGCACGACCGCGGCATCAGCACGGCAGTGGGCGACGAGGGCGGCTTCGCCCCCAGCGTCGAGAACCACGAGGCCGCGATCCAGCTCATCCTCGAAGCCATCGACAAGGCCGGCTATGCCGCCGGCACCCAGATCGCCCTGGGCCTGGACTGCGCCGCCAGCGAGTTCTACAAGGACGGGCAGTACGTGCTGGCCGGCGAGAACCTCACGCTGTCAGCCGGCAACTGGGCCGACATGCTGGCGACGTGGGTCGACAAGTACCCGATCATCAGCATCGAGGACGGCATGCACGAGGGCGACTGGGACGGCTGGAAGCTGCTCACCGAGCGCCTCGGCAAGCGCGTGCAGCTGGTGGGCGACGACCTGTTCGTCACCAACACCAAGATCCTGCAGGAAGGCATCGACAAGGGCATCGCCAATTCGATCCTGATCAAGATCAACCAGATCGGCACGCTCACCGAGACCTTCGCCGCCATCGAGATGGCCAAGCGCGCCGGCTACACCGCCGTGATCAGCCACCGCTCGGGCGAGACCGAGGACTCCACCATCGCCGACATCGCGGTGGGCACCAACGCCGGCCAGATCAAGACCGGCTCGCTGTCGCGCTCGGACCGCATCGCCAAGTACAACCAGCTGCTGCGCATCGAGGAAGACCTCGGCGACGTCGCCAGCTACCCCGGACGCGCGGCCTTCTACAACCTGCGCTGACCCGCGGGACGGAGCACCATGCGTTCGCGCATCGTTCCGATCATCCTGGTCCTGCTGCTGCTGATCCTCCAGTGGCAGCTGTGGACCGGGCGCGGCAGCGTGCGCGACGTGGCGCAGCTGAAGGACAAGCTGGCCGAGCAGAAGGACGCCAACGCGAAAGCGGCACTCGCCAACGACAGGCTCAACTCGGAGGTCAACGACCTCAAGCAGGGGCTGGAGATGGTCGAGGAGCGCGCGCGCCAGGAGCTCGGCATGGTCAAGCCCAACGAAGTGTTCGTGCAGATCACGCGCTGAAGGTTGAGATGACTCCCGCCCTGCCGGCCGGCAGCGTGATCGCGCTGATCGGCGCAGATGACAGCGGCAAAGCCCGGCTGGCCGAGGCGCTCGCGCAACGGCTGGCGCAGCGCGGCATCGCGGCCAGCCTGGTGGTCGAGCCCCTGCTGGAAGGCTCGTTCGATGCCAGCACGCTCGAGGCCCACCGTGGTGCCCTCATCCTGCTCATCGCACCCGCCTCGCCGACGCCGGTCGACGGCATGCTGCGCCAAGCGCTGATGGACGCGAAGCTGAGCTTTGCGGTGGTGCACGGCGAAGGCGCGGAACAGCTGGCCAACGCGTGGAATGCAATCAACGTCGCAGCGGATGCCGAAGCCGGCCGCAGTGCTGCATCGAAGGGCGCCACCGCGTGGTCCTGGACCTGCGAGAAGTGCTCCGACCCGGCCTGCGAACACCGATTGTTCAGCGATCTAGTCGCCAGACGCTCGTCATAACACAGAGGAACCGAAGGAATGCAGCATCTCAGACTCCATGCGGCCGTCCTGCTCTGGGCCCTGCTGTCTGCCGCAGCGGCTTCGGCCGCGCCGGCCCAGGCCACCGTGAGCAACGACACCCACACGACCGCCTGCGCCGAAGAAGACAACGTGTCCCTCAACCTCGACGGCGCCCGCATCCGCCGCTTCCGCGTGGAGGCGCTGCCGCCCGTCTACCTGACGAGCATCGAGCAGGACCGCACGGCGCCTGATTTCTCGGGTTGCAACTTCGACGGCAGCACCCACCCGACCGACCCGCGCTACAGCTTCAAGGAGCGGCGCGCGGTGCTGCACGACGGACCGCGATGGCAGGTCGTGGGCATCACCCTCCCCTCTTTCTGGCGGCCCGAACGGGTGCCGGTCCGCGTCGACGGCCGGCAAGATCGCGGCTTCCACATGATCCAGGTCTTTGCCAAGACCGGCGCCAAGCCGCTGGAGGCGATCGTCATGTACCCGTCCGACGGCTACTGGCGCATCAAGCCTCTGCCCGCGCCGCGCTTCGGCGACGGCGTGTACGGCTCCTCCTTCGTGATGGGTCCGGTCGAGCAGGCGGGCAGGCCGATGACCCGCATCGCATCGATCGCGATCGACACCAAGCCGCTGGCCTTCAAGCTCCTCTTCGCGAACGGCGGCGAGGCGAAGGTCGACGTGCGCGAGATCAGCGAGGCGCGCACCACGCTCGACGTGGCCATGAAACCGGGCCGCGGCCAAGGCGCGCGCTTCGCGGTGCTGCGCTCGATGTACGTCGCACCGGACAACGCCGACATGAGCGAAGTGGCATGGCGCACCGTACCGAACGCCGCCGAGGAGCGCAAGCCGCTGCCCGAGGTCAAGACGCTGCAGGCGGCCGATGTTCGCTTCGGCCGGAGCATTCCCTCGCGCCACAACACCAGCGCGCCGGACATCCGCTTCGGCGGCTTCGCGACGGGCGCGCGCTGAAGCAGCGCGCTACTGCATCACCGGGCTCGCCGGCAACTGGTCGCTCGGCGCGGTGAAGATCTGCGCCGCGTCGACCGCGTCGAAGCGGTACTGCTTGCCGCAGAAATCGCAGCCCACCTCGATGTCGCCGCGCTCCACGAGGATGGATTCGGCCTCCTCCTGGCCGAGCCCGCGGATCATCTGCGCCACGCGCTCGCGCCCGCAGGTGCAGGCGAAGTGCGGGCCCAGCAAGCCGGTCTGCGGCTCGAAGCGCAGCAGCTTCTCTTCCCAGAACAGGCGGCGCAGGATGGTCTCGACGTCGAGCGTGAGCAGCTCGTCGCGCGTCAGGCTGGCGGCGAGGATGGCGATGCGGTTGTAGTCCTCGTTGTGGCCGATCTGGTCCACGCCGATCGGGTCGTTGGCGCCGCGGCCGCTGCCCTCGAGGTTGGCCGCGCCCTTGACGGGCAGGCGCTGGATCAGCAGGCCGGCCGCCACCTTGTCGTCGGCGGCGAGCACCAGCGTGGTGTCGAGCTGCTCGCTTTGCAGCATGTAGTGCTGCAGCACCTCGCTGAGCCGCTCGAGCTTGCGGCCGTCGCCATCGACCAGCGGCACCACGCCCTGGTAGGGCTGCTGGCCCGGGAGCTTGTCCTTGGGATCGAGCGTGATCGCGCAGCGGCCCTTGCCGTTCGCGTTGACCATCTCGGAAAGATGCGCATCGGGATCGAGCTCGCCCACCACCTTGGCGGTGGCGCGCAGGCTGAGGTCGGGCTTGACTTCGGCCACCGCGACCTTGACCGGCCCGTCGCCGAAGATCTGCAGGATCAGCGCGCCGTTGAACTTGATGTTGGCCTGCATCAGCGTGGCCGCTGCCGTCATCTCGCCGAGCAGCTCGGCCACGGGCGTGGGGTACGGGCCGGTGGCGGTGTTCGAGGCGCGCCGCGCCAGGATCTCGTGCCAGGCATCGGTCAGGCGCACGATCATGCCGCGCACGGGCAGGCCGTCGAACAGGAACTTGTGCAACTCGCTCAAGGCAGTCTTTCCGATCGGATCTCAACCGATCTTTTTGAGGCCCTTCGCGAAGCGGCGGGCGTTTTCCACATAGTGATCGGCGTTCTTCCGAAGCCGCTCGGCGGCGGCATCGTCGAGCGTGCGCACCACCTTGGCCGGCGCGCCGATGATCAGCGAGTTGTCGGGAAACTCCTTGCCCTCGGTCACGACGCTGCCGGCGCCGACGATGCAATTGCGGCCGATCTTCGCGTTATTCAAGACCACCGCGCCGATGCCGATCAGCGAGTTGTCGCCCACGGTGCAGCCGTGCAGCACGACGTGATGGCCCACCGTCACGTTCTCGCCGATGGTCAGGGGCACGCCGGCGTCGGCATGCAGCATCGAGAGATCTTGAATGTTGCTGTTGCGGCCGACGGTCAGCGTGTCGCTGTCGCCGCGCGCCACCACGCCGAACCAGAGGCTGGCGTTGTCGCCCATGATCACGCGGCCGATGGCCGTCGCGCTGTCGGCAACATAGGCGCCCTGCCCGAGTTGCGGCGCCACGCCATCGAGTTCGTAGAGGGCCATCTCGGAGTCTCCTGGGGTGCAAAACTAGAATTGTAGGGATGCAGCACCCCCGCCTCGATGCCCTGGCCGCGCTGCGCCTCACCGACCCCGACCAGAAGGTGGCTGCGACGCATGCCGCGGCAGCGCAGATGCGGGTGCATCCGGCGCCCGCCACGCCCGTGCGTACGGAAAGCGACGAGGCCGGCGTGCCTGGCCGCCCGGAACGGCCATTGCGCGTGGCCGCCACCGCGGTGGAGAAGCGCTCGCCCTTCACGCCCGAGGGCCGGGCGGCGCTGATTCATTCGATCTGCCACATCGAATTCAACGCCATCAACCTCGCCCTCGACGCCGCCTGGCGCTTCGACGGCATGCCCGAGGCCTACTACCGCGACTGGCTGTGCGTGGCCGACGAGGAGGCCTTGCATTTCACGCTGCTGGACGAGCTCCTGCGCGGCATGGGCTGGCGCTACGGTGATTTCACGGGCCACGACGGCCTGTGGACCATGTGCGAGAAGACCCGGCACGACGTGCTGGCGCGCATGGCGCTGGTGCCGCGCACGCTGGAGGCGCGCGGGCTGGATGCAACCCCGCTGATCCAGGCCAAGCTGCGCCGCGTGAACACACCGGATGCGATCAGGGCCTGCGAGATCCTGGACATCATCCTGCGCGACGAGATCGGCCATGTGGCGATCGGCAACCGCTGGTACCGCTGGCTTTGCGAGCGCGAGGGGCTGGACCCGATCGCGCACTACCGCGTGCTCTACCGCCGCCACGAAGCGCCGCGCCTGCGGCCCCCCTTCAACCTCGAGGCCCGGGCGCACGCGGGCTTCACCCCGGAGGAACTGGACGCGCTCGCGTCCCCGGCTGCTACGCCTGCTTCGCGGCAGGACGCCTAGACACGCTCCAGCACGGTGGCGATGCCCTGCCCGCCACCGATGCACTGCGTGGACAGCGCATAGCGCCCGTTCTCGCGCACCAGCAGCGAGGCGGCCTTGCCCGTGATGCGCGCGCCGGTCGCGCCGAGCGGATGGCCGATCGCGAGGCCGCCGCCATCGATGTTGACGGTCGCCGGGTTCAGACCCAGCTCGCGGATGCAGGCCAGCGCCTGCGAGGAGAAGGCTTCGTTGATCTCGACCACGTCGAGGTCGGCCACCGTGAGCCCGGCGCGCGCCAATGCCTTGCGCGTCGCCGGGATCGGCCCGATGCCCATCACCGCCGGATCGACGCCCACCGTGGCGAAGGACTTGATGCGCGCCAGCGCCTGCAGGCCATGCTTTGCGGCGAAGGCGTCGCTGGTGACCAGCACTGCGGCCGCGCCATCGGTCAGCGGCGAGGAGGTGCCCGCCGTCACCACGCCATCGGGCCGGAAGGCGGGTTTCAGGCCAGCCAGCGCTTCTGCCGAAGTGGTCGGGCGGATGCAGCCGTCGGCGCTGATCAGTTCGCCGGATGCGGTGCGAATCGGCACGATCTCTCCCACCAGCCGCCCTGCCTCGCGCGCGGCGGCCGCCTTGCGGTGCGACTGGACCGCCAGTTCGTCCTGGTCGGCGCGGCTGACCTGCCAGCGCTCGGCGACGTTCTCGGCGGTTTCGCCCATCGAGAGGTAGGTGTCCGTGTTCGCCTCGAGCTCCGGGTTGGGCGAGAAGTTGAAGCCGCCCTGCGGCACCATGGTCATCGACTCCACGCCCACGCACAGGAAGGCCTCGCCCATGCCGGCCTCGATCTGCGCCGCCGCGATGTGCACGGCCTGCATCGAGGAGCCGCAGAAGCGGTTCACCGTCATGCCGCCCACCTCGTGCGGCAGGCCAGCCAGCAGACCGACGATGCGCGCCAAGTTGTTGCCCTGGGCCGCCTCGGGGTAGGCGCAGCCGAGGATCACGTCTTCCAGCAACGCGGGGTCGAGGTCGGTGCGCTGCAGCAGGCCCTTGACCACTTCCACGGCCAGCGTGTCCGGCCGCACCTCGGCCAGGGCGCCTTTCTTGGCGAAATGGAAGGGAGAGCGGGCGTACCCGGCGATCACGGCTTTCATGGGGTTCTCCTGGAAAGGTTTAACGATTAACTACCAACCAATCGGTAGATTTTCAGACCAAAGAAAAGGCACCCGAAGGTGCCGGGACAAAGGATCAGCCGGCGAGCGAACGCTTGAGCTGCACCATGCTTTCGTCGAAGTCGTCCACCCGGCCCGTCATGCGCGCCGCCAGCAGCGCGCCCTGGCAGACCGCGAACACGTAGGCGGCGAGTTCGCCGACCGGCGTGGCCGACTTGCGCTCAGGCAGCAGCGCCCCCAGCACGCCCGTCAGCCACAGCACCTGCGTGCTGCGCAGCTCGCGCACCGCTTGCCGCAGCTCGTCGTTGATGACGTCCCAGCCCGGCGCCAGCGCCCCCGCGGGACAGACGCCGAACCCGGCGCGCAGGCCGTCCCGGTACATGCGTAAGTAGGCGTCGAGCGCGGCCTGGGGCGTGCGCACCTTGGCGCCGGTCCAGTGCTTGAAGGCCTGGGTCGCATCCTGCAGCACCGCGATGCCGAGCGCTTCCTTGGTCGGGAAGTGGTGGTACAGGCTGGGCTTGCGGATGCCGACCTTGTCGGCCACGTCCTGGAAGCTGAAGCCGAGGTAGGAGCGGGTCTGGATCAGCTCACGCGCCACGCTTAGGATCTGCTCGCGGGTGGTGGCGCCGGCAGCTTCGACGGAAGTGGCGGAAGTGGAATTCATCTACCTACTATAAGGTAGAAAATGTCATCTGGCAAGCCCTGCCGCACATGGCGGCTCGCCCCCCGCTTCAATCGCCCTTGATGCCCGCCGCCTTCACGATTCGCGCGTTGCTCTCGTACTCTTCGGCGATCTCGTCGGCAAAGGCCTCCGCCCCGCCGCCGGCGGGCACGTTGTCGGTGGCGATCAGCCGGGCGCGCAGCTCGGGACTGTCCAGCGCCTTGTTGATCTCGGCGTTGTACTTGGCGATCAGGATGGCGGACGTGCGGGCGGGCGCGAACACGCCGAACACGGAGCTGAGGTTGGCGGCCGGGAAGCCCAGCTCGGCCAGCGTCGGCACCTTCGGCAGGCTCTGCAGCCGGTCCGGCGCGCCCACCGCGAGCGGGCGCAGCTTGCCCGAGCGGATATGCGGCGCCACCGCCGGCCCGGCGTTGATCGACAGGATCTCGAACTGCGCGCCCAGCGCATCGTTCATCTGCTGCGCGCCGCCCTTGTAGGGCACATGCGTGATGTCCACCCGCGCCGCGCTGCGCAACTGCTCCAGCAGGATGTGGCCCAGTGAGGCCTGGCCCGAGGTAGCCCAGCGCACCGCGCCCGGCCGGGCCCGCGCGTCCTCCATCAGCGTGCGGAAATCGCGCGTGCCGGTGGCCTCCGTGGCCAGCAGCAGCACGGGCGAGTACATGACGCTCGCCACCGGCGCGATGTCCTTCAGCGGGTCGAAGGGCGACTTGCCGAGGTGCGGGTTCAGCACCAGCGGGCTGATCGCCGCGAAGCCCAGCGTCGCGCCGTCGGGCGCGGCCTTGGCGACCGCGTCCATGCCGATGGTGCCGCTGGCGCCCGCCTTGTTCTCGACCACCACCGCGCTGCCCAGCTGCGCGGCCAGCCTTTCGGCCAGCGCGCGCGCCACCACGTCGCTGACACCGCCGGCCGGATAGGCCACGACCATCCGAATGGTTTTCGGGACGGCCTGCGCATGCACGGCCGCGACGGCGAGGCTGCAGGCCAGGCCCAGCAGCCAGCCACGGACGCGAGGGGAAAGCTTCCGGGTCATCGCTTCTTTCCTTGTCGGCTTGATTCCTTCACACCTGCACTTCATCCGCGCGGATGGTGCTGCGCATGCAATTGTTTCAGGCGCTCGCGCGCAACGTGCGTGTAGATCGTGGTGGTCGAGATGTCCGCATGGCCAAGCAGCAGCTGCACCGCGCGCAGGTCGGCGCCGTGGTTGAGCAGGTGCGTGGCGAAGGCGTGGCGCAGCGTGTGCGGCGACAGCGGCACATGGACGTCCGCCGCCTGCGCGTGCTTCTTGACGATGATCCAAAACATCACGCGCGTCATCCCCGCGCCGCGCGCGGTGACGAAGAGGTCGGCCGTCTGCTGGCCGTCGAGGATGGCCGGCCGCGACTCGTGCATGTAGCGCTCGATCCAGCGCCGCGCCTCGCCGCCGAAGGGGACCAGCCGCTCCTTGCTGCCCTTGCCCAGCACGCGCAGCACGCCGTCGTTGAGGCTCAGGTCGAAGACCTTCAGCGTCACCAGTTCGCTCACGCGCAGCCCGCTCGCGTACATCAGCTCGAGCATCGCGCGGTCGCGCAGCCCCAGCGGCGTGTCGATGTCGGGCGCGGACAGCAGGTCTTCCACCTGCTTCTCCGACAGCGTCTTGATCGCGCGCGGCGCCTGCCTCGCGGGCACCAGCCGGAGGCTCGGATCGGCGCCGATGCGCCGCTCGCGCACGGCCCAGCGGAAATAGCGCTTGAACACCGTGAGCCGCCGGTTGGCCGACGTCGCCTTGCCGCGGGCGGTGAGCCGCGCGCCCATGTAGGCCTGCAGATCGCTTTCGCGCGCGGCGTCCAGCGCCAGGCCGCCCTGGGCATGGAGCCACTGCGCGAACAGCGCGAGATCGCGCCGGTAGGCCGCCAGCGTGTTCTTCGACAGGCCGTCCTCGAGCCAGAGCGCGTCGATGAAATCGTCGATCTCGGGCGTTGCGAGGGGCGTGTCGAGGGTGGCCGCGGTCATGGGACGGCAAGATAGCAAAAAAAAAGCCGCCCGGATCGCGGGCGGCTTTCTGTGGGAAGCGCGGGTGCTTCAGTTGTCCAGCGTGAGCTTCTGCTTCACCACCACCTGCTTGTACACCGCGAACTCGGCCTTGATCTGCTCGGCGAACTGCTCGGGCGAGTTGGCCACGATCAGCGAGCCGGTGTCCTCGATGCGCTTGCGCACCGCCGGGTCCTCGACCGATTTCTTCACGCCTGCGTTGATCTTGTCGACCACTTCCTTCGGCAGGCCCTTGGGCCCGAGGATGCCGTAGTAGGCCATGCGGTTGACGGGCTCCAGACCCACTTCCTTGAAGGTCGGCACGTTGGGCAGATCCTTCAGCCGCTGCGGCGCGGCGACCACGATCGGCACCAGCTTGCCGGCCTTGATGAAGGGCATCGCCGAGGGAATGTTGTCGAAAATGATCGGCACCTGCCCGGCCACCGTGTCGTTCAGTGCCGGGCCGGCGCCGCGGTAGGGGATGTGGGCCACGAAGGTGGTGGTCAGGCTCTTGTAGAGCTCCATCAGCAGATGGCCGATGCCGCCGGTGCCCGAGGAGGCGTAGGAGTACTTGCCCGGGTTCTTCTTGATCTCGGCCAAGAACTCGGCATAGTTCTTGGCCGGGAAGTTCGGGTGCACCGCGATGATGTTCGGCGTGGCCGCGATGTTGACGATGGGCGTGAAGTCGTTGATCGGGTCGTAGGGCGTCTTCGGATTGATGGCCGGGTTGGCGGCCGTGCTCGACACCGTCGCCACGCCCAGCCTGTAGCCGTCGGGCGTGGCGCGCGCGGTCTCGGCCGCGCCCACGATGCCGCCGCCGCCGGCCTTGTTGATCACCACCACGCTCTGGCCCAGGTGCTTGCCCAGCGGCTCGGCGATCACGCGGGCCACGATGTCGGTGGTGCCCCCCGGCGCGAAAGGCACCTGCAGCTCGATGGGCTTGTTGGGATAACCCTGCGACCAGGCGGGACCGGCGACCAGCGCCAGCGCGGCGGCGCCGGCGAGTGCATTCCATTGACGACGTTGCATGAAGAAGGCTCCTCGAGATCGAAAATTCGAAAGCTGGGATGCTAACGGCTTCGCACACGCCTCAGTTCGTGGATAACCCATGGAAAGACGACGTTTATCCTCGGACGGGTGAACTATGCCCAGCTGCTCTTCCCCGACTTCTCCCTCATCGCCTGCGGCTGGCTGCTCTGCCGCTACACCGCACTGAACCGCCGCGTCTGGGACCAGGTCGAGAGCCTGGTCTACTACTTTCTCTTCCCGGTGCTGCTCTTTCATTCGATCGTGCGCAGCCCGCTCGACTTCGGCGCCACCTCGCACCTGCTGACCGCCGGCGTCGGCGTCGGCCTCTCCGGTATCGCGCTGGCCTATGCCCTGCCCTTCCTGCCGTGGCTGCGCACGCACATCGACCGCAGCGACCACGCGGCCAGCGCACAGGTCGCCTTCCGCTTCAACTCCTTCATCTGCCTGGCGCTCGCCGATCGCATGGCGGGACCGGCCGGCCTGCTGATGATCGCGGTGTTGATCGGCGTGTGCGTGCCGCTCTTCAATATCGCCGCGGTCTGGCCCATGGCGCGGCACGCGCAGACCGGCTTCGCGCGCCAGCTGCTGCGCAATCCGCTGATCATCGCCACGCTCAGTGGCCTGGTGGCCAACCTGCTGGGCTTCACCGTGCCGGACTGGCTGACCCCCACCCTCACGCGCATCGGCGCCGCCTCGCTCGCGCTGGGCCTGATGGCTGCGGGCGCCGGCATGCAGTTCGCGACGCTGGCGCGCGGCAAGACGCTGGCCGTCTCGGTGCTGGCGATCCGGCACCTGGTGCTGCCGCTGATCGCCTGGGGTCTGGCGCTGGGGCTGAAGCTCGATGCGGCGCAGGCGGCGGTGCTGATGACCTTCTCCGCCGTACCCACCGCTTCCAGCGCCTACGTGCTGGCCGCGCGCATGGGCTACAACGGCCCCTACGTCGCGGGCCTGGTGACGCTGTCCACGCTGCTGGGCGTCGCGAGCCTTCCTTTTGCCCTTTCGCTGGGCCGCTAGGACTACCATCTCGCCGATGCGCTCCCTGCTGGTTCTCGCTGCGGCATCGCTTGCGCCAGCGCTGCACGCCCAGGAGTACACCCGCTACCTGGGCGGGTGGCAGGGGCCGTTCCTGCTCTACGTGACGCAGCAGGACACCGGCGCGCAGGGGCCGCCGGCGGTCTTCAACGGCAGCCTGCAGATCGCCAACGACGGCAGCGTGCGCGGCCAGCTGCCCGACGCGGCCTGCACCCTGAGCGGCTCCAGCACCGACTTCGTCTCTGCTGCCAATGCCTCGCTCGAGCTCGACATGAGCGGCTGCAAGGACGCGCGCTTCAACGGGCATTTCGCCGGCAAGCTGATCAACAACCCGGCCCTCAAGTACGCCTCGCTGCGGCTGAGCTCGATGCGCTCGCTCGATGCCGCCACCGCGCAGGTTTCGGCGATCCTGCGGCGTTGAACATTACGCGCCCTCGCCGAGGCCCCATTCGACATGCTCGCGCACCAGCGCGCTGGGATGGCCGCGCCGCGTGGCCAGTGCGTCGCGCGCCTCCGCCTGCCCGGCGCGCAGCGCATTGCCCAGCGCCACCGCGATGTTGCGCAGCCAGCGCTCGTGGCCGATGCGGCGGATCGGGCTGCCTTCGGTGAAGCGCAGGAACTCCGCCTCGCTCCATGCGAAAAGCTCGCCGAGCTGGCGCCCGGTCAGCCCCTCGCGCGCATCGAAATCGGGCAGCGCGCTCTTCTTCGCGAACTTGTTCCAGGGACAGATCAGCTGGCAGTCGTCACAGCCGTAGATGCGGTTGCCGATCAGCGGCCGCAGCTCGGGCGGGATCGGCCCGGCATGCTCGATGGTCAGGTAGGAGATGCAGCGCCGCGCGTCGAGGCGGTGGGGCGCGATGATGGCGCGCGTGGGGCAGATGTCGATGCAGGCGCTGCAGCTGCCGCAATGCGCGCTGACCGGTGCGCTGGCCGGCAGCGCCATGTCGACATAGATCTCGCCCAGGAAGAACATCGAGCCCGCCTCGCGGTCCAGCACCAGCGTGTGCTTGCCGCGCCAGCCCTGGCCGCTGCGCGAGGCAAGCTCGGCCTCGAGCACCGGCGCCGAGTCGGTGAAGACGCGATGGCCAAAGGCCCCGACCTCCTCGCCGATGCGATCGGCCAGCTTCTGCAGGCGCGCGCGCATCACCTTGTGGTAATCGCGGCCGCGGGCATAGAGCGAGACGATGGCTTCGCCCGGGCGCCGCGGCCGGTCGAACTCGATCGCCTGCCAATCCCCGGGCGTGCCGCGCGGCAGGTAGTCCATGCGCGCCGTGATCACCGACACCGTGCCCGGCACCAGCTCGGCCGGCCGCGCGCGCCGCGTGCCGTGCGTGGCCATGTAGTGCATCTCGCCGTGAAAGCCCAGCGCCAGCCATTGCGCGAGACCCGCCTCCGCGCTGGACAGATCAACGCCCGCAATCCCGATTTGGGAGAATCCGAGTTCCCGGGCCCAGGCCTGAATCCGACTCACGAGTTGATGGCTTCCGATCACCTGCCGATTGTAGAAACGCGAACCCTGGTGCAACGCTGGCTGAGCGAGGACGACTGCGATGCGCTCGCGGTCAAGCTCGCGTCATCGCAAGCGCTGGGCGATGCGTTCATCGCATTGCATGGAGACCTCGGCGCCGGCAAGACCACCTTCGTTCGCCACCTGTTGCGGGCGCTGGGGATCGGCTCGCGCATCAAGAGCCCGACCTACGCGGTGGTCGAGCCGCACGAGGCACCCGGCGGGCTCGCCATCTTCCACTTCGACTTCTATCGCTTCAGCGATCCGCACGAATGGGACGACGCCGGCTTCCGCGACATCTTCGCGGGCCCCGGCCTCAAGCTTGCGGAGTGGCCCGACAATGCTGCAGGGCGCATTCCGCTTGCCGACCTTGCTATTAAAATCGAAGCAATGACCGACGATACCCGTACCGTGACACTGCAGGCGAACACCGCGCTCGGCAGCCGCTTGTTCGAGGCCGCTGCATGAACCCCAAAGGACTGCATCGACGGGCGCTGCTGCTGCAAGGCGGCAGCCTCGCCCTGCTGCTCGGGGTGCACGAGATCGCGCGCGGCGCCACCATCGTCGCGGTGCGCGTGTGGCCGGCGAACGAATACACGCGCGTCACCATCGAATCCGATGGCCGGCTCAATTCGCAGCAGCTGGTGGTCGGCAACCCGCCGCGGCTGGCGGTCGACATCGAGGGCATCGACCTCAACCCGGCGCTGCGCGAGCTGGTCGGCAAGATCAAGCCCGGGGATCCCTTCATCAACGGCCTGCGCGTCGGCCAGTTTGCCCCCAGCGTGGTGCGCATCGTGTTCGACCTCAAACAGACGGTCGCGCCGCAGGTCTTCTCGCTCGCGCCGGTGGCGGCCTACCAGCATCGGCTGGTGCTGGACCTCTATCCGCAGCAGGCCATCGACCCGATGGAAGCGCTGATCGCCGAGCGCCTGCGCGACGCGCCCAAGGCGCAGGGCCGCGACAGCACCGTCGCCGGCATCGCGCCGCGCAATGCAGGCGCCGCCGGCGACGTGCCCGCGCCGCTGCGCCCGGCGCCGCCGGCCGTGGACCCGCTGGGCGACCTGATGGCGCAACAGTCGATGCGCCCTGCCCCCTCGCCCGGCAACGGCGCACCCGCGCCCGCCCCCGCGCTGGTCGCACCCGCACCACTGCCGCCGGTCGTGGGCACGGCGCCGGTCATGCCCGCCATGCCACCATCGGCGACGGCACGCGGCAACAACGGCAACGGCGGCACCGCCACCGCGAGCCGCACCGACCGCATCATCATCGTCGCCCTCGATCCCGGCCACGGCGGCGAGGACCCCGGCGCCATCGGCCCCAACGGCACGCGCGAGAAAGACATCGTGCTGCAGGTCGCGCACCGCCTGCGCGACCGCATCAACGCCAGCAGCGTCAACGGCAACCCGATGCGCGCCTTCCTCACGCGCGACGCCGACTTCTTCGTCCCCCTGGGCACGCGCGTGCAGAAGGCGCGCCGGGTGCAGGCCGACCTGTTCGTGAGCATCCATGCCGATGCCTTCACCACGCCCGAGGCGCGCGGCGCCAGCGTGTTCGCGCTGAGCCAGACCGGTGCCTCCAGCAGCGCCGCGCGCTGGCTCGCCAACAAGGAGAACCAGGCCGACAAGGTGGGCGGCGTGAACGTCGGCTCGCACGAGGCCCAGGTGCAGCGCGCCCTGCTCGACATGAGCACCACTGCGCAGATCAACGACAGCCTCAAGCTCGGCGGCGCCATGCTCGGCGAGATCCGCGGCATCGGCGCGCGGCTGCACAAGCCGCGGGTCGAACAGGCCGGCTTTGCGGTGCTCAAGGCGCCCGACATTCCCAGCGTGCTGGTGGAAACCGCCTTCATCAGCAATCCGGAAGAAGAGGCCAAGCTGCGCACCGTGGCCTACCAGGAAGACCTGGCCGATGCCCTGATGCGCGGCATCCACCGCTACTTCGCGCAGAACCCGCCGCTGGCGGCGCAGCCGCGAGCTGTAGTCCGGCATCCAAGCCCATGGCCGACACAACCGCCCCCGCCCCTCGCCCGCCCCGACTACCGCCTCAGCGACAGCCTCTGGGCCAGCGGCGGTCCGTCTTTCACCGGCACGCAGGCGCTGGTGCGGCTGATGCTGATGCAGCGCCAGCGCGATGCGGTCGCCGGCCTGGACACGCGCGGCTTCATCAGCGGCTACCGGGGCTCGCCGCTCGGCATGGTGGACCTGGCGCTGTGGAAGACCGGCAAGAAGCTCGACGAAAGCGGCATCCGCTTCCTGCCCGCCATCAACGAGGAGCTCGGCGCCACCGCCGTGCTCGGCACCCAGCGCGTCGAGGCCGATCCCGAGCGCACCTGCACCGGCGTGTTCGCGATGTGGTACGGCAAGGGGCCGGGCGTGGACCGCGCGGGCGATGCGCTCAAGCACGGCAACGCCTACGGTGCTTCGGCTCACGGCGGCGTGCTGATGGTCGCCGGCGACGACCACGGCTGCGTGTCCTCCTCGATGCCGCACCAGAGCGACCAGACCTTCCAGTCCTGGCATGCGCCGGTGGTCTCGCCGAGCTGCATCGCCGAGTACCTGGAGTACGGGCTGTACGGCTGGGCGCTGTCGCGCTTCTCGGGCAACTGGGTGGGCTTCACCGCGCTGTCGGAAATCGTGGAGAGCGCCACCACGGTCGACCTTGACCTCGTGAACGCCCGCGCCGCGACCTGGCAGGACGGCGACACCGTGCGCCGCATCACCGGCTACGCGCCGCCGGCCGACGGCCTGCACTACCGCTGGCCCGACCTGCCCTCGCTCAAGATCGAGCAGCGCCTGCATGCCAAGCTCGACGCGGTGCGCGCCTTCGCCCGCGTCAACAGCATCGACCGCCAGATCGTCGAGAGCGCCGATGCGACGGTGGGCATCGTCACCGCCGGCAAGGCGCACTACGACTTGATGGAAGTGTTGCGCCGGCTCGACGTGACCACCGAGGCCCTGGCTGTCCACGGCCTGCGCATCTACAAGCTGGGCCTCACCTACCCCGTCGAGCCGACCCGCATGGGCTGCTTCATGCAGGGCCTGAAAGAAGTCCTGGTGATCGAGGAAAAGGGCCCGGTGGTCGAGGACCAGCTGCGCACCATGTTCTACAACGCCGCCGAGCGCCCGGCCATCGTCGGCAAGCAGGACGCGCAAGGCCGGCCGCTGGTGAGCGGGCTCGGCGAGCTGCGGCCCTCGCGCCTGATCCAGGTCGTCGCCGACTGGCTGGCTGCTCATTTCCCCGACCTCGACCGGCGCCACCTGGTGCGCGACTTCACGCCGCCCGAGCTGCTGTCCAACGCCAGCGACAGCGTCAAGCGCCTGCCCTACTTCTGCGCCGGCTGCCCGCACAACACCAGCACCCGCGTGCCCGAGGGCTCGCATGCGCAGGCCGGCATCGGCTGCCACTTCATGGCCAGCTGGATGGACCGCGAGACCGAAGGGCTGATCCAGATGGGCGGCGAAGGCGTGGACTGGGTGTCGCATGCGATGTTCACCCGCGTGCCGCACGTCTTCCAGAATCTCGGCGACGGCACCTACTACCACTCGGGCTACCTCGCGATCCGCCAGGCGGTCGCGGCGCGGGCCACGCTCACCTACAAGATCCTCTTCAACGACGCGGTGGCGATGACCGGCGGCCAGCCGGTGGACGGCATCATCAGCGTCGACGGCATCGCGCGCCAGGTGGAGGCCGAGGGCGTCAAGCAGGTGGTGGTGGTGTCGGACGACATCGGCAAGTACAAGAGCCTCCGGAAGCGCTTCCCAGCCGGCACCGAGTTCCACGACCGTGCAGAGCTCGATGCGGTGCAGCGGCGCCTGCGCGAGATCGCCGGCGTCACCGTGCTGATCTACGAGCAGACCTGCGCCGCCGAGAAGCGCCGCCGCCGCAAGAAGGGCGAGCTGGTCGATCCGGCCCGGCGTGTCTACATCAACGACCGCGTCTGCGAGGGCTGCGGCGATTGCTCGGTGCAAAGCAACTGCATCGCCGTGCTGCCGCTGGAAACGCCGCTGGGCCGCAAGCGCAAGATCGACCAGAGCAGCTGCAACAAGGACTACTCCTGCGTCCAGGGCTTCTGCCCCAGCTTCGTCGGCGTGCTGGGCGGCGGCCCGCGCAAGAAGACCGGCGCGCTGGCCGCCGGCGCCGACGCCTTCATGCAGCGCGTGAACGCGCTGCCCCGCCCGGCGCCGCATGCCTGGACCGGCCCCTACGACCTGCTGGTGACCGGCGTCGGTGGCACCGGCGTCGTCACCGTCGGCGCGCTGGTCGCGATGGCGGCGCACCTGGAGGGCAAGAGCGCCAGCGTGCTCGACTTCATGGGCTTCGCGCAGAAGGGCGGCTCGGTGCTCAGCTTCGTGCGCGTGGCCGACATCCACTGGCGGCTGAACCAGGTGCGCATCGACACCCAGCAGGCCGATGCGCTGCTGGCCTGCGACCTCGTGGTGGGCGCCTCCGCGGACGCGCTCTCCACCGTGCGCCACGGCCGCACGCGCATCCTCGCCAACACCCACGAGACGCCTGTGGCCGAGAGCCTGCACAACCCCGATGCCAGCCTCAAGGCGCCGCTCTTGCTCGACAAGCTGCGCTTCGCCGCCGGCGCCGAGCGCGTCGAGACGCTCGATGCGCAGGCGCTGGCCGAGGCCTTCCTCGGCGATTCGATCGTCTCCAACATCCTTGCGCTCGGCTACGCATGGCAGCGCGGGCTGGTGCCCGTGGGTCTGGAGGCGCTGCTGCGCGCCATCGAGCTCAACGGCGTGGCGGTGGAGAACAACAAGCTCGCCTTCTCGCTCGGCCGCCTGGCCGCCGG
Organism: Variovorax sp. WS11; assembly: GCF_010499245.1. Taxonomy (GTDB): domain Bacteria; phylum Pseudomonadota; class Gammaproteobacteria; order Burkholderiales; family Burkholderiaceae_C; genus Variovorax. Next base: position 764,958 of record NZ_JAAGOW010000003.1, read on the forward strand.
CGACCCGGAGGCCGCGGCCGCGCTGCTGCGCAGCAAGTCGGCCGAGCCTGCACAGCCCGAGCCGCTGGAGGCGCTGATCGAGCGCGGCGTGGCCCACTTGGCGGCCTACCAGAACGCCGATTACGCCAAGCGCTATGCCGACACCGTCGCTGCGGTGCAGCAGCGCGAGGCCGCGTTGCACGCCGACACCACGCTGCCCTTCACGCGCGCGATGGCGCAGGGCCTGCTCAAGCTGATGGCCTACAAGGACGAGTATGAGGTGGCCCGGCTGTACACCGACGGCGAATTCGCGCGCTCGCTGCAGCAGCAGTTCGAGGGCGAGCTCCAGCTCGAGTTCTACATGGCACCGCCCGTACTGAGCCGGTCGCGCCAGGGCCGGCCGCCGCGCAAGTTGCGCCTGGGCGGCTGGATGATGCCGGCGATGAAGCTGCTGGCCCAGGGCCGCCGGCTGCGCGGCACCGCGCTCGACCCCTTCGGCTACACCGAGGAGCGGCGCATGGAACGCGCGCTGATCGAGGACTACCGGCGGCGCATCGAGTCGCTGCTGCCATCGCTCAGCGCCGAGCGCTTGAAGGTCGCCACCGAGATCGCGCTGCTGCCGCTGCAGATGCGCGGCTTCGGCCATGTGAAGCAGGCCAACGTCGCGCTGGCGCGGGTGCGGGAGGCCGAGCTGTTGCACCGATTCGATTCGAAGGCCTTTCCGCGGCCTGCGCCATCGCGCGCCGCCGGGCAGATCCGCGGCATCGCGGTGACCGCGTCACAGCGCTGACGCGCGGTCGCGCGGACGACTTCGCTGTTGCTTCTAGTTGCACGGACTCTGCGCACACTCTCGGGCAAGGGGGTGCGGCCGACTCCTACAACCACGAGACCGCAACTTCCCAGAATGAGTCCATCACTCCTCGAAAGGTGGACATCATGAACACACGTCTCTGGATCACGGCCGGTGCGGCCACGGCCATCATGACGCTGGCGGGCTGCGCAGCAGGACCGAATGAGCAATGGGGCACGGCGGGCGGCGCAGTGGGCGGCGCGGTGGTCGGCAACGCCATCGGCGGCAACACGGCCAGCACGGTGGGTGGCGCCGCCATCGGCGGCCTGATCGGCAACCAGGTGGGTCGCCGCGCCGACGAACGCAACTACTACCGCGGACAACGCAGTGGCGGCTACTACCCCTACAACGGGCCGACCTACTGAGCCCCGCTTCCCGCGTTGAATGCGGAAGGCGTGCCGATGGCACGCCTTTTTTTTGACGCCCCGCGATCAGCGCGCCGAGGAAGGCGTGCGGCCCGCGCGCCAGGCACCGAAGATCGCGATCAACCCCGGCACGATGATCAACGCCCAGATGATCTTGTCCAGGTGCTCCTTCACGAAGGGCAGGTTGCCGAACAGGTAGCCCGCCGTGCACAGGCCCACCACCCACAGCAGGCCGCCGCCGATGTTGTAGAGGCTGAACTTGCCGCGCGTCATCTCGGCCACCCCCGCCACGAAGGGCGCGAAGGTGCGAATGAAAGGCATGAAGCGCGCCAGCACGATCGTGATGCCGCCGTAGCGCTCGTAGAAGTCGTGGGCCTGGTCGAAGGCCTTGCGGTTGAAGAAGCGCGAGCTCTCCCACTGGAAGACCTTGGGCCCGAAGTAGCGCCCGATGCTGTAGTTGCACTGGTCGCCCAGGATCGCCGCGGCGATCAGGACTGGCACCGCGATCCCGAAGCTCATCAGCCCCGCGCCGCACAGCGCACCCACGATGAAGAGCAGCGAATCGCCCGGCAGAAAGGGCATGACCACCAGCCCGGTCTCGACGAAGACGATCAGGAACAGCAGCGCGTAGACCCAGGGTCCGTAAGCGATGACGAAGGTCTCCAGGTGTTTGTCGACGTGAAGGATGAAGTCGACCAAGAAGCTGATGATTTCCATGGGCGCGCATTATCCGGGTGCGGCGCACGCGCCCTCCGGGAAGCCCTTCTAGAATGACCGCGTGAGCGCCCTTCCCTCTGCCCTCCCCCCGGCCGCGCGCCGCCCCATCCGCGAACTCCCCGATGAACTGATCAGCCAGATCGCCGCCGGCGAAGTGGTGGAGCGTCCGGCCTCGGTGGTGCGCGAGCTGCTCGACAACGCCCTCGACGCCGGCGCGCGCCAGGTCACGGTGCGGCTCGCAGCCGGCGGCGTGCGCCTGATCTCGGTCGAGGACGACGGCCAGGGCCTGCCGCGCGACGAGCTGCCGCTGGCGCTGCGCCGCCACGCGACCAGCAAGATCGCCAGCCTCGGCGACCTGGAGACCGTGGGCACCATGGGCTTTCGCGGCGAGGCGCTGGCCGCCATCAACGCCATCGCCGAGCTCAGCCTGCTGTCGCGCGCGGCAGGCGCCGACGGCGCCTTCGCGCTCGACGGCCGCACCGGCGAGCTGCGCCCCGTGGCGCGCGCCACCGGCACCACGGTCGAAGTGCGCGAGCTCTTCTTCGCCACGCCCGCGCGCCGCAAGTTCCTGAAGACCGACGCCACCGAGCTGGCCCACTGCATCGAGGCCGTGCGGCGCCATGCGCTGGCGCGGCCCGAGGTCGGCTTCGCGGTCTGGCACGAAGGCAAGCTGATCGAGCAATGGCGCGCTGCCGAGGCGCGCGAGCCGCGTCTGGCCGACACGCTGGGCGACGAGTTCGTCGCGCAGAGCGTGGCGGTCGAGCATGCCGCCGGTCCGGTGCGCGTCACCGGCCGCGCCGGCATTCCCGACGCCGCGCGCTCGCGGGCCGACCAGCAGTTCTTCTACGTCAACGGCCGCTTCGTGCGCGACAAGGTGCTGGCCCACGCGGTGCGCAGCGCCTATGAAGACGTGCTGCATGGCCAGCGCCAGCCGGTCTACGCGCTCTACCTCGAGATCGATCCGGCGCGGGTCGACGTCAACGTGCATCCGACCAAGATCGAGGTGCGCTTCCGCGATGGGCGCGAGGTGCACCAGGCGGTGCGCCAGGCAATCGAGAACGCGCTGGCCGCCCCGCGCGCCGGCGATGCGACTGCGGTGCCGGCCGAGCCCTTCTTCAAGCCGCGCAGCGCGCCGGTCGTCCCGGCGTGGAGCCAACCGTCGATGCATTTCGCGGCCGAGCGCGGCCTGGGCGACGCGGCGGCGATGTGGCCCAGCGAGCGGCGCGAGCCGCTGGCGGCATCGTCCCCCGTCACTGCGCCGGGGACGGCAGAGGCCTTCCCGGCCGTTGCCTTCGCGCAGCCGGCCGCCCGGCCCGCGCCGCCGGCGGACGACCAGGCCTGGCCCCTGGGCCGCGCCCTGGCCCAGCTCCAGGGCATCTACATCCTGGCCGAGAACAGCCAGGGCCTGGTGATCGTCGACATGCACGCGGCCCACGAGCGCATCGTCTACGAGCGCCTGAAGACCCAGCTGGACGGCGCCGCCATCGCCAGCCAGCCGCTGCTGATCCCCGCCACCTTCGCCGCCACGCCCCAGGAAGTCGCCACCGCCGAGGCCTGCGCGGCGGTGCTGCCCGCGCTCGGCCTGGAGATCACACCCTTCTCGCCGCGCACGCTGGCGGTGCGCGCGGTGCCCGGGACCCTGGCCGATGGCGACCCGGTGGAGCTGGCGCGCAGCGTGCTGGCCGAGCTGGCCCAGCACGACGCCAGCACCGTGGTGCAGCGGGCCCAGAACGAGCTGCTCTCGACCATGGCCTGCCACGGCGCGGTGCGCGCCAACCGCCGGCTGACCATCGACGAGATGAACGCCTTGTTACGCCAGATGGAAGCGACCGAGCGCTCGGACCAGTGCAACCATGGCCGGCCGACCTGGCGCCAGCTCTCTGTTCGAGAGCTCGACAGCCTGTTCATGCGCGGCCGCTGAGTCCGCTTGCCGCCAACTTCCGCACATTTGTCGCAAGTTGGCCGCGTAACCAAGGGTTTTCACGCGTCATCGAGACCCCGGGCACGGCCGTTGCATGGCACTCTTGAGTTGAACTTTCGTCTCAATCGCCTGTCATTCAGCTTTCCGATGAAGTCCTGGTCCCTCTTCGCCTCCGCTACCGCCCTGGTCGCCTTGCTGGCCGGGGGCTGCTCCACCCTCGACGAGCGGCAGCGCGAATGGATCTTCCAGCCCAGCGACCGCAGCTGGGGCAACTCCGAGGCCATGAGCGAAGGCATGGAGCATGTCTGGATCGACTTCGACTCCAAGGTCACGGGCCAGCCGGTGCGGCTGCACGGCCTCTGGCTGGGCGGCGCGCCGGAATCGGCCGACACCCCGGTGCTGCTCTACCTGCACGGGGCCAAGTACAACGTGGGCGGCTCGGCGCCCCGCATGCGGCGCATGCACGAGCTGGGCTTCTCGGTGCTCGCCATCGACTACCGCGGCTTCGGCAAGAGCAGCAAGGCCCTGCCCTCCGAGGACTCCGCCCGCGAGGACGCGCGCGCCGCCTGGATCTGGCTTGCGGCGCGGCACCCCAAGCAGCACCGCTACATCTTCGGCCACTCGCTGGGCGGCGCGATCGGCATCGACCTGGCCGCGCAGGTGAACGACGAAAGCGGCACCATCGTCGAGAGCACCTTCACCTCCATCGCCGACGTGGTCGGCAGCTTCAAATGGGGCTGGCTGCCCTTCGGCCCCTTCATCACGCAGCGCTTCGAGGCGATCGCCAAAGTCAAGAACATCGGCGCCCCGCTGCTGGTGGTGCACGGCAGCGCCGACAGCCTGATCAACCCGACCCTCGGACGCAAGCTCTACGAGGCCGCCACCGTGCCCAAGCAGTTCGTGCTGGTCGAGGGCGGCTCGCACCACAGTACCGGCTCCATCGGCGAGGTGCAGTACCGCGCCGCGCTGGCCCAGCTGTTCCGCATGAAGCCGCCCACCGTGCTTGCGGCGCAGGCCCAGGAAGAAGCGGCCGCGCCGCGCGTGACACCTGCCGCGCGGCCGATGCCGCCCGCCGACCAGCGCGATGCCGGCTCGGCGCCGCCGCACAAGATCTGATCCCCGCCCCGCCGCTTCGGCGGATCGCATTTGCTACCCTCGGGCGCATGCCGCCCATCGCAGCTCCCGCTGTCCCCTCTGCCGAGACGCCCGGCTCACGCATGTCCCCCGCGCTCGTGGCCCTGCTGCTGGCGCTGCTGCTCGGCATCCAGCCCGTCACCACCGACCTCTACCTGCCCGCCCTGCCCGCGCTGACGGCCGGCTTCGGCGCGGCCATGGGCCAGGCCCAGCTCACGCTGAGCGCACTGCTCCTGGCCTTCGGCTGTGCGCAGCTGGTGCTCGGCCCGCTGTCCGACCGCTTCGGCCGCCGGCCGGTGCTGCTGTGGGGCCTCGCGGCCTACGTGCTGGCGAGCGCCGGCGGCGCCGTCGCCGCATCGATCGAGCTGCTGATCGTCTGGCGCACGCTGCAGGGCGCGGCCATGGGCGCCGCGGTGATGGCGGCGCGCGCGATCGTGCGCGACCTCTACCAGCCGGCCGACGGCGCGCACATGATGTCGCGCGCGCTCACCGGCCTCGGCCTGATCGCCTGCCTGTGCGCGCCGGTGGGCGGCCTGGTGTCCGACCTGTTCGGCTGGCGCCTCGCCCTGGCGGTGCCGGCCCTGTTCGGCGCGCTGGCGCTGGCGCTGGTCTGGCTGCGCTTCGACGAGTCGCTGGCGCAGCACAATCCCGACGCGCTGCGCCTCTCGACGCTGGCCGCCACCTGGACGATGGTGCTGCGCCATCCCACCTTCCTGGCCTTCTCCGCGCTCACCACCGCTGCCTACGGCCTGCTCTTCACCTTCCTCGCCGCCTCCTCCTTCGTCTTCATCCAGGTGCTCGGGCTCACGAAGACGCAGTACGGCCTGGTGATGCTGTGGAACTCGCTGGCCTACATCGTGGGCACCTTCGTCTGCCGGCGCTGGCTGCCGCGCTTCGGCGTGCGCGGCAGCGTGGCGCGCGCCGCGTGGCTGACGCTGCTCGGCGGCACCGCGATGGGCCTGCTGGCGCTGGCCGGCGTGCACACGGTGTGGGCACTCGTCGTTCCGCAGACGCTGATCATGCTGGCGCACGGCGTGCACCAGCCCTGCGGCCAGACCGGGGCCGTCGGCCCCTTCCCGCAGGCCGCCGGCGCGGCCTCGGCGCTCAACGGCTTCCTGATGATGCTGGCGGCCTTCGGCATCGGCGGCTGGCTGGGCGCGCGCATGGACGGCACCGTGCTGCCGCTGGCGCTGGGCATGTGGTTCTGGAGCGTGTGCATCGCGCTGGTCGCCTGGACGCTGGTGCGCCGCTACGGCGAAGCCCATGGCCACTGAGGTCGGCTACGTGGCCCTGGCCGGCCCCACGGCGTCGGGCAAGACCGCGGCCGCGCTCGCAATCGCCCGTGCGCGGCCGGTGGAGATCGTCAGCGTCGACTCGGCCCTGGTCTACCGCGGCATGGACATCGGCACCGCCAAGCCCAGCGCCGCCGAACGCGCCATCGCGCCGCACCACCTGATCGACATCCGCGATCCGCGCGAGCCCTACAGCGCGGCGGCCTTCGTCTCCGATGCCACGCGCCTCGTCGCCGAGATCCGCGCGCGGGGCCGCCTGCCGCTGCTGGTGGGCGGCACCATGCTGTACTTCAAGGCGCTCGCCGACGGCATCGATGCGATGCCCGCGGCCGACCCCGAGGTGCGCAGCCGGCTGGAAGCCGAGGCCACCGCGCTCGGCTGGCCCGCGATGCATGCGCGGCTGGCGCAGGTCGATGCGCCTACCGCCGCGCGGCTCGCGCCCAACGACAGCCAGCGCATCCAGCGCGCGCTGGAAGTCTGGCTCACCAGCGGGCGCGCGATCTCCAGCTTCCATGCCTCGGAACGTGCGGGCGGCCTGCCACCGGTGGCGCTCTTCTCGCTCGAGCCCACGGAGCGCGCGTGGCTGCACCAGCGCATCGCCGAGCGCTTCGACGCGATGCTGGCGGCAGGCTTCCTCGACGAGGTACTGGCCCTGCGCGCGCGCGGCGACCTCGCGCCCGATCTGCCTTCGATGCGCAGCGTGGGCTACCGCCAGGCCTCGGAAGCGCTGGACGGCGCCTGGCCCCTGGCCGAGCTGCGCGAGCGCGGCATCGCGGCCACGCGCCAGCTGGCCAAGCGGCAGATCACCTGGCTGCGCAGCATGCCCGCACGGCGCGTCGTGCCGGCCGAGGCGCCCGATGCGATCGCGCGCATCGTGGCCGCGGTGGGCGAGATCGCATGAGCCGCCGGGCCGCTCCCAAGGCGAATAGCACCGTAGCCGAAGGCGAAGGCACGCCATGACGCTGAAAGTCGAGGGCCTGGCCAAGCGCTACGGCGACAGCACCGTCTTCGAGCAAGTCTCGCTCGCGGTCGCGCCTGGCGAGTTCGTCGCCATCGTGGGCGAATCGGGCGTGGGCAAGTCCACGCTGCTCAACTGCATGGCCGGCCTGGACAGCTGGGACGCGGGGACCATCGTGCACGACGGCGTCGACATTGGCGGGCTCGACGGCGAGGCGCGCGCGCTCTGGCGCCGCCGGCAGGTGGGCTTCGTGTTCCAGGCCTTCCATGTGCTGCCCCATCTGGACGTGGCGCAGAACGTCGCCTTGCCGCTCATGCTGCTGAAGCAGGCAGCCCCGGCGCGCGTGGCGCACATGCTCGAGGCGGTGGGCCTCGCGGGCCTGGGCGAGCGCCTGCCCCGGCAGCTGAGCGGCGGCCAGCTTCAGCGCGTGGCCATCGCGCGTGCGCTGGTGCACCGGCCTGCGCTGCTGCTGGCCGACGAGCCCACCGGCAATCTCGACCCGGGCACCGCAGCGAAGGTGATGGAGGTGCTGTTCGCGCAGACGCGCGAGCACGGCGCCTCGCTTGTGCTGGTCACGCATTCGGAGGCGGCCGCGGCGCGGGCCGACCGGGTGCTGCACCTCAGCGCGGGCGGCATCGTTCCCGGCTAGTTGTGCGATCCTTTGGGGATGCGCTTTCGATCACGTCCTGCCCGCCTGCCCGGCCTGCTTGCCTTGCTGCCGTGTCTCGCCCTCGCCGTGTTTACCGTCCATGCCGAGCCCAGCCCAAGCTGGGGAGCGATCGCAACCCTGCAGGGGTGGTATGGCTACGCCTTCGACCAACCTTCCCGCGGTGCCGCCGAGCTTGCTGCCCGCGCCCAATGCGATCGCGCAGCGGGCCGCCCGGGCGCCTGTGCCGTCCGCGCCTACTTCGATCGCGCCTGCGGCGCACTCGCCACCGGCAACTACGGGGAGTGGGGAACGGCCGTCGCGTCCACGGCCAGCGCCGCGGGCAAGGCGGCTGCGGGCCAATGCGAAAGCCATCTGCCCACCGAGCCCTGCAAGGTGGTCGTCAGCGTCTGCTCGCGGCGGTGAACATGCGAGCGCCGTCCAGGACATCGCTCTTCGCCGCGGCCAGGAACTGGGACGCGCCTGCCGTCGCGGCAGCGCTGGCCGCCGCACCTGAGCTGGTCAACGCGAGCGACCCTCGTGGCCGCACGGCCCTGCACCTGGCTTGCACGGTCAAGCCCGGCGGCAGCGCGCAGCTCGCGGAACCGAATGGCATCGAGACCGTGACCTGCCTGCTCGACGCCGGCGCCGAGCTCGAGGGCGCGGTGCCGATGGATGAAGACGACGGCGACTTTCGTGCGACGCCCCTCTGGTATGCCGTGGCGCGCGGCGAGAACCTTCCCTTGGTCCGCTTCCTCCTGCAACGGGGCGCGAACGCCAGCCACTCGCTGTGGGCCGTGGTCTGGCGAGACGACGACGCGATGTGCCGCGAGCTCCTGAAGACTCGGCCGGCGCTCGACCTGAAAGCGGAAGGCGAGACCGCCCTCTTCTATGCGGCCAGGCTGAAGCGGATCAAGACGCTCGGTCTTCTCATCGACGCCTGCGCCGATCCGTCGATCGCGGATCCGCAGGGCCGCGACGCGGTGGACATCGCGCGGGCGCGGCGACTTCCCCAGGAGCTGATCGACCGCCTGGAGTTCGCGCGGCGCCGAGAACATCGACCACACCGCAAGGACCTGAAGCCATGAGCCTGCATCAACGACTCCAGCAGCGCGCCGCCGAGAACAAGCCGGTGCGCATCGGCCTGATCGGCGCCGGCAAGTTCGGCGCCATGTACCTGGCGCAGATCCCGCGCACCCCCGGCGTGCAACTCGTGGCCATCGCCGACTTGTCTCCCGATGCGGCGCGCACGAACCTCGAGCGCGTCGGCTGGAAGCCCGAGCGCGCCGCCGCCCGCTCGGTGCAGGAGGCGCTGCAGAACGGCACGACCTGGATCACCGAGGACTGGCAGGCCCTGACGCGCGAGCCGTCCATCGACATCGTGGTCGAGTGCACCGGCAACCCCGTCGCCGCCGTGGAGCACTGCCTCGATGCCTTCGCGCACGGCAAGCACGTGGTCAACGTCACGGTGGAGGCCGACGCCTTCTGCGGCCCGCTGCTCGCGCGCCGCGCGCAGCAGGCCGGCGTGCTGTACTCGCTCGCCTTCGGCGACCAGCCGGCGCTGATCTGCGACCTGGTCGACTGGGCGCGCACCTGCGGCTTCCCGGTGGTGGCGGCCGGGCGCGGCCACAAGTGGCTGCCGCATTTCAGCGAATCGACGCCCGAGACGGTGTGGGGCCACTACGGCCTCACGCCCGAGCAGGCGAAGCGCGGCGGCCTCAACCCCAAGATGTTCAACAGCTTCCTCGACGGCTCCAAGCCCTCGATCGAGAGCGCGGCGGTCGCCAACGCCACCGGGCTCGGCGTGCCCTCCGACGGCCTGCTCTACCCGCCGGCCAGCGTGGAGGACATCCCCTTCGTCACGCGGCCGAAGAGCGAAGGCGGCGTGCTCGAGCGCAAGGGCATGGTGGAGGTGGTGTCCTCGCTGGAGGCCGACGGCCGCCGCATCCCCTACGACATCCGCATGGGCGTGTGGGTCACGGTCGAGGCCGAGACCGACTACATCAGGAACTGCTTCGAGGAATACAACGCCCACACCGACCCGAGCGGGCGCTACTTCACGCTCTACAAGCGCTGGCACCTGATCGGCCTGGAGGTCGGCGTCTCGGTGGCGAGCGTGGCGCTGCGCGGCGAGCCCACCGGCGTGGCCACCTGCTGGAACGCCGACGTGGTCGCCACCGCCAAGCGCGACCTCGCGGCGGGCGAGACGCTCGACGGCGAAGGCGGCTACACGGTGTGGGGCAAGCTGCTGCCGGCGGAGCGCTCGATGCGGCTCGGCGGACTGCCGCTCGGGCTCGCGCACAACGTGAAGCTGGTGCGCCCGGTGAAGAAGGGGCAGAGCCTTTGCTGGGCCGATGTGGCGATGGACACCGGCACGCATGCGTACAAGCTGCGCCGCGAGATGGAGGCGATGTTCGCGCCGGAGCGGGCCGTGGCCGCCTGACGAATTCCGAGGCTGCCATCTGGCGGGACCTCGGGCGTCCCTACTTTTGCACGAAGGACTCGGCGTCGATGCCGGCCTGTTTGAGGATTGCGCGCAGCGTTCCCTCGGGCATGTCGCCGGGGTGGTTGGGAATGGTGGTGTACCGGTTCAGCGCCGGGTTGAACCAGATCTCGTGCGAGCCCGCCGCCTGGCGGTGGAATTCCAAGCCGAGTTGCTTCAGGCGCTTGACGATGTCCCGATACCGAAAGCCCGCCAGCGCGCCCATCAGGTGGCGACGATGAGCGGGTAGTCGAAGACCTCGCGTACCGGCCGCAGCGGGGGGTTGATGGGGCCGCTCTGCGCCTCGATCAACTTCCTGGCCACATCGCGCGCGATCTCGATGGTCTCCTGAATCGTGCGGCCCTGCGCGATGAGGCCTTGCACCTCGTCGCTGGTGGCCAGGTACACGCCCTCGGGCAGCTTCTCGATGTGCAGCTGAATCATGTGTTCCATGGCGATGACTCCTGGTGAGCCGCGCGGCTACGTTCGCGCGTGCTGCGGCCGGTGGTTTTGATGGGCGCTGATGCGGCAAACTTGTTCAAAAGATACCACGTGTTGGTATCGGGTGCGGGTGAACCCTGACGTTCGGAAAAGCTGAACTCTCCGCATCGATCATGTGAATTGTCCAGACCTCCGGCCATCCCTACGATCCCTCGCATCGCCCGTCCCACGGGGCATGCACGGAGCCACGGATGTCCTACAAGGTCCTGTTGATCAAACCGTTTTCGGCCTACGAGCGCGAGCAGACGCCGGCCGAGGACGCGGATCTCACCCATGTCGAGCGCGGCTCGCCGGCCGGCGAATACCTGCGCCGCTTCTGGCAGCCCGTGGCGCTGTCCTCCGAGCTGGGGGAGCTGCCGGTCAAGGTGCGCATGTTCGGCGAGACGCTGGTGCTGTTCCGTGCGAAGAACGGGCAGGTCGGCCTGCTGGAGCCGCACTGCAGCCATCGCGGCAGCTCGCTCGAGTTCGGCATCTGCGAGGACAACGGCCTGCGCTGCTGCTACCACGGCTGGCTGTACGGCGTGGACGGCACCATCCTCGAGACGCCCGGCGACCCGCCCGAATCCACGCTGCGCCACAGCCTCTGCCACGGCGCCTACCCGGTGCATGAGTACAAGGGCCTGGTCTTCGGCTACTTCGGCCCACCCGCACTGAAGCCCGAGTTCCCGATCTACGACTCCTACGAGCATCCGGGCGACCGGCTGGTGCCTTACTACATCACCTACCCCTGCAACTGGCTGCAGGTGCACGAGAACGTGATGGACCCGGCGCACGCGGTGTTCCTGCACACGCGCATCAGCTTCTCGCACTTCGCGGACGTCTGGGGCGAACTGCCGGAGATGGACTTCGTGCCCACGCCCACCGGCATGATCTACGTGACCTCGCGCCGCTGGGGCGACAACGTCTGGGTGCGCTCCAACGACATCCTGCTGCCCAACCTGGCGCAGGTGGGCCATGTGTGGGAAGATGGCTCGACCCCGAAGGAGTTCGCGCGCGTCGCCATCACGCGCTGGACCACGCCGGTGGACAACACGACCTGCCGCATCATCGGCTGGCGCCACTTTCATGCCGATGCCGACCCGCGCGGCCTGGCCGACGAGAGCCGGTGCGGCCCCGAGTCGGTGGACTTCTTCGGCCAGGGCGGCGATCGGCCCTACGAGGAGCGCCAGCGCATCCCCGGCGACTACGACGCGCAGATCTCGCAGCGCCCGATCGCGATCCACGCGCTGGAGAACCTCACGCGCTGCGACCGCGGCGTGGCCATGCTGCGCCAGCTGCTGCGCCGCCAGATCAAGCGCGTGGCCGAGGGCGGCGAGCCCACCCTCTCGCCGGTGCGCAGCGGCGGCCTGATCCCCACCTACACGCACGACACGGTCGTGCCCGTGCCCGCGCGCGGCGGTGACCGCGAGGCCGACGGCGCGCTCTTGCGGGCCGTCAGCAAGGCCATCACCGAGATCGTCGTCAAGGGCCCGCACCAGGAGCAGGCCGACCGGCTGCAGCAGGTGCGCGCACTGATCCGCGAGTTCGCCGAGCGACAGCGCGAAGCCGTGGCCTGAAGGCCCTTCGACACCCGAACCCATCGTCATCGAGGAGCGCTCTTCCATGCCATCCCCCATCCACCCCGGCCGCGTCGACTGGACCGGCGAGAACCCCGGCATCTACCTGAAGGAAAGGCAGGACGGCCCCTGGACCGGCCTGGCCACCTTCTTCCGCGTGGTCTATTCGCCCTACGGCATGGGCAGCGGCGTGGTCGTGCTCGACCAGCCCGGCACCGCCCGCGGCCTGCCCGAGGTGCACAACTTCTGCATCAGCGACAACGAGGCGCTGGCGCGCTTCCTGGTCGACCGGTTCTTCTCGCGCTTCGCCTCCTTCCGCGTCTCGCCGGGCATCGGCGCGATCAGCTACCTGGCGGCCACCGAGGTGCAGCGCGCCGGCGACACGCGCTCGCGCTACCAGGAGATCGTGAAGTCCGACGGCTTCGAGGTGGTGATGACCTGGGGCGGCCTCGGCCAGCCCTATGCGGTCGACATGCCGGCCGAGAAGGGCCCGACCCAGGAGCACCAGATGTACAGCCTGTTCCTCGACGCCGCGGAGGCCGAAGTCACCATCAACGGCAAGCCGCTGAAGGGCCGTATCGCGATCCGCGACTTCGCCGACACGAAGAAGAGCACCGCCTTCCTCGCGTTCTCCGAGTCGTGGATGCAGGTCGCACCCGCGGGGACGCCGGCATGACCGAGTTCTTCCAGTACCTGGCCTCCGGCCTGGTGGTGGGCTGCATCTACGGCCTGATCGCAATCGGCTACACGGCGGTCTACAACGTGACCGGCATCGTGAACTTCGCGCAGGGCGACGCCTCGATGCTGGGCGCCCTCGGCGCGGTGGGCCTGCTGGGCTTCGGCGCCTCGCTGCCGGTGGCGATCGCGGCCTCGGTGCTGGCGGTCGGACTGCTGGGGGTCGTGATGGAGCGCGTGGCGATTCGGCCGGCGGGCCCGGACGTGATGCGCGGCATCATCATCACCATCGGCGTGGGCGTGGCCTTCCAGGGCATCGCCGTGCTCGTCTGGGGCACCGATGCGCAGCCCTTGCCCGCCTTCTCGGGCGAGCAGCCGATCAGCCTGGGCGGCGTGACCGTGCCGCCGCAAGCGCTCTGGATCCTGGGCAGCGCCGCGCTGCTGATGGTGGCGCTCTACGTGTTCTACACGCGCACCTACCTCGGCAAGGCCTACCGCGCCTGCGCCATGGACCCCCGTGCCGCGGGCCTGATGGGCATTCCCACGCGCACGATGCGCGCCATCGGCTTCCTGCTGTCGGGGCTGACGGGTGCCATCGCCGGCGTGATCGTCGCGCCCATCGCGCTCATGCAGTACGACAGCGGCGTCTTCCTCGGCATCAAAGGGTTCGTGGCCTGCATCATCGGCGGCTTCGGCAACCCCATCGGCGCCGCGCTCGGCGGGCTGGTGCTCGGCCTGCTCGAAGCCTTTTCCACCGGCTACCTGAGCTCCGGCTTCAAGAACGCGATCGCGTTCGTGATGCTGCTGGTCTTCCTCTTCCTGCGCCCGGGCGGCCTTCTCGGCGAACTCGGCACGGTGAAGCGATGATGAAGAAGCTGCTGCTCCTGGCGGGCTTCCTGGCCGCGGTGTATGCGATCGGCAATGCCTACCTGACCAACCTCTTCGTGGTGGCGGCGCTGTTCGCGCTGCCAGCCCTGGGCCTGTCGCTGCTGATGGGCTACACCGGCCAGATCTCGCTCGGGCATGCGGCCTTCGTGGGCCTGGGCGCCTATGCATCGGCCATCGCCACCAAGTCGCTGGGCCTGAGCCCCTGGCTGGCGCTGGTGCTCGCCACCGCGCTTTCCACGCTGGCGGCCTGGGCCATCGGCTGGCTGGTGTTCCGGCTGCGCGGCCACCATCTCGCGATGGCGACGCTGGCCTTCGGCATCATCGTGCACGTGGGCTTCGTCGAATGGCGCTGGCTGACCGGCGGGCAGGACGGACTGCCCGACATCCGGCCGCTGTCCTTCGCCGGCTTCGCCCTCGGCTCCGACATGGCGATGTACCCGCTGGTCTGGGGGGTCTGCCTGATCGGCATGCTGCTGGCGGGCAACCTGGTGCAGTCGCCGGCCGGCCTCAGCATGCGCGTGGTGGCGGAGAGCGAGCCGGTGGCCGGCTCCATCGGCATCGCGAGCGCGCGGCTCAAGAGGCAGATCATGGCGCTCAGCGGCGCCTACGCCGGCCTGGGCGGCGCGCTCTACGCCCACTGGCTGGGCTACATCAGCCCCGGGCCCTTCGACGTCGGCTTTTCGATCCGACTGCTGCTGATCGTCGCGCTGGGCGGCTTCGCCGGCACCTGGAGCGTGCTTTTCGGCGTGTTCTTCGTGGTGCTGATCAGCGAGCTGCTCAAGCCCTTCGGCCGCTACGACGTGGTGATCTACGGCGTGCTGCTGGTGGTGGTGATGATCTACTGCCCGCGCGGGCTGCTGGCCGGGCTGGTCGACCTGTATCGCCGGGTCGTGCCTGCGCACAAGGAGTCTGCGGCATGAGCAGAGGCGAGATCCTCCTGGACGTGCGCGAGGTCTGCCGCCGTTTCGGCGGGCTCCAGGCGCTCGACGCCGTGTCCTTCGACGTGCGCCGGGGCGAGATCCTGGCGCTGATCGGCCCCAACGGCGCGGGCAAGTCCACCATGCTCAACGTGATCTCGGGCGCGGTGCCCGCGAACAGCGGCGAGGTGCGCTTCAAGGGCGAGCGCATCGACCACCTGCCGGCCGAGCAGGTCAACCGCCGCGGCCTCGTGCGCACTTTCCAGGGCGCCGAGGTGTTGCGCGGCCTCTCGGTGCGCGAGAACGTGATGGCCGCCGGCGTGGCGAAGAGCGGCAGCGGCGTGCTCGACGGGTTGCTGGGCATCGGCCGCGCACAGCGCGTGGGGCAGCAGCTGCGCGAGGAGGCACTGAAGCAATTGCAGGTGGTGGGCCTCGACCACCTCGCCGAAGCCCCCGCGACCCAGTTGACAGCCGGCCAGCAGCGCCTGCTCGCAGTGGCACGCGCGCTGGCCACGGGCGCCGAGCTGCTGATCCTCGACGAGCCCGGCGCCGGTCTCAACACAGTGGAGAAGAACCTGCTGGTCGAGGTGATCTTGCGCATCCGCCAGCGCGGCAGCACGGTGGTCTTCGTCGAGCACGACCTGGGCTTCGTGGGCCGGCTGGCCGAGCGCATGGTGGTGCTCGACCACGGTCGCATGATCGCGCGCGGCCTGCCGGATGCGGTGCGCGCCGACCCGGCCGTGATCGAGGCCTACCTCGGCAATACCGACGTGGCCGCGACGGTGCGGCCGGCCGCCACCGCCTCGATCGCGCCGCAGTTGCTCGGCATCGACCGGCTCGTCGTGCGCTACGACGGCCTGACGGCGCTGGACCAGGTCAGCCTCGAGGTGCGCCAGGGCGAGATCGTCGCGCTGATCGGCGCCAACGGCGCCGGCAAGTCGAGCCTGCTGAAGGCCATCGCGGGTGCCGAGCCGCCGGCCGCGGGCCGGCTGCACTTCAATGGCGCCGATCTCGCGGGCGTGCCGCTGGAGGCGCGCGCCGGCCTCGGCATCAGCCTCGCGCCCGAAGGCCGCGCCCTCTTCCCGGCGCTGAGCGTGCGCGACAACCTGCTGGTCGGGCGCTATGCGCAGGTGCGCAAGGCCGGGCTGATGAATCTGCTGTGGCCCATGGGCCGTGCCGCCGCCGAGATGGACGAGGTGCTCGAGGAAGTGCTGCGCTTCTTCCCGCGGCTGCGCGAGCGGCTGCACCAGCAGGCCGGCACGCTCTCGGGCGGCGAGGGCCAGATGCTCGCAATCGGCCGCGCACTCATGAACCGGCCGAAGCTGCTGATGCTGGACGAGCCCTCCTTCGGCCTCGCGCCGCAGGTCTCGCGCGAGATCCTCGAGTCGCTGCCGCGTCTCACGCAGCTGGGCGTCACGGTGCTGATGGTGGAGCAGAACGCGCGCTCGGCACTGCAGGTGGCCGACCGCGCCTACATCCTGGTCAACGGCCGGCTGGTGGCCCAGGGGACCAGCCGCGAGCTGCTGGAGCGGCCGGACATCACGCAGGCCTACCTGGGGTGGGAAGGCGACGATCCGGGCGCGGCGAACGAACCGATGGTGGCCGCGGCATGAAGAACGAAGCGGACGCCCTCGCCTTCGATGCGATCGCGCGGGTGCGTCCGCAGCTCATCGATCTGCGGTCTGCCAGCGAAGTCATCGACTTCCCCGAGCGCACCGTGCTGCACGCCGGACCGCCCTTCGAGAACGCTGCCGCCGTACCGGCCCCGGTCGCGAATTCGGCCGCTGCGGCGCTCGTGTTCGAAGGCTGGGCCGAGGCCCGCAGCGAGGCGCTCGCGATGCTGGCCGACGGCCGCATCCGCCTCGCGCCCGCGCAGGACCACCGCTGCGCCGTGCCGCTGGCCTCGGTGCTGTCGCCTTCGCAGCAGGTGCAGGTGGTGCACGATGCCGCCGGCACGGCGAGGCCCGCCCATGCGCCGCTCAACGGCGGCAGCGGCCCGGCCCTGCGCCTGGGGTTGCCGGGTCCCGAGGTCGTGACGCACCTCCATTGGCTCAACGGCCCCTTCGCCGATGCCATCCGCGCCGCATGCCGGCGCGGCATCGACCTGCTGCCGATCGCCGACCAGGCGCTGGCCGATGGCGACGACTGCCACGGACGCACGCAGGCGGCCACGGCCTTGCTCATGCAGGCCTTCGCCTTGCCGCCCGGCGAGGGGCCGAGCAGCGAGGCGCATCGCTTCCTGTCGGCCTCGCCGAGCTTCTTCCTCAACCTCTGGATGGCCGCCGTCAAGTGCATGCTGGGAGCCGCCGAGGGCATCGCCGGCAGCGCCTTCGTCACCGCCATGGGCGGCAACGGCGTGCAGATGGGCCTGCAGCTCGCCGCCCGGCCGGGCCGCTGGTACACGGCGGCGTCCTCGCCGCCGGTGGGCAAGCTCGAGGACGGCGCCGCCGAATCCGACCGCCTGCCCGCCATCGGCGACAGCGCGCTGATCGAGGCCTTCGGGCTCGGCGCCATGGCCTTCGCCCATGCGCCGGTGCAGATGCAGGCGCTCGGCGCCTGGCTGCCCGAAGCATCCGAGGCGCTCGCGCGCGCACTGCTGTGGGACGTGCACCCGGCCTTCGCCGCATCGCACGCGCGCTGCGGCCTCTCGGCGCGCGCCGTGGCCGGCACGCGCAAGGCGCCCGTGGTGGCGCTCGGCGTGCTCGACGCGCGGGGCGAGCGCGGCCGCATCGGCGGCGGCATCTGGCAAGCCTCGGTCGCGCACTTCGAGCAGGCGCTCGCCGACGTTTTCACCGATCTGCAACCCTGAAGGAACCCACCATGAAACGCTTCGCAGCCCTTGCCCTCGCCCTGCTGGTCTCGGCCGGCGTCCAGGCCCAGGACATCAAGATCGGCGGCCTGCTCGAAACCTCCGGCTTCGTCGCCTCGCTGGGCCAGCCCGGCCTGGATGGCGCGATGCTCGCCGTCGAGCAGGTGAACGCGGCCGGCGGCATCAACGGCCGCAAGGTGCAGTTCGTGAACGTGAACTCCGAGAGCGACAACACCAAGACGGTGTCGGCCGCCAAGCGGCTGATCGAGCAGGAGAAGGTGGTCGCGATCGTCGGCCCGATGAGCAGCGGCTCTTCCTTCGCGGTGGTCGACACCATCGAGAAGGCCCGGGTGCCGATGATCTCCAACGGCGCCTCGCGCGGCATCGTGCTGCCGCCCGAGCAGAAGAAGTTCACCTTCCTCGCGCCGCTGACCGACGTGGTGGTGCAGACCGCGATGCTCAAGGACATGCAGGCCAAGGGCATCAAGAAGATCGCCATCCTGAATTCCGATGTGGCCTTCGGGACAAGCGGCCGCGATTCGCTGGAAAAGCTGGCGGGCGACTTCGGCGTGCAGATCGTCGCCAAGGAAACCTTCGGCAATGCCGACACCGACATCTCGCCGCAGCTCACCAAGATCCGCGGCTCCGACGCTCAGGCCACCGTGGCCTGGGCCACCGGACCGGGCCTGGCCATTTCGACCAAGAACCATCGTGCGCTGGGCATCAAGACGCCGCTGTACCTGGCGCATTCGGCCAACGACTTCAACTACCTGCGTCTGGCCGGCGATTCGGCCAACGGCGTGCTGCTGCCCTCGTCCAAGCTCTACGTCACCGCCTCGCTGCCGGCCGGCGACGCGCAGAAGGCAGTGGTGGAGGGCTTCGTGCGCGACTACGAGAAGAAGTACGGCAAGCTGCCCGCCACCTTCGCCGGCAACGGCTACGACGCGGCGATGCTGCTGATGGAGGCGATCCGCAAGGCCGGCACCGACCCGGCGGCCGTGCGCGACGCGATCGAAGGCACGAAGAGCCATGTCGGCGTGACCGCGTTCTACGCCTACTCGCCCACCGATCACTTCGGCACCAAGCCCGAGAGTGTGGTCATGCTGACGGTGAAGAGCGGCAAGTTCGAGCTCGCCACCGCTCAGTGAGGCCGCGATGCGCCGCAGCCCGGATTCAGCCAGCCGTGAAGGCCAGGTCGTCGACCAGCGTGGTGACGATCTCCACCACCGCGGCCGCGGTGCGCGTGAAGCGGTAGCGATGCGAATGCGCCAGCACCAGGTTGGGCGTGCGCAGCGTGGACTCGAGCTCGCGCGAGTGCGTGTCGGGGGGGCAGAAGTTCAGGAGCGAGAAGCCGTGGCCGTTGGCCACCAGCCCGAGCAGCATGGTCATCGAGTAGACGCGGTGCGCGATGCGCGGCGCCACGCCGTCGGCGCTGAAGGCCGACAGCATGTAGTTGCGCGTGCGCGGCAGGTCCAGCAGGATCAGTGGCTCGGTCGCGAGCTCGCGGATGGTGAGCTTCGGCTTGCCCAGCAGCGGATGCCCCGCCGGCAGCACCGCCTGCAGCGGCGCGGGCCGCAGCACGATGCACTCGATGCCCGAGGGCACCTCGAAGTCGTACATCAGCGCAAGGTCGAAGGCGCCGGTCTGCAGGCCTTCGAGCAGGTACTCGTGATGACCCTCGTGCCAGAACAGCCGCGCCTTCGGAAAGCGATCGGCAAACTGGCGCATCAGCGGCGGGATGACAAAGGGCGCGAAGGAGAACAAGCAAGCCAGGTGCACATGGCCCTGGACTTCGTGATGGTCCATCAGCCGCCCCGAGCCGATTTCCCAGGCCTGCTGCAGCAGGTTGCGGCACTCCACCGCGAAGGCGCTGCCGGCCTCGGTCAGCACCAGGCCGCGCGCATGGCGGCGCTGGAACAGCTGGACGTTGAGCGTGGCCTCCAGGTGCGCGATGGCGGCCGAGACTGCGGGCGCCGAGACATGCAGCGCATCGGCCGCCTTGTGCAGCGACTGGTGGCGCGCGACCGCGACGAAATAGGAGAGCTGGCGCAGCGAGAAGTCGGGCGCGCGAATTTCGGCGCTGCCCTCGCCTGCCGTTCGATCGCCTTGGACTGGGGGCACGGCGCTTCCGGGACGGTGGGGAAAATTCATTCTAGCAATGGGGGTTCCGCGTGACCCACATGAACAAGCCGACGATGAAAGCCTGGCTGGTGGACCAGCCCACCGGCATCGCCGCCCTCCAGCGCCTCGAGGTCCCGCGCCCCGTGCCCCAAGCGGGCGAGGTGCTGGTGCAGATCACGGCGGCGGCGCTCAACTTCTCCGACCTGCTGATGCTCAAGGGCCAGTACCAGGTCAAGCCACCGCCGCCCTTCTCGCCCGGGCAGGAGATCGCCGGCCGTGTGGTCGAGGCACCGCCGGGCAGCACGCTGCGCGTGGGCGACCGCATCGCGGCCAAGGTGGAATGGGGCGGCTTTGCCGACTGCGCCGCGGTGCGCGAGACGATGGCGATCCGACTGCCGGAGAGCCTGGACGATGCCGCGGCCGCGACGCTACCGGTGGTCTGGCCCACGGCCTGGATCGCGCTGCACGAGCGTGCGCGGCTGCAGCCGGGCGAGACCGTGCTGGTGCATGCGGCGGCCGGCGGCGTGGGCCTGGCCTGCCTGCAGCTGGTGCGCGCGGCGGGCGCGCGCGCGATCGCGCTGGTCGGCCACCGCGCCAAGTTCGAGGCCTGCCGCGCCGCCGGCGCCGACGAGGTGGTCAGCATGGAAGACTCATGGGCCGACATCGTGCGCGAGCACGGCGGCGCCGACGTGGTGGTCGACACCGTGGGCGGCGATGCCACGCTGCAGAGCCTGCGCTGCATCGCGCGCAACGGCCGGCTGCTGCTGGTCGGCTTCTCCAGTGGCCAGATTCCGCAGATCCCCGCCAACCGCCTGTTGCTGAAGAACCTTTCGGCGCTCGGCGTCTACTGGTCGCACGACTGGAGCCTGGCGCAGGTGCAGCGCGCCGTCGATGCACTGCTCGGCCTGCATGCGCGCGGCGCGATCCGCATTGCGCCGGGGCGCAGCTATACCTTTGCCGAGCTGCCGCTGGCGCTGCAGGACCTGGCGCAGCGCGGCACGGTCGGCAAGAGCGTGCTGCTGGCCGAAACTTTCGGAGACCTGGCATGAACGACCGGCTGATATCCGCAGGCCCGCGCCCGGTGCGCGCGCCGCGCGGGACGCAACTGAACACCGCCAACTGGAGCATCGAAGGCGCGCTGCGCATGCTCATGAACAACCTCGACGCCGAGGTGGCCGAGCGTCCGGACGACCTGGTGGTCTATGGCGGCATCGGCAAGGCGGCACGCAACTGGGAGGCCTACGAGCGTATCGTCGCCAGCCTGCAGCGGCTGCGGCCCGACGAGACGCTGCTGGTGCAGTCGGGCAAGCCGGTCGGGGTGTTCCGCACGCACGCCGGCGCGCCGCGCGTGCTGATCGCCAATGCCAACCTGGTGCCGCACTGGTCCACGGCCAGCCACTTCAACGAGCTCGAGCGCCAGGGCCTCATGATGTACGGCCAGATGACTGCTGGCTCCTGGTTCTACATCGGCAGCCAGGGCACGGTGCAGGGCACCTACGAGACCTACTGCGAAGTGGCGCGCCAGCACTTCGGCGGCGAGCTGGCCGGCCGCTGGCTGCTGACCGCGGGCCTGGGCGGCATGGGCGGCTCCCAGCCGCTGGCCGGTCGCCTGGCAGGGGCCGCGGTGCTGGTGGTGGAGGCGCAGCAGAGCCGCATCGACATGCGGCTGCGCACCGGCTACCTCGACCGCCAGGCACGCGACCTGGACGATGCGCTGACGCTGATCGCCGACGCGAAGGAACGCCGCATCGGCCTGTCGGTCGGGCTGCTGGGCAATGCCGCCGAGATGCTGCCCGCGCTCGTGCGCCGTGCGCAGGCGGGCGGCATGCGGCCCGACGTGGTAACCGACCAGACCGCGGCGCACGACCTGCGCAACGGCTACGTGCCCGCGGGCTGGACCGAGCAGCAATGGAACGAAGGGCGTGCCGCCGACCCGGCCGCGGTGGAGACGGCGGCGCGCGCCTCGATCGCCGCGCACGTCGAGGCGATGCTGGCCTTCAAGGACATGGGCATCCCAGTCTTCGACTACGGCAACAACATCCGCCAGGTCGCCTTCGACGGCGGCGTGGCGCGCGCCTTCGAGTTCCCCTCCTTCGTGGTGGCCTACGTGCGGCCGCTGTTCTGCAGCGGCAAGGGCCCGTTCCGCTGGGTCGCGCTGTCGGGCGACCCGCAGGACATCTACAAGACCGATGCGCGCCTCGCGCAGCTCTTCCCCGACGACGCGCCCCTCCAGCGCTGGCTGGCGCTGGCGCGCGAGCACGTCCGCTTCCAGGGGCTGCCCGCGCGCATCTGCTGGCTGGGCCTGGGCGAGCGGCACCGCGCGGGCCTCGCCATCAACGAGATGGTGGCCAGCGGCGAGCTCTCGGCACCGGTTGCCATCAGCCGCGATCACATGGACTCGGGCTCGGTCGCCAGCCCCAACCGCGAGACCGAGGGCATGCTCGACGGCTCCGATGCCGTGGCCGACTGGCCGATCCTCAACGCGCTGCTGAGCTCGGCCTGCGGCGCATCGTGGGTCAGCGTGCACAACGGCGGCGGCGTGGGCATCGGCTATTCCACCCATGCCGGCATGGCCGTGGTGGCCGACGGCTCGGCCGACGCCGCACGCCGCATCGAGACGCTGCTGTGGAACGACCCGGCCACCGGCGTGATGCGCCATGCCGATGCGGGCTACCCCATCGCGATCGAGGCCGCGGCACGCCATCGCCTTCAACTGCCTTCGCTCTGAATCCGAGGAGATGCATCCATGGGACTGCTGACCGGCCTGCGCGTGATCGACCTGTCGCGCGTGCTCTCGGGACCGTACTGCACCGCGCTCTTGGCCGACCTCGGCGCCGAGGTGATCAAGATCGAGGCGCCGGGCGGCGACGACGCGCGCCACTTCGGCCCCTTCCTCGAAGGCACGAGCGTCTACTTCTCGATGATCAACCGCAACAAGAAGAGCCTGGCGCTCAACCTGCGCGACGAACGCGCGCAGGCCATCGTGGCGGAGCTCGCGGCCACGGCCGACGTGGTGGTGGAGAACTTCCGCCCCGGCGTGGCGAAGCGGCTCCATGTGGACGCCGGTACGCTGCGGGCCCTCCACCCGCGGCTGGTCTATCTGAGCATCTCCGGCTTCGGCCAGCACGGCCCGGCCACGGGTCTGCCAGCCTACGACCTGATCATCCAGGGCATGTCGGGCCTGATGTCGCTGACCGGCGATCCCGCGGGCCCGCCCACCGCGACGGGCGAATCGATCAGCGACCTGTGGACCGGCCTCTTCGGTTCCTGGGCCGTGCTGGCCGCGCTGCAGGCGCGCAACCGCACGGGCACCGGCGAGACCATCGACCTCGCGATGTTCGACGCCATGATGTCGCTGCAGATGACGGGCTTGAGCCAGTTGCGCGCCACCGGCCGCGCGCCCGGGCGGGTGGGCAACCGCCACCCGGTCACCGTGCCGGTGGACTGCTTCGCCGCGCGCGACGGCCACCTGACGCTGGTGGTGCCCACCGATGCCCTGTTCGCACAGCTGTGCGAGGCGATGGACCGGCCCGCGCTGGCCGCGGACCCGCGCTTTGCCGAGGGCGCCTCGCGCCGCACGCACCAGGCCGAACTGCGCGCGCTGATCGCCGACTGGCTCTCGGGCCTGACGGTCGACGAGGCAGTGGCGCGTTGCCAGGCCCACGACATCCCGGCCGGCCCGGTGCACGACCTCGGGCAGGCGATGGCCTCCGAGCAGGTGCGCGCACGCGGGGTCGAGACGCGGGTGCCGCATCCGGTGTTCGGCGAGATCGGCATCGTGCCGCAGCCGGCCCGCTTCGCCGGCGGCGGCACGGCGCAGGTCGTGCGCGAGCCGAGGGTGGGCGAGCACGGCGATGCGTTGCTGCGCGAAATCCTCGGCCGCAGCGACGAGGACATCGCGGCGCTGCGCGGCGCGGGAGTTCTGGCATGAACGGCAGCGCCTACGCCGGGATGACTGCCGTCGCGGTGCGGCAGGGCCTGGCCCGCGGCGAACTGAGCGCCGAGGCCGTGGCCCGCGCTGCCCTCGATCGCATCGCCGAGCATGAGCCCTCGATCCACGCCTGGCAGCATCTCGATGCCGAAGGCGCGCTGGCGGCGGCGCGCGCCCTCGATGCGCGCGGCGTGCCCGGGCTGCTGGGCGGCGTGCCGCTGGGCGTCAAGGACATCATCGCAACGGCGGACCTGCCCACGCGCTACGGCTCGCCGATTTACGACGGTTTCCGCCCTGCCGCCGACGCGCACTGCGTGAGCGCGGCGCGCGCGGCCGGCGCGGTGGTGATGGGCAAGACCGTGACCACCGAATTCGCCTACTTCCAGCCCGGCCCCACCGCCAATCCGCGCAACCCGGCGCACACGCCCGGCGGCTCCTCCAGCGGCTCGGCCGCCGCAGTGGCCGCCGGCATGGTGCCGCTCGCCTTCGGCACGCAGACAGCGGGTTCGCTGATCCGGCCGGCCTCCTACTGCGGCGTGTTCGCGCTCAAGCCGGGTTTCGGACTCGCGAGCCTGGAAGGCATCAAGCCCTTCTCGCCCTCGCTGGACACGCTGGGCTGGCTGGCGCGCAGCGCCGACGACCTGGAGCTGATGCGCTGCGCGATGGCCGGCGCTGCCTTCGAGCCCCTGCAGCCGCCGGCACCGGGCGCGCTGCGCCTGGGCGTCTGCCGCACCCATGAATGGCCCGCGGCGGATGCCGGCGGCGCCGCCGCCTTCGAGCAGGCGCTGCGCCTCGCCGAAGCGGCCGGCGCCGTCCTGCGCGACGCCACGATGCCTGCCGCGACGGCCGGGCTGCTGGCGGCGCAGAAGACGGTGATGGCCTACGAGGCCGCGCGCCAGCTCGACATCGAATGGCGCCTGCATCCCGAACAGCTCAGCGCAGCCCTGCATACCCTGCTCCAAAGCGGACGCGACTGCGCCGAAGCCGACTACCGCCAGGCGCTCGCGCAGGCCGACGCGGGCCGGCGCACCGTGCGCGCCCTGATGAACGGGCTCGACGCCCTGCTGGTGCCGGCCGCCCCGGGCGAGGCGCCCGCCGGCCTGTCCGCCACGGGCGACCCCGTGTTCAGCCGGGTCTGGACCCTGCTCG